>NZ_JAKWFK010000009.1 GCF_029522115.1 Trinickia sp. Y13 | reverse complement strand
GCTATCGAACCGCCGCCGCCCCTCCGCCTTTCACCCCCGGCGCAAACCCGCTCGCCGTAAGGCCCCGCTTCCCTTCGCACAGTCGCACTGACTGCGCGAAAGGGCGTGATTCTAGGCGCGTTCCGAACGCGCCGCAAGCGAAATTTCGAGCGGCCGCGTAGCGACCATTTCGGGCGCCGCGCGGATGCAATTGAATTGAATTGCAGCAATGTGAAAGCGGAACCCTCGAAGGCCGCGCGCCACGCTTCCAGTATCCCCGGCGCAGGTCAACGCACAGCTCGGCTTACTGTGCGGCGGATGCGACTAGAATGGAGGGTTCATCGAATCCAACCAAGTCAGCCTATATGCGCTCGCGAATCGCCAAACGCCTTCCGCCCGACGCCGACAAGCTCGTCGGCCTTTCCCTTGCACTGTTCGCATCGGGCAGCCGCATCGAAGATCGCTTCTGGGAAGCAAAGCTCGACACGCTGCTCGCGAAAATCGTCCGCAACGGGAACCAGACGACGCTCGACGCGGCGCTCGACCATCTGCAACAAAATCATCCCGACGCGTACGGCGCACTCGCCGATATGGCGGAAACGCACAGCGAGTCGTTCATCGTCGAGCACGAGGGCACCTCCTACGAAGCGCTGTTGATCGCGGCCCCCGTCTTGGCCTGGACGCGCTACATGATCCCCTCCGGTCCGCTCAAGGGCGATGCCGTCGAAGCGTTGCGCGCTCATCTGCACGCACACGTGCTGGCGGGCGAGGCGCGCGTTGCGCTCGCGCCCTTCCTCTACAGCATCGACCAATTGCCGCGCCATCACGTCGAAACCTATCGCCTCGCCCAGCAATTGATCCAGGCCGCGGTCACCGGCGCCGCGGCGAAGATGAACTTTGGCGATCTGCCCGAAACCTCGCCGATCCTGGCCGATCCGCGCTTTCTGCTGGCCGTGGTCGCGGCCCCCGTCGGCGCCCCGCTCTTTCGCTGGCAAGAAGAGGAAAACGGCGCGCGCATCGAGCGCGGCCAATGCCTCGAGCAATGGGCGACCCAGGGCGGCGCCAACCTGGCGCAGGTTCTGCCGGGCTGCGAATTCGAATGCCTGCTGCCCGACGCCTACTATTCGGCCTGCCGCGATGCTGACGAACGCGTGCGGCCGCACACCGTGCGCACGGCCATTCGCTATCTGTTCGACACGATCGGCGCCACGCCGCAAGACTTGCGTGCCGTCGTCGCCGGCTTCGGCGAGCGACGCATCGACGAGTACCGCGTCGGCTTCACGCGCCGCGGCAGCAACGACGTGATCTACGGCGTCGTCTGGCCGCTCTATGGCCGCGAGAACGGCGAACTTGCCATCGATGAGGAAGCGGAAGACACGGGCGGTCCGCTCGACGAAATCATCGCGCTGCTCAAGGAAGCCGGCGTCACCGATGTGCGCCGCCACGCGGGACGGTTCGAACCCGAATATTGCGATGACTGCGGCGTCCCGCTCTATGCGGATCCCCTCGGCGAAATCGTTCACGCCGAGATGCCCGAGGACGCCGAACCCGCCCAACCGCACTTCCACTAAGCCCGCATTCGCCCTCCTGCCGCCGGTCTCGCCGTCGCCGCACAGGGCGGCGGCAGAGCCGTCCTATGCCATCCGGCTAGCCGCCCCAACGTAAGGAATTTGTCATGATTGCGCAGCGGCGCATCGTGGCGGCAGGCCAGTTTCCGGAGGTCGGTCACGGCGCCATCCGTACCGATCAAAAGGAGGCAAAAACATGCGGTTCGCAGTTCTCAGTTCGGAAGCCGAGCGGCGCGAAGGACTCAAAGCGCTTTTGCGGCAGATCGACCGGCACGCCCGGTTTTGCGAAGCGCGCGACTGGGCGCAGGCCAGCCGCGCGATGCGGCGTTTGCCGCCCGAGCTCATCGTCGTCGACTGGCAAGATCCGATGCGGCTCGGTTCGGTGCGCGCGTTGCAGGCCGAGTACCCAGGCTTGCGGGTCGCCGCATTCGTCGACGACATCTCGCCTTCCCGTGTGCGGGCCCTCGTCGATGCGGGCGTGCACGGCGTCATTCCGCGCACGACCAATCCGCTGTTGATCGTCCGTCTGCTCGAACTCGTGCTCGCAGGAGGACACTACGCCCCGTTTCTCGCCGAGGGTGCGCGCAGCCCAGCCGCGCCCGTTCCCGCCGCCAGCGTCCCGGCCGTGCGCGCCGTCGCCACGGTCCCGGCGGTCTCGCCGCGGCGCGAATTGAGCGGCGACGCGCCCCGGCGCAAACGCTTCTCGGTGGCGCTGTCGCCGCGTCAAGAGCAAATCATGCGCTGCGTTCATATGGGCAGCACCAACAAAATGATCGCGCGCACGCTCGGCATCAGCGAGGGCACCGTCAAGATCCACCTGGCGAGCATATTCCAACAGTTGGGCGCACCGAACCGCGCCGCCGCCGTGGCCATCTACAACGGCTGGCTCACCCCCCAACTCGAGGTGCTGCGCCGCGAAGGACGCGGCACACCGAAGCCCGTCCTCGGCAAAGGCGGTCCCGTGCCGCTGCGTCGGGCGCCGGCGTTCAAATATCCATTGTCGCGGCGCGACAGCGCGATCGACCTGCCGCTAGCCGCCGAGCCCGACGTGCCGTTCGGTGGGGCAGCGCCCCCAGCCAATTGAGCCGCCGAGCGTATCGGCGCGGCGCTTGCTATAACGTGAAGTGAGGGAGCCGCGATATGCTCGCACGAGGCTCCCACCTTTCGCAGCCCAACGAGTAATATGGACGCCATGGGCTTCCTGTATACGCCGCTTCCGCTCTGGGTCTCCGTCGGTGGCTGGGCCATCGCCGCGCTCGTGCTCACGCTCGCTCTTCTACAGCGGCCGTTCCGGCGTTTGCAGGACGGCACCCTGCAGCATGTCTGGCTCGCGATCATCGTGGCCATTTCGGTGCTATGGGCCACCAACGCCTGGCTCGATGACGGTCCGGTCATGCACCTGCTCGGCGCCACCTTGCTAGTGACGCTGTTCGACTGGGCGCTGGCGCTCGTCGCCATGGCGCTCGTATCGGGCGTCGCGGCCCTCGTATTCGATGCGGCGTGGCACGGTGTCGCACTGACGTTTCTCATCTACGGCGCGATGCCGGTCGGCGTCTCCGCCTTGTTGCAACGCGCCTGCACCGCGTGGCTGCCGCGCAACTTGTTCGCGTTCATCTGCGCTCAAGGCTTCGTCTCTCCGGCGATCGCCGTCACGGTCGCGGGGGTTGCGGCCGCCGCGACGCATATCGCGCTCGCGGACGGCTCATCGGCCGTCGTACCCGTCGGCTACGCCTTCAGCGTGTTTCTGCTGGCCGCGGGCGAGGCATGGTTCACAGGGATGTCCACTGCGCTCATCGCCGTCTACAAACCTACATGGGTGACGACGAACGACGTGCGCCGCTACCGGCTCGGCGGTCCCCGCACTTGAAGCGTTCCGACGTGCACGCCGCAGCCGGGATGCTGACCGACACCGATCCCAGGACCGAGGCCAATCCCGAAGATCCCTTCGAAACGCGGCGGGCGCATCGGCCCATGTCGCACTCGTGCACCAGAAACACCCCGGGCTGCGCCGCAAGCGATGCCCGCCCGCCCAATTGTCAAAATTTATTCATCTCGACATTGAACTCCGTCTGCGAGTGGGGCATCTTACGTGCCTGTGTCTCAATAGTGCTTATCGGATGGATAGCTACACGATTTCACGCCGCGTGCGTCAGTTCGCGCGCCGGCTGACGGCCTGCGCGGCATTCATACTGCCGCTTCTCGCGGCAAGCGAAGCCCGCGCGGATCTCATCGATCAGCGCAACGAGATGATCGCCCACTTCGTCAACGACATGCATGCGGATCCGCTCGTCGCGGACTGCGCGGCCCATGGCAACTTCGTCGCGAGCACGTCGACCGTCATCGATCACGTGGACTTCCCGCCGGCAGCGTTCAACTCGGCCCACGCCGCCATCACGCCGTGGAATCAGCCGTTCGATGAAGGCAAGCAGCGCGTGACGGTCGAGAACGTCGTCACGGTCGAAGGGCAGGGCATCGCGCGCAACACCCAGCACGAACCCTATCCGCTGAAGTTTCGATGCGGCTACGTTGGCACGCAGATGCTCGCCTTCAGTTGGAACGATCCCGTGCCGGCGCTCAAGCCTCACAAAGAACGCTCGACCAAGAAAGGCAAAGGCCGCCACACGGGCAAAAGCGCCATCAAGCATTCGACGAGTCGCAAGAAATCGTCGTCCAAGGCCTCGGCGAAGCACTGATCGGGTGTTGCGCGGCAACCCCGCGCAACACTCATCCGAACGTTTCGATCTGGCGCAGCACCGCACTCAGCATTGCCGCACCCAGGGCCGCGCTGCGCTCGCCATTCCAACCAACGCGCTCGTCGGGCAAGTTCGCGTTGTCCTTGAAGGGCATTTCGAGCGTCAACGACAAACACCCGAAGGTGTGGCCGATGTACTTAGAGGCAAGCTTCAGTGCATCTTCTTGGTACTTCGCCGCCTCGTATCCGTAGACATCCTGGAAGTCGGGGCTCGCTTGCTTGAACGCCTCGATAAAGGCGCGCTGCTCTTGCAATTGGCTCTCGGTGAAGCTCGGCAGCATTTCGCTACCCGCGACGAACACATAGGGCAACGCTTCGTCCCCGTGAATGTCGAAAAACAAGTCGCAGCCGTTGGCGTGAATCGCGTTGCGCACGCACAGCACTTCGGGGCTGCGCGCTGCGTCAGGTTCGAGCCATTCGCGGTTCAGATTCGCCCCCATCGCGTTCGTGCGCAAATTGCCGTGCACGCTGCCGTCGGGGTTCATGTTCGGCACGATGTAGAACACGGCATGTTCGTAGAGCTTGCGCGCGAGCGCGTCGCCAGCCCAATCGCCCCAGCCCGCCAGGCGCTTGACGAGCCCCTCCACGAACCATTCGGCCATCGTCTCGCCTGGATGCTGGCGCGCGATGATCCACACCTTCTTCTTCGCGCGCCCTTCGGTCTCCGGCGTGCCCAGCACGAGCAACGACATCGGCCGATTCTCGACGGTGCGTCCGATCTCGACGAGCGTCGCCTGCGGCATTTGCTGCACGGCGCCGAGAAACTGCGCGTGGCGCTCTTCGCTATACGGCTCGAAATACGCGTAGTAAATCGAATCGAATTCGGGGGTGTGATCGATCGTCAGTTTCTGTCCGTCGTATGAGGTCGGCACGCGAAACCAGTTGACACCGTCGTAGCTCGCCGTCGCTCGATAGCCGTGCCAGCCCTGTGCGAAAGCACACTGCGCGGCGTTCTCGAATGTCATCACGCAACGCTGCCCGCGCGCGCCCGATAAGCGAAAGTAGAACCACTGCGCGAACGCGGCGCGGTTGTCGGCACGAATGCGCAGCCGGATGTCGTCCGCCGTCTCGCACGATACGACTTCGATCGCGCCCGAGTCGAAGTTGCTGGTGATCGAAAGGCTCATCGAAGTTCCTTGGAAAAGAGGACGCTGCGTCAGTCGGCGATGCGGCGGCGAAACACGAAGGTCGAATCGTTCGAGGCGGCGGCGTCGAATGCGTAGCCATCGACCGCGAAGTCCTTCAACTTCTCGGGCGAGTCGATCCGCTGCTCGACGACGTATCGCGCCATCAGGCCGCGCGCCCGCTTCGCGTAAAAGCTGATGATTTTGTAGCGCCCGCCCTTCCAATCCTCGAACACGGGCGTCACGACCGGCGCTTCGAGCCGCTTGCGCCGCACCGATTTGAAATACTCGGTCGAAGCGCAATTGACGATCACGCGCGCCCCGCCCTTGTTGCGGCGCAATTGCGCATTGAGCGCGTCGGCGATGCGCTCGCCCCAAAATGCGTAGAGGTCCTTTCCCCGCGGGTTCGGCAGGCGCGTACCCATTTCGAGGCGGTACGGCTGCAACAGATCGAGCGGGCGCAGCACGCCGTACAGACCCGACAGGACCCGTACGTGCCGCTGAGCGTAGTCGAGATCGGCGGCCGAAAGCGTTTTCGCGTCGAACCCTTCGTAGACATCGCCGTTGAACGCGAGCACGGCCTGCTTGGCATTGTCCAGACTGAACTCGCGCGACCAATCGGCATAGCGCTGAAAGTTCAAATGCGCGAGCGCGTCCGAGATATCCATCAGCGATGCGATGTGCTGCGGCGAATAGCGGCGCAATTGGTCGATCAGTTGGGCCGCATCGTCGACGAAATCGGGAATCGTGTGTTTTGCGACGTGTGGCGGGGTCTCGTAGTCGAGCGACTTGGCTGGAGACAAAACAATTATCATGGAGGCTCGCCGGCACGCCGTGCCGAGCGGTAAAGACGAAAAGCCAGATTGTAGCGAATGCCCTATACAGATGCCGAAGAAGGTCCATCCATTTCGCCGCGCGTAGTGCTCGATTCGAACGTTTGGATCGACATTCTCGTGTTCGACGATGCCGCGACACGCCCGATTCGCGACGCCCTGGAGCGCGGCGCGCTGCAGGCCGTGATCGACTCCCGGTGCCTGGCAGAACTCGCGCACGTGCTCGACTATCCGCAGTTCGTCTCGCGCGCCGTGGACAAGGCAGCCGCGCTGGCTGCCGTGGCGCGCCTATCCACGGCGGCGCCGCCTCAAGATGCTGCCGGCGCGGTAGCATTGCCCAAATGCAAGGATCGCGACGATCAAAAGTTCCTCGAACTCGCTTTCGCCGCGAAGGCCGAATGGCTCGTCTCCAAAGATCGGGCGCTGCTCAAGCTAGCCAAACGCATGACGCGCGATTTCGGGATCCGGATCGCCGAGCCCGCGCCGTTCACGGCGGCGTGTCTTCCCGTTGCCACCGCCATCGCTTGACGTTGACTCCGATCGCACGATGAACGCACCGAACGAACCGACGAACCAACCGCCTTTCGCGCTCGCCTCGCGCCTGCCCAACGTGGGCACGACGATCTTCACGGTCATGAGCGCCCTCGCCGCCGAGCGCGGCGCCGTCAATCTCGGCCAGGGTTTTCCCGATTTCGACTGCGACCCGCGCATCGTCGAATCGGTCTCGCGCGCGATGCGCGACGGTCACAATCAGTACCCGCCGATGGCCGGCGTCGCGCCCCTGCGCGAGGCCATCGCGCGCAAGATCGAGGCGATCCACGGCCGCGCGTACGATCCGCAGACGGAGATCACGGTCACCGCCGGCGCAACGCAGGCGCTATTGACGACGATCCTCGCCACCGTGCATCCGGGCGACGAAGTCGTCGTGCTCGAACCGACTTACGACAGCTACGTTCCCTCGATCGAGCTGGCCGGCGGCAAGCCCGTATTCGTCACGCTCGAGGCGCCCGATTACGCGATCGATTTCGATCGGCTCGCAAGCGCGATCACACCGCGCACGCGGCTGTTGCTGATCAACACGCCGCACAACCCGAGCGGCACCGTCTGGCACGCCGCCGACATGCGCCGCTTGGAAGAGATCGTGCGCGCAACGAACGCGTTGATCCTTTCCGACGAAGTCTACGAGCACATGGTCTATGACGGCGCGCCGCACGAGAGCGTCGCGCGTTATCCCGAGCTCGCCCGGCGCAGCTTCGTCGTCTCGAGCTTCGGCAAGACCTTTCATGTCACGGGTTGGAAGGTCGGCTATGTGGCGGCGCCCGCCGCGCTGACCGCCGAGTTCCGCAAGGTCCATCAGTTCAACGTCTTCACCGTGAACACCCCGATGCAGGCGGGCCTCGCCAACTATCTGTCCGATCCCGCGCCTTACCTCGAGCTGCCCGCGTTCTACCAGAACAAACGCGACTTCTTCCGCGCCGGGCTGGCCGGCACGCGCTTCAAGCTGCTGCCCTGCGAAGGCACCTACTTCCAATGCGTCGACTATTCGGCCATCAGCGATCTGCCCGAAGCCGAGTTCTCGAAGTGGCTGACCACCGAAATCGGCGTCGCGGCCATTCCGGTCTCGGCGTTCTATCACGAAGCGCACGAATCGGGCGTCGTACGGTTTTGCTTCGCCAAACGCGAGGCCACGCTCGCGACCGCGCTCGAGCGGCTCGCGCGTCTTTGAGCAATGGCGATGCGCGGGCCGGCCCTCTGGCCTGCGCATCCTTCAACCTAGCAGCGGACGGCGACGATGGACTCAGACTTCGATTCGATTAGCACGCTCTGCATTGTCGGCGCCGGAGCCATGGGACGCGGCATTGCGCAAATCGCCGCATTGGCGGGGCTCGACGTGCGGCTGTTCGACGCCGATGCGCAAGCGGTGCGCGCCGCGCGCAACTCGGACTCTCGCTGACGCAACCCGACGCGGCCGATCTGCCATGAGAAGACGGGCAGCGCCGCCTTCGGTATCAATGCGGCGCTGCGGCCCATAACCGAACCGAATCCGATCGAATCCAATCGACAGAACCAAGGAGACATGTATTCATGAGCGCCGAACTATTGGCATCTCGACCGCCCGAGAGCGAGTCGACTCTCGTGTTGACGTTGTCCAACCCCGGGGCGCGCAACGCCCTGCATCCGGACATGTACGCGGCGGGCATTCAGGCGCTCGAAACGGCTGAACGCGACCCGTCGATCCGCGCCGTGGTGCTCACGGGCGCCGACGATTTCTTTTGCGCGGGCGGCAACCTGAACCGCCTGCTGGAGAACCGCGCGAAAGCGCCTGCCGTGCAAGCGCAAAGCATCGATTTGCTCGCACAATGGATCCTTGCGTTGCGCACATCGACCAAGCCCGTGATTGCCGCTGTGGCAGGCGCAGCGGCCGGCGCCGGATTTTCGCTGGCGCTCGCCTGCGATTTGATTATCGCCGCGGACGACGCGAAGTTCGTCATGTCGTACGCCCGTGTGGGCCTCACTCCGGATGGCGGCGGTTCGTGGTTCCTCGCGCAAGCGCTGCCGCGCGCATTGGCGACGGAAATCCTGCTCGAAGGCAAGCCCGTCTCCGCCGACCGGCTGCACGCGCTCGGCGTCGTCAATCGGCTCGCCAAAACGGCGCAACTGCGCGACGCGGCCATTGCTTGGGCAGACGAACTCGGGCGCGGCTCGCCAAACGCGCAGGCCAGTATCAAAGCGCTCGCCGCCGCCGCCGGCGGTCGCTCCCTTGCCGATCATTTGACGGCCGAGCGCGACGAATTCGTCGCCGCGCTCCACCATGCGGATGCGCTCGAAGGCATCACGGCCTTCCTCGAAAAGCGCCCCGCCCACTATCGCTAGGGGCACTCATGACGGCATTCGAGCTCCCCGCGCGCCGGCGCATTTTTCTCATGCGGCACGGCGACGTGACCTACTTCGACGACAGCGGCCGCGCGATCGATCCCGAAACGGTGCCGCTCAATACACACGGCTTGACGCAAGCGCGCTCAGCGGGCGCGGCGTTCGCGGCCGACGGCGTGCGCCTCGATCGTGTCATCGTGAGCGGCTTGCCCCGCACCGTGCAAACGGCGCAGCAGGTGCTCGCCGCCATAGGGCAGCACATCGAGCTGGAAGTGTGGCCCGAGTGGCAAGAAATCCGTGCGGGGCGATTGGCCGATCTGCCGCCCGATCGAATCGAGGCGGCGTTTCTTGGCGCATTCGACGGCGTCGTGGCCGAGACGACGCGCTTTCTCGGCGGCGAGACGATCGGCGAATTGCTCGACCGCACCTTGCCGCCGCTCGCGCGCTTGCGCGAAGATCCGTCGTGGGAAACGGTGCTGCTCGTCTTGCATGGGGGCGTGAATCGCGCCCTGCTCTCGCATGCGATCACCGCTGGCGGGCGCGCATTCTTCGGACATCTGGCGCAGGCAACGGGCTGCATCAACGCGCTCGACGTCGGCACCGAACCGGGCGACTGGGTCGTGCGCATGCTGAACTATTCGCCACCGACGCCACTTTTTCGAGACGTACGTCATACCACGTTGGAAATGCTCTATTCGCAGTACTTGCGCTATCGCCGAACCTGACATATCGCTCGATTTCGGCTGACGATCGCAGGAGCCGTCGCCAGCCGCCATCGAGCGTCGGCAACGATCATCGACCTCACGCTTAACGGGAGTCGCGACATGGCAACGAACGAGTCGGCAGCCGGATCGAACGAAGACCAAGACTATTCGGCTTTCGTCGGCACGCGCGCCGTGGCCGAGCAGCAACGCTTCGACACGGGCGCGCTCGCCGCTTGGCTGGGCGAGCACCTGGACGGATTCGCAGGGCCGCTCGCCATCGAGCAATTCGCCGGCGGGCAATCGAACCCGACTTTCAAACTCGTGACGCCTTCGCGCAGCTACGTCATGCGCGCGAAACCGGGCCCCGCCGCAAAATTGCTGCCCTCCGCCCATGCGATCGAACGCGAGTATCGGGTGATGCACGCGCTGTCGCGCACCGCCGTGCCCGTCGCCGACATGCTCGCGCTCTGCGAAGACGAAGCCGTGATCGGCCGCGCGTTCTATGTGATGGAGTACGTCGAGGGCCGCGTGTTGTGGGACCCATCGTTGCCCGGCATGACGAGCGCGCAGCGCGGGGCGATCTACGACGAAACGAATCGCGTCATTGCCGCGCTGCATACGCTCGACCCGGCATCGGTCGGCCTTGCCGAGTTCGGCAAGCCGGGCCACTACCTCGCACGCCAAATCGCGCGTTGGAGCAAGCAGTACGAGGCGTCCGAAACCGAACCCATCGACGCGATGCGGCGCCTGATCGCCTGGCTGCCCGAGCACATGCCGCCTGCCGAGGCCGGCGCGCCCGCACGCGCGGCGATCGTCCACGGCGATTATCGTCTCGACAACCTGATCTTCCATCCGAGCGAGCCGCGCATTCTCGCGGTGCTCGATTGGGAGCTGTCGACGCTTGGCGATCCGATCGTCGACTTCGCCTATCACTGCATGGCCTGGCACGTCGATCCGGTTCAGTTTCGCGGCATTGCGGGCCTGGATTGGGCAGCGCTCGGCATTCCCGACGAACGCAGCTACGTGCAGCGCTACTGCGAGCGCACGGGTTTTTCGATTCGCGGCGATTGGAATTTCTACCTTGCCTTCAACATGTTTCGGATCGCCGCGATCTTGCAGGGAATCATGAAACGGGTAACGGTCGGCACCGCCGCGAGCGCGCAGGCGCTCGATGCGGGCCGGCGGGCGCGGCCCATGGCCGAACTAGCCTGGTCGTACGCTCAGAAAGTGCGATAGTCATAGCGATTTGCGCAGCCCAGCGCGCACCCGAATACTCAGGTAACGGTCATGGCGGGCGCATCGGCAACGACGCCGCCAACACTGCGAGGCCATCATGAATTTCGATTACACGCCGAAGGTTCAAGCACTCCGCGCGAGGCTGCTCGAATTTTTCGAGGCGCACATCTACCCGAACGAACGCGCCTTTCTCGACGAAGTCGCGCGCAACCGCGCCGCGGGCAATGCTTGGGTGCCAACTGAACTCGTCCAAACGTTGAAGTCCCGCGCGCGCGACGTGGGGCTTTGGAATCTGTTCTTGCCCGATTCGGCGCGCGGCGCGGGACTCACGAACCTCGAATACGCCCCGCTTGCCGAGATCATGGGCCGCGTGCCTTGGGCGCCCGAAGTATTCAATTGCAACGCGCCCGATACCGGCAACATGGAAACCCTTGAACGCTACGGCTCCGAGGAACAGAAGCGCGCGTGGCTAGAGCCGCTGCTCGAAGGCAAGATCCGCTCGGCGTTCTTGATGACCGAGCCGGAGGTCGCATCCTCGGATGCGACCAACATCGAGACGCGCATCGAGCGCGACGGCGATTCCTACGTGATCAACGGCCGCAAGTGGTGGTCCTCGGGTGCGGGCGATCCGCGCTGCGAGGTCTACATCGTCATGGGAAAGACCGACCCGAATGCGCCCAAGCATACGCAGCAGTCGATGATCCTCGTGCCGGCCGGCGCGCCGGGCGTGACCGTGCATCGCCCGCTCAGCGTGTTCGGATACGACGATGCGCCACACGGCCATATGGATATCACGCTCGAAAACGTGCGCGTGCCCGCATCGAACATCCTGCTCGGCGAAGGCCGCGGTTTTGAAATCGCGCAGGGACGGTTGGGGCCGGGGCGCATCCATCATTGCATGCGGCTCGTCGGCCTTGCGGAGCGCGCGCTCGAGCTCATGTGCAAGCGCACCGCGGCGCGCATTGCCTTCGGCAAGCCCGTTGCGGCGCAGACCGTGACCCAGGAACGCATCGCGCAAGCGCGTTGCATGATCGAGCAAGCGAGGCTGCTTACGCTGAAAACGGCCTACATGATGGATACGGTCGGCAACAAGGGCGCGCGCGGCGAGATCGCCATGATCAAAGTGGTGGCGCCGAACATGGCCTGCCAAGTCATCGACTGGGCGATCCAAGCGCACGGCGGCGGCGGCATGTGCGACGACTTCCCGCTCGCCTATGCCTACACCTGCGCGCGGACGTTGCGATTTGCGGACGGCCCCGACGAAGTGCATCGCAATGCGATCGCCAAGCTAGAGTTGGCGCGGCATGCGGTGACGGCGGGCTGAAGGATTCCAAGTCGGCCTCGCGCCAGCGGCGGCGGGGACGCATGCCAACAGCTCGGACCGGCCACCGCATAACCGCGCAGCGGACAGGGGCTTGTGGAGCCCTCAGCGAGACCGATCCATCCGTGCTAATTTGCGCGAGCATCGGCGTCGCCCGTCGCGGCGCCGGCCCCCGTATGAGGAGCAGCGATGATCGACGTCTACAGCTGGGCCACGCCGAACGGCCACAAAATTCACATCATGCTCGAGGAAACCGGCCTCGAGTACCGCGTTCATCCGATCGACATCGGCGCGGGCGATCAATTCAAGCCGGAGTTTCTCGCGATCAGTCCGAACAACAAGATTCCTGCGGTCGTGGATTCCGATGGCCCGGGCGGCGCGCCGATTTCCTTGTTCGAATCGGGCGCCATTCTGATTTATCTAGCCGAGAAAACGGGCAAGTTCTTGCCGGCCGATCCCGCGGCCCGGTACGCCACGCTGCAATGGCTCATGTTCCAGATGGGCGGGCTCGGCCCGATGCTCGGCCAGACGCACCATTTCCGCATCTATGCGCCGCAGCAGATCGAGTACGCCGTGAATCGCTATACGAACGAGGCGAAGCGTTTGTACGGCGTGATGGATACGCAGCTAGGCAAAACGGCCTACCTGGCCGGCGCCGATTACACCATCGCCGATATCGCGGCCTTTCCGTGGACACGCTCGTGGCAAAACCAGGGCATCGACTTGGCGGATTTCCCGAACGTCAAACGCTGGCATGAGGCGATTGCCGCGCGGCCGGCGGTGCAACGCGGTGTCGAAGTGCTCGCGTCGGCGCGGCGCGCGCTGACCGACGACAAGGCCAGGGACATTCTGTTCGGGGCGACGCAGTACGCCAAGCACTGACGTTCCTCGTCGAGATCGCGTGCGGGGCAACGCTAGCGTCCTTCGAAAGCCCGCGCAGCCGCGCAAGCGTCGGCTCAATGCTGACGGTGGCGCCGCGCGATGACGAATTGCGACCGGTCGATGCGCGTCACTCGGCTCGATCGGCTCGATCGGCTCGATCGGCTCGATCAGAAATAATGCCGCGTAACGAATTGCGCGACGCACGCGGGCTTGGTGCTCCCATCGATTTCGACGGTCACATCCCACACGACCTGCAGGGCCCCGTCAGGCAGGTCAGCTACTTCCGCAACGACGAATGAGGCGCGCAGGCGGGCGCCGATCGGGACCGGCGCTGGGAAGCGCACGCGATTGAGCCCGTAGTTCACGCCCATCCGCTGCTCGATCTGCACGACCTGCACGAGTTGCGACGGAATGAGCGAGAGCGTCAAGAACCCATGCGCGATCGGGCCGCCAAACGGCGATTCTCGGCGCGCGCGTTCGGCATCGACATGAATCCATTGATGATCGCCTGTGGCATCGGCGAACCGGTCAACGCGCGCCTGGTCGATCTCGATCCATTCGCCGACGAGCGGCTCACCACCCACGCACGCGCGCAGCGCGGCCGCATCGGTGATACGCGACGGTATGCGAGCTTTGGTCGCGGACAACGCTGCGCCCGTCATACCGCCGCCGGATCCGAGCCTTGCGGATGCCGCAACCCGAACATCACGTTCGAGCGCACGGTAATGACCGTCTCATCCGCTTGATTGACGCCTGCCCACTGCGTGGTGATGATCCCGCGATCGGGCCGGCTGGCAGACACGCGCTTTGCCAGCACCGAGTTGTACATGCGCAGCGTATCGCCGGGCCGCACGGGGCGCAGCCAGCAAATTTCGTCGATGCCGGGAGAGCCAAGGGAAGATGACCCCTGCAAGACATTGCGCACCAGCATGCCCATCATGACGGAGCAGGTATGCCAACCGCTCGCGATCAAGCCGCCGAACGCAGACGCTCGCGCGGCGTCGTCATCGATGTGAAACGGCTGCGGATCGAATTGCTCCGCGAATGCGACGATTTCCTCGGTCGTAAAGGTGTGCACGCCCACTTCGATGCGTGAACCGACTTGCCAATCTTCGTAGCAAAACCCCATCCTGCGCTTCCCTCCGGTGTCGGGCTGCCGATGGCCTGTGCCCGGCGTTTTGCTGAAGCGGCCGCTACTGCAGCGACTCTTTCGGCACGCAAACGCTAGGCAGCGCCATGACGTCGATGCCCTCGTCGACCAGCGCCCGAGCGTCCTCCGGCGTCGTGACGCCGCGAATGCTGCGCGCCGGCGCTTCGTTGTAATGAATGCGCCGCGCCTCTTCCGCGAAGCGATCGCCTACGTTCTCGGCCTTGCCCACGACCTCGCGCAGCATGCGCAACGCCATCGCCTCGAACTCGCGCACCTGCTCGGCGGCGCCGCCTGACGCGGCCGCCGGCTCGCTCGCGCCCTCGCCCGCCGCCTGCTGCGCATCGCGCGAGTGCGCCAAGTCCTGCCGCGGCCTCGTCGCACCCGATAAATTCAGGCGCGGCGCGGACGGCATGCGACTCACCTCCGTGGCCGTGCAGACCGGGCATGCGATCAACTTGCGCGACAACTGAGATTCGAAGTCGTCGGCGGAGGCGAACCAGCCTTCGAACCGATGACCATGCGGACACTGCAGATCGAGAACCTTCATGCTTGATACGAGCCGGATGCGACGAATGTGCGCGTAAGTGTAGCGCAATTGGGGCGAACGATCGTTCGCCCCGCCGCGCCGTGCGATTCTACTCGCCTTCGACGCGATCGGCAGCGCCTGGCACCGGCGGAAACGGTGGCTCCGTGCGCTCCGGCTGCCATGCCCCCGACAACACTTTCTCGAGCCAGAAGTGGCCGATGATCGTCTTGACGTCCGTGATCTCGCCCGTGCGAATCCACTCGCCCACCTGCGCCACGTCCGCCGTGAAGACCTCGAGGAATTCGCCGTCGTCGAGCTTGCGCTCGCCTGCCGTCAGGCCGCGAGCGAGGAAGATGTCGATGAATTCGGTCGAATACGAAATAATCGGATGAATACGCGTCAGGAAGGTGTATTCGCGCGCCGAATACCCCGTTTCCTCGCGCAGTTCGCGTTCCGCACAGGCGAGCGCACCCTCGTTCGGGTCGAGCTTGCCCGCCGGAAACTCGGTCATCACCTGGCAGATCGGATAGCGATACTGCCGCTCGAGCAACACGCGGCCGTCGTCGAACAAGGGAATGACCATGACGGCGCCCGAATGCAAGACGTACTCGCGTTTCGTTTGCTTGCCGTCGGGCAGGCGCACCGTATCGCGCTTGACTTTGAGGAACCCGCCGTCATAGACGGACTCGCCGTCGATGCGCGTTTCTCTCAGCGACGCATGGTGATGCGGATGATTGGGATCGGACGGTTGTGCCATCTGAGCGCTCCTAGGATAGGGTCACGCCGCGACGTGACGCCCCCCGGCAGCCGTGGCCGATGGGGCCGTCAGCGACGCTTGACGAGATATTGAAACGCAAAACCGGGAAACGCGAACACCACGAACAAGCAGAACGTGATCGCGTAGAACTGCCAGCCTTGCTCGAACCGGTTGCCGGCGCGCGCTTCGAGGTAAAAGCCGATCAGGCCGACGGCGAAATACAACACGATCAATTCGGCGATACGAATCCACGCGTTCTTTTTCGCGGCGGGTAGCGGCGCCACGGCGAACAACCGCTGATTGAGAAACGGCAGATTGGCGCCGACGAACGCCAACAACACGATGAACCAACCGGCTGCGGACATTTCAGGCCTCCACGTCGCAAGCAAGGCCCGCGCGCCCGCGCCGGACGCTACCATGCGGGCGGCCGGAGCAAGCGATCGAGCGCCCGTTCCAGCCGACAGCCGCTGCCAGCAGGCACGAAGACTTCATCACAGCGCGACGGGCAGCGTATGCGTCACGGCGTTCAAGCAGAGCGTCATCAGCGGCCCCGGCACGATGCCGAGCGCCACGACGGCGATGCCGTTGAGCACGAGAAGCCATCGGCCCGACGCATCGCTCGCGATCGGCGACGTGTCTTGCGGCGCGTCGAAGTACATCAGCTTGACGATGCGCAGATAGTAGAACGCACCGAACAGCGACGTGATCACGGCCAGCACGGCAAGCCAGGTCAGGCCCGCGTTGACGGTGGCTTCGAGCACGGCGAGCTTCGCGTAGAAACCCACCGTCGGCGGAATGCCGGCCAGCGAGAACATCATCGCCATCATGACGAACGCGAACACGGGGCTGCGCTTGTTCAAGCCCTTGAAATCGTCGAGCGTATCGGCCTCGAAGTCGCGGCGCGCGAGCAGCATGACGATGCCGAACGAGCCCAGCGTCGTCAGCAGATAAATGATGCTATAGAACATCGCGGAGCTGTAGGCGCTCGCCATGCCTTCGGCCTTGCCGTCGACCACGCCCGAGAGCAAGCCGAGCAGCACGAAGCCCATGTTCGAGATCGCCGAATAAGCGAGCATACGCTTGACGTTGCGCTGCACGATACCGGTGATGTTGCCGACGATCAGCGACAGCGCCGCCAAAATCGTCAACATCTGCTGCCAATCGCCCGCGAGCGGCAGCACGCCCATGACGAGCAGGCGCAAGCCCCAGGCAAACGCCGCGACCTTCGGGCCGCCGCCGACGAGCAGCGTCATGGCCGTCGGTGCGCCGTGATAGACATCGGGCACCCACATGTGGAACGGCACCGCGCCCATCTTGAACGCCACGCCTGCCACGATGAAGATCACGCCGAACAGCAGCACGACGTTGTTGATGTGCCCGGAGGCGACGGCCTTGAGCACTTCGTTCAGATCGAGCGAGCCCGTCGCGCCGTAGAGCATCGACATGCCATAGAGCAGGAAGCCGGAAGCGAGCGCGCCGAGCACGTAGTACTTCATCGCCGCTTCGTTCGACTGCGGCGCGTCGCGACGCAGCGCAATGGCCGCATACAGCGAGAGCGACATCAGCTCGAGGCCCAGATACAGCGTGAGGAAGTTGCTGCCGGAGATCATCACGAGCTGGCCGAGCAGCGCGAACATGCCGAGCAGGAAGTAATCCCCGCGGAACAGGTTGCGCTCGTCCAGATACTTGCGCGAATAGATCATCGTCACCGCGTAGCCGAGCGACACGACCGCCTTCATCGCGCTCGCAAAGCCGTCGACGACGTACATGTGCGAGAAGAAGTAATGCGGCTGCGGATCGAACACGAGCGTGACGAACCAGACGCCCGCGACGAGCGAGGACAGCACCGCGATCAGGTACGTCAGGCGCCGGCCCGAATCGCCGACGAACGTTTCGTTCAGCCACGCGAGGACCGTGGCCACCATCAGCAGCCCATCGGGCAACAAGAGAGACATAGGGGCGTTTTGCATGATCTTTTCGTTCCTCCGCTCGGCGTTACTGTGACACCGGCAGCTTCGACTGCGCGACGTGGGAGAGGAGGTTTTCCACGGAGACGTGCATCACATCGGTGAAAGGCTTCGGATACAGGCCCATGAACAGCGTGAAAAATGCGAGCACGCCGAGAATCAAATACTCGCGGCCGTTGATGTCCTTGAGCGCCTTCACGTGGTCGTTCGTCACCGCGCCGAAGTACACGCGCTTGTACATCCACAGCGTGTAGGCCGCGCCGAGAATCAGCGTGAATGCAGCGCCGAACGCAATCCAGAAGTTGAACTGAACCGCGGCCAGAATCACCATGAATTCGCCGACGAACCCGGACGTGCCCGGCAAGCCGCAGTTGGCCATCGAGAACAGCATCACGAGCGCGGCGAACTTGGGCATGACGTTCACGACGCCGCCGTAATCGGCAATCTGGCGCGAGTGCATGCGGTCATAGAGCACGCCGATGCAAAGGAACATCGCGCCCGAGACGAAGCCGTGCGAGATCATCTGCACGATCGCGCCTTCGACGCCGAGCTGATTGAAGATGAAAAAGCCCAACGTGACGAAGCCCATGTGCGCGATCGACGAATACGCGACGAGCTTCTTCATGTCGGCCTGCACCATCGCCACGAGACCGATGTAGATGACGGCGATCAGCGACAGCGTGATGATCACCGGCGCAAGCGTGTGGCTGGCGTCCGGTGCGATCGGCAGCGAGAAGCGCAGGAAACCGTACGCGCCGAGCTTGAGCATGATCGCGGCCAGCACCACCGAGCCGCCCGTCGGCGCTTCCACGTGCGCATCGGGCAACCACGTGTGCACCGGCCACATCGGCACCTTGACGGCGAACGCGAGGAAGAAGGCGATGAACAGCAACACCTGCGGCGTCATCGCGATCTTCGCGCTTTGCCATGCGGCCAGATCGAACGTGCCCGTCTGGACGTAGAGGTAAATCAGCGCGACCAGCATCAGCAGAGAACCGGCCAGCGTATAGAGGAAGAACTTGAACGCGGCGTAGATCCGGTTCGGTCCGCCCCACACGCCGATGATCAGGTACATCGGGATCAGCGTCGCTTCGAAGAACACGTAGAACAGCAGACCGTCGGCAGCCGAGAACACGCCGACCATGATCCCCGAGAGGATCAAGAAGGCCGCCATGTATTGCGACACGTGTTCGGTGATGACTTCCCAGCCGGCGATCACGACGATCACCGTGATCAAGGCCGTCAACACGACGAACCACATCGAGATGCCGTCGACGCCGAGGTGGTACGTGATATGGAAGCGCTCGATCCAGTTCGCCTGCTCGACGAACTGCAGCGCGGCGCTCGTTGTGTCGAAGCCGCTGATGAGCGGCAACGTCACGAGCAGCCCGAGAATCGAGCCGATCAGCGCGAGCCAGCGCGCGGGTCCAGGGTTCTTATCGGAACCGACGGCGAGAACGGCCAAGCCGAAAACGATCGGCAGCCAGATCGCGGTACTAAGAATCGGAAAAGAGTGCATTAAGTGTCCCCCGCCTTATTTGCCGCCGAGCGTTACAAACAGGGTAAGGAGCCCCAGCATGCCGATAATCATGGCGAACGCGTAGTGGTAGATGTAACCGGATTGCAGGAAGCGAATCACGCTGGCGAACCAACCGATGAAGCGTGCGCTGCCGTTGACGAGACCGTCGATGACCACGACGTCGCCTTCTTTCCACAGGCCGCGGCCGATGGCCACCGCACCGCGTGCGAAGACGACTTCGTTGATCTTGTCCATGTAGTACTTGTTCTCGAGCAGCGTGTAGATCGGGCCGGCCGCGCGACGAATCACCGCCGGCAGGTCCGGGCGAACCAGATACAGGAACCACGCCGTCACGACGCCCGCAATGGCGAGCCACAGGGGCAGCGACTGCACCGAATGCAGCGCCATCGGCAGCCAGCCATGGAATTCCTTGGCCATTTCTTCGATCGCGCCGTGGTTCTCGCCGACGAAGATGACCTTCTCGAACGCCACGCCGTGCGTGAAGAAATTGCCGTAGATCATGGGGCCGATTGCGATGGCGCCGATGATCACCGAGGGGATCGCGAGCAAAACCAGCGGCACCCAAACGACCCACGGCGTTTCGTGCGGTTCGTGCGCATGACCGTGATCGTCGTGACCATGACCATGGCCGTCGTCATGATGATTGCCGCTGTGCGCGGCCGATTCCGCGCCGTGGCCGTTGCCGAAATCCTTCGGATGACGGAAACGCTCTTCGCCGTGGAACACCATGAAGTACATACGGAACGAATACAGCGCCGTCACGAACACGCTCGCGACCACGGCAAAGTATGCGAAGCCCGAGCCCGGCAGGTGCGAGAGGCCGACGGCATCGATGATCGAGTCTTTCGAATAGAAGCCGGCGAAGAACGGCGTGCCGATCAACGCAAGCGAACCGACGAGCGACGTGATCCACGTGATCGGCATGTATTTGCGCAGACCGCCCATGTTGCGCATGTCTTGATCGTGGTGCATGCCGATGATGACCGAACCCGCGCCGAGGAACAGCAACGCTTTGAAGAACGCGTGGGTCATCAAGTGGAACACCGAGATCGAATACGCCGAGGCGCCCAGCGCCACCGTCATGTAGCCGAGCTGCGAGAGCGTCGAGTACGCGACCACGCGCTTGATGTCGTTCTGGACGATGCCGAGAAAGCCCATGAACAGCGCCGTAATCGCGCCGATCACCATGATGAACGAGAGTGCCGTATCGGACAGCTCGAACAGCGGCGACATGCGCGAGACCATGAAGATACCGGCCGTCACCATCGTCGCCGCGTGAATCAACGCGGAGATAGGCGTCGGGCCTTCCATCGAATCGGGCAGCCAGACATGCAGCGGGAATTGCGCCGACTTACCCATCGCGCCGATGAACAAGCAAATGCAGGCGACCGTCAGCAAGCCCCACTGCGTGCCCGGGAACGTGAGCGCCGCGAGCGCCTCGCGCTTGGCGAACACTTCGCCGTAGTTCATCGAACCTGCGTAGGCGAGGATGAGACCGATGCCGAGCAGGAAGCCGAAATCGCCGACGCGGTTCACGAGGAACGCCTTCATGTTCGCGTAGATCGCGCTTTCACGAGTGAAGTAAAAGCCGATCAACAGATACGACACGAGACCCACCGCTTCCCAGCCGAAGAACAGCTGCAGGAAGTTGTTGCTCATGACGAGCATCAGCATCGAGAACGTGAACAGCGAGATGTACGAGAAGAAGCGCTCGTAGCCGTCGTCGTCGGCCATGTAGCCGATCGTGTAGATGTGAACCATCAGCGACACGAAGGTGACGACGCACATCATCATCGCCGTGAGCGAATCGACGAGGAAGCCGACTTCGAGCTTGAGCGCGCCGACCCTCATCCATTCATAGACGGTCGCGTTATAGCTCGCGCCGTGCAGCACGTCGGCGAACACCATCGCCGACAGAATGAACGAGATCAGCACGCCGAGGATCGTGACCCGGTGGCTACCCTTGCGCCCTACCAGCTTCCCGCCAAGACCTGCAATCAGCGAGCCGGCGAGCGGTGCGAGCGGAACCGCCAGCAGCAGGTTTTCATTGAGTGTCGTGGACATAACCGCAGTGCCTGAATTTAACCTTTGAGCTGATCGAGATCCTCGACGTTGATCGTGTCGAGGGTACGGAACAGAGTCACGAGAATCGCGAGACCGATCGCCGCTTCGGCTGCGGCCACCGTCAACACGAAGAACACGAAGATCTGCCCGTGTATGTCGCCAAGGTAGTGCGAGAACGCGACGAAGTTCGTGTTCACCGCGAGCAAGATCAGTTCGATCGCCATCAGGATGATGATGACGTTACGACGATTCAGGAAAATGCCGACGACGCCGATCGCAAACAAGATCGCGCCGAGCACGAGGTAATGAGCCAGAGTCACCATATTTTTCTCCTCGATGCTCAACGGTTGCTATCGACGCTGCCTGCGCCAACATTGGCGTTCGGCTCGCCGGCGGCGCCTTCGGCGGTAGCCGGCAGCGTCGCCTTCTCGGCCTGCATCTTCACGATGCGCACGCGATCTTGCGCGCGCACCTTCACTTGGTCAGACACGCGCTGGCGCTTGCTGTCCTTGCCCTTGCGCGCGGTCAGCGCGATCGCCGCGATGATCGCGACGAGCAACACGAGCCCCGCCACTTCGAAGGCGAACACGTAATCGGTGTAGATCACCTTGCCGATCAAGTACGTGTTCGGCATCGCGCTTGCGCCAGCAGCCGCGGCCGCCGCATCGCGCACCGGCGTGCTGGTCGCGCCGTAGCCGTGCCAGAGGATCAGCGCCGTCTCGACGATGATGATCGCGCCGACGATCGTGGCCATCGGCACGAAGCGCTTGAAGTCTTTGCGCAGCACGTCGAGGTTGATGTCGAGCATCATCACGACGAACAGGAACAGCACCATCACCGCGCCCACATAGAGCAAGACCAGCAGGATCGCGAGGAATTCGGCTTCGAGCAGCATCCAGATCGCCGCCGCGTTGAAGAACGCGAGCACGAGAAAGAGCGCCGACCCCACCGGGTTGCGCGACGTGATCACCTTCAACGCCGACACGGTCAGGAGCAGCGCGAAGATGTAAAACAGTACGGTCGTGAATTCCATGATTACCGGTTCATCGTTAGCTCATCAATTAGGCGTAGTGGTCGCAAGCGGCACACCGCTTCTCACCGCGGCGGAGAAACCACCGCGTCACCCCAACAACGCGTCGAGCAAATGCAACTGCGTCAATGCTTGTCAACGATACGGCGCGTCGGCCGCTTTCGACGCCGCGATCTCGGCCTCGTAGCGGTCGCCCACCGCGAGCAACATGTCCTTGGTGAAGTACAAGTCGCCGCGCTTTTCGCCGTGGTACTCGAGGATGCTCGTCTCGACGATCGAATCGACGGGGCAGCTTTCCTCGCAGAAACCGCAGAAGATGCACTTGGTCAGGTCGATGTCGTAGCGCGTCGTGCGGCGCGTGTTGTCCGCGCGCACTTCCGACTCGATCGTGATGGCAAGCGCCGGGCACACCGCTTCGCACAGCTTGCAGGCGATGCAGCGCTCTTCGCCGTTTTCGTACCGGCGCAGCGCATGCAGGCCGCGAAAACGCGGCGAGAGCGGCGTCTTTTCCTCGGGGAACTGCACCGTGAACTTGCGGCGGAACGTGTAACGGCCCGTCAGCGCCAGCCCCTTGAGCAGTTCGGTCAGGAAAAACGTCTTGAAGAAATTTTGGATGACATTCATTTCGCTCGCCCTTTATTTCCAGATGTTCAGCGGCGACATGATCCAGAAGCCGACCACGATCACCCAGACGATGCACACGGGCAGGAATACCTTCCAGCCGAGGCGCATGATCTGGTCATAGCGATAGCGCGGGAACGTCGCGCGGGCCCAGATGAACACCGACAACAGAAGGAACACCTTCAGCATGAGCCAGAAGATGCCAGGAATGAACGACAGGAAGCCGAACGGCGCGCTCCAGCCGCCGAGGAACAGCGTGGCCGCCAGCGCCGAAATCACGATCATGTTGATGTACTCGGCGAGGAAGAACAGCGCGAACGCCATCCCCGAGTAATCGATCATGTGGCCCGCGACGATTTCGGACTCCCCTTCCACCACGTCGAACGGGTGGCGGTTCGTTTCGGCGATGCCCGAGATGAAATAGACGACGAACACGGGCAACAGCGGCAGCCAGTTCCACGAGAGGAACGTGACGCCATGCGAGGCAAAGAAGCCGCGCATTTGCGAGCCGACGATATCCGACAGATTCAAGCTGCCCGAGGTCATCAGCACGACGACGAGCGCGAAACCCATCGACACTTCGTACGAGACCATCTGCGCGGCGGCGCGCATGGCGCCGAGGAACGCGTACTTCGAGTTGGAGGCCCAGCCTGCCAGAATCACGCCGTACACGCCGATCGACGAAATCGCGATGACGTAGAGCAGGCCCGCGTTGATGTTGCCGAGCACGGCTTGCGCTTGGAACGGGATCACGGCCCAGACCGCGAACGCGGGCACCACCGTCATGATCGGGGCGATCAGATAAAGCCAACGGTTCGCCGCCGTCGGCTGAATCACTTCTTTGAGCAACAGCTTGAGCACGTCGGCGATCGGCTGCAACAAGCCTGCGGGGCCGACGCGGTTCGGCCCGAGACGCACGTGCATCCAGCCGATGAGCTTACGTTCCCAGAGAATCAGGTACGCCACGCACAGCAGAATCGCGACGGAAACGACGAGGATGCGCACGAGCGCCCACACCGTGGGCCAAGCCGCACCGAGCGCCTGCGCGCCCCCTGCGTTGATCGTATCGAACAAGCTCATTACGCCTTCTCCACCACGAGTTCACCGAACAGAGCGCCGAGCGCAGCGCCAAGCGTCGTGCCGGCCGATACGCGCACCGCCGTTTCCGCGAGCAGCGCATCGCGCGTCGCGCCGGCTTGCACGGAACGATCGCCCTGGCGCACGCGCACCGCATCGCCTTCCGTAAGTCCCAACTTGTCGAACAACGCGGCCGAGAGGCCGATGACCTCGCCCGTGCGGCTCGCAGCGGTCAGATGCAGCGACGGCGCGCGGCGCACGAGCGCATCGGCGTGATAGATCGGCACATCGGCAATGCGCTCGAGCGCGCCGGCGGCTTGCGCGCCGCGCGAGAGCGCCGCGTCGGTGCGGTTGTTCAAGCGCGATGCATCGACGCCTTGCGGCAACGCCGCGGCGCGCACGTCTTCGACGGAGTCGTACTCGAAACCGGGCAAGCCGAGCACGTTGCCGAGCACGCGCAGCACCTTCCACCCCGGACGCGTTTCGCCGAGCGGGCGCACAACGCCGCTAAACGCCTGCAACGTGCCTTGCGCATTGACGAACGCGCCGGCCGTTTCCGTGAACGGCGAGATCGGCAGCAACACGTCGGCGTAGTCGAGGCCCGTCTTGAACGGCGACATCACGACGACCGTCTCGGCCTGGCGCAGCGCGGCAAGCGCCTGCGCGGGGTTGGCCGTATCGAATTCCGGTTCGAAGTTGAGCAGCACATAGCCCTTGCGCGGCTCGTCGAACGCTTGGCGCGCGTTCAAGCCCTGCGCGCCAGGCAGCGCGCCGACCAGATGCGCACCGACGGTGTTCGCCGCTTCCGTGAGGAAGCCGAGCGTCGCGCCCGTTTGTTCGGCGATCCACTGGGCCAGCGCATGAATGCGCGAAAACTCGGGATGCTGCACGGCGCTGTTGCCGATCAACACGGCGCGCTTCTCGCCGCTCGCAAGCGAGGCGGCGATCTCTTGCGCCGCAGCCGTGGCCTCCACGCCCGCGGCGCCCTGCGGCAACGCGACGTTGTGCGCTTGCGCGACGGCAGCGGCGATGCCGGCCAGCGTGTCGACCCAGGCCGACGGTGCGGCGACGATCGTCTTCGCGGTCGGGATCAGCGAGTTGTCGCCCGTTGCGTGCAGCAGATGCAGCTTGGCGCCGCTACGCGCGGCTTGGCGCAGACGCGCGGCCATGAGCGGATGATCGCGACGCAGGAACGAGCCGATGACGAACGCGCTATCGAGCGTCGAGAGATCGGCGAGCTGCATGCCGAGCCACGGCGCGCCGGCGCTTGCGCCGGAGAAATCGGACTGACGCAGACGGAAGTCGACGTTAGCCGTGCCGAGCGCTTGCGCCAGCTGCTTGAGCAGGAACAATTCCTCGACCGTGCTATGCGCGCTGCCCAGCATGGCGAGCGCATTCGCGCCGTGATCGGCGGCCACGCCTTTCAGGCTCTTGGCCACGTATTCGAGCGCGGTCTGCCAATCGGCTTCGATCCACTCGCCGCCTTGCTTGATCATCGGCTGCGTCAAGCGCGCTTCGCTTTTCAGCCCTTCGTACGAGAAGCGGTCCTTATCGGAGATCCAGCACTCGTTGATGGCTTCGTTCTCGAGCGGCAGCACGCGCATGACGCGGTTGTTCTTGCTTTGCACGACGAGATTGGCGCCGACCGAATCGTGCGGGCTGACCGACTGGCGGCGCGAGAGCTCCCACGTGCGGGCGCTGTAGCGGAAGGGCTTGCTCGTGAGCGCGCCGACCGGGCACAGATCGATCATGTTGCCCGACAGTTCGGAATCGACGGTCTTGCCGACGAACGTCGTGATCTCCGAATGCTCGCCACGGCCGAGCATGCCGAGCTCCATGACGCCGGCAATCTCTTGACCGAAGCGAACGCAGCGCGTGCAGTGAATGCAGCGCGTCATTTCTTCCATGGAGATGAGCGGGCCGACGTTCTTGTGGAACACGACGCGCTTTTCTTCCGTGTAGCGCGAGGCCGACTTGCCGTAGCCGACGGCCAAGTCCTGCAACTGGCACTCACCGCCTTGGTCGCAAATCGGGCAATCGAGCGGGTGATTGATGAGCAGGAATTCCATCACCGACTGCTGCGCCTTGACGGCCTTCTCGGACGTCGTGCGCACGACCATGCCGGCCGACACGGGCGTCGCGCAAGCGGGCACGGCCTTGGGCATCTTCTCGACTTCGACGAGGCACATACGGCAGTTGGCCGCGATCGAAAGCTTCTTGTGATAGCAGAAGTGAGGAATGTACGTGTCGACCTTATGCGCAGCCTGGATGACCATGCTGCCTTCGGGCACCTCGACCTTCTTCCCGTCTATTTCAAGTTCAACCATGATGGTGAATGGTCCTTAACCTATTACCGCTCAATCTTTTGCTCGCTGAACCGCCCGCCGAAGGTCCTTCGGCGGGCGGTTGGAATGAAGCGATGATTCCGTGCAGCGCGCCGTTACGCTCACGGCGCAGCCGCTAGGCGATCGCCGCGTCGGCAGCGCTCGGGACACTCGCGTGGCCGCCGACCAGGCAACGCTTGTGCTCGACGTGATATTCGAATTCGTCCCAGTAGTGCTTGAGCATGCCGCGCACGGGCATCGCCGCCGCATCGCCAAGTGCGCAAATCGTGCGGCCCATGATGTTCTCGGCCACCGAGTTGAGCAGGTCGAGATCTTCCTTGCGGCCCTGTCCATGCTCGATGCGATTGACGACGCGATAGAGCCAGCCGGTGCCCTCGCGGCACGGCGTGCATTGCCCGCACGACTCTTCGTAGTAGAAGTACGACAGACGCAGCAGCGAGCGCACCATGCAGCGCGTTTCGTCCATGACGATCACCGCGCCCGAGCCGAGCATCGAACCGGCCTTCGCGATCGAATCGTAGTCCATGTCGGTCTGCATCATGAGCTCGCCCGGCACCACGGGCGCGGACGAGCCGCCCGGAATGACGGCCTTGAGCTTCTTGCCGCCGCGCACGCCGCCGGCCAATTCCATCAACGTGGAGAACGGCGTGCCAAGCGGGATTTCATAGTTGCCCGGACGCTCGACGTCACCCGACACCGAGAAGATCTTGGTGCCGCCGTTGTTCGGCTTGCCGAGTTCGAGGTACGCCTGCGGACCGATTTCGAGCAGGAACGGAACCGCCGCGAACGTCTCGGTATTGTTGATCGTCGTGGGCTTGCCGTAGACCCCGAAGCTCGCCGGGAACGGCGGCTTGAAGCGCGGCTGGCCTTTCTTGCCTTCGAGCGATTCGAGCAGCGCGGTTTCTTCGCCGCAAATATAGGCGCCGTAGCCGTGATGCGCGTAGAGCTCGAACGAGAAACCCGAGCCCAGGATGTCATTGCCGAGGTAGCCTGCGCGGCGCGCCTCGTCGAGCGCCTCTTCGAAGCGCTTGTAGACTTCGAAAATCTCGCCGTGGATGTAGTTGTAGCCGACCGTGATGCCCATCGCATACGCGCCGATCGCCATCCCTTCGATGAGCGAATGCGGGTTCCAGCGCAGGATGTCGCGATCCTTGAACGTGCCCGGTTCGCCTTCGTCCGAGTTGCAGACGAGGTACTTCTGCCCCGGAAACTGACGCGGCATGAAGCTCCACTTCAAGCCCGTCGGAAAGCCCGCGCCACCGCGGCCGCGCAAGCCCGATGCTTTCACGTCAGCAATCACTTGCTCGGGCGGGATCTTCTCTTCGAGAATCCGTCGCAGCTGCTTGTAGCCGCCGCGCGCGACGTAATCGTCGAGATGCCAATTCTCGCCAGTGAGGCCCGCGAGAATCAGCGGTTTGATGTGACGGTCGTGCAGAGACGTCATTTCGAAAGCTCCTCGAGCAAAGCGTCGATCTTCTCGCGGCTCATGAAGCTGCACATGCGGTGATTGTTCACGAGCAGCACCGGTGCGTCGCCGCACGAGCCGAAGCATTCGCCTTCCTTGAGCGTGAACTTGCCGTCGGGCGTCGTTTCACCGAAGTCGATGCCGAGCTTCTGTTTCAAATAATCGGCCGTGGCCTCGGCGCCGCCGTGCGGCCCGAGCTGGCACGGCAGGTTCGTGCAGAGCGTGATCTTGTGCTTACCGACGGGCGAGGTCTCGTACATCGTGTAGAAGGTCGCGACCTCCTGCACGGCGACGGCCGGCATGCCCAGGTAATCGGCCACGAACTGCATCAGTTCGGGCGACAGCCAGCCGTGCTCCTCTTGAGCGACGGCCAACGCCGACATCACGGCGGACTGTTTCTGATCGGCGGGATACTTCGCCACCGCGCGATCGATTTCTTTCAGGCCTTCAGCTGAGATCATTTTGAGAACACGAACTCTTTCAATTCCTACCGAACGAAAACCTGCCGCCTTTGCTCGTTGCGGCAGACCCGGCGCGGCTGGCGGGAGGCTTCGCCCCTCGCCTGCTACGCGCCGTGCGGCGCTTACCGGTCGATTTCGCCGAACACGATGTCCTGCGTACCGATGATGGTGACGGCATCCGCGATCATGTGACCGCGCGCCATCTCGTCGAGCGCGGCCAGGTGGGCATAACCGGGCGCGCGAATCTTGAGGCGATACGGCTTGTTCGCGCCGTCCGACACCAAGTAGATGCCGAATTCGCCCTTCGGATGCTCGACCGCGGCATACGCCTCGCCTTCCGGCACGTGAAACCCTTCCGTGAAGAGCTTGAAGTGGTGAATCAGCTCTTCCATGTTCGACTTCATGCCCACGCGCGAGGGCGGTGCGACCTTGTGGTTATCGATCATCACCGGTCCCGGGTTCTTGCGCAGCCACTCGATGCACTGCTTGGCGATGCGGGTGGACTGGCGCATTTCCTCGACGCGCACGAGGTAGCGGTCGTAGCAATCGCCGTTCACGCCGACGGGGATGTCGAAATCGAGCTGATCGTACACCTCGTACGGCTGCTTCTTGCGCAAATCCCACTCCACCCCGGACCCGCGCAGCATCGCGCCGGTCAATCCGAGCTGGAATGCGCGCTCGGGGCTGACGACGCCGATGCCGACCAAACGCTGCTTCCAGATCCGGTTATCGGTGAGCAGCGTTTCGTACTCGTCGACACAGCCCGGGAAGCGCGTGAAGAAATCGTCGATGAAGTCGAGCAGCGACCCTTGCCGCGCTTCGTTCATCCTTTCGAGCGCCTTCGCATTGCGAATCTTCGACGCCTTGTATTGCGGCATGGCGTCGGGCAGATCGCGATAGACGCCGCCCGGGCGGTAGTAGGCCGCGTGCATCCGTGCACCCGACACCGCCTCGTAGACGTCCATGAGATCCTCGCGCTCGCGGAAGGCGTACAGGAACACCGCCATCGCACCGACGTCGAGCGCGTGCGCGCCGATCCACATCAAGTGGTTCAGCACGCGCGTGATTTCGTCGAACAGCACCCGGATGTATTTCGCGCGAATCGGCACGTCGATGCCGAGCAGCTTCTCGATGGCAAGCACGTAGCCGTGCTCGTTGACCATCATCGACACGTAGTCGAGACGGTCCATGTACGGCACCGACTGAATGTACGTCTTGTTCTCGGCGAGCTTTTCCGTCGCACGATGCAACAGGCCGATATGCGGATCGGCGCGTTGGATCACTTCGCCGTCGAGCTCGAGCACGAGGCGCAGCACGCCGTGCGCTGCCGGGTGCTGCGGGCCGAAGTTGAGCGTGTAGTTCTTGATCTCTGCCATGGCGACCTCTTAGTGTTTCAGACCGCCGTAGCGATCCTCGCGAATCACGCGCGGCGTGATTTCGCGCGGCTCGATCGTCACCGGCTGGTATACGACGCGCTTCTCTTCCGGGTCGTAGCGCATTTCGACATAGCCCGATACCGGGAAATCCTTGCGGAACGGGTGACCGATGAAGCCGTAATCGGTCAGGAGGCGACGCAAGTCGGGGTGGCCATCGAACACGATGCCGTACAGGTCGAACGCTTCGCGCTCGTACCAATTGGCCGAATTCCAGATGTCGACGACGGACGGCACGAGCGGCAGGTCGTCATCGGGTGCGAATACGCGCACGCGCACGCGCCAATTGTTCGACACCGACAACAGATGCAAGACGGCGGCGAAGCGCGGACCGTCGTAAGCGCCGTCGCCGTAGGTTTGATAGTCGATGCCGGCCAGATCGATCAGCTGCTCGAAGCCGAGCGCGCGATCGTCGCGCAAGCGCTTGGCGACATCGAGGTAGTCACCCGCCTTCACGACGATGGTCAGCTCGCCGATCGATTCGGTGATGCTCGTCAGACGGCCGCCAAAGGCCGCCTCGAGGTTCGCTTTGAGAGTCTCGAGTTTGCTTGCCATATTGTGGGGGAAGCTTGCGCTTATTGACGGGCGATGGTGTTGGTGCGGCGAATCTTCGCCTGCAGCTGGATCACGCCATAGACGAGCGCCTCGGCCGTCGGCGGGCAGCCGGGCACATAGACGTCGACCGGAACGATGCGATCGCAGCCGCGCACCACCGAATACGAGTAGTGGTAGTAGCCGCCGCCATTCGCGCAGGATCCCATCGAGATCACCCAGCGCGGCTCGGCCATTTGGTCGTACACCTTGCGCAGCGCGGGCGCCATCTTGTTGCAGAGCGTGCCGGCCACGATCATGACGTCGGACTGACGCGGGCTAGGACGGAATACGACCCCGAACCGGTCGAGGTCGTAGCGGGCCGCGCCAGCGTGCATCATCTCGACCGCGCAGCAGGCGAGCCCGAACGTCATGGGCCAGAGCGAACCCGTGCGCGTCCAGTTGATCAGCTTGTCAGCCGTCGTGGTGACAAACCCTTCCTTCAAGACCCCTTCGATACTCATTTGCTGTGTACTCCAGACGGGACGGCGAGCTTCGCAGCGCCCGCGAGAAACCGGCGATTAATCCATCACTCCCACTCGAGCCCGCCCTTGCGCCAGATGTAGGCGAAACCGAGCAAGAGTTCGAGCAGGAAAATCATCATCGCCATGAAGCCGAGCCAGCCGATGTCACGCAGGGCGACGCCCCACGGAAACAGGAACGCGGTCTCGAGATCGAAAATGATGAACAGGATTGCGACGAGGTAGTAGCGCACGTCGAACTTCATGCGCGCGTCTTCGAATGCCTCGAAGCCGCACTCGTACGGCGAATTCTTTTGATTGTCGGGGCGGCTGGGGGCGAGGACCTTGCCTATAGTGACAAGTGCAATGCCTAAACCGGCGCCCACAAGAAGGAAGAGCAATACGGGGAAGTAGGCTGCGAGGTTCAAGACTATCCTCTTTCGGTTGGTTCTGAGTACCGTAGGGATCGGTCCCACCCCTACAGACAATCACTTCGTCCTACTCGTCTTCGCAAGGTACACCGCATGGAAGACGTAAGCATGACCCCAGAAGTGACAATGCCAGCCGAAGCGAAGCAAGCGGCTGGCATTGGATAACTTTGGTGCCGACGGCGAGACTCGAACTCGCACAGCTTTCGCCACTACCCCCTCAAGATAGCGTGTCTACCAATTTCACCACGTCGGCACTAACTGCAATCCGGGACACAACTTATCGAAACCCGCGAATCGCTTCAAGACTTAAATTCTAACGTGTTCCCTAGAATTGTTCAACGCACAAATGCGACTTGATGCGAAATTTCTTACTTCGGAACGGCGTTGCTCGACGGTGCAGCAGCCGCGGCGGGCGCCGACGCCGTTGGCGCGGAAGCCGCCACCACGGCCGATGCGACCGGCGCGGACGCCGCGCCGAGCAGACCCGCCGACGGCTTGGACTTGTACGAGCCGAGGTAGGTCAGCGTCAGCGTCGTGGCAAAGAAAATTGCTGCGAGAACCGCGGTCGTGCGCGATAGAAAGTTTGCCGAACCGGTGGCGCCGAACAGGCTACCGGAGGCTCCGCTACCGAATGCCGCACCCATGTCTGCGCCCTTGCCATGCTGCAACAGCACGAGGCCGATGATGCCTAGTGCCGACAACAGCTGCACGACGATGATCAACGTTTTCAAAAACAGCATCTGACTCACCTAATTTGAGGTTTCAGCGCCCCGCGCGGTTTGCCCGGAACACCGCTTCGCGCGTTGCGCTCGACGTTCAGCCAGCTTGGCTCGCCGCTTTCGCCGCCGCGCAAATCGCGAGGAAATCTTGACTCTTGAGCGACGCGCCGCCGATGAGGCCGCCGTCGATATCCGCTTGCGCGAACAGTTCCTGGGCGTTCTCGGGTTTGACGCTGCCGCCGTACAACAGCGCCACGCCGGCGAGCGCCGCATCTTTTTGCATCAGGCGCGCGCGCAGGAACGCATGCACCTCTTGTGCTTGCCGGGCCGTCGCGCTGCGCCCCGTGCCGATGGCCCAGACGGGCTCGTAGGCGACGATGATGCGCGCCGCCTCTTGCACCGACAACAGGTTCAGCACGGCGTCGAGCTGCCCGCCCACGACCGCTTCCGTCGTGCCCGCCTCGCGCTCGTCCAGCGTTTCGCCGATACAGACGATCGGCGTGAGGCCGGCCTCGAGCGCGCGCCGCGCTTTCGCCGCGACGAGCTCGGAGCCTTCCGCATGATAGGCGCGGCGCTCCGAATGACCGACGATGGCGAGCGTGGCACCGAATTCGACCGCCATCTCGGCCGCGACCTCACCGGTATAGGCGCCGTGCGTGTAGGTGGAAATGTCTTGCACGCCCCACGCGAGCGGCTTGCCCGCGAGTTGCGACTGCACTTGCGCGAGATAAGGCGTAGGCACGCAAACGCCGATGCGCACGGCATCGGCCATCGCACCCACCCCTTCGGCAACCGACTGCAAGAGCGCGGCGTTATCCGCCAGACGCCCGTGCATCTTCCAATTGCCGACCACCCACTTCACTCGCTGTTTCGACATGTCTTGCCCGTGTATTGTGTCTCGCCGCCGGCCAGGCCGCCGTGCCGCGCGACCAGATTGCGCCACATCGCATCGACCTGGCCGCGAAGCCGCGGGTACCGCGCACGATCCGGCAGCCCCGCGCCAAGCACCTGCCAAGCGATCGCGCGAAGGCGAACGCAAAACGCTCAATTTTACTGTGCCTTGGCTGAACCGGTCAAACTGCGCGCGCAGCGGCGGCGAGGGGGCCGGTACGGGAAGCGTCGGCGCGGGCGTCGCGCCGAGCGGTGGGACATGCGGCGGTCGATCTGCAGGGGAGCAAACGCTCACTTCGCGCGTGGCGATGCGACCGGGGGCGTGCCGTCGTGAAACAGTGTCGCCAACTGCGAGCGCAGCTCCGGCGAATCGACGTGATGATGAACGCTGACGGCATGCTGCACGGCTGCCTCGATCAGTTCCCGCTCGCTGTCCGCGGACATCGCGACGGTGCAATTCATTTCGCTCGGAAACTCCCGGCAATCGATGTATTTGCGGGTCATGGCATCGCTCCTCGTTCGAACGGAAAGGACCGGCCGGGGCTGGCGCGAAGTGCGTCAAACCGGCGACGGCTGGATGTTCTGGTTGTGGCGGAACAGGTTGCCCGGGTCGTAGCGCGTCTTGGCCGCGACGAGACGCGCGTAGTTCGCGCCATATGCCGCGCCCACCCGCGCACCCTCCTCCTGCGTGAGAAAGTTGACGTAGACGCTGCCGAGCGCAAACGGCGCCGCGGCTTCGAAGAACGCGCGAGCCCATTCGATGCACCGGGTGTCGTCACCCGGGTCGTCCCAACGCGCATGAACGTTCATCACGTAGTTCGCGTCGCGACTGCAGTACGCGGTGGCGTCCGAGGGCACGCGAGCGGTGGCGGCGCCGATCTGCCCGAAAAAGACCTCGCACTCGGGTGAAGGCAAACGCGTCATCGTATCCATCGCCACATCGATCAATCCTTGCGGAAGATTCGCGAAGTTGTGCGATTTCCAATAGTTGCGCGCCCCCGGCGCAAGCAAGGGATCGAACGCCTGTTGCCAGGCGGTATAAGGCATGGCGCCGAGGTGCGCGCCGCAGGGCGTGCCCAAGCCGTGCAGGAACTCGGTTGCACGCTCGCCCTGCTCGACGGGTCCCGTATAGCAGAGCGCAAAGACGATGACCGGCGTGCCATGAACCTCGGACGGCAGAAAAGGCAGCGGGGGTGCAAGCCGCATCACGGCCCAAACCGAGACATCGTCGGACATCGCCGCGGCTGCTGCGTCATATTTGCGCAGGGCGTCGGACGCCTGCTCGAGCGGCAGCACGAACAGCCCGCCGTAGACTTCGGGGCCAACCGGGTGCAGTTCGAATTCGAACATCGTCACGACGCCAAAATTACCCCCGCCCCCGCGGATCGCCCAGAACAGCGGCGCCTCGTGCGTCGCGTCAGTATGGACGAGCGCGCCGTCGGCGGTGACCACGTCGGCCGACATCAGGTTGTCGACCGTCATACCGTATTTGCGGCTGAGCCAGCCGAAACCGCCGCCGAGGGTCAGGCCTGCGACGCCCGTCGTCGAGTTGATGCCGAGCGGCGTAGCAAGGCCGAATGCCTGAGCTTCATGATCGAAATCGCCGAGCGTCGCGCCCGGTTCGACATAGGCTCTGCACGCGAGGGGATCGATCCGCACCGACTTCATCGGCGACAAATCGATCACGAGGCCGCCGTCGCAGACAGCGCTGCCCGCGATGTTGTGACCGCCGCCACGCACAGCTAACAATAGACTGTTTTCGCGCGCGAATCCGACGGCGCGGCGCACGTCGGCGACACCGGCGCAGCGCACGATGAGCGCCGGCCGGCGATCGATTGTCGCATTCCAGATGCGACGCGACAGGTCGTACCCGGCGTCTCCTTCCTGCAATACGCCGCCCCGGACGGCAGCCCTCAAGCCTTGTACCGCATCGTTGGTCAAATTGGCCACGGGAGCCTCCGCGCTGGTTGGACGATACGTTGAACCATCCGTCATAGCATTGAAAGCACCATGAAAGATTGTCACGTAACCCAGTAATAGTGCGTGTTCGGCTCAGCCCAAAGGACAATTATCGATATGGCGGGAAGGCCCCCTCATATGCCGCAACGATGGCGCCAAGGCATTGTTCGTGCAGGGGAAGCGAGTCGCCCTTCCCAACGGCGCGTCATTACGCCTCGCCGCTCCAATCGAGCACGATCTTGCCGATGTGCTCGCCGCTTTCCATCAGCGCATGCGCCTGCGCGGCTTGGCCGGCAGGCAACACGCGATAGACGATCGGCTTGATCCGGCCGTCCTCGACGAGCGGCCATACGCGCTCTTTCAGTTGCGCGGCAATCTTCGCCTTGAAGTCGATCGAGCGCGGGCGCAGCGTCGAGCCCGTGATCGTCAGGCGCCGTCGCAGCACGTCGCTCAGGTTCACTTCCGCCTTCGCGCCGCCCAGCAACGCGATGATGACGAGCCGGCCGCCATCGGCGAGCGCCGACAGTTCGCGCGGCACATAGCCGCCTGCCACCATATCGAGGATGACGTCAACGCCGCGATCGTTCGTGAGCGACTTCACCACTTCGACGAAGTCTTCCGACTTGTAGTTGATCGCACGTTCGGCGCCGAGCGCTTCGCATGCCTTGCATTTCTCGGCCGTGCCCGCGGTCGCGAATACGCGAAAGCACAAAGCGTGAGCGATCTGAATCGCAGCGACGCCGATGCCGCTAGAGCCGCCCTGCACGAGTAGCGTCTCGTTCGCGCCGCCTTCGCCCGCACCCAGTTGCGCGCGATCGAAGACATTGCTCCAGACGGTGAAGAAGGTTTCCGGCAACGCGGCCGCCTCGACGTCGGTCAAGCCGCGCGGAACCGGCAAACATTGCGCGAGCGGGACATTGACGAATTGCGCATAGCCGCCGCCCGCGACGAGCGCGCACACCCGATCGCCCAGTTTCAGCCCGAAGGGGTTGTGTTTGCCGTCGAGGCTGCCGCCCACGATTTCGCCCGCCACTTCGAGCCCAGGCAAGTCGGATACGCCCGGCGGCGGCGCATAGGCGCCCTTGCGCTGAAATACGTCGGGGCGATTCACGCCCGAGGCCGACACCTTGACGAGCACCTCGCCGGTGCCGGGCGCCGGCATGGGCCGTTCGGCCAGCGCCAGCACTTCGGGTCCGCCGAACTCGGTAATTTCGATCGCTTTCACATTGCCTCCGGGGCAGTCGAACGAGGAACGGAAATGGAAACGGCCCTATTCTGATGAAAAAACGGCCGGCGTGCTTGAAAAGCGGCCGGCCGTTCTAGCGCCCAGAGGCGGCGAAGCGTTACTGCTGCGGTTCAGACGGAGCGGCGCCGGCGCCGCCTTCGTTCAAGAGCGCCTTCGACGACAGGCGCACGCGGCCCTTTTCATCGGTTTGGATGACCTTGACCTTCACCTGTTGACCTTCGGTGAGGTAGTCCTTGATGTCCTTGATACGCTCGTTGGCGATTTCGGAAATGTGCAGCAAGCCATCCTTGCCCGGCAGGATGTTCACGATCGCGCCGAACTCGAGCAGCTTGAGCACGGTGCCTTCGTAGACCTGGCCGACTTCGACGTCCGCCGTGATCGCCTCGATGCGGCGCTTGGCCTCGGCCATCCCTTCGCTGCTCGTGCTCGCGATCGTCACGACGCCATCGTCGGAGATGTCGATCGTCGTGCCCGTTTCTTCCGTCAGGGCGCGGATGACCGAGCCGCCCTTGCCGATCACGTCGCGGATCTTTTCCGGATTGATCTTGATCGTGATCATGCGCGGGGCGAACGCCGACAGTTCCGTGCTCGCGCCGGCCACGGCATCCTTCATCTTGCCCAGGATGTGCATGCGGCCTTCCTTCGCCTGTGCGAGCGCGACTTGCATGATTTCCTTCGTGATCCCTTGGATCTTGATGTCCATCTGCAGCGCCGTCACGCCGTCCGCCGTGCCAGCCACCTTGAAGTCCATGTCGCCGAGGTGATCTTCGTCGCCGAGGATGTCGGTCAACACGGCGAATTTATTGTTTTCGAGGATGAGGCCCATTGCGATGCCGGCGACGTGCGCCTTCATCGGGACGCCGGCGTCCATCAACGCGAGACAGCCGCCGCAAACCGACGCCATCGACGACGAGCCGTTCGATTCGGTGATTTCCGACACGACGCGGATCGAGTAGCCAAACTCCTCGGCGCTCGGCAGGCATGCGACGAGCGCACGCTTGGCAAGGCGCCCGTGGCCGATCTCACGGCGCTTGGGCGTGCCGACGCGGCCCGTTTCGCCCGTCGCGAACGGAGGCATGTTGTAGTGAAGCATGAAGCGCTCGCGGTATTCGCCTTCGAGCGCATCGATGATCTGCTCGTCGCCCTTCGTGCCCAGCGTGGCGACGACGAGCGCTTGCGTTTCGCCGCGCGTGAACAGCGCCGAACCGTGAGTACGCGGCAAGACGCCCGTGCGGATTTCGATCGGGCGCACCGTGCGCGTGTCGCGGCCGTCGATACGCGGCTCGCCGTTCAAGATTTGGCTGCGAACGATCTTCGCTTCGATGTCGAACAAGATGTTGCCCACGGCCGTCTTATCGACCGGCATCTGGCCCGCGGCCAGCGCTTGCTCGTCGAGCTTCGCGCTCGTCTGTGCGTAGACTTCCTTCAGCTTCGCCGAGCGCTGCTGCTTGTTGCGCATCTGATATGCGGCGGCCAGCTCGCCGTGCGCGATCTCGGTCACGCGCGCGATCAACGCCTCATCCTTCGGCGCAGGCTGCCAATCCCATTCCGGCTTGCCGCCTTCACGCACGAGCTCGTGAATCGCGTCGATCGCCGTTTGCATTTGCTCGTGACCGAACACGACGGCGCCGAGCATCACGTCTTCGGGCAGTTGATCCGCTTCCGATTCCACCATCAACACCGCGCGCTCGGTACCGGCCACGACGAGGTCCAGACTGGAATCCTTCAACTGCTCGCGCGTCGGGTTCAACACGTATTCGTTGTTCAGGTAGCCGACACGGGCGGCACCCACGGGGCCGTTGAACGGCAGGCCCGAGATGGCGAGCGCGGCCGACGCGCCGATCAGCGCGGGGATATCCGCCGGCACGTCCGGGTTGATCGACAGCACATGAATGACGACTTGGACTTCGTTATAGAAGCCTTCGGGAAACAGCGGACGCAACGGACGATCGATCAAGCGCGACGTGAGCGTTTCGTGCTCCGACGGACGGCCTTCGCGGCGGAAGAAACCGCCCGGGATCTTGCCTGCCGAGTAGGTCTTTTCGATGTAGTCGACCGTCAGCGGAAAGAAGTCCTGGCCCGGCTTGGCCGATTTCGCGCCGACGACCGTCGCGAGCACGACCGTGTCTTCGACGTCGACGATGACAGCGCCCGAGGCTTGGCGCGCAACTTCACCCGTTTCGAGGCGAACGTTGTGTTGTCCCCATTTGAATTCTTTGACGACTTTATTGAACATGGACATAGTCACTCCTTCTCTTTTTCATCTGTTTGGGTTCGCCGCCCCGATGCGGGACGCATCGCTAAGCGGCGCCGACAGCCGGCGCACCTGCGGGAAGAGTAGTGTTATGCCATTCCAGCGCCGCGCCCAGCGATTCAAAGGCTTGCTCGCCGCGCTGGAATGACACAAAGCTCTGCCCGCCTTCACCGGCGGTTCCGAACCGTCCCGCAGCGCCAACGGCGCGCCACGGGGTCGACTTCACGCACATGTGCAACCTGTGGCGTTCAGTCTTGTTGAAACTGCGCTCGCCGCTCCGACGCGAAGTGCGACGACGAAAAACAAAATGCCTGTATCAGCGCACTGACACAGGCATCTTGCATAAAGCGGCGACGGCCGATTACTTGCGCAGACCCAGCTTCTCGATCAGCGAACGGTAACGGTCGGCATCCTTGCCCTTCAGGTAGTCGAGCAGCTTACGACGACGGCTCACCATGCGCAGCAAACCGCGACGGCTGTGGTGATCCTTCGTGTGCGCCTTGAAGTGCAAGGTCAATTCGTTGATGCGCGTGGTGAGCAGCGCGACTTGGACTTCGGGCGAGCCCGTATCGTTCGTGCCGCGTGCAAATTGCGCGACGATGTCGGACTTCTTGGTATCAGCTAGAGACATTTGATTTCCTTTAAAACAAACGAGCGGTCACGGAAGAAAGGCCGTGCCGTGGGTTACGACGAAGCGCGCATTGTAGCACAACCGGCGAACGGGAGACGCGCGGCCCCGCCGGGCCGCCGCGCCTGCCGCCGGCCGGCCCTCAGGGCCGCTTCATCTTGCATTCGCTCGCGATCTGCGTCTTGTTCGGCGGCAATACCAGCACCGTGCGGAACCCGTAGCCCGAGCCCTCGTTGTCGAAACGAACGCCCGCCGTGCCCGCCTTATCCATCTCGATCACATAGAGGGGCTGGATCAACTGATGATCGTCGGCGCGCATCTTGGCCTGCGTGAAGCCGTTGTCGTATTGCGCCCCTTCCAGTGCCTTTGCCACCGCCACGGCGTCGGTGCTGTGCGCGCGCGTGAGCGCATCGGCCAGCATCTCGATCATCACGTCGATGCGCAGCAACGCGTAATCGTCGTGCGCGCCGGGAAAGCGCGCGCGAAACGCGGCATAGTACGCGTCCGAAGCCGATGCGTCGGCATGCGGCAGCCGCTCGGCCGGCGGCGCCGCCGTGCCCGCGTTCGGATGCCAATCGGCGACGGCCAGCACCCGGCCCACGCCTGCTTCGCCAATGGCGGCCGGCGCATCGAGGCTGTTGCCGTAGAACGTATAGAACTTGCCCGCAAAGCCTTGCTCGCGCGCGGCTTTCACGAGCAGCGCCAAATCGTTGCCCCAGTTGCCCGTCACGACGGCGTCGGCGCCGCTCGCGCGCAGCTTGGCGATGTAGGGCGTGAAATCCTTGACCCGGCCGATCGGGTGAAATTCGTCCCCGACGACGGCCACGTCCGGGCGCTTGGCCGCCAGCGCCGCGCGAGCGAGCGCGCTGACGTCGTGCCCGAAGCTGTAGTCTTGGTTGAGCAAATAGACTCGCTTGACCGACTTGTCGCGCGCGATGACATCGGCGAGCGCGTTCATCCGCATGCCGGCGTGCGCGTCGAAGCGAAAATGCCAGAAGCTGCAAGACGCGCCGGTGAGCGCGGGATCGTCCGCCGAATAATTCAAGAACACCGTGCGGTTATCGGGTTCGCGCGCGTTCTGCTTGTCGATGGCGGAAACCAGCGCCGCCGCGACGGCGGAGCCGTTGCCCTGCAGGACGAACGGGATATGGCGATCGGTCGCGGCGCGCAATTGGACGAGCGCTTGCTCGACCCCGCCTTGACTATCGAGCACCACGAGTTCGAGCGGATGGGCGCCGTCGGGCAGCGTCACGCCGCCGCGCGCGTTGACGCGCTCGATCGCAAAACGGATGTTGCGCTCGACGGCCGCGCCTGCGTCGGCGAACGGCCCCGACATGCCTTCGATCAGCGCCAACCGGATCGGTGCGCGTGGCGTTTGCGCGCTTGCCCGCGTGGCCGGCGCGGCGATCGCGGTGAACGCGAGCGCGATCGCCACCCATTTCTTCCATTGACTCGTCATCCGCTTTCCTCACTGTCCGAAAGCGCGGATCATAGGCTGCGAGCATGCCAGATCGCAAGCAGCGCGATCGCGCGCGCGCCCGCTCATCGCCGAATCATCGCCGAATCGACGGTACGAGTTGGGGAACATCGCCCGACTGCATGCCTTCTGCGGCGCGCTCCGCGGCGCTTGCCCTCTGTCCAAGGATGACGACCCCGTGGTAAAACGCCGCTTCTCGGAGTCAACGGAGAAATTCATGTTCAAGCGTCTATCGGCCGCGCTCGTTTGCGCCGCAGCGTTCGCGCTCTCGGGCTGCGCGCAGCCGTGGCAGGGCTTCACGCGTGGCCAGGATCAATCTGCGCTCGTCGCGCGCCTCGGGCCGCCGCGCGAAATCTACGATCTGCCCGACGGCGGCAAGCGGCTCATGTGGCCAACGCAGCCGATGGGCGAAGAGACGACGGCCGCCGACGTCGATTCGACAGGAAAGATCGTCACGGTGCGGCAAGTGCTGCAGCCGAGCGAGTTCTACAAGGCGCAGATCGGCACGTGGACGAAACAAGACGTGCTCGTGAACTTCGGCCGGCCGGTCGAGACGGCGTACTTCCCGCTGATGAAACGCGAAGTGTGGACCTACCGTTATCTCGAAGACAACGTGTGGTACCAGCTTTATCACTTCTATTTCGATCCGCAAGGCATCTTGCGGCTCACGCAAAAGACGCCGGATCCGCTGCACGAGCCGGAGCGGGATCGGTTGTTTTAAAAGAACGGGAGACAACGCTGGCGCGTGCTCACGCCCGCCTGTCCATACGGCGCCCCATTGCGGGGTTACCGCCGAAAAGCACGAAGCCCCCGACGGCGAATGCCGGTCGAGGGCTCCGTAGGCAACCGCCGAGGTGTCGTCAGACGCCTTGCGGATTCAACTTCTCCGCATTTCCATAGAGCTTATTGAGCGCCGAAATATACGCTTTCGCCGAAGCCGCGACGATATCGGGATCGGTGCCGACGCCGTTCACGATGCGCCCGCTCTTGGACAGCCGCACCGTCACTTCGCCCTGCGCCTGCGTGCCCGTCGTAATCGCATTGACCGAGTAAAGCAGCAATTCCGAGCCGCTGCCCACCTCTCCTTCGATCGCATTGAGCGTCGCGTCCACCGGACCGTTGCCGCGCGCCTCGCCGACGGTTTCCTTGCCGTCCACCGAGAACACCACGCGCGCATGCGGGCGCTCGCCCGTCTCCGAATGCTGGGCCAGCGAGACGAACTTGTAATGCTCGCGCTCCTGCGCCGCAGCCGATTCTTCGGTCACGATGGCGATGATGTCCTCGTCGAAGATCTCGGCCTTGCGATCGGCGAGTTCCTTGAAGCGCACGAACGCCTGATTCAAATCGGCCTCGCTCTCGAGCGCGATGCCGAGCTCTTGCAAGCGCTGCTTGAATGCATTGCGGCCGGAGAGCTTGCCGAGCACGATCTTGTTGGCGCTCCAGCCCACGTCTTCCGCACGCATGATCTCGTACGTGTCGCGCGCCTTGAGCACGCCGTCCTGGTGAATGCCCGACGCATGCGCGAACGCATTGGCGCCCACCACCGCCTTGTTCGGCTGCACCACGAAACCGGTCGTTTGCGACACGAGCTTGGACGCCGGCACGATCTGCGTCGTATCGATGCCGAGCTCCAAACCGTAATAGTCCTTGCGCGTGCGCACGGCCATGACGATTTCTTCGAGCGCCGTATTGCCCGCGCGCTCGCCCAGGCCATTGATCGTGCATTCCACTTGCCGCGCGCCGCCGATCTTCACGCCGGCCAGCGAGTTCGCCACGGCCATGCCCAAATCGTTGTGGCAATGCACGGAGAAAATGGCCTTGTCCGAGTTCGGGATGCGCTCGCGCAGCGTCTTCACGAGATTGCCGTAAAGCTCGGGCACGCCGTAGCCGACCGTGTCCGCGATATTGATCGTCGTCGCGCCTTCGTCGATCACGGCTTCGAGCACGCGGCACAGAAAATCCATGTCAGAGCGGCTGCCGTCCTCGGGCGAGAACTCGACATCGTTCGTGAATTTGCGGGCAAAGCGCACGGCCAGACGCGCCTGCTCGTACACCTGCTCGGGCGTCATGCGCAGCTTCTTCTCCATGTGCAGCGGGGAAGTGGCGATGAACGTATGGATCCGAAAATGATCGGCCGGGGCGAGGGCATCGGCGGCCCGCTGGATGTCCTTGTCGTTGGCGCGCGCCAGCGAGCAGACGGTGCTGTCCTTGATCAGCGAGGCGATCGCGTTGATCGCGTCGAAATCGCCGTTCGAGCTTGCCGCGAAACCGGCCTCGATCACGTCGACCTTCATGCGCTCGAGCTGCTTCGCGATGCGGATCTTTTCTTCTTTCGTCATCGACGCGCCGGGCGACTGTTCGCCATCTCGCAACGTCGTGTCGAAAATAATCAGCTTGTCTGCCATGTCATGTCTCCAGGGGGACGTTTGCTTTCGGGATGTGCAATGCAATGCGAAAACGGAATTCGGGCGTTGCCGCCACCGCTGGCGACGCCGAACAACGAACGAGGCAGACGGGGGCGAAAACGATTAGCGCGGTAGGCGCGCTAGCGCTAGCGCGCATAGAGGCGCACTGGCTAGGAGGGATAGGCGGGGGAAGGTCAAAATCGACATGTCGCCGACTATAGCGGCATTCGCCGGTTCGCGCAATCGGCACCGGACGGGCGAGCGCACCCGGCGAGCGCCATGCGCTCCCCCGGTGCGGCCGCACGCGCGTCATGGCCCCTTTTTTAGTGTTCGTGCGGCGCCGAGCGGGCCGGATTGTCGCGCCCGCGCACGGCCATGTAGCCCCAGAACGCGTAGCCCGAGAGCCCGTAGAGCACGAACAGGCCGAACAGCATCAACGGCGGATCGGACGAAACCAGCACGAACGCGACGACGACGAGCAAAATCGCCGCGAACGGCACCCGATGCCGCACGTCCAGCGCCTTACCGCTGTAAAACGGTGCGTTCGAAACCATCGTCACACCGGCATAGATCGTCAGCGCGAACGCCACCCATGGCAGCCAAACGAGCTTGAGCGGCACGCGATTGTCGGTGGCGAGCCAAACGAAGCCCGCGATCAGCGCGGCGGCGGCCGGGCTCGGCAACCCCTGGAAGAAGCGCTTGTCGACCACGCCGATGTTCGTATTGAAGCGCGCAAGCCGCAGCGCGGCCCCCGAACAGTAGACGAAGGCGGCGAGCCAGCCCCACCGCCCGAGGTCTTTCAGCACCCATTCGTACATCACGAGCGCCGGGGCGACGCCGAACGACACCATATCGGACAGAGAGTCGAACTGCTCCCCGAACGCGCTTTGCGTGTGCGTCATGCGCGCGACGCGCCCGTCCATGCCGTCGAGCACCATCGCGACGAAGATCGCAATGGCGGCGATCTCGAAGCGCACGTTCATCGCTTGCACGACCGCGAAAAATCCGCAAAAGAGCGCAGCCGTGGTGAATGCGTTCGGCAACAGGTAGATGCCCCGCGTGCGCAAGAACTGCTGGCGCGCGGCGCGACGGCTCTCGGCCGGCGCCGAATCGGCGCCGAGCGTCTTGTTGCGGCGAAACGGATTGCGCCGGAACGGGCGCGGCATCGGCGTGGCGCCGGTGCGCGGGCGACGCGGTTTGAAAGCGGCCATCGAACTCTCCCTTTGGCCGCGTCAGAGTTCGGCGAGGATCGTCGACGAGGCGAACACCTTTTCGCCGATCGACACCTTCGCGCGGCTGCCGAGCGGCAGATAGACGTCCACGCGCGACCCAAAACGGATAAAACCGTAGCGCTGCCCACGTGCGAGCGGCTCCCCGGTACGCACATAGCAAAGAATACGCCGCGCGATGAGGCCCGCGATCTGCACCGACGTAACCGTTTGGCCGCTCGCGGTTTGGATCACGATCGCGTTGCGTTCGTTTTCGACCGAGGCTTTATCGATGGCGGCATTCAGGTAGGCGCCCGGGAAGTATTCCACCTTCGTGATCGCACCGTCCACCGGCGAGCGCTGCGAGTGCACGTTGAAGACGTTCATGAACACGCTGATCTTGAGCGCTTCGCGATCGGCGTATGGATCGCGCGTGGTTTCCACGGCGACGATGCGCCCGTCGGCGGGGCAGAGCACGGCGTTCGCTTGCGTGGGAATCGCCCGCGGCGGATCGCGGAAGAACTGCACGACGAAGATCAGCAGCAGCCAGAACGGCCAGGCCAAACCGAACCCCGCGACCGCATGGATCAACAACGCAACGACGGCGGCGATCGCGATAAACGGCCAGCCTTCGCGCGCGATGATCGGATGTGGGTAATTCATGGATCGTTTCGACTTTTTGTAAAACCACTAGGATAGCAAAAGCCGTCCCGTACAAGACGCACGGGACGGCTTTCAAAGAGGGATGCTCACCGGCGAGCCGCGGCGCGATGCCGTCGCGGCGCGGCAATTCCAGCGCGAATCCCTTACGGGCGCTGGCTCTCCCGCACCGGCCGGCCGCGCGCGCGGGGCGCGACGGCTGGCTGGCCGCCTTAGTTCTTCGACTGGTCGACGAGCTTGTTCTTGGCGATCCAAGGCATCATCGCACGCAGCTTCGAGCCGACTTGCTCGATCTGGTGCTCGGCCATCAAGCGGCGGCGCGACTGCAGCGTCGGCGCGCCCGCACGGTTTTCGAGAATGAAGCTCTTGGCGTATTCGCCCGTTTGGATGTCCTTCAGGACGTCCTTCATGACCTTCTTCGTCTCTTCCGTGACGACGCGCGGGCCGGTCACGTACTCGCCGTACTCGGCGTTGTTCGAGATCGAGTAGTTCATGTTGGCGATGCCGCCTTCGTAGATCAGATCGACGATGAGCTTGAGCTCGTGCAGGCACTCGAAGTACGCCATCTCGGGCGCGTAGCCCGCTTCGACCAGCGTCTCGAAACCGGCCTTGATGAGCTCGACGGTGCCGCCGCACAGCACGGCTTGCTCGCCGAACAAGTCCGTTTCGGTTTCTTCGCGGAAGTTCGTCTCGATGATGCCGGCACGGCCGCCGCCGTTGGCCGCCGCATACGACAGCGCGATGTCGCGCGCCGCGCCCGACTTGTCTTGCGCCACGGCGATCAGGTGCGGCACGCCGCCGCCTTGCGAGTAGGTGCCGCGCACCGTGTGGCCCGGCGCCTTCGGCGCGATCATGATGACGTCCAGATCGGCGCGCGGAATCACTTGGCCGTAGTGGACGTTGAAGCCGTGCGCGAACGCGAGCGCCGCGCCTTCCTTAATGTTCGCGTGCACTTCGCTCTTGTACACCTCGGCGATCTGCTCGTCGGGCAGCAGCATCATCACGACGTCCGCGCCCTTCACGGCCTCGGCCACTTCCTTGACCGCGAGGCCCGCGCCTTCGGCCTTCTTCCACGACGCGCCGTCGCGGCGCAGACCCACCGTGACGCGCACGCCGCTGTCTTTCAAGTTCAGCGCGTGGGCATGGCCTTGCGAGCCATAGCCGATGATCGTGACGTCCTTGCCTTTGATGAGGGACAGGTCGGCGTCTTTATCGTAGAAAACTTTCATGTCGGTTCCTTCGCGTTAAATCGGTATTCGTCAAATTCGTTGAAAGCGCCCGCACGGTGGGGCGGGCGCCGATCGGTTGCTGCGTTGTGCCGCTCGTTACACCTTCAAAATTCGCTCGCCGCGCCCGATACCCGAACTGCCCGTGCGAACGGTCTCGAGAATCACGGCGGCGTCGAGCGCTTCGATGAAGGCGTCGAGTTTGTCGCTCGCCCCCGTCAATTCGATCGTGTAGGTCTTTTCGGTCACGTCGATGATGCGGCCGCGGAAGATATCCGCCATCCGCTTCATTTCTTCGCGTTCCTTGCCGACCGCCCGCACCTTGATCAACATCAGCTCGCGCTCTATGTGGGCGCCTTCGGTCAAGTCGACCACCTTCACCACCTCGATCAGGCGGTTCAAGTGCTTCGTGATTTGTTCGATCACGTCGTCCGAGCCAATGGAGACGATGGTCAAGCGCGACAGCGAATGGTCTTCCGTCGGCGCCACCGTCAAGGTTTCGATGTTGTAGCCGCGAGCCGAGAACAGGCCGACCACGCGCGAGAGCGCACCCGGTTCGTTCTCCAGCAAGACGGAGATGATATGTCTCATGTTGCTTTCCCGTTTATCCAGATGTCGATTGCCAGCGGCGCCGGCCGCCCTCGGCTCGCGAGGACGCGCCCTTCGTGAGGACGCTTTCGCGAGCGAGCGCAGCTAGCGCCCGATAGGTGTGGTCAGAGGTCCTCGGCGCCGAGCAGCATCTCGGTGATGCCCTTGCCGGCTTGAACCATCGGCCAGACGTTTTCGGTCGGATCGGTCTGGAAATCGAGAAATACGGTGCGATCCTTCAAGCGCAGCGCCTCCTTGAGCGCCGGCTCGACATCGTCCGTCTTTTCAACTCGAATGCCCACGTGGCCGTAAGCCTCGGCGAGCTTCACGAAATCGGGCAGCGCATCCATGTACGAATGCGAATAGCGCTTGCTGTATTCGATCTGCTGCCACTGGCGCACCATGCCCAAATAGCGGTTGTTCAGCGAGATGATCTTGACGGGCGTGTCGTACTGCTTGCAGGTCGACAGCTCTTGAATGCACATCTGAATCGAGCCTTCGCCCGTGATGCAGACGACTTCCGAATCGGGGTGCGCCATCTTCACGCCCATTGCCGCCGGCAGGCCGAAGCCCATCGTGCCGAGGCCCCCGGAGTTGATCCAGCGGCGCGGTTTGTTGAAGCGATAGAACTGCGCGGCCCACATTTGGTGCTGGCCGACATCGGAGCAGACGAACGCTTCGCCGTCGGTCAGTTCCCAGAGCTTTTCGACGACGTACTGCGGCTTGATGATCTCGCTCTTACGATCGAACTTGAGGCAATCCTTCGCGCGCCAGCCCTCGATGTCTTTCCACCATTGCGCGAGCGCCTCGGTGTCGGGGCCATGCTCGGCGTGCTGAAGCTGCTCGATCAGTTCCTTGAGCACTTCCTTGACGTCGCCGACGATCGGAATATCCACCTTGACCCGCTTGCTGATCGAGGACGGATCGATGTCGATGTGGATGATCTTGCGCGGGCGCGACGAGAAGTGCTGCGGATCGCCGATCACGCGATCGTCGAAGCGCGCGCCGATCGCAATCAGCACGTCGCAATTTTGCATCGCCATGTTGGCTTCGTACGTGCCGTGCATGCCGAGCATACCGAGGAACTTCTTGTCGCTCGCGCGGTAGCCGCCCAACCCCATCAACGTGTTCGTGACGGGATAGCCGAGCAGATCGGCGAATTGATTGAGCTCGCGCGACGCGTCGGCCAGGATGATGCCGCCGCCGGTGTAGATGTACGGGCGCTTGGCCGAGAGCAGCAGCGACACCGCCTTGCGGATCTGGCCCGAATGGCCCTTGGTGACCGGGTTGTACGAGCGCAGCGAAACGTTCTTGACCGCTTCGTACTGGCAAGGCGTTTTGGAAATGTCTTTCGGAATGTCGATCAACACCGGCCCGGGACGCCCCGTGCGCGCGATGTAGAAGGCCTTCTTGACGGTCGAGGCGAGCTCGCGCACGTCCTTCACGAGGAAGTTGTGCTTGACGCAAGGCCGCGTGATGCCGACGGTGTCGCATTCCTGGAAGGCGTCTTGGCCGATCGCGGCCGTAGGCACCTGCCCGCTGATGATCACCATCGGGATCGAATCCATGTAGGCCGTCGCGATGCCGGTGACGGCATTGGTCACGCCCGGCCCCGAGGTCACGAGGCAGACGCCGACCTTGCCCGTGGAGCGCGAGTAGGCGTCCGCAGCATGCACGGCGGCCTGTTCGTGGCGCACGAGCACGTGCTGCACTTTGTCCTGCTTATAGAGTTCGTCGTAGATATACAGTACCGCGCCGCCGGGATAGCCCCAAAGCACCTCGACGCCTTCGTCGGCCAATGCGCGCATGAGCACGGTGGCGCCAATCGAATCGGCATCGTGAGGGGGTGTGGTATCCGACGTGGAGAATTCCGCGCTGGGCATGTTCATCATTCACCTTTCGAATTTTCGGCAAAAAATTGATCGGGTGCTCTCTGCCGGGCTTGTGGCTCGGGTTCAAGCGGCGCGTCCACTTTGACGAGCGAGCCTCATGGGCCCGCCCAAAAAGAGACAAGTCACTTATGTTGCGAACCGGAAACCTTATCGGTTGTGCGCCTTTCGGTCAAGCAAAATTGCAACGGACCCCTATCGCCCGTTGCGCCCCCAGACTCGTCGTTTTCCGCTCGAATACAACGCGCCGAGCGCCAATCGAGGCCGGATTCATCCCCACTATCTCGAAAATTTGCTAGCATCCGCGGGTTTTACGACATTTTTTCAATCGATCACGGCCCTGGCGGAAATTTCACGCCGCCCCCTCGGATGGCATCAGACAAGGAACTCGCCGATTTTCTGGCGGGCGCCGAAAGGCGCGCGTTCAAGCACACCGTCTACGCCGTGCGCGACGACGATGCCGCCCTCGACATCGTCCAGGACGCGATGATCAAACTCGCCGAAAAATACGGCGATCGCCCCGCTGCCGAGCTTCCGCTGCTATTTCAGCGTATCTTGCAGAATGTGATGCACGACTTTTTTCGCCGCCAGAAAGTGCGCAACACGTGGGTGAGCCTGTTTTCGTCGCTCGGCAGCGGCGAGGACGAGGAGTTCGATCCGCTGGAGACGATCGCGGCCGAGGAAGGATCGAGCGCCGGCCAGAGCAGCGAGCAAAAGCTCGAGCGCGAACAAGTGCTCAACCTGATCGACGGGGAAATCCAAAAATTGCCGGCGCGTCAACGGGAGGCGTTTCTCATGCGTTATTGGGAAGATATGGATGTCGCCGAGACCGCCGCCGCGATGGGCTGCTCCGAGGGCAGCGTAAAAACGCACTGCTCTCGAGCGACGCACACGCTGGCGGCCGCGCTCAAGGCCAAAGGAATTACGCTATGAGCTCCGCTCCCGATAAAGAAGTCGAGTTCGCGGGCAAGATTCGCCGCGCGCTCGACGAAAGCGCGGCCGGATTGCCCGACGCGACGCTCGACCGGCTTGCCGGCGCGCGCCGCCTCGCCCTCGCACGCAAGAAGCCCGAAACCGTCGCCGCGCCGGCCTTCGTGCCGGTGCTCGCCCCTGCCGGGGCGGCGCTCGATGCGCCCCGCCCCGCTCCTTCGCGCCGCCCGTCGCCGCTCGGCCGTCTCCTGCGGGCCTGGCCCGTCGTCGCGCTGCTTGGGGGCATTGCGCTCATCGCGTACTGGGAGAATGCCCAACGCGCCGCGGAACTGGCCGACATCGATGCCGCGATGCTCAGCGACGATTTGCCGCTCAATGCGTACCTCGATCACGGCTTCAACGCGTATTTGTCGCGTGCGCGCTAACGGGAGCGGGAGATCGATCGGGTGAGCTACAAGCACGGTTTGGCTGTTTTGTTCGGATGCACGATCGCGGCCGCGGTCGCGTTCGCGGCCACCTACCCTCGATTCTTCGAACGCCCGAACGCGCCGCAGGCGGCGGGCGCTCACAGCAACGCATTGCCCTCGCCCGCGCCGCTGTCCGTCGTCGCATTCCCCCCGCTCGTCATCGATAACAACCCGCTCTCGTGGGCGCACCTAACCGACGCCCAACATGCCGCGCTCGCGCCGTTCGCGGCGGAATGGGACAATTTCAGCGACGAACGCAAGCGAAAATGGATCAAGATCGCGTCGCGTTTCGCGAAGATGTCGCCTGAGGCGCAGAAAAGACTGCACGAACGCATGGCCGAATGGGTGCGCATGACGCCCGACCAGCGGCGCGTCGCGCGCGAGAACTACCAAGTGTCCAAAGCGTTGCCGTCGCAAGCTCGGCAAAAGGCCTGGCAGGCGTATCAGGCACTCTCGCCCGAACAGAAGGCGAAACTTGCCGCGATCGGGCGCAAGCGCCGGCCTACGGTCGTAAGCGCGCCGCCTTCGGGCCAGCGCAGCGAGATTCGTGGCTTGAGCCGGCTCGTGAACCCGCCACCGGGCGCGAGTGGCGCTTCCGTCGCCTCCGCCACGAGCGACACGAGCGCCGCTACCGCGCCGCCGGCGTCGGCCTCGGGCGCATCCGGCGCCATCAACCCGACGGTGCCCGTGCCGCCGACGCCGATGTCGCCGTCGGACGCCCCCTCCATCTTCCGCGGCGCGTAAGCGCCGGCCGGCGAAAGCTCGACATGTCCGCTCAAGCACCGAACCCGCCAAGCTCGATACAAGCCGTGCCGTCCGCCGCATCCGCCGGTGCGCCAACGATCCGGCGGCGGCTGGCCGCGCTCGCCTACGAGGGCGTGTTGCTGTTCGGCATCGTGTTTTTCGCTGGCTATCTGTTCGGCACGCTGACGCAACAACGCAACGGCCTCACGCATCACAACTTGCTCGCAGCCTGGATCGCGTTCGTCGTCGGCGTGTATTTCGTCTGGTGCTGGACCCGCGGCGGCCAGACGCTGCCGATGAAGACCTGGCAGCTCAAGCTCGTCGCCGCGCACAGCGGCCAGCCGCCCACTTTGGGCCGCGCGCTCGTCCGCTATTTCGCCACCTGGCTCTGGTTCCTGCCACCGCTCGCGCTGCATCCGCTCTTTCATGTCTCCGTGCCCGGCACGCTGGCCGCGGCGGCCGCCTGGTTCGTGCTGTGGGCCGCCGCCGCCCGGCTCGACCCGGCGCGGCAGTTCCCGCACGACCGGCTCGCGGGCACGCGCCTGATCTTCGCGCGCAGCTGACCGCCGCCGGGCGCCGCCCTTCTCGCCCCCTCTCCGAACGCCGTCGTAATACGAAGTTCTCGTGACTGTCATGTTGCAGTCACGCGCACATGGCGCAATGGGCGTCATGTTCAACTCGACGCGAGAAGCCATGGACCGCGAGACGTCCGCGACTTCCCTCCTTAGGCAACTCGGCGCCAGCGTCGATTCCGTCCCTTTCCAACCCCCGGCGCAAAGCAGCGGCCCCGCGCTACCCGCCGGCGCCGCGACGCTCGATGCAGCCGGCCATCAACACGACGACGGGGCCGGCGAGCCCCTGCGTTACCGCACGATTTGGCTCTCCGACATCCATCTCGGGTCGAGCGGCTGCCAAGCGCCGTATCTGCTCGATTTTCTGCGGCACAACGAGTCGGAGTATCTGTACCTCGTCGGCGACATCATCGACGGCTGGCAACTCAAGAAAGGCTGGTACTGGCCGCAGGCGCACAACGACGTCGTGCAGAAGATCCTGCGCAAAGCGCGCAAGGGCACACAAGTCATCTATATCCCCGGCAACCATGACGAAGGCGCGCGGCAGTTCTGCGATCTCGCCTTCGGCGACATCCACGTGCGCGGCGAAGCGTTTCATACGACGCTGCTCGGCAAGCGCCTTTGGATCGTCCACGGCGATTTGTTCGACGGCGTGATCCAACACGCGAAGTGGCTCGCTTATTTGGGCGACACGGCCTACACGGCGATTCTGATCCTGAACCGCTGGTTCAACCGGCTGCGCAGCCGGCTCGGCCTGCACTACTGGTCGCTGTCGCAATACCTGAAGCATCAGGTCAAGAACGCCGTCAACTTCATTTCCTCGTTCGAACACGTGATGGTCGAGGAAGCGCGCCGGCGCGGCTGCGACGGCGTGGTCTGCGGCCATATCCACAAGGCCGAGATTCGCGATGTGGACGGCCTGCTGTACTGCAACGACGGCGACTGGGTCGAGAGTCTATCGGCGCTCGTCGAAACGCTCGACGGCGAGCTCAAGGTCCTTTATTGGACCGTCATGCGCTCGCCGGCCGCCACCCCGCGTAAAGCCAAGGCAACGGCTTAGCGCCTTACGCTCATCGACACGGATCCGACCGCATGAAAATCATGATCGTCACCGATGCCTGGGAACCGCAGGTCAACGGCGTCGTGCGCACGCTGAAGAACACGACGCGCGAGCTGACCGCGCTCGGGCATCGCGTCGAGCTGATGACGCCGCTCGAATTCCGCACCATCCCCTGCCCCACCTACCCGGAGATCCGGCTTTCGCTACTGCCGCGACGGCGCGTGCATGCGCGCATCGACGAGTTCGCACCCGATGCGCTGCATATCGCCACCGAGGGTCCGCTCGGGATCGCCGCGCGCGCGTACGCGTTGCGCCACGGCCTGCCGTTCACGACCGCGTATCACACCCGCTTTCCCGAATACGTGCAGGCGCGCTTCGGCATTCCGACGTCGGTCACCTACCGTTTCTTGCACTGGTTCCACGCGCCTTCGCGCGCCGTGATGGCGCCGACGCCCGTGGTGAAGAGCGACCTCGAACGACACGGTTTCGACAACGTCGTCCTGTGGACGCGCGGCGTCGATCTCGAGATCTTTCATCCGATGGATTCGAAGGTGCTCAATACCGCGCGCCCGATCTTTTTGTACGTCGGCCGCGTCGCCATCGAAAAGAACGTCGAAGCGTTTCTCGAGCTCGATTTGCCGGGCTCGAAGTGGGTCGCCGGTGAAGGGCCGGCGCTAGCCGAATTGAAGTCGCGCTACCCGCAAGTCAATTACCTGGGCGTGCTGACTCAAGCCGAGCTGGCGAAGGTCTATGCGGCCGCCGACGTCTTCGTGTTTCCGAGCCGCACCGATACGTTCGGGCTTGTGTTGCTCGAGGCGCTCGCCTGCGGCACGCCTGTCGCGGCCTATCCCGTCACCGGGCCGATCGACGTGCTCGCCGGGGGCAATGCCGGCGCGATGAACGAGGACCTGCGCGAGGCCTGCCTCGATGCGCTCAAGATCGATCGAGCCGATGCGCGCGCGTGGGCCGAGCGCTTCTCGTGGCAGGCCGCCTCCGCGCAATTCGCCGCTCATTTGAAACCGCTCGCGCGCGACGCCGAGCGCGAGGAAAGCGCCGCGGCATGAAACGCGACGAGCCGCTCACCCACGACGACGAGCACGCCGAACTCGATCCGCACGAGGGCGTCCCGCACGAGCCGCTTTCGCCGGACGATCCGCTCGCGCTGCTACCAGTCAACCCTTACAAAGGCAACCGAGGCCTCACCCGCGCCTGGCATGCGCTAAAGAATTCGATGGCCGGGTTTCAGGTCGCGATTCGCGAAGAAAGCGCGTTCCGGCAAGAGCTGACGCTCGCCGCCATCCTCGTGCCATGCGGCGCGCTCGTGCCGGTCGACGCCGTCTCCCACGTGCTGTTGATCGGCTCGGTCCTGTTGGTTCTCATCGTCGAGTTGCTCAATTCGAGCGTGGAAGCGGCGATCGATCGCATCTCGCTGGAGCGCCACGAATTGTCGCGCCGCGCGAAAGATCTCGGCAGCGCAGCCGTCACCGTCGCCCTCGCGGCCTGCGTGCTGACTTGGGCGCTCATCGTCGGCCCCTTGGCCGTACGCTGGCTCGGCAGCTAGCACGCGCCGCGCGCGCGGCCGCAGCGGCGTCTCGAATTATGGCCCGCGCCGGCACCGCGTCGACGGGACGACGCCGGCACCCGCCCGGCGGGGTACGCCACGAAAACCCCATCTTGACGTTCGAGGAAGAGAACGACCGGTTTATAATCGCCCGACGCAGTTGCAGAAGATACCAACCGAGCCGGGCGCAGCAACGCAGCGTCGCGCGAGCGCCGCGCGTGCCCGGCAGCACAGGGCCGGACGATATGGAAGCCAAAACTCCCCGCCGCACCCGCGAACGGATACTCGAGCTGTCGTTGAAGCTATTCAACGAAATCGGCGAGCCGAACGTGACCACCACGACGATCGCGGAGGAAATGGAGATCAGCCCAGGCAATCTCTACTACCATTTCCGCAACAAAGACGACATCATCAACAGCATCTTCGCCCAGTTCGAGCAGGCGATCGAGAAGCGGTTGCGGTTTCCGGAGGATCATCGTCCGACGATCGACGAGACATGGTCGTACTTGCAGTACATGGCCGATTTCATGTGGACCTACCGTTTCCTCTATCGCGACCTGAACGATTTGCTGGCGCGCAATCGCACGCTCGAGACGCACTTCAAGCAAATCATCAGCCACAAGGTGCGCTTCGCGCAGGAAATGTGCGAATTGCTCGTCGCGGACGAGGAAATGGTCGCCACGCCCGAGGAAATTCAGGTCATCGCGACGAACATGGGCGTGATCGCCACGTATTGGCTGTCGTATCAGTTCGTCATGCATCCGCGCAAATACAACGATCAGGAAGCGATTCGCGCGGAGCTTCATCAGGTGAGCGTGCACGTGATCTCGATCATGGCGCCCTACCTGCGTGGCCGCTCGCGTCAGTTGTTCGACGATCTCGTGTCCGGCAAGCTGCCCAAGCGCGAGTTCCACGACTATCTGCCGCCGCGCGACGCGGCCGGCCGCCCGAAGGACAGTTGATGAAATCGGTCTGCGTCTACTGCGGCTCCTCGATCGGGGCCAAACCCGTCTACACCCAGGCCGCGCAAGCGTTCGGGCGCGCGCTCGTCGCCGCCGGCTGCTCGCTCGTATATGGCGGCGGCCGTGTCGGGCTGATGGGCGTGATCGCCGACGAAGTGCTCGCGGCTGGCGGGCGCGTCGTCGGCGTCATCCCCGAACTGCTCGTCGATAAGGAAGTCGGGCATCGCGGGCTGACCGAACTGCACGTCGTGCCGGATATGCATCAGCGCAAACGCATGATGGCCGACTTGTCCGATGCGTTCGTCGCGCTGCCCGGCGGCGCGGGCACGCTCGAAGAGTTGTTCGAGGTCTATACGTGGGCGCAACTGGGCTACCACCACAAAGCAATCGGCCTCTACGACATCGAGGGCTACTACGGCCCGCTCGTGACCATGCTCGAGCACACGGTGCGCGAAGGCTTCATGCAGCAGACCTATCTGGATCTCTTGCAGATCGATTCCGACGCGCTTTCGCTGCTCGACAAACTGCGCCGTTATCATCCGCCCGGGCGCGACAAGTGGGCGACGCAGCGAGAGGCGGTTTGAGCGCCGGTGCCGCGGGGCCGGCGAAGCCGTCAACGGCAGCCGCACGGCTTTCACCGGCTCGCACGTTGCAGCCTTCTGCGAGGCTTTGAGATGAATTCCGCCCGCGTCGTTCTCATTACCGGCGCAAGCCGCGGCATCGGCCGCGCCACCGCCGTCCTGCTCGGCGCACAGGGAGCGGCCGTGGGCATCAACTACGTGCGCGATGCGGCCGCAGCCGAGCAAACAGCCGTCGAAGTCGAACGCGCAGGCGGGCAGGCCGTGCTTCTGCAAGGCGATGTCGCCGACGAGCAAGCGGTCGTCGCCATGTTCGACGGCCTTACGGCCGCGTTCGGCCGCATCGATGCGCTCGTGAACAACGCCGGCATCGTGGCGGCGTCGCTGCCGCTCGCGCAGATGGACGCCGCGCGGCTCAAGCGCATGTTCGACGTCAACGTCTTCGGCGCTTATCTGTGCGCACGCGAGGCGGCGCGCCGCATGTCGCTCGACCGGGGCGGCAGCGGCGGGGCAATCGTGAACGTCTCGTCGGCAGCGTCGCGCCTCGGCTCGCCGAACGAATACGTCGATTACGCCGGCTCGAAAGCGGCCGTCGACACGATGACGATCGGCCTCGCCAAGGAACTCGGACCGCGCGGCATCCGCGTCAACGCCGTGCGGCCGGGACTGATCGAGACGGACATCCATGCGAGCGGCGGCCAGCCGCAACGCGCCTCGACCCTCGGCGCCCAAACGCCATTGGGACGCCCCGGGACAGCCGAGGAAGTCGCCCAAGCGATCGTCTGGCTTCTGAGCGACGCCGCCTCGTACGTGCAAGGGGCGTTGCTCGACGTGAGCGGCGGCCGTTGAGCGCTAGCCGCCACGCGCGAGAAAACCATCCCCGGCGTACACGAGAAAGCGATGGCTAACGCTTCGCCCGCCAAGAAGGCCAGGCATCGACGCGAACAAGCGGTCCGGAACCGCCGTTCACCGGCTGCAGTTCAGTACGACTTGGCGCTGAAGGGCGGCGTTCGAAGCTGCGCCGGCTTGCCGCTTCAAAACGACGAACCGGGCTCGCGCAGGAAAGCCGATTCCTCGTCCGTCGATGCTCGACCCAACGCGATATTGCGATGAGGAAAACGGCCGAAGCGCTCGACGATGGCCGCGTGCCGATACGCGTAGTCGACATAGCTCCCCCTACCCGTCTGCCCGGTTTCGCGCGCGAGCGCTTCGAACAGCCGAACCGATTCGCGCTGCGCGTCGAGCGATTCGGCGTGCTCGAACGGTAGGTACGCGAACGCTCGATGCTCGGCGGTAGGCAAGTGGCGATCGTCGTGGCTTTCGACGAGCCGGCGGGCAACCTCGAGCGCCTTTGCATCGGCAGCGAACGCCTGCGCGGAGTCTCGGCACGTGTTGCGCGAGAACTGATCGAGCACGATGATGAGCGCGAGCGAGCCGAGCGGGGCGCCTTGCCAGCTGTCGTGCTCGCCGCGCCGCGCGGCCGCGAGCGTCGCGCCAAAGCGTTCGCGGATCGACGTGTCGAACGCGTCGTCGCGCTTGAACCAACGTTCGGACGGTCGCCCAAAGTCCGCCGTGCCGGGCTCGCCGAACCAAAAATCCAGCACGGCCCGAGCCGTGGGATCTAGCGCCGCGTAATCGGCGTCGGTCTTGATCGGCGCGTCTCGCGGCTCCGGTTGGTGTTCGTTGCTGCCGGCATCGCTCGCACGGCCGGCGTCGCCGGCCGTTCTCGATACCATTGACACTGCATGGTTCGACTGTTCAGTCATTGCAACTCCATCACGAGACGCCGCGTCCGGGCCGTCTTCTTTTCGATTTTGGTGACGCGCAGCAGGCCGATCTCCGACGTATTGCCCACGTGCGTGCCACCGCACGGCTGCAAGTCGATCTCGTCGATCCGCAAGAGCCGCACGCGGCCGAATCCGACCGGTGGCTTCACGCTCATGGTTCTGACGAGTTCGGGACGTGCAGCCATCTCCTCGTCGGTGATCCATTCGGTCGACACGCGATGCCCGCCGCCGACGAGCTCGGCCAGCCGCGTTTCGACGAATGCCCGCTCGATCGGCTCGCTCGTGACCAGATCGATACGCGCGTAGTCGGCCGTGATGCTGCAACCATCGACTGGGTACGGCAACACCGCGCATAGCAGATGCGTAGCCGTATGCAGCCGCATGTGCCGGTAGCGCCGCGCCCAGTCGATTTCCGCCACGACGCTCGCGCCGGGCTGCAGCCGGGCCAGTTGCGCCTCCTGCCCGGGGGCCGGAACGTGCAAGGCGTCGTCCGGGCTCGCGCCTTCGAACTTGGCCTTGCGTGTGTCGGCGATCGCGATGGGCGAGCCGTCGCCCAACGTCAGCGCGCCGGCATCGCCGGCTTGGCCGCCGCCTAGCGGATAAAACACCGTTTTATCGAGCAAGATGCCGTCCGGGGTAACCGCCGCGACAGTCGCATCGCACCGGGTCAAGTAGGCATCTTCGCGGAACAGGGCTTGCGTCGTCATGGGGTCGGTCCTGGAGTCGGTTCGATCGGTCGCTCGCCATCGTCGCTCGGATCTTGCCGGCCAACGAGCAGCGAGCAGCGAGCGCGCGGCGCGCAGCGGCAGCGCAAGCGGTCATTATGGAAAACGACGGCGCCACCCGAACAGTCCGCCCCGAGCGAAATCACGGCTGCACCGTACCGGCCGATCAACCGGGCCGGTTGCGCATCCAGTCCGCCGTATCCAAAAACGACGCGACGAGCCGTTCGCGCAGCGCTTCGGGCAAGCCGACGTCCTCCATGGCCCAAGCCATGCAGCGCACCCATTGATCGCGCTCGGACGAGGCGATCGCGAACGGTAGATGCCGCGCCCGCAGACGCGGATGGCCGAAGCGTTCGATGTAGTGATCCGGGCCGCCGAGCCAGCCGCACAAAAACCAGAACAGCTTGTCGCGCGAGCCGTCGAGCGATGCGGGATGCAGCGCGCGAATGCCTGCGAACTCCGGCTCGAGGTCCATCAAATCGTAAAAGCGGTCGACGAGTTCGCGCACACGCGCTTCGCCGCCCACGAGATCGAATGCGCTCGGCTGCCCGCCTTGCGCTTCGTCGTCCGTCGAATCTGTCATACCTTCGCTTCGTTACGTCCATCAATCGAAAACGGCATCGCAGCGGGCGATGCCTCGGGGAACCGGTCTGGCGTCTGGCGTCTCGCTTCTCCCGCATGCCCCTCACGCCTCACGCAGCGACTGCGCCGCCGGCCGCCGCAGCACGCGCCGCAAGCTCAGCCAGCCGCCGACGCCCGCACAGGCGACGCCGGCCGCCACCCCTGCGGGCAGCAACCACGGGTCGATGTCGAGATGGAAATCGAACACGCGCGTCGCGAGCACGATGCCGAGCGCCTGCGCGCCCACGGCCGCCATCAGCCCCGCCAGGGCCCCGACGAGCGCGAACTCGGCCACATGAACCGAGCGCACTTGCCGATGAGACGCCCCGAGCGCGCGCAACAACGCCGATTCTCGCACGCGCTCATCGCGCGTGCCGGCCAATGCCGAATAGAGCACGAGCACGCCCGCCGCCAGGGTGAACGCGAATAAGAACTGAACGGCGCCGATCACCTGATCGAGCACATGCTGGATCTGCGCGAGGATCGGCGTCGTATCGATGGCCGTGACGTTCGGGTGTGCAGCGATGAGGCCGTCCAGGATGGGCCGCCGCGCGGGTGGAAGATAAAAACTGGTGATGAAGGTCGCAGGCAGGCCCTCGAGCGTGGCCGGCGGCATCAGCACGAAGAAATTGACCTTGAACGAGCCCCAGTCGAGCTTGCGCACGCTCGTGATCGGCGCTTCGATCGGCATGCCGGTCACGTCGAAGCGCAACACGTCGCCGAGTTTCAAGCCGAGCAACTTGGCAAGCCCCGCTTCGATGGAGATCTCGGGCCGCTTCGTGTCACCGTACCATCGCCCCTCGTCTATGCGGTTGTCGCTGGGCAAGACGCTGCGATACGACAGATTGAACTCGCGATCGACGAGGCGCCGGGCGTCGTCGTTCTTGTATGACTCCGGCACGACGCGCTTGCCGTCGATCGCCACGAGCCGGCCTCGCACCATGGGCTCGAGTTCGATATCGGCGATGCCGCGCGTGCGCAGATAGTCGAGCACCGCTTGCCGCTCGTCGGGCTGAATGTCGATCAGAAATTCGTTGGGGGCATCGGGGGGCGTGGAGTCGCGCCAGCCGGCCACGAGGTCGTTGCGCGTCATGGCAATGAGCAGCAGGCACATGAGGCCGATCGCCAGCGCGGTGATTTGCAGCGCGCTGGCCCAGCCGCGCCGTTCGAGCGACGCCAAGGCGTAGCGCCACCCGACGGAGGCGGCTAAGCGCCGGCCGCTGTCGCTGCGGGCGAACCGCGCGCACAGCCACAGCGCCGCGCGGGCCAAGGCCGCGAACACGACGAGCCCGAGCGCGAAGCCCGCGGCGACGATGCCTCCGAGTTTGAGCTCGCCGGCCGCGAGCAGCAGCAACGCCCCGAACAGCGCGATGCCGAGGGCATAAGCCCACCAAGCCGTGCGGGCCTGCCCATCCCACTCGCGGCGCAGCACGCGCAGCGGCGGCACGCGCGTGAGCGGCAAGAGCGGCGGCAAGGCGAATCCGAACAGCAGCACAAGCGCCGCGGCGATGCCATCGAATGCGGGCAAGAGGCTCGGTTGCGGCAGCGCCACGGCGATCAGTTGGCCAAGCCAGAGGAGCAAGACGAAGTGCCCCGCATAGCCGAGGGCGGCGCCGGCGATGCCCCCGGTCGCACCGACGAATGCGAACTCGAGTGCGACCAGCGTCCGCAATTCGCGCTGACCGAGGCCCAGGCAGCGCATCACGGCGCAGCCGTCGAGATGGCGCCGCACGTAGCGGTGCGCGGCCATGGCGATTGCGACGGCCGCCAGCAACGCCGTCAAGAGCGCGACTAGACGCAGAAATCGTCCGGCCCGATCGAGCGTCGCTCGCACCTGGGGCTGGCCGTCCTTCAATGATTCGAGCGCTACGCCGCGCAGCTTGCCGCCGTCGATGCGCGCGTGCGCGAAAGCCGAAAAGCGCGCGACGGCGGCATCGTCTCCGGCCACCAGCAGCCGGTACGTCACGCGGCTGCCGTAGCCGATGAGCCCGGTGGAAGCGAGCTCGTCGGCGCGCACCATGACGCGGGGAGAAAAATTGACGAAGGCGAAGCCGCGATCGAGTTCGCGCGTGATGACGGCGCCGATCGTGAAACGGCGATCGCCGAGCGCGACGACATCGCCCACGCGCGCATGCAGCGTCTCGAGCAATTGTTCATCGGCCCACACCGTGCCTTTGACGGGAATGCCGTCGGCGCGATGATCGGGCGCGCCGGCCGCCGGCGCGATGCGCAAGGCGCCGCGCAACGGATACGTTGGCGAGACGGCTTTGACCGCGGCCAGCCGCGCGTTCGACAATCCCGGATCGTCCGCCGCGGCCGTGGCGACGCGCGCGACCATGCTCGGAAAGATCGTGGTGGTGGCCGTGCGCAACCCAAGGCGATGGGCTTCGTCGAAGAAAGCGGAATCGACGGGGTGATCGGAGCGAACGACGAAATCGGCCGCGATCATGCGGCGCGCGTCGCGCTCGAGCCCCTGTTGCAGACGATCGGCGAGAAAACCGACGCTGGAAAGCGCGGCGACCGCGAGCACGAGCGCAATGACGAGCATCGTCAACTCGCCGGCGCGCCAATCGCGCGCGGTCATGCGCGCGGCTTGGCGTACAAGCCCCATGCGGCTAGAGGGCGGCGGCCGCAGCGTGCCGGGAGTCGCTGAGCGGCTCAATCGCGCTTGCCCCCGAGCGAGCCCAGGCGCGAGACCATATGCGCCGCCATTGCGCGAAAGCCGCCTTGCACGCCGCGCCACAAACGCGGCAGCGCCCAGCTCGCAAAGGCGAGAAAGAGCGCCATCAGCACCAGAAAGACGAGCGGCAAGAACAACGCGAGCGCGAGCCCCACGCAGACGAGCACGTCCTCCATCGACGAGGCGACCCAGTTCGAGAAAGGCTCGGGCGAGAAGTTGATGAGTGCGCGCGTGCCGGCCTTGGTCAAATGGGCCGAGCCGGCCAACGCGCCGCCCGCGAGCGCGGCGACGGTGAGCAACCCTGGATCGGCATGCCCTAGCGCGCCCGCGGCAAGCAGCGCGCCGGCGGGAATGCGGATGAACGTGTGAATCGCATCCCAAAGCGAATCGAAGGCGGGAATGCGATCGGCCAGGAACTCGACCACCGCGAGCACGGCCGCTGCGCCGATGACCCAGGCCGAGTCCAGAGCCGATAGCGTGTCGGGCAGATGGACGATGCCCAGCCGGGCGAAGACGCCCACGAGAAAGACGGTCAGATAAAGACGCAAGCCGCTGGCCCATGACAGACCTGCGCCCAGCGAAAGTGCTTCGAGCATTGCCCCTCCCTGCCAGCCGGCGACCGAGGCCGTGCGCGCACGCTCGCGGTGCGCGCTTTTATCTCATTATAGACATGTGCGGCGGCGCCGATACCGCTGCGGATCGGGCATCAACTCAAGGCAGCAGCACCGTCGAGCCCGTGGTCTTGCGTCCTTCTAGCGCGCGGTGGGCATCGGCCACGTCCTTGAGCGCATAGCGCTGACGCACATTCGTCTTGACCTTGCCCGAGGCGATCACTTCGAACAGCTCGGACGCCATCGCATCGAGCCATTCGCGCTTGGCGATATAGCTGAACAGCGTGGGCCGCGTGAAAAACAGCGAGCCGCGGTTCGACAATTCCGCCGCCTCGATCGGAGGCAGCGGCCCCGAGGCGCTGCCGAAGCTGACGAAATAGCCCAGCGGCGCGAGGCAATCAAGCGAGCCTTTGTAGGTGTCCTTGCCGATCGAGTCGTAGACGACGGGGACGCCGGCCCCGTTCGTGATCTCCTTCACGCGCTCGGTGAAGTTTTCGCGCGTATAGACGATCGGGTGATCGCATCCGTGCGCCTTGGCCAGTTCGGCCTTTTCGTCGGAACCGACGGTCCCGATCACCGTCGCCCCGAGCGCCTTGGCCCACTGACAAACGAACAGGCCCACACCGCCCGCGGCGGCATGAATCAGGATCGTCTGCCCCGGTTCGACGCGAAACGTTCGCCGCAGCAGATACTGCGCGGTCAACCCTTGCAGCATGGCCGAAGCCGCATCGTCGAAGGCGATCGAATCGGGCAGCTTGACGAGCGCGTCGGCAGGCAGCACGCGCTCCTCGGCATAGGCGCCGGGCGGACGCGCGACATAGGCGACGCGGTCGCCGGCTTTGAAGCGTGTAACGCCGGAACCCGCTTCGGTGACGACGCCGGCCGCCTCCATGCCGAGCCCCGCCGGTAGCGGCAACGGGTAGTGGCCGGTGCGAAAGTAGACGTCGATGTAATTGAGCCCGACCGCGTGCTGCGCGATGCGCACTTCACCGGCGCCGGGCGCGCCCACTTCGACGTCGACCCATTGCATGACTTCGGGACCGCCCGTGCGGTCGATTCGAATCGCTTTCACCATGGAGTTCTCCTTGACGAGCCTCTCGCTCGATTGATCCGTCTCATGCAGCGTGGCGAAACGCCGCTGCGCTATCGCCGCTCCACCGTTCCCGTTCCCGTTACCGTTCTCGAGCGCAGTGCTCAAGCCGTGGCGGAGGTGCGCGCCGCGAGCGTATCGAGCAGCATCCGCGCCGTGGCGACGTTGGTCGCGCAAGGAACGTCGTGCACGTCGCACGCGCGCACGAGTGCGTTGATGTCGGGTTCGTGCGGCTGCGGCGTCATCGGATCGCGCAGGAAAATCACGAGATCGACTTTTCCCTCGGCCAGCATCGCCCCGATCTGCAAGTCGCCGCCGTACGGGCCGGAGAGCATCCGTTGAACCGTCAAGCCGTGCGTATCCGCAATGCGCCCGCCCGTCGTGCCCGTCGCGACGAGCTTGCAGCCGCGCAAAGTCGGCGCGTACTCGCCTGCGAGGGCGACGATGTCTTCCTTCTTGTGATCGTGCGCGATCAGGGCAACGCAGGGGGTCATGGCGCAACTCCTTCCAAATCAAAGATTCATCAAAAAATCCGACGGCCGGCCGGACCCAGCGTCAGTCAGAAGGTGCCGGGATAAGCGCCGCCATCGATGAGCCAGTTCTGGCCCGTAATGTAGCTCGCGTGCGCGCTGCACAGGAACGCGCACGCTTTGCCGAACTCGCCGGGCAGCCCGAGCCGCTGTGCGGGAATGCTGGCCGCGCGCTCGCGCCGCGCCTCGTCCACGCTGATCCCCTTGGCGTGTGCCTGCGCATCGAGCGTAGTTGCGATCCGGTCGGTATCGAAGAGTCCTGGCAGCAGGTTGTTGATGGTCACGTTGTGGTGAGCGACCTTGCGCGCCACGCCCGCGACGAAGCCCGTGAGGCCCGAGCGCGCGCCGTTCGACAGGCCTAACACATCGATCGGCGCCTTCACGGACGAGCTCGTGATGTTGACGATGCGACCGAAGCCGCGCTCGATCATGCCGTCGATCGTGGCCTGCAGCAGCGCGATGGGCGTCAGCATGTTGGCCTCGAGCGCACGGATCCAATCTTCGTGCGTGAACTGGCGGAAGTCGCCCGGTGGCGGGCCGCCCGCGTTGTTGATCAGGATGTCCGGCGCGGGACAGGCCGCCAACGTGGCCGCTCGGCCCTCGGGCGTGGTGATGTCGCAGGCAACCGTTCGCACCGGTGCGCCGGTGCTTGCGCGAATCTCGGCCGCGGTGGCCTCGAGCGTCGCTTGCGTGCGCGCGACGATAACGAGCGCGACGCCTTCGGCGGCAAGGGCCTCGGCGCAGCCGCGCCCGAGCCCCTTGCTGGCCGCGCAAACGAGCGCGGTGCGTCCTGCGATTCCAAGATCCATGCGTGTGTCCCCAATATCGACGGGCAATGGGGGCGATTGTAGAAGAATCGCCGCGATCGCGCCGAGCGCCTTCGCGGTGCGCAAGACGAACGCTTCGTCCCAAAAAATCGCCGCCGGCGCTTGCGCTTCTTTCGGTAAACTTGCGCGACTCTCTCTCGATCGCGCCGCCTTGCGCCCCCGCCATGAAACAAGATAGCCGTTTCCCGAACCTATTCATCCTCAATCACCCGCTGATTCAGCACAAACTCACCCATATGCGCGACAAGGACACGTCCACGCGCACGTTTCGGGAGTTGCTGCGCGAAATCACGCTGCTGATGGGTTACGAGATCACGCGCAACTTGCCGATCACGACCCGCCGCGTCGAGACGCCGCTCGTCGAAATCGACGCGCCCGTGATCGCGGGCAGAAAGCTCGCCATCGTTCCGGTGCTACGCGCTGGGATCGGCATGTCGGACGGTTTGCTCGAGCTGATCCCGTCCGCGCGCGTCGGGCATATCGGCGTTTACCGCGACGCCGAGCACCGGCCCGTCGAATACCTCGTGCGGCTGCCCGATCTCGAGGACCGCACCTTCATTCTGTGCGATCCGATGGTGGCGACGGGCTATTCGGCCGTGCACGCGGTCGACGTATTGAAGCGGCGAGGCGTGGCGGGCGAGCACATTTCGTTCGTCGCGCTCGTGGCCGCGCCCGAAGGCGTTCAGGTGTTCCAAGACGCCCACCCCGACGTCAAGCTTTACGTGGCTTCGCTCGACTCGCATCTGAACGAGCATGCCTATATCGTGCCGGGGCTCGGCGACGCCGGAGACCGTCTATTCGGCACCAAGAACTGACGCCAGGGTAGGACCCTAGGCCGCCCGCAAATAAATGGGGCGCAATAAATTCGCAGGTGGCGCCTGCCGATAAAGAGCCAGAGACCATTCGCGCCAACTACGAGTCCGCCATGCAGGGCATATACAACTTCTGGCTCGTCGGGCTGTCGCTCGCCGTCGCAACGCTCGCCTCGTTCACGGCGCTCGATCTCTCGGGGCGCATCGCCTCAGCTTCCGGCCGCAGCCAGCGTCACGCCTGGTTGGCCGGCGGCGCGGGCGCGATGGGCGTGGGCATCTGGTCGATGCACTTCATCGGCGTGCTCGCGTACTCGCTGCCGATCCCGATCGGGTATGACCTCACGATCACCGCCGGCTCGCTCCTGCTAGCCATTCTGGTGTCCTACTTCGCGCTGCGCGTGATCACCCACACGACGCTCGGCCCTCGGCATTTCGCCGCGGCGGCGGTCCTCATGGGCATGGGCATCGCGGGCATGCACTACCTGGGCGATGCCGCGATGCGCATGGAACCGGGGATCGTCTACGATCCCGCGCTCGTCGCCGCATCGCTCGTCATTGCGGTCGTCGCTTCGGGCGCCGCGCTCTGGATCGCGCACTGGCTGCGCGCGGAGGACCAAGCCCACGTGTTCGCCAAGCGCGCCGCCGCCTCGCTCGTCATGGGCCTGGCCATAACCGGCATGCACTACACGGCCAACGCCGCCGCCACGGTCCTGCCCGGCTCGATTTGCGGCGCGGCGGGCGTCGGGGTCGACATGCGCTGGCTCGGCACGACGATCGCCATCTTCACGGCCGCCATCTTGATCGGCACGCTGATGGTCTCGCGGTTCGATGCACGAACGGCGTTTCTCATGCAATCCGTTTCGCAGCTCAACGGGCGCATCGTGCATATGGCTGCGTTCGATGCGCTCACCGAGCTACCCAATCGCCGCACGCTCACCGAGCACCTCGAGCGCGCGATCGAACTCGGCAAGCGCGGCAAGGGCCAGTTTGCCGTCCTCTTTATGGATCTGGACGGCTTCAAGACGATCAACGACTCGCTCGGGCACACGGTGGGCGACGAAGTGCTCAAAGCTTTCGGCAAGCGCCTGATCGCTTGCATGAGCGCGGGCGATACCGTTGCCCGCCTGGGCGGCGACGAATTCGTCATGGTCGTGCGCCACGTCGGCATGCCAGGCGACGCGCGACGCGTCGCCGAACTCGTGCTCGAGCGCATGCACGACAGCATCTGGATCGACGAGCACGCTTTGCAGGTCGCGCCGAGCGTGGGCATCGCGCTGTTCCCGCGCGACGGGGACACCGTCGAGACCCTGCTCAAGAACGCCGACGCCGCCATGTATGCCGCCAAGCGCGCGGGACGCGGCACCTGCCGCTTCTTCGAATCGGACATGAGCGAGCAGGCTACGCGCACGTTGCAGATCCAGCGTGCGATGCGCGAAGCGCTCGACAAGGGATATTTCTCGCTGCATTTCCAGCCGAAGTTCTACGGCCGCGACGGCAGCCTTGCCGGTGCGGAAGCGCTCTTGCGGCTCAACCACCCTTCCCTCGGGCTGCTTTCGCCCGCGGAATTCATTTCGATCGCCGAACGCAATGGGCAAATCGTGCCGATCGGCTATTGGGTCGTGCGCGAGACCTGCCGGCAGATTCACCGCTGGCAGGGGCAAAACCTGCAACCGACGAAGATAGCCATCAATTTGTCGCCGCGCCAGCTCGCACAGCCCGACTTGCTCTCGCAGATTCTGGAGATCCTTGGGCAGGAGCGCATAGGGAGCGACGCGATCATGTTCGAGATCACGGAGACCGCGGCGATGCACGACGTGCGGCGCACGGCCGACATGGTGCATGCGTTTCAGAACAGCGGGTTCGAAGTCGCGATCGACGATTTCGGCACCGGCTACTCGAGCCTGGCCTACCTGCAGCGGTTCCGCGTGCGGCAGTTGAAGATCGACCGCTTTTTCGTCGATGGGCTCGATACGCAAAGCGACGAGGGCACGGCGATCGTGTCCGCGATCATCGCGCTCGCCCACTCGCTCGGGATGGATGTCGTGGCCGAGGGGGTCGAAACGCAATCCCAGCGCGACAAGCTCGAGGCGTTGCGCTGCGATGAGATGCAAGGGTACCTGCTCGGCAGGCCGCTCACGGCCGAAGCGTTCGGCACGCTGCTCGACGCCCACCGGCAGCCCTCGTCCGGGACAGCCGGCGCGCTGGCGGCGGTCGCGCCCCAGGTTTGATTCCCCTGCGTCTGGCGTTCGCGCGCCGCAAGGCCCTGACGCAGCGGCTCCGCGCCGCCTCCCCCACTCGGGCGGCATGGTAAAATCGCGGTCTGCTCTTCGGGCGGCCTGCCATCCTTGCATCAGGGCGCGCGTAAACGTTGAAACGCGCGTTGAAACGCGCGAAGAACGCACGCCACATGGGCAGCGCGCCGCCCGGCGCCTGGACCACCGGCAGGACTCGCACGGGTCACACGATTCGCAATCGACAAAAACGCATCATGCGTGTGCCCAATCGGCGCGCGCCACGGAGAAACGTATGGCTGGTCATTCCAAATGGGCCAACATCAAGCATAAGAAGGCGGCAGCCGACGCCAAGCGCGGCAAAGTCTGGACGCGCCTCATCAAGGAAATTCAAGTCGCGGCCCGCATGGGCGGCGGCGAGATCGACTCCAATCCGCGTCTGCGGCTCGCCGTCGAAAAGGCGTACGACGCCAACATGCCCAAGGACAACATCAACCGCGCCATCCAGCGCGGCGTGGGCGGCGTCGACGGCGCGAGCTACGAGGAAATCCGCTACGAAGGCTACGGCATCGGCGGTGCGGCCGTCATCGTCGACACGATGACCGACAATCGCACGCGCACGGTCGCGGAAGTGCGCCATGCGTTCTCGAAGTTCGGCGGCAACATGGGCACGGACGGCTCGGTTTCGTTCCTGTTCGATCACGTGGGCCAGTTCCTGTTCGCCCCCGGCACGCCCGAGGACACGCTCATGGAAGCGGCGCTCGAAGCCGGCGCGAACGACGTCGTCACGAACGAGGACGGCAGCATCGAAGTGCTGTGCGCGCCGAACGATTTCTCAAAGGTCAAGGAAGCGCTCGAAGCGGCCGGCTTCAAAGCCGAGCTCGCCGAAGTCACGATGAAGCCGCAAACCGAGGTCGAGTTCGCGGGCGAAGATGCCGTGAAGATGCAAAAGCTGCTCGATGCGCTCGAAAACCTCGACGACGTGCAAGAGGTTTATACGAACGCGTCGATCGCGGACGAGTAAAAGGTAAAGGACGCTTTCATGAAATTACTCGTCGTCGGTTCCGGTGGCCGCGAGCACGCGCTCGCTTGGAAGCTCGCGCAGTCGCCGCGCGTGCAAGTGGTCTACGTCGCGCCAGGCAACGGCGGCACGGCGCGGGACGAGCGCCTGCACAACGTCGATATCACCGATCTGACCGCACTCGCCGATTTCGCTGAGAAAGAGCAAGTCGCGCTGACCGTCGTCGGCCCCGAAGCGCCGCTTGCGGCTGGCATCGTCAATCTGTTCCGCCAGCGCGGCCTGAAGGTGTTCGGCCCGACGAAGGAAGCGGCGCAGCTCGAAAGCTCGAAGGATTTCGCCAAGGCGTTCATGAAGCGCCACGGCATTCCGACGGCCGAATACGAAACGTTCTCCGACGCGGCCGCCGCGCACGCTTACGTGGATCGCAAGGGCGCGCCCATCGTCATCAAGGCCGACGGACTCGCCGCGGGCAAGGGCGTGGTCGTCGCGACGACGGCCGACGAGGCGCATGCCGCCATCGACATGATGCTCGCCGACAACAAGCTCGGCGATGCCGGCGCGCGCGTGGTCGTCGAGGAATTCCTCTCGGGCGAAGAAGCGAGCTTCATCGTCATGGTCGACGGCAAGCATGTGCTGCCGCTCGCTTCGAGCCAGGATCACAAGCGTTTGCTCGACGGCGACCAAGGCCCGAATACGGGCGGCATGGGTGCGTACTCGCCGGCGCCGATCGTCACGCCGCAATTGCATGCGCGCGTCATGCGCGAAATCATCCTGCCGACGGTTCGCGGCATGGAGAAGGAAGGGATTCGCTATACGGGCTTCCTGTATGCGGGCCTCATGATCGACGCCGAAGGTAACCCGAAGACGCTCGAATTCAATTGCCGCATGGGCGATCCGGAAACGCAGCCGATCATGGCGCGCTTGAAGGGCGATTTCTCCAAAGTGATCGAGAGCGCGATCGCGGGCACGCTCGATACGGTCGAGCTCACGTGGGACCGTCGCACGGCGCTCGGCGTCGTGCTCGCCGCGCACAACTACCCCGACGCCCCGCGCAAAGGCGATCGCATCAACGGCATTCCGCCCGAGACCGACACCGCCGTGACGTTCCACGCGGGCACGGCGCTCGTCGACGGCAAGCTCGTGACGGCCGGCGGGCGCGTGCTGTGCGTGGTAGGGTTGTCCGATTCGGTGCGCGGCGCGCAATCGGCCGCCTATGAGGCGATCAACCAGATCTCGTTCGACGGCATGCAGTATCGTCGCGATATCGGCTATCGCGCGTTGAACCGCAAGCACTGATCACCCGCGGCGCGCTCGCGCGCTCGCCTTCATCCGCCCCGGGCCGTTCGCGGCCCGGCCATGCGCGGTCCGGCTCTTCGGCCCCATTTTGCGTACGCCACTCCATGTCCGATACGACCTACGACGTCTCTTCCGTGCGCAGCTATTTGCAAGGGCTGCAAACGCGCATCGTCGATGCGCTCGGCGCGCTCGACGGCACGCCGTTCGGCTCCGATGCCTGGACGCGCCCGCCAGGCGAGAAGCTACGAGGCGGCGGGCTCACGCGCATTTTGGAAGAAGGCGAGCTGATCGAGCGCGGCGGGGTCGGCTTTTCCGACGTCGCGGGCGAGAAGTTGCCTCCCTCGGCCAGCGCGCTGCGGCCGCATCTGGCCGGGCGCGGATTCGAAGCGATGGGCGTGTCGCTCGTCATCCATCCGCGCAATCCGTACTGCCCTACCGCCCACATGAACGTGCGCATGCTGGCGGCGACCAAGGAAGGCGAAGCGCCGGTCTTCTGGTTCGGCGGCGGCATGGATTTGACGCCCTACTATGGCTTCGAGGAAGACGCCGCGCATTTCCATCGCGTTTGCCGCGATGCGCTTGCGCCGTTCGGCGCCGATCTCTATCCGCGCTTCAAGCGCTGGTGCGACGATTACTTCTTTCTGAAACACCGTAACGAGGCGCGCGGCGTGGGCGGCATCTTTTTCGACGACTTCGACGAGCTCGGCTTCGAGCGCTCGTTCGCGATGGTCAGAAGCGTCGGCGACGCATTCGTCGACGCCTATCTGCCCCTGCTCGAAAAACGGCGCGCCACCCCTTACGGCGAGCGCGAGCGCGCATTCCAATGCTATCGTCGCGGCCGCTACGTCGAATTCAATCTGGTCTACGACCGGGGCACCTTGTTCGGGCTGCAAAGCGGCGGTCGTGCCGAATCGATCTTGCTGTCGATGCCGCCCGTCGTGAATTGGCGCTATGACTGGCGCCCGGACCCGGGTACGCCCGAGGCGCGGCTCTACAGCGATTTTCTAGCGCCGCGCGATTGGGCGTGACGCGAGGCCGCTCGACCGCCGAGGACGACATCTGACTGCCACCCACTCTGCCCCGTCTCGCGATGCCCGCGCGCCGCAGCCCATGCTGCCGCGCCGCGTCGGTTTGCTCGGCGGCACCTTCGATCCGATCCATAACGGGCATCTTGCGCTCGCGCGCCGCTTCGCCGAGCTGCTCGCGCTGACCGAGCTCGTCTTGCTGCCGGCCGGACAGCCCTACCAAAAGGCGGGGGTTTCGGCGGCGCGACACCGGCTCGCGATGACGCGTGCGGCGGCTGCCTCGCTTACGCTGCCGGGAGTGGCCGTGACGGTCGCGACCGACGAGATCGAGCACGAAGGGCCGACTTACACGGTCGAGACGCTCGCGCGCTGGCGCGCGCGTGAAGGCGAAGACGTGTCGCTGGCGCTCTTGATCGGTGCGGACCAGCTACTGCGGCTGGATACGTGGCGCGACTGGCGCCGTTTATTCGAATTCGCGCACATTTGCGCGGCCACGCGGCCCGGCTTCGACTTATCGAGCCTCTCGCCCGCCCTTGCCGAGGAACTCGGCCCGCGCAGAGCCGACGCCAGCACGCTGCGCTGCACGCGCGCCGGGCATTTGCTCATCGACGATACGCTCGCGCTGGACGTGTCGGCTACCGATATTCGCGCCCACCTGAAAGCCAAGCTTGCGCGAAACGCAGCCGCGGGCAAGCTTGCCGCCATGCCGGACGCGCACGGCGCGGCGACGCCCGAGCCGATCCCCGATGCCGTCTGGGACTATATTCTTCAACATCACCTGTACCATCCGTAACCATGGATATTCGCAAACTGCAGCGCGCAATCGTAGACGGTCTCGAAGACGTCAAAGCGCAAGACATCCGTGTCTTCAATACGACCCATTTGACCGAGCTGTTCGATCGCGTGATCGTCGCGAGCGGCACCTCGAACCGTCAAACGAAGGCGCTCGCTTCCAGCGTGCGCGAGAAGGTGAAGGAAGCCGGCGGAGAAATCATTAGCACCGAGGGCGAGGACATCGGCGAATGGGTGCTCGTCGATTGCGGCGATGCCATCGTCCACATCCTGCAGCCCGCGCTTCGCCAGTACTACAACCTCGAGGAAATCTGGGGCGAGAAGCCCGTGCGCGTGAAACTCTCGAACACGAGAGCATTCGCGGGCGCGCGGGCAACCGAGTTCGACGGCGAGGACGAGGACGAAGACGAAGCGAACGAGGCTGCGCCGGCCGCCAAGCCCGCGCGCAAGAGCGCGCCGCGCAAGGCCCCTGCGCCGGCAAGCAAAACCGCCGCGCGTAAAACGCCCGCCCGCAAGGCGAGCGGGAAGTAATACTCGAGCGGCGGCGCATGCGGCAATGAAACTGCATATCCTGGCAGTCGGCCATAAGATGCCCGACTGGATCGCGACCGGTTTCGAGGAATACGCGAAGCGCATGCCACCGGAATTGCGCATCGAGCTGCGCGAAATCAAGCCGGAACCGCGCACGAGCGGCCGTTCGGCGCAAAGCGTGATGGCGGCCGAGCGGCAGCGCATCGAAGCCGCGTTGCCGAAAACCGTGCGCCTCGTCGCACTCGACGAGCACGGCCGCGACTGGACGACGATGCAACTCGCGCAGGCGCTTCCCGACTGGCAGCGCGACGGTCGCGACGTCGCGTTCGTGATCGGGGGCGCCGATGGCCTCGATCCCGCAATCAAAACTAGGGCCGAACTGCTGCTGCGGGTCTCCAGCTTGACGCTGCCGCACGGCATGGTCCGCGTGCTGCTTGCGGAACAGCTTTACCGCGCGTGGAGCATCACGCAGAATCACCCCTATCACCGCGTCTGATGCGGCGTCCGTTCTCATCGGCGGCCGCCTACGCCCAACGAGAACGAACGATCCATGTCGCAGCCGAGTCACCGCCTTCCGCTGTACCCTTACGTCTACCTTGCTTCGCAAAGCCCGCGCCGGCAGGAATTGCTTGCGCAACTAGGCGTGCGCTTCGAACCGTTGCTACCGCAGCCCGACGAAGACGCCGAAGCATTGGAGGCCGAGCTGCCCGGCGAATCCGCGCATGCCTATGTGCAGCGGGTGTGCGTGGCGAAGGCCGAAGCGGCGCGCGCGCGGCTGTCGGCGCGCGCGCATGCGGCGGCGCCGATTCTCGTCGCCGATACGACGGTGACGATCGACGGCGCCATCCTGGGCAAGCCCCATGATGTCGAGCATGCCGTGCAGATGCTTGCGCGACTCGCGGGGCGCGAGCATGAAGTCCTGACCGCCGTGGCCGTCGTCGATGCAGGCGGCGCGTTGCTGGAGCCTGCGCTATCGCGCTCGACGGTGCGCTTTTGCGCTGCCCCGCTCACCTCGCTGACGCGCTATGCGATGACGGGCGAGCCGCTCGGCAAAGCGGGGGCCTATGGCATCCAAGGCCGCGCCGCCGAGTTCATCGAACGAATCGACGGATCCTATTCGGGTATCATGGGTCTGCCCCTATTTGAGACGGCCGCGCTGTTACGCCAAGCACGCGTCGACTTCTGAAGCCGCCGACAATGAACGAAGAAATCCTCATCAATGTCACCCCGCAGGAGACGCGAGTCGCGCTGATTCAGCAAGGCGCCGTGCAGGAACTCCATGTCGAGCGCACGCTCTCTCGCGGGCGCGTGGGCAACGTCTACTTGGGCAAGGTCGTGCGCGTGCTGCCCGGCATGCAATCGGCGTTCATCGACATTGGCCTCGAGAGGGCGGCCTTTTTGCATGTCGCCGATATCTGGCATCCGCGCTTGGTGGGCGAGCACGCAGCCCCGCCGCATCCGATCGAGAAGATCGTATTCGAAGGCCAAACGCTGACGGTGCAGGTGATCAAAGACCCGATCGGCACCAAGGGCGCGCGGCTGTCGACGCAGATCAGCATCGCAGGCCGCACGCTCGTCTACTTGCCGCAAGAGCCGCACATCGGCATTTCGCAGAAGATCGAAAGCGAAGCCGAGCGCGAAGCGATCCGCGCGCGCTTGACCGCCGTGCTCCCTGCCGATGAAAAAGGCGGCTATATCGTGCGCACGATCGCCGAAGACGCGACGAGCGAGGAACTCGCGAGCGACGTCGCCTATCTGCGCAAAACGTGGGCGACAGTCGTCGCGCAAGCGCAGCGCCTGCCGCCCACGAGCCTGCTCTATCAGGATTTGAATTTGGCGCAGCGCGTGCTACGCGATTTCGTGACCGACGAGACGACGCGCATTCAAGTCGATTCGCGCGAGACGTTCCAAATGCTCACCGAGTTCGCGGCCGAATTCACGCCCGCGGTGAGTTCGAAGCTGCACCACTACACGGGCGAGCGGCCGCTGTTCGACCTCTACAATATCGAAGCCGAGTTGCAACGCGCGCTTTCGCGCCGGGTCGATTTGAAGTCGGGCGGCTATTTGATGATCGATCAGACCGAAGCGATGACGACGATCGACGTCAACACGGGCGGCTATGTCGGCGCCCGCAACTTCGACGATACGATCTTCAAGACCAATCTCGAAGCGGCGCATACGATCGCGCGCCAACTGCGGTTGCGCAACCTCGGCGGCATCATCATCATCGATTTCATCGATATGGAAAACGCCGAGCATCGCGATGCCGTGCTCGGCGAGCTAAAGAAGGCGCTCGCACGCGACCGCACGCGCTCGACCGTCAACGGTTTTTCTCAGCTCGGGCTCGTCGAGATGACGCGCAAGCGCACGCGCGAATCGCTGGCGCACGTGCTGTGCGAGCCGTGCCCGGTTTGCGAGGGCAAGGGTCAAGTCAAAACCGCGCGCACCGTGTGCTACGACGTGCTGCGCGAAATTCTGCGCGAGTCGCGGCAGTTCAATCCGCGCGAATTTCGGGTCGTGGCCTCGCAGCAAGTCATCGACTTGTTCCTCGATGAGGAATCGCAGCATCTGGCAATGCTCATCGACTTCATCGGCAAACCGGTATCGCTGCAGGTCGAGTCCAACTTGAGCCAAGAGCAGTACGACATTGTGCTGATGTAGGTCCGCCGAGAGCCGAGGCGTTTCTCTTCCCACAACAGTCTAAGCGCCGGCACTTGAATCGTCAGGCTGAGGCCGAATCGCAGCCAGTTTGACGTACAGCGTGCTCCGCGATATTCCCAGCGTTCGAGCGGCCATGGTCATATTCCCATGGGCACTCGCGATGGCATCGAGTATCGCTTGTCTTTCCATTTCCTGCAGGCGTCCAGGCGAAGAAGGTATTGACGTTGAGGTTGATATACCCAATGAACTTTGGGCATTCTGTGAGATGGCCGGAGGAAGTAGCGAAGCGTCGATAACGTTGCCTTCGCACAGCGCGAACATCACCTCGACGACATTCTGCAGTTCGCGTATGTTGCCCGGCCAACCATAGCGAAGAAGCGCTTGCTGCACGGCTGGCTCAAGTTGCTTAGGCTCGCAGCCATACTTGCGCGCCATCTTGCTGTTGAGATGCTCGGTGATTGCCTCGATATCGCCAGGCCGCTCGCGCAGCGCCGGTAGTTCCAGACTGACGACGCAGAGGCGGTGGTACAGATCTTCACGGAATCGTCCTGCAGTTACTTCTTTGCGCAGGTCGCGGTTAGTGGCTGCGATCAGACGTACCGACACGCGCCGCTCGCGGACATCGCCCAGGCGGACCACGATCCCATCCTGCAGTACACGCAGTAGGTGGGGCTGCATATCAAGCGGCATCTCGCCAATTTCATCGAGAAACAGGGTGCCGCCGTCGGCCTGCTCAAACTTGCCTGGCAGACCACCACGACGAGCGCCGGTGAAGGCCCCTTCGACATAGCCGAAGAGTTCGCTGGCGAGCAGTTCCCGCGTCAAGGCGCCGCAATTGACCGCAACGAACGGCTCATCGGCTCGATGACCCGCCCGATGCAGCGCGCGGGCGAAGAGGTCCTTCCCGGCGCCGGTTTCGCCAAGAAGCAGAACGGGCAGATCCAGAGGGGCGATGCGGCGAGCGCGCGCCTTGGTCGCCTTCAGTACCTCGCTTTCACCGATGATGTCGCCGAAAGGATCGTCGCCTGCCGGCGTTGCCACAGCCTTGGGCAGCGATCTGGCGCTGCGCTTGCCAGCCCCAGTGGGAATGACGAGCATCGTCCCCAAGATACCTTCATGATCCTTCACGGGGTGCAACCATTCGGGACGGAGCCATTCCGGACGTTGGCGGCACCGGTCGGCCTCCGACAGGACAAGGTCGAGTCCTTGCACTTGGTTGCCAACCTGTAGCGGCGATCGCAAGTCATACATATCGTGCGCCAACTGCGCATTTCCGTTAGAGCGGACAATGCGCCCTCGGCCGTCGACGAGCACAACATAGTCGCTGGCGTAACGTATGAAATTATCGATGGATCGCGTCAGAAGCCGTTCGTGGAGAACAACATCGCGGCGACCCAGTTCGCATTCGATCTGCTTAGCGGCAGCCACCACCAAGCCCAGCGTGTGGCCATGAAGCGTTTCCTTGACGCCGGAGACATCCACGACTCCGAGGAGGGTGCGATCGAAGGGGTCAAAGATAGGAGCGGCAGCGCAGGTCCAGCGCTTAACCTCTAAGCAGAAATGCTCGTTGGCATGGATCTGAACTGCGGCGCCGGTGGCGATTGCGGTGCCGATCGCATTGGTGCCGATGACATCCTCATTCCAGCAGCCCCCGGTGGCCAAGTTGACTTCCTCACCAACGCTGCGGACTTGGGTCCCGCCATTGAGATGGAGAATGGTCCCGCTCGAGTCGCAGAGCATGATGAGGGTGCCACATTCCCGCAGGATTTCGCGCAGGCCTTCGAGTGCCGGATGCGCGACATCGCAGAGATCGCGGTTTTGCCGCTGTAATTGGTGGACACGTTCGGCGGCAGCCCCGGGGGCGGAGTGCCTAGTGGGATCGACAGCTTCAGAACGGCATCGTTGCCAAGACGAGAGTACGACTTTGCGCACGCCTTCCCCACCCAAGGGCTGGTCCTGCAGAAAGCGCTCCCAGGCTGACGCCACGACGGGTTCGTCGCTGATGCGGGGGATCAGAGCACCGCAATGAGAAAACGGCATCGGACGATCACTCTCAATGAAGTCTCCAACGGTAGCCCCGCACCATGACCAAGTCAACAAATCTCCTTTGCATCAATAACTTGTGCTCTGCAGCAAAGGACCGGCCCGCAGTCGAAGAATCGTTGTCCGATCAGCGTCAGAGAGAAGTCCAGCGAGATGGGATCAGATGTGCGGATGCAAGGTCTGGACAGTCGTTTGCGAGACTTGTCTGAGGGAAACCCTTCCCAAATAACCGTTTGCAGTCCGTAGATCAGAATCCGTCCGGTTCCCGGACATCGCCACGCAAGTGTCTGGAATCCGGACGGCGCCGATAGACAACCTGCGACTTGCGATTCCGCTAAAGAATGCGCGCGCCCCATTGATTTCAATCACACGACCGGCTTCTCACTTGGCCAGCTAGTCTTGGCACACCCTTTGCAGTGTCTCCGGCGTGGACCCCCACGATGATTAAAGCAATGATAGGAGACAGATATGCAGCAGCAATCTAGCGTGCAGGTGATGGGCATCGACGCCGGCGGCACGATGACCGACACCTTCTTCGTCCGCTCAGACGGCCGTTTCGTGGTCGGTAAGGCGCAGAGCAATCCCGGAGACGAATCCCTCGCCATCTACAACTCGTCACAGGACGCCCTGGCCCACTGGGGCCGGACCGTCGATGACGTGTATCCGGAGCTGGCCACCTGCGTCTATTCCGGCACCGCCATGCTCAACCGCATCCTCATGCGCAAGGGCCTCGATGTGGGCCTGATCTGCAATCGCGGCTTCGAGCAAATCCATTCGATGGGCCGCGCCCTGCAGAGCTATCTGGGCTATGCGCTGGAAGACCGCATCCACCTCAACACTCACCGGTACGACGAGCCCCTGGTGCCAGTCTCCCGCACACGCGGCGTCACCGAGCGCACGGACGTGCAGGGCAAGGTCGTCATCCCGCTGCGCGAGGACGAGGTTCGCCAGGCCACCCGCGAACTGGTGGAAGCCGGCTCCCAGGCCGTCGTCATCTGCCTGCTGCAGTCGCATAAGAACGAGGCGAGCGAGTTGCGCGCCCGCGATGTGGTCAAGGATGAACTGAAGAAGCTGAAGGCGGACATCCCGGTTTTCGCCTCGGTGGATTACTACCCGTCGCGCAAAGAAAGCCACCGGATGAACACCACAATCCTCGAAGCTTATGGCGCCGAGCCCTCGCGCCAGACGCTGAAGAAAGTCAGCGACCGTTTCAAGAAGCACGGCGCCAAGTTCGACTTGCGCGTGATGGCCACGCACGGCGGCACGATCAGTTGGAAGGCCAAGGAACTCGCCCGCACCATCGTCTCCGGCCCGATCGGCGGCGTCATCGGCTCCAAGCTGCTGGGCGAATACCTGGGCGACGAGAACATCGCCTGCTCCGACATCGGCGGCACCAGCTTCGACGTGGCGCTGATCACGAAGGGCAACTTCGCCATCAAGTCGGACCCCGACATGGCCCGCCTGGTCCTGTCCCTGCCTCTGGTGGCGATGGATTCCGTCGGCGCCGGCGCCGGCAGCTTCGTGCGCCTCGACCCCTATAGCAAGTCGATCAAGCTCGGCCCAGACAGCGCCGGCTACCGCGTCGGCACGTGCTGGCCGGAAAGCGGCCTCGACACGGTGTCCGTGTCCGACTGCCACGTCGTGCTCGGCTACCTGAACCCCGAGAACTTCCTGGGCGGCGCCATCAAGCTCGACGTGCAGCGCGCCCGCGACCACATCAAGGCACAGATCGCCGATCCCCTCGGCCTCTCGGTCGAGGATGCCGCGGCCGGCGTCATCGAGCTGCTCGACCTCACCCTGTCCGAGTACCTGCGCGCCAACATCAGCGCCAAGGGCTACAACCCGGCGGAATTCACCTGCTTCTCCTACGGCGGTGCCGGCCCGGTGCATACCTACGGCTACACCGAGGGCGTCGGCTTCAAGGACGTCGTCGTGCCCGCCTGGGCGGCCGGCTTTTCCGCCTTCGGCTGCGCCTGTGCCGACTTCGAGTACCGCTACGACAAGTCGGTCGACCTGGGCGTCGCCCAACTCGCCCCCGACGCCGACAAGGCCGCGGCCTGCCAGACCCTGCAGGAAGCGTGGGCCGAACTGGCCGTCAAGGTCATCGACGAGTTCGTCATCAATGGCTACAAGCCCGAAGACGTGCTGCTGATTCCCGGCTACAAGATGCAGTACATGGGCCAGCTGAACGACCTCGAAATTGTCTCGCCGGTCACCCGTGCCGCCACCGCCGCCGACTGGAATCAGATCGTCGATGCCTTCGAGGACACTTACGGCCGCGTCTACGCAAGCTCCGCGCGCTCGCCGGAACTAGGCTTCTCGATCACCGGCGCCATCCTGCGCGGCATGGTCGTAACCCAGAAGCCGGTGCTGCCGGAAGACCCGAATTCCGGCCCGACGCCGCCGCAGGAAGCCTATCTCGGCACCCGTCCGTTCTACCGTCACAAGAAGTGGGTGGATGCCGCGCTCTGGAAGATGGAGGCCCTCAAGGCCGGCAACCACATCGTCGGTCCCGCGATCATCGAATCCGACGCCACGACCTTCGTCGTGCCCGACGGCTTCGAAACCACGATCGACAAACACCGCCTGTTCCATCTCAAGGAAGTGAAGTAAGGAGACCGCCATGAATATGATGAGCACGAAAGAACTCGGCTTCGCCGACCTGCTGAAGAACGGCCAGACGCTCAAGCAGTTCCGCGACGGCATCATCGAGCGCACCAATTCCACCGGCTATTACAACGGCATCGAGAAGCTCGAATTCCGGGATAGCGACCCGATCCGCTACGAGAAACTGTTCTCCAAGCTGCGCGGTGGTCTCGTCCACGCCCGCGAGACGGCGAAGAAGATCGCCGCCAGCCCGATCGTCGAGCAAGAAGGCGAGCTCTGCTTCACCCTGTACAACGCTGCCGGCGACTGCATCCTCACCTCGACCGGGATCATCATCCACGTCGGGACGATGGGCGCGGCGATCAAGTACATGATCGAGAACAACTGGGAAGGCAACCCCGGCATCAACCCGGGCGACATGTTCACGACCAACGACTGCGCCATCGGCAACGTGCATCCCTGCGACATCGCCACCATCGTCCCGATCTTCTGGGAAGGCCGGCTGATCGGCTGGGTCGGCGGCGTCACGCACGTCATCGACACCGGCGCGGTCACTCCGGGCTCGATGTCCACCGGCCAAACCCAGCGCTTCGGTGACGGCTACATGATCACGTGCCGCAAGACCGGCGTGAACGACGAGCCGCTGCGCGATTGGCTGCACGAGTCGCAGCGCTCGGTGCGCACGCCGAAGTACTGGATCCTTGACGAGAAGACCCGCATCGCCGGCTGCCACATGATCCGCGAGCTGGTCGGGGAAGTGATCCGCGCCGACGGCATCGAGGCCTACGAAAAGTTCGGCTTCGAGGTCATCGAGGAAGGCCGCCGCGGCCTGATGAGCCGTGTCAAGGCGATGACCCTGCCGGGCAAGTACCGCAAGGTCTCCTTCGTCGATGTGCCCTTCAAGCACGACGACGTGCAGGTGTCGAACGCCTTCGCCAAGCTCGATTCGATCATGCACTCACCGGTGGAAATGACCATCCGGCCCGACGGCAAGTGGCGCCTCGATTTCGAGGGTGCGAGCCGCTGGGGCTGGCACACTTTCAACGCCCACCAGGTGGCCTTCACCTCGGGCATCTGGGTGATGATGTCGCAGACTCTGGTGCCGACCCAGCGTATCAACGACGGCGCCTATTTCGCCACCGAGTTCCGCCTGCCCAAGGGCACCTGGTGCAACCCGGACGACCGCCGCACCGGTCACGCCTATGCCTGGCACTTCCTGGTCTCCGGCTGGGCGGCCCTGTGGCGCGGCCTTTCCCAGTCCTACTTCAGCCGCGGCTACCTGGAGGAGGTCAACGCCGGCAACGCCAACACATCCAACTGGCTGCAAGGCGGCGGCATCAACCAGGACGGCGAGATCCACGCGGTCAACAGCTTTGAAGCCAGTTCGTGCGGCACCGGCGCCTGCGCCGTCAAGGACGGTCTCAACCACGCAGCCGCCATCTGGAACCCGGAAGGCGACATGGGCGACATCGAGATCTGGGAAATGGCCGAGCCGTTGCTCTACCTGGGCCGCAACGTCAAGGCCAACTCTGGCGGCTACGGCAAATTCCGCGGCGGCTGCGGCTTCGAGACGCTGCGCATGGTATGGAATGCGCAGGACTGGACCATGTTCTTCATGGGCAACGGCTTCATGAACAGCGACTGGGGCATGATGGGCGGCTACCCGTCCGCCACCGGCTACCGCTTTGAAGCCCATAACACCGGCCTCAAGGAGCGCATCGCCATCGGCGACTCCCTGCCGCTCGGCGGCGATTTCGATCCGGCCCGTCCAGACTACGAGCGCCACATCGACGCCACCGCCAAGGTCAAACGCGACAAGCAGTGCGTCACCACCGAGGACTGCTACGACAACCATGATCTCTACCTGAACTACCTGCGCGGCGGCCCCGGCTTCGGCGACCCAATCGACCGCGACCCGAAGGCCATCGAGGCTGACCTCAACCAAAAGTTCTTGCTGGCCGAGTACGCGGAGAAGGTCTACGGCGCCGTCTTCACCCGGGACGCCAAGGGCGTGTTCACAGTGGATGCCGCCAAGACCCAGGCCCGTCGCGTTGCAATGCGAAAGGAGCGTCTGGCCCGGGCCGTGCCGACCCGCGAGTGGATGAAGGAAGAGCGCGAGCGCATCGTCAACAAGCACGCCTCCGTCCAGGTCCAGCACATGTTCGCCACCAGCTTCGCCCTGTCCGAGAAGTTCACCCGCGAGTTCAAGGCGTTCTGGAGTCTGCCGGCCGATTGGGAACTGCTCGAATCCGAGCTGGGTGTGCCGTCCTATGGCTCCAAGCACCGCATGGACCTCTCCCTGCTGCCCGACGTCACCACCGTCGTCCAGGTCGAAGAGTAATCACCGAATCAAGGAGTTAGAAAATGTCTACTTACACCAACGAACAGGTCGCCCACCTCGTCGAAGGCAGCCTCGATTGGGAAACCACCTTCCGCATGCTCTCCATGCCCAAGGACAACAGCCGCTTCGAGCAGTACCTGGCGGCCCTGCAGGCCAAGGTCGACTTTCCGGACCGCATCGTCCTGCCGCTCAGCCCACACATGTATATCGTGCAGTCGGCCGAGACCAAGAAATGGGTCATCCAGTGTGACTGCGGCCACGCCTTCTGCGACTTCCGCGAGAACTGGAAGCTGCACGCAGCCATCTACGTGCGCGACACGGAAGAGTCGATGACCGAGGTCTATCCCAGGCTAATGGCCCCGGATACCCAGTGGCAGGTGTATCGCGAGTATTACTGCCCGCAGTGCGGCACGATGCACGACGTCGAGGCGCCGACCCCATGGTATCCGGTGATTCACGACTTCGAGCCGGATATCGAAGCGTTTTACAAGGAGTGGGTCAACCTGCCGGTGCCCGAGCGCGCCACTGACTAACCGCCGACAGGCCGTGTAACGCAGGGGAGCGGGCTTTGCCTGCTTCCCTGGCGCAGCGTTGCTGGACGGAGAACGACGCAGTTGCACCCTCGCGAGCATCTCGCCAATCCACCCGCACTTTAACTCCCACGCCTGAAACGAGGGCAAGCATGAATCACAACCTCGCCCACATGCTCATCAACGCGGCGCGCGCCAACCCCGATCAGGTTGCGATTTTTCACGGCACCGATGCCTACTGCACCTTCTCCGAGTTCGCCGGTCGCTCCGCACGTTGCGCTCGCGGGCTACGAGAGCAGCTCGGACTCAATACCGGTGACCGGGTCGCGCTGGTTATGAAGAACAGCCCACAGTATGTCGAGCTGCTATACGGAATCTGGCACGCTGGCCTGTGCGCCGTGCCGATTAATGCAAAGCTGCATCCGTGCGAGATCAGCCACATCGTGCAAGACAGCGGCGCCCGCGTCTGTTTCGTTTCCAGCACGCAGGACGTGCTTGACACCAGGACCATCGCCATCGAATCCACGGAATACCGCGCGCTCTTCGAGGTGACGGGCATGCCGGTGGCCAACGTCGACGGCGATGCCATCGCGTGGCTGTTTTACACCAGCGGTACGACCGGCAAGCCCAAAGGCGCCATGCTCTCGCACCACAACCTGGCTGCAATGTCCCGAGCATATTCCAGCGCCGTTGCCCGAATTTCGCCGGGCGACAGTTTGATCCACGCAGCCCCAATGTCTCACGGCTCGGGACTCTATATCGTCCCCCACCTTGCTGCAGGTGCGAGCCAGGTCGTCCCGCTTTCCGGCGGCTTTGACGTCGCTGAGCTGGCAAGCCTGATCGCCGCACACTGCCGCCCGAGCTTTTTTGCCGCGCCGACCATGCTCAACCGTCTCGTTGCACACGTTCGACGGACCCAGGCCGATCTATCCAATCTCAAGGTGGTCGTGAGTGGCGGAGCACCACTTTATATCGAGGACGAAGTCGCCGCACTCGATTGCCTGGGCGCGAAAATCGCCCAAATCTACGGCCAGGGCGAGAGCCCGATGACCATTACCGCGCAGTCGCCTGACGAGATTGCAGCCGCCTATGCCACCGGTGACCTCGAGGTGCTGTCCTCGGTCGGACGGCCATTGCCCGAGATTGAAATTCGCATTGCCGATGCCGAGGGCCATCCGCTGCCGGAGGGCGAGATCGGCGAGGTACTCGTGCGCGGCCCCACGGTCATGCAAGGTTACTGGAACAACCCACCGGCCAACGCTGCGACACTGCGCAACGGTTGGCTGCACACGGGTGATGTTGGGTGGCAGGACGAGCATGGCCAGCTCACGCTCAAGGATCGCATCAAGGACGTGATTATCAGCGGCGGTTCCAACATCTATCCACGCGAAGTGGAGGACACGCTGCTTGCCCATCCGGCGGTCAGTGAAGTCTCGGTAGTCGGCCGCAGTCATCCTGACTGGGGAGAAGAAGTGGTGGCTATCGTGGTGCCGATGGCGGGTGCGCAATTGTCCAAGCCAGAGCTCGACCAATGGTGTCTGGACCGCATCGCCCGCTTCAAACGGCCGAAGGCCTATCTGGTCGTCGAAGCATTGCCAAAGAATAGCACCGGCAAGGTGGTCAAGACGGCACTGCGCGAGCTCTTGACCAGGTTTGGCGCGCAGGCGAATACCAAGACCTGGCACTGGAGCCTGGCCGAGCAGTAGATCCCGACCAGCCCCAGTGACGAGCCTCGCCAGCATGCATTCATGATTTTTTCTTACGCGCGAGTTGAAGACCGCGACGAGTGTTCCGGGCGACCCGGCATGCCCGCCGCAATCGCGCTATGCACGAGTCGTCAATGCCCGCGCGCGGGCCGCCCCGCTTTCACCTGGTCCACCCACTGCTCGATGCTGGAAAGATCGGCAGTGCCCCTGATCGATGTCACGTCGCCGTCCGGCGCGATCAACATCGTGCGGGGCACATCCCCGATCCACTTACGATCGACGCTCGCGCGCAGATACTCATCGGCCTCGCCCGCGACACCCCAGCTTTCCACGGCCGCAAGCCCCGCACGCGCGAGCCGCGCCTCGCTCGCCGCAACTGGCGCTTGATCGAAGCGCACGAGCACGAGCGCCACGCCCGGGCGCTGCTTCGCGAACGCTCCCCACTTCGGCAATTCGGCCAAGCAAGGACCGCAGCTCATCGCCCAAATATGGACTACGAGCGGAACGCCCGCGTGCCGCGCGCGGATCTCGGCGAAGCTGTGCGTCGTGAATGGCTTGGGCGGCATCGCCTGCGCTTGTGGATGAAAGCACGCCGAGGCAAGCGTCAATGCCGCGCTCAATAGGAATTTCAACGTGTGTCTCATGATGCATCCAATTCGATGAGCCGGTATCCATGCTCGCGCGTGAGCCACGACAGATACACGCGCTTGCCATCGCCAGCGAGCAACGGCCGGTCGGCGTAGCCTTGCACCGCCTCTATCGTGCGATCCGGCGACCACGTGCGGCCTGCATCGCTCGAATGCCGCACGCGCGCAAGAATGCGCTCGCCGTCGAACTCTTTCCAAGCAAGCCAAACGGACGCTCCTCGCGCGAGCAGCGATGGCCGTCCGGCCTGACGCTCGTCATCGCCCACGGGCTGCGGCGCGGAGAACGAACGGCCTTCGTCCGTCGAGCGCGCGTAAAACAGTCCCTGCCGCGCTTCGCCGCCCGTCATCCAAGCCGCATGCCAAGCACCGTCCGCCGACACCGCGAGCGCCGGCCCATGATGCGGACAGCCCTCGATATGCCAACGATCGACCGCCACTCGGCGCGCCGGGAGCGGCGCATGGTCTTGCGAAAACGTCAGCACCGCATGATCGCGCTCGTCCACGCCGTAAATCTTGCGAAACAGCACGACCGGGCGCCCCGCGCCATCGACGGCCGCATCGAGGCGACAGCACTCGCAGGTGTGATCCTCGCCGATCGCTTCTCCGGAAAACGTCCCACCCGCATCGCGCGACCACGCGTAAGCGATCGCGGCGCCCGGTTGCACGAGACCGCGCTTACCCGCCTGCACCACCGTGCGCTTGTCGATCCAGGCGGCGAAGAGCGTGCCGTCCCGGCTGAAAGCGAGCACCGGGAAGCGTTGGCTCGCCGCAGCGCGCGAAATCGGATGCGGCGCCGAGAACGCGCGGCCATCGGCCGATGTGGCCACCCAGACTTGGGCGTTCCAGTTCTTGTCCTTGAACACGCTGTAGGCCACGACCATGCGGCCCTTCTCGTCCACCGCGAGTTGCGGATGCGCTTCGACACCCGCGTCGAGGCGCGAGCCGTAACGGCCGATCACGATAGGGGCGCTGAAATGCCGGCCGCCATCGACCGACGACGCGATCGATACGGCGCCGCCCGCCGACCATGCAAGCCACAGCTTGCCGCGCGCATCCAAGAACGGCGTGGCGGCGCTCGCGCACTTCAGCGAAAGATCGACACATGTCTCGTCCCCGCTGGCGCCCGCGTGCATACCCGGCATATTGCGCATATCGTGTGCGGGCGCTGCATGGCTGCCCACGATGAGCGCCATGCCGGCGAGCATCGCTCGCCATCGCCCTGCCGCTCGCTGCATGCGCGGCATGGCATGAGGCGCCGCGTGCCGACGAAGCACGAGGCCACGACGGGCATCACCGGTTCCGCAACTGCCGACGTAGCCACCGTTCCCACCGCTACCGCCAACGGCAACCCTTCGAATCCAAGAAATGCATTTCATCATCGTTCTCCTAGCGCTCCACACCGGGATCGGTGATGAACCCCACCTTGGCCAGCCCCGCGCGGTTTGCCGCGGAAAGCACCGTTGCGACGCGCTCGTAGCGCGTCATGCGATCGGCAACGAGCCGGATCTCGGGCTGCGGCGCCTGCTTTGCCGCGACGGACATCGCACCGGCCAATGCCGTGTCGGCGAGCGGCCTGCCGTCCCAGCGGATTTGCCCGAGCGCATCGATTTCGACATTCACGTGAGGCGGCCGCACATCCTCGCGCTGGCTACTAGCCTGAGGCAGCGCAATTTTGGCGGCGTGATGCAAGACCGGCAGCGTCACCATGAAGACGACGAGCAGAACGAGCATCACGTCGATCAACGGCGTCATGTTGATGTCGGCCGCGAGCGAGGCCGGCCCGTCCAGGTTCGAGAAGTCGTCCATCACGCGCGCCCTCCCGCCACGAGCTGGGCCGCCCGCTTGCGCGGCCATGGCCTTGCGCCCGTCAACAGCAACGCATGCAAGCCATGCGCAAAACGATTGAGTTTGGCGACGATGCCCCTTGAGATGCGCGTCAACGCGTTATAGCCGAGCACCGCTGGAATCGCGACCATGAGGCCCAAGGCCGTCATCACCAGCGCTTCGCCAACCGGGCCGGCCACGTGATCGAGGCTTGCTTCGCCGCTCGCGCCGATCGCAACCAACGCGTGGTAGATGCCCCACACCGTGCCGAGCAACCCGACGAATGGCGCGGTCGCGCCAATTGAAGCAAGCAGAGCCAAGCCGCGCTGCAGACGCGCGGCCGCGTCCTCCACCGAGGAGCGCATCGTGCGCGCGAGCCAATCGCTAAGCTCGATTCGCTCGTGCAGCCGCGGCCGATTGGCCTCATGGTGAGCCACCGCCGCCTGCCCTGCGTCCGCCAAGTCGTAAAACAATGAACCGGGCCGGCCGAGCGTCTGCATGCCCGCTTCGACATGCTGCGCGTCCCAGAAATGCGCATCGGCATGCGCGGCGTGACGTGCGATATGCCGCAACTCGATGCCTTTGAGCACGATCACAGTCCACGACGCGATCGACATCGCGAGCAGCAGCAGCGCAATGCCGCGCGTCATCCAATCGCCTTGCTGCCAAAGATGAAACAGTCCATAGGTTTGCATGGCTCACATCTCTAATCGTTGAGGTTGAACGTGACGGGCACTTTGGCCGCCACGCGAAAGGCAACGCCGCTTTCCAGATACGGCGAGCATGTGCTCGCGGCCACCGCTTCGCGGGCCGCTTCGTCCAAACGTTCATGACCGCTCGTCTCGGCGATGCGGGTCGATTCCACGCGTCCCGTCGCCGCAACGACGAGTTCGATCAGCACCGTGCCCGTCTCCCGCATGCGGCGCGAGAGCGCCGGATACGCAGGCTTGGCGATCGCGCACGCGAGATGCGCGACCGACTTGGGCACCGAGGCTAAGGCGCCACCCGCCTCGGCGCTTTTTTTACTCGTCGAAGCAGCGGCGCCTTCGGTTGTATCGGTAACGGCCGGCACCGACGAATCGTCGATGCGTCCTCGCGGCGCGGCCGGGGCCGGAGCCGGATCTAGGGCCGGCCCGGGGCGGGGCGTGATCGCGGGCGACGGCGTTTGCGACGCAGGCGGCGTGCGCGTCGGCATGGGATGCGTCGCGCTCTCGTGCGGCGTTGCCGGGCGCGCACGCGCTTTGCTGGGGTGCGTCGGCGCGGCGTCGACGGGCGCCGGCGCGGGGTCGATGGGCAACGCGCGCGCAATCAGTTCGGCGGCTAGAATGTGCGCCGGCTGCGCCCTATCGGCCTGCCGCTGCGCGGGCGCTGCCGCAAGCAACGCCAGCACGGCGCCCACATGCGCGGCCACGACGAGCAACAGCGCGGCAAGCGGATGCCGCAGGCGCGAGCGCTCTGCAGCACAAGGGCGTGCGTCGAGCGAGCCGCGCGCCGCGCCGTCCAAGGTTCTGGTTGGCGCAGTCATATCTTGAGCTTCGCTTCGAGGTAGAACGTGCGGCCGGGATACGGGTGATAAACGAAATAGCGCGCGTCGAAGATATTGTCGATGCCCACGCCCAGCTCGCTCGCCTTGGTCGGGCGGAATGTGTATTTGGCATCGGCGACGACGTAGGTGCTCGTTCCGCCATACACATTCGGATTCGAATCCGTGTTGGTGAGCGTGTTGTATTGCCGCCCCGAGTATCGGGCCGCCAACATCACGGCCGAGCGCGCCCCTAGGTGATAGGTCGTCGCCAAATCGATGCGCCACAATGGGACGCGATAGAAATACTTCCCGACCGACGCAGGGTTTTGCGCATTGGCGATGATCTTCGATTGCGTGTAAGCCACACTCGCGAGCAGATCGAGCCCGCGCACCAGCACGTCCTCGCCTTGATAGCTCGATTCGATGCCGCGCGAACGCACCTTGCCGATGTTCTGATAGTTGGTGACGTTGGGGATGACCGTCGTATCGGTCTGGCTGAAGATCGAATTTTTGACGTCGTCCTGGAACAACGAGAGACGCACGAGTCCGCCCCAATGCGCCCACTCGGCCGTCAGTTCCTTGACCAGATCGTCTTCGGGTTGCAAATTCGGATTGTTGTTGACGATCGACGATCCGTTGATCTGTCCTTGGAAGAGTTCGCCGACCGTCGCAAAGCGATAAGCGCGGCCGATCGATGCACGCAGCGTGAGGTCCTGCGCCACGTCGAACGAGAGCGAAAACTTAGGTGAAACATGGCGCTCCCGCGCGTCGGCGTAGGGCAGCGCCGCGCCCCGGAGCGCCTGATAGCCGCCGTAGGCATGCCAGTCCTCGTAACGCAACCCGTAGACGAATTTGAACCGCGGCAGGAATCGCCACGCGTCTTGTGCGTAGAGCGCCTGGGTTTCGGTCTTGCCCGCAAAGGCGTTGTTGAACGCGCCCGCGCCGCCGTCGCGCCAAGCGACGGTATCGTAGGTCCGGTTCTCCACGAAGTAGTTGTCGTAGTGATATCCGAATGCCAGACGATGGTTCGCGATGCCGGCCTTCGGCGAGAGCGGCGTATAGGTGGCCTTCAGATCGAGCGTCTTCCATCCCGTGCCGTCGCCGTAGGTGATCGCGCCCGCGCCGTTGCCCGGTCCACCGGCATTGGCCGTGCGCGCCACGCTGTTCGTGACGTCGTAATACGAAGCGATCGCTTCGCCGTTCCAGCCCGTCGCGTTGCGTGTGGCGAGCGAAACGCCATAAAGCCAATTCTCGCTCCATCCGCTGCTCGGCGCGAACGCCGCGGCAGGAATCGTGTACTCGGCGCCGCCGATCACTACTTTGCCGCTGTAGACGGGGTTGCCGTTCGCGTCGACGAGAAACGTCGAGGTTGCGTTGTCGTACTTGCGATGCCAATAGCCGAGCGTAAAGCCGCCTTGCAGCCACGGGGTGAATTCGTATTGCGTCTTCAGCTTGAATTGATCCTGGACGGAATGCTGAATCCCTTCGCCGTTGACACCGATGACAGCCGTGGGCGCGCCGTTTTGGTTGTTGTAGAAGTAAGCGCCCGTCACGGGCGTGTCGCCCGCGTTGGCAGGCTTCGTCGATTGGGCCAACGTGGCGAACTGCAGCGGCTGGCTCGTGTTCTTCAGATGGTTGACGCCCAGCAAGTACGAGAATTTGCCGATGCGATCCCCGATCGTTGCACTTGCCTCAGTGCCATTGAAGCTTTCGTTCACGCCGTACAAGCTGAAGTGCTGCGTGAACGCTTTCACGTCCGCATCGGCTTCGAAGCGCGTCGGCATGCGTGTCGTGATCGCAACGGTCGCACCGAGGGAGTTGCCCGGATAGAGCGCGCTGAAGGCGCCGTACAGGACGTCGACCTGCGCGATTTCATCGGGGAACACCATCGACCAGCGAGGCGCAAACGAATAGCTGTTGCCGAGCAGGTTGCTCAGCAGCAAGCCGTCGGCATACACGAGCGCGCGCGCGCTTTGCACGTTGCTCGTGCCGCGCACGGCGACGATCGAATTCGGGTCGCCGATGTAGCGCTTGCGCACCGCGAAGTTCGGCATGTATTTGAGAACGTCTTCCGTGTTGACGACGTTCCAGTTCTCGAACTGTTCGCGCGAGACGCTTTCCACCGTGGCGGGCGTGTCCGGATCGACGGCCGGCGGCGCGCCCGCGTGCGCCTCGCCGCTTGCGCTGACCGTGACCGCCGGCAGCGTGATGGGGTCGGCCGCGGGCTCGGCAAACGCAGCGGATGAAAAGAACGAGAGCGGCAATATCCCCACTGCTGCCTGCCGCGCACACTTGCGCGCGCGAGCGCACGCGCTTTGCCATGCAAAGTCGAGCATGATGAATTCCTGGAATCGATGGACGAGCGGCCGCACGCGCCTTGCAAGGCACGTCTAGTCATGCGGCCGGAATCGATGGATCAGGAAAAGACGGGGGGCTCGCGGGCACGCCCGCTCGGGAATGCGCCGAGCGGTATCGCGCGTTCGGTGGGTGCAAGAAATGCCGCGAACGCGACGAGGACGACCGCAGCAGGCGCTGCGGGCGCGAGCGCAGGCAACGCGGCGTGGGTGGCGAGGAGGTCGCAATAGCCGCATGCGCTCGTTGCGGGCGTCTTCTCGAGATGATCGCCGCGATCGGTCAGGTCGCCCGACTGCGCACCGAGTTGCAGTTCGGCGCAAGCCTGCTCGGTCGAGCGATCCTGCATGTGGTGCGACAGCGCGTGAGCGTGCGCGTGACGCTGCTGGTGTGCCAACACCTGGCTCACGATAGGCGCGGAAAGGACGAGCCACATGGCAAACAAGCCAAGCCATGCAGTCAACCGCCTATGTGAAAAAAGATGCATTTGTCACACCACAAATAACTTGTCAAAGTCTAGCATTGGGCTAGTGCCGATGACAGTTCATGGGGGTGAGGCCGTTTGACGCTTGCTCTCGGTCAATTCGGCGTCGCGCTTATCCTCCGATCGTCATATGAAAAAAGGCGGCCTCCCAGAGCCGCCCTTGCCTGCCTGCACCGTCAGTGGCCATCGCGCCAGCCGTGGCCCCCACGCCCGCCGCGGCCACCATGCCAATCGTGGTCGCGATGCCAGCCGCCCCCCCCGCCGAACCCGATGCCGATTCCGACAGAGGGCTCCGCGTAAGCCGGGTAGGCCGGATACGCGTAGTAGCCCGGCGCGTAACCGTAGTCATAGCCGTAGGCGGGCGTCGCCGGCGCGACGACACATCCCGTCAAGGCACCGCTCAAAGCCACGGCTGCTACGGCATAAGTTAGAACAACGAACGACTTCTTCATGATTCTCCTCCTTGCCCCTTAGATCGGCGCCGAGCGCGTGCGTTCGAGGGCGATTTGTGTCAGCGCGTAAAAGCTGTAATGAGGGCCGTAATGTGGGATGAAGCGGCGCGCGAAGCTCGGGCAAATGACGCGCCATCGCTCAGCGGCACGCGCCGTCCGCGCGTTCTCGGTGAAATCTCCTAGAATTTTTGTAATAGCTCATTTGCAAGGAGAGCGTCATGGCTCAATCGATAGGAGACAGTGTCGTCGGCGTCATTCTCTTGATCGCCGTCGCGATCATCGTCGCGTCGCACTATCACCGCGAGCATCAAAAAGCGCGATGGCTGCACAGAATGGACAACACGCGCCTGTGGGATAGGCTCAGGCATCGCCATTGACGCGCAGGGAGAACAACATGTCGGAAACAGACGCCCTCTGGCAGATGACGCAGTACGAGGGCTTTGAGATTCATGTCGCGCCGCAAGGGCAAGATCATGAGGGCCAAGCGCCGCCGCAGGCCTGCGCTTACACCTACGTGGGGTACGTCTGCCATCCGGGTGCGGATCCGAAATTGCCGGGCCACACCGTGCCCTTTCATGCAGACGGCGATGTCAGCTTTCCGAGCGCCGAGGCCGCGGTCGATGAAGGAATGCATGTGGGACGCACGATCGTCGACGGGACGCATCCGGACTTGTCGGTACTGTCCCTCGTAACGAGCGGCGTATAGCGTCGTCTCGCGCAACCGGCCCTGCGGCCGGGTCAGTCGAGCGCGACGACCAAGGACGCGAACGCGCGCTCGACGTCTTCCTCGCCGGTGCGCCAGTTCGAGAACGCAGCGCGCATGCCCCATGATCCGGCGTAGCAGGTCGGCGAAACAAATGTCTGACCATGGTCGCGCACGGCCGCCACGTAGGCCTGCACGCGCGCCGCATTCACATGATGCGGATGCATGCCAACGTGCATTGCGGGCGGGCACGCCGCTAGCGCTACGCCGCCTGCTGCTGATACTGGATTCGATGCAAATGCGCGTAGAGCCCGTTTTGCTGCAGCAATGCATCGTGGCTGCCCTGCTCCACGATGTGGCCGGCCTCCATGACGAGGATGCGATCGGCGCGCTCGATGGTCGAAAGCCGATGCGCAATCACGAGCGTCGTGCGTCCTTTCATCAGCGTCTCGAGCGCCGCTTGCACGTGGCGTTCCGATTCCGAATCGAGCGCCGACGTGGCTTCGTCGAGAATCAAGATCGGGGCGTCCTTATAGAGCGCGCGCGCAATGGCGAGACGCTGCCGCTGTCCGCCCGACAGCCGCATGCCGTTGCCTCCCACGAGCGTGTCCATGCCTTCGGGCATCGCTTCGACCGTGTCCCACAAGTTCGCCGCCGCGAGGGCCGCGTGCACCCGCGCGCGATCGGGCGCGCCGCCGTAGGCGACATTGGCCGCGATCGTGTCGTTGAACAACACGACGTCCTGACTCACCATCGCGATGTGGCTGCGCAAGTCGTGGAGGTCGTATTCGTGGATCGGCACGCCGTCGACGAGAATCTGCCCGCTCGCCGGCGCGAAAAACCGCGGAAGCAGATTGACGAGCGTGGTCTTGCCGCTACCCGAGGGACCCGCGAGCGCAATCATCTCGCCTGGCGCGGCCGTAAACGACACGCGGTCGAGCGTCGGACGATCGGGGGCGCCGTAACTGAACGTCACGTCGCGAAATTCGATTTCGCCACGCGCGTGTTCGAGCCGCCGCGTGCCCCCTGCCGGCTCGAGGGGTTCATCGATGAGGCCGAAGATCAATTCCGCGGCCGTCATCCCCCGTTGCAGCGGTTGATTCACGTCGATCAAATGCTTGAGCGGCGAAATCACGAGTAGCATCGACGTGACGAAGGCGACAAAACCGCCGACGGTCGTCTGGTTGTGCGCCGACTGCACCACGGCGACCGTGATGACGATGGCGAGCGCGAACGAAGCGAGAATTTGGGTAAGCGGCTGCGCCAGGCCGCCGGCCACCGTCATGCGCATGGCGTAGCCGCGCAAGCGCTGGCTCATCGCGGCGAAGCGGCCCATCTCGTACGATTCGCCGTTGTGAACCTTGACGACCTTGTAGCCCGCAACTGTCTCCTCGACAATGTACGCGAGCTCGTTCGTGAGCGTTTGCTGCTCTCGGCCGAGCCGCCGCAGCCGCCGGTTGATCTTGCTCACGAGCCAACCGATCCCGGGCAGGATCAGCGCGACGATGAGCGTCAAGCGCCAGTTCAAATAAAACAGATAGCCGAGCAAGAAGACGACCGAAAGCGAGTCGCGCACGAGCGTCACCATCACGCTCGTCAAGACGCTCAGGATTTGATTGACCTCGAAGACGATCGCATTGATGACCGTGCTGGCCGTCTCGCGCTGAAAGAACGAAGCGCTCGTGTGAATCATGCGCTGGAACATATCGAGCCGCAGTTGCAGCAAGATGCGGTTCGAGACGTACGACAGCAAATATTGCGACGCGTATTGCGACACGCCGCGCACGATCGCTAGACCGATGACGGCGAGCGGGACATACCACTTCGCCTGCTGGCTCGCATTCGCACCGAAGCCGCGATCGAGCAGCGGCTTCAAGAGCGCGGGGATGCCAGCGTCGGTGGCGGCCGACAGCCCCATCGCGGCCACGGCGAGCACCATGACCCAAACGAGGGGTTTCAAATAAGGCCACAACCGGCGCATCACGGCCGCCGTCGACGTTTGCGCGCCGCCGACCGATTTTCTCAAAGTGGCTCGGTTTTCCAATCTATTCCTTCAGGGTTGCGCGCGGGTATCGCGCGGTGGTGCGCGCCAGAGCAAGGCCTGCGACCAAAAGCGACACATTATAAGGCCGCTCGGCGAGGCTCGAGCGCGGGGCGCCCGGCGCCGGCCGGTATACTGGCGCCTTTCCCGACACCCGAGCTCGCCTGCCGTGACTTCGCCGCCGACAGCCCCCGTTAGCGCACAGCGCCCCTCGCTGGGAGTCGCGATCATCGCATTGAACGCGCAAGCGAGAATCGCTCAGTGTCTGGACGCACTGAGCTTTGCCGACGAGATCGTCGTCGTCGACGGCGGCAGTACCGACGCGACGGCTTCCCTCGCGCGCGCGCATGGGGCCCGCATCATCGTCGCCCCCGATTGGCCCGGCTTCGGCCCTCAAAAAAATCGGGCGGTCGCCGCGCTCGACACCGACTGGATCCTGTCGATCGACACCGACGAAGTCGTGACGCCCGAACTCGCCGCATCCATTCGACAGGCGCTGGACTCGCCCGTCGCAAGCGTCTATGCGCTCGATCGCCTATCGAATTTTTGCGGGCGCTGGGTGCGGCACAGCGGTTGGTACCCGGACTGGGTGCCGCGCCTGTTCAAACGCGGCGCGGCGCGCTTCTCGGACGACCTGGTCCATGAGCGGCTGGTCTTCGAGGGCCGCGTCGGAAAGCTCGCCGGCCGCCTGCTCCATTACTCCTACGACGATTTCGAGGCCGTGCTGCGCAAGATGGACGCGTATTCGAGCGCCGGTGCGCGTCAGCGCCTCGCTGCGGGCAAGCGCGGCGGGTTTGCCCGCGCACTCGGGCGCGGCGCCTGGGCGTTCGTGCGAACGTACGTGTTGCGCGGCGGCGTTTTGGACGGACAAGCCGGATTCATGATCGCGCTTTTCAATGCGGAAACGGTCTACTACCGCTTTCTGAAGCTGGGTCACGCCCATGACCGCTCGGCACACAGTCCGTAACGCAGCATGGCTAGTGGTAATATCGGCGCGTTTTCCCGCCGCGCCACGGCGCGCATGGGCCGCGTCCCCTTTCCGAAGTCAGCAACCTCCGGTCGATGTTTTCCATCATTATCCCCACCTGGAATAACCTGCCTTACCTGAAGCTCGTGGTCGACAGCCTGCGTCGCCACTCGCAATACGAGCATCAGGTGATCGTGCATATCAACGACGGCACAGACGGGTCGCTGCAATGGGTGCGCAGCGAGGGCATCGAGCACACCGCTTCGCCTGCCAACATCGGCATCTGTCATGCGGTCAATCTCGCCGCCGCCCGCGCGCGACACGATTACGTCGTCTACATGAACGACGACATGTACGTCTGCCCAGGCTGGGACACAGCGCTCGTCCGGCATATCGAGAAGATGCCCTCCGATCTCTTCCTGCTGTCGGGCACGATGATCGAGCCGGTCGATACGCGCAATCCATGCGTCGTCGTGCATGACGCTGGACGCGATGCCGACACATTTCGCGCCGAAGCGCTGCTGGCCGCTGCGCCGCGGCTCGTGCGCGGCGACTGGCTGGGCGCCACTTGGCCGCCCACGCTCGTGCATCGCGATTGGTGGAACAAGATTGGTGGTTACAGCAGCGAGCTCTCCCCCGGGATGAGCAGCGACAACGATTTCTCCATGAAGCTCTGGGACGCCGGCTGCCGTACGTTCCTCGGCGTGGGCGATAGCCTCATCTACCACTTTCAGCAGAAATCCACGGGCAAGGTGGTCAAGAACGATGGCCGCCGGCAATTTCTGAACAAATGGGGCATGACGCAATCGACGTTCGATCGCTACTATCTGCGCCGCGGGCAACCGGCAACAGGGCGGATCGAATTGGAGACGCCCGCCGTCCGCGGCAAATTGAAACGCGCTTTGATCCGATCGCGACTCAAACGCGCGCTCTCGCTAGGCTAAAAGGTGAGGCTGCAGCTTCGCAGCCCGTCAGCTTTGACTCGCGGGCCGCTCTCGCCCGGGCGCCCGCCATCTGCATTAAGGGGACCGAGTTGCATCAAGTTTTGAGGGCGCCCGCGGCGCCGCGCCCGTCGTACCGACTTTCCGCTGCACGCGTCTGCGCGGTCACCGCGCTCTGTTGTGTGCCGATATCGACGGCGCTGACGAACATCGCCTGCGGCCTTTTCGCGTTGCTACTGCTGAGCACGCCCGAATTCTGGCGCAAGTTGCCGTCGTTACGGCGTCACGGCGCGGCAATGGCGACGCTGGTGCTTTTCGCCGCGTTGGCAGGCAGCACGTTTTATAGCACCGCAGGCCTGCACGAAGCTTGGTCATGGATGGGCAAATACCTCAAGCTTCTGCTCGTGCCCTTTGCCATCCTCGCCTTCGCCGATTCGGAATGGGATGGCATCGTCCGCTGGGCGCTGTTCGCGACGCTCAGTACGACGCTCGTGCTGTCGACGACCAATTATCTCGGTCTTACGCATATTGGGCCTTCGTACATTGCGTCGGACCCGGTCGCACACGCGCTGGTGTTCAGGAATCGGATCGCGAACGGACTCTTCGGCGCGTTGCTGTTCTATCAAGCCGCAGACCTAGCGCTCGCGGCGCCGGGTACGCGCGCACGCTTGATCTACGCTGGCATCGCCGCACTCTCACTGGCGAACGTACTGATCATGTTGCAGGGGCGCACGGGGCAAGTCATCGTCGTGCTGTTCGCGCTTGCCGTGGCTGCCCGCGCCGCTTGGCAGGCGCGGCGGCGGCTCAAGGCATGGACCGCGCTGGGCGCCGCCGCGCTGCTGGTCGTCACAATCAGCCTCGTCGCCTATGCCTGCACGATGCACGGCAGCCGAATCCGGGAAGTGGCCGGTGAAGTTCAGGCGTACCGCCAAAGCGATGCGATAACGTCCACGGGCTTGCGTCTGGAATGGTACGGAAAATGTCTTGAACTGATCCGCGCGAGGCCCCTCGCCGGGTACGGCGCGGGCGGGCTAGGTGCCGAATTCGCCAAGTTGACCAAAGACGAGACGGGCGCCAAGGGCATCGACACGCAGAACCCGCACAACGAGTACCTGCTGATGGCTGTCCAACTGGGCATACCCGGCGCCCTGCTGTTCGTGAACATGCTCGTTCAAATGGGCCGCCACGGCGCGCGACTCGAGCCCCACTCGCGCCAATTGCTGCTCGCATGGCTGGCCGCCTTCGCCATCGGCAGCCTCGCAAACTCGCTGTTGCTCGACTTCGCCGAAGGGCATATGTTCGCGCTGCTAAGCGGCATCCTGCTCGGGTGCGGGTATCGCAGCGGTGCGCGCAGCGTCGCATCGTCGCGCGAGTCGCCCATGGCTCGCCAGGCGACGGCCCGTTGAGTCAGGACGTGGCCACGCTCGCCTCCCGGCTAGTGCTGGCCACCGAGAGGGCCAAGGGCCGAGGTGTCGACGATCGCAGTCGTGCCTCCTGCTTCTCCTTCGGCGAATGCCCCTGGCATCGACAACGCGAGCATCTGCGTCATCGCGCCAATCACGCGCTCGGTCGATAGCGTGACGAGACATTGGCTCGCACTTTCCACGTGCCGTTCGCAGCCCTCTTGCATGCAAGGCACGCAGGCCGCTTCGCCTTGCACCAAATAAACGTTGCCCCGGCGGCCCGAGCCGACGAGCGGCCAGGGATTCGAGCCCGCAGGCCACGCTTTCGGCCACGGCCCCCAGCGCACGGGATCGGACGGACCGAACAGTGCGACCGTGGGCGTACCGGTGGCTGCCGCCATATGCGTGGCGCCGGTATCCGGCCCCACGAAGATCTTTGCCCGCCTAAACAATTCGGCGCTCTCGCCTAGCGAAAATTGGCCGACAAAATTGAGCAGGGTTCCGCCAGCCTCAGCCGCGACCTGCTGCGCGTACTCGCGCTCGGCTGCCGCTGGGCCGCCGCTCATGGCAACGGCGAACCCTCGCGCGCGCAGCCAACGAACCAGATCGGCCCAGCCCTCCACGCGCCAGCGCTTGTAAGCGAACATCGGTGCAGGATGCAACACCGCCAGCGGTTGCCCCGCCACGTCGGAAAAGCGCGCCTCGAACGCGGCCCGGCGCGCCGGGTCCTCGCCAATGCCGGGCGGCACGACTTCTGCGATTGGCTCGATACCAAGCACGCGCGCGACTTCAAGGCTGCTCTCCACCGTATGCGCCGCCGTGTGATAGTTGAGCGCAATGCCGTCGAGCAAGAACCGTTTGAGCCGCGTGACGCGATCGTCGTCGACGAGCCCGACCCGCTGCCTACCCGCGAACCAGCTGTAGAACCTCGGCCGGTCGGAGCTCACCGCCGCGCATGCCAGATCGTAGCGCCGCCAAATGCGCGCGATGTCCGCGAGGCGCTCGCGCAGGCGGGCCCGCTGCGACATGACGATCACGCGGCGCAGGTCGGGGTTGTTCTCGAGCACGCCCTCGGTGCCACGAAAGACGAGCATGTCGATCTGAGCTTCCGGCCACCGGGCCTTCAACGATCGAACGAGCGGCGTTGCCAGCAACACGTCGCCGATACGACGGGTGCATGCAACGAGAATCGTCCGCGGGGGGCGCGACAAGACCAAACTCGACTTCGCGGCAACCGCCGCCAAGGCGTTTTCCGTCATTTCCGTTGCGCTCCTTCCAAAAGCGGACTCGGCAAGATGCTTAACCGCAACGATACGTCGGAGCGCTCGTCGACATCCGACGCCGGGCTCACGATGCGCATCGCCAATCTATCCATGCACGAAAACATGTCGTTTCCCGACAACCCTCGCGCTATGGCAAGGCCGCGACGCGTTCATCCAGCAACGAACGCGCGGCAGCGGCAACTTGCGCAACCGAAATATCATCGACCTTCGGCCCCGCACGCAACAGCACGTGTGGTACTCCGAGCGGATACCATCGCAAGTATTTCTCCGGCCGGTCCTCGAACATCGCGACCACTGGCACGCCCAATGCCGATGCGAAGTGCACAGGTGCGCTATCCGCGGATATGACGAGATCGAGCATGGTCATCGCAGCGATGAGATCGCCTACCGTGGGTGGCGAAAGCACGCGCGCCAGTCCCGGCGCAAATGACTCGCAGGCATTCGGATCACACGGGTCGAGGAAGATCAGCACATCGGCGCGCTCCGCCATCTCCTCCACCAGCCGATGCCACTTCTGAGTCGCCCACCGCCGCTGCTCGGCCTTGTTGCATACGAACAGCCCGACCCGCGGGCGGCGCTTCGGCGCGAGTTCGGTCTCCCATTTGGCTTGCAGCGCCGTATCGGGATACACCCGAAGCCGCAGCGCATCGGGGGCGACCGGAGCAAGCTCCGGCATCAGCGCGAACCCGGACAATGCTTCGTGCCGCATAGGCCGGTGCGCCAGATGCTCGGCCTTGCGATCGTCGAACTCCGTCTCGGCGTCGTGCCAGCGATAGGCCTTCGCGCGCAACTGCCGCGCGAACTGAATGCTGTTCTTGTGCATCCCCCCGTTGGGCACGATCACGAGATCGAATGCGAGCCGCCGCAACCGGAGCACGAGCCGCAGCCGATCGAGCAACGCATTGACCTTCCTCGGCCGATCGTTGCGTTCGCACTGCTTGCTATAGACGTAGGTATGAACCGCCGCGACGTCAGGGTTGCGCTCGAGCACGGCACGGTTGACCTTGTTCGCGAGCACATGGATCTCGGCTTGCGGCCATCGCTGCTTGAGCGCGTGCAAGAACGCGGTCGTGCAAGCCATGTCGCCGAGAAAGTCGATGCGGATGACGAGGATGCGATGCATTTCCAACGGCGCGCTCAATAGACGATTTCGACCGCGCTCGCGGCGAATGCGCCGCGCAAATCCGCCAGCAACTCGTCCGAGGGGCGAACGCGCCAGCCCTCGCCTAGGCGCACTTCGCCTTGCGCACGGGCATTGCTGTATTGAATTTGCACGGCCAGCCCGCTGGGGGCAGCCGCAGGCCGCTGCCGGGCGCCATCGCCGCGCCCGCCACGCGGGGCCGATGGAGCCGGCGGCTCCGCAGGCGCCTCGCGCGGCGCGCAATGCGCCTCGAGCACGCGCTTGAGCGCGGCCGCATCGGCATTGCCGTTCATGCGCAGCTTCACCGCCTGCGCGTAGCGGCTGCGGGCGCGCTCGAGATCCATCACGGAATCGACCGTGAAGCGAATGCCGCCCGTGAATGCATCGTTGCGCGCCTGCCCTTGCACGACGAGCAGCTCGTCTTCCTTGAACAGCGCCTTATTGGCCTCGTATTGTTCGTTGAAGACGGTGACTTCGCATTGGCCCGTGCCGTCGTCGAGCAGGGCGATCAGCATCTTGCCGCGCTGGGTCATCTGGGTGCGCAACGACGCGATGATGCCGGCGACGAGCTTGTCGCGTCCTTCCTTCAGATCGCCGAGCTTCATGCGCACGAAGCGCCGCACTTCGTCCTTGTACGCATCGAACAAGTGCCCCGACAGATAGAAACCCAGCGCCGTCTTTTCTTCCTGCAGCTTGCGCTTCTCGTGCCAAGCGGGCTCGTCGACGAGCTCATGGCCACGCGAGGGCGCATCCCCCATATCGAACAAGCCCGCTTGCATTGCATTGGCGCTCGCCTGCTCGGCCGCTTCCATGGCAAGCGGCACCGAAGCGATCAACTGCGCGCGGTTCGCGTGGATCGAATCGAACGCGCCGGCGCGGATCAGCGCTTCGACCGTGCGCCGGTTGACGATGCGCCGATCGATCCGCGCGCAAAAATCGAACAGATCGGTAAAGGGCGCCTCTTCGCGCGCGCGCAGGATTTCTTCGATCGCGTTTTGACCGCTGCCCTTCACGGCGCCAAGGCCGTAGCGAATCGTGCGCGAGCGCTTGCCGTCGGCCTGCGCCACCGGCTCGAAGCGATAGGCGGAGCAATTGATGTCGGGCGGCAGCACCGCAATGCCGTTCACCTTGCAATCGTCGTAGAGGACCTTGACCTTGTCCGTGTCGTCCATGGCCAAGCTCATGTTGGCCGCCATGAATTCCGCGGGATGGTGTGCCTTGAGCCACGCGGTGTAATACGCGAGCAGCGCATACGCGGCCGCGTGCGACTTGTTGAAGCCGTAACCGGCGAACTTCTCCATCAAGTCGAAGATTTCGTCGGACTTCTCGCGAGTGAGGCCGTTCTTGGCCGCGCCCTCGGCGAAGATCTCCCGATGCTTGGCCATCTCCTCGGGCTTTTTCTTACCCATCGCACGACGCAGCAAATCGGCGCCGCCAAGCGAGTAGCCGCCGATGATCTGCGCCATCTGCATCACCTGCTCCTGATAGACCATGATGCCGTAGGTCTCTTTCAGGACGGGCTCGACGCGCGGATCGGGAAACTCGACCATCTCGCGCCCGTGCTTACGCGCGCAGAAGCTGGGGATCAGATCCATCGGGCCCGGGCGGTACAGCGCCACGAGCGCGATGATGTCCTCGAAGCGGTCCGGCTGCGCATCCTTGAGCATGCCTTGCATGCCGCGGCTTTCCAGCTGGAACACGGCGACCGTGTTGGCCTTCTTCAAGATGGAGAACGAGGCGGGATCGTCCAGCGGCACCTGCGCGAGCGACCAGTCGGCCTTCCCCGGATCGAGCCGGCGAATATACCGTTCGGCCCAATCGAGGATCGTGAGCGTGGTCAGGCCCAAGAAGTCGAATTTGACGAGACCGACCGCTTCGACGTCGTCCTTGTCGTACTGGCTCACGACGCCGCCGTCGTCGCCCTGCGTATAGAGCGGACAAAAATCGGTGAGCTTGCCCGGCGCGATCAGCACGCCGCCCGCGTGCATGCCCACGTTGCGCGTCAACCCTTCGACGCGCTGCGCCAGTTCGAGCAACTGGCGCACTTCGTCTTCGTTGTCGTTGCGCTCTTGCAGCAGCGGCTCTTCCTTCATCGCGTCGGCGATCGTCACGTGCTTGCCCGGTTTGAACGGGATCAGCTTGGCCACGCCGTCGGTGAAGTTGTAGCCGAGATCGAGCACGCGGCCGATATCGCGCACGGCGGCCTTGGCCGCCATGGTGCCGAACGTCGCGATCTGCGAAACCGCATCGGCGCCGTACTTGGCCTTCACGTACTGAATCACGCGATCGCGCCCTTCCTGGCAGAAGTCGATGTCGAAGTCGGGCATCGACACGCGCTCCGGGTTCAGAAAGCGCTCGAACAGCAGGTTGTAGCGCAACGGGTCCAAATCGGTGATGCCGAGCGCGTAAGCGACGAGCGAGCCCGCGCCCGAGCCGCGGCCCGGCCCGACCGGCACGCCGTTGTTCTTGGCCCAATTGATGAAGTCGGCCACGATCAAGAAGTAGCCCGGAAAGCCCATCTTGACGATCGTGCCGCACTCGAAATCGAGCCGCTGGTAGTACTTCTCGCGCTCGCTCGCGCGTGCGGACTCTTCGGGGAAGAGCTCGACGAGCCGCTTTTCGAGGCCCTCTTTCGACAACTGCACGAGGTAATCGTCGAGCGACATGCCGTCCGGGGTCGGAAACAGCGGCAGCTTCGGCTTGCCGAGCTCGAGCGTCAAATTGCAGCGCTTGGCGATTTCGACCGTATTGGCGAGCGCAGAAGGGATATCGGCGAAGCGCTCCGCCATTTCGTCCTGCGTGCAAAACCGCTGCTCGGTGGTGAACCGCTTCGGCCGCCGTGGATTCGCGAGAATGTCGCCCTCGGAAATACAAACACGCGCCTCGTGCGCGGTGTAATCGTCGGCGCTCATGAATTGGACGGGATGCGTCGCCACGACGGGCAGCTTCAACGCCGAGGCGAGCGCCACCGCCTGCTGCACGTATGCCTCGCCGCCCGGCTGCCCGTAGCGCTGCAATTCGATATAGAACGCATTCGGAAACCGCGCCGACCAGCGCTGCGCGTGCCGCTTGGCGGCCTGCTCGTTACCAGCGGCGAGCGCAAGGCCCACATCGCCCTGCTGCGCGCCGGACAATGCGATCAGACCCTCGCTGAGCGGTGAATCGAGCCACGCGGCGTCCAGTTCGGCGCGCCCGCGGTACTGGTTCGTGAGCCAGGCTTTCGTCAGCAGCTCGCAAAGATTCAAATAGCCGCGCCGATCTTTGACGAGCAACAACAAGCGCGAAGGTTTGTCGCGATCGTCCGGGTTCATGACCCAGACGTCGCAGCCCGCGATCGGCTTGATGCCGCTCGCGCGCGCTTCCTTGTAGAACCGAACGAGACCGAACGCGTTGGCGAGATCGGTCAATGCGAGCGCGCCCTGACCGTCCTCGGCGGCGGCCTTGACGACGTCGTCAAGGCGCACGATGCCGTCGGCAATCGAGAATTCGGAGTGGACGCGAAGATGAACGAAGCGAGGATCTGACATGGGCCGTATTGTACATCCGGCCTCCCCCGAAACAGCCCGGCCGAACGGCCAATGACGGAGCGTCGGCGGTTTGCGGGATAATGGCGGTTTCGCCGCCCGGCGCGCCACGCGAGGCTTGGCGCGACAACGCTTCGTTGGCGCTCTGCCGGTCGTCCCGACACCCCTGGGCCGGGATCGTCCAGCCGGCGCGGCCGCTCAAATCATTGCACCACCATCATGCGCATCGTCAATCTCGCCGCCTACCGCTTCGTCTCCATCGACGCCATCGATACCTGGCGCGAGTGCCTCGCCAACCGATGCGAGGCGCTCGGGCTACGCGGCACCATCTTGCTCGCCCCCGAGGGTATCAACCTGTTTCTCGCCGGCACACCCGAGGCGGCCCGCGATTTCATCGCGTTTCTGCGCGGCGATCCGCTCTTCGAAGGCAAGTTCGCCGATCTGCAGTTCAAGGAAAGCTTCTCGGAAACGCAGCCGTTTCGTCGCATGCTGGTCAAGCGCAAGCGCGAGATCATCACGATGAAGAAGCCGGCGATCAAGCCCGAGCTCGGTCGCGCGCCCGCGGTGGATGCCCCCACGCTCAAGCGCTGGCTGGACCGCGGCGAAGACGACGAGGGCCGCCCCGTCGTCATGCTCGATACACGCAACGCGTTCGAAGTCGACGTCGGCACGTTCGACAATGCGATCGACTACCGGATCACGAAGTTCAGCGAGTTTCCGAGCGTCGTCGAATCGCATCGCGAGGCGCTCGAGGGCAAAACCGTCGTTTCCTTTTGCACCGGCGGCATTCGCTGCGAGAAAGCCGCCATCCATATGAAGGAGGCCGGTATCGAGCACGTCTATCAACTCGAAGGCGGCATCCTGAAATATTTCGAAGAGGTCGGCGGGGCGCATTACCGCGGCGACTGCTTCGTGTTCGACTATCGCACCGCGCTCAATCCTCAGCTCGCGCCGACCGAAACCGTGCAATGTTTCGGCTGTCGCGCCGTCGTGACGCCCGAGGCGCAACGTTCGCCGCTTTATACGGCCGGCCAGACCTGTCCCGCATGCCACCCGAACAAGGACACGCCGCAGGCGGCGTGAACGGCCGCGCTACGCCGTCCCCAAGCGGCGCGGCAGGATCGGAGCGGCCCTACCGGGGCCGCTTCGCGCCTTCGCCCACCGGCGAGCTTCACGCGGGCTCGCTCGTCGGCGCACTCGCGAGCTACCTCGATACGCGGGCGCATGACGGCGTGTGGCTCGTTCGCATAGAAGACATCGACGGCCCGCGCACGGTGCGCGGGGCCGACCGCGCCATTTTGGAAACGCTGGCGCGCTTCGGCATGCAAAGCGATGAGCCGCCCATCTGGCAAAGCGCCCGCACCGAGCGCTACGCCCTTGCATTCGCCCGCTTGGAACAAGCCGGCCTCATCTACCCATGCGGCTGCACGCGCAAAGAAATTGCCGATTCGCTGGCGAGCGCGCACGCGCGACATACGACGCTCGCCTACCCGGGAACTTGCCGCCGCGGACTGCGCGGAAAAACTGCGCGCGCTTGGCGCATCCGCGTGCCTGAGGGCACGGATGCCATCGTCACGTTCGAGGATCGCTGGCAGGGTCCGCAGCAACAAGATCTCGCGCTCGAAGTCGGCGATTTCGTGCTCAAGCGGGCGGATGGGCAATGGGCATATCAACTCGCGGTCGTCGTCGACGATGCCGAGCAAGGCATCACCCATGTCGAGCGCGGCGCAGACTTGCTCGATTCGACAGCTCGTCAGATTTATTTGCAACGCTGCCTGGGCGTGCCCACGCCCGTTTATCTGCACGTGCCCGTCGTGGTCGACGCGAACGGCGAGAAGCTCAGCAAGCAGACGGGCGCGCGTGCACTGGCTAACGACGATCCGCTACCGGCGCTCGTCGCGGCCGCGAGGCATTTGGGCCTTGCCCTTCCCGCCGACGGGAACGGCAGCGCCGCGCCCAACGCCCAGCCCTATCGATCGCTCGATGCGTTCTATGCCGATGCCATCGCAGCGTGGCGCCAACGTACGCAGGGGCTCGCCCGTTAGCCGTCGCGGAAGATGAAGCTGTAAGCGCTCAACGCGGGCGCACCGCCCAAGTGCGCATACAGCACGCGCGAGCCCGGCTCGAATTCGCCGCAGCGCACTTTATCGATCATGCCGTGCATCGACTTGCCCTCGTACACGGGGTCGGTCAGCATGCCTTCGGTTCGCGCGCACAACCGAATCGCTTCGAGCGTCCCCTCATTGGGCAAGCCGTATTCGGGGCCGCCGTAGCGCGTGTCGAGGACGACTTCGCTCGGCTCGAGCGCGCGCCCGAGCCCGACGAGTTCCGCCGTATGCTCGGCAATGCGGGCAATCTGCGCACGCGTCGCTTCGGGTTTGGCCGACGCATCGATACCGATCACGCGCTCGGCGCGGCCATCGTCCGCGAACCCGACGATCATGCCCGCTTGCGTGCTGCCCGTCACCGAGCAGACGACGATGTAATCGAAGCGAAACCCCAGCTCGGCCTCCTGCGCGCGCACTTCCTGCGCGAAGCCGACGAAGCCCAACCCGCCCAGCCGGTGCTCGGAGCAGCCCGCGGGAATCGCATACGGCTTGCCGCCGGCCGCGCGCACGCTTTCCAGCGCATCCTCCCAGCTTTTGCGAATGCCGATATCGAAGCCATCGGGCACGAGCCGCACGTCCGCGCCGAGGATGCGCGACAGTTCGATGTTGCCGACGCGATCGTAGAGCGCATCGGGGTAGTTGACCCAGTTCTCTTGCACGAGCACGCACTTCATGCCCAGATGCGCCGCGACGGCGGCGACTTGCCGGGTCTGATTCGACTGAATCCCGCCGATCGACACGAGCGTGTCGCAACCTTGCTCGATGGCCTCGGGCACGAGGTATTCGAGCTTGCGCGTCTTGTTACCGCCAAACGCTAGGCCGCTGTTGCAGTCTTCGCGCTTCGCATAAAGCTGGACCTTGCCGCCCAAATGCGCGCTCAATCGCTTGAGCGGCTGGATCGGCGTCGGGCCGAACGTCAACGGATAACGGGGAAAGCGTTGCAGGTTCATCGAGGCCTCCAGTCTGATCGGGCGGGCGCGGATCGGCGCTGTCGAGCGTGGTCCGACGCGGCATGGCCGCGAAAACAGCGTGCCCCACGCACCGAAAAATGATAGCCAAGCGCGGACGAAATGAGCTTGCGAACTATAGACGGTTCACATATTTTTCCATCGTAAGATCCTGTTTCGACTCAATGACGTTTCTTCGAGGAAATCATGTGCGCAACGAAATTGCGTGACGGCACGCGCCGCACCACATCGCCGCCCCGCTCGAAAACCGCTGCGGCTACTCGCGGCGGGGCGCCTAGGGTCGAACCGCTCTCGCTCCCTCAACTCGATCGCATCGATCGCGCCATCCTCAAAGCGTTGCAGCACGACGCCTCCCTCTCGAACGTCGCGCTCGCACGAAAGGTCAAGCTCAGCGCCCCCGCTTGCCTGCGGCGCGTCGAACGGTTGAAGACGGCGGGGATGATTCGAAGGGTCGTCGCGCTGCTCGAGCCGAAAGCGGTCGGCGCAGGCATGCTCGTCGTGATCGGCATCGTTCTCGATCGTTCGACGCCGGAAGCGTTCGCAGCATTCGAGCAAGCTGCGCGCAATGTTTCAGGGTGCATGGAATGCCACGTCGTCACGGGCGAGTTCGATTACTTCATGCTGGTGCGCACGCGCGATAGCGAAAGCTTCAATCGCCTGCACGCCGAACAGTTGCTCTATCTGCCCGGTGTGCGGCAGATACGCTCGTTCATGGTGCTCAAGGAGATTATGTCGACGACGGCGTTTCCGCTATGACGGCAGGGCCGGGTTCGCCGCGCTAAACACTGCGCCGAGATCGCAACGATTGCGAACGGCAGGTGGCCAATGTAACCTTCGGGGCGATTCGGCGCTCATGGCGCCGTGCTATCCCGCTGGAAGCGGCGATGCCGCGCACGGCCTCATTGGATTCTGAATTCGGCGCCCCGTGCGCGGCGCCTTGCGCACCGCGGGAGCAATCGATCGGGCCGCTCGACGCGAATAATTTAGGACGACGAAGTATTTCGCCGCGGCATCCCGAACCCGCCGAGCAACGCCGCCAAGGGCTGCTTCGGCGCTTTGGCGGGCGCGGCCTCGGCTTGCTTCGCTTCCTCTTCCTTGCGCGCCGACGGGGACGGCACATATGGCTTCAAGAAGAAGTCGTCGACGGGGGCATGGTTCGCGCGATAGCTCGGACGCTCGTGACCCACTGCGCGACGCCGACCCGCACGGTCGTCGCGCTCGCGCCGACCGTGATCTTCGCGGCCGCGGCGCGGGGGCGCGTCCACCGCAAGATGCTGCACCTGCAGCGGCTTTTTGATGAGCTTCTCGATCTCGGCCAGCTGCTTGCGCTCGTTGGGACTGCAAAGCGACAGCGCATCGCCCGACGCACCGGCCCGGCCGGTCCGGCCGATACGGTGAACGTAGTCTTCCGCGTTGAACGGAAGATCGAAGTTGATGACGGCCGGCAATTCGACGATGTCGAGACCGCGCGCGGCCACGTCGGTCGCCACGAGCGCCTCGATCTCGCCGCGCTTGAATGCGTCGAGCGCCTGCATCCGCTCGTTTTGCGACTTGTCGCCATGAATGGCGGAGGCGATCACGCCGTCGCGCTCGAGCTGTTTCGCAAGCCGGCTCGCGCCGATCTTGCTGTTGCAAAAGACGATCACTTGCTTCAATTCGCGCTCGCGAATCAATTGCACGACGGCGCCCGTCTTGTCGCCCTCTGCCACCTCGTAGACGATTTGCGTCACGTTGGTGGCCGTCGAGTTGCTGCGCGCGACTTCGATCGTCTGCGGGTTGCGCAAATAGGTGGACGCGAGCTTCTTGATCTCTGGCGAGAACGTCGCAGAAAAGAGCAACGTTTGCCGCTCCTTCGGCAGCAAATTCAAGATGCGCTGGAGGTCGGGCAAAAAGCCCATGTCGAGCATGCGGTCCGCTTCGTCGAGCACGAGAATCTGCACTTGGCCAAGGTTGGCTGTCTTTTGTTGCACGTGATCGAGCAAGCGCCCCGGCGTCGCGATCAAGATCTCGACGCCGCGCCGCAATTCGGCCGACTGCGGATTCATATCGACGCCGCCGAACACGACGGCGCTGCGCAGCGGCGTGTGCTTGGCGTACGACTGAACGTTCGCGGCGACCTGGTCGGCGAGCTCGCGCGTGGGCGTGAGGATCAGCGCGCGCACGGGATGGCGGGCCGGCGACGCGCTGGTGCTCGCGCTCGGCAGCAGGCGCTGAATGATGGGCAACGAGAAACTCGCCGTCTTGCCGGTGCCGGTTTGCGCGGCGCCCATGACGTCGCGGCCCGACAGCACGACCGGGATCGCTTGGGCTTGGATGGGCGTTGGCGTGGAGTAGCCTTGCTCGGCGACGGCTCGTTGGATCTCGGGGGCGAGACCGAACTGGTCGAAAGTCGCGGGAGTAGGCGTGACAGCGGGATCGGACATGGTGGCGTTCGCTAAAAGTGCGCCGCTAGGCGCTGCGTCGTTCGAGCGCGCGGCAGCGGCCGCACAGCCGCTCGAGAATGATCGACGTGAAGGCGGAGCCACCGCAGGTCTCGCGCATTCGCGCCGAGAACGCCCGCAAGGACCGCGCTTCGCGCGCGGCCGGCTCCAGCCGACGGATATACCGCCGGAAAGGCCGGTATTGTAGCACCGCAGGGTTGCACGGGCCGTGCCCGCCTTCAACCGGCACGCCTGGCGGGGGGCAGCGCCCCTTCACATCGCACGAAAATCGTGCCGACGCGCGCCCGTCGAACCGGCGCGCCCGGCGCGGGCACCCTTTGCTGGCGGCCGTCGGCCGAAAGCCGGCCGCCGAGCGCGACCGCTTCGAGCAACCGCCTTAATCCGCCGCGACGGGCCGCACCGCGGCCGCGGCCGCGCGTGCGCGCTCGCGGGCTTGCTCGATGTTCGCCCCGGTCGCCACGGCCACGCCCATGCGCCGCTTCTTGAAACTCTCGGGCTTGCCGAACAGGCGCAGATCGGCGCCCGGCACGGCAAGCGCCTCGCGCACGCCTTCGAAAGCGATGCCCGCTCGCTCGAGGCCACCGTAGACGACGGCCGAGGCGCCCGGCGCGAGCAAAGAAGCATCGACCGGCAAACCCAGGATCGCGCGTGCATGCAATTCGAATTCCGAGAGACGCTGAGAGCGCAGCGTCACGAGCCCGGTATCGTGCGGGCGCGGACTGACTTCCGAGAACCAGACTTCGTCGCCGCGCACGAACAGTTCCACGCCGAAGACGCCCCGGCCGCCGAGCGCGCTCGTGACGCGTTCCGCGATCTCCTTGGCGCGCGCAAGTGCAGCCGGCGACATCGGCTGCGGCTGCCACGACTCGACGTAATCGCCGTCGACCTGCAGGTGGCCGATCGGCTCGCAGAAGGACGTTTGCACGATCCCGCTGGCGGGGTCGACGGCGCGCACGGTCAGCAGCGTGATCTCATAGTCGAACGTGACGAATCCTTCCACGATGACACGGCCCACATTGACGCGCGCGCCAACCGTCGCGTATTGCCAAGCCGGCTCCACGTCGGCATCGCTGCGCACGACGGACTGGCCCTTGCCCGAGGACGACATCACCGGCTTGACCACGCAGGGGTAGCCGATGCGCGCGATGGCCGCCTTGAACGAGTCGAGTGAATCGGCGAACGCGTAAGGCGAAGTCGGCAGGCTCAGCGTTTCCGCGGCCAAGCGGCGAATGCCTTCTCGATTCATCGTCAATTGGGTCGCGCGCGCGGTCGGGATGACTTCGGCCAGCCCTTGCGCCTCGATGTCGATCAGCGCGTCGGTGGCGATCGCCTCGATCTCGGGCACGATCAGATGCGGCCGCTCCGCTCGCACGAGCGCTTTGATCGCCTCGGGATCGGACATGTCGATCGTGTGAGCGCGGTGCGCCACCTGATGGCCGGGGGCGTTCGGGTAGCGGTCCACCGCGATGACTTCGACGCCCAGACGCTGTAGCGCGATGATGACTTCCTTGCCGAGTTCGCCCGCGCCGAGCAGCATCACGCGCGTGGCGCTGGGCGAGAGCGGCGTGCCGATCCGTTGACCGATCTGCATGGCGTATCCCATATGCGAATGAAAGGAAAGAGGGCGATGCTACCATGCGCGGCCGGGCCCTTTTGCGTGCGTCGCGGGCCGCATCGGCCAACTGCCGCAGACCGCATCGGGCGCTCGCGTACTCGCGCGTCGCAACGGGAGTGCGTTACCCTTACGCCTTCGCCAGTTCAAACAGTAGGTTCGGGGCCATGTCGAATCCATTCAACGCGCCGCTGCGGATGTCCCAGCGCGCTTTGCCGTCGTGCGTCGGCACATTTGCGGCGATGCTCACGCTCGCCGGTTGCGTGCTCGTCGCCGGCTGCGCGATCCCGACCCATCCCGATTCCGCCGCAGGCCCCAGCAATCCGCTCAACCCCGCCGCAGTGCAGTTGCTCGACGACACGAGCTGGGTGCTCGAGCGCGCCCAAACGAGCGATGGCAGCTCGGCGTTCGACGTGCCGGCCGATAAAACGGCGGCGCCTACGCTCACGCTCGACACGCGTTCCGGCCAGCGCCGAGCGAGCGGCTTTGCAGGCTGCAACCGGTTTTCGGCTTCGTACGAGCTCACGAGCGGGAAATTGACGTTCGACGAGATCGCGACGACGCGCAAAGCCTGCGGCGGCGCGGCCGATCGCATCGAGCGCGCGTACCTCGATGCGCTCGGGCACACGGGTGCCACGCTCGTGCAAATGCGACCGCCGCAGGAAATGCGGATCATCGCTACGACGGGGCTTACGCTGACCTTCCTTCGCGACACTCGATGATGCGCGCCGCGCAACCGCCTCGAAGGTTTCACCCTTGAGTATGCATACGGTAGTTTTCGGCTGGTTCGGCGTCTCGGCCATTTGGTTCGTCCCTCTCGCCTTGCGTCTAGCAATGGCGGCCTTCGCACGCGACGCCGATGCCCGCGGGCGGGGCAAGATCCGGCTTTGGCTCGGCTTTGCCGGGGTGCTGGCCGGCAGCGGGACGCTGGAAGCCATGCTTGCGCCTCATACCGGCAACGCACTGGGACACGCGTTGCTCGCCGCCGCCACCCGTGCGCTCGGGCGCGGCGCCTTCTTCGCGCCGCCTGCGTTGCTGTTCGCGTCGCTGCCTTGGCTAATCGGTTTCCGTTGGCGCGATGCGCTGCGCTGGGCCGATCGGGCCTTCGGCTTGGGATTGAACCTGCGCGCCGGCCCAGCATCGCGCGCCGCGGCCAGTGTGCGCGAAGAGGAGCCGCGCGCGACGCGCGGCGCGAACACGGCCGTGCGCATGAGCACGACCAACGTCATGGCGCCCAAATCGACTGGCCGATATGCCCGGCCGACAGTCTGGCAGCCGCCCGCGACGGCGCGCGCCGGGCAGGCGGCAAGTACCGGCCAGCATGCGGCGCGCGCCGCGAGCGCCAACCGGTTCGAGCCGGTGACGCCGAGCCGGAGCGCCCAGACAGGCAAAGGGTTCCCCGCGGACGATTCCGTCCACGGAGCGCGCCAGAGGCGGCCAGCATCGACCGTATCGAGCACATCGAGCGCATCGCGCGGAGCAAGTTCGCCCATCGTGCGGCCGCACACGTACGACGCTTCGGCAGACGCCGCTAGGACCCGTATCGCGCAAGCGCAACAGCGTCCCACGGGCACCGCCGGGGTGGCTTCAGACGCAAGCCGGCGCCCGCCCCCCGCATCGTCGATCGCGTCGGCCTCATCGGCCGCGCCCGCGACGTCGACCCGGCCAGGCGGCCAGCCTGCCTCGCCCGCTCCTGCCGAACCGGCTCGGCCCACGGCAAGACCCCAAATCGTGCAGGCCCCGCGTGCGGCGCCTGCGGCAGGCGTCCCCGAATCCTCCGCAAGCGCGCCTTCGCCCGGCGTACTGGAGACGCTGCGCGCAATCGAAGCCAATGCTGCCCAGTGGACGGCGCTTGCGAGTTCGAGCCTTGCGCGCCGTGGCGCCGCGCCTGCCGCCGCCGCGCGATCGCCCGCGGCAGACGCAGGGACGGGGACGTCGCCTGACGCAACGGGCGGCGCGACACCGGCGGCGAGCGCATCGCCCTCGGACCATCCCGACTTGCCGCCCGTGCCGCCTAGCCCCGCGGCGTCGAACGAGACGGTGGGTCAGCCGGCCGCTCACGCCTCATCGGAGCCGATCGTCCAGGACGACGCGGCTATCGCCGATCCAAGGGATGGCGCCACCGCTTTGGCCTTCCCGTCGGGCGCGGCGGCCCCTTACTCGCCCACGCCCGCGCCGGTTGCGAACGACGCGCCGAGTGCGCCCGCGCCCACGGTTTCGCCCGCCCCTGCGGCGACGAACACGCCGACGAACACGCCGATAAGCACGTCGACCTCGTCGCCCTCGTTCGCGCCGCCCGAGCCGGCGGGCGGCGTGGAGTCAGCGCCGCCTGCGCCGGTGCTGATCGAACTCGCTTCGTCGCCAAAGGCCGACGCACCTGCAGTTGCATCTGCGTCGGCGCCTTTCGTTGCGCCCGCGCCGACCCTCGCGATCGAACCGACGCCACCGGCCGGCGCTGCGCCGCCCTGGGCCGCAACCTCGGGAAATCGCGTGAGCGCGCAGCCTACGCCCGGGGAGCGCTCGAACGCCGACGACGAGCCTCTGCTTCCCGCCGTTCCGACGCCGCCGGCTCCGACCGCTTCGGCTCCGACCTCCTCGGCTCCGACCGCTTCGGCTCCGACCTCCTCGGCTCCGACCTCCTCGGCTCCGACCTCCTCGGCTCCGACCTCCTCGGCTCCGACACCCTCGGCTGCGCCCTCCCCGGCCCCGATGTCCCCGCCTTCGACGCCGGCGACGCTTGCTCCCCCTGCCCCGGAACCCGCCCCGCGCCCACCGTTGCGCGGCCACACCGGCCCGGAGTTCACGTTCCACGCCCCGGCGGCGTCCTCCGTCGAACTACCGACGCTCGACCTGCTCGATCCGGCCTCGACCGAGGCCGAAGAGATCCCGGCCGAGCGCCTTGCGCAAACCGGGCAGCTCATCGAGCAGCGCTTGCAGGAATTCAAAGTGCCGGTGGCGGTCGTGGGCGCATCGGCGGGTCCCGTCATTACGCGCTTCGAAATCGAGCCCGCGCTCGGTGTGCGCGGCAGCCAGATCGTCGGCTTGATGAAAGACTTGTCGCGCGGGCTTGGCCTGACTTCGATCCGCGTGGTCGAGACGATTCCCGGCAAAACCTGCATGGGCTTGGAACTGCCCAACGCCAAGCGGCAAACGATCAGCCTGTCGGAAATCCTCGACGCCCCGTCCTATCGGGGCTCGGCCTCCAAGCTCACGCTCGCGATGGGCAAGGACATCACCGGCAACCCGATCGTGACCGACCTCGCGAAAGCGCCGCACATGCTGGTGGCGGGCACGACCGGTTCGGGCAAGTCCGTCGCAATCAACGCGATGATCGTCTCGCTGTTGTACAAGGCGACGCCCGAGGAAGTGCGGCTCATCATGATCGACCCGAAGATGCTCGAGCTGTCGGTCTACGAGGGCATCCCGCATCTGCTCGCGCCCGTCGTCACGGACATGAAGCTCGCCGCCAATGCGCTGAACTGGTGCGTGGGCGAAATGGAAAAGCGTTATCGGCTCATGTCGGCGGTCGGCGTGCGCAACCTCGCAGGTTTCAATCAAAAGCTGCGCGACGCGCAAGCCGCGGGCAAGAAGATCGGCAACCCGTTTTCGTTGACGCCCGAAGCGCCCGAACCGCTCTCGCCGCTGCCGATGATCGTCGTCGTGATCGACGAGTTGGCCGATCTCATGATGGTGGCGGGCAAGAAGATCGAGGAGCTCATCGCAAGGCTCGCACAAAAAGCGCGCGCGGCCGGCATCCATTTAATCCTCGCGACGCAGCGGCCGTCGGTCGACGTCATCACGGGGCTCATCAAAGCGAACATTCCGACCCGCGTAGCGTTCCAGGTTTCGTCGAAGATCGATTCGCGCACGATTCTCGACCAGATGGGCGCCGAATCGCTGCTGGGCCAAGGCGACATGTTGTTCCTGCCGCCCGGCACCGGGTATCCGCAGCGTGTGCATGGCGCGTTCGTGGCGGACGAGGAAGTGCATCGCGTCGTCGAACACTTGAAGCAGTTCGGCGAGCCCGAGTACGAGGAAGGCATTCTCGATGGCCCCGCGACCGATGGCGCCCCGCAAGACCTGTTCGGCGATGCGCCGGATGCCGAAGCCGATCCGCTCTACGACGAAGCCGTTGCCTTCGTCGTGCGCACGCGCCGCGCATCGATCTCCGCCGTGCAGCGGCAACTGCGGATCGGCTACAACCGCGCGGCGCGCCTGGTCGAGCAAATGGAAGCCGCGGGGCTCGTTTCGGCGATGGGCATCAACGGCAGCCGCGAAGTGCTCGCGCCGCCAAGCGCGGAACCGTGACGGGCAGGTCCGACGACGGTGCGAAGCCAAGCACCGCGCGTAAAAGCTGCGCGACGGTTGCAAGAATTAACCGGCTGGCAGACCGGCCGGCTTTTGTGCGCAAGAAACGAGAGGCACGGCCCTCCGGTAGGCGAAACGGCGCGCAGCATAAGCATCGGCCAGGAAAACGGGCGCGGCTGGCAGCCGCCGGCACGCTCGTTGCAGCAGCCTTGGTACACCGTGCGCCCGGTGCGATGTCCGATCGCACGCGTGGCTGTCATCCCTGCCGCCTCGCCCCCCGTGGGGCGGTAGCCTCGAGCCTGCGTGCTTGCTCTGACGCGCAGGCTCTCTTTGTTTCAGGAGACGGCCGCGAGCGCGCGGCGCGCAACCGCCGTCAAGATCAAGACAAGGGCGTGAATTTGAAATCGACCGGCGAGCCGATGTCGAGGCGCGTCGGATGCACGAGCAGCCCCGTATCGGGATCGCGCCGGAATACGTAGGCGCTATCGCTGTCTTGATTGCCGACGATGAGCCAGCGGCCCGTCGGATCGATCGCGAACTCGCGCGGCGTGCGGCCGAGCGTGGACTGCCTGCCGACGAGCGCGAGCCGCCCGTTGCCGGCATCGACCGAAAAGATCACGATCTCGTTGGCGTCCCCGCGGTTCGTCGCATAGAGAAATTTGCCGTCGGGCGACAAATGGATCGCACCCGCGCCGATCTTGCCTTTGAAACCCGGCGCGGTGAGTTCGAGCGTCTGTATCGGCGTCAACTTCCCGTCCTGGTATTGCAGCGCCGTGACGGTGCCGGCCAGTTCGCTCGTCAAATAACCGTAGTGCCCGTTCGCCGCGAATACGAGGTGCCGCGGGCCCGATCCGGAAGGCATTTGCACATACCCTTCCGGCGTCGGACTGAGCAACCCTCGGCTGTGGTCGTTCGTATAGCGGTACTCGTAGAGCTTGTCGTCGCCGAGATCTTGCGCGAAGAGATACCGGCCGTCGGGCGAAAACACCGTCGAATGAACGTGCGCATTGTCCTGCCGGCCACGCACTGGGCCGGCCCCTTCGTGATGGACGACGAGCGCCGCGGCGCCCACGCGGCCGTCCTCCTGTAGCGGGAAGACGGCAAAGCTGCCTCCGGGATCGGCCGCAACCGAATAGTTTGCCGCCAGCACATAGCGGCCATCGGGCGAGAAGCTCAGGTAGCACGGATCGTTGCCTTCCGAGGAGACCCGATCGAGGAACGTCAGTGCACCGGCCTTCGGATCGAACGCAAACGCGCTGATGCCGCCTCGCTGGGACGCGGGGCCGTTGTCGCCCGGCAATTCGTTGACAGCGTAGACATGCCGGTTGTCTCGGGCGACGATGAGGTACGATGGATTGACCGTCTTCACCGACGACACGGGCGTTGCCTGCCCCGAAGCCGAATCGAAGCGGTAGACGTAGATGCCCTCGCTCTTGCCGCCCGTCGTATAGGTGCCGACGAGCAGGTCGTAGCTGGATCCGGCAGCGCCGGTTTGCGCAAACGCGGGCGTCGCGCCCAAAACGAGCGCAAGCACGAGAGCTTTGAGCCCGCCGGACGGACTCAACGAAGATGCGCGCCGTGGCGTCGCATCGAAAACGCCAAACGAGAAAGGAGCCACCATGAGTATTTCCGTCAGCTTGGGACCGCTCGCCGCGCTGATCGCCGGCATTCTGATTCTGGTCGCGCCACGACTGCTCAATTACATCGTCGCGCTCTACCTCATCATCATCGGGCTACTGGGGCTATTCGGGCCGGGCGCTCACTCGCTGCATCTGTGAACTTGCCTGCCCGCGCGCGCTCAACCGTTCGCGAGTTGATCGAGCCGCAGCTTGCCTTGCAGCGACAAGCCGCCCACCGCGTATTGGCCGTTGCCATCGTGGTGCCGCTTGAAGCAGGCGCGCTCGATCAGAAACGCGGCGGCCGTTTCCATGCCGTTGCGCGTGAGACCGAGCGTGTGCGGATCGAGGTGCAGCAAGGCGTCTTCGCCGACCTCGCGGGCGGCGGAAAGAATCGTGATGCAGTCGAGCTTCGACGGATTCAACATGGCGTCAGTTCTCATTCGAGTGTTGGATGACAGGCGCGATGATGGCCGAGTGCGCGGCACACTAGGTGCAAGGATTGTTGTATTGGACGCGCGCGGCCGGAATCCCCGAAGCCAGATTGTAGCCAGCGAATTTGCGCCCTGGCAACGCCAAAACCGTTTCCAGTGCGAGCGCGAACGGCAAGGCGTAACCTTTGCTGCGTCTCACACGCTAACGCATCGCCTCACCGGCATTGCGTACCGCATTCGTCTCGGCGTCGTTGCGAAACAGCAGGAGAAATTCCACCACTATGCCCGCCCATATCGAAGACTACGCACTCGTCGGCGACGGCAAAACGGCCGCACTCATCTCGCATGAAGGATCGGTCGACTGGCTCTGTTGGCCGCGATTCGACTCGAGCGCCTGTTTTGCCGCCCTGCTCGGGTCCGACGAGCACGGCTCGTGGCGGCTAGCGCCCGCGGTCGACGGCCCCGTCACCCGCACGCGCCGCTATCGCGACGGCACGCTCATCCTCGAAACCGATCACGAAACCGCTGAGGGCGCGGTCACCGTGATCGACTTCATGCCACCGGGCAACGGCGGCTCGCAGCTCGTGCGCATCGTCGAGGGCAAGCGCGGCACGGTGCCGATGTCCATGAAGCTGACGCTGCGTTTCGACTACGGCCTATCGGTGCCGTGGGTCACGCGGCTCTCCCACGGCCACGGCATCAAAGCCGTGGTGGGTCCCGACACGGTGGCGCTACGCACGCCGGTTCAAATACGCGGCGAGAACATGCACACGGTGGCCGAATTCACCGTTTCCGAGGGCGAACGCATTCCGTTCGTGTTGGCCTACTCGGCGTCCCACGAACGCGCACCCGCCGCAAAAGACCCATTCGCAGCGCTGGAACATACCGAGCGGCATTGGCGGGAATGGATCGCCCAATGCCGTGTCACGGGGCGCTATGCGGAGCCGATCCGGCGTTCGCTGATCACGCTCAAGGCGCTCGCTTACGAACCGACCGGCGGGATCGTGGCCGCGCCCACCACGTCCCTGCCGGAGCGGTTGGGCGGCTCGCGCAATTGGGACTACCGCTTCTGCTGGCTGCGCGACGCGACGATCACGCTGCTCGCCCTCATGCGCTGCGGTTTCTACGACGAAGCCCGTGCCTGGCGAATCTGGCTCGAGCGCGCGCTTGCCGGCTCGCCCGCGCAGGCGCAAATCCTCTACGGCGTGGCAGGCGAGCGGCGCGTGCCCGAATTGGAACTGCCGTGGCTGCCGGGCTACGAAGGCGCTCGCCCGGTGCGCATCGGCAACAAGGCAGTAGGTCAGCTTCAACTCGACGTCTACGGCGAAGTGATGAACGCGCTGCATCTGGCGCGTGTGGGCGGGCTGCATGCCGACGAGGCCGCCTGGTCGCTTCAATGCGTCATGCTCGAGCACTTGGCGACGGTCTGGGCCGAACCCGACGAAGGGCTGTGGGAAGTGCGCAGCGGCCCGAGGCAGTTCACGTTCTCGAAGGTCATGGCATGGGTCGCGTTCGATCGCGCCATCCGTTCCGCCGAGAAATTCAAGCTGCACGGACCGGTCGCGCAATGGCGCGCGTTGCGCGAGCGGATTCACGCCGATGTCTGCGAGAAAGGCTGGAACGCGCAGCGCCGCACGTTCACTCAGGTCTACGGCGGCGATGCGCTCGATGCGAGCTTGCTCTTGATGCCGTTGCTCGGCTTCTTGCCGCCGACCGATCCGCGCATTGCCGCGACGACGGCCGCGATCGAACAAGACTTGATGTTCGAGGGCTTCGTGCGCCGTTATCACACCCACAAGGTGGACGACGGATTGCCTCCGGGCGAGGGCACCTTCCTCGCCTGCAGCTTCTGGCTCGTCGACAATCTCGCACTGCAAGGGCGCATGGACGAAGCCCATGCGATGTACGAGCGCCTGGTGGGGCTCGTCAACGACGTCGGACTGCTTTCCGAAGAATTCGACCCGCAGACGAAGCGCTTCACCGGTAATTTTCCGCAAGCGTTCTCGCATGTGGCACTCGTCCATACCGGCTTGAACCTCATGCGGCACGAGGAATCGATGGCGCATGCGACTGGTCACCCGCCGCGCTCCGCGGACAACGCGAATGCGGCCTTCGGAGACGGGGCGCTGTAGAGGAAGGATTTACGCTGATTGCGCCATGCGAAGACGTCTTGCTGGAACGAAGTGCAAGAAAACAACCGCAAACACGTGTTTTCGACGGGGACCCGAGCAGCCGCCTTTCATGCCCCAACTTGGGGCGGCGGGGCTCCGACGCTTGCCTGGCGTGCGTGCCGCGAAACCTTGGGCGAACGTCCCTATCTCGGCACGAGAGCGGCCGTGGCGTATCGGGGAAAACACCCGCCGGGCGAGCCGATTGCTGCATTGCACCTAAGGTCGTTTCTCCTTTATCATCAAAGAAGTAACGCCGCCACGAGCATCCGTTCAAGGTCCAGCCGCGACGCAAAGCGCCGCATATTTTTTTGCCCCGTTCCTACCCCACGGGAGCCCCACACCATGCTTTACCAGTTTTACGAGTTTCAGCGCGCGCTCTTGAATCCGTTGACAGCCTGGGCACAGGCCGCTTCGAAATCGTTCGCCAATCCCGCGAGTCCCTTTGCCTATGTGCCCGGGGCGACGCGCCTTTCGGCCGGCTATGAACTGCTTTACCGCCTCGGCAAAGATTACGAAAAGCCTGAATTCAATATTCATCAAATCGTCAAAGACGGCCATAACATTCCGATCATCGAACAAACGATCATCGAAAAGCCGTTTTGCCGCCTGCTGCGCTTCAAGCGTTTCGCCGACGACAGCGAGGCGGTGGCGCAATTGAAGGATGAGCCGGTCGTGCTCGTCTGCGCCCCGCTATCAGGTCACCATTCCACGCTGCTGCGCGACACCGTGCGCACGCTGTTGCAGGATCACAAGGTCTACATCACCGATTGGATGGACGCGCGCATGGTCCCGCTCGAGAATGGCCCGTTCCATCTCGACGACTACGTCGCCTACATCCAGGAATTCATTCGCCACATCGGCGCCAAGAATCTGCATGTGCTGTCGGTCTGCCAGCCGACGGTGCCGGTGCTTGCCGCCATTTCGTTGATGGCCAGCCGCGGCGAGGACACGCCCCGCACGATGACGATGATGGGCGGCCCAATCGATGCGCGGCGCAGCCCCACGTCGGTCAACTCGCTCGCGATGCAGCGCTCGTATTCGTGGTTCGAGAACAACGTGATCCATACGGTGCCCTCGAACTATCCGGGCGTCGGCCGTCATGTGTATCCGGGCTTCCTGCAGCATTCGGGCTTCGTCGCCATGAACCCCGAACGGCACGCGGCATCGCATTGGGATTTCTATCAGAGCCTGCTGCGCGGCGATGAAGACGACGCCGAAGCGCACCGCCGCTTCTACGACGAATACAACGCCGTGCTCGATATGGCCGCGGAATATTACCTCGATACCATCCGCATCGTGTTCCAAGAGTTTCGGCTGGCCGAAGGCACGTGGGAGATCGACGGCGAAGCCGTGCGGCCGCAGGACATCAAGAAGACGGCGCTGTTCACGATCGAAGGCGAGCTCGACGACATCTCGGGCTGCGGCCAAACGCGCGCCGCGCACGATCTGTGCAGCGGCATCCCGGAGAAGCACAAACATCATTTCACCGCGGAAAAGTGCGGCCATTACGGCATTTTCTCGGGCCGACGCTGGCGCACGATCATCTACCCGCAATTGCGCGATTTCATCCTCGAACACAATCGGGAAACGAAGCGCACGCGCGAGCCCGTCGAAGCCTGATCGCAGGCGCCGCCACGTGGCGGCGCCCGCTATTTGCGCATCAGATACGCGAGCAGCAGTTCGGTATTCATCCTCACTACCTCGCTGCGCTCGGCCGGTGCGCTGAAATCGCGGCCCAGCGTGGCTTCGAGCGTGAATCGATTCGATACGCTGTAGTAGCCGAGCCCTGACAGCGCAACGTAAAACCGCACCGGATCCACGTTGGCGCGAAAAAGCCCCGCGCGTTGGCCCCGGTCGAGAATCGACGAGAGCGTGGCCACCATGGGCGAAATCATTTCGCGAATGCGCGTCGACTTCTGAAGATACCGGGCCTCGTGCAAATTCTCGTTGTTGATGAGACGCAGCAAATCCGGATGATCGCGGTAGTAGTCCCAGACGAAATGGGCGAGCCGCGTAATGGCTTCGATCGGCGCGATGCCGTTTAGATCGAGCGTCTTTTCCGCCTCGGTCAATGCGCTGAAAGCGTGCTCGAGTACCGCCGTGAAAAGCTGCTCTTTGCTACCGAAATAGTAATAGAGCATGCGCTCGTTCGTCTCCGCGCGCCGGGCAATCTGATCGACGCGCGCGCCGAACAAACCACCATTTGCGAACTCTTCGGCAGCGGCGAGCAAAATACGGCGCCGGGTTCCTTCGGGGTCTCTTTTGATTTTCAATTGATTCATGGTGGCCTTTTTGCTTCGTGAGCCGCGTTGCCCCGCCGCCTTGCCAGCCCTCCTCGGTCCTTCGCCGGCAATGCGGACGAGCGCGCCGTTATTGTCGAAACACCCTGCGCCTCGTGCGAAAAAGCGCTTCGATTATGGCACACGGCCGACCAATCGCAATCCGGGAAATCGGCGATAATGCGCTCTTTTCACGCACGCGAAGCGCACCGCCCGCCGCGCCGCTCGACGCCCGCTTTCGTCGCCGCTCTCGCGTGCCCTAGACGTACCGAATGTGACCGATCGCGCAACGCTCGCAGACCGCATCGAGGATCTGCTGCCCCAAACGCAATGCACCAAGTGCGGCTATGCCGGCTGCCGGCCTTACGCCGAAGCCATCGCGCAAGGTGAAGCCAACTACAATCAATGCCCGCCTGGTGGCGCGCAAGGCATTGCACGCCTGGCCGCCTTGCTGGGCAAGCCCGTCATCGCGCTCAATCCCGAGAACGGCGAGGAACGCCCGCGCTCGCTCGCCGTCATCGACGAATCGCTCTGCATCGGCTGCACGCTCTGCATGCAGGCCTGCCCGGTCGATGCCATCGTCGGCGCGCCCAAGCTGATGCATACGGTCCTTGCCGAGCGCTGCACAGGCTGCGATCTATGCGTGGCGCCGTGTCCCGTCGATTGCATTGCGATGCTGCCCGTGACGGGCGATCGCACGGGTTGGGACGCCTGGAGCCAAGGGCAGGCGGACGCCGCCCGAGAGCGCCATCGGTTGCGCGCCGCGCGGCTCGAACGCGAGCGCCAAGCGGCGCAGGCGCGCGCCGCCGCCCGGCGTGCGGAGGCGGCTGCAAGCGCCGACGCCGCGGCCGCCGCACCCGCGAACCCGGCGGCGGACGACGAAGCCGCGAAAAAACGCGCCATCATCCAAGCCGCGCTCGAACGCGCCCGTCAAAAGAAAGAAGCGCTGGCGGCCCAAGGCCTCGGCCCGAAGAATGTGCCACCGGCGAGTGCCGACGAGCAAGCCCACGCCGGTGGCGCGCCAGCGCATGGCCCGGCAACGCGGGCAAGCGGGGCCGCATCCGGCGCCGAAGCGCCGTCCGAGCGATCGAACGCCGCCGGCGCGCCGACGGACGAAGCGGGGGAGCGGCGAACGAACGACGCTCCCCGCGGCGCCCGCCCTACGCCCGACGATCACTGAGCCCGCTTCGACGACGACCGCCGCATGAACGCACAAAAACGACGCGCCATCTACGAGACGCTGCAAAGCCTCAACCCGCATCCGACGACCGAACTCGAATACTCGAACCCGTTCGAATTGCTGATCGCCGTGATGCTGTCGGCGCAGGCGACCGACGTGTCGGTCAACAAGGCCACGCGCAAGTTGTTTCCCGTGGCGAACACGCCCCAAGCGATGCTCGCACTGGGCGAGGCGGGCGTTGCCGACTACATCAAGACGATCGGGCTATATCGCACCAAAGCCAAGAATGTCATCGCCACGAGCCGGATTTTGCTCGAACAGCACGGATCGCAAGTGCCGGCCGAGCGTACCGCCCTCGAAGCGCTGCCCGGCGTCGGCCGCAAGACGGCGAACGTGGTGCTCAATACGGCCTTCGGGCAACCGACGATCGCGGTCGACACGCACATCTTTCGCGTCGCGAACCGCACGGGGTTGGCGCCGGGCAAAGATGTGCGCGCCGTGGAAGCAGCCCTCGAAAAGTTCACGCCCCCCGAGTTCCTTCATGACGCGCACCATTGGCTGATCTTGCATGGCCGCTATGTCTGCAAAGCGCGCCGGCCCGAGTGCTGGCATTGCGCGATCGAGCCGCTATGCGAATTCAAGCCGAAAACGCCGCCGCCCGAGCTTTGAGCTCGCCGCTATAGATTCGCTTCGAGCGATACCGCTTCGTCGTGCGGTCCGCCTCCGGCACGTACGAGCCAGAGCACGGCGCCGAGCACCGCGGCACCGCCTGCCCATTGCAGCGGCGTCAAGTGCTCGCCCAACAAAACCGCTGCAAGCAGCACGGTGACGACCGGCTCGAGCGTGGAAAGCATCGACGTACGCGCAGCGCCCAGGCGCGCGAGCCCTGCGAAAAACGCGAGCATCGCCGTGACGGTCGATATCAGCGCGATGGCGGCAAGCGCGGCCCAGCCGAGCGAGGTCGAGGGAAAATGCGGCGGCGCCCCTGCCACGGTTCGCACGACAGAAGCCGTGCAGAAAACCGCAGCCGCGGATAAACAGACGACCGACGTGGTCGCGAGCGGATCGACCTCGCGCGTCACGCGCGCTCCGGCGACGATGTAAAGCGAGTAGACGATGGCCGCCGTCAGCGCGAGTCCGATGCCCAAAGGCTCGCCGCGTCCGCCCCCGACCATCACGGCCGAGCCCGCCAAGCAAAGCACGAGCGCCGCGCCCTTCACCCACGTCAACCGCTCGCCGAGCCACAGCGCCGCGAGCAGCGTCACGAACGCCGGGTAGAGATAGAGCAGCAATGCGACGAGGCTGGCCTGCGCATGCTGGAGCGCGACGAAATAGCAAATCGACTGCCCCACGTACCCGAGCGCGCCCATCGCGACGATCCCCCAAAGCGTGCGCCCGCGAGGCCAAACGACGTTGCGGCGGCGCGCGACGGCGGCGAGCACCGTCCCGCCGATGAGGAATCGAAGCGTCAGCAGACCAAGGACGTCGGCGCCGCCCGCATAGGCATAGCGGCCGAAGATCGCCATGGCGCCGAAGGAGGCGGCGGAGAGCGCCACGAGCAAAGCGCCGCGCAGCGTATCGGCGCGCGTGGAGGGAGATGAACCTGGCATCGTAAAAGAACGTCGTGCTCGTTATCGTTGCGGGCCGTATCGGCCCGGCGCGCGTTTCGGCCTGCGCAGCGGGGCTGCGTCCTTCGTGCGGACGCGCGTCGATTCTAACCGGCGCCATCGTACGGGGGCGCCGAACCGCGCGAGCGGGGCAGCGTAAAATAACCGATTGGCCGCTCGGCCCGCGCGCATTGCCCCCCTGTGAGCGCGCGGCCGGGCGGCGCCACTTCAAGGTCCATCCCACGATGTTCAATCCGAGCCGCGACGAAGTCCGACGCTTTTTCATCGATACCTGGCGCAAGCAGCGCGCGGGCGAGATCCTGACGCCGCTAGAAGCGATCGCGGCCGATTGGATCGTCGAGCATCCCGAATACCACGCGGACCTAGCCGACGACGCCACGGCTACCGTCGATTATTCGCCTGAAGCCGGCCGCACCAACCCGTTCCTGCATCTCTCGATGCATTTGGCCATCAGCGAGCAACTCTCGATCGATCAACCGCCCGGCATCCGGGCCGCGCATGAGCGGCTCGCGGCGCGGCTCGGTTCCACGCATGAGGCGCAGCACGCGATCATGGAGTGTCTCGGGGAAACGATCTGGGAAGCGCAGCGCAGCAACATGCCGCCCGATACCGAGGCCTATCTCGCCCGCATCGAACGGCGCGCATCGAAGGATTGACCCGGCTGCGACACGTTGTCGCACATGCGGCCGCCAGCAAAAAAACACCCCGCCGAAGCGGGGTGTCATCGTGATCGGCGCTGCGCGAGCGGTGCGCGCAAAGCGCTCGACCTCGGTTCGACCGGTTACTTCTTGTCGACGAGATCGCCCGGCAACGACTCGATATAAGCGGCGATGTCCTTCATATCGCTCAGCGACAGGCTTTGCACCTGCGCCTGCATGATCGCGTTGTTGCGGCCGAAATTCGGGTTGCCGGTGCCGACCTGGTAGCCGCGCAGCGCGAAAACCAGATAATCCGCGTGCTGGCCGGCCAGCTTCGGATACTCGTTGCTGACGGGGTTGGTGAACTTCGCCCCGTGGCAAGCCGCGCAGTTGTGGGATTCGACGAGCGCCTTGCCGTTCTCGATGCTGGCCGCATGGGCCGAGCCGATCGCCCCGAATGCCGCGACGAGCGCGGTCCCCGCAGCCTTGACGACGATGCGCAATGCCTGATCAGGCTTGTTCATGAATTCTCCTATCCCGCGAAATAAGGTAGCTGAAAGCGGCCGCAATGACGGTCACTTTTCGGGATTGTTCGTCGACGCCGACGTTTGCGACGCGTAGTAGGCCGCGAGATCGGCGATGTCCTGATCCGACAGCGAGGCCGTGACCGCGTGCATCGTTTGGAAGTGGCGGTCGCCCTTCTTGTACGCGTGCAGCGCGTTTTCGAGGTATTGCTGGTTTTGCCCGCCGAGAATGGGTACGCGGTAGACCTCGGGGTACGCGGTGCGATAGTCGGGAATGCCGTGGCAGCCGATACACATCGCAACCTTGCTTTGGCCCGCCTTCGCATTGCCGACGACATCGGCCGCCTGCGCGCTCACCGCAAACCCCGCGAGCGCGACTAGCGCTGCGGTCACGACATGTTTGCCGACGAAAGAGTTCATAGGTTCTAACCTGGCTTGAGGGGAAACGAGCGCCCGCTAAAAGCCTGCGGGCAATGGCGCTGCGCCGTTCTTGTTGTCGAAGTCGCAACGAGCGGCCAAAAAAATCGCGGCAATTGTACCGCGCCCCTTGGTCGCACGTCCACCGGGCGCCGCCCGCGCACCGCGCCCGGCTCGAGCGACACGATACCGCCACCGGCGCGGGCCGCCTAGCCCTTCTGACATATACTTGAATTTTTTCGAGAAGGCAGGCAGCCATGCGTTTCGAAGGCTCGTCGCAATACGTCGCCACGGACGATCTCAAACTCGCCGTCAACGCCGCCATCACGCTCAAGCGCCCCCTTTTGATCAAGGGCGAGCCGGGCACCGGCAAAACGATGCTGGCAGAGGAAGTCGCGGCCTCGCTGGGCATGCCGCTTTACCAGTGGCACATCAAATCGACGACCAAGGCGCAACAGGGCCTCTACGAATACGATGCTGTCTCCAGGCTGCGCGATTCGCAGCTCGGCGACGCGCGCGTGCAGGACATCTCGAACTACATCGTCAAAGGCGTGCTCTGGCAAGCGTTCGAATCGGACGTGCCGGCGGTCCTGCTCATCGACGAAATCGACAAAGCCGATATCGAGTTCCCCAATGACCTGCTGCGCGAGCTCGATCGCATGGAGTTTCACGTCTACGAGACGCGCGAAGTCGTGCGCGCCAAGCACCGGCCGCTCGTGGTCATCACTTCCAACAACGAAAAAGAGCTGCCCGACGCGTTCTTGCGCCGCTGCTTTTTCCACTATATCCAGTTCCCGGATCCGGCCACGATGCAACGCATCGTCGACGTCCACTATCCCGGCATCCGCGAAGATCTCCTGCGTGCGGCATTGACGAGCTTTTTCGAGCTGCGAGCCGTATCGGGCTTGAAGAAGAAGCCTTCCACCTCCGAGTTGCTCGATTGGCTGAAGCTGCTGCTCGCCGAAGAGATCCCGCCGCAAGCGCTGCGCTCGCCGGACGAGAAGCAGATCGTGCCGCCGCTCGCGGGCGCGCTGCTCAAGAACGAACAGGACATGAGCTTGTTCGAGCGGCTCGTGTTCATGAACCGCCACAACCGTTAGCCGGAACGCTGACCGCCATTCAGAGACATCGGCATGCTGATCGACTTCTTCTACACGCTGCGCGAGGCCAAGCTGCCGGTGTCGGTCAAGGAGTACCTGACGCTCGTCCAAGCGCTGCGCGAGCGCGTCATCGGCCCATCGTTGGATGAGTTCTACTATCTCGCGCGTCTGACGCTGGTCAAGGACGAGCGCTACTTCGACAAATTCGATCAAGCGTTCGGCGCGTATTTCCGCGGCGTGCAACAGCTCACCGATCAAGCATTCGAGTTGCCGCTGGACTGGCTCGAAAAACGTCTGCAGCGCGAGTTCACGCCCGAGGAGAAGGCGCAAATCGAAGCCATGGGCGGGCTCGACAAGCTCATGGAGCGGCTCAAGCAATTGTTCGACGAGCAGAAGGAGCGGCACGAAGGCGGCAGCAAATGGATCGGCACGGGCGGCACCTCCCCGTTCGGCCATGGCGGCTACAACCCGGAAGGCGTCCGTATCGGCGGGCCCTCGGCCGGCAATCGCACCGCCGTCAAAGTGTGGGAAACGCGCGGCTACCGCGATTACGACGATCAAGTCGAGATCGGCACGCGCAACATCAAGATCGCCCTGCGCCGGCTGCGCCGGTTCGCGCGCGAAGGCGCGGCCGAAGAACTCGATTTGCCGGGCACGATTCGCAGCACCGCCGCGAACGCGGGATGGCTCGATCTGAAGATGGTGCCCGAGCGGCACAATGCGGTGAAGGTGCTGATGCTGCTGGACGTGGGCGGCTCGATGGACGATCACATCAAGCGCACCGAGGAGCTCTTCTCGGCCGCCAAATCCGAACTGAAGCACCTCGAGTTCTATTACTTCCACAACTGCGTCTATGACCACCTGTGGAAGAACAATCGCCGCCGGCACGTCGAGCGGATGCCGACTTGGGACGTGCTGCACAAGTTCACGCCCGACTACAAGCTCATCTTCGTCGGCGACGCAACGATGAGCCCCTATGAAGTCCTGCAGCCAGGCGGCTCCGTCGAGTACAACAATCCCGAGGCGGGGGCCGTCTGGCTGCGCCGCCTCGCCGATCATTTCCCGCATCACGCCTGGCTCAATCCCGAGCCCGAAGGCCTGTGGGAATATCGGCAGTCCGTCTCGATCATCCGCCAACTGCTCGGCGACCGAATGTATCCGCTGACCCTCGCTGGGCTCGAAACCGCGATGCGCAAGCTCAGTAAATAGCCGCCCCCGCGCGCCTAGCTCGTTTTACGTTGCCCCTATTTTCTAGCCGTTTAGCGTCCGTCCCGCTTCTGCATCGTCCATGACATTTCCCTCCGCCCCCGACCTGCCCAGCCCCGCCGCGCGCCGCTCCTGGCTGCAGCCGTTCGCCGATACGTCGCTGCATGCGATCGTCGCCGGCTTCGTCGCAATGATGACGGGCTATACCAGTTCCCTCGTGCTCGTGTTTCAGGCGGGCCGGGCCGCGCACCTGTCCGATGCGCAGGTTTCGTCGTGGATCTGGGCGCTGTCGATCGGCATGGCGTTCTCGACCATCCTGCTCTCGCTGCGCTTTCGCACGCCTGTCGTCGTCGCTTACTCCACGCCGGGCGCGGCGCTTTTGATTGCCGCGCTGCCGCACGTGCCGTACGCCGATGCGATCGGCGCGTTCATCGTCTGCGCGCTGCTGATCACGGCCGTCGGGCTCACGGGCTGGTTCGACGCGCTCATGCGGCGCGTGCCGGCCGGCATCGCAAGCGCGCTGCTCGCGGGCATCTTGTTCGAAATCGGCATCGAAATCTTCCATGCAGTGCAGTACCAAACGACGCTCGTGCTGACGATGTTCTTCGTCTACCTGTTCGTCAAACGGCTCGCGCCGCGCTACGCCATCGTGACGACGCTCGTCGTGGGCACCGCGGTAGCGGGAGCGCTCGGGCTCATCGATTTCAGCCGCTTTCACGTTGCCCTCGCCCACCCGGTCTTCACGATGCCGCATTTCTCGCTCTCGGCCGCGATCAGCTTGGGCGTGCCGCTGTTCGTCGTCGCGATGGCGTCGCAGAATATGCCGGGCCTCGCGGTCCTGCGCGCGGACGGATACACGACGCCGTCGGCGCCGCTGATCTCGACGACCGGCATCGCTTCCCTGCTGCTCGCGCCGTTCGGCTCCCACGGCATCACGCTCGCGGCGATCACGGCGGCGATTTGCACCGGCCCGCAAGCCCACGAAGACCGAACCAAGCGCTACACGGCAGCGCTCTGGTGCGGCCTCTTTTATCTCGTCGCCGGGATTTTCGGTGCGACGATCGCCGCCCTGTTCGCCGCGCTGCCCAAAGCGCTCGTCGTTTCGGTCGCCGCGCTCGCGCTGTTCGGCTCGATCATGAGCGGGCTCACCAACGCCATGAGCAATGTGCGCGAGCGGGAAGCCGCGCTCGTCACTTTCATGGTGACGGCCTCGGGGCTCACGCTGCTCTCGATCGGGTCGGCGTTTTGGGGTCTTGTCGCGGGCGTGATCACGCAAGTCATTCTGGGCGCGCGCCGTACGTAGCGCAGGACCGCAGCGTAGCGCCATCCCCCGGGTGTTCGATTTCACGTGAACGCGCCGAGGCCTAAAATAGTCGTATTTGCATCCGGTTGCGCCGTTTTGGCGGTGCGACCCCTTTCTGGACTCACACGGAAGGCGCTCGGGCGCCGCACATCTGCCATGACCAATGCTCTGGACCAACTGAAGCAATACACGACCGTCGTCGCGGATACCGGCGATTTCCAACAGCTCGCACAGTACAAGCCGCGCGACGCGACGACGAACCCGTCGCTGATCCTCAAGGCCGTCCAAAAAGACGCCTATAAGCCGTTGCTCGAAAAAACCGTGCGCGAACACGGCAGCAAGCCAGCCGCAGCGATCATCGATCAGTTGCTGATCGCCTTCGGCTGCGAAATCCTCAAGATCATTCCGGGCCGGGTATCGACCGAGGTCGATGCGCGTCTGTCGTTCGATGCCAAGCGCTCGATCGAGAAAGGCCACGAGCTCATCAAGCTGTACGAAGCCGCCGGCATCGACCGCGAACGCGTGTTGATCAAGCTCGCCTCGACCTGGGAAGGCGTGCGCGCGGCCGAAGTGCTGCAAAAGGAAGGCGTGAACTGCAACATGACGCTGCTGTTCTCCCCCGTGCAAGCGGCGGCCTGCGCCGAAGCGGGCGCGAAGCTGATCTCCCCGTTCGTCGGCCGCATCTACGACTGGTACAAGAAGCAAGCAGGCAGCGCCTGGGACGAAGCGACCATGGGCGGCGCCAACGACCCGGGCGTGCAGTCGGTGCGCCGCATCTACGCGTACTACAAGCAGTTCGGCTATCGCACCGAAGTGATGGGCGCGAGCTTTCGCACGACGAGCCAGATCGTCGAGCTGGCCGGCTGCGATTTGCTGACCATCAGCCCCGAGTTGCTGCAAAAGCTGCATGACAGCAACGAGAAGGTCGAGCGTAAACTCTCGCACGACGCCCAGCAGGGCGAGACCATCGAGCGCATCGCCATCGACGAACCGTCGTTCCGCTTCCAACTGAACGACGACGCCATGGCGACCGAGAAACTTGCAGAAGGCATTCGCGCGTTCGCAGCCGACGCCATCAAGCTCGAAAAGTTGATCGACGGCCTGCGTTGAGCGCCGCCGGGCGGCTTGATGAGCGCGCCGCCCAAGCCGCACCGCATGCTCGGTGCGGCTCCGCTCGCCGCGTCGCGGCCGATGCGGGACGACCGCGATCGATCGGCATCCATCGACGTTGACAATCAAGGAGGCAATGATGGTGGTCCAACCGTATCTGTACTTCTACGGCCGCTGCGACGAAGCGCTTGCGTTCTATGAGCAAGCCTTGGGCGCTCAGGTCACGTTCAAGATGCGTAATAAGGAGGCGCCCCCGGAATACGCCGCTCAGGGTGAAGCGGGCGAGCGCATCATGCACGCGTCGTTCAAAGTGGGACAGAACACGCTCATGGCGACCGACGGCATGCCCGGCGACACTGCGACGCCTAAGTACGCCGGATTCAGTATCTCGCTCTCGCTCGACAACGTGTCCAAGGGCGAAAAAATATTCAATGCGCTCGCGCAGGACGGCGAGGTTCGCTTGCCGTGGCAGTCGACCTTCTGGGCCAAGGGGTTCGGCATGGTCACGGATAAGTTCGGCGTGCCGTGGATGGTCAACGTTGAAAACAAAGAGCCTTGATCGAGGGGATGGGCGCGCGGCGGCCCGGCGCCGCCTCGCGCTCGCGAGGCTTATGCTGGCCGGCCCGCACCGCTCGGGCCGATGAAAACGGCGGTCGGGCGACGGATCGGCAAGCTCGGTTTTGATCTACTCGCCCCGACGCATTTGGGCGCGCGCCCCGGCGTCCCCTTCGATATGCCATTGCCGCTCGGTATCGGCGAGTAGCGCGCGCAGCGCATCGACCTGCTCGGCGAACCATTGCGCCACCCAACGCGGCCCCGGTAAAGCATCGTCCGGCGTGCCTCGCGCCTCGCTTGCCTGCGCGTTCGTAGCGGGTGCATCGCCCCGCGCCCGCACCTCGTCGACCGCTGTGGACAGGCGCTGGCCGGCGCGCGACTCCGAACCGAATCGCAACGCGCGCGCCATGCGCAGCAACGACGCGCGCACCGCACGCGCATCGTCGAGGGGCCGCCCCGGCGGCGCCGGATGAACAGCCGCGCTCGTCGACATCATTTCCAATGCGCTCAGCATCGAACGATGCATCCGCTGAATGGCTTCGAGCCGTTTCACCGGAATGTCGACTTCCTTCGCTACGGACGGCATCAACGAGCGCAATTTGACGAGCCGCCCATTCAACGCGGCGAAAGCGGCAACGTGGGCCTCGACGTCCAACGGCTGGCCCCGCGCGATGCGAGCGCGAATGCGCGCGCAATCGCGCAGATTGCGCGCGAGCAAGTAGCGCCACGAGTAGGTCGCATAGAGCGGCAATGCGAACGAGAACGCGAGTGCGACGACGATGCCGACCATGACGTTGAGCGTGCGCCATAAGCCGGTGTCGATGGTGCTATCCCCGTGCCCGGCCACGATGCAGATCGTGATCGCCGTCAAAAGCGCAATGTAGCCGGCGCTACTGATGGCGTAATAGCCGCAGACCCCGGCGGCGATCGACATCAGGATGTGCGTGAGCGTCACCGACCCGATCACATGCAACTGCGCGATCAGCAACAACCCGACGAAAGCGCCGAGCATCGTGCCAAGCGCGCGATCGGTCGCCTTCTTGCGGATGTTGCCGTGATGCTGCAAGCCGCCGATGACCACGAGCACGGTCACGGAAGCCCAGATGCCGTTGGGCACGTTGATGCCGGTCGTCACCAGAATCGAGGCGAGCATCGCTAGCCCCACACGCAAGGCGTGCAGCACGCGTGCGTGGCGGTACCGGTAATAAGGCGAAACGACGACGCGCACGAACGGCGTCGCAAGCTGGCGGAATGGGGTAAGAAAGTTGGCCACGGCTCGATTGTCGGCTAAACGCGGTGCTTCGTCGATACGGTAGGGCCTGTTCACGCGGCAGTGTCCCCGCCGCGATCCGAAACGAAAGCGCGTTTCACCAGCGACAAAAAAAGGCGGCACGCTTACCGTGCCGCCCTTTTCAACTATCGATATTGCTTCGCTCGTCTTCGGCTCAGCTCTCGACCGGGTCCAGGTAATCCTCTGGGCTCGTGCGGTCTTCGGCACGGCTTGCACCCATTACGCGCAGCGCGAAGCTCACGACGATGGCCACGGCCAAGTTGACGATCAGCGACCAGACGGCGGCATAGCCCGGAATTGCATAACCGCCCAAATGGATCGCGTAGATCGAGCCCTTCAAATGCAACGAGGCGGCCATCCACGTACCCACGCCGATACCGACAGCCCAGCCCGCCAGCAGGCCACGCGCATCGAGCTTGCGCGTATACAAGCCGAGCACGATCGCCGGCAGCGTCTGAATGATCCAGATCCCGCCGAGCAATTGCAATTGGATCGCATACGTAAGCGGCAGGCCGAGAATGAACGCGACGGCGCCGACCTTGACGATCAGCGACACCAGCTTGGCGACGCTCGTCTCCTGTGCGTGCGACATGTTGCGATTGACGAACTCGCGGTGGATGTTGCGCGTGTACAGGTTCGCGGCGGCGATCGACATGATTGCCGCGGGAACCAGCGCGCCGATCGCGATGGCCGCGAACGCGACCCCCACGAACCACGACGGGAAGTAATGCAGGAACAGCGCCGGCACGGCGAAGTTCGGCCCGAACGCCTTGAAGTACGGCGCGAATTCCGGCATGTCCTTCACGCCCGAAGCGAGCGCCATATAACCGAGCAGCGCCAAGAGGCCGAGCACGAGCGAGTACGCCGGCAGCATCGCCATGTTTCGGCGAATGCTGTTGCCCGAGGCCGAGGACAAGATCGCCGTCACCGAGTGCGGGTACAAGAACAGGGCGAGGGCGGACCCGACGGCAAGGGTCGCGTACGCGCTGTAGCCGTTCATGCCGGACACGTCAGGCGCCTTGAGCAGCAGCTTGGCGGGCGGCACTGTGCTGAAGATGTGCCCGAAGCCGCCGAGTTGCGCAGGGATGACGATGATCGCCGCGATGATCGTGATGTAGATCAGCAAGTCCTTGACGACGGCGATCATGGCCGGCGCGCGCAAGCCCGACGTGTACGTGTACGCCGCGAGAATCGCAAAAGCGATGATGAGCGGCAGATCGCCGACGAACCCGGAGGTATTGAAACCGAGACCGCCGATCACCACTTCGATGCCGACGAGTTGCAGCGCGATGTACGGCATCGTCGCGACGATGCCCGTCACGGCCACCGCGAGCGCCAGCATACGGCTACCGTAACGGGCGCTGACGAAGTCGGCCGAGGTCACGTAGCCGTGGCGCTTGGCCACCGCCCACAGCTTCGGGAACACGACGAACGCGAACGGATAGATGAGGATCGTGTAGGGCAGCGCGAAAAAGCCCATCGCACCGGCGCCGAACACCAGAGCCGGCACGGCCACGAACGTATAGGCCGTGTAGAGATCGCCGCCGAGCAAGAACCAGGTGACGACGGTGCCGAAGCGGCGGCCGCCCAGGCCCCATTCCTCCAGGTGGGCGAGATCGCCCCGGCGCCAATGCGCGGCCACGAAGCCGAGGATCGTGACGCCGATGAAGAACAGAACGAAAACGAAGGTTGCGGTTGCGTTCATCGAGCGCCTCCGGCAGAGGCGTTGGACGAACGCGATCTGGTCTTGAAGTAGACGACGGCCGTGATCACGGCGCTTACGAGCACCCAGAACAGCTGGTACCAATAGAAGAACGGGAATCCCGCGACTTGCGGTTCGACCTTGTTATACGACGGCACCCAGATCATGGCGATCCAGGGTATGACCAGCAGCCAGAGCCAGCGTTTGGCGGCTCGATTGGCGTCGGCGTTGTGAGCCATGACGTCTCCTCTTTTACTCTTGTACGCCCCGAGGGCAGCCCATTCGGGGACACCCCTATCTCGACCGGCCTTGCGCCCAGCGCGCGAGCGGCAGGGCAAGGCCAATCCTTCAGCTTTATTAAGCCTGGCAAGAGTATAAGGACCTTGCGCGGGCGGTCAAGCGGGACAGACCCGGGGCCGGAACCGTCAACGCAAGCACCGGCGGGCGCTAGCGAAGGGCGGGAAGACGCAGATGCGTAGCCCCCGCTCAAAGCGAGAACGTTTCCGCCGAGGCCGCCGAAGCGGACGCAGCAGCCGCCTGACGCAGCGCCTTGACCCAGCCGCGGGCGGGCAAACCGAGCTTTTCCTCGATCAGCTTGGCGCGACGCTCGAGCGCCGCATAAGGAATGGCCAGCGCGGGCCCCGAGAACGCCAACGCGATGCGATTGCCTTCGTGGACTTCGGGCAACGCGATGACGCGGCCGTCGAACGCCGCGTTCAGTTGCTTCATGTTGCGCACGAAGCTCGGATGATCGCCGAACAAGTTGATCGTGGCCATGCCCGCGCCCGTGAGACATGCGCGAGCGGCCCGATAGAAGGCGAGACTTTCATGCACGGGGCCGCGCGCGGTCGCGTCGTACAGATCGATCTGCATCACGCCTACCGTCCCGTGATTGGCCCGGTCGGTAACGAAGTCCCACGCATCGGCTTCATGCACCGTCAGACGCGCGTCGTCGGGAGGCAACGCGAACATCGTGCGCGCCGCGACGACGACAGCGGGATTGAGTTCGACGGCCTCCACGTGCGCGCGCGGCAGGAAGCGGTAGGCGAACTTCGTCAGCGCCGCGGCGCCAAGCCCCAATTGAACGATGCGTTTGGGCGTTTCGAGAAAGAGCAGCCACGCCATCATTTGCTGCGCGTATTCGAGCTCGATCCGGTCCGGCTTGTTGATGCGCATCGCGCCCTGCACCCACTCGGTGCCGAAGTGCAGATAGCGCACGCCGCGCTCTTCGGAAAACGTCACGGGGGCAAAGCGCGGCTTGCGCGGCATCTCGATGCGCGGCGCGGCGCGGCCGTGCGCGTCGTCGAAAGCGTCGGCCCGCGCCGAGCGCGAAGCGCGTTTGGAAGCGGCGGCTTGCTTGCCAGCCTTGCCGGTCTTGGCATCGGCGCGCTCGGCGCGTGCGAATGCGCGCGCTTCGGCCGAGGCGCGCTTGATGAGGTCAGTCATGGAGAAGTGTTGCGCGTGTGGGCGCTCGGTTGAATCGGACGAGAGGATAGCACCGTCGCCCATGCTGCCGAAGAAAAGGCCGGGTTTGCCTTGCTACCGGGCGGCAAGCTGCGACAAGCGGCGCGCGACGAGCAGCGGCAGCCTCAGGATGAACTCCAACAGCAGCCGCAAATGCATCCAACTGAGCACGAGGTTGTCACGCCCATAGTGGAAGTGCGAGACGCCGCCCTCCTCGCGCTTGAAGTAGCGCACCGGCGCATCGAGGTTGATGGGCTCGACGCCGCGCCAGCATAGCCGGACGGCGGCCTCGGGATCGAAATCGAAACGCCGCATCCAAGGCTGCTTCGCCATCAACGCGCGCAGCGGCGCAATCGGATATACCCGAAATCCGTACAGCGAATCGCCCACGCCAGCCCACAACGTCTCGACATGCGCCCAGAAGTTCGACAACTGCCGTCCCAGCACGCGGATGCGCGGAGCGCTGCGGTCGAACTTCGGGCGGCCGAGCACCATGCACTGCGGCTGCGCCATCGACGCGGACATGAACGCCCCGATCAGTTCGGCAGGATGCTGACCGTCGGAATCCATCGTCAAGGCGTGCGTGAAGCCGCACGCCGCCGCTTCGTTCAGCCCCGCGAGCACGGCTGCGCCCTTGCCCCCGTTGCGCGGCAAAACGATGACGCGCAGCCCCCGATCGTTTTTCGCCATCGCTTGAAGCCGCTCGGCGCTGCCATCCGTGCTGCCGTCCACGACGACCCAAACGGGCGTCCATTGAGCGCGAGCGCGGCGGACGGTGTCGTCGAGCTTCTCTCCCGGGTTGTAGCTAGGGATGAGGACGAGATGTGTGGTCGAGGCTATGGGCATCGGCATGGTGGCGCGGGGACGGCTAGGCGCGCGAAGACGGTCCATTCGACAGCTCCGCGCGATAGTGATCGTGCAACTGCAGGACGAAGGCTCGCAGCGCTTCTGGGCGCCGCTGCGGCGGCGCGAACCGGCGCCCCAGCCGCACGCGATAGGTGAGCGGCAATGCGGGTTTGCGCAGTATGGACCAGCCCTTCGCCAAAAACGGCGAGTCCGCTTGGACGATCAGCGTCTGCACGGGAACCCCCGCGCGCGCGGCGATGAGCCCGACCCCCGACTTCAGCGGGTTGACCGGCATCGATGCGGTGCGCGTGCCCTCCGGAAACAGCAGCAACGGATGGCCGCGCCGCAAGTCGGCAACCGCGCTCTTGATCATGGCCTTCGGCGCGTCGTTCGCGATGTAATCCGCGAGTCGCGCGCCGGCGCCCAAGAACACGTTGCCGACGATCTCGCGTTTCATCACGCAGCATACGTCCGGCACACAGGAAGCAACGAGCATGGCGTCGATCAGCGTCGGATGATTGGGCGCGAGGATCATCGGCGGCGCGCCGTGCAGCGCCGCCAGCTCGCTCAAGTCGAAACGCGCAGCGCCGAGCGCCGTGAGCGCTTGAAAGTACAGCCGCCAGACATGGCGGATCACGGCGCGTCCGAGCACGCGCGCGAAAGCGCGCGGCAACACCACGTGCAACACGGCCGCGCAGGGCAGCCACGCCAAGCAGACGATCGCGAGCAAGAGCAACGCGAAATAGAACACGACGTACTGACGCAGCCCCTCGAAGGCGCGCCGGATCGAGCCCGTCCCGAAGCGCCGCGCCGCACGTACGCTCACATCGCTCATGCGCGCACCTCGACGCCATGCCCGCCGCTCGCTTCGATTTCGAGCAGCAAGTCGCTGCGGCAGATATCGGCATGCAGATAGAGCGCGCGCAAGGGCGAGCCGCAGCGCGCCCGCAGCGTATCGTCGATGGCGGCCAGCATGCCGAGGTCGGACGGATCGCGCATGTAGATTTTGTAAGTCAGGTCCGATAGCGCCCACTGTCCGTGTCCCTTGCGGGCCGCTTCGCCGAGAATGGCATCGAAATTGGCGAGCGTTTCGCGCAACTGCGCCAACACGTCGCCGCGATGAACCGTTTCGTGGCCGACGATGCTTGCCGTGCCCGAGACGAAGAGCATCGGCGCGTCGCTCGGGCGGCGCACATCGCGCCACACAGCGGCGCGCGCGAACGTAGGCGCGCTCGGACCGTATTGGGCCGGATAACGATAGGCGCTGACTTGGCGCGGATTCTCGATCGCCTCGGACGGCGTGCGCATGGCGAGGAACGAGACGACGAGCGGCGTCGCACTCGATTCGTCACCGTCGATGCGCACCGGCGCGCCGAGCGCGCTCGCGGCCGGCACACTATCGACGACGGGCCGCCCGAACGCCTGAAAAGCGCGCTGACGGCCCACGTTGAATTGACGATAGCGCTCGCTGCCGAACTGCTCGGCGTTGATCGCCGGCACGACGTTCCAGATCCGGAGCGGGTGCCGCATGCCAAGCGCATCGAGCACGCGAAAGATCGATTCGTACGCCGCATAGGCGGCACGTTCGAGCGGCGTCGCACCGGCGGCGGACGCGCTGGCGGCCTGTGCTTCTTGAATCGAAACGCTGCCGAACACGATGCCGGCCGATTCGCTGAATCGGTAACGCAGCGGCCCGTGCGTGCGGGTGATCAGGTCCGTCGCATCGCACTGCCAGATTTCGAAACTGGCGTCATCGAGCGGGTCCGAACGTTCGGACGCGGGAACGAGCCGCGCCATCGATGCGGGCGCAAGCGGCAATTCGGGCGCCGCATCGGCAAGAGGCGGCCAGCGCTCGGCGTTACCGAAGCATGCAGCGCCAATCGCGCCCGGATAGGCGCGTGCGAACGCGTCGTGCGGGGCGGCAGCGGGCGCATCGCTCAAGCGCGCCGCCAGGCCAGCAGGTGCGAGCCGAATCAGTTTCAGCGCAGCGATCGACATTCGCGCCTCACCCTGCCGCCGTCCTCGGCTCGTCGGCTTGCCGCAGCATGCGGCGGCGCGCCTTCCACGCCCGCAGCGAATTGCGCGCATCGAGCACGGCCGACAGGTAGTAAATGACCTTGAACAAGCGCAGCGACAGCCAGATCGGCGTATCGCCGAAGATGTCGCCCGCCAGCAGCGAAAGCACGGCTTCTCGCACGCGAAAGACATTGCGCGGCTTCATGAAAAGGCTGCGCATCGCCGGCGAGGTCATACGGTAGATGAACCAGGAGAACGTCTTCGGCCCGTGGCGCACGTCACGGTCGAACTTGGCGAGCGCGGCGTGCGCGCGAGCGGGTTCGCGCAAGCAAACGTCGACGGCCTGCGCACCGATGAACCCGCTTTGCATCGCGAGCATCACGCCCGAGGAGAACACCGGATCGATGAAAGCGAATGCATCGCCGAGCAACACGAAGTTGCGCCCATGCGTGATCTCGCCCGTGTACGAATAGTTGCCGGTGGCTTCGACGCTCGTCGCGAGTTCGGCGCTCGCAAGCCGCTCGGCGAGCGGCGGACACAGTGCGATGGTCTCGAGGAAGAAGGCCTCGATCGAGGCGCCGCGTTGCCGCTGCTTGAGGTAATGCGGCCAGACCACCGCGCCGACGCTCGTCGCGCCATCGGCAAGCGGAATGAACCAGAACCAACCGCGCTCGAACCAGTAGATGCTGATGTTGCCTTCGTCCTCTCCGCCATGGCGCTGCGCCCCGCGAAAGTGGGCGTATAGCGCGCTGCTGTTGTGCTTCGTATCGCGCCGTTTGGTGCCGAGGCGATTGGCCAGCAGCGTGTCCCGGCCCGATGCGTCGACGACGAACCGGGCGCGGCCGCGGTAGGCGCGTCCATCGTCGTGCGCCGCGCTCACGATGGCGCCATCGTCCGCTTCGAGGAATTCGACGTCGCGCACGTGACACCCTTCGACGACATCGACGCCGTGCCGAGCCGCATTGCGCAGCAAGATCTCGTCGAGTTCGGAGCGGCGCACCTGATAGGCATAGGGGATCGATTTGTCCCAGGCGTCGGCGAAGCGAAACCGCTCGAGCCGATTGCCATGCTGCGGCGAGACGAATTCGGCCGCCCCCTTGTACATACCGATCGCGCGCACGGCGTCCGCCACTCCGAGCCGCTCGAACAACCGCAAGTTCGCCGGCAACAGCGATTCGCCGATATGAAAGCGGGGGTGGCGCGCCCTCTCGAGCAGTTGCACGCGGTGGCCGGCATCGGCCAACAACGTCGCCACCGTCGAACCGGCCGGTCCGCCGCCGATCACGACGACATCCCAGCTCGGCGCCTGGGCCTGGCTTGGTTCATTCGTCACAGCTCTTCTCCTCGCAGCCGGGCTGCTAGATGACGCGCTTGGATTGTCGCGGTTGCGCAGCAGAACGGATGGGCGCTCGCAGCTAAGCCTGTCCGCCGTTGACGGACATGACCTGTCCCGTCACGAAGGCCGCCGCGTCGGAAACGAGGTAAGCCACCATCGCGGCGACTTCCTCGGCCCGCCCGCTGCGGCCCGCCGGCACGATCTGCTTGATGCGCTCGGGCGGAAACGCGGCGGCGGTCATCGGCGATTCGATGATGCCCGGGGCCACCGCATTGACGGTGATGCCACGCGAAGCCAGCTCGAGCGCGAGCGACTTCGTTGCCCCGATGAGTCCCGCTTTGGCCGCGCCGTAGTTCGTCTGCCCGCGATTGCCGGTCAACGCCGTGACCGAGGCGATATTGACGATGCGCCCCCAGCGCGTGCGGATCATCGGCAACAGCAACGGCTGCGTGACGTTGAAAAATCCGTTCAGCGTGACCTCGATGACGCTACGCCACTGCTGCGGCGACATGCCCGCCATGGGTGCGTCGTCGTGGATGCCCGCGTTGTTGACCAACACTTGCACGGGGCCGTCTTCGACGATGCGCTCGAGCGCGCTGCGCGCTTGCGCCTCGTCCGTCACGTCGAACGAAACGGCATGGGCCGCGCCGCCCGCTTCGGCAATGCGGGCGACGACCGCTTCGGCGGCCGCCAGATTGCGATGCGCATGCACGTAGACTTCATGGCCCGCCGCCGCGAGCGCTTGGCTGATCGCGCCGCCAAGCGCGCCGCTGCCGCCGGTCACCAATGCTTTCATTGGGACGTGCGCCATAGGTCATCGAACGCGATGTTCGGCCACGTAAGCGGCCAACGCCCCGAGCGTAGCGAAGATCCTTTTGTTGTCCGGGTTATCCGAACGCAGCTCGAACCCATACTTCTTCGAGATCAGCAATGCGATTTCGAGAATATCGATGGAATCGAGCCCGAAACCTTCGCCATACAGGACCATATCAGGCGATACATCGGCGATCTGAATGTCCTCGAGGTTCAATTCGCGGATCATCAGTTCGGCGAGTTCTCTTTCCAGTTCATTCATCATACTTACCGCAGGCTGACTGCGAAAATTGCGGCCTGAATCGAGTGGACGCGAGCAATGGCAAGCAGACCAATTCGTCGCCCCCGGCGGGGCGGCGCGACTCCCGCCATGCAAATAGGGTCCGTTCAAGTTCGAGCGATTCTAGACGAACCCCTGACTGACGTATATACCAGAAAGGTTACTGAATGAAGCGCTCGGGCAAGCCCTCACGCCGGGCATCGCAGCGCCCGAATACGCGCCGCGCTTGGCTCGCGCGCGAGCGCCGCTGGGAAAGACGCGCTGCGCTCCCAGGTCCGACTATATAAAAAGTTACAAAACGCATCCCCTTGCCGTCGCGAACTCCGTATGATCCGTCGAACGCAGCAATGGGGGACAGTCGACGGTAGTCGTCATGGTTCGAATGGTGTCGATTTCTATTGATTTTGGTTTCGCCCGCTTTGACTCGGGTGTCGTAAAGCAGCGTATTGCGCGGGGAGGGGTCGAGTGAATCGTTTCGGCTCGATTGCAAGCGAGGCCGCCGGCGCGGCGCTCGTGCTCGTCTACGAGGTCGGTGCGCATCATGCCGTGACCACGCCGGGCTTCGAAAATCTAGGGCTGACGCTCGTTCTTGCGCCGGCGGCAATTCTTGCGCTGAGTCTCGCGGCGCGCTCCCCGCGGCGCGCGTTGCTCATGCCGCCCATCGCCGCCGCGTGCATCATGCTGTGGGTTTCGCGCGCCGCGCTCGTGCGCCATTACGCCTGGGGATTGTTCTTCGAACACGTCGTGTTCAACGGCGCCCTGGGCTATCTGTTCGGCCGCACCCTAGCTCCCGGGCGCGAACCGCTTTGCAGCCAATTCGCCGCCATGGTGCGAGGCAGGCCGCTTGCACCGGAGATCGCCGCTTATACGCGCCGCATCACGGTGGCTTGGACGCTGTTCTTCGTGGGCGTCGTCGCCGTTTCCACCGTGCTGTTCGCCACGGCTTCGCTTTCGGCATGGTCGACCTTCGCCAACTATCTGACGCTGCCGCTCGCCGCCCTCATGTTCGTGGGCGAACATGCTTGCAGACGCTTGGCGCTGCCTGGGATCGAAAGCTCCGGCATGCTCGCGAGCATCCGCGCCTACCGGCGCTCGGCGGGGGGCCGGCCCGTTCAGTTTCGATGACTTTCGACAACTTCGATAACCTTCGATAGCGGTCGCAGCGGTCCGATTCGCGCGCCGCACTCGCCCGTAGTCGATTTCGCCAATTTGCCGCCAACGTTATGCCGAGTTTTCCGCTGGTCTCTCATGCTTCGCCCGATCGCATCATCGCCTGGCGCGACGGCGCGCCGGTGACGGTGCGCGAGTTTCTCGCGGATGTCGGCGCGCTTGCGGCCCTGCTACCCAGGGGCGGCCACGTCTTCAACGTCTGCCGGGACCGCTATCGCTTTACTGTCGGCTTGTGCGCCACACTGGTCGCCGGCAAGGTGAGCCTGTTGCCGTCCACCTATACGCCGCAAACCGTGCGGGAGCTGCGACGCTTCGCGCCCGATGCCTTCTGCCTGCACGATGCCGACGACTGCGACATCGCACTGCCCCGCTTTCGATATGCGCTCCCAGGCCCATCCGCGCACACCGCGTCGAGCGACGAAGCTGCGCCGCTGATCGACGGCGAGCGCGTGATGGCGTACGTGTTCACCTCGGGCTCGACCGGCACGCCCGTGCCGCATCGAAAAACGTGGGGCTTTCTCGTGAAGAACGTGCGCGCCGCGGCGGCACGCCTGGGCATCGCCGAGACGGCAGCGGGTACGCTCGTCGGCACGGTGCCGCCGCAGCATATGTACGGCTTCGAATCGACCGTCTTGCTCGCGTTGATCGGCGCGATCGCCTTCAGCAACGCACAACCGTTCTATCCGAGCGATATCCGCCGCGCGCTCGAAGCCGTGCCGGCCCCGCGCATTCTCGTCACCTCGCCGATTCACCTACGGGCGCTGCTATCGTCCGAGCCGGCCCTGCCGAGTGCATCGTTGATCCTGTCCGCGACGGCGCCGCTTTCCGAAAAACTGGCCACGCAGGCCGAAACCCGCCTGCAAGCACCGCTGATGGAAATCTACGGCAGCACCGAAACCGGCCAGATCGCCACGCGCCGGACGGCGCACGGCGCCGCGTGGGAACTGTTCCCCGACGTCGTGTTGACGGCCCGCCCGGCGCAGGACGACGCCGACGAAGAACAGATGTGGGCCGCCGGTGGTCACGTCGAAGCGCCGGTTCGAATGAGCGATGCGCTCGAACTCATCGACGCACGGCATTTTTTATTGCATGGACGCAAAGCGGACCTCGTCAACATCGCCGGAAAGCGCACGTCCCTCGCCTACTTGAACCACCAATTGACCGCAATCCCAGGCGTCGAAGACGGCGTGTTCTTCATGCCCGGCGACGCCCCCACGAACGCGGAGGCCCAGAGCCCAGACGGGCAAGATCGAGCCGCCGTCCAACGGCTCGTTGCGCTCGTCGTCGCGCCGGCGCTTGCGCCAGCCGAGCTGCAACGCAGCCTGCGCGAGCGCATCGATGCCGCGTTCATGCCGCGACCGCTGCTGTTCGTCGACGCATTGCCGCGCAACGCGACCGGCAAGCTGCCGCACGACACGCTCGCTGAGCTCGTTGCCGCATTGCTTGAACGCCGGGGCAGTGCGAGTGCGGGCGCGAGCCGCATCGGCACATCCGTGCCGAAGACGGAGCCGGTCGATACAGCGCACGCGCCGATCCAATTCGCGATTGCGGCCGGCCACCCCGCCCTGCCCGGGCACTTTCCGGGCCGGCCGATCGTCCCCGGCGTCGTATTGCTCGACCATGCGATCGCGCAAATCGGCACGGCCTTGGGACGCATGCTCGATATCCGCGCTATCGGATCGGCGAAATTCACCGCGCCGGTCGCGCCCGGCGAGGCGCTCACGCTGACGTTTCGCTGCGACGAGGGCGGCGCGATTCGATTCACGATTCGCGCAGGCGAGCGCATCGCGGCTGCCGGCGTGCTGACCGAGCGACAGGCGCCATGAGCACGCGCAAGCATGCCAGCCACTCCAGCTGGGCCGAACGCCAGGAGCGCGGCAACCTCACGCTGCTGCGGCTCATGACGAGGCTCTCGTTGTGGCTCGGAAGGCCGGTCGGCCGCGTCCTGCTGCGCGCCATCGTGCTCTACTTCCTCCTGTTCGCGCCCGCAACGCGGCGAGTTTCCGCGGCCTACCTCACGCGCGTGCTCGGGCGGCCTGCGCGCTGGCGCGATGTCTATCGCCATTTGCTCGTGTTCGCCACCACGATCCACGATCGCGTCTATCTGCTCAATGAGCGCTTCGATCTGTTCGATTTGCGCGTGCACGGCGGCGAGTTCGTCGACGCCGCGTTGGCGGCCGGTCGCGGCGCATTGCTCGTCGGAGCGCACTTCGGCAGCTTCGAGGTGCTGCGCGCCATCGGCCGCACGCGGCCGGGCCTGCGCGTGGCGGTCATGATGTACGAGGAAAACGCCCGCAACGTCAGCGCCGCGCTCGCCACCGTCAATCCTGCCGTGAAGCACGACGTCATCAGTCTCGGCCGCCCGGAGGCCATGCTCGAGGCGCTAGGGTATCTGGACGAAGGCGCCATGATCGGGATGCTGGCCGATCGCACGCTGCGGCAGGAAGGCGAGCGCGCGCTGATGTCGCTCGAGTTTCTCGGCGGGCGCGTCGGCTTCCCCGTGGACCCGATGCGCATGGCGGCAATGCTGCGGCGGCCCGTCATCTTCATGACCGGCATCTACCGAGGCGGCAATCGCTACGATTTGCATTTCGAGGCGCTCGCCGATTTCTCCGATACGTCGCGCGGCGAACGCGCCGCGCAGGTGCGAGCGGCCGTGCAGCGCTACGTCGCGATGCTCGAGCAGCACTGCCGCAGCGCACCGGAAAATTGGTTCAACTTCTTCGATTTCTGGCGCGAAGGCGCGGAACCGGCCGACGAGCCGTCGCCGCAAGCGGACGCGTCTTCGGCGAGGATCTTCGACACATGACGGCATCGCTTCTTTCCCTCATCGGCGCATCTCGCTCGCGCGGAGCGCTCATGGCGTGCGTGCTGGCCAGCCTTTGCTCGGCGTTGCCGCTAACGGCCGCAGCGGCAACCGCAACCGCGACAGCCGGCGGCAACTCGGACTGGACGCTCGATCGGCTCATGTCCACGCTCGCGCAAAACAAGTCCGGGCATGCGAAGTTCGTGGAAACGAAGTACCTCTCGATTGCTGCGAAGCCGATCGAATCGTCGGGCGAACTGGCCTTCGTCGCGCCCGATCATTTAGAAAAAGACACCGTGAGCCCGAAGCCCGAACGGCTCGTGGTCGACGGCGACACGCTGACGGTGCAGCGCAACCAACGCACGTACACGATGTCGCTCGCGCGCTATCCGGAAGTCGCGGCGTTCATCGACAGCATTCGCGCGACACTGGCTGGCAATCGCTATGCGCTCGAGCGGCTCTATCACGTGTCGATCGACGGTCAGGGCGAGAACTGGACCCTGACGCTCACACCGCTCGATGCGCGCATGCTCAAGGCCGTGCGCACGATCACGCTCGACGGCACGCGCGACGTGTTGCACACGGTCGTGATCGAGCAAGCCGATGGCGACCATTCGGTCATGCAGTTGCGCGACGCGGCAAGACGGTGACGAAGATGAAACGCGACACGCACGAGCCGCCCGCCGCCCAAGTTCGCGCCCTCACGGCGCGTGGCGCGGTGCTGCTTTGGCTGTCGTTTCTGATCGTTTGCGCGCTCGTCATTTCGCGCGCCCACTTCAGCGCCGACCTCTCGGCGTTTCTGCCGAACGCCCCCACTGCGCGGCAGCGTCTGCTCGTCGATCAATTGCGCGAGGGCATCGTCTCGCGCCTGATCCTCGCGGGCATCGAAGGCGGCGATGCGCACACCCGCGCGGAGATATCGCGCGGCATGGCGGCGGCGCTGCGCAAAGATTCGCGCTTCGTTTCCGTGAACAACGGCGAGAGCGTCACCCAAGCGCGCGACGAGCGCTTCGTCTTCGATCACCGCTACTTGCTCAGCCCCGCCGTGACGCCGCAGCGGTTCTCGGCCGACGGGCTGCACCGGGCGCTCGGCGACAGCCTGGACTTGCTCGGCTCATCGGCCGGATTGATGACGAAGGCGCTGCTGCCGCACGATCCCACCGGCGAAGTGACCGCCATCGTCGACCAGTTCGCCGGCGACGCTCAACCGGTCTCGAAGGATGGCGTGTGGGTCTCGCGCGAGGGCTCGCGCGCCGTGCTAGTCGCGCAAACGGCCGCTGCCGGTTCCGACACCGATGCCCAGGAAAGCGCGATCGCCGCGGTACGCGCCGCCTTCCGCTCGGCGGCCTCCACCATGGCGCACGCCTCGTCGTGCCGGCTCGTGCTCACCGGGCCGGGCGTGTTTTCAGTGCAGACGCGCGACACGATCAAGCATGACGTCGAACGTCTTTCCGCACTCAGTCTCGCGCTCGTCGTCGGCTTGCTCTTGCTCGTCTATCGGTCGCCACGCACGCTCGCGCTCGGGCTCGTGCCCGTCTTGTCGGGCGTCGCCGCGGGCCTTGCGCTCGTGAGCCTCGTATTCGGCACGGTACACGGGCTGACGCTCGGGTTCGGCACCACGCTCATCGGCGAAGCCGTGGATTATTCGATCTATTTGTTCGTGCAATCGGCGCGCCCTAGCGCCGGCCCAGAGGCGCGCGCTTCGCTCCATGCTTGGATCGCCGCCTACTGGCCGACCATCAGGCTCGGCATGCTGACATCGGTGTGCGGCTTCGCATCGATGCTGTTTTCCGGTTTTCCCGGGCTCGTGCAACTCGGCGTCTACTCGATCGCCGGACTCGTCGCGGCCGCCGCGGTCACGCGCTATGTCCTACCCCATCTGCATCGCCGCGCGATTGCCGTGCGCGATCTTTCCCGGCTAGGCGCGCGGCTCGCGGATGCCGCCCGCGCCGCCCCTCGCCTGCGCTGGCCGTTCGCCGCGCTCATGATCGGCGCCGTAACCGCGCTCGTATTGCACCGCGGTCAACTCTGGAGCCACGAGCTTTCCGCGCTGAGCCCCGTGCCTGCTGCCAGTCAGGCGCTCGATGCCACGCTGCGCGCCGACGTGGGCGCCCCGGACGTGCGCTATTTGGTCGTGCTATCGGGAACGAGCGAGCAGGCGGCGCTCGAAGGCGCGGAGAAAATCGCCGCTCGGCTGCAGCCGCTCGTCGATGCCGGCGCGCTAGCCGGTTTCGACAGCCCCTCGCGCTTTCTGCCAAGCGACGCCACGCAGCGTGCGCGGCGCGCGAGCTTGCCGCCCGCGAACGTGCTCGAGGAGCGAATGCGCTCGGCGCTCGCCGGCCAAGCGATCGAGGTGAAACCGGCCGTCTTCGCGCCATTCATCGCGGATGTCGAGCAAGCGCGCAACGCGCCGCTGCTGCGCCGCGCCGATCTGCGAGGAACCTCGATGGGGCTCGAAGTCGATGCCTTGCTCAACGAACGTTCGGGCCGCTGGCAAGCGATGCTGTCGCTGCGCGCGCCCAACGCAGCATCGGCCGCGACGCCGAACGCACGTCCCTCGCCATCGCAAGGGACCTCGGTCGACGAACCGGATCTGGACGCAAAGCGCGTCGAAGCGGCCGTCGCTAGCGCCCATGTCCCCGGCGCGCTCTTCGTCGATTTGAAACGAGAGGCCGATACGCTTTACATCGACTACGTGCGCGAGGACATTCGCTTGTCGCTCGCGGGGCTGGCGGCCATCGTCGCGCTGCTCTTCGCCGCGTTGCGCGACGCCCGCCGCGTCGCCGGCACGCTGGCGCCGCTGATGGCTGCCGTGCTTGCCGTGACCGCGGGCTTCGCGCTCGCGCACGAGCCCTTGACGATCCTTCATTTGATTGGCCTGCTGCTCATCGTCGCAATCGGCTCGAACTACGCGCTCTTTTTCAACCGGCGCGACGCGGCGTCGCCAACCGGCTCGTCAGCGCCCTCGCAGGGTATCGCCCCGCAAACGCTCGTATCGCTGTTGGTCGCGAACCTCGCGACCGTCGCCGGCTTCGGGCTGCTTGCCTTCTCTCGTGTGCCTATGCTCGAATCGTTCGGCCTGACGGTCGGGCCCGGCGCCATGCTCGCCCTGCTGTTCTCGGCAATCCTGGCGCCGCGCGCGCCGCAAGCGACCGGCTGCGCCTCGTTCACGGCCGCCCAGCGCAAAAGGAATACCGCATGAACGCCACACCGCGACCGCCTGCTTCGCCGCTTGCCGGCGCTCCCCGGCCCTGGCGCCCGACGCCGGTGGTTGCGGGCACGGTCGCGTTGCACGCCGCGGCCGCCGGGTTAGCCGTAGCGCAGCCGTCGGCCTGGCCCTACGCGGCCGGCGCAGTCGCAGCATCCCATGCCGTCTTGACCGCCGCCGGGCTCTGGCCGCGCAGTTCGCTGCTCGGTCCGAATTGGACGCACCTCCCCGCGCAAGCGGGCGCTCGGATCGCGATCACGATCGACGATGGCCCCGATCCCGAGGTGACGCCCCGCGTGTTGGACCTGCTCGACCGCTATGCGGCGCAAGCCACCTTCTTTTGCATCGGCGAAATGGCGCGGCGTCATCCGCGCATCGTCGAAGCGATCGCCGCCCGCGGCCATGCCGTGGAAAATCACAGCCAGCATCATCGTCATTATTTTTCGCTGCAAGGCCCGCGCGCATTGCGGCGCGAGATCGAAGCCGCGCAGCGCACGCTGCACGATGCGAGCGGCGCCGCACCGCTGTTCTTCCGCGCGCCAGCCGGACTGCGCAATCCGTTTCTCGAGCCGGTTCTATGTTCACTCGGCCTGCAGCTCGCCAGTTGGACGCGGCGCGGCTTCGACACGCGCACGGCCGACGCGGCGCTCGTTGCGAAGCGGTTGCTGCACGGCCTCGCGGCGCGCGACATTCTGCTCCTGCACGACGGTCATGCCGCACGCGACGAGCGAGGCCGCCCCGTCGTCATCGATGCGCTCGAGCACGTGTTGCGCGCCGCGCGCGACGCCGCGCTGCCGTGCATCACGTTGCGCGCGGCGCTTGGGAGCGCGGACACCCTGCCGCTGGCCGCCGCAACGCGCGCCGAGTCTGCATCTTTCGAAGTCAATGAATAGGTCAATGGATCGACTGCCGTGAACCCTCTGCACCTCACCCATTTCACTGCGACGAGCTGTATCGGGCGTGGCCTCGCCCCAACGTTGCAGGCGTTGCGCGAGCAGCGCAGCGGCCTTGCGCCCTGCCGTTTCGAGCGCGCCGATCTCGTCACGTGGACCGGCGCCGTCGATGGCATCGACGACGAGCCCGTGCGCGCCGATCTGCGCGAATTCGACTGCCGCAATCACCGGCTCGCACAGCTTGGTCTCACGCAAGACGGGTTCGCCGAGGCCGTCGCGGCGGCGAGGGCACGCTACGGCGCGACGCGCGTCGGCGTCTTCGTCGGCACGAGCACCTCGGGCATCCTCGAGACCGAACAAGCCTATCGCCAGCGCGATGCCCAAAGCGGGGCGTTACCCGCGCACTTCCACTATGCGCAAACGCACAACTGCTACGCGCTCGCCTCATTCGTGCGCGCCTACTGCGCGCTGCAAGGGCCCGCCGTGTCGATTTCGTCGGCATGCTCGTCGGGGGCGAAGGTATTCGGCTCGGCTCGGCGCATGATCGAAGCAGGACTGATCGACGCGGCTATCGTGGGCGGAGTCGATTCGCTCTGCCTGACGACGCTGTACGGCTTCAATTCGCTGGAGTTGCTCTCCCGTGAGCCGTGCCGGCCGTTCGACGTCGAACGCCGCGGCATCTCCATCGGCGAAGCGGCCGCATTCGCTTTGCTCGAGCGCCCGCAGCCAACCAGCGGCGCTCGTCCCGATGCGCACGGCGACGCCATCATGCTGCTCGGCATCGGCGAGTCCAACGATGCGCACCACATGTCGAGCCCGCACCCCGAAGGACTTGGCGCGCGCCTGGCGATCGAAGGCGCGCTGGCCGGCGCCGGCCTGCTTGCGTCCGATATCGACTACATCAATTTGCACGGGACGGCGACGCCGGGCAACGATGCGGCGGAGAGCCTGGCGGTCAACGCATTGTTCGACGGCACGCCGTGCAACTCGACCAAAGGCGCGACGGGCCATACGCTCGGCGCGGCGGGTGCGCTCGAGGCGGTGATCTGCGCCCTCGCGCTGCGTTACCAGTTCATGCCTGCGGGCATCGGCACCCAAACGCCCGATCCGGCGTTGAATCTTCGCTACGTCCTCGAAAGTCGCGATGCGCCGCTGCGCTCGGTTCTCAGCAACTCGTTCGGCTTCGGCGGCACCAACTGCAGCCTGGTGCTGGGCCGCGCGGATCTCATCCATGAAAGGAGCGGCGAACGATGACGCATCTGCACGCCTATATCGATGGCATCGGGCTCATCGGCCCGGGGCTCGCCAATTGGCCGCAGGCCGCGCAAGTCTTGACCGGCGCGGCCGAGTACGTGCGCGAGCCCGCCGTCATTCCGGCGCCGGCCTCGCTACCGGCAGCCGAGCGCCGCCGCACGAGTCTACCGGTCAAGTTGACGCTGGCGGTGGGCAGCGAAGCCGCGCAAGCGGCCGAACGCGATCCGGCCCAGCTTTGCAGCGTCTTTGCTTCGTCGGGCGGCGATGGTCAGAACTGCCATGCGATCTGCGAGATGCTGGCGGGAGACGATCGCTACATCTCGCCCACGCGTTTTCACAACTCGGTGCATAACGCACCGGCGGGCTATTGGAGCATCGCCGTACGTGCGATGCCCGCATCGAACGTGCTGTGCGCGTACGACGGCAGCTTCGCCGCCGGGTTGCTCGAAAGCCTTTGCCAGGTCGCCGTCGATGCGCACGACGCGCTGCTGATCGCAGCCGACACCGAGTATCCGCCACCACTGAGCGCCGTGCGCCCTACCCGCGATGCGTTCGGCGTCGCCCTCGTGCTCGCGCCGACCGCCAGCGCGCGCACGCTCGCCCGCATCGACGCGCAATTGACCGAAGCGCCGCCCACCACGCTCGCATCGCCGCCGCTCGAGATGCTGCGGCTCGACAATCCGGCGGCCCGGGCGTTGCCGTTGCTCGAGGCCGTGGCCGCGCGACAGGCCGCGACCGTCGTGCTCGATTATCTCGACGATCTGCGTGTGCGGATCGACATCGCGCCCGTGAGCGCCCGTCCGCAACCTGCCCCGCTATGACTACGACGCCTTCATTCGAACGTCCGCTCGAACCGCCGCTCGATCACGCTTGGATTGCGGCGCACATCCCTCACAGCGATGCAATGTGTCTGCTCGACGAAGTCGTGCGCTGGGACGACGAAACGATCGAATGCAGCGCAACGACGCACCGAGACGCGCACAACCCGCTGCGCTTGAACGGCCGGCTCGGCGCCGTTTGCGGCGTGGAGTACGCGGCGCAAGCGATGGCCGTGCATGGCGCCGTGCTAGGCGCGGCGTCCGGCCGCCCGCGCGCGGGCTTCCTCGCGAGCGTGCGCAGCGTGCAAACCCATGTCGACCGGCTCGACACGTTCGACGCACCGCTCGCCGTCAGCGCCCAACGCATCGGCGGCGATGCCAACACGGTCCTTTACCGGTTCACCGTGCACTGTGACGAGCGCGTGCTACTAGCAGGGCGAGCCGCCGTCATCCTCGACGCCGACACGCATGCGAGAGCCGTCACCCAATCCAACGATGTATAAAAGGAGAAGTCGATGAAGCATACCCGTCGCTTGCTGGCCGCAGCGTTGATTTGTTCGATGCTGACTCCCGCCGTTCATGCCGGCGTCAAAGAAACGGCGCACGAAGCAAAACAAGACATCAAAACCGCCGGCAAAAAAGTCGGCGAAGGGGCGCGTGAAGCGGCGCACGGCGTCGCGAGCACGGCGAAGGCTGCGGGTCATGCCATCGCGAGCGGTGCGCGCACCGGCTACTACGCCACCAAACATGCGATTCGCCGGGCCGTGGGCAAGGACGATGCGCCGGAAGACCGCGCTGCTCGGTCCGGCGAATCGAAGTGACGCGGCGCGCCCGCCGTCAGTGAAACACGCCGACGGCGTCGACCAAGCGCGTCGCCTGCTGCCTCAAGCTCGCGAGCGCCGCCGTGCTCTGTTCGACGAGCGCCGCGTTTTGCTGCGTGATGTTGTCTAGCTCGCTGACCGCGCGATCCACTTGGACGACGCCGGCGCTTTGTTCGTTCGTGGCCGAACTGATTTCGGCGATGAGGTCGGACACGCGCTTGACCTGCGCGACGATGTCGTCCATCGTGCGGCCCGCGTCATCGACGAGCTTCGAGCCCGATTCGACTTTCGCGACGCTCGCGTCGATGAGCATCTTGATCTCTTTGGCTGCCAGTGCGCTGCGTTGAGCCAAGCTGCGCACTTCGCCCGCCACGACCGCGAAGCCGCGGCCCTGCTCGCCGGCGCGCGCCGCCTCGACCGCCGCATTGAGCGCAAGAATGTTCGTTTGGAACGCGATACCGTCGATCACGCCGATGATGTCGGCGATCTTGCGCGAACTGTTCGTGATGTCGTTCATCGTGTGAACGACTTCCGACACCGCCTGGCCGCCCGCCGTGGCCGACTTGCTCGCCGTGCTCGACAGCTGGTTCGCGGCCGCCGCCGTCTCCGCATTGCTTTTTACGGTGGAGGTCATTTGCGTCATCGACGAGGCCGTCTGCTGCACGCTCGATGCCGCTTGCTCGGTGCGCGAACTCAGATCGACGTTGCCTTGCGCGAACTCGTTGATCGACTGTTGCACCTGGCGCACTTGCTCGCTCACGTCGTCGACGAGCCAGCGGAACATCAAGCCCAGTTGATTGACCGTGCGCAGGGTCATGCCGATTTCGTCGACACGGCCGAGCTCCTCCGCCTGGCGGCCTTGCCCCGAGGCCACGTCGAGCGCATGCCGCCGCAGACGCTCGAGCGGCCTCGCGAGTTGCGCTTCCAAGTAGAGCGACGTGCAGCAAAGCGCAACGGCAGCGAGCGCGGTGAATACCGCGAGCCCTATCCCGCTTTGCGCGCCCGCCGCCGCGGCGCCGACGAGCACCGGCAGTAGCGCGATCGATGCGCTGCGGATACGCCACCGGACGGACATCGTCTTGAGCGCGCTAGTCCAGCGCAACCATCCCGTGCGCACGAGAACGCCCTTATGCAGCGCCCGGTTGCCTGCGCGGCCCTCGCGCATGGCGGCATACAACGTTTGCGCCGCAGCGACTTCCTCGCGCGAGGGTTTCGTGCGCACCGACATGTAGCCGACCGTGCGGCCGCCGCGTGCGATGGGGGTTGCGTTGGCGCGTACCCAATAGTGATCGCCGTTCTTGCGCCGGTTTTGCACGAGCGCCGTCCACGGCTCGCCGCCTTTGAGCGTCGCCCACATATCGGCGAACGCCTCTTGCGGCATGTCGGGATGACGCACGATGTTGTGCGGCTCGCCTTCCAACTCGTCCAATGCGAAACCGCTCGCTTCGACAAACGCCGCGTTCGCATAGGTGATGCGGCTTTGAGTGTCGGTGGTGGACATCAATGTCGCATCGTCGGACAACTCGTATTCGTGCGAAGTAACAGGCACGTTGTTACGCATCAATGACAATCCTCAGGTAAATCGTGAGCAGGTGCGGCAAGCGGCGTGGCGTTTGGTCGCGCCACCCGCGCCCTCAGCCATTTAACGGCGTGCTTACGAGGAACTTGAGGTTTAGGGGTCAAAAGCGGCGCTTTTGCGGCCCGCGACGACTGCGGCACGTTGACGCAGCCGTTGTCTCATGGTTGTGCGCGCAACCATCCGTCGCAGCCTCCGAGAAATTTCGGCAGACTGCCCAGGCAAAGGGCACTTCGAGGATAGGAAGAATGCGTGGTCGCGATCGTTCAAACAAGCCGCAACGGATTATCCGAAGACGCGAGCGTGACTGCTTTCTTGCGCGATATCGGGCCGCGTTCGTGGCGGAACGCGGCCCTGCAAAAGAACGGAGCGGGTCGATGCCGTTCGACCGCCCACTGCGCTTGCGGTGAAACCCACCCGCTTGGGGCTAGGCCACCGCGACTCCGCCCGCCTAGTCGGAGTGCTTCTCGGCCGAGTTGGTGATGGCGTGACCGCCCTTCGAAATGTCTTCGCCAGCCCCGGCAACGGTATTGCAGGCCGTCAGCAAGACGGTACTCCCCAGTAAAACGAGTGCGATAAGTCGTGTCATGAGAACTCTCCCTTGGCAAGACGGGCCGTCAGGCACTGGCGTTGGCGCCCGCCCTGCGGCGTTGACGATCGGCCATCCCGGCGTACGCGCGCGTTCGCTCGAATCCCGAGCGCGGACCGCTCGCATGCGCCGTGCATTGACGAGAGCAATCCATGTGCCTACGTTCGGAGGCGCATCGACTGTGCCGAGGGAAAGGCCTTGCCACGCGACGGGCGCGGCCAGACGAGCGACCGGACGGATTCTCGCGCAGCAGACTCGGGGCAGTGCCTTCGGCGCCTAGTCCTGCGCAAGGAGGCCAAACACCTGATCAATGCGGCTCCGTCATAGACGCAAAGGCCGCGCTCACCCCGGACGACGAAACCCGTTCTCCACCCAGCTCGCAGCGCTCGCGCGACTGAGCTTGAAGTTGACCGCCACTTGCACCTGCGCGAGTTGCTCGCCGAAGGCGTCGAAAGCGGTGAGCAATGCATAGGGCTCATCCTCTTCCGGCACGATGTCGAGCGTGACGTCCAATTCGCCATCGCCCGATGCAGCCGCCACGCTCACGCGCCGATGCAATTGCGCCCGCAACTGCTGCTCATGCCGACGCAACACTTCGGATGCCGTTTTCACGAGCGTATTGAACGCCGCGGTATCGAGCGGCTTCGGGTCCTTCTTGTTGCGGCCCATGGTCCAGGGACCGACGAGCGCGGGCTCGGGTTCGCCGTCCTTGATCATCTCGACGGCCCACCCGTCGTCATCCTCGTTCTTGATCACGCGAGCGGTCCAGCCGCCGTCGCACCATAGCCGGTCCTCATGAACGGCTTCTGGCGTGTCGGCGACGTGCTCGTCGGCGGGAAGATCGGTTGCGGCATCGGGCGGCAGATGGGGCGTGACGGTCATGGCAGATTCGATGATGGGGTGCGAAGCATTGCGCACAGTGCCCGCGATTCTACCCGCCGGATCGACCGCCGGCACGGCGCTATGTCCAATGGATAAGTGGGACCGTGCGGTTCCCGGTATCACTGACCGGCTGTTAGCGGCACTTCGGCCAGGCATTTCAACGCCGCCAGCACTTGACCGAAATCGCCTGTAACGATAGGGCCGAATTCGCTAGCATTCGCCCCGGTGATTTCCGTCCGATAGGTCACCCGCGTGGTGTCGGCGGATACGGGCTGAGCCGTGTGATGTACGACGACGCGCGTGCCGTCGATCATCGTTCCGTCGGTGAAGCCTTGTCGAACGAAACGATTGCAGCAGACTACACCGGGCAAACGTATCTCACCGGCGAGAGCACGCCCGGCTCACGCCTTCTTCACGAATTCCGATTTCAGGCTCATCGCGCCGAACCCATCGATTTTGCAGTCGATATCGTGATCGCTGTCCACGAGACGGATGTTTTTCACCTTCGTCCCCATCTTGATCACGCCGCTCGAGCCTTTCGGCTTCAAATCCTTGATGATCGTGACGGTGTCTCCATCCTGCAGAAGATTGCCGGCCGAATCGCGATAAACGCGTGCGCCCGCATCGACCGGCGTCGCGGCCTGGGCCGACCATTCATGCCCGCATTCCGGGCAGACGAGCATCGCGCCATCTTCGTAAGTGAACTCGGAATGGCATTGGGGGCACGGGGGCAATGTGCTCATGAGGTGATCCTGGGCGCCTGGAGGCAGTGCTATGAAAGCGCGAAAGTATAGCGCGTCCGGTGTGCCGCACGCCGACCGCTGCGACCGAGTGTCCACCCTATCCGCGATCGGCGCTCGCCTAATGGGCTTCGATAACGCCCATCCCATCCGCGAGGGCTCAGGACCAGGCGGGCGTAGGCGCGTCGAATATGACCACAAACATCGTGGCCCCGAAATTCGTTTCTATGTCTATGAAGACGCCGCAAAATTGCTAGCGGACATCTGGGCGGAAGTCGAAGCGATTGTAGCGAGAAGGAGCAGTCGGCATGGGTACAGCTAACCTATTGAAGGTCGGGATTGCATCATTGGCGCAACACAAGGCTCGGACAATGGCAATCGCCATAGGCGAGTACATTCCCAGCCCCGACGAGCCCAGGGTTTGGTTCCAGTCTCTCAAGACGCTAGCGCAGGGGCTTTCCGACAGAAACCGGTCGTCGCTTGCACTGATCGCGGAGACGAAGCCGGCATCGCTGACCGAGTTGGCCGAACGCTCCGGCCGAGCGAAATCCAATCTATCGCGAACGCTTCGAACAATGGAGCAATATGGGCTTGTTCGTTTCGAAGAAGGCGAGGGTCGGGAAGTCGCACCACGCGTCAACGACTCGGGGGTCGAGTTGGAGTTGTCACTTGGTTGATGGGAGACACTCGTCGGGCCGCCACTGATGCGCGGGAGCATTTGCGTTGAGTAAAGCTACCTCGCCGGCCACTTCCGCAACGCCTCCCAAGCCGTCAACTTCTCGGCATCAGGCACGGACGCATACGCCGGGCTGCTCGACGGCAGCTTGATGCGGGTCGCCTCAACTGCCGACGCCTCACAGCACCGTTCGATTTGTCGAGAATCGGCCACGACCTGCCGTTCAGCGAGCGGCGAAACCTGCCGTTGGAACGGCTGCAATACGTCGGAACCTGACGAAGGACCTACGCACACAATAGCTGACGAGTCACTTCTGAACTGGCAAGACGATGTATCGAAAGGACACAATGTCGTCGTAACCGTTGAGTGCCGTATAAGGCTTACCGGTGCGAATCCTTATGCTGAAATCACATATTTTCCCGATGTACTCTTCAGTCAGCGTGATCGTCTTGTGATTTTCCTTCTGCCAATCTTCCGGCTTGCCAGTGCGTGCAATCGAGTACTCAAGCTCCCCACCGTTGGGATCAGTTGAAGTGACGTAGAATTCAATCGTGTCACCGACATGCAGTATCTGCTCTGCAACCACCATGTTGCCGCCCTGGGGACACGGATAGCTATTTCCCAGATTGTCCTTGATCGCTTCGATAACCGCAAAATAACTATCCACGTTTTCCCCTTTGCCACGGTACTGCATAATCTGGATTCGCAATTCCCCGGAAATGCCCGCAATCAAGCATTTCTGTTGACTCGTAAGTTCCCGTCTGTGCGCATTGGGATCGCGCAGTTTCTCCATTTGTCCTAGAAACACCTCTATCGTTTTAAGATCGTCAAATACATCACTAAATCCATCGTTCCAATGCTTTTTGACGATTGTATTAATATCGTAGAAGTCGGAATAGTAAAGCAGTCGGCCATCAAGTGCCTTTCCAGAGAGCCTTTTTTTCTCGGCCTCCAGCCGTTCCTTCCACCTTGTAATTCTCTCTGCACTCACTTTCAGGTTGTTCGGCCACTGCGGGCCGAATTTATTCTTGAGAACGAGCTGAATTACATCACGCATCGAATTTTCAAGCAGCTTAAGCTCGGTCTCCGCGTCGATTTCAATTGCCATATGCACCCCGCGATTACATGACTGAGGCTATTGTCGCCTGTTCTAGGTCGCGGCAGGGGCCGATAACTCGCTAAGACCCCTGCGTTTCAGCTATTTCGGCGCAGCGAGTAGCGCTGTAATGCCCACAGTGATTGCAGTCGCTACCAAGTTGCCCATCGCCCCCTCGCAGATGGTTTTTGCTGAGGCAAGCAGAGAGCGCATTTTGGATTGGTCGGGCACGGACTGTCGTGCTTCGCCCTCAAGTTCAGCGAGAACCGGTGCAACGTCTGCCTGCGTCTGCGGAGGGAGCGCTGAAATCGATGACTTCGCTTGCGAGACCAGATCGAGAACGCCTGGTATAGATAGCGGTCCGTTCACAGTCTGATTGTTGGTTACCGTGGCATTGTCCGAGAGATTGCCGATCACACCGACATTTTGGATGAAAAATTGTTGGCTCACAGGTTTTGCTTCCAGCTTTTCGATACTCGTAAATGACATGTTCTCGCCGAGAACACCCGCTTGCTCAAGTTGCAAACTCCAGTCGAGCGTTAAATTTCGAACTGCGTCGAAAATTCCAGTCACATTGCCTTTCGACAATCTGATAGAAAACTGCATATCCGTAGCAAACAATTCTCTCAGCCCTTTCTCCAATTCGAATGGATACTGCATCGTGAGATAGCCACTGTCGTCTGCTAGCAGTGGTTCCATCGATCCAAGAGACTGACCGACGCGCGCTTCCGAAAAGAGGTCGTGCAGTTCAGCGTTTGGGAACTGGGCGGGTATCCATCCGTGAAAAGGATTTCGAGCGCGGCACTGACCTGCGAAAATCCGATATTTTGGCAAGGAACGAAGATTTGGGTAGCCGTTCAGTTCGCGATCTATCCAGCCTGTTGCGTCGGTCAAAGAGAGCTTCGTTGCTACGAGTTTCGCGGTACGAACCAGTTGTACGACCGATGAAGTCTGATCGACAGCCATACGTTGCACTTCTAACACCAGCGGTAGGCTCATTAGGCAGTTTCTCGTGCGTTATAGGTAAATACAGCCAATACGCCTTCTTCTCATCCTTCCGCGATGATTCTGCTGATCATTGCCTGCGACAAGCCAAAGATTTCGGCCAGATCCTGCTGTGTCGCGCCCTTTCTATATCGCCTGCGGATTTCGTCGTTGCGGTTCGCCTTGTCGTGCATTTCGGAAGGGTCGAACTCAGTCATTGACCGGAAGCCGGACGACACATTGCGCTGAACCGTTTGCGTTACGCCATCGCGGCGTTTGACGGAAACCTTGAGGGTTCCTTCCGAATATTTCATCGTAAACGTATCCTTAGTGCTTACGCTGCCAAGGCCCAGATCACGAAAGAGTTGCGGAAGTTTGGGTTGAGACGGCGCCGGGAGATTTTCTTGTTCGTCGTCGTGCTCACCGTCTTCGTAGTCTTCGGGATCGACGTAATCGCCGGTTTCGCTCATGCGCACACCCCATTCATAAAGTTTTATGAATTCTATGAGGATGCGGTTTCTTTGTCAAACCACCCGCCGCTTCCGCACCCTCGATCTCTGCAAGATTTCTTCCCCGGGCGTCACGTGCGCCATGTGCAGGCACACGTAACCCCCACCCCTGGCGTTACGCCGTCCACAGGCACGGTCATGGCAAGGACCGGGACGCCCGACGTCCCAGGAGAATGATCATGTATCCGATGACATTGCAGGAACGGGCAGACTGCTCGCGCGCCTGCCCCTCACGGCACCATCGGACACCACGCGCAGCGCTGCCATCGAGGCGGCGCAGCCTTGCAGGTCATGGAGATTCATGGGAGCCTGCAACTCTGGGCGGAGCTTGGCCGTGGGCTCGCGCGCACCGAGGCCAAGCGTGCACTCGAAGAGAAGGACGAGGGCGGAGGTGTGCGGTGGTACGACACGGGTCGTTGTCCCAGGACAGCACCTGCTGCGGTGCATTGCCTTAGCATCATAAGCCTCTCAGGTAATGCAACGGCCCTTCTCTTGGCAGTGCCATTAATGCGACTCCTGAGGTCGCTTTTTTCTTTTGCGCGGCGATTCTGTTGGCCCGAGGCTGCTTGCCCTATCGTTCTCGAAGGCCTGTATGCTGTCTGGACTTGCAGGCAGTGGCGTACTGCGGTGCGCCTAAGTGCTGTCGTTTACATATTCCATTCTTGCTCGGTTGCAAACATAATGAATAATCATAATACGAGGCATTTGGAAATACCATATTCCGCATTGGCGGATTTTTCAGATCGAGAAATATATGCCCTAAATATGCTCGGGCATATATACAACGAAACGATGGCGTTGGCGAAATTCGCGTTTGTCAGCAAGGGCACCATGGATCAGCCTCAAGCGATAAAGGATGCGAACATGTTTCAGACCATACTTTTCGCGCGCCTTCATGCTGGGAAACTCCATGAGACACAGAAGACGATAAATGGTAATCGCGATGTCAAGGAATTTTTATTCAAGCGCTGCTTTTCCTTAATTGGCGAGGACCGTGGCAGATCCTTGCTAAAGAAATTCAACGCAGATGCGTCCGGCTGCAAGTGGCTGTCCGACGCTAGAAATATGGATGCCATGCATTTCGGCACCTTTGAGCAGCTTCGGAGAGGGGTGGAGGAAATAAGAACCAACGAGATTGGGTTCGAAATGATTCGTGGTGATCTTGCCATGAGTACGTTATTCCTGACATCCAGTGTTATGACGGCGACATCATTTTACTATAGAGCAGATCCTGCTAACTGGCAGACAGGACTGGAAAACCTTATATCGGATATTGAACAGGTTCAGAATTCTCTGGTCGATCTAGTTACTGTATCGTTGCGCGCACTCATAGATAGTAAACGGGACGAAAATCTCCCCGAAGAAAGCCGAGTGCGCGAGCAGGACAACGAATCTTTCAACATGCCGAACATTCATAATTTCCACCTTCCTTACTTCTTTGCCCTCGATTAGGGTTTCCGCCGCCGTCGCTCCATCATCCGGCCCACCTGTGTCTGCTGGCGAATGGAGCGCACAGCCGCCGCGGAGCCGCGGATCACCGACCGTCAGCTATGGCCGACAACTTGCCAGCCGAGACACCGCGCGGATGGCCGTTCCACCTTGCTACCGGACATAGCTCTCGCATTGGGTCGAAAGGCAGTTGTGGGTCGCACTCAGCCGGCCGCCCTACTTCGATGCACCCTTGGTTCATGCGAAGCTCGCCAAGCGGTAGCCGGCCACAATCAGTCGTTCGACATACCGGCGCGAATCGTCGACAATCGCGCATCTCGTCGGAGGTTTGCTCGGCGCGACGCATCGGTCTCACTCAAAGCGGGAGTTCAGTGGTGGTTCTGCTAAATATCGCGCGACTTCCATTCACGTTGCTAGATCGTGGACTGCCGGCAGCCGCGTGCATGTTCTTTTTCCTCTATGCAATCATCCTTGTGTGTGCGGCCAAAGCAATGTTCGATTTCGCGAACTTTGCCGGTGTGAAGACCCAGACGGGTACAGCTAGCGTTCTAGCAAAGCGGATTGTGCCCGAGCATTGGGAATGGATCGGGCGCACACCTGTTCGCGTAAAAGAATATGAGACCCTTGATCTTCAGATCGGCGGTAGGCTCACGACCTACAGACCGGTGCCGTGGATTTTGGAGCGAACAGCTGCGAACACGACGGAACCGGTCCAGTTCAAGGCCGGCCGACTCAGTGGGAAAGTTCAGGTCGAGAAGTTCAAGTACCTTTGACATCCGGAGCCGAGCGTCGTGCTCGGCCGTGAGGCGAAACGCGGCCAATAAGTGCCTTTCGTCCATCGACGCAAATCGACATTCGTGTGTCGGCTTCGCATCGAGAATAGCCGCTCGCCCGCTCATACCGTTGTTTGAATCAGTCGGGCAGAAAGGTAATCACCACACTGGTTTCGCAGCACCACGAATGACCGGTTGTGAGAAAGACTAGCGCCTGAAAAAGGCGTACGTGGTTTTTCGCCTCGTTAGAACATCATTCAGCCAGGAGCATTCAAAGCCGAGAAATAATCCTTCGCAATAAACCATGGGCTGCGATCCGGAAACACCAGTGCGGCGCAGGTAGCAGCCATACGTACGCTTGCATGTCGAATGGAAACGTCAGCTTCCAATTGCGGCACACACGCTTCTCGCCATCGCTGGACAAGGTCTGCCGCTTGCCATACCTTGTGCCCAATCTGGAAAACGTGATTGCGACCGTTGCGTATTACAGGTTTTGCGAATTCTAGATGAGAATCGGGTAGGAAAATGCAGTGCGTCAAGTGATCCAAGGTTTGAAGATGCCCATCGCATTCCTCGGCCAGCCCGTAGCGAGCAGCGAGTAACAAGACCAAAGAGAGGCTTTCGCAGGGTCGCGCGATCGCCCCTTGGCAGTCACCGAAGTTCCCCGTAATGCGGGCATGTAGATACGACAGCACATCTTCGGGGTTTATCGACGGAGATGCGAGCGCGCCCCTGGCGGAAAGGATACTGTTGAACAGCATTCCTATCAACATCTCGGCCTGCTCTGTCATATCGTGCGAAAGTGCTGCATTCGCGAACACCAATATGTAGGGAGTTTCACTGTCGCTCATCCCTGTCATGGACAGCGGATAATTCTCAAGCAACAGAGTGGCTAAGCGACTGACTAACGTGGAGGCGCTTTCATGGGGTTCGAGTAACTGCTCATAAAAGTACAGCAGGGCCCCTGCCCAACCGAGCAGACGAGTCAACCGCAACGGTAGGTAGAACAGATCCGAAATTGAATTGATTAAAAGGTAATCAGACTTCGCTTCCAGATGCGCAAGAACGTCCTGCAACGCGATCGTAAGTTCAAGTGTCAGTTCAGAAACAAGCTCACAAATGGCAACATCCACCGCCCCTTCGTCACCAGCAAAAGCGAGGAGCGTCGAAATGCAGGTGCCAATGGTTTCGACGACCGCAAAAGAATTACTTGTGCCTCGCAATTTTGGGATTATGGCGGTGCATACACCCTGTACGAACTGGGTTGCTGATTGCGGATCAGCATGCAACTTGTCGACAACGGGCTGCAGCATCGCTTGCAACGCTTTGGGAGTAATCGTTTCAGGCTCGGCGTGATAGAGGCGCCAAATCTGCTGTGCAGCTCCGGATATCGTTCGGCCTGCTGTCGATATTGGGACGATTCGGGTCATATCGTGAATCGCCGAAGCTTGATTTCCGTCGTAGTGCGGATTCCGCGAAAAACGGGATTGACCGTACAAGTTGGCACCCCACACGACCGGGATCTGGCCGCCCGCAGAAGCCACCTCAAAAGAAGCCACACGTCCGGCGTCGATCAAGTCGAGAAAAGGGCTGCGCGTGTTTACAACTTTTTCTCCTGCGATCACATCAAGGAGCGCTCTTGTTCCCACGCCGCTGCCGTCTGTTTCATCGGCGGTCTGGTTGGCAGCCGAGGACGCGAAAATCGAAACCCCCGACGTGTTCGCGTCGCCGATCAATTCCGGCTTCAACAGTGCGCCCAGATCCGACACAAGGCCACCAGCCTGACATGCGTCCAGGATAATGTTGCATTGCGCCGGCGCGACGTCGTTGATGGCCTGAAAAACTGCGGAAAGCGAGAGCGCGGAGGTCGACATCATCGCGAGGTCCGCTTCGCGCAGCGCAAGGTAGTAAGTCCCTCGTATCACGCCACCGTGACCAGCGAAAAACAAAGTAAAGGTATCCACCGCAGTCCGCGACCGGAACAAGTCAATTAGAGTTCGATTTACAGTCGCCACATCGGGAGACAGCAGCAGGCGCGCGTCTTCCTGGGGATAATCTCCGAACGACGGATTGGTAAATATCCCATACGCATCCTGAGCGTCGTTTTCGGCGCCAGTTAGTTGCCCAAGATTTTCATACTTGTCGCAGCCGATGCAAAGCAGCACGCGACGGCCACGAACCTCAGCCGCGTTTAAATCGAGCGACACGGTTCGCCTCCCTAGCACGAGCATGGTCTTTCTTGGTTTCTATCAGCGACTCCAGCCGTTTCTTAAACTCTGTATCGCTATGTAACGGATCGTCCCTGAGCGCCCGAAGCGTCTCAGCCCCGGCATGTATCTGCGGCAACGTAGGCTCTCCATTTTTGTCGACACCAAACTCCAAGCGTTCGATCATCTCGTAGAAAGCTTCACCCGGCAACTTTCCTCCTCCACTCACTACATTCCCGACACCTTCCGCAGCCGCGGACACAGTTTGATATAGCATTTGGCGGGTCGACGCATCGATTTCCGCCGCCAAGTCCTCAATTTTTTTGAAGAGAGCGCTCAGGTCCGCGTCGATGACCTGCTGTTTTGACAACGTGACGTAGAAGCTGTGTTTCTGAAGCTTTGATACCTCATCAGGAGCACTGCTGTTATGAGGCTGCCAGTCGGTGCCGTGCATAAACCTTTGAGTGTTCTCATTGGACATGTATTCGCTACGTAGGTCTGAAACCTTTTGCGCTACGCGCTGACCAAAACTGGACATGAAAGCCGAGTCCTCAACGGCAAACGGAAATGGCACTGCATCCTGCATCGTAGCCTCCCCTAGCGAACATTCCGCACACAATATCATGCCTATCAATAGCGGCCGGCGAACCGGGTGGCCCCGAAGGGAAGGGGCTCCCGTCCGGCACCTGTTGCACTCATACATCACCGAAAAAATCGGTTCACAAAGAAGCAGACGTTCAGAATGGGACGCGCCGCAACTTGCGGATGATCGCACCGGGCGAGAAGGCGCTGGTCATCGCAGCCCTTCGCCATGTCCCCAACATCGTGAAAGCCGCCATTGACATGGTGCTGGCACCAATGGCTGTTGTGGGTCGCGTTATGCCTTTTGCATGAGGCGCGCCGCTGCGGCGATCGCCGCGCTCGGTCGTCGGACGCAGAGCGGCCAGTAGGCGACATCCATCGTTGCTCAGATCGTGTCATTCGGACGTCTGCTTTGCCGCGAAGGCCGTCGGCCGCCGGAGATTTTTGCTCCCCGGACTGCCGGCCTGCGAGGCGTTCGAATAGACGGCCACGCCACAGACCGTATCGTTTTGAACCTAGTCGGGTGCGCCGCCTAACCAATGTAGATTAGACGCGCTCTTTCGTCGAGGCCGCGGGCTAGTTCCGCATAATCATGCGGAACTGAGCGTCGACCACCTGATGAGGTATCGGAAAGAGATTCGTCCCTGGGGACTTGTGACCAAATACAAGGCAAAATGTCGGGCTGGCATAAACCGTCTAAACGGTTCGTCACGTAAGAGAAAATCTAATCAAGGGGAATTGAATGATAGATACGAAACACGAGCTTTGTTCGTTTGAAGATGTACGCGCTATCCTGAAAGATATATCTCTGGACGACGGCCACTACTTTCGTGGCGAGCGGCGCAACGACTATTCGTTGATTCCAAAAATTGGTCGTGTAACAAGTGAGCCGAAGGAGGCTGAGCCCGGGAAACTAATCCTTGATCTCCGGTACCCAGTCACTATAATCGACGAGCGCGAAGCTTTTCAACGATTCAAGGCCGCTGCTCGCCCGCATCTTATTTCGCCGCCGAGCGATGATTGGGACTGGCTGGCACTCGCGCAGCATCATGGCTTGCCCACTCGCCTACTAGATTGGACAACGAATCCGCTTGTTGCGTTGTATTTTGCGGTATCCGAATTTGTGGATGATTCTTGGTTGCGGAGTGAGAGGGTAAATTCGCCAGATTACAACGGAGACGCGGCATTTTATGTCATGCGCGTCAAACATCAACCTCTCGACACAAAAAATTGCGACCCGTTTACTAGTGATGGCGTGTTCTTTCCAAGTCACGTTAGTCCTCGAATAACTTCGCAATGCGGCCTCTTCTCGATTCAGCAAAAGCCACATGCACCGCTGTGGTGGGGCAGAATAAGGAAATTTCATATCCCGTTCTCGGCGAGGATGGATATAAAGCGTGAGCTTGCTCTCTTTGGGGTGACGCATAGCTTTATCTATCCTGGGCTCGAAGGGATCACCAAGGATCTGCAGGAACGTATTAACAGCTTTTGACGACTCGTTACTCAGTCGAAGACAAATCGCATCGCGATCCCATCGCCGGTGGTGAGATGGCGGCAACACGCAGAAAGCTGCCGCTCGGCAATTCGGGGGGCTGGCGGCAGCTTCGGGGCGAAATGTGAGTTCACGGACGCAGAATGCTGCCGTCCGCCTGCTTGACGCTGTCACCGTCAGCAACCTGCCACATTGCTCACGTGGAACCCGGCCCATTCCAATGACGGCAAAGGCCGATTATGCTGCTCGTGAAGAGCCAGCGTGGATGACCGGACAACTCGGATAGCTGCCGTTGAAGCTGTAGTGGCTCGACCGTCGGCTTCGGGTCGGCCCCGGAAATTCGTGCCATCTCGGCGACACACGATGGTCCGCGGGCTCCGATTTCCGGGATCGACCAGGAAGCGACGTTCGGCTACATAGCCGAGGCTACTCTGTGTTGCGTTAGTCCCAAAATGGGACTAAAATGCAACGAATGCGAATCGTTGCCAAAAGAACCTTGCTCGACTTCATCGGGCGTCACGCGCAAGCCGAACAGGCGTTGTTGGCGTGGTATGCGGAAGCGTCGAAGGCCAACTGGAAGACCCCGCAGAACATCAAGGACCAGTACGCGAGCGCCAGCTTCGTCGGTCGGAACCGCGTGGTTTTTAACATCAAGGGCAACGACTTCCGGTTGATCGTCGCCGTGGCCTACCAGATCGGCGTGGTGTACGTGAAGTTTATCGGCACGCACGCGCAATACGATAAGGTCGATGCGGCAACCGTAGAAATGGAGTAACGAGATGGACATTCACCCGATTCGAACCGAGGCCGATTACGAGGCCGCCCTGAAGGCGGTGTCCGCGCTCGTCGACGTGGATCCTGCTTCAGGCACGCGAGAAGGCGACGAGTTGGAGATTCTAGCGATCCTCGTTGAGAAGTACGAGGCCGAGCACTTCCCGATGGCGGTGCCGAACCCGATCGAGGCGATCAAATTTCGGATGGAACAGGCGGGCCTGTCGGTCTCCGACATGCAACCGTACATCGGGAACAGCAACCGCGTGTATGAGGTGCTCGCCGGCCGGCGCGCGTTGAGCCTCTCTATGATCCGCAAGCTGCACGATGCGCTGCATATTCCTGCCGACGTGCTGATCGGACCCGCGTAACTGCAACGTCGGCAACAGTCGTCGAAGCGCCACAGACCTTCGCAAATAAACTAATGAGCACGGCATCTCCGCCGCCGCCGATTGCATGACGAGACGTGCAACGACAGAGATGGGTAGGCTCGGCGCCATCTTCGCCTTCCGACCATGAGCCGTCACTCGATCCCAAGTTGTAGATCGTCAACAAACTATCTCTGATCTTCCTCTTTCATGACTCTCGGTCAGGTAGTACGCACGTTCTCCGTTTGCATCTCGGCAGCATTACTCTGTCCTCATGCGGTTGCGAGCACTCGGGAAAATCGCTGCGGTTGGTTGCAAAACCCCACCCCCGCCAACTGGTGGCTCGTCGACAAGGATGGAAGTTGGACACTTTCCGTTATGGGAGAGAGGCCGGTTCCAGGATTCGACGATCTCCCTGACATGACCTCGCGTGATTGGGTCGTCACCAATGCGGGCGGACATGGTTACGGATGCGCCTGCATCGACATGGATGTCGACAATGGCGCCGGTGAAGTCGTACGGATTTATTCGGCGAAGGTGCTTCCGCTGAAGCGTTGCAAGACTGATCGCTCGTTGCCGCTGCCATGAACACGCGATGAAGTCCGGCATCCGGCATGTATGACGGCGGTCTCGTACCGGCCACAAGCGGCCGTTCGACACCGGTGCCTCGATCGTCGACAATCATGGCGTTTCGCGAGCGCGATGCAGTAGCGATCACCTGTCTAGTCGGAGCGTTTGATGCCTTGGCTTCCCTTCTATGCGTGCTTCGAAGATATGTCACGCCTTGAGACCTTTCTGAATCAATCGAGCGATGTCGCGATGATTCAACCGGTGACCGCGGGGAAATGGCGCGCATGCCGCCCAGTGCAATTGCAAGCCGGACGAAATTGTCTTTGGCACGTGCCAAGCGGACCGCTGCCGCTAATACCCGCCACGTACGGTGACTGTCTCGGCGTGATCGACGATCCTTGGGCGGGGTGGACAGAGCAGCGCCAAGGTGCTGACCCGAAACAGCCGTTCTTCGGTCCGGGGCATCCAGGGATAGTCTGGGTAAATGTGCATGAACGCTCGCAGGCGCAGCCAGGCGCCATCGCTATCTCCTCAATCGAATGGAGTGGAGCGCGGCACCCGAGAGGCTCCGATGCAGAATCAACAAGGAGGCTTTGGGCGTCTCTGCTGCGCTGGATGAGCCGGCATGCAACAAAGATCCCCCGAAGTGGGCGATTAGAGGGAGGGACTGCGGAGATATACGCGTTGAGCGACGCGCTCGCTGAGATTCAAGCTGGGACGCCCCGATCGGCAAATCCCGCACCCTTTGAGCACGTCACATAGTGAACGATTTCGCAGCAGATCGACACTGCCCGCGCCCGCCGATACCGATTCGATTGACCGCTTTTGAGAAGCATGACGGGATGCTCCGGGTCGGCCCCGGAAATTCGCGCCAACTCGGCGACGCGCGATGGTCCGCGGGCTCCGCATTTCCGGGATCGGCCAAGAGCAGTCGGTGGCAACTGGAGAAAGCAGACGCTCAACGGAGAGATGCCGGCGACTCGCAGGAGCGACCTAAGGCGCGGATGCTGCAAGGCGTCCGTGTCGACCGAGAAGTTAGAGCGCATGGCTCACGCGCGCGCTCATTCCTGCATTTGGAGTAGAACTTGGATGCACAATGTTCCTGCATCGCGCGTTCGCTCGGCTCGCTTCACCAAGTAATAGTCCAATGCCATCAGCGGCGTGACCTTCTCGCTGCCTCTGGAGATCATTTCGGCGGCTTGGACAACACGCAGCAACTCGGCGAGATCCAGCAGATGGATAAAACCACCCGTCGCCTTCATGAAGTCCGCAATAAACGCCGGACCGTAGTTCTCTTGATTTTCTATCAAGTCGAACTCAGGAATGAGAACGACGGCGTGTGCCGGCTTTGACCGCTCAACGTCTATAGCGGATCCACCACGAGTGGTAACCGGCGCACCATCTTTGAGCCGCCGAATGCTTCCGCGCAGCTGGCGAACTGCTTTTTCGACGTGCTGCGATACATCGTTTGCTAACTTCGTTCGATCAGGCAACTTGTCGCGGTTGAAGACAGTGAGAGCCTTCGACTCGATCAACAGTGCACCGTGCTCGTGGCTGAGGAGAATATCCGTGAGTTCGCGTGTTCCGTTCCCCTTTGGTATCTGGGGACTGTGGTGTACCCCACGCGGATGGAGGCTGTCGGTTAACCAGACTGCAAGCTGTTCCTGCTGTCCGCCCTCGTCTCGGCTGAACAAGTCGACCGGGCTGTCACTGCCGTGGCTCGTAATGAAGTGATTGAAAACTGCATGCCACTCGTCGATACGGACAATTTCTGTAGACAGCAACTCGCTGGGGGGTGTACTGCCGATGAACGCCCGATCCAGCAGGTCGCCCGCCTCTTTAGCAATGGCCGTGTAATCTCCTTTTCCCAGTGTCGCGTTGCTGATCCAGCCGTTCACCTCCGAAGTGAAGCTAGCCTTTACGGTGGACCATGCAACATTCAGGGCAAGCTCGTTAAACAGGAATATGGGGGACGGTTCGCCTGATGCCAGCCCCCGAAGCGCTCTGATTTCTGCCTCGTTCTCCACGACTGACCATAGCGTCGCAGGTTTAGATGGATCGTCGTACGTCGTTAATGCATACAGGAGACGACCGTTTACGCGCGCCAGATGAAACCGTAGCCGCGCACCCAACACCATGAATTTCAGCAAGAGCGTGCTGCCCTTCACCAGCAGCGTTGGCTCAAAGCCATCTTTTCCCTTGGCATGGTCAAGTCGTATGAGTTGCGGCGTAGCCAGGAACTCAGATTGATAGTGTGAGGCGAGTATGTGCATGTGGCCTTCTTCGTGCTGTCATCGCTCAATGCCGTCCCTCCACGCACTGCATGGGATCGATCCTTCGAGCGCACTCATTCCGAACACTATAGCCTGCGCACATGACCCGTAGTACATTATCCGATTACGGCCTTGCGGCTGAAGGGCAGCTCAGGGTCGACAAGGGAATTTCGCGGCAACGCCGAGCCGGTGACTGGCTGGCGCAGAGCCGAACTTCCGGGTTCGGCCATTTGGGGACATTCGACAGACTGGCCTCGATCGCCGACAATTGGCGCCCATCCAACCCAAGCGGCGAAGCGAGATCATGTCGAAAAACAAACCAGCGTTTGGCAAAGCTATCCCCGTTCTCGCATCGCTCGACATCGCACGAACGTTGCAATTCTTCAATGAAGTTCTAGGTTTCAAAACGCATCACATCGAGAATTTCTCGTATGGGATGGCCGCAAGAGGCGACGTCGAAATTCATTTCTGGTTGTGCAACGAAAAGCACATTGCAGAGAACACCTCATGCTACGTGCGCGTCGATGATGTATACGCACTGCATGCGGAACTGAAGTCAAGATTGCCTGCATTGGAGCACGTTACAGAAAGGGAATGGGGCATGGCGGAACTTTACGTGATTGACCCCGATGGTAACCTGGTCAAGTTCGGCCAGTCGATCGATGACGGGCCAGCATCAAGCGATGCCTGACGCTCGCGCACGGTCACTGCCGAGACCTTCAACCCGTTGGAGCGACGCCGCGCGACTGATCTGAACGACCGTTGTTGAAAGTTTTGAGCGTCTCTTCAGGGTCGGGAGTACGCACTGCCGACTGGCCGCTTACGGGCCGCTGAATCCACTGGCCGCTTTCCGGCGGTGAATTTGAAGAGTGGGCTGACACAGCCCGACCCCGAAGAGACCGTCGCGGAAAGCCATAGGGACGCCCGTGCGTTCCGCCGGCATCTGATCCACTTATGCCACAATTGCCGCCGAATCTAAAGCTGAAGGCGAAGGGCTGGGCCGCCGCCGAACCTGCATTCACTTAAACCAACCAGCCTCCACGATTCCCGGGGCGGTTCAAACAGGTGCGCGCCTATGTAGGCAGTCCCATTTTTGATGAACTACGGCTCATTATCCTTAAGACATTCGGAGTCGTGGAGGTTCTCCGCGAAGCGCTGTCGCCGCTTGCTTCAGAGATCAAACTCGCCTTCGTATACGGGTCGATAGCTCAAGGCAGTGACCGCGCCAGCAGCGATGTTGACGTCATGCTGGTCAGTGAAAACCTCAGCTATGGGCAAATCATGGCTGCGCTTGAGCCGGCCGAAAAGCAGTTCGGCCGCGCGGTACAGATTACCCAGTACACTCTCGATGAATTTCTTGAGAGAAAGCGCAAGAATCATCCCTTCCTTGCGGAAGTGCTGCGTCAGCCGAAGCTGATGGTGATAGGTAAAGAGGATGACATCGAACATATTGGATAACCTGGTACGCATTGGAAAACTAAAGCCCTTCCCGGCAAACCGCAGCGAATTTGAGCACCTGCTTGGCTTCGCTCGGACCCTGCTCGGCACGGTCACAAGCAGCGGCACAATGGCAACGGAGAGTCAGTTCGTTCTCGCTTACGATGCCGCCCACGCCGCCTTACGCGCTCACGCCTACCGAAGCGACGATCGATCCCTTGTATTTCAGTGTCTCGAACACACGATCGGCTGGCCGACCGAAAAATGGCGCGTACTCGATAACTGTCGTCGCAGGCGCAACGCGGCCGAATATGAAGGCAACGTCGACCTTCCTGCGAGTCTGACTGCGGAGTTGGTTCAGCTCACTGCTGAACTCATAGAGACGGTATCCGGACTCGAACGCATATTGCCCACCACCTGACGCCGCTTCGCGGGAATAGTCGTTCGGCCGCCGTGCGGGCGATGCGTTCGTAATTGCGTGACACCAGTAGAACAAATTGTCTGTACGGCGCGGAGTAAGCGCCCGGCGAAGTCGCCTTGAAGCCCAAGTGTTCTGACGCGAGCATCGTGTCCATTAACAACTTTTAATGGACAGGTGTACATGATGGAAGAACTGGCAGCGAATCGCGAAGTCGCAGTGCAGCCGGTGCGCCGCCGCCGGCATAGCAAAGAATTCAAGGCGGAAGTGATGCGTGCGGCGATGCAGCCGCACGTGTCAATTGCGGCGGTGGCGCTGCACTACCGTCTCAATGCCAATTTGGTCCGCACGTGGATCACCCGGCAAACGAAGCACCAAGGCGGCAAGCAACCCAGTCGTTCAACCGATGTGTCGTCTGCCGAATTCGTTCCGCTACAGCTCGCCGCGTCGCCGAGCACAGCACCGGTATCTGGTGCAATCGAGGTGGAAGTGCGCCGTGGGGCGACGACGATCACGGTGCGTTGGCCGCTGTCGGCCGCCAGCGATTGCGGCGCGTGGCTGCAAGGTTGGCTGCGGTGATTCGCATCGAGGCGATTTGGCTGGCGACCGAACCGCTCGATATGCGCGCCGGCACGGAGACGATCCTCGCGCGTGTCGTCAAGGTCTTCGGCGCGGCGCGTCCGCATCACGCGTACTTGTTCGCCAACAAGAACTCGACGCGGATGAAGGTGCTTGTCTATGACGGCTTGGGTATCTGGCTGGCCTCTCGGCGTCTGAACAAGGGGCGGTTCATCTGGACGAATGGGGATCTGATGATCGCCACCGCGCTTAACCCCGAGCAATTGCAGGCGCTGGTGATGGGGCTGCCCTGGCGCACGCTCGCCCACGATCACGCGATCACGGTCGTGTAATGACCCTAAAGCCGTAAACTGGCTTGCTTCCGCGGCGGGGTGGGTTCTGGCAGACTGCCCGCATGAACCTACCCGCCAATCTCGACGCTATGAGCCCCGACGAACTGCGCACGCTGGCTGCGCAGTTGATGGCTCAGGTTGGCGAGAACGAGCGGGAACTGCGCTACCGTCAGACGCGTATCGAGCAGCTCACGCACGAGATTGCTACGCTCAGGCGCCTGCATTTCGGCAAGCGCAGCGAGCAACTGAACGTCGAGCAGATGAGCTTGCTCAACGAGGCCATCGACGCCGACTTGGCCGCACTCGAAATCGAGCTCGAGCAGTTGCAGTCGAATACGCCCGCAGATAAGCAGCGCCAGCAGCCCAAGCGTGCACCGTTGCCGGCGCACTTGCCGCGCACCGACATCCACCATGAACCCGACGACATCACGTGCGCCTGCGGTTGCCAGCGCGTGCGTGTCGGCGAGGACATCAGCGAGAAGCTGGATTATACGCCGGGCGTGTTCACGGTCGAGCGCCACATCCGCGGCAAATGGGCCTGCAAGGCATGCGAGACGCTGATTCAGGCACCCGTGCCACCGCACGTGATCGACAAGGGCATTCCCACCGTCGGGTTGCTCGCCCAAGTGTTGGTCGCCAAGTACGGCGATCACTTGCCGTTGTACCGTCAAGAACGCATCTTTGAACGCGCCGGTCTTGCCATCCCCCAATCGACGCTGGGCGAGTGGGTTGGCGTATGCGGCGTGCGATTACAGCCGCTGGTCGACGCGCTTCGCGAAGTGCTTCTCCAGCACAATGTGCTGCACGCCGACGAGACGCCAGTGCAAATGCTCGTTCCCGGTAAAGGAAAGACGCAGCGCGCGTACGTATGGGCATACGCCACGACGCAGTTCGCCGACGTGCGCGCCGTCGTCTACGAGTTCGCCGATAGTCGTGCGGGTGAACATGCTCGTACGTTCCTCGGTGATTGGCGTGGCAAGCTGGTCTGTGATGACCATAAAGGCTACAAAGCCGGATTCGAGCTGGGGATCACCGAAATCGCATGCGTTGCCCATGCAAGACGCAAGTTCTTCGAGCTGCATGCCAGCAACAAGAGTCAAATCGCCGAACAGGCGCTGAAATACTATGGCGAGCTTTACGCTGTCGAGCGCGATGTTGCTGAACTCACGCCGGATCGTAGACGAGAAATGCGTGAGGCGCGTGCTCGGCCGATCGCCGATGCGTTACATGAGTGGATGCTCGCCCAACGCAAACTCGTCTCCGAGGGATCGGCGATCGCCAAGGCCCTCGACTACAGCCTCCGGCGTTGGGCAGCGTTTACGCGTTATCTGGACGATGGGCACGTGCCTATTGATAACAATTGGCTGGAAAACCAAATCCGCCCTTGGGCCATCAGTCGGTCGAACTGGTTATTTGCCGGCTCGTTGCGCGCCGGACAACGCGCCGCGGCAATCATGAGCCTGATTCGATCCGCGCAGCTCAACGGCCACGATCCCTACGTCTATCTGAAAGACGTTCTCAATCGATTGCCGACCCACCGAGCCGACGACATCGCCGCGCTTCTACCGCATCACTGGCGCCTGCCGTCGTTTGATTAACGGCGAGGACGCCCGGGGATGCCTTCGCCGGGCGCTTACGGCGCGGAGAGAATTCACTTTGAGCGAAGCTACGCCGCCAACCACTTCTGCAACGCCTCCCACGCCCTGAGCTTCCCCGCATAAGGCACGGCCGCATAAGCGGGACTGCTCGATGGCAGTTTGACGAGATCGAGCGATATCCGGCTTTCGGCCAGCGCTTGCATCCCGATTTTCGCTGCAGTGCCGCCGTTGAAAGCAACAGCCGCAAGATTTGGCAACGCAGCCACAAGCGCCGCAAGATCGTTCGTCGCGTGATCGCGAATACGGCTGTCGAGACTCCCTTCCCGCTTCGCCTTTGCAATCACATCCCACAGCCCCACCCGGTGATCGAGCAGCACCTGCAGCCGCGCCGCGTACTCCATCCCCGGCAGCGCCACGCCGATCACATCCCCGATCAAATGCCAAAACCGATTCTGCGGATGCGCGTAGTACTGACTTTGCGCAAGCGATGCTTCGCCCGGCAGGCTGCCCAATACGAGCACGCGCGTATGCTCGTCGACGACCGGTGGAAACGAACGTTTAAACGTCACGACGATGACGATGGCGGCGCGACACGCCGAGTCAGCGCCGCGCGCTCGGTAGCGCGGTTGGGCCCATGTCCCGCATTCGACGGCCGCGCGGGACGCCCGCCACGGTCGTGCCGAAGCACGAACGAAGGGGCATCGCCCGAGCCGGCAACACGCGCGGGCTTAGCCAGACGCGCCCACAGCGCCGGCAGCATGCACTCGGTCACCATGAGCGGCGCGCCGTGCCGTACGAATACCGAGCGCCGCGCGAGCAACCCGTGCGGCGCGCGTCCTGCGATCTGGCGTCGAGCCAGCACCGTCAGCGGGTGCCGCAACGCGAGCCGCGCGCTGACCAGCACCGAGCGCGCAACCGTGCTGTCTGCATAGAGCAACTCCGCGAGCGGCCGCGTACGCAGCCGCCGCATCGCCTGCCATACGCCACGGCTAGCGGCGAGCGGCGCGATGCTGTGCGCGACGACGAACGGCACGCCATCCACCTCCAGCACCACTTCTCGCACCCATACGCGAGTGCGCGCCGAAACACGCAGCGCAGCGCACTCGTCTGGCCACGCGCAATCGACAGCCTCGCGCGTGACGCGCACTCGCACCACGCCCAGCGTGCGCAAATGCGCAGTGAGCGAGCCGCCGCGCGTGAGCCAGTCCTTTTCATCGAACGTCAATACGGGACGCTGGGCCGCGCGCCAGGCGCGGCCCGCTGCATCGTACCGAAGACACGCCGTGCGCATCACCGCGCGAGCAAGAGCGCGTTCGTGCGCTTGACGAAGCTAGCGGGATCTTCTAGCGCCCCGCCTTCGGCCAGCATCGCCTGATCGAACAGCAGATGACACCAGTCGTCGAACTGGCTCTGCTCGGGCGAAAGCGCTTTCACCAACGCATGCTCGGGATTGATTTCGAGGATCGGATGAAAATCGGGCGTTTTTTGTCCCGCGGCTTTCAACATGCGCTGCAGGTAGCCCGTCATTTCGCCGTCGTCGGCGACCAAGCATGACGGCGAATCGGTGAGCCGGAACGTCAGCCGCACATCCTTGGCCTTGTCCTTGAGCACTTCCTTCATCTTCTCGACGAGCGGCTTCATCGTCTCGCCGATGGCCTCGTGCGCCTTCTTCTCTTCGTCGTTGAACGCATCGAGATCGAGATCGCCGCGCGCCACGCTCGCAAGCGGCTTGCCATCGAATTCGGTGAAGTAGGCCAACGCCCATTCGTCCACGCGGTCCGTCAGCAGCAGCACTTCAATGCCCTTCTGACGGAACACCTCCAGATGCGGACTGTTCTTGGCCGCTTGCCACGTATCGGCGGTGACGTAGTAGATCTTCGTCTGCTCGGGCTTCATGCGCGAAACGTAGTCGGCCAGCGATACCGTTTGCTCCGGGCTATCGGTGTGGGTCGACGCAAAGCGCACGAGCTTGCCGATGCGCTCGCGGTTGGCGAAGTCCTCGCCCAGCCCTTCCTTGAATACTTGGCCGAACTCTTTCCAAAACGTCTCGTACTTGGCTTTGCCTTCTTCGGTTTCGGCGCCCGCGAGCTCTTCCAGCATCGACAGCACGCGCTTGGTCACGCCCTCCCGGATCGCTTTGACGTCGCGGCTTTCCTGCAAGATTTCACGCGACACGTTCAGCGGCAAATCCGCCGAATCGACCACGCCCTTCACGAACCGCAGATACGACGGCAACAACTGTTCGGCGTCGTCCATGATGAAGACGCGCTTCACGTACAGCTTCAGGCCGCCGCGGTGCTCGCGGTTCCATAAATCGAACGGCGCGCGCGAAGGCACGTACAGCAATTGCGTGTACTCGCTGCGACCTTCGACGCGGTTGTGCGTCCACGCGAGCGGATCTTGCTCGTCGTGCGCCAGATGGTGATAGAACTGCTTGTACTGCTCGTCTTCGACTTCGTTCTTCGGCCGCGTCCACAGCGCGCTCGCCTGGTTGACCGTTTCGTCTTCGTCCTTGACGACCATCTCGCCCTTCTCCGCGTCCCACTCCTCTTTCTTCATGAGAATCGGCAAGGCGACGTGATCGGAGTACTTCCGAATGATCGATTGCAGCCGGTACGCCGACAGCAGTTCGTCTTCGTCGGGCCGCAAATGCAGCGTGATGGTCGTGCCGCGCTGCGCACGCTCGATCGTCTCGACCGAGAAGTCGCCCTCGCCCGCGCTGACCCAGCGCACGCCCTCGGAAGCGGGCAAGCCGGCGCGGCGCGTCTCGACGGCGATCTTATCGGCGACGATGAAGCCGGAGTAAAAGCCCACGCCAAATTGGCCGATCAGCGCAGCATCTTTTTGCTGGTCACCCGACAGCTGCGAAAAAAACTCTTTCGTGCCCGAACGCGCAATCGTGCCCAAATGCGATACGGCTTCGTCGCGGCTCATGCCGATGCCGTTGTCGTCGATCGTGATCGTGCGCGCCGTTTTGTCGAACGACACGCGGATGCGCAAGTTCGAATCGTTCTCGTACAGCTCGCTCTTGGCGATCGCTTCGAAACGAAGCTTGTCGGCCGCATCCGATGCATTCGAAATCAGCTCGCGCAGGAAGATTTCCTTGTTGCTGTAGAGCGAATGAATCATCAATTGCAGAAGCTGTTTGACTTCTGCCTGAAAGCTCATGGTTTCTTGTGCCATGCTCTTCGGTTCCTCGTTGCGTTCGTAAATTCGGAAATGACGGAAAAAGCGCCGGGTCGCGCGCCACCCGCGGCCCGCGCAGGCGGCGCGGCGCGCGAAGTCGCCTTCAAATGGGGGTGTCCGCCGACGTTTTCAAGGGCCGCACCGCGTGATGCTGCGCCTTCAAGTATCCGCCCAGGAAGCCCGGCAGCGCTGGATCGCCGCAATTCGCGACGTTAAAGCGCATCCAAGTGGTTGGCGACTGCCGCGGGGAAAACAAACTGCCCGGAGCAAGCAAGAACCCGGCCTCCTGCCCGGCCGCGGCAAACCCGTCGGCGTCGACGCCCGCATCGGCCCACAAGAACATGCCCGCCGCGGGCATCCCGAACAGCGAGAATCCGGCCTGCTCGAGCATGCGCCCGCACTTGTCGCGCACGCCGTCCAGCCGCGCGCGCAGGCGCTCGACATGCCGCCGGTAGTGACCCTCGGTCAAGATTTTGTACAGCACGCGCTCGTTCAACTCCGGTGTCGTCATCCCGATCAACACCTTCTGATCCGCGATCGCCTGCGCGATCTCTGGGGCGCAAGCGACGAAGCCCACGCGCAAGTTCGCCGTCAGCGTCTTCGAAAAACTGCCGAGATAGATCACGCGCCCGAGCTGGTCAAGGCTGGCGAGCCGCGTGGCCGGGTAGCTCGGGGGACACAGATCGCCATAAACGTCGTCTTCGACCACGACGAAATCGTATTCCTCGGCCAGACGCAGGATGCGAAACGCCTGCGCCGGCGAGAGCGAAGTTCCGGTCGGGTTCTGCAACACCGAATTGATGACGAGCATCTTGGGACGCCACGTCTCGACGAGCGCTTCCAACGCGTCGAGATCCGGGCCGCTCGGTGTATAGGGCAAACCGACCAATTGCGCGCCTTGCGCGGCGAAGCGGCCGAACATCTGGAACCACGCCGGATCGCCGACGATCACGGCGTCGCCCGCCTGCACGTAAAGACGCGCAATGAGATCGATCGCCTGCGTGATGCCCGAGACGAGCACGATCTGCTCCGGCGCCGCGCCTATCTCGAACTCTTCGAGCCGCGTCTGCAATTGCTGGCGCAGCGGCAGAAAACCTTGCGCCGTGCCGCTACTCAACCATTGGCCGCCGCTTTGCCGTCCGAGCGTGCGCAACGCCCCGGCGACGAGCTCGCCGTCGAGCCAGCGGCCGGGTAGATAGCCCAAACCCGGTCCTTTTTCCGGCGCACCGGTATGAAGCGTGTTACGCAAGAGCCAAACGACGTCGATCGGGCGCTGCGCCGGCGCTTCGCCTATCGTGCGCGCTGCGCCGGGCCGGCGCTCGCCAGGCGCAGCGCCCGCGCGCTCGCGCACGTAGAAGCCCGAACCGCGCCGGGAGTCCAGATAGCCTTGCGCGACGAGCCGCTCATAAGCCTCGACGACAGTGAAGCGCGAAACGCCCTTGTCCTGCGCGAGCTTGCGGATGGAAGGCATGCGCATGCCGGGCCGAAAGACGCGCTCTTCGATTCGGCGACGCGCCCATTGCACGAGCTGCTCGACGAGCGTCAACTGCGAAGCGCCGTGCGGCGCGGGAATGAGGTCGAGGGCAGTGGACATGGCGGCGATCCCAACTGTACCGAATAGTATCGCGCCGATTGTACCGTTACTGTGCCGGCGCGCACGATTAGAGTGGATCCTGGCTCGATTCCCCCACAGGGCCCTACCCAGACCCATCGGCGCATTGTGCGCCGGCACGCCGCTATCTTTGTTTGCCGCTTCAGATGAAAAACGCCTCCGCGCTCGAACTCGACCACCTCGTCGTCGCCGCCCGCACACTCGAAGAAGGCGCGCGCTTCATCGCCGACACGCTCGGCGTTGAACCCGCTGCCGGCGGGACGCACCCCGCCATGGGCACGCACAACCGGCTCTTGCGCTTGTGGGGCGGCGTCTATCTCGAAGTCATCGCCGTCGATCCGCAGGCCGAGCGCGAGCGCACCGGCCAGGACGGCGCCGCAGCGCCGGCACGCCGGCGTTGGTTCGCGCTCGACGACCCCGCCATGCAGGAACGGCTGGCGCATGGCCCGTACCTCGCGCATTGGGCCGCCCGCGTGCCGCGCCCCAAGGACCTCGGGCGCTGGCAAAGCCAATACCCCGACCGGATCGCGAGCGTGACGCCCATGGCCCGGGGCGGTCTCACCTGGCGCTTGACGGTGCCCGAGGACGGCGCGTTTCCAAGCTGGCAAGGCGCCGGCGACGGCATCGTGCCGACCTTGATCCAATGGGATACGGCGGCTCACCCTAGCGCGAGGCTGCCCGAAACCGGTTTCGCGCTCAAGCGGCTCAAAGGGCGCCACCCGCAGGCCGATCGCATACGCGAGCAGTTGCAATGGCTCGGCGCGGCTCACCTGATCGAACTCGATAGCGCGCCAGATGGAGCGCCGGCGCTCGCGGCCGACATCGAGACGCCGTCGGGCGTGCGCACGCTCGCTTGAGGGCGCGTGCGACGGCCGGCTCACCCTATTGCTAAGAAGGAGGCGCTTCGTGACGAAGTCGCGTGAAACAAAAGGCATGTTGCTCGGGCTCATCGGCGTCGTCATCTTCAGCTTGACGCTGCCGATGACGCACATCGTCGTCGAGCAATTCCATCCGCTGCTCAATGGCCTCGGCCGGGCGCTCGCGGCCGCCGTTCCCGCCGCCATGCTACTCGCCTGGCGCCGCGAACGCCTGCCCAATCGCGCCCAGATCAAAGGCTTGGCCGTCACGGCGCTCGGCGTGATCGTCGCGTTCCCGGTGTTCTCGGCCTGGGCGATGAAAACGGTGCCAGCCTCGCATGGCGCGCTCGTGAACGGCCTGCAACCGCTGTTCGTTGCGATTTACGCGGCGTGGCTCTCGCGCGAGCGGCCTTCGCCGGCGTTTTGGGTCAGCGCGGCCGTGGGCAGTGCGCTCGTCGTCGCCTACGCGCTGCGCGCCGGCGGCGGTTCGCTGCAAGCGGGCGACTTGCTGATGCTCGCGGCCGTGGCGGTGGGCGCGCTCGGCTACGCCGAAGGCGCTCGCCTCGCCCGCGACCTGGGCGGCTGGCAGGTGATTTGTTGGGCGCTCGTGCTGGCGGCGCCGTTTTTGGTCGTCCCCGTGGCTTGGCTCGGCTGGCAGCAGCATCTGACCCATCCCGAGCCCGTGGCGCTGCGCACCTGGCTCGCGTTCGGCTACGTGGCCTTGTTCTCGCAGTTCATCGGATTCTTCGCTTGGTACGCGGGCCTTGCGATCGGCGGCACGGCGCGGGTGGGACAAGTGCAGCTATTGCAGATATTCTTCACGATCGCGTTCGCCGCGTTATTTTTCGGGGAAACGGTCGCGCCGTCGACGTGGTTGTTCGCCGCCGCCGTGATCGCCACCGTGGTGCTGGGGCGCAAAGCGGCCGTGCGCACGGCCGTCACGCCGGCGCGCGCAACGGGACGACTCGCGCGATAATCGCGCTTCTCGTCTCGAAACATTACCCGTGTTTCGGTATCGACGACGGAACCCAACTCAACCACCATCGAGGACTAAGGAGACGTTTCATGGATCAAAGCGATCTGCCGCATACGAATTGGCGCATTTCCGAGCGCGCACGCAAACTCACGAGCTCCGCCATCCGCGAGATCCTGAAAGTCACCGAACGGCCCGAAGTCATCTCGTTTGCGGGCGGTCTGCCCTCAGCCGCCACGTTCCCCGCCGAGCGCATGCGCGAGGCGTCGGAGCGCGTGCTACGCGATTCGCCGGCCGCCGCGCTTCAGTACAGCGCGACCGAAGGCTATATGCCGCTGCGCGAATGGATTGCGGCGCGCTACTCGAAAGATGGCGTCTCGATCCGCGCGTCACAAGTGTTGGTCACCACTGGCTCGCAGCAAGCGCTCGATCTGCTCGGCAAGGTGCTGATCGATCCGGCCAGCCCCGTGCTGGTCGAAACGCCGACCTACCTCGGCGCACTGCAATCGTTCTCGATGTACGAGGCGCATTACGTGCAAGTGCCCACGGATGAAAACGGTCTCATCCCCGAGGGGCTCACGCCGGCGCTGACCCAAGGGGCGCGGCTGCTCTATGCGCAGCCCAATTTCCAAAACCCGACGGGACGCCGCCTGCCGCTCGAGCGGCGCCGGGCCCTGGCCGCGTTCGCGCGCACGAGCCCGTTCCCGGTGATCGAGGACGATCCCTACGGCGCGCTCGACTACGCCGGCGCGCCGTTGCCGACGCTGCTGTCGATGGCGCCGGACCACATCGTCCATTGCGGCTCGTTCTCGAAAGTGCTCGCGCCGGGCCTGCGCCTGGGCTACGTCATCGCGCCCGAAGAATTGCACTTCAAACTCGTGCAGGCCAAGCAAGCCACCGATCTTCACACGCCGAGCATCACGCAACGCATCGTTCACGAAGTGGTCAAGGACGGCTTTCTCGACGAGCACGTGCCCACCATCCGCGCGCTCTACCGCGACCAGTGCGCGGCGATGCTCTCGGCGCTCGAGCGCCATATGCCCGAGGACGTGAAGTGGAACCGCCCCGAAGGCGGCATGTTCGTCTGGGTCAATCTGCCCCACACCATCAACACAATGAAGCTGCTCGAAGCGGCGGTGGCCGAGAACGTCGCATTCGTGCCGGGCGGCCCGTTCTACGCGCACGAGCCCGATCACAGCACGCTGCGTCTGTCGTTCGTCACCGTGCCCCCGGCCAAGATCGACGAAGGCATCGCGCGGCTGGCCAAGCTGATTCGCGAGCGCCTGTAACGCGCGCACCCCAACTGCCCCCGGCCCGCTGCGGCCGGGGACGCCGCTCCGTCGCGCGCCGCAAATATTCTCGCTGTATCCATTTTTCATTTTCACCATTCAAGGAATCGACATGGCAAATCTCAACGTATACGACAAGCTCAAGGAACTGAGCATCGAACTGCCCCCCGTAGCCGCACCGGCTGCCGCTTATGTCATGTGCGTGCAGACGGGCAATACCGTTTTCCTGTCCGGCCACATCGCGAAGAAGGACGGCAAGCCGTGGGTCGGCAAGCTCGGCGCCAATATGACGACCGAAGAAGGCAAAGTGGCGGCGCGCTCGGTCGCGGTCGATCTCATGGCTACGTTGCACGCGCATCTGGGCGACCTGAACCGCGTCAAGCGCATCGTCAAAGTCATGAGTCTCGTGAACTCGACGCTCGAATTCACCGAGCAGCATCTGGTGACGAACGGCGCGTCCGAGCTATTTGGCGATGTGTTCGGCGATGCGGGCAAGCATGCGCGTTCGGCTTTCGGCGTCGCGCAGATTCCGATGGGCTCGTGCGTCGAAATCGAATTGATCGCGGAAGTCGCCTAAGGAGCGCATCGATGAGCGCGCAACAGGTCCGCTTCAAGCAGATCGACGTGTTCTCCGAAGCGCCGTTCAAGGGCAACCCGCTGGCGGTCGTGTTCGACGCGGACGGCCTGAGCGACGATGAGATGCAAGCGATCGCCCGTTGGACGAACCTATCGGAAACGACGTTCGTCTGCCGGCCGACCGCCCCGGAAGCCGACTATCTCGTGCGGATCTTCACCCCCGCGTACGAGTTGCCGTTCGCCGGGCACCCGACGCTCGGCACGGCGCATGCCTTGCTCGACAGCGGCTATCGGCCGCGCCGGCCCGGACAACTCATCCAACAATGCGGCGTCGGCCTCGTCGAGCTCGCCATCCGTGACGACGGCTCGATGGCCTTTGTTGCGCCGCCCGCGCGCATCGAGCCGCTCGGCACCGAAGCGCTACAGGCGCTCAAAGCCGCCCTTCGCTGCGACGAGATCGATTACACAGTCCTGCCCCCTTGCACCATCGATAACGGCGCACGATGGGTCGTGATCGGTGTAGCTTCGCCGCAGGCTTGCCTGGCTATCGCACCACATTCCCATTTCGCATGGGAGATAGTGCAAAAAACGGGCGCAACCGGGCTCGCTTTTTATGCGGCGCATGCCCCGGGCGGCCCCGCGATGCTCGAAGTGCGCTGCATCGTGATCGATAGCGAGCAAGCCATCTACGAGGATCCCGTCACCGGCAGCGCAAACGCGGCCATCGCCTGCTTGTTCGCCGCGCGCGAGCGCCGTCCCGGTTCGCAATACACCGTGCGGCAAGGCACCGCGATCCGGCGTGACGGACGTGTTATCGTCGATTACAGCGACGACGGCAAGATTTGGATTGGCGGCCGCTCGACCACGATCGTCGACGGCACGGTACGGCTCGCTTAGCCGCGCGAGCCGTCGCAAACGCGCTTGAGCCGTACGCGGCTCGAGCGCGCTTCTTTCTTCTCCCTCCCGTTCGCCAGCGGTTTTCCATCTGTTGGAATATTCATTCGGCGTCTCCGTTATGCGAGATCTGCACTTGCGGCATAAAGCCGGTCAGGCCCGCTCGCGGCTTGCGCTCCTAGAGCGCCTCCCGGCGCGGCACAGCGGCGCTCGAGGGGCGCGAGCGCGAACAGTCTTGCCGAAATCGTGCCTGGCACGACAAACGTTTACCCGATAAACGGACGCTATCTTAATTTTTATCCATTCAGTAATATCCTCGATGAGGAACGTCTGCGGTTTGCGAAGCCACCCATAACCCACTGCAACGATGAATTTCGCCCGGCTTCATTCGACGAGAGACACCCGCACGAGACGCAACGTCGCGGGCTCGCGCCGTCGCGCCCTGATCGCGATCCCCCTACTGGGAGGGCTCGTGCTAGCGCTCCTATGGACCGTGATTTCCGCGCGTCTGTCGGTCGAACGCGATACCACCTATCGCGAGGCTGCGGCGTCGGCCGCTATCCTGTCCTCGGCGCTGGAACAGCACACCGTCAAAGCAATACACCAAGTCGATCAAATCACTCGCTTCGTCAAGTACGAATTCGAAAAGAGCCCGGAGCATTTCGACTTGGGCAGCACCGTTGAAAAGGGCGTCGTTCAAAGCGACACGCTCGTGCAAGTAGCGATCATCGACGAACACGGGATCCTGGTGGCGAGCACCGCCGAGGCCAATCCGACGCCGATCGACCTGTCCGATCGCGAGCACTTCAAAGTCCACGAGCACGAAAACGACGATCAGCTCTACATCAGCAAACCGGTGCTCGGCCGCGTCTCGCATCAGTGGACGCTTCAAATGACTCGCCGGCTGAACCATTTCGACGGCTCGTTCGCGGGAGTGGTCGTGGTGTCGGAGGATCCGGGCTACTTCACGAGCGATTTCTACAACAACGCGGCGATCGGCAAAGAAGGCGTGATCGCAGTGATCGCCGACGACGGCGGCGTGCTCGCGCGGCGCACCGGCACCGGGCGCAACACGCCCGGCGCGTTTTCGGCCAGCGGCAGTTACCCTATTTCGGAGCACGTCTCGGGCACGATGGTCGATCCGATCGACCACATCAAACGCATCGTTTCGTACCGGCACATCGACGGCTATCCGATGGGCGTGCTCGTCGGTTTATCCGAAGCGGAAGAGTTCGCCGACTACAATCACACGCGCAACGTCTATCTGTTGATGGCGGGCTTCATCTCGCTCGCGATGCTCGCCTTCTTTGCCGTCGCCACGGGCTTGATCGGCAAACTGCTCGGGCGCGAGCGCGAGATGACGCACTTGGTCGAATACGATTTGCTCACCGGCCTGCGCAATCGTTACGCTACGCTGCAAGGCTTGCGGCAAGACGTCGCCGACCCGAACAACGTCGGGCGCCTCTCGCTTTTATTCATCGATCTCGACAACTTCAAAACCGTCAACGACACGCTCGGCCACAACGCCGGCGATATCGTCCTGCAGATGACCGCTTCGCGGTTATCCGACGCGGTTGGTGGCGCGGGCGTGCTTTCGCGCATCGGCGGGGACGAGTTCGTGGTGGTGCTCAAGGGCGGCGACGTCGAGCGGCAAGCCGTGCAACTGGCCGAAAGCGTGCGCGAGACGTTCGAGCATCCATTCGACGTGCGCGGCACCTCGTTCGTCCTGCACGCCAGCATTGGCATCGCTTTGTTCTCGGTCGGCAGCGAAAGCGAAATCGATCTGCTCAAGAAGGCCGACCTGGCGATGTATAGCGCCAAGGATGCGGGCAAAAACTGCTATCAGTTCTATTCGCCGCACCTGTCTCACCGCGCCGATCATTTGATGCAGTGGGAGCAGCAACTGCGCGTCGCACTGGCCGAGAAACAACTGTTCCTCGTCTATCAGCCGAAAATCGATCTGGCGCGCCGCTGCATCACGGGCTTCGAAGCGCTTGCGCGGTGGAATCACCCGCAGCAAGGCGTCATTTCCGCGAGCGAGTTCATCCCCGTCGCGGAATCGACAGGCCTGATCGTGCCGATCGGCGATTTCGTGATTCAAACCGCTTGCCGGCAACTGGCCGAATGGCAGCGCGAGGGCTACGAGGCGCTCTCGCTCGCGGTCAACATTTCGGCCGTCCAATTCTGGCGCGGCGATCTCTACGAAACGATCTCTCGCGCGATCGAGGAATCGGGCATTCCCGCTCATCGGCTCGAGTTGGAAATCACCGAAACGGCGATGATGGAATACCCGGAACTCGTCTCGGAAAAGATCGTCGCGTTGAAGCGGCTCGGTGTGAGCATCGCGCTCGACGATTTCGGCACGGGCTATTCCTCGCTGTCGTACCTGAACCGCTTTTCGGTCGACACGCTCAAGGTCGACCGCTCGTTCGTACAGGCGATCCCGGCCGATCGCAGCGTTTGCGTGATGGTGTCGGCGATCGTCAACCTCGCGCGCTCGCTCGGCTTGACCGTGGTCGTCGAGGGCACCGAAACCGAAGAACAGATCGCATGGCTGTCGGCGCTCGGCAATATCCAAGCGCAAGGCTTCCTCTTCTCGCGCCCCGTCCCCGCGGACGGCATTGCCGCGCTGCTCGACCGCTTCGGGGTATGCGATATGCACGAGCCGCACAGGAGCTACGGTCGAGGCCAGCCGAACACGAGCCAACAATCGGCATAACGGATCCGCACGGGCTGCGATCGGGCAAAAACGACGAGAAGGACCGATCAGATGAGCGAGGCAAGCACGCAAGGCAGACAGGCCCCGCGCGCGGCGCATGCCGCCATGGCTGCCGGTCAACCGTCATCCGCCGCATCGGCGCGCAGCGCCGAACCCGAATCGCTGTGGACCCTGTTTCGTGTGGTGTTCGCGCTATCGGCATTGTCCTGGGGCGGCCTCGCCCTGATGGCACAGCTCGAGCTGCACTACGTCGAGCGCGAGCGCCGCTTCACCCAGGCCGTGTACTCGGACTTCGTCGCGCTTTCATGGATGGTCCCGGGAGCCGTCGGCTGCAACGTCGCCGTGCAAGTCGGATATGCATTGCGCGGACGCATCGGCGCCTGGATCGCGGGTATCGCCGCCGTGCTGCCCTTCTTCTGCACGATGACGGCGTTCGCCACCTTCTACGAAGCGCCATTCGTTCGCTCGCTTGCGGCCCCCGGGCTGATCGATCATTTCGCGATCGTCCTCGCGGTGTTGATCGGCATCACTTGGTACCGGCAAACCCGCGTTCTCGTGAATGCGCCGCTGGAATGGGCCGCGGCCGCCATCGCCTGTCTCGTCTTGCTGACGATCCAGGGCACGGCCGCGTTCGTGCTGCTCCTGGCAGGCTCGTTCGCGACCGGATGGATCGCTAGCCCCGCTCGCGGCGCAAGACTAGCGATCTCGCTTTCGCGGGCCGACAAGGCGATCGTGCTGACTTTCGTTACGCTGGTCGCATTGTTCGCCGCGCCGGTGCCATCCTCGTATGCAGCTCATCTGATTTGGCCGCGCCTTGCGGGCGCCGGGGTGACATTGTTCGGCGGCGGATTTTCGGCGCTGCCCGTGCTCAAAACGCTGTTCGAAGCGCCCGGGCTCGGCATCACCGCACGCGAGTTCACGCTGGCTTTTACGCTCTCCCCCGTTTCGCCGGGACCGCTCCTGAACGTCGTGCCGTTCCTCGGCTATCTCGTGCAAGGATGGATCGGCGCGGTCGCCGCAACCTGTGCGCTGTTCATTCCGTCGGGCATGCTGATCGTATTTGCACGCCGCCACCTGCGCCGCCTCGAAGCGCACGAGCGCTTCGAGCACGGCATGCGTGTGCTGCGCGCCACCACGACGGCGTTCCTGCTGACGGCCGTCGTGCGCATCGCCGAGCGCACGCCGCACGAAGCACCCTATCTCGTCACCGCGGTATTTGCGCTCGTCTGCTTGGCTCGGTTCAAGCTGCCCGTCTACGCGGTCTATGCCGTCGTCGCCCTCGTTTTCACTGCCGCCCATGCGCTCGGCTATCGGTAAGCCCGCGCGCGGCGACAAGCAGCGACGCGCGTCTATGCGTAACCGAGCACGCCGATGACCGCGCCAGCCGCGATCAACCACAGCGGGTTGAAGCTGGTTCGCAATGCCACGGCGACGGTCGCGATGGTCAACGCCACGGTGGCGATCGAATGATCCGCACCCTGGGCGAGCGTGGCGCCAGTTGCCATCAGTAAGCCGATCGTCACGGGCGCGAGCGCCCGGCGGATGATCGTCATCCAGCGCGCGTCGCGATGCGCGCCCGTGTAATGCTCGAACGCGAGCGCCAGCACCGACGATGGACCGCACATCGCCAAAGTCGACACGACCGCGCCCGCCATGCCCGCGACCTGCCAGCCGAACAGCGCGACGAAAAGCACGTTTGGCCCGGGCGACGCCTGCGAGATGGCGAACAGCGCCGCGAAGGTCGTATCGTCGATCCAGTGATGTTGCTCGACGAGGAAGCGATGCATTTCCGGAATGACGGCCGTCGCGCCGCCGAACGCCATGGCCGAAACCAGCGCGAAGCGCCAAGCAAGTTCCAGCAAGATCATGGCCGGGCCCTCCACTCGACGAGGAGCGCCGCGGGGATCAGCACGAGCATCACCCAACCGAGGGGCAGGTGCAGAACGCCGACAGCCGCCAACGACAGTAAGCCGAAGACGAGGCCGCGCTTGGTGCGAGGCTGACCTTGCGCGAGCTTGACGCCCGTCATCAACACGAGCCCGGCAGCCACGGCCATCATGCCGCGCAAGGCGCCTTGCACGCTGGGAAGCGCACCGAAGCGATGGTAAAGGGCGCCCAGCGCCAGCACGATGAAGAACGGCGGCAGCATAAGGCCCGTCGCCGCGGCTACCGACCCGCGCCAGCCGCAATAGCGATAGCCGACGATGACGGCGATGTTGCAAATGTTCGGGCCGGGGAGAATTTGCCCGATCGAGAGCAGTTCGGCGAATTCGCGATCGTCTACCCAACGCCGGCGATCGACGAGCATGCGCCGCGCCCAGGGCATGACGCCGCCAAAGCCGTAGATGCTCATTTCGGCGAACGCCCGGAAAAGCTCGGCCGGGGCGAGGCGCTGCGACGGGCGAGCGTCGCCCGTCGCAGCCGCCTGTGAATGGTGGGTGACCATCGTCTGCTTGCTCGTAAAGCGTGCAGTATCGCGCAATCAAGCCTGCAAAGCGCTTTCATGCAACCGAAGGTAATCGTTGCGAGCGCAACGACGTCGAAAGCGTTCCCCGGACGTCAGAACCCGCGCGAGAGCACGGCCACCGCAATCGTCACGAAGCCCAGCACCAGGTTAACCAGCACGAGCCGGCGCATCGTATCGACGGCGCGCGCGCCATCGGGCCACCGCTGAGCCTGCACCGCGCGGCGAATTCGCGGAAATACGGCGTATCGCGCATGGCCGAAGATCATCATCATCACGACGCCGATGGCAGCCATGAGCGCGATTTGCCACGGGGCCTGCGCGCCGCCGAAGCGCGACATCAAAAAGCCGCCCGAGATCAAGATCGCGATCACGGCGGCCGTGATCCAATTGAAGAACCGCGAAAACACGGCCTCGATGAGCGGCAGCCGCAGTTGCGGCGAAACGTCGGCAAGCGCCGGGCGTAGACAAAAATGCGCGAACACCATGCCGCCTACCCACACGGCGACGGACGCCAAGTGCGCGAATAAGGCAACGTCGATCGCGATCGACAGCGGGGACATAAGATTCTCCAAAAGCGGTGGATGTAGCGGAGCTTTCTGGTATAGACAACCGGTGGACCAGCCGGGGCGACTGGGACCGGCGCGCGTGACATGCTCGAATGCCGGTCCGAGCCTGCCCTCAACCCAGCGCGGGCCGCAAAGCACTGATCTTCAGGCGGGTATCGGGCGCTCGCCCGCGACGCGCGCGCTTGCCGACGTGCGGCGCTAGCTGGGCGCCGCGCAGCGCTTCTTCTTGCGGCTTGCCGCCGCGGCCCGCGCCGAGCAGCACGACGCCTGCCGGGCCGATCGCCAGCGCCTGCACGAGCGTTTCTCCATCGTCCAGGCCCATCAGAATGATGCCGCGCCCGCCGGCGGTGAGGGTTTTCATTTCGTCGAGCCCGAACACCGCGAGCCGGCCCGCGCCCGACAAGCACGCCACCTGTGTAGCCTGCGGCAGCACCGGCATCGGCGCGAGCGGCTGCGCGCCTTCGTCGATGGTCATGAACGACTTGCCGGCTTTGACGCGGCTCACCATATCTCCGACGCGCGCGATGAACCCGTAGCCGTTGCTCGACGCGAGCAGTAACGGTTGCTCGGCGTGCGCCGCGTAGTAATGCATGAGATGCGTTCCGGCCTCGAGTTCGATGAGCGACGTAACGGGCACACCATCGCCGCGGCCACCCGGCAGCGTCGCCACCGGCACCGAATACACGCGGCCTTTGCTGCCCCACGCGATCAGCACGTCCGGCGTACGGCATTGGAACGCCGCGTAAAGGCCATCGCCATCTTTGAACGTGAAGCCCGCGACATCTAGCCCGTGCCCCTTGAGTGCGCGAACCCAGCCGCGCTTGGACACGACGACCGTGACGGGCTCGTCGACCACGCGCGCCTCGAACGTCGCGCGCTTTTCCTGTTGGATCAGCGTGCGGCGCTCATCGCCGTATTGCTTGGCGTCGGCTTCGATCTCTTTGATGATCTGCCGTTTCATCGACGACTCGTTCGCTAGGAGTTCTTCGAGCTTGGACTTTTCGTCACGCAGCCCTTCGAGCTCCTTCTCGATCTTGATCTTTTCGAGCCGGGCGAGTTGCCGCAGCCGGATTTCGAGGATGTCGTCGGCCTGCCGCTCGCTCAAACCGAACGCGCTCATCAGCGCCGCTTTGGGCTCTTCCGATTCGCGGATGATACGGATGACTTCGTCGATATTGAGGAAGACGATCATCCGGCCTTCGAGGATGTGGATGCGATCGTCGACCTTCGTGAGCCGATGGCGCGTGCGGCGCGTGACGGTCGCGAAGCGGAAACCGATCCACTCCTGCAGAATCTCGACCAGGCCCTTCTGGCGCGGGCGCCCGTCCGCACCGATCATGACCAGGTTGAGCGCCGCGTTCGACTCGAGGCTCGTATGGGCCAGCAGCGAATTGGCGAACTCGGTCTGATCGATGCGGCTCGATTTCGGCTCGAACACGAGCCGCACGGGCGCATCCTTGCCCGACTCGTCGCGCACGGCGTCCAGCAGCGCCAGCATCGTCTGCTTCGTCTGCAACTGCTCGGGGGTGAGCGACTTCTTGCCCAGCTTGATCTTCGGGTTCGTGAGTTCCTCGATTTCCTCGAGCACTTTTTGGCCGGACGTATTCGGCGGCAATTCGTATGCAACGAGCTGCCACTGCCCGCGCGCGAGTTCTTCGATCTTCCAGCGCGCTCGTACCTTCAGGCTGCCGCGCCCCGTCTCGTAAGCGGAGGCAATCTCGGCCGCGCTCGAAATGATTTGCCCGCCGCCCGGGAAATCGGGGCCGGGCAGCATCGCCATCAATTCGGCGTGCGTCATCTTCGGGTGGCGAATCATGGCCACGGCGGCGGCCGCGACTTCGCGCAGGTTGTGCGAGGGAATTTCGGTTGCCAGGCCGACGGCGATGCCCGACGCGCCGTTGAGCAGCAGGAACGGCAAACGCGCCGGCAATAGCTTCGGCTCTTGGAACGAGCCGTCGTAGTTCGGCGAGAAATCGACCGTGCCCTCGTCGATCTCGTCTAGCAAGAGCTTGGCGATCGGCGTGAGGCGAGCTTCGGTGTATCGCATGGCCGCTGCGCCGTCGCCATCGCGCGAGCCGAAGTTGCCTTGGCCGTCGATGAGCGGGTAACGCATCGAGAAATCTTGCGCCAAGCGCACGAGCGCATCGTAGGCCGACTGATCGCCGTGCGGGTGGTACTTGCCGAGCACGTCGCCCACGACCCGCGCCGACTTCACCGGCTTGGCATCGGCGCCAAGGCCCATTTCGCTCATCGCGAACAGGATGCGGCGCTGCACCGGCTTTTGCCCGTCGCTGACGTCCGGCAGCGCGCGGCCCTTGACGACGCTCACTGCATAGTCGAGATAGGCGCGCTCGGCGTAATGCCCAAGTGTCAGCGACTCGCCGTCGGGTGCGGCGGCCGGTGCGAACAGATCGTCTTGTTGATCCATCGAGTGTAATGTCCGTGTTCAGAACCAAAGTAGCCGCGTCTGCTTCAAGGCCGCCGCGCTGCTAGCGCGCGTGAGCGGCGCCGAAATGCGCCGCTCGCGATGCACGCGGCCGAGCCTGCGCGCGTTCAAATGTCGGCTTCGACTTCGTTGCCCTTTTCCTCGAGCCAACTGCGCCGTGCCGCCGCTTCGCCCTTGCCCATCAGCATCGTCATGCGCGAAACCGTGCCTTCGTACTCGAGCTCGCCAAGCGCGATCGGCATGAGCCGCCGTGTATCGGGGTTCATCGTCGTATCCCACAGTTGCTCGGCGCTCATCTCGCCCAGGCCCTTGAAGCGGCTGATCGCCCATTGCGTTTCGCGCACGCCGTCCTTGCGCAGCTTGTCGAGCGTCGCTTCGAGCTCGCCCTCGTCCAGCGCGTAAAGCTTCTGCGCGGGTTTCTTGCCGCGCGCGGGCGCGTCGACGCGAAAGAGAGGCGGCCGCGCGACATAGACATGCCCGCGTTCGATCAACTGCGGGAAATGTTTGAAGAACAACGTCAAGAGCAACACCTGGATATGCGCGCCGTCGACGTCGGCATCGGACAAGATGCAGATCTTGCCGTACCGCAGGTTCGACAGATCGACGCTATCGTCGGGATTGTGCGGATCGACGCCGATCGCCACCGAGATGTCGTGCACTTCGTTGTTCGCAAAGAGCCGGTCGCGCTCGGTTTCCCACGTGTTCAGGACCTTGCCGCGCAGCGGCAGGATGGCCTGGAATTCCTTGTCGCGGCCCATCTTCGCCGAGCCGCCCGCCGAATCGCCTTCGACGAGGAACAGCTCGTTGCGCGAGATGTCGGTCGATTCGCAATCGGTGAGCTTGCCGGGCAGCACGGCAACGCCGGAGCTCTTGCGCTTCTCGACCTTCTGCCCGGCACGCGTGCGCGCCTGCGCCTGCTTGATGACGAGCTCCGCTAGCTTCTTGCCGTGCTCGACATGCTGGTTGAGCCACAACTCGAGCGCCGGGCGCGCGAACGAGGAGACGAGCTTGACGGCATCGCGGCTGTTCAGGCGCTCCTTGATCTGCCCTTGGAACTGCGGATCGAGCACCTTCGCCGACAATACGAACGACACGCGCGCGAAGACGTCTTCGGCCAATAGCTTGACGCCTTTGGGCTGCAAGTTGTGCAGTTCGACGAAACTCTTCACCGCTTGAAACAGGCCGTCGCGCAAGCCCGCCTCGTGCGTGCCGCCTGCGGGCGTCGGGATGAGGTTCACGTACGATTCGCGCTGCAGCGGCCCCTCCTCGCTCCAGGCGACGACCCATGCCGCGCCCTCGCCCTCGGCAAAGGCGTCCTCGCTCGTGCGCGCGCTATCGGCGTAACGCTCGCCTTCGAACAGCGGGATCAACAACTCGCTCCCGGCCATGCCTTCGAGCAGATAACCGCGCAGACCGTCGTCGTACTTCCAGCTTTGGCGCTCGCCCGTCTTCTCGTTGATGAGCACGACTTCGACGCCGGGCAACAATACGGCCTTCGAACGCAAGAGCCTTTGCAGCTCGCCGAGCGGCAGATTCGCCGAATCGAAATACTTGGGATCGGGCAGCGCCGTCACGCGCGTACCCGTGCGCTTCTGGCCGCGCTCGGCAGGGCGCACGGAGAGAGGCCGTGCGACGTCCCCGTGCGCAAAGCCGAGCTCCGCCACCTTGCCGTCGCGCCAAACGGTCACATCGAGCCGGGACGACAATGCGTTGGTGACCGACACGCCCACCCCGTGAAGGCCCCCGGAAAACGTGTACGCGCCGCCGGCGGCCTTGTCGAACTTGCCGCCCGCGTGCAGGCGCGTAAACACGATTTCGACGACCGGCACGCCTTCGTCGGGATGCATGCCGAAGGGGATGCCGCGGCCATCGTCCTCGACCGACACCGATTGGTCGGCATGCAGCGTGACGGTGATCTGCCGGCCGTATCCGCCGAGCGCCTCGTCCGACGCGTTGTCGATGACTTCTTGAATGATGTGCAGCGGGTTTTCGGTGCGGGTGTACATGCCCGGCCGCTGCTTGACCGGCTCGAGCCCTTTGAGCACCTTGATCGACGCCTCGCTATATGCGGCGCTTGGCTTTTTCGTGGACATGGTCTCGTGTAGGTCGTTGTCCACAGCGCGTGTGGATATCCGCGTGGACAAAGCGTTGAAAGATCAAAAAAAGCGAATCGAAACAACGTGCGCGGCCAGCGTGCCCGCAAAGCGAGCGCAGCGGGCGGTGCGCCGATGGTCGTCCGTCCTAGTCGCGGCGTATTTTACTGGTTTCGTTTGCGGCGGCAATTCGGCAAAGTGGCCTATGCGCCGCGGCGGCGTCCCTTTGGCGGGGCGGCCAAGCGGCGCTGCGGTGCGGTCGATCGGCCCGCGGCGCAACGCTTTGCCTGCGGCCCGCCGAACGATCGGGCCGCGCGCCGCGCGCCGCCCAGCCGCCGACGAGCGAGCGCCCCGCGTTATTTGCGCTTCGCCTCGAGCGCCTCCCAGCGTTCCAATGCAGCGAGCAACTCGTCGTCGATGGCGGCGTAGCGCTCCGTCAACCGAGCACCTTCTTGCGCGTCGCGCGCGAAGATCGAACCGTCTTCGAGCTGCGCGCCGATGGCTTTCTGCTCGGCTTCCAGCGCCGCGATGGTCTCCGGCAGCGCCTCCAGTTCGCGCTGCTCTTTGAAGGAGAGCTTGACGGTGCGCTGCGCATTGCGCCCCGCGGCGCTCTCCTTGGGCGCCGACTCGCGCGCCTCGGCCTTGGGCGCCGTCTTGGCCGCCGCCTCTTGCATCAGCCGCTGCGCGCGCTCGCTCTGCGTTTGCCAATCGGTGAAGCCGCCGACGTACTCGCGCCAAAGCCCCGCCCCTTCCGAGGCGATCACCGACGTCACGACGTTATCGAGAAACGCGCGGTCATGGCTCACGAGCAGAACGGTGCCATCGTAGTCCGACAACAATTCTTCGAGCAACTCGAGGGTCGGGATATCCAGATCGTTGGTGGGCTCGTCGAGCACGAGGACGTTCGCCGGCCGCGCAAACAAACGGGCGAGCAAGAGCCGATTGCGCTCACCGCCCGAGAGCGACTTCACGGGCGAGCGCGCGCGCTCGGGGGCAAACAGGAAATCGCCGAGATAGCTCATGACGTGCTTGCGCGCGCCGTTGACTTCGATCCAATCGCTGCCGGGACTGATCGTATCGGCGAGACTCTTTTCCGGGTCGAGCTGGGCGCGCATCTGATCGAAATAGGCGACTTGCAGATTCGTGCCGACGCGCACCTTGCCTTCGTCGGGCGCAATCTCGCCCAGGATCAGCTTGAGCAGGGTCGTCTTGCCGGCGCCGTTCGGGCCGATGAAGCCGATTTTGTCGCCGCGCATGACCGTCGTGGAAAACCGGTCGACCACGATGCGCTCGCCGAAGCGCTTGGTGACGTCGACGAGTTCGGCGACGATTTTGCCCGAACGCTCGCCTTGCCCGACATCGAGCTTGACGTTGCCTTGCACATTGCGGCGCTCTTCGCGTTGCCGGCGCATTTCGACGAGACGCGCGATGCGGCCGACGCTACGCGTGCGGCGCGCCTCGACGCCTTTACGGATCCACACTTCCTCTTGCGCCAGCAGTTTGTCGAACTTCTCGCTCTCGACGCGCTCCACTTCGAGTTGTTGCGCTTTACGCGTTTGATACGCGGAGAAGTTGCCCGGGTACGAGAGCAAGCGGCCGCGATCGAGCTCGACGATGCGAGTGGCGACGCGATCGAGGAATGCGCGATCGTGAGTAATGAAGAGCAACCCTGCGCGCGAGCCGACGAGCAAGGTTTCGAGCCAGCGGATGCCTTCGAAATCGAGGTGGTTGGTCGGCTCGTCGAGCAGCAACACATCGGGATCGACGACGAGCGCTTGGGCGAGCGCGACGCGCTTTTGCATCCCGCCCGAAAGCGCGCCGATGCGCGCATCCCCATCGAGATTCAACTGCGCGAGCGTCGTCGCGACGCGAGTGCGCCAATTCCAGGCGTCGCTCGTATCGAGCGACGATTGCAGCGCGTTCATGCGCGCGAGCAGCGCGTCGTGCTCCGGGCCTTCGGCAGTAGCCGCAAGCGCGTGCGCGACGGCATCGTATTCGTCGAGGGCGGCGCGCGCCGCCGCAAGGCCCCCGGCGACGGCATCGAAGACGGATGCATCCGCATCGAACTGTGGCTCTTGGGGCACATAGACGGTGGACAAACTCTGCTGCCGCGTGACCAAGCCGTCGTCGGGCTGCATGAGTCCCGCGACGATCTTCAGCAAAGACGACTTGCCTGCGCCGTTGCGGCCGATCAGGCCGACGCGTTCGCCGGCCTCGAGCGAGAAGTCGGCGTGATCGAGCAGAGCGACGTGGCCGAACGCGAGTTGCGCATCGACGATGGAATAAAGCGACATGAAGGGGCGCGCCTGCAAAATGCGAAACGTTCATTGTACCGGCCGGGAGGCAGACACCGGCTGGCGCTGTCCTTTCGGTACAATCTCGGGCTGCGCGGCTTTTTGCCGGCGAGCGGATCCGGCGGCGCACGGCCGCGCGCCGCGCCGGCCGGGGCGCTCCGGCTGCGGGGCTTGGCGAAGCGACGAACGGCCGCCCGTGTGGCGTCGTGGCCGCCGCTTTTTCGGAACGGACTAGGGACTGAGGTAGGACGCAGTGAGCGAAGTGATCGAGTACAAAAGCTGGGTTTGCCTGATTTGCGGCTGGGTTTACAACGAAGAAGAAGGGCTGCCCGATGAAGGCATCGCGCCGGGGACCCGTTTCGCGGATATTCCCGCCGATTGGCGCTGCCCCTTGTGCGACGTCGGCAAAGCGGAATTCGCGGTCGTCGAGTTCTGATCGGCCGTTCGAGCGGCTGAGCGCCGCCGCGCCGGTAACCGTGCAGCGTTTGCTATACTTTGCGCGCGCCGACACATTCGCATTCGGGTTCACCGCCCGATGAGCACATCCTCCCCGTAGTTCAATGGATAGAACAAGCGCCTCCTAAGCGCTAGATACAGGTTCGATTCCTGTCGGGGGGACCAGCTGCACCCCAATCGTCTCCCACGTTTCACAACAAAGACCCCGCCCAGCATAGCTTTTCGGGGTTTTTTGTTGCAAACTTCTGCAAAGAACCCCCAACCAAAGCAGCGCATCAGCGGGGGTTCTTTCGGGGGTTCCTCAGAAAACCCCCAAACCGGAACCCCCACATCGATCAAACGGAACCCCAGCAGAGGGAGCGGACATGGCTCTTACCGACATGGCAATACGCAATGCCAAGCCAACGGAGGCGCAACAGAAGCTATTCGACGGCGGCGGCCTGTTCCTACTCATCAAGCCATCCGGCGGCAAGCGCTGGGTGCTCAAGTACCGATTCGGCGGCAAGGAGAAAAGCCTTGCGCTCGGCACGTACCCCGCCGTGCCCCTTGTGGATGCACGCAAGAAGCGCGACGAGGCCCGCGAAAAGCTCTCGGCGGGCATTGACCCAGGCGAAGCCAAGAAGGAAGCCAAGCGAGAGGCCCAGATCGCCGCCGCCAACTCGTTCGAAGCCGTCGCCCGCGAATGGTTTGAATCCCAGCGGCCCGGATGGACAGACGACTACGCGGACAAAGTCATCCACTCGCTCGAAATTGACGTGTTCCCGAAGATTGGCGCGCGCCCAATCGCAGACATAGACGCGCCCCACATGCTTGACATCGTGCGCGCGGTTGAAGCTCGCGGAGTACGCGAGACAGCCAAACGCATCCTTCAGCGCTCGCGGGCCGTGTTCCAGTACGGGATCATGACGGGGCGGTGTACGCGAAACCCGGCAGCAGACATCGACGCGCAAACGGTACTGAAGAAAGGCCCCGGCGTGCAGCACATGGCCCGCGTCAAGGCTGTGGAAGTCCCGCAACTCATGCGCGACATTGACGCGTATCAGGGGGACATCGTTACCCGACTCGCGCTTCGGTTCATGGCCCTTACCTTCGTTCGCACAAAGGAAATGATCCGCGCGGAATGGTCGGAGTTTGATGAAGCCGCCGCCGAGTGGCGCATCCCCGCAGAACGGATGAAGATGCGCGACCCGCACATCGTTCCGCTTTCGCGTCAAGCGCTCGACGTGCTCGCCCATCTCCGCCAGATCAACGGACAGCACCGCCATGTGTTCTACAGCGTGCAGGGGCGCGGCCCCATCTCGAACAACACGATGCTATTCGCCCTCTACCGCATGGGCTACAAATCGCGCATGACGGGACATGGCTTCCGAGGACTGGCGGCTACCGCCTTGCGCGAACTTGGCTACAGCCGGGACGTGGTTGAGCGGCAAATGGCGCACGCGGAACGGAATCAGGTCACAGCCGCTTACGTCCACGCTGAATACTTGCCTGAGCGTCGCCGCATGATGCAGGTCTGGGGCGAACATCTAGACCAACTCCGCGATGGTGCCACCGTCATCCCGATCGGGGCGATGCGACAGTGAATTGGCAGGGCGGCGGGTTGCTTCTGCAACCTGCGCTGCCATTCGCTGCTAATCCATCGCGCGCGGGCGCGCGCGTTAGTGGCGGTCATGCCGCCTTTTTAGGCGGGAAAGAATCAACAGGCACGAAAAAAGGCTCTGCGCCATGCCGTACAGCGCAATGAACAGACGGAGCCTCCGGCCATGCCAGAATTGCGTTTCTACATATCAATCACCGTCACAAAAGGAGGCTCGTGTGGAAAATCCGTCACTTTGGGTCATGGTTCCGGCTGGCGTTGCGTTCTTCTGGTGGCTCCTCAAGACCGATTTCCGCGCGCGCAAGAAACCTTTGAAGGCCGATCCGCGCGTCATCGCCGTATTGATAGAGCAACAGGCAAAGATCGACCTGAACATGACCGCGATGAGAGCGCTACTGGCAACGCATCCTCAGAAAGACGAACTCGCAATCCTCTTGCGAGCGGCCGTCACCCACCTGAACGCAGCCGCAGCGGCCGAGACGCCGGACACTCACGCTTTATACGAAAAGACGCTGCGCAATACGTTAGAAACGCTCGTAGGCACGTAGGCGCGAGAGATCACCAGTCCGTCAATCATTTTTTCCTCGCACAGCGCTTGGCTGTGCCGATGCACGATCCGTTACATTCGGCACACCAGCGCCGGTCTTCGAAGCCTTCGCCGCGCCATGTGCGTCACTTCATAGCGACCCTCGCTGCGGCTTCAGCGCGCGCTTCTGACAGCCGCTCATTGAAGTACGCAAGATTTGGCATCAGATCGGCCAGCGGCCCGCATATCGCCCGCGATAGCACGTCCTCGCGGTATCGCTTCGGCCAGCACTCCAGCGAACAAAGCTCTTCCGTCATCGCCACCAGCTCGGCACGCATCCGCCGCAGATCGTCAATCGACAGGCATGGTCCCCACGGCAGATACAGCCCACCGTCCGGGTCGCGCAGCGCACCGACACAATCGGCGGGGATCGCGTTCGCGTCGTTCGCGGCGGCGCGCAGGTGCGCCACGATCTCCGGTTTGTGAGCAGCTAATTCCGGGCGGATTTCCTCGCGCGCAGCGCGCGGGCCGCCGACTTTCACCGCGTCACCATCCAGACGGAGCGTCACACCCATCGCCGCCGCCCTGCTCAAAAGTTGCGCGACGCTCATAGCTCATACTCCGCTTCGTCGTCGGTCACGGACTTCCCCCCCTCCACCGTTTCCCCCTTGCTATCCGCTACTCCGCTACCGGCCTTATCTGACAAAGGTTTCGGGGTAGCGGCAGGCTTTCCAGTAGCGCTACCTGATGCTGAATCCGCTACCGTCAAACCCTCGCGGTTACTAGGCGGTGGCGGAGTAGCGGATAAGCGGGGGGTAGCTGACAGGTAGCGAGAAAACGCGTCCGCGAACTGCTCGATTCGGTAGCCCTTGCGAACATCGCCGTAGGCGAATTTGATGTTGCCGCTTGCTACGCCATATTCGGACAGCTTCTTGGATAGCTGGCGCGGGGACATCGGTTTTCCACGGTTCCACGTCGCCCACGGCTTTTCGTCGTCGTCGCAAAGGTAGCCCAGCAGATCGGCGGACGCAATGCGCTGAACGTTGCGCGTGTCGAATACCTCCTGAATGTCCGCCAGCAACTCGCCCCCCGCGCTTTGCGACTGCCCCTCGCTACCGGACAGCTTGATTGCCGCGCGTCGTGCCGTCTCCGGCCACGCGCCGCCCGCTATTTCGGCAATCTGGAACAGCGGCTCCCAGTTGTCGGCGGCGCGGTCGTGGAGAACATCAGGAAGCGCCGGACGGGCAGCGCGAACGGCATCCTCGTTATCGTCCGCCCACCGGGCCACCTTGGCGCGCAGGCGTTCGAATAGGCCCCGCTCGGCGTGCCGCAGCTTGTCCACCTGCTCATGCGGCAATTTGCGGCGCAGCTCAAGCGTCACCGATCGATCCATCAGCGTATCGGCCAGGTGCCCGATGCCGGCAATTGCCTTTGCGCCCCACACGAAAAATTGCTTCGGCGTGTGATTGTCGCCCACGGTGCGCACGACATAGGCGCTATCGCGCGTGTGCCCGCAATTCAGTAAGCCGCGCAATTCCTCATTCTCGCGCATGAAGGCGTCCGCCTCATCGATCAGCAGCGTAGGCCGCCACGCCTCGATAGCGCGGAACAGAGCGGCGGGCGTGATATTGGACGCAGCAAGCGGGCGGCTCGATAACCGCCCCATCAGGAATAGCAATTGCGACTTGCCGCAACGCTTCTCCGGTGCCGTGATCGCTGCGATAGGTGCCACGTCCACGGAATCCATCAGCCACGTCATCGTGATCCAAAGCGCAGTGCCGTGCGCGGTCGCCGCATCGCACACGATGAAGCGCTGCACGATACGCACAAGCTCATCCAGCAGCGCCGCGCCGTCCACTGGCGCATGCCACGGCTCCACCGTATCGAATGGCGATTCGTCGCCGTCGCCCCCTTCGGTGCGCGCCACCGCTACCAGCTTGTCGAGCGTCGAGACTTGCACGCCCATGCGCTTTGCCTCCCCCTTGCGCACGCGATCGTATTGCATTGGCTTGAGCACAGCGAGTCGCCCTATCGCTTCGTCGTCCGTCTCCGGTTGCGCGTCGTCGCCGCCGGTCGCCTCGGCTTCCGGTACGCAAGCAGGCGGCGCGCTTACCTTCGGCAAGGCCAGCACTTCATGAGCGGTCGGCATCCGGTCGTGCGCGGCCTTGAATGCCTCGATCCAGTCCACCACATCGCCAGCTTTCGGCAAGCCCATTGCAGCCACGTCCAGACGTTCTACGGTGCATCCGTGCGGCTCGAGCTTCGCCTCCACCTCGTCGGCGTACTTCGCGCCGGGTGCGTCGTGGTCCGGCCACAACAGAGCGTGACGGCCCGCCAGCGGGGACCAATCCGCGGTGCCCGCACTAGTCGCGCCGCCACTCGTCACGCCGACGACTCGACCATCACCGATCTTCGTGAGTGCGTCCGCCTTCTGCTCACCTTCGGCAATGATCAACAGGGCGTCCGGGGCGGCCAGCGCGTCGCATAGCCCGTACAGCACCTTTCCGGTCGGCGGCGCGGGCGGTTCCCCATGTGTCCAGCGCGCGCCGTCATGCCAGAAGGGGCGTACAAGCTTCTCATGCTGCCCTTCAGCAGTCGGCTTATGCATCCGCACGCGGGCGTACAGGATCGACCCGTCAGCGGCGCGGTACGGGTGCAAGCCAACAGGCTGATACCCTTCCTTGATCTTGAAGTCGAACAGGTCGCGCGCCGCCCTCTTCCACTTCTCCCGCTCGGACGGCTCCGTCAGCTCGATGACTGCGCTCATCGGCCCTCCCATGCGCCAAGCTCACGCGCCGCCTGGGTGAACCTCAGGCCACGCGCGCGGCGGTACAGTTCGAGCGCATCGCCGCCAGCCTCGCCGCATGCGAAACAGCGCCAGTTGCCGCGCTCCAGGTGAATGGAAAGGCTTGGATTGCTCTCGCCATGGATCGGACAACGGACCTGTGTGTAACCCGATCCGTTCGGCTTTCCGGCCTCGATGGACAGCAACGCCAGCACGTCAGCGACCGTCGGCACGCAGTCACGGTTGAAACGCGATGCTTTCATCGATCAGCCCTCCGCGCGGTAGCCAACCGGGTCAGCCAGCCAGCGGTGAACCTCGCGGTTCGGCCACGCGACGCAGCGCGCCGAACCCAGTTGAACGCGCTTCGGGAAATGCCCCTTCAGTTCGCGTTGACGGACGGACTCATGAGACAGGGGGATGAATTTGCGCAGATCGCGCCAGCGGCTATACCCGTCGAGCGGAAGCGCTTGCGGTTCCGATTGCGCGTCGGAGATGGATTGGGCTTTTGCTGCCATGTGAATAACCTCGCGGTTGATTGAACATGGCAACAGCGTAGAAAGAACGCGGTCAGAGAAGGCCGATATCGGGAATGGGCAAGCCGATATCGGGTTCCGATTACCGGTTGGCGGGCTTCCCGATCAAGTCCGCCGCGTCTTTCAGGTAAGAACGAAGGGCATCTTCTTTCACGTCCGCCCCCACCGTTTGAATTGACGAGAGCATGTCCCCAAAATTCGTCATGCGCTGCGCGTGAATATCCACGCGGTACGCATCAATGGCAATTGCGCCGATGACCTGAAGCATCTTTGATCGGCTCTTGCCCTCCGATCGGTCAGCCTCAAGCGCATCGATTCTGGCATTGGCGGATGCCAGTTCATTCGCTAGCTCGGATATTTTCGCCTCGAGCTCTGAAACCTGCTCGCGAAGCTCCTGGCTATTCTGCTCCACTGATTCCGCACGACTTCCCGCCGGCAGAGATCGCGTGTCGAGCCATGCCAGCAGATCGGACATTGCGACGGTCGATTTATCGGGGTCTATCTGCGCAATAACATTGCCGTGCCAGTCATTGATCTCCGGTTCAACGATGGCGGGAATCTTCCCATTTGCGACATGCTCAACAAGGAGCGCCACGGCATCGTGCCAGTCGAGAATATCAAGGCGATCTGCAACAACGTATCCAGCCTCGGTCAATTTTAGGCGGTCACGGTGCAATAGACCGTTCACCTTCCGCTTAAGTGCATCTACCATTTGCGCCCTCACGCAAGCCCCCTCATGAAGTAAGGCCGCGCCACCCGGGGGTGAGGGAACCTCGGTTTGCGATCCGTCGATCGGGCGCGGCCAAGGGCGATTCTAACGGTCGGGCGACCGGAACCCTACTTTAGGACAGTCCACTCAGAATCGGGGGTAGCAGCACACGCTTGGGGGTCTTTTTGGGGGTCCTTTTCCCAACGCTGCCCTGCAAATGCCTATCCAGTCGTTAGGTGTGAATTCTGTCGGGGGACCACACGCGCCGCCGCCACGCCGATCAAGCCGCCAGCTTGAACTCCATACGCTTACCCAACGCGGTCAGCGCGCTCGCCAACGTGATCAGCGTCAAGCTCGTGTCCTCTTTGTCGAGCAGCCGGTTCAACGCGGCGCGGCTCGTATGCATGCGTTCGGCCATCGCCGTCTTCGTCAGCTTCTGCGCTTTCATTTCCTGTTCGATTTGCCACGTGATGATTCGCTTCATGGCCGCGGCCGTCGCTTCCTCCAGCCGGCCTTCGTCCGCGAGAAAATCGTCGAAGCTGCTGCCAATGTGCTTGTTTGTCATGTTCTCGTTCCTTCCTGTCAAAACTCCGCGCCCAACGCGTCGCGAAGTGATGTCGTCACCGATCACTTTCCGATCATGCGCGTCCAAACCACGCAGCCACTCGCGCGCCGGCTCGTTGCCGCTCGCGGCGCGATAGAAACGAACAAAAAGGACTCGCTCGACCGACTCGCCGATGCGGCGGCAAATTTCAAAGTGATTGATGCGTACCAAATTTGATACGAAACACAAGAGAGTTGAAGGAGCCGTGCAAATCGCCGAGTCCGAGCGCGACGTCGCACGCCGCTCTTGTATTCGATAAATGCGCCGAACGATCGCTTCCGCCCAAAAAAACCGGACGAACCAAGCCCGCCCCCCGTGCTAGCATCGACCGGTTACGGAAGCGCCACATGAACCCGATCACAGCCCACCGATTCGACGCCGAATTCGCGCCCCACATTGCGCAGGCGATCCGAAACGTCGTCGGCCCCCTGGCCCACGTGGAAATCCAGCCCTACGGCGGCCCCGATCATCCGACCACGCTCAAAGTCACCGCCCCCATTTCGGAACGAGCGCGCGATGCGCGCCATCCGCTAAACGTTCATATGACTTGGGACGAGTACGAGATCGCTTCGCTGATCGAGCCCAGTGGGCCGGCACGATTCGCTCATTACTTGGAAGCGCTGCCGCGTAAGCTGCGCGCGTGGCAACTCGCGCGTAATTTCGATTTGGCCACACGCTCGCAGGCCGAGCCCTTCATCCTGCTGGGGAACCTCGACCTGGAAGGCTGACGGCTGCGAAAGCCCCGGTAGGAAGACAGAGCGCAGGCCGCCCGGCGCCGGCGGCCGTCAATGCCGATGATGCAGCCGGTCGAACCAAGGATGCGAATCCATCCAGCGCAGCAAATCGACAAGGGGATGATCGGTGTGGTAGCGCGTCGCCACGGCAAGCGCCGCACAGGCGAAAAGCGCCAGCGCAAGCATGAATCCGATCGACCAATCGAACATGGCGGCCTCCGCGGTTCGCAGGGATGTTTCCATTCTAGACGCGCTGCGCCCGTTCGCGAATATGCGCCGCCGCACGAAAACGCGATCGGGCTGCGATAATTAGGGCCCCCACCCCACTCAGTCACTGAAAGGAGCCGCCGTGAGCGAGCCGACTTCCTCTCCCGCCAACGAGATTCGCCGCGTCGCGTTCATCGGCCTCGGCGTCATGGGCTATCCGATGGCTGGCCATTTGGCCAAAGCCGGATTCGACGTCACCGTCTACAACCGCACCCACGCGAAAGCGCAGGCGTGGGTCGCGCAATACGGCGGCCGTGCGGCGCCCACGCCGCGCGAAGCGGCCGACGGCGCGCAACTCGTGCTCGCCTGCGTCGGCAACGACGACGACCTGCGCAGCGTCACGTTAGGGCCGGACGGCGCGTTGGCTGGGATGGCGCGAGGCGCCGTATTGGCCGATCACACCACGGCATCGGCCGACGTGGCCCGCGAGCTGTCCCAGGCGGCGAGCGCTCAGGGCGTCGCGTTCATCGACGCCCCCGTCTCGGGCGGCCAAGCCGGCGCGCAAAACGGCAAGCTCACGATCATGTGCGGCAGCGACGATGCACCGGCCTTCGAACGCGCGGCCGCCGTCCTCAAGCATTACGCCGTCGCCGTCACGCACCTGGGCCCGGCAGGCGCAGGCCAACTGACGAAGATGGTGAATCAGATTTGCATCGCCGGCCTCGTGCAGGGGCTGGCCGAGGCGATCTATTTCGGCGAACGCGCCGGGCTCGATATGCCCCGCGTGCTGGAAGTCATCGGCAAAGGCGCGGCCGCGAGCTGGCAAATGGACAATCGCGGCAAGACGATGATCCAAAACGAATACGATTTCGGCTTCGCTGTCGATTGGATGCGCAAAGACCTCGGTTTCTGCCTCGACGAAGCCAAGCGCAACGGCGCGCCGCTGCCGGTCACGGCGCTCGTCGATCAGTACTACAGCGACGTGCAGGCCCTCGGCGGCAATCGCTTCGACACCTCGAGCCTCATCTGGCGCTTGCGCAAGCTGCGCGGCGAAGGCTGACATGCCCGACGCCGCCTCGCCGGCCGCGCTGCGTCAGTCTGGGCTGACGCTCGCGCCGGCGGGCGCGTAAGCCGCTTCGCCGTATGCGGCGACGATCCTTTCGTCCTGCTCCTTCGCGGAGAACGACTCCCACTCGATGCCGTTGACTCGCGCGTGCTGCTATAGCCCGTGGCGCTGTCGTCTTCGAAGCCGACGTGCCGCAGCGAGCGATTCAAACCGCGGTGATACACTCGGCTCGCACGCCGCCACGCGGCACATCGTGCTGCACCGTTGAACCCTTCAAGAAAAGGAGGCATCCGATGGCTGAATTCAGAATCTGGTCAGACGACTTTCCCATCAACGGCTTCATGCCGAAAGCACAGGAGTGCAACGACAAATCGTTCGGCGTCGACGGCGACGGCGGCAACCTGTCGCCGGCTCTGCAATGGGAAGCGCCGCCCGAAGATACGAAAAGCTTCGCGCTGACCGTGTACGATCCCGACGCGCCCACCGGCAGCGGCTTCTGGCACTGGGTCGTCGTCAACATCCCGGCCGATGCCCGTTCGCTGCCGCTCGGCGCGGGCAAGGCGGACGGCTCGCTGCTGCCCGCCGGTGCGATTCAAGTGCGCAACGACTACGGCACGCAAGGCTTCGGCGGCGCCGCGCCCCCGCGCGGCGACACGCCCCATCGCTACATCTTCCGCTTGCACGCGATGAAGGTCGATCGCTTGCCGATCACGCCGGAAACGACCAATGCCGTCGCGCGCTTCATGACGCATTTGAACGAAATCGATTCGACCACGTACACGGGGCTGTACGAGTTGAAGTGAGGCCCAGCCCTCTCGGCGATGCGGGCCGCCCCGCGTCGCCCCCCATCGTTCGGCTCGGCATGATCGTTGCGGATGCAACCAACGCGTCCGCCCCGGCAACGACGCGCCGGCAAGCACATCGGCCGGTTCATGCTTAGAATGCGAAGGCTCGGCCCTGTTCAGGCCCTAGCCCCCAGCGTAGCAAAGCGAGCCCATCCCCGATGGAAGTAGAACAAGGCCTTCCCGTCCCCCAACGCTATTGGGCGATCGTCGTCATCGCGCTCGGCATCACGCTCGCCGTGCTCGATGGCGCGATCGCCAACGTCGCCCTGCCAACCATCGCGCGGGATCTGCGCGCAAGCGCTTCCGCGTCGATCTGGATCGTCAACGCCTACCAGTTGTCCATCACGATCTCCCTGTTGCCGCTCGCGTCGCTTGGCGACCGCATCGGCTACCGGCGCATTTATATGGCGGGCCTCGCTTTGTTCACGCTCGCCTCGCTGGGGTGTGCGCTCGCCAATTCGCTACCGGCGCTCGCCCTCGTGCGCGTCGCTCAGGGCTTCGGCGCCGCCGGAATCATGAGTGTGAACACGGCGCTGGTTCGCGCCATCTATCCCGCCAATATGCTCGGCCGCGGCGTCGCGATCAACGCGATGGTCGTTGCGATCGCGTCCGCTGTCGGGCCGACGGTCGCTTCGGCCATCTTGTCGGTCGCGTCGTGGCCCTGGCTCTTCGCGATCAACGTGCCGATCGGCATCGCCGCCGTCATCGGGGCCGGCCGTGCGCTACCGACGAACCCCGGGCACGACGCGCCGTACGATCTGTTGAGCGCCGTGATGAATGCGGTCGTGTTCGGCCTGCTGATCTTTACGATCGACGGCCTCGGTCATGGAGAAGCGAGCGTTTGGCTCATCGTCCAAACGCTCTGCTTGATATTGGTCGGCTACGTGTTCGTGCGGCGTCAGTTGACCCGCACAGCGCCGCTGCTGCCGATCGACCTGCTCAAGATCCCGGTGTTTGCGCTGTCCATTGCCACGTCGGTCTGCTCGTTCTGTGCGCAGATGCTCGCCTACGTGTCGCTGCCCTTCTTGTTCCAAAGCGTGTTCGGCTTCGATCAGGTCGAGACGGGCCTCTTGATCACACCGTGGCCGTTTGCGATCATCTTCGCCGCGCCCCTTGCGGGCGTGCTCTCCGATCGGTATTCGGCAGGGGTGCTCGGCGGCATCGGACTGCTCGCGCTAACGCTCGGCCTCGCACTGCTCGCCACCGTCGGGGCGCACCCGAGCGCGTTCGATATCGCCTGGCGCATGGCGCTGTGCGGCGCGGGCTTCGGCATGTTTCAGTCGCCCAACAACCGGCAGATGCTCGCCGCCGCGCCGCGCGAGCGCAGCGGCGGCGCGAGCGGCATGCTGGGCACCGCGAGATTGACGGGCCAAACGGTCGGCGCTGCCCTCGTCGCACTGATCTTCGGTCTATCGCCCGAGCGCGGGCCCATGCTCGCGCTCGTCGTTGCCGCAGCCGTTGCGGGGCTCGCCTCGGTCGTGAGCTTGATGCGCCTGCGCACGCCCAGCGCTGTGAAATAGCTTACTGCGACGCGCCAGCTTCGCTCACCTTCAGGTGGTTCTTCACTCGATGGACGCCGTCGATGCCTTCGACGACCTGCTGCGCGCGCGTCTTCTCGTCGCTCGTCGGCACAGTGCCGGTGAGCCACACCGTCCCGCGTCGCGTCTTCACGTGAATATGGGTGGACTTGACGTCCTTGGCCGTCATCAGCGCCGCTTTCACCTTCGTGGTGATGGTGCCGTCGCTGATGTGTTGCCCAAGCGACTCGGAACTGCTCGAGGGCGCGGACGCGCTCGAAGTGGACGATGCCATGGTCTGGGCCGTGACGCCGCCTGCAAGTGCGAGGGAACCAACAATCGCGGCGATTTTGAGTAGTGGGAGTGTCTTCACGATTTCTCCTGCTCAAAGATGGAAGGAATTGCCGAGCGTGCGGGGCGACCGGGAAGGCCTACCGAACCGCGTTTCGACCCGTACTTCGAGCGTCCGCAAGGAGCATGCCCTCTTGCCTCGCCCGCGAGCGGACGGGCGGCCGTGGGATCTGACGCATATGCAGCAAAGGGCGCCACGCTTTTTGCACAGCGCCCTGTAAAACGTGCCGCCGCAAGGCATGGTGGGCATGCTCCGTGCGCCGTCCAATCGCGCGCTGGCCCCGCGCGGCAACACTTGGTATGGGCATTGCTTAAACCCCAGGACTATTCCACTGGACAATTCGCTATGCCGCCGACTTTAGAATTGCGCAGCAAACAACACGTCGCGCTCACGCCGCGTCTGCAACAATCGGTGAGGCTGTTGCAGTTGTCGTCGCTGGAGTTTCAGCACGAATTGCGTCAGGCGCTCGACAACAATCCATTCCTCGAATATGACGATCCGATCGTCGAAGAAGCCGAATCGACAGCGAACGGGGCGCACGAGCACGACGGGGCCGCGCCTTTGGAGTCTGGCGTCGCTGCCGATGCCGCACCGGCGTCGGACGTCGTCGACTCGTACGAAGGGGTGGGCAACTCGGAAGTGACGAGCGCCTCTCCCGGCGACGATCCCATTGGCGATTTCGGCCAAGATTGGACCACCCGCTCGGCCTCGCGCAACAACAGCGATTCGGACGATGTCGATCCGGGCGCATGGGCGCATGCCCAGCCGACGATGCATGAGCATCTGCATAGCCTTTTGCATCTGTATCCGTTGAGCGAGCGCGATCGCGCAGCGGCGCAGATCGTGATCGAGGCGCTCGACGACGACGGTTATCTGCGCGAATCGCTCGATGAATTGGCGAGCGCCTTCGAGGCTGATCCCCCGCTTAGCGAAGAAGAATTGCGCGTGGCGCTGCGTCTCGTGCAGACGCTGGACCGCCCGGGCGTAGGCGCGCGCTCGCTCTCGGAATGCTTGAGCCTGCAGCTCGACGCGATGCCTGCCGAAACGCCGGGACGCGCCGCCGCGCTCGAGATCGTTCAGCATCACCTCGAGCGGCTCGCGCGGCGCGAGCATGCAGAGCTGCAAAAGCAACTGGGTTGTTCCGCAGAAGAACTGCGCAAAGCTTGCGCCCTCGTGCGCCGGCTCGATCCGAAGCCTGGGCAGTTCTATGCGCGCGCCGACGACAACTATGTGATCCCCGATGTCATCGTGCGCCGCGTCAAGGGACGCTGGGTGGCCACGATCAACCCGGCGGTGCTGCCGCGCGCGCGGATTCATCGCGTGTATGCCGAGCTATTCGCGCAATCGGGCGGAGCCGGTTCGCCGCTCGCGCAGCAATTGCAGGAAGCGCGCTGGTTGCTGCGCAACGCAGAACAACGGTTCACGACGATCCAGCGCGTAGCGCAGTGCATCGTCTCTTATCAAAAGGCCTTTTTCGATTACGGAGAGATCGCGCTGAAGCCGCTCGTCTTGAGCAAGCTCGCCGAAGAACTGGGCCTGCACGAATCGACCGTCTCGCGCGCATCGAGCAACAAGTACATGGCCACGCCGCGCGGCATCTTCGAATTCCGTCACTTCTTCCCCCGCGAATTGGCAACCGAGACGGGCGGCCGCTGTTCGGCCGCCGCGGTGCGTGCCTTGATCAAGGAGATGATCGAACAGGAAGACGTACGCAACCCGCTCTCCGATGTCGCGCTCGCGAAGATGCTCTCGCAAGAAGGCATGATCGTCGCGCGCCGCACCGTGGCGAAGTATCGCAACTTGCTCAAGGTGCCGCCCGCGCAACTGCGTCGGCAGGCTTGACGAATCAAGGCCGGCTACATGCCGGCCTCGTGCTTTCGATCGTAGCGACCTGCGTCAAGGAGACTCGCTTTCGCCTGCCTTGACGCGATCAAGCCGTGCCGCTCACGCGGCGATATCGGCGAGTTTGACGGCCTTTCGCGTGACCGACGCCGCACTCGTGACGCGCCGTAGGTCGACCAAGAACGCATCGCGCCAAGTCGACAAGTCATTTGACCGCAGCATCGCCATCATGTCCGCGTGGCGAGCCTTGCGATCTTCGAGCGGCAACGACAGCGCGCGCTCGAGCGCCTCGGCCATTTGCGTGAGGTCGAACGGATTGACGACGAGCGCGCCCGGCAATTGCTCCGCGGCGCCCGCAAACTGCGAGAGCACGAGCACGCCCGGATCTTCCGGATCTTGCGACGCGACGTATTCCTTGGCGACGAGATTCATACCGTCGCGCAACGGTGTGACGTAGCCCACCTGCGAGAGGCGGAACAGCGCCATCAGCAGGTTGCGTTCGTATTTACGATTCAGGTATTGGATCGGCGTCCAATCGAGCTGCGCAAAGCGACCGTTGATGCGGCCCGCTTCGCCCTCCAGCGTCTGGCGAATCCGCTGGTAAGTCTGCACGTCGGAACGGGTCGGCGGAGCGATCTGCACGAGCGAGACTCGCCCATGCCAATGCGGCGAGCCGAGCAGCAAACGCTCGAACGCTTGAAAGCGCTCGACGAGCCCCTTCGAATAGTCGAGGCGATCGACGCTCATGATGATGCGCCGTCCGCGCATCGCATCGCGCAGCGTGCCCACGGGCTTGCGATCGGAGAATTGTTGAGCCGCTTTGGCGATGGCGTCGGGATAGATGCCGATCGGGTAGGCGCCCACTTTCAATACGCGACCGAACGCGTGGATCATGCCGTCGTCGCTGGCGGTACCGAATCCGCCGCGTTCCACGTAGTCGACGAACGATTGCCTATCGGCTTGCGTTTGAAAGCCGATCACATCGTAACTGCACATCGCCTTGACGAGCTCCTCATGCGGCGGCACCGTGCGCAGCATCTCGGGAACAGGGAAAGGAATATGCAGGAAGAACCCGATGGGATTGGTCACTCCGATATCGCGCAACGCGCGCGCGAACGGCAAAAGGTGATAGTCGTGAACCCAGATGATGTCGTCCGGGCGCAGCATCGCTTTCAACTGCTTTGCCAGCGTCGCGTTCACACGCAAGTAGCCGGCGTATTCCTGGCGATCGTAGCGCGATAAGTCAGTGCGATAGTGAAACGTCGGCCATAAAGTCGCGTTCGAAAATCCTCTGTAGTACTGATCGTAATCGCGCCTCGTCAGACCGACGGTTGCGTATGTGACCTTGCCCTGCACGTCGATGGAGGGGGACTGCGCTTCGCCCACGATTTCCCCACTCCATCCGAACCAGACGCCCCCGGTTTCCTTCAAGGCGTCCAGCACGCCGATCGCGAGCCCCCCTGCCGCGGGGCGGCCCTCCTGCGTCGGCGCGACGCGGTTTGACACCACGATAAGTCTGCTCATTGGCGGCTCCACCTCTTCGGTTGGCATTTTTCTGCGCGGCGAATCTTCTCGCCGTCGCCCGACATCTCGTACGCAAGGTGCGTGCCGCGATAAACGTCGGAGCAATGCAATGGCATTGATGCCTCCCCCCCTCGGGAAGGAGGCTGCAACGAAGCGAGCGCACGTAGCAAAGGCTACGCGCACTGGGAAGTTGCAGTTATTCGCCCGCGTTCGAAATAGGGCGTGCGCAGACGAGACCGCGCCCCGGCGCGCCCATTGGACAGCGTCTCCGAGCGACGGGGCTACGCGTCTTGCTCGGAGCCCAAATCGCGCTGATAGTCGAGTCCTTCCGCGCGTGCACCGCCTTGGTTCTGTTCGCCGTCAGCCGGCGAACCGGGCGCGGCGCGGTTCTGGGCCGTGGGGTCCTGCGACGACGTCGAGGGAGCGGGAAAAACGCCGCCGTTCTTTGCTTCGCGCTTGTGCGCATGGCGCGCCGAGCGCCGCAACGCGGGGTGTCTCATGGAACGATCTCCAAGAGCAGGCGAATGGCAGGGAAAGTAATTAAGTTTAGGCTGCCTGGTGACGGTTCGCGCGGTAACAATTGCGTCAGATTTGTAACCGATACACTCTGCGCCCCCTGGCACCCTTGTTCATACGATCAGTACATTTGCGCAACGTCCGGGGGAATCGACGGGGGATCGCCGATCGGGGGATGGCCCGGCTCAGGCGGATCCCGCTCTGGGACTGGGCCTGGAGTCGGCGGCTCTTTCGGGGGAGGAATGGGAGGGTCGGGCTCCGGCGTGTGAAACCGAACGCGCTCGCTGCGGGACATGGACATGGAAGATAGGCCTCGTTGAGCACTAGCGAGAAGTCTCTGTCAGCAAGTCTCCTGCCAACGGCTGGCGGCTAACCGCGCAGGCGGTGCACTCGGCGAGCACCCGAGCTCAGCGGCCCGCGATGCACCCCGCGCCCAGACCCGTATCGGCATCGGCGGGCTCGATTATCGGGCCCGCTTGAAATGCTCCCGCCATCTGCGAAGCAGGCCCCGTCATTTGCCGGCGGTGGCCTCACCCGTGTCACCAGCGGTGTCGCTCTCGCTCGCCGATTTCGCGTCCTCGCCATATTCGACGAGCCGGTTATACAGCGTCTTCAAGCTGATCCCGAGAATCTCCGCGGCCCGCGTCTTCACACCGCCGCACTGCTCCAACGTTGCGAGAATCAACTGACGGTCCGCCATTGCGAGCGACGTGCCGAACGGGATCGTCACGGCCGTGCCCGTCGAAGGCTTGGAGAGCGAAATCTGCAATGGCACGGCCGCGGTGCTGTCCGCGTCGGGACCGGCCATGATGAACGCGCGCTGCACGTAATTCTTCAGTTCGCGCACGTTACCGGGCCACGGGTACGAGAGCATCATGTCTTTCACCGCCGGCGGGAATTGCTTGTGCGTGCCGTGGCGTTCGTTGTGCTCTTCCAAAAACGCCTGCGCCAGCAGCCATACGTCGTTGCCGCGCTCGCGCAGCGGCGGCAGGCTGATTGGGAACACGTTGAGCCGATGATAAAGGTCCAGTCGCAGCTTGCCCTCGAGCACCGCCTCCTCGGGATCGCGGTTCGTCGCGGCAATCACGCGCACGTCGGTCTCGATCTCCTTGGTCGTGCCCACGCGCATGAACATGCCCGTTTCGAGCACGCGCAGGAATTTGACTTGGAGTTCGGCCGGCATCTCGGTGATCTCATCGAGGAAGATCGTCCCGCCGCTGGCTCGCTCGAAGTAACCCTTATGCTGCCGGTCCGCCCCCGTGAACGAGCCGCGCTCGTGACCGAACATCTCCGATTCGATCAAGTTCGGCGATATCGCGCCGCAATTCACCGCGAGAAAGGCATGCTTGCGGCGCAAGCTCAGCTCGTGAATGGTCTGCGCCGCGACTTCCTTGCCCGTGCCCGACTCGCCGACGAGGAGCACCGACGCAGCGGTAGGCGCCACGCGACTGATCTGGTCGTACACGGACTGCATCGCGGGTGAATTGCCGAGCATCAAGCCGAAGCGCCCCATGCGGCGCAATTCGCCGCGCAGCGTGCCGATTTGCGCTTTCAAATCGCCCGCACGCGGCAGCCGGTCGAGCACCGCTTTGACACGCTGCATGTTGATCGGCTTGACGAGATAGTCTGTCGCACCCATCTTGAGCGCGGTGACGGCAGATTCGACCGTCGCATGTCCGGTAATGACGATGATTTCGACCCCCGAGCGCGGATCGAGATCTTCGAACAAATCGACGCCGCTGCCGTCCGGCAATTGCAGATCGGTGAACACGACATCCGGCGTCTGGCGCACGAGCTGAATGCGAGCCTCGCGCAAATCGCCGGCGGTCGCCGTCGTCAAGCCGTCGGCGGCGATGATCGATACGAGGGCTTCGCGGGTTTCGGGGTCGTCGTCGACAATCAGCACATGTGGCATCTGAGTTAGCGGGTCGGTGATAAGTAAGGGTTAAAAAAAGGGACGCAAGCCGGGGAGCGGCGCAAACGCCCTAACCGCTTCGATCGTCGCATCATTTTGCCTAGAGCCGACGATGGAAGCGAGCAATTCGGCACAACTCGGGGGTGAAACGAGCGCCGCCGGACGGGGCGGCGCGCTCGGGCTGCGCGGCGCGCGCGAAGCGGCGTCAGCTATGCCCGTGAGGAAAAATCCATGCGTCGCGGGTCCCACCCACTTGGCCGAAAGCGCCATGGCCGGCCCCATTGGGGACGACCTTGGGTCCGCTGCGCTCTGGCGAGGGGGCAGCGGCGCTGGCGGCCGAAGCCGCCTGGGACACGACTGCACCGCCTTCGCCTTCCCACCGGCTCAACTCGCCCGCGAGCCGTGCCTGCGATGCGCGATGCTTTTGCGCCCAGCGCCAAGCGATCATGCCGCCGACCGCGATCAAGGCGCCGAAAACGCCGATTCTGGGACGAGCCATCATATCCCCCTAGCATTTGCTCGGTTCATCGACGAGTTCGAGCGGCGCTTGCGCTCCGCCCGACTCCCTGTGGGATCGATCCGCGAACGTGGAGTTCCGCTGATCGTCGAATTGCCAGAGGCGCAGCTTCCGTGCCAGCGCGTCCGTTCGTAAGCCCCTACGTCGCGCGAGCGTGGCGTGGTTAAATACTCTTTTGGAACTAGCCACGCGCGTTGGCGCCGAAGGAAACAAGCACCCTCATTCCCGGCGCGTGAGCGCCCTATGGACGACTGCAACCACATGGCCGAGTTTACCGACATCGAAACTGCGGCCGCACCGCCCGAGCATGGCGCTGCGGCACGCTGCGCAAAGAATATCGAGCGCGACGCGGCTGGACTCGAATCGTACGGGCTGCTGTACGGTTCCTCCCCGTCGATGCTCGAGTTGTACGAGCAAATCGAGCGCGTCGCATCGACCGACGCGACCGTGCTCGTCGTCGGCGAATCCGGCACGGGCAAGGAACTCGTCGCCCGCACGATCCACGATCGCAGCGCGCGCAAGGACGGACCCTTCGTCGCCGTCAACTGCGGCGCGATTCCCGACAGCCTGCTCGAGGCCGAGCTGTTCGGCCACGAGCGCGGCAGCTTCACCGGCGCCATTCAAGGCCGCGCGGGTTACTTCGAGCACGCGAACGGCGGCACCTTGTTCCTCGACGAAGTCACCGAGATGATGCCGGTGCGCCAAGTCAAACTGCTGCGTGCGCTCGAAACAGGCACGTTCTATCGCGTCGGCGGCACCGAGCTGCTGCGCAGCGACGTGCGCGTCATCGCCGCCACGAACCGAGATCCGCTCGTGGCAGTGAAGGAAAACGGTCTACGCGAAGACTTGATGTACCGCCTCGCCGTGTTTCCGCTTCGCGCGCCGCCGTTGCGCGAACGCGAAGGCGATCGCGAACTGCTCGCGCAGCACTTCTTGGCGGAACTAAACAAGCAGGAAGGCACGAATAAAGTCTTCAGCAAACGCGCGAAGGAAACACTGCGCACCTACTCGTGGCCGGGCAACGTGCGCGAGCTGAAGAATAGCGTCTACCGCGCCTTCATCCTCGCCGAGAAAACCGTCGAGATCGAACATCCGCGGCTTGCCGCACGCTCGAAGAAAGCGGTGACGCAAGGCGATGCGATGAGCATTTGGGTAGGTACGCCGCTCGCCGAGGCGCAGCGGCAAATCATCCTTGGTACGCTCAAGTACTGCGGCGGCGACAAGCGGCGCGCGGCGAAGGCGCTCGGCGTGAGCCTCAAAACGCTCTATAACCGCCTGGGCGCTTACGAGGAAGAAGACGAGGGCGCCGGTATGCCCGAGTCCTGAATGCAAACGCGCCGCACTCGCCCGCAGATGGGCTGTGCGGCGCGGCTGTCTTTCAGATGGCCACCGAGCCGGAGAGCTCGCAAATTTGGCCGCCGCTTACGACTCGACGTCTTCCAAGCTGAAGATTTCCGTCTGGTCGTTGTACGAAAAAATTTCCCCGTAACGGCCCCAGTTGATGACGGCGTCGAGCGTCTCCTCCGCCGCGCTGTCGGACAGAAAATCCTCGAGCTCTTGCTCGAAGCGCACGCGCGGCGCGCGATGGCCAGGCCGCTCGTTGAGCACTTTCTTGATACGCGCGGCCAACGGTACGTGACGCAGCAAATGCTCGGCGAACATCATCTTGCGCTCTTGGGTGCCGAATTCGGCGAATACGCGAGCCGGCGGCGTCAGGAAAATATCGCCCTCGCGCACGTCGGCAAAGCCCAAGTGCTGCAGCACTTCCGCGATCGGAAACAGATCGTCGACCTCGAGGTGCAGCGAACGCGCGATCTCGGGCATGTCGGCGCGGCCATGGTAAGGCGGGGCCGCTAGCGTCTCGATCAAGCCCGCCATCAAGTTCGTCGACACGCTCGGCAGCCAACTGCCCAACTCGAGCCCCTTCTTCGTCGCCTCGTCGGTGCGGCGCGCGGTCATCTTCGCGTAGATCTCGTCGACCAGCCGGCGGAAGGCGGGATCGAGCCGGTTGCGCGGGTGGGCGAACGGCACTTTTATTTCGGCAAGCACGCGCCCAGGATTCGACGAGAGCACGAGAATGCGGTCGCACATGAACACGGCCTCTTCGATGTTGTGCGTGACGATCAGCACCGACTTGATCGGCATGCGCCCTTGCGTCCACAGATCCAACAAGTCGGTGCGCAGCGTCTCGGCCGTCAGGACGTCGAGCGCGGAGAACGGTTCGTCCATCAGCAGCAACGTCGGGTCGACGACGAGCGCGCGCGCGAAGCCCACGCGCTGGCGCATGCCACCCGACAACTCGCGCGGATACGCGTTCTCGAAACCGTCGAGGCCGATCAAGTCGATCGCCGCCAATGCGCGCTCCCGGCGCTCGCGCGCACCCACGCCTTGCGCTTCGAGGCCCGCCTCGACGTTTTGCAGCACCGTCAGCCATGGAAACAGCGCAAAGGTCTGAAACACCATCGCCACCCCTTCGGCCGGGCCGGAAAGCGGCTCGCCCAGGTAGCGCACTTCGCCCGCGGTGGGCTCGATCAGGCCCGCGATGATGCGTAAAAGGGTGGACTTTCCCGAGCCCGAACGCCCGAGGAGCCCAACGATTTCGCCCTCGCGCAACGTCAGATTGACGTCGTCCAGCACGAGCAACTCGCCTTGCGCCTTCGAAAAACCACGGCGCACGCCCTTGACGTCGAGCACTTCGGCGCCCGGGCGCGGCGCGGCCGTCGCGGCGCCGGCGAATGAGCCGGCGCTTAGGTCAGCTTTGGGATTTTGCATTGCGCTTCACTCTTGAATTGAGCACTGAGTAGGCGCGCCGTTCGCGCGCGCCCGAAAGCTAGCTCTCGATCAATCGAGCCGCAGCTTCGCTTCCGCATAGGCATAGAGCGGACGCCAGAGCAGGCGGTTAAATAGCGTCACGAACAGCGACATCACGGCGATGCCGAGAATGATCTTCGGGAAATCGCCCGCGGCCGTGTATTCGGCGATGTAGGCCCCGAGTCCGTGCGCCGCCACTTTGGTATCGCCCCACTGCACGAATTCGGCCACGATGCTCGCGTTCCATGCGCCGCCGGAGGCCGTGATCGCGCCCGTCACATAGTAGGGAAAGATACCCGGCAGCATCGCTTGGCGCCACCACTGCCAGCCACGGATGCGGAAGTTCGTCGCAGCCTCGCGGTAGTCGTTCGGATAGGCCATCGTCCCGGCGATGACGTTGAAGAGGATATACCACTGCGTGCCGAGCACGATGAGCGGAGATAGCCACACGTCGGGGTTCAAATGAAACCGCACGATGACGATCACGAATACGGGGAACAGCAAGTTCGCCGGAAACGCGGCCAGAAATTGCGCAATGGGCTGGGCCTTCTCGGCGATGCGCGGCCGCAGGCCGATCTTCACGCCCACCGGCACCCAGACCAGCGACGAAATCGCGATCAGCACGACGACGCGCGCGAGCGTGATGAAGCCGAGCATCAGCACGTGGCCGACTTCCGCACCCGTCACGCCCGTGCGCACGTAGGCCACGACGCGCCAGGCGACATACACCGTTGCCACCAAAACCAGCACGCCCCACAGCGCATCGCCCACACGCGAGCGCTTCTCGCTGCGAGCGAGGCGGACGAACGGCACGGCGTCGACCCGCGGCAGACGCAGCGGGATCCGCGCTAGCTTGGCGAACATCCAGCCGGCGGGCACGAGCAGCAGATGAATGAGCCGCGTGCGGCGCACGAGATCGAGCAGCCACGATTCAGGCGCATCGCCCGAACTCGTCGTCTCCATGCGGAACTTGTCGGTCCAAGCGACGAGCGGGCGAAACATCAGTTGATCGTAGGCGAGGATCACGACCGACATCGTGACGATCACCCAGCCGATCGCCGCGAGATTTTTCGCCGCGATGGCCTGCGCCAGATACGCGCCGATGCCGGGCAGCGTGATCGTGTTGTTGCCGACGGTGATCGCCTCGGATGCCACGACGAAAAACCAGCCGCCCGACATCGACATCATCATGTTCCAGATGAGGCCCGGCATCGAGAACGGCACCTCGAGCTTCCAGAACCGCTGCCACGCCGTCAGATGGAACCCGCGCGAGACTTCGTCCAGATCGCGCGGCACCGTGCGCAGCGACTGGTAGAAGCTGAAGGTCATGTTCCACGCCTGGCTCGTGAAGATGGCGAAGATCGCGGCCAGTTCCGCGCCGAGCACGCGGGCGGGGAAGAGCGCGAGGAAGAACGTGACCGTAAACGAGATATACCCGAGCACGGGCACCGACTGCAGAATGTCGAGGATCGGCACGAGCACCATGCCCGCCCGGCGGCTCTTGGCCGCGAGCGTGCCATAGGCCAGCGTGAACGCGAACGACGCGACGATGGCCGCCAGCATCCGCAGCGTCGTGCGCAACGCGTACTCGGGCAGCATCGCGGGGTTCAGCGAAATGACCTGGGCCTTGAGCGTCGAAATCGGCGCCATCGTCTGGTGAAAGCCGATCGCGGCCATCGCGATCGCGCAGATGATGAGCGGAAAGGCAACGAAATCCCAGCGATTAGGGGCGATGCGCCACGCCGACGCATTCGCGGTGCGGTTCAGATTGAAGCCGAAATCCATCAGGCCCCCTTCGCGCCGCGCGGCGAACGGGGACTGAGCGCCGGGCGCGCCGGCGCCGCAAGCAGGCCTGAGCCGACGAGCATGCGCAAGCCCGCGCGCGAGGCGGCGGAACGATCCGTGACACGAAATACGAGCATGACGAGCGTAGGGTTGCGGTGACGCGTTTGAGCGCGAATCGTCGACTGGTCGAGCCGTCGATCCGACTGCCGGCCTTCGTCGCCTTTCTTTTTGACGGCACGACACTACTACAACCTGTGTTTCAGGCACAACCGCGCCGGTCGAAAACGTCCGGCCGGACCCGCGGCGGGCGCCTCGCGTGAAACCGCGCGCAACCGCCGCCTTTTGCGCCTTGGCGCAGCGAGGATACGCGCATCGACGCGAAAATGGCGGGCGCCGCGCCGGCGAACGTGAAATTATGCCGCGAAGCAGCCGCGACGGGAACCCGCGAGGCCGAGGCGGCCGCCACAGCCCTTGGCGAGCAAACGGCGAACGAGCGGTACTTGCACGAGAGCGGGTATCATCGGTTTCTCATGGCGAGTACCCCACCGATCTACCGGGAGATGTCCAATGAAAGGAAATCTGGTCATCGTTTGTCGCGACCAGGATGCGACCGCCTTCGACGAGCTCATGGCCGAATACGGCGCGTTTCAGACGAGACTGTCGTCCACCGCATGGTATTTGAAGCTAGACAGCCAGCCCGAGGACGTCCAGGAAGAGATTCTGGCCCGGCTCGGTAAGTACACCACCCACTACATCTTCGAGGCGAACAGCGTCACCTACAACACGGTCGACAGCGACGCCGCCGCCGCGCTCGACGCGCTGTTCGCCGAATGACGCCGCGCTGACGGCTCGATCCAAGCGGGTCGGCCGGGATCGAGGCGAGGCGATCGCCCTTACCTTACCAGGCGCCTTCCGATCGCGTCGCGGCACGCGTCGCCGCTGCGAAGGGAAACGTCATCGCCACACGTAGGCCGCGCCCTTCGGCGTTGCCGATTTCGCACGCGCCGCCCACCCGGCGCACGAGACGCTCGACGATGGCCAGGCCGAGCCCGCTGTGGCCGTTGCCCCCCCGCGCGGGGTCGAGGCGCACGAAAGGTCGGCTCGCATTGACGAGATCTTGCGGCGAGATGCCGCGACCGTGATCGCTGACCGAGAGCTCCCAGCCCGCCGGCGTTCGGGCCGTCGCCACCACGACGGGCGGCGCGCCGTACGCATGCGCGTTATCGAGCAGGTTCGACAGGATGCGCTCGAGCGTCGCGGTGGGCAGGCGAAAGCCCGGCCCAGCCGTCAATTCCGTGCGCACTGCCGGGCCGCCGGGCGCGACTGCGCGATAGCTGCGCGCGATGCGCTCGCATTGCTCGTCGACTTGGACGAGCTCGCTGCGGTCCGTGCCGTCATGCGCAAACACGAGGAATTGGTCGACGATGTGTGCCAGCGAATCGACATCGCGCACGACGCCGTCGCGCAGCTTGGCTTCCTCCATCATCTCGGCGCGCAGCCGCAGGCGCGCGAGCGGCGTCTTCAAATCGTGCGCTACGCCGGCGAGCATGACGGCACGATCCTGGTCGGTGCGCGACACCTCCCGCACCATCTGGTTGAAGCCGCGCGTCAGTTCGCGCAACTCGCGCGGCCCGCGCTCGGCGAGCGGCGGAACATTTTGTCCGCGGCCGAAACGCACCACAGCGCCCGCCAACGCGGCCAGCGGCTGCTGCAGCCGCCAAGCGACGAACAGCGCGCACATGACCGCGACCGAAAAAATGGTGCCCAGCCAGACGAGCATCTGATCGCGCGGCCGCGGCGGATGCAGCGCGAGCATCGGCACGACGATCCAATCGCGATCGGCCGCCTCGTGCACCCAGAGGATCGGCGGGCGCCCCGGCGAGCCAACGCGCACGAGCGAGCCGGGCGGCAAACGGTCGCGCAAATCTTCCACGAAGCGTTTGAGCGGCGGGGGAAGATCCTGATCGGCGGGAGGCACTTCGGGGCTGACGGGATCGACGAGCCGCACACGCGAAGGCAGCGGCACGGACGGCGTGCGGGCGACGTGTTGGCGCACCGCATCGACCAGGAACGCCGCTTCCTCGACGGCGTAGCGCGCCTGCGATTGACTGCGCTCGACGCGCATGAGCACGAACCAAGCGAAATGCGAAAACAGCAGGACGGCGACGACGAGTAACGCGAGCCTGCCGAAGAGCGAATCAATTGGGCGCCGCATCGGGATCGCCATTGGGAACGAACACGTACCCGCGGCCACGCACCGTTTGGACGAAGCGCGGGTTCGACGGGTCCGATTCGAGAATGCGCCGCAGACGCCACACCTGCACGTCGATGCCCCGGTCCGTGCCGTCGTACTCGGGCCCATGCAGCAGTTCGAGCAGCCGCTCGCGCGTGAGCGTGCGCATTGGGTGATTGACGAAGATCTTCAGCAGTGCGAACTCGCTGCCGGACAGCGTAAGCGGCCGCCCTTCGTGGTTGAGCGTGCGCGATTGGAAATCGAGCTGGAACCGCCCGAACGCGAAAGGCTCGCGCTGCTCGGGGGCCGCCGACGGAATCGTGCGCCGCCGGCGCAGCACCGCTTGCACGCGCGCCAGCAGTTCGCGCGGATTGAAGGGCTTGCCCAGGTAATCGTCTGCGCCAAGCTCCAAGCCGACGATGCGGTCGACGTCATCGGCGCGCGCCGTCAGCATGATGACGGGGATGTCGTCGCCCGTCGCACGCAGCTTGCGCAACGCGGTGAGTCCGTCCACGCCCGGCATCATCAGATCGAGGACGATCAGATCGGGCCGCTCGCGTTCGAGCCGGCGTTCGAGCGTGGCGGCGTCGTGCAGCACCGAGACCTCGATGCCCTGACGGACGAGATAGTCGCGCAGCAGATCGCGCAGTTCGGCGTCGTCGTCGACGACAAGGATTTGGGTAGCCATGGAGCGAAGTTTAACGCCAGCCGCGCGCGAAACGCACCGCCGGCCCGGCGGATGGGTTACTGGACGTTACGGCGAAAGCAATCCGTAATGCACCGTAACGGCGCGCATGTCGCAGGTAACACCCGCGATCGAAGGCCAGACTAACTTGGCGAAACGGACGGCGAATGCCAACGCGGTGCGCCGCCCAATCTCGATCACCGGAGCTTATCGAATGAACGCTTTATCTCGTACCACTCGTCATCCTTTACGCTGGTTCACGGCGGCTGCCGCGGCATTGACCCTCTCACTCGGCGCTTACGCGGCCAGCGGGCAAATGGGCCCGGCCCCCCACGGCGGCCCGGGCGCGGGGTGGCATCACCGCGGCGGCTTCATGACGGAGAAGCGGCTCGCGGACTTGCACGCCCGCCTCAAACTCACGCCAGAGCAGGAAAAGCTGTGGCAAAGCGCCGCCGACACCATGAAGCGCGATGGCGCCGCCGGGCGCGCAGAGCGCGAGAAGTTGCACGCGCAACTGAAGACGATGATGCAGCAACCGATCCTCGACATGAACGCGTTGCACACAACGCACATGCAGGCGCGGCAAGACGGCGAGAGGCTGCACGAGGAGACGGCGAGCGCGTGGCTCGCCGTCTACAACGCACTCGACGACCAGCAGAAGACTGTGGTCAGCGACTCGTTCAAGCAGCATTTCGCGAAAATGGAGTCGATGCGCGACCACGTGCGCGAACGCTGGCAACAGCGGCACGGCGCCGCATCGGCGGCTGCGCCGGCGAATCAATGACGCTTCGAGCGTAGTCGTGCCGGTCGCCTCGCGCCGCTCGCGCAACGCGGTGCGACCGGAAACCGACAATCGACAAACCAGAAACGCCGCGCCTTCGGGTCGCGGCGTTCGTCGTTTACGCATTCACGCATTCGAGCATCGGCGCGCCGGTGGCTTTCGGGGCAGCCCGATGAGTGAATCGGCGCGCGAGCGCAAAGCGCCCAGATACGGCTTTGCCGCGCGACCGCTTGCGCGCGCGCCCTCCCCCGGGTTCGCCGCAGTAGCACCGACCGCGCGTTCGGGTAAAATGCTGCGCTTTTCGCCCTGCACGGGCTCGCTCGCGCGCGGGCAAACGAAAAAAATCGGCGCCGCGAAGCGTGGCGAGAACGGCCTAGCCCGTCCTCGCAGGCTCGCAGCCGGAGGCCGGCGCAACCGCCGGCCCTACGGCACGCTATTTTTGTCCGCCTAGAATTTTGCGGCGCGCCGCCATTTCGGCGCACCGCCAAGGACCGCACTTCCTACCATGCTTCTACAAGGCTACGGCCCGCTGATCCTCGCCGGCACTTGGCAGACCGTCAAGCTCTCCGTGCTGTCGCTTGCGCTCGCCTTCGTGCTGGGCCTCATCGGCGCGGCGGCCAAGCTCTCGAGAAACCGGCTCGCCAACGGCGTCGGCACGGTCTACACGACGCTCGTGCGCGGCGTGCCCGATCTCGTGTTGATGCTGCTGCTCTTCTACAGCATTCAAATCTGGCTGAACAACCTGACCGACCTCGTTGGCTGGGATCAGATCGATATCGATCCGTTCGTCGCCGGCATCATCGTGCTCGGCTTCATTTACGGGGCTTACTTCACCGAGACGTTTCGCGGCGCGTTTCTGTCCGTGCCGCGCGGGCAGCTCGAAGCGGGCGCGGCTTACGGCATGACGCCCTGGCAGACGTTCTCGCGCATCATGTTCCCGCAGATGATGCGTTTTGCACTGCCCGGCATCGGCAACAACTGGCAAGTGATGGTCAAGGCAACCGCGCTCGTGTCAATCATTGGGCTGGCCGACGTCGTCAAGGCGACGCAGGACGCCGGCAAAGGCACGTTGCGGTTTTTCTTTTTCACGCTGATCGCGGGGGCGGTCTATCTCGCGATCACGACGATATCGAATCTCGTGCTGCTCTGGCTCGAGAAGCGCTACTCGATCGGCGTACGCAAAGCCGAGCTATAAGGTACGTCACATCACCATGATCGAGATCATCCACGACTACTGGCGCAATTACCTCTTTACGGACGGCTATCACATCACGGGCCTTGCCATCACGATGTGGCTGCTCGTCGTGTCGATCGGCATCGGCTTTTGCTTATCGATACCGCTGTCGGTCGCCCGCGTGTCGCGCAACAAGCTGGTTGCTGGCGCCGTCTGGCTCTACACGTACATCTTTCGCGGCACGCCGCTTTACGTGCAGTTGCTGCTTTGCTATACGGGCCTGTATAGCCTCGAGGTCGTGCGCAACCACGAACTGCTGAACGCCTTCTTCCGCGACGGCATGCATTGCACGCTGCTCGCGTTCACGTTGAACACCTGCGCATACACCACCGAGATCTTCGCGGGCGCCATCAAAGCGACGGCGTACGGCGAGATCGAAGCGGCGCGCGCATACGGGATGTCGACCTTCACGCTGTACCGGCGCGTGATTCTGCCGTCGGCGCTGCGACGCGCGCTGCCGCTCTACAGCAACGAAGTGATTTTGATGCTGCACGCGACGACGGTGGCATTCACGGCCACGGTGCCCGATATTTTGAAGATTGCGCGAGACGTCAATTCGGCGACATACATGTCGTTTCAGGCGTTCGGTATCGCCGCGCTGCTTTATCTGGCTATCTCATTTGCGCTCGTCGCACTGTTTCGCCGCGCCGAGAGGCGCTGGCTCGCCTATTTGCGCCCGCAAGGCAAGTAACTCATGCACAAGCTTTTCATCGACGATCTGCACAAGCACTACGGCAGCAACGAAGTCCTCAAGGGCGTTTCCCTCAAAGCGAACGCCGGCGACGTGATCAGCGTCATCGGCTCGTCGGGCTCGGGCAAGAGCACGATGCTGCGATGCATCAATTTTTTGGAGCAGCCTAGCGCCGGACGTATTTATGTCGACGGCGAAGAGGTGCGCACGAATAAGAGCAAGAGCGGCGCGCTGCGCGTTTCCGATCCGAAGCAGTTGCAGCGCGTGCGCACGAAGCTGTCGATGGTGTTTCAGCATTTCAACCTCTGGGCGCATATGAATGTGCTCGAGAACGTGGTTGAAGCGCCCGTGCATGTCTTGGGGCTGGCGCGACGCGAAGCCGAGGAGCGCGCGCGGATGTATCTCGAAAAGGTGGGGCTTGCGCCGCGGCTCGAGAAGCAATACCCATCGCACCTATCGGGCGGGCAACAGCAACGCGTCGCGATTGCGCGAGCCTTGGCGATGAACCCCGACGTCATGCTGTTCGACGAGCCTACTTCGGCGCTCGATCCCGAGCTCGTGGGCGAAGTGTTGAAGGTCATGCAAAAGCTCGCCGAGGAAGGGCGAACGATGATCGTCGTCACGCACGAGATGGGCTTTGCGCGCAACGTGTCGAATCACGTGATGTTTCTGCATCAGGGCCGAGTCGAAGAGGAAGGCAAGCCCGACGAAGTGTTCGGCAACACCAAGAGCGAACGGCTCCGGCAGTTTTTGTCGGGCAGCTTGAAGTAGGGTGCTCTCGGGCGGTTTCCAATCGAAGCGTTCGACCGAGGGATCGGTCGCGGACGCGATTCCGGCTTTCCCCAAACTCCTCGCGATTCGAGTCCCCTAGGCGCGGCCACGTCGGTCGGCATCGGCCGAACGCACCAATCTCGCCGCTCGTTCGCACCGCCTCCCGCACACTTCCCACACACCGGGCTTCACAGAGCGGCTACGCACTTACCTCACCCAATATTTCGCGTCAATACCCGAAATCCTGAACGACACCGCTGCACAACCTGTGAGTGCATTGCTGCACTACATCCGGCAAGGCGCGGCGGGCGGCCGCGGCCACGCGTCCCAGCATCTGGATATGGCAATTTAGAGACACCCGCTAGCAAGACTACGATTTGCTTGGCGACTGGCATGTATTTTTGCTAAATTAGTAACCAAAGTAGCAAAACAAAGTTCTACAAATGTAGTTTTACTTCAAACGAGGAGACACCGCCCCACGAGCGGCCTCGAACCCGAGCGCAGCGCGAGAGGCCTACCAAGCCCGCAGCTCGCCCTCGAGCGTTCCGATGGATCTCCTCCACAACAAGATTCCCGCTCGGGCGATGCTCTCGCCCGAGCGCTATTCGCAGTAGTGGCTTCACTTTTGACAGGGTAATGGAGGAGAAGATGAAAAAAGCTTTGCTCGCCGCGGCGCTCATGTCGGCTGGCGTCATCGCGCACGCACAAAGCAGCGTGACGCTGTATGGCCGTGTGGATGCCGGTATCGAGTATATGACGGGCATCCCCAACGCTACGGGCGGCGGCTCGAGCTCGCGTTTCCGCGCGGAAAGCGGTGACTGGGGCACGAGCCTGTGGGGCTTGAAGGGCGTCGAAGACATCGGCGGCGGTAACCAAGTCCTGTTCAAGTTGGAAAACGGCTTCAACCTGATGAACGGTGCGCTGCAAAGCACGCTCTTCAATCGGTGGGCGACGGTCGGTCTCGCCAACCCGACCTACGGTACGTTCACGATGGGCCGCATGCTCTACATCGCGAACGGCGTGTGGGACTTCGATCCGTTCGGTCAATCGAGCTGGTCGTCGGCGTCGCTCGTGCGTGGCCGCAACTGGCCGCAGTCGAGCAACAACGTCGCGTACCAATCGCCGAAGTGGAATGGCTTCGACATCTACGGTCAGTACGCGCTGTCGAACCAGACGAGCTGGAACGGCAACGGGTCGGGTCCGCAAGGGCGTGAAGCCGGTCTGCAACTGACGTACACGAGCTCGCTGTTCCAAGTGCGCGGCATTTACGACGAAATCCGCAATCCGGCGAGCGGCATGCTGAACGGCGCCGATGGCGCATTCTCGTTCTCGCGTGAGTACACGGCTGCTGCGAACGTGTTCCTCGGTCCGATCAAGCTGCAGGCCGCATACCAAGCGATCCGTACGTCGGGCGCCACCGGTGTAGCCGCCGGCACGCCGACGACGCTCGACCACGAATGGGGTGGCGTGACGTGGCAAGCCACGCCGGCGCTGGCTGCCATCGCTGCGGTTTATCACGTGAACGGCAACAATGGCGCAGGCAACGCGACGATCTACACGGTCGGCGGCACGTACAACCTGTCCAAGCGCACGTTGCTCGACATCCAGATCGCGACTGCCCGCAACAGCAAGAATGCGAACTTCAGCCTGGAAGCGAATGGCGTCGGCAATGCGGACAACCCGCTGCCCGGCCACAGCCAATCGGGCGTCTACGCCGGTATTCAGCACTCGTTCTAAGCGAGCGGCGTAGCCTAAAAGAACAGACTTAAACAGCTTTACAGTTTCACGCTGCTGCGAGAGGCGCGTATCGGTGCGGTGTCCCGTCAGGGCGTCGCACCGTTTTTTTTGTTCTATGTTTTCAACGTGGCAGTCAGACGACGAGCGAATTGCGCACTCGCATCGAGCGTGCGCGAAACGAGCGGCTATTCCAACCGCCCGCGCCCCGCTCTATCGCGTCACCGTTCCCGCGGCTTAAGCGCTAGGCTACCGAGAAGCCACTAGACCGCCGCCTCGTTTTCCTCGCCGGTACGGATGCGAATCACGCGCTCGACTTCGGTCACAAAGATCTTGCCGTCGCCGATCTTGCCCGTGCGCGCCGCGCCGATGATCGCGTCGATCACTTGATCGCACTGGGCCGCGGCGACCACCACCTCGATCTTCACCTTCGGCAGGAAATCCACGACGTACTCGGCGCCGCGATACAGCTCGGTGTGCCCCTTCTGGCGCCCAAACCCCTTCACTTCGGTCACCGTCAGCCCTGTCAGGCCCACTTCGGCCAGCGCTTCGCGCACTTCGTCGAGTTTGAACGGTTTGATGATGGCGGTAATGCGTTTCATAGCGTACCTCGTGAGATCACAACGAACTGAGAACGAACAAATGGACGAACGGATGAAGCGATTCTACGCCGCGACCACCGCAAGGCGGCCCGCGCCGCGACGCGACGCATTTACGCTTGAATCGGCTCCGCGTAACGCGAGGTGATCGGATAGCGCCAGTCGCGCCCGAACGCGCGATGAGTCACGCGGATGCCGATCGGCGCTTGGCGCCGCTTGTACTCGTTCAACTTGATGAGACGCGTGACGCGCGTGACGTCCGCGGGCGCATAGCCGGCTGCGACGATGTCGGAGAGCGATTTGTCCTCTTCCATATACATGCGCATGATGGCGTCGAGCACTTCGTAGGGCGGCAGGCTGTCCTGGTCGGTCTGGTTCTCGCGCAATTCGGCCGACGGCGCGCGCGTGAGAATGCGCTCGGGAATCACGTCGCGCGTGGCGAACTGCGTCGCGCTGTTGCGATAGTGGCACAGGCGATAGACAAGCGTTTTCGCAATGTCCTTGATGACGGCGAAGCCGCCCGCCATGTCGCCGTACAGCGTGCAATAGCCGACCGCCATTTCGCTCTTGTTGCCGGTCGTCAGCACGAGCGAGCCGAATTTGTTGGACAGCGCCATCAGCAGCGTGCCGCGGATGCGCGCCTGAATGTTCTCTTCCGTGGCGTCTTGCGGCAACCCCTCGAATTCGCTCGCAAGCGCACCGCCGAATGCGTCCATCATCGGCGCAATCGCGATTTCGTCGTAGCGCACGCCGACGCGCCGGGCCATCTCGGCCGCGTCCGAGGTCGAGATGTCGGCCGTGTAGCGCGAGGGCATCATCACGGCCCGCACGCGTTCGGGGCCGAGCGCATCGCAAGCGATCGCGAGCACGAGCGCCGAATCGACGCCGCCCGATAGGCCGATGATCGCCCCCGGAAACCCGTTCTTGCCGATGTAATCGCGCACGCCGAGCACCAGCGCCGCGTACGCCTGCGCCTCGAGCGATTCGGCGGGCGCGATCTCGGCTGGTACCGGGCGCGCGCCGTCGAATTGAACGATGGCGTGACCTTCCACGAACTGCGGCATGCGCGCCACCATCTGCCCTTGCGCATCGAGCACGAACGAGCCGCCGTCAAAAATGAGCTCGTCCTGCCCGCCCACGAGATTGACATAGACGACCGGCAGACCGGTTTCGGCAATGCGCGCGCGAACGATGTCGACGCGCGTCGCCTCCTTGTTCAAATGGTACGGAGACCCGTTAGGGATCAACAAAACCTGCGCGCCGGCTGCCTTCGCCATTTGCGCCGCCGATGCATGCCAGGCGTCCTCGCAGATGATCAGCCCGTACTTGACGCCGTCGAGGTCGAAGACGAACGGCGTCGTATCGGACGCGAAATAACGCTTTTCGTCGAACACTTCGGTGTTGGGCAAATCCTGCTTCAGATACGTGCCGGCGATCTTGCCGTCGACGATCAGCGAAGCGGCGTTGTACGTGTCGAAGGGCGCCGCGCCGCGCTCGATCGGCCGGTTTGCATTACCATGACCGCTCGCCGCCGCGGTTTCGGCAGGGGCCGATGGATCGGCCGCGCGGTGCGGGTGACCTACGATCACGCGCAGGCCAGAAAGCGGCGCAAGTTGCTCGGCCAGCTCGGCTAGCGCCGCCGCGCTCGCGGCGTAGAAGGCCGGACGCAGCAGCAGGTCTTCGGGCGGATAGCCCGATAGCGAGAGTTCGGGCGTGATGACCAGTTGCGCGCCGTCGCGATGCGCGGCGCGTGCGACGTCGACGATCTTGGCGATATTGCCGGCGAAATCGCCGACGGTAACGTTGATTTGTGCTAGAGCAATACGGGTGTTCATGGCAGTGCGCGGCAAGCGGCCGTGGCGGCCGGACGACTCGGCGAAATAAACGACAGGCGCGCAACGCGACAGGTGCGCATCGCGCCATCCCGAAGAATACAGTCGGACGACAGTTGAAACAGGAACGCATCGATTATCGCATGGGGCTACTGGACTCGCCGCTCGAGGTCGACGCGAGCGAATGGAACGCGCTCGTCGCGCGCCAGCCCCAGCCGACGCCGTTTTTGCGGCACGAGTTTCTGAGCGCATTGACGCTAACGAATTGCGCGACCGAAGAAACGGGTTGGGCGCCGCGCTTCGTGACGCTTGTCGATGGGCAAACAGGCGTGCTCGTGGCCGCCGCGCCGCTTTACGTCAAGCATCATTCCTACGGCGAATATGTGTTCGATTGGGCCTGGGCCGATGCCTATCAACGCAACGGGCTCGCCTACTACCCGAAGCTGGTCTGCGCCGTCCCTTTTACGCCCGTGCAAGGGACGCGACTCATCGCCGTCGACGATCAAGCACGCAGCCGGCTGGCGGCCACGCTCGTGGCATTGGCCGAGCAATCGGACGTGTCGTCGCTGCACGTGCTCTTTCCCACGGAATATGAGGCGGACACGCTCGAAGCACTAGGCATGATGCGGCGCGAAGGCATCCAGTTTCACTGGCTCAACGACGGCTATCGCGACTTCGACGAATTTCTCTCCACGCTTGAACAAAAGAAGCGCAAAAACATACGCGCCGAGCGGCGCAAAGTGCGCGAAGCAGGCGTCACGTTCAGGCGCGTGCGCGGCGAGGACGCGACCGACGCCGATTGGCGTTTTTTCAATCGTTGTTATCGGCAGACGTATCGGGAGCATTTTTCGTCGCCGTATTTGAATCTCGATTTTTTTCGCATGATTGGGCAAACGATGCCCGAGAATCTGCTGCTCGTCATTGCGGAGCGCGAGGGGCGAGCCATCGCCAGTTCGCTGATCGTTTATCAGCGTGACGCGTCGGGCGGTGCGTTATACGGCCGCTATTGGGGCGCCCTCGAACATGTGCCGTGCTTGCACTTCGAGACGGCTTACTATCAGCCGCTCGAGTTTTGCATCGAGGAAAAGCTCGCTGTGTTCGAGGGCGGCGCGCAAGGCGAGCATAAGATGGCGCGCGGCTTTATGCCGACCGTCACGCATTCGGCGCATTGGCTTGCGCACCCCGCTTATTCCGACGCCGTCGCCCGCTTTCTGGAAAACGAATCGAACCTCGTTCACGCGCATTTCGACGAATTGCGCGAACATGATCCGTTCAAGAAGCGGTAGGGGGAGATGTGATGCGCACATGCCAACGCTAGTTGCTCAGGAAGTCCCAATCGGCCGCACTCCGCGATATATAGGTCCCCGCAGGTAGCTTATGGCCGTGGATAAAAAATAGCGAGGCCAGCCCAAGCCGTTTCCACACGGACACCTTGCGGTGATTGATGAGGAAGACCATGATCGACAGGCCTATCCAAGTCGCCAGGAAGATATCGAGCACGACCACTACGATGCTGCCGAGATCGCCGACATCCGCGTAGCACACCGTCGGGAGCAAGGCGAGCACTAGCGCCGGTAGCCTCTCGCGCGTCATGCTTGCTCTGCCTCATCGATGTAGCTGATCAGCCGCCACTCCACGGCCACCGTTTGCTTACGAACGCCCAGCCGTTCATCCAACCAGGCGAATGCGCGCGGCCGATAGACCGTCAGCGAAGGTAACGCTACCCCCTTGGGAAATCGATATTCCGCATCGGCGACCATGCCTTTCGACAAAGCCGTACGCCACACGCCCTTTTCTGGGCACGATTCTCCCGTCTGCGCGATGGTCCCGATCGGCAATCGCGTCTCGGCCGGCGGAGCGATTTCCGTCTGCGAGACGTGATCGGGTTTGGCCAGAGGCAGACCGGTAGCCGGATCGAGATGTTTTTCTTCGCTTAAGCGCTTGATGAGGTCGTCGGACGGTTTTGGCGGAGGTACGGCCGCCGCTTGGTCCTTTTCCCACTGGAAGGTGCCATCCCATGCGGGGAGCGGTGCCGGAGGCAGCGGCACGATCTTGTCGATGTCGGGGACCCTCGGATTGCGGCCATCGTTGTCGTTGATGAATTGTCGAATGAGGCGATAACGTCGCGATCGCTCTGCGTCTTTCCCCTCGCCGGTATAGCTTAGCCTGTCGCCTTCAGAAACACCTGAAAACGCAGCTTCCAACGACAGCGCGCCTTGCGCTTCTCCCGCTGCTACCGCTTTCTGGAATGCAATGATCGCATCCGGATAGTGTTTGTCTGCTTGGAAATCGATGCCCAACGTGTTCGCTGCTTTGCCGTGGCCTTGGTCCGCTGCGCATTGCCACATCTGCCGAGCAATCGCGGGGGCATTGTCGATCGGTGCGAGCTTTTGCCCGACGTAGAACTGCGCGTCCGGGTTGCCCAAGTCCGCCGCTTTGCGCATGTAGCGTAAAGCCATTTCCGCATCCTGCTTCAGGCCATACCCCAATTCAAGATAATGAGCGATGTCGTAATAGCCGCCCGGCACGCCTTGATTCACGAGTTGCGCAGCGAGGTCGATCGTTTCCTTGGGCGCGTCGGGCGAATCCGCGAAGCCCTGAGACACCAGCAGTTGCAAATTTTGATTCGCCTTGTAATGCCCGTACGCCGCGGCGATCCGGTAATACCGAGCGATATCGTTGAAGCTCTTCTCACCATCTTGCTTCTGCAGATAACGCCCGAACTGAAACAGCTTGTCCGCATCGGCATCGAGGGCAGGCAAATGATCCGCCTCATGCACACACGTAAACGCGAGATTAGCCCGCACGGCGCTCATGTCGGGTAGTGAAGCCAACGGGTCCTCCCTATGATTGCAGGCGCAGACGAACCCCGCCAGCAATGTGATCAATGCACGTTTGTTCATCGTTCAGTCTAAATAGCTGCGGGAGGACGACGTGCGCATAAAGCCGACGAGCGATGCAACCGGAGCCATTTTCGCATTCGCGTAGCTGAAGCCGCCACTCCACGGCCACCGTTTGCTTACGAACGCCCAGCCGTTCATCCAAGCTGGCGAATGCGCGCGGCCGATAGACCGTCAGCGAAGGTAACGCTACCCCCTTGGGAAATCGATATTCCGCATCGGCGACCATGCCTTTCGACAAAGCCGCACGCCACACGCCCTTTTCTGGGCACGATTCTCCCGTCTGCGCGATGGTCCCGATCGGCAATCGCGTCTCGGCCGGCGGAGCGATTTCCGTCTGCGAGACATGATCGGGTTTGGCCAGAGGCAGACCGGTAGCCGGATCGAGATGTTTTTCTTCGCTTAGGCGCTTGATGAGGTCGTCGGACGGTTTTGGCGGAGGTACGGCCGCCGCTTGGTCCTTTTCCCACTGGAAGGTGCCATCCCATGCGGGGAGCGGTGCGGGCGGCAGCGGCACGATCTTGTCTATGTCGAGGACTTTCGGGTTGCGGCCATCGTTGTCGTCGAGAAATTTGCCGATCAGCTTGTAGCGACGGGAGCGCTCTGGGTCATGCGGTAACGCAATATAGTTCAACTGGTCCGAAGGAGGAGGATCGTTGAATCCATATTCAAGAAATGATGCTGCCGACCTGTCTCCCGATCCGACCCCCAGTTGGAAAACCTTGACGGCTTCCGCGTAGAATTTATCGGCTTGTAGATCGACGCCTAATGTGTTCGCCGCCTTGCCGTGTCCCTGGTCTGCCGCGCACCGCCACATCTGCTTCGCAATCGCCGGCGCCACATCGACTGGCGCCAGCTTTTCGCCAACGTAGTATTGCGCATCCGGGTTGCCCAAGTCGGCCGCCTTGCGCATATAGCGCAGCGCCATTTCCGTATCTTGTTTCAGACCATATCCGAGCTCAAGGTAGTGCCCAATGTCATAGTACCCGCCGGGTATCCCTTGATTAACCAATTGCGCCGCAAGATCGACAGATTCCTTGGGCGCGTCGGGCGAATCCGCGAACCCTTGCGACACCAACAGTTGCAGGTTTTGATTCGCCTTGTAGTGGCGGTGCGCTGCGGCGATTCGGTAGTAGCGGGCGATATCGTTGAAGTCCTTCGGACCGTCTTTTTTTTCCAGATAGCGCCCGTACTGGAACAGTTTGTCCGCATCGCGATCGAGGACCGGTAGATGGTCGGCCTCGTGCACACAGGTAAAAGCGAGATTGGCGCGGACAGCGCTCATGTCGGGTAGCGAAGCCAACGGGCTCTCCTTATGGGTGCAGGCGCAAGCGAGGCCGGCCAGCAGTACGATCAACATTGTTCTGTTCATCGATTAATCCAGGCGGCTGCGAGCCGGTGAGGTACGCATGAAGCCAACGAGCGACGCTATCGGTGCCAGTTTGTCGCGCTGGTTTTTAGCATTCCGCGTAATGATCCGATCCCACAGCACGTACGCCTCTGCCACATCGTCCTGCGCCCCCTGCCCCTTCGTATGGATGTTCCACAACCGCTTTCGCAGCGACGACGCCACCGCACCGTTCTCGTGGCAAATATTGAGCTCGCTGTCGACTTCCATGCTGCGCATGTTGACGTTGGCCGAGCCCAAGGTCATGAACGCGTCGTCGACGATCATCAGCTTCGCATGCACGTACACGTAGTCCCACTTGTCCGGCGGGGAATCCGGCGCGACCAGCGTACAAACGTGTACCTTCAGGCCAGGGATGTCGCTCGGCACGATGGTCTTCTCGGGCGGCTTCTTCATTTCTCTCTCGAGCGCGGCCCGCGTCGCCTTTGCCTGCGCGAGCTTTTGTTGCGCGTCAGCCGCCTGCTTGCCTACCGCGTCGGTGCCGGCGTACTGCTGCACTTCATATGCGCCGATGATCGCGTCATTGGCCTGCTCCTGCTGCGCCAGTGCTTGGTCGTATTCGCTGCGAAGCTGCGCCTGACGCGCATCCTCGCGCTCCAATGTGGCCACACCCGGAATCGTGTCGGCGCGCCCGAGCGCTTCCAACATTCGGTACGTGCTGACAGTTCCCGCACCGATCCCTTCGTCGTTCGAATTGGTGACAACGAACAGGCGCAGCGGACCGTGCTTGCCCGGGTCGCGTCCCCATGCAAGGTGGGCCTTCGCCGCCGCTTTGAGCTTGTCGGCCAGCGGCGGGAATCGGAAATACTGGTTTTCGACGTAGACGAAGTTAGCCGTATTATTGACGGCGTTCATGTACAACGCCTTGATGTCCTGCTTTGCGTACTGTGACTGGGTGCGCAGGATCTGCGCCATCAGTGGCGTATCGAAGTCGCGGCGCAATGCCAACCGAGACTCCAGCGCTTTCCGCGCTTGAGTGAGGCTCTGCCCGGTAGCGTCGTCCCACGCCTCGCAAAAGTTCTGGTTCAGATCGCAGAGAATGGGGCCTGTCACGCGGCTGGAGATGTCTTGCCGGGGATGGGTACCGCAGCGCCCCATCTGTGGATGCATGCGGATGCTGCTGTGGTCGTCGCGGTCCCAGTAAGCGTCGAGCGTGTTGTGCCCCATCACGAAGCCGACCGCGTCCGCGGGGTTCTCGTAGTCGACCAATACCATTTTCTGATGATGCGTCGGCTCGGCGGTCATCGCCGCAGCGTTCGCATCTTTCGATGCGCTGCTGCGCTTAGTGTCGGCGGCCTGCGTATACGAGCGCCACGCGATCTCCACCCGCTGCCACAGGGTGAAGTCTCTCGCGTGGCGAACTCGATGTTGTCGAAGGCCTTGTGACGCAGCGCGTAGTTCGCCGCCGAAGTGGCAAGATATTTGGCCTCGGTCACCGGATCGGCGGACTGCAACGCCGTGAGACGGGTCACGTTAGTGAGGTTCGCACGCCTATACCAAAGTTGGTCGAACTCCCGCTGGGTCGAGTTGCGCGTATCGGAGCCGATGAGGGACGCCAGGTTGTTGCCGGGCATCATATTCTCGGAGAACTGGGCGACGCGCAGGTCATCGCACCACACTAGCAATCGTATCTTGACGCCCTGCTTGCCCTTGGCCTCGAGCAACTGGCCGATCGGCACGGCATCGCTGCCGCCCCGCTTGAAGTACATCGAGGGCTGGAAACCCCAGCAAATGATGTCGACGCTGTGCTTGGCGGCCATGATGGCGTCAAACACCGCGCCGAACGCCTCCTCGCCGTTCACGAGCGGCCGAAACGTCGCGTGCTTTGGCTTGTATTCCGTGCGCTGCACGAACCAGCGCCACGTAATCGTCCCTTGATTGGTTTCGTTCAGCGCGATAGGAACCGTTATCGTCTCGGTCGACAATTTGAAGCCCTCGGATTCGAATTCGTTTTGTTTCTTCGCTTTCTTGCTCGGACGGCTCTCTCAAGCATACTTGCCGAACGAGCCAGAGCTTGACATACAATTTCGCAAATCGGAATCCGGCTCCAACAACCGCGAATCAATGACGATGGCTTGGTTTCTCTATTTGATCGAGTGCGCGGACGGCAGCCTCTATACGGGCATCGCGACCGACGTGGACGCGCGCTATGCCAAGCACGTAAGCGGCAAGGGCGCCCGCTACACGCGCGCGCGCAAGCCCATTGCGCTGCTCGCGTCGTTCGAGCTTGCGGACCGTTCGAGCGCCTTGCGCGCCGAATATCGTGTCAAGCAGCTCTCGCCGGCAGACAAGCGCGCGCTTGCAGCCGGCACGCGTACGCTGGAATCGGTGCTTCCCGACCCCGAGAGAGCGGGCGGCGAGCACGAGGCCGATGGCCTCGCGCAACCATAACCCGCCCTACACGCGTTACTTCTTGAAGTTCGCGACGCCTTCGGTGATTTCCTTGTGAGCGGCGTCGATGTCGGCCCAGCCCTCGACCTTCACCCACTTGCCCTTCTCCAGCGCCTTGTATTGCTCGAAGAAGTGCTTGATCTGATCTTTCAGATAGCCGGGAACATCGTCGATAGACTTCATGTGCGCCGTCATCGGGCACAGCTTGTCGTGCGGCACGGCAACGAGCTTCGCATCGACGCCGGATTCGTCGGTCATCTGCAACATGCCGAGCGCGCGCGAGCGCACCACGCAGCCCGGAATCAACGGGAACGGCGTGATCACGAGCACGTCGACGGGATCGCCGTCGCCCGACAGCGTTTGCGGAATGTAGCCGTAGTTCACCGGGTAGCGCATGCCCGTGCCAATGAAGCGGTCGACGACGAGCAGACCCAGCTCCTTGTCCGCTTCGTATTTGACCGGATCGCTTTGCGCGGGGATTTCGATGACGACGTTGAAGTCTTGCGGCAGATCCTTGCCCGCGGGGACGTGATTGAAGCTCATGGCGTTCTCTTGACGAAATGGAAACGGGAAAACGTTGGCTCGCGACGCCGAACCTGGGAGTGGCCGCAGTCGATACGGACGACGGCACACGGCCGAACGGCGTGCAGGCTCGCCGGGCGAAGGCCGCCGGCGCGGGCGGCAAGCATTGCGCGCCATTATAGCCGAGCGGCGGATACCCACTTTGCGGCGGATCGGGCCATAATCACCGTCGCGTAACGTTACGACTGACCGTTCTGATTCGCGCTACCCCAAAAGGAGCTCTGAATGGAAGACGCGCAGCACTTCGTCGCCGGCAACTGGACATCCCCTTCGAGCGGGGAGTCGATCGACGTGATCGATCCGTCCGACGGGCAGGTCTTTTCGCAAATCGCGCGCGGCAACGCAGCCGATATCGACTCGGCCGTGCGCGCCGCCCGGGCAACCTACGAGGGTCCGTGGGGACACACGAGCGCCGCCGAACGCGGCCGCATCCTCTTTCGGCTCTCGATGCTGATAGCAGCCCGCGGCGAGGAACTCGCGCGTCTCGAAGCCCGCGACACCGGCAAGCCGCTGCGCGAAGCGCGCGCCGACGCCGCCGCGCTCGCGCGCTACTTCGAGTTCTACGCCGGCGCGTGCGACAAGCTCCACGGCGAGACGCTCCCCTATCAAGCCGGCTACACGGTCATGACCGTGCGCGAGCCGCACGGCGTCACGGGGCATATCGTGCCCTGGAACTATCCGATGCAAATCTTCGGGCGCAGCGTCGGCGCAGCGCTCGCCGCGGGCAACGCCTGCGTCGTCAAGCCCTCCGAGGATGCCTGCTTATCGCTGTTACACGTGGCCTCTCTGGGGGCCGAGGCGGGTCTACCCGCCGGTGCGCTCAACATTGTCACGGGCTATGGCGCCGAAGCGGGCGCCGCGCTCGCGCGGCATCCGGGCGTCGACCACATTTCGTTCACGGGCTCGCCCAGCGTGGGCACGCTCGTCACGCAATTGGCCGCCGAGCACCACGCGCCGGTCACCCTCGAGCTCGGCGGCAAATCGCCGCAGATCGTCTTCGCCGATGCGGATCTCGACGCTGCGTTGCCCATGCTGATGGCGGCCATCGTGCAGAACGCCGGACAAACCTGTTCCGCGGGCAGCCGCGTACTGATCGAGCGCGCGATCTATACGCCGCTCGTCGAGCGCCTCCGAGCGGCGTTCGACGCCTTGCGCGTAGGCCCGAGCGAGCTCGATCTCGACTGCGGTCCCCTCATCAACGCCAAGCAGCATGGCCGTGTCGCTCAATACGTCGACAACGCTCGACGCGACGGGATCCGGCTCGCGGCTCAAGGCCAGATCGTCCCCGATGCGCCACGCGGCGGCTTCTATCAAGCGCCGGCCCTCTTCGTCGACGTCCCGGCCGAGCACCGCATCGCCCAAGAAGAAATCTTCGGGCCTGTGCTCGCGGCCACGCCCTTCGATGACGAAGCGCAAGCGTTGGCGCTCGCGAACGGCACGCGCTACGGGCTCGTCGCGGGCGTCTGGACCCGCGACGGCGCGCGTCAGCTGCGCCTCGCGCGGCGTCTGCGCGCGGGACAGATCTTCGTGAACAACTACGGCGCAGGCGGCGGGGTCGAACTGCCGTTCGGCGGCACGGGCCAATCGGGACACGGACGCGAGAAAGGCTTCGAAGCGCTTTACGGTTTCACCACGCTCAAGACGATCGCGATTCGTCACGGATAGGACAGTAGTAGGCACGCGTCGCCCACGCACACGCACACGCAGACGCACACGCAGACGCAGACGCACACGCACACGGTCCATCGAGCACGAACGCCGCGCCGCAGCGTTTCTCTAGCGTTGCAGCGGCATCACACCAAAACGACGCCCACGAGGCCAGGAGGAAGACATCATGCGATTGCAAGGCAAGACGGCCGTCGTCACCGGCGCAGGCTCCGGTTTCGGCGAGGGAATCGCGAAGACGTTCGCGCGCGAAGGCGCCAATGTCGTCGTCAACGATTTGAACGGCGCGGCCGCCGGGCGCGTGGCCAGCGAGATCGCGCTGGCCGGTGGCCGCGCGATCTTCGTCGCCGGCGACGTGACCAAGATCGACGATTGGCACGCCTTGCGCGAAGCGGCGCTCGAGGACTTCGGCAGCGTGCAAATCGTCGTCAACAACGCCGGCACGACGCATCGAAACAAGCCCGTGCTGGAAGTGACGGAAGCCGAATTCGATCGCGTCTACGCGGTCAACGTGAAGAGCCTCTATTGGAGCGTGCAGGCCTTCGTGCCGTACTTTCGCGAGCAAAAGGCAGGCGCCTTCGTCAATATCGCTTCGACGGCGGCCGTGCGTCCGCGCCCGGGGCTCGTTTGGTACAACGGCAGCAAGGGCGCCGTCATCGTCGCGAGCAAAGCGCTCGCCGCCGAACTGGGCCCCGATCGCATTCGCGTGAATTGCGTGAACCCGGTCATCGGCGAAACCGGACTGCTCACCGAGTTCATGGGCTGCGAAGACACCCCGGAGAACCGTCAACGCTTCTTGGCCGGCATCCCGCTCGGCCGTTTCTCGACGCCGCAGGACGTGGCCAACGCCGCGCTCTATCTCGCATCCGACGACGCCGCCTTCATCACCGGCGTGAGCCTCGAAGTCGACGGCGGCCGCTGCGTCTGATAGCTTTGCCGCCAGTTTCACCTCACGATCGCATTCACATAACGAAGAGGAGACAGACCGTATGGCCAGCCCCAACCCCCTCGACCCCGTCGCCATCCCTGGCGCCGGCGCGCCTGCGTCGACCTTCGAAGAAGCCACCTACCGCAAGGTGTCGTGGCGGCTTCTGCCGCTCTTGCTCGTCTGCTATCTCGTCGCCTATTTGGACCGCGTCAACGTTGGCTTCGCCAAGTTGCAGATGGCGTCCGCCCTGCATCTGAGCGATGCCGTGTACGGCCTGGGCGCCGGCATCTTCTTTCTCGGCTACTTTCTGTTCGAAATTCCTAGCAACTTGATTCTGCATCGCGTCGGCGCGCGGCTATGGATCGCGCGCATCATGGTTTCATGGGGCGTCATTTCCGCGCTGACGATGTTCGTGACGACGCCGACCATGTTCTACGCGATGCGCTTTCTGCTGGGCCTCGCCGAGGCGGGCTTCTTCCCAGGCATCATCCTGTATCTGACCTATTGGTATCCCGCGCATCGACGCGGACGCATGACGACGTGGTTCATGACGGCCGTCGCACTCTCGGGCGTGGTCGGCGGCCCCGTCTCCGGCTATATCCTCAAAACGTTCGACGGCACCCACGGCTGGCAAGGCTGGCAATGGCTCTTTCTGCTCGAAGGGCTGCCTTCGGTGATCGCGGGCATCGCCGTCTTCTTCATGCTCGACGATCGCATCGACAATGCGAAGTGGCTCAGCACCGAAGAAAAGCAATTGCTGGCGCGCAACATCGGCGCCGAAGACGCAGGCAAGGAAGAATTGCCACTGCTGGCCGTGCTCGCGAGCGGCCGCGTCTGGCTCATGAGCTTCATCTATCTGTCGTTCGTGATGGGGCTGTACGGCGTGAGCTTTTGGTTGCCGACGATCATTAAAGCGACGGGCGTGAAGGATGCGTTCTCGATCGGCTTGCTGTCGGCGATTCCGTTCGCCGTCGCTGTCGTCGCCATGGTGCTCGTCGCGCGCAGCGCGGACAAACGTCGCGAGCGCCGCTGGCACGTCGCGCTGCCGGGTCTGGCGGGCGCACTCGGGCTCGTGCTCTCCGTCACCTGGGCGCACGACACGGCGCTTGCCATGGCGGCGCTCACGCTCGCCACTGCCGGCATCATCACCTCGCTGCCCTTGTTCTGGAGCTTGCCGACGGCGTTCCTCGCCGGCGCCGGCGCAGCCGCCGGCATCGCCATGGTCAATTCGATCGGCAATCTCGCGGGGTTCTTGAGCCCTTACGCCGTGGGCTGGCTCAAACAGGTCACGGGCGCAAACGATTCGGGCATGTACATGCTCGCCGCGTTCATGGTGCTCGGCGCGATACTGGCGCTCAGCGTGCCGGCGCGGCTCGTCAATAAATAGCTGGGCTGCGCACGTCCTTGCGCTTCGCCGCCGTCCGATGGATTTCGCTCGATCGCGACAGCCGGCGATGCATCGCGGGTTAGGCTGCACCTACCCAAGATGTCGTCTCGAAGCCGCAGCACCGCTGAACCGGAAGCCGCTCGACGCGAGCAACATTCGTAACTACGCCTTCAGGATCGAGTGACTTCGAAGCGCGCCTGCGGACAATATCCGCCGAACGCGCCCCGCATTCGACTAAACGATTTTCATCGCCAGCGCACTCGCACGATAGTGCTCGGCCGCTCGCGCCGTATCGCCTAGCTCCTCGAACAGCCGCGCGAGCGAGCGGTGCGTGCGGATCACGAGCGCATCGTTGTCCTCGGCCAGGCGCAGCGCCGATTCGAGGAAAGATTGTGCTTTGCCCCACAACTGCTGATGCAGACACAAACGGCCTAGCGCGAATAGCAGGTCGGGATCCTCCGGGCGTTCCTTGCGCCATGCTTCGGCTTTTTGAATCAACGGCAAGGCATCGTCGCCTGCCGTTTCCGGATAACGGCGCAAGAGCCGCGCGTCCCAGTTGTGCGCCAACGCGTCTTCCACGATCTTGCGCGCCTCCTGCTGCCGGTTCAATGCGATCAGCAGTTCGGCGGCCAGATCGGCGAGCCTAGGCGATTGGCGTTCGGCCGGCGAAAGCGAATGCCACAGCGCGAGCAGCGCATCGGGATCGTGACGACGATCGCGCAGCAGGTTTTCGGCCGCTTGCTGGCGCAGCCGCACAGCAACGGCCGGATGCAGGGCCTCGCGCTTTTCCAGCGTCTTGACGAGCTTGAGCACCTCGGCCCAATTCTTCAGTTGCTGCTGCGCGCGCAGCGCGATCTGCTGCGCGTGAATGCGCCGCGTGCCCTGCGCTTGCATCTCCGTGAGCGCCGAGAGCGCCCCTTCGGGATCGCGGCCGTCGGCGCGCATGTCCGCGCTCGCCATCAAGCGCGCATCCTGCCAATCGGGCGAATCGATGGCGGCGAGCCATTCGTCGCGACGCACGTACTCGCGCATCCGATGCGCGGCGACGGCCGCCACGAGCCCGGCCGCGCCTTTGTTCGCCTGCAGCGACAACGCATCGCGAGCCGCTTTTTCCGCGCGAGAAAAGCGCCCCGCATAGAGATTGCCGATGGCCTCGCGCAGCGCCGCATGGGCCTTCGCTTCCTTGGCGCGCACGCGATAAGCGGCGACGCGCTGCGGCATCGTCCATACGTTGCGTGCAATGCGAATGAGCGCGTAAAGCACGATGAACAGCGCGATCACGCCGACGACGACCAGGTTCAGCGACACATCGACGCGGTACGGCGGATAGACGATCAGCACCTGGCCCGCGTCGAAATGGCCTACCGTGGCCAGCACGACCGCAATCAGGAACAACAAGGCGAGCCACACGAGTCCTCGGATCGCCATCGTCAGCCTCGGCTCTTGTAGTTGTGGACGGCTTGCAGGCTCGCGTTGATGTTCGGCACTTCGACCGTGGCCGCGCCCTGCATCACGTCCTTGAGTTGCGTGCGGACCGTTTGCGTGCGCTTCGATGCGCCGTCGAAGTAACGCGCGAGCGCGGCGTCGGCCGCTTGCAAGTCGGCTTTGAGCGTCGCCGAGTTGCGCGAGAGCAGGCCCAAGCGCGCCGAAAGCAAGCGCAGCTTCACGTTCTCGCGGATGAATTCCCCTTGTTCCGGCGTGTTGAGCATGGCGTCTGCATTGTCGAGCCGTCGCACCTGAACGAGGCTCTTGAGCTCGACCGCGGCTGCTTTCGAGAAGGCATGCCACCAATGGGCGAGACGCGACTCGTCGGTGGCCGCGGCGCTCGCGGCCACCGGCGCCGATGCGCCAGGCGCCGCCCCGACATGCGGGTTCGCCGCTTCGCCGAGCAATGGCAGCGTGTCGATCTGCTCGATCGCGTCGTCGAGCTTGATCGCAAGGCCGGTCAAGTCGGTCGACGGCGCCGCCTTCAGTTTGTCGATGTCCTGAGCGATCGCCCGACGCACGAGCGCAGCCTGAGGACTGGCCGATGCCGCCAGGCGCGTATCGGCGCTCTGCAGGGCGAACAGCGCGAGCTGCGTATTGCCGGTGAGCTGGAGTTGCTCGCTTGCGCTCGAGAGCATCTGCTCGACCTCGGCGAGCGTCCAATCGTCGCGATTGCGAGCGAGATCCTGATACTGCTGTTGGAGCGCCTGCTGGGCCGTCTGCGCATCGGCAAGCTTGCCTTGCAACCGCGTCAGTTCGGCGTCGGCCTGATGCGCCGTCGCCACGGCCTGCTCGGTCTTCACGCGCAGCTCGGCCGTTTGGGCGTCGAGCGCCTGCTGCCGGGCCGCGAGCCGCGCATCGAGCCGGTCGAGCTTACGGTTGAAGGCGAAAGCAGCCACCCCCGTCGCGACCGCCAGCAAGATGACGACGATCCAGACGAAACCGCCTCGGCGGCGGCGCGGCACGTCGTACGCCGGCGGCGTCAACGGCGGGAAGGGCGGCGGCGGGGCCGGCGGGAGCGAGGAAGCCGATTCTTGGTTCGTATCAGTCATGCGCGAATGGGTCGAGAAAGAGGCCGTGGCCGGTTGTTCGAGGAAGGCGCGAGACGATGCGGATAAGGCGCGCAATGCCCCGAGGATGCGAGCATCGCCGGGGCCGGATGCCGTAATCGTATCAAAACCGGTCGCGCGCGCCGTCTCGGCAATGCGCGGATGCGGCGCGACGAGCGGCGCGCGCAGCAACGCGAGCCGCTCGTCTTCGCGCAGATGCGCGCGCGCGAGCGCGTCGAGGTTGCGCACGCCCTCCGAACTCGTGAGCAGCCAAGCATGCGGCGCGCCTTGCAGCAGCGAACGCACGCGGGCCCATGCGGCGGCGGTGGGCGCAGGCACCATGCGCCGGTAGGCGCAGACCGCTTCGACCTGCGCGCCCGCCTCGCGAAGGCGATCGGCAAGCCACTCGCGGCCGCCATCGCCGCGCACGATCAGCACCGGACGGCCGTGCAACGAGGCGAGCCCGAGCCGTTCTTCGAGCGCTGCGAGCAGCGCCTCCGAGTCGAAGCGTGCGGCGGCATCGCCGTTTCCGTCTTCACTTGCCGCCACCGCCGGGCTAGCGGGCGCGCTTGCCGTCGATGCAGGGGTTGCCGGCGTCGCTGCCCGATCGTCGGCCGCGGCAGGGGCCTGCGCTCCGTCCGGCGCGACGACCCGATACGCCGGGGGCGCGATCCCGCGCCGCGCCAATGCAGCCACGCTCCCCGGCCCCACCACGGCGATGGGGACGGCCGCGGGCCAGGCGAGCCCCGGCACGGCATCCAAAGCGCGCTCGATCGCATTGGGCGAAACGAACACCACCAACGCGTAACGATCGAGCGCGGCCAGCGCCGCGCGCAGCGGGGCGGCGTCTTCGGCGCCAGCAATTTCGATCAGCGGAAAATCAAACGCCGCGATGCCCTCACGCTCGAGCGCAGCGGCAAGCTCGGCGGACTGCCCCGGCGGACGCGTCAATACCGCCGTGAAGCGCGGCGGCTCGTTGCGCTCGCTCGCCTGCAAACCGCCAGAATCGACGCTCGTCACGGTCGCGGCGGCGTCTCAGGCGGCGGGCTCGGCGCCGCGCGCGGCTGCGAGCTCGTCGACGACGGCGCGCGCGCCCTGCGCAACCAGCGAGCGTGCAACGGCGTCGCCAAGCGCCATCGCTTCGGCCTCGCTCGCCACCGGCTCGCACGCCTGGGCGAAGGCGGCGCGGCTGCCATCGGGCATCGAGACGCAACTGGCCAGCGACAGGCGCTCGCCCTGCCAACTCGCATGGGCGGCGAGTGGCACGTCGCAGCTGCCGCCAAGCGCGCGCGAGACGGCGCGTTCGGCCTCGACCGCAAGCCGCGTGGGCTCGTGCTTGAGCGGCGCCAGCCACGCTTGAAGTTCGGGCCGGCCAGCGCGAATTTCGATGCCGAGCGCACCCTGCCCCGCCGCCGGCAAGCTAACCTCGACATCGAGCCAAGCGCGGATGCGCGCGGCCAAGCCGAGCCGCTTCAACCCGGCGCTTGCCAGAATGATGGCGGCGTAGTCGCCGCGATCGAGCTTGGACAACCGCGTGTCGAGGTTGCCGCGCAGCGGTTGGACCACGAGATGGGGATAGCGCGTGCGCAGCATGGCCTCGCGGCGCAGGCTCGACGTGCCGACGACGCTGCCTGCCGGTAGCGCATCGAGCGAGTCGTAATCGTTGGAGACGAACGCATCGCGCGGATCTTCGCGCTCCATGACGGCGGCGAGCATGAAGCCTTCGGGCAACGCCATCGGCACGTCCTTGAGCGAATGCACGGCCAAATCGGCCCTGCCGTCGGCCAGCGCATTCTCGAGTTCTTTGACGAAAAGCCCTTTACCGCCGACCTTCGAGAGCGTGCGATCGAGGATTTGATCGCCGCGCGTCGTCATTCCGAGAATTCGGACGTCGCAAGATGGATATAATTTCCGCAGCGCATCGCGGACGAACTCGGCCTGCCACATCGCGAGACGGCTCTCTCGCGACGCGATCACGAGTTCGGTAGGCGGTGCGGCTGTAAGCGTCTCGGAATTCATAAGTCAAAACTTGGAAGGACGGGATCGAACATCGAGAAATGGTAGCACGCACGCCTTGCCCCATTTTTGCGCTTGCCGGCGCCCGGCCGCGTCCACCGCGCACCGCCGGCATCCGGACGCATCGCCACGAGCGCCGCGCCGCCGGAATCCAGGGCGCGCCAGCACCTTTGCAGTCGTTTTCGTCAGTTTTGTAGCTGTCTGCCGTTTGTCCCTTTCACTCTGGCATCACTGAGGAACCCACCGTGACGTCTTCCGGATCGGCGCGCACCGCCCGCCGCAACGATGCATCGCCCCGCTCATCCGCAAAGTCCGCTGCGTCGGCCGCTGCGCGCGCCGCCGCAGCGGCCGACGCCAGCGCCCGTAGTAACGGCGCGAATCGCCCTGCTCCATCCAAACCGGCCGGCCGCGGCCGCGAAGACAAAGATCAGCCGTTGTTCCAAGACATTCGCTACCTCGGGCGTCTCCTCGGCGATGTCGTGCGCGAACAAGAAGGCGACGCCGTGTTCGACGTGGTCGAGACGATTCGCCAAAGCGCCGTGAAATTCCGGCGCGAGGACGACACGAGCGCCGCGCAAGCGCTCGAAAAGCAATTGCGCGCGCTCGAACCCGAGCAAACGGTCAGCGTCGTGCGCGCGTTCAGCTTCTTCTCGCACTTGGCCAACATCGCCGAAGATCGCCATCACAACCGCCGCCGCCGCATTCACGCGCTCGCGGGGTCTGCGCCGCAGGCCGGCACCATCGCTTATGCGCTCGGCCGCCTGGCGCCGAACGGCGCGCTCGATGCCGCCGCGCTCAAGCGCTTTTTCGACGACGCACTGATCGTGCCCGTGCTCACGGCGCACCCGACGGAAGTGCAGCGCAAGAGCATCCTCGATGCACAGCACGACATCGCGCGGCTCTTGGCCGAGCGCGATCAGCCGCTGACCGAGCGCGAACGCAGCGCCAACGAAGCCATGCTGCGCGCACGCGTCACCACGCTTTGGCAGACGCGCATGCTGCGCGATTCGCGCCTGACCGTGGCCGATGAGATCGAAAATGCCCTGTCGTATTACCGCGCCACGTTCCTAAACGAAATTCCGGCGCTCTACGACGATATCGAAACGGCGCTCGCCGAGCACACCGGCGCGCCCGCCCACGTGCCCGCTTTTTTCCAAATGGGCAGTTGGATCGGCGGCGACCGCGACGGCAACCCGAACGTCACCGCGGCTACGCTCGAACACGCCGTCACGCGGCAAGCCGCCGTCATCTTCGAGCACTACTTGGAAGAAGTGCATGCGCTCGGGGCCGAGCTGTCGGTGTCGAACCTGCTCGCGGGCGCGAGCGATGCCCTCAAGGCGCTCGCCGCCGCATCGCCCGATCATTCGCCGCACCGCGTCGACGAACCGTATCGGCGCGCGCTGATCGGCGTCTACGCGCGCCTGGCCGCCACGGCGCGCGCCTTGCTGGGCGAAGGTCTCGTGCATGCGCGCAGCGGCGTCAATCGCGATGCCGCACCGTACGCCGACGCCGAAGCGTTCGCGCACGATCTGAACGTGCTCGTCGATTCCCTTTCCGCGCATCACGGCGCCTCGCTCGCCGCGCCGCGCCTGGCGCCGCTCGCGCGCGCCGCGCAGGTCTTCGGCTTCCACCTCGCCTCGATCGACTTGCGCCAAAGCTCGGACGTGCATGAAGCCGTGATCGCCGAGTTGTTCGCGCGCGCCGGGGTCGAGTGCGATTACGCGTCGCTGTCCGAGGCCGACAAGCTGCGTCTGCTGCTTACCGAACTCGAGCAGCCGCGACTGCTGCGCTCGCCGTACCTCGAGTATTCGCCCCTCGTTCAAAGCGAGCTGCGCGTGCTCGAAACGGCGCGCGCCACACGCGAGCGGTTCGGCGCTCGGGCCGTGCGCAACTACATCATTTCGCATACGGAAACGGTCAGCGACCTCGTCGAAGTGCTGTTGCTGCAGAAGGAAACGGGCTTGCTCGATGGCACGCTCGGCCGCAACCCGCATAGCGCGGGCGCGAAGAATGCGCTGATGGCGATCCCGTTGTTCGAAACCATCGCCGACTTGCGCAACGCGCCCGTCATCATGCGCGAGTTCTTTGCGTTGCCGGGCGTCGATGCGCTGGTCGCGCATCAAGGCGGCGAGCAAGAAGTCATGCTCGGCTATTCCGACAGCAACAAGGACGGCGGCTTTCTCACGTCGAACTGGGAGCTCTATCGCGCGGAACTCGCGCTCGTCGGCCTCTTTCGCGAACGCGGCATCACGCTGCGGCTGTTCCACGGCCGCGGGGGCACGGTCGGGCGCGGCGGCGGCCCGACCTACCAAGCCATTCTGTCGCAGCCGCCGGGCACGGTGAATGGTCAGATCCGCCTGACGGAACAAGGCGAAATCATCGCGAGCAAGTTCGGCAACCCGGAAATCGGCCGGCGCAATCTCGAGACCGTTATCGCTGCCACGCTCGAGGCTTCGCTGCTGCCGCAAGGCAACGCACCGGCAAGCCTGGCCGCCTTCGAAGAGACGATGCAGTCGCTGTCGGATGCGGCCATGGCCGCTTACCGCGCACTCGTCTATGAAACGCCGGGATTCACCGATTACTTCTTCTCATCGACGCCGATCTCCGAAATTGCGGAACTGAACATCGGCAGCCGGCCCGCGTCGCGCAAGCTGCAAGACCCGAAGAACCGCCGCATCGAAGATCTGCGTGCGATCCCGTGGGGCTTCTCGTGGGGACAGTGCCGCTTGCTGCTGACGGGCTGGTACGGCTTCGGCAGCGCCGTGGCCGCGCATTTGGAGGGCGCCGCGAGCGAAGCCGAACGCACGCGGCGGCTATCGATGCTGCGCAAGATGTACAAGAGCTGGCCGTTCTTTTCGACCCTACTCTCGAACATGGACATGGTGCTCGCGAAAACCGATCTGGCCGTCGCCTCGCGCTATGCCCAACTCGTGCAGGACAAGAAGCTGCGCAAGCACGTGTTCGAGCGAATCGTGGCGGAATGGGAGCGCACATCGCACGCATTGTCCGAAATCACCGGCAAAGACGAGCGGCTCGCCGACAACCCGTTGCTCGCTCGCTCGATCAAGAACCGTTTTCCGTATCTCGACCCGCTCAATCACTTGCAGGTCGAATTGCTCAAGCGGCACCGCGCGGGCGATACGAATACGAGGTTGCGGCGCGGCATTCATTTGACGATCAACGGCATTGCCGCTGGATTGCGCAATACGGGCTGAGGCAGGCCGCTTAAATCGGCGAACCGGAAAAAGCCTGTTGCGGCCACAGCTTTAGCCGGCCGATGAAAAAATGTAGTTTCAAGGGTTGCCCCCGTGTTGCGCGGGGCGCAACCCTTTTTTCTTTGTCGCGAGGGGAAATGCGCTTCAGTCAACCCTTAAGCGTTTACACCATCGTCGAGTATTCAAGTTTTCCCCCGTTCCAGTCGTTAAAAACTGGAGGAACCCGGTTTTCACGGCAAACCCATAAAACCGGTAAAGAATGCTTGTTTAACGATGACATCCCTTTCGCGTCTCCAACGATCGCTATCTGCTCTCCCGCGCCTTTTTCGTGTCAACCACGCGATGGCGCTGGGCTTGATTTTCGCCGTCTGGCTGGCGCTAGGCGCCTTCGCGACCTGGGATGCGAAAACCGAATTGGCCGGCGAGCAGTTGCAGGCGGACACGCTCGCCGATGCGCTCGCCGCGCACACCTCTCGCGTCATCAAGGAGGCGGATCAGGTGGCGTCGGTCGTCGCGTGGCAGGTGCGCCGCAACGGGGTGGCCCTGCCGCTGCAAGACTACGTGCATTCGGGACTGCTCGATCTCGACGTGTTCATTCAAGTGGCCGTCATCGATAAGCACGGCATTTTGCGCTCATCGACGATCCCTGGCTTCACGCCGATCGACCTGTCCGATCGCGAACATTTCCGCGTCCACCTGAACGATCCCAGCACGCGGCTCATCGTCGGCCGTCCGGTCATCGGGCGCATCAGCGGACAGCCGTCGATCCAGTTGTCCCGACGTATCAACGATGAACAGGGACGCTTTCTGGCAGTGATCGTCGTCTCGGTGCCGCCCGAATACCTGACCGAGTTCTATGGCCCGCTGCGCATCGGCAATGACGGCGTCGTCGCCGTCATTGGAGCCCGCGACTTCGCCTTTAGAGCGCGCCGCACCGGCGCGCGCAGCAATCTGGACTGGCAGCGCCTCCCCGCGGGGGCGCCGCTGCGCTTGGCGCTCGCCAAAGCGCCGCGCGGCCATTTTCAAGCGCCCAGTGCGGTCGATGGCATTTTGCGCACCGTCTCGTACGAAACGCTGCCCGACTATCCGCTCGTCGTTCTGGCGGGCTTCTCGAACGCCGACTTTCTCGCGGCATTTCGTCTGCGCACGCTTGCGCTCGTCATTGCCGGCGTGATGCTGACCGCGTTGATTTTGGTCGCGGAGGTCTACCAAGGCCGCCTCTTCCGGCGCCTGCGCGCCGCCTCGAGGAGCGAGCGCGAGGCGCTGGCGCGCACGACGCGCGAAGCAACGCGCGCCGACGCCCTGTTCACGGCGATCCCCGATGCGGCGCTCGGCTTTTCCGCCGACGGCCAAATCGACGGCTACAACCCGCGGCTGCTCGAGTTGCTCGGTTGGCGCGGCGACGAAGTGCAGACGGGCACGCCCGAAGCGGTCGCGCGCGCCTTCTTCCGCGAAGATCGCAGCGCCGAGCGCGACGAGAATTCGGCCCGCTTCGCCGCCTTGCTGCACGGCGCGGCGCTCGATCATTCGGCAAGCGCCGTGTTCCACTTGGAAACGCCGTTCCCCTGCGTGTACGAAATGCGCGTCGAACGGCGCGGCGCAAATTCGAACGGCGTCGTCGCGCTCATTCGCGACGTGAGCAGCGAGCACGCGAACGAGCAGGCGCTGATGCAAAGCGAAGCGCGCTACCGTCAGTTGATCGAGCTCTCGCCGTATGCCGTCTTCCTGATCCAAGAGTTCACGATCGCGTTCGCCAACCCCAAAGCGCTGGACATGCTCGGCGCTTATTCGGCCGCGCAGATCCGCGGGCTCTCGATCGTCGAGTTCGTTCACGCGGAGCACCGCGAGGTGGTCGAGGAGCGCATCGGCCGGCTTTTGCTGCGCTACACCGCGGCGCCCGCACGCGAAGTCAAATGCCTGCGGCTCGACGGCAACGCCTTCATCGGGGAAATGTCGGCCGTTCCGTACGAACTCGACGGCGTGCGCGGCGCGCTCGTCATGCTGCAAGACATCACGAGCCGGAAAGAAGCCGAGACCCAGCGCGATCGCCTCTTCGATCTGTCGCTCGACCTCACCTGCCTGGCCGATCCAGTCGGGCTCTTCAAACGCGTCAACCCGGCGTTCACCACGGTGCTGGGCTGGTCCGCCGAGGAACTGCTGTCGCGGCCATTCATCGATTTCGTCCATCCCGAGGACCGTGAGCGCACGATGGCGGAAATCGGCAGCCGTCGTCCCGGCGAGCCGATCGATCAATTCGAGAATCGCTACTTGTGCAAGGACGGCGGCACGCGTTGGCTCTCGTGGAAAGCGATTCAGCTCGAAGGGCTCGTCTACGCGACCGCCCGCGACGTGACCGAAAGCCGCCGCGCGACGCGCCAGCTCGAGCAAGCGCGCGCCGATGCCGAAGCGGCCTCGCGCGCCAAGAGCGCGTTCCTCGCGACGATGAGTCACGAGATCCGCACGCCGATGAACGGCGTCATCGGCATGATCGAGGTGCTGTCGCAAACGCCGCTTTCGGGCGATCAGGGGGACATGGTCACGACGATCCGCGAATCGGCGAATGCATTGCTCACCTTGATCGACGATATCCTCGATTTTTCGAAGATCGAAGCGGGCCGGCTCCATATCGAATCGGTCCCGCTTTCCATCGCCCATGTCGTCGACGGCGTTTGCCATTCGCTCAAAACCGTCGCCGAGCGCGCCGGCGTGAATCTGCAGAAGTCTGTGTCGCCCGATATCCCGCCGGTGGTCCTCTCCGACGATACGCGACTGCGGCAGGTGCTCTACAACCTCGTCGGCAATGCGATCAAGTTTTCGGGCGGCCGCCCCGAGAAGCCCGGCGCCGTCACCGTCAGCGTCGAGGCGGCGCCTCACGCATCGCAGCCGAACCGCGCACAGGTGACGTTCAAAGTGCGCGATAACGGCATCGGCATGTCGGCCGATACGCTGCCCAAGCTGTTCAAGCCCTTCACGCAAGCCGAAGCGTCGACGACGCGCCGCTTCGGCGGAACGGGCCTGGGCCTCGCCATCTGCCGCCGCTTGTGCGAATTGATGGGCGGTGACGTATCGGCGCAGAGCGTGCAGGGCGAAGGGTCCACGTTCATCGTCAGCCTGCCGCTCGAGATCGGCGAGCAGGCCGACGTCGGACGCGCACTGTCGCATTCGAACGGCGCCGCGGGCCGCACGCAGCGCTCCGGTGCGGCGAGCTTGGGTGCGGCCGGCCCCGCGCTGTCGGTCGCTCAAGCGCGCGAACTGGGGCGGCTCATTCTGGTGGCGGAAGACGATGCCATCAACCAAAAGGTGATCCTGCGCCAATTGGGCCTGCTCGGCCACGTCGCCGAGATCGCGAGCGACGGGCGCGAAGCGCTCGGCATGTGGCGCGCAAATCGCTATGCATTGTTGCTGACCGATCTGCACATGCCGGAAATGGACGGCTATGAGCTCGTCGAAACGATTCGCCGCGAAGAAGCGCCCGGCACGCGCCTGCCCATCGTCGCATTGACGGCGAACGCGGTGCAGGGCGAAGCGGCGCGCGCGAAGGCGGTCGGCATGGACGGCTACCTGACCAAGCCGCTGCAACTCGCGCGATTGCAGGCGGTGCTCGATTCGCATTTCCCCGCGCATGCGGCCGCCCCGCCCGCCGACGTCGCGCCGGCTGCGCTGCCGCAAAAGGCGCACGCATGCGCGGTCGATCTCGATGTGCTCAAAGGGATCGTCGGTGACGACCCCGAGGTCGTGCGCGAGTTGCTTTGCGATTACCAGCAATCGGTCGGCCGTCTCGCTGCGGAGCTGCGCGTGCATTGCGATGCGGGCCGTGGCCGAGAGGCGGGCGCGATCGCGCACAAATTGAAATCGTCCTCGCGCTCGGTCGGCGCGCTGACGCTCGGCGATCTATGCGCCGAATTGGAAAACGCCGGCAAGGCCGGCGATCTCGCCCTGCTTGCGAATTGGGCGAAGCAGTTCGACGCGGCGCTCGCCGCCGTCGAGGAGTCGCTCGAGCAGTTGCTCGCGGCGGAAATGAAATAAACGATTAGGACTGCGGATCAAATCATCATGGAAGATACCGATCTGACGCCCAAACGCGCCGCCGTGCTCGTCGCGAGCCAATCCGTAGCGGACGCCGAACTCGTGGGCAAGCTGTTGCAAGACGAATTCCACAACGTGAAGTTGTCGACGAAGCCCGAGTTCGCGATCGAGGATTTCGAAGCGCATCGGCCCACCGTGCTCGTGCTCGCGTTCGATACGCTCGAGGCGGCGCAGCGCTATTACATCGGGCTCTATCGCCTCAGCTCGGTCGTGCATGAAACGCGCCATCGCGTCGTCGTCCTGTGCAACAAGCATGACGTCTGGAACGTGTACGACCTGTGCAGCAAGGGGCACTTCGACGATTACGTCCTGTTTTGGCCCGCGACCAACGATGCCCCGCGCATCCGGATGTCGGTGCATCAGGCGCTGCGGATCATGGCAGCCAAAGCGGAAGCCGGCGACGTCGCACCGCGCGCAGCGCCTAGCGGGGTGAACGCGCCGCCCCCGCCCAAGCCCAAGCGCGTCGAAGCCGATACCGACACGGTGGTGCTGGGCGCCGCCGCGAAGGACATGCAAGCGACGGCGTTGTCCGCCGCCCGCGCGCAACAGAGCGCGCCGGCTCAGGCCGCCCGCACGCCGCAGCGTCTATCCGTGCTCATCGTCGAGGACGATGGCTTCCAGCAAAAGCTGATCGGCCGCCTGATGACTGGCCTGGACATCGATGTCCTGTTCGCGAGCACCGGCGCCGAGGCGATCGAGCAAATGTGGGAACACAAGCCCGATCTCGTGCTGATGGATGTTGGGCTGCCCGATACGAGCGGCGTGGAGGCGACGCGCAAGATCAAGTCGATCGGGCAGTTCGGGCACGTGCCGATCCTGATGGTGACGGGGCATAGCGAACGCAACATCGTAGTGGACAGCCTGAAGGCCGGCGCCGCCGATTTTCTCGTCAAGCCGTTCGATAAAAACACGCTTCACGAAAAACTGCGTCAGTTTCTGCCTGCCTTGGCGACATCTTGATTCGAGCACGATGCGCCGCTAATCGACCAAGCCACCGCACCAACCCGCAGTATGTGAAGTGAAGCACATGGAGCAGTCGACCCGCCCCCGTCGAATCCTCGTCGTCGACGACGAGCCATTCGTCCTCAAAGTTCTCGTGCGGCAGTTGACGCAACTGGGCTACGAGGAAATCCTCTCGTACGAGCACGCGCAAGACGCACTGGACGTGCTGCAGCGCGACGACCATCAGGTCGACGTCGTGTTCACCGATTTGCAGATGCCGGGCATGGACGGCGTGGAATTTCTGCGCCAACTCGTGCAGCGCGGCTACGACGGGCAAGTCGTACTCGTGAGCGGCGAGGATGCCCGCATTTTGAAAAGCGCCGAGAAGCTCGCTTATTCGCGGGGGTTGCGCGTGCTCGGCTCATTGGCGAAACCGGCCACGCGCGAGCAATTGCAGCAGCGTCTGCACGGCGGCGCACAGCCCGAACCGCGCAAAGCCGCTACCGCGCCCTATCCCCCCGACGAATTGCGCACGGCCATCGCTGCCGGACAACTCGTCGCCTGCTATCAACCGCAAGTGGCGTTCGCCACCGGCGAAGTGATGGGCGTCGAAGCCATGGTGGGTTGGATGCATCCGCGCGACGGACTCGTTCCGGCCGAGCGCCTGCTCGGCGGCGCCGAGTATTACGGAGTCCTAAACGATCTCACGCGCGGCATGTTGCAGTCCACGCTGGAGCAGGCCACGCAATGGCAGCATTTAGGCGACGATTTCCGCATCGGCATCAATCTGTCGATGGACGATCTCGCCGCGCTCGACTTCCCCGACTTCATCGTGGAAGCGGCGGCGAGCGCCCGCTTCCCGCTGTCCCGGATCGTGCTCGAAATCAACGAAGCGCGGCTCACGCGCGACCGCCTGATTTCGCTCGACGTGCTCACGCGCCTGCGCTTGAAGCGCATCAGCTTGCTGATCGACGATTTCGGCACGGGGCAATCGTCGCTCGAGCACCTGCGCGACATTCCGTTCGACGAACTGAAGCTCGACGGCGGCTTCGTCCACGGCGCGAGCCGCGACGCCTCGCTCAACGCCATCGTCAAGGCAAGCCTGCTGCTCGCGCGCCAATTGAACATGCGCACCATTGCGCAGGGCATCGACGACCTCGAGGATTGGCAAGTGTTGCGCGAGATGTCGTGCGAGGTCGCGCAAGGCAACTTCGTCGGCGCGCCGATGCTGGGAGACGCGTTGCTGCAATGGGCGCAGAGCTGGGCGCAGCGATACGCGGCGTTGGCGAAGTAACGGCCTCGCGGCAAGTCGCGCTCGTTCGCGACGGCGCGCGGCTTGGACGGTGCGCCGGCGATGCGCACCGCCTCGCTTGCCGGTTCGTGCCGCGCCGACACTCAACGCGCTTGGACCATCAGCGCATCGAGCATGAACGAGCCATCCTCTTGCACGCCGTAGTACGCGCGCACTTCATCGGGCGCGCCACTCCACAGCGAGCGAATGGCCGCTACGCGCTCGGCGCTCGTGCGCATGCGCGCCACCCACGACGAGAATTCGATCGGCAAACGCCAACGCTCGCACACGTTCGCATCGAACCCCGCCGCCGCAAAGAAAGCCGACCACTCGTCGGCGCGATAGTTGCGCACGTGCGAGCCGTCGCGCAGGAGTTCGACGGCATGCAAGTGCGTGTCGAGCAACGGATGATCGGCGCCCGCGACGTCGATGAAGAGCACGCGTCCGCCGGGCTTCAAGACGCGACGCACTTGCGCAAGCGCCTGCGGGACGTCGTGCCAATGGTGAGCGCTGAAGCGGCTCACCACCCAATCGAACGATGCATCGGCGAAGGGCAATCGTTCGGCCGGGCCTTGCTCCGTGCGGATGTTCGATAAGCCGCGCTCGTTCGCGCTGGCGGCCACCGTCGCGAGCATCGGCGCGGCGAGGTCGTAGGCGATCACCGAGCGCGCATGGCGGGCCGCGGCAAAGCTCGCGTGACCGGCCCCGCAGCCCAGATCGAGCACGTCGGCGTTCGGCGTCGAACCGATCTGCGCGGCCAGCGTCTCCAGATCGGCCCCGCTCGCGTGTGTCGGACTCGTCAAATAAGCGGCGGCGGTCGAGCCGAACGCGTCGGCGACCTGGTCGTGATGTTTCATCGGTGCGCTCCTTGGGCGGGAAATGGAGGAAAGAGGACCGGCAAGCCGGCCCGTGCGCCGCCGTTCGTCGCCCATCTCAGGGCGCACTGCGACCGCGCTTGCCGCTACAATATGGCCACGCAGGTACCGGTACAAGCCAAGCAAATATCCTGGTATGAAATCTACCCGCGTGCTGGGTCGCTCCACTTTCGTTTCGTCGCTCTAATCGAACGCCATGACCATCGCCGAGTCGTCCCGTCCGCGCACAGGCGCCACGTCAGTCACCGCCGTGCAGCCTAGCGCTTCTGCCGCAAGCGGCGGCACGCCGCTCGAAGCAAGCCCCGCGCGCGCGCTCGGCGAGTTCATCCGGGCCCATCGCGAGCGCCTCTCGCCGCAGGCCGTGGGGCTGCCTCCCGGCCCGCGACGGCGCACGCCGGGCTTGCGCCGGGAGGAAGTGGCTCAGTTGTGCGGCGTGAGCCCGACTTGGTACACGTGGATCGAGCAAGGACGGCCCGTTTCGGCGTCCGCCGACGCGCTCGCGCGCATCGCCGTCGCGCTGCAGTTGTCGCGGGCCGAGCGGGCCTATCTGTTCGAACTCGCGGGCGAGCGCGATCCGGCGGAGCCCACGCCCGCTTCGAACGATGCGCCGGCCGCGCTCATCGCGACGGTTGGGCTCGTGAACGCCCCCGCCTACGTGCTGGACCGCCAATGGAATGCGCTCGCCTGGAATCCGCCCGCAGCCGACCTTTTCGTCGGCTGGCTCGACGGGCCGCCCGATCCCGCGCGCGAGCGCAATTTGCTGCGCTACACGTTCATGGAACCGGCCGCACGCACGCTGATCGTCGACTGGGAGACGCGCGCGCGGCGGCTCGTCGCCGAATTCCGCGCCGATTCGATTCGTCATCTGAATGACGGACCCACTCGCACCCTCATCGATGCGCTCGCCGCCGGAAGCGAGGCGTTCGGGAGGTTTTGGGCGTCGCAAGATGTCGGCGAGCGCGAGGGCGGCCAGCGCGCGTTCGATCATCCCCGGCACGGGCGCCTCGTCTACGATCAGATCACGCTGCGACCCGCGCATCGCGAAGATTTGCTGCTGGTGGTGCTGGTGCTCGCTTGAACGGCGAAAGCAGTGCCGATGGATCGAAACGCGGGCCGGCGCGATCGCATATGCCTAACCATACCGCGCCGGCAGTAAGATAGCGCCCATTGCACCCCATTGCCGTTGCCTGCCACGCCGCGCGCTCGCTATGACCACGATGCCAAACGAACCTACGCCGCCCGTCCTCGCAGCCTTGCTCGCGCGCGTGGCGGCGGAAGATGCCGCCGCGCTGCGCACGATCTATGAAATGACGAGCGCGAAACTGTTTGGCGTTGCGCTGCGTATATTGGTGAGACGCGAATGGGCGGAGGATGTCTTGCAGGAGTCGTTCGTCAATATCTGGCGGTACGCGGGCGATTACCGCGAACCGCTCTCCGCGCCTCTCACCTGGATGGCGGCGATCGTGCGCAACCGTGCACTCGACTACCTGCGCCGGCACAAGGCGGCGACCGCCGACGGCACGGGGCTGACGACCGAATGGAGCGAGGCGCTCGACGAAATGATCCCCGGTGACGAACGCGACCCCGCCGACTCGGCGATGATGTCCGAGCAAGCGAGGCAACTGAGCGTCTGCATGGGGCGCCTCGAATCCGGCCAGCGCCAAGCGGTCGCGCTGGCGTATCTGCGCGACAAGAGCCACAGCGAGATCGCTCAGGAGTTGTCGGTGCCGCTCGGCACGGTGAAATCGTGGGTGCGGCGCGGTTTGGAAAAACTGAAGATTTGCATGGGACATCGGTAACATGAACGGCCTCGCGCTCAATCGACCGTTGGCCGCCTCGTCGAAGCGGCCAGACCCGAGCTCCAGCCGCGGCAATCGTCGGCAGGCCACCCGCTTGGCACATCGGAGGGCGAATTGAATTTGCACCGGTTTCCGGACCTCCTCGATCGCCTTGCCGGCGAATACGCACTAGGCGTGCTGCGCGGCGGCGCGCGCAAGCGCTTCGAGCGCATGGCGCAGCAGGATCAGCGCGTGCGCGCGGCGATCGAAGCGTGGCAAGCGCGCATCGAGGCCATGCCCGAGTTGGCGCCGAGCGCCCCCCCGCCGGCGCACGTCTGGGCCGGCATCGAGCGTCGGCTCGCCTTCGCTAACGCGCCGAGCGCCGCCCATGGCGTCGAACGCACGGCGCCGCAATCGAGCCGCGCCCGCGCTCTGCTCGAACAAAAGCGCCCGCGCTGGTTCGAGTCGCTGGCATTCTGGCGCGGCTGGTCGATCGGCGCGACGGGATTGGCGCTGGCCGCAGTGGTGGCGCTGGCGGTAACGCTGCGGCCATTCGCGCCTCGGAGCGGCGCACCGGTCGAGCAAACCGCTCAAACTTCGCCTTCCGGCGCGGCGAAGATCGAGCGCGTGGCGTACGTCGCCGCGCTCGTGCCGCCGGATCAGCCCAAGAGCCCGACCATGGCGTTGGTGATGTGGGACGACAAGAACGCCATGGCGAGCGTGCATCGCATGAGCGGCGGAGACGCGCCGCCGCCCGGCAAGAGCGAGCAATTGTGGGGCGTGATGCGCGACGGCCGCATGGTGTCGCTCGGCATGCTGCCTGCCGGCGCCGTCGTCGATATGAAAGTGCATGCAATGAACGTCTACGTGAAGCTCGCGGTATCGGTGGAGCCCATGGGCGGCTCGCGGCGCGCCGACGGCCCGAGCGGTCCTGTCGTCTGCGAAGGCGCGTTGATGGCGACGGCCTGAGGACTAGAGCGCACGGGGCTGCGCGCGCGGCGGCGGGACGGCGGGGCAGCGGTGATAAAATCGACGGCTTCCCGCCGCCTTGGCGCACCTTCCTACTGCCCATCATCATGACGTCTCAACTGCACAAAAAAGGCGAAGCCTGGTCGGCTCGCTTCTCCGAGCCGATGTCCGAGCTCGTCAAGCGCTACACGTCGTCGGTGTTCTTCGACAAGCGCATGGCGTTCGTCGACATCGAGGGCTCGCTCGCGCACGCGAAGATGCTGGCCGCGCAAAAGATCATCGGCGCGGAGGATTTGGCGGCGATCGAGCGCGGCATGGCGCAAATCAAGGGTGAAATCGAGCGCGGCGAGTTCCAGTGGCAGCTCGATCTCGAAGACGTCCACTTGAATATCGAAGCGCGCTTGACGGCGTTGATCGGCGATGCGGGTAAGCGGCTGCACACCGGACGTTCGCGCAACGATCAGGTCGCGACCGATATCCGCCTGTGGCTGCGCGGCGAAATCGATCGCATCGGCGGCCTCATCACCGATCTGCGTACGGCGCTCGTCGATCTAGCCGAGCGCCACGCCGAAACGATCATGCCGGGCTTCACGCATTTGCAAGTGGCGCAGCCCGTCACGTTCGGCCACCATTTGCTCGCCTACGTCGAAATGTTCGGCCGCGACGCCGAGCGCATGCGCGATTGCCGCACGCGGGTGAACCGCCTGCCGCTCGGTGCGGCGGCGCTCGCGGGCACGACCTATCCGATCGATCGGCATGCGGTGGCGAAGACGCTCGGTTTCGACGGCATTTGCGCGAACTCGCTCGACGCCGTTTCCGATCGCGATTTCGCGATCGAATTCACGGCCGCCGCCGCGCTCGTCATGACGCACGTTTCGCGTCTGTCCGAGGAACTCGTGCTGTGGATGAGCCCGCGCGTGGGCTTCATCGATTTGGCCGATCGCTTTTGCACCGGCTCGTCGATCATGCCGCAGAAGAAGAACCCCGACGTGCCCGAACTCGCGCGCGGCAAGACGGGCCGCGTGAACGGGCACCTGATGGCGCTGCTCACGTTGATGAAGGGCCAGCCGCTGGCCTACAACAAGGACAATCAGGAAGACAAGGAGCCGTTGTTCGACACGGTCGATACCGTTGCCGACACGCTGCGCATCTTCGCGGAAATGGTGGCGGGCATTACGGTCAAGCCCGAAGCCATGCGCGCCGCGGCGCTGCAAGGGTTCTCGACGGCGACGGATTTGGCCGACTACCTCGTCAAGCGCGGGCTGCCGTTCCGCGACGCGCACGAAGCGGTCGCGCACGCGGTAAGGATTTGCGTCGATCGGGGCTGCGATCTGGCCGATCTCACGCTCGATGAAATGCGCGCGGAGTTGCCGAACGTCGCGCACTTGATCGGCGAAGACGTGTTCGACTATTTGACGCTGGAAGGATCGGTCGCGAGCCGCAATCATCCGGGCGGGACCGCACCCGAGCAAGTGCGGGCGGCGGTGGCCGCGGTGCGCAAGACGCTGTAGTTCGGACAGATCGAAGCGTTCGAAGGTCACCCGATCGCGGACGCAACAGCCGATACATCGCGTCCGAATCGTTCGCATTTGCTCGCGGCTCGTGGCGTTTCGCCGCGAGCGTTCCCGCCGCCCTCAATCGTTGCCGACGGTCTCCGAGAGACGCTTCACCGTCGCCACCCGTTCCCCGATCAGATCGGCACGCTCGGCTTCGGTGCCGAGCGACGAGGTGGCGTCGAAGTATGCCGTCCATGCCCGTTGCGCACGGACCAGCGTCGCTCGCGAATGGGCCGGCAGCTTGTCGCGCAAAGCCCGGGTGTAGCGCCGCAAGTCGAACTGCGCATGCTCGCAAGTCGCATCGGCCGTACACGGACGCATGCGCTCGTTGTGGGCACGCGCATCGTCGCTCTGCGCACGTGTGATCGAAGCCGCCGCAGCCGTTGCCGACCGGCTTGCCGCCGCTGCCGAGGCCAGCGCTGGCGCTGAGCCGGGCGCAGCGCCGGAAGCGCCGGAAACCGACACGGCAGCGCTAGCGGGAACCGGCGCCGGCGGCGCAAACCTCGCCGCCGCATGCCGCACCGCCAGCGCACGGTCGCGCACCGACTGCAGCAACACGTTCGCTTGCGTAATCGAATAAGCGCTGCCACGCGTCGTCTGGAACACGGCGTGCACGAGCAACGCCTCTTCCTTGCGCCAAGCCAGCCAGCGCTTCTGGCTCTCATCCCAAGCACGCCGCGCGCTGTCGGGGGCATTGCCATCGATCCCGCGCATCGCCGCGTCGATCGCCGCCTGCCACGCATCGCGCGCCGCGTCGATGCATTGCACCTGCCCAGCCGTGGTCGACCGATCCGCCCGCGCGAAGCAATTCTGCATCGTCGTATCGATCGGATCGGCTCGCGCGGCTTCCGCCCGCACGGGAACCGGCGCGGCCGCAACCATCATCGCGATCAGCGCGCCAAGTGCCGCCGATATCGCCCGAGCGCCGAAGAGATTCATCGAAGGCAACATCGTCAAACGCGCACGCAGTCGACGAAATATTCGGTATGCCCGCCCACCGTCTCGGCCACGAGCCCGTGAATATCCGTCGAGAAACCAGGAAAACGCTCGTTGAATTCGCGTGCAAACCGCAGGTAGTTCACGATCGTCTTGTTGAAGCGTTCGCCCGGAATCAACAACGGAATGCCAGGCGGATACGGCGTGAGCAAGATGCTCGTGACACGCCCCTCGAGCTCGTCGATCGGCACGCGATCGATCTCGCGGTGCGCGAGCTTGGCGAAGGCGTCGGACGGCTTCATCGCAGGCTCCATGTTCGACAAGTACATCTCCGTCGTCAAACGCGCGATGTCGTTTGCGCGGTAAACGCTGTGGATGGCCTGGCACAGATCGCGCAGGCCCATGCGCTCGTAAGCCGGGTGCTGCGCGACGAATTCGGGCAGCACGCGCCATAGCGGCTGGTTCGTATCGTAATCGTCCTTGAACTGCTGCAACTCGGTGACCATCGAGTTCCATCGGCCTTTCGTGATGCCGATCGTGAACATGATGAAGAACGAATAGAGGCCCGTCTTTTCGACGATGATGCCGTGCTCGGACAAGTACTTCGTGACGATGGCGGCCGGAATGCCCGATTCGCCGAAGTCGCCCGCCATGTCGAGGCCCGGCGTCACGATCGTCGCCTTGATCGGATCGAGCATGTTGAAGCCGTCGGCCAACGGGCCGAAACCGTGCCAGCGATCCTCGGCGTGCAAGATCCAATCGTCGCGCGAGCCGATGCCCTCGTCGGCAAGTGCATCGGGCCCCCACACTTGGAAGAACCAGTCGTCGCCGTACTCGGCATCGACCTTGCGCATCGCGCGGCGAAAATCGAGCGCTTCGGCAATCGACTCCTCGACGAGCGCCGTGCCTCCGGGCGGCTCCATCATGGCGGCCGCGACATCGCACGAAGCGATGATCGCGTATTGCGGGCTCGTCGACGTATGCATCAAGTACGCTTCGTTGAAGCGGTGGCGGTCGAATACGCCATGCTCCGAGTCCTGCACGACGATCTGCGAAGCCTGCGAAATGCCCGCCAGCAGCTTATGCGTCGAGTGCGTCGCGAACACGAGCGCGCCCGTGCGGGGACGCCCCGCGCCGATCGCGTGCATGTCTTGATAGAACGGATGGAACTCGGCGTGCGGCAGCCACGCCTCGTCGAAGTGCAGCGTATCGAGAAAATCGCCGAGCAACGCCTTGATCATCTCGACGTTGTAGACCACGCCGTCGTACGTGCTCTGCGTGATGGTGAGAATGCGCGGCTTCAGGTTCGGATCTTTTTCCAGCGCCTCGCGCGCGAACGGGTTCGCCAGAATCTTCTTGCGAATGTTCTCGGGCTTGAACTCGTCGAGCGGGATCGGCCCGATGATGCCGAAGTTGTTGCGCGTCGGCGTAAGGAACACCGGAATCGCACCCGTCATCGTGATCGCGTGCAAGATCGACTTGTGGCAGTTGCGATCGACCACGACGATATCGCCCGGCGCCACCGTGGCATGCCAAACGATTTTGTTCGACGTCGAGGTGCCGTTCGTGACGAAGAACAAATGATCGGCGCTGAAAATGCGCGCGGCGTTGCGCTCGGATGCGGCCACGGGGCCGATGTGATCGAGCAACTGGCCCAGTTCGTCGACGGCGTTGCAGACGTCGGCGCGCAGCATGTTCTCGCCGAAAAACTGGTGGAACATCTGCCCGAGCGGACTTTTCAGGAATGCGACGCCGCCCGAGTGGCCAGGGCAGTGCCACGAGTACGAGCCTTCGTCGGCATACTTGACGAGTTCCTTGAAAAACGGCGGCGCGAGCGAGTCGAGATAGACCTTCACCTCACGCACGATATGGCGCGCGACGAACTCGGGCGTGTCCTCGAACATGTGGATGAAGCCGTGCAGCTCGCGCAGGATGTCGTTGGGCAGATGGCGCGAGGTGCGCGTCTCGCCGTAGAGAAAAATCGGGATATCGGCGTTGCGGCGGCGCACCTCGTGCACAAACGCGCGCAGCTCCAAGATAGCCGTGGCCAGTTCGGGCAGTTCCCCATCCGGTCCCGTTTCGCCGAGCATCAGCTCGTCGTCGTCGATCGACAAAATGAAGCACGAGGCGCGGCTCGATTGCTGCGCGAACGAGGTGAGGTCGCCATAGCTCGTCAGACCGAGCACTTCCACGCCCTCCCCCTCGATCGCTTCGGCCAACGCGCGAATGCCCGATCCGGAAATGTTCTCGGAGCGGAAATCTTCGTCGATGATGACGACGGGGAAACGAAACTTCATGGACCGAATCTCCAAAACACTACGACCGCGGGCCCGGGGTTCTCGCATCCCACGTGCCAGCGGCCGCTGAAACTGCCTAGTTTCTCTGCGCTACGCGTCCGTTGTATGACGGTAAGCGAAGCCGCAGCGCTAAGTCTTGGGCAGCGTCACGCCGTGCTGCCCCTGATATTTCCCGCCGCGATCGGCGTAGGACACCTCGCACACTTCGTCGCTCTCGAAGAACAGCACTTGCGCCACGCCTTCGTTCGCGTAGATCTTCGCCGGCAGCGGCGTGGTATTTGAAAATTCGAGCGTGACGTAGCCTTCCCATTCGGGCTCGAACGGCGTCACGTTGACGATGATGCCGCAGCGCGCATACGTCGATTTGCCCAGGCACACCGTCAGCACGTTGCGCGGGATCCGAAAATACTCGACGGTGCGCGCGAGCGCGAACGAGTTCGGCGGAATGATGCACACGTCGCCTTTGAAATCGACGAACGATTTCTCGTCGAAGTTCTTCGGATCGACGATCGTCGAATTGATGTTCGTGAAGATCTTGAATTCGTCGGCGCAGCGGATGTCGTAGCCGTAGCTCGACGTCCCGTAGCTGACGATCTTGCGCCCGTCTTCGGAGGTGCGCACTTGATCGGGCACGAACGGCTCGATCATGTTGTGCTGCTCGGCCATGCGCCGAATCCACTTGTCGGATTTGATTGTCATAAAAAGACGCTGAAAAAAGCGGATTTACTGCCGGATCACGCCGCACGCGAGCGCCGGACCCACATTGCGGTCGGGAAACGCCGGATCGCCCGCCTCGCGGGCGACGCTCACCGAGCGGCCAATGACGGAACGCACGCCGTCGAGCGCCACGTCGGGCGCGACGATGAACCCCGCCGCCACACCCGCCGCGTCCGCATGGATGTTGCCCAAATCGCCCGCGCGGCGCACCCCGCTTTTCAAACGATCGGCCGCCGGCGCGAAGACGGGGCCGGCGCTCGACGCATCGGCCGCGTTGCAATCGCCGCGCTCGCGCACTTGCAGTGCGTGATCGCTGTTGCGCGGGAGCCCGACGAGGTTATACGTCACTTGCACGCCGTCCGAGCGTTCGATGAACGTGACGGAGCCGCGCGCAGTGTTGCCCACCGTGGGCAAGACTTGCGCGTTGGCGCGCTTTTCGTGGGGGCCGAACAAGGCGGCGCAGCCGCCGAGCGTCGCGCTGGCCGCCAGCACCATGCCGGCCACCGCCACGACACCCGCGCGCTGGGGACGCCATCGGCCGGTGGGTTCTCTCATGCGATCCTCATGCCGGTACGCGGCGCCCGTCGCGCCGCCGAGCCGGACTCAAGCGAAGGCGACATGATACCGCGACGCGCACGGCGCAAGCACAATCGAGTCCCGGCGCCACGCCGGGGCAGCGCGCGGGCGCAAACCGTGGGACGAACGAGGCTCACGTGTCTTGAACGACGATCGTGGGAAACTTCGCGCTCATGTCCTTGGCGCGCTCCGCGATGCGGATCGCGACCTTGCGCGCGATGGCGCGGTAAGTCTCGGCCACGCGGCTGTGCGGGTCGGCTACCACGCTCGGGTGACCGCTGTCCGCTTGTTCGCGAATGCCGATGTCGAGCGGCAAGCTGCCGAGCACTTCGACGCCGTAATCCTTGGCCATGCGCTCGGCGCCCCCCGTGCCGAAGATGTGCTCGGCATGGCCGCAGTTCGAGCAGACATGGATGCTCATGTTCTCGACGAGGCCGAGGATCGGCACGCCGACCTTCTCGAACATCTTGAGGCCTTTTTTCGCGTCGATGAGCGCGATGTCCTGCGGCGTCGTGACGATAACCGCGCCCGTCACCGGCACGCGCTGCGCGAGCGTCAATTGAATGTCGCCGGTTCCGGGCGGCATATCGACGATGAGGTAGTCGAGCTCGCCCCAATTGGTCTGACGCAAAAGCTGCTCGAGCGCGGAGGTGGCCATCGGGCCGCGCCAGACCATCGGGTTGTCCTGATCGACGAGAAACCCGATCGAATTGGCCTCGATGCCGTGCCCCTTCATCGGATTCATCGATTGCCCGTCGGGCGACTCGGGACGGCCCTCGATACCGAGCATCATCGGCAACGACGGGCCGTAAATGTCCGCATCCAGAATCCCCACCGCCGCGCCTTCGCTCGCCAGGGCCAGCGCGAGATTGACGGCCGTCGTGCTCTTGCCGACGCCGCCCTTGCCCGAGGCCACGGCCACGATGTTTTTGACCTTCGGCAGCAGCTTCACGCCCGGCTGCACGGTATGCGCGACGATCGACTGCGACACCGTGACGCCCGCCCGTTCGACGCCGGGGATCTTTAGAAGCGCCTGTTCGACGACCGAGCGCACCGCATCGAACTGGCTCCTGGCCGGATAGCCGAGCACGATTTCGACGCTTACGGCCGCACCGTCGACGCTCACATTCTTGACGCCCTTGCCGGCCGCGAACGGGCGGCCCGTGTTGGGATCGACGACGGCCGCGAGAGCGGCGTCGACCAGGGCCCGATCAATACTCATCGATTCGACTCCGAGGGATAAAAGGCGCAGCACGGTACGAGAACGCGGCGCAAAGGAAATGTTGCATCAAAACAATAAGTTAACGGCCAATATTACCTATTATTGCCAATAGGTGAACTGCGGGTTGGAGCACCTGGGCCGCTTGGCGCAGAAAGCTCGGCATCGAGCGCCGACGCGCACTATTGTAGTGGTTAGCGATGTGACGCGGGCTCCGATATCCCGGCCCCTCGTCGGGTCTCTCGCGGCGTCGCATGCGCCGACGATCGCTTCATGGAGGATGCGATCGGCTAGCGCGGTCGATGCCGCCTATGGGTCGCATTGCCGCAACCGCGAAAATTTGAAAACAATTGTTGCGCGCCATTGCCAAAATGAGTTCGGCAGGGCAACTTCGCGCTGCAGCAAGCGCAAGCGGGCATCGTGGCGCGAGCGTTGCACGGTAGCCGTGCCGGTGGCCGGCGTCGGTGGTGAATCGATCCGCCTCGTCGTCCCGCTTGGTCTTTGCGCTGCCCATCGCGCTAACCGCGTGAGCGACCGTTTTTCCAAAGAGGACTTGAACATGAACGCAAAAATCGTCACCCGACTCACCGCTTTTGCCGTCACCGGCGCGATTCTCGCCGGCTGTGCGACTCAGCAAGGCACCAACACGGCCGTCGGCACGGGCGTGGGCGCCGGCACCGGCGCGGCGCTCGGCGCAATCTTCGGCGGCGGCAAGGGCGCAGCCATCGGCGCGGGCGTCGGCGCGGCCGTGGGCGGCATCACCGGCTACAACTGGCAAAACATCCGCAATAAGCTCTCGGGCGCATCGAAGGGTACCGGCACGCAGGTGACCGAGCAGCCGGACGGCTCGCTGAAGCTGAACATTCCGAGCAACGTCACGTTCGCGACGAATAGCTACCAAATCAATCCGGCGCTCTATCCGACGCTGAACGAGCTGTCGGCGCAGATGCAGCAGCACCCGGAACTCGTGGCCGAAGTTCGCGGCTACACCGACAGCACCGGTAGCGCGCAACTCAACCAAACCCTGTCGCAAAACCGTGCTCAAAGCGTGGCGACCTACTTGAGTCAGCACGGCGTGGCGCCGAACCGCCTCGTGGCGCAGGGCTTCGGACCGAGCAACCCGATTGCGGACAACAGCACGGAAGCCGGCCGAGCGCAGAACCGGCGCGTCGAGGTTTACCTGCGAGCAACGTCGCAACCGGCGGGCTGAGCGTGGCGCAAGGCCCGCCGCGGCTGCAGCGGGTCGACGCCAGGCAAGCCTTCGACGGTGGCGGACTGATCGAAGAAGCAGCGCCGGAAGGCAGCTAGAAGCCGCCGGTAAACGAATCGAAAAATTTTTCGAACTCGCCGGCGTTTTGCTTGTCTGTATGTTCGGTACGTGGCTGGCCAACGCCGCTGCGTCACCATTCTCCTCTTGTCGTTGTTGCTCCGGGGCCGAACGCCCCGGTTTTTTTTGCCGCCATCGCCACCACGCGATCATCTCGCGCGCAGTAGCTTCCTCCCCCTGTGGCGCTGCCTCATACGCCGATACGCTGACTCGCTGCATAGCATGCCCAGGCCGAGCACCCCGCACGTGCATCGCGGCCCGCTTCGTTTTTGCCCTCGTTCGACGCTGTTTCGGCACTTTTGACCGCTTCATCGCCGTCGATCGCGCGGCACCGCCTCGCGGCACGACGCGTGCCTGCTAAAATCGACGCTTTCCCTCGAGCAGTCGCTCCATCTATACGCACATGACCGTATCCGCCCCTCATTCCGCCGCGCAAGCCGGCGCGGGCGCCGCCCGCCGCCGCATTCTCGTGACGTCCGCTTTGCCGTACGCGAACGGACAGATCCACCTCGGCCACATGGTCGAATACATCCAGACCGACATCTGGGTGCGCGCGATGCGAATGCACGGTCACGAGATCTACTACGTCGGCGCCGACGATACGCACGGCACGCCGATCATGCTCAGCGCCGAAAAGGAAGGCATCACCCCTAAGCAGCTGATCGAGCGGGTGTGGCAGGAGCACACGCGCGATCTGAGCAATTTCCTCGTCTCGTTCGACAACTACTACACGACCGACTCCGAAGAAAACCGGGAGTTGTGCGGCACGATTTACAGCCGCCTGCAGCAGGCCGGGCTCATCGACGCCCGCGAGATCGAGCAGGCGTACGACCCCGTCAAGGAAATGTTCCTGCCCGACCGCTTCATCAAGGGGGAATGCCCGAAATGCGGCGCCAAGGACCAATACGGCGACAGTTGCGAGGTATGCGGATCGACGTATCAGCCTACCGATCTCGTCAACCCGTACTCGGCCATTTCGGGCGCGACGCCGGTGCGCCGCAAGTCGACGCACTATTTCTTCCGTCTCTCCGATACGCGCTGCGAGAACTTCCTGCGCGACTGGGTGAGCGGCCTCGCGCAGCCCGAAGCGACGAACAAGATGCGCGAGTGGCTCGGCGACGCAGGCGATGCGAAGCTCGGCGACTGGGACATCTCGCGCGACGCGCCCTACTTCGGGTTCGAAATTCCCGGCGCACCCGGCAAGTACTTCTACGTCTGGCTCGATGCGCCGGTCGGCTACTACGCGAGCTTCAAGAACCTCGCCGCCAAGCGCGGGTTCGATTTCGAGGAGTGGATCAAGCCCGGCTCGGACACCGAGCAATATCATTTCATCGGCAAGGACATCCTCTATTTCCATACGCTGTTTTGGCCGGCAATGCTCGAATTCGCGGGCTATCGCACGCCGACGAACGTGTTCGCGCATGGTTTCTTGACCGTGGACGGCGCCAAGATGTCGAAGTCGCGCGGCACCTTCATCACGGCCAACAGCTTCATCGAGACGGGGCTGAACCCCGAATGGCTGCGCTACTATTTCGCCGCGAAGCTGAACGCGACGATGGAAGATCTCGATCTGAATCTCGAAGATTTTCAAGCGCGCGTGAACAGCGATGTGGTCGGCAAGTACGTGAACATCGCCAGCCGCGCGGCGGGCTTTCTGCTCAAGCGCTTCGATGCGCGCGTGCAGGACAGCGCCATGCAACACCCGCTGCTCGCCACGCTGCGGGCGGCGATCCCCGCCATCGCGGCGCACTACGAAGCGCGCGAATACGGCCGCGCCGTGCGCCAGAGCATGGAATTGGCCGATGCCGTCAACGCTTACGTCGACACGGCCAAGCCGTGGGATCAGGCGAAGGATCCGGCCAACGCAGCCTTGCTGCATGAAACCGTGAGCGTGAGCCTCGAAGCATTCAGGCTGCTCACCATCGCGCTCAAACCCGTGTTGCCCGCCCTGGCGGCCAAGGTCGAAGCGTTCCTCGGCATCGCGCCGCTCGCTTGGGGCCATGCCGGCACGCCGCTTTCGTCGGCCCAGCCGATCAACGCCTATCAGCACTTGATGACGCGCATCGATCCCAAGCAGATCGAAGCGCTGATCGCAGCCAACCGCACGTCGCTGCAGCCCACCGAAACCGGCGCGGCAGCGGCTGCGGCCGCTTCGGCTGCCACGGGCAAAGCGAAAAAGGCATCCGCGAGCGCTAAGGAAGAAGCAACGAGCGAAACGATTTCGATCGACGATTTCGCCAAGATCGATCTGCGCGTGGCCCTCATCGTCGACTGCAAGGCCGTCGAGGGCTCCGACAAGCTGCTGCAATTGACGCTCGATATCGGCGAAGAAAAAACGCGCAACGTCTTCTCCGGTATCAAGTCGGCTTACCAGCCCGAGGATCTGGTCGGCAAGCTGACGGTGATGGTCGCCAATCTCGCGCCGCGCAAGATGAAGTTCGGCCTCTCCGAAGGGATGGTGCTGGCTGCATCGAGCGCCGACGAGAAAGCCGAGCCGGGCCTTTACATCCTCGAGCCGCACGGCGGCGCGAAGCCCGGCATGCGCGTGCGCTGAAAAACACCTCCGGGCTCTGGCGTCAATGACGTCCGTGCCAGCCATCGAAGCGGCGCGTGAAGTTGAGGTCTAGGCCCTGGAAGGTGCCCGTATAGAGTGCGACGGACCAGAACCGCGATAGGTTCACCGTCGCCTTGAATGCGTTGCTTGCCGATTGCAAGCCTTGCTCGAAACCGAGCACGAGGCGCTCGTTGATCGCCTTGGACAACATCACCACCTGCGAATCGGTCAGGCCCACTTCGCTGCGCCCGACCGAAAACTCATCGAGCCCGAAAGTTTGCGCGACGCGTTTGCCTGTCGCACTGCCGAGCAACGCCAACGCCGTCGTCATCGAACTTTGCTGACCGAGGTTGTTGCCCTGGTCGGTGCCGTGGCCGAACAGCAGCCAAGAGAGCTTTTCGTTGTCGGCCACGTTGGGCTCGGATACGAGCTTGACCACCGGTGCGCGCACCGTGCCCGTCACTTGCACGCCAGCCTCCACCTCCTGATTGCGGCGCATGGCGAGAATATTGATGCCAGGGTTCGCCACGGGTCCATTGAACGTGAAATAACCGTTCTCGATCGCGAGCTTGCGCCCGAAGCTCGTGTAAGTGGACCCTTCCGTCACGCGCACGTTGCCGATCGCGCGCAACGGCTGATTCGGCGCCGATAGCGCCGTCACCGTGCCGCGCAGGCCAAGGTCGGCGCCCCGACCGCGGAAACGGAAGTGATCGCCCAGGTTGATGTCGACGTCCGCACGCGGCGCAAACCGGCCCACGGGCTTGTTGGTGGACTCGGTCGGCCGCGGGGGCGCCCCGCGCACGGCGACATGGTCGCGCACGATGACGACGTCGTCCGATAGCCGCGGCGCCGGCTGCTCGGGCAGATCGAACAGTGCGTGGTCCACCCGGAATTTGCCGTCGATGTCGAGCCCGCCGCTCGTGCCGCCGTTCGCCATCGTCGCACTGCCCGAGAGCGACAGTTGCCGATCGGGTGCGGCGAGCAACTCGAGTTTGTCGGCCACGATCTGGGCCGTCAGATCCGGTTCGTCTTGGTCGAGCCGGATTCGCCCTGTCGCGCGCAGCGTGCCCTGGCCGCCGTGGAACTCGACACGCTGCAGATCGACGAGGTTCTCCGTCAACGCGACGCGCACGATGCCATCCTTGAGCCGCACGCCCTGATCGACGAGCGTGGCCGACAGGTCGTCGCCGATCAGCGCGCCCGATACCGTGGGCTTGGCTCGCGTGCCCGCCAGCACGAGGTTCAGCGCAAGATGGCCGTCGAGCACGTAGCTCGGGCCGAACAAGCCGCCGGTGGTCTTGAGCGCCGGCACGTCGAAAGCAAGCGTGCCGGAGAGCGGCGCATCGGCGGCAAGGCCGAGCACGCCGCCGCGTGCGGGATCGGGGCTCAGCCCTGCGCTCAGGTTCGCGTCGAACGTGCCGATGCGGCTTGCCGCCGCGTGCGACGTGATTTTGAGCCGCCGCCCGCCTTCGAAATCGGCTCGCGCGGCAAGCGCCGTGATGCCGAGCGCGGACACGCCGTAGCCCGTCGACAGCGTCGCATCGCCGCTGCGGCGCTCGATGCGCGCGTATCCGCTCGCGGTGGCGCCCAGCGCGAAGTTCCAGTCGGCGCCGAGGATGAGATCGCTCGATAGCTTCGACGGCGTGCCCGTCAGCGTTCGTCGAATGGCGATCAAGCGCGCCACCGACAGGTTCGACGCGCTACCGGCCGAGCTGACTGCGCCGTGGTCGTAGGCGAAAGACTTCAACTCGAGCGTCGCACCTTCGATCGCCATTCGGGTCGGACCGAGCGTGACCCGTTGCTTCGCGGCCGATAGCGCGAGCGGCGCTTGCAGTTCGAGCGCGGGCAGACCGCGGTTGGACAAGCGCGTGAGTACGCCCTCCCAACGAGGACCCTCGCGCGTATCGGAGACGCCGCCCGTCCCCGCAAGCGCCATGTCGACGGCGCGCCCGCTCACCGTGCCCTTCGCCTGGGCATCGAAAGCGTGCTTCGCGCGCGTGCCCGTGAGATGCGCGCTCAGCGTCGACAGCGCCACCGCGCCGGCCTGCACGTCGCGCGCGTCGGTGGAAAACTCGAGCGCGCCCTTTGCGCCGTCGCGAATGCGTGCGTTACCGCTCGCCGCGCCGATGCGGTTATCGCCGATCACCACCGAGCGCGCGTTGTAGCTCAGGGTCGCGTCGGGGTGCGCCAAGGCCCCCGTCAAATCGCCATCGGCCGACAGCGCGCCGGAAACGCCGAAGCCCAGACGATCGAGCCGCGGCGCATCGACGTGAAAGCGCAAGCGGTCGCCGGGGGCGCCGAAGGTGCCGTGCAACTCGACGTCGTTGCCGGCGATCGACAAGGTCGCCTTGCTCGGCAGCAGGCGGGATCCGGCCAGCGCTATCGTGCCCTCCCCCGTCAACGGGAAGCCGTCGTAGACGCTTTCGCCCAGATCGAAGCGCAGCTTCGTCGAGAATGCCGGAGCCAGCGCGCCGACCGCGCTGAAGCGGCCCGTGATGCGGGCCTCGGGGACCGAACTCACCGCACGCGCCTTGGCGCGCGGCGCTTTCGACGGTTTGGGCGCCTGGGCCGGTCGGTCTGCCGCGCCGGCCGCATCGGCAGACCGCGCTTGCGGCGCCGCTGCGCGCGTCGTCGGCAGCGCTTGGGCCAGGACGAGCCGCGGGTCGAAGTTGGTCAGCGTCGTGCTCAGTTCATAGCCCTCGCGCGCCTCGCGCTGGAGCGCCCCCTTCAATTGCAAGCGCCCGTCGCCCGCGTCGATGCGCACATCGTGCAGCGCGATGCTCCCCGGCTCCAACGCCACGTGCACGCGCGCCCGCAAGCGTGCACGCGAGTCGGTCAAATCGAGCGAAGCCTGTTGCGTTGCCCCGTCCAGCGTCACGACGATCGGCCCGGAGAACGCGGTCGGCCGCACGTACGGCGTGAACGTCGCGGCATCGACGCCGCTTGCCGTCAAATCCAGACGTGCGTGACCGCCCGTGAAGCTGCCCGAGCCGGTTAACGCGGCGTCGTGAATCAATCGAATATCGAGGCCATCGAGGCGTTGCGTGCGCGGGTCCAGATGCACCTGCGCATGCGCCTGCACCAACGGCAAGCGATGCGCGTCGAGCGGCCCCGGCGCGGCATTGACGACCGAGACTGGACCCGCGACGACGAGCGGCCCCGCACCGGGAACCGGCGCGAGCGCCGCTCGGAGCGAAAGATCGGCTTGCGGCGCCCCGGCGCTGAACACGCGGGGATCGACATGATCGAACGCGATCGTCGCCCGCTCGAGCGGCACCGCGGCAAACGGCGTCGCCTCGATATGCGCCCGTCCCGCCAGTTTCATTCCGTTGGCGTCCACATCGGCGACAAGCGATTCGAGCGTTCCGGAAAGCTTTGCCTGGACCTGCGCCGGAGCGCCCCCGAGCTCGCCCGAGGCCGAGAACGCGCCCGTCAGCGGAAACGGCCGCACGCCGTCCAGTGCAAGCTGTGCCACGAGGGCGCCGTAGGCCGTATCCAGCCCGTCGATCGAGAGCGCATGATGCCTGCCGTCGCTGCGTCCGTGGACGCGCAAGCGATCGATCTCGGTCGTCGAAGCGCCGTTGCGCACGAGCAGCTTGCCGACGCTGATGGCGCGCAAGTCGATCTCGAGCGGCAGGCGCAAATCCGCGGGCAGCTGCATCCGCGACTTGCTCGTCGACGGTGCGAGCCGCGCGTCGATGGTTCCGGCGCGCAGCGTGTCGACCGTCAGCCTCCACGGCGAGCGCGTGAGGGACCAACGGCCCGACAAGCGATCGATGCGAATATCGGTTGGGGGCGCACTGGCCGCGCTCGCCCATCCGCGCCAGCGGACATCGGCCAGCGTGACGCCGCGCGCGAGCGTGCCGCCCTCGAACGTGCCCGATAAGCGCCCGCCCGTCAGTGCGACGGCCGCGCGCCACGCGAGCCGCGTGCCGGACTCGGTGACGAGCGCGCCGTAGAGCGCCGCCGCAATGCAAAGCAAGCCGAGCGCGACCCCGAGCGTCGCCCATCCGAGCACACGCCGACCGCGGCGTCTGGGCCGCGGCGCACCGGGTTCCGGCGGGCCGCCAGGCGTTCCCGCGCCGTTCGCCCCCGCCGCGTGCGCCGGGAGCGCGCCCGCGCCCGCACCGGCGGCGTCCGAGGCGTCGTCGTGCGGCGGCGAGGGTGGCGGCGAATCGTGCGTCATCCGAAGGCGTTCCTTGTGCGATTGTTCTCTTAGAAGGCGATACCCAGCGTCAGATAGGGCCGCACGCTACGGTTGCGCACGCCGTACGCGAGATCGACGTTGATTGGGCCGACGGGGCTGCGCCAGCGCGCGCCGATGCCCGCGCCCGGAAAGAACACACGCTCGCCCCAGGTATCGGTCGCCGCGCCGATATCGTAGAAAACGGCCGCGCCCCAATCATGCGTGAACCAATGCTGGTATTCCGCGGTGGCCGTGATGAGGTACTTCGTCGGCAGCACCGAGCCGCCCACGTTGTTGCCGATGCTTTGGAAGCCATAGCCGCGCACCGAATTGGAGCCGCCCGCGCGAAACAAAAGCGATGCCGGAATGCCGCTCGAGCCGCCGCTCGTAAAGACGCCGCCGAGCTCCGCGCGCACGAGGAACAGGTCGCGCTTGAATAGCGGCACGTATTGCACGCCGCGGGCATAGCCGCGCGTGAACGTTTGATCGGTGGCGAGGCCTTTCACCGCGAAGCCTGCTTCGACGTGGAGCAGATTGCCTTTGCGCGGAAACAGCGGATCGTCGACGTTGCGGCGCGTCCACGACCATTGCGGCACGAGCGCGTGACTCGTCGTCGGCCCGACGAGATTCTGATCGAGGCGGTCTGCGTAGTACTGGATCGAATAGGCATAGTCGATGAACTGCGCCGTGCGCGTGCGCTGCAAGCCCGCGCGGGCGCTGTAAATGCGCGTGCCGGAGACTTGCGTGTTCGTATAGGAGGCGAGCGCAGCGTTCGTCCAACCGCGCTTGCCGGGCGGCATGGCCAATTGAACCTGCCCGTACTGCTGAATCTGGTCGAGCCGGCCTTGGATCGAAAACGGCCAAGCGGCGCCGAACGTGTCGAGATAGGAGTACGAGCCTTGCACGTGCGGGCCCGTATCGGTCGCATAGCCGACGCCGCCGCGCACGCTGTTGTACGGGTACTCGCTCACTTTCACGTGGATCGGCGTCTCGTTCGGTTTTTCCACGTCGCTGCCCACGTCGATCGCGACGCTCGCGTAGTACGGGGTGTTCTGCAACTGCCGCTGCAGTTCGGCGACGCGATCGGCATCGTAGACTTCACCGATCGCCAGCGGATTGACGTTGCTGACGATGCGCTCGGGGTAACGGCGCACCCCGGACACATCGAGCGCGCCGAGCGTAAACGTCGGCCCGCTTTCGAATGCGACCGAGAGCGCCGCCTGGCGCGTGCGCGGGTCGATCCGCGCCTGGGACTGCGCAATCTTCGCGCCCAGATAGCGATGCGCTTGCAGCGCTTTGAGCGCGGCCTCCTTCGCATCGGTCCAAGCGGACTGCGTGAAAGGGTCGCCGGTATGGAGCGAAAAAGCGAAGCGCGCCGCGTTCTCGCGCGTGGGCTCCTCGCTTTCGATCGGCCCGGCAAAGCTCAGCGCGACCGACGACACCATCGTGCGCGGGCCGGGGTCGACGTGCACCGTCACGTCTTTCCTGCCCTTGCCGCCTTGTCGCACGTCCGTGCGCACGACCGGTGAAAAATAGCCGTCGGTCGCGGCCAAATCGCGCACTTGCTCGGGCGTGGCCGTGACGAGGAAGTCGAATTGATCGTCGGTGACATCGTCGCGCGACGCGAAGCGCGCAAGGTCGAGATGCTTTTCCAACAGCTTGCGCATGTCGCGCGGCGCATCGATCGTCACGTCGTATTTCGCCGCCGCCGGCGCGGACAGCAACGCGAGCAACGCCCCGAGGGCCAGGAGCCGCCATACCGGCCGGCCCGCCGCGCTATCGCCGCGCATGCCTCGCCCGGCGCCCCGGCTTGCCCTGGTGCGCGACGTATCGATCACGGCTTCCCGCAAATAGAACCTCTCAACGTTGAATGGCCGAAGGCGCTCGCCCCGCGATACGGAACGGGTCATGGGCCTGTGCCGCTACCTCCGCGGCCGGGCCGGGCGAGCGACCGCTCCGGCAAAAACGATCATTTGACCATAACGGCCTCGCATCGGACCACGACGCGCACGGGACGCGCCGCGTTGGACGCGCGAGCACGCGCCGTGTTCCGCATGAGCCGCATGCGCTAAAATCGCGCTTTGCTCGAGTTGGCGCCCCGCCGATTCGACCCCTTTTTCAGGATGATCGCATCATGTTGTACCAATCGGACATCACGCAGTTCATCAATCAACTCAAACAGCAAAAGCCTACGCTCGAAGAAGAGCAACGCCGCGGCCGCGCGCTCTTGTGGGATAAGCAGCCCATCGATCTCGAGGAGCGCGCCACCCAACAGCAGACGCGCGTGAAGCAAAACCCGTACGTGTACTACCAGAACTTCTGATAGTGAACGCCGCCGACGAAGGGCAGCGCGGGGATTCGGCGCTGACCGCGCCCGCGACCGATACGACGCCCGACATCGTCGACGGCATCGCCTTCGCGCGCCTGTACGGCGAGCCGCTGTTCAAGCTGCCGCAAGATCTGTACATCCCCCCCGATGCGCTCGAGGTGTTTCTCGAGACCTTCGAAGGTCCGCTGGATTTGCTGCTTTATTTGATCCGCAAGCAGAACTTCAACGTGCTCGACATCCCGATGGCGGATGTGACGGCGCAGTACCTCGGCTACGTCGAGCAGTTGCGCAAGACCAATCTCGAACTCGCGTCCGAGTACTTGCTGATGGCCGCGATGCTGATCGAGATCAAGTCGCGCATGTTGCTGCCGGTGAAAAAAGCCGATACGGGCGAAGAAGCCGAAGACCCGCGCGCCGAGCTGGTGCGGCGCCTGCTCGAGTACGAGCGCATGAAGCTTGCGGCGCAGCGGCTCGATCAGTTGCCGCAGCTCGGGCGCGACTTCCTGCGCGCCGAGGTGTACATCGAGCAGAGCATGGCGCCGCGGTTCCCCGACGTCGGCATCGACGATCTGCGCGCCGCCTGGGCGGATGTGCTCAAGCGGGCCAAGCTCGTGCAGCATCACAAGATCTCGCGCGAGGAGCTTTCCGTGCGCGAGCATATGAGCCTGATTTTGCGGCGCTTGCAGAATGCGCGCTTCGTCGAGTTCTCCGATCTGTTCGACGTGACGCGCGGCGTGCCGGTCGTCGTCGTCAATTTCATCGCGATGCTCGAGCTCGCACGCGAATCGCTGATCGAGATCACCCAACCCGAACCTTTCGCACCGATCTACGTGCGCCTAGCGTATTTGCCTGCATAACGGGCCGATGCCGCGCCGGCGCGCTCGTCGAGCAACCGCTCTTTTCGATGCCAAGGGGCCGTCAAATCCACTACAATCGGCGCGGCTTCGCCCCGCCGGCGCTGCGAGCATCTCATCCGTCATGAAAGTCATCAGCTCGATCCAGGAATTGCGCGACCAGTTGCGCGGCCAAAACAGAACGGCCTTCGTCCCGACGATGGGCAATCTGCACGAAGGGCACTTGTCGCTGATGCGGCTCGCGCGCCAGCACGGCGATCCGGTCGTCGCGAGCATCTTCGTCAATCGTCTGCAGTTTGGGCCGAACGAGGACTTCGATAAATACCCGCGCACGCTCGAAGCCGATATCGACAAGCTGCAGCGGGAGAACGTCTACGTGCTGTTCGCGCCGACCGAGCGCGACATGTACCCGCAGCCGCAGGAATACCGGGTCCATCCGCCGCATGATTTAGGCGACATCCTCGAAGGGGAATTTCGCCCCGGGTTCTTCACCGGCGTCTGCACGGTCGTCATGAAGCTGATGTCGTGCGTGCAGCCGCGCGTGGCTGTGTTCGGCAAGAAGGATTATCAGCAGCTCATGATCGTGCGGCAGATGTGCGGGCAATTCGCCCTGCCCACCGATATCGTCGCGGCCGAAACGGTGCGCGACGCCGACGGCCTCGCCCTGAGTTCGCGCAATCGCTATCTGAGCGAGGCCGAGCGCGCCGAAGCGCCCATGCTCGCCGCCACGCTCGCGCGCGTGCGCGAAGGCGTGCTTGCCGGCCGGCGCGATTTCGCCGCGCTAGAGCGCGAAGCGATGGAAAGCCTCGCGGCGCGCGGCTGGGCGCCTGATTACATCGCGGTGCGCAAACGCGTGAATCTGCTCGCGCCGCGCCCGGACGAGCTCGACGCGCCGCTCGTCGTGCTCGCCGCGGCCAAGCTCGGGCCGACCCGCCTCATCGATAATCTCGAAATTTGACGTTGCCTGCGGCAATCGTCCGAATCGTCTGAAGTCCGAAGGAAGTGATCATGCAGCGACACATGCTTAAATCGAAGATCCACCGCGCCGTCGTGACGCACTGCGAGCTCCATTACGAAGGCTCGTGCGCCATCGACGAAGATCTGCTCGATGCCTCGGGCATCGTCGAAAACGAACGCATCGATATCTGGAACGTCAACAATGGCGAGCGCTTCTCGACCTACGCCATTCGCGGCGAGCGTGGCAGCGGCATGATTTCGCTGAACGGCTCGGCCGCGCGCCGCGCTCAGTTGGGCGATCTCGTCATCATCGCGGCGTTCGCGATGGTCGAGGACGCGGAACTCGCGGCGGGCTGGGCGCCCAAGCTCGTATTCGTCGACGAACAGAACAAGATCAAGGGCAGCCGCGCTCACGTGCCGGTGCAAAGCTGGAGCTGAGGCGCGAAGGCCCGTGGCCGCTTCTTGCCAGGTACCCGCGCGCCGCGGGTGCGGCGGCCGCGTTCGCCGCGGCAGCGCGCGCACTTACTTCGAGACCCACGCGGTAATCGGCTCCCACTGCTCCAAGTCCTTCTCGACACGGCTTTGCGGCACGTCCCACAGCGTCAGGCCGTGCGCGGCGAGTTGCACGTAGTTTTGCGTGTCGCGCAGAAAACCGAGCACGGGCAGGTCGAGACTTTCGACGAAGCGATGCAGTTGCTCCGCCGAGCGCGTGCGCGCATCGACGCGCATGCCGATCACGCCCACCTCGATGTCGCCCTTGCGCACGGCTTTTTCCTTGGCGAGCCGCTCGAGAAAATGCTGCGTGGCGAGGATGTCGAACATCGACGGTTGCAGCGGCACGAGCACTTTGTCGGCCAATTCGAGCGCCGCGGCGAGCCGGCTGCCGTGCAACCCGGCCGGCGTGTCGATGATCGCGCGCTCGAGCCCGCGAGGCGGCTTGGCCGGCGCGTCCGGATCCAAGCGCCACATTTCGATGGGGGGCAAGCCTTCCGGCCGCAGCGCAAGCCAGCCGTGCGACGACTGCTGCCGATCGAGGTCGGCCAGCGCCACCCATTCGCCGTTCGCCGCAAAGGCGCCCGCCAAGTTCGTCGACAACGTGCTTTTACCCACGCCGCCCTTGGGGTTCGCTACCACGATCACCGTCATGAACACTCCCGAGTAGAAGGCCGCCAGCGCGACCGGTTAGCCGGTTGCGTCACGAGGCCGGTCTCGCCGGCGAGGCAAGCGGCCCGTTACGCTATCGAAATGCATCGCAGGCCCCGATAATATCGGCAAATGCGGTCACCGTCCCCATCTCGCAGAGGCTCACTTCATGTCGACTTTACGCCCCGACTTCACGATCGAAACGATCCATGAGCACCAGGAGGGGACGCTGCCCGAACTGCTCGGCGTGCGCGTCGTCGCGCTCGCCCAAGGCACGCTGACGGGCAAGCTCGCCGTGCGGCCGCAACTGCTCGCACCGAACGGCTTCTTGCACGCCGCGACCGTGATCGGGCTGGCCGATACTTGCTGCGGCTATGCGTGCATGGCTCATCTGCCCGAAAACGCGCGCGGCTTCACGACGATCGAGCTCAAGAGCAATTTCCTCGGCACCTGCCGGGCGGGCACCGTGCGCGCGGTGGCCAGCGCCGTTCATCTGGGGCGTAGCACGCATGTGTGGGACGCGTCCGTTTTCGACCCCGATGGACACACGATCGCACTGTTTCGCTGCACGCAAATGATTCTGCTCTAGCCGATGACCCAACCCGATCTCACCTTCGTGCTCGGCGGTGCCCGCTCCGGCAAGAGCGGTCATGCCGAGCGGCTGGCGGCCGCCACCGCGCGGCCCGTCACCTACGTCGCCACCGCCGGCGAGACGGACGATGCCGAATTCGCCGCGCGCATCGCCCACCATCGCGCACGGCGGCCAACGCATTGGCGCGTCGTGCAGGCCGACATCGACCTGGCAGCCGTGATCGCCGAGGCCGACGATGGCGAACGCTGCATTCTCGTCGACTGCCTGACGCTATGGCTCGTCAACCTCGTTTGCCCGGCTCGCGGCGAGGCCTTCGCCCTGCCGCCCGACGCTTGCCAAGCGCAGATCGATGCCTTGGCCTTGGCGCTTGCGCAGGCGCGCGGGCCGGTCATCGTCGTCAGCAACGAGATCGGCATGGGCGTCGTGCCGCTCGGCGCCATGACGCGCCGCTACGTCGACGAACTGGGACGGCTCAATCAGCGCGTCGCGGCCATCGCACGCACCGTCACGCTGATGGTGGCGGGCTTGCCGATGGCGGTGAAAGGGGATTCGACGCGATGAAGGCGCGCGCAGCGGCGCATTGCAAGCCTGTCCCGCGCACGGGTCAGCCCTGGCCGACCGGTGGGGGCAGCGGCGCGATCGGAAGCACGCGCAAACGGCAAGGGTGGCTCAGAGCCGGGTTCGCGCTCGCGTTCGGCGTCGCGCTGAGCGTTTGCCCACGCGCCTATGCCTCGATTTCCATCGTCGACGATGCCGGCGATCGCGTCACACTCGCCGCGCCAGCGCGGCGCGTCATCGCCCTGTCGCCCCACGCCGTCGAACTCGTCTATGCGGCCGGTGGCGGCGCCAAGCTCGTCGGCGCCGTGTCTTACAGCGATTACCCCAGCGCTGCAAAAACGCTGCCGCGCGTGGGCGATAACAACGCGCTGGACCTCGAGCGCATCGTCGCGCTCAGGCCCGACCTCGTGATCGTCTGGCGCCACGGCAACGACGAGCGGCAACTGGACCGGCTGCGCGCGCTAGGCATCGCGCTTTATCACAGCGAGCCGCGCAAGATCGACGACGTCGCGACCGATCTCGCCGCCCTCGGGACGCTGCTCGGCACCGCCTCCCAAGCCGATGCCGCCGCGGCCCGATACCGAGCCAACGTCGCCGCGCTGCGTGCGCGGTACGCCAAACGCGCGCCTGTCAGCGTCTTTTACCAAGTGTGGGACGATCCGCTCATGACGCTGAACGGCACGCACGTCGTCAGCGACATCATCGCGCTATGCGGGGGGCGCAACGTCTTCGCCCGGCTCGCGCCGCTCGTGCCGACCGTGTCGACGGAGGCCGTCGTCGCCGCCGACCCGGAAGCGATCGTGGCGACGCGTCAAGGCCCCACTGCCGCCGACGCGCCATTGCCAAACGGTCTAACGGCGTGGCGCGCATGGCCGCGCATGACGGCTGTCGCGCGCGGCAACTTGTTCGCGCTCGACGGCGATCTCATCAACCGGCCCGGCCCGCGCCTCGTGCAAGGCGCCGCGCAACTGTGCCGCGATCTCGATCTGGCGCGAGCGCGGCGGCCAAGCGATACACTTGGACCACGTCCCGTTCGTTGACCTTGCCGATTCACACGCGAGCAGCGGCTCAGGCGTTCCAATGCAATAACCGCCAGCTTCCTGCGCCGCCCATCGCCTCGTAGCGCAGCCAAACGATGGCGGCCATTTCGAGCGGCCACGTCAAGGTCTCCTCCAAAGGCTTGCCGAGCGCAAGCGATGCAATCATTCGCATGACGCCGGCATGCGTCACCGCATGCACGTGCTGCACCGGTGGCGCCATCGGCTCGCGCCACTGCGCGAGCCACGCACCGACGCGCGCTTCGAACTGCGCGACGCTCTCGCCGCCATGCATCCGCGCGTGGCGCAGATCGGCAGCCCAGGCATCGAGCGCAGCGCGATCGATCGCATCCCAGCGCTGCCCTTCCCATGCGCCGAAGTCGATTTCCTGCAAGCGCGCGTCGACGCGCACCGTGCACCCCAGTTCCGTGGCGAGCCCGCCGGCCAAATGGGCGCATCGTTGCAACGGACTCGTCACCAGATACAGAGGCGAAGGCGCCTCGAGCGCCCGCAGCCGCGCGGCGAGCGCCAGCGCCGATTCCCGCGCATCGCCGGCCAACGGCACGTCCGTGCTGCCGTAGCAAAGCGCGGCATCGATCGCCGGCGCGGGGTGCCGGATCAGAACGAGGTCCACGCGAGCACGGTCAAGTAGAGCGCGAGCTCGAACACCTGCTGCGCAAAGCCCAGGCAGTCGCCCGTATAACCGCCGAGCCGGCGAGCGAAGTAACGCCCGAGCAGAAAACGCAACGCGGCGATGACTGCAAGGCCGAGCACCCCGGCGCGCCAGTCCGGCACGAGCAGCCAAGGCAAGCCCACCATCAAGGCCACCGCGAGCGAGCGCTTCGACATGGGCTGTGCGACACGTTTGGCTTTGCCTTGCTCGCGCGCATAGTCGTGCGTCGCCAAATAAGTCACGGCCAGCGCGCGACTGGCGGCGTGCGCGCCCACCATGGCCCAGGCCGCCGTCGCCGCCGGGAGCGCCGTCAATGTCTGCCATTTGAGTGCGAGCGAGAGCATCAACCCGATCGCGCCGAATGCGCCCAAGCGCGGGTCGCGCATGATCCGCAGCGCGTCGTCCCGGGTCATGCCGCCGCCAAGGCCATCGCAGCAGTCGGCCAAACCGTCTTCGTGCAACGCCCCCGTCAGCAGCAAGGTGGCGGCCATCGACAGCAACACGGCCACGCCCGCCGGAAACAGAGACAAAGCCACGAGATAGACGAGCGCGCCGACTGCGCCGACGAGCACGCCGATCAGCGGAAAGTAGCGCGACGCGCCGGCAAGGTCGTGGGCGTCCAATGCAATCGCATGCGGGATCGGCACGCGCGTGAAGTAGCCGAGCGCGGCGACGATGTATCGCCACTGCGCCTGAAACCGGGTACGCCGCGCAACCGTTGCGGTATCGGCGCCCGCCCGCTCACGCGGCGCAGCACCGCCTCCCTCTTGAACCACGTCGGCTACGTCGACTACCTCGGCCGCGTCGGCTTTCGCATGGCCGGCGCTCGCCCGGCCCGGCCCGCGCTCGACCGTCATCGAGCCTCGCGCCCTGCCACGCCGGCCGATTCGAAGCTCGCCATCTCGTTCAAAAACGCGACCGCCGCGCGCAGCACCGGCAGCGCGAGCGCCGCGCCCGTGCCCTCCCCGAGGCGCATGTCGAGCGCGAGCAGCGGTTTGGCCCCGAAGTAGTCGAGCATCCGCCGGTGGCCGGCCTCGTTCGATAGATGCGCGAACACACAGTAGTCGCGCACGGCCGGCGCGATCGCGTCGGCCACGACGAGCGCCGCGGTCGCAATGAAGCCATCGACGAGGATCGTCATCTTCGCCTCGGCGGCCGCCAAATACGCGCCCACCATCATCCCGATTTCGAAGCCGCCGAACGTCGCTAGGACGTCGATCGGCTCCGTCACGTCCCGATGCAGCGCCAGCGCGGAGGCCAGCACGTTGCGCTTGCGCGCGAGGCCCGCGTTGTCGAGCCCGGTGCCGCGGCCGACGCAATCGTCGATCGGCACCTCACACAGACGGCTCATGAGGCACGCGGCCGACGACGAATTGCCGATGCCCATTTCGCCGAAGCCGATCACATTCGTGCCAAGCCCAGCGTGATGGCGCACGCGCGAGGCACCAACGCGCAACGCGGCGCGGGCCTCCTCGCGCGTCATCGCGGGCTCGCGCGCGAAGTTGCGCGTGCCCGCGGCGATCGGCACATCGACGAGCCCAGGCAGCGGCGCAAGGGGGGTCGCAACGCCCGCATTGACGACTTCGAGCGCCAGGCCCGAGACGCCGCTGATCGCGTTGATCGCGGCGCCCCCCGATAGAAAGTTCGCGACCATCTGCGCGGTCACCGCTTGCGGGTATGGGCTCACGCTTTCCTGCACGATGCCGTGATCGCCCGCGAACACGATCATCGCGGGCCGCTCGATGGTGGGACGCAGGCTGCGCTGAATCATGCCAATTTGGCGCGCCAGCACTTCAAGCATGCCGAGACTGCCTTGCGGCTTCGTCTTGGCATCGATCAGGCGCGAGAGTTCATCGCGCAACGAACGATCGAGCGGTTCGACGACGGGCAGTGGAAGGGGTGCATTCATACTCGATTCGATCCGAATAGCCGGCGATGCGCGGCCGATTTCCATCACTGCATTGCAGGCGCGCGCTTCGCAAAGGTCTCACCATACTCGCATCGGTCGGGGCGGTTCAATTCGGTAAAACCGCATCGTCCTCGCCACGGCGTATTAGGGACATCACTATGTGGATTTCCCGTGTGTGGCGTGTGCGCGCTTTCAGCACGGGGCTTCCGGCAAAGCGGGGACGAGCGCCTCATAGCCGTTTTGCTCGATCAGCACGAGGGGATACCCGAACGCGCGGCTCGCGAGCGCCGGCGTAAGCACATCGCGTGCCGCGCCGGTATGGGCGACGCCGTTGCCCTCGAGCAGCAGCGCGTGGGTCGCGAAGCGTCTGGCGAGATTGAGGTCGTGACAGGAAAACAGGATCGTGCGCGGCGACGCCCGCGTCCATTGCACGAGCGCCGTCAAACAATCGATTTGATGGTGCCAGTCGAGAAACGCGAGCGGTTCGTCGAGCAGCAGCAGCGGCGCGGCCTGGCACAGCGCGGCCGCCAGGGCGACGCGCTGGCGCTCGCCGCCCGAGAGCGAGAGCACATCGCGCGCGGCGAGCGAGGCAAGCCCGAGCGTCTCGAGCGCAGCATGCGCGGCCGCGCGATCTTCCGGGCGCTCCCATCCCCATCCCGTCAGATGAGGGAAGCGATTGAGCAACACGACATCGAGCACGCTCGCGCCGAACGCATCGTGCGAGTGCTGCGGCATCAACGCCCGCCGCCGCGCCAGCGCGGCGCTCGGCCAAGCGTCGATGCGCTCGCCGTCGACTTCGACGTGGCCGTGGGCCGGTCGAGCGAGGCCTGCGAGCGTCGTGATCAGCGTCGTCTTGCCTGCCCCGTTCGGCCCCACGACGCACCAAATTTCGCCGGGAAAAAACGTGTGCGTGAAATCCTCGAGCAATACGCGATCGCCCGCGCGCAGCGTCAAATGCTGCGCCGAAAGCGATGCCGGGCGAGCCTGTCCATCCGCACGAGCGAGCGGCTTCATCGGCGTTTCCCGAGCAACATCCACAGAAACACCGGCACGCCGACGAGCGCCGTCACGACACCGACGGGCAGTTGCGCGGGTGCGATCACGGTGCGCGCGGCCAGATCCGCGCCCATCACGGCGATCCCGCCCGCTAGCGCGCTGGCCGGCACGAGCATGCGCTGATCGTTGCCGAGCACGAGCCGCAGCGCATGCGGCACGACGAGACCGACGAAACCGATGGTTCCGGCCGTCGTCACGCTCGCCGCCGCCGCAAGCGAGGCGACGACGTAAATGCGCAGCCGCAGCTTGGCCGCCGGCACGCCTAGCGAGCTAGCCAACGCATCGCCGCGCAAGAGCACGTTCAATTGGGGCGCGACGGGCACGGCGACGGCCAGCGCGACGGCCAGCGCAACGAGCGCCGGCCACGGGCTGGCGGCCCCGTTCAAATCGCCGGTAAGCCAAAACACGATGCCGCGCAGCCGGTCGTCGGGCGCGAGCGCAATGACCAACGTAATAGCGGCGCCCCAGCCCGTCGCCACGACGACGCCCGTCAACAGCAACCTCGGCGAGGCTTCCTGCCGCTCGCCGCGCCAGAACTCCCGCCGTGCGAGGCCCAGCACGAGCGCGATGGAGAGCAACGCGCCGCTGAACGATGCCAGGTCGACGAACCACCAAGCACATCCGGCGAACAAGGCGGCTACCGCAAACGCCGCGGCACCCCCGGAGACCCCCAGCACGTAGGGCTCGGCTAGCGGATTGCGCAGCAGAACTTGCAACAACGCACCGGCGAGCGCGAGCAAGGCCCCGCAGGAAAAGCCCGCCAACGCACGCGGCAAGCGCAAGCTGCGCACGATTTCGCCGGCGAGATCGCCCGCCGGCCCGCCATCGACGACGTGCGACGAGGCATGCACGAGGGCGAGCAAAACCTGCCACGGCGAGATCGTCACGCTGCCGAGCGCGAGCGAGGCAACGAAAACGACCAGCCCGGTCAGCGCCAGCGCGACCCAAACGGAGCACGCACGACGCGCGCTCATCGAAGCGCGCGCGTGCGAAACAGGCAGGTTCATCGGCGCACGCTCGCCTCGCCGGCTTGCACGCTACTGCTACCGCTGCTGCCAACCGATCGTGACGAACGCGCTGCGGCGCGGCGTGTTGTAGGTGTAGGCGAGCTCATAGTTCTTGTCGAACAGGTTGTCGATGTGGGCACTCACATACCACGATTTGGTGATGTCGTAGCGCGCCGACAAATTCACGAGACCGAACCCGGCCAGGTTGGCGCCGCTATCGTCGCGCGCGCCGCTGACGATCCACTCGCCGCCGACGCGCCAGTCGCCGAACGAACGATTCGCCGAGAACGAGGCGAAATGCCGCGCTCGGCGGGGAAGATCGGTGTGCGTGTCCTCGTTGACCGGATTTTGCACCGTCAGCGCCGCCCGCACGCGGGTCTTGCCGACCTCACCGGCCCACGAGCCTTCGAGCCCCTGCACTTTCGCCCGGCCGACGTTTTCGGCGAGATAGAACAAACCTCCCTGAGTCGGAACATAGTTGATCAAATCCGAGTAGCGCGTCTGAAATGCAGTGAGCCGCATGACGCCGAGCGCATCCGACGCATACTGCAGCGCCGCTTCGACGGAGTGGCTGCGCTCGGGGCGAATCGACGGATTGCCGCTGCCCGGGAAGTACAGATCGTCGAAACTCGGTGCGCGAAACGCGCTGGAATAGCTCGCCGTCGCTTTCCAATGCTCGGTGAAATCGAAGCCGTAGCCCAGATAGTAGGTGTTGGCGCCGCCGAAATCCGAATATTGATCGCGCCGCACGTTCGCCTGAATCTGGTTCGCGCCGAAACGCGCCGTGTAACCCGCGAACACCGAATTCACGTGACGGTCGGGCGCGGCGAACTGATCCGAGTCGAGGCTTTGATCGAGCCGCTCATAGCCGAGTTGCAGCTTCTGCCGCGCGCCGAGCTTGAAATCGTTCTGCCATGTGTATTGACGATTGTCGGTGTCGAATCGGTTGTTGTAGACGCCGTTGGTCTTGTCGATGGCGCGATCGTCGCCAAGCGCCGCGGTCAAGTGAGTCGTCCACCAATCGGTGAGCTTGCCGTTGGCGAAGACCGAGGCTTCACGCACTTTGCTGTAGAGATAGTTCACGTCCGTCGGCGCGCCGAACGCATTGTCGAAGCTGTCCTTCCCGTTCGATTGGAAGTAGCGCACGCCCGCGTCCCAGCGCTCGTCGAACTTGTGGCGGACCATGGCCGACACCGTTTCGTTCAGGTAGCCGTCCGGGCCCGGGTTCGCACTGGGCGCGAGCCGCGGATCGATGGCCGAGAAGCCGTCGTCTTTCGAGCGCGACACGTTGAAACTGAACGTCGTCTTGCCGTCCTTGTCGAGTGCGCCTTGCACGCCGGCCTGTTGCGTCTGCGTGTGATAGCTGCCGTAGCCGAGCGAGAAATTGAACCGTGGCGGATGATTGCCGCCGTCCTTGGTGAACACTTGCACGACGCCGCCCATCGCGCCCGAGCCGTACAGCGCCGACACGTCGCCGTTCACGACTTCGACGCGATCGACTTGGGACAGGGGAATCTGCCCGATTTGCGCCTGGCCGAGGCTCACCGAATCGACGCGCACGCCGTCGATCAGCACGAGCGACTGCGTCGCCGAACCGCCGCGCAAGAACAACGTCACGTTCGATCCGGGCGGGCCATTGCGGATGATCTGCGCGCCAGGCGCTTGGGCGAGCAAGCCGGGCAGATCGGTCACCGTGGAATCTTCTATGTCCTCGCGGGAAAAGCGCACGGTTTGCGGAATCGCCTCGGCAAGCGGTTGCGGCCCGCGCTGAGCGGTGACGACGACAGGCGCGAGCGCGCCGCCGCTGGCAACGGCCGGCGATGCGCCGGCGGGCGCCGCAGGGACGGCCGCGCCGCTCGCATCCGCAGCGGGGGAAGCCGCCGCTGAAGGCGCGGACGAGGACGCGGGCGACGCGGCGGCATGCTCGGACGGCGAAGAAGCGGGATCGCTCGGCGCGCTCTGCGCGAGCGCGACAAGGGGCAGACCGGCGAACGCAAGCAGCGCCGCACGGACGGTAAGCGTGGACATCGTGTGGTTTTCCTGTGGGATCGGCACGCAGCCTGCTCCCCGCAGACTGCTTTGTCATCGAGCGAGACGGCCGGCGCGCGCTGCGAGGCGGCGCGAGCGCGGCATCGCACTCCCACTCTGGCCGGTATCCGGGCTGACGACGAAGCGCCTGCGCCTTCCCACGTGGGTCACGCAGTGGCATTGGAGGCGCGTTGCGCGGCCAGGTGTCGTGTGCCGCGCGTGTCGCTTACCGTTGGCGGGGGCAGCACAGGTTGGCTCGTCCGAGCGGACTTCGCTCCCTGTTTCCCGTTTAACCGCGCGCGTAGGCAGCCTAGCGCGCGAGCACCAAAGTGCCGCAAGTGTAGGAGCGCGGGCAGGAGGCGTCAAGAAACGGCCAAAACGCCCGCAAACATCGTGCGTAAACAGCCCCTTTTGCAAAAAAAGCCTACAACGGTTACGTCTCGATACGAGACTGCGATCGGAAGTGCGCATAATTAGCGCTAAAATGCGGGGTCTTTAGAGGACGCAGCAGATGCTCAACGAACTCGAATCCCTCTCACAGAATATCGGCCGGCTGATCGCGATCAACGAACGCCAGCAGCAGGCACGTCACGCGCTCGAAGAGCAACTCGCGCAATTGCGCCAAGAAAACGAGGCGGCCCATGCCGAGCTCGCACTCTTGCGCGAAGCGCGTAACGCGCTTCAAGCCGAACGCGATGCGCTCGTCGCAAAAATCGACGATGCTCAGGTGCGCTTGAACGCCATCCTCGAAAAATTGCCGCGCACGAACGGCCCCTACGATTCCGACAGCCAGCTCGATTTGCTCGCCACGCAGCAGCACAAGAGCGCTGCGGGCGCCGCCGCGCATGGAGAAGATGCATGACGACGAAACAGATCGAAGCGACGATTCTCGGCCAGAGCTATCGCCTCGCTTGTTCCCCGGAAACCGAAGCGGCGCTGCTCGAAGCCGTGGCGCGCGTCGATGCGGAAATGTCCAAGATCCGCTCGATGAGCAATATTCGCGGCACCGATCGCATCGCGGTGATGGCGGCGCTTTCGCTCGCATCGGAGCTGCTCAAGCTGCAGCAAAGCGTGCGTCATGGCGAAGCGTTCCCTGCCGAAGAAATCCGGCGTACAATGCGCCAAATGAACGACAAGCTCGGTGCGGTGCTCGATCAACACGAGGCGCTGTAACGGGCGACGATTCTCGAACAATAAGTTTTAAGGCTTCCCTGCCTGGTTCGCCAAGGTCATAAATTCCTTGAACCAATGCCATGTGCATGGTTGCGGAAATTTGTAGCACGGGCGTGCGCGTCACTCTGTCTGATGTACCCGAAGTGCTGCTAACTGCGACCAATTCTGAACCTCAGGTTCAGGATGCCGGCCTAGCGGCTAAGGCGGGGATTTTATTCAACGGCATCGGTGCTACCGATGCCGTTTTCATTTGGGGCCTGCATCCATGCGCTTCTGGCTCATGAAATCGGAACCGGACGAAGCCAGCATCGACGATCTCGCCGCCGCGCCCAAGCGCACGCTGCCATGGACCGGCGTGCGCAATTATCAAGCGCGCAACTTCATGCGCGACATGATGGGAATTGGCGACGGCGTCCTCTTCTATCATTCGAGTTGTCCGGAACCTGGCATCGCGGGCATTGCCGAAGTCGTGTCGGATGCGTATCCCGATCCGACGCAATTCGACCCGAAGAGCCCGTACTACGATGCCAAATCGACGCGCGAGACGCCACGCTGGATGCTGGTCGACGTGCGCTTCGTGAAGAAGATCCCGCTCGTGTCGCTCGCGCAGTTGCGCGAGCATCCGGAGCTGGCCGGCATGCGCGTGCTTGCCAAAGGCAACCGGCTGTCGATCACGCCCGTGACCGAAGACGAGTGGCGCTTCATCACGAAAGCGCTCGCCTGACCCATCGGGCAGAAAGTGAGGCGAACGGTAGGCGCGCACGAGGCTCGCTCGGGTTCTCACGATCCCACTGTGTAGGAACGCAGCCCACTCGGAGCACCGATGAAAATGAAAAGAACAACCGCAAGCTTGATCCTTGCCGCCGCGGCCGCCGCGCCGTTTGCCCTAGCCGCGCTGCCTGCGCGCGCCGATACGGTCATGACGCAACACGAACCCGCGGGCGTGCTGTCGCTGTCGGCGCAAGCGAGCACCGACGTGCCGCAGGACGTGGTGGAAATCACGCTGTTCTACGAGCAAGAGGCGCGCGATGCCGCCTCGCTCACCGATGCGCTCAATCGGCATGCCGAGGCGGCGCTCAAGCAAGCGCGCGGCGTATCCGACGTCACGGCCCACACAGGCGCGTTTACGGTCTACCCCACGACCGACCGCGACGGCCACCTCGCCTCATGGCGCGGCCGCACCGAAGTCGTCCTCGAATCGCGCGATTTCGCGGCGGCCACCAAGCTCGCGGGGCAGATCAACGCCACGATGCAGATCGGCAGCGTGGCGTTCTCGCTCTCGCCCGAGGCCCAGCGCAAGGCGGCGGACGCGCTAACCGCCGACGCCATCAAGAAGTTCAGAGAGCAGGCCGATTCGTCCGCGCATGCCTTCGGCTACAGCGGCTACACGATTCGCGAAGTCAACGTGGGCAGTAACAACGCGCCGCCGCCGCGGCCGATGTTCGCCATGCGGGCGATGGCGGCCGGATCGGCGCCGGCGCCGCTGCCTGTCGAAGGCGGCAAATCGACGGTGACCGTGACCGTATCCGGCTCAGTGCAAATGACGCGCTGACGGCAGCGGGAACAGGGCCGATCGCCGTACGCATTCACGCCTGGATGCCGGAGGCGATCGCCGGCGCGCGGCTGCCATAGCCGCGCGCCGGGCTAACCGGCTACGCGCTCAGCGCGGCGACGCCCCGGCTGGCGCCATGCGTGCGCGCCGGTACGACCAGACGAGCAGGATCGTGCCGACGACGATCATCGGCAACGACAGCCACTGTCCCATCGACAGACCTAGCGCGAGCAAACCCAGGAAATCGTCGGGTTCGCGCGCGAACTCGACGATGAAACGCGCCAGCCCGTAACCGATCAGAAACACGGCTGAAGCCGCGCCGACCGGACGCGGCTTGCGGGTGAAAAAGAACAGCACGAGAAACAACGCAATGCCTTCGAGCGCGATCTCGTACAGCTCCGAGGGATGACGCGGCAGCATGTGATATTGCGCGAAGATCGGCGTGAGATTCCATTTCGCCGCGAGTTGCGGATGGGCGGCGAGCCAGAGCGCGTCGTCGTTCGACGCGCTCTGGAACATCATCGCCCACGGCGCCTGCGGATCGGTCACGCGCCCCCACAGCTCGCCGTTGATGAAATTGCCGAGACGGCCGGCGGCAAGCCCCGTCGGCACCATGGGTGCAACGAAGTCCGTCACTTGCAGCCACGTGCGCTTGCGCTGATAGGCGAACAACACCATCGCCAGCGTGACGCCGAGAAAGCCGCCGTGAAACGACATCCCGCCTTGCCAGACTTTGAAGATATCGAGCGGGTGAGCGAGGTAGTAATCGGCTTTGTAGAACAACACATAGCCGAGCCGGCCGCCCAAGATCGTGCCGAGCACACCGTAGAACAAGATGTCGTCGATATCCCTCGCGGTCCAGCCTTGCGCCGCGACGTGGGGCAAACGCAGCCGCAGCCGGGCGATGACGACCGCCAAAATGAAGCCGACGAGGTACATGAGTCCGTACCAGCGCACGGCAAGCGGGCCGAAATGAATTGCAACGGGATCGAAATTCGGATGAATCAGCATCGTAAGGCTCAAGCCCTTGAGGTTAGAGTTTTCGCGTGCATGCGCACGATGTCCAGGAAGCCGGCCAGCACCGGGCTCACATCGGCCGTTCTCCAAACCAGCCCGGTCTCGACGAGCGGCGTGCGCTCGACGAGCGGCCGATAGACGACACCCGTGCGGCGCAAATTACGCAACGATTGCGGCACCAGCGCGGCGCCCATGCCTGCCGACACGAGGCTGACGATCGTTTGCATCTGAATCGCCTCCTGCCCGATGCGGGGCGTGAGGCCTGCGGCGCCGTAGCAGGCCGTAATGATGTCATAAAAGCCGGGCGCCAAACGGCGCGGAAAAATCACGAGCGGCAATTGAGCCACTTCGGCCAGCGAGATGGGGGCGTCGATCCAATCGGGCGGCTCGCCGCGGCCACGATGCGAAACGCTGGCCGCGGGCAGCGCCGCCACCAGAGGCTCGCGCATCACGGGCAGGTACGACAAGGTCGCGGCATGGCGCGGCGGCAGCGGCGGAATGATGAGGCCCGCATCGATTCGGCCCGCGGCGAGCTCTTCGATTTGCACGTCGCTCGTTGCCTCGGCCAAATTCAATCGCACGCGCGGATGGCACACCGCGAATTCGCGCAGCAAATGCGGCAGCAAGCCGTAATCGGCCGTGGACACGAATGCGAGCGAAAGCGCGCCCGCCTCGCCGCGGGCCAAACTTTGCGCGTGGGGCCGCAGCGCATCGGCCTGCGCCAGCAGCTTGCGCACCTCGGGCAGCAAATCGGCGCCGACCGGCGTGAGCTCGACCGTGCGCTTGGTGCGCGCGAACAACTCGACGCCCAGCGTGTCCTCGAGCGCGCGGATCGCCTGCGACAACGGCGGCTGCGTCATCGACAGCTTGCGCGCCGCGCGCCCGAAATGACGCTCCTCGGCAACGGCGACGAAATAGCGAAGTTGGCGCAAATCGGGGGTCATGGCGGCAGTCCGGCAGCGGTCATTGATATGTGTTTCGACCTAATTCACCCTGAATCATATATTGGACAGGTCCAACGAGTGGGGGCATGCTGGCCCGAGCTTGATGCGCGTCGGCCGCGCGCTCGTACCTTTCGCGCCCTTTTCGCCCGCCCGGGCGGCCGCCACGCTCGTTTCCCATGAACGTTTCATGAACGAACCGGAGCTCTTCGATGGCCAACAACCGCCGTTCTCAGCACATCACGCAAGGTGTCGCGCGCGCCCCGAACCGCTCGATGTTCTACGCGCTCGGCTACAAAAAGGAGGATTTCGACAAGCCGATGATCGGCATTGCGAACGGCCACTCGACCATCACGCCGTGCAATGCGGGCCTGCAGAAACTGGCCGACGCGGCCGTCGCCGCCGTGCACGAAGCCGGCGCGAACGCGCAGACATTCGGCACCCCGACGATCTCCGACGGGATGTCGATGGGCACCGAAGGAATGAAATATTCGCTCGTCTCGCGCGAAGTCATCGCCGACTGCATCGAAACCTGTGTGCAAGGCCAATGGATGGATGGCGTCGTCGTGATCGGCGGTTGCGACAAGAACATGCCAGGCGGCATGATCGCGCTTGCCCGCATGAACGTGCCCGGCATCTATGTCTACGGCGGCACGATTCGCCCCGGCCACTGGAAGGGCAAGGACTTGACCATCGTGTCGTCGTTCGAAGCCGTGGGTGAGTTCACGGCCGGCCGCATGTCCAAGGAAGACTTCGAAGGCATCGAACAAAACGCTTGTCCCTCGACCGGCTCGTGCGGCGGAATGTATACGGCCAACACGATGAGTTCGTCGTTCGAAGCGCTCGGCATGTCGTTGCTCTACTCGTCGACGATGGCGAACCCCGATGACGAGAAGGTCGCATCGAGCGCCGAATCGGCGCGCGTGCTGGTCGAAGCCGTGAAGCGGGACCTGAAGCCGCGCGACATCATCACGCGCAAGTCGATCGAAAACGCGGTGGCGCTGATCATGGCCACGGGAGGCTCGACCAACGCGGTGCTGCACTACCTCGCCATTGCGCATGCGGCCGAAGTGGAGTGGTCGATCGACGACTTCGAGCGGATCCGCAAGCGCGTGCCGGTCATCTGCAACCTAAAGCCCTCGGGCGAATACGTCGCAACCGATTTGCATCGCGCGGGCGGGATTCCGCAAGTGCTGAAGATTTTGCTCGATGCAGGTCTGCTGCACGGCGACTGCATGACGATTACGGGCAAGACGATGGCCGAGGCGCTCCAAAACGTGCCGAGCGCGCCGCGTGGCGATCAGCAAGTGATCTTCCCGATCGAGCAGGCGCTCTATAAGGAAGGGCATCTGGCCATTTTGAAAGGCAACTTGGCGACCGATGGCGCGGTGGCGAAGATCACGGGCTTGAAGAACCCGGTCATCACGGGGCCGGCGCGCGTGTTCGACGACGAGCAAAGCGCGCTCGCCGCGATCCTGGACGATCGAATCCGCGCGGGCGACGTTCTGGTCCTGCGTTATCTCGGCCCGCAAGGCGGCCCCGGCATGCCGGAAATGCTCGCGCCCACTTCCGCGCTGATCGGCAAAGGGCTGGGTGAATCGGTGGGACTCATCACCGATGGGCGGTTTTCCGGCGGAACGTGGGGGATGGTGGTCGGGCATGTCGCACCCGAAGCCTTCGTGGGCGGCACGATCGCGCTCGTGCAGGAAGGCGATTCGATTACGATCGATGCGCACAGGTTGCTGCTGCAACTGAATGTCGACGATGCCGAATTGGCACGGAGACGAGCGGCATGGGCCGCGCCCGCGCCTCGCTATACGCGCGGCGTGCTGGCCAAGTTCGCGGCGTTGGCGCGGCCCGCTGACAAGGGCGCGGTGACGGGCTGAGCGGGCTGAGCGGCTGAGCGCCGCAGCCCAAGGCCACGGGTCGAACCGGCGAACCCGCAGCGGCCCGCAACAATGCGAGGCGTTACCGCACCGGGCCCGGTGCGGCGACGCTTATCGGTTCGCCGTATGCCGCGCCAGTTCCTCGCGCACGGCATCGCGCACCCAGCCCGCCACCTCGGCCTCGAGCGCCGAGACGACCTCGCGCGTCACTTGGCGCACGAGCCAGTTCGTGTGCTCTTCGACAGCATCGCGGCATCGCGCTTCCACCACACGGCGGGCATCCTCGCGCAAATAGCTCGAAAAACGGCCGCGCAAGCGTTCGGCGATGAATTCGACGTCGCGTGCATCGAACGCCGCGCCGCGCGCACCGGCGGCTGCCTCCGGTGCCGAAGCGACAGGTGAAGCGGACTGCGATAGCCCGAGCGCCGGCCCGGCAACATTCGACTGCGCCGGGGCCGCGGCAGGCGGTGACGAATCGTCGGGGGCAGCCATCTGCGCCGGGACCGCGGCCGCCTGCGTTGCGCCGGGCCGGGCGATGGGCGGCCGCCCCGGTACGATGACGTCCGTCAGCATCGGGATCGAATCGGGGTCGTTCGGGTCGTTAGGGTCGTGGGAATCGGTCATGCTTGTCTCCCTCATTGATCGGCGGCATGCCCCATCGACAGCACATTACGCGCCTTGCTTGTAATTGTTGAGCGGATAGCCGCGATCGCGATAGAAGCGATAACGCTCGCGGCCAGAGGCGAGCTCGTCCTCGCTATTGCCGACCACCTCGAGCAAGCGCTCGAAGCGGGCGAATTGCGCCGGCACGGACGGCGCGAGGTTGAGCAGCACGAGGTGATGCGGCGCGTGCTCGAGATCGGCCGCGAGCACGATCGGCGTGCGCGCGGCAAGCGCGCTATCGGCCATGCAATGAGGCAGGAAGTCGAGCGGCGAAAACGTCCAGAGCCGCTCGTCGAACACGCGCAGCCGCTGCGGGTCGGCCGTGACGACCAGCGGCTGCCCAGCCTGATACGCCTTGCGCGCGAGCCGGCATGCATAGAGCAGCGCATCGCCGACGTTCGTATGAAAATCGACGCGCGTCACCACACCTCCTCGCAAGCGGCACTACCCCGGGCCATTACTGTCCCGCGCGGTCGATCAAGAACTGCGTGAGCAGCGGCACGGGCCGCCCCGTCGAGCCCTTGGCCGCGCCGCTCTTCCATGCCACGCCGGCAATGTCCAGATGCGCCCACGGGTAGCTTTCGGTGAAGCGCGAAAGGAAGCACGCAGCCGTCACGCTGCCAGCCGGACGCCCGCCGATATTGGCCAAGTCAGCAAAATTCGACTTCAGTTGCTCCTGATACTCGTCGTCAAGCGGCATGCGCCACGCGGGGTCGGACGCCTCGCGCGAGGCATCGAGCAATTCGCCGGCGAGCGCGTCGTCCTTCGAGAACAGCGCGGCATTGTGATGGCCGAGCGCGATGATGCACGCGCCCGTGAGCGTGGCGATGTCGACGACGGCCGCGGGCTTGAAGCGCGCCGCGTACGTGAGTGCGTCGCAGAGAATCAAGCGCCCTTCGGCATCGGTATTGAGCACTTCGATCGTGAGCCCCGACATGCTCGTCACGATATCGCCCGGCTTCGTGGCCTTGCCGCTCGGCATGTTCTCGACCGCGGGGACGATGCCGACCACGTTCAGCTTCAGGCCGAGCTCGGCCACGGCCCGCAGCGTGCCGAACACCGACGCCGCGCCGCACATGTCGTACTTCATCTCGTCCATGCCTTCGCCGGGCTTGAGCGAGATGCCGCCGCTGTCGAACGTGACGCCCTTGCCGACGAGCACGATCGGAGCGGCCTTCGCCCCGCCGCCTTGGTATTGCATGACGATGAACTGAGGGGGCTCGTCCGAGCCGCGCGTGACCGACAAGAGCGAGCCCATCTTCAACGCTTCGAGCTGCTTTTGGCCGAGCACGTCGACCTTGAACTTGAATTCCTTGCCGAGCTTCTTGGCCGTCTCGGCAAGATAACTGGGCGTGCAGACGTTGGCGGGCAAGTTGCCGAGATCGCGCGCGAGTTCCATTCCGCTCGCCACGGCAAGGCTTTGCTTGACGGCGAGCTTCGCAAGCTTTTCGTCAGCCGGATCGACCGTCATGACGATGCGCTTGAGCGCGTACTTCGCCGCCTCGGGCTTGCTCTTGAGCTGCGTGAATTGATACGTTTCGCCGCGCAGCGCGAGCGCCGCGGCGCGCACGGCCCACTCGGCCGAACGTTCTTTGATCGGCAGTTGTGCGAGCGTGAACGTGACCTGGACGATGCGCGTGCCGAGGATCGCGCGCCAGGCGGCGCGCGCCGCCTCGCCGTAAGCCTTTTGACCGAATGCGTCCTGCTTGCCGAGGCCGACGAGCAGCACGCGCGAGGCGCCGATGCCTTCCACTTCGTGCAGGAACAGCGTCGTGCCGCTCTTGCCCTGCATGTCGCCGGCCTTGACGATGCGCTGAAGCAGCCCTTTGGTGGCCGCGTCGATGTCGAGCGCCGCGCCCGAGAGGGATTGCCCCTCGAACACCCCGATCACGATGCAATCGGATTTCCCCGTCAGAAAACCGCCCGTCGTGCCCTTCGTCCAGTCACAGGCTTTTATGCTAAAGTCCATCGCGCTTGTCCTCGGATAAAATCGGCTTAACTTCGTCGCAACAAAGCCGCAATTATCCGCTATTTTTTCTTCGGCGTCGGAATGCGCCGCGCTCGGCGCGCGCCCCGGCCCGCCCTCTCGCACCGACGATGATCTTCGAACGCTCCCTTCAGCGCGAGCTCGCCTACACGGCCGGCGCCGTTTTCATGGTGCTGCTGACCATCTTTCTCACGACGATGATGATCCGCATCGTCGGCTACGCCGCATCGGGCGAAGTCGACCCGAAGGACGTCGTCGTCCTCATCGGGCTGACCGTCATCGGCTATGTCGCCGTGATGCTCGTCGTGACGATGTTCGTCTCGATCTTGTTCGTGCTCACGCGCTGGTACCGCGATTCCGAGATGATCGTTTGGCTGGCCTCGGGCGTGAGCCTCACCGCCTTCATCAAGCCGATCGCCAAGTTCGCCGCCCCGCTGATCGTGCTCGTCGCCTTCTTCGCCTATGTCGGCTGGCCTTGGTCCAATACGCAAAGCAAGCTCATTCGCGCCCGCTTCCAGCAGCGCGACGAGGTATCGATGCTCGCGCCCGGGCAATTTCGCGAGTCGCCCGCCACCCACCGCGTATTCTTCATCGAAAAGATGACGCCCGATCAAGCGCACGTGCAGAACGTGTTCGTCACGAGCACCGAGCACGGCAAGGTCAGCGTCGTCGTATCCCAAAACGGCCATACCGAAACCATGAAAGACGGTTCGCGTTTCGTCGTCTTGGAGAACGGGCGCCGCTATGACGGCGAGCCCGGCAAACCCGATTTCCGCATCATGGAGTTCGAGCGCTATGGCGTGAAAATCACGCATCCGCCTGTCGTCAATCCGACTTCGACGACGGGCATGTCCACGCCGGCCCTGCTGCGGCACCCCACGCGCGACAAACTCGCCGAGTTCGCCTGGCGCACGGGGCTGCCGCTCATGGCGATCAATTTGATGCTGCTCGGCATCCCGCTCGCCTATCAAAACCCGCGGCGCGGCCGCACCATCAATCTCGTGATGGCCGTATTGATCTTTCTGACTTATTCGAACTTGCTCAACGTCGTGCAATCGTGGATCGAGCAAGGCAAGATGTCGTTCGTGCTCGGGCTCGTCGGGTTGCATATCGTCGCCGCCGCGCTGGTCGTGCTCGTGTTCTGGCTGCGCGTGCGCAACCGTCCGCTGATCCCGCGCTCGTGGTTCGCGTCCGCGCGAGGAGCCTGACCGCCATGCGCATCTACGAACGATACTTCGCCCGCCAGGTTTATCTCGCGTTCATCTTCATCTTGTTCGCGTTCTCGGGACTGTTCTTCTTTTTCGACCTGATCAACGAGCTGAACACGGTCGGCCACGGCAACTACAAGTTCGGCTACGCGGTGCTGCGCGTCGCTTTGCAAACGCCGTCGCGCTTTTACGAGATCATTCCGGTCGCCGCGCTCATCAGCACGATCTATGTCTTTGCGCAGATGGCCGCCAGTTCGGAGTACACGATCTTTCGCGTCTCGGGGCTGTCGACAGGACAAGCGTTGCGCTCGCTGATGAAGATCGGCATTCCGCTCGTCGCGCTCACGTACTTCATCGGCGAAGTCGTCGGCCCCTATTCGGATCAGTTATCCGAACGCGTGCGCCTCGAAGCGCTCGGCTCGGCCGTCTCGAGCAGTTTCGCATCCGGTGTCTGGGTCAAGGACACGTTGACGGCGCGCGAAGACGGCAAGCAAGTCACGCGCTTCGTGAACGTAGGCGAGCTCATGCCCGATGCGACGGTGAGCGATGTGCGCATCTACGAATTCGATCCCGGCTTCAGATTGACGAACGTGCGCACCGCGAAAACGGGCCGCTACGAGGGCAATGGCCATTGGTTGCTCACGGGGGTGACCGATACGCAACTGACGATGTTGCCGCCGGCCGGGAAAACGCAGGCCGATGCGTTGAATCCGGTCTATCGCGCGACGCAAATCGACCTGCCCGAATACTCGCTGCGCTCGGAGCTCACGCCGCAAATTCTGTCGGTGCTGCTCGTCTCGCCGGATCGCATGTCGATGTTCAACCTGTTCCGCTACATTCAACATCTGGTCGAGAACCATCAGGACACGCAGCGCTACGACATTGCGCTTTGGAAGAAGGTGCTCTATCCCTTCGCGGTGCTCGTGATGCTCGTGCTGTCGCTGCCGTTCGCTTATTTGCATACGCGCGCGGGCGTGGTCGGCGTGAAGGTGTTCGGCGGCATCATGCTCGGCATGAGCTTTCAGTTGATCAACACGCTGTTCTCGCACATCGGCATGCTCAACACGTGGCCGGCGCCCGCCACGGCCGCGTTGCCGGCTCTCATCTATCTCGCGCTCGGGCTCGCGGGGCTCAAGTGGGTCGATCGGCACTGACGCCGGTCCGATCGCGGAGGATGCGATGAACGCAGAAGCTGTCTCTCGCGGTATCGTGCTGTTCGGTCATGGCGCGCGCGATGCGCGCTGGGCCGAACCGTTCGCACGGCTCGCTGATAAGCTGCGCGTGCTCGCAGGGCCTGGCACCGCGGTTTCGCTCGCCTTCCTCGAACTGATGGCGCCGGATTTGCCCACAGCCGTGGCCGATCAAGCCGCACAGGGCTGCAGCGCGATCACCGTCATACCCGTGTTCTTCGGACAAGGCGGCCACGTGCGGCGCGACTTGCCCTCGATCGTCGACGCCTGCCGCGCCGCCCATCCGGGCGTTCGCATTCATCTGGCAGGGCCCGTGGGCGAAGACGACGCGGTGCTCGACGCGCTAGCCGCCTATTGCCTGCGTCAGGCGTAGAACGTTTTGGGAGTCGCTTGGGAGTCGCGCGCATCGGCGCGTGGATGGTTCGGCAGCTAGGCAGGGCCACCGCGATGGAAAACACCAATAAAACGAAACGATGCGCCGGCGCCTCGCCGGTGGCCGAGGTTACCTCCTCTACCTAGACCCCAGCACTTTAGGCATGCGCAGCATGGCCAGGCTGCTCAGGCTGCATGCGCGAACGCGTCGCGCCGCTCGCGCTCGGCCCCTGCTTTCGCCGATGCGCGTTCCGCGAATGCCCGCCCAATCATCAACAAGCTAGGCTGGGTTGGGTCTAGCCAAGGTTGCGCTTCGCCCATCGCTAGCGCCTCGAGCGTGAGCGTCAGGGTTCTTTCGCGCGGCGTGCTGCAGGCTTCGACGATAGCCACGGGCGTCGTGGCCGCACGCCCCGCATCGATCAGCTGCTGGGCGATGTCGGGCGCGCTGTCGCGGCCCATGTAGAAGACGACCGAGTCCGCGTTCAGCGTCTCGCGAATCGCCTCGGTGTCGGGCGCACGGCTTTTCGTGGCCAGCGCGACGCTGCGCGAGACGCCGCGTAACGTAAGCGAGCGCTTGACCGCGGCGGCGGCTGCAAGGGCCGCGGTAATACCCGGCACGACCTCATAGTCGATGCCAGCCTCTTCGAGCGCGCGCATTTCCTCGTCGGCGCGGCCGAACAGCATCGGGTCGCCACCCTTGAGCCGCACGACGACATCATGCGCGAGCGCAGCATCGACGATCTGCTTATTGATGAAGTGCTGGGCCGTCGAACGCTGGCCGCAACGCTTGCCGACCGCGATCTTGCGCGCATGCGGGGCATAGTCGAGCATCGCCGGCTCGACGAGCGCATCGTGCAGCACGACGTCCGCCGCGCCCAACAATCGGGCGCCGCGCACCGTGATGAGATCCGCCGCTCCCGGTCCTGCACCGATCAAGTACACCTTGCCCATTGCGCTTCCATCCTCTCGCGTGTATGTGGCGGCGCGCCGGGCGCCGCCTTCGTCAGTCACGCGGAATATGCACGAATCATGCCGGCCGCCACGGTATGATGCGTCGCTTCATCGATCAGCACGAACGCGCCCGTCCCCGGATGCACGTCGTAGGCATCGCAAACGATCGGCTTTTGCAGCGTCAACGCCACGCGCCCGATATCGTTCATCGCCAATGCGCCCTTCTCGCTCGTATGCG
>NZ_JAKWFK010000008.1 GCF_029522115.1 Trinickia sp. Y13 | reverse complement strand
CCACCTGATGCTTCTGCGCCCTGCCCGTTCAACCCTCATTCTTCTACGCTGCCTGCACGGCAAACCAACGAGACATACGACATTTGTAAATAGCTGGCGCTGCGACATTTGTATCTGCCTTTGACATAGGGTGTTAGAGCTTTTTGTTCGCACCGCATGGGCTACGAGCCGATTGCGTGACGCGTAGCACTCGCGCGGCGGTCGCATCGATAAAAATGCCTGCTGCGTGATCTCCCCAGCCGTAGGGAATTTTGGGCAACTAACGATTAGAGAGGCAGATCCGCCAGTTCCCAGACCTTGACCTGCGCTTGCGGCTCCTCGGAAAAGAAACCATCGAAGTTGAGAATGCGGTTCTTATCTTTGGTGAGCAATGATCGCAGGTAGTACTTTTCGCCATCGACTGTCAGCGATCCATCGTCGTAAAGCTTGATGCCGATGCCCTGCTCGGCCGCGTTGGTCAAGCTGTATCGACCAACGATTTCGCCCGCCGCGTTTTTCAAAAGAATGCCGGAAATCTTCCCCTTCGGCGTCAGCGCTTCTCCGCTGGAAGCATGAACGTATGCAACGTCGCTTGGTAGCGCAAGCGCCCTATCGGGTTCAGGATGCATGATGGGTTCTCCAAACTGACCTGAGAGGACCTGATAGAACCGGCGGCGGCCGTCCTCACTCAGATTGACGATGGCGTACGAGGCCACCTCGGTTTCTGCCTCGTTTGCATGTGTATCATCGGTGGATGCGGCCGGCTCTGTAACAACGGTCCATTGCTTCGTCTTGAACGCAACGTTGTAGCGTTTGCCGGCGATTTGGATCGAACGAGGCTTGGCCTGTGCTCTGCCGGGACACCGAAGCAAACAAACATCGGCTTGGGCCTGCATTGCGGTGGCCTTCGGCGAGGCTTGAACTTCGTCCGTCGAACTGTCAGGGGCGCCGGAAATCGTCGGTGGAAAACCGCTACTACTTGGTGGGCGTGACGGACCTAACGGGGGAGTAGACAAATTCGGCCTCCGGAAAAAATCCCGTCATGCTAAGACGGTCGCACATACCCCACGCCGCAGAGACACGAACGGATGTGTGGGTGTGCGAATGGCCGCATTTGCGTGAAGGCGGAGCACGCTTCGGCGCAACACGCCGTCATCGCACTCGCCAATGCCTCACGCATTGCTTCGCTCACCCCTGCACAATTTGATCAGCGGAACATTCGGGGCGATTCGCGCGCGATCGGTTCTCGACTGCGTGAATTTGCGGCTCGGTCCCGTGCAATACCAACGCTTCCAACACCTCACGTTGCTTCACAGGATCCAAATACTGGATGGCATCGAACATCGCACGTTTGCAATCGCCTCTGATCCTTTCGTCCAGTCCCGCAACCGCTCGACAGAGCGATTTAAGCGGTCTTGACCTAGCACCCACCGGCAGGTGTCTAATGGCATCAACGATCTCGTCGAACGCCTCCGCCTGCGCCGGGTACGGAACCCGTTCGAATTCCCAGCAGGCGACTGCCTCCAGCAACGCGCGCCGAAGCTTTAAACTCAGGCTCCTGTGAGTCCGCAAGGCCGTGTCGATATTGATTGCCAGCACCGCGGGCGGTTGATTATTCCAACCGCTCACGATGCTCAATAGTTCGAGGCTTTGCTCTTCCGGCAACTTATCAAGAACACACATCAAGCGGCTGAAGTCTTCGATGTTCAGCTCATCCGATTGCGATGCACCATCGCTCAGCGAGTAACGCAGCTCTTCGTATTCGGATTGAAGATCCAGATCCGACTCCTGCGTGTCCCCTGCACCATTTGGCGATCCTGTCTGCACGTCATAGATCGACCGAGTCGATGCAATGAATCGCGGCAGGCCAGTCAGCGACGACGACATATTGCCGCTTGGCGACTCGGCCTGAACAACGGCGAGCGATTCGCCGACGCCGGACTCGCTTTCGGCGGCCGATGGAGGAACTAGCTTCGGTACAGCCGATTCTGGAACGCGTGTCATAAGCAGATCTCTGTGAGAACGGCAAGCTTCGATTCCACGCAACCGAAGTCTGCCGGTTTGAGTGCGATTGGGCTGTGCACAAATGGGGGCGCGTATGCGACCCGCTGGGCCCGGTTTCATTGGCGCGGCCGTTCGTTCAAATTGTCCAGCCTCGGAACGAGCGGTCCGACCATCTTCTTCAGCGTCAAGTCTCCAATCGTGGGCGCATAGCCCGCGCGCTGGGCATCGCGCATTTCCGCGCCGATGTCGTCGAACACGTCCAGGTTCTTGATGCCGCCGCGCTTTTCATCATCCAGCGCCGCGTAGTAGGCTCCCGCACTCCCTTCCCTGCGGACCGCATCGAGCAGGAACTGCCTGGCTTGTTCTTCCGACAATCCGGGAGGCACGGGCGGGTACGCGAATGGCTCGTCATCGTCGCCAACATACTGGATCGAAACGTACACCTGTCGTCTGTACGCTTCGTCATCGCTCACGATACCGTCGTCGATCATGTGTCTCAACTGCGTTTCGAACGCCAAACGGCTTGCGGCTTTATCGAAGTAGCCCCAGCTGTCGGTCACGTCCGTGGCGTCGCCGTCCGTCGAAATGTAAATCACGACGCGCTTATTAGTCCCCTCGTTCTTCAGGTCGTTCTCGATTTTCTTCAACGTCGCGGCCAGCGGCGTGACACCGCCGATCGTTTCGAAGAGGCGCCTGGTCGCGGGATCTTCAGGGGATGCCTCGTTGACTTGTCCGCCCTTGAGGTCGTAGAGCCGTGTCGGCTGCTTGGAGAAGGCATTCAGCATCTTCAGCAACTGCATGCCGCTCGCGAGTTGCTCTTTGAACCGAGGCTCAGGCGCCTGCGGTGCGCCGTCGAGCCCCGTCTTCGTAACGATGGTTTCCATCGAGCCGCTCGTATCTACCACGATGATCGGCTGCTTGTCCGCGATCAAACCGGCCTCCTCGGGCGTGATGAAGCTCGGATCGAGTTCGTTGCTTTTATAGAAATTGACTCGCTCCTCGGGCGTCTTGAGAAAACTCACTCGAGCAGTGGACGTCTGACCCGCCGAGTTTTGAGCGGGGTCGCTGGATTGAGGCGAAATGCCGTAACCCTGCGAGCCGCTCGCGGAAAAACTGGCTGTCCGATTGTCGCCGCTCGGCGCATCGTTGCCCCGGTCGCGCAGTCCCTGAATGAACCCGCTTATTCCCCCACGCCGAGGTTCCGGCGCTTGCGCAGCGCCACCGGCCTGATCTGTGGGCGTGCCGTTGTAGGCGTTGTTTCGCCCCGATCCCGCGGGGCCCATTGATCCAACATTGTGTGACATCGGTATCTCCTAAGGTGTGAGCATCAATGGATGAAGCCGCAACCGTATGGCCCGAGGTCGTGCGGCAAAGCACGAGATGATGCGATATCGTCCTCGACGGGGTGCGGACCGGCGCGAAGCGATCTGCGGCTCAACGAAGGAGTGTCGAAGCACACGTCGCGCTTCGCCACTCCAGTTGCACGGACGCCTGTCGCGCGTTTCGCGTTTCTTCGGAAATCATCGACGCGCTTCGCGTGATGTGTTACGCATGCTGGCGGACGCCTCTAAGATCGCAGCAATATGCGAAAAGGAGTGCCTCATGCGCGTTGGTGACAATCCACCTCCCCATCCGATCGACCCCGCTCAGTCAAGCAACGACGAACAAGCGCCGCGAGACCCCATCGCCAAGCCGCGCGCCGCGGCGCAAGGCGTTCCTATGCCGGCACGCACGCCGGGCGCTGGAAAGACCGCTGCCTTTGGCAACGCGGTCGATAGAGCCGGCGATACGACCGCCGCAGAAGCCTCGCCAAGTCGCCCTGAAGGGGCTGCCGCATCGCAGGCGATCGTATGGCCGCCGCTTCAGCCGGAGCCGAAGCGGCCCGCAGTGATCGGCTTTTATCCGCATCGCGATGACGAAACCAACGCTAGCGGCGGCGTGCGCCGGTTGATTCGCCGCGGCGTGCAATTCGACGAGTTGCATGCAACGAGCGGAGAAGGCGGCAAAGAGGTCGTCACCGATCGCAGCACGGGCACGATCTCGCAGCAAGACCCTGCCGATCCCGCGGCGCTTGCCGACCGGCGAGGTCGTGAATCGCAGCGTTTCCTGCGCAAGCTGGGGGCGGGACGAAGCTCGACCATTACCTCCATACGGGGCAACCCCGACTTGGATCCGTTCGCGCCCGGCGCACGTCAGGACACGGCGCACCTGCTCGATCCCGAAGATGGCGTGTGGCGGACCTTCGAAACGAAACAGCAACTGATCAACCTGTTGGCCGAGCGCCGGCCGGTTGCCGTGTTGACGATGACGCAAGACGGCGCCGTCCACCAGGCTCATCGCGCGATGCATGAGCTCGTGCAAGAAACCGTCGCCGAGTTCGCCGAGCATTACGGCATCGACGCGCCCGGCGTGTTCGGCGTACGGGAAACCGGATGGGCGCCCGACGACCGCTTCGACCCGATCGATCCCGAGCGTAGCGTCCGTGTCGATCTGTCTCGCAGCGAGCAACGCGCGAAGGTGCGAGCGTTGGTTCAGTCGTTTAAGTCCCAGCCGCCCGGGCACCCCTATCGCGCGGAGAACGCCAAAGTCAACCCGCTTCATCGCTTCGACGTCTATCTCGACAGCGCGGGGACGCTGGCCACCGAAGGCACCGAGAGCGAGCGCGAAGAGAATGTGCACGGCTGGGACCATCTACGCCCCGAGGAATACTTCATCGCCAGCGACGAGACCGGACAAGCGCAGATTCAGGCATTTCAAGCGCTGTTCGAACGCAACGTATCGGTTAGGAAAGCGATCCGGCAAGCGCTCGCGAGCCGCCTGCCGCTGCCTGGCCCGCGCAGACGAACGGTCGACCTCGGGCCGTATCCGGGCAATACGCAAGAAGATTGACGACGCGCGTGTAGGGCGAATCGCGGCACGACCACGTCGGCTCAAGCGTTCTACTGTTGGTTCACTTGTGAGATGCTAGCGACCATACGGGCTAGCAACTTCGCTTTAAGCTGGTCGTTCTTCAATCGAAGCGTTAGTTCCGTCATCCTCGACACTGCGTTCTCGCTCAAGAACGCAGCGCCGTCCGCAAGGGCTGTCAACGCTGCTTCCAAGTTCGATTTCTCGGTCAAGCCGGATGCTGCATCAACGAGGTGCTCACCCTGCGTCTCGCTAAGAGACGCGCTCCCAGCGGCAAGCCCAGCGATGCCACGCGACTTGCCCTCGCCATCGCCAAGGCCCATCGTGGCATCGACTAGGTGCTCGCGCAACGACTCGCTCATTGCGGGCATGGTGGAGGATAGGCCGCGAATCGCGGTCCCTTTGGCCCAATCGTCGCGTAAGCCGCTCACGGCGTGTACGACACGCTCCTGTTGCCCTGCATCCAGCGCAGGCATCGCGGCGCCGAGACCAACGAGCCCTTCCGCTCGTGCCTGATCTTCGCCAATGCCGAGCACTTCATCAACGATTCGCCAGCGCTGCGGTTCGCTGAAATCAGCCATATTGCGGGCTAGCGTGCCAAGGGCGAATGCCCGAATCCATGGCCAATGTTGCATGCTAGCAGCGGTGATGATGCGATCTCGCTGACACTCGTTCAAATGACGCACACGGCTTGCGAGCGTGGTAAACGCAGTGGAACTGTCCATGATGTCGATTTGAAGCGCTGCATCGACCAGACGATCTTTCTGCGCCTCGCTGAAATGAGTCACGCCGGAAACCAGTTGGGCGATGGCGTGTGCCCTATCTCCACCAAAATCAATGTCGACCGCCGCGTCGATGAGGCGATCTCGCTCGTGTTGCGGCAGGATTGGAAGCATGGCGGGCGCCTCCGACCAAACGTCCTTTAACCTCTGCGGAGCGGAAAGAAGTATGCGCACGAATTCAGTTGCGACCCTCACGGGCTGCCAGCTTAGAGACGGCGCACTCGGTTGGCCCATTGTTTCGCTATAACGGACGCGTGGCGAAGCCTTCATCGGTTGCGATTGTGGGGCCTCGGATAACGGGCCGGTTGGAAGGCGGCGTGCTTTGGCTTCATTCTGAGGGGCGTCGGAAGGCGGGACCTGCGGTGTCGCATTGGCTTGCTGGGGCGAATTCCCTCGTTCAATTGGTGACATCATGGGCAACGGAGTCCCGGTGGAAGATTAAAGTGGTGGCGGTCTGAACCACGGCGATATGCGCGAAGTGGAGAGCCGCGTGGCAACGGGTGTCAATACTGACTTTGTCGGCTCGGGAATGTACCGACCTACGAATCTGCGAGTGGAGCCGCGAAGCAGTGACAAGAAAAACTCTCGGTAGAGAGGGTTCCTGTGATGCGCGAATGCAGTACGGGAGGTCGCGAAATGGCAGACGAGCGCGATAGCGGACGGTATTAGGCCGAAGGGTGAATTAGGGGTGACCGGGGCTTGAGGGCGAACTGCCGCAGCCATTGTTGGTACCCGTCGACCACATATTCGCCGCTTCGTCGCCGATAGTCGTCGGCACGGCCACGATAAACGACCCCTAGCGCATACCACGGCACTCCTGGGAGGTGGTGATGAACCGCATGAAAGTTATTGTTGAGAAAGAGTAGCCGCCAGGGGAGCGCGGCACGATTGACGACCGTTCTGCAGGCCGGGTCTGGGTGATAGCGATGCTCGCGAAACGAACGAATCGATGAAATGCACAAGGCCGGATAGCCGACTCCGCCGGTAAAGAGCGATACAGGAATCCCGCAGCTCAACTTCAGCCACGCGACGAGCTTGGCTAACGCTAGCAAATGCACGATCCAGACTGACACCTCCGCAAAGTCGCCTTTGCTGATTCTGCGCCAACTGCCTTGTGCGGTTGCGGCGAGACTGAATGCCGGTCCGATCAGCACATGACCCACGAAGGTGGTGCGAGCGACGATTAGCATTCGCACGAAACGATTGGCCTGCTGCCATTTCGTCGCGCTCACGAAGAGGCTTTCCGGATCGAGGTGCGGATGGGTAAGCTCCGACGTGGCGTGATGAGCCAAGTGCGAGCGCCGATAGATCTCGTACGGAAACCAAACGGCCAGTGGAGCGAAGCCGAGGAGTGCATTGATCCAAGCCAAGGGAGTGGGATGGCCGTGAATCAATTCGTGCTGCAGCGACATATACCAGGCGCTTACGATGGCGAGCAATAAGACAGCCACCGGAAGTCCCAGGCTGCGCGCGTGAATGGCGATGCTAAACCAAGACATGTAGATGGCGCCAAGCACTAGCCACGTCGGCCATTCAGTTCGCCATGTCCAGGATCTTCGGAAACTGTGAAGCGTTTCACGCTGCAGGGCATCGAAATAGGCCGAGGACTCACCGCCACACCGATGGGTAACGGCGGTTTTGAATGCGTCGAGTCGTTCGTCGTTTCGCTCCATCCTAGTCTCCGAAACAGGAAAGCATCGTCGCGTCGAGCATATCGGCCGTAGCGAAACGGCGTGCATCTATGAGCGAAGCGGTTTCAGTGCGAACGAACTTGGCATCGTTGAGCATCGTTTGCAACGAGCTCGAACGGGCTGTGTCACAGAGCGCTGGCATGGAGCCGTCAGCCTCCCGCCCAATACTCATTCGTGCACCGGGCCTCGCTCAGATGCGAGTTGTCCGCCCGGCTTTCATCATCACGCCGTTTCGGCTTCCGCATCCGCTCTCGACGTTGCCGATGTTGCGGCTGTAGAATCGCCTCGAACGCGGCGCGAGGGAATCCCAGAAGCTTGCGCGATCCGCGTCGATTCCTGCTTGACGGTTTCATCGACGTCGTCGGCGCCCGCTTCGATCACGTGCACGCCCATATCGCCCAGGATTTTCCGTCCCTTCGCAATCCGTTCCGCTCGTGTGATCAACGACTTGTCCGCGGCGCCAAAGAACTCCATATAGCCGTCCGCGAGCCGTCTGCCATCGGGCATGAGCGAATTGATCAGGACCATCGGTTTGTCCTTGGTCAGCGGATGACCCGCGGCTTTCAGCGCGATCGCGAAACCGATTTCCTGCGCGGTGCCGATGCCGCCTGCCAGAAAAACGCCCATATCGGCGCCGAACAACAATGCCATGCGCGAGACGATATCGCGCGTGACATACGGAACGTCGAGATCCTTCGGCAACTCGTTCTTCGCGGTTTCCTTGCCGATGACCATGTCGGTGCTGACACCGGCGATTCGTCCGTCATTGCCAAGGTCATGGTTCGCCGCCTTGAAGTACTTGGTCACCGCACCCATCAAGCCCTTCGCACCGCCACCGGTACGCGCGTCGAATCCGCTTTGCGCGATCCATTCGGCCACCGCCTTGGCTTCGCCGACCAGTCCCGGCTGCTCCGCCTTGCCGGAGGCCAACACCACCACGCTCGGCGGTGCACTCTCGCGTCCACCTGCAATCGCGCCATCGAGATCGAACTTGCCTTCCGCTTGCGCCGGCCCACCGGCGGATAAGCGGACGCGTTCATAGCCGTTCCAATGCCGTTGCAACAACCTCATCGCATCTTGCTGGTTGCGATAGGGCTTAGCCATCGTCACGAGTTCCTGACTGAGACCGTATGTGTGCTGCACGTCCACCAACTCGCCCAGGATCTTCAACTGAGGATCGTTGGCATTGACCAGCACCTGCATCCCCGCATAGTCCGGATGCAGGCTCTTGAAGACCAACGCCGAAAAGTAGTCGTAGAAGAGCTTGGCTTGGCCCGCCTTCGACGAGGGCGCAGAATCGAAGACGATCGCGTCCGATCGATCTACGCGTTCGAGAATGTCGTACGGGTCGAAGCTCGAGCGGACGAACATGTCGCGATAGGGCGTGTGCAACGCACGCTGGGCGCCGCCCTTTTCTTGAACCGACCCGCTCTTGTTCGGCGTTGTGCGAAGCCCCTGCGCGACATAGTCGTCGACTTGTCGCTGCAGTGCCTGGCCGCGTGCCACATCCGCTTCGCCGGCGAAGTCGATCCGATAATCGGCGACACGCTCTTTGCCGCGCGCGTTGTGAAAGACGAGGCCTGCGGCTTCCATGGCTCGCCCTGCCTTGACCCATGGCTGCAATGCTTCGAAGTCGGGAACGCCAGGCTCGCCATCCATGAACTGCTGGATCGAATATCCGCCAGGATTGTTCTCCATCGGCACGAACCAGCACTCCGTCGTATCGGCGCGCTTGCCCTGCTCCGGACGCCGGATCTCGTAGGTCGAAGCGCCCGTGAAATTGCGCACCTGGGCGTTGCCCGTCGCAAGGTCCATTCCGACCAAGCTGGCGGCAACGACGCTGGTCGTCCTACGCGAGAGCTTTTCTCCGGTCGCTTGCTCGTATGCGTCAAACGCGTCCGCGAAATGCTTCATCAACTGCTCGACGCCGCCGGCCGCATTGATCCACCATGTCGACTCGACACCCGGCACCGCCTGCAGCTTCGTATCCTGGCCGCCCACTTTCTCGGCGATGAGCGCCAGGGCTGCCTGCTTGGTCTTCGCGTCAAAATACGGCTCGATTTTGTCCCACTCGGGAACTTCGAAGCCGCGGTCGTCACTCATGAAAAAGAGCTTGTCCCCACGCGCGACATCGACGCCCTGTGACTTCAGCCGCTGCAGAAACGCGTCTCGGCTCAAATCGCGATGTTGGCCTTGCAGCACCTGCTGAATCGTTTCGATATAGGACTGCGCCTTGCCGGAGTTCACAGGGTGCGCGCTCGCCGCCGCTTGCGGGTGCGCTCTTCTCGACATCGATCCAAACGCCCACGGATAACGCGCGAACCTCGCGTGGCGCGCAAGTTCATCGCCGACGGTGCCGCGCGCGTTGGCCATATATGTTCCGTGCCGCTCCTCCGGCTCGCCGAGAATGTCGATGCCTTCCATCAAAAGGCGAACGTCGACATCTTTTCCGTTGATGCTGGCGCGCCAATGCTCGGCCTTGTCTTCCTTGGTCGTCCCGATATACAGCTGCGGGATGACGAGTTGCTCGGTCTCTATGGCAAACGGATCCGAACGCCTGACCGATTGAAGTGCAGATGCGATTGCGGACGGAGGCGAGGCGTGTTGCGCCGCCTTGATATCGCTGTCAAAGATGTCATACAGAGATTTCGGCGTTAGCACCACAGCATTGCGGTCGCTGTTTTTGCCGCCGCGTATCCATTGTTGGAGCTGCTTCTTATAGAAAGCGCTAGCCGTCGTGTCCTGCGGAACTGGACCGAATAGCCCTTCCCACAGCGGCTGGTAAAACTCGAGCACCGGCTCGCTGACGACCAGCGGCGTGTTCTTGACCTTACCGGAGCGCAGATGGTGTAGCGCCTCGATGATCTGATGTGGCGCATGCAAATCGCCTTCGGCCAATACGATCGCGTCCGCGGCTTTGAGTTGCTTGAGGCGTCGACGTTCGTCAGGCTTGCGGCCTCGGTAGCCGGGAACGACGATATCTAACGAAGGGAATAAGTTCTTCGCTTCGCGAGCCGCCTGAACCGTGTCACCGGAAAGTTCGTTCCAGCGCGTGTAGATGTGGTTGGTATCGAGACCGTCGCGGTTGACGTATTCCGCGCCATTTTGAACCAGGTGATTGCCAGCCTTCATCCGGTCGAGCAGATCGGTCACCCATGTTTCGTTCGATTCGATGTGCGGCTTGTTGTTGCTCGACTCGTCGATCAGCGTACGGAATACGTCGCGTGCGCGTGCGATGCGCGCTTTCGTTACGCGCGTTTGAACGTCGTCGTTCAGTGGAGTGCGATTCCGAATACGGGCGCTCTGCAGTGGCCGCAATGGTCTTGTCAGAGCCGACAAGACGTTCGCCGAGTTAGACGGGCCGCCCTCTGATGTCGATGTCGTTGGGTCCGTGGCCGCTGGTCGGTTCGGTTGATCGGCGTTCGTGAGATGGAGTGCCCTGCGGATGTTGAATGTCATTTATTTACCTGGTCGATGGATATACCGCAACCCAACTGGCTCAAGGTAATGCGGCGAGGCGAGCAATGATGCGACATCGTGCCAGAGGGGTCACGGGCCGAGGCGAAGTGAGCCGTGGCGCGGCGAAGAAGTGTTCGACCGCGCGAATGAATGTTCAGCGAAACGAAAAGGTATCCGGGCGGGGGGCCGCGCGACGGGCCACCGGACCGGCCGGACTCGCATCGGCACGGCTTGGGCAGCGGCCACCGAATCTGCTTCAGCCGAACGCCGCCGCACGTGTTCCATTTGTTCCCGCGACGCAAGACTCTTTGTCCACCGTGTGTGTTCGATTCCGCGGCCGATACGCCTACAGTGCTTCTCCATCGGATCCACCGATTCGCACGGCCAGCCGGCCGGATCAATCAACTGTGAGAGAAACCATGAGCACTTCAAAAGTCGTCATCGTCACGGGCGCTTCGCAAGGCATCGGCGCTGAAACCGTCAAGGCGTTCCGCGCGCAAGGCCATCGCGTCGTCGCCAACGCACGTTCCATCACACCGGCAATCGAGCCGGATTACATCGCGGTCGCCGGGGACATCGGCGAAGCGGCCACGGCACGTCGCGTGGTCGACGCCGCCATCGAACACTTCGGACGCGTCGATACGCTCGTCAACAACGCAGGCATCTTCATCGCTAAACAGTTCACGCAGTACACGGCCGAAGACTATGCAGCCATTTTGAACGTCAACCTGAACGGTTTCTTCCACATTACCCAGCGCGCCATAGAAGCGATGCAGAGGCACGGCAGCGGTCATATCGTGAGTGTCACCACGACGCTGGCCGAGCAGGCCAACAGCAATGTGCCGTCGGTGCTCGCGTCGTTGACGAAGGGAGGGCTCAACGCGGCGACGCGTTCGCTCGCAATCGAATACGCGCGCTCGGGTATCCGCGCCAATGCAGTAGCGCCGGGCGTGATCAAATCGCCGATGCATCCTGTCGAATCGCACGCGACGCTCGCGGGACTGCACCCGGTCGGGCGCATGGGCGAGATGAGCGACGTCGTCAACGCAATCCTCTATCTCGACTCGGCCCCGTTCGTGACCGGCGAAATTCTGCACGTAGACGGCGGTCAGAGCGCCGGGCATTGAGCCATCGAGCGCCGCACGATACCCAAGGAGTCGACCATGTCCGTCCAAGAGAAACTCGCCACGCTCGGGCTTCGATTGCCGAGCCCCCCCGACCCGCTGGGCAGCTACACCGCTGTCAGCGAAGCAGGAAACCTGCTCTTCGTTTCAGGTCAAGTGCCGCTGTCAGAAGGGAAAATGGCTTTCGCTGGACGGGTCGGCGAAAACTTGACCCTCGAACAGGGCCGCAAAGCCGCGGAACTCGCCGCACTCAACGTGCTGGCGCAGATTTCACGGCATCTCGGCGGTTTCGAGCGGCTGCATCACATTGTTCGCGTCGAGGGGCACGTCAGTTGCGCCGAGGGATTTTACGAGCAGCCTGCCGTCGTCGATGGCGCTTCAGACCTTTTCGCGGCCGTGCTTGGCGAGAAGTCGGGACATGCGCGTTCAGCGTTCTCGCATAGTCAACTGCCCGCGAATGCAGCCGTCGCGCTCGTCGTCATCGCTCAGATCGTTCAGGCTTGATGCACTGGAGGCTCGACCAACGCCTCCATCAGAAAGTCGACGAAAGCCCGCACGCGCGAAGTCAGATAACGTGCGTGCGGATACAGCAGAATGAACGGCCGCGTGCGTCCGCCCGCTTCGCGCAACACCTCCACCAGCCTGCCTTCACCAAGGTCTTCCGCTACGACGAAGCGATAGGTTTGAAACAACCCCGCTCCGGCACGCGCGAGCGTTACCCCGGCGAGCGCATCCCCCGACGTCGTATAACTTCCCCTCGTCAGCACGTCGCCCTCTTCGCGCGAACCCTCGAAGCTCCAGGCGATATGGCGCCCGCTGCTCGGCAATTCGAACTGTATGCATTCGTGCGCCTGCAGGTCCCCGATTGTTTTCGGCACGCCGGCGCGCTTCAGATAGGCGGGAGAGCCCACCACGACCATTTCCGCGTCTTCGAGCTTGCGCGCGACGAGGCTCGAATCGGCGGGCGCGCGGCCCCGTATCGCGAGATCGAACCCCTCTTCCGCAAAGTCGATGTTGCGATTGCTCAGATGCGTCTCGACCTGCACTTGTGGATATCGCTCGCGAAACGCCGGTAGCAGCGGCAGCACGCGATAGTGCCCGTAGGGCGTAGGCATGCTGATGCGCAATACGCCCGCCGGCGTGGTCTGTTCCCCCGTCACTTCGCGCTCGGCGTCCGCAAGTTGCGAGAGGGCCAGCCTGCACTGCTCGAAGTAACGCCGGCCGGCGTCGGTCAGGCGGATCTGGCGCGTGGTACGGACGAACAGCCGCACGCCGAGGCGCTCCTCGAGGCGCGCCACCGATCGGCTTACGGCCGCGGGCGTGACGCTCGCGGCATTGGCCGCCAGCGTGAAGCTGCCCAATTCCGCCGCGAGGCAGAAAAGCTCGATGCTGCCCAGCAATAGATCGTCGAATTTACGTTGCATGCGTTTGGTCTGCTTGTTTCCGTTCGAACGAGTCGTCGATCCGTTGTCATGCCGCCCACGCGAATTGGAGAACGGTGAGCCCGTTCAGCCCCATACCGATCGCAACCGCTCGATACTCTCTCGCGTTTCGCGCTCGAGCTGCGCCACCAGTTCGCCCGCAGGCAGCGCGCGCGCAAGCGGCGCCGCCTGGCCTGCCCATTGCGCGCCGTAGCCGAACTCCCCCTTGGCCTTCGCGGCTGCATTCAGGGCTTTGCCTGCGTCATAGGTGATCGGGTAGGACGGCGTGCGCGGGGCCTGCGGGTCCTCGCCCAACGCAGTGAAGCGATTGACGATGCTGCGTGCGAGGCGGCCGGAAATGGCCGCCGTGAGAGTGGTCGAGCGCGCGGCATCGCCGAGCAAAGCGCGGCGGTAGCCCTCGTCGATCGAGGTTTCCGGGCAAGCGACGAACGCCGTGCCCAGTTGTGCCGCCTGCGCGCCGAGCGCGAGCGCGGCGGCGATCCCCGCGCCGTCCATGATGCCGCCTGCCGCAATCACGGGCACCTCCAATCGGCTCGCCAGAAGGCGCGTCAGCGCGAAGGTGCCGAGGCGCTCGTCGCGCGCGGTGGTGTCGAACAAGCCGCGATGGCCGCCTGCTTCGATCCCTTGCGCGACGATCGCGTCGACCCCCGCCTCCACGGCCGCATCGGCTTCATCGAGATTGGTCGCACTCGCAAGCAAACGGATGCCCGCATGCTTGAGTTCCGCGATGACCGCGTCGGGCGGCAAGCCGAAGTGAAAGCTCACCACGGCCGGTTTCTCCGCCTGCAACATCGCCTGCATCGCTTTATCGACGACGAAGCTCGTATAGATCTCGGAGAGCGATTGCGGCGGCGTCGCGTCGTATTGCCGGAAGACGGGCTCGAGCCAAGCGAGCCATGCGCGCTCCACCTCGGCGTCGGGCGTGGCCGGGCGATGGCAAAACACGTTGACGTTGAACGGCTTCGCGGTCAGCTCCCGCGTTTGATGGATCGCGCGGCGCGCGTTCTCCGCCGTCATCGCGGCCACGCCGAGCGAGCCCAGGCCGCCCGCGTTCGATACCGCGGCCGCGAGCGCCGGCGTCGTCACGCCGGCCATGGGTGCCTGAATGATCGGCTTTTGTATGCCTAGCTCGCGAAGCAACGCACGATTGTCCGCTCGAGTGTTCATGTCGTTTTCCCCCAATCCGTTGGAAAGTTCAGCATGTTTGCGCCGTCAGGCGCGCTCGCGGCGGTGCGCCCACTGCGCAAGCGCGCCGCAAGCGATCAGCAGCGCGCCCGTGACGAAGAACACCGCATGCAAGCCGAGATGAACGCCGATCACCCCGCCGATAACCGGCCCCACCACCTGGCCGCTGAATTGCGCCGATTGTAGATAACCGAGCATCCGCCCTCTCCTGCTTTCATCTACCGATTGCCGCGCCAGCTTGCCAATGGACGGCAACAGACCCGCGAGCGTCATGCCCATCAGCACGCGTAGCGCGGCGAGTTGCCACCAATGCGTGACGAAGGCCTGAGGCACCATCGCGAGTCCCGTCAGCACGAGGCAAGCGATGATCACGCGCCAACTTCCGAAGCGGTCGGCCAGCGCGCCAAGGCGGGCGGCGGTCAACATGCTCCCGAGCGCCGAGCATGCCATAACCACGCCCGCCACGCGCGCAAGATGGGCGGCGCCCACGCCGAGCCCGCCGATATACAGGGTGATGATAGGCTCGATCGACATATTGGCGAGCAGCACCATCATCGCCGTGACGAGCAGCGCCGCCATCACGACATAATTGGCGCGACGCGCAGGTGCGCCCGCGTGGCCGTGCGCCTGCGCTTTTGCGTCGCGCTCCGGGTGAAACTCTTCCTTGACGAGCGCGATGGTCAAAAGCGCCGCGACGGCGATCATCGCGCCACCGGCGAAGAACGTCCCGCGAATGCCGATCCAGTCCGGCAGTATGCCGCCCACCAGCGGACCGACGAGGTTGCCCGCGAGGGCGCCCGTCGACAGTATGCCAAGGGCCCATCCGGCGCGCTCGTGCGGAGCCTGGGTGCCTACCATCACCGTCGAAGCCGATGCGTAGCCGCCCACCAGGCCGGCGATCAATCGCAACGAGACGAGTTCGTAAACATTGTGGGCAACACCGATCAACGACATCACCACGGCCATCCCGATCGCTGCGCGAACGAGCATGGGCTTACGTCCGAAGCGGTCTGCCATGCGGCCCCACAGCGGCGCGGTCAGCGCGGTGCCGAAGAATGTCGCCCCAAATGCGACGCCCGACCATTGGATGACCGCCGACTGCGAGTCGACGCCGAGTTGCCTCACGTAGAGCGGCAAGAACGGCAGCAGCATGCTCAGGCTCACGAGCGTCGTGAACGAGCCGAACACACAGACGGCTAGATTGCGACGCCAATACCGGGCGTTGCGTTCGGCATAGCCGAGCGGCTGTGGACGCGGCTGGTGTGGATGCGGCTCGATGAGCGCAACCATTGGAGAAGAGGCTGGTGAGTTCATTTCGCGCTCCGCGTGAAAAACCGGCCGACGGGCCGACGCGATCGATTGCGCCGCCGTCCGCGGCCCAAGCGAACGCGGTGTGCTGCGTGGCGACTCCCTTGGGTCCGATGCAATTAAGCATCCGATGAAGATGAAACTCACTCTAGCCGATGTTGCGGTGCGGGAGAATCGCCGCGGCGCGTAAGTCATTCTTCCGCGAATCGATCGAACGGCAGCCGGTCAATCGGCGGCTGTGATTCGCCGCGCTTCGCTGAAGTAGTCGCGCAGGCGGGGCGCCGCGAAATCGACGAAGCTGCGCACCTTCGGCACGGAAAGTCGCCCATGCGGCGTCAAGAGATTGACGGGGATCGGCGCATGCTCGCTGTCGCGCAGCACGATTTTCAGCGTTCCCGCCTTGACTTGCTCTGCCACGTGGTACGAAAACAAGCGCGTGACGCCGTGCCCGGCTACGGCGGAAGCCAGCGCCGCGCGAATCGTATTGACGATCGAGCGTGGCGCGAACTGCACGGCTTGCGGCAGCGCCGAGCGCCGCGTTGCGGGAAAGCTCCACGAATCGAGCCCGAAATGGGTCATCGAAATGATGGCGTGATTGGCGAGATCGGCGGGGGTCACGATCGGTGGATGCGTGGCGAGGTAGCCGGGCGAGGCGACCACCACCCGCCTCACCTCGCCCACCGGAATCGCGACGAGCGTCGAGTCCTGCAGATGCGCGATCCGCAATGCCAGGTCGATGCCTTCATCGATCAGGCTCACGGGCCGGTCGAGTAGGTGCAGACGGATCGACACGTCGGGGTGGCGGTCGAGAAAAGCGTCGACGATTGGGCTCAGCACTTCTTCGCCTACTGCCACGGCGGCTGTCACACCGAGCAAGCCTCGCGGCTCGGAATGCGCGTTCGCCGCGAGCAGATCCGCTTCCTCGAGATCGGACAGGATGCGCCGGCACGCTTGCGCGTAGCGCTCTCCCGCCTCGCTCAATCGCACCGTGCGCGTCGTGCGGTACAGCAGCGCGGTGCCCGTGTGCGCCTCGAGAAACGCAATGGCACGACTTACCGCCGCGGGCGAGCGGCCCAGCCGGCGGCCCGCGCCCGCGAGGCTGCCCTCGTCGAGGGCGGCGACGAACACCTTCATAGCGTCGATTCGATCCATTGCGCGTTCGATCTTGGTTTGGTTTGGGCTTGGGCTTGGGGACCGGTTTGATGGAGCGCCGCAGCCGCAGCGGCCGGCGGTTTTCGGTCGATCTTAGCGGAATACGTAAAATGCCGGGATGGCCGGCCGCGCGTGGTCCGAGGATCGACGAGGGGACGCGTTGCCGCAGCGGGTTGCCTGCTCCGCATCCGCCCCACATGGCATAATCCGTTCCGTTTCCTTGCCCACTCGAGCCTCGCCGCTACGGTGTCAAGGCTCATGCTTCCCGATTTGCTGACTGATCATCGACCGACCGTGAGAACGCTTACGCAAAATACTCGCTGGGTCCGCGGCCTAGCTGCGGCGCTTTTGCTGAGCGCGGCGCAACTGGCCCACGCGCACGCCTATCCCACGCACCGAACGCCGCCCGCCGGCGCCACGGTCAGCGCCTCGCAAAGAGAGGTGGTCATCGATTTCGACGACCGTCTCGAGCCTGCATTCAGCACGATCGCCGTGACCGATAGCCACGGAAAAGCGATCACCGCTGGCAAGGCCGTCGTGGATGCCGCCAACAAGAAGCGGATGTCCGTCGCGCTGGCCGAGCTCGCGCCAGGCGGCTACACGGTAGCGTGGACGGCCGTCTCGACCGACGGCCACCGTACCCAGGGCCACTACGCTTTCACGGTTAAGTAGGCGCCGAGACCGGTAGCGCGCGTCCGAACGAGCGGCGTGTCGCCTCGCGGCATGCAATTTCGCATTCGGCGCAGGCGCGTTCGCCGCCCAAGTGGGACGATGGGGGCGCTCGATCGACCGGAGATTACCTTGCGCTTCCCCTCGCTAGCCCTCGCATTTCGTGCCTGCTGCGCGCTCGTGCTCCTGTCCGCGAGCGCCTTCGCTCAACCGATGCCGCCGTCCGCTGACGAGCCGCAAGATGTCTCCGGGCGCGCTCGCCTGATTCTTGTCGATGCGCGCGAGGATAGTCTCCGAGCCGAGCGCATTCGGCAAGAACGGATACATCAGCAATCGCTGCATCAAGATGCGTTGCGCGAAGAACGATTACGGGCAGAACGGCTGCGCGACGAACGATTGCGGCAAGAGCGCCTTCAAGAAGAACGCTTAGAAGAAGAACGCTTGCAAGACGAACGTCAACAAGAGCAACGCATGCACGATGAACGCGTGCGAGAGAAGCGGCTGCGCGAACGGCGCCAGCGTCTTCTGCGTTGTCAAATCGACCGGCAAATTACCCCCGACGATGACTGCAGCCGCCTCCTAGGCCGGTAGTCCCCCGCGCTGGCGGCACACGCTCGCCTTCGCTCCCCCCATTGCGCATCCCGGAAACTTCCGCCGCCGATCGGAAGTACACTATCGTCCGACGATCGCGCGCCGTTTCGGCGACATACGGATCGCCGTGCTCTGCGAATTGCCTCGCTTACGTCGGGGCCTCCTCCACGCTTGAATTCACGTCGACGAACCGTCGCGCCACAAGATCCTTTAGCAGAAGTGACAGACTCACAGCATTCCCATACCCACCCGATCATCTTGGCGGCAAGCCTCGCATTGATCGCATTCTCGCTGCGCACGCCCATCACGAGCGTCGGCCCGATTCTTTTAGAAGCGGCTAAAGCCACTCACCTTTCCGCGGCGGGAGCCAGCTTACTGACCACGTTGCCGTCGTTGTGTTTCGGGCTCTTCGGTCCGCTGGCGCCGATGCTGGCGCGCCGCGTAGGCAGCGAGCGCGCCTTGCTCTGGATGCTGGCGCTGCTCACGGCGGGCACCGCGTTGCGCGTTGTGCCCGCGTGGCAAACGTTATATCTGGGCCAGGTCATCGCGTGCTTCTCGATCGGCTTGATGAACGTGTTGATGCCGGGTGTCGTGAAGCGCGACTTTCCTGAGCACGTCGCTTTGATGACTGGGCTGTATAGCGCGGCCATGGGTGCGGGCGCTGCCATCGCGGCGGCCGTCACGGCGCCCGCCGCCAACGCCATCGCAGGGTGGCTAGGCGATGCCAAAGGCGACGGGTGGGCATGGGCCTTGACGCTATGGGCGGCACCCGTGGCATTGGCGATGCTCGTATGGTCCACGCAACTGCCTCCCGCGCAGACACAAGCGGCACAAAGCCGGCGGCGCGTGCGTTCGTTGTGGCGCGATTCGCTTGCTTGGCAAATCACGCTGTTCATGGGGACGCAGTCCTCGCTCGCCTACATCGTGTTTGGCTGGTTGCCTACGGTATTGCGCATGCGCGGCATGACCGCCGTCGAAGCTGGGCTCATGTTGTCGCTCAGCGTCGTCGCGCAAGCTGCCGCCTCGCTGCTGTTGCCGTTCGCCCTCGCCCGCCTTCGCGATCAGCGCGCGGTGAACGTCATCGCACTGGCGCTGGCAGGTATGAGCCTGCTCGGCTGCTTCTTCGCGCCGCTATCGACGATGTGGGGCTGGGTGCTGCTGCTCGGCGTCGCACAGGGCAGCTCGTTCACGCTGGCGCTGACGGTGATCGGCTTACGTTCGCGCGATTCCGACGTGGCGGCGCAGTTGTCGAGCATGGCGCAAGGCATCGGTTATCTGCTCGCGTCGAGCGGGCCGTTCATCGCGGGCTCGCTGTTGCATGCGACGGGATCGCTTCACAGTCTTGCCTTTCTGTGCCTCGCCATCTGCGCTGTATCCGCTTGGTTCGGCTATGCGGCGGGAGGACGCAGGTACGTCGAGGCCGCAGTGCGGGCGAGCGGGACTTGACGCTACCCCGGCCTCACGCGGCGCTCGTGGAGGACCGGCTGCGGAACGGATATTGATCGCCGCCGGCCCGTTGCATGCAACGTCGGGAGCAGTTCGCTAGCTAGCGCTGCAATAGGCCTCGAGCCGGTATCCGTCCGGGTCGATCGCGAACGCCGCGTAGTAATTCGATCCATAGTCGGCGCGCAATCCCGGCGTACCGTTGTCTCGACCGCCCTCTAAGAGCGCGTTCGCATGGAACGCGTCGACGCTGGCACGCGTCGGCGCGGAGAAGCAAAAGTGCAGGCCCGACCCCATGTCGGGCGCGACTGGCCGATCCGATTGCGAAATCCACAACTGCACGGATTGCTCGCCGTATCCCAACGAGCTCTCGCTAGAATGCAGGCAGCGGTAGCCGAGCGCACCTAGGACGGCATCGTAGAACGACTTCGTTTTCGCGATATTGCGCACACCGATCGACACGTGGTCGAGCATGTTCATCTCCTGAACGAGTGATAAGCCAGCCACGATTCTGAATTCGGCGATGCATCGCTACTTTGCAAAAATTGCGCATGCGGCGAGCGCAGGGTTGCCCGTCCCGAACGGCGGGTCTCGCACGATACGGCTCCGCTAGGTGCCTGCTAGCAGAAACGGTTCGCCGACGGCAGGCTTTAGGCCATCGGTGCGGCCCGCGAAATAGCGCTGCGTCAGATCGTCCGTCGATACATGGCGAGCCCACGAGAATCCAGCTTCGAGCGCAAGCGCAACGATTTCCTCTGGCTCGAAAAAGCTGAGAAACGGCGTACCGGCTTCGCGTGCGCGATCATAGACGGCTTGATGCCGCGGACGCTCTTGTGCAGAGAGCAGCGAGAGCGGCAGCAGGAAAGTCATGGCGAACGTCGAGCCCTTGGGCAAGGCCGCGACGCGCGAGAGAATGGCGACGATCGCTTCGCGCGTCAAATACATCGACACGCCCGTCGACGACACCAATGTTCGCTGGCCTGCGTCGAAGCCGTTGGCGAGCAGTTCGTCCCACCATGAGGCGCCGGCCTCGAAGTCCACCGGGACGAGACGAAGCCAAGGCGGGATGCCGAAGCCGAGCTCAGTCAAACGCTCGTGTTTCCACCGCTGCACACTGGGTTGATCGACTTCGAACACTTGCAAACGGGATGCGACCTCGGGCTTGCGCTGAGCGAACGTATCGAGGCCCGCGCCGAGCAGCACGTATTGCCCGATGCCGCGCGCGGATTCTTCGATCGCCAAATCCTCGACGAAACGCGCGCGGGCCACGATCGAGGCGCGATACCCTCGAGTACCTTCCGGGTGCATGTCCGGCCTGTCGCGCCACCCGTCTTCGGGCGCGATTAATCGCAGGCCGATGTCGTCGGCGAGGACATGAGGCGGCGAATCGACCAGAAGATGCAGCGCTCGCCATAAGGCGGTGCGCATCGCGGTGGGGTCCGGTCCGTTTGGGGTGCTACGGTTGGGCGTGCTCATGGCGTTTCGATCACTCGACGAGTTTGGTGTGAGCTTGGGGTGGCACGGCATCGATGAAGCCGGGAAACCGGCGGCTTCACCTCGCCGCTTCGGCGTTCGGCCCAAAATGGTGAGCCATGCGGCAAAAAACGTAAAGCGATGAAAAGCGTAAAGCGTCGAGTGTGCGGCGAGTTTTGCGCCCCTCGCCTACGCATGTCGCGGCTGCGCGAACCTAGGCCGGGACCGGTCGAACGTCGTGGAGTCTTCGCAAATGCGAGGCCGCCGCGTCGACGTTGATTTGCGTCAATACCGATCGGTCCACAAGGATCGAGCATGGCGGACATCTCAACGGATTCTTTCGGTTTCGAAGTCACTCAGCGCATGCGTTCCATCAATTACGACGTTCCCATCGAGCAAATTCTGACTGCCGCCCTGCTCTCGTGCCCGGCGCAGACCTCGGTGCGGGAAGCTGCACGGCGGATGACGGCTCACGATTGCAGCGCGATCGTGGTGCAGGACAACGGCATCGCAGCCGGTATCTGGACCGAACGGGATGCGCTATCGGCCGTGGCCAACGGCTTCGGGCCGGAGCGTGCGCTCGACGGCATCATGAGCAGCCCGTTGATTACCGCGGACGCAAGCCTAACGGCGGGCGAAGTCACGGCGCGGCTCGGATGTTCCGGCGTCCGTCATGTCGTGGTGGTCAAGAATGGGATGCCGATCGGGGTGTTGAGTCAGTCCGACCTGATCGTGAGCCCCAGCATCGATTTCTCCCATTTCCTGCTGCGATTAAAGCCCATCGAGTCGCTAGGGGTGCCCTCGCCTCTCGTGGCTCGCTGGGATGCATCGGTGCAGGAAACCGCGGCGCTCATGCTGTCCAGCGGTGTCGATGCCGTCGTGGTCGACTATGGCGATTCCCCGTCAGGCATCCTCACGGAGCGCGACATCGTTGCATCGATCGCGCAGGACACGCACCGCGGAACCGTGGGCGATATCGCCGGCAGGCCGCTCGAGACCTTAGCGGCAACGGAAAGCCTGTATGCCGCGCAGCAATGCATATTGAAGGGCCGCACCCGGCACATCGGCATGCTGGACCGCGAGGGCCGCTGTTCCGGGCTCGTTGGATTCGCGGACATCTTGCAGTTCGTTCGCACCGAATATCTCGAGGAGTTGCGAAACGTGCTGCTCGGTCGAGCCGAGACGACCGCGGCATCGCCGAGCAGCACCGACTTGGCCGATCGCGTCATCGAGTCGGCACTGGAAGGGATCGTCGTGACCGACAAGAACGGCATCATCGAACGCGTGAACCCCGCCTTCAGTCGCATCACCGGCTACACGCAGAAAGAAATCGTCGGGCGCAACCCCAGTTTGCTGTCATCGGGGCGCCAATCGGCGCAGTTCTACCGAGATCTTTGGCAATCGCTGACGAGCGTCGGCCAATGGCAAGGCGAGATTTGGAACCGGCGCAAAGGCGGCGAGTTGTACCTCGAATACTTGACGATCGCGAGCATTCGTGACGATGACGGAAACGTCTTGCACTACGCGGGGATCTTCTCCGACGTCACCCAAAGACGACAGACCGAGGAGCGCCTGAAACATCGCGCGACGCACGATGCGCTGACCGGGTTGCTCAATCGTTCCGTGCTGGACGAACGCCTGAAGCGCGCCATTGCGCATGCGGCCCGCACCCGAAAGAAAGTCGCGGTCTTGTATATCGACCTCGACGGATTCAAGCTCGTCAACGACACGCTCGGGCACTTGGGCGGAGACGAAGTGCTGAGAGTAGTCGCTCAGCGTCTCACGCAGCAGGTTCGGTCGAGCGATACCGTCGCGCGGTTGGGCGGCGACGAATTTGCGCTCGTGATCGAGCAAGTCGACGAGATCAGAGACGTCGTGCGCATCGCGCATTCGCTCCTCGATGTCGTCGCCGCGCCCGTCGATTACAAAGAGCATCAAGCTTGCGTGACGCCGAGCATCGGCATCAGCGTCTATCCCGACGACGCTGCGGACCCGCGCCAACTCGTATCGCTTGCCGATCTCGCCATGTATGCCGCGAAGAACAATGGCAAGAACAACTTCCAGCTTTTCAATCGCAATGTCGAATCGTCGGCGCTTGCGCAGTTGCAAATGCTCACGGATCTGAGGCATGCCTTGGATCACGGACAATTCTGCTTGTATTACCAGCCGCAATGGAAGCTTGCGGGCAATGCGATCGTGGGCGTGGAGGCACTGCTTCGATGGCGGCACCCCGAGCGCGGAATCATCGAGCCGCCGGAATTCATTGCGCTTGCGGAGCAGTCCGGCCTGATTACGCCGATCGGCGCATGGGGGCTGCGCGAAGCTTGCGCGCAAGCGCGCCGTTGGCTCGATAGCGGCCTTGAGTTCGGGCGCGTCTGCGTGAATATCTCGGCCAGGCAGTGCTTGGCGCCCGGTTTCCTGTCCGATCTCGACGCTGCGCTGGAGGATAGCCAACTGCCGCCGGAACGGTTGCAACTCGAAATCGTTGAGAGCGTCGCGATGAACGAGCAAGCGGAGATCGTCGGCTTGCTGCACGAGCTCGCCCGACGCGGCATCTGCCTTGCCATCGACGACTTCGGCACGGGCTACACGTCGTTGGCGTATTTGAAAGACTTACCCGTTAGCACGCTCAAGATCGATCGTTCGTTCTTGCAGAAGACGACGGCGAAAGACGGTCGTGCGATGAACGGCGCGGTCATTAAAGCGATCGTCGCGATGGGGCATGCGCTCGAGATGAACGTCGTGATGGAAGGCGTGGAAACTCGAGAACAATTGGAGTTTCTGCGTGCGGTCGGCTGCCCGGAAATACAGGGATTCCTATTGGGCAGGCCGGGGCCGCCCGAACGCATGCCGCTTAGCGAGGCGAGTTCGGAGACCTGAGGATGTTGTTGCCGAGGGCGGCGACGCGCTCGCATCCTGCATCGCCGCCTTCCATGCTCCTATCGATGACTCACTGCACGGTATCGGCAGCCACCCAGGTAAAGCCGAGCCCGCTGATCCCCTGAACGAGGTTCTTGAAGTCTTGGAAGCCCGGCGTGCCGAGATCGGGTTCAAGCCAGAACGGGTGGAAGAAGAACGATGCGAATCCGTCGCGCACGACCAACGCATATTGCGCGTTGGTGTAGAGGTCGTTCCACGTATAGGTCATGCATGAGAATGGATCGATCGAGCAGATGTTGTACTCGATGTTGCCGAGGTTCTCGGGAATGATCCGCTGCCCGTAGTAGTCGCTCTTGATGATGTACGGAAAGAACTGCCCTACCGCATAGTCGTGGTTGGCCGCGGTGGAATTCAAAACCGGCGTGTCGGACGTGTAATACACGGCGCGTTGATACGTGGTCTTGAACAACGGCGGAACGGCCTTCATCGCGAGCGGCGAAGACTGGTAATGCGGCGCTTCCCATGCGAATGGGGTGTAGCCGTTCGATTTGAACTCCTGCAGACCGGCGCTCAGCCGGCCACTTGCCCATTGCACCGAGTCTTCGTCGACCGGGCGGTTTTGGCTTGCGAGCCAGAACTCATAATCGTTGCCGCTCACCGCGTTGTCGATATTGGGAGTCGAGTTGTATTGATGCGTATAGCCGTGCATCAGCACTTTGCCGCCGCGCGCAAGCGCATAGTTGAGCAATTGCTTGAGCCCCGTCGCCTGCGATAGGTGCACCGTCAGCGGCACGCCGCCGTTGTATGCGCCGAGCGGATCGACGTACAATGGAATGGTGGCGATCGAAAATGGAATGTGCTTGTTGTAGAGGTAATCGGTCAGTGTTTTCATCGATGCGGTCGTGGTGAACGCATTGACGTCCTCGAAGCGCACGAGCGCGCGATGCAGCACCGCCTGATTGGTGCCGAGGATGTCGTGCAACAAATCGCACAAGACCAGGTACCGATCTCGCGGCCCGATGTACGACAACGGCATATCGGCGAAATACCAGAAGTTGCCCGAGCGCATGACGTACGGCGCTTGCGCGCCGGTCTGACTGTCCTTGATCGTGACGAGCGACGTGGCCTTGGTGGCATCGGCCACGGCGGTTAAACCGATGTCCGGGTCGGCGCTGACCACCCCCGTGCTCGCGTTGAACGCGTAGTACTTGACCATGTTCTGGTTCTTGTACGTGACCGTGTCGAAGAAGTCCGGCGTCGGATTGGAACTCGATGGCGTCGTGGCCAGTCCGCGCAGGCCCGTGAACGTGAAGCCATAGCGCGTGGTGAATCCATAGGTCGAATCCCATGCGAGCTGCCATAGGTTGTACTTGAACCATACGACCGTCTTGTTCGTCTTGGCGACGTCGCCAAGGAACGCGGCCGGGATGGCGTTATCGAAGTAACTCCCCAGATAGAACGTCGCCTGATAGTTCTCGACATTGCCGGCCGTGTAGCTCGAAACGGGAGCGAGCGTCACATTGGTGTTGAAGTGGCCGAGCAAGTTGCGAAGCATGATCGCGTATGCGAAACCGAGCTTCGTGTACGGGTCGTTCGGCGGCGCGTCGTAAAGCACGAGCACGTTGGCGGTGGTCGTTTGAGCCTGGGCGGTGGCGGGCCATTGCGCGGTCAAAAGACCGATCGACAATAGGCATGCGAGCAATATTCTTTTCATGGTGGTCCCCTATTCAGTCGCGCTTGTAGTTGCCGTTCGGCAACCGATGGCGGCGCGCATCGAAGCCGCGCGGCTTGCCTTTGCCCTGCTCGGTCACGCTCTTTTCATGCTCGGGAATGCCCGGCATGATTTCTGTGACGACGATGGGTTTCGGGGGGGGGACGACGCGATGAGGTCGAGCCGATGGCTTGGCACTCGACGCGAGCGGCTCGACCGCCTGGGCGCCTGCGGTGAGCAGCGCCGCCACACAGACGGACGGCGCTAGACGAATAGCGAGGTGGAGAATCTTCACAAGAGGCTCCGATGGACGATGGCGAGCGAAGGGCGCACGTCTCCCCAGCAAGCATTGCGAGCTGTCGAGCGTGACGCCATGGGGGCGCATCGGCAAAGCAGCCATACCATTGCAGCGGCATTGCGCGGGGGCGCGCAGACCGACGCAAGCCGCCGCGCGCAGTGCGGACACTGCGAACGCGAACGACCGCCTCAGAGCGCTATGAAGCGCGCCAAGAAGTGCGGCTTGTCTGTCTTACGATGCGTAAGGAAATCGTAATCGATGCGCGCACGCGTTACTGTGCGCGTAGGCACACTCGTGCGCGGGTAAGCGGCGACTCATCGACGGGGGTGCGACGTCAGAACGCCGCGATGTAGATCGCCAACGCATCCGCTTCGGCAACGGGCCGGGGATTGTTGACGAGCAAGCGTTGCTGAAGCATGGCGTCCTGCGCCATGCGTTGCAGTCCTTCCCGCTCGATCCCCACTGCGCGTAAGGTGCGTGGGATGCCCGTTTCGGCGATCAGATGCTCGATATGTCCGATCAATGCACGAGTCTTTTCGTCGCTGTTGCCGCTGACCGAGGGCAACACAGCGTCCGCCAATTCGGCGTAGCGCGGCGCGGCGGCCTCGGCATTGAACTTCAACACGTGCGGCAGCACGAGTGCGTTCGATAAGCCATGCGGTACGTGATAGATGCCGCCGATCGGGTAAGCGAGCGCATGCACGGCCGCCACCGGGGCATTGGCGAAGGCCTGCCCGGCGAATGTCGCGCCGAGCAACATCGCTTCGCGCGCGGCGCGGTCTTGGCCGTTGCTGCATGCCGTGAGCAAGTTGCTCGACAACAGTTGCAGTGCGCGCACCGCCAGCATGTCGGAGATAGGGTTTTTCAAGCGAGCCGACGTGTAGGCTTCGATCGCATGGACCATCGCATCGATTCCGGTCGCGGCGGTTGCCGCCGCGGGCAGCCCCAGCGTCAGTTCGGCATCGAGGATGGCAAGGTCTGCAAGCAACTGCGGGGCAACTACGCCCATCTTCGTCGCCTCGCCCACCGTGACGATCGAAACGGCCGTCACCTCCGAGCCGGTTCCTGCCGTGGTCGGGATCTGCACGAGCGGCACACGCGCGCCTTCCACTCGATTGACGCCGTACATTTGGGCGAGCTGTTGCTCGTTGGGAAGCAGGACCGATAACAGCTTGGCAACATCCATCGACGAGCCGCCGCCGAGCCCCACGACGATCTGCGCTTGCGCATCGCGCGCATGGGAAGCCGCCTCGAGCACCACCTGCTCCGGCGGATCGGCCACCACGTTATCGAGGACCGTCACCTCCCATCCATTCGCGGCCAAATCGCGGAGTGCGGGCGCGAGCAGCCCGCTGCGGTGGAGAAAACCGTCGGTGACGAGGCACAGCCGCACGAGCGCGGGATAACGCTCGCGCAGCAACGCGCCCAGGCGCCGGGCCGCGCCGAATTCAACGACGATCGTAGGTACGGTTTGAAAGCGAAATGGTTCTGCCATGTGGGGTCTCCGCTCGCGGTATCGCCATGCATCTTAGCCGAAACCCGCTCAGCTACGACCCCTATCGTGCGGGCAGTCCTTGCGTCATGCCTTTGCCGAATCGTCGAGTCGCGCGAGGACCGTGGCGACGATGCGGTCGCACCGGGCGCCGTCGAACGAAAAGACATCGCGCTCGGCCAGGTCGAGATCTTGAGCCAGCGATTCGCGCAACAGGCTGCGCGCGCGGAAATGACGCGTGCGCACCGTCGCTTCGGGGATGCCGAGGCACTGCGCCGTTTCTTCCACGTTGAGTTCCTCGACGCAGCGCATGACGAAGACGACCCGAAACGATTCGGGTAGCGCGTCGAGCTTGCGCTCGATCAATCGGCGCAGCTGGGCGCGCATCAATGCGTCGTCGGGCGAGGCGGCGTGGGAAGTATCCATGAGTTCGCGATCCGATCCGTCGTTCGCCGATGTGCTGACCATCGGCGCAGCGGCATGCCTGCGCGCGTCGCGTCTGAGGCGTCCGAGGCAGGCGTTCGACACGAGGCGCGACAACCACGTCGACAACTGCGCGTCGCCGCGGAACGTGCCGATGGCGCGATAAGCCGCGAGGTAGGCGTCCTGTAATGCGTCTTGCGCTTCGGCGTCGTCGCGCAAGATGGCTCGCGCCAGCCGATAAAGCCGACGATTGTAACGGCGCATCAAGGCGGCGAATGCATCGCGCTCGCCGGCGCCGACCGCGGCCGCGAGCGCCCGATCGTCGGCCAGTTGCCAGTCGGGCGCCGTGGCGTCGCCGGCGGCCAGGTCCAAGTTCATGGTTTCCCCTTCACGATCAACGTCGCGCGCATCGTCGGATGAAACGTGCAGGCGTACGGGTAGCGTCCCGGCGCCGTCGCACGATAGCGCCAATTGCCGCCGGGCGCGATCGTATGCGAGTCGAAGCTTGAGCCCTCGGATGTGACGGTATGCGGTACGAGATCATGATTGACCCAAACGATCGTGTCGCCGCGCGCGACGGTGGCGCTCGCAGGCTGGAACCGCATGTCGGCGATCGCGATCGTCCATGTCTTCGCCGATGCGGGAAGTGCGAACGCGAGCGCGCTCGCAGCGGCGGCGCAGAGCGTCACCGTGACGGCGCAAAAACGCCGCCCCCGCTTATTCGTGGCCGTGTCCATCGAGTTGCTCATCGAGTGCTTTGGCATGGCTTAAGTGAGCGACGAACGCCGGCCGCACTTTGACGAGCAGCGCCTTCAACTCGGCATTCTTGGCATCGGGAATCAAGGTCTTGTCCATCGCATCCAGCACCGCTTGATGGTAAGCCACTTCGTGATCGACGTATGCTTTGTCGAATGCTTTGCCGTTCAACGCTCGCAGCTTCGCCAGATTTTCATCCCCGCCCTGCTTCAGCGACGCGCTCGTCGCATTGGGTTCGGGGGTGACGTTCAGCTTGTGCACCAGATCGGCGGCGGCTTGATTGACGCCCGTGTGGTCCCGCACCATCGTTTGCGCGAACGCTTTGACGTCGTTGCTGCTGCCTTTTTGCTGCGCGAGCTTTCCGGCGTCGATGTCAACTTGGTTGGCCGTGACGACGATAGCGGCGATTTGGGCGTCGGTCGGTGCGTCGGCGCCCGCTTGCACATACGCCGCCGGCGCGGCGAGTGCGACGGCCAACAAGAGCTTGGGTAGCGGTTTCAGGTTCACGTGTCTCTCCTAAGTCGGGGTGCGCCCTCGCCCATTCAATTCAAGGAAGAAAAACGGGTGGGTCTTGCCGCGATAGATGTCACGTCGCGCCGCCGCGTTCCCGTTTTTTTCCGAACCTTCGCGGCCCGGCCGAACTGCGAAAAGACCCCGCAATATAGGGGGCATCGAGGGTTATTCGGGTCGTAATGGGGACACTGCCTGTGCTATGCTGGCGAACACCTCGCCGCCTATGCCGCCGTGCGTTGCGCATCGGATTTGACGCTGAGCTCGGCCGGCCGCAATCTCGAACTCTATGGACTATCGACATCTCAAGAACCGCAAGAGCATGCACGCGCGGATCGTGCAAGAACTCGGCATCGAGATCGTCAGCGGCAAGTTCGCACCCGGCGAACGGCTGCCGCCCGAACCCACGCTGTGCGAAGCCTATGGCGTAAGCCGCCCTGTCCTGCGCGAGGCCACGCGGGTGCTCGTGGCGAAGGGTCTCGTCGTATCGAAGCCGCGCGTGGGCAGCGTCGTGCGTCCGCGCGAAGAATGGCACATGCTCGATCCGGATGTGTTGTTTTGGACGATCAGCGTGACGCCCGAGGGCGAGTTCTTCCGTTCGCTATTGACGGTGCGCCGCATCATCGAACCGGCAGCGGCCGCGCTTGCCGCCACGGAAGCGACCGAGGAAGACGTCGTGCGCATTCGGCGCTGCTATGAGCGGATGGAAAGCGCGCAAACGCCGAGCGATTTGTTGGAGCCCGATCTCGAGTTTCACCGGGCGGTGATGGCGGCCACGCATAACGACATGCTCGCCTTCATCGGCAACATGATGTCGCTCGCGCTGATGGAATCGATCAAGCTGACTAGCCGCCATCCCGATACGCATGCCCTTTCATTGCCGCGGCATAGAGCGATCTTGACGGCGATCGAGCATCGCGATCCGCTCGGGGCGCGGCAAGCGAGTCTCGTTCAATTGGAACACGCGAAGGCGGATGCCGAGACGATTCTGGTTATCGGGCAGCCTGGGCGGCCTTGATCTAGGTGGCCGTCTGTCAGTGCGATCTTAGTGCCCAGAGACGCGGATGTCGGATAGCGGGAGCTCGATAGCCCTGTGTCTGGGACAGAACGATAGGGATCGTTCTTGATCGCATCCGGCATTCGTCTCACCTCCAGCATGTTCTGGTTTTTGATCGCGCTGGATTTCGCTTTCGCTCGCTAGGCCACGTCGTACAGCTTTACGCGGTCTTCTATCGCCTTGAGGCTATGCGTGAAGTCCTCGCGATCACCGTGGAACGCAATGACATTCGCGCTCTGCCGCGCGGCCCCGACGAATGCTTCGATGTGATGAAATGTTGGCTCGGATGCGTCGTTCGCGGCGCGGACACACCCTGGTTTCGTGGCGTGAATCGAACGATCGAACGATCGAGTGATTCACAAAGGCGGATTTTAAGCCGATGAGGGGTTCGGCGCGCAGCCGTTGAACCGCGTTGCGGTGCGCCCGAACCCACTATATGCAGCCCTTGCGGGTTCAATGCGAGTGCGGCGGCACCTCCGCTCCGCGGCAACCGACCAGGAAGTCGAAATCGCATCCCTCGTCCGCTTGCAGTACGTGATCGACATAGAGGTTGCGATAGCCGCTGGCGTCCGCCGCATTCGGCCGCGCGTTCTGCTCGCGCCAGGCGGCCAAGCGCTGGGTCATTTCGTCTTCGGTAATGTCCAGATGCAAGCGCCCCGCTTCGCAATCGAGTTCGATCCAATCGCCGTTGCGCACGATGGCAAGCGGTCCGCCCGCGCGCGCCTCGGGTGCGACGTGCAAGACGACGGTGCCGTAGGCAGTGCCGCTCATGCGCGCATCCGAAATGCGAACCATGTCGGTCACCCCTTGCGCCAAGATCTTCGGCGGCAAGCCCATATTGCCGACCTCGGCCATGCCCGGATAGCCCTTCGGCCCGCAATTCTTCATCACCAAGATCGAATCCCGCGTCACGTCGAGCTCAGGGTCGGCAATGCGGGCTTTGTAATCGTCGAAGTTTTCGAAGACGACGGCGCGGCCGCGATGTTTGAGCAGCGCTGCCGTTGCCGCGGACGGCTTCAATACCGCGCCGCGCGGCGCGAGGTTCCCCCGAAGCACGCACAATCCGCCGTCGGAAACCAGCGGTTTCGCGAGGGGGCGAATCACCTCGTCGTTATAAATCGGCGCTTCCTTGCAGTTTTCCCAAAGCGAATGGCCGTTCGCCGTCAACGCATCGGGGTGCGGCAGTAGCCCCGCCTCGCCCAAGCGCCGCAACACCGCAGGCAACCCGCCCGCGTAATAAAACTCTTCCATCAAGAAGCGGCCGGACGGTTGCAGATCGACGAGCGTCGGCGTGCCGCGCCCCACGCGCGTCCAATCGTCGAGTTCGAGCTCGACGCCGATTCGTCCGGCGATAGCCTTCAAGTGAATCGCGGCGTTGGTCGAGCCGCCGATCGCCGCGTTGGCGCGAATCGCGTTTTCGAACGCTTCGCGCGTCAATAACTTGGAGAGCCGCAGGTCCTGCAACGCCATTTCGACTATGCGCATGCCCGATAGATGCGCGAGCACATAACGGCGCGAATCGACGGCCGGGATCGCCGCATTGTGCGGCAAGGTCACGCCGAGCGCCTCGGCCATGCATGCCATCGTCGATGCCGTGCCCATCGTGTTGCAAGTGCCGGCCGAGCGGGACATGCCCGCTTCGGCAGCCATGAACTCGTGAATCGAAATGCGGCCGGCCTTCACTTGCTCGCTCAATTGCCAAACGACCGTGCCCGAGCCGATGTCGCGTCCTTCGTGTTTGCCGTTCAGCATCGGTCCGCCGCTGACGACGATGGCCGGCACGTCGCAACTGGCCGCGCCCATCAGCAGCGCGGGCGTCGTCTTATCGCATCCGGCGAGCAACACCACGGCGTCGATCGGATTGCCGCGAATCGACTCTTCGACATCCATGCTGGCAAGGTTGCGGGTGAACATCGCCGTGGGCCGCAGGTTCGACTCGCCGTTGGAAAACACGGGGAATTCGACCGGGAAGCCGCCCGCTTCGAACACGCCGCGTTTGACGTGCTCGGCGAGCTTGCGAAAGTGCGCGTTGCACGGCGTGAGTTCCGACCAGGTGTTGCAGATGCCGATGATCGGCTTGCCCTGGAACTCGTGATCGGGGATGCCCTGGTTCTTCATCCAGCTGCGATACATGAAGCCGTTCTTGTCGGCAGTGCCGAACCATTGGGCGGAGCGAAGCTTGGCGGGTTTGTCTGTCATTGCTCGATGCCTGTCTTAGGCAGATATAGTAAAACGATTGAAGATCCGACTGCTTGCGCCGCGATTCATCGTAAGATGACTTTTCTCGCTACGCCGGGCACCCGAACTTCCCATATATTGGCACGATCACGCGGCTTCGCGGCGACTTTTCTTGAGATCGGACATAGAAATAGCATGACTATTGGGATAGCGAAGCTGGGGAAAACGCTAATCGCTTCGAAGGAAGGTGATGCCTATAGTTTGGCTATTTACAAAATCACGCGCCGAACAGCGGGAAAGGGCAACTTTGGCGCGAGGCGGGTGTTTGCGACCGATTGACGCGGTCGCGGGCCGCCGAGAGATCGCTCGCGGTGAGCGGGTGAGCAGTTCGTTCGATGTAACAAAACCAAGCACGCAGACAAACGGAGACAAGCATGGGACGTAAGGTACGGTTGGCGCTGAACGCATTGCTCGGAGTTGCGGTTGCAATGTCGGTCGTCGTGGATAGCCACGCTCAGGACAAGAAGATCACCCTCGGTTTCGCACAAGTTGGCGCGGAAAGCGCATGGCGCACGGCCAACACGGTCTCCGTCAAGCAGGCCGCGAAAGACGCCGGCATCAATCTGAAGTTTTCCGATGCCCAGCAAAAACAAGAGAATCAAATTCGTGCGATTCGTTCGTACATTGCACAGAAGGTGGACGTGATCGCCTTCTCGCCCGTCGTCGAATCGGGTTGGGAGCCGGTGTTGGAGGAAGCGAAGAAAGCGCACATCCCCGTGGTCTTGACCGATCGCAACATCGACGTCAAAGACAAGTCGCTCTACGTCACGATGATCGGCTCCGACTTCCTCGAGGAAGGCCGCCGCGCGGGCCGTTGGCTGGAAGAGACGTACAAGAACAATCCGGGCCCGATCAACATCGCCGAACTGCAAGGCACGGTCGGCTCGGCGCCGGCGAACGATCGCCATGCCGGTCTGATGGAAATCATCAAGAACGATCCGAAGTTCAAGATCATCGCTTCGCAAAGCGGCGACTTCACGCTCGCGGGCGGCAAACAAGTGATGGAGGCGTTTGCCAAGACGTACGGCAAGCAGATCAACGTCGTCTACGCGCATAACGACGATATGGCACTCGGCGCGATCCAAGCGATGGAAGAAGCCGGCATGAAGCCGGGCACCGAGCCGAAGGTCGTCTCGTTCGACGCCACCAAGGGCGGCTTCCAAGCGATGATCGCGGGCAAGATCAACGTCGACGTGGAGTGCAGCCCGCTGCTCGGACCGCAATTGATGAGCGCCGTGAAGGACATCGTCGCCGGCAAGACGCTGCCCAAGCGCATCGTTACGAACGAGACGGTGTTCCCGATGAACGTCGCGGCGCAAGTGTTGCCGCAGCGTAAGTACTGATCGCGTCCGGTAAGCGAGCGAAGCCCATGACCGGCCCTCTCGTACTCGAAACGCTCGGCTTGACGAAGTCGTTTCCCGGCGTGCATGCGCTCTCGAACGTCGATTTCCGTCTGTTTGCGGGCGAAGTCCATACGTTGATGGGCCAAAACGGCGCGGGCAAGTCGACGCTCATCAACGTGCTGACCGGCGTTCATGCGCACGACGCGGGCGAGATCCGCGTCGACGGTCGGAGCGTTCGATTTTCGGCGCCGCTCGAAGCCGAAGCGGCCGGGATTCGCACGCTCTACCAGGAAGTCAATCTGTGCCCCAACCTCTCGGTTGCCGAGAACATCTTTGCGGGGCGCCAGCCGCGGCGCCGCGGAGCGATCGATTGGAAGGCGATTCACGCGGGCGCTAAGGAGGCGCTCGCGCAGTTGAATATCTCGCTGGACGTCACACAGTCGCTCGATACCTACCCCATCGCCGTGCAGCAAATGGTGGCGATCGCGCGCGCTGTCAGCGTCGACGCGCGCGTGCTGATCCTCGATGAACCGACGTCGAGCCTCGACGATTCCGAAGTGGCGAAGTTGTTCGAAGTCCTAAACAAGTTGAAGCAGTCAGGCATCGCGATCCTGTTCGTCACGCACTTCTTGGAGCAGACGTACGCCATTTCCGATCGCATTACCGTGATGCGCAACGGCCAACGCGAAGGCGAGTATTTGGCGAAGGATTTGCCCGTCGACGACTTGGTGCGCAAGATGGTCGGCGAGGTTCCGGTATCGGCGGAACGTAAACGTTCGCCGTCGGCGGCCGACGCGGCAAGCGCGGGCGCGGCCGGACGCACGTCGCCACGCTTCGATATGCGCGGCATCGGCCGGCGCGGCGCGGTGCAGCCGATCGATTTGACGCTCGAATCGGGGCGCATCGTCGGGCTCGCCGGGTTGCTCGGCTCGGGACGCACCGAAACTGCGCGGCTCTTGTTCGGGGCCGATCGCGCCGACACCGGCTCGATCACCGTCGACGACGTGCCGGTGAAGCTCGGCTCGCCGCGCCACGCGGTGAAGCACGGCATCGGCTATTGCCCCGAGGATCGCAAGAAAGAAGGCATTGTCGCGGCGCTGTCGATCCGCGAGAACATCGTGCTCGCGCTCCAAGCCAAAATGGGCTGGTGGCGCCCGCTTGGTCGCGCCAAAGAGAAGCGGATCGCCGAGCATTATGTGAAGGCGCTCGGCATTCGCGCTCGCGACATCGAGCAGCCGATCGAATTGCTCTCCGGCGGCAATCAGCAAAAGGTGGTGCTCGCGCGTTGGCTCGCCATCGATCCGAAGATGTTGATTCTGGACGAGCCGACCCGCGGCATCGACGTCGCCGCGAAGTTCGAAATCATGGATCGCGTCATGCAGCTATGTGCGAAAGGGCTCGGCATTTTGTTGATTTCTTCGGAGATCGGAGAAGTGCTGCGCGTGAGCGACCGTATCGCCGTGTTGCGCGATCGACGTAAAGTTGCCGAGCTCTCGGGCGATGCGCTCGACGAGCATGAAGTGTATCGACTCATTGCCGGAGGCCAAGCATGAACTCGCGTTCGTTGCAGACGATCGCGCGCCATCCGCTGCTGTGGCCCATCGTCACGCTGCTGCTGCTATTCGCGCTCGATGTCGTGCACCGGCACGACTTCCTTGCGATCACGGTGCTCGACGGACACTTGTTCGGCGCGCCAATCGACATCCTCAATCGCGCGGCACCGCTCGTCGTCGTCTCGCTCGGCATGACACTCGTCATCGCCACTCGGGGCATCGACATCTCGGTGGGCACGGTCGTCGCGATCGCCGGGGCGACTGCGGCCGTGGTGTTGGCGGACGATCCGAACCGGGTGGGCCTCGCACTGGCGGCCGCACTGGGCGTGGGCCTGCTGGCCGGCGCATGGAACGGGTTGCTCGCCGCCCTCGTCGGCATGCAACCGATCATTGCAACGCTGATTCTGATGGTTGCCGGGCGCGGGGTTGCGCAACTGCTCACGGGTGGCCAGATCATTCCGATCGGCGCACGCGGCTACCTGCGGCTCGGGGACGGTTTCGTGGCGATGGTCCCGTGTGCCGTCTGGATCGCGCTGATCGTCGTCGCCATCACTTCGCTGCTGGTCAATCGCACGGCGCTCGGTTTGCTGGTGCGCGCGATCGGCGTCAATCCCGTCGCGGCGCGGCTGGTCGGCTTGCGCTCGAGCGCGATCGTCTTCGGCGTCTATGTATTCTGCGGGCTGACCGCGGCGATCGCCGGCATCTTGGCGAGCTCCAACGTGCGCAGCGCCGACGGCAACAATGCCGGCCTGCTGCTCGAACTCGACGCGATTCTCGCCGTGACGCTCGGCGGCACGTCGCTCGCGGGTGGGCGCTTCTCGCTCATCGGAACGGTGCTCGGCGCGCTCATCATTCAGACGCTGACATACACCACGTATTCGATCGGCGTGCCGCCGGAAGCGACGCTGGTCGTCAAGGCGATCGTCGTGCTCGTGGTGAGCGTCATTCAATCGGCGCGTGCGCGCGAGTTGCTGGCTCAACTGGCAACACGGCTCGCAGCGTCGGCTTCTTCCACTCGCGCCCGCACGGAGGTGCAATGAGCGCGTTCATCCGTCGTCTTCTCGATCCGCGCACGCTTCCTATCGTCGTCACGATCGCGCTGTTCGCCGCATTGTTCGGTTTCGGCTCGTTCATGTATACGGGCTTCGGCTCGATGCAGGTTCTGCTCGGTCTGCTCGTCGATAACGCCTTCTTGCTCATCGTCGCCATCGGCACGACGTTCGTGATCTTGTCGGGCGGCATCGACCTGTCGGTCGGCGCGGTCGTGGCTTTTACGACGATCGTCTGCGCCGTATGCGCCGAACGCTGGCATTGGCCGATTTGGGCCGTGGCGCCGCTCGTGCTCGCGATCGGCGCGGCCTATGGCGCGGCGATGGGCGCACTGATTCACTACTTGCGCCTGCAACCGTTCATCGTGACGCTTGCCGGGATGTTTCTCGCGCGCGGCGCGTGCTTTCTCGTCACCACGCAATCGATCACGATCAGCGAGCCGTCGTTTCACGCGGTGGCGAGCTACAGCCTGCCGCTTGGCGGCGGCTCGCTCACCGCAGGCGCTTTGATCGCCCTCGTCACGCTTGCGATTGCGATCTACGTGGCGCATTTCACGCGCTTCGGGCGCAATGTGTATGCGCTCGGCGGCAACGAAAAATCGGCATTGCTGATGGGCTTGCCGGTCGCGCGTACGAAGGTCGGCGTCTATGCGTTGGGCGGTCTGTGTTCGGCGCTGGGCGGCCTCGTGTTCACGTTGTACGTGCTGTCGGGGTACGGCTTGCAAGGCCAGGGCATGGAGCTGGATGCCATCGCGGCGAGCGTGATCGGCGGCACGCTGCTGACCGGCGGCGTCGGCTACATCATCGGCTCGGTGTTCGGCGTGGGCGTGCTCGGCACGATTCAAACGCTGATCACGTTCGACGGCACGCTCAGCTCGTGGTGGACACGCATCGTGATCGGCGCCCTGCTCTGCGTGTTCTGCCTGCTGCAACGGGTGATCGAGCGGCAAGCGGCGCGGCGCAAATCGAATGGCTCGGGGCTCGGGAGCACGGCCGTGCGCGATCCCGCCAAGCACGGCGCCCCGGACGAACGCAGCAGCGCAGCCCCGCTCGGGTTGCGCGCCCGTCTCACGCGCCTGAACCGGATGCATGGATAGTTTTTATTAGGAGTACGAATAGTGAGCGTATCGACCCGCCCTTTCTCGGGTGTATTCCCAGTCGCACCAACGCCGTTTACGGAAACCGGCGAACTCGATCTCGACGGCCAGCGCCGCGTGCTCGATTGCATGATCGATCAACGCGTCGACGGCATCTGCATTCTCGCGAACTACTCCGAGCAGTTTCTTCTGACCGACGCCGAGCGCGACGTACTGATCGATTTATGCTTGACGCACGTGGCCGGGCGCGTGCCGGTGATGGTCACGTGCAGCCACTTCAGCACCCAGATCGCAGCCGAGCGCGCGCAGCGCGCGGCTGCCGCCGGCGCCAGCATCGTCATGGTGATGCCCCCGTACCATGGCGCGACGCTGCGTGTCGATGAAAACGCAATGTTCGACTTCTTTGCGCAGGTCGCGGCGTCCGCGAACGTGCCGGTCATGATCCAGGACGCGCCGCTTTCGGGCGTGACGTTGAGCGTGCCATTCCTCGTGAGAATCGCGCGCGAGTTGCCCCTGGTTCGCTACTTCAAGATCGAAGTGCCGCAGGCGGCCGCCAAGCTGCGCGCGCTGATCGCCGCGGGCGGCGATGCGATCGAAGGACCGTTCGACGGCGAAGAAGCCATCACCTTGATGCCGGACCTCGATGCCGGCGCGACCGGCACGATGTCGAGCGCGCTGTTGCCCGATCTGATTCGCACCGTGTTCGACGATCATCGTGCGGGCCGCCGCGATCAAGCGCGCGCCGGTTATGCGCGGATCCTGCCGCTCATCAACTACGAGAACCGCCAATGCGGCTTGCGTGCGGCCAAGACGGTGATGAAGGAAGGCGGCGTCATCAAGAGCGACGCGGTGCGTCGCCCCTTGGACCCGCTCGCGCCGGCCACCCGCGCCGAGCTGCTGGAACTCGCTCGTGAAGCGAACCCGCTCGCGCTGCGTTGGGGCTTGTGATCGCCGAGGCTCAGATGAAGAAGATTTCTATCGCGCTGGTCGGCATCGGCAAGATTGCGCGTGACCAACATCTACCGGCGATCGCGGCCGACCCGCGCTTCGAGCTGGTGGCCTGTGCAAGCCGCAATGCCAGCGTGGAAGGCGTGCGCAATTACCCCACGCTCGAAGCGCTGCTTGCCGCGGAGCCCCATGTCGAAGCCGTATCGCTGAGCGCCCCCCCATTGCCGCGTTTCGCGCAGGCGCGCGCGGCGCTCGCCGCCGGCAAGCACGTCATGCTCGAGAAGCCGCCCGGCGGCTGTTTGAGCGAAGTGCGCGCGCTCGAGCAAATGGCAAGCTGCGCCGGCCTGACGCTGTTCGCGAGCTGGCACTCGCGACATGCGCTGGGCGTCGAGGCGGCACGCACCTGGCTCGCCACGCAAGACATCCGCTCGGTGAACGTGCGCTGGAAAGAGGATGTGCGCCGTTGGCACCCTGGGCAAACGTGGATCTGGGAACCGGGCGGACTCGGTGTGTTCGATCCCGGCATCAACGCGCTATCGATCGTCACTTGGATCATGCCGCGCGAGCTGGCGCTCGTGTCCTCGACGCTCGGCATTCCGTCGAACCGGCAAATGCCGATCTCGGCGGATCTCGAACTGTTCGACACGGCGGGCGTGCCCGTGCATGTCGAGTTCGATTGGCGCCATGGGCCGCAGGAGCTTTGGGAGATCGAGGTCAAAACGGCAGACGGCGTCCTGCTGCTGTCTCAGGGCGGCAATCGCCTGCATATCGACGGCCGCGAAGTTGCGCTCGGTGCGGTGCATGAGTACCCGTCGCTCTATGCTCACTGGCGCAATCTGATCGAGCGCGGCGAGCGGGATGTCGATGTGCGCCCGCTCGGCATCGTCGCCGATGCCTTCCTGCTCGGAAGACGGGAGATTCTCGAACCGTTCGTCGAATAGATTGCGGGAGCGATTCCAAGGCGGAGCCGGTCGTCGGATCGGGCTCGGCCTCGACGCCGCTCCCTCCCCGTTCATCGCCTGCCGAGGCTCGAATGAGCACGTTATCGGGGGTACGCAGGAAGTTATTTAGGACTACTAACCTTACCGATTCGTTTCGAGTCACAACACGGTCCACTGAGACCGACAAGAAGGAGACTAGTATGACCAGCAAGCTTCGCCGCTTCACGTTGCGTGCCACGATGGCCGCTCTTTTGGCCGCTCCCCTCGCGGTCCCGCTCGGCGTCCACGCAGACGAGCCCTTGAAAATCGGCTTCCTGGTGAAGATGCCCGAGCAGGCGTGGTTCATCAACGAAGAGAAGGCAGCTACCGCGCTTGGCAAGAGCGAGGGCTTCTCGGTCGTCAACATCGGCACGCCCGATGGCGAGCGTGTCTTGAGCGCGATCGACAACCTGGGCGCGCAAGGCGCGAAGGGTTTTGTCATCTGCGCCCCGGACGTGCGCCTTGGACCGGCGATTCAAGCGCGCGCCAAGAAGTACGGCATGAAGTTCGTCACCGTGGACGATCAACTCGTCGATTCCACGGGCAAGCCGCTTGCCGACGTGCCTCACCTGGGCATGTCAGCGTTCAAGATCGGCAATCAAGTGGGCCAGGCGATCTCCGACGAGATGAAGCGCCGCGGCTGGAAGCCGGAGGAAGTGGGCGCGATCCGCATCTCCGACTATGAACTGCCGACGGCCAAGCTGCGCACGGACGGCGCGACGCAGACGCTGCTCGCGAACGGCTTCAAGAAGGAAAACATCTTCGATGCGCCGCAAAAGACGACCGACGACGAAGGCGGCTTCGTCGCAGCCTCTCCGGTGTTGTCGAAGCACCCGAACATCAAGAAGTGGGTGATCTTTGCGCTGAACGAAGAATCGGTGCTGGGCGGTGTGCGCGCCACGGAGCAGTTGCATATTCCGTCGGCTGACGTGATTGGCGTGGGCATCAACGGTGCGGGCGAAGCATTCGCCGAGTTCCAGAAGAAGGAACCGACGGGCTTTTACGGCACGATCGCGGTGAGCTCGACTAACCACGGCAAGGAGAGCGCCGAGAACCTGGTGCAGTGGATCAAGACGGGCAAGCAGCCGCCCGCCGATACGCAAACCACGGGCAAGCTGATGACGCGTACCAACTGGCTCGACGTGCGCAAGGAACTGGGGATTTAAACGTCATGCATGACGCGAACGATGCTACGGTAGAGAGCGGCGCAAGCCGCATGGACGCGACGAACGCCGGTCCGGCCTCGTCATACCTGCAGCTGGACGGGATCACCGTCAGTTTTCCCGGCGTGCTCGCCCTCGATCGTGTGTCGTTCGCGGTACGCGCCGGCGAAGTGCACGGCTTGATGGGCGAGAACGGCGCCGGTAAATCGACCCTGCTCAAGGTACTTTCGGGCGTCAACGTGCCGCAATCGGGCACGTTGAAGCTCGGCGGCGTCGAGCAGCACTTCTCCGGCACCAAGGCGGCGATCGAAGCCGGGATCGCCATCATCTACCAGGAATTGCACCTGGTCCCGGAATTGACTGTGGCCGAGAATCTGATGCTCGGCCAGTTGCCGAGCCGTCTTGGCGTGCTCAGCGAGCGAGCGCTGATCGCGCGCGCCACCGAGACGCTCGAACGTTTGGGCGAGCGCATCGACCCGCGCGCGCAGGTGAAAGATCTCTCGATCGGGCAGCGCCAAATGATCGAGATCGGCAAGGCGCTCATGCGCGATGCGCGCGTGATCGCCTTCGACGAACCCACGAGCTCGCTTTCGGCGCGCGAAACCACGCAGTTGTTCAAGATCATCAACGGGCTGCGGGCCGAAGGCCGCGCCATTGTCTATGTCACGCACCGGATGGACGAGGTCTACGAGCTGTGTGACCGCGTCACCGTGTTTCGCGATGGTCACTCGATCGAGACGTTCGACTCGGTCGACGGGCTTGATCGCGATCGCTTGATCAGTTCGATGGTCGGGCGCTCGATCCGCGATGTCTACGGCTATCGCGCGCGTCCCATCGGCGACGTGCGCATCGAGGCCAAAGCGTTGATCGGCCCGGGCTTGGCACAACCGGTTTCCTTCAGCGCGCGCCGCGGCGAGATCCTCGGCTTCTTCGGCCTCGTTGGTGCGGGCCGCTCCGAGCTGATGAAGCTCGTATGCGGCGCCGTGCGGCCGAGCGCCGGGCACGTCGAATTGGATGGCCGCGCCAGGCGCTTCGGTACGCCGCGCGACGCCGTGCGGGCCGGCATCGCCATGTGCCCGGAAGACCGCAAGCAGGAAGGCATCGTCGCGATCGCGTCGGTGGCCGACAACATGAACATCAGCGCACGGCGCCATTCGAGCTTCGCTCGTTGGCTGCTCAACGAACGGCGCGAGCGCGAGCTGACCGAAGACTACATCGGCAAGCTGTCGATCAAGACGCGCGACGGCAATACCCCGATCGGCACGCTCTCGGGCGGCAACCAGCAAAAGGTGATCCTCGCGCGCTGGCTGGCCGAGCAGATCGACGTGTTCGTCATGGACGAGCCCACGCGCGGGATCGACGTCGGCGCTCGCGCGCAGATCTACGACCTGCTCTACGGGCTTGCCGAAGCAGGCAGAACCGTGCTGCTCGTATCGAGCGATTTGGCGGAAGTGATCGGCGTTGCCGATCGCATCATCGTCATGAAGGAAGGCTGTGTCGTGGGCGATCTGCCCAAGGAGCAAGCGACCCCCGATCAACTGATCAAGCTTGCGCTGCCCCGCTGACGCATCGATTTCACCGATTCATTGGCACTACTGATTTTCCTGCCGCGCAGCAAGCGGCAATGAACGAGACGAGACCATGCAACAACCTCAAACCCTTTCGCAACCCGCTGCACGCGGGCCGGCCGCTTATGCGGCGAAAACCTGGCGACTGCTCAACAAATCCGGCATCGTCATGGTGTTCGCGATTTTGTTCATCGTCCTGTGCTTCACGGTGCCCGATTTCATGACGAGCCGCAACATGCAGGGCTTGTTGCTGTCGGTCACGTTGATCGGCTCGATCGCGGTCACGATGATGTTCGTGCTGGCGCTTGGCGAAGTGGATCTTTCGGTGGCTTCGATCGTGGCGTTCTCCGGCGTGGTCGCATCCACGCTGATCACGGCCACGCATAGCGTGTTCCTTGGGGTCACGGCAGGCGTGCTCGCGGGCGGCGCCGTCGGTCTGGTCAATGGCGTGTTGGTGGCGCGCTATCGCATCAATTCGCTGATCGTGACGCTCGCCATGATGGAAGTCGTGCGCGGCCTCGCCTTCATCGTGTCGAACGGCGACGCCGTCATGATTTCGGAAGAACGCTTCTTCGATCTCGGCGGTGGCTCGTTCCTCGGTATTTCCTATCCGATTTGGAGCAACATCGTCGGCTTCGTCTTGTTCGGATTCATCTTGCGCAAGACGGTTTTCGGCAAGAACGTGCTGGCCGTCGGCGGCAATGGCGAAGCCGCGCTGCTGGCGGGCTTGCCGGTCACGCGCATCAAGATCGTCGTGTTCGTCTTGCAAGGGCTGGTGACAGGATTCGCCGGCGTCATGCTCGCGTCGCGGATGAGCCTAGGCGATCCCAAGACGTCGGTCGGGCTCGAACTGGGCGTGATTTCGGCGTGCGTGCTCGGCGGCGTGTCGCTCACGGGCGGCGTGGCCACGATTTCGGGCGTGCTCGTCGGCGTGCTGATCATGGGTTCGGTGCAAGATGCGATGAGCCTCTTGAACGTGCCGACGTTCTATCAGTACTTGATTCGCGGCGGCATCTTGCTGCTGGCCGTGCTCTTCGATCATCTACGTCGCAGCCGCCGGGCGCACTGAGACGCATACCGGCGCCTGATTCCTTCGACCATTGCCGGGCGGCGTACCGGGCGCACCATCGCCCGGCCGCTCCCACCCTCTAAGCGGGCAAGACCCCGCATCGATCTCCGACTGACGAGGCGATTTGGCCGAACGATTCGTTCGGCCTTTTTTTTACGCGCGTTTACCAGCCCCAGCCGTCCTGCTCGCGATAGGTGCGCAGTTGTTCTCGCTGCTTGCTAGTGAGCACCGCCTCCATCCGCTTGTGCGCTTCGACCGAAGAGTCGATCATTTTTTGACGCAAATCGCCGATCGTCTTGTAGGTGTCGTCGATCGCCGCCGAATCGCGCTTCGGTGCTTCGTACAAGTCGCGCAGCTTGGCCTGTTGGTCCATCATGCTGTTCATGAGCGCCCAGTGCGCGTGCCGCGTATCGTCTTGGATGCGATTGATCTTCGTGCGCTGCTCGTCACTCAGCCCAAGCGCGTCCAACCAGCCGCCGCCATAGCCCATCATGCCCGGGCCATAGCCGTAGCCGCCGCCCATCATGCCGGGGCCATACCCGTAGCCGCCGCCCATCATGCCGGGGCCATACCCGTAGCCGCCACCCCTCGTGCCCGGGCCATAGCCGTTACCACCTCGCATCATGCCCGGGCCATAGCCATAGCCGCCGGAGCCTCTGGCGCCGGACGCTTGGGCGAACGTCGACGTGGGAGCCGCAGCGATCGAAACGAGCGCCGCGCCAGCCGCGACTAGCGCGGCCATCTTCAGTTTTTTTAAAGACGACATCACACTCTCCCTGATTTGCCTATGTATCGAGTGACGAATCGATGAACATGTTCGATGAATCGACTATAGGCACGGGCGAACGCTGGGCGCTTGACGAAGGTCAACGGTTGGCCGATCGATATGCCGCCGGGCGCCCCTGGGCGACGCTAAGCGTGTGCGCACGGCATGCGATGCCCCCGATCTGCTATGAATACGGGGAACGCGCCGCGACGGGAAGTCCGCTCCGCGCTAAGCTTCGCTTGACGCTAGCCGATTACGCCTTATCGACCATGGGGGGATTCGCAATGACCGATGGACCGAGCTTCTTCAATTTGTACCGGCACAACTTCGCACGCATCGCGGTTGCCGTGCCGCGTACCCATGTGGCGGACCCTGCGTCGAACGCCAAGGAAACGATCGCGCTCATGCGAGAAGCCGAAGCGCGCCACGCGGCATTGACGCTGTTTCCCGAACTCGGCCTGTCGGCATACTCTTGCGACGATCTGTTTCATCAACGAGCGTTGCTCGACGCGAGCCTCGCCGCGCTTGGCGACGTGGCGGCTGCCTCTCGCGACATCGAATCGGTGGTCGTCGTCGGTTTGCCGCTCGAGATCGACGGCTTGCTCTTCAACTGCGCCGCGGTGATCCATCGAGGGTGGATCCTCGGGGTCGTGCCCAAGACCTATTTGCCGAACTATCGGGAGTTTTACGAGCCGAGGCAGTTTGCGCCAGGCAATCGCTTGCTGCGCGACTCTATCTCGCTGCTGGGGCAAACCGATGTGCCTTGCGGCAGCGCCCTGCTGTTTCGCTTCGAACAGCAACCGCTGCTCACGTTCCATGTCGAGATCTGCGAAGACTTATGGGTGCCGGTGCCCCCGTCGTCGTTCGCGGCTTTGGCTGGCGCCACGGTTTTGCTCAATCTGTCTGCTTCGAACGTGACCGTGGGCAAAGCCGATTTTCGCCGTGCGTTGGTCGGCGATCAATCGGCGCGATGCTTGGCCGCTTACGCATACAGCGCAGCGGGCTACGGCGAATCGACGACCGATCTTGCCTGGGACGGTCACGGCATTGTTTATGAAAACGGGAACGCGCTCGTCGAGACGCGACGCTTTCTCGACGCGCCGCAATGCGTCGTCGCTGATCTCGATCTCGATCGGCTCGTCAGCGAGCGCATGAGGCAAACGACGTTCGGCGATTCGGCGCATGCGCATCGCGATGCCTGCGCGCGCTTTCGTACGGTATCGGTGCCCGCGATGTTACCGCGCACGATTCGCTTGCCGCTCTCGCGCACGTACGAACGCTTCCCCTACGTTCCCTCGGACCCTGCGCGCCGCGACGAGCGTTGCCGCGAGATTTACGACATCCAAGTGCAAGGGCTCGTCACGAGAATGCGTGCGGCTAATGCCTCGCGGCTCGTCATCGGCGTCTCGGGAGGGCTCGATTCGACCCAGGCGTTGCTCGTTTGCATGCGCGCCGTTCAGGCGATGCGGTTGCCCAGCACGGCAGTAATCGGTTGCATCATGCCCGGGTTCGGCACGAGTGCGCGTACGCTCGATCAAGCGCGACGCCTCGTCGCCGCGTTGGGCTGCGAGACGCGCGAAATCGATATTCGCCCGAGCTGCCTGCGCATGCTCGAGGATATCGGTCACCCCTTTGCGAACGGCGAACCGGTGCACGACATCACGTTCGAGAATGTGCAAGCCGGCGAGCGCACGAGCCATTTATTTAGGATGGCCAATCAATACGGCGCGCTCGTCGTGGGCACCGGCGATCTTAGCGAACTCGCGCTGGGATGGTGCACGTACGGGGTCGGCGATCAAATGTCGCACTATGGCGTGAACGCGAGCGTGCCGAAGACGTTGATTCAATACCTGATCCGCCGCAGCGCGCAATCGGGCGCCTTGAGCGACGCGGCCAGCGCCGTTTTGCTGGACGTGCTCGACACCGAGATCAGTCCCGAACTGATCCCGGCGGGAGAAGCCGGTGATATTCAGCGCACCGAAGACAAAGTCGGCCCCTACGAATTGCAGGATTTCAATCTCTACTACTTGCTTCGCTTCGGATACCGGCCTTCGAAAGTCGCCTTTCTCGCATGGACGGCGTGGCAAGACGCCGCACTGGGGCCATGGCCCGATTTGCCTGACGAAAAGCGGCACAGCTATGAAATCGGAGCGATCAAAGCTTGGCTTGGCGTGTTTCTCCTGCGCTTTTTCGGCGGGCAGCAATTCAAGCGAAGCTGTCTGCCCAACGGCCCCAAAGTCGGCTCCGGCGGCTCTTTATCGCCGCGCGGCGACTATCGTGCGCCAAGCGATTCGACCGCCGACGCATGGCTTGCCGAGCTCGCCGCGATTCCCGACGAGGACGGAGGCGTCTAGCGGGGGCAATGCGCCTGACGGTACCCCGGCTTTGCCGCGATGCTTTCAATTGCCAATACGAATCAATCGCATTATTGTTTCAATTTCCGCATTTGCTGAGTAAAATGCGGTCCCGTCTCGCGCCTCGTCGTTCGAGCACACGGCGCGACGCGTCATTTCCGCAAACCGGGCTGGCCGCCGCGTTTTCGCCGTGCGGTTGCGTCATGAAAAAGATAAAGGAGTTCCGATGTCCCAAGCCGTTGCTCGCAGCGCTTCGCTTCCTTTGACCCGCTGCGCCGCGCTCGTCTTGAGCACACTTGCATCGTGCGCGGCCCTGGCCGCGGGCGAGCCCGATTCTTCCGCGCAATCTGCCGGAGCTGGCAGCAACGCGCAGGCCCCCTCGCCGGAGGCCTCCGATAGCCTCGCCACGCGTCAGAATTTGCTGGGCGACATGGGGGGGCTGCGTCCGTGGCTCGATAAGCACGGCGCCACCTTCACGCTGACCGAGACGAGCGAATATCTCGCAAACCTGCGCGGCGGCCTTGCACGCGGCGGCGCGTACGACGGTGTGACCACGGCAACGTTCGGTATCGACACCGGCAAGGCCTTCGGCCTGCCCGGCGGCAGCTTCAACGTGAGCGCTCTGCAGATTCACGGCCGCAACCTGAGCCAATACAACCTGGGCACGCTCAATACGGCGAGCGGGATCGAGGCGGACGACACCACGCGTCTGTGGGAACTCTGGTATCAGCAGTCGATGCTGGGCGATCGTGTCGATGTCAAGGTCGGGCAGCAAAGTCTCGACCAGGAATTCATGGTGAGCACGTACGCCAACACGTTCGTGAACACGATGTTCGGGTGGGCCGGCGTGCCCTCCTACGATATGCCTTCGGGCGGCCCGGCCTACCCGTTGTCCTCGCTCGGCGTGCGCGTGCGTGCGCAGCTCACACCGTCTCTCACGGCGCTGGCGGGCGTATTCGACGGCAATCCCGCGCCCGGCGAGGGCGACCCGCAGCGATTGAACGGCAGCGGCACCCGCTTTAATTTGCATAACGGGGCGCTTTACATCGGCGAGCTGCAGTACGCGATCAACCAGCCGTCGCAAGGTCAAGGCGGTTCCGATGCGGTCAAGGCAAGCGGCGGATTACCCGGCACCTACAAGCTTGGCCTCTGGTACAACAACGAGCGGTTTGCCGATCAGCGCTTGGACGGCACGGGTCTCTCGCTCGCCTCCCCTGCTTCGACCGGCGCCCCGGCGCAACACCGCGGCGATTACGGTTTTTACGCCGTCGCCGATCAAATGGTTTGGCGCGCGGGCGCGGACAGCCCGCGCAGCATCGGCGTATTCGCGCGCGTCATGGGCGCGCCCGGCGATCGCAACCTCATCAGCATGAGCGCCAATCTGGGCATGGTTATGAAAGCCCCGTTCAAGGGCCGGGACAACGACAGCGTCGGTTTGGGTCTCGCATACGTGAAGATCGGCAGCCATGCGCGCGCACTGGACGCGGACAACGGCTATGTCGTGCGCGGCAGCGAGACGGCGCTCGAAGCAACGTACCAATATCAAGTGACGCCGTGGTGGGTCGTGCAAGGCGACGCGCAATACACCTTCAACGCAGGTGCTGGCCAGAATCCGAACGATCAAACGCGAGCATTGCGCAATACGTTCGTCGTCGGGGTGCGCACGACCGTGACGTTCTAACGCAGCCGTTCGGGGGCATGCTTCCGATCGCCGCGGCCACCGCAGCGCCCGCCTATTCATTGGCCCAACTGGTCCGGTACATGTTGATAGGGCCAACGTTCGCCGTCACTTGCACGGGTCATTCTCACGATTACCGTCTTGCCACACGGGTGTGCGGCCATTGTCGCAAGGTTGTCGCAATACGAAACACTCGAGACAACACACCGCTGTTCGATGCGCACGAGCTAGGGCCGAGGGGTTTTCGGCTCTGCGCGCTGCCTTGTCAGGCATCGCCCGATACATAGGTCTCCTAACCATCAGATCGAAACGGGAACAAAAAAGACTGGCATGCATGTTGCATCCGGTCGCGGCGCCGTTCTCTCGGGAGATGCGTGCATCGCTCGACAAAGAAGCCGACCCGGCTCGGCCAATTCAAAAATTGATGGAGACACCATGCACAATCAGTACTATCGACGAAGTTTCGTGGCGATCATGCTCGGCTGCGCGGCGGGTGCAGCGGCCGCACAATCGTCGGTGACGCTCTACGGAGTCATCGACGCGGGCCTGCTTTATACGAACCACGCGGCCACCGGCGCGGGCAGTCAGGTGCAGCTTGCGACCGGCGGTATCAGCCCCAGTATCTGGGGGCTTCGCGGCGCCGAAGACCTCGGCGCCGGCATGAAAGCCATATTCGATCTCGAAGGTCACTTCAGTAGCAATTCAGGCACGATGACGAGCGGCCCCGGCTTCTCGTCGGAAATCTTCAGGCGCCAGGCCAATGTCGGTTTGAGCACGAGCTGGGGCACGGTGACGCTCGGGCGCCAATACAGTCCGTCGTTGCTTGCCGCGCTGACGACCGACCCGCGCGGCATGAAGGAGAACTTGTCGGGTCTGTATCCGTGGGCCTATACGCAGCTCGCCGCACCGGGCAATGCAATGGGCGCGGGCACTAGCCCCAGCAACGACGTCGGCGTGTTCATCGGCAACGCGGTGCAATACTCGAATACGCTGGGCCCGGTCTGGATGGCCGCGGCTTATTCGCTCGGCGGCGTCGCAGGCAGTCTGAAGCGCGGCAGCGAGATCTCGCTGGGCGCGACCTATACCGGACCGCTCACGGCTTCCGTGTCGTATCAGTCGATTGCAGACAGCGTGACTGGCGCGAACGTCAGCCAGCTGTGGAGTGCCGGTATCGCGGTGCCCTATGGTCCGGTAACCGGCAAGTTCAACTATGTCGACGTGATCGACCGCACGGTCAACGGGAGTGACCTCTCCACCGTTCATTCGTTCGGCGCGGGCATCGACTACCGGTGGAGTAGCGCGAACACGGCAACGCTCGCCGGCTACTACAACGCATACCGGGGTGCGCACAACAGTGCAGCGAAAGCGCTGGTCCTGAGCAACGACTACGCCCTTTCGAAGCGCACGACGTTATACGAGCAACTCGCGTACATCGACGCCGGAGCGGTCGGCACGGTGGACCCGCTCGAAGGATTGAAGACGTCGATCCTTGCAGGTGGAACGGCTACGGCGGCGAGAACGGTCGTGGCCAACGTCGGGATCAAGCACAGTTTCTGACCGCAGCGAGCCTCATCAGCACTCGCGTTCGATGCGCGAACGCGAGTGCCGCCCTTCTTTGGCAGAGGTGAGCGTTGAAAACGCGGCTTCGCCGGCTTGGCGATGGGGGCTAGGCGGCTCAGCGCAGATCGAGCGCGCCGAGCCGCCCGTCCGCGCCCTAAGCGATCGACAGAGAGGGGGCTGTCTCGGCGCGTACGGACAACGCTCCTTGCACGGTGCGCACGGGTGAAACGCGTTCGGGTAGAGACCGTTGGATACGCCACCATGTTGCCGTTCCGGTGCCGGGCAAATCGTCGAGCAACACGGTGCGCTTGCGCAGGATTCCGTATTGGTCGTCTATCACGGCCAGATAGCGCGCGCCGTTGACGAGGCCGACGTAGTTCAAATCCCCGTACATGAGGTGAGGCGACAGATCGCCCGAAGGCCCGACACGGCCGTCACGCCCCAACCGCAGTTCGCTCGTGTAGGTCACCCACCAGGTGCACGAGTCGACGCACGTCGGACGCCGTTCGGCCATGATCGAGCGATTGTCCAAATGGCTCACGGAGAGCATCCGCGAGTTCCCCTTGTCGTCGACCACTTGTAGCCGGACGCGATCGGCGAACTGGACGGGATCGCCCCATTTTCGCTTCGCGCCCACCACCGGTAGCAAACGCCATTGATAATCGCTCGGCGGATGCTTATCGGCCTCCGATACCTCGGTCGACAGGAGCAGCGGATTGCGGCGGCCTTCGAACCGCCTGACGAACCCCAAATACAAGGGGTCGCTACAGTCACAACTTTTCAACACGATTGAGTCCCCATAACGCACCACGTCGCCGCCCATGTTTATGCCCTCGGTTATTTAATGAATAAACACGTCGCTACTACTTGAACCGAACAGCTTGGTAATTCTTTCTGCCCGCCGGGGTGGCCGCGCCCATCGATCGGATGCAGTGACCCCTCGGTACCATGACCGAAAGTTTCAGGAAAAATCGGGGCGGCTTTGTGCGCCGTTACGTTGCCGAGCAGCTATCGGGGTTTCCCGCGAAACGCGAATTGGTAAGAATGGATCTCGGTGCGCCCAGGGACGCGATGTGGCCGCCTCGGATCGGGACGACGAAGCGCCGATTGCCGCTGCCGCCGCAAGCTGCGCGCGACGCAACGATGACTACTGTTTTGCTTCGGATCGCATTCCATCTCGCGTGCCCCCGCATCAAAATCTCGTTTCCGCACGAGCCGCGCTGCGGCGGCCTCTCGACCGATTCGCTCCGACTCGGCGGGAACTTTTTCGAATAGAAGTTGAGAGAGAATTTAGTGAGTCAGGGTTTCCCTGTCAAGAAAGCACATGAAAATTTAGGATTTCTATTCCACAACCGAAAACCGCAGTCCTTTTTCACATTTTCGAAATTCGACGCTCGAAAACCCGAACTACGAGTGGAAATCTGCACCGCGCCGCTCCGCTGGATGCGCAAACCAACCGACGTCGCATCGGCGGGCGATGCTTTGCAATCTGCACGTTAACAATTGTTATGTTTTGAATGTTTGGTGTGGAAACTGCTTGAACCGGGAGGGATCGATTTATCCTGAATAACAACTCGATTTATAATGCTCCTGCCCCCAAAATAGTATGACGATCGATCCGGCGATAGCCTTCCTGCCCGGGTAGGTAAAGCGGTTATCGCGCGGCCGATCGGCGCGCATCCACTTGGCGGCGGGCCGTGTTTTCGCCAATAATGGCCCCATTGCGATCGCAGGACGAGGGCGGCCATGGACCATCACCCCGAAGCCATTCGTACCGTCGCGTTGGTCGGTCATGCTGGCTGCGGTAAGACTTCGTTGATCGAGGCGCTACTCTATCGGAGCGGCGCCATTCACAATGCCGGCAGCGTGGAGCGTGGCACCACCGTCTGCGATTCCGACCCGCTGGAGCGCAAATACCGCCATTCGCTCAGCTCCGCCGTGACGCACCTCGATTACAGGGGTACGCGCGTCTATCTCGTCGACACGCCGGGCTACCCCGATTTCTGCGGGCTGTCGATGAGCGCGCTCGCTGCCGTGGAGACCGTGGCGCTCGTTATCAATGCGCGCACCGGCGTTGAAATGGCCTCGCGCCGCATGATGGCGTGGGCCAAAGCGCGCAAACTCTGCACGATGATCATCGTGAACGGGATCGACGGCGAGAAAGTCGATTTGCCCGCGCTAGTCGAGCAGATACAAGAGGCGTTCGGCAAAACCTGCTTGCCGATCAATCTCCCCGCTCAGCGAGCCCAGAGTGTGGTGGATTGTTTTTTCAATCCTTCAGGCGACGCCGATTTTCTCAGCGTCCAAGCGGCGCACGACGCGCTCGTCGACCAAGTCATCGAGTTGGACGCCGATTTGATGGAGCTTTATCTCGAGCAGGGTGAAGCGATCGAGCCGGAGCAATTGCATGCGCCCCTCGAGCAAGCGTTGCGCGAAGGGCATTTGGTGCCGATCTGCTTTGCCTCGGCCGAAACAGGTACGGGGATCGAGCAGCTTTTGGACGTATTGGTGCGGTTGCTGCCTAGTCCGCTCGAAGGCAACCCTCCCCTCTTTTACCGCGAAGTCGACGGCCGGAGGGAAACGGTCCGCGCGGCGCCCGACGCGGACAAGCATGTACTCGCGCATGTCTTCAAGATCGTGGTGGATCCCTACATCGGCAAAATGGCCGTGTTCCGTGTCCACCAGGGAACGGTGCGGCGCGACGGACTGCTTTACATCGGCAGCGCGCGCCACCCCTTTCGCGTCGCCCACCTGATGCGCCTCCAAGGCAAGGAGCACGCCGACATCGCGCAAGCGGGCCCGGGCGACATATGCGCCACGGCGAAGGTCGACGAGATCGGCTACGACGCCGTATTGCACGATGCCCCCGAGGATGGCGACATCCATCTAGCGCCGCTGGAGTTTCCGAGCTCGATCTACGCGCTCGCCATCGAGCCGGAACGGCGCGGCAACGAGCAGCGCTTGTGGGAGATCCTGCAGAAGCTCGCCGCCGAAGATCCCTGCTTGCGGATCGAGCATCCGGCAGGAACCAATGAAACCGTCGTGCGCGGTTTGGGCGAACTGCATTTGCGGCATATGCTCGAGCGGATTGCCGATCAATACAAGCTCGCAGTCGTCACGAGGCCGCCCAAGATCGCCTACCGGGAGACGATCGGCGCGGCGGCCGAGGGACACTACCGCCATAAAAAGCAAACGGGCGGCGCCGGCCAATTCGGCGAAGTCATGCTGCGCGTGGAGCCGCTGCCGCGCGGGGCCGGTTACGAGTTCGTCGATGCGGTCAAGGGCGGTGCAATTCCGGGGCAATTCATGCCCGCCGTCGAAAAAGGCATCCTTCAAGTCATCGAAAGCGGTCCGCTCGCCGGCTTTCCGATGCAGGACGTTCGTGTGACGGTTCATGACGGCAAGTACCACCCCGTCGATTCGAAGGAGGTCGCGTTCGTCGTCGCGGGCCGCAAGGCATTCATCGACGCCGTCCTCAAAGCGCAACCGATTTTGCTCGAACCCGTCGTCGATCTCGAAGTGACCGCGCCCGAGGCCGCGATGGGCGACATCATTGGCGACTTATCGTCGCGGCGGGCTCAGGTTCAAGGCTCGCGCACGCTCAACGGCCAATCGGTGGTGGTGACCGCGAAGGCGCCGTTGTCCGAACTGAGCGAGTACCAATCGCGCCTGAACGCGATGGCGGGGGGCGATGGCAACTACAACATCGAGCTCAGCCATTACGATCCTGTGCCGCCCACCCAACAAGACAAGCTCGCCGCGCAGTACCGGCGGCAAGAGGAAGGCGGCGACCGATGAGGAGCAGCTAGCTTCCGGCCATTTCCTCACCCGTGCATCCGTTGGCGATTGCAATGCGTATCTATCGCTGACTGCCACGCAACGGGAAGGAAATGCAAATGCGCACATCAGCACGCCCTCTAGTCATGGCCGCCGCTTTGAGCTTGGCGGCGGCCGCCGGCACGCCCGCCGTCAGCCGCGCGGACGATCGGCTCGCCCACGCAGCCGCCGGCCAACGCATGGCGCCCGAGTTCACGGGCATCGATCATTGGCTGAACAGCCCCGCGCTCACGCTGCAGGCGTTGCGCGGCAAAGTAGTGCTGATCGACTTTTGGACCTATGGCTGTATTAACTGCTTCCATACACTGCCTTATGTGAAGGACTGGGATCAGCGATATCGAAGCAAAGGCTTGACGGTCATCGGCGTTCACACGCCCGAGTTTCCGAACGAGCGCGTCACGGAAAACGTGAAAGACGCGATTCAGCGGTACGGGATTCGATTCCCCGTCGCACAGGACAATGCTTATGCGACCTGGAACGCTTACGGCAATCGGTATTGGCCCGCGTTCTATTTGATCGACAAGCAGGGGCATGTCGTCTACACGCATGTCGGCGAAGGCGGCTATCGGGAAACGCAAGCGTGGATCGAGAAACTGCTGGCGCGCAAGGACTGAGCGCGAGAATCGAACGCGAGAAGCAAACTAAGGCGAAGCCGCCTGCAACGGCGATACCGTGACCGACAATCCGATCCCATCTGCATTGTTGCGCAAGGACAACTCGGCCCCGTGGCGGCTTGCGATGCGAGACGCAATCGCCAAGCCCAGCCCGCTGCCCTCCCCGGCCGCCCCTTCCCCGCGATAGAACCGATCGCAGACCCGCGCGAGTTCGGCTTGAGCGATACCCGGGCCGGTATCGCGAACCTCGAAGTCGATCCGCGGGCCGATTCGGCGCAGAATCAAATCGACGCGCCCCCCTTGCGGCGTGTACCGAATCGCGTTGTCGACGAGATTATTTAGGAGTACGGACAACCCATTCGGGTCGCCGCGCACTTCGAAGAGGTCCTCTTCTCCTGCCGCGGCTGTCAGCTCAAGCCCGAGATCGATCGATTTCGTTTCCGCTATCAGCGAGAAGTCCCCCACGGCCTGCTCGGCAAGACGACGCAGCGATACCGGCGCCAGCAGCGCCGATGGCTCCGCGTCCTCGCGCGCTAGTGCAAGCAATTGCTGCACGAGGCGGATGATGCGATTCAAGCGCGCTTCGATGCGTGCGAGCGTTTCGCCTTCGCCCTTGAGCGAGCCGTCGCGCTCGGCAGCTTGCAATTGAAGTTTGAGCGCAGCTAGCGGTGAACGCAGTTCGTGCGCCGCATCGGCGATGAACGTGCGCTGCGCGCTGGACGCAGCGTGCAGCCGATGTAGTAAGTCGTTCAACGCGTCGACCAACGGTCGAATCTCTTCGGGAACCGAGCCGTCCGGGTGCAAGGGCTCGAGCGCATCGAGCGAGCGCGTCGACAGCGCGCGCGAAAGCGCACGGATAGGCGATAGGCCGCGCGAGACCACGATCAGCACGAGCGCAACGATCAACGGCAGCAAGAGGCCGAGCGGCCAGAGCGTGCGCAGTGCTAGACGCACCGCGAGCGCCTCGCGCACGGACACGGGTTGCGCGACTTGGACGAAGCGCGCGTTCTGGCGCAGGCCGAAGACGCGCCAATGCTTCTCCCCACGTTCGATCGTACGAAAACCTTCGATTAGCTGATCGATACCCGGTGCATCGGGCGAGCGATAAATGCCCCGGCCTTTCTCGTCCAACACTTCGATGGCGATGCGTTCGTCGAATATCTCTCGCGATTGCACCGGGGCGTGCGCCAAGGCGTCGGTCGAGGCGACCGTAGGGGGCACCGAAAGCGCCACCGCGTGCAATTCGTAGTCGAACAGCTCGTTCGCCTCTTCGTGCACGGTCCGGAAAATGCCGTAGCCCGCGATACCCGATGCCGCCAAGAAACCGAAAATAAGCCAACCCAGGAGCCAGCGGCGGATCGAGCTCATACGACGCGCTTCAAACGATAGCCGACGCCGCGCACGGTCACAATTTGCTCGGGGCCGATCTTGCGGCGCAAGCTGTGAACATGGACTTCCACCGCGTTACTGCCCACCTCCGCCCCCCAGCCGTAAAGCTTCTCTTCGAGTTCCGGCTTCGTATGCACACGCGTAGGCGCTTCGATCAGTGCGTGCAGCAGGGCAAACTCTCGAGGGACGAGCGGCACGGGCACGCCGTTTTTGGTGACCTCGTGAGCCGCGGGATCGAGCGCGAGTTCACCGTGGGTGTAGACGGGCTGCTTCTGGCCGGTGCGCCGTCGCAGCAGTGCTCGGACGCGCGCTGCGAGCTCGTCGAGGTCGAACGGTTTGACGAGGTAATCGTCGGCCCCCGTATCGAGGCCGCGCACGCGTTCATCGACTGCATCGCGCGCGGTCAGGATGATGACGGGCGCGCTACCGCCTGCGTCGCGATAAGAGCGCAGGACAGCGATACCGTCCTTCTTCGGCAGCCCAAGATCCAACAGCACGAGATCGTAGACGTCGTTGCCGAGCGAGAGCTCGGCCGCGCGCCCGTCCTGAGCCCAGTCGATCGCATAGCCGGCGCGGCGCATGGCATCGAGCACGGGCTCGGCGATCATTCGGTCGTCTTCGATCAACAGCAAACGCATGATTCATCCGTTTCCAAGTGGCTTTGCGCGGCGCAGCATGACATAGCGCCGCTTAACGCAGCCTTAAGCGCGACTGCATCGAGCGGCGGCGATCGAATCGCTTGCGGTTGTCCTTCGATCGGGCCGCTTCTGCGCCTGTGTCGGGCGTACGGTTCAGACGGCGATGACGCAGTTGCGTCCGTGCGTCTTCGCTCGCTTCAAGCGCTCGTCGGCTGTGCGCATGACGGCATCGCCCGTCGTGCCGTCGGGCCCGAATTGGGCGATGCCGACGCTCGCGGTGACCGAGAATCGTTCGACCCCGCCCTCGAAGTGCAACGACTGAATCGACGTGCGAATGCGCTCCCCTACCATGAGCGCCGTATCGAGCGCGGCATGGGGCAGCATCGCCATGAACTCGCCCCCGCCAACCCGCGCGAGACCTTGATACGGCCGCATCGCTTCCATGCATGTGGCCGTGGCGGCTTTCAGGATTTCATCGCCCTTGCGTTCGCCGAAACGTTCATTGATACGCTGCAAATTGTCGATGTCGAGCGCGAGCAGTGAGAATGCCGTGCCGCCTCGCCTAGCCGCGACGGCTTCGGCCTCGAGGCGCTCGACGAACGCGCGCCGGTTGGTTGCGCCGGTCAGCGGATCGATGGCCGCGAGCGATTCGAGCTTTTGATTGCTGCGTTGCAGCTCTTGCAACGCGCCCTCGGTGCGCGTCATTTCTTGTTGCAGGCGGGCCAAGAGATCGGCTTGGCTGTAAATCGTCGAAAACGAACGAGTGGTGTGAAAGGCCTGAACGATGCCGTAGCTGAGCAAGAAGAAGCCGCCCGCGAAAATGGCGTGGGCCAGCCACCACATGTGATTCCACGGTTTTCCGAGAATGAAGGCGAGTGAAGACAACGCGAACGCCATCACGGAAATACCGAAGATTTGCATGAGCGGCGAGTGAATTCTGCGCGCGACCAAACAGGCCACATTGAGCAGCGAAATCGCCAATGCGCCGCCTTCGAGCGATAGCCGCACTGCCAGCGCCCCGGCGATTGCCGAATTCGCGAGCACGGCGACCAAGAGATCGACGACGACGAATGCAACCATCCACATCCCCCACAGCCATCGATCCGTGCGCCGATCGACGGAGTCGGTGCGCGCCTCGTAGGACAGCAGGCCGATGAACAGCAGGATCGCCATCACGAGACGCGAGGCTGGCCCGTACAGCAGGAACAGCCACATATGGCGGTGCGCGAGGGGCGTGAATGCGCCATGCGGCGCATAGACCAGTACGAACCCCGTGAAGCCGAGCGTCAACCAGCGCAAGAGCGGTTCGCCCGAGAGGCGATAGCATTGCCAGCTCACGTAGCTGACGAACGCGCCTTCGAGCGTCGCGGCCGCAATGGCGAATTCATGAAACGTATGACTTTCGAACAACAGCCGAGGGTCTTGGAAATAGTAGAGATAGGCGATCAGGTAGCCAGGCAGCAGCGCAAACGCTGCTAGGAGAAAGTTCGCGTACCAGCCGGTGATGCGGCGAACTGACGGCAGGGTATCGTCGGACGGCGTCGTTGTTATGCTCATCGCTTGTCTCCACGCAGAGGGATCGGCCCGCCTGCGCATTCTACGGAAGATTTGCGCCGAGCACGAGCCGGGCCTGTCGCCGGATGCAAGCTTTTACTGCTCGATCTTTGCGTCCGTAAGAAGGCGGTCTGCGAACAGGCGAATGGCGTCGTCCAGTCGTTCGGCCTCCATCTGCCGCCGAAGCGATGCGGCCACCTGGGCGAATGCGGTGGGCGCTTGCCCGGCACCGGAGGGCGGTAGCGCGTGCGCACGAGCCAGTGCGCTGTAACGTGCGCGCACCTGTGCCTCGGTCACGGCGGCCGGGCGCACGCCGTGCATGACGTACGACCTGATTTCAGGCGTCGAACATGCGGGCATGCCGCCCGACTGCGCGGCGAAGCCCTGGCCTGGCGGTCTTCGCTGCGCTTGCCGCGCCGCTTGTCGAAGCAACTCGCAAGCAATCAAGCGCTGTTTGAATTCGCGTTGCTCTGCCGCAGTGCCGGATCGCTGCGCTGCCGCCAAGGCGGCGTCGAGCGCGCTGCGCGTCACTGGGACGCCGTTAACCGTGGCCACCGTCCCCTGCGGCGCCGCACCCGCCGCCGGTACCGTGCTCGCCACGATGCCGAGCGATGCGCCGGCAGCCGCGACGGCCCCGACGAACCCTGTTTTTATGTATGCGACATGTTCGATCATGATTCCGAGCCAAGACATTGTCCGCCCGCGAATCTATCAGCCGGCACGGCGTTACGGACCTGCCAAAGCTGCTAGCTTCGTGCGCGCTAGCACAATGTGGCGCGCAAGCGCCTCAACGCGGCATGGGAGAGACGCCGCTCACGCGTGGCTCGGCATTGCGATCGCCCTCGCGCAACGTCACTTTCCATTCGGTCGCGCGGTTTTCGTTGGCGCCGCTGGCCTCGCGAAGTGTTTCGCGCTGAAACGGCACGCGTGCCAAAGCGCTCGCGACGAGCGCGTCGATGGCAACCGCGGCGCGCGGTTCGCGATCGCGCTTGGTCGCGCTCACGGCATAGACTTCCCGCCCATCGTCGCGATCGAAGAACCGCAGGGTGAGCGAATGTGCGTAGGTCTTCATGCCCGGCCAGGGAAAGCCCGGGGCGCGCAACGGCGGCGGCGCGCCGCACGGGCTCGTCTCGGCGCAATGTGCATCGAGCACGGCGACGGACGCAGGATGCGTGTCGTGCGAGAGCGCGACGCGATAGTGGGCGGACGGAGCCGGCGCGGCGACAAACCCGACCTGCGCGAGCCGCCCAGCGACGGCAGCTTCCCAGCGCGCTGCGTCGGGATCGACGACGCCCTGCAGACTCTCCGCAAACGCGTACGTGTGCTCGCCTGGGTTGAACCCCGGCGCGGCGCGCACGCGCACGGCCGTCTCCGTCCCCGCGCATCCTGTCAGCACGGCCGCGCAAGCCGCCAGCAGCAATATCGGTCTCATGTTCGATCGAATGTTTGTGTAGTCATTGTCGTCACGGGTCCGGCTGGGCGCGCCGCGGCGCCGGACAGCGGGCCCCCATTCAAATTTCGCCGTCCCACTGCGGCACCGACACGGTGACGACCGTCCCGCGCCCGAGCTCGCTCTCCACTTTCACCTCGCCTTCATGGCGCGTGATCACGGTCTTGACGAGCGCCATGCCGAGTCCCGCGCCCTGCGAGTGCGGCTGGCCCGGCACCCGGAAGCGGCGGAAGCGCTCGAACATATGAGCGCGCGCCTCTTCGGCCATGCCGTAGCCTTGATCGGCGATGCGGCAGTCGATGCGCCCCGGTGCGCCTGGCGCCAAACTCATCTGAACGACCGTATCGTTCGGGCTGTACTTGACGGCGTTGTTCAGCAGGTTCGTGATCGCCCGCGTCATCAGCGAGCGGTCGGCGCGAATCCAGTGCGCTTCCGAGTCGAACCGCGTCTCGATGCGGATCCGCTTGGCGCGGGCCTGCGGCCAGATCTCGTCGCTCGCATCGAGCGCGACGTCGACAAGGTTCACGGGTTCGAAATCGTAGGCTTGCGATTCCGCGCGTGTCAGTTGCACGAAATCGTCGGCCAACGTCAGCGCGCGCCGCGTGTAGCGCTCGATGTGCTGCAATAGCGTGCGCATGCGGTCGGAAGTCGTCGAGGCGATCTCTTCTTCGATCAACGCGAGCACCGATGCGTGCGGCGAGCGCATGTCGTGAGACAACAGCCTCAATGCATCTTCCCGCGCTTGTTCGGCGGTATGAAGCGCCGTCACTTCCACTAGGCCGACCACCCAGTATCCCGACACTTCGCCGCGCGCGTTGCGGCACCTGGCATAGCGCAATAGGTAGTCGCGGCCGATGCGGTCGCGCACTTCGATACCGCGTTTGACGGCCCACACGCGGCGCATATCGGTCGGGTCGAGCACCGCCGGCCAATGCGCTTGAAGCTCGGTGTCGGTAGCACCCTCCGGACCGATCGTCTTGACGAACGTGAGTTCCCCAAGGGCGTGGATCAGTGCGCGACCCTCGGGCGCGGGGCTGCCCATGCGCGCGAAATAGTTACGCGCCGCTTTGTTCGCGACGCACACGAGACCTTGGCTATCGGCGATCAGAATCGGCTCGGGCAAGCTATTGAGGCAATCCCAGACGAACCGCTTCATATCTCGTACGCGATCGGCCGCTTGCTCGACGAGTGCGATATGCCGCTCGAGCGCATCGCCGCGCGCCCCACGCGGCTGCGCCGAGAGGTTGGGCAAAATGTCCGCATCGTCGGCTAGCCGCTGAAGCTCGCGTTGCAAGCGCCACATCGTCATTTCCAGCCTGCGCCAGCTCCACAACGGATAGACGATCAGCAATGTGACCAAGGCCGGTGTCGGGGAGATCCAGACATAACCGCGTTCTAGCATGACGGCGCTGAGCGTGATCGAAACGACGCCCAAGCCGAAGGTCATGACGAGCGTTCGCCACGGCGAAAAGAACAGGAAACCCGCGAGCAAAATGGCCAGCACGGTCAACGATAGGGCAAAGAGCCAAGTCGAATCCATCTGATGGATCGCGCGCCCCGTCAACAACGCGCTGAGCACATTGGCGTGAAGCAAGGTATCGGAAGTCGGGCCCCACCGCCCCGATAGGGGCGTCGCCAAATGCGTGTATAGGCCCGAGGCCGTCAACCCGACGAATACGACTTTGCCGCGCAATGCGCCGGAAGGGACGTTGCCTGCGAGCAATTGCCCGGCAGAGAAGTAATCCTCCTGCGGCAGCCGCGCCGAGAACGGAACGAGTATGCGTGTTCCCGCGCGTTCGAACGCCTCGTCGGAAGCCCCGACGACCGTCGCCATCGATTCGCTGCGATCGGTGCGGTAACGCCCATCTGCGATCCCGATCTTGCCGCTACGAATGTCGTTGAACAACGGCACGACGATGTAAGGCCAACTCGCTCCCCCAGCGCTCTCTTGCAAAGAAACGCCGCGTACGATGCCGTCCGGATCGGGCTCGACATCGATATGCCCGCTGGCCGCTGCCGCCGCGGCGAACCGGGGCAACGGGCGGACGACTTCCGCGCCGCCGCGCGGATTCACGAACAACGGTAAATAAGTGGGCGCCGCGTGCAGCGCCCGAGCCAGCTCGTCGTCTCCCGTGGCGGGCTCCGTCAGCAGCACGTCATAGACGATGGCCGCCGCGCCTGCGCGCGCCACGGCATCGATCAAGCGAGCTTGCAAATCGCGCGGCCACGGCCAACGCCCATGCTGCGACACGCTTTCGTCGTTGATGCTGACGATCGCGATATCGCGGGCGAGCGGTTGCGTATGAAACGTCAGCAGCCGATCGTAGAGGAGCCGATCGAGGTTGGCGGCGATTTGCCCGTAGACGCAGGCCGAGACGATCGCAACTCCAAGGCTGCCGATGACGAGCCATTCGCACACGAAGCGTTGCCAAACGCTGAGCGCCGGCCGCCATTTCGACCGATGCTGGGACGGCGTGGCGAGCGTCTGCTCATGCGTCATTCTCACTTTCCTCAATGAGCCAGTGTGAATTCGCGCACCGGGCCAATCGTCTGGTAAAAGCGCCCATGTTCGTATTGCTCGGCGGTCACGCACCAGTAGTAATCGCCGGGCGGCAATCGTGAAACAACGAGCGACGTGGTTGTCAAATCCACTGCGTCGACCACGGGGTCGCGCAGATCTCGATAGTGCGAAAGCACTAGGCGGAACCGCGTGCCGGCGCCGGTTTCGGCGCGCGAGGCTCGCCAAAGGAACCGGTATTCATGCAAGCCGTTGGTCGGCGCGGCGGTGGCGTGGACCTCGTTCTCACGGCGCTCGAACGCATAGATGCGGGGCAGCCCTTCCAGGCCATGATGATCGATCGCGGATACGCGCACGAAGTAGGTGCCGTCGGGCACGTCCGTGAACCCGGCCGTCGGCGCTTGCACGCGCGTCTCGCGGATCACGTCGAGCAAATCGGCGTCACGCGCGATCTGCACGCGATACGCTTGCGCGCCGGCTTGCGGCTCGAGATCGAAGGAAACGGCTTTGGCGTCTTGCACCTTCGCGGGATCGACGAGGGCCGGTGCGGGCAGCAACGGCAAAGGCGCGCCGATGTCCCCGCCGAGGGGCGTGGCGCTGCCCTCACCCGCCGCGATCAATTGCGCTGCGCTGGCGGGACGGTTCACTTCGGGCCGAGCGGCATCTTTGGCCGCACCGAGTGCGACTTTGCCGTCGAGCACCTCGATTGCCGTCATCGAAGGCGACATCTGGACGCGAAAGTGTGTCCCGCGCACGCCGGCGACGATCGACGGCGTGCGTATTTCGAAGCGGTCTGCGCTCTGTTTGGCGTGCGTCACCTCGGTGCTGACCTCGCCCTGCTCGAGTTCGATCACGCGGTCGTTGATGTCGGTCAGCGCCATCTTGCGCAGGATCGACAGCACGATGCTGGTGTTGGGCGTAAGACTTACATACGAGCCATCGGCAAGTTCGAGCGTTGCAAAGCCGTTGGGGCCAGTGCTGACCGCATCGTTTTCGCCGAGCACCCGCCCGACGAGCAGCGGCACCGCGGGCGCCAGCGCGACGCGAAGCCGCGTGCCGCGGCTTCGGACCGTCACTGGACCGCTCGTTGCAATGACGTTCACCGGCATTGCATCGCGGCGCAGCAAAGCGAGCGGCAAGCGCAACGCCACGCCGGCAGGCAGCCGCCGTGGTGCGCTGACGTGATTCAGACCCGCCAACTCCCGCCACCCGCGCACATCGCTCAAATAGCGCTGCGCGACTTCATAGAGCGTATCCCCTGCCGCGGTAACGTAAGTGGCCGTCTTGTTCGCATCGATCGTCTGCGCTTGCAAGGGCAATGAAAATATCAGGGAAAGCGCTATGCCGGCCAACGCCACGAGCGAACGCGATCGACGCGAAAGACGTCCGCCGTTGTCGATATCGAATGTTTCGCCGGTCAAGGCTGCGCAAGAGACGGCTAATCGGCTGTGCATCGTCGTATCTATCAATGCTCCGTTGTTTTTTTACGAAACAGCGCTTGCGCTGAGCCATGAGGCGGCCTCGGAATCGACGCCTCTTCGAGTATTCCCTGCGCAATGGTGGACTTGCTGGTGGACATGCGCTGCCAGCCCGCGAGCTTAACGAATTTCGCGTCGCTTTGCATCGAATTCGTTCATGTCGTGAGCGCAGTGCCGCATGCGAACACGTTATGGGGCCGCGCCGATAGACAAATGCGGCGAGCAAAAGCGATTGCAAACAAATGTCAATCGCCGTTCGCGCTGCGCCGGCCCCAATCCACACTTTGGTAAAAACGCTACAATTCGAACGAAAAAGCGTGCCGCACGAATCTTTCTCGCTTCAGAGGCAAACGTCATTCATCCATTCGAGACCAGTACGAAATGAAGATCGCTTATTTGGAAGACGACGACATTCTCGCGGAACATATGGAGTCGATCTTGACTTCGAACGGTCACGAATGCGACGTGTTTCGCGATGGCAGTCAGCTCATCCGCCGATTAAAACGCGAGCGTTACGATTTGCTGCTGCTCGATTGGAGTGTTCCCGGGGTCACGGGGCACCAGGTGACGATCTGGGCGCGCGCCAATTTGACCGAACGAATTCCTATCCTGTTCATGACGAGCCGCTCGCTCGAAGCGGACATCGTCACCGCACTCTCGTCTGGCGCCGACGATTACATGGTCAAACCGATCGGAAACTCCGAGTTGCTCGCGCGCATCGATGCGCTCGGCCGCCGGGCCTATCCCGGCGCGGCTGCTACGCAGACCGTGATCGAGGTGGGCCGCTATCGCATCGATGCGGTCGGTCGCACGTGCTTCTTGCGCGATGCGCCTATCGAGCTGACCGGTCGCGAATTCGATCTTGTGTTGCTGCTTTTCCAACATGTGGGACGAGTCCTGTCGCGCGAATATATCGGCGGCACACTTTGGGGGCAGCCGCAAAATGCGATTTCTCGAACGCTCGACACGCACATGTCGCGCGTACGGTCGAAGTTGCAGTTGAGGCCCGAGCACGGGGTCAGACTCATGCCGGTCTATGGACATGGTTATCGGCTCGAAATGGTGTCGGATGCAGCGCAGGAAGCGGAACCGGGCGGCCAGCCGCGCGCGAGCCACGCATGAATGCGAAGCGCCCGCCCGGGACTGAAAACCGCTTCGCTCCCTTATTTGGGTATATCGGTTTGCTCCGTGCGCGCGAACCGATATCTCCTTTGAGCTTCGACTAGCTTATCCAAGCGCTAAATTGGGTTCGGCTGCGCGCAGAGCCGGATTCATTGCGCTCTATGGACGCGGGCCTTCCCGCTGGTCGCCCCGGCGATTTCCCTGCCCTCGCAAAAACAAGTCTGAAGTTTCGGCGTCGCGCGCCGTAATAGCGGTTATCAGCGCGATGACGGCGTCATTGCGGCTTCCACGTTTTTTGCGAGTGTCGCATATGGATGCTCCCCCAGTTTCCGAAGAAGACACACCGTGCGTGCCGGCGCTTGCGCCGTCGCGCAAGTTGATGCAGCGCCGCTTTGCGCGCGTGAAACTGCAGACGCTGCTCTTGATTGCATCGCTCTGGTTCGCGCTCGGCGCGCTAACGATTTGGGACGCGAACGCCGAGATGCGCAGCGCGCGCTCCGGTGCGACGGCGCTCGCCGATGCGCTCACCGCCCACACCGTGCGCGTCATGCGCGAAGCGGAACAAGTCGCCGCGCTCGTTTCCTGGCAAGTGCAAAACGACGGCGTATCCATTCCGCTCGCTTACTACGTCAGTTCCGGCTTGCTCAAGCTTGATGTGTTCGTGCAGGTGGCCGTCATCGATTCGCATGGGTACTTGCGGGCCTCCACCATCCCCGGCTTCAAGCCGATCGACTTGTCCGATCGAGAGCACTTTCGCATTCATTTGAATAACCCCAGCAACGCTTTGATGATCGGACGGCCGGTGATCGGCCGCGCGAGCGGCAAGCCTTCGCTGCAACTATCGCAACGCATCAGTTCCCTCGACGGGCGCTTTCTCGGGGTCGTCGTCGTCTCGGTCGATCCGACTTACTTCACCGAGTTATACAACGGTCTGCGCATCGGCGCGGACGGCGTCGTTGCAGTCGTCGGCACGCGGGACTATATCGTTCGCGCGTTGCGCTCGGGTCGCAACCAAGCGGTCGGCGCGACCCTGCCCGCACACGATCCGCTGCGGCAGGCGCTCGAACGTTCGCCGTCGGGCAACTTGCGCACGGCTTCGTTCATCGACAGCCGCGACGCTGTCATCAGCTATCGCACGCTGAAGGGCTATCCGCTCGCCGTCGTCGTCGGCTATTCGACCGCCGAGTTTCTTGCGGCATGGCGCACACGCAGCTTCTTGTTGTTGGCTGCCGCGGTCATGCTCACCGTGCTGATCGTCGCGGCGGAACGCCGCACGAAGGCGTTGCTCTCGAATTTAGCCGCAGCGCACGATCGAGAAATCGCCAAGGGCGAGCAACTCGAACAGGCGCGTAGCGACGCCGAAGCCGGATCGCGTGCGAAAAGCGCGTTCCTCGCGACCATGAGCCACGAAATTCGCACGCCGATGAACGGCGTCGTGGGCATGACCGAGGTATTGATGCGCTCGTCGCTATCGGCCGATCAGAAGGAAATGGTTTGCACGATTCGCGATTGCGCTTCGGCCCTGCTCAAGATCATCGACGACATTCTCGATTTCTCGAAGATCGAAGCCGGCAAGCTGCAAATCGATCGAGTGCCGACGTCGATCGAAGAAGTCGTCGATGGGCTGTCGACCTCGCTCGTCACCGTGGCCGATGCACGCGGCGTCGCCTTGCGCACCTACGTTTCGACGCAACTGCCGCCGACCGCGATGTTCGACGACACGCGTCTGCGCGAAATTCTCTACAACCTCGTCGGCAACGCGATCAAGTTCTCCGCGGGCCGGCACGGCGTGCAAGGACAGGTGGCGCTGCGTGCGACGTTCGTGCAAGGCGCGCCTGCGCAAGTGCGCTTCGAGATCGGCGACAACGGTATCGGCATGACGGCCGACACCCTTGGAAAATTGTTCCAGCCGTTCAGCCAAGCCGAGGCGTCGACGACCCGGCGTTTCGGCGGCACCGGCCTCGGACTTGCGATCTGCCGCCGTCTCGTCGCGATGATGGGCGGGGAGATGTCCGTGCAAAGCGAGCCGGGCCGCGGATCGACCTTCACGGTTTTGCTGCCGCTCGAGCCGGTCGACGGCGGCACACCGCGCCAGACGGCCGACCTGTCCGGCCTGTCGTGCATCGTCGTCGCGTCGCCCGACTGGCGCTGTGAAGACGCGGCCGAGTACTTGCGCCACGCAGGCGCGCAGGTCGAGATCGCGGCCGACCTTCAGGACGCCCGACAAGCGCATGCACGCTCGATTGGGTCGTGCGTGCTCGTTCACGACGAACGCTGCACCGTCGAAGCCGTCGCGCCTGGCGGGTCGCGTGCGGCCTCGATGCTGCTCGGCGACGTGCAAATCGCCGCGTCGCGCAGCTTGGCTTTGATGACGCGAACGGGCGGTACCGTGACGCTCGGCGCGCAAGCGCTGCGCCGTCGGCTGCTCGTCGACGCGGTCGCGCTCGCGGCCGGCCGCGCCCATGGCGATATGCTTGCCGGCGCCGAGCAAGCGGATGAAGCCCGCACGCACAGCGTCGCCGATGGCGTCATGCTGCTCGTCGCCGAAGACGACGAGATCAATCGGCGGGTGATATCGCGGCAACTGGCGCTGCTCGGCTACGCGGCCGATATGGCCGTGGACGGCGAGCAAGCACTGGAAATGTGGCGCGCCAAGCCCTATACGCTCGTGTTGACCGATTTGCACATGCCTCGGCGCGACGGCTACGAGCTCGCGCAGGCCATCCGCGCCGAGGAGGCGCAAGAGGCGCGCGCGCGCGTGCCGGTGGTGGCGCTCACCGCCAATGCGATCACCGGCGAAGCCAATCGCGCCAAGGCGCTTGGCATCGACGATTACCTGACGAAGCCGCTCAAGCTGAACTTGCTCGAGCAAGCCCTCGTCCAATGGACGGCCGAACGCCGCCGCGACGCCCAAGCGCCGACCTCGCCTGCCGCCGCGGCGCCGGAGCGCGGCGCGGCGCCCGCTGCCGCCCATGGCGGTCACGATGCGGCTGCGGCGGTTGCCGAGGCGCCACGAGCAAGCGGGCCCGACGAGGCTGACGAGGCTCGCGCTATCGACGAACGAGCCGATACAGTTGTGGATATAGGCGTGCTCAAGAGCATCGTCGGCGACGATCGCGAGACGGTGCAAGCGTTGCTGATGGAGTACATCGAATGCTCGGCGGAACTGGCCGAGCAGTTGCACGGGCACTTGGCGAACGGCCGCGCTGGCGAAGCCGCATCCGTCGCGCATAAGTTGAAGTCGTCTTCGCGTTCGATCGGCGCACTGCCGCTCGGCGAGCTTTGCGCAGAAATCGAAGCGGCGGCATCGAAAGGCGATGCCGCCGGTTTCGAGCAATTAGGCGCGCAATTTAACGCGTCCTACCGGCGTGCGATTGAAATCGCTCGCGGTATCGCCATGACGATCGATATCGAGCGTTAGTGCCCTCTCCCGCAAGTTCCTTTGATATGCAATCGCCCATTTGACCGCCATGCGGCGTCGCTCGTCGTTGCCATAGCTACGGCTATGGCACCTCCTCGCTCCTTGCCTGACGGCCAAATGGACCATTTCATTTATCAAAGAACTGACGGGAGAGGACACTAGGCGCCGTCGGCGGCCGGAAAAACTTACGAGAAAGGACGCGCAGTTTTACCGTCCGCCGTGGGCTCACGGCCCCCGACTCGCAGCCCGCGTTCTGGGGCGCTCGTGAGTCGGCGCTGTGCATCGGCGCCGTTAGCCGCCCGAACCGCTCAGTGGCTCACCCGAAACTGTTCGGGGTCTTTGCCCTTCAACCAGCGAGGACGCGGTCCGCGGCCACCCCACGTTTCGCCGGTTTCCGGATGCCGAAAGCGCGGGGCGATATTCTGCGCGGCCCGCGCTTTCCGGCGCGTGCCAAATACGTCGTCCGGCGTAAATCCGAATGCAGCGATAGTCTCGCGAATCGTTGCGAGGGCGGCATCCGCTTCCTCTTTGCGCGCCTGCTCAATTTCTGCATCGAGTGCTTGTTTTCTTGCTAGTAATTCCTTGTACGTCGTCACGGACTTATTCCTCCATACGGTTAATCGATAAGCGCTTGGGCTCCGCCGCTCGGGCCTGGACAAGACGCTCCAGTCTTCGGAACGGCGCAATTGCGCACACACTGCCGTGCTCATAGGCATTAGGCGGCAGAGCAATGAGCAATGCCCGTGCCTGCTCCGTTGGAGCCAAATGTAAATTGCCCGGTCAATTGCGCTATGGCAAAAATACCCTACTATCCGCCCGGCATGATCGAGCCGCGACAAGCGAGTCGATTTACCGCGCGGGTAGCCCTGGACGGGCCGCGCAGCAACGATTCGGATGTTGCTCGAGCGCAGGCCTCAGTGCTTGACGACGCCGCCAGCGCCAGCGTCGTCGATGTCGGGCGCCTCCACGATCGCGAGCGGGAGCGTGGCGATCAACATGAAGCCCTGCCCGGGCGCTGTTTGGATCGTCAGTTCGCCACCCAGGCGTGCGGCGCGCTCGCGCATGCCGATCAGCCCGAACGACTTCCGGCTGCGGCGCGCCTCGCGCAGCGCCCCCCGCCCGTTATCACGGATCTTGACGATGCAAAACGGCTCTTCGCGCACGATCTCCACGCTCGCTTCGCTGGCGCCCGAGTGCCGAGCGACATTGGTCAATCCTTCCTGAACCATGCGGAACACTTCCGTGCCGCTGTCGCGATTGAAAGCGACTTCATTCGTGTTGTATTGCGCGTTCACCGCGATGCCATGCCGCGCCGAGAACTCGTGAATGAACCAATCGATGGCGGGAATGGGGCCGAGGTCGTCGAGCATGACCGGGCGCAAGTCGGCCGCAATGCGTCGTACCGAGCCGACGAGCTGATCGATCAATCCGTAGATGTCGCGCAACGCTCCCGCCGACGTTTCATCGATCTTGTCTTCGATGGTCCGTTCGAACCGGGCCATGTCGATCTTCAGCGCGGTGAGCAATTGGCCCAGATCGTCGTGCAACTCGCGAGCGATGCGCGTTTTCTCTTCCTCGCGAATATGCTCGATATTCGCCGAAAGACGCTGAAGGTCCTCACGCGACTCGCGCAGCGCCTCGTTCGCGCGGCGCCGGTCGGTGACATCCAAAATCCACCCAACCATGCGATAGGCGACGCCCGATGCATCCCAGAGCGCTTGGGCGCGCGATTGGATCCACTGGTATTCGCCGGAGCGCGTGCGCACGCGATACTCGATATCGTAAGGGCGGTGATCTTCGATGTGCGCCTTGAGCGCACGCATGACGCGTTCGCTATCGTCCGGGTGAACGATGTCGTAATGCGCCCGCATTTCATTTGCCAATTCATCCTCATCATGACCGACAATCTCGCGAAAATGCGGCGACAAGTACAGTTCGTCCGTGCGCGGGTTCCAATCCCAAAGCCCCGCGCTTGCACCGTTGACGGCCAATTGAAACCGCTCTTCGCTTGCGGCGAGCGCGGTCAGCGCACGGTGGCGCTCGATGGCGTACCTTATCGCGCGGCTGAGCAGCCCCGCTTGGATTTCGCGCTTCAGTAGGTAGTCCTGAGCACCTTCTTGAATCGCAACGAGGCCGACGGAGATGTCGGCCAGCCCCGTCAGCACGAGCACGGGCGTATCCGGCGCGACGTGCTTGAAGCGCCGGAAGGTATCGATGCCGTTGCTGTCGGGCAGGCCCAGGTCGAGCAAGACGACATCGAAGGGCGTGTCCTGGGCCTGTGCAAGCGCGTCCTCGAGCGCTTCCACGTGCGATAGGCAATGGTCGAAGTCGGTGATATCGGCCAGCGCTTCGCCGATGAGCAGCGCGTCGGTCGGGCTGTCCTCTACCACCAGGACGTTGACGGAAGCAGGCGTATTCAAGAGCGTACCGGCGGTAGAGTGACGACGCCAAACCAAAATTCGTTGATGCTGCGCACGACGTCGATGAACTTCGAGAAATCGACCGGCTTCGTGATGAAGCAATTCGCGTGAAGGCAATACGACTTCATCACGTCCTCCTCCGACTTCGATGTCGTCAGCACGACCACCGGAATGTTGCGCAACTCTGGGTCCTGCTTGAGCTCGAACAGCACTTCGCGCCCGCTCATGCGCGGCAGATTGAGGTCGAGGATGATGAGTCCCGGCCGCGTCGGCTCGCGACCGGCGTATTTGCCGCGGCCTTTGAGGTAATCCATGGCGTCTACGCCATCGTCGACGATATCGAGCGGATTGAGCACTTTGTATTGCTCCATCGCTTCGCGCGTCAACATGACGTCCGTGGGGCTGTCCTCGACGAGGAGGATATGAACGAGGTTACCGCTGCCGTCGCGTAGCACGATCATTGGCTCCTAGTCGCAATGCGTTAGCCCGCGGCTGCACGGGGGACGGTGAAATAGAACGTCGTGCCTTCGCCCGGCGTCGATTCCACCCAGATTTTGCCGCCATGATGTTCGACGATACGTTTGCACAGCGCGAGCCCGAGTCCCGTTCCCGGATATTCCCGGCGTGTATGCAAGCGCTGAAAAATGACGAAGATCCGCTCGAAGTATTGTTCGGAGATCCCGATGCCGTTGTCCGCCACTAAAAATCGCCATTCGCGGCCGAGCGGTTCGGCTCGAACCCGTATCACCGGTGTGCGCTCCTTGCTGCGGAATTTGATTGCATTGCCAATGAGGTTTTGAAAAAGCAGCGCCAATTGCGACGAAATGGCCTGTACGACAGGCAATGCCTCGTGCTCGATTTGCGCGCCGGTTTCGTCGATGACGACCGCTAGGTTTTTGAGGGCGAACTCGAGCGCCTGCTCGGCTGGAACCGGTTGCTTCGGATCTTCGAGGCGGCCGACGCGCGAGTAGCTGAGCAAATCGTCGATCAGCGTCTGCATTCGTGTGGCGCCGTCGACGGCGTGCCCGATGAACTCGTCGGCGCGCGCGTCGAGTTGACCTTGATAGCGCCGCTGCAACAACTGCAAGGGTCCGGCGACAGCGCGCAGCGGCTCCTGCAGATCGTGCGAGGCGACGTACGCGAATTGCTCGAGGTCGCGGTTCGAGCGCGCGAGCTCTTCCGTGCGCTGCCGTATCTGGCGCTCGGCACGCTCGCGTTCGGTCACGTCATGCAAGACGAGTACGGAGCCGACCAGCCTGCCTTCCGGGTCGAACGTCGGCGCACCGTTCGCGTCGACGTGCGTGCGCTGGCCGTCCCGGCCCACGAGCACGACGCCGCTCGAATGATCGACGCTGCGCCGCTCCCGCATCGCCGTGATGGCCGGGTTCTCGGCCACGCTGTCGTCCGACGTGCGCTCTAATCTCAAGATATCGCCGACTGGGCGGCCAAGCGCCTCCTCGCCGCGCCACCCGCTCAGCGCCTGCGCGACCCGATTGAAGAACGTGACGCGCCCTTCGATGTCCGTCGCGACTACGCCATCGCCGATGCTAGCGAGCGTCACCTCGAGCAACTCCTTTTGGTCGAACAACGAGCGGGCCGATTCGGCTAAATCGCGCAGCAAGCGCCGCGCCACGTAGCCGAACGAGGCATAAACGAGCAGGGTCAATACGCCGGATGCCAATCCAGACAGCACCGCCAAATCACGTATGCGGCGGGCGTTCGCTTGGCGCGCCGCGAGTTGCTCGTCGACATGGTCTTCCATCTCGGCAACGGTCGCCCGGGCTTGGTCCATAAAGGCTTTGCCGGTGTCGGTCATGATGATGGCCTGCGCCGCCTCGAACCCTTGCGTGCGCCGCATGTCGATGACCTTGGCCAGTTCCTGGTGCTTGCGGTCCATCAGCGCCCGCAACTTTGCGAGCCGTTGTTCTTGCCGCCCGTCACCTTTGAGCAGCGACGAAAGACGATCGAACTCGCGTGCGATCCGCGGCGCCGCGTCGCTGTAGGGTTCCAGGTATTCGTCACGCCCCGTGATCACGAAACCGCGCTGGCCCGTCTCGGCATCGCGCGCCAATGCAAGCAATTGCCCGAGGCTCGAACGGATTTCGTTCGAATGTTGAACCTGAGCCTCGCTGTCGTACAGGCTCATGGTGCCAAATGCGCCGATCCCGGCGGTAATCAGCATCAGGACGGCAATCAGGGGCAAGCCCCACCCGACCCAACTCGATGCGGTGCTGCTGAACCGTTTGACGGCTTTATCCATGTCCCTCGCCTCGAACTCGCAAGCTCGGCTCGTCTATACGTTACAAGATAGGCAATTCCGCTGAAGAATCGAGCGACAAATCGTATTCGGCGCCAATGTGTTTTCAACGCGCAGCGGTGGTGCAAGCGGCGTGCTCAGCGGCGGGCGGCCTTGGTTTGGCGATAATCGGTCGGTCGAGCGCCCGTCCACTTGCGAAAAGCACGATGGAACGCGCTCGGCTCGGCGAAGCCCAGCGCTTCGGCGATGTCGGCAATGGTTCGGTCACCGCTTTGTAAGGCGGCGATGGCCATGTCGCGTCGAAGCGCGTCTTTGATCGACTGATACGTTTCTCCTTCGCGCTTGAGCCTGCGCCGCATCGTCGCTTCGGCCAGGCCCAGTTCGACGGCGAGCGTATCCGCGCCGGGCCACGCCTCGATCGGGCGCGTGCGCAGCGCGCGCCGCACGCGCGCACCGAGCGAATCGGGGTTGCGGTACTTGACGATGAAGCTCGCGGGCGCATTGCGCAGAAACGTTTTCAGCGAGTTCGCCGTTTGGATGACCGGTAGTTCCAAGAATGCCGGTGCGAGGTCGACGTAGGAGTCGCGTTCGCCGAAGCGCAGATCGTCGCAAAACATCGAGCGGTACTCGTGCCCGGCAGCGGGCTCGGCGCAACTGAAGCGCGCCGCGCGCACCGCAATGCGCCGCCCGACCAGCCAACATACGACGCCGTACACGAGGATGAAGTGCGTCGCGTAGGCGAACATCTCCTTCTCGCGCACGCCTTCGCGCAGCCGGTACACCAGGCGCACGCGTTCAGGCGTCGCGTCGACTTGCGCAGCGAGGTCGTCCAACACGAGCCGCATGAATCCAGTCGTGCGTGCGATCGCCTGTGCGCCGTTGCGTGCGGTCAGCGCCGCTTGGCACATCGCGATGAAGCTGCCGCTGCGCATCGGGTGCGAATCCTGACCGAAGAACTCGTCGTCGAGCCCGCGCCCGATCGCATTCCACAATGCGCCGTATTGCGCCGAGGAGACGCGCGCTTGCGCTGCTGCGAGCAACTGTGGCGAGATGCCTGCTTGCTCGAGCATCGGCGATGGATCGACGCCGCAGCGCTTCACGCATCGCACGGCTTCTTCGACGAGACTGACGGCAATGGTCCCTTTTTCTTTGTCCATATCTTGTTCTGAAGGCCTGCCGGCGCGCACAGCCGCCTCGTGGCAAATGCGCTCACGGCGAATGAGCGGCCTGAGCATCGAAAGCGGCAGCCGCTGTGCCTACACTTCGTCGCATGCCGGCCGCGCACTCTTGCTCTTGCGTGCATCGAGCCGGAGAGTGTAATGCCGGCGCAAGGTCTCGCCAAGGCCGGGGCGCTCGCGCCCATGGTCGCGCTGCGTTGCGATGCTTGGCCGTTCGTTGCCCATGCGGGTGCGATGGCCGAACGCGAACCGAATCGATTTCATGCCTCTCGAACGATTGACTGCCACTGCGATGGACGAGCTTTATACCGACGAACAAAGAATGATTCGCGATGCCGCGCGCGAGTTCGCGACGCAGTGCTTGGCGCCGCATGCGGCCGAGTGGGATCGTGACGGCGCCCTGCCCGCGCACATCGTTCGCCAGATGGGCGAGTTGGGGCTGCTCGGCATGATGGTGCCGCCCGAACTCGGCGGCACTTATACCGACTACATTGCCTATGCGCTAGCCCTCGAGGAAATCGCGGCCGGTTGCGCGGCTTGCGCGACGCTGATGAGCGTCCACAATTCGGTCGGCTGCGGTCCGATCTTGAAGTTCGGCACGCCCGAGCAACAAGCGCGCTGGCTGCAGGAGCTTGCGCTCGGCAAGACGATCGGCGCATTCTGCCTGACGGAGCCGCAAGCGGGTTCCGAAGCGAACAACTTGAAAACGCGCGCCGTCCTCACCGATGGGCGATGGGTCATCAACGGCAGCAAACAATTCGTCACGAACGGCGGGCGCGCCGGCGTGGCGATCGTATTCGCCGTCACGGACCCGGAGCTAGGAAAGCGCGGTTTGTCGGCTTTCATCGTGCCGACGGATACGGCCGGTTTCTCGGTCGGCCGCCCTGAAAACAAGCTAGGAATTCGTGCGTCCGACACCTGTCCGATCACGCTAGAAGATTGCGCCGTGCCTGAGGAGAACCTGCTCGGCGCCCGCGGCGAAGGGCTCAAGATCGCTTTATCGAATCTGGAAGGCGGCCGGATCGGGATTGCCGCGCAAGCCGTTGGTATCGCGCGCGCCGCTTTCGACGCAGCCAGGGCCTATGCGGGCGACCGGATCCAGTTCGGCAAGGCGATCAAGGACCATCAGGCGATCGCCCACATGCTCGCCGACATGGCCACGCGCCTGAATGCGGCGCGGCTGCTCGTCCATCACGCGGCACGGCTGCGCAGCGCGGGCAAACCTTGCTTGTCGGAAGCTTCTCAGGCGAAGCTGTACGCCTCCGAAGTGGCGGAAGAAGTGTGCTCGAAGGCGATCCAAATCCACGGCGGCTATGGCTACCTCGCCGACTACCCGGTCGAGCGCCACTACCGCGACGCGCGCATCACACAAATCTACGAAGGGACGAGCGAAGTCCAGCGAATGGTGATTGCTCGGCATTTGTAACGGGGTGATGTCGCATCTGCATGCGGCGCTACCCGTCGTGGCGGCATTGCCGGCCTCATGGCGGCCGATACCGCCATTCTCGCTCGGCGTATAGCGCGATCGCTTCGGCAACCGATCCGCGTCCGACAACGGTCGAACGCTTCGCCTAGACGAGCGCTCCGATCAGCGCCTGGGCCTGCGGCCACGCGCCATAGCCCGCCGCCGGATTCAAATGCCCAACGGCGCCGACGTTCACGAACCGGCTACCCCATGAATGCGCGAATGCCTCGACTCGGTCGAGCGCCGCAAGCGGATCGTTGGTGCTGCCCGCGACGATGCTCGGAAACGGCAAGCGCTCTCGCGGTATCGGCAGCCAGCCATGCCGTGCCAGCGTCTCCTGAGTGGGATAGCCTTCCGGCATCGGTGTTTCGAGATCGGCCGGCGCGGCGAGCAACGCTCCGTGTATCGGGCGGCGGTGGCAGCGGGCCCAGTGCACGGCAATCATGACGCCCGCGCTGTGAGCCGCCAGAATGACAGGGCCTTCGATTTGCGCGAGTGCCGCATCGAGCGCCGCGACGCGCACGGCGCAACTGAGCTTGTCGCGTTCGAGCGGAGGCACGCGGCGCGACCCAGGCGTCATCCGTTCGAGATGGGTTTGCCAATGGTCCTCGACGTGATCGCGCAAGCCGGGAACGATGAGGAGCGTCGGGGTTTCGAGAGCGTTCATGCGCTGTCATCCAAGCAAATGCATCATCGACGAGCCGCCGCTGCGCGTTCCAGCTTCGCGAGGCGCGCCAGATCGCTCGAGTAATACCGTTTACCGATGGCAAACACCAGTGTGGCGGCGAGCGCGGCGAATGGGATCGCCTGCAACGCGCCCAGCAGACCGATGCGATCGGCGATCATGCCCGTCACGAGCGGACCGGGGGCGAGACCAAGCAGGTTGTTGACGAGCGTGAGCGTGCCGAACGCAGACGCGTGAATGGCTTCTGGCGTGAGTCGTGCGACCATCGCTCCCGCCGGGCCCGAGGTACCGGCGACGAAGAACACGCCGGCGCCGATCACGGCGAGTTGCGCGGGGCCGGCGTGCAGATGGAAGCCGACCGTGAGCAGGACGAAGGAACTCAGCGAATAGGCGATCGCCGACACCCACTTGCGTATCGCGAAGGTCTGGCTGATCCGGTCGGTGACGATGCCGCACACGATCATCCCGGCGCCGCCCAGCAGCAGAAACGCCGCCGCGCCGACACCCGCCCGGTCGGGGGCGAGGCCGTAATAGCGATGCAGGAAGCTCGGCATCCACGCCAGCACGGCACCCATGATGAAGAGTTGCAGCGCGCTGCCAACATAGGCGCAAATCACGGATACCGTCGAGAACAGCCCCCGCAGCAGCGCGCCAAAGCTCGGGCGCGCCGCGGATTGGGCGATCAAGTTCGCGTCGCCATCCGTGCTCGCCCGTGATGCGCTGATCCGCCGCTCGGTCACGATCAGCCAATATGCGAGGACGAGAATGCACCCGAACACGGCCATTGCACCGAACGACCAGCGCCAGCCGAGACGCACGGCCACGATGCCGCCGAGCGACATGCCGAACACTGAGCCGAATGCGCCGCCTGCCATGAACGCGCCCGTGAGCGTAGCGCGCAGCGACGGCGGAAAGATGCTCAGCACGATGGCGAGGCCGACACTGCCGTAGGCGGCTTCGCCGACGCCGACGAACGCGCGCGCCAGCAGCATGTCGTCGTAATTGCGCGAGAGCGCGCAGGCCAACGTGGCAATGCTCCAGAGCGTGCCCATCAGAATAACGCTGCGCACGCGCCCCCAGCGGTCGGCCAGTACCGAAAGCGGAAAGGTCAGCACGCCGACCATCAGCGCGACGACGCCGCTGAGCGAGCCAAGCCGTGTGTCGGACAGATGCCACGTAGCTTTGAGCAGCGGGAACACGGCGTTCAGTACCTGTCGCGACATGTAGTCGGACAGGAGCAGGCCGAACGTCAGCGCGAAAACGATCCACGCATAGGCGTACGAGACCGAGGGCGAATCGATCGCGTCGCCCGATGCGGGTTTGGCGGTGTGCAGATACAAAGCCGTCTCCTCCGAAACGTCGCGTGGCGGTGTGTCCGCGCGCAGCCTTGCGCGGGACCGCTCGATGAATGTGTCACGGCGCTCGTTCGAGCGCCGCTGTCGCGACGAGTTGATCGGGTTGCAGTAGTGCGGCGGATCGGCAAAGGCGCCCCGCCGCGCCGGTTTTACGCCGCGCGTAGCGGCACGTTGAGCTGCCCCGCCCTGCGGTTCGGCGCCATGCCGAGCTTCGCGAGGGTCTCGTCGGCATCCCGGTACTGGACGCCGATCTTGTAGATCTCTCGGGCTTCCTTCCCGGTGGCGATCTCGCGGCCGAGTTCGTGCGCGATCCGCACCAGTTGCCCGATCTGCTGCACCGACGTCATCCGCCTTCCCTTCTGGTCGATGATCGTATCCTCGATCCCGCAGCGCGGGTGCAGGCCCATCGCCATTGCCATCGTATTGACCGGCAGCACGTTCTTCATCAACGATTCGAGCGTGATGCACGAGCCATCTGGGCAGCGACGGATGAATTCCATGAAGTTGTACGGGTTCGGTCCGTCGAAGCCGCCGCCAATGCCGACCCAGGTGACGTTGAGCGGACCATGATAGACGCCGCGCCGGATCAGGCGCTCGAGCGTCTCGAGCGAGTGCATGCCCGTGAGCTGGAAATGCGGCTGAATGTGCGCGCCCTGCAGGCGCTTCAGATGTTCCTCGACCCAGCGCGGACCGGCGGGGACGGTCATTTCCTTGTATGCCTCCCAATAGGCGGGCTCGCACAGCGACGTGTCGCCGATCTCGTCCTGGCGCATAAGCTCGGTGATGTTCATCTGCACCGTATTAATCGCGACGGTGACCTGATCCGGCTTCGGCGTTAGATCGGCGAGCATGTGCCGCGTGTCGTCCGACAGCCACTTGGCGGATTGCCCTTCATCTTCCGGGGCGAACGAAATCGATCCGCCTACCTGAATGATCATGTCCGGCACCGCTTCGCGCACGCCGGCGATCAGTTCGTTGAACTTCGACAAGCGCTTGGAGCCCTTGCCGTCGAGTTCGCGCACGTGCAAGTGCAGCACCGTGGCGCCCGCGCGATAGCAGTCGACGGCTTTTTGCACTTGTTCTTCCATGGTGACGGGGATGTCCTCCGGGAAATCCGCCGGCATCCATTCCGGGCCATAAGGTGCGACGGTGATGACAACCTTGTCCTGGTTTTCGGGGTGCAGCGAATCGTCTAGGAATTGCATGGTGTTCTCCGGTAAGGCGATGTGTCTGATGAGGTGACGGACAGCTCGGGTGGCTCGTGTGCTCAATACGGCACGTCGCCGACGATCGCGGCGCGTTCCATCTTGCGCGTGCACGGCGGGTAATCCATCACGGCATAGTGCTGGGTGCTGCGGTTGTCCCAGATCGCCACGCTGTTCGGCTTCCAGCGCCAACGCACTTGATATTCCGGGATATAGGCCTGGCTGATCAGGTAGCGCAACAGATCGCCGGCGCCGGGGTTCGCGTCCTGGCCGAAGCGCACGCGCTCGGGCGTGTGGTAGTTCGTGAAATGTGTCGTGAATGCATTGACGAACAGCACCTTCTCGCCCGTTTCCGGGTGCGTGCGCACGACCGGATGCTCGGCGTCCGGATACTGCGCCTTGAGCGCGAGGCGCTTCTCGATCGGCATCGCGGCGCCGAAGCTCGCCTCGATGCTGTGCCGGGCTCGCAGGCCGGCGATCTGCTGCTTCACGGCATCGGGCAAGTTTTCGTAGGCGAGCGCCATGTTCGCCCACATCGTGTCGCCGCCGACGCTGGGACACTCGACGCAGCGCAGCACACAACCGAACGGCGGCGCGGCGCGCCATGTCGCATCGGTGTGCCAGGCGTTCTCGTAACGCTCGTTCGGCTGCTCCGGCGACTTGTAGATGCGCACCAGCCCCGGATGCTCGGGATCGCTGCCAGCGACCGGATGGTCCTCCAGTTCGCCGAAGCGACGCGCGAAGGCGACGTGCTCGGCGCGCGTGAAGGTCTGCTCACGCAGAAACAGGACGCGATGCTCGAGCAGCGCGGCGCGGATCTCGGCAAAGAGCCCATCATCGCGCACGGCATCGGCGAGGTTCACGCCAATGACTTCCGCGCCGATCGAGCAAGTAAGCGGATCGATCCTCATGTCAGTCTCCCGAAATCATGAATACGGACGAGCCCGTGGTCTTGCCCCCTTCGAGATCGCGATGCGCCTGCGCGGCGTCCTTCAGGTCGTAACGCTGGTTGATCTCGATCCGGATGCGGCCAGCGGCAACGTGTCCGAACAGCTCGCCCGCGAGTTCCGCCTTCTCGGCCGGATCGGCGATGTAGTCGGCAAGCGCCGGGCGCGTGAGATAGAGCGACCCTTTCATCGCCAGCAACTGCGGGTTGAATGGCGGAATGGGGCCCGACGCCGTGCCGACGCAGACCATCAAGCCGCGGCGCTTGAGCGAATCGAGCGAGGTCTCGAAAGTGTCCTTGCCGACGCTGTCGAATACCACGTCGACGCCTTTGCCGTCCGTCAGCTCGCGCACGCGTTGGGCGACGTTCTCCTGTCGGTAGAGGACGACATGATCGCAGCCGTGGGCGCGCGCGACCGCCGCCTTGGCCTCGGTCGATACCGTGCCGATCACGTGCAGCCCGAGCAGCTTGGCCCACTGCGACACGATCAGGCCGACGCCGCCCGCCGCGGCATGCAGCAGAATGCTGTCGCCTTGCGCGAAGGGGTGGATGCGGCGCAGCAGGTAGGCCGCGGTCAGGCCGCGCATGGTCATGGCCGCCGCGGTCTCGCACGAGATGGCGTCGGGCAGCCTGATGAGCGGCGCGGCCGGAATGAGGCGCTCCGTACTGTATGCGCCCAACGTATTGAGAAAGCCGGTGTAGGTCACGCGATCGCCCACCGCCAGATGGGACACGCCGTCGCCGACGGCTTCGATCACCCCCGCCGCTTCCACGCCGAGACCGGAGGGAAGCGGTACGGGATAGAGTCCAGAACGGAAATAGGTATCGGCGAAGTTCAGGCCAACCGCCTGGTGGCGAATCCTGACCTCGCCGCGCCCTGGCTCGCCCACATCGACGCTTTCCCAGCGCAGCACTTCCGGGCCGCCGGCTTGATCAAAACGAATCGCGTGTGGCATTCATATCTCCAGTTGATGCTCGCAGGCGGCAGCGCCTGCCGTGAGGTGTTCGTGATGCAATGCTCGGGGGCACGCGGCCCGCGCGTTCGTCGCGCGCCGGCAACGCATGTCATGGTTTTCCCTCTTGTGAAACATCTACTGGAAAGTATCGTAGTGCCGTTTCCTTCCGGTTACCCCTCTCGCGAAGAGAGGGGCCGCCCGTCACCGAAGCGGGAGGCGCGTCCGTGATTCCTGGCCCACCGCGACGGACCGGCGACGATTTAACGAAACGATGACTACCCTGATCGACAGCACCGCAGCCGAATTCCTGTTGAAAACCACCGCGCCCCGCCCGCCATCGCATTTGCTGATGCGTACGAGGCTTTCCAGCAACGATCCGCATGTCCGCGACTATCCCGTGGTCCTCGTCGAGGCGGGCGCCGGCTACGGCAAGACCTCGCTGCTCGCGCAATGGCGCCGCGAGCAATTGGCGCGCGGCGTCGCGGTTGCCTGGTTTTCGTCCGACGAGCGCGACGACGCGCAGCGCTTTCTATTGGGCCTCGTGCAGGCCGTTCGATCGGGCTGCGCCCGACCCGCGTTCGGGCGGCTCTTGACCGACGGCGGCATGGCGTCCGTCCGCGACTTGGAGCGCGTCACGGCATGGCTCGCGGAAGTCTCGCAGTTGCCGGGCGACGTGCTGCTGATCGTCGACGAGGCCGAGCGGCTGCCTGCCGCGGGGAAAGAAGCGCTCGCCTACGTATTGCATAACGCGCCGCCCAATCTGCGCATCGTGGCGGCTGCGCGGATGGGATTGGACGAAGCGCTCCGCGATATGCTCGCGTATGGCCGCGCCGCACTGATCGGCCCCGGCGAGTTGGGCTTCCGGCTCGATGAGACCATCGAACTCATCAGCAAGCGCTTCGGCTCGCACGTCGACCCCGACGCCTGCGCGCGCCTGTTCCAGTTGACGGACGGCTGGCCGCTCGGGCTGCAGTTGGCGATTGCGGCGATGGCGCGCGCCGCCGACCCGCTCCAGGTCATCGAAGCGATGGCGTCCAATACGGGGGCATTGCGCGATTACCTGATCGGCGTGCTGCTCGCCAAGCTATCCGACGACGACAAGGCGTTCCTCACCTACCTGAGCATCGTCGATACGCTTCACCCCGAGCTTTGCGCGGCGCTAACCGACGATGCGCAGGCGGGCGAGCGTCTTGCCAGGCTCATGCGGGAAACACCCGTGTTCGTGACGTCGGACGGCAGCCCGTGGTGCCGGATGCATACGCTCGTGCGCGAAATGCTGATGGTTCGCGCCGCAACCTTATCGGACGACGCGCTCGCGCAATTGCACGGGCGCGCGGCCGCCTGGCTCACCGGGCAGGGCATGATCGAGGAAGCGGCGCGTCACGCGCATGCCGCCGGCCAACTTCAAGCGGCCTACGATCTTGCCGAGCGGTGTCTGCACGATGCGGTGAAGCAGGGCCGCCTCCAGTCGGTGCTGGACTGGCTCGACCTGCTGCCGGAGGCGGAGCTCGATCGCCGTCCCCGGCTGCGGCTCGCGGCCGCGTGGGCGCTTGCGCTCGGCGAGCGTCATCGAGAGGCGGAACGTCAAGTCGAATGTATTCAGAAGGGAAACGACGCGAGTCGAGAACTGCGGTACGAGTGTGCACTGATTCTGAGTGCGGCGGCCTACTATGCGGATGACGTCGATCGATTCGTCGAGCTGTTCTCTGCGTGGGCGAACGACCCGCCCGACAGTGCATCGTGGCTCGCGCAGGCCCATGCGAACCGCCTCGCGGCTCGGGCTTTGGTGCTCGGGGAGCCTGCCGAAGCACGGCGTCATCTGCAACGCATGCCCCGTGGCGAAATCGGCAAGCGCGTCGGTTTTCTGGTGCGCTGGGGGGATCATATCGCGGCGCTCAGCTATTTGCGGGAAGGCCAAATGCAACTTGCCGGCCAAGTGCTGAGACGCGCGCTTGCGAGCGCCGATGCCGATCTGGGGCGACGTCACCCGCTGGCATGCATGCTGGCAGCCATGAGCGCGATGCACGCTTACGAAACCGGTCAGATCGAGCAGGCCGCCGGGCTACTCGCAAACCGGCTGGATGTGCTCGAGCGCAGCGGCACGCCCGAGTCGGTCGTCATCGCGTATCTGACCGCCGCGCGTGTCGCTGTCGAACAGGGGCAAGCGCACCGGGCGGTCGATGTGCTCGAAGCGCTCGATGCACTGGGCCGCGCCCGCGCTCTACCGCGCCTTTGCATCGAGAGCCTTGCCGAGCAGATCCGGATGCACGCCGCGCGCCGCGGATGCGAGACGTGCGACGCGCTGCTCCGGCGGCTCGAGAGTGTGGTCGAGTGCGAGGCGTCCCGCCACGGCCCGCTCTGGCATCGTTCGTTGGCAGGACGAATCGCGCTGTCGCGGGCCCATGCGGCAATGTGCTCGGAAAACTGGTCTGGGGCGCTCGGCGCGGTGGCCGAGGCTGGCGAGCTGGCCGACGCCATGTCGCTCGGCGTGCATCGAGTCGAGATCCTGGCGTTGCGCGCGGTGGCATTGGATCGTATGGGCAGCGACGGGCGGGCGCTGCTCATCGAAGCGATGACGCTGGCCAGGACCAGCGGGCTCGTGCGCACGCTGATCGACGCGCATCCGGCACTCGCCGATTGGATCGGACAAATCGCCGATCAGAAGGCAGCCGCCGGCAATCCCGCCTACGTCGCCGCGGCGCAGCCCGTCGCACGCCCGCCGATGCCAAGCCCAAGCGCTGGACCTCGCGCGGTGCCAAGCGTCGTGCTGACGCCCAAAGAGCGCGAGATTCTCGAATTGTTGGCGCGTAATTTCTCGAACAAAGAGATCGCCGTTGCCGCCGCCATTGGCGAAGGGACGGTGAAGTGGCATCTGAAGAATGTGTTCGGCAAGCTCGATGCGAGTTCGCGCAAGCACGCGGTGCGTAGAGCGCTGGTGCTCGGCTTGCTCGAAAGCGCCTGACGAGCGCATGGGCGCGCCGATCTCGAACGAGGGGGAGGTTTTCCCGCCCCCTCCCGCCGCGGGAGGGGAAAGCTGCGCGTGACGCGGATATGCTTGATTGCAAGGTGCGGCAAGGCGACGCACGACGACCTCTGGCAGGCAAACCATGCAATCAGGAAACCACACACCCGAGCACATCGTGGCGCCGACGCCGTCGGCCTACGACTATCCGCTGCTCGTCAAGCAATTGCTCGTGAACGCGCTTGCCGTCAGCGCGAATCAAGAGATCACATACCGCGGCACGCAGCGCTATTCCTACGACGGGCTGTACCGGCGCATCGGTCAACTCGCCCACACCCTGACGTCGTTCGGCGTGAAGGCCGGCTCGACGGTCGCCGTGATGGATTGGGATACGCATCGATATCTAGAAAGCTATTTCGCGATCCCCATGATGGGGGCGACGCTATTCACCGTGAACGTCCGGATCTCGCCGCGGCAGATCGCATACACCCTGAACGATTCCGGTGCGCAGGTTCTGATCGTCAATGCGGAATTCCTGCCTTTGCTGGAGCAGATATGGGAGAGCCTCACCCGCCCTCCGCTGCTGATCATTGCCCGTGACGACGACGCAGAGGCGTCTATCGCGACCTCGCTTGCGGTGGCGTGCGACTATGAGCCGACGATAGCCAGCGCATCGCCCGATTTCGTCTTCGAGGATTTCGACGAGCGTACGCGCGCGGCGCTGTTCTATACGACCGGCACGACCGGCGACCCGAAGGGCGTGAGCTATAGCCACCGTCAGATCGTGCTGCACACGCTCGCGACGGCCACCTCGCTCGCCTCGCCGCGCGAGGGGCAGCGTCTGCATCGCGAAGACGTCTATATGCCGATTACGCCGATGTTTCACGTGCTCGCCTGGGGTATCCCGTACGTGGCCGTGATGCTCGGTCTGAAGATCGTGCTCCCGGGCCGTTACCAGCCCGACGCCCTGTTGCGGCTCAGGCAAACCGAGCGGGTTACGTTCTCGCACTGCGTGCCGACGATTCTGCAGATGCTGCTCGACGGCGCCAAACGCGACGGCCAAGCGTTGTCTGGCTGGAAGATGGTCATCGGAGGCTCGGCGCTGTCGACTAGCCTATGCCGTGCAGCGCTAGCCCAGGGCATCGACGTGTTCGCGGGCTACGGGATGTCGGAGACCGGACCGATCGTCGCGCTGTCCCAGTTTCCGCCCGGCGCGATGCCTTCGGACGAGGACGAGAACGTGCGCAGACGCTGCATGGCCGGGCGGCCCGTGCCAATGGTGGAACTGCGCATCGTCGACGCCGACATGCGCGATGTGCCGCGCGATGGCAGGACGCAAGGCGAGATCGTGCTGCGCGCGCCGTTTCTCACGCTGGGCTACCACGGCAAACCGGAAGCATCGGAACGACTCTGGGCGAGTGGCTATCTGCATACGCAGGATGTTGCGGTGATGGAACCCGACGGTTACGTGCGAATCGTCGACCGCATCAAGGACGTGATCAAGACGGGAGGCGAATGGGTCTCTTCCGTCGAGATCGAATCGCTCATCAACGAAGTGCCTGGCGTGCAGGAAAGCGCCGTGATCGGCGTGCGGGACGAAACTTGGGGAGAGCGCCCGATGGCCCTCGTCGTGCGTCGCGCCGGGACGGCCGTGATGCCGCTCGACGTGCGCAAGCATTTGCTCGCGCTGGCGTCGTCCAACCGAATCAGTCGCTATGCCGTCCCGGAGGAGACGCGCATCGTCTTCCTCGAAGAGATACCGAAGACGAGCGTCGGCAAGATCGACAAGAAGCGCTTGCGCGAATGGATCGACTGAGTTTCACGCAACGCCCCGAGAACGTGATTTCGCCCAAGCCACATAAATTGAAGGAGACCTCATGAAAATCAAACTCGTCGCGGTAGCGGCATTGGCCGCATTCTCCGGCTCGGCTTACGCGCAGTCGTCGGTGACGCTCTATGGCGTCATCGATAGCGGCCTGCTCTATCAGAACGCCGCCGGCGCGAGCGCGATCCCTGCGCTGAACAAGAACGGCGGCAAAGTTTTCGCCTTCAAGGACGGCGGCATTTACGCGAGCAATTGGGGCATGCGCGGCACCGAGGACATCGGAGGCGGCTACAAGGTCAATTTCAAATTGCAGGGTACGTTCAACAGCGGCACGGGCGCGTTGGGCCTGAGCGGCACGGGCAATGGCAACGCTATATTCAGCCAGTATGCGACCATTGGCGTGTCCAGCCCCTACGGCCGCGTCGACGTTGGCCGCCAGATCGTTCCCATGATCTGGGCCATGTACGATACCGACGCTCGGGGCTCGCAGTACTTCGGCAGCATCCTCACCGCCTGGGTTGGCCTGAATCAGGCCACCGGCTGGATCCCCGTCACCACCAACGGTTCGATCGGCGCACTTTACGACGACAATGCCATCGTCTATCAATCGCCGACGTTCGGCGGCGTTTCGTTCGCGCTCGAGTATGCGCCGGGCGGCGTGGCCGGTCAGTTCCAAGGGAGCACCCGCGAATCGGCCGTGCTGAAGTACGCGAACTACGGTTTGCATCTGTCGGCCGTCTACTACAACGGGCATGACACCAATCCCTATGCGGTCACGCCTGCCGGTGTCGTTTCCGTTGCGCCCGCCGGCGTCGACAACAACCGCTTCTATTATCTGGGGGCAATGTACACGTTCCGCGGTATCTCGGTTTCCGCGTCGTGGGCCAACGGCCGCAACCCGTCCCATACCGAGAGAGCGAATGTCGATATGTACTCGGCGGGCCTCGGGTACGCGTTCTCACCCGCGCTGCACGTCAGCTCAGGCTTCTATTACCTGAAGGACCGGAATCACTCCGCGAATCACTCGGCCGAAATATCGCTTGCGGTCGATTACAGCCTCTCCAAGCGGACGACGTTATACGCCGAAGCCGCGCGCGTCGACAACCACGGAAACAACATGGGCCAGATGATTGTCTACGGCGAGCCGACCGCGCCCAACCGGAGCACGATCGGCGCGATGATCGGCATCCGCCACAGTTTCTGAGTTCACTCGCCGGGCCACGAAGCCCACGAAGCCCACGAAGTGGCCATCCCCTATTCCCGCGCACGGGGACCTTTAAAGGGACTGGTCACCGCTTTCTCCCGCGTCAGCCTTTATATATCACGATGTGATATAACATCGCTATCTTGATCTACCGCAACCTCCTCCGGTTTCGCAGAGATAAACTGCGGAAAGCGTGGGAGTGGCATCGCGGCGGCTGGCTCAAGGAGATGGCATCTCACAATGCGTTGCGCGACCGGCTTGGACACGACGTTCGAATCCCTCAACGCTGGCGCGTCACGAGCGCTGCTCCAACCAGGAGGGACACCGTGAGTGAAACGAGAGTCTTTGAAATCTATCGCTATGATCCGGACCGCGATCAGAAGCCGTACATGCAAACGTACGAGATCGAAGTGTTGCCGCATGACCGGATGTTGCTCGACGTCCTCGTCCGGCTCAAGGCTCAGGACGAGACGCTAAGCTTTCGACGCTCGTGCCGCGAAGGCGTGTGCGGCTCGGATGCCATGAACATCAACCGCAAGAACGGGCTCGCCTGCATCACCAATTTAAGGGAACTCCCCCGCCACATCGTTTTGCTCCCGCTGCCGGGATTACCGGTCGTGCGCGACCTGATCGTGGACATGACCGCGTTCTTCAAGCAGTACCATTCGATCAAACCTTACCTGATCAACGATACCCCCCACCCGAGCGGGAAAGGCGCCAGACGCCCGAGGAACGCGACCAACTCGACGGCCTCTACGAGTGCATCCTGTGCGCGTGTTGTTCCTCCGCATGCCCCTCCTTCTGGTGGAACCCGGATAAATACGTGGGTCCTGCTGGGCTCTTACAGGCCTATCGTTTTCTCGTCGACTCGCGCGACGAGGCCACGGGCGAACGGCTCGACAATCTCGACGATCCCTATCGCCTATTTCGCTGCCGCACCATATTGAACTGCACGGACGTCTGCCCCAAAGGGCTGAATCCGGCAAAGGCAATCGGCGAGATTCGCAGCATGCTTGCGCGTAGGGCGATCTGAACGACGCACAAAACAAAACTCATGCAAGGAGGCAGTGATGGCAATGCCAAGAGCGACACAGGGCGAGTTGATCGACGTTCGACCACTCGGCGATGCATTGCGCGATTCGAAATCCATCACGCTCATGCGCACGGACCACCTGGAGGTCGTTCGGCTCGTCCTTCCGGCCGGCAAGCACATTTCCGAGCACCGTGCGCCGGGAGAGGTAACCGTGCAGTGTCTGGAAGGCGTGATCAAATTCGGCAGCGGTGCGCAGGTGCATCTGATGCGCGGCGGGGACATGTTGTTCCTGCTGGGCGGGCAGACACATTGGCTCGAGGCCGTGGAAAGCGCCTCTGTGCTCGTCACCCTTTATCTCCCGCACGATCATTAGGCCAGCCGGTCCGGCCGGAGGAATAGACGCCCATGAGCGAGCAGCGACGCATTGAGTTTCTGGTCAAACGCGATGGATTGCAGCAGGCCACCGAGTGGGTGCGTCGCACGATGCAGATCTACCGCCGAGCGGTCCTCGCCAAGGGACATTTCGCGCACGCCTATCCGTACCGGCACCGCTTCGTCGTGTCGTATCTGGAGTTCAAGAGATTGTTGAGAGCGGGTTCCACGTCAGGCCCGACCTAACGGCCGGCCTCGTGGTTCAGCAATTCTTTCGCGGCGTCTGTACCGGCGCGTTATGCATGATTGGCGACGACATCGAGTGCGAACGTCTGCGTTTTTCGTAGAAGGTGAATGATGGAAAACTCAATGTATCCACAGTCAAGCCCGGACATTGCTCGACAACGCCGGGAACTCGCGCCCGAAGCGCTCGCCGCGTTCAGGGCTTTCAGCGCCAGCGTTTTTGCCGATGGCGCGCTGCCGGCAAGGACGAAACAACTCATCGCGGTGGCCGTCGCGCACGTCACGCAGTGCCCTTATTGCATACGGGGACATACGAAGGAGGCCTTGAAGGCCGGCGCATCGGAAAAGGAAATCATGGAAGCCATCTGGGTCGCGGCGGAGATGCGTGCCGGTGCGGCATACGCGCATTCGACACTCGCACTCGACGTCATGAGACAAGAGGGCTCATCGCCCGAGGCGCAGCATGGCGAGCATCATTGACAACCTGATCGCCGAACACCGACGCTTGGAGCAGCTAGTGCGGCTGCTCGAGCGCCGATCGATGCTACGCGATTCGCAAGCTGCGGCCAACAGCGCACTGCTCGTGGATGCCCTGTACTACTTGACGCGGTTTCCCGACGTGAATCACCACGCGTTGGAGGACCGCATCATCGGTAACTTGCTCGAGAAGAACATGTTGCCCCCTGACGTGGGGAGCGAACTGGCGGCGCAGCATGCGACACTGGCTCGTCAGGGTCACGAGTTGATTCAAGATCTCGAATCGATGCTGCGCGATGAAAACATGTCCGGCGAGCTTCTCGAGTTTCGCATCCGGCTCTACGCGGAGCGGCTGCGGCATAACATGGCGGTTGAAGAACTGACGCTATTCCCTATTGCGGCGCGCCACCTGGATTCCGGCGATTGGGCCTCGATTCTGCAAGCAAGCGCGCCTCGGCCAGCCGACCCGCTCTTCCAATTGCCGGTACATGAGCGCTTCGTGCAACTGCACCGTGTCATCGCAAGCGAAGCTGATTGCGGATGCCAGGCAGGTGACATATAGCGGCGCCGGCGCCAGAAGGCGGGGTTGACGTCCGCTTCGGTGCCCCCGCCTTCCGCTCGCAAGCTATGACGGCGGTCTCCTCGAGGCAATCCCAGTCGCGACGTCCGTTGGCGTCGGCCGTGGTTCCGGATGGACGGCGGGCGGATCGCTTGCCGGGAAGCTCTCCGCTCCTGCCTCGTCGATCAGGGCTTCGAGGTGATCCGCGCGCTGACTGGCCGCGCGCTCGGCTTCACGAAGAATTCGCATGATTGGCCTCACTGATGGCCTCGGCTGAGATCAGTCCGAGGATGCCTCTTTGGTTGCCGGCCGCGGCGACCTACAAAGCCGGATAACGAGATTATTGCCCAATGGCGTGACGAGCGGTTTGCCGCGGCACTTTCGGCACTGGTCGACATTGATCAGATTACAGCTCACTAATGGCAGTAGCTCGGGCCATTCGGTGCCGACCTGACCGGGGGAATGAGCGACGAGCATGAGTGTCGCGATTTCGTGCGGCGTCAACATCGGGAATTTCGTGGCGCATTCATGCGGTTCTTTCATCACTGTCCTCCTGGCCGACGTTCCGACAAGCGATGCACGAGCACGCAACGCGTACTCGTGCGGCGTCCTACTGAACCAGGGACGCAGATCTGCAAACCTCTGTCTCCTGGTTGCGCAGCCCATCGATATCGAGAATTCGGAGATCCTTGCCGTGCACCTCGATCAACTGCCGCGCCTGCAATTTCGATAGCATGCGGCTGACCGTCTCGAGCGTCAGTCCCAAATGGCTACCGATTTCTTCGCGGGTCATCTTCAGCGTGAACGCTGCGGCAGAGTAGCCACGCGCCTGCCAGCGCCGCGACAAGTCGGCCAGAAAGATGGCCACCCGCTCCTCCGCCGTCGCGACGCCAATCAGCATCATGAGCGCGGACGCACGTACGATCTCGGCACTGAGCATCTGGTGGACATGCTGCTGGATGCCTTTCACTTCCCGGCACAACACCTCCAGCAGATCGAAGGGCATCACGCACACGGAACTGTCTTCCAGTGCAATCGCCTCGCAACGATAGCTGCCGCTGGCAATGCCATCGAAGCCGAGCGTTTCGCCCACGATCGCGAAACCGGTCACCTGCTCACGCCCCTCTCGATGGGTCACCACCGTCTTGAACGACCCTGAGCGGACCGCGTAGATGTTTCCGAATGTGTCGCCCGGGCGAAACAAGGCATGCCCGCGCTTTACGGTGCGCACGCACTGCACGGCATCGTCGAGCCGCACGTGCGCCACAGTGTCGATTGGGCGAGAGGCGCAAAGCGACGCCATCGCGCACGTCTTGCAGCCGATGTCCCGGTTGCCTTGATCGCCCTGTCGTGAGGTGAGCTCACGATACGTGCTAGAAGCGCGGCTTCTCCGGGGTTCGATTGGGCGGGACATGTTTTCCTCTGGCCGTAAGTGTCCGGGTGGCCGGATGTATCGACAGGGCGGGTCAGACGCGAGGCTGTGCGACGTTGCCTGACGTTTAACATGGATTAACTATACATCTTTAAGGAGTTATTCACAACGTCCGTTAGTGGGTGACTCAATCGGTATGGAGACGGCAAGTTGAGCGTCATAGCATCGCAAAGCATCGGTCCGTCAGCGCGTTCGCCACACATTCGACAGACCGTTCCTACCCGAGCGCGTTGGTCGGTCGCTGCTCAAAACATTTATCGTTTGTCCATCTTATCGATGGGGCAGCACCGCGTGACGCGTCGAGACAGCGTGAAAGTCAGCCCGTCGCCATCCGAGCGGGTGATCGGCTCCTCCGCGCCCATCCAGCGGCAAGCTTGCATATCGCCTAGAGCGCGAGGTGGGCGCGGCAGGTCGGGTTCCTTGCAGCACGAGGCCCATTAGTCACGCGCACTAGCTACCCATGAAATTTGTAACGCCGCGATACACGGCGGGACACGCCGACGCACATAAATCCTTTCATTTCAGACGGTTATCGACTTTTGCGGCATACGGCGCAACACACCGCCCCCCTCGTTTTAAGGATCGCTTAAGCCGGCTTGAGCAACATCGGCGCGCTGCTATTCGCGATGGAGGCCGGCCCGATGACTGACCCGCAACAACATGCCACGCCGCGCAAGCCGCCTACGATGCTGCGGCGCATCCTAAGCCATCACGAAATCGCCACGCTGCTGCTGTTGCTGCATTCGCCGATCGACGTGTCCGCCAAGCCCGAGATCCCGATGCTGCAAGAGGCCGGGCTCGTCGAGCCGATCACCTCCGAAACGGGCGATACCCGCTTTCAATTGACCGACGACGGCAACGCCGTCCTTCGTGGCCTGGGCGTGCGCTGATCGGCGCATCGCCTGCGCCATTGGCATATCGCCATCGCCATCCCCATCCCCATCTAACCCGCCCCGCTGGCCGCTGGCCTGCCATCTTGCGAGCAAGATGGCAAATGCGCTCACGCAAAGTGAGCGGGTTGAGCATCGAAACCCGCCCGGCCGCTGCCTACACTTCGACGCGTAGTACATCGGCATAAGCGGCCGTAGGCGGTCGACTACGGCGCCAGCATATCGGCGTCTATAAATAAGAATCGACCCGGCGCGCATCGAACGCGCGGGACATGTCCAAAGCGATACAGGAGACAAGCTATGACGCCAGCACAGCGCTTTCTGACGGCGCGCGACTTCTTATTGCGCCATCGCACCGACTACGCCCTCGCTTACCGCGAATTTGCCTGGCCGGCTCTGGACACCTTCAATTGGGCGCTCGACTACTTCGACCCGATGGCGCGCGGCAACGATAATCCGGCGCTCAAGCTCGTCGATGCGGGCACCGGCGAAGCGGCCGAGTTCTCCTTTGCGCAAATGTCGGAGCGTTCGGCGCGCATTGCGAATTACCTGCGTGGGCTCGGCGTCGAACGCGGCGACCGGATCCTGCTCATGCTGCCCAACCGCGTCGAACTGTGGGACGCCATGCTCGCGGCGATCAAGCTGGGCGCCGTGCTTATGCCCGCCACGACGCAGTTGTCGACCGACGATTTGCGCGACCGGATCGACATTGGCCAGCCGCGGTTCGCAATCGTCGACAGCGCCGAATGCGGCAAATTCGACTCGGTCGACACTAGCCTCGTGAAGATCGCCGTCGGCACGGGCGACGCCGCGCCGGCCGGCTGGCGCGCCTTTGCCGAAGGCTACTCGGCCAGCGCCGAATTCGAGCCGCGCGGCGTCACGCAAGCGCGCGACCCGCTGCTGCTCTATTTCACCTCGGGCACGACGTCCAAACCGAAGCTCGTGGAACACACCCACGAAAGCTATCCCGTCGGCAGCTTATCGACGATGTATTGGATCGGCCTGCAACCTGGCGACGTCCATTGGAACATCAGCTCGCCGGGCTGGGCCAAGCACGCGTGGAGTTGTTTTTTCGCGCCGTGGAACGCCCAAGCGTGCGTCTTCATCCTCAATTTCGCACGCTTCGATGCGAAAACCACGCTCGACACGCTGGTGCGTCACCGCGTCACGACGCTGTGCGCGCCGCCAACCGTCTGGCGCATGCTCGTGCAAGAGCCGCTCGCCTCGTACGCCGTGTCGTTGCGAGAAATCGTCGGCGCCGGCGAGCCGCTCAATCCTGAAATCATCGAGCGCGTGAAAGCCGCGTGGGGCATCACGATCCGCGACGGGTACGGCCAGACCGAGACCACGTGCCAAATCGGCAATTCGCCGGGGCAGCCGGTCGTCCCCGGGGCAATGGGACGACCGATGCCCGGGTACCGCGTCGTGCTGGTCGATCCCGACGGCCATCCGGCCGAAGAAGGCGAAATCGCCCTGCCGCTCGATCCCGCTACCGGCGCCGGGCCGCTCGGGTTGATGACGCGCTACGCGAACAACGCCGATGCGACGGCGAATGTCCTGCGCGACGGGCGCTACCACACCTCCGACATTGCCCTGCGCCGCCAGGATGGCTATTACGTATACGTGGGCCGCGCCGACGACGTCTTCAAATCGTCGGATTATCGTCTAAGCCCGTTCGAGCTCGAAAGCGTGATGATCGAGCACGAAGCGGTTGCCGAAGCCGCGGTCGTGCCCAGCCCGGACCCGTTGCGGCTGTCGGTCCCGAAAGCGTACGTCATGCTGCGGCACGGCTACACGTTCACGCCCGAACTGGCCAAGCGCATTTTCGCGTTCTCGCGCGAGCGGCTTTCACCCTACAAGCGTATCCGGCGCCTCGAGGCCTACGACTTGCCCAAAACGATCTCGGGCAAGATCCGCCGCGTCGAACTGCGTCGCCGGGAAATCGAGCGGGGGGACGCCGCCGAGCGCTTGCCCGGCGAGTATTGGGAAGAAGATTTCCCGGAACTGCGATGACGATCCACGCGATGCGCCCTTTGCCCCGCTCGCCTCGCCCGCTGCACCGATCCTCGCAAGCCGCGCAATATGCGCCGGCTTGCCGTTTCGCGCCTGGCTTCCGCCGGGTGCGCTTTCCCATTCAACGAACCGGAGCCTATCGATGAGCGTCTCTTCCGCCACCGGCGCCAGCATTCCGACCGTCAAGCTTTTGATCAACGGCGAATTCGTTCAATCCGTTTCCACCGAGTGGCGGGACATCGTCAACCCGGCCACCCAAGAGGTGCTCGCGCGCGTGCCATTCGCGACCCGTGCCGAAATCGACGCCGCGGTGGGCGCCGCGCAGGCAGCCTTCGCTCAATGGAAAGCCACCCCGATCGGCACGCGCGCGCGAATCATGTTGAAGTACCAGGCGCTCATTCGCGAACACATGCCGCGCATCGCCAAAATCCTGACGGCGGAACAAGGCAAAACGCTGCCCGACGCCGAAGGCGACATCTTTCGCGGCTTGGAAGTGGTCGAGCATGCGGCTTCGATCGGCACCTTGCAACTGGGCGAGTTCGCCGAAAACGTGGCTTCCGGCGTCGACACCTACACCCTACGCCAGCCGATCGGCGTTTGCGCGGGCATCACGCCGTTCAACTTTCCGGCGATGATCCCGCTGTGGATGTTCCCGATGGCGATCGTCTGCGGCAACACGTTCGTGCTCAAACCCTCGGAGCAAGACCCGCTTTCCACCATGGCGCTCGTCGAATTGGCGCTCGAAGCGGGCATTCCACGCGGCGTGCTGAACGTCGTGCACGGCGGCAAAGAAGCGGTCGACGCGCTGTGCACGCACGAATCGATCAAGGCGGTCTCCTTCGTCGGCTCGACGGCCGTGGGCACGCACGTCTACAACTTGGCGAGCCAGCACGGCAAACGCGTGCAATCGATGATGGGCGCGAAAAACCACGCCGTCGTTCTGCCCGACGCCAATCGCGAGCAGACGCTCAACGCCCTGGTCGGCGCCGGTTTCGGCGCGGCCGGCCAGCGTTGCATGGCGACTTCGGCCGTCGTATTGGTGGGCCAAGCGCGAGCATGGCTACCCGATCTCATTGCCCGCGCGAAAACGCTCAAGGTCAATGCCGGCATAGAGGCGAATACCGACGTCGGCCCCGTCGTCTCCAAGGCGGCCAAAGAGCGCATTTTGTCGCTGATCGCCAAAGGCGTCGAAGAAGGCGCGACCTTGGCGCTCGACGGACGCGGCGTGACCGTGCCCGGCTACGAGCACGGCAACTTCGTCGGCCCCACGATCTTCACGGGCGTCACGACCGACATGACGATTTACCGCACGGAGATCTTCGGCCCCGTGCTCGTCGTGCTCGAAGCCGCCACGCTCGACGACGCAATCGCGCTCGTGAACCGCAATCCGTTCGGCAACGGCGTGGGGCTTTTCACGCAAAGCGGCGCCGCGGCCCGCAAGTTCCAAAGCGAAATCGACATCGGCCAAGTCGGGATCAACATTCCGATTCCGGTGCCCGTGCCGTTCTTCAGCTTCACCGGTTCGCGCGGCTCGAAGCTGGGCGATTTGGGTCCTTACGGCAAACAAGTCGTCCAGTTCTACACGCAAACGAAAACGGTCACGGCGCGCTGGTTCGACGATGCGGGTTCCGCGGCCGGCGCCGTCAACACGACGATCAGCCTGCGCTGAGCCGGCGCAACGACTTCGCCAAGGAGATTCGCCATGAAGATTGGATTCGTCGGCTTAGGCAACATGGGTGCGCCGATGGCGCACAACCTGCTCAAGCACGGACATGCGCTGCAAGCGTTCGATTTGAGCGAAGCGGCGCTGCGCGCGTTGGCCGATGCGGGAGCCGTGGTCTGCAGCTCGCCCCTGGCGGCCGCGACCGATGTCGAACTCGTGATCACGATGCTGCCGGCCGCGGCGCACGTGCGCGAGGTGCTCGCAGGCGAGCAAGGCGTGCTGGCCGGGATCCCGGCCGGCGCGACGATCGTCGATTCGAGCACGATCGATCCGGCTAGCGCCCAGGGCTTCGCCAAGCTCGCCGCGGCACAGGGCAACGCCTTCGTCGATGCGCCGGTTTCGGGCGGCACGGGCGGCGCCGCGGCCGGAACGCTCACGTTCATGGTCGGCGCGAACGAGACGCTCTTCGCCGCGGTGAGCCCCGTACTGGGCGCGATGGGCAAGAACATCGTCCGCTGCGGCGATACGGGCATGGGCCAAGTCGCGAAGATCTGCAACAACCTGCTGCTGGGGATCACGATGACGGGCGTGGCCGAAGCGATGTCGCTCGGGGCGGCCCTCGGCATCGATCCGAAGGTGCTTGCGGGCATCATCAACACGTCGACAGGCCGCAGCTGGAGCTCGGACACTTACAATCCCTTTCCCGGGATCGTCGAATCGGCGCCCGCTTCGCGCGGCTATACGGGCGGGTTCGGCGCGGACCTCATGCTCAAGGACCTGGGCCTCGCCGCGGAAGCGGCGCGCTCGGCGAAGCAACCCATCTTCATGGGCGCGCTCGCGCAGCAGCTCTACCAAGCGATGAGCGCGGCAGGCCGCGGGGGGCTCGACTTCTCGGCCATCATCTCGCTCTACGAACGACGCACGGGGCAGTCGTAAAGCCGCGGCGACGCGCCGCAAAACATCCCTTTGTTCAAATCGTTAAAACCTGAAAATCACCGGAGTCTTTCAATGAATGCACGTGTCGAACCCTCGCAGGCCGCTCGCGATGGCGCATCGGGCGCACCGGCCGAGGGGCGCGTGCTCTGTCACGTCGTCAACGGCGTCGCGATCTTGACGCTCGATCGACCGCACGCGCTCAACGCCCTCTCGCACGCGATGTTGCACGAGCTGGCGGCGCACATCGAGCGTTGCCGCAACGACGAGCGCATCGTGGCCTTGGTGCTGCGAGGCAGCGGCGAGAAAGGCTTGTGCGCGGGCGGGGACGTCCGCGCGCTGTGCCACGCGGCCAACGCCGGACGCATCGACGGCGCGCAAGGCTGGCGCCCATTCTTCATCGACGAGTACCGGCTCGACTTCGCGCTGCATGCGTTTCCCAAGCCGATCGTCGCGCTCGCGGACGGCATTACGATGGGCGGCGGGATGGGCCTTGCGCAAGCGGCGGCGCTGCGCGTCGCCACCGAGCGCAGCAAGATTGCGATGCCCGAAACGCGGATCGGATTCGTCCCCGACGTCGGGGCGACGCGTTTCCTCAGCGTCATGCCGGTCGAACTGTCTTTGTACGTCGGCCTGACCGGCGCCGTGCTTTCGGGCGCGGACGCTGTTTACTGCGGCTTGGCCGATGTTTGCGTGCGAAGCGACTGGCTGTCCGGATTCGAGGAGCGCCTCGCACGCCTGCCGTCGAATCAAGTCCTCGAGCGCCTGCGCGAAGCGTTCGTGCCGCCTGCCTCGCCTATGCCGCCCGCAACGATCGAAGGGTTCGCGCCCGCCATCGAAAAGCATTTCAGCGCCCGGCTGACCGTGAACGAAATGGCGGCATCGCTGGCGTCGGCATTGATCTCGAACCCGTCGACGGAAATGCGCGCATGGCTGCAAGGCGCGCTCGACGCGATGCACGGCTATTCGCCGACGATGCTGCACGTCACGCGTGAGGCCATCTTGCGCGGGCGCGAGATCACATTGGCCGACGCTTATCGCATGGAGCTGGGCATCGTGTCGCGCGCGATCGAAGAAGGCGATTTCCGTGAGGGCGTGCGCGCGCACCTCGTCGACAAAGATCGCGCGCCGCGCTGGCAGCCGTCCTCGCTGGGCGGCGTAGGTCCCGAGCGCGTTGCGCATTTCTTGAACTCGCCTTGGGCGAGCGAGACGCATCCGCTTGCCGATCTCGGGATGTTGCCGCCGCAGCGCTCATCGCGATTGCCGTCTTGATCTCCAGGGCGGCCGCGCGCATGCCACCCGCGCACCGAGGGCCGATTCGACGAGACCGGGAGCCTCGGCGCGGCCGCTTCAGCCGGAAGCGATCAACCCCATCGCAATGGCCTTGACCACTGCCTGCACCTTGTTGGTGGCGTTCAGCTTCAAGAGCACGTTGTTGACATGAAAGTTGACCGTGCGCTCGGAGATATTGAGGATCTGGCCGATTTCGCAGGCCGTCTTCCCTTCCCCGGTCCAGCACAGCACCTCGCACTCGCGCGGCGTGAGCACGACGCTCGCCTCGGGTGCGAGGCTCGGGACCAGAAATTCGCTCATCAACGAGTGCGACAAATTGGCGAGCCAACTCGCTTGCAAGGTCAGTTCATCGATCTCATGGTTCGTCAGCGCATCGGCCGAGCGCGCCAGCGTCAGCAAACCGTACACGCCATGAGCCGCCCAACTGGAATGGGCCACCCCAACCCGCAAGCCGAAATCGTGGGCGTCGCTCCATAACCGGGGCGCGTTGGACGACGCCTCGGGCCAAAGAATGAGCCCCGAACTGGACATGCCCTCGCGCACGGTCGGATCGACGTCGATGAAGCGATTGTCTTGATAGTGCTTCATCCATCCGGCGGGATAAGTGTCGTAGATCGCGACGGCCGGATTGGATACGGGCAGCGGCACGCGAATCCCGTAACAGCAGTACTCGAAGCCGAGCCGCTTCGCGAATTGTGCGATCCGCTCGAACAATTGGCGCTCGTCGCTCGCCGCACGCAGTTGTTCGTAACTGTCTTGCCATCGCAAGGGCGCTTCCATGATTACCCCGAAACGTTACAAAAAGTGGGACAGAACGCTGTCATAGTTGCCAGGTCCCACGGCTGCGCCGGACTGCTACAGTCCGGCGCATGAGACATTCTTCCGCCACGCAGTTCAGCCCCAGTGTCGACGGCTACGTCCGTCTCCCGGAGCAGGCCCTCGCCGATCTCCACCTCGTCCACATCGATTCGGCGCCCGACCCCGACTTGCTCGACGAGTTGCGCGCCGAAGGCGTCGATGCGAGCAGCGCCGGTTATACCGAATGGCAGCGCCCGCGCGGCCCTGGGGGTGCGCACGTCACGCTCGGATGGGACTGGTATGTCGATCGGGCGTCCGGTGCGCTGGTCGTGGCCTGGGGCGACATCCGTAGCAACGTCATGTGTGTCGACCCGCACGGCTTCGATCTCGGCCCGGCCCAAACCACGCGCGCGCTGTTGCGATGCGTGGCCGGCCTGAACTGGCCGAACGCCGTCGCACAAGCCGCGCTTGCGCCTTGGGGACAACCGTCCCTGCGCGGCCCGACGCTCCAATAAGGCAAAGCGCAGCCGCCGTTTCGGCCGGGCTGCGCTCGATTGATCTGCTAACCCATTCACAGTGCTCATTTATAAGCAAATCGCCGCCTAATTTCAATCTCATTATTAGAAACGACTGGCATGCCCAGAAGCGTCCCAACGCTTCGGCAGGCCCGACGGCACCTGCGCAGTCCTGTCAACGTTGACAGTTACCGACCCTCGGAGCGCGCGCTGTAATGCGCTCATCAAAAAACATAAGCGAGGGATTTCATGCGCACATCCGTTCACGGCGACGGGCGCCTGCCCGACGAACTCGATGTCGCGCTTGCGCATTATCGGCATCGCGTCTTCGTCGAGCAGTTGGGGTGGAAGCTGCCGTGTGCCGATGAACGGTTCGAGCGAGACCAATATGACCGCGACGACACGGTGTATGTCGTCGCCCATGATGATTCGGGGGCCATTTGCGGTTGTGCGAGATTATTGCCCACTACGCATCCTTATCTTCTGCAAGACCTTTTTCCCTCGCTGTTGGCCGACGGCATGCGGCCGCCGAAGTCGCTGCATGTCTGGGAGTTGTCTCGCTTTGCTGCGAGTATGGCTGGCGACGAGGACGGCGCTTGGGCGGTGCGGCCAATGCTCGCATCCGTCGTCGAGTGCGCGCTGAAGCTCGGCGCACGGCAATTGATCGGCGTGACGTTTTTGAGCATGGAGCGCCTGTTTCGCCGAATCGGTGTGCATGCGCACCGGGCCGGTCCGGCGCAGCGCATCGACGGGCGGATGGTCGTGGCTTGCTGGATCGACCTGGACGAGCAAACGCTGCGCGCTCTGGGGCTAGCGCCGGCGATGGCGAAGCGCGGCTTCGGCGAGCCGGTGCTGCAAGTCTGCGCGTGAGCTGGCCGCGGCTGGCAACGCCCAGCGCGGCCCAAGGCGCAGTTCGACGCCTACGCGTTTGCGGGGCGTTGGGGTATGCCGGAAGCCAAGGCCGCCTCTGCTGCGGGGCCAAGCGATCTGCACGATCGGCGTCAGGTGCGGCATTGCGGCGCGCGCGAAGTGGCCTAGCGCCATCACGCCGCCATGGCGCCGCTCGCACCCACCATGACTGCCATCGAACCGCATGTTTTGCCATCGAACGATCGCAAACGAGAGCGCCTGCGCGCGCGGCGATGCGGTTACCTTACTCGATCACCCTGCTTTGCGTGTCGGTCGATCGCATCGATGACCGCTCGCACCGGGTCGCGGATGCCATCGACCCGCGCCCTTTGAAGGAGAACTACTGTGTGTACCGTGTGCGACGCGCCCTCTTCTGATTTCGATGAAGCTTTCGCCGCATGGGCGCGAATCGCGGTGAAGTTCGTCGATCACGCCGAGTCGATTCCGATCGTCCGGCTCGGTCGCAACGGGCTAACGGTCGCCGTCGGCGGACACGCGAAGCTGGCGCCCATCGGCCTGCCGCGACGCGCCTCGATCATCGGCGATGCGACCGAGCTCTGCGAGTTACGTCTCGTTGCGCGCGCGGTGACTCGCATCGATGAGCACAGGGCCGAAGTTACGCTGCAGCCGTCGCGTGCCGACGATCATGCCTTGCTATGGCAGGCGTTACGCGCGTACCACTTGGAGACCGGTGCGGGTTCGTGGGACGAGGCTCCCTCCGTCTCCCGTCAGTTGAGCGGCGCTGTGTCGACCGAGCATCAGACACCGGCGGCCAGGGCTAGACGCGAAGGCCTCGTAAAGAAGGAGGCCCAATCCGCCGCGGCTGGCGCCGAAGCAGCAGGCACGGCGATGGACGAGCGCGACGATGCACCGCATGCGCCGGTGTGGTGCGATGCCGTTTTCACCCTGGCGAGCTCGGAAGATGCATGGTTCTTCGCGCATTGGCTCGAATACCATTTCGCCGAAGTATCGGCGCGAGCGCGGATGGGCGACGAATCGGCGCACCTGCACGAAATCGTGACGCGCATAGCCGACCACGACGTGCAAGTGCGCTTCGTCTTTCAGACGGCCGAGCGCCTGGTTCGAGCTTCGACCGATGCTTGCTGCCGCTGGATTGCAGCCGAAGCATCGCGTCAGTTGCGCATGTCGGTCGAGCACTGGCTTGCGGGGGTGTCGCCGGCTAGACATGCAGCCGCCGGTTGGTCTCGGCGTGCAATGCATGCCCCGCGCCCGGTGGGCTACCGCTCCTGACGAAAGCGCGTGCCGGCCCCCGATTGGCGAGAGGCGATGGCGAATACGTCGGCGTTGGCGTTGGCCGTTGCTGTTGCTCACCCGGCCCAGCGTGACAGGCTGTGCTTCGGGCTTTAATTTTCGTTTAAGCGACCACTAGCATAGTACCGGTCGACTCCCTCCGGGAGCCGCATGTTTTGTCCGCAGTTGGTTCTTCGAGTCTATCGATCGATGGAGATACGAATATGAAATTTCGTTCGTATATGGCGGCCGGCGCACTCGCGCTGATTCCAGTACTCGCCCTGGCAGGACAAGCGAGCGCCCAATCCGCCGCGCAACCGATGTATGTCAACGTGAACGGTCAGCCGTTACCGGTGAAAGCCGAAACGCACGTCGTTCAAACCGCCGCTGGACCGATGAAGGTCAGCACTTGGAGCTGGCATAGCCCGCAAGGCAATGCCAGCTATACCGTGCAAACGAGCACGGGCGGTATGCCGCCGGCTTTCGCGCTGCGCCAGATGCAGGCAATCGACTATCAAATGCGTGCGGCGCAAGCGCAGATGATGGCGATGCAGCAACGCATGTTGGCGCTGCAGCAAGCAGCGTTTGCGAACACGTTTGTGATGCCGGCGCAGCAAGCCGTCGTGTTTGCAGCGCCGATGTGGGCGATGCCGGAGCCGGTTGTCGTGGTCGTGCCGGCGCGGCGCGTCGCGCCGCCTGCCGTCGCACCTGCGAAGCCGGCGGGAATCAAAGCCTAACGCGTGATTGCGGCCGCCTTCGGCCGTGCGCCTGGCGCGCATATCGCCTCATGCAATCGCGCGATTGCATGAGGCGATTTCAAATGAGTCATGGCTTACTCAAGACGCCGCTTCATTGAACCTTGGCGCTAAGCCCACTGCTACCAACCGTATTTGAGCTCGAGGCCCGCATAGTCGGCGTTATGTCCGCCCGCCTGACTGATCGCGTCTCCCACTTGGAACCAGCCGAGCAGCTTGGCGTGACGCGCGAGTTCGCGCAAGACGCGCGGGAAAACACGGCTGCGCCTGCGGCCAGGCACCCCAAGCTACTCGTTTTCTTCGAAGTAATGCCCGAACTTAACCTGCTTGGTCCGAATGTACCGCTCATTCTCATCGCGAACGGGGATAGCGAGCGCAACGCGCTCGCAAACGGGAATACCGTGCTTGACGAGCGTATCGAACTTCTTGGGGTTGTTGCTCATGAGCCGCACCGATGTCACGTTGAGCTCTCGCAGTATGGCGACAGCGGACTCGTACTCGCGAGCGTCGTCGGGCAACCCGAGTTCTAGGTTCGCCTCCACGGTGTCGAGCCCCTGCTCTTGCAACGCGTAAGCCCGGATCTTATTCGACAGCCCAATCCCCCTGCCTTCGTGGCCCCGCAGATACAGCAGCACGCCCCGCCCTTCCGCAGCGATATAACGCAACGCGAGATCGAGTTGCTCCCCGCAGTCGCAGCGATACGAACCCAGCACGTCTCCGGTCAAACACTCCGAATGCAGACGCGTGAGCACCGAAGCCTGTCCGCTCACGTCGCCCATCACCAAAGCCAGATGTTCGGCGTCTCCGGCCGAGACGCGAAAGGCGTAGGAGGTGAACGTTCCGTACCGGGTGGGCAAAGTGGCCTTGGCGGCAAGCGTGACGCACTGCGCGGCGCTGTCGCCGTCGACGCGCGGCGGCTGGGAGGGCGTGGACATGACTTCTCGAGAATAGCGTTATAACGGTTCGTCGGCACACCGACAGCCGGCGCGCGCACCGCGAGTTTAACCCTAATCGCTATCGGCGGCCGCCGGCGCAGGCCGCCGCAGCCGCTGCCAGCGCCTATACTGGGGAATAAGCTCGCGCGTCGCAGATGCCGCGCACGCCGGCGCCGATCCCCGCCCCCGAACGAGAAGACGGAGACTCACATGCCCAACGTAGCGCAAATTTTGAAGTCGAAGTTGGACGACCCGATGGCCGCGAGGCGAACTGCCGAGCGGCCGGTCCTCACGATCGACGCCGAGGCGTCCGTCTTCGAAGCAGTGAAAATGATGGCGCAATACCAAATCGGCGCGCTGATCGTCACCCAGGGAAGTGAGAAGAAAATCGCGGGCATCGTCACCGAGCGCGACTACGCGCGCAAGATTGTCCTGATGGATCGCTCGTCCAAATCGACGCCCGTGCGCGACATCATGACAGCGCAAGTGCTGCACGTGCGCATGTCGGACACCGCCGAGGCGTGCATGGCCTTGATGACCCAGCACCGAATGCGTCACCTGCCCGTGATCGACAACGGTCAGCTCGTCGGCATGGTTTCGATCGGCGATCTGGTGAAAACCATCATCTCGGAACAGCAGTTCACGATCCAGCAACTCGAGCACTACATCTCGGGCGTGCACACCTAACCGTGGCGGCGCGGCGTGGCGCCTTCACGGCGAACCGCCGTTCGATCACATGCCGAAATAGAGCGACCCGGGACCCTTCGGCTCCCGTGCGCCCGATTCGCTGCGCGGCCCCAATGCTCGACCATAGCCGCTTGTATCGCCCACGCGTGCTTGCCGCGCCGGGCCCAGCCCGGCGCGTTGCTCAGCCGCTTCCACGTCCTCCGGGTAGACCGTTTCATCGCCAGTGGCCCGGTAGCCAACATCGGCCAACTGACGCATTTGCGCCGCGACTGCCGCACGGCTGACAGACGACCTCTCTTGCGCCAATGCGAGCGAGGGCGTGACCGATGCCCCGCCTATCACTATCCCTGCAATTGCGAACAAAATCGATTTCACCGGTTCTCCTCCACGTTTGATTACGCACATTCGTGATCTGCGACGAAGTTGGAGCCCCAAGTCTACGATTCAGACAGGTAGCCGAGAACCCCTCGTTTCTGTTAATCACCGTTGCACGAATCGCAAATATCGAAATGTGGTTTCGCGAAATCTTCCTATCGATTCACGAAAACGCCTGGTGAGTGGAATCGGTTTTCCTCGATGGTCGCTCCGAGGGAAACCTACCGTTGTATCGACAGGAATTTAAATGACCACCAACGCTCTGAAATCGATCTCGCGTGCGCCATCATCGAAGCTCTATTCAAAAACTTGGTATTTTTACGGGTCTTCAGTCATCGTGCCGAAAAAACCAGCAGATGATAGAGGATGTGTCTGATATGATTCGCCAAAAAAGACACCCCGAAATAAACAAGCTAGAAATTCCTTTGGCTGTTTCGGGCAAGTAATATTTTCGACATGTGAGGGTATATGCCGGGCCAGTTCATTGAACCGATGTCATCGCTTTGGCGTGCGGTCGACGAAAAATCGTGGTTCGAGGCACTTGCTTCGCTGGGCAGAAAATATGGTTTCGACCATACGCTGTTCGCAGTGGTCCCGCGGCCGGGCCTGCGGTTCTGCGACGCCTATTTGCGCAGCACCTATGACGCGAGCTGGCGCCAAACCTATGACGAGCGCGCGCTCTTTCGCATCGATCCCACCGTGGCGCATTGTTTGACGCGAACTTCACCGCTTATTTGGACGTCGTCTCATTTCGCCGAGCGCAGCCAACGGGAAATGTATGAAGAAGCCCGCCAGCACGGCCTTTGCACTGGGATCTCGTTGCCGATTCATGGTCCCAAGCAAGAGGTCGGGATGCTGTGCTTCGTGCAAAGCGAGAGCACCGCGCGCGCGCTCGCCGCCGACGTGGAAGACAAACTGCCGATGCTGACGCTGTTGCGCGACGTCGCCTTCGACACCAGCCGGCGCTTTCTGGACGGATACACCGAAAGGCTCGTGCCGAAGCTGACGCCACGCGAATACGAATGCCTGAAGTGGACCGCCCAGGGAAAATCGACCTGGGAGATCGCGAAAATCTTCGGCTGTTCCGAGGCGACCGTGAACTTTCATATGACGAACATTCGCAGCAAGTTCGGGGTCAGCTCGAGAAGCGCCGCCGCGGTCAAGGCGACCCGTATGGGGTTGATCGATCCTGATTGATCAAAGATGGCCGAAGCGTGGGCGGCCGCTTTTGCGAGACGCTACGAATATCGTCGTCGGAAATTAACGCTTCGAAATACAACCTGAGCAGGATCATGACCGGTTTGGGGATATTTGCGCCGAGCTCGAACCGGCTTCCCCGAGATTGGGTGACACCGAAGCGAGCCCAGAAGGTCTTCTGACTTTCTTTCACTTGCTTTCGATGAGCTTGGATGAATGCACTGTTTATTTCGGTCCGAACCGGCCGAACCGAGCCCTCGGTTTCTGGTTGACGAATATCGGCTATGGACATAGTTCTTTTCACCTGGTCAGGAGCGTACTCGATACCCGAATCATCCCAAGTGTCACCGGCGATTTGTACCTATCTTGCTTGACAGTTACAAGCAGCACGCAAAGTGCATATGGTCTATGCCCCGTAGGTGATAAGCCATAACAATCCGGGAGAGCGAGATGAATGCGAAGATCACCATCGATAAGCAACATAGCTTCGATCTCGACGCACTGGCGCAGATGTATCGCTTGCGCGCCAAAATATTCGGCGAACGTATGGGATGGGAAGTCGCCGTCTTGTCGGGAATGGAAATCGATCATTACGATGCGCAGTCGCCCTATTACATGCTCGTACGAAATGCTTCCGGCGCAGTCTGCGGCTGCTGGCGGCTGCTGCCGACTCAAGGGCCTTACATGTTGCGCGACACCTTCCCTGAACTGCTGCACGGGCAGCGCGCGCCCGCTGCTGCGTGCGTTTGGGAATTGAGCCGCTTCGCGATCGTCTCGCCCGAGCGAGCAGGCTACGGCTTCGGTGAACTCGCACTCGATGCAATGCGCGCTGTCGTCGATTTTGCCGATCGCATGGGCGTCACGAGCTATGTGACCGTCACGACCACCGCGGTCGAGCGGCTGCTCGCGCGCGCTCGAATTGAAATGCGTCGCTTCGGCCCGCCCATGAAGATCGGGCGCGTCAACGCGGTCGCCTTGGCAATCGACCTCGGCAAGCAAACCCACGAAGCGCTGTTTGGCCACGCGCACCCATGCGGCCTACCGCAGCAGCGGCTGGAGCAACCGCTTCGGGCCGCTGACGAATGCGCTGCCCAACTCGTAGAAGCGCAGGGGAGCATGCATCTCGCGCGACAGCCCGATTCGCTTGGTTGCAGCAATGCGGGCGACGCGCGGCTCGCCGCCACTTAAACGCCCCAGCCAAAGCGCGCCGCGTCCGCACAGGTCCGCCCCATCGGCTTCAGGGCCGATGCCGAAGGCGGCGCACAGGCGCCCCGGCCCACGGGTTAGATCGATGAGTTTCGCGCCGGGGCGTCTCGCCTGCATGAGGGGAATGCCATCGAGCGGCTCCACGGCGCGAAGCAGCACGGCTGCGCCCATGCCTTCCGGCTCGGCCGACAAATTGATCATGTAACACGCGCCGTAGACTAGCCGCACGTACGCATGCCCGGGTGCGCGAAATAGCGCGCGGTTATATGGACGCAGCCCTCGGTAAGCGTGGTTCGTGGAATCTCCGAGCGGATAGGCCTCGGTCTCCACGATTCGTCCGCTCAGGCGGCCGTGCGCGGAGTCGTGCACAAGGCATTTGCCCACCATGAAACGCGCGAGCTCGACGGTATCGACCGGCAGTTCCTCGCGAGCGAGCGGCACGATAGGATGCGAAAAGTCGTTCACGACGATTACGCGGTCGATCGCCCCTTGCCTCGGCCGCTAACCCAACACCTGCCGGGCAACCCGGCACGCGGCCAGATCCCACGCGGCGCAACCCACGCTTTTGAAAACGACGGGTTCGGCATCCTCGCCGGTGCTCGACGCCGCCGTCGCTCCGGCGGCCAGCATATCGGCAAGCGCGTTGACGCGTGCCCAATCGACGCCCGCCTGGATGAAATCGCCGGCTTCGTGCTTTGCGCCGGCCAGGTCGTCCACATACAAGCGGCTGCCTTCGAGCGTGCGCGCGCCGATTTCCGCCATCTCGGGCGTGAACGCCCCGACCCCGATCACGAGCCGTCCACGGCGCGCAGGTTCGTCATAAACGGGCGCGCGGCTGGTCGTCAGCGTAATGACCGCGTCGAAGGGGTCGAGCGTCTCGGCGTCCGTCATCGGGCTGAGCGCGATCAAGTGACCATGCTCCTCGCAAAACGCCTTCGCACGCGACAGCGAACTGCCGCGCACCCGCACGCGCGCGCCGGGATAGACCGAAGCAAACGCATGCACGTGGTGGACCGCTTGCGTTCCGGTCCCGACGAGCAGAATCTCGCCCGGCGCAGAGCTCGAGAAGGTGCGCATGGCGAGCAGCGTCACTGCGGCCGTGCGCCGGCCTGTCACCGTGGGACCATCCAGCGCCAGCAGCGCCTCGCCCGTATCGGGATCGCAGACGCTGACATGACCGTGAATCGTGGGCAACGAGCGTTCGCGGTTCACGGGACACACGGTGACAAGCTTATGGATGGCAAGGTCGCGCGCCGCAGCCGGCATGGACAGCATCGTTCCGCCGCGGTTGAGCGGCACGACGAGCCGCGCCGGGCTCGCGATTTCACCGCGCGCGGCTTCGACGCAGGCGTGCGCCAGCGCATCGACGAGCGCGGGAAACGGTGTCAACCTTGCCGTTGCGGTGGCGTCGAAAAACTGCATTGTCATAGGGTTTTCTCCAATGCGACGGCGCCCGAAGGCGCGTCGAACGTGCATTGTCGCGGTCGAGCGCGCCCGCGGCAATGTGTCAGTCAAATTGCCGCGGGCCTCGCCATTGACCACCAGTAACGAACGTAACCTGTCGATACATATTTGACGGCCGTGCGCAGGTGGGTTGCCCGTTAAAATACGCCGCGCCTACTCACTTTTGAGCGTTGCGGCGCACGACGCACGGGTTCCTAACCGCGCATCCTCTACCCGCAGCGCCGATGCATCCTGAAGCATGACCACTGAAGCCACCTTAGCGGACTCTCTCACCGTTGCCGACCGCGTGCGCGCGCTGATGGTTCGCCATGGCATAAGCAAACGACAGCAGACGACCGAGCTGTGCCGGATCCTCGATTTGAGCTTTTCCCAAGGCCACCGCAAGTTGCGCGGCAGCAGTCCTTGGACCCTCGCGCAAATCCGCAAGGTGGCCGAAGCATTCGGCGAACCACCCACCCAACTGTTCGGTACGCAAGAAAACGGCATCGGCGGTGCAGGCGTGCAGCCGCGCGAGGCCATGATCAACGTCGGCGCGTTCGAAGGGCCGTGCATCGCTTGGATCGGCGAGCAACTCGGTCCGTATGAGCGCGCGGAATTCGTGGCCTACGGCGAAGGCGATCGCTGGCGCATCGTTTGGTGCGACGGCGTACCGGGCGAGCGCGCGCACGAAGTCCTCAAGATCGAGATCCACCCGCGGCGCACGCAAGCGCAGCGCGCGAGCGTGGCCGTGGTGGACGCCGACCCCGCCGCGGCCGAAGCGCTTTGCGACTATCTCGCGCAAAACGGCTTTGCGGCCACGGCGTACGACGAGCTGTCCACGTTCATCGAGGCCTTGCGGACGAAAACGTTCGATGCCGTCATCACCGATTGGCTTTTCGGCGAGCGCACGGCCGCATCCGCCATCGAAGCCGTGCGCCGCTCGCCGCGGCCCGATGCCGCGATCTTTCTACTGACCGGCGATCTGCTGACCGGCAAAGCCAGCGAATCGGACATCAGCGAAGTCATTCGCCGGTTCGACGTCGCCTGCTACGAGAAGCCGGCGCGTCTGGCGATTCTCGTCGCCGATCTGTCCAAGCGCCTCGGCCGCACGTAACGCGGCCCCGGCTCAATCCGGGGCCGGCCCTGGCGCTCGCGCTCAGACGTCGAACTTCACACCCTGTGCAAGCGGCAACTCGCGACTGTAATTGATCGTGTTCGTCGCCCGGCGCATGTAGTTCTTCCACGAGTCGGAACCCGATTCACGTCCTCCGCCCGTTTCTTTCTCCCCGCCGAACGCACCGCCGATCTCGGCGCCGCTCGTGCCGATGTTCACGTTGACGATGCCGCAATCGCTGCCGGCGGCCGACATGAATTGCTCGGCCTCGCGCATGTCGTTCGTGAAAATGGCCGACGAAAGCCCTTGCGGCACGGCGTTGTGCACGGCAAGCGCTTGCTCGAAATCGTCGTACACGAGGACATAAAGGATCGGCGCGAACGTTTCGCGCTCGACGACACCCGTCTGCGCCGGCATCCGCACGATCGCGGGACGGACATAGTAGGCGCTGTCGTGACCGGCATCGACGCGCTCGCCGCCCGCCACTTGGCCGCCGTCCTTACGCGCCTCGGCCAGCGCCGCTTGCATCGCGTCGAACGAGGCGCGATCGATGAGCGGGCCGACGAGCGTATCGGCGTCGAGGGGATCGCCCACCTTCACCGAGGCGAACGCTTTTTCGAGGCGGGGCAACAGCGTCTCGACGACACTGCGATGCACGATCAAGCGGCGCAGCGTGGTGCAACGCTGGCCGGCGGTGCCGACAGCCGCGAACGTGACGGCGCGCACGACGAGATCGAGATCGGCGCTCGGCGCGACGATCATGCCGTTGTTGCCGCCCAGTTCGAGAATGCTGCGCGCGAGCCGTTTGCTCAGCGTCTGCGCCACCTCGATACCCATGCGCACGCTGCCGGTCGCGCTAACCAGCGGCACTTTGTGCGAACGCGTCAACGCTTCGCCCACATCGCGGCCGCCGATGACGAGTTGCGTCAGCCCTGCGGGCGCAACGCCCGAATGGGTTTGATCGAATTCGCGAACGGCCTGGTTGAACAGCGCCTCGCACGCGATCGCGGTCAGCGGTGTCTTCTCGGACGGCTTCCATACGATGGGATCGCCGCAGACGAGCGCCAGCGCGGCATTCCACGCCCATACGGCCACAGGAAAGTTGAACGCCGAGATCACGCCGCACACGCCGAGCGGATGCCACGTCTCCATCATCCGGTGCCCCGGACGTTCGGATGCGATCGTCAAACCGTAAAGTTGGCGCGACAACCCGACAGCGAAGTCGCAGATGTCGATCATTTCCTGCACTTCGCCGAGCCCTTCGGAGCGGATCTTTCCGGCCTCGAGCGTCACCAACTGACCAAGCGGCTCCTTGTGCTTGCGCAACACGTTGCCGAACACGCGCACGAGCTCGCCGCGCAGCGGCGCGGGCACGGTGCGCCACTTCAAGAACGCGGCGTGCGCGGCGTCGATCTTGCGCTCGGCGTCCGCCGCCGAATCGACGGCGAGCGTCGCAAGCGTTGCACCGTCGCGCGGCGAACGGGACGTCAACGCGTCGCCCTTCCAGGTGGAAAGGTCGACGCCCAGCGTTGCAAGAATGTCGTTGACTACCATCACGTCCTCTTTAGGTCGAATCGAAACAATGTAGCGCGCAATGACTAGGATGCTCCGCCTGCGCGATCATACGGCGAGAAGCACCCGGCTTCAGCGATTGAAACGCGTTCGCGCCGCCTGCGCAAGCCGATGCATGCGGGCGCGAGCGCAGCTTATGCTTGCGCCAGCGCGACAGCGAGGCGGCGGGCGCCTTCGAACGCCTCCGCCTCGCTCGGCGCGGCGAACGATAAGCGCAGGCTGCTCGCGTCCGGCGTGCGGACGAAAAACGCCGCGCCGGGAACGAACATGACGTTCTGCTCGATGGCTCGCTTGAGCACTTCGGCGGCATCTCGCCCGCCCGTCAGCCGCGCCCACACGAACATACCGCCTTGCGGCGCGCTGAGCGCGATCGCGTGCGGCGCAAAATGCGCGAGCGCTTTGAGCAAGGCCTCGCAGCGCGAGCGATACGCGCCGACGATCGAACGCAGGTGCACCGCCAAGCTGCCGCTGTCGAGGTAGTACCGCGCCGTCTCTTGCGAAAGCGGCGCCGTGCATAAGTCGCTAGTCTGCTTGGCGACGATCATACGCCGCGCGATCGGTGCAGGCGCGATTGTCCAACCGATACGCAGCCCCGGCGCGACGATCTTGGATAGGCTGCCGAAATAGACGATCCAATCCCTCGCACCAGGGTAGGCGTCCGCGAGCGCTATCATCGGCGGCACCGCCGTACCGGAGAATCGCAGTTCGCCGTACGGATCGTCTTCGACTAGCACGATGCGCCGCGCCGCGGCCAGCTTGATCAACGCTTCGCGCCGTTCCCGCGGCAGCGTCGCACCGGTCGGGTTCGCAAACGTGGGCACGGTATAGAGCAGCTTGGGCCGGCTCGCCGCGGGCAACGCATCGAGCTGCGCAGCGAGCGCCTCGACATCGATTCCGTCGGCATCGGTACGCACCGGCACGATGTTCGCGCCTGCGAGGCGCAGCGCTTGAATCGCGGCGGGATAGGCGGGCTCTTCAACGAGCGCCGTATCGCCAGGGGCGATCAGCGTGCGTAGCAGCAAATCGAATCCTTGTTGCGAGCCGGTCGTGACGAGCACATCGTCCGCATCGCAGCGCACGCCCCGCGCCATCATGAGTTGCGCCAGCGAAGCGCGCAGCGACGGCGCACCGGCCGTATCGCCATATTGCAAACAGGCGATGGGGTCGCTCCTATACGCGGCCTCGAGCGCGCGGGCGATACCGTCGCGATCGAACAGATCCTTCGACGGATAGCCGCCCGCGAACGAAATCATGCCGGGGCGGCCGACGTACTTGAACAACTCCCGGATCGGCGAGCCTTGCGGTGCGCGAAAAGGCGCCGTGAACGCGTAGGCTTGATCATCCAGCGCCGGGGGCGCCGCAGTGCATGACGTCGTCAAGCTTCCCTCCGCTTCGAGATTGGCCGTGCCATTGCCATCGCCATCGACTCGTTCACGCGGCCGCGGTCATTTTGAAAATGCCCGTCGCATTTCCGGCGTCGAAACCTAGATCGAGCGCCTCGCGGCCCGATTCGTCGTCGGCATACATGTCGCGCGTGATGAATTCGTAGAAGGAGCCCGGCACTTCCCGGCGCACTTCGCCGCCCTGCTCATCGATGAACACACGCACGACGCGATCGGCTTGGAACGCCGTCTGCTTCACGCGGCCGGATTTCGACACTTCGACGCGTTCCTTGATCGGCCGGCCCAACGCCCGCTGCGTATCGGCCACCGCGAATACGTCGGCCACGCGATCCGTCGCGTGGTTGAAGGCGTTGCCCTCGGTGGCAATCCATGCCATTTCCGCCGATTCTTCGAGCAACGTCAGGTAATCGGCTAAACGCGGCGTCGCGTGTTGGCGATCGAAACAGCGCACGAGGATGGGCAGCAACGCGCAAGCGTCGGCGCTCGGCAAAGCGGCATCGCGCTCGAGTTCCGCGAGCCACGCGACGGCTTGCGGCGTGAGCGGATCGGCGGACGAACCGACGACCTCCGTCACCGCTTGCTGGAACTCGGGCGAGAACCGTTCGGGATGCAATTCGCTGACGAAGAATTGTGCGATGTGCTCGGGCGCATCGAGATGCGCGTAGGAGCGGCCGGTCATCTTGATGCGCTCGAGCGGGTACGTGCCGTTCAACCGATAGCCGAGCGGCCTCAGGATGCGGGTGAATGCCGCTTCGCCCGGCGGCAGCGCGCCGCAATGCGGCCAACGCACCGTGCGCAGTGCGCCATGGTCGAATTGCACGCGCGCGCCGTCGCGAACGACGTCGTCCGTATAGGCGCGCCCTGTCGGCACGCGGTCGAGCAACCCCGCGAACAGCGCCATGTTCAGCGCCTGAGCAAGTTCCGCACGCGTCGCGACGCCGGCCTCCCAGCGCCCCATTGCAGGCGGTACATTCATCAATTGCACCAACCGCCGGGCGGCGCCGGGTCCGCAAGCCGCTTCGAGCAGCGCGTCGAGATTGCCGTTCATCGAATCATTCCCTGTTTTACGAAATAAAGCCACACCTTCTAGGGCGAGGCTCATGGAGCTGTGCGCGGGCGCATGCGAACCCAGTTGACGAAGGCGATTGTCGTCGCCGCGACGGTTCGTCACAATTGATTTAAACTCACGACTTCATTCTCAAAACTCACTAAGTCGCCATCGAGCATGCTCGGCGCGCGGCATCCCACCATGAGAAAGGGCATCCCCAACCTGGCCGCGCTGCAGATCTTCGAAGCCTCGGCGCGGCATGAGAGCTTCACCCGCGCGGCCGACGAGGTTGCCCTCACACAGAGCGCCGTATGCCGCCAAATCGCGGCGCTCGAGAACCGGCTCGGGGTCGCTTTGTTCCTGCGAATCAAGAAGCGCGTCGTGCTGACGCCGCACGGCAGGCATTACGCCGCGCAGATCCGCAAGAGCCTCGAGCGCATCGAACGCGACACCCTAGAGCTGATGGCGCAGCGCGGTGTGGGCCGCGTGCTGGAATTGGCCGTCGTGCCCACGTTCGCCAGCCAATGGCTGATTCCGCGCCTGCCGCAATTCCAGGCGCTGCGACCCGATATCACGGTCAACCTCTCGATTCGAACCGAACCGTTTCTGTTTAGCGATTCACCGTTCGATGCCGCTGTCTATTTCGGCCGCTCCGTTTGGCCGGGGACGCAGGGCACGCTGTTGTTTCGCGAAGGCAATGCAGTGCCGGTCTGCAGTCCGGCGCTCGCGTCCACCGTCGCACCGCTCACTCGGGAGCGCCTGATCGATATGCCGCTCTTGCACCTTTCGACTCGCCCCGACGCGTGGCGCGAGTGGTTTCGCACGCATGGCTTCGGCGATGACGCACGAGCCGTGCGTGGCCCGCGCTACGAGCTGTTCACGATGCTTTCGAGCGCCGCGCTAGCCGGTATGGGCGTGGCGCTGATGCCGGAAATCCTGATAGCGGACGAATTGGCATCGGGGCGCTTGACCGCCCCGCTCGACCTGCCGCTCGCCAGCGACGCCGGCTACTACCTGGTCGCGCCGGACGCGGCCGCAAACGACGAGCCGTTCGTTGCGTTGACGCAATGGCTCGCCTCGTTGGTGCCTGGGGCCGATTGACGGTCGGCGGCAAGAGCCGGTCTGCCCGGCCGACTGCATAAGCGCATCATCATGGCGCCGCCGATATCGTGCCGCGGGCGCGCGATAGCGCGGGCTACAGCGCCGCCTCGGCCACGATCCAAGCGCGAAACGCCTGCATGGCCGCCGTCATGCGTTTGGATTTGAGCCAGGTCAACCAATAGCTCCCGGTGTCGACCTCGAGTTCGAACGCGCGCACGAGACGCCCGGCTTGAATCTCGCGCTCGAACATCCGCGCCGGCGCAAGCGCGACGCCCGCTCCTTGCATTGCGGCCTCGATCATCAAGCGCGACGAATCGAACACCGGCCCGCGAATCGCTCCGCCGGGCAATCCCGCCTGAGCAAACCAGAGCGCCCACTCGTCGCGGCGATACGAGCGCAGCAGCGTTTGCCCGGCAAGATCGCGCGGCGCATGCAGGCGTTTGGCCAATTCGGGCGTGCACAAGACGGTCAGCGGCGCATCGAGCAATGCCGTCGCCTGCGTGCCCGGCCAATTGCCGTCGCCGAAGCGAATGGCGAAATCGAACCCTTCCGCCGCGAAATCGACCAGATTGTTGTGCGTCAGGAGCCGCAATTCGACGAATGGATGCGCCGCACGAAAGCGATTCAATCGCGGCATGAGCCAGCCGACGGCGAACGTGCCGACGACGCCCACCGTCAGCACTTCGTGGAAATGTCCACCCTCGAACTGCCGCAGGACCGCCTCGATCCGCGCGAACGCATCGGACAGGACCGGCAGCAACGCAAGCCCCTCGTCGGTCATCCCGAGACCGCGTGGCAAACGCGTGAAGAGTCGAGCGCCGAGCCTCTCCTCGAGCGCCCGCACTTGCTGGCTGACGGCGGCCTGCGTCACGTTCAGTTCGCGCGCCGCGCGCGTGAAGCTCAAATGACGCGCCGACGATTCGAACGCGCGCAGCGCATTGAGCGGTAGATGTTTGGCCATGCTCGCGAACCCAAAAGAAATGGTTATGTGTCTGAAAAGTTATCATCGATTGTCGCCAACCGCCGCAAGCGCGATATTCATTGCCTTTTCCACCGGAGCGAACGAGATGAAAAGAAGAAAATTCCTGGGAACCGCAGTGGGCGGCATCATAGCTGGCCTATCGACTCAGGTGTTGGCCGGGCCCAGCTCGAAATCGCGGGCGGGCTCCCATGAGTTCGCGGCGAAGCCATCGCCGCGGCTCGACGCCCAAGCGAAAGCGATCGAATCCGAACTGGCCGCCATCGAGCGAAGCGTCGACGGGCGGCTCGGCGTAGCGATACTCGATCTCGAAACGGGTATGTGTGCCGGCCATCGAACCGGCGAGCGTTTTCCGACTTGCAGCACATTCAAACTGATGCTTGCCGCCCAGGTGCTGGCGCGCGTCGATCGTGGCCAAGAGGATCTCGATCGGCGCATCGTGTTCGGCGCTGACCGTATCGAGCAATATGCGCCCGTGGCGAGCAAGCATATCGGCGAGCCCGGCATGAGCATCGGCGAACTGTGCGATGCGATCGTCACGATGAGCGACAACACGGCGGCGAACCTGCTGCTCGACACGGTGAACGGACCGCCCGGCTTCACGGCATTCATGAGGCAGTTGGGCGATACTGTCACGCGTCTCGACCGGAACGAGCCGTCGCTGAACGAGGCGGTCCCCGACGATCCGCGCGATACCACCACGCCGCTGGCGATGCTCGGCAACGTGCAATCCGTGCTGCTTGGCGATGCTTTATCCGCGCCTTCGCGTGCGCGACTACTCGCCTGGGGCGTGGGCAATCGCACAGGCGATGCGCGGCTGCGCGCGGGCGTGCCGCGAGCATGGCGCGTCGCCGACAAAACGGGCACCGGGGAGCGCGGCACGACCAACGATATCGGGCTTCTTTGGCCGCAGGATCGTGCGCCGATCGTCGTCACCGCTTACCTGACGCAAACGCAGGCGCCTGCACGTGCGCGCGACGCGGCCATAGCGGACGTCGCCCGGGCGATCTCGAAACACCTGGCGTAACTTTGACATAGGGCGCATCAATGAGAACAGCCGCATCGAGTTACTACGAAGCCACGGTCGAACGCGCCGTTTATCCATCGGCGAGCGCATCGCGCGAAGAGGCGCGAGTGTGCATCGTCGGCGGCGGCTTTGCCGGACTGGCCACGGCGCTCGGCCTCGTAGAGCGCGGGATGCGCGACATCGTCCTGCTCGAAGCCGAACGCATCGGCTTCGGCGCATCGGGGCGCAACGGGGGTTTCGTTTTCGGCGGCTATAGTCTTGAATGCGCCGATTTGCTGCGCGCGCTCGGGCCTCACGACGCGCGGTCGCTCTACCGGCTCACGCTCGATGCCGTCGAACTCATCGGCAAACGCATCGCGCGTCACGGCATCGAGTGCGACGTGGTGCAGGCCGGCATCATCCTCGCCGATTGGTTTGGGCGGCCGGATGCGCTGGCCGCCCAGCGCGAATTGATGCGTACGTCGTTCGGCGTCGAATGGGAGCCGATTTCAATAAGCGCTTTGCGAGAGCGGCTGAAGACCGATCGTTATCATGGCGGCCTGCTGGAGCGGCACGGGTTCCACTTTCATCCCCTCAAGTACGCGCTGGGCATCGCGAAAGTGTTGGCGGACGCGGGTGTGCGCATCTACGAACACAGCCCCGCCCTCGCCTTCGAGCCGGAGCGCGATCGCCATTTGGTTAGGACGCCTAATGGCTCGATCGTGGCACAGCACGTCGTGATGGCGGCAGGCGGATACGCGCGTGGCGTTTACCGCGCCGTCGAGCGCGCGGTCCTACCGATCGCAACCTACGTCGTAGCAACAGAGCCGCTCGGCGACCGGCTCAAGGGCGTCATCGATTGCGCGGCCGCCGTCTACGATACGCGGTTCTCGTTCGACTATTACCGCCCCTTGCGCGACACGCGCATTCTTTGGGGCGGCCGCATCTCCATCTTCGAGCGTGACCCGCGCACGATCGCAAAGCTGCTCATGCGCGATATGTTGCGCGTTTATCCGCAGTTGCAAGGCGTGAAGCTCGAGCACGCATGGAGCGGCCTCATGAGCTATGGACGACGCAAGATGCCGCAGATCGGCCGAAGCCGCGACGGCGTTTGGCATGCGGTCGGCTTCGGCGGTCACGGCGTAGCGCCGACGACCGCCGCGGGAGAGCTGCTCGCGGCGGCTATCGCGGAAGAACGGCCGATTCCCGCGCCTTTCGCTCGCTTCGGGTTGGAGTCGATGCACGGGGTGTTGGGACTGGCCGCCGCCGAAGCGACGTATTTGACGAAGATCGCCGCCGATGCCATTGCGGATTTTCGGCAGCGATGAACCTCACTGCACCATCGGCACCTGGACGTTGTCCGGACCTGGGCCTGCCGGGGCGGTCGCCGCGCCCGACTCGATGATCGCACGGTCCACGAGCGCTTTCGCCTCCGTGCTGCTCGCATCAACCGAGAGTGCGGCGCCCGCGTTGTGCCAAACGCAGTGCCAGCGCGACTGGACCACGCAAGCGCGCGCAGCGTTCAACGACGCGTCGCGCGCTTGTTCGCGAGAGGCTAATTGATCTCGCAACGAGAGCGCGTAACCATTATGCGGATCGGCGGCCAATACCCCGGCAAGCGAAGCCCGCGCTCCGCTCAAATCGTTTTTTGCTAGCCGCGTCTGCACGCCGTCCAGGGTGCGTGTCATCGAGCCGCTCCCCGAGCGCGCCTCTTTTTCCTGCATCCGCGGTTGCGGCTGAGCCTCAGATGGTGACTGCACGCTGGTATGCAGGTACGTGGTATCGCCAGGTCGCACACGAGCATCGTTTGCATGCCCGCGTCCGCGCGTCCGCGCATGCGCTTTCCCCCGCGCACGGCCCCTGTCCGGAACGTCCGCGCCGTTCGGCTGCGTTTGCACGACGCCTTCGGTCACGGCGGGCTGCACCGGCGCGCTGGGTGCGGGCGTGGACTGGCTTTGCACCGTCGTCGCGGACGGCGGGCTTGGTGCGGGGGCGCTGGGCGCTTGGCTTTGCGCGGCCGGAGCAGCAGGCGCGACAGAGGCGACTGGAGGGGCAACCGACGCGACCGGCGGCGGCAAATTCGCGATCGACATGTCGGGCGGGACCGAGTCGTCGAGCTTTCCGCCGGGCGGCGCGGTACGCGCGTCGCCCGGCCCACCCGGCCCGATCGAACCTTCGACGGCCTTCGATGGATAGTCTCTAGACACGGGCGACACGGCCGGTTGGTCGTATCCGTACTTGTGCATCAGCACCACGCCGCCATAGAGCACCACGAAGGCGGCAAGAACCAACCCCATGCCGCCCTTGACGTTCCACTGGCGTGCACCGCGAAACGCGGGCGCGCGTCCCCGCCCGTGCACTCTGCCGTCGGCTGAAGCGAATAGCGGTGTCGGAGGCCCGGGCCACGGGGTATCAAGATCGCCCTCGAAATCGGCGGGATCGAACGCGCGCATGGACGGCTCGACGCGCGCGCCGCCTGCCGGAGGAGCGCTGTCATGCACAGCGGGCGATGGCGAAGCGGCGCCAGCCAAGGCAAAGCGCGCGTGTGCGCCGCAGTGGGGGCAGAAAGCAACCGGTTCCGAAATACGGCCGCCGCAACGCGCGCAGGCGACGGGAAACTTCGGACCGCGAGCGGTTTGATCACGCATGTCCGTGCTCCCAGCGCACGAACGAAGACGAAGCGCAGATGACGCCTCGCTTCGAATAGGCGCTCGTTGGTGGGAAGGGGAGCGCGACTAACCGCTCGATTCGATGAAGATACTTGACCATGAGACCGACCACTCGAATCGAACCAGTGACCCACTATGGTGGAGCGGCTTGCAAGCGTCAAGAATGCCGAGGCGTATTCGCCACGGCGAAATGCGCCACATCCCCGGCGATTTATGCCATTCGCGTACGACCCGATATATTTTGGCCGCCGTCGATTGCATCGAATGCGCGTTTCAACGAAGCGAAGTGCCGTGCAGCATGGCGCGATATTCGCTGGGCGTGACGCCCACCGTGGCTTTGAATTGGCGCGTAAACGCACTGTGATCGGTGTAACCGCACAGCGCGGCAACGTCGGTCACCTTGTCATTGGATGCAAGCAACGCGGTAGCGGCGTCCAGGCGCGTTTTGAGCAGCACCTGTCGCGGCGTCAAATGAAAGACTTTGTGAAAATATCTTTCCAATTGTGCGACCGACATTCCGGCCATTCGCGCAAGGTGCGTCAAATTGAGCGGCTGCACATAATTCTCTTGAATGTATTGCACGACTTCGGCGAGCTTCGTATAGGCGGGATGGGTTCGCTCGTTGGCCTTGAGATCGCGCGATGCGCCCGCGATACCGACGATCTGCCCCGCGCCGTTTCGCAGCGGCACCTTCGAAGTCAGGCACCATCCCGGCTGACGCCCCGGATAGAGATGCAACTCGAGTTGATCGATCATCTGCGCGCCGCCGTTTAGGATCGATTCGTCTTGCTCCAAGTAAGCCGCGCCGAAACGGGACGGGAAGACTTCCTCCGTCGTCTTGCCCACGATCCCGCGTTTGTCCTTGCAGCCGCACCGAGTCGCCAACGTGCGATTGACGAGCGCATAGCGTGCCGCGCGATCTTTCACGAAGAACACCAAATCGGGCAAAGCATCGAGCACCGGCTCGATCTGCGCGTAGTACGGCAACATGTCATCGAGCGTTTCAGCGGCAGGCATTTGCGGCAAGGGTAGGGTCGGGGGCATCGTCACAAGGCGCAGAAAACGGCGCGGTCGGCATGCACCCGCGCAAAGCGCCTCGATTATAGGCGAGCGGTGCGCAAGAGCCTCACTTATGGCTCTTGTGCGAGCGCTGCATCCATCAAAGCGCCGATAGGCGTGGGCGCGAACGGCGGCCGCGGCGTCGCGGCATTCCAACCGAAATACGTCTGCGCCGCGGCGCCGCAAATACGTCCCTGGCACGGACCCATGCCGCATCGCGTGTGCAGTTTCGCGTCACGCCAGTTTCCATGCGCCGCGACCTCGCCGTAGGTGACGTCCTCGCAACGGCAAAAAATCGTTTCGGCGGCAGGATGCGTGAGCGCCAGGTTCCCAAGCTCGAATGCGGTCGCTACGCGCTGCGCGAAACGCTTCCATTTGGCGCGCGTGCGCAGGAGCGGCAAGCCGATCGGACGGCCACTCGCGGCGAGACCCGCGATCTCCCCTTCCGCCCGCGCGAGTTCCATGCCACCGATGCCCGTGCATTCGCCCGCAGCCCAAATGCCGGGCATCGATGTGCGCTGCGCGTCGTCCACCTCGATCGCGCCATCGGAGAGACCGCATCCGAGCGCCTGTGCAAGCGACACGTTCGGCACTAGGCCATAGCCGCATGCGAGCCGATCGCACGCGAGCGTCGTCTCGCGTGCGCCGCGGCGGACGACGACGGCTTCGACGCGCTCGCTACCAAGCGCCTCCCGCACGACGCTGCCGGGGCAATAGCGGGCGGTTGCGAACCCCTGCGTCAATTGAATCGCCTGCAGTGCCTTGGCCGGTGTGGCGCCTAGCGAAACGCCGAAGCGCAGCAGCGAGCGCCACGGCGTCTGTTCGAGCACGGCGACGACGCGCGCCCCGGCCGCTCGCGCCGTCGCCAACGCGGCAATCAACAAGGGACCGCTGCCCGCAAGCACCACCCGCTCGCCTTGCACCGGCATACCGCCTTTGATGAGCGCTTGGAGCGCGCCTGCGCCGGTCACCCCCGGCAGCGTCCATCCGAGGAACGGCAACAACCGCTCACGCGCCCCCGTGGCGAGGATCAGTTGCCCAAAGGACAACACAACGCCACTCGCGCAGGCCGTCGAAACCACCATCTCGTGCTCGCCGGAAAACAACGACACCCGCGCGCCTGCGTAATGGGTGATGTTAGGGCTCCTAAGCAAATCCGTGAGCGTCTCGCGCATGGCGAGCGGCATGCCGGTATCGGGGCCCTGACGCCACACTTGCCCGCCCGCTCGAGGATTGTCGTCGACGAGCGCGATGCGCATGCCGCTCGACGCTGCGGCGCGCGCGGCTGCGAGACCGGCCGGTCCGGCGCCGATGATGACGAGATCGAATGCCGCTTTCATGACGACGCAGCCTCGGTTGAAATCGTCATCCCGTTCCCGCACACCGTTTGGCAAGCGAGAACATGGGCGCGCGCGTCGATCGTCATGCGACACTCCTGGCAGACGCCCATGGCACAGAAGGCAGCGCGCGGCTGCCCGCTCACCGACATGCGTGTGCCGAGGATGCCGTAGCGGCGGAAAACGGCAGCAGCCGCCGTCGTCTGCGCCGGCACTGTGAATGGGACACCATCGATCGTCACGACAACGAACGCATCATCGGCCACCACTGCTTGCCTCCATACGGAAACGGTCGACTCGGTACGGAGCGATATCGATGGCAGGGTCCGTGCCCGCGATTTGCGCCGCCAACAGTTTTGCCGTCGCAAGCGAAGTCGTGACGCCCAAGCCTTCGTGCCCGGCCGCGACCCAAACCCCGGGTGACGACTCGCCCGCCGGCCCGATGAGCGGCAACCCATCGGGCGTGGCGGCACGAAAGCCCGTCCATGCCCGCATTGCATTGAGCGACGGCAAAGCCGGCAAATAGCGCGCCGCGCGTTCGACCATCCGCGCTAGCACGGGCCACTCGACGGCTGCATCGAGCGTATCGAACTGACGCGACGAGCCGAGTAAAACCTGTCCGGTCGGGCGTGGCTGCGCATTGAACGCGACCGAGGCGCCCTGCGCCTGATGCGCGCTTTTGATGTAGCCGAGCTCGAGAACTTGATGACTGAGGTAGCCGCGGTAGCGGTCCGTTATCAACAGATGCCCCTTCTTGGGCTCGATCGGCAGCGTCGGCACGAGTGCCCGCGCGGTCAGGCCATTTGCGATGACGATCTGGCCGCCACCGATGCGATCGCCATTCGCGAGGCGAACCTCGCCCGGCGTCACCGCGGCGGCCGCGCACCCAAGGCGCACGCGAATATTTCGGTGTCCTGAAGAATGTTCGAGCAACCACTGCGCAGCGCGAGGCGCATACACGATAGCATCGTCGGGCACGAGCAAGCCGCCCGCGAGCGATGGCGCCAGCGACGGCTCGCACTCGCGCAGCGCAGCCGCATCGAGCACGTCGGCCTTCACGCACGCGCCGGTCAACACATGATGGAGCGTTTGCGCCGCTCGCCACTCTTCGTCATCGGCCGCCACCCAGAGGGTGCCGCATCGGGCGAACGCATCGGCCGCGCGCAACGATGGCGCAAGCGCTAGCCACAACTCGCGCGAATAGCTCGACAGGGCCAACTCCGCAGGCGAGTCGTTCATCACGACGATATGGCCCATGCCCGCCGCGGTAGCGCCGCCGCCGATACTCGAAGCTGCATCGAGCACCTCCACCGTCATGCCTTGCGCGGCCAACTCGGCTGCGCACGCGGCCCCGACGATGCCTGCGCCGATCACGACGGCATCGACCGTCATACGGGGTGCGTGCCGGGAATGCCGACGGCGAACGGATCGTCCGCTTCGAACAGCAGTCGACCCTCGGCCATGATGTGCGCGCGGCCGGTGATCGTCGGTTCGATCGCCTCGATCTGGGGCGGCAATCCGTCAACCGGGCCGAGCGTCGTATAGGTCGCCTCGAAGACGCTGCCGATGATGCTTTGCTGACGCCATCGAGCGCCCGGTGCGAGCTTGCCGTCGGCGGCCAGGCACGCGAGCTTGGCGCTCGTTCCGGTACCGCACGGCGAGCGGTCGTATGCATCGCCCGGGCACAGCACGAAGCTGCGGCTATCGATGCCGGCTTCTTGGCCGTGCGCGAACAACTCGATGTGATCGATGAGCGCGCCCTCGGCCCCCGTCACGCCTTGTCGAATCAACGCTTCGCGGATGTCATGCGTGAAGGCCGTGAGCGCGCCGATGTTCGAGGGTTCGAGTGTGCGTCCATGGTCGGCGACGAGAAAGAACCAATTGCCGCCCCAAGCGATATCGCCGATGAGCGTCCCCGCCCCCGGCACCTCGACGGCAACGTCGCGCCGGTACCGATAGGCGGGGACGTTGCGCACCGAAACGCTGCGGTCTTCATTCAGGGTCGCTTCGACGATGCCGACCGGCGTCTCGATGCGATGCGGTCCCGGCGAGAGCCGCCCCATGAACCCGAGCGACGCCACGAGGCCGATCGTGCCGTGTCCGCACATGCCCAGATAGCCGACATTGTTGAAGAAGATGACCCCCGCCGCACAACTCGCATCGAAGGGTTCGCACAGCAATGCGCCGACCATCACATCGGAACCGCGCGGCTCCGTGACGACGCTTGCGCGCCAATCGTCGTGGCGCGTGCGCAAGATCTCGAGCCGCTCGGAGAGCGGGCCGTTGCCCAAGTCGGGGCCGCCCGCGATCACGAGACGCGTCGGTTCGCCGCCTGTATGGGAATCGATGATATGGATGGTTTTCATGCGGCAATGGTAGAAACGCCAAGCCTGCGCGTCTTGGCGCGGCTGCGCGTTCGGCATGACGATTTCGGCATACTCTTCTAGCGCCTTCGCGCTGTGCCGAAATCGTCATCGCCAATGCGGGAACGACGCAAGACGCGATTCTTACCGCGCCCTACACTGCTCTCGCAATTTGCTCATCGACCGCATTTGGAGAACCGAAATGGCACCAGTCTGGCAAGGCGTCATGCCCGCCGTCACGACGAAGTTTCACGAAGATTTCAGCATAGACCGTGAGTGGACGAAGAAGAATATCGAAGCGCAGATCGACGCCGGCGTGGACGGCATCATCGTCTGCGGATCGCTCGGCGAAGCGTCCACGCTTTCGCTCGACGAAAAGCTCGAAGTGCTCGATATCGCGGTGGACGCTGCACGCGGCCGGGTGCCAGTGTTGCTGACGATTGCCGAAGACAGCACGCTTGATGGATGCCGTCAGGCCAAACGCGCCGCTGACCACGGCGCCGCCGGCTACATGGTGCTTCCCGGCCTGCGCTACTTGTCAGACCGGCGCGAAACGATCAATCACTTCCGCATGGTGGCCACGGCCAGTCCGCTACCGCTGATGATCTACAACAATCCGCTTGCCTACGGCGTCGATATGACGCCCGACATGTTCAAGGAAATCGCGGACGAACCGAAGATCGTGGCAATCAAGGAGTCCTGCGGCGACGTGCGCCGCGTGACCGACTTGTTCAATGCGGTCGGCGAGCGTTATGCGATTTTCTGCGGAGTCGACAACCTCGCGATGGAAGCGATGTTAATGGGCGCGCACGGTTGGGTTGCTGGGCTTGTCTGTGCGTTTCCGCACGAAACGGTGGCGATTTATCGGCTCGTGCAGGCGGGGCGTATCGAAGAAGCGCGGACCCTGTACCGCTGGTTCGCGCCGCTGCTCGCGCTCGACGTTTCGTCCAAGCTCGTGCAGAACATCAAGCTCGCGGAAGCGATCGTCGGCCTCGGCACTGAACCGGTACGCCCGCCCCGCTTGCCGCTCGTCGGAGAAGAACGCAAAGCAGTCGAGCAGTTGATTCGCAAGTCTATCGAATCGCGCCCCGCATTGCCCTCGCTTTAAGCCTCCCATCGAAGCGGCAATTTCTGCCGCTTCGATATGCCTACCCGGCGCTCATCCCCCATTCCGATCCCACATCGAATCGCCCCGTTCGGCGCCTGCCGAAACGGGGCAAACGGTTGCGCGCACAACTTTTTTCACGTCAATCCATCACACGAATACGTCGCCTATCGTCGGATAATTAGTATTTATTTCCATGTAACATCGCGCTTCTTTCAACCGACCCCTGAGGAAGAGACGTGACGTTCAGACGATTTAAAATCTTCTCCAAACTAGCCGCCAGTGCGCTCTTCGCGTGCGCAATGTCCTTACCTTTCGCGCAATCCGCGCACGCGCAGGTCGAAACGCCGAAAGCGCCGATTTACGGCGTGACCCTCGACGACCTGAGCAAGTTCAATAAAATCATCACCTCCCTGCAAAATCTTCCCTACCGGCCCACCGTTCGCGTGGTGTTCGATCCGGGCACGTCGGCAGCGGACTACTACCCCTACATCGTCAAGCTGCATCAGTACGCTTACGTGATGGGCGAAATCTATGACTCGTATTACTTCCCAACCAATCTGACGGCGTATACCGCGCGAACCAAGGAACTCGTTTCGACCTTGGGCGCAAACGTTGACGTGTGGGAAATTGCGAACGAAATCAACGGCGAATGGCTTCGCGCCGATTCGAAGGGCCCGACCTCCACCGCGACGACCGAAGAGCAGCAGATCGGTCAGATGGTTCAGTCGGCATACAACGTTGTGAAGGGTGCGGGCGGCAAAGTAGCCGTGACCCTGTACTACAACCAAGATCCGGCGGGTAACAACTGCTGGGAATTGCCGATGGACAACTGGCGCACGTGGCCGACGCAGTTCCTTTCGTCGACCGTGCGTAACGGCGCGGACTACGCGCTGTTCAGCTACTACCCGTATCAGGATTGCTCGGGCCTGACGCCGTCGTGGAAGAACGACTTCGCGGCGTTGGAGAGCCTGTTCCCGAACGCGAAGGTCGGTTTCGGCGAAATCGGTACCTCGGATACGGCGGCGCCTTGGTCGGTCCAATCGAACATGATCAAGACGTACTACCCGATGGTGAACACGATGAACGATCCGAAGTTCATCGGGGGCTTCTTCTGGTGGTATTACGCTGAGGAAATGCTGCCGTATTCGACCAGCAAGTACTTTCAATTGCTTCGCGACACCATCATCAACCTGAAAGCCCCCTCCTGATCCGTTGCCTTCAGGGAGCGGCCGCGCGCCGGCGAGCGGCGCGCGGCGCCAACGCTTTCGTCAGATCGTTCGACACGTAATGCGGCCCGTCGAACAGGTAGACGGAATAGCCGCGATACGCCGCGAGTTGCTGCCGCAATTCGTCGGCGGTCGCGGCGCGAAAGCCGCCTTGCTCATTGGGGCGAAACGCCTCCGCGATAACGCGAACGCGATCGCTGCCGAGCTTGGCCGATAAGGCATCGAGATATTCGCGCGTGACCGACGGCACACGCGCGTAAACGCCGCATCCGTCCTGAAAGAAAACGCCGATATCCGACGGCAGCCATGACGTCAACCAATCGGCGAGCGTCTTCCCTCCGACATTGGAGCGGTCGTACACGGAAATCCATAGGGGACGCGGCAAATCGCGCAGCAGCGACGCGAGCTTGCGGGCATCGGTCCAACTGGGATCGACTTCGACAGGGAAGTAATACCCCGTGACATGCAACGGCAGCGGCGCGTCCGCGATTCGCGCCGACAGCCTCGCCAAATGCTCGACATTCGCTCGGGCCCGATTCTCGTCCGCATAACCGGCCAGACCAAGCACCACATCCTTCGCCCAAGGCTCACGGCCGATACGAGCCCAATCCGGCATGTTCGCCGCCGTCGGCAAGCCGAGGTTCGGCACGAACGCCGTATCGTCGACGACGATCCATTGAATCAACAACTGACGCACGCCGAGCAGCTCCCAATCACCTGCCGGACGCGCCGTGGCATTGTCGATTTGCCACACGATACCTTGCACTCGGCTATCGCTTGCCATGTTCGCGCACGAAGCCGTAAGCGTGACACCGGCGCATAAGAGGCTGATCGCCGCCAAGCGGCACCTCGAGCGGGCGCGACCGCTGCGCCGCGATGAGCGCCAGCTTCGGCTTCGCGCGAAGCGCAACATGATGGCCTCCGCCTAGTACCACAGCGTCAATTGTGCAGCGAGCCCGCGAGCTCGGGCCGCCGATGTCAGGGGGATATGGTACTGCACCGTCAGGTCGGCGTAGCTCGCCGGCGCACTGTAGTGGTGCTCGCGGAACCAGAACCGGAACTGCACACCGGGCCCTACGCTGATTGCCGTGCGATCTTGCGCCTTGCTGTCGTGGTCGAAAATGAGCGCAACGTGGGGGTATACCGTCAGACGATCGCTGATGGCGGGCACCGCCCACGTGTGTCCGTATCGTAACTGGGAATACAAAATGTAACGGCCTTGGTGCAGAAAGTAATCGGCCTCCGCATACACTTGCCAGGCGCGCCAGCTCGGCTCCGTCACGCGCAAATCGTTGCCCGCTTCCGAGGAATACCCCATGCGCAAGAGCCAATCGTTTTGCGACAGGCTGCCCAATCTGACGAGGCGTTCGGCACTCAATACCAGGTTCTGATCGACGAGCGGTTTATAGCGCGCACCGACCGATCCTTGCAGCGTAGGCAGCCCCGTGACGTTGCCGGATCCGTCGTATGCCGTGCCATAGCCGCGCACGAAGAACTGCAAGATGCGGCCGTTTCGATAGCCGATCTTCGGCGGCTGCCAATACGCTTCGATGCCCGGTTGCAAGACGCTGACGGTGCCTTGATACGAGAACGCCGAGACTTGATACGGCAAGCTCAGAACGAAGCCCCAGGTCCGTTCGAGTTGCTGCACCTCGCGGCGATAACCGAAACGCCGTTGTGCGTCGAACGCGTGCTCGTGATCGTCCGCATCGAGGCTCGCCTCGAATAGCTTCACGGCATCGTCGTTCTCGCCGGAGCGTTTGGCTGCGTAGCCCGCGTCGGCATAGTTGCCGGCGTTGCCTCCGCCCAATGCGAAGCCCTTCTGAAATTCGACGAGCGCCTCGCTGTCCTTGTTTTCCCGCAGCAAGTCGTACGCGCGTTGCAGTGTCTTTTGCGCTTGCTCGTTGCGAGGATCGGGCTCGGGCTGCTCGGCGTACTCGATCAGCGCCGCGGCGCTTTTCTTGTCGTCGTCGGATACCGCGTTCGCCTGCGCAAGTTGCGCTGCCGCCAGCGCGCCTTTGCGGTCGCCGTTGCGCAAATGCAGTTGCGCAACACGCAGTTGCACGGCGACGTCGGGATCGTGTTCGATCGGCGCCAATGCCTGTGCCGCTTGCTCCGGCCGATGCGCCATCAGCGCGCTGTCGGCCCAGGCGAGTCGAAGGTTGCGTTGCTGCGCGTCGTCCCACTGTCCCTTGACGAGCGCAGCCGAGAAATCGTCGGCGGCCAAGTCGTACCGCTGTTGCTTTTGCTGCAGGAAGCCATGTTGTGCGAGGACGTTGCCATCGTTCGGATAGCGCTTCATCAACGCATCGGCTTGCACGTCGGCCGCGTCGATTTTGCCCTCGCGAATGTAGACATCGAGCATCAATAGGTTCAGTTGCAAACTCGACGGTTGCGCGCGTAGCGCCTTGGACGCGTAGTCTTCCGCCCGTGGCAAATCGCCGGCCGCGATCGCTTTGTAGGCGGAGTCGGCCAGACGATACGCGCGCGGCGTCAAAGGCTGCGCCCAAGAACAATTTGCGTGTAAGGCGAGCGCGGCAAAGGCCGCGAGCCCGCCCGTGCGAACGAATGCGCGCAGGCGCTTCGCTCGCTTGGATGCGGCGCGTTTCATTAGCATTCCCCCGGATGAGTCGACGACGCGGCGCGACGTGCGGCGTCGCCGCCGCGATCGCCTTCCGAGAAACGCGCACGGCGCGCGAGCTCGGATGCGATCTCAGCGTCGCTCGCCACGAAGTACGCGACGTTGCAGCCCGCGGCTCGTTTGACGGTCTCTCGCTCGTCTTCCGTGAGGGGACTGCCGACAGCGACGTTCAGGGTGCCGTCGTCCGCCGTCGAAAATGGTATGGCTCGATAAGTCTGCTGCAGCTCCGTCGCAAGCGTCGCCTTGAACCGTCCCGCGACGACATTGGCTAAGCTCACGCGCGGCAACTCAGCTTGCTCGGCTAGCGCATCGGCAAGCGACTCGGGACTCACCGCATCGCTTTCGAGCAGTAGCTCACCGAGCCGCTTGCCGCACGTCGCTTGGCGCTCAAGACAAGCATCGACCAGAGCTGGCGTGATGACACCCCACTCGACGAGAATCTCGCCGAGCTTGCGGCGCTCTTTACCCAACTGATCGTTCGAGAGATACGTGTGGCTCGTCTTGTCCCACGCGATCGGCTTGCCTGTAATGAGGTGATGGATGAAGATCCGCCAGGCTCGACAGACGGCCAGGAAGTTGATGAGGTTGTTGACGAACAATCTGGGCAGCGACAGCACGCCTTGCAGCATGCCGTTCAGCTTCGCCACGAAGTAAAAGCGTTCGGTGAGCCGCAAAGCGAGCAAGGCGCTGTTCAGCCCCAACAGCGGCGCCAGCGAAGCGCCTACCAGCGCTCGATGCGCGGCGCTCGGCGGAGCGATGCCGGTCGCTCGCATGAGCGCCACCGATAGGTAGTTGATCAAGACCGCATAGGCAACGATGGAAATCAGGGAGGTCACCATCCCTTTTCTGTCGCGAAAGAACATGTAGCGGTCGCGCCAGTTCCCCCTCCACCCAAGCTGCTGCCACCCTTGAAACGAAATGCCTAGGATCCAGCGCGTGCGTTGCCGGTATGCCGTGCGCAGCGTGCTCGGAAAGTACTCGCGCGTCGCAAGCAGGTTGCGCGCCGTCGCGAAGCGCTGGCGATGTCGGCGCACTTGCTCGAGGACGACTTCGGCGATCGGAAAGCGAGCGAAGGTCTCTTTCATCCCGAGTTCGCGCAACCGGAAGCTGAAGTCGTAATCCTCGGTCAGCGTCGTCGTATTGAAGGGCTTGCCGTCGCGCTCGACCGAAGCTGCCTCGATCGCGCGCCGGCTATAACACGACGCAACGCCCGCACCCGGCACGATGCCGGTGAGCAACTGTCGCGATGGCATGTCCTTTTGATGCGTTTCGCTGAAGTCGTCCATATACGTGCCGGCCACGAACTCGTTCCATTTCCGCGGTAGAGACAGCACAGGCAACTGCACTAAATCGTAATCGCCGATCGCGTAGTTGAAGTACTTGAGTTCGATGGGGTGAATGACGTCCTCGCAATCGTGCATGATCACGCCGGCGAATTCGATATGGTGGGCCTTCTCATAGCGGCGAATGGCGGCGACGATCCAATTGAGGCAATCGGCCTTGCACGTAGGCCCGTCATTGAGGACAGCCGCGCGTACGACTCGCCCAGGGTGACGCCGCACCATCCGGTCTACCTCGGCCGTGGTCTCTGCGTCGTTTTGATAGGTGCCGGCAAAGATGATGTAACGCTCGTACTCCATCGTCGCGAGCGTGTTCTCGATCATCTTGGCTATGACGTCGTACTCCTTCCATGCCGGGACCATGATCGCTAGGTAACGCTCGTCCAGCGCGCGCAACGCGTTGGCATCGACGCTCGTGTTCGGTTCACGGCGCAGCCAGCGTTTGATTTCGAACAACCAGTAATAGCCGTCTAGGAATAGATCGTCGATCGTGCTGACGAATATGATGATCGCCGTAGCCATGGCAACGGCATTCAGTCCGTCCAGATACCAACCCCACATCGATATTGCGTGCATTTCCACCAGCCGCTTTTAACATTCGCGCATTTATCGTATGGCGAATACCATTGATTGACTGTTCGTCGTCACACACAGAAAATTCGGTCGATGACGAATCGAGCAGGCGAATAAAACCGGCCGGATCGATCAGCGAATCGAAAGCGCCGGCTTAGACGAGCGTCAATGAAATGGCGGCAAAAATTTACCGCATGGGAAATAAGCGGAGGCTCCGCGAGGCAGTGCGAATCGCAGGCTGCCTCGCGTCCGCCGATCAAGCCGAGCGCAAGGCTTGCAAGCCCGATGCGATCGCGTTGTGCAACAGCACCGGCTGCGGTGCAACGTGAGCCGTCGCCGCAATTTCCGCGGGAATCGTCATCATCGCATCGACGATCCTCTCGCTTGCGTGTCCGTCGCCGTATGGATTGTTGGCATGCGCCATGGCCACGTACTGACTGTGGTCCTCGAGCAGTGCGCTTACCTCCGATACGATGCGCTCGGTCTGCGTGCCGACGAGCCGAGCCGTCCCCGCACGAACAGCCTCGGGACGCTCCGTCGTTTCGCGCGTGACGAGCACCGGCTTTCCCAGCGCCGGCGCCTCTTCCTGAATGCCACCTGAATCGGTAATGATCAAATACGCCTTGGACATCAGGTAGACAAATGGCAAATAGTCCTGTGGATCGATCAGATGCACGTTTGGCACTTCGCTCAGAACGGCGTTGACAGGCGTTCGCACATTCGGATTCAAATGAACCGGATAAACCAGTTGCACGTCGTCGTACTTGAGCGCGATTTGCCGCAGGGCTTCGCAAAAGTGTTTGAACGGTTCGCCGAAACTTTCGCGCCGGTGGCCGGTGACGAGAATCAGGCGGCGCGAAGAATCGAGAAACCCATAGTGCGCTGCGATCGAATCGTTCAACCGCGCGTCGACTTCGAGCTTGCGTTTGACGTGAAGCAACGCGTCGATCACGGTGTTGCCGGTCAGCACGACGTGCGCGGCGGGCGCGCCTTCGCTGAAGAGGTTGTGCTTGGCCTGCTCCGTGGGTGCGAAGAGCCAGGAAGAAACGGCATCGGTGACGCGCCGGTTCAACTCTTCAGGCCACGGCGACCAAACATTGCCGGTGCGTAGCCCCGCTTCCACGTGCCCGACCGGAATGTAGCGATAAAACGCCGCGAGGCTCGCTGCCAGCGTCGTAGTCGTATCGCCGTGAACGAGCACGGCGTCCGGTTGCCACTTGTCGTACACCGTGCCGATCGATTGCAAGATGCCGGAGGTCAAATCGCCGAGTGTTTGGCCCTCTCGCATCAAGTCGAGATCGAAATCGGGAACGATCTCGAATAAATCCAATACTTGATCGAGCATTTGGCGGTGTTGTGCGGTTACGCACACTTTCGCGTCGATGCTTTCTTCATCGGCGAGCGCTTTCACCAACGGCGCCATCTTGATTGCCTCAGGCCGTGTACCGAATACCGTTAAGACCTTCTTCATTTTTTCCCCCGCTGACTGGGCCGACGCCCGCAATATGAGAACGTGTGGGTGCAGCGCGCGCACCCTTCACGCGCCTCGTAAGACGAAACCTTTCAAAATGCAAGGTTAAGTTACGATATCGGCCATTACTGCGTCTGTGGCCCTTCGCTCACAGCATTCGCACGGGTGCAGCGACCAAGCGCTGCACCGAGTTCGTCGAACGACGCGACTGCGATCGGCCCCCTCGTTCGTGCGCATCGCCGCTAGCGTCGATGCGCACGATGCACTTGTGCCATACGCTTTCATCACTTGGCGGTGGTGCCGTCGACCCATTTGTAGCCGAGCTTCGAAACACCCGAAACGAGACTCTTGAAGTCAGACATCGCCGGCACGCCCAAACCGGGCTCGAGCCAATATGGATGGAAGAAGAACGAAGCGAAACCATCTCGAACGACGAGTGCGTATTGCGCGTTCGTCAGCACTTGCTGCCACGTGTACGCCACGCACGAGAAGGGATCGATGTTGCAAATGTTGTACTGGATACTGCCAAGGTTCTCGGGAACGATACGCTCCCCGTAGTAGTCCCGATTGATGATGTAGGGAAAGAATTGCCCGGCGGAGAAGTCCTGATTGGCCGCGCCCGTGCCGATCTGCGGATCGGTAGCGGTGTAATAAACGGCTCGCTGGAACGAGGTGCCGAATTGAGCCGCTGCGGCCTGAGACGCAAGCGGCGACATTTGATACTGCGGCGCGCCCCAACCTGCCACCTTGTAGCCGTTGTTCGTGAACTCGGCCAAGCCATCTTGCATCCTTCCTTGAGCCCATTGCTCGGAGTCCTCGTCGACAGGCCGGTTCTGCACCATGAACCAGAACTCGTAGTCGTTTCCCGATACGGCGTTCTGCACGTTAGGCGTCGAATCGTATTGATGGGTGTAGCCGTGCATCACGATCTTGCCGCCGCGCGGCAGCGCGTAGTTGAGTGCAGCCTTCAGCCCTGTCGCTTGCGCGAGGTGGATCGTTTCCGGCACACCGCCGTTGTAGTAGCCGTTGGGGTCCGTATACAGGGGGATCGTGGCCATCGTGAACGGGATCTTCAAGCTGTAGAGGTAATCCGATAGTTTCTTCATCGAGGCAGTCGTCGTGTAGGCATCGAGATCCTCCAACCGCACGAGTGCCCGATGGTTGACTGGCGCACCCGTATTGAGAATGTCGTGCAGCATGTCGCAGATCACGAGATAGCGGTCGGTCGGGCCGATATACGTAAACGGCATGTCGGCGAAGTACCAAAAGTTGCCCGAACGCATCACGTACGGCGCGGTGGCCTTCGTTTGGCTGTTCGTGATCGTGACGAGCGACTGCGCCTTCGTCGCATCGGCCACTTGGGTGAGACCGATGTCGGGATCGGCGTTGACGACGCCCGTGGAGGCGTTGTACGCGTAGTACTTCACCATCGACATGTTCTTGTACGTGACCGTATCGTAGAACCCTGGATTCGGATTGCTCGAGGAAGGCTGCGCATTGAGACCCGCCAAGCCCAAGAAATTGATGCCGTAGGTTTGCGTAAACGTATAGGCGGTGTTCCACGCGATTTGCCAGAGGTTGTACTTGAACCAGACCACGGTCTTGGTCGCCGTCATCACGTCGCTCATGAATGCGGCCGGCAACGGGTTGTTGTAGTAATCGCCGATGTAGAACGTGGCGGTGTTGGCGCCGATCTGCCCCGCCGTGTAGTTCTGCACGGGCTCGATCGTAACGGTGGTATTGAAGTGTCCCAGCAAGTTGCGCAGCATGATCGCGTAGATGAGGCCGAGCTTCGAGTACGGATCGTTGGCCGGGTTGTCGTAAAGGATCAACGTGCTCGCGGTCGTGGCTTGCGCACGCGCGGTGCTCGGCAGCATCAGCTGCGCGAACCCGGCCAATAGCGCGAGGATGAGAATGAGTTTTTTCATGTCGGTCTCCCTGGTCGCTAGTCGCGCTCGACGGTGTCGCCGATGCGCTTGACGGTACGACGTTCGAACTTGGGACGACCGGTTTCCTTGTATGCGTCGTGCCAATCCTTCTCCGACATGCCGGGTCGAAGCTGGACATGCGCCGAGCCGAGCGGCAGCGGCGGCACTTTGAAGCTCTTCGTTGGATCGGGGGTTTTCACTCGGTTCGCGTTCGCGCTTTGCGCATTCGCGTTGCTCAGCGCTAAACCACTCGACAAAACGATCGTCAAAAGCGCCGCCGCGACCGATGAGAAAAACCGGGCGCGTGCGGACATATCTCGGACAGGCATAGCGGGCTCCTTCTCTGCACCCGTTCGCGTTCTGTGCGGCAACGGGTTTTGGACGTGCAGCGCCGCGTCGGGATGCTCGGATGAACATCTCGATAGAGGCGTCTCAGGTTTGAAAAGCACGGGGCGGACAGGTCGAAGGGGGTTCGAGCGCCGTACGTTGCCCTGCATTATCAGCATGCACGCTCGGGCGCACTCGCGCGCTATCAATTCGCCTGAATATGTCTGAATCCGCACACTGATTTTGCCGGTGCAGTGATAGAGCAGTTGATATGTTGATAATTTCTTAATGGGAATAGCGGGTAGAACGCCGCTATTCAAATGCCACATACTCACCGTCGGCCCACTACCCCGCTTCGCAGTGCCCGAATTCGACAATTCATCAGACAGCGAAACATCTCTACGGCCGCGTTGCTAGCATCGACGGCATGAACGCTCGTCACCCCGCCCCGATCCTCGGCCCCACTGGCGCGCGCGTGCTCGCGACGGTCAGCGTGGCATTCGTCGTCACCCAGCTCGACGTGACGATCGTCAACATTGCATTGCCGAGCATCGGCTTGCAACTGCACGCGCCGGTCTCGACGCTGCAGTGGATCGTCGATGCTTACACCCTTGCTTTTGCCGTGCTCATGCTCTCGGCCGGCGTGCTGGGCGATCGGTTCGGCGCCCGTCGCATGTTCGCCTCGGGCCTGTTGCTGTTCGCGATATCGTCGCTCGCCTGCGGCCTTGCGCCCAATGCCGCGTCGCTCGTCGCGGCGCGAGCGGCGCAGGGCGTGAGCGCGGCGGCGATGCTGCCTAATTCGCTCGCGCTGCTCAATCGCGCCTGTAGTCACGATCCCCACCTTCGAGCAAGGGCGGTCGGTCTATGGACCGCGTCGGGCTCGATCTCGATCGCGGCCGGCCCCGTGCTCGGCGGCATGCTCATCGCCGCCTGGGGCTGGCGTGGCATTTTTCTCGTCAACGTTCCGCTCTGCCTCGCCGGGCTGGCGGCTGCTTTCACCTGGATACCGCGCGAGGAGAACAGGAGCCGGAGCGCGCAACACGGGCATCGACCAACCGGCATCGATCTGCCGGGACAATGCATCGCCATCGTCGCGCTCACCGCGTTCACCGGCGCGGTCATCGAAATGCGGCCGCTCGGCGCCAGCCATCCGCTCGTCGTCGTCGCGCTGGCCGTGTCGGTGCTGGCGGCCCTCGCGTTCGTCATAGTCGAAGCCAAAAGCCGCGCGCCGATGGTGCCGCTGCCATTGTTGCGCGATGCAACCTTCAGCGCCGCCGTGCTCTTCGGCATCTGCGTAAATATGGCGTACTACGGCGCCATCTTCGTCATCAGCCTGTATCTGCAACGCGTGCACGGCGACACGCCGTTGCAAGCCGGTCTCGCGTTCTTGCCGCTAACGGGGGGATTTCTCGTATCGAACGTCGCGAGCGGCTGGGTGGTCGCCCGCTGGGGTCCGCGCCGGCCGATGATCATCGGCGCCGCCGTGGGCGCGCTCGGTTACGCGCTGCTGCACCTGACACAGGCCGATACGCCCGTCGTTGCACTGCTTGCGCCGTTTCTACTCATTCCTGCCGGGATGGGGCTGGCCGTGCCCGCGATGACGACCGCGGTGCTCGCGTCGGTCGATCGCAGCCGCGCCGGGACCGCGTCCGCGTTGCTGAACACGGCGCGCCAGGCGGGGGGCGCCGTGGGCGTCGCCGCGTTCGGCGCGCTTGCCAACGCGGGCGCCGCCTCGTCGGTCGTCGCAGGATTGCAGATCTCGGCGGCAATCGCCACGGCCCTCTTGTTGACAGGAATAGCGCTGGCTACGCGCGTCCATCCGTCGTCTCATGCCCGGCCGAGTGCCGAGACCGAAGCCGAAACCGCAGCGCGTTGAAAGCGGCTCAGGGCTTCCCCCCAATTGCGGGTTGGCGTAAAGCGGCAACGCTACAGCGTAGCGTTCTGAATCGCGCCCGTATCGAGCGCGCGCGCGATCAACCCTTCGTCGCACGCTTTGCGGACGGCGTCGGCGATGAGTCTATCGGGCGCCGCCATTTCCGCCTTCAAGGTCCCGATCAGCCCGGATGCATCGAATACCACGAGCGTCTCGGCGGAGTCGCCGCGGCTGATGATGACGCGATGCGTCGACTCTCCCTCGCCGAGGCTGGCGCAAAAGTGCATGGTGCGTCCGTCGATTTGCTGCTCGAAGCTTTGAATCATTCGCAGGCCCTCCCTCTTGCGCACGGATCGAATATGACCACTCAAGCAAACTCCGTGCGCGCCGCAGCACAAATACGGCTAGAGGGATGGGCGCCTCGGCGCCCGAGCAGCGTCGATGCTCGCGCCGCCCGCGCCGGTGACGCAGAGCAGCAGAAAGCCGCCCGCCAGCCCGACATTTTTCCAAAAGTGAATAACCATGTCGTGCTGAAGCGCCGCATCGGTCACATTCCAGAAGTCGTGACCCAGCACGGCCGTCGCAAGAGTATAGACGGCCATGACGAGCCCGAGCGGACGAATCAAGAAACCGACGACGAGCAAGATCCCGCCGACCACCTCCACCGCCGTGGCGATAGGGGCGGCAATTTGCACGAACGGTACTCCCTTCGTATGCAAGTAGGCCACGAAGGCTCCGTAGGCGAGAACCTTCATCACGCCGGACCATAAAAACAGCACCGACAGCGCCAAACGTGCAATGAGAATGAATACCGAATCGACGGCTCGCGTCATGAATCCTGCCCTCCGGGTCCGCAAAAAGGAACCGCGCGCCTCGCGGGCGCGCGGACGTTGAAGGTCAGGATATGCGGTGCGGGCGGGTTTTCCAAGCGCGTCGTGCGCGACGCGCAAGCCCGCGGTTCAAGTGAAGCGGCGGCTCACGGCGCCACTTGCTCGACGCTGTGTTGACCGGAATCGCCGGCGCAGGCACGGATATCCGCGCAAGCGCGCGCGGGGCGCTGGCTCGACCCTTCCTCGCGCAAGCCGATCGCACTGAGCAACCGATACAGGGTAGCGCGCGAGATTCCAAGCTCGACCGCGGCATCGGAAAGGCTATAGGCATGGCGCGCGAGCGCTTCTCGCACAGCCGCACGCTCGGCATCGCAACGAATTTCCGCCAAGGTCCGCCCGACTTTGATCTCTACGCCAGGCAAGCCCAGATCCGCCGCGGTGATGAAGCGCCCCTCTGCCATCACGAGCGCTCGCCGCACACAGTTGATGAGCTCGCGTACGTTCCCCGGCCAGCCGTAGTGGTACATCGCCGCAATGGCGTCGCTCGAGAAGCCGCGAATCTTGCGTGCGCCATCGCCGCGGTGCAACTCGAGCGCGTACTGGGCGAGCAGCTTGATGTCTTCTCCGCGTTCGCGTAGCGGCGGTTCGTCCAGCCGCAGCACGCACAAACGATGATAAAGGTCCAAGCGGAACCGCCCGGCTTGGATCGCGCTCATGAGATCGACGTGGGTTGCCGAAATGACCCGCACGTCGACCTTGATCGGGCCGGCGCCGCCCAGACGCTCGACCGTGCCTTCCTGCAGGAAACGCAGCAGCACGGCTTGGCATTCCGGCGGCATATCGCCGATTTCATCGAGAAACAGGGTGCCGCCCGCGGCGGCTTCGATGCGGCCGATTTTTCGTTGCAGCGCACCGGTAAACGCACCGCGTTCGTGGCCGAACAGTTCCGATTGCAACAATGACGGAGGAATCGCCGCGCAGTTGATTGCAACGAACGGCTGCTTTGCGCGCGCCGACCGGTCGTGAATGGCTCGAGCCGTCAACTCTTTGCCGGTTCCAGACTCGCCCGCGATGAAAACCGGCGCTTCGTTGCGCGCGCACTTGTCGACGCCGCGGTTCAGTTGCTGCATCCTATCCGAGTGGCCGATCATCGCGCTGTCGGCAGGCGCCGGTTCTGCATGGCCCTCCGAAGCCCGTAACGTCCACAGACCATCGGCATGGCCGATCAGAATCGTGAGCCGCGCGTCGTGGCAAGGCTGCGTGACGAAATCGAAGCAATAATCGAGGATGAACCGACGAACCGCCTGTTCCTCGGCCTGTCCGGGTTGCACTTCGGCAATCCATGCGACTTCGGTGTCCGAAACGCACGCCTCCAACTCGGCCAGGTGCTGCGCGCTGCATGGCTCCGGCAATTGCACGAGCCCCACGTGAATCGCGCCGCGTGCAGCCGCCCGCTGCACTTGTTGCCGCGTCTGCGCGTGAACGACGTGCCACCCGGCTGCCATAAGCGCATCGATGCCCGCTGTGTCGGGTTCGAGCGAAACAAGAAGAACGCTGCGCTCTGCCCGCATCGTATTAAAAGCGGTGCTCATGTACTGCCCCCCCGTGTCGAAAGCGGTATGTGCCCGTGGGCACAATAACGCGTCGATTCGACGTTATCTTTGATCTCAATCAGTGCGCCGATGCACTTCACATCGACCCAGAGACCCGATCGGCATCGGCGTACCGTCTACCGCGGCGTTGCCTGCCAGCGCGCCTCGATGTGCATCCCGCGACGTCATCCGTATGACTACGTCGGAATCGTCGCGCCGATATACGCACCACCACCTCGGAATCTCTCGTTAGCGCTCCGGCAATGTGCCTGCCGGGCTTTTTTGCTTTCATGCAATGCAACATAGCGCCCAACCTTACGAAATACTATAGGAAAAAACGCCATCGGGCCGAATACGGAGTCGCAGTAGTTCTTACCGTTTTGTGTGGGCCGACGCTCGTTTCCGGGAAAAGTCCGTCGCTGCGGGCTCGCAGCCTGCGCCGGCGCACGCTGTCTCAACCATGCGACAGGCGGGGTGCAGGCGTTTTGGCGGCATTGCCTGGTCGCTTCATTTCGATCTGCCTGGCGCGGATAAGTACGTTTCATAAACGAAACATCGCACCGTATCGCCATCAAAGCGGTTCCCTCGATAGATTTAAAAGTCACTCCGCTTCCTATTCGATTTCGCAACATCGGCGACACAGCGGTTATTGCCTTGGCGCCGGGGCGAATCCGCCGCCGCTCACGGATAAGCCGGTTTTGCGACCAGCCCCGCGGCGGCTCGGTTTGTAGCAAAGCTGCGACAACACGGACGCCGGACAGTTGGGCGCACGCCCTGACGCGACGTTCGCCCTTTGATACTAAAGCGTTCCGTAACGGTTGGCATAGTCTTTGCATGGACACTTGCCCGCAGGTAGCGTACGACAGCCATGAGAACCACCCAGGCGAGGGCCGACACGAAATGGCGCAAGGCATGACTTGCAGGGGCTCCTTCGGCTTCGCTGCCGCTCGCATGAAGCGACGGCAGCGAAGCGCCGAGGGGCGCTGAAATATATGTGCGGGGTAGACGCCGCTGGTTTCAACCGGATCGCCGAGCGTCCCCGCTGGGCAAAACCGGACGTGCAGGTGTGTAGCTGGTATGCGCGGTGCGATCGCATACATCGGATTTGCCGTGCTCGGCCGGCTGCACGGTTTGCTGCTTATGCCGGCAGACAATCAGGGTAAGGAGCAACGCCAGAACCCCTGGAGTCCAATGCCCCACCCCTGGCTTCATCGTAGCTGCAACGGACTGCAAGGGCATCGCCCAAGCAACGACGAGCAACAGCCATTCGAAGCCGCGCGCGGAGTGCCGATACATATCCACTCCTAAGAAAGCTACGGGGATCGCGAGCCAAGCGAGATCGTAATAGAGCAGATATGGCTGAACAAGTAGCGTGCAGCAACACAATGCAGCGGCTTTCAGCTCGTACCTTGCACGCCCCGTCCATAGCCAGGCCGTCACTGCGCAAGCGGGGACTGCGACCGCTCCTTGTAGCCAATATGCCCACTGCGCAGACGCACCCGCTCTTCGCGCAGTAGCATAAATCGTCGGCATCCCGCGCCATATCTCGGGGTTATGCTCGATCCACGTATGTCGAAACCACGAGGCGGTATGTAGCCAGGCCGGCACCATATCACCGCCGAGCGCGACCGCGCTAACACCCCATAACAGAACCGAGCATACTGCCGCCGATGCGAAGCCGCGCCACTGCCGCGCGCAGATCAGTACAAGTGGGAATACAAGTCCTAGCTGCGGCTTCACGCCAAGAAGCCCGACAAAGATGCCAGCCAATATCGGTCGCGTAGGCATCAATGCGAGAGCAGCCGCGGCCGCAGCCGCCGTGAGAAGGGAGTTCTGCCCATAACAGAGCGCAAGCCAAAAACCGGGAAACGCCGCCACCGGAATGAGCGCCAGAGGTCCAACGGGGCGCACGATTCCCCACATGGATCGAAGATAGGCGGTTGTCCCAATCAAGCTGAAGGCGGTCAGCGCAACGTTCAAAGGCACGATCCCAAATGGCAGGAGAAAAATGAGAAATGTGGGTGGATATAGCCACGGCCCACTGGTCCCCGCGAAAAGTTTTCCGGATCGGACCGTTCGCTCGACGGCCATCATGAGATCCTGATTGAATACGGCTGCCGGGCCGTGCTTGAGCGCCACCGCCGCCGCACTCCAGTACACGGAAAAGTCGATTCCGAATCCCGCTTGCGGCGGCCCGGATCGCGCAAATGTGCTCCACGCCAGAGTTGCCGCAAAACTGAGTTCAATGGCGAGAACGACGCTCGAGCACAACGCAACCCGAAATAACCACGGCCGATAGAGTAGTCTCATGTCGTTCCTCGTCACAAGACGCGGTTTGTCTTTGCACTAAGCCTCAGACCTTGATCTACCCAGACAGCGCGCGATTCGTCGGGAACACAAAATACCGCGCCCCCGCATAGGCGACCGCGGTGTAGGTCAGCATTCCGTCAATCTGTACGAATAAGCTGCCTTGACTCAGCCGCCGCTCCAGCAGTACCACCACGAGCAGGTTCATCCCGTAGGCCACTAGCGTTGCCAGCAGGTAACGCAGCAAGGCAGATCCCACAGCGCCCCTGTGATAAAACGTCCACTTCCGGTTGAGCGCAAAGCTCCATAGGAACGCAACCGAGTAGCCAGCCGCATTGGCAGCGACATTGTCGAGGCCGAAGCAGCGCAGCGCGACCCAGATTACTGCGAAGCCGACTGCCGTGTTCGAAAAACCGACCAGCACGTACCGCACCGATGAATGAGAGAACGATCTGATGAGCGCCTTAGCCAGACGAGTAAGGTCCGGTCCCAACGCGGTGTGCAAAGCCCGTTCCGCCAAGCATTTCGGGCTGTTCATCACGAATCGGCCTTCAATACGGCAAGTAGCGAGACGCCAAACGGGAGCCCATAACGCGCGAGCCAGGACGATTCACTCTTGAAAATGCCGTATAGCACGGCATTCAACGGCTCAGCCGGCACCGCATCTCCACTCGATCTTCCGCGCCGAAGCAGCCGATCGCACAATCTGGCCGCCACCGCAAGCGGAAAGAGCAGCGTGTTGAAATAGGTGATGCGCTCGATGCGATAACCCGCTGCGTGCGCACACCTCGTCAACGATGCACGATCGTAGCGGCGACGATGATGAAGAAACTCGTCGTGCGCACTCCACAACCATTGATAGGCCGGTACCGTCAGTACAATCGATCCGCCTGGTGCCAGCAGCGCATGCATGCGCCTGAGCGTGCCCACGTCGTCCGAAATGTGTTCCAGACAGTCCAAGAAACAAATCAGATCGAAGGTTCCGTCATGGAATGGAATGTCATCGGGACAGCGTCCCCGGCGTATGTCGAAACGACCACTGGTCCGCTCAACGCTCATGGCGAGCGCGTCCGCATCCATCTCCAATCCGCTCACACTGCCGAATTCGGCCAGGAGCTCGAGATTTCCACCCGTGCCGGAGCCAACTTCGAGCACACGCGTTTGAGGCGTTAACTTGAGCTGGCGGAGTATCGAACAAAGGATGTCTCGCCGGCCACGGAACCACCAGTGCTCGAGCTCGGTATCCGCCATTTCCAAATAGGCTTCCGGTGACATGACCCTCTCCTTTCAGGTTAGCGACCCATCCGCGCATCCGTCATCGCGCGCCTGCGTGGGACGTGCAGCGCCGTTACGTTGCGCGCGCCGGCCTCGCCGCGTCGCACGGGTAACGCACGCACGTTGTCGTTCGCTTGATAGCGCCGCCGCACGATGTAAATCGGGCGTTCTTTGGTCTCGTGATAGATGCGTCCGACATACTCGCCCACCACACCGATGCCGACCAGTTCGATCCCGCCCAGGAAAAGCATGATCGAAAGCAGTGAAGCGTATCCAGGCACGGGGTTCCCGAACAGGATAGTGCGCCCGACAATCGTCCCACCGTAGCAAAAGGCGAGCGCCGCCATCGCGAGCCCGATATACGTCCAACTGCGCAGCGGTATCGTGCTGAAGCTTGTGATCCCTTCGAGGGCAAAATTCCAGAGCCGCCATCCGGAGAACTTCGACTTCCCCGCTGTGCGGGGCTCACGTTGATATTCGACGATGACGGTCCGAAAACCGACCCATGCGAACAGCCCCTTCATAAAGCGGTGCCGCTCCGGCAGACTTCGCAAAGCGTTGACGACTGAACGGTCCATCAGGCGAAAATCCCCGACGTTTTCGGGCAGCTTGATTTCAGAAAGCGCGTTATGGACGCGATAGTAGAGCGCGGCTGTCGTGCGTTTCAGAAACGTATCGCAAGCCCGATCACTTCTTTTCGCTGCGACGACCTCCGCCCCTTGCAGCCAATGCTCGATCATGACCGGAATCAGGCTAGGCGGGTCCTGCAAGTCGGCGTCGATGGGAATCACGGCGTCACCCGAAGCTTCCTCGATACCGGCCGTCAGTGCAGCCTCCTTGCCGAAATTTCGCGTGAAATCGAGCACACGCACGCGCTTGTCGCTCGTCGCAACTTGCACGAGCTTGTCCAGTGTGCCGTCGATGCTGCCATCATTGATGCAGACGATCTCGAACCTTATCGATTCGATCGTCTCCAGAAACGGCACGATGTTGGCAAAGAACCCGTCAACCGCCTCGACTTCGTTATAAAACGGCACCACTAGCGAAATCAATGGTTTGCCGATAGGTGCGTCCATGTTAGCCCCCGTTATTCCGACTCTGCGCTGCATTGAAACCATATGTGTCATCACGAGCCACGCCCTGCGCGGCGGCCACGTTTTCGGCTCGTGAAAATGCCCCCTCGGCTGTTGCACGCATACGCCGCGGGATAAGCAGCAACGCGCACAGCAAGATGACCGGGCCGATCTGGGGCAGATTCAAATACGGATTGAAGTACTCATAGAGTGGCAACAACCACGCGAGCCCAAGAATCGACTGCTCGCCCCGCAGCCACCCTTTCTCGAACCCCAGCGATACCAGGCATGTCAGCGCGATGCCGAGCCAGGTAAGCTCGTAGTGCCATACGTAAGGATTAGCGATCAACGCCGAAATGAGCAGAACCGAACAACGCAGTCGCGTATCTTTTGTTCTACGCCAGACATGACATGCCGCCGCTATCGCGGCGATCGCCACCCATGCCTGCCCAAACTGCGCGAGCGCGAGTCCGGCACCGTTGATGCGCAGCGCAGCGAACGTCGTGGGTGACGCAAGCCAAAAATGGAAATAATGCTGGATGACGACGCTGCGCTGAATATCGGCGTTGAGAAGGAACAGATGCACCGTCTCCACGCCGCCGGCAAGCACGCCGAGCGCGGTAATCGACAACGCACTGATCGCAGCGGCCACGAACGTTCGCCAAGCCCCTGCAGCGATCAAAACAAAAGGAAAGACGATCGCCATCTGCGGCTTGATCGCGAGCAAGCCTATGCAAAAGCCGGCCAGCACAGGTTTGCGATCGGCCCAGTGCACGGCGAGCGCGGCGAACGCCGCCGTAAGCAACGAATTCTGCCCCGCGAGAGCCGCCACGAACACGCTCGGCGAACCCGCCACGAACAGCGCTGCCAGGCGCGGTCTCCCGATCGTCCGGGCAAGCCCTGAGATGCGCAACGTCGCACCGGTGAACCATAGCGCACTGACACCGATGAACAAGACGTAGGAGACGGCTAGTGGAAGCAATGCAAGCGGCGCGACGACAAAAAGGAACGCCGGCGGATACAGCCAAGGCAGAAAGTGGCTCGATTGGACGCCAGGTAGGAACATCGCTTCGGCCTTCGCCAAAGCGAGGTGGTTATACACTTGCCACGGCGAACCGTGGAGCATCATGTGCGAAGCCACCCAGAAAACCGCGAAGTCGACGCCGGGACGGCCAACATCCGATCTGTCGAAGCCGTGTGTCGACCACGCCCAGGCGCCCAGCACGATCGCATAGATCACGATCATGGTGCAGCTGTAGAGCAGCAACCGACTCTGCGTCAACCATCCGTGCACGCAGTTGCCAGCGCCGCGCGCCCCCCGACACAAACCGTACATATCATTCGCCTTATATGGCCATCACCCGAAATGCGATGAGCCGGTCCGTAATGATTTTTCTTCTTTCTCGTATATAGCGTGATTTCGTCCGCAATACCGACGCACGAATCACCTGGCTCATTGTTGGCAGAAACCAATCGGGCTTTCAAGAGAGTTTTCCCGTTGGGAATACGACTCGTGCTACAGCTACGTGCGGTAGCGCACGCACGCCTACTCGGGCGGAAATCGCCGGTACGCCGGGGGCACGTTTCAACATCGATACATTTCCGTCCATCTCGTTTCCGGGCAGCCTGCGACGTGCTCGAAGGATTATGGGAGTTCGAGTCGATACACCTTGGCGCTAGTTAATCGAGCCAGCCCGAGAACAATTAGTCACTCACGCGCTACGCAGTTAAACCCGCCCTAGCCTCCAATTGCCTCGAAGTTGTCGCAGGCCTGAGACAGTTCATCCACAAATCGTGCGAGCCGCGGTCGTAGGCTTTGCGGGAAGCCTTGAACATCAAGGGATTGGCGGCGTTGGTCCAGACCTTGCGATGGTAGCCGCGCAGTCGACGGCGTGATGACCCAGTGATTCGAACCACTCGACAAAGACCGAGCCGAAGAGCCACAAATGGGCGTTACCCGCGGGGAGGAACCTTCCTGTTCCCGCCACCCATCTGGATGGCGGGAACGAGGCAGGGACCTCGGGGAATCGCCGACTGACAAGTTGGCATCGGTCTGGATCAGATGCCGGAGAAAAGCGCTGAACACCCGGGGGGGGATCAGCATGAGGACCACGAATCGACACGGTGTATCTCCTGTCGCAACGGCGAGAGGAGTCGCACGCATCAAGCGCATTGTCCGCAATGCCCTCGCGGTAGCCCGCCATTGCGCAGGGCCTGCAGCTTCAGCACGCCTTGGTCAGCATCGAGCAACACGAACAAGTGTGCGCGATGTTGGCCCCTCTACCTGTTCACGCACCAGTTGCGATCTCGCTATACGCACGCATACGTCGACAGGCAAATTGCCCAGGTTTTTTCCGCAGCACCTATAGCAGTACCTTCCCGAAGCCAATCCCGGCAAGGGCCTTGTCACTCCGTATCTCATGGAGAGTTAGAAAATGCAAACCATCATCAACCAAGCAAAGCGTTTCCTTCGCGACGAAGACGGCGCCACGATGGTCGAGTACGCGCTCATGCTCGCCCTCATTGCCGTCGTCTGTATCGTGGCCGTTACGGCGATCGGCACCGGCGCGAATGGCATGTTCAACAAAGTCGCGAACGATCTTTGACGAGCTTGGGCGGACGAAGCCGTTTAACCGCTTCGCCCGCCATGTTCTAGAACGTAGCTGTTCTTTCTCATCTAACCGAGACCCTACAGCTCTTTTGGAAGGAGAGTACAAATGCAACGCTTTCTCACCCAGGCAAAGCACTTCATCCGCGACGAGGACGGCGCCACCATGGTCGAGTATGCACTGATGCTCGCCCTGATTGCGGTGGTTTGTATCGTGGCCGTCACAGCAATCGGTACCGGTGCGAACGGCATGTTCACCTCGATCGCGAACGATCTTTGATCGGTAGCAATGCATACATGCATCGGGGTGAAGGCAAATGGCCTTTAGCAAGACGAACGAACAAGCTCAAAAAGCGTTCGTTCGTTTGAATCAAACAATTGTGAACTCACTGGCAATTTGCCGAAGGAGTGAATCGTGAATGCAAATGCCTTCTTTAAACGCCCCATCGTGCAGGATCTGGTGGGCCCGCTCCGGCGCTCGCGCCCCGTTGTCGTGACGAAGGCGTTTCTCCACGAGGACGGCGGCGCAACGATGGTCGAGTACGCGTTCATGGTCATGCTGATCGCGATCGTCTGCGTTGCGACCGTTTCCACGATCGGTTCAAAGCTGAACACCGTCTACAACACCGTCGCCAATGATTTTTGACCAATGGCTCCAATGCAGCAAAGCGCGATCACGGCGCCCCGCTGCAAGCCAACCAACTGGACCGAGGCTCTCGATGTTGACCGTACCGCTTCCCACCCAGCCGATCCCGCTTCTCGTCGTGGGACTGGTCGTCGTCACCGCGAGCACCGACATCGTGTGCCGTCGCATCCCGAACCTCGTGATTGCGACGGGCCTGCTTGCCGCATTCGTGGTTCAGGCGTGCCTCCACGGGCCTGTGTCGGGTGTCGGCGATGCGCTCGCGGGCATGTTCACCGGTTTCGCCTTGCTGATTCCGTTGTATCTGCTGCGCGCCACCGCGGCCGGTGACGTCAAGCTGCTCGCGATGATCGGCGCATGGATCGGCCCAGCCATGATCCTCTACGTTGCGCTCACGGCCTTCGTCATTGGTGGCGTTTGGTCGATCGTCTGGACGCTGTTTCGAGGTCGCATGCAGCAGTTTCTCTTGAACCTCTGGTCGATCACGCATGGAGGCTGGCGGCTGCAACAAGACGGATCGAACGATACATCAGGCATCAAATCAGTCGGAACCCTGCCCTACGGCGTAGCCATCGCCGCCGGCACGCTGGTCACGCTCTTCATGTCTGTGGTGTAGCGATCGAAAGAAAAGGACGTTTCGGAGAAGGAACCGGGCGAGCAACGTTTCTCACGGTTTCAGGCCAGCTAAAAACTATCGGGGGTTGGACATGGACGGACACAACATCGAACAGGGCAGCTCGGCGCAAATCACGCGCCTGCCTGAGCCGCCTGTCTTGCGCGCGCGTAATGCGGAGACATCGCCCGTCGCGCTGCGTGCGCCGCGCACGTTGGAGGACACCGGCTTGCCTCCCACGTTCGTCGGCCGGCTCGTGCTGAAGTCCACGTTTCTGAACGGCAAGTCCACGTTCTCCGATTTGTCCGAGCGCCATCGTCTGCCCATCGCCGTACTCGAAGACGTGCTGTCGTTCCTGGTGCGTGAGCATCTCGCGGAGATCACTCACCGCGGCGCGACCGACATCGACGTGACGCTACGCCTCACCGACGCGGGCCGCACGCTCGCCGCCGAAGAGTTGGCACGCTGCAGCTATTGTGGCCCCGCTCCCATCGCATTCGAGCAATACGCGGAGGTCGTACGCGAACATTCGGTGCGTCGGCAGCGCATCACGCATGCCGACGTCGATGCCGCATTCGAAGATGTGCGCGTCAATCGCGAGTTGCTGGACAGCGCGGCGGCGTCATTGAATGCTGGACGTCCACTGCTGATGTATGGCCCAGCCGGTAGCGGCAAGACCTTCATCGCCGAGCGGCTCGGCAAACTGCTGCGCGGCGATGTGCCGATCCCCTATGCGCTGTTCATCGGCGGTGAAATCGTGCAGATCTACGACCCGCTCGTCCATCGCGACGCGCCTGCGACAGCGCAAATGGCGATCGGCGACAAACGATGGCGGCTATGTCGCCGGCCGGTCATGATATCCGGGGGCGAACTGACGCTCGAAGGGCTCGATCTTCGTTACGACGTCAACGCAGGCTTCTATCAGGCACCGCCGCATCTGAAGGCCAACATGGGCCTATACATCGTCGACGACCTCGGGCGTCAGCGCGTAGCGGCTCACGAGCTGCTCAATCGCTGGATCATGCCGCTCGATCGCAGCATCGACCTCTTCACGCTTCGGTCGGGAACGCGCTTCACGGCACCGTTCGACGTCTGGCCGGTATTTTCGAGCAATCTCGATCCGGCTCAGATCGGAGATGAAGCATTCCTGCGCCGCCTCGGCTCGAAACTGCAAATCGGCCCGCTTTCACTCGACGACTATCGCGCCGTTTTCGATGCATGTTGCGCATCGGTCGGCTTCAAGATGCGGCAGTCGGCGTTCGACTATTTGTTGCACGACCTGCACATGGCGACGAACAAGCCATTTCTTGCGTGCTATCCGCGCGACCTGATCCAACTGCTTGCCGCTTCCGCAGACTATCGCGGGGCAGCGCGTGAAGTGACCGAGGACGGGCTCCTCGAAGCGTGGCAGAGCTATTTCGGCGAAGTCGGAATGCGTACCGGACCTCATCCGCCCGCCGTGAAGCAACCCGATAAACGAACGGCGGCGCGTTGAACCGCGCTCGTCCCTTGATCCACCAGGAGTCTCGTCATGAAAAACAGTCGCGCTCTCATCATGCTGGCGGTGGCCATGGTCACCGGCCTTGCGGCGGTCGTATTCGCATCCAGATGGCTGATTCACACCTCGTCGAGTGCACTCACACCCGTCGCCGTCGCGAGGGATGACATCAATCTCGGCCAGCCGCTCAACGTCAACATGATCCGCATCGTCAACTGGCCGACCGGCAGCGTCCCGCCGGGGGCGTTCACCGATGTCAAACCGCTCGACGGACGCGTGCTCCGCACGAGCCTCGCTCGAGGAGAGCCCGTGCTCGAAACGAAGCTCGCGCCGATCGGCACGAAAGGCGGCCTCTCCGCGGTGATCGAAAAAGGCGACCGGGCCATCACGGTTCGAGTGAACGACGTGGTGGGCGTGGCGGGCTTCGCCTTGCCGGGCAACTATGTCGACGTCATCGTGAACACGCAAGAGCCCGGGAAAGGCGACCAGCAGAGCATTTCGAAAATCGTGCTCGAAAAGATTCTGGTCTTGGCTGTCGCGCAGCAGGTGAGCCGCGACGACACCCAACCGAAGGTCGTCAACGCGGTCACGCTTCAAGTGTCGCCGGATCAAGCGGAAAAACTCGATCTCGCACGCAGCGTCGGCACCCTATCGCTCGTGTTGCGCAACCAAGTGGACAAAGACCAGCTCGCGACGAACGGGGCGACCAAGCTCACGCTGCTCGGCCACCCCGCCCCTGTCGCTGCCTCGGCGCCGGTTGCGACGACACGCGTGCGCTATGTCGCAGCACGCCCGGCCCCTCACGCGAAGCGCGACTGCGTCGGTGTGCTTTCCGGGGTGACAGGCAGCGAAGAATGCTTCTAGCGATGAACGCCGCGCACGCGAGGACCGATAGGCGTGCGCACGTGAAAAGCACATAACACCGCGGCATCAGTTAGCCAATTACAGGTATCACAGACATCAGTAACCGGGGGCATCGAAAAATGGAAACGAGAACGGGGTTGATTTTGGGCGGGGGCCCGCGGCGCTGCAAGACCGGCAGCGCGGTATTGACGGCTCTCGTCGCAGCGGGGGTGATGAGCATGCAGCCCGTCGTCGCCAAAGAGCCGACCAAGGGCAACGCGGACCCAAAGGCGGGCGCATCAGCCGCCACGCAGCCGCTGCGGGGTCCGAATTGCAGGGGCGAAGTGCGCGAAGGAACGAGCGTCGTCGTGCCGGTCGGGAAGTCGACCCTCGTTTCGCTCGATGAACCGACACTCGCGCGCACGATCGGCAATCCGGTAGTTGCACAGGCGACGCTGGTATCGCCGCGCACGTTGTATATCGTCGGAATGTCCGTCGGCACGACCAACATGATCATCCAAGGGCGCAGCGGTACCTGCCAGATGATCGATGTCATGGTCGGTATCGACGCCGATGGGCTGCAACATGCGCTCAGGCAACTGATGCCTGCCGAACGCGGCATTCGCGTCACGACCGCGGCGGGCAACCTGGTGCTGTCGGGCGATGTATCGAGCGCACCCGCCGCCCAGCAGGCAATGCAAATCGCCAACGCCTACGCGTCGTCACAGCCCACCCAGCAATCGCAATCGAGCACATCGAATGCCGGAGGCGCCAGTTCGACTCAGCAAATTTCGAGCTCGGGCGGCTCGACGGGCGTGCTCAACATGATGACAGTCGATTCGCCGCAGCAAGTCATGCTCGAGGTGAAGGTTGCCGAAGTGGCGAAGACGGTCGTCAATCAGCTTGGTTCGTCGCTCAACCTTCAGGGCGGCTTCGGAAGCTGGACCGGCGCCTTGGTGAGCAGCTTGCTGACCGGCGCACAGACGGTCATCGCGGGCAGCAAGGCGAACAAGCTGCCCTTCTCGGGAGCAATCGATGCGCAGAAGACCGACGAGCTGACCAAGATTCTCGCCGAGCCGAACCTCGTGACGGTCAGCGGTCAGGAAGCCTCGTTCCTGGCCGGCGGCCGCGTGTTCATTCCGGTACCGCAAAGCAACTCGAACGGCGGAACGACGATCACGCTGCAAGAAGAGGAGTTCGGCGTGGGCCTGAAGTTCACGCCGACGGTGCTGGCCAATGGCCGCATCAACCTGAAGGTGGCCCCGGAAGTATCGGAGCTGTCGCCCACGGGCGTTGCGGTGAGCGCGGCGGGCACGAGTGCGACGGCGGTCCTTCCGCTCATCACGACGCGCCGGGCGGCGACGACGGTACAGATGAACGACGGCGAGTCGTTCGCTATCGGCGGCCTCATCGGCAACAACATCACCGGCACGTTGAAGGCGCTTCCGGGTTTGGGCGAGTTACCTGTCATCGGTGCATTGCTGCGCAGCACGAACTTCCAGCAGGACCGTACCGAGCTCGTGTTCATCATCACGCCGCATCTCGTCAAACCCATGGCGAACCCGAATCTTCCGTTGCCGACCGACACCTTCACGCAACCGAGCGAGGCGGATATCTACGCGACCGGCAACATGGAAGGTCGAGGCGCCAAGCAGCGCATGGCCCCCGCCGCGGTACCGGGCGCGTCGAACGCACCGGCAAGTTCGTCGACGCAGTCGCTTGCGGCGCCGGCGGGCACCTCGACGCCACCGAGCACTCCGCCATCCAGTTCGACGACGCAACCGCCCGCGGCGATAGCGCCCAATGAAACCGAATCGGCAACGTCCACACCCGTTCCGTCACCGGCCGTGTCACAGCCCGTACCGACTGCCGACATCACTGCCGCACTCCTGCCCCACTCGGAATCTGGCAGGCCGACCACGCCTCACACATCACCGTCAGCGCCTGCGACACAGTCTCCAACCACGGATGCGGCAGCAATCGACGACGACGCGGCTCGCATTGATCGCATCGAACGGACTGCGGCACGCCTGGACGCAGATCAAAAGCGCGGCGAGCTCGCGATGTCGAAGGAATCGAACGGTTCAGCCAAGCAGTAACGCTCGCGTCAAGGGGAATCTCATGAAAGTCAATCGTTATCTTTTCGCGCGCCGCGCCCTCTTCATCGTCGCGGCCCCGGCCTGTGCCGCCCTCAGCGGCTGCATGTCGAGTTCGCCGATCTGGGACGCGCACTTCGGCGAAGCGGTCAAAACCGTGACGCAAGCGCAAGTCATCGATCCGGACGCGGGTGCACGCAACCCGTCGAAACCGGGCATCGACGGCAAGGCCGCAAACTCGGCAATGGGCCAGTACCAGAAGTCGTTCGACTCGCCGCCGACAACGTTCACGCCGTTGGTGATCGGTGTCGGAAACGGCGGTGGCAGTGGTGGCGGCGGCGGCGGGAGCCAGTAAAGCAATCAATCGAGGGGGGAAGTCATCATGCGTCGCCAATGGCAATCAGGCATACCAAGAAGGACTCGACGCACTCAAGGCGGCGCGGTGGCGGTCATCGTCGCGCTGTCCCTTGCGGTGCTGATCGGGGTGGTCGGGCTCGCGCTCGACCTCGGCAAGCTCTACATCGTGAGAAGCGAGCTGCAGAACAGTGCGGACGCCTGCGCGCTCGCGGCAGTTCGCGATCTCACAGGCGCCACGATCAACCTCTCGGTATCGGAGGCGGCCGGCATCACCGCCGGCAACCTCAATCGCGTGTTTTTTCAGAGCACCCCGGTACAGTTGGCAACCGACAGCAACGTGACGTTCAGCGATTCGCTGACCAATCCGTTCCTGCCAAAGGGCTCGGTTGCCAATCCTTCGGCCATGAAGTACGTGAAGTGCACGACCTCGTTATCGAACATTTCCAACTGGTTTGCCCAGGTGCTCGATGTCCTGCCGGGCAACTCGGTTGCCAACGCGTCGGTATCAACAATGGCCGTCGCCACGATCAGCCCCGCTCAAACCACCTGCGCCATTCCTGTGTTCGTCTGCAAAGCCGGGACTCAGGTCAGTCCGCCAATAGCGGGCCAGAGCTATACACGCGGCCAGTGGATCGCGTCCAAAACCGGCTCGCCGCCCACCTACGGCCCGGGCAATTTCGGCTGGGCAGCCCTCGACGGTAGCAACAGCGCGGTTTCCGTCAGGAAAGAGTTGACCGGCAACTACTGCGCGCTGCCGGCGATCGGCTCGAGTATCGGCTCGCCGGGAAACAAGGTTACGGACACCGGCGCATGGAACTCGCGATTCGGCATTTATGCGAACCCCTATTCCCAAGCCACCGCGACACCGGACTTCACCGGATTCGCCTATACGGCCACGAGTTGGCCCGCTCAAAGCAACGCCTATAGCGATTTCGTCAGCAAGCGCTCGACGTTCACCGCCTATCAGGGGGACGCAGCAGCAGGCGTCAACACGAGTGGATCGTGGTCGGGGACGACCTATTCAGCTGGCGCCGATCGACGGCTCGCGCTCGCCCCCGAAGTCGACTGCACACAATTGCTGAGCGGCCATCAGGCTCAGATCGCTTGGTGGGACTGCGTCCTGATGCTAGATCCGATGGACAGTGGCGGCGCGGCCTCGGCGGTCCATCTGGAATACGAAGGCAAGTCGACCGATGCAAGCGTCCCGTGCGCCACGCAGGGCATTCCCGGTGACGGGTCTTCGGTCGGCCCGCTCGTTCCCGTGTTGGTGCAATAAGCGAGGCGATGATGAAAAACCACCGTACCAGTCTCAAACGCATGCGCGGCGCAGCGATGGTGGAATTTGCCATCGTAGTAGTCCCGCTGCTGTTGCTCGCTATGGGCGTTGCCGAATTCGGCCGGGCCTTCTACCAGTATGAGGCGCTCACCAAGTCGACACGAGACGCCGCGCGCTTTCTGTCGATGTACCTATCGACAGATCCCGCCTACCCCGTGGCCGATGCCCAGTGTCTCGCGGTGTATGGCAGCTCACCCTGCCCGAGCGGCTCGGCGACGCCGCTCGTCGATGGCTTGACGACCTCCATGATCGTCGTCTGCGACGCGTCCCACACCACCGGATGCCAGGATGCCACCGATCCCCCGCAATTCGCCGGCGTCCCGACTTACGACACGAACAACGGCGCGGCCAGCGGAACACCAACGGGCAGCGTCAACCTCGTCGAGGTCAAGATCAAAGGCTACCCGTACACGCCGATCGAGACGTTCTTCAATCTGCAGGGGCTCATCTTCGGCAACATCTCCACCGTGATGAGGCAAGAATCATGAAGCCGCATTCGCGATCCTTCGCCTCCCGGAGGCGCAACCAGCGCGGCGCGGCCCTCGTGGAGTTTGCGATCGTTGTCGCACTGTTTTGCACGTTGTTGATCGGTATTCTCGAATTCGGTCGCGCGCTGTTCTACTGGAATACCGCGAGCGAAGCCGTGCGACTCGGCGCACGCACCGCCGCTGTGTGCGACGCCGATGCGTCGATCATCAAGTCCAGGATCACCGGGTTGCTGCCCTTGCTTGCCTCGTCGAACGTGAATCTTAGCTACACCCCGTCCGGCTGCGACTCTGACCCGAGCACGGCGCGCAGCACCTGCACGTTCGTTACGGTCAGCGTCACCAACGTAAGCGTGAAGATGATGATCCCGTTCCTTCCGATCACGCTCGCCATGCCGCCCCTCACCACCACGTTGCCCCGCGAAAGTCTCGCGACGTCGACAGGCGGCAACGTATGTCAATAATCTTGATAGCTCGGGCAGAAACATCATGATCGATATCCTCAGCATCTCAAGCGACGCCTCGCGCCTTGCCCAGATCGTGCGCCACATCGGCGAATGCGGCAGCTACCGGACGACGCGCATCGTTGGAACCCCGGCGCAACTCGCCGAGCGCGGCGACAGCTTGGAATCATTCGACGTACTGATCGTCGACGCAGTCACGCTGCAAGACGCGCAGTTACCTGTCATCGCGAGTCTATGTCAGCGCATGACGCGGCTGACCTGCATCCTGCTGACTCCGGACACGTCGCAGCAGACGCTCATCGAAGCGATGCGTGCGGGCGTTCGCGACGTGCTCGCGTGGCCGCTAGACAAGCATTCGCTGTGCGAGGCGCTGCACCGCGTCGAGCAAAGCCGCATGCTGCAGAGTGGGCATGTGACTCGCGTCTTGTCCTTCATGTCATGCAAGGGCGGCGTGGGGACCACGTTCATTGCCTGCAACGTCGCCTATGCACTGTCCACGTTTCAGAAAAAGCGCGTGCTGCTCGTCGATCTCAATCAACTGTATGGCGACGCATCGTTTCTTCTCTCAAACGACAGCGCCCCTTCAACGCTACCGCAGGTGTGCGGAAACATCGAACGGATGGATTCGGCGTTTTTGGATGCGAGCCTCATGCACGTGAGCGACACGTTCGACCTGCTCGCAGGCGCAGGCGATCCGGTCAAGGCAGCCGATGTCCAAAACGACCGACTCGAATGGATGCTCGGGGTAGCCGCTCCCCGATACGATTTCGTCATCTTCGATCTCGGGCAGTCCATCAATCAGCTTTCGATCGTCGCACTCGATCGCAGCGACGAAATTCACGTCGTGTTGCAGCCCGGCATGTTGTATGCCCGGGCAGGCCGGCGTCTCCAGGAGATCCTGACATCGCTCGGGTATCCCTACTCACACCTGAAATTGTTGGTCAACCGATATACGCGCCACGCGGAGCGCGAAAAGGCGGCCCTCGAGGAAGTGCTCGACATGTCGCCTCACCTCGTGCTGCCCGAGGACAACGAAGTCGTCACGGAGGCGGTGAACCACGGCCTGCCCGTTTTCGAGGTCAGCCGCAAGAGCGGCGTATCGCGCGGTCTGCAGCAATTCGCGGCGGATATCGCCTGTGGGACGCAAGCGCTCTCGCAAGGGCACAAGGAAAACGCCGAACGGCGGTCCGGGTTGTTCAGCCGCCTTGCCGCCCCCAAGCTCAAGACCTCCATGTAATGAACGCAGAACGAGGAGAACACCATGTTGCTACGTGAGCAGATTTCCAACCAATCCGTGCAGCCGCTCGGCGAACGCGCCCCAGTGGGAAGCTCGCACAATGGCATGGCCCGCAGCTCGTACCAGAAGCTCAAGCGCGAAGTCCACCAACTGGTGCTCGAGCGCGTCGAACTCGAACGCCTCGCGCGTCTATCACCGGACCTCGTTCGTCAGGAACTCACCGCACTCATCATGCGCATCCTCGACGAGGAAAGAGCGCCCGCCAACGACCCGGAGCGCAAGCAACTCGTCGTCGACGTCTACGATGAAATGTTCGGCTTCGGTCCCCTGGAAGTGCTGCTACGCGACCCAGGCATATCCGACATATTGGTCAATACGTTTCAACAAACGTATGTCGAACGCAAAGGACGCCTTGAACTGACCGATGTCACGTTCTACGACGATGCGCACCTGATGAAAGTGATCGAGAAGATCGTGTCACGCGTCGGACGGCGCATCGACGAATCGAGCCCGATGGTCGATGCGCGACTGCCGGACGGATCGCGCGTCAACGCAATCATCCCCCCGTCCGCCGTAGATGGGCCGCTCGTGTCGATCAGGCGCTTCGCCGTCAATCCATTGCAGGTGTCGGATCTGATCGAGTTGCAGACCCTCACCCCGCCCATGGCCGAACTCCTCGACGCTCTGGCGCGCGCCAAGGTCAACATCCTCATCTCGGGCGGCACCGGCAGCGGCAAGACGACGCTTCTGAACATCCTGTCGGGCTTCATCCCGGCCGACGAGCGCATCATCACGATTGAGGACGCGGCGGAACTTCAGCTTCGCCAGCCTCATGTGGCCAGGCTCGAGACACGCCCTCCGAATATCGAGGGGCGTGGCGAGATCACGCAACGCACACTGGTGCGCAACGCCTTGCGGATGCGTCCTGACCGAATCATTCTGGGTGAGGTGCGCGGCGCCGAAGCCCTCGACATGCTCGCCGCCATGAACACCGGCCACGAGGGATCGCTTGCGACGATCCATGCGAATACCCCGCGCGATGCCCTTACGCGCCTCGAGAACATGATCAACATGGCGGGGATGTCGCTTCCGCCGAAAACAATGCGCCAGCAAATCGCATCGGCGATTCACGTCGTCATCCAGGCTACGCGGCTCAACGACGGCCGGCGCAAGATCGTGAGCATCCAGGAGCTGACCGGGATGGAAGGCGAAGTCATCAACATGCAGGAGATTTTTGCCTTCAAGCGAACGGGTCTCGATCCAAACGGTAACGTACGCGGCTATTTCTGTGCGACCGGGGTGCGGCCTAAATTCGTCGATCGACTGCAAGCGTTCGGGATCAATCTTCCCGATCAGCTCTACGACCCCGCGCGGCGATTCGACACCAAGTAGTCAAGTAGCGAAACAACCGGGCACGCTGTCTAAGCTGCCGGAACCGGGGAGGCCAGCATGGATTCGATCTTCTACACATTCATCGTCTTGATGTTCGTAGCCGTCGTGCTAGCGTTCGAAGCCATCTACGTCTGGTGGAACAGCCGCCATGGTCCCGCGGCACGGCGCATCGACTCACGCATCCGCGCATTGTCGGCGGGCGGACACGCGAGCAAGGAACGCTTGTCGATTCTGAAGAACGATGTGCTCAAGGATGGCAGCTTCTTCGAAAAGCTGATGCTGCAGATGCCGCGCGCGAAATCGCTCGATCTTCTGCTGCAGCAATCGGGCACGCGTACCAGCGCCGCGCGGCTGGGTCTCACGTGCCTGATCCTGGCGTTTTGTGCGCTCGTGGTAACGGCCCTCTTGCCCGTGCCCGTGGTGGTCGGTCCGATAGCCGCATTATTCGTGGGCGCCCTTCCCTACTTCAATATCCTGCGCCTGCGGAACAAACGGCTGCATAAGCTGGAAAAGCAACTGCCCGACGTTGCCGATACGTTGAGCCGCGCCCTGCGTGCGGGGCACTCGTTCGCCAGCGCCATCGGCATGGTGGCCTCGGAATTCGCCGAACCGATGGGCGGTGAATTCCGGATCACCTTCGATGAAATCAACTACGGCGTGCCAATGAACGAGGCTTTGCTGAATCTGGCAAACCGCGTACCGATTCGCGATTTGCGGTACTTCGTGATCGCCGTGCTGATTCAGCGAGAAACGGGCGGCAATCTGGCAGAGGTGCTCGACGGTATTGGCTTTCTGATCCGCGAGCGTTTCAAGCTCTTCGACAAGGTGCGCGTGCTGGCCGCGGAAGGAAAGTTGTCGGCGTGGGTGCTTTGTCTGCTTCCGTTCGTGACCGGCGGCGCCGTCATGATCTTCAATCCGAAGTTCCTTCCGGTGCTATGGGAAGATCCGCTCGGCCAGAAGATGCTTGCGGGGATGGCGGTCATCATGGTGGCGGGCGTGATGTGGATGCGCAACATTATCAAAATCCGCGTGTGAGTGCGCGAGCACTCGCCGCGACGCTGTTATATGGGGGTGTCATGGAATCGCCCAATACGATCAACATCGCTTTGCTGGCCGGCCTTTTCGTCATCGTGTTCGCCGGAGCCTTCGGCGCGATGATCTTCTTCGCACCGCGCGACATGCGGCGGCGCATCGAACAGGCTGTGGGAGGGGCACAAGTCAAAGCACCGTCCGAACCCGAGTCGCCAGGCTCGGCATGGCTCGAAAGGATCGCGGATATTTCGCAGCCCATTGCGAAGCTGTCGATTCCCAAAGAGAACTGGGAGAAGTCGGCATTGCGGCTGCAACTCATGAATGCGGGCTGGCGATCCCCGCACGCCGCCGCGGTTTATTTTGCGGCCAAAACCGCGCTGGCTCTCGCGCTCCCGCTCATCGCGTTGCCCTGGCTTGCCACCAGCTCCGTCTCGACCAACCCGACCGAACTGAGCGGAATCCTGCTGTTGATGGGCGCATTCGGCTACTACCTGCCAAACGGCGTGCTCAGGCGTCGCGTGGCCGCGCGCAAGCGCACGATCTTCGAGGATTTTCCGGATGCGATCGACCTGCTGACCGTTTGCGTCGAGGCCGGCCTGGGTCTGGACGCCGCGATGGTAAAGGTGGCTGACGAAATCAAGCTGCGTAGCCCGGTGGTGGCAAATGAGCTCCAATTGATGCTGCTGGAATTGCGCTCTGGCTTTTCGAAAGAACAGGCGCTGCGTAATCTCTCTTTGCGCACGGGCGTGGAAGATATCGAATCGTTCAGCACGATGCTCATCCAGGCTGAACGCTTTGGCACGAGTATCGGCGATTCGCTGCGCGTGCTTTCAGACACGTTGCGCACGCGGCGCCGGATGCGCGCCGAGGAACAGGCAGCGAAGATTGCTTTGAAATTGCTGCTTCCGCTCTGCTTCTGCATCTTTCCCGCGATGTTCATCGTGTTGTTGGGACCGGCGGTCATTCAGGTCTACCGGGTTCTCTTGCCGATCATGAACGGCGGCGGCATTTGAGCATGTTCCGACGGACACGGCGCGTGAGCATCGCGTCCGTCATCTCGATCGCGGCCGCGTATCGTAAACTGTCGCGCAACCTTGACGAGGAGCCCGACATGGCCCGCAAAACGCGCAACGCTTCGCAATTGCAAGAGGAAGTGAGCCACCGCATCCATCGCATCCACGAAATCGTCGAAGACGGCGTCAAGATTCGCGTGCCGCGTCCGCAAAAACAGCCCTCCGACACAAACGGCTGCAATTGGACGATGAAACACTTCGGCAACGCGGTGGGGTACGAGCGATTCGTCGACGAAGTGCTGACAGCCGTGCGGGCCGAATACAACCTCTCGGATACGGATGACGTCAAAGACATCCGGAGCCTGTTCGGCGAATAACGCCGGCCCGGCGGATAGCGCGCATCGATATTCCACCGACCGCGCGAAATCCTGCGTCGGCAGACGTTCCGGCGTCAGCTCGACAAACGGCGCCTCGCCGCCGGCCGCGGAAGCCGCAACGATGCCATCGTCATGCGGCACTTGGCAGCCGATCCTTTTCCGCCGTTTATCGGTCGTCTGCACGTACCAAATGATCGTTTCTTTCATTTGCGCCACAATGACGACATTGATCGCTCCAGCCATCCATATCGACAATGGCCGCTTGTTCGTTGCACCCCGGCACACTCCGGCCCGCCATCATCGGGCGAACCGCCCATGCGCTCGCATGCGGCGCGCTGCGCCCGATCGAGACGGTCCAAACCACGCTGGACGATAGCGGCATACGCTTCGTCGTCCGGCAGGTCTCGAGTTTGGTCCGCAAACACCGCCAGGAAACGTCTGCGCCACAGCGCTTCGTCGATCCGTTCCTTCCGCACGACCCCGATCTATTCGTCGCCGACGTATCGGCCACGCATTTCGCGCTACTCAACAAGTTCAATGTCATCGATCATCACCTGCTGATCGTGACGCGTGCATTCGAGCCGCAGGAAGCGTTGCTCGATCTCGACGATTTCGCGGCATGGTTCGCCTGCCTGAGCGAATTCGACGCACTGGGGTTCTACAACGGCGGCCGCGAAGCGGGCGCGAGCCAGCCGCACAAGCACATGCAGGTCGTGCCGTTGCCGCTTGGAGATTTGGGGCAGTCGCTGCCCATCGCACCGCTCATCGATGCGGCGTCGTTTGACGGCCCGGTGGGCACCTTGCCCGGCCTCTCATTCGCCCATGCTTTCGCGCGACTCGTACCGGCTCCAATCGAGCAAGCGGCCGCACAGGCGCTCGATCGGTATCGGCTGCTTTTGGATGCCGTTGGGTTGAGATCGATCGTTGTCGACGGTCGCCTGCATCAAAGCGCCCCGTACAACCTGCTGATGACGCCACGCTGGATGCTGCTCGTGCCACGTTCTGCCGAATGCGCTGCGGGAATCCCAATCAATTCGCTGGGATTCGCCGGCTCGCTGTTCGTACGGAACGCCGAGCAGTTCGACGAACTGTGTCGAATCGGCCCGATGACTGCGCTTTGTCGCGTCGGCGTCGCGCGACGCGAGAACGCATAACCGCCCGCCCTGCCGCAGACAGGCCTTATCATGATGGCCTTACGCTTTCTTCGCCCTGTGCCTTTGCTTATGTCGTCCAACGTCGCGTCACATGCGCGTTCGCGTATCGCTCGCATCGCTCTTGCATCGCTTGTCTTGACGCTTGCTGCCTGTGCCGCCAACCCACCGGCAGCCTCGCATGCTTACGTCGATCCTATCGGCCTGTTTCCGATGGCTGCCTACGACCAGGATGTCGATCACTGGATCGATCCGTCCAGCGCGGGCTATGACACGCCGTTTTTAAGCCCTGCCGAACAGCGTGCGCATTGGGCTGCTTACCTTGCCCGATATTTTGGTACCGCAGAACGCGATCCGTCGCCGTGGAATCCGGCCTTCATCGCCAATCGTCTGTACGGCGATGGCGGCTCCGATATCGTCGATCTCCAATTGCGCCGGATCGGCAGCTATGACAACGCAGGCAAGGTAGGTCGAGGGATCGGGTACGGCCAGAACTTTCGGCCGCATACGAGCCGGTGGCTCGACGATATCGAGCGCAACATGAACCTGCAGCAGTTCGGGCAAGCGCCTCGCTACACGCCCGCCGCGCGCGCCATCGCAACGGATGCGCTGCTCGTGCGCGAATTGCCGACGATGGACCCATCGTTCTTTTCGCACCGGCTCGCCGGTCAGGGCTACCCGTTCGACAACCTACAAATCTCTTCGGTGCGCCCCGGCACGCCGCTTTACGTGCTCGGCCAAAGCGCCGACGGCGCATGGGACTACGTGCAAACGCCGGACGTTCAAGGGTGGGTGGCGTCGAACGGCGTGGGTTTCGTCGACGACGCATTCATCTCGACTTGGTCGCATCGCGGCTCAGACGGTTGGGCAGTGGTGACCGCAGCGAGTACACCGGTGCGCGACGATAGCGCCACGTTCCGGTTCAATGCGACTGCGGGCACGCTGCTGCCGCTTGCACACGCGCAACTTGCACACACGCAAAGCGCCGCGTCGAATCAGCCGCTTGCGGCACTCGTCCCCGCGCGAGATATCGATGGCCGTGCCGTGATACGCGAAGCCCGGTTGCCGAACACGGTGGCGGCACGAGCGCCGATCGCCGCTACGCCGCGGCATTTGGCCATGCTGATGAAGTCGTTGATCGGCCGCCCCTATGGATGGGGCAACATGAACTTCTACAACGACTGTTCGTCGGAGTTGCAAAGCATCTTTGCCGCGTTCGGCGTTTGGTTGCCGCGACATTCGTCCGCCCAAATGTCGGCTGGCGACATGACCGATCTTTCGTCGGACTCGCCCGCGCAACGGCTCGACTTTTTGGTGAGAAACGGCAAGCCGATGCGCACGCTGATCTATATCGGCGGGCACGTCATGCTGTACTTGGGCAATACGATACGCGATGGTCGCGCGGTCCCGCTCGTCTATCAGGACATTTGGGGGATGCGCCCGGCGGACAACAGCCGGCGCGCGATCATTGGCGGGTCGGTCATCTTCCCGCTCTTGCTGACCATTCCGGAAGATCCGAGCCTCGAATCGCTTGCCGCCACGCGAATCTTTCAGGTGAGCGTGCTCGGCATGCCAAGCGGCGCAGCGCCGCCGGCAACCGACGAAAACCCGGCGAGTTGAGGCTTCGCCGCTTTACTGCGGCAAGACTTCCCCCCTCGTCTCGGGCGCGAACGGAATGATGAACAGCCCCACCACGAACACGCCGGCAGTCAATGCAACCGGCAATCCAAGCGTATGCGTATGCAGCACGGCCGCGCCTAGAAGGAAGTTCACCCCCGCCCCGATGAAGCGGCCGAACGAGGTGCAGAAGGCGAATGCCGTTGCGCGCACCCGCGTTTCGAACTGCTCGGGCAGCCACAAGCTGAACAACGCAAAGTTGCCGCCGAAGAACCCAAGCGCGAACAGCCAAGCGATGAACGGCGCCAACCCGTTCGGCAAGTAAAATGCCCAACCGAAGCTGCCGATGATGGAAGCGGCCATGCCGGCAAAATACACTGCGAGCGTCTTTTTTCGGCCAATGCGTTCCGCGAGCGGCGGCAACGCCAAGCACCCGAGAATCGTGCCGATCGAAAGCAAGCCCGTCGCCAGGGAAGCGGTCTTGATCGCACCAGCTTTATCCATGCCCGACTTCAGCGCGAGTTGAATGACAGCCGACGGCTCGTACACCGCGCCGGCCCATAGACCGACGATGGCGATCGTCAACAGCGCACAGGCCACCCAAGTGCGCCGACGATAGCCGGGACCGAGGATTTGCGCGAGCGGCTTCACGTGCACCACGCGTGCCTCCGACTGCTTCCACTTCTCCGGTTCCTTGACCCGCAACAGCACGAGAATCGCGATAACGACAGGCACCGCTCCGGTCAAGAACATCGCGCGCCACCCGAAGTGGACGCCGATCGTATAGTTCAGCGCGGCAGCCAAGAAGAAGCCCGCGTAATAGCCCGTCTGCAAATAACCCGCCCCCATCTTCCGGCGGTCTTCGGGCCACGCTTCAGCCACATAGGTGCCCGCCAACGCCCATTCGCCACCGATCCCGACACCGGCGAGAAAGCGGTAGATGGCGAGTTCGTACACGCTGTGCGCAGTTGCGGAAAGACCCGTGAAAATGGCGAACGTGAAGATCGTTGCGGCCAACACTTTGGTCCGCCCGAAGCGATCGGCTAGCGGCCCCCAAATGAAGGACAAGCCCCATCCCACGAGAAACAACGCGAACAAGATCGAACCGGCAAGCCCGATGTTCGCGCCGCTTGCCGCGAATCCCGAGCGCGGCAACAGTTCGGTCAGCGCCGGCGTGAGCACGAGCGCATAAATGAACGAATCCATGCCATCGAGCGTCCAGCCCGCCCAGGCACCCCAAAATCCCGCTATTTGCGAACGGTTCAGCGGCGTGCGCTGCCGCGCCGTACGCGCGCTGTCTGTCATCGAACTCATCGACTCCTCCGGTGAAACGGTTTGACTACCGACAATGACGGCGCAAGCGCGCGACGGCTTCGGCGCGCCTGGCTCCTGGCCTACGTCCAGGCCCCGATGTACCCCGGGTTTGCCCCATTTCCTATCGAATATTTTGTATATAATATCGAGCATCATGAATGACGCAACGAATCGTTTTCCCCTAGAGATCGAGGTTCCCGAAGGCCTGCCCCTTGCGGGAGTAGCCGTCGCTCCTCGCACGAGCGCCTCGCGCATGGTGGCCGACGCATTGCGCGCGGCGATTGTCGATGGCCGCCTGCCTCCCGGCGCGCCGTTGCGCCAAGACGCCCTGGCGCGGCATTTCTCCGTCAGCGCGATTCCCGTGCGCGAAGCGCTGCGGCTGCTCGAAAGCGAAGGCTGGACGAAGGCCGAGATGAACAAGGGCGCCACCGTCGCCCCGCTTTCGGCCGACGAAGCCCGCGAGATCTACGAGATCCGCGCCGCGTTGGAAGGTCTCGCGATCACGCTGGCGATCCCGAACCACACGAGCGAGACCTTGCACGTGGCGCAATCGCTGTACGAAGCCGCGGAACTCGAGCGCGACCCGGCGCTCTACGTCGCTCGCAACGAGGCGTTCCACATGAGCCTTTACGCGCCCGCGGCGCGGCCGCAGTTGCTCGAGATGATCGGCACGTTGCACCGTCGCGGCGAACGCTACCTTCGAGTCAAGTTCGGATTGCCCGAGCACAAGCGCGTGTCGGATCACGAGCATGGTCAGTTGATGCGATTCGTGCGGCGCAAGGACATCCCCGCGGCCCAAAAGCTCGTTTCCGACCATTTGCTCGGCACCGGCGATTTGCTTTATCGCTTGCTCAGCGAGCAGGCGCCGCGCGCCGCCGCTTCGGGGGGCAAGCGCGCCGGTAAGAGTGCGAGCAAACTCGCAAGCGCAGGCAACGATGCGGGCGCGTCGGAGGCCATGCCGATGATCGCTGCGAAGAAGCGTCCGCCTTCGCGGCGCCACAACGGATGAAACTCGTCCGCCCTCGTTTCACGTATAGGAGCCGCTTCGCCAGATGATTCCCGCCGCCGAACCCACGGTCCCGCGTACGTGGACCACACTGCGTGACGAGAAAGCGCGACGCCTGGCCGCCGTAGCGCCTTGGCTCGAGGATGGCATTCTGCCGTCGGAGCGGATCATCGATGCGCTTCAAACGCTGATCCGCCCAGGCGATCGCGTTGCACTCGAGGGCGACAACCAAAAGCAGGCCGATTTCCTCTCGCGCTCGCTCGCCCGCGTCGATCCGGACATCGTCCACGGCATCCATCTCTTGATTTCCAGCATCAGCCGCCCCGAGCATTTGACGCTGTTCGAGCGCGGCATCGCGCACAAGGTCGACTTCTCTTTCGCGGGGCCGCAAAGCCTGCGCGTCGCTCAGCTGCTCGAAGACGGGCTGCTGGAAATCGGCTCGATCTATACCTACGTCGAACTCTACGCACGCATGTTCGTCGACTTGACGCCCCAAGTCGCGTTGCTGTGCGCCGAGAAGGCCGATCGCCACGGCAATCTGTACACGGGGGCGAATACCGAAGACACGCCGACGATCGCCGAAGCGGCCGCGTTCCGCCACGGTATCGTCATCGTTCAGGTCAATGAAATCGTCGACACCCTGCCCCGCGTCGACATTCCTGCGTCGTGGGTCGACGTGGTGGTCCAGGCGGACCGCCCGTTCGCGGTCGAGCCGTTGTTCACGCGCGATCCACGGCACATCGGCGATTTGCAGGTGCTAACCGCGATGATGGTGATTCGCGGCATTTACGCGCCCTACGGCGTGACCTCGCTTAACCATGGCATCGGGTTCGATACCGCCGCGATCGAACTGATACTGCCCACGTACGGCGCGGAACTCGGCTTGAAAGGAAAGATCTGCCGCAACTGGACGCTCAATCCCCACCCCACGCTGATTCCCGCGATCGAATCGGGATGGGTGGAAAGCGTTCATTGCTTCGGCAGCGAAGTGGGCATGGAAGACTACGTCGCGGCGCGTCCCGATGTGTTTTTCACCGGACGCGACGGCAGTCTTCGCTCCAACCGCGTGCTGTGTCAATTGGCTGGCCAGTACGGCGTCGATCTATTCATCGGCTCCACGCTGCAGCTCGATGCCGATGCCAATTCATCCACCGTCACGCGCGGGCGGCTCGCCGGCTTCGGGGGCGCCCCGAACATGGGGCACGATCCGCATGGACGCCGCCATGCGAGCGAAGCGTGGCTCAAGCTGCTCAAGGCCGGCGACGGGCCGATCGCGCGCGGGCGCAAACTCGTCGTTCAGCTTGCCGAAACCTATAAGAAAGGCGGCGAACCCACGTTCGTCGACGAGCTCGATGCCATCGCCGTCGGCGCCAAGAGCGCGATGCCGATCGCACCCGTGATGATTTACGGCGACGATGTCAGCCACGTCGTGACCGAGGAAGGCATCGCCTATCTGCATAAAGCCGAAGGCATCGAGGAGCGGCGCGCGGCGCTTGCCGCCGTGGCAGGCGTGACGCCGATCGGGCTCCGCGCGAAGCCCGAACGCACTGCCGAGCTGCGGCGGCGCGGCATCGTCGCCTACCCGGAAGACCTCGGCATTCGGCGCGCTCAAGCCAAGCGCGCGTTGCTGGCCGCACGCAGCATCGACGATCTCGTGGCTTGGTCGGGCGGCCTGTATGCGCCGCCGGCGCGCTTTCGGAGCTGGTGAGCGATGCCCGCCATCGCAGTTCGTCGAGTGCCTCGGCCTAGCCGAGAAGCCAACACCTCCCTACCGAGCGACGATGCCGCCGCGTGGCTCGCGCGTCTGGCCACCCATGCGCTGCTCGAAGAGGCGCGTCTTACGCCCAAGCCCGCGCTCGTCGATCGGCGCGGCAGCGGCGCCCATCGCGATCTGAATCTTGCATTGATGGAGCGCTCGGCTTGCTCGCTCGAGCCGACTTTTGCCGCACTTGCACGCGCATCGACAGGCGTGGTGCCGTCGGCGTCGTTGCGGGCGCAACTGGCCGCTATTGGCCGCGATGGCGAAAGCGTGATGATGGAGGCGACGCAAGGTAGCAACGCTCACCGCGGCGCGATTTGGATCGTCGGGCTGTTAGTTGCAGGCGCAACGATATTCGGCATGGAAGCGCTCACGCGGCCGCAGTTCGACGCTGCACGGGAGATCTGCGCCATGGCCGCGCAGATCGCTTGTTTTCCCGATCATGGTGCGCCACTCGTCGATAGCAACGGCTCGCGCGTACGGGCTCGCTATGGCGTCGGGGGGGCGCGACGGGAAGCGCAGGAAGGGTTTCCTCATGTGGTGCGCATTGGCCTGCCCGCGCTTCGCGCGGCAAGGAATCGCGGCGTCGGCGAAAACGTCGCGCGCATCGACGCGCTGCTCGCCATCATGACCTCGCTCGACGACACCTGTCTTTTACATCGCGCCGGGCCGCCCGCGCTCTGCGCCGCGAAAGCGGGCGCACAAGAAGTACTGACGCTTGGCGGCTGCGCCACCGCGCGCGGCCGCGCCGCGCTCGAACGGCTCGAAGCGCGCCTGCTGTCGCTCAATGCGTCGCCGGGCGGCGCCGCCGATCTGCTCGCGGCTACCCTTTTCATGGACAAGCTGGCGCAGGACGGCGCCGGCGGGAGGACAGCATCATGGAGCATCTGAGCTTCGATTACCCTGCGCGCAGCATCGTGTCCGCGCGTGCGCACGTGGGCGTGGTCGGCTCCGGCGACCTCGAAGTGCTGCTTGCGCCAAACCAGGCGATGCAGGCCCGTGTCGTCGTCAATACGAGCGTCGACGGTTACGGCCACATTTGGAAGAGCGTGTTGGATCGGTTCTTCTCGCGCTACGATGGCGCGGCTCAAATCGAAATCAACGATTTCGGCGCGACGCCCGGCGTGGTTGCCTTGCGGCTTGCGGAGGCCGTCGAAGCCGCGCAAGGCACCCAAGGGGGGACCCAAGGCATGCAAGGAGAGAACGCATGAACGCTGGGTTCGAAGCGGCTGCGCCGAGCTTCTCGGCGCGCGAAAGCTTCATCGAACTGACCGCGCGCGAGCGAGCGCGGCGCCTGCTGGACGCCGGTACGTTTCGCGAGCTGCTGGGCCCGTTCGATCGCCTCACCTCGCCCTGGCTGCCGCTGCAGGGCATCGTCTGCCAAGCCGACGACGGCGCGATCATTGCGCGCGGAAGCATCGACGGCCAGCCGGCGGTCGTTGCGGCTATCGAATCGGCGTTTCAGGGCGGCAGCATCGGAGAGGTGTCGGGCAGCAAGATCGCAGGCGCACTGGAGCTCGCGTTGCGCGACTGCGAGCGCGGCCGCACCGTGCGCCCCGTCATCGTGTTCGAGACCGGCGGCGTGCGCTTGCAGGAAGCAAACCTCGGCCTCGCGGTCATCGCCGAGATTCAAGCCGCGCTCGTCGCACTGCGCCGGCACGTGCCGGTCGTGGGCGTGATCGCCGGCATGGTGGGATGCTTCGGCGGCATGTCGCTGGCCGCGGCCCTATGTTCGCGCTTGATCATGACGCGCCAGGGACGGTTGGGCATGAACGGGCCCGAGGTCATCGAGCAGGAGGCCGGCATCGAGGAGCTGGACGCCAGCGACCGGCGTCGCATATGGCAATTGATCGGCGGCGAGCAGCGCGTCGCATCGGGCCTTGCGGACCGCCTCGTCGACGACGATGCGGATGCCGTCGCCGCAGCGGTGCGAGAGGCCTTCTCGGCGGGTGTGCGCCCGGTACATCGGAGCGAGGCGGTCGGTCGTTACCTGTCGCTGCTCTCTCGAATCGATCCGGACGCGGTCACGCCAGCATCGATGAGATCGGTGTTCGGCGACCCAGGTGCAGATACTAAGGAGTCGGAATGAACGATACGAAGGCCTTCTCCCGTGGCCAGCGCTGGCTGCGGGCGCTCGCGGGCGAGCCGATCGGCGCAGCGCCGATCTGGCATGCCGATGCACCGCTCGGCGATGAACCGGCACGCTTCATCGCCGTGGTGCCCGACCCCGCAAACCGTTTTCCTCGCGCCCGCGACAATGTGGTCGGGCTCGAACAAGGCTGGCGGCTTGCGCAAACCGTGCGCGCGGTGATCGAGGCGGACGCGCACGCACCGCGCCGACGGCCGATCGTGGTCATCGTCGACGTGAAAAGCCAAGCGTACGGCTATCGAGAAGAAATGCTCGGCATTCATCTCGCGTGCGCTGCGGCGGTCGACGCCTATGCTAGCGCGCGGCTTGCGGGCCACCCTGTCGTCGCGCTGATCGTCGGGCCCGCGATGTCGGGCGCGTTTCTCGCCCACGGCTATCAAGCCAATCGCATTCTCGCGCTCGATGCGCCCGGGATCATGGTCCATGCGATGGGCAAAGAAGCCGCCGCACGCGTCACACGCCGCTGCGTCGAAGCGCTAGATGCACTCGGAGAAACGATCACGCCGATGTCGTATTCGCTCACGGGTTTTGCGAAGCTCGGCTTGCTCGATCGTTTGATCGAAGAAGTCGACGCGGACGCGCCCACGCAAGAGCAGATTGCGCGTGTGCACCGCGCGCTCGCGGACGCGGCGTCGTCGGCGCGAGCCGATGCCGCCGATCTATCGCGGCACCGGCTCGACTCCGATGCCGCGCGCACCACTCGCGCGGCATCGATCGAGGTCAGGCGCCGTCTAGCCTTGCAATGGGATGCCGTTTGAGCGATCTGCGGAGTGGCGCTGGTACGTGGCACGGTGAGGAGCGGATGAGGACGGACACCTTCGCGAAGGGTAAGGAATACGAAGCGCATGACCTGCTTCGGCTGCATACCCTCCCTCCGATGAGCAACATGCCCGCTTGGCTAAGCGGTGTGTTCGCCGATGCGCCTTATGCCGTCGTCCGACGGGCCGATGCGCCGCCCGGTTTCGTCGCCGTGGGTTTTCGCGGACCGTCGCGGGCTCAACGATACGGCGCTTTCGTTGCGCTCGATTCGATCGCATCGGCGTGCTCGCCCGAGCATCTGCGGGATCGCCCGCTCTCCCCTGAGCGCCGCGCACTGAGCGCGTTCCAAGCGCTCGAAGCGCTCACTCGGCACGGCTGGCTGGACGGCCTCGCTTGGGGGCCGACCGGCAGTGTCGGCTTCGAGCTGGCGACAGGACATCCCGTCGTCTCCGATGCCAGCGATCTCGACTTGCTGATTCGGATGCCGACGCCGTTGCCGCGCATCACGGCACGGACGCTGCGCGCGCGTCTATCCGCCGTGGAAGCGGCCTTCGGAGTGCGCATCGATACGCAGCTCGAAACGCCCGCCGGAGGCGTTGCGCTCAGCGAATGGGCCGAGCACAAACCGCGCGTGATGGCGCGGTCCGGCCGCGGCCCGAGTCTCGTCGCCGACCCTTGGTCGACGCCTCAACCCTATGACGGAGCGCAACCCTGATGTTCGCGCTGCTCTATCCCGGCCAGGGCGCACAGAGCCCAGGGTTCTTGCATCGGCTACCGCCCCACGCCGCTGTAGCCGCAACCCTGGATGAAGCATCGGATGTCCTAGCCCTCGACGTCGGACAATTGGATACAGCCGAGGCCCTGCGCTCGAGCATCGCCGTGCAGATCGCGCTCGTCGTCGCCGGGGTTGCGGTACAACGGCGGCTGGCCGCCGCCGGCATAGAGGCGCACGCGCACGCCGGGCTTTCGGTTGGCGCCTATGCCGCGGCGGTCGGAAGCGGCGCACTGTCCTTCGCCGACGCATTGCGCATGGTGCGAACGCGGGCCGAGTTGATGGAGCGAGCGTATCCGAGCGGATATGGTTTGTCGGCGATCGAAGGTTTGACCGAAGCGCAAGTCGAAGCGCTAATCGAGCCCTTGGCGAATTCCCCGAACACGCAGGTCTACATCGCCAACGTCAACGCACCGCGTCAGATCGTCGTCGCAGGTTCGGTCACGGCGCTCGATGCATTCAACGAACGCGCCACCACGGCCGGCGCACATCGCGCAAAGCGCCTCATGATCAGCGTGCCTTCGCATTGCGAATTACTGCGCAAAGCGTCCGATGCGCTCGTGGCCTACGCCGCCGGTGTCGCGTTTCGCAGCCCGGCGTCCGTCTACATCGGCAACCGGCGAGCCCGCGCGCTGTATCGCCCCGCCGATATCCGCGACGACCTCGCCACCAACATGCGCTACACCGTGCGCTGGTTCGACGCGCTCACGGCGCTCGTGGAGCGCGGCGCGACGCTTCTCGTCGAAGCGCCGCCAGGTCAAGTGTTAACGGACATCGCGCGGGAGGCCTACCCCGAGATCACGGCGCTGGCCGCGGCGTCGTTCGAGGGCGACCGATGGGTCGCCGTGGTCGAACGGCGACTGACGGGCCGACACACCCCGCCTACTTGATCTCGAACTCGATTTTCCCGAATCCCTCGACCCTTCCTCTAACGATACCGGGCCCCGACGCAATGTAAAACGGCGTATACGAACCCGTCGTCAACATGGTCCTCGCCGGAATCGAATGCCCCGTCTCTAGCGTGCGCCCGATGAGCCAGGCAACCAAGCGCCGCGGATCGCCTGCGCTGTGCCTTGCGGCGCCTTGAAATATTTCATGGTCGTTCCAGTAAAAACCGAGCTGCGGCGCGCTGAAATCGAAGTTGCGATCGTAGGGCCGCGTATCGCCGATCACGAGTGCGCCGTTGTTCTGCAAATCGGCCAATTGCAGCAACGGATCGATATTGGGCCAGCCCTCGAAGCGGCTATCGACCACTTCGACGACGACGGACATCGTGTCGATGGCGTCGATCACCCCCTCGGGCTGCTCAGCCAATGATCGGTCTACGTCGCTCGCGAAGCTGAACGCGATTTCGAGTTCCAAGCCTAGACATGCATAGTCGCCGGAACGCAAGCCCGTGGCCGCGCCAAATACCCGCGTTGCCGGTAGTGGCGCAAACTGCGGCACGGCTGTCGGAGATCCTGCGCCGATCTTATAGCCCGCACAGCCCCCCAATTCGTCGAGCACGAGTTGCTGGACGACCAACGCCTCGTCGGCATTCTGCGGTTTGCAAGCGGCGACCGACGCGGGATCGACGAGCGTGTGCATTCGTCGGGCCTGCAGTAAACGTGAAGCAAGTTCTTGTGTCCGGGCCATGATGTCTCTCCCTCGTTCTTGTTCGGGCGACCGGATAAACGCGATAAACGCGAGTCGCAGTCAAGAATACGCCGCTGCGCAAGTTGCGCGCCATATCGGCGCAACAGGTAAAAGCCGGTAAATAAAAAACCCATCCGCGCACGAGCGCCGGATGGGCCGAGACCAAACACGCGGCGCCAAGCGCCGCATCTTGTTCGTTTTTATTAGAACTTGTGGCGAATACCCACGCGCGCGACGGCCTGCTTCGACGAGCTCGAGACGTCGTCCGCTCCGGTGACATAAGCGTGATCGAGCGAAGAGCCCGTGCTGTCGCCCGCCACCTTTTGGAAGGCGCCTTGGATGTAGACGTCGGTGCGTTTGGACAGGTTGTAGTCGACCATCAGCCCGAACGTGTGGATCTTCGGCTTCACGCCGCCGAGCGACGTGTCATAGTTTTCCATCGTGTAGACATACTGCGCGCCGACATAGAGGGCCGGCGTCAACTGATATTTCCCGTTCAGCTCGAAGTTCTGAAACTTGAGCGAGTTCAAGGTCGAACCGGCGAGCGGCCCCGTGATCGGCACGAGCGAGTCGGTAGCCGTGAGGTACGCATCGGAGGTCGGGTTGCGCACGGTCGTATTCGTATAGACGAAGCCGGCCGTCGCCGGCCCGAACGTGTAATTAATGCCGCCGCCGAAGACACGCAAGCGCGACGAGACGAAATTGGCGTCGTTCGACGCGATCGCCCCGCCCGACGTCAAGCCGGGGTTGTTCGCTTGCAAGTAAGCGCCGGCCACCAACAGGCCGCCGTTCTGATATTGAGCGCCGATGCTGTATTGGCGGTTATTCGAGAAGCCCGGATCGTTGCTGAAGCTATAGGTGCCGCCAAATTGCAGGCCCGCATAGTTGGGACTCGCGTATTTGATGGTGTTGTTGACGCGAAACGAGTTATCGGTGTTGTCGTTATCGAACGGGTGCGACAACAGATAGCCGCCCCAATTTCCGTTGGCGGTGGTGGGCGCGAGATAGTCGACCAGCGCGTCGTATTGGCGGCCGAGCGTCACCGTGCCGTACGGGCTAGCCAGGCCGACGAACGCTTGGCGGCCGAACATGCGGCCGCCCTGATTCAAGCGGCCCGTATTGACGTCGAACCCATTCTCCAATTGGAAGATCGCTTTCAGGCCGTTGCCCAGATCTTCGGCGCCCTTCAAGCCCCACCGGCTGCCTTGCGCGAAGCCGCTTGCGAGCTCGTAGTTGTGGCTGCCGCGCACGTTGTTCGTATAGTTCAAGCCTTCGTCGATCAGGCCATACAACGTCACGCTATTTTGTGCGAACGCGGGAACGGCGAACGCCGCCGACGCGGCGAGACAGAGGACGTGCTTTTTCATTGCTTGCTCCAAACCGGCCAATTGATTCGAGAGACCCCGTAGATCGGGCCAAGCCCGCAGTCTTTGGCGACCGGCGATGCAATCGCTGTCGTCTCATCCGAACCGCTTGTCACCACCGCTACCGTGACGTGATGGACTGAATGGTTGCACGACGCCGACGCCAAGTCCATCCCGACTAGGCGCCCCGTGGCGGGTCGTTGCTTATTGCCAACTCCAGCCGCTGCGATCATTTGACTGCGCCGATAGCCCACGGCAAGAAGTACGTATGAATAGGGTATAACCCTGAGAATTAAATGCCACGCAGCGAGATATACCAGGCTAATAGAAAGGCGATAGAAAGCTAAGGCCGGTCTGCCGCCGCGCCGGCGTCCATCTGACAGAAAATCGCCGTGACGAATGGCGCCACGTGATGAACGATTGCCTTGCTGCCGGCCGTCCTCACGGCGGCTGTCACGCTGTCGGTCGTGCCCAGCACGACTGCGCCGTAAGCCGAATCGGCGAGCGGTTTGCCCTTGCCCCTCTGGAACATCGGATCGTCCTTTTGAAAGCCGACGATCGCAAACACGTGATAGCCGAAGGCGGTCAGATCCGCGCTGTGAGCGGGACCGAACGCATTGATCGAATTGGGCTCCACCCGCGATGGGCGCGGATCGATCAGGCCTTTGTCTTCCAATTCGCCGATGAATGCATGGGCGGATCGATCGCAATGCAGCGGTTCGTCGAGCGATGCAGCGAACAGCGGGGCCGAACGCACGGACAACAGGAGCAAGAAGGTGGCGAGGGCAAAACGTTTCATGGCGGCAAGAAATTACGCACCGTTACGCCGGACGGCTCACGATTCGAAATGGACCGAGCGCACGAGCCATGCCGGATCGACATGATGTAGAAAGTGAAGAAAGATGGCACTTTACCGGGTTTTGCCAACTCGGCGTGCGCGGCCCGGCAAGGGCTCCGCGCGAATGCGCCGTTGCAAACAACACTGCGTAAAAGCGTATATATTGCTTCGAATGGAAAATCGCGTTGACCCCTCACCTCGCGCCATCGCTCCCATGCCGCGCACGTGGGACGCTCGGCTCGCACGCCTTCTCGTCACGCCGCTGAAAGACACGCGCGTCACGCCGAATCACCTGACCACACTGCGTCTCGTCGTCGGGATCGCCGGAGCGGCCGCGCTCGCTCAGCCCACGTTCGGATGGATCAACGCCGGCGCCTTGCTGATCGTCCTGTCCAATTTCATCGATCACACCGATGGAGAACTGGCGCGCATCAGCGGTAAATCAAGCAAGCTCGGGCACTTCTACGATCTGGCAAGCGATGCGTTCGTGACCATCGCATTGTTCCTCTCGATGGGCGTCGGCATCGCGAGCGCCCATGAGGACGGCATCTTTGCGCAGGCTACGTGGCTAGGCGCGCTGGCGGGCGTCGCCGTCGCCCTCATTTTCTATCTGCGTATGCGCATCGAATCGCTGGCCGGTAAGGCCGGGACTCGGCAGGCATCGGCAGCCGGCTTCGAAACGGAAGACGTGCTCTATTTGTTGCCGCTCGTCACGCTCACGCACACCGTCGAGCCGTTCCTCATCGCCGCCTCGATCGGCGCGCCGCTGTTTGCACTGTGGGTCGTTCTCGATTACCGGCGCATCGTGCGGCGCCCGCCGCCGGGCGAGCGGGCAAGCGAAGCCTGGGTGTCGCGATGAATGCACGGGTTGCGGCAAACGATGCGCCCGTACCCGCATCGGCTCCGAGCCATGCGCCACAGGGCGAGGCACCATCGATCGACGAAATGCTCAGCGACACGGTGCGCAGCCTCGATCGCGATGCGCTGCGTGCGCAGTTCACGCAGCAGGGGGCGTTCCTCTACCTGGACACGTTCCTTCCGGACGAACTCACCGCGGGGCTCGCCGACAGCGCGCGCTCGCTCGAGCCCGCCGTCAATCGCAACTACTTGCCCGGCCATAAGCAAGGGGGCAGCGTCAGCCGCCATACGATCGATCGGCTCGCGCCGCAGATCGCCGAGCTCTACCGCTCGCGCGCCCTGATCGAATGGCTCGAAGCGATCACCGGCGACAAGTTGCTACTTTCGCCCGAGGACGACCCGCACGCTTACGCGCTTTATTACTACACGCGCGCCGGCGATCACATCGGCTGGCATTACGACACCTCGTATTACGACGGGCGCCGTTATACGCTGCTGATCGGCGTGATCGACGAGTCGTCGTGCCGCCTCGATTACGAGCTGCATACGCGCACCCCCGGCGTCCCGACAATCGCGGATTCGATCCAGTACCCGCCCGGCGCGATCGTGCTGTTCGACGGCGACAAGCTGCGCCACCGGATCACGCCGGCCAAAGCCGGCGACATGCGCGTGTCGTTGACGTTCGAATACGTGACCGACGCGCGCATGCGCCCGTGGCGGCGCTTCGTCTCGAACATGAAAGACGCGATCGCCTACTTCGGTTTTCGCCAAGTGTTCCGCTCGCGCGACGCCGCCGCTGTCGAGAAGAGAACGACATGACGCGAACGGCGGCGATTCTCTTCTCGCTCGGTGCGGCGGTGTTCGTTGCGCTGCTTGCACGGCAAGGCGCGGGCGCCGTTGCGTCCACGCTCGCATCGGCGGGCTGGGGGCTGCTCGCCGTTGCCGCGTTTCATGCGCTCCCGCTCGCCGTCGATGCCGCGGCGCTTGCTGTGTTGCTCGCGCGCCCAGCCTCCTTCGTCGATGCGCTGCGCGCGCGGTGGGCCGGCGAATCGGTCAACAGCTTGTTGCCGGCCGGTCAGATCGGCGGCCCTGTCCTCATGGCGCGGCATTTGGGGCAGCGCGGGGTGCAGATGCACGATGCGGCCGCAGCCGTCACCGTTTCGACGACGCTGCAGTCGGTCGCGCAAATCGCTTTTGCACTAATCGGCTTGACGGCGTTCGCCGCTTTTTCGGCCACGCAAAACGTGCACGCGGCGCGCATGCTGCACGTGGCGACGCTCTGCGCAACGGGCGTGCTCGCGGCCGCGATCGCAACCTTTTACTACGCGCAGCAACGCGGCCTGTTCGGCCGCTTCTCACGCTTGATCGGCAAAGCGCTCGGCGCGCGGCGGGCGCTGCGCGCGAGCGCGCGCGCCGACGCGATCGACGAGGCCGTGCGCGAACTCTATCGCGCGCACCGGCGCGTCGCCGCGTCGTTCGCCCTGAGCTTTTGCGGATGGATCGTCGGCATCGGCGAGGTATGGCTCGCGCTCGCCTTCATCGGACATCCGGTCAGTTGGCTCGATGCGCTGCTGCTCGAAAGCGTCGGCCAAGCGATACGCGGCGCGGCCTTCGCGATTCCCGGCTCGCTCGGCGCTCAGGAAGGCGGCTACCTGCTGCTTGCCCCGCTCGTCGGGCTCACGCCCGATGCGGCGCTGGCGTTGTCGCTCGCCAAGCGCGCGCGAGAGCTTGCACTCGGTTTGCCAGGCATGGTCTATTTGCATTGGAGTGAACGGGATTGGCAACGCCGGCGTGCGCCGCGCGTGCCGCTTACCGATTGACGCGAGCCGGCCGCCGCGTCTTTCGGCTTCTTGCCAGGAGAAAAAACAAGCATGCGAGCGATCATTCTCGCCGCGGGCCTCGGCCTGCGCCTACAGCAACCGCCCGAACAGCAATTTCCCAAGTGCTTGTTGCGCTTTCATGGCGTGACGCTGCTCGAACGCCACCTGCGTGCGTTGCGCGCGGCCGGCGTCGAGCAAATCGAGCTCGCGCTCGGCTTCCAACCCCAAAGCATCGAAGCGGAGCTCGATCGCATCGAGTGGCGGCCAAGGCCGCGGATCGTGATCAACCCGCGCTACGACCTGGGCAGCGTCTTGACGGTGCATACGATGGCGGAGGCGCTCACGCGCGGCGGCGACGTGTTGCTGATGGATGCCGACGTGCTGTACGACGCAGCCATCTTGGACGCCCTCGTGGCGGGGTCGAGCGTCGATCGGCTGTTGATCGATCGCGACTTCGAAGCCGGCGACGAGCCCGTCAAATTGTGCTTGCAGAACGGCACGCCAGTCGAGCTTCGCAAACAGCTCGCGGTCGGCTTGCAGTACGACACGATCGGCGAATCGGTCGGCTTTTTTCGCTTTCGGGAGAGCACGGCGCGCCGCCTCGCCGACATCGTCGCCGGCTACGTCGCGAGCGGCCGCACCAACCTGCCGCACGAAGAAGCCGTGCGCGACCTGTTATTGGAGGGGGGGCGCTCCTATGACGTCGCCGACGTCACCGGACTACCGTGGATCGAGATCGATTTCCCGGGCGACATCGCCCGCGCCGAGCGCGAAGTGCTGCCGCGTCTCGCCCAGCCGGCAGGAGCGGAACGATGAACGCGCGCGACCCGATTATCGACACCCGTTCGCGCTTCGACCGATTGCGCGAGATGCTCGTCAGCGACGAGCTCGAATTCTTGATGGAGGCACATAACGGTCTCTCCGCACGCATCGTGCGCGAGGCCGGGTTCAAAGGCATATGGGCGTCCGGCCTCGCCATTTCGGCGCAGTTCGGCGTGCGCGACAACAACGAGGCCAGTTGGACCCAGGTGGTCGACACGCTCGAGTTCATGGCCGACGCGAGCGACCTGCCGATCCTGCTCGACGGCGACACGGGCTACGGCAACTTCAACAACGTGCGGCGCCTCGTGCGCAAGCTGGAGCAGCGCGGCATCGCGGGCGTGTGCATCGAAGACAAGCAATTTCCGAAAACGAACAGCTTCATTGGCGGCGAACGTCAGCCGCTTGCCGATATCGACGAGTTCTGCGGCAAGATCAAAGCCGGTAAAGATTCGCAGTCCGAAACGAATTTCTCCATCGTGGCGCGCGTGGAAGCGCTCATCGCCGGTTGGGGGCTGCAAGAAGCGCTCGCGCGTGCGGAAGCCTATCGGCTCGCCGGCGCGGACGCCATTTTGATCCACAGCAAGCTGTCGCGTCCCGACGAGATCCTTGCATTCGCTCGCGAATGGGCCGGCCGTGCCCCGCTCGTCATCGTGCCGACGAAGTACTACAGCACGCCGACCGAAGTGTTTCGAAAAGCCGGGATCAGCACGGTCATTTGGGCCAATCATCTCGTTCGTGCCGCTGCGTCGTCCATGCAAGCGGTCGCGAAGGAGATTCACCGCAGCGAGACGCTCGTCAACGTCGAAGAGCGAATTGCCAGCGTCGAGGAAATCTTCCGGCTGCAAAATGCAGACGAATATGCGGCGGCCGAACGCGTCTATCTGGCTGCCTCGCGCAAGCCGGGCGCCGCGATCGTACTGGCGGCGAGCCGCGGGCACGGGCTCGAAGCCGTCACCGCCGAACGCCCGAAGGTGATGCTGCCCGTTGCGGGCAAGCCGCTACTGCGCTGGCTCGTCGATGCATTCAAGAAGCATGCGATCAACGACATTGCCGTCGTGGGCGGGTACCGCGCCGATGCAATCGATAAGGCGGGCATCAAGCTCGTTCTCAACGAACGCTATGCACAGACGGGCGAGCTCGCCTCGCTCGCCTGCGCCGTCGACGCCGGGGAGCTCGCCGCCGACACGTTGATCTCTTACGGCGACTTGCTCTTTCGCAGCTATATTCTGCGCGACCTCGTCGAAAACGATGCGCCGTTCACGGTCGTCGTCGACTCTTCGCACTCCGAGGCATCGAATCGCACCGCGCGCGATTTTGCCTATTGCTCGGCCCCGGACGAGCGCGCGCTGTTCGGCCGCAAGACGCTGCTGCAGCGCATTCGCAGCGGCAAAGCGGATAGCGCGCCGCCCGACGGCAGATGGATAGGGCTGCTGAGCGTTCGCGGGGAAGGGATCGAACGCCTGCGATCGATGCTTGCGGAACTGAGGTTGCAGCCGGAGTTCGACTCGCTCGACGTACCGGCGCTCATCAACGCGCTCATCGACGCGGGCGAGCAGATCGAGGTGCAATACGTTCACGGGCATTGGTGCGGCGTGAACGACCTGGAAGATTTCAGGCGCGCGGGCGATTTCGCGCATGCGCAAACGCCCTTCGCGCTCGGGCGCGGCAACGGTCAAGGGGAAGCGCAATGATCGAAGCCGCACAATTCGTCGAGGCGGCGCGGCGCCGGGGCTTCTCGTGGTACGCAGGGGTGCCCTGCTCGTTTCTCACGCCATTCATCAACTATGTCCTGCAAGACCCGTCGCTGCACTACATCAGCGCCGCGAACGAGGGCGATGCGGTCGCGCTGATCGCGGGCGTTGCGCTCGGCGCGCGCGCTGGCGAACGTGGCGTCACGATGATGCAGAACTCCGGCCTCGGCAACGCCGTCAGTCCGCTCACCTCGCTGACGTGGACGTTCCGCCTGCCGCAATTGCTCATCGTGACCTGGCGGGGTGAACCGGGCGTGGCCGACGAGCCGCAGCACGCACTGATGGGGCCGATCACCCCGGCGCTACTCGAAACCATGGAGGTTGCCTGGGAGCCGTTCCCCACCGACGCCGAAGCGGTCGAGGCCGCGCTCGAGCGGGCCGTCGCGCATATGGACAAGACCGGCCGTCCCTACGCGCTCGTCATGCGCAAGGGTAGCGTCGCGCCGTATCCGCTCGCGGAAACGAAAGCGCCGCGTCGCGCGGCATGCGTGGCGCGCACGCAGTGGCGGGGCGCGCCCGAAGACGGCTTGCCCTCGCGGCGCGACGCGCTCGAGCGCGTCGTCGCGCACACGCCGGCCGATGCCACGGTGGTGCTTGCTTCGACGGGGTTTTGCGGGCGCGAGCTCTATGCGTTGGACGATCGGCCCAACCAGCTCTACATGGTCGGCTCGATGGGATGCGTCATGCCGCTCGCGCTGGGTCTTTCGCTCGTACGCCCCGACTTGAACGTCGTTGCCATCGACGGCGACGGCGCCGCGCTCATGCGGATGGGCGCCTTCGCCACGCTAGGCGCTTACGGGCGCAGCAACTTGGCGCATCTGCTGCTCGACAATGGCGTGCACGATTCCACCGGCGGGCAGGCCACGGTCTCGTCTCACGTGTCGTTCGCCGCGATCGCGGCCGCATGCGGCTATGAATCGGCGATCGAAGGCGACGATCTTGCCGTCGTCGATACGCTGCTTGAGCAGCCACGCCATGGCGGCGCAATTGGAGGGCCCCGTTTCGCACGCTTGACGATTCGGCGCGGCACCGCCGAAGGCCTGCCTCGCCCCACCATCACGCCCGCCGACGTGAAAGCGCGTTTGATGCGCCATATCGGCGCGGCATAAGGATACTTGCTCGATGAAGACGCTCCTGCTCAACCCCGGCCCCGTGACCTTATCCGAGCGCGTGCGCCAAAGCTTGCTGCAACCGGATCTATGTCATCGCGAAAGCGATTTCTACGACCTGCAGGACGAGGCGCGCGCCCGGTTGCTGGATGCCTATAAGCTCGATCCGCAAAAATGGGCCGCGACGCTGATGACTGCCTCGGGCACCGGCGCCGTCGAAAGCATGATCGCTTCGCTGGTGCCTGCCGATAGCCGCTTGCTTGTCGTGCAAAACGGCGTCTACGGCGAGCGCATCGCGAATATCGCCAAGCAGTACGGGATCGAATATCTCGCACTCGCGCACGATTGGATGAGCGCCCCCGATCTCGCTGCCGTCGCGAGATGTCTCGACACGGAGGGCCCTTTTTCGCACGTGGCCGTCGTCCATCACGAAACGACGACGGGCCGCCTGAACGACTTGCACGGGATCGGCGCCCTATGCGCTTTGCACGGCGTGCAGTTGCTCGTCGATGCGGTCAGCAGCTTCGGTGCGGAGACGATCGATTTCGATGCCGCGAATATCGCCGCGGTTGCCGCGACGGCCAATAAATGCTTGCACGGCGTGCCGGGCGCTTCGTTCGTCATCGCCACGCACGGCTCGATCGAGCGCGCGGCGAGCCGTACCTACTATCTCGACCTGGGCCGCCTCGCCCGCATGCAAGCGGCCCGCAACACGCCATTCACGCCCTCGGTCCACGCCTATTACGCCCTCGTCGAAGCATTGCGCGAGTTCGAGGACGAAGGCGGCGTGCCCGCAAGGCACGCGCGTTATGCGGCGCTGGCCGAGCAAGTGCGCAGCGGCCTCGCCGCACGCGGCATGGCCTCGATCCTGCCGCCTGAGCACTCGTCGGTCGTCCTGCGCGCGTACGAACTGCCGCGCGAGGTTGCCTACGAGCCGTTGCACGATGCACTCAAAGCACACGGCTTCGTCATTTACGCGGGCCAAGGCGATTTGTCGAAGCAGCTGTTCCGAATCTCCACCATGGGGGCGCTGACCGCGGCCGACATCGAGCGCTTGTTGCAAGCCTTCGACGTACTGACGCGGTAATGTAGGTCCGCGCTGGATGTGTCACCGGCAGCGCACGGTTATCTAAATTATACCTGTACGGTATAATTATCGACAAATTGGTAATTCAGGATAACCGATGGAGCTGACTGAACTGTGGCACTTCCCGCGCCCCGATCTTGCGCGCGCCTATCTCGCCACGCTCAACGCGGGCCTCATTACATCGACGACGATATTCGCACCGCGCCGCACCGGCAAGACCGCGTTCCTATTGCGCGACCTGAAGCCGTACGCCGAGACCGAGGGCTACACGGTAGTCTATGCGGATCTCTGGCAAACACGGCAAACGCCGGGCGCCGCTTTGGTTCGAGCCCTCGAAGAGGCCCTCGAGCCGCACTCGCTGCTCGAAAAAGTCATCGCACGGCTTCAAACGCCGGTCAAGGCCCTGAAGGGCAAAGCCGAATTTGCCGGCGCCAAGCTCGAAGGGCATATCGAACTCGAGGACGATCAAAAGCACAAGATCACCGATACCGCCCTGCTCATCGACGCCCTCGTGGCCGAACTCGCGAAGCGCAGGCCCGTGCTCTTCCTCGTCGACGAAGCGCAAGCGCTAGGCCGCAGCAAGGAAGGCGAGGAGATGGCGCGCGCGCTGCGCACCACGTTGACCAAGCATCAGCGCAAGCTTCGCATGCTGTTCACCGGGTCTTCGCGCACCAAGCTCGGCCACGTCTTCACGAATGCGAACGCGCCGCTTTATTCGGCCGCCAGCACGGTGCAGGACTTCCAGTTGCTCGGCGACGAGTTCGTCGATTACATCGCGCGCCGCTTCAAGGAATCAACCAAGCGCAAGCTCGATACGGCCGCCGCGCGCGAAGCGTTCGCATTCTTCGGCCGGCGGCCCGAGCCTCTGATGGAAACGGTGCTCGCGCTCATGATGAGTCCGGCGCTGACCTTCCCCGAGGCGATCGCGATGCAACAGGAAAAGCTCGCGCGCACGGAAAACCACGAGGGAACGTGGAATTCGCTAGACGCCACCGAGCGCGTCCTGGTGCGGATGTTTGCCGACGACCCTTCGATGAAGCCCTTCGCCAAGGCGACGCTCGTGCGAATTCGCAAGCGCGTGGGCATCGAAGATCTGCAGGCCACCCATGTTCAAAAGGCGCTCGGCCGCCTCGCGGAAAAGACGGTGGTGGCCAAGAGCCCGCGAGAGGTCTATGAATTCGAGAACGATAGCTTCGCGGATTGGGTCCGCAACATCGTGGACTGAATAAATTACTCAACAACAATTCGTTTTCATTAAACAACTACAACGGCCATGCGCTCGGCCGTCCCTTGCCCTCTCGAGCCTCGGTTCTGCGCGAACTACAAGGGTTTTCCATAGTTCAAGTCGGCGGCAGCGCTGCTAGACTTCGCCTCAAGTTTAGTAACTCAACAATGAACTAAACAACCGCAGGCGCATCGGCATGCGCCGCTCAGATTGCGAACCGCCGCACACGGAGGTGCCAATGACGCCCGATACCCTGGAAGGACTGCTACGCGCCATCGCACGAACGATCGTCGAACACGCCGATGAATTGACGGCGCTCGATCAGGCGATCGGTGACGGCGATCACGGCCTGAACATGAAACGCGGTTTCGAACACGTGGCGGGCCAAGCGGCCGCGCTATCGCAGCGGCCGTTGGCCGAAGCCGTGACCGAAGCGGGCAAAACGCTGGTCATGACCGTCGGCGGCGCGTCGGGCCCGCTCTATGGGACGTTCTTCATGACTTTCGGCAAGGCCCTGCCAGAACAGCCGGCATTGCCCGATCTGGCCGAGGCGTTCGATGCCGCCGTCGCGGCCGTCGAACGGCGCGGCAAATCGACGCCAGGCCAAAAAACGTTGCTCGACGTGCTCGTGCCCGTGCAGCAGCAACTGCGCGTCCCCGGCGAACAACTGCTCGCGCGCATCAAGCAAACCGCGCTTCATGCCGCCGACGCCACCACGCCGATGCGCGCGATTCGAGGCCGCGCCTCGTTTCTGGGCGAACGATCGATCGGCCACATGGACCCGGGCGCGCGTTCTTGCGCGCTCGTCATCGCAACGTTGTGTGATTTTCTCGAGGGTTGAACCGTGTCGAATGTCGGAATCGTCATCGTCTCTCACTCCACCAAAGTCGCCGAAGGCGCGGCGGACATGGTGCGGCAAATGGTCGGCGATAGCGTGCCGCTCGCCTATACCGGCGGCAACGCCGATGGCGGCTTGGGCACCGATGTCGGCGCCATCGCCGACGCCATCGAGCGCGCATGGTCGGACGCGGGCGTCGTCGTGCTCGTCGATCTCGGCGGCGCGGAAACGAACAGCGAGATGGCCATCGAAATGCTCGACGACGCTCGACGCGGCAAGGTGTTGCTGAGCAACGCCCCGCTCGTCGAAGGTGCGGTGATCGCCGCTGCCGAAGCATCGGGCGGCGCCAGCGCGCTGCAAGTGAAAAGCATGGCTGAAGAACTCCAGTCGCATTGAACGAGGAACGTCACATGTCGGATACGGTCGTCGCCGGTCACGCCCACTTGTCGAATCCCACGGGGTTGCATGCTCGGCCGAGCGTGAAGCTCACGCAGCTTGCCAAAACGTTCGTCGCGCAAGTTGAAATCGCCCTCTCTTCCGACGGCCCGTGGGTGAACGCGAAGAGTCCCGTCAAAGTGATGGGTTTTCAGGCCGAAGCGGGTGCGGTGCTACATTTTCGCGCCACCGGCGAACAAGCGGCGGACGCCGTAGCGGCGATGATCGCGCTCGTCGAGTGCAACTTCGGCGAAGCTGCTCACGCTCACCGGGAGGGCCAACGAAATGGTTGAGCGCGTGCTCTCGGGTCAACCCGCTTCGACTGGCCTCGCGGCGGGACCGCTCATGCGCCTGACGCCAGCGCCCACGCCAATGCGCGAGCGCGTCAAGCACGCGAAGATCGAGCATGAGGTGCAGGCCTTGCGGGAGGCGCTCTCGCGCGCGGCGCATCAACTGCAAACGCTGACGGAGCACGCCGACACGGCAGCCTCCGACGTTATCGGCTTTCAGTTGGCGCTCATCGAAGACGAGACGTTGACGCAGCCCATCTACGAAGCCGTGCGATGCGGACAAGCCGCCGATACCGCATGGGCCGGCGCATTGGACGATGAGATCGAGCACTACGCCGCTTCGTCGAACGAATACTTCCGCGCGCGTGCGTCCGATTTGCGCGATTTGCGCGATCGCGTGCTCGACGCCCTGTTCGGAGACGATGCCGCGCCAATGGTGCGCCACGGGGCCGTCGTCGTGGCCGACGATCTCTCGCCGTCGGCGTTTCTTGCGATCGATTGGTCCTCGGCGCGCGCGATCGTGCTCATGCGAGGCAGCGCCAGCAGTCACGTCGCGATGCTTGCGCGTGCCAAAGGCGTACCGATGATCGTGGGCCTCGCAGGGCCTATTCCCGAGCATGCAAGCGAAGTGCTCGTCGATGCGGTGTCGGGCACGCTTCACGTCGAACCGACCGAGGACGATCGCCGTCGCTTTGCTGCGCGCATGGAAGGCGAAGCGGCCCGGCGCACCGCGGCCACCCGGCGCATCCGCGAGGCCGCCGTCACACGAGATGGCGTGCGCGTGGCCGTGCGCATCAATGTCGCCAGTCTCGCGGAACTCGATCGTTTCGATGCCGCCGCTTGCGACGGGATCGGGCTCGTGCGCACGGAGTTGCTGTTCGGCGAGCACTTCGCAGACGCCGACGAAAACACGCAATACCACGCTTATCGGCGCCTTCTCGATTGGTGCGCGGGCAAGCCCGTCGTCGTGCGTACGCTCGATGCGGGCGCCGACAAGCCCATGGCCGGCATCACGCTCGAACATGAATCGAATCCGTTTCTCGGCATGCGCGGCGTGCGGCTCTCTTTGGCGCGCCCCGATCTGTTTCGCGTGCAACTGCGCGCGCTCGCGCGGGCGGCGGCGCACGGCGATCTGAAGGTGATGATCCCAATGGTGACGACGCCGAGGGAACTCGAAGCCGTGCGCGTCATGCTCGCCGAAGAAATACGGCAACTCGAACGCGCGGGCATCGACGCGCGCATGCCGCCGCTCGGCATGATGGTGGAAGTGCCGGCCGCCGCGCTTGCGCCCGAATCGTTCGACGCCGATTTCCATTCAATCGGCTCCAACGATCTCACGCAATACGTGACGGCTACCGGGCGCGACAACGCCGCGGTGGCGAGCCTGGCCGATCCGCTCAATCCTGCCGTGCTGCGGCTCATCGCGCACGTCGCGCATCACGGCGCCGCACGCGGCCTCGAAGTGAGCCTGTGCGGCGATGCCGCGGCCGACACGGCCGTGCTCCCTCATTTGCTCGCATGCGGGCTGCGCGCGCTTTCGGTTGGCATTGCCAGCGTCGCACGCGTGAAAGCAGCCATTGCCGACCTCGACGTGCATGCATCGATGTCGGCACTACCCGTCGACGTTGCCCTCTTCAGTTCCAATCATGATCGACGCATCAAATAGCACCGGCGCTCGCGAAGACTTCGTCGCGCAATACAAGCGCATCCTCGCTCGCGTACTGGACACCCGCCCTTCCGGGACGCGCCAGCATTTGGCCACGGCGCTCGGCAAGCATCGTTCATTCGTCTCGCAGATCAGCAATCCTGCGTACGCAACCCCGATTCCCGTCGATCACCTGAGCACGATTTTCACCGTCTGCCACTTCTCCACCGCGGAGAAGCGCGTTTTTCTCGATCTGTATCGGCAGGCGCATCCCCGGCGTCAGTTGCCCACCGGCAATGGACACGGGACCCGCACCATCAGCGTGACGCTGCCCGATCTGGGCGAGGAAACGAATCGCCACGTCGATCACCTCGTCGCCGAGTTCGTTCGCACGCTCACGCAGATGGCGCAAACCTTCGCTTCCGAAGCTTCCGACGCTTCCGAAAGGGAGCGGCCTTCGAGGGGACTCGACTAGCGCCGGCCGGTACCTGCCGAGCGACCGCCCGGCAGCCAACGGCCCAACCCTGCAAGGATTCACAACAGGAGGAGACACAGTGAAAAAGCTGATCAACGCACCCGAAACGGTGCTCGCCGAATCGCTCGACGGCTTCGCACTTGCGCATGCCGACCTCGTCGAACTCGGCGAGGGACGAAAGTTCGTGCGGCGAAAGCAGTCGACGCCGGGCAAAGTCGCCCTGATCTCCGGCGGCGGCTCCGGGCACGAACCCCTGCATGCGGGCTTCGTCGGGCGCGGCATGCTCGATGCCGCGTGTCCCGGGCAAATCTTCACCTCGCCGACCCCCGATCAAATCGTCGCCGCCATGCAGTCGGTGGATTCGGGTGCGGGGTCCGTGCTGATCGTGAAGAACTACGAAGGCGACGTCATGAACTTCGACATGGCCGCCGAAATGGCCGAAGGCAATGTGCGCACCGTGATCGTCGACGACGACGTCGCCGTCGATCGCTCGACCTATTCGACGGGCAGACGCGGTGTGGCCGGCACGCTGATCGTCGAAAAGCTCGTCGGCGCGGCGGCCGAGCAAGGGCGCGACATCGAACGGTTGGCCGCGCTCGGCAAAGCCGTGAACAGTCGAACGCGCTCGATGGGCGTCGCGCTGACCTCCTGCACCGTGCCGGCCGCGGGCACCCCGACGTTCGTGCTCGGCGAGAACGAAATGGAACTGGGCGTGGGCATCCACGGCGAGCCGGGCAGGCGCCGCGTCAAGCTGGATCGCGCCGATGCCATCGCCGAAGATCTGGTCGGGCCGATCGTCGAAGACCTCGCACCGCGCAACGGACGCGAGTGCATTCTCCTCGTCAACGGCTTCGGCGGCACGCCGCTATCGGAACTCTATTTGATGGTCAATGCCGCGATGACGCGCTTGCGCGCACGCGGCGTGAGGGTTGCGCGTTTCTTGACCGGCAACTACGTGACGTCGCTCGAGATGGCCGGGTGCTCGATCACGCTCACCGAGCTCAACGACGATTGGCTTTCGCTTTGGGATGCGCCGGTCCACACCCCCGCTTTGCATTGGGGTCAGGCGTGAGCGCGCGCATGGGTATGTAGTCGACAACGATCGAATCGATGGAGAACGTCATGAACGGATTTGTCGGTGAATTGATTGGCACGGCTATTCTCGTGCTCATGGGCAACGGCGTGGTGTCGAACGTGTTGCTCACGCAGTCGAAAGGACAGAACTCGGGATGGATCGTGATCGCGACCGGTTGGGCCTTCGCCGTGCTGGCCGGCGTCGTGGCCGCCGTCGCGTTGGGCAGTCAGGGCCACCTGAACCCTGCCGTCACGCTCGCGTTTTACGCCCTCGGGCATTTCCCCGGCAACGAGGTGTTGCCTTATATTGCCGGGCAAGTCATTGGCGCATTCATTGGCGCCGTGCTCATGTGGATCACGTATCTCGCGCATTGGAAAAAGACCGATGACGCGCGCATCAAGCTCGCCTGCTTTTCGACGGGACCGGCGATCCGCGCGCCATTCTCGAACATGTTGACCGAACTGATCGGCACGTTCGTGCTCGTGTTTCTCGTCGTGGCCATCTTCACCAAAGCCGTCGGCACCACGGGAGTGCTAGGGCCGCTCGTCGTCGCGCTGATCGTCTACGGCATCGGGCTCTCGCTGGGCGGGCCGACGGGGTTCGCGATCAACCCTGCTCGCGACTTCGGCGCTCGCGTCGCACACGCGGTGCTGCCGATCGCCGGCAAGGGCTCATCCGATTGGTCGTATGCTTGGGTGCCGATCGTCGGTCCGATCCTCGGCGGCATCGGTGCGCTCGGGGTCGCACGCCTTGCCGGGATGATGTGATCCCGACCGAACGCGACCGGCCAGCGCACGCGCCTACGCAGCGAGCTCGCCAAGCCGGCGCACGGCCGCATCGAGTTCGCTCGTCCAGCGATTGCCCGCATTCAACCTGAGGCAATCGTCGAACGCCCCGCCCTCGCCGAACAAATGCCCGGGCGCGAAGCTGATCCCTTCCGCTCGCGCGCGCTCGAACAAATCACGCGTGCTGCGCGGCGGCCCGTCCCCACTGGGCAGCTTGGCCCACAACACGAAGCCGCCAGCCGGACGCGTCACTTCCGTGCCTGCGGGAAAATAGCGCAGCACAGCCTGGCGCAGCGCCTCTTGCTGACTGAGCAGCGCAGCCTTCAAGCGGCGCAAGTGCAAGGCATAGCCGCCACCTGCCAACAACTGTGCCACCGCCGCTTGCTGCAACTCGGCCGTCGCCATGCTCGTCGTGAACTTGAGCGCTTTGACGCGCTCCGTGAAGCGTCCCGGCGCGATCCATCCCAGACGCAAGCCGGGCGACAGGCTCTTCGAGAAGCCGCCGCACAGCAAGACGTTGCCGTGCGTGTCGTCGAACGCGCGCACCGGCCTCGGGCGCGTCTCGCCGAAGCACAAATCGCCGAAGATATCGTCTTCGATCAGGACGACGTCGCGCTCGCGCAGCAGTTCGACGAGGGCGCGCTTGGACGCATCGCTCGGCACGCTGCCGAGCGGATTGTTGCCGTTCGCCACCGTCACCACGGCCTTGATCGGCACGCCGCGATCGAGCGCTTGCTTCAAGGCATCCACGTCGATGCCCGACTGCGGCCGGCATGGAATCGGATAAGCCGGCATCTCCAAAGCACGCAAGATCTGTAGGAGGACGAAATAAGTCGGCGATTCGACGGCAATCGTGTCGCCGGGACGCGCGACCGCGCGCAGCGCCAGATTCAATGCTTCGACGCACCCGTTGGTCACGACCAGTTCATCCGGATCGAGCTCGCAGGCGTACTGCATTGCCTGGCGTGCAATCTGCGCCCGCAATGCCGGGTACCCCGACCCGCGCACGTGCGAGCCGACGAGGTCCCGATGTTGATAAGCCAGCCGCCGCAACAACACGCTGAACCGCTCGATCGGATAGAGCGCCGCTTCCGCCGAAGCGAGATCGAGCCGCACCGCCGTGGGCGCACCCGCAATCGCGAGATGGTCGCGCGCCTGCGCGTCGACTTCCGCGGCCGGGCGTGCCCATCGTTTCGGCGCGCCGCTTTTCGGCTCGCTCTGGCCGCCTGCCCGCTTGCCGCGGCGCATGCGTTTCGCAACGAAATAGCCCGAGCGCGGCCGGGCCTCGATGTGTCCCCGCGTCTCGAGCCAACGCAGCGCCTGTAGCGCAGTGGTCAAGCTCACGCCGTGCTGCGCGGCAAGCGTGCGCACGGACGGCAGGCGCTCGCCCTCGTTCATCGCCGCCCCTTCGACGTTCTCCCAAAGCCGCTGCGCCAACTGCCGATACAACGGCTCGTCCTGCTCTGCGCAATCCATGACGCCTCGTAGAATCGCAAAATCTGTTATGTAACAGATTCGGCACAGTTGTGTATAGGGTCGAAGCGCGACGCGTGCCACCATGAGCGCATCGAACAAGGCATGCCACAGGAGAATCGAAATGGAACAGGCTGCATTGAAATACGACTTTCGCAGCGATACCGTCACGCGCCCCAGCGCCGCCATGCGGGCTGCAATGGCGGCGGCGGAAGTTGGCGATGACGTATTCGGCGACGACCCTACCGTGAAGCGCCTGGAGGCGCGCGTGGCCGAGACGATCGGCAAGGAGGCCGGCCTGTTCGTCCCCTCTGGCACTCAGTCCAATCTCATCGCCTTGATGACGCATTGCGAGCGTGGCGACGAATACATCGTCGGCCAGCAAGCGCACTGCTACCGCTGGGAGGCTGGCGGCGCCGCCGTGCTCGGCAGCATCCAGCCGCAGCCGCTGGAGAACGCGGCCGACGGCACGATCGCGCTGGCCGACATCGAAGCGGCGATCAAGCCGGACGATCCTCACTTCGCTCGCAGCCGGTTGCTGGCGCTCGAGAACACGATCGGCGGCAAGGTGTTGCCCGCCGATTACGTGCAAGCGGCGACGGCGCTCGCCAAGCAGCATGGTTTGCTGTGCCATCTGGACGGCGCGCGCCTGTTCAATGCGGCCGTCGCCTCGGGCACGAGCCCGGCGCAACTCGCGTTGCCGTTCGATACGGTTTCCGTTTGCCTCTCCAAGGGCCTCGGCGCCCCGGTGGGCTCCGTGCTCGTCGGCTCCAAGGCAGCCATCGACCGCGCGCGGCGCTGGCGCAAAATGCTGGGCGGCGGCATGCGGCAAGCCGGGATTCTAGCGGCCGCCGGACTCTATGCGCTCGAGCACAACGTCGAGCGCCTGGCTGTCGATCACGCAAACGCGCGCGTGCTCGCGCAAGGGTTGGCCAAGCTGCCGGGGCTGACCGTCACCGCCCCCGACACCAACATCGTGTTCGTCAACGTCGAAGCGTCGCTTGCTCCCGCGTTCGCCTCGCACTTGGCCCACCACGGCATCGGGATCGTTTCGTCTTACGGCGCCACGCGCCAACGATGGGTCACGCATCTCGACGTCGATTCGGAAGCAGTGGATTACGCGTTGTCGGTGGCCTCGTCGTTCGCCGCGCAATGAACGCAAAATTTCATGAGTGAAGGCATTGAGTTGCGCAGGCAACGATATTGACGATACAAACAGAAGAGCACGCCATGCACGCCGACAATTTTTCCCTCGCAGATTATTTCGCTCGCATCGACTACTCAGGTCCGCGCACACCCGACATCGAAACGGTGACGCGCATGATGCGGCGCCAGTTGTTTTCTGTACCGTTCGAAAATCTCGACGTCCAAGCAGGCAAGATCGTATCGCTCGTGCCCGAGGAAATCGTCGGCAAGATCATCCACCGCAAGCGCGGCGGCTACTGCTACGAAGTCAATGGGCTGTTTTCGATGGCGCTCGAGTCGCTCGGCATCGCCCATCGATTGGCCGCGGCGCGGCCGATGACCTACCCGATGCGCCGCCCCAGGACGCACATGGTCGTCATCGTCGAGCTGGGCGGAGAGCAGTGGCTGTGCGACCTCGGTTTCGGGGCCAACGTCATTCGCGCGCCTATTCCCCTTACCGCGCTGGGCGTGGAAATCGACCAAGAGGGCGATGTCTACATGCTCAGCCTCGGCGACGACGGCTTTTACCTCCTGCGCACGAAGATCGACGGCGAATGGGCAAATCTATATGCGTTCGATCTTTCCACGCAAGAGTGGGTCGACTTCGTGCCGGCCAATTATCTGAACTCGACGCATCCCGATTCCATCTTCGTACAAAAGCTCGTCGCCGTTCTGCTGACCGACTCGGGCCGGAAAACCTTGGCCGGCGATAGCTTCAAGACGGTGTCCCACGGCCGCGTCGAAAAACGCACCATCGCACAGGACGAAGTGCCCGCGCTGTTGGCACGCGAATTTGGCCTCGCGATGCCCCCTCGCGTATAACAATGGCAGGCGCTGTCACAAAACGCCGGGGTGCACCGTCTAAGGGTGGTTGGGGCCATTGCCCCGGTCCGTCCGCTTTCGAGTCCCATATGAGTATGCCTCCCGTCACCCCGGCACCCGATGCCGACCCGTTCGACGCCTTACGCTCGCGCCTGTTTCTCGTGGCGTACCGCATGCTCGGCACCCGCGCGGACGCCGAAGACGTCGTGCAAGAGGCATGGTTGCGGTGGCGTCAGAACACCGACCGCGCGGCGGTTCAATCGCCCGAGGCTTGGCTCGTCACGATCGTCACGCGACTCTCTATCGACCGGTTGCGCGCGCTAAAAGCCGAACGCGAAGCTTACGTCGGCTGGTGGCTGCCCGAGCCGCTCGTCGAGGGCGACGAGCGCACGCCGGAAACTGCCGTCGAACTTGCCAGCGATGTGTCGATGGCGCTGCTATGGGTGCTCGAACGATTGTCGGCGGAAGAGCGCGCCGCATTTTTGCTGCGTCAGGTGTTCGATCACGGCTACGACGAAATCGCCGCATTGCTCGGCAAAACCGAAGCCGCTTGCCGCCAAATGGTTCATCGCGCCTCCGAGCGGGTGCAGCAAAACCGCACGCGGTTCGACGTCCCGCGCGAGGCGCACCGGCGCGTGGTCGAAAAATTCATCCGCGCGGCGCAATCGGGCGAGCGCGACGCCATTCAAGCGCTGCTGGCCGAGGATGTCGAACTCGTCGGCGACGGCGGCGGCAAGGTGCCGGCCGTATACAAAGTGTTGCGCGGCGCCCATCGAATCGCCAACCTCTTCTGGGTCACGGGGCGGCGCTTGGGCGATCAGACGGTGTACCGCCATGCGCTGATCAACGGCGAACCGGGATTTCTGCGGTACGTCGACGGCAAGCTCGAATCGGCAATGGCGCTCGCAACGGACGGGGAGCGCGTGCTCGGGATCTACGCCGTGCGCAACCCCGAGAAGCTCACCGGCATTGCCCAGTCGTTGGCGCCGTAACAGCTGTCACAAAAACGAGCAGCGCCTCGTCTTGGAAGCATGGACGCCGCATGGGGCGGCGCTCCGCTCCCACTCGACAGGCACAGCAATGACGCACCCCCCCCGCCTCAACTATTCCCAATTGGCCCCGACAGCGTTTCGCAATCTCTATCAACTTTCGGCCGGCTTACGTCGCGACATGCTGGGGCATCGTCTGGTCGATCTCGTCCTGCTTCGCGTTTCGCAGATCAACGGCTGCGCTTACTGCATCGACATGCACTGGCGCGACCTCATCAAGATGGATGTCGACCCGCGCCATGCGAACGCCGTCGCCGGATGGCGCGAAGCGCCGTTCTTCGACGAGCGCGAGCGCGCGGCGTTGGAATGGGCCGAACTGGTCGCGGGGCTGCCGCATACCGACCCGAGCGATGAAGCTTTCGCGCGACTGCGCACGCAATTCACCGACGAAGAAATCGCCGAGCTCGGGTTCGTGATTGCGACGATCACTGCGTGGAACCTGCTGAACGTGAGTTTCCGTAACCCGGTGCCGGAAAAGGCCTAACCCGTGTCGGGCTCAGCGCGTCCCTTCGCGCCATAGCAGCGTCAGAACCGTCATGAGGGCCGGGCCGATGAAGAGCCCGACCAAACCGAAGGTTTCGGCGCCGCCGAGGATGCCGAACAAGACCAGCAGAAACGGGAGCCTCGTCGAACTGCCGATGATGCCGGGGCGCACGAAATGCTCGGCGATGAAGACGACGATGGCGCCCGTCGCCAGCACGGCGAACGCGCCCACGACTTGGCCGTGCGCGAACAGCCACAGCGCCGCGCCGCCGAACGCGAGCGGCGCGCAAAACGGCAGCATGGCGGCCACCGCCGTGACGAGACCCAGCTCGGCCGCATGCGGCAAGCCTGTCGCGAAGTAGGACGCGCCGATCAGCACGCCTTCGCCCAACCCGACCACCACGAGGCCGGTCACGGTCGCACGCACGGCGGCGGTCATGCGTATGACAAGGTGCGTGCCGTCCGCGCCAAACACACGCCGCACGCTGCGTAGCGCCTGCTCGGCCACGCGCGGCCCCGAACGCAGAAAGACGAATAGCGTCAGCAACATGAAACCGAAATGCACGACGCCTTTCAAGGCGGCGCTGCCGAAGTGCCGCCCGGCCGTCGCGACTTGCCCGCCGCGCAGCGCCTCCATGGCGGGCGATCCTTCGAGCGGCCGCGCGAGATTGGTTTGCCACCACGCCGCGATTTGATTGCCGAACGGCAACCGGGTCACGAACGCAGGAACGGCAAACCCGGTTTGCGTGATGTCCTTGATCCACGTAACCCATTGATGCGCTTCGTGCACCACCTGCGTGAAGACGAGCACGAACGGCAGCACGACGAACAATCCGACCACCGTCGTCAACAGCAGCGCGACCATGTTCGCGCGCGCCGCACTTTGCTTGGCTTGGCTCAAGCGCTGCAACAGCGGCCAGATGACGATCGCGATCACGAGCGCCCAGACGATGGCGGGAATGAACGACCGGATGATCCACAGTGCCAGCGCCACCAGCGCCGCGTAGAGCGCGAGCATCGCAATGCGCTGACTGCGCTTTCCGTCTGCGGTATCTTTCGTGGCAAGCGGGGGATTTGACATGGCAAACGCCTTGGCGAGGTGACGGTCGATCGTCGACATGTTAGCGAAGATCGCGCCCGGTACGATTCGGCGCTCGGCTCGGGAAGGCAGTTTGCTAGGAATCTCCTCCAATTCACGGCCCGCATTCGCCGCACAAGGTCCAGCCATGCGCCATCGTTTCGCCTCATCGCTATCCGGCAGTCGTGCGGCCAAGTTCGCCGCGCTTTCGATTGCACTCGCGTGCGCATTGGGCGCGAGCCGTCATGCCGCCGCCGATGATGAGAGCGAGGCCACTCCCGCCACCGCGGCCGCCTCTACCGAGACACCGGCCGCAGCGCCGGACGCCAAGGCCCATGGCAGCCTCTCGGCAAACATGGCACATGCGCAATCGGCGGCGCCCCGCGCCGCGCTACCCGTCCCGCGCGAGACATCGACGGTGACCGACCACGCCCTGAAGCTGGACGGCCGCAAGATCGATTACCGCGCCACGGCAGGCAACCTGCTGCTGCGCAACGATGCGGGCGAGCCTGAGGCGAGCATGTTCTACGTGGCGTATACAACGAAACCCGCCCAGCACGGCGCCCCGCGCCCCGTGACCTTCCTTTTCAATGGCGGGCCGGGTGCGGCGAGCGTGTTCTTGCTGATGGGATCGGTAGGCCCCAAGCGCGTGCATACGTCTAGCCCCACGGCCACCCCGCCCGCACCCTACGTGCTGGCCGACAATCCCGACTCGTTGCTCGACAAGAGCGACCTCGTCTTCGTCGATGCGGTCGGCACCGGCTACTCGAAGGTCGTCGGCCACGGAGACGGCAAACGGTTTTGGAGCGTCGACGGCGATCTCGACGCCTTCACCCGCTTCATCGACCGCTACCTGAGCGTCAACGATCGATGGAATTCGCCGAAGTTTCTGCTCGGCGAATCGTACGGCACGACGCGGGCGGCGATGCTGGCCTACCGCCTCGCGCAGCACAACATCTCCTTGAACGGCGTCGTGCTGCTCTCGTCGGTCCTCAACTCCGCCGTCCAAGCGCCCGGCTTCGATCTCATGTACGTACGCTATCTGCCGTCGTATGCGGCAGCGGCGTGGTATCACGACAAGCTCGGACCCGGCAAAAACACCGATCTGCCGGCGTTTCTCGACGAAGTGCGCGCGTTCGCGGCGGGCCCGTATGCGGCGGCGCTGGCCAAAGGCGACACGTTGCCCGATGCGGAGCGCGACGCAATCGCGGGCCAAATCGCCCGTTACACGGGACTGGACACGAAATATGTGATCGGCGCGCGCCTACGCATCCCGCCGTCCCACTTTCGCAAACAGCTCTTGTTGGCGCAAACGCGCAGCATAGGCCGCTATGACAGCCGCTTCGAAGGCATCGAATACGACCAAGATTCGTCCTCGCCCGACTACGACGCATCCGAGAGGTACATTACCGGCGCCTTCTCCGCCGCGTTTCACCAACATCTCGCGCAGGATCTGCATGACGCGCACGACAGCGCTTATCGCGTGTTCAACGATCACGTGTTGAGCGCCTGGGACTGGAAGCACCATGTGTGGTGGGGCGAGACGCTCAGCGCCCCGTATGCCGCCGCCGATCTCGCGGAAGCGATGCGTCAGAACCCGCACCTGCGGGTGTTATCGGCCAACGGCTACTACGATCTCGCCACGCCGTTCTTTGCGACCGAATACGATCTCGAGCACATGGGCCTGCCGCCCGCGCTACGCAAAAACGTGCGGGTGACGTATTACCCGACGGGTCACATGATCTACCTCGACGATGCGGCCCTGCATGCGCTGAAAGGCGACTTGGCGCGTTTCTACGACGAAGCCGCCGGTCGATAAACGGCGATTTTAAACGAACGACATCGTCAATCTAAATATACAAACGAATCTTTAAGCGATAAGCGTAAATTCTATTGAAAATTAGCATCGATCAGAACACCCTGCCCATGGGAGATTGATACCGATTATTCATATCCCATAAAGTCTATCGCATTAATTTCGCCACAGACCTTGCATTCGATGCCAAACAACCCGCACAGGGGGCGCATGACCGCCACGGCGCCGGACAGACCCGCATTTCCACTACCACTCCTAACAGCTACACGACAACATTTTTGACCTGTTAGGTTAAACATGCTCAATAAATCATTGAGTGTCGCAATATCCATCCATTAATCACAACGTTGGCTCGAGACGGCAGCAAAACTCAAATCCGTTGACTCACCGCATTCCCGCGGATACGGCGTCTCTTGACGTTGAAATCCTAGGAGGTTCAATTGAAGTCGACAGTGAAATCGAAGGGGTCGGTATCGGCTATTTTCAAAACCGCGGCGTTGGCATTGCCGCTCGCCGCTGCCTCGGTTGCCGCGCATGCGGCCGGTTCGCCGACGATATGGGTCGGCACCGAGACAAAGGCCTTTCTTACGCCCGAGCAAATGCGGACATTCGCGGCCGCGCCCGCCGCGCAAGCGACTGCGGGCGAGCCCGAGCACGTCGTCGTCAGCCTGCGCGTGCGCAATTTGAAAAAGCTCGAGGCGCTCGGCCGGGCCGTGAACGAGCGCGGCAATGCGAAGTATGGGCAATTTCTGACGCCGAAAGCGTTCCTTGCCGAATTCGCGCCCAGCGAAGCCCAAGTGCAAAAGGTCGTCGCGCACTTGCGAAAAAGCGGGTTCGTCAACATTCGGGTTTCGAAAAACCGCCTGCTGATCTCCGCCGACGGCACGGTCGGCACAGTGAAGACAGCTTTCAATACGCCGCTCGTTCACTTCCGCAAGGGCGAGCGCACGGTCGTGGCCAATTCGGCGCCGGCGCAAGTGCCTGAAGCGCTCGGCGATACCGTGTTGTCCGTGCTAGGCCTGCAAAACGTGACGTTGGCCCATACGATGGCGGTCAGAGGCCCGCGTACGCAGCCGAAGCCTCATGCGGCCGGGACCGAGACGGGGCATTACCCGCTCGAATTCGGCTCGATCTATGGCGCGGCGAGCCTGCCGAGCGCATCGCAAACGACGGTGGGCGTGATCACGATCGGCGGCGCGGGCCAGGCCACACAGGATCTGAACCAATTCACCGATGCAAACGGTTTGGCGCAAGTGAACGTCGCCGCCGTGCAAACGGGCGACCCCAGCGGCAATTACAGCGACGATCAAGAAGGCCAAGGAGAATGGGACCTCGACAGCCAAGATATCGTCGGCGCAGCTGGCGGCGCGGTCAACCAGTTGATCTTCTATGAAGCCGACATGGACGCATCGGGCAACACGGGCTTGACGCAGGCGTTCAATCAAGCCGTCAGCGACAACGCGGCCAAGGTCATCAACGTCTCGCTCGGCTGGTGCGAAACCGACGCTCAGGCCGACGGCACCGTGGCCGCCGAGGATCAGATCTTTGCCGCAGCCGTGGCGCAAGGGCAGACGTTCTCGGTTTCGTCGGGAGACGAAGGCGTCTACGAGTGCAACAACCGCGGATATCCCGACGGCAGCACGTACTCGATATCATGGCCCGCATCGTCGCCCAATGTGATCGCCGTCGGTGGAACGACGCTTTTCACCTCTAGCGGCAGGTGGGCCAAGGAAACGGTATGGAACGAAGGGCTCGACGGCAACGGCAAACTCTGGGCCTCGACCGGCGGCGTCAGCGTGGTCGAGCCCGTGCCTTCTTGGCAAAGGGCGCTTTCGGTGAGCCCCAAGCCGAGCGGGCGCGCCGTGCCCGACATTTCGTTCGACGCGGCGCAAGGCTCGGGAGCGCTCGTCTACAACTACGGCCAAATCCAGCAGATAGGCGGCACGAGCCTGTCTTCGCCGATCTTCGTCGGCTTGTGGGCGCGGCTGCAATCGGCTCACGCCAACTCGCTGGGGTTCCCCGCTTCGAGCATCTATAGCGCCGTGAGATCGACGCCATCGCTCGTCCACGACGTGACATCCGGCAACAACGGCTACAGCGGCCACGGCTACAAAGCCACCACCGGCTGGGACTACCCGACCGGTTGGGGCAGCTTCGTCATGTCGAAACTGGCCTCGTACGTGAGCGCCCATCCGTTCGAGCAATGAGCCGTAAAACCGCCTGAACCGGGCTCGCGGTAGATTGCCCGTAAGCGGACGGTAAGCTCGAACGCAGGGTGGAGTTCGTCGTATGCCGGTCCGGCCCCGTTTGCCGGATCGGCCATTTTCGTTGCGCGCACAACAATCTCTTGCGCGTTCGTACGCACGGTTGCGAGAGTCGGCGCATAATCGCTGCTTTGCGTCCTTGCCCGCGATTCGCCGTTGCAGCGCCGCTCGTCCATGCCGCTTGCCATCAAAGCCTTTCTCGCCCCGCTGATCGTGGCTTGCGCCATGTTCATGGAGAGCGTCGACGGCAACATCATCGTCACGGCATTGCCTGCGATGGCGCGCGATTTCGGCAGCGACCCGGTCGCCCTGAAGGTGGCCATCACGAGCTACGTCGTCGGGCTCGGCGTGTTCATTCCGATTTGCGGATGGCTTGCCGATCGGTTTGGGGCGCGCACCGTCTTTCGCACGGCCATCGGCATCTTCATCGCAGGTTCGATCATGTGCGCCGTCGCGCGCTCGCTGCCCGTCTTCACGGTCGCGCGCTTCCTGCAGGGCATCGGCGGCGCAATGATGGTCCCCGTCGGCCGCATCATCATTTTTCGCGCCGTCCCCAAGAGCGAATTCGTGCGGGCCATGAACTACCTGAGCTTGCCTGCCATGTTCGCGCCGGCCGCGGCGCCGCTGCTGGGCGGCTTCATCACCACGTACCTGCACTGGCGGCTCATCTTTTTCGTCAACGTGCCCGTCGGTATTCTCGGCATCTATCTGACGAACCGTCACATCGTCAACACACACGAACCGCATCCCGGCCCGCTCGATTGGTTCGGCTTCATGCTCTCGGCTAGCGGCGCATCACTCCTTCTGCTCGGCCTTTCGCTGATCGGCAGCGAACTCGTGTCCGACCGCGCCGCCTACGAAATGTGCGTGACCGGGGCCTTGCTGCTCTCGTTCTACGTGCTGTATGCGCAGCGCGCGCTACGGCCCTTGCTCGACCTGCGCCTGCTCAGCGCGCCGACGTTTCGCGCGAGCGTGCTGGGCGGCTCGATGTTCCGAATCGGCCTAGGCGCCGTACCGTTCCTGCTGCCGCTGGCGCTACAGGAAGGGCTTGGCATGTCGGCCTTTCAATCGGGGGCGATCACCTGCGCCTCGGCCTTCGGCAGCATGTTCATGCGCTCGTTGACTTCCTCGGTGTTGCGCAAGTTCGGTTTCCGCAAGGTACTGATCTACAACGCCGTGTTCTCGAGCATCGCGATCGCCGCCTACGGCGCCTTTTTCCCGGGCACCCCGGTCTGGACGATGTGGCTCGTCGTGTTGCTAGGAGGCTTCTTTCCTGCCCTTCAGTTCACTGCGTTGAACTCGATGATCTATGCGGAGATCGCGAGCCGGGACGTTGGCCGCGCAACGAGCCTCGGCAGCGTCGTGCAACAGATGTCTCTTGGCCTCGGTGTGACGGTGGGCGGGATCGTGTTGCAGATCGCGCGCGCGCTGCACGGCCACACGCATGCGATGTGGTCGGATTTCTGGCCGTCGTTCGTGGTCGTCGGTCTGTTCTCGCTCGGGTCCATCCCCATCACGCGCAAGCTTTCGCCCAACGCGGGCGACGAGATCGCCCGGGGGACGCGGGGGTAGGTTCTTCGTTATCTCGCTGAGCGCTTCAGGCGATGCGCCCTCGGCTCCGGGACGCCGCAAGCCAAGCGGTAAGCCATGCCATGAGCCAGGGGCACCCACAAGGTAAGCGTAAAACTTGAGGTTCTACGCCCGAGTTAAGGTTCCGAACGCCTCGCTGAAATCCGTGGCGAAGGTAATCGGATGAAGGTCCGCCGCTTGCCGACGCAATTCGGGCGCCTCGGTGATGAGGGCTTTGGCATCGGCCGCCGTGCTCGACGACGCTACGCGCTCGGACAGCACATCAGCCGTTCGGCGCGCCGCGCGCGAGGCATGGGGCGCGTTGTGTACGAGCGCGCCGGCAAGAACGCTAGCGTTCCTCTCGCCTGGAGCATGCCGCTGCCCTACGGTTCGGCCGTGGGGCGGGCGTCGGCCGGCGCCTCGGAAGTGGAGGTCAGATCAAGAGGTACGGCCGTGTTCGGAAGGTTCGGGCAGTCGATAGTCATCGCGATAACCATGCGCGGGCGGGCCCGAACCGAGCCGATCGTCGCGGACGAGGAACTGAAAGGGACTGCGCCGGAAAAGGGGAAGCGGATGTGCTTCGCATGACGGGACTGCGCTTCGCAGGACGTACGCGGAGCCTGCCCCGGGCGGATCATCTTTACCGCCAATACCTGACCAACCGGGACCGTCTCATGAAAACCCCTGCGGTATCCTTCAATTTCAGTGAAGCATCGATTCGCGATTTCGCGGCGAATCCGCAAGAGTCTTTGAATCAACTGAATCAGCAGTTGCATACGTCGTTGACGCAATTGATGTCGAAGTTGCGCTTCGAAAATGCCAAGCTCACGGGGCAGAGAGGGATGCACGGGGCGAACAGCACGCACGGAAAGCACGTGTCGCGCCACGCGCATTCCAAGCACCCGACGAACCATGGGGATTCGTCCAACTCGACAAATCCGTCAAATCCCCAGTCGACGCAACACCCCACCCAGCGGTTGGAAGTTTCGTCCGGGAAGGGCGATGTGTCCACGGGACCGACTTCGCGGGCCACCAGCGTCGATCAAGCGGCCCGGTCGACGCACCCGCAATTCAAGCCTGTGATACGCGGCGATGAAAAGCAGTCGGATGCGCAGGTGAAGAACCAAGCCGATTTCGGCCGCTTGGTCGACAGAACCGCGCGCGAATATGGGCTCGATCCGAACATGCTTCGCGCTCAACTGCAGGTGGAATCGGGCGCATTTACGGGCGGCTACCAAAGTGGCATGCGCCACGTCGGCGACCTCGATCGAGCGCCGCAGAACAACACGTCGCTGGGGCTCGGGCAAATCTCCCAATACTACCTCGATGGCGGGCCGTGGTCGAAGGGTGGGCCGGGCGATCCGAGGTTGGGTGGTCAAGTGGTGACGAAGTCCGAGTACGAGAACAGCGTGACGGTTCAAGTGCGGATGGCCGCGGCGAACGACGCGCTGCGCATTGCCGATCACGGCGGACTCAAGCAAGGGCTCTCCTACTACGTGTCGGGGAACGCGGATCCGACCAATCCCTCGGGCGCGAGCTATCTCCAGAAAATCAACGAGGCAATGCAGAACCCGGTCGTGACGACGCCGGGCCGGTGAGCTTCCTGCCCGATGCTCCACTTCCATCCGCTGCTCCCAGCGCACACGCTTCGCGTGAACGAATGGATGTTCGCGGTGCGCGCGGCGTCGAGGGCGCGGCACCGTTGACGAGGATCGGCCGGGATTCGTAATATGCGAAGCTTCGCATATTTACGAACCTTGTTCATACCCGAGCCAGGCGCTCACTCAAGCGGCGATGCGCTCGACGCCCCGCTCGCTCGCGAACCCACGCACGGCGTCGACCACGATCTGCGCGAGCTGATCGACCGGCGGCGCGGCCACGCTCGATGCGCGCAGCAACGTCAGACCCAGGGCGGGCAACGCGGGCAAACCGTATGCGACCGGATCGATGGTACGCACCGTCTGCGGCAAGCCATAGGCCGTGCGCACGGTGAGGCCAAGCCCCGCTGCGGCGGCGGCCCACAACCCGGCGAGGCTCGGGCTGGTCAGCGCAACGCGCCATGCGATACCCGCGCGATCGAGTGCGTCGGTTGCAAGCGAACACACCACGCACGCACCGTCGAACAATACGAGCGGCAACGGTTCGCCACTGTCGCGCGTCCATTGCAGCGCGTCCGAGCCGATCCAATGCATGGCGGGCTTGGCGACATCGACGCTAGCGCCCGACGCGCGCCGCGAGCGCATCCCAAGCTTGAAGTCGTCCCATACCAGCGCGAGATCGAGCTCGCCGGCGTCGAGCCGCTCCGTCAGCTCGGCATTGCGCGCGACGCGCGCTTCAATGCGCACTTTCGGGTGCGCCCGCGCAAAGCGCCCGAGAACGCCCGGCAGCAACGACTCGCCGAAGTCCTCCTGCAGACCCAGTCGCACCCAGCCCTCGAGATCGGTGCCCCTGGCAGCGGCGACCGCCTCGTCGTTGAGTTCGACCAGCCGGCGCGCATAACGCAGCATCACCTCGCCCGCATCCGTCAGCCCTAGACCGCGGCCCGCCTTGCGAAACAGCGGCGCGCCCACCTGCTCTTCCAACTTTCTGATTTGCGCGCTGACCGCAGAAGTGGAGCGGCCCACGCGGTCCGCCGCCTTCGCGAAGCTGCCCAAGTCCATGCCCGTGACGAAGCTGCGCAGCGCCGCTACATCGAAGTTCGCTTGGCTCATATCGTCCTGTTTTTCCGAACGGAAGGTTTTAAATTATCCGATTTTCAGCACGATGATAGGGTGGGACACTGCCTCCGTCAAATCTGCTGCGGAGCAACCTATGGATGCGCAATATCTCGTCGATACACGGACAAAGACGCTCGGTGCGTCACATCGATGGAAAGTGCTGGGTGTCGGCGTCGCCGCGAATGCCGCTTTTTCCGCTGTAGCCGCGGGCATTCCGACGACGGCTGTCTGGATGCGCACGGGCTACCAGCTCGGCAATGCGCAACTCGGTCTCGTGCTAGGCGCTACCGGGCTGGGGATCGCGCTGTCCGAGTTGCCGTGGGGCGTGGCCACCGATCGGTTCGGCGATCGGCCGGTGCTCGTCGCCGGATTGCTCGGGACCGCGCTCGCGCTGCTATCCATGGCGCTTTATCTCGTCCCCTCGCCCACGGCCATCCCGGCGTTATGGCTGCTCGTGCTCGCCATGGCGCTCGTCGGCTTGCTGGGCGGTAGCGTCAACGGCTCGAGCGGCCGCGCGATCATGAGTTGGTTCAAGGAAGGCGAACGCGGCATCGCCATGAGCATCCGGCAGACCGCCGTACCGATGGGCGGCGGCATCGGCGCCTCGTTGCTGCCGTGGCTCGCTTCGGCGCACGGCTTTGCCGCCGTCTACAGCGTGCTGGCGCTCATGTGTGCGGCGCCTGCGATCTTCGCGCTGCGCTGGCTCCGCGAGCCGCCCGACGCATCGGCCGCGCCGAGCGCGGCACGGCCGAGCGCGCCCGCGAACCAACCCAGCGCGCTGCGCGAAATGCAGATATGGCGGGTGGCGCTGGGCATTGCCTTGCTATGCGTGCCTCAGTTCGCCATCCTGACGCTCGGGACCGTGTTTTTGCACGACTTCGGGCACCTCGGCACGTTCGGCATCAGCGCGGCGATGGCGTCGCTGCAGGTGGGCGCGATGGCAATGCGCGTATGGAGCGGCCGTTATACGGATCGTCACGGCAATCGGCGCGCTTATCTGCGCGGCTCCACGATCGCAGCGGCCTTGCCTTTCGCCGCATTGACCGCGGTCGTAGCGCTTGGGCACGCGGCGCCCGTCGCCGCCATCGTCGTCATAACCGTCGTCGCCGGTGTGTGCGTGTCGGCATGGCACGGCGTGGCTTACGCAGAACTCGCGACGCTCGCGGGACCGGCGCGCGCAGGCACCGCGCTCGGCATGGCCAACGCGCTCGTGTACGCCGGCCTTTTTCTCGTGCCGCTCGGGCTGGCGCATCTGCTCGCGGCCACGTCGTGGACGCTCGTCTGGTTCGTCGCTGGGCTCGCCCCGCTTCTGGTTCGCCCGCTCTTTCCGCGGCCGCTTTCTCGATAGTCAGCGACGCCGCGTCGAGTACGGCCGCCCTTCGTTGGGGCCGGCGGCCGTCCTTGCTTGGCCCGAATGCATGAAGCGCACCGCCGGTGTACGCTTCGACATCCGCCAAGCACGATAGGTATCGCGAGACCCTGCCAATGACGACGATCCCGCTGGCCGCCGCGCGCACACTACATTTGGCTGCGCAGGGGCTACTATCGCCCCCGCGCCGAAAAGCAAACAAAGACGACGTGCTGGCCGCCATTCGCCGCATGGCGCAATTACAGATCGATACGATTCACGTCGTTGCGCGCAGCCCGTATTTCGTCCTGTTCAGCCGCATCGGCCCGTACCATCCGCAGTGGCTCGACGAGCACCTCGCCGAAGGGCGCCTGTTCGAATATTGGTCGCACGAGGCTTGTTTCGTGCCGATCGAAGACTACGGGCTCGTGCGCCACCGCATGCTCGATCCGAGCAAGATGGGCTGGAAATACGCGGCCGATTGGCATAAACGACACCGGGACGAAATCGAGCGCCTGCTCGCTCGCGTGCGCGAGCACGGGCCGGTACGCGCGGCGGACTTCGCCCGCGAAGCGGGCCGCGGCAATGGCTGGTGGGATTGGAAGCCGGAAAAACGCCACTTGGAAGTGCTCTTCACACTGGGGCGCCTGATGGTCGCGCACCGGCACAACTTTCATCGCGTGTATGACATCGCCGAGCGCGTGATGCCCAACTGGAACGACGAGCGCGATCTGCCGCCGGCCGACACCGTGTCGCAAACGCTCGTCGCCCGAACCTGCCGTGCCTTGGGCGTCAGCCGTGCCGACTGGATTGCCGATTACTATCGAATCGAGCGCCGCCCCTACACGGCCGAGCTTCATGCGCTGGCCGATCGGGGCGAGGCCATCGTCGTGCGCGTAGAAGGATGGAAACAGGATGCTTTCGTGCCGACCGAGTTGACGCCGTTGATCGAGGATGCCGCCCAGGGGCGTCTACGCTCGACGGTTACCACGTTGCTCTCGCCGTTCGATCCGGTCGTGTGGGACCGCAAACGCGCAGCCGCCCTATTCGACTTCGACTACGCGATCGAATGCTACACGCCGGCGGCCAAACGCAAGTACGGCTACTTCTGCCTGCCCATTCTTCATCGCGGCAAACTGATTGGGCGCGTCGACGCGAAAGCGCATCGCGAACGAGGCGTGTTCGAATTGAAGTCGCTCCATCTCGAGCCTGGGGTGCGCGCCGGCGCGTCGATGCTTGCCGAGCTACGCCGCGCGCTTCGTCGTTGCGCGCACTGGCACGGCACGCCCGAGTTGACGATCGGCTTGGCGCCGCCCGAAGTCGCACGAGCGATCCTCGCCATGGACTGAGCGGCCGAGCGCCGCCACGATACCCGCTCAGCCGAGCGGGCTCATGCCGATCAGCCAGCGATGCAGCACGAAGGCGAACAGCGCCCAGGCGATCAAGCCGACGATCACGACTTTCGTATCGCCCGAAACGGTACCGGCCGGATATTGCACGCCGGCCATCCGATCGCGCCGCCGCGAAACGACCGCGCCGACCGCGCCCCAAATCAGAAAGACGCCGAAGAGCAGGACGGCGTTGAGCGTGCCGTTCGCAAGCAGATGAGCCAGCGCCCAGACGGCGACGCCCACCATCATCGGATGCCCGATCGTTCGCTTGATCCGATTGCCCGGCACGTAAGCGGCGGCGATCAACACGAACGCGAGCGCTACGAGCAGTGCCGTGAGATGCCGGGCGCCAATGGGCGGGGACCACAATACGGCCGGCGTTCGCCTCGCGACGCCATAACCCCACACGATCAGTACGAATCCCACGAGCGAGGCGACGGAATATAGGCCTTTCCATCCATGCTCGCCGAATCGAGCGGCCTGCTCGTTGCGCCATGCCGGGGCGACGAGCCGCGTGCTATGAACACCGATAAAAATGAGCAAGCCGAGAATCAATATCGCCACGTCGAACCTCGTTTGTTATTGTCCACTGTCGTTCATGATGCGAGTGCGATTCGCGGACGCCCGCGGCATCCGCGCTCAAAGAAAGACCCTGCGCGTTATGGCGTTGCCGAGATCACATGCGCCATTGCAGCCGTCAACTTCTTGGCGAACGGGACGTGCAAGAATTCGTTCGGCCCATGGGCATTCGATTTCGGACCCAGCACGCCGCAGACGACGAACTGCGACTGCGGAAACCCTTCCTGCAATACGTTCATCAACGGGATAGTGCCGCCTTGCCCGATAAAGGCGCAATCGGCGCCGAAATGCGCGCGCGATGCGTCGTTGACCGCTTGCGCGAGCCACGGCGCGAGATCCGGCGCGTTCCAGCCGTTCGCGCTCGCATCCGGCTTGAACGTTACCTTCGCGTTATAGGGCGGATCGAGCTCGAGCAGCGCCTTGAGATCGGCAACCGCACGCGCCGCATCGACGAGCGCCGGCACCCGCAGCGAGAGTTTGAAGGCCGTTCGCGGACGCAGTACATTGCCCGCGCTCGCGAGGGCAGGCAACCCTTCGGCGCCCGTGACCGAAAGCGAAGGCCGCCAGGTCGCATTGAGCAGCGCTTCGTAGGGGTCGGTCGTCACCGGCAATACCGGCTTGCCATCCTGCCCGCAGGCCCAAGGCGATGCCTTCCACACTTCGTCGCCAAGAATGGCGGCCGTGGCTCGCGCTTCCGCCTCCCGGCTGGGCGGTATCTCGCAGTGGAAGGCCGCCGGCAATAGATTGCCCGTCGCCGCATCTTCCAGGCGTTCGAACAATTGCCGCATGACGCGAAAGCTCGATGGCACGATGCCGCCGTAAGAGCCCGAATGAACGCCCTCGTCGAGCACCTGAACTTCGAGCGAACCGCCGACGAGACCACGCAGCGACGTAGTCAACCAAAGTTGATCGTAATTGCCGGCGCCCGAATCGAGACAGACGACGAGCGCGACATTGCCGAGGCGTTCGCGCAGCGCATCGACATAGGGCAGCAGATCGTAGCTGCCCGATTCTTCGCACGTCTCGATCAGACCGACGCAGCGAGGGCGTGCCACACCCTGCTCGTCGAGCGCGGCAAGCGCGCACATGCTCGCGTAAATGGCATATCCATCGTCGGCGCCGCCGCGGCCGTACAGCTTGCCGTGCTCGTACTTCGGCGTCCAGGGGCCGAGATCCTTTCGCCATCCGTCGAACTCGGGCTGCTTGTCGAGATGGCCATATAGCACGACAGTGTCGGTGCTGCCGGGCGCCGTGGCGGGCGCCTCGAAAAAGATCACGGGTGTGCGCCCCGGCAAGCGCACGATCTCGAGCTTAAGGCCTTGCACCCGCTGCGCTTGCGCCCAGCTCGCGGCATCGGTCACGACGCGCTCGAGGTAGCCATGCTTTTGCCAATCGGCATCGAATGCGGGGCTTTTGGCGGGAATCGCGATGTATTCGGTCAGAGCGGGGACGATTTCTTCATCCCATTTGCGTTCGACGAACTGTGTTAATGCGTGCGGATCTATCGATTTGCTTTGCTGCTTCGCATCATGTGCTGTCATGGCGGTGGGCTGTGGCAGTCAAAGCGCACATGATAGACCCGATCGCCGTGCGCAGCCGTCCCGAATGCGCGACAATCGAACTCACCCCACTCTTCGAGGCGAGTGCCATGTTGGGCCACGTAGCCTTAGAAGTCGTAGAGGTCGTGTTTGCCCTGGCGATTTACTTTTTGCCGGCCATCGTCGCAGACCGCCGAGGCCGCCATGACCTGCTTACGATCGCGCTGTTCAACGCATGTATGGGCTGGACCGTGTTCGGCTGGCTGCTCGCGCTTTACTGGGCGTTCCTGCCCAATCCCCCACCCGGCATCGCTCGCTCCATCACGGCAAAGCGCCGGCTACTGAGCATGACCGCATTCTCGGCCGCACTGTTCTCGCGTATCGAACAGCGCGCGGCCAAGCGCGATCACAACCGCTGAGACAGCGCGGCAGCGCGGTGTCGTCGCGCTGCCAGCGCGATTGCGCCGCCTGTTTTTGTTCGGTTAGACAGCGGATTTGAGGGCCGTGCGCGCGAACGTGGCGCCCGCTGTCAGCGAGTTGGTCCACGCGCCGGCGCCGTACCCGCGAACGTGAACGAGCCCAGGCGGAATGGAGCGGGGCTCCCAGCCGAGCACCTCGCGTGCGAATACGCCCTGCCGAAATTCCCCGTGTTCGTCGAACCATTGGCACAGCACGCCTTCGGCGGTGATGGCCGTCACTGTCATGCGCGAGCCGCCCGCTTTGAGCGTTACGACGTCGCCTACGCAATACTGTTCAACCGCGTCACGGGTAGCATTCGACATAAGGACTCCGTCGCCAAGCATTTGAACCGTCGCGTGCGCGACGGCGTTTCAATTGTGCGGTGACGAACGGAAAACAAATAATGGAGCCGCTCGCCCCTGCCCCCTCTACATAACCACCGAGGTCAAGCAAAGACTAACAATAGAATTTTTATTCTACAAGCAATTCTAGGGAAAACATGGAGAAGGATTTTGTCGCAATCCGGGGTTCGACAATCCGTCATGCGATTTTAGAGAGCGATAAATCCACCCGGTTAGATTAGGGAGGGGTTATCGTTAAACCGTAAAAATCGTACTTTTCAAAGCGCACGCGCGGCACCCCAAAATGCCCGCCAGCAAAGGGTTTCGGCCTATTCTGCAAGCACTGGCTTGGCGCCTATCCTCGGCTACCGCTCAGCGCGCCAGTCTAATAACTTGATCCAAATCAAATGGCGCATTGCATCATGGGTCGATTCGTATATTCGACAGCCGGTAAATAGCTCCTGGAACATGGAAACGTTTTCTAGCGCTCGGTTTATCTTTGAATAACAAGCAGCGTATATGAAATAGCCCTCCGCCAAATTGATTTGACGTATGACCTCAAATGATCGCGCCGAGCATTGGGGCTGCGCGGCGCGACGCGACTACGATCAGCTTCATTGTGGCGCGCGTCGCCCCCACGAACAGCTTGCGGGCCGCACGTTCGTCAAAGGCCTCGAAGTCGACTTCCGTCAGCACCACACACGGCGCCGACTGCCCTTTGAAGCGATAGATCGACTCGAGCAGCACGTCGCCGTCGCGGTACTCCGGGCTGCCGAATAAATCGTACTTGCCCGTAAAGCTGCGTAGCCGGTGCGGCCCCAGATGTTCGAGCGCGGTGAGGGCCGAGCCTTCGCGGCCGCGGAACGACAACACCGCGATGTCTTGCTTGCGGAACCCCAACGAAAGCGCCTGCGTGATGGCGCGCTTGGTCGAATCGACGACGGTCTCGCCAGCGGCTTCGTCGTACGAAGCGATCGAAATATCTGAGCCGTCGAAGGGACTCCCCGCGACCAGACCTGCCGCACGCGGCACCGCGCCCCCCACCTTCTCGCGCACGAAATCCAAAATGTCTCGCGGGCTGCGATAGTTCGTCGTCTCCGTCAACACCGTCCATCCGGGCAATGCAACCGGTTCGCGCATATAGAGGTTCTGCAGCGGATCTTCCAGCCACCACCAAGCGCCTTCCGGACGAATCAGACGCGACAGGGCGGCTACCCATGCCTCTTGAAAGTCCTGGCCCTCGTCGACGATCAAGACGTCGAAGGTCCACCGCTCGCCGATCGGCGCGTCGGCAAATACCGTTTCAAGCCGGCCGAATGCCTCCGTCGTCTGAAAATCCTGCACCGCGCCGACATCTCTCGCGATCCAATCGCACAACTGATGGTAATTGGCGACCTTCGCACCCTCGGGCGCGACCCGCGCGATATGGTCGGCCAGCGGCCGGTTGAAGCAAACGTACAGCACGCGCTTGCCGCTCGCGGCCGCATCCTTCATCACTTGCACGGCCAACTGAGTCTTGCCCGAGCCCGCCGTGCCGACTACGCGCAGACGAAACGGCGAGAATTCGAGCCGGCGCGCCCATGTGGCCAAGCCGCCGGACAAGCGCGTCACCAGCGTGCCCGCCTGGCCGACCAGCGCGCTCGTATCGGGTGTCAGCGACAACTCGTCCGACAAAAAGTGATGGATCTTGGCGGCACAGGGCAGCTTCGGCTCGTCGGCTGGCAACGCCGCAAGGATGATCGAAACCAGACAATCCTTTCGAGTGGCATCGACGATGCCCTCGGGCGGGATGCCCGCGATCGCGGTCTGCTTGACGACATAATCGGGACAAAACAACAGCGCTTCGATACAGTAGGTGCCGGCGCCGAAGGCTGCGGTGAACCGGCGATGCATTCGCTCGATGGTCTGAGCCAGCTGAATGGAGACGTTGCGCTCGGTTTGCAGATAGACCTTCACGAGCCCTTTCGGCGTTTCCCGCAAGAACCCTGCCTTTTGTTCGACGAGCATGACGCGCCCGGCCGGGCTCACGATAACGAAGTCGGCCTCGCCGAATACGGAGAAAGCCCGATTCAGGCGAGTCCAATGCACGCCGTGATATACGGTGTAACCCTCGGGCAACGCGGCCTCGAGCAACGTGAGCGTTTCGCGCTCGCGTTGCGCGGCGCCGGTTGCGGCCAAATTCTTCCAATCATCGGGAATTAGGCGTGCCATGGCGGGTCGATCCTCGCTTTGCCGTTTTGAATTCGGCGTATTGTACAAACCGCGCGCCGGCTGCCTCGTTTCGAGGCGTCGCCGCATTCTTTCGGAGGACAGGTAATGCTGAAGATTTGGGGACGTGCCAACTCGGTCAACGTGCAAAAGGTGCTGTGGTGCTGCGACGAGCTCGGCCTCCCGTTCGAGCGGATCGATGCCGGACTGCAATTCGGCCGAGTCAACGATCCGGACTACCGCGAGCTCAACCCGAACGGGCAAGTGCCGACGCTCGTCGACGGCGCCTTCGTCCTATGGGAATCGAACGCCATTGTGCGCTATCTCGCGATGCAATATGGCGCTTCGAGCGCCCTGTATCCCAGCGAACCGAAGCTGCGCGCCAGTATCGACCGCTGGCTCGATTGGTCGCTCTCGACCCTCGCCCCCGCGGAACGCCCCGTGTTCATGACACTCGTGCGCACGCCCGCGCAAGACCGGGACATGATCGCGCTCGCGTCCAACCTCAAAACACTCGTCGTTCGCTGGAAAGTTCTCGACGCGCACCTTCAGGGGCGCTTTCACATCGAAGGCGACCGCTTCACGCTCGCCGACATCGTCCTTGGCGCATTCGCGAAGCGTTGGTTCGGTGTAGAGGGGATCGATCGTCCGCCGATGCCGAGCCTCGAGCGCTGGTATCAGCGTTTGACGCAACGCGCACCGTTCAAGAAATACATCGATCTGCCGCTGACCTGAACTCAAACGTGGCGCGCGCGCCCGCGATTGGGCGCGCTAGTCTTGCGCCATCTCCCCGTATTCGAGGGGCGAGCCACGGTAGTCACGGGGTGCGGCCGCGCTCGCCTGCCGGCACCAGCAACGATTCGAGCAGCGGCAACTGCACGGGCTTGGTGAGGTGCAGATCAAAGCCCTTGGCAAGCGAGCGCGCGACATCGCTTTCCTGGCCGAAGCCCGTCATCGCTGCGAAACGCGCGCCGCGCGTCGCTTTCTTGCCCTTCAACTGACGCAGCACCGTGTATCCGTCCGCCCCCGGCATGGCCAAGTCGATGAGGGCGGCGTCGATCGTATCCGCGCGTTCGGCGAGCTGCACCGCTTGTGCGCCGCTGTAGGCAACCTGCACGCGGTGCCCCATCATGCGCAACAACATGGCCATGCTATCGGCGGAATCGCGATTGTCGTCCACGACGAGCACGGCCAGCGCGCCGCGCAGCCGATTGCTCGCGACATCCTCGCCCATGCCTTCATCGTTGGCGGCGCCCTGAACGGCGTACAGCGGCAGCTTCACCGCGAAGGTGGCGCCGCGCCCCAACCCGTCGCTCGTCGCGTTGATCGACCCGCCATGCATTTCGACCAGCCAGCGGCACAACGTCAGACCGATGCCCAACCCGCTCTCCCTGCGCTCGAAACGATTGTCGGCTTGCACGAACAAATCGAAGATCGAATCGAGTGCGCTCGCCTCGATGCCGCAGCCCTCGTCGGTCACGCGCAAGCGCGCGAACGTACGGCCGATCTTGTCGATGCTGACGGTGATCCGGCCGCCCTGCTCCGAAAACTTCGATGCATTGTTCAGCAGGCTTTGCACGACTTGGACGAGCCGCGTCGCATCGCCATTGACCACGATGCGCCCCGCCGCGGTCTGCACATCGACCGTTTGCTGGCGCAACGAGACGTGCGGCCGGGTCATCTCGACGGCGCGCACGACGACTTCCGACAGATCGACGGGCGCAAGGCGCAGCGACACCTTGCCCGTGGTCACGCGACCCGCGTCGAGCAGATCGTCGACGAGCCGCGTCAAATGCGAGATCTGCCGGTCGATCATATCGCGGCACTGTCGCAGCGTCGGACTCACGAGCGGCTCCAGCATCATGACGCTCAGCGCGTTGCTGACGGGCGCGAGCGGGTTGCGCAGTTCATGGGCGAGCGTCGCCAAGAACTCGTTCATGTGTTGGCTCGCGGCTTCCAACTCGCGCAAGCGCTTGCGCTCGGTCATGTCGCGCGTGACTTTGGCATAGCCGCGGACTTGGCGGCCGTCGCCGCCCACGGCATAGACGGCCGTGAGCACGACATTCGCCCAAAACATCGTCCCGTCTTTGCGCACGCGCCAGCCTTCGTCCTCCACTCGGCCGGTACGCGCCGCAACGGCGAGTTCCGCCTCGGGCTTGCCATTGGCGATGTCGTCCGGTGGATAAAAGATCGAGACGTGTTGCCCGATGACCTCCTGCGCCGTGTAGCCCTTGATCTTTTCGGCGCCGCTGTTCCAACTGACGATCACGCCGTCGGCGTCGAGCATGTAGATCGCGTAGTCCTGCACGGACTCGAGCAGGATCCGCAAACGTTCCTCGGGAGGAACCACCTGCTCTGGTGGCGGCGAGAACGACTGGCTATCGCTGGCGAAGCTATCCGGACGCATGACGGCGGCTTTCGTTTGGAGGAAATGCGACACGTATATTGCCGCTGGCGACCATGGAAGCACGACGCATGCCTGCATCGATTCGCCGCCCCTCCTCCACGCGACGCGTCGTTGCCATGAACGAAGGCACGCGGCCGCACGATCGATCCGGCATACTTCACCGCGCCATGCTTGGGCCGCGTCAGCGGCCCGAATCACAGGGTCGAATAGTTGCTAAAGCAACTTTGACAGTCCGCTTTTGCAAAAACTTCCGCACGTGAGGGCAGCGCGGCTCGGGACGAACCGGCGCGCGGCACTATCCTAGCGCGCGCGCATCGACGGCATCGGCGAGAAGCGCGATGAGACGCTCGGGGTCCGCGGGCTTTCTGACGAAGTGATGAAATCCTTCGCCGATGCTGCGCAGCCGGTATGCTTCGTTGGCATGCCCGGTGATCGCGACCGCAACGGCAGGCGAGCGGCCGTTGCGGATCTCGTCCTCGCGCAAACGTTGAATGAGGTAAAAACCGTCCATGGCAGGCAAATCGATGTCGCAGACGACGACATCGGGCGCCAGGCTCAGCGCCGCTTCGATGCCTTCTTCCGCATCGGCCGCGGCCACGACTCGCGCGCCCTCGGCTTCGAGCACCATTGCGAGCGACTGTCTGCTGGAGGGATCGTCCTCGACGAGGACGATCGTCACCTGCTCGAGTCTCATGAGTCCGTTCATACGAATCGTTCTAACTATCCATACCTGCACCTGAGCCTCCGACCGTTGCACCCACGCGGAAGTTGCATGTGGCACCAGATTACGGCCGACAAGCTGCGCCTCGCCCCCGGGTTCCTAAGGAAGGCTGAGGACGGGCGAACGATAGCAGATCGATAAGTTGGAACGATGACCGCGGCCTGCTCGCATGAGCCCGCTCGCAGCGGCGCGCTGCCGAGCGACGCCCGACCACGCGATCGCACGCCTCTAACGGAGCCCCCGCCCCGGCGAACTTTCTGTGCGCGTGGTGCGCTCGCTGCTCGATCAGCGATTTGCGGCGGGCTCCGTCGACGGACCGAACTCGTAAGGTTGGAGGAACGCAAAACGTCGCTCGAGCCCGCTGCACACGGTGCCGACCGCCGCTTTCATCGCTTCGGCGTCCAGCGCCGTATTGCCGCTCGATTCGGCCAGCGTCACTTGTTTGACTGTGCTCGGCGGCGATATCGTGATGCGTACGATGGTCGTAGCCGATTGGCGCTGCTGCATGGGTTCGCCGGTGGAGCCTGCCAACGGAACCTCGCAAACGACCTGCTTGCCCGCAACGACCTTAGTGATCGTCTGAGTCCGTGAATGAAGCGAAGAAGGGGCGGCGGGCGTCGCCGCGGCGGAAAGCGCGGGCCCCATGCTACGTTCGGCGGCTGGCCGCGAGAGCGGCGGTGCAGGCAACTGTGCGACCGTCGGCGACAACGCCTGCGACGCGCAAACCGGCTCCCGGACACCATGCCGCAATTGAACGGGGCACTGGCTGGATGCGGGCCCGGAAGGTGTTTCTTCTTTGTTGGACGGGTTGGTCGGATCCACAAACGTCGTGCGTGCGAGGAGCGCTTTGCCGTCGGCCTCGCCGACAGGCTCGATCTTCGAGCACGTCATACTGGGTGAAATCGAAAAGTAATTGATGCCGCCGCGTTCAGCGACAAATGCCTTGCCGTCTTCCTTCCAGGTCGGCGACCACCCGCCGAAGCATTTCACGGCGATCGTGTGAGATCCTGCCGGGATCGCGAAATGCGTGTTCTCGCCCGAGCGAATGCTGAAAACGTCCTTACCGTCGAACGCGACATAGTAGCTGTTGGTCATGCCGATTGCATTACTGGGCCGAATCAAGACCAACGTCGTGGAAGCTGAGCTATCGGTGATGGCCGGCAGATCGCCGATGCGGCCGGCGCTGGCGCAGCCCGCCAAGATGAGTGCGGCGATGCCACAGATTGTCTTTTTCATGCTCGTTGAATATAGCGAGGAACGATAATCATGCCGCGGCGCCTACCGGCCTACGCGTCGCGCATTGATTATCGGCAAAGCGACATAATTCTTTAGCCCAAAGCAACGAAAAATTTGATATGCGACGGCATAGCTCCCTTGCCGATAAGAACAATGACGTGCGGCGACGATTACCACGATCATGCGTTCGCGATGCGCAACCTCCCCCTGCTTCTCCATAAATTGAGGAAATCGGGAATCGACGTTCAAATGATTGGAGGACGCGACAAATCGTCTCGCAGGCGCCGCACGGATACGGTGCATACGCCCGTCCGACGAGGCGCGCTACGAAGCCTCGCAGCCCCGATAGGTCAATTCAATTGGCATACGCGCGAGCTGGCCTTCTATAGTGGTACGCGCTTTCCGTCCGCCCTCCATGGAGAATCAAATGGCCCAGCCGAACGTCGACGATTTGGTGGAATCGATTGCGAAGGATACGGGCGTGCCGCCCGAAACCGTGTCGCAGATGGTCAGCCAGACGTGGGAAGCGTTCAGCGATGGCGCTCACATCACCGACTATCTCGCTGTGCTGGTCACCAAGCGTGTGCGCGAAGATTTGCGCAGTCAACGACGCTCCGTTCGCCGCTGATTCATCAGACGTATCCGCGGGGCGCGTGCGTCGATTCGGCGCCGCTATTGCATACCCGCCACGCACGCTCCCGCTTGTAAGCTGCCCGACAGCGCTTGCGCTGCGCGCGAGCCGTGTCTCGTCGCATCGAGTCGCGTATTGACGCGAATCCCACCTGTATTTGCCCATTCCGGCTTATAGCGAAAGTTCGAGTAGCGTTGCGCTCGCCGCTTCATCGATTTTTAAACCGATCGTCGATATAGACAAATTAGTCTATGCACGTTCGTAGTGGTCGATCGCAAATGCGGCGATTTCACCGATTCTCCTTGCACAAACGTTTTCCATTGATTTATTTTCGCTTCTTCTTTGGCAAAATCGCCAAGCTGCCGCACGGAGACAAGCGCACCGGCTGACACAACAACGAGGGGACCAAGAACGAACCATCTCAACCCCATGGAGGAGTCATGTTCGAATCGTCCCTTGCGCGCGGCCAAAGCGCTCTACGCGCGCGCACGACCCGGCTCGCGGGCATCGTCTTGCTGGCGGGACTCACGGCGTCGTCCGTCTGCCGCGCCGATGCCATCGCCTCCCTACCCCCGCCGCCTTCCGAGCTATACGGCGACTTGTTCGTCGCGGTCCAAACGCAGCAGATCTTCCCCGACCAGAAGACATTCGTCGACGCCGTGCCGAACAGCGACCCGGCCTCGATCGTGCAGACGTACGAGCAACAGAAGGCGCAACCGAACTTCGACCTGAAGCAGTTCGTGCTCGCCAACTTCACGTTACCGAGCGAGCCCGTCATCACGCCCCCCAGCGGCCAAACGCTGCGCGAGCACATCGATTGGCTCTGGCCGAAACTGACCCGCACGACCACGGCGGCCGACGTGCCGGCCAACAGCTCGTTGATCCCGTTGCCCAAGCCCTACGTCGTGCCGGGCGGACGTTTCCGCGAAGGCTACTACTGGGACACCTATTTCACGATGCTGGGGCTGCAGGAGTCGGGGCATGAGGATCTCGTCGACGATATGCTCGACGACTTCGCCTACGAGATCGATCGCTTCGGGCACATTCCGAACGGCAACCGCACGTACTATCTGAGCCGGTCGCAGCCGCCATTCTTCGCGCTCATGGTCCAGCTCGCGGCCAAGGCGGAAGGGCCGCGCGTCTATCAGAAGTACTTGCCGGCGCTGAAGAAGGAATACGCCTACTGGATGACGGGAGCCGCTACGACGGCGCGCGGACATGCGACGCGCAACGTCGTGGTACTGAACGACGGCACCGTTCTGAACCGGTACTGGGACGCACGCGATACGCCGCGCGACGAGTCGTATCTAGAAGACGTGACGACCGCGAAACAGGCGGTGGGTCGCAATCCGAACGAGGTTTATCGCGACCTGCGCGCCGCCGCGGAATCGGGCTGGGATTTCAGCTCGCGTTGGTTCGGCGACAACAAAACGCTTACGTCCATCCGCACCACCTCGATCATCCCGGTCGATTTGAATAGCCTATTGTTCGCACTCGAAGCAACGATCGCGAAAGGGTGCGCGCTGTCGCTCGATTTCCGATGCACGGCCGACTATATTCGGAAAGCCGAGCGCCGAGCGGAAGGCATCAACCGATATCTTTGGCATCCGAAAGGCTACTACGCCGACTACGATTGGCGCCTGGGCAAGCTGCGGGACAATTTGTCGGCGGCGGCCGTCTACCCGCTGTTCGTTCGCGCCGCATGGCCGGAGCGCGCCGTCCGAACGATCCACGCCGTTTCCGATCAACTGCTGAAAACGCGCGGCCTCGCAACGACGACGTTTCAAACGGGACAGCAGTGGGATGCGCCTAACGGTTGGGCGCCGTTGCATTGGCTAACGGTTAAAGGGGTGCAGCATTACTTGCCGGGCGCCCCGCTCGCCAAGGACGTCGGAACGCGTTTCCTCGCAGACGTGAAACAGGTGTATGCGTCCGATCAGAAGCTCGTCGAAAAGTACGTGGTCGAGGGGCCTAATGCCGGCGGGGGCGGGGGCGGCGAATACCCGCTCCAGGATGGCTTCGGCTGGACCAACGGCGTCACGCTGAAACTGCTCGATATGTACGCGCCGGGCGAGTAAAGCCGCCGCTTGCGCATGCGCGGGCGTGCCGAGCCGCTCCCGCGCCGCGCATCGGCCGAAAAATCTGATTAGTCGAGATGGCGATCGTATATCGGTAATAATAGGCGGCTCGCTCGATATATCGGCCCAGCCGCGAGCCGTGAATAGCCTGCCCTCTCGATATCGGATTTTGAATGGAAGACCTACTTCCGCATTACGAACGCGAACTCGCCATGCTGCGCCGCTCATTGCATGATTTTGCGGCGAAATACCCCAAAATCGCCGCACGTCTGGCAATTTCGGGCGAGCATTCCGACGACCCTCATGTCGAGCGCATGCTGCAATCGTTTGCGTTACTGGCCGCGCGCATCGACACGCGCCTTCACGACGACTATCCCGAATTCACTGAAGGCATGCTGCAAACGCTGTATCCGCAGTATCTTCGCCCGTACCCTTCCTGCTCGATTGTCGAATTCGACGCCGAGAAGGTTTTCGAAGCGCTCACTGGGCCCGTCAAGATCGCGCGCGGGGCCGATCTCGTCAGCAAAGCCCAGCCCTGCCGTTTTCGCACGGCCTGCGATGTCACGCTCGCGCCGGTGCGCATCGCGTCGGCTCGCTACCTGCCGAGCGCCGCGGCGCCCGCAAATGCAGCCTTGCCCGCCGATACGACCGGGCTCGCGGCCATCACCTTCGCTTCCGCATCGACGGCCGCCGGGCTCAAATCCATTGCGCCATCGACCATCCGCATGCATGTGCACGGTCAACGAGAAATCGTCACGGCGCTCATCGATACGCTATTGCTGCGCGCCGCGAAGGCGTTCGTCGAGCCGGACGGCACGGGACGTTGGATACCGCTCGAGCGCGTTCCTATCGCGGCGGCCGGCTTCGCCGAGCACGAAGCGCTCATCGAAGAAGAACGCGAGGAATCGGCGCCGTTCCGTCTGCTCGCTGAGTATTTCGCGTTTCCGGACAAATTCGATTTCCTCGACCTCGATGCGGCGTCGATGCTCGCCGCCACGGGTCCTTGCAGAACGTTGACGCTGCATGTGGCGATCGAAGGCGTCCATGAAGATTCATGGGCCGCGCAGCGCATCGCGCAGTTCAGCGAGCGGCACTTGAAGCTGTTCTGCACGCCCATCGTCAACCTGTTTTCGACGAAGGCCGAGCCGATCAAGATCGATCCGCTCAAGCACACGTACGTCGTCACGCCAAAAGTGCAGAAATCCGCGAGCGCTTCCGACTTCGATGTGTATCGCGTCGATGCCGTCTACCCGGAAAAGCAATCAGCCGCGAGCCCCTCTGCTTTCCAGCCTTTCTTGGGACTCATGCATGGCAGCGCGGCATCGTTGAGCGGACCCTATTGGGTCGCTCGCACCGAGGACGGACCGGAGCAACACGGCCCGGCGTGCACCGAGTTGGCGTTCGTCGGCCTGGACGGTCAACCGGCAGCGGTCCCGGTCACCCAGGTCGCCGCCGACGTCACCTGCACCAATCGAAACGTGCCCGCCACCCTGCCGTACGGCTCGGCCACGGGCGATCTCGTCGTCGAGGGCGGCTCGGTAGCGGCGCGCCTCGTGCTGCTGCGCCGTCCGACCGAAAGCGTGCGCGCTCAACAAAACAACGGCTCACTGTGGCGCTTGCTCGCCCAGTTCACGCCGCACGCGATGGCGCTGAGCACGGAAGGGCTCGAAGAAATCAAACGCCTCCTGCGTCAGTTCGCGACGCTTTCCCCCGCGCCGGCTCGGCACATCGAAGGCATTGCGTTCGTGGGCGCGCGCTCGACCATGCAGTGGATCGTCATGGATCCCTGCCCTGCGCTCGTGCGGGGAATCGAGGTGACGCTCGCCGTCGACGAGCAAGCATTCTCGGGCAATAGCGTCAGCGCTTTCATCGATGTCATGGACCGCTTCTTTGCTCCATTCGCGCCCGAGAACAGTTTCGTTCAACTCGTGGTCGTTTCGAAGACGAGCGGTGCGCCGCTGCGCCGGTGCGAACCGCGACAAGGCGCGCTGGCCTTGCTTTAAGACAGCCTTGCCAAGGCTCGTTCACGCTTGTTCCGCCCCCTAGGGCCCGGGGGCGCATGCCTCTCCCCTTCGGCCAATCGGCCCGCGTTTTCAGCTGAAATTCGCCTCCGACGGACCGCACGCAAAAACGCGACAGTTAGCCTGGGCGACGGCGGCCGCGGCTCGATCCGGCTGCGCCGCCGGATGTAATCGGCATTGCGCCCCGTCGCGCGCACGGGCGTCGGGTACGCGCTAGCATGCGATGCACACCGCGACAGCCGATCTCCATCAAGCAATCCGCGCGCAAATGCGCGGTGTATTGCCGCAGCACGAGATCGGCGCGGCAATGCGAGCGCGCTGCGGCGCGTCAAATTTTTGCTTGCGCTTCAGCGCCTTAATGCATGTCCATACGGTAAATTGCCGCACGCGCGCCCCTGTCCGCGCCGCGCCCGCATCGCACCATTTTTTCTTCCGCTGATCTACTCTTGCGACCGGCTGCTCATGCAGTGCGCGTCGACACGAGCCGGCGCGCGTCGCTCGTCATCGGTATAACGCTATGGAATCGTCTTCGCTCAGCGCCCTCGACCTGGCGCGCATTCAATTCGCCTTCACCGTTTCCTTTCACATTGTTTTTCCGGCCTTGAGCATCGGGCTGTCGAGCTTCATCGCCGTGCTCGAATGGCGCTGGCTCAAAACGGGCAAGGCCTATTACAAGGACTTGTGCCTGTTCTGGTCGAAGATCTTCGCCATTGCGTTCGGCATGGGGGTCGTGTCGGGCGTCGTGATGGCCTATGAGTTCGGCACCAACTGGGCTAGCTTTTCGAAGTTCGCCGGGCCGATCACGGGCGCGCTGCTGACCTATGAAGTCATGACCGCGTTTTTTCTCGAAGCCGGCTTTCTGGGCATCATGTTGTTCGGTTGGAACCGCGTGGGGCCTCGCGCCCACTTTGCCGCGACGCTGACCGTGGCAGTGGGCACGCTGATGTCGGCGTTCTGGATCCTCGCATCGAATAGCTGGATGCAAACGCCTCAGGGCTTCGCCATTTCCGGCGATCACGTCGTTCCAGTCGATTGGTTCCAAATCGTCTTCAATCCCTCCTTCCCCTACCGCCTCGTTCACATGACGCTGGCGGCCTTTCTCGTCGCCGCTTTGCTGGTGGCGGGGGCCGGCGCCTGGCACTTGCTCAAGGGCCGGCGCGATCGCGCCATCAAGAAGACATTCTCGATGGCGCTGTGGATGGTGCTCGCCATCGCACCGCTGCAAGCCTTCGTCGGCGATCAGCACGGCTTGAACACGCTGCGCTATCAACCCGCGAAAATCGCGGCGATCGAAGGCCTGTGGGACACCGAGAAGAACGGGACCGCGCTCAATCTCTTCGGCCTGCCCGACATGCAAGCCGAAACCACCCGGTACGCGCTGTCGGTGCCGCATCTGGGCAGCCTCCTGCTCACGCACACGTGGGACGGCGAGATCCGCGGGCTCAAGTCGTTCCCGCCCGAAGAAAGGCCGAACTCGACCGTCGTCTTTTGGAGTTTTCGCATCATGGTGGGGCTCGGCGTGCTCATGATCGCGCTTGCCGTGACCGCCTGGTTCCTCGATCGGCGCGGGCGGCTCTATGACGCCGCGTGGTTTCATCGTTTCGCACTCCTAATGAGTCCCACCGGCTTCGTTACGCTATTGGCCGGCTGGGTCACGACCGAAGTCGGGCGGCAGCCCTGGGTCGTATACGGCGTCATGCGGACCTCGCAAGCCATGTCGCCGCTCAGCGCGCAGCAAGTGGGCCTCTCGCTGATGGCGTTCGTCGTCGTGTACTTCCTCGTATTCGGCACCGGCATCTACTACATGCTCAAGCTCATGCATGCAGGCCCGCCCGTCTCGCCGCCGGACAGCGACGCCACGACTGGGGTGCAACATCGGCCGCCCGCGCTCACCGCCGCCGCATGATTTCGCGCGCGTCGAGCTCGCTCGCCTTTGCAACAACGCAATTTTCGGCACTGTTTTCGTCATTTGAGGATCACCATGGATGTCACCGTCGTCTGGGCCGCGATCATCGCGCTCGGCCTGCTGATTTACGTCGTGCTTGACGGCTTCGATCTCGGCATCGGGATCGTCTTTCCGCTTTTCCCCGACGAACGCGAACGCGATCTCATGATGAACACCGTCGCGCCCGTGTGGGACGGCAATGAGACTTGGCTAGTGCTGGGCGGCGCGGCGCTGTTCGGCGCATTCCCCATCGTCTACGCAACGGTGCTGTCCGCGCTCTATCTCCCGCTCGTCGCAATGCTCGTTTGCTTGATCCTGCGCGGCGTATCGTTCGAAATTCGCGCCAAGGCCACTCGCACGAAACACTTGTGGGATCTGGCATTCATCGGCGGTTCGACCGGTGCGGCGTTCTTTCAAGGGATCTCGCTCGGGGCATTCATTCAAGGCATCCCGCTCGCAAACGGCGAATTCTCAGGCGAAGCGTTCGGCTGGCTCACGCCTTTTACGCTGCTGACAGGGCTTGGGCTCGTCGCCACCTATGCGCTACTCGGCTGCTGCTGGCTCGTCGCGAAAACCGAAGGCGATTTGCAACGACGCCTGCATCGGCTCGTGTGGCCCATCACGGTCGTACTGATCGCCTTCATCGCCGCCGTCAGTATTTGGACGCCCCTGCAGGAACCCGGCGTCGCTGCGCGGTGGTTCAGCGCCCAGTGGTTTCACCGCATGCTGCCCGCCCCGTTCCTCGTCGCGGCATGCGCATACATGATGCGGCGCGCAGCACGCGACCGGCATCACACGCGCCCGTTCGTGCTGGCCATGGCATTTGTCGTTTTGGGCTATGCGGGCCTGCTCGCAACGCTATGGCCCTATGCGATTCCGTCGTCGGTCACGCTCTGGCAAGCGGCCGCGCCCGAGCGCAGTTTAACGTTCACATTGACGGGCGCCGTCGTGATTTTGCCGATCATCTTGGCTTACACGATGCTCGGTTATTGGGTGTTTCGCGGCAAGGTGCGCCATGGCGAGCATCGGTACCATTAAACGGAGCGTCACGCTGCGGCGCTGCGTTTGGTTCATCGCCCTCTGGTGCGGGGGCGTCGGCGCGGCCGTCCTGCTCGGTGAAGCTTTCAAGCTCTTCATGAACGCGACGCTGTTTGCCGTCACCACATAACAGCCCGTGCTCCGGCTTGGCGACGCTCAGATCCACTCGCTTGCCGCCATCACGTGTTGCGGCAAGACGGAAACCATCGAGCGCAAATCGCCGGGGCGCGCACGCCAAGCCACCCCAAAGTCCAGCCTAAACTCGGTCAATTTTTCCTGTTACAAGACTGTGAAAAAATTGCCGAAAACCCTAAGTGTGCTTTTTTCCTACATTTTATTGGGAAGGGATTGCTTTCGGTAACTATGGTTCTTAGAATTGGCCCTGTGGTGTTACAAGATGTAACTAGCTGTATCAGATTTGCAGCCGGACGCGCAAACGATGTCGTGCTAGTGAAAGCAAAAAAATATACGGTAAATCGTACCGATCTGGGTCAACGGGGCTTCGGAAACGTGAGAAATGGACCTGAACAGCGACACGCTGGAATCTATCCGCGAAATTAACCTGTCATATGTGATGCTCGCGCAACGCATGTTACGCGAGGACAAGGCCATCGGCATGTTCCGCCTGGGCTTGTCCTCGGAACTGGCCGATTTGCTTGGGGGGCTTTCGCTCGCGCAGTGCGTCAAGCTGGCCTCCTCCGATCAGCTACTGTGCTTCTTTCGCTTCAACGATCATGCGATGTTCTCGGCATTGACACAGACCGCCAAGAACACCGAAGTCGCCGCCACTCATACCGCGATCTTGCTCGCCAGCCAACCGGCCGAACAATTCGCTTAACTCGCGGGGTTGCGTCATGGTCCAGAAGAAGAGCCTGACGGAAGACGCTCAAGAGGTGTTTCGCGCCATCGCACTCATCGAGTTGGGGGCGCGCATGCAGGTGCTCGAAAGCGAACTCTCGCTGTCGCGCGACCGCATGATCCGGCTGTACCGTGAAATCAAGGGTGTGTCGCCGCCCAAGGGCATGTTGCCGTTCTCGGCCGATTGGTACATGACTTGGCTGGCGAACCTTCACGCGTCGCTCTTCTATAACACCTACGTGTTCCTCAAGCACGAGGCCGGATGCTCGCATCTGGATGCGCTAACCAAGGGGTACCGGCTTTACGTCGAGCATTGCAAACACAGCGATGCCGAGCCCGTGCTCGATTTGACCCGCGCATGGACGTTGGTTCGTTTCTTCGATGCCGACATTTTGCAAATGACGCCGTGCTGCCGTTGCGGCGGTAAGTTCGTCGCGCATAAGCACGATCTGCAGCACAACGTCGTTTGCGGCGCCTGCCAGCCGCCATCGCGCGCCGGCAAGACCAAGCGGGCGAGCACCGCAAAGCCAGCCGTGCGCGCCCCATCAGCCGACGAAACCGCGCGCGCCGCGTAAGCGTAAGAGAACACACTGCCCTGCGCGCGCCCCGCTTCGTCGAGAGGCTAGCCGAAGCATTCGGCGTCGAGCCACCTGGGACTGCGCAGTACAAAGCACAGGGACCACGCGCTCACGCCGCTTTGGCGAACAAAAAGGGCGTCACCCGCATCAAGCCGACTTAGGATATTCCCTGAGTCGGCTTTCTTTTTTCCGCATCGCAGCATTACCTCCTTCGGCTTAGAGGGCGGTGGTTCTACGCCATTAGACAGAACCGTCTCTAACGCACCGCACCCAACGAGCTCCCTTGACTCATTCGACGACGCCTGCTGTACTAAATCCAGGCAGTTGATTTAATCGAGCAGCTAAACGCGATACGCCATACGCTGCCAATTCGTTGTCAATCACTTGGAGGAGGAGCGTTCGATGAAGACCCGTCCCTATCTTGCCGTTGCGCGACGTGCGATGCTCGGCGCCGCCGCAGCGTCGGTTGCCTGTGCCGGCGCCGCTTTCGCCGATCAACCCGTCATCGGGCTCATCACGAAGACCGACACCAATCCGTTCTTCGTGAAGATGAAAGAAGGCGCGCAAGCGGCCGCCGAAAAGGACGGCGCGAAGCTGTTGACCGCGGCCGGCCGATACGATGGCGACAATGGGGCGCAAGTCACGGCGCTCGAGAACATGACGACGGCGGGGGCGAAGGCGATCTTGATCACGCCGAGCGATACGAAAGCGATCGTGCCGTCGATCAAGAAGGCCCGCGCGGCGGGCGTCATGGTCATCGCGCTCGATACGCCGACGGACCCGCAAGACGCGACGGATGGACTGTTCGCCACCGACAACTTCAAGGCAGGCGTGTTGATCGGCGAGTATGCGAAGAAGGCGCTCGGCGGCAAGCCGGCGAAGATCGCCACGCTCGACCTCGCGCCCGGGATTTCGGTCGGCATCTTGCGGCACAACGGCTTCCTGCAAGGCTTCGGTGTCAAGGAAGGCGACCCGAGCATCGTCTGCAGCCAAGACACGCGCGGCGATCAATCCAAGGGGCAAGCCGCCATGGAAAACTGCTTGCAAAAGGCGCCCGGCATCAACGTCGTCTACACGATCAACGAACCCGCGGCGGCAGGCGCTTACCGTGCGCTCAAGACGGCGGGCAAGGAGAAAGACGTCCTGATCGTCTCGATCGACGGCGGCTGCGAAGGCGTGCGCAATGTCAAAAAGGGCGAAATCGCCGCGACCGCCCAGCAATACCCGCTGAAGATGGCGTCGATGGGTGTCGATGCCGGCGTGAACTACGCGAAGTCCGGCAAGAAAGTCAGCGGCTACACCGATACCGGAGTCACGCTGATCACCGACAAGGCGATGCCCGGTGTCGACAGCAAAGACACGAAGTTCGGTTTGGAAAACTGTTGGGGTAAGTAACGGCGCTCGGCGCGGCGCCCTCCCCTCGCCGCGCCCGCTCAGTTCTCGATTTCGATCGTAGGAGACGACGCATCATGACGACTCAATCCGCCGGGCCGCTCGCACCGGCCCCCACTCCTCACTCGCGCGGCCATCGCATGCCGACCATCGCCGAGGCAGGCCCGTTGATCGCCCTCATTGCCGCGTGCGCCTTCTTCATTTCGCAAAGCGATCGGTTTCTGTCGTTTCAGAATCTGTCGCTGATTCTGCAACAGACGATGGTCGTCGCCGTCATCGCCATCGGACAAACGCTGATCGTGCTCACGGCCGGCATCGACTTGTCGTGCGGCATGGTGATGGCGTTCGGCTCGATCGTGATGACGAAATTCGCCGTCGATCTCGGCGTCTCGCCTATCCTCGCCATACTGTGCGGCATCGGTGCGAGTACGCTGTTTGGGCTCCTGAACGGCGTGCTCGTCACACGCGTGAAGCTGCCATCTTTCATCGTGACGCTCGGCACGCTCAATATCGCCTTTGCGCTCACGCAGATTTATTCGAATGCCGAGACCGTATCGAGCCTGCCCGATGCGATGATGTTCCTCGGCAACACGTTCCGCCTCGGGCCGGCCGAAGTCACATACGGCACCGTGCTCGCGCTGCTGCTCTATTTGGTGACTTGGTTCGTGCTGCGCAGCACCGTTCCGGGCCGGCACTTGTATGCGCTCGGCAACAACCCCGAAGCCGCGCGTTTGATGGGCTTGTCTTCGCAACGCATCTTGTTGACGGTCTATTCGCTCGCCGGTTGCATCTACGGCATTGCCGCGCTGCTGCTCATCTCGCGCACCGGCGTGGGCGACCCGCAAGCGGGGCAAACCGACAACCTGGACAGCATCACGGCGGTCGTGCTGGGCGGCACGAGCCTGTTCGGCGGACGCGGCTCGATCGTGGGCACGCTGCTTGGCGCGCTCATCGTCGGGGTGTTCCGCAACGGGCTGACCTTGATCGGCGTCTCATCCGTCTATCAGGTATTGATCACCGGCATTCTCGTGATTCTCGCCGTTGCGGCCGACAAGCTGTCGCATCGTCGCGCCTGACGAGCCGCTTCCGGCCAATCGTCGATCCGACTCATCCTCATCCTCGTATCCGCATTTGCATTCGCCAAGGAAACGCCATGTCGACCTCAAGCTCACGCTCCACGACGACGCCCGTGCTGCAAGCCCGCGGCCTCGTGAAGCGCTACGGACAAGTGACCGCGCTCGACGGCTGTGATTTCGAAGTCATGCCGGGCGAGATTCTCGCCGTCATCGGCGATAACGGCGCGGGAAAATCCTCGCTGATCAAAGCGCTCTCGGGCGCAACGGTGCCCGACGAAGGCGAAATCCTGCTCGATGGGGCCCCCGTCAAGTTCCGCAGCCCGCTCGATGCGCGCGAGAAAGGCATCGAAACGGTTTACCAAGAGTTGGCCGTGGCGCCCGCCATGACCATCGCCGAAAACTTGTTTCTCGGTCGGGAGCGACGTTTGCCAGGCTGGCGCGGCTCGCTGCTCAAGATGATCGACAAGCGGCGCATGCTCGAAGAAGCGACCGGGCATATGAAGGACTTGCAGATCGGCATTCGATCGATGCGCCAGGCCGTCGAGACTTTGTCGGGCGGCCAGCGACAAGGCGTGGCCGTTGCGCGTAGCGCGGCATTCGCGCGCCATGTCGTCATCTTGGACGAACCCACGGCTGCGCTCGGCGTGAAAGAAGGCAACATGGTGCTCGAATTGATCCGCCGCGTGCGCGATCGCGGCCTGCCCGTCATTCTCATCAGCCACAACATGCCTCATGTATTCGAAATCGCAGATCGCATCCATATTCAGCGGCTCGGGCGGCGTGCGGCGCTCGTCAATACGAAAGACATTCATATGTCCGACGCCGTCGCGATCATGACGGGCGCCAAACAAGCCGACGTTCGGGCGATCGCTTGATGGCGAGCCTCCGGTGCTTCGCGCCGCGAGCAAGACCATCTCGATGCCCGCGCCGATGCTCGAGGATCCTCTGATATGAATGCCCGAACGCAACCGCACGCATCGAGAACGGTCGGCTCGAACCAAGTCGGCATGCGGCAGTTCAACGAGCGAATCGTCCTGCAAGCGATTCGCTTGCATGGACCGCTGCCGAAAGCCGACGTTGCACGGTTGACGCGGCTCAGCATGCAAAGCGTGTCGATGATCGTAGACCGGCTGATCGATGACGGCTTGCTCGCCAAGCAAGCACGCGTGCGCGGACGTATCGGCCAACCGTCGGTGCCCATCGCGTTGCGACCGGATGGCGCATACACGATTGGCGTCAAGGTGGGGCGACGTAGCCTCGATGTCCTCGCGATGGATTTCATGGGTCATGTCTGCACGCGCGACGTCCTCGACTATGCATACCCCGATCCGAGCACACTGTTCCCTGCGCTGGAGAGCAAGGTCGCACGCGTGATCGATTCGCTGGGCGAGCACGCCGCGAAAGTCGTCGGCATCGGCGTGGCGGCCCCGCTCTGGCTTGGCGGGTGGCGCGATTTTCTGGGCGCCCCGCCTGCTGCGCTCGAAGCGTGGAACGCGATCGACATTCGCACGCGGATCGAATCGATGACGGGATTGCCGGTCGAATTTGCCAAAGATACGACCGCCGCATGCGCTGCCGAGTTGGTCATGGGGCAAGGCCGGGGCATTCGCTCGTTTCTCTACCTATTCGTCGGCACCTTCATCGGCGGCGGCTTGGTCATCGACGGCCGCCTGCATGGCGGCCCGCACGGCAATGCGGGGGCCGTGGGCTCGATGCCGCTTTCGCTCGGCAATGGGCACGCGCCGCGGCAGTTGTTGCATACCGCATCGGGCTTCGTGCTCGAGCAACGGTTCGTCACGGCCGGCGCACCGGCCGCCGCCGCGCACGATCACCGCGCGCTTGCCCCGGACGTATGGGCGGTGACCGAGCGGTGGCTCGAGGAAGCGTGTCCCGCGATCGCGATGACGATCGCGACGTCTTCGGCATTGCTCGACTTGGAAGCGGTCGTTATCGACGGCGAGATCGATAGACAACTCGTGCGAGAGATGATTCGGCGCACGCAGGGCGCTCTCGACCGGATCGAATGGGAAGGCATGGTGCGGCCGCAGTTGATCGAAGGGACGATTGGCGCCGATGCCAGAGCGATGGGCGGGGCGATACTGCCGCTATATGCGCATTTCGCGCCGACGCACGAGTTGTTTTTGAAAGATTGATTGCCGGCGCGCGTTACAGGAAATGAGCGTGCCGCCCCAGCATCACGGACCGCCGCGAGCTTTTTAGCGAAAACATCAACGCCCTCGCTCTTGAACTTATCCTTGAGCGGCTTGATCCCCTCGCGCTCAAAGAAGTCTTGCCCTTGACGCTTCCAAATATGCGTGATTCGACCTGTCAACGTGGCAGCTTTGTCGCGATCAGGAGTGATCGTTATCGCATTTCTCTCCGTCGTTGAGAAATAGTGCGTTTCCCGTTGAAAATGTCATGTATCAGTATGTGGGGCAACGACACCCGCGGGGACCGACGCTGACCGATTGGCCGTTGAACCGCCACAAAGCATCGGTTAACGTGCAAGCAGCGGGATATCCGTCCGCCGATCCATCCCTTGCCACCGCAAATCATCAAGCTCGGCGCCGTTGCAGCCGGTACTGTGCCTGCAAATAAACGTCGTTCCCCGGGGCCTATGGGCGGTTCGGCGCCGGTGCCGAAGTCGACGGCTTTCGAGGAGCCCGCCACATGACAAACGTCCATGCATTACAGAATAAAAAAGCGCCGAATAAGCAGCCGAAGACCAAGAAAGGCATACAAAAGCTGGAGAAAAAAATCCGCCACAACGTTGGTCAGAAACGGCCCACCCCCAATGAGCAGAAAAAAGCGGTCGACGAACAGCTTTGGTATCGCGAGTTGCAGCAACCCACCCTATTCGACATCTTCAATGCACTATCGGAGCAGCAACCGCCCGAGTCATCGAGCATACCCAATGTGGAAGGATGGGGACGCTGGCTCATGCTGGCAATGATATTGAACTTCTTCACGGGCACGTATGCGCGTACCTGGGATAAAGCTTACCAGCGGCCCAAAGTCCCGCCCCTCGATCCGGGTGCAGGACCTGCGTCCGGACCTGGACCGGCACCGGGATCGAACAGCCAAGGGAGTGGATCATCCACCTATAATCACGGCAGGCCGACCGAACTTTACGAATTACTTACAACTTTTCAAAACGATGAAACCGAGCCTGGGGCGAGCCCAATCACCGGATTGAACACAGTCCAACAACAGCAACGGCAGCGTCGCGATGCCGGGACGGACGGTCAATTTGGGAATGCTACGTCTCTTCCCGAGAACGTCATCGTGTACCCCTCCCAGACTTTAAGTCAATATATGCGGAAGGCAATCAGCTCGGTGCAATCGTTTGAACAAGTGGCCGCATTCGCGCTAAAGCGTGCCGGATATAATCCCCACGAAAACCTACCTGTAGCCATCATTCATATTACCGGTGGCATCGATGTGTCGGGCAGCGTCCCAGCGGGAACCAGACAGGAGACTACACGAACACCGATCGAGATCCTTCAGCACTTCTGCACCACGGACAGAGGTGGGCTCGATATATTGGGGGAATCGCCGACCGCGAGAAAACTGATAGGCGAAATAAGAACCATGGAAAAAAAGGGTGAAAATTTCTTCGAAAAGAAGGGGGTCGAGCAAATCAAGTGGCGAACCATACACGATGGCATCGACGTCTTCATGGAAAAGCTCGCCGACTTTGGAATAAATCGCAGTGACAAGGCAAAATTTTACCACGTCGAAATGAGAGAGCGAAGAACAGAATTTGGCGCTGCAGAAAGCAACCACCACAGAGCAGAGCTCGGTTCCATAATCGAAACACAAAAGAATGGGGAAACCCAGCGCTATGCCATCGTTCCTCACCATCCGAATTTAGTTTTCAAGGTACCCACCGATCCCGCCGGATTTCGCTCGTGGATGACGCTGGTGGGCACTCGGTTACTTTATAGGGATCCCAGCGCATTGCCGGCGAACCCCAGATTCGTCACTACTTTGGTGGAGCAAGCAGGTAGCCATCGGCTGGACACCGTTCGTACCGCCGTCAAGCACACCCTTCACCCGATCATCGGCAACACCGTAAAGAAAATGGCCGATCTTGTGACTCGCGAATCCACCTTCACGGAAGCGTTCAACACCATTCTAGGCTGCTACATTCCATTCTGGGACGCTGGGAGAGCAATTTACCAGGGAGATTACAAAAGTGCGGCCATTTTCGTTGGCTTTGAAATAGTGCCGTACCTAAATAAATTCAAAAAGTGGGTCTTCAAGACAAATTATGTAGGGAAAACCATACCGGCAGAGCAAGCGGCTCAGGGGAACGAATGGGTTTCCGTGGGCTTCGACGGAATAAAGACTGCAAACGGGCTGGGATTTTTCAAAATGATTCCGAAACAGGCCATCAAACCCGCCGGACGAACCATAATCAAAAACAATCAAAACAGCAACAACAGAGAATCCGACCAACAATGAGCGCATGCGCACCAAGCCTTATACGTCTAGCGCTTCATCCACTCCGCCGTCGCGAAACGCGCTTCGCCAAACCAAGCTCGCTTCAAGCTTGAATGCGAGCGCGTAGGCGCCCGCATCGTCTTGCCCCCCTTTCTCCGCCCCCCGCTTAAGCTCAACGTTCACTAAGGGGATCGGTTTTGCGGTGACAAACTTGGCGATCAGCGTTACCGCAGTGCGCCTACCGCTGGAGCAAAACCATATACCGCAGCACATCCTCCGTCCGCCCCATGCACACAAGCTGCTCGGCCGTTTTGTACCCGAACTCCGACAACGGCTCGTTCCGGTACCAGAACAGCGCTTGCTTCACACACCCTTGCACGTCCGTCGCCGCGCGAATCACCCGCAACGCCTCGCGCAAAAACCGCTGCACGCTCTCCGACGCGGGCATCCGGCTCAGCGTGTTGCGATGTACGCCCGCCTGTTTTGCGAGCGTCTGTAGGTCGATATGCAATGCATCGGAAAAACGCCGCGCCGAAACGATGGGCGCTGCGAACGCGGGATCGCGCAGCGATGTCATGAATTGCTCGAAGCTCACGCCCTGCTCGATGTCATCAATCACAACCGTCGAGTTCATCTACCGTCCCTCGCTTCCTTTGTGCGCCATGCAGCGCAAACAGACCGGAGCATCTCTCGCGCAAGCGAATGCACGAGAGACGCTCCCTCAACTCAAGACGCGCCGCCCGCGCCCGCTTGCGCGCGAGCGGCACACCGCATCACCGCTTGGCAACCTGCTGCGTATCGGCCGGCTTGGGATCGCCCCAGCCGCCGCCAAGCGCGCGAATGAGACTGACCGTCGCCACCGCCTGCGCACCGGCCAACTGGCTCGCCTGACGTTGCGCCAACAACACCGTGCGCTGGCTATCGAGCACGTCGAGATAGTTGACCTGCCCTTCGCGATACTGCGCTTCAGACAGATGCTGCGCACGCGCCGCCGCGTTGACCGCGTCGTTTTGCGCCTTGATCTGATCGTCGAGCAATCGCAGATCGGCCAGGCTATCTTCGACTTCGCGGAACGCGTTGAGCACCTGCTGACGGTAGTTCGCCACTTGCTCGTCGTATTGCGCCCTCGCCCGCGTCAGATCAGCCTTGCGGCGGCCGCCGTCGAAGATCGGCAGCGTCAGTGCGGTACCCGCGAATGGCCCCAGCAAGAACGTGCGGCTCGACCAGTTGAACAGCTGGCTCAAGCCGGACGCCTCATAGCCGAACGCCCCCGTGATATCGAGCTGCGGAAAGAACGCCGATTTGGCCAGCCCCACGCGAGCATTCGCGGCGGCCATCGCCCGCTCGGCAGCGGCGATATCGGGCCGGCGTTCGAGCAGTGAGGACGGCAACCCGGCCGGCACGCGCGCGAGCACGCGTTCGAGCGGCTGCTGCGAAAACGAAAACTCCGCGGGCGGCTTGCCGAGCAACACGGCGAGCGCGTGTTCCGACGCGGCGCGCTGCCGAGCAATGCCTGCTGCGTCGGCCTTCGCACTCGCGAGCGAATTGGTCGCTTGCTGAAGATCGAGCTCGCTGACTTCACCGGCGTCGTAGCGATGCTTGACGAGCTTGAGCCCTTCTTCGCGCAACGTCACCGTGCGGCGATACAGGTCTTGCTCCGCGTCGAGCTCGCGCAACGAGAAGTAGTTCGATGCGACATCGGCCTGCAACGCCAACTGCACGGAGCGGAACAGTGCTTCGCTCTGCTGCGAATCGGCGCGGCTAGCGGCGACGTTATCGCTCACGCGGCCGAACAAAGGCGCCTCGTACGATACTGTCGACTGCGCACGCCATAGCGTGACGGGAGGCACGTACGCGTTCTGCGGCAGCCCTTGCGAAGCCGGCGATGAGCGCTCGCGCGTCGGACCGAAACCCACGCCGAGTTCGGGGAACCAAGCCGAACGGGCGGCGTCGAGCCCCGCGCGCGACTCGCGCACGCGCGCGGCGGCCGCCTTCAAATCTTGATTCGCCGATAGCGCTTCGTCTTCGAGCTTGTTCAGCGTCTCATCGTTGAAAATCGTCCACCATTGGCCGCGCTGCATCGCTTCCGATGGCTGCGCACTCTTCCACGTGCCCGCTTCGGAAGCGGGCAGCGGCGCTTCCTTGAACGCCTGCGGGGTATCGACATCGGGCCGTTTGTAAGTCGGCCCCACCGAGCAGGCCGCCACCAGCGTCATCAACAGACTGCCCGCCAACACCCGCAGCGCCAGGCGTTTCGCGCTTTTGTCACGCGCGCTTGCGGCAACCGAATCCATTCGTTTCATTGTTTTTCCTCTAAGCCTCAAGCATCCGACAGCGCGGGTTCGTCGACGTCCGTGTCTTTCTTCGAGTCCTTGCCCGCGACGTGGATCGTGCCACCGGCCAGCTTGCGCAGCACGACGTAGAACACCGGCGTCAACATCAGGCCGAACAGCGTGACGCCCAGCATCCCGAAGAACACGGCGATACCCATCGCATGACGCATTTCAGAGCCGGCGCCCGTCGATAGCACGAGCGGCACGACGCCCATGATGAATGCGATCGACGTCATCAAGATCGGACGCAGTCGCAGCCGGCTCGCTTCGATCGCGGCCGCGATCGGCGTACGGCCATCGTGCTCCAACTCACGCGCGAACTCGACGATCAGAATCGCGTTCTTGGACGCCAATCCCACCAGCACCATCAAGCCGATCTGCGTGAAGATGTTGTTGTCGCCACGCAGCAGCCACACCCCCGTTAGCGCGGACAGCACGCTCATCGGCACGATCAAAATGACCGCAAGCGGCAACGTCAAGCTCTCGTACAACGCGGCAAGCACGAGGAACACGAGCAGCACGCTGATCGGGAACACCCAGATCGCCGAATTGCCGGCCAGCACCTGCTGATACGTCAGGTCGGTCCATTCGAAGCTCACGCCGCGCGGCAGCGTTTCCTTGGCGATGCGCGCGATCGCGTTCTGCGCTTGATCCGACGAGTAGCCCGGCGCCGGGCCGCCGTTGATGTCGGCCGCCGTATAGCCGTTGTAGCGAACCACCATCTCGGGACCGAACGTGGGCGACACCTTCACGACCGACGAGAGCGGCACCATCTCGCCCGCGGCGTTGCGCGTCTTCAACTGCAAGATATCGTCCGGGTGCGCGCGGAACGGCGCATCGGCTTGCACGCGCACCTGATAAACGCGGCCGAAACGGTTGAAGTCGTTCACATACAGCGAGCCCAGATAGATCTGCATCGTATTGAAGATGTCGGTCACCGACACGCCGAGCTGCTTGGCTTTCACCCGGTCGAGATCGACGTTCAACTGCGGCACGTTGATCTGGTAGCTCGTGAACAGCGGGCCGAGCTCGGGCGCTTCGTGCGCGCGCTTGATGAACGCCTGCGTCGCTTCGTCGAGCTGCGCATAGCCGAGCGCACCGCGATCTTCCAGCTGCAGCTTGAACCCTCCGAGCGTGCCCAGGCCGAGCACGGGCGGCGGCGGGAACACTGCCACGAATGCACCTTTGATGCCCGCGTACTTTTGGTTCAACGCGCCTGCAATGGCCCCGGCCGACAACGCCCTCGAACCGCGATCCTTGAAGGGCTTGAGCGTCACGAACACGATGCCCGCGCTCGAGCTGTTCGTGAAGCCGTTCACCGACAAGCCGGGGAACGCCACCGCATGCTCGACGCCCGGTTGCTTCATCGCCATGTCGCCCATTTCACGGATGATGCCCTCCGTCCGATCGAGCGTGGCCCCGTTCGGCAACTGCGCGAACGCGATCAGATACTCCTTGTCTTGCGCCGGCACGAAGCCGCCCGGCACGACGTGCGTGACGAGCAAAGTCGCGCCTACGAGCACCGCATAGACGCCGAGCATCAGCGATTTGCGGCCGAGCACGCGCGTCACGCCGCGGCCATACGACTGCGAGCCGCGCTTGAACACCTTGTTGAACTGCCTGAAGAATCCGCCGAGCACGCGGTCCATCGCGCGCGTGAGCCAATCTTTGGGCGCATCGTGCCCGCGTAGCAAGATCGCGCACAGCGCCGGCGACAGCGTCAACGAGTTGAATGCGGAGATCACCGTCGAGATCGCGATCGTCATCGCGAATTGCTTATAGAACTGGCCGGTCAATCCGCTCATGAACGCAAGCGGCACGAACACGGCAACCAGTGTCAACGCAATGGCGATGATCGGCCCGCTCACCTCTCGCATCGCCCGATAGGTGGCGGCCCTCGCACTCAAGCCCGCCGAGATGTTGCGCTCGACGTTTTCGACCACGACGATCGCATCGTCGACCACGATACCGATGGCAAGCACCATCCCGAACAGCGACAACGCATTGATCGAGAATCCGAATGCGAGCAGCAGCGAGAACGTCCCGACGATCGACACCGGCACCGCGACGAGCGGAATGATCGATGCACGCCACGTCTGCAAGAACACGATCACGACGATGACGACCAGCGTGATCGCTTCAAGCAGCGTATGGATTACCGCTTCGATGCTCGAGCGCACGAACTGCGTCGGATCGTAGACGATGTCGTAGTCCACGCCGGCCGGGAAATCCTTCTTCAGCTCGGCCATGTCTTTGCGCACTTGATCGGAGATCGCGAGCGAATTGGCGCCAGGCTGCTGATTGATACCGAGCGCGACGGCCGGCTTGTTGTCGAGCAACGAGCGCAGACCGTACTCGGATGCGGCCAACTCCACGCGCGCGACGTCACGCAAATACGTCACGCCGCCGTCGGGAGAGCTTTTGATGACGATGGCGCCGAACTGCGATTCGGTCTGCAAGCGGCCGCGCGCATTCACCGACAATTGCAGCGGCACGTCCGGCGAGGACGGCGAGCCGCCGATCACGCCAGCCGCCACTTGCACGTTCTGCTCGCGAATGGCGCTGACGACGTCGTTCGCCGTCAAGTTGCGCTCAGCCAGCTTGTTCGGATCGAGCCAGATCCGCATCGCGTAGTCGCCCGCGCCCCACAACTGCACTTGGCCGACGCCCGCGATACGCTCGAGCCGGTCCTTGACGTTGAGCAACGCGTAGTTGCGCAGATACGTCATGTCGTAGCGGTTGTCCGGCGAGATCAAGTGGACGACCATCGTCAACGTAGGCGAGCTCTTGATCGTCGTCACGCCGAGACGTTGCACGTCGTCCGGCAGGCGCGGCATCGCTTGCGACACGCGGTTCTGCACGAGTTGCTGCGCCTTGTCGGGGTCGGTTCCCAGCTTGAACGTGACGGTCAACGTCATGTTGCCGTCGCTGTTCGCCTGCGCCTGCATGTAGAGCATGTTCTCGACGCCGTTGATCTGCTCTTCGAGCGGCGAGGCCACGGTCTCGGCGATCACCTTCGGATTCGCGCCCGGATACTGGGCGTGAACGATGACCGAGGGCGGCACCACTTCGGGGTATTCGGAGATCGGCAGCTGAAACAGCGAAATGACGCCGGCCAGCAGGATCAGGACCGACAACACCCCCGCGAAGATAGGTCGGTCGATGAAAAATTTTGAAATGTTCATGTGGCGTTCTGAGTGTGCTTTGAGTCGAAGCTAAAGCTCAGGAATTCGTCGATTGGGCCGCGCCTGCCTGGCCCGCATCGGCGCTCGCGCTACCATTGCTGGACGGATCGTCGGTCATCGGCACCATGTGCGCACGCACCGTTTGGCCCGGACGTACGCGCTGCACGCCATTCACGACGATGCGCTCGTCGGCCGAGAGCCCGGCCGTGATCACGCGCAAGTTGCCGTGCAATGCACCGAGCTTGACCTCGCGGTACGCCACGGCGCCCTTCTTGTCGACGACGAGCACGTACTTCTTGTCCTGATCCGTGCCGATGGCGGCTTCGTCGATCAGCAGCGCGGGATGCGGCTGCCCGCCGCCCACCTTGACGCGCGCGTAAAGGCCGGGCACCAAGGTGCCGTCCGGGTTGTCGAAGCGCGCACGCACGCGAATGGTGCCCGACGACGTATCGAGCCGGTTGTCGACCGAGGCGATCGCGCCCTTGCGCGAGTAGCCGGTTTCGTTCGCCAGTCCCAGTTCCACCGGCACGTTCACCCCGCTCCGGGCACGGCCGATGTATTGCAGATACGTCTGCTCGTCGACGTCGAACGACGCGTAGATCGGCGAAACCGAGACGAGCGTCGTCAACGGCGCCGCATTCGCGCCTGCCGACACGACGTTGCCAACTGTGATCTCAGCTCGGGAAACGCGTCCCGCCACTGGCGCGACGATCCTCGTATAGCCGAGATTGATCTGCGCGGCTTCGAGCGCTGCTTGCGCCGCCTTCACGTCCGCAGCCGCACCGAGGGCATTGTTCTGCTTTTCATCGTAGTCGCGCTTGGCGATCGCGTTGTCCGCCATCAGACGCTGCGCGCGTTGCCAATCGGTCTGCGCGTAGCTCTCGCGCGCCTTGGCCGCGGCGAGCTGAGCTTTCGCGCGATCGACTTCGGCCGCGTACGGACGCGGGTCGATCACGAACAGCGTTTGGCCTTTCTTGACGAGCGCGCCGTCTTTGAAGTCGACCGACACGATCGTGCCCGAGACTTGCGGGCGGACGTCCACTCTATCGACGGCTTCGAGACGGCCCGAATAGCTTTGCCAATCGGTGACGGTCTTGTTCAGGACCGAGGCGACATCGACCTCGGGCGCCATCGGCGCGGCTTGCGCGGGCGCGCTGGCGTTGACGCGAATCGCGCTGAACGCACCGATGCCGGCCACCGCAGCCACGGCAAGGACGGCGTAGGCGATGCGAGTACGAGAAAGAGACTTCTTTGGCATGACGAGGCTCCGGTGTGGTGTTGTTGTATGACGTTTCTGGTCAACCGATCGTGACAGCGCGCGGTTCGAGGTGACGCTCGAAGAAGCGCGCGGCGTCTTGCAAAGCTTGCGGATCGTACGCGATCCGCTCATGTGTTGCATTTGAGTAGCGCATAACCTGCGTCGGCACGCCGGCGCCGATCAGGCGAGCGGCGTAGGTTTCCGCTTCGACGTGCAGCACGTCGTTGCGCGCCGTCGCGATGAAAGCCGGCGGCAACCCCGCGAGCCGCCTCGATTCGAGCGGCGCGGCGTAGGGATGCAACCGTTGCGACGCTTGCGGCAGGTAGGCGCGGTAGCTCGCCAGACACTGACGCGGCGTGATGTCGGACGCCACTTGGCGCTCGTCGGCTAGGCACGTCATGCTCGGATCGAGCATTGGGCTGAACAGCGCTTGCGCCGCGATGCCCACGTCGCCGCGATCTCGTGCGACGAATGCGAGACCGTTGGCGATATGCCCGCCCGCGCAATGCCCTGCCACCAACAGCCGCTTGCCGTCGCCGCCGATCGCCCGGCCCGACCCGTCCACCCAGCGGGCTGCGCGGTAGGCGTCCTCGAGCGCTGCGGGAAACGGATGCTTCGGCGCGAGCGAATAGCCTACGGATATGACCAATACCGATAGATGTTCCGCAAAATAGCGTGCCGCAAATTCGGCATCGTCCAGCGAACCGCTAACGAAAGCGCCACCATGAAAATAAAGCATGACCGGCAATGAGCGTACACCGGCCCGGCGATAAAGCCGCAGCGGTATATTGCTCTCATATCCGGCAATCCGGACCTCATTGACCTCGAGCGGATCCGTGCCCCAAGGCGATCCCGCGGAAATCCCACGGGAATGCGTAGTTCGCATGATCGAACGCGCAAAGCGCGACAGTTTCAGAATGATGCGAATTGTGCGTTCGGCAGACTCGGCGATAAATGCCTATAATCCGGCAACACAATTCACCGCGCCCGAACAATTGTTCTCATTACTTGGGACAGTCGGCGGGAGTATTCCGGAGAACGACGATGGATCGGCTTCAGGCCATGCAGGTCTTCACGCGTGTGGTCGACACGAACAGCTTCACGAAGGCTGCGGAAACGCTCGACCTGCCGCGCGCGTCCGTTACCACGATCATCCAGAACCTCGAAGCGTACCTGGGCGTACGGCTCATGCACCGCACGACACGGCGGCTGAGCCTCACGCCCGATGGCGCCGCTTATTATGAACGCTGCGTGCGCATTTTGGCGGACGTCGACGAAACCGAAAGCAGCCTGCAGAACGGCAGCAAGAAGCCTCACGGCAAGTTGCGCGTCGACATGCCCGGCGCGCTCGGGCGCACGGTCGTCATTCCCGGGCTCTGCGAATTCCATCAGCGCTACCCCGATATCGACCTGCAGCTCGGTTTCTCCGATCGCCCCGTCGACTTGCTGCAGGAGGGCGTGGACTGCGTGGTGCGCGTCGGCGCGTTGGCCGATTCTTCGCTGGTCGCGCGCCGCATCGGTTTGTTCGAGGGCGTGACTTGCGCCGCCCCCGACTATCTCGCGCGCGCGGGCGAGCCGCAGACCATCGATGAATTGGGCCAGTACCAAGCGGTCAATTACTTTTCGAGCAGAACGGGCCGGATCATCAACTTCGACTTTCTCGTCGACGGCAAGGAAGTCGAGGTGAAGATGCCCGGCTCCGTGTCCGTCAACGACGCCGAGGCTTATGTGACCTGCGCCCTCGAAGGCTTCGGCCTGATCCAAGCGCCGCTGTTCATGGTCCTGCCGCATTTGCGCTCCGGTGCGCTCAAGGAAGTGCTGCCCGCGTGGAAACCGCTGCCGATGCCGATTTCGGCGGTCTACCCGCACAGCCGCCATCTCTCGCCGAAGGTGCGCGTTTTCGTCGACTGGATCGCCGAGGTGTTCGACCGCTGCCCGTTGCTGAGCGGCCGTCAAAGCCTCGATACCCCTTGCAGCAAGCGCACCCTCGAGGAACGCGAAAGCGCCCCGGCGCTCGACACGCCCGTTCTCACGGAGTGGGTGGTGTGAGGTCGACGGCGCCGATTGTTTTGCCGCACCGACAAATCATTTCGTCAAATTCGGGTTTATCCTGATTCCGCCTGAGCCTACATTTGCTTCTGTCGCGACGCCGATCATCGGCGCCGCACCCAACAAGACAGGAGCAAATCATGAAGCGCACTCTCGCAGCAGCACTTTTCGTTTCCCTCTTCGCCAGCACGGCCGCATTTGCCGATGGCGGCATCGGCCACAACGGCTCGTATCAAGATCAATCGTGGCTCGGCACCAGCACGAAAACCCGTGATCAAGTTCGCGCGGAACTCGTCGCTGCCCGGCAAGACGGCACGTTGCCGTCGCTGAACAAGCAAAGCTATCCGAGCTTGAGCCTCGAAGGTCAAACGCAAGCGGCCCGCGTGGCACAGCGCGAGGATCGCAATGCCGGCGTCGATCTCGCCCGCGCCGGTGAATAATTAGCAGTCCTAACTTAAAGGGATCCTATATGTTCGACGTATCGCCTTCCGTGCTCGATCATTGGGACAGCGACGCGCCCGTTTGGACGCCGTTTCGGCCGCAGCGGCGCAACGCCGCCGCGGCCGGCGCCCTCAGCGTTGCGGCACGCCGTTGCGCCATTGCCCCCAATGCGTCGCAATTTCCTGCACGAGCGGGTTGCCCGTCGCATACAGGTTCGCGATCGCCAGCGGGAAACCGCCCTGCGCTTGGTAGTTGAGCAGATTGTCAACGCTCGTCTGACCGTCGTACGGACGATCGAAATCCGAACCCGTGCGCAGAACGGCAACGCGCGAGAGGTCCACGCGATGGGCATTGGCCGCGCGAGTCAGCGCCTCGTAGGTTGCGTTGTCTTCCTGCTGGGTGGTGCAGTACGTGCCTTTGCCGTCCGTCATGATTTTGGTCCAATCGCGCGCGCGTTGGCCTAGATCGGTGCCCGAGAACCACGTGTCGCCCGCCAAGGTGTCGCATTGGATCACCGATGGCGGCTGGTTCGCGGGCGCGTAGCTGTACTTCGCTCTGGCCGCCTGCGCCTGCGCGCTGTCGGTCAGCACGACGTTGCGCGAGAGCGCAAAAGCGGCATCGGCCAGCTTCGCGTTCAGTTGGAACACCTCGGTTTTGTAATCGAGCGGCGGTTTTTGCGTCGGGCTCGTCGTATTGATGCCGAGATAACCGGTATTCCATCCCGGCGGGATTTCGCGCCCGTCGAGTTCCCATTGAATGCCGAAATCGACGAGGTATTTCGCCCACGCCGCCGACCCGAGCGTCCCTTGGGCCGGGTCGATACCGGCGATGCCGGCAATCATGAAGTACGTGTGGCGCAGGTCGAAGCGCGGCGAGAATGTCAGGGCCATGGTCGAGGCAGCCGCGTTCGCATGGCCCATGCCGGTGGTCATCACGCAGATGTCTTGCTTGTTGCAATGCACGTCCGGGTAGTCGGGCGAGAGCCCGGCGACGGGAATTGCTTCCCATGGGCCCAGGTGGTCGAGCCAGACTTGTCCTTCCGGCGCGAACATCGAAATGATCATGACCTTCACGTGCCTACCGTGCGCGCCCGATTCGGCAAAGGCGGCGTCGTTATCCTGCGCGACCGAGGCTGTCGTCGCGCAGGCGGTCAGCGCGATCGCGCCGATCGAGGCGATGGTGCGAGTATGCATGGGCACTCCTTGGATTCGTGACTTGTTGGAGAGAACCGCTCGCTGAAGCTGATACCGATACTCCTACTGATGCGAATGCCGGTGCTGCGCGCGTCAGTATAGAGGCGCGCTCATCGCTCGTCATGGGTGAGCCGAAGGCTTCTTGTCGGGTTCGGGACGGCGTGCCTGCGCGCCGTCGTTCGCGCCATCGGTCTGCGCTGCGCTATCTGCGACCGGCTGATGGGCTTCGCCCGGCACCAACACATTGCGCAACGGATTGGCAATGACGATGCCGCGCTCGCGGAAGGTCTCGGCGATGCGCCGGTTGAACTCGCGCTGCGTCGGCCAACGCGCCGTATCGCGGCATTGCATTTGACCCAGCAGCGTGACCATCGAGCCGTCCACCTGATCGACGCCCCAGAAGCTGAAGTCGCCGACGATGCCGTCCTTGAATGCCGGGTCTTCGCGCAAGCCCGCCCCGATCTCGTTCAGCGTACGCACCGCAAGATCGATGTCTTGCCCATAGGCAATGCTTACCTTCACGGCCGCATTGCCGAGCCCGCGGTTCGAATTGCTCACGGTCGACACGGAGCTAAACGGTATGGTGTGCAGCGCACCGTCCCCGCCGCGCAGGCGCACCGTACGAATCGACAAGTATTCGACCGTTCCCGATAGCCCCGCCAGCGTGACCCAATCGCCGACTTGCATGGCGTTTTCCATCAAGAGGAACGTGCCGGTGAGGAAATCCTGCACGACTTTTTGCGCACCCAAGCCGAGCGCTACGCCGAGCACGCTCGCGCCGGCCAATAGCGGCCCGATGTTGACGCCGAGCTCGCTCAAGCCCGTCAAGCCCACGATGAGCCCGATTCCGAACAGCAATGAGGATCGAAGCATCGGCAACAGCGTGCGTAAGCGCGCCGCCCGCATCAGATCCCCGGCGTCGGTCCACCGGTGCAGCCGTCGCTCGATCGACACGTTGATCGATTCCCAGACGAGCAATGCGACCAGCACGGCAATGGCGATCGTCGTGCAAGCCGATGCGACCCGGCGCCCCACGAAGTTGCTCGTGAACGCATGCCAGATGTGGACGTTCCACACCCACAGCACCAGCGAGGCGGCCGTAACGAGGATGGCGAGCCAGATCAAGCGGCGCAGCATGGGGTAGTACCGCTGGGCACGCTGCAACGCGACCGAGGCGGTCCCGCCGTTCTGATTGCCGAACATGCGCCCGAGAATGCCAAACGTGACGATGGCGACGACGCGCGCGCCGATAAGAATCAGCAATGAAAAACCGACGTGCTCGAGCAGCGCTTGGTAGCCGTTGCGCACGTCGAGCGCCCAAATGAACCAAAGCGCCATGACGAGGAATACGGCGAGCGGCGCCCATATGTCGGCCAACCAATTCCCGAAGAAGCGCAGCACGCGCGAAGCGGCGGCTTTCGTTCTCAGCCAGTCCGCCACGGGGCGGCGAATCTGCAAGATCAGCATTGCGATCATCACGTGGCCCGCCAGCGCCACCACCTTCGCGATGCCCAAGTGCGCTTCGGCCGTGAGGCCCAGCGGCACCGGCGTTTCGGCCAGCGCAACGCCGATGCCCAGCACGACCACGAGCCGCAATACCCAGTTTTGCCCGAATGCAGCCCACGCGTCGCCAAGCGGCAGCATGCGCAGCCTCGGCGCATCGTCCGCGAACAGGAACGCGCTCGCCAGCACCACGGCGCGCGCGATGACGTAGATTTCGATCACCGTCTCGACGACATCGGCCTCGGGCGTGCCGTCGTCCGTCAATAACGACATGGCGACGATCGCCACGCCGATGAACGCGGCAAGCGGAATCGCTTCGAGAAACGTACGCAGCAACGCATACGGCAGCCGCTGCAGCACGGACCAATGGCGCCCGGCATGCGCCGCGTCGCGCCCGCTGCGCGCCGCGCGCATCGCATGCTCGTCGATGTTCGCCGCAGGCACGTTCGCGTTGAAATGCCGGACCGTGGAATCGGCCCGGGCATCTGCCCGGGCATTGGCGGAGGCAGCCGGCCCGCTTTCAGCGCCATTGTCCATGCCGGACGCGCGAGGCGGTTCGGCTCCGCCCGTCGCCAACGCTCGAACGCGCTTTCGCAGCAGCCGTGAGCAGAGCCAGCTCACGAGCCAGGCCGGCACGAACGTCGCGGCAAGGGTCCATGCAAGCTGTTCGAGTTGCGCGCGCCCTTCCTTGCTCGTCATTTCGTAGACCCACCACGCGCGAACCGAACGTATATCGAGCAAAGCGGCCGCCGAGTGACGCAATGAGGTGGCGATCGCTCGAATGCCTCGGACGGTCTGGCGAGATACCTGCGAGACGAGCCCGTTCGACGTGATCGCGGCCAAGACGGCAGACGCACCGCTGGCCGGCGCGGCCGCGGGCGCGCTTGCTGCCGGAGGGGTCGCCAATGCGCCCGCTGCTGCGATGGCGCGCAGCGTGTCCTCCATTTGAGCTCGCGATTTGGGGTCGCCAAGCACTTGCAATGCGTGCTTGGCCTGTTCGGGGCTCAGTGCGACGGTGGAAGGATTCGAGACCGGCTCAGCCGCGGCGGGCGTCGACGCCGGCGCCGCCCGAGCGGTAATCGATAGACAAAACAGGAGGAATAAAAGGCCGAGAAACGTGGATTTGCGCATAGATACGTGAGGAAGAAACAGCAACGACGGATCGCGAGCACGGCGTAGAGCCCACCGCTCGCGCGATCCTCATCTGACTTCGTTCTCACCTGAACGATCCCTGAATCTTCGCCGCAACCCCACGCCGGCCATCACACCACGCTGACGCGCGCTTGCCCGCCGACGACTTCGCCAATCACCGCCGCATCGGCGAAACCGTCGGCGTGAAAGCAAGCGAGCACCGCTTCGACAGCGTCCGGTGCACACGCCGCAAGCAGGCCGCCCGAAGTCTGGGGATCGGTCAGCAATGAACGTGCCACATCGGGCAATTGCGCGTTCAGGTCGATGTCGGCGCCGTACGAGTTCCAATTACGCGCCGATGCGCCCGTCACGATCCCGCGCGCGGCCAACGCTTCGACGCCGGCGAGCAGCGGCAACGCCCCATAGTGCAGACGAATGCCGAGATTGGCGCCACGCGCCAATTCGAGCACGTGCCCAAGCAACCCGAAGCCCGTCACGTCGGTCAGCGCATGGACGCCGGGCAATTCGGCGAGCGCGATGCCCGGGCGATTGAGCCGCGTCGTCGACTCGATCATCGCCGCATAGCCGCGTTCGTCCAGTTCGCCTTTCTTCAAAGCCGCAGACAAAACGCCGACGCCAAGCGGCTTGCCGAGCACCAGCACATCGCCTTCGCGCGCCGTCGAATTGCGTTTGACGCGCGCCGGATGCACGACGCCGAGGGCGGCCAAGCCGTAGATCGGCTCCACCGAATCGATCGAGTGCCCGCCCGCAATCGGAATGCCCGCATCGGCGCACACGCTTTCGCCGCCGCGCAATATCGCCGCGATCGTCTCGCGGGGCAACACGTTGATCGGCATCCCCACGATCGCCAAGGCGAGAATCGGCCGCGCGCCCATTGCATAGAGATCGGACAGCGCGTTCGTCGCGGCGATGCGGCCGAAGTCGAATGGATCGTCGACGATCGGCATGAAGAAATCGGTCGTCGCGACGATCGCTTGCTCGTCGTTCAGGCGGTAGACAGCGGCATCGTCGGCCGTTTCGCGGCCGACGAGCAGATCGGCAAACGCCGCGACCGGCATCGCCGCGGGTTGCGTCGCCAGCAATTCGGCAAGCACGCCGGGCGCGATCTTGCAGCCGCATCCGCCTCCGTGCGAGAGACTCGTCAAGCGCGGCGCTTGCATGTGGTCAGTGTGGTCATCGTGTCGATCGTTCATACCCAACTTGTTCATCTCCGTTCCAATACCGCCATTTCCCGTACGAGCACGAGCAACATCGACAAGCTCGCGCCGCCCGACGCTCGCTGCTCGGCAACCAGCCGCGCGAAGCGCTCGAGCTGCGGCGCGCGTTGCTCGCGCCACGCGGCCGCGATGGCGTCGGTCGATGCGCGCTCGGGCGCATGTGCAAGGGCGCTCGCCGTCAGCGTGCGCTTGAGCCGCGCCAACTCGGCCAGGGCCGCCGCGCGCGCAAGCATGTCCCAATGCGTGTGCGTCGGCAACGCGCTCGCGCGTTCGCTGATGAACGCGTAGTCGAGCATGGTGCCCAGCGCGAAATAGACACCCGCCACGAGTTCCAGCGGTTGAGCCGCGCTCGACGCCACCTCGGCGATATCGAGCACGGCCGCTGAAATGTCCCCGCTCGCGACACGCGCGGCCAGATCGGCGTCGACGCCCGCCTGCTCCAGCGCGCGCCGCCGCTCGTCCAGCGCCGCCAGCTCGGCGCTAGGCAACAGCGCCGGCAAACGAGGCGCCAGCCGCGCCGCCGCCTCGCGGCAACGCGCGATCAGCGCCGCGACGCCCGCACTATCGCGCGCGAGCTGCGCAGCCTGCAATTGTCGCAGGAACCAGAGCGCCGCGCGCTCGACGAGCCGCGCGACGTCGACGAACATGCGCGCCTGCACGTCATCGGCAACACGATTGTCGAGCGCGTCGATGCGCAACCAAAGCTCGCCGATATCGAAGACATCCCGCGCCATGATGCAGGCATGCACGATGTCGCTGGGCTTGGCGTCGGTCTCCTCTTGCAGCCGATGCACGAACGTGCAGCCCACACGATTGACGAGCGCGTTGGCCAAGTGCGTCGCGAGAATCTCGCGCTTGAGCGGGTGGCGCTCGGCGGCGTCGGCGAAGCGCGTTTGCAGGGGCTTGGGGAAGTAATCGCGCAGCATGTCGGCGACGAGCGCATCCTCGGGCAGGTCCGAGTCGAGCAGCTCGTCGTAGAGCCACATCTTGCTGTAGGCAAGCAGGACGGCGCGCTCGGGCGTGGTCAGGCCGAGCGCGCCCGCTTGCCGCTCGGCGATGTCGTCATCGCTCGGAAGGAACTCGATCGCCCGGTTCAGGCGGCCAAGCCGTTCGAGCGAGCGCATGAGCCGCGCTTCGGCTTCGAGCAGTTGCGGCGCATAGCGTCCTGCGATCGACAACGCCTGCGTCTGCTCGTAGTTGTCGCGCAATACCAGTTGCCCGACCTCGTCGGTCATCTCCGCGAGCAAGGCGTTGCGCTGCTTCTCCGTCATCTCGCCATCGGCCACCACGAGGCCGAGCAGGATCTTGATGTTCACCTCGTGGTCGGAACAGTCGACGCCGGCGGAATTGTCGATCGCATCGGTATTTATGCGGCCGCCCTTCTGCGCAAATTCGATGCGTCCCAACTGCGTGAGGCCGAGATTGCCGCCTTCCGCGACGACTTTGGCACGCAATTGCGCGCCGTTCACGCGCACCCCGTCGTTCGCGCGGTCGCCTACTTGAGCATGCGTTTCGCGCGTCGCCTTCACGTAGGTGCCGATGCCGCCGTTGTAGAGCAAATCCACCGGCGCGAGCAGGATGGCGCGAATGAGCTCGTTCGGCGCGAGCGCCGCCGCGTCGATGCCGAGCACGGCTCGCACTGCCGGCGAAATCGAGATCGCTTTGGCCGTGCGCGGAAACACGCCGCCGCCGGCCGAGATCTTGGCCGGGTCGTAATCGGCCCAGCTCGAACGTTCGAGCGCGAACATCCGCTCGCGCTCGACGAAGCTCGTTTCGGGATCCGGATCGGGGTCTAGGAAGATGTGCCGATGATCGAACGCGGCGACGAGCCGAATATGACGCGAAAGCAGCATACCGTTGCCGAACACGTCGCCCGACATATCGCCGACCCCCACCACCGAAAAATCGGTCGTCTGCGTGTCGAACCCCATCTCGCGGAAATGCCGTTTCACGGATTCCCACGCGCCGCGCGCGGTGATGCCCATCTTCTTGTGGTCGTATCCGACCGAGCCGCCCGAGGCGAAGGCATCGTCGAGCCAGAATCCGTACTGGCGCGCGATGGCGTTCGCGTAGTCGGAGAAGGTGGCCGTGCCCTTATCCGCGGCCACGACAAGGTAGGGATCGTCGGTATCGTGACGCACGACGTCGGGCGGCGGAGTGATCGCACCGCCTTGGCGGTTATCGGTGACATCGAGCAACCCCCGCAAGAACGTTTGATAGCAAGCGATGCCCTCGCGCAGCGTCGCTTCTCTATCGCCCCCCGCGGGCGGATTCTTGACGACGAAGCCGCCTTTCGAGCCGACCGGCACGATTACCGTGTTCTTCACCATCTGCGCCTTCATGAGGCCAAGCACTTCGGTGCGGAAGTCCTCGCGCCGATCGGACCAGCGCAGCCCGCCGCGGGCCACGCGCCCGCCCCGCAAATGCACCCCTTCCACGCGCGGCGAATACACCCAGATTTCGAACATGGGCTTGGGTTCGGGCAACCCCGGCACGCGTGAGGGATCGAGCTTGAACGACAGATACGGCAACGGCGCGCCCGCCTGATCCCGCCGAAAATAGTTCGTCCGCACGGTCGCGTTGATGACGCCGAGAAACTGACGCAAGATTCGATCTTCGTCGAGATTCGGGACTTGATCGAGGGCGCTTTGGATGCCTTGCAGCAGTTGTTCGGTGCGCTCGGCCCGCGCGGGGCCGACGGCCGGATCGAAGCGCGTGAGGAATAGATCGACGAGCCCGCGCGCGAGCGCCGGATTGCCCGTTACCGCACGTTCGATATACGCGTCGCTGAATGTCGATCCCACTTGCCGCAGATATTTCGCATAGGCGCGCAAGATCGACACTTCGCGGGCCGCGAGTTGCGCGCGCAGCACGAGCCGATTGAAGTCGTCGTTCTCCACTTCGCCTGCCCATACGCGTGCGAAGGCTTCCTCGAACAGCGCCTTCACGCGCTCGATGTCGAATTCGACGGAATCGCTCAATTCGAGGCCGAAATCATGCACCCATGCCGGCGCGCCGCCGGGCGGCTCGATCAGGTAGGGACGCTCTTCGTCGACACGCACGCCCAAGTGCTCGAGCATCGGCAAGCTGCGCGAGAGCGCGATCGATTGCCCGACGCGGTAGACCTTGAACCGGAACACGCGCGGCGCCGCTTCGATCGGCCGATACAAGTTCATGGAAAGCGATTCGCTGCGCTGCGCGGCCTCGATCAGTTCGATGTCGCGCACGGCCGTGCGTGCAACGTAATCTTCGCGATACCCCGCCGGAAACGAATCGCCGTAGCGTTGCAACAGGCGATTGCCCTCTTCTTCGCCGAAGCGTTCGAGCAGTGCGTCCGCGAGATCGTCCTGCCAACGGCGCGTCGCTTGGACAAGGCGCTTCTCCAACTCCGTGGTGTCGACCTCGGGCAGCACACCGCTACTCGTGCGCACGACGATGTGAATGCGCGCGAGCGGCGACTCTGACAAGAGCGGCGTGAACTCGACGCCGGTCCCGTTGAATGCGCCTCCGAGCAACTTCGCGATGCGCTGGCGCAAATCGGTGTTGTACTTTTCGCGCGCCACGAAAACCAGGCACGACACGAAGCGCTCGAAGCGGTCCCTCCGCACGAAAAGCCGGGTGCGCTGATGCTCTTGCAGACGCAGGATGCCGAGCGCGATGTCGTACAGCTCGTCCTCGTTCGTTTGAAACAACTCGTCGCGCGGATATTGCTCGAGGACCGAGACGAGCGATTTGTGCAAATGCCCTTTCGCCAAGAACCCGGCGCGCCGCACGACGTTCGCGCACTTGCGGCGCACGATCGGAATCTCGTTGATCGAATCGGTGTAGGCCGTGGACGTGTACAAACCGAGCATGCGGCGCTCGCCGATCAGCTTCCCGTCAGGGGCGAATAGCTTGACGCCGACGTAGTCGAGGTATCCGGGCCTATGCACGGTGGCGCGCGAGTTGGCCTTGGTCAGGAAGATCGGCATCGTTTCGCCGATGATCGCGCCGGCCGCCTTCGGCAGCGGCGTCAAATCGGGCGCATCGGCCAGCTTCTGTTCGTCGCGCAGAATGCCCGCACCGGTGCCGCTCACGCCCCGCAGCGCAAAATCGTCGCCATGCGCCACGAGCGCGTAATCGCGCAAGCCGAGAAAGGTGAAGTGATCGGCCACCATCCATTCGAGAAACGCGCGCGCCTCCTCGGTTTCCTCGCTCCTTTCTCGCGCAGCCAACGCCTTGATCGTCTCTTTTGCCACGGCTTGCATCTTCGGCCAGTCTTCGACCGCCGCGCGCACGTCGCCCAGCACGCGCGCGATGCTCGAACGCAATTGCGCGAGCTTGGCCGCGTCGCCGCAGCGATCGATCTCGAAGTGGATGAACGATTCCAAGCGCGAGCCGTTGGTCGAAGCTTCCTCGCCGCTCGTCGCACCGCCCGGCTCGATGCGCACGATCGCCCCTTGCGCATCGCGCCACACGCGATAGACCGGATGAATCGCCGAATGCAGCGTGAGCCCGCAGCGATTGACCTCCATCGTCACCGAATCCACGAGAAACGGCATGTCGTCGTTGACGATCTCGATCACCGTGTGATCGGAATGCCAGCCGTGCTCGTCGAGCACGGGGTTGTAGACACGCAGCGCCGCCACGCCGCCCGGCACGAATCGTTGCGCCGTCTGCCAATGCGCCATCGCGGCGCCGTACAGATCGGCGATGCTGCGGCTTTGCAAATCCTGCGTATCGACGAGTTCGTAGTAAAAACTCAAGAACGATTCGAGCGGGACGAATGCGTCCGGCGACCATCGTCCGCGCGCATACTCGACGAGATCGGCGAGCAGATGGGCGATGGCTTCTTCGTTGTTCGCTTGCATGGGTGCCCTCCGCGGCGGATGACGATGCTTGACGATGTTCTGTAGGCCCGGCCTGCTCGGCCGGTGAGCGCGATTATGCGCCCGAGCGCGAGGCCGCGACAGTCGTGAGAGCCCAGACGCGCCCCGCCCACGCGGCGATCGTCCCGGCCAACCAAGCCGGGTCGTCGTGAGGCAGGTCGTGTCCCGCCCAAGGGTGCTCGATCGAGGCCGCGCTCCATGCGGCTGCCAACTGCGCTGAGCAAGCAGGATGCACGAGCGCATCGGCGCGCGAAGCGATGACGAGGACCGGGCAGCGCGGGGCAGCCGCCGGCCCCCGATAACGCGCCGCTGCGAGCAATTGGCGCAGCGCATTGGTGCGCGAAGGCGGCGCGCTTGCGTAGATGGCCGTCCATTGGTCCAAGTCGGTCTCGCGACTGTCGATGCGCGTGCAGGTCAGCCCATGAATCGCCGCTTCCGCGCGACGCCGCGCGCGCCAATACCAAAGCGCACGTACGATTGCAGGCCAAGCGCCCGGCCGCAGCCGCCGCATGGGCCCGCAATGGCGGCCCATGCTCGTGTTGATGAGCACCATGCCTTCGATTTCTCCGGGAAAACGCTGAGCCCAATCGACCGCCACCATCGCGCCCAGCGATAGCGCAACGACGCGAAAGGGCGGAGCATAACCCTGCGCTCTGATGGCCCGCCGAACGAAATCGGTCGTCGCGGCGATCGTCCACGGCGCCCGCGCATGAGCGTGCCGGCCACTGCCGGGCAAGTCTGCGGTGACGATCTCGCCTTCGAGGCCGCTCGCGCGCAACCGGCCAGGCAGGCCCGCCCAGTGCCTCGACTCGCGCGTCAAGCCACGCAGCAAGATCCATGCGCTCACGCCCGGGACCTCCGGTACCAGTGCTCGACGGCGCGCGTCATCAATTGCTTACGACGCGTCCCTTGCGGCAGCCAGCGCGGCGACGCGTAGGCCGCCCGCGCCAGAAAATCGAGCAAGTTCGTATGACGGCGCAGCACGCGCTCGGTGCGGTGCGCCTTGATCGGATTGAAGATGCCCTCGCGCCGCAAGATCTGCATCGGGTTCTTCTTGATCCAGAGCCACGAGCCGAGTTCGAGCGTCAGCGGCAGAAAGATCGCCGGCGCACGGCTACGGTCGTAGGCGCAATCCCATAGATCGCCATGTGCGAGGTACTGCCTGCTCTGCGGCTCGAATAAGTAACCGTGATGCGGGTGGGCCTGTTCGAACATCGCCTTGAGCATGAAGATTTCAGGCAGATGTTCGATGTGTTTCGTCGATTTGGCGTAGGGAAACCAAATGCTGTCATGAAAGCCGTAACCCGAGTGGCAATCGAGCGCGATGCTGAGCGGGCGCGAGGTGAGTTCCTCCTCTACCACGCGCAACAGCGTCGCGGCTTCGAGCTCCATCGGCGCGCCCCTCGCCCCGCGGTACCAAGGCAGCCACGGGCCGATGCGCTGGCCGCCCGCGAGAAACGGCACGCGCCCTTCCGCGTTCTGCGGCGCGTTACGCATGAGGTCGACGCCATTGAGGTTGGAGCGCCGCATCGCCCACATGCCGCCGGGGTTGACGATCGGCATGAAGACGAGCCGAATCGCGCTCAGTTGGGCGTGCAGCAGGTCATCCCATTCGAGACGCCCGATCAACGCGCGCATGTAGTCGAGCACGAGCAGGGTGCCGATCCGTTCGAGCCCGTGAATGCCCGCGAAAAAACCGATGGCCGGAGCGCTGGGATCGCGCGAGCCCATCGTAGCGACATAAATAGGAAATCTCAGCCCGCACGCGCTGACATCGCTCACGACGCGCACCGTCATGCGCCGGCTGCCCGCATCGAGAATTTGCTTGAGCGCTTCGTATTCGGCGAAGGTGGTCTCGGGCAACGAGGAAAGAACGGCGGTCATCGCTGGCAACCCGAGTGAGAAACGAAAAGACTGCGCGCGCCCGTCGGCACGCACGACTCACTCAATATAGGCCGTTTGTCGCGGCTTTTCGGTTCGAGGCCGCGCCTTTTTTTGCGGCCGAGCGGGCACGCGCGGCCGTCGCATCGATATGGGCGTTGCCCGGCCGGGCAACGCCGGCGCGTCAGGACACGCCCGTCCAGCCCGCCGCACGGTAGTGCGCGAACGCGTGATGGCGCTCGAGTTCCCGCCCAAGCGGCTCGCTCGATCGATCCGCGCAAAAGTGGTTCCATCGTTCGAGCGAAAATGGTTCTGAAGCTAAGAGCCAAAGCTCGTTATAGTCGCCGTACCGAGTCGGCGGCTGGCCCGTCGACAAGCCACCATCGATCAGGCACGACGAGGAGAACACCGTGAAGAATTCCGATCTGCAAGCCCGTAAGAACGCCGCCACGCCGCGCGGCGTCGGCGTCATGTGCGATTTCTACGCGGCACGCGCCGAAAATGCCGAGCTTTGGGACATCGAAGGCCGCCGCTTCATCGATTTCGCCGCGGGCATCGCCGTGGTCAACACGGGCCATCGCCATCCGCGCGTCGTGGCCGCCATTCGCGAGCAGTTGGACCGCTTCACGCACACGGCGTATCAAATCGTGCCGTACGCATCGTACGTCGAGTTGGCCGAAAAGATCAACGCGCGCGCACCTGGCGCTTACCCGAAGAAAACCGCCTTCTTCACGACCGGCGCCGAAGCCGTCGAGAACGCCGTGAAGATCGCTCGCGCAGCGACGGGCCGGCCCGGCGTGATCGCGTTCGCGGGCGGATTTCACGGGCGTACGCTGATGGGCATGGCCCTCACGGGGAAAGTCGCGCCGTACAAGATCGGCTTCGGCCCGTTCCCGTCCGATGTTTATCACGCCCCCTATCCGAACGCCGTTCACGGCGTGTCGACGGCCGACTCGCTGCGCGCCGTCGAGACCCTTTTGAAAGCCGATATCGAGCCCACGCGCGTTGCCGCGATCATCTTCGAACCCGTGCAAGGCGAAGGCGGCTTTTATGTCGCGCCGCCCGAGTTCGTGCAGGGTCTGCGCCGCCTGTGCGACGAGCACGGCATCGTCCTCATCGCCGACGAGGTGCAGACGGGTTTCGCCCGCACCGGCAAGCTCTTCGCCATGGAACACTACGATGTCACGGCGGATCTGACGACGATGGCCAAGAGCTTGGCGGGCGGCATGCCGCTGTCGGGCGTCGTCGGCCGGGCCGACTTGATGGACGCGGCCGCGCCGGGCGGGCTCGGCGGCACGTACGCGGGCAACCCGCTCGCACTGGCCTCGGCCCATGCGGTGCTCGATGTCATCGACGAAGAAGGCCTGTGCGAACGCGCAACGCGACTCGGCGAGACGCTGAAAGCGCGCCTCGAAGCGTTGCGCGCCGATGTTCCGCAGTTGGCCGACGTGCGCGGGCCGGGGGCTATGGTCGCCGCCGAGTTCCTGCAGCCCGGCAGCGGCACGCCGGACCCGGCGTTCGCCAAGCGCGTGCAGGCGCGCGCGCTCGAGCGCGGTTTGCTGCTGCTCATCTGCGGCACGTATGGCAACGTCATCCGCTTCCTGTTTCCGCTCACCATCGAGACATCGGTATTCGAAGAAGCATTGGGCTTGCTGGAAGAAGCATTGAAGGAAAGCGTCGGCACGATGGCGTAAGCTTTTCGTTTTACGCCTTCTCGATTCACGCGTTGGAGTGGAGCTGACATGCAGAACCTGGAACAGATCGATCTGAAAGACCCGTCGCTGCTCAAGACCCAGGCATTCATCGCCGGAAGCTGGCAAGACGCCGATAGCGGCGCCTCGTTCGAGGTACGCAACCCGGCCACGGGCGGCGTGCTCGCGACCGTGCCCAAGATGGGCGCCGCGGAGACGCGCCGTGCCATCGAAGCGGCAAACCAAGCGTGGGCCGCGTGGCGCGCGCTACCGGCGAAGGCGCGCGCGGCCGTGCTGCGCAAGTGGAGCGACCTGATGCTCGCCAACGCGGACGACCTCGCAGCCATCATGACGGCCGAACAAGGCAAGCCGCTGGCCGAGGCCAAAGGCGAGATCGGCTATGCGGCGTCGTTCTTCGAGTGGTTCGGCGAGGAAGCGAAGCGCGTGTACGGCGACACGATTCCGAGCCCGACGACCGACAAGCGCATCGTCGTCGTGAAGGAACCGGTTGGCGTCTGCGCCGCGATCACGCCATGGAATTTTCCGGCTGCCATGATCACGCGCAAGGTCGGGCCCGCGCTCGCCGCCGGCTGCCCGATCGTGGTCAAACCGGCCGAGGCCACGCCGCTCTCGGCGCTAGCGCTCGCCGTGCTGGCCGAGCGTGCCGGCGTGCCGGCCGGCGTACTGAGCGTCGTGACGGGCGAGCCCAAGGCGATCGGCGCTGAAATGACGAGCAACGCGCTGGTTCGCAAGCTTTCGTTCACCGGATCGACCGGCGTTGGACGCTTGCTGATGCAGCAATGCGCCCCCACGGTCAAGAAGGTGTCGCTGGAATTGGGCGGCAATGCGCCCTTCATCGTGTTCGACGACGCCGATCTCGACGCGGCCGTCGTCGGGGCCATCGCCTCCAAATACCGCAACAGCGGCCAGACTTGCGTTTGCGCGAACCGCTTCTACGTTCACGAAAAGGTCTACGACGCGTTCGCGGACAAGCTGCGCGCGGCCGTTCAGGAGCAGTTGAAGGTCGGCCGCGGCACCGAGCCCGGCGTCACGCAAGGCCCCCTGATCAACGAAGCGGCGTTGCTGAAAGTCGAAACGCATATCGACGACGCCCTTGCCAAGGGTGCGCGCGTCGTCACGGGCGGCAAGCGCCACGCGCTCGGCCACAATTTCTTCGAGCCGACGATCCTCGCGGGCGTGACCTCGGAGATGAAAGTGGCGAAAGAAGAGACGTTCGGCCCCGTCGCGCCCCTGTTCAAGTTCGCCAGCGACGATGAAGTCGTGCGCCTCGCGAACGACACCGAGTTCGGCCTTGCCGCCTACTTCTACAGCCGCGACATCGGCCGCGTTTGGCGCGTGGCCGAAGCGCTCGAATACGGCATGGTCGGAATCAACACGGGCATCATCTCGAACGAAGTGGCGCCTTTCGGCGGCGTCAAACAATCGGGGCTCGGGCGCGAAGGATCGCATTACGGCATCGACGAATACGTGGTCGTCAAATATCTGTGCATGGGGATTTGAGTCGCATCACGATTCAATACGTTGATTCTTTAGGTGTATTCCGGTCAAGGCGCAAATGGCGCGGCATAACGAGCGCGTACTAGAGGAACAATTCGAAGACCGGTGACGCAATGCCGCGTCTTCGACTCGAGCCGCAATTGGCAGGTTTGGACGGGCTTTCGGTAGCTTTCAACGGCTTTCGAAATGTTGCGTTTGCGCGCCAAGCGGTGTTTTACTAGCTGCGCCTCAATTTGTCTTGGTATGCTTTGCGCCGCGCTGCCGCACTCGGCAGCCAGGAAAACCATCGGGCCGCCTGCCGCGCAGGACGGCGCCTCGATGCGGCTCGCGCAGCATCGAGGTCGATCGAACCACTCGAGGAGTCAACGTGAAGAAATTATTAACCGCCGTGACCGTCGCCGTACTCGCCGTCTCTGCCGGCGTAGCGCAGGCCAAAGACTGGAAACAAATCCGTATCGGTGTGGACGCGAGCTATGCCCCGTTCGAATCGAAAAGCGCCGACGGCAAGCTCGTCGGCTTCGACATCGACCTGGGCAACGAAATCTGCAAGCGGGTGCATGCCAAGTGCGTGTGGGTCGAAAACGACTTCGACGGCATGATTCCCGGCCTGAAGGCCAAGAAGTTCGACGGCGTGTTGTCGTCGATGACGGTCACCCCGGAGCGCGAGAAGGAAATCGCATTTTCCAAGCCGCTGTTCGAGACCCCCACCGCGCTCGTTGCAAAGAAGGGCTCGGGCCTGACGCCGACGGCTGAATCGCTCAAGGGCAAGTCGGTCGGCGTCGAGCAAGGCACCACGCAAGAAAAGTACGCCAAAGACAACTGGGCCGCCAAAGGCGTCAACGTCGTCGCATACCAGAACCAAGACCAGGTCTATCAAGACCTGATCTCGGGCCGCCTGGACGCAGCCTTGCAAGACAAGGTTCAGGCCGAAATCGGCTTCCTGAAGCAACCGCGCGGCGCGCAGTTCCAACAAGCCGGCGACGAAATCCAGAGCGGCGCGGCCGCCATGGGCTTGCGCAAGGATGACGCGGACTTGAAGGCATTGGTCGACAAAGCCATCGACGGCATGATGAAGGATGGCACGTACAAGAAGATCGAGAAGAAGTACTTCGACTTCGACGTCGCGCCCAAGAGCTGACGAATCCCGGGCCGGCCGCACGCGCGCCGGCCCGCAGGCGACATCGAGTCGCATCAAGCCGTACCAAGCAAGAGGCTCCGCGTCGAACCGGAGCCTTTTTGCATGGCGATTCGGCCCGCTTTTGTCTACCGTGGCGCGGCCGACGTACAATCGAACACTATCCATTCGATGTGCGGCGTGCACGCGCGCGCCAAAAAATCGCTATGCAAAAGAAGATCCATCCGCTGATTGCCCCTTCGCTCGGTACCGAGCGCACGTTGACGAGCTTTCACTACGGCCCCGAAGGCGGGCAAAAAGTGTACGTGCAATCGTCTCTGCACGCCGACGAATTGCCGGGCATGCTCGTCGCCTGGGAATTGCGCCGCAAACTCGCCGCGCTCGAAGCGGCGGGCAAGTTGAAAGCCGAATTCGTCGTCGTGCCGGTGCCCAATCCGATCGGTCTCAATCAACACGTGCTTGGGCAATTGATCGGCCGGTTCGAAACGAATACGGCGACGAACTTCAACCGCAACTTCTACAATTTGGCGGCCTTGGTATCGCCCCGCATCGAAGGCCGTTTGAGCGGGGATGCCGACGCCAACCTGCGCGCGGTGCGTCAAGCGATGCGCGAAGCGCTCGATGCGCAAATCCCACGCACCGAACTCGAATCGCAACGACTGGCATTGCAGCGGCTATCGTTCGACGCCGATATCGTCCTCGATCTGCACTGCGATTTCGAAGGCGCGATGCATCTGTATACGAATCCGGAGTTGTGGCACGACGTCGAACCGCTCGCCCGCTATCTCGATGCAAAAGCGTCGCTGCTCGCGCTCAATTCGATCGGCAATCCGTTCGACGAAATCCATAGCTTCTGCTGGTCGGAACTGCGTGCGCGCTTCGGCAGCCGCTTCCCGATTCCGAACGGCTCCATCTCCGTGACGATCGAGTTGCGCGGCCAAGCCGACGTCTCCTACGGCCATGCCGAACACGATTCGCAGGCGATCGTCGAATACTTGACGCAGCGCGGGCTGATCGACGCTACGCCGGCGCATCTGCCGCCGCTCGCGTTTCCGGCCACCCCGCTCTCCGGCACCGAGCCGCTGATCGCGCCGATTTCTGGCGTGCTCGTCTTTCGCACGCCGGCCGGCATTTGGATCGAGCCCGGCCAGGAAATCGCCGATATCGTCGACCCGCTGACCGACCGCGTCGAAACCGTCTGCGCGGGCACGGCCGGCGTGCTTTATGCGCGACATCGCACGCGCTTTGCGACGGCCGGCATGGAGGTGGCGCGCATCGCCGGCGCCAAGCCCATCCGCACCGGGAGCTTGCTTTCGGCTTGAGTGCAGTTTGGGATGGGCGTTCACGTTTTTGGACGCCTTCCCTTGCCTTCACTGGGCGAATGCACGCCCGAATCAACCGGCGCAAGACGAATCGCGAATAGCGAGCTTTCGCGACATCGGCACACGTTGCTGCCGGCACTCGAAATGTGGTCCTGCGACCAACCAAACGTGTGACACCGCGTCACACGCCCGCGCGAGCGGCGCTCGAAAAATCCCACCTCTCAGCGGGTTACTCCACGTCTTCAAGACTCGATGAAGCGGCCCGCAACACGCGGACATCCCCCTCTTAGGTAGCGCGTGCGTCGCGGCTCTCGCCGACGACGCCCTCCACACATCCCCGAGTTCTGCGGCGAGCGCCTTGCGGTCGTTCCAGCGCTCAGCCCTGGCCTCCACATTCCACACGGGGCTTGAAAAATTTCCTTAATAGGACTAATTTGGTACTGTTTTCAATGACTCGCAATGGACGATGTTAAGACTCAGCAAGATGGCCGACTATGGCACGGTGATTCTGGCCGCGATGGTTGACGAGCCGCAACGCAGCCGGAGCGCATCGGAAATCGCCGATTCGATTCGAGTCCCGGTGCCCACGGTCAGCAAAATTCTCAAGATACTGGGACGCGGGGGCCTGGTGGCTTCGCAGCGCGGCGCGCGCGGCGGCTACCTGCTAACGCGGCCAGCCAGCCAGATTACGCTGGCCGAGATCATCCTTGCCATGGACGGGCCGATCGGCATGACCGAATGCAGTGTTACGCCCGGCTTGTGCAGCCAGGAATCGTCGTGCGCGGTGCGTGCGAACTGGCTGCGCATCAACCGCGCCGTGTTTGGCGTGCTGAACGAGATCACGCTCGACCAATTGAGCACGCCCATACCGCAACCCGTCGACACTAGCGCGCTCACCCGCCAACGCGCCCCGGCAACGACAAGGAAATGACATCATGGCAGATGCAGCGATGACGCTCGACACCCTCATTGGCAGCGAATACCGGCACGGGTTCATCACCGAATTGGAAACCGATACGGTGCCGCGCGGCTTAAGCGAGGATACGATCCGCCTTATCTCAGCGCGCAAGAACGAGCCGGCATTCATGCTGGAGTGGCGCCTGAAGGCGTTCCGCCACTGGCTGACGATGAAGGAGCCGGCATGGGCGACGGTCTCTTATCCGAAGATCGATTACCAGGACATCATCTATTATTCCGCGCCGAAGTCGCTCAAGGACCGACCAAAGAGTCTGGACGAAGTCGACCCGGAGCTGTTGCGCACCTATGAAAAGCTCGGCGTGCCGCTGCACGAGCGCGAGCGCCTAGCGGGCGTGGCGGTGGACGCGGTGTTCGACAGCGTATCGGTCGGCACCACCTACAAGGACAAGCTGGCTGAACTCGGCATCATCTTCTGTTCGTTCTCCGAAGCGGTGCAGAAGCACCCGGACCTGATCCGGCAGTATCTCGGTTCGGTCGTGCCCGCTTCCGACAACTTCTTTGCCGCGCTCAATTCGGCCGTGTTCTCCGACGGCTCTTTCTGCTACATCCCGCCCGGCGTGCGCTGCCCGATGGAGTTGTCCACCTACTTCCGCATGAACGCCAAGGATACCGGCCAGTTCGAACGGACGCTGATCATCGCCGACAAGGGCGCCTCTGTCAGCTATCTAGAAGGCTGCACCGCGCCGATGCGCGATGAGAACCAGTTGCATGCCGCGGTGGTAGAACTCGTGGCGCTGGAGGATGCCAGGATCAAGTACTCGACGGTGCAAAATTGGTACCCGGGGGACAGGAATGGCCAGGGTGGCATCTACAACTTCGTCACCAAGCGCGGCGATTGCCGCGGTGCGAACTCGCATATTTCCTGGACCCAAGTCGAGACCGGCTCGGCCATCACCTGGAAGTACCCGAGTGTGCTGCTGCGCGGTGACAACTCGACCGGCGAGTTCTATTCAGTCGCGTTGACCAACAACCACCAGCAGGCCGACACCGGCACCAAGATGATTCACCTCGGGCGCAACACGCGCAGCACCATCGTCTCGAAGGGTATCTCCGCCGGCAAAGGACAAAACGCCTATCGCGGGCTGGTGAAGATCATGAAGAATGCCGCCGGTGCGCGCAACCACACGCAATGCGACTCGTTGCTGCTGGGCGACCTGTGCGGCGCACACACCTTCCCTTACATCGAAGTGCGCAATCCGACGGCGCGAGTCGAGCACGAAGCCACCACGTCGCGCATCGGCGAGGACCAGCTCTTCTATTGCCGTCAGCGCGGCCTGTCGGCGGAAGACGCCGTGTCCATGATCGTGAACGGCTTCTGCAAGGAAGTGTTCAAGGAACTTCCGATGGAATTTGCCGTGGAAGCGCAAAAGCTGTTGAGCGTGAGCCTGGAAGGCAGCGTGGGTTAAGCAAAGGAAAAGACAAGCATGTTGAAAATCACCAATCTGCAAGCGTCCGTCGACAAGACGCCCATCCTTCACGGGCTGAACCTGACCGTGAACCCGGGCGAGGTGCACGCGATCATGGGGCCGAACGGCTCGGGCAAGAGCACACTGGCGCAGGTGCTCGCCGGACGCGAGAGCTACGAAGTCACCGGCGGCGAAGTGCTGTTCCAGGGGCGAGATTTGCTGCCGCTGGCGCCGGAGGAGCGTGCGCACGAAGGCGTCTTCCTCGCGTTTCAGTATCCGGTGGAAATTCCCGGCGTGAGCAACGTTCACCTGCTGAAGGCAGCCGTCAACAATGTACGCAAGCACCGCGGTCTGCCGGAACTCGACGCCATGGAGTTCCTCAAGCTCATCAAGGAAAAGATGAAGCAGATGGAGATGGGTCAAGATCTGCTGTACCGCTCGGTCAACGAAGGTTTTTCCGGCGGAGAGAAGAAGCGCAATGAAGTGTTGCAGATGGCGCTTTTGGAGCCGAAGCTGGCGATCCTCGACGAAACCGACTCGGGCCTCGACATCGACGCGCTGCAACTCGTGGCCAAGGGCATCAATGCCTTGCGCAGCGCCGAGCGTTCGATGATCGTCGTGACGCACTACCAGCGTCTGCTGGACTACGTGGTGCCGGATTACGTCCATGTGTTGTCGAAGGGACGCATCGTCCGGAGCGGCGGCAAGGAGCTGGCGCTCGAACTCGAGGAGCGCGGCTATGGCTGGCTCGATGAAACTGCGGCCGGGAAAAAGACACCCGTACGGGCGGGGGCACGATGAATACGGACGCACGGGGCCATTATCTGGCCGACTTCGCCCGTGTGGCCGGCACGTTGCCGGGTCGCGGCGTGCCGTGGCTCGACCGGTTGCGCAAGGACGCGCTAGACCAGTTCGCGCTACGCGGCTTTCCTACTCGGAGCGATGAAGACTGGAAATACACCAGCGTGGCAGCGCTCGAAAAGCAACGCTTTCACGCTACGACGAGCGCTCGCACGCATGCCGGTCCCCATCCCTTGATGACTCGCCATGCGCTTGCCGCCGATGTGGGTCACGTGCTCGTGTTTCTCGACGGTCATTATGCGCCGTGGCTGTCCGACCTCGGTGCTCTGCCGACCGGCGCCCGCCTCTGCAGCCTTGCCGATGCGCTGAAGTCGGCGCCGGATTTGCTCGAATCATACCTCACCAACGACGAGCGGCAGACGGTGTTCGGTGCGCTCAGTACCGCCTTCATGGCCGATGGCGCCTTCCTGCGGCTGCAGCGCGGCATTGTGCTGGAAGCGCCGGTGCACCTGCTGTTCCTCTCGACCGAATCGGCCGCCGCTCACCACATGCGGAATGTGATCGTCGCCGAAGACGGCGCGCAGGCCACCGTGATCGAGCACTATGCCGGGATCGACGGCATAACGTATTTCAACAACGTGGTGACGAGCATCTTCGCCGACGGCAATGCCGCAATCGCGCATCACAAGCTGCAGCAAGACGGTTCCGCGGCCTATCACGTGGGAGGCATCCATGCCCTACAGCAGCGCGACAGCCGGCTGGAGTCGCATTCGATCTCGTTCGGCGCGGCACTAGCCCGTAACGACATCACGATCGCATTCCATGGAAACGGCTGCGAAGCCACGCTGAACGGACTGTATCTGGTGGGCGGCACGCAGCATGTCGACCACCATACCTGCGTCGATCATCGCCAGCCGAACGGCACCAGCCGCGAGCATTATCGCGGCGTGCTGGAGGGCCAGTCGCATGCCGTATTCGACGGCAAGGTCATCGTGCAGCCCGGCGCGCAAAAGTCTAACGCCTACCAGACTAACCATAATCTGTTGTTGTCGTGCGACGCGGAAGTGGATACCAAGCCGGAGTTGAAAATCTATGCCGACGATGTGAAATGCAATCATGGCGCGACCGTCGGCCAACTGGACGAAGCGCAATTGTTCTATCTGCGCTCGCGCGGGATCGACAAGGCCGTGGCTCACGGGCTTCTGGTGCATGCGTTCGCGCTCGACGTGATCGAGCGCATCCGCATCGCATCGCTGCGTACCCGTCTTCAAGAGATCCTGTTGGCCCGCTTGCCGCAGAAATAACGGGTCGAAGAATGGTGATGAAAATGGAAACCGAATTGCTTAGTAGTCCTCATCATGTCGATGGCGATGTTGCGCGCTGGCGGGGAGACTTTCCAGTGCTGCGCGAGACCGTGCGCGGCAAACCCCTGATCTATCTCGACAACGCCGCCACCACGCACAAGCCGGTATCGGTGATCGAGGCTGAAGCAGCCTTCTACCGCCACGCCAATTCCAACGTGCATCGTGGCGTGCACACGTTGAGCCTGCGCGCTACCGACCAGTATGAAGAAGCGCGCGAGAAGGTGCGGCGCTTCATCAATGCTGCCAGCGCGAAGGAGATCGTTTTTGTGCGTGGCGCGACGGAGGCGATCAACCTAGTCGCGCAATGCTTCGGCCGGCCGCGTTTGACCGAGCTGGACAACATCATCGTCAGCGCGATGGAGCACCATTCCAACATCGTGCCGTGGCAGATGGTGTGCGGCCAGACCGGGGCGGAACTGCGCGTGGCGCCAGTGAACGACGCCGGCGAACTGGACATCGAGATGCTGGGACGCCTGATCGGGCCGAGGACCAAGCTGGTCGCGATCACACATCTGTCCAACGCGCTCGGCAGCATCACACCGGTCAAGGACATCGTCGAGATAGCGCATGCGCACCAGGTGCCCGTGCTGCTGGACGGCGCACAGGCCATCGCGCACCTCGAAGTGGATGTGAATGCGCTCGGTTGCGATTTCTACGCGTTCTCCGGGCACAAGATCTACGCGCCGACCGGCATCGGCGTACTGTACGGGAAGCAAGCTTGGCTCGATGCGATGCCGCCCTACCAGGGCGGCGGCGACATGATCAGTTCGGTCACCTTCGGCGAGACGCTGTACAACGACCTGCCATACAAGTTCGAGGCAGGCACGCCGAACATCGCCGGCGCCATTGGGCTGGGACATGCACTGGATTACCTGACATCGATAGGCATCGCCGCCATCGCGACTCACGAGCGCGACTTGCTGGCGTATGCAACCGGCCTGGCGAACGGCATCAGAGGCCTGAAAATCATCGGCACCGCGCGCGAGAAGGCGAGCATTCTGTCGTTCACGCTCGAAGGCGTGCACCCGCATGATGTCGGCACCATACTCGACCATGATGGCATCGCCATCCGCGCCGGCCATCATTGCGCCATGCCGATCATGCAGCGCTTCGGCCTGGCCAGCACGGCGCGCGCGTCCTTTTCGCTGTACAACACGCGCGCCGAGGTCGATGCTTTGATGGCGGGAATTGCGAAGGTACAGGAGATGTTTCAGCGATGAGCGATTTGCGAGACCTCTATCAGGATGTGATCTTCGACCACTACAAGAAGCCGCGCAATTTCCACGCGATGACCCATGCCAACCATGTGGCACACGGTCACAACCGGCTGTGCGGCGACGAGCTGACGATCTATCTGCACGTGAACGGCGACGTGATCGAGGACGTTAGCTTCGAAGGCGCCGGTTGCGCGATTTCCACAGCGTCGGCATCGCTCATGACCGACGCACTCAAGAACAGGACGGTGGAAGAGGCCGAGCATCTGTTCGAGCAATTCCACCACTTGCTCACGCATGACGATGCCGAGCCGGCGCCCGATCTGGGGAAGCTGGAAGTGCTGGCCGGAGTGCGCGAATTCCCGGCGCGCGTGAAGTGCGCGACGCTGGCCTGGCATACCCTCCAGGCCGCCTTGAAGGACCGCGCCGGGTCCATCACCACCGAGCAGTTATCGATACGAGATTCCACCATGGACCTGGAGAATGCAAACGCGGGGCAAGAAGCGACCATCGACGAAGAGGCGTTGCGCAACGACATCATCGCCGTGCTGCGCACGATCTACGATCCCGAAATTTCCGTCAACATTTATGACCTCGGGTTGATCTACTTGCTCGACATCGGCCCGGAAGGGGCCGTGCAGATCGAGATGACGTTGACCGCGCCAGCATGCCCTGTGGCCGGCACCTTCCCCAGCGTGGTCGAAGAGCGCGTGGCCGAAGTGCCGGGCGTGAAATCGGTGCATGTAGAGCTGGTGTGGGAACCACCGTGGAGCATCGATTCCATGACGGATGAAGTGAAGCTAGAACTCGGTCTGCTTTAAGAACTTCCGAGTCCGCTGCGCTGAGATCGATACCTTCGATGCGGGCCCGTGAGGCGAGGTTGGAAATACGTCACATCGTGACATAACATCGATATTTTGATCTACCGCAAGTTGCTCCCGTTGTGTCGAGATATCGTGAGGAAACGGTGGCAATGCAGCCGACAGGCTAGCGAAGGAGCGTTCAGATGGGAACGATGACTCATGACTCTTGGCATGAACGGACGATCCGCATCCAGACCTTTCCCGTTCTCCGAATCTCTACGCGCGATGCGTTGCCCGATGCTTACATTGCAACCGTCAAGATTGAACGCGGTGAAAAAGTGATGGCCGACTGGCATCTGCCGTTCTTCAGCGAACGCTGGTTATCGGAGGGCGAAGCCCGACGGGATGCGCTGGAGTATGCTGTCAAGCTGATCGATAGCGGCGTGCTGGACACACCGCAAGAGCCGTCGGTCGGGCACCGCTGATCGAAAATCTGGAGCCCTTCCAGCTGCACTACGGCTTCGATGGATAGCACGACGCGGCTGACAGGCCTTCGGAGATACGCGCGTTCTCCACGCACAGCGTTCGTTTGGGCGACACCGACGTTGCGGCTCATTCGATCCTCGATTTCACTTTCTATCTTCCTCGGTCGCAACGCTGGATCGGCACGGGGTTTCACGTTCGTCTGGGAGGCGCCGACACGAAAGTATCGCGACCATGAAATACACGCGCCGAGCCTGGTTGAAAATGACAGCGGTTCCTTCTTTAGTCGGATGCCATTTCGCCTCTTTACCCTGGGAACATCTTTCCGGTGAATTTATCCCCAACAACAGCTCAAACGGCCGGCGATAGCGGCTTGGCCGGCATGTCCGCGGCCTACTTCGGCATGGTCATGGCCACCGGTATCGTCTCGCTGGCTGCCTACCGCGAGGGTATCCTTGGCTTGGCGCAGGCGCTGTTCTACGCAAACATCGTCTTTTACGCGGTGTTGTGGGTGCTGACGGTGCTGCGTGCGGTGCGTTATCCACGCCAGTTCTTTGGCGACATGATCGACCATCTGCGCGGGCCGGGCTTTTTCACGATGGTCGCCGCCACCAGCCTCCTCGGCAGCCAGGCCATCTTGCTCGACGGCAACTTCGCGGCCGGCACGATTCTGTTCGGCGTCGCCATCGGATTGTGGATACTGTTGATTTATACGATCTTCACCGGCTTGACCGTCAAGGAGAGCAAACCCACGCTCGACAACGGCATCAACGGCGCCTGGCTACTGGCAGTGGTGGCGTCTCAATCGCTGGCGGTGCTCGGTGCGCTTGTGGCGGCCCACATCCAGCAGCCCAGCCGACTGGAAATCAACTTCCTCGCGCTGTCGATGTGGCTGCTGGGTGGCATGCTCTACATCTGGATGATGTCTCTGATCTTTTATCGCTACACGATGTTTCGGTTTTCCCCCGCCGACCTGTCGCCGCCGTACTGGATCAACATGGGCGCGATGGCTATCTCCACGATGGCGGGCTCGATGCTGATTCTCAACGTCCCGGACGCGTGGTACTTGCGCTCGCTGGAGCCGTTCATCAAGGGTTTCACCATCTTCTACTGGGCCACCGGTACGTGGTGGATCCCGATGCTGTTATTGCTTGGCGTGTGGCGCCACATCTATCGGCGCTTCCCGCTGCGCTACGACCCTCTTTACTGGGGAGCGGTGTTTCCGCTAGGTATGTACTCGGCCAGCACGCACCAAATGCTGCGGGCCATGAGCTTCGACTTCCTGTGGTTTCTGCCGCGCACGTTCTTCTGGATCTCGCTGATCGCTTGGTTGGCGACTTTTCTCGGGCTGGCGCACCAACTAGCGGGGCGTATTGCGGCACGCTGCGCACACTGGGGCTGATCCGGATCGATCACTTCGCAAACCCGCTTTTTGTCACGCACCGAAACATGCTGAAACACCCCTCTTAAGTTTGGCTTAATTCTGGGCTGCGACTATGCACTCCATACCACCCCTGTTGAGCCGCCGGAGCATCGGCGGCGTTTTTTTAGACTCCTTCGCGCGGCGGCCGCACGGCCCTTGCGGCGCCGTAAAGCGGAAACGGAAACGGCAATGATCGAAGATACGGTGTTCAAGCATCTGCGCACGATGCTCAAACGCGAGCATGCGTTGCCGGTCCAAAGCTGTCGTGTGTCCACGCCGGTGCAACGCCCGTGGGGGCGCACCTATCGATTGGTCGAATGGACGATGTACAAAGACGCGCCTTCGCACCGCTGCGTCGTTCCGGCCGAGTACACCGATACCGACATCGCACGCCTCGTCGCATCGCATATCCCCGGGCGGCTCTACGTCAGCGAAGTGTGCTGAATTCCCGCCGCGTCGTCCGCCTCGTCCGCAGCTTCGCCTAAGCCGCCCTCGGGGCGGTATGGCCGCACGCTCGATGACGCACGGCTTCGTTCTCTGCTAGGCTGGCGGATTCACACCTACATCCCAACGTTTCTCGATGGACAATACCTTCAACGAGCGTGGCGTCATGATCACGCGCAACGGGCTGAGCGCGGGCGGTCAAATCTTCTCGTTGCGCGAAATCCAGGATGCACGCACGGAGACGATCCAAAAGAACAAAATCGTGCCGCTCTCGCTTTCGCTGATCGGCGCCATTGCCGCGGTCACGGGCGGCGTGCTCGGTTCCGGCGCCGGCTTGACGCTCGGCGTCATGCTGGTCGTCGTCGGGATGCTTGCCTGGTCGACGCAAGACATCACACATCGGCTCATGGTCGTGACGCCCTCCGGCGATCGAGAAGCGCTGTCGAGCCCCGACCTCGCTTTCGTCAAACGCGTCGAGCAAGCACTGCGAGGCGCACTCGAAGCGTTGCGCCAAGCCCCCACACAGCAGTCAGCCTAGCAGCGCGCCCGGGGCGGCGGCTCCCCGGTTAGGCAGCGCGCCCCGCCTCGTCCTGATCCACGAGCAAAGACTTGACGCGCCAAATGTTGCGCGCGTATTCGGCGATCGTCCTATCCGATGAAAAACGCCCCATCGCGGCCACGTTCTCGACGGCGCTCGCCGTCCATGCCCGCGGGTCGCGAAAGCGCGCGTCCACCGCGTCTTGAGCTTGCGCGAACGCGGCGAAATCGGCCAGCACCATGTAGTGGTCGCCCCAATCCACCAGCGTGTGAAAGATGTCGGAGAAGCGGTGCGGATCGCCGTCGGAGAAGTAGCCGGTGCGGATTTGATCCAAGGCCAAGCGCAACTCGGGATCGCGCTCGTAGATCTCGCGCGGCCGGTAGCCCGATGCGCGCAGTTCGCTCACGCTATCGGCCGTGTTCCCGAAGATGAACATGTTTTCGCGCCCCACTGCCTCGCAGATTTCGATGTTCGCGCCGTCCATGGTGCCGATCGTCAGCGCGCCGTTGAGCGCGAGTTTCATGTTGCCCGTGCCTGAGGCCTCGGTACCGGCCATCGAGATCTGCTCCGACAAATCGGCAGCGGGTATCAACATTTCCGCCACGCTCACGCCGTAGTTCGGCACGAACACGACCTTCAAGCGATCGCCGATGATCGGGTCGCGATTGACCTTTTCGCCCACGTCGCCGATGAGCCGGATGATCGTCTTCGCCATCTTGTAGGCCGAGGCCGCCTTACCTGCGAAGATCACGACGCGCGGCACCCAGTCCTCGTTCGGCCGCGCGCGGATGCGGTTATAGCGGACGATCACATGCAGCACGTTCAAGAGTTGCCGTTTGTACTCGTGGATGCGCTTCACTTGCAAATCGAACAGCGCATCCGGGTGAATGGTGCAGCCCATTTCCTCGAGCAGATGCTGAGCGAGGCGGATCTTGTTGCGCCGTTTGGCCGCCCGAAACTCCGACGTGAACGCCGGGTCGTCCCTGAGCGCGCGCAGCTTGCCGAGCTCGAACAAATCGGTGCGCCAGTGAGCGCCGATATGCGCGTCGATGAGCGCCGACAACGGACGGTTTGCTTGCGAAAGCCAACGCCGCGGCGTGATGCCGTTCGTCACATTGGTGAAGCGCTCGGGGAAGAACCGCGCGAACTCGCTGAAGAACTCGCGCTCCATCAATTGCGAGTGCAGCTTCGATACGCCGTTCACTTTCTGGCTAGCTACGATCGCAAGATGAGCCATCCGCACGCGCCGCTGGCCGTATTCGTCGACGAGCGACACGCGCCGAATCACCTCGATGTCATGCCCGAAATGCTCGCTCGCTTCCTTCAAGAAACCGGCATTGATTTCGAAGATGATCTCGAGATGGCGCGGCAACAAGCGCGCGAGCAGATCGACGTCCCAAGTCTCGAGCGCCTCCGGCATCAACGTGTGGTTCGTATAAGAGAACACCTGATGCACCATCTTCCAGGCGCGTTCCCACGGCACGTGATGAATATCGACGAGCAGACGCATGAGCTCGGGAATCGCGAGCACCGGATGTGTGTCGTTCAGATGGATCGCCACCTTTTCCGCGAACCGGCCGAACGTGCTGTGCGTGCGCTGATAGCGGCGAATCAGGTCTTGCATCGTGGCCGAGACGAAGAAGTACTCCTGACGCAATCGCAGCTCGCGTCCGGCGGGCGTCGAGTCGTCCGGATAAAGCAACCGCGACACGTTCTCCGAATGTTCCTTCGCTTCGACCGCGCGACGATAGTCGCCTTGATTGAACGCGGATAGATCGAGTTCCTCGGTGGCCCGTGCGGACCAAAGCCGCAGGGTATTGGTCGCACTCGTGCCGAAGCCCGGAATGACCGTATCGAACGCCATTGCATTCACATGCTCGGTGTCGATCCACTCGCTGCGTCCGTCGCGCACGATCGTGCGTCCGCCGTAGTGGACGATGTACTGCACCTCGGGACGCGGAAACTCCCAGGGATTGCCGGCGCGCAGCCAGTAGTCAGGCGTCTCGATCTGCTCCCCGCCGACGATTTGCTGACGGAACATGCCGTACTCGTAACGAATCCCATAGCCGAATCCGGGAATCGCGAGCGTCGCCATCGAATCGAGAAAGCAAGCGGCGAGTCGGCCCAGACCGCCGTTACCGAGCGCCGCGTCCGGCTCGAGGTCGACCAGCGCCTGCATGTCCACGCCTAGGCTCGCCAGCGCTTCTTTCATTGGGTCGTAGATGCCGAGCGCGAGCAGCGCGTTGGTAAACGTGCGACCGATCAGAAACTCCATCGACAGGTAATACACGCGTTTGACGTCTTGCTCGTATTGCTGCCGCGTGGTTTTCATCCAACGGGCGACGAGCCGGTCGCGGACGGCGAGCGCCGCCGCATTGAGCCAATCTTGTGGCCTCGCGGCCACGGCGTCTTTGCCGACGCCATACATCAACCGATTGGAGATAGAGCGCCGAAGCGCATCGACGGTACTGTTGAGCTGGTCGAACTCCAGATCGACGGCTGTCATCGAACTCCTCCTCGTGGGCAAACAGCGGCATGCGCTTTGCTGACGAGCGGCGCGTCGCGCCTACCGCGTGAATGTTCAGGTTACGCTCTTTTGAGCGGTTGCGAAGCCGATGCTTCCACCGATGCTCCATGTATCTCGCGTGCCTCCCGCAACTTTCGACCGACGTTGGCGCATCGATCCCGACGGCCTAGTATGGAACCCATGCGCCCCTCGTCGGAGATCGTTATGACAACGCACGCGAACATCCATTCGGTCATGGGCATGCTGCACGCGCAGGAACTCCTGACGCTGTCGATCATCCGTGCACTGCCTCCCGATACGCGATGCAAAATCGCCGATGAGTTGAAGGTTCACGCCGAACTGGCCGCCCAGCCTCAACCCAACGCACCCGGTGAACGAGACACGCTCGAAGCGTTTCGCGCCAATGTGCGGCGGCTGTCGATCTTGCTCGCTTCGGTGGCGTGAATCATCCGCACGCGAATGCGAGCACGACTGGTGCCCGGGCAGGCAGGAGTCAGCGGGGCAGATAAGCCAAGGGGTCGACGGGCTTGCCCGCGCGGCGGATTTCGAATTCGACCGTGCCGCGCCCCGACGTATCGGCGCCCATCTCGGCGATCTGCTGGCCTTTCTTGACCGTATCGCCCTCTTTGACGAGGACCTCGCCGTTCACGGCGTAACCCGTAACGATGTCGCCGCCGTGCTTGACCACGATGAGGGACTTGTATTGATCGACGCCCGTGCCGACATAAATGACGTTGCCGTCGGCAGACGCCTTGACGGGCTCGCCTGGCCGCCCCGTAATGACGATGCCTTTGACGTTGCCGGCATCGGTCAGCCGCACGACTTGGCCATAGGCAGGCCAGCCCGGTCGGACGATCGCTGCATCAGCCGGATTTGCAACGGCACCGGCATTGACATTGGCGCCCGGCTGCGGCGCCACGCGCAGCACTTGACCGGGCGTAAGTCTAGCGGTGCTGGGCAGGTTGTTCCATGCGGCCAGGTCGTCGACATGCTGGCCAAACGCCATGGCGATGCCCGGCAGGGTATCGCCGGGATTGACGCGATAGAAGCCTGCCGGCACGCCGGCGCGCTGCGGCTGCGCGGATTGCGGTGGGAAAGACGACTGCCCGAACCAGTCGCTCGTTGCACAGCCGCCCAAAAAAGTCACGCCAGCCAGCGCCAGCGTGAGCTGCGCCCATGCCAGGCGTGGTCGTGCGGAAATGGTCACCGTGTTCACCCTCGGCCCTCGATCGATGCAATGTTGCACTGCGAACTCGCGAGCGCCGCTAGCCTACGAGCAGCTTGCGGCGTTCGCCCGAATCTCCGACTTTCGCGGCCCGTTAAAGGACTATCGGCCGTATTGCAATCACGGCCTGCCGCAGTCGTGTTCGGCGAGGATCGCATACCCTGGCGGAAAAAAGCAAAACGAAACTGGCCCGCGCCCCCTTGCGGGAGCGACGGGCCAGTGAGTTCGGGACCGGTCGCTACGCTCGGCGAGAGCCGTGCGCCGCCAGATCGCCGTCTAGACCAAGACGTTTAGCGGCCGAAATACAGCGGTTGCGCGCCGTCAGGGCTAGCCGGCTGCATCTGCATGCGCGAGCCGGACTGCGCGGAACCGGCTGCCACACCGCCGTAGCCGCTCGTTTCGCCCGTCGCGACAGCCAAGCCTTGTTGCTGATGGACGCGTTGCTCCGCCGCTTGGATGTTCTCCGGGTAATTCGGGTCATGTATCGCGGGGTTATACCCGGCTTGCTCCAGTTGGATCAATTCTTGGCGCACTTGCGCGCGCGTCACCGGGCCGTTATTCGATTGAGCGAACGAGGCGAGGGGGATCGACAACGCGGAAGCCGCAACCATTGCATATGCGAGTGATTTCATGATGAACCTCCGAAAACTGTGGTTCGCCGCATGCGGGACGCCGCAGCGATTAATCACAGTCTAGTCAGCAAATCACCTAGGGAAAACCCCTCGTTCGATCAAATAGAATTTCATTCGGAGCAACAATCACAAACAGTTACCAAGGTTTACTGCACAAAACCGCTGTAATCGATTTCCGGCATCGGTACCGATTTGATTTACGTCCAATCCGCGTGAAAGCTCCCCTCGCGGTCGATTCGCTCGAACGTGTGGGCGCCGAAGAAATCGCGTTGCGCCTGCACTAGATTCGCGGGCAGACGCTCCGACCGGTAGCCGTCGAAGTAAGCGATAGCCGACGCAAACGCCGGCACAGGCACGCCAGCCGTCACGGCAGCCGCCACGATCTCGCGCAACGCCGCTTGGTAGCTTTCCGAAACCTGACGGAAATACGGGTCGAGCAATAGATTTTCGAGTGCGGGGTCGTGCGCGTAGGCGTCCGTGATCTTCTGGAGGAACCGAGCGCGGATGATGCATCCCGCTCGAAAGATCTTGGCTATACCGCCGAAGTCGAGGTCCCAGCCATACTCCTGCGATGCCGCGCGCAACTGCGCGAAGCCTTGTGCGTACGAAATCACCTTGCTCAGATATAGCGCACGGCGCACCGCTTCCACCAAGGCAGCCCGGTCGCCATCGAACGGCTTGCGGGCCGGGCCGGGCAACACCTTGCTCGCGGCGACTCGCTGGGTCTTGAGCGACGAGAGCACTCGAGCGAACACCGACTCGGTGATGAGCGGCAACGGCACGCCGAGGTCCAAGGCGTTTTGGCTGGTCCATTTGCCGGTGCCCTTTTGCGCGGCGCGATCGAGAATCATGTCGACGAGGTCGCGCCCCGTCTCGTCGTCGCGCTTACCGAATATCTTGGCTGTGATCTCGATCAGATAACTATCGAGTTCGCCTGCGTTCCATTCCGTGTAGACCTTCGCCAATTCCGCGTTGGTCAGCCCAACCACGTGTTGCAGCACCGCGTAGCTTTCGGCAATCAACTGCATGTCGCCGTACTCGATCCCGTTGTGCACCATCTTCACGAAATGGCCGGCGCCGTCGGGCCCGATGTAGGCAACGCACGGCTCGCCGTCCGGCGCCTTTGCGGCAATCTGAGTCAAGATCGGCGCGACCAAATCGTAGGCGTCGCGCGGGCCGCCCGGCATGATGGCAGGCCCCTTCAGCGCGCCCTCTTCTCCGCCCGATACGCCCGTGCCGATGAAATGCAGCCCGGCTTGCGCGAGTTCCTGATTGCGCCGCACGGTATCGGTGAAATGCGTATTGCCGCCATCGATCAGGACGTCGCCTCGATCGAGCAGCGGCTTGAGCGCCGCGATCGTCGCATCGGTCGGCTCGCCGGCCTTGACCATCATTAGGATGCGCCGCGGCTTCTCCAGCGAATCGACGAACTGCTCCAGCGAGTACGCCGGCACGAGCTTGCGATCGGGAAATTGTCCAACCAGTTCATCAGTCTTCGCGCGGCTGCGATTGTAGACCGCCACCGCATAGCCGCGGCTTTCGATATTGAGCGCTAAATTGCGGCCCATCACTGCGAGACCGATGACGCCGATGGCGGGTTTGGTCATTTGTCGAATTCTCCAAGAAAGAGACGAGGGCGCGCGGCGCCCCGCCACGACGGCTGGACCGTCAACGATTAAAAGCCGAGGCAGCGAGTTGCGCAGCCACCGCGCTCAACGCGTCGCCGCACGGCGCCTCGATCTTCAGCGAAAACAGCGCATCGGCGCGCGTGCGCCCTATGTTGATCGCGGCAATCGGCGTGCCCGACTGCGCCGCCCAGTGGCAAAAGCGATAACCGGAAAAGACCATCAACGAGGAGCCGACGACGAGCATGGCATCGGCCGCTTCGAGTGCCTGCGTTGCCGCGGCCACCCGTTCACGCGGCACGTTTTCGCCGAAGAACACGACATCGGGCTTGAGCATGCCGCCGCAATCGGGGCAATCCGGCACGCGAAAGCGATCGAGCGCATCCCATTCCAGATGAGCATCGCCATCGGCCGAAACCGCTGCATTCACGCCAGCGAGGGCGGGATTGTCCCGAAGCAGCAAAGTTTGAATCGCGGCCCGGCGATGACGCGCGCCGCAGTCCAGACAGATCACCGCGTCGATGCTGCCGTGCAGCTCGATCACCTCGGCGCTGCCCGCGCGTTGATGAAGGCCATCCACGTTTTGCGTCACGAGCCGCGCGATACGGCCCGCGGCGCCCAACTGCGCCAGCGCACGATGCGCGGCGTTGGGCTCGGCGCAGGCGAGCATCGGCCAACCCACCATGCTGCGCGCCCAATAACGACGCCGCGCGTGCTCTGAATCGCGAAACGCCTGCCATTGGATTGGTTGCGCACGCATCCAATCGCCGTTCATGTCGCGATAACCCGGAATGCCGGACGCGACGCTGACACCCGCGCCGGTCAGCACGAACAAGCGCTCGTGCCGCGCCATGAACGCGCGAAGCGCGTCCAATGCGACGGCGCTCGACGTCTCTTCGGAAGACGAAGGCACGGCCAGTCGAATCGACGGGGGCGACTCGGTCATGATGGGCGGCAACTCCTTTCACGGCTTACGGCCCGCGGGGCACAACGACGCGGATTTTACGCCGTTCGGCGCCGCCGCGTCGTTGCAACGCGCACGGGCCGCCGGTAGCCCAAGCTTACAGCCTTTCGCCCGTCAGCCGCGCGGCGAGAAAGTCGATCAGCAAGCGTGTGCGCGCGGGCATGCGACGCGTGCGCGGCCAGAGTGCGAATAGCGGCAACGGCGCCGGTTCGTACTCGGGCAGCACGATGCGCACGCGGTCCGCTTCGACGGCATCGCGGATTTGCCAAAACGTAGCGAGCCCAATGCCGAGGCCGCCTGCCACCGCCGCATTGACGGCCGCCACGTGTTCGCTTTCGAAGCGGCCTGACACCGTGACGACTCGCTCCTCGCCCGTGCGCGCGCTGAACGCCCATCGGTAGGGGTGCGCCACACCGGTGCGCACCACGCACGCGTGCGACGCGAGGTCCTCGGGCGCTTGTGGATGACCGTGCGCGGCGAGATAGGGCGTGGACGCGAAGGCCACGCGCCTGACCTCGGCAAGCTTGCGCGCCACCAGTCGCGAATCGGGCGTCGCGCCAATGCGCAGCGTCACGTCGGCGCCGCTCGTCGCGGGATCGCTGAAGCCGTCTTCGAGCTCGACCGTGGCGCTCAAACCCGGGTGCCGTTGCAGGAATTCGGCCAGCAGCGGCACGACGTAAGCGGGGCCGAACAACGTGGGCGCGTTCACGCGCAGCTTGCCCGCCAACCGCTTCGCATCTTCGGCCAATTCCGTTCGAGCGATCTCGAGATCCGCGAGCGCCGCCTTGACGCGTGCATAGAATCGCTGCCCCGCCTCGCTCAATTGCGACGTGCGCGTCGTACGCACGACGAGGGTTGCGCCCACCGCGCTCTCTAGCGTCTGCAAGCCGCGGCTCACGGCTTGCAACGAGCGGCCGAGCCGCCGTGCCGCCGCCGTCAAGCTGCCCTCCTCCGCAATGGCGACGAAAGTCTCGAGTTCGCGTAACGACTGCATCCAATTCTCCCGATTTTATGGATTATGTCTCAATGCTTTGGCCAATTACATGCATTGATCGGGAGAGTAGCATCGGCAGCGTTCATCTCCCAACATCGATGCAAGGCATAGACATGAATTCCTGTCCGCAGGCGGCAACTCAGGCTGCTGCGCGCGGCGTCCCGACGCTGTTGTTCGGCGCGCTCGTCGGTATCGCCGTGCTTCCGCTGTACGCATCGCAAGTCATGCTCGAAGCGCTCGATGCGTCGCTGCACTTGCACGCATGGACCGCCCTCGTCACCGCGCTGACGATGCTCGGCTATGCGGCGGGCCTCGTCGCGCTCGTCCCGCTCGTCGATCGGCTACCGAACCGCCCGCTGATCATCGCGACGCTGGCGGCCCAGGTTGTTTGTCTCGCCGTCGCGGCCAGCGCGCCCGCGCCGCTCGTCTTTCTCGCCGCATCGTTCGCGATCGGCGTCACGGCGAGCGCGATTCAGATGCTGGTCCCGGCCGCCGCCTCCTTGGCGCCGCCGCAAGCGCGCGGCGCTGTCGTGGGCAATGTCATGAGCGGCCTCATGCTCGGCATCCTCTTATCCCGCCCGCTCGCGAGCCTCGTTACGCGATACTTGGGATGGCGCGGCTTTTTTCTCGCAGACGCGGCGATCCTCGCAGCGGCCACCGCGTGCGCGGCGCCACGCCTGCCGGTTCTCGCGCCCCTCGGACGGCCCTCTTACCGCTCGCTGATCGCCTCGCTCGGACGGCTTGTCGTGACGACGCAAGTACTGCGTCGCCACGCGCTGTATCAAGCGCTTTTGATGATCGGCTTCAACGCGTTTTGGACTAGCATCGCCGTTGTGCTTTCGCGTGCACCGTTCCATTGCAGCGCGGCGCAAATTTCCGCATTCGCGTTTGCAGGTGCGGGCGGCGTCGTAGCTGCGCCACTCGCGGGCTTCGCCGCCGACCGCGGCTATCCGAGGCAAGCGAGATATGCGGCGCACTTGATTGCGATCGCTGCCGTGCTCGCCGCCGCATGGGCGCTGACGGCTAACCTGCCACGCACGACAGCGCTGACGATCGCCGCCGTCTCGGCCTTTACGCTCGACGCCGGCGTCATCGCAGATCAAACGCTGGGCCGGCGAGCGATCAATTTGCTACCCGCCGAATCGCGCGGGCGTGTCAACGGTCTCTTCACCGGTCTATTCTTCGTAGGGAGCGCGCTAGGCGCGGCGCTCTCCGGGCCGGTGCTGGCTCAGGCGGGATGGCGCGGCATCGCAGCCGTCGCATGCGCCGCATTCACCGCGGCGGCCGCAATTCATCGGATGCATCGCAGTGAACGTTGTTCCAACCAACCCAGGTTCGAATAGGAGAATCCAATGAATTGGACTCGTGCAAGCGTCAGATATCGATCCGTCGACATCGACGGCCTTGAGATTTTTTACCGCGAAGCCGGCCCCGAGAATGCGCCGGTCCTGCTCTTGCTGCACGGCTTTCCCTCGTCGTCTCGGATGTACGAGACGCTGTTGCCGCCGCTTGCGGATCGGTACCGGCTCATCGCCCCCGACTATCCGGGGTTCGGCCATAGCACCGCGTTGCCGCCGAGCGAATTCGTCTACACATTCGATCATCTGGCAGAAGCGATGCAACGCTTCGTCGATCGACTAGGACTCGATCGCTTCGCCTTGTTCGTGCAGGACTATGGCGGGCCGGTCGGCTTCCGCCTAGCGCAAGCGCAACCTGACCGGATTCGCGCAATCGTCGTGCAAAATGCCGTCGCGCACGAAGAGGGCCTCGGCCCCCTTTGGGAAACGCGCAAAGCGTTTTGGGCCGACCGCGCAAGGCATGAAGCCGCATTGCGCGCCAATCTCCTTTCGTTCGATGCGACTCGGCAGCGGCATATCGGCCACACGCCACATCCCGAACGCTACGATCCGGATGCATGGCACGACGAGTTCGCGTTCTTGTCGAGCCCCGGGCAAATCGACATCCAAACCGAACTTTTTTACGACTATCGGACGAATGTCGAGCGCTATCCGCAGTGGCAACACTACATGCGCGAATATCGACCGCCCATGCTCGTTCTCTGGGGCAAATACGATCCTTCGTTCACGGTGGCGGGGGCGCACGCATACCAGCGCGACGTGCGCGATGCGCAAGTTCATTTGCTCGAAGCCGGTCATTTCGCGCTCGACGAAGCATGCGATGAAGTGGCAGCGCACACGCGGCGTTTCTTGGCTTCGCTCGACGACCCAGCGCAATGAAGAAACAACGCCGCGGCTTTGCGGATCGGCCCTCGCGCGGCACGCGCTGCACGGCGCCCTCGCCCTAGCCGCGCACAATCGCTAACGCCCTACAGCAGCGGACATGCGGTGATGCTATTGCCAAGTTCGGCGCACCGCTGCTCGTATTCGCGCAAGTACGCGCGCTCGTCTTCATCGAGCATGTCGATATCGATAAGGTCCCAATCGTAGCCCACCGTGACAAGGTTCTCGAACTCCACCTTGCCCCGCTCGCGCGAACTGGGATGGATCACCACGACGTTTTCGATGCGCACGCCGCCTTGGCCCGCCACGTAGATCCCCGGCTCCACCGAAACGACGGCGTTCGGCACGAGGCCATAGCGCGAGCCGGGCGCAAAACGCACCCCGCCCTCATGGACGTGAATGCCGATCCCATGCCCCGTGCCGTGATTGAAATCGTAGCCGTGCGCGCGGCAGACATCGCGCACCGCTTTATCGACGTCTTCGCCTTTGTAATTGGCGGGAAAGCGCGTGACGAGACCCTTGATGCAAGCCTTGAGCGCGATCGTATAGATTTCGCGCTGCCACGGCTGCGCGGTCGTCGAAGATTCGGTTTTGCGCAGCACTACCCGTGTGCAGTCCGTCGCGAAGCCGCTCTCGTAGTAAGCCCCGCTATCGAGCAGCACGAGTTGACCGTCCTCGAGCATGACGTCCGGACTCGCGGCCGCGTAGTGCGCCAACGCGCTGTTCGGGCCATGCGCGGCGATCGTCGTAAACGTCAAGCCAACTGCGCCGCGCGCGCCGTAAGCGTCGTTGATCCGCCGCGCGAGATCGTATTCCGAATGACGCGCCCCCGGCTCGCCGTATTTGGCCCAGCGCATCGTCTGCGCAATCGCGGCGCTGCTGCGGGCAAACGCGTCGCGAAATCGATCGAGCGCCTGCGGCGTCTTGGATGCGCGCATCGCCTCGACCGGGCTGAAATTCGTATGGCGCGCGACGGGCCAGATCCGGCGCAACGCATCGGGCACCGCGCAATTGACGGCGTCGGCGCTATAGCAAACCTGATCGACGTCGAACAGGGCAAGGAAACGGCCGAGCGCAGCCAGGTCGTTTCGGAACACCTGCAGCTTCGGATAAGCTTCGAGCTCGACCGGGCACCGCTCGCAGCCTTCGGGCAAAAACAGCGCCGCTTGATCGCCGATGACGAACAGGTAGCCCAAGTGCGACGACGCATTCGGCATATGGTGGCCGCGGGTGTTCAACAGATAGCCGATGTCGTCCGCCGCGCAAGTGAGCCAGCAAATGCGCTCTTTCGGCGCCCGCAACTCGGCGCGCAAACGATCGTTCAACGTCTTGATGTTGGCCGTTACGCTCACGCCCGTCAGGGACTCGGGCAACTCGAATATCGGCCGCTCGACCTGCCATCCGGGCAGCGCGATGGCGCGATCGATTTCGCGCGCCGCAAGGGCCGTCCACCGTTGCGCCGCCTCGCGCGTCCCCTCGTATAGCCGGTCGCGCTGCGCGACGCTCACGCGCAGCGCGTCGTACCCTAGCGAACGCAATACGCTGGCATGCTCGGACACCCAATCGACCAGCGCCGTCCAGATCGGTACGCCTAGCTCCAGCTTTTCCAGCCGCACGTGCGCTGGGTCGCACTGCGACTCGGCTTGCAAATGGTAGCGACCGTCGACGAACAAAATGAAACGGGGGCTGCCTATCTTCGCCGCTGCCGCCGCGCTCAGGAAAACGCCCGATCCCGCCGACCCGTCGAATCCGGTCAGCGCGAAACGCTGACTATTGCGGCGCGGTACGTATTCGCTGATGAACTCGTCTTGCGACGTGACGACGAGCGCGTCAAGTTCTATTCGATCGAGCCACGCGCTCAGACGCTCATGCGTTTGGGCCACCGAAGGTTCGTAGGCCGCAAGATCGGAAAAGTTGTATTGAAGTCGATCGATCATCGCATCAGCTCGTTCTGTCCATACCGGCATGTTCGCAATGCCCCCTTATATCGATTGCAAAAACTACCGTCGGCGCCAATTTACGTCAAGCTAAAATTTAGGTGGCACTAAAAAAACGAGCCCAATGCGCCGAACGGCGAGGGGACGGGGAGCGCGGTACAATGCGCGCTTCCGGCGGCGCGGCCCGCGGCGTCACAGTGTTGCGCCGGTGCGATAAGTCGGCGGTGCAGCCGCCCGCGAACGCCTCCAAGAGGATTCATGGATTCGGATATCAACCATATCGGCCAGCGCATTCGGCGTCTACGGCGCGACTCGAAAATGACGTTGCTGGAAGTCGCGACGGCCTCGAGCCTATCCGTGGGCTTCTTGTCGCAAGTCGAGCGCAATCTCACGGGCATTTCGATCTCGTCGCTCGTGAACGTCGCAAAAGCGCTAGGCGTGCCGCTTGGCGCGCTGCTCGAACAGCCGCGTCAAGCGCAACCCGACTCGCACGAGGGGCGCCGCGAATCGTATCGCGTCGGCCCGATGCGCCAGCGCTACGAGCGGCTGTCCACTACTTTCGACGGCAGTCAATTGAATGCCGTCAAGGTGCAAATGCTGCAGGGCTATAGCTCAGAATGGGTTGCGCACGGCGGCGACGAGTTCGTCTACGTGCTCGCGGGCCAAGTGCGTTATACGCTGCGCAAGAAAGACTACCTGTTGTCGGCGGGCGATTCGCTGCATTTCGATGCGCACGAGCGGCATCGCGTGGTCAACGTGGGACAGGGGGCGGCGGAAATGATCGTCGTCGGCACGCTGCCATTCTTCGATGACGATCAGTCGGAGCCCGCGCCTGGCGACGGCGAACGCAGCGCGCCGCGCACGAACGCGGCCAAGAAAAAGGCGGCCACGCCACGCGCCGCAAGCGCTAAAGTCGCGCAGGACAAGCAGTTCGCAGCGAAAGCAGAGCCGCGGGCCAAAGCAAAAGCCCTTTCGCCGAAACAAACGACGAAGTCCGTAACGAAGAAACGCTGACCTTCCCGCATGCGCAGCGTTGGCCCCGCGGTCACGCACGACGTTTGGCTCGACCTCGACCTGGCGCCTTGCCGCCTGCCTGACTCAATCGGCGGACGGAGCCGCCGCGCGGCCCCTTTCGCCCGACTTCCAGTGCTGCAATGCGACCACGACGGCCATGGCGGCCAAGATCGTGAGCGATGCCGAGACGCGATTCAGGTTGAGCCCGCCTTCGGCGAGAGGCTTCGTCAACGTGTCGCCCACCGTCGCGCCGAGCGGCCGCGTCAACACATAAGCGGCCCAAAACAGCACACCTACCGGCACGCGTTTGGCGAAGCGCCACGCCAGCGCGACGACAAGCAGCAACGCAGCGAATGCAAGCGAGCCGCGCTCGAAGCCAAGTCCAGCGCTATCGGCGGCGAAATCGCCGAGCGCGGTGCCGAGCGTATTCGACACCAGGATCGTGACCCAATAGAACACCTCGTCGCGCGGCCGCACGATGCGGTCGTATTCGATGCGCCCTGCTACGGCGCGCCAGAGCGCGAGCACGATCAACACGGCGGCAAAGAGCAGCGCCGAGGACAACACGTACCCCAGGCCCGCCGTTCGATCGAGGAAGTCCGACGTCGTCGTGCCCACGGTCGTCGTTGCAATCACGACCGCCCAATAAGCGGCCGGATGATAGCGGCGCGCCCGGACCTGAACGGTCAGCGTCACGGCGAAGTACACGAGAAAGACGAGTGTCGCCACGGCGTAGCCGAGGTGAAAGGACATCGAAAGCGCATCACCCCCGGTTTCTCCAACTGTCGTCGCCAAGATCTTCACGAGCCAAAACACGGCGGTCGCTTCTGGCACTTTGCTGAGCCACGCGGCGCTGTCCTGCTGGCCGGTAATTGCTGTGCGGACGGTCATGCGATGTTCTCCTAACTCGGTAGAGGGCGGCTATATGCGAATGCGTCGCATTATCCCGGGATCGCCTTAAGGGATGCTTATCGACCTTGTCGAGCTTGCCGATATCCCTAGATCCCTAGCATCGCGCGCGCCGGAGCCCGCCTCGGCCCGAAACGCACGGGCTCGCGCGCATGGCGTCTTCTCAGCCTGCGGTCACTCGCGCATCGAAGCTGCGACGCACTTGCGAATCGTGTCCCACGTGCGGGTCGTGACGTTCTTGCCGAACGTTTTCTCGAGCAGCCCGAGCGATGTCGGCGAGGTGGGACTCGGCACGTAAGCGGCCAACGCGTGATATTCACCCGCGGCAAAGACGTTGACGTCATTGAGCGAAAGCGGCAACGACACCTCGTGCCGCGCAGCGTCGCGAAAGAACGTCACGATGCGCTTTGCGCCGGCTGGCACATCGAACTGCGCGTAAGGATCGGCATCGAGCATCGCTTGCAACTCGTCGGTACTGCGTACGATCGTCAAAAAGCTGCGCGGCAAGTGAGACTGCATCGCCACTTCCGCTTTGCGTTCGATCGACCCGATCGAAGCCGCGCGCGCCTGGAACACGACGTTGCCGCTCGAGAGCACCGTTCTCACCGCATCGAAACCCGCGCCTTCGAACGCCAGTTTCAATTCGGCCATCTTCGCGTTCATGGGGCTGACGCCGCGGAGAAAAGCTACGTATCGACGCACGGTGCGAGGTCCTTTTGAGGAAGGGAAACTGGGAAGCGGCACAGCATAGCGCAAACGCATCGATCACTGCGCCGTTGCGCGTCGAACGACGATCGCCACGCGTCGCATCGCGACCGCCCGTTGCGCCCGATCCTCCCGCCGCCGCCCCTCAAGCTGCATAGGATCGAAAGCCATCGCCCAACGCCGAAGCCGGGGTACCATGTCGCGCGTATCGACGTAGCCGCCGCGCTTGGCCCGCTCGGCGGCAAACCGCCTGCGCGAATGCACCCGCTCGCGCGCCAACTCACGGCACCCGACGGAGATCTGCCGATGAAGAACGAAACGCCGAACGTCACTTCAACCGAAGCCCCGCAAGATCGTAATTCGGATCAACCGGAAAACCCCGAACGGCGCCGCGTGCTCGGCGGTCTAGCCGCCGTGGGCATGGGGCTCGCGCTTCCCGCCTGCGCTACCTCGACCGGCGGCGTGCCGCCGCACGACCGAGCGATCGCTCATCCCGCCGCCGATGCGCAACTCGACCAAGCCTTGCGCGCGCACGTGCGTCACATCGTCGTGATCTATGCGGAAAACCGTAGCTTCGCGAACCTTTACGGCGACTTCCCGGGCGTGCAACACCCGCTCGCCGCCGCGGCGACCGGCGCGCCGGTGCAGTTGGACCGCGACGGCAAAACCGCACTGCCCTACCTGCCGAAGATTTGGGGTGGCCTCGTGCCTCAGGCGCAACAAGTCGGCACGAGCCGTTATCTGATCGGCGAGGACGACATCACGGGGTTGCCGAACCGGCCTTTCCTAGTGTCGGACGCACGCGGCCGCCCGCTGCCCAACGGCGTCATCACGCGCGACTTGTGGCACCGCTTCTATCAAAACCAAATGCAAATCAACGGCGGCCGCAACGATCAATTCGTTGCGTGGGCCGATGCGGGCGCGCTCGTCATGGGGCATTACCGCAATTCGGCACAGTCGCTTCGGCTTTGGAATCTCGCACAGCAATACACACTATGCGACAACTTCTTCATGGCGGCATTCGGCGGCTCGTGGCTGAACCATATCTTCTTGATTTCCGCGCAGGCGCCGTTCTATCCGAACATCGCGGCGAGCCCCGCCAAGCATTTGGTGTCGGTGCTCGAAGGGAACGATGCGCTCGGCACACGGCTCAAGCTTGCGCCAGAGAGCGAAGCGTCGGCGCTCGGCGGCCCGCCCAAGTTCGTGCGCGATGGCGCGTTCACGCCGGATGGTTATGCCGTCAACACCATGGCGCCGCCGTATCAGCCGAGCTACGTCGCCCCGGCGCCCGGCGGGGATGCGGCGCTCGCCGACCCCACCAACCCGCGCGTGATGCCGCCGCAAACGTACGCGACGATCGGCGACCGCCTCTCGGCGAAAGGCATCGACTGGGCGTGGTACAGCGGCGGTTGGCAATACGCGCTCGAGCACCGCGATACGGGCATGTCGCCCGACTTCCAATACCACCATCAACCGTTCAATTACTTCGCAAACTATGCGCCGGGCACGGCCAAGCGCGAACGGCATCTACGCGACGCCGGCATCGGCAACGACGCAGCGACGAACCGGTTCATCGCCGACATCGATGCTGGACGGCTGCCCGCGGTGACGTTCTATAAGCCCCAAGGCGATCTGAACATGCACGCGGGCTATGCGGACATCGAATCGGGCGACCGGCACATCGCGCACGTTATCGACCGTATTCGCATGGGCCCGCAATGGGCCGAGACGGTCATCATCATGACGCACGACGAGAATGGCGGCTGGTGGGACCCGGTCGCGCCGCCCAAGGGCGATCGCTGGGGGCCCGGATCGCGCGTTCCCGCGCTCGTCATCGCGCCGTTCGCGAAGAAGGGCGTCGTCGACCACACCTTCTACGACACGAACTCGATCCTGCGCTTCATCGATCGCGTCCACGGCCTCGCGCCGCTCGACGGCGTGGCGAGCCGCAATCGGGCCTTCGCCGCAAGAGGCGATAACCCGCCGGGCGACCTGACGCAAGCCCTAGACCTGGGCTGAGCGCAAACGGAGCCGTCGCAACGCGCGCCGGCGGCCCGCCCCCGGGAGGCGCGATCGCGCCAGACGCTTGCGCGACCTATTCGCCGACCACGTGCATCACGATGTCGCGCCGGTGGGCTTGATGACGATGCTCGAACAGATAGATGCCCTGCCACGTGCCCAGTACCAGCGCAGCGTGCTCGATCGGGATCGACAACTGCACTTGCGTCAATGCCGTGCGCAGGTGCGCGGGCATATCGTCCGGGCCCTCCGTATCGTGTTCGTAACGTTGCGGGTCCTCGGGCGCGATCGTCGCGAAGTAGCGCTCCAGATCGCGTCGCACCGAAGGATCCGCGTTTTCCTGAATCAGTAGCGAGGCGGACGTATGGCGGCAAAACAGCGTCAGCAAGCCCGTCTCGATCGATTGGCGCGCAACGTAGTCGCGCACTTGTGCGGTGATTTCGACGAGCCCGCGTCCGCGCACGTCGATTCGCAGATGTTCCAACGCCTGGCGCATCGTGTCTTCCTCTCTCGAACGAGGGGCGCCGGTTGGGGGCCCCGAAAGCGATAAGCATAGGCCATGCAAGCTGCGCGCTCGGGCGTTCGCCGGCCCGCCAGCGCGGCATGTCATAATCGGCGCCAGATTCTCTCTCGATTTTTCCGCCCTTGAAAGACCTCAGCGTCACCCTCGATCGCCTGGCCGATTTCACCGAAGTCGTCGACGTGCGCACCCCGCTGGAATTTGCGGAAGACCACATCCCCGGCGCCATCAATGCGCCAGTGCTGACCAATGAAGAACGCGTCGTGGTCGGCACGCTTTACGTCCAGTCGTCGGCATTCGAAGCCACACGTATCGGCGCGGCTATGGTCGCGCGCAACATTGCACGCCATCTGGAAACGACATTCGCCGATCGTCCGCGCGGGTGGCGGCCGCTCGTCTATTGTTGGCGCGGCGGAAAACGCTCCGAGTCGTTGGCTGTCTGGCTCAATCTGATGGGCTGGCAAGCACGCCGGCTCGACGGCGGCTACAAGACGTATCGTCGCGCCGTGATCGACGAATTGGCGACGTTGCCGCAGCAATTCCAATACATCGTGCTGACGGGCGCGACAGGCAGCGGTAAGACGCGCCTGCTCGGCGCGCTCGAAGGCGCGGGCGCACAGGCGCTGGATCTAGAACGATTGGCCGCGCACCGGGGCTCGCTGCTCGGCGCGCTCAAAGGCGAAGCGCAACCTTCGCAAAAAGCGTTCGACACGGCGCTGGCCGCGGCGCTACGCAGCTTCTCGCCCGAACGGCCCGTCTTCGTCGAAGCGGAAAGCCGCGCGATCGGCCGCGTGAAGCTGCCCGACGCCTTGCTCGCGGCAATGCACCGTTCGCCCTGCGTGGCCGTGCAGGCGCATCGGGACGAGCGCATCGCGTTCTTGCTCGACGATTACGCGCATCTGTTCGACACGCCCGACGCCTTCAAGGGGCAGCTGAGAAAGTTGATCGGCTTGCATAGCCGAGAGCGCGTGGAGCGCTGGTGCCGTCTCGTCGACGAAGGCGAGCGCGCCCCCCTGTTCGGCGAGCTGATCGAGCTTCATTACGACCCGGCTTATGCTCGCAGCAGCACCGGGCATTTCTCCGAGCTGCCGCGGGCCACGCAATTCGTGCTGCGGCCCAACGACGCCGACATCGACGAACAGGCGCGCGCGCTGCTCGATCTGCTACGACTGCCCCGCCACGCTTGACCAAGCGCCCCGAAGCAGCGCATGCGCCTTGCGCGCGTCTCAGTGCCCCGTACCGCGCACGCGGAAGGTGCTGACGACATCGGCAAGCAAGCTCGCTTGCTCCTGCATCGATTGCGCCGCGCCAGCGGCTTGCTCGACCATCGCCGCGTTCTGCTGCGTGGTTTGATCCATCTGTGCGATCGCGACGTTCACTTGCTCGATGCCGCGGCTTTGCTCTTCAGATGCCGCCGAGATTTCGCTGATGATGTCGGTCACGCGCTTGACCGAATGCACGAGCGAATCCATCTTGCTACCGGCGGTTTCGACCAGTGTCTTGCCGTTCTCGACGCTGCCGACCGATTCCTCGATGAGCGCCTTGATTTCCTTGGCCGCATCCGAGCTGCGCCGCGCCAAATTGCGCACTTCGCCAGCCACGACGGCAAAGCCCCGGCCCTGCTCGCCCGCGCGCGCCGCTTCCACGGCCGCGTTCAACGCGAGAATGTTGGTTTGAAACGCGATGCCTTCGATGACGGAGATGATGTCGACCACGCGCACCGAGCTGGCAGCGATGCTTTGCATCGTCGTCACCACTTGCTGCACGGCTTCGCCGCCCTCGCCCGCGATCCGCGAGGTGTCGGCCGCCATCTGATTGGCCTGGCGCGCGTTGTCCGCATTCTGCTTGACCGTCGCGGTGAGCTGTTCCATGCTCGCCGCCGTTTCGCCAAGCGACGACGCCTGCTCCTCGGTTCGCGAGGACAGATCCATGTTGCCGGCCGCGATTTGCTGCGCGGCGTCCTTGATGGTCTCCGCGCCCACGTGGATGCGTTGCATGGTTTCCGCCAAACGATGCTGCATGCGCTGCATCGCGAGCACCATGCTGCCGCGATCGCCTTCGCGCACTTCGACTTCATGCGTCAGATCGCCGGTCGCGATCGATTCGGCCACCGCCGCTGCGTAGGCCGGCTCACCGCCCAGGCTGCGTTGGACGTTGCGGATGATGATGAAGAGCGCGAACGAGCTGACAATGCCGATGACGAGCGTCGTCAGCAGGTATCCGAGCAAACGAACGCGAAACGCGGCATTGATATCGTCGATATAGACACCCGAAGCAATGTACCAATCCCATGGCTCGAAACGCTTGACATAGGAAATCTTCGGCACTTCGGTCGATTTGCCCGGCAGCCGCGCCATGTAGTCGACAAAGCCCTGTCCGTTCTCCCGCGCAACCTTCACCAATTCGACGAACAGGTACTTGCCGTTCACGTCCTTGTACTTGCTCTGGTCCTTGTTCACGAGATCGGGCAGAACCGGATGCATGATCACGACGCAGTTTGCGTCGGTGATGAAGAGGTAGCCATTACCGGGGTAGCGCATCCCGGCAAGCCGCGCCATCGCGCGGTGCTTGGCTTCGTCCTCCGAGATTTCGTGGCGTTCGGCCATTTGCTGAAACTGCGCGACCACCCCGGCTCCGGCTTCCACGATATTGCGCACGGCCGCTTGGCGCCCGGCCAGCATCGTTTCACGCGTTTGAAATGCCGCGAACGCGGCGAAAAACAACAGGCCGAGCCACATCACGAGCAAAGCCAATCCCAATTTTTTACCGAGCGTTAACCGATCCACACTTCCCTCTCAAGCAATCGGCCGCATGCTCGTTGGGCGAGCGGCCAGCATCTCAACCAGATATGGTTCCCGATTGTTTAACGGCGCGACGCCGCGGTTCTGGAGGGGGGGTTGCTCCTAATGCAGTATTTTTGTCGACCGCGCGGGGATAACCCTGAAAAATCTGACGATTGAGAATGTTGCAAGGGTGACTGCTCGCAGAGCAGCCGCGCCCCGGCGCGGCCGGCGCGCGAGATCGGGTAGCCTTGCAGTTTCGGGCGAGAGCGCCGTTTGCTCAGAGGAAATGCCGAGGATCAGCCGATGGAACAGACACCGCCGTCGCCGGGGTATGGCGCAACGAATGCGAGCGATAAAACCCAGGCTTATGCGCGCATGAAGCGCCTGGCTACCGCCCTGTTGGGCGCGATGGCCTGCGTGTACCTGCTAGCCCGGGCCTACGAGCCTGCCCACCCCGTGCTCGGCTACGTGCGGGCACTGGCGGAAGCGGCCATGGTAGGCGGCATCGCCGATTGGTTCGCCGTCACGGCGTTGTTTCGGCATCCGTTGCGGCTGCCGCTACCGCATACGGCCATCATCCCGCGCAACAAGGATCGCATCGGCGAAAACCTGGCGAAGTTCGTCGAGACGAACTTCCTCGCACCCGAACTCATCGCCGCCAAGCTCGAACGGATCGACTTCGCCGCGCAATTCGCCCGGTGGTTGTCGGAGCCGGCGCGTCAGCGCCAAATCGCCCAATGGACGCTCGATGTGCTTCCGCGCCTGCTCGCAACGGTCGACGACGAGGAGGTTCGGCGCTTCATTCACGCGAACCTGTCGCGGCGCGTGCGCGAGGTCGACACGCCGCTCGTGGTCGGCACGATTGCGGAGACGCTGCTGCAAGACAATCGCCATCAGGCCGTGGTGACAGAACTGCTGCGGCAATTGACGCTGCTGTTCGAGGAGCACAAGCCGCTGATTCGGCAGCGCGTGCGCGAAAGCACGGCATGGCTGTGGAAGAAGCTGTCGATCGACGAAAAGGTCTCCGACAACTTGATCGCGGTCGTCGACGAGACGCTGAAAAACCTCAGCGAAAATCCCGATCACGCGTGGCGGCGGGGCTTCGACGATGCAATCCGTCAGTTCGTGACCGAGTTGAAGACCTCGCCCGATTACCTCGCGAAATGGGAGGCGCTGAAAGAGCGCATGCTCGATCACCCGGCCCTGAAGGACTATCTGAAAACGATCTGGCGCGACATCAAAGCGAGCATCGAGCACGACATCGCATCGCCCGGTTCGCACATTGGGACCCGCATCGAAAAGGCCGTCGCGGGCATCGCTGCCGGTTTGGAGGAAGACGTCCCCATGCGCGAGCGCCTGAACGCATGGTTGCGCGAAACGACGCTCGCGATCGTCGGCGCTCAGCGCCATGCGATTGCCCGCCTGATCTCGGACACGGTCAGGCATTGGGATGCCGAAACGGTCACGCACAAGATAGAAATCGAAGTCGGGCGCGATCTGCAATTCGTTCGCATCAACGGCACGCTCATTGGCGGCATCGTGGGGCTCGTGCTCCATGCAATGGACGTCCTGATGTTTTAACGAATTTTTTTCGATTTTTTTAACGTCACGTCTCGAGCCACCCTCGCTTGCGGCTGCCCCACGCTCGACTTTTTTTCCTTGCCGCATAAAAACCACGCGGCTACGCTTGTCTCGCATAGATAGAAACAAGCTCCGACCCTCATCTACCGCGTATTCGTGCGGCGAGACCAATCGTCCCGGCCTAAGACCGGGAACGCAAGCAATGCGGCTCATGCGCGAGCATTCGTGCGAGCCATCGAGCGCCGGCGTGTTCCGCCATGCACCTCATGGCTTCACATGCCGCGCAACGCAGCCATCTAGGCAGACACACTCATTGGCTTCGGTCCGTGGCGCCTTTGCGTCTTCACGGCCGGCGAAGAATGTCTGCATCGAAGGCATGCCTGCATTCAATTCAACATCGACTATCAAAGGCAGAGGCGACATGTTGCACAACTTCAGTTCACGTTTGATTGCGATGGGCGCCGTGCTGGCGCTCGCAGGCTGCGGCGGAGGCGGCGGTGACGGTGGCTCCCCGGGCGCGGGCAGCAGCGCGGGCAGTAGCACGTCCGGCGGTTCTTCTTCGCCGACGCTGGCGGCCGCGACCGCCGTCGTCGACGGCGCCACGCTTGGCAAAGAGAACTGGCAAGCGGGCTCGACGACGACGGGCGGACAAGGCCAAGCCGTCGGCACGCTCAATTGCGCGACGGCCGGCAACAGCTATAGCTACACCCATCTGTCGATCTTCATGAACGGGACGCAAGTTGCCGTGCCCGCGAACATCGGCACCGTAACGCCAACGATCGCTGCGCCTAAAGGCTGCGTGTATCCGCTCAATACGGTAGACGAAACGGGCAAGATCCGCATGGATACGACGAGCGGCGCGTCGTACACGCTGGGGCAGTTCTTCTCGGTCTGGGGCGAGCCGCTCACGACCACCAACGTGGCGGGGCTGCAGGCGTCTTCGGTCACGGTGTACGTCAACGACGGCGGCACGCTTACCAAGTACACGGGCGACCTCTCTAGCCTGGTGCTGCCGCCGCACGGCGAAGTGACGATCGTGCTCGGCACGCCGCTCGCGCAAATTCCCACCTACACGTGGAGCGACCCGCCTGCGTTCGACCCGAACCCGATCACGCTCAGCTACGGCGGCGTGGTGGGGACGGCTTTCTGGCCCGACGGCAATACGTCCTCTGGCGGCACCGGCGCTGATGTCGACGGGCTGACCTGCGCACCGGGCATGTCGGTCAACTACCACGTGCATGCGCATCTTGCGATCATCAACAACGGCAAGTGGCTGGCGCTGCCCAAGAACATCGGGATCCTGTCCTCGTGCGACTACGAGATGCATACGCACGACCAGACCGGCATCATCCATATCGAAGCGCCGAGCGTGAAGAACTTCACGCTCGGCGCCTTCTTCGACATTTGGGGCCAGCCGTTGACGAGCACGAACGTTGCCGGCATCACGGGCGATGTCGTTGCCTACATCAACGACAACGGCGAAGCACGCCGCTACATGGGCGATTTGCGCGCGATCACGTTGACCTCGCATCGCGACGTCACGTTGCAGATCGGCACGCCCGCCGTGAGCACGCTCGCGACTTACTCGTGGTATGAGCCGCAGTAAATAGCGCCGCTCGCGACCGAGCATCTTCGCCGGAAGATGCTCGGCGCATGGTGCGACGCACCATACTCATTGCTTCGACGTATCGAGGATGCGTGTCTCGCTCTCATCGTTGACGCAGGTCAACCTCCCGTCTTCGCTTCGTTGCACGATATTCCCAGCACACGTCGGGCGCCTGTGCGACGAATCGAAAATGGGAGCGAGACATGACCTCGATGCAGAACCCCAACCGCGTGCGCAGTAGTGGGCGTGCGATAGTGCGTGCTCAGCAAAAGAATGCGGTGCGCGCCTTGTTTTGCCTCCTCAGCGCCGCGGGCGCGGTGTCGACGCCCCCCGCATCGGCGCAAACGCCCGAGCTATCTGCAAGCTCCTTCACCGCCGATTTCTCCGCGATGGCGCAGCTCAAGCGTCTGGTCGCCCAAGGCAAAGGCAAGATCGGCGTGCTGCTACCCGAAACCACCACCTCCGCACGCTACACGTCGTTCGACGCGCCATACCTGCAACGCGCTTTCGAAGCCGCCGGTTTGACGCGGAATCAATACGTCGTCATGAACGCTCAAGGCAGCGAGTCCAACGAACTCACACAAGCGCAGTCGGCTATCGCACAAGGCGCGACGGTGCTGCTCGTCGACCCGATCTCCTCCGGCGTCGGCGCATCGATCGAATCGTATGCTAAATCGCGCGGCGTTCCCGTCATCGACTACGACCGGCTAACGCTCGGCGGCGCGCGAAACTATTACGTGAGCTTCGACAACGTCGCAGTTGGGCGTCTGATCGGCGAAGGCATGAACGCATGCCTGTCGTCGTGGAATGTGTCGAAACCGCAGATTCTCGTCATGCGCGGCGCGCCCACGGACAACAACGCGACGCTGTTCGCCCAGGGATACAACGCAGTCCTGCAACCCTCCTTCGACTCGGGGCGATACGTGAAGGTGGGCGAACCGGCGGGGACGTGGGACCCGGCGACAGCACGCACCACTTTCGAGCAGCAGTACACGGCGCATTCGAACATCAATGCCGTGGTCACGCCCAACGACGATAACGCGAATGCCATCATCTCGTACCTGAAGACGCTGCACGTACCGCCGCACACGTTCCCGACGACAGGGCAAGACGCCACGTTGACCGGACTGCAGAATGTCCTTGCCGACTATCAGTGCGGCACCGTCTACAAGCCGATCTATCTGGAAGCGCAAGCGGCCGCGACGCTCGCCATTTATCTGCGTGCGGGCATGCAGCCACCCGCCGCGCTCGTCAACGGCGCGACAGCCGATAGCACGCAAAACAGCTCTGTGCCGTCGGTGCTGCTCACGCCCGTTTGGGTCACGCCGCGCAACATGGCCGCGACCGTCGTGAAGGATCGGTTCGTCGATACCAAAAAGCTATGCGCAGGCGCTTTGGCGGCAGCGTGCGATGCAACCAACATCGCCCATTGACGCCGAAGCGAACGCGCCCGTCATCGACGAGTCGAGCCTCGGCGCGCCACGCTCCGTCCCGCTGCTCCAGCTACGAGGCATCGAAAAACACTTCGGCCCGGTGCAAGCCGTCGCCGGTATCGATCTCGATCTCCCCGCCGGACAAGTGACGGCGATCGTCGGCGACAACGGAGCCGGCAAATCGGTGCTGATCAAGTGCATCGCCGGCATCCATACGCCGGACGCCGGCGAGATTCGGTGGGAAGGGCGCCCGGTTCATATCCGCAACCCGCGCGATGCTGGAGAGCTCGGCATCGAAGTGGTCTACCAAGACCTCGCGCTATGCGACAACCTCGACGTTGTCCAGAACATGTTCCTGGGGCGCGAACGACTGCGCCATCACCTGCTGGACGAAGACGCCATGGAGCGAGCCGCAGTCGAGACGCTGTCGAGCTTGCGCGTGACGACGTTGCGCTCGGTGCGTCAAGCGGTCGGCTCCCTATCGGGCGGGCAACGACAGGCCGTCGCCGTCGCGAAAGCCGTCATGTGGAATTCCAAACTGGTCATTCTGGACGAGCCGACAGCCGCGCTCGGCGTCGCGCAGACGCGGCAAGTGCTCGAGCTCGTGCGGCGTCTGGCCGATCAGGGCCTCGCCGTCGTCATGATTTCGCACAACCTCGGCAATGTCTTCGAGGTCGCCGATCGATTGGCGGTCCTGCGGCTCGGCAAGCTCGTGCGCGTGGGCGATTCGTCCACGCTCGACCCGCAGCGCGTCGTCGAACTGATGACGCTCGGCAATGTGGTATCAGCCCCCAAGGTAAGCGAGCAGCGCGTTGCGGAATCGATCGGAGCCGCTCGCGAGCAAGACGTCGCCGAGCGCAAAGCGGTCCCCGGCATCGCGCCAGAACCACCGGCTGCACTCCTGGGCAGCGGCGCCGATGACGCAAGCGGCTCCGCCGAGACGCCCGAAGGCGAAACGCAAGAACTGATCGATTACGCGCGCGCCTGGCGATCGCGCTTGCTGGCCGGAGAGAGCGGTGTGCTGCCTGTTCTGCTCGGCGTCGCACTGATTGCGGCCATTTTTCAATTCGAGAACGATCGGTTCCTTTCGGCCGGGAATCTCGTCAACCTGCTGGTTCAGGGGGCCGTCTTCATGCTGATCGGTATGGGGGCTGTGTTCGTCCTACTCCTTGGGGAAATGGATCTTTCGCTGGGCTATGTGGCCGGGATCGCCGCGACGGTCGTCACTCAGCTAGTCCAACCGTCGTTCGCATGGCCTTGGTGGGCCGCGATCGCCGCCGCCCTACTCGCTGCGGCAGCACTAGGCGCATTTGAAGGCGCCCTCGTTACGCGCTTGCGTCTGCCCTCCTTCGTCGTCACCCTCGCCGGCCTGCTCGGCTTCCAGGGCGTGATGATCCAACTGCTCGGAACAGGCGGCACGATCCCCATTCCCGACGAGACCATCAACGATCTCGCCAACGGAACGTTGAGCCCCGCGGGCGGCTGGTCGTTGATCGCAGCCGCCGTCGGGATCTACGCCGCGGTGACCCTCCTACGCGATCGTCGATGTCGGCGCGAGGGACTCGTCGTCGCGCCGCGCGCCATCACGGCGCTGAAGATTGCCGGTGCAGCGGCGGCCGGTGGTGTGCTCGGTGTGATCACGAATGTCGATCGGGGCGTGCCCGCGTTTCCGCTGCGCGGTATGCCCTGGGTCGTTCCTATCGTCTTCGCCGTCCTCGTCGCTTGGTCGCTCCTGCTGGCGCGCACGCGCTTCGGCCGTTATGTGTATGCGATCGGCGGCAACGCCGAGGCTGCCCGGCGAGCCGGAATCGATCTTGCGCGCCTGCGCACGCTCGCCTTCGTGTTCGGCGCGCTGACGGCGGGGGTCGGCGGCATCGTCTATGCGTCGCGGCTGCGCTCGATTTCGACGAGCTTCGATGGAGGAACGATCGTGCTGTATGTCGTGGCGACTGCCGTCATCGGGGGCACGAGTCTATTCGGCGGGCGAGGTAAGCCACTGCATGCCGTGCTCGGCGGCGTCGTGATCGCGGCGATCGTGAATGGAATGGCGTTGCTCGGACTGCCCGCTGCAATCCAATTGATGGCAACGGCGGTCGTCCTGCTCGCCTCGATTTTCGTCGACGTCGTGGTTCGGCGCAGGGGGCAGACGGCGCGGTAACGCTGCATATGGCGCCGGGCGCCGCGCGCCGGCACGGCGAACGGCGCCGAAGTCAGCGCATCGACTCAGTCCTTCGCAAACAGCTGCCCGATATCCTTGAACGCCTTGAATTCGAGCGCGTTGCCGCACGGATCGAGAAAAAACATCGTCGCTTGCTCCCCCACTTGCCCTTCGAAGCGGACGTACGGCTCGATCACGAACCGAACCCCGAACGATTTCAGGCGCGCTGCCAAAGCCTCCCAGTCGCCCCAGCCCAGCACGACGCCGAAGTGCGGCACGGGCACATCGTGACCGTCGACGGGATTGGTATGCGCCCGCTCCTGCGACGCCGTTCGCGGATGCTCGTGAATCACGAGCTGGTGCCCGAAGAAATTGAAATCGACCCATTTCGCGCTCGATCGCCCCTCCTCGAGACCGAACACGCGTCCATAGAAATCGCGTGCGGCGGGCAGATCGTAGACAGGAATCGCCAAGTGGAACGGGGAAAGGCTCATTCGAATACTCCTGGATTGAAGGCCGAGCTGGACGCTAAGGCCCCGCACATTATCGCCATCGGGCACAGCCGAGGGCTCGCGATCCGAAGATACCTTAGATTTCCCGATCTCGATTGCGGCGATGGCCGTCGATGTGTTTCACGGCGGCGCACTCCCATACGGCGCGTTGTCTCAGCGGCTGGCGATCGGGACCGTCATCGGCGCACTATCGTGGCTTCGCATCGGGTTTGGCCGCGGCGTTCGTCGCGGCGCGCGCCGTCGCGCCGCGCACTTCGAAGTGAACCGTATCGACGCTCGCACCTCGAGCATTCACGAGCTCGAGCACATGACGGCCGGGCCAGGGTGGCCAAAACACACGCTCTCCATGGCCCAGTGGCTTGCCGTCCAAACGCCAAACGCTGCGCGTGGACGAACCGCTCACGCGCTCGAACACGATACGCTGTTTGGCCGCCGGGATGTCGGGATCCAGCGCGAACAAGGTTCCGTCCGTCGGCGATCCGATGCGCGGGGCGCCGCTTTGCGCATCCAACGTCGAGCCGCGAGGCGCGGTGTTGCCGGCGTCGGCGGCGAGCCCGACCGTCTTGATCTCCGAGCCTTTCAGAAACCACTCGTCACGCGACGGCTCGATGTTTCGTTCGAATGCAATACGCGTTTTGACGACGCCGGCCGGCATCGCCGGCGGCGTGCTAGGCACGCGCCGATGCAAGTAGCCCGCCACGGCCGCCCATATAGGCGACGCGCCGGTCACGCCCGATACGTCCCACATCGCGCTGCCGTCCGCATTGCCCACCCAGACGCCCACCGTGTAACGCGACGTGAAGCCGATCGTCCAGTTATCGCGCATGTCCTTGCTCGTACCGGTCTTCACCGCCGAGAAGAAACGCGTCGCCAGAGGGCTATCGAACCCGAAGGTACGCGTTCTCGCGTTGTTGTCGGAGAGCACCGTCGTGATGATGTACGCGGCATCCGCGCTGAATACCCGATGCGGCCGGTTCGAGCCGGAAGCGCTCCCTGCCCTTCGCAGCGCGGCCCCGGGCATATCGTGCGTGGCGCTGGCAACACCGCCATTGGCCAGCGCGCGATACGCGTTGGTCAACGACAGCAAAGTAATGTCCGCGCTGCCGAGCGCGAGCGAATAGCCGTAGTAGTCGCCGCTTTCGGTCAGCGGCAAGCCCAACGAGCGCAACGTCACGGCGAAGCGGTGAGGCGTCACCATCACGAGCGTGCGCACGGCCGGGACGTTCAACGAAGAACCGAGCGCCGTGCGCGCGCTGACCCACCCCTTGAAATCCTTGTCGTAGTTCTGCGGAATATATAGGCCGCCGCCCGCGGCCAAGTCGAGCGGTGCGTCGTCGAGCAATGACGCCGTCGTCAGCCGATGTTCGTCGATCGCCTGTGCATAGAGAAAGGGTTTCAACGTCGATCCGGGCTGACGGCTCGCCAGTACCGCATCGACGTCGCGCGCCCCGGACAGCCCGCCCGACGATCCGACCCACGCGAGCACGTCGCCCGTCGCGTTATCGAGCACGACGATCGCACCGTCATGCACATTGCGCGCGTGCGCCGGTGCATTCAATTCGGCCAGCGTTCGCTTCAGCGTATCGGTGGCGAAGCGTTGCAACTTCGCATCGAGCGTGGTGACGATGCGCGCTCCCGCGGCGGGATGCGCCTCGCTCCCAATGCGTCGCGCGAAATGCGGTGCAAGCATGTCCGCTTCGCCCGATACCGACAGCACGGCAGGCGCCGGGCGCGCGAAGGCCAACTGAACGTAACTCACGAGATTGTCGCACCGCGACGGCGCTTTCATGTCGCGCAGGATTCGGCAGGCCCTTGCGCTCACCACCGTATAGGACGCATTGGGCGCGCGGATCAACGCAGCGGCGACGGCGGCCTCCCGCTCGTCGAGGCCCGACGGGGCCTTGCCGAACAGCGTGAGCGACAACGCCGACAAGCCGATCGTTTCGCCGCGAAACGGCACGAGGTTCAAATAGGCTTCGAGAATTTGATCCTTGCGCCACGACCGTTCGAGCCAAAGGGCGCTGATTGCCTGCCCCGCCTTCTGGACGACCGACCGTTGCCCCGAGTGCTGAGGGTCCTCGCTTAGGAGCCCTGTCAATTGCATCGTGACCGTGGACGCGCCGCGGGTGCGCGTATTCCACAGATTCGCCCACGCCGCCGCGGCCGCGCCGCGCCAATCGACGCCGCTATGCTCGTAGAACCGTTTGTCCTCCGATACGACGATCGCCTCGCGCAGCGCCGGCGAAACGTCGGCCAGCGATACCCAATCGCCTCGCCGCTCTTTCATATCGACACGCGTTCGTTGCAGCGGCGTGCCGTCGTGCGCGAGCAAAAGCCAATCGGAGCTGCGCCACCCGCTGCGCACCTGATCGAATGTCGGCACCGCGTGCGCGCACGGCGCCGCCGCCAGCAGCAAGAGGCAAAGCACGGCGCGCAGCGGCCGTGCGCCTGGCATCGGATGCATCGGCTCCCTCACTATGGCTGAGCCGCTGCGGGCATGCGGACCGCGACGTTCGCATTGGGCAGCACGCCATAGGTCGACGGCGCATACAGCGCTTCGACGCGCGTCGGCGGCAACCCGAAGGTGCCCGCATTGTTCAACCGCACGGTGTACTCGATCGACAATTTGCCTTTGGGAAGATAGTCGTAATACGCGCGGTACCCGTCGAAGCTGCGCTCGACGAACGCGGGCCACACGCCATCCTGCGATTTCTCGCCCGCGGTCGCGGCCTCGGAGTCGCGCCCGAGCCCAGAGCCGAGGATCGTCGCACCGGCCGGAACGGGATCGTTGACGACGACCCACGTCATGTCCGATTGCGCGTCGATGTCCAGATGCACGCGCAACACATCGCCGCGCGTGTACACGCCCTTCACGGCGGGATCGACGGGGGTCACCGTTTTCGTGATTCGGTAGCCAGCGGCGAACGGCGCTTTCAATGCGACTGCCGCGAGGCTTTCGATCGTCGCCCACGGCTTGCCCGTGCCTTGCTGCGTAAGCGTCAGCGATGCAGGCGCGGTACGCGCATCGGCCGGCCAAGGCAGCCACTGACTGCGCGTATTGGCCGTCTTCGTTACGGCCGTCGCCGATGCCGCGTTCACTGCCGATGCCGCGGGCGCCGCGGCTTGCGACCAGTCGACCGTTCTAGCCGTGGCACCCAACTGCAGCTTCGTCTGACCCGTCACGGGCGTGCTCTCGAATGCGCGCGAGAACGCCTGCACGGCCAAGGAGCCCCAAAGATTCGAAGTCGTCGTCGACCACGCACCGTGACTTTGCAGCGCCAGCAGGCCCGCCACCAGGCGAGGCATTTCTTCCTTCCACCCCGGCACGTTGACGAACGTGAGCACGGTACGCGCGGCGTTCGTTTCCGAACCGGTCATCAACCACCAAAGCTCGTCGGTGTCGGCCGTCGAGAACGTCAAGCGCGTGCCTTGGTAGGTCAACCGCGCGCGAATGATCTGCTCGGCTTGCGCGAGCTTTTCATCGCGTTGAGCGATGTCCTTTACCCGCGTGAGAATGGCGTAGTAGTCGATGACCGCCGATGTCGGCCACTGATTCGGCGCGATCTCGAGCGAATCCAGCATGCTTGCCTGTGCATCGCCGAAACGCGACAGCGCCTCGATCGCTTCGAGCTTGCGCAGATCCAAATCCTTGCGCGGCGCCCAAACGTTGCGAGTGATCTTGCCTTCGACGAAATTGACGAGTCCGGCTTCGAGCTTGGCCCGCAAATCGTCCGGCATAGCAAAGCGCCGGTCGAGCTTGGCCGCTTCGTCGGTCACCGCCAGCAGATAGGCACTGAGCGTCGTGCTGCCGGTCGCGCCGCTGTCATCGCCCGGCGGGAAGTAATTGGCCAAGCCGTCGCGGTCGAGATACACGGGCATCCTGGCGATGACGGCCTGCCACTGTGCGACATCGCCCAGCCCCAACGCGCGCGAGCTTTGCTGTTCCAAGCAGCCGTAGGGATAGCGCTCGAACCATCGGCGCACGCCCGGCAAGCCCTCGGAAAGCTTCGGCTGCAGCGAGACCGCAATGCCGCCGCGCAGCGCCCCCGCTGCGGTGGCGGTCGCGTTTGCCGGCGCGGCGACAGGCAAAGTGAAGCTTCCGTCCACTTGCGTGAGCGTGGCCTGCTGCACGGTGACCGGGATCGCCGCGGCCACGCGCTGCGACACCTTCAGCGCATCGGCGGCGTGCGGCCCGCCCTGCTCGGCCGCGCCGACGTTCCAGGTCAATGCCGGCAGCGCGGCGTCCGACAGGCCCTCGGGCGGCGTGACCGTCCACGCGACTTCGCGCGCCGATCCAGCCGCCAGATCCACCGTTTGGGGCTGCAACGACAAGCCGGGAACAAGCGGCGTGACGACGACCTTCATCGCACGCGCAGTCGTATTGCGGACCGTGAATTGCGCGCGGAATCGATCGCCTTCGCGCACGAGCGGCGGCAATCCCGAGATCAACTGTAGATCCTGGGTGCTGCGAATCGACGTACTACCGGTGCCGAACGCGCCATCGCCCACCGCGGCGATCGCGACGATGCGAAAACTCGTCAGCGCATCGTTGAGCGGCACATCGACGGCCGCTTCACCATTCGCATCCAGCGTCACGCGAGGATTCCACAGCAACAGCGTATCGAACAATTCCCGCGTCGCGCCGTGTCCGCCGCCCCCGCCCGCAGGGACTGCCTTGCGCCCGAAGTGCCTGCGCCCGACGATTTCCATTTGCGCCGTGGCCGTCTCCACGCCGTACGCGCGCCGCTGCAGCATCGCATCGAGCACATCCCAGCTATCGTTTGGCATCAATTCGAGCAACGCTTCGTCGACTGCGGCAATCGCCACTTGTGTGCCCGCCGGCGCAGGCTTACCCCCGGGCATTTGCACCCGCACTTTGACATGCGCCTTGCCACGCACGGTGTACGTTTTGGCATCGGGGGTGACGGTCACGGCAAGCTTATGCGCCGCCGCACCCACCTTGATTTCGGCCAAGCCGTACCGGTACGCGGGCTTGGACAGGTCGACGAGCGGCGTCGGCGGTTCGTACCGGCGGCCTTCATACCAGAACGCATGCACCCATTCGAGCGGCGCTTTCCAGCCCCAGGTGAAGAACGAATACCACGGCACTTCGTGGATGCGGCCGCGCAACGCCAGCACCGATACATAGACGTTCGGCCCCCAGCCCTCGCCCACCTTGAGCGAAACCGTCGGGTCCTTCCCGTCGAGCTTGACCACATGCGTCTCGATGACGCCCTCGCGCTCGACCGCAACGAGCGCCGTCGCGAACCGGAACGGCATGCGCACCTGAAAGCGCGCCGTCTCGCCGGGTTCGTAGGACGTTTTCTCCGGCAGCACGTCGATCCGGTCGGTGTTTTCGTTGCCGAACCAAAGATCTTCTTCTCGCGTGACCCAGACCGAGGTGGTCGCCGTCGATGCGTTGCCGTCGCCGTCCTTGGCCGTCACCACGAGATCGACGTTGCCCGCTTCCTTCAGCTTGGCGTCGCAGGTCATGAGGCCGTGGTCGTCGCTCTTTCCGCTGCACAGCGTGCCGAGGTCCTTCGTTTCCGTGCGATTGTCGTAGGCATAGAAACCGCCGACCATCCGCTTGCGCGTCGAGATCGTGATGCGTGCGATGCCGCGCACCTCGAGCGGCACACCCGCGCGCGGCTTGCCTTGCAAATCGACGGCGAGCGCTTTGACCGGCACCGTGTTGCCCACCGACACCCATTGCCCAGACTTCACGCCCGCGACGACGGCGGACGGCCACAGCGTCGCGTTGCCGCTGATCGTCTGCACCTCGCCGTTCGGATCGGCGAAGGTCGCCTCGAGCGCCAGCGCCTTCGGTGCATCGACCTGCGGCAGATTCTTCAGCATGAACGCTCCCGATCCGTTGCGATCGAGCGTGACGGGCTCCTTGTCGGCGATCAGCTTCGCGGTGTCATCGTCGGCTTGTTGTTCCGTTTGCGCGTCGTCCACAGGCGAACCGGCTGCAGCTTCCTTCGGCTTCACGTAGGGGGTGAAGCTAAAGTCGGGAAACGTGTCGGCAAACGAAGGGGACGTCGTCCTCATCAACGCCGAGACTTGCACCGGCAAGCCCGCGGCCCCGCCACCGGAGGTGTACTCGATCTGCAATGTCAACGGTGCTTGCTTGGCGGCCACGAGCGGATGCGCTTTCTCGTCGCGCACGCCAATCGAGCCTTTGAACACCGGCAAACGAAACTCCTCGACACGGAAGCTGCCCGAATCGTAGCTATGGTCCGGCGATTCGTTTGCCGTGTCGGCGTCGGCGTCGTTTTTATCGTTGGCGTCGCCCGAAGCCGCATTCGCATTGCCGTCATCCAGCGAGACGTCGTACTCCCCCAGCTTTGCCGCCGCGGGAATCGCAAACGTCGAATCGGCCGTGTGATCGGCCCCCCATGTCAGCGGGAAATGCCATGTTTGGCCGCTGCCCAGATGGCGAATCGTCAAGCGCGTCGGATAAGTCTTCGGCAAACCCAGGCCGCGCATCGTCTCCACACGAATGAAGTGTTTCATCGACACGGTTTCCCCCGCGCGCAGCAGGGTCCGGTCGAATACCGTGTGCGCACGGACCGTGCGCTCGAGGCTCGTATCGGTCGGCACGTTGAAGCGCCATGCTTCGATGCCGCGATCCCAATCGGAGCGCACGAACGCCATGTCGGGCCCGGTCTTCGGATCGTCGATCCGGGCCGAGACGAACAGCCCATCGAAGCTGTCGTCTTCGCACGCTACCCGCGGACTCAGTTGACCGGAGATCGTCAATACGCCCTGCGCGTCGGTTTTACCCGATGCAAGCTCGTCGCCATTGCAATCGCTGACGTGGACCTCGGCGTTCGCCACGCTTTGCCCTTTGTCGAGCGTAGTGACCCAGACGACGCTATTTTCGCGTCCCACCTTGAGATGGACGCCGAGATTGGTTACCAGCACCGCCGTGCGCACGTACATCGGCGCCTGCTTGCCTAGCAGCGACGCGCCAAGCGCCGGAGAGGAAAGCTCGATCACGTAGAAGCCCGGTTTGTCGACCGGCACGCCCACGACTTCGAACGGACGCAGCGTCTTCGGATCGGCCTTGGGCAACGTAAGCCGCTGGACGCCGTGCTCACCGGCGAGCAGCGACAAGGAACGCACGTCGATGGTCGGATCCTTGGCCTCGCGGGCGCTGTCGGGCGATTGGCTATCCGGCCGCACGATCACGGGGTGCGGGTTGTGCGCGAGCAATTGCGGCATCTGCCGGTCGATCTCGCTACGCGACATCGTGAAGCCGTCGAACCGGTCGACGTTGCGCATCCATCGGCGAATATCGGAATCCGCATCGACGCGAAGCTTCGTGAACTGCGCAGTGCCCGCATTCAGACCGGAAATATGCAGATCGGCTTCGACGTTGCGCAGCGTAACGGGGACCAGCGCAGGCATGCCCGGTTCCGCAAAGCGTTCGATGATGCCGAATGCGCCCGACGAAAATTTCGCCAGCGGTGGCAGCGGCGCCGTGGCGGTCTTCAGCGGGAACAAATCCGCGTTCGATAGCGCCCGGCCGCTGACGTCCTTCAGATTCGGAGGCAGGACGATGGTCAGGTCGCTGCGCTCGGGCAACGGGGCGGCAAACTCCACCGCCTCGGTTTGCGGATCGTTGTCTTCGTCGGAGAACTTGGGCTTGATTTCTCCGTCCGGCCCCTTCACGCGGATTTTTTCCGCGTCGGCCCGCGCGATGGGCGCGTTGAACGAGAGCCGCAGCGGCCGCAACGGCGTGCAAGGCGCCTTGGCGTTTTCGCGCTCGCAGCTAAAGCTCGCGGCGAACGGATCGCGCACGCTGAAATTGAAGCGGCGCTCGACGTCATTGGCAATGCCACTCGGGCTCGCGACGCCTTTGCCGTACACGAGCTGCGCCTTCGTACCCGACGGCAAGGCTTGCTGACATTGCAGCGTCAGCACCCGCGACGCTTGCTTTTGCAGGTCGAAGCGTTTGAGTAGCGCCGTGCGCGTCGCAGGATCGACGCTCTTGACAGGGATGCGGTTGCCCAGCGCGCTCGATTCGCACCAAATGTGTTCTCTCACGGACGCGTCCGTGCTTGGCCCGTTCAACGTGAGAACAAAGGCCTGGTTCTCCTCGATTTGCCCACCCGAGGGCCGCATGCTTTGGACGAACGGGCCGCCGGTTTGGAATGCGTAATGCGTCGGGCCAGTCAATGCGGCGCCCGCCGCCGACTTCAGGCCGTCTTTCAACTCGACCGAGCAGGCGACGCCGGGCGGCAGATCGTCGGTGAAATCCCAAGCCCAGGTTTTATCGTCGATCCAGCGCGATTGGCCCGCGCTCGCTTTGGCGTCGTTGCACTTGATGGAAGCGGGCGCGGGTAAATCCGCCGCGCCGAACGCCACCATCGACTCGTCGAACTTGACCAGCACCTGACGCACCTTCGCCACCGTGCCTTGCGGCGACACCCGTGTGATGCGCGCCGCTTCGGCTTGCCACGTCGTGGCCGAGAGCACCCCCAACGCCGCGACCGCCGCGGCAACCCATTTGCATTGTCGTTTTATCGTGCCGCGTCGCATGAAGCGCGCTCCCAGGTTTGTTCGTTCTTCGGAATTGGGAGCGATTCTAACTGAGTTGTATGGCGATTTCGGTTCGACCAGGCAAGGGGTCGCGAATAGTGGGATGCGGTTCGTCGATGCGAACGGCCGTCGAGCGCGGTCTCGACTTTTTCTACTTTTTTACTGACGGATTAACTTAGCGGATGAACTTCACGAGCCCGAAGATCAAGGCCGTCATGGCGAAGGTCCAGCCAAGGTACCACTTAATCAAGTCCGCCTTCATCTCGGCCAGCTTCGCCGAGAGGCTCGAGTCCAGCTCGGCCATATCGTGCGTCGTCGCGTCGATGATCTCGCGCAGCGCATGGGCAATTACGAGTCCGTGCAACGTGACGGCCGTGGCGCGGCACATTTCGGCTCCCGCTGAAACATGGAGGATGGCCCGCCACATACACTGCTTTCACCGATTTATCACCGAGCCTCCCATGACGCAGACGCACCCGACCGATCCGCTGCAAGCCGTCACGCACCCCAACCCGTATCCGTACTACGCGGCGCTTCGCCACCGCGCACCGCTCGTACGCGACGAAGCATCGAACCTGTGGGTGGCCACCAGCGCACAGACGGTCAACCGCGTGCTCGGGGACGAGCGATTGACCGTGCGCCCAGCGAGCGAGCCCGTACCGCGCGCCATCGCCGGACAACCGGCGGGCGAGGTATTCGCGCGGCTTGCCCGCATGAACGAGGGCGACAACCATCGCCTCGCCCGGCAGGCACTCGTCAACGGACTCGGTTCGGTCGATATGCGTGCGGTCTTTCAGTCGGCCAGCGGTCGAGCGGCAACCCTGATCAGGAGTTTCGATGCGGGCGGCGCGGCGCTGCTCGACGCATTGGCGTTTGCGCTGCCCGTGCGTATCGTCGCCGAGTTGCTGGGATTACCGGCCGACGACGCACTCGAAGCGACGGTACGTCGCTTCGTAGCGTGTCTCTCTCCGGCATCGAGCACGGAGGCATTGAGCGAAGCGCATGGCGCAGCTTTGCGGTTGCAATCGGCACTGCATGCACTGACGCTGGACGGCATCGCCGCATCCCCGTTGATCGAGCGCATCGTAGCGGGGGGACTCGCAAGAAGCGCCGATCTACCCAACGCACTCGTCTCCAATCTGCTCGGCCTGTTCTCGCAAACGTTCGACGCGACGGCCGGCTTGATCGGCAATAGCGTCGTCACCCTCGTCCAATATCGCGACGTGGCCGCGCAACTGCGTGCCGGACGGATCGACATTCACGCATTCGTTCATGAAGTGGCCCGTTTCGATCCCGCGGTTCACAATACGCGCCGCTTCGTGCGCGATACCGTCGAGATCGAAGGCGTGAGGTTGGAACCGGGCGATGCCGTACTGGTCGTATTGGCTGCCGCCAGCCGCGACGACGACGCCTACGAAAACGCCGACTGCTTCATCGCCGACCGTCAGCGCGCACCGCTGCCGGGTTTCGGGGCTGGACGCCACGCCTGCCCGGGCGAGGCAATCGCAAAAGCTATCGCGGCCGGCGTCGTGTCGGCCCTACTCCGGAGCGGATACGATCACGCCAACCCTGCGCTGAGCTGGACTTACCGGCCTTCGCTCAACGCCCGGATACCGAGCTTCAACTTCTTCGACAGGAGCCCATCATGATTGCCGTCATCTTCGAAGTCATCCCCAAGCCTGGCCATCGTGACGAATATTTGGAGATTGCGGCGCAGCTAAAGCCGCTGCTCGCCGATATCCCCGGCTTCATCTCGATCGAGCGCTTCCAAAGCTTGAGCGATCCGGACAAGCTGCTCTCGCTGTCGTTCTGGGCCGATGAGGACGCCGTGGCACAGTGGCGCAACATCGAGGCGCATCGCCATGCCCAAGCGAAAGGACGCGCGTCGGTGTTCGCCGACTATCGGCTCAGAATCGCAGGGGTCGTGCGCGACTATGGCATGACCGAGCGCGAGCAAGCGCCCGCCGACAGCCGCCACGTTCACGATCGAGCAGCGCCCCAGTGAACCGGTAAGCCCGAGCGGTCGCATCCGTCTGCTGGGCGGCTATCCTCACTGATCGATCAGGAGCGTGTGCAGGGAGGGCGCGTGCGGCGGCCGATTCCATGGCGCCGTCTCGACAATGCTCGCCCCTCGCCCGAGACGTCGCTCAGCAAACGCATCGCTGCGCGTTTAGAATCCCTGCTGCGCTCAGCTTTTTCTCCGAGCGGTCTCACTCGCATCGAGACCGCCATCGAACGTCGCCGTCATTTTCGAGGACACTGAATGACCGCTCTCTCCGATTTCCCCATTACCCGCAAATGGCCGGCCCGGCATCCCGACCGCATCCAGCTCTATTCGCTGCCAACGCCGAATGGCGTGAAGGTATCGATCATGCTGGAAGAGACGGGACTGCCCTACGAGCCGCATCTCGTGCGTTTCGACGCAAACGAGCAGACGTCGCCTGAATTCCTCTCGTTGAACCCGAACAATAAGATTCCAGCGATCATCGATCCTAACGGCCCGGGCGGAAAACCGCTGGCGCTATTCGAATCGGGCGCGATTTTGATTTGCTTGGCCGACAAGAGCGGCAAATTCATTCCCGCCGACGAAGCAGGCCGCTATGAAACCATTCAGTGGCTGATGTTCCAAATGGGTGGCATCGGCCCAATGTTCGGCCAGGTTGGCTTCTTCAACAAATTCGCCGGAAAAGAATACGAAGACAAGCGGCCGCGCGATCGCTACGTGGCCGAATCGCGCCGTTTGCTCAACGTGTTGAACGACCGGTTGCGCGAGCGTCAGTGGATCATGGGCGAAACCTACACGATCGCCGATATCGCCACGTTCCCTTGGGTGCGCAATCTCATCGGCTTCTACGAAGCGGGCGAACTCGTCGGTTTCGCCGATTTCCCGCACGTGCAACGCGCGCTCGACGTCTTTCTCGCGCGGCCGGCCGTAATCAAAGGCCTGAATATTCCGAGCCGCGACTGATCGCCGCCAGCGACACGCAGCGCTTGCAGGCTCCCCGCCACCGATGGATGCCACGCAAGCGCTGCGCCTGCGACGTCACTGCACTTGTGCGATTACCCCCGGTTGGGATTTCCCGCCGCCGATCGGCGGCATATCCGTGACATCGTTAGAAAGGCTTGACCACCACTAGGATGGCGATCGCGATCGCACTGACCACAATCGCAGCCGGAAACACGCGAAGCCTGCGCGGCGCCACGCGCCCCTTATCGCGCGCCATTCGACGCAGCGTGCCCGAGAGCATGCCATGCAACGCCGACAAGAACACTGCAAAGCAAAGCTTGACGATCAGCCAGGGCGAGCTGAACCATCCGCCCATCGCGCCGAGCGCGATTCCCAACACCCATACGAGCCCCAGCGCGGGCGAAGACAGGCGGCGATCCCAGCGAATGACCGCATCGATCAAATCGCTTCGTTCCTGTGGATTCGCACTATCGGTCGCCCGCGTGAGAATGACCGCCACCACGGACATCGCTAGGATCCCGCCCATAAACACCAGCACCGCGCCGACATGCAAAGCTTTGAGCCAAAGATAAAGCATTGATCGCCTCTCGTTTCAATGGGTTCGACTTAGCTGCGTTTACTGTTGAGCTTGCGCCACAACGTGGTCTTGCTTATCCCGAGCGTATGACAGGCCGCATCGCGATCGCCGTTGCACGCGGCCAATACTGCCCGCACTTCTTCTGCTTCGACGTGCCGGCTCCGTTCACGCAACGTCGTCTTGGCGTCGGCGCCCTCATCGCGCTCCGGCGCCCGGCGCGCAAACAACTCAGGCGCGATCGTACGCATGGCCTCCACATCGAGCGGCACGACCTCTCCCGCCGATCCCGCACTGTCGGCCATATCCACCGCGATTCGTTCGATGACGTTTTGCAGCTCGCGTACGTTGCCCGGCCACGCATACGCGCACAGCACACCCTCCACGCCCGTCAACAAGCGCATCCCTGCCTCACTGTCGCGCACGTGAAAGACGAGCCGCGACTCGCGTTGCACCGCCTGCATGAATAGCGACACGGCGAGCGGCATGATGTCGCCGGCTCGCTCGCGCAGAGGCGGCAGCGCCATGCTCAAAATGTTGAGGCGATAGTACAGATCCGCCCGAAAGGTCCCGCCCGCAATACGCTCGGTCAGCATGCCATGGGTGGCGGCGATGACGCGGATATCGACACGCATGGGTTCGGTCGAACCGAGCCGCACGACCTCGCGCTCCTGAAGCACACGCAAAAGACGGCTTTGCAGCGGCATCGGCATTTCGCCGATTTCATCGAGGAACAGCGTGCCGCGGTGAGCCGCTTCGATCAAACCGGACTTGCCGCCCTTGCGCGCCCCGGTGAACGCCCCTTCTTCATAGCCGAACAATTCGCTTTCGAGCAACGCCTCGGGAAACGCACCGCAATTGATCGCGACGAAGGGAAATTCGTGCCGCGCGCTCAACCGGTGAATGCTTTGCGCCACCATCTCCTTGCCGGTGCCGCTCTCTCCTAGCACGAGGACCGTCGCATCCGATTTGGCGTAGCGCTGAACGAGGGTCTTGACCCGCTGCATCGGCGCACTGTCGCCGATCAAATCGTCGAGCCGGTAGCGCGCGGCGAATTGATGCGTCAGTTGTTTCGAGCGCAACGTGCGATCGAGCCGCTCCACGGCGCGCGATTCCTGAAACGTCAAGACGGCGCCGTCCTCGCCGCTATCGCCCGCAAGCGGTCCGCGATGCGCGAGATAGCTGACGCCGCGAATCGTGACGAGCACATCGCCATCGGCATCGGGCAGCTTGCGTGCGAGGTCGGGAGCGAGATCGGCGAGCGAGCGCCCCACTGCACGCGCCGCGTCGATGTCGAGCGCCTGCGCCAAACGCCGATTGATCGCCTCGACACGACCGGCGGCATCGAGCGCGACGACGCCATCGCGCAGATGTTGAAGCAGGTTGTCGATGTGGCGCCGACGCTTGGCTTCGGCGCGCGTCGCTTCCGCCAATTCGAGTGCGGTCTCGAAGCCCTGACGAATCGAGGCATGCGAATAAAGGAACACGGCATCGATCCCAGCCGCGGCAGCCAAATCGGCGATCAGCCCAGGCCCCACCACGGCGCCCACGCCGCGCTCGCGCAGCGCCTGCACGCACGCGCTAGCGTCTTCGGCCGAGCGATACGACTCGAAGACGATGTCTAGCCCATACGCCACCACGAAATCGCGCACCTCTTGCGGCGTCTCGCCGGGACTGACGAGCGCAACCTGCCGCTGGCCTTGGCGCCGCGCACGCGCGAGCGAATGCATCACGTCGAAGCCAGTCGGATTGATCTGGACCACGGGCACCGGCAAGCGCGTCTTCAGATAGGCGGCATTGGAGCCGCCTGCGACGACGACATCGGGACGCCGCTCGCCCGCAGCCTCGATTTCGCGGACCGCATCGTCGTAAGCGCGCGCGATCACCCGTAAATCGGCGCGCTCTTCGTATTCGCCCGCGATGTCGAACAGCAGATCGCGCAATCGGCTGATGCCGAACGCCCAGATGCGAGGGCGGGCGGGAACGGGAAACGATAGGTCGGAAGAAAGACGGCTCACGGAGCAACCTCGGGGACAACGCCGCACGGCGGGCGGAGTCCGCATTATGCGCGCACTCGTTCCAATTTCGAAAACGAATATTTCACTAGTGAAATCCACCGTCCCATACGCCTTTCCCGACTTTGTTAAGAATCAATGCGTTACCTCACGCAAGACAGGGTGGCCCGCACTTTGCTCTAAGGGAGCACCTTTCTGGGAGCTAACGTGAACACCGAACATCAGCAACCCATGCGAGCCGGCGCGGCGTTCCGCGCCGCCGTAGCGCAAGAGCAGCCCTTGCAAGTCGTCGGCACGATCACCGCTTATGCGGCCAAGATGGCGCAGGCCACCGGCTTCAAAGCCGTCTACCTCTCCGGCGGCG
>NZ_JAKWFK010000007.1 GCF_029522115.1 Trinickia sp. Y13 | reverse complement strand
ACGAGTTCAACGCCTCCACGTTCACGGGCCGCGTCATCGCCGGCACCGGTTCGGACATCTATTCGGCCATCACCGGTGCAATCGGCGCGCTGCGCGGCCCGAAGCACGGCGGCGCCAACGAAGCGGCGTTCGAGATTCAAACGCGCTACACCACGCCCGACGAAGCCGAGGCCGACATCCGCCGCCGCGTCGAGAACAAGGAAGTGGTGATCGGCTTCGGGCATCCGGTCTATACGATTTCCGACCCGCGCAACAAAGTGATCAAGGAAGTGGCGCGCAAGCTGTCCAAGGAAGCCGAGGACATGCGCTTGTTCAACATCGCCGAGCGGCTCGAAACGGTGATGTGGGACGCCAAGAAAATGTTCCCGAATCTGGACTGGTTCAGCGCCGTGTCGTATCACATGATGGGCGTGCCCACGGCCATGTTCACGCCGCTGTTCGTCATCTCGCGCACCTCCGGCTGGAGCGCGCACATCATCGAGCAGCGCGTCGACAACAAGATCATCCGGCCGAGCGCGAACTACACAGGACCCGAAAATCTGAAGTTTGTACCGCTAAATAGGAGAAAATAGCGACCGCCGCGCGAAACAATAAGCCGCGCGCGTAGCCGGCGCGAGCGACACCGCCCGCCGCGCAGTTCCGTTCTATTTGTCTCATCGTTATTCACAAGGCCTTGATTCCATGAAGAAATTGCTGATCGCCGCCGTGGTCGCCGCGCTCTCCGCCACGTCGCTTGTCACCGCGAACACCGCATTCGCGCAAAACGGGGCCACGGCCACCAAGAAAGCGGCCACCAAAGCGAAGGCCCCCGCGCCGAAGCACCGCCTCATCAAGCGCAAATCGAAAAAGTCGGTCGCCAAAACCGATCCGGTGCCGGAAGGCTCGGTGCTCTGGTCCTGCAACGAAGGGCTGTCTTTCGATTTGAAGGGCGACATGAAGCGTGACCAAATCGTTACGGTTCACTGGGGCAACAAGAACTACAAGCTGCCGCGCGAAGCCACGACCACGGGCGCCGATCGTTTCCATGACGCCGCCACGGGTATGGACCTCGTCGTGATCCCGACTAAAGCGATGCTGTTCTCGGATCACGACGGCTCGCGCCTCGCCGACGAATGCAAGACGGCGCAAATGGTGCAAGGCGCTCCAGCCCCGACGCAGTCGAACGCACTGCAAAAGTCGGGCGGCTAAGCACCGGCCGGGAGCCTCGACCCATGTCTGCCCCGATCCTCAATGTCCGGCCTGCGCCGGATCAGGTGCTGGTCGACATCGTCGACTACGTCCTGGATTACCGCATCGATAGCGCGCTGGCGCTCGATACGGCCCGACATTGCTTGATCGATACGCTCGGCTGCGGGCTCGAGGCTCTTTCGTACCCTGCTTGCACGAAGCTGATGGGGCCGATCGTCCCCGGCACGATCGTGCCCAACGGGGCCAAGGTGCCCGGCACGCAATTTCAGCTCGATCCCGTCCAAGCCGCCTTCAACATCGGGGCGATGATCCGTTGGCTCGATTTCAACGACACGTGGCTCGCCGCCGAGTGGGGACACCCGTCGGACAACCTGGGCGCGATCCTGGCAACGGCCGATTGGCTATCGCGCACCGCCGTAGCCGCCGGGAAACCGCCGTTCGTCATGAAGGACGTTTTGACGGCGATGGTCAAGGCGCATGAAATTCAAGGCGTGATCGCGCTCGAGAATTCGTTCAACAAGGTCGGGCTGGACCACGTCCTGCTCGTCAAGCTGGCGTCGACGGCCGTGGCCGGACAGTTGCTCGGCCTTTCGCGCGACGAACTGATCAACGCGGTTTCGCTCGCGTTCGTGGACGGGCATTCGCTGCGCACTTACCGGCACGCACCGAATACCGGGTCGCGCAAATCGTGGGCAGCGGGCGACGCCACCGCGCGCGCCGTGCGGCTCGCCCTGATCGCCAAAACGGGCGAAATGGGCTACCCCTCGGTGCTGACCGCGAAGACATGGGGCTTTTACGACGTTCTGTTCAAGGGCCAACCGTTCAAGATGCAACGGCCCTACGGTTCGTACGTGATGGAAAACGTGCTCTTCAAGATTTCGTTTCCGGCCGAGTTTCACGCGCAAACCGCAGCTGAAGCAGCAATGACGCTGCACGGCCGGTTGCATGCGGCGGGCAAACGCATCGAAGACATCGCGAAAATCACGATTCGCACGCACGAAGCGGCGATACGGATTATCGACAAGACAGGCCCGCTCGCCAATCCGGCAGATCGCGACCATTGCATCCAATACATGGTGGCCGTGCCGATGATTTTCGGGCGCTTGACGGCGGCCGACTATGAAGACGACATCGCCGCCGATCCACGCATCGACGCCCTGCGCGCGAAGACGGTGTGCGTGGAAGACCCCGCCTTCACGGCCGACTATCACGACCCCAGCAAGCGCTCGATCGCAAACGCGTTGACGGTCGAGTTCACCGACGGCACGAAGCTCGATGAAGTCGTCGTCGAATATCCGATCGGCCACAAGCGGCGCCGCGCCGAAGGCATGCCGCTGCTCGTGGAAAAGTTCAAGACGAACCTCGCCCGCCGCTTCCCCGAGAAACAGCGCCAGGCAATTCTCGATGTCTCGCTCGACCAAGCGAGGCTCGAAACGATGCCTGTCCACGAGTACGTCGATATGTACGTCATTTAGACAGTCCCGAATTAGGCAAGATCTAGGCAAGTCCGAACGCTGGTTCAAGGTTCAAGAAAAACGTAGCAACGTCATTTCCTCGCTCTAACCTAGGAAAAACCATGGCCCACAATCTGCACAACACGCTCAAGGAATTCGACAGCGGCTCCGGCAAGGGCAAGTTCTACTCGCTGCCCCAGCTCGGCAAGGCGTTGAACGTCAAGATCGACCGGCTGCCCGTGTCGATCCGTATCGTTCTGGAATCGGTGCTGCGCAATTACGACGAGAAGAAGGTCTCGGAAGAGCACATCAAGCAACTCGCCAACTGGAAACCGAATGCCCCTCGCGTGGACGAGATTCCGTTCGTGGTCGCGCGGGTCGTGCTGCAGGATTTCACGGGCGTGCCGCTGTTGGCCGACATCGCCGCGATGCGCGGCGTCGCCAAGCGCACGGGCAAGAACCCCAAGACGATCGAGCCGCTCGTGCCCGTCGATCTCGTGGTCGACCATTCAGTGCAGATCGACTACTTCCGTCAAAAGGACGCACTCGATCTGAACATGAAGCTCGAGTTTCAGCGCAACAACGAGCGGTATCAGTTCATGAAGTGGGGCATGCAGGCGTTCGACACATTCAAGGTGGTGCCGCCCGGCGTCGGCATCGTTCACCAGGTGAACCTCGAATATCTCGCGCGCGGCGTGCATAAGAAGACCGAAGGCGCCGATACCGTGTACTACCCCGACACGCTCGTCGGCACGGACAGCCACACGACGATGATCAACGGCATCGGCGTGGTGGGCTGGGGCGTGGGCGGCATCGAAGCAGAAGCGGGCATGCTCGGCCAGCCGGTGTACTTCTTGACCCCCGATGTCGTCGGCGTCGAGCTCAAGGGCAAGCTGCGCGAAGGCGTGACGGCAACCGACCTCGTGTTGACGATCACCGAGATGCTGCGCAAGGAGAAGGTGGTCGGCAAGTTCGTCGAATTCTTCGGCGACGGCACGGCATCGCTGACGCTGCCCGACCGCGCGACCATCGGCAACATGGCACCCGAGTATGGCGCGACGATGGGCTTCTTCCCCGTCGACGAAAAGACGATCGATTACTTCAAGGGCACAGGGCGCACCGACGCGGAAATTGCCGCGTTCGAAAACTACTTCAAAGCGCAAGAGCTGTTCGGCATTCCGAAGGCCGGTCAGATCGACTACACGAAGGTCGTCACGCTCGACCTCGCCACCGTGGCGCCCTCGCTGGCCGGCCCCAAGCGCCCGCAAGACCGCATCGAGATCGGCCACGTCAAATCGACGTTCGCCGATCTGTTCGTCAAGCCCGTCGGCGAGAACGGCTTCGCCAAGAAGCCGGCCGATCTCGACGCCGAGTACGAAACATCCAATGGCGTGAAGCTCAAGAACGGCGACGTGCTGATCGCCGCGATCACGTCGTGCACGAACACGTCGAACCCGAGCGTGCTGCTGGCCGCCGGCTTGCTGGCGAAGAAGGCCGTGGAAGCCGGGCTGACGGTGGCGCCGCACATCAAAACGTCGTTGGCGCCGGGATCGCGCATCGTCACCGAATACCTGACGAAGACGGGCCTGATGCCGTACTTGTCGAAACTCGGCTTCGAACTGGCCGCTTACGGCTGCACGACGTGTATCGGCAACGCGGGCGATCTCACGCCGGAGTTGAACGAAGCGATCACGAAGAACGATGTCGTCGCGGCTGCCGTGTTGTCGGGCAATCGCAACTTTGAAGCGCGTATCCACCCGAACATTCGCGCGAACTTCCTCGCCTCGCCGCCGCTCGTCGTGGCCTATGCGATTGCGGGCACCGTCACGCGCGACTTGATGACCGAGCCGGTCGGCAAGGGCAATGGCGGCAGGGATATTTATCTCGGCGACATTTGGCCGACGAGCGAAGAGATCAACGCGTTGCTCAAGTTCGCGCTCGATGCCCATGCATTCCGCACGAACTACTCGCAGCTCACCAAGCAGGGGGACCTCTGGAGCAAGATCGCGGGTGAAGAAGGTCAGGTGTACGACTGGCCGAAGTCGACGTACATCGCGGAGCCGCCGTTCTTCGGCACGGACTTCTCGATGACGCCGTCGGACACGATCCCGGCGATCCAAGGCGCGCGGGCGCTCGGTATCTTCGGTGATTCGGTCACCACTGACCACATCAGCCCGGCGGGCTCGATCAAGGAAGATTCGCCGGCCGGCAAGTGGCTCAAGGCGAACGGCGTGCAAAAGGCCGACTTCAACAGCTACGGCTCGCGCCGCGGCAATCACGACGTGATGATGCGCGGCACGTTCGCGAACGTTCGGATCAAGAACCTCATGATTCCGCCGAAGGCCGACGGCACGCGCGTGGAGGGCGGGCTGACGGTACACCAGCCGAGTGGCGAGCAGTTGTCGATCTATGACGCGGCGATGAAGTACATCGACGCGGGCACGCCGACGATGATTTTCGCGGGCGAGGAGTATGGCACGGGCTCATCGCGCGATTGGGCGGCCAAGGGCACGCAGTTGCTGGGAGTGAAGGCGGTCGTGGCGCGCAGCTTCGAGCGGATCCATCGTTCGAACCTCGTCGGCATGGGTGTGCTGCCGCTGCAGTTCGTCGGCACGGACAGCGTGCAATCGCTCGGCATCACGGGCGAGGAAACGTACGATATCGAAGGCCTGGGTGACGAGTTCAAGCCGCAGCAAGAAGTCACGCTCGTGATCCATCGCAAGGACGGCGCGACGCAACGTGTGCCCGTGCTGCTTCGTATCGATACCCCGATCGAAGTCGACTACTACAAGCACGGCGGGATTTTGCCGTTCGTGTTGCGCTCGCTGCTCGCGGCGTAAAACCTCGATGTCAGCGAACCGTTGATTCACAGGCGCCGCGCTTCGTCGTTTCGAAGCGCGGCGATGCTAAACCGGGCTTTGGCCGGGTTTTAAGGCTCCGACTATCCCTGCGAGTTGCTAGGGACGGAAGGTCGGACGATCGGCGGGTAGATGATCACAAGCGCATCAGCACGAGTTGGCGAAGGAGAACAGCCATTGTCATCCCGCTCGGACTCCTTTGCCATTGGACAAGGCCTTGTCTTGACGGTAGCGGTGGGAATCGTTATAGTCCTGACGAAAGCTACGTGTGAGCGAGTGCAAAAAACGTAGCGCCGCCCGGGTGACCGGGTCCCACCTGGAGTGGGAATTCTGCCGCAAGGTGGATAGAGAGCCTCGCATGCGACGGCTGCCGAAAGGCAGCCGTTGGTCATTCTGCGTTATGGGTGGATTTTCCGGCCTTCCGCAGTCGCTCGCAGAACGCTTCGCAATGTAACCTTCTTAGCTTCTTTCTGGCGCTTCGTCAGGCCCTGCTCGAGCGTATAAGCGGATTGTATACGGAGCAGTATCCGATGTTTCCGTGTCCTATCCTTCTCCACCTCGAAGAACACCGCATACAGCGAGCGCTCACCCGACGCGGTCGTCGTTTCGACTGTCACGAAGTTCTGTTGACGTTGGTCGGCCATGATGATGCGCCGTCCGGGCAACGTTAGAACGAGATCGCGCAACATTTGACGCGATGCTTCGTATCGCTCTGGGCACAAGACCCTTTCCTCTCGCCCATCGTTATAGATTTCATCACGCGGAATTTCTATGCGGACGCGTGAATCCCAAGCGAAACTGCGGGTGAAGCAATGGCAGGAAAACAGCACGAGCACCGTCGATCGAAACCCCAAATCCAGGTCACATTGAAATGCAATTGGGTCGAGATGAGTGAGGTCCCACAGGCTACCCTGATAGGTCAGCCGGCCGAATCTATGTGCGAACTCGGCCGGCGTCTCGCAGATGGCTATTTCTAACTTGGACATCGAGCGCGTGATTTTTTAGGCGCTCGCATTCTATAGAAACTGTTCCACCATGAGCGCGCGTCGACATCTCGGCGAGCGTTGGGCACGCGCTGAAACCCATAGCGCGCGCGGCCGTTGGCGTGGTGGCGACACTCGGAATCATGCTGTGTATCGCACGCGTCCAGGCATCTATCTCGTTTGCCCCGTGCGCAACAGTCGCGCTGGTCCGGGTCGCCAACCGGCTCTTGCCACGTCGGCGCGCGTCCGAGCACCCGAGCGAATGCTCGCAACGGGCGCAATCTCCCCCGCGCTACTTTTGCGGCGCCTTATACGCAACACAGTCGATCTCCACCTTGCAATCGATCACCATGCTCGACACCACCGCCGCACGCGCGGGCGGATGCTCGCCGAAATACTGGCGGAACACTTTGTTGAACGACGCAAAATCGCGCGGATCATCGAGCCACACGCCGCAGCGCACGACATGTTCCGCGCCGTAACCGGCTTCCTCCAAAATGGAGAACACGTTCTTGATTGCCTGATGCGACTGCTCGACAATGCCGCCATTGACGACTTCCCCGTCCACCATCGGCGTCTGCCCCGAAACGAATAGCCAACCATCCGCCTCGACAGCGCGTGCAAAGGGCATGTGCTGACCGCCCGTACCTTTGCCGCCTTCCACGCCATAACGCTTCATCGTTTCTCTCCTTTGAAAATCGTTGAGTGCTCGGCCCTCACCAGCGCAGCACCCCGCGCACGAGCTTACCGGTGCGACAGCGCTTTCGCAGACTGCAGCAGATCGTCGAGCATCGCATCTCGCCGCTCGGGACTCGTATCACGGCCCGTCATGAAACACAGCGCTGCAATCGGCTGACCCGAGCGATCTCGTATCGGAGCCGCCATGCACAATCGAAACGCGTTGGAGAGCCCTTCCGTGCAGCAGTAGCCTTGGTCTTTGGCGCGCTGCACGTCTTGGAAGAACTCGTCGAATCCGATATGAACGCCGTTATCGAGAACGAAATCCTCGCTTGGAATGAGGGCGCGGATTTCCTCGGCATTCAAATGACCCAGCAGCAGACGGCCTGTGGCCGTCCAAGGAATCGGCACTCTAACGCCGATATCCGAGCTGATATTGAACGGCCGCGCGCTACGCTCCGACAACACGACGGTGTACTTATTCCCTTCGAGCATGCACAGCTGCGCCGTCTCTTCGTACTTCCTCACCAACGCCAATAGCGCCTGATGCGAGCAGCTGATCAGGTCGTTGTGCGTCGCGTAGTCGGAGCCGTAGTAGTGCATCTCGCGCCCGAAGAACACGTTGCCGTCGGCGGAGGTCTCGAGGCAGCCGGCCTCGCCGAGAATGGCGACCAACTCATAGATGCTCGAACGCGGCGCCCCCGTTGCCTCGATCAACTCGCGCATCGTCATGGGGCGCTGTGCGAGATGCAATTGCCGAAAGATGTCGATGACGCGATCCACACCCCTTGCCCGCGACGATTCCGTACCAGTCATCCTTTCACTCCATCCAACCGTTCATGCGCCGCACGCGGCATGCCAAGTAAGCGAGTCTACCGCGGGCACGCACTCGCAAGCACGGCAACGCAATCCACGCATCAATGGTCGAGGACTCTATGCAAGAACTGCCGCGTGCGCTCGTTAGCCGGATTGACGAAAATTTGTTCCGGTTCGCCTTGCTCGGCGATCACGCCCTTGTCCATGAAAACGACCCGGTCGGCGGTCTTGCGCGCAAAGCCCATCTCATGCGTGACGACGACCATCGTCATCCCGTCGCGCGCCAGGCCGCGCATCACCTCCGTGACTTCGCCGACCAGTTCCGGATCCAGCGCCGATGTGGCTTCGTCGAAGAACATGATGCCCGGCTCCACGGCTAGCGCGCGCGCAATCGCAACGCGCTGCTGCTGCCCGCCCGATAATTGGCTGGGGTAGTGCTCGGCCCGATCCGCCAGGCCCACTCGGTCGAGCGCGTCCATCGCGCGCTTGCGCGCGTCGGCAGGACTCATCTTGCGCGCTTTGATCAATGCGAGCATGACGTTTCCGAGCGCCGTCTTGTGGGGAAACAAATTGAATTGCTGAAAAACCATGCCCACGTGGCCGTGAATTTCGCGCGCACGGCGCGGGTCGTGCAACGGCACCGAGTTGACCCACACCTCGCCCGAATCCGACGTTTCGAGGCCAGCCATGATGCGCAACACGGTGCTCTTACCGGACCCCGACGCGCCGATCAGCACCAGCACTTCCCCCGCTCCCACTTCGAGATTGATCTCTTTCAACACACGCGTCGAACCGAATGACTTGCTGACACCCGCAAGCGAAATGATGGGCTTGAGTATCGTTTCAGTGCTCACGACAATCTCCTCCTATCGTGATGGCGCACCCATTGCGAAAGCGGGAAGCACACGACAAAGTAAATGAGCGCGACGAGCCCGTAAATTTCCACGGGTTTGCCGATTCGGTCGACGATGGCTTGGCCGCCATGCATCAACTCGGACATGCCGATCATGCTGACGATCGACGTGTCCTTGATGAGCGAGAGATACTGGCCCACGAGCGGAGGCAATACGATCCTCCCCGTTTGCGGCAGCACCACGAAAAAGAACGCCTGAATCTTGCTCAAGCCGAGAATCTGCGACACTTCCCACTGCCCTTTCGGCACCGACTCGATTCCCGACCTGAACACTTCTGCGATATACGCGCCTTGATAAACACTGAGGCCGATCGCACCCGCCGCAAACACATCGATCGCATACCCGAAGTACGAGACGCCGAAGTAGATGAACATCAGCGTGATGAGCACCGGCGTGCCGCGAAAGAGTTCGGTATAGAGCTTGGCGATGCCGGGCGTGCCCCATGGCCCGAACGAGCGCAACACTGCAGCGACGAGCCCCATCAAGGTGCCGCCTACGATTGCCGCGGCTGAAAGCAGCAACGTCGTCTCCAGTCCTTGTAGCAGGATCGCAAGACTGGTTTTCAACAAATCGACTGACATGGTCCCGCTCCAATGCGTAGGTCAAGCTCGATTGGTTCTGCGCAGCGGCCAACCGCCCGAACGCGTGCGCGCTCGAATGAGCAAGGGGGGATGAAAGACGCGCGCGCCAAGCTGCCCAGCGAGCCACGACAGTGCGTTGCTGAGCACGAGGTACGCAGCCAGTGTCACGGCGAACGTCTGCACATAAAGCAGCGTTCGCGAATTGATCACCGTCGCCGTCCCCGTCAATTCCGGCAGCGCGATAGCCGATAGCAGCGACGTGCCCAGCAGCAACTGAATCAAATAATTCACGATCGTCGGATACACCGCACGCGCCGCTTGTGGCAGCACGATCTCCTTGAAAATTTGCGTCCTCTCGAGTCCGAGGATCGCGGCAGCCTCCAACTGCCCCCGCGGCACGGATTGAATGCCAGCGCGAAACACTTCAGATAAGTAAGCGCCGACGTTCAAGCCAAGCGCGATCACGCCGGCCCAGTACGCGTCCAGAGCAATGCCGGCGGATGGCAAGCCGAAGAAGACGATGAAAATCTGCAATAGGACGGGCGTATTGCGGATGATTTCCACGTAGGCGCGCGCGATGAAACGCAGCGCGCCGAGCGCGGAGACGCTCGCGAGCGCTGTCAGCAATCCCAGCGCCACCGCCAACACGAACGAGAGCACAGTCACCTGCAACGTCAGCCAACTCGCTTTGATGAACTCCGGCACATAGCCCCAGAGCGTCAACCACTCGTAACCCATCTCGCCCTCCGCATCGTTGGAACTCGTCCGCACGCGGCGCGCTGCGCGCCTTAAAACTGCGGATTCAGCGAGTAATGTGGATCGACGCCGAACCACTTCTTGTAAAGCTGCGCGTTGAGCTTGGACGCATTGATGTTGAACAGGAACAAGTTCAAGTAGTTGAGCCAGGCTTGATCTCCGGCTTTGACGCCGAACGCGTTGTATTCGAGTGGCACCAGCGCTTCGTCGGTGACCGTCAGATCGGGATCGAGCTTCGCTTGATAGGCAAGGAAGTTGTTGTCTTCGATCATGGCATCGGCCTGGCCTTGCTTGACGGCCAGAATCGCCGCTTGCGAGCTGTCGTACTCCTGGATTTTGACGGCCATGTTCAGCGCCCGGACTTCGTCGCCATTGGTCGAACCTTTGACCGTGGCGATCGTACGGTTGCTCATGTCCTTGATGGACTTGATGCCGCTGCTTTTCTTGACGAGCAGGGCTTCGCTCGCGACGACGTATGGCGTGGTGAATTCGATGACCTTCGCGCGCTCCAGATTGCGCGTGAAATTGCAGAACACGACATCGACCTTGCTCGTCTGCAGATTGGGAATGCGGTTCGCGCTGGTCGTATTCACCACTTCCAGCTTCACGCCCATCTCCTTGGCCAGTTCCTTCGCCAAGTCGACGTCATAGCCATCGGGCTGCCCGTTCTTGTCGTAAAACCCGAAGGGCGCAAACGTCAGACAATCGCCGACGCGCAGCGTGCCTCTCTGCAATACGGCCTGCAGCGTGGACGGTGCTGCGGTGGCTTGCGGCGAGGCGGGCGTGGACACCTTCGTGCAGGCGGTCATCGCGAGCAATCCGGCAAATGAGAGCAACAGCGCAGCCTGGGCGCCTCGTTTCGCAAGCTTCATGACTTGGGTCCTCGTCGGAGAGAGCATTCCGGGACGGACGAACCGGCATCGGCGCCATCGGCACGCGCGAATGCGTCGACTCAGACATCCGTTTATCCGATATACCGGACAACTATCTGGCGAATCGGATTGACGCCCAGTCTTGGACGTTAAAAACGAGGACGCAAGTCGGCTTTATTCCTCATTGCGAGGCCAATTTTGGCGATGCAGGCGGCGCGGCCGTTCGCCACGACGAGCGGCGACACTGGCCGGTGCGCCCCAGATCAGTCTTTCTTCATCCTCTTCAGCAATTGAAACCCTTCGTCCCAATTACCCAAGTTGCTGTCTGCGTTCAGATGCCCCTTCGCCCCGACTCCGACGAGTTCACCGCCCCATGCGGCTGCACAGCCACGCGCATGTTCCACGCTGGCATAAGGATCGTTGCTGCTCGATACGATCGTCGTCGGAAACGGCAATCGCTGTGCGGGCAGCGGCTCGAAGCCGCTAGCCTCATCCCGCGGAAATGCCAAGGACGCCGGGTCAGGCACGGCCACCAGCAACGCACCGCGAATGTTCCGGGCGCATCGACAAGCCCAGTGCACCACGGCCAAACATCCGAGGCTGTGTGCGACGATGACCACCTCGCTCGAGTCTGCCGGCAATTGCCGGTCGATCGCCGATACCCAGTCATCGCAGACTACGTGATCCCAATCCTCGACAGCGAGGCGGAGCCAGTCTCCGTGTGCATTCAGCCATAGGCTTTGCCAGTGCGATGGGCCGGAATTACCGATGCCGGGAACGACAAAAACTGGGGAACTCATCTGCCCGATCTCCGTGAATGAACGAGTGCCCAGTGTAAAAGCGCGCGAACTCAGGCAACATCGGAGATCGAATGAATTGCTGCTCATGCGCGAACAAATTCACTGAATTGATCGGTGCTCACGAATGAAAACTAAGTCGGTCGTGTTGGACAAGCTTGATTGGCGGATTCTCGAGGTGCTGCAGAGCAATGCTCGCATCACCAACACGGAGCTTGGCAAGCAGATTGGGCTGTCTCAACCCGCTGTCACCGCCCGGATCAGGCGGCTCGAGGAACAAGGGGTCATCGAAGGTTACACGGCCCGCGTCAATCCCCGCCTTGTCGGTCGGCCGATCGCCGCACTCGTGCGAATCCGCACCACTCACGCCGAAATCGCGCATTGCCTGCGCGCTTTCGAGGCAATGCCCGAAATCATCGAGGCGCATAGGATCACCGGAGAGGACTGCTTCCTAGTTCGCATCGTGGTCGAAGAAATGAGCCAGTTGGAAAGCGCAATCGATGCGCTTGCCAGATTCGGGCCCGTCACCACGTCTATCGTGCTGGCGAGCTATTTGCCGAAGATCATCCGTGCCGAATAGGCGAGCGCATCGCCAGCCGGCTGCGCTTGCGCTGGGCATCGGGTCGATGCATCGACACCTAGCTCGCGATTTCGAAAGGCGAGACGATTGCCACCTACGCCAGCGAATATTTTGCGGGCGGGGCCGCGATCACGCGCAACCTACACGGCAAAGGCAGCGTTTATTACATCGAAACCGTTTTGGACGAGCAATCAACTCGACTGCTGCTGGGGCGCATCGGCCGGCATCGGCGCCGGACTCGAACTCCCCGATGGCGTGGAAATTGCGGTAAGGAGCGCCGACAACAGGCGGATCACTTTCGTGCTCAATCTTTCCAAGGAAATGAAGCGGGTTTGCGTCCCAATGGGCGACTACTCGACCGCGTTCTCGAAACGGCGCTTTTCCGGAGGCAAACTTCAACTCGAGCCTGGTGGCGTGGAAATTCTCGTTCAGGCGTACTAGCCGTTAGCGTCCCCTCAATAAACCCCCGGCTCCCCAGCCGGCCGGTTTTTGAAGCGCCGATGCACCCAGTAGTACTGATCGGGAAAGCGCAGGATCTGGGCCTCGAGAAATGCGTTCATTCTCGCGGCATCGTCCGTGTCGCTTTCGGAAGGAAACCCTTCGAGCGGCTCGAAGATCGACAATTTGTATCCTTTGAAATCCGGCAACACCTCCGTCACGAACGGCACCACCCTCGCGCGGCCCAGCTTCGCAAGGCGCGAGATGGAGGTCAGCGTGCAAGCGGGAACACCGAAGAACGGAACGAAGACGGAGTTCTCGATGCCGTGGTCCATGTCCGCCGCGAGCATGACAGGCTTGCCAGATCGAAGAATGCCGATGACTTTTCTGGCGCTCGTGGCGCGTTCGATCATCTCGGCGCCGAATCTACCGCGTTGCCGCCTCGCCAGATCGCACAAGCGCCGGTTCGACATCGGCGTGAACAGCGACGCGACGGGCAACTGCATCGAGTAGCGCATGCACCCAACTTCGATGCCCACGAAGTGAAATCCCATGAAGATGGTGGGCGGAGCGTTCGTGTCTTCCAGGTCGATCTTGCTTTCGATCTGGACGATATCCTCGATCGCCCGAGCACTGCCGAACCACTGAATCCCGCGCTCGAGATAGCTGCGAACCACGTGCCGAAAATGCGCCTTCGCGAGTGTTTGGCGCTCGAGTTCGGTCTTCTCCGGAAAGCAGAGGCGCAAGTTCACCAGCACGACCTGCTTGCGTCGGCTGGGCACTGCATAGAGCGCCGCGCCGATAGCGCTACCCAACCTCGCGACCAGCGGGTAAGGAAGAATCGACAACGCCCGCAGCAGCGCGATGAGAAAGGCATGACCGAGTTGTTTCACTAGCTGTTCCTGCATGCAATGGCCGACTGCGCCATCTTCGAATAGGGTGGTTCGCGGGCAGCGAACATCCGTTGAGGTGGGTCACGCCAGCGCGGCTGGCATAACGGCGCGCTGGCGAAAAGTGGTGCGAAGCGGGGTAAAAATCCGATTTCGGACCGAACCTGCCCGCCAACCGGCGGGACGACCCCTGGAACGAAGATGCGCACACAAAGCGTGGCGACCACGAACCTGTCGCGAGCGGGCGCATTATCGCATGCGATTGCGCTGACATCGCGGCGGCCACCGCCCGGAACACTATCGAGATGAGATGAGTGCGAGGTCGCGCGGCGCGCCATCGCTCGCCGCGCCATTGCACAGCGCACGCTGGCTTCAGCGAAAGCCCGCCCGCATCGCGATCGGCCACGTCACTTCACGGCGTCGATCGGGCTCGCCCCAGACGGGAGCGAGTTCGGCCGCCAGCGCGGCGACAGGATCGCTGCCCGTTGCGCTGCGATAGCGCCCCGTGGCCGACCAGCTGCGGCAGTAGCCGAGCAGTTCGTCGAGCGTCAAAGCGAGCCGGATAGCAAATGGGGGACTTGCGACGGGTTCGAAGGGAAACGGCAGCTCCGCATACGCCGTTTCGACATGATGCCGCTCGGCAGGCCAATAAGGGCCGACCACTTGATGATAAAAGTGGCTCACCCGTTCTTCGACCGCATCGCCTTCGACATGCAGCACCCCGTAGGTCCAGGCCGCGATCAGACCGCCGGGTTTCAGCACGCGCCTCACTTCGGCGTAAAAGCGATCGAGGTCGAACCAGTGCAGCGCTTGCGCGACGGTGACGGCGTCTGCAGTGCTGTCGCCTAGGCCGCTGTGGTCCGCCGGCGAGACGCGATACTCGACGCGTTCGTGCGCAGGCGCCTGCGAGATCTGAGCCTCGCTCAAGTCGGTAGCCCACACCTTGGCGAAATGGGCAGCCAAAGCGATCGACGCCTGACCATTGCCCGCCCCAACGTCCCACACGAGCTCCCGCACGGGACATTGCGTGGCGAGCCACGAGAAAAGCGCCGGCGGATACGTGGGCCGCGACGCAACATACTGCTTGGCGACGGCGCTGAAGTGATCGGGATTCATGGCGGATATCGTAGGATGCCCCGCTCCATCGGTCAAATGTACAGATCGCGGGCCACCGTCCAAATCGACTCGCCGTTCGGAATGCGAGCGGCGACCATTGCTTGCCGTCTCTGCATTACGGTTCTTCGCCGGTTGCCGAGCGCCGAAAACATTTGCCGATTGAACGCAGCCATGCATCGTAACCGCTACATGTGATCTCGCTGCCGAACCCCTTTTTCGGATTTTTCGGCCAACGCGACACGCTAAAATTGGCCACCGGTCAACAATTCACCACCTGATACCGCAAAATGATTCGACCAATCGCCAGCAAATATTTCATACCCGCTCTTTGAACGAATCACCAAAATAACAAAGAATGCACCAAGGAAAAGATAAGCAGCAATCTCCCAAATATCGGGATTCGACATTCGACATACATTCAGATTGGCTTTCTTGTGATGATCAGACGATTATCGATTAATAGCGTTACCCTTGAAAATAGATCGAAATAAGCTAATCTACCGCAATCGATCGGCTCCCACGGTGTGCATTCATATGAACACATTCAAAAGCGCCGGACATTTTCTTTGGTTAGTGCGAAAGACATGGATTACGCGTGTCGCGCGGCTATATTATTCGCAGTTTGGCGAGGACGCAGTGCTGCGGGAGATAATCAGCCCGGCGTGCAACAAAGGGATCTACGTCGATGTCGGCGCATACCATCCAATAAAATTTTCGAATACGTACGCCTTGCACAAACGCGGTTGGCGCGGGATCAACATCGACATGGATCCCATAAAAATCGAAGCATTCAAGCTCGCCAGGGCCTCGGACGTCAATATTTGCGCGGCGATCTCAAGCGAGAAAACCGTTAAACAGGCCTACAACTTTTCCAAGTACGGACTGACCTCGACTCTCGACCCCGAAACAGCCGCTGCGGAGGGCCAGGCACCCGTATCGGTCCGCAACGTGGAGACGACCACGCTCGACGACGTGTTGGAACATAGCCGCTACTCGAACCAGGAAATCGATCTGCTTTCGATCGATGCGGAGGGGCATGATTATCACGTGCTGCGATCGATCAACCTCGATCGATACAAACCTAAAATCATCATCGTCGAAAGCGTATCGTTTTCGATTAGAGACGTAATGAGCTCTGAAATATATAGGTACCTGGAAAAATACGGCTACCGCCTAATCAGTTGGACGCACATTTCACTGATCTTCAGGGTTGACCGGTCGGCTATATTTCGATTTCAACTATAGCGATAGCCACCGCTGCCTCGCGATGCCGGGCACGCGCCAAATCGTCCCGGACCTCGCGAGTCGCGCATCATCGCGCTAGTTCTGCGAGGACGGGCGGTCGATCGAGATACCCAAGTCCGCCGCCATGCGTTCAACGAGGGCTCGCAATTGCGTCACTTCGTCGGCCAAGCGCTGCTGTTCCGCCTTCAACGCATCGAGTTCGCCCGCCGGCGCCGCCCCTGGCGCGCGCGCGAACGTGGCCGCCAGCTGCTCCACATTCACTTCGCCGCACATCAAGTGCATCCAGCGATTCTCGCGCTCGCCGGGCGCGCACGGCAGCTTCACCACGAGCGCGGGCTCACGAGCAACCAGCTCGTCGAGGAAGGCTTCGACCGAGGAATTGTCGGCGAATCCGTGCAGACGTGCGGCATTCAGGCGCAACTCCGCCACCGTCTGCGGGCCTCTGAGCAGAAGAACCGTTAGTAACGCAACCGCCTGGCTCGGCACGCCGAGCACGCGATTCATGTTGTGCTCGTAGCGTGTGACGCGGCTACTGCTCGCTTCCATCACGAGGCTCAGCCGCTTCAAGCCGTCGATGGCACCCTGCACTTCCCCCTCGGTGACGCTCATGACGGGAGAGCGAGCGGTTTTCTGATTGCAGCCCGCCGTGGTCGCATTCAGCGACAAGGGATACGTATCCGGAACCGTATGCTGCTTTTCGACCAGCACGCCAAGTACGCGGGCTTCGATCGGGGTGAGATCGCGAAGGGGTTGGGTCATGTCGCAGCGATGTGCAGTGAACGTGGGGAGATATGATAACGAGCATCGCGTCGCTGCGCGAACCGCGTCTCACGCCGAAAGCGCCCCGCTTCGCCCGCCGGAGCCAGCGCGCACGCGCGCGGACCTGATAGAGAATGCGTCGCGACGATTCGAACGCTCGACTTACGGCTGTTCCGGCACGAAAGATTCGTCGCGAAACGAGCGCGCCGCTTCACGCAGCCAAGCCGTGAAAAGACGAAGCCCCTTCTTGGGACGCGTCGAAGGCGACTCGACCAGGCGGTACGCGAACCCCGGCAGACAGGGGCCTTCGATCTTGCGCAAACGGCCGGTGCGCAGCTCTTCATCGATCAACACGTTGCTGCACATCAGCGGCCCCAAGCCGCACTCCGCGGCATAGAGCGCGAGCATTTCCTCGCTATACCAGGACATCCGAAAGTCGATGCTTCGATCGTGTTCGACGAGCGCGAGCCACGTCGACCAATCCGGAGCATTCAGAGCGCGGTTTCCCCACTTGTAGGCAATCAGCGGGCGCGAAGCGAAGTCCTCGATCGCCGGCTTGCGATCCTGCGGACAAATATCGCGACCGGCTACCGCGAAATAACAGTCCTCCAAAATGACGGACTCGCGCTGATCGGATGCGACCGGACCATAGCGAATTGCGAGGTCGATCTCTTCGGCGCGCAGATCGACTAGATTCTCGGAACCGTGAATATGCACCGTAACGTTCGGGTGCACGGCATTGAATTGCGACAGCCTGGGCATCAACCAGCGCTGCGCGAACGCGCGAGTGGCCGAGATTTGGATCGAGTCCTCACTCGTACGCGCGCTGACGGCCTCGAAGGCCTGGGCAATTTGATCGAAGCCGTCTCTGACGAGCGGGTAGATCGTCTTGCCCACCGGCGTCAGCGCGACCGCTCGCCCGGTTCGTTCGAACAGCTTCTGACCGAGGCGCGCCTCGAGTTGACGGATTTGGTGGCTGACGGCCGTGATGGTCACGGACAGTTCATCGGCGGCCGCGGTGAAGCTCTGATGCCGCGCCGCGGCCTCGAAGGCGCGGACCGAATTGAGCGGTGGCAACTTGCGCATGGCGATAGACCTTCATTCCGAAGCCGGCCGGTGACGGTGAATGCATTCTACCCAAACCGGCCGGCCGCTCGCGCAGCTCGCCGCGACGCGCCGCCAGCCCCCGAGCGTGCCGCCGCTCAACGGCAAGAGCGCGTTCAGGCGATCGAATAGTGCGCGTCGGTCGGCATCATCCCGTTGACCGCCGTGACATCCTGCGGACACGCCGACATCACGACGATCGCGTCCATTTCAGCGCGCAGCGCGACGTATTGGCCGGCCTGACTGACGGGCGGCACGAATTTCAGCCCGCCGTTTTCGCATACGGGCACGTTCATGAACAAGTTCAAGGGGCACGGGGTTTCTTGCGCCGTCAGCCCGAGCGTTCGAAGCGCGGCGGCGAGGTTGTCGGTGCAGTTGTCATGGTGGCCGGCCACCCCCAACTGCGCGTAGCGATGCCTGTCGCACGCTGCGATCAACGTATCGTGCACGCCCGGCGTCGTGTCTTCGACCAACGTCAGGATCGCGCGCCGATGGTTCGTCAGCAATGTGTCGCCCACCTGCGGAATGATCTTGAGCATGGCGGTTCGGCTATGCTCCATCGACATCGATTCGCCGATGTCATGCTGATTGAACGCCCAGGTGTCGACAACCTGATGTCCGTGCGTATTGATCACCTTGATGGTCATGCCTTTGGCGAGTCTGACCGCCACGCCACTGCGCGCGGGAATACGGGTAAGGGCGCTGCCGGTGTCGATGTCTTTGTCGGGGGATATCGGATTCATGCGTTGTTCTCCGGAAAGTTGTCATTGAGTCGGCCGCGCCCGCCATGCCGATTCGATCGCGAGACACGTCCGTAACAACCGATCGTCGTGCCCTTGCGGGACGGAAAAAAGCACCGAGGTCGGCAGTCCCTGCCGGTCGACGCCCGACGGCATGGCGACGCCCGGCATATCGAGAAAGCTGCCTGGCATGGTCAGCGAAAGCGTCTCTAGGTTGGCCGCCGCGAACACGTGGTCGTCGGCCTCCAACGGCGCAAGCTCAGGCGCGACATGCTTGACTGTCGGGGTAATGAGCACCGCATCGTCGCCGAGCTCGTGCAAGAGGTTCAGCATGAGCTCGACACGTTGAGCGCGAATGAAGTCCTCCACCCGCCGATCGATGGCTTTGGCGGCCAGCAGTCGATTGCGAACGCGGCGGTCGAGTTGGTCGCCGCATGGTCCTTCGACGACATCCCGAAGAAGCGTCCAAGCCTCGACTGCGCCAAGCCAACCCTGCGTCGCGATCAAGCCGCGCGTGCTGGCGAATGCTTCGACGGGACGCTCCTGCACGCGCGCGCCACACTGCTGCAACCGCGCCACGACGCGGTGGAGATTGCGTGCCACGTCGGGCTCCAGCGCCGGATCCTCGAGAACCGACGAATCGACGACGAACCGTACCTGGTCCAGCGGCAGCGCTTGTAAGCAGATGTCCGAGCGGCCCTGCATCGCGCCGTCCAGCAGCACGCAGTCCTCCACGGTGCGTGCGATCGGCCCGAGGGTGTCGAGCGTGACGGCGAGCGGGTGCACGCCCCCCATGTCGTAACGGCGAGTCGAGGCGCGAAAACCCACGAGCGCGTTGAATGCCGCCGGCACGCGGACGGATCCCGCCGTGTCGGTCCCGATCGCCGCGGGAACGAGCCCGCGTTGCACGGCGATGGCCGAGCCCGAAGACGAGCCGCCCGGTACGCGCGGCGCCCTGTCGTGCGCGCCGAAGTCCGCGCTTGGTGTGCCGAAGTGCGGGTTGAGCCCGAGTCCAGAGAAGGCAAATTCGCTCAAGTTCGTCTTGCCGATCGGAATCATGCCGGCCGCCCGCATCGCGGCAATCACCGCGGCGTCCCGCGATGCGGGTGGCGCGTCGATCCGCGTGAGCGATCCCGCGCTCGTCTTGCTGCCCGCCACGTCGATCATGTCCTTCACTGCGAACGGGATCCCGTCTAGGCGACCAAGCGGTGCGCCCCGGCTGCGTCTGCGCGCCGCTTCCCGCGCCTGTTCGAGCGCGCCTTCGATGAACGAGATGAAGACGCCGCGAGAGGCATGCGCTCGCGTGACTGTGGTACGCACCAGTTCGAAGGCGTCTAGGCTTGCGTCGTCGAGCCTTCGCGCGATTTCGCTCATCGTCGTAGGGGTCGGCATGACGTCGTGCGGGTTATGCGGTTACGCTCGCACCCGCCAACTGGCGCGCCAGTACCGGCACCGCGGCGAAGGCATCGGCCACCGACGCCTCGTGCCGCGCGTCGCCGAACTCCTGATAGCTGATGCTGATCGCGTGGCTTTCCTCGACACCGAGATAGTGTGCGCAGGTCAGGATATGCGTATCCAAGTGGTTCATCTTTTCCCGCACGCCGCCGGGGCCGAATCCGAATTCGCCGTGCGAACTCAGAATGACGAGCTTCTTGCCGCTCATAACGGGTTCCAGCGGGAAGTCTCCGCGCGCAAGGTCGAACGTAAACGTCTTGCGCACGCGGATGACTTTGTCGAACCACGACTTGAGCGTCGCGGGCATGCCGTAGTTGTACATGGGCGTGCCGATCACGATCACGTCCGCGCGGTCGACTTCGCCGATCAGTTCGTCGGATAAGCGCAGCGTCTCGCGTTGCTCGGGCGTGAGCGCCTCGTCGGGCGTAAAGGCGGCCGCTATCCACGCTTCGGTGATGAAAGGGGGCGGATTGGCGCCTACGTCGCGCGAAATGATGCCGACCGCGGGATCGAGCTCCTTCCAAGCGTCGACGAAGGCATTCGATAGCTTGCGGCTGAGCGAGCGGCCGCTGCGTGCGCTGGCCGTGATGTGCAAAAGCGTGGTCATCGTGTGTGTTCCTTTTCGTGCTGAAACTCGGAAATCCGGAACACCGATTTAGCCACGACGCTTGCGTCCGCGCGATTGATGAATTTTCTTGCGGCGTTGAGTAAATCTCAACCGCGACCCATCGCCGTGGCCCACAACGGGCGTCGAATTTTCCTCAACCTCGGTTGAGAAAACATCGTTTTCGCCCCGGATTTGTCTCCGCTCCAATACGCATTGAGCGCACTCGACGATTGAGTGCGGCAATCCTAGGAGGAGACAGTCGTGTCAAACAATGAGATTTCGCAGGCGCACGAGCGTACCGGCGCCGCCTTCGACGTGCACGGTATCGAGCCCGTCCCGAACGAGCACAGGACATCCGGGCAGTTGGACCAGTTCTGGATCTGGGCCGGCGCGAACGTCGCCCCGATCAACTGGGTGCTCGGGGCCATCGGCATCCAACTGGGCCTGAGCCTGGTCGAAACATTGATGGTGATCGTGATCGGCAATGTGCTCGGTTGCGCGCTGTTCGGCGCGATGTGCGTGGTCGGACATCGCTCGGGCGTGCCGCAAATGGTGCTGTCGAGGCTGGCATTCGGCCGCCGGGGCGCATGGCTTCCCACGCTGATGCAGGTGCTGATGCCGATGGGATGGGTGGCGATCAATACCTGGATCGTGCTCGATCTTGCGGTGGCGGCGCTCGAACGCATGGGCATGAGCGGCGGCATGGAACTCAAATATGCGATCGCCGTCGCGGTCATGCTGATTCAAGTCGGCATCGCGACGTGGGGATTTCATGCGATTCGGTATTTCGAGCGTTACACGATGCCGGTCGTGCTGCTCATCATGATCGCGATGACCGTCCTTGCGTTCACGCACGTCGACATCCATTGGCACAGTTCGACCGCGCACGGTATCGGCAAGCTCGCCGCCATGAGCCAACTCATGACCGCAATCGGCATCGGCTGGGGGATTTCTTGGCTCGTCTACGCATCCGACTACACCCGCTTCACGAAGCCCGCGTTGACGAGCCGGCAGGTGTTTCGCGCGACCTCGCTCGGCATGTTCGTGCCCACCGTCTGGCTCGCGCTGCTCGGAGCGGCGATCGCCTCGGCAGGCAGCGGCGCCGATCCCGCGCAGCTCATCATTGCCGTGTTCGGTGCGATGGCGCTGCCTGTCCTGCTCGTCCTCGTCCACGGCCCCATTGCGACCAATATCGTCGTGATTTATTCGGCGGCGCTCGCCACGCTCTCGCTGGATCTGCGCATTGCGCGGTGGGTCGTATCCGTCGTGTCGGGCATCGTCGCGCTTTCGATTCTCTATCTATTCCTGCATTCGGGCGCATTCGCAAGCACATTCGAAAATCTCATGGTCTTTTTCGTCGTGTGGATCGCACCGTGGGCCGGCATCGTGCTCGTCGATTTCTTCGCGATCCACCGCGGCCGCATCGACGTCGAAGCGCTCTACCGTCATCACTCGACCAGCTCCTGCGGCGACGTCAACTGGCCCGGCATGGCGGCTTTGGCGCTCGGCGTGATCGCGGCCTGGCTCTTTCAAGTGGGCAGTATCGAGTCGATGCAAGGGCCCCTCGCCATGGCGCTGGGCGGCATCGATCTCTCGTGGTTTTCGGGTCTAGCCACAGGCGGCGGCAGCTACTACGTCTTTTATTTGGCGCGGCGTGCGGTGCGCTCGCCGCAAGCGCCGCTCGTCGACAACGGGAGCTCGACATGAACAGCGTGCGGATGGACAACATCAGCTGGGTGGAATACGAACGGCGGGTGGAAGCGGGAGCGGTGGTTTTTCTGCCCTGCGGCGCGACGGAACAACATGGCCCTCATCTTCCGCTCGGCACGGATGCGTTGCTCGCCAGTGCGATCAGCGAAGACGTGGCCCGCGCCGTGGGCGGCATCGTGGCGCCGGCGATTTCATACGGCTATAAGTCGCAGCCGAGAAGCGGCGGCGGTCAGCATTTCTGCGGCACGACGAGCGTCGACGGCGCGACGTTGAGCGGATTGATCCGCGATGCGGTACGCGAGTTTCACCGTCATGGCGTCAGGCGTCTCGTGATCGTCGTCGGGCACTATGAAAACCAATGGTTCGTCACCGAGGGGATCGAACTCGCGATGCGCGACATCGGCGAACACGGCGCAATGGAAGTCATGCGTGTCGAGCATTGGGAGTTCTGTCGACAGGACACGCTCGACGCCGTGTTCCCCGACGGCTTTCCCGGGATCGCGCTCGAGCATGCCGCGGTGATCGAGACGTCGATGATGCTTCACTACCATCCGCAGTTGGTTTCGCTAGAGCGGATCCCTTCGCACGGGCCCGCGCAATTTCCATCCTACGACATGTATCCCGCGCGCACGGCATGGGTTCCGTCGAGCGGCGTGCTCTCGTCCGCGAAGGATTCGACCCGCGAAAAGGGGCGGCGGCTCGTGACCGACGTTGTCGACGGCATCGCGGCGGCGGTGCGGCATGAGTTCGGATTAGACGGAGCCGCAGCCAGCTCGTAACCGACCGACCGGGTCGTTTTTTCCGTAAGCCGTCGCCATCCGCGTCGCCCGATCTCGCTCAGCAATCCCTCCGCCAATTCGCTTTTGTTATCGCCAAATCCGTCTTTCGAATTGTTCCGCTATCGGTGCGCCTCTATAGTCGTGCGTCAACAGCAGTCCCACTTCGACGAGGAGAGCCACCTTGAAACTGGTGCGTTTTGGCGATCCGGGCGATGAACGCCCGGGCATCGTGGATCGGCAAGGCCGCATCCGCGACCTGTCCGGCCATGTGTCCGACTTCGCGCCGGACACGCTCTCCCCCACGGGCTTGAGCGCTATCGCCGAGATCGACGCCGAGTCGTTGCCCATCGCGCCCGCGGGCATTCGCCTCGGGCCCTGTGTGGGCCGCGTCGGCAAGCTGATTTGCGTCGGCCTGAACTACTCCGACCACGCCGCCGAATCGGGCATGCCCGTGCCGACAGAGCCCGTCCTTTTCATGAAAGCGACGAGCGCGATCGCGGGCCCGAACGACGATGTCGAAATCCCGCCCGGCGCGCAAAAGGTCGATTGGGAAGTCGAGCTCGGCGTCGTCATCGGCCGGCAAGCGCGCTACGTGACGCGCGAGCGCGCATTGGACTACGTTGCCGGATATTGCGTCGTCAACGATGTCTCCGAACGCGCCTATCAATTGGAACGCGGCGGTCAATGGGACAAGGGCAAGGGCTGCGACACGTTCGGCCCGCTCGGCCCCTGGCTCGTCACGCGCGACGAAATCCCCGATCCGCAAGCGCTCGACATGTGGCTCGAAGTCGACGGCAAGCGCTATCAAAACGGCAACACGAAGACGATGATCTTCGATGTGGCGACGCTCGTCTCGTACATCAGCCAATTCATGAGCCTGCAGCCGGGCGACGTCATCTCCACCGGCACGCCGCCGGGCGTCGGCATGGGACAGAAGCCCGAACCGGTCTACCTGCGTCCGGGCCAGACGATGCGCCTGGGCATCGCCGGCTTGGGCGAACAGCATCAGCGCACCGTCCAAGCACGTATCGAGGAGGCACTGTGAACGCGATCGATTTGAAAGGCCGTACCGCCGTGATCACGGGCGGGGCGCGCGGCATCGGCTACGCGGTCGCGCAGCGCGCGTTGCGTTCGGGTGCAGCCGTCGCGCTATGGGATGTCGATGCGGACCGCCTCGCGCGAAGCCGCGGCGAACTCTCGGAATGGGGCGAGATGTCCACCGTCACCGTCGACCTGACCGACGCCGCCGCCGTCGAAGCAGCGGCTGCGTCGACGTTCGCGCGGCACGGTTCGATCGATATTCTCGTCAACAGCGCCGGCATCACGGGTGGCAACGGGTCGACTTGGGAGCTCGATCCGGCCGTGTGGCGCCGCGTCATCGAGGTGAACCTCGTCGGCTCGTATTTGACCTGCCGCGCCGTCGTGCCTCGCATGCTGGAACACGGCTACGGGCGCATCGTCAATATCGCCTCCGTGGCCGGCAAGGAAGGCAATCCGAACGCGTCGCACTACAGCGCATCGAAGGCCGGGCTCATCGGACTCACCAAGTCGCTCGGCAAAGAGTTGGCCACCCGAAACATCCTCGTCAATGCGGTGACGCCAGCCGCGTGCAAGACCGAGATATTCGATTCGATGTCGCAACAGCATATCGACTACATGCTCTCGAAGATTCCGATGAACCGCTTTCTCATGCCCGACGAAGCGGCGTCGATGATTCTCTGGCTCGCGTCGGAAGATTGCGCCTTCAGCACGGGTTCGGTGTTCGACCTCTCGGGCGGTCGCGCCACTTATTGACTACTCACGCGGGATGTCACCCATGGCCATGCCAACCATCAAACACGTGCGCGCCTTCACGGTCCGCGGCGGCGGCGCCGATTATCACGATCAGCCGGGCGGCCATTGGATCGACGATCACATTGCGACGCCGATGTCCCGCTATCCCGAGTATCGTCAAAGCCGCCAATCGTTCGGCATCAATGTGCTCGGCTCGCTCGTCGTCGAAATCGAGGCCAGCGACGGCAACGTCGGCTTCGCCGTGACTACCGGCGGCGAGATTGGCGCTTTCATCGTCGAAAAGCATCTCGCTCGCTTTCTCGAGGGCCGCTGCGTGACCGACATCGAAACGATGTGGGATCAAATGTACTACGCGACGCTTTACTACGGGCGCAAAGGCATCGTGCTCAATACGATTTCGGGCGTCGATCTCGCGCTTTGGGATCTGCTCGGCAAAATCCGCAAGGAACCGGTGTTTCAACTGATCGGCGGCCCCGTGCGCGAGGAACTCGTCTTTTATGCAACCGGCGCACGCCCCGACCTCGCCCAGCAAATGGGCTTCATCGGCGGCAAGCTGCCGTTGCGGCATGCTCCCGCGGAAGGCGAAGAAGGCCTGCGCCAAAACATCGAGACGCTCGCGGACATGCGCAGCCGCGTCGGCGACGATTTTTGGTTGATGTACGACTGCTGGATGAGCCTAGACGTGCGCTACGCGACGCGGCTCGCGCAAGCGGCGCACGAGCATGGCCTGAAATGGATCGAGGAATGCCTGCCGCCCGACGACTACTGGGGTTACGCCGAGCTACGCCGCAGCGTGCCGCGCGGCATGATGGTATCGACGGGCGAACACGAGGCGACGCGTTGGGGCTTTCGCATGTTGCTGGAAATGGGTTGCTGCGACCTCATTCAACCCGATGTCGGCTGGTGCGGCGGTTTGACGGAATTGATGAAGATCTCGGCGCTCGCCGATGCGCACAATGTGATGGTCGTGCCGCACGGTTCGTCGGTGTACAGCTACCATTTCGTCGTGACGCGCCATAATTCGCCGTTTGCGGAATTTCTCATGATGGCGCCGCAGGCCGACCGCGTCGTCCCGATGTTTACCCCGCTACTGCTCGATGAGCCCGTTCCCGTCAATGGGCGCATGAAGGTGCCGGAAACGCCGGGGTTCGGTGTGCGGCTGAACCCCGAGTGCGCGCTGGTGCGCCCGCACACGCATTGACCATCGAATCGTTTCGTCGGCGACACGACGCAAGGAGGCATGACGTGCTGCTCGAAAACAAAGTTGCGATCGTCACCGGCGGATCGCGCGGGATCGGCCGCGCAATCGCCCTCGCCTGCGCACGCGAAGGGGCGGATGTCGTCATCAACTATTGGAGCGACAACGATGCGTCGTACGGCAGGCGTGCGGCGATCGACGAAGTGATCCGCGACGTCGAAGCAAGCGGCCGGCGCGCCGTAGCGGTCGAAGGCAACGTCGCGCTGCCGCAAACCGGTGTCGATTTAGTTAGGCATGCAGTCGAGGCCTTCGGGAAAGTGGACGTGCTCGCCAGCAATGCCGGCATCTGCCCGTTTCACGCCTTCCTCGACATGCCGCCCTCCGTGCTCGAGCGCACCATCGGCGTGAATCTGAACGGCGCGTTCTACGTCACGCAAGCGGTGGCGCGCCAAATGAAAGAGCAAGGCACGGGTGGCGCGATTGTCGCGACGAGCTCGATCAGCGCACTGGTCGGCGGTGGGATGCAAACGCACTACACGCCCACGAAGGCCGGCGTCCACTCGTTGATGCAATCGTGCGCGATAGCGCTCGGCCCCTACGGCATCCGATGCAATTCGGTGATGCCGGGCACGATTGCGACCGATCTGAATGCCGAGGACTTGGAAGACAGCGAGAAACGCGCCTACTTCGAGCGGCGCATTCCGCTCGGCCGGCTAGGCGCGCCGGATGAAGTTGCCGATTGCGTCGTCTTCCTGGCGTCGGACCTGGCGCGTTATGTAACCGGCGCCGCGTTGCTCGTCGACGGCGGCATGTTCGTCAACCTTCAATGATTTGGCGGGCGGGCCGGCGCGTCCGCCATCGGCTGCGAAAAGCGCCGCAATAGGTTCACGAAATGGTGCGCCGCCTCGGGCAGCGCTTCTTCCTTGCGCAAGAGGATACCGTAGCCCGGCAGGCTTTTACCGATTTCGAGCGGCAGGGCCACGAGCAGCTTGCCGCGCACGTGGTCGCGCACGACCGATTCGGGCAACATCGCCACCGCGTCGTACGTTTCGATCAATTGCAAGGTAGCGAAGACCGAGCCGCATTCGGTCAAGTTCGCGGGCGTGTTCAAGCCCGCCTGCGCCAGTTCTTCTTCGAATAGCACGCGGGCGGGGCTCGTCACGGGCTGCGCCACCCACGGCCATTGAACGAGTTCCGCGAGCGATACCTCGGCTCGGCGCGCCAACGGATGGCGCGTGCGCACGACGAGAACCAGCGTTTCGCGAGCCAGCAGTTCGAAGTGAAAGTCATTGTGTTGCAGGGAGGTGGTAAGACGGGCGAGTGCAAGGTCGATCTCGCGGCGGTAGAGCAATTGCACGATTTGGTCGCTCGTCTCGCCCAGGATGCGCACGTTGAGCAACGGCCGTTCCGTCTTCAACGCGGCCACCGCCAACGCCAGGACATCGGGCGCGGCGCCCATGATCGCACCGACCGTCAACTGCCCGTGGCCGCCCTTGCGCTTGACGTCGAGATCCTCGGCGAAACGCGTCAACTCCGCCAGGGCGCGGCGCGCATACGCAAGCACGACCGCGCCCAGGGCGGTAGGCGTCATGCCGCGCGCGTTGCGTTCGAACAGACGAAAGCCGAAGGCGTCTTCGATATCGCCGAGCATTCGGCTCGCGCTGGGCTGCGCGACGTTCACTTGATCGGCGGCTTGGTGGACGTTGCGCGTATCGTCGAGCGCGACTAGCAGCGCCAGATGCTTGAACTTGAGCCGATTGACGAGCGACAGAGCAGCAGCGGACGGGGTCATGGGGTGATTCGCTTTGTGGATCGCCTAATGATGATAACGGATTGGTTTGTTATCGCACGGCGATTTATAGTCCTTGCAACCTACCGATACCGGATCGAGAAACACACATAACGAGCGGAGACGAGACGATGCAAGTAGTGGATCCCCACGTGCATTTCTGGGACTTGAGTACGCACCACTACCCTTGGCTTGCGCATCCCGGCACGTCGTTCGTGGGCGATGCGAAACGGCTCCGTCACGACTACATGCCGAGCGATTTGCTGCGGGACGCCGGCGTCATCGAAGTCCTCAAAGTCGTTCACGTCGAAGCCAACCACGACCCGGCCGATCCGGTCGAGGAAACCCGCTGGCTGCAGTCGCTGTCGGACGCTTCTGGCGGGAACGATGCCGAGGGCCGCTCGGGCGCTGCGCTGCCGATCGCCATCGTGGCCGCGGCGGATTTATCCGCGCCCGACGTCGAAGCCACGCTGGCCGAACACGCCGCCTTCGCCAATACGCGCGGCATCCGGCAGATTCTCAATGTGCACGCCGATCCGTTGTATGGCTACGTCGATCGACACTTCATGCGCGATCCGCTCTGGCGCGAAAACTTCGGCTTGCTCGAGCGCTATGGCCTTTCGTTCGATTTGCAACTCTATCCGTCGCAAATGCACGAGGCGGTGCAGCTTGCGCACGCGCATCCGGCTACGCAGCTCGTGCTCAACCATACGGGTATGTTCGTCGATCGCAGCAGCCTCGACGGATACCGTGCATGGCGCGATGGATTGCGGGCGTTGTCGGCATGCCCGAACGTCGCGCTCAAGATCAGCGGGCTTGCCATGTTCGACCACCGGTGGACGGTCGAGAGCCTGCGGCCCTATGTTCTCGAAGCGCTGGACGCATTCGGCGTCGAGCGGGCCATGTTCGCTTCGAATTTCCCGGTCGATCGTCTATTCGGCACGTATGAGGATTTGTGGAATGCGTACGCACGCATCGTCCAGGGTGCGAGCGAGGATGAACGCACCGCGCTGTTCCGGAGCAACGCCGAGCGCATCTATCGGATCTGATTGCGACGCAACGCGATGCGAAACACGACGGAGATGATTTTGGACACACACGACACATCGCCATCGGCGCCCCGGCTGGCATTGCGCGGCGCGAGCAAGTCGTTCGGGCTGGTGCGCGCGCTCGTCGACGGCAATCTCGTCCTCCTGCCGGGCCAGGTCCATGCGCTGCTCGGCGAGAACGGCGCGGGCAAATCGACCCTCGTCAAGATCCTCGCCGGCGCGCATACGCCCGATGCCGGGGAGTTGCAGATCGACGGCGTCGCGCGGCGCTTCACATCGCCCGCCGACGCGCGCAATGCGGGCATTGCCGTCATCTATCAAGAGCCGACGCTGTTCTTCGATTTGTCGATCGCCGAGAACATCTTCATGGGCCGCCAACCCGTGGATCGGTTCGGACGGATCGATTACGACGCGATGCATCGTGAAGTCGCGAACCTGCTCGCATCGCTCGGCGTCGATCTGAAACCGCAACAGTTAGTGCGCGGTCTGTCGATCGCCGATCAACAAGTGATCGAGATCGCGAAGGCGTTGTCGCTGAACGCGAGCGTCCTGATCATGGACGAGCCGACGGCTGCGCTTTCGCTGCCCGAGGTGGAACGGTTGTTCGCCATCGTGCGGGCGCTGCGCGATCGCGGCGCCGCGATCCTATTCATCACCCACCGGCTCGAAGAGGTCTTCGCGCTCGCGCAGCACGTGACGATCATGCGCGATGGCGCGAAGGTGTTCGATGCGCCAACCGCCGAAATGACGACCGCGAAGATCGTCGCCAAGATGGTCGGGCGCGACTTGGACACGTTCTACCCGAAGGCGCGGATCGAGCCCGGCGAGGTCAAGCTGTCGGTGCGGTGGCTCACGCGCATCGGCGTGTTCAAGGATGTGTCGTTCGACGTGCGGGCCGGCGAAATCGTCGCGCTCGCAGGGCTCGTCGGCGCGGGCCGCAGCGAAGTCGCGCGCGCCATCTTCGGCATCGATCCGCTCGATGGCGGCGAAGTTCACGTGGCGGGCCGGCGCATCGCACACGGCCGGCCCGATCTCGCAGTCGCGGCCGGCCTTGCGATGGTGCCCGAAGACCGTCGCGAACAAGGCCTCGCGCTCGAATTGAGCATTGCCCGCAACGCGTCGATGACCGTGCTTGGCCGCCTCACGCGCTTCGGCCTCATTTCACGGCAGCGCGAAGTTTCGCTCGCGCGCGATTGGGGCGCGCGCCTTCGGCTCAAAGCGAGCGACCTCGATGCGCCTGTGGCGACGCTGTCGGGCGGCAATCAGCAGAAGGTCGTGCTCGGCAAATGGCTCGCGACGGGCCCGCACGTATTGATCGTCGACGAGCCCACGCGCGGCATCGACGTCGGCGCGAAGGCCGAGGTCTATGCCGCGCTATCCGATCTCGTCAGCGGCGGCATGGCCGTGCTCATGATATCGAGTGAGTTGCCCGAAGTGCTCGGCATGGCCGATCGCGTACTCGTCATGCACGAAGGACGCATCAGCGCCGAGATCGCGCGTGCGGAAGCAAGCGAGGAGCGCATCATGAGCGCCGCGCTCGGACATGCCGACAGCCATTTGGGACGAGCAGCATGACCCTTCACGCCAATACGATGCATCGAGACGCCCCTGCCGCCTCGCCCGCCTTCCCAGGCTGGCTGGCCTCGTTGGCCAAGCGCCGCGAAACGGCCCTCTTCGTGGTGCTCGTCGCATTGATCGTTTGCACGGCAATCGCGCGTCCGCAATTTCTCAATCTCCAAAACCTCAGGGACGTCCTGCTCAATGTATCGATCGTCGGCCTGCTGACCGCGGGCATGACCGTCGTCATGCTGATGCGCCACATCGATCTTTCGGTGGGATCGATCGTCGGCGTCAGCGCCTACGCCGTCGGCTCGCTGTTCGTCGCATTTCCGCATCTGCCGGTCTTCGTCGCGCTCGCAGCGGGCGTGGCGATCGGATTGCTCGCGGGCTTCGTCAATGCGGCGCTCGTTGCAATCGGGCGCGTGCCGTCGCTCGTCGCGACACTGTCGACGTTGTATATCTTCCGCGGAGCCGACTATGCCTGGGTCAGCGGCGGACAGATCAATGCGAGCAGCCTGCCCCACGCGTTCTCGAAGCTCGCGACCGGTTCGGTGCTAGGCGTCCCGACGCTAGCACTGATTGCCGCCATCGTATTGACGGGGCTGGGTATCTACCTGAAGCAGTTTCGCGGCGGACGAGAGCATTACGCGATCGGCTCCAATCCCGAAGCGGCTCGTTTGGCCGGCATTCAGGTCGAGCGCCGTGTGATGCGCGGCTTTCTGATCTCGGGTGCGATTGCCGGGCTCGCGGGCGCATTGTGGCTCGCGCGCTTCGGCACCGTCGACGCCAGCACAGCCAAAGGCATCGAACTGCAAGTCGTAGCCGCCGCCGTCGTGGGTAGCGTCGCCATCACCGGCGGCGCCGGCACGATCCTCGGTTCGACCCTGGGCTCGCTCGTGCTGGGCGTGATCAGCATCGCGCTCGTCGTGCTGCGCATCTCTCCGTTTTGGGAACAAGCGATCCAAGGCGCGCTGATCGTCGCCGCGGTGGCCACCGACACGTTGATCGCCCGTTCGCTGGCCAAACGCATGATGAGGAAACGCGACCATGGCTAACTTCCGCCCGCGCAATACGACGCCCAAACGCTCCGTGCCCGTCTCGTGGGAGGCGCTGCTCACGGTGATTCTTCTCGGCTCGTTCGCGTTCGGCCGCCTGCTCTCGCCGGTGTTCGTCAATGCCGACAATCTCGGGAACATCCTGCTCGACATCACCGAAATCTCGCTCATGGCTTTGCCGATGACCTTGATCATCGTCATGGGCGAGATCGACTTGTCGGTGGCGTCGGTGCTCGGCGCGTCGAGCGCGCTGATGGGTGCGCTCTGGCATGCCGGTCTACCGATGCCGGCCGTCATGGCACTCGTCATCGCCGGTGGCGCAGCGGCGGGACTGTTGAACGGGTGGCTCGTCGTGCGCCTCGAGTTGCCGTCGCTGGCAGTGACGATCGGCACGCTCGCCCTCTTTCGCGGCCTTGCCTATGTGCTGCTCGGCGATCAAGCCGTGGCTGACTTCCCGGCCTCCTATACGGCGTTCGGCATGGACACGCTCGGCGCCACGTTGATCCCGTTGCCGTTCGTCATCGTCATTGCCGGCGCGGCGCTGTTCAGCGTCGTGCTGCATGCGACGCCCTTCGGGCGCAGCCTTTACGCCATCGGCGCAAACGCCTCGGCCGCTCGCTTCTCCGGGATCGACGTACGCAAGATCAAGCTGCGGCTATTCGTGCTGTCGGGTCTAGTGAGCGCCATCGCCGGCATCATTTTCACGTTGCGCTTCACCAGCGCGCGGGGCGACAACGGCGAAGGATTCGAACTCGCGGTCATTGCCGCGGTGCTGTTCGGCGGCGTCAGCATCTTCGGCGGACGCGGTTCGCTCTATGGCGTGCTGCTCTCGCTCTTGATCGTCGGTGTGCTGCGCAATGCGTTGACGCTCGTCGATGTGTCGAGCGAAACGCTGACGATCGTGACCGGATTGCTGTTGCTTTCGTCCGTCCTGATCCCGAATCTCGCTGCTGGCTGGCGAGCACGCAAGGACAAGCTGAGCGTCGTCGCGGCGAAACGTTGACGGGAGGAGGTGCAAGGCAAGAGCGATACCTTGAGCGGCGAGCATCGGCCGACCGCTCGTTCATGTGACAGAAAATCAGGAGGAGACAGATGATGCAGAAACCAGTGCGCGCCGCGACCGCGGCGATCTTGGCCGGCTTGCTGCTGGGGCTCGCGTCGACGGCCGGCGCGGCGAGCATCAAGGAAGGGCTGAAAATCGCATTCGTGCCCAAGCAGATCAACAATCCCTACGAGGTGACCGCCGACAACGGCGGCATGGCCGCCATCAAGGATTTCAAAGGCGAAGGCAAAGTGGTCGGTCCATCGGATGCGGGCGCATCCTCGCAAGTTCAGTACATCAATACGCTCACCACGCAGCATGTCGACGCGATCGTGATCGCCGCGAACGATCCCAACGCCGTCGTTCCTTATCTGAAGCGCGCCATGGCCCGCGGCATCAAAGTCGTGACGTTCGACTCCGATACGGCGCCGGCGGGTCGCACGATCTTCGTCAATCAAACGAACGCCGAAGCGATCGGCCGCGGCCAAATCCAATTGGCGGCGAGCCTGATCGGCAACGAAGGCGAGTTCGCGATCCTATCGGCGACGCCGAATGCGACCAACCAGAACACGTGGATCAAATGGATGAAGGAGGAACTGAAAAAGCCGCAATACGCGAAGATGAAGCTCGTCAAGATCGCGTACGGCAATGACGACGATCAGCAGTCTTTCGTGGAAACGCAGGGCTTGCTTCAGGCCTATCCGAATCTGAAGGCGATCATTGCGCCGACATCGGTCGGCATCGCTGCCGCCGCGCGCTATATTTCGTCGTCGCCGAGCAAGGGCAAGGTGGTAGTGACCGGACTCGGCACGCCCAATCAGATGCGCGAGTTCGTCAAGAACGGCACCGTTACGGCATTTCAATTGTGGGATCCGGGCCAGCTCGGATATTTGGCCGCTTACGCCGCGGCTAATCTCGCATCCGGCGTAATCACGGGCAAGGCGGGCGAAACGTTCTCGGCAGGCAAGCTCGGCACGCGCACGATCGGTCAGGACGGCGAGGTGATTCTCGGGCCGCCGCAGACCTTCAACGCCAGCAATATCGATCAGTTCAACTTCTGATTCTCTGATTCGCCAGCACTCGCCAGCGTGCAAGGACCGGCCCGCGGTGGGCCGGGACCTCGCCGCTGGCTGCCGCCGGTTGCGGGCGGCGCGGGAGACGATGGTCGGACGCGGGCAGCGCGCCGACTCTCAGGCGACCGCGCGCGCCGCGTTCTTGCCGCGCAGCCATTCGAGCGCGAGCAGCAGCGCGGTCGAAAAGATGATGAGGATGGTCGCGAGCGCCGCGATCGTCGGGGTGATGTTCTCGCGAATGCCGGTGAACATCTGCCGCGGCAGCGTCGTCTGATCGGCGCCCGCGAGAAACAGCGTCACGACGACTTCATCGAACGAAGTCGCAAACGCGAACAACGCCCCCGAAATCACACCCGGCGCGATCACGGGCAACGTGATGCGAAAAAACGTGCGCGTGGGATTCGCGCCGAGCGAGAGGCTCGCCCGCACGAGGTTTCCGTCGAACCCTTGCAACGTGGCGCCGACCGTCGTCACGACGAACGGAACGCCAAGCGCGGCATGCGCCATGATGAGCCCGATGTACGTATTGGCCAGCCCCAGCGGAGCGAAGAACAGATACATGCCCACGCCCACGACGATGACGGGCACGATCATCGGCGAAATCAACACGGCCATGACGATCGCTTTTCCGCGGAAATTCGCCTTCGCGAGGCCCAACGCGGCCAGCGTGCCAAGCACCGTGGCCAGAGCGGTGGCCGACGGCGCGACGATGAAGCTATTCTTCGCGGCGAGGCGCCACTCGTCGGACATGACGAGATTCTGATACCAGCGCATCGACCAGCCCGGGATCGGATAAGCGAGAAACGTGCTCGATGAAAACGACAACGGCACGATCGCGAGCACCGGCAATATCAAGTACAACAGCGTGAGCACGGCCAAGCCGCGCAGCAAGAAGTACCACCCGCGTTCGACGAGCGACGTGTGCGGGGCGAACAAAGGTTTGGAAAGTTTCATCGTCGGCTCCGGCTCGAAGGCCTCACGAGTGCATCAGGGGTATATCGGGCGAGAACGTCACAGACGCCGAAAGGCTCGACACGATCGATCTCATCGCAAGCGACCGTGTACTCATAGGCTCGGTTGTCCACGCGTGAACCGGCCGTACACCGCGTAAAGAACAAGGGTCGCGGCAAGCAAGAGACCACCGAGCGCACACGCCATGCCCCAGTTGATCGTCACGTTCGTGAAGTAAGCGACGTAGTAGCTCACCATCTGATCGTTGGGACCACCCAGCAATGCAGGCGTGATGTAGTAGCCGATCGCAAGGATAAAGACGAGCAATGCGCCCGCGCCGATGCCGGGGTACGTCTGCGGCACATAGACACGCCAAAACGCTGCGAACGGGTGGCTGCCGAGCGATACGGCCGCGCGTTGATACGTCTTCGGAATCGACTTCATCACGCTATAGAGCGGCAAGATCATGAACGGCAGCAGGATATGCGTCATGGAAATGTAGACGCCCGTGCGATTGAAGAGCAATTCCAACGGCGTGTGAATCAAGCCGAGCCCGCGTAACGCGTGATTCACGAGCCCTTCGGTCTGCAAGATCACGATCCATGCCGCCACGCGCACGAGGATCGATGTCCAGAACGGAATCAGCACGAGGATCATCGCCAGGTTCGCGCGGCGCTCGCTCAACGTCGAAATCCAATAGGCGAGCGGATAACCGAGCAGCAACGCCGCGAGCGTCACCACGGCGCCAATCACGAAGGTGCGGCCGAACACGCTCAGATAGATGCGTTGATCCGGGTCGGTGCGCTCGATATGGCCGAACGCGTCTTGACGATGATCGAGGGAAGCCAGCAAATAGAACGGCGAATAATGCGAGCCGTTCTTGGCGATCGCGCGCCAGTAGCGCACTTCGCCCCAGCGCCCATCGAGATCGATCAGCTTCGCACGCATTTGCTCGGGCGTGAGCGCAAGCGGATGGCCGGCATCGTCGGCAAAAGGCAGCGCCCGCGCCGTCTTCGCCACGAGCGATCGGTAACCCGGGATTTCCACGTTCAACCGCCGCGCCAAGCTGCCCATGACTTCGCCGTCCTGCGCGGCGGCCAAATCGGTCGCGAGCGCGACATAGGCTGTCACCGGCGGCTCGCCCTTGCGATCCCATGCGTGAAGCTGAACGACGGTCTTGGGTAGCGCGTCGGCTACCTCGGGGTTTTGGACCGCACGCGTCAACAGCGCGGCGATCGGTACGACGAAAATCAAAAACAGGAAGATCGCCAGCGGCGCGATCAAGAGCAACGCCGCTGCTCGCTTGCGCGCTTGCGCCGCCTTCAATTCCCGCTTCAACGTCGCCGTCGACGCGTTGCCCGGCTCGCTCGAAATCGTCATCGTTTGCACGCTTGTCTCCTGCCTTGCCTCTTGCTTACTGCTTCGTGCTTCTTGCGCTCTCGCACCGCGCTTCCGGGCGGTGGCGCCTCGGCGACGCGGCGTTCGAGCGCAAAAAAATGCTCAACGTCCTACCGTGCGGCGGCTCCGGCTATATCGCCGGAGCCGCCGTCGCGTGCATTATCTCGCCGCCCACGATGCGAAGCGCTGCTCGAGCTCGTCGCCGTAGTCGGTCCAGAAGGCGGCGTCTTGCAAGACCGCATTCTTGCCGTTCGCCGGCGAATTCGGCAGATTGGACAGCGTCTTGGCATCGAGCGACTTGATCGCGTCACGGTTCGCAGGGCCGTATGCGATGTGCTGCGCATACACCTGTTGCGGCTTGGACGAGACCGAGTAGGCGATGAACTGCTCGGCGAGCGCCTTGTTGGGGGAGCCCTTCGGGATGACCCAGTAGTCCAGATCGTAGATGCTGCCGTTCCACACCACCTTCAGGTTCTTGCCTTCGCGCTGTGCGGCGTCGATGCGGCCGTTGAACGCGGAAGACATCACGACGTCGCCGGCAACCAAGAATTGCGGCGGCTGCGCGCCCGCCTCCCACCATTGGATGTTCGGCTTCAATTCGTCCAGCTTCTTGAACGCGCGGTCCTGGCCGGCCTTCGTCGCCAGCACCTTATAGACATCCTTCGGTGCAACGCCGTCGGCCATCAACGCGAATTCGAGGTTGCCGCGCGCGCCCTTGCGCAATGCGCGCTTACCGGGGAATTTCTTCACGTTCCAGAAGTCGGCCCAACCGGTCGGCGCCGTCTTCAGCTTGTCGGCGTTGTACGCAATGGCCGTCGACCAGACGAAAAAGCCCACGCCGCACGTGCTCGGCGATTCGGGAATCAGCTCGGATTTCTTCGCAATCTTGGACCAGTCGAGTTTCTCGTAGAGGCCTTCGTCGCAGCCGCGTCCCAGGTCGCCCGATTCGACTTCGACGACGTCCCAGTTCACGTGCTTGGCTTCGACCATGGCCTTGATCTTGGCCGTTTCGCCGTTGTACTCGACGGCCGTCACCTTATCGCCGGTCTTTTGCTCGAACGGTTGGTAGTACGCCACCTTCTGCGCGTCGGCGTTCGCACCGCCGAAGTTCACGACCGTCAACTCGGCGGCGCCGGCGCCTGCGGCACCGAACATCGTCGACAAACAAGCGACGGCCAGCGTCACCGCGGTACGACGCGCAACGTTTGTGTTCGTCTTCATCTAGGTTCTCCTCTACGTGGACTGTCATCAATGCGTCCGCCAAACCGGGGACAGGGCGATGCTTTCTGCTCGCGAACGGCGCTATCCGCCCGCGCTATCGATCACGCGAAAATGCGCAAATGCTCGGGGGCGAACTCGAGTGCAACAGGTGCACCGGGCACGAACGTATCGAGCGCTTCGGTGCTCAGCGGCACTTTGACGAAGCATTCGTCCTGCTCGGGCACCGCGCAGCGCATGCGCACGTGATCGCCGTAATAGATGAGGCCGCGCACTTCGCTCGCGAGCGCATTGCCGCCCTGGCGCGTCCCGGCATGCGAGGCCAGACGCAGGCGCTCGGGGCGAATGCAGCCGATCGCCTGAGCGCCCGCCCGCGCGTTGCCCACGTTTCGGCCGACGACGTGCGTGCCGTCGCGCAGACGCAGACGGCAAAACTCGCCGTCGATATCCGAGATCGTGCCTTGCAAGCGGTTGCTGTCGCCGATGAAGTTCGCCACGAATTCATTGCACGGCGTTTCGTAAAGCCGGTCGACCGTGTCCAATTGCTGAACGATGCCCTTGTCGAAGACGGCGACACGGTCGGACATCGTCAACGCTTCGCCCTGATCGTGCGTGACGTAGACGAACGTCACGCCGAGCTTTTCGTGCAGCGCTTTGAGTTCATACTGCATGTGCTCGCGCAGTTGCTTGTCGAGCGCGCCCAGCGGTTCGTCCATCAACACGAGCCGCGGTGCGAACACGAGCGCCCGTGCGAGCGCGATCCGTTGTTGCTGGCCGCCCGAAAGTTGCGCCGGATAACGCTTGGCGAAGTTTTCCATGCGCACCATTTTGAGCGCTTCGACCACGCGGTCCGCGCGCTCGGCGGCGTCCATCTTGCGCACCGTCAGCGGGTAAGCGACGTTCTGCGCCACCGTCATGTGCGGAAACAGGGCGTAGTTCTGAAACACCATGCCGATGTTGCGCTTGTGCGGCGGCACCGCGTTGAGCAGTTGCCCATCGAGCCGGATCTCGCCGCCGGTCGGGAATTCGAATCCCGCCAGCATCATCAGACAAGTCGTCTTGCCCGATCCCGACGGGCCGAGCAGCGTCAGGAATTCTCCCTGATAGATGTCGAGGTCGAGCGACTTCACCACCAGCGTTTCGCCGTCGTACGTCTTGCGCACGCCGCGAAAACTCACGATCACTTGATCCGATTTCATCGTCTACCTCCGATTGGCTCCATCGACATGCGAGCACCGCATTTCATTTGCAATCCAATATAATCGTTTACGGTTCCACGCAACGGAACCATTTCATTATTCCGAAGGGAACCACTTTGGATACGATCATTCTGTCGGACTGGCTGGGCGCCCGCCTCGAGCGCACCGCGCCCGAACCCATGTACCGCCAGGTGCTGCGCCTCGTCCAGCACGCCATTCTGACCGGGCAACTCGCGCCCGGCACGAAGCTGCCGAGTTCCCGAACGCTGGCGGAAGACCTCGACATCGCACGCAATACCGTCCTGCGCGTATATGACCAATTGACCGCCGAAGGTTATGTGCTGTCAACCACAGGCAGCGGCACTTATGTGGCCGACACGCGACCGGATGCCGCAGCCGTGCGGCCGCGCACGCTGGTGCGTGCGAGCGAACCCGGTCCCGCCCGGGAAAACCGCGCTCACGCGAGCCTGTCCACCCGGGGCAGGCGCCTGATCGGCCGGGCGGGCGTGGCGCCCAAGCAATGGGGCGCTTTCATGCCCGGGGTGCCCGACGTGACCGAGTTTCCCGCGCGCACGTGGAGCCGCTTGCAGGCCCGCCTGTGGAAGGAAGCCAACCCCGACTTGCTGACCTACGCGCCCGGCGGCGGCTACCGCCCCTTGCGGCGCGCGTTGTCCGACTATCTGCGCGTGGCGCGCTCGGTCAAATGCTCGCCCGACCAGATCATCATCACTACGGGTATACATCAATCGATGGACCTCGCCGTCCGGCTCCTGACCGACGTCGGCGATCGCGCTTGGGTCGAAGAGCCTTGCTATTGGGGCGCTCGCAGCGTGTTGCAATCGGCCGGGCTCGAATTGGAGCCGATTCCTGTCGACGGCGAAGGCTTGAACCCGCTCGAGCTGGCGCAAGCCGCACCGCACGCGCCGCCCCGCCTCGCGGTCGTAACGCCCTCGCATCAGTATCCGCTCGGCATGGTGATGAGCCTCGCGCGGCGGCGCACGTTGCTCGAATATGCGCGCCAGCATGAAGTGTGGATCGTCGAAGACGATTACGACAGCGAGTTTCGCTATGGCAGCCGGCCGATCGCGTCGTTGCAAGGGTTGGACGATGCGGGCCGTGTCATCTACGTCGGTAGCCTAGGCAAGATTCTCTATCCGGGGTTGCGCATCGGCTACATGGTCGCGCCCGAGCACTTGGTCGAAACGTTCCGCACCGGCGTGGCCGAGCTGTATCGCGAAGGGCAGTTGATGCATCAAGCCGTGCTGGCCGAATTCATTCTGGGCGGCTACCTCACCTCTCACGTGCGGCGCATGCGCGCGCTATACGGTGAGCGCCGGCAAATGCTGATCGATGCGATCACCGCGCGCTTTGGCGACACGCTGCCCGTGATGGGCGACGAAGCCGGGCTACACCTCGTACTCGGGCTGCCGGATACGGTGGACGACCGCGCGGTGACCGCCGCGGCATTCGAAGCAGGCGTGATCGTGCGGCCGCTGGCGGCGTACTACAGCAGCGAAGAAGTCGCGCGCCGCGGGCTGTTGCTCGGTTATGCGTGCGTGCCGAACGCCCGCATCGGGCCGGCGTTCGATACGCTCGCGCGCGTGATCGAGCAGCATATGAATGCGGGTGCGATGCAAGTCGCTTGACGACGCGGCGTGGCGCGCCCCGATTCGACCGATCGAGCGTCCGATCGACGGAACCGGCCGCTGCGCGCGCGCCGCACGACACTCAGTGCGCGTCCCCGCGATCAAGCAACGCGGCGCGCAGCCGCTGCGCCGAACTCGAAAACATGCGCTCACGCAGCCGCGCAAGCTGCGCTTCCCGTTCGCCGGGCCCGAGGTTCATCGCATCGATGCTCGCGCGCTGCGCCGCGTAGTCCGCGTACTGCGCGCGCCAGGCGTCCTCGTCCCGCCGCAGTTGGACCACTCGCTCGGCTGCCTGCACCCCGAGCGTCTGCGTGGCTTTCGCTCGCAACTCGTCGGTCGTCATGCCTTGCCGCTCGAGCTGCGCAATGGCGTCGACCGTTGCGTGCGCACGCGGTTCGCCCTCGCGTGCGCCGCGCTCCTGCGCCGGCATCGCCGCTTCGAGGGCCTGCAAGCGAGCGGCCTTTTGCTCGGCGGTCAATGACGGATCGCGCGCAATTCGCAGCCGCTCGATCATCGTGCGTGCCCGTCGCCAATCGGGGCCGAAAAACGCTTCGTTCCAATCCGCGCCCAGCGTGCTGCTCGCCAGCGACGCGCGCTCGTCGAGCGCGGCCTGCATCGCATCGAGTTGCACCCCGCTGGCGCCGGCGGCATCGCTCGAGGCGGCCGGCGCGGACAGCGCGCCAAGACGAACGAGCGCCTGCCGGTACGATCGATACCGTTGCCAGATGTCGAGCGCTTCCGATTGCGCGACAGTCCCGTCCCATTGCGCGGCGATCTGCGCGCGCACGAGCGCGTCCAGCGCGCTGGGCGGCAACTCGTTTTGCGCGGTGAGAAAGTAGTCGAAAAAGTCGCGCACCCCGCGCGCTTTGAGCAGGTGACCACGCGCATCGAGCGGCAACCGGGGCGGTGTCGAGCCTGCGAGCGAGGCGGGCAGCGTAGCGGAAGCCGATCCGGCCTGCGCCGCTTGCGAGAGCGGCGGCGGCGCCACCGCACGCATAGCGCGCTGCGCGCTCGCTTGCGACGCCGGGGACGGGGACGGGGCATCGAGATACCGGATCGCGGCCGCAGCGGCAATGCCGACGAGGCCTAGCAGCACGCACGTGTAAACCGTCTTCCTAGCATCGCCGGTGCGCCTCACGGGTTACAGCCCCTGAAGTTTCAAACGATTCGCATGCGTGCGAATGACCGCAACGGGATCTTCCGCCTTTTGCCCGAGCACGCCCAGCACTTGGTTGATTTCGTCCACGTGATTCCAGTGGTAGCTCGTGCTCAGCACTTGGCCGAACAGCGCACTGCAAACCGAGACGAGGCCGTCGTTCGGACCGGAATTGCGGTTGATCATGACCGTCCCCGAGCCGAGCAACGTCAGCGTGGACGGATCTGCGAAATTGGCCCAGTCGAACGGACCCGATACGCTCGAATCGCTCGCGCCGCGCAGGCCGAGCGCGGACCAGGCGGGCGCAATCGCGCTGCCGGCCCACGAATACAGGTAGTGCGTATGGCCATCGACGGTCTCGGTCGGCGCGCCCGTTCGGCACGAGCCAGGCGCGCCCAGGCCCGCACTCGGCACGGCGGTGTTGAACTGCGCGGCGCCCGTGCTGGTGAGCGCTGTCAACGCGGCAATCGCATCCTGATTCGTATTGAAGTTGCTGCTAAAGAGCGTGCCGAGCAAGTTCGCGAACTTGCCGATCAGCGGCTCCGCCAAGCCCGTCGGGTCTTTCGCGAGCACGCCGGCGACGTAATCGGCGAATTCCGAACCGCGGTGCGGCGTGCCGATGGTCGTCACCGACGCGACGAGTTCGGGCGCCACCGCCGCCACGTATCGCACGCTGAACCCGCCCTGGCTATGACCGATCAAATTGACCTTGCGCGCACCCGTCGCGGCGAGCACCTGCTTGACGTATGCAAGCAGTTGCTCTCCCCGCCCGTTTGGCCCGAGATCGCTTTGGAAGCCCGACAGATTCGCGACAAAGACGTTCGCGCCATGCGACTCGAGATCGGATGCAATGCCGTACCAGTAATCGAGCACGTTCGCATAGCGATCCGTGCCCGTCAGGCCATGGACGAGCACGATCGGGTACTGCGTCGAGGCGTAGTGGTCGACCGCCTGCGCAGTATCGGCGTAGGCGAGGGACGGTTGCGTCAATGAAATCAGCGCAGCCGATGCTATTAAACCCGTCAGCGACGCACTACCGAGCGTCCATGCTGTCAATGCGGCCAAGAATTTGTTCGTTAACGTCTTATTCATGCCGTTTCCTCCAATTTTTATTCGGGCGAAATACCGATTGCATTCAAACGGTGTTTTAAAACGGTGCCACGGCACAAGGCTTGGCTGTCGTGGGTTCAGCGCATTGGAGTGAAGCAGTAAACGGGTTTTTGCGTAAGAGGATTTCTCTTGATTTAGACAGGTATCACTAATCTGTTTATCTGATAATGTATGATTTCTTTCATTTTTATTACGAAGAACAAGCCATAAATAGAATTCCGATTTGGGCTATCGGTGAAAAATTCGCATGCCTTTTGAATTACGAATTTGCTTGCAGCGCTTTCTCGATATCGATGGCCGAGCGCATGCCGATAGCTCAACTTCCGCGACCGCGATGAGGGGCTCGCCCTAGCCGCATTGGATCCACATCGGCATCGACATCGACACCGGTATCGATATCGCATCGGCATAAACGAAAGGCCGACTCGCGTCGGCCTTTCGCTTCGCTTCGGCAGTGCACGACGTTCAAGCTTCGGCGGCACACGTCGAAGCGCGCCGCGGGCCAAGGCTGGGGCCGGCCTGGTGATCGACCAAGCCCTTGGTCAGTTCGAGCGCTTGGCGCTCGAACAGGCGCCGATACAGCCCATTGTCGATGCGGATCAACGCATCATGACTGCCCTCCTCGACCACCCGCCCCCTATCGAGCACGAGCAGGCGATCGAGCGAACGCACGGTCGACAGCCGGTGCGCCACCACCAGCGTGGTCCGTCCCACCATGAGCCGCTCCATCGCTTGCTGAATCGATGCCTCGCTCTCGCTGTCGAGGCTGGAGGTGGCCTCGTCGAAAATGAGGATCGGCGCATCGGCCAGAAACGCGCGCGCGATCGCCACGCGCTGCCGCTCGCCGCCCGATAGCTTCACGCCGCGTTCGCCGACGAGCGTGTCGTAGCCGTGCGGCAGCGTCACGATGAAATCGTGCGCGTTTGCAAGATGCGCCGCCCGTTCGATCTCGGCGCGCGACGCGCCGGGCCGCGCGTAAGCGATGTTCTCCGCCAGCGAGCGGTGAAACAGGAGCGGCTCTTGCTGCACGATCGCGATCTGCGCGCGCAGCGAGGCTTGACGAACGCCGGCGATATCCTGCCCGTCGATCGTGATCTTGCCTTCCGCCACGTCGTACAGCCGCTGAATCAACTTGATGAAGGTCGTCTTGCCGGATCCCGAATGACCGATCAGGCCCACGCGCTCCCCCGGCGCAATGCGCACGGAGAAGTCGGAATACAGCGGCGCCGCGTGCGCGTCGTAACGAAACGTCACGTGCTCGAAGCGAATCTCGCCGCGCTCCACCGCCAACTGCACCGCGCCGGGCCGGTCTTCGATGCCGAGCGGCTGGTGCGTCAATTGAACGAGTTCCTCCATATCGTTGACCGAGCGCTGCAGTTGGCGCACCAACATGCCGACGTCGCGCAAATATCCTTGCAGCACGAGGAACATCGTCAAAGCAAAGGCGATGTCGCCCACGCCGGCTCGACCGTTCCACCAGAGCGCGATGGCCACGCCCAGCATCGCCGCCTGCATCGCGGCGAGCATGACGTTTTGCAAGCTGCCGTTGAAGGTGCCGCGCAACCAAGCGCGGCGCGTGCGATGCCGCCACTTGCCGATCACGCGCGATAAGCGTTGCTCCTCGCGCGTTTCCGCGCCGAATGCTTTGACCACGGCATTACAGGTGACGGCATCGGCTAGCGCCCCGCCCATCCGCGTATCCCAGGCATTGCCCAGGCGCGCGGCGGGCGCGACGAAGCCGAGCGTCAACGCGATCGTGACGGCGATGTACAGGAGCGCGCCCGCGCCGACGACGACGCCCATGACAGGCCAGCGGGCGCCGAGCAGCGCCGTCGCGCCCACGAGCATGATGAACGAGGGCAAGAGGCCGATCAGCAGCGTATCGTTGAGCAGATCGAGCGCCCACATGCCGCGCGTGATTTTGCGCACGGTCGATCCTGCAAAACTGTTCGCATGCCAATCGGTGGACAGGCGCTGCACACGGTGAAAAGCGTCGCCCGCAATGTCGCTCATCATCCGCAAGGTAAGGCCGGTGATGCTGAAGTAGGTGAAATAGCGCAGCAGCGCACCGGCCAAAGCCAGCGCGATCAACGACGCGAACGGCGCGAGCACCGCATGCAAGGCGTGAGACTTGCCCAGCCCCGCGCCCGCCAGCGCATCGACGAGATGGCCCGAGAACCAGGGCGTCATGATGTCGGCCAACGCGGTCAACAGCGCCACGCAGATGATTGCGGCAATGCGATGCCGCTGGCGGCGCCAATGCATGAAGGCGAAGCCGAAGACGTCTTTGAACGTGCGTCCGCCGAGATCGATTTTGTTGTGATTCATAGGCGCTCCGCCCTGGGCGCGGTGCGCTCAGGGATACGAAAATTCAATGAAAAACGCTGCGCGGCGCGGCCCCGAAGGCCGAGCACCGACGACAACGGCGCGCCGCTTATCGCGGCGCATTGACTAGGAGAATGCGAGAGCCGGTTTACGCGCCGGGAAACCCCGGCTGAACACGGCGAGAAGAAGCGACGTCAGCGTCGCATGTCGCCCGGGCGAGCAGGTGCCACGTTCGGGACGGCAGTAAGCGTGGTGATGGACATCGAACGCCTCCCTAGGTGGTTGAAGTGAAATGTGAAACGAAAGCCAAATAGACCTGCAGTTTAGCAGCGTCTCGTAATACGCGTGCGCAAGCCGACGCGAGGGACGTGGGTTTGCACCGCCTTCCTTCGCGCGGCACTACGGCCGCGCAAGGGGTGCTCAGCCCACCGGCGTCAAATCCACCCGCGTCGAGGGGCCGTTGTCCTTCATCCCTTCCGTCCCAAAGTGGGGCGTCCCGATCGTGATGCGACCGGCCTCGATCTTTTGGACCAGATACTGTCGAACGTTCTGCGCGCGCTGCTCCGCGAGCGCGTGCAAGCTCGTATCGTCGACCGGCGCGTGGTAAGCCAGCGCCCGCTTCATGTCGTCATCGGGCAGCGTCTTGGTCAAGCCGATGAAGTTGCGCGGCTTCTTGAAATCGGCGTTCTTGTACGCCTCCTTCAAATAATGGCTGTACTCGTCGGGCGACAGCGTCACCGTGGACGGATCGACCTGTTTCCCGCCGCTCGCCGTCGCCTTCGCCTTTTCCTTCTTGACGAGATCGTCGACGTAAGCGAGCCGAAGCCCCGGCATGTCGACGTTCGCGTCGGCGCGCCCGCTCAGTTCGAGCTTCACCGCGGGCTTTTCGTTCATGAACTTGGCAAGCGTATCCAGTTTCTCGCGCGACTGATCGGTCAGCGCCGCGGAACCCGGGGCGAACGCGATGAATTGCAGCTGTTGCGCGCTCGCCTCGCCATTCGCGCCACCTCCGAATGCGTTCGCGAGCAGCGAGAACGGCGCGGTGACGGCCTTCTCGATCAGATGCGCGACCGCGCTCCAGATCAGGCTACCCAAGCTGAATTGCGGATTCGACAGCGATCCGGAAACTGGGATGTTGACGTCGATCTGGCCCCTCGAATTTTTCAGCAGCGCAATCGCGAGACGCACGGGCAAGTGCGTTTCCGTATCGTTCTGCACGTGCTCGCCGAACGTCAGTTGGTCGATGAATAGATGGTTCTGCGCCGTCAACTGATCGTTTTCGAGCTTGTAATGAAGATCGACGTTCAGGCTGCCTCGCGTAATCGGGTAGCCTGCGTACTTGAGCGAATAGGGCGTGAGATTCTTCAAGCCGATGTCGTGCGCGCTGGCGCTCAGATCGAGCATCGGCTTGGGCGCGAGCGGATTGGCCGTGCCGCGAATCGCGATCGGCCCGTTATCCGCCAAGCTCGCGCTGACGTCCACCGGGGCCGGCGTTGCGACATCGGTGCCGAACGTGCCGATCGTCCCCGCGATGTCGACGAGGTTGGCCGTGTAGTTTGGCTTGACGAAGTCGTCCGTGTAGTTCACATGGCCTTGCTGCAACACCACCTGGCCAATGCGGGCATGCAACGGCGTCGAGGCGGGGCCGGTAGGCGGGGAGGTCTGCACGTGTGCGGTCGTCGTCGATGCTTTTTGCTTGGGTTGGGCCGACGCTTCCGATGCGGCGCGTCCCTCTGCCAGCACATCGTTCAGATTCAGCTTACCGTTCGAATCGAGCAATACACGTCCGAAGAACCGCGCAAACGTCACGCGGGCAATGTCGAGATTGACGCCGTGTTCGTCGTAGCGCGCGTTGATGCCGCCGATCCCGAGCGTGCCCCACCCGGCGAGCGGCGCAGCGTTGATGCGGTCGAGCAGGCGGACATCGACGAGCGCCGCGCCGCCGCGATACGAGTACGACGGGGCGCCGCTCGCGGGTAGCGAGACTTTCAACTGGCCCCGCGCGTTCAACTGGGCAGCCGCGATTTTTGCATTGAGCCGGTTGCCGAAGTACGGTTCAAAGGGCGAGAGATCGAGTCGATTCGCGTGCACCGTCAGCGTGGCGGCGAGCGGGGCGGACACGAGGTCGCCGTCCAGATTCAGCGTCCCCTTGCCGTTGAGCGAAGCCTCCAGCTTGACGGCAAGCGGCCTGCGCGGGTCTTCCGTGACGTTGCGAACATCGAGCTGCAAGGGGGCGATGTGCAGCTTCACGGGGCGCGGCGCGGCTTCGTCCGTGATATCGGCGGAAGCGTCTCTTACCTCGAGTGCGCCGATCCGGTAGTGCCAGCCCGCTTGCGCCGCACTCGCCGGTTTCGATACATCGCCGCGATTGGGCTCGCGCGCGTGCCGCTCATGGGCGGCGGCGGTCGCATGAGCCGGCTCTGAATGCGGTGCCGATTCCGGCGGCTCGGCCAGCTGTGTCAAGCTGATGCGGCCGTTCTTGTCTCGCGTGCCCGTCACCGACAGCCCCGTCGCCTCGATACGCTCGATGTCCGCCGTGCGGGCCGCCACATCGATGCCTTTGAGCGAGACACGGCCCTGCGCCAGCGCGATGTCGGGCGCGGCCCCCTTCGCGGTATCGGCGCCGGTCAGTTGCAACGCCTTCAGCGTCAGTTCCCCCGCGCCCACGCGCGCTTCGGCCGCCGGACGCGACCAGTCGGCGTCGAGCGAGAGCGATGCTCCCAGCCGTCCTGCCGCGATGCGCGCACGCGTGACCCCGTCCAAATAGGGCTGCGCGATGGGCAAGGCCAACTCTTGGATCGACAGTTTGGCGTCGGCGCGTTTCGCCGCCAATGCGAGCGTGCCCGTCGCCCCGATACTGCCGCCTTGCTTGAGCGCCGTTTGGATCGCATAACGAGCCTTGGCGGAGCCAAGCGTCGAAAAATCGTCGAGCGTCGCTTTCAGGTTGGTCAAATCGAGCGCGACGGGGCGATCGGGCACGCGATCCTCGAGCGCAACGCTACCGTCGTTCAGTGCAAAATGCTTGATCGATACATCGAGCGGCGCCGGTTTGGCGGCGGCGCTCGCGGCCGGCGTAGACGCCGCATCGGGCGCGGAGGCCGCCGCCGAGGCAGCGGTCGGGGCGGCGCTCGCGGCCGGCGTGACGGGCTCGCCGGCAGCGGCCGCCGCCTTGGGCGAAGACGCGGGCGCCGGAGCAAACGCGCGCGCAATGCTCAGTTCGCCTGAATGCTCGCGCGTCAAATGCAGCGCCGGCTGGTCGAGCCGGATTTCGTCGAAGCGATAGACGCCCGCAAGCGGCTGCAGTCCCGCCGCGGCCACGTGCAACGCACGGGCCGAGAAAAACGGCGCATGCGCCGGATCGACGATGCTTGCATCGGTCAAATCGGCCGTGCCCGAGACGGTCAAGCTCGGTTTGTCCCCCGACATCACGAAGCGCAGCTTCAAATCGCCGGCCAGCTTGCCGCTTTGCACTTCCAGCGGCAGTTTGGCCGGCGCGTAAGACAACAAGTGCGGCACATCGAGGCCATGGAACGTGACGGCCACGTCCGAATCGCGCGTTTTCGTGAACGGCTTGGTCTTCCCTCTGATTTCGATCGGGCTGCCGTCCACGCGCGCGGACAAGCGCGGCACGACGAAGATGTCGGTCTGCGCGGGTAGTGTGGCGATGAACGGCACGCCTAGCGAGAATGACTCGACGACATGACGCATGCCAAGCAGCCGATCGTCGAAATCGACGCGGCCGTTTTCGACGGCGATGTTCGAGACCGAGAACAAGGTCGGCCCCGCTTGCGGCTTCGACGGTTTCGAGAATTTCTCGACGATATCGCTGAAGTTGAAACGCTGGGTGTCGTAGCGCACGACGTTGACCCGCGGCGAATCGATGCGCAACTCGGTGACGATCGGCGCAAAGCGCAGCAGCGTGATCCATGATGCGCGCACGACCAGCCGCTCCATGGCGGCAAACTCGCCCGCGCCGCCGGGCTCGCTCACGCGCAAGCCATCGACTTCGAGACGCAGCGTGTATGGATTGAGCGTCACCCTGCGAATCGACACCGGCCGTGAAAGCGCTTGTGTGAGCTGCTGTTCGGCGATATGCCGAATCAGCGGCGGCGCCGCGAAAAAGCCCAGCAGTCCATACAGCGCGATGGCTATCACCACGCCGATTGCAGTGCGACGCGCCCCGCGCGACCGCATGGTTTCCCCGAAGCGGGCCAGCGCGCCGCCCTTCGGTTCGTTCGTCATCGCACTGCTCCGTTCACGCTCGCTTGCCCCACTCCGTTGAGATGCGCATCGCGCCCAGGTCCCCGCTTATCGGGATTCGACCTGCGGCGGCAGCCAGCTGCCATCGGTCGCGCTCGGTTGCGGCGCGTATAGCCGCATCACGAGTTGGAACGGCCCCGGCGGCGCGGGCAGCCAGTTCGACCGATGCGCGCGAGCCGGTGGCTTCGACGACACATAGACGTCGATCGAGCCATCGCGATTGCGGCGCAAACGATCGTGCGAGTCGATCGAGTAACGAGGCAACCGCCCGGGAGCCAATTCGCCGTTCGCCGTGTAGGCCGTGATCGTCCAATAGGCGCGCACGGGCGGCAGCGCCCTGGACGGGAAATGCATCACGTAAGCGCGGTTGCCGTCGAGCGGTTTGCCCGCCCCATCGACCAAGGCGGCCGGGAACGCTTCGTCCTGCTTGGTCGCGACACCGGGATGGGCATAGGTTGCGTACGCCCGCAATGCGTAGTCGTCGCCGTAATGGCCCACGCTCTCGCCCAGCCAGTTCCAGCCGTTGCCCGAGATGGCGTTGACAGGCGGCGTCTGCACGCGCTTGAAACCCTCGGCAACGCCCGCCGCGATCGCTTCGGCCGAGCCGGCGGGAAAATGCGGCGCCTCCCCCGGCGTCACCCCGATATCGGCCAGCACCTTGACGGCATGGGCATCGTCGGTCGATGGCGGATTCTCGCGTAGCGCATCGGCCAATTTGCGGAAGAAAGCGTCCGCATCGAGCTGAGCGACGGCCGCGGCATTCGCGGCAAGCCCGGCCAATGCCTCGGCGACGCTTTCGTTCGGATCCGCCGCATCGGCCTGGCTCGCGCGCCGCCCCCGTTTCGCGTGCTTGCCGCGCGCGGCATGGCGTTCGTGTTCGTCGGCGAGATAGGCCGACAGCGGCACGACGCGCACCTCGTTCTCCAACCGGCGAGCCCCCGGCACCGCCCTCGCATCGAGCGCAGCGATGCGCACGCCAAGCCAGAGATCCTTGGCCGGCGCCGCGACGCGTACGACGCCAGACGGCAGTTGGCCATCCCAGCCCGGCGGCACGAGCGCGATGGTCTGCGGCTTGGGCGCCCCGGTTCTGGCGTTGGCGGTCGGCCCCGTCGACCAAACCACGTTCGTCCACATGTCGAGCACGCGAGCATCGAGGAACCGCCCATGCGTGTCGGGCACGGACACGAGAACAGGTTCCTGCGACAAATCGAGCCACGCGTTCGCGGATAGCGTGTCGACGTCCGCCAGCGGCGGCCGTCCGTCGCCCTCCGTCGTCGTCACGGGCACCGGGTGCAAGGTGTTGAGCACCGTGCCCGGATCCGTGCCGGCGCCGGCCCCTGCCAACGCCGCGGCGCGCGCCGTCGTCATGACGACCAGCGGATAGCCGAACACGTAGGAATCCACGACTTCGTCTTGAGTCCAGCCCGTCGCGTGCGGTGGAGGCGGCGCCTTGACCGGCGCGGCACACCCGGCAAAAACGACGGCGGCGACACACGCCAGCCAGGAGCGGGCCCCCGCGGGCAGCTTGAGGTTTCGAGTTTTTGTTGTCATGTGTACGGTCTGTTTTTACGAGGGCATCGGGCAGGCGACTGCGCCTTCGCCGTTGTACGGCGTTCAACCCGGCCAGGATCTCGCGCCACGTCGATTCTCGCTCGAATCGCGAGAGCGTTGTATCGTATCCTCGGCCGCTAAGCAAGGATCAGCGAAAACTCGAGGATAAAGCCGCAACACTCGCGCCCGCCGCTTTGACGCTCAGCGCTCTTCCGGCCAGTCTCACAATCTGCCCGGCGGGCCCGTCCGGCCGGCAGCCGCCGATATCGCTTGACCTTCCAATCATGGGAAGGTCGATAGTGAATCGTCTTGTTGCGGCCCCGCCGTTTCCGTCGTCAGAATCCCCATGACCGAACTCGCACCTTCCGACATCGCCGACGCACCGAGCGCCGAACTCGAGATCCAGGGCATGACCTGCGCCTCGTGCGCCACCCGCGTCGAAAAAGCCCTCGCGCGCGTCCCCGGCGTCGCCGCCGCTTCCGTCAACCTCGCGACCGAGCGCGCCTCGGTGCGCACATCGGAGCCGCTCGCAGCCGTCGATATCGACCGGCTCGTCAAAGCCGTCGTCGATGCAGGGTACGGGGCGCAGCCTGTCGTGTCGCCAACGCAAGCGGCCGATACCGGCGAAAACGCTTCGGCGACGGCCGAGGGAACCCGCGCGCGCCGCGCCCAGCGCGAGCTGGCCGTCGTTGCCTTGTCGGCGTTGCTCAGCGTGCCGCTCATGCTTCCCATGCTCAGCGCCCCCTTCGGCGTCGAAGCCGCGCTACCCGCCTGGTTGCAGCTCGTGCTCGCAAGCGTCGTCCAATTCGTGTGCGGCGCGCGCTTTTACGGGAGCGCTTACCGGGCCGTGCGCGCGCGAGCGGGCAACATGGATCTGCTCGTAGCGCTCGGCACGTCGGCGGCGTACGGCTTGAGCGTGTGGCAGATGATCGCGCATCCCGGCGAGACGATGCACCTGTATTTCGAGGCGTCCGCCGTCGTCATCACGCTCGTGCGGCTCGGCAAATGGCTCGAAGCGCGCGCCAAACGCGAAACGACCGACGCCATTCGCGCGCTGAGCGCGCTCAGGCCGGAGCGCGCGCACATCAAGGACGAACTCGGCAACGAGCGCGAGGTGCCTCTGGCGCAGGTGCGCGTCGGCACGGTAGTGGTCGTCAGGCCCGGCGAACGCATGCCGGTCGACGGAACGATCGCGGCAGGCCGCACGCACGTGGACGAATCGTTGATCACCGGGGAAAGCCTGCCGGTCGCGAAAGGGCCGGGCGAGCATGTGACGGCCGGGTCGATCAACGGCGAAGGCGCGCTGGAGGTGACGACGACGGCCACGGGCGCCGAGACCACGCTCGCACGCATCATCCGGCTCGTCGAAAGCGCGCAGGCGGAAAAAGCGCCCATTCAACGGCTCGTCGATCGCGTGAGCGCCGTGTTCGTGCCCGCGATCCTCGCGTTGGCCGCAGCCACGTTAGGGTTGTGGCTGTTGACCGGCGCTTCGGTGGAGACGGCGATTCTGAATGCGGTGTCGGTGCTCGTCATCGCCTGCCCATGCGCGCTCGGGCTAGCTACGCCGGCTGCCATCATGGCGGGCACGGGGGTCGCGGCACGACACGGCGTGTTGATCAAAGACGCCGAAGCGCTCGAACTCGCGCAGCGCGTGTCCATCGTCGCATTCGACAAAACCGGCACGCTGACGGTCGGCAAGCCCCAGCTCACCGCGTTCGAGCCGCTCGGCATGTCGCATGACGAGGCGCTTGCGCTGGCCGCCGCCGTCGAGCGCGGCAGCGATCATCCGCTCGCTCGCGCACTCGTTGCCGAGTACGAAGCGCGCACCGCGGGCGAGCCGCCTTCGGCCGCGACGGCCGCAACGGGCGACGCGCGTGCGCGCCTGCCTGCCGCCGCGCAGGCGCAAGCCGTCGCTGGCCGCGGCATGCAAGCGCAGATCGACGGCGTCACGCTGTGCGTCGGCAACGCACGCTGGCTTGCCGAACTGGCCATCGAGCCGCCGCCCGCGGCGCGCGAGCGCGCGGCGCAACTGGAGGCCGCGGGCAACACGATCTCCTGGCTGATGCGCCAGAGCGGGGGAGCTGCGCCTGCCGACGCACTCGCGCTGATCGCGTTCGGCGACAGCGTGAAGCCGACCGCGCGCATCGCCGTCGAACAATTGGCCGCACGCGGCGTGAAAAGCGTGCTGATCACGGGCGACAATCGCGGCGCAGCCGCCACCGTCGCCGCCGCGCTCGGCATCGACGAGTACCACGCCCAGGTGTTGCCCGCGGACAAGGCCGACATCGTCGCGCAATTGAAAGCAGGCACGGGGCAGATCGTCGCCATGGTCGGCGACGGTATCAACGACGCGCCCGCGCTGGCCGCAGCCGACATCGGCATCGCCATGGCCACGGGAACCGACGTCGCCATGCACGCAGCCGGCATTACGCTGATGCGCGGCGATCCGGCGCTCGTCGCCGATGCGATCGACATCTCGCGCCGCACTTATCGCAAGATCCAGCAGAACTTGTTTTGGGCGTTCGTCTACAACCTGATCGGCATTCCGCTCGCCGCGCTCGGGTTGCTGAACCCGATGCTGGCGGGGGCTGCGATGGCGTTCTCGAGCGTCAGCGTGGTCACCAACGCGCTGTTGCTCAAGCGGTGGAAGGGCGTCGAGCGCGCTTGAGGCCCGCGCAGGCAGCGCTCGCAGCGCATGCTGGCGACCTGCCTCGACCGTTGCGCCCGATCCTTTCACCGGGCGGCCGACTGCAGGTCAATGCGTGGCGGGCTTGGACCTTTCGGCGGCGTGCCGGGCATGCGCCCCCGTGGCGCGTTTGGCCGGCTGTTGCGCGCTGCCCGCTGCGGCAGCGCCATCCGCAGGCGATGCCGATCGTTGCGCCGCTTGCCCTCGCACCGGTAGCGCCGATACCGCGCTCGCCAGACTCGCCAACGCCGCTTGCTGCTGGCTCGAAGCCGATTGGGCTTGCTGCTGCGCAGCCTCCGAGCGATGCACGAACCCGATCAGCGCAACCGTCTGCACCACCGATACGATCAGCAATACCGCAAGGCCCGCCAAGGTGAGCGCGAGCCAGTGCCGCGTACGCCGCCAGCGAGCTTGTGCCGCGTGCTGCGCTTGGTCGAACGCTGCTTGCAGCGACGCAACGGTTTGCGTAAGCGCGTTCGCCTCCGGACCGTCGAACGGCTGCGCCGTATCGTCCTCGGCGTCACGGGCGAAGTCGGGTTGCTCTGCGGGTGGAAGCGGAAGCGCCCGCGCGCCGCGCCCGGCGCGCGTGCTGTCGCCAGCGCTTCCGGTCCCCGCGCCCGCTTGGGCCGCCGCGCCTTTCGCTGCGGCGCGCATCGTGTCGGCAGGCCGCCGTGAGCCTTGCTGGCGCACGCTAGCGAGCGCCGCCCCGGGCGAGAGCAGCGGCGCGCTTTGGGAAGCGGGCGAAGCCTCGTCCGGCGAACCGGCTGCGACTTCCGCCTTCGCTTCGCTCGCCTCGGCTCGCTGATCCAACTCCGGCGCTTCGGCCTTCGACAAGGTCGCCGCGCCTTCAGCGGCGATGGCATGGGCCGCGTCGCCCGCCCCCTTCGCACCCTGCAGCGCGGTAGGTGTATTTCTTTGGGCTGCAGCGGTTTTAGCCGTGCCGCCACTCCGGCGCGCGACGGCCCGCTTATCGACTGCAACGGGCGTCTCACCGTCGATGGGTTGCTGCGCCGTGACCGGCTTCTCACTGGCGACGGGCAGCGGTGCAACCGGCTTCTCGCCAGCGATGGGCTCCCGTGCCGCAACGGCCTTCTCTTCGGCAAGCCCACTCTCTACGGGCAAGCTCGCGCCTTCGATCGCTCCTACTCCTACTGGCTCGCCCGCCGCGCGCTGCCCTCCGGACGACATCGACACGAAAGCCTCGGCGGGCAACTCGAAGCCGAGCAGCGTCCCTTGACGCGGATCGAAGTGCAGCGAAGGCGCATTCTCGCCCGCCTCGCCGGCATCGTCACGCAGTACGTGCGGGTGCGGTTGCGGATCGACGGCGGTGCGCGCCGCGCTGTGCTCATCGCCCGCGGAAGCCGCTCGCGCCCGGCCTTTCGCCGGTCTCGCGCCTGGTGAACGAGAAGAGAAGGATGCTGCGGAATCTGCCATGGCGTGTGGGAGCGGCCGCGGCATGGCGCGGCGCATTGGAATGGTGATCGAGCGTGTTGCAAACGCGGCATTGTCTCACGATCGGTCGGGCCTGCGTCCCCTCAGCCGCACGGGAATCGGCCGTCACCGGCCCTCGCCGATGTCTGCATGCCCGTTGCCGCTCTCCTCGCCGTCCGCGGCGTCTTCACGCAGCGCCCGCACGCCCGGCGCGTTGCGCAGCGTCTGGCAAAGCTTCTCGAACTCGCTCGGCGGCATGCGTGCGAAGCCGATGACGATATCGTCGCAATCGGGGGCCTCTTCGCTTTGCTGAACGATGAATTGCTTCACGCGCTCGCTCGCCGGCCCGAGAATCGCGCGCAGTGCGTCGAGCGTGAGCGCGCCACGGTCCGCGCGCAGTGAGAGCCGCCGCCGCAGCCGGACGGCGATGTAGCGCCGCTCGATCGGCTTCATGCCGGCGAGGATCGCAAGAATGATGATGGTCGCAGCGATCGCGGCCGTGTTCATTCCGGCGCCCACGGCCAAGCCGATCGCGGCAACCGACCATAGGCTCGCGGCCGTCGTGAGCCCTCGAATCACCTCGCCGCGCAGCAAGATCGCACCCGCCCCGAGAAAGCCGATACCGGAGACGACTTGCGCGGCCATTCGTGAAGGGTCGAGCACGACGTTGGGGCGGCTCAACACCTCGGCGAAGCCGTATTGCGAAACGAGCATGACGAGCGCCGCGCCCACGCAGACGAGCATATGCGTGCGCAGCCCCGCCGCCCATGATTGCCGCTCGCGCTCGAACCCGATGACGCTGCCGAGGATGGCGGCGAGAATCAGCCTTAAAACGAGTTCCACATTGTTCGCCACGGTCCAGCCCTCCTTTCGTCCTCGTCCTTTGGTATCGGCCAACCTGCCGCGCGCCGCGCCTTTGGATTATGCTTTGCGCTTTGCGCGATGCTTTACGAGGCACGCGCCACCTCGTCGCCGAGCCATTTCGCATCATGTCCGTTTCGATCGATCGTTCGATCGCGGCCGAAGCCGCCGCCCTTCGTACGCATTATGCGCAAACCGTCCTGCCCATTTGGCGCGGGCCGGGCTTCAACAGCGCGTTGCAATTACCGTACGAGGCCGTCGCCGCCGCCGATCACGCACCCCTGCCCCCCGTCCGCTATCGCGCCATGGCTTGCGCCCGGCAGTTGTTCGTCTTTTCTCAGGCGGGGGAAGCCGCGCATGCCGAGCAACTCTTTCATGCGATGTGTCGTTATTTCCATGACGAGAAGCACGGGGGGTGGCTTTACAGCGTCGATCCCCGGGGCGCGCCGCTCGATGCGACCAAGGATCTCTACACCCACGCGTTCGTCATCTTCGCCTGCGCGCACTACGCGTCGACCACGGGCGATCGCGATGCGCTGCGCGTGATCGCCGAAACGGCCTCGCTGGTTCAAGCCCGCTTCGCCGCGGCGGACGGCGTGCTTCACGCCGCGCTCACGCAAGACTTCGCCACGGTGCGTACCGGAGCGCTGCAGAACCCGCTCATGCATTTGACCGAAGCCTACCTGGCCGCCTACGAGACGACGGGCGAGCCGGCTTATGAAACGGCGCTCGCGCGATTGGCAGAATCGGTGGCGCGCCGCTTCGTTCATACGCCCACGGGAGCGATCGCCGAGTTGCCCATCGGCAGTGCGGACAATCGGCTCGAGCCGGGGCATCAATTCGAGTGGTTCTATCTCGTCAAGCGAGCGGGGCCGGTGGTTGCCGCGTCAGGACTCGAGGCGGAACTCGCGCGCGCATTCGATTTCGCGCAGCGCCACGGTATCGATCGGGCGACGGGCGGTGTCTGCGCTGCGCTCGACGAAAGCGGCGGCGTGAAAGACGCAACGCAGCGAATTTGGGCACAAACCGAGTATTTGCGCGCGCTCGCCACGCGCGGCCGCGATGAAGATCTCGAAACGCTCGCGTTGCAAATCCCGCGCTTTCAAGCGCGTTTCCTCCATCCGCGCGGCTGGTACGAATGCGTCACGCCGCAAGGCGACGTGGCGCGCGCCGATATGCCCTCCACCACGCCCTACCACCTCGCCACGGCGTACGCCTCGTTGCCATACTGAGCGGCGCTAGGTAAGCTCGCTCGGAGGTCGGCTCGGGCGAGTCTGAGCGCCCCAGCGCCGCGCCGTCTCTAGCGGCCGTCGCCGAGTCCTTCAAAGCGCCGATAAGCGAGGACCGGCTCGCTGACCGCCGCATGAGCGGCAGCCGCGAAGCGTGCGTCGCCGAGCACAGCCGGCGAAATCTCGAAGACCGACACCGCTTCCTTGAGCTGCCGCGTCTGATCGTGCAACGAAGAAGCCGCAGCAGCGGCCTCTTCGACCAGCGCCGCATTCTGTTGCGTCATGCGGTCCATCTGCACGACCGCCTGATTGACCTGCTCGATGCCCGTGCTCTGCTCGAGCGAGGACGCGCTGATTTCGCCCATCATCTGCGCCACGCGCGAGATCGACGTCGACACCTTCTGCATCGCATTGCCGGCGCGTTCGACGAGTTCCGATCCGCCTTCGATCTGCGAGGCCGATTCGCTGATGAGCGCCTTGATTTCCTTGGCCGATTGAGCGCTGCGTTGCGCGAGGCCCCGCACTTCGCCTGCCACCACCGCGAAACCGCGCCCCTGTTCGCCTGCGCGCGCGGCTTCGACCGCCGCGTTCAGCGCAAGAATGTTCGTCTGGAAAGCGATGCCATCGATGACGCTGATGATTTCGGCGATGCGATCCGAGCTTTGCGCGATGCCGCGCATCTTGTCGACGACGCTATCGACGACGCTCGCACCGTCGGACGTCGAGCGCAGCGCTTCATCGGCCAGCGCGTGAGCTTCGCGCGCGTGCTCGGCGTTCTGGCGCACCGTCGTCGTCAGCTCTTCCATGCTCGAGGCCGTTTCTTCGAGCGAAGCCGCTTGGTTTTCGGTGCGCGCCGACAGATCGGCGTTGCCCGTCGAGATTTCATCGGCGCCCGTGTGAATCGAATCGGCGGCGTCGCGCACCGTCTTCACGGTTTGGGCGACGCTGGCCTGCATGCGGGCAAGGCCCGCGAACAGCCGCCCGATTTCGTTCGTGCCGCGCGAGGCGATCGGCTCGACGAGCTTGCCGCGCGCGATCCGCTCGAAATGGCGGCCGGCTTCTTCGAGGGGGGCGACGACGCCGCGCTTGAGCGCCGCGTAAACGATCGCCGTGCCGCCGAGCAGCGCGGCGAGGATGGCCAGGCTCACGCCGCGAAACATCGCCAGGCGCGAATCGATCGACTCGAGCAACGCGCTGCTTCGCGCATCGCCGAATTGCGTGAAGGCTCGCTGTTCGTTGAGGAAGGCGTCTTGGAACGATTGTGTCGGCTGATCGAGAAACGCCTTCACATTGTTGCCGTCCAGGTACTGCACGAGTTCGCCGAGCGCCGTATGCAGCGCTTGATACTTCTCGGCCAGCGCCGCGGCATGTGCACGGTTTTCGTCGCTCGCTTTCGGCGCGTCGGTAAAGCGCGCGAACGACTTATCGGCCAGCGCCAGTTGCTCGCGGGCATGCTCGACGATGGCGGTGGGTTCCGCGCCGCCGCCGATCATCCGCGTCCCCGCGCGCGACAGGTTGATGCGCGCGTCCATGAGGTGTTGCGTGGTCTCGTTGACGGCGTTCACTTGGACGAGCGCCACGTTCGCCAGTTGGCCGACGTCGCGGTGCGTGCTGGTCAAGAACCAGAACCCGATTCCACCGGTGACGAGCTGCAACAGGCAAAACGCGGCCAATACGAACAACAGGCCCGAAGCGAGCTTGATCTTGCTGAACATCTGGAATATCCGAAAGGAAAACGAAAGCAATGCCGAAGCGGCGGTCATCAGGGTTTACGGCAATCGCGCGATTTGCTTGAGGGCGCTCCCCACAGCCGGACAACCGTTGCCACCGGTCGCTTGCGCGCTTTGGCGGGCCGTCTTGGACGTGAGCGCCTACTCACGTCACCTTGACGCCGTGCACCCGGCCTTCCTAGAGTGGAACGCGACATGACACGGGGCCCTGCCCCGAAGGGGCCACGGCATGACCGATCTTTTCGACCTCGCGCGCGGTGCGTTGCACGCGCAACCGTTCAGCATGCTGCTCGGCACGGAGCTCGTCCAGATCGGAGAGCGCGAGGTGACCCTGCAACTGCCGATCCGCGACGATTTGCGCCAGCAGCATGGGTTCGTCCACGGCGGCGTCACGAGCTACCTGGCCGACAACGCGCTCACCTTCGCGGGCGCACTCGCCCTCGGGCCGCGCGTCGTCACCGGGGAATACAAGATCAATTACCTGCGGCCCGCCGTGCGCGGGACGCTACTCGCGCGCGCCGAGCTCATCTACGCGGGGCGCGGCCATGCCATCTGCCAATGCAGCGTCTACGTCATCGATGGAGAGAAGGAAACCCTCGTCGCTTTGGCGCAAGGGACGATCAATCGCGTCGGCGACGGCCCCAACGCGTCGTCGCTGGATCACGAGCACGATGCGCCCCACGGCGACGAAGGCGCATGAACCGATAGGCGGAAGAGTTGGGCCTCACGTTCAAGCATTGAGTCCACCGATCCACCACTTGCAAGGAGCAAGACATGATTGACCATACGGGCGTACTGGTAAGCGATTTCGAGAAAAGCAAGCGCTTCTATCAGCTGGCGCTCGCCCCGCTCGGCTATGAGTTGCTGCGCGAATTCACGGCAGCCGTGACGGGACACACGGACGTAGCGGGCTTTGGCGCCGGCGGCGTGCCGGATTTTTGGATCAGCCGCGGCACGCCGAACGATCCGCCCGTTCATATCGCGTTTCATGCGGCCGATCGAGGCGTCGTCGATGCGTTTCATCGCGCCGCGACGGCCGCCGGAGGCCGCGACAACGGCGAGCCCGGCCTGCGGCCGCAGTACCACCCGGGGTACTACGGCGCGTTCGCGCTCGATCCCGACGGCCACAACATCGAAGCGGTCTGCCACGAAGGCTGACGCGCACGACAGGTCCGACGCTGGATCGCAGCCGCAAGGGGCGCTAGAATGGCGACCCTTCAAAAAAGCGCGCGCGACACCCCGTGCGTGCGCGCCGTCGTTCGATTCCATGGCAAAACTTCTGACCGATCTCGAATTCCAGCGCTTTTCCGAACTGCAGCAAAAGCAAGCCAGCTTCACCATCACGAGCGAAGAAGCCGATGAGTTGCGCACCATCGTCGAGCGCGCGCAGCAAAAACGCGACGACCGCGCGGCCGCGATGCAAGCGATCGAAGCGCACATCGCTCAATTCGACATTACGCCCGACGAACTGTTTTCCCCCGAGAAGATCGGCGAAGCGGCGCGCGCCTATGGCCTGATCGCCGCGGCGAAGAAAGAGCGTGCGCTACCGCCCGCACTGACCTTCGGCGGCAAGACCTATCAATGGACGCGCGCGTTGCCCGACGATATCCGCGTGCCGCTGTTCGACGCCTTCAAAGCAGGTCAATCGGTCAAGCCGTTCCTGGCTACCCCGAAGGACGCCGTGCGCAACGCCGCCACGATCGCGCGGCTCGAGCGCGAAACCGGCGCCGTGTATGCCGATGCATGGCTCGACGAACTCGCGATTTCCCGCACGCAAGTGGACGAAGCCGCCGCGAAGCTGGCCGCTTGACGGACGGCCAGGGCAGTTGGCCCCCGGGCTAGCGTTTCGTCAGCGGCCGGGCACGCAACGCACCAACGCGCGCCCGGCCGCAAAGTGTGCAAAGCGAGGCCTACCAATCGCACTAAGGTGCGCGCATGTCGCTTTGCAGCGGCATTTTGACCTCGACGACGGCCGGGTCCGCCGTGGGGCTCATCGTAAAGCCGCAAGCCTTGACGAGACCGAGCATCGGCGCGTTCTCGCGCAGCACCTCGCCGACGATCCAACGCGTGCCGCGCCCGCGCACGTAGGCCACCATCCGCTCCATCAGCATTCGACCGAGGCCCAGTCCTTTCAGGTCGGAGCGCACGGCCACGGCGAACTCCGCATTTTCGTTGTCGGGATCGGTGATCGTGCGCACGACGCCGAGCGTGCGTGCGTGCCCGCTTTCCTCCGTCGTGGCAATCAGCGCCATCTCGCGGTCGTAGTCGATCTGCGTCATGCGGGCGAGTTGCGAGTGATCGAAGCCGCTCACCGCGCCAAAAAACCGCATGCGCAAATCGTTGGGCGTCATCCCGGCGATGAAGTCGCTATGGGCCGGCTCGTCTTCGGGCCGGATCGGACGGATCGTCAGCCGCCGTCCGCGCCAATCGAGCGTTTCTTCGAGTTGGCGCGGATACGGCACGATGGCAAGGCGGCCGCGTTGTTGCCCGAGCGCGAGACGCGATCCGACGAGCCGCGCACGCGTGCGCGTGACCCGCAGCACCGCCGTCAAGCCGACGATCTGCTCCACGCAGCAGACGGCCTCGGACAACGCCGTCAACGCATCGAGCACGGGCGCGACCGGCGCGCGCTGCGCGTAGGGCGAACGCGAAACGATCTCGCTCGCGAGGATCGGGTTCAGCGGCGGCAAACCGTACACCGAGAACGGCGCTGACGCCTCGTCGGCCGGCGGCGCGGTGAATTCGAAGACGGGGCCGAAGTCGGCGTCGTCGCGCAGCGTCACGGTCACATCGACGATGTGCTCATCGTCGTGCAGGCCTTCGGCGGGCGCGGGCGCGGCCGAATCCGCATCGCTCGTCACCTCGAGCCCGAATCCGCTCAACAGCGAGGCCGCATCGGCGCCTTCGAGCATCGTATGCCCCGCCGCCAGTGCCGCCTTCGCGCTCGCCTGCGCAGCCTCGATCGCGACGGGCACCTGCGCGGGCAATCCTTGCGGCGTTTGCATCAGCAGTTCGCGGCCGAGCCGATAATCGACGAGACGCGCGAAGGCGCGGGCGAGCCGGTGCGGCGTCGAATGCAAGGCGATGCCGTGCGCCCGCAGCGCATCGCGCGTCTCGTCGTCCACGCCCCCGAAAAAGCAAGCAAGCACGCCGCGGTAGGCGAAACGCTGGCGCTCGATCAACACGCGCGCGACCTCGGCCACGGGCGCGCCCAGCGTCGATGCATGGACCACGAACGCCGTGCCGGTTTCGCGATGCGGTGCGAGCGCCTCCAAGGCGAGCCCGAAATGTTCAGGCTTGGCGTCGTTGCCGAGCACGAGCGGATTGCCACCCGTTGCGCGCGGTAAAGCGCGAGCCACGGTTGCCTGCGCCGCATCGGGCCAGTGAGCGAGCGTCGTGTTGGCCGCGGCGAACGCATCGGCCGCGAGCGCTGCAACGCCACGGTCGCTCGTGATGAGGGTCGCCGACGAACTCGCGGCAATGCGCCCCACGCCGAGCGTCTCGATTTCGTCGATCAAATCGTCGAGCGAATCGACGCGCACCATGCCCGCGCGCCGAAACGCCGCGCCATACAGCGCATCGGAAGGATCCGAGCGGCCGGTGCGCAGCACGAGCACGGGCTTGTTGCGCGCCGCCGCGCGCGCGGCCGACATGAACTTGCGCGCGGCGCGCACGACGGACAGTTCGAGCAAGATGGCCCGCGTTGCCGGGTCGCTCGCGAGATAGTCGAGGACATCGCCCGCATCGACATCGGCTTCCCCGCCCAGTGCGATGGCATGGGAGAACCCGAGCCCGCGCGCCGCAGCCCAGCCGAGCACGGCGTTCGTCAGCGCGTTCGATTGCGAGACCCACGCCACGCCCCCTGTTTTCACCATCGACGAAGGCGCGCCGAAGTGCGCGTTGACCGCGGGCGTCACGACGCCGAGGCTGCCCGGCCCCACGATGCGCAGCAGGTGCGGTTTCGCCGCCGCGAGCACGCGCGACACGACTGGCGAGCCTGCATCGTCGGTATCGCTGACGATCACCGCCGCACGCGTGCCAAGGCGGCCGAGCTTGCCGACGACATCGACCCAGGTCTCGCTCGGCGTGCAAATGAGCGCGACGCTCGGCGCTTCGAGCAAATCGGCCGCATCGGCAAACACGGCGCAGCCGTCGAGTTCCGCGTATTTCGGATTGACGGGCCACACGGGGCCGCTGAACCCGGCTTCGCGTACCCGCCGCCACACTTTCGCGCCAACGCTATCCGGGCGAAGCGACGCACCGATGACGGCGACGGATTTCGGTTGAAACAGCGCATCGAGATTGCGGACGGTCATAGCGCGCGTCTAACGAGGGTGGAGGATGGGAGGAGAAGGCGCCGCACGCGGCGCGAAATACCGATTTCGTAAGCATAGGCGATGCCCGCCTGCGTTGCCCGCCCATCAATCGAGCGACTTCTTGAAGCGCGCCACGCTCACGCCCAACATCACGAGTCCGAGCGCCGTCATCGCCGCGAGTTGCGGCCAAAGGACGCCGAACCCGACGCCCTTCAGAAAGACTGCGCGCAATACCACGAGAAAATAGCGCAACGGATTCAGATACGTCAGCCATTGCAGCACACGCGGCATCGCCGAGATCGGAAACGCGAAGCCCGACAAGATGAAGATCGGATTGACGAGGATGAAATTGAGCGCGAACGCCTGCTGTTGCGTGCGAGAGAAAGTCGACAGCAGCAAGCCGAGACCGATGACCGCGAGCAAGAACAGCATGACGCCGACCAACATGACGAAGATGCTGCCGACGAACGGCACGTCGAACCACGCCACCCCGAGCGTGGCGACGATCGCAACATCGCCAAGACCGATCAAGAACGACGGCGCGGTCTTGCCGAGAATGAATTCGACGGGGCGAATCGGGCTCACCATGATTTGCTCGAGCGTGCCGACTTCCCGTTCGCGCACGACGGCGAACGCCGTGAGACTGACCACCTGCAGCAAGGTAAGCGTGCCGACCACGCCGGGAATGAAGAACCATCTGTCGTCGAGCCCTTCGTTGAACCACGGCCGCTCTTGCAGCGCAACGGTGATCGCAGGGGGCGCCGCGCCGGCGCGCGCATGCCATCCCGTTGCCAACCAATCGCCTTGGTACTGCGCGACGATCTTGCTCACGTAGCCGAGCGCAATCAACGCCGTATTGGAATTCGTCCCGTCGACGAGCACCTGCAACGGCGCCCCCCTCCCTTGCTGCAGCGCGCGAGCAAAGCCTGCTTGAATGATCACCGCCACTTGTGCGCGCCCCGCATCCAATTCATGCGCGATGTCCTTTTGCGAGCGCGGGAAATCGACGATCTCGAAGCGGCCGTTGGCGGTGAAGCGTGCGATGAGATCGCGGCTGGCTTGGCTGCCGTCGAGGTCGAGCACGGCGGTCGATACATGGCTCACCGTAAACGTCGCCGCGTAGCCGTAGATGAACACTTGCAAGACGAGCGGCACGACGAGTCGAAACAACGCCCAGCGGTCTCGCTTCAATTCGAGAAACTCTTTCACGAGCATCGCGTACACGCGTTCGAACATCGCCGGCTCCGACCTTTAACTTATGTCCCAATCGAACGAATGAACCCATACATCAATCGAGGTGCTTACGAAACGCGCGAACGCTGAGCCAGCCGATCACGAAGGCGTAACACGCCAACGCGGCGAACGGAACTGCGAGATCGACCAAGGTGCTGCCTTTGAGAAATACGGAACGCAAGATAGTCACGTAATAGCGCGCGTAGACGAGCAGCGTCAGCGCGCGGATTGGCGCGGGCATCTGTTCGATCGCAAACGTATAGCCCGAGAGCATCGTGGTTGGCAGCATCGTCAACAGCAAGGCCACTTGGCTCGCGCCAAGCTGGCTGCGAATGCGCACCGACATCAGATAGCCGATGCCGAGCACGACGAGCGTAAACATCGCCGTCGTCGCCGCGAGCGTCAGCAAGCTGCCGCGAAACGGCACATGAAACCAATAAACCGTGCCCACGAGACAAAAGACGGCATCGACGAAACCGATCGCGAAGTACGGAATCAGCTTGCCGAGCATGAGTTCGAGCGCGGTGACCGGGGTCGAAATCAATTGCTCCATCGTGCCGCGCTCCCATTCGCGCGCGACGGTCAACGACGTGAGCTGTGCGCCGACGAGCGCCAGGATCACCGCGACCACCCCGGGAATGATGAAGTTGCGGCTGTCCAAACCTTCGTTGTACCAAACGCGCGGCCGGAAATCGACCGTGCCCACGGCAGGCGGCGGCACGCCGTGATCGGCAGCCCAGCGCGCCTCGAATGCGGCCGCGGTTTGCGCGATCACCCCTTGGGCGTAGCCGATTGCGATGTTCGTCGTGTTGGTATCGGTCGCATCGAATACGGTCTGCAGTTGCGCGACGCCTGTCGTCGCCAGCACGCGCGAAAAGTCGACAGGGATGGTCACGACACCGGCGCAACGTCCTTGGTCGATCGCCTCGCGCCCCGCCCGCTCGCTTTCAAGCTCCCCCTGCGGTGCAAACCAGCCCGACGCGACGAACCGCGCGACGAGTTCGCGGCTAGCCTGGGTGTGCGCCTGGTCGCGCACGCACAGCGGCACGTGCCGGATATCGAGGCTGACGCCATAGCCCAGCAGAAGCATTTGCATCAAAGGCATCAGCAAAGCGATGGCGAGGCTTCGCGGATCGCGCCAGATCTGTAGCGTTTCCTTGCGCGCAACGGCGATTAGGCGACGCAGGTTCATGCGGCGTCTCCGGCCATGCGTTCGCTCGTCGCGCGCCGATTCTGACGCGACACGAGTTGCACGAACACATCTTCGAGGCCGGGCCTGATCGGCTGCGGCGTGGACGCTTCGATGCCGGCTTGCGCCAGCCGGGCCGGCAACGCCGCAGCAACCGACGCGGCGGGCGTGTCGCCCGAATCCGCTACGAGCACATGCAGCTTGTCGCCGAAGATGGCGGCGTCGCGCACGGCCGGCATGGTGCGCAAAATGGCGACGGCCTCGCCGAGCGAGGCACAGTCTAGCTCGAACAATCGACCGCCCAATTGCTCGCTGCGCAATTCGCTCGGGCTGCCGACCGTGATCAAGCGTCCCGCGTCGATCAATGCGATCCGATTGCAATACTCGGCCTCATCCATGTAGTGCGTGGAGACGAGCACCGTCACGCCCTCTCCGGCCAGCCGATGAATGAGGTCCCAAAACCGCCGGCGCGCCTGCGGCTCGACGCCCGAAGTCGGTTCGTCGAGAAACAGCACGGGCGGGCGATGCAAGATGGCGCAGCCAAGCGCGAGCCGTTGACGCCACCCGCCCGCGAGCGTTCTCACGAGCGCGTCTTCGCGGCCTTCGATGCCGGCCATGGCGATCGCAAAGCGCATGCGCTCGCCGAGCAATGCGCGCGGCACACGATAAATCCCAGCAAAGAACCGCAAGTTCTCGCGGCAGGTCAGATCGTCGTACAGCGAAAACTTCTGCGACATATAGCCGATATGGGCGCGCACGGATTCCGGCTCGCTCGCCACGTCGTATCCTGCCACCGATGCGGCCCCCGCGCTCGGCGTCAGCAATGCGCAGAGCATGCGGATCGTGGTCGACTTGCCCGCGCCGTTAGGCCCGATGAAGCCGACGACTTCTCCCTTGCCGATCGTCAAATCGAGACGGTCGACGGCGGTGAATTTTCCGAAGCGCTTGGTTAGACCACGGGCGAGCACGACGCTCTCGCGCGCGGGCTGCGCGTCCGGGGACGAGGGCAGCGGCGCCGGCGGTTTCGCCGAAGAAGGCTCGGGCGGCGAAGACGCGCTCATACCGCCTCCCCTACGAGCGCGACGAATACGTCCTCGATGCTGGCCTCCACCGTTTCGATCGGCGCATGCGCGACCGCGCCCGCATCGAGCCGCGCTTCCAATTCGGGAACGCGCAGCGCGCGATCATCGACGTGAACATGCACGCGATCGCCCATGAGCAGGATGCCGAGAACGCCCGGCGCGGACGTGAGCGCCGTGCGAATGGCGCGCGGATCGTTGCCGGCGATCGCAAGCAGCGCGCCGCTCAACGCGCGTTTGAGCGTGGCAGGCGTCGCGCACTCGCGCACTTGCCCCTCGTGCAACAGGGCAAGCCGTCCGCAGCGTTGCGCCTCGTCCATGTAGGCCGTCGACATGACGATCGTCACGCCTTCGTCGCGCAGGCGATACAAGATCTCCCAGAAATCGCGCCGAGAGACCGGGTCCACGCCGGTGGTGGGTTCATCGAGCAGCAACACCTTCGGCGTATGGATGAGCGCGCACACGAGCCCGAGCTTTTGCTTCATGCCGCCTGACAGCTGCCCGGCCAGACGGCGTTTGAAAGGCGCGAGCCCAGCCGCCTCGAGCAGCTGCGCGACGCGCACGCGATAACGCTCGCGCGGAACGTCGAAAATCTCGCCGTAGAAGAATGCGTTTTCGTCGACGGTCAAATCCTCATACAAGCCAAACCGCTGCGGCATGTAGCCGAGCACCGTCTTGGCCTGCTCGGGATCGGCGGCCACGTCGATCCCTTCGAGCACGATTCGCCCCGCGTCGGGACGCAGCACGCCGGCCAGCATGCGCATGAGCGTCGTCTTGCCCGCGCCGTCCGGCCCCACGAGACCAAAGATCTCGCCGCGCTCGATGGCGAGCGTGACCTCGCGCACGGCTTGGACCGCGCCAAAGCGCCTTCCGACCCGTTCGGCGACGACAGCCGGCGCGCTCATTGCCCGCTCGCGCGCGCAGCGATGGACGCATCGGCCGGCATGCCCGGCAGCAATTCGTGTGTCGGGTTATCGATGTCGATGCGGATGCGATAGACGAGGGTCACGCGCTGCGCGTGTGTTTCAACCGTCTTCGGCGTGAACTCGGCCTGCGGCGAAATAAAGCTCACGCGGCCTCGGTAGACCTTAGAAGCGTAGGCGTCGGTGCTGACGTCGACGCTATCGCCAAGCCGAACGCGGCCGATGTCGGGTTCGTTCACGTAGGCGCGCAACCAAACGTGATCGAGTTCGTCGAGCGTAAACACGGCCACGCCGGGGCCGGCCAGCTGCCCCAGCTCGGCCTGACGCACGGCGATCACACCGTCGAACGGCGCGCGCAGTTCGGTGTACGAAAGCGTCGTCTCATCGAGCGCGAGCTTGGCGCGTGCCGCCTCGACGTTGGCCATCGCCAGCGAGACGGCGTTGCGCGCCACCTCGACCAAGGCGCGATCATGCGCAAGCAATGCGGCCGATTGGTTTTTCGCCGTGAGCGCAAGGTCGCGCGCTTGCTGCGAAACGGCGTCGTGCTTGGCGAGTGTATCGGCGCGCGTGAAATCGAGTTGCTTCTGCGCGAAGTCGAAGCGGTCGCTCTCGACGCTGCGCGACGCGGCGTCGAGCGTGCTGCGATTGGCGCTCACTTGCGCCGCCTGCACGTCGAGATTGGCGCGATCAATGTCGACCTGACGCCGATAGAGCCGGTCGTCCAACCGCGCGAGCACCGTGCCGCGCGCCACACGCGCGCCTTCGTCGAAGGGAAGGAAGATGATCGGCGCTTGCACTTGCGTCACGCTCAATACGCTCTCGTGCGCCTCGATGTTGCCGGACACGACGATGCGAGGCGGCGGGCTCTCCGGTCTGAAGATCGCCGACAAACGCCATGCCCCATAGGCGCTCGCGGCGAGCGCAAAAACCAGCGCGAGCGCAACCGGTATCGAGACGCGCTTCGAATACGCGCCTAGACGAGCACGCCGGGGCGGGGAAGGTTCTGGGGCCATTTCAGCACTTTACGCAGATGAGAACGCCAATCGTTTGACAAGCGTCAAGCTGCGCGAGCATAGGCACCACGATGATGGTCGCATCGGGACGCTCGACGCGAACCGGCGATTCCGCTTACAGCCGCGCCGTCGCTCCCGAAAAAAGGAGAACACGCGTGACGAAGCTGCAATCGGCCAGGGCGGCGCCCTTTGCCTATGTGGCCGCCGCCGCTGCCGTCCTGGCTGTCGTGGGAGCGGTCATTGCCGCATGGTGGTTTTACACGCGCCCCGCTGCACCGCACTACCAGACGCTACCGGTCACGCGCGGCGACATCGTGCATTCGGTCAACGCCACGGGCGCCGTGAACCCGGTGCTGACGATCATCGTCGGCAGCTATGTCTCGGGCGTCATTCAGCAGCAGTATTGCGACTTCAACACGCGCGTGCGCAAAGGGCAGCTCTGCGCCAAGATCGATCCCCGGCCCTATCAAACCATCGTCGACCAAGCGCGGGCCGAGCTCGACAACGCGCGCGCTCAGCTTGCCAAGGATCGCGCGCTGCTCGCGTATGCAAAGAACGCTTTTTCGCGCGCGATGCAGTTGCTCGACCACGGTATCGTCTCGCAAGACGCGGCCGACAATGCGCGCAGCGCGTACGACCAGGCGCGCGCGCAGGTGGCAGTCGACGCCGCGGCCATCGAGCAACGCAGCGCCGCGTTGCGAACGGCTCAGGTGAACCTCGATTACACGAACATCGTGTCCCCCGTGGATGGCACCGTCGTGTCGCGCAACGTGACGATCGGACAAACGGTCGCGGCCAGCTTTCAGACGCCGACGCTGTTTCTGATCGCGACCGATTTGACCCAGATGCAAGTGGACACGAACGTCAGCGAAAGCGACATCGGTGGCTTGCATGAAGGCGCCTCGGCGACGTTTACCGTCGAAGCGTTTCCGAAGCGGCAGTTCTCGGGCCGAGTGATGCAGGTGCGGCAAGCGCCGCAGACCGTGCAGAACGTCGTGACCTACGACGTCGTGATCGGCGCGTCGAACCCCGACCTGACCCTGAAGCCCGGCATGACGGCAACCGCGCGGATCGTCATCGAAACGCGCCCGCAGGTGCTGCGAGTGCCCGATCAAGCGCTGCGCTTTGCGCCGTCGCAGGCGGCAACGCAAGAACGCAGCCTCGGCGGCCCGCATGTGTGGGTGCTGCGCGACGGGCGGCCCGTCGCGATCAAGGTTGCGACGGGCCTCGACGATGATTCGTACTCCGAAATAACGAGCGGCGATCTGCACGAGGGAGACGCCGTGATCATCGGCGAAACGAGCGAGCGCTCGGGGACGGGGTCTGCCCCGGCCGCCGCGCCGCGCCTGCGGATGTGACACAGCGAGGCCGGCGATGCGCGATACCGTTGTCGAACTCACCCACGCGACCAAGATCTACGCGGCGGGCGGCACCGAGTTGCACGCGCTCGACGATGTGAGCCTTACCATCGAACGCGGCGAATTCGTCGCCATCATGGGTTCCTCGGGATCGGGCAAGTCGACCTTGATGAACGTGCTCGGCTGTCTCGATCGGCCGAGCTCGGGGCGCTATCTTCTCGAAGGGGCGGACACGGCCAGGCTGACCGAGCCGGAGCTGGCGCGTATTCGAAGCGGCCGCATCGGCTTCGTCTTTCAAAGCTTCAACCTGCTCGCGCGAACCAGCGCGCTCGAAAACGTCGCCCTGCCGCTGTTCTATTCCGCCGAAGGGCCGGCGACCCACGCCGAGCGGCTCGCGCGCGCACGAGAGGCGCTGAGCTTCGTCGGCCTTAGCGCACGCGAGCGCAACTGGCCGAGCCAGCTATCGGGCGGGCAACAGCAGCGTGTGGCGATTGCACGCGCGTTGATCGGGCGTCCGAGCATCGTGCTCGCCGATGAACCGACCGGCAACCTGGATTCGCGGACCTCGCACGAAATCATGGTGATGCTGCGCACGCTCAATCGCGAGCAAGGCGTCACGATCGTGGTCGTGACGCATGAGTCCGATATCGCGCAATACACGGATCGCACCGTAACGATGCGCGACGGCCGCGTCGTTTCGGACGAGCGCCGCGCGCCAGCAGTGAATGCAAAGATCGACGTAACCGAAGCATCTGGGCCTGTTGCATCGAGCAGCCCGAACGGGCCTCAGTGCTCGAACTGCGAGAAGCCGCCCGAAGCCGCGTCCGCATCGCCTGCATCGCCCGTCGCTGGCGAGGGTGTGCTCGCGCCGCTGCGGCCTGCTGCCGCCACGCACTCCGGCTTCGCGAAGATGACGCTATCGGCTGCCGCGCTCGCGCTGTGGCGCAACAAGATGCGCTCTGCCCTGACCGTGCTCGGCGTCTTCATCGGCGTGGCCGCGCTGATCGCGATGGTGGCGATCGGCCAAGGCGCAAACGAGGCCGTGCGCAAGCAGATCGAGAGCCTCGGCACCAACCTGCTCGTCATCGTGCCCGGCGCGACGACGTCGACGGGCGTGCGCGCCGGCTCGGGCAGCGCGTCGACGCTGACCGTCGACGATGCGCGCGCGCTCAAGCGCGAAGATCCGGCTGTCGGCACGGTCAGCTATTTGATCCGGCAACTGGGCCAAATCGAATATGCCGGGCGCAATTGGTCGACGAGCATCCAAGGCATCGCGCCGGCCTACCTCGACACGACGGGCTGGCATATCGCATCGGGCCGGGCCGTGAACGAAGAAGACGACCGCGATGCCGCCATGGTCGCGCTCATCGGGCAAACGGTCTATCAGCAACTATTCGCCGCGGGAGAAAATCCGATCGGCGCGACAATCCTCGTCAAAGGCGCGGCGCTGCGTGTGGTGGGCCTACTCGCCCCCAAGGGACAAACGGCGTTCGGACAGGATCAGGACGACGTCGTCATCATCCCGTTCAGCAGCGCCGAGCGCAAAGTGCTGGGCGTCGCCGTGCCGAGCCAGGCGCAGACGAGCGCGAACCCCTACTTCCCGCCGGTTCCCAACCCCTACGGCATCCCGCCTCGCCTCACCGGCTACGTCAACCAGATCTACGTCGAAGCGGCGAGCCCGCAACTCGTGCAGACGGCCATCAGGCAAGTGACCGACACGCTGCGCCGGCGTCACCGCCTGCGCCCTTCCGACGATAACGACTTCGCCGTGCGCAACCTGAGCCAGATCGCGCAAACAGCCGAGGGCAGCAGCCGCATCATGGCGCTTTTGCTGGCCGCGATTGCGTCGATCTCTCTGCTGGTGGGCGGCATCGGCATCATGAACATCCTGCTCGTCTCGGTCACCGAGCGCACTCGCGAAATCGGATTACGCATGGCGGTTGGCGCTCGCAGGCTGCACGTGCTGCTCCAGTTTCTCGTCGAAGCCATCTTCTTGAGCGTGAGCGGCGGCATCGGGGGCATCGTCTTCGGCATCGCCGCGTCGGAGCTCGTCACCGTCATCGCCCATTGGCCCACCTTGCTCTCGCCCGCAGCCATCTTCGGCGGCTTTGTTTTTTCCGCAGCAGTCGGCGTCTTCTTCGGCTACTACCCCGCCAAGAAGGCCTCGCGGCTCAACCCCATCGAGGCGCTCCGCTATGAATGACCGCACCGTGTCCGTCACCGGTCGCGCCGTAGCCGATACGACGCGCTCTGCGCACACAACGCCCATCGCGCTGGCGCTGGCCCTGACTCTGGGCCTTTGCGCGCTCGCGGGATGCGCCGTCGGCCCGGACTTTGCGCGGCCCGCGACGCCGGCGGTAACGGGGTACCTCGCAGAGCCCTTCGCGCTGCCGGGCGCCGGCCCGGCCGACGCCGCTCAACAGCTGCAATGGGGCGCGAATCTCGATCAACGGTGGTGGACGGCGTTCGAATCGCCGCCCCTCGACGACACCGTCGCGCGCGCCATCGCCGACAGCCCGACGCTCGACACGGCACGCGCGACGCTCGCGCAAGCACAGCAAGCCATCCGCGTTGCGCGCGCGGGACTCTATCCGCAAGTCGACATCGACGCGAGCGCCGAGCGCGACCGGGCGCGCTCCCTACGCGCAGGCAGCGCAGGCGGCAGTACCACGAGCAACCTGCTGAGCGTCGGCCCGACCGTCAGCTACGCGCTCGATCTGTTCGGTGGCACTCGCCGCGAAATCGAGGCGCAGATGGCCCTAGCCGAGTATCAGCGCGACCAACTCGCCGCGGCCTACTTGACCTTGACCGGCAACACCGTGACGCAAGCGTTGATCGCGGCCGGGGCGCGCGAACAGTTGCGCGCGGTCGACGACATCATCGCGATCGATCGCCGCAACATCGAACTCGTCTCGATCGAGCGCGATGTCGGCAAGGCGGCGTTGGCCGACCTGCTTGCCGCGCAAGCCCAGCTGGCGGCCGATCTCGCCCTGTCGCCGCCGCTCGCGCAACAGTTGAGCGCCGCCGAGCATGCGCTGGCGATCCTGGTCGGCGCGACCCCAGCGCAATGGCAGCCGCCGTCATTCGACTTCGTCATGCTGACACTGCCGGCCGACGTTCCCGTTGCGCTACCGTCGGCGTGGCTAGTGCAGCGCCCCGATGTGCGCGCGGCCGAGGCCCAGCTTCATGCGGCAAGCGCCGCGATCGGCGTCGCGACCGCGCAGCTCTATCCGCACGTCACGCTCAGCGCCGCATGGACGCAAAGCGCCGCTTCGATGGGCCCGCTCTTCGATTCGGCAAACGGCTTATGGGCCGTCGCTGCCCAACTTACGGCGCCGCTGTTCCACGGCGGCGCATTGAGAGCGCAGAAGCAGGCGGCCGTCGATGCATTTCAGGCGCAACTCGGCGTCTACAGGCAAACGGTACTGCAAGCCTTCGGGCAAGTAGCCGATACCTTGCGCGCATTGCAACACGACGCTGAAGAGCTGGCCGCGCAACGGGCGGCGTTGGATGCAGCAGAGCGCTCGCTCAGTCTATTGCAGGAAAGCTACCGCGTCGGGACGGCGAGCCTGGTGGACGTGTTGCAGGCGCAACGGCTCTACGCGCAAGCGCGCCTGGGTTATGCGAGAGCCAAGGGGCAACGCTATGTGGACACCGCGCAGTGGTACGCGGCCATGGGCGGCTCGGCACAAGACTGGGCGCACGGCCAAGCCGCCGCGAACGAGGCCGGAAGCGCCGCCGCACACTGATCCGGCGCACCATTTGCACAATGTAAAACATGATTTATGCGCATAAAGCGGCCTACACCATAACAACGATCTTGCCCAACTGCTCATTCGACTCCAAGAAGCGATGCGCCGCGACGATATCCTCGAAGGCAAACGTCCTCGCGATTACCGGTCGCAATGCGCCCGATCCGAGTCCCCGCATGATGAACGCCTTCGCCGCGTCCAATCGCTTAGGACTGCTAATGACCTCATGCACGAGATAACCACGCAGGGTCAGCGTCTTGCTCAGGACTGCGAATAACGGGAAAGGCGTCGGCTGCGTGCTGAGGCCGCCGTACTCGATTAGGATGCCGCCGCGCGACATCGCGGCCGTCAGCGGTTCGAAGATGGGACCACCCACCGCATCGAGGACGACGCGGATGCCTGGCGCCCCCGCGATTTCGCTCAAGCGCGCCGCCAGATCCTCTTCCGCCGATGCGACGACATGAGCGGCGCCCTGTTCCAACAATGCCTGCCGCTTGGCGGAACTTCGCGTCACTGCGATGGGGATCGCGCCGATCGCATTGGCGATCTGAATCGCCGCCAGGCCGACGCTGCTCGACGCAGCCGTCACAACAACGAACTCTCCCTTGGCGAGCGCCGCGATATCGATCAGCGCGCCATAGGCAGTCAAATACGACATCCAAACGGCGGCGGCGGCTTCCCACCCGAGCGCCGCCGGATGCTTGACGACGAGTTCGGCCGGAAACGTGGCGCGCTCGCCGTAAGCCGGCCAACGCACCATCGACAACGGCGGAACGACGCTCACGGCATCGCCGGGCGCGAAGCCCTCTACGCCATCGCCAACCGTCTCGACGATGCCCGCAGCCTCCAAGCCGAGCCCGGACGGGAATACAGCCTGCTCGATGTATGTCCCCTTGCGCAGCAGCGTCTCGGCGCGATTGAGCCCAAGCGCCTTCACGCGAATTTGCACTTCACCGGCCGCTGCGCCCGGCAGATCGACATCTTCGATGCGCAGCACTTCAGGGCCGCCATGGCGATGAAACCGAACGACACGTGTCATATCGAATCACTCGAAAGTAAACGGATTGAATACACTATGCACGTAGCCGTTCTCGCGAAAAATCTCCATTGACTAAAACAGAAATAACTAACGGTTTCGAATCATGGATCGTCTCACCAGCATGGCGGTGTTCGTCAAAGCCGTCGATCTCGGCTCGTTCGCGGCCGCGGCCGATGCCCTCGAGCTATCGGGGCCGATGGTCGGCAAGCATGTCCGGTTTCTGGAAGAGCGGCTCGGTGTGCGCTTGCTGACACGCACGACACGCAGGCAAGCCCTGACGGAGTTCGGGCGCGCCTATTACGAGCGCTGTCGCATCGTGCTGGCGGAAGCGCAAGCCGCCGATGCACTCGCCGCGGATCAACTGTCGGAGCCGCGCGGCAAGCTGCGCGTGACGATGCCCGTGCATTTCGGCCGGCGCTGCGTCGCTCCGATCCTTTACGAACTGGCGAAGCGGCATCCGTCACTGGAACTCGATCTGTCGTTCAACGACCGCTTCGTCGACTTGGCCGAAGGCGACTACGAGCTCGCGATACGAACGGGGGATCTCGAAGACCACGCCGGCGTCGTGGCCCGGCGTGTGGCGCGGCAGCGCATGGTGGTATGCGCCGCGCCGCGATATTTGAAAGCGCATGGGCGGCCTCGCGATCTCGCAACGCTAGCGCGGCATCAAGCCGTGATCTACCGCCGCTCGGGGCGCGTGCGACCATGGTTGTTTCCGCGCGAAGATGGCATCGTCGAAGAGGTCACACCGTCGAACCGGATTCGGCTCGACGATCTCGACGCCATCGCCGACGCGGCGGCCGATGGGATGGGCCTCGCCTGGGTGCCCTACTGGCTCGTGCGCGAACGAATCCGGGCGGGCACGCTCGTGCAGTTGCTGCCTGATCGACGCGAGTTTCTTTACGACGCCTACGCGCTATGGATGCAGACGCCGCATCTACCGCTGCGCGTGCGGCTCGCTGTCGATGCGCTTGCCGCGCAACTGCCCGGTCTCATGGACTAGCCGAAGCGCTTCGTCGTCGCGGCGGCGAACCTGCACGCTCCCTACCCGCTTACATGTTCTTCTTGAACGGCGCGCCCGAATGCTCGCGCAACTCGTTGAACACGATGTTCGGCCACGCCTTTTGCGCAACTTCGATTTCGGAGATATGCGAAGCGAGGTACGTTGGCGCGTTGGCGGCGTCCAACGCCATGCGCGCAGCATAGGCATCGGTGAAGCGCCGCAACTCCGCGGGATCGCTGCACGTCACCCAGCGCGACATCCGATAGCGAGCCGGCATGATGCGCACGTCGACCTTGTATTCGGCCGAAAGCCGGTGCGAGACGACCTCGAACTGCAGTTGCCCCACGGCGCCGAGAATGATGGAGCCGCCATGTGCCGGACGAAACACCTGAATCGCGCCTTCTTCGCCGAGTTGCTTGAGCGCTTCGCCCAACTGCTTCGCGCGCATCGGATCGACGACTTCCACCGTTTGGAAAATTTCCGGCGCGAAAAACGGCAAGCCGACGAATTGCAGCATTTCGCCTTCGGTGAGCGTGTCGCCCAGGCTCAGCGTGCCATGGTTCGGAATGCCGATGATGTCCCCGGGATAAGCCTCGCTCACCGTTTCGCGCCGCTGCGAAAGAAACGTCACCACGTTGTTGGCGCGGAACGTCTTGCCCGAGCGCGTCACCTTCAGCGCCATGCCGCGCTCGAAACGCCCCGAGCACACCCGGATGAACGCGACGCGATCGCGGTGCGCAAGATCCATATTGGCCTGCACCTTGAACACGACGCCGGTGAACTTCCCCTCGTCGGGCTGCACGGGCCGCTGCACGGCCATGCGCATCGACGGCGGCGGCGCGAGCTCGACCAGCGCGTCGAGAATTTCCTTGACGCCGAAGTTGTTGATCGCCGAGCCGAACAGCACGGGCGATTGCTGGCCCGCCAAAAACGCTTCGCGATCGAACGAGGGGGTCGCCGCGCAAATCAGGTCGATTTCTTCCTTTGCCTTCTTCCAGGCAAAGCCGAAACGCCGTTCGCCTTCTTCATCGCTCGGGCTCGACAACGTCTCGACCGCGCCCCCGGCCGTATCCTGTCCCGCACGAAAAACGCGCACCTGATCGCGCGTAACGTCGTATACGCCTTGGAATTCCTTGCCCATGCCGATGGGCCAGGTGAACGGCACGGCGGCCACGCCGAGATGCTGCTCGATTTCGTCGAGCAGATCGAGCGGCGCGCGCACCTCGCGATCGAGCTTGTTGATGAACGTGACGATCGGCGTGCGACGGCTGCGGCAAACCTCGAGCAGCTTCAGCGTCTGCGCCTCGACGCCGTTGGCGCCGTCGATCACCATGACCGCGGCGTCGACGGCCGTCAGAACACGATAGGTATCTTCAGAGAAATCCTCGTGGCCCGGCGTATCGAGCAGATTGATGACGGCGTCGCCATATTCGAACTGCATGACCGAACTGGCCACCGAGATGCCGCGCTGCTTTTCGATCTCCATCCAATCGGAGGTCGCATAGCGATTGCTCTTCCGACCCTTAACGGTGCCCGCGATTTGAATCGCGCCCGAAAAAAGCAGCAGCTTTTCGGTGAGCGTGGTTTTACCCGCATCGGGGTGGGAAATGACCGCAAACGTGCGGCGGCGCTTGAGTTCGGCGACAGACATCGTGTTCGGGAGGATATTTCGGGATTTGAGCGGCGCGGGGGCGATGATACACGCTCGCCCACCCGCGCGCTCGAACCCGTGCCGCCGCACGGTTTCGCGCCGAAACGAAACCGCCGGCGATCAGCGTTTCCCGGAAACCCTCACCGTCCGTATGCGGCGACGGCAGCGTCCCGAGGCTGAAGCGCTTCCTCGTGCAGCGGCGCGCCGCTACGCGGCCGCCCGATCGAGTAATACTCGATGCCGATCTCCTCCATCGCACTCGGCTCGTACAGATTGCGCCCGTCGAACACGATAGGCTGCTTCAAGCGCGCTTTGAGACTGTCGAAGTCCGGGCTCTTGAACGCCTTCCACTCGGTCAACACGACGAGCGCATCGGCGGCGGCCGCCACGTCCATCTGATCTTCCACGAAGGTCAGCCGAGCGAGCGCAGCCGGTTCGCTTCGCAGATCGGCCGCAAACGCGCGCTTGGCTTCTTTCATCGAGACCGGATCGTATGCAACGACGCGCGCGCCGCGCTCGAGCAACGCACCGATCACGACACGGCTCGGCGCTTCGCGCATATCGTCGGTGCCGGGCTTGAACGCGAGGCCCCACACGCCGAATACGCAGTCGCTCAAGTCTTCGCCGAAGCGCGCCACGATTTTGTTGACGAGCACTTGCTTTTGCGCGGCGTTCACGGACGACACGGCGTCGAGAATGCGCAGCGAATGTCCGTAGTCTTGCGCAGTCTGCATCAGCGCGCGCACATCTTTCGGAAAGCACGACCCCCCGTAACCGCAGCCCGCATAAAGGAAGTGATAACCGATGCGCGGATCGGAGCCGATGCCGCGACGCACGGACTCGATGTCGGCGCCCACGCGCTCGGCCAAATTCGCAAGCTCGTTCATGAACGAGATGCGCGTGGCGAGCATGGCGTTGGCGGCGTACTTCGTGAACTCGGCCGAGCGCACGTCCATGAACAGCATACGTTCGCGATTGCGGTTGAACGGTGCATAGAGGCGCTTCATCGTCTCTCTCGCGCGCTCGCCGGGAACGTCTTCATCGCAACCCACGACGATTCGCTCCGGCCGCGTGAAGTCTTCGATGGCCGCTCCTTCCTTCAGGAACTCCGGGTTCGAAACGACGGAGAACATGCAATCCACGCCGCGCTGCGCCAATTGCTCGGCAATGGCGTCGCGCACGCGCCGCGCGGTGCCCACCGGCACCGTCGATTTGTCCACGACGACGGTGAAGCCTTCGATGTAGCGACCGATCTCGCTGGCGGCGGCGAGCACGTACTGCAGATCGGCCGAGCCGTCTTCGCCGCTCGGCGTGCCGACGGCGATAAAAATCGCTTCGCGCTGCGTCATCGCGCGATGCGGATCGGTAGTAAACGACAGCCGCCCTGCCGTTTTGTTGCGTGCGACGATTTCGTGCAAGCCGGGTTCGTGAATCGGAATGCCCCCTGACTCGAGCAGATCGATCTTGTCCCGATCGACGTCGAAGCAACAGACATCGTTGCCGACGTCCGCGAGGCAAGCCGCCGTCACGAGGCCGACGTAGCCGCAGCCGATGATGGTCACATTCATGGTGGTGGCCCTTCAAGAAACAACGAGAAACGGGGTGCAATGGATCATGGTGGACGCGCTTGCTGGCGAGCGCGCCGACCGGCAGAGCGGTTATCAGGCACCAACAAAAAGCTGACAGCAAGGGCAGAAAAATACCGTGAAAATTTCGGAGTTCGCGTGAGCCGATAATCTTTCGGATTTTTTTGTGGCAGACGCAAGCAATCCGCCATGCGCACCAACACAAGCCGGTTACGGTTTTTTTGTCGATTTACTTCCTGTCACACTTTGGTGGTCTCAACGCCAGGTGATGATGTGACTTCTCCGATGTCCGGCTGTCTGCTCGGTGGTGAATTCGTTCGATGCCCGCGTGGCGCCGGCGCAATCGCACACCGGCGCACACGCGTATCCGATCGACACGCGAGGGCGGGCCGGTTCCACGATAGTCGGACAGGCGCTGGGCGCTTTCGATGTGAGGCGAGCAGGTTCGGCTACCGCGTGGAGCAAGCCGAAGGCTGTGCGCGCTCGCGTTCAGCGCGCACAGCCGAACCACAAGGCCGTTACGTCGAGCGGGGGCAGCTTGGCGGACCCCGCTCAGGCGTGGTACAGCACCTCGGGGGGCTTCGCATCGCCGCGGCCGTCCGCGTGCGTGTGAAGCAGCCATTCGGGCGTGCGATTGCTGCGGATCAAGCTGGGCTCGATCGTCGGGGGCGCACTTTGCGAAGCGGCCGCGGCCACCGGTGCGCCAGCCTCGGCTTGCACCCCCGGTTGCGCATCGGCTTGCGGCGTCTCGCTGGCACTGGCATCCGCAACGACTTCGAGGCGCGGTTGAGCGGCGGCTTCGTGCCGATCAATCCAATCGCGCGCCCAGTCCAGGGCGTAGCGCTCGGCGCTGTCGCGATCGGTGAAGCGCGGCCCGATCAAGCCAGAGCGTTCGACGCGCCGGCCGTCCTTGACGATTTCGGTCGACGCCCGATAAGTGAGTTGGAATTGCTTGGCGACGGGTTGGGCCGATGCGTGAATGATGTGACGACGGTATTCCTCGGAGCGTTTGGTCACGATCATCGAATCGACGCGCTGCGCGTCGTGCGAATGATCGTCGCTCGCACGCAATTGCGCACCGAGCGTCGGGGCGCGCCGAGACGAAGCGACGGGCACCTCGCCACGTACCGTATGTGAGCAGGCGTTGATCGCGGCGGCGCGCTCGTTCGCTTCGCTGCCGTCGAACTCGCCGTTCGTCGACTGCCACGACTCGGGGTTGGTCCAGAATACGCCGCGCAGACGCGGCGACTCAGGCGCCGGCACGGGCGCGGCCTTGGGCGCCGGGGTCTGCGGGGCGGCCTCGGGCTGCGGCACATAGGCGAACGTGCGGCCGAATTCCGATAGCACCTTGATAATTTTGGTCAAGGTGCCATCGGCCAGCCAGTCGTCGAAACGTCGCCGGCACGTCGGTCCGGAGGGATAGCGGGCAGGCAATTTGGACCACCGCTCACCCGTAGTCAATATCCAGAGCACCGCGTTGGCTACGACACGCGGTTCGGCGCGAGGCCGGCCGCGGCGATGCGGATGCACAGGCTCGTCCGCAGCCAGCGGCGCTAGACGAGCCCACTCGTCGTCGGTCAATTCCTCAAAGAACATGTTTTTCTCCACGCAGCCTGGCCCGGCTGCGACACTTGGTCGACGAGAATGGCCTACTCCCGGCGACCGCCAGGTTGCACACATTGTTTTGTTCTGGTGTTACTGCGAATCAAAATCGCACAACGGCTGTGCGACTTTGCCCTCGGTTGACGCACAAAAGGCGTTCTCGCTCGTGCATGGGAAAATAGTGCAGAAAGCATACCATCGCGACGACGTAACAAAAATCATGCCACGCTAAATATCGCGCATAGCCAATCATCCGAGCGAGGCACCACGCCCGATGTGAATTCCTGTGAGAGGTGTCAATATTAGAATATTTTTTGTCGCCCGCAATCGGGCGATATGTAACGAAGTGATTCCGAAACGATTTCAGCGCTCATAATGGCGATCAAATCTGTCATCTCGCGCAATAAACGGAACACGCAATCGTTTGCGCGGTGCAAACGTACCCCAATTTCAATCCAGGTCGGCCACGAGCGATTGCGCTACGTCGGGCTTGATTTCGCACGCCGTTATGGGGTAATGCGCGTGGTCGCAGCCCAACGCCAGCGGTGCACCGGCCTTGGCGGCACACCTAAGCGAATCGGTCAATTCGAAACGAAGAAAATGAACAGCGGAAGTTTTTTCACTATTGTCTCGCGGCAGATCTTCGTCCGCGATTGCGTAGACGGGCGGCTCGTCCCCAATCCGCATAAACACCCGGCGCTCTATACCGATTAGGCGTGCCAGCGCCGCCCGCCGTTCTGCTTCGTTCTCGTACTCGATTTGCATCGTCGCTTTGAAGTTGCTGCCGTCCGGCACAAGCGGTAAATACGCCGCCAACTCGGCAGCAATTCCCTCTTCGTCGAAAATTTTTTCTATATGTAGCATTTCTTGTATCTGATACCGAATGGTCGTTTCATCTTCGAACAGAAAAGTCAGATGATTGCCGAGTTGGACGTACCGACTCTTCTTGTGCTCGATAACTTCGGCTCTCGCGCGGTCACGAATTTTTGCGTAGGCTTCAAGGGTCAAGAGGGAATTGCGTGAGATGGTCATTTACATTTCCTCGCAACTGCATTAACCGACGCCCTAGATTCCGTATGCCTTGCGCAGAAGCGTCAATGGATGGGCGAGCGTCGGGACTTCCACTCCCTGCGCTCCGATACCCTGCTCAATGTGATGGCCAGCGAGTTGGCAGTCCGAAGCGATATAGGCAGGCTGCGGCTCGGACATCGCCTTGAAGACGGGCTTGCCAATCTGCATTGCGGTTGCGTGAAAGGCTTTCTTCACACCGAACGTTCCCGCGTGTCCCGAGCAGCGTTCGACCACCTTCAATGCGGTTCCCGGTATCAATGAAAGCATGTCGTAGGTTTTTCGGCCCAGGTTCTGCACGCGTGCATGACAAGGAACGTGATACGACACGGCGCCCAACGCATGCTTAAAGTCGGTCTTCAGCAGGCCGTCCTTATGACGCGCGACGAAGTACTCGAACGGATCCCAGAACGCCTCGGCCACGGCCCGCACATGCGCGTCGCCGGGGAACATCAGCGGCAGTTCCAGCTTGTACATCAACACGCAGCTTGGGATCGCCGCCAACAACGCGAAACCTTCGTCGGCATAACGAGCGAGCGCAGGGATGTTCTTTTCCTTTTTGGCCGCCACGCCCTCGAGGTTGCCTTGTTCGAGCAACGGCATGCCGCAGCATGCCTCCTTGTCCACGAGCACGTACGGAATCTCGTTGTGCTCGAGCACGGCGAGCAAGTCGTGGCCGATGCCCGGCTCGTTGAAGTTGACGTAGCAGGTCGCATAAACGGCCACCTTCCCCGGCGTACGCTCGCCGTCGCGCACCGCGTGTTTGGGCGAGGGCTTGGCATGCGGGCGAAACTTTCGCGCCGCGAAGCCGGGCAGCCAGGCGTTGCGATCGACGCCCAGCGCATGCTCCATTGCGGCGCGCGCGGGCTTGGTGTTATTGACCGCATTCACGGCTTGCGTGACGACCGGAATGCCCGCCAAATGGCCGAGCGCATCCGTGTTGGAAATCAATTTGTCACGCAGCGCGACTTCGCCGCGTCGATAACGCGCCGCTTTCGCACGCAGCATCAGATGAGGAAAATCCACGTCCCACGGGTGCGGCGGGACGTAGGGGCACTTCGTCATATAGCAAAGGTCGCAGAGGTAGCACTGATCGACCACCTTCGGGAACGCGCTGCGCTCGACATCATGCGCCTCGCCGCTGTCGGTTTCATCGACGAGGTCGAACAGCGAAGGAAACGCGCCGCATAGCGACACGCAGCGCCGGCATCCTGCGCAGATATCGAAGACGCGAGCGAGTTCCGTATCGATCGCGGCTTGATCGTAAAAGTCCGGGGAGCGCCAATCGAGCGGATGCCGCGTCGGCGCCTCGAGACTTCCTTCTTTGTGGGGCATGGCTGCGCTCCGTGACGATCCCATGGCTGCCGCAAGCGGTGTCGATACCGTTCGATCCGAACGCGCGAGCCTTATCCGCGCAACGCAGGCGCCGCCGTGGCGAACGATGGACGACCGCGCAACCCGCGATCAATCGGACAAGGCTTCGAGCGCTTTCGTGTAGCGATTGGCGTGGCTACGCTCGGCTTTGGCAAGCGTCTCGAACCAATTGGCGATCTCGTCGAAGCCTTCCTCGCGCGCGGTTTTTGCCATGCCCGGATACATGTCGGTGTATTCGTGCGTTTCGCCTGCGATGGCCGCTTGCAGGTTCTGCCGCGACGTGCCGAACGGCAATCCCGTTGCCGGATCGCCTACCGCTTCGAGATATTCGAGGTGACCATGAGCGTGGCCGGTCTCGCCTTCGGCTGTCGAGCGAAATAGCGCCGCCACGTCGTTCTGACCTTCCACATCGGCTTTCGCCGCGAAATACAGGTAGCGGCGATTCGCTTGCGATTCGCCTGCAAATGCGGCCTTGAGATTGTCTTCCGTCTTGGAGCCTTTCAACTGAGCCATTGTGAGCCTCCTTCATGGACAGGACCCGCGTGTCGGCTCTCGTGGCCGATCATATTCTGCGGTATGGGGAACGCGCGCAGCGTCGGGCGAGACGCAGTGCGTCGTCTATTGAATCTAGGATGAACGCCAACCGTTCCCCAATTGACATTTTCTATGCGGGCGATAGCGCCGCCTGGTCTCGCTGCGGTGTCGCGTACCTCGTCACGGTGCGATCATCGCTCGATCTAATCCCAGCAAGCGACTCACTGACATTCCTGCCAGTTTCGCCCCGCTATCGTCACACCTATAGTTCGCGCATTCGAACTTGCGGGACGCCTTGCGCGGCAATGCGATGGACTTCGCCTACACCGAGCGTCAACTGCGGCAAAACCGGCGCTATCGCGATCTCGGTCTGCGCCATGCACGCGCCGGCAGCGGCGATGGCAACGGCTTCGACTGGCAGGCATGGCATGCCGTCACGAATGCTGGAATATGGCGCCTGCCGTTGCTCGAACACGACCCTTTCGAATTCATCGCGGCATTCGAAGGCCTGTGCGGCGCGATGCGTTCGATCGGATTCGCGATGGCGGTGGCAAACCAGGCGACGCTGATCGACGCCATACAGTCGTTGGGCACGCCGGAGCAACGGGCGGCGTTGCTACCGCGCCTCGTCGGCGGTGAGCCGGGGGCGACCGCGATCTCCGAAAGCGGCACGGGTAGCGAGATTCGCGCGCTGCAAACGCGCTTGAGCGACGACGGCGACGGCTTGCGGCTCGACGGTCATAAGTACAACATCAGCCTGGCGCCGCACGCATCGCTCATGCTCGTGGCGGCGCGATACGAGGCCGCCGCCAAACCCCAAACGGCAATGGTGCTGATCGACGGCGGCATGGCCGGAGTGGCTCGCAGCGCCCCGCAAGTCACGCTCGGCGTGCGCGATCTGCCGATCGGAGAGCTGCGCTTCGACGCCGTGCGCATCGATGCCGCGCATCTGCTCGGCTCGCCGCGAGACGGCCTGCACGCGCTCATGCGCATCGCGTCGATGAATACCGCGTATTTCGCGCTGATGTGCGCGAACGTGGTCGAACCGTTCCTCGCAGACGCACTTCGACACGCGGCTGCACGCCGCATACTGGGCGTGGCCGTCGACACCCATCAGCATGTGCAGCGCAGGCTCGTCGACGTGCGAATGCGCGCGCAGCGTTCGCGCTGGATGGCATTGGCCTCGCTCGATGAACTGCTGAGGGATCGAGCGCAGGCACTGGAGAGTTGCTCCATCGCCAAGATCGTCGCCGCGCAGGACTTGACTCAATCGGCGCTCGACCTGCTCGCGATTCACGGAAGCGACGGGTACCGAAGCGGCGCGCTATCGACGTTTGTCGCCGATGCGCTCGCGATGATCAGCGCCGGCGGAACGGAAGAGATGCATCGCAAGAACGTTTTTGCACAGATGCAGCGCAACCGCGAACCGGAGCGCGCGCCCGTAACGCAAGACGCGCGACCCGGGGCCGACGCTACGGAAAAAGCGGCCGACCGAGGAATGCTCGATCGGCCATCGCAGGCTTCGGTTAGTGCCGACGTTGCTTAGGCATCCTAACTTTGCCTCCGATTCAGACTGCTATTTTTTTTGCTATTGCTCGAGACGGATGTCACGCGACGAAGCGCCCACGTAGAACCGCCCGCCATTGGCAATCTTCCAACGGTTTTTGCTCGTATCCCAGATACGCCGCATTTGTGCGGGCACCGTCACGCGCACACGGCGCATCTCACCCGGGTTCAGACTAACCTTCTCCCATCCGACCAGTCGCTTCGGCGGCTCGACCGGATCGCTCAAGCCTGCCAAATAGACCTGCGGGACTTCGGCGCCCGCCACGGGGCCGTCGTTGCGCAGCAAGAACGACACCGTCGTCGATCCGTCGAAGTTGGGGTGGACGCGTAGATTCGAATAAGCGAAGTGCGTGTACGACAGGCCATGCCCGAAGGGGAACATCGGCTGGATGTTTTGCGCGTCGTACCAGCGATAGCCCATCTTCAGGCCTTCGGCGTAGACCGGGTTTTGCGCTGGCGTGCCGTTGTTCCAAGTAGGCGTATCCGCATCGCGCAAGGGGAACGTGACCGGCAGCTTGCCCGAAGGATTGACCTTGCCGAACAGCACGTTGGCGATCGCATTGCCGCCGCCTTCACCCGGGTACCAGGCTTCGACGATGGAAGACACTTGGTCCTTCCACGGCATCAATACCGGGTTTCCGTTTTCGAGCACGACGATCACATGAGGGTTGGCCTGCGCCACGGCCTGGACAAGGGCGTCTTGATTCGAGGGATTGGAGAGCGCGAGACTGTATAGCTCGCCGAAGTCTTCGCCGGACGGTTGCGTGACGACGACGATCGCGACATCTGATTGCCGCGCCAGGTTCACGGCCGCATCGATTTCCTGCTGCGTGTAGGCCCTGAACGGCGATTGCATGTCTTCACTGCCGGCGAACGTGACCGTCGCATTCGGAGCGAGCTTCTTGATCGCCGCCGTGAGGGGCGTGGGCACTTTGATCCACGGATTGGGCCACCAGCTGCAACCCGTCGACGTTGGGAAGGTGAGCCCGCCGCAGCCGGGGAATGCGCCCGTCACGGGGTCGCGCGTATCGCCCGAGCCGCCACCGGTGATGACACCGACGTCGGCGTGGCCGCCGATGACGGCGATCTTCTTCACGCTAGCCGCATCGAGCGGCAATTGACGATCTTGATTCTTTAGGAGAACGATCGATTGCTCTTCCGCGTGCTGGGCGAAACGTCGAGCGGCGTCGAAGTCGATCGGCTGGCCGCCCTTGGCCGGGTCGTCCATCACGCCGGTGCGAATCATCACGTAGAGCTTGCGTCGCACCATGTCGTCCAGGCGCGCTTGCGTGATCTGATTACTAGTCAGCGCCTGCTTGACGAGGTCGGGGGTCAAAAATACGGTCGGGCCGACATCTTCCTCTTCGTCCAGCCCGGCGTTGATCGCCTTGGCTGTGCTATGAGCGGCGCCCCAATCCGATTGCACCTGGCCCGGGAAGCGCCAATCGCCCTTCAAGACATCGTTGAGCACGTGTGCGTTTTCGCACGCGTAATCGCCGTTGATTTTGTTGTAGCTGCACATCACGCTGCCGGGCCGCCCCTGCTTCACTGCAATCTCGAACGGCAACAGATAGAGCTCGCGCAGCGTGCGCTCATCGATCGTGTCGTTGCCGCCGAACCGGTTCGTTTCCTGCTCGTTGCCGACATAGTGCTTGACCGTGGCAATGACGCGGTGGTCCTGGGTCGCGCGCGTGCGTGCCGCCAGCATCTCGCCCGCGAGCACGGGGTCCTCGCCGAGATACTCGAACAGACGGCCGCCGCGCGGATCGCGCGCTAGGTTCGTGCCCCCGCCTAGCCCCATCGAGAAACCTTGCTCGCGTAATTGATCGGCGATCGTGGCGCCGAAGCGGTAAGCCAGGAACCGATCCCAGCTGGCCGCGAGCGCGATCGTCGCGGGAAACGTCGTGCTCGGCTGCACCGTGCTGCCCGAGCCCGTGGCCGAGTCGACCATGTTGATATCGGGAATGTGAAGGCGCGGCACGCCTTGGATGTAGCCTGCGCCGCCGCCCGGCACGTCGCTCATCTGGTATTTCGAGTGGATCAGTTGCAACTTCTCGTCGAGCGTCAGCTGACGCACCAGCATATCGGCACGGCGATGCGCCATGTCGTCCATGAATGCGCTATCCGTGACGGGCTCGACCGCGTGTGCCGCGGACTGAGCGAACAGACACAGTGCTGCGGAAGCGAATGCGAGGGATAAACGTTTTGCCTGCATGGGCTTGTCTCCGTGATTGATGGCTTGGTCATGCACCGCTTCGCAACGGGCGCCATACGCCGCGCATGGGCGAGCAAACGCGCGGGACCGAGGTCCCGGCACAAAGCGTCTTACGGATGAAACTGAGTCATGCGATGCGGCGAGGATTGATGCCGATGACGACTTTTGGTCGAAACGGCTTGCCGCGCGTATGTAGCCAAACTTCGGAACTAGTAATAGCGCATAAGTAGCCTGACTACAAGGGGCCGTGGGGGATTATTTCGATCTATTTCGGATAACGACCCGGAAATAGGCATATGTTACTTATCGTCGTCGAATATGTGGGACGCATAAATTCTCACCGGAAAAAATGCACCTACGGAGAATCGTGAAAGCCCGATGACGGCATGATTTTCCACGGCGGCGAGCCCAGTCTGCACGAAGCGGGTGCTCGCATGGCTGAAAAAAGGCGGACCCGGTAGCTTGCAGACGGCGAGCACGCTCCCGCACTTTTTTAGTAGTCGCTTTATATGGTCCGACTTTATGTTGTTACTGAAGATCGACATCGACTCGTCATTGAACGGCGGCGACCTTTTTCATTGCGCCTTTTTTGGTCAACACGCCGCGTCCTCAGAATTTCCTGTAAAACAGATCGGAATCCATTCTCTTTCACTGTCAATTGATTTATTGGAATTCGTCGCCGCGCCCCTGCGCGCTGAGATCGAATGTCTTTAAGCGCGGGCGAGCAAGCTGGCATCGATGCGACTACGGTTTGACGCATTGGGGTCCGCACCTTTTCTCGGTTCGATTCTTACCCAGCGCTACTGCGTTGAGCCGCGTCGCTCCGACCTTGGGCATCAGGCCGGTACTTACCGAGTGTGATGACTCGGCGCGAAAGTTCACGATCGCATGCCTACAATGCAAGCTAATGGGCGTCGCAGTCGCCGGTGGAGCGTTCGAACGGTTGCGACTCGCGTGCGGCCCGTGGACGACTATCTAGGAGACGACGAAATGACAATCGAGAGAAGTCGTAGCATCGCTGCGCGTTGGATCTCGCTTCGCTTCCGGTTCGCTCGTTACCCTGTCGCGTCGCTCGTGGTTGCGCTGGCGGCGGGACTCCCCGAAGCGGCTGCGTTCGCCGGCGGACCGGCCGAAACGATCAAGCTGGGGGTCCTCGCCCCCTTGTCTGGCAGCTACAAAGACGCGGGCATCGACATCGTCGATGGCGCGAAAATCGCGGTGGACAGGATCAACGCGGCCGGCGGCGTGCTGGGCAAAAAGATCGAATTGATCTCGCAAGACGATGCTTGCGATGCGGATCAAGCGGCGCAAGCGGCTGGCAAGCTTGCTGCTGCAGGCGTGGTGGCCATCGCGGGTGGGTATTGCTCGAGCGCCGCCTTGCCGGAGCTGCGCGTATTTCACGTTCAGCGCATTCCATACGTGCTGGATGCTTCGACGTTTCCGCAACTGACTGAGCACGGCTGGCATAACGCGTTTCGCACCATTGGCCGCACCGACGCACAAGGTGTGCTCGCGGCGAGCCTCATGAAAGGGGCATTGCATGCCAAGCGCGCCGCCGTGATGAACGATGGCAGCACGTACTCGCAAGGACTCGCCCAAAGTGCGGTGGTGGCGCTCAAACGCGACGGTGTGGACGTGGTGTATGACGATGCGATCTCGCCCGGACAGAAGGACTATCTCGCCACCGTGAAAGCGGTGAGTGAGCGGAACCCTGACGTGCTTTACTTCACGGGGTATTACACCGAGGCAGCGGTGCTTGCTAAGAATTTGCGCGAGGCCAAGTCTGGCATCGGGTATTTCATGGGCAACGGAGCAGCCGATCGCTCGCTCATCGAAAAGGGTGGCGAGGCGGTCGAAGGCATGATCGTCACAACTTCGCCATTGCCGCAATTTCTCGACAACGCACGCGCCCGCCAGTTCGTGAAAGCCTATCTGAAAGCATATGGCCGCGAACCGGGACCTTATTCGGTGTATGAGTACGACGCGGTGGGCGTGACCGCGGAGGCGATCAAACACGCGAAATCGAGCCGGCCCGAGGATATCGAGGCCGCGCTGCACGCGCTGAAGAAGTACGACGGCGCGACCGGGGACATTGCGTTCGATCAGAAGGGAGATCGCGTCAATGCAGCGTTCATGGCCGTGACGGTGCACGACGGCAAGTTCGAACCGTATGCGAGGCTCGACCGAAATGGGCAGTGGGGGCGCTGAGTCACGGGCGAGGACCTCGCCGGTGGGAGGCAAACGCTTCAGTTCTCGTCTGCCCTTTTTTCGGTACGGATCCCACCCGACACACGCGCAGGATCGACATTCGGCAGAATCAAGGGCTCTGGTTCCTTGCCCGACAGGAACTCAGTTTCGACCTCGAGGCCGAGCGGCGCCACGCACTGACCGATCACGCTCGCCACTTCGCTTAGGTGCGCTTCGGAACGGTCTTCGTATCGCGAGTAACGTCCGGACTTATTGATCAGCTTGAGCTTGCCCGATTGGGCGTTGTAGTCAAATTCGCCGCAGATACGGGCGTTGCCGCCTGCTACAAGCAGTGGGTGGCCTTGATAGCGCGTCTTTCCACTGACTGGATCAGGACCAAGCGGTAGTTCCTCGCCGACGAACACGCGACCCATGGCGCCTACTGCCCAGATGTAGCGTTTTTCCTTGCGCTTGAGCGCTTCAATATCCACCGCGCGCTCAAACTCGGCTCTGGATAGCCCCGGCTGTGCCCCCGTCCTGTCCTGCAACGGCAGGCGATTGGGGTGCACAAGCGGCCGCCCTCGAGCATCACGCTCCCACTCGTGAATCCCGTCGTCGTTCTTGGTTCGAACCGGCTGAAGGCTGCCGAAACGAGCGTCGAGTTCGCCGGCGCGCGCCGTTCCAATCACTTCGTGCAAGAGCGGCGTTTCGACCTCCGACGCGATTGGGAGATTGGACGTGGACGCACTGCGGCGCAAGGCCGGCGCGGGACGGGAAATGTCCGCAAGCTCCGATAGCAAGCCCGGTGAGCGCGCACGTTTTCTTGACGCAGCCGCTGTGGGTCCGGACGCGCTGCCCCCGACCCGTGAGATATCCGAACTGCCGGAGGCGTCTGAACCGGGCGCGATCTTCATGGCCCTCTCTCCAGTTAATGGCTCATTGTGCGAATTGGCATGAGCACGCACGTTAGCGTGGCCCGGGTGGCGGCTGCCGTATCAATGCGAACCCTCGTCGACGGCAGCGAATCAACAAAGATCGAGCGGAGCTGATGGTCGATCCGATAGGAGGGCCGTCGATGGCGCGTCGGGCGATCACGTGTTGCTGGCGCCGCCCTTCATTTGCACAGCCGACGATATAGCGCGCATCGTGGAGCGTTTGATCGATGCCATCGACGAATCACTGCGCTTGGCGGGCGTACGCTAAAGCGCGGTGCGCAGGGCCATTGTTACTTGTCCAAGAAGGCCCAAAATTCATCGGGCGAGATCTGCGGGTTTCTGCGTCCGGCCGGACGCAGATTCCCTTCCAGCACGCTCGCATTGGACAGCGCTTCTATATCCGCCCGCGCGACGCGCGGCGCAATCCCGGTGGATCCGAGTCGCCGGGAGGAGCTCAACGCCGTGCTGAGCCGCGAGGAGTTGAGCGCGGAGCGAATTTCGCTGGGCGCGTTCGACACCGACTCGGGGACCGGGCGGAACCGCGACGGCGGGAGGGGCGTGAGTCTGTCGTTTTCCTCACTCAGATGCAGGCTGCTGACTGTGCTCGCCGACACGGACGATCGGCGGTCCGTCTGGGAATCCGAGCGATTGAAACGGCCGCCCGCCAATGCCGCCCGCACCGCGAACTCCGATGACGGTGTAAGACTCGCGCGATAGCTCGGCGCGATGCTGTACTGGCTGCCGTGTACGCTTGGTGGCACGCCGCTCGCCTTGCTCGGTCCCTCGTCCGACGTAAGACGTCGCGACGAATCGCTCGAATAGCCCATTCGACGCGTGGCGAGCGCCGCCCCGATACTGCTGTGGTCCGACAGATGGAAACTGCCCGTCTCGCTCCAGGTCGCGCTGCTCGAGCCAGACCGTCTACGCGACGGCGTAGGGGACGAGGCCGCCGACGCTGCGTGGGAGGACACATCGGAACCCACGCTGCTGCGTCCACCTCCGATGGATAGACTGCGGCGATACGGTGGCAGGTCCCCCGCTTCCGACAGCACTTCGGAGGCCTTGCTCGAAGAAGAGGAGCGGTCCGCATAGCGCGCCTTGCCCGAATTCGGATCGACTTCGATGCGGCTGCTGCTATGGGTGCTGTGCCCGCTGCTCGCTACGGAAGCGTTCGAGTATCGCGCGCTCGCCTGCGACATCTGCTCGACTATGTCGTCGATGGAGGCATCCGCGACGGAGCCGACTTCGCTGTGCGGTTTGGAGTAGAAGGTCCATGCGCTATCGCTCGAACGTGCGCTGCTCGTGCGCGACAGCGCATATGCCGAGCCCGCATTCGAGCCGTGCTCGCTGCCGAAGGAGCTTGCCGCGCTCGCATACGAGGTACTTGCCGACGACACGCTGGAGCGACGCGGAGACAGATCCCGCAATACGCCACTGCTCGCGCCCAGGCTGCGCGACGACGAGACGCGCGACGGCGGACCGGATGGGTCGTCGGCCTGCGCACTGTACATGGACTGGAGATCGGAGGTGCTGTTGACTTTGCTCAAGATAAGTGACCTGTTGTTTGTTTGCCGGATACCGGTAGCCTGATGACGTTCGCGGTTCGTGCGTAGCCGGGCGACTCGTTGACGCCCGGCGTTTGCTTACATCGACATGAACCGGGTCATCGCTTCTTCGATTTGCGTCAGAAAGTCTGTCGGATCTTCCCGCGCAGGTTCGTCGTAGTGCTGCGAGCCGTAACCGTCCGCATTGCGGTAGTCCTCGGCATGGCCCGGCGGGGTCATCGCATAACCCTGTTGGGAGTACACCTCACCATATGAGGAACTGCCCCACGGATAGGCTTCGTCGATCGATTGCTCCTCCGGCGGATCCGCGGCCTTCGTGGGAGCGATCCACGCTGGCGGGACGCGGGCGCCACCCGCCGCGGCCGACGTTCTCCTGTTCGCGAGCGGTGAGGCGCCCCACGGCGGGGTGCTGGCCGACGACTCCCCGATGCCTACTCCCATTCCGGTGACGAACGGCGACGGCTCGGCGAGCGGGCTTGGCCGCGCGACAGGCTTGGGCATTGCAGGCCGAACCGGTACTGGCGTCGGCGCCGGCGTGGGCTGCCGTGCGTGCAGCACCTGCGCGGCGATCTGTGCAATCAGATGGGCATCGACGCCCGCCGACGTCTGATGGGACATCTGCGGTGTTGTGTGCTGAGACCTCGGTTGTATCGCTGGCTGCGCCGGCTGAGGCCCCAGTTGAAAATTGAAGCGTGGCGTTGCCGTGCGCGGATTGGTTGCGGCTGCCGTAGGCAGCCCCGCATGCGCCCAGGCTGCCCAGTCGAACGACACGGGTTGCTGCAGTGGCTGAAGTTGCGGCTGCGCAGCAGGCGCAGCGCCATGTCGGTTGGCATAGGCCTGCGCCTGTTCGCTAAGCCATGCATCGGTCTCTGGCTTCGGCTTGGTCCAGTCCGGCGGCCCGCCCGATACGTTCGGCCCCGACGGGCCTGGCGGCTCGGTCAATCCGACGCGCTCGATCCCCTCGATCTGCCCCGGCTGCCCGTGCTCGCGTATATAGTCGAGCACCGAGTACACCGATCCGACGTCTGCCTCCAACTCGCCGGGTGCGGCAGGGCGCTCGCTCGCGCGCAGGGGAATCTGCGCAGCATCGATGCCGCGACCAGGCTGCAGGAGCCCCTCCTGAACGAGCCCCATGCGCAGCCCCGTGTTTTCCGTATGAACGAAGATGGTGCGCAACGCGTTACGGAGCTCATGATCATTGAGCCAGCTCGCATATTCGAAACCGCCGAAGCTGACAGGCAGCCGCGCGATCGGGTTGTTCTGCAAGCGAATTTCGATGGGTTCGATGCCGGGCTTGAACACCTCGGGAAATTGTTGTAGCGCGTTGTCACTCAGATCGATCTGCCGTAGGCGCTTGAACAGGCCATCCCATGCGTCGGGCAGCGTCCATATCCTGTTCTTGTGCAGATTGATTTCCTTTAACTGCGACAGCTTGCCTAGCGACGCGGGCACTCGCGACAACTGGTTCGCGTGCGCGTCGAGGCTGCGCAGATTGCTGAGCCCTTCCAGTTCGTCCGGCAGCCGCGCCAGATGGTTGCGACTGACATTCAGGCGCGTGAGCTGTGCCAGGCGCCCGATTGACGTCGGTAGCTCGTGCAGTTCATTGCCGCTGAGGTCGAGTGACTGCAACCGATACAGGGCGCCGATCTCCTCCGGCACGCGCTGAAGCTCGTTATTGCTTGCATTGAGCCTCACCAATGCCTGGAGCTTGTCGATCCGTGCGGGCAGGCGTCTGATCTTCAGCGCCGATACGTCGAGCTCGCGCGCCTGCGTGATCTCGGCCGTCGCGATGCGCTCGGCGGCTTCGACCCGGTTTTCAGTCGGCTCGCCCATTCTGTCTTTCTTTGCATATTTGGCCCAGTTGTCGAGTTCGTTCCTAAACGCCGCGCGTCGTCTCGGGCTCAGCGGCGCGAGTCTCGCGTCGAGCCCTGCGGCCCTCGATGAAACCGGCTGCGGCCCATCGTTACCGGCCGTGCGGCCATGGTTCGGCCGCGGTGCGGGCGGAATGCAGCTGGCTGCGTGGCTTCCGCCGCACGAAAAAATTGAAAACTTATTGTGTCCCATCAGGATTTGTCCCATTCAGATCACGGGTACGCTGTTTCGCCGACTGCGACGGCGCATTACCGGAAACCGTGTCTAACGCGCCATTCCGCTGCTACCGCTTTCTTCTGGCTTTCGAGGAACTCTTTCCAGAAGGGCTGGGCATGGAGGAACGCCCGAGTATCGTTGCCACCGTCGTTGCTCTCTGCCCGGCGCACTTCGCTCATGATCTGCGCCTGGATTTCCGGCAGTTTTTCCGGCGATACGACGAGACCAAAAATCTTTTGCAGGTTGGGGTCTTTTTCCAAAGAGTTGCGCATCTCGCCAAAGCCGATAATCTGAAGTTCGTTGCTTCGGCAGACGATGGTCTGATAGACAAACGCGATCAGTAGCGGGTCTTCGATCAGGTGCGAACGGGTAGGGTCCGCCGCTTTCTTTTGCTTGTTCAGTTCAGCCACCGATTCCGCGAGACGGCAAATGACATCCTGACGGAACATCATGCCGCCGAGCGCGCGCAGGTTGCGCGCAAGCGTCTCACCGGGCTGAGGGCTGCGCGTCGCGCGCAGCTTCGCCTGCTCGACGCGGTGATCGAGCTCTTCGTCCTGCAAATACAGGCGTCCGCGGTGCGCGTCGGCTAGACCGTACAGAGAGCTGTGCAGCACGTCGTGAAGACCCATCATATCGAGGTTGAACTGATGGTCCGGGTCGCCGAATGCCGCTTCCGTATAGTCGAACCACTCCTCGCTCTCGCTGGAGACCGGCGCGGCATAGATGGGCGGCGGCACGGGTTCGCGCGGCCGCATCATGTTTGCCACTTGTTGAACGATCTGCGCGATCAATTCGGCGTTCGAGTCGACCGGCGACGCATGCGCGTATGCACCCGCGAGAATCGGGTCGGCAGGCATCGGCTGCGCGAACGTGATCGGCGTCGGCTGGGCCGAGGTCGAAGCCATCGGGACCGGCTGCGTCCCGATCGTTTGTGCGGGCACGACCGGAACCGGTGCAGGGCCGAACAACGGCATGGTCCGCGCGACGCCGGAGTATTGCGCGGCATTCACCTGCCCGGTCCCGGCGGCCGGGTGCGTCTTGACCACCGGTGGCACGCTGCGCACGTGTGACAGAGATTCGACCTCGAATTCGTCGTCGAGATCTTCCGACGAGTCGCTGAACACGCTGTGTGCGCCGGTACTGACGGCCTTGTGCCGCGGCGGCTTAAATTCGAAAGTCGCTCCATCGCCCGTGCCGCGCACGGATGGGGGCGGCGTAAACCTCGCAGTCTGTATCGGATGGGCAGGTTCTTGCGGCAGTTGGACCGCGTGCTCGGGGCGCGCGTGCTGGGGGGGCGCCTGCTCCATGACGCCGGCGCGAGCGACCTGGTGCATGGCTGCCTGTCTCAGGAGCTCGTTGAGCGCAGCGACGTCGGCGCCTGTCGCGCCGAGCGCGGAGTAGGCCGATAGCAATTCGGGCATGACTGCTGCCATCTGCGCCAGCGGCTGTGGCCTCGCTTCGAACGGTTGCGGCGCTTCGCCGTCATCCTCACCCGCCTCTTCGGCCCGGTTCAATTGCTTACTGTACAACGGCTCGTAGACGGGCGGTCGCGGCGCATAAACGCCGGTCAATTTTCCGAGGCGTCCATCTCGTTCGAGCTCGACGGGAAGCGGCGTGTTATCGATCTGGATGCGGATGCCCTTTGACAAAAACGTGCCTGCGCCTTGCAGCTTTATTTCCAGTCGGCTTTTCGACGCATATTCGAAAGGGCCGAAGCTGTTCGGCAGCGTGGCCAACGGATTGCCGCTGACATCCAGGCGCTGCAGCGATTTCAGCCTGCCGATCGACTCCGGAATCGCGCGGTAGCGCGCGGCCGCGCGAGGTTGGGCCGGCTCGTCGGGTGCAACGACGGGCGCCGTGTCGATGACGTCCGCCAATTGATTTTTCGCGACATTCAGCGTTTCGAGCTTCGCCAACGTGCCGATCTCGCTGGGCAGCAGCGCAAAGTGATTGCGCGACAGGTCGAGCGTCTCGAGTTGCGTGCAGCGCGCAATTTCCGCCGGCAGGTCTTTCATCATGTTGCCGCTCGCTCTGAGCGTCTTGAGCGCGCCCAGTCCGCCGACTGTCGGCGGCAGGTTTCCGAGCGCGTTGTCGCCCACGTTCAGATGTTCGAGACTGGACATTCCCCCGATTTCGTCGGGAAGCTCGCTGAGTCCATTGTGCGACACGTTCAATTCGCGCAGCTTCGTCATCTGACTGATCTGCGGCGACAGCGCGCCGAGTTCGTTACCGGAGACATCCAGCTTCTTCAGCTTTTCAAAGCTCAAGATCGCGCGAGGAATCGCTGCCAGACTGTTGCCGGCGAGGGAGATCGCTTTTGCGCCGCACGCCCGCTCTGCCAGGAAGTCAGGCAACTCGGTCAGCGCGAGATGGTCGAGTTCGACATTCTGGCCGGGTTTCGCTTTGTCCAGCCGGGTTACCGCTGTCTGCCGAAGCTCATTCGAGCGGCGGCGTTGATCGTTGATCCACGTGAGCGCCTCGAAATGCGACGCATCGTTTCGCCGCTTTTGTGCGGGAGGCTCTTGCTCGTCGCGGCGACGAGACAGGGACAGGTTGATCGGGAGCGAAACGTTGTCTATCCGTCTGCAATACATCTTTCTCTCTGATACCGGTTGTTCGTGGTTACGCAAGGGCGCGGTGGCGGCGCCGTCTCGATCGCCTGCAATAGGGGGCTACGCGCGTGAACGCCCCGCCGGCGCGACCGGCCGGCTTGACGCAAGCACGATGGTCAATGCCGGCCGCAGCGGTCAGCGGCGCGGCGGACGCGGTGCCGGCCGCTCCGGGGGAAGACCCGATGCACGTGAATCGGTGTGCAGCGGATACACGTAGTGGTCGGACGGCAAGGGCCCGCCGTCCCCATCGCTGAATACAATCTTCGACGCGGCAATCCACTCGCTGGCGGTGCTAGCGGTACTGGCGGTGCTGGTGGCAACGCCCTTGCCTTTCGCGGCTCGACGCGCTTCCTCCGAGCCGAGGCCGCCGTCGCGAGTCAACGTGGCGGTGGTCGAGCCTTGCGCCCGGCCGAATCGCCCAGTGCCGAAAGCATTGTTGATAGCCTGCCGCTCGGAGCCGGTCATGCTTCGCGCGCTGTATCCGGAGCCCGCGATGGAATCCACGCGGAAACGCCCGGCGTCGCGCGCCGTGGCGATGGCCCCCCGTTCCGAGCCGGTGAGGCTTGCGTTGTATCCGCCCGACGACACGGACGGCAGACGGTTCTGCCGTTCCGCCGCGCTCGATTGCGGGGCGCTGCCCGCCTCGGAAAGCGCATGCAAGGACGAAACACTGCTGGTGAGATGAGAACCCGAAATAGAGGTTGAAGATCGACTCCCCGCGTTCGAACGAGGTACATGCGACGCGACGTGACTCGCGGCTTCCGAGAGCGATGAAAGACTCGATGTCGTGCTGGTGAAAGAGGTCTGCGCGCTCACATAGGAAGTGTCGCTATCTTGGGCCGCACGGCTCCACCGCGAATAGGCTCGTTGGTCATGGAACCAACTGCCTTCGTGTTCAGTGCCCGGGGGCGCGGAGAAGACCGACGCCAGATCGCTAAGGAAGTCTGGGGCGGCCGTGCTGCTGGGGGGCGCATCAGCACTCGTATGAGTCGTATTGCCGTGTTGCGATGCGTTACCGCCCCACGCAGACTGGCTGCGCTGATCGTGAAACCAGTTGCTCTCGAGTCCCGCGCCCGGATCGTCGGAGAGCATCGATCCCCAGGCGCTGAATACGCTCATTGCGCTGTTCGGGTCGTAGCGTTCGCTAGGGCTATAGCTATAGCTATGGTCGGTGGTTTGGCTGCGGTCGCGGCTTGGACGCGCCGACAGCGGCGCGAGTTCGCTCGGTACTGACCGGCGGCTCGGGCTACCCTGCACATATTCATGGGGCTCGGCCGTCTGAGTCGTATCGCTCGGAGAGTAGTAAGTGGTTTGCGCAGAACTGGGTGTCGTTTTAAATGTCATCGGGATTTTCGATTGTCATGCCGCCGAGCGGCTACAGATGCTGTAAATTCAATTCGCATTCCTGGTGGAATGCATGGTCCAACCGGCAATGGCCAGGCTTCGTCGGTACAATGCAGTGACAAGTGGCTGATGTTGATCAAATCAGCGAAAACGTGTCGCTCGGAGCGAAGCCAAATCTGATTCGAACGGCAATGAAAATCGGGGTGCAACAAAAATCTGCATCTATCGATGGTATAGATGATTAGACAGCTTGTGAGGCGTTAAGCAAACTCAAACGAGCCGTTGTTCCATAGCGCTCATGTCGAATCTCATCATTTTTGGATCGATCGATCCCATGTAGAGCCGGATAAATATTAAAAACAATCGAAGCGAAGTAACGATTTCTCGGCGTAAAAGATATCGATATCTGTCGTGCGGTGAAATAACGTGATTTCTCGCCGAATTTCATCAATTTTCCCGTTGTGCCGTAGCGAACATCGATTCCCCAATATTTCCCTGCCCGACACTCGCAGAGAGCGAGGCGATGAACGAACGCGCTCGCATACCATCTGGTTGATACGGGTCTGATCGGTGTTCGCTGTGTGCAACGCCTCTTCGCGAGGGGGTGTTTTCAGGTTCGCCGCCTCCGCTACGCTCCGCGATGCTGACGATTTCCGCCTGAACCTTAGCCCGCGCCGTGGGCCCACGACGATCGACTCGCTTGACGCGAGCCGATCCGCACATGTAACCAACGATGCCCATTGATCGCTCAACTCTGCCGAGCACTATCGCGCCGCTCGATCCACCCTCCGCCGCAGATGCCCCCCCCGACGCCGGCCCGGTAGTCACGCCATCCGGTAGCGGCAGTCTCTCGCCACGGGGGGCGCTGGCGTTTTTGCCGAGATCCCCTGTGCAGGCGCGCCATGCGCCTCGAGGGGGACGCGCCGCCACGCCGCAGTTCGGCGGCAACGATGCTCTCTCGGCCGCAGCAGACCAACCCATTGTGCGCGGGCCGCGCTTTCAGCGCGCCCTGCTCCAGCAGTTCGACGAGATGCGTTTGCACGATAGCGCGTCAAGTTCGTCGACTTCATCGATCGACGAAGGGGAGTCGGACACCAGCGACGACTTCCTCGTCAAAGCCGAATCGTCGCTTGCAGGACATCCTGATTTTTGGTCGGGCGGTGCGCGGCGGGCGCAGCGTCGGGAGGCCTTGCAGGAATGGGTAGCCTTGTCGAGCATCCCAGCCGATGCGCAGGCACTAGCCGACGGGGCGGACGAATTGCGTCGTCAGGCGGAAACCCTTCATCCCATTTCCGCCACCACGGACTTCAGAGATGTATTCCAGAACTTTGACATTCACGGGCCGCTCCGAAAAACCCTTTTCGAGTGCGAGGATGCCGGCCGTAGCTGGCAGACCGCTGCCGATCAATACCACGCCGCACTCGATGTTGCGCGCAAGGTCGGCCTGAGTTCCGGCGAGCTCGAGCGACTCGAGGGCGCTGCTGCGCATTGCTACGCCCAAACGGAGCGGTTCGCCATCAAGGCTTGGTTGCTTACGGGCATTATCCAGTACAAGCGCAATCGGCATGGTGTCGAACGTGGCGACCTGCGTGCGCTCAAGATGGTGCTCACGCCTTTGCGCGCGGCACTCGACCATTGCGAAAGCGACGCGCTTCGCGCGCTGCCGCTCGACTCGGCTCCGGTAGAGGGCTTCGATGCGGAGCTCCAGACCATCTCCGATGCGCTAGGCCGCCGGTCCGCCGCCGGTGCGATGGACACACGACCACAATGGGCGGAGCAGCGCGACTCCGCCGTTTCGTCTCTCGGTTATGTTTTGAGTGCGCTTCCGCTTCTCTTACGAGGCGATTTGAACGTGCCGGCGTTGCTCGGCACGTTGCGCTCGGCACTCACTGCGCCGATGGGCCATGCTCGCGAGCTTCTCGCGGCAGCAGAGGCACGCCCGAGCGATCCGTCGCGCTCGCTCGGCGATCTCACCGCCCGATTCGAATCCTGGTACGAGGCTGCTCGCGCGTATGACGATGCGCTGCGCGTGTTCGGCGACTCGACGGCGTCATGGCCGGATGCAGCGCGGTCAGCGCCCGAGGCGCAGCAGTGGCGCGCGGACCTGGTCGGAGCGCGCGACTCGGCATTGCTTCAAACGCGCGAGGCGCTGATCGGCTTGTTCTCGACGATGGCGACGCTGACGCGCGAGTCGCTGGCAACCGACCCTGACCCGACCGCGGGCATAGGCGCCCTTACGACTGAGGAGCTGTTGATCAACGTTGATCTGCTTTCACGGTGCCAGACGCTGCGCGGCAAGCTGCAGGCGTCGACGTTTCCGCAGGATGCGGGCGGTTTCGATGCAGGCCGCCTGGCACTGCCCTTTGCCGCACTCGAGCAATATTGCGAAAGCATGCTGGGAAGAGACGCGAATATGCTCGACGCCGCGAACAACGTGCGCAAAGCTGCGCTGGCCGCAGACAGCGCGGTGTCGGCCTCCGGGCGGGTGTGGGGTCCCGCGCTTCGACAGTTCTCCGCCGACTGTGCGAGACAGCGTACGCGGCTTCTGAACAGCGCGTTTCAGATCGCTCACGACGATTCGGTGAACTTCAGCGTACAGGCTTCCGCTGCGATGACGCCAGCGTTGCAATGCGTCTACGAACTGCGTCAATCGCTCCCCGTCGTCTGGTTCGACCCTTCCCCGAAAGAGCGGGCCGCGGCGCAGGAAGCCGAAGCGGCCGAACGCGAACTGATCGCAAGTTCACGCGAGGCGGCGCGGGACGTGCAAGCGCACATCGCCAGGATGCCTTCGCCTCCGGCAGACGCGAATACGGCCATTATCGAAAACCACGCCAATTTGCAACTGAACCTCAGTGCGATCGCCACGGCACAACACACCCTCGCGGAGTTGATCGAATGCTGCGCGCAGGCACGCCGCACTATTCACGAAGGGCCAACCGCAGGCTGCGCGGCCCATCTGCAGCGCCTCGCAGGCCAAGCGCAACGCGCGGGTGACCGAGCCGCGGATGTGCTGGCCTTGGGGCGAAACAGGCATTTGACCCGCGGCGTTGCCGGCGAACGTGCATTACGCACGTTGCAATTCACTCGGCGTTTGGCGCGGGCTGCGCGATCCATTCACTACACCCTGGGCGTGCTCGCTGATATTTCGGACGTATACCAACGAGCGCAGACGCTGAGCCGCGAGCCGATACTGGACCCGTTACGCTTCCAGCAAGCAGCCGAGCGACAGACCGCTGTCGTAGACAGCGCCGCCAAAGACATCGACGCCACGCGCAAACAGCTGATTGCGTCGGTCGGTACCCGGCACCCCACCGAGCATGCCGCGACGATCGCCGCGCGCGAGATCGAAGAGATTGAGTCTTTCACACTCGGTCTCGAGTGGCGTTATGTCGCGGACTTCGATTCGGCGAAGCGGCAATGGTTGCGTGCAACCGTGCGCGCCCTGACTGCCCGCCTGGCCGGGCCGCCCGACGCGGTTCCTCCCGCTGCCGACGCGCTGCTCGATCTGATCGACCAGCATCTTGCTGCCGGGACGAAGATTCTTATCTCCGCCAGCCGGGTCGATCGCAACGAACGAATCACCAGCGCCGTACGGGAAAACTATGAGATCAGGCGCGAAGTGCAGGACTGCCGCGATCAATTGAAGCGTGTGCCGGTTCGGGCGCGGGCCGCTACCGGCGCGGGCTCGTCCCGGCCCGACAAACAGAAGGACAAGAAAGCGAGCGCCAAGGCCAGACGCCGGTGAAGCCGCGTTTTCCCGTGTTCTCCCCGATAGCCGCGATCGGGCTTCAGGCGCGGTGTACGGCGGCTGCCCATCGCGCGCAGACCTCCATCCGGGATCGTAGCTTGCGGGAAGATGCCCCAAGGACGCTGAAGTTACAGCGCCAGCGGGGACGGGCCGCGTCTCATCTGGTCTCCTGAGCACGCTTCGCATCCGAATACACAGCTTCGCTGCACCCGATCTGCTTGGCTGCGAGCGCCTTAATCTCATTCGCGTTGGGTGCCCTTCTCCTCGGCCCCTCTCAGCCCATCCTGCCGGAGCGCGCGATGACGACGGTCAATTCGAGCAGTCTTTTCCCGCTATTGCCACCTTCCGGATCGACGCAGTTCGATTCGATGGTCCAACAACAGTTGGCCTCGCTCGAGCGGGATTTCGAAACTCAACTGGGCAGTCTTCACCAGGATTTCACCAATCTGATTAAGCAACAGAACGGAACGCGGAAGTCCTCGTCTCATCATCGTCATGGCGCCCACCGACGCAAAGATTCGCCGACCCCGACGTCGCCGCATCATGCGAGCCATCCGACTCCCGTTCATTATCAGCAGAACGAGCCCGCACCGTCCGAAAAGCCGGCGACGCATTCATCGACCGGCAGTCCATCCCCGGTTGCTGGCAGCGGTGGGAACCATTCTCGGGAGACGCTGGCCGCAGGACATGGATGGGGTGCGCAAAACGGCGGCGTGACGGGCGGCTCGAAGGCCGATTCTTCGCATGTCTACACGGTCACGAACCGCGAGCAACTGGTCCAGGCGCTCGGCGGAAACAACGCCACGAATGGATCGAATTCAACACCGAAGATCATCCTGATCAAGGGCAACATCGATCTAAACAAGGATGGCAACGGCAAGGAACTGACCAAGCGGGATTTCGCCAACGAGAAGGACCAACTGAATCATGACATGATCAATGTCGGCCCGAACACGACGATCATCGGCGTGGGAAAGGATGCCGGCGTTTCCGGCGGCGGTTTCAACGTCAGCAATTCGCACAACATCATCATCCGCAATTTGACGATGAGTTCGCCTTACGACTTTTTCCCCGGGAAGGATGCGCAAGGCAATCCGCACGGGCGCGTCTACAGTATTGAGGCCAAAGGTACGCAGAACCTCTGGGTCGATCACAACACGTTCACGGATGGCTCCGCGCCGCCCGGGTCCATCTCCGGCGATCAGATCGACTTCACGGACGGGGCGAACTACGCCACCTTCTCCTACAACCAGTTTTTGAGCCATAACAAGTCGATCCTGATTGGCTCGAGCGATGGCATGACGAGCGACAAGGGCAAGCTCAACGTCACGATCGACCACAACCTGTTCTCGGGCCTGTCGCAGCGAGACCCGCGCGTGAGATTCGGCAATGTCGAAGTCGCCAACAATCTCTATCAGGATAGTTCGACGCAGTCGAATCGCTTCCAGTACAACTTCGGCATAGGCGTCGATGCCAACGTGACATCGCAAAACAACGCGTTCGAAACGACGGGCATCAGCGAGCAGCGCCTGGTCAAACGCTTCGGATCGTCCGGCCATCTGACCGATAGCGGTTCGCTAGTCAACGGCAAACTCGTCGACCTCTCGTCGTCCCCGACGGGATCGGGCCCGGGAGCGGGCGGCATCACGCACCTCGATCCAACGAGTCAGGTCGAGTCGATCGTGCTGTCCGATGCCGGCGCGGGCAGAATTGGGCAGGGAGATTGATGCAGCACGAGCAAGCCGCGGTTCAACAAGGCATATCGCGTTACCGCGCAAGCGCGCCTCTCGACTTCGCATGACGTTGCCTTAAAATCCTCCCATTTCGGAGGGTACGAATGACGGGACACACATCGACCACAGTCATCTCTCATGGCGCAGATTCGGACGTGGCATGGGAGGCGCGCCTCGAGGCAATAAGGGGCCGCCTGCGCGAGGGGGGCGATGCCCCTGGCGCGAGCGTCGAGCGGCAACTCGCGCTGCTCGATGAACTGACGGGCTTTGAATTGGGTCGCTTCCTGCTCATCAATCGCGGGCTCAATGCGCAGTGGACACATCGTGTCGTCACGTACATTCCCGGCACGGCTGCGGACGGCAGCCTTGAGCAGACAGTCTTCGAAAAATTGCCGGCAACGCTCGCGACTCGCGAGCGGTTCGGTCTCTTCCGCACCGAATTGCAGGCGCTGCTGCGCCCGGGGGCCGTCATGGCATCGGTGCCGTGCGGGCTCATGGGTGAATTGCTGCTGCTCGATTACGCGCAACATCAGGACGTCAGGCTGATGGGTATCGATCTGGACAGGGAGGCGCTGGCTGGCGCCGCTACGCTGGCGTCGCAGCGGGGCCTGGCCGATCGAGTCTCGCTCCGTTGCGCAGACGCCTGGCAGCCCGGGTTTTCCGAGGAGGCGGACGTCGTCACGAGCAACGGTCTGAACATCTACGAGCCCGACGATGCGCGCGTGACGGCACTGTATCGTACGTTCTTCGAGATGCTGAAGCCGGGAGGTCACCTCGTCACGAGCTTTCTGACACCCCCGCCCGCTTTGTCTGCCGAATCTCCCTGGCACGCAGCGGCGATAGATCACACGGCCCTCGCCCTCCAACATCTGCTTTTCGTACGGATTATCGAAGCGAAATGGAGCGCATTTCGCACGCACGCGCAGACCGCGCGGCAACTCGAAGAGGCTGGATTCGAGGACATCCGCTTCATCGACGATCGGGCGAGGATGTTTCCGACTGTCGTCGCGCGAAAGGCGGGACGCTAGCGCACGGCGGCGTACGCCAATTGATTGATCCCCTCGATTCGCAATCCGTTGCCGGCCGGCGCGCAATAGCGTGCATTCAGTTCCTCGAGGCTCTCAGTTGTGACCGCCGAAAATCCGGCTGAAGCGCACAACGCGATCACCTCGTCTGGAGTGAACATGCTTCGAAACGGCTCCCCCCCGAAATCGGCGAGACTGCGCCACTCGTCGAAGACGCGTCGTTGCGCAGCGCTCTGCAGGTCGTAATGAAGGGTGTAATCGAAGACGATCTCGACCGGGGAGCCGAACGAGCCGATGTCTTGCAGCGCCGCGCGAACCGTCTCGGTCGGCAGATATTGCGCAACGCCGAGCCATGACACAAACGTGCGTTGGCGATGGTCTACCCCAGCTTCGCGCAGAATTTCCCCTAACGATTGACGCGTGAAATCGGCCGCGTAGAACGAGGTCCTCGCCGGCATGCCGATCCCCGCCTCCCGCAGCCTGGCCAATTTGATTGCCTGTGTCGCCGGATGATCGATTTCGAAAACCCGAAGCGCTTTGTCTACGTTTCGCAGGCAGAAGGTGTCAAAACCAGCGCCGAGCACGACGTACTGCTCGCAACCTTGCTCGATCGCAAGCGCGAGCCGATCTTCAGCATAACGGCTGCGAGCAGCCAAAAACGCTCGACGGCCCGGCGCCAGGCACCGCTGCTCCGGCTCTGGATCCGCTAGCAACGCTCGCGCAAACCGCGGGTCTGTCATGACTACGGCGAACGGATCGTCGAAGATGGCCGGCACATCGAGCAATTGATGCGCTGCGCGATGCATCGCCACGTATTCAGCGGTTCCGCTGCCCCGATCTGCTCGCATGAGACTCCCTGTTGTGTCGAATGTCGAATGTCGAATGTCGCGCGCTTGCGCTTTTGCGGCGCCCGTGTGTTGCCTGCGGGCACGCAGTGTTTCGTTTGTTTCAGCTAAACAATCGCTGACCGAAGCTGGATTCATAGCCTGATCGGCGAAGTCGTCTACAACTTCGCGAAGACGCCTGCGGCGTTGGCCGAATGCGTTCAAAGCCAACCCGCCCGCCGGTTCAGGAGCTTGTCGCCCAGATCGACACCCTCGAATTCGATTGCCGCCCAGCTCTGCGTCGTTCGTGCCATTCGCGTGCCGCGCAAAAAGCAAGAGTAAATGGCAAGCCGCGAGAGTTTACAAGGCCGCTCACGCCAACTCGTGTGTAATGGAATGCGTTAGATGAGGCACCGGAGATCCATGCCTGCCGATAATAAGTCAGTGATATAGCCGATGCATTTCGCACGCCCCTATCGGCTGCTATCAGTTGTAAACGTTTTCACGTCTTGCGGTAAGAAATTCTTTTTATGCAGATTAATTTCTATACGGGACGGGCAGTCTTCCAAAGGCGCGTGATAGACTGCTTTATCTACAAATTATTAAGAATTTCCCCGACTTGGACAGCATACCGCTGACACACAACGTCACGGCGCTGTCTTCGGTAGCGCACAAAGAGAGTGCCCTGCTATGAGTAGGACATGTGCGGTTCACTAATACCCGTTGCGTACCTTGGCTACCAGTCTGTGTGGATCAGAGTTTGCATCCGCACGACGGATGCATTCAGCGGGCCGGACACTGGCCCATTTTCAACGCAACGAGGAATTTCAATGCAAGGCAACTCTTTGAATATCTCCACCATTGGCGGCACGGTCGGCGGCACTGTGGGCGGTACGGTCGGCGGCACCGTAGGTGGAACCGTTGGCGGCACGGTCGGCGGTACGGTGGGTGGCACGGTAGGCGGGACTGTTGGTGGCACGCTGCCGGGCAACCAGCGTATGCTGCTCAAGACTCGTCTGAGCAAGTAAGGCCTGCACGAGTCGCGTAGCTTCACAAACGCGACTCGTGTTCCTTGTATTTATCTAATTATGCAAGAAGGCCCGATGCACATGGTGAACAATAGATACACCCTGTCTAAGGACGTTGTTGAACTTGCTGTGGGTGCTCGCACTGCAGTTTATCATCGCAAACGCGGTGGGCTGTGTATGCTTGATGATGCCGCACTCAATGTCTTGCAGGGATTTCGTTCAGGTCGAGCACTACCGACATCGTGGATCGAAGACGAGGCTTCCAGTCGGGAGGTCGAGTTGATCCAGCAATTATTGGCGCGCGGTTTTATAGTAGTTGACGAGGCTACAGACAAAAACACCCCGACAGAGATCGAGAAGAAAGTCAACATCATTCAGCTCATTCTGGCCAACGCCTGCAATTTCGGTTGTACCTATTGCTTCGAAGGAATTCAAGGAAAGGAAATGTCGGCGGAAGCCGAAGTGGCCAAGGTCGACCTCAGTCGACTGAGGGCCCGCGATGAGATCAAGGTCGATCTCAACGATTCAATGTATGCCTCCAAAGAGCGGTTCGATCACCAGTACGACCCGAAGAACAGGCACATGAAGCCGCACGATGCAGTGCGCTACGTCGAGAACGCCTTGGCAGTTTCGCGCGCCTCTGGCGTTCGCAGTGTGATGGTTCAGTTCTTCGGAGGCGAGCCATTGCTTAACTGGAAGGCCATCGCCGCCGTCCTCGACCGCTTTGGCAATGGCGAGCGTGATGGCATGCACATCGCCTACTCCACCGTGACGAACGGCTCTCTGATCACCGATGAAGTCGCTGAAAGTTTTGCTGCCCATCGTGTTGCGGTCTGCGTTAGCTTTGATTCACCCACAAGCCCGAGTCGTCCGCTAAAGAACGGTGACGACAGTACGCCGTTAGTTATGCAGGGTCTGCGGCGCCTACAGGCAAAAGGTAATCGAATCGCAATCAATGCGGCGCTGACATCTGCTACCTGGGATGACTTCGACGAATCCATCGTCGATTTGGCGGTCGATGTTGGCGCAGGCGAGATCGGCGTGGTGGTCGATTTCGATCCGAGCTTCTATGCCCGTTACGGAGCACAGAACATCGTCGAGCGCTTGTGGCGCGTCGTCGAATATGGTCGGCAGCGCGGTGTGGTTTTGACGGGTTACTGGCATCAAATATTCCAGGTACTCCTTGGCCACGATGCCGTCTCCGAACGCGGTTTCAAGAATTGTTCGGCTAAAGGTGCGCAGTTCAGCATCGAGCCGAACGGTTCGGTTTTTGCATGCAAGGCCGGTTCGACGCTGCTGGGCTCCATAGAGGAAGGAACGAGCCTTCTTGATGCACCTGCCTACGTGGAGCATGCCAAGCTTCGCCACGAGAATCCAAGTTTTTGCCATGGATGCGAGATCGAAGGTTTTTGCGCCGGCCTCTGTCTTGGCCCGCTCGAAAAGAAATATGCCGCCATCGATGTCGTCGAACCATCGGCGTGCGACTTCTATCGAGGAATTACACGCAAGCACATCGAATCGCTGCAACCCTTCGAAATTGCCACATTCGACCTGCAACCAGCCTGATCTACCAGCGAGGAAAAACTTCATGGACGCACACGCCTTGGAGCGTGCCACCGTAACCGGTGCGGACCACTTCAAAACGCACGGCTACGCCGTGATCGATACGCCGCCGCTGCCTGAGCAAGTGCTGGAATCCTTCAACAATATGCCGCGTGACGGGCACAGTTTGAAGCGCTTGCGACAGATACGCCTGTCGCAGTACTTCGGCTATCGTGAGGAAGGACAATGGATCTTTGCATTGCTGCCACAGCGCAAGTACGTCCAGTCGGCCGAATACATCCGTTTGGCTGAGGCCGGCGGCGTAATGCGCCATCGCGAACAACTCGAGTGCGATCCGTCGCCGCTGATGGTGGCCGTTCTCGATGCGCTCCCAATCGATGAAAATGAACGCTACCACCTCAACGTCAATCAGATCCGTGTGGTAGCAAACGCCGAATTCAAGGGCGTCACTGTGCCAGAGGGACCGCATCGCGACGGGCACGAATTCAGCGTGATTGTTATCGCAGGGCGCCACAACGTCGCCGGTGGGGAAACGCAGGTCATTGACCCGGTGTCTCGCCAAATCGTTCATCAACAGCTTCTTGGCGAGAATCAGGCCGTGTTGATTGACGACGAACGCTACATTCACTACGCGACAGATATTGCGCCGGCGCAGGGTACCATCGGGCATCGGGATATTTGGGTCATCGAAATCAATCGTTGGCACAAGCGTGCCTATGGCCCGGCACACGAGCGCCGCGCTAGCGAGGCAACGCTTTCGGCCGAGGCTACCGCATGACGTCGGGGACACACGCCTCTCCGATCGCGCCGGATGGTCCGTGGACGGCATTTCTCCGCGCTGTCCCCACAGGGGTGGCCCTCCTGCCGATCGGCATGCTCTTTGGCGTGTTAGCAGCACAGGCAAACTGGGGGGCGGTCGACGTGCTGATCTTCAGTTTGCTCGGCTTCTCCGGAAGCGGGCAGTTTGCATTGCTGCCGTTGGCCGATCAAGGACTCGGTATTCTGACCATGCTGTTAATGGCTATTTCGATCAACTGCCGATACATCCCAATCGCCTTTACCACTTCCTCGCGATTGCCCCGGCACCCTGTGCGACGCGCCTTTTTTGCGCATTTGTTGGGCGATGAGGCTTATGCCGTGGAGCGGCCTCATGACCCTCACGCATCCATTCTCGCCATCCGTTTGACAATCTACGGCGCTTGGGTTTTGTCTACCCTTGTCGGCGCGTTCGCAACTCAATTGATCCCGCACAGCCTGCTTGTTGGGGACATCAATCTGGGGTTTCCTGCGAGTGCTGTGCTGCTGGTGTTGTCCCTTGGTCAACTCAAGGCTCGTGTACCCCAGATTTCGGCGTCATGGCGTCGCCGGCTTTTGGAAATCGGGCTCTGCGTTGCTGTCGCTTTGTTGCTGTTCACGCTCTTAGGCCGGGCCTGGTTCTGGCTCCCCAGCATAGGCTTCAGCACGTGGCGGCTCTGGAGGGCGGGCGCATGAGCTTCTCTTCGCATGCCCTCGCCATTCTGGCGTTGTTTGCAACGAGCATAACCGTGCGGGTACTGCCGGTGTTCGTTCGGTTGCGTCTGGGCCCCACGGCGCGCGGCTTACTCGAGCGAGTACTGCCCATGGCCGTTTTTCTGAACTTCGTGGTGTACATTGCCTGGACCGAGATCAACACTGCGCCCGCAGCCGCCGTTGCGGCCATTGCCATAGCGGCCATTGTCACTTTCTCGACGCGCGCGGGGCTTCTGCTTACCGCGTGTGCTGCCACCCTTGTGTATTTCCTGGTCCGGATGTCTCTGCACGGTTAAATCCATCGCCCAGCTGTCGAAGCGCGTCGCCGACTTCATCGACGACAGCGTGCCAGTTGCCCGGCTCAGGCTGACGGAAAATTCGCATTACCTTGGGATACCACGGCGAATCGGACCGTTCGAGAAACCAGCGCCAGCACGTGTCATACCGATTCAGGAGCCATACGGGCTTGCCCATCGCACCCGCCAGGTGGGCAGTCGAGGTATCGACGGCGATGACCAGGTCCAGATGCGCAACGAGCGCGGCCGTATCAGCGAAGTCTTCGATCTGATCCGTGACGTCGATGACACGCTGCGCGAGCGGACTGCCCCTGAGCTGGGCTTGCGCAGCATCGCCTTTTTGCAGGCTGTAGAAGTCGATACCGCACAAGTCAAAGAGCGGTTCGAAACGCGCAAACGGCATGCTGCGCCGCTTGTCCATCGCGTGCGAGGTCGCGATGCCCAGTCGCGGATTGCCGGCCCAGACGAGCCCGACGCGAAGCCGATCGCGGTCCTCTCCGATCCGTCGCCCCCAGGCGGACACCTGTTCCGGATCAGGGGTGATATACGGTAGCGACGCGGGGATCGCGTCACTTTGCGTTCCAAGCGCGAGCGGCAAACTCATGAGTGGGCAATGAAAATCAAAAGCGGGTCGCCGCTGCCCCTGCACCAGTAGCTCGTCCACCCCGTCCAGACCCGTCAGCAGGCGGTGTAGTTGTGGCTGGACTTCGAGCAGCACCCTTGCCCCGAGCGTGGAAACGGAGGTCGCGAAGCGGCAGAACTGCAGCGTATCGCCCAGCCCGCCCTCTGCGTGCAGCAGGATGGTTCTACCCGCAAGCGATTCGCGTCCGAGCCACAACGGCACCGAGAATCGGGGCCATTCATCGCGAACATAAGTGCCGGTGCGCCAACGCCATTCGTACTTCTCCCAGCCCCTGGCGTAGTCGCCGATGAGCAATCGGCACAGGCTTTCGTTCCAGTGAGCATCCGCGTAGTCAGGCGCACACCGCTGCGCCTCCTCGTAGCTGCGCAGTGCATCGTCATGACGTCCGAGACCTTCGAGTGCATTGCCCCGGTTGTCATGCGCCACGGCGTAATCCGGCTTCAAAGTCAATGCACGGTCGAAACTGATAATCGCTTCTCCGTGCCGGCCTAGGTCACCCAGCGCATTGCCCCGATTGTTGAACGCCTCGGCGCATTCCGGCCGGATGGCTATCGCGTGATCAAAGCTCGCAATGGCTTCATCGTGACGTCCCAGCAAGCGCAGCGCGTTACCACGATTGAACCACGCTTCGAAGAAGCGGGGGCGATGCGCCAACGATTCGTCGTATGCGGCAACCTCATCGTCGAAACGACCCAGTTCGCGCAGTGCCACGCCAATATTGAAGTGGGTCACGGCCGCATTGCCGCCCGCAAGAAGCGCCTGCCGCATCGTGGCAATGGCGTCTTCATAATCACGCGCTTGCAACGCGATCGCCGCGAGCAGATTCAATGCCTCGACCGACGTCGGCTCTGCAACGCAGATCTCACGACATAGCGTCCTGGCTTGTGCCAGCTTGTTTTGCGCGCACAGCGCGCGGACTTGATGGAGGGCTTCTTGTGGATCGACGCAGATGCAATCGGGCAGGTTGTCGCTATTATCGGTGCTCGTCATGTTGTTCGAATATGTCCGGCCGACAGGGCTTGGCGCCCATCGAGGCAATGGTTGGCGTAGCGGCGGGTGCGACGGCCGCAGGGGCACAGGGCGTGTACGGCGCTGGGCGTCAGCGCCGCGTTCGCTCCCGAGCTTGGTACGCTACCGAGAGCAGGGCGTTTCTATTGTCCCGCTTGCGAAATCCGGTCGAGAAACACGAAACGCGAAGGCGCGTGCGCATCTTGGAAACTTCCGCCGCTTGTCGGAAGTGCACTCGCCACCGGGCCTAAATCGGAAAGCGACGAAAAGCGTAAAGCGCTTGGTCGAAGACAGGCTGAACGATCGCACGATGCACGACGCACAGTGAACTGACGGTGACGGGATGGTTCAATCGCTTCGTGCTCGACGAACGACCGAAGCGCGCCACCATGCAGGCGGCGCGCTCCCAAAAAAACGTCGCGGTCGTGTAATCGACCGCGACGGATTCAAGCCCTGCAACGGCACGCTCGGACACCTGGGCGTGGCCAGGCGCCAAGCGAGGTCGATCAATCCTCGAGCTGCGCGCCGCGCGTCTCGGGAAGGATCAATGCGGCGAGCATCACGAGGCCATAAGCGGAAGCCGCGAACACGCTGATCGCCGCGCCGAGCGTCATCGTCTTAGAAACAATCCCGATGAAGAACGGGAACGTTGCACCGACCGCACGGCCGAAGTTGTAGCAGAAACCGGCGCCGCTGCCGCGCACCCGCGTCGGGAACAACTCCGACAAATACGCGCCCATGCCCGCGAAGATGCCCGAGGCGCAAAAGCCGAGCGGGAACCCAAGCGCAAGCAGCATGCCGTTGCTCATGGGGATGCGTGTATAGACAAAGGCGATCGCCATCGAAGCCACGGCATAGCCGATCAGCGTCAAGCGCCGGCCGATGCGGTCGTTCAGCGCCGCGCTCGTCAGATAGCCGATGTATGAACCGACGATGATCACCGAGAGATAGCCACCCGTGCCGACCACGCTCAAATGCTGCGACGTCTTCAGCCACGTCGGCATCCAGATGGTGATCGCGTAGTAGCCGCCTTGAGCGCCCGTCGTCAGAATCGCTGCGCGCAAAGTCGTGGCGCCATACTTGCTGAAGATCTGAAGGAACGAGCTATGCTCGCCGGAACTCGCTTCGCGCGCCTTCTGCCGTGCGTGGACTTCAGGCTCTTGCACCATCCGGCGCAGCGGAATCACGAACAGCGCGGGCAGCAGGCCGATAGCGAAAAGCGCGCGCCAAGCCATCTCGCCAGGCAGCAGCGAGAAGACGACCGTATAAAGCAGTGCCGAGACGCCCCAACCGAGCGCCCAGCCCGCCTGCACGGTGCCGACCGCCTTGCCGCGATCGCCCGCGGCAATCGCCTCGCCGATCAGCACGGCGCCCGCCGTCCATTCACCGCCGAAACCCAGGCCCATCAAGCCGCGCGCCCAGAGCAACTGCTCGTAGCTCTGCGCAAGTGCGCAAAGGAATGTGAAGACCGAAAACCAGACGATCGTGACCTGCAGCGTCTTTACACGGCCGATGCGGTCCGACAAGATGCCGGCCACCCAGCCGCCGAGTGCGGAGGACAGCAGCGTCACCGTGCCGACAAGGCCGGCGTCGGCCCGCGAAATACCCCAGGTTGCCATGATCGCCGGAATGACGAACGCGAGGAACATCGTGTCCATTGCGTCCAATGCATAGCCGATCTTGCAACTCCAGAACGCGCGCCGCGCGCTCGCACTCGCACGGCGATACCAGCCGAACGGCCCATCGGCCGCTGCTGCTCCCTGCGCGTCCCCCGCGTATTGTGCTTTTGTGGTCATAGCTAGTCTCCAGGTGGATCGTGTGTAAAAGCGTTACCGGCCGCTGCCCTAGCCAAGATGCATGCGACCGAATCGGAGTTTCCCTTCAAGGATGGAAACGATACTAAGTCGCCTAAACGTCACGCGCCAGCGAGGATTTGCAGCCGTCAGTGTCAATATTTCCTTGACAGAAATGTCAGGGTTATCCCACCCCCCATCGTCTCCGCCGCCGGTTGAACCGCTCGTGCTGTGTAGTTCGCAGGTATGCGCATAAAAATTTCTTGTAACCAACATTCAAATTTCTTCCTCGACACTGGTTCGACCACGCTTCGATAATCCGCTCCACTCGCCGATGGACCGTCTTCGTTTCGGAACCACGGCCGTATGTCCATTTGAGGAGACCGATGGAGATGACTTCGAATCACGACAAGCAAGGTAGCGCCCCTTCGACGCATGGCGCAGGCGCCGGCCGCTGGCAATTCTGGGTGGACCGCGGAGGCACGTTCACAGACATCGTCGCGCGTCGTCCCGACGGCTCGCTCGTCACCCACAAGCTGCTTTCGGAGAACCCCGAACGCTATCGCGACGCCGTCGTTCAGGGCATCCGCGAACTGATCGGCGTGGAAGCCGGCGAAGCGCTGCCGCACGGGCGCATCGAAGTCATCAAGATGGGCACGACCGTCGCCACCAATGCGCTGCTCGAGCGCAAGGGCGCACGCACGCTGCTGGCCATCACGCAAGGCTTCGCCGATCAGTTGCGCATCGGCTACCAGGAGCGGCCCGACATCTTCGCCCGTCACATCGCGCTGCCCTCGCAGATGTACGAGCGCGTCGCCGAGATCCGCGAGCGCGTCGATGCGCATGGCAATACGCTGGCACCGCTCGATGAGGAGCATGCTCGCAGCGCGCTGGCCGAGGCGCGCAAAGCCGGCATCACGTCGATCGCGATCGTGCTGATGCACGGCTACAGGTTCCCGGAGCATGAGTTGCGGGTGGCCGAGATCGCGCGCGAATGCGGTTTTACGCAGATTTCCGTGAGCCATCGCGTCAGCCCTCTGATGAAGCTGGTCGGGCGCGGCGACACCACCGTGGTCGACGCCTACCTCTCGCCGGTGCTGCGCGATTACGTCGAGCGCGTCATGGCTCAGACGGGCAGCGTGCCGCTGATGTTCATGCAATCGAGCGGCGGCCTGGCCGAAGCAACGCACTTCCAGGGCAAGGACGCGATCCTCTCGGGCCCGGCCGGCGGCATCGTCGGTGCGGTGAAAACGTCGGAAGCCGCGGGCGAGCGTAAGGTCATTACGTTCGATATGGGCGGCACCTCCACCGACGTCGCCCATTACGACGGCGCCTACGAGCGTGTCTTCGAAACGCAGGTTGCGGGTGTGCGCGTGCGCGCGCCGATGATGGACATCCATACCGTGGCCGCCGGCGGCGGTTCGATCTGCAGCTTCGAGAACGGCCGTTTCCTGGTTGGGCCCGAGTCGGCCGGCGCTTATCCCGGCCCCGCGGCCTATCGCAACGGCGGCCCGCTGACGGTCACCGACTGCAACGTCATGCTCGGCCGCGTGCAAGCCGATCATTTTCCGCACGTCTTCGGGCCGAACGGCGATCTACCGCTCGACGTGGCGACCGTCCGCGAAAAGTTCGAAACCCTCTCGGCGCGCGTGAGCGCCGAGACGGGCCGCACGATGACCCCCGAAGCCATTGCCGAGGGCTTCCTCACGATCGCCGTCGACAACATGGCGCAGGCGATCAAGAAGATCTCTGTCGAACGCGGCCATGACGTCGCCGATTACGCGCTGTGCGCATTCGGCGGCGCAGGCGGCCAGGCGGCTTGCGCCGTGGCCGAGTCGCTCGGCATGCGGCGCATCGTGCTGCACCCGTTCGCGGGCGTGCTGTCGGCTTTCGGCATGGGCCTGGCCGATCTGCGCGTGCTGCGCGAGAAGGCCATCGAGTCCGTGCTCGAAGACGAGACCGTGGCAGCGCTGCGCGAGAGCTATCAGGCACTCGAGGGCGCGGCCGTGGACGAGGTCCTCGCCCAGCGCGTGCCGCGCCAGCGCGTGCGCACGATTCGCTCCGCACGCCTGAAGTACCAGAACACCGACTCGACCCTGGAAGTCCCGTTCGGCGATGCGCTCGCGATGAAGACCGCCTTCGAGGCGCTCCATCAGAAGCGTTTCGGATTCGTGATGGAAGCGAAGCCCTTGGTGGTCGAGTCGATCGCCATCGAGGCCGTGGGCATCACCGAGAACGGTGCGGCCGTCGGCCATGCACAAGCGCATGGACGGGCCGAAACGGCCATCGAGGCCGGCACGCGCATTGCCATGTTCGCTGACGGCGCCTGGACGGACGTGCCCCTCGTGCGCCGCAACACGCTCGCGGTCGGCGACTCGCTCACGGGCCCGGCGCTGCTCACCGAAGACATCTCGACTATCGTGTTGCTCGCTGGCTGGCGCGCGACGATGCTCGAGGACGGCACGCTGCGGCTCGACCAGGAAGACGTGGAGCGCGAGGGCGCAGCCAAACCGGCCAACGTCATCACGACCGAAGTCCACCCGGTTCATCTCGAGATCTTCAACAACGTCTTCATGTCGATCGCGCAGCAGATGGGCGTGACGCTCGAGAAGACCTCGTACTCGGTCAACATGAAGGAGCGTCTCGACTTCTCGTGCGCCATCTTCGATCGCAACGGCGGCCTGATCGCCAACGCTCCGCATATTCCGGTGCACCTCGGCTCGATGAGCGACAGCGTGCTGACGGTGATCCGCGAGCACAGCGCGACGATGAAGCGTGGCGACGCATTCATGCTGAACGTGCCCTACAACGGCGGCACGCACCTGCCCGACATCACCGTGGTGATGCCCGTGCACGCGGCCGAGCGCGACGAACTGCTGTTCTACGTGGCGGCACGCGGGCACCATGGCGATGTCGGTGGCATCACGCCGGGCTCGATGCCCCCCAACAGCACGGTCATCGAAGAGGAAGGCGTCCTGCTCGACAACGTACAGATCGTGGACGGCGGCACGTTCCTGGAAGCCCAGGTGCGAGCGCTGTTCGCCTCGGGCCCCTACCCCGCGCGCAACATCGACCAGAACATTGCCGATCTCATGGCGCAGATTGCAGCCTGCAAGTGCGGCACGACCGAACTGCTGGCCGCAACGCGCCGCTACGGCGCCGAGGTCGTCCTGGCCTATATGAACCACGTGCAGGACAACGCCGAGGAAGCGGTGCGCAACGCCATCAGCGCACTCGGTGACGGCGAGTTCACCTACGGCATGGACGACGGCGCTCAGATTCGCGTATGCGTCACGATCGACCGCGAGCGCCGCCAGGCGCGCGTGGATTTCACCGGCACGAGCGAGCAGCGCCCCGGTAACTTCAACGCGCCGCGCTCGGTGTGCAAGGCAGCCGTGCTCTACGTATTCCGCACGCTGCTGGCCGGTTCGATTCCGATGAACGAGGGAGTGCTCCGTCCGCTCGACATCGTGATTCCGGAAGGCTCGATGTTGAGCCCCGTCTATCCGGCGGCGGTCGTGGCAGGCAACGTCGAAGTCTCGCAGGCCGTGACGGACGCGCTCTATGGCGCGCTGAAGATCATGGCCGCGTCGCAGGGCACGATGAACAACTTCACGTTCGGCGACGACGACCACCAGTACTACGAGACGATCGCGGGCGGCTCGGGCGCGGGCCCCGACCATCCCGGCACCTCGGTGGTTCAGACGCACATGACGAACTCGCGGATGACTGATCCGGAAGTCATCGAATGGCGCTTCCCCGTTGTCGTGGAGCAGCATGCGATCCGCCGCGGCAGCGGCGGCCGGGGCCGTCAATCGGGCGGCGACGGCGCGGTGCGGCGTATTCGCTTCACGCGCACCATGACGGCGAGCATCCTCGCCAACCGCCGCGAAGTGCCGCCGTTCGGCCTCGCAGGCGGCGAACAGGGACGCGCCGGGTGCAACTGGGTGGAGCGAGCCAATGGCACTATCGAGCATTTCGGCGCCACACATACGACGGTCGTTCAGCGTGGCGACGTGTTCGTCATCGAAACCCCGGGCGGCGGTGGCTACGGTTCGGCCGATTGAACCCGGCCGGCGTGAAGGGGCCTTGGTGCGATGAACACCCGCTTCTTAGAAACCTTCGTGACGCTCGCCCAGCTCCAGAGCTTCCGGGCGACGGCACGGAGTCTTCACGCCACGCCGGCGACCATCTCGCTGCGCATCCGCACGCTCGAGGACGAGCTCAAATGCGAGCTCGTCGACCGGCGTTCGCGCACGTTCCTGCTCACCCCGGCCGGTCAATATCTCGTCGGCTTCGCGAGGGACGTGATCGACGCGACGCGCGCGCTGCGGGAGGCGGCCGGCGCCGAGCCGGTTGTCGGCGGCACCTTGCGGCTCGGCGTGAACGAGACGGTCGTACATAGTTGGCTCGCGCATTACCTCTCGCATCTGAACGCGCGGTTTCCGACGCTCGAGGTCGATCTCTCGGTCGACACGAGCGCCGCATTGCAAAAGCGGCTGCTCGCGGGCGAACTCGATGTGGCGCTGCGCGTCGAAGGCGTCGACAGCGCCCGCGTGGTGTCCCGTGCCATCGCCAGCTATCCGGTGCGCTGGATCGCGCGGCGCGACCTGCTCGCGCAGCATTCCGACGGCCTGGCACAGCAGATCCTCAAGAGACCGGTGCTGACCTTCGGGCGCGGAACGACCCCACAGATCGCGCTCGAGCACATCGTGCATGGCCTTGCCATAGAGCATGGCATGCGGACCGACCAGATGCGGATCATTTGCTCGCCGTCCGTGGCCGCCATCGTACAGCTCGTACGTGACGGCTACGGCGTGGCCGCGATCCCGCGCTTGTTCGTGGCCGACGCCCTCTCGAGCGGCGAATTCGCCGAGATACCTATGCGCCCGGCGCCCCCGCCGATCGTGATTTCTCTGTGCGCCCGGGCCGATGCTGGCGTAACCGTCAACGCAGCCTTGAATGCGGCGCACGAAGCCTGCGCAGAGTATTGCCTGAGTCAACCGGGCGAACTCATCGAAGCGCTCTAAAACGAGCGCGAAATGAAAACGTTACCTGCGACTTCGTAATTTCGAGCTCGACTGCGGATGGTGCAGCGCAATCCGCAACATGGCTTCGGTACGTTGGGGTCACGGTGAAGTCGCCGTTACTCGCCAAGACCACATCCTGGAGGTCAGCGTGCCCACGCCTATCAATTCGGCCGCGCCGGTGCTTACGCCCGAAGCGTTGTCGGCCGATCGCTCCTCGGCGCCCGCCGCTACGCCGACGGCTCAGCGCCCCTCGTCGAATGCGCGCCGGGCCTTGTCAGGGCCGCTGGCATGCCTGTCTCCGTTCAAGAAGCAAGCGCCCGCCATGCCGCCTACTGCCAGTGCTTTGCAGTGCACTGCGCCTAAAGTGCCGCCGCGAGCGATGGCTCGCCAGAAACCGTGGGACGTGCAGACGGCCGTCGCCGATATGTCGACGCTTTCCGACAAGCGCGTCAAGCGGTGGTTCAAGAAGTCCGCGTCCGAGCAATATCTGTACGCAAAGAGCTTGCTGCCGGAGCAGCGCGACGAGCTCGAAACGGAGCTTGCCCGAACGATGCGGGGCAATACGCCGGCTGCCCGTGAAGCGCTGACGATGTGGCTCTCGGTCCAGCAGGCACGCTTGCGCACCCACTCCCCCTTGCAGCAGCAGTTGCATCGGTCGCAGCAGGTCGCCAACGCGATACCGAGCGCTACTGTCGTAGGTGCGGCAGTATCGTTGCCCGCCCTCCTGAGCACGCGAGTCCAGTACTACCAGTCGGACGAGCGGCCCGAGTACGCGAAGGCCTTCGACAACTTCATGAGCGTGATCGGCGATCCGGCGCTCCCTCCCGAAGTCCGAAACGCAGTGGCGGAACGGCTCGAGTACCATGCCTGGAGCGAGGGGACGATCGCGCCGCAAGAGCAGCATCTGCTCTACACCCACGGCGCGCGAAAGATGGCCGACGACGGCTATCGCGTTCCTCGGCGGACCTTCTCGGCACTGTTCTCCGAGCCTCCCGCCGCCCGGTTGACGAAGGAGGCACCCTATTTTTCGTCGAAACGAACGCTGACCAACCTGAACGGTCAGATCGCGTTCGAAAAAGGCATGGAACCCACCGACACCACTGTGGACAAGTTGTGGTGCAGACACCTGGCCCTCGCCTATTGCCTTGCTTCCGACGACAACGACGGCAAGTTCGACTTCGACAAGCTGTCCGTCTCCGGCCCACTGCATTACGATAATTTTGTCGACAAAGCATGGCGCGACAAGTATTTGCAGCCTCGCAACTATTTGCATGGCGCAGGGCTGGGTCCCGATGCGGCTCGCGCGGTCGTGGACAGCGATCGTTTCGGCGCGTCACTGGCGAACGCGTTCAAAAAGCTGGAATCGACCGGGCAATCGCATGCCTCGGCCGTCCTCAATGTGGCGGATTATAGTGAGACAGCGGCGCAGTCCTACACGGGGCATGCTATGGCCATGACGATAAAGGTCAAAGCGGATCCCGACAAAGGCACACCGGTCTACGTCGTAACCTTCTACGACCCGAACCATACCCTTACGCATAAACGAGTCAGGGTGACCGATCTGCATTCGCTCGAGCGCCTTACATTTCGCGATTTCGTCGACCCTGGTGTCAGCTATGCGAACGCCGCTGCGGTGGCGGTCATGTCGAAGACCATGCCCGCGGGGTTCGAGGGCAAAGCGGTCACCGCCGAGGAAGGCGTCGTCAAAGCACGGATCGGCCTCGCCCTACGCGAGAACGTACCGGAAGCGCTCGATCTCGTTGCAGCTCAACTGAGCGAGACCGGGCTCGCTCACATCGATCATGAAAAACTGGCGGGCATGCTGGAAGCGAGAGAAGCTTCCGGCACTTCAATGCTTTCTGAAGCGCTTACGCTCGGCAACAGCGAAGCCGTGCGCGCATACGGCCGATTGCTCGACAAGGCGGGGCTGCCGCCGCACATGCACGCCAAGCTGCTCGGAGTCATGGCTCAGCTCGGCATGCCGGTGTTCAACAGCATGATGCAAGTGCCCCATTACAACAGTTTGGATACCATCGAGACCTTCGCCGAGGTAGTCGCGGAGGCGAACCTCCCGGCACAGGTAAAGGCCGATCTCTTGGAAGCAAAGGATCCCGAGGGCGCGCCCGCGTTATTGGGGGCGACGAAGTCCGGAAACGCCGCAGCGGCCGGGCTCCTGATGAAAACGATCCTGCACTCGACGTTGCCGGTGACCATCAAGTCGCAGTTGCTGGCGGCCAAGGACGCTCAAGGCACGCCTGCGCTCGCGCACGCCATGGAACGCGGCGATGCCTACACGGTCATGCGCTTCGTCAAGCAAATCGGCCATTCCAACCTACCCGACGCCGTCAAGGTGGAACTCATCGCAGCGCGAAGTGCGGATGGGACGACTGCTTTAGCGCGCGCCGAACGAGCCGGGCACTCGGATCTGCTGAATCTGTACGAAGACCTCATTCATCAAACGTCGTTGCCGGAGGCGATGAAAACGGAACTCATGACTGGCGGCAAACCCAGGGGTTAAATCGCGAACGTGCCGCAAGCAACGCGACTCGCCACCACAGGCGAGCCCGGCGCCCGATCGATATCGGCGCCGACACTCCGGCAATGTTCCTCCTCCGCCTGGCCCCTCCAATAAAAATACCCGATCATTTGGGGCAGTCATTTTCGATTATGTTCTATCAGCGCGGCATTCGTAGAATGCCAACACGCATCGATTGAACGACACTACCGTCGGTCATTCAATACACCGGCCAATGTCGCCTATTCGTTGCCGAAAGGAGCAAAAGTGCGGCTCGCTGCAATGTATGGAATCCTCGCGGCATGCTGAGCGACGAGCAACGCGCATGGCTGTTGCGCGAGGCCCTCGACGTCCATCAGCCGGGCGCACCGATCTGGTTTTTCGCGTATGGATCACGCATCTGGCGGCCTGCGCTGCCCGCAGCCGAGACCGTTGGCGCTCTCGTCGAGGGCTACCATCGCAAGCTATGTCTATGGTCCTGCGTCAGCCGAGGCACGCACAAAAGGCCGCGGCTCGTGCTGGCGCTGGACGAGGGCGGCGAATGCCGCGGCGTCGCGCATCGAATCGATGCCGAGCATGTGGATGCAGCGCTTGCGGCGCTTTGGGACCGCGAGCTCGTCATGGACTCCTACCGGCCACGCTGGCTCCCCTGCCTGCTAGACGGCGGGCGCGAGGTCATGGCCCTGACATTTGTGCTGCGCAAAGGGGCGCCCAACCATGCGGGCGAAGTCACCGATACCACCGATACTACCGATACGCTCGTGCGACACGTACTGCGACACGCTGCGAGGCCGCACGGCAGTGCGCTCGAGTATTTGGCCCAGACCGTCGCACGGCTGCAGGCCCATGGCATCCGCGACGAACATCTCGAGGGGCTGCTCCAACGATGCGGCCCGTAGCCGACCGCTGGCGCCCCCCGGTGGCCTCCTTTTTGCCTGCGCCGAAATCAGATCACGGCGTAATCGCTATTGAGCAGGTCCGTGATCAGCATAAATCCCGGCGCATGCGTGATGCAGAACTCGGGCTTGGCCTGCAGCAATGCGGCTTGAGGCGTGACGCCGCAGCCCCAGAACACCGGGATCTCACCTTCGCGCACGTCGACGGCGTCGCCGTACTCGGGCTTGCTCAGGTCCGAAATGCCGATCAGCGAAGGATCGCCGATATGCACAGGCGCACCATGCACGCCCGGAAAGCGCGAGGTGATCTGGATGGCGCGAATCGCGTCCGCTGCTTTCATCGGGCGCATCGTCGTGACCATCGGTCCGGAGAACTTACCGGCTGGCGTGGTCTGCACGCCCGTGCGGAACATCGGCACGTTGCGCCCCTGCTCGATGTGGCGAATGCCGATCCCATGCTCGATGAGCGAATGCTCGAACGTAAATGAGCAACCGATGGCGAACGTCACCAGATCGTCGCGCCAATAGTCGAGCACGTTGTTCGGCTGCGCCACTTCCTCGCCGTGTTGGAAAACGCGATAACGCGGTACGTCGGTGCGAATGTCGAGGTCGGCGCCCAGCATCGTCATGCGAGGATCGCCGACTTCCGACACGGCAATCAGCGGGCACGGCTTCGGGTTGCGCTGACAAAAGCGCTGAAATTCCGCCGCGTCGGCAGCAGGCAGGATCGCGAGATTGACCTGCACGTAGCGGGGCGCGAGGCCAGCCGTGGGCTTTCTCCAATCGCCTCGGCGGATGGCGGCGCGCAACTGCGCGGGCGTGAGGGCGTGAAAGCTCGAGGTCTCCATGTTCATTGGCCTTGAAAGAATTCGAAAAATAAAAGAGTGGACGCCGGGGCCACAGACAAACGAATGGCCGGTCCGAGCCGGCGGCGTTGACGGCGGCACCATCTAACAGTCTATAATCCGCCCGCCGATTGAACCTAATCGGACATCTCGGTCCATTTCGATAGAAATTTCCGATCAAGGCACCCTCATGCGGGCATCACTGCGGCAAATCGAGACTTTCTACTGGGTCGCGCGGCTCGGCGGGTTCCACGCGGCGGCCCGGCGGCTGCATCTCACGCAGCCCACCATCTCCGCGCGGATTCACGAGCTCGAGGAGGTCCTAGGAAGCAAGCTATTCGAGCGCGGCGCTTATCGGACTGAGTTGACCGCGCTGGGCGGCAGGCTGCTGGCGCAGGCCGAGAAAATCCTGCGGCTCGCGGACGACTTCGGCGATGCCGCGCGCGCGACGAACCCGTTCCGAGGCCTCCTGCGGCTCGGTACGAACGAATCGACGGCCATGAGCGGCCTCATCGATATGTTGACGCAGTTGAAAGCCCGTTACCCGTCGCTGCGCGTCGAACTCACGATCGACATCGGGAGCGCGCTCAGCCGCAAGCTGAACGGCAAGGAACTCGACGTCGCCATTCTCATGGAGCCGGTTTCGGCCCCCGGCATCGTCGACATCGCGATCGGCCGCGCCCCGCTGTGCTGGGTGGCGGCCGCCCGCTTCGCCCCGCCCCGTGCGACCTCGACACCGGCTGATCTCGTCGATCTGCCCATCGTCCTGACGCCGCCGCCCTCCACGCTGTTTGGCGCAGCCGCCGAGTGGTTCCGCGCCGGCGGGGTGTCGCTCGACAATTACAGCACTTGCAATTCCATCTCGCTGATCACGCAACTGGTGGCAGCGGGGCATGCCATTGCTGCGCTGCCCAGATCGATCGTCCAAGCCGACGTGGACCGCGGGATGCTGCAGTACCTCGTCACTCGGCCGGCACTTGCGCCGCGTACTTACTATATTGCCTACCCGCGCGACGAAGAAAACGAGGATTCGGCGTTGCTCGTGCAAATGGCACGCGCCGTATTGGCGCAATATAATCTATTCGAACCATTGACAGACTGAGTCGCGTCGCCCCGTGTTGCCGTTCTAAATCGATTTCACACACGAAAATCGAATAAAGTTGACTCGATTTTAATAATCGATGACACAGTTTAATTAATCTTCCTCCTGCCGCGACCAATACCGCACGCATCAAACTTACGCCCCTCACCGGGTTTTCACTTTTCCTTCGCATTTCGGATCGAACGTTCGCCCCATCGGCGGCGCCGTGATACTGCACGCCTAAGATTCGCTCGTCACTTCGCATATCCGATGACACCGCAATCAGGCCTACTGCCTGAGCGGGCCTCTTTTTGTCAACTCTCCGAGGAAGTTTTAATATGGCAATCGATTCGATTAATAATTCGGCGCATCTGCCCGAATTGCCGTCGAGTAGTGAATCGGCGCAAACGGGACAAGCGCGTCAATCCGAACCCACCGTACAGTCGAGCAGCCCGCGCGCAACGCACGGCGCGCTTTCCAATATGCCTCGCACGCCGCGTACGCAGAGTGCATCGCATTCGCAGGTTCGAGCCACGCTCGCGCGCAGCCAAACGGATGTCGATGCAAAATTCACGGCCGAAATGAATAAGCATGTTCTGACATGGTTCAAAGGCCGCAATATCGAACACTTCAAAAATCCCGAGGGTTTGATTCAGGCGGCCCGCGCTCTGGCACCCGAACACATTAAAAAGGTCATTTTGCTGACGGGCTTTTCGGTCGGCGCGCATCCTGAAACGGGCCTGCCGCTGCCGGAAACCGATGGGCCGCCGGGGACGGCAGCACTCGCGCACGCGCTGCAGCAAGTCGGCAAGACCGTCATCATCGTGACGGACAAGCCGAACGAAGCACCGACGCGCGCTCCTCTTGCCGTCGCGAACAAGGAATCGGCGCAATTCACCGAGTTCGTCAACTTCGACCACAAGCAAGCCGATGCTGCGCCGCACGCGAACCGGCTGCTCGACGAGTACAAACCCGACTTCGTGGGCGCGATCGAGTTGCCGGGCCGTAACGTGAACGGCTACCGAAGCAATATGCGCGGCGTGTCGATCGACAACGTCAACGGCGCTGTCGACGAAGTGCTGATCCAAGCTCACAACCGCGGTATCCCGACGTTCGGTGTCGGCGATGGCGGCAACGAAGCGGGCATGGGCGGACGCCCCGGCATTCCGAAGGCGCTGGACGGCAGCGAGATGGCTGCCGTACCGACTGCCAAGTACCAGATCACGTCGTGGAACTCGAACCTCGGGGCCGAAGCGCTTGGGGCGGCCGTGCTGCAACTGCACGGCAAACTCGACAAGCTGCACACACCCGATCAGCAACGCGAGATGATCGAAGCCTCGATGGCTGCAGGCGCGGTCGACGGCGTGACGCGCGGCGCCAAGGTCGATGAAGAGATCGACGGCAAAACCTCCGGGGTCGACGGCTTCTCGCCGAGCACGCACGGCAGGATGCTCTCGTTGGTGCGCGCCATCACGCAGACGGAATTGCCGACGGACCCCATGATCGCCAGCAAGACGCCCAAGGGCCACGCACCCTTCCGGATCTCCGCGTTCGATTCGAGCAACGGCGGCCTCATTGCCACCAAGAACCTCGCGGGCTATCTGCAATACCGTTCGCCGCACAACGCGCGGTTTACGATCGTCGTGGATCATGCCAACGCGCCGTACGGCCGTTTCAGCGAGTTCAACACGGGCGGGCCGAACGACGTCCCGGTCTTCACCTCGGCCGATGCAACGCCGCAAGAGTTGGCCAAGCGCAGCGAAGCGCATCCGCAGCTGATCACGCTCGTCGGCAACGGTCTGCGCGCCAGCGAGGAAATGGGCGTCGATATGATCGCCATGGCCTGCAACACGGCTTGCACGACGTTCCCGCACGCTCTGGAGCAGGTCAAGAACATCGAAGTACTGAATCTGATCGAGGTGACCGCCGACGAAATCGTCAAGACGGGCGGCGCGCGTCCAGCCGTCCTGGCCACCCCTGCCACGATCAATTCGATGGCTTACCTGAAGGCGATCAACGAAAGCGCGGAGAAACTCGGCAATCGAGAGGAACGAATGACGACGACCATCGGTGCGCCGAACTGGGCGCCGTTCATCAACAACTTCGACCAGATGTACAGCAAGCCCGAGACACGCGCGATCATGATGGCCGACATCAAGGAGATCGTCGACCGGATTCCCGCCGACGCGACGTCCGTCTTTTTGTGCTGCACGCACTATCCGGCCTACAAGCCGTTTATCGAGAACTACCTCAAGGAACGCGGCATCGACATCCCCGTCATCGATCCGATGTCGGTGCAGGCCAAGGCGATCGAAAAATCGATGGACAAGGCGGCCGGCCAGGCCGATCACCCGCGCTACCGCCGCCGCGCCTCGCTCGATCCGATCGTCATCACGTCGGGCAAGGAAAGCGACGTGCGCGAATCGGCCAAGACGTTCCTCGGGGCCAAGACGAACTTCCACCTCATGTCCGGCGTCGACTTCTCGCGCAAGTTCGACATGCAGTTGCTCAAGCCGCTGATCGACAAGCCGGAGTCGTCGCTCCGTCCGGCCGCGGCAGGCGGCGATGCAGCGCGCCCGCAAGCGGCTGGCTGGCGCCGCGACGCATCCACGTCGTCCGAGACGGCTACGCGCCCTCTCGCCTAAGTCTCGTCACATCGTCCATCAACCGACATCCTCCAATAGGAGACCGCAATGGCCAACCCGCACTATGAACGCGTCCTCACGGAACTGAGCCGCGTACTCGGCTTCACCGACACACGCGCACTCGCCTCCGGCGGCCGCATCAAGGCTGGCGATCACATCATCACGTTCATTCACGACGAAGAGATCGACGAGCACCACCTGTCGGTGTACGTCGACCTCGGCAAGCCGTCGAGCAACGAAAAGCGTGCGTTCGAGTTGCTGCTCAAGATCAACTTCGAGCTCGACGCGAGCGGACGGGGCACGCTTTCGCTGCATCCGGAGACGGGGCACGCGTTCTACTCGTTCAAGTACCCCCTGAACGACGTGGCGTCGGGGCAGTCTTTGCTCGACAACCTGGCGCGTGCGGTGGCCGACGTGGCGGTGGAGGGCGCTGCCGCTGCGGCGTGACGACAAGCGGCAGTGCGGGGGGGCCGGCCGATCAGGCGCCCCGCGCTTCGGGCGTCGCTTGCAACGGCGGTCGTTCGGGCGCGCAATAATCGGCACAAAGGGCGCTGTCATGCGCCCTTTTTTCACTTCACCCTCATCTCACCCCCTTCGCCGCTTTGCGGCGCCGGTTACACCGCTCCTTCCCCAAGCCGCTCCGCCGCACGGCGCGTCGTAACCGACGCGATCTCGAGGAGCCGCTGCGCCCACTCGATGCCGTCGCGCCAAGCTGCGACGAACGGCATCGGCGGAGGCGACACGGGCCCCTCGATGACGGCCAGCTCGCCGCGTTCGATCCGATCGAGCGCGAGCGCGCGCGGCATCGCCGCCACACCGAAGCCGGCTTGCGTCAGTTGCAGCATGGCGGCCACTGAGTTCACGCAGCTCACGCGAGCGTCGTTGATGCCGTACGCCCGCAGCAGCAGCAGCAGATCCTGATGCGGCCGCGAATGGCGCGAGAACGTAATGATGCGCCGCGTGCGGCTGAGCGTGCGCAGCGCCTGCTCGGGCGTGTCGCCGCCAGCCGCATCGAGCTGCGCGAACTCGCGCGACGCCACCCAAGCAATCGGCAAACGCAGCAGCTCGGCGCTGCGGATCGTCTCGTCCCGCAGCATGTCGGTCTGGAAGACGATGTCGAGCGCGCCACGGCGCAGTTGGTCGATGAGATTGAGCGCGGTATCCGACGTCACCTCGATATCGAGGTTCGGATAATGCTGCGCTACATCTTTGACGAAATCGATGAACCAGGAGTGGATGACGCTGTCCATCGCACCGATGCGAATGGCGCCGGCTGCGAGCGAGCCGTCGGCGAGCGAGGCGCGCAGCCGCTCTACGGACTCGCAAACCGCTTCGGCATGCTCAAGCACGCGCTCGCCCTCGCGGGTCAAGCTCACACCCTTCGGATCGCGGACGAACAGCTTGCTGCCGAGATCGTCCTCGAGAGAAGAGATGCGACTCGAAATCGCAGCTTGTGTCGAATGCAGCTTGTCTGCAGCGAGGCTGAAGCTACGCAGCTTCGCCACCCAGATGAACGTCTCGAGAAATTTCAGATTCACAGCCACTCCCGGCGGAAAACGACCTGTTGCAGCCGGAAGTATTCGACATCATCGGCTCGGCGGCAACTCCAGGCGCTCGCCGCGCACTCGCGCAAGCGCTGCCGCGCTCCGCCGGGCGGCCCCGCGGAGCGCTTGGGGCCGCCCCGGCCGGCAGGCGCGATCACGTAAACGTGAGCACCTGCTGTGCGCGGTTGCCCGCGCCGGCGTAGGTGACGCCGAAGATGCCGTTGACGCCGGCCGTGCGCCCTTCCTGCTGGTGCTGCGGATACGTGACGAAGTGGGCTTCGCGGTAACGTGGATCGGCGTGGATCGTCTCGATGTCGCTGCGGGCTTGCTTCGCCTCGGCCAGCCTGCCGCTGCGCGCCATGACGTATTCGTAGGCCCGCAACTGATTCGAGGTTGCCACGTTGGCGTCGAACTCGTAATAGATCTGCGGCGTGGCCGTCGTATCGCGCTGACTGACGGCCCAGGCCGAGAACTCTTTCAGGTACGCCTCCTCGAGCGCAAGCCGCTCGGCACGAATCGCGGGATCGTCGTGGTTGTGTTCGGCCCCGAAGAACTTGCGGCTCTTGCCTTCCGCCATCTCGGGGAGCAGATCGCGCGTGTTGCGGATGAAGTCGGCCGGCCGCAGGTACGTGTGCGTGGCATAGCTCGTCGGATGCTCCTCGCCATCCTGGACGATCGCGCTGCTCTGATAAGTCACGCCCTTGCGCCAAACATCCGCCCTGGCCGAGTAGAGCGACGTCGGCATCGCGAGAACGTCGGAGACGGGATCGGGCGGCGAGGCGTGCGGGTCGGGGTCGATCGCTCCCAACCCCAGCACACCGGTCAGCCCGCCGTGCACCCCGCCGTGCCACGCCCCTTGCGAGGTGTCGCGCTCAGTCCTCAAGAAGCCGGAGCGGTCGCGGTAACGCATCGTGGCGCCTTCGTAGCGCCCGTCGATGCCTGCTCCAACCACGCCCGCGATCTGATGCCCGAAGACATCGAGATCGAGTCCCTCGAGACCGAGGACGGCGCCGACAGAGCCGGACCCGGTATGATCGCTGCGCGTCTGTTCGAAGTAGCCGATCGAGAGATCGTCGCCGAATGCGTGGAACGCGCTCTTGATCAGCGAGCGCCGGTCTTCCTCATTGCCGGGCCGCGCGTAGTCGCCGCCTGCGCCACCCACTGCGGGATGGTTGACGAGCAGTTTGACGACCTCGGCCTTGCGTGCGCTGGCCGCGCGATCGCCGGGCGAGCCGCCCGTCAGATTGCGCGGGAAGCCGAGTACTGCGCCTTCCTGGTGCACGACATCGTAGGCATAGCCCACGTCGATCGAGCCCTTCAGCGGCACGGGCCCGGTGCCGAGCGAGCCGCCCACGCCCGTCTCCACCTTCTTGAGCGTCTGCACCGTGACGCGCACCTGGCTGCGGTCCGTCGTGTTCGAGGATTCGAACTGCACGGTGCGAACGAGGCCGCCGCCCAGATCGACGTGGACTTTGGCCACGAACCCCGAGAGCACCGCGGTGATGGTGTCTTGAACGCCTTTCGTCGTCACCGTCACGTTGCCGGCATTGTCGAGCGAGATCGCAGAGCCGAGTTCCTCGGCGGCGATGACCTTGGCCAGCATATCCGCCACGTCCTTGCGCTCCTTCCCCTTGAACGGCTCCATCGCGATCGGCGGCTCGCTGCCCTTCGTGAGCAGCATGAAGTCCTTGCTGAACGCTCGCCAGCGAGGATCGGCAGCCTCGTTGGACACGAGCCTCTGGGCCGCGATCGGGCTGCCGGGGCCGCCGACGTCGGCCGCCCAGCGCAGCAACGTGTGCGGCGTCAACACATCCTGGTTCTCTTGCTCGACAATCGATGCGACACGCGCACGCAAACCATCGCGCAGGCCCTGATTGGCGGCGTGCTCGGCTTCGTCGGCATCGCCCGGCGCCGATGGCGCGAGCTCGTCGACCAGCTTGGCGATCAGCTTGTCTTTCGTGAAATTGAGCAGGCGCTTCGGCGTGGAATGGCGCGTCATGAAAAGCGCCTGCGCCTTCACCTGCCGCGCGACCTCCGCACGCACGACCAGTCGCAAGGCGCCGTTGCCGTGCTCATCGTCGCGCACAGCGTCCCGCTTCAACTGCGGCGTGGCGTCGATCGCCGCGGCTACGGCCTCCATCATGTCGGCCTGGGCGCGCGCGGCGTGGGTGCCGCCCTGGTTGACGACGCCGATGCCGCGCGCCGGCGATTCCTCGGCGATGTGATTGTGCGTGAGAAACGGGCTCTTGCCCGTGAACGGCGACACGATGCGCCGCAGATCGGACTTGAACTTGCCCCAGCCCGTGGGGTTGCGCATGGCGCGGTCCACGTGCTTGCCGAAGCCCTTGCCAAGGCGTGATTCGATCGCACGAAACTCGCTTGTCTTGCCGTTCAGATCGCGGGGCTCGTCGGTCAGTATGCCGTTGCGAATCATCGGAATCGCAAACCGGCAACCATGCGTGCCTTGCGTAAACGGCGTGGCAAGGCGCTCGGGATCCCCGGCGTGCTCGTCCAGCGCGCGCAATTCGTCGCGTACGGCGAGCAGCGCTTTTTGCGCGATCGACAAATTCCGCGGTACCGCCGCGCCGTCGCGGCCGGGCCAGTCTTGCTCGCTGCGCCCGCGCGTCACATCGCCAAGCCGACCGTGACTGAAAATCGAGGCCGGATCGTTCTTCAAGGCAGGCGCGACCTTGTTGCCAGCCGATGCGACGGTTTCCTGCTGCAGGCGCTGTGAAGCCTTGAGGAAAACATTGAGCACGAGCCGCTCCTTGTCGGCCACCGAGGCATGCGTACGGGGATCGCGCGGTACCGCCGGCGCGGGTGTGAGCTTGGCGATCAGGCTCTTGCCGACGCCGCCGGGAATCTGCACGATTTCCTGCGCGAGACGCCATGCACCGTCGGCACCCTCGGGCGCCGCCGGCACCGGCCCATGCCCGCCCACCTGACGCAAGCCGTCGAGCAGGTTCGTGCACTGCAGCGCCCGCAACGCGATGAGCGCCTGCCCCGCAGGATCAAAATCCTTGCCGAACGCGAGATCGAGGGCGTGCGTCAGCATCACGGTTTCGGGGCCGGTCAGCTTGTTCGCCTGTGCGTCCGTTTGTGCCTTGATCTGCTCCGGCGTCAGTCCCGCAGTCTCGACCTGTTCTTGCCGCAGCGCGCTGAGCGCCTCGAACACTGCCGGGCGCTGGATCCCTCTCAGCAGATCGGGATTCTCGTCGAAGACGGCTTTCAACGCCGCTGCGTCGTTGAGCCGGGACACGATTTCGGGCGCGGGCGGCGCTTCGCGCGGCCGTGCACGCGATGGCCCTTCGAGCACAGGATGCGTCATCGCCGGCTCCTCCGGCCGGCCGGACACGGCGACGCGCGTCGGCTCGGGCGTCGCGACCGTGGTGGCGAACGGCTTCATCGCCTTTGCGGCGGCCTTGTCCACTGCGAACGCCGTGCCGGCTCTGGCGGGATCGCTCACGTGATCGGACCACGCCGTGAGCTGGTTCTTGACGGCAAGCAGCGCCTTTTGCGCGCGCGTGAGGTCGTTCGGCACGGGCGTGCCGTCGCGGCCCGGCCAGTTGCGCCCGGCGCTGCGGCCCCGGGTCGCCTCGCCGAGGCGGCCTGTGGCGAACACCGACGCAGGATCGCTGCCTCGCACGCCGGCGGGGTCGGCTTCGGCCAGCGCCTCGCGCGACGCCCGCAGAAACACGGCCATCGACTCCCCCACCATCGCGGCGTCCGCTTGTCCGAGCGCCGGATCGGCGCCAGCCGGGCGCGAGGTCACGGACGGCACGGACAGCTTGCCGATCAGCCGTACGCCGATGTCGTCATGCAGCGGGCGGTTGCCGCCCTCGCTCGAGGCCGGGGTGACGATGTGCTGTGCCAGCGTCCAGACGCCGTCGATACCGGCCGGACGCGGCGGCTGGCGAAAACCCACCGTGCGAACACCGTCCACGAGGCTGGTGTCGAGCATCATGTCGAGCGCCGCCAGTGCGTCGCGCGCGGGGTCCGCACTCGTGCCGAATGCGCTCTTGAGCGACTGAGTGAGCCGCGCGGCCTCGTGCTCCGTCAGGCCCTTGTCCTGCGCGAGTTGCACGAGCCGCTGGCGCAATGCCGCGGACTCGGTGCCCGGCGGAAGCGCGTCTTCGCTGAACTGCAGGCCGACCGCCACGTCGTTGTCGTAGCGGAAGCCCTTGTAGGGCTTCGGTTGCGGCGTCCAGGTGTTGCTGCGGATTGGCGTCGAAGTTGTCGTCGACGAGATACCAAAGCCATGGTAATAGCGCTTGTCAGGATCGCGCATGACGGCGATGCCGTCCTTGATCGCCTGCTTCACCTTGCCGAGCACACCGGCGCCGCCCGACGCTTCCGCCAGTCGACCATCGCCGGTCGGGGGATCGATATCGACCTCGGTCTCGAACTCGCTCTCGCTTTCGCTTACGTGCGCCTCGTTGTTGCCACCGAACCGAATCGAAAAGCTGCCACTGTCGCTAAAGCCATCATCTCCGCCGCCGCCCAGATCGAACTCGCTGGGAGGGCTGAGATCGCCGCTGCTGCCGTGGTGAATGCCGAGTCGTTTGGCAAAGTCGGTGTACATCTCGTCATTGCCCGAACTCAGCGAGCCCGAGTCGTCGCCGCCCCTTTCGTGATGGGGCGGTTCGCTGCCTGCCGCCGAGCGCAGCGCCTCGAAATGGTTACCGAAGCGGATGATCGCGACGGGATCTTCGCCGGTACTCGAACGCAGCCAGCGCACGGGATGGCCATCCGCATGCGGTTCGACCCAATGCACGTCGAGGTTCGCGCCACAGCGAGTGTTGATATAGGCCAGCGCGCTTTTGATTGCCGGCTCGTCCGCATAGAGCATCCGGTCGAGTTCGGCGATCTCCGGGTGCGCTTGCTCGAGCACGGCGCGGCACTTTTGCGCTTCGTCGGCCAGCTTTGGCTCGAAGTCCTTGTCGTAGCGGCCCGTGGCATGCTGCAGCAGCGCGATCAACAGGCAGTTCATGCCGGCGCCGCTGTTCGGCACAGTCTCGATCCCGCGGTTGGCCAGCCATGCGCGCACGGGCGCGGGGTCGATCTCGCGCTGTTGCCCGACGAGCGGCGCCTCGCTGCCGTCGAGTTCCTCTCCGGGCCGTATGGCGGGACGAGGCACGAACGCCGAACCGGAGAAGACGCCATGCGCGCCCGCGCCCGCCGCGGTCTCTTCTGCCGATATTTCCGGGATCCATCGCACGGCATGCGCGGCCATGCGCAAGGCGGTGTCGCGCATCGAGGTCTGCGCCGACAACTCGGCAAGGGAGCCTTTGTGCCCACTCGCATTAGGCAGTGTTTCATTCGGCGTCGGTTCGCCTTCGGTCTTGCCCGTGGACTCGCTCTCTTTTTTTGGGGCGCCCTGCCAACGGCCGCCGCTGCGCAGATACTCCACGGCATCTTCGACGAGGGCCGAGCGGCCCGGATCGGACGAAGGCGGGCGCTCCATGCTCGCCCCCGCGTTGCCCTTGCTCTTTTTGCTGCTGCCCTTGCCGAGCGAGGTCAGTTTGCTCAGCACGCTGCTTCCGGACAAGCGCCGGCTCGACGGCGTGCTGTTGCGCCTGCCGCTCGTCTTTCCCCGATCGGCGCCGCTCGCATCGCTGAAGCAAGCCGAAATCCAGTTTCCTATTTTCATGTCCCATGCTCCTCGACACTTCCGCCTGCGGATCGGCGCACGCGATGATGCCCCCGCCATGCGGAACGAGCGGCGGGACACCTATGCGCCATGTAGGAGCCGAGTATGGAAAAAGTCGGCAGCGGCCGACGCGCTGCGCGCGAAGCCGCCTCCTAAGTCACGAAGCCCGCGCGTTTATCGGCGGCGCGACCTTATCTCAGGCAAAACGGGCCATGAGTACCCTGTTGCGCCCCGCGGCCTTGGCCAGGTAGAGCGCCTCATCGGCAGCTTTCACGAGCGCGCTCGGCTCGCGTTCGGCGTGCGCGGCCCTCGTCGCGGCACCGATGCTGACCGTTACGTGGCGTCCCGCGCCGGGACAATTGACGTCGAGTTCGTCGACCGCGCGGCGCAGCGTCTGCGCCACTGCATGGGCGCCCGTCTCGTCGGTGTCGGGCAGGACCACGACGAACTCCTCGCCACCGTAGCGTGCCGCAAAGTCGGCCGGCCGGCGCAGGTTCGCCACGATGCAACGCGCCACGGCCGCCAGCGCCGCGTCGCCAGCCTGGTGGCCATAGCTGTCGTTGTAGTTCTTGAAGTGATCGATATCGACGAACAGTATCGAGAGCGGCCGCCCGTCGCGCACGGCCCGGCGCCATTCTGTCTCGAGCCGGCCGTCGAACGAGCGGCGGTTGTCGAGCCGTGTCAGTTCATCCAGACGCGCGAGTTGCTGCAGCGTGGCCACGATCCGGTTGCGCCGCGAGATCAGCAGCGCCAGATAGCCTGCCAGGCCCAGGAAGACGACCGTACACGCGAGCATGAAGGCAGCCATGTCGATCGCGTGCGCACGCCAGGCGCGATAGACGTCGTCCTCGGCAAAAGAAACGGCGAGCATCAGCGGCAACCCATCGAGGTGCTTGAAAAAATAAAGGCGCTGCGCGCTCTGCACGGGCATGTCGTTCGAGAAAGCACCCTTCACACTCGCCGGCATGACGCTGAACGGTTCGGCGCCGCTCTCGTCGAGGCCGATGACGGTGCCGGAGAGATCGGGTATGGGCTTCGCGTCCCGGTTCGAGACTAGCAGCAGTGCGACCTGCCCGTGCGGCCTCACGTGTAGATCGGGGACCAAGCGCCGCAAGCACGTCGCGTCCACCGCCCCCGTCACGACGCCGCCGAAGGCGCCGTCGCGCTTGTCGACGCGGCGACTCAGCATCAGCATCGTGGGCTGCCCGGCTCGGTGCGCCGCGCCGACGTCAAGTCCGCGGCCCGGATCGAGGCGCTGCGGCGCGAAATAGGGTTGCCGGTTGGGTTTGGCGTCGGCGCGCAACATCGTACCCGCCCCGGTCGGGAAATCGGCGACGAGCAGGCCATGTTCGTCGCGCACGACGATGGAGCCGAGGCAAGGAAGCGGCGTCAGCCCGCTGAAGAGCGTTCGCGCCGGAGTGCGCAACCCCTGCGCCTCGATGCCGCCGGCCCTGGCGGCAACGCTCTGGAGCGCCCTGTCGTAGCCGTGCAGCACCTGCGTGAGCGCGCGCTCCATAGCCGGCAATGCACTGCTCGATAGCGCCACGACGCGCTCCTGCGCATCCTCGCGGCCGCCGAACAAAGCGCTCGCGCCGATCGAGAGCATGACCAGGACGATAACGACGCAGCCCACCAGCGCGGTGTGCTGTCCCCTTTGCAAGGGCGCGCTCCCTTGGATCGGGCAGGATGGCTGGTGGCCCTGCATCGTCGTACCCGCTTGGATCCGCTATAACGTCGAAGAAGAGCGTGCGGTGCTCGAGCGCACGCTGTCACGATAGAAAAAGCCGCCGACGGCTCGCCTCGAGGCAATCGGGGGGAACGCTTGCCGCAAGAAATTGCGCGAGCCGCCCGCCGGCAAAAACAGGAGATCGGGCACGATGGCACCCACGATGGCGCCCGTGCTCACTCAGCCCACCTGCACGAGCCGCACTTCACGCCGATGGCCGGCGCATGTGTTCCCCGGCCCGTCCTCGCCGCAGCGACCTCGATCCGCTGTCTCAGCGCCGCCGGCCTCGGTGCCCGCGGTCTCGGCGCTCTGCGCACGCTCTGCGTCGAGCTTGCGCTCCATGATGCGGCGAGCACGCACGGCCCCGCCGTCGATGGGAAGCACCAGCGGCCGGGCCGACCAGAATTCGCGCTCGCCCAACGCCTGCTGCTGCGCTTCCAGCATCGGTAGGTCTTCGTCGCGAAACGGCCCCATCAGCATCTCTACGGCATACTCGACTACTTCCGTCGCACGAGCACCCAGCTTCTTCGGCAATCCGAAGCCGAAGAAGTAATGTGTCGATGCCTCGGTTTCGGGCGTCAGGAAGTGGCCCGAGAACGAGGTCAAGCCGAACTCGCGCGGCAGGCCCGCAATCGTTGCGCCTACCTCGATCGACATCAACGCCGGTGCGTTCCAGCGCACGTCGAGCCAGCGGTCGACGGGCATGCCCGGGGGCACGCCGAAAGGCAGCGCGACGGCATCGCGCAGGTGCTCGCCCTGTGTCGCGCGTCGCGCCCAAACAGTTTCTCCGTCGTCCTCGAAGTCCATGGTGCCGGCTGTGATCGCTGGGGTGCCGAGCGTATCGGGATGGAGAAACTGAAAGTGGCTGAGGTCGAGCAGATTGTCGACGCTGAGTTGGTAGTGAGCGCGCGTGAGCAGATAACCGGTGCTCGTTTCGTTTTCGGACGGATCGAGATAGCCGAAATCGGGCAGAGGCGTCTGGGCGGCGCGCTGCGGCTCGCCCATCCAGATCCAGACGGCGCCATAGCGCTCCATGAGCGGATAGGACGCAACGCGCGCCGCCTCGGGAATGCGGCCGTCGCCGTGCGGATTGTGCACGCAACGGCCCGTCCCGTCGAAGGTGAGTCCGTGATACGGGCACTCGATCGCCCCATCGCGCACGCGCCCGCGCGACAACGGCGCGAAACGATGCGGGCAGAGGTCGGCCAGCGCCACGGGCCGGCCGTCATTGTCTCGAAAGAGGGCTACCGGCTCGCCAAGCAGCACGCGCCGCATCGGCGCCTCGACGGAAACCTCGCCGCTCCACGCGGCGACGTACCAGGCATTGCGCAAAAAGCTCATGTTCATGTTCCCCCGAACGGTCACGTTGCGATGCGCCCGACATGGCGGCACGGGTCTTGATGCCTACCGCCGGCGCACGATCAAGGTAGCGCCCTGGCAGGCGCCGCAGTGCGGCAACCGGCGAAGAGTCGAACGGGGATGCGAAGTACGGACCGACGGTCAGGAGCTGCCGTATTCGATCGGCTCGGCAAAGCGCACGCCGGGGGTCGCGCGCAGCGTATCGATCTGTTCGGCGAGATTGCCCTTGGCCTCGCCTGCAGCCGGGGCAAGCGAATAGATGCCATTGGCGCCGGGGCCGCCTACGATCTGCAGGCCCAGCGAGGCCAACAGCGCCTGCAACCGGCCGATGGGCATCGCGGCGTCGACGACGAGCCGGATTGTCGCGCGCGGTGTCCCGGGCTGCGTGAGCGCCGGTGAGCCGGACGACAGTGTGCGATAGACGGCGGGCCGAACCGCATCGCCAAGCCCCGAACGGAACAGCGCCGTGCCGCCGGCCCCGAGCACGAGCAGCGCGGCCAGCCCGTACGCGAGCGCGCTCGCCGACGGACGCTGCGCCCAACGGAGTGAAAGTGGGCGCGGCCGGCGCTGCTCTCCGGCATGTCCGTCGATGCGCTCGAAGAGCCGTTCGAGCCCGGCTTCGAGGTCGGGGGCGACGGTCGCGGGGCTCGCGGTCATCGCCGCGCGCAGCCGCTGCTGGAATGCCAGTTCCTCGCGGCAGGCAGTGCAGCAGGACAAATGACGCTCGACGTCGGTGCGCTCGTCCGCGCAGACCGTGCCGTTGACAACCGATGGCAGCAATGCCCAGACGCGCAGGTGAGTCCGGTCACCGTGGGTGGAAAAAATCATCGTTTGGCTCGAGAGTGGTCCGGGCGAATGCCCGGTACGTGACACGTGAGTGCGCCTCCAGCCCAAAAAAGTTGCAGGCCCGACAAAAAATTCGCCTCCTGCGCCACCGCTGCGCGTTTTCGGGGCGAAAGGCGATCGATTCGTCCGATCGTTCCCGGTTTCGTATAACGACAAATCAAGGACTTCGCTTCGAGATGGCAGAACACGGGGATGATTTCGAGTGGAAATTCATTACGCCTCGGTTGCGTGTATTCATCGTCGCATCGCAAGAAGCGGTGCAGCTTTGTCGCACGCTGCTGGAGAACGCGGAAGTCGCGGCCCGGGTGCCCTGGATACGCGAGAAGACGGGCAAGGCGTTCGAGCAGGAGATGCTGCGCTTCGAACTCTTGTGCGCGGCGGGCGCGCTTTGCGTGTGGGCGGTCGAGCGCATCGAGGACGGAGCCTTCGTCGCCGCGATCGTCGACAATCCGTCCGCCCAGGGCAGCAACCTCGAGCTCATCGTGCGCCGCGAGTGCTGGGGCTTGGGCTATGGCGACGAGGCGATGGAGCCGTTGCTGCGATGGTTGCGTTGAAAGATGCGGGCGGCTTCGCATACGAAGTGTTGTCTTCGCGCCGTGCCCGGGCACGGCCGAGCGGATTCACGACACTGCGCAAGGACAGTGCTCGCGCTTGTGGTGCGAGTGCTGTTTTCGCAGCGCGACGCCGCTCGTCGGCGTCGTCCGGTCATAATCTTCAACACGCAGGAGAATCCAGATGGCTGGCGTCACCCCCACCACGATCACCCCGACTTCCCTCTCTTTGTTCCAGCAGCCCACGCAGTTCAACCCGGGCCAGGATCCCTCGAAGCTATTCGGCAAGGATTTCGACAAGCACCTCGGCAACATGCAAGGCAAGCACAAGCCCGAGCCGAAGCACAAGGCCGAGCCGAAGCACAAGGCCGAACCGACGCACAAGGCCGAACCGAAGAAGACCGAGTCCAAGGACCACGGCCACGATTCGAAGAAGCACCACAAGCACCAACCGCAGCACGCCCATCAGCCTGCTGGTCAGTAATACCGGCAGCCGATAAACCATCGGCCCGGACTCACGGCGGCAGCGAGAGCGCGAGCTCAACCTGCCGCCGCGAGCGCAACGGTTCAATGCAATCATGCTTAGGCGCTCGCCTCGCGTAGGCGCGCATTGCGTGCCGCCTTCGATGCAACCGGCGCGGCAACCCTCACACAGACGGCATCGGCCGCATTAGTGGCATAAGGGTATTAGCCACGTAAGGGAATTGGCTGCATGAAGGCATTGGCGGCATCGGCGAAACACGCGTGCAATCGACCGATCGGCCGACCAATCTCTCGTCAGCAGGTCCCGCGCCTTCGCACGGGACACACTCGACTTTGCCGATCAGGCCGGCAGCATGTCACGCCCATCTTCTTGAGTGGAGGTCTCCTGCGGCTCGCCCGCTGCCGGCGTGGGCGTCTTGTCCGCATCGGCCACCGCTATCGCCTCCGCAGCAGTGGGCGCGGTGCGCGTCAGCGCGTAAAGCAGCGCGTCATCGGCAACGAGGCCGCGGTTGGGCCGCGGCTCCCAATTGACGAGACGTCCCTCGTACTTGAAGCCGAGCTTTTCCATGGTGGGAGCCGACTTGCCGGACGGCGCGCAGCAAGCGTAGACGCGGTAGACGTTCGGCTGGGCGATCGTCCAGTGGAGCACCTTGCGAAACGCTTCGAGCGATGCACGCCGGCGGCGCCACGCGAGCCGCTGCGCCGACGCCACGCCGAGCTCGATGCGCGGCAGGGCCGGACGCAGCTCCAGCATGCTGCACAAATGCCCCGTCTGCTTGTCCTCGAACACCCAGGTGAACATCGTCTTGTTTTTCCACCCTGCGTCGCACTCGCGAATATAGAGAATGGCCTCGTCGACCGACTCGAGCGTACGCCGCGGTAGCCATTCCATCACTTCGGGATCGCCGAGCAGCGCATAGTAGAGTTGCTCAGCGTCGCTCTCGACGAAAGGACGCAGCCAGAGACGCTCAGTCTCGATGATGCGCGGCGGATTGAACGGTTCGATCGGATCCAACGGTTTGACCGGTTCCATGACAAGCTCCTCCTACATGAACGGCGATTGAGCAGCGCGGCTCGGTCCGGCGTGTCAACGCGCGAGTGTTTCCGAGGGCGCTTCCTGAAAGACCTTCCGGTAGCTGTTGATCAACGTCGAGCGGTGCTGGATGCCCCACTTGTGAGCCGCATCGAGCACGCCGGTGACGCCGCCGTTCTCGCGCGTGAGTTCCTCGCGGATACGCTCCATGCGCCGCTGGCGAATCAGTTCGCTCGGAGAAAGTCCGAGATGCGTCTTGAACGCGGCCTGCAGCGCGCGCTCGGTCACGCCGATCTGCGCGGCCAGCTCGCGCACGGACAGATCGCGCTGGTCGAGATGCTCCATTAAGTAGCGATAGGCGCGGCGGTACTTCGCAGGCAATCGCGTGCTCACGTCGTCGGCGCGCGGCTGGGCACCCGCGGGGCTTGCGGCCTCGGCGGTTACCACGGGCATGAGCATGCTGTCGGCACGCACATGGCTGATCGACGCGAGCGCGTAACGGCCATACAGCTCCGTGGATTCGTGTCCGCGCCCCTGCTGCTGCCGCACCTTCGAGAGGCAATAGAGATATTCGAGATACCAGCGCTTATGCTGATGAGCGACCCCGTTGCCGACACGACAGTGACCGAGCATGGTCTCCGCCGTGTGGGGAGCCTGCGTGGCGACAGCAGCGACGGAGACCTCGAGGCAAAGGCTGCGATGGTATTCGGCAAGGCCGCTCGCGGCCGCCCACTTCAGATGCGGATCGAATCGCTCGCAGAGCCCCTTTTCGCCGAAGGCGAAGCGGTGCAGATGAGAGAGGTATTCGAGCCGCTGAGCGAGCAACGGCATCGAAGCCGACAACGGCGCCGGCGCCATCGCGCCAAACGTATCGGGCATGACGCCTTGCGCGGCCGAGCGCCAGTAGATGTGGTCGCGCAGCAACTCGGCCCCGCGCAACTCATGCTGAATGCGCGCGTCGTAGCGCAGCGATGCGGCCAAGTCCGCGAAGCCGCCGGCGCCCGCCTGTTCGGCGGTTTGCTCGAGCATATCGAGTTGCTGGCCGACCGCACCCAGGCATCCGAGATGAAGCAGGACGAGCGACTTGCCGAGGCGGCTTTCGAACCGCTGCGCCGCGCTCGCCTCGGACTCTTCGAGGACACGATTGAAGCAAGCCACGGCCGTGCCGAAACGGTCTTGGAAGAATGCAAGCCAGCCGGCGTTCCGGCAAGAAGCGATACGCAGCGCGTCGCGCGACTGGCGAATCGCGCGCTGTGCCTTGCGGTAGCCTTCCTCGGCCTCGATCAGCCGGCCGAGCGCGAGTTGAATGTCCGCATAGGCTTGCAACACGACGGGGTCAGCGGGTTCGTCTTCACGCTCCGCTCGCGAAGCGAGCGTTGCACAGGCCTCGCCAAGACGCCCCTCGCCGCCCAGGCGCGCATATGCCGGTAGTGCATCGGCCGCACAGAGGGAAGAGGCAAGGACAAAGTAGACGCTCGAGAACATGACGCGCTCCTGAATCGAGGGGATCTGCATTCCGACGTGTGGGTCGTTGGATGCATCGTCTCAATGGCGCGTCTTGTTTTCGATTGATTGTGACGGTCTGTTACCTTCGACGGCTTCGGCTTTAGGGCTTAACTCTTTCGCGCTGCATCCGAGACGGCGGACGCCGCCGCTTTCGCAACGTCGACCTGCGCCTGAACCATCGATATGAACATCTGGCTCTCGGCCGCGAACATCTGGGCCTGGATCATGGGGGTCATGAACTGCCCTGTCGATTCCATCGTTTCCTCGGCGAATTCGGCCGCCGCGTTCGGCACGTTCTGAGGCTGCTTCGCTGGCCGGGCCGCCGCAGTGCCTTGCTCATGCGGCGCTTCCGCCGGCTCGAGGTCGGGTACGGGCTCCTCGTGTTTCTGTCCCGCATCGATCCGCGGCGTGTGCGGCGAATGCGGGGTGACAGGCGGCGAGGCAACCCCGTGCCTGTTGCGCAGCTTCGCGAATGCCGACGCCGTATCGGCGCGCGGCCCAAGTGAAGGGCCACCGTGCGGCGAGCCCGGTACCGACGCAGGCGCATGGGGCGTATGGAGGTCGAGCACGGACACGGGCGAGTCCCACTCTTCGTCGAGCGACGCGCGAGGGGGAATCTTCAGCGGCGTAAGACGCACGCCCGGTTCCGGCTCCACGAGCGGACGATCCGAGCCGTCACGTTCCTGTTCCGCCGCGGCGACTGGCTCCTCGTTCGCCGAAGCATCGCGCGGCGTGTGCGCGCGCGAGGGATTGTCCGATTCGTTCATGCCGAGCCGCATCGTCGAAACGGGCTCATGAATACTGACCCGTGGCGTACCGAATGGGTTGGTGCTAACCCTCGGCGTATCGAACGGGTTGGTGCTAACCCTCGGCGTATCGAATGGGTTGGTGCTAACCCTCGGCGTATCGAATGGGTTGGTGCTAACCCTCGGCGTATCGAATGGGTTGCCGCTAGCCCGCACGTTTTGTGTTCGCGAGGAATGTGAGCTCAGGCGACCGAGCACGCCCGTCGATCCAAGTGGTCGAGACGACGAGACCGTGGGTGTGGACGGTCTCGGTGAAGACGTGGAAGACGGCGTGCTCGCGTCGGTGCTGTTGAGGCCGTCGACGAACGGATTGGTATGGGCTGGTCCCGTCACGGGCATGGTGTTCCTCGCTCGGTCTCGATGTGATAGGCGGACCGCCCGAGGCGAAGCACGAGGCGGCAGTGACCTCTTTATAGCCGGCCCCTCATCGACACCGTGCTCCGCGGCCCGAAGCGAACGCACGGTTTGCGAAGCCTCGCGCGAGGACGCGCGATTGCATGCGCGCCACGCTGACCATTGGGATGAACCCGATGGTTAATAAAAGCTTTATACCCACGGAAAGAAAAATTTAAGTGCCCGACGCATCCAAATCGTTTTCAGCTGGCACTAACGTTTCACCGAACCAAGGAGCATTTCATGAAGTTCCATCCGGTTATAGGCGGCTCGCATCGCATCGCGCGCGGAAATGGCGTTGCGGGCCACAAGCGAAGCGAGATGCTCGTTCAAAGAACGGGACATGTTGTCCTCCTTGCGGCGAATGAAGTCACTAATGAAATGCATCTTTTCAGGATCGATGAGCAGCTTGCTCACTTGCTGATTCGTATTGAAGAGGAGTTCGCTTGCAAGCACGAACGACTGGCCGTCTTCGCTCGGCACGAGGCTCTGGCAGATCGCGCCGATCAGCGAATTCGCGAGCGAGGCAGCGTGGCGCTCGCGCTGCTCGGAGGGGAAGAAGGAGAGCAGCCGCGAGAGCGTGCTCGCGGCACTGTTGATATGCATGGTCGCGAAGACGAGGTGCCCGGATTCGCCGGCCTGCAACACCGTCTCGGCCGTCTCGAGGTCGCGCACTTCGCCCACCATGATGACGTCGGGTTTCTGTCGCAGCGCTTCGCGCAGTCCTGCCGAAAAGCTCGGGGTATCGGTCGGAACTTCGCGTTGCGAAATAATCGATTGGCGGCCGTCGAGGTAAAACTCGATCGGCTCTTCAATGGTGACGATATGACTGTTTCTGGTTCGGTTGATGTGGTCGAGCAGGGAAGCGATGGTCGTGGTTTTGCCGGAGCCTGTCGGCCCCGTCACCAGGACGATACCCTTCGTCGCATCGAGCATCGTGCGGATGTAGGCAGGCAACCCGAGCTTCTCGAGCGGCAACGGTTCGAGCGGCAAACGTCGGATCGAGATCACGGTCTTGCGGCCACCCGAGCTGCGATAGACGTTGCAACGCAGCCTGCAGCGCGTGAGCACGAACGGGCGATCGATAGCGCCTTGCGTGAGTCGCGTTTCCCATTGCTCGTCGATGGCCTCGAGCATCGGGCGCATCTCTTCCATCATCACGGGTGTGCTGTCGCCGGTCTCGATCCAGCCCTGCGGCGTCTTGATCATGATCGGGCGATCCTGCTCGATATGGATATCGGTGAAGGTCTGGGGCAGATCGACGAGCGCAAGAATTTCGCGCGTGAGGTCGCGCAAGCCGCTGGATTCAATGGTCATGTTGGTGGGTCCGTGAAGCGTTGCAATGACGACGCACTCGTGACTTTAAAGAATCGGCACGGCGGAAGCAAAGCCGAAAAAACATACGCCCCTCGCTCCAGCGCGGGAAACGTCCGTCGGACGGGATCATGGGATGGAGTCGGGCCATGCGCCGCGCGCTGATCTGCACCGCCGTCACGGCGGGCCTCGTGGCGGGCATCGGCCAACCTGGCAGGGCTCTGGCCGCGCCGCGCCAGGCCGCTGCAGCCGGGCGCGTAGACGTGCTCGGCAGGCTGCAAGCCCGCGATGTCAGCGCGGGCGGACATGACGTCCCGCTGCGCGAAGCGCTCGAGCGTATTGTTCCTGCCGACTACAGCATCAACCTGCCCAATGCCGGCGCGTGGGCGGAGACCCCCGTGAGCTGGCACGGCAGGCGCACCTTCGTGGCGGCGCTGCGCGAAGCGCTCGCGGGTCTTCCCGAAGTTAGCGCGAAGATCGATACGAATCTTCAGATGGTTACGGTGCACTCGCGCGCGCTGCCGTTCGGCGCTGCGGCCGCCCTCGCCGCCCAGCCGCAAGCGGCTGCGCCCAGCATGCCGACGGCGCTGGCCGCCCCGGCACCCGCGCCCGGCGCCGCGCCGCGTGCGGAGCCTCCTCTCCTGGCGGCGCAGACGCAGTCCCCCGGCGTGCCGCCGTCGGTTCAGTCCGCTGCGGCAGGCTTGCAAAAAACCGGTACGTCGGCTGCAGTCGCAACCAAGGCGGTCATCGCACCTGTCTCGCAAACGTTGGCTACCCCCGCCCTCGCAGCGGCATCGAAGACCCTCGCCGCACCCACCCACGCGCCCGCTCAACCGCCGGACGCTGCCCTGTCCTCGGCGATCTCGACGCAAGCCGGCTCTTTCGCTGTGCCGGCGGACGAAACCTCGCGCACCTGGCGGCTCGAAGTCTCCGACCGCACCGTGAAGACGGCGCTTTCGCGCTGGGCCAAGGAGGCTGGCTGGCAACTCGTGTGGGAAGTGCCGGTCGACTTCGGCATCGACGCCGACGCCACCATCACAGGCACGTTCGACGACGCGCTGCACGCCGTCGTCCATGCGCTCGACAAGAGCGACACGCCGATCCAGGCCATTCTTTACAAGGGCAACAAGGTGCTGCGCATCGTTGCCCACGGAGCCGCGTCATGAAAGTCGTCCTCGCCCTCCTCGCATTGCTGTTGGCCGGCTGCACGGGCCTGCTCCAATCGGTTTCGGATGCCGCGCACCGCGATGCCGAGCAGAGCGGCAAGATGCTGGCCTCCGCCCGCGAAGGCAACATTCGCACGCACACGATCGACGATGTGGTCGTCGACAACGGAATCTGGCTGTCGGGCAGAACCGTCAAGCTCGCGCAGGCGGCGGGCCTGCCGCCCGTCTTTTCGCAGCCCGTCACGTTCGATCGCCAGGTCGCTTCGCTGCAGGAGTTTTCGGAACGCATCACGCGACTCGCGCAGGTGCCGGCCAAGGTGTCGGCCGATGCCGTCGTGGCTTCCGAACGCGCCCTCTCCGGCGCACCCGCTGGGCTCGGCAAGGCCAACCAGACCGTCAACTTGCCGCCGCTGCCGACCGGGCGCGGCGCGGCGGTGGCTGCTGCGACTGCCAACACAGGCTTCATGGCGTCGAGCGTGCGCATTCTCTATCGCAGCGGCGATTTGAAGGGCTTGCTCGATACCGCTTGCGCACGCTTCGGCGTCTCGTGGAAGTACACGGACGGCGCCATCGATTTCTATTTCACCGACACGCGCACGTTCCAGGTGAGCGCGGTGCCGGGTGATTCGTCGGTCAACGCGAATGTCGTCAGCGAAGCAAGCAACACCGGAGGCACCCAGAGCTCGGGCGCGGGCGTCGCAGGCAGCATCGCTGGTGGCGGCGGCAACGGCAGCGGCACAAGCAACGGGGTGTCGTCCAACAACACGTCGACCACGGCGGTGAACTCGCAGCTGTCGATCTTCGGCAGCCTGGAATCCGCCATCAAAGCGATGCTCTCGCCCTACGGCCACGTGGTATCGGCACCGGCCACGGGCTCGATCTCCGTGACCGATACCCCCGACGTGCTCGATCGCGTCGCGCGATTCATGGAGGAGCAAAACCGCGTAATGTCGCGCCAGATTCTCGTCAACGTCACCGTGCTGTCGGTAACGCTGTCGGCCGACGACAGTTACGGTATCAACTGGGGCGCCGTCTATCAGGCACTCGGCTCGCGCTTCTCGCTAACGAGCGCCTTTACGTCGGGCCTAACCAGCGCGACCACGCTCGGCGCCCAGGTCATCTCGCCCAACAGCCGGGCGGACGGCACCGCGGCGCTCATCTCGGCGCTCTCGAAGCAGGGAGCCGTGCGACGCAAGACCTCGGCTTCGGTGACCACACTCAACAACCAGCCCGTGCCGATCCAAGTCGCCACGCAGCAGGGCTATCTGGCGTCGATTTCGACCACCAACACCGCGAACGTCGGCTCGCAAACCTCGCTGACGCCGGGCACCGTCACCACGGGCTTCAACATGACGCTGCTGCCGCACATGCTGGACGACGGCACCGTGTTGATGCAGTTCTACACCAATCTCTCCGTGCTCGATGCGCTGCAGACGGTCTCGAGCGGCGGTGCCAATCCGCTGCAGATCCAGACTCCGCAGATCGACACGCGCAACTTCTTGCAGCGCGTGGCCATGAAATCGGGCGAGACGCTCGTCATCAGCGGCTACGAGGGCGCAGCCGACAACTCGACCCAGCAAGGCGTCGGCAAGCCTTCGAACATCCTCCTCGGCGGCGGCTACGACGCCCGGCGCTCGCGCGAAGTGATCGTTATCCTGATCACGCCGCTGACCGTGCGCACGGCATCGGGCGCCTGAGCGCAGGCACGAGACGAACCCCATCATGTCCGCGCAAATCATCCAGCTCGGCCGCCACCGCTTCGTCAGCGGCCTGTTCTGGCAATCGCTCTCGCGGCGGCGCGAGCTGCGCAAGGAAGCGCTCGAACTTGCGCGCAAGCTGCAGTTCGATCTGCTGCTCGTGCGTATCGAGCGCGATCATGCCGAAGCCGGTTTCGCGAACCTCGCCGATGGCGTCCAGCCCGGCATGCTGTCGCTGGCGACGATGGTTTCGTCCGCGATTGTGCGGCAAGGTGCGATGTACGACGGGCGCCAGCAGCCGGCACCCAACTGGATCGGCGCATTCAAAGTGCCGGACGGGCGCTGGGCGTACTTCGCCGTGCGCGACAACCTGTTCCTGCCGAACGGCGACTGGATCGGCACGCGCGACGAAGTGTTCGAGCGGCTCTTCGCCGACTACGCGCTCGGCGGCTGGAACGTCGTGATCGGCGACGAGGAACTCGAGCCGCTCGGCTTTCACAACTTCTATCGGCGCAGCCTCGAAGAGCTGATGCCGCGCCGCAGCGGCAAGCCGCACGTCCATCGCTGGTGGGCCCTCGGGCGCGCGCGACGCAGCCTGCGCCTCCCGCTCGCCGCCGCGGCACTGGCCGTAATCTTCTGCGCGGGGGCGGTCGGATACGTGAAGTATCGCGAGCACCAGCAAGCGCTCGCGTTTGCGCGAATGGCCGAGGCGCAGCGCAAGATCGTCGCGGCCGCGCAGAAGCAGCCGGTCGCCGCTGTGCACCCCTGGGCGTTCGAACCGCTGCCCTCGGCGCTCGCCGCACGCTGCCTCGAACGATTCGGCGAGTTCGCCCCGGGCGGCTGGCAACTGTCGCGCTACGAATGCTCGAGCACGGCGGCGAGCTATGTTTGGGACCGCCACGACTCGGCCATTGCGTTCCTACTGAGCCAGATTCCGCAAGCGCAGGTCGACGGCACCGGCGACCATGCCGCCTGGCACGTCCCGCTCACCGTTACGCCCGGCGGCGACGATGCGCTGCTGCCGGAAAGCCGCGTGCGCGAGCGTCTCTTCAATGCGTTTCAGTCACTCTCGATCAAGCTGAAGCTCGACGCTGCGCCGCGGCCCGAACCCACGCAGAACGAACGTCTCGCCGCACCGCTCACTCACCGCCCGCCGCCGCCCACATGGCGCGTCTGGCACCTCTCGGCCGATCTGGCCGGGCTCTCCCCGGCAAGCATCGCGCCCGCGCTCGATGCGCCCGGCGTGCGGCTCCAACGTCTGACTTACCAGGACGGAACGTGGTCCATCGAAGGAGTCGTCTATGCGAACTGAGATCTTTGCTCCAGCCGTGCGCCAACACGCGCACGCCATGGGCGCGGCGCTGAGATGCCTGGCGCTGACGGGCCTGACGCTTGCGCTCGGGCCCGCGTTCGCCGCGCCGGCCTCGGCCGTTGCCGTGCCCCCATCCGGCACGGGCGCCGCGCTTGCGCATGCGGCCGTCTCGCACGCCGGCATCTCGCAGCTGCAGCCGGACGCAACGCCGGTCCGAGCGGCCGCGTCACCGTCGGAGGCATCGACGAAAGCGGCGCCGACGGCGACCGCGCCCGAGCCTGCAATCACCTCCCCGACCGCGCAGGCGCTCACGCGGCTCGAGGAAGAAACGCTCGTGCTCAAGGCACGCCTGAAGGCACTCGAAACCGAAGCGCAAATCGCGCAGCGCAACGCCGAGCTCACTCGCCTCACGGCCGCCGGCGAACGCAGTGGTTTCGTGGTGCACGCGGTCGAGGGCATCGGCAAGTCGCTTTACGCGACGCTCTGGAGTCGCGATCAGGGCGAGGTCGAAGTGAAAGCGGGCGACACCCTGCCGGATGGTATGCGCATCGTCTCCGTCAAGCCTGGCGAAGTGCTCGCGCAACTCGCGCACAGTCGCAAGCCCGTGGCGCTGCCGATGGCCATCGACACGTTGCCGGCGGGCGAGCAAAGCTACGCCGGCGCGCCCGCGGCCGGCGGCGTCGGCGCCGGTATCCCCAGCATCCCCGGCATCCCCTCGTTGCCGAGGTACTGACAATGGCGAACATTCTCCCCCGCATCGGCGCAGCCGCCGACGTAGCGCCGCAGCCCCTGCAGCCGGCGTGGCGGCGCGACGGCGTCGTACCCGCCGCCACGGCGAAAGCCGGCGAACCCGCCGTGACAAGAGCCAACGGCGAACGCAAGACCGAGCCGCCCTGCGCCAAGACGCTCAGCGACCATGGCGAACTCGCGGCCAGCGAAGAAGAAGGCAAGTTCCTGTGCCTGCTCGACGACGGGCGGCTGCTCATCGCCGAGGGCCAGGAGATGAACCCGTACGTGCTCTCCTATCGCGCGCGGCTCGAGCGCATGCGCAAGCCTTACCACACGGTATCGGTCGCGCTCGACATGATCGCGCGCGCCTATCGCGAGCACCGGGCCGACGGCATCGAACCGCTCGAGCACACGGCGATGCAGACCGTCGCCAAGGAACTGATCGCGCAAGCTTGCCGCGAACGCGCTTCCGACATTCACATTCGCGTGCATCGGCACTCCACCGAGATCCTTTTTCGCGTGCACAACGAACTGGTGCGCGTGCGCGAGCAGACGCGCGAGCACGGCGAGCGGTTGCTCGCCACGCTCTATGCGGCGATGGCGAGCGTCGCCGACAACACCTACAAGCCGACCGAACGGCAAGACGCGGCCATTGGCGATCGCGACAAGCTGCCCGATCAACTGTTCGGCGTACGTATCGCCACGGCGCCCACGAGCGTGGGCAGCGTGATGGTCCTGCGGCTGCTCTACAACGACGCCGGCGACGACGCCGAGCTCGAAAGCCTCGGCTTTACCGCCGAACATGCCGCCGCACTCGAGTTCCTGAAGGAACAGCCGATCGGCATGAACATCATCAGCGGCCCGACGGGCTCGGGCAAGTCGACCACGTTGCAGCGCGTGCTCGCAAGCGCGATTCGAGACACAGGCGGCTCGATCCACGTGATCACCGTCGAGGATCCGGTCGAATATCCGATCGCCGGCGCCGTGCAAACGCCCGTGGTCAATGCGGCAGGCGAGGAAGCCCGCTCGGCGATGTTCGCGGCGGCGATCTCGAATGCGATGCGGCTCGACCCCGACACGATCATGATCGGCGAAGTGCGCGACGGCGCATCGGCGCAAAGCGCCCTGCGCGCGGCGATGACGGGCCACCAGGTCTGGACGACGGTGCATGCCAACAACGCGATCTCGATCGTCGACCGTTTGATCGACCTCGGTCTGCCTCTGCGCATGGTCACCGACGAATCGGTGATCACGGGCCTCGTCAGCCAGCGGCTCGTCAAGCTGCTGTGCCCGCATTGCAAGCTGCGTTTTGCGCAGGTGCGCGACGGACTCGATGCAGCGCTCGTCGCGCGTGTGAACCAGATCGCCGGGGCGCGCCTCGCCGATATCTGCGTCGTCGGGTCCGGGTGCGCGCACTGCCGTCAGCGCGGCACGATCGGCCGCTCGGTAGTCGCCGAGGTGATCCGGCCCGACGCCCGGTTCTTCGCCTACCTGCGCGATGGCGACAAGGCCGGCGCGCTCGGCTACTGGCTCGGCCAGCTCGGCGGCGAGACCGTGACGGACCATGCGATCCGCAAGGTCCTCGGCGGGCTCGTCGATCCGCGCATGGCCGAGCGCGTGGTGGGACACCTGACCTCGCGCGGCGAATACGACGACTACCTGCGCGAGCAGGCCGGAGGGATCCGTCATGCGGCTGCCTGACGTCAACCGCTGGTGGGCGAAGCTACAGCTCACGGCCAACGCGCGCCTGCGGATCTACCGCAAGATCAGCAAGATGCTCGGCAACGGCTTGCCGCTGCTCAAGGTGCTGGAGGACCTCGAAGCGCGAGCTTCGCACAACGGCCGCAAACCGAACGAGGCGCTTGCCATCGCGCTTGCGGACTGGCGCCGTACAGTGCAAAACGGCGGACAGTTGGCCGAGGGCATGTCGGGCTGGGTGCCGCAATCCGAGCAGATGATCATTCTCGCGGGCGAGCAGGCCGGCCGCATCGAGCAGGCGCTCGAATCGGTCACGCGGGTGGTCGTGGCGGGTCGCAAGATCCGCTCGTCGATCATCGGCGGCGTGACCTATCCGAGCATGGTCCTGCTGATGGTCTTCACCTACATCTACGTGTTCGGTACGCGCGTCATTCCGCAGTTCGCGATCTTCACCGACCCGCGCGGCTGGCACGGCGCGGCACGCTCGCTTTATCTGATGTCGCAGTTCACGCAGCGCTGGATGCTGCTCGTCGTGGCGCTGACGATGGCCTTCTGCGCGCTGGTGGCGTGGTCGATGCCGAACTGGAACGGACGCCTGCGCGTCCTGCTCGATCGCGTGCCGCCCTACTCGCTTTATCGGCTCGTGATCGGCAGCGGCTTTCTGATGGCGTTCTCGTCGCTGCAGACCTGTGGCTTCACCGTCGAGAAGTCGCTCGTGCGGCTTGGCGCCACGGCCGCGCCCTGGTTGCGCGCGCGGATCGACGACACGTTGTTCGGCGTGAAGTCGGGCCTGAACGCGGGCGAGGCGCTGCGCGCCACCGGATATCGCTTCCCGTCGTCGGAGATCGTCGACGATCTTTGCATCTACTCGCAGTACAGCGGCTTTGCGCAAGCGCTCGAAGTGCTGGCCGCCGAGTGGCTCGAAGACGGTGTCGAGATCGTCGGCACGCAGATGCGCGTGCTCAACAGTATGTCGATCGTGTTGCTTGCGGTCGTCATCGCGTGGCTGGTAACCGGGTTCTTCGGCATCCAGCAGGAGATCGCGGCGGTGTCGCGATCATTGAAATAACCGGACGAACGCCTGGCCTCAGGTCACGCCGGACATTTTTTTGGCTTATTGGGGGAATCACATGAAACCGGACCGTCGCATCGTCAAGCCCGCCGCCCTACCGCGCAGCACGCCGCGCGCGCGACGCCGCCAACGGGGCGCCTCACTGCTCGAAGGCATCGCCTACCTCGGCATTGCAGCGATCGTCGTGATCGGCGCCATCGCGCTGCTGCGCACGGCGTTCGGCAGCGCCAACGCCAACACGATGCTCGAGCAGCTTTCTTCGATGCAGACCGCTGCCCGCAAGCTCTACATGACGACGCAAGGCAACTATGGGACCGGCGCGCTCGATGGGCCGATCATCGCTGCGGGCGCCGTGCCCCAGGGCATGGCCGTGAACACCACGAACTCGACGATCAGCAATGCCTGGGGCGGCGCGGTCACGCTCACGGGTGCGACCACCACGTTCACGATCAGCTACGCCAACGTGCCGCAGGACGTGTGCGTCGATGCGCTGACGGGCACGACCTCGGGCTTCACGCAGGTCGCAGTCAATGGCGCCGGGGCAATTCCGACGCCCGTCTCGCCTACAAACGCGACGAAAGCCTGTAGCGACGCCAACGCCAACTCGATCGTCTGGACTTCCAACTAACGCCTGTCAGCCCGATGCCGGCCCTGGCGCATCCGCCCCGGGCCGGCCTCGCGAACGAGGGAGAGACGCCATGTACGTTTTCGCTACCTTTGCCGTCATCGCCACGGTCGTCGGCGCCTGGCAGACCTTCGGCCAGCAGCAGATGCAATCGGTCGCGCAGGCCAGCAGCAGCGCGCAAGCGCAAGCCCAAGCGCTCAACATGGCAGCGTACCGGCAGTCGGTGATCAGCTATTTGCAATCGGCCGATCCCTCGTTCATCGGCTCGATCCCGCCGGGGCAGTTGAAGAAGATCGCGCACTATGCCTCCGACGGGCTGTGGAACAACTACGTCGAGGGCAATACGGTCGTGGTCTACGCGCAGTCGCCGACGTCGGCCTCGCTCCCGAGTTTCACCGCCAAGATCGCGCACGGCTCGGTGTTCGCCGGCGTCGCCCGCGGCGGCTCCCTCGTCCCGACCGGCCAGCCGGGCCTCAGCATTCCGTTGCCCGCCGCCATCGCGAACAGCATCTCGGACGGCACGCCCGTCTGGATGGCTCAAGTCACGCGGGGCTAAGGCAATGCGCCGCCAGCCTGCCGCCACCCGATCGTTCGCCTCGCGCGGCGCCCGCCGCTCGCGTGCGCGCGAACGCGGCGTCACACTGGTCGAAAGCGTCGGGGCGCTCTTTGTCGCGGGCGTCATGCTCATCGGCCTGTCGATGCTCATCGATACGTCGATGAAGAACATTCGCGATCAGCAGGCCGCGCAGTTCCAATCGCAAGTGGCCGGTGCGGCGACCCAGCTCGTGCAGGCCAACTACGCCACGCTCGCCTCGTCGGCCACCGCCACCACGCCCGCCGTCGTGCCGCTTACCGCGCCCAGCGGCCTGCAACTGTCGAGCTATCTGCCGCCAGGCCTCAATGCGCAAAACGTTTATGGCCAGACCCCTTGCCTGCTCGTGTTCGCGCCATCGACAGGCGGACTCGATGCACTGCTCGTGACCGAGGGCGGGCAGACCATTCCCGATATCGAGCTCGGCTATATCGCGGCCAACTCGGGCGCCGGCGGCGGCTCGATTCCCGCAGTCAAGCCCGGCACCTCCCACACAGCCAACAGCGCAGCCTACGGCGCCTACGGCTCGTGGGTCGCGAATACGCCGAACCCGAGCAGCGCGAGTTGCACGGGCAAGGCCACGGGCCCCGGCCATCTCGTCTCCGAAATCTATTCGAGCGGGCCAAGCAACACGAACAGCGACTTTCTCTATCGGGTCGGCGTGCCCGGCTATGCGGACGCCAACACGATGCACGTGCCGATTTATCTAGCCGACCAGACCCACGTGGCCGGACAAAGCGACAGCGCCTGCGGCGCCGGCATCGCGAACTCGGCCGGCAAGATCACGACCGATGCCTCCGGCCAAGTGCTCTCGTGCTCGAGCGCCGGCTACTGGCAAAGCGCGGGCTCGCTCTACTGGCGCGACCCCGTGGCGAGCCAGGCCGATCTGCCCACGGGCGCCAGCGCCGTGCAAGGCGATGTCGCGCTCGCGCTCGACACCGGCATTCCCTACGAATACACGGGCTCGTCCTGGCATTCGCTGATCGTCGACAACAACGGCAACCTCAACCTCGGCACGGGCACGGTCGCGGCGGCACAGATGGCCATGACCGCCACGAACACGTTGGGCTCGCCGTGTGACAACGGGGCGTCGCTCGGCGGCGTCGGGCAATTGAGCGTCGACGGAACGGGACACATGCTCTCGTGCATCGGCGGCACCTGGCAGGACGCGACGCGCATCGACAACGGCGCGGGGTCTGGTGGCTGCCTCGTCATCATCGGCCCCAACCCCTCGCCCGACTTCGGCTATTGCCAGCAATACACGGGCGCTTATCCCGACGGGGCGAATGTGACGATCAACAGCGCTGGTTGGTACGTCTACACCCAATCATGGACGCTCACGCTCGCTCGGCCCGGCGTGATCACGGCGTCGGTGTGGGGGCATATGAGCGAACAATATTGCCAAATGACCGGCCTCTCAGGCCACCTGGAGCAGAAGGTGATCGTCCGAAACAACGACGACAACCACACGATCGGCCGAAACCTGTCACAGACGCCCGGGATCAAGGACACCTCCTCGGGCATCACCGAAAACCTCGTCCTACCGCTCATGCCGAACCAGAACGGGTACCTGATCCAAATTTTCACCAGTTGGGTGTCATACAGCGGGCAGACGATGCCTTACCAAGCCAGCACATGTGCTCCGGACGGCAGCGCCGTTCCGATCACCCCGCTCGTCATCGGGTGGAACATCAATTCGTACTACTGAATAACTGAGCAGCAGCCCTACAGGGAGTTCAAGCCGTGTCATTCAAACCGCTCCGTTCGACCCCGCCTCCGGGTCCGCCCACCCGCCGCAAGCGCGCCGCACGCGGCGTCGCTGCCCTCGCGCTGATCGGCGTGACGCTCGCTTCGCTCGCCGGCGCATCGGTGGCCGAGGCAGCCGTCGTGCACTGGAAGAGCCCGCAGATCGAATACGCGGCCGAGGGTAAGGACGTCAAGGACGTCCTGCGCGACTTCGCCGCGAGCCAAGGCATTCCCGCCATGATCGGCAGCAACGTGTCGGGCACCGTCAGCGGGCGCTTCCATATGCCGCCCCAGCGCTTTCTCGATACGCTGGCGGCGACCTTCGGCTTCATCTGGTACTACGACGGAACGGTGCTCGACATCGTCGCCCCGTCGGACATGACGAACGCCGTCGTCGATCTAGACAGCACGTCCGTGCGCGAGCTACAGGCAACGCTAGATCAGATGGGCGTGGCAGACAAACGCTTCCCGCTCACGTACGACGCGGCACAAGGCGTCGCGATCGTCAGCGGGCCGCCGTCGTACGTGAAGATGATCAAGGATCTCGCGCAGCGTGTGGACCGCAAGAGTACGCGCCGCATGGGCGACGAAGTCCGCGTGTTTCCGCTCGCGCACGCTTGGGCCATGGACCGGACGGTGAACGTCGACGGCGAGAACGTCACCATTCCGGGTGTCGCCACGCTGCTCAACAATATGTATCACCCGCAATCTGGGAGCGGCGCACTAGCGGGGCCATCGCGCAAGCTCGCCTATGTGGCGCGCAACACGCCGACGCGCGACGTGTACGGCTCGACGGGCGGCGGAATGAGCAACGGCCGCGGTGGCGCCGGTTACGTCGCCCTGCCGCCGTTGCCGCCGGGCAGCAACGGCGGCGCGCCGATGCCGTCTGGGCAGTTGCAGCAAGCCCGCGCCGCGGCGAGTCCAGACGAGGCGCCGCCCGACGACGGCGGCAAGGACGAAACGCTGCCCGTGTTTCAAGCCGACCCGCGCACGAATTCGGTCCTGGTGCGCGACACCCCGGACCGCATGTTCCAATATCCTCAACTGCTACAGCGTCTGGATGTCAAGCCGCAGCTCATTGAAATCTCGGCGCAAATCATCGAAGTCCAGGACGGCGCACTCGACCAGCTCGGCGTGGACTGGACGCTGCACAACAGCCACGTCGATCTGCAGACGGGCGCGGGTGCGGCCCAAAGCACCTATAACGGCACGCTCGCGCCGACGTTCGGGACGACCTCTCTCGCGGGTGGCACGAGCGTGAACGCTGCGCCGCTCGGCATGTCGCTTTCCGCTGTGCTCGGCGATGCAGGCCGCTATCTGTTGTCGCGCATCGACGCGCTCACCCAGACCGACAAGGCCAAGGTGGACGCCAGCCCGAAGGTGACGACGCTCAACAACGTCGAAGCGGTCATGGACAACGTCACACGCTTCTTCGTGCCGGTGGCGGGCTATGCATCGGCCGATCTCTACACGGTTTCGACGGGCGTTTCGCTGCGCGTGCTGCCGATGGTCGTGCAGGAGAACGGCACCACGCAGATCAAGCTCGACGTGACGATTCAAGACGGTCATTTGAGCTCACAGACCGTCTCGAACCTGCCGGTCATCACGAGCACGAACATCAACACCTCGGCCTTCATCTCGCAAGGGCAGGCGCTGCTGATTGCCGGCTATGGCGTCGACGATCGCTCGCATACGGTATCGGGCGTGCCTGGACTATCGAAGATTCCGGTCATTGGCGGGCTTTTCCGAACGACCCAGCAAACCGACTCCCATATGGAACGCCTGTTCCTGCTGACGCCCAAGATCATCGAACCATGACCACCCCAGCCCTCCCCCATGCGCAGGCCGCCGCTGTACGCGACGCGGAAATCGCGCGGCTCGAAGCGCTGCTCGACAGCCAACCGTGGGGCACCGTCGCCTTCAGCCGCGCGGGCGGCGAGCACCACGTGGTGGTCGCCAACGCACGCGCCCAGCAGATGCTCGGCCGCCCGGTTGCAACGGGCGCGTCGCTCGTGCAGGTGTTCGGCGCGCTGAGCGAAAACGCGGCCAGCGGCGCCATGGCAAACGACGAAGCCCTCTGCGATGCGCTCGCGCGCGGGCTCGAGATCCCGCTCGGCGAGAGCTGGCTCTGGCTCAAGCTGGCCCACGTCGAAGCCGGCGCGGGCAACCGGGCGCCGGCGCACGGCGGCATCGACGCAACCGTCGCGCTCATCGATGTCACGGCATTGCGCCGCGGGCTCGACGAACGCATCGCCTCGCTGCGTTTTCTGTCGCACGATCTGCGCTCGCCGCTGAACTCGATCATTGCGCTCTCGCAGCTTGCGGAAAGCGATGCGCCAGCCTTCGACCAGTGCGGCGGGATGGATCAGATCGGCCGGCTCGCGCGTTATGCGCTCACCCTCGGCGAAAACTTCATCTTCTCGTCGGTGCTCGGCAATCTGCGCAAGAACGATTTTTCGCGCTTCGACTTGCGCGCGACCGTGCGCGAGCTGGTGCCCCAGCTCGAGGTCGCGGCGGTCTATCGACGCGTGCTGCTGCGGCTGTGGCTGCCCGACGAAGCGGCGGTATGGATCGAAGGCGTGCGCAGCTTCACCGCACGCGCATTCCAGAACCTCGTAGACAACGCGATCCAGGCTTCGCGCCCCGGCTCCACCGTCACGATTCTTTTCAAAGTGGGCGACGGTCACGCCGAGATTCACGTCAGCGACCAGGCCGGCGGCCTGCCGGGACTGCGCGCGAAAGGTCGTATCGAGCGTTTCGACATGCAGCCGAACCGCTCGTCGAAAGGCTTCGGGCTCGGCTTGAAGCTCGCCTCGCAGATCGTCGGCATGCATGGCGGCACGCTGCACGCCCAACCCAACGACGAGGCCGGCACGACCTTCGTGATGCGGCTGCCGTGCCTTGCGCCCGGCGATACGCCGGCGGCCACGGCCGCGGTCCACGTATTCAAGCAAGGAGCACTTTGATGAAACAACCATTGCGCGAGGAAGCGACGCCATGAAGAAGAACGCTTCGGGCAAGCCGGTGCGCGTGCTCGTGGTCGAGGACGACCCGGCGCAGCACGCGCTGCTCACTTCATGGCTCAAGGCCGAGGGCTATCAAGTCGCGTCGTTTCGAAACGGACTCGAGGCGCGCAACTATCTCGCCGACCAATGGGCCGACCTGCTCATCTTCGATTGGGACGTGCCGGGGCTCACGGGCGAGCAGTTGCTCGCGCACGTGCGCGGCCGAGCGCGCTCGGCGGTGCCCGTGATTTTTCAAACCGTTCATTCATCCGAGTCCGACATCGCGAAGATTCTCGACGCGGGCGCCGACGACTTTCTTGTGAAACCGCTCGATCGTGCCGTGCTGCTCGCCCGTGTGCGCGCCGTGCTGCGACGCGCGGAGTCGGGCCAGCACGATGGCCGCAAGCTGCTCGTCGACGACGTGGTGCTGGACCGCGGACGCCAGACGCTCGTCGTGGGCGAAACGCCGCACGCGCTCGGCACCAAGGAGTTCGACATTCTCTGGCATCTGGCCACGCACGCCGGCACGGTCGTGCAACGGCAGGACCTGCTCTCCGTCGTCTGGGGCTGGGACGTGATGGTGCAAACGCGCTCGGTCGACATGTACGTGAGCCGCGTGCGCACGCAACTCAGAAAAGCCGACGTGTCGTGGACCATCCAGTCCGTGTACGGCGCCGGCTACCGGCTCAACCTGGGCCCGGAGCCCGAGGACGGCGCGCAGAACGACGCGCCGCGGGAGCCGGCCAACGACCAACCGTTACAGATCGACGAAGGAATCGCCCCATGACAATCGACCGCCTTTTCGCGGCCCTCGCTACCTCGGGCCGGCGCACCGCGCGCCGGAGCGCCGCAGGCCGTTTCGCCCTCGCTGCCTGCGTGGCCGCCGCAAGCGCGGCGCAAGCGCGAGCCGACGTCCCCCCCTGGCAGAGCTCGCGCTTCGAGTATTCGGCCGCAAGCGCGAGCGTGCGCGATGCGCTCGCTGAACTCTCGCAGCAGGGGCATGTGCCCATCGTGGTCGCCACCGACGTGGATAGCCGAATTGCCGGTCGTTTCAATATGACGCCGCAGCATTTCCTCGACGTGGCGACGACCGACAGCGGCCTTGACTGGTACTACGACGGCACGGTGGTGCGCGTCTCGCGCACGTCGGCGCGCCGCACGCTCGCGATCCGGCTCGACTACGCCGAGCCCGAGGAACTCTTTAGCGTCCTGCGCGAAACGCACATCGCGGACCCGCGCTTCCCGCCGCAACTCGACGAAGGCGCCCGCGTCGTGACCGTCACGGGGCCGCCCGCCTTCGTCACGCACGTCGAACAGGCCGCGCGTGCGCTCGAGCGGGGCGCGCGCGAGCGCACGCGCACCGCCGTGCGGGTCGTCAAGCTCACGTCGGCGCGCGCCTCGGACCGCGACGAACGCCAGGGTGGCCGGGTGATCGTCGAGCCCGGCGTCGCGACGTTGATACGCCAGCGCGCCCGCACGGCGCGCGAACAGCCGCTCACACCCGGCGTCACGCCGATCGAATACGAAACGCCGCTGCCGATCCTCGAGGCCGACGCAACGAACAACGCCGTGCTCGTTCGCGACCGCCCAGAGCGGCTCGCCGCCGACGTCGCGATGATCGAGTCCTACGATCGGCGGCCGACGATCGTGCGCCTCGTCACCTACGTCGCGCAAGTCGATAACGATGCGCTCGCGGCCCTGCCGTTGCCGTGGCGCGCCGCCGAAAACCCGGGCGCCGCGCGCGTGGCCTACACCGACGACGAAGGCGCCGACATGCTGACTCAGTTGCGCACGTTCGAGCATGATGGACGCGCACACATCGAACTCGCGCGCGACATGACGACCGTCGATGGCACGCCCGTCAACGTCAATCGCTACGAGAACCGTCTCGTCGAGGCCGTCGACCGCGGCGCAGACGAAACCGCCGACGGCAGCGGCAACGCACTGCTCGACGTGGCGACCGGCATTGCGCTGGACGTAACCCCGGTGGTCGAGCCTGGCGACGGCACGCCGAGCGGCACGGCGCACGTGGCGCTGACGATTCGCCTGACCAACGATGCCCAAGGGGCCAGTGCGACGCAGCAGGCTCAGGCCGAGGTCAGGCCGCGCCGCTGCGCCGTGATTGCCTTACCGGCGCAGGCGGCTGCCTCAGCCGCACCGCCCGCCGGCCAGCCACCTTCCGGGGCTTCGTCCACGGGTGCCGGCGCCGCTCCCTTGCGCACGCAGGTCGTGCTGATCGTGCCCTATCTGAGCGGGTTGGGTTCGAACGGCGCTTGACATCCGAAGCTGTCTGGGCTGCGACCCGCGCGAGACGCGTCGATTCCGCACGCCGGAGGCCCGAAGAATGCGGATCACGCGGGGACTGCAGGGAAAGCATGACTAAACTTTTCCGCGTTTCGTCCGTAACCCCTGGTACGCGGACGAAAGTCTGCCAGGGGCGCCCCGGTTCCCAGGGGCGCAGCAATTTGTAGCGCATTTCCCTCCGCGCCCGGTATTTACGAGGCTTTCCGCATGACATCGCTGGCCTACCGCCGCAAGTACGGCCTGCGTCTGTTCGGCCGGCGCCGGCGCGAGCATTCCAGGCTGCTTGCGGTCTTGCTTGCGACGCTTGCCGCTGGCGCCGGATTCATCGAGTCCGCGCAAGCGCAGTACACCTGCCCGACCTCCTGCACGAGCATGACGCTCAACGGCGGTCAGATGCAGACCGTCAATTCGGGCGGGATCGCCACCGATACCACCCTCAACGGCGGGTTCCAGAGCGTCAGTTCAGGCGGCGCCGCGATCGGCACGACCGCGAACTCAGGCGGACAGCAGGGCGTCTTCGCAGGTGGCGTGGCCAGCGCCACGACCGTCAACAGCGGCAGCGTCCAGTTCGGGCTCGGCGGCTCGATCGTCGATACCTCGGTGACCGATGGCGGCACGCAGGAAATCGACAGCGGGACGGCGGCGAACATCGTGATCAGCGGCGGCCTCGCGGCGCAATATGTCAGCGGCGGTGCGGTGACCAGCACGACCGTCTACGACGGCTATCAGGAAGTCGATGGCGGGACGGTCACGAGCACCGTCGTGAGCGGGGCGACCGCTGTCCAGTACGTCTACGGCGGATCGGTCACCGATACGACGTTCTCGGGCAGCCTCCAGGTGATCTCCGGCGGCGTAGCGACATCGAACGTGCTCTCGGCCACGGCCGAACAGGACCTCTACGGCGGCGCGGCCATCGGCAACACGCTGACCGACAACTCGGTTCAGGGCATCTTCTCGGGCGGCGTGGCCAGCGCCACGACGCTCGCCAGCGGCGCGGGTCAATACGTCTCCAGCGGTGGCGTCGCGTACGGTACGATCGTCAGCAGCGGCGGCACGCAGTTTCTCTCTGGCGGCACGGCCACCAACACGACCGTCAGCAGCGGCGGCATTCAGTCGATCTACTCGGGCGGCGTGGCGAGCGCCACCATCATCGGTAGCGCGGGCGTCGAGCAAGTCTACGCAGGAGGCACGGCGAGCGGGACCACGGTCGAAAGCGGCGGCAACGTCTATATCAACAGCGCAGGGGTTGCCGTCGGCACGCTCGTGAGCAGCGGGGGCGCGCAGAGCATCTCGTCGGGCGGATCGGCATCGGGCACCGTTGTCTTCTCGAGCGGCACCGAGTTCGTCAACTCGGGCGGGCTCGCGAGCGGCACGACCCTCAGCGGCGGCAACGAGTTCGTCTGGACGGGCGGGTCCGCCCTCGCGACACAGGTCGCTGGCGGCGCGCAATTCCTAATGGGCGGCTCGGCGTCGAGCGCAACCGTGTTCAGCGGCGGGGCCCAATACATCTTTTCGGGGAGCGTGGCCAGCGCGACGACTGTCTCGAGCGGCGGCAATCAATACGTTAGCAGCGGCGCGTCGACCATCGGGACCGTGGTGAGCGGCGGTGGCGAGACGATCCTCGCGGGCGGCACCGCCGTCGGCACGACCGTGGGCAGCGGCGGCGGCGCGTATCTGCTCGGCGGAGCAACCTCGGGCACCACCGTGCTCTCCGGCGGCAACGAGTATGTCTACTCCGGCGGCGTGGCAAGCGCAACCACCGTCGGCAGCGGCGGCAACGAGTACGTCAGCAGCGCGCTGGCCATCGGCACAGCCGTGGCGAGCGGCGGCTACCAGAACGTTCTTTCAGGCGGAGCCGCGACCGGGGCGTCGATCGCGACAGGCGCCCAGCAGAACGTCTGGACTGGCGGCACGGTATCGGGGACGACGCTGAACGGCGGCGCGCAGTTTCTGTTCGGCGGCACGGCCGTAGCGACGACAGCGAGCGGGGGCGGCGCCCAGTACGTTTCGTCGGGCGGCGTGGCCAGCGGAACCGTCGTCGGCAGCGGAGGACACCAGTACGTGAGCAGCGGTGGCTCGGCGATCGGTGCCGCCGTCCTCGACGTGGGCTCGCAAGTCGTCTTCGGCGGTGGAGTGGCCAGCAACACCGCTGTCGGCAGCGGCGGCGCGCAGTACATCTTTGCCGGCGGCATCGCTTCGGGCTCGACGATCAGCAGCGGCGGCGTGCAAAACATTTCGTCCGGCGGCACGGCGACGAGCACCGACGTGGCCAATGGCGGCGCCCAATACGTCTTTTCCGGGGCAGTCGCCAGCGCAACGACTGTCGGCAGCGGTGGCGTCCAATCCGTCAGCAACGGCGGCAGGACGTTCGGCACGGCAGTCACGTCGGGCGGCACGCAGACCGTCGCGAGCGGCGGTCTCGTCTCCGGCACCACGCTCTCGACTGGCGCGATGCAGAGCATCGCCTCGGGCGGCATCGCAATCGGCACCGTCATCGGCAGCGGCGGCACGCAGACGGTTTCCAGCGGCGGCATCGCCACCTCCACCGCGCTCGGCGCGAACGGCACGCTGCTCGACAATGGGACGGTCATCTTCGATCAGACGACGACCTCGACCTATGCGGGCACGATTGCGGGCAGCGGCACGGTGATTCAGCAAGGCATCGGCACGACGATCGTCAGCGCGGACAACCACGCCTTCTCAGGCGCCACCGTCGTCTCGTCGGGAACGCTGATCGTCGGCGAGCTCGGTCAGGACAGCGCATCGCTCGGCGGCGACGTGAGCGTGCGCAGCGCGGGCACCCTGCGCGGGCACGGCTCGGTCGGCGGCTCGGTCGCGAACGCCGGCACTGTCATGCCGGGCGGCACGATCGGCACGCTGACCGTCGGCGGCAACTATGTCCAGGCTTCGAACGCGGCGCTCGTGATCGAGGTCAGCCCGACCGCGGGATCGCAATTGAGGGTGCTTGGAACGGCGACCCTTTCCGGCGGGCTATCGGTGCTCTACGACCCCGGCACGTATTCGGCGCGGGCCTATGCGCTGCTGACCGCGAACGCCATCAACGGGCGCTTCGACTCCGTGTCCTCGCAGACGACAGCGGGCGCGAACCTGAACGGCCTGACCCAGAGCGTTAGCTACGGCGCGACCGAGGTCGATCTCCAACTCGTGAACGGCGCCGCGGTCGTCGCTCCGATCGATACCACCATTTTCACCGCGCTCGGCTCGACCGTCGTCCAGGCCGCGCAGGCAACCGATGCGCTCGTACTCGATCGTCTCGCGACACCGGCCGGCGCGCAATCCGCCGCCGCGCACGGCGGCGCCTGGGTGACGGCCATGGGCGGCTATGCGCGCGCCGATGGATACGACAATGTTTCAGGCTATGGGGCGCATCGCTATGGCGCCGTTGCGGGGCTTGACCGCGGCGACGATCACGCGCGAGTCGGCGGCGCGCTCGGCTTCGAACATGCGCAGATCGGCGAATACGGCTCGCCCGACACGGGCCGTTTCGATGCGCTGCGTCTCGCCTTGTACGGCAGCCATGCCCTCGGCCCGCTTCAGGCCGCCGCACTCGTTGGCTACGGCGTTCATTGGGCCGGGCAAACGCGCCCGTTCGGCAGCGCAGGCGCCGATACGGCCGAAGGCGACCACCTGATTCAAGCGGTGACCGGCGCCGTGCAGGCCAGTTTGCCGATGCATTTCGGCGGCGCGGTGCTCACGCCGCGCGCCGGCCTGCGCTGGGCCTATGTCCATGGTCAGGGGTTCGTCGAATCGGGCGCAGGCGGACAGGACCTGGCCGTCGGCGCCGACACGGTTCACAGCCTGCAGCCGTACGCGGGCATTTCGCTCGCGCACGCTTTCGGCAGTGCCGAACGGCCAGCACGACTGCACCTCGACTTCACGTATGCCGCGGAGCTCGCGGGCCGCGCGCGCGCCGTAACCGTGTTCGCGCAGGATGGGACGGCATTTGCCGCGCCCGGCGCAGCGCTTGCGCGCGAAATCGTCTCGCTGGGGGCGGGCTTGCAGGCCCAATTGGGCCGCGCTTGGTCGGTCTCGGCCGACGCCTCGACGCAATTCCGCTCGGGCTCCGAGATGAAATTGAATCTGAGCTATCGCTATTGACGAGCGACGACGCGCGCCCTAGCGCCCCAATTGCCCGAACGCCGGAATGCGCCGCAGCGCCGTCTTCACCTGCTCCGGCGTGATCAGCCGCGTGCACTCGAACTGCCGCGGCGTGTCCTTGTGACGCGGACACCAGAAGAAGTCCTGATGATCGAAGCGGTGCCGCACATCGTTCCAGCAACTGTTACAGGCGTGATAGTTGATCACGCGAAACGGCGTGGCGAACTCGTTGGTCTCGTGCGTGAACCCGCTGATGAGCACCGTGGGCGTGCCCACCGCCCAGGCCAGCCACGAAAGGCCGCTCGACAGGCCGACGAACAGGCTCGCATGGCGCAGCCAGCGCACGCGCTCCTGCAGCGGCCTGTCGCCCGTCTCGTCCTCGGCGCCGTAGGGGATGTGGTTCCAGACGTAACCGAACCCATGGGTGGCCTTCTGATCGATGCAGATCACGCGATAGCGGTGGGCCTTCAGGAACGCGACGATCTCGCGCCAGCCCGTGGGGTGGTTCCAGTATTTCGCCTGGGTCGAACTTTGGACCGCGATCACGGCATAAGGCTCGTCGATCGGGCGGCTGTCGTCGTCGAGCGCGAGGCTGGGCCGCTCCTCGGCGGGATCGACGCCGAGCAGGTAGCCCGCCGTCCGGTGCAGGCCCACTAGCCGGAAATCGCAGGGCTGGCGCACGCACTCGTTATCGTCGAAGAAGAGCCCGAGGTTGTACGTGGCGTAATACTGCTGCGGGCGCACGGCCTCGGGCGTGACGAACTCGATCTCGGGATAGGCCTTCGCGAAGAGCGCAATGAGCTTGTCGGACATCGCGCAGGTCAACCGGCATCGGTGCTTGCGCTGAAACTTCACGGCATACGGCAGCCACCCGACGACATCGCCGATCGTGCCGACCGGAAACTGGATCAGCACCGGCCGGCCTTCCGCACCGTAGTGATGCGCGAACAAGGGCGGCGCGTCGGGCGCTGCCTCGCGGCGCCAAACCTCGATCGAGAAGCGCACGAAGTATTTTTTCGAGCTCAGCACGAGACCCGCGTCGAGTTCGGTCTCGAAGATAACGTTGCCGGTGTCGAGATCGCGCAGCCGCACGCGCCAACCGCCCTCGGGCAACGCGACGCGGCAGCCGTCGTTGAAGTCGAAGCGGATGCCGTGCGGGCCCGTCTGCGTCGCGGGCGGCGCCGGCGGCGTAAAGGCGGGCTTGGGCGGCATCGCCGCATTCGCCGTGGCCCCGCCGGCTTGGACGGCCGAAGCCGGCAAAGCCGATGAAGCCGGCGCGCACGAGGCGGTTTGCTCGAGCGGCGAAGCACCAGAAGAAGGCTGCATATCGTTGATTCCCTTGGCGGCGTTCGACTGACGTCGCGTCAGGCTGCGCCGGCCATGCCGGTTGCCGTGGCGCCGTCGACCGGATTCGCCGGCGCTCCACTATGGCCATATCGACCTTATCGGGCGAAGGTTGAACCGAATCAGGGTTTCGGAGCATACGACATCGCGCTGACACATGAGTCTGGCTCAATACCGGCGGTCGTTGCAATGCCCTTGTGGCCTTTGCCCCACGTACTTTTTTGGCCACCCTTCACCACCATGGACCGCGCCCTTCGCCTTCTTGCGCCCCCATCCGCACCCGCTCGCCTCACGAGCCGGGTTCGCGCCCAAGCCCGGCTTCTGACGCCCGGCGACCTGCCCGCCTTGCTCGAACTCGAGCACGAGAAGTGGAACGCCGTCCAGGCGGCGTCGCGAACCCAACTGCTGGCACGGATCGAGGCTCATCCCGAACTCGCGATGGGAGCGTTCTGCGTGCACACGGGAAAGTTGCTCGCCTCGCTTTTTCTGAAGCCCGTGCCCGATGATTTCGATCGCGACGCGCAAACCTGGCAGTCATGCGTGGCAGCGACGTCGCCGCACGACAGCCGGTCGCTGTTCGGCATCAGCCTGAGCAGCCGGGATGCCGCCGGCGTCGACGCGCTGTTCGCGTACTTCTGGCCTCGGGCGCTCGCGCGCGGTTGGCGCTATATCTATCTCGGCTCCCCGGTGCCCGGGCTGCGCGCATGGCGGCAGCGCCATCCGCACGGCAGCGTGGAGGACTACGTCTACCGTCGCCGTCGGGGCCGGCCGTTCGATCCGCAATTGCGCTACTACCACCGGCGCGGCTTTACGAAGATCGTCGGCGCGAAGCGCGACTATTTTCCGCACGAGCGCTCGCTCGACTATGGCGTGCTGCTGCGTTGCACGGTCCCCCTCTCGCTGCTCGCCCCCGTCTGGCAACGCCTGCCCGCGGCGTGGATCACGAGCGTCACGCGCACGCTCGCCTCCTTCCTTTGATCGAGCCGGAGTCCCCCATGATTTCTGCCGTTGCCGTAGCGGCGCGCCCGAGCCGCCACGCCGATCTGCCGAGCCTGTTGTTTCTCGCCATCGTCGCGTTCAACACGATCGTGCTTGCGATCACGCCACACCTCTGGCTGCGGGTGCTGCTATGCCTGCCGCAGGCGCTGCTGCTGGCCGGCTGCCAGGAGGCCAAGCACATGGCGGTTCACGGCACCTTCCTCTCGAATCGCCGTGCGAACGATACCGTCGGCCTGTTTTGCGCCGCGCTGTTCGGTGTGAACTTCACAGCCTATCGCTACTTCCATCTGCAACACCATCGCGCGAGTTGCACGCAGGCCGACCCCGAAGGCCGGCTCTATGCGCTCAGTTGGCGCACGCGATGGATCTGGGCGCTCGCGCCGCTGGAGCTGCCGTGGATCGCCTGGCATCAGAACCGCGTCGGCTGGCCGATGGTGCCGCGCTCGAGGCGCCGCGAGCGCAGCGTTGCGCTCGGCTGGATGCTCGGGCTCTTCACGCTCGTCGCCCTCGGCGCATGGCGTGCGCCGCAAGCCGTGCTCTGGGCCTATGCGCTTCCAGCGGTCCTCCTCGCATGGTTCGATTTCATGCTGACGCAAGCAGAGCACTACGGGGTGCCCATCGCGCGGGCCGCTACGCACCGAGAGCCCGGCGACATCACGCATGACATCGTGCTGCCCTTCGGGCTCGGTTGGCTCATGCTCCACCGCTCGCTGCACCGCGTCCACCATCGCTATCCGGCCGCTCGCTGGCACGACGCGCCACGGCGCCTGCGCGACGATCCGACGGCCGCGCCGCTAACCTACTCTGCATTCGTGCGCCATTGGCTGGCCGCGGGCCCGCGGCTCTGGCTGCCGGACGGCCCGGAACCGGGTGCGTCGGTTGCCGCCCCGAAGCGTCGCCGCAACCTCGGCCAATGAGCGGATACCGATTCTCGATCGCGCAGCCGGACGATGACGCACAGCTGCGCGCCCGCATGGCGGCCGATTGGATCGAGGGCGCCGTCGCGCTGAGCCTGCGGCGCGAACCGTCCTACTTCGCCGCATCCCGCCTGCAGGGCGCAATGCAGACCATCGTCTGCCGCGAGGCGGCCACGGACGCCATCGTGGCCACGCTCGCGCGCAGCGTGGCGACCGTATTGCTCGACGGCGTGCCACAGCGCGCGGCGCTCGTCTCCGATTTGCGCGTCGATCGCGCTCACCGCGGCCGCGGGCTGGTCGCGCGACTGTTCGGCGAACTGCGTGCACTGCACGAGGCCGAACCCCTGCCTTGCTACACGCTCGTCTATGAAGACAACGAAGCGGCGCTGCGCAGCCTCGCGAGCGGGCGCCCCGGCATGCCGCGCCTGCGGCGATTCAGCCGGCTGCAAACGCATGCGCTTCACCTGGGCGCCCGGCGGCGTCCTCCTGCATCGACGCAGGCGGCGATCAGGCGCGCGCGGCCGGACGAGTTGCCCGAGATCGTCCGCTTTCTCGCCACGCAGCGGACCGGGGGCGCCTGGGCGCCCGTGATCGGCGTCGACGATTTCGAACCCGGCGGGCGCTGCGACACGCTACGCGCGGAGGACTTCTTTTTGGCGCTCGGCGACGACGGACGTATCCGCGCAACGATCGCCGCATGGGATCAAGCGCCGCTGCGGCAGGCCCACGTTGAGCGCTACGCGCGGCCCATCGCCTGGGCGCGCCCGGCCTACAACGCCGTCGCCGCGTTGCGCGGCAGGCCGCTGCTGCCGGCGCCCCAAGGACGTCTGCCCTATGTCTATCTCGCCTTCATCGCCGCTGAGCATGACGACGCGGCACTGTGCGCGACACTGTTGGAGCACGTCCGCCGGGCGCTCGGCGGCGAGCGATGGTTGCACGCGTTGGCGGCACTGGACGAGCACGATCCGCTGCAGCGCGCGTTCGGCGGCTACCGGGCCATGCGCTCGGCCGTGCTCTGCTTCGAAATCCTGTTCGATGCCGAGCGCGCCCCCGCGCCGCCGGCAGGCCGCCCGCGCGTCGAATTCGCGCTCACCTGAGCGCGCCGCGTCGCATCCTTGCACCGTGCCAGGGCAAGCTCGCCCACTTGCTTCGGCTTCCTGCACATCGCATCGCACACCGTCCGGTACCGTCATCTTGGCTGTCTAGCATGGCCGACGAGAATGCACCATACCGATCTGTCCGTTCCGCAGGACCTTTTCATGCCTCGATTCAATCCGATCTCACCGCTGCCCACGTTCACCGACACGAGCGTCGCGCACGATACCGCGCCCGTGCATGGGACGTCGTCGCCCATCGTGGCGTCGACCAAACCCCCGCGCGGCACGATCAGGGACCGGTTCGAGCAGATGATCGACATGCGGAAAGTGCCGCAACCGCCGGCCCTGCACGTCGACGGGTGGAACGAGCAAACCGCAATGCAAATCTGCGAAGGATGGCGCGACAGCCTCGTCGAGAAGGTCTCGATCCCCGAGCTTTCGCATCTTCTCGCCCTGAACTTCGAACGCGCGCATGCCGACGAGATTCCGCCCGAGCGCAGAGCCGAGCGGCTGCTGCCCGAAGGCGCCGGCAAAGGCGACTACTACGAGGCAATGGTCGAAACCTTCCTGAAGGCGATCGGCACGGACGACGAGGAGATGGGGAAAATCCTCGACAGCTTCAAGCGAGCCGGCGTAGGCGCGTTGCACCGGCAGCCCGTCCTCACCTCTTCCACGGCCAACGGCATCCTCGGCGCCGTGCAGATCGGCGCAAGCCTGCATCCCCCGGCGAAGGTCGCCATCTCGACCGTACAGCTCGTGCTGACGGCCGTCAGCAGCGCGCTCGCGGTGTTTTCGGCGAAGCTGCGCTTTCGCAATTCGGGCACCGAGGAAGTGATGCCGTACGGCAAGGCCGATGCGCCGCCGAGCGGAAAGAACGGCCCTAGCGTCGCAGGCGCTTCCTGGAAACTGCTGACGCAGCTTGGCAAGATCAGCGCCGACGTCAACGAGATGGAAGCGGCGCTGGCCGAGCTCGAACGCGCACAGGCCGAATGCGCGAGCAAGCCCGAGGGTTCCGCGGCATGGCACCTCGCTGAGCGGAAACTGCGTGCCGCGGGCGACGATCTGAGCATCGCATTCGCAGCATTCTGTTTCCGCAGCGAGTACAAGGCGCAGTACAAGGCCGCATCCGAAAGCGCCAAGGTGGAATACAGAGGCAATGAGCTCAATCTCGGCCTGGGCTATGTCAACGGCGCCGCCAGCCTGACGGCGACGCTGATGGCGATTTTCGCGCCGACCGCGCCGGCCACGTTCGGCATGTCCGTGGCTGCCGTCGCGGTCGGCGCACTCGCCTATGTGGGATACCAATTGAGCACCGGCCCGAGCAAGGACGGCGAAGCGAAGGCCACGCGCGCCATCGTCGCGCTGGCGAAATCGGCCGATCTCATGGGCGGCAAGGCCGCGAAGCAGCAACAAGCGCGTGCCGAGGCCTACCGCATCTATCTCGGCGAGCGCCGCTCGCGCGACCCGGCGGTCAAATCGGGGGCGCGCGGCAAGCTGCTCGAAACACTCCGGCAGGTCGCCGCCGACGACAGCACGAACGACGAGTTGCGGCCGCTTGACAACTGGACGGCCTACGCCGACTACCGCGCACAACGAAAAGACAAGCTCACGCAAATCCAGGGCGATCATGAGCGCTTGCTCGGTCTGGTCCGCGCAGGGATCGAGACACGACATCCGCCGTCGGCCCAGACCGGGTCCAGCGGCGACCCCGCCGCACCGGCGGCACCGGGCGTGCCGTCACGAGAGCTCGACCTCGTGACGGAGGTGCTCGAAGCCGACCGCGCTCAACGAAGCCAGGCCGCGCTGCAAGCGCTCGACGCGCAGTTCGCACAAACGCACGAGGCGAAGTTCAACACCGGCGCCGTGACAAGCGCCTGGAAGACCCCCTACCGCATGCGATTCGACAGCATGGGCCGTCTGCTGCTCGGCAAAGTGGTTGCCTCGACGCGCGCGCTGCTCAAGCACAAGGCGGGCGCCGCGCCCGAGTCGGGACCGCAGGCGCAATTTCATACGACGCGCTTGGCCGGCAAGCGGCAAACCCTAAAGGCCAGCCTGCGCGACTGGGTCAACTTCGAGACAGCACAGGCACGTCTGAAGGAGGCTGCAAAGCTGCCTGCCGGCGACACGGCGGCCGTGCGCGAAAAGCTCGCTTCAGCCGCCCGGGCGCTCGCGGCGATCGGCGATGCCGACGCGCAAGCGCTCTTTACGGGCGACGGCCGCGCGCAGGTGGAAGCGACGCGGCTGGCGAAGCGGCTGACCGCCGGCGAAGAGGAGCGCTACACGATGACGATGGGGGGAGCGGCTGCCGTCGCCGCGACAGCCAATACCTTCGGCGCGGCATTCAGCCTTGGCGTTAACGTCAAGAAGGACATACTCGCAAACCAGGGCCATCCCTGGAAGACGCACTACGGAGACCAAAAGGACGGCCAGGTCATCACGCAAGGCAGCACACCGATCACGGCTCACTACTCTGCCGGAGAGCGCGCACGCTTTCAGAAGACGGAAATGGCCCGCCTGCTCGCGATACTCAAGCGCAAGGGGGAACCGTTGAAGCTCGCGCTGGACGTGCCCGAGGCGCAAGCCTATTCGCCGTCGGACCGGCAGCTCGATTTCAAGGCACTCGACGCCTCGCTCGACACACTGGTGAACGAGCTCGAGACGCGCGCCGATATCGCCGACGAACTGACGCTGTCGGTCGGCGGCCGCAAGATCACGGCCGGCAGACTCGACGGCACGACCGATTACTACACATGGCGCCGCGAGCAATCCTCCCGGCGCACGCGGGCCGCATTCCGCCTCGGTCAGGCGCGCGTCGTCGGCAAGGCAGCGTGGCTCTCGCTGGCTTCGCCCGTCGCGCAGGCGCTCGCGCACATTCCGCTTTCACGCACAGGCAAGGACGCGCGACGCGGCAGCCACAAAAGCGCCGAGGTTCGCGATGCGCTCGCGGCGCTCGCCGGGGACGCACGCACCAGTTCGGTCTCGAGCCAACGCTCCGAGCCGGCTGGCCACACTCGACCTGGCGACCATAGCGATCGCGATCATGGGGACGAGGACAGCTTCTACGAGATCGAACTCGGGCCTGCGATCGAGTCCGACCGGTTCGAGATCGACATCGGCCAAGCCGATGCGCGCATCGGCCGGTCGGGTCGCCGCTGACGCGATGGGTGCACCGGGCCCCGTTCGACCCCGCGCCCTGCCCGATCGGCAGGCTCGCCGGTTGGCTTGGTTGCATAGGGCGCTTCTGTCCATCGAGGAAATCCTGACCAGGATTACCCCTACGTATGTCACCCTGCAAATCGAGCGCCGCGCTACCGTTAACACAGGTAATGCGTCCCGATCTCAGACTCAGGCAGGTAAAACCGACTTTCCTCTACTCCGCGACACTTTCGAGCGCAGCGCCTGAAACATGAAAGGAACACAAGAAATGACCGTGGGCAACGCGACGGAACCTCGTCTCTTCTGGTCCAGCCAGGCCGACCGCCCGATACCGCGTGCGGTACGCTCGCACGGTGTGCGCAGGCTGGAACCGTCCCTGGCGATCGCCGCCGCTTCGCCGGCCGTGATCTTTGTCGATTGCGAGAACGCCGATGCCGCCTCGGAGCTCGGCAGGCTGCGCGCCGACGCCGGCCCCGACGGCTACCTCATCCCGGTGCTGCCCGAACTGCGTGCGCAGGACGTCATCTCGCTGGTGGCCCAGGGTGCAAACGACGCGGCCTGTCGCGCCGATCTCGAACGCCCGGCGCCGATCATCAAGCGAGCGAAGGATCAGGTGCAGCTCATGCGCCTCGCGCGCGAAGACGGCGCCGACCTGCCACGGCTGCTCGGCTTCGTCGACGGCATGGACTCGCCCGTGTTCCTGAAGGATGTCAATGGCCTCTATACCGGCGCCAACCATCGTTTCGAACGTTTCCTCGGCGCCGGCCGCGAAGGCATTCAGGGCAAGACTGTCTACGATATCGCGCCGTCCGACCTCGCGCTCACCTACCATCGAGCCGACCTCGAACTGTTCGCGCGCGGCGGCACCCAGATCTACGCGACCGGCATGCGGCACGCCACACGCGGCGTGCGTCCCGTGCGTCTATACAAGCGAACGCTTCATGACCCCACGGGACGGATCGTCGGCATCATCGGCACGTTGCACGAGATCGGCGACGCGCGGGGCCAGCGCGCGGTCCGTGCCGAGTTCGATGCGCTGAACGGCAGCCGCGGCTTTTCTGTCGATTCACCGCTGAGCACGGCGCCCCTGACGGACCCCGACCGGCCGCTCGTCGCGCGCATTGCGGCCGGCGAACCGTCGGCGCTTGCGCGGCTTTACGAGCTCTATCGCGCGCGTCTCTCTCGCTTCGTGCGCCGGCTATCCGCGAACGATTCGCTGATCGAGGAAATCGTCAACGATACGTTTCTCGTCGTGTGGAACAAGGCACGCGAGTTCCGCGCCGAATGTGCGGTCTCGACATGGCTGATGGCCATCGCCTACCGCTGCGCGCTGAAGGCGCTGCGCGAGCAACGGCACACTCTGCTCGACGTGGAGCTGGCTAACCCCGACGCCGTGCTTGAGTATTGGCACGATCATGAGACGCCTGATCTGCTTGCCAAAGCGTTCGATGTGCTCTCCGAAGACCTACGCCTCGCCATGGCCCTCGCCTACCTGTTCGGCCATTCGATCGACGAGATCGCACAGATCACCGGGTGCCCGGTGACGACCGTCAAGGCTCGCTTGCACCGCGCTCGCGGCAAGCTACGCACGCGGCTGGCGATGCTCGGCGAGCACGGGTACGCCTGAGGCCGGCCCTGCCGCCGTTCCTCGGCAAGCTGGCGCCGCTTGGCGTCTGCTCTGCCCGCCCAAGCTCGCGCGAACACCATCGCTTCGCATTTCCGCCGTGCGCTTCGGATGCGCAATAGGACCGTTACGCCCCAGTGCTTAACTGAAATCGCCGCCATGCCGGTCCCGCCTGCCAATTGCCAATTATCGATTGCCAGTTGCTCACCAGCGATGCGCCTCGCGGCTTGTGCAAGCGCGCCCTGTCTGCGGCAAAACGTTCTTGATCGATCTTTTTCGAAGGAGGTTGCAATGGACGGCGTAAGCGCAATTGGCAGTCCGGGCTCGACCAGCATGCTTCCAGGCATGTCGGGTATGTCGGGCTCCTCTTCCATGATGATGATGTTGGAAGAGTTGATGATGATGTTGTTGATGATGATGATGGAGATGTCGCAGCAAAACGGCAGCGGCATGATGGGAGGCATGGGCGGTGGCATGCCCGGCGGGATGGGGGGCGGCATGCCCGGCGGGATGCTGGGTGGGATGCCCGGTGGGATGCCCGGCGGGATGCCCGGCGCAATGCCGAGTAGCGCCACCAATGGAATGCCGGACAACAACCCGTTCAACAACAACCCGCTGCTCGATAACGGGGGCATGCCGCTGCACGGCAGCATCACGATCAACTTCTGATCGACGTCTCCGGCCCTACCCGCTGGCAGGGCCGGTTGTTCCCGATCGGTTCGGCGCGATCGAATGCGGCGGAAACCGCATCGTCGGTCAGAACATCGCATCGAACATGAGATCGGCGCCGATCGCTTCGCCGATACCGAAGCCGAGGCCCCCTAACGCCGCGCCCGCGAACATCGACCCCCACCCCGGCCCGCTCCCGTACCCGCCACCGTATGCGGGATACGGCGTATAGGGCGTGTAGGCCGGATAGGTCGGCGGGTACTGCGGCGGATGAGCGTAGCCCTGGACGGGCATTGCACTCGCGTACGGCGTGGGATTCGGGCCGTAAGGCTGCGCATAGCCTTGCGCGGGCGGTTCCGCGGCACCACCGTAAGGCGGATGCATGTAGTGGGCCTGGTATGCGCTGCCGGACGATTGCCCGCCCGAAAACCGGTTGAACATTCGGCCGGCCTCCCAGCCCAGCGCGCCGAGCGCCGCCCCGCCCATGAGGCCAAGCCCCAAATCAAGGCCCGGCATGAAACAGCCGGGCATGAGAAAGTCCGCCCCGAGTGTGGCCCCTGCCATCATGCCGAGGTCCGCGCCAAGGAACATGCCCATGGCCGGCAGCGCGAAGCGGCCGATGCCGCCAAGGCCGCCGCCGAAGCCACCGCTCGCACCCCAGTTGAAACCGCGATTGAAATGCTCATTGCCGCCGCTTTGCGGCCAAGGGGCCGAAAAGCGGGTGCGCAGCGGCCGGGGGAAGCCGAAGAAATGCGCGCGCTTGAACGGCGGCACATTGTGCTTGCCGTATTTGAACCTCGTGTCGTGCGGCGTCTCCGAGGCGCGCGACGAGGCAGGTAGCGGATGCGCGGCGCCGGAGGTGCCGCTCGTCTGGCCCGCGCGCGGCGAGGCGTTGGCGCGTTGCATGCGCGCCGTGTTGACGTCCCTCAGATGACCGAGGCGGCCAAACGACGAAGCCGAATGCGAGGTCGAGCTCGGAGCCGGCGGCGAGGGCCGCGATCCGGGGGGCGAGTGAGGCGACGCAGGTGACGACGGCGTACTGGCGGGTGAATCGATCGCCGGCGAGTGCGAGCCGATGCGAAAATCGTCTGGCATGAGTAAGGTTCCTCTTGGAGATACGGGGCTGCCCGTCAGGCAGACGCCCGCTGAACAGCCGCATGCTTCGTCACGGCCCACGTATCGTCCATGAAGCGGCTGACCGAAATCACGTCATCGAGCGCCCAGACGCAATGGAACCAGCCCGTCGGAATCACGAGCAGATCGCCGGGCTCGACGATCACCTCGATCGGACGGGCTTGCGCAAACCGCGGAAAGCGCCTGAGATCCGGTCGGGCCACATCGACGCAGCACGGCTGATAGGTGTTGAACCCCTCGATTGGATAAAGCAGCTCGCGCTGCCATGGGGCGTAGAGCCACAACTTCTTGCGGCCATGCACCTGCGCGAGAAACGAGGCGGCGATATCGCAATGCAGCGGCGTGACGAGCGTGTGCTCGCGGCGCACGCCGGCCCAGAGCTGGGCGACCGGGTGATAGGCGCCGGCCGCAAACAGCGGGAACGGGAACAGCGCAGCCAATTGCGCCGAGAGCGGGCAGCCGGCTGAATACGGCGCGTCGGCGCCGGCCGCCGCGCTGCGCCACGACCCGAGAAAATCGCCCAGCGTTTCGGGACGGCCCGCCACGCTGTCATGCCGCAGCGGCATGGAACCATGGCGCGCAATCAGTTCCTCGAGCGACCAGTCGAGTGCGGGCCAGTGAAGCGCACCCCGCAGGCGCAGCGGGATGCTTGCGACGAGCGACTCGACCACACGCGCCGGATCCGGCGTGTCGCATTCGGGGACATGCTCCAGCCAACGCGGAGCAAGCTCCCTCGCATAGCCGAAGCGCGTCAGCACGCGCGGCTCGGGGCGCTTGAGCAGTTGCAGCAGATACTGCGCCGTCAGTTCATGTCCTTCGATCCGGATGCCGGAAGCAAACTCGGGAATGCGCGCATCGAACAGGCGCGGGGCGTCGAGCGCCGCTCGCAGCGTTTCGGGTGCGAACGTCACGGTGGCGTCCGGCACGACGTCGTCGGCGACGGCAACGAGCGTCTCGCCCATCTCGAGCGTCGTGCTCAGCACCGGTTCGCCGGTGACGACAAGGCGTACGCGGCGCAGCCCCATGCAGGGCAGATGGTGTTCCGCCACGCGCTCGATGCTCAGCTCGAGCAGTTCCGGCGCCGCATCGGGCAGGATCGACAACGCACGTGCGGCGCGCGTCGGCGTAACGGCAAGGTTCATGGCGTCCATCTCGGGGCGTCCGCGAGGTTTCGATGAGCCTGGACGATAGACGCGCCGTGCCCGGTTCACCGCGCGCACAACGAATGTTCATCCATGCGTGCGAAGCAGCGGAGCGGCGGGGATTCATAAATTTTTCAACACCCCGCGATTGGCGCCAAGATTCACCGGTTCGGGTTCCGTTCGCGAGTGGGTCTTTAGGTTCGTTTGTTGCCGTTGAAGACCGGGGTTCGCTTGCCGCGCGCATTCTTCGGTGGATGGCCGGCATCGTGGCGAGATGCCGATTAGCCTCGGATCATGCGCGTCGTCCGCCACATGCATCGAGACACGGCCGTGCGGTGCCTCGCAACAATTTGGCTTGCGGTATTCGAATGGCGCATGACGCGCCACGCCATCCCCAAGCTGGGTGCGGGGGCCGAGGAAAATATCGACGGACGAGCGCGCGATGTGTCTTTCCGGCTACAAACCCGGCAAAAATATTCTAAGTGAATCGCGATGAAGACCAATCTGCCGCCTCTTGACGTACCCGCCCATTCTTACGGGAGCATTGACGAGCGCTCGCCAGAGGCGAGAATTGCCGATGAACGGCCGCTGCCGCCGGCGCACCCCGCTTTCGCCAACCTGAGGCCATCACCGGCAAAAGGTGCGACCTCGGCGCGTTCGAGGCTGGCCGTGTCGACGCAAGCCGGGACGCCTCGAGGGAAGCATCCGGCCTCGAGCGTGCCGTTGGCATCGCCCAGATTCGGGTTCAAGCGTCAGCGCGATGGTGACTCGACGCCCGAAGCCGGGCCCGCAACGCCCACGCGGCAACGACGTGCAGACCTTCCTAGTCCCCGTATGCCGTTCACCCCGGTACGGGCAGCACCTCCCCGCCCGGCGTTGCCCCCGAGTCAATCCTATCGGCGATCGATTTCTTTTATGAGCGAACATCGCGTTCCCGAGAAGCCCCGGGCGCCCTTCGATCCATCTGAATCGGGTCGTCCCGATAGGATGCTTAGGGCCGCGCGCAGGCACCGACGACAAGCGAGCGGCGACCAGATTGCGTTCGATACACTGAGCCCCAGTTTGGTCGCCACGCTTAGTCAAGAGCCGATCAAGCAGACCCTGGCCGCCGCACTAGCCGCGATGAAGCCTGGCGCCGCCGAGGCCAACGCCGGATTCCGACAGGTGCGCCTGGCGGGCTCCCCTACGTCGCTCGACGCGGCACAATCTCTCAAGCAGCGGCTCGGAAGCGGGAGATACGGGACTGCCTACTCGGTAAGGCTCTCGGAAGACCTGATCAAGAACGGGAAGAATCTTGGGAGGGAGTTCGTCTTCAAGGCTATCCTGCGAACCGACCCGCACAATCCTTTGCCCCGTGACCTATATGCAACACTTCGAGGCGATCTAACGTCCCACGTCGCGGCAATCGAATCTCTGATTCGCGAGAAAAAGCAATCCATCATCAACGAATTTCAAATCACTGCCGCGCTGACCCGAACTGCTCACGTGATGCAAGTATACGAGCTAGTCGAAATTGATGGCGAATTTGGAATACTTTGCGAGAAAATAGACGGAGAGAATGTCAGAGAATTAATCGATAAGGGCATGGCGGGTCTGGGAGCAAACGTGATCACCGATCGGGAGTATGTAGACCTCGCGAAGCAGGTCGTAGCCGATGTTCTTATCGCAATCGCGCGGTGCGCGGACGAGGGCGTAGCGCACTCGGACATTTCGATTAGCAATGTGATGTACGATCGGGATCAAAAGATATTCAAGCTGATCGATATGGGTAACGGAACTGAAATGGGAAAAAGAAGACAGCCGGGCGCGAAGGGGTACACAGACTCGCTGTCCATGTCGATTGCGAACGAGAGGAGCGACATTTATAGTGCCGGTCAATTATTTGCGCATTTTTTAAAAGATTCGACATTCGAACCTGGGGTAAGAGGCTTCGATGATCAACTGTTGACCATCGAGGCGTTTCCCTTTGCGGAAGAACTGGCGGCGATGACGAGCGAGGATAAGGCGGAAATGCTCTCTGTCGTATCGAGTATGGTTCGGAAGCCTCCGGAAAGCAGGCCGTCGTCCGAGGAGCTGTTGCGCGAGCCATTTTTCGGACAGCTTACTCCTCGAAACCAAATGCACGATAGTTACGAAAAGCTGGTGCGGTGGGATCGCAGTTTTTCCATATCGACCCGAATCTCGAACTGTTTTTGGGATATAGAAGACGACGTCGCCCGTGGAGAGGTCGAGCAACTGCTCGCAAGACTAAACGAGCTATGGCATGAAGATGCCGATGAGGACTGCCAGGGAGAAATCAAAAATATGTTGGACAAGCTGCATGAGCCGTCGTTGCTCGCACTCCTGAGCCGTGCGGAGCAGCGCCAATATGCACAGGCGCCCGCAGCGGAGCCCGTTGCCTCGCCCGACTCTGCAGGAGCGACAGGCACGCCCGATTGAGCGTGTCGGGCTCTGGCTATTTCGAAATGTCGGTTTGACTTCGGCAAGCTTCGCGGTTCCCGCGGGGCGAGCCGGCGATGCGCTCGACGAGATCGGCCGGTCGACTTCGATTTGACTTCATGATCAGTAGCCTAGGGCAATCCAGGCGAAATTTTTTCGAATCCCGGCCGACGCTCACGCGCCGACGCGCGGGGAGCGAATTTTTCGCGGTTCACGACAGGGCTTCGCCCACCGGGGCGAAACGGCCGCGTGCGGCTCCTATGCTGGCGCTACGCTCACCCGACCGGAAGATAGCCATGTTCGACCTAGACTCCAAACTCACGGCCGCTACGGCAGCGGATTCGCCAAACGTCCCCGCGCCGGCAAACACGATCTGGCTGACGGGCCTCAGCGGTTCCGGCAAATCGACGCTCGCCTGTGGGCTGGCCGCGCGGCTCACGGCCCAAGGGCGGGCCTGCTATGTCCTAGACGGCGATCAGTTGCGGCGCGGCCTCTCGCGCGATCTCGGCTTCGGCGATCTCGAACGCCGCGAGAACGTACGGCGCGCAGCCGAGGTTGCCCGGCTTTTCAACGAGGCGGGCTTTGTCGTGCTCGCTGCGCTGGTCTCGCCGCGCCGCGCGGACCGTGCGCTCGCCGCGAAAATCGTCGGCCCCTCGCGCTTCGTCGAAATCCATCTGGCGACACCGCTCGACGTGTGCGAGCGCCGCGACGTCAAAGGGCTTTACCGGCAGGCTCGCCGCGGCATGCTGCCCGATTTCACGGGCATCACCGCGCCCTACGAGGCGCCCGTCAACCCCGACCTCGCACTGGACACGAGCCGTATCGGTATCGGGCCCTGTGTCGACATCGTCCTCGACCGCGTCGGCCAGCGAAGCAGCCTGCGGTACGCAGCACGCGCGGCCTGAGGCCCCCCTCGATTCACGGTGACGGAGCGATCGATGACCTGTCTCGCCTGGCCTCCGTCTTCGCGTTGCGCATTCCGATTTCGCTCGACGGCGGCCGCTTGCCGTGCAACGTCCCTGGCATCGGTTGCGTTGCAAAGTAGAACACGCCGCCGGGCATCCTGGCAGCGCCGACAAGAGGCCCCTATCCTATGCGCCCTTCATCGCTCAGTTCCACGAGCAACCCCTACGCGCCGGCAGAAACGTCGCCCGTAACCACTGCGCCGCAGGGCGCGCCTTCGCAGAGCAGGCCGCCTTCGAGCTCGCCCGCACGCAGTCACGGCGCGTTGGGGAACCTGCCGGGCGCGCAAGGCCGAGCGGCGCCGGCAGGCAGGCGCTCGCCGCTCGCGTTCGCCTGGCGGCGCTCGGCCTGGTCGCAGGCGCTGCAAGAAGCCTACGCTGCAGGACACGGCCCGGAGCCGCAGCATGCGCCCCCTATCGAGCTGGCTCTGCTCGACGAACCGCGTCTTTACGACCCCCGGCAGCGCGCGCTGAAAGCGGCACACGACGGCCAGCTCACGCTCGCGCTCGTACCCCGCGGCACGGCGCGCAGATATGACGCCCTGAGCGCCACCGCACTCGTCGAGCAAATCGCGGGAATCGGCGCGCCCCGGCCCGGCAGCCCACGGGGCGCAGGCGGCGCAGAGCGCGGCGCAGCCTCGTCGTCGTCTTCGTCCGCGCTTGCCGAAGACGGGTTGAGCGCCCAGTTGGCATCGAACGATCCCGCTGTCGTCCTGGCCCTCGCGCAGCAGGCCGCACACCGCGCGTGCGAAGCGGCCGAGGCCGCGCGTGCGGGCGCGATGGCCGCACTCGTCGCCGCTCATGTGGGCCGGCTCGATGCCGGCAGCCCCTCCGGTGGTCAGTTGCCGTTGCAGGCGTTGGGCGAACACATCGAAGCCGCTCGAGCGCATCTGGACCAGCTCCACGCGGCGCTTGCCACGATCGAAACGGCGTTCGGCCCATTCGACGATGAGGACGATGGCGACGACGAATCGTCGGTTCTGCGCGCCGCTCGCTCGATGATCGAGCAGGCGCGCACGGCCCTCGCGACGCTAGAGTCGGACGTGACGCATTGCTTCGTCGCACAGGCGGTCGCCGAACATCGTCTGCCGCCCGAAGCCACCGTGCTGGGGCACGTGGCCGCGCTACGCGAGCTGCACCCCGCCGTGTTCGAACTCGACCAAGGCGGCGGCGACCCGCATGTGCTGGAGGGCGTGGCCTCGCTCGCCTCGAACACGGCGCGAGACCTGCGCGCGCTGATGGGCGCGGCCGACTCCGGAGATCGCGCCCTGCTGCAAAATCTGGGCAGCGGCGCGGTCGACATCTCGCAGGTCCTGCGCGACGCCGCGCAAACCGTCGTGACGCTACGCGCCGCCTGCCCCGAAGGCGCAACGCACGATGCGCTCGGTCGGTTGTTCGACGCTGCCGGGGACGCGCTCGTATGGATCGAGGGCGAAGCCCCGCCGGCTGCGGCCGCGCCTATCCTGCTGCCGCCCCACTCCCCGCTGCTCACTCCCGCCGCGCATACACCGGTGTCGAATGAGACCGTCGAAGCTCGCATGGCGGAACTCGCGGTGCAACGGCACGCGCTGGCGCAGTTGCCCGTGCTTGCGGTCAGCATTACCCGCAATGTGCAACATCCTGCTGCGCGCGATCGCGAACTCGGTCGCCTGATCGAGCGCGTGATGACGAATGCGATAGGCGTTCATACGCCGCTCGACACGCGCATCGAACTCGCTCGCGTCGCGATGCACTTCGCGCCCGCGGAAGGCCCGGAGCGCAGCCGGCTCGCCCGCGCGCTGACCAGTCGCGCACTGGGGGTCGACGCGCCGACGACCAGCGAAGTCCACGCGACGCTCGGCACCGACGATTACGGAGAAAACGGCGCTGCCTCGCTCGCACGGGTCGCGCTGTTCGATCGGCTTGGCGACGTGATGGGCTCGCTCGACCGCGACGAGGCGCTGCGCTTTGCGCGCACGCTCGATGACGGCTGGGATATCCGAGACAGCCGCCGTGGAGTGAGCGATCTCCAGCACTCGGCAATGGCGATCGCACAGCGGCGCACGACCAGTCTCTTCGTCTCGCTCGATCGGCTCGCGCTGCCCTCGGATCCGGCGGCGTTCGGGGCATGGCTGGGCGACAGCGCTCAGCGCAACCATTGGGTGTCGAACTACATCGAGGCCTGCAGCATCTCCCGGCTCACCCGCGCAGCGGGGGGCGCCGACGTGACGGTTTCCTACACCGACAACAGGACTGCGCTGCGCCCTTTGATCAAGCATGCGTCGAACATGGCCGCGCTGCGCGGCCACCGCCATCATTTCGTCAAGTTCGTGAAGGATCTGCTCGAGCGCGACGACAGGATGATCGATCTCGGGCATCGGCCGGTCGTCGGCTCCGCCCAGCGCCTCGAGCTGCTGCAGGCCATGGCGGCGCAACTGCCGCAGTTCGGCCATGCTTCGGGGGATCGGCAAACCGTCAGCGACGTGCTCGGCCTGATCCTGCGTGAAATGACCGAGCCGCATATGCAAACGCGGCACCGGGTGCAGCTCGCCAAGGAACTGATCGCCGTCACGGGGCAGTTGTCGACGAGCCGGTTCAGCGGGAGCGACGCGGCGCAGTCGCACGCACTCGACTCGATCGGGGTGGCGGCGCGCAGCCTGCGCGGCGTGCAGTCGACCGCCCTGCTGCGGGAACTGCTTGCCGCGCGGCTGGCGTGGAGCGGCGAGCGCAGCGCGGGCGCCGACATCGCGCGCACCCGCGGCAAGAAGCGCTCCGTGCTAGGCAGCGCCCTGTTCCCGCCCGCTGCCATGATCCATGCGGCAACCTACGCAATGGAAACCGTCAAAGGCCGCAGCAGCCCCAGGGACGAAGCGCTGCACCTGGTACTCGAGACGCTCGAGCGTCGGCTTAAACAGACGGTCGACGAGGGCTACCCCGCGCCGGTCGAACTGATTCCCGTCTATGGCGATCTGCTGCGCCAGTTGCTCGATGCGACCGCGCAGCCGGGCCGTAAGGTCGACGCGAGCAGCCTGTCTCGCGCGCTCTCGTGCATGGTCCGTGGCGGACTGCCGGCCGATGGCGATGCGCCCGCGCGTGACCGGCGCCTGAGCGCGGTGTTCGGTGAAGATCCCGAGATGCGTGCCGCCGTCGCGAGATCGCTGACGCAGGCGATCCGGGACAAGACGGGGCCTGCCTCGAGCCCGTTCGGCCGGCTTTCGTCAGCGCGCTACCTGCAGAACCTGCTGGCCGCGGGCGCCGGCAACCTGAGCCAGGGCGAACGGCAGGCAGCGCTCGCAGCGATTCATCGCGCCGCTGCAAGCAAGTCGCTGAACAGCTCGGGCCGACGAGAGCGAGTGATGCTCAACACGCTTGTTCGCGAGGCGCTGCGCGACGGCATCAGGGTCGAGCCCGAAGTCATGCGGCGCACCGTGTCGCAGACCATCGCGCTGCTGCGCGCGGTCCCGGGAGCCGTCCGCGAAGCGGCGGCGGGGCACACAATGGAGGACCGCGCGGCCGCGGCGGCGCCGGTGCACGACGCCGCCAATCAGATGCGCCAACTCGTGTCTTTCTATCCGACGCTCGACGCCCAGGCGCGCGGCGAAGTGCGGGCCGTCCTGCTGGCCTGCGCTCCCGCCGTTCCCGCGCAGCACCGCGAGCGCGAAGCGATAGCACAACTGCCGCTGCTGGCGTTCGCCACGAGTCTGTCCCACTTTGCCGGCGCCCGGCCGGAGGACGCCCGCCAACTCCTGGAACTGCATGCGCAAGTATGGCCCCGCCTGAACGCGACGAATCAGGACGCGGCGATCAACGATATGTTCGACGCCTACGACGAGGCCATGCCGGCCGGCCGTGAGGCCGTACTCTCGTTCGTCAAGAGGCTTGGCGAGCCCGGCGCCTTCGTCAGTGCCGCTGTCAATCTGATCGGCAGCACCGTCGCCGACGAGGCGACGCGAGCGACGCTCGGCGAAGCCGAAAGCGGCCGGATCATTGCGGCCGTGCTCGAACGGATGCGGGCGTTGCCTGCCGACAGCGCATCCGATCTCGTCTCGAGCGTGCTAGGCGACACCGCCGTGTTGCCTCAGGCGCTGATCGACGGGTTCATCGCGCAGGCGGGTACGCTGCAACCGCGCACACTGGCGCAGGTATTGAGCACCGAACTCAAGCGGCTGCCGACGCTGCCGCCTCAGCAAGCCGCCGACGTCCTCTCGTTGTGGGACAGGACTGCAAGGCAGTTGCAGCCGGGCTCCCCGCAGCGCGACACGCTGGCGCTGTTCTCGGCTATCGCCGTGCAAGCCAACCCGGGCGCTGGGGGACGGGTAAGCAGTTCGAGCCCGATTGCCGTACCCGAGGAAGCCGCGAGCCAGCTTTCGTCGGCGCTGCCGAGGTTTGACCCGCGCCTGCAGGAAGTCGTGCTGAGCCATATCGCCGGCGAGCACGCGCCGCCGGCCATGCGCCGCGCGATCGTCGACGATCTGTTCCGCGGGTTCGCGCAGGCCGCGCCGCGACAGCGGCTGCTCGCGATCCGGCTGGGCGGGCGCGCGGGAATCGGGCGCGGGCTGGCAGCGCTCGCGCAGGAATTCGGCGCGCCACGTTACCGCGCCGGGCAAGTCGTGCGCCCCGGTCTCGACCAAGCCTTCTTGCCCGCTGAAGGCACGAGCCGGATGGGGGGCGAACTGAGCACGCTGCGCGCCGCGCTCGAGGATCGAGCGCGACGGCCCGAGGAGATCTGTGTCGCGCTCGAGACCATCGCCGAGCGTTTCCTCTCCTTGCCGAAAACCCCGTTTCAGGAACAGTTCGCCGAGCTCTTCGAACGCCTCGCCGGCGGCCGCCGGCTTCCACCGGCATTGCTGCGGCGCGTAGTCGACACGCTGGCGCTGGCCGATGCCGGGCAATCCGAGGTCGGCCGCGCGCTGCTGCAGCAGCATGGGCGGGCGCTTTCCCCTGACGCCAAGAGCGCTATCGAGCGCCGCCAGGCGCGAGCGCAGCTCGATGCCTTGCGCGCTCAGCGCGGTGCCGTCCTAGAACGGCGCGCCGCCTGACACGCCTCATTGCGACCTACCAAACTACCGACCTACCGAACCTCGATGATCGATTTAAATCTGCCGGCCTCGCCCGGCTCTCCTGTCACGGTGCCGTCCGACGCCGGAGCCGGGGCGGGTCCTTCCCGGCCGGCACGACCACCCGCGGCCGAACGCACGCCGGCGATCGGCGGGCCGCTGACCGCATTGGCCGGCCTGTCCGAAGCGCGACGCACCGCCGCGAGGCAAACTGTCAGCGCCCCGCGGCCGGGCGACGGCGGCGAACGACCGCTCAAGCGGTTACGGCGCACAGTATCGGATGGCGATGCGCCGAGCGTGCCCCCTACCGCACCGGCAAGCGCCGCACGGTGGCGCGAGGAGCCGGCCATGCACGTGTTTCGATGGTCGATGATCCGGCGTCAACCCATGGCGCGGTTCCTGCGCAGCGGCCCAATCGCCCACATCGCCAGCCGGCTCCAGCCACCGAGCCAGCGCAGGCTCTTCGACGCCCTGCTCTGTACGCCGGAGGAGCGCTACGGATACCTGAAGCTGATGTCCCACGAGTCGGCGGGCCGGTACCTGCTGCGAAACCGCGATCCTGACGTGCTGATGCACGCCCTGGCGCAAGCCGGCTCGGACGACCTCCACGGCGTGCCGCGCCCCGACGACGTCGTCGACCGCTGCGGCTGGCTGCTCCGGGCGTGCGCCACCGCCGCCGTCAAACTGAACGCCCGAGTCCCCCGGCAGGCTCGTGGCGCCCTCGCACAAGCACAGGAGCAGTTGCTCGAGCAATTCGATCAGGCCGGTCGGAGTGCGCGGGCCGGCGCGGTGCGCAACATCATCGGCGCCTCTGCCGTTGCGAGCACATTGGAGGACGCATTTCGGCTGGCTCAGACGGCGCTCGCGCCGCAGCGTTTCCACGCATTGCCGCTCGGCGAGAGGGCGGACGCGCTAGCAACGCTCGCGGAGGCGATCGGCGATGCCGCGTACATGTCATGGCAACACCTGGAAGAGGTACCCGAAGGCCGGCGACATGACGCGCTCGAGCGGCATCTCACGCTACGTCTCGACGAAGGGCTCGCGCAGACCGTGCCGATGATGTTCGACGAAGCGCGTCGGTTGAGCCCGATACCGTCCAATGCCGCGCAAGTCATAGTGACGTCGTTGATCTCCGCGCTCGAATACACGCCCCCGCCTGTTCCGACGCAGCAACTGATCCTCGATCTGTTCGACACGCAGCTGCCTTATCTCGAGGGTGCCGACCGCGACCTCACGCTGGCCCGCCTCGCGGAATCGATCGCGCTCTTCAGCCGGCCCGAGGAGCAACGGCGGGTGCTCGACATGGTGTTGCTTGGCACACCCGGCATGCCGCATCGCGATGACATGCTCGAGCACGTGGGCGCCGAAGGGCGATGGCGCATTGCCTACGGCATTCTCAATTCGCTGCGCCGCCTCGACGATCCGCGCCTGCGCGACGAGACACTGAACCTGCTCGCCAATCAACTCGAGCCACACCGGTTTGCGGCCATTCCCGCGCAGCGGCAGGAAGAACTGCTGGCAAGAGCGGCCGAGCTCGACGCTCCCCCGCACGATATGCCGCGGATGCTGACGATCGTCGTGCGCGCGCTCGATGCGCTGCCCGATGCCCGCCTCGAACGCCCATTGCAGGCGCTTGCCCGTCACGAGGCCGGGCCGCTCGACGACGATCTGGTCGAGCGGATACACGAGGCCCGGCTCCCCTTGCTGGCGCGCATACCGCCGCGAGCGCTGGCCCGCGACGCGTCTTTGCTCCGAGGCCTTTCCCTGCAAGACGAGGCGCGCCTGATGGCCTTTCGCACGAACGAGGCCACCGAGGCCGATCCGAGCACGCGTGCGTCGACTTTCGCGTTCGTGGCGACGCGTCTGAGCGTCCATGCAGGAGGCACTCAAGGTCGGCAGGCGCTGCATCAGCTAGCGCACGCGCTGCCGCACGGAGCGGCGGCCACATGGGCCGGCCAGCTCGAGGCGCAGCTCGACCATGCGCTTGGACTACGCCTCGCGCCCGGACCGAGCACCGCGGCGCCGGCGATCGAAACGACCATCGCGTATGCCAACGTCGAGGCACTGATCGCGGCCTTGCGAATGCGGCGAGACTAGCGTGCGCGCGGCGCACTTGCCATCCGTCGGGCGCCGTGCCGCGCTTCGCAGGTCCACCTATGTCTTCGCATCGATTCCCTGCCCGACGCGATACGCCCGCTACTGTCGGAGCGCGGCGATTGCCGCTTTTCCAACTCATCAAAGGAGAAACATCATGTCGTGGCATAGCTTCTGGCATGGCGTCAAGCATGACTTCAGCAAGGCGGGGCATGCGATTGAAGGCGTAGGCAAGAAAGTCCTCAATGGCGCCGAAGGCGTTGTCGGCGGCGTTATCGGCGGCGTCATGGGCGGCATCACCGGCGGGTTGATGGGCATGAACGACGCGGATATCGCCCAGCTGGAGCAGCTGATGACGGGCGGCATGGAAATGGGAATGATGACCCAGATCTTCGACTCGTTCCAGAACACCATGTCCAAGCCGGGCAACAACAACTGATTGCCGCGAGAGGCGGGCCGTGCTTCGCATCGCTAGCAGCCCCTTCGCATTCGCCCGCAAGCGATGCGGCCCGCCTTTCTAGCATCACAGATAACACCGAGAATTCGCGCCGCGCCGACACTTCGCCTACGCAGCGGCCCAACCACACGCACGCCCGAGCCATCATGGGAATCGAAACCGTCAGCCCGACTTCGCCGTCGCCCGACCTCACACCGTCGGAAGGCGCCCAGGACGTCCGCCAGGACAGCCCGCTCGGGCAGCCGTCGAGTACGCCGAGTGCGGCCCCCGGCGGCAGGCTCGAACACCTTTCGTCGCTCCAAGCGGGTCGCCCCGCCAGCCAGGCCGGCCCCTCGCAAGTGCGCAGGCCGCAGGCCGACGCACTTGCGAAGCTCGCCCGCCCTGGTTCATCGACACCGCCACCACACCGGCAAACGGCGCTGCATGCCGCGCTCGCGTATGCGGTTGCCGCACCAACCCATGCCGACATCGCGGCGGTGAGCCAACGCGCACGGGCGCTCGGCGATAAAGAAGCGCAGCTCGCGGCGCTGAGGCGGCCGCCCGAGCCGGGGCAGGCCGAGGCCGTACAGCCGGCATCCGAAGCTGAAGTCGGTAAGCTCATCGACCTGCTCGAAGCGAAGCGCGGCAGCGCGCAGCAGAACGTGTCGGTGCTGGCGCAGCAATGCAAGACGGCATTCGACAAGATGGCGCGCCACGGCGTTGCGCTGGCGCGCAAAGTCGACCTGCTCGAACAATATCAAGCGAAACTCGAGGAAGCGGGCCCTGCCCCCGCTGCGCCGGCCCGGCCGCGGTCGTCTGCCGCCACCTCCACCGTGCCCGATCGCATGAGCGCACTCGAGAGCGAAATCCGTCTGCTCAAGGGCAGCCGCAAAGCGGTCGCGCAAGAGGCGCTGGCGGTGGCGCACCGGGACGAGCTCAAGGAACTCGGCACGTGGTCGGCCCTCGGCACGGCGTCGGACATCGCGAAAACCTCGTTCAAGTCGCTCTTCAGCAAGCAGGCTGACCCGGTCAACGAGCAACTCGAGCGCAGCATCGACGCCTGGATCGACAGTTGGACGCCCGAGCGCACCGGCCGCCGAGACCGATCGGCAACGCCGGGCGAGCAATTCAAGCGAGCGGCCGACGACGTATTCCGGCACATCGAAGACGCCGCTGGCGGAGAAGCCAGTAGCACGGACGCGATGCAGGCATTGGCCGGCTTCTTCCACCTGATGTCTCAGCTCGAGGTGGAGCCGTTTGCGGACATGGCCAAGACAGGCGTCGTGCGTCAGATCGCCATCTATCTGATCGGGGTCAACCTCGAACACCAGTTTCCGTTCACTGCGCTGAAGCACATTCCCGGCTACAGGCCGTTCGTCGACGACAGCGGCGGGCTGGCCCAGAAGGCGGCGACGAGGCTGCTCGAAGAAACCGATGGCATGATCGCCGCGTTCGGGACCGGCCCCTCCCCGACCAAGGAGCTGCTGGTCCGCGACCACGTCTATCGCGGCCAGAGTTCGAGGCGGGCATTTCAGCAGTTCAAGCTGTTGGCCGAGCATCTCCGGACGCACAAGGACGCCCTTACCAGCGTGTTGGCGAGCGCGCAACGCACCTTCGCCGAGGAATTGAAGGCCATCGATCCGGCCAAGGCGCAAAACGACGAAATCGACAAGTTGGGCAGGCAAGTCGCGCCAAAACTGCCTCCCGTTTATGACGGCATGATCCAGCGGCTCGGCGCCGAACGCGCGCAGCTCGCGAAAACGCCGATGCGCCGTTCTTCGGCGGCGCCCGCGATCGATGAAGCCGCGATGGCGGGCCACGCGGGCCCCGATCGCGAAAGGCTCGAAATCATCGTGAGCCGGCTGCAAGGCGCCGTGCTCGAGTACGAGGACAAGCACCGCGAGACCTTCGAAATGCACGCCACGCTGAGCGCGAGGCATATGGACGCGTCGGACGAGCTCGAGGGGATCGAGCGCCAACTCGGCGAGGCGCACGAGACCATGCAGGGTGTGCGCACTCACAAGCGCCGCCGCGCCGCCGAAAGCGCGGCGCGCGGCCAGCAGGCTGCCGCGATCGAACACGAGATCGAGTCCGGTTTGCGTGATGCGCTTGCGGACCCGGCGCTCTCGCGCCTGATCTCGCCGGCGGCGCTTGGGCGCGCGCTGAAGATGCACATCGCCCAGACGCCGGCGCAGATGCGCGCCCGCGTGCGCCAAGACAACCGGACCGCGCGCACGGGGACCTTTCGCTCGGGCGCGGACCTGCTGCGCGTGATCGCGGAGATCAGCGAGCACGAGCTCGGCAGGCCGGAATCCGCCCTGCGCGCCACCACGCGGCAGGCATTCGACGAAATCGCCGGACGCCATCCCGGCGGGCGCATCAACGCGCTGTATGACCACGGCCGAACGATCGGTCATGGCGTGCGCGCAAGCGATGCGGCGGACGCGCCGCCTTCGCGCACCGGCACGAGCCAGTATGCGATCGGTTGGGCCGAAGGCGAAGGCCCACGGATCAGCCATCTGCATCCATGGGTCTCGCCCTATTGACCGGCCTGTTCGCCACGCCAGCCGAATGATCTAGCGCCCAATTCGCTCATGGACGTATCCCAGACTTCTCTGTCGTCACCGCCCTCGCCCACGGCCCGGGCGTCCAGCACGGCCGAGCCCACGCCGGCACAACCGTCCTCGAGCGCCGCCGCGTCGGCGCTTTCGGCTTCGCTCAGAGACCTGTCGCTGAGGCAGCGGCCCACGGGCGCACCCGCGGGGACGCCGGCGCCGCGCGCGGCGCTGCCGGGCACGTCGGGCTCGCATCGCGGGATGGCGGCGAAGCGGGCCGGCGCTGCGCTCGTGAGGACTGTGCGCGACAAGCTGGCCGAGTGGCATCCGATCGACGCCGAGGCGTCCGTCGTGCACGGTGGCGCCGGCGACTGGACGATACGCACGCGGATGGAAATCATCGAGGCGAGCCCGGCGCTGTTCCTGCACCGCGCCAGCCTGCCGCGCGCGGAAGCAATCCGCATGATTAGCGACAGCGAGTTGGAGAAGATCTACGACGACGTAATGAGCTATGTGCACCCCGAGATGGCCCGCTTGTTGACGACGGCGTACAGCGGGCACTTGGCTCGGTTCAACGAGAGCCTCGCGCATCTTTGGGGCCACTTGCCGACGATCCGCGAGTCGGGCAGACAACTCCCCGAGGAGGAGGTTGCCGCGTTGCGCGCCGGCGCGGACTCGTTGTCGGTGCGCCGGGCGCCGTTCGTCGAATATTGGGGCGCGCAAGCCACCGCGGCTGCGCACCTGCTCGACATCGATGCGACGCTTGGAACGAATCTGCCGTACCTGCCGGCTGGCGCCAGCGTTGGTTACGAGGCGAACCACCGCATCGATGCAGTGGTCGCCTTCTCGAGCCGGCTCAACGTAATGCGCGCCATTGCCGACAGCGAAACCATCCATCTGGCCGTGGCAAGCCTCTCCCTCGGAGATTCCGCGGCCGGGAAACTGTACGGGGAGAACGGCCTGCTCACGTTGATGGAGACGTTCAACTCCGACATCTTCCATGCCTATCAATCGGTCCGCGAAGAATTGCTCGCGTGGCGGGCCAGGGCGCCGCGCGAGCCGCTCGCCGAGAGTGCGTGCATCGTGCTGGACGGCTTCATCGCGCGGCTCACCGAGTTCGCGGCGGCGCTCGAGGAGTCGTTGGCTACCCATCGGAACGATCCCGATTTCGCAACGTTGCCGCTCGCTGCGAGCGTCCCGCTCATCGAACTGTCCTGGATGGTCGCGAACGACGCCTTGCGGCTGGTCGAACTCTCGCGTGAGCCGCAGCCGGCGCCGGCGCCCGACGCGCGCGCCGTCCCGGCCGCCCTCGCATTCGACGCTACCGCAGCGGCTTCGCCCTCGGCGTCACAGCCCGCCCGCGCGGGCAAGGGAAAAGGCAAAGGTAAGGGGAAGGGGAAGGCCAAAGGCAGCAAAGCCAAGAGCAAGCCGGGCCGGGGCGGGCCCGCATCGCAGACTGAATCCGAATCGATCGAGACGCTCGAGACGCGCGAGGGCAGGCAGCAGAGTGAACAGCCGGGGCCGCTCGCCTCGCGCGAACCCTACGCGGTCCCTGGCGCGGCCGATCCGCAAGGTCGCCCCGAAGCGCCTCGCGCCGAAGGTCTCGCACGCACCGCGCTCGGCACTTACATCCTGCTGAACAGTGAGCAGGCGCCGACGGCCGCCTCTGCGGCGGCTGATTCGTCGGCAGCCAGTCCGCCGGATCGCGGCGACATCGCCGACCGGCTCGCACGCTTGGACGCGCTGCTCGCATTCGACCTCCCGGCCGAGCAACGCAAGGTCTCTCAGGCACGCTGGCAACTCTCACCCGAAAATGCTGCATATGTCACCGAGAACGTGATCGGGCGCCTCGCGAACGAGGCCCGCGCGATGCGCGACTGCCTGAATGTGCTCGATGTGCCGCGCCAACGCTGGGGGCTCAGCGGCGCCGAGGCCGACGATCTCCATCGCAAGATCGAGCAGCTTCGTCCGCTGCAGGCCCAGGCGGAAGGCCTCGCGCGCTCGCTGCGCGCACGTCTGCCGGGCGACACCATCGAGCACATGAAACGCTATCCGTTTCCGATCCAGGACCATGTCGAGCACCTCGTCGCAGAACGCGCGCTGGCGCCGGCCGCCGCCACCCCGCTGAGCGGCGAGCCCTGCACGCTGTTCGAGCTCAGGCTCCAGCCGTCGGCCCTGCGCAACGGCACGCTGCCTCGCCCTATGTGGCTGCACATCCACACCCAGCGCGCCGTGCATGCCTGCGAACTGGCCACGCTGCCCGACACGCTCTTCGCCGCCGCGCACGTCAAATCGGACGAACAACGCGGCTACAACCGCGAGTGGCAGGACGCGCGCGCGAGGCAAGGCCATGAGAAAGTCGTCGTCCATCGCGGCAAGATTGCCCCGGCGCTGTGCCGGCAACTGCTCGCGCGCACGACCGCCAGCGAACGCATTTGATCGAAGACGCTTCCGACCATGAGCGACAGCAACCGTCCTTCGTCTTTGCCACCGAATACGACGCTCGGCTCCGCTGAGCCCGCGGGCAACGACGGGGCGGAGCATGGCCCCGTCGATGGCCTGCCGTCGGGCGATGGCGAGGCCGGTGACGCCTCGAGCACGCGGGAGCGAAGAGATGGCGCCGCGGCGCCTGAGCGCCTGCCACCGTCGCGTGCAACGCCCGACCCGCTCGGCGACACCGCCAACCTTCACGAGCAGCTTGCCGTCGGCTTCCGGCTGGCGGTCAGCAAGGCCCGGCAGATCACCACGAGCCCATCGCCGCAATCGTGGACACAGGCGTTGCGCGCCACGTTCACGTGCGCTGGCCGGCGCACGGTGACGGACCGCCTGCTGGTGCAGCGCGCGGATCTCGTGGGGCTCGCGGCCGAATTGCGGCGCCTGCTGGATCAGAGTGAACCGAACCGGCGCGGTGTGGCCCCGGAGGATGGGCAAGCGTCTCAGCGCTCCGAAAAAGCGCTGCGCGCCGACCGGGCTCTCGCGCAGACGCGGCGCTGGCGTCCCGAAGCGCAACGCTGGCTCCAGGCGGTCTACTCGGAGCTGGCCTCGGTTGAACGCAGGCTTGCGAAGCGCTCGAAGCAGCGCCGGTGAGCGATGATCGATCGCTCTGGATTTTTCCGCAAGCGCACGGACCGACGTGCACGTCCGTGACGGCCATGGCCATGCGGCGAATCCGACGACCCGCGCCAGGCCGCTTCCCCCTTCGCCTCGTCGCTCGCCAGTTCGCACCGTTGCGTCGCCGAACGCTCCGCCACACTACAGTCGAATCGATTCTCCTTGACCACGTTTGGCGAACGGACCTCCGACCATGGCAGTGACTATTCCCACCCTTCCACCTCTTCCCACGAGTATCGACCTCGGCTCGCCCGAACCGTCGAAGGCAGCAACCGCCGGGCAAGGACCGCACTCGAGTGCGTTGCCGGCCGCGGGCGGTCAGTTGCAGAACCTGAAAACGCGCGCCAGCCGCAGCGGATCCGGCGCAGCAAAGCGCGCGGCGAAATACGATGCCACGCCCGAGCCGTCCACCGGACCGGTGCGCAGTGACGGCAACGCAGAACCATTCCAGCAGCCGCCGCCGCTGCCGCCAGCCGCCACGAGCGGCAACGGCCCGCGCTTGACGCGCGCGCCATCGTTCAGCGACTGGATGACGAGGAGCGCCTCCACGGCAGTGCCCGATCAGGACGACTGGGCCGGACTCGACGACCTCTTCCGGCGTCGGCCCGACCCCGACATGGGCAGCACCGGGACGAGCAACCAGAGTCTCATCGATATGCCACAGGCGCCGTTGCGCAAGAAGCCCTCGCGCCCCGCGACCGATCCGCTCGACGACATCGCGGCCCATCACACGAACGTGGCCTCCGGGTTGCAACGAGCGATCAATGCGGCGAACCGGATCGCCTCGGGCCCGTCTCCGGTATCGTGGGGCATGGCGTTGCGCTCCACGTTCACGCAAAAGGGCAAGCGCAGGTTGGCGAACGCCCTGTCCTCCCGATACGCGCAGCTCAAAGGGCTCGCGAGCGAGATGGAGCAACTGTTGCAGCAAAGCGAAATCAACAAGCTGGGGGCGGCCCCGCAGGACAAGCTGCGCAACTACGAGAAGGCAATACGAGCCGACTGGGCCGCGTTCCAGACGCAGCGCCTGCGTCCGCAAGCGCAACGCTTGTTGAGCGCAATCCAATCCGAGCTCTCCTCGCTGCAAAGCGAATTGACCAGGCTGTCGAAACAGTTGCGATAGGTCGAATCACCTACGCCTGGCCCTGCAAAAGCGGTACGGCATCGCCCGATGTTGGGCCGCTTCAAAACGGGAGGGGCCGCGGCCGAGCGGCACCCGGCCGCCGGAGCGCGGCGCCCTGACTTACCGCTGTCCCGCCAATGCTCGCATCTGCGGGCCAATATCGGTCAGCGCGAGCTGACTGTGCACTTCGTCGATGAACACACCGACGAGCAGTGCCAGCAGCAATACCGCAAGCAGTCCCTTCACGGCATGGCTCAGCGTGTTGAAGTCGAGCCGCTGCGCGCTCTTGCCGATGAAGCCAAAACCGATGTCGACGAGCACCAGGATTGCCGTGATCGGGGCCGCTATCTTCGCGACGATCTCCATCAGCGAATCGGTCTCGTGCATAACGAACGTTTCGAGGATGTTCGAAGGCACCGGCGTCGCGCTCGCGAGCGGCCACCAGTGGTAGGACTCGTAGACGGCGCCGAGCAGGAACGTCATGCCGCCGAGCAGCCAGAACGCCGTCATGACGCAGTTCGAAAGGAGGGTCGACGTGATCGAGGTCTGCTGTCCGTTGGTCGGGTTGCTCATCTGCACGTTGTTATAGCCCGCCACGTCGTCGATATAAGCGCCGATACTGTCCGCGGCCCAGAAGATCAGCGACGCCGCGTAGCCGATCACGAGCCCGATGATCGCCTCCTTCGCGGCCATCGCCACGAGCACCGCACCATGAAGCTGCGGGATCAGCGGCGTCTGTCCGTAGGCGATGAAGGTGCTCCAGAGCATGACCGTGGCGTTGCGCGTGGTGCCTTGCATCATCGTGTCGCCCGTCGGCGGAAACATGTTCATGACGACCATCAGACGCGTGCTGCAAAGCGCCACCAGCGTCAGGAAGTCGAGGACCGAGGCGTTCAGCCCGGGCAGTTGCAAGAACATTTGCGTCATGGGGCGCCAGGCTCCGTCGTCATCCGAAATGAATTGCCTCGACCCACGCGGCGAGGTTCCTGCCCATCTGCTCGAACACGGCGCGCTGGGCGCCGGCATAACGCTCGCAGGCCGCAACGATGCGCGACCGCTCGCAGCCGTCCTCGAGGGTGGCGATACGTTCTAGCGCGCGCGCCGTCGCGCCGTCGTCGTCGCAGCGCGCGTGCCACTTGCCGAGGCCCGCCTCGTCGAGCAGCCGGTCGATGCGCTCGTCCATCGAAAGCCCAAAAACCGGCACGCCATGGGACACGGCCAGCACGGCCGCGTGATAGCGCGTCGTCACCGCGCAGTCGGCATGCGCGACCGTAGTGGCCACGGTTTCCAGGTCCGCATGGCCGCGCGCCACGATGCGCACCGCGAACGGCAACTGTGCCGCGAGATCGTGGCAAGCTGCCTCGTCGAGCTGCTCCATGCCGACGATCACCGGTTCATAGCCGCGCTCGAGCAAGGCTGCGCCGAGGGTGGCGAAGCGCTTCAGATAGGACTCGTAGGTGCGCTCGCGCGCCGCATCCCAGCTATGAAAGTGCAGCGGGCCATAACGCAGAGGCGATTCCCCGCCGGCGGCAGCGAGTGCGCGCGCCTGCGGCGCATCGGCGTACACCGGCCACCAGAACGGGTTCTTCACGCAGAGCGCAGCAACGCGCCCGTCGCGCTCGCACCCCATCCCCCGCGCACGCGCCCGCCAGCGCCAGGCGGCGTCCGCGCCGCGCTCGCCCGACACGCCCAGTTCGGCCAACTGCGCACACGCTGCGCTATTGCGGCAGATGACAAGGCCGCGCTCCGCATTGCGCCGCACGAACCGTTGCAGCGGCGCACTCATCGCGCCGCTGTCGACGCCGTACGAAACGGCCGCACATCCGTGTGCATGCGCGAGCGCGACACCGCCGATCAGCATGCCCGCCAGCGAATCGGAGAACTTCGACGTATAAGTGGAGCCTTCGACGTTGAGCACGAGGTCGGCCTCGGCCACGGCCGCCTCGAGCGCATCGGGCAGGTATGGCAACGGCGTATCGTATTTTTTCACGCGCGCGAGCACACGATGATCGAACAGCGTACCGAGCGCGAAAAGCTTGATGCGCGGGGCCCGGTGTGCGAACACGTCCTGGATCTGCGCGATCGTCTCGATCGTGCGCAGATCGGCTCCCGTATTGCCGGCGCCGCTGTAGCTCAACAGCAGCACGCGCAGCGCGTCATCGGTGCGTCGGGTTCGCTCGGCATGGAGGCTGGCGGCGTCGATCCGGGACTGCATGTCGGCGAGAAAAATTTCGTCCGGCGCCTCGGCATTCGCATAGCGTTCGAGCGCCGCGCGCGACGCCGCGACGGGATCGGCGGCTGCGCCCGCCGCGCCAAACGGGGTCGCGCCTGCGCACTCCTGCTGGACGTACGGGAAGCGGAGCGCCCGGTTGGAATTCGGCGGATCAAGCGATCGGAGAAGGCGTCCCATCACATCGTCCCCAGCGCCTGCGCGAGCGCTTGCATCTGCATGATGCCCGAATGCGGCGGGACGACGAGCTCGACCAGCGTCACACCGGCATGACCGCGCGCCGCCTCGAGCGCCTCGTCGAGCGTCACGCGCGAGACGGCCCTTCGATAGCGAAGCCCGAACCCCTGTGCGAGCGCCGCGCAGTCGAAGCCGTAGCGGTTGCGAATCGTGCGCGCATAGTCAGGATCGGCCGCGAGCGGCAAGTAGTCGAAGATCGCCCCGCCCCCGTTGTTGAGGATGCAGACGCACGCCGGCACATCGACACGCTGCGCGCAGGCAAGCGCCGCGAGGTCGTGCAGCAGCGCCTGATCGCCGACGAGCAGCAGACCCGGCTCGCGGCGTGCAAGCGCTTCGCCGAGGAACGTCGAGAGCGTGCCGTCGATGCCGCTCACGCCGCGGCTGACATAAAGATCCTGAGCGCTCGTGCGAACGTCATAGCCGATATCGGCGTGCCGCACCGACATCGAGTTGCCGACATGAACGAACGCGAACCCCTCGGCATCGAGCAGTCGATGCGTGGCCGACACTTCGCCCCACGCGAGCTGCGCGACGCAGGCACGGCGTACGCGCATGCCATGGGCCGCCCTGTCCGCCCAGCGCATGCGCCACGCTTCGCCCGCCTCGCCCACGTGGGTGCGAAGCTGCGTACCGAGCCGACCCAGCGCGGGCGCATCGACGCCGCTCAGCAAATCGCGAGAATCGAGCGCGGGGTGCAGATAATCTCGTTCGTCGGCGCAGGCGGCAATTTTCACGACGGGCACGTCAGCGTTCGCCTTCAGGAATTCGTGAAGCGTCGGCAGCACGGGGGCCAGCCCGAACCGCACGATCAATTCGCAACGCGCATCGGACATCGGCGCGCGCGATGCGAGTGCGTCGAACGGATTGAGGATCAGGGCTCCCGCAGCCGGTGCCGCCTGCGGGCCGCGAGCGCACGGGTGGGCACGCAGCCCACTGCCGACATCGGCCAGCACCGGATAGCCCGTGGCCGCCGCAAACGCCAGGATTGCGTCGCGCGTCGCGCCAGGCTCGGCCCCCGCGACGATGAGTCCGTTTACCGTGCCGGCGGCCAACGTTTCACTCGGTTCGCCATTCGCGCGCCGTTGCGCGCGCAATTGGCCGATACGCCCGGCCAAGCGTGAAGCATCGTCCTGGCTCCAAGCACCGGTGGTCGTATTGGCCGCGGCGTGCGCATCCGCGCGCGCGTCGCGCTCGCCCTCGAGCGGCGCACGCAGGGCCGCAACCGTCACGGCGCGGACGGGCAACGTTTCGAGCGCATCGTACACGCCGGCGAACGGCACATTCAGATGGATCGGACCGGGTGCAACGCGGCGCGCGGACGTGTGCCCGCAATCGTTCGGTTCGGGGCGTATGCTGCCTGTCATCTGCCGCAGCGCCGCATCGAGCTTCAGCCGTGCGCGCATGACCGCATCGGGTGCATCGGCGGGGTCGTCGAGATCGGCCTGTGCGCGCGTCGCCGCAGCCGTTGCACCGAGATGATCGGCCATCTGTCCGAAGCCGGTGCCGCGCAGATGGCGCGGCCGGTCGCAGCTCACGACCACGAGCGGGATGCCGCTCGCCTCCGCTTCGACGAGTGCGGGCAGCAGATTGGCCACCGCCGAACCCGACGTGGTCACGATCGCCACGGGCGCGCCGTGCGCCTTGGCCATGCCGAGGGCAGCGAACGCGCCACTGCGCTCGTCGGTGCTCACGAGCGCCACGTTCACCCGGGCATCGCGCTCCATAGCCAGACACATCGCGCTTGCGCGGCCGCCGGGACACAGCACGGCATTGCGTACGCCATGCGCGAGCAGCGCCTCGATCACGCACGCCACCCATACGCCATTGAGCGACGGGGCTTCCACCACTGCCGCACGCGCGCCGTCGTACCTGTTCATACCGTCTCTCCTGTCTCGATCGCGGCAGCGCGCAGCCGAACTGCCCGTGCAACCATGATTTCCTCGATCTCGTCGTCCTGCCGATCTTCGTGCTCGCGCTCCGCCTCGGCTTTGAGCTTCTCGATACGGCGCTCGATGACGTCGATCTGCCCTTCGTTGCGCACGATCTGCGCGCGCGTATCGGCAATCTCGTCGCGCCGACGCGCGACATCGGCCTCGGCCCGGCGCAGCTCGGCCTCGGCAGCCGTCACGCGCTCGACGAGGACCACGCGGTATTCGCGCAACTGGTTGAAATGCGGCAGCGACATCGCCTCCTGGCCCGCGAGCATCGCCTCGATCCGGTGATCGCAGCCGTTCAGCACGCCATTCGCTTCATCGCGCACCGCCTGCTTTTCGCGCGCAAAACCTTCGGCCTGCTCGAGTTCCGCGCGCTGCGCGCCAAGCGTTTCGCGTAACGACCGGTCCAGGCGCCGCCGCTTGTCGAGCATTAGACCGAAGGCGGACTGTCGTCTGTCTTTCATGGCGCGCACGTGTCGACTACGACGATCATCGGAGGCCTTCGGGTCTTAGTTCGCGAGCGCCGCGAGTGCGGCAGCCGTCTCGCGCGGCGACGAGAACTGGTCGGTGCGCTGGCAGAGAAACGCGCGAATCGCGTCGATGCGCGCAACGGCCTCGTCGGCGAGCGGGTCGCCGCCTGGCCGGTATTCGCCGATCTGCAGGAGCGTCTCGATCTCCTTGTGTTTCGCGAGCAGCCGCCGCACGTGTCCTGCGCGATCCATGTGCTCGCGCGTCGTGATAAGCGGCATCACGCGCGACAAGCTGCCGAGCACGTCGATGGCCGGATACTGATTGCGCGCGGCGATCTCACGTGAAAGAACCATGTGGCCGTCGAGCAAGCCGCGCACTTCCTCGGCGACCGGATCGCCCCCCGTCTCGTCCTCGGCCAGCACGGTATAGAGCGCGGTGATCGCGCCGTGCTCGGACAATCCCGCCCGCTCGACCAGCCGCGGCAGCTCGGCGAAGACTGAAGGCGGGAAGCCGCGCCGCGCTGGCGGCTCCCCGACAGCCAGGCCGATCTCCCGCTGCGCGCGCGCAAAGCGCGTCAGCGAATCCATCATCAGCAGCACGCTCATGCCACGGTCGCGAAAATATTCGGCCACGGCGGTCGCCACGAACGCCGCCTTGGCGCGCTCGATCGAGGACCGGTCCGACGTTGCGCACACCACGACCGAGCGCGCCATGCCTTCCTCGCCGAGAATGTGTTCGACGAACTCGCGCACCTCACGGCCGCGTTCGCCGATCAGCGCAATCACGTTGATGTCGCACTGCGCACCGCGCGCGAACATCCCCATCAACGTGCTCTTGCCGACGCCGGCCGGCGCGAAAATGCCCACGCGCTGGCCAAGGCCCAGCGTCATCAGGCCGTCGACGATGCGCACGCCCGTCGGCAGGTCGCGGTCGATGATCGGGCGGCTCATCGGGGTCGGCGGATCGGCGAAGATCGGGCGATGCTCGGTGCATCCGAGGGGCCCGCCGCCGTCGATCGGCGTGCCGAGACTGTCGATCGTGCGCCCGAGTAGCGCATCGCCCACGGGGACCGACAGCGGCCGCCCGAGGCCGATCACCTGAGTCGAGCGCGAGATGTCGGCCACGCGGCCGAACGGCGAGAGCACGGCGACGTTGCGCGAGAAACCGACCACCTCCGCGTGCTGCAGCAACTGTCCGTTCGGGGCGCGCAGCTCGCACAATTCACCGAGCCGCACTTCGAGCCCCGTCACGCGCATCAGCGTGCCCACGACTTCCAGGACTTTGCCGCGCGTCTCGACGCGCGAGCCACCGCGCAATTCCTGGCCGATGGCGTCGGTGAGCGCCGAGAGCGCACCGAAGCCCGCCGGCATGGGCAGACCATCAAGGGTGTCGTTCATCATGAGCGGACTCCGGCGTGATGATCGGGGTGCGCGATGCGGTCGTATTCCGGATCGCCGAGCCACGGGATCGCGTACGGGTCGTGGTGGGGCTCGTCGTCGCCGGCCGTCCCCTCGCCTTGCGCTTCGGCATCGGATGCGGCCTGCGCATCGGTCGCCGCTTCGAGCTCGTCCTGTTCTTGCGGCTGGCCAGCGCGAGCAAGAGCTGCGCGGCGGCCCGCTTCAAATTCGTCGTCAGGAGCGGCTTCATCGTCGGTTGCGATGTCGGATCCACGCGCGGCGTCATTGCCGACTTCCGGCGCGGTGTCCTTGGCCCGCTGCGCCGCGCTGTCGGCAAGCGCTTCGAGATCCACGCCCGCATCCACCAGATCTGCATCGCTGGCGCCGGCCGTGCGCTGCACCGCGCGCGTCACAGCCGCCCGCAAGGCTGCCAATTGCGTGTCGAGGCTCGCGTCCACCGTGCCGAGATCGGACTCGCACAAGCAGGCTCCACGCGCCACCGCGCGATCGGCCATGACCGTGACGGCGACGCCGTGGCCGCGCTCGCGCCAGATGGCGGCCAGCCGGTCGAACTCGCCGACGGCTGCGCGTTCGTCGTCGGGATGTACGCGAACCCGCAAATAGGTGCTGCCCTCGACGAGGCGCTCGACCACCTCGGCCGAACGGGCAAAGAGGGCCGACACGTCGACATTGCGCACGATCTGCTCGGTCGCATCGACCACGAGTTCAACGATTCGCTCGCGCAACAGCGATTGCACGCGACGCTGGCCTGCGGCCGAGCGCGCGCTGCGTTCGTACCACTCGGCCAGCCCGCGCTCTCGTCCTGCATGGTAGCCGCGCTCGGCCGCCGTTTCGTACTCGTCTTGCGCTTGCGCCCGCACGCGCTCGGCTTCGACCTCGGCCTCGGCCAATAGCGCGTCGGCGCGCGCCTGCGCATCGGCCAGTATGGTCTCGCGCTGGCGCTCGATCTCGTGTGCCGCTGCATCGAGGTCGAGGACCATCGCGAACGCCTCGCGTCGCACGACATCGTCGTCGCTTTCGAGACCGACGCCGCACGCGGGCAACTCAGGCGCGATCTCGTCTATCGAATGTGGGTCGCCGTTGCGGGCGCGAAGCCAAAGGATCATGACCGCTCCGGAAAAAGATGAGGTAAAAGCTCGAGCGTCCGGGCCGAACCGTGGGCATCGATCGTCCGATCGCAGCCGGCCAGCCAGTCGGGCTCGGACCATTCGCGTGGCATCGCGAGCCGCACGAGATCGGCCGGACCGTCGACCGGCAAGACGCCATCGCGGCGAAACAGGCACCAACCCTCCCATGCCAAGGCCGGCGCGGTGAGCGTATCGACTGCCGGCATGCCGGCGCGGCGCAGCGATTCGATCTGGGGGCCGTCGGTCGCGGCTTGAATGTGGCGCAGCAAGCCAGCCGCACCGCGGATGCCGATCAACTGCGCACAATGGTCACGGCTGACGCGGCCGACCAGACGCCGCAATTCGTTGCGGCGGAACCAGAGCGAGCGCACGCGCAACATCGTCATGGCCTGCTCGACGCTCAGCATCGCCAACGCGCCTTGTGCCGGATCGTCGGCGGTGCAGGCGTCGAGCCGCGGCAAACCGAGCCCGATCGCATGGGCGAGCGCCAGCGCACCTTCGTCGCGGCGCAGGGCCGGCGCGAGCCGCTCGGCCCACGCCGGAAGCCACGAGCGGTCGATCCAGGCGAGCAGGTCGAGGCGGTTCGCCTCGAAGCGCGCCAGCACCTGTGCGATGCGGCGCACGGGTGTATCGAGCCCTTCATGCACGTGGCTCGGTGCAATGCTCATGGTCCGCTCCATCGGCTCAGTGCGCCGCCATCGTCGGCTCGACGGGGGTGGGCGCGGGTGCGCCTTCCGCCGGCGCGACGCGCTTGCCGAAGAAGCGGCCGATCAATCCGCCCGCACGTCCCGCCGAGGCCTTGCGTGAGAGCACCACATAGAGCACGGCTGCGCAGCAGAAGAAGATCAGCAGCGCGATACCGACGATGAGCCCAGGGGCCCCATGCCGTGAGTGGGTCGCGAGCACCACCGGATCGGCCGGCATGCTCGTCACGGACACCTGATCGTAGGACAGCCCCTCGACGCTATGCGCGACGAGGTTCTTGATCTGCTGCGTGAGCGTGGCGAGGTCCGCGTTCGGCCGATACTTGATGAAGACCGAGGCCGACGCGGGCTTGACGGTCGAGGCCAGCGGGTCGTTGTTCGGCAACACGATCTGCACCCGCGCGACGATCACGCCATCGATCTTGGAAAGCGTGTCCGAAAGCTCCTGCTGCACGCCGTAGATGAAGCGCACGCGCTCCTCGGTCGGGGTCGATACGAGCCCGCTCTGTTTGAACAGATCGCCGAGGTTGTCGTACTTGCGCCGCGGCAGGCCGGCTGCCCCGAGTACCTGCATGGCACGCGCGAACTGGGCGTTGTCCACGGCAACGTCCCAGGTCTTGCCGCCGTCCTGCGTCGATTTCTGCGCATCGACGTTGTTGTCGAGCAGCACGGCCACCATCTCGTTGCTGTCGTGCTCGGTGAGGTTGCCGTACAGCTCGCTGTGGCAGCCCACGAGCAGCAGCGCGAGCGCCAGGCTCGCCTGGAGCGCGGCACGGCGCAGCAGCGCGCGGGAAAAGGTCTTGCGCATGATGGTCACCGCGGCGTCACTGGTTTTTCATCAGCGTGTCGAGCGCGTCCTTCGACGACGTCACGACCGCCAGCTTGGTCTGCAGGTCGACCTGCATGCCGGCCGTCTCGAGTTGCACCTGGACGGTGGCCGCGGTCAATTGCGGCATCGACATGCGCTCGGCGTTGTTGACCATGTAGAGCATGTCGTCCGACACGGTCTTGAAAGCGGCGTCCTGCGAGCGCGCAAGCCGCGAGACCAGCGCGCCGGTGTCGGTCTCGGGCGGGCGCGGCGGCGTCATGCGGCTCGTCTCGGCCATCGCGCGGAAGGCGTCCGCACCTCGCGCCGGGCCGGCCTGCGCCGCCCCTGCGCCATCGAACGCGTGCGAGAGCACTTGGCTGAATTGCGAAAACGAAATCGGTGCTGCACTCATGATGTTTCTCCCGAACCGCGATTGCGCACGAATCACAAGCGCATGTACTGGCCGCCCATCACCAGCGACGGATCGATTTGCGTCGGCACCGGCACGGCTCCCTCGGCTTGAACCGCCTGGCGCCGCGCACGGTCCTCCTTGAGCGCCACGATCGAAGCCGGCATCTCGAACTGCCCCGAGCGCTTGGCCGACTCGATCGCGTTGAGCAAGTCCTGGCGCGCGATGACGGTGCGCACCATGAGCACCGTGTCCTCGTCGGTCTCCTCCTCGACGATCTGCCGCGCTTCGCCCTCCCAGTTCGGATCGTTGTTCATCGCCTTGCAGACCACCAGCAGCGCGCGGCTGCTCGGCAGGCATTGTTCCTGATCCACCAGCCGCTGGAATGTGTGGCTCGCGCCGATGAAGTCCTGCCGCGCGACGTTGAGCAGGCCCTCGAACATATCGAGCTCGGGCGTGTGGTGGCACAGCACCGTCAGCGCGTCGTAGATATAGGCCATGTCGTCGTGATCGATGCGGCAGTTCGGGAAGTTGTCGCGCATCGCCACACCGAGCACTTCCAGCATGATGTCGACGACGTGGTCATCGAAACGCATGTACTCGTTCGCTTCGCTCATTTCCGTTTCCTCTCCATGGTCGGTGGCATGCCGCTCGCCGCTTGGCGATCGGTCTTGCACTCAAAGTAACAATCCGATGTGGACAACACGTTCAGGATGCGAAGGAAATAGCGCGTTTGCGAAGCCGCCCGAGCTTGCGTCCGAGCGCCCGCCCGATTGCAAAAAAGTGTGAAAGCCGATCGCAACAGATTGTCAATAAGCGCGGCGCTTCTCGGTACGCGACGCTATCGTCGGCCCGTCGATTGATTGCGTAAGCGAGGCCCGGCGATGAGCGGGGAGAAGACCGAAGAACCCACACAGAAGCGACTCAAGGATGTCCGTAAGAAAGGGCAGGCATCCAAGAGTCAGGACATCGCGGAAAGCGTGTGCGTGCTCGCCGTGGTGATGATGCTCGCCGTCGGGCTGCATCTCGTGACGGACTTGCTGCACACGATCGTTCACGCTGCCCTCGAAGCGGTTCATGGCGAACATTCCCTGCAGAGCACGCTCGTGGCGCTTGGCGCCATGGCCAAAGCCGGCGTGCTGCTCTCGGTGCCGATCGCGTTCGGCGCGGCGCTCGCGGCCGGCGTCGCCAACGCCGCGCAGGTAAGCCTGCTCGTTTCGTTCGAACCTGTGATGCCCAAGTTCGATCAGGTCAACCCGGCGAGCGGCCTCAAGCGCATCTTTTCGCTGCGCGCGGTCATCGACCTAGTGAAGATGATCATCAAATCGTCGGTGCTGCTGGCGATCATGTGGGTGACGATCCGCGGCCTGCTGCCGCTACTCTCGGGCGCACCGTATCAAACGCTGCCCAAGCTGATCACCCTGCTCTGGCATTCGCTCGAGCGGCTGCTCGCCATCGCGGCCGTCGCCTATCTCGTGATCGGCATCGCCGACTACAAGGTCATGCATTGGCTGTTCGTCCGTCAGAACCGCATGTCGAAAGACGATGTCAAGCGCGAGCGCAAACAGGACGACGGCGACCCCCACATCAAAAACGAACGCAAGAAGATCGGCCGCGAGATGGTGATGGAAGAGCCACAAAAGAAGGCCGTCGGTTTGTCCACGCTCGTCGTCACGAACCCCACCCACTACGCCGTCGCGCTGCGTTATCAGCCCGGGACCGACGCGCTGCCTGTGGTGGTCGCGAGTGGAGTCGACGCCGATGCCGCGCTCGTGCGCCGCTATGCGGCCGAGGCCGGCGTGCCCGTGGTCGCCAACCCGCCAGTCGCACGCACGCTCTACCGCGTGAGAGTCGGCGATCCGATTCCCGAAACGATGTTCGAAGTGGTTGCCGCGATCCTGCGCTGGGTCAACAGCGTGGGTGCGTTGCGCGAGCCGAGCCCCACCTACCCGGAGCCTGACCATGAATCTGCGTAAACTCCGCATGCCGGCCATCGGCGAGGTCGGCATCGCCGGCCTCGTGGTGGCCATCGTCTCTCTGATGGTGCTGCCCCTGCCCACTGAAGCGATCGATGCGCTCGTCGCCGTCAACATCACGCTCAGCGTGACGGTCCTGATGACGACGCTCTATGCGCAAGACCTGATCGCACTGTCCACCTTCCCCTCGATGCTGCTTTTCACGACGCTGTACCGGCTGTCGCTGAACATCGCCTCCACCAAGGCGATTCTGCTGCACGCGAACGCAGGTCACATCATCGAGAGCTTCGGCGAGCTCGTGGTCGGCGGCAACCTCGTGGTCGGTCTCGTCGTATTCGTGACGATCGCCGTGGTGCAGTTCATCGTGATCGCCAAAGGCTCCGAGCGCGTGGCCGAAGTCGGGGCGCGCTTCACGCTCGACGGCATGCCGGGCAAGCAGATGAGTATCGATGCCGAGTTGCGCTCGAACGCGCTCACGCCCGAGGAGGCTCGCCGCAAGCGCACGCATCTCGCCATGGAAAGCCAACTCCACGGCGGGATGGACGGTGCGATGAAGTTCGTCAAGGGCGACGCGGTCGCGGGCCTCATCATCACGTTGATCAACATCCTGGCCGGGATCGCGGTCGGCGTGGCTTATCACGGCATGACGGCGGGCGAGGCCGCAAACCGCTTCTCGATTCTCTCGGTCGGCGACGCGATGGTGTCGCAAATCCCATCGCTGTTGATCTCGGTGGCCGCCGGCGTGATGATCACGCGCGTCTCCAACGACCTCGACGAACGCAAGGACAAGTCGCTTGGCAACGAAATCCTGCGCCAGCTCGGCGGCCAGGCGCGCCCGCTCTATTTCGCCAGCCTGCTGCTGATCGGCTTCGCATTCGTGCCGGGCTTCCCCAAGCTGTTGTTCGTGCTGCTTGCGGGCATCCTCGCCTTCGCCGGCTATCGTCTCTCGAAGCAAAGCAACACGCGCTCCGAATCGAAGGCAAGCGATGCCGTGGCCGCCTTCCAACGCGCGGGTGCGAAAGGCGAGGCGCCGGCGATCATGACACGAGCGCCGCAGTTCGCGGCGCCGATCGGCGTGCGCCTCGCACCCGATCTCGTCGCGCATCTGTCCGCGCAGCGGCTCAACGATGCGTTCGACGTCTGCCGCACGCGCTTGCAGGACGAGCTCGGCCTACCGTTCCCGGGCATCACCATGTGGTCGTCGTCCGAGCTGCCCGCCGCCAATTACGAAGTCTTGATTCACGACGTACCCGGCGCCCGCGTCGCGCTGCCCGCGGGGAAAGTCATGTTGCCCGATGCGGCCCGCGAGCCCGAACTCGCGGCCCGATGCGAGGCGCGCGGCGCGGCCGGCGGTGCGCTCGAGAGCTTCTGGATCGGCGAAAACGCGGCGCCGGCAAAAGCCACCGTCTGGCGCGCCGAGGATGTGATCGCACACGAAACGATCGCGCTGTTGCGCATGCGCGCGCAGCAGTTCCTCGGCATCCAGGAAACGCAATGGATGCTCGACCAGTTGAACGTCGACTATCCGGGCCTCGTTACCGAAGTGACCAAGGCCGTACCGCTGCAAAAGATCGCCGACGTACTGCGCCGGCTGCTGGAAGAACAGATCTCGATCCGCAACGTGCGCGGCATCATGGAAAGCCTCGTGCTGTGGGGGCCGAAGGAGAAGGATCCGCTGCTGCTCGCCGAGTATGTGCGAGGCGACCTCGCGCCTTACCTTGCCCACCGCGCGGCCGGCGCGCAGCGCGCGCTCGCGGCGGTGGTGCTCGATATGCCCGTGGAGCAGCACATCCGTCAGGCGATCCGGCAAACGCCGACCGGCAACTTCCTCGCGCTGCCGCCCGAAGAAATGCAGTACTTCGTGGACAGCATCGCCGCGCATGCGGGCGACACGCCGCGCGAGGCCTTCGCCGTGGTCGCCTCGATGGACATCCGCCGCTACGTGCGGCGCATGATCGAAAGCCGGCTCGCATGGCTGCCTGTCTACTCGTACCAGGAACTGGGCGGCCATGTCCAGATGCAGCCTGTCGGTCGCATAACGATGTGAGGCCGCCATGTCCATATACAGCGTCAATCCCCTACCCCTACGCGTACTGCCTGGCGCTTTGCCCGGCGGCGTCGCGCCGCCGAGCGTGCGTCGCGGCGACTACGGCGCACTCGTGCGACTCGCGCGGCGAGCCCCGCGGCGCTCGCCCGCCTGGTGGCCGACGAAAGCCGGGCATGGCTTCGACGAACATGCCGACCGCCGGCAAGCCGGCGAAACGCTGCACGACGAGCAGCACGAGGCACCGTGCGACGCTCACGAGCCACTGACGCTCGCGAGCGGGTGCGAGCACGCACCTGAGCCGCTCGCGGGTCGCCATGCCACGCCACGGGCAGCGGTAGCGGCTCCCCCTGGTACGCACGCGCGGACGCCGATCGGACGCCGGATCGAAACGCACGCGGCGCCCTGCGTCGGCGCGATCGCGGCGATGCGTCAGGAATTCGACGGTTGGGTCCGCTTTCTCGTCGAGCGTGCCGCGGACTTCTGCTGCGACCGTGCCGTCGGCGCACAAGGTCAGTGGGCCATCCGCCTGGCGCTCGACCCCGCGATCCTGCCGGAGTGCACGTTGCATCTGAGCCTTTCGCATTTCACTCTGGCGCTTCGGTTCGAGACGCAGGCGAACCTTTCGCGGCATCTAGTGTTGCATCACGAACAAACGTTGAAGGCGCAGCTCGCCGCCACGCTCGCGCAACGCGGCGAGCCACGCGACATCGAGATCGCCGTCGACTGACGCTCCCACGCCGACCCTGACCATGGAACCCGCAGATACCGCCATGTCTATTTCCTCGCGCAAACCAGGCTCCGTCAAGCGGCTGGCGGACAGCGCTCCGCCCGCGCTCACGCACGGCGCCGCCCGCTTCGCCCGGCTCCTCGCCGACGCCCGCCTACCCGCATGGCTGAGCCAGCACGGCATTACGCACTGGCGCGTCGGCACGGCCGAATCCACGCGCTTTCACGAAGCCGGCTGGATCGAACTGCGGCATGGCTTTGCCCACGCTGCGGCCGCGATCGACCTCTCGCGCCACCCGGCGCTCGCCGCGGTCGCCGCCGATGGCGCACACGCCGGCGCCGGACGGCCCGTACCCGCCGACGATGCCCTGCGCCACGCCGTGGCCGCCGCGCTGCTCGAACCGCTGACCCAACGCTGCGCTGCGCTCGGTCTTGGCGAACTGAGCGTAGCGGCCGTTCACCGCGGAACACCGCCGCGCGGAGGCAATGCGCGCTTCGCCATTTCGCTGCGCGCTCAAGCGCTTGCGCTCGAATGCATCATGCCGCCGCCCGACGACGGCTGCCTCGACGTGCTCGAAGCGCGCATCGGCACCCAGCGTCTGCCGCTGCCTAGGGCGCTTGGCGCGCTGCGCGTGCCCGGCAGGCTCGCGCTCGGCACGAAGACGATGCGAATCGCGACGCTACGTTCGCTGCGCGCGGGCGATGTTGTGTTGCGCGCGCTCGACCCGCGCGTATCCGACTGGCTCGCGACACGCGATCGCACCACCGAAATCCACGCGCTATGGGGCACGCCCGGCGCACCCGGCATCCGCGTGCCGGTGCGCGTCGGCACCAACACGATGACCTTGACAGGAGAACCCACCATGACCCAAGCAGAAATGGACATCCCGTCCGAACAACCCGAAGACCAGGCCGCGTTCGACGTGAGCGGCCTGGGCCTGCCGATCCGCTTTGAGGTCGACACGGTCGCCATGCCCGTCTCGCAGCTCACGGCCTTGCGTCCCGGTTATGTCGTGGAGCTGGCAGTGCCGCTCGCCGACGCGCGCATTCGCATGAGCGCGCACGGACAGACCATCGGTTTCGGGGAGCTCGTGACGGTCGGCGAGCATCTTGGCGTTCGCATTCTCGAGATGACACACGGCGATGATTCAGTTCAGTGACTTCACCGGGCTGCTGATCGCGGTCATCGCGATCACGCTGCTGCCCTTCGTCGCGATGGTCGTCACCTCGTACGCGAAGATCGTCGTCGTGCTCGGGCTGCTACGCAACGGTCTCGGGGTGCAGCAGGTGCCACCCAATACCGTGCTCAACGGCATCGCCATTCTCGTGTCGATCTATGTCATGGCACCGATCGCGATGCAGGCGCTCGATACCGTGCAGCAAGAACGGACGCGGCAAGACACCTCGCAGGTGATGATCGATACGTTCGGCGCCGCCCGCGAGCCGTTCCGGCAATTCCTGATGAAGCACACGAACGAGCGCGAAAAGCGGTTCTTCCTGCACTCGGCGTCGATCGTCTGGCCGAAGCCGCTCGCAGCGAAGCTACAGGAGAACGACCTCATCGTGCTGGCGCCGGCGTTCACGCTGACAGAGCTGACCGATGCTTTCCGGATCGGCTTTCTGCTCTACATCGCCTTCGTCGTGGTCGATCTCGTCATCGCCAACGTGCTGATGGCAATGGGCCTCACTCAGGTGCAGCCGACCAACGTCGCGATCCCGTTCAAGCTGCTGCTGTTCGTCGTCATGGATGGCTGGTCGACCCTGATTCATGGTCTCGTTCTCACCTATCGCTGACGGGCGCGCCGCACGCAACGGAGAAACCGGTATGGAAATCGACAATCTGATCCGCCTCACGACACAAGGCATGCTGATCTGCCTGTATGTGTCGCTGCCGATCGTCGTCATCGCGGCGAGCGCAGGCATGCTGGTCTCGTTCCTGCAGGCTATCACCTCGCTGCAGGACCAGACGCTGTCCTTCGCCGTCAAGCTCGTTGCAGCCGTCGCCGGCATCGCCATATTCGGCGCCTGGGGCGCCGCCATGATCGTGCGCTTCGCGCATCAGTTGATCGCCGTGGCGGTGCCGTCATGATCTCGGTCCATGGGGGCGGTCCGCCGCCGCACGCGGAGACCGACGAAACGGAATCCGAGGCCGCGCGGCTCGCGGCCGGCATCGCGCGAACGCTGCGCCAGACACAGCAGACCCGCTTCTATCGTGAAGCGCGCTTCGCCGCGAAGGAAGAAATCGCCTCGCCGATGCATCACACGCTCAAGCACAATCATCCGCTCACCAAGCTCAAGCGCCGACGCCGCAAGCCGCTCGTACTGCATCGGCCGGTGCGCCGCAACGCGCAGACGGAGACCAAGACGGCCCGGACCGAGCATGGTCAGCACCGGCGGCATGAGCGCTTGGGCAAAGACGGGCGCCATCACGGCGGTGGCCAGGGAGAAGGCCGCGAGCAGGAAGGCCAGCAAGAGCGGCAAAGGGAGCGCGAAGGACGCGACGATCAAGCCCCGCCCATCGTCAAGGTCCGCCGCGCGAAGCGCATCGATCCGGCTGCGGCCAGCCACGCCGTGCTTGCCGCGGTCGAGGCGCCGGGCGCCCCCCCCGCGCAACTCGAGCTCGACATGCGGCGAGCGCTGGCTAAACAGGTGCTCGACATTGCGAGGCCATTGTCGGGCGATCCGAAGGCGCGGGCGACGCCGCGTTGGCTCGGCCTTTCGATCGATCTGAACGCTGCGCTTCAGTCGCTGCGCAAGCGCGGGATCAAACCGAACCCGACAGGCCTTGCCGGCGTCAAGCAGCTCCTCCTGGAAGTGCAGGACAGTGCGCCACCGGCCGCGTCGCCCCGGGTCGCCGACGATCGTGCGCGCACGGTCAATCTGCTCGCTCCGCTCATGATGCTCGGTGCGGAACGCCCGTCGACGCCGCGTCAGCTCGCGTTGGCTGCGAACCTGCTGCATTCGGGCCTTGCCGCCGTGAGCACCGAGCCCGAGCACGGCGACGTTCGGCCGCAGACAAACGGACCGAAAGCTTCGCAAAACCCTTGATCCCTTCGCACGCACACCGGGACATGCATCGTCGCTTCGTACACTGGCCCATATCCGAAACCGAATGCAGGACGCGCACAGCAGGACAACCGACATGAAGCAGCTACGCATCTTGACCGGCGCCCACGCGGGCGCACAGATCCGCCTGGTTCCGGGCGAGTACCGGATCGGGCCGGACGATGCCGCCGACATCTGCGTGACCGATTGGGACGATCACGCCATCGTGCTCTCGCTCGATGCCGGCGGCGTGCTGCGCTGGCATCAAACCGCGGACGACGAGGCCGAGGCCACGGTGACGCTCGTGCCGGACCTGATCCCGATCCCGTTCGGCGACGTGGTGCTCGCAGCCGGCCCAGAGGACGATTCGTGGCCAAGCGACGTCGACTTGCTGCGCATGCTCTGGATCAAGCCCGAAGCGCCGGCCGCATCCGCGGCGCCGGGTCCCCATAAGCGCCGCATCGCCGCCCCGCTCGTGGCCACGCTCATCGGCGCCGGCATGGTCGGGGCACTGCTGATCACGGGCGTCGCGCTCTTTGTCGGTGCGCCCCGCGAGGCCGATGCAACGCCCGATCCACGTACGCTGACGGCGCGTATCGCCTCCGAACTCCATTCGGCCGGCATCGATGGACTCGATGTCGCGCCGCGCGGCGCCGCCGTGGTGGTCACGGGCATGGTCAGAAACGCCGCCGAGGACGTGGCCGCCCGTGCCGTGTTTGCGCGAGTGGCGCCCGACCAGAGCCATGTGCTCCGGCATTACGACGTCGCGGAAGAAGACTGCCGCAGCCTCAAGCAAGCGCTCGGCATTCCCGGCGTACAGGTCTCGTACCGCGGCGCGGGCGCCTTCGAAGTGGCCGGCAGCGTATCGTCGCTGCCGGCCTTCCGAGCGGCGCTCGCGCACGCGAAGACCGATCTCGACCAGAACGTCAAGCGCATCGACGTGGCGGTCACCGAAGCGGCACACACGCTGCCGCAAGAGCAGTACTCCGAAGTCATCTCCATCGCGGGCGTGCATTACGTCGAAACGCCCGACGGTGTGAAGCACCTTTATCCGCAAGCAGAGACGAAGCACTCTGCCACTTCTCCATCCGATCTGTGAGGCGAACCATGTACGAATCACTCGCACCCGTGGCGAACGACCTGACCCACCTGAAGGCCACGCTGGCCTCGCCGATGAGCCACTCGCTCGTGAAGCGCGCCACCGATGCGCTCGAAACGACCGCGAAGGAACTCGCGGACGCCACGCAAAAAGCCGGCGGCGATCAGGAACGTTCTGAATTGCAGATTCTTTATCGCGGCTTCGTCGCGGCGCGCCGAATCGTGGCGCACCTGCACGAGCTGCAAACGCTCGGGCAAAACCCGCGCTGAAACGAGCATCGCCTGGCACACCTCTCGGTCACGATGCCGGTTGTTCCACCCCTGTAGTCCACCTCAATCTTTTCCTATAGGAGAATGCTATGTCCGCAGCATCCACAGTTGGAGCAGGCGCCGCTTCGGGCGGTATGAAGTCGTCGATGATGGCAATGATTCCGGTCATGCTGCAAGCGGCCGAAGATCAAATGATCATTTCGATGATCGAAGCCTTCACCAACGTCGAAAAGGCTGCCGCCTCGGGCGTACAGTCAGCGTCGCAGAAGTCGTAACGGCATCGCTCGGCCGCCCGCCGTTTGCGCGGCGGGCGGCTTTTTTCTTGCCCATTGCAGCAGCGCTGCCGACAAGGAGCATTGCATGAGCCTCGAACGTTACGGCGAGATCGTCCGCGAAACCTGCGCCGTGGTCGGTCTGCCCAATGCGGATTACGTGCTGCAAACGCATACGCTCGAAGTGGAAGGCTTCGACGTGCGGCTCGATCACTTCGAGAACGATCCGGCCGCGATGTACGTCAACTTCCATTACGGCACCGTCACGGCAGGCCGCACGCTGAACGTGTTTCGGCTGATGCTGGAAGCGAATCTGCTCATTTATGCGCAGGATCAGGCGCAGCTCGGGCTCGACGCCGATACGGGCGGCATCGTGTTGATCCTGCGGTTGCCGATCACGGACGACGTCAACGGCGACACCGTCGCCGAACTGCTCACTCATTACGCAGAGCACGGCCGCTACTGGCGGCAGAACATCATCGAGTCGAGTGACGAGATGTTCGAAGGGATCGCGTCGGGTTCGTACTTCTGGCTGCGCGCTTGATCGAGGGCAGTCCCACGCGGCGTCGCGCCGAGCGATCGAACCAAAGACTGCGCCCCGATATGTTTTCCTAGTGCAGCGCTGCCACGGCCGTGCACGCCCCACCACCGACCGCCGCGAGGGCATCGCAGGCGTTGACGGTCTGCGTGCTGCCGGCGCCGTTCACACTGCCTTTGAGCGCCGCATAGACGTGCGCCGCGTCGAGATGCGGATCGACGGCCAGCATCAGTGCGGCGATGCCCGAGACGTAAGCCGCCGAAAAAGACGAGCCGGACAGGAAATCGTAGTGCCCCCCCGGCGTCAACGTCAGCACGTCGCGACCCGGTGCGTGGACGACATCGCTCACGTGCGAGCCCGGCAAATCTGCGCCGATCACGTTGGGCACGCCGACAGGAAACGCATGGCGGTCGCCGTCCGGCGGCACGGCGCCGACCACGATCGCACCATGGCGCAGCGCGTAATCGACGAGTTGCGCAAGCAACGGATCGGGCGGGCCCGTCAGGCTCAGATTGATGACTTGCGCATGAGACTCGATCGCGGCCGACAGCGCTTCCGCGAGCGTCAGCGAGTTGCACAGCGACGCCGCCGTTTCCGGCACGCTCCAGCATGCTTTGAGCGCAAGTATCCGTGCCCCCGGCGCGACGCCTATGACGCCGCGCCCGTCGCTGGGGGTTGCCGCAATGACGCCTGCGACGGCGGTGCCATGCACGTCGCGATTGAAGTGCGCCATGTCGCGCTCGACGAAATCGCGCGTCAACGCGATCCTGCCCGACAAACCGGGATGCCGCGTATCGACGCCCGTATCGATCACGGCGACGCGCACGCCGTCTCCGTGCGTCACACGCTGCGCGGCAAGCGCATCAATCTCTTTCATGCCGCGCTGCAGCGACTCGTAACCGGTGTCGTAGCGCAACGGCGTGCTCAGCGTCCGGAACGACTGCAGCGGCTCGGCAAGCCGCACTCGGCGGTCGTGTGCGAGCTTCGCCAGCAGCACGTCGCGCCGCTGGCCGCCCGTGATTTCGAGAACCGCGCAATGCACATGAAGCGGCAGAATCGGCCAGGCTGTCAGCTCCCGCAAGCGATAATCCTTGGCGAGCGCGGCCACCATCGCCCGCGCGCTACCGTATGCGAGATAGCCCGGGGGGCTGCCGTACCCGCCGGCCGTGGTCCCAGCCATCGTTGGAACCGATTCCGCCGGGTTCTCGACGGCAATGACCACCATTTTGTCGGTGGCTGAAGTCATTCGCGCCACCACGGCAGGATCGACGTCGTTCACCGACGGCGGAATGAGCGAGGGGCTACTGCTGCACGCGGCAAGCCATAACGCTGCGGCCGCGCCCAGCCAGGCACCCCGGCGCCACCACGGACCTGCTGCGGCACATCGATTCATCGGTCGTTCCTTGATTCCTTCGGTCGTTGGCTGCCGAACAGCGCGTGCGTCGGCCGTGGCCGATGCACGACAGCAGCGCATAAGGGTGAGTGCCTCACCCTGCACGGAATGTTGCAATAAGGTGGGTCCCGGGTCGAGTTTTTTTTTGATCTGATTTACGATTGGCTCCCCAAAGGTTGGATCGGGCACACGTCGTTTCCGGCGCGAGCAATATTCACCCGTTCGCTGCGTTCATCAGTAGGCGGCTGGCCCGCGCCGGCCGCGAGTCGAGTCGTTGTTTCCATGAAGTCGAGACGCAGTACGATCGGACCCTCACGAAGCGCAGCCACGGCGCCTGCGCGCGTGCTCTGGGCGCATTGCGCCGTTGCCGCTTGCATGTTGGTGCCGCAGGCGGCATCCGCCGCGCCGAACGGGTGGCTATTCGAGGTCAGCGGCGCGACCGGCGCTACGACGCGCGGCATCGTCGAAAGCGATAAGACGCCGACGGTCGGTATCGGCGCAAGCTGGTACCCCGACCCTGGCGGCGGTTTTTTCATCGGGGCGTCGGCACTGACAATGCGCTCGACGCACTTTCCGGAAGAGGGCGCCAAGATCGTCGCCGATGCCGGCTACACGTGGCGAGTCCACGGCGATTGGACTGTCCAGACCATCGTCTCGCGCTATCAGTTCGAGCATATGCCGTTCGCCGCGCGGATGGGCTACGCCGAAGTCGCGCTGCGCGGCGGATGGCGTGACACCGTGTTCGCCTCCGTCACGGCTTCGCCCGATACCGCATTCGGTCCATCGCCGAAATCGCGGGCGTTCTCTTACGACATCGCAGGCCGGCTACCGCTCGCGCATGGCTTCTCGGCGACAGCCGGTATCGGCTATTACGATCTGCGCGCCCAGTTGGGCAGCGGCTTCGTTTATGGCGATGCCGGACTGACCTACGAGTATGGCTCGATCCAGTGCGATCTCTGGTATATCGGTACGCGCGCGCCCACGCAAATACAGGCGCGGATGGGCAGCCTGCTCGCCCACCGTTGGATCGCCGACGTCATCTGGCATTTTTGAGCCCGTGACGGACGCCCCGCACTGGCCGCGGCGCCAATCGGCCGAGGGGTCGCGGCGCGATTACGGCCCGCTCGGCGCCTGCGCGACCGGCTCCGCGAATCTCACGCCCGGCGCGGCGCGCAACGCGGCCGCCACGGCGTCGAGGGAAGCCGTTGCGCCGAGCGGTGCAAGCGAATAAATGCCACTTGCATCTGGGCCGGCGACGATCTGCAGGTTTCGCGAAATCAACAGCGTCTGCAAGTCGTGAACGGACATCCGCTCGTCGACGACGAGCCGGATCGCCGCCCGATCGGGGCGGGCAACCGGTTCGGACAACGTGCGATACACCGCTGCCGGCTCTGCCCGCAGGCGCTCATCGAGCACGGCGCGCGCGCCCGATTGCAGCAGCACGACCGCGGCTAGAGCGCATGCCAGCGCCGCTGCGACACCCGAGCGGGCGTTCGCTGCAGCCTGGGGCTGCCGCAGCGCCGACACCCGATGCGCCTGGGCGTCGACTTCGGCGTCAGCGATCCGTTGCAGCAGCTTGGTGAGTCCGCTCTCCACGCGCGGCGCCTGCGGCTCGCGCCCGTTCATGATCGAGCGCAGGTCGCGCTGACGCGAGAGTTCGGACAGGCACAAGGCACACCCTCGCAGATGTTCGTTCACCCGGCGCAACTCGCTCGCGTCGGCCCTACCATTCACGACCCACGGCAGCATCTCCCAGACACGCAGATGCACGCGTTCGTCGTCGACTGCAATCATGCTCATCGCTCGTCTCCGGTCACGCCTGCCAGCATCGGCATAATATTCCGCAACTTCACGCGGGCATGGAACATCCGCGCCTTGACCGTCGTCACCGTCGCTTCGGTAATTTGCGCGATCTCTTCGAGGGAATGGCCCATTACGTAAGCGAGTTCCATCACCAAGCGCTGCTCGGGCGAAAGTTTCCTCAGCCCCTTGTCGACCCAGTCGGCCTGCTCATGATCGACAAACGGCTCGACTGCCTCGTGTTCGAAGTCCGCGGCGAACTCCTGATAGCGGAAGCTGCCGTCGCGCAGCGCACGCAGCGTCACGCGATAGGCGATGCCCATCAGCCACGTGGACACGCGCGCATCGCCACGAAACGCCTCCGCCTTCTGCCAGACCACCATGAACGTATCGTTGATGACTTCCTCGATCAGATCCTGACGCCTCGTAAACCGGTTGAGAAAGCGCGCGAGCCGGCCGTGGTATGCCCGGTAAAGCTGCGCCAGCGCTTGCTTGTCCTGATCCGCCACGCGCCGCAGCAGATGCAGGTCGTCCGCATCGGTGGCTTCTTTGTCATCGCAAAAGGGAGTGGCTTGATTCAATAGCATGACGCGGATCACAGTTGGAGCAAGCGCTGGGACCCTGTAGGTAGCGCGAAGCGATGAAAAAGTTGCGGGACGGGGTCAAAAAAAACCTGCCGCGGCGGCTGCTCCGGCGTGCTTGAATTCGCACCATGCCACAAGGTAGCCGACATCGGATTCGGGGGTAAGGAAGTCCTTATCCGCAATACCCGCAACCGCAAGCAGTTCGCCGGTCCGGTCGCGCCGTCTCCCGGCGCAGCCGCGCTGGCACCGGCCCGTAGCGGAGTCAGGCGTGTGGAAGCTGACGAGCGGCTGCGCAAGCCGCACGCGCCGATCGGCCGTAAGCTTGCTCAGCAGGGCGTCGCGAGATTGCCTGCCTTCGATTTCGAGCACAACGCAATGCAACTGCAGCGACACGATAGGCCACTCGAAAATCTCGCGCAACTGGTAATCCCGCTCGAGCGCGGCGATCGTCGCCTTCATCTGCGGATCGCGGAAATCGCCGGGCGTGCGGCCCACGCCGGCGGCGATGCCGATGACGACCATCCGATCGCCGGCGACGGCCATCCGCCTCACTGCGGCCGCCGTCGGGTCCTGCGGCAGCGGAATCAGCGTGAGATGGGCACATGCTGCGAGCAACAGCGATAGGAGCACGGCAGAGCCGGCCAGCCGCAGTTTCGCCGCTTTCCCCGCATCCGGGAAATTCAACAAGGGTCTCTCCAGCGTTGGGCGGCCTCGCTCGCGGGTCAGCCTGCCGGTTGGCGATCGCGCCCGCGCCTGCTCATCGGCGGTTGCCCCGCCGCCCGGGCGCGCTCACTCCAAATGAAATGTCGCAGTACGTGCCATGTACGCGCTGAAATGTTGCAACACCCCGAAAACTATTCCTTTCACATCCGGCCACCCCGCGGCGGCCGGCCCGCTCTGCGGCCCGCTCTCCGGCGCGTCGTCGTCCGCTGCGACGCTGACGGGGGACACCCGCATGCCGTCGCCCTCCCCTGCCTTGTGCGAAAAGACCGATAGGCGCCACTTGGCGAGGATATGCTCGACGTGGCGCGCGTACTGATCGCGCTCGGCCGGAGTCTCGGAATGGTAGGCGCCGACTGCCGCCCATGTATTGCCGTACTTGTTCATCATGCGGCGCAGGTGCCACGCCCCGACATAGACGTTCGCGCATGGCCGCATCAACGTCGCGCGGGAGATATGGTAGCGATCGAGTTCGCGCAAATGGATCGAATTGATTTGCATGACGCCGTAATCGATCGAACCGTTAGCGTTGCGATGCATGGCATCGGGCCGGTTATGCGATTCGAGCCAGGCAATGGCGCGCAGCACCATCGAATTGACATGCTGGTAGGCGCCGGCCTCGTCAAAGCAGTCGGCGTGTGCGGGATCGGCCCACGCGCAGGCCAGGCAGAGCAAAGCGGCAAGGGCGAGCGATCGTGATAGGCGGCGGGTTTTCGTCGGCATTTCGCGTCGGTTCGAACAAGAGTGCAATTAAACGCGCCCATTCTCGCCAACGCGAATAGTCGCGCCGTTCGCAATTGCGAAGTCCAGACACCGCTCACGAAGCTCAGCGTTCGCGTGTCGGACGCGCTTGCCGGCGCACCGCTCGGACCAGGACGCCGTGGACGTTGCCGGCGTTCGCCATGCGTGAGCTCGATCGGGTCGACATGGCCCAACATGGGATGGCTCCTGATCGTGTTGAAAGCGAGCTTCCATTCTCGCGGTCACGACAGGCGGGCGCGTAGCAAAAATTGCGAGCTAGTGCAGTGTCGCCATCGCGGGACGTTCGCCGCCGAATAGGACGTGCCCGCTCTCGACGGCGCCGCTCATCGCATCGAGAAGCTGAGCTGCCGCTTGTGCGCTGAAGCGAATTCGGTGTTGGGCAAAACACCCACTTTCGTCCTGATGCGTCAAGTCGATGACGAGGATATCGATGTCCCCGGACGAGTGATGGACCATGGAAACCGGCACCGACACACCGAAAGCGTCGTCCGGCGCGTCCCATGGATCTGACTGTTCTTCGTTCTCGTAAAACACCCGGATGCCCTCCCGTTCGCAGTTTGGTTCGCTCATGGAACGATAGTCCGCAAACGGCCTGGAATCGCTAGCTCATGAAACGAAATGTCGACCACGCGGGCGAAGCGCCAAGGAGGTGGCCATGCGACAAGGAGGGCCAGGTGCGAGACGACTCGGCCGCTTGCCCCGCATGCCAAACCGCGCTTTTTCGGCGACGGGTTGAATGAGCCGCGGATAGGCTCTTGTGCCGGCCTGCAAGCCCTCGCACGGAACACTAGAGCCGGCGTGTCGTCAACCTCTCACGCGGCGCTCAGTGCGCCGGCATGTTGCATTGCCCGCCGTGCCGCAACGAGCGAAGCTCGTGCGGCGCGTGCATCGAACGCCAATCGGATCATCGCGGGCAATTGCGCAGGCGCTCGCGCGAGTTCACGCAAAATCGGCCCCAGCGCCGTCGTGCCATCGTCGCGCAGCCCCACCATCGCCGCGGGCGGCAAGGTCCGCCCCGCCGGGTCGACCACCACTCTGCACACAGTGAACGGCAGCCCTCGCGCGCCCGCCTGTGCCGCGGCGATGTGCGACTCCATATCGACGGCCAGCGCGCCCGTGCGCGCATGCAGCGCCGCCTTCTGCTGCTGCGTGACCACTGGCGCTGCCACCGCGGCGAGCACACCGCGTGCGAAAGGCGTGCCGGGCAGCGCGACGCGCAGCGCCGAGGCGATGCGCTCGCTCCACGCCGAATCGGTCGCCATCTGCCCTGACGGCGCGTCGATCGCATCGGCGACGATAACCGTGCCCGGCGCCAAGTTCGGCGCGAGCCCGCCCGCGGTGCCGAAGCTCATCACGCCGCACGCACCGCGCGCCAACGCCTGCTCCAACGCACGTTCGAGCCGATCCGCACGCGCCGCATAAACGACTTCGACGCCCGGCCCACGCGCGATGCGCGCTTCGAACGCCATTCCCGTCACCACGATCAATGGCAGTGCCGCGTCGATTGCCATTACATGCCGACCGCGACACGCGCGCGGCCGTCACGCGTGAGGTTGCGGTAGCGCGCCAACGCCCACAACGGGAAGAATTTGCGGTAACCGTGATAGCGCAGATAGAACACGCGCGGGAAGCCCGTGGCCGTGAAGCGCGTCTCGTCCCACAAGCCGTGCTCGCGCTGCGTCCGAACGAGATAGTCGATGCCGCGCGTGACGGCCGGATGATCGATGACGCCCGCAGCCATCAATCCAAGCAGCGCCCACGCCGTTTGCGAAGCCGTGCTTGCCGCCGGTTCGTAGCCGCGATAGTCGAGCTTGTAGCTCTCGCCGCCCTCGCCCCACCCGCCATCTTCGTTCTGGATGGCAATCAGCCACTGCGCCGCGCGCTTGATCCGCACGTCGTCATGCGCGATACCCGCGGCGTTCAGCGCACATAGCGCCGTCCACGTGCCGTAGATGTAGTTCATGCCCCACCGGCCGTACCAACTGCCGTCGTCTTCTTGCTCGGCGAGCAAGTAGTCGTACGCGCGCCGAGCAGGCCCGCTATTGCCCGGCAGCTCGCCCAACTGCGCCAACATCGACAGGCACCGTCCCGAGACGTCGGCTGTCGGCGGATCGAGCAAAGCGCCATGATCCGAGAACGGAATGTTGTTCAGGTAGTACTGCGTATTCTCGGGCTCGAAGGCGCCCCATCCGCCGTCGCTACTCTGCATGCCGACGATCCACTCGCGTGCGCGCGCGATCGCTTCGCGATCGACGTTCGAGCGCGTCAGCGCGGCCGCGCGATGCATCGCCATTGCAACGACAGCCGTGTCGTCGACGTCCGGATAATGCGGGTTCGCATACTGGAACGCCCACCCGCCGGGACGCACGTCGGGGCGGCGCGAGATCCAATCGCCGCGTACGTCGAGCACTTGCAGCGGGCGCAGCCACTGCAGGCCACGCAACGCCGCCTCTTGCGCACGCGGCGCCTCGACTTCGAGCAGCGCATGTGCGACGAGCGAGGTATCCCAAACCGGCGACAAGCAAGGTTGGCAGTACGCTTCTTCTTCGTCGATCACGAGCAGCTTTTCGAGCGAAGCGCGCGCAATGGCTCGGTTCGGATAGTCCGGTCCATAGCCAAGCGCGTCGTACATCATCACGGCATTGGCCATCGCGGGGAAAATCGCACCCAAGCCGTCTTCGCCATTCAAGCGCTCGTCGACGAAATCCACCGCTTTTTGCACCGCGCGCTCGCGCGTGCGCTTCGGAAACCACCCGTCGACCCCGCGCAAGGTCGAATCCACGACGCGGAAGAAAGCGAACCAGCCGCGGCTCTGATGCCCTGCTCGCGGCAGTAGACCCGTCGCCGACGGATCGCCGAGAAAGAGTTCGTCGATCCGCACGCCGAGCGGATTCTTGGCCACAGGGCGTCGCGCATTGAGCACGAGCAGCGGCACGATGACCGTGCGCGCCCAGTAGGACACTTTCGAGAGATGAAACGGAAACCACTGCGGCAACAGCGTGATCTCCACGGGCATCATCGGCACGGCGCTCCACGGCACGATGGCAAACAACGCCAGCAAGATCCGCGTAAAGACGTTCACCGCCTCGGCGCCGCCCGCCCCGAGAATCGCCGCGCGCGCGCGCCGCATATGCTCGGCATCTTCGCGCTCGCCGGCCATCTTCAGAGCGAAATAGGCCTTCACGCTCGCGCTCACATCCATCGCGCCATCGGTGAACAACGGCCAGCCGCCGTCGGCCAGTTGAATGCGGCGCAAGTAACGCACGATCTTGCGTTCGAGTTCGAGGTTCGGCGCTTCGCCCAAGTAGTGAACGAGCAGGATGTATTCGGCCGGAATCGTCGCGTCGGCTTCGAGTTCGTAAACCCAATGCCCGTCGGGGCGCTGATCGGCAAGGATGGCATCCGTCGCACGCGCGATCGAGGTCTCGAGCGCGGCGCGCGATTGAGCGGCGCCTGAAGAGCTCGAGGCCGCCATCACGGCGGAAGGGGCGGAAATGTCGTTCATCGGCATATCAATGGGTTGAAGGCGAAGCCCAGGGCTTCGCGGTCGAATGCTCGGGTTTTACGTTCGGCCTTGGCCGGGGCGGCGCTGCACGCCACCGCGTCGCGATACGGGCGACACCGCGAGCGAGGCGCCCGCTCAAAAGAACGCGTAGCGTAAGACGATCCACAACAGCCGCAGACGGGGCTTCGCCACGGGCGTGCGGGGCACGTCGAAACCGCGCTCGAGCGTACGCTCGAGCAAGCACCGGTAGACGCCCGACATGATGCGCGGCGCACGCACGGCATTGCGCGGCGCGGCGTCCATGATCGCATCGGCCTGAGCAAAATGCGCCAGCGCACGCTGCGCCAACGTCGCGCACACGCGCGGCAACGATGGATCGTCGGCGATCGCGGCCGGATCGATCGCGGCGATGCCTTCGCGAGCGAGCAATTCGCGCGGCAAATAGCACCGGTTGATCGCCGCATCTTCGTCGATGTCGCGCAAGATGTTGGTCAACTGCAGCGCACGCCCCAGATGATGCGACAACGCATGTCCCGCATCGTCAGTCATCCCGAAAACTCTCACCGACAAACGGCCCGCTGCGCTAGCGACGCGGTCGCAATAAAGATCGAGCGTCGCTTCGTCGGGCGCGCAGATATCCTCCGCGGCGTCCATCGCCATGCCGTCGATCATCGCGTGGAAATCCTCGCGACGCAGGCCGAACGCGCGAATCTGGCGCGCTAGCGCCGCCAACGCGGGGCGCGGCTCGCCGTCGTAGCACGCGTCGATATCGGCGCGCCAGCGTGCGAGCCCGGCGCTACGTTCGGCGCGCGGCGCGTTGCTGTCGGCAATATCGTCGACCGCGCGGCAAAACGCGTAGATCTGAAACATCGCATCGCGCTGCGCGGCGGGCAAGATGCGCATCGCGAGATAGAACGAGCTGCTCGACGTGACGGCTGCGGCGTCGGTTGCTGGTTCGTCCGCGACGAGATTGGAAACGGCCAAGGCGAACTCCGCTATGCGCCCCTGCGGGGCGAATGAAAATCGATGCTGATTTGCCGCACGCGCCACAGGCACTGCGCCACTCCGATGCAACGCGCTAGCTTCGGCAAGCGGCGCGCAGCGCCGGCAAAGTGGGCCGGCAAACGGGGCCGGAAACGGGCAAAAGTATACCAACGTTTCATTGAGCAGCCACGGACGCGAGCGCGGCGGCCGGATTCGTCCAGGCATATCGGTGCGGCAGATGCGCGCGCCCGCATGAGCCCGCGCGCGCTCGTTCGTCGAATGCGCAGCGCGCTAGGCGAGCGCGATCGAGCGGTTGCGTCCCTGGCGCTTGGCGCTGTAAAGCGCGGCGTCGGCTTCGTTGATGAGCACCTCGTAGCTCGGCAGCCCCGGGCGCGCCGCCGCGCCGCCCACGCTCGCCGTGACGGGCACGCGCACGCCCTCGGCTTCGACCGGCGTATCGCATATCGTCATGCGAACCTTTTCGGCGACGATCATCGCATCGGCGAGCGGCGTGCAAGGCAGCAGCAATGCGAATTCCTCGCCGCCGAATCGACCGAAGGTGTCTTGCACTCGCACCGCATCGGCAACGCGTTGAGCCATCACGCGCAGCACCGTATCGCCAACGGCGTGGCCGAAGCGATCGTTGATGTCCTTGAAATGGTCGAGGTCGAACAGCAGCACCGAGAGCTCGCCGCCGTAACGCTGCCAGCGTAGAAACTCGTCGCGCAGGCGGCTCTCGAAGAAGCGCCGGTTCGCGATGCCGGTCAAGCCATCGCGATTGGCGTATTCCTGCAGCTTTTCGACGGCCTCCTCACGTTCGCGCTGGACCACGCTGACGTGCGTGACGTCGGAGATCGTCACGCATACGGCTTCGACTTCTCGCCCGCGCGTGAGCGGCATGAACGTGCAGTCCTGCTGCATGAAGTCCACGCCCCCCGTGATCGGCCGGTCGTGGTCGAACTTGAACAGATATGGCCGTTGCTCCCAGGAACTGAACGCGAAGCTGCCGAGCTGAAACACGCTCTCGATCTTGCGCGACAGCCATACGCGCGGCAATTCGGGAAATGTGTCGAAGATGGATCTACCGACGACCGTTTCGGCAGGCTGGCCGCTGTGATCCTGCATGAACCGGTTCCACATCAGCACGTTCATGTCGCGGTCGAGCACGAAGATGCCAAAACCGACGCGTTCGATCACCAGGTCGCTGAGAGATTGCTCCATCGCATCGGTCATAGGCTGGACAAGAGCGCGTCGAGCGCTTCATTCATCCGACGAATAGAATCCTCGGCCATCAGCATGACGAGGTGCGCGCGAAACGTCTGGTCTTCGAGCGCGAAATTCACCTCGAGCAGCAACGCCGTCTTCCACGCGAGCACGTCCGATTGAAAGACATCGTCGAGCGAGATTTTTTCGCCGAGCAAACCAGGCGCCGAAAAGATCGGCGTGCGGTCGAGCTGATTGAGGATGCACGAGACGCACGCTCCCGTCAGCACGTTCGCCACGTCGAACATCAGCTCGGTTTGGCTCACCGAATCGTAGGCGGAATTGACGTACGGATCGTTCACGAGCGCGCACAGTTGGCCCACGCCGCTGCTGCGGCAGATGACGAGCGCCTCGCCCTTGAGGTCGGAGCGAAACCCTTGCCGCACCGCCGTGACGCTCTCCTCGATGCCGGTCATTTCTCGCAGCGTCCGGGCAGCGTCTTCGGCGCGCACGACGCGAACGCGAGGCACCGACAACTCGATGAAAGTGTCTAGCAGACGCGCGAGGCGCGTGGCCGCCTGCCCCATCGCCAGGTTGGCGATTTCCTGCAAGGCGTCGCGCTGCTCTTCGGTGAACACGTTCTCACGCATACAACCCGTACTCCATGAGGATGGGCAATATCGCCTCGGGCGTCACGGGCTTGGCGACGAAGGCGGCCGCACCCAGCGCCCGCACGCGTTCTTGAGCGAGCGGCTGCACATCGGCGGATACGACGATCACGAACGTGTTCAGGTCTTCATGCTGCAATGCTTCGAGGACTTGATAGCCGGTCATGTCCGGCATCGTCAGGTCCAGAAACATCACCGAGGCCTTTCCCGCGCGATACAGCGCGAGCGCCTCGCGCCCGTTCGATGCGTATGCGATGTCGACGTCCCAGTCGGCCGGCAAGGCTTTGGTCAGGACCTTACGGGCAAGCAGGGAATCATCGGCGATCACAATCGGCAAAGGCATGGCAAGCGTGACGGAAACGAAAACGGTCTATATCGCGTTAACGGCGGCTCGGCACCCTTCTTTAGCGGGAAACGGAGCGTGTCGACGGGCGGCGCGCGAAAACGATCGCAATTGCGCTATCGCCGGGGCGAAAACGCGGCGCGCGAGAGCGGCGGAAGCTGTGCTTCGGCGTGCGCCCGTTACATTGAGCGCATCATGTTCATAAAAATGAAGCGAAATTCTCGGAGCAAACCGGCGGAAAATCAACTCTCCAATTTCAGAATCGATCAGGCAAGCCTATCCATTTCTCCCGTATGAAGAAATAAAGCAGACGCTTCTGGCAGAATGTGCGGTAATTTTTCTTTTGTGTACGTTTGCGCTTCCGATTTTGTCGCTGTTTTAGGGCGAACGTTCGGACTTCGCCGTGCATCGAGGGAGCGAGAAAAAGCTCGCACGGGAACAAGTCGCTTATGATGATTGGAAAGGTACCCGCTCGCCAATTGGACACGCCAAGAACATGACCCGCCAACGGCCCGCTGATTCGACGACGAACGCCCTGCCTGACGAATGGCAAGACGGCTCGCCCGTGCCGGCCATGCCCGTACCGGACTTCTCCGCCCGGCGCGTGACGTTGATCGTGCTGCTTGCCGCGGCGATCGTCTTGCCGTGCGTGTATGCCGCAGCCATCGCTTACTCGGATTTCCGCGCCCGCGTCGCGTCGGCGACCGACGCGACGGTTAGAACGGTCCGCATCGCCGAAGAACACGCGCTAAAGGTATTCGATCTGAACGAAACGCTCGATGCGCGCGTCGACGATCTCGTACGCGGGCTCGATAACGAGGCGATTCGCGCGCGCGAAGCCGAGATCCACAACAAGCTGCAAAAGATCGGCGGCGGCTATCCGCAAGTGGCTTCGGTGTCGATCTTCGGCCCGGAAGGCGCTTTGCTCGCAAACAGCCGCTACTATCCGGCGCCGCACGCCTCGATCGCCACGCGCGACGACTTCGTCGGTATTCGCGGCGGACGCATACTCGAGCATGTGTCGAAGGTCATGGTCTGGCATGCGGGCAGCGGCGACGCCGTCTTCAATACGGGCATCGCTCGGCGCGGCGCCGGCGGTTCGTTCGCGGGGCTCGTCTCGGTTGCGCTGCGCCGTTCGTATTTCGAATCGTTTTACCACGAACTGCTCGGCAACGAGCGCGGCGCCATGTCGATGACGCTTGCACGCAGCGACGGCGCGGTGCTCGCCGCGTATCCGCCGCGCCCCGAATCGGCCGTGGTCGCTCCGCAATTGGCTGCGGCGCTCGCCGCCAACAACCGCTCCGGGGTGCTGCGCGTTGCGGCCGAAGGTGGCAAGCGCGATCCGCACGGCGGCCACATTCTCGCTTATCGGCAGGTCGGGTCCTATCCCGTCTATGTCTCGTGCGCTTATAGCGAAGCGGCCATTTGGGCGGCCTGGTCCAACAGAGCCTTGATTTCGGCAACGTCCATCTTCGTGCCGTCTATCGTGCTCTGGTTCGTGCTTGCTCTATCGCTCAAGCGTCTCGCTGCCGAAAAGCAAGCATGGGAACGGTGGCAAGCGGAAGCGTCGATGCGGCGCTCCATCGAATCGGCGTATCGGCAGTCGCGCAAAATGGAGGCGCTCGGCAATCTGGTGGGCACGGTCGCGCACGACTTCAACAATCTTCTGACGATTGTCGCAACGAATGTCCAAATCGCGCGCCGACGCGACGCCGCGGGTCTCGACCGCGAACTGAGCGCCATCGAGCGCGCGTTGAAAAGCGGGCAGTCGCTGACGCGCCAATTGCTCGGCGTCGCGCGCAAACAGCCGCTGCGCAATGAAGTCATCGACTTGTCGCGCTGGATGGCGGCCAGTTCCGAATTGCTGCGCGCCTCGCTCGGCGCCAAGGCGTCGCTCGTCGTCGACATCGGCCGCGACATCTGGCCGATCGAAGTCGACAGCGCGGAACTCGAGCTCGCCCTCATCAATGTCGCGGTCAACGCACGCGATGCGATGCCCAACGGCGGGCGATTCACCGTGCGCGCCACCAACGTGAGGCTCGAACGTGAAGGCGGTTTCGCGCTCACGGGCGAGTTCGTGCAAGTTTCGCTGGAAGACACGGGCGCGGGCATGGCGCCCGATGTCCTCGCTCATGCGTTCGAACCGCTCTTCACGACCAAGCCCAAGGGGATGGGCACGGGCCTCGGCCTGCCGCAGGTATTCGCGTTCTGTGACCGCTCGGGCGGTCTGGCCACGATCGACAGCACCTTGGGCGTCGGCACGTCGGTGCGGCTTTATTTGCCGCGCGCCGTCAATGCGCCTACGGCCGCGGCTTCGGTCGCCCAGCGGACGGCCTACGCCGAGCCACCCGGCGCCATGCACGTCCTGCTAGTCGAAGACAACGACGAAGTGGCCGCCGGCACCGAGGCGCTGTTGCGGATGATGGGGCACCGCGTGACCTGCGCGTTCAATGCGGACGCCGCCTTGCGGCTCATCGGGGACAGCGAAGCCAGGGCAGACGACCCGTTCGAAGTACTCATCTCCGACATCCACATGCCCGGCGCCCACAACGGCATCGACCTCGCCGAAGCGGCGCAAGCGCTGGCCGCGCCGATTCCCGTCATTCTCATCACAGGCTACGCACAGGAGCTCGAGCGTGCGAGGAATGTCGACGTGCGCGTGCTGTCCAAACCTTTCGATATCGCGTTGCTGGAATCGATGCTTCAGACCATTGCGCGCGAGCGCGAGCCTCGCGCCCATGCGCACGGCAAGGCGACTTGAGAGGGCGGCGCGAGTTTTGCGTGTTCATCGGGCACCCAGCCTCGAGGAGGTCATCATGCAGCACACCGTTATCGCGTTTTTCGATACCTATCCCCAGGCCGAAGCCGCTCGCGATGCGCTCGTTGCGGCCGGCGTCGCGCATGAGGACGTGATGCTCAAGGCCCGATGCGAGCCGACTTATGCAAGCGATGCGACCTCGGCCGTCGATACCGCGCCTACCGCGAACGAGGGCTTGCTCGCCAGCATCGAGCGCTTTTTCGAATCGCTGTTCGTCTCCGCGCCGACCGAGTACAAGAGCGCGCAGTACGCTGAGGCGGTTCGGCGAGGCGCCGTGATGGTCTGCGTCGATGCGCCGACCGATGCGCTCGCGCAGCTCTCCCGTGCAACGCTCGAAGCCATGGGGCCGCTCGACATCGAGGAACGCGCGGCGACCTGGCACGCGCCGGCCGACGACGCCACACGTTCGCATTCACCGCTCGAAGAACTCGGCTTGCGCTCTAGCGTGCCCTCTGCGGCAATGCGCCCGAGCGCGGTTCAAAGCTATCCGCGAACTGCCGCAGGCGAGCCCGCTGTCGGCTCCGTGCCGGCAGCAGGCGCTGCGCAACAGCCGGCCACCGAAGCAAGCGCGACTGCCGTCGCAGCCGGCTCCGCCCCCGGCATGGGCGCTGTATTCGCGTCAGGGCGCGGCGAACCGCCGGCGCCGCCTGTCGCGCCCGAGGCGTCGACACCGCGGCCTCCCGCCGTCCCCGACGAATACTTGCAGGACGCCGAAAGCTACGGCGGCGACGAGTCCAAGCCTGACGGAACGTGAGCGGTCACTTCGGCGAAGCGTGTCGCTTCACCCATGCTTCGAAGCGCTGCACGAACGTCGTCAGGAACTTGCGCGTGTCCTCGCTGGCGATACCGCCATTGGCGTCGAAGAACGAATCGGTGTGCTTGAGGAAGATCTCGGGCTGGCCGAGCGTAGGTACATCGAGATAGGCGAGGACGTTGCGCAAATGCTGCTGCGATAGCGCCGTGCCGGTCGCGCCTAGCGAAATTCCGCAAACCGCGGCCGGCTTATCCTTCCACGAATTGGTCCCCCAGGGCCGCGAACCCCAGTCGAGCGCATTCTTCAGCACGCCCGGCATCGAGCGATTGTATTCGGGCGTGACGAACAGCAAACCGTTCGCCGCTTCCACTCGCTTTTTCAGTTCCTTCGCGACGTCGGGAAAGTTGGCGTCGTAGTCTTGGCTATAGAGCGGCAACGACCCGATGTCGAGGAACGAGAACTCGAAATCGCCGCTCGCCAGCTTGGTCAGCGCGTGCGCGAGCTGCTTGTTGAACGATTCCCGCCGCAGACTGCCGACCACCACTTCGATTTTGTAAGCCATGGCGCTACTCCCATGATTGAGGACGAGAATGCCGAAGCCGGAAGGTTCGGCCCGACTACCCATCATAGCCATCGATGCTTCGCTTCGCCGGCCCGTTTTTCCGGCAACCCACTAAACGCGCCGCTGGCTGGGCCTCTCGCCCCGCCTTTCCACAACCTTTTCCACAGAATCTGTGGATAAGTCGTCAATATCCCGCCGCGCTTACGAATCGACACATCCATGACGATTGCATGACGCCCTGGAAGGCCATCCGTCAGCGAGCGAAACATCTTTGCGTTGCGTTGCATCCGTTCGCTTGCACTGCGCGTATTGAAGGCAGCAAGGGTCGTGCGACGCGAGACGGCAAGGGCGGTCAGTCAGGCAATCGAAAGATTCCGGCTTCTCGTCCCGTCCAGCGGACAACGGCTCAAGCTATCGAGGCCTAGCAAGAGGCCATCGCATTTCTCACTTCAATTCAAGTCAGGAGCAGCAAATGAACAAGCAATGGATCGCCGCCGCCGCTTTCACCGCAGCCCTCGGTGCAACGCTTACGACGCCGGTGTTCGCGGCCGACATGGAAAAGTGCTATGGCATCGCGCACGCAGGCCAAAACGACTGCAAGGGCAATAACCACTCGTGCGCAGGCCAAGCGACGAAGGATATGGATAAAGGCGAATTCAAGGCTGTCGCCAAGGGCACGTGCGGCCAACTCGGCGGCACGCTCCAGCCCGCGATGTAAAGCAGCGGTATGTCGGCGACGGCGCGCCGTCGCCGCCCCCTCTGGCGGCTTGCGCACGCGAGCGCGTTGGGACCTTAGGAGCAAACACGATGAATACGCGAGCATTGACGGGCGCAGGGCTCGGGTTGCGTGCGCCTCATGCCGCCGGCGTGCTCGCGCACCATCCGCGCGTCGGCTGGTGGGAAGCGCATAGCGAAAACTATTTCGGCGGCGGCGAGCCCGTCGCAGCGCTTTCGCGCGTGCGGGAGCACTATCCGGTGAGCCTGCATGGTGTGGGGCTCGGACTCGGAAGTTTGGAAGCGCCCGCGCCGAATCATCTAAAACAATTGCGGGCGCTCGTCGCGCGCATCGAACCTGCGCTCGTCTCCGAGCACCTTTCTTGGAATCGAGCAGGCGGCCGTTATTTCAACGACTTGCTGCCGGTGCCCCGCGTGGAAGGCGCAATCGAGGTCATCGCCGAACACATCGACGCCGTTCAAAACGCCCTTGGCCGGCCGCTCCTGATCGAGAACGTGTCGGCCTATGTCGCTTTCGACGACGAGCTGTGCACGGAGGCCGATATGCTCGCACAGCTCGTCGCACGCACAGGCTGCGGCGTCTTGCTCGACGTGAACAACCTGTACGTCAATGCGCTGAATCTCGGCATCGATCCGCTCGAGGAAGTGGCGAGATTGCCGAGGGACTGCGTCGGCGAGATTCACGTGGCCGGATTCGAGTGGTTGGATGCGATCGCGATCGACTCGCACGGCGCCCCGGTTTGCGACGCCGCATGGTCGCTGCTCGACGCCGCACTCGATCGCTTCGGCCCTACGCCAGTGCTGCTCGAGCGAGACACCAACTTGCCGCCATTGGACGCGCTGCTCGTGGAATACGGGCGATTGGAACAACGCGTGGCGGCAGCCGATACGCGCCTGCGCTCGGCCCGAGGCGCGATGCACGAGGCGGCGCCATGTTGAGCCGGTCCTGTTATGCCGCGCGGCTCGGCGCTTTCGCTGCATCGCTCGGTAGCGACGATGTCCCACTCACCGGGGTGACCTCGGCCACGCAAGAGCGCTTGAGCGTTTATCGAAACAATGTGCGACTCAATCGCATCGCCGCCCTCACCGATGCATTCGTCAACGTCGTTCAGCTCGTCGGTGAGGACTACTTCCATGCGCTTGCACGCGCCTATGTCGATCGCACGCCGGCCGCGAGCGCCAACCTTCACGAGGACGGCGCCGAGCTTGCTGCCTTCATTCGCAACTTCGAGCCGGCAGCCGAGATGCCCTACTTGGGAGATGTTGCCGACGTGGATTGGCGGCTGCATCGAGCCTACTTCGCCGACGACGCCGATGCGGTCGATGGCGCGAGACTCGCCGAACTCGGTCCCGAGCGATTTGCCGCGGCCTCACTTCGGCTCATGCCATCGGTCGCACTGGCGCGCTCGAACCTTTGGCCAATCGCCGACATTTTGCGGATGCATGACGGCGGCCCCCCCGCACGGTTGGACGCGGGAGGCCAGTCCATTTTGATTTGGAGAGAAGCGTTCTCCGTGCATTGGCAAGCGCTGGGGATGGCAGAGGCGCAAGCCGTCGCCGCGCTGATGGCTGGCGCCTCCATTGAAGCGGCACTCGCCGATACAGGCGCCGACGCGAATTCGTTGCTTGCGCAACTATTTGGTCGTCGGCTCGTTCACGCTATCGAGGTACCTCATCATGAAACGCATATCTAGCTTGTTTCATCGTCTCGATGACATTGCAGTCGCACTACAACCGTTATTTGCGCTAGCGATTCGCCTTTATTTATTTCGCGTATTTTTCCTGTCGGGCTTAACGAAATTGCGCAGTTGGGATAGCACGCTCTATTTGTTCTCCAACGAATATCACGTGCCCGTGTTGCCGCCCGCGGTAGCGGCCGTGATGGGCGCCGGGGGCGAATTGATCTTCCCGGTGTTGCTGTTGGTTGGATTGCAGCCCCGCTTTGCGGCTGCTGGGCTTTTTATCGTCAATCTCGTCGCGGTGCTGTCTTACCCAGGCTTGGAACCCGTCATGATCAAAGACCACATTCTGTGGGCAGTCTTGATCGCTTATCTGTTCTTCCACGGAGCCGGGCGCTGGTCGCTTCAAGCCTTTCTTCGTCGAGGAAAGGTCATGGGCGGCGTGCAGCAACACCGCGCGTGAAGGCAATTTTCGAAAACTGGCCATACTGTGGACCCATGGCCCTTGGCGGGTTCGGGCCGCCTTGATGTTCGCTGCGGTTTCTCCTGGCTCGAAGGCTGAAAACGTCATTTGGCTCGTGGCGAGGCGATGCAACATCTCTCCTTGCCACGAGCCCATTCAATTCAAAAAGGACGACGGCGTCACTCGAAGAGAGCGGCGACATTCTCCGGCGGGCGGGCGATAACGGCTCGGTCATTGCGGACAACGATAGGACGCTGCAGCAGGATCGGATTGGCTGCAATCGCTGCGTACAGTTGATCGTCGGTCAGCGAAGGATCATCGAGGCCCAGTTGCTGATACGGCGCCTCGTTGTCGCGAATCATGTCTCTGACTGCTCCGCCCAGCATTCCGTGCAGCGCCTTGAGCGCTTCCACCGATGGCGGCTCTTTCAGATACTCGACAACGGTCAACGGCTCGGCAGTTTGGTCGAGCCGTTCCTTGACGAGTTCACACGCGCCACGCGATTTGGAACAACGGGGATTATGGTAGATAGTGATCATGATCGGTTCGCTTGTTCGCTGAGAGGCGGTTATTTTACGGGCGCGGGCCAGACCATGGTCATCGGCTTGCGCAAGCCGCGGCATCGGCGTTTGTTTTCGCGAAACGGTGGCAGGAAGAGGTAGGTATCGGGGAGAAGGCCGCAGATGCGCTCCCGGTTTCTTAACGCCTGGTCGCATGCTGAAGGGGCTTGCGCAGCGACGAGGACGACCGCATGGCGCAGTCGATCGTTGCTCGTTTGGCTCGGCCAGCCGGGGGACCTTTGTTACACCCGATTCTAGGCATTCGCATGTACGTTCAGTGCCAGCCGCCCCGGCGAACCGCAACGGCTCGCTGCAGTTTATGCGCATAAACCGGTGGGCAGCCGGGCAGCGGTAGCCGAGATCGACCCTCGTCCAAAAGGCCGAATCGCCGTCTGGCCCTCGACTGGCGGGTAGTCGCGCGGACTACCACGTTAGGCGCACATCGACCGGGCCGACGCACGGTTGAACGAGTTGCTCCGAAGTGGTACCGCATGGGAGCTAAGTTACCGGGCAGCTGGCTACACCGAGCGCTTTCGGCGTGAGCTGCAACTGTCCACACTCGCCATTCGCAGCGCGGGCAACGCTTTCTCAGATTTACTCGCGCGAGGAGACTCCGTGCCACGGTACGCCGCGCTACTCCTTCCTGTATTTGCGAGCAGGTCCTCGATACCGCAACCATGGATTCCACAATCTACTGATCGCCGGCCGCCAGGCGAGGAGGAAATGCTGCGAGAGATGCTGGACGGAGCACCTCGCCGAATGTCGTGTCTCTCGGCGCACGTGTTCTCCCAAATCGATAATCCGTTCCGTCCAGCATCCCAAGATCGGCAAACACCGCGGCTTCATTGCAGGGCCACTTTTGCAACCCAGTGACGAACCGGAGGATTCCGGCGCGCCAATCTCCACCCACTTTATGCGCATAAACATTGTCCGAATGGCTAAATCGTGGCGAGATAACGACGAAAACATTGAAATTCAAAATTTACAAGGTAGAATTCGTCGATCTGTTAAGGAGCTAAAAAATTGGCAGCCGAAATCGTCGCGGTAACTCAACAGAAGGGCGGGGTGGGCAAAAGCACCATCGCGATGCATCTGGGTGCGGCTTTCCATGAAAAAGGAAAACGCGTCCTCGTGGTCGACGCCGATGGGCAGAACACCTTGGTCCACTGGGCGAGCGCCTCGGCAGACGGCGATTCAGGTATTCCTTTTCCGGTCGTCAACCTCTCCGAAGCCGGCGGCCAGATTCACCGTGAGATCAAAAAGTTCATCGGTGACTACGACGTGATCGTGGTCGACTGTCCACCTTCGATTACCGAAAAAGTGTCGGGCGTTGTCCTCTTGGCGGCCTCCGTCGCCGTGATTCCTACGTCGTCATCTCCCGCCGACTATTGGTCGAGCGTTGGCTTGGTGAAACTCGTTCAACAGGCCCAAGTGATGAACGAGGACCTTCGTGCGGTCTTCCTACTGAACAAGACCGAAGAGAAGCGCATGCTGACTCGCGAACTCAAACGTGCACTCGAGGACCTTGGGTTTCCGCTTCTCAAAACACAGATTCCGACGCGAGAAGCGTACAAGCAGGCAATGGCTCTCGGTCAAACGGTACTGCAAATGAATGACCGCGGTGCAAAGCTCGCCGCGGCCGAGATTCGAGCGTGCGCGGCGGAAATCGCCTCGATGCTCCCCTGACTTTATGCGCATAAAGGACCCTCAATGAAACCCTCCCAGTTGGCAAAAGGCTTCCAGGCGCGCCCCGATACCACGAGCAGCGAGAAGCGCACGGCCCTCGATCGGCTCAACGCGATAGACGACATCGTGCAAGGCGACGCGAAGGCATCGGTCAAGACCACGCCGGCGCGGGGTGAGGCGGTTCTTCATTCCGTCACGTCGTCGACCGACTCGCACCATGCAAATGAATCGAACGACTATCGCGTATGGCGTCTGTCAAATAATTACAACCCCGGGCAGGTGATCGAACTCGATTTGCGGGCTATCAAGCCCAGCCCGTTCAATCCACGCCATTTTTATCTAAAGGCGTCGATCGCAGAACTGGCTGTCAACCTCGCAAAGCAGGGCCAGCAGCAAGCCATCCACGTCATTCCCGATTACGGTAATCCGGGGTCGTACTTTGTCAGCGATGGCGGCCGGCGCGTACGCGCCTTGAAGGAAGCGAACAAGGAGACCGTCAAAGCGGTCGTGGTCGATCTTCCCGTCGGAATTGAAAGCTATAAGCTCGGTTACGACCTTAACGTTCAACGTGATTCCCAGACCGTGTTTGACAACGCGATCGTCTGGCGGCGATTCCTCGACGAAAAGCACTTCCAAAGTCAGAAAGAATTGGCCGAGCACTTGGGGCTCGACGAATCGACGGTGGCCGTGGCGCTATCGCTCGCCAAGCTTCCGGAATCGATCATGCAGGAAATGGTCGCGCGCCCCGATCGCTTTGGCTCCAACATGGCATATCAGGTGGGCCGCTATTTCTCGGCTCGCGGGGTCGATGCCACGCTACGCTTGATCAACCGCATCGTTGCTGACGATTTGAGCACACGGCAGGTGGCCGATATCGTGAAGGGGCGCGCGAATTCGCAGGACGACGTCAAGCCGGCCACGCGCCAACGCTACGCGCAGCGAATGGAGATCAAACTGGAAGGCGTGGCCGTGGGGGATCTCAAATCCTACGGCGACGACCGGCTCGAATTGCGACTGCGCGGTTTGTCCCGTGATAAGCGCGACGAGATTCTGCGGCGCATCGAACAAATACTGCAATCGAGCTGAGCCTCTGGGAGCGCACGCCAGCGCCCCCATGTGACGAGGCCCGCCGGCATGTGCATCTCGCCACCCGCATCACCGTCAAGCTGGCGCAACGCGGAGCACGCCTGAGCAAGCCCGCGTTGCCACTCATTTGAAAGATATCGAAGGCACGGCGCAAGCGGCGGCAAGCGCCGTCATCATCGCGCCGCCGCAACGCAGATACTTCAGTATGGAAATCGAGGCGCCGAGCGACGACAAGCGTCGCTCCAGCGTGGAGAACCGAGGATCGCGTTCTCGGGCAAAGCCCCTCTCAGGCCGCCCGCGAATGGCTCAACGTGAAGGCGAGCAAATCCCCATCGGTGGGTTCGCCCCAGGTTTTACGTGCCAGCCAGTCGAAGAAAGCCGTCTCGCCGAGCTTGGAACTCAGGCCGCGACGACGCCAATCCTCTCGTAGGTGAGAACCCAACTGCGGCAGCATATCCTCTTCGAACGATTGCCTGGCGAGCTCCTGTTCCGACTCACCTTGCTCTTCGTAGAGCGAACGCGCCTCTTTCCGCCGGTACGCGGCATATTCGTCCAGCAGCCGTGCTTTGAGCTCGTCGGCCGGCACGGTGCCCGATAGCCCCTTGACGGTCCCGCTAGGCGGCTGCTCTACCAAGTCCACGGGCGGGGCATAACCTTTCTTGAGCGCGTCCTTGAAGAGGGCGGGCGCGCTGCGAACGGGTGGCAGCGAGGCGCTGCGCATGCGCTGCTCCGTCATTTGCAACGCAGCGCGGATGCGGTTCTCCTCGCTATCGGCGTAAAGGCCCTGTGCCTCCTTCAGCGGAATTCCGATCTTGACCATCCGGTCGATCAGCGTGCTGTCGAATACGTTCGGATGCTCGTCCAACGCGAGCATCGGCTGTTTGCGCTCGGTCACGCGGAATTGAATTTCCGCGACGCGCCGGCCTTCGCGGTGCTCGATGAGTTCCACGAAGATGTTGGTCACGGCGTTCACTTCCGCGATGGCAGGCCGCAGATAATCACGCTTGAAATATTTGTATTCGCGCTTCGCCTCGTCGCCCGCCTCGGTGTCCGGCGTGCCGGAGAGGATGGGCCGCCACCACGCCCACGACTCGCGCATCGTCAGATGACTGGGATTGGTCAGATAACGCACGCAGATCTCATACAACGCCAGCCCCGCGCTGCTGCGCAGTTGACTCTGAAACTGCAAGCTCAGTCGCGCATACTGCACGGGGTCGAGCAGCTTTTTCTTGATCTTCGGCGCAAACGAGAACTCGACCCAGACCCGCCGCGTAGCGGGGTCTTCCAGAATTTCGGCATCGGCGATCAGCGTCGAAATGCCCCATTTGCGGCCAGGCTTTTGGCTCGAAGTGCCTTGGCTCCACTCGACTTGCACAGACACCATCCGCCGCAGGTGCTCTTTCACCAGGGCGGTATCGTTGGAATCGAACGCCGAATTGGCGACGATGTCCGACAGCAAGGCGCGGTAGGTGTCGCCGGACTCGTCCGCCTGCTGCGCAACGGCCAGCAACACGTTGAACAACTTTCGTGTAAGGAGCGTGATCTTGCCGCTCTTGGGCTGAATGGCGATCGCTTCGACGGCCTTTCGCAATTCAGCGGAGCTTGGACTCACCACATCGGTTTTCTTCGCGCGCTTCGTTGCCATGCATCGGTCGTGAAGGAAATTTTCCGACAGGATACAGAGTGCGGTGATGGGCGTCTACAACCACACTCTCACCCTTGCCGGTGAAACGCGGTTCTCGACGGCGACTCACCTCGCTGCGCTCCCGTAAGGCCTCACCAATGATCAAACCCGGCGCGCGCTTCGTTTCTTTGCCGGATCTGCGTCCACGCGAATCGCGCTCTTTTGCGCCTCGCCGAGTAGGGGCAGCGATGCCTCCTGTATCGGCTCACCGTGCCAAATGTCGCAATTTCGCTACGTGGATTCGACCGATAACCAAAGACCATCGGCCCCTCGCTGCATAGCGCGTACGGACTGTTCGAACGACGCGCCATTCACGCGAATGGGTTGGTTCGTCGGGCCATGAACCCGCCACGAGAGCAGGGCCTGCGTACCGGGAGTGCTCGCAAGCCGAAGAGTATCCAAGGGAGGCATCGCGCCACGGATCCCGAATAAGCTCACCTTGCAGCTAGACGGAAGGCCGAGTGCTTGCCGATTCCACCGCTTGCCCGGCACCGCGGAGCGGCAATCAAGTCCCGAAAATTCTCACCTAAGGGGCCAACGGGCCGTGCAAACCGGGCAACTCATCGGCCGCCCGCTGCTCCCGCAAAACCTCACCTGAACCGAATCGGAAAGATATTTCCTAAGCAGATCCGATACTTAGCGTCGCCATGGGTCGCCCTGCATGAAGCGCGCCCAGGTCCCGTAAGGCCTCACCTTATCCACGGCTGTGCATTCCCCGGCGCGCTCACGTGCGAATCCTCCCCGCCCCCCGCAAACACTCACCTTTGGCAGATCCAAATGGTTCCGGAGCGCTCTCACCATGCAGTTCCAGCGCATGTCTCGCGGGAAGTGGCGACTAACTTCACTCGGAGCCGGATTTCGACGGAATATCGCAATCCCGAAAAACCTCACCACCGCGAGAGGCGAAACCGCGATTTCACTGAAGCGAGATGTGGCGACTGCCGCTCCCGCAAAACCTCACCTCAATGCAATTTCGAGCGCAGCCGCGGGCGGGGGCTCGCGACAATCGCCGCACGCGCCCGTGGCCAGGTCCCGAGAAAGCTCACCTTTGGTCTGCACATGTGTCAAAAAGGCCGGGTTTTCCCGGAAAGACTCACTTATCGAGCGCGATTTGTCCCGCAGCCTCTCACCCACTCCTTGTCAGCGGCGCAAATGACGATGAATCTTGCCGTTTTAACAGGACCCGAAAAGTCTCACCTTCGCTCGATTGGGTGAGTGGCATCCCTCGCCACCCCATCTAGCTCACGGGCCTGACGTCTCCCGCAAAACCTCACTGCACCGATTCCACGCAAGACGGCATCCCCCTGAATCCCCTCACATTGCTTCCTGCTCCGGCTCACTCTCCTCCCCGAACCTCATCACGGATAGCTCCCGTCCCGGCTCACCTCCTCTCCCGTAAAGCTTCACTGAACCGCCCTGAAAGCCTTTGCTGGTAAGGGTTTGCCGTGGCGTTAACGTTTTTAACAAGGGTTCAAGGGTGTTTACTTCAATGACTCTCAAGACAATGCTGTGCGCCTAGAGACATACGGCGCTCTAAAAACGGTTCCGTCCCGTGAAACACGGCGTGATCAAGGCTACGACCGACAATTCACAGTAAAATCAATAGCTTCTACTAGATTCCTCGCTTTGTTTCACGGAACACCCCTACAGGGAAACTCTCCGTGGCATAGCTAAGACACTTTTCCAACCCGATGCAAGCACACATATCTGACGCGCTCAAAATCGTACTTTTTGATACGTGTTCCGTTATTATTGCTACATTTCAGATCATTGCGAGCTGGCTATGAACATCGACGAGGAACGCAACGCCATCCGGCAAGAGCTCGAATCGTTGCGGACAAGCGGCGCCCATCGTCGCGAATTGTCGCTGCATGCCTGCAAGCGCTTGTTTTTTGATCTTGGCATCAGGCCCTCGAGCGCCGCTGTCCGCGAACTGACCCAAACCGGCAGCGCCAGCGACATCCCAAAAGATATCGATCATTTCTGGGAACGCATCCGCGATGCGTCGCGCGTGCGTATCGGTGGCGGCGCGATTCCGCCATCGTTGGAAGAAAAAGCGGGCGAATTGCTGGGGGCATTGTACGAAAACGCTGTGTCGGCAGCCGGACAAAGATTCGACGAGGAGCGCCGCCACGCGTCGGAAGCCCTCGATCGAACCACCAGCGCGCTGCGAGAAGCCCAGATTCGTCAAGAAACCGCGCACGATGCCTGGCAACGCGCTGAGACGCGCGCCGAGGTTGCGCTCACTCGTGTGCGCGAACTGGAAGCGCAGATCGGCGCGTCCGCAGCACTGCGCGTGAGCGAGGACGATGTCTTACGCGCAACGGTCGCGCGGCTCGAAATGGAAAAGTCGCGGCTCGAGCAGCGTCTGGAGACCGAACAGGCAACGAACGCCTCGTTGCACGAACGCATCGAGGCCCTTCATCAAGAGCTGCGTGTTAGCACCGAGCATTACGCCAACCAAATCAAGGACGCAATCGCGGAAGCCGAACGCCGCGTCAAGCCGATGCTCGTCGAACTCGATTCCCTGCGCAGCATGGCCAGCACCTATCAAGCCGGCATTCGCGACGCAAGCCGCAAAGAGTTCGACTTCATTCAGCAATTGAGCGCCGCCAAAAGCCGCGGCGACCGGCTCGAAGCGCAAACGCGCGAGCAATCCGACGAAATCGATGCGCTAACGCGAGAGCTGGCGGCAGCTCGAGAACGAGGCGCACTTTCCCCCGAGGTGACCGGCCTCATCCGCTCGTGGGCACAGGCGGGGCGATTTGCGGACGCCGACTTCGCTTCGCTCGGCACTGCATTGGATGCGCATATCGAACTCCCGTCTCATTGCCCCAAATGCGCCGACGGCGAACCCGAACTGGCGCGAGACGGCGATGGATACGAGCTGTCGTGCCCGGAATGCGAGCACTCCTCTGGAGCGAAGCGGTCGCGCCTAGAAGCCGTGACCCACTTTATGCACCCGCAGCGCACCGGTTCGCCAGCTTAAGCGGTGGCTTTTTCAACGAAGCATCGCTGCATTCGCCTCATGGTGAGGAAATTCGGGATGTCAAAGGTGAGCTCTTGCGGGACGGTTTTCCCGCTTCATGCCAGCCGGGGCCTTTGCCCGCGGTTTTGACCGAGCGGCGTTTGAGCAGTTTGTTCCGCTTGCGCCTCTTCGTAAGCCGCAACCGCGAAAGCGAACGCAGCAGGCAACGCGTTCGATTTACCGAACGTGGCCGGATCGTCCGTTTCGGGGTAGATCATGTGTTCCGGGCGTTTGAATAGGTCGAGCACGAAAGGATCGTGTCGACCGGCAAAGCCGAGGTCCGCCAGCGCTTCCGCTTCGATTGCGTGCAGCAAGCGCCAACTCAGCGGCACGCCTTGCACGATATAGCGCGCCGCGATATGACGGACGATGTGTTCGAGGTCGCGCGCCGCGCCCTGAAAGGTCAGCGCGGCGAGATCGCGTTCGGTCATAGCCGCTCTCCGGGATATCGAGATACTGTGGAAATATACAGTACTTTGTCCGGTGCGCACAGGTGGCGGCACGCACTGCGTGGCTAGCCGTGGATGACGATCAACAGCGCTTTTGCCTCGGTCTTGCCGGCGTTGCGTATGGCGTGCGGCACGTCGGCTTGGTAGCGCGCGGTATCGGCCGTTTTGAGGCGCTTTCTCTCGCCATCGGCCTCGACTTCGATCGAACCGCCGAGCACTGTCAAATGCTCGCGGGTGCCGGGCTCGTGCGCATTCGACACGAGCGCACCGCCGGGCTGCAACGTCAATTCGTACCACTCGAACTTCCCCGCCAATTCGATGGGGCCCCAAACGCGCAGCTGGTACTTCGCGTCGTGCCCATCGAGCGTCGGGATGTCGTGCGGCCCGCTGACGGCGATCGTTTCGTGCTCCCGCTGGGACGCGAACAATTGGTCGAGACTCACGCCGAGCGCGTTGGTCAGCCGCCATGCCACGGCAATGGTCGGATTCGCTTTGTCGCGCTCGATTTCGGAAAGCATCGATTTCGATACGCCCGCCGCGCGCGAGAGGTCATCGAGCGTCAATTTCCGCTCCATGCGTAGCCGCTGAATTTGCTCGCCGACGCGCGGCGGCGCCAGGGTCTGCGCGGGCGTGGCGGGCGCAGGCGGAGACGCCGTGCGCCGGGTCGCGGAGCTTGCCATTTGAATTCCGATCGCTTAAAGTTGTTCGCTATATCGAACTTTGGTTCGAAAAACTGGAATTGTTCGGTATGACCGGACAACCGACTATAACAGCTATAGACGGCCGCATCGTCCGCCATCCGGTGCGAGCGGCGCCCTTTCCGCCAGGAGCGAACCCATGCGCGACACCTTCCTCGCCCATTTGCGCGGCACGATCGATCAGATCCGCGCCGACGGTTTTTACAAATCCGAACGCGTCATCGCGAGCCCGCAGTCGGCGCAAGTGCGTCTGGCGGGGGGCGAGGATGTGCTCAATTTCTGCGCGAACAACTATCTGGGGCTGGCCAACGACGCTCGTCTCATTGCCGCGGCGAAAGAAGGGCTGGACCAAGACGGTTTCGGCATGGCGTCGGTGCGCTTCATTTGCGGCACGCAGACGGTCCACAAAGATCTCGAACGTGAACTCTCTGCGTTCTTGCGCACCGAAGATTGCATCCTGTATTCGAGCTGCTTCGATGCCAACGGAGGGCTGTTCGAAACGCTGACCGACGAGACCGACGCGATCATCAGCGACGAACTCAATCATGCCAGCATCATCGACGGGATTCGATTGTCGAAGGCAAAGCGCTACCGCTACAAGAACAACGATCTCGGCGATCTCGAAGCGAAGCTGCGCGAGGCCGATGCGGCCGGTGCGCGCTTCAAGCTCATCGCGACCGATGGCGTGTTCTCGATGGACGGGATCATCGCCAATCTCGCCGGCATTTGCGATTTGGCGGACCGTTACGGCGCGCTCGTGATGGTCGACGATTCGCATGCCGTCGGCTTCATTGGCGAACATGGGCGCGGCACCCCCGAATTCTGTGGCGTGGAAGGTCGCGTCGACATCGTCACCGGCACGCTAGGCAAAGCGCTCGGCGGCGCATCGGGCGGCTATGTGGCGGCCCGCCGCGAAATCGTCGAGCTGCTGCGCCAGCGTTCGCGGCCGTACCTGTTCTCGAACACGCTCACGCCGAGCATCGCCGCAGCCTCTTTGCGCGTGCTCGAACTGCTCGCAAGCGACGAAGGCGACCGCCTGCGCCGTCGAGTGCGGGCCAACGGTGAGCATTTTCGGGAGGCGATGAGCAAGGCCGGATTCACGCTCGTGCCGGGACAACATCCCATCATCCCGGTCATGCTGGGCGATGCGTCGGTCGCCTCGCGCATGGCCGACGCATTGCTGCAGGAAGGGGTCTACGTCACCGGGTTTTCGTACCCGGTGGTTCCGAAAGGACGTGCGCGCATCCGTACGCAGATGAGCGCGGCGCACACAACCGAGCACATCGATCGCGCCGTGAATGCCTTCACGCGCGTGGGCCGCTCGCTGGGCATCGTTTAAGGAGACCTCGCCAATGAAAGCGCTCGCAAAACTCGAACGTGCGCCAGGCTTGACGCTGACGCAAGTGAAGAAGCCCGAAGTCGGCCACAACGATGTCATGATCCACATCAAGCGCACGGCCATTTGCGGTACCGACATCCACATATGGAAGTGGGACGATTGGGCGCAAAAGACGATTCCCGTGCCGATGCATGTTGGGCACGAGTACGTGGGCGAAATCGTCGAGATGGGGCAGGAAGTGCGCGGCTTCGCAATCGGCGATCGCGTCTCGGGCGAAGGCCATATCACCTGCGGCTTCTGCCGCAATTGCCGGGCGGGACGCAGGCACCTGTGCCGCAATACGGTGGGCGTCGGCGTCAATCGGGAGGGCGCTTTCGCCGAGTACCTCGTGATTCCGGCTTTCAATGCGTTCAAGATTCCCGATGAGATCTCCGACGACCTCGCCGCGATCTTCGATCCGTTCGGCAATGCCACGCATACGGCGCTCTCGTTCAACCTGGTCGGCGAGGACGTGCTCATTACCGGCGCGGGGCCGATCGGCATCATGGCGGTGGCCATTGCGCGACACGTCGGGGCGCGCAACATCGTCATCACTGACGTGAACGAGTACCGGCTCGGTCTTGCGCGCAAGATGGGCGCCACGCGAGCGGTGAATATTTCGAAGGAGTCGCTCAAAGACGTGATGAGCGATCTGCACATGACGGAAGGCTTCGACGTCGGCCTGGAAATGTCCGGTGTGCCCAGCGCGTTCACGGGCATGCTCGAGGCGATGAACCACGGCGGCAAAGTGGCCCTGCTCGGCATACCGCCGGCGCAGACGGCGATCGACTGGAATCAGGTCATCTTCAAAGGGCTCGAGATCAAGGGTATCTATGGTCGCGAGATGTTCGAGACTTGGTACAAGATGGTCGCGATGTTGCAAAGCGGGCTCGATCTTTCGCCGATCCTCACTCACCACTTCGCCATCGACGATTACGAGCAAGCCTTCGCGACGATGCTTTCAGGCGAAAGCGGCAAGGTGATCTTGGACTGGACCGTTTGACGCAGCGGCTGCGCGCGCCGATGCGTCGCGCGCGCAGCCATCCAAGGTGCTCCTTGGAAACCCAAGCCTGCTCTCTCTCCTGAACCGTTCGTTGGCGAGCGTGCTTCGCGCACGCTATGCCCCCGCCTTCTCCGTACGCTCGAATTCCGCTTCCACGCGCACATGCACGTCGTTGCCGACGGCGGGGTACCAAGTCGCCAGTCCGAACTGGGCGCGGCTGAACACGCCTTGCGCTGAGAAGCCGAGCGTGTCGGCCTTCGTCAATGGATTGCGGCCGTATCCGTTGAACGTGACGTCGAGCGTGATAGGCCGCGTCACATTGCGAATCGTGAGCTCGCCCTCGAGTTTGCCTTGCGCAGAGCCCGTTCGAACGAACCGTTTGCCGACGAAATGCAGCGTCGGAAAAGCCGTTGCGTCGAACATGTCCGGCCCTTTCACCATCTTGTCGAGCAACGGCACCTTCGTGTCCACGCTAGCCGCGTCGATCGTCACGTCGACGGTGCTAGCCTCGAGCCCGCCCGGCTTCCAGTCCAGCAGCGCATGCGCGCGGTCGAACCGCATCACGAAGCGCGAATACTGCAAATGCTCAACGTCGAACGTGATGCTCCAATGATCGGCGTCCATCTTATACGCGCCGACGGGCACCCGAGCTTCGTCGGCGGCAACCGTATGCGTGACGACACGCAGCGGCGTGCATGCCGAGATCGACAGCGCACCGGCTGCAATGGCTAATACCGTGAGCGCCGAACATAGCGCGGTGCGCGTCTTTGGCGTTCTCATCGTTGTCGGTTCCTTTCTCGCGTTGTCCAAAACGATCCGGCCGCGCCTTCGCGATCCTTCCCGTAAGTTCTCACCTTTGGCCGATAGCTTAGCGCTTCGCGACTTGTTGACAAAGGAGAATGATCGTTCTACCTTAGCGACTATGAATACTCGCATTGAAAGTCTCGAACCGATGGCGAAGCATTTGGACGCAGCGCAGCCGGGCCCGCGCGAGCGATTGCTCGATGCGGCCGAAGCCCTGATTTACGCGGGCGGTATCCATGCGACCGGTGTCGATGCCATCGTTCGCGCGGCACAGGCAACGCGCAAGAGCTTTTATTCCTACTTCGAATCGAAAGACGCGCTCGTCGCCGCGGCGCTCGCACGGCGGCATGGCCGGTGGATGAACTGGTTCGTCGATGGCACGCTGCATACAGGCAGGACGCCGCGTGCACAGTTGCTCGGCATGTTCGATCTGTTGCGCGAGTGGTTTGCTTCGCCAGGCTTTCATGGTTGTGCGTTTCTGAACGCGTCGGGCGAAATCGCTTCGGCCGACGACCCGATCCGGGTGGTGGCGCGCGAGCACAAGGCGGCGCTCTTGCGATTCATCGCACAACGCTGCGATGCCTTTGCGGCTGAGCACGGCATGAGCTCGCGTTCGGCCGCCGCGCTCGCGCGTCAGTGGCTCGTGCTCGTCGATGGCGCCATTGGTGTCGCACTCGTCAGCGGCTCGGCCGAAGCGGCGCGCGACGCGCAAGCGGCCGCGCAGCACTTGCTCGAACATGCGGTTATGGAGCCGCGAACGCGCGTTTCGAAGGCGAAGCGCGCATCTTTATCGACGTAATGTGAATCGCCCTTCTAGGAGAATTCGATGTCCGATGCCGGTACTCACGAAACGCGGCCGCCGTTGCCGCCTTTCACCCGCGAAACCGCTGCGCAAAAAGTGCGGGCCGCCGAAGACGGCTGGAACACGCGCGATCCCGAGCGCGTCGCGCTGGCTTATACGCCGTCGAGCGTTTGGCGCAATCGCGCCGAGTTCGTGACCGGCCGCGCCGAGATCGTCACGTTCTTGCGTCGCAAGTGGGCGAAAGAACTCGACTATCGCCTCATCAAAGAGCTCTGGGCGCACGACGGCAATCGCATTGCCGTGCGCTTCGCCTACGAGTGGCACGACGATTCGGGCAATTGGTTTCGCTCGTATGGCAACGAGAATTGGGAGTTCGACGAGCATGGGCTGATGGCGCGTCGCTTCGCCTGCATCAACGATTTGCCGATTCGAGAAAGCGATCGCTTGTATCGCTGGCCGCTCGGGCGCAGGCCCGACGATCATCCGGGACTGTCGGATTTGGGGCTTTGACCGACGCGCAATGGCCGCCTCGGTCAAGGCCCGATCGAGCCTAAAGACAGAGGCGTCGATCCGAATGCCCGTCGGTGGCCGCCCGCTTCAATCGAGTGTGTGTTCGATTCATCACAGACGCTAGGTGCTGTAGTACAGTGCGCGACGAGCGTGCAAACGCTGAGCGAGAGATGAACGAAAACCAGTGCCGGCGGCCGGCCGGCAAACGGAGCGGGCATGCGTTTGAGGATGACGGCAGTGCGTTGGCTGGGCTTGCGCACGGTTAAGGCGGTGTTGGCGGTTGCCACGAGCGTGGCTGCTTTGGCGATAGGGTCGACGCCAGCACGCGCGGCAGATTGGTGCGGCGGCGGCGTTTGGATCGACGCGATGCTCGCTTCGCACCACATTCACCCGAAACAATCGTTCGAGGACGTCAACCCGGGCCTGGGCGTGGAATGTTGGCTCAACGGCCAGTGGGCCGTGACGGCGGGAGGGTTTCGCAATTCGCTTTCGCATCCATCCTGGTATGGCGGTGGGCTGTGGGCGCCCGAGTTCGCGCATTGGGGCTTCGTGCGATTGGCCGTCATGGGCGGGCTCATTTCCGGCTACAACTACGGACGCTACGGCTTCGGCCACGACCATTCGATCGGGCCGGTGGCCGCGCCGATTGTCATGGTCGCGTATAAGCGCGTAGGGATGAATTTCATTCTCGTGCCACCCATTCCTTCGGATAACCTGCCATTTACGGTCGGGTTTCAGTTGAAGGTGGGGTTTTGACATTTTGATGGGAGGATCTGCCGATGTGGCCAAACGGTCTGGGGCTCATGATCTACAACGGCGTCAACGGCCTGATTTACTACTCCAGCATGGCTGCTCGAGTATTTGTCAGCAACGCGGGCTTCGTCGCAACGATTGCAGTTGGCGGATATTTCTTTCCTGAGGAAACGGTGGCCGGAATGGCCGGCGCCGTGGCGATTCGGGGTGCGACTTGGTTGACGAAGGCGGTTGACGACAGGTGTCGCGTCCATGTCGCCGATGTGATCGATAAGTTCCTCGATGTCGCGCCGAGATCCGTCACGATGGGCTACCTGAACGCGACGCGCGTGATCGGAGGTCCGCAGCGGTCCGTCAGTACGAGCATAGCAACCAACCCTCAACTGACCTGGGTCAACGAAAGTCTTGCCACCGAACTCGTGTCGCCGTTGTTGGAAGAGTCGATCTTCCGTGTCGGTCTCCAGGAAGGGCTGGCCCTCGGTTTGGTCGCCGCCGGCATACCTCGGTCCGCAGCAAGCTTTCTATCGGGAGCGATCGCGGCGTCGCTCTTCGCGGGGGCACACAACGTCGACCCTCGCAGCAGGCAGTATCGCGACACGCTCGTCTCAGGAATCGGCTTCGGGATCATGATGTATTTGCACGGTCTTCCAGGCGCTGTTGTCGCTCATTCGGCGAACAATGCCGGTGTGAGATTGGAGCGGTTCTTGCGCGGCTAACGACGGTAAGGCGCCGCGGGCAGCGCACTCGGTGAGCCTGCTCGTCATTTCTGTCGGCTAGGCCTGGACCGCTGCGGGAGGCACAGCGGCACCGAGTGGCGAGTGCTCGGCCTGAACCCGCAAAGGCCCGTACGAGCCACCTCCCGCAAACGCTCACCTTTCGGACCTAACGTGCCTAGCGTCCCGCCGCGCGCCCACTTCCATCGACGTCAAAGAATGCGGTCCAATGCATCGGCGAAGCGAGCGACCGTGCCGTCGACGTCATGCAGCTTATCCAACCCGAACAACCCGATGCGAAAGGTCTTGAAATCTTCGGGCTCGTCGCATTGCAAAGGTACGCCGGCCGCGACTTGCAGGCCGGCATCGGCGAATTTCTTGCCGGATCGTATGCCGTCGTCGTCGGTGTAGCTGACCACCACGCCCGGCGCCTCAAACCCTTCGGCCGCCACGCTCTTGAAACCCTTGGCCACCAAAAGCGACCGAATGCGCTGGCCCAGTTCGAGCTGCTCGGCCTTCACTTGATCGAAGCCGTATGCCTCGGTTTCCTTGATGACGTCGCGCAGCGTCACGAGACTGTCCGTAGGCATGGTGGCGTGATAAGCGTGGCCCCCGTTCTCATACGTCTCCATGATCTGCAGCCATTTGCGCAGATCGCAAGCGAAGCTCGTGCTGGTCGTGGCGTCGATTCTTTCGCGAGCGAGCGCGCCTAGCATGACCAGGGCGCAGCAAGGCGACGCGCTCCACCCTTTCTGCGGTGCACTAATCAGGATGTCGACGCCGGTGGCTTGCATGTCGACCCAAACCGTACCCGAGGCGATGCAATCGAGGACGAACATGCCGCCGACCGCATGCACGGCGTCGGCTACGGCCCGCAAATAGGCATCGGGCAGCATCATGCCGGAGGCGGTTTCCACATGCGGCGCGAAGACCAAATCCGGCTTGCAATCCTTGATCGTGGCGACCACTTCTTCGATGGGCGCCGGCGCATAGGCGGCCTGCCTGCCTCCTGCGACCGGACGCGCCTTCATCACGATCGATTCGGAAGGAATGCCTCCCATCTCGAAGATCTGCGACCAGCGGAAACTGAACCAGCCATTGCGGATGACCAAACACTTCTTGTTCGTCGCGAACTGCCTGGCAACGGCTTCCATGCCGAAGGTCCCGCTACCTGGGACGACGATGACCGCCTGCGCGTTGTAGACCTTTTTGAGCGCACCGGAAATGTCGCGCATGACGCCTTGAAAGCGTTGCGACATGTGATTGATCGAGCGGTCGGTGTAAACGACTGAATATTCGAGGAGTCCCTCGCGATCGACTTGGGGAAGTAAACCTGGCACGCCCGCCTCCGTTACAGGATGAACAATATGAGCAGTATGTCCTACTTCTCCGCGACGAGGCGTCGGCTGCGCACGGCTTCTCTTGACGTTCGTCAAGCTGCGACGGCCCGCGCATCCTAGACTAAGGTGGCGTCGTTAGGCGCACGAGAAGCCCAGGCAACGATGCTTGCGACGCGCCAAGGAGCAGACGATGCGTACCACCGAGATGACGATTTCGAGTGATTTCGTTGCCCTTCAGGGCCTGGTTTGCGTGCCGGACGGCGCGCGCGGCATCGTCGTCTTCGCGCACGGCAGCGGCAGTAGCCGCTTGAGCCCCCGTAACCAGGAGGTGGCAAGCATTTTGCAGCGCGCCGGTCTCGCGACCTTGCTCTTCGATCTGCTCACTGCCGACGAGCACGCGCATGACGCGGTATCGGCCGAATATCGATTCAATATCCCCTTGCTCGGCCGCCGCCTATCGGGCGCATTGGACTGGCTGCTGACGCAGCCTGCTTTGGCCCCGCTCAGCATCGGGTTGTTCGGGGCAAGCACCGGCGCGGCGGCGGCCTTGTGCGCAGCAGCGGAGCGCCCGGCTCAGGTGCGCGCCGTCGTCTCGCGCGGCGGGCGGCCGGATCTCGCGCGCGAAGCCCTGCCGCTCGTGAAGGCCCCGACGCTATTGATCGTGGGCGAACTGGACACGGAAGTCATCCGGCTCAATCGGCTCGCAGCCGCCCACCTCGCCTGCGAACACGAGCTCGTCATCGTGCCCGGCGCCACGCATCTGTTCGAGGAGCCGGGCAAGCTCGATGAAACGGCACGCCTTGCAGCCGAGTGGTTCTCGCGGTGGCTCGTCTAGCACGCCCCCCATTCCATAGAAGAATCTAGAGCGTTATCGCTCCGAAGAGCATGCCGTCCGTTGTGGGCGCAGCTAGGAGCCGCGGTGCGCCTGCGCCCCTCGCGCACCTGCAAGCACGGTGCCGTTGGCCCACCCATGGGTTGATCGCCGTCAATACGCAAACTTCGCGATCTCCCAAGATTTCAGTACTGAAACTGTCTTCGGCTCGCAGCAGTCGAGCTTACAGCGGAGCAACCTATGAAATCCGATGAACAATTGAGGCAGGACGCGATCGACGAACTGCACTGGGACCCGGCGGTCGACCCCTCGCAGATCGAGGTCGCAGTGCATGACCGTATCGTGACGTTGAGCGGCAGCGTGCCGAGCTACGCCAATAAGATCGCCGTCGAAAAAGCGATTCAGCGAATGAAGGACGTCAAGGCCTTCGTCATCGAACTGGCCGTGAAGGCTCCGCCCGACGGAGGGCGGTCCGACTCGCTCGTTGCGGACTCGGTGCTCGCCGTCCTCGGCGCAACCGAAGGCCTGCCGCCGCATGCGATCGGCGTGACCGTGCAGCGCGGCTGCGTCACGTTGACGGGCGAGGTCGATTCCGGTTACCAGCGCCGCGCAGCCGAAATCGCGGCAGGTCGCACCCGCGGCGTCGTGGGCATCGTCAACAAGATCCGGGTCCGCACCGAAGCCGATCCGGCTGAGATTCGCGCAAAGATCGAGGCGGCGCTCGAGCGCCGCGCGCACGCCCGGGCCGCAAAGCTCGATATCGACGTGCGCGAGGGCGTCGTCACCCTTAACGGGACCGTCGGATCGCTGGCGGAGCGGCGCGCGGCCGAGGGCGTGGCCTGGCATACGCACGGTGTGCGCGACGTCGTCAACCGCTTGATCGTCCCCTAAACGCAGACCAATTGCCAGGCCCACGTAGCGCCGGCCGGAAGAAGCGCAATAGTCATCGACTCCTTGATGCAGGTCAGAGCGTTTCGCGGGCAATACGTAAAGATGAATCGAATGCAGCCCGAAGCTGCGCGATCGAGACGACCCACGAGGTGTGCGATGAAGACAGACAAGCAGTTGAAGCAGGAAGTCGAGGAAGAGCTCGAGTACGATCCCGCGATCGACGTCGCGGACATCGGCGTCGAGGTGAACGACCGGATCGTGACCTTGTCCGGGCATCCGACGAGCTATGCCGAGAAACTCGCGGCCGAGCAAGCGGCGCAGCGGGTCTCGGGCGTGAAGGCCGTCGTCGTGGAAATGGAAGTGCGGTTGCCCAGGTCGGATCTGCACACGGACGAAGACACGGCCAGCGCCGTGCGCGCCATGTTGCGCTGGATGGTGGGCCTGTCCGAGGAAGCCGTCAAAGTCCAAGTCGAGAAGGGTTGGGTCACGCTGCGCGGCAGCGTGCCGAGCGCGCACCTGTCGCACCTCGCCGAGCGCACCGTCGGCCATATGCGCGGCGTGGTCGGCGTCTCCAACCTGATCGACGTCAGCGCGGGACAGACGGAACAAGACCTGGCGGAAAAGATCAGTCGGGCCCTGCAACGGCATGCCGAACGCGAGGCGAAGCACATCGAGATCAAGGTGCATGACGGTACCGTCACGCTGACGGGCACCGTGGGTTCGCTGGCCGAACGTGCGGCAGCGCGCGGCGCGGCATGGGCGGCGCGCGGCGTGCATGCGGTGATCGACGACCTCGACGTTCAATGAAATGACGTCATAACGCGGGTAGGCGCCGGCCAACTGCGCATCGAGCTCACTGATGGAACCGAAGAAGTCCGACTCGATCAGCACCATCATCACGATGGTGCTGATTACGCTGATCGCGATGCAGGTGCTGATGGTGGCGCTGCACAGCGCGGCGGTCACCATCGCTTACAGCGATTTTCAGCGTCTCGTGGCCGTACATGCGGTCGATGACCTCGAGATCGGTTCGACCGAAATCACGGGCGTCGTGCAGATGAGCGCGGCGTCGAAGGTCTTGGGGGCGTCCGATGCGGCGGCGCTCGGTAAAGCCGGTGCGCCGTGGCGCTTTTCGACGACGCGCGTGGCCGACGACCGGCTCGTCGAGCGTCTGTCGAGCGCGGGCATTCGCTACCGCGGCGTGGTCGAATCGACTTGGCTCGGCACGCTGCTGTCGTGGGTCGCGCCCGTGCTCATCCTCGTCGTCGCGTGGAACTTCTTTTTGAAGCGCGGCGGCGCCGCCCAAGATTTCATGGGGATTGGCAAAAGCCGGCCCCAGGTCTACATGCAGAAGGCGACCGGCATTTCTTTCGACGATATCGCCGGCATCGATGAAGCCAAGGCCGAATTGCAGCAGATCGTCGAGTTCTTACGCAACGCGGAACGTTACCGGCGGCTCGGCGGCAAGATTCCCAAAGGCGTGTTGATCGTCGGCGCGCCTGGTACGGGCAAGACGTTGCTGGCCAAAGCGGTAGCCGGCGAGGCATCGGTGCCGTTCTTCTCGATCAGCGGGTCGGCTTTCGTCGAGATGTTCGTCGGCGTGGGCGCTGCGCGTGTGCGCGATTTGTTCAAGCAGGCCCAGGAATCGGCCCCGTGCATCGTCTTCATCGATGAACTCGACGCGCTCGGCAAGGTGCGCGGCGCAAGCGTGACCTCGGGCAACGACGAACGAGAGCAGACGCTCAACCAACTGCTGGTGGAGATGGACGGGTTCGAGCCGAACTCGGGCGTCATCATCATGGCGGCGACGAATCGGCCTGAAATTCTCGATCCGGCATTGCTCAGGCCGGGGCGGTTCGATCGACACATCGCGATCGACCGGCCCGATGTGATCGGACGCCGGCAAATCCTCGCTGTCCATATGAAGCACGTAAAGCTCGCGGCGGATGTCGACGTTGCCGAACTGGCTTCGCGTACGCCGGGATTCGTCGGGGCCGACCTCGCCAACGTCGTCAACGAAGCGGCGCTGCATGCCGCCGAGCTCGAGAAGGACGCGATCGAGATGTCCGATTTCGATGAGGCGATCGATCGCGCGATGGCGGGGATGGAGCGTAAGAGCCGCGTGATGAACGAGCAGGAGAAGGTGACCATCGCCTATCACGAGGCCGGCCACGCACTTGTCGCGCAAAGCCGCCCGCACTGCGATCCGGTCAAGAAGGTGTCCATCATTCCTCGCGGCGTCGCGGCGCTCGGCTACACGCAGCAGGTGCCGACCGAGGATCGCTATGTTCTGCGCCAAAGCGAATTGCTCGACAGGCTCGATGCGCTGCTGGGCGGGCGCGTGGCGGAAGAAATCGTCTTCAACGATGTTTCCACCGGGGCCGAAAACGACCTCGAGCGCGCAACCGTCATGGCCCGCCATATGATCGAACGGTGCGGCATGAACGAGCGGCTCGGGCTCGCCACCGTGAACTCGGGCACGACGCCGCTGGGCGCCGAAGGCGTGCGGTATAGCGAAAATACGGCTCAACTCGTCGACGAAGAGGTGCGGCGGTTGCTCAACGAGGCGCACGATCGCGTCGTGAAGACGTTGACCGAACGGCGTGCGCTGCTCGAGCGGATCGCGCAGCGTCTGCTGGAGCACGAGGTGCTCGATCGTGAATCGCTCATGCGGCTGATCGAAGAACCCGTACAGCAGCAAGCGGGCGCGGGCGCCGATCCCGTTGCCCGCGCTTCTGCGTCCGAGCAGGGCGACAAGGCGCCGTCCGCGCTGGCTTAGCTAGCGGCCGATCGGGCGCACTCGGAACCTAGAACATGGCAGACATCGTCACCCTCACTCTGAACCCTAGCATCGACCTGTCGCTATCGGTAGAGCGCCTGGTCGACACCGTTAAGCTTAGATGCTCGCAGCCTCGCAAAGACCCGGGCGGCGGCGGCATCAACGTGGCGCGTGTGCTGAAGCGCCTCGGTAGCGATTGCCTCGCGATCTATCTCGCCGGCGGTTCGACCGGCGACTGTCTAGGCGGGTTGCTCGCGCAGGAGCAGTTGCAGACGAAGCACATTGCCATCGATGCCGAGACGCGAGAAAACGTCACGGTGCTAGAGACGTCGACGCTGCGCGAATACCGCTTCGTCATGCCTGGGCCGACGGTGTCCGAGCTCGAATGGCGCCGGTGTCTCGATGCACTCGAAGCGATCGATCCACCGCCGCGCTATGTCGTTGCAAGCGGAAGTCTGCCGCCTGGCGTACCCGTGGATTTCTATGCGCGCGTCGCCCGATGGGCTCATCGGGCGGGCGTCGCCATGGCGCTCGATGCTTCCGGCGAGGCGCTCGCTGCCGCGCTCGAGGTTGGCGTGTTTCTGATCAAGCCCAGTCTAGACGAGCTGCGCGGGCTCAGCGAGGGGCCGCTCGCGACTTGGGGAGAGTGGCGCGAAGCGGCGCAGCGCCTGGTGGAGCAGGGCCGCGCGCACAAGGTGGCGCTCTCGGTTGGCGGGCACGGGGCCGTCTTGGCGACACAGCACGGCGTCGTGCAGTTGCCCGCGGTGCCGGTGACGGTGGTCAGCGCGGTGGGCGCGGGCGACAGCTTTCTTGCGGCGATGATTTGGGCGATCGATCACGAAGCGAGTTCCGAGGAAGCATTGCGCTACGCGATCGCGGCCGGCAGCGCAGCGGTGACTAACCCAGGAACGACGCTTTGCGATCCGGCCGACGTCGTTCGTTTCTATCATGACTCGCTAGCGCTTGCTGCGATCGAGGATTGACTCCGCCATGACCGTTGGATCGAAACTAGCACCCGAACTTTTGCGCCGAGCAGGCGATCTCCAGAAGCTGGATTTCAACACGACCGACGACTTGCCCGAGGTCGACGACATCGTCGGACAAGCCCGCGCGCTCGAAGCGATTCGCTTCGGCTTGGGTATGGGGCACGACGGATACAACTTGTTCGTGCTGGGCCGAACGGGCGCCGGCAAGCGCACCGTCCTCAATCATTTCTTGGCCGAACGAGCGAAAGCGGAAGCGACCCCGGACGGCTGGTGCTACGTCAATAACTTCGCGCAGCCGCACAAGCCGCATGCAATCCGCTTGCCTCCCGGTAGAGCCAGCGCATTGCGGCGGGAGATGAGCCAACTAGTCGAAGATTTGAAAGCGGCGATTCCTGCCACCTTCGAGGGGGAAGCGTATCGGGCGCGCGTCGAACAGATCGATGCCGCGTTTACGTCGAGGGAAGAGAAGGCGTTCGGCGACCTTGGGGACGATGCAATGGCGCGACACGTCGCGCTCGTGCGCACCCCGATGGGATTTTCGCTGACGCCGATGCGCGACGGGGAGACCATGAGCCAAGAGCAGTACGAGGCTTTGCCCGAGCAAGCCCGGGCGGAGATGGATGCCGCGCTGAAGGAATTCAAAGAACGACTCGAAAAGCTCTTGCACCAAGTTCCGGCATGGCAAAAGGAACGGCGCGAGCAATTGCGAGCGCTGAATCGTGAAACGGCGATGGCTTCCGTGACACGCCCGATCGCTCAGATCAAGCAGGCCTTCGCGGATCTGCCGCGCGTGCTCGACTATTTGGAAGCGGTCCGCTTAGACGTGCTCGACAACGTCGGGATGTTCCGCAAAGGCGAGGAGTCCGGCGAATCCCCCGATCTGCCTTCGTTCTCGCGCTACGAGGTCAACGTTCTGCTCGACCAGGATGCGGGGCAGGGCGCGCCGCTCGTCATGCCTGAGTTCCCGTCGTATCAGAACCTTGTCGGTCGCGTGGAGCACAAGTCCCACTTCGGTACGCTGATAACGGACTTCACGTTGATCAAGCCAGGGGATTTGCACCGAGCGAACGGCGGCTATCTGCTGCTCGAGATCGACAAGGTGTTGCGCCAACCGTTCGCATGGGAGGCCATCAAGCGGGCGTTGCTGAAACACGAGGTGCGCATCGAGTCGCTCGCCGAAATGTTCAGCCTCGTCAGCACGGTTTCGCTCGAGCCCGATCCCGTGCCGCTCGACGTCAAGGTGATCTTGTTCGGGGAGCGCTGGCTCTACTACTTGCTGTTCGAGATGGACCCCGATTTCGGAGCGCTGTTCAAGGTCCCGGCGGATTTCGAAGACGATCTGCGACGCGACGATCAAGGCCAGGCGCTCCTTGCCCATCTGATCGCGTCGGTTGCCAGGCGGCATGCGCTGTTGCCGCTGGATCGCACCGCAGTCATGCGCGTTTTGGAGCAGCAGGCTCGCAATGCGGGCGATGCGCAGAAGCTGTCGCTGCATGTCGGGCAGCTCGCGGACTTGCTCAGAGAGGCGGATTTTCATGCGCGGGCGCGCGGCGCCGATGTCGTGCGGCGCGAAGACGTGCAGCGCGCCGTCGATGCTCAAATCGCAAGGACCGATCGGATTCGTGCGCGCATGCAGGAAGAGATGTTGCGCGGCACGCTGTTGATCGACAGCGATGGCGCGAAAGTGGGCCAAGTCAATGGCTTATCGGTGATGCAGTTGGGAGGGGTCGCCTTCGGCCAGCCTTCGAGGATCACGGCGCGCACCCGTCTCGGCGAGGGGGAGGTGGTCGATATTCAGCGAGAGGCGAAGCTCGGCGGTTCAATACATTCGAAGGCCGTGCTCATTCTCACGTCGTTTTTGACAGCGCGTTATTCGAGCGGCCGCGTGCCTTGCCTGTCGGGCAGCATCGCGTTCGAGCAGACTTATGGCGAAGTCGAGGGCGACAGCGCGTCGGTGGCGGAACTGTGCGCGTTGATATCGTCGCTTGCCAACGTCCCGATCAAACAATCGCTGGCGGTGACCGGGTCCATCGATCAATGCGGACAGGTGCAGGCGATCGGCGGCGTCAACGAGAAGATCGAGGGCTTCTTCGATCTTTGCCGAGCGCGCGGGCTGACGGGCGAACAAGGCGTCGTGATTCCGCAGGCGAACGTCGAGCATTTGATGCTGCGCGAGGACGTGGTCGAGGCTGCGGCCGCTGGCCGATTCCACATCTATGCGGTGTCCACGGTGGACGAAGCGATCGAAAGGCTCACCGGCGTCGATGCGGGCGAGACCGATGCGCAAGGCGTTTTCCCGCGCGAAAGTGTCAACGGCCTCGTATGTGCAAGGCTCGACAGCTTCGTTCAGATGCGGCGCAGCTTTGCGCAGCCGATCAGGGCAGTCGCGGCCCGCTCGAGGTGGCGCGTGTTGAACGGGCATGGCCATGCGTCAGTGAGTTTCAAGCGCAAGTGAGAGGCGCGCTAGCAGCCGAGGCACGGCACGATGCGCTCCGTTTGCCGAGAGGGGCCGGACATCAGCACCGTATCGAGCGCCTTGTCGGGCCGGAATACGGTGATGCCTTTTAGCCCGGCTCGCCATGCTTGGAAGAACAAGGCTTCGATTTCGCTAGGGGCGATGGCGGACGGCACGATCACCGTCTTGGAGATCGCCGCATCGACGAAAGGCTGCAGCGCGCGCAGCATTGCAATATGGTCCGACGGCGCAAGCTCACCGGCTTTGACGAAATAGGCGGGAAGCGATGCGGAGCTACCGTGCAGTTCGCGGAAGAGGCGATAGGCCCGGTTTTCGGCACGGTAGGCGCGCGGTTCGCCGCCGCCGATGCGTACGATGCGCCGATGCACCCAGTCGTACACCGGCTCGATACCGCTCGAACAGTTGCCTGCAAATGCAAGACTGACGCTGCCCGTAGGCGCGATGGAGAGCAGGTGGCTGTTGCGCAGCCCATGCGCGGCGATCGCCTCGCGCACGAACTCGGGCAGACGCGCGGCAAAGCGGCCGTGGGCAAGGAGCCGCTGCGCGTCGAACGCAGGATACGGGCCGCGTTCTTCGGCCAGCGCCGAAGACGCGGCGTACGCATTGTCGCGCATGCATCGCATGATATCTACCGCGAAGGACCGCGCGCCTTCGCTGGCGTAAGCGAGGCGCATCATCCCCAGCGTGTCCGCCAATGCGGTGACACCGACGCCGATGCGACGCTTCGTGCGCGCTTCGCGCTGATGCTCGGCGAGGGGCCAACGTGTCGTCTCGAGCACGTTGTCGAGCAATCGCACTTGAACGCGCGCGCAGTGGCCGAGCTTGGCGAAGTCGAATTGGGGCGGCCCGCCTACACCGAACGGATGCCGCACGAATCGCGAGAGGTCGATCGGGCCGAGCACGCAACTGCCCCAGGGCGGAAGAGGTTGCTCGCCGCAAGGGTTGGTGGCCGCGATGGTTTCGATGGAGCCGAGGTCGTTCGCCGAATTGATCGCATCGACGAACAGCAGGCCGGGTTCGGCGCTGTCGCGGGCACACTCGACGATCGTTCGCCAAAGCGCGCGCGCCGGCAGCGTTGCATAGCACCAATCGCCATCGGGAAGCCGATGAGCACCGGCGGCGAGCTGAGCGGGATTGGGCATGGCGCGATGCCGCAGCCGCCAGAGCGTGTCTTCCTCGACGGCTCGCATGAACGCGTCCGTCACGGCTACCGACGTATTGAACGTGGTCCAGCGGCGGCGTCCGCGCTTAGCTCGAACGAATGTGACGAGATCGGGGTGATCGCAGCGCAGGACGGCCATCTGCGCGCCTCGACGCGCGCCCTCGAACCGCAATGCACGACAAGCCTCGTCGAATCGGTCGATCCAAGAGTTCACGTCGCGCGCGTCGTTCGCTCCTTGCTCGGTCCCGGATAGGGCCGGCGAGACCGGTGAAAAGTCGTATCCGACGCCGCCCCCCATCGCGAGTGTCACGCTTGCCGCGGCAAGCGCGCTTTCGAGGTGCGCTGCCGTTACCAAGCCAGCGCCGATAGCCGGCGAGCCGATGGGATGCACGAAGCAATTGATCATCGTCGCATCATGGCCGGTCCCCGCATTGGCCATGATGCGCCCGGCGCCGATTGCGCCGTGCAGCATGTTTGCATAGAACAAGCGCGCGATCGCCGTGCGCCGCGGCGGGGATTCGGCAGCCGCAAGCGCACGAGCGACGCGTTTGAACACCTGCTGGGGGGTGGTTTCGCCGGCCGCCAAATACCGGTCTGCCAATACCAATTGGCTGAGCGGCGGCGGCTCGTCGCTTGCGAGTTTCACGGCCGTGCGTCACGAGTTCGCTATTGATCTAGCCAGGTTAGCTTTCGAGGGCAGGGAGGTAATGACTTGGGTCAAGGGTAGGCGGCGCGGCCGCCATCTTCCACCGGCGCCATGCCGATCTGCAACTCGCAGCGATCAATACAGCATGTAGCGCTGCCGCAAGCGGGCAATCGGTATAAGGCGGCGCGCTTGGATCGCCTCGATCGCATCGATGCCGGCGCCGTCGTGCACTGCTCGCCAAACTTCTTCGGAGCCCACGGAATCGAGCGTCGCCGAAAGATCGAATTCGTCGGGATAAAGCGCATGCAGCGCGACGAGCAGCGCAATGCCGAGTCTTGCTACCGGTCGATCCCCCTCGCGTACGATCTGCACGCCATGACATTGCACGCCGCGATAGCGCGATTCGGTCGGCACGAAATCGACGGGTGCGAAGCGCGCGCCGAGCGTTTGCGCATTGAGCATCGCCGCAAGCGCAACGCCGTCGATCCATGGTGCGCCGATTCGTTCGAAAGGATGGGCCGTGCCCCTTCCCACGCTGACGTTGGCTCCTTCGATCAAGGCGACATCGGGATACAAGTCGAGTTGCGCCGGGGTGCGCAGGTTCGGCGAAGGCGGGGTCCAACCGAGGCCCGTGTCGGCGTATCGCATCGGACGCCCGTACCCCTGCATGGTGATCACGTGCAGATCTGCGCCGATCCGGCGCTCGCGATTGAAGAGCATCGCCAACTCGCCGACCGTCATGCCCGGCTGCAGCGGCAACGGGAAATAGCCGGTGAACGACTCTCTGCCGGCATCGAGCATCGGGCCTCCGAAGCGGTCGGCGCCGAGGGGATCGGGACGATCGAGCACGAACAGCGGAATGTGATTCGCGGCTGCGGCTTCAAGCGCGTACCCGAGCGTCGTTTCATAGGTGAAGAAGCGTACGCCCGCGTCTTGAAGATCGAATACGAGCGCGTCGATGCGCCGCAACGCATCGACGTCGAAACGCCGCGAGACGCCGTACAGGCTATGCACCGCGATGCCGGTCGCCGCATCGCGCGTATCGCCGAGCGGCTCGTCGCGGCTCGTATCGAGACCATGCTCGGGTGCGAAAATCGCGGCCAGCGTGACCTGGGGCGCGTGGGCGATTAAGTCGATCGTGCGCCTGCCCTCGCTGTCGAATCCGGTGCGGTTAGTGACCAGGCCGACGCGCATGCCTGCAAGCGGCGCGAAGTCGCGCGCTTCGAGCATGTCGATCCCGGTTTTCACCGGGCCGGACGAAGAGGGCAAGCGTTGAAAGTCCGCCACGGACGGCCCGGTCGAAGGTAACGCGGACGAGATCGCGTCAGCGGACAAAGAAGCGTGTTCGCTTGCAAGCCATGAGACGGCTTGATCGCGCAGCGGCCTGACATCGCCGCGATCGTCGGGGTGCACGCGATTGGTTAGAACGATCAAGAACTGCTTGGTGACGAGATCGATCCAAATCGCCGTACCCGTGTAGCCCGTGTGATAGAGCGTCCCGGTCGCTGGCAGGCGGCTGCGATTCGAGACGAGCGGCGCATCGAGCGCCCAGCCTAGGCCGCGCCAAGGTTGCAAGGCGAGCGGCGATTCGGTCGCGGCCATCGATGCGATGGTTTCGGGCTTCAAAATGCGTTTTCCGTCGAAGCGGCCCCCCCTCAGCATCATTTGTGCGAAGCGTGCGAGATCGTCGGCTGACGAGAACAGCCCTGCATTGCCCGACACGCCTCCCATCCGCGCCGCGGTGGGGTCGTGTACGCGGCCCACGCGCATGCCGTCGGCGTCGGCTGTCGTGGGAGCCGCCCGTTGCAGGAGCGGCTGCTGCGGATCGAACGCCGTGTTGCGCATGCCGAGCGGAGCGAAGATGCGCCGGCGGCAATAAGCGTCGAGCGGGCGGTGCGTGATGCGATGCACGAGCTCGCCCAGCACGAGGAAATTGATATCGCTATAGATCACCTGCTTGCCAGGCGCTGCGTGCAGGTGTGCGTCGATCACTTCGGCGAGCACGCCTGAACGGTTTCTGGCTTTGCGACCGAGCGGCAGGTCGGGGGCCAAGCCCGACGTATGGGCGAGCAGTTGCCGGATCGTGACGGCGCTTTTTCCGTTTGCGCCAAAAGCCGGCCAGTACCGGGCGACGGGCGCGTCGAGTTCGAGACGATTCGCTTCGACGAGTTGCATGATCGCGGTGGTGGTTGCGATCACTTTGGTGAGGGAGGCCAGATCGAATTCGGTGTCGAGCGACATCGGCTCGCGAGTCGGCGTAAGCGACTTGTATCCGAACGCTTCGCGGTAGCGCACGCTGTTGGCATCCCCGGACACGATCACCGCGCCGGGGATCCGCCCAGCCGCGACTTCCCCTTCGACGACGCGTGCGATTGCGTCGCGCGATGCCGCCGCGATCTCAGCGCCCGACGCGGTTAGCGGCCGGGCGCACGCCGCGAAAGAGAGCGCGATGAGAGAGGCTGCCCTCAATGCGGCAATTGCGCGCTGTCGTATCGATTGCGGGGATTCCATAGCATCCACCCATCCGTATCGGCCGCTCGAGCCGCGTCCACCTGTGCGCGTATATCGTCGGCATCGAACGCTCGCCGATCGAAAGCATAATCGCGAAACGCCTGCAGCCACGGGCGGAACCGAACACCAGGCAGCCCCGTGCGCCGCTTTGCTTCCGCAAGCGAGCGTCGCACGATCTGTCCGGGATCCGCGACAGGATCGGCGCAGCCTGGCAGCCCCCATGTGAACCCCGAGGGATAGAGCATCGGCGAGATGTAATCGAGCACCGGCCCGAGCGTTTCGAGTTGCTGACCGATCGCCGTATCGTCGAGATTCCAGAGTACATACCCGAAGATGTCGGCGGAGATGAATACGTTGTAGCGAATCAGGCGCTCCCGCGCGGCTTGCAGAAAGCCGACGATCGCGGCGGTGCGATTGGCGCGCGTGTTGGGCAGAGCGAAGCTCACGCCGCTCGCATCGGGAAAGCGGACGTAATCGAATTGAATCTCGTCGAAGCCTGCCCGCGCGGCTTCTTCGGCCAGATCCAAATTGTGCCGCCAGACCTCCCGCGAAAACGGGTCGACCCAGAGCAGGCCTTCGCGGTCGCGCCAGGGTTCGCCTTCCAGGTTGCGCACCGCCCATTCCGGATGCGCTCGCGCGAGCGGATCGTCTTTGAAGACGACGATGCGCGCGATCAGATAGAGGCCGTGCCGATGCAAATCGTCGACGATGGACTGAAACGTGTCGGTGGCCGGCGCATGCTCGCCCACGTGAGCGGCCGCGCCGATCGCTTCGCGCGCGGGGCTGCGATAAGGCGTCATGCCGCGATCGCCTTTCATGTCGATGACGAGTGCGTTGACGGTCGTCGTGTCGACGAGCCGAACGGCGTCTTCACGCAGGGTCTCGCTCGTCACGCCGAACACCGATAGATAGACGGCGCGCGGCCGCAGTGGCGGCAAGGCGATCGTGACAGTGCCGTCGCGAAGCAGCGTGGCCTCGGCGCGTCGATAGCCGGGTGCGCGCGCTTTGACTGTCGCGCCATCGGGCGCTTCGCTGGTGAAGCGTCCTTCGCCGTCGGCAAGCACGACGCGGTCATCGATGGTGACAGTCGCGCCCCCAACCGGCATGTGGCTGCGCGCATCGACGATGACCCCGGAAGCGGCCAATGCGCTTGCGGATACGAACGCGACCGTGGCGAGCAAGAGCGACGCGCTCGCGCTCACGAATAAGCGTCGAGTCATGGCAGGCGCCCCTTGACGAACTCGGGCTGCGCTCGCGCTTGCGTTTGCGGTTCTCCCAACCGTCGGGCAAGCACCGATGGGGTGTCCGCATCGGTGATCAGCAAGCGCGATACGGCAAGCGGCGGCGAGTGCTTATCGACCATGTGGCCTGCGATTGTAAAGGCGGCCCGATAACCGGTCGAAGCTGCGATCGACGTCAACTCGGAATCCACGATGCCGAACGGCCACGCGAGCATCGTCGCTTCGACACCCAACTCGGCGTGGAGACGGTTGCGGGAATCGACCAGTTGTCTCTCGACGAATCGATGGAAATCGTCCGGACTCCGGTGCGCGCGCTCGAGATTGAAGTTCGGATGCCAATATGTATGCGATTGAACGTCGAACAGTCCGGTCTGCTGCAGTGCCTTCAACTGTGTCCACGTGAGCGCATACGAAGCGTTCGAAATGGCCGACGGATAGATGAATAGCGTGAACGGCAGGCGCTCGCGCACGGCAATAGGCATGAGCACCTCGTAGACGCTGCGATGTCCGTCGTCGGCCGTGAAGGCGACGGCTTTGTCGGGCAGCGACGCATCGGGCGTCGCGAGCCAGTCCACGATCTCGGGCAAGGTGACGATGCGATAGCCGTGTTCGCGTAAGAAATGCAGTTGGGCTTCGAAGGTCGCCACGCGCACGGTCATCGAATCGACGGCCCGGGTGCTGTCGAAGCGGTGATAGGCGAGAATCGCGACGCGCGGCGAGTCGCTCCCGCTCGGGGCGGCATGTGCGCCGGCGAGCCAACTGGAGCAGCCGATCACCAGCATGAGAACGTCGCGAACCAGGTGGCGCAGCGCACGCTGTAAGCAGATTGTTTTGCGCATATTTGTCGGGTGGAGCGGGCGGCACGCTAGCGGTGTATGAGACAGAAACCATCGTGCGCGCTCTATGCGCGCTCGATCATGATGTGCGTCAAGCAGACGAATGCACGGGTGATGCGCGGGGCCGTAACAGGGAGACGAAATGGCCGCAGGGCCAGAACCAATGCGCCCGCTGCCGGTTGACTCACGTCAACATGCGCGCGGACATCGGGGCTACGCTGAACATGAATGGCCGACGTTGGCGCGGCGATGTTCAGACTTCAGCGAGGGATGCCATGAATGATCATACGAGACCGTTTAAACCCGGCGAACACAAGCCCGTCTATCCCGGGCTCGAGGATGATCCGTACGCCTTGCGCAGCAAGCTTTCGGAGCCGTCCGTTTGCCCGACTTGCGGTGCGGTCTACCATGACGGCCGATGGCAGTGGCTGGCGCGCCCGGAACATGCGAAAGAAGTCGTTTGCACGGCATGTCACCGCACCGCCGATCGGATGCCCGCGGGCTACGTCCACATCGAGGGTGCCTTCGCGGCCGATCACCGCAAAGAGGTGTTGGAACTCGTGAACCATCACGCGGCTCGCGCGCGAGCGGAGCATCCGATGGAGCGCATCATCGCGATCGAGACGGAGGGCGATGCCACGGTGGTCACCACGACGGGCGTGCATTTGGCGCGCGATCTCGGATCAGCGCTGAAATCGGCGTTCCAAGGCACGCTGGATTTGAAATACGGCCCCGGCGATAAGCTCGTGCGCGCCTATTGGCGGCGTTAGCCCGATCGGGCGGTCCGGTCCCCTAGCCGGTTAGCCGAGCAGTCGACCACGATTGCTCGGCTATTCGTGCGCGACGAGTTCCGGTTCGCCACAGTGAGCGAGGATCGCCGCACGCACTTCAGTGCGCAACATCGCCATCGATCGAAGATCGATCCCTGCGGGGGCGATGCTCGGTAGCCACGTCATCGCGATCGGCGCGCGTCGCGGCAACCAATCTCCGTCGCGCAGCACGTTGCGTATGCCGCGCAGTGCAATGGGCACGATGGGACGCCCAGCGAGGCACGCGGCGCGAAAGGCCCCCAAATGGAATGGCCGTAGGCCTGCTGCGCGTCCAAAGGTTCCTTCGGGGAAGAACAGCAACGTGTCATCCCGTGCGGCGAGCACGAGCTTGCGTTCGTCTTCTAGACTCGCACGAAAGTCGGCTCGCTCGACGAAGTACGCGCCAAGGGCCTTCAGAAAGCGCCCTATGAAGGGCGCGCTCTCCAATTCGCGCTTGGCGACGATGCGCACCGGGCGCGGCAGGTAAGCGAGCAGCACGACGCTATCGAGATAACTCGTATGGTTGGCGGCGAGGATGCAAGGGGACGCCGGCAACGGGGCGGCGTCGGCGTTGAACTGCACGCGTAAGCCGGTGGCGCGCAAGAACAAGCGCGCGCTGCGGGCGGCGCTTTCACAGTTTTGCCGCGCGTCGGCGTTTGCCGCGACGCGCGCCCAGAGCACAAGTGCGATCGCCGTGCCGATCATCCAGCACCATAGCCCATACGCGATCGCAAGGATTTCTTGCAACATCCGGCGCGCAAGAGCCGGCACGCTGCCCGCCACAGCCTCGGAAACTTGACGCCATCCGGCATGCGGGGCGCTCAGCGTTTGCAACGCGGGATCGGCGCCTTCGGCACGCTCGAATCGGTCGAGCATGGCGGCGTGGCGGATCTTGCCGGCAGCCGTTTTCGGAACGCTGCCCGGCGGCACGAGGACGATGCGTTCGGCGGGCGAGCCGAAGGACTCGACGGCCGCCGCGCCGATGCATTCGATCAGTTGGGTGCGCGCTTGAGCGCCTTCCTCGGACGTTTCCGCAAAGATGATGACGCGCTCGGTTCCTCGTGCGGCGTCGACACTGCCGCATACCGCGACGCCGCCCGCGATGACGCCGGGCAGGCGGCCTATCGCTTCTTCGAGTTCATAAGGAAAGAAGTGCCGGCCGCCGCGAATGATCATGTCCTTCATTCGGCCGGTGACGTACAGCGTGCCATCGGCAAGGTAGCCGAGATCGCCGCTGTCCAGCCAGTCGCCGTCCATGAGCGCCGCCGTCTGCGCGGGATTTCGGTAATAGCCTTGCGTGGCCGACAACCCTCGGAATTCGATACGGCCCACGCGCCTGTCGGGGAGCGCATGCCCGTGCTCGTCGACGATGCGTATATCGGAATCGTCGATGACGGACCCACAGCCGACGACTTCGACGGTCTGCGTCGGGTCCCCGGCGCCGATGGCCGGTAGGGCGACGCCGTCGACGAGAAGCGCGTTTCGCATCACGGTGTCCACCGACAGGCCCCGTCCAGGCAAAGGCAGCGTGAGGGCAAGCCCGTTCTCGGCGAGACCGTAGACCGGCGCGAGCGCCAGAGGATCGAAATGTATCGCACGCATGCGGTCGCAGAAGGCGCGCATCGTCGTCACGCTCACGGGCTCCGCGCCGCAGCACGCGAATCGCAGCGACGACAGATCGAGGTCTTTCAACTGGGTATCCGAAAGACGCGCGCATCGATCGTACGCAAAATTGGGCGCGGCCGTGATGGTGCCGCGGTAGCGCATGATCATCTTCAGCCAACTTTCCGGGCGGGCGAGAAACGTCAGCGTCGAGGTGACGACGAGCGGCACGCCGAAATAGAGCGGCCCCATCCAAGCGCCGATCAAGCCCATGTTGTGGCTCAGCGGCAGCCAACTGACGAACACGTCCGCGGGCCGCACGTCGATACGCGCGCCCATCGCCCGAATATTGGCCAGCAAGTTCGCATGCGTGAGCCGGACGCCCTTGGGCGTACCCGTGCTTCCGGAGGTGTATTGAAGCAAGGCTAGATCGCCGGGCTGTGAGAGCACGGTTTTGTCTGGCGGCAAGCGCTCGATTTCGTCGGGGGTCATCACGTGACGGATAGTCGGCACGCGCGCTTTGAGCAAATGCCCGATGGCTGCGGCCTGATCGAAGGTGACGACCGCTTTGACCTCGGCATTCGTCAGCAAGGCGGCATGACGCGATACGTGCTCGGCAATCTGATCGATGCGCAGCGGCGGGTAGATCGGCGCGGGAACTGCCCCGCACAGCAGCGTCGCGATGAAGACGACGAAATAGTCGCGCGTCGTGGGCAGCATGAGCGCCACGGTATCGCCGGGGTCGATGCCGAGTTGGCGCATGCCACTCGCAACTTGCATGGCCCGGTCGCGAAGCTCGCCGTAGCTGATGTGCGTTTCGGTCACGCCATCGGTGTCGATCAGCACGATGTGCGTGCGCTCGGGGTGACGGTCGGCGTGCCAATGCAGCGCGTCGATGAGCGTGTTCGCTTGGGTTGGGCAGGCCAGCGTCCCCGCATTGGCAGCTTCAGGCTGAGATGGCGATGGCGGCACGGATCGCTCGGCGGCGGTCGATTGCCTCGCATGCGTTTCCGCTAGCGCGGCCAGAACGTCGGCAGCCGTCGCAGCCGAGGCGAAGATTTCGACGGGCAACTGCACGCCGAACTCTGTTTCGATGCGCAGCAGCAATTCGGCGCGCGCGAGGCTGTCGAAGCCGAGATCGCGCTCGAGACGTGCGTCGAGCGTGACTTCGGGATAAGCGGGACCCTCGCCATGCAACTCTTCTGCCAGCGCGCGCACGAGCGTCAGCAGTTTCGCTTCGGCATCGGCGGTCTGCCCGACGGGCGGTTTCCGTTCGTATTGCGTTTGGTTCGTCACGGCGGAGAAACGACATTCATGCCCACCGTTTGCGCGAGGATCGGCACTTCATCCTCGTTCAAGCTGAGCGCGTCGGCGAGCAAGCGATGATTGATCCAACCGCGTACGACCGTAGCCAACCCGGCGGACGCGCAAAACAGCGATACGTTTTGCGAAATGGCGCCGGCGGTAATGGCGGAAAACGTGTCACGTTGAGCGGGCGGCAATGTCAGCAGCTTCGACGTGCGCACGACGTAGACGAGGTCGAGCGGCGCAGCGCCGACGAAATCTTGATAGCCCGTCATGCCGCGCGCATCGATGGCGCGCTTGAGCACGAGACTATGCGTTGCCGGGTCATAGCGGTAGACCCCCTGCGGCAGCGCGACATAGATATCGATCTCTTGGCGACCGTGGGGGGAGGGCGCGGTGCGTCCGCCGCTGATCGGCCGATTGATGCCGTCGGCAGCCCATAACAGAGCGCCGAGCGTGCGCTTGGGCAACGGCGCGGGCGAGAACTCGCGCGTGCTCGCACGAAACGATAAGGCGGCAAGCAGCGAAATGCCCGAGAGCAGGTCGGGGCGGGGCAACTCGATAACCTTCGGAGCGCCCTCGGGCGCAGGCTTGGCTGCGGCGTCGGGGAGCGCCTCGTAGGTCAGCGTGGGCATTTGAGTCATGTGTGCGCTCCTCCTCGGTCGTGAGCATCTCGAGCAAATGGTTTTTCACATTTCCACGATAGGCGCGCGAGCGAAGTCGCAGTTGATTTCGGTCAATAGGAGTCGACGACTTCGTGTCCGCTTCTCGTTCGACATACCGTCAACGGTTGACTCACGTCAATGCCGTTTGCGGCTCACTGCTCAGAATCGAATCGAGCGATGCGTGCGCGCTGCAACGTCGGCATTCGACGCATTCACGCAACCCCGATAGGAGCCGCCGCGATGTCTGAAGATACGTCGATCATGTGGTTGGAGGATGTGCGCCGCACCGATGTGGCGCGCGTCGGCGGCAAGAACGCCTCGCTCGGCGAGTTGACAAGCACCTTGGCCAGTGCTGGCATCAGCGTGCCGCCGGGCTTTGCGACCACCGCGCACGCTTATTGGACCTTCATCGACGCCAATGGATTGCGCGAGACGATCGCGTCGCTGCTCGCCGACTTGGCCGCCAACAAGCTCACGCTCGCCGAAGCGGGCGCGGCCATACGCCGTGCAATAGTGCACGGCGAGTGGCCTGCCGCGATTGCCGAGGCGATCTGTTCCGCGTATCGGCACCTGAGCGAACGCGCGGGAGAGACCGATACGGATGTCGCGGTGCGTTCGAGCGCGACCGCCGAGGACTTGCCCGACGCGAGCTTCGCCGGACAGCAGGAAACCTTCTTGAATGTGCGCGGCGAGCATGCGCTGCTCGTGGCATGCCGGCGTTGCTATGCGTCGCTCTTCACGAATCGCGCGATCAGCTATCGCGAAGCGAAAGGCTTCGATCATATGAAGGTTGCGTTGTCGATCGGTGTGCAGCGCATGGTTCGCTCGGACCTCGCGGGTGCGGGCGTGATGTTTTCCATCGATACGGAAACGGGGTTCGACAAGCTCGTGGTCATCAATGCGGCGTGGGGCCTGGGGGAAAACGTCGTCCAAGGAACCGTCGATCCGGACGAGTACGAAGTGTTCAAACCGCTGCTGGACAATGACGAGCTCACCCCGATCATCGGCAAGACGCTCGGCGAGAAGCAACTGAAAGTGATTTACGCGAGCGATGCGCGAACGCCGACGAAGAACGTGCCCACGTCGAAAGCCGAGCGCGCCGCGTTCGTATTGACCGATCCGGAGATCCTCGAGCTGGCGCGTTGGGCGTGCGACATCGAACGCCATTATGGCCAGCCGATGGACATCGAGTGGGCCAAAGACGGTATGAACGGCGAGCTCTACATCGTGCAGGCGCGTCCGGAAACGGTGCAGTCCAGACGCGAGGCGAGTGCGATCAAAACCTATCGCCTCGTTCATGCGGGGCCGCGCTTGTTGACCGGCGTGGCGGTGGGCGAAGCCATTGCGGCCGGCACGGTGTGCGTCATCGACAACCCGCATCGCGCCGAGCATTTCGTCGACGGCGCGATTTTGGTCACGCGCACGACCGATCCCGATTGGGTGCCGCTCATGCGCCGTGCTGCTGCGATCGTCACCGATCATGGCGGAAGGACGTCGCACGCCGCAATCGTTAGCCGCGAACTCGGATTGCCGGCCATCGTGGGCACCGGCAATGCGACGCACATGTTGCACGACGAGCAAGAGATCACCGTATCGTGCGCTCAGGGCAACGAGGGGTTCGTCTATGAGGGGCGCGCCGAGTTCACGGTCGAAGACATCGATTTCGCCCACCTTCCCGTCACGCGCACGCAGGTAATGCTCAATCTGGCCAATCCCGCGGCTGCGCTGCGCTGGTGGCGGCTGCCTGCCGATGGCGTGGGACTCGCGCGCATGGAATTCGTGATCGGCAATCACATCAAGATTCATCCGATGGCGCTCGCGCGTTACGAGGCGTTGACCGATCCCGTCGCGAAGAGAACGATCGACGAACTCACGGCGGGGTACGAAGACAAGACCGCGTACTTCGTCGAGCGCCTTGCGCGAGGTCTCGCGCGCATTGCCGCCGCGCATTATCCGCGGCCCGTGATCGTTCGCATGAGCGACTTCAAGACCAACGAATACGCGAACCTGATCGGCGGGACGGAATTCGAGTCCAAGGAAGAGAATCCGATGCTCGGCTTTCGCGGCGCATCGCGGTACGATTCGCCGCGGTATCGAGAAGGGTTTGCGCTCGAATGCCGGGCCATCGACCGGTTGCGCCGTGAAATCGGCCTCAAGAACGTCGTCGTCATGATCCCGTTTTGCCGCTCGCCGAAAGAAGCCGACCGCGTCCTGGCGGTCATGGCCGAGCAGGGGCTCGTGCGCGGGCAAGACGGACTCGAGGTCTACGTCATGTGCGAAATTCCGTCGAACGTGATTCTCGCGGAGGCGTTCGCGGCCCGCTTCGACGGGTTCTCGATCGGCAGCAACGACTTGACGCAATTGACCCTTGGCGTCGATCGCGATTCGGCCGAGCTGGCCTCCCTTTTCGACGAAGAGGACGAAGCGGTGAAGTGGATGATCGGCCACGTCATCGAGGCAGCGCATCGATGCGGCGTGAAGGTGGGGCTATGCGGTCAAGCGCCGAGCGACCGCCCGGACTTCGCACGCTTTCTGGTGGAGTGCGGCATCGATTCCGTGTCGGTTACGCCGGATAGCTTTGTGGCGGTGAAGCGCCGCATCGCGGAAGCGGAAGCGAAAAGGGCAGCGGAACCGGAGCGGGAGCGGCAAAGCGGCGCTAACTCCGCTGCTCCGGCCTAAGGAGCCGAACTCGGCGTGGGCCGGGCGGCCCGCCGCGGGCAGCCCGGTCAATGTTGGACCGTTGCGCCGCTCGCGCTGCCCGCGTCGGCGTCGTCCCAACGCAAAACGATCTCTACGGCTCCCTTTGGGGGAACGGTGACGTGCTTGGTTTGCGCTTTGCCCGCATAGTTGGCTGCGAGGAGATAGCGGCCCGGCGGCACATTAACGAACAGAAGCGGCCCTTCCGTCCGGATCGAGAGCACTTCGCGCTTCGACTCGGTGGAGATCGACACGTCGATATCGGAGAGGTAGGCACCGGTTTTGGACGCAAACGTCACGCGCAAGTCGTACTTCGCGGCGGCGGCGCGCAATTGCTTCACGTCGTCTTCGCCGATGCCGCCGGTCAGGTAGGTGACGCCTTGCATTGCGACAGGCGCGCTAGCCGCTTGCGCAAACGCGCGCGGACTCGCCAGGCCGATGCAGCTCGCGATGGCTGCGCCGACCACGAGGCCCGATATCGTTCGACTCAAACTGTTGTGCATTTTGAACTCCTTTCGCTCGCGGAGCGGGGTTGGCATGCTTGTTGGACACCGTACGCGTGCGACGCGCGACGCTGTTGACGCAGGTCAAACGGGCGAGTTCGCTCTCCCGAAAACTCTCACCTCACGGGCTGAGGGCACGCGAGCATGTATCCACGGTGTCGGACGAATATGGTCGAATCGGGCTCGCCATTCGGAGCGGGTCGAGCACCCCCGCCCCTCCCGTAAACCCTCACCTTTAGCGGCGTGAGCCGCCCCGCTTTCTGTGACCTTCCTGCGTACCGTTCCGGCGCGCTCGCGAGCGCTGCCACGCCGCTCCCCGCCTGGGTGACCGCCGAAGACCTGGTCGCTCGCATGTCGTATTCGATAGGCAATTCCAGGGGTTGGACGACCAGTCGATGATGTCGCCCGGAACGGTAAAACAGCGCCGCACGCACCGCCAGCCGCCAAAGGTGAGCTTTATCGGGAGCCGGGCGCGCTGCTTCGGATGCGTTCCCTTGCCGAACGGCTTGCCTCGAACGCGTTCGCCGACGCATTTCGCATTTGGGCGATACACTTCGCCGGTCCGCTCGCACGAGCTTCTTGGCGGCGGCATCGGTCGCTCTGGCCTGCGGGACGCACGAGTGCGTCCCGCGCACGGCGTCGGGCGATCGCTCCATTTCCTTGGCGTTTTTCTATCGATCGAGGTTCTCGTTCATGACAACCGTTGCAATCGTTTATTACAGCGGCTACGGCCACACCGTCAAACTCGCGGAAGCGGTGCAAGCCGGTGCCGCGTCCGAAACGGGCGCGAAGGCGACGCTTTACCGTATCGACGCCAATGGCGACTTGCCGGAGGGCGCGTGGGAAGAAATCGCGAAAGCCGATGCGCTGATTTACGGCAGCCCGACATACATGGGCGGCCCTGCCTGGCAGTTCAAGAAGTTCGCCGACGCCAGCTCGAAGGTGTGGTTCACGCAAGGCTGGAAGAACAAGCTTGCAGCCGGGTTCACGACATCGGCTTCGACGAACGGCGACAAGTTCTCCACGATGGAATATTTCTGGACGCTATCGCAGCAGCATGGCCAAGTCTGGATCGGCACAGGCCTCATGCCCGCCAACAAAAAAGAACACGGGCCATCGGACGTCAATTGGACCGCGGGCTTTGCCGGTGCGTTGGCGATTTCACCCTCCGACGCATCGCCCGAAGAAGCGCCGCGCTCGGGCGATCTCGAAACAGCCCGCTTGCTCGGCAGGCGCGTGGCCGAATTCGCTACGCGCTTGCGTTGATCGTCGGCTGACTGCTTGAGGCGCTTCGCCCAGATTGCCGCGCCTCAGCCGCGCGAGTACGGGCGAAGCGCCATATCGGCAGGCCCTCCCTCTGCAGAGGCCGAGGGCGCGATCGCGTAGAGAAAGTTGCGCCGGGCTCGTCCACGCGCCTGGCGATGACTCTCCCGTCGAGCAGGTTCATTAGGATTCCTAAGCGAGAGGGGCGTGCGCTGTCGTTACGATATTGGCCCGGCGTCCCGGCTCGGGCATGCGCCGTGCTAGTCGACACTGTTGGGCATTTGCATCGCCGCTAGATCGCGGACGGCTGGGATGCGGCCGCAGGACATCTCCAAACGCTCCGGTAGGCCGTTTGCCGAAGATCGGTTCAATTTTCCGGTGCCACGCCCTCGCGGCAATTTTTGCTGTGCGTGTGACGTTGCGGCGTGGCTTTCCCACCTCTGTTGCGACTCGCCATTCGATGCCGAAGCAACCGTATTGGTTTTTGCGCGCCATGAGCTTATCTTTGCGATCAAACCGAAACAGGAATCCTCAATGAGCGACGCATCCGATATGTTGCCCAACCGAGATCACACTCATTTCCTGTCCGGCGGGGGCGAGCTTGGGCAGCTCATTCGCACCTACGATTGGCGCTCGACGCCCCTCGGCGAGCCGGAAACGTGGCCCCAGAACCTGAAGCTGGCGCTACGGATCATCCTCAATTCGCGGCAGCCGATGTGGATCGGCTGGGGCGCTTCCTTGGTCTATTTTTACAACGACGCATATCGTTCGATCGTCGGCGGCAAGCATCCGTGGGCGCTTGGGCATGCCGTATCCGAAGTTTGGCCGGAACTCTGGGACGACATCAGCGAAATGCTCGAGCTCGCCATGAGCGGGCGCGACGCCATCTACGTCGAAGCGCAACCGTTGATTATGGAGCGCAACGGCTATCGCGAGGAAACGTATTACACATTCTCGTTCAGCCCTATCCCCAGCGACGACGGTAGCGTCGGCGGAATCATTTGCGCCAACACCGACGACACGCAGCGCGTGATCGGCGAACGACAGCTCGCCTTGTTGCGCGATGTCGCCGCCGGCGCGACGAACGCGCGTAGTTGGCAGGAGGCGAGCGAATGCTGCGTCCGGGCGCTGGGCGCCGACGATCGCGACCTGCCGTTCGCACTGCTTTATTTGGCCGAGCCGGGCGAGGGCGACATGAAGCTCGTCGGCGCATCGGGCATCGATGGCGCCCACGAAGCCGCGCCGGCGTGCCTTTCGTCGGATGGATCGGCCTTGTGGCCCGTGCATGAAGCGGTTCGAACCCATGCGCCTATCGTCGTGTCGGATTTTCAACGATCATTGGCGTCGCCGTTGCCGAAGGGGCCATGGCCGGAAGCGCCGGCGCAGGCCGTGGTGATGCCACTCTCGCGTTCGGGCGAGACGGGGCGGGCGGGGGCGCTCGTCGTCGGGTTGAACCCGTTTCGTCTGTTCGATGCGAACTATCGCGCCTTCGTGGGGCTCGTCGCGGGTCAAATCGGCGCGGCCATCGCCCAGGCGCAGGCATACGAAGCCGAACGGCGGCGCGCAGAGGCGCTGGCCGAAATCGATCGCGCAAAGACGACGTTCTATTCCAACGTTAGTCACGAATTTCGCACACCGCTCACGTTGATGCTTGGACCGCTCGAAGACGTGCTCGACGACACCGCGGCGGCAACGCTGCCGCTCGCGCAGCGCAAGCGGCTCGTGACGGCGCATCGCAACGGTTTGCGGCTGCTCAAGCTTGTCAATTCGTTGCTGGATTTTTCACGTATCGAGGCGGGCCGTGCCGTCGCGACGTTCGAGCCGACCGATTTGGCGAAGCTGACGGCTGAGCTTGCGTCGAACTTCGAATCGGCGACAGATCGCGCCAATCTGAAGCTGTCGATCGATTGTCAGCCGTTGCCGCAACCCGTCCATGTCGATCGCGACATGTGGGAGAAGATCGTTCTGAACCTCGTATCGAACGCGTTCAAGTTTACGTTCGAAGGCGAGATCGGCGTCGCCACCCGTGTGTCGGCCGATGGCGCGGCCGCCGAAGTCGTCGTGCGCGATACGGGCGTCGGCATTCCGCCGCGCGAGTTGCCTCGGTTGTACGAGCGCTTTCACCGTGTAGAAGGGCAGCGTAGCCGCTCGTTCGAAGGATCCGGCATCGGGCTCGCGCTCGTGCAAGAACTTGTCAAGCTGCACGGCGGCACCATCGACGTCGAGAGCGCGCTCGGCGAAGGCGCGACGTTTACGCTGCGCGTGCCGTTTGGAACGGGGCACTTGCCGCCGGAACGCATCGGCACCAAGCCTGTTTCCGAGGTCAAATCCGGGCGCGCCGATGCCTATGTCGAAGAGGTGTTGGGCTGGCTGCCGCGAAGCGAAGGCGAGCGCGCGCAAGAAGACGTCGAAGTGGATGGCGATCCCGATGCGCCGAGCGCGTTTGCCGCGGACATGGGGCCATGGTCATTCGGCCGCGGCACGATCGGAGCGCGTGTGCTGGTGGTGGACGACAACCCAGATATGCGCGATTACATCGGCCGCCTGTTGCGCCAGCGCTGGAACGTAGAGACGGCGGCCGACGGTCGCGCGGCGCTGGAAGCGATTCGACGCGAGAAGCCCGACCTCGTGCTGACCGACGTGATGATGCCCGGTCTCGATGGCTTTGGTCTCTTGCGCGAGATCCGCGGCGATGCGCAGGTGAAGTATCTCCCGGTCGTCATGTTGTCGGCGCGGGCGGGGGAGGAGGCCCAGGTCGAAGGCCTCGAATCCGGGGCCGACGATTACCTGATCAAACCGTTTTCGGCGCGCGAGTTGATGGCGCGCGTCAATGCCAACCTCGAGATGGCCCGGTTGCGCAGAGACGCCACGCGCGAGTTGCTCGAGAGCGAGGCGCGCTTTCGTAACATGGCCAATCATGCGCCGGTGATGATGTGGGTGAGCGATCCCACCGGCTCGCTCACTTATTTGAATCGCCTGTGGTGCGAGTTCACGGGGCAATCGCTGGACGAGGCCGTGGGCGACGGTGCGTGGAATGCGTTGCACCCCGAAGATCGCGAGCACTACGAAAGCGCGCTCCTGTCGGCATCGAGCAACGGCGAGCCGTTTCGCGCGGAGTGCCGCGTGCGTCGCGCGGACGGTGTCTATCGTTGGGCCTTGGCGGCGGCGGCGCCTCGCTTCAGCGACGATGGCGCCTTCCTCGGCTACATCGGCTCCATTATCGATATCACCCATCGCAAGGAATCCGAGCGGATTCTGCAGGAGGCGAATCTCGTGCTCGAGCGGCGCGTGGCCGCGGCGATCGCCGAGCGTGCGCATACCGAAGCGCAATTGCGGCAAGCGCAGAAGATGGAAGCCATCGGCAAACTGACCGGAGGCGTCGCGCACGATTTCAACAACGTGCTGCAGGTCATCGCCGGCAACTTGCAACTCCTGGGGCGCGACGTGGCGGGCAATGTACGCGCCGAACAGCGTTTGCAGACGGCAATTGCGGCCACCTCGCGCGGCTCGCGCCTTGCGTCGCAACTGCTTGCGTTCGGCCGGCGGCAACCGCTGTCGCCGAAAACGGTCAACCTTGGCCGGCTCGTGCGTGGCATCGACGATATGCTGCGTCGTTCGCTGGGCGAGGGCGTGGAGATCGAAACGATCATCGCCGGCGGTTTGTGGAACACCTTCGTCGATACCGTGCAGGTCGAAAACGCCCTGTTGAATCTGGCCATCAACGCGCGCGATGCGATGCAAGGTCAGGGCAAGCTGACGATCGAAGCGGGCAATGCGTACTTGGACGACACGTACGTCGCCCGTCATGGCGATGTAGCGGCCGGGCAATACGTGATGGTGGCAGTCACCGATACGGGCTGTGGCATACCCGGGGAATTGCTGGAGCGCGTCTTCGAGCCGTTCTATACGACCAAGCCCGAGGGACAAGGAACGGGGCTCGGGCTGAGCATGGTGTACGGTTTCGTCAAGCAATCGGGCGGGCACATCAAGATCTACAGCGAAGTCGGGCACGGCACGACGGTTCGAATTTATCTACCGCGTGCCCGCCAGCCCGAAGACGTGGAAACCGAGGTGGAGACGGGACCGATCACGGGCGGCAGCGAGACGATTCTCGTTGTGGAAGACGACGAGGACGTTCGCGGGACGGTCGTCGATTTGCTCTCGGAACTGGGCTATCGCGTGCTGCGTGCGAAAGAGGCGCAAAGCGCTCTAGCGATCGTCGAAAGCGGCGTGCCGATCGATCTGCTGTTCACCGACGTGGTCATGCCGGGGCCGCTCAGCAGTCCCGAACTCGCCCGTAAGGCGCGCGAGCGTTTGCCCAACATCGCCGTGCTGTTTACCTCCGGATATACCGATAACGCGATCGTGCATGGCGGGCGGCTCGATGACGGCGTCGATCTGCTCAGCAAGCCGTACAGCCGCGAAGCCATGGCGCGCAAGATTCGCAGTGTCCTGCGCAATCAGCCGCGCAGCTCGGGCATGCGCGCTCAGGCGCAGAGCTTGCCGGCGCCTTCTCCGCCCGAACCGGTGCCGGAGCCCTCGCGGCTCAGCGCGCGCGTGCTGCTCGTCGACGACGACGCGATGGTGCGCTTCACGACGGCCGACATGCTGAGCTACCTCGGGCATACGGTCACCGAAGCGGGCGATGCGTCCGATGCGTTGCGGCTGCTCAGCGAGCAGGCGTTCGACGTGATCGTCACCGATATCTCGCTGCCCGATTTGTCGGGCGACGAACTGGCGATGCGGGCTTTGGCGTTGCAGCCCGGCCTGCGCGTGATCTTCGCGACGGGCTACGATGCGCTGCCCGACGACAGCAATCACCAGGCGCTTGCAGGGGCGATGCTGTTGCGCAAACCGTACAACAAGGAGCGCATCGAGGAAGCGATGAACGCGGCGATGCGGGCGCGCTTGGCCTCCGGCGCGCCGCGAGCAGCCGCGGCGGAAGAGCGCGCGAGTGCTCCGGCGGCGACGAAAGAGTCGAAACGCATGCCGTCGATTTGAGGCGGAAGACTCGTCGCCGCGGCGCGGGGGTGCGGATGGCGCGAGGCTCGCGGTTCGCTCGGGATTGCGGTGCACGCCAAAGGTGAGCGGTTTCGGGAGCGCCTCGGCGACGCGTGGCTTCGTCTCCGCATCTCCCGAAAAACCTCACCTTGTAACGAGCCGGCGACGAGCGCCGTTTTCGGCGTCGGCCCGTGACGTATCAAGGGATTCGGCCGTGGCCTCCAATGGACGCGGTTCACCAAGGCGAGGTTGGAACGGGTTTCTCGACGACGCGATTGGGGCGCGCGGCAAGCTTCGTATCCTCTAAAAGGTGAGTGTTTTCGGGAGCTGAGACGATGCCGGTGCGCAAGTCGGATCGGTGGCGTGAACGTTGAATTCACCCTTAATCGACGCAATGTCGTCCGAATATCCAATGCCATGGCGAAACAAATTATGAGAGAGAAATAACGGTATGCACTTGATGGTTCTTCCACCTTGCAAGCAAGCGTGTACATTGCGGGGATCGCTCGGCTTGCATCGGTCAACGCCCCTACGCGATTGCGCACGAGGCGGGGCGCGTTTTTCCGAAGCATTGCGGCGCTCGGCCCCGTAAACGTGTGACAAATTCGTGCGCACCGGCGCCGACGCCGCTCATGCGACAGGCATGAGCGGCCGGCGGCGGGAACGTTCCGTGCAGGGAAGAAGAGAAAGAGACACTGCCTTTTTATGGTTTTGCTTTTTATCGCTTTTGTATCGATAATTCGAGTCGACACCGCTTGAAGACAATCGTGCGCTGCCTTATGGGCAAGCGCCGTCGTGCGGCTGCGACCTTTCGGCCGCGAGTCGAGTATGATTCGGCTCGGGTCACAGGGGCTTTCACCCGCCCCCGCATCAACCATAACCGGAATCATCGATGGAACAGCTTGAAGGCGAAGCTCGCGAACGGTTGATTCGCTGGCTGCGACGCCGCATGGACGAATACGGCATTACCGTGGAAGCCGTTGCCGAATCGATTTCCGCCGATAAGCAGGCGGAGCGGCCCATTCTTTATCGCGACGCGATGGGCAACACGTGGGATGGATACGGGGATCCCCCCGATTGGCTGCGCCGCGCCGTGGCAGCCGGCCAGCACATGGACTTCTACCGTTGCGAAAGCTAGATCGCCCCTTGGGTCATTCGTCCCGGGGTGTCTCGGTGGCCGGCCGATCCGAAGGCCAATAATTCTCGAACACGCATTCGTCGATCGGCATCCGCTCGGCCCATTTTTCGAGTTCGAGCATCGGCCGCGGATAGAACGCTTCGACATGGCCCAGACATAAAATCGCCACGGGTTTCGCGCCGGGGGGCATGCGCATGAGGTCGCGCACTTCGTCGACATCGAACAGCGATACCCACCCCATGCCGAGCCCCTCGGCGCGCGCCGCGAGCCACATGTTTTGAATGGCGCAGGCAACCGAGGCGAGATCCATCTCGGGCATCGTGCGGCGGCCAAAGACGTGTTTGTCGCGGCCGTCCATCAGCGACATCACGAGCAATTCGCCGCAATCGAGCATGCCTTCCACTTTCAGGCGCATGAATTCGTCCTGGCGCTCGCCTAGTGCCTCGGCCGTGCGTACGCGCTCGCGTTCGACGGCGGCATGCAGTGCGGCGCGCAGCGCCGTGTCCGTGATGCGCGCGATGCGCCACGGCTGCATGTAACCGACGCTCGGCGCGTGATGGGCCGCGCCGATCAATCGCGATAGCACCGCCGCGTCGACCGGCTTGCGTACGAAGTGACGCATGTCGCGGCGTTCGTAAATGGCGCGGTAGACAGCCGCGCGTTCGTCATCGTCAAATTGCGTGGCCATGAAAGAGTGCGGCGATGAAATCCGGGTTGGAGGGCCAATATCCGTGCAGGTATGAGGCGACGATTGTGCCAACGCGATATATCGCCTCGCCGGGCGCGTCCGATTGCGCATAGCGCGCGATGAGCGCTGGCGCGAGAGGCGTCTCGACATGCGAATAATGAAACGTATGGCCGCGCATCTCGCCGTGCACGCCGGCAATCGACTGCATGCCCAGCGCGGCGAGTCGCTTGCTCAAGGTAGCGCGGCCGGGCAGCAACCCGAGCATCGGCGTGGTCTGGCCCGCGCTGTCGGTTAGCGTGTCGAGCAGGTAAAGCATGCCGCCGCATTCGGCAAACAGCGGCTTGCCTGCCGCTGCGTGCGCATGGATCGCGCTCGACGTGCGCGTGTTGCGCGCGAGCGCCGGAGCATGAAGTTCGGGGTAGCCGCCGGGCAGGTAGACCGCGTCGGTCGCTGCCGGCAAGGCGTCGTCGGCCAGCGGCGAAAACTCGGTGACCCGCGCGCCCAGCGCGGACAGCAAGCGCAAATTGGCGGGATACACGAACGAGAACGCGGCGTCGCGTGCCACGGCGACGTGCAGGCCATCGAGCAGCCGGGGCAGCGGCGGCTCGGGCGGCGCGTCGAAGTCGACCGGCGGCGGCAATTGCGCGAGCGCCGTTGCGGCCAGCGCGTCGGCGGCGCGATCGATGCGCGCGTCGAGATCGTCGATCTCGATCGCCGCGTGAAGGCCCAGATGCCGCTCGGGTAGCGAGATGTCTTCGGAACCCGGCACATGGCCGAGCCATCGTACGTCGTCGGGCAAGGCGTCCTTCAACAGCTGCGCATGGTAGTCCGAACCGACGCGATTGGCGAAGACACCGTGAAAGTCGAGCGAAGGGTCAAAGCGTGCAAGCCCAAGCGCGATCGCGCCGAAGGTCTGCGCCATGGCCTGGGCGTCGACGACGGCGGCGACGGGCAGCCCGAAACGCGATGCCAAATCCGCGCCGCTCGGCGTGCCGTCGAACAGGCCCATCATCCCTTCCACGATGATCAGATCGGCCTCGCGTGCCGCCTCGGCCAATCGTTGCCGGCACGCGCTTTCACCCACCATCCACAGATCGAGCGAATCGACGGGGGCGCCGCTGGCGCGCTCGAGGATAGTCGGATCGAGGAAGTCGGGCCCAGTCTTGAAGACGCGCACCCGCAGACCGCGACGGCGATGAGCGCGCGCTAGCGCGGCTGCGATGGTCGTTTTGCCTTGGCCCGAGGCGACGGCGCCAATGAACAATGCGGGACAGGAGGGCATGGTCAGCCCTCCTCGAAGCGGTTGCGGGGAGCGGTGGACGAGCGGACGAACGGCGATGAGATCGGCATGGAGCAGGCGCTTGCGCGGCAGGTGTGCGATACGCGCAGTGTAAAGCGCCTGTCTTACGGCCGCACGACAAGCGCATTTGAGCGCTTGGCCGGTGAAGCGGGAATGCTCGTTGCGAGCCCGTAACGTGCAGGAAACGTGCAGCAAGTCCAGACCGACAACCGAATGGAGGATCGTCATGTCGCACGCGAAGCCGAGCAACACCGCCCCGAGCAACCCGCGGCAGCAACAGCACAGCAAGCCGACGGGGCAACAACAGCAAAATCAGCAGAAGATGCCTCGTCAGCAAGGCGGACAACGGCAGCCGTAACGGGGCGCATGCTGCAAAGCAGCTGAGCCGGGCATGTCGAGCGAAGGCGCCGCGCGGCTCACCGGGAGGTACAGCGAGCCGCTAGCATCTGTCGCCGGCGGCGGTAGAACGTTAGTTATCCTAAGCAACGACTCATTTGTGCAAGATCTCGCGTAGCGACGCGACGTCGTTGCCCGAAACCGGCTGCGCGACGTTGCCCCAGGCGCCGCGAACGTACGTTAGCGCATCGGCCATTTGCGCATTCGAGATCAGACCGGCGAACCCGGGCATCCGCTGGCGTGGCGGCCCCGTCAGCGTCGCGGGGCTGTTGCCGCCTTCCACCATCAAGCGGATCAAGGACGTCGTGTCTTTCGCCAAAACCGACGCATTGCCCGCGAGCGCGGGAATGACATTGGGCACGCCTTTGCCGTCGTCACCGTGGCACTTTGCGCAGAACGAACGATAGACGACATAACCGACCGATTGCGCATCGGGGACGCGATTGCCGTTGCTCGGCGCGCGCCCCGGCTGCGTCGCGGGCGCATAGGCGCCGGACGCTTGCTGCGGCGGCAGACTTCTCAAATAGTGAGCGATGGCCAAGAGATCGGCGTCGGTCAGGTACTGCGTGCTGTCCTCGATTTGCTGGACCATGCTGCCGTAGGCCACGCTGCCGCCTGCGTGACCGGTTTTCAGGAACCGTGCGATGTCGGCTTCGCCCATGCGGCCAAGGCCGGAGCCTGCGTCGCCAGTCAGGTTCGCTGCGAACCAGTGATCATTGATTCCGCCGGTGAGAAACCTCGACGCCGTTTCGTCGTAACCGCGCTCTTGAAAACCCCATCCCCGCGGTGTGTGGCACGCGCCGCAGTGGCCGAGCGATTGCACGAGGTACGCGCCGCGCGTCCATTGCGGATCGGCAGGGGCGCGAGACTTGAATCCGCCGCGCGGCATGAACACCCACTGCCAACCGAATAGAGTCCAACGCTGATTGAACGGAAAAGCAACGTCGGCCGGCTCGTTGGGTTTCGCGACGGGCGCTACGCGTTGCATCAAATAAGCGTAGAGCGCCCGCAGATCGTCATCCGACATCTTCGAAAACTCGGGGTAGGGCATGGCCGGATAGAGCGCCTTGCCGCCGCGCGCGACGCCGTGCCGAACCGCACGGTCGAACTCTTGCAGCGTATAGCGGCCGATGCCGTAGCGCGGATCGGGCGTGATGTTGCTGGTTTTGATCGTGCCGAACGGGGAACCCATCGCGAGCCCTCCGGCGAATGGCGCCCCGCCGCCGGGCGCGGTGTGACATCCCGCGCAGTCGGCCGCCTTTGCGACGTACTCTCCGCGCGCAAGCACGGCCGCATCGACCGGCGGCGCAGGTGGCGGCACGCTATGTTTCGCGCCGCCCATCGCGATCGCAAGCACTGCCGGTAGCGTCAGCGCGAGCAGATCCGTTGCCATGCGCGGTGGTTTGGTCATCGCGTCTCCTCGAGGGCGGGGCGGTCCTGGGCGGCCGGCCGCCAGCGGTGCCCGGGCCGCTCGCGCAGCCAACGCGAGGCCACGGCCAATGCGCCGATCAGATACGCGAGCGCGCCCGGAACCCACATGATGAGGCCGCCCAACTGTTGGTCTTGGAGCGGATCCATACCCAGTGCGCTCGTCGGTTCGATGTACGACGGGTACCAAACGCCCGGCGCGAGGGCGATGAGCGCGCCCAGCGCGCCCGTATGAACCATGGTCGTGAACAGCGACAGCATCGCGGACCCCGTGCTGCGCCGCGTCGCCATTTCGCCGACGATACCGCGCCAAAATAGCAGCGCCGTGAGCAGAAAGCTCGCGTGTTGCAGGGTGTGGACGCCGGCGTTGGCCAGTGCGGCTTCAAACAAGCGGGGCGCGTGCCAAGCCCACAGCGCGATGGCGTGCAGCCACCAGGCCCACAGCGGCGAGGCGAGCCGCCGCCAGCATCGCGTCCATGCGTGCGTGTGCAGCAGGCGGCCGATCGCAAGGCGCACCGGGCGAGACAATGCCCACAGCATGACGCCGAGTGGCCGTCCTAGCACGATCAGCGGCGCGCACACGAGCATCATTGCCTCGTGCTGGACCATGTGCGCGGAGAACAGCGCGCCGGTCAGCGCGTCGAGCGGCGAAACGAACACGAGCGTCAGCGCGAGCCAGCCGGAGAAGAACGCGGCGATCAACATGAGACCGGCAGTGGCCCACCACATCAGGCTGCGCGCGCCAAAGCCGAAGCTCGGCAAATGCCGCACATCCAGGGTATCGGGCACGGGTGCTGTCGGCATGCCGCTGCGCTGCGAAGCGGCGCTGCCGCCCGGCTCCCCATAGGCGGGTGCGCGGGGCTTTCCGGCCGATGCGCGTGCGCTCATGGTCTGCGCTCCAACGCGAGGGCCTGCGCCGTTTGACGCCGGGATGGCCAAAACCACGCCGTCAACGTGACGGCCACGGGCACGGAACCCCACACCACGGCCCACGGCGTGAATACCGACCCGATGAAGAGCACGGTCGTCGCGACGGCGCTGACGAACGGCCAAATCGACGGTTGCGGGAAAAGCGGCCGCAGATCCGGCTCGGCATCGAGCGCCGTGGTGACGAGCACCTCGCGCGCATCGGTTGCGAGCCCCGACACGTACGCAGGCGAGCGCGGCGCATCCCACAGCGGATCGCGCCCATGCACGACGGGGATCGCATCGAAATTGTGCGGCGGCGGGGGACTGGCGGTGCTCCATTCGAGCGTGGCGCCGCCCCACGGATCGCAGCCCGCGGCCTGGCCGCGCCAATGGCTGCGAACGATGTTGACGAGAAACAGCAGGATGCTGAGTGCGATCGTGGCCGCGCCGATGCTGGAGAGCAGGTTGAGGCCGGACCATCCCATGTCGCTCGAATAAGTCCAGATGCGCCGGGGCATGCCATGGAGCCCGAGCCAATGCATGGGAAAAAAAGCGACGTTGAAGCCGATGAAGAACAGCCAGAATTGCCAACGTCCGAGCCGTTCGTCGAGCATTCGTCCCGTGACTTTCGGGAACCAGTAGTAGACCGCGCCGAACAACGGGAACACGGCGCCGCCTAGCAGCACGTAATGAAGATGAGCGACGACGAAGTAGGTGTCGTGCAATTGCAAGTCGAGCGGAACCGCGCCCAGCATGATGCCGGTCATTCCGCCGATCACGAGGATGAAGAAGAACGCGAGGACGAACAACAACGGCGTCTTCAGATTGAGCCGGCCGGTGACGAGGGTGGCGACCCAGCAGAAGATCTGGATCGCGGAAGGCACGGCGATCATGACGCTTGCGGCCGTGAAAAAGCTTTTGCCAAGGGTGGGGATGCTCGTGGCGAACATGTGATGCACCCAAAGCCCGAATGCGAGAAAGGCCGTGGCGATCAAGGCGAGGACGATGGCCGTATAGCCGAAGATGGGCCGACGCGCGAAGGTGGGCAGAACCGACGAAATGAAGCCTAGCGCAGGGATGAAGATCAGGTACACCTCGGGGTGGCCGAAGAACCAAAACAAATGTTGCCAAAGCAGCACGTCGCCGCCGAGCGACGGGTTGTAAAACTGCGTGCCGACCAGCCGGTCCAAAATCAACGCGGTGCTGGCCAGCATGATCGAGGGCATGGCGAAGATGACCATGAACTGCGTGACGAGCGTGGCCCACGCGAACAGCGGCATGCGGTTCAGCGACATGCCGGGCGCGCGCATCTTCAGAATGGTCGTAATCAGCACGATCGCTTCGAGCAGGCCCGACAATTCGGTGAACGTGATCATTTGCGCCCAGATGTCCGGGCCTTTGCCGAGTCCATAGTTGGGACCGGCAAGCGGCACGTAGCTGAACCAACCGGCTTGCGGCGCGGCGCCGAGCAGCGCGGCGCCATAGAGCGTCAGGCAGCTGAACAAGAACATCCAATACGCGTAGGTGTTCATTCGCGGGAAGGCAATGCTGCGCGCGCCCACCATCAGGGGGATCAGATAACCGGCGACCGCCTGCATCACGGGCACGGCGAACAGGAACATCATCGTCGTGCCGTGCAACGTGAACAGCGCATCGTATGTATTTGGGCCGACCACATGGTTGTTCGGCCGCGCAAGCTGCAGGCGCATGACGAGCGCGAGCAGGCCCGCGATCAGGAACGAGGCGAACGTGGTGGCGATGAAGCGGCGCGCGATCGTTTTATGGTTGATCGCGGCGAGCGCGCCGAGCGTGATCACCACTGGCCTGCCAACGGGTATGTGCAGTTCGTTGGCGGTGACGAATGCGGGGCGTCCGCCGTCGGCCGCATAGCGCGCTTGCCACCACCATTGCCGCCTGTCAGATCGATGTGCAGGGCATCGGAGACGGGCAGCTTCGACAACGCACGGTCGGTCGATACGTCCGCGACGATCAACCCGACAAGCAGCACGACCGACAAGGCGCTCGCACCGACGACCGCTCGTTGGGTGCGCCGCTCCGGCGCGGCGTAGGGCGCCAAATTCGGCGCAGTCGTGCGTTCGGCGCCGCGACGACGCAACAGCGCGAACGAGACGCAGACCAGCACGCTGGCGAATACGACGCCGCAGACGACGAGCGTCAGATTCCATAGCCGCACGATGTGTTCGGCCTGAATGCCCGCGGGCGCGAGTGTGCTGTGTTCTAGCGGCGCGGCCGCGGCCATCACCGGCACGGCGCTTGCGCAGGCTCGCCCGTACCGCGCCATGCGGGCGAGGCGCGGCGGCATTCGCAAGGCGTGGAATGGGAAGGCGCGCGGCGTTTTCATGCGGATCGTCGATGGATCTGGCAGACGCGTTGCAGGCAGCAGGTTCCATTCCCGCATCGAGCGGCACGTCGGCTCCGGCGGGCGCTGCCGAAATGGACAAACCCTGCCAAACTTGGCACTTGAGAGGAAAAGTTCGAACGAGACGCAGGCACGGCGGAAGCCTCCCTGGCCGTGCGCTGCGCCGATCGTTCGGCTTTGAACGGGGACTGGCACATGAACGACACGCCGCTGTCCGAACGCGAACGAAGCTGGAGCGAGCACACCACGTCGCAAGTGCGCGAGGCGCTCGAAGGCCGGCGGCGCGGCGTGCAACTGCTGTTGCCGTTCGCCGGCCCAGCCGTGGTCGTGTCGGTGGCCTACATGGACCCCGGCAACCTGGCGACGAACCTGCAGGCCGGCGCCGCGTATGGCTACACGTTGCTATGGGCCGTGCTGTTCGCGAACCTCGTGGCGATGCTGTTCCAAGCCGTTTCCGCCAGGCTCGGCATCGTGAGCGAGTCGAGCCTGGCGGCGCTCTGTGCGCGACGTCTGCCGCGGCCGGTGGTTCTGGCGATGTGGGCGGTGAGCGAGATCGCTGCGATGGCGACCGATCTGGCCGAATTCCTTGGCGGCGCGATCGGGTTCTCGCTGCTCGCGCACGTTCCCTTGTTGTTCGGCATGGCGGTGACGGCCGCTTTCACCTGGGCGTTGCTGCTGCTTCAACGGCACGGATTCCGGCCGCTCGAAGTCGCGATCGGTGCGCTCGTGGGCCTGATCGCCATTGCGTATGTGGCGCAGTTGCTGTTCGTCACCGTCCCCTGGGGTGCCGTTCTGCATGGCGTGCTGGTGCCGACGGTGCCCGATCGAGAGGCTCTCGTCGTCTCGGCCGGCATCGTCGGCGCGACGGTGATGCCGCACGCGCTGTTCTTGCACTCGGGGTTGACGGGTGACCGCGTCAGGCCGCGCACTGAAGAAGAACGCGCAAAACTCGTTCGCTATTCGAATGCGGAGGTCGTGATCGCCTTGACGGTGGCCGGGCTCGTCAATATGGCCATGGTCATCATGGCATGCGGCGCTTTTCACGACGGGCATAGCGAGGTGACGGACATCGGTGCGGCGTACCGCACCTTGACGCCGTTGTTCGGTTCGATGGCGGCGGCGTTGTTTCTGACTTCGCTGATGGCATCGGGCATATCGAGTTCAGTGGTCGGCACGATGGCAGGACAGGCGATCATGCAGGATTTCCTCGGTATATCGCTGCCGTTATGGTTGCGCCGCATCGTGACCATGGCGCCTAGCTTCGTGGTCGTCGCGCTAGGGGTGGGTGTGGCGCGCGCACTCGTGTTGAGCCAGGTGGTTCTGAGTCTGGCGGTGCCGGTGCCCATGCTTGCGCTCATCGGCTTTGCAAGCAGTCGGCGGATCATGGGCGAACATCGATTGGGGCGCCCCATGCAGGTCCTTGCGGTCGCGGCGATACTGGGCATCGTGGCCATGAATGCCATATTGATCGTGCAGATGTGGCCGTTCTGAAGGGAGAACAGGCGACTCGCGGCGCGACGTGCGAATGCGACGGAGGTGGACGGCCGCATTCGGCAGACGGCATTCGCCATTCGGCAGACGTGAGGTGAGTGTTTTCGGGAGCAGCGGCAGGTGAGGCCGCATAGGTGGTCGGCCCTCACGCAACCGGCTCATCAATACGCCAAGCGGCCCATCGGGCGCGGCAAAAAGGGCTATTCGCGGCGGTGCGGCGGCGTTTCGGCCCCTCTCAGGTGAGACATATGGCCATCAAGACCCTCACCGTGGCCCGGGGAGCCCAACAAAAGGTGAGGGTTTTCGGGAGCATTCCGTCCCAGGATTTGGGCACATTTGCCATCCCGCTCGCGAAATGCGGATTCATGCGAAGATCGACGGTTCCGACGCGGCTTGGCCCGTCACCGCTATTGCGACTACTGCCGGACTGCGAGCCGGCGCAAATTGGAGAACCTCACGATGCAGATCACGGGAGATATGCTGATCGGTGGCGCCTCGGTGCGTGGCACTGCCGGAACGCTGCGCGCGTTCGACCCGGCTCGTAACACCGAAATCGAACCGGCGTTCGGCGCCGGCGATGCGGAGGATGTCGACCGCGCTTGCCGCTTGGCGCAAGCGGCCTTCGATCCGTTCCGCCTGGCGCCGCTAGAGACGCGCGCTCGTCTTCTCGACACGATTGCCGAGCGCATTATGGCGCTTGGCGATGCGCTCATCGAGCGCGGTCATGCGGAGTCGGCGCTGCCCAAGGCGCGTCTCGAAGGGGAACGCGGGCGCACGGTGGGCCAGCTCAAGCTGTTTGCGCAACTCGTGCGGGACGGCCGCTGGCTCGGAGCGACGCTCGACTCGGCGATGCCCGAGCGCAAGCCGCTGCCGCGCTCCGATTTGCGGCAGCAGAAGATTGCAATCGGTCCGGTGGCCGTGTTCGGTGCGAGCAACTTTCCGTTGGCGTTTTCGGTAGCGGGCGGCGATACGGCGTCGGCACTGGCGGCGGGCTGTCCGGTCGTCGTCAAAGCGCATCCGGCCCATCTCGGCACTTCGGAGCTCGTGGGGCGCGCGATTCAAGAGGCCGTCGCCGAATGCGGCTTGCCCGCGGGCGTCTTCGCGCTCGTGCTCGGCGCGGGCAATGCCGTGGGCGAAGCGCTCGTCGCGCATCCGGCCATCAAGGCCGTCGGCTTCACGGGTTCGCGTGGCGGCGGCATCGCGCTGATGAACATCGCCGCGCGGCGCCGCGAACCGATTCCCGTCTACGCGGAAATGAGCAGCATCAACCCTTGCTTCGTGCTCCCTGGTGCGCTGGCGGCACGGGCAGAAGCGGTTGCCACCGGTTTCGTCGAATCGCTGACGCTCGGCGTGGGACAGTTCTGCACGAACCCAGGCCTCGTCGTCGTGCTCGACGGGCCGCAGCGCCAGACGTTCATCGACGCTGCCGCTAAGGCGCTCGAGAAGAAGGGCGCGCAAACGATGCTCACGGCCGGCATCGCGAGCGCCTACCGCGATGGTGTGAGCAAGCGCGCGGGCGTGGAAGGCGTGACGCGCGTCGCACAGGGCGCGAGCACCGATGCGCACCATTCGGCGCTGCCGGAGTTGTTCGCGACGACGAAAGCGCAATTTCTCGCTGCGCCGCCGCTCGAAGACGAGATTTTCGGGCCGACTTCGCTCATCGTCACGTGCGCCAACATCGATGAAATGATCGAGCTGGCCGAGCATTTGGAAGGGCAGTTGACGGCGACCTTGCAGATGGAGCGCGACGACGTGGAACTCGCGCGCAAGTTGCTGCCCACGCTCGAACGCAAGGCCGGCCGTATTTTGGCGAACGGCTTCCCAACGGGCGTCGAGGTGTCGCATGCGATGGTGCATGGCGGGCCGTTCCCGGCCACGTCCGATCCGCGCTCGACCTCGGTTGGCACGCTCGCGATCGAGCGGTTCTTGCGGCCCGTCTGCTACCAAGACTTGCCGGCCGAATTGCTGCCGCAGGCAGTGCAGGACGAGAATCCGTTGAACCTCTGGCGCTTGCGCGACGGCGCATTCGAGCGTCGCTGAGCGGCACGCCGGGCGGCGCCTTTTTTAAGTCGCTGCCCACGTTGCCGGTGTTACGCCGTGCGCGCCGCGCCGCTTAGGCGTCGTGCACGACGGACCGCCTTGCGGTCTTCAGCTTCCGACCCGATAGATGCGCCCGGTTTGGGCGCCTTCTACGCTGCGAGAGAACGCCAACGCGGCGCGCTGTGCGCTGACCGGTTCGAACCCGCGAAAGTACGAGCCGTACGCTTGGACCGATTCCTCGAGGATGGTCGGGCTCACGAGATTGATGCGCAACCCCCTCGGCATTTCGATCGCCGCGCCGCGCACGAAGCCCTCCAACGCGAAATTGACGGTGGTGGCGTTGATTCCTTCGCGGATCGGTTCGTCTGCGAGGATGCCGCCCGTCAGCGTGAATGACCCGCCGTCGTTGACGTGATGTTGCGCCGCCAGCACGACGTTGATTTGACCCATGAGCTTATCGCGCAGGCCGACCCAGAACTGATCGGCAGTCATTTCGTGAAATGGCCCGAAATGAACCTTGCCGATGGTGGCGACCACTGCGTCGACGCGGCCGATGTCGTGAAATAAACGCTCGACGCTCGGCAAGTTGGTTGCATCGACGTGATAATCGCCGCGCGTCGCGCCCACTTCGATCACTTCATGACGTTGCTTCAGTTCCGCGCAGACGGCGCGGCCCAGCGTGCCGCTCGCTCCGATGACCACAACTTTCATTTCGGCTCCTAGGATCTGTTGACGTGGGGAACGTACAGGCGAATGCCTGAAATCGCTCGCGAGGCAAGAAAGAGGGAAACAGGCAATGTGCGGCGAATCGCGCCGCGCCAGCGCGCATTATGGGCGCGTATCGCCTTGCTTGCGCAGCGGCAACATCAAGAGCGCGCCCGCGACGAGCTTGGCTGCGAGGCCGGCCCCGGTCACGAGTGCGCCGAGCGGAAACGCGCGCCATTCGAGCGGGAGCATGGGCGCCACGAACGCCGCCGAGACGAGAGAAAGCGCGACGGTCGTCCAACGTGCCCACGCGTGCCGCAGTGCGACGAACGCATAGAGCAAGCCGAGCAGGACGCGCGCGACGAGCGCGGCTGCAAGCGTGGCGGCAGCCGGCGCTGGGCTGTCGGCCGCTGCCGGTGCGATGTGCCCGAGCGGCAACTCGAGCCAGGCGAGCGCGTAGCTCAGGCCGAGGCAAGCGAGTGCAATCGAAAAACGCCGGGCCGAACCGGGTTCGAGCGGCACGCGGCGCAGCGTGAACGCACGGTGCGCATGCGGCGTCGGTGCGCCGGGTATCGGGTGGCCCGGATGGCTCGCGTTCATGATTCGCTCGCAAGGTTGGCCGCGCCCTTGCATCCGCCGCGCGGATGCGCCGAGCGTGCGCAGTCGTTCGACAATCCTAGCGCAGCCACGAACAACTTCAAGCGTTTCGCGTGCGCCGGCGCACTATCGTCCCGAGCGAGGGCGCACGAGACGGCGTCGTGGATCTACGCAAAAGCCGTTCCGGCCCAGGCGCGCCATGGCGCTCGCGCGTCTTTACCCGTCCGCGCTGTAAAACCCCAATTATTTTCCGTAGAACCGGCGTTTCCGACAGAGTATGATTCGAATCCTGCAAGCCGGCGCCAGTAGGGAAAACGCAGTCAGGCGCTTGGCCCTCGCGGCTGCTCGGCGCATCGCACGACGAGGCAGCGAGCGTATCAAGGGAGGCAGGTGACGACCATGCATCACCCCGACGCCGCATTCACGCATCGCGGATACTTGCTCAATTGCGCGCCCGCGCGGGCGAGCGACGGCTCTTATCACCCGTATGTCGTGATTTCCCGCTCGAGCGACGGCGAACTCGTCGCGAATCGTTTCTTCCCCAGCGAATTGCGCTTCGAGGAGGAGGCCGCCGCGATCGCCCATGCCCGCGACTGGGCTGTGCGCTGGATCGACGCGAGCAGCCTCACAGTCTAGCCGGCGAAACGCGGGGCGGTCTGTGCGGCCCGGATACCAGCGCTTTGCCCGAGCATGCCAAAAACGCGGTAATCTTTCCAGATATCCGCATCGTTCGATGCGGCACCGCAGCCGTTTTTATCACTATGTCGAATCCGCTTTCGCCCCATTGGGGCCTCGATCAGATCGTCGCCGACTTGCGCGCTTCGCGCGAAGCACTGCATCGCACGCGCCATCCGCAAGGCATTCGCGAGCTGCCTTCGCGCCATGCGATCGGGGGCATCGTGGAGTGCCTGCGCGCGGTCATGTTTCCCACGCACTATGGCGCGCCGGACCTGACCGATGAAAGCGTCGATTATTACGTCGGACATACGCTCGAAAGCACCTTGCGGCTGCTTTGGGAACAAGTGAAACGCGCACTGCGCTTTTTGCCCGAGCACGCCGATACGCCCGCGCCCGAACTCGAAACGCTGGCCTTCGAAATCACGCGCTCTTTCGCGGCGCAGTTGCCGAGTATTCGCGCGATGCTCGTGAGCGACATCCGTGCGGCGCACGCGGGCGATCCAGCGGCTCAGCACATCACCGAAATTCTCCTGTGCTATCCCGGCGTGCTCGCGATCATGCATCACCGGCTCGCGCATGCGTTGCACCGGCTCGGCGTGCCGCTGCTTGCGCGGTTCATCAACGAGATCGCGCACTCGGCAACGGGGATCGACATCCATCCAGGCGCGCAAATCGGCCCGAGCTTTTTCATCGATCACGGCACGGGCGTCGTGATTGGCGAGACCGCCGTCATCGGAGAGCGCGTGCGCCTCTACCAGGCCGTCACGCTCGGCGCGAAGAGTTTTCCGGCCGATGCCGACGGCGCACTCGTGAAGGGGCATGCGCGGCATCCGATCGTCGAGGACGATGTCGTGATTTATGCCGGCGCGACGATTCTCGGGCGAGTGACGATCGGGCGCGGCGCCGTGATCGGCGGTAACGTCTGGCTGACGCACAGCGTGGCGCCGGGCGCGAGCGTATCGCAAGGCAGCATACGCGAGGGCGATCGCGGGAGCGAAGCCGATGCGCGAGGACGCGTGCGGCGATGAAACGCGGGCGCGTCGTCATGCATCGTTGCGTCGTCGCAGGCGTGCAGGCGACGACAGCCGATACGACGCAATCGTTTGGCCGCCATTCGCACGACATGTTCGGCGTAGGGCTCGTTTGGCGCGGCGCACAGCGCTCCGCGAGCGGTCGTGGCCCAGTCGAAGCGCGAGCGGGCGACGTGATCACCGCGAACCCCGGCGAAGTGCATGACGGCAGCCCGTTCGACGAGCGCGGCCGCGCTTGGCGCATGCTTTATTTCGATCCGGCACTGGTGTATGAGGTCGCGCGCGACCTCGGCGCGCCTACGCCGACCTCGGTCGAGTTCGAGCGCCCCGTATTGCGCGACGACGCTTTTGCCGCTTGTTTCGAGCAGGCTTTTGCCGATGCGGCCGCAATGGCGACCGGCGCGGCGCGCGTGCGTGACGAAGCGCTCGGGCGCGAAACATCGCTGTTCGCATTGATGGCGAGATTCGTACGCACGCATACGAGCATGCGGCAACGCATGCCGGTAGCGGAATCGGTCGCGGCCGCGAGCGCGTCGATCAGGCGGGCGAAGGCGCGCATCGACGACGATCCATGCGCTCCCGTTACGTTGGCGGCGCTAGCCGACGAAGCAGGCTTGAGCCGCTTTCAACTTTTGCGCGGCTTCGCGCGCGATACGGGTCTGCCGCCCCATGCTTATTTGATTCAGCGCCGAATTGCACTCGCACGACACCTGATCGAGCGAGGGACGCCCCTGGCCGATGCGGCCGCCGGAGCCGGCTTCGCCGACCAGAGTCATATGACGCGCGCCTTCGTGCGCATGCTAGGCGTGACCCCGGCGCAGTACGCAAGCGCCGTTCGTTGATGCCGGTTTTGCCTGGCGGCAGGCCAGTGCAATTTCGTTCAAGACCCGGTGACGCTCCCCGCCTAATCTCGCACCATCTTTCGACGAACGGGGCGATGCAATGCGGATGGGGCGGCGTTTCACAGGTTATCTTTATTGCGCGCTGGCGATGGTCGGCGTGGGCAGCACGGTGGTGGTGAGCAAGCTCATCGTCCATGGGTTGCCGCCGTTCACGGCGACGGCGCTGCGTTTCGGGATTGCGCTACCCGTGTTCCTACTCGCGATGGCGTTGACCGGCGAACGGTGGCCGCGTGTCGGCTGGCGCGAAGCGTCGTTGCTGATCGTGCAGTCGGGCTCGGGCAGCGTGGGCTACACGGTGCTGCTGCTTAGCGGCATGCGGCTCGCGACCGCGACGGATGCCGGCCTCATCGCGGGGACCTTGCCCGCGGTAGCGGCGCTCTTTGCCGTCGTTGCTCTGCGCGAGCGCCCTGGGGTGATGACGATAGCGGCGATTACGCTGGCGACGGCCGGCGTGCTGGTTTGCACGGTTGGCGTTTCCGATGGGCCACCGCTTGCCGGTGGCGCAAAGGCGCCTGCTTTGTGGCTTGGAAATCTCTGCGTGTTGGGCGCCGTGTTGTGCGAGGCGGTATTTATCCTGTTGAACAAGCGCTTGCGGACACCCGTTTCACCGTTGCAGATGTCCACGCTCATGACCGGCATCGGCCTCTTGCTGGCGCTCGTCCCTGCGCTGCTAGAACGGCCATGGACTGCCGCCTTCGACCCTAGCGCGATGCTCGGGGTCGTATATTACGCGCTCGTGCCGACCGTCGTCGGGTTTTTCCTTTGGTTTGCCGGCGCCTCTCGCATTGCGGGTGCGCAAGCGAGCGCGTTGGCCGCTTTGGTTCCGATTTCCGCCGCGGGGTTTTCCGCCGTGTTTCTGCACGAGCATATGAACGTCAGGCATGGGTGGGCCTTCGCCTGCGTATTGGCGGGCGTCGCGCTGATCGCGTTGGAGGGAAAATATCGAAACGGCCGACTCGCGCGCTCCCAGCCGCTTCGCGGCCTTGTCCGCCAGCAGGCTCCCGACGCTTGCGTGAAAGTAGATCGCGATATTCGTTCGGGGTGCTAACTAATCTCTCAGTATGAATTCGAGATGCGGATGCAAAAACAACCGCCTTTGATCAGTTTAGACATCCAATTTTTACACCTCGAAGCGTGCGTCGAACAAAATCGGCTGCGCAGTAATCGTGTGTTGAAAAATGTAACTTCGATGGGGGCAAAAAAATCCGCATGGTAGCGTTCTCTGCTGATCCGGGATGGATTTTCAAGAACCCGACCGAATGGGCACAATGCAATGATGACTTCTTTCGATGAATGGCTCATTCATGCCATGAGCCGTATCGATATTCACTCGCCTTTATTCATCCGCGCAGCCGTGACGGCGGCGGAGTTCGATTTGACTAGAGGGCTCCCGCTCGTGACGTTGCTTTGGTGGATCTGGTTCCGCCCGGAGCGCCAGATCGGTGCCCAGGGCGAAACCGCACGACGCCAAGCACACGAACTCGTGATTGCCGCGATCGTCAGTGGCCTTATTGCACTTGCAATCGGGCGTTTGCTCGCGCATGAATTGCCGTTTCGCTTGAGACCGATCTTCGAGCCGCAGTTGCACGCGCTCTACCCGCCGCCAAATCCAAAAGTATTGCTGCCGCGAACATGGAGTTCCTTTCCGAGTGACCATGCCATGCTGTGGGGAGCCGTGGCCACCGCCATCTTGTTCGCGTCGCGGCCTGTCGGCATCTACGCGCTACTGCATGTGGTCGTGCTGATCTGCCTGCCCCGCCTTTATCTCGGCCTGCACTATCCGACGGATCTGCTGGCGGGCCTGGCGCTCGGCGTGGGCATCGCTTGTCTCGTCAACGTGCCGCCGATTCGCGCGCTCGTGAGCAAGCCGGTGCTAGCATTTGCCGAGCGCAGTCCAGGACTCTTTTATGGCGCGGCATTCTTGCTCAGTTTCGAATTGGCCACGCAATTCGACGAATTGCGATTATTGGCATTCGGGTTGACCCACATCGGCCACTATGCGCAGTAGCGCGACTCGTCCCTCCCGCAGAGGGTGGCCGGTACTGCGACACTGAACGGGCGTGGACGCGCTCTTGAACGTGGGGCATGCATCCGCGCAGTCCGCGTATGCGAGATTCGACTACCGGTTCTGAGCGCCGATCAAGTATTGGGAACGTTGAACCCGCCGGAATTGCCGACGATGGCCAAGAATTCGCGCCGCGTCGAAGGATCGTCGCGGAACGAACCGAGCATGCGCGAGGTAACCATCTGCACCCCGGGCTTATGGATGCCGCGCGTCGTGATGCATTGATGCGCGGCTTCGAGGATCACGCCAACGCCCTTGGGCTGCAAGATCTCGTTCAGGGTGTCGGCGATCTGCACGGTCATCTTTTCTTGAATCTGCAGCCGCTTCGCAAACGCGTCGACGAGCCGCGCTAGCTTGGAGATGCCGACCACGCGGTGGTTGGGCAAATAGGCCACATGAGCGCGCCCGATGATCGGCACCATGTGATGTTCGCAGTAGCTCTCAAAGCGAATGTCCTTGAGCACGACCATTTCGTCGTAGCCGTCGACTTCGGCGAAGGTGCGCGCGAGAATCTCCCGCGGATCGTGCGAGTAGCCCTCGAAAAATTCCTCGTAGGCGCGCACGACACGTGCGGGCGTATCGAGCAGGCCTTCGCGCGTGGGATCGTCGCCGGCCCAGCGCAGCAGTACGCGCACCGCATCTTCCGCTTCGGTGCGGGTCGGGCGCGCCGGCGGGGCGGTCGATGCACCGGCAGGCGCTGGTTTGCCGCGCTTGCGGGCTGGCTCGGCTTTTTCCAGTTTCTTGGCCCGGGATCCTTCCGTCATCGTTCGCTCCTAGTGTGCTTCGCCTGCGCGCGGCTACGAAATGGGGCATTGTTCCACGATTCCGGCGGATTGCGTATCGGCCGCTGCACGCAATGCCGGCCCGTAGCACAATACGAAGCACCTTTGCCACGTACCGAACGTCGAGGAACCCCGCCATGTCTTTCGCCTACGTCGATGGCCTTCGCCTTCATTACCGCATCGATGGCGCCGAGCGCAGCGATGCCCCGTGGCTCGTGCTTGCGAGCGCGTTGGGCGCCGATGTGACGATGTGGTCGCCGCAGATTGCGGCGTTCTCGTCGCGCTTTCGCGTCTTGCGCTTCGACACGCGCGGCCTGGGGTGCTCCGACGCGCCGCCCGGTCCCTATACGATCGAGCAATTGACCGATGACGTGCTCGGATTGCTCGATGCGCTAACGATCGAACGCGCGCACTTTTGCGGGCTGTCGATGGGCGGGTTGATCGGCATCGCGCTGGCTGCGCGGCACGGCGAGCGGCTCGAGCGCGTCGTACTGGCCCACACGGCGGCCCGGCTAGGCACACCCGACGTGTGGCAGGCGCGGGCGCGCCAAGCGCGCGAGCAAGGCGTGCGCTCGCTCGCCGACGCGACGCTCGCGCGTTGGTTCACGAGCGCGTTCGCGGCGCGCGAGCCGCTCGTACTGGCGGCGACGCGCGATGCATTCGCTCATATGGATGACGAAGGATATGCGAGCAATTGCGAGGCCATCGGCGCTGCGGATCTGCGTGCGGAAGTGGGCGCGATTCGAGCGCCTACGCTCGTTCTGACCGGGCGCGCCGATCCGTCTGTCGCGCCCGAGCACACGCGAATGCTGGCCGAAGGCATTACCGGCGCGCGCTTCGTCCAGTTCGAGGCGCAGCATTTGTCGAACATCGAGCGAGACGGCGACTTCACTCGAACCGTGCTCGAGTTCCTGAGCGGCCCGTCTTGAAGCGCCCCCCGGCTGCGGCGCCGCCTGCCTATTCTTCGGCGTCGTGCTCCGCGACGAAGCGCAGCAGATAGGCGCGCAGCGCGGCTTCGAGCGCGCGATGATCGGCGACGCTCTTCGAACCGGCGTCGGCTTCTTCCCCGAACAGGCTCGGCGGGGCGTCGTACATGCCCACTTCGAACCCTTCGCGCAGCACGCGGATTTCATGCGTGGCTTCGAGATATTCGGCGACCCAGTGAATGCTTTCGATGTGCGCGCCTGTGCGAACCGATGCCGTCATTCGAGCCTCCCCTCATGTATCGGCGTCAGCGCCAATGAAAGCAGGGTACGCCAGTCTCGCGCCTGGCGCACGCGGCGCGTGTCGCGTGCGCCACGCCGCCGCACTCAGTGGCTGATCGATTCGAGCGAGCGGCCCTTCGTGGACGGCCCGAGCAAGATCATGCAGATGCCGACGACCATTGACGCGCCGATGAAGACGGCCACGCCCGGCACGCCGTAATTGTGCAGCAGCACACCGATCGCGAGTCCCGCGAAGGCGACGGCCAGGCGGCTCCACGAGTAGACGAAGCCGACCGCGCGGGCGCGCACGCGCGTCGGAAACAGCTCGGCCTGGTAGCCATGGTAGGCATAGGACATGACGTTCGAGGCGAGCGTGAAGAGCACCCCGAGCACGATCAGTAGCGCCGGCGCGGACGCTTGGGAGAACAGCGCGATCACGATGCCCATGATCAGCAAGCCGCCGCAGATTTGCGTCTTGCGCTCGATCTTATCGGCGAACAACGTGCCGAGCAGCGGTCCGAAGGGGTTCGCGATGGCGATGATGAAGGCGTACTGCAGGCTCGTCGTCACATGGACGCCGCGACTGATCAGCAAGGTCGGCACCCACGCGGCGAAGCCGTAGAACCCGATGGCCTGCGCCATATTGAAGATCGAGAGCAAGATCGTGCGTTTGCGGTAGAGCGGGCCGAAGATTTCGCTGAAGGTGCCGCTGCCGTCCGTTTCGGTGCCCACCGGCAGGGGCGGCGGCAGCTTCACGCCTTTCTCGGCTTCGACGCGTTGCTCGATGTCGGCGACGATGCGCTCGGCTTCGTCCATGCGGCCGTGGCGCGCGAGCCAGCGCGGGCTTTCAGGGACATTGCGGCGGATGATCCAAACGAACGCGGCGCCGAGCGTGCCGATCAAGATGACGACGCGCCAATAGTCGAGCCCGAACGGGTGCGTATCTTTGAGAATGAACGCGAGGAACGCGACGAGCGGCACGACGCAGAACGTGATGAACTGGTTGATCGCGTAGGCGCGGCCGCGCTCGGCGCTGGGAATGAGCTCCGAGATGTACGAATCGATGGTCACGAGTTCGACGCCGATCCCGATGCCCGCGATGAGCCGCCAGATGTTGATGGCTTGGCCCGAATGCTGAAAGGCCATGATGGCCGTGCACACGACGTACCAAATCAGCGACCAGGTGAAGACGAAGCGCCGCCCGAAGCGGTCCGCAACGAAGCCGAAAACGAGCGTGCCGAGCCACAAGCCGGCGAAGGTCGCAAAGACGAAAGTACCGAAGCCAGCGACGGAGATCGGTGCGAGCGCCGCGAAGATACCGAGCGATTCGGGCTTGAACAGCCCCGATTGCACCATGCCCGGCGCAACGTAGCCGGTGAAGAACAGATCGTAGAACTCGAAGACGCCGCCAAGCGAAATGAGCATCACCATGGTCCAGACGGTGCGCGAGGGCGGCAAGCGGTCGAAACGCGCTGCGATTGCTAGGGATTGCTGATTGGTCATCTGCGCCTCTTTCGATTCTTTTATGTTTTGCCGTCGAAAGCCTTCGAAGACCTTGCTGCGCGTACTTGCCCGAAGGCGTGAGCATCGATGCGGCAATCGGCTGGGGAATACCCGGCCGCACGACTGTCTCATGTCGTCAACTACTTAACAAGGGCTGCGGGTTAGGATTTTCACGGAGGCGCGCGGCCCGGCTCGCCTGAAAAGCAAAAAAAACAGCGGCCGATGTCGAAATCGTCATCGCTCGTTCGTTGTGTCGATGGAGCCTTCCGCAATGCGAACGCGAGCGGGACGGCGCACGCTGCGCCATGCCGCCCAAGAGGCCCGCCTAGTCCATTCGTTATTCGTTTACAAAACTCTGACAACGGAGCGCACACCATGACCTCATCCGTCAAACCCATTCCCGAAGGCATGCACACGATTACGCCGCAGATCGTGTGCGCCAATGCCGCGCAGGCGATCGAGTTCTACGCCAAGGCGTTCGGCGCGATCGAACTGTTCCGCATGCCGGGGCCGTCGGGCAAGCTCGCGCACGCGCAGATCAAGATCGGCGACTCGGTGCTGATGTTGACCGACGAAAGCCCGGAATGCGGCTCGTCCGGGCCGAAGACGCTCAAAGGCACTCCCGTCAGCCTGTACGTCTATGTCGAGGATGCCGACAAGGCGTTCGATCGCGCTGTCTCCGCAGGGGCGACGGTCATGATGCCGCTCGCCGATATGTTCTGGGGCGACCGCTGGGCGCTCGTCGAAGATCCGTTCGGTCACCGCTGGCACATCGCTACGCGCACGCGCGAACCGAGCATGGAGGAAATGCAGAAGGCCATGGCCGAAATGCCGGCGCCTCAGTCTTGAAGGCGCAGGCGCGCTACTGACGGACGATGCCTCGGGCGCGCCGCTGCAGACGCGACGCAAGCAGGTGCGCCCCGGCGTCATGCGCGTATCGCGTCGTGTCGACGTGCGCGCCATTACGCCGATTATTGACAACAGGCCATCTAAGCGGAATTGGCGGCATCGCGCCAACGGTATTCGAACGTGAAGACGCTGCGGGAGCACCGAAACTTCGCTCGTTTGATGTTGCCTTCGCTGGCGAAAGAATTTTGAAATGGGCCCTTTTCGTTGGCAACTCGATTCGGCCGATGTCCTTGGCTAGAGCGCTTACAGATATGAAGCGTTCGTACGATGGATGCGGTTGCCGCTAGCATGCGCCGAACGTGAGCGTCGATGTCGTGAACCCGTTTTCGCCGCTCCATTCAGAACGTCGGCTGGATACGCCGCCCATCGTGCAGCTCGCCGGTCTCGTCATCCACGACACCGCCTCGGCGTGCAACCCAATTCGCATAAACCATCGCGAATAGTTCAGTTTGGATTTCGTAGTGGTCTTCTGACCATCGAATCGCTGCCTGAGCCACGCAATTCTTTCCTGGTAAGCGTTCGCAGCGATCCGGCCGTGTTCCAGTAGGGAGTCGCGATCTACGAAACGGCGTGCGCCAGTAGGGCTCCCGGATGTACTAACCTGTCCTCATGCGATCTGATTTAAACCGCTTCGAGGGAGAATGAAGTCATGGAGGAAATCGAGTTCGAGTTGGCCAAGCTCATCACCGAGGGATTGGACCTCGACATCGACCCACACAGCATCGATCCCGAGGCGCCGATTTTTGGCGAGGGGCTGGGTCTTGATTCGATCGACGGGCTCGAACTCGGCATGCTCTTGTCATCGACTTATCAGGTCAGCATCAAGCCCGGCGATCCGAAGAATCAAGAGATATTCAGCTCACTAAGGTCGCTTGCGCGCCACGTCATGCAGCACCGCGCCGCCCCGGTCGATTGACTCAGGCCGCAATGAAGGCGACATGCACCGCGTTGACGTTCAAGCCCGGCGAGCGATGCGTGGTTCGCGACACAGTGAAGGTTGACCATCCAGCTATACCCGGTCATTTCCCTGGCTATCCGGTCGTGCCTGCTGTTGTTTTGCTCGACTGCGTGAGTCGCGCGCTCTCGCGACTGCATCCCGATGCGTCCATTGCGCACATCGAACACGTGAAGTTTCTCAAGGTGCTGCCGCCCGGCCAAGCATTCGATATCGTGCTCTCGGCCTCGGGGGACGCGCTCTCGTTTGACTGCGTGAATGATGCCGGAATGCGCTTTGCGACCGGCAAGTTTCGCGCGGAGGTCAACCCGCGATGACGAACGCCCCATGACGAACGCCCTATGACGAACGCAGCGACTGCAATCCCACGGATATATGTGAGCGCTTATACGCTCACGAGTGCGCTCGGTGCCGGAAACGACGCGACGCTGGCCGCGCTGCGAGACCGGTGCGGCGGCTTGCGCGAAGTCGCATTGCGCACCGGCCGCAAGACCTGGCTCGGCCTCGTCGACGATGAGGCCGTAGGCGGCCCTCTGCAGTCGGAGGAGGCGCTTTATGACTGCCGCGCGCATCGAATGCTCGGCCGAGCGCTCGCGCGCGATGGCTTCGCTGATTCCGTTGCCGCTGCGCGCGAACGCTATGGCGCCGGGCGAGTCGGTTGTTTCGTCGGTACGATCGCCTCGGGATTGGCCCATCTCGAGTCGTGCTACGTGCGGCATGCGCCCAACGCGGGTGACCTCGGTCCGGACGTCCGATTGCGTCACACCGCGCATCTGTTTTCGGCGACCGAGTGTGTCGCACGCATGCTCGGTATCGAGGGTCCATGTGCGACCGTTTCGACGGCCTGCTCGTCCAGTGCAAAGGTATTCGCCACCGCGTACCGCCATCTTGCGGCAGGGCTCTGCGATGCCGCCGTGGTCGCAGGAATCGATTGTGCCAACGAAGGATTCATCTACGGTTTTCATTCGCTAGGCCTGCTGTCAGAGCAGCCCTGCCAGCCGTGGGGCCGTGATCGCGACGGCATCAATATCGGCGAGGCGGCCGGCTTTGCCTTGCTCGAGCGCACGCCGCCAGAGGCCAACGTGCTTGCCTTGTCGGGATTCGGCGAAAGCAGCGATGCCTATCACATGACGGCACCCCATCCAGAGGGAGTGGGCGCACGCGCCGCTATCGAGCAGGCATTGCGCCGCGCCGGCTTACGTTCCTCGGACATCGACTACGTCAATCTGCACGGCAGCGGTACGCCCTCGAATGACCGCTCTGAAGATGCCGCAATTGCCGCGGTGTTCGGCAACGCATGCGCATGTAGTTCGACGAAAGGATGGACCGGCCACACACAGGGCGCAGCGGGCATCACCGAGGCAGTGCTGTCGTTCCTGAGCATGCATGAGGGCCTCATTCCCTCCACATTGAATACGATCGATGCCGATCCGGAGCTGCGCACTCCAGTTGTGCTCGAGAACATCCGGCAACCGGTTCGTCGCGTGCTCAGCAATTCGTTCGGGTTCGGCGGCAACAACTGCGCACTCGTTTTCGAGGTCGTGGAATGAACACGGTTTTTCTTGAAGCGGTAGAGGTGTTGGCTCCGGGGCTGCCGAACTGGAGCGAGGCAGCCGCGACATTGCGCGACGAGGCGGGTTATGCGGGAGATGAATTCTTCCCCGCTGAACCCGTGATGCTGGCACCGAACGAAAAGCGGCGCGCCACGGCGGCGATTCGTCTTGCGTTGTGTGTCACCGAACAACTCGCGAAGCGCTCTTCACTCGAGGTCCCTGCGCTGCCTTCGGTATTCGCTTCGTCAGCGGGGGATCTGCATGTCACGGACCTCGTCTGCAGGGCACTGGGGCGACCGGGCGCGCCTGTCTCGCCGTTCCACTTTCACAACATCGTTCACAACACGAGCGCGGGCTATTGGTCCATTGGCGCACACGCGTGCGGCGGCTCGACTAGCCTCAGTGCGGGCGAAACGACATTCGTCGCCGGCTTGCTCGAAGCGGTTTGCCTGGTGCAGACAGAGCGGCGCCCCGTGCTTTACGTCTGTTATGAGCACCCGGCGCCGGACTTGCTCGACCGCCACTTGCCTATCGCGGCGCCTTTTGCGATGGCAATGACGATCCACGCCGACCCTACCGCGCCGAGATGTTTCGCGATGCATATCGAACACGTCCCAACGCATGACGACACCCGCATGCGAAATGAGGCACTCGAACGTCTGCGCAGCGGCAACGCGGCCGCTCGTGCGTTGCCGCTGCTTGCCCAACTGGCGTGTGGACGCGATGAGCGGATCTATCTTGCAACGGCGCCCGGCGGCGCGCGAACGAGTACGGCCATCCATGTCGAACCGGCTTGAAGGGCAGCAGATCTATCGGCGCATTCCCCATGCGGGTGCCATGTGCCTGCTCGACGCCGTGGAGGCGTGGGACGCGCAGGGCATCGCCTGCTGGGCGCGCTCGCATACGCGCCAGAATCACCCATTGCGCGAGGCAGGCCGTCTCAGCAGCCTGCATGCGATCGAGTATGCGGCGCAGGCGGCCGCGCTACACGCGAGCCTCGTCGGCGAACGCACGGCCGATCGCCCTTTCGGGCACGCCTACATCGCCACCTTGCACGCCATCGACACGTGTCCGCGGCCGCTTGACGACGATGACCTGCTGACGTTGCCGCTGGACATCCGCGCGCGATTGGCAATGGGCACTCCATTCGCTGCGCGCTATACGTTTTCGGTCACTTGCGGCCCGATTTGCGTGGCGCAAGGTGCGATGACCGTTGCGACACCGGAGTGATCGATGGCGAGCGAGCCGATGCGACGCGCACTCGTAACCGGCGGCAGCGGCGCGATCGGCGGCGCCATTTGCCGACGGCTCGCGCAGTGCGGCCTCCACGTGATTGTGCATGGAAATACGAATGCCGAGCGCGCCGAACGGGTGGCCGACGAGATTCGTCGCAGCGGCGGACGGGCCGACTCGATTGCATTCGATGTCACCGATCACGAGGCATCGACAGACGCCCTTGCGCGCGTGCTCGAGGCGGGTGCGATCCAGGTGGTGGTCAACAACGCGGGTGTCCACGACGACGGCCCGCTCGCCGGTATGACGTTCGAGCAATGGCGCCGCGTCGTCGATGTATCGACTCACGGTTTTTTCAATGTGACGCAGCCGTTGTTGATGCCGATGATCCGCTCGCGCTGGGGCAGGATCGTCAACCTGTCGTCCGTAGTCGGCGTCACGGGGAATCGCGGTCAGGTCAACTATGCGGCGGCCAAGGCTGCGTTGCACGGCGCTGCCAAGGCACTTGCGCTCGAGCTTGCCTCGCGCGGCATCACAGTCAACGTCATCGCCCCCGGTTTCGTTGCGGGAGGAATGGCCGAGACGATCGACCCGGCGGTGATCGGCGCGACCGTGCCGATGAAGCGAGCGGCAACAACGGACGAGATCGCAGGCGCCGTGGCGTATCTCGTCTCGGACGAGGCGGCTTATGTGACGGGGCAAATACTCGCGATCGGCGGCGGACTCGGCTGAGAGCCGATCGCCCATGACGAACTCTCTTCAATGGAGCGTAACGATGGCTTTCGAGATCGCTGATCTCAGCAACCAGCTTGGCTATTACCGCCTGCTCGAGGCATCGGAGAAGGCACGCTGGATCTTCCGTGACCAGCCCTGGGACGAAATCGACGAAAGCAAGGTGACACCCGAGCTGATCGAGGATGTGAAGATTGCGGCCTATGCGGAGTTGACGACCTTCTCGGCCACCGAGGCGTTCATGAAGCTGCTTTACGACGACGTCGATTTCACGCAATGGCTTTCAGTGTGGTTCTTCGAAGAAACGAAGCATCCATTGGCCTTGATTCGTTGGCTCGGCAAGTTGGGCGTCCCGATCGCGCAGGACTTCATTCATCGCGGCAGGAAGATCGAGCCGATGACCGACTCGCGCGTGGAGATGCTCACCTCCAATATCTGTTCGGAGATTGCCGCCAACACGGCGTACAACCAGTTCGCCAAGACCGTCGAAGAGCCTGTGCTCGTCGAGGTCGTGAAGCATCTCGCGCGCGACGAGATGCGCCATTCGGTCGGCTTCGAATACTACTGCAGACAAGCGATCGAGCGGTCCGAAGATCCGGAGCGCGATCGCCTTATTGCAATGCGTACGGCGTGGTTCCTGCTGCAGCCCGCGAGCGACGGCGTCACTCAGCATCCTGTGTTCCTGACCTTACTCAAAATGAAATGCCTCGATATGAACGAAGTCGAGCGCCGCTATCGCGAACACATCGTCGGCCGCATCGCGAAGATGCTCGAACTCGAGATTCCCGGCGTCGACGCGTTCTACGACGTCTATCAGGACATGAAGAAACGCTACCGCGCCGCGAGGCGGGCTGGACATGCTGCACGTGAGACGCCGAGCAGCCTGCATGGCGAAACGTCCGGGACACGGCGCGCACGGGACATGGGAGGCGCACCAGCCGGGACATCGCCGTGCCGGTAATATCGGCCACGCGGCTGCACGTGCGTTCATGGAGGTATGTGCCGTCGGTAGTGGCGGCGACGCTCGCCGCGGCCTGGCAGGCGCGCATCGCACACGGCAGCCTTGCCGTGTCGGTGCTTAGCGTCAGTTGGGACACGTATTGGACGCGCACAGCCTGGCGGGACGAAGCCAGCATGATGGCGTATGTCCATGCAGGCGTGCATCGCGCGATCATGAGGCGTTTGCTGCGATGGTGCGACGAGAGCTCGGTTGTGCATTGGGATGATGCCACCGGACAACTGCCCCCGTGGAGTGAGGCCCATTGGCGCTTGTGTGAGCAAGGGCGCCACTTTCCGCCGTTGGCGCCGGGATTGGCACGCCGGCTCCCCGTGCCGCACAGTCGGTTCTGGCGCGAGCTGCGGATCAGGTGAACGTTTAATCGTTTTTCACGTGCGAGAAGATGACATGGCAAACAGCGAAGCAAACGTTGTCGGTGAGACCGTGAGCGAAGCCGACGGGGCGCATCGTTTCGAGACACTGCGGGTGCGTCACGCAGCGCAGGCCAGAGCCGCCGTGGCACCGGCGCTCGAGCGCCTGCGTTGGCCGGCCGATGCGTTGAAACGTGAGCGCAACGCGCGGCTACGCGCGCTGATCGCGCATGCCAAGCGTCATTCCCCGTGGCACGCGCGTCGGCTCGCACACGTCGATCCGCAGGCTGTCACGGACGACGATCTGCCGGGTCTACCGACGATGACCAAGCACGATCTCATGTCGAACTTCGACGAGATCGTCACGGATCGACGTCTTTCGCTGGCGCTTGCCAATGACCACCTGAGTACCCTGAACGAGGGTAGCCGCTATCTGTTGGACGACTACCGCGTCGTCGCCACGAGCGGGAGCTCGGGACATCGGGGTGTCTTTGTCTACGATTGGGACGGCTGGATCGAGTGCTACGTGAACGTGCAGCGTTATGCGCTCGCTTACGCGGCAGCGGCCGGCATGAAGCCGGGCGCTGGCCAGGGCGGTTACGTCATCGCTCATATTGCAGCCTCCCAATCGACACATATGACTTACGCCCTGGCCGAAACGTTCAGGACACCTGAATTCCAGTTTCTGCAGTTTCCGGTAACTTCGCCGATGGAAGACATCGTGCAGGGACTCAATCGCGCGCAGCCGCTGGTGCTGCAGGGGTACGCGTCGATGCTGGGGCTGCTCGCGCGCGAGGCCGAACAGGGGCGCTTGAATATTAAGCCGGGGCTGTTGATATCGATAGCCGAACCGCTGCTGCCGAACATGCGTGAATTGCTGCTCAGGGCGTTCCCCGGCATCTCGCTCCAGAACTGGTGGGCGACCACCGAAACGAGCGGGCTGGGAATGTCATGCGGGGCCGGGCCGTGGCTGCATTTGAGCGACGATACGTTGATCGTGGAACTCGTCGACGCGCGGGGTGTGCCGGTCCAGCCGGGACAAACGGCGGACAAGATTTATGTCACGAATTTGTTCAACAAGGGCACGCCGCTGATTCGATATGAAATTTCCGATCAGCCAACGCTGCTCCAGGGGCCGTGTCCCTGCGGGTCGGCGCATCGTCGCGTCGCGGACCTGCAAGGGCGGAGGGAGGAAACATTTGTGTACGAGAACGAACGCAGTCGTTCCATTGCCGTCCATCCGAAAGTCTTCACTTCGGTGCTCTTCTCGGAAGCGGGTGTGCTCGATTATCGGATCACCCAGACGCGTGAAGGCGTCATAGTCGAGTTTCTTCCTGGCGGCCCCGTAGACTGCGATGCGGTGGCCAAACGGATCGCGGATGCGCTTGCTGCGCTAGGCTTGTCCGAGCCGCAAGTCGTCGTCCGCCCGTCCGCCGCGCTTCATCGAGGGCAAAGTGGCAAGCTCATCAGACACGTCGCGTTATCCGGGACCTGCGCGTAGCAACGTACGAATGGCGCACGAATCCGAGAAACGCTGCCGCGCATCGCGAGGACTTGCCCATGCGTCCTGACGGTTCGTCAAATCGTGCCATCGCCGAGATCGTCGGCTATCCGGCCAACGGCGTCTTCGTTCCGCTGGACCGGGAGACGGAGGCGATCGACCTCCCGATTCTCGGTGCGATTCCGCCGGAGCTCGATGGGCTTTACGTACGTAACTCATTCAATTCCCATCCCGTTCGCGCCGCAAAGTGCCCTCATCCGTTTCTCGAGGACGGCATGATCCACGGCGTGCGTCTGCAAGGCGGGCGGGCGTGTTGGTACCGCAATCGTTGGGTTGTGACGGACACGCTCGCATCGGCGACGGGCCGCTCAGCACCGGGCGGGCCGCCCGATCGCTGCTGGAGCGCAACGAATCCGGCCAACGTCGGGCTCACGCCGCATGCCGGGCGCCTGCTGGCCATGTGCGAAACCGGGATGCCCTACGCGCTAGATGCGGCGCTCGAGACGCTCGGCCGCTTCGACTTCAACGGGGGTCTCGCAGCCAGCATGACAGCCCACCCGAAGCGCGACCCGGAAACGGGCGATTTGCACTTCTTCAACTATTGGCCGCGCCGGCCCAATGTCACCTATTTCGCGGCCGATTCAGCAGGGCGAATCACTCGCAGGGAGTCGATCGACGTAGCGGGCGCCACTGTGATGCACGATTTCGCCATCACGCAACGCTTTGCCGTATTCATCGATCAGCCTTTGTTGTTCGAGCGCCCGCCACGCCCGGGCGGAGGCATGCCATTTCGCTGGGCGCCCGAATACGGTTCACGTATTGGCCTGCTCGACTTGCAGCGACGCGGCGTGCCCGTGCGTTGGTTCGATATCGACGTCTGTTATATCCCGCATGTACTGAACGCGTTCGACGACCTGGAGCACGACGAGGTCGTCTTGCGCGCGGTCCTCGGTGACGCATGCTACTTGACGGGTCTGCCGCTGCCCGACAGCCCCTCCTTGTCGATGCACGAATGGCGGTTGAGTCTCTCGACGGGACGGGTGAGCGAGGCGTGCATTGCCGATGTACCCGGCGAGCTGCCCCGTATCGACGAAAGACGCATCGGCCGGCCACATCGATATGGTTACTCGGCGCAAGTGCGGATGGAGTACGGTTGGCAAGCATTCGGTGGGCTGTTCAAGTACGACTTCGGCACCGGCACTGTGACGCGCCACGACTTTGGTGCGCACGCGGCTTCGTCGGAACCCGTGTTTGTGCCGGCGAGCCATGCGTCTGCCGAGGACGAAGGCTGGGTGCTGAGTTATGTCTATGACGCGCGCATCGACCGAAGCCGGCTCGTCATACTGGATGCGCAGCATTTCGCGCAAGCGCCCGTCGCTTCGGTCGAATTGCCCCAGCGGGTACCTTACGGCGCGCACGGTGCGTGGGTGGCGCACGATGCGCTATCGCCGACGGATGGACCATCGTGCCCGTGATCTTCCGCACGGGCGTGTTGGGGCGTGCCTTGCAGGCAGATTAGGCCGTGCCGCGGATATCGGCGTCGAACGGCGCACATTCGAGAATGCGTTCCCATAGTGCCGACCACGTTGCCCAGTCGTGGCCCCCATCGACGACGACCGTCCGGCCGGCAGGCAGCAAAGGCTCGAGCAATTCGCTGCTTAGGGAGAATGGATCGTCGCGTCCATACCCGAGGTAGATGCGCGGCGCATGCGGCGTCACGGAAACGTGCCGCCGCACCCAATCGAGAGAGCGCCATTCCAACTCGTCCGGTTCGTCGCTGCCGGGCCGCCATTGGCTCAATCCGCCCGCCTTTTGGACGCGTGCAAGCACGCGCCGGCTGCCAAGATAAGGGGCGATCAGTATCGTCCCTTCGATACTTGCCGAATAGGCATCGCAGCAGATCAACGCACCCATACCGCCGAGCGACGTGCCGACGAACCAGAGCCGCTCGATGTCCCGTGCGCGCGTGACGCGAGCGATTTCGCGCTCGACCGCCGGGATCAATGTCCGGTCCGCGTATGCAGTGAAATCGGCATCGATTCCGATCACGTCTATCGGCAGGTGGCGCGCTCGTAGTGCCTGCACCAGACCTTGCGAGAAGAACGATTCGGCACGGTCATTCGCGCCCGGTAGCGCCACCAGCAGTATGCGCGAGTTCGTGAGTTCGGGAGACGGGTCAAACAGTGTATTCATGAAAATGGCCTGTTGCGCCTGAGAACGGTTGGACCAGGTCGAACTCCTGACTACGCGAACATCCGCGGATACCTGCCGTTCACGCAATTGCAAGCCCGCAGCCCAGATGCGATCGTCCTCGTCCTGGGCGATGTTCCCTCTTGGGAGCACGCACAATGATCTCTCACGTTTGCATCGGCGTGAACGACTTCAGCACGTCCTTCGCATTTTATTCTGCCGTATTAGCCACGCTCGGGCTGCAGTTTAAATTCTCCGAATCCAGTAGAGCCTGGGCCGGTTGCGGCAGTGCGGCCGAGTGCACGGCACTTTACGGAAGCGCCTACGCGAACGTCGGCGGCGAGATCGATCCGCCGACGCCGGTCGGCAACATTGCCTCGGCCATCCGAGCGCCGAATTTGACGGTCGCCTCCGGTGGACAGATCGTCAACGTTGGCAACGTCATCGGTCGATAGGTATCGCTTACAGGGACGATCCTAGCGAACGGCATCACGAAGTCGAACACATACACGCCGATGGTGGGCAACCCGCCGCAGGTGATCAGTTTGGCGCCGGCATCGGGCGGTTTGAATCTGTCGATCCCGGCGACGTTGGGGGGCTATTCCCTGACGCAGATGAAGACGACCCAAGGTGCGCAGGCGAGTCCTGGCTCGGGCATCGACTATGTCTTGGACGGCACGGGGACGACGCTTGACCCTGTGACGCCGCAATTGCTGCTTTCGAATCTGCCGTCGAACCTTCAACCGAGCACGTCGCTGTTCTACTACAACCCGCAGGCGGAAGACGCGGCGTTGCAGACTGCGGCGCTAAAGCAGACGGGGCAGGCGACGTTCGTCAGCGGGTTGTCGACCGACAGCCAGCTTCAGCTCTCTGTAACCGACCAAGAGAAGCTAGTGCTATACGCCAATGCGACGGAATATGCAAAGGCGAACGACATTCAATTGGGTCAAGCGCTGACGCAGCAGCAAATCGGCGAGCTGACGCAGCCGATGCTGTGGTACGTGGAGCAGACGGTGCCGGAGCCAGGGTGCACGGCGACCGGTACGGCGACGTGTCCGACGGTGACGGCATTGATGCCGCAGGTGTACTTGCCGGCGAATACGTCTGCTTTGTCGGCGGACGGGAACATTGTCGCGAGCGACAGCATCAAGCTGAATTTCGGCAGTAAGGACACCGGCGGTAGCGTGCTGAACACGGGCTCGATCACTTCGGATGGATCGCTGACGGTGAACACCGGCACGCTGACCAACGAAGCGAATCAAGTGGACGTGGGGCAGATCTGGCACTACATCAAGGAAGCAGGATACGAGGAGACGACCGGCACCCAGGTACAGCCCGGCGGGTTCATGAGTGCCGCAAACATGAGCTTGAACGTGCAGGCGTTGCAGCAGATTGGCGGGGCGCTGCAGCAGCTCGGTGCGGATGGGACGGTGAACGAGGCCGGGACGAAGCTGGTCCTGGCGACGCTGCAACAGCGTTTGGGTAGCGACTTCACGCAGACCACGGTTAGCGACCATCTGCATACCGACTTTGTGAAGGAAGGGGGAAGCTTCTCTTCGAATCAGCTCGCGATGATGGTGGTATCGACCGCGATGCAGATGATGGGTGTTCCGCTGTGGGCGTTGATGATGATGACCACGGCGGTGAGCGAGGCCGGTAGCGATCGAGGGATTCGGCTCGGCGACGTGTTGGAGGCGGGGGCGGTAGCGTACGCGACGGCGGAAGTGGTTCCGGCGCCCAACTTCAGTGGCATGGGTTCGAACCTGATTGGCGCGAACGTGGGGGCGACGCTGCAGAACATCGGCGCGGCTGCGGTTCAAGTTGGCGAGCATAGCGCGGTGACCGCGGGGATCCAGACGGCACTCGGGGGAGGCAGCTTCGCTTCGGCATTTGAAGCGAATGCGATCATGGATATCGCGGCGATCGGAGCGGGTGCGATTGGTGCGAACGTGCGGGGGGGCTCGTTTGAGAGCATTGGACTTCATGCTCTCTTGGGCTGCGCGAGTTCGGCGGCGTTGGGAACAGGGTGTGCGGGTGGGGCAATTGGCGGGGCGGCTAGCGCTGCGTTCTCGCCGGACTTCATTAAGGCGATCGATCCTACGGGCACCGTACTTGATCCGGGGCAGCAGGCCGCATTGGCGGGATTTGCGACGTTGCTGGGTGGAGGCCTGGCTGGTCTGGCCGGCGCGAATGCGCAGGGAGGGGCGACGGCTGCGCAGAACGAGGCGCTGAACAATTCCGGTGCGCCCGCGGACGTGAAAAACAGCGCGGAAAACGGTGGATGGTTGTCGAAGGCCGGAGCGTTCCTGAGCTCGTTGGGGAATGATGCCGCCGACCAACTTGCCAGCGCGGGGCGTGGCGCGGTGAACATGGGTAACCAGTTCATCGGGTTGATGAATGCGAACAGCGGGCAGACGCCGCCGTCGGATCCGAATCCGCTGGTAAGCGCGAGCAATGGGGGCAATCCGCCGGCGACGGGAGGTGCTGTCGTGACGCCGCCGGCTTATGCGATGACGCCTGAGGGACCTGTACCTATCGCCCCGGGCGTCGTAGTGCCGGGACTTTCTCCGGGCAATGCGATACTGTCGAGCAACGGCAATGACAGTGGTACTGGAGCCGGGGCGTCAGGGGCAGATTCTGCTGGCGGTGGAGGCGGGCTTTCTGCCGCTGATCAGTTGGCGGCCAATAAGGCGGCTGGGGCTGCCTTCGAGCAGGCTGTCGAGGCGCAACTGAGTCAGAGTGGTTATACGATCGGACAGCAGGTCACGATCGAGACGGAGAGTGGCGTCCGGACGCGGCTTGACTTCCTGACATTGGATCCGCTTACGGGCGACGTTAGCTGCGTCGAATGCAAAGCATCTTCGACGGCACCGCTAACGACAAACCAAAAGTTAGCGTTTCCGGAGATAGCTCAGAGTGGAGGTACGGTGGTTGGAGCTGGGAAGCCAGGGTTTCCAGGTGGAACCACAATTCCACCGACGACTGTCCAAATTATCCGAGGGCCTTAAAGCGTTATGACTATCGAGCAAACTGGTACGGTCGATATCGTGAACGTTGATCGTGACTCTGGCGATCTATTGCTTACGGTGAGCGATCATCTGCCTTGGAGCGAAGGAGAGGGACAGCACCTCCTTCTTCTACAGGAGAAATTGAATGCATACCTTGGCTTCATCGAGAGTGGCGAGCTTGTGAAGAGGTTTCCTGAAGCGAGCGGGCGGCAGATAGTAATCAATGTTGTGGGTAAATTCCCGTTGAGTGAGACGGCTCAGGCGTTCTTCGAAAGAGCAGGAACTGCGATTGAGACGGCTGGATTCAAGCTTCGATTTAGCCTCTTGCGTCCGAATTGAGCATGGTACGGAAGCAGCGAGCCTAGCGCTGGCTGGGTTCGCTGCCTATGTGGCCATTTAGGCGGGCGTGATCACGAGCCGCTCATGTTGGACTTCGATCTTGAGTCGCTGGTGAGGCATGAATCCGGCGTGCTCGAGCCAACGGCCAGAGACCTTGAACCAGGGGAAAAGCGGCGGGTCGGGGCGGTAGCCAGGTTTCCATTGGCGGTAGCGCCACGACTGCTGAATGGTGACATGCCGCTCGGGGTGAGCGGGACGTGCGTTAAGATTGGCGTCAGCCATGATCGACTCCTGATCCGAGTTGATGGTGGTCAGCGGGTCGTATGGGTTGGCGCCCATGCGGCCCGCGCTGCGTTTACGGCGATGGAAGGGGGTAGCCGTTCTCCTGCTAGCTGTGACGTTAAGTCTTTGATTGTATTTAAAATCAGTAGTCCTAACCATTAGCCGATCGGCCTAGGACGCTGGGTAATGGCTGGGGCGATACGCAGTTGAAAATCCATCTCTCTCGTTTGGTCGAGCTCGAGTATGTGATCGCACATCGCGGCCGTAACGGCGTGTTCGAGTACGAGTTGCTGTACAGCGGCGAGGACGATGGCCGGGCCCATCTGTGCGGGCTGCTCGACCCGACTGCCCTTGCAGACGACGGCACGCGGTCGGGGTCAAGCGATGATCGGTCGGGGTCTGGTCGGGCTGTTGCGCGCAAAGTAATACTGAGCCACTTCGCGCAAAGTAAATCTGAGCCACCTTTCAGTACAGTCAGCCTTTTTTGCGCGAAGGCTGGCGATGCTCCAGAAGGAACAGTGGATGCAAATCCATGT
>NZ_JAKWFK010000006.1 GCF_029522115.1 Trinickia sp. Y13 | reverse complement strand
CCGTGAAACGACTCCACGCCGATGATAGTGCGGATTCCCGTGTGAAAGTAGGTAATCGTCAGGCTCCTCCTCTGTACCAAACCCCCGTTAGCGAACCGCGCTAGCGGGGGTTTGTGCTTTTATTCCCACCAAAAACTCACCCTCGGGCCGCTCCAACTCCGGGGTGGCAGGGCGGGCGTTTGCGTTGCCATCATCTGCCCCGCCAACTCAGTAGTTACACCTAGCGTTTGATTCCCTCCGCGAGATAGCGCTGCGCCAGCCGCACCCAGTAGGTCGTCCCCACCGGCAGCAATTCGTCATTGAAATCGTAGCTGGCGTTATGCAGCATGCACGGTCCAGCGCCATGACCCGCATCGCGGTGCCCACCGTCCCCATTGCCAAGGAAGGCGTAGCAGCCCGGCTTCGCTTGCAACATGAACGCAAAATCCTCTGCCCCCATCGTGGGCTCTGTCCGAGGTTCCACATTGTCGCTACCCACCACTTCGCGCATGACCTCGACTGCAAAACGGGTCTCGTCGGTACTATTGATGGTGGGCGGATAATTGCGGTGAAAGGTGACCGTCGCAGCACAATCGAATGCCGCCGCCGTCGCCGCCGCGATTTTCGCCATTTTCGACTCGATCATGTCGAGCGTCTCGGTCGTGAAGGTACGAACGGTGCCCGCCAGCCAGGCATCGTCCGGGATGACGTTCACTGCGTCGCCCGCATGAATTTGCGTGATCGACAAGACCGCCGTGTCGATCGGTTTCTTATTGCGCGTGATAATGCTTTGCAGCGCGTTTCCAATTTGAATAGCCGCAAAAACGGGATCGCGTCCGTTGTGAGGCATCGCGGCATGAGCGCCGACGCCTTTCACGTCGATGCGGAACTCGTTGCTCGACGCCATGATCGGTCCTTCGGTCACGCCGAAGGTGCCGGCGGGCATACCCGGCCAGTTGTGAATGCCGAACACGGCGTCGACGGGAAATCGTTCGAACAAGCCATCGTCTATCATGGCGCGCGCCCCGGCGCCTCCCTCTTCGGCTGGCTGGAAGATAAAGACGATCGTGCCGTCGAAGCCGCCATGCGCGGCGAGGTACCGCGCCGCTCCCAGCAGCATGGCGGTATGACCGTCGTGCCCGCACGCGTGCATCTTTCCGGGGGCTTGCGAACGGTGCTCGAACGTATTGAGTTCTTGGATCGGCAAGGCGTCCATATCGGCCCGCAACCCGATCGACCTAGAACCGGTTCCTCGCTGAAGAACACCGACGACGCCGGTCTTGCCTAGGCCGCGATGAACCCGCAGCCCCCACTTTTCAAGGCACTGCGCGACGAGATCGGCCGTGCGCGTTTCTTCGTAGCGCAATTCGGGGAAGGCATGGATGCTTCGTCGCAGGGATTGGATTTCGTCTCGCGCGGCCAAGACTTCAGGTATGAGTTTCATGATGCGTTCGACTATGAAATGACGTTCGAGAAAATGGCGTTGCTATCGCTACTATCGAACGAACCATTCTACGCCGAAGTCCTCTGACGCCAATTTGGCCGGGCCCGCCAAGGCAAACGGACTAGAATGATCGCCCGCACCCCATGCACGATAGTCGTTCACGGACCGCCCCTATGAATGCGCCCCTTGAATTCGCCCGCGCCGTTTGCCCTCACGATTGCCCGGATACCTGCGCGCTGCGCGTGACTGTCGCGGATGGCCGCGTCCTCAAAGTGACCGGCGATCCCGACCATGCGCCCACTCAGGGCGTGCTCTGCACGAAAGTCAGCCGCTACCCCGAACGCGTCCATCACGAGCAGCGCTTGACTATGCCGCTCAAGCGCGTCGGGCCCAAGGGCGCTGGGCGTTTCGAGCCGATCGGCTGGGACGAAGCACTCGGCTATGCAGCCGAACGTCTATCCGAAATCGCCCGCCGCGCCCCCGAGGCCATCCTGCCATATAGCTACGCGGGCACCATGGGCCTCGTGCAAGGCGAAAGCATCGCACAGCGCTTCTTCCATAAGCTCGGGGCGTCGCGCCTGGACCGTACGATCTGTTCGGCAGCAGGCATGGCCGGGCTCAAATACACCTACGGCGGTTCGCTGGGCATGCATCTCGAATTTTTTGAGGAGAGCGAACTCATCCTCATTTGGGGCGCGAACCCGATCACATCGAGCGTGCATTTCTGGACACGTGCGCAAGAGGCGAAGCGTCGCGGCGCGCGGCTCGTCGCGATCGACCCCTATCGTTCCCTGACGGCCGAAAAGTGTCATCAGCACATTGCGCTGCGCCCGGGCACCGATGGCGCATTCGCCCTGGGAATGATGAATGTGCTCATTGCCGAAGATCTGATCGATCACGCCTATGTTGCGGCCCATACGGTAGGTTTCGAGGCGCTGAAGCGCCGAGCGGCGGCTTATTCCCCGGCGCGCGTGGCGCAGATCTGCGGCATCGACGAGGCCGAGCTGGTCGATCTTGCGCGGCTCTATGGCAAGACGCGAAAGGCTGCCATACGTCTCAATTACGGCATGCAGCGCGTAAGAGGAGGGGGCAATGCCACGCGAGCTATCGCTTGCCTGCCATCGCTCACCGGCGCATGGCGCGACCGCGCCGGAGGGTTGCTGCTGTCGTCGTCGGGCTGGACGCCGTTCGATACGGCTGCGCTACAGCGCCCCGATCTGCTGCCCGGCTGGCCGAGCGAATTGCCGCGGATCGTCAATATGAATGCGATCGGCGGTGCATTGCTGCACGAAGGTGACGCGGCGTTCGGGCCGAAGATCGAAGCGCTGGTCGTGTACAACTCCAATCCGGTTGCCGTGGCGCCCGATTCGGCCCGCGTTGCCGCGGGGTTCGCACGTGAAGACCTGTTCACCATCGTGCTCGAACATTTTCAGACGGATACCGCCGATTACGCCGATCTCGTGCTGCCGGCCACGACGCAGCTCGAGCATTTCGACGTGCATCGCTCGTACGGTCACACCTACGTCATGGTCAATCGGCCAGCGATCGCGCCGATCGGGCAAGCGCGGCCGAACACGGAAATCTTCCGCGGTCTCGCGCAGCGCATGGGGCTCGACGAGCCGGCGCTCTTCGACAGCGACGAAGCGATCGGCCGTAGCGCGTTTCGTTGGGAGGACCCCGCGCTTCAGGGCATCGATTGGACTCGGCTGAACGAACAAGGCTGGGCCAAGCTGAACTTGCCCGATGCGCCGTTCGCCGAAGGCGGGTTTCGCACGCCATCGGGCAAATGCGAATTCGCGAGCACCTTGCTCGAGCGTGAAGGGATGGATCCTCTGCCTGATTACGTACCGCCGTATGAATCCGCCGACGGGTCACCCGAGCTCGCGGCCCGCTACCCGCTCGCGATGATTTCGCCGCCGGCGCGCCACTTTCTGAACAGCACGTTCGTCAACATCGACAGCCTGCGCGAAAGCGAGCGCGAGCCGCGCCTAGACATTCATCCGGCGGATGCGGCGATACGTCGCATCGGCGACGGCGATATGGTCCGGATCCGCAACGACCGGGGCGCTTTTCTCGCCCGCGCCCGGGTGTCGGATCGAGCGCGCGAAGGCGTGGTCGTAGGTTTGTCGATCTGGTGGAAAAAGCTCGCCCCGGACGGGTGCAACGCCAATCAGGTCACTAGCCAGGCGCTGACCGACCTGGGCGGTTCGGCGACGTTCTACGATTGTCTCGTCGAAGTCGAGCGTTCAAACGTCTGAATGTGGTGCAAGCGGTGTTCTTGAAGTTCGAAGTCGGTATCTAATTCGGTTGTTTCGGGCGATGCGACCGGCTAGGATGCGCCTTTTAGCACGACCATTCGAAAAGTTCAGGGAGACGCCGCATGGAAAAAATCTGGTTGAAATCGTATCCGCCCGGCGTTCCAGCCGAAATCGACGCGTCGGCGTACACGTCGGTCGGCGAATTGCTCGAAGACAGCTTCCGGCAGTACCGCGCGTCGCGCGCATTCGTCTGCATGGGCAAGTCGATCACCTACGGCGAGTTGGACGCCCTCTCGCAGCAGGTGGGGGCCTGGTTTCAAGCGAAGGGGCTCGCCCGTGGCGCGCGCGTGGCGATCATGATGCCCAACGTGCTCCAATACCCGGTCGTGCTGGCGGCCGTGCTGCGCGCGGGCTACGTGGTCGTCAACGTCAATCCGCTCTATACGCCGCGCGAACTCGAGCATCAACTGAAGGACAGCGGAGCCGAAGCCATCGTTTTGCTCGAAAACTTCGCGGTCACGCTGCAGGCAGTCGTGCGCAACACGGCGATAAAACACGTGGTGGTTGCGTCGATGGGCGATTTGATGGGCCTCAAAGGGCACATCGTCAATTTCGTCGTGCGTCGTATCAAGAAGATGGTGCCGGCTTGGGACTTGCCGGGGCACGTCAAATTCAACGACATGCTCGCGCAAGGTTCTCGCCTGTCGTTCGCCGCGGCAAAGCTCACGCGCGACGACATCGCTTTCCTGCAATACACGGGCGGTACGACTGGCGTAGCGAAAGGCGCCACGCTCACTCACGGCAACATCGTCGCGAACGTGCTGCAATCGGCTGCTTGGCACGAGCCGGCGCACTCGCTGCATCCGGAAGTGACGCAAATCGTCAACGTGATCGCGCTGCCGCTTTATCACATCTACGCGTTGACCGTTTGCGCGATGTTGACGATCCGCACGGGCGGGCTCGGGGTGCTGATTCCGAATCCGCGCGATATCCAAGGCATGATCAAGCAGTTGCAGGGCTTTCCGATCAATACCTTCCCTGCCGTGAACACGCTCTACAACGCGATGCTCAATCATCCGGATTTCGACAAGCTGGACTTTTCGAAGCTGATGGTGGCCAACGCGGGGGGCATGGCGTTGCAGGAGGCGGTGGCCAAGCGTTGGTACGAGCGGACGCATGTGCCCGTGATCGAAGGGTATGGCTTGTCGGAAACCTCACCTAGCGCTTGCTGCAATCCCGTCACGGCAACCGAATTCAGCGGCACGATCGGGCTTCCGATTCCCTCGACCGAAATGTCGATCCGCGACGACGACAACAACGAAATGCCGATCGGGCAGCCGGGCGAAATCTGCATTCGCGGGCCGCAGGTGATGGCCGGCTACTGGAATCGGCCCGACGAGACGGCCAAGGTGATGACGCCCGATGGCTTCTTCAAAACGGGCGATATCGGAATCATGGATGAGCGCGGCTATTTCAAGATCATCGACCGCAAGAAGGACATGATTCTCGTGTCCGGTTTCAACGTGTACCCGAACGAGATCGAAGATGTCGTCGCCAAGCATCCGGGCGTGCTCGAGGTCGCCGCCGTCGGCGTCCCCGACGAGCACTCGGGCGAGGCGGTCAAGCTCGTGATCGTCAAGCGCGATCCGGCGCTGACGCAAGCCGACGTCATCGCTTTCTGCAAAGAGCAACTGACCGGTTACAAGCGGCCCAAGATCGTCGAATTCCGCACGGACTTGCCCAAGACGAACGTAGGCAAGATCTTGCGTCGCGAACTGCGCAATGCGAATACGGCGCCTGCGCCCGCGACGGCGGTTCGGGAGCGTAGCGGGGCCTAGCCGGGCTAGGGGCAGTGCGGCAAAAAAGCCCGTCGTGCGGCGGGCCGACGGCCGTACTCTATATGCGCGATACAACTTCGTCTAAAATGCACGATTAGCCGTCGTTTTGCTCCGAATCCCGGCCCGTAAGCGGGGCTCGCCGGAAACGACGGCAGCGGCCGCACAGGAGCGCTCGACGGCGCTCGGGCTGCTGCGCTGCACGGAGAGGGCGATGACGCTGGACGAGTTGATTTGCGAGTTTGACCGCGGGCTGCGTTCGATTGCGGGCGTGAGCCGCATGACTAGGCCCGTTCCCGAGCCGAAGCCGGCCGAGGCGGGCGCCCCGGCACAGACCGAGATGACGCTGCCCGAGCGAGCGCATTCGGCCGCACTCATGCGCGTGAACCATGTCGGCGAAATCTGCGCGCAGGCGCTCTATCAGGCGCAAAAGCTAGCTACGCGCTCCCCGGGGCTCAAGGCCGCGTTCGAGCATGCCGCCAGTGAGGAGGAAGACCACCTGGCATGGACCGCCGCGCGGCTGCGCGAGCTCGATTCGCGCCCGAGTCTGCTCAACCCCCTCTGGTACACTGGTGCGCTGGCAATTGGTTTCACCGCCGGCTGCTTTGGCGACCGGGCGAGCCTAGGCTTCATGGCCGAGACGGAACGCCAGGTCGAGCGGCATCTGGAAGGCCATCTGCATACGCTGCCCGACGCCGACCGCCAGTCACGTGCGATCGTCGAGCAAATGCGCGACGACGAACGGATGCATGGCCAATCTGCCACGGATGCGGGTGGCGTGGAGTTGCCGGTTCCCGTCAAAGCGCTGATGCGGGCCGCGTCGAAAGTGATGACGCAAACGGCTTATTACATTTAACTTTGCAGTGGGAGCGGCGCGCTCGCGTCGCTCGACGATCCACCCTCGAATCCGTCCGCTTTTCATCCCACCTTTTCGCGCTGCACGCGTCGTCTGCATGGACGTTCGCGGCGAGCTTCTAACGTATCACATTCACAAAGCCCACTAGTTCATTCTTTTATAACGTTTTTCCATTTTCTCTCGTTGCGTGAAGGCTCGCGCGTAAGTCCTTGTTCTTACAAACAAAATTCTCTGAAAAAACGGGTTTCTCCCTTGACCGCCCTGGGGCCTTACTCTAAAGTGGGAGACAGTGTGAGAAAGTGTATTTTTGTGGATTGTTCGGATCATTCCAGGCGATTTTCGAGGCTTGAGCTCTAGGGCGGCAAAGGGGAGAGAAAAGTGTTTCAAGGGGCGTCGGCGCTGACGCTCGATGCGAAGGGGCGCATGTCCGTGCCCTCTCGATATCGCGAGGCGCTGCAAGGCGAGGCACAAGGACGGGTGACGCTGACAAAGCACCCGGACGGTTGCCTATTGCTGTTCCCGCGCCCCGAGTGGGAGGTCTTCCGCGCCAAGATCGCCGCGTTGCCCATGGATGCGCATTGGTGGCGGCGCATCTTCCTCGGTAACGCCTCCGACGTCGATCTCGACAGCGCAGGGCGCATCCTCGTCTCCCCCGAATTACGCATGGCCGCTGGATTGGAAAAGGAAATCATGTTGCTCGGCATGGGAAGCCATTTCGAACTGTGGGATGCGCAGACCTATGCCGCCAAGGAACAAGCGGCGATGGCGCAGGGCATGCCGGAAGCGCTGAAGAATTTCACGTTTTGATCGCGGTTTGGAAATAAGGCGCTGCGATGGAAAACGAATTTCAGCATCGCACGGTGCTGTTGAATGAGGCAGTGGATGCGTTGGTCACGCGGCCGGACGGCGTCTATGTCGACGGCACGTTCGGGCGCGGCGGCCACAGTCGCGCGGTGTTGGAGCGGCTTGCGTCAGGCGGGCGCTTGATCGCGTTCGATAAGGATCCGCAGGCGATCGCGACGGCGAGCGCGATTTCGGATCCTCGCTTCGAGATCGTGCATGAGAGTTTCGCGTCGTTGGCGCCTGCGCTGGCGGCGCGCGGAGTCGAGCGGGTAGCTGGTGTGTTGCTCGACTTGGGCGTGTCCTCGCCGCAGCTCGACGATCCCTCGCGCGGTTTCAGCTTCCGCGCCGACGGCCCGCTCGACATGCGGATGGACCCGACGCGCGGCGAGTCCGCTGCGCAATGGCTGGCGCAGGCCAGTCAGCAGGAACTGACGGAGGTGATTCGAGATTATGGGGAAGAACGGTTTGCTGTTCAGATTGCAAAGGCGCTTGTTGCTCGCCGGGCAGAGTCCGACCGTCTTGGGCCTCTCGTCAGCACGGGCGAGCTTGCCGAAATCGTGGCTCGCGCAGTCAAGACCCGTGAGAAGGGCAAGGACCCGGCCACCCGCACCTTTCAGGCTATACGGATTCACGTCAATCAAGAGCTTGCGGAGCTGCAAGTCGTTTTAGAGGCAGCGTTGTCGTCGTTGGAGCAAGGGGGCCGGCTGGTGGTCATCAGCTTTCATTCGCTCGAGGACCGAATCGTGAAGCGATTCATGCAGGCGCACGCATCCGCGCCCGCGGTCGATCGTCGTCTGCCGATTCGCGCCGTCGATCTGCCTTCCGCGCCCATGAAGATCGTTGGGCGCGTTTTCGCGAGCCCACTCGAAGTCGAGGCCAATCCGCGTGCCCGATCGGCGGTCATGCGCGTCGCGGAGCGCGTCGCGCCATGAGCCGCCTCAATATCTTTCTGTTGATCGTCGTCCTAGGTTGCGCCCTCTCCGTCGTCAATGCCACGAATCAACAAAGGCAGCTGTTCGTGCAACTCGAGCGCGCGCAGTCGGAGGAGCGTCAGCTACAACAGGATTACGCGCAACTGCAATATCAACAGAGCGCGTTGTCCAAAACGTCCCGTATCGAGCAACTGGCCACGGCGACGCTGAAGATGCAACCGGCCTCGACGGGCGATACCCAGTTTCTGACGCTCGCGCCCGGTGCGAGCGTGGCCGAGAATGCGCCGATCCCCGTCATGCCCGCCAGCGCTCCCGCGGCGCGCACCGCCAAGGCGCCCGCGCACGCGCCGGCCAAGCCGCGTCGCTCGTCCGCGAATCGCGGAGGCGCGCGATGAAGCAAGCGCCGAAGACGAAAGGTCTCACGTTCTCGTCGAGCCCGGTGCTATCGGTGCGCCTTCCGCTGTGGCGCTCCAAGCTCGTCGTCTTTTTACTGTTCATGGCGTTCGTCGCCCTGGCCGGCCGCGCCTTTTGGATTCAAGGCCCGGGTAACGCCTTCTATCAGAAGCAAGGCGAAAGCCGCTATGAGCGCACGATCGAGCTGCCCGCCACGCGCGGCAAAGTGCTCGATCGCAATGGGCTCGTGCTCGCAACCAGCCTTCCCGTGCGCGCGATTTGGGCGATCCCCGAGTCGGTCCCTGAAGATGTCGATCCCGCGAAAATCGCCGCGCTCGCCAAGCTGCTCGGCATGACGCAAAAAGAGCTTCGCGCCAAATTGTCCGAAGACAAGACGTTCGTCTACGTGAAGCGCCAAGTGCCGGTCGACATTGCCGAGAAAGTTGCCGCGCTCGGCATTGCGGGCATCTACCAACGCAAGGAATACAAGCGCTTTTATCCCGAGGGCGAAATCACGGCGCACCTCGTCGGCTTCACCAATATCGAGGACGAAGGCCAGGAAGGCGTCGAGCTCAGCGATCAGAAGATTCTCGCAGGTACGCCAGGCATGCGCCGCGTCATCAAAGATCGCATGGGGCACATCATCGAGGATGTGGACGAGCAGGTCGTCCCGCATGACGGCAAGGACGTCGAACTCTCGATCGACAGCAAGATCCAGTACATCGCGTATTCGGATTTGAAGGCCGCCGTGGAGAAGTCGAAAGCGAAAGCCGGGGCTGCAATCGTCGTCGACGTGCGTACGGGCGACGTGCTCGCGCTCGTCAACTACCCGACCTACAACCCGAACGACCGCTCGCGGCTCACTGGCGAGCAATTGCGCAATCGCGTGCTCACGGACGTGTTCGAGCCGGGCTCGATCATGAAGCCGCTGACCGTTTCGCTCGCGCTCGATCTGCACCGCGTGACGCCCAATACGCTCGTCGATACCGGCAACGGGCGTTTCACGCTCGACGGCGCGACGATCACAGACGATAGCGCCTTCGGCGTGCTGACCGTCGGCGGCGTGATCCAGAAGTCGAGCAACATCGGCGCGACCAAGATCGCGATGACGCTCAAGCCCGAGGAAATGTGGAACATGTATACCAGCGTCGGGCTAGGCCAAGCCCCGAAGGTGGGTTTCCCCGGCGCCGTCGCGGGGCGGTTGAGGCCGTGGAAGAGCTGGCGCCGAATCGAGCAGGCGACGATGTCTTACGGCTACGGTTTGTCCGTTTCGCTGTTTCAACTCGCCAGAGCCTACACGACCATCGCACACGACGGGCAACTGATGCCCCTGTCGATCTTCAAGACGGATACGAGCCAACCGGCGACGGGGCCGCAAATTTTCTCGCCGACCACCGCGCGCGAAGTGCGCACGATGCTCGAATCGGTCGTCTCGACGGCGGGAACTTCGCCCGAGGCCGCCGTGCCCGGTTATCGAGTCGGCGGCAAGAGCGGCACCGCGTATAAGCACTCCGGCCGCGGCTACGACCACTCGAAGTATCGCGCCTCGTTCGTCGGTATGGCGCCGATGCCCAATCCGCGCATCGTCGTGGCGGTTTCGATCGACGAGCCGACGGCCGGCAGCCACTTCGGCGGCTATGTCTCGGGCCCCGTATTCGCCGGCATCGCCGGGGATACGTTGCGCTCGCTGAACGTGCCGCCCGACATGCCCGTCAAGCAGCTCGTGGTCTCGGACGACGCTGCCAAGGCGCCGGGTGCGGCGCCGGCAAACGCGGCTGCGCCCTCGTCCGGGCGGGCCTTGACCGTATCGGCCGATATGCGTGCGCATCCGGGAGTGATCCGATGAGCATGCCGAACTTCGACGATCGTATGCGCAACCAAGTGGACGATGCGCTCGCTTGGCTGCGTCTGCACGCACGCCCTGGCGCGCAGATGCATGGGGATTCGCGCACGCTCGACGCCGGCGATATCTTTGTCGCCTATGCCGTCGACGGCGCCGACAGCCGGCCGCACATCGCGGCCGCGCTCGCGCGTGGCGCCGGTGCGGTTCTGTACCAACCGGAAGGATTTTCGGGCAACGTCGACCCGGCGCGCTCGCTCGCCGTACCGGGGCTCGATCGATTGGCCGGGGAGATCGCTAGCGGGTGGTACGGCGCGCCGAGCGAGCAGATGCGCATGTTTGGAGTGACCGGAACGAACGGCAAGACTTCGTCGTCGCAATGGATCGCCGCCGCGCTCACGGCGCTGGGCGAGCCGTGCGGCGTCATCGGCACGCTCGGCACCGGCATGTGGGGGCGTTTGGTGCATACGGGCTTCACGACGCCGGATGCGCCGCAAACGCAACGCTCGCTTGCCCAGTTGGTTGCCGCCGGCGCGCGCGCGTGTGCGATGGAGGTCTCCTCGCACGCGCTGCATCAAGGGCGCGTCAATGGCACGGCGTTCGATGTCGCCGTGTTTACGAATCTCACGCAAGATCACCTCGACTATCACCATACGTTCGAGGCATACGAGGCTGCGAAAGCGAAATTGTTCGATTGGCCGACGCTCAAGACGGCGGTGATCAATCGTGACGATGCCGCCGGCCGGCGTTTGATCGCCCACGCGCAGCCGCGATTGCCGACCATCGCCTATGGCATCGGCATTGCCAGCGACGCACCGAGCGCGCATGCCGCGCTCGTCGCGACGAACGTGCGCGCGACGGCGACGGGAACGGCATTCCATCTGTCCTCGGATTGGGGGGGCGCCGATGTCGAAGTCGGCACGCTCGGCGAGTTCAACGTCAGCAATTTGCTCGGCGTGCTCGGTGCGCTGCTGGCCGCGGACGTTCCGCTCGCCGATGCGCTCGCCCAGCTAGCGAAGCTCGAACCGGTCAACGGCCGCATGCAGCGGCTCGGCGGCCGCATGGCGAACGATGAACCGCTCGTCGTGGTCGATTACGCGCACACGCCGGATGCGCTCGAGAAAACGCTAGAGGCGTTGCGACCGATCGCGCAAGCGCGTGGAGGCCAACTCGTTTGCGTATTCGGCTGCGGCGGCGATCGCGATTCGACCAAACGCCCGCTCATGGGCGCGATTGCCGAGCGGCTGGCGGACATCGTCGTCGTGACCAGCGACAACCCGCGCAGCGAAGATCCGCGCTCGATCGTCGATCAGATCGTAAGCGGCATGCGTCATGGCGAGAAGGCGCGCTGCATCGAGGACCGCGCGAACGCGATCTTGCATACGGTGCGCGGCGCGGCGCGCGAGGACGTCGTCGTGCTGGCGGGGAAGGGCCACGAAGCAACACAGGAAATCATGGGCAAAAAGCGCGTCTTCTCCGACCAGGATCACGCTCGCCTCGCACTGGGCGCGCGGGCCACGTATTCGCGCGGAGGCGAGCAATGACGATGTTCTCGCTGAACGAAGCCGCCCAATGGATCGCTGGCGCCACGCTGCGCGGAGACGGCGCCGTTGCGATCGAACGCGTCTGCACCGACAGCAGAACGGCCGGGCCCGGCGATCTGTTCGTCGCGCTCAAAGGCGATCGGTTCGATGCCCACGATTTCCTACCGGAGGTCGCGGCGCGCGGCGCCAGCGCGGTGCTGGCCGCGCATTTGCCCGACGATTGGGCGGCGCCGGCGCTGCTCGTGCAAGACACGCGCGCGGCGCTCGGCGCCTTGGCGCGCGGTTGGCGCAGGCGCTTCACGATGCCGCTCGTCGCCGTGACGGGCAGCAACGGCAAGACGACGGTCAAAGAGATGATCTCGTCGATCTTCGCGCAAGCGGCCGGCGAAACGGGGCGGCTCGCCACGGCGGGCAACTTCAACAACGACGTCGGTCTGCCGCTCACGCTGCTGCGTTTGACCGATGCGCATCGGCTTGCGGTGGTCGAGCTCGGCATGAACCATCCGGGCGAGACCGATCTCTTGGCCAAGATCGCGTTGCCCACGATCGCCGTCGTCAACAACGCGCAGCGCGAGCATCAGGAGTTCATGGCGACAGTCGAGGCGGTTGCCCTCGAACATGCCAGCGTCATCCACGCGCTGCCGACGGATGGCGTCGCGGTGTTTCCGCGCGACGATGCCTACGCCGGCATTTGGCGTGTCGCGGCGACGGGGAACCGCATCATCGATTTCGCGCTCGAAGACGCTTCGCACGCTGAGCGAACGGCGCCTGCGGCTGTCACGGGTGTGCTGGCAGGCAACCGCTTGCAAGTGCGCACGCCGATCGGCGCGTTCGAGGCGACATTGCAAGCGCTCGGCGAGCACAACGCGCGCAATGCGCTGGCCGCAACGGCGGCGGCGGTGGCGGCCGGCGTGCCGCTCGATGCCGTTGCGCGCGGCTTGGAAGCGTTCGCGCCGGTCAAGGGGCGGCTGCAAACGAAGCGCGCCACGGCCGGCGCGCTTGCCGGCGCGACGGTCATCGACGACACCTACAACGCCAATCCCGACTCGATGCGCGCCGCGATCGACGTGCTGGCGGCGTGCGCTTCGCCGCGCGTGCTCGTGATGGGCGATATGGGCGAAGTCGGCGACAACGGCCCCGAGTTCCATCGCGAGGTCGGGGCCTACGCGCGCGAGCGCGGCATCGATGCGCTGTGCTCGCTCGGCGAGGCGGCGCGCGAATCGAGCGCCGCCTTCGATGCGGACGGGCCGGCCGCGGGCGCGGGCGGCGCGCGTCACTTCGACGACGTGCCGGCGCTCGTCGAGCACCTGCTTCAAGCGGGCTTTGGCGCGAGCGCGACGGTGCTCGTGAAGGGCTCGCGCTTCATGCGGATGGAGCGCGTCGTCGACGCGCTCACCGTGACGCAACCACCCCACGCGCCGGGCGGCTCGCCCGGCGCGCATTGAAAGAGAAGGACGAGCATGCTGCTGGCGCTGGCGCAATGGCTGCAGAACGACGCAAGCTTTTTGCGCGTATTCGGCTATCTGACGTTTCGCGCGGTGATGGCGACCATCACCGCGCTCGTGATCGGGCTCGTGTGCGGGCCCTGGGTGATTCGCAAGCTGGCCGAGATGAAGGTGGGCCAGGCCGTGCGCACCGACGGGCCGAAGACGCATCTCGTCAAATCGGGCACGCCGACGATGGGCGGCGTGCTGATCCTCATCGGCATTGCGGTGTCGACGCTGCTGTGGGCCGATTTGACGAATCGCTTCATTTGGATCGTGATACTCGTGACCTTCGGCTTCGGCGTGATCGGCTGGGTCGACGATTATCGCAAGGTCGTCTACAAAGACCCGCGCGGCATGTCGTCGCGCGAGAAGTACTTCTGGCAGTCGGTGATCGGCATTTTCGCGGCGGTGTACCTCGCCTTCAGCGTGTCGGAGGCGAGCAACGTGCGTGTGTTCGACCTGTTCATGGCGTGGGTGCGCAGCGGCTTGTCGATGGGGCTGCCCGCGCGCGCCGATTTGATGCTGCCGTTTCTGAAGTCGATCAGCTACCCGCTCGGCGTATGGGGTTTCATCGCGCTGACCTACTTCGTCATCGTCGGCGCGAGCAATGCCGTGAATTTGACCGACGGACTGGATGGTCTCGTGATCATGCCGGTGGTGCTCGTCGGCGCGTCGCTGGGCGTCTTCGCCTATGTCATGGGCAGTTCGGTCTATTCGAAGTATCTGCTGTTCCCGCATATTCCAGGGGCGGGCGAACTGTTGATCTTCTGTTCCGCGATGGGCGGGGCCGGGCTCGCGTTCCTCTGGTACAACACGCACCCCGCGCAGGTGTTCATGGGCGACGTGGGCGCGCTCGCGCTCGGCGGCGCGCTCGGCACGATCGCGGTCATCGTTCGGCAGGAGATCGTGCTGTTCATCATGGGCGGCATCTTCGTGGCCGAGACGCTGTCGGTGATGCTGCAGGTCGTTTGGTTCAAATACACGAAACGGCGCTACGGCGAAGGGCGGCGCATCTTCAAGATGGCACCGCTGCATCACCACTTCGAATTGTCGGGGTGGAAGGAGACGCAAGTCGTGGTGCGCTTCTGGATCATTACGTTGATGTTGTGCCTCGTCGGGCTTTCGACGCTGAAGCTGCGCTGATGCAACGCAAACACAAGGGAATAAGGGAACGCACGTGATGTTCGGCGAGATGTTTGGAGATCGGCAACGGCCGATGGCGCTCGTGCTGGGACTCGGGGAATCGGGCCTCGCGATGGCGCGCTGGTGCGCGCGCCAGGGGTGCCCTTTGCGCATCGCCGACACGCGCGAAGCGCCGCCGAACCTTCCGGCGTTGGCGCAGCACGGCATCGATGCGCAGTTCGTCGGCGGCCCCTTCTCGCCGACCTTGCTCGACGACGGCATCGGCCTCGTTGCGTTGAGCCCGGGCTTGTCTCCGCTCGCGCAAGACCTGGTGCCGCTCCTTGCCGCTGCGCAGGAGCGCGGCATCCCGGTGTGGGGCGAGGTCGAATTCTTTGCGCGAGCGCTCGCGCATTTGGGCGAAAGCGGGTATGCCCCGAAGGTTGTCGCCATCACGGGCACGAACGGCAAGACCACCACGACGAGCATGACGGGACAGCTTTGCGAGCGTGCCGGCAAGAAGGTGGCGGTCGCCGGAAATATCAGCCCGACGATGCTCGACCGCCTGATGGATGCGATCGACGCTACGGCGTTGCCCGACATTTGGGTATTGGAGCTGTCGAGCTTTCAGCTCGAAACGGCGCGCACCTTCGCACCCGATGCGGCGGCCGTGCTCAACATCACGCAGGATCATTTGGATTGGCACGGCGGCCTCGATGCCTATGCGGCCGCCAAGGGCCGCATCTTCGGGCCGAGAACGGTGCGTGTGCTGAACCGCGACGATGCGCGCACGATGTCGCTCGCGCCCAAGGCCGATGCGGCTGGTCAGGCAAGCGCATCGTGTGTGACCTTTGGCCTGAACGAGCCGACGCGCCTTGGCGATTACGGCCTAGCGCGCGAAAACGGCATCAACTGGCTGGTCGAGGCGCGCGAGCGGGAGCCGGCGGATGAACCGGCAAGCCCGCGCAGAAGACGTCAAGAAGCCGCTGCACCCGCCGACATCGCATTGACGCGGCTGATGCCCGCCGATGCACTGCGCATTCGCGGCCTGCATAACGCGGCCAACGCGCTGGCTGCATTGGCGCTGGCGCGTGCGATCGGATTGCCGGCGGCGCCGCTCTTGCACGGCTTGCGCGAATACCGGGGCGAGCCGCACCGAGTCGAGCTGATCGCATCGATCGACGGTGTCGACTATGTCGACGACAGTAAAGGCACGAACGTCGGCGCAACGGTTGCCGCGCTCGACGGTCTGGCGCAACGCGTCGTGCTGATCGCCGGCGGTGACGGCAAAGGACAGGATTTCGAGCCGCTCGCCCAGCCCGTCGCGCGCTGGTGCCGCGCCGTCATGCTGATCGGCCGCGATGCGCCGCGCATTCGCGCAGCGCTCGCCGCGACCGGCGTGCCGCTCGTCGATCAACCGACGCTCGAAGCGGCAACGCGCGCGGCCGGCGCACTGGCCCAAGCGGGGGACGCCGTGCTGCTTTCGCCTGCTTGTGCGAGCTTGGACATGTTCGACAACTACGCGCATCGCGCGGCCGTGTTCCGCAGCACGGTCGAAGAGATCGCGGCCGAGCGGGGGACGATGCTATGAGCTGGACAGATCGCTTTGGCTCGCGACTGATGCCGCAACGTGAGGCGGCGGCCGGCGGCAAATCGCCTAAGGCGGCTGCCGCAGCTTCGTCCGGCGTGGGCGGGCTGGCGAGCGCCGTCAGCGGCTTGCGCCCGACGCGCTCGCGCATGCTCGACTACGATCACGCCTTGCTGTGGGCCGTGATCGCGCTGCTCGGCCTCGGCGTGGTGATGGTCTACTCGGCGTCGATCGCCATGCCCGATTCGCCTAAGTACGCCGCCTATCGCTCGTACGCTTTTCTGCTGCGCCACGTGATCTCGTTGGGCGTGGCGATGGTCGTCTCCATCGTGGCGTTCCGAATCCCGGTTTCGGTCTGGGACAAATACGCGCCCAAGCTGTTCCTGCTCGCACTCGCGGCGCTCGTGGTTGTGCTGATCCCGCATCTCGGCAAAGGCGTGAACGGCGCCCGCCGCTGGATTCCGCTCGGCCTCATGAACATGCAGCCGTCGGAAATCATGAAGCTCGCCGTGACCATTTATGCCGCGAACTACACGGTGCGCAAGCAGGAGTACATGCAGAGCTTCGCCAAAGGCTTTTTGCCGATGGGATTCGCAGTCGGCGTCGTCGGCGCGCTCTTGCTGCTCGAGCCCGACATGGGCGCCTTCATGGTCGTCGCGGCCATTGCGATGGGCGTGCTGTTTCTCGGCGGTGTGAACGGCAAGCTCTTCGGCGGGCTCGTCGCGACGGCCGTCGGCACCTTCTCGCTGCTCGTTTGGGCGTCGCCTTGGCGGCGCGAACGAATCTTCGCGTACCTCGACCCATGGGACGACCGCTACGCGCAAGGCAAAGCGTATCAATTGACTCACTCGCTGATCGCATTCGGCCGCGGCGAGTGGTTCGGCGTCGGTCTTGGCGGCAGCGTGGAGAAGCTCAACTATTTGCCGGAAGCGCACACCGACTTCATCCTCGCCGTGATCGGCGAAGAACTCGGATTCGTCGGCGTGCTCGTCGTGATCTTGCTGTTCTATTGGATCGTGCGACGCTCGTTCGAAATCGGGCGGCAGGCGCTCGCGCTCGATCGCACGTTCGCGGGCTTGATGGCCAAGGGCGTCGGCTTGTGGTTCGGCGCTCAGACGTTCATCAACATGGGCGTGAACTTGGGGCTGTTGCCCACCAAAGGATTGACGCTGCCGCTCGTCAGCTATGGCGGGTCGGGCATCGTGCTCAACTGCGTCGCGCTCGCCGTGCTGATGCGCGTGGACTACGAAAATCGTGTGTTGATGCGTGGGGGGAAGGTATGAGCGCCACGCCGCAGCGCACGTTGATGGTAATGGCCGGCGGCACGGGGGGGCATGTATTCCCCGGGCTGGCGGTCGCGCATCGCATGCGAGCGTGGGGCTGGCGTGTCGTTTGGCTCGGCAATCCGTCGGGCATGGAGGCTTCGCTCGTGCCCAAGCACGGGTTGCCGATCGAGTTCGTGCGGTTCGGCGGGTTGCGCGGCAAAGGACTGCGCACGAAGCTGATGCTGCCGCTCAATATGTTGCGCGCGTGCTTCGAGAGCTTGCGCGTGCTGCGGCGCGTTCGACCCGACGTCGTGCTCGGCATGGGCGGCTACATCACCTTTCCCGCTGGCGTGATGGCGGCGCTGACGGGACGCCCGCTCGTGCTGCATGAGCAAAATTCGATCGCAGGCCTGGCCAACAGGGTATTGGCCAAGCTCGCGCGGCGCGTGCTCGTCGCATTCCCGGACACGCTGCCAGGCGCGGAGTGGACCGGCAACCCGCTGCGCGACGAGATCTGCCACGCCGCCGAGCCGAAGCTGCGTTACGCGGGCCGCACGGGGCCGCTGCGCGTGCTGGTCGTGGGCGGCAGCTTGGGCGCCGCGGCGCTCAACGAATGCGTGCCGCGCGCGCTCGCGCTGCTCGCGCCGGACGAACGCCCGCATGTGATTCATCAGGCCGGCGCAAAACACATCGACGTCCTGCGGGCGAACTATGCGCAGGCCGGGTTCGAACCGGGCGAGGCCCTGCGCCTCGTGCCCTTCATCGACGACATGGCTGCGGCCTATGGCGACGCCGATCTCGTCATCTGCCGTTCCGGCGCGATGACCGTGGCCGAAGTGGCGGCGGTGGGCGTCGCGGCGCTGTTCGTCCCGTTCCCGTATGCGGTCGACGATCACCAAAGTACGAACGCGGCGTTCTTGGCTTCGCAGCAAGCTGCCGTGCTCGTGCAGCAGCGCGATTTGTCACCCGAAAACCTCGCGGATTGGCTGCGCAGCCAGACGCGCGAGACGCTTGCCGAAATGGCCGAGCGCGCGCGCCTGCTCGCCAAGCCCGAAGCAACCGATCGCGTCGCGCAAGTCTGCGCGGCCGTGGCGCTCGCGCGCCAGGAAGAAAAGCCATGAAACACATCGTCAAACACGTTCACTTCGTCGGAGTCGGCGGCGCCGGCATGAGCGGCATCGCCGAGGTGCTGGTCACGCTCGGTTATCGCGTGAGCGGCTCCGACTTGGCGCGCAGCGCATCGACCGACCGGCTCGCGTCGCTCGGCGCCCAAATCGCCATCGGCCACGATGCGGCCAACATCGAAGGCGCGGACGCCGTGGTCGTATCGACTGCCGTTCGCAGCGACAACCCGGAAGTGCTGGCCGCGCGCCGCAAGCGGGTGCCGATCGTGCCGCGTGCGGCGATGCTCGCCGAGCTCATGCGCTTGAAACAGGGCATCGCGATCGCGGGCACGCACGGAAAAACGACGACGACGAGCCTCGTTGCAAGCGTGCTCGCGGCCGGTGGTCTCGATCCGACCTTCGTCATCGGCGGCCGTCTGACGAGCGCGGGCGCCAACGCCCGGCTGGGCACGGGCGATTTCATCGTGGCGGAAGCCGACGAATCGGACGCGTCGTTCTTGAACCTGCTGCCCGTGATCGAAGTCGTCACGAACATCGACGAAGATCACATGGACACGTACGGGCACGACTTCGCGCGCCTGAAACAGGCGTTCATCGAATTCACGCACCGGTTGCCGTTTTACGGGATCGCCGTGCTTTGCGTCGACTGCGCGAACGTGCGAGAGATTTTGCCGTTCGTCTCGAAGCCCGTGATTCGTTATGGCTTTGCGCCCGATGCGCAGGTGCGCGCCGTCAATGTGCTGGCGCGCGACGGCAAGATGCATTTCACCGTGCTGCGCGAAGGCGCGGGGCCGCTCGATATCGTGCTGAACATGCCTGGGACGCACAACGTGCAGAACGCACTGGCGGCGATTGCGATCGCGACCGAACTCGAGATCGGCGATGCCGACATTCAGCGCGCATTGGCCGAATTCACTGGCGTGGGCCGGCGTTTTCAGCGCTACGGCGAGATGCGCGTGGCGGGCGGCGGAAGCTACACGCTCATCGACGATTACGGGCATCACCCGGTCGAGATGGCCGCCACGATCGCCGCTGCGCGCGGCGCGTTTCCCGGCAAGCGTCTCGTGCTCGCGTTTCAGCCGCACCGGTACACGCGCACGCGCGATTGCTTCGAAGATTTCGTCGGCGTGCTCTCGAGCGTCGACGCGTTGGTGTTGACGCAAGTCTATGCGGCTGGCGAGTCGCCGATCGTCGCGGCGGATTCCGAAGCGCTCGCGCGCGCGATCCGCGCCGCGGGCAAGGTGGATCCGGCCTTCGTCGAGACTGTCGACGAGGTGCCGCGGGCGTTGTCGTCCCTGGTACGCGACGGCGACGTGGTGATTACGATGGGCGCGGGCTCGATCGGCGCAGTGCCGGGTCGCCTGGCCCAAGAATTGAGGATGTGAGATGAGTGCAGGTATCGATCCGAAACGCTTCGGCAAAGTGGCCGTCCTCTTGGGCGGGGAATCGGCCGAGCGCGAGGTCTCGCTCAAGTCGGGCACGCTCGTGCTCAAAGCCCTGCGCGACGCGGGTATCGACGCCCATCCGTTCGATCCTGCCGAGCGTTCCCTCTCGGCGCTCAAGGAGGAAGGGTTCGTGCGCGCGTTCAACGCGCTGCACGGCGGTTACGGCGAAAACGGTCAAATTCAAGGCGCGCTCGATTTCTACGGTATTCGCTATACGGGCAGCGGCGTGCTGGGTTCGGCGCTCGGTCTCGACAAATTCCGCTCCAAGCTCGTCTGGCAGCAACTGGGCGTGCCGACTCCGCCGTTCGAAGCCGTGCTGCGCGGCGACGATTACGCGGCGCGCGGTAGAGAGATCGTCGCGAAACTGGGCCTGCCGTTGTTCGTCAAGCCCGCGAGCGAGGGCTCGAGCGTGGCCGTCATCAAGGTGAAGAGCGCCGACGACTTGCCCGCCGCGCTGGAAGAAGCGGCCAAGTTCGACAAGATCGTCATCGTCGAAAAGAGCATCGAGGGCGGCGGCGAATACACCGCTTGCATTGCCGGCGATCTCGATTTGCCGATCATTCGCATCGTGCCCAAAGGCGAGTTCTACGACTATCACGCCAAGTACATCGCCGAGGACACGCAGTACCTCATTCCATGCGGATTGTCCGCGGCCGAGGAAGCGCGCTTGAAAGCGCTGTCGCGCCGCGCATTCGACGTTTTGGGTTGCACGGACTGGGGCCGCGCCGATTTCATGCTCGATGCCAAAGGCGATCCGTATTTCCTCGAAGTGAACACGGCGCCGGGCATGACCGATCACTCGCTGCCGCCCAAGGCGGCGCGCGCGGTCGGCATCGAATATCAAGCACTCGTCGTCGGCGTGCTGGCGCTGACGCTTAAGGATTGACCGCGAGCCATGTGGAACAACGTCCGCCAATTGAACCTTGCCGCCAACGCGCTCTATGCGCTGTTGGCGCTCGCGTTGTTGGCTGCGGGCGCGTACTGGCTGACGCAACGTCCGGCGTTCACGTTGCACACGATCGCGATCGGCGGCGATATCGAGCACATCAACGCGCCGACGGTGCGCGCCGGCGTCGTCGGCCGTTTGCGGGGCAACTTCTTCACGGTCGATCTCGACAATGCACGCCAAGCGTTCGAGCAGATGCCGTGGGTGCGTCGCGCGAGCGTGCGGCGCGTGTGGCCGAATGCGCTGGCCGTCACGCTCGAGGAGTACAAGCCGCTCGGCACCTGGGGCAGCGATCAGCTCGTGAGCGTCAACGGCGAACTGTTCACAGCGAATCAAGGCGAGCTCGACGACGACCTGCCCGCATTCGACGGCCCGAGCGGCACGGAAAAGGAAGTGGTCGCACGCTATTTCGATTTCAAGAAGTGGCTCGCGCCGTTGGGCGCGGAGCCGGACGAAGTGACGCTGTCGCCGCGCTATGCGTGGACGGTGAAACTGTCGAACGGCACGCAGATCGAATACGGCCGGGAACGCAACCCGCAAACGCTGGCCGAGCGCAGCCATCGGCTGACGGCGGCGTGGGGGGCGGTCACGGCTCGTTGGGGCAAGGACATCGAATACGCGGATTTGCGCTATCCGAACGGCTTTGCGATTCGCGCAGCGGGGATGCGCTTCATCGGCAACGCGACCGCGGGCAAACCCGCGGCGAAGTAACAAGACATCACACGCAATGAGCACGCTATGAGTAAAGACTACAAGGATCTGCTGGTTGCCCTGGACATCGGCACGGCCAAGGTCGTGGCAGTCGTCGCCGAATTGCGCGGCGAGGGCCACTACGAAGTGATCGGGCTCGGGCAAAGCGAATCGAAGGGTCTGAAAAAAGGTGTCGTGGTGAACATCGAGGCCACGGTGCAGTCGATTCAGCGCGCGCTGGAAGAAGCCGAGCTGATGGCCGACTGCAAGATCACCAACGTCTTCACGGGGATCGCGGGCAGCCATATCCGCAGCTTCAATTCCAGCGGGATGGTGGCGATCAAGGACAAGGAAGTGACGCAGGCGGATGTCGCCCGCGTGATCGAGACGGCCAAGGCGATCAACATCCCGACCGATCAGCAGGTGCTGCACATCCTCACGCAGGAATTCATCATCGACGGTCAGGAAGACGTGCGCGAGCCGATCGGGATGAGCGGCATTCGCCTCGAGGTGAAAGTGCACATCGTGACGGGCGCCGTATCGGCGGCGCAAAACATCGTCAAGTGCGTGCGGCGCTGCGGGCTGGAGGTCAACGATCTGATTCTTCAGCCGCTCGCGTCCTCGCTTGCGGTGTTGACCGAGGATGAAAAAGAGCTTGGCGTGGTGCTCGTGGATATCGGCGGCGGCACAACCGATATCGCCATCTTCAGCGAAGGCGCTATTCGCCACACGGCCGTGATCCCGATCGCGGGCGATCAGATCACGAGCGACATCGCGATGGCGCTGCGCACGCCGACGCCCGACGCCGAGGACATCAAGGTGAGCTACGGGATCGCCAAGCAAGCGCTTGCCGATCCCGACGAAATGATCGAAGTGCCGGGCTTGGGCGAGCGCGGTCCGCGCACGCTGTCGCGCCAAGCGCTCTCGGCCGTGATCGAGCCGCGCGTGGAAGAGTTGTTCTCGCTCGTGCATCAAGTGGTGCGCGAATCGGGTTATGAGGAACTCTTGAGCTCGGGCATCGTTCTGACGGGCGGTGCTTCGATGATGCCGGGCATGGTCGAGCTCGGCGAAGACATTTTCCTGAAGCCGGTGCGCATCGGCGTGCCGGAATACGCGGGCGGGCTTGCCGACGTCGTGCGCAATCCGCGCTATTCGACGGCGATGGGATTGCTCGTCGAAGGTTCTTCGCAACGCATGCGCGGCCGCAAGGTCGCGGTGCAGGCGGGATCGATGGGGCAGGTTTTCTCGCGCATGAAAGACTGGTTTTTGGGCAATTTTTAATTTCGAAAGAGGGCCCAACGCGCGTTGTCGAAATGCGCTTCGGGCAGGCGGTGAAAGCGCGGGTGCCGGCGGCTCGCGTGCGACGAGGAGCTGCCCGGCTCTTCGCCGAATAACGCCGATCGGCAGGACTTTTTTTTGACGGAGGCAATATGGAATTCCAGATGTTGGAAACGGAAACCAACGGCACCATCATCAAGGTGGTGGGCGTTGGCGGTGCGGGCGGCAATGCCGTCGCGCACATGATCAGCAAAGGGGTGCAAGGCGTCGATTTCGTCGTCATGAACACCGATGCTCAAGCGTTGTCGCGCTCGCGCGCGCCCAACGTGATTCAGCTCGGCAACACGGGGCTGGGCGCCGGCGCGAAGCCGGAGATGGGACGTGCGGCGGCCGAAGAAGCGCGCGAGCGGATCGCCGATGCGTTGCGTGGCGCGCACATGGTATTCATCACGGCCGGCATGGGCGGCGGCACGGGCACGGGCGCAGCGCCCGTGGTCGCGCAGATCGCCAAAGAGATGGGCATTCTGACCGTGGGCGTCGTGAGCAAGCCGTTCGAATTCGAAGGCGGCAAGCGCATGCGCGTGGCGGAAGCCGGTTCGCAGCAACTGGAGGATCACGTCGACTCGCTGATCGTCGTTCTGAACGACAAGCTGTTCGAGGTGATGGGCGATGACGCCGAGATGGATAAGTGCTTCCAGTGCGCAGACGACGTTCTGAACAACGCTGTGGCCGGTATCGCCGAAATCATCAACGTCGACGGTCTCGTGAACGTCGACTTCGAAGACGTGAAGACGGTGATGGGCGAGCAAGGCAAGGCGATGATGGGCACGGCCACGGTGGCCGGCGTCGATCGCGCCCGGCTCGCGGCCGAACAGGCCGTCGCGAGCCCGCTGCTCGAAGGCGTCGATCTGTCGGGTGCGCGCGGCGTGCTCGTGAACATCACCTCGAGCCGCTCGCTGCGCTTGTCGGAAACGCGCGAAGTGATGAACACGATCAAGAGCTACGCGGCGGACGACGCCACGGTCATCTTCGGCGCGGTCTACGACGATGCGATGGGCGACGCGTTGCGCGTGACGGTCGTGGCGACGGGTCTTGGCCGCACGGCGGCAAGCGCGGCGAAGAAGCAGCAGCCCGCGCCGATGACCCTGCTGCGCACGGGCACGGACAATCAGCCCGTGATGCAGCACGGCTATACGCCGCAGTCGTCGCACGCGAACACGGCCGATTACGGCGCGTTCGATACGCCGGCCGTATGGCGCAACTCGCGCGAGACGGCGGCTTCGCACGTGCAGGCGCTGCAGGAAAAGGGCGTCGACACGTACGACATCCCCGCGTTTTTGCGTAAGCAGGCGGACTGAAGCGCGGTGCATTCGTCGCGCGTGCGGCTATGTTCGCCGCCGCGCCGACGAAAGGACGGCATCATGAACGGCAACGGCGTCAGAAGGCTTCGTCCCGTCGGGCGAGCAGGCGCGGCCGCTTCGCGCAGTGTTCAAGCGAAGCGGGTGCAGCGGGTGCAGCGCCTGTCGGCGCGCCCGAGATCGGGCAGCGTGTCGCGCGCGAGCGCATCGACTCACGCGCACGTGCTGGCTTCGGCTTGCGACAGACGGGTTTGGCAGAGAGCGGGCCGCTAAGCGCTACGAGCAGCGCTCGGGCTGCGCCGACCTGATTTTGGCTCGGCATGGCTCGGAGCAGCGTGCGTACGGCGCGAGCGGATGATCGGCGCATCGCGGGCAAGGTGCGCCAGGAACGCTTTTGGACCGGGCAAGCGATATGCGTGCTTGCCGGTGGACGGTTGCGCCGCGTTTGCGCGTGGCGTGCCCGCAACGACTGCGGCGTGGTTTTGTGACGGTCCGTTACGGGCCGGCGACCGGGAATGCCTCCGTTCCGGCCGCCGGCCTCGCTTCGTTTGCAGCAGGTAACGCGAGGAAACAGATGGATACGTCGGCGGAAATGTACGGTCGCGCCGGATAGAGTATACTCTGTGCTATGAACTAAAAAGGGCCGATTGAGAATCCCAATCGAACAGGACCATGTTGAAGCAACGCACCATCAAATCGATCGTCAAGACAGTCGGCATCGGCTTGCACTCCGGGCGCAAGGTCGAGCTGACGCTGCGCCCCGCTGCCGCTAACACCGGCATCGTGTTCTCGCGCGTCGATTTGCCGACCCCGGTGGACATCCCCGCGTCCGCGTTGTCGATCGGCGATACGCGTCTCGCTTCGGTTCTGCAGAAAGACGGCGCGCGCGTCTCGACGGTCGAGCATTTGATGTCGGCCTGTGCCGGCTTGGGCATCGACAATCTGTACGTTGATGTTACGGCGGAAGAAATCCCGATCATGGACGGCAGCGCGGCTTCTTTCGTCTTCCTGATGCAATCGGCCGGGATCGAAGAGCAGAACGCGCCGAAGAAGTTCATCAAGGTGAAGAAGCCGGTCGAAGTGCGCGATGGCGACAAGTTCGCTCGCCTCGATCCGTATTTCGGCTTCAAGCTCAAGTTCACGATCGATTTTAGCCACCCGGCCGTCGACAAGACGGGGCAGGCGCTCGAAGTCGATTTCGCGACGACTTCATACGTGCGGGAAATTGCCCGCGCGCGTACCTTCGGCTTCGCGCATGAAGTGGAGATGATGCGAGAACTCGGTTTGGCGCGCGGCGGCAGCATGGATAACGCGATCGTGCTCGACGAATACCGGATCTTGAACAACGATGGCTTGCGCTACGACGACGAGTTCGTGAAGCACAAGATGCTCGATGCGATCGGCGATCTCTACGTCGTCGGTCATCCGCTGCTCGCCTCGTATACGGCGCACAAGTCGGGGCACGGTCTGAACAATGCGCTGTTGCGCGAGTTGCTCGCGCATGAAGAGGCTTACGAAGTGCTGACGTTCGACAATCTCGAACACGCGCCGCGCGGCTTCGGCTACGAAGCCCAGACCGCATTGGCCTGAGCGTGCGGTGCGCGCCTCGCGCATGAGCGCGGGCCGCGCAAGCGGCATTTTGCATTCTGCAATCCACGATGAGCGGCTTTCGGGCCGCTCATTGCTTTTCGTCGGTCGATTTTCCGTGTCGCGCGGCCATCGCGGCGAGGGCAGCCTGCAGCGGCGAAGGGGGGAGCGAACGGCTCAGCGCTTGCAAGGCGGCGGCGCCGGCCGGCGTCATGCGCGCCTGCTTGGGCGCGGGCGCTTCTTCCACGGCGCGAAGCCGCACTTTGACCGCGAGCGTGCGCACCGGCCAGCCGCGCTGCTGCAACGACGAGAGTAGCCGGTCGTTGATTTGGCGCAGCCGTGCGGCCAAGGCGCCGTGCGCCGCGAACAGCGTGAGCGTGCCGTCTTTGATAAAACCCGGTTCGACGTTCTTCGCCAGGTAGTCGGGCAGCAGTTGTGTCAGATCGCGCTCGAGCGCGCTGATTTGCTCGACGCCGGCGCGCAGCGCCGCGAATGCATCGGTCCGTCCGAGCACTTCGGCGACAGGTTGCGGCCGACGCGCCGAAGCAACCTTCGAAAAGGACGAAAAGCGTTTCATGGCGCGATTGTACCCGCCCGCGGGACATTGCCGGTGCGGACAGACGCTGCCGTCCGACACGGTACGTTAAGGCTCGCGTGCTAAAATGCGCGATTCGAATTCACTCATGGAATAAGCCGCCGAGGCCCTTCGAATCCGGGCATCCGCCGTGACCGCATAGGCCGCGCCGGTGCCTGGCCGAAGCCGCGACGCATACTCGACCCGATGACCACCGGTTTTCTCCAAAAGATCTTTGGCAGCCGCAATCAGCGTCTCGTCAAGCAGTATCAAAAGACCGTCGCGGTGATCAATGCGCTCGAGCCGCAGATCGAGCAATTGACGGACGACCAACTGCGCGCCAAGACGGACGAATTCCGGCAGCGCGTCGCGAGCGGGGAGTCGCTCGACAAACTGCTGCCCGAGGCGTTCGCGGTCTGCCGCGAGGCCAGCCGCCGCGTGCTCAAAATGCGCCATTTCGACGTGCAGCTGATCGGGGGCATGGTGCTGCACTACGGCAAGATCGCCGAAATGCGCACGGGCGAGGGCAAGACGCTCGTCGCCACGCTGGCTGCATATCTGAACGCGCTATCGGGGCGGGGCGTTCACGTCGTGACGGTCAACGATTACCTCGCGCAGCGCGACGCCGAATGGATGGGGCGGCTTTATAACTTCCTCGGCTTGTCCGTCGGCATCAATCTGTCGCAAATGGACCACGAGTCGAAGCAGCAGGCGTACGCGGCCGATATCACCTACGGCACGAACAACGAGTTCGGCTTCGACTATCTGCGCGACAACATGGTCTACGAGACGGATGCGCGCGTGCAGCGTTCGTTGAACTTCGCGGTCGTCGACGAGGTGGATTCGATTCTGATCGACGAAGCGCGTACGCCGCTCATCATCTCGGGCCAAGCCGAAGATCACACCGAACTCTATGTCCGCATGAACGCGCTGCCGCCGCTCTTGGAGCGGCAGATCGGCGAAGAGCGGGCCGACGGCACGGGCGTCGAGAAGCCGGGCGATTACACGCTCGACGAAAAGGCGCGCCAGGTCTTCCTGACCGAATCGGGGCACGAGAAGGCCGAGCGCCTGCTGGCCGAGTGGGGCTTGATCGGCGAAGGCGAAAGTCTGTACGCGGCGCAGAACATCACGCTGATGCACCACGTGTATGCCGCGCTGCGCGCCCACACGCTGTTCTTCCGCGATCAGCATTACGTCGTGCAGAACGGCGAAGTCGTCATCGTCGACGAATTCACGGGCCGGTTGATGGCGGGACGCCGCTGGTCTGACGGGCTGCATCAGGCGGTGGAAGCGAAGGAGCACGTCAAGATCCAAAGCGAGAACCAAACGCTCGCCTCGATCACGTTCCAGAACTACTTCCGCATGTACGCGAAGCTGTCGGGCATGACCGGCACGGCCGATACCGAAGCGTACGAATTCAACGAAATCTACGGCCTGGAAACGGTCGTCATTCCGACCAACCGCCCGCCCAAGCGGATCGATAAGCAAGATCAGATCTACAAGACGGCCAAAGAGCGCTACGACGCCGTCATTCGCGACATTCGCGACTGTTACGAGCGCGGCCAGCCGGTGCTCGTCGGTACGACATCGATCGAAAACTCCGAATTGCTTTCGAACCTGCTGACGAAAGCCGGTTTGCCGCACGAGGTGCTCAACGCGAAGCAGCATGCGCGCGAGGCTGCGATCGTCGCGGAAGCGGGGCGACCCAAGCGCATTACGATCGCCACGAACATGGCAGGCCGGGGGACCGACATCGTGCTCGGCGGCAACGCGGAAAAGCAGGCGTCGCTGCTCGAGTTGGACGAATCGGTCCCCGCCGAAGAAAAAGTCAGCCGCATCCGTGCGTTGCACGGCGAATGGCAGGCACTGCACGATCAAGTCAAAGCGGCGGGCGGCTTGCACATCATCGGCACCGAGCGCCACGAGTCGCGCCGCATCGACAATCAATTGCGCGGCCGCGCGGGCCGTCAGGGCGACCCGGGTTCCTCGCGCTTCTATCTGTCGCTCGAAGATCCGCTGCTGCGCATCTTCGCAGGCGATCGCGTGCGCGCGATCATGGACCGGCTGCGCATGCCCGAGGGCGAAGCGATCGAGGCCGGCATCGTCACGCGTTCCATCGAGTCGGCGCAGCGTAAAGTCGAAGCGCGCAATTTCGACATCCGCAAGCAACTGCTCGAATACGACGACGTCGCCAACGATCAACGCAAGGTGATCTACCAGCAGCGCAACGAGTTGCTCGAAGCGCACGACATCACCGAGACGATCACGGCGATGCGCCATGCCGTCGTCACCGATGTGGTCCACGAGTTCGTTCCGGCCGGCAGTATCGAAGAGCAATGGCGCGCCCCCGAATTGGAAGAAGCGCTGCGCAAGGACTGGCAGCTCGATCTGGCCATTCAGGAGATGATCAACGAGTCGCAATCGCTCGATGCCGACGACATTCTCGATGCCGTGATCGGTGCAGCCGACGAGGCCTACGAGGCCAAAGTCGCGCTCGTGGGCCGCGAGTCGTTTAGCGCGTTCGAGCGGTCGGTCATGCTGCAAACGCTCGATCGTTGCTGGCGCGAGCATCTGGCCGCGCTGGACCATCTTCGCCAGGGCATCCATTTGCGCGGCTACGCCCAGCAAAACCCGAAGCAAGAGTACAAGCGCGAAGCGTTCGAACTTTTCGAGACGCTGCTCAACATCGTGAAGACGGAAGTGACGCGTATCGTCATGAACGTTCAGATTCAGTCGCCCGAGCAACTCGAAGAGGCAGCCGAACAGTACGAAGAGCAAGTCAGTCACGTCGAAAACGTCGAGTTTCGTCACGCAGAATTCGCCGAAGCGGCTGCCGTTGCGGTAGCCGCGACGGACGCGACTGCCGACATGGTCGGCCAGGCCATGAGCCATGGCGCGCATGCACCGGCGGCGTCGGTGACTGCCGATGGCGTGCCGAAAGTCGGCCGCAACGATCCTTGCCCTTGCGGTAGCGGCAAGAAATACAAACAGTGTCACGGTAAGTTGGCTTAACCGGATTCGCGACCATGGCCGTCAATTTTCCTTCGATCGATCCCGCGCAACTTCATTCCGTCGCCGGCGTGACGCTCGGTTACGCCGAGGCGAATATCCGCAAGCCGAACCGCAAGGACGTGTTGATCGTCTCGCTCGATGAGGGCGCGACGGTGGCGGGCGTGTTTACGTCCAACCGTTTCTGCGCCGCGCCCGTCACGGTGTGCCGTGAGCATCTCGCTAAGGTGCGCGAAGGCGGCAAGGGCATTCGTGCGCTCGTCGTCAATACGGGCAATGCAAATGCAGGCACCGGCGAGCCGGGCCTCGCGCATGCGCGCGAGACCTGCGTCGAGCTCGCGCGCTTGGCGGGCATCGCGCCCGAGCAAGTTCTGCCGTTCTCGACGGGCGTCATTCTCGAGCCGCTGCCGATCGACCGGCTCAAAGCGGGCTTGCCGGCCGCGCTGGCGTGCCGCGCGCCCGCACAGTGGTACGAGGCGGCGCAATCGATCATGACGACCGACACGCTGCCGAAGGCCGCGTCCAAGCAAGTGACGATCGACGGCCATACGGTCACGCTCACGGGCATCAGCAAGGGCGCCGGCATGATCAAGCCCAACATGGCGACGATGCTGGGCTTTCTCGCGTGCGACGCGGCCGTTGCCCAGGATGTGCTCGACACGCTCGTCAAAGACGTCGCCGATCGCTCGTTCAACTGCATCACGATCGATGGCGATACCTCGACGAACGATTCCTTCATGCTCATTGCCACAGGCAAGTCGAGCCTGCCGGCGGTGACATCGGCCGGTACGCCTGCGTACGCCGCGTTGCGCGATGCCGTTGTGTCGCTCGCGCAAACCCTCGCACAGCTGATCGTGCGCGACGGCGAGGGGGCGACGAAGTTCATGACCGTGCAAGTCCAGGGTGGCGCAAATGTGAGCGAGTGCCGCCAAGTCGCCTATGCCATCGGCCATTCGCCGCTCGTGAAGACGGCCTTCTATGCGTCGGATCCGAACCTCGGCCGAATTTTGGCCGCGATCGGCTATGCGGGCATTGCCGACCTGGATGTCGCGAAGATCGATCTCTATCTCGGTGACGTTCACGTCGCAACCGAAGGCGGGCGTCACCCCGCTTATCGCGAAGAGGATGGCCAGCGGGTCATGAAGGAGAGCGAGATCACGATTCGCGTGATGCTCGGTCGCGGCACAGCCCAAGCGACGATCTGGACGTGCGACTTATCGCACGACTACGTTTCCATCAACGCCGATTACCGCTCCTGACGCATGGTGGCGGCGCCTCTAGGCGCGCCGCCGTGCGTGTCGGATTTTCGATCGCGCCGTGTCGTGCGGCGCGTCGCATGACGCTTCAATACCGCTCATGGACAAACTCGAACAATTTCTGACCCGCGCCGAGGCCCTGCTCGGTCGTCTGGAGGCCATGCTGCCGCCGGTGGCGCCCAGCGTCGACTGGTCTGCGTCGATTGCGTTTCGCTGGCGCAAGCGGCAAGGGCGCGGTTACCTGCAGCCGGTGCCGGCGATCTCGTCCATCACGCTCGGGGACTTGCAAAACATCGAACGCCAAAAGGCGCTGATCGAGCAAAACACGCGGCAATTCGTCAATAAGCGCCCGGCGAACAACGTACTGCTCACCGGCGCGCGCGGCACGGGCAAATCGTCGCTGATCAAAGCCTGTCTGAACGCATACGCGAACGACGGATTGCGCTTGATCGAGGTCGACAAGGACGATTTGCACGACTTGGGCGACATCACCGAACTCATCGCTGCACGGCCCGAGCGGTTCATCGTGTTTTGCGACGACCTCTCGTTCGAAGAAGGCGAATCGGGCTATAAGGCGTTGAAGGTTGCTCTCGACGGTTCGGTCGCGGCGCAGTCGGACAATATCCTCATCTACGCGACGTCGAACCGGCGCCACCTGCTGCCGGAGTATATGAGCGACAACGAGACGTACAAACATACGTCCGACGGCGAGATTCATCCGGGCGAGGTCGTCGAAGAAAAAATCTCGCTGTCCGAACGGTTTGGCCTCTGGGTGAGCTTCTACCCGTTCAAGCAAGACGATTACCTCGCGATCGTCGGGCATTGGCTGCGCCATTTCGGCTGTAGTGACGACGATATCGCCAACGCTCGCGGTGATGCGCTCGTTTGGGCACTGGAGCGCGGTTCGCGTTCCGGCCGCGTGGCGTGGCAATTTGCTCGAGACTGGTCGGGCCGCGGGGCGCGCGTATGACCTCGCCTCAGAGCGGCGCCGAAGCCGTCGACCTCTCCCCCACCGGCCGCCCAGTGACCGAGGTCGCGGTTGGCGTGCTCGTTCAATCCGACGGCCGCTACCTACTCGCGCAGCGGCCCGCGGGCAAGCCGTACGAAGGCTATTGGGAGTTTCCGGGCGGTAAGCTAGAGCCCGGCGAGACGGTCGAAGCCGCGCTCGGGCGAGAATTGCACGAGGAACTCGGCATCGTCATGACGCAGTGCCATCGCTGGCACACGCTCGAGCATGACTATCCGCATGCCTATGTGCGGCTTCACTTTTGCAAAGTGACGGGGTGGACGGGAGAACCGCACGGACGCGAAGGCCAGGCCTTCAGTTGGCAGCGCCTGCCGGTAGAAGTCGCACCGCTGTTGCCGGCAGCCATTCCTGTACTGGCGCTTCTCGCCGCCGATTAGCGCCCGGAGGTAGGGCGATGGCGCCCGTGCGCGCTATTGCGCGCACGGTGAGCCGGAGGGCATCGACCGCTACCGCTTGCCGATCGTCCCGGGCGAGCGCTTTCGCGCTGGCGCGAATCAATTCAGATCGCCGTGTTTGTCTTCATCCGATGGCGGCTCTTCGTCCGTGCCGCCGATCCGATATTTCTCATTCGCCCAAGCGCCTAAATCGATTTGCTTGCACCGCTCGGAACAAAAGGGGCGGAAGCGATTTTCCGTCGTCCACCGGACATCCTTGCCGCAGGTCGGGCATTTGACAACAGTCACCATCTTTCAAAGGCTGCAAAGCGTCAATTGGAACGGCACGTCGACATCGACGGCCCGCGGACGCAGATCGCCGTCCTGGACCGTGAAGCGCACCCAGAGCATGTACTTGTTGGCGCTGGCCTCGGGAATCACCCGCAGTTCCGGCGAGACACGCACTTGCATCAATTGGTACGTGCGGCCCGAGAGCATCTGCTGATAGCTGCCCTGCATGGCCATGACCTTCGATGCTTGCCCCGATTCACGCGCTAGGCGCAACACGATGGACGCGGCATCGCGCAGCGGTAGCAGGGGCGCTATCCACTTGGCGATATCTTGGCGGCGTTGATCGGGATGCAATTGCTGCCAAGCATAGTAGGACGGCAGGTCGAATTCGCAGGTGCCGCCGGGAATGATGGCGCGGCTACGGATGCTGGCGAGCCATTCGTTGTCCGAGAGATGCTGGCCCGTTTTGCCTTGCATCTGCGCGAGGCCCGCGAGGGTCTGCTCGATTTCACTGAGCACGGCTTCGAGCGCGTTCTGCTCGATGCCCGGATTGCCGCGGAACGGTGCGAGCGTTTGCCGTTGCCGCTCCAGTTCCTTCATCAGATCCGACTTCAAATCCGCCCGGCCCGTTACTTCGGCGATTTCGAACAGCGTTGTCAGTGCGACGTGATGCTCTCGCGCGTCGTCTTGGCTCAAGAAAAAGGTGAAGCGCTCGAATAAATCTTCGAGACGCAGCAGCGTGCGAATTCGCTCGTTGAACGGATACTCGTAAAGGATCAAGCGCGCTCGCCCCTGGGGTCGTGGGTGGTGGGATTGCAGGACATTCTAATGCCGCAGATTGGCCCCCGCAATCGCGGAATCGGGCACTTTTTACTGCGCTTTCCTGAAAAGGGGCATTTTGGGGAAGCTATCGGCGGGTTGAGCGGCGTACTCTGGCCACGCAAGGGCGCGACGCCGCGCGGCGTGAGTCTGCGCCGGCCGCGATCATGTAGGCTTGCCTCCGGCAAGCGCTAAATAGTGTCGATGCAAGCGCCGCACCTCTTGCTCGAGCTGCGCTAGAGGCGCGTCGTCGTTGACGATGACGTCGTCGGCTGCCGCGAGCCGCGCCTCGCGCGAAGCCTGGCGCGCCATGATGGCCAAGACTTGTTCACGCGAGAACGCATTTCGGCGCATGACACGTGCGATCTGCGTTTCGGTGCTGCAGTCGACAACCAGAACTCGGTCGACGCGCGTTTTCCACGTGTCCGATTCGATCAGCAGGGGCACGACGATCACGACGTAGGGTCCCGTTGCCGTGCCTCTCTGGCGTTCGGTCTCAGCGCGAATCAGCGGATGCGTGATGCCTTCGAGCCGGACTCTGGCCGCATCGTTGGAGAATACGAGCGTGCGCATCTTGGCACGATCGAGCGAGCCGTCGGGTGCGATGAAACGCGAGCCGAACGCTTGCTCGATGAGCGGCATGGCCGGGCCGCCAGGCGCCGTGATGCGATGCGCGATGACGTCGGTATCGACGATGACGATGCCATGCTTGGCGAACAAATCGGCGACAGTGGTCTTGCCGCTGCCTATGCCACCAGTGAGACCCACGGCAAACATGACCTCAGCCTCCGAGCAGATGGAAGATCGACGTACCCGTGAACAGCGTCACGACGCCGCCGAGCGCAAGGAAGGGACCGAACGGCAACGGCTCGTCGAACCGCAGGCGTCCCGACCACATGGCTGCGAGTCCCGCCATGGCGCCCGTGATGGCGGCGATCAGCACGACTTGGGGCAGCGCCGCCCAGCCGAGCCACGCACCGAGCGCGGCGAGTAGCTTGAAATCGCCATAGCCCATGCCTTCCACTCCGCGGGCGAAGCGAAACAGCCAGTAGACGCACCACAAGAAAACGTAGCCGGCGATCGCACCCGCGACGGCGGCATGCAGCGAGGCGAACGTATCGCTGAAATTGACGATGAGTCCTGCCCATAAGAGCGGCAGCGTGAGCGTGTCGGGCAGCAGGCGCGTCTCGGCGTCGATCGCGCTCATGGCAAGTAGCCCGGCCGTGAGACCGAATGCCGCGAGTCCCGTGCCGGTCGGCCCAAACGTGGCCAGCGCGCCAGCGGCCAATGCCGCGCTGGCAAGCTCGATGAGCGGATAGCGCATGCCGATGGAGGTGCGGCAGGCAGCGCACCGGCCACGCAGCAAGACGTAGCTCAGCACGGGGATATTTTCGTAGGCGCGCAGCACGTGGCCGCAATGCGGACAGGCGCTTCGCGGCAGGCAAAGGTTGAAACGCGCCGGAAGGCTGTCGGCTTGCGCTGGTTCGCCCGTCGCATCGCTGATCTCGAGACGCCAGGCGCGCTCGAGCATGATCGGCAACCGATAGACCACGACGTTCACGAAGCTGCCGATCACGAGGCCAAACACAATCGCGAAGGCGAACTGCCAGGCCGGCGGCAGCGCGCCGAAAGTGGCGGCGATGCCGAGCGACAGGCGCGAGAGAGGTGCGTCGATGAGCGAGGCGTACACGGATGGAGTCGCGATCGGGGTCGGGTGGTGAATGGGGGGCATGCTACACCACGTTGCCGAGTTCGATGACCGGCAAATAGAGCGCGACGATCAGTGAGCCGATGACGAGGCCGAGCACCATCACCAGGAGCGGCTCTGCGCATGCGGACGCGAACGCCAAGCGTTCATCGACCTCGCGTTCCGCCAGTGTGGACCAATCGAGCAACATGGCATCGAGTGCGCTCGATTCTTCGGCGACGGCCAAAGGTTCGACGAGTGCTGCGGGAAAGCAGCCGGCGGCGCGCATCGCGTGCGCGAGTCGTTCACCGCGCCGCAGGCGCGCTTCGATGTCGGCGGTTGCAGCATTGAAGACCGCGTTGCCCGTGACAGCGGCAAGGACGCCGAGCGCGTCCGCTAGCGGGACGCCGGCCGCGAGCAGCGTGCCGAGCGCGTGCGACCAGCGTGCGGCGGCGATTGCCCGGGTGAGCGGGCCTACTGCGGGCGCAGCGAGTAGGCATCGATCGAAAGCCATGCGGGCGCTTGCTCGGCCGCGCAAGAGGCGCGAGGCGCCTAGGGCGATCGCGGCCGAGACGGCGAGCGACAGGGGCCCCCAATCTGTCAGGAAGGTGGAAAGCGCCATCACGGCACGCGTCGGACCCGGCAGCGACGCGCCGAAATTGTCGAACACCTGTTCGAATGTCGGTACGACGAATGCGAGGAGGGAGGCTGTGACGATGACCGCCAGCACCATGACGCCGCACGGATAGGCGAGCGCGGCGCGCAGTTTCGCGCGCTGAGCGGCGGCGCGTTCGCGCTGTTCGGCCAGGCGCGCGAGCGCACTGCCCAGCGAGCCCGTGGCTTCGCCGATGGCCGCGAGTTCGCAGTAAAGCCGATCGAATTGCGCGGGGTAGGCGGCAAGCGCCGCCGCGAACCGTCGACCGGCCGTGATGTGGCGCGCGAGGCCGCTCGCCACGCGCGGCAATGCGTTGCGCGGCGACGTGCGCGCAAGCAGCTCGAGCGCCTGCACGAGCGCGAGCCCCGCGCACAGCAGATTGGCGAGTTGCCGCGTGAACGCCGTGACCTCGCGTGTGCTCGTGCGCGCCGGAGCGGCCGGGCCGAGCGTATCGAGCTTTGCTGCGACGATGCCTTCTGCCTGGAGCCGTGCGCGAGCGGCAGCTAGATCCGGTGCGATGAGTGAACCGCGGCGCCGCGTGCCGTCGAGCTGGACGCCCTTCCAGCGAAAGCGCGTCTCCAGGATGTGCGGCTCGGCCAACGGCTGGTCGGCGCGCGGCGCGCCTAGCGCGACCCGCGCATGGGCTGTCGTGCGGCTTGGATTCATACGCCGTCCGTCGCAGCGAGCGCTTCGTCGATGCTCGTTACGCCTTCGCGCACGCGCGCGAGCGCGGCTGCGCGAAGGGACGCTGCGCCATCGACGCGCGCTTGGCGCGTAATCGCATGCATGCTGGCGCCCGCGTTGATCAATTCGCAAACGGCGCGCGACACCCGCATGACCTGATGGATGCCGATGCGGCCGCGATAACCGGAGCCGTCGCAGGCCACGCACCCTCGCGCGGCATACGAAGCGCGTAGCGCGGGCGCCTCGCCCCCCAACTGCTCCGCAACGAGGTCGGCAGGCGGCGCTTCGGCCTCGATTCGACAATGTGGACACAAGCGGCGAACCAGTCTTTGCGCTGTGACGAGCCGAAGCGCGGCGGCCAAGTTATGGGGCGCGACGCCGATGTCGAGCAATCGGGCGATCGCGCTCGGCGCATCGTTAGTATGCAGCGTCGAGAGCACGAGGTGCCCTGTTTGCGCGGCTTTGAGGGCGACATCGGCAGTTTCGGCATCGCGAATCTCACCGATCATGATGACGTCGGGATCCTGCCGCAATAGCGCCCGCAACGCAGTGGGGAACGTGAGCCCCGCTTTCTCTCGCACGCTGACTTGATTGATGCCCTCGACCTGGATCTCGGCCGGGTCTTCCACGGTGCAGATATTGCGCGAGGATACGTTGAGCATCTGCAGAAAAGCGTAAAGCGATCGTGTCTTGCCGCTGCCGGTCGGCCCCGTGACGAGGATGAGCCCGTGCGGTGCGCGAATGGCTGCCTCGACCGGAGGGCGTTGCTGCGCATCGAAGCCCAGCTCGGCGAGCGACACATCGGACGGCAACGTTTCGAGACGCCGCAGCGCGAGCTTTTCCCCGTGCAGTGTCGGTAGCGTGCTGACGCGGTAGTCTTCGATTTCGTCCCGTGCGAGTGCGAGCCGCAGGCGGCCGTCTTGCGGCACGCGCCGCTCGGCGATGTCCAGGCGTGCAAGGACTTTCACGCGTGTAACGAGCGCGTCGCGCAAATGCGCGGGCGGGCTGGGCAACTCGTGCAGAACGCCGTCGACGCGCAGCCGGATGCGCCAGCCGTGCTCGGTGGGCTCGACATGAATGTCCGATGCCGCGCGATGGGCCGCTTGCTCGAGTACCTGTGTGAAAAGCCTGGCGGCCGGGCCGTCGTCAGGGGCGCGGGCCGTCGCCAGGGAGGAAAACGACGAAGTGGTAGACATCGGAGACCGGCATGACGCCGCCGTGGAACGCGATGCGGCAATCATCGCCCGCGCGGCGGCCGCGCGCCATTTAGCCTGTCGGCCAACCCGGCGCTGAGCGGAGCCGGGGTTATGCGTTCGACGGCTTTGCCGTTGCGCGCGTGCGCGGCTTGAACAGCTTGACGGTTCGCACGGCTTGATCGTCGCTTTGCAGCACCTCGAGTTGGACATCGCCGATTTGCAGGCAAACGTCGCCCTCGGGGATTTCCTCGAGCGTTTCGAGAATCAGGCCGTTGAGCGTTTTGGGCCCGGTGGTGGGTAGCGTGATGTGGAGCCAGCGATTCAATTCGCGCAACGGCATGCTGCCGGCGACGATGCATTCGCCGTGCTCGGTCCAGCCGGTGCGCGTGCTGGCACTGCGAGGAATGGACGTCGTGAATTCGCCGATCAACTCTTCGAGGATGTCTTCCGGCGTGACGAGCCCTTCCAGTTCCCCGTATTCGTTGACGACTAGGGCCGTGCGTTGCCGCGTTTCCTGGAAAAACTGCAACTGCTGGAACACGGGCGTGCCCGACGGCACGAAGTAGGGATCGGTCAATAGCTCGCGCAGCGTCTCGCGGGTGAGTTCTTGGTTGTGGAGCGCGGCGAGCGTTTTGCGCACATGCAGGACGCCGAGCACGCGATCGATGTCGCCTTGATAGACGATCAGCTTGTTGTGGTAGCAGGTTTCGAGCTGACGCAAGATGTCTTCGAACGGCGCGTCGAAATCGAGCGACTCGATCCGGCGACGGGGAATCATCACGTCATCGACGGAAATGTTCTCGAGATCGAACAGATTCAGCAAGATGCTGCGGTGCTTGGTCGGCATGAAGCTGCCCGATTCGAGCACGATGGCGCGCAGTTCCTCCGTGCTCAGGCGCTGGTCCCGGCCGCCTTTGGTATTGATGTGCAATGCGAGCAGAATTGTGTTCGAGAACAAGTTCACGAACCAGACGACGGGCTTCAGAATCCGCATCAGCGGTGCAATGACGACACTCGCGGGCAGCGCGATTTTTTCGGGGTAGGTTGCGCCGACGATCTTCGGTGTGATTTCCGCGAAGACGATGATGAGGAAGGCGACGATGCCCGTCGCGATCGACAGCACGAGATTGTCGCGGCCGAACGTGCGCAGCGCGATCGATGTCGTCAGCACTGGAATGATCGTGTTCAGCAGGTTGTTGCCGATGAGCACGACGCCGAGCAGTTGATCGGGCCGCGCCAGCAGGCCTTGAGTGGTGCGTGCGCCGAAAGCGCCTTTGCCGGCGAGGTATTTCAGCCGATGGCGGTTGAGCGCCATCATCGCGGTTTCCGAAATCGAGAAGAAGCCGGAGCAGAGCAGTAAAACGAAGACGGCGCCGATTTGCGCCCACAAGGGAATTTGTTCCACGCGTCGTGCGGTGTGGCAAAGAAAAGGGATGGCAAGAATATAGCAGAGCGGGATTGCTCAGCCGGGACCTTGCGACGTGCTTCGATCACCGCATGTCGGATCCGCACGCGCTACGTGTCGGATCCGAACAAGCCCCGGCGTGTCTCTGTCTGCTAACGTGGCTGACCCTTATCCGACAGCTTGGAGCAGACAAATGTCCGATTTCATCACCGTTTTGCGCGAAACCTGCCCGACCCCGGTTGTCGATGCGACCAAGTGGAAACGCATCGGCGGAGATCCGCACACCGTTAACCTCAACGCGTACGCCTCCAAGGACGGCAGCAAGATCATGGGCACTTGGATCTGCACGCCGGGCAAGTTCGAGGTGAATTACGAGAAATGGGAGTTCTGCCATTTCCTCGACGGCTATTGCATCATCACGCCGGAAGGCGAGCAGCCTGTACACCTAAAGGCCGGCGACGTGTTCGTGATCGAGCCCGGCATGAAGGGCACTTGGGAAGTCGTGGAGACGGTGCGCAAGTACTTCGTTTTCGCCTGAGTTTTCAGAGTGGAGGTTGTGCAGAGCCGACGCGAAGCCCAATGGCTTCGCGATTGGCGGCCGTTGCCTGAGAGTATGGGGTGCTTGTCGTCGTCATGATTGCGTTGCTGCAATGAAAAAAGCCCCGCGAACCAAAGAGATCCGCAAGGCTTTATCAAACGTTTGTGCTACGCATCCTACTGCAGCAATACAACGACGGAAATTTTGGCTAAACCGTCGATTTCTAAGAAATTCTGGTCGGGGTGAGAGGATTCGAACCTCCGGCCTCTACGTCCCGAACGTAGCGCTCTACCAGGCTAAGCTACACCCCGAATTGGGACCTGCTTGGACTCTCGCCGCTGATCAGTCTCGTTCAAGACTGGCGCGCCGTCGAGTAAAAACATAATTCTAGCAGGCTTTCCTTGTAAAGGGAATCCGGAAACGCAGAAATCGCTTCCGCGGCGGCCTGGGCCTCGCGCTTGGCGCATTCGAGCGTGTGATCGAGCGCGCCCGAGCGCGTGATCGCTTCGAAGATCGTCTCGAAACGGTCCGTGCCCCCGTGCTCGATCGCCTCGCGCGCAAGCGCCGATTGCTCAGGCGTGCCGCGCTCGATCAAGTAAATCAGCGGCAGCGTGGGCTTGCCTTCGCGCAGATCGTCGCCGGCATTTTTGCCCATCGACTCGGCCGTGCCCGTGTAATCGAGCCAATCGTCCATGATCTGGAATGCGGTGCCGATGCGGCGGCCAAACTCGGCGGCAGCCGCCTCGATGCGGGCGTCGGCGCCAGAGATGACGGCGCCCAGTTGCGCCGCCGCCTCGAATAGCTTCGCCGTCTTATAGCGGATGACCTGCATGTACCGCGCTTCGTCGACATCCGCGTCATGCATGTTCAGAAGCTGCAACACCTCGCCTTCGGAGATGATATTCGTCGCTTCGGAGAGGATTTCCATGACGCGCATCTTCCCGATGCCGACCATCATTTGGAACGAGCGCGAATAGAGAAAATCGCCCACGAGCACACTTGCAGCGTTGCCGAACAAGGCGTTTGCCGTTTGGCGGCCGCGCCGCAGATCGGATTCGTCGACGACGTCGTCGTGTAGGAGCGTGGCCGTGTGGATGAACTCGACGATCGCCGCGAGCTCGTGCCGGTGCCCCGTCGAGTCGCCGAGCGCGCGCGCGACCAGCAGCAGCAGCGCGGGGCGCAGCCGCTTGCCGCCGGCGCCGATGATGTATTCCGAGATCTGATTGATGAGCATCACCTCGGAGGCCAAACGTTGCCGGATGACGCGATTGACCTGCTCCATGTCTTCCGAGATGGGAGCGAGCAAGTTGGCGGCGCTGGGAGAGGAGGTGGCGGTCGACGACATGATCAAAAAAATGGGTGGTGCCGCGGATTATAAAGGGTTATGGGGCGCTCCGAGGGGCCGTCGGCGCTGGCTGTGGCGCCGCGCACGAGGGAACCGCCGACGACCTCCCGCAGGGGACTTTGACTGTGCGCCTAACCCCATGTATAATCACGCGTTTTCACGCACGGTGCGTGGGAAAAAGAAAAGCGAAGCAAACAAACCGAGCGATGGCGGCGAGCGAAAGTGTCGCGGCCGGCGGGTAAGTTTGTTTGGAAAAGGCGTCCACGAAAGTGGCGCACACAGAGTGAGGTTCTCAATGTACGCGGTCATAAAAACCGGCGGCAAGCAGTATAAGGTTGCTGTCGGCGAAAAATTGAAAGTAGAACAGATACCGGCAGACATTGACGCTGAAATCACGCTCGACCAGGTTCTCGCGGTAGGCGAAGGTGAATCGATTCAATTCGGTACGCCGCTGGTCAGTGGGGCTTCCGTCAAGGCTACCGTCGTATCTCATGGGCGGCACGCCAAAGTGACGATCTTCAAGATGCGTCGCCGGAAGCACTACCAAAAGCATGGTGGTCACCGCCAGAACTATACCGAACTGCGCATCGACGCGATCAATGCGTAAGCGCGCCGGTTAAGGAGCAATCAGATGGCACACAAAAAAGCAGGCGGGTCTTCCCGCAATGGCCGCGATTCCGAGTCGAAGCGCCTCGGCGTCAAGGTGTACGGCGGCCAAGCGATCAATGCCGGCGGCATCATCGTGCGTCAACGCGGCACGCGTATGCACCCGGGCGATAACGTCGGTATCGGCAAGGATCACACGCTGTTCGCGTTGATCGACGGCCACGTCAAGTTCACGACGAAGGGCGCCGACAAAAAGCATTTGGTCACCGTCGTCCCAGCCGCGGTCTGACATCGATCAGACACGGGAGCGACACGGCAGGAAGGCCCCGCGTGGTTGGCGGGGCCTTTTTTCTTCTGTGCGCGGCTTTGCCGCACCGGCATGGTGAAGGTGCGTCGCGCGCGGCAGAATATCGGCAAGACACGGGACGGAGCGATATATGAAGTTCATTGACGAAGCGCGGATCGAAGTGATCGCCGGCGACGGCGGCGACGGCAGCGCGTCGATGCGCCGCGAGAAATTCGTTCCGTTCGGGGGCCCCGACGGCGGCGACGGGGGGCGCGGCGGTAGTGTCTACGCGGTCGCCGATCGCAACATCAACACCCTCATCGATTACCGCTACGCGAAGAAACACCAGGCGCGCAACGGCGAGAACGGTCGCGGCTCAGATTGTTACGGCAAGGGCGGCGACGATATCGTGTTGCGCATGCCTGTCGGCACCGTGATCAACGATATGGACACGGGCGAAGTCATCGCCGATCTGACCGAGCACGAGCAGACCGTGCTCATCGCCAAGGGCGGCGCGGGCGGGCTGGGCAATCTGCATTTCAAATCGAGCACGAACCGCGCACCGCGGCAGAAAACCGAAGGCAAGCCGGGCGAGCGCCGCATGCTGCGCCTCGAGTTGAAGGTGCTGGCCGATGTCGGTCTGCTCGGCATGCCGAACGCAGGCAAGTCCACGTTCATCTCTTCGGTGTCGAACGCGAAACCGAAGATCGCCGACTATCCGTTTACGACCCTCGCGCCCAATCTCGGTGTCGTGCGCGTCGGACCGAGCAAGAGTTTCGTGATCGCCGATATTCCGGGCCTGATCGAAGGGGCGGCGGAAGGGGCGGGGCTGGGACACCAGTTTCTACGCCACTTGCAGCGGACCGGGCTGTTGCTGCATCTCGTCGATCTGGCGCCGTTCGACGAAAGCGTCGATCCCGTCGCGGAAGCGAAGGCGATCGTCGCCGAGCTGCGCAAGTATGACGAAGCGCTGTATCAAAAGCCGCGCTGGCTCGTGCTCAACAAGCTCGACATGATCGTGGAGGAAGAACGCGAAGCACGTGTGGCCGATTTCCTGGCGCGTTTCGAGTGGAAGGGGCCGGTGTTTCAGATCTCCGCACTGACGGGTCTCGGTTGCGAAAACCTGTGCTATGCGGTCTACGATTACCTCGCTGCGCATTCGGACGCGCATCGCGCCGAGCGCGCCGAGGATTTGGCGGCCGACGTCCGCTTCAGGGACGAGCCGTCTGCGGACGACGCGGCACCGCAGGGCTGACCCCTGCCTGGCCGCGGTAACGGCCGCCCGCTCGGGCTAACGGCTCTTCGCGTCGCCCGGGCGTGGGTTCACCGATCACTCATGGAGACTGTCGCACGATGCGCTCTGTCATCGCGGATTCGAAGCGTTTGGTTGTCAAGGTGGGATCGAGCCTCGTGACGAACGAGGGGCGCGGGCTCGATCAAGCGGCGATCGGCTTGTGGGCGGAGCAAATCGCGCAATTGCGCCAGCGCGGCAAGGAAGTGGTGCTCGTCAGCTCGGGGGCGATCGCGGAAGGCATGCAGCGGCTCGGGTGGGCGAAGCGTCCGCGCGAGATCGACGAATTGCAGGCCGCCGCCGCCGTGGGGCAAATGGGGCTTGCGCAAGTCTACGAAAGCCGGTTCGCGCAATACGGCATCCGGACAGCGCAAATTCTTCTGACGCATGCGGATTTGGCCGACAGAGAGCGCTACTTGAATGCGCGCTCGACGCTGCTCACGCTGTTGCGCTTGGGCGTCGTTCCGATCATCAATGAAAACGACACGGTCGTGACCGACGAGATCAAGTTCGGCGACAACGACACGCTCGGCGCGCTCGTGGCAAACCTGATCGAGGGCGACGCGCTGATCATCCTGACCGATCAGCAGGGCTTGTTCACGGCGGATCCGCGCAAGGACCCGGCGGCCAAGCTCGTGCGCGAAGCCGATGCCGGCGCGCCCGAACTCGAGGCGATGGCCGGGGGCGCCGGTTCCGCCATCGGGCGCGGCGGCATGCTCACGAAGATCCTAGCCGCGAAGCGCGCGGCCGGTAGCGGCGCGAACACGATCGTCGCCAGCGGTAGAGAGGCGGACGTGCTCACCCGGCTTGCCGCGGGCGAGGCGATCGGGACGCAACTCGTTGCGCGCACTGCCCGCCTCGCGGCGCGCAAACAATGGATGGCCGATCACCTGCAGGTGCGGGGGCATGTGGTCATCGATGACGGCGCGGTCGAAAAGCTAACGGTGAGCGGCAAGAGCCTGCTGCCGATCGGCGTGGTCGACGTCCAAGGAGCGTTCGCGCGCGGCGAGGTCATTGCCTGCGTCAATACCGCCGGCCGCGAAGTGGCGCGCGGGCTCACGAACTACAGCAGCGCGGAGGCCAAGCTGATTCAGCGGCACCCGAGCTCTGAAATCGAGACCGTCCTGGGCTATATGCTCGAGCCGGAACTGATTCACCGCGACAATCTCGTGCTGGTTTGAAGGCAGGGCTGGGCAGGCGTTGGCCTGCGCCAGGCCTTTCCGGCGCGTTTCCCGATGGAAGCTCTTCACGGGGACGAATACGCGAGGCCCATAAGCCTCGCGTAGCACACGGCCCTAATGAATCAGCGACGCCGCTGTCCGATGGTGGCGCATATTGTCGACGATCATCTTGGCTTTCCCCGTCGGCATCTTGTTTGCGCAGAAATAGTCCTGATACAGCGCTGCGTGATAGGCGTTCAGCTCGCTGTTTTCGATACGCGACCAATCGTTCGCGACGGTCCGGTCCCAGCCGTTATGCTCTGCGTTCAGGCCGGCGTAGAGCCGCCATTCGTAAGTCTCGCAGCGAATGCCTTCATAGTTGATGTTGCGTGCGCCGCTCGGGCTCGTAATGACCACGGTGTAGCGCACGACGCCGTCGGACTGCACCGTTAGTGAGTTGGAATCGATCGCGAAGTGCAGCGGCGTGTTCTGCGACACGTCGAACGCGATCAGATCTTGCTCGTGCGGCAGCGGCGGCAGTGTCTCGACCTTGTTTTCGGCCCATTCCGACTTGCGATCGAGCAAGTATTGAAACGTGCTGTCGTCTTTGGGATTGGCAGGCATGTGCGAGCAGCCGGCCAGGATGGCGCCGCCGGCCAGGCAGGTCAGCGCGAGAACGATCGCTTTCAATATGGATACCTCGATAAGGGGCGCAAAGATTCGAAGAACCGAATGATAGCGCCGGTGCGTACGCGCGTGAGCATCGCGGGGCGATTTGGCGGGCGACAGGTTGTGCGAGGCTACCGGCACCGGACGCATCCGGCGCGGGGCATCGAACGGAGGCGGCGCGCAGGCGCGCCCCTCGTTAGTCGGGCAAGATCAGACTTGGCGCGGAGCAGGGCGATGGATCGGGGCCATCGGACGCTTGCATGATCGCGCCGTTCGTTCCCGGCAGTTGCGCCGAGGGCGACACGCGTGGATAGCGATGACCGTGATGAGGGCCGCGCGGCTTCTCCGTGCGCGGCGCAGCACGCCGCAAAAAGCGCGACAGCTCGGTCAGCGCCAATTGATAGACATCCCGCTTGAACTCGATCACAGCATCGAGCGGGACCCAATACTCGTTCCAGCGCCAAGCGTCGAATTCGGGATGATCGGTGGCGCGAAGGCAGATATCGCAGTCGCGGCCGACCATTCGAAGCAGAAACCAGATCTGTTTCTGGCCGCGGTAGTGGCCACGTACTTCGCGCTTGATGAACTTGTCCGGCACCTCGTAACGCAGCCAGTCGCGCGTGCGACCGATGATCTTGACGTGCTCCGGGCGCAAGCCGGTTTCTTCGTGTAACTCCCGATACATCGCTTGCAAAGGGGTCTCGCCATACTTGATGCCCCCTTGCGGAAATTGCCAGGAATGTTCACGCAGCCGCTTACCCCAAAACACCTCGTTGTGCGCGTTCAAGAGGATGATGCCGACGTTCGGGCGAAAGCCTTCGCGATCCAGCATACAACCACCTTCGAATCCTTTAAAATTGCTTTGATTATAAACAGATAACGAGCCTTTGGCATCGGCATGCACCAGAAGGGGTCCGGACGTCGCATCAATCGTGCCTCATGCTGTCGATGGCTTGTCTGACGAATCGCGCACGCGCTTGGCTAGGCGATGTCGGCTATGCTGCCGGCACGGCGGCGGTTCTCGCTGATGTCCCGAATCACTCGTTCCCCTCTTCCGGCAGCTCGCTGCGAGCTGCCGCTTTTGGAAAATTGTTGAATGAAAGCCACCCGTTTCTTTATCGGCACCTTGAAGGAAGCTCCGGCGGACGCGGAAGTCGTCAGCCACAAATTGATGTTGCGCGCGGGGATGATTCGGCGCGTGGCAGGCGGCGTCTACAGCTATCTGCCCGTCGGCTTGCGCTCGATCCGCAAGGTCGAGGCGATCGTGCGCGAGGAGATGAACCGCGCGGGCGCGCTCGAGCTGTTGATGCCGACGGTGCAGCCGGCCGAGCTGTGGCAGGAATCGGGGCGCTGGGAACAGTACGGCCCCGAATTGCTGCGCTTCAAGGATCGCAAACAGAGCGATTTCGTGCTCGGTCCGACGCACGAAGAGGTGGTGACCGACATCGCGCGCAACCAGATCAAGAGCTACCGGCAAATGCCGGTGAACTTCTATCAGATTCAGACGAAGTTCCGCGATGAAATTCGTCCTCGTTTCGGCGTAATGCGCGGCCGCGAGTTCACGATGAAGGACGCCTACTCGTTCGACAAGGACCAGGCCGGGCTGCAAGAGTCGTATCAGAAAATGTTCGACGCCTACGTGCGCATCTTCACGCGCATTGGGCTCCACTTTCGCGCTGTCGCGGCCGATAGCGGAGCGATCGGCGGCAATCGCTCGCAGGAATTTCACGTCATCGCGGCGACGGGCGAAGACGATATCGCCTACTGCCCGTCATCCGATTTCGCGGCCAACGTCGAAGCGGCCGAAGCGTTGCCGCTCTACGCCGAGCGCGCCGCGCCGCGCGAGGCAATGCAAAAGACGGCCACGCCCGGCAAGGCCAAGTGCGAAGCGGTCGCCCAACTGTTGAACATCCCGCTCGAGCGCACGATCAAATCGATCATCCTTGCGACGGACAACGAGGGCGCCGAGCCGACCATTTGGTTGTTGATGCTGCGCGGCGATCACGACTTGAACGAGGTGAAGGTCGGCAAGCTGCCGGGTCTCGCAGGGTTCCGATTCGCTACCGAAGCCGAGATCGTCGAATGGTTCGGCACGCCGCCAGGGTATCTCGGCCCGATCGGCACGAAAAAGCCGGTTAAGGTCGTCGCCGATCGCACGGTGGCGAACATGAGCGACTTCGTCGTCGGTTCGAACGAGCTCGACTATCACACGACCGGCGTGAATTGGGGGCGCGACCTGCCCGAGCCCATCGTCGCGGATATCCGCAACGTGCGCCCGGGCGATCCCTCGCCCGACGGCAAGGGCACGATCGAAATCTGCCGCGGCATCGAAGTGGGGCACGTGTTTCAGCTCGGCACGAAGTACTCCGAGGCAATGGGCGCGACCTTCCTCGATGAGACCGGCAAGCCGCAGCCGATGGTCATGGGCTGTTACGGCATCGGCATCACACGCATCCTCGGCGCGGCCATCGAGCAGAACTTCGACGAGCGCGGCATCATCTGGCCGGAAGCGATCGCGCCGTTCGAACTCGTGCTGTGCCCGATGGGCTACGACCGCAGCGAGAGCGTGCGCGCCGAAACGGACAAGCTCTATGCGCAACTGACGCAGGCGGGGATCGACGTGATTCTCGACGATCGAGGCGAGCGCCCGGGCGTCATGTTCGCCGATTGGGAGTTGATCGGCGTGCCGCATCGCCTCGTGATCGGCGAGCGCGGGCTCAAGGAAGGCAAGGTGGAATATCAGGGCCGTCGCGATGCGCAAGCGACCTTGCTTCCGATCGACGAGGCTGCTGTTACCACCGCCGAGAAGATTCGCACGGCGCTCGCCAGCACGGGTCTCGCACGCTAAGGAACCGATGGGCCGCCGCTCCGGCTCGCGGCCCATCGTTGGCAAGCGGCTTCGGCGCTGCGCTGGGCGCCTCTCCCGCGCCCCGTCGCAGCACGCCGGATGCAGCCCGCCCGCTAGCCGAAGGCTTCGCTCTTAGGGCGCGTGCCGATCGAGCGCGTCGCCGGTCGCGCGCGTCAGGCGCCTTCCGTCAGCGCGCGAATGGCCGGCAAGTTGCGCCAGTAGCCCTTCGCGTCCATGCCGCAACCGAACACGTAGCGATCGGGCACTTCGAAGCCGCAGAAATCGGGACGCAGCGGTTTGGCTTTTGCGATTTGCTTTTCGCACAACACCGCGCTCAGGAAGCGCTTGGCGCCCATCGCGAGAATCCGATCGCGAATCGCGGCCATGGTCTCCCCTTCATCGAGGATGTCGTCGAGCACCAGCACGACGCGGTCTTTCACCGATTCCGCCGGCGCGACGCGCCACTGCATGTCGGCGCTGCCTTTGGTCGTATTGCGGTAGCGCGTCAGGTGGATGTAGTCGAACTCGAGCGGGAAGTCCAGATGCGGCAGCAGCATGCCCGTAAACACGGCCGCCCCGCCCATCACCGATAGCAGCAGTGGGAAATCCTCGCCGATTTGCGTGCGGATGGCCGTGGCCATGCGCGCGATCGACGCATTGACCTCGGAGGCCGAGACGATCTCTTCCGAGTGTTGAAAGATATGGAGAGCTTCTTCGCGATTCATGGCGTTCGGCGAGCAGTGACTGTATACATAGTGTGGAGCGGGGCGCGGCGGCGCGCCTCGGCATTAACCCCTGAGCTCAACGCATGCCCGGAAGCATGCCCTTCATGCCGCGCATCATTTTCTGCAGATTGCCGCCCTTGAGCTTTTTCATCATCGTGCGCATCTGCTCGTACTGATTGAGCATGCGGTTCACTTCCTGCACCTGCACCCCGGCGCCTGCCGCGATGCGGCGCTTGCGCGTGGCTTTGATGAGCTCGGGCTTGGCCCGCTCGGCCGGGGTCATGGAGTTGATGATGCCTTCCATGCGGCGCATTTGCTTCTCGGCCTGGCCCATATCCGCGCCGGCCGCCGCTTGCTGGAACTGCGCGGGCAACTTATCCATCAAGGTGGACAGCCCGCCCATGTTCTTCATCTGCGACAGCTGTGCGCGGAAATCGTTGAGATCGAAGTCGCCGCCTTTTTTGACTTTGTCGGCGAGCTTTTGCGCGGCCTTGACATCGACGTTGCGCTGCGCTTCCTCGACCAGCGCGAGAATGTCGCCCATGCCGAGAATGCGATTGGCCATCCGCTCGGGGTAGAACACCTCGAGCCCGTCGAGTTTCTCCGCCACGCCGACGAACTTGATCGGCTTGCCCGTCACGTGGCGCACCGATAGCGCCGCACCGCCGCGCGAGTCGCCGTCGAGCTTGGTCAGCACCACGCCCGTGAGGGGCAACGCGTCGTTGAACGCCTTGGCCGTGTTCACCGCGTCTTGGCCGAGCATCGCATCGACCACGAACAGCGTTTCGACCGGCTTGACGGCCGCATGCAGCGCGGCGATCTCTTGCATCATCGCCTCGTCGATGCCCAGACGGCCGGCGGTGTCGACGATCAGCACGTCGTGATAGTGGCGCTTGGCCCAGTCGAGAGCGCCAAGCGCGATGTCGACTGGCTTTTGATTCGGCTCCGAGGGGAAGAAATCGGCGCCGACTTGCTCCGTGACCGTCTTGAGCTGTGCGATAGCGGCGGGACGGTAGACGTCGCACGAGACCGTCAGCACCTTCTTCTTGTGCTTCTCGCGCAACATCTTCGCGAGCTTGCCCGCCGTGGTGGTTTTACCCGCGCCTTGCAGACCCGCCATGAGGATGACGGCAGGCGGCGTGACAGCGAGATTCAGTTCCGCGGCGCGGCCCTCGTAGTCGCCGCCGATCACGGCCGTCAATTCGCGCTGGACGACGGCGACGAGCGCTTGGCCCGGCGACAGGCTTTGCATCACTTCTTCGCCGAGCGCCTTTTCCTTGACCTTGGCGATGAAGTCGCGCACGACCGGCAGCGCCACGTCGGCCTCGAGCAGCGCGAGACGCACTTCGCGCAGCATTTCCTGCGTGTTGGCTTCGGTCAGGCGGGCTTCGCCGCGCAGCGTCTTGACGACGCGCGCCATCCGTTGGGTGAGTGTGTCGAGCATGGGGGGCGGTTGGGCAAGGCGGCCGCCTTTCGCTCATCGGCTCGTCGAGTCGTCGACTCATCGCACGAGCGGGGCGGGAAAGGCAGCCTAGTGTAAACTTGGGACATGGATATTGTACTGTATGCCCTCACCGCGCTCCTTTACGGGGGACTGGCCGTCGCCGGATGGCGCGCGCACAGGCTCGAAAGTGCGCCGTCGATGCTCTCGAGCGTGCCGCCCGTCCCCGCGGCGGCGCGGGCCTCGTTCGCGCTCTCGCCGCGCGTCGCGCGCGTGCTGCTGTTCGCGGCGATCGTCGCGCACGGGGTGTTGCTGCATACCACCATCTTTCCGCGCCAAGCGATGGTGTTCGGATTCGCGTTCGCGCTCTCGGCCATGTTTTGGCTCGGCGCCTGCATCTACTGGATCGAGAATTTCTTCTTTCCGCTCGATAGTCTCGGGCTGCTCGTGCTGCCCTTCGCGTGCGTGGCCTCGTTGCTGCCGCTCGTGTTCGGCGGCGTGCAAGTGCTTTCGTACGCGGCTGCGCCGCTGTTCAAGACCCACTTCATCATCGCGAACATCGCCTATGGGCTGGCCGCCATCGCCGCGCTGCACGCCGTTCTGATGCTGTTTGCCGAGCGTCGCCTGCATGCGTTGCGCGGCGCGCTCGAGCGAAGCGGCGGGGGCTGGGTCGCCAGTTGGCTCGATACACTGCCGCCGCTGCTCACGTTGGAAAAGCTATTGTTCCGCTTGATCAGCGCCGCCTTCGTGCTCCTCACGCTCACGCTCGTCTCGGGGGTGCTGTTCAGCGAGCAGTTACTGGGCCGGCCCCTCACCTTCGATCACAAGACCGTCTTTGCCGTGCTGTCCTGGGTGATGTTCGGCGGCCTGCTGACCGCGCGCAAGGTATCGGGCTGGCGCGGGCGTGCGGCGCTGCGCTGGGTGCTCGCATCGTTCGTCGCCTTGTTGCTCGCCTACGTGGGCAGCCGCTTCGTCTTAGAGGTGTTGCTCCACCGTCCCGTGATTTGAGCTGATTTTCATGCGACAGATTCTTTTACTCGTCGTCTTCGTGCTCGCCGCCCGGTGGCTGGTGAAGACGATGCGCGCCGCTCAAACGCAAGCCGCGATGCGCGGCGCCGCGCGCCCCGGCGCCACGCGCGGCGGCGCAGGCGCAGGGCCGCAAGCGGCAACGAAGCCGCGCCAGCTTGCCGAGCCGATGGTGCGCTGCGCCGTCTGTGGCGTGCATGCGCCAAAGAGCGAATCCGTTTTCGGCGGCGCGCACTACTTTTGCAGCGTCGAGCACGCACGGCGGTATGCTGCGCGCGCGAACGGGCGCGAGGGCCGGTGAGCGCAACGCCGTTCGCCGTCGGCGACGACGGCTGGGTGCGCGGCGCGCGGGCGCTGCACTCGCCGAATTTCGAGGCGCGGCCCATCGGCGCCGTCCCCACTTTGATCGTCATCCACAACATCAGCTTGCCGCCGGGACGGTTCGGCGGCAGCGCGATCGCCGATCTATTTCTGAACCGCCTCGACTGCGATGCGCATCCTTATTACGACGCGCATCTGCGCGGGTTGCGCGTGTCGTCGCACTTCGTGATTCGCCGTGAGGGCGACCTCGAACAGTTCGTATCGTGCGACGCACGCGCTTGGCATGCGGGCGTCTCCAGCTTCTTCGGGCGCGAACGTTGCAACGACTTCTCCGTGGGCATCGAGTTGGAGGGGGCGGACGATCAACCCTTCGAGCCGGCCCAATACGCAACGCTTGCTTCGTTGGTCGCGGCGCTCGCCGCGCACTACCCGATCGAGGCGTTAGCCGGTCATTCCGATATCGCGCCCGGGCGCAAGACCGATCCCGGCCCGCATTTCGATTGGGCGAGGCTGCGGCGCGAGACCGCGCTCGCGGATCGGTATTTCCCCTATCGGCGGGCCTGATTTTCGCTCCGGCGCGGCCTGGCTGGCACAGCGCAAACCCGCGCGCCGCTTGCGTTTCCGATAAGTCCTTGTCCCGGCTCGGTTAATCAAAAGTCAAGCGCCCAGCGTCAAATAAAGCGTTTTGATTTGACCCGTCGCTCTACTATACTTGGTGGCAATTCGACGCAGTTGCACTAGATATTGTGTCGACGCGCCGCGGTGTCCAAGCAGCGGGCAGCGAGCCCGGGCCGCAGAATGCGGCGTGAAAATCATCTGGGCCGAGCGCCGGGCATAGCCCGGCGTTCCACCTTTGGGGCAAAAACGGGGCGAGCCAGAGCCGCAAAAGCCATGACGAAGACCATCGTCTTTTTCGACTCGCGCTGCCACGCAGCCCGGTCGCCTCGTTTCTTCTCCCGCACCTCATCGTTCGCGCTCGGGGTGGCGCGGCGGTTGTTCCAATCCGCGGTTTAACCGCACATCCAAGATCAGGAGCTTTGCACATGCAAACGACCGACAACATGACGAGCCAGCACGAAGGCGCCCTAAGCGGGCACGCCGTCAGCGGGCAAAGTGGCGCCTACGCGCAGCCGCTCGCGCCGCAGGCGACCTTCGCGGACTACAAGGTTATCCGCCGCAATGGCAGCGTCGTGTCGTTCGAGCCGTCCAAAATCGCGATCGCCGTTACCAAGGCGTTCCTGGCCGTGAACGGCGGGCAAGGCGCCGCGTCCGCTCGCGTGCGCGAACTCGTCGAGCAGCTGACGCAAAACGTCGTGCGCGCGCTCGTGCGCAGCCGCCCCAACGGCGGCACGTTCCACATCGAAGACATCCAGGATCAGGTCGAGCTCGCGCTGATGCGCGGCGGCGAGCACAACGTCGCGCGCGCCTATGTCCTTTATCGCGAGAAGCGCAACCAAGAGCGCGGCCACGAGCAGGAAGCCGCCGCGCCGTCCTCGGGCCTGAACGTCGTCGACAACGGCATCACGCGTCCGCTCGATCTGCAGGCGCTGCATGCGTTGATCGCATCGGCTTGCGAGAACCTGGGCGATGCGGTGAGCCCGCAGCCGATCGTCGCCGAAACGGTCAAGAACCTCTATGACGGCGTGCCGATGAGCCAGGTCTACGACTCGGCGATTCTCGCGGCGCGCACCATGATCGAGAAGGATCCGGCCTATAGCCAAGTGACGGCCCGCATCCTCCTGCACACGATTCGCCGCGAAATCCTCGGCGAGGAAGTGACGCAGGGCGAGATGACCGAGCGCTATGCCGAGTATTTCCCGCAGTTCATCAAGCGCGGCGTCGAAGCCGAGCTGCTCGACGAGAAGCTGCTGCAGTACGACATGAAGCGGCTGGGCGCCGCGCTCGACGCGAGCCGCGATCTGCAATTCGGCTACCTCGGGCTGCAGACGTTGTACGACCGTTACTTCCTGCACGTCGAAGGCGCGCGCATCGAGATGCCGCAGGCATTCTTTATGCGGGTCGCCATGGGTCTCGCGTTGAACGAGATCGACCGCGAGGCGCGGGCGATCGAGTTCTACAATGTGCTCTCGACGTTCGACTTCATGAGTTCGACTCCGACGCTGTTCAATTCGGGCACCCGCCGCTCGCAGCTGTCGTCGTGCTACCTGACGACGGTCGCGGACGATCTCGACGGCATTTACGAAGCGTTGAAGGAAAACGCGCTGCTCTCCAAGTTTGCAGGCGGCCTTGGCAACGACTGGACGCGCGTACGCGCGCTCGGCTCGCACATCAAGGGCACCAACGGCAAGTCGCAAGGGGTCGTGCCGTTCCTGAAGGTCGTCAACGATACGGCCGTGGCGGTGAACCAAGGCGGCAAGCGCAAAGGCGCCGTCTGCGCCTATTTGGAAACGTGGCACCTGGACATCGAGGAATTCCTCGAGCTGCGCAAGAACACGGGCGACGACCGCCGCCGCACGCACGACATGAACACGGCCAATTGGATTCCCGACCTGTTCATGCGGCGCGTGATGGAAGGCGGCGATTGGACGCTGTTCTCGCCGTCGACCTGCCCGGATCTGCACGACAAGTTCGGCGCCGACTTCGAGAAGGCTTACACGGCGTATGAAGAAAAGGTCGAGCGCGGCGAGATCAAGCTCTTCAAGAAGATTCCGGCCGCCCAGCTCTGGCGCAAGATGCTCGGCATGCTGTTCGAGACGGGCCACCCCTGGATCACGTTCAAGGATCCGTGCAATGTGCGCTCGCCGCAACAGCATGTGGGCGTCGTTCACTCCTCGAACCTGTGCACCGAGATCACGCTGAACACGAGCGACACCGAGATCGCCGTCTGCAACCTCGGCTCGGTCAACCTCGTCGCGCACCTAGTGAAGCAGGCCGACGGCAGCTACGCGCTCGATCACGACAAGCTCAAGCGCACCGTCAGCGTGGCGATGCGCATGCTCGACAATGTCATCGACATCAACTATTACGCCGTGCCCAAGGCGCGTAACTCGAATCTGAAGCACCGCCCGGTCGGCATGGGCATCATGGGCTTCCAGGACTGCCTGCATCTGCTGCGCGTGCCGTATGCGTCCGAGCTGGCGGTCGAGTTCGCCGACCGGTCGATGGAAGCGGTGTGCTACTACGCCTATTACGCGTCGACGGAGCTTGCCGAGGAGCGCGGCCGGTATTCGAGCTACCGCGGCTCGCTGTGGGATCGCGGCATTCTCCCGCAGGACACGCTCAAGCTGCTCGAGCAGGCGCGCGGCGGCTATGTCGAAGTCGATACGAGCGAGACGATGGACTGGGCGACGCTGCGCTCGCGCATCGCCACCCACGGCATGCGCAATTCGAACTGCGTGGCGATCGCGCCGACGGCAACGATCTCCAACATCATCGGCGTGTCGGCTTGCATCGAGCCGACCTTCCAGAACCTGTACGTGAAGTCCAACCTGTCGGGCGAGTTCACGGTGGTGAACGATTACCTGGTGCGTGATCTGAAGGCGCGCGGGCTCTGGGACGAAGTCATGGTGGCCGATCTGAAGTATTTCGACGGCACGCTTTCGCGCATCGACCGGGTGCCGGCCGATCTGCGCGCGATTTATGCGACGGCGTTCGAGGTGGATCCGAAGTGGCTGGTCGAAGCGGCGTCGCGTCGCCAGAAGTGGATCGACCAAGCGCAGTCGCTGAACATCTACATGGCGGGCGCCTCGGGCAAGAAGCTCGACGAGGTTTACAAGCTCGCTTGGGTGCGCGGTCTGAAGACGACTTACTACCTGCGCACGATGGCGGCCACGCACGTTGAGAAGTCCACGGTCGCGCATGGCGCGCTCAATGCAGTGCGCTCCGATGACGGCGGCGCGAGCGGCGGTGGCGCGGCCGGCGGCTTCGGCGCGATGGGCGGCGCGATCGGCGGCGGTGCGGGTTCGCCCGCAGGCGGCATGAATGCCGCGTCGGCGGCGCAAGAAGAGCCGCAGCCCGATGGTCCCGCCTGCATGTTGCGCCCCGGCGATCCGGGTTTCGACGAATGCGAGGCTTGCCAGTAACGGCTTCGCTTGGAAGCCGGCGCGCGCAGCGCGCCGGCATTGCCGGTCCCGGGCGCGCGAACGACAGAACGAGAAACATGGCGCGCCCACGATGAAGCGCAACGAGCGCTGCGATGCGTCGAACCACAACGCGCATCGACATCGAAGAGACGAAGGAGGACCCAGGGATGCGAGACGGGAGGCGTCGGCAATCGAAACTTTGCGATGCGCTTTTTCGCGAGAAGACATCGCATCGAGACGACCCTTCATGAGTCATCGACGATCTCGCGTGTGCGACCTCACGAACAAAGTGTTGTATCGAGGTCGCAGCGCGAATCGAAAAACAGGGATTTTCGTGAGCGAACCCTTTTATCGCTCGTGAAAAGATGGTACAAACCGATCTAAATTGATGGTGAGAATTTATGCTCAACTGGGATGACGAGACGACTGCCGTAACTCCCTCGAGCGGTTCGCAACAGAACACGTTGCGCAACTCCGCGGGACAGGCCGTCGGAACGCAAGCAGCGACACCGGTCGTGCCGCAAGCTCCGTTGGCTCAAAACATCTTCGCGCAGGACTTTGCCGTTGCGCCATACGTGGAAGCGGCTCAACCTGCCGTGGCATCCGAAGCACGGGTGAACGTCGCGGACAAGCGGATCATCAACGGCCGCACGGACGTCAATCAACTGGTGCCGTTCAAGTACAAGTGGGCGTGGGAGAAGTACCTCGCCGGCTGTGCGAACCACTGGATGCCGCAGGAAATCAACATGTCGCGCGACATCGCGCTTTGGAAAGACCCGAACGGGCTGACCGAAGACGAGCGCCGCATCGTCAAACGCAATCTCGGCTTCTTCGTGACCGCCGACTCTCTCGCCGCGAACAACATCGTGCTCGGCACCTACCGGCACATCACGGCGCCCGAGTGCCGTCAGTTCCTGCTGCGCCAGGCGTTCGAAGAGGCGATTCATACCCACGCCTATCAGTACATCGTCGAATCGTTGGGGTTGGACGAAGGCGAGATCTTCAACGCGTACCATGAGGTCGCCTCGATCCGCGACAAGGACGAGTTTCTGATCCCGTTCATCCATACGCTGACGGATCCGGCGTTCAAGACGGGCACGCTCGAAGCCGATCAGAAGCTGCTCAAGTCGCTGATCGTGTTCGCCTGCATCATGGAAGGCCTGTTCTTCTACGTGGGTTTCACGCAAATTCTTGCGCTCGGCCGCCAGAACAAGATGACGGGCGCGGCCGAGCAATACCAGTACATCCTGCGCGACGAGTCGATGCATTGTAATTTCGGCATCGACCTCATCAACCAGATCAAGCTCGAGAACCCGCATCTGTGGACGCGCGAGTTCCGGGAAGAGATCCGCGAGCTATTCAAGCACGCGGTCGAACTCGAATACCGCTACGCCGAGGACACCATGCCGCGCGGCGTGTTGGGATTGAATGCGTCGATGTTCAAGAGCTATCTGCGCTTCATCTGCAACCGTCGTTGCCAGCAGATCGGCCTCGATCCGCTCTATCCGAACGAGGAAAACCCGTTCCCGTGGATGAGCGAAATGATCGACCTGAAGAAGGAACGCAACTTCTTCGAGACGCGAGTTATTGAATATCAAACCGGCGGTGCGCTGTCCTGGGAATGACGCGTGCTGCTCGATGCAATGAATGTCGATGGGGTGCCCGCCGCGAGAGGAGCCGCGGCGGATAAAGCAAGGAGCAAGATCGCCTAATGCAAAGCGTGCCCGGCGGTGCAACCGCCAACAAACATGACAGGCACTTTGCGAGCCCTTCAGTGGGATGGGCGAACTACCCCCTTAGAAAGCGGGCGGCTAAGCCGTCTGCTTATCACGAGCGATTATCGGGCTGCGTGAGCGCTGCGCGTTCACCTGCCGTCTCGATCCGGCGTGCGGTGCCTTTTGGCACGGCACGCCTTACCGCATTCATTAGCGTAAGCGCTTGGTCTTTGCGTACGCCGATGAATAGCCCGCTTCGCAGCGCGCGCCGTCACCGGCGCGCAGCGGGAAGCGGGTTTGAAGAAGGGTGTAGTTCGAAACTTACCATCTGAAAACCTGAAGGAGAACACAATGGCAACTGCCAAGAAGAAGCCTGCCGCCAAGAAAGCCGCACCGGCCAAAAAAGCAGCAGCGAAGAAGGTTGCGGTGAAGAAGGTCGCGGCGAAGAAGGCGGCTCCGGCCAAGAAGGTTGCAGCCAAGAAAGTCGCGGTGAAGAAGGTCGCGGCGAAGAAGGCGGCTCCGGCTAAGAAGGCCGCGGTGAAGAAGGTTGCAGCGAAGAAGGTTGCAGCGAAGAAGGCGGCTCCGGCAAAGAAGGCTGCTGCGAAGAAGGCTGCACCGGCCAAGAAAGTTGCGGCAAAGAAAGTCGCAGTGAAGAAGGCCGCACCGGCCAAGAAGGCTGCTGCGAAGAAGGCGGCTCCGGCTAAGAAGGCTGCTCCTGCGAAGAAGGCTGCGGCCAAGAAGGCCGCTCCTGCCAAGAAGGCTGCCCCTGCGAAGAAGGCCGCCGCCAAGAAGGCTGCCCCTGCGAAGAAGGCTGCTGCTGCCCCTGCGGCGAAGAAGGCCGCTCCCGCGAAGAAGGCTGCCGCCAAGAAGCCTGCGCCAGCCGCGCCCGCTGCGCCTGCTCCTGCAGCAGCCGCTTCGACGGCGCCCGCTTCGACGGTGAAGACCGCGCTGAACCCGGCCGCTGCATGGCCGTTCCCGACCGGCAGCCGTCCGTAATAGGGCGGCGCGACGCGTGCCGCGCTTGGCGTGGCACCGGCTCGCGTGTCGAGGTGGACAAACCCCGCCGCTGGCATCACGCTGGCGGCGGGGTTTTTACATTGTGGCCGGGTTCGGCAGCCGTGCGGGAAGCAACGCCGGCGCAGTGACGGTCAGTGCGTGACGCGCGTCACGCCGCCACTCGAGAGCAGGCGCACGCGTTCACCTGCTTGAAAGATCTCCCCGGTCGCCGATTGCGTAATGGCCCGCAGATCGCCGTTGTCCAGTCGTACCGTGATTTCGAGACCTTGGCGCTTCGCGACGCCGTTTTCAACTGCATTGCCGGCTACCGCGCCCGCAATGCCGCCGATGATGGCCGTCGCGATCGATCCTTTACCGCCTCCGAACGCGCTGCCAGCGACGGCGCCGAGCGCACCGCCGCCGACGGCGCCGAGCCCGCTCGGTTGCCCGTCGTTCGCGGAGATCGTCACCGCACGCACGCTTTCTACCGTACCGAAGCGGACGGTCTGTTCGCGCTGCGCTTGCCCCGCCGTGTACACGTTGGGGGAACTGCTGTTATACGCGCATCCCGTCATGGCTAGCGATCCCGCCACCAGTACGGCGAGCACGACCCGGCCCGATGTTTTCATTGTCTATTGCTCCACAAAAAGTATTGCCGCAGGCTGCTGGCTTATAAGCTATAGCCGTAGGCCTGCTTGAACCGACGATCGATTTCGTCACGGGACGGCGCATAAGTTTGCGGTCCCGACTGCTCGATTTTGAGCGAGCCCATCAGGCTTGCCAAGCGGCCCGTCGTGGCCCAGTCGAGGCCATTCTCAATGCCGTAAAGCAGGCCGCCGCGGAACGCATCGCCACAACCGGTAGGGTCGACGATCTGCGACGCCTGGACGACGGGAATTTCCTCACACTGGCCGCGATGATGGATGCGCGAACCATGCTCGCCGCGCGTCACGATCAAGGCTTGCACGCGCTGGGCGATTTCCTCGAGCGACCAGCCCGTCTTATTGCTGACGAGGCTTGCCTCGTAGTCGTTGACTGCCACGTAGGTGGCGAGTTCAATGGCGCGCCTGAGCGCCTCGGCGGAGAACAGCGGGAGCCCTTGGCCCGGATCGAAAATGAACGGCACGCCTGCCGCGGCCAGCTTCTCGGTGTGCTGCACCATCCCCTCGTACCCGTCGGGTGCGACGATCGCGAGCTTGATGCCTTGCGCTCGATCGGCGTGATTCAAATGCGATTGCATCATCGCGCCTGGGTGGAAGGCGGCGATCTGGTTGTTGTCCAGATCGGTGGTGATCATGGCCTGGGCCGTGTACGCCTCGGGCACGACGCGGACGTGCTCGGTCGAAAGGCCCAGGCTCTTGAACCGATCGAGATAGAGCTGACCGTCGACTTCGCCGAGCGTCGCCATGATGCGCGCCTCGCCGCCCAGCAGGTGCAGCGCGTAAGCGATGTTGCCGGCGCAGCCGCCGAACTCGCGGCGCATCGTCGGGACCAAAAAGCTCACGTTCAAGATGTGGACCTGTTCGGGCAGGATGTGCTCGCGGAAGCGCCCCTGGAAGGTCATGATGTTGTCGTAAGCGAGCGAGCCGCAAATCAGCGTAGCCAAGTCGAATATTCCTATGCGTGTCCGGTGAAATAGGGCCGCCATACGAAAAACGCCGCGCGGGTGGCGCGGCGTGCTGCATTGCGGCCGTGCGATTTACTTCAGTGCGTTCAGCGCCGCGTCGTAGTTCGGCTCGTTCTTGATTTCGCCGACGAGTTCCGCATGGACGACTTTGTCGTTTTCGTCGACGACGACCACCGCGCGCGCCGTCAGCCCCGCCAGCGGGCCCGATGCGATGTCGACGCCGTACGCTTGCGCGAATTCATGGCCGCGGAACGTCGACGCCGTCACCACGTTCTCGATGCCTTCGGTCGTGCAAAAGCGGCTTGCGGCGAACGGCAGGTCGCCCGAGACGACGATCACGGCCGTGTTTTGCAACTTGGCCGCTGCTTCGTTGAACTTGCGCGTCGAGGTGGCGCAGGTGGGCGTATCCAGGCTCGGGACGATGTTGAGCACCTTGCGTTTGCCGGCGAAATCGGCGAGCGCCACCGGCTTGAGGTCTTTGCCGACGAGCGAAAACTCGGGTGCCTTTTGGCCGACCGAGACGAACGTGCCGCCGACTTCGATCGGGTTGCCGCCCAGCGTGACTTGACTCATGTTTGCTCCGGATATTCGTTTCGGGTTGTCGCGAGTGCGAGGAAGTGGGCGCGCCGAGCTTGGCGCGCCCGGGTTCTGCTACGGGTAGAAGATCTGAACGCGAAAGTTGGTCGCGATCACGTTGCCGCTGTCGAGCCGCACGATCATCGTCTGCGTCGTGTGCGCCGGCAGGCCTGCCGCCACGCGAGTGCCCGGTGCGACATAGTCCTCGGGCCACAAAATGCGGCGCACGGCCACGTCGTTCTTGCTGTCGAACAGCGTCAATTCGATCGCAGGGTAACCGAGCGCGATGCCGTAGCGGTTCCGTAGGGGCACGCGCAGCTCGAGGCGGTGGGGTCCGTCGATTTGCCGCAGATCGGATGCTTCGACTTGCAGCCCGTCGATGTCGCGCGGCGGCGTCAGTTGACACCCGACCTTGGCGCACACCTGCGCGAACAGCGGCTGCGAGCTGGGCCAGTAGACCATGACGGCTTCGCGGCGCCACCAGGCGAGTTGAGCGACTAAGGCGACGACGAGCGCCAGCGCGACGATCCCGCCGACGATGTAGGCGAGCGCACGGCTTGGCGTCCCGGTGCGCGCCTCGCGGGTTACCGCGAAGTGATGCTCGTGCGCGCTCGATGGAGGCGGTTCGGCGAAAACCGGCGGCACGCCGGCTGCCCGCAGGCGAGGGTCGTCGGCTGCGGCGCTGCGCTGCGGCGCCCCTTCGGCTTGTCGTTCGGCGCGCGCTTGAACGCCTTCGCGCAGGTGCGGTTCGAGGTGCGGTTCGGTTTGAGCTTCGTCGGCGTGCGGCGAGCGGGTAGGCACGGCGAATTCAGGCTCGGCGCGCGTTCGCTCCGGCAGATCGGGAGACGCCAGCGAGGGTGCGCTGAAATGCGGTTCGTCGTCGATGCCGGGCTGCAACGTACCGTTGATATGCGGTTCGTCGTCATCCCAACTTGGTTCGGGCGATCGACTCCACGTTTGCGACGGGAAAACTTGGTCGCGTGCAGTAGCGCCGGGTTCGATTGGCTCAGGCGGGCTGGCTTGATCCTCCGGCGCTCGATGCGCCTCGGGGAACGCGCCCGCTCGGAGCGGTGGTTCAGGCGATTCCGGTGTCGGCGGATGCTCGGCTTCGGGCACATGCTCAGCCTCGGGCGCATGCTCAGCCTCGGGCGCATGCTCAGCCTCGGGCGCATGCTCAGCCTCGGGCGCATGCTCAGCCTCGGGCGCATGCTCAGCCTCGGGCGCATGCTCAGCCTCGGGCGCATGCTCAGCCTCGGGCACATGCTCAGCCTCGGGCACATGCTCAGCCTCGGGCACATGCTCAGCCTCGGGCACATGCTCAGCCTCGGGCACATGCTCAGCCTCGGGCACACGCTCGGCCTCGGGCACACGCTCGGCCTCGGGCACATGCTCAGCCTCCGGCACATGCTCGTACACGGGCTGTTGTTCAGCGCCCGGCGCAAAAACCGGTGCCGCGAAAGGCGGCACTTCCGCACTGAGCGGTGGTTCGTGCGTGAGCGGCGGCTCGGACGGCGCAACGTCCGAGCTTGCCGTCGCCTCGGAGGCGACGGCCTCGGCTTGCGCTTCCGGCGTCGCGTCGTTCAGCGGATGCGGCGCTGAATCGCGCTCGCTCTCCGATGCGGGAATGCCCGTGTGGTCGCTGTCTTGGCCGGCGCCCGCATGCGGATCGAGCGTGTTGTGCCGAGCGTCGAAGACCTCATGGCAGTGTCCGCAGCGCGCGAGCCCACCAGAGCGTGCAAGCATTGCTTCCTGCACGCGGAAAACCGTTTCGCAGTGGGGACAGCGGGTGGCTAGGACCATAGTGAACGGAAAAGCCGGCGCTAGCGCCGGTGCATCGATCGATAGTCGCTATTCTAATGGTTTCTCGCCGCGCCCTCGGCGATGGCTCAATTGCTTGCGGCCTAGTCAGCCGCGCTTCACACCGGTCAAGCAAACCCAGCCGTCGAGTTCGCGCCACACGCCAATGTCGATCCACGGACGATACGCGTCCGCGACTTCCTCGGCTTGCCGCGCAAGCACGCCCGACAGCACGATGCGTCCGCCCGGCTCGATCTTCGCGCTCAGCATCGAAGCCATCAGCTTGAGCGGGTTCGACAAAATATTGGCGACCACGACATCGAATTGGCGGTCGGGACAAGCGTCGGGCAGCGTATAGGTGACCGCCGCGTGATTGCGCTCGCTGTTTTGCCGAGCCGATTCGACGGCCTGCGGATCGATGTCGACGCCAACGACAGGCGCTGCGCCGCACTTGTACGCAAGGATCGCGAGGATGCCGGAACCGCAGCCGTAGTCGAGCAGCGACTGGCCCGGCACGACCGATTCTTCTAGCCATTCCATGCACAGCCGCGTCGTCGGGTGACTGCCCGTGCCGAATGCCAGTCCGGGATCGAGTTCGAGAATCAACGCCTGCGGATCGGGGGCGTCGTGCCATGACGGCACCACCCAAATTCGCTTGCCGATCGCGATCGGTTCAAATTGCGACTGCGTCAAGCGTACCCAGTCCTGCTCCGGCACTTCCCGCACCGCGAACGACGGAACCGCCGCCAGCCCAACGGCATTGGCCGCGGCGGCCGCGACGAGCGCCGGCTCGTGCTCGGGGGCGAGCAGGGCGATCACGCGCGAATGCTGCCACGCCGTGCGGTCTGGCGTGAGGCCGGGCTCGCCGAACAGCGGCTGCTCGTCGGCCGTGTCGGCATCGGCATCCTCTACCGAGACCGACAGCGCCCCCAGTTCGATGAGCGCGTCGGACAGCGCTTCGGCGCGCGCCCGGTCCAGTTCGACGATCAGTTCCCGGTAGCTCGCCATGTCGGTCAGGCTTCCTCCGGCGCGGCTTGCTGCTTTTCCGCGAGCCGGTTCTCGAGATAGTGAATGCTCGTGCCGCCTTCGACGAAACTACCGTCGAGCATCAACTCGCGATGCAGCGGAATGTTCGTCTGGATCCCTTCGACGACCATCTCCGACAGCGCGATCCGCATGCGTCGAATCGCTTGATCGCGCGTGGCGCCGTAGGCGATCAGCTTGCCGATCATCGAATCGTAGTTCGGCGGAACGAAATACCCATTGTAGGCGTGCGAATCGACACGGATGCCGGGGCCGCCGGGGGTATGCCACGACGTGATGCGACCGGGCGACGGCGTGAACCGGAACGGATCCTCCGCATTGATCCGGCACTCGATCGCATGACCGCGGAACACGATATCGCGCTGACGCAGCGCAAGCTTTTCGCCTGCTGCGATGCGGATTTGCTCCTGCACGATGTCCACGCCCGTGATCAGTTCCGTCACCGGGTGCTCGACCTGCACGCGCGTGTTCATTTCGATGAAATAGAACTCGTTGTTCTCGTACAGGAACTCGAACGTGCCGGCGCCGAGGTAGCCCATTTTCTTGCAGGCGTCCGCGCAGCGATCGCCGATGCGCTCGATCAGGCGGCGCGCGATGCCGGGCGCCGGCGCCTCTTCGATCACCTTTTGGTGGCGGCGTTGCATCGAGCAATCGCGCTCGCCCAGCCACAGCGCGTTCTTGAACGAATCGGCCAGGACCTGGATCTCGATGTGACGCGGATTCTCGAGAAACTTCTCCATATAGACCTGCGGGTTTCCGAAGGCGCGTTCGGCTTCCTCGCGGGTCATGTTGACGGCGTTCACGAGCGCCGCCTCGGTGTGGACCACGCGCATGCCGCGGCCGCCGCCGCCGCCGGCGGCTTTGATGATCACGGGGTAGCCGATCGAGCGTGCAATCTTGACGATCTCTTTCGGATCGTCCGGCAACGCGCCTTCCGAACCGGGCACGCAGGGCACGCCCGTTTTGATCATCGTCTGCTTGGCCGTGACTTTGTCGCCCATCAGACGAATCGTCTCGGGGCGCGGGCCAATGAAGGCGAAGCCCGACTGCTCGACGCGCTCGGCGAAATCGGCGTTCTCCGAAAGAAAGCCGTAGCCGGGGTGAATCGCCTCGGCATCGGTGACTTCGGCCGCGCTGATCAGCGCGGGCATGTTCAGGTAGCTCTGCGGCGACGGCGCCGGTCCGATGCAGACGGCTTCATCGGCGAGCTTGACGTATTTGGCGTCTTTATCGGCGGTCGAGTAGGCGACGACCGTCTTGACGCCGAGCTCGCGGCAAGCACGCTGGATGCGCAAGGCGATTTCGCCGCGATTGGCGATAAGAATTTTTTCAAACATGGCGATGGTTCGACGCAGTTATGGGCTCGTGCGTCGTGGGTCCGCAAAGAAATGGGCGGTACACGGCATTCGAGCGAAAGGGCTGCACCCGAGGCTTGGTCATTCGCCCGGGTCCGCCTCGCGATCAACCGATGATGAACAGCGGCTGGCCGTATTCCACGGCTTGGCCGTTTTCGATGAGGATTTCTTTCACGACGCCCGCTTGGTCGGATTCGATCTCATTGAGCAATTTCATCGCTTCGATGATGCACAGCGTCTGGCCTTCCTTGACCGAATCGCCCACCTGGACGAACGGCTCCGCGCCCGGCGAAGGGGAGCGGTAGAAGGTGCCGACCATCGGCGAAGTCACGACGTGGCCTTCGGCGACGGCGGGTGCGGGCGCCGGCGCTGCCACGGGGGCATGCTCGGCGGCGATCGAACCGGCGGCCGGAGCCGATGCGTTGAATTGCGGTGCGTACGGGGCGGACTGCTGCACGTAAACCGGCGGCGCATTCTTGACGATGCGGACTTTGCCTTCGCCCTCGGTCACTTCGAGCTCGGAGATGCCCGATTCGGAGACGAGGTCGATCAAAGTTTTCAGCTTACGTAGATCCATAAGGAATCCCCTCTTTAATGCGTGAGGCGCCGGCTCGCACCGGCTCCGATTTGATGTTCTGGAATCAGCCGCGCGCGTTCTGGGGCGCGAGCCGCTCTAGCGCGAACTCGAGTGCGTACAGATAACCCTTCCAGCCGAGACCGCAGATGACGCCCTCGGCCTGGTCGGAAAAGTAGGAGTGATGCCGGAAGGGCTCTCGGCGATGCACGTTCGAGAGATGGACCTCGATGAACGGGATGCCGACCCCCGCCAGCGCGTCGCGCAAGGCGACGCTCGTATGCGTGAACGCCGCCGGATTGATGACGATGAATTCGATCCCTTCCCTTGCCGCCGCCTGCACGCGGTCCACCAGATGGCCTTCGTGATTGCTCTGAAATGCCACCAGTTCGACGCCTGCTTCCTTCGCGCGTGCCGATAGCGCCTGATCGATCTGCTCGAGCGTGACGCGACCATAGACCTCGGGTTCCCGCGTACCTAGCAGGTTGAGGTTTGGGCCGTGCAACACCAGCAGTCGTTTCATGGTTCGCTTCTGTTTCCGCGGAATTGCGCGCACTTTAGCGCTGATTGTCGAAACTTGTCTAGCGGCCGATGAAAAAGGCGCTGCGCGCGAGCCCGCCGGAGCGCGTTTTTTGGGGCTCGACTCACTCAATTTCCGTGATCCTGACACGAATTCGTCGCTTTTTGCGTGTAACTCCCGCGTTTTTCGCGAGGTCGCTCAAAGCGCGTCCAAGGTCTTGCGAAGTTCGGTCGGGACGATTTGTCCTAATTTTGTCGACCGTACGACGCCGTTAGCGTCAATTATGACCGTGAAGGGCAGCGCGCCGGCCCCGTTGCCGAGGTTGCGGGCAAGGTCGGCGCCGCCAAATCCGCTGATCAAAATGGGGTAATCCACCGGGACCTTCTTGAGGAAATTTTTGACGTTCTGTCTGGAATCGACGCCGATCCCGACGAATTGGACGCCCTTGCTCGCGTAGGCGTCATGGAGTTCGACGAGTTGTGGCATCTCGGCGACGCACGGGGCGCACCAGGAAGCCCAAAAATTCACGACCAGCACTCGCCCTTTGTAAGCCTCGAGCGTTCGCGGCTTGTCGTCGATGTCGCGCAGCGGTGCGCTCAGCAGTTGCGCGACCGCGTCGCTGGCAGGCGCCGTCTTGGCGGGCGCGGCGGCGCTCGGCATCGGCCTTTCAGGGTTGGCGCCGCCGGTGAGCCAATGCTGCGCCGCGACCCCGAAGAGGCCTGCTGCCACCGCCACGGTCGCCACGATGAAGAGATGTTTCGCTTTCATAAAGTAACAAGGACGGGCGCCGAGCCGGCCGACGGGCGTCGCGCTGCGGGGTTCGGCGTCGATTTCAATTGTGCAACGGTGCGTGGCCCTCACCGGCGAGCAGCGCCTCGACGGCGTCGAGATTGGCCCGGGCCGTGCGGCCCCGCCCGTCCGCGCGCACCGCGCCGCGCAGATCGTCCGTATCGTAGAGCGCGATATGGATGCCGACCGGATCTTCATCCCGAGCGGCCCGCCACAGGAAGCTCAATGTCTCCACGTCGCCCCGGCCGCCGAAGTGGCGTGTTTCCGAGACGTCGTACTGCACGTTTACATTGAGCAGATAGATCGCCACTTCTTTAGGGTTGTCGCAAAACACTTGGAGGTGGATGTCCGAATGTTCGCCGGCTGTGCCGTTCAGGACCGCCCCCGTCAGGTAGGGATGGAACGCGGCCAGCCGCTTCATCCATTCAATGGCGATTTCCCGCAGCCGGCGCAGGACCGCGGGCTGCGTGTCGGCTTGGAACAACGATTGATACTCGCGAATTTCTTCTTCGATCTGATCGTTGTCGGGCAGCCATTCGCCCGCGACGCGCGTCTGGCCGGTAATTTGCCGCGCCGCCTTGCGCTTGGCGCTGGCGTAATCGAGCCCTTCCTCCGCGATCAGCCGCGCGGCTGCCATCGCGATTTCATCCCGCACGCGCTGCGGATCGACAAGAGATTTGCGCACCATCCGGCAATCATACTAGATCGTCCGGCACCGGCCGCTCGGCCCCGTTCGCGGCGGGCGCGTCGGGTACAATAGCGAGCCTCTAGCGCGCCGTCCGCACCCGGGCGTGAGCGTCCACCCATGCACTCGCGGAAAGCGCGGCACCAGCACGACAGGTTTATGCATATCCACATCCTCGGCATCTGCGGCACCTTCATGGGCGGTCTCGCGGTTCTCGCGCGCGCCGCGGGGCATACGGTGACAGGCTGCGACGCCGGCGTCTATCCGCCGATGAGCACCCAGCTCGAGGCGCAAGGCATCAAGCTCATCGAAGGGTATGGCGCGGAACAGCTCGAGCTCGAGCCCGACTTGTTCGTCGTCGGCAACGTCGTTTCGCGCGGCAACGAGCTGATGGAGGCGATTCTCGATCGTGGCTTGCCCTATGTCTCCGGGCCGCAGTGGCTGGGCGAGCACGTGCTCGCGGGCAAGTGGGTGCTCGCGGTTGCGGGCACGCACGGCAAGACGACGACGAGTTCCATGCTCGCTTGGTTGCTCGAAGACGCGGGCCTGAACCCCGGCTTCCTGATCGGCGGGGTGCCGCTCAATTTCGGCGTGTCGGCCCGGCTGACCGATTCGAGCTTTTTCGTCATAGAAGCCGACGAATACGACACGGCGTTCTTCGACAAACGCTCCAAGTTCGTCCATTACCGGCCCCGCACGGCCGTGCTGAATAATCTCGAATTCGATCACGCCGACATCTTCCCCGATTTGGCCGCGATCGAGACGCAATTTCATCATCTCGTGCGCACCGTGCCCCGCGTTGGGCGCCTCGTCGTCAACGGGCGCGAGGCCGCGCTCGAGCGCGTGCTCGCGCGCGGCGCGTGGAGCGAGGTGGAGCGCTTCGGCGTCGAGGGCGGATGGGATGCGCTGCCCGCGGCGGACGGCGAACCCGTCGACGAGCGCTTCGCGCTCTATTGGCATGGCGAGCGCCTGGGCCTCGTCGATTGGCAGGTGCAAGGCGAGCACAATCGGCTCAACGCCCTCGCGGCGATCGCGGCCGCGCGTCATGTCGGCGTGCCGCCTGCCCAGGCGGCCCATTCGCTCGCGCAATTTCGCAACGTCAAGCGGCGCATGGAAGTGCGAGGAAGCGTCGATGGCGTGACGGTCTACGACGACTTCGCGCACCATCCAACCGCCATCGCGACGACGATCGCGGGGCTGCGCACGCGCGTCGGCAGCGAGCGCACCCGCATTCTGGCCGTGCTCGAACCGCGTTCGAACACCATGAAGCTCGGGGTCATGAAGGCGCAGTTGCCCGGTAGCTTGGCAGGCGCCGATCTCGTGTTCGGCTACGGCGCGCCGAGCGGGCGCGACGCGCTCGGTTGGGATCTGCGCGAAGCGCTGGCGCCGCTCGGCGGCAAAGCGCGCGCGTTCGACGATCTGAGCGCGCTCGTTGCGGCCGTCGCGCAGGCGGCGCGCCCCGGCGATCACGTGCTCGTCATGAGCAACGGCGGCTTCGGCGGCGTCCATCAGAAGTTGCTCGATGCGCTGGGCTCGCGCCCGAGAGGCGCTGCGTGATTCTCTATCTGCACGGCTTTCGTTCTTCGCCGAAATCGTTCAAGGCGCAGCTGCTCGCGGCGCGCGTGGCCGAGCTGGGCGGCGCGAACGATTGGCGCTGTCCGATGCTGCCTGTTTCGCCGCTGCAAGCCATCGCTTTGGCCGAAGCGCAAGTGGCCGAGGCGGTGAAGGGCGCACGCGGCGAAGTGTCGGTCATCGGCAGCTCCCTTGGCGGCTATTTGGCCACTTACCTAGCCGAGAAGCATGGTTGGCGCGCGGTGTTGCTGAACCCCGCCGTGCTGCCCGAGCGCGATTTGTCCGCTTACTTGGGCGAGCAGCCGCTTTGGCACGGCGGCGGCAGTATCGTCGTGGAGCCGCGTCATTTGGATGAGTTGCGCGCGCTCGGCGTCAGCGCGATCAGCAAGCCGGAACGCTATTATTTGTTCGCCGCCACGGGCGACGAAGTGCTCGACTACCGCGAAATGCTCGCGCATTACCCCGGTGTCGAGACCAAGCTGATCGAAGGCAGCGACCACGCGATCAGCGAATTCGCCAACTATGTCGACGACGTGCTCGCATTTTGCGGCATGACGCCGGCCGAGCGCGTATAGCCGGCTCGCGAGCCGGCGCATCAATGAACTGAATCAAATCGATCGGCAGCGGGCGTGCGGATTGCCGCACGGTAGCGCTGCGAGGGCCATATTCGTAACGAGAGTGTCGAGTGAACGTTTTCTTTGAGGAATCGGGCGGTTTGAAGGCGGGTAGCGTGCTGTCGCGTCAGGGCGATGCGCTGCAAGTGGAGTTGCCGGGCGGACGGCGAGCGAAGGTGCGCGCCAAGGACGTCCTGATCGAGTTCGACAAGCCGAGTGCGGCCGAGCTGCTGCAGCAGGCCGACGCGGCTGCGCAGCAGATCGACCTCGACTTCCTGTGGGAGTGCGCGCCCGCCGACGAATTCCCGTTTGCGGCGCTGGCCGGCGAGTACTTCGGCGCGCAATCGGGTCCCGTCGAGCGCGCGGCGCTCGTGCTGCGCATGCATGGCGCGCCCGTCTATTTCCGTCGCAAGGGCCGCGGGCAGTACCAGCGCGCGCCTGAAGAGCAATTAAAGATGGCGCTCGCGGCGTTGGAGCGCAAGCGTCAGCAGGCGCTCGTCCAAGCCGGATACGAAGAAGAGCTGAAGGCCGGGCGGTTGCCCGAGGCGCTGCGCGGCAAGGCGCTCGCGTTGCTCACGAAGCCCGATAAGAACGCGATCGAATACAAGGCGCTAGAGGGCGCGGCGGCGGCGCGCGGGGTGTCGACGGCGCGGCTCATGTTGGAGTGCGGCGGCATCGCTTCGGCGCGCGCATTGCATGAAGCGCGCTTTCTGTCCGAGCACTTTCCGCATGGCACCGGGTTTCCGCCCGTGACGCCAGGGCCGGTGCCCGAAGATTTGCCGACCGCCCATGCGGAGGCGTTTTCGATCGACGACATCACCACGACCGAGATCGACGACGCGTTTTCGGTCGAATTGCTCGGCGAAGACCGTGTGCGAGTGGGCATTCACATTGCGGCGCCCGCGCTCGGCATCGCGCGGGGCGATCCCGTCGATGCGATTGCGCGCGCCCGGCTGTCCACCGTGTACATGCCCGGCGACAAGATCACGATGTTGCCCGATGAGGTCGTCGAAGTCTTCACGCTCAAAGAAGGCGCGCTGCGGCCGGCGCTCTCGCTGTACATCATCGTCGATCGCAACACGCAGGACATCGTGGCCACCGAAACGCGCGCCGAACGCGTGTTCGTCAGGAGCAATTTGCGCCACAACACGCTCGATGCCGATGTGACGGAGGAGTCGCTCGCCGCCGGTAGCGGCGATTATCCGCACAAGGACGAGATCGCCGTGCTGTGGCCGCTCGCTCAAGCGTTATTCGAAAAGCGCCAAGCGGCGCGCGCCGGCTACGGCTTGCGGCGCGAAGTTCACGGCAATACGGATTACAACTTCTACGTCGATGGCGAGCACGTGACGATTACGCCACGCCGTCGCGGCTCTCCGCTCGATCTGATCGTGGCCGAACTCGCTATTTTGGCCAATTCGACGTGGGGCGCCCTGCTGCACGACCATGGCGTGCCCGGCATCTACCGAACCCAACGCACGTTCGCCGCCGCAGGCCCCAAGCGCACGCGCATGCAAACGAGCGCCGCGCCGCACGAAGGGCTCGGCGTCGCGCAGTACGCATGGAGCACCTCGCCGCTGCGTCGCTACGTCGACCTCGTCAATCAATGGCAATTGCTCGCCTGCGTGCAGCACGGGGTCGCCGCCAAGCTCGTCGCGCCGTTCAAGCCGAAGGACGCCGATCTGTTCGCCGTGGTCCAAGGCTTCGACGACACTTACACCGCCTATGCCGACCACCAGCGGCGCATGGAGTACTTTTGGTGCTTGCGTTGGATCACGCAGGAACAGAAGAAGGAAGTGGTGGCGGCCGTCGTCAAGGGAGACCTCGTGCGCTTCGAGGAAGTGCCGCTGTTGCTGCACGTTCCGGGGCTCGGCGTGCATGCGCGAGGTACGCGCATCGTGCTGGAGGTGATGGGCATCGATGAATTGACGATCGAGGCATCGGTGCGCCCGATTCGCGTGCTCGATGCGCCCGGGGCGTCGAACGTCGCTGCCGAAGAGGAGGAAGACGCAGAGATCGTCGATGCGCCCGATGCGTCGGCGCAGAGCGAGGAAGAAGCGCGCGCCGAAGAGAGCCAATTGGAAGCGGGCGTCGATGCGACAGGGGACGAAGGGACGGGCGACGAAGCGAGCGACGACGGCGATGCGGCCGGCGTGGACGACAGTGAGCGTGATTCGACCGCTCTAGGCGGCGCGACGCCATCGTCGCAGGAGGCGCAATGAGCGCGGCGGCGTCCAACTCTGCCGGTGAGGCGTCCATCGAACCGGCTGCGCCCGGATATGACCTCTATGCCGTGATCGGCAACCCGATCGCGCATAGCAAATCGCCGCTCATTCATTCGCGCTTTGCGGAGCAAACGGACGAGCGCATCGAATACCGGCGCCTGCTCGCGCCTGTCGACGGCTTCGGCGATACGGTGCGCGCGTTCATGGCCGCCGGCGGCAAAGGGCTCAACGTCACGGTGCCGTTCAAGCTCGAGGCGCACGCGCTGGCCGCGCGGCTTTCGCCCAGAGCGGCCGCGGCGGGCGCCGTCAATACGCTGCGATTCGATGCCGATGGCATCTTCGGCGACAACACCGACGGCGTGGGGCTCGTCGCCGATATCGAAAGAAACTTGGGCGTGAGCCTTGCGGGTGCGCGCGTGCTGCTGCTCGGCGCAGGCGGCGCGGCGCGGGGCGCGGTGCTGCCGATCCTCGAGCGCGGTCCGCAGCGCGTGACCATCGTCAATCGCACGGCGCAAAAGGCTGATGCTCTCTTGGCCCAATTCGCTTCGGCGGCGCGCGAAGCGCGCTGCGTATTGTCGGGCGGCGCGCCTGCGGCGATCGACCCCGCGGCCTACGACGTCGTGATCAATGCGACGGCGGGCTCGTTGGCCGCGGCGCTGCCCGAATGCGACGATCGGGCGTTCGGTCCGGGCACGCTTGCGTACGACATGATGTACGGCGCACAGCCGACGGTATTCATGCAGCATGCGCAGTCGCTCGGCGCCACCGTGTCCGACGGCCTCGGCATGTTGGTGGAGCAGGCTGCCGAATCGTTTTGGGTGTGGCGCGGCGTGCGTCCCGACAGCGCTCGCGTGCTGGCGGAGCTGCGTGCCATGCTGGCAGCATCCGCTTAGCGGCGACAAGACACGACAGGAGTGCAGCGCGCGTCGCACGAGAAGACGCCGACGCGAGCGAGAACGATCAAAACGCAGCGATGACGAAAGCGAAAAAGCGGACGGGGAAAGGGATCGCCGGCTGGCTCGTTTATGCGGCAGCCGTGTGCGCGCTCGCGTGGGGTGCGACGCAAGCGTATTACTTTGCGCAAATCGCCGTTTGGAGCGTCGTCAACCCGCGTTCGACGGCGTTCATGCGGGCCGATGCATGGCGGCTCGCGCAGGATCGGCCCGATCTGTCGCTCGCGCACGAGTGGGTGCCCTACGAGCGCATCTCGCGCAACTTGAAACGCGCGATCATCGCCTCCGAGGACGCCAATTTCGTCAATAACAACGGCTACGAGACCGACGCGATTTTGCAGGCATGGGAAAAGAACAAAGCGCGCGGTAAGATCGTCGCGGGTGGTTCGACCATCACGCAGCAACTCGCGCGCAACTTGTTTCTTTCGCGCGAGAAAAGCTACTTGCGCAAGGGGCAGGAGCTCATCATCACCTGGATGCTCGAGCTGCTATTGGACAAGCAGCGGATCTTCGAGATCTATCTGAATTCCGTCGAATGGGGCAACGGCGTGTACGGCGCGCAAGCGGCCGCACGATATTACTACCGCACTTCCGCCGCGCGGTTGACGGCGTGGCAAGCCGCACGGCTCGCCGTCATGTTGCCTCGCCCGAAATACTTCGACGAGCATCGCGGCTCGGCTTATCTTGCACAACGGGCCGCGGTCATCGCGCGGCGCATGGGTGCGGCGGAAGTGCCACGATGAGCGGGCGGCCTCGACCGGAGATGCACTCATTTCCGTGACGAACCCTATGAGCGTATTGCATCCGGACGATGTCCTCTTTCATCCAGGCTCGTTGCTGTCGCCGTTGGGCGAACTCGTCGCGCCGTACGACCTCGAATCCGGCGATGCCTCGCTCGCCGGGTATCGCCCGGCGACGGCCGATCCACGGATCAACAACGCAAACGCACGAGCCTTCCGGCTGGACTGGGAGACGCTATCGGCGGTGCACGTCGTCAACGGAATGGGCGTCACGCTGGGGGACTCGATTATCGGTCTGACGGCGATCGCCGCGATCCGTCATCGGTTTCCCAGCCTGCGCGTCCATCTGTACCGGCCCAAGCGCGCGCCTGCTTACGTGGAGGCGCTTTATGCGCTCTCGACCGGCCGGATCGTGGACACGTGTCAGTGCTTGCCGCGTGCCATCGGCGGCGGGCTGCCCGGGCGGGAAGCGATCGTCGATGTGGGCAATCATCTGTTCTGGCGCGGCTTTTCGCGCGAACCTATGGTCGACTTCTTTCTCGATGCCCTCGGTATGGATCCCGCATCGGTGGCGTCCTCGCAGAAGCGAAATAACTGGCTGCGGCGATTGCCGCTCACCGATGCGTCGCCGCGAACGGTGTCTCGGCCCTATGCGCTGTTCTCGCCGTCGGCGAGCACATCGTTGCGCAGTATTCCGTCGAGCCAGTGGGCGCGCTTGGTGGATCTGATACACCGCACTTATGGTTTGCCGGTGCTCGGGTTCGGGCAGGTCGATCATCCGGTCTACCGGGATGTCAGCGAGCAAAGCGCTACGACGGCCGCGTTCCTTGGCTGGGTGAGCGGCGCGGCCTTCGTCATGACGGGCGACAGCGCCGCGCTTCATATCGCCGCGGGCTTCGATATCCCCACCACCGCTTTTTTCTCGAGCATCGAGCCTGATTTGCGCGCGAAAGACTACCCGATGTGCCAATCGATCAGCTTGGACGTCCCGTCGTTGCGGGGCTTGCAGGCCAGCAGCCGTAAGAGCGATTTAGCATTGCTGAGCGGCGCGTTCGATCGCCTGTTGGACGAGGGGCTCTCGCTGCTGCCTTTGCCCTTAGGCTAATCAACGGTCTGAACGGCCCTAAACAGTGCCAGCCCTCGGCCAGAGTGTGACTCGAGACGCCTCGGCGGCCGCCACCGTCAGTTGCCATCCCAATACGGCGCGCTCTCGCTTTCTCTCGATACGAACCGAAAGCCCTTCGGCTTCTCACCCGGCGCGCCCGGAAACTCCGCCAGGATGCCGAATTTGCCGGAGTCGGGATATTCGGCGATTTCGGGCAGCATTTTCGTGCTCACGGCGAGGTACTTGAGCTCGACGTCCCCGGTATTTGCGATCTGATGCGCCGCTTCCGGACCTCCGGGCGGGCAGGCGATGACGTCGCCCGCGCGGATTGCATAGACGGCCTCGCCGATCCGAACCTCCCCAGTTCCCTGCAACACGAAGAACATTTCCTCGTTCACGCGATGGTTGTGAAACGGGAAGCCGCGTTTGCCCGGCGCAAGCGCCGTCACGTTGTAGCCGAGCTTTTGCGCGCCGATGCGGGCGCCGACGGCGCCCATGCGCGGCGCGTAGCGATCCGCCATCGAGTCGGGCGGCGCCATGCCGGGAGGGAGTGGGGATAGCTCGACTTCGTCCAGATTGATGATCGGTTTCATAAGTGGGTTCTCGTCGAAAAAGGGAGCCGGCAGGAAGCGCCACGCGGCGCTGCGGGCGGCCGTGATGGGCCTGCAGCACGCCTAGGCCGGCGCGAAGCATATTGCCAGACGAGGCGGAACCATCATGCTCGATTGATCGTCAATCTCAATATATGAGCAGGTCATTCAAATGTTGGATCGAGGCGCAAGGCGTGCCTACAATCCGTCGCGAGCGGTCGAAATAGCCGCCCAACGAAAGCGAAGCATTCTGCGATTCGAGAGCGAAGCATTCGAACCCAATGGAGACGCGCCCGATGACTGCATCCGACCACCAACTTTCCGCTTCCGCCACGAGAAGCGACGTATCCGAACTGCCGCCGCGCGGTGTCAGAGGCGAGGCCTCCGAGCCGCCTGCGATCGCAGGCTCGGCGCTCGATAGCTTGGATTTGCCCGCCGGGACGCAGACTCTGCTGCGCGGGCTCGCGATCATCGAGGCGTGCGCCCGTGGCGCGCGCGACATGCGTGCGTTCGCCGCGGCGTTGGGCACGACCCGCAGCACGACACACCGGCTCGTGCACAGCCTCGTGCAGGCGCGCTATCTGCGCCAAGTGCCGCAAGGGTATTTGCTCGGGCCGAAACTGATCGAACTCGGTACCGTCGCCCTCGAGCAGATGCCGCTCACTGCGGTGGCGCGCCCGCACCTCGAGCGGCTCGCGCAGGCGACGCTCGATACGGTTCACCTTGGCGTGCGCGACGGCGAAGACGTGCTTTACATCGACAAGCTGCCCGGCACGCGTGGGCTCGAAATGCGTTCGAAGGCCGGTCACAAGATGCCGCTCGCCTGCACCGGCATCGGCAAAGCGCTGATGCTCGACTTGTCGCCGCAGAGCTGGAGTTCGCTCTACGACGCCGCGCAGCGCACGCTCGAAGGCGTGCGCTTCGAAAACAGCCGCCGTCCGGACAAGCCGCTATTCCTTCAGCGCATGGTGCGCTATGCCGCCGGGCAATTTTCGTTCGACCTCGAAGAGAACGAGCCGTCGATCTGCTGCGTGGCCGCGCCCGTGCGCGATGCGACCGGCGCAATCGTGGCCGCGATCTCCGTGGCGAGCACCACGCACTACATGTCTCAAGAACGCATGGATGAACTGGTCCCCGTCGTGCAGCGAAGCGCGCGCGCGATTTCCGAAGAACTCGGCTGGAGTGCGCCCGCAGCGCGCCGTATCAAACGATGACCGCTGTGCAAGCTTTGGCGGCGCCGCCCGCGCTGATCGGACTCGACTGGGGCACCACAGCCCTGCGCGCCTATCTGTTCGATGAGCGTGGCGGTGTGATCGCGACGCACGCGTCCGGCGACGGGATCATGCGCTTGCCGCAGCCGGGCGCGTTCGACGCCGCGTTCGAAGCCGCTTGCGGCGATTGGCTCGGCATGGCGCCGAGCCTGCCCGTGATCGCCGCCGGCATGATCGGCAGCGCGCAGGGCTGGCGCGAGGCGCTGTACGTCGAAACGCCCGCCGACGCTTCTGCGCTCGTTGCTGGAATCGTGCGCGTGAGCGCAGCATGCGGCGCCGATATTCATATCGTACCGGGGGTGATCGAGCACGGCGAGCTGCCGAACGTCATGCGCGGCGAGGAAACCCAGATCGTGGGCGCGCTGGCGAGCGCGGCGCTCGATGGGGAAACGCGCGCGCTGGTGGGCTTGCCGGGCACGCATGCGAAATGGGCGGTCGTGCGCGGCGAACGGATCGAATCGTTCCATACGTTCATGACCGGGGAGGTCTACGGGGTGTTGCGCGAGCACACGATCTTGGGTCGCACGATGAGCGAGCCGGCCCAGTTCGACACGCAAGCGTTTTTGCGTGGGGTGGCCGTCGCCCAGCACGCGCATGGCGCGGGCTTGCTTGCCACGATTTTCAGCACCCGAGCCTTGGGGCTGACCGGCGAGTTGGAGCCGCAGCAGCAGCCCGACTATTTGTCGGGCCTCCTGATCGGCCACGAGTTGGCCGGGTTGGCGGCGCTGCTCGCATCGCGGGGCGTGGCGCTTGCCGGTGAAGCGCCGCGTCTGATCGGCAGCGCCACGCTGTGCGAACGCTATCGGTTGGCGCTGACGCAATTCGGCTGCTTGCGCGCGAGCATCGTCGAAGCCGCTGCCGAAAGCGGCCTATGGCGGCTCGCCGTCCAAGCGGGGTTGGTTGGGCGTCGCGCTTTTGCGCCCGCCGGTTGAAGCACGGGTGCGGCCGCCGAACGAGAAGTGTGCCGCAGTGGGTCGATGCATTGTCAGTCAATGAGCTAAACCGTTTTAGTCGCTACGCCATGCAAACCGAATTCGATTTACCCAAGCCGTACCATCCGCACGCCAAGTTCATCGGTGCATTCGAGGCATGTCCGCTGATCGCCATCTTGCGCGGCATCACGCCGGGCGAAGCGGTGGCGCACGGCCGAGCGCTCTACGAAGCGGGTTTTCGCATCGTCGAAGTGCCGCTCAATTCGCCCGATCCGCTCGCGAGCATCGCGGCGTTGAGGCAAGCGCTGCCCGACGAAGTCATCGTTGGCGCGGGCACCGTGCTGCGGCCCGCCTTCGTCGAGGATGTTGCCCGCGCCGGCGGGGAACTGATCGTCATGCCGCATGGCGACGTCGAGATCATCGAAACCGCGAAGCGCAACGGCATGGCCTGCGCGCCCGGGGTGGCCACGCCGACCGAAGCGTTCGCCGCGCTCGCGAGCGGCGCCGACGTGCTCAAGATGTTTCCCGCCGAGCAGCTGGGCGCGGTCGTCGTCAAAGCGTGGCGAGCCGTGATCGCCAAGCGCGTGCCGCTCGTGCCCGTCGGCGGTGTGACGCCCGAGAACATGGGGACGCTCGTTGCCGCGGGCGCGAACGGCTTCGGTCTCGGCTCGGCGTTGTATCGCCCTGGCCAAGAAGTCGAGGCGACGGCCAAGCATGCGCATGCGTTCGTCGCGGCCTGGCGCGGCGTGAGCGCGGGGGCGGCGCGGTGAACCGGCTCGCGGGCAAAGTGGCGCTCATCACCGGCGCCGGTCGCGGCATCGGCGAGGCGATCGCCCGTGCCTTCGCGCGCGAAGGCGCGGCGACCGTGCTGGCCGAACTCGACCTCGAAGCTGCGCGCCAGGTTGCCGAACGGATCGAGCGCGAGACGCCGGGCGCGCGCGTGCTGGCCGTGCGCACCGACGTGACGCAGGGGGCGTCGGTGTGCGCTGCGCGCGATGCGGGCGAGCAGGCTTTCGGCCCCATCGACACGCTCGTGAACAACGCTGGCATCAACGTGTTTTGCGATCCGCTGACGATGACCGACGACGATTGGCGCCGCTGCTTCGCCGTGGACCTCGATGGCGTGTGGAACGGTTGCAAGGCCGTATTGCCGGGCATGGTCGAACGTGGCCGCGGCAGCATCGTCAATATCGCATCGACGCACGCGTTTCAGATCATCCCTGGATGCTTCCCGTATCCGGTGGCCAAGCACGGCGTGCTTGGTTTGACGCGCGCACTCGGCATCGAATACGCGGCGAAACAAGTGCGCGTCAACGCGATCGCTCCCGGTTATGTGGAGACGCAGCTCACGCACGATTGGTGGAACGGCCAGCCGGACCCGGCGGCCGCGCGCCAAGCGACGTTGGATTTGCAACCGATGAAGCGCATTGCGCAACCGCATGAGATTGCAATGACGGCGGTGTTCCTCGCATCGGACGACGCGCCGTTCATCAACGCGACTTGCATCACGGTCGATGGCGGGCGCTCTGCGCTTTACCACGATTGATCTGAAACGATCGTTTCGATTGCCGGGCGACGGGTTCGCACGGCGATGCTTCAACCGGATGGCGCACAGTGGCCGCGTGAGTCATCCGACATAGATAACGCGGCCAAAACGCTCAATCAGACAGGAGACGCATGTCATGAAACGCAGAATTTTCCTCACGCTGGCCGCCGCTGCGGTGACGTCGATGGTGGCGGGTGTGCCGGCCGCTCAAGCCGCCGATCCGGTCAAGATCGGCTTCCTCGTGAAGCAACCCGAGGAGCCCTGGTTCCAGGACGAATGGAAATTCGCGGAGATCGCCGCGAAGCAGAAGGGCTTCACGCTCGTCAAGATCGGCGCGCCTTCCGGCGAGAAGGTCATGAGCGCGATCGACAACCTGCACGCGCAAAAGGCCCAGGGCTTCATCATCTGCACGCCTGACGTGAAGCTCGGACCGGGCATCGTCGCGAAGGCCAAGGCGGACGGCTTGAAGATGATGACGGTCGACGATCGCTTGGTGGATGGATCGGGCAAGCCGATCGCCGCCGTGCCGCACATGGGCATTTCGGCCTACAACATCGGCCAGCAGGTGGGCAAGGGCATCGTCGACGAGATCAAGAAGCGCGGCTGGGACATGAAGGACGTCGGCGCGATCGACGTGACCTACGAGCAACTGCCGACCGCTCACGATCGTACGCAAGGCGCGACCGACGTGTTGTTGGCCTCGGGCTTCCCGAAGGCGAACATCGTCGCTGCTCCTCAAGCGAAGACGGACACGGAGAACGCGTTCAACGCGGCCAACATCGCCATCACGAAGAACCCGAACTTCAAGCACTGGGTGGCGTACGGCCTGAACGACGAAGCCGTCCTCGGCGCCGTGCGCGCGGCCGAAGGCCGGGGCTTCAAGGCCGACAACATGATCGGCATCGGCATCGGCGGCTCCGATTCGGCCCTGAACGAGTTCAAGAAACCGAACCCGACGGGCTTCTTCGGCAGCGTCATCATCAGCCCGAAGCGCCATGGCGAAGAAACCTCGACGCTGATGTACGACTGGATTACGCAAGGCAAGGAACCGCCGAAGCTCACGCTGACGACGGGCATGCTCGCGACGCGCGACAACGTCGCCAAGGTGCGTGAAGAGATGGGTCTCGCCTCGAAGTAAGTTAGCGGCGAAGCGTTCCTGCCGGCGCTTGCGAAGTCGCTGCAAGCGCCGGCTCGGATGACCCTTCAGTACGAGGTGAGGTGAGATGTCTGCAACGTTGCGATTTGACAATATCGGCAAGGTCTTTCCGGGCGTGCGTGCGCTCGACGGCGTGTCGTTCGAAGTCGAGGCCGGCCAAGTGCACGGGCTCATGGGCGAGAACGGAGCGGGCAAGTCGACGCTGCTCAAGATTCTCGGCGGCGAGTATCAGCCCGATTCGGGCCGCATCATGGTGGACGGTCAAGAAGTGCGTTTCGCCAACGCCGCGGCTTCGATCGCGGCCGGCGTCGCGGTGATTCACCAGGAACTGCAATACGTCCCCGATCTGACGGTGGCGGAGAACCTGCTGCTCGGCCGGCTGCCCAATGCGCTCGGGTGGGTGCACAAGGGCGAAGCGAAGCGTTTCGTCAGAGAGCGGCTCGCGCAAATGGGCGTCGACCTCGATCCGAATGCCAAGCTCGGGCGCTTGTCGATCGCGCAACGGCAGATGGTCGAGATCTGCAAGGCGCTGCTGCGCAATGCGCGCGTGATCGCGCTGGACGAACCGACGAGCTCGCTCTCGCACCGCGAGACCGAAGTGCTGTTCAAGCTCGTGCGGGAACTGAAAGCCGACGGCCGCGCGCTCATCTATATCTCGCACCGCATGGACGAGATTTACGAGCTGTGCGATGCCTGCACGATCTTTCGCGACGGCCGCAAGGTCGCATCGCATCGTTCGCTTGCCGAGGTGAAGCGCGAGACGATCGTCGCCGAAATGGTCGGGCGCGAGATTTCCGACATCTACGGCTATCGCCCGCGCATACAAGGCGAAGTGCGCCTTGCCGTCGACGCGGTGCAAGGCCACGGCTTGTCCGCGCCTGCCAGCTTCAGCGTGCGCGCGGGCGAAATCGTCGGTTTCTTCGGGCTTGTCGGCGCGGGACGCAGCGAGTTGATGCGGCTCGTCTACGGAGCCGAAAAGCGGCGCGGCGGGCGCATGACGCTCGATGGCCGCGACATCGATACGAGTAGTCCAGGGCAGGCGATTCGCAGCGGCATCGTGCTGTGCCCCGAGGATCGCAAGGAGGAGGGCATCGTCGCGATGGCTTCCGTCGACGAGAACATCAACATCAGCTGCCGTCGGCACTATCTGCGGGCGGGCTTGTTCCTGAACCGCGCCAAAGAGATCGAGACGGCCGAGCGTTTCATCAAGCTGCTCAAGATCAAGACGCCGAGCCGCCGGCAAAAGATTCGTCTGCTCTCGGGCGGCAATCAGCAAAAGGCGATCTTGTCGCGCTGGCTGGCGGAACCCGATCTGAAGGTCGTGATTCTGGACGAGCCGACGCGCGGTATCGACGTCGGGGCCAAGCACGAGATCTACAACGTCATCTACGAGTTGGCCGAACGCGGTTGCGCGGTGGTGATGGTGTCCTCGGAGCTGCCCGAAGTGCTCGGCGTGTCCGATCGGATCGTCGTCATGCGGGAGGGGCGCATCGCGGGCGAGGTGCCGCGCGAGCAAGCCAGCGAGCCTGCGCTGCTCGAGCTTGCGCTGCCGCAAGGGGCGCGCGCGGGCGCAGCGCTCGATGCGGCTTGAGTGCGCGGGCGAGCACGCGAGCGGAACCGTAAAGAGAAACGGATGAAACAAAACCCGTCGCACACGACGGTGAAGGAGTCAGGACATGCAAGCTAGAGAAAATCTGATCGAGGCGGGCGCGAAGCGCGCGGCCGAAGCGTTGATCCCGCAGCCGAACGATCGGCAGAAGTGGTGGCAACAAGTCACCGAATACAGCCTCATCCTCATCTTCGCCGTCATGTTCGTGACGACGTCGCTGACCGTCGATCACTTCTTCTCGATCGACAACATGCTCGGCCTTGCGCTGTCGGTCTCGCAGATCGGCATGGTCGCCTGCACGATGATGTTCTGTCTTGCGTCGCGCGACTTCGATTTGTCGGTCGGCTCTACCGTGGCCTTCGCGGGCGTGCTCTGCGCGATGGTCCTCAATGCGACGAACAACACGTTTCTCGCCATCGTCGCGGCCGTGGCGGCCGGGTCGGTCATCGGCTGGGTCAATGGCGCCGTCATCGCCTACCTGCGCATCAATGCGCTGATCACGACGCTCGCCACCATGGAGATCGTGCGCGGCCTCGGCTTCATCGTGTCGCACGGCCAAGCGGTGGGCGTGTCCTCAGATACCTTCATCGCACTCGGCGGGCTCACGATGCTCGGCGTGTCGCTGCCGATCTGGGTGACGCTCGCGTGCTTCATCGTGTTCGGCGTGCTGCTGAACCAGACTGTCTATGGCCGCAATACGCTCGCGATCGGCGGCAATCCGGAAGCGTCGCGTCTGGCCGGGATCAACGTCGAGCGCACCCGCGTCGTGATCTTCCTCGTGCAAGGCGCGGTGACCGCGTTGGCCGGTGTGATTTTGGCGTCGCGCATCACGTCGGGGCAGCCCAATGCCGCGCAGGGCTTCGAGCTGAATGTGATCTCGGCTTGCGTGCTGGGCGGCGTGTCGCTGCTCGGCGGCCGCGCGACCATTTCGGGCGTCGTGATCGGCGTGCTCATCATGGGCACCGTCGAGAACGTCATGAACCTGCTCAATATCGACGCGTTCTATCAGTACTTGGTGCGCGGCGCGATCCTGCTCGCGGCGGTGCTGCTCGATCAACTCAAGAACCGCGGTACGCGCGATTGAGTGAGTTACGCTAGCGTCCGCTCTCGCGAGCGGACGCGCAGTCTTTCCGGAGAATCTTCACGATGGCGCTTCCCGATCATCCGCAAGCAGGTCCTTACGCGCGCTACCCGAGCCTGGCTGGCCGCACGGTCTTCATCACGGGCGGCGCGACCGGTATCGGCGCATCGTTCGTCGAGCATTTCGCGCTGCAAGGCGCTCGCGTCGCGTTCTGCGACATCGACGCGAGCGCCGGCGAAGCGCTAGCCGATGCGCTTGGCGACGCAAGCGCCAAGCCGCTCTTTCTCGCATGCGACGTGACCGATATCGACGCGCTGCGCGGCGCGATCGCCGACGTGCAGAATGCATTCGGCCCGATCACGGTGCTCGTCAACAACGCCGCGAACGATGCGCGGCACGCGCTGGCCGAGGTCACGCCGGCTTCGTTCGACGCCGGTCTCGCCGTCAATTTGCGGCATCAGTTCTTCGCCGCCCAGGCCGTCGTCGAAGACATGAAGCGTGCGGGCGGCGGCTCGATCATCAATCTCGGCTCGATCAGCTGGATGCTCAAACAAGGCGGCATGCCCGTCTATCTGACGGCCAAAGCCGCGATCGAAGGCCTCACGCGGGCGCTGGCGCGCGATCTCGGTCCGTTCGGCATTCGCGTCAATGCGCTCGTGCCGGGCTGGGTGTTGACCGAGAAGCAACGCCGGCTATGGCTCGACGAAGCGGGCAAGCGTGCGCTCAAGGAAGGGCAGTGCCTCGACGGCGAATTGATGCCGGACGATTTGGCGCGCATGGCGTTGTTTCTCGCGGCCGACGATAGCCGCATGATCACGGCGCAGGACTTCATCGTCGACGGGGGATGGGTATGAGCTTGGAGCGTTCTCGCGCCTCGCTCGCGGTGCGTGCGCGGTGCGCGCTCGGAGAGGGCGCAACCTGGTGCGCGCGCACGGGGCGCTTTTATTGGACCGATATCGAAGGCGCTCGCTTGCATCGCCTCGATCCGCAAACGGGCGAACGTGCGAGTTGGGCGATGCCCGAACGCCTCGCGACGTTCGCGCTGTGCGCCGATCCGCATTACCTGCTCGTGGGACTGGCCACGCACCTGGCGTTCTTCGATTTGACCACGGGCGACATGCGCCGCATCGTCGACGTCGAACCGGGGCTCGATACGCGACTGAACGATGGGCGATGCGATCGGCAAGGCCGCTTCGTCTTCGGCACGAAGCATGAAGGCGCGGAACTGAGGCCGATCGGGGGCTTTTATCGATTGGGCCGCGATTTGTCGCTCGAGCGCTTGCCGCTGCCGTCGCCTGCGATCTCGAACAGCATTGCTTTCAGCCCCGATGGCGCCACGATGTATTTCTGCGATTCGCCGACGCGAGAAATTCTCGCCTGCGACTACGGCGCGGACGGCTCGGTCGGCAACGTGCGCGTCTTCGCCCGGCTCACCGACGCGAGCGGCGTGCCCGACGGCTCGACGGTCGATGCCGAAGGCGGGCTCTGGAATGCGCAATGGGGCGGCGGCCGCGTGGTGCGCTATCGGCCGGATGGCGTGGAAACCGACCGCGTGAGCGTGCCGACGAGCCAGCCGAGTTGTGTCGCGCTTGGCGGAGCGCATCTGGCCACGCTGTACATCACTACGGCGCGCGTGGAACTCGATGCGGCCGCGCTTGCCGCCGAGCACGGCGCGGGAGGGATCTTCATCGCGCCGAGCGGGCGCCGCGGGCTGGCCGAACCGCTGTTTCTCGGCGAGTGGCGGTAAACCCGAGTCCGATCGGTTAAACCGAAGGACGCATCGCGAGTCAAAGCCGGCTAAAGACACGGCGGCAGCACTCGAGCCTCACGCCGGCGTCGCACCGGCAAGACCGCCTCTCGACGGAGCTCATCATGACGATAGCGAATTCCGACGCCACCGCAACGAGGGGCGCGACCGATTCCCAAGGCAGCCCCATGCCGGCGCAAAGACGCGGTGCGCGCGCGCAATCGCGCAGTGCGAAGCTCGCCGCGTTGATGCAGCCGGTGCGCTCGGGACCGCAAACCTCCGCGGTCGCCCGCGCTACGGCGGGCGGTCGCGTGCCGGCCGCGCTGACGCTGGCGAACGGCCAATTGCGCGTCGATTTGGCGCCCGCGCTGGGCGGCGGTATGACGCGTTTCGAGTGGCATGGCGACGGCGGCCAGCCCACGCCGATTTTCCGGCAGTGCGCGCAAGCGCAAGTGGACACCGATCCGAACGCGCTCGCGTGCTACCCGCTCGTGCCCTACTCGAACCGGATCGGCGGCGCGAGGTTCCACTTCGACGGGCGCGAGCTGGCCGTGCCGCGCAACCGCACGGCCGAGCCGCTACCGATTCACGGCGACGGCTGGTTGCGCGCGTGGCGGGTCGCCGAGCGCGGCGCGACGCATGCCACGCTCACGCTCGAACGCGAGCGGGCCAAACCGCACGCCTACCGCGCGCGGCTTGCCTACACACTCGAGGACGCGACGCTTTCGGTGGCGTTGTCGGTCGAGAACGCAGGGCGCGAGCCGCTGCCGTTCGGACTGGGGCTCCATCCCTTTCTGGCGCGCGACGGCGACACGCGGCTGTCGGCGGCGGCGAGCGGGTTGTGGCTGCCCGGCCCCGATTGGCTACCCGTGCGGCATGTGCCCGCGCCGCCAGCCTGGGAATTCGGTGTGGCATATCCGTTGCCGGACGCCCTGGTCAATCACGCGTTCACGCATTGGAGCGGCCGCGCCGCCGTGGTCTGGCCGCGCAAGCGGCTTTCGCTGACGATCGCAGCGGACGCCGACTATTACGTGCTCTACACGCCGCCCGGTGAAGATTTCTTTTGCTTCGAGCCCGTCGATCATCCGATCAATGCGGTGAATTTGCCCGGCGGTGCGAGCGCGCACGGCATGACGGTGCTCGCGCCCGGGGAAACGCTCGCGCGGGAGTTCCGCTTCACGGTCGAGCCCGTCGGCCGCTAGCGGGGTTGGCGCGCGCGCCGCGCCTGCGGCTGCCGGCCGGCGGGCAAGCGCGGGTAGAATACGGGCCTTTCCCGCCATCGGCGCGCTTCTTTCCATCGTTTTCGCCATGTCCACGTCCTATTCGTTCGTCCGCTCGCTCAACGACGCCTGGCAGCGCACGGGTTCGCTCCTGTGCGTCGGCCTCGACCCCGAACCGGCCCGCTTTCCGGCAGCGCTCGCGAACCGCGCCGACAAGATCTTCGAATTTTGCCGGGACATCGTCGATGCGACCGCACCCTATGCGAGCGCGTTCAAGCCGCAGATCGCCTACTTCGCCGCGCACCGCGCCGAGGACCAGCTCGAGGCGCTGATCGCCCATATCCACGAGTGCCATCCCGGTCTGCCGGTGATCCTCGACGCCAAACGCGGCGACATCGGCAGCACCGCCGAGCAATACGCGCGCGAAGCGTTCGATCGCTACCGGGCCGATGCGGTCACGGTCAATCCGTACATGGGATTCGATTCGATCCAGCCGTACCTCGCGCACACGGGCAAAGGCGTGATCGTGCTGTGCCGCACGTCCAACCCGGGCGGCTCGGACCTACAGTTTCTCGAGACGGGCGGGCGCCCACTGTATCAGGTCGTGGCGTCGCTCGCGGCCGAGAAGTGGAATGCGAGCGGCGAACTGTCGCTCGTCGTCGGCGCGACGTTCCCGAAGGAAATCGAAGTCGTGCGCGGCATCGTCGGCGACATGCCGCTCTTGATTCCCGGCGTCGGCGCGCAAGGCGGCGACGTCCAGGCGACGGTCGAGGCCGGCCGCACGCGAGCGGGAAGCGGGATGATGATCAATTCGTCGCGCGCGATTCTTTACGCGGGCAAGGACGAGGACTTCGCTCGAGCGGCCGCCCAAGCGGCGCTCGAGACGCGCGAGAAAATCAACGCGTATCGCTGAGCGGCTAGCGCCGCGGCCGAACTCGCACGACCAAGCCTCAATGCTCGTTGTGGTCGATGTGATCGAGCAGGCCGCGTAGCGCGTGCGCCGCGGCCTGCACGCGAATCTGCTCTCGGTCGCCTTTGAACACCAGCGTTTCGGCCGACGTATGCAGCCGGTTGCTCCACGCGAAGCACACCATTCCCACCGGTTTCGTTTCAGTGCCGCCGCCGGGCCCGGCCACGCCCGTGATCGCCAGCGAAACTTGCGCGCGGCTGTTGCGCAAAGCGCCTTCGGCCATGGCGCGCGCCACGGGCTCGCTCACTGCCCCATGCTTGTCGATGAGGTCGGCGGGCACACCGATCATCTCTGTCTTCGCTTGGTTCGAATAAGTGACGAAGCCGCGCTCGAACCAGCCGCTGCTGCCCGAAATGTCGGTGATGGCGGTAGCCACCATCCCGCCCGTGCATGACTCGGCGGTCGTGAGCATGAGTCGCGTTTCGCGCAGCTTGTTGCCGGCGCGCACGGCGAGTTGATGAACGACGGAATCGGTGGGCATTGCGGTGGTCTCGCTATTCTCGATGGGCGGGCAAAGCCGCGGCGCCTCGAAGGTGCGCGGCCTGAACGGATCCGTATGTCGTGTCTAGATCGTCATGCGCCATAACGCGATGACGAGCAGGGTGAAGAATGCGGCGATCAGATCGTCGAGCATGATGCCGATGCCGCCTTTCACGTGGCGATCGAAGTATCGAATCGGCGGCGGCTTGACCATATCGAAGAACCGGAACACGAGAAACGCCCAAAGCTGGCCGGTGAACGTTTCGGGCGTGACGAACAGCAGCACGAGCCAAAACGCGACGATTTCATCCCAGACGATGGCCGATGGATCGTCGATGCCGAGTTTGCGCGCGGTGAACCCCGTGACATAGATGCCCGCGACGAACCCGCCGACGATGAGCACGGCCCACTCGAGCACCGTGAGACGCGCGTCGAGCGCGGCGAACGAGGCCCACGCGAGCAGCGTGCCCATGGTGCCCGGCATGACCGGCGACAAGCCGCTGCCGAAACCGAGCGAGAACAGGTGGAGCGGGTGCGAGAGCATGAAGCGCGCGCTCGCGCGGCGCTTGGCCCGCGGCGAAACGGGCCGAGAGGGCGGTTGTGGCCGTGGGGGCGGGGCGGACGGCGGACCGCCGGGAAGCGTCGGATCAGTTTGCATCGAAGTGGTCGAACCCGTGCAGCGTCAACGAGAGCTGCGTCTGTGAGGCGTCTTGCCACGCGATGGCCGGCTCGTCCGTCGCATGGCGCAAGGCGTCTATTGTACCGATGCGGGTTACGGCGACGGCCGCGCGCGCGCCGGCGTCGACGATCGCTTCGCGCGCGTGCGGCGGGGCGGTGAAGAGCAGTTCGTAATCGTCGCCGCCTGCTAGCGTGCACTGCCGCTGCGCGTCGAGCGGCAGTTTGCGCAGCGCTTGCGAGCGTGGCACGGCGTCGACGTCGACGCAGGCGCACATGCGCGAGCGCTCGAGGATGTGCAGCAAGTCCCCGGCTAGGCCGTCCGAGACGTCGAGCCCAGCATGCGCGAGTCCGCGCAAGGCCAGGCCGAGCGCAATGCGCGGTTCGGGCCGATCGAGCGCTTGCTGCAGCGACGCGCGTTCGCGCTCGTCGAACAGGCTCGGCGCGCATTCGCCGCGCACGAGGCCGAGCGCGGCTCTCGCATCGCCGAGCGTGCCGGAAACCCAAATGTCGTCCCCCTCGCGCGCGCCGTCGCGGCGTAGCGCCGCTTGGGCCGGCACGTCGCCGAAAACCGTGACGCATAGATTCAACGGGCCGCGCGTGGTGTCTCCGCCGATCAGTTCGCAGTTGAAGCGCTCGGCAAGTGCGAACAGGCCATCGGCGAAGGCTTCGAGCCATGCCTCGCGTGGCGTTTCCAACGCGAGCGAGAGCGTAAACGCACGCGGTTTCGCGCCCATTGCGGCGAGATCCGACAGGTTGACGGCGAGCGTTTTATGGCCGAGCGAGCGCGGGTCGACGTCCGGCAGGAAATGCCGGCCTTCGACGAGCATATCGGTCGATACGGCGAGCGCTTCGCCTTGTGCGGGCGCGATGAGCGCGCAGTCGTCGCCGATGCCGAGCAGGGCTCGGCGCGGGCCGCGGCGTGCGCGCTGCGCGAAAAAACGCTCGATTAGCGAGAACTCTGAGAGTGACATAAACGGGATGCGGAAAAGGATGCGTTGACGGCGACGCGCTTTGCAGATGCCGCTCGCGTTGCCTGCCCAGACGGGCCGGCCGCCGGGGCAGGCAACGATTGGCGCTACAATGCCGTCGAACATTGATTCTAATCCGCGTAACAAAGACTGGACTTTCGACTCATGTCTACGAAACCCGCTGCCGCCAAGGCGAAGCTGCGCGAAGCCGCGCTCGATTATCACGAATTTCCTTCGCCAGGCAAGATCGCCATCGCGCCGACGAAGCAGATGATCAACCAGCGCGATCTGGCGCTCGCCTATTCGCCCGGGGTCGCCTTCGCCTGCGAGGAAATCGTCGAAAACCCGCTGAACGCGGCGCGCTTCACGGCGCGCAGCAATTTGGTCGGCGTCGTCACGAACGGCACGGCGGTGCTCGGCCTGGGCAACATCGGCCCGCTGGCGTCCAAACCCGTGATGGAAGGCAAGGCGGTGCTGTTCAAGAAGTTCGCCGGCATCGACGTATTCGATATCGAGTTGAACGAGTCGGACCCGCATAAGCTCGTCGATGTCATCGCCGCGCTCGAGCCCACCTTCGGCGGCATCAATCTCGAAGACATCAAGGCGCCCGACTGCTTCATCGTCGAGCGCGAGTGCCGCAAGCGGATGAAGATCCCGGTCTTCCACGACGATCAGCACGGCACGGCGATCGTCGTCGCCGCGGCCGTGACGAACGGCTTGAAGGTCGTCGGCAAGGACATCTCGAAGGTCAAGCTCGTCGCCTCGGGCGCCGGCGCTGCGGCGCTCGCCTGCCTCGACTTGCTGGTCGATCTAGGCTTGTCGCTCGAGAATATTTTCGTGACGGACTTGGCCGGCGTCGTCTACAAAGGCCGCACCGAGTTGATGGACCCGGACAAGGAACGCTTCGCGCGCGAGACATCGGCGCGCACGCTTGCCGAAGTGATCGAGGGCGCCGATATTTTCCTCGGCCTGTCGGCCGGCGGCGTGCTCAAACCGGAGATGGTCAAGGGCATGGCCGCCAAACCGCTCATTCTCGCGCTTGCCAATCCGACGCCCGAAATCTTGCCCGAGGCCGCGCTGGAAGTGCGGCCCGATGCGGTGCTGGCGACGGGCCGGACCGATTACCCGAATCAGGTCAACAACGTCCTGTGCTTTCCGTTCATCTTCCGAGGCGCGCTCGATGCGGGCGCGACGACGGTGACGCGCGAGATGGAAATCGCGGCCGTGAATGCGATTGCGGAACTCGCGCGCCAGGAGCAGAGCGATATCGTTGCGACGGCGTACGGCATTCAAGACCTCTCGTTCGGGCCGGAGTACCTGATTCCGAAGCCGTTCGATCCGCGCCTCATCGTCAAGATCGCGCCGGCCGTTGCGCAAGCCGCGATGGATTCGGGCGTCGCGACGCGGCCGATCGAGGATATGGAGGCCTATAAGCAGCACCTGCAGCAGTTCGTTTACCACAGCGGCACCACGATGAAGCCGATCTTCCAGCAGGCGCGCAGCGTCGAGCCGAGCAAGAAGCGCATCGTATTTGCCGAAGGCGAAGAGGAGCGCGTGCTGCGCGCGGTGCAGATCGTCGTCGACGAAAAACTGGCGACCCCAATCCTGATTGGCCGCCCGTCCGTGATCGAGCATCGAATCGAGCGCTACGGCTTGCGGCTCACGCCCGGCGTCGATTTCACGGTCGTGAATACGGACCACGACGAGCGCTACCGCGAGTTTTGGCAGGAGTACTACCACTTGATGGCGCGCAAGGGCATCAGCCAGCAGTTGGCGAAGGTGGAAATGCGCCGGCGCACGACGCTGATCGGCTCGATGCTCGTGAAGAAGGGTGAGGCGGACGGCATGATTTGCGGCACGATCTCGACGACGCACCGTCATCTGCACTTCATCAATCAGGTGATCGGCAAGCGCGAAGGCTGCACGGTGTTCGGGGCAATGAACGGGCTCGTGCTGCCGGGCCGGCAGATCTTTATCGTCGACACGCATGTGAACGTGGACCCGACGCCGGCCGAGCTTGCCGAGATCACGCTGATGGCGGCGGAGGAAGTGCGCCGCTTCGGTATCGAGCCGAAGGTGGCGCTCCTGTCGCACTCCAATTTCGGGACGAGCAATGCGCCGTCGGCGCAAAAGATGCGCGATACGCTTGCCCTGATCAAGGAGCGCGCACCCGACCTGCAAGTGGACGGCGAAATGCACGGCGACGTTGCGCTCGATCCCGAGCTGCGCCGCGAGGTGCTGCCCGAGTCGACGCTCGAGGGCGAGGCGAACCTGCTCGTGCTGCCGAACATCGATGCGGCCAACATCGCGTACAACCTGCTCAAGACCGCTGCCGGCAACAACATCGCGATCGGGCCTATCCTGCTGGGCGCGGCCAAGCCCGTCCATGTGCTGACGGAATCGGCGACGGTGCGCCGTATCGTCAACATGGCTGCTTTGCTCGTGGCTGACGTCAGCGCAGCGTCGCGCTGAACGGATCAAATTGATCCCATTGTTTTGCGGTAAAGAAGAGAAGAAAAAACGGCGTGCCCATTGCGGGCACGCCGGGGGCGAAAAGAGAGGCTGCCGCCCCAAATGCGTGAAACGACGATGCCCGATTGCGTCACGCTGCGGCAAGGAGGCAAAGACTTGCCGCATCGGGATCGTCCACGAAACTTTATCCTGTGAAAGATAAAAATAGCGAAAACACGGGAAAAATAGGACGACCGGCAATCCGAGAAAGTGACGTAACTCTTTCATTTTGCATACAAAGATTGCGTCGACGGGCGGTTAGGGATACGCTTACGCTTTTCGTGGTCGTTCATATCTGATCGAGCAGCAGGAACTGTCGCCCATGACACGCGCGGGAACACGCGAACGAGCTGGTAAATGGGTTTGTCACGGCGCGCTCGCGGCGTTCTTGGCCCTAGCAGGCTGGGGCGGCGCCGGCGCGGTCGGCGGCTTCACTGCTTCGTCCGTTGCTTTGGCGCGCGAGGCGCCGCAACCGTCGGCGGGTGGATTCGGCACGATCGAGCAGGCGCAGTTGCCGAGCGAAGCGGTCGATACACTGCATCTGATCGCGGTCGGCGGCCCCTATCCGTATCCGAAGGACGGCATCGTGTTCGGTAATTTCGAACGGCTTCTGCCGCCGCATCGGCGGGGTTACTACCATGAGTACACGGTCCCGACGCCGCGAGCCAGAAACCGCGGCGCGCGCCGCATCGTTTGCGGCGGCCCTTTGAGGCGGACCGACAATTGTTTCTACTCGGACGACCACTACAACAGTTTTAAACGCATTGTTGAATGATATCGGGATGAACGGCATGAGCGACAACGTCTACGCGCACGACGCTCCAGTCGCGACGGATCTGTTCGCGGCCGGCGACGGCAACCTTTTTCAGCGCGTCATGCAAATGCGCACGGCCGAGCGGGGCCAGAACGCGCAGGGCGACGCGGCGGTATCCCGGCATTCACCGAGCGAGGAGCCTATGAGCCTTTTCGCGACCGTGCGACCGAACATCGTCCAGTCCATCCGGGCGTTTCGCGTGCAGGACCTCGCCGACGAGGCCCAGCGGCTCGAGCAGCATTTCCTGTATGCGTACTGCGGCCAAGCGGCCTCGAAGCAGGAAGTGCTCGAGACGATCGCCACGTCGTTTTTGTTTCCCAAACATTTCGGCAAGAACTACGACGCGCTGTACGACTCTCTGACCGACCTCGTGCACAAAGCGGGCGAGCAGCCCGGCTTCGTCATCGTGCTCGAAGGGCTGCCGATCGCGCAGAAGTTCGACAAGGAAGGGCGCGAGACGCTGCTCGACGTTTTCCGCGAGGCCGCCGAATTCTGGGCAGAGCGCAAGGTCGCTTTCCGCGTCTTCTATTCGTTTGCCTGACGCGAGGCCGCTGCGTAGCGGCTGCGTCACGCTCCTCCTCTGGCCAGCCCCCGCGCGGGGCCTGGCTTCACCATCCTCCCCAGCGGGCCGCGAGCGCTGCCAGGACGGCTAAGCCGGCCGTTTCCGTGCGCAAAATGCGCGGTCCCAGCGACAGCGCGGTAAATCCGTGGGCGACAGCGGTCTCTTCCTCCTCGGGCGATAACCCGCCTTCCGGGCCGATCAGCAAGGTGACGTCGCCGCTAGGCGGCGCGCTCGGCAACGCATCGAACGCTATGCTGGCGCGCGGCGACAGCATGAGCCGCAATGCGCCGGGGTCGCTGCCCGCTGCCAACGCTTCGATCCATTTCGGCAATTCGCAAGGGGCTTGAACCTCTGGTATCCGGTTGCGGCCGCACTGTTCGCAGGCCGCCCGTACGATGCCCTCCCAGTGAGCGTGGCGGCGGCTCGCGCGCTCGGCCGATAGGCGCACGACGGCGCGCGTTGTGACTAGCGGCGCGATTCGCGTCACGCCGAGCTCGACCGCTTTCTCGACGAGCCAATCCATTTTGTCGCCGCCTGCGATTCCCTGAGCCAGCGTGATCCGATAGGGCGCCTCGGCATCGACAGGCTCGAACGCGCCGACTTGCGCGAGGGCATTGCGGCGGCCCAGTTCGACGAGCCGCGCCGCGTATTGGCCGCCGCGGCCGTTGAATAGCGTCAAGTCATCGCCCGATTCGAGGCGAAGCACTTGAACATGGCGGGCGACATCCTCGGGCAGGGCGACGATGTCGCCGGGCGCAAAGGCCGAATCGACGAAAAAGCGAGGCATAAAGCGACGTTCGAGGTTGAGTGAGCGAGGGGTGCGCTCGGGGCCGCCGCGCTAGGCTGCGCCCCTCGTTTTGCCGGCCGCATCGCACCAACCGCCGGTTAGCGCAGCGCTTCGCGCACACCTCGCGGCAAGAGGAACAGCGCGGGATGCAGCGCGGCGTCATAGTAACGCAAGCCGTCGACGCCACGCGCGGCCAGCCGCTCTTCGATGTCGCGCTTGAACAGCGAGGCGGCTTCGAGCGTGTCGCTCGCGAGCGCCATGAGCCAGAGCGAGCCGTAAAGCGGCACGAACGCCGAGATGACGTCGACCATGGCGAAGCTGGCGCGCAAGCCGCGCGCGAGCGCCGCCGCCCGCTCGGGGTGGAACTGGGCCGAGCCCAGATGCATCGACAGCATCGCGCGCGGCGCCAGGATGTTCTTCAGGCGGGCGTAAAAGGCGGACGTGTAGAGTTCCGCGGCCGGCGAATCGGGCGGGGTCAGGTCGAATACGACGAGATCGAAGCGTTCCATGGTCGTGGCGACGAAGCGCGCGGCGTCGCCGATCACCACTTGCACGCGCGCATCGTCGAGCGCGCCTCGGTGCACCTGCGCCAAGTGCTTGCGCGCCATGTCGAGCACGGCCTCGTCCAGCTCGGCGACGACGATTCGCTCGATGCTCGGGTGTGCGAGCAGTTGCCTCGCGGCGCCGCCGTCGCCGCCGCCCAGCACGAGCGCCTTGCGCGGCGTGGGATGGGCGAGCGCGGCCGGGTGGACCATGCACTCGTGATAGATGAATTCGTCGCCGACCGAGGTCATGGGGCGCTCGTCGAGCGTAAACAGCACGCCGAGTTGCGGCGTATCCCAGACTTCGATGCGCTGATGCGGCGATTGGACCTGGGCGACACGCCGCGCGCCCGGAAAGCCGTAGGCGGCGCCGGGCGTTGGGTGAAACAGTAGCGGCGGTGCGGTGCGGGAGAACACGGTGATGGCACGCTCGCAATCTGTCGTAATGCCCTGATTATAGAGCCGCGGGGCGCGCCGATCGGCGAAGCCGCACGCGCGCCGGGGCGGGGGAGGCCTTACCGCCATCTGCTAGAATGGCATGCTTTGCAGCACCGTCCGCTCGCTCTTGCCGCTTCGCGCCGCAGCGCACGCCCTACCGCGTGGGCGGGCGTCCCACCCGAGCAGCGGGCCACCGCGCGCACGCTTTCTCGACTCGTTCTCCGGACTCGACATGACGACCTCGTCTCCCGCTCCCACCGCTCTCATGGCGAACGCGATCCGCGCGCTCGCCATGGATGCCGTGCAACAAGCGAACTCAGGCCACCCAGGCATGCCGATGGGCATGGCTGAAATTGCCGTCGCGCTTTGGTCGCGCCATCTGAAGCACAATCCGGCCAACCCGCATTGGGCCGATCGCGATCGCTTCGTGCTGTCCAACGGCCACGGCTCCATGCTGCTGTACTCGCTGCTGCATTTGACGGGCTACGATCTGCCGCTCGCCGAGCTCAAGAACTTCCGCCAACTGCATTCGAAGACGCCGGGCCATCCCGAATACGGCATCACGCCGGGCGTCGAAACGACGACAGGCCCGCTTGGCCAAGGCTTGGCGAACGCCGTCGGCATGGCGCTCGCCGAAGCGCTGCTTGCGGCCGAATTCAACCAGGCCGATGCCAAGATCGTCGACCACCACACCTATGTGTTCCTCGGCGACGGTTGCCTCATGGAAGGCATCTCGCACGAGGTCTGTTCGCTCGCGGGCACGCTCAAGCTGAACAAGCTGATCGCGCTGTACGACGACAATGGCATCTCGATCGACGGCCACGTCGAATATTGGTTCGGCGACGACACCCCTAAGCGTTTCGAGGCGTACGGCTGGAATGTCGTTCGCAACGTCGACGGGCACGACGTGCAAGCGGTGGACGCGGCGATCGCGGCCGCCAAGGCTGCGGACAAGCCCACGTTGATTTGCTGCAAGACCGTCATCGGCAAGGGCGCGCCCACCAAGGCGGGCGGCCACGATGCGCACGGCGCGCCGCTCGGCGCGCAGGAAATTGCCGCCACGCGCGAGGCGATCGGCTGGAAGTGGGAGCCGTTCGTGATCCCGCAAGAGGTCTATGCGGCGTGGGACGCAAAGGAAGCGGGCGCACAGCGCGAAGCGGCCTGGAACGACGCGTTCGCACAGTACCGCGCGAAGTACCCGGAGCAAGCGGCGCAGTTCGAGCGGCGCGCGGCCGGCAAGCTGCCGTCCGATTGGACGGCCAAAGCGCAAGCGATCATCGCCGGCGCGAACGAGCGTGCGGAGACGGTCGCCACGCGCAAAGCATCGCAGCAAACCATCGAAGGGCTGGCCGCGGCACTGCCCGAGTTGCTCGGCGGCTCGGCCGACTTGACCGGCTCGAACCTCACGAATTGGAAGGCGAGCAAGCCCGTGCGCGCGGGCGAGCATGGCATCGTGTGGGGCAACCACGTCAACTACGGCGTGCGTGAATTCGGCATGAGCGCCGCCATCAACGGCATTGCGCTGCACGGTGGCTACAAGGCGTTCGGCGGCACCTTCCTGACCTTCTCCGACTACAGCCGCAATGCGTTGCGCGTGGCGGCGCTGATGAAGTCGCCGTCGATCTTCGTCTTCACGCACGATTCGATCGGCTTGGGCGAGGACGGCCCCACGCACCAATCGGTCGAGCATGTCGCGAGCTTGCGCCTGATCCCGAACCTTCATGTGTGGCGCCCGTCCGATACGGTGGAGACGGCCGTTGCCTGGACGCAGGCGGTTGAATACCAAGGCCCCTCGTGCCTGATCTTCAGCCGGCAGAACCTGCCGTTTTCGGCGCGTAGCGATGCGCAAATCGCCAATATCGCGAAGGGCGGCTATGTGCTGCGCGATTGGAACGACGAAATCGTCGCCCGCAAGCTCATCTTGATCGCCACTGGGTCGGAGGTCGAATTGGCCTTGGCCGCGGTCGAGCCGCTCGCGCAGCAAGGGATCGCCGCGCGCGTGGTGTCGATGCCGGCGACCACGGTGTTCGACCGGCAAGATGCCGACTATCGCGAGCGCGTGCTGCCCAAGGGCGTGCGCCGCATTGCGATCGAAGCGGGCGTGACCGATTTCTGGCGCAAGTACGTCGGTCTCGAAGGCGGCGTGGTCGGGATCGACACGTTCGGCGAGTCGGCTCCGGCCGGCGTGCTGTTCAAGCACTTCGGCTTCACGGTGGAGCACGTTGTCGCAGTGGCCAAGGCCGCGCTCGAGTAACGGATAGACTTCGTCGCGAGATGCAATACGGCTTGCCGGCGGCGTCGTGGCGCGAGCGATGCTCGCTTGGCGCCGGCAAGCGTGAGGTAAGACAGCTTTTTTCAGCCCAAATATCAGGAGAACCAACATGACGGTACGCGTTGCAATCAATGGATATGGCCGGATTGGCCGCAACACGCTGCGTGCGTTCTACGAGAACGGCAAGAAGCACGATCTGCAGATCGTCGCGATCAACGATCTCGGCGATGCGAAGACGAACGCCCACCTGACCAAGTACGACACGGCCCATGGCACGTTCCCGGGCGACGTGGCGGTGGAAGGCGAGAACATGATCGTCAACGGCGACAAGATTCGCGTGCTGGCGAACCGCAATCCGGCCGAACTGCCGTGGGGCGAGTTGGGCGTCGACGTGGTGATGGAATGCACGGGCTTCTTCACGTCGAAGGAAAAGGCGAGCGCGCACTTGGCCGGCGGCGCGAAGAAGGTGCTGATCTCGGCGCCGGGCGGCAAGGATGTCGACGCGACGATCGTCTATGGCGTGAACCACGACCAGTTGAAGGCCGCGCATACGGTCATCTCGAACGCGTCTTGCACGACGAACTGCCTCGCGCCGCTCGTCAAGCCGCTCAACGACAAGATCGGTCTGGAAACGGGCCTGATGACGACGGTGCATGCGTACACGAACGACCAAGTGCTGACGGACGTGTACCACGAAGATCTGCGTCGCGCGCGCTCGGCCACGCATAGCCAAATCCCGACGAAGACGGGCGCCGCCGCCGCCATCGGTCTCGTGCTGCCCGAGTTGGCCGGCAAGCTCGATGGCTATGCCATCCGCGTCCCGACCATCAACGTTTCGATCGTCGACCTCTCGTTCATCGCCAAGCGCGACACGACGGTCGAAGAAGTGAACGCGATCATGAAGGAAGCCGCCGAAGGTTCGCTCAAGGGCATCCTCGGCTACAACACGGCGCCGCTCGTATCGATCGACTTCAACCACAACCCGGCCTCGTCCACGTTCGATGCGACGTTGACCAAGGTTGCCGGCCGGCTCGTGAAGGTGTCGAGCTGGTACGACAACGAGTGGGGTTTCTCGAACCGCATGCTCGATACGGCAATCGCGCTCGCGACGGCCAAGTAAGCAAGCACCGAACAGGCAACGCGCGATTCGCTGCCGAACGAAAGAGCCGCCCCGGGGTATCGACGGACCCAACGGGCGGCTCTTTTTACTTGGACGGCCAGGCGTGCGCGAAGCCCGGCGTGCGGGACAGGGCGCTAGCGGTGAACGTCAGTGCTTGCGGTGCGGGCAGGCTTCCTTCGTGCAGACACCGTATAGCGCGAGCGCGTGCTCCTGCAGCTTGAAGCCGCGTTCCTCGGCGATCTTTTGCTGGCGCTTTTCGATTTCAGGGTCGAAGAATTCTTCTACGCGCCCGCAGTCGATGCACACCAGATGGTCATGATGAGAGCCCTCGTTGAGCTCGAACACGGCCTTGCCCGATTCGAAATTGCTGCGCGAGAGCAAGCCTGCCTGCTCGAACTGCGTCAACACGCGATAAACGGTGGCAAGGCCGATGTCGAGTTCTTCGGTGAGCAGGTTCCGGTAGACGTCTTCGGCAGTCAGATGCCGGACGGCGCTGCGCTGAAAAATTTCGAGGATCTTGAGGCGCGGTAGGGTCGCCTTGAGCCCGATGTTTTTGAGATCGGTCGGATTGGTCATGGCTAGGCATCCCTAGAGTACAATGCACGATTCGAATAGTAATGGGTTTTTGCTGTTTCGGTCATCTTCGTGAAACTCGCGCGGCCCGACGATACGCGAAACGGAGCCCGCACGGTGGGTGAAATGAGTCCAAATTTTCTTATGAAGCGCGGGGGGAGCCACGTGCGCAACCTGTTGATCGCTGCCTCGATGGGTGCGCTCGTTGCGGGATGTTCGACCTACGACAGCCTCACGCAGCGCGTCGCTCAGAGCATTACGCCGTATCGCATCACCATCGTGCAGGGCAACTTCGTGTCGAAGGAAGCCGCCTCGAAGATGCGCGTGGGCATGTCGCGCGACGAAGTGAAAGCGGCGCTCGGTACGCCGCTGTTGACCGACATGTTCCATAACGATCGCTGGGACTACGTCTTCTACTTCAAGCGCGGCTCCACGGCCATCGTGCAGCAGCGCGATTTCATCGTCAATTTCAACGGCGACCATGTCGTGAATTGGACGGGCGGAGACGATCTGCCGTCGGAACTGGAACTGCTTGCCGATATCGACGGCGACAAGCGCGGCAAGAAAGCGAAGGCGGCCAGCGTGGCGGCGGCTTCTGCTGCGTCGTCAGCGCAAGCGGCGGCGGCAGTCGCGCCGGCCAGCGGCGTGACTGCCGCCGCGGGCGCCAGCGAAGAGGCGCAGGCGGCCAATGCGCAGGCGGCGCAGGCGGCGAATCGGGCCACGAACCAAGTGCCTGCCACACCCGCCAAGCAGAGCGTGCGCTCCGGCACGCCCTCGCCGCACACATTGCCGAGCGCGACGCCGCAGTTCCAATTCCATCGCGAGCCGCAGCCCGCCTCGCCCGATCAAAGCAATCCAGTCGGCCCGACCGGCTCGCCCTCGAGCAGCACCGGCGCGGGCAAGTCGCCGGCGTCGTCGTAGCGGGGCGCACCCAGGCGGGCGATCGACCGCCCGTCGCTCCGGGCCTCGTACCAGAAAGGCAGCGGGGCACAGCGTTCTAGCTGAATGCGGGTCGTGCGCGAGGCGCGCCGCCCGCTTTTCGTTTTCTTGCGGCGCCTTTCACGGCGCTGCCGGCCGGCCCAGCCAAGGCCGGCCCGCCAACCGAAGAGGGATGCATGTTGCCGATGAAGATCGCCATCGCCGGCGCATCGGGCCGAATGGGCCGGATGCTGATCGAAGCCGTTCTGAACGACCCCGATGCGACGCTCGCCGCCGCGCTCGATCGCCCGGGCTCGCCCCAGTTGGGCGAGGATGCCGGCGCGTTTCTCGGTCAGCGCACGGGCGTGACGCTGACCGACGATGTCGAGCGGGTGTTTGCTCAAGCCGACTGCCTGATCGACTTCACGCGGCCCGAAGGCACGATGGCCTATGTCGATGCCGCGGTGCGGCACGGCAAGAAACTCGTGATCGGCACGACGGGCATGAGCGAGGAGGAGCGGCAAGCGGTGCGCTCGGCCGCAGAGAAGATCGGCATCGTCTTCGCCGCGAATATGAGCGTCGGCGTGAACGTCACGCTCAAGCTGCTCGAATTCGCCGCCCGCCACTTCGCCACCGGCTACGACATCGAAATCATCGAGGCGCATCATCGCCATAAAGTCGACGCGCCCTCGGGCACCGCGCTCGCGATGGGCGAGGCGATCGCCGGCGCGCTCGGACGAGACTTGAAAACGTGCGCGGTCTACGGCCGCCAGGGCGTGACGGGCGAGCGCGACCCGTCGACGATCGGCTTTTCGGCCATTCGCGGCGGCGACATCGTCGGCGATCATACGGTGCTGTTCGCCGGCATCGGCGAACGCATCGAAATCACGCACAAATCGGCGAGCCGCGTCTCCTATGCGCAGGGCGCGCTACGCGCCGCTCGCTTTCTTGCCGACCGCGGCGCCGGCCTCTACGACATGCAGGACGTGCTCGGGCTGCGCTGATCGGCGGCATCGACGCGCATTCGTCCTCGTCCTCGTTTCGTTCTCGCTTCGGCTCTCCAGGCACTTCCGTTCGTATGCAAAACAACGGCATCGTTCACTACCTGCAAGCGGGCGACGCGCTCACTCACGGCGTCGCGTATTTATTGCTGGCCATGTCGATCGCGAGTTGGTGCTTCCTGCTCGTCAAAGGCTGGATGCTCGTGCGAGCGAAGCGCCAGGGCCCGCGTGCGATCGCACTGTTCTGGCAGTCGGCGACGCTCTCCGAGGGCGTGCTCGCCTTGCGCGGCGCCGATCGCGAGCGCGTCTTCGCGCCGTTGGCTCAGGCGGCGCTCGCTGTCTCCGAGGTGCACGCGCCGTCCGCCATGCTCGCTCGCGTCGAGCGTAGCGAGCGCGTGATGCGCGCACTGCGCGAGGCGTTGCTTGCATCGCAGCGCCGCCTCGAGTTCGGCCAGGTCCTGCTGGCATCGGTCGGCAGCACCGCGCCGTTCGTCGGTCTGCTCGGCACCGTGTGGGGCATTTACCATGCGCTCGGCAGCATCGCCGCGAGCGGGCAAGCGATGATCGAGAACGTCGCGGGCCCTGTCGGCGAGGCGCTGATCATGACGGCGTTCGGTCTCGTGGTCGCCATTCCCGCCGTGTTGGCGTACAACGTGCTGGGCCGGATGCAGCGGCAGTTGTCAGAGGAGTTGGACGGTTTCGCGCACGATTTGCATGCTTATGTCTGCGCGCCGGAGCTTGCCGAACGCTCCGCGGCCCACGACGCCGCGGTGGGGCGTGGCGCCGCCGAGCCGACGAGCGCCGTCCACGCGGTGCAAGCCGAAGATGCCTCGCGCGCAACGCGCGCGTAGCGAGCGCACGAACGTTTTCGAAGGAGGCGGCGAGCATGGCATTCGGCGGATTCGACAAAGAGCGTTCGGCTGCGCCGATGGCCGACATCAACATGACGCCGCTCATCGACGTCATGCTCGTCTTGCTCGTCATTTTCATCATCACCGCACCGCTATTCACGCACGCGATTCGGCTCGATCTGCCCAAAGTCGCAGCGGGCCCGGCGCCCGAAACGCCGAAAACGATCACGCTATCGATCGACGACGCGGGCCGGCTCTACTGGGACGGCCGCCCGATCACGCTCGATGCCGTGCGTGCCGATCTCGCCCGGGCCGGCAAAGCCGGCGAGCCGCCCGAACTGCATTTGCGCGCATCGCAAGCCACGCGCTACGAAGTCATCGCGCAAGTCATGGGCGCGGCGCAGCAGGCAGGCATCGCTCGAATCGGTTTTGTCACCGATCCGCCCCGCGCGAGCGTCGCGCCAGGCGCCGCCGCGGCGCCGGCTTCGCCGCTCCAACCCGGCGCGCGCTGACGGCCCGCCGCTTCACCGCGCCGATCATTGGCGCGTCAGACCCGCCGTGGATGCATCCGCGGGCGGTATAATCGACCTTTTCCCCATTTCCGGGGAAACGCATCTTCACGTATCGCCGCGCCGCGTGTTTGCCAAGGCGCCACGACAGCCAAGCCCGAACCACCGCCATGCAAGAAAAATACTTACCCGCCGACATCGAAGCCGCCGCCCAGGCAGACTGGCGCGCATCGAACGCTTACCGCACGGCCGAAGTGGCCGGTAAGCCAAAGTTCTATTGCGTCTCGATGCTGCCGTATCCGTCGGGCAAGCTGCACATGGGGCACGTGCGCAACTATACGATCAACGACGTGATGTACCGCTATCTGCGGATGAACGGCTACAACGTGCTGATGCCCATGGGCTGGGACGCGTTCGGCATGCCGGCCGAAAATGCGGCGATGGCCAACGGCGTGCCGCCGGCGAAGTGGACCTACGAGAACATCGCTTACATGAAGCGGCAGATGCAGTCGATGGGGCTTGCCATCGACTGGTCGCGCGAGGTCGCCACGTGCGATCCGAAGTACTACAAGTGGAACCAGTGGTTGTTCCTCAAGATGCTCGAGAAAGGCATCGTCTACAAGAAGACGGGCACGGTCAATTGGGACCCGGTCGATCAGACGGTGCTCGCCAACGAGCAAGTGATCGACGGGCGCGGCTGGCGTTCGGGCGCGCTCGTCGAGAAGCGCGAAATCCCGATGTACTACATGCGCATCACGCAGTACGCGGACGAGCTTCTGAGCGATCTCGAGGGCCTGGGCTGGCCCGAGCGCGTGAAGGTGATGCAGCAAAACTGGATCGGCAAGAGCTTCGGCGTGAACTTTGGCTTCCCGTACGAGCTCGACGGCGAAAGCAAGCTGTTGCGCGTGTTCACCACGCGCGCCGACACGATCATGGGCGTGACGTTTTGCGCGATCGCGGCCGAGCATCCGCTCGCCGCACGCTTGGCGCAAGGCAAGCCCGAGTTGCAAGCGTTCATCGACGAATGCCGGCATGGCGGCGTGGCCGAGGCCGAGATGGCGACGATGGAAAAGAAGGGCATGCCCACGGGCTTTTACGTGACGCATCCGCTCACGCAGGCGCGCGTCGAAGTGTGGATCGGCAACTACGTGCTGATGAGCTACGGCGAGGGCGCCGTCATGGGCGTGCCCGCGCACGACGAGCGCGATTTCGCGTTCGCGAAGAAATACGGTTTGCCAATCAAGCAAGTGATCGCGAAAGCCGGGTGCGATTATTCGCTCGACGCCTGGCAGGCTTGGTACGGCGATAAAGAAGGCGGCGTCTGCGTCGATAGCGGGCGCTACGACGCAATGGGCTACGAGCAGGCGGTCGACGCCGTCGCGGCCGATCTGAAGGCGCTCGGTCTCGGCGATAAGCAGGTCACCTGGCGGCTGCGCGATTGGGGCATCTCGCGCCAGCGCTATTGGGGCACGCCGATCCCGATCATTCACTGCGGCGCGTGCGGCGATGTGCCGGTCCCCGAGAAGGACCTGCCCGTCGTCTTGCCGGAGGACCTCGTGCCGGACGGCGCGGGCAACCCGCTCGCGAAGTCGGCGGCGTTCGTCGACTGCACCTGCCCCAAGTGCGGTGCGCCGGCCAAGCGCGAAACCGACACGATGGATACGTTCGTCGATTCGGCCTGGTATTTCTCGCGCTATACGTGCCCGGACGCCGAGACGATGGTCGATGCGCGCACCGACTACTGGATGCCGATGGACCAATACATCGGCGGCATCGAGCACGCGATTTTGCACCTGCTCTACTCGCGCTTCTGGACCAAGGTGATGCGCGACATGGGCCTCGTGAAGTTCGGCGAGCCGGCCAAGAACCTGCTCACGCAGGGCATGGTGCTCAACGAAACCTTCTATCGCGAGGATGCGTCCGGCAAGAAGACTTGGTACAACCCGGCCGACGTCACCGTCGAGCACGACGACAAGGGCCGCCCCGTGGGCGCGACGCACCATTCGGACGGGCAGCCTGTGGTGCTGGGCGGCGTCGAGAAGATGTCCAAGTCCAAGAATAATGGCGTCGATCCGCAATTGCTGATCGATCAATACGGCGCCGATACGGCGCGCCTGTTCACGATGTTTGCCGCGCCGCCCGAGCAGCAGCTCGAATGGTCGGGGTCGGGCGTCGAAGGCGCGAGCCGCTTCCTGCGCCGCGTCTGGGCGTTCGGTCATGCCAATCAGGCCGAACTCGTCGCGCGCGAGACGTTCGATCCCGCGCAGTTGGCCGAAGTCGACAAGACGCTGCGCCGGGAAATCTACAGCGTGCTCAAGCAGGCCGATTTCGACTATCAGCGTTTGCAATACAACACGGTCGTGTCGGCGGCGATGAAGATGCTCAACGCGCTCGAAAACGCCAAGCTCGCGCGGCCTAGCGTGCTGCGCGAATGCTACGGCGTGCTGCTGCGCGTGCTGTATCCGGTCGTGCCGCATGCGACGCACGCGCTCTGGCAGACGCTCGGCTTCGTCGATGAATTCGGCTCGTTGCTCGATGCGCCTTGGCCGAAGGTCGACGAGAAGGCGCTCGAACAAGCCGAGATCGAGCTCGTGCTGCAAGTGAACGGCAAGGTTCGCGGCGCGCTGACGGTCGCCAAGGACGCGCCGCGCGAGGCCATCGAAGCGGCTGCGCTCGCGCATGAGATGTTCGCGCGCTTCAGCGAAGGCAAGAGCGCCAAGAAGATCATCGTCGTACCTGGCCGTCTCGTGAACGTCGTCGTTTGACGGCCCGCCGCCGCGCGCCCAATAGACTCCAAGGAGCCAATGTGATTCGCCGATCGTTTCTCGCGCTCATGTGCGGCACGATGATGCTCGCCGCTTGCGGCTTCCAACTGCGAGGGCAGGAGAATTATGCGTTCAAGCGGCTGGCGATCGTCGGCGCGCCGCCGATCGTCGCTGCGCGTTTGACGCGGATGATCGAAGGCGGCAGCGATACGATAGTCGTCAAGTCGCCCCGCGACGCCGACGCGGTGCTGAGCCTGAGCGAAGGCCGCGGGCAAGGCGTGCTGACGCTCAATTCGCTGGGCGTGGCGGCGGAATATCAGCTCAATTACACGCTGGCTTATACGCTGACCGGGACGGACGGCGCCGTATTGATCCCGTCGAGTGCGATCGCGCTCAATCGGGCGATGACTTATAGCGTTCAGTACTCACAGGCGAAAGCCCAAGAAGCGGAACTGCTCTATCAGGATATGCAAAACGACGCCGTCGATCAGTTGACGCGCCGCCTCGCAGTCGTGCGTTCGCTGCACCCCGCGGCCGGGCAGCAGCCGCCGGCGGTTGCCCCGCGCGCGCCGTTGCCGCCGCCTCCGCTCTGATCGGGCACGCTCGACGCTCATGCAACTGCGACTCGACGCGCTCGACACGCATCTGGCGAAGGGCCTCGCCAGTCTGTACGTCGTCTTCGGCGACGAGCACTTGCTCGCGCAGGAGGCGTGCGACCGCGTTCGCGCGGCAGCGCGCGCGGCGGGATTCACCGAACGCAACGTGTTCACGGTCGAGCGCAGCTTCGACTGGAGTTCGTTGCTCGGTGCGACGCAATCGATGTCGTTGTTCGGCGATCGCCAATTGATCGAGTTGCGGATTCCCTCCGGCAAGCCAGGCAAGGAGGGGGCGGACGCATTGAAAGCGCTCGCGGCCACCGGCAATCCCGACGTCCTGGTGCTCGTCACGCTGCCCCGGCTCGACGCCGCTACGCAAAAGTCGGCTTGGTTCACGGCGCTTGCCGATGGCGGCGTGTCGTTGCGGATCGATCCGGTCGAGCGTGGGCAATTGCCCAATTGGGTCGCGCAACGGTTGATGCAGCAAGGCCAGCGCGTCGCGCCCGGGGAAGAGGGCCGGCGTGCGCTGCAGTTCATCGCCGAGCGCGTCGAAGGCAATTTGCTGGCCGCCCACCAAGAGATCCAAAAGCTCGGCTTGCTCTATCCGCAAGGCGCGCTGACGTTCGAGCAAGTGCATGACGCCGTGCTCAATGTGGCGCGCTACGACGTCTTCAAGCTGAACGAGGCGATGCTGGCCGGCGACGTCGGCAGGCTGGCGCGTATGCTCGACGGGCTCAAAGGCGAGGGCGAGGCTGCCGTGCTAGTGCTGTGGGCGCTTACGGAAGAAGTACGCACGCTGCTCAAGATCAAACGCGGCGCGGCGGCGGGCAAGCCGCTCGCCATGCTGTTGCGCGAGAACCGGGTGTGGGGGCCGCGCGAGCGGCTCGTCGGCCCCGCGCTTTCCCGGGTGACGGAATCGCTGCTCGAAGAAGGCCTAGCCCTCGCCGCGGCGCTCGACCGGCAGGTGAAGGGCCTGACGGGCGCGCCGCCGGCCACTCGGCGGCGCCCGGCGCTGCCGCCGGACCCGTGGGACGGCCTGTTCGAGCTTGCCGCGCTCGTGGCGGCGCCGGCCAAGCGCGACGCCGCACGCGCAATCGGCGCCTGACGCTACAATCGATGCGACGGCCAACGCGCCGCCAATCCGAGACACCGCGCTGCTGGCGCGAGAAACGAGAATCACGATGGAAATCGACGAGTACATGACCGGCATCGGCCGCCGCGCGCGGGCCGCCTCGCGTGCGATGGCGCGCGCCTCCACCGCGGCCAAGAACGATGCTTTGGAAGCGATTGCGCGCGCGATCGAGCGCGAGCAAGCCTCGCTCCAAGAAGCGAATGCGCGCGATGTCGCCAAGGCGCGCGAAAAGGGCATGGACGCGGCCTTTGTCGATCGCTTGACCTTGTCGGACAAGGCGCTGCGCACGATGATCGAAGGCCTGCGCCAAGTCGCTGCGCTACCCGATCCGATTGGCGAAATCGACAACCTCAAATACCGTCCGAGCGGCATCCAGGTCGGTCAAATGCGCGTGCCGCTGGGGGTGATCGGCATCATCTACGAATCGCGGCCGAACGTGACGATCGATGCGGCGGCGCTCTGCCTGAAAGCGGGCAATGCCGCGATCTTGCGCGGCGGTTCCGAGGCGCTCGCATCGAACACGGCCTTGGCGAAGCTGATCGCCGAAGGATTGGCGGCAGCCGGTTTGCCGAGCGATGCCGTGCAAGTTGTCGAGACCGCCGACCGCGCCGCCGTCGGCAAGCTCATTACGATGACCGAGTACGTCGACGTGATCGTACCGCGTGGGGGCAAGAGTCTGATCGCGCGGCTCATCGAAGAAGCGCGGGTGCCGATGATCAAGCATCTGGATGGGATCTGCCACGTCTACGTGGACGATCGCGCGGACCTGTGCAAGGCGCTCGCTGTCTGCGACAACGCCAAGACCCATCGCTACGGCACGTGCAACACGATGGAGACGCTGCTCGTTGCGCGCGGTGTCGCGCGTGCCGTGCTGCCGCCGCTTGCGCGCGTCTATCGGGACAAGGGCGTTCAGTTGCGTGTGGACGCCGCCGCTCGCGCCGTACTCGAGGCCGCGCCGTGGGACAGCGATGCACCGCCGCTTGAACTCGTCGATGCGACCGAGCAAGACTGGCGCACGGAATACCTCGCACCGGTGCTCGCGATCAAAGTCGTCGACGGCATGGACGCCGCGATCGATCACATCAATACCTACGGCTCGGCGCACACCGATGCGATCGTCACCGAAGATCACGACCGCGCCATGCGTTTCTTGCGCGAAGTGGATTCGGCGAGTGTGATGGTGAACGCCTCGACGCGTTTTGCCGACGGCTTCGAGTTCGGGCTCGGCGCGGAAATCGGCATCTCGAACGACAAGCTCCACGCGCGCGGCCCGGTGGGCCTGGAGGGGCTGACCTCGCTCAAGTACGTGGTGCTTGGGCACGGCGAAGTGCGCCAGTAGTTCGGGTCCGGCGGCCGGCGCGCGAAGCCCTGTAATTGGTCCGCGAGCTTCGATGCGGCGGCCCTCGCGCCTCGACGTATCAACCCCAACATTCAACGACAAGCACTATCACGATGCTCTGGGTCAAGACGTTTCACATCGTATTCGTGGCCTCGTGGTTTGCGGGCCTGTTCTATCTGCCGCGTATTTTCGTCAATCTCGCCATGGAGCGCGAGGCAGCCGCCGTCGCGCGGCTGCTCACCATGGCGCGCAAGCTCTATCGCTTCATGACGATGATCGCGGTGTTCGCGTTGGCCCTCGGCCTATGGCTGTGGCTCGGCTACGGCATCGGGCGCGGGCAAGGATGGATTCATGCGAAGTTGGGCGTCGTGGCGCTGCTCATTGCGTATCACTTGTATTGCGGACGCGTGTTGGGTGCATTCGAGCGCGGGGAAAACCGCCGCTCGGACCGCTGGTACCGCATCTTCAACGAGTTGCCCGTGCTGGGCCTGATCGCCGCCGTGGCGCTCGTCGTGGTCAAGCCGTTCTAAGGCTATTTTCGTTATGGCTCTTGCCCCGATTCGATCCGCCGGCGGGTAATCGCTTTTTTAGCGCGTCCGAGTTTGTCGACGAGTTCGGGGCCGCGGGTGAGCGCAACGCCAACCGCAAGGATGTCGCCGATCGCCAGATGCGATACGCGCGAGGTCATGGGCGAAAAGATATCCGTTTCCTCCGTGACGTTCGCGAACAAACTCACGGTCGCGATCTGCGCGAGAGGGGAGTTGCTGTTGGTGATGGCGATCACCTTCGCCCCGCACGCGCGGGCGGAGCGCGCCGCTTCGACGATGTCGCGCGTGCGCCCCGTGTTCGAGATCGTCACCACCACGTCCCCCTCGCCGAGCAATGCCGCCGACATCGTATAGGTGTGCGGATCGGCATAGGCGACGCTCGGTATGCCGAGCCGGAAGAACTTATGCTGAATGTCTTGTGCGGCGATGCCCGAGCCGCCCGCGCCATAGAACTCGATGCGCGAGGCAGCGGCGAGCAACTCGGTCGCCTTGGCAATGCTGCTCGCGGACAAGCTGTTGCGAACCTCGATGAGCGCGCCGATCGTGCGGTCGAATACCTTGGCCACCACCCCCGAAGCCGGTTCGTCGGGGCGCACGTCGCGATAGACCGACGGCAGCCCCGGCGCAATACTTTGCGCTAGCCGGATCTTGAATTCCCGAAAGCCGCCGCAGCCGAGCGCTTGGCAAAACCGCGCAATGGTTGGCTGGCTCACGCCGACCCGCTGAGCGAGTTCGGTCATCGCCAGGTCGAGCACCTCGCGCGGGGTGTCGAGCACGTAGTCGGCCAGCTTGCGTTCGGACGGACGCAGTTGCGCACGCATGGCTTCGATTCGGGAAAGCATCGGATGACCGCCTCGATGGGGTGTATCGTTTTCTATCGATGGCGACAGTATGACCGGATGGATGTAGAAAATCTACGAGAATTTTCTACCGACGTGCGAAGCGCGCCTTCGGTGCTGATGCCTTTGCATATGGCAATCCAGTCTCGCCCGCATTGCGGTGATGTAGTTTTTCTACTAAACTCCACGACCAAATCGAACTGCGCGGCCGCTTGCGCCGCATCGCGCCACCCGCCGGCGTCCGTACGCCGGCCTATAGGAAGGAGCGTTCCACCATGGCCTCGCCGCATCCCACGCTGATTGAAGTGACTCGCCGCATCGTGGAGCGCAGTCGCGCCACGCGCTCGGCCTATCTTGCGCGAATCGACGCCGCGCAAGGGCGATTCCCGGCTCGCGGCGTACTGTCATGCGCGAACCTCGCTCACGGCTTTGCGGGGCTCGAAGGCCACGACAAGCTCGTGATCAAGGCGGTGCGGGAACCGAACATCGGCATCGTTTCGGCGTACAACGAAATGTTGTCGGCGCACGCGCCTTATAAGGACTACCCCGATATCATCAAGCGCGCCGCGCGTGAAAACGGCGGCGTCGCCCAATTCGCAGGCGGCGTGCCGGCGATGTGCGATGGCATCACGCAAGGCAACGCGGGCATGGAACTCTCGCTGTTTTCGCGCGAAGTGATTGCAATGAGCACGGCGGTCGCGCTCACGCACAATATGTTCGATGCGGCGCTCTGCCTGGGCATCTGCGACAAAATCGTGCCGGGCCTCTTGATCGGCGCGCTGCAGTTCGGGCATCTGCCGACGATCTTCGTGCCCGCCGGACCGATGACGAGCGGCTTGTCCAACGACGAAAAGGCCAAGATCCGGCAGCAGTTCGCGACGGGGCAAGTGGGCCGGGAGGCGTTGCTCGAGGCCGAATCGGCCGCCTATCACGGGCACGGCACATGCACCTTCTACGGCACCGCGAACAGCAATCAAATGCTCATGGAAGTCATGGGGTTGCATCTGCCCGGGTCGGCGTTCGTCCATCCGCATACGCCGCTGCGCGACGCCCTGACGGCGGCGGCGGCGCGTCGCGTGCTCGATCTGACTGCCGAGCGCGGTCAATACACGCCGATCGGCCAGGTCATCGACGAAAAGGCAATCGTCAACGGCATCGTTGCGCTGCTCGCCACCGGCGGCTCGACCAATCACACGCTGCATCTCGTCGCGATCGCGCGTGCGGCGGGCATTCTCATCGACTGGAACGACTTCGACGCGCTGTCCCAAGTGGTGCCGCTGCTCGCCAAGATCTATCCGAACGGCAAGGCCGACGTGAATCATTATCACGCGGCCGGCGGCATGGCTTTCCTGATCCGCAACCTATTGGAAGGCGGTTTGCTGCACGAGGACGTCACGACCGTGATGGGCAAGGGCTTGGGCCCCTATACGGAAGAGCCCCGGCTCGTCGACGGGCAATTGGCGTGGGTGGCCGGTGCCGAGCAGACGGGCGACGCCAAAGTGCTGCGGCCGATCGGCGAACCGTTTCAACCCGACGGCGGCCTGCGCCTCATGCAGGGCAAGCTCGGACGTGGCGTGATCAAAATCTCCGCTGTCGCTCCCGAGCATCGCACCGTGCGCGCGCCGGCGCTCGTTTTCGATTCGCAGGAGGCCGTGCAGGAAGCGTTCGACAAGGGCGAGCTCAAACGCGATTTCGTCGCCGTCGTACGGTTCCAAGGCGCGCGCGCGAACGGCATGCCCGAGTTGCACCGCCTGACGCCGCTGCTCGGCGTGCTGCAGGATCAGGGCTTTCACGTCGCGCTCGTCACCGACGGGCGCATGTCGGGTGCATCGGGCAAAGTCCCGGCCGTCATTCACGTGTCCCCCGAGGCGCTGCTCGCCGGGCCGCTCGGTAAAGTGCGCGACGGCGACACGATCGTCATCGATGCCGAGCGCGGCATTCTGGACCTCGAGCTCGATGCGGCGCAATGGGACGCGCGCGAGGTCGAGCAACCGAAGCATCAAGCGCAAAACGAAGTCGGCTTCGGCCGCGAACTGTTTGGCGTCTTCCGGGCGGCTGCCGCGCCGGCCGAGATGGGCGCCTCGGTGTTCGGTCCGCTCGTTCACGAGCCGGCCGAGCGTTTCGATCCGGTCCACGCAAGCAAGCAATAAGGAGCCAGCATGAAAAAGGTTGAAGACATCGTCCGCCTCGGTCCCGTCATCCCCGTGCTGGCTTTCGACACGGTCGAGCAGGGCGAACATGTGTCGCGCGCATTGCACGCGGGCGGCGTCAAAGTGCTCGAGATCACGCTGCGCACGCCGGCGGGCATCGGCGCGATCGAGCGCGCGGCGCACCTCTCGCCGGACATCGTCGTCGGCGTCGGCACCATCACCAAGCCCGAGCACTGCGCACAGGCGAAAAAAGCCGGCGCGCAGTTTGGGGTTTCGCCGGGACTCACCCGAGACATCCACCAAGCTGCGCAGGACGCCGGCCTGCCACTTTTGCCGGGCGTCATGACGCCGAGCGACATTTTGCTGGCGCTCGAGCTCGGCTACGAAACGGTGAAGTTCTTCCCGGCGCAGCAAGCCGGCGGGATGCCGATGCTGCAGGCGTTGTACGGACCATTCCCGACGCTCAAGTTCTGCCCGACCGGCGGCATTACGACCGAGACGGCGCCAAGCTTCCTCGCCTTGCCCAACGTCGTTTGCGTGGGCGGCTCGTGGCTTACGCCGAAGGCCGCCCTGGCTGCGCAAAACTGGGATGAGGTCACGCGCCTCGCCCGCGCTGCATCGGAACTGGCAGCGCACCAGCACTGATTCGCCGAGCCGCGGCGAGGGCGGGCTTCGCAACGAGCAAGCCCTAGCCGCGGTCGGCGTATTCCATTGCTGCCGATCCTGACATTCGCCCCTATGCGTGCCGTTTTAGGCGCGAGATATAGGGGTTTCTGTTAATGGAACCGGTTCTATCGCCAGTTCACGGCGCCGACTACAATGCAACGTCCGTATCGGGGCGGCGGGGCCAGCGATGCTCGCCGCTTTCATTCGTCCACCTGCCTCGTTTCACAACAAGTAAAGGAGACTCTTCATGGGATCGGTCCACGGCGGCCTCTTGTTGCTTTATGCCCTCATAGCGATCGCGGCGCTCATCCTGCTCATTGCGCGGTACAAGGTCTATCCGTTCCTGGTCCTGATCGTCGTCTCATTGCTGCTCGGCCTGGCGGCCGGCATGCCGGTGGGCCAGATCGTCAAATCGTTCGAAGCCGGCAACGGCGGCACCTTGGGCCACATCGCGATCGTCGTGGGCCTGGGCACGATGCTTGGCAAAATGATGGCCGAATCGGGCGGCGCCGAGCGCATTGCGACCACGCTGATTCGTTGGTTCGGTGAGAAGCACATTCACTGGGCGATGATGTTCGTCGCGATCATCGTCGGTTTGCCGGTGTTCTTCGAAGTCGGCTTCGTGTTGCTGATTCCAATCGCCTTCAACGTCGCCAAGCGCACGGGCAAATCGCTGTTGCTGATTGGCTTGCCCATGGTCGCGGGGCTGTCGGTCGTGCATGGGTTGATTCCGCCGCACCCGGCCGCGTTGCTCGCGGTGCAAGCCTATGGGGCCGACATCGGCAAAACCATCGCCTACGGCCTTATCGTGGGCATTCCTACCGCGATCGTGGCGGGGCCCTTGTTCGCCCTGCTCATCCATCGGTATGTCAAGCTGCCCGAGAACAACCCGCTTGCGGCGCAATTCATCGAATCGGCCGACGATGCGGCCGAGAATCGGCATGATTTGCCGGGGTTCGGCATTACGCTGTTCACGATTTTGCTGCCGGTGCTGCTGATGCTCGTCGGCAGCTGGGCCGACCTGGTGTTCGCGCCGAAGTCGACCGCGAACGATCTGCTGCGTTTCGTCGGCAATTCGGACGTGGCGCTCCTGATCGCGGTCATCTTCAGCTTCTGGACCTTCGGTTCGCAGCGCGGGTTCACGCGGGAGCAGATCCAAAAGTTCTGCGGCGAATGCCTAGCGCCGATCGCCGGCATCACGTTGATCGTGGGGGCGGGCGGTGGCTTCGGCGGCGTCTTGCGCGACAGCGGTATTTCGCGTGAGATCGTTGCGGTGGCCACTCAGGCGCATCTTTCTCCGCTGCTGTTCGGTTGGTTCGCCGCCGCGCTGATTCGCCTGGCGACGGGTTCGGCCACGGTGGCCATGACGACGGCGTGCGGCATCGTCGCGCCCATCGCCAAGGCTGGCGTGATTCAGGTGCGGCCCGAGTTGCTCGTGCTTGCAACGGGCTCCGGTTCGCTGATTTTCTCGCATGTGAACGATGGCGGCTTCTGGCTGATCAAAGAGTATTTCGGCATGACGGTGGGTCAGACCTTCAAGACGTGGTCGTTGTGCGAGACCATCATCTCGCTGCTCGGCCTCGGATTGACCTTCGCGTTGGCCACGGTTTTGTAATTGGAACGAAAATGATCCTGATCGTGATGGGCGTCTCGGGCGCCGGCAAGACGCTTATCGGCGAGTTGTTGGCCGAGCGCCTGGGTTGCAGCTTCGTGGATGGCGACGTGTTCCATAGCGCCGCCAATAAAGAGAAGATGGCGCAAGGCATCGCGCTGACCGACGACGACCGCTGGCCGTGGCTGGCCTCGATTCGCGACGCGATCGAAGACAAGGTGCGTGCGGGCGAGTCGCTCATCGTCGGCTGCTCGGCGCTCAAGCGCGCCTATCGCGACGTATTGCGCGGCGGCGCGCAGGGCGATGGCGTCGTGCGCTTCGTTTATTTGAAGGGCTCGTTCGACGTGCTGCACGAGCGCCTCGCTACGCGCGGCCGGCATTTCTTCAACCCGTCGCTGCTGCAAAGCCAACTCGACACGCTCGAGGAACCGGGCGAAGATGAAGCGATCACGGTCGGGATCGAGTTGTCGCCGCCCGCGATTGTCGATGAGGTCGTGGCTCGCCTCTGATCCGATAGCCGAGTGGGCACGACGTTAGGGGCGGGCTCGTCATGATGCCGGCGGTGGCGGCAGCGATGCAGTGCGGCCGATCGCTCGAACCGGTAGAAAAAAAGCGGGCAGCCGATCGGCTGCCCGCTTTTTTCATCGAGACGGTGATTTTTAGGCGATCCGTTTCGCCAGCTCGGCCGCCTTGCCCGTATACGACGCGGGTGTCATGGCGCTAAGCAGCGCCTTCGCATCGTCCGGGATCGCGAGGGTGGCGATGAACTGCTGCAGCGCTTCACGAGTGATGCCCTTGCCGCGCGTGAGCTCCTTCAACTGCTCGTACGGGTTCTCGATGCCGAAGCGGCGCATGACCGTTTGCACAGGCTCGGCCAGCACTTCCCAGCAGGCGTCGAGATCTTCGTTCAGGCGGGCCGGGTTGACTTCCAGCTTGTCGATGCCGCGGATCAGCGCGTCGTAAGCGAGCAGCGAGTAGCCGAGCGCGACGCCCATGTTTCGCAGGACCGTCGAATCGGTCAGGTCCCGTTGCCAGCGCGAGACGGGCAGCTTTTCCGCCAGATGGCGCAGCAGCGCGTTCGCGAGACCGAGGTTGCCTTCCGAGTTTTCGAAATCGATCGGGTTGACCTTGTGCGGCATCGTCGACGATCCGATCTCGCCGGCTTTGGTGCGCTGCTTGAAATAGCCGAGCGAAATGTAACCCCACACGTCACGATCGAGATCGAGCAGGATCGTGTTGGCGCGGGCGATCGCATCGAACAATTCCGCCATGTAATCGTGCGGCTCGATCTGGATCGTGTACGGGTTGAACGTGAGCTTGAGCCGTTGCTCGATCACGTTGCGCGAAAACGCTTCCCAATCGAAGCTCGGGTAAGCCGACAGGTGCGCGTTGTAGTTGCCCACCGCACCGTTCATCTTGCCCAGGATTTCGACCTTGGCGATGCGCTCGATCGCACGCGCGAGGCGGGCGGCGACATTCGCGATTTCCTTGCCGAGCGTCGTGGGGCTGGCCGGCTGGCCGTGTGTGCGAGAGAGCATCGGCTGCTCGGCCTGCGCGTGCGCGAGCGCGACGAGGCGGCCATGCACCGAGCGCAGCGCCGGCAGGATGACGTGTTCGCGCGCACCGGCAAGCATCAGACCGTGCGAGGTGTTGTTGATGTCTTCCGAGGTGCAGGCGAAGTGAATGAACTCGCTTGCTCGCTCGAGCTCGGGCTGGCCCTTCACGGATTCCTTGAGCCAGTATTCGACCGCTTTGACGTCGTGATTCGTGACGCGCTCGATGTCCTTGATGCGCGCGGCGTCGTGCGCCGAAAAGCGCGCGACGAGATCGAGCAGGAATTGTTCGGCGGCGGCGGAGAAGCGCGGCATTTCCGCGAAGCCGGCCTGCGACAGCGCAATGAGCCAATGCACTTCTACGGTCACGCGATGGCGCATGAACGCGGCTTCGGAAAGCCAATCGCGCAGCGCTTCGGTCTTGGCGGCGTAACGCCCGTCAAGCGGTGAGAGGGCGGTGAGGGCAAACAGCGTTTCGGCGCGGGTATCGGACATGATCGGACGTAGCGCTCGAAGGCGCGGGTTCGGGGCAGGAGAGAACCCGCGATTTTACCACCGCCGCGATCGGCCTTCGGCAGTTCGCCCGGACGGGCCCGCACGCGAGGCGCGCCCGCCGCTTCGCATCATTTCCCGGCGGGGGCCGGTTGTCCGACGCGTGCCGGATTGACCGCGTGCGCGAGTTCCGGCGCCGCGCCGGCCGGGTTCGCCCAGACGAGCCACTGTGTGCGCAAAGCAAGGATCGCGACGCATGCGCAGGCCGCGATCGCGCCGAACGTGGCGAAGCCCATTTGATAGCTGCCGGTGCTTTCCTTGGCGATGCCCATCACCACGGGCAGATAGAAGCCGCCGATGCCGCCGGCCGCGCCAATCACGCCCGAGAGCAAGCCCGTCTTGCCTTTCCAACGATGGGGGACGAGTTGAAACGTCGCGCCGTTGCCGAGGCCGAAGGCGAGGTAGAGGCACACCAGGACGGCAATGCCGCCTGCGAGCGGCGGCATCCAGGCCGCAAACGCGAAATCGGCCAGCGAAATCGCCGCGAGCAGGCCCGTCAGCGCGCGCACGCCGGTGATGCGATCTGCCAAATAGCCGCCCATCGGACGCACGATGGCGCCCAGAAACGCGAGCAGCGACATGAACAAGCCGGCTTCGAGTTTGGGCATTTGGTAGAGCGTCGTCAGCAACAGCGTCACATACGACGACATCCCGACGAAGCCGCCAAAGGTAATGCTGTAGACGAGCATCATGACCCACGTGTCGCGCTCGGCAAGCACGGCGCGATAGCGCGCAGGCAACAAGGCGATGGCGCCCGCGGCGCCGAGCACGGGCAGCAGCAGCACGCCTGCCTTACCCGAGCCGAACATGCCCGCGTGCACGGCTAGCACGAGCGCGATCAATCCCGCGAGCATCGTCGCGAAGCCCGCGAGCGCCGGTCCCGGCCTGCCGGCCTTTTCGCTGCGGTCGTCGCCCCAGGCGAACAACGCGATGCCGGCGATCGCCAGCAGCGGCAGCGCGGCCGCGGTGGCGTATTGCCAGCCGAACGCGTCGGCTACGTGCGGGAACAGAAAGCCGTCGAGCACGGCGCCGATATTGCCCGCGGCGGCAAGGCCGAGGACGAGGCCTTGCACCTTGGGCGGGTAGCTGCTCCCCGCCATCGGCAGGGCAACGGCGAAGCTCGCGCCGCCGACGCCGAGGAATACGCCCAGCACGAGCAGCAGCGTATACGAGGGCGCAGTCGGCAGCAGCGGCAACACGATCGCCGGCAAGGCCGAGATCGCCACGCCCATCAACGCCACGCGCCGGCCGTCGGTCGACTGATAGAGGTTGCCGAGGGCCACGCGCAAGATTGCGGCGGAGAGGACCGGCACGGCGACCAAAAAGCCCTGTTGAGCAGCCGTCATGGCGATGCTCTTGCCGATGAACGGCGCGAGCGGTCCGTACAGGACCCACACCGTGAAGCCGGTGTCGAAATAGAGAAAGCAGGCGATGAGCGAGCGCCAATTGCCACTGCTCAACGCGTGTTTCAGGTTCTTCATGGTCGTCCTCGTATCGAAAGTCGGATGAAACATTGGGGCCGATGAGCCACGGCGCCGGTTGCGGCGCGCGACGGCTCGCCAACGCAAGCCCTATGCCATGTGCGCTCCCGCTGCTCGGGCCGCGCGACGCGGCGCCAAGCGCCGTCTGCCGTTGCGGCTTTCGCGCGGCTCGCTCGGGCTGTCCGCGGTTCGGTCGCCGACGATCGCAAGCGGTGCGCATTCGCGCACCTGCGTCGCGCCCGCGGGCACTGTCGATGTGCCCCGCGCGCGCCGATGGTGCGCTGCATCAACGTTGCCACCGGAACGAACCGAGCGGAGCGCATCTGCGTCGTTGCGCCGCGCGGCATGGCGGCAGCGTCGGCTTTATTCGCGACACGTCGTACGAATTGCGAGCCCTTGCAGCGAGAAGAGGCGTGAAGTGACCAGCCGCCTACAGGGCTCGCGCCGCGGGCCGCGGCACGTCCCCCGGTACAATGCGGACGTCGCTTTACGCTCGGCGCTGCCCGGCCCAATCGCATGGAACTCAAATGGCTCGAAGATTTCGTTTCGCTCGCTGAGACGCGCAGCTTCAGCCGTTCGGCCGAACTGCGGCACGTGACGCAGCCTGCGTTCTCGCGCCGCATCCAAGCGCTCGAGGCATGGCTCGGCACCGAACTCATCGATCGTTCGGTCTATCCGACCCGGCTCACGCAGGCGGGCGAGGTATTCCACGAGCAGGCGCTCGCGATGCTCTCGCACATGCACGAGTCGCGCATTCTGCTGCGCGGGCACGTGCGCTCGCCGGCGCCGACGATCGAATTCGCCGTGCCGCACACGCTTTCGCTGACGTATTTCCCGCTGTGGCTGCAACGGATCGAAGCGCAGATGGGACCGGTTCATACCCGCTTGCGCGCGCTCAACGTTCACGATGCCGTGCTCTCGCTCGTCGAAGGCGGCTGCGATCTCGTGATGGCCTACCACCATCCGAGTCAACCGGTCGCGCTCGATCCGGGCCGCTACGACATGCTCACGCTCGGCGCCGAGCCGATCAGCGCATTTTCTGCGCCGGTGCGCGCGGGCCGCGCTCGCTATGCGTTGCCCGGCGCCGCCGATGCGCCCGTTCCGTACTTGTCCTATACGCCGAATGCGTACCTCGGGCGCATGACGGAAGTCATCGTCGCCAACGCGCCGGAGCCGCTCTATCTCGATCGCATCTACGAAACGGATATGGCGGAGGCGCTCAAAGCCATGGCGTTGGCCGGCCACGGGGTTGCCTTCTTGCCGCACAGCGCCGTCGAAGACGCCGTTGCGGCGGGCGATCTGATTCGCCTTGACCGCACCGCCTCGCGCGGGTTGCCCGCCGATCGCTTCACGTTGACGATGGAAATCCGTCTATACCGCGACAAACTGGCGGGCAACAGCGACGATCCGCGCCAGCAACTCGTGCGTCGCCTATGGCAAGTCGTGGCCGACGCGCTGGGCGTTAAGCCGGCATGACCGGCAATAAGAGAAAACAGCCTGTCAAATCCCGTTATGCAAGAAATGCATAACGGGATGACCAAACGGCATTGGATTTCAAAATGCGCTTTTTCCACAATGGCGCACAATTTCCGTGACCGTTGGAGTGTCCATGTCTTCGCAATTGCAGTCCACGACGTCTGCACAATCGATCCCCTCGTACCTTCACGCCGACGATCTCGGCCCCTGGGGAAACTATCTGCGTCAAGTCGATCGCGTCGCGCCGTACCTCGGTTCGTCGTCGCGTTGGCTCGAAACACTCAAGCGTCCGAAGCGCATCCTCATCGTCGACGTGCCTATCGAACTCGATGACGGCACGGTGGCCCATTTCGAGGGCTATCGCGTTCAGCACAATGTCTCGCGCGGCCCAGGCAAAGGCGGCGTGCGTTACCACCAGGACGTGACGCTGTCCGAGGTGATGGCGTTGTCGGCATGGATGTCGGTCAAGAACGCGGCCGTGAACGTACCGTACGGCGGCGCGAAGGGCGGCATCCGCGTCGATCCGCGCAAGCTCTCGCGTGGCGAACTCGAGCGCGTGACGCGCCGCTACACGAGCGAGATCGGCATCATCATCGGACCGAACACGGATATTCCCGCGCCTGACGTCAACACGAACGAGCAGATCATGGCGTGGATGATGGACACGTACTCGATGAACCAGGGCCAAACGGCCACGGGCGTCGTGACGGGCAAGCCGATCGCGCTGGGCGGCTCGCTGGGCCGCCGCGAAGCCACGGGCCGCGGCGTATTCGTGGTCGGCACGGAAGCGGCGCGCCGCGTGGGCCTCGAAATCAAAGGAGCACGCATCGCCGTGCAAGGCTTCGGCAACGTCGGCGGCATCGCCGCACGTTTGTTCGAAGAAGCGGGCGCCAAAGTCGTGGCCGTGCAGGATCACACGGGCTCGATCTACAAGTCGAGCGGCATCGATGCGACGGCACTGCTCCAGCACGTGGCGAACACCGGCGGCGTGGGCGGTTTCAAGGACGCCGATCCGCTGGCGAACGACGAGTTCTGGACGATCGAAAGCGACATCCTGATCCCGGCCGCGCTCGAAAACCAGATCACCGAGAAGAACGCAGCCAAGATCAAGACGAAGATCATCGTGGAAGGCGCGAACGGCCCGACCACGACGGCGGCCGACGATATCCTGCACGACAAGGGCGTGTTGATCATCCCCGACGTGGTGGCCAACGCGGGGGGCGTGACGGTCTCCTACTTCGAGTGGGTGCAGGACTTCTCGAGCTTCTTCTGGACCGAGGACGAGATCAACCAGCGTCTGGAGCGCGTGATGCGCGAAGCGTTCGGCGCGGTCTGGCAGGTGGCGAGCGACAACAAGGTGTCGATGCGCACGGCGGCGTTCATCGTCGCATGCAAACGGATTTTGATGGCGCGCGAAATGCGTGGCCTGTATCCCTGATTCCCTCTTCGCCACAAGCGAAACGGGTTTGACTTGCCGGTGCGTCTCACGGCGCTTCCGGCTTCCCCTGGGCGGGCGGCACCGACAAGGTGTCGCCCGTTTTTCGTCGTGGGTGCGGTCGGCTGCGTGCTCGCGTGCTTGAGTGCACGGGGCAAGCAAACGAGCCGGGAGGCGGTACGGACCGAGCCGTGCATTTAGGCATGGCCTCACGCGTTGGCGCTTACGCGTTGACCAGGCAATTTGGCCGGTGTGTAGTATTGCCGGCGCGCCCGCATGCGCGCCGGGTATGATGCGAAAGCTTCGCCGGTTCGAGCTGCGGCCGGTTCGTTATTGCAAAAGGATTCACCGCATGATTTCGATCAAGCAGGTTTCGAAGTGGTACGGCACGTTTCAGGTGCTCTCCGACTGCACCACGGAAGTTGCGAAAGGCGAGGTGGTCGTCGTCTGCGGGCCGTCGGGTTCGGGCAAGTCGACATTGATCAAGACCGTCAACGGTCTCGAGCCGTTTCAACAGGGGGAGATCGTCGTCGATGGCCAATCGCTCGGCGACAAGCAAACGAACTTGTCGAAGCTGCGCGCGAAAGTCGGCATGGTGTTCCAGCACTTCGAGTTGTTTCCGCACCTGTCGATCATGGAAAATCTCACGCTCGCGCAGCTCAAGGTGCTGGGCCGTTCGAAAGACGAGGCGGTCGATAAGGGCCTCAAGCTACTCGATCGAGTCGGACTGAAAGGGCAGGCAGACAAGTTTCCGGCTCAGCTCTCGGGCGGCCAACAGCAGCGCGTGGCGATCGCGCGCGCCTTGTCGATGGATCCGGTTGCAATGTTGTTCGACGAACCCACTTCGGCGCTCGATCCCGAAATGATCAACGAAGTGCTCGACGTGATGGTCGAACTCGCGCGGGAGGGGATGACGATGATGTGCGTTACTCACGAAATGGGGTTCGCCAAGAAAGTCGCACACCGTGTGATCTTCATGGATCGCGGCGTTATCGTGGAAGACGATCGCAAGGATGCGTTCTTCGCCAATCCGAAGTCCGATCGAGCGAAAGAATTTCTAGCGAAGATCCTGCACTAAAGGGGGCGGCGCGAGCTTGCTCGAGTCAGTCAGGACTCGAAGGCCGCGATATCGTCGGCGTCCGCGCCCAATGCGGAAGCCGGCGCGCGCGTCGGCGCCGACGCGCTCGGATCGCAAGATGGGTTGCGCGCCTTTTCGAGCACACTGGCCGGCACGGGTATGTTGGCGCGTGCCGCCACTTCCCCGTCTTGGAACATCAACAGATCGCCCGGCGCGAATGCAGTCCAGATCTCATCGTCGGTGAGCGGCTGCGTCGCGATGACGGCGACGCGATCCTCCGGCGTGGTGTATTGCGCGAAATCGATCGACATATCGGCATCGATCAAATGCGCCGTCGAAAACGGCCAGCGTCGGACGATGTAATGCAAATTGGTCGAACAATGCGCGAACAGCGCCTGCCCATTGGACATCAAGAAGTTGAACACGCCGTAATTCGTGATATCCCGCGTGAGTGCGGTCACGGCGTCGAACAATTCCTGCAAGGGCGGTTGCGCGCCCGGAAACGCGCGGCGCAAGCCCTGCATCAGCGCACAAAACGCAATTTCGCTGTCGGTCGTGCCCACCGGCTGGTAAACGCCCGTGATCTCGGGCCGATAGTCCTGCAAATCGCCGTTATGGGCGAAGATCCAATGCCGGCCCCACAATTCGCGCATGAACGGGTGGCAGTTCTCGAGCAGGATATGACCCTGCGTCGCCTTGCGGATGTGGGCGATCGTGTTTTTCGATTTGATCGGGTAACGCTTGACCATCTCGGCGATCGGCGAGGTGGCCGACGATTGATGGTCGATGAACAGGCGGCAGGCTTTGTCTTCGAAGAAGGCGATGCCCCAGCCGTCGGCATGGTGATCGGTGATGCCCCCGCGTGCGGCGAAGCCCGTGAAGGAGAACGTGACGTCCGTCGGTGCGGCGCAGTTCATTCCGAGGAGTTGGCACATGGTACGGGCTAGCGGTGCGTGTGAACGTGCGGGCGCGCAAGCCGAACCCGCTACAATATGTTTTTTTGAAGCATATACCGAGCCGTCGGCTGAAAAAAGCGAAATGGCGGCCCCGAGAGGCCGTCCGTTGCTGTTTTTCCACGATGGCTGCGGCGTGCTTCGCTCGATCGTCTTCGCTACTCGCCGCCGAGCGGCATCTTCGCCGGTTCCCTTGCAAGATCCATCGCCATGACCGTTACCGATTTGTCCCCGAACGCCGCTCAGCAGCAAGGCGCGCCGTCCTCGCTTACCTTTGCCCGCCCTGACGATTGGCACCTGCACTTGCGCGACGGCGAAATGCTCGCGGCTGTGCTGCCGCATACGGTCCGCCAGTTCGGCCGCGCGATCGTCATGCCCAACCTCAAGCCGCCGGTCACGACGGTCGACGCCGCGCGGGCGTACCGCGAGCGTATCCTCGCAGCGTTGCCGGTGGGCGCGGGGTTCGAACCGCTGATGACGCTTTACTTGACCGACAACACGCCGCCGGACGAAATTCGCCGGGCGAAAGAGAGCGGTTTCATCCACGGCGTGAAGCTCTACCCGGCCGGCGCGACGACGAATTCCGACTTCGGCGTGACCGATCTCGGCAAGTGCGCGAAAACGCTCGAGACGATGCAAGCAGTCGGCATGCCGTTGCTCGTGCATGGCGAGGTGACCGATCCGGCCATCGATTTGTTCGATCGCGAGAAGGTATTCATCGATCGCGTGATGACGCCGCTGCGCCGCGATTTCCCGGCGCTCAAGGTAGTATTCGAGCACATCACGACGAAGGACGCGGCTCAGTACGTGCGCGACGACGGTGCGCCCGCTGGCCTGCTTGGCGCGACCATCACGGCGCACCATCTGCTCTATAACCGCAACGCAATCTTCCAGGGCGGGATCCGCCCGCATTATTACTGCCTACCGGTGCTCAAGCGTGAGACGCACCGGGTCGCGCTCGTCGAAGCGGCCACCTCCGGCAATCCGCGTTTCTTCCTCGGCACCGATAGCGCGCCGCACCCGAAAGGCTTGAAAGAGCACGCGTGCGGTTGCGCGGGCTGCTACACGGCGCTGCATGCCCTCGAGCTCTACGCCGAGGCGTTCGACAATGTCGGCGCGCTGGACCGGCTCGAAGGGTTCGCCAGCTTTTTCGGGCCGGATTTTTACGGTCTGCCGCGCAGTAGCGAGCGCGTGACGCTCGTGCGCGAGACCTGGACGCTGCCAGCCGAGATCGTGGCGGGCGAAGCCGCGGTGGTGCCGCTGCGCGGCGGCGAGCCGATCGGCTGGCGCCTGCTCTGAGAGCCGGCCCGACGGAGCATGGGGTGGCAGGGCGGCAGCGGCGATGCAGCGAGCGGGTGAGGACGAGATGACGCTCATTCCGAATTTGGAACGGATCGACTGGTCCGCGCCTTGGCTCGCGCCGCTCGCCGAACGCGGCGCGCGCTGGCAACGCTGCGCGCAGCGCGACAGCGCCGATTTCGTCGCCCTGCTCGCGCGCGAGGCCCGCTCGTGCGGTCATGTCACGGGCAACGGGTTGCCGCTCACGTTCATCGAGCAAGCTGAGCTTCCGGACGGAAGCGCATACGAGGCGCACATCGCCGCGACCGGCGGCGTGCCGACGCGCCGCAATCTACATGACTTTTTCAATGCGCTCGTTTGGTTTGCCCATCCTCGCGTGAAGGCCACGCTCAATGCACGGCAGGCGCGTGCGATCGAGCGCGGCGGCATTGCCGGGCAGCGCGGAGCGGAGCGCGATTTTCTGACGTTGTTCGACGAAAACGCGGTGCTCTTCATTTCATCGGATCCCGCGTTGAGCGCAGCGTTGATCGCATTCGACTGGCGCGGCTTGTTCGTCGATCAGCGTTCGGCATGGGGTGCGCGGTGCGAAGTGCGCGTGTTCGGCCATGCGCTGCTCGAAAAGCTCGTGACGCCGTATAAGGCCTGCACGGGGCATGCGTGGATCGTCGCGGCGCCGGCTGATTACTTCGACTGGCCGACGGCGCGCAAAACGGCATGGTTGGACGAAACGGTGGCGGCCTCGCTCGCCGAGGGAGAACTGGAGAACGGCCGCTACGCGCCGTTGCCGGTGCTCGGGGTGCCCGGATTCTGGCTCGCCAATGCCGATCCGGCGTTCTACTCGGATCCCGCGGTGTTTCGGACGGGGCGGCGTTCGCGAATCGCCCAAGGCGCGCACGAGACGAGCAATGGGTGGGCGGCGACGACGCGTGCCGAGGTGGTAGACTCTCAGGTTGCGAAGTAGGCCAGGCAGTCGCGGCTTTCCCGGTTTGCGCCGGGAGAGGCGAGGAAAGTCCGGACTCCAACGGGCAGGGTGATGGCTAACGGCCATCCGTGGCGACACGCGGAACAGGGCAACAGAAAGCAAACCGCCGATGGCCCGGCGCAAGCCGGGATCAGGCAAGGGTGAAACGGTGCGGTAAGAGCGCACCGCGGCTGCGGCGACGCAGCCGGCACGGTAACCTCCACCCGGAGCAATTCCAAATAGGCAGGCGCGCATCTTCGGATGCAGGGCGGGGCCCCCGTCTCGCCTGCGGGTAGGAAGCTCGAGCGCGTCAGCAATGGCGCGCCTAGAGGAATGGCTGCCACGTTCGCGGCGCTTTGCGGCGCCGCGAACGCACAGAATCCGGCTTACCGGCCTGCTTCGCTCCCCCATTCCAAGTAAAAAAGCCGGCCCCCCTGCGAGGCCGGCTTTTTTTTAGCTTTCCACGATCTCGAACGAATGCGAGAGCTCGGCCGTCTTGGCGAGCATGATCGAGGCGGAGCAATACTTGTCGTGTGACAAATTGATAGCGCGCTCGACGGTGTTCGGGTTGAGGTTCTTGCCCGTCACGGTGAAATGGAAGTGGATCTTCGTGAAGACCTTCGGATCTTCGCTGGCACGCTCGGCCTTGAGCGTGACCGAGCAGCCGGCAATTTCCTGGCGGCTCTTCTTCAGGATCATGACGACGTCGTAGGCCGTGCAGCCCCCGGTGCCAAGCAGCACCATTTCCATCGGCCGGGGGGCGAGATTGCGCCCGCCGCCTTCCGGCGCGCCGTCCATCATCGCCAGATGGCCGCTGCCGGTCTCGGCCGCAAAGGCCATGCCGTCGGGCCCCATCCAGCTTACTTTGCATTCCATAGCGACTCCGCTGTTGTACGCCAAGACTAGTGTCGGACTGGCATTGTAGCCTCGGGGCGCGCAATGGGCAGAGCGCGTCTTTTGCGTCATGGCGCGCGGGTTTGAGTTATCACATTATGAGATGTATTTTCGCGATGCAAATTTTCTTGCCTACGCGCCGTTCGGTCTGTACAATGCCTCACATTGATTGTCGCTTTCGACAATCTCCGCATGTCTCCTCCACCCTCCTCCTTAGGTGGATTAAGCCCGAGCCCAGAGTTCGGGCTTTTTTTTGCGCACGCGGCGCGCGCAGCACGCCGCTGAGCGTTGCTCCACGCGGCGCGGGGGCACCCGTGCCGCCGCATCGCGGCTATTGGAATAGGCCGGCTATCGTCCCGTTTCGCCGGCGGTGGCGACTCTTTCGGCTTGCGCTTTCGGCCTGCTACGCCCGCCGGTCGCCGCGGTAATCGCCGCCTTTGACTGCGCCTACCAAATTCCTTTATAATTCAGGGCTTTTCCGCATCTATGCCCGCGGAAGAAGAACAGGGAGAGCCTGCACGGCGCCTCGATGCGCCAACCGAAGCAGGAAAAATACGAAGGGCAGGTCAATTTTTTGGATCGATCATGAAGACGTTTTCCGCCAAAGCCGAAGAGGTGACGCGCGAATGGTACGTGATTGACGCGACGGATAAGGTTCTCGGCCGTGTCGCCAGCGAAGTGGCACGCCGTCTTCGCGGCAAGCATAAGCCTGAGTTCACCCCGCACGTCGACACCGGTGATTTCATCATCGTCATCAACGCCGGCAAGCTGAAGGTCACGGGCAACAAGACCACCGACAAGAAGTACTACCGTCACTCGGGCTACCCGGGCGGCATTTACGAAACGACGTTCGGCAAGATGCAAGAACGCTTCCCGGGCCGGGCGCTCGAGAAGGCGGTCAAGGGCATGCTGCCGAAGGGCCCGCTCGGCTACGCCATGATCAAGAAGCTGAAGGTCTACGCTGAAGCCACGCATCCGCATTCGGCGCAACAGCCGAAGGCGCTCGAGATCTAAGGGGAGCCCATATGATCGGCAATTGGAACTACGGTACGGGCCGCCGCAAGAGCGCTGTCGCTCGTGTCTTCATCAAGGCTGGCAAGGGCGACATCGTCGTCAACGGCAAGCCCATCGCGGATTACTTCTCGCGTGAAACGTCGCTGATGATCGTGCGTCAGCCGCTTGAGCTCACGAACCACGGCACGACGTTCGACATCAAGGTCAACGTCTCGGGCGGCGGTGAAACGGGTCAAGCCGGCGCAGTTCGTCATGGCATCACGCGTGCGCTGATGGATTACGACGCAACGCTGAAGCCGGCTCTGTCGAGCGCTGGCTTCGTGACGCGCGACGCGCGTGAAGTCGAACGTAAGAAGGTCGGCTTCCACAAGGCACGTCGCAGGAAGCAATTCTCGAAGCGTTAATCGTTTCGAGGCGCCCGCCTACTGGCGGGTTGCTGCCGAAAAAGCCGCCGCTGCCCATGCACGGCGGCTTTTTCGCTTTTTGGCTTCTAGCTTCCTGCGCGATGCCGGGCTTCGCCGATGCGCCCCCCATCTGCGTCAAGCGCAGCGGGCCGGCGCTCGATTTGCGGGTAAGATAGAATCCATTGCAATCATAGGGTTACCGTATCGCGGTACAGCACGAGTCGGCGAACGGCCATACAATAGCGCTTAGAAGCTTTTTTGGAGATTTCGAATGACCGCCGTCACCGACACCCCCGTGACCGAAATGCCGGGCCCCTTCGTCTTTACGGACGCGGCGGCCGAGAAGGTGAAACAACTGATCGACGAGGAAGGCAATCCCGACCTCAAACTGCGTGTTTTCGTGCAAGGCGGCGGCTGCTCGGGCTTCCAGTACGGATTCACGTTCGACGAAGCGGTCAACGAAGACGATACGGTCATGAACAAGGCCGGCGTGCAGTTGCTGATCGATTCGATGAGCTACCAGTATTTGGTTGGCGCCGAGATCGACTATAAGGACGATATCAACGGCGCGCAGTTCGTTATCAAGAACCCGAACGCCTCGACGACATGCGGCTGCGGCTCGTCGTTCTCGGTTTGACGCATGACTGAATACATGAGCTGAGCGGCACGGTCCGCTTCGCATCGCTGAACGGGGCTGCGGCCCCGTTTTTCATAGGTACGGCTTCGCCGCGCGCTCGCCTACCGGGGGTAGATCGCGCCGAGCACGCGCTCGCCGGCCGCGCCGGTAACGGCGGGTAAATTGCCTGCCGCGCGCTCCACACAGCGCATCGCGAGCCACGCAAAGGCGAGCGCCTCGACATGATGGGGGGGCACGCCGAGGGCTTCGGTCGTCATGACGGGCACTCCGCTCACGCCGCTTTGATCGAGTGCGCGCTCGAGCGCCTTCAACAGTTCCGGATTGCGGGCCCCGCCGCCGCAGACGTAGACGGCGCGGCACCCCGCCGCATGCCGCTCGATCTCACGTGCGACGCTCACGGCGGTGAGCGCCGTGAGCGTTGCTTGCACGTCGGCGGGCGCGAGCGATGCGAAGCTGGCGAGTTTGGCGTCGAGCCATTCGCTGTTGAATAGGTCTCGCCCGGTGCTCTTGGGTGGCGCTTGCTCGAAAAAAGGCTCGTCGAGCAGGGCGTTCAGCAGCGCTTGGTTCACGGCCCCGGTTGCCGCGAATCGCCCCGCCTCGTCGTACGGAGCCCCCAGATGCCGACGCGCCCATTCGTCGAGCAGCACGTTGGCCGGACCGCAATCGAAACCGCGCACGGCATGGCCGTCGTCCGCGGCCACTTGAGCGCCGTTGCGGGACTGCGCTCGCGTGCGAGCGGGCGGCAACACAGTGATGTTGCTGATGCCGCCTAAATTGCAGACGACGCGCGTTTCGTCTTCGGCGCCGAAAACCCGAGCGTGAAAGGCGGGTACGAGCGGCGCGCCTTGGCCGCCCGCGGCGACGTCGCGGCTGCGGAAATCCGCCACCACATCGATATGGGTCATTTCCGCCAGCAAAGCGGGGTTATTGATCTGGCGTGTGTAGCCTTTCTCGGGACGGTGGCGCACCGTTTGGCCGTGAACGCCGATTGCCCGCACGCTCGTGGGCGCGATGTTGGCGCTGCGTAGCAGCTCGTGGCAACAGACGGCGTACCGAGCCGCGAGCGCCGAGGCGGCCAGCGCTTCGCGCTCGATTTCGTTCTCGCCCGGCTGCTGCAGCGCGAATAGCGCGTCGCGCAAGCCGTCGGCAAAGCCGACGAACGCATCGGCCAGCACGACCGGCGCCTCGCCGTCGCGCAATTGAACGGCGATGCCGTCGACGCCGTCCATGCTCGTGCCCGACATCAGGCCGAAGTACACGCCGTCGGCGCCCGTTTGCCGCGTGCTCGCCGCCAATTCCTGCTCCTCGTCGTGATTGCGGGCCATGCGCGCGGCCCGAACAAGGCGTCCTGCGCCCGTTTGCCAAACCGATTATCCGCGAGAACGAGCGTGCGCGCTAACGGCCGCCCATCATTGCACCCTCCACCGGAACGCTAGGAGGCGGCCCAGATATGGGACAATTACGGCTTTTGCACCATCCGCCAGCCGGATCAACCCGGACCAACCGACTTCAAGATGAGCACCGAGTCTTCCTCCAAGCCCGCCACGCTGCTGCCGATCACCGACGAAGTGCGGCACGCGCTCGCCGTCGCCAAACGCGGCGCCGATGAACTCCTGATCGAAGACGAGTTCGCGCAGAAGCTCGCGCGCAGCGCGGCAACGGGCACGCCGCTGCGCATCAAGCTCGGGCTCGACCCGACCGCGCCCGACATCCACATCGGGCACACGGTCGTGCTCAACAAGATGCGGCAGTTGCAGGATCTCGGTCATAACGTCATTTTCCTGATCGGCGATTTCACGTCGTTGATCGGCGATCCGTCGGGGCGCAACGCAACCCGGCCGCCGCTCACGCGCGAGCAGATCGAATCGAACGCCAAGACGTACTTCGAGCAGGCCGCGCTGGTGCTCGACCGGGAAAAGACCGAGATCCGCTACAACAGCGAATGGTCGATGCCGCTCGGCGCCGACGGCATGATCAAGCTTGCATCGCGCTACACCGTGGCGCGCATGCTCGAGCGCGACGATTTCACGAAGCGCTTTCAAAGCGGCGTACCGATCTCCATCCACGAATTTCTCTACCCGCTGATGCAAGGCTACGACTCGGTCGCGCTCAACGCCGATTTGGAGTTGGGCGGCACCGATCAGAAGTTCAACCTGCTCGTCGGCCGCGAATTGCAAAAGCAGTACGGGCAAGAACAGCAATGCATTTTGACGATGCCGTTGCTCGAAGGCCTCGACGGCGTCGACAAGATGTCCAAGTCGAAGAACAACTACGTCGGCATCAGCGAGAAGCCGAGCGACATGTTCGGCAAGCTCATGAGCATTTCCGACACGCTAATGTGGCGCTACTTCGAATTGCTCTCGTTTCGCAGCCTGGACGAAATCGCGCGCTTCCGTCGCGAAGCGCAAGAAGGACGCAATCCGCGCGACTTCAAAGTCATGCTCGCCCAGGAGATCGTCGCGCGGTTTCATTCGCAAGCCGACGCCGAGCGCGCGCTCGAGGATTTCAATCACCGTGCCAAGGGCGGGGTGCCCGATGACATCGTCTCGGTCACGCTCAGCGGGGCGCCGCTCGGCATCGGTCAATTGCTCAAGCAGGCCGGGCTCGTGCCGTCCACGAGCGAGGCGGTGCGCAATATCGACCAAGGTGGCGTGCGGATCGACGGCACGGTGATTTCCGACAAGGCGCTCAAGCTCGAAGCGGGCGAATACGTGGTTCAGGTGGGCAAGCGCCGCTTCGCACGCGTCACGCTCACGGCATGAGGGGGCGGGCCGTGATGGCGATCGGCTGTTCGAGCAGGCTGCGCGGCACGGGTGGCACGAGCGCGCGTCGCTGGGGAGCCGGGCGATGATCGCGCTGATACAGCGTGTCGCCCAAGCCAGCGTGCGAGTGGGCGAGCGCGTCACGGGCCAGATCGGCCCCGGCCTGCTGGCGCTCGTCTGCGCCGAGCGCGGCGACACCGAAGCAAGCGCCGACAAGTTGCTTGCCAAAGTCCTCGGGTACCGGGTCTTCAGCGATGCGGCCGGCAAGATGAACCTGCCGGTCACCAACATCGATGGCGCCGGCCAGGCCGGCGGCTTGCTGCTCGTGTCTCAATTCACGCTGGCCGCCGATACGAACAGCGGTTTGCGGCCGAGCTTCACGCCGGCCGCGGCGCCGGAAGACGGCAAGCGATTGTTCGACTACTTCGTCACGACGGCGCGCGCTCGCCATTCGATCGTCGAAACCGGCGAATTCGGTGCGATGATGCAGGTCTCGCTCGTCAACGACGGCCCTGTGACGTTCTGGCTGCAAACGCGGCCCTGACTTCCCCTCATTCGCGATTTATCCGCTGGCGCTGCCGATGCCTACCCAAGTGCTTTTCATTCGACATGGCGAGACCGACTGGAATCGCATCAAGCGCATTCAAGGCCATATCGATATCCCGCTGGCCGAAAGCGGCATCGACCAGGCGCAGCGCCTGGCCGAACGGCTGGCGCGCGACGCCCGCGATGCCGCTCGCCTCGATGCGATCTATTCGAGCGATTTACGGCGTGCGCAGCAAACGGCGCAGCCCGCGGCGACTGCGCTCGGGCTAGAGTTGCGGCTGGTCGAAGCGTTGCGCGAGCGCGCATACGGGGTGTTCCAAGGGCACGACAGCCGCGAGATTGCGCAACGCTATCCGGACGAGTATGCGCGCTGGCAAACGCGCGACCCAGGATTTGCCCCCGAGGGCGGCGAATCGGTGCGCTCGTTCTACCACCGCGTGCTGCATGCCGTGGATGAGATCGTGCGCGCGCATCCGGACGGCCGCATCGCCTGTGTGACGCATGGCGGGGTGCTCGATTGCGTGTATCGACGCGCCTGCGGCCTGCCGCTCGATGCTGCGCGCAACTATCCGCTGCTCAATACGAGCATCAACACCGTCGAATTCGTCGAAGACGGCACGGCGCGCGTGCTCAGTTGGGCAGACATCGCGCACTTGTCCGTCGCGAGCGATGACGACGGACTGGCGAGGCGGGAGGGGCAGGGCTAGGGCGTTAGGACGATGACGCCGCTGCCCGGCGCCGCGCGCGCTTGGAAACCGCGTTCACGTGCGCCCATCGAATGACGGGTGCGACCATCCGCACGCCTGGACGCGCCAGCGCGGCATGCATCCGCGCCAATGCGTTGAAACCGAGCATTGCCTGAGCCCAATCGGGCAGCAGATCGACCCCGGCGCTCAGCATCAGCTTCACGGCCGGCCGCATGAGCGGGCGGTCGGGCGGCGCGGCGTGCTGCAGAATCCGCACGACTTCGAGCGTGCGCGAACTCGCCTCGAGCTGCGGCCGCATCTCCGTCAAGTAGCCGGCCACTTGCGCACGCGTTTCGGGCACGTCGGCCGCACCGAGCATCTTTGCGATCGAGGCGACTTCCGCGTAATAGCGGTCTTGCTGCGCGGTCGATAGCGATGGGTCCACGTAACGCAGGTGGGCCGCCAGAAAGCTCGACACTTCCGCCACATGAACCCAGGTCAAGAGCGCCGGATCGCTCGCGCGGTAGGGGCGGCCGTCGGGCGCCACGCCCGTTACCGAGAGATGAATGCGTTTGACGCGCTCGATCAGTGCGAGGGCGTCCGCGCGCGCGCCGTAGGTCGTGCCCGCGATGAAGGTGGCAGTGCGCCGCAGACGGCCACGCATGTCGGTGCGGAACGTCGAATGATCCCAGACCCCGGCGAGTGCGAGCGGATGCAGCGCCTGCAGCATCAAGGCGCTCACGCCGCCGATCATCATTGCCGTGAAATCGGCATGTACGCGCCAGCAGACGGAATCGGGGCCGAACAGGCCCGGATCGCCGGGCGGATTCGCATAATCGAGCGTGGGGCCGCTGCCGCTGGTCACACTGAGCACGCTTTGCGAGACGCGCTCGCGTATGCGCATGATCAAAGGATCATGCTGCATGGTGTGTCCGTCTCGTGGGCGGCGTGCCTGCTCGGACATTGCGATTGGGCCTCGCGTGTTTAAGAAGGGCGACGCGCGCCTATCCGTTGCCTTCGTCGTCCCATAGCGTACGCACGGCGCTCGACGCATCGGGCGTGGCAAGTCCGAAATGGCGATAGGCGGCCAGCGTCGCGACGCGCCCCCGCGGCGTGCGCTGCAAATAACCTTGCTGGATCAGGTACGGCTCGAGCACGTCTTCGATCGTGTCGCGTTCTTCGCCGATCGCGGCAGCGAGATTGTCGACGCCGACAGGGCCGCCGTCGAATTTGTGCAGGATCGCTTCGAGCAACTTGCGGTCCATCAAATCGAAGCCGACCGGATCGACGTCCAGCATGGCCAACGCCGCATCGGCGACGCGCGCCGTGATCGAACCGTCGGCCTTGACTTCGGCATAGTCGCGCACGCGGCGCAGCAGACGATTGGCGATCCGGGGCGTGCCGCGAGACCGCTTAGCAATCTCGAACGCGCCTTCCGGATGAATCTGCGCGCCGAGCAGCGCTGCCGAGCGTCGCACGATGCGCGAAAGTTGCTCGGCGTCGTAAAACTCGAGCCGCGCCACGATGCCGAAGCGATCGCGCAGCGGGTTCGTCAGCATACCGGCGCGCGTGGTTGCGCCAACGAGCGTAAACGGCTGTAGATCGAGCTTCACGCTGCGCGCGGCCGGCCCTTCGCCGATCATGATGTCGATCTGGTAATCCTCCAGCGCCGGGTACAGGATTTCCTCGACCACGGGAGAGAGGCGGTGAATTTCGTCGATGAATAGAACGTCGTTCGCTTCCAGATTCGTGAGCAGCGCCGCCAAATCGCCCGCCCGTTCGAGCACCGGCCCCGACGTTTGGCGCAGGTTGACGCCCATCTCGCGCGCGATGATGTGCGCCAGCGTCGTCTTACCTAGGCCGGGGGGGCCGAACAGCAAAACGTGGTCGAGCGCTTCGGAGCGGCGTTTTGCCGCTTCGATGAAGATTTCGAGCTGCCCGCGCACCTTTTCCTGGCCGACGTATTCGTCGAGTTGACGCGGACGCAGCGCCCGCTCGAAGGCCTCTTCGTGCGTTGACGCGGGTGTCGCGGAAATGATGCGCTCGGCGGCGAGCTTGTCGGTTTCGATCATGTGGGCGATTGTACCGCGCGCGCCGGCTGCTTAGCCGAGCGCATGGGAAAGCGGTTGCGAGCGCTTTCTTGCCGCACGGCGTCGTTGCTTGCGCCCCCCGCCGAGCGGCAGGGGCTACGCCTTCGACAGCGCCTTGAGCGCGAGCTTGATGCCCTCGGAGACGCCCGTGCCCGCCGGCACGTTTTTGATGGCCGCAAGCGCTTCCTTCTCCGAATAACCGAGCGCGAGCAGAGCGTTCAGGATGTCGGAGGCGTGGTCCGATGGCGATGCGGCCGCCGCCGCGGCGCCGATATCGGCGCCGAGCTTGCCCTTCAGTTCGAGGAGCAGCCGTTCGGCCGTTTTTTTGCCGATGCCCGGCACGCGGGTGAGACGCGCCGCATCCTGCAGCGTGACCGCATGTGCGAGTTCTTGCACGCTCATGCCAGAGAGCACGGCCAGCGCCATGCGTGCGCCGATGCCGCTGATCTTGAGCAACTCGCGGAACGTGGCGCGTTCCTGAGCCGTGCCGAAGCCGTACAGCAGGTGCGCGTCTTCACGCACGATGAGCTGCGTCAGCAGGACGACCTTCTCGCCCGTCGACGGCAAGTTATAGAAGGTGCTCATCGGCACGTCGACTTCGTAGCCGACGCCGTTGCAATCGACGAGCAGGTGGGGCGGATTCTTTTCGAGCAGGATGCCGGCGATACGACCGATCATGGCGGGGAGCGCTTAGCGTGACGTGATGGTGGTTAAGGGCGATCGCTTCTAGCGTGACGCGGCGACGCTCATCGAAGGATAACGACGAGCGCCGTGGTTAGGCCGACGGCGAGCGAGCACGAACTGTAGCACCAGACGTTCCGAAATATTCGACCTCGCGCTAGGCTTAGCCCACGAGCCGGCCGCGCCGCACGCGCAGGCCTTTCTTGGCGAGGGCGGGGGCGATGCCCCCCAGCGTTTCGAGCGTGCTGCCGCCGTGTGCGTGGCAAATGGCCATGCCGAGCGCGTCGGCGGCGTCGGTTCCCGGCATGCCCGATAGGCTCAACAAGCGCACGACCATTTGCTGCATCTGCTCTTTCGTTGCGCGGCCGTAGCCTACGACGGCCTGTTTCAGTTGCAGCGCGGTGTATTCGGCCACCGGCACGCCGCCCGCGACGAGGCCGCAAATCGCGGCGCCTCGCGCTTGACCGAGTAGCAGAGTCGATTGGGGGTTGACGTTGACGAACACCTTTTCGATGGCCGACTGATCGGGCGTGTGCTGGCGGATCAGTGCCGAGATGCCTTCGAAGATCGTGCCGAGGCGGGACGGCAGATCGCCGTCGGTCGTGCGGATGACGCCGCTCGTTACGTAGGTGAGCCGTTGCCCCGTTTGTTCGATGACGCCAAAACCCGTCACGCGCAACCCAGGGTCGATGCCAAGGATTCTCATGAATAAAAATCGGACGAAGTGCCTGAGATACTACAGGGAACGGCGCGGCGCGCCTATCATCCTGGCTCGTGCGTCGGCCGCAAAAAGTCGGACCGACGGATCTGGGCGACGACGTATTTCGGGCAGAAAAAAACCCGGCAGTTCAGTTGCCGGGTTTCGTCACGCTGCGACGCGCTGTTCTGCAGCGTCGCCAATGGCTCGTCAATGGCGGAAGTGCCGGACGCCCGTCACCACCATCGCGATGTTGTGCTCGTCGGCGGCGGCGATCACTTCGTCGTCGCGCACCGAACCGCCCGGCTGGATGACGCAGCTCGCGCCCGCGGCGACGACAACGTCGAGGCCGTCGCGGAACGGGAAAAACGCATCGGACGCCACCGCCGAGCCCTGCAACGACAGCCCCGCGTTTTCCGCCTTGATGCTCGCAATGCGCGCCGAGTCGACACGGCTCATTTGGCCCGCGCCTACGCCGAGCGTCATGCCCTTACTGCAGAACACGATCGCATTGGACTTCACGAACTTGGCGACGCGCCAGGCGAACATCAGATCGTCCATCTCTTGCGGTGTCGGATGGCGCTTGGTCACCACGCGCAAATCGCGCGACAGGACATTCTTCGCATCGGGCGACTGCACGAGCAGGCCGCCGCCGACGCGCTTGAAGTCGAAGGCGTTCTGGCCGTCGCCCAATGCGATCTCGAGCACGCGCACGTTCTGCTTGGCGGCGAGCACTTGCTTGGCGCCGTCGGTCAGCGACGGTGCGATCAGCACTTCGACGAACTGCTTCGAGACGGCCTGGGCCGCCGCTTCGTCCACTTCGCGATTGAACGCGATGATGCCGCCGAACGCGGAGGCCGGATCGGTTTGGAACGCCTTGGCGTACGCCTCGGCCGGGCTCGCCGCAACCGCCACGCCGCACGGGTTCGCGTGCTTGATGATGACGCAGGCGGGCGCGTCGAACGTCTTTACGCATTCCCATGCCGCATCGGCATCGGCGATATTGTTGTACGACAGCTCTTTGCCCTGCAATTGGCGATAACCGGCCAGCGCGCCGGCGGGCGCCGTCAGCTCGCGATAGAACGCCGCGCTCTGATGCGGGTTCTCGCCATAGCGCAAGTCCTGCACCTTTTCGAACGCGAGGTTCAACGTGCTCGGGTACGCCACGCGCGACGAATGTTGCAGCGTCTCGGTCAGGCTCGTCAGGTAGTTCGTGATCGCGCCGTCGTATTGCGCCGTATGCGCGAACACTTTCGTCGCCAAACGAAAGTTCGTGGCGTAGCCGACGGCATTGCCGTTCGCGCGCATCTCCGAGAGCACCGTCTCGTAGTCGGCCGGGTCGACGACGACCGTGACGTCGCGATGGTTCTTGGCCGCCGAGCGCAGCATGGTCGGGCCGCCGATATCGATGTTCTCGATCGCGTCTTCGAGCGTGCATTCGTCTTTCGACACGGTGGCGACGAACGGGTACAGGTTCACGACGAGCAGATCGATCGTCGGAATCGAATGCGCTTCGAGCGCGGCCATGTGCTCGGGCAGATCGCGCCGTGCGAGGATGCCGCCGTGCACTTTCGGGTGGAGCGTTTTCACGCGGCCGTCGAGCATCTCGGGAAAGCCCGTGTAATCTGCCACTTCCGTGACCGGAAGGCCGGCATCGGCGAGCAGCTTCGCCGTGCCCCCCGTGGACAGAATCTTGACGCCGAGCTCCGACAGGGAACGAGCGAATGGCACGATGCCGGACTTGTCGGAGACGGAAATGAGCGCTTGCTTGATCATGATGGGAACGAAGGCCGAAAAGGAACGAGGTGGTGCGCGTTACAGCAGCCCATGCTGCTGCAGTTTCTTGCGCAACGTGTTGCGGTTGATGCCGAGGTAATCGGCGGCCAGCGACTGATTGCCGCCGGCCCGCTCGAGCACCACCTCGAGCATCGGTTTCTCGACGCATGACATGACCATGTCATAGACGTCGTGCGGATTGGCGCCGTCGAGATCCTGGAAGTACATGCCCAGGCTGTCGCGGACGCATTGTTCGATATTGTGCTTGCTCATGCTGCTAAGGGTTCGTTTCGGTTCGGCTCGGCGCCTTCGGAGGCCTCGTCCACGTAGACGAGACGGTCCGACAGGGACTCTTGCTCGTCGAAAAATGCGTTGACGGCGTCGAGCTGGTCGCGTGTGGTATCGAGCGTGTTCATCCGGTGCCGGAAGGAATTGGCGCCGGAAAGGCCGCGAGTGTACCAGCCGATGTGCTTGCGCGCCGTGCGCACGCCCGTAAACTCGCCGTAAAACGCATAGTGATCTTCGAGGTGCTCGTTCATCACTTGCCGAATTTCGGCGATGCGCGGCGGCGGCAGCAATTCGCCCGTCGCCAGAAAATGCTCGATTTCCCGAAACAGCCACGGCCGGCCTTGCGCCGCCCGGCCGATCATGATGGCGTCGGCGCCCGTCGCGGCGAGCACGGCGCGCGCCTTGGGCGGCGAATCGATGTCGCCGTTCGCGACGACCGGAATGCGTACGGCCGCTTTCACGGCCGCGATCGTGTCGTACTCGGCTTCGCCGTGGTAGAGATCGGCGCGTGTGCGCCCGTGGACCGTCAGCATCGACACGCCAGCGGCCTCGGCCAGTTGCGCGATGCACACCGCATTGCGGTTCTCGCGGTTCCAACCCGTGCGAATTTTCAGCGTCACGGGCACCGCGTCGGGGCCGATGCCCACGGCATTCACCACGGCCTCGACAATGCGCACGACAAGCGGCTCGTTTTGCAACAGCGCCGATCCGGCTGCGACGTTACACACCTTCTTGGCTGGGCAGCCCATGTTGATGTCGATGATCTGCGCGCCGTTTTGAACGTTGTAGCGGGCCGCCTCGGCCATCATCGACGGATCGGCTCCGGCAATTTGCACGGCGATCGGTTCGACCTCGCCCGCATGGTTCGCGCGGCGCATGGTCTTCTCGCTTTTCCACAACTGGGCGTTGGACGCGACCATTTCCGACACCGCATAGCCCGCGCCGAGCCGTTTGCAAAGCTGACGAAACGGCCGATCCGTCACGCCCGCCATCGGGGCGACGAAAAGGTTGTTGCGCAGAGTGTGCGAGCCGAGCGTAGGCATCATGAAAAGGAGCGGCTGCCCGCGCGGCGGTGGCGCGGGCGCGGGAAGGCGACCAGGGAAACGCGCATTTTACCGTTAACCGTGGACCGAGCGCGCGCCGGGCCGGTACGAACGACATGGCCGGGCGGCGGGCCAGCCGTAAGATCGGACCGGCCGGGCTAGCGCCGTTGGCCGAACATCATCTGCCGCGCGAGCGCCATTTTCGCCGGAGGCAGGCACTCCAGGGCGGTCAAGGCAAGGCCGCGCAAGGCCGCGAGCGGGCCGAAGTCGACCGTGAAGAGCCGCGCGAGCGTATCCGTTGCCCCGATCGTTAGGCGGCGGTCGAGCGCGCGTCTGCGCGCGAATTCGGCCAGTGCTTCGGGCGTCGCGCCCGCGTGAGCCAGCGCGTCGGCAAGCGCGTGTGCGTCGCGCAGTCCCAAGTTGAGCCCCTGCCCGGCGACGGGATGCAGCGTTTGCGCCGCATTGCCGATAGAGGCCATGCGCCCTTCGACCAGCGTGTGCGCCGCGACAAGCCCGAGCGGGAACGCCGCACGCCCCTTGATCGATTCGAAGCGGCCCATGCGCTCGCCGAAGGCTGCGCCCAGTTCGGTCAGCAACTGCGCGTCGGATAGTGCGCCGCGGCGCGCCGCCTGCGCCGGCTGCATGCACCAGACGAGCGCGTAGTCGGCGTGCCGCACGCCGCCCATTGGCAGCAGGGCGATGGGGCCTTCGTCCGTGAAGCGCTCCCACGCCACGTGCGGTTGCGGGGCCGATACGCTGACGATGCCGACAATGGCGGTTTGGCCGTAGTCGCGCGTAGCGCGCTTGGCGGTCGAGGCCTCGCCGTAAAGCCCGCCCTCGGCGTTGATCAGCACACGCGTGCGCAGCGTTCGCTGCACATGCGCGCTTTGGATCGGCAACGTCACGAATTCATTGCCGGCGTTCACCTGCGGCGGCAACGCGCGGCAAGGCGTGAACCAATGCGTCTGGGTGCGGCGCACGGCGAGCGCCAAGGCATGGACGATCGAGCCGTAGCGCGCCACATAGCCGAGCGCCGGCAAGCGGTGCTCGGCGCGCTCGATCAACGTGCGGCCGAAGCGGCCGCGCTGGGAAACATGGATGCGCTCGATCGCATTGGCGTCTGCCGGCCAGGCGCCGAACGGCTCGAGCAGCATGCGGCTGCCTTCGGAGATGGCGATTGCGCGCGGGTCGCCTGCGGCCGCCTCGGGCTCGCGCGCGTCGACGAGCGCAACCGAAAGCGCCGCGCTCGCGCTGCGCCGCGCGAGCCAGGCTGCCAGCGCGAGGCCGACAGGCCCCGCACCGACGATCGTCACGTCGAATTCATGCGGACTGGGCAAGGGGCGAACGTCGCTCATGGCTTACACCGCGCTGGGTTCCTGGCCGGCCTCGCGCATGAGCGCTTCGATCGCGTCGGCTTCGACCGGCACGTCGCGCGTGATCAGCACGCAGCCGTCCTCGGTGACGATCGCGTCGTCCTCGATGCGGATGCCGATGTTCCAATAGGCTTCGGGCACGTCGGCCGCGGCGCGCACGTACAGCCCGGGCTCGATCGTCAGCGCCATCGATGCACGCAACGTCCGCCAGGGCAGCGCGCCTTCGGCGTCGGGCAGGGCCGTGCGCTCGCGGTAGTCGCCGCAGTCATGCACGTCCATGCCGATCCAATGGCCCGTGCGATGCATGTAAAAGCGCGAGTAGGCGCGCTCGGCGACGACATCGTCGACCGTCGAGAACTTGCTGCGATCGACGATGCCGGTATCGAGCAACCCTTGCGCGAGCACGCGCACGGCCGCGTCGTGCGGCGCTTCGAAGCTCACGCCGGGGCGGGTGGCGTCGATCGCTGCCTGCTGCGCGGCCAGCACGATGTCGTACAACTCGCGCTGTGGCCCCGAGAAACGGCCGTTCGCCGGGAACGTGCGCGTGATGTCGGAGGCGTAGCCGTCCAGTTCGCAGGCGGCGTCGATCAGCACGAGGTCGCCGTCGCGCAGCACGGCATTGCCGGCGGGGTAGTGCAACACGCACGCGTTGGCGCCTGCCGCGACGATCGACCCGTACGCCGGCGCCTGGGCGCCGTGGCGGCGGAACGTGTAAAGCAGCTCGGCCTCGAGCTCGAACTCGCGCATGCCCGGACGGCATGCCTGCATGGCCCGCCTGTGCCCTTGAGCGGAAATACGTGCGGCCTCGCGCATGATTGCCAGTTCGTGCTCTTCTTTGACGAGGCGCATGTCGTCGAGCATCGGCATCAAGTCGATGAGCTTCAGTGGCGGAACGATGCCGCTGCGGCTCTGCGCGCGGACCGCGTCGAGCCAGCGCCGCACTTGGCCGTCGAGCTCGCCCGAGCGGCCGAAGCCGTAAAAGAGCGCCGGGGCGTCGCCGATGATGCGCGGCAGTTGAGCGTCGAGCGCCTCGATCGGAAACGCGGCGTCGAAGCCGAATGCTTCGCGCGCCGCCTCGGGGCCGTAGTGGAATCCCTCCCACGTTTCGCGTTCGGCGTCTTTCGTCCGGCAAAACAGGATCGAGGCCGGCTCGCCTGCCTGCGCGGTCGCATCGAGGACCACGAACGACTGCGGCTCGGTAAAGCCGCTCAGGTAATAGAAATAGCTGTCGTGGCGGTACGGATAGTCGGTATCGCGGTTGCGCAGCGCTTCGGGCGCCGTCGGCACGAGCGCGACGCCGCCGCCCGCGGCGCGCATGGCCGCGAGCAGGCGCTCGCGCCGGGCTTGGTAGACGGAGACGGCGATGGGAAATTCGGTCGGCGTGTTCATGGCGCGATTGTACTGCTCAATTGCAGCGGCCCGGCCGCGCGCGCGGCGGCGAGATGGCGGCCGAATAGACATGTTGGCGCCGGCACACGCCGTTTTGGGCGTCGGCGACGTTATACTCTTTCTCGCACTTCAGCGGGCCTGCCCGACTGGCGTTGCGCGAGGCCCTCGTGGCCGGCGCAGCGCAAGCGCGCCGCGCGCACGACGCGGTGGACGCAAAAGCCGTTTCGAGGGTGGTCCGGTGTTTTCATGAGAGAAAGGCAGATGATGAAATTAATCGGTTCGCTGGCGAGCCCCTTCGTCCGTAAGGCGCGGATCGTGCTCGCCGAAAAGAAGATCGACTATCAATTCGTGCTCGAGGATGTCTGGTCGCCCGAGTCGACCATTCATACGTTCAATCCCATCGGCAAGGTGCCGTGCCTGGTGATGGAAGATGGGGAAGCCGTATTCGATTCGCGCGTGATTTGCGAGTATGTCGATATGCTTTCGCCGGTTGGAAAGCTGATTCCGCAGTCTGGCCGAGAGCGTGTCGAAGTGCGCTGCTGGGAGGCGCTTGCCGACGGCATGCTGGACGCGGCCGTGCTGATCCGGCTCGAGGGGACCCAGCGCGACGCAAGCCAACGCAGCGAAGGATGGGTGGCGCGCCAGCAACGCAAAATCGACGAGGGGCTCGTGGCGATGTCGCAAGGGCTCGCCGGCAAGCCGTGGTGCGCGAACAATCACTATACGTTGGCCGATGTCGCCGTCGGCTGCGCACTCGGTTATCTCGACTTCCGCATGCCCGATTTGGATTGGCGCGAGAAATATCCGAACTTGGACAAGCATTTCGCCAAGCTGGCGCAACGGCAATCGTTCGTCGACACGCAACCCGATCCCAATTGACCCGTCGCCCGGCGCTAGCCGGTGCGGTGGGCCGTGTGATGTCGTAGTGGTGCGTCGCGCGCTTCGGTCGAAGGGCGCCTGCGTTGGGGCGCGCGTTTGCGCCAAGCCGGCGCGCTTGGAGGTCAGGCCGCCGTCATGGGGGCGAGCGCTTTCGGGGCGAACGAATCGCTGCTCGCGAGCGGCCACCATTTTTCGTAGAGCGAGTAGCGGTAGTTGCCGTTGACGAGGTCGTTCGGCTCGAGGTATTTGAGCAATTCCGACATCAACTGCACTTCGTGCGACGACACGCGGCGCACGATATGGTGCGCGCGCAACTGCGACGGGTGCTCGAGCCCGGCGGCTTGCACGATCTCTTGCAGCGCATGCAGGGTGTTGCGATGGAAGTTGAAGACGCGCTCGGATTTATCCGGCACGACGAGCGCGCGCTGACGCACGCTGTCTTGCGTCGCCACGCCCGTGGGGCAGCGCCCCGAGTGGCAGGTTTGCGCCTGGATGCAACCCACCGCGAACATGAAGCCGCGCGCCGAGTTGACCCAATCGGCCCCGATCGCAAGGGTGCGCGCGATGTCGAAGGCAGTGATCATTTTCCCGCTCGCCCCAATGCGGATCTTTTCCCGCAAGCCGACGCCGACGAGCGTGTTGTGCACGAGCAGCAGCCCCTCTTGCAGCGGCACGCCGATATGGTCGGTGAATTCCAGCGGTGCGGCGCCGGTGCCGCCTTCGGCGCCGTCGACGACGATGAAGTCGGGCACGATGCCCGTCTCGATCATGGCTTTCGCGATCGCGAAGAACTCCCACGGGTGGCCGATGCAGAGCTTGAACCCGGTCGGTTTGCCGCCCGAGAGCGTGCGCAGCCGATCGACGAATTCGAGCAGGCCGCGCGGCGTCGAGAATGCGCTATGCGAGGCCGGCGAGATGCAGTCTTGACCCATCGGCACGCCGCGCGCCTCCGAGATCTCGGGGGTGACTTTGGCGGCTGGCAGCACGCCACCGTGTCCGGGCTTGGCGCCCTGGGAGAGCTTGACCTCGATCATCTTCACCTGCGGGTCGCGCGCTTGGCTCGCGAATTTCTCGGCGCTGAACGTGCCGTCCTGGTTGCGGCAGCCGAAATAACCCGAGGCAATCTCCCAGATGATGTCGCCGCCGTGCTCGCGGTGATGTTTCGAGAGCGAGCCTTCGCCCGTGTCGTGCGCGAATCCGCCTTTCTTCGCGCCTAGGTTCAGCGCTCGGATCGCATTGGCCGACAACGCGCCGAAACTCATCGCCGAGATGTTGAAGATCGACATCGAGTACGGCTGCGCGCGATCCGGCCCGACGACGATGCGAAAGTCGTGCGTGGCGAGCTTGGTGGGCGCCAGAGAATGGCTGATCCATTCATGCGCCACCGCCTTGACGTCGAGTTCGGTGCCGTAGGGCCGGCTGTCCGGTTCGTTCTTAGCACGTTGATAGACGATGCTGCGTTGCGCGCGCGAGAACGGTTTTTCCTCGGTGTCGTCTTCGACGAAGTACTGCCGGATCTCGGGGCGAATGAATTCGAAGAAAAACCGGAGGTGGCCCGCGATCGGGTAGTTGCGCAAGATGCTGTGACGCGCCTGACGCAGATCGAAGATGCCGACGGCGATCAGGACGGCGGGGATCAGCAGCCAAAGCCACGAAATCGTGTGCCGAGCGGCTAGGATGGCGCCGGCGCAAGCGAGCAGCAGCGCGCACCAGAGCGCGAAATAGCGTCGAGAAAACATCAACGGGCTCCTGTCCTGAACGGCGAACGCCGCGACCGCAGCGGTTGCCGCGGGCGAAAAGAGCGCCAGTTTAATCGGGAACGACCAAGTGCGGCGGCGGGCCGGCGTCAGAGCGCATCCCCTGCGTATGCCGTCGGCGCGGCTGGCCGGGTATCGCCGAGGGGCCGCCGATTGTAAAGCGACCTTGTCGATCGCAGGGTTGCCACGCTATCCGAATCCAGAGGCGGCTATGATCGCGTCGCGCGTTCGCTAGCCGGATGCGCGGCCTTGGCCGACAACCATCGACACTTACACCTAACCCATGCCTCACTTGACACTCGAGTACTCAGCAAACCTCAGCGCCTTCGACGCCGCGGCCACTTTGCTCGCGCTCAACGAATCGCTGGCTACGTCCGGCCATTTTGCCGTTGAAATCGACATCAAGAGCCGCTGCGTGCGGCGCGACGCATTTCAGGTCGGAACGTCGAGTGAGCCCCGCGCGTTCGTTCATGCGACGCTTTCGATACTGAGCGGGCGTACGCTCGAGACTCGACGCGCGTTGTCGGAGCGCCTGCTGTCCGTACTGAAGGCGCGCTGCGGCGCGCCTTCGGGCGTTCACCTTCAGCTTTCCGTGCAAGTCGTCGAAATCGAACGCGAATCGTATGCGAAGGCTGCCGTCGAGCCGGCGGCGTGAGCGTCGCCTGGCTCACCCCGCCGGCATTGCCACGCGCGCATTTGCGCTCGAAGTGGCGCTAGCGCCCGTCTGCGCCGATTCGATGATCCCTCCGCCGAGGCATACGTCGCCGTCGTAGAGCACGGCGGACTGGCCGGGCGTGACGGCCCATTGCGCTTCGTCGAATGCCAGGGTGAAGCGTTCGCCGTCGCCGCGCGCTTGCACGCCGGCGAACGCGCACGGCGCGTCGGCTTGCCGATACCGTGTTTTCGCGCCGAAGCGCATGCCCGGCTCGGGGGCGGCGCCCGATACCCAACTCGTATTGCCGGCAACGAGCGTGCGCGAGAGCAGCCAATCGTGGTCGTGCCCCTGCACGACGTAAAGTGTGTTCGCCGCCATGTCCTTGCCGGCGACGAACCAGGGCTCGCCGCTGCCAGCCTTGCTCCCGCCGATCCCGATCCCCTTGCGCTGCCCGAGCGTATAGAACGCGAGCCCCACGTGCTCGCCCACGACCGCGCCGTCCGGCGTTTTCATCGGTCCCGGCTGGGTGGGCAGGTAGCGATTGAGAAAATCCCGAAACGGCCGCTCGCCGATGAAGCAAATGCCCGTCGAATCCTTTTTCTTCGCATTGGGCAGGCCGATCGATGCCGCGATCGCGCGCACTTCCGTCTTTGGAATCTCGCCCAGCGGGAAGAGCGTCTTGGACAGTTGGGCTTGGTTCAGCCGATGCAGGAAATAGGACTGGTCTTTCGTGAGGTCCTTCGCCTTGAGCAACTCGAAGCGGCCCTCCACCTCGCGCACGCGCGCATAGTGGCCCGTCGCGATGGTCTCGGCGCCGAGCGCCATCGCGTGATCGAGGAACGCCTTGAACTTGATTTCGGCGTTGCAGAGCACGTCCGGATTCGGCGTGCGGCCGGCCGAATATTCGCGCAGGAATTCCGAGAACACGCGCTCCTTGTACTCGGCCGCGAAATTGACGGCTTCGACGTCGATGCCGATCAAATCGGCCACCGAGACGACGTCGATCCAGTCCTGCCGCGTGGAGCAGTACTCGCTGTCGTCGTCGTCTTCCCAGTTCTTCATGAACAGGCCGACGACGTCGTACCCGGCTTCCTTGAGCAGCCACGCGGTCACCGACGAATCGACGCCGCCCGACATGCCCACCACGACTCTTTGCTTACCCATTACGAATGACCGACTGCTTGGCTGTTACTTGCCGTTGGAAGGCCCGACCGAGTGCGTATGCACGAAGTCGAGCGGAAAACGCCGGCCCGCGAGGTAATCGTCGAGCGAGCGCATGACGAGCGGCGTGCGATGCCGCTCGCGACAGTCCCGCAACTCTTCGGCCGTGAGCCACAACGTGCGCACGATGCCTTCGTCGAGCGCGCCCGCGGGCGCCACCGGCTCGGGCCGGCCGCAAAACGTGAAGCGCAGGTAGGTGGCGGCTCGGCCGTCGGGGCGATCGACATGCATCAAGTAAGCGCCGACGAGCGCTTGCGGCACGAAGCGGTGCGCGGTTTCCTCGATCGTTTCGCGCACGACGGCTTGCGTCAGCGTCTCGCCCGGCTCCAGGTGCCCAGCCGGCTGATTGATGCGCAAACCTTCGGACGTTTGCTCCTCGACGACCAGAAAACGGCCTTCTCGTTCGACGACTGCCGCCACGGTTACGTGGGGCGCCCAGCGTTCCTGTTTCATGGGCGCCATTTTACCGGTTGGCGCGCGGCGCTGCCGGGCGCGCTCGCACGCGGCACTGCGTGCGGTGCTCGCTGACCACTGGATCGCGGGCGCAACGGCTTGAGGTGGCTGCTGCGGATCGAGGCTGCTCGATGCCATTGGGCGGCCTACTGCTTTGTGGCACCGATTTTTTTCGAGTCGGGGCGACTTCGGTTAAAGTGACGCTCAGCGTGCCGTGGCCGTGCCAGGCGCGCGTGGCGCCGTCTCCAAGGGGCCTGCCCGCGAGCAGAGCGCCTACTGGGCGCGGCCCAGCGTTCTCTTGCAGCCGTGTAGTCGTATTCAAACGATGGAGTCGGCGCAGCATCGTCGGCCCATCTTCGCTTCAATCACGAGCAGGTGAGGAGGATTCAACGATGCACATCGGAGTGCCAGCCGAGACGCATGCGCACGAAGCGCGCGTCGCCGCGACGCCCGAGACGGTGAAGAAATACGTCCAAGCAGGGCATCGCGTCACGATCGAGCGCGGCGCGGGAGCGGCCGCCAGCTTCACCGACGACGCTTACGCAGCCGCCGGCGCCGAACTTGTCGAAGCCGACGCGGCGTTGGGCGCCGATCTCGTCCTCAAAGTGCAGTCGCCCAGCGAAACCGAGCTTGCGTTGGTCAAGCGCGGCGCCGTATTGGTGGGCATGCTCGATCCGTTCAACGCCGCCAACGCCGAGCGCATCGCGCAAGCGGGCCTCACGGCGTTCGCGCTCGAAGCCGCGCCGCGCACGACGCGCGCACAGAGCCTCGACGTCTTGTCCTCGCAAGCGAACATAGCGGGCTACAAGGCCGTGCTGATTGCCGCCGATCTCTATCCGCGTTTCATGCCGATGCTGATGACGGCCGCGGGCACCGTCAAAGCCGCGCGCGTGCTGATTCTCGGCGCCGGCGTCGCGGGCTTGCAGGCGATCGCCACGGCGCGGCGCCTTGGCGCCGTGATCGAGGCCTCCGACGTGCGCCCCGCCGTCAAAGAGCAAATCGAATCGCTCGGCGCGAAGTTCCTCGACGTGCCTTTCGAGACGCAGGAGGAGCGCGAAGCGGCCGAAGGCGTTGGCGGCTACGCGCGGCCCATGCCGCCCTCGTGGCTTGCGCGCCAGTCGGCGGCCGTTCACGAGCGCGCCAAGGCGGCCGACATCGTCATCACGACGGCATTGATTCCCGGGCGCGACGCGCCCACGCTGTTGCCGCCCGAAACGGTGCAGGCCATGCGCCCCGGTTCGGTCGTCGTCGATTTGGCCGCAGGCCGTGGGGCAGAGCTGGCCGGCATGCCGGGCGTGCGCGGCGGCAATTGCCCGCTCACCGAGCCCGATAAGGTCGTGACCAAGCACGGGGTCACCATCGTGGGCCATACGAATCTGCCTGCGATGGTCGCCGCCGACGCATCCTCGCTCTATGCGCGCAATCTGTTCGACTTCCTGAAGTTGATCGTCACGAAGGAGGGTGCGCTGAACATCGACATGAACGACGACATCGTCGCGGCCACGTTGCTGGCCCGCGACGGCGCCGTGACCCGCAAGCCGGCATAAGGAGCGAGGCGATGGAAATCATCAACCATACCGTCATCAATCTGATCATCTTCGTGCTGGCCGTCTATGTCGGCTATCACGTGGTTTGGAATGTGACGCCGGCGCTGCATACGCCGCTCATGGCCGTGACCAACGCGATTTCGGCCATCGTGATCGTCGGCGCCATGCTCGCAACCGGTCTCACCATCGGCGGCCCGGGCAAGTTCTTCGGCACGTTCGCCGTGCTGCTTGCAGCCGTCAACGTGTTCGGCGGCTTTCTCGTGACGCGGCGCATGCTCGAGATGTTCAAGAAAAAAGAGCCGAAGAAAGAGACGAAGAAGGGGGGGGCGTAAATGAGCATGAACGTCGTCACGCTGCTGTATCTGCTCGCGTCGGTCTGTTTCATTCAAGCGCTCAAGGGGCTGTCCAATCCGAAGAGCGCGCGCGCCGGCAATGTATTCGGCATGGCCGGCATGGCGATCGCGATCCTGACCACGATCGTGCTCATCGTCAGGCAGGCGGCGCTGCTCGGGTCCAATCTCGCGCTCGGGCTCGGCTTGCTGTTCGCGGCGCTCGTCGTCGGCGGGGCCGTGGGCGCCTATGTCGCGGCGCGCGTCGAAATGACGAAGATGCCCGAACTCGTTGCAGCCATGCACTCGCTCATCGGTTTGGCCGCCGTGGCAATCGCGTATGCCGTCGTCAGCGAGCCGGCCGCGTTCGGGCTCGTCCCGGCCGATGCGCCCGACGCGAGCTTCTTGCCCTACGGCAACCGCATCGAGTTGTTCATCGGCACGTTCGTCGGCGCCATCACGTTCAGCGGTTCGGTCATCGCGTTCGGCAAGCTGTCGGGTAAATACAAGTTCCGCTTGTTTCAGGGGGCGCCAGTCGTCTATCCGGGCCAGCATCTGATCAATCTGATGCTCGCGCTCGGCATGCTCGGCTTCGGCATCATCTTTTTCCTGACGCAATCGTGGCTGCCGTTCATCATCATGACGCTCATCGCGTTCGCGCTCGGGGTGCTCATCATCATCCCGATCGGCGGCGCAGACATGCCGGTCGTCGTGTCGATGCTGAACTCCTATTCGGGATGGGCGGCGGCAGGTATCGGCTTCTCGCTGAACAACGCGATGCTGATCATCGCAGGCTCGCTCGTCGGTTCCTCGGGCGCGATCCTGTCGTACATCATGTGCCATGCGATGAATCGCTCGTTCTTCAACGTGTTGCTCGGCGGGTTCGGTGCGGAGCCGGGCGCGGCGGCTGCGGGCGGGACGGCGGAGCAGCGGCCCGTGAAGTCGGGTTCGGCCGAAGACGCCTCGTTCATGCTCGGCAATGCGGAATCGGTCGTCATCGTGCCCGGCTATGGCTTGGCCGTGGCGCGCGCGCAGCATGCGCTCAAGGAACTGACCGACAAGCTCATCGAGAAGGGCGTGGACGTGCGTTACGCCATCCACCCGGTCGCGGGCCGGATGCCGGGACACATGAACGTGCTGCTCGCCGAGGCGGAAGTGCCGTACGACCTCGTCTACGAGATGGAGGACATCAACAACGAGTTCGGTCAGACGGATGTCGTGCTCGTGCTCGGCGCTAACGATGTCGTCAATCCCGCGGCCAAGAACGATCCGAAATCGCCGATTGCCGGCATGCCGATCATCGAGGCCTACAAGGCGCGCACTGTGATCGTCAATAAGCGGTCGATGGCGGCGGGGTACGCGGGGCTCGACAACGAGCTTTTCTATATGGACAAGACGATGATGGTCTTCGGCGACGCCAAGAAAGTCATCGAAGACATGGTGAAGGCCGTCGAGTGAGGTGCGCGCCGGTTGCGGTTGCTGTTTGCGAGGCAACCGGCGCCGCAAAGACGGCCCCGATCAGTCCGCCGTTTCGGACCCAGCGGTTGGCTCGAGCGCTCGCTAGGTTTTCACCGTGAGCGCGTTTGCGATGCCTTGTGCTCCGAAGGGGCTTCGACACGCCGTAGGTAATCGGCGAGCCGCCGTCCTTCGATGTCTGGAAACGATTCGTTCTGCTCGACGCTCGTCATTTGCGCGATGTCGAAATTGCGGAAATCGCCACGTAGCTCGCACCAAGCGCCGACGGTCCAGCGTCCGCCCCAATAAACGAGACTGAGCGGCCAGATGCGCCGCTGCGTGCAAGCGCCTTGGCGGTCCCGGTAGGCGAAGCTGACGATGTGGCGCGTATCGACGGCGCGATGCAGCGTATCGACCTTCTCCGAAAACTCGCGATCGATGTGAAACGACGGTGCGAACACGGCAAGCCGCTCGAGCGTCGCACGTTTATCGGCCGGCATGGCCGAAGCCACTTTCGCCAGCGCGCTGCGCGCTCCGCTAGCGAGCGCTGCGCCGCCCCAGGTCTCGATCATGCGCGCGCCCGCCGCCAGCGCCGCCAGCTCCTCGGCCGTAAAAGTCAACGGCGGCAGGCTGGCCGAGCGGCTGAGCCGGTAGCCAATGCCGGCTTCGCCCTCGATCGGCACGCCCGACAACTGCAGGTCGCGCACATCCCGATACACGGTGCGCTGCGATACCCGCAGCCATTCGGCCAATTGCTGCGCGGTCGTCAAACGCCGGCCCCGCAGCAATTCAGCGATTTGGAACAAGCGATCGGCGCGTCGGCTCATGGCGCAAGTGTAATGCTCAACGCAGATGCCGCGAATGCAGGCCGACCCGGTTGCCCTCCGTATCGATGAAGAAGAAGGCGATGTACCCGATGTCGTTCGGCAATTCGACGATCGAGCCGTCGATCTTGCCGCCGGCCGGCTCGATTCGATCGAGGGTGGCTTGCAGAGTGGGTTCGGCGTTCAAGTAGACGGCGACGCCGTCGCCCGTTACCGACGGACGCATATCGCGCGGGTTGCAGACGATCGCACCGCCCGTCGCTTCGTCTTCGTGCGCGAATACGGCCATAGGCATGCCGCCGAACACTTCGCGTCGCAGCGGAGCGTCGAGCGCGGCCTCGTAGAAGCGCACGGCGCGCGCGAAATCGAGTGCGGGAATTTCGAACCAGGCAAGCACGCGCGTGGCAGTGGCAACAGCTGTCATGACAGTCTCCGTCGAAGGTGGGGAAGCAAGCTGGGCAAGGCGCCGGTTGGCGTAGGAGAGAGTCTGCGCCGGCGCTGCTGACAACGTTCTGTCAGCAGCTTGTCCCTATTTTGCGGAGCGTGTCACCTGGCGAGCGGCGTTACTCGCCGGCCGCGTCCTGCGGGTCTTGCTGCGCCGGGCGCGCCTTGACGCTGCCCGCCACGAGATCGAAACGGAACAGCCGGCATTCGAGCGCGCCGTTGAACAGAGGGGTCTTCGTCGATTCGCGCAACCGCATTTGTCCCGGAAGCGAGCGATCGGCAGTCAAGACGAAGGCGCGCCAGCCGGTGAAGCGCTGTTTGAGCGCATCGCCGAAGGCGCGGAAGAATTCGCTGTCGGCAGCATCGGGCTGGGCGCGGCTGAACGATTCGACGCCCGGGTCGCGGCCGCCGTGACGCGGCTCGCGCAGTTCGCCGCGCGGGCCGCGTCCGCGCACTGCAATGCGCTCGCCGTAAGGCGGGTTCGCGACGATGATGCCCGGCTCGTCGGTCGGCGGCACGATCGCGCGCGCGTCGAGCTGCTTGAGCCAAAGGCCGGGCACGCCGGCGCGAGCCAAGTTCGCGCGGGCTTTCTCGAGCATGTCGCCCGAGATGTCGCTGCCGAAGATCGGCATTTGCGCGCGGCTTGTGCTCGCGACGCGCTTTGCGTCTAGGGCGGCCACCTTCATCGCTTGCCAGGCCGACACGTCGTACTGTTTGAGCTTTTCGAAACCGAAGCGGCGTTCCACGCCGGGGGCGACGCCGAGCGCAATCTGCGCGGCCTCGGCGATGAACGTGCCGCTGCCGCACATCGGATCGTAGAGCGGCGTGCCGGGCGTCCAACCGGTTACGCGCAGGATTCCCGCCGCCAAGTTCTCGCGCAGCGGCGCGGCGCCTTTATCCAGGCGCCAGCCGCGTTTGAACAGCGGTTCGCCCGAGGTATCGAGGTAGAGCGTGCAGGCCGTGGCGGTCAGGAACGCGAAGATGCGCACGTCCGGCTGCGCCGTGTCGACGCTCGGGCGCGCGCCGCTGACGCTGCGCAAGCGATCGCAGACGGCGTCTTTCACGCGCAGAGTCGCGAATTCGAGGCTGCGCAGCGGCGATTTGATGGCCGTGACGTCCACCCGCAACGTCTCGTTCGCCGAAAACCAGCGTTCCCACTGCTGCTCGGCCGCCAGCGCGTAAATGTCTTGCTCATTGCGATAGGGCCGCTCGGCAATCTTGAGCAGCACGCGGCTCGCGATGCGCGAATGCAGATTCGCCGCCATGCCTTCTGCCCAACCCCCGCGGAAATGGACGCCGCCCGGCACTTGCGCGCCCGCTTCGAAGCGCGGCGCGCCGGCCGCGCTCGGCAAGCGCTGCGCAATCTCCGCGAGTTCGGCGGCGAGCGCGGCTTCGAGCCCGCGTGGGCAGGGGGCAAAAAAATCGAACGCAGTGGGGGAGGACATGGGGGAAACCGAGCGTGCAAAGGCGTCATTGTACGCGGCGGCGCTCGGCTGAGGCCGCGTTGCTACGAGGTCCCCCCGCCCTTGACCGTCGAAGGCGCCCCAACGGCGCACGCGTCGGCGCCCAGCACGGGCTCGCGTCCGCTCGACGCCAACGCCCGCACGGTCGACGCAATCGTATCGGCGAGCTTGCCGATCGCGCGTCGATGCCCCGCAACGAGCGCATCGTAACCGGGCCCGACGGTTTCGGTTTCGACAGTATTGCATGTCACCACGGCATGCGTGCGCAGTGAGCGCACACTCCAAACGGTATCGAGCACGGCCCGCGAGCCGGGCCACGATTCGAACCGGCGCACGTTCACGGCGATCCGATAGACAGGCACGTTCTCCGGGTGCGGCGAGCCGAACACGTCGAAGGTCCCGAGCCGCGCCGCCAGATCGCCCGAGAGCGCACGCCGCAATTCATCGGCTGGGGGGGAGGCCCAACGTTCCTGCTCGAGCACGGTCACGCGCGTCGCGTCGTCTTGCACAACGAGCTGATTGCGCGCGACTTGCGCGGGCATCTGCACCGTCGGCACTTCGATCAGAAGCGCGGGCTTGGGCGCTTCGTTGGCGGTGGGCGGCGCGGCATCCGCACCCGCGCCGAGCGTATAGAACCGGCTCTCGGGCGGCGAGGCGCAACCCGATAGAAGCGTCGCGCCGACCAGCGCGGCGCAGACGGCGGCCGATGCGGCCGGGCGCGCGATGAAAGCGAATCGGTCGGGCTTCATGGCTGTTTCGGATCCTTGTTTTTGCCGCGCAGCAGCGATTCCGGATGGCGTTCGAGATAGTCGGCGAGCGCATTGAGCGTCTGCAGCGTCTGCGTGAGCTGCGTCAGCGCCTGATGCATGTCCGACTGCAGCGGCGAGTCCTGCTGCAGCGTGGACTGCGCCGCGCCGAAGGTGCGCTGAGCCGCCGCCAGCGTCTCGCGCGCCTGCGGCGCCAACTGCGTGTCGAGTTGCTTGAACAGGCTGTTCGCGCTTTGCAGCGTGCCGTTCAGATTCTTGCTCAGTTCGTCGAACGGGATTTGATCGAGCTTTCTCGCGATGTCGGCCACTTGCACCTGCAGCTCTTCGAGCGCATTGGGCACCGTCGGCAGCTCAAACGGCTCGCGGTTGACGTCGATCGAGACCGGCTTCGCTTTCGGGAACAGATCGAGCGCTACGTAGAGTTGGTTCGTCAGCAAATTACCGGTGCGCAATTGGCCGCGCAATCCGTGCGCGACGAGGGTGCGCAGTAACTCCTTGCCCGCCGCTTCGCCGCCGCGCTCCACCGATTCTCGGAACTTCTGGCCGAGGCGGTCCGGGTACAGATTCATCGTGACCGGCATCGTGAAGTCGCGCGCCTTCGGATCGTAGTGAACGCCGATAGCCGTGACCTCGCCCAGTTCGATACCGCGGAAATCGACCGTTGCGCCGACCGACAGGCCGCGCAGCGACTGATTGAAGTTCATGACGACGGTGAGCGGCGGTCCGTCGGGGGCGCGCATCGCATCGCCCTCGTTTGCCGCCAGCGTGAAGACCGTGTCGTCGGGCGCTTCCTTGCCGGCGCGCTCACCCGGCGGAGACTGAAACGCGAGGCCGCCGATCACGACGGTGGCGAGCGATTGCGTGTTCAGCTTGAGGCCGTTCGAATCGAGCCGCAGATCGACTCCGCTGGCGTGCCACCAACGCGAATTGAGGCCGACGTATTGATCGTAGGGCGAATCGATGAACACATCGATCGACACGCCCGTGCCGTCCCGATCGAGCGAGAAACCGACGACTTGTCCCACCTGCACGCGCCGGTAATAGACGGGCGAGCCGATGTCGATGGATCCGAGCGAAGCGCCGTGCAAAGAGAAGCGGCGCCCTTTCTGGTCGCCCGTGACGGCAGGCGGTTTTTCCAGACCGACGAAGTCCGATTGCGATTCGTGCGAGCGGCCCGCATCGACGCCGATATAGGAGCCCGACAGCAAGGTACCGAGTCCCGTGATGCCGGTCGTGCCGATGCGCGGACGCACGATCCAAAACCGCGTGTCTTCCACCGCGAAGTCCTCGGCTTCCTTGGTGAGCTGCACCGAAACCAGAACGCGCGAATGATCGCGCGAGAGCCGAATCGTCTTCACCGAGCCGATGTCGACGTCCTTGTACTTGACCTTCGTCTTGCCCGGTTCTAGCCCCTCGGCGGTCGTGAAGCTGATGGTGATCGTGGGGCCGCGATCGAGCACGGATTTGGCGACGAGCGCGATACCGATGAGCGCCGCGACGAGCGGCACCAGCCAGACCAGCGACGGCAGCCAACCGCCGCGCGGCGCGACGACGGGCTCGGGCAAATCGGGCGGCAGCTCGGGGCCTTGCGGCGGGCCGCCGTTCGGGGAAGGGCTCTGTCCGTGCGGGCTATTCATGGAGTGTTTCTCGTCGAAGAACGTTCGTTCCGCGCCTCTGCGCAATCCCAGATCAAGCGCGGATCGAATTGGAGCGCCGCCATCATCGTGAGCACGACGACGCAGGCGAAGGCGAGCGCACCCCAACCCGCGGTGATGACCGCCAGCGACTTGAAGCGCACGAGCGCGACGGTCAGCGTCACGACGAACACGTCGAGCATCGACCATCGTCCGATGCGCTCCACGATGCGATAGAGCTTGGTGCGCTCGAGCGGGCGCCAGTCGGAGCCGCGCTGCGTGGTCCATGCGAGCAGCGCAAGCACGCTCAGTTTGAGCATCGGCACGAGGATGCTCGCGACGAAGACGATCACGGCGAGCGGCCAATCGCCCGATACCCAGAAGTAGACGACGCCGCTCATGATGGTGTCGTCCTCGTTGCCGAACAGGGACGCGGTGTGCAGCACCGGCAGCAGATTGGCGGGGATGTAGAGAATCGCGGCGGCGATGAGCAGCGCCCAAGTGCGTGTGATGCTGCCGGGGTTGCGCACATGAAGCGTCGCGCCGCATCGAGCGCAGCGCTGCGCGGGCCGCACGCGCGTTGCCGCTTCGCGCGTCTGCACTTGTCCGCAGGCGTGGCAGCCGATCATGCCGGCACGGGCGGCGCTCAGATATTTCATGGCGCGTGCGTGCTTCGGTGCGGGGGCGAGGCGAGCGCCGTAGCATCGCGCCGCCCCTTGGCGTTGCGAGACCTGCGTTGCTCGATGCCGTCGGCGATGTCCCACAGGGCGCGCGGATCGAACAGCACGACGACGGCCAGCATCAGCGTCAACGCGCCGAATGCGAATAGCGCGGCTTCCGGGACCACGCGCGCAAGGCTCGTCATTTTCACGATGGTCACGAGGATGCCGAGCATCAAGACTTCGATCATCCCCCAGGGCCGCACGAATTGAATGGCACGCAGCACGAGATTGAAGCCCGGCGGCACGACCCCGGCGCGGATCGGCATCAACACATAGAGCAGCGCGGTCAATTCGATCAGCGGAAACAGGATTGTCGAACAAAACACGGCCACCGCGACGAGCTCCATCCCTTCGTTCCATAGGGCGACGAGCGCGCCGGCCAGCGTTGTCTGGGACGTCACGCCGTTCAGTTCCAATTCGACGATCGGGAAGCCCTGGGCGATGAGGAACGTGAACAAGGCGGCGAGCGTGAGCGCGCTGATCCGCTCGAGTTGAACCGCGCTCGGGCGATAGAGCAATGCATCGCAGCGCGGGCACCGGGCGCTTCCCTTCACGCAATGAAGCGATTTTCGCAACAGTGCGTCGCAGTCGTGGCATGCAATGAGGTCGTTTCGGTTCATAAGCGTTGCGTGTCGACTTCATAGACCGGAGCCTTCGGCGCGCGGCTCGGAAACTCGCCGATACCCCGCAAACCCGCGTCCATCTTACCAAATGGGGTGCAATGCGCACGTCCGCGAGGCGATCCGGCCGGCACAACCCATTGCATTGCAGGGTGGACAGGGGCAACTTTCGCGCCACGCTCGGCCGTCGTCTGGACGTTTTGCGCGCCGGGCGCCGCCCCGCAAGAATGAGCGGCTTCGGGTAGCATGACGACCATACCCTATTCGTAGCATGGCAATGACACACCGCGATTTGTTTACCGTCGATTACGACGAGCGTTATACGTCCACGGCGATCAGCTTGCATTGGCTCATTGCCGCGCTGATGATCTGCGGCTTCGCGCTCGGCTGGATCATGACGAGCATTCACGGCTTCACGCCGGCCAAGCTGCGTTACGTCTCGTGGCACAAGTGGATCGGGGTGACGGTGTTCGCCCTCGCGACGCTGCGCATTCTGTGGCGCGCCACGCACCGCGCGCCGCCATTGCCGCTCGGCACGCCAGCGTGGCAGCGGACGGCCGCGCACCTCGTTCATGCGTTGCTGTACGTGCTGATGATCGTCATCCCGATCACCGGCTATTTGTTCAGCTCGGCGTCGAACGTGCCGGTCGTCTATCTCGGCATCGTACCGCTGCCGCGGTTGATCGCGCCCGATCCGACGCTCAAGGCGGTGTTCAAGACGGCGCACCTCGCTCTGAACTACACCTTGGCGGCGCTCGTGCTGGCCCACGTAGGCGCCGCGCTCAAGCATCAGTGGGTCGATCGAGACCGCTTGCTGTCTCGGATGCTGCCGTTTTTGAAATAAAGCCGAGATAGAGTCGGTTCGTTAGCGAGATCGATCCGATGCCGCCGCCTGCCTGCGCCGCCCGCAAGCAACCTGAAAGAAAAACGACGTCAACCAGGAAGGACCGTTATGAAAGCTTCGTTTTACCGCTACATGATCGCCGCATTCGCGGCCGCCTCGATGGCGGCCACGAGCCTCGCCTTTGCGCAGGCGGATGCGGCTAAGAGCACGATCAGCGCCATCTCCAAACAAATGAACGTGCCGGTCGAAGGCAAGTTCAAGAAGTTCGACGCTAAAGTGAGCTTCGATCCGGCCAAGCCGGCCGCGGCAAGCGCGCAGTTGAGCGTCGACGTCGGCAGCTACGACCTCGGCGACGACAGCTACAACGAACAGGTGCGCGGCAAAGAATGGTTCGATGCCAAGACGTACCCGAAGGCGACGTTCGTGTCGTCGTCGATCGCCTCGGCGGGGCCGAATAAATACAACGTGACGGGTACGCTCACGATCAAAGGCAAAGCGCAGACCGTCACGTTCCCGATGACGGTTGCACAGCAAGCCGGCGCGCAAACATTCGACGGCGCCGTGCCGATCAGCCGCCTGAAGTTCGACGTCGGCACCGGCGAGTGGAAAGACACCTCCACGGTCGCCGACGAAGTCACCATCAAGTTTCATATCGTCGTACCCAAGAAGTCGTAAAGCCGCTGCGAAAGTCTCACCGCATCGGGCTTGCATCGTCATCGTTTGCTCGCCGCCCGGCCGGGCGGCTACCCATCAGGAGAATCCATTGAAGATCCATACGCTCATTAGCGCAGCGTTGGCCGCTGCTTCGATCGCCTCGCTCAGCCCCGCCTTCGCGGCCGACACGTATCAGCTCGATCCGAATCACACTTACCCGAGCTTCGCCGCCGATCACTTCGGCGGGCTGTCCGTCTGGCGCGGCAAATTCACGAAGACGACGGGCACGGTCACCCTCGATCGCAAGGCTAAAACCGGCTCGGTGGACGTGACGATCGACGCCGCTTCGATCGACACGGGCAATGCGACGCTCAACGAGCATTTGCAAGAGGCCAATTTCTTCGACGTGAAGCAATATCCGAAGGCAACCTACAAAGGCACGCAAATCAAGTTCGATGGCGACAAGCCCGTCGAAGTGATCGGCACGTTGACGTTGCACGGCGTGAGCAAGCCCGTGAACCTGAAGATCGAATCGTTCAAGTGCATGCAGCATCCGATGCTCAAGCGCGAAGTGTGCGGCGTCGAGGCTGCGACCGATTTCCCGCGCGATGAATTCGGCCTCGATTTCGGCAAGACGTACGGTTTCAACATGGACACCAAGCTCGAAATTCAAGCCGAGGGCATCAAGCAGTAAGCGCCGAAGTTCGCACCGGCCGACGGGTCGGGCGTGGCTCGAGCGGCGTGCAGCCGCCCTGGGGAGCCGCTTGACCGCCACGCAAACGCGTAGTCGAAAACCGCCCGCGAGCCCTTCGCTTCGGGCGGTTTTTTCGTTCCCTGAGAATCGGCGCGTTGCATGTGGCATTTTTGCGGGCCATACTTGGCGCCAGCCGCCAAGCGGGGTGCATTTGGTTGTGTACGCACCTAATTCGGCGCAACGGCGTGGCCTTCGCTGCAAGCGGCGCTGCGCCGATGATTCCTCAACGGGAGACAGGCATGAGTGATACGTTGGCGGCAGCATCGATGACTTCGCGTGGCCATATCTGGCGCGCCGTCGTAGCGACTTCGATCGGCAATGCGCTCGAGTGGTTCGATCTCGTCGTGTACGGTTTTTTCGCGGTCGTTATCGCGAAGTTGTTCTTTCCCGCGGGCAACGACACCGTCTCACTATTGCTCACGCTCGGCACCTTCGGCGTGTCCTTCTTCATGCGTCCGCTCGGCGCGATCGTGATCGGCGCTTATGCCGATCGCGCCGGGCGCAAAGCGGCCCTCACGCTCTCGATTCTGTTGATGATGCTGGGCACTGCGATCATTGTCGTGTTGCCGACCTACCAGCAGATCGGCATTGCCGCGCCGCTCATTCTTGTGCTCGCGCGTTTGATGCAGGGCTTCTCGGCCGGAGGCGAGTTCGGCAGCGCGACGGCATTTCTCGCAGAGCACGTGCCGCATCGGCGCGGCTTCTTCGCGAGTTGGCAGGTGGCGAGCCAGGGGCTCACGACCGTGCTAGCGGCGGTGTTCGGCACCGTGCTCACGGGCACGCTCACGCCCGACCAGTTGATGGCTTGGGGCTGGCGTGTGCCGTTCGTGTTCGGCTTGCTGCTCGGGCCAATCGCTTACTACATTCGCTCGCATGTCGACGAGTCCCCCGAATTTCTCGCCGCGGAAACGACCCCATCGCCGCTGCGAGACACCTTCGCCGGGCAGAAGGTGCGGCTCTTGATTGCGATCGGCATCGTCGTGCTCGGCACGGTGGCTACTTACTTGGTGCTGTTCATGCCCACCTACGGCGTGAAGCAGTTGGGTTTGCCTCCGTCCGTGGCGTTTTCGGCCGTCGTGCTGACAGGGCTGATCCAAATGATCGGTTCGCCGGTGGTCGGTCATTGGTCCGATAGGATCGGCCGGACAGGCCTGATGCTGACGTCGGCCGCCCTCATGCTCGTGCTCGTCTATCCCGCGTTCGCCTGGCTCGTCGCCCGGCCGAGCGCCGCGACGCTGATTGCCGTGCAAATAGCCTTGGGCGTGATGGTTACCGGTTATTTTGCGGCGTTGCCGGGCTTGCTGTCGGAAATCTTCCCGGTTGCGACGCGCACGACCGGACTATCCCTCGCCTACAACATCGCGGTGACGATCTTTGGCGGCTTCGGGCCATTCATCATTGCTTGGCTGATTCGCGCGACGGGCGAGAAGGTCGCGCCGAGTTTTTACTTGATGTTCGCCGCGCTGGTGAGCTTCGTTGCGCTCGTTGCCGCGCGCAGGGTGCTTGGGTTCAAGTGAGGGTGCGCTTGGATCGGCGAATGATAGGAGATGTGAAGAGTGTGACTTGATGAGACGGCCGACGCCGCAAAAACCGCCGCGCTATATAAGAAGCACGCGCCGTTCGCGTTCATGCTGTTGCGTCCCGAAACAACCCGTAACGTGTGGGAGAGAAGCGTCTTCATAGAATCCACTCACCGCAACTTGTTTTAGGAGATTCGGATGACGAAGACGAAGCGTTGGACGCTCTTGGCGGCAACCGGTGTGACGGTGCTTGCATCGACGATGGCATTCGCTGCGGGCAGCGATACGGGTAGCACGGTGGCTGCGGGCACGCTGGGCGGCCAAACCTCGTTGAGCGCGACCTCGGGCGCAGATACGAGCGGCACGGGCGGCATGGCCACTGGCGCGGGCGCCGGTGCAAAAGCAGGCGTGGATTCCGGCACGAATGCAGGAGTGAAGACGCCGGGCGCTGCCGGTACGAATGCGGGTACCCATGCCGGTGCGGCGACGTCCGGTCAAATGGGAGCGGAGGGCGCCGCTCAGTCGAACGGGCAGGATGCGGCGAACACGGACAAGCGCACCGCCGGCGCGCGCACGCGCACGCACGCTACCGGAAAAGCGAGCACCCACGCCCGCACCTCGGCCAAGCATCGCCATCACGCCGTCAAGCCAACCCCGACGGATAAGTCGAGCCCCCCGGACTCTAGCGGAACGTAATCGCTGAGCTTGATTGCAGAAAGCGGGCAAAGAAAAACGGCGCGCAGCGGTAAGAACCGCGTTGCGCGCCGTTTTCGCCGTAGCGTCCCGAAGCTTTCCGAATAGGCCTGCGGGCCAGCTAGCGCCTAAGCAACTCGATGCTCAAACCTCCGCACCGGCGTTCGGATCGCTCGGATCGTGGCGAGGTTTCTTTTCCTTGAGCAAGTCTTCACGCTTCACGCCGAGCCACATCGCGAGCGCGGCCGCGACGAACACGGACGAGTAAATGCCGAAGCAGATACCGATCGTCAGCGCGAGCGCGAAATAATGCAGTGTCGGCCCGCCGAACAAGAACATCGACAGCACCATCATCTGCGTGCAGCCGTGCGTGATGACCGTGCGCGACATCGTGCTCGTGATCGCGTGGTTGATGACTTCCATCACCGTCATCTTGCGTTCGCGGCGGAACGTCTCGCGGATCCGGTCGAAGATCACGACCGATTCGTTCACCGAGTAGCCGAGCACGGCCAGCACTGCAGCGAGGACCGACAGCGAGAACTCCCATTGGAAGAAGGCGAAGAAGCCGAGAATGATCACGACGTCGTGCAAGTTCGCGATGACGCCGGCCACGGCGTACTTCCATTCGAAGCGAAACGACAGATAGATGACGATGCCCGCAACGACGCACGCGAGCGCGAGCAAGCCGTCGGTGGCCAGTTCCTTGCCCACCTGCGGGCCGACGAACTCGACGCGCTGAAGTTGCACGGACGCGTTTTGCGTCTTGAGCGCGGTCATGACCTGCTCGCTCTGTTGCGAGGAGGTCAAGCCTTGCTTCAACGGCAGCCGAATCATGACGTCGCGCGACGTGCCGAACGTCTGCACTTGCGCGTCGCCATAGCCCAGTGTGCCGAGCGTCGTGCGGACCGGCTCGAGCTGTGCGGCTTGCGGATACTGAACTTCGATGACGGTGCCGCCCGTGAATTCCACCGACAAGTGCAGGCCGCGATGCAGCAGAAAAAACACCGCCGCGAAGAACGTCAAAAACGAGATCGCGTTGAAGATCAACGCGCGCTGCATGAAGGGAATATCCTTGCGGATACGGAAAAATTCCATGTTCTTGTCTCCCGGTCCTCGTGAACCGATTAGCGGGACGAGCCCGGTTTGCGCGGCGCCGCGTTCTCGCGCGCGCGATTGCGCAGAACCGGCTTCGGGCCGCTGCGTCCGCCTTTGCTCTTCGGTTGCGCTGCGATCGCTTTCGTGGCTCGCATCGTGTCCGTATCGGCATCTACGCCGAGGCTTGCTTGCGGCTGCGAATAAGCCATCGCTTCGGCGCCTGCCGGACGCCAAACTTGGCCGATCGCGAGCGTCTTCAGCTTTTTCTTGCCGCCGTACCAGGCATTGACGATACCGCGCGAGAAGAACACGGCCGAGAACATGGACGTCAAGATGCCGATGCAGTGGACGATGGCGAAGCCGCGCACCGGGCCCGAGCCGAAGGCGAGCAGTGCGAGGCCGGCGATCAGCGTCGTCACGTTCGAATCGAGAATCGTCGCCCAAGCGTGCGCGTAGCCGTTCTGAATCGCCAACTGCGGCGGTGCGCCGTGACGCAGTTCTTCGCGCACGCGCTCGTTGATGAGCACGTTCGAGTCGATCGCCATGCCGAGCGCGAGCGCGATAGCGGCGATGCCCGGCAGCGTGAGCGTCGCTTGCAGCATCGACAGCACGGCGATCAGCAACAGCAGGTTCACCGACAGGCCGATCACCGAGACGAGACCGAACAGCAGATAGTAGGCGACCATGAAGATGGCGATCGCGGCAAAGCCGTAGATGACCGAATCGAAGCCCTTCTTGATGTTGTCGGCGCCGAGGCTCGGCCCGATCGTGCGCTCTTCGATGATGTCCATCGGTGCGGCGAGCGAGCCCGCGCGCAACAGCAAGGCGAGATCGGTGGCCGCTTGCGGCGTGGGTTGGCCCGTGATCTGGAAGCGATCGCCGAGTTCGGACTGGATCGTCGCGACCGTCAGCACCTGGCCCTTGCCCTTCTCGAACAGCACCATCGCCATCGGCTTGCCGATGTTGTCGCGCGACACGCTCGCCACCGCACGGCCCGCCGACGAGTTCAGGCGGATGTTGACGGAGGGGCGCTGGTGCTCGTCGAAGCCGGCCGACGCGTCGATGATGCTGTCGCCGGTGAAGATCACTTGCTTGCGCAGCAGCACCGGTGCTTGGCTGCCTTCGGTGAAGAGCTCGTCGCCCGGGGGCACAGCCTCGCCGGGGGCGGGATGGGTATTGACCGGATCGGCCAAGCGCGCCTCGAGCGTGGCCGTGCGGCCGATGATTTCCTTGGCTTTCGCCGTGTCTTGCACGCCCGGCAGTTCGACGACGATGCGGTCGGCGCCTTGTTGCTGGATCACGGGCTCGGCCACGCCCAGTTCGTTGACGCGGTTGTGCAGCGTCGTGATGTTTTGCTTGACGGCTGCTTCCTCGACCGCGCGCTGCTGCGCGGGCGCGAACGTGCCGACCACTTGCACGCCGCCCGCGGCGGCCGCTTGCGTGGTCCATTGCAGTTCCGTGACCGCGCGGGTGAGCTCGGCGCGGGCTGCGTCGGCCGTCGCTTGATCGGCGAAGGCGATCACGACCGATTGGCCGACGCGATTGACGCCGCCCTCGCGGATGTTCTTGTCGCGCAAGAGCGTGCGCGCATCCGATGCGTCGGAGTCGAGACGCTTGTTCAGCGCGCCCGCCATGTCGATTTGCATCAGGAAGTGAACGCCGCCGCGCAAGTCCAGGCCGAGGTACATCGGCAGCGCGTGCAGCGCCGTGAGCCAGCGCGGCGAGGCGCTTTGCAGGTTCAGCGCAACGACGTACTGCGGGTCGTTGGGATCGGGGTTCAGCGCTTTTTGCAGCACGTCCTTCACGCGCAACTGCGTGTCGGTGTCCTTCAAGCGAACGCGAATGTTGGCGTTGGCCGAGGCCGTGTCGACCGTGATGTCGTCGGGCTTGATCTGATTGGCCGCGAGCGCCGCTTCGACTTCAGCGTAGGTGGACGTGTCGAGCTTGACCGTCGCCTTGCCGCTGAGCACCTGCACGGCCGGCGCTTCGCCGTAGAAGTTGGGCAATGTGTAGAGAAGGCCGATGAGGAGCGCCACGGCCATCAAGACATATTTCCAAAGGGGATAGCGATTCATGAGGGAGCCGAACGGGTGGGTTGGCGTGGTGGCGGTGCGCCGCTCGCCCGCCGGGCCGCATCGGGCCGGGCAGGACGGGCGGTGAGCCGCATTAGAGCGACTTGATCGTGCCCTTCGGGAGAATCGTCGTGACGGCCGATTTTTGCACGGTGATTTCCGTGCCTTCGGCGATTTCGACGCCGACGTACGCTTCGCCGACCTTCGTTACCTTGCCGACCATGCCGCCGCTCGTCACGACTTCGTCACCCTTGGCCATCGCGGCGAGCATATTGCGATGCTCCTTTTGACGCTTCATCTGCGGGCGAATCATGATGAAGTACAGCACCGCGAACATGAGGATGAGCGGCAAAAAGCTCATCAGGCTCGACTCGGCGCCGCCGCCGGTTGCGCCTTGCGCGAATGCGTTGGAAATCAGCGACACGTTGGTTTCTCCGTAAGTGACGATCGGGACGATCTGAAGCGATCGAAAAATAGCCGCGTATTTTACCACCTAGACCGAATCGGGCGGCCGCGGAGCCTTGGCGCGCGTCAGCCCGGCGCCGCCGGCGTCCGTTGCGGCGCTGGGCAAGCACGATTTCGCCCGGCGCCGCTATTCGACGCCGCGTGCGCGCTCGTCTCGAAAACGCTGACGAAATGCCTCGAACGTGCCCGTTTCGATGGCTTCGCGCATGTCGCTCATGAGTTCGAGGTAGTAATGCAGATTGTGGATCGTATTGAGTTGCGCGCCGAGAATCTCGCCGACTCGATGCAAATGATGCAAATAGCCGCGCGTGAAGTGACGGCAGGTGTAGCAACCGCAGGTTTCGTCGAGCGGGCGCAGCGAGTTCTTATGCGTTGCATTGCGGATTTTCACGTCGCCGAAGCGCGTGAAGAGCCAGCCGTTGCGCGCATTGCGCGTGGGCATGACGCAATCGAACATGTCGATGCCCGCGGCCACGCCGGCGACGAGATCCTCGGGCGTGCCCACGCCCATCAAGTAATGCGGTTTATCGGCCGGCAGCTTCGGGCCGACGTGCTCCAACACGCGCATCATTTCCTCTTTCGGCTCGCCCACGGACAGGCCGCCGATAGCCAGGCCGTGAAAGCCCGCTTCCGACAAACCGGCGAGCGATTCGTCGCGCAGGTCTTCGAACATGCCGCCCTGGACGATGCCGAACAGCGCGTTCGGATTGGCGAGCCGCTCGAATTCGTCGATCGAACGCTTGGCCCAGCGCAGCGACATGCGCATCGACGCGGCGGCGTCCTCGTGCGTCGTCGGCACGCCGTCGGTCGCGTACGGCGTGCATTCGTCGAATTGCATGACGATGTCGGAGTTCAGCACCTTTTGAATCTGCATCGAGACTTCGGGCGAGAGGAACAGCTTGTCGCCGTTCACGGGAGAGGCGAACGTCACGCCGTCCTCGGTGATCTTGCGCAGATCGCCTAGCGAGAAGACTTGGAAGCCGCCCGAATCGGTGAGGATCGGGCGCCGCCAGCCCATGAAGCCGTGCAGGCCGCCATGCGCGGCGACGGTCTCGAGCCCCGGGCGCAGCCAGAGATGAAAGGTGTTGCCGAGGATGATCTGCGCGCGAATCTCTTCGAGCTCGCGCGGCTGGACCGCCTTCACCGTGCCGTAGGTGCCGACCGGCATGAAGATCGGCGTTTCGACCACGCCGTGGTTCAGCGTCAAGCGGCCGCGGCGCGCGCGGCCGTCGGTCCGAAGCAGCTCGAACTTCAGGCCCCCGAGGCCCGGTGCGGGCGAGGGGGCGTTATCGATGGTATGACCTTCGGTCATATTGGACTCCTATCGCAGCCGGGATACGCTTGGCATGGGCCTCGAGCGGCGCTCTGGCGCGCCGACGCTGGCCTGCTGCCTGCCCGGCGCAGGGAAAGGGGGCGCGGCCGGTGTCTAGGCGGCCGCCGCTTGGGTAATTCGATTATGCCGTTCGCCTTCAGCTTGCGGCCTTCGTCAGCAACATGGCGTCGCCGTAGCTGAAGAAACGATAGCGTTGCTCGATCGCGTGCCGGTACGCCTCGCGGATCGTCTCGATGCCGGCGAACGCGCTCACGAGCATGAGCAGCGTCGATTTCGGCAAATGAAAGTTCGTCACGAGCCGGTCGACCACGCGGAAACGATAGCCGGGCGTGATGAAGATGTCGGTTTCCGCGCTGGCGGCGGCGAGCGGCCGGCCGGCGGCGTCCGCGTCCCGCGCCGCGGCTTCGAGCGCGCGCATGGAGGTCGTTCCCACGGCGATCACCCGGCCGCCTCGCGCCCGCGTGGCAGCGATCCTATCGACGAGCGTCTGCGGCAACTGATACCACTCGCTGTGCATCTTGTGCTCGGAGATGTTCTCGACGCGCACGGGCTGGAACGTGCCCGCGCCCACATGCAGCGTCAGCGTCGCACGCTCGACGCCCTGCTGGTCGAGCCTGGCGAGCAGCGCCTCGTCGAAATGCAGGCCGGCGGTGGGCGCCGCCACGGCGCCCGGGTTCTGCGCGAACACGGTTTGATAGCGCGTTTCGTCGGTGGCGTCGGGATCGTGCTCGATGTAAGGCGGCAGCGGCAAGCGGCCGTAGCGCTCGATGAGCGTCAGGCAAGCTTGCGGAAAGTGCAGCGTGTAGAACGGTTCGATGCGCTCCCCCACGGTCACGTCGAATGCGTCGGCCAGCCTGAGCGTCGTGCCGGGCGCGGGGCTCTTGCTCGCGCGAATTTGCGCGAGGGCCGTCTGCTCGCCCGTCAGGCGTTCGACGAGCACTTCGATCTTGCCGCCGCTCGCCTTCTGGCCGAAGAAGCGCGCCTTGAGCACTTTGGTATCGTTGAACACGAGCAAATCGCCGCGGCGCACGCAGTCGGGTAGCTCGGCGAAACGCCGGTCGACGAAACGCGGCGGCGAGGCCGTCGCATCGACTTCGAGCAGGCGGCTGGCGCTGCGCTCGGGCAGCGCCGTCTGCGCGATGAGCTCGGGCGGTAGATTGAAATCGAAATCGGAAAGCGTGAACATGCAGCGTTGATCGGCGGCGGGGCGCGGCGAGACGGCTCACGAGCCGCTATGATCGCAAAGCGGCGCCGATGCGGCCCGCACGCCGTTCGTCCAGAGAAAACCGTCATTGTACTTGCCAGGAGCGTAATGCCGTTGCCCCGATCGCGCCCGACCGATTCCGCCGCAGAGGCGCAACCGGCTGTCAAGACCACCGCGAAGGCCGTCGCTAAGGCCGTCGAGACCGCCAAGCCCGCGAAGGCCGCCAAGCCGGTCAAGCCTTCCAAGCCGGTCGACAAGCTCGCCAAGCTTGGCTTGACGCGCGACATCGATCTCGTGCTGCACCTGCCGATGCGCTACGAAGACGAGACGACGCTCACGCCCATCGGCGAATTGCTGCCGGGCGAGACGGCGCAAACGGAAGGCGTCGTCGTCGACAATGAAATCGCTTATCGGCCGCGGCGGCAGCTCGTCGTGAAGCTGCGCGACGCCGAGGGCGCGGAACTGGCCCTGCGTTTTCTGAACTTTTACGGTTCGCAGGTCAAGCAAATGGCGATCGGCGTGCGGCTGCGCGTGCGCGGCGACGTGCGCGGCGGTTTCTTCGGGCTCGAAATGGTTCATCCGACGGTGCGCCCCGTCGACGAAGGCACGCCGTTGCCGCAAGCGTTGACGCCCGTGTACCCGAGCACCGCGGGCGTCTCGCAGGCCTATCTGCGCAAGGCGATCGACAATGCGCTCGAGCGCACGCCGCTGCCGGAGATCCTGCCCGAGCCCATCGCCAAGCAGTACTGCGGGCCGCTCGCGCTGCCGCCGCTCGAGCAGGCCGTACGCGTGCTGCATCACCCGAGCGCGAGTGCGGACGAGGCGGCGCTGATCGACGGGACGCATCCGGCGTGGACCCGCATCAAGTTCGATGAGTTGCTTGCGCAGCAGCTCTCGCTCAAGCGCGCTCACGAGGAGCGGCGCGCCCGTTCCGCTCCGGCCATGCCGCCGGGCCGGGCGGGCGGCGCGCACGGTACGCTCGTCGCCCGGCTGTTGGCCGCGCTGCCGTTCGAACTCACGCGCGCGCAGATGCGCGTCGTGGGCGAGATCGCGGCCGATCTGGCTGCGCCTCATCCTATGCAGCGGCTGTTGCAGGGGGACGTGGGTAGCGGCAAGACGGTCGTCGCCGCGCTGGCCGCCGCACAGGCCATCGATTGCGGCTACCAGGCAGCCATGATGGCGCCCACCGAGATTCTGGCCGAGCAACACGCACGCAAATTGCGCGGCTGGCTCGAGCCGCTTGGCGTGAGCGTCGCCTGGCTCGCGGGCAGCTTGAAAGCGAAGGACAAACGCGCGGCCGTCGAAGCGGCGGCTTCAGGCACGGCGCGACTCGTGATCGGCACGCACGCGATCATCCAGGACACGGTCGAGTTCGAGCGGCTCGGCCTCGTGATCGTCGACGAGCAGCATCGCTTCGGGGTCGCGCAAAGGCTGGCGTTGCGCGCGAAGGCCGATCGCGCGGCCGACGGCGCCGCCGGGTTTCAGCCGCACCAGTTGATGATGTCGGCCACACCGATTCCGCGCACGCTCGCCATGACCTATTACGCCGATCTGGACGTGTCGACGATCGACGAACTGCCCCCGGGACGCACGCCCATCGTGACGAAACTGATCTCGGACGCGCGCCGCGACGAGGTCATCGCCCGCGTGCGCGATGCTGCGTTGAAGGGGCGTCAGGTGTATTGGGTCTGCCCGCTCATCGAAGAAAGCGAGACGCTGCAGTTGCAAACGGCGATCGAGACCTACGAGACGCTCGTCGCCGCGCTGCCCGAGCTGCGCGTCGGCCTCGTGCATGGACGGCTGCCGCCCGCCGAAAAGGCGGCGGTCATGGAGGCGTTCTCGCGCAACGAGGTGCAGTTGCTCGTGGCCACCACGGTCATCGAAGTGGGCGTCGACGTGCCCAATGCATCGCTCATGGTGATCGAGCATGCGGAGCGGTTCGGCCTCGCCCAACTACACCAGTTGCGAGGACGCGTGGGGCGCGGCAGCGCCGCCTCGATCTGCGTGCTGCTCTATAGCAATCCGCTGTCGCTGACGGCGCGCGAGCGGTTGAAAACGATGCGCGAGACGACCGACGGGTTCGAGATCGCGCGCCGCGACTTGGAGATTCGCGGGCCGGGCGAATTCCTCGGGGCGCGCCAGTCGGGCGCGGCCATGCTGCGTTTCGCCAGTTTGGAAAACGACGCTTGGCTCATCGAGCCGGCCCGCGAAGCGGCGGCGCGGCTGATCGAGCGTCATCCCGATGTGGTGCTGCAACACTTGGCGCGCTGGCTCGGCGGACGCGAGCAGTTCCTGAAAGCGTGAGGGCGGCGGCACCGTAACCGCTCTGTCGGCTGCCGGGCAGCGAGCGGTTGGCCGGGGCGATGGGGCCAGGGTGGCATATGCGCGCTCAGGCGCATCGCTGCTGCGTCGAGGCCGCCGGTCACGCCGTCCGGCTGAAAGCACCTGTCCCCCTGTTGGCGAATCGGCGTCTCGGGTGTATAAGATAAACCTATCGATTTCAATGTCCTGATTGGTCCCCCAATGACGCTCACTGAATTGAAATACATCGTTGCGGTTGCGCGCGAACGGCATTTCGGCCGCGCCGCCGAGGCGTGCTTCGTCAGCCAGCCGACCCTCTCCGTGGCTATCAAGAAGCTCGAAGACGAACTGAACGTGCAGATCTTCGAGCGTGGGACGAGCGAAGTCAGCGTGACGCCGATCGGCGAGCAAATCGTCACGCAAGCGCAGCGGGTGCTCGAGCAAACGCTCGCCATCAAGGAGATCGCGAAGCAGGGCAAGGACCCGCTCGTCGGGCCGTTGCGCCTGGGCGTCATCTATACGATCGGGCCTTATTTGCTGCCCACATTGGTCAAGCAAATGATCAAGCGCGTTCCGCAGATGCCGCTGATGCTGCAGGAAAATTACACGCTCAAGCTGATCGAGCTGCTCAAGCAGGGCGAGATCGACGTGGCGATCATGGCGTTGCCGTTTCCCGAAACGGGGCTCATGGTGCGCCCGCTCTATGACGAACCGTTCGTCGTCGCGCTGCCGGCGGGGCACGCCTGGGAGTCGCGCAAGAAGATCGACGCAAGCGACCTGAAGCAAGAGACGATGCTGCTGCTCGGCACGGGGCATTGCTTTCGGGACCACGTGCTGGGCGTCTGTCCCGAACTCATGCGGTTTTCCCAAACGGCCGACGGCATTCAGAAGACGTTCGAAGGGTCCTCGCTCGAAACCATCCGCCATATGGTGGCGAGCGGCGTCGGCATTACCGTGCTGCCGCGCATGTCGGTGTCCGAGGTGCGGGCGCACGCCGGCGGCCCCGATGCCGGGCTGCTCAGCTATGTGCCGTTCGACGAGCCGGTGCCCGATCGACGCGTCGTCCTCGCTTGGCGCAAGAGTTTCACGCGCATGCCCGCCATCGACGCGATCAGCGAAGCCATCGCGGCCTGCGAGCTGCCGGGCGTGAACAAGCTCGACATGCCGGCTGTCGTCAATTGACGGACGCAAGGCCCGTCGGCAACCGTCGGGCCGAACGCCGATTCGCCTATTCACCTATCTAGTCAGACCCATCGCTGCGATGCGCGGTGGCGCTTCGGCCGCCGCGGCATGTCGCGTCACCGCCCCGCCCGAGCCGGGCGGTAGCCGCTTCGAATGAATGCGGCTATCGAATAGATAAAAATAATTGAATTCGCTTTTTTGATAGTTTTCTTTATTCTTCTCTCCATACCGCGCCGCTCGAGCGCTCACGCAGAGGGAAGAAGTCATGTCGCAATTGATTGTCCGCGTCGTTTCGTCGTCTCGCCGCGCCCGAACGGGCGCTCGGCTGGCCGTTTCGCTGCGTCGCTCGCGCGCGGCCGTCGTTTCGCTGCTGGCCAATCGCGCGCTCGGGGCTTGAGCGCGCGGCCCCCCGCTCGCCAATCGCAGTTGCCGACCGGCTAGACCAAGACCTTACGCGCGGCGGACGCGCTGCGCCGCGTTCCCGATCCACGAACCCGCTTACCCGCTTTCCCGAGGAGCACACGATGTCCGACCGAAAATTGACGACCGCCGCAGGCGCCCCTGTTGCCGATAACCAGAACTCCTTGACCGCTGGCCCGCGCGGACCGATCGCGCTGCAAGACGTTTGGCTGCTCGAAAAATTGGCTCATTTCGATCGCGAGGTGATTCCCGAGCGCCGCGTGCATGCGAAGGGCTCGGGCGCTTTCGGGCGCTTGATCGTCACGCACGACATCACGCGCTACACGAAGGCGAAGATTTTCAGCGAGATTGGGAAAGAAACGCCGCTCTTCATGCGCTTTTCGACAGTGGCCGGCGAGCGCGGCGCTGCCGATGCCGAGCGAGACGTACGCGGCTTTTCGATCAAGTTCTATACGGACGAGGGCAACTGGGACGTCGTCGGCAACAACACGCCCGTGTTCTTCATTCGCGATCCGTTGAAGTTCCCAGACTTCATTCACTCGCAAAAGCGCGACCCGTACACGAATCTGCGCAGCAACGTGGCCGCGTGGGATTTCTGGACGCGCCACCCCGAGTCGCTGCATCAAGTTACGATTCTCATGAGCGATCGCGGCATTCCGAAGAACTACCGGCAGCAGCATGGCTTCGGCTCGCACACGTTCTCGTTGATCAACGAAGGCGGCGAACGCTTTTGGGTGAAGTTTCACTTCAAGTCGCTGAACGGGATCGAAAACTACACCGATGCGGAAGCTGCGCAGGTGATCGCTGGCGATCGCGAGAGCGCGCAACGCGACTTGATCGCCAACATCGAAAACGGCAACTTCCCGAAATGGGCCTTCCGCATTCAGGTGATGCCTGAGGCCGAGGCGGCGACGCTCGCGTATAACCCGTTCGACATCACCAAGGTGTGGCCGCACAAGGACTATCCGCTGATCGATGTCGGCGTGATCGAACTCAATCGCAACGCGGGCAACTATTTCTCCGATGTCGAGCAGGCTGCCTTCACACCGGCCAACGTCGTGCCCGGCATCGGCTTTTCGCCCGATCGCTTGCTGCAGGGGCGGCTGTTCTCGTATGGCGATGCGCAGCGCTATCGCCTCGGCGTCAATCATCATCAGATTCCCGTGAACGCGCCGAAATGCCCGGTTCATCATGCGTTCCACCGCGATGGGGCGATGCGCACGGACGGCAATCTGGGCGGGACGCCGAACTACGAGCCGAACCGCTTCGGCGAATTCGCTCAGGACGCGCGTGCGGCCGAACCGGCGCTCGCCGCTGGCGCCATCGAACGATACGATCATCGCGAAGACGCCGATTACTACAGCCAGGCCGGTGCGCTGTTCCGCTTGTTCGGCGAAGACGAGCGTCAGCGCTTGTTCGAAAACATCGCCAGACATATCGACGGCGTGCCCGCCGATATCGTCGCGCGTGCGCTCGAGCATTTCGGCCGCGCCGACGAGGCTTACGGGTTAGGCGTTGCCGCCGCGATCGAGCAGCGACAGGCGGCGCGCGCGGAGTAAGCCGAGCCTCGCAAGATGATGCCCCGGCCTATGTCGCGCTGGGGCGTCTGCGCTCGAGGTCTATCGATGATGAAAGGCGAATGAGGCGTCGCGCCGATCATTGCGTCGACCATTGCAATGGCGAAGGAAAAGCGCACGGCGGCGACTAAGGCCTTGCACTCGTGTGTCACGGCGTTGTCACGTAACTGGCGTCGTTTGACTCGCCTGGGCTACACTGGCAATCGTTCGTACCCTACTGGGTCTCGTCGGTCGTTTCGCCGATTCGTTCGCGAAAGCCTGATCGACGAGTTGAGCTATTTCGCCGTTTCGCTTCATCCTTCGAAGGAATCGCCATGGCAAAGAAAAACGTCGCAGTGCAAATCGACATCGGCATCAATGACAAGGACCGCAAAAAGATCGCGGAAGGTTTGTCGCGGTTGCTTGCCGATACCTACACGCTTTATTTGAAGACCCACAACTTCCATTGGAATGTGACGGGGCCGATGTTCAATACGCTGCACCTCATGTTCGAAGGCCAGTACAACGAGCTTGCGCTGGCCGTCGACGCGATCGCCGAGCGCATCCGCGCTTTGGGCGTGCATGCGCCCGGCAGCTACAAGGACTTCGCGAAGTTGTCGTCGATTCCGGAAGCCGATGGCGTGCCCGCGGCCGAAGAGATGATTCGCCAGCTCGTGCAGGGGCAAGAGGCTGTGGCTCGCACCGCACGCGACGTCTTTGCTGCCGCGGATGCCGCCAATGATCAGCCCACGGCCGATCTGTTGACCCAGCGCCTGCAGACGCACGAAAAGACCGCATGGATGCTGCGTTCGATGCTGGCTTGAGCTGCCGCGCGCGCTGTTGTCTTTGTTGACGAAGGCCTCCCCGACCGGGAGGCCTTCGTCGTTTGGGCTCCGCGGCTCTACAATACGGCGTTCGTTTTTCGTTTACGGCCGCTTCGCCCATGTCTGCGCCCATGTTCGCCCGTCTTCCCCTTTATCTGCGTTTGATCCGCATGGATAAGCCGATCGGCAGCCTGTTGCTGCTGTGGCCCACGCTGAACGCGCTGTGGATCGCATCGAATGGCAAGCCGTCGCTTTCGCTGCTCGTCATCTTCGTCGTCGGGACGGTGCTGATGCGCTCGGCGGGCTGTGCGATCAACGATTACGCCGACCGCGACTTCGACCGTTACGTCAAACGCACCGAATCGCGCCCGATCACGTCGGGCAAGATTCACGCATGGGAGGCGATTGCGATTGCGGCCGGCCTATCGATCGTTTCTTTTCTGCTGATTCTGCCGCTCAACGGTTTGACTAAGGCATTGTCGGTGGTGGCGCTCTTCGTGGCCGGGTCCTATCCGTTCACGAAGCGTTTCTTTGCGATCCCGCAGGCATATCTGGGCATTGCGTTCGGCTTCGGCATCCCGATGGCGTTCGCGGCCGTGCAGGGGCACGTGCCGATGCTCGCGTGGGTCATGCTGCTCGCCAATGTATTTTGGTCGGTGGCCTACGACACGGAATACGCGATGGTGGATCGCGACGACGACATCAAGATCGGCATTCGCACTTCGGCGCTCACGTTCGGCCGCTTCGACGTGGCGGCGGTGATGCTCTGTTATGCGGCCACGCTCGGCATCTATGCGGCGATCGGCGCCGTGTTGCGTTTCAATGCGTTTTATTGGGCCGGATGGCTGGCAGCCCTCGGCTGCGCGCTTTACCACTACACGCTTATTCGCGGCCGCGAGCGGATGCCTTGCTTCGCGGCGTTTCGCCACAACAACTGGCTCGGCGGCGTGCTGTTCGCCGGGATCGCCGCTCACTATGCGTTGACGGCGTTCTGACGCAAGCGCCTTCGCAGAAGCCGACGGTGCGCCGGCTTTTGCGGAGCCAGTTCCCGTTGCGTTATTGATTGCCCAATTCGTCGCCCATTTCTTTCGCGCGCGCATCGGCTGCCAGCGCGCCTTTGACAATCGCCTCCTTGACGCCTTGCGCCTCGAAGGCCGCCAATGCCGCGGCTGTCGTCCCGCCTTTCGACGTCACGCGCTCGCGTAACACAGCGGCGCTTTCCTCCGATTGCACGGCCAGTTGCGCCGCGCCCGCGAACGTGCCGAGCGCTAGGGCGCGGCCTTCTTCGTCGCTCAATCCTAGGCGGCGCGCCGCTTCCTGCATCGCTTCGATGAAATAGAACACATAGGCCGGGCCACTGCCCGAGATGGCGGTAACGGCGTCGATCTTCGCTTCGTCGTCGAACCATACCGTCGTGCCGACGGCGCCGAGCACTTCGGATGCGAGCGTGCGTCCCGCTTCGTCCACGCCCGCGAGTGCGACTAGACCAGCGACGCCTTGCCCGATCAGCGCTGGAGTGTTCGGCATCGCACGTACGACGCGCGTGTAGCCGCCGAGCCAGCGGGAGAGATCGGCGCCGCGAATGCCCGCTGCAATGCTGACTACGAGTTGCGTCGACAAATGCGGCGCGAGCGAAGCGGCAACGGCTTTGAGCACTTGCGGCTTCACCGCCAGCACGATGGCATCGTAGCCACGTAGCGTTTCATCGGCTTGCGCGCCGGTTGCGACACCGAACTGCGCGTGCGTGCGTGCGCGGGCGTCTTCGTTGACGTCGATGGCGTAGAGGTCGGCGGGCGCGACGCCGCGCTTGATCAAGCCGCCGATCAATGCCGCGGCCATGTTGCCGCCGCCGATAAATGCGATCTTCATGATGTTGTCGAGAAGGAGGAAGGATAGCCGTAGCGGGCGATTATAGACGCCTGTCGATTGGCGTTCTGTCGGGTGCAACCCGCAGCGGGTGCAACCGTGAGCGTAGGCGTTTTCGCTTTCGTGCGGGAAGGCGGGATAGGGCTTTGAGCCGTCGTTCAGTGGGAGTAGTCGCGTTTGCCGAAGATGGCCGTGCCGATGCGGACGATCGTTGCGCCTTCGAGCACGGCCGCTTCCAGATCCGCCGACATGCCCATGGATAGGGTATCGAGTGCAACGCCTTGCGCACGCAACGTCTCGTAGAGTTCGCGCAGGATGCGATGCGGCTCGCGCTGCGCTGCCAGATCGGCGGCGGGTTCGGGTATCGACATCAGACCACGTAGACGAAGCTTCGGCAGACTGGCGATCTCGCGTGCGACGGCGGGGGCGTCTTCAGGTGCGACACCGCTTTTCGATGCCTCGCCGCTAACGTTCACCTGCAAGCATACGTTTAAAGGCGGCAGCGTGTCGGGTCGTTGTTCGGACAAGCGTTGAGCAATCTTGAGGCGATCGACCGAATGGACCCAGTCGAAATGCTCGGCGACGGGTCGCGTTTTGTTCGATTGGAGTGGGCCGATGAAGTGCCACTCGATTTGGGCGCGCAGATCGGCAAGCGCTTCGATCTTGGAGACGGCCTCTTGCACGTAGTTTTCGCCGAAGGCGCGCTGACCCGCGGCGAAGGCGGCGCGGATATCGTCGGCCGGGAAAGTCTTCGAGACGGCTAGCAGGCGAATGGCATCCGTCGGCCGCTGGGCGGCGCTAGCCGCACGCTCGATGCGGGCGTGCACTTCCTGAAGGTTCTCGGCGATGTGGGACATAGACGGTACGGGAGAAGGCTCGAAGTCAGTTGCGGATTATACGGCGCAGGGGCGGGAGGGCGTTGCGTCGCGAGGCCGCGATGGGGCCGCGGGGGAGGGGGGCGTGCCGGCTACTTTTCCGGCTTTTAGGTCATATTTGCCATTTAAATGTGATAGTGGAAAAAAAGACCGATCTTTTTCTTTAAATCTGATTTTGGAGGGATGCCACGTCGCGTTTCTCATGATGCTCGATTAGAATTCATGCCTTCATAAAATGCTGGCCGACTTAAAGAGGACGTCGTTGGCATGGGTTCCGATCTGCTCTCTGAAATTGCATATGCTGGGCGCGCTCAACACAACCGTTTGATTCGACTCGATACGCCGCTGGGCGAGGATTGGCTGCTGCCGTTGTATGCAAAAGGCACGTCGCGCTTGGGACGGGATTACGAATTTACTGTCGATGTCGCTTCGACTAAGGGCCGGGAAATCGATTTGACGGCGCTGATCGCGCAGCCGGTGACGTTGTGGTTGCAGCAAGCGGATGGCTCGTATCTGCCGCATCACGGCTATGTGAAAACGTTCTCTCGATTAGGCAGCGACGGATATCTCACGTTTTATCAATTGCGATTTTCTTCGTGGATGTGCTTTTTGCCGTTGCGTCGCGATATGCGCGATTGGCAGGAGCAGACGGGCGAGCAGATCGTGGCCGACGTGTTCGACGAGCATCCGCAAGCCCAGGGCGCTTATCGGTTCGATTTGCGGCAGGCGATGCCGCAGTATTCGAACCGGGTGCAATGGGAGGATGACTGGAACTTCGTGCATCGCAGCTTGGAGGAAGCGGGCGTGTTTGGGCGCTTCGAGCAGGCGGAGGATGGCAAGTCGCACACGCTCGTGCTGATGGACGATGTGTATTTCGTGCCGCAGCTCGAGCAGAAGACGGTGCGCTTCGTCCGCACGGGCTTACGTGAAGAGGTGGAAGGCTTCACACAATGGAAAGAGCAGCAACAGATTCAGAGTGCCAAGCTGACGACGCGCACGTTCGATTACAAGCGGCCGGATTTGCATAAACAAGTCAACAGCGCGATCAGCCCGCGCGACGATGTTCCGGCGCAGGGCGAGGTCTACGACTACACGGGCGCGTACACATGGGGGGTGCGCGATAGCGGCGAGCATCGAAATGCCGTGCGCGTCGAAGCATGGGAATCGCAAATGAAGCGGTTTCACGGCATTGGCAGCCTACGTTTGGCCATGCCTGGGTACTGGTTTGTGTTGGAAGGGCATCCTGTCCACGATAAAGAGCGTGCGGAGGACCGCGAGTTCGCGATCATCGAGACGACGTGGACGATCCGCAACAACTTGCCCGGCATGGATGATGTGGCAGATTTTGCCGAGAGTTTGCGGCCTTCAGTCTCCCGAGCCGAGCATTCCAATGTAGGCGGCGTGAAAGTTCGGCATGCCGACGGCAGCGAAGGGTACTTTCAAGTCGAGATTGAAGCGCAACGGAGGCGCACGCCGTTCCGTAGCCCGCTTGTGCACCGCAAGCCGGTGATGGAACTGCAGACTGCGATCATCGCGGGGCCGGATAGCGAGGAGATTTACACCGATGCGCTCAATCGCGTGAAGGTGCTGTTTCCGTGGAATCGCCGCAATGAGGGCGATGAGCGGGCATCGGTATGGGTGCGGGCTGCCTTTCCCGATGCGGGCTCGAAGCGTGGCGGACATTTCCCGTTGCGCAAGGGCGATGAAGTGATCGTGGGCTTCATGGGCGGCGATTGTGATCGGCCCGTGATTCTGGGCCGCATGCATGGCGGACCGACGCCCCCGGTTTGGCACACGAATGGTTTGCTCTCGGGGTATCGATCGAAGGAATACGGCGGCAGGGGTTTTAATCAACTCGTCATGGATGACTCGACGGGGCAGAACCGAGTTCACCTGTATTCGACGAGCGCCGATTCGCATCTTCATTTGGGATACTTGGTCGATCACACCGGCAATACGCGGGGCGGATACCTGGGCAGCGGCTTCGATTTGAAGTCGAATGCGCATGGGGCGATTCGTGCGGAGCAAGGGCTGTATGTGTCGAGTCACCCGGCGTCGGTCAAGCAACCGATGGATGTGCGGCAGGCGAGCAGTCAGCTCGTCAACGCAGAAAGCGTGATTGAAGCGCTATCGGACGCGAGTGCGACGCATCAAGCGGAAAGCTTGAAAGACGGCTACGACGCGCTGAAGGCGTTTACCGATGCGACGCAAAAGAGCGTGGCGGGTGACGCGTCGGGGGCGGGGCGCACGGCGGGCGGCGGCACCGGTAACGCCAATGGCTTCGCCGAGCCGATCATGCTGATGGCGAGCCCGTCGGGGATCGCGCTATCGACACAGCAATCGACGCAGATCGCCGCGGACAAGCATGTGAATATCGTTAGCGGTGCGAGTACGCATATCGCCAGCGGCAAATCGCTGATCGCTTCGATTGGTGAAAAGCTGAGCCTGTTCGTGCAGAACGCGGGGATGAAGCTATTCGCCGGGAAGGGCAAGGTGGAAGTGCAGGCGCATTCCGATGGAATCGAACTGACGGCGCATAAAGGCGTGAAGGTAATTTCGATCACCGATGTCATCGAGATGGCGGGCAAACGCGAAGTTTTTCTGACCTCGGGAGGCGCCTACATCCGCATCAAGGACGGCAACATCGAAATGCATGCGCCGGGGACGATTGACGTGAAAGGGGCCAAGCGTGTGTTTGCTGGGCCTACAGAGATGCCATATCCCATGCCGCAGTTGCCGCAGAACATTTGTGTGGAATGCATGATCCGGGCGGCGCAGGCCAAGATGCCTTTTGCGATTAGCAATTGATGATGACTGAAGAAGAACTGCTTAATGAGTTGCGAGCGGTTGCGGCCGAGCAGCGCGACGGGCTTGCACTCTATGCGTTGCTCGATAGCGCCATTTATGCCGGCGCAACCATGGATGAGTCGGGCAAGCGGTACGGCAATCTTGCGTCGGTGCTGGCTGACGCGAAGCCGGAATCGCTATTCATCTATGCGTTTGACGATGAGCGCACCGACGCGTCGCCGTTGCTCGTATCGATTCGTGATTTCGATGGCGAGCTAGCAAAACGGATTGCGACGCTGGCTCTCGAATACCAACTTGCAAGTTGGATATGGTCGCCGCTCTCTGCGCCAGCGCTGGCCCGACACTTGGCCGCATTCATTCGGGCAAAGTTCGGCGATGCGGCCGCGATGCTTCGGCCCTACGATCCTCGTGTCATGGAGGACACCATCGCGTGTCTTGATCCTGGGAGGCAAGCGGCTTTGTGGGCGCCGGTTTGTGCGTGGGCTTATTTTGATGAAGATAGGGTGGTGAAGCGGCTGCGGCCTCCAGACGGGCCAGTTGCGGAGCGGGTTACGGCGCCGCTCGTGTTGGATGATGACGAACAAAAACGGTTCGAGGCGCTTGCAAATCGTATTGCGTTGGGCGGGTACATCGAAACGCACGCACCATCGCTTGTGGAGTCACTACCGCCGGCGCAGCGCAAGGCGTTCTATGAGGAGCAGATTGAGATCGGCGAGCGGTTGAAGAAAGAATCGATGGGCGATCTGTTTATCATCGCAGCGCTTTCCGGGGCATACGGTGCGCGATGGATCGAAGCTGAAGCGATCGCACCGCTCGTGCAGTCTGTCGTCTCGGGCACTGCGACGCTGTCGGCCGTTGCGCTCGAGATTGGCGAGCGCCTTGAACGACTATCGCGATCCTGATCTCTATGAGAGCGCGGATTTACTTTGCTGTTGCGGCCTTGTCGTTCGTCGCGATGACTGGGTGCTCGCAGAAAGCAGAAAACGAAAGTCTGATAGGCGATTCAAATATGGATTACCGTTGACCCTTGCTATGCACACATTTACTCGTATCGCCGTTTCCGCATCGTTGTTGACCCTGATAATGGGATGCTCGCGGGCGAAGCCCGTTGGGCTTTCGATTGAGGGATATAATTATACAAACCGGTTTATAGACAGTTTTACAGTCACTGACCAAGACGGTAATGGCTCATGGGGAGGTGACGTCCAATTGAGTACACCGACCGCGGGCGGAGGCAAGTCAACGTGCTGCGTCATGCTCGACCCGAGCGTCAAGATGCCAGTTCGGCTGCGGATCGATTGGACGCTTGATCGAGTAGATGATTCTTCCGGCCGCACAATTGCACCGGAAATCAAGAGGCGAGCTTGGGTGACTGTCAGCCCCCCGTTTCCTGATGACCCGCAAAACCTCGAGATTCATTTCTATCAGGACGGGCACGTTGAGGCCGCTGTTACTCACTGGTCTTCGCCCCCGCGCGTCTCTCTTCCCGACGGCCGGAGGCCGACGCCATGAGCGACGCAGCACTTCGCCCAGACGTTGTCCTTATCGAAGAGCGCCCCCCCTCCGAATTGGTCGCGCGCGCCGCGCGTATGGCCAACGCTGAGGTTGATTCACCCTTCAAGAAAGCATCTTGTACGACTGACGTCAGGTTCGCCGTATTTTTCGATGGAACGAGCAACAGTATGTACGACGAAGACGCTCGTCCGCCTGATCAGCAGGAATACACCAACATAGCGAAGCTATACCATGCACATAAATTGCGTGATGATTCAAATGCGATCTACGTCGAATACCTGCAAGGGGTAGGGACGAAATTTGCGGAAATAGGCGATCCTGGTGGCCTTAGTGGGGCCGCCACGGGCTACATGGGGATGGAGCGTGTCCAACATGCAGAGAAGCGCCTGAAATTCGCATTAGATGGGCAAAGATCTCGTGGACTGACGGTGAACACGGTCCACGTCGCAGTATTCGGATTTTCGCGCGGCGCCACGCTCGCACGTGCGTTCGTGAATCGTCTTGCCGATCAGTCTCAGCACAAGGGCGGTCAATGGATACGCGATGGTGTCCGGTTGCGTATTTACTTCGTCGGGATCTTTGACACTGTTGCATCGGTAGGGTTGCCTCGAGACCACAATACCTATGCGAAACAACTGTGCATTCCGCCGATCGTCGAGCGTTGCGTGCATATGGTCGCCGGGCACGAGCTGCGATTCGCTTTCCCACTGGATTCGGTCCGGCGCGGCGGCTCCTATCCGGCGAATACTGTTGAGTACGTGTATCCAGGAGTGCATTCGGACGTAGGCGGTGGTTATGCCATGAACGCGCAGGGACGCACGAACGCTTATGCTCGGTTACCGCTACATGCGATGTACCGTGAGGCTCGTTTGGCAGGCGTGCCCTTGCTTCCGTTAGAGGACCTGGGGCCGAAGATACAGGACCGGTTTGCCATAGCTGCAGACCTGCCCGCTCGTTTTCGGACCTATATGAACGCGCTAGAAACCAAGGGCGAATCTCTCGAGGAGCAAGCATTTGGCCACCTTAAGCTCTACTGGCGCTGGCGCAGGCTGCGCATGAACAGCACGCAAGCGCCAATCCCGCAGCGGCTTGAAACACTCTCCGAGCAGGCCAAGCAGCAAAACAAATCGTTATTCCAGCGATTGCGGGCACTAAGAGACGATGATCGCGGCCTGATCTTGTTTAAAGCCCAGGGCGGCATTCTGACAAAGAATCAGGCCGCTCAACTGAAGAGCAACGCAGACCAAGAGACGGCCCTCGACAAAGAGATATCTACGAACAACCAATTCGAAACGGACGTGGCTCAAGCAAAGGGATCCGACCGCACATTGTTAGGCGAGGCTCGAGCGCTTGAGCGGGTGGTTGCCGCGGGTCGAGCATCGGATTGGGAAAAAGCCATTTGGGAAGCTTGGAACGACCCTCGTCCGTTGCCCAACGAAGTCGCTTCATTCTTCGACACTTACATTCATGATAGCCAGGCCGCGTGGAACCATACGACCGATGCGGCCGCAGTCGCTCTGAATCAAATCGGTGCGGCGCAAACGTGCGGTCGGTACTTCAACACGGTAGCTGTCAAATACTGCGCAGCGGTCGAGGAAGAAAACCGTGCAGGAACCGTTAAATATCTGCGGCCGCGAACGCTCTTTTTCGGCCAGAAGGAGGCGGTCTTCGCTGCGTCGGACACGAATTTTTAGGGTGATGATGGCGGGTCAACGATCGGCCTGATAGACAACCCGATAGCGAGAAATTGTGCTGGGGCGTCGATGGTGCGAAATTTACTGGCCATCGCACGCCCTACGCGGACTGGTTAATCTGAATTCCTGATCGAACCGTAGCCATTGGATTCGATCGATGGGATGTTCGATACGCCAGGGCTGGTTGCGGCAGGCGTGGTGATCGGCCACCTGGGCGGACATAACTTTGCCACGAAGCGTCGTTCCTCTCGGGCATCCCGGCCGAGAATAGCGAACAGTGGGAACAAAAGACTTAATTCAGGCTTTTCTATGCGAGCTTCAATTTTCATTTCACTTATTGCCTTGTCGCTGGCTGCGGTGGCATGCTCAAGGGCCAAGCCGGTCGGACTTGCCATTGAAGGATACAACTATACCAATCGCATTATCGTTAGCTTTACGGTTACAGACGAAAATGGCAATGGTGTGGGTGGAGGGAATATTGCGCTGAGTACGCCGACGGCAGGTGGTGGCAAGTCCACTTGTTGCGTGATGCTTGAATCGACCGTATCGAGGCCGGTTCGCCTACGTATCAACTGGACTTTTGACAGGATCGACGATCCAACGGGACGCACGATCGTACCCGAAACTAGCAAGGAGGCGTGGATTACGATCGCACCACCGTTCCCTAAGGATCCCAAAAACTTTGAAGTTCATTTCTATCCAGACGGACACGTTGAGGCAGAGGTCACTCATTGGTCGTCCCCTCCTCGCATTTCGTTGCCCGAAGGTCGGCGGCCGGCGATATGAACACTACGGCGGTTACATGCCCAATGCGTTCAACGAATAACTGGAACAACTACGGTTTCTACCTTGCTATGCGAACGCTCACTCGGGTTATTTTTGCGGCCTCAGCGCTGACTGCAGTGTTGGGATGCTCGCGTGCGAAACCCGTGAGTCTTGCCATAGAGGGCTACAACTACACCAATCGCTATATCTCCAGCTTTACTGTCACCGATGAGGATGGAAATGGCTCGTGGGGCGGAGACGTTAAGCTGAGTACACCGACCGCGGGCGGCGGCGGAGGCACCTGCTGCGTATTACTGGATTCGAATACGAAGCGACCGGTTCGACTTCGAATCAACTGGGTGATCGGGCGGATCGATGACGCGGCCGGCCATCCTATCGCCCCTGACGTTCGCCGTGAGGCTTGGGTGTCCATAAGCCCTCCGTTCCCCGCCGATCCGCAAAACTTCGAGGTGCATTTCTACGCTGACGGCCATGTAGAGGCAGCAATAACGCGTTGGTCGTCTGAACCTCGCGTAAAGTTGCCGGAAGGCAGACGGGAACGCCGGTGAGTGATGATGTGCTTCGGTCCTGAAGTTGCGATGGGGTGCGGTGGTGGGCGATAAGCTTCCGCATGCCATGCGGCTCACCAAGAAGCAATTAATTCATTTTGAAAAATACTATGCAGTTCTCGTCCAGCATTCTCACCGCCTCTCTGCTAGTCACGATGACGGGGTGTTCGCAGGCAAAGCCTATCGGCCTTGCCATCGAGGGGTACAACTATACGAACCGGTATATCGTTGACTTTACGGTTACAGACGAAGACGGAAACGGCGCGTGGGGCGGGGATGTGCTTCTGAGCACACCGACCGCCGGGGGTGGAAAATTCACATGTTGCGTGATGCTCGAGCCCAGCACGCGGCATCCCGTTCGGCTGAAGATCAAATGGACAGTTGAGGGAATATACGATTCGTCCGGCAAAGCAGTTTTGCCCGATGTTCAGAAGGAAACCTGGGTGACGGTGAGCCCGCCATATCCGCCGGAGGCACACAACTTCGAAGTCCACTTCTATCCCGACGGACATGTCGAAGCCGCCGTAACGCACTGGTCGTCGCCCCCGCGCATCTCTCTGCCCGAAAACCGCAAACCAGTGCCATGAGGGATGCCGCCCTTCGCCGCAACAGTGCGCCGTCACCGAAATGCGCTCACCCCCTCACCGCTCACCCGTAAATCAAATGCTCGACAAGCTCGATCCAATGCCCGACGGGCATCGATGTCCCGCTTTGCAGGTGAGCAATGCAGCCCACGTTAGCCGATACGATCACCTGCGGCTCGAGCGCCTCGAGGTTCTTCACCTTCCTATCGCGCAGCGTGTAAGACAAGCCCGGCTGCGTGACGGAATAGGTCCCGGCCGAGCCGCAGCAAAGATGGCTGTCCACGGGCAGCCGGGTCTCCACACCGAGCGTCGTCAATAAGTGTTCGACGATCCCGCGAATCTGCAGCCCATGCTGCAGCGTACACGGCGGATGAAACGCAACCGTATGCACGCCGCGCCGACGCGCAAGCCCCGCGAGTTCCGCTTCGTAACCGCTGAGCACCTCGGCGATGTCGCGCGACAGCTCCGTGATCCGCCGCGCCTTCTCCGCATACTCGGGATCGTTGCGCAGCAAATGGCCGTATTCCTTTACCGTCGCGCCGCAACCCGACGCATTGATGACGATCGCGTCGATCCCCGCTTCGACATGCGGCCACCAGGCGTCGATGTTGCGCCTCACGTCGTCGAGCGCTTCGGCGCGATAGCCGAGATGCAGGCGAATCGCCCCGCAGCACCCGGCCTCGGGTTCGATGACGGACTCGATGCCCAACGCATGAAGCACGCGTGCCGTCGCAATGTTGATGTTCGGCAGCATGGCCGGCTGCACGCAACCCGCAAGCAACAGCATGCGGCGCATGGTGGCGGGTGCATCCGCGATGGCGCTACTCTTGGCGCTAAGGGGCCCCCCATTGGCCGGCCATTCGAGCAGCCGTTGACGCGGCGGAATCTTGTCACGTAGTCGGCGCGGCAAGAACGGACGCACGAGTTGTCCCAGACGCAGGGCGGGCGCAAACACGGCGCTGTTCGGCAGCACGCTCGCCAGCAACCGCCGCAATAGTTGTTGACGCAACGGCCGTGGCACCGTCGCTTCCACGTGCTGCCGCCCGATCTCGACGAGCCTGCCGTACTGCACGCCCGAGGGGCACGTCGTTTCGCAACTGCGGCAAGTCAGGCAGCGATCGAGATGCAGTTGCGTGCTGCGCGTGACCGGCGCGCCTTCCACCATCTGCTTGATCAAATAGATGCGCCCGCGCGGGCCGTCGAGTTCGTCCCCAAGCAATTGATAAGTAGGGCAGGTGGCCGTGCAAAAACCGCAGTGGACGCACTTGCGCAAAATCGCTTCGGCCTCGTCGCCGTCGGCGGTGTTGCGGATGAAATCTGCGAGTTGGGTTTGCATCGCTGCGCTCTTATCCCTTGCTCTATCGCGTGGTTCGTGAAGGCTCGCCGCAGCCTCGGGATGAATAGGCCCGCTGCATCAGAAGTCGGGATACATGCGCGCGCGATTGAACACGCGCGCCGGGTCGAACGCCGCCTTCAACCCTCGATGGATCTTCATGACCGGCGCGGGTAGCGGCGTGAATACGCCGACGCTGCGGTCGAAAGCGCGACCCGCGCGGAAGATCGTCGCATGTCCGCCCGCCTGTTTCGCGCTGATACGCACCGTTTGCGCGTCGGTGTCGGTTATCCACCAGCGCTGCGCGCCGCCCCACTCCATCAACTGAGCGCCGGGCAACTGCAGCGGCTCGGTGATCGATGGGAGCGCGAGGCGCCACAGGGCCGCGTTCGGGGGAATCGAGGCGAAGAACGGGTCCGTCTGTTCTCGTAATCCTTCCCAGAAGCGCTCGGCCTCCACGGCGTCGACTACTTCTCCCCCTATCGCGCTGCGCGCCGCTTTGACACCGCTTTCAGCCCCGGACAAACGCACGGCGAGCGTGCCGTTGCGCCATGCGCTAGCCGTGATCGGCAACGGCCGGCCACCCCATTCGTTGAGCTTGCGCACCGCGTCGGTGCCGTTCATGTCGAACTTGAGCGTCGCTTCCACCGCGGGGCGCGGCATCACCTTGATCGATAGATCGAGGATCAACCCCAGCGTGCCGAGCGAGCCGGCCATGAGTCGCGAAACGTCGTAGCCCGCGACATTCTTGACGACCTGGCCGCCGAAGCGCAGCACTTCGCCGGCGCCGTTCATCAGCGTGACGCCCAATAGGAAATCGCGCGCCGCGCCAGCCTGCGCTCGGCGTGGCCCGGCGATGCCGGCGGCGATGCAACCGCCGAGCGTCGCCGCGCGGCCGAAGTGCGGCGGCTCGAACGCCAGCATTTGGTCATGCTCGGCGAGCGCCGCTTCCACATCGGCGAGCGGCGTGCCGCAACGCGCCGTCATGACGAGCTCGGCCGGATCGTACGCAATGATGCCTCGATAGGCACGCGTATCGAGTATTTCGCCCTGTAATTGCTGACCGTACCAATCCTTGGTGCCGGCGCCGCGCACGCGCAACGGGCGCGCCTCTGCCGTGGCCGTCCGAATCCGTTCGGACCAGTAGGCCACGATCTCTTCGTCTTGCATGCCTTCCCGCTTCGTCGTGTCGTTCATCCGGTTGTGCCGGCTTTTCGCAAGTCATGCCGTCGTTCACTTCGTTCCAGATTGTACCGACCGAGCGCCGCGAGACAAGCCGCTAGGCGCTTGCCTAGGGGTAACTACGCGTATGGGCCGGCTCCCCGGCCATGCGGTTGCAGCGGGGCACGACGAACCGCGCGCCAGGCCAACCGTGGGTTGCGGCGACCCGGCCCTAGAACCGAGGTAACTCCGGGTGCGGCAACAAGCCGCCGCTCACGCGCATCTTCCCGTATTCGGCGCAGCGTGCGCGCGTCGGAATGCCCTTGGTGGGGTTGAGCAATTCGGCCGGATCGAATGCGCGCTTGACGGCGAAAAACGCATCGCGCTCCGCCTGCGAAAACTGCACGCACATCGAGTTGATTTTCTCGATGCCGACGCCGTGCTCGCCCGTGATCGTGCCGCCGAACTCGACGCACGTTTCGAGGATCTCGGCGCCGAATTCCTCGGCCCGTCGAAGCTCATCCGGGTTGTTGCCGTTGAATAGGATCAGCGGGTGCATGTTCCCGTCCCCCGCATGAAATACGTTGATGCAACGCAGGCCGTACTTGCCTTCCATCGTTTCGATGCGGGCGAGCAAGGGGCCGATGCTGCGGCGTGGGACCGTACCGTCCATGCAATAGTAATCAGGCGAGATGCGGCCCGCGGCGGGGAATGCATTCTTGCGGCCGGACCAAAAGCGCAGCCGTTCCGCTTCGCTGCGCGATATCTGCAGGCGCGTCGCGCCATGCTCGCGCAGCACGGCCGTCATGCGCACGATCTCGTCGGCCACTTCTTCGGGCGTGCCATCCGATTCGCACAGCAAGATGGCGGCGGCATCGAGGTCGTAGCCCGCGCCGACGAACGCTTCCACGGCCCGCGTGGCAGGCTTGTCCATCATCTCGAGGCCGGCCGGGATGATGCCCGCGGCAATGATGCCCGCCACGGCTTGTCCGCCTTTGACGACATCGTCGAAGCTCGCCATCACGACCTGCGCGGTTTGCGGCTTCGGGATCAGCTTGACGGTCACTTCGGTCACGACCGCGAACATGCCTTCGCTGCCGATCATGACCGCGAGCAGATCCAGCCCCGGCGAATCGGGCGCTAGCGAGCCGAATTCGACGATGTCGCCATCCATGGTGATGGCGCGCACACGCAGGACGTTGTGAACCGTCAAGCCGTATTTCAGGCAATGCACTCCGCCCGAGTTCTCAGCGACGTTGCCGCCGATCGTGCAGGCGATTTGCGATGAGGGATCGGGGGCATAGTAGAGCCCATACGGCGCCGCCGCTTCGGATACGGCAAGGTTGCGCACACCGGGCTGGACCGTGGCCGTGCGCGCATAGGAATCGACTTCGACGATTTTCGTAAAGCGCGAAAGCGATAGCACGACGCCATGCGCGATCGGCGTCGCGCCCCCCGAGAGTCCCGTGCCTGCGCCACGCGGCACGATGGGCACGCCCAGCCGCTTGCAGATTTGCACGACGCGCTGCACTTGCGCTTCGGTTTCGGGCAGCGCGACGGCGAGCGGCAACTGGCGATAGACGCTCATGCCGTCGCACTCGTAGGGCGCGGTGTCCTCGTCGCGGTGAAGCAGGCAGTGCGCGGGCAGCGTGGCCATCAACGCTTGCACGACTTCTCGCTGGCGCTCGGCGCGGATGGCGGCGGCCGGCAGGGCAACGGCTTCCATAGGCTCTCCCCGTTGGCCCGATCAGGCCGTGTAAGAAAAAATCTTGCCCGGATTCATCAAATTGCGCGGATCGAACGCATGCTTGATGGCGCGCATCGCGTCCACGGCCGCGAGGCCGTGCTCTTCGAGCAGAAAATCCATCTTGTGTAAGCCGATGCCGTGCTCTCCCGTGCAGGTGCCGCCCATCGACAGCGCCCGCTCCACCACGCGCCGGTTTAGCCGTTCGGCTTCGGCGAGTTCTTCAAGCTTGGCCGGATCGATCAGCATGGCGACGTGGAAATTGCCGTCGCCGACGTGGCCGACGATCGGGCAGGGCAGCGGCGAGCCGATCAGGTCCTCTTCGGTTTGAACGACGCAATCCGCAAGCCGGGAGATCGGGACGCAAACGTCCGTGGTAACGGCACGGCACCCCGGCTTCAATTGCAGCATGGCAAAAAACGCCGTATGGCGTGCGTTCCATAAGCGGCTGCGCTCCTCGGGCCGCGTCGCCCACGCAAAGCCGCTGCCGCCATGCTCGGCGGCGAGGCTTTCCACGCGCTCGGCCTGCTCCTTGACGCTTGCCTCGGTACCGTGAAATTCGAAGAAGAGGGTGGGCGACTCGGTCAGCGTGAGGTTCGAGTGCCGGTTGATCGCGCGAATGGCCAGCGCGTCGACGAATTCGACACGCGCGATCGGAACCCCGAGTTGAATGGTTTCGATGACGGTGCGCACGGCCTCGCCCATCGACGGGAAGGCGCAGACGGCCGCCGATACCGCTTCGGGCTGCGGGTAGAGCCGCACGGTGACTTCGGTGATGATGCCGAGCGTGCCTTCTGAGCCGACGAATAGGCGGGTGAGATCGTAGCCGGCCGACGACTTGCGTGCCCGCGTGCCGGTTTTGATGATGCGGCCATCGGCCAGCACGACCGTGAGCCCGAGGACGTTCTCGCGCATCGTGCCGTAGCGCACGGCGTTGGTGCCCGAAGCGCGCGTGGCCGCCATGCCGCCGAGACTGGCGTCGGCGCCCGGATCGATCGGAAAGAACAGGCCCGTGTCGCGCAGCGCTTCATTCAATGTCTTGCGCGAAACCCCCGCCTGGACGGTGGCCGTCATGTCCTCGGCCGCCACCGAGACGATGCGATTCATGCCCGATACGTCGATCGTGACCCCGCCTTCGACGGCAAGCAGTTGCCCCTCGAGCGAGGAGCCGTTGCCATAAGCGATGATGGGCACATCGTAACGAGCGCACAGTTCGACGGCGGTTTTCACCTCCTCCGTGCTTTGGGCGAAGACGACGGCGTCGGGCAACTGCGGATCGAACGGCGACTCGTCACGCCCGTGATGCGAACGCACTGCTTCCGAAACCGACACGCGCTCGCCGAACGCGGCTTGGAGCGCCGCGAGCAAGGCGGGTGGGAACGGCCGGCGAGAGGCCACGGCGGCGGGGGGCGCGGGATGGTTCACGAATGGTGTCTCCTCACGCGCGTGCCGAAACGGCTCGCGCGTCGATGTCATGCAGCTAATGAGCGCAATCAAGCTACAAAGCGGCGCACACCGCGATGGCACATGGCGCGTGCACGCTCCGTTAAAAGGTCGATTCATTCTACGCCCATCGCCGGCGCGCCAGAATTGGCCGAACGGCCGATCCCGAACCGGGAGAAAAGCGCTCCGGAGCGCGCCTATAATGATCCGCTTTCAGGTGTCGCGGCCTGCTGGCCCGTATCCGGCGGACGCCGAGCGCGCATGCGAATCGACCGACGATGCGCCCGCAACGGCACGTCAACGGTATCAAAAATGGGAGCAAAGAGATGGGCCACCGCTTGAGCAAGATCGCCACCCGCACGGGCGACGACGGCACGACCGGCCTTGGCGACGGCAGCCGCGTGCGCAAGGACGACGCACGCATCGCCGCCATGGGCGAAGTCGACGAACTGAACTCGAACATCGGCGTACTGTTGACCGAGCCGCTGCCGGAGGATGTGCGCGACGCGCTAACCGCGATCCAGCACGACCTGTTCGATCTAGGCGGCGAGATCTGCATTCCGGGCCATGTCGTGATCGGCGATGCCCATCTGGCTCGGATCGACAGTTGGCTCGCGCACTACAACGCGAACCTGCCGCCCCTCAAAGAGTTCATCCTGCCCGGCGGCTCGCGCGCCGCCGCGCTCGCGCACGTCTGCCGCACCGTTTGCCGCCGCGCCGAAAGGGCGATCGTCACGCTCGGCCTTGCGCAATCGCTCGCCGATGCCCCGCGTCGCTATGTGAACCGCTTGTCCGACCTGCTGTTCGTGCTCGCCCGCGTGCTCAATCGGGCGGACGGTGGCGCCGATGTGCTGTGGCAGCCCGAGCGCCGCGTTCAATAGCGCGCCCGCAGCAGGGTAGACGGTTGAATTTAGGAAAACGAAGGGCGGCTGCGGCTTGCGCGGCATGCTGCCCTGCGACAAAGTGTCGTATAGAAGTGGCGGTCTGTTAAAATGTATTCTTGATGCATCTTAACGACGAGCGCCCCAATCGATGACCTCCGCCCTTACGCCCGATCAAATCTCTCGAGTCAAAGCGACCGCCCCCGTGTTTGCACAACACGGCGCAACAATCACCAAGCATTTCTACCGCCGCATGTTCGCGAGCCGTCCCGAGTTGAAGAACTTGTTCAACCAGACGCACCAGACGAGCGGCAGTCAAGCCGACGTCCTTGCCCACGCCGTGTACGCCTATGCTGCCAACATCGACAACCTGGGTGCGCTCGGCTCCGCGGTGGGCCGCATTTCGCATAAGCATGCGAGCTTGAACATCCGCCCCGAACACTACCCGATCGTCGGTGAGAACCTGCTTGCATCGGTGGTCGAGGTGCTTGGCGATGCCGTGGACGAGGCGACGCTCGAAGCCTGGCGCGCGGCCTATTCGCAGCTTGCCCAGATCATGATCGGCGCCGAGGCGAAGCTTTATGAGGGCGCGGCCTGGAGCGGCTATCGCCCGTTCGTCGTCTCGCGCAAAGTCGTGGAAAGCGACGAGATCACTTCGTTCTATCTGACGCCCACGGACGGCGCTCCGGCGGCGAGCTTCCAGCCGGGCCAATTCGTGACGGTGAAGCGCTACGTCGGCGAGCTCGGCGTGGATCAGCCGCGTCAGTACAGCTTGTCCGATGCGCCCCACGGCAAGTGGCTGCGCATTTCGGTGAAGCGGGAAGGCGGCAATGAGGTGGTGCCCGCTGGCCGTTTGTCTACGCTGCTGCACGACGGCGTGGAAGAGGGCGCGATCGTGGAGGTGACGGCGCCGATGGGTGACTTCCGCCTCGATCGGTCGAAGTCGACCCCCGTAGTGCTCGTTTCTGGCGGCGTGGGCATCACGCCGATGGCTTCGATGCTCTCGACGCTCGTCGCCGAGGGTAGCGAGCGCCGCGTCGCGTTCGTCCATGCCTGCCGCTCCGGCAATGTCCACGCGTTCAAAACGTGGCTCGCCGAGGTGGTGGCGACGCGCCGGAACGTATCGCGCGCGGTGTTCTACGAAGAAGTGGGCTCGGCCGACCGGCAAGGCGTCGATTACGATTTCGAAGGCCGCATCGACTTCGCGAAGATCGCCGAGCAAGCCGTCCTGCCCGACGCCGATTACTACCTCTGCGGCCCGATGGGTTTCATGGCGGCGCAGCGCGATGCGCTCGTGGCCCGTGGCATCGATCCCGCGCGCATCCACAGCGAGGTGTTCGGCACGGGCGCACTCGCCTAAACGCCGATGGGCAATCACGATCGTGATCGCGCCGCACGTGGCCGCGCGTAATACAACGCAACGGGCCGCCAGCCTCTGGGAAACAACCCTGGGGCTGGCGGCCCGTTCGTCATGGCGAGCTAGCCTGAATGCTACCGAGTTGCGAAGGCCGACTCAGTTGCCGCTGCCGCGTGCGATGCGCCGTTGCTTCACGCTCTGCGCCAATCCTTCGAGCACGGCAACGCTCTCGTCCCAGCCGATGCATGCATCGGTAATGCTTTGGCCGTACGTGAGCGGGCAGTTGGGCTGCAAGTCCTGGCGGCCTGCCACGAGATGCGACTCGACCATCACGCCCACGATGCGTTCATCGCCCGCCGCAACCTGCCGGCCGATGTCGGCGCACACGGGAATCTGGTTCTCGTGCTTCTTCGAGCTATTGGCGTGGCTCGCATCGATCATCAAGCGCGCTGCGAGCCCGGCGCGGCCGATATCGGCGCAGGCCGCATCGACGCTCGCCGCGTCGTAGTTCGGCGTCTTGCCGCCGCGCAGGATCACGTGGCAATCTTCGTTGCCCGCGGTGGAGACGATGGCCGAGTGGCCCCCCTTGGTCACCGATAGGAAGTGGTGCGGCTGTGAAGCAGCCTTGATTGCATCGACGGCTATCTTGACGTTGCCGTCGGTGCCGTTCTTGAAGCCGACCGGACACGAGAGGCCCGATGCCAGCTCGCGGTGAACTTGCGATTCGGTCGTGCGTGCGCCGATCGCGCCCCACGACACCAAGTCCGCGATGTACTGGGGGCTGATCATGTCGAGGTACTCGGTACCGGCCGGCAGTCCGATCTCGTTGATGCCGACGAGCAGTTCGCGTGCTGCGCGCAAACCATCGTTGATCTTGAAGCTGTTGTCGAGATAGGGATCGTTGATGAGCCCTTTCCAGCCGACCGTCGTCCGCGGTTTTTCGAAGTACACGCGCATGACGATTTCGAGCTCTCCGGCAAAGCGCTTGCGCTCGCCCACGAGCCGGCTCGCGTACTCGAGCGCAGCCTTCGGGTCGTGAATCGAGCACGGGCCGATGATGACAATCAGCCGATCGTCCATGCCGTGCAGGATGCGATGCATCGCGCGCCGCGCGCTGTAGATCAGATCGGACACGCCCTCGCTACACGGAAACTCGCGGATCAAGTGCGCGGGCGGCGTGAGTTCTTTGAGTTCTCGAATACGGACGTCGTCGGTATTGTGCGGGGGCATGCTGCGGTTCTCCTCATCGGTTCGGTGCGGTTTCGCCGGCGATCGACTGGGCCAAGGCGAAAAAAAACCGCCAGGTTCGCTGGCGGTTTTTCGGGAATTCGGGTTTGCGTTGAGCGCTAACACCCCTCTCGATCCGCCAGCGGACTGAGATGCCAAAAGAAGTAAAAATAAAACTTCGTGGACATGGTAGGGGCGATGCTCATTAGCAAAAGGTGCGTCTCACTTTATACGCCGGTTAAGCGTGGTCTGCAACCGTCAGGCCCAGAAAATGCGGGCACCCCGCGCAAAATGCCGCAGGGGCGCAAGAAATCCGCATGCGCGGCGGGGCGGCCGGCCGGTCAGGCCGTTCCGCCCACGGTGAGGTTATCGATGCGCAGGGTGGGCTGGCCCACGCCCACAGGCACGCTTTGGCCTTCCTTGCCGCACACGCCGACACCCGTATCGAGCGCCATGTCGTTGCCGATCATGCTGACGTACTTGAGCGACTCCGGGCCGCTGCCAATCAAGGTTGCGCCCTTGACGGGGTAGGTGACCTTGCCGTTCTCGATCATGTAGGCCTCGGACGCCGAAAACACGAACTTGCCGTTCGTGATGTCGACCTGGCCGCCGCCGAAGTTGACCGCGTAAATGCCATGCTTGACCGATTCGATGATCTCCTGCGGCGCTTTGTCGCCGGCCAGCATGTACGTGTTCGTCATGCGCGGCATCGGCAGGGCGGCGTACGATTCGCGCCGCGCGTTGCCCGTGACCGGCATCTTCATGAGCCGCGCGTTGAGCGTGTCTTGGATGTAGCCCTTGAGCACGCCGTCCTCGATCAGCGTCGTGCATTGCGTCGGGTTGCCTTCGTCGTCGATGTTCAGCGAGCCGCGGCGGTTCGGCAACGTACCGTCATCGACGACCGTCACGCCCTTGGCCGCGACGCGCTCGCCGATGCGACCGGCGAATGCCGACGACCCCTTTCGATTGAAGTCGCCTTCGAGCCCGTGGCCGATCGCTTCGTGCAGCAAGACGCCGGGCCAGCCCGGCCCGAGCACGACCGTCATGGCGCCGGCCGGGGCCGGGCGCGCTTCCAAATTGACGAGCGCGGCCTTGACGGCGTCGTCGACGTAGCGGGCCAGGATGTCGTCGGTGAAGTACCCGTAATCGAAGCGGCCGCCGCCGCCGCCGCTACCGATCTCGCGCCGGCCGTTCTGTTCGGCGATGACCGTCACCGATACGCGCACGAGCGGGCGAATGTCGGCTGCGAGTGCGCCGTCGCTGCGCGCGACGAGCACGACGTCGTATTCGCCGGCTAGACCCGCCATCACTTGCGTGATGCGCGTATCGCGGCTGCGGGCCATCTGTTCGATGCGCTCGAGCAGCTTGACCTTCTCGGTCGCATCGAGCGAGGCGAGCGGATCGGCCGCCAAATAAAGGTCGCGGCCCGTCACGCCCTTGAGCGACGTAGCCACTTGGATCTTGCGCTTGCCGCCGCCCGTTTTGGCGATCGAGCGCGTTGCATGCGCGGCCTGCGCGAGCGCTTCGGGCGAAAGATCGTCCGAGTATGCGAAGGCCGTGCGGTCGCCCGCGACGGCGCGCACGCCGACGCCTTTGTCGATGCTGAAGCTGCCCGACTTCACGATCCCTTCCTCGAGACTCCATGCCTCGCTACGCGTCGCTTGGAAGTACAAGTCGGCATAGTCGACGCGATGCGTGAAGATGTCGGCGAGCGTGCGTGTGAGCCGCGCTTCGTCGAGGCCGTAAGGGGTGAGCAGGACGTCTTTCGCGGTCGCGAGATTGCGGATGCCGGGTTCGATGAGATTCATGCGGTCGTTCGATGCCAAGAAGGTTAAGCAAGCGCGCTTTAAGCCAGCACGCGGTGGCGCCACGCAGGCAGGCTGCGTCTCACCTCGTCGATGCGTGCGCGGTCGATGTCGCCCGCTACCACGCCGGGGCCTTCGTCGAGCACAGCCATGATCTCGCCCCATGGGTCGATCAGCATGCTGTGGCCCCACGTGCGCCGGCCGTTTTCGTGCGAGCCGCCTTGCGCCGCGGCGAGCACATAGCACTGGTTCTCGACGGCCCGCGCGCGCAGCAACATCTCCCAATGCGCGCGGCCCGTCGTATAGGTGAAAGCCGAAGGCACGACGATCAGCGCGACATCGCCCATGCGCCGATAAAGCTCCGGGAAGCGCAGATCGTAGCAGACCGACAGCCCCACGGGCCCGAACGGTGCGTCGAAGGTGCGAACCTCGCCGCCGGGGCGGATCGTGCGGGCTTCGTCGAACGACTCCGTGCCTCTTTCGAAATTGAACAGGTGGATCTTGTCGTAGCGCGCTTTTTCCGTGCCGCTCGGATCGAACACGAGCGTCGTATTGAGCACGCGCGTGGCGTCGGGCGCCGGCTCGGTGACGGCAAGCGGCAGCGTGCCGCCGATGATCCATACGCCGTGACGGCGCGCGCTGTCGGCGAGGAAGCGTTGAACCGGGCCGTCGCCGTACGTCTCGCGCACGGCCAGCTTGTCCGCATCCTTGTAGCCCATGAAACAAAAGTACTCGGGCAGCAGCACGAGCTGTGCGCCTTCGGCCGCGGCCTGCGCAATGAGCCGCTCGGCGTCCGCGAGATTGCGCTCGCGCTCCGGCGTGCTGACCATCTGCAGCGCGGCAACGTGAAACGGTGTCGTAGGGGCAGGTCGATCGCTCATCAATTCGAAATCGGATGCTGCCGGGCAATCCAAGCGCGTGGCCCCGCGGGGAGGTCAGTGGCCCGTCGCCTCGGCCGGAGCAGCCATCTTACCCCGATCGGTCGTGAGCCGCTCGACGAGCGGATGCGACCATGACCCCGTTACCGAATAATCGTGCGCGAACGCGCGCGAGATCGACTGCGAAAGCGCGACATTGGCGACGAGTGCGCCCAAGCCGAGCAGCGGATTGACGACGGTCGCGGCGATGACGGCGGAGCCCGCGTTCAGCGTGGGCGTGAGGACCACATGCAGATGCTGCGTCTCCTGAGCGAGATCGACAGAGCCCGACAGATCGGCCCGCATCGGCGCCGTCACGACGCGAAAGTCGTTCGTGCTGGCGATGCCGTTGGCAATCAGCGCCTTGCCCGTCACGCTCTGAAACGGCAACCCCTCGCCGATGACGTCGCGGAAGTTCAAGGTGAGCACGCGCGTCAGGCTCTGCAGGCTCAGCACGCCGAGCAGCTTGGCCACGGCCGGATCCACCTTGAGGAATTGTCCGTGGTGCAGATCCATCGTGAAATGGCCGTTTAGCGTGGGGTAATCGATGGCGGTAGGCCCGCCGCGCCAGACGACTTTCCCCGCGAGCGTGCCCGCTCCAGCCTTTACCGTTCGCGGCAGACCGAATCGGTCGAGCAACGCGCCCGCATCCTCGACGTCGAGCTTGAAGTCGACGATCGTGCGGCGCGGCGCGTCGGCGTCTACCTCGCTGCCGAGCCGGCGCGAGGTGCGCCAGTTCGCCGTCGCGAGCAGGTGGGCGGCCGGGTTCGATACCTCCAGCTTATCGACTTGCCAAACGGGCACGCCGCGTTCGTCGACATTGCGCGCATTCACGGCGAGACGGCCGATGTCGCGCTGATGCACCTGCAAATCGTCGATGACGAGATCGATCGCCGGCATGTGTTCGTTCGCGCTCGGCGTGAGCTGCCCCAGCAGTTCGTGCCCCACGGCCGCCGGGATGATGGCCTTCTGCAGCCGCGCGCGCAGTAGGCCGCCGGGGGAATCGGCGTCCCCAGGCTGCCAGGACAGGTTGCCCGAGAGTTCGCCGGAAGCGACATCGGCTTGCCAGCGCTCGTTCGTGTGTGTCGCATCGATCGAAACATTCGACCATTGGCGGTTCATGAGATTGAGGGTTCTGAAGCGCGCCGCGATGCGGCTTGGCAGGAACGGCGACTGAATCGCCCCCGCGTTCTCCCCATTGTCTTTTCCGCGGGGCGGCCCGGCTGGCGCTTGCGCCATCACGCCTGAATTGCCGGCCGCTTGCGCGCCCTGTATGCGGCTCGCGCGTAGCTCGTTGGCCAGTGCGCGCCAGGCGTCGGCGTCGAGCGAGTCGGCCGTCAGCGCCGCCGTGACGCCGCGAGGCGGTAGTTCGACGGGTTCGCCGAGTCCCACCGCGCCTTGCAAGACGGTTAGCGGCGATGCGCCCTTGGCGTTTGCCGCTGCGCGTTCGACGACATAGGCCGCTTGCAGCGGGCCGAGGCGCAGATCGGCTCGTGCTCGGCCACCGCCGCTCAGCGAAGCGGCTTCGCCGTTCGCGGCGTTAAGCGGCTTGACTTCGAACGAAAACGGCATTGGGGCGCCGCGCGGTTTGCCGAGCGGCGCGGGCAGATCGAGTGCGAGACCCGACAGGTCGGAGTGGGCGGACACGGTTGGCAGCGATCCGCGGGCACCGCGCACGTCGATCGCGTAGGGCGCGTCGCCCGAGAGGTGGCCGAGCAGCTTTGCTGCGGGGCCTTGCAGGTTCAACTGCCGGGTGCTGTCGGCGGCGATGCGCCCGGCGATGTCGAACGCATAGCTGCCGTTTTCGCGCAGCGCGCCGTTCGCGCGTACGTCGCCGCCGAGCCAACGGCCGTCGACGCGTTCGAGTGCGAGCGTTTGCTTCGTGAAATGCACGCGGCCCTTCAGGGCTTCGAGCGGCGGAAGTTGCGGCGCCGACAGCGTGTTGCCTTCGAGTCCCACGGTGCCCGCGACGCCCACGTGGGGCTCGTGCGTGCGCGGCACGGTCAGCGTGAGCGACAGCGTGGCGGGGCCGCTTGCGCCGACCTTTTCGCCGATATGGCCGGACATGCCGGCGAGGGCGCTGTGGTTGACATAGTCGAGCATGTCGCCGAGCGGACCATGGGCGTCCCCGTCGATGACGAGATCGGAGCCGTGGTTGCCGAGATCGTCGATGCGGCCGGCAACGCGGGTGATCGCGACGCGCTTGTAGCGCGCACGCGCGATGTCGAAGCGCAGCAAGTTTTCCTTCAACGTGAAGACGCCGTCGATCCCCTCGAGCGCGGGCCAGACGTCCGGCGTGCCGTTCTTGAGTGTTTTCAGCGGGTAGGGGGAGGGGTCGAATTTCCCACCAGAGAACGGCGCGACGATGCGAAAAATCCCCGCTTGCGGCTCGCGCGAATAAGGAAATTTGTCGAGGCCGCCATGCACTTCGATCGTCGCGTTGTGCGCTACGCCGTCTTGCAGGCCGTGACCCAAATAGTGGCGCAGGTGCTCGCCGATGCTCGTCGGCAAGTAGCGCGGGATCATCGGCGCTTTGGCGCGCGCAATCGTCGCCTTCAGATCGAGCGCACCGCGACCGTGGCCCGGATTGGTGTAGGTGGCCGCCAGCGTGCCCGCCGTATCGGCGTTCTCCAGGCTCAGTTCGGGCACCGTCACCGAAAACGCCTTATGCGCTTCGCCCGGGGCACGCGCGCGACTGACCGTCCAATTTCCGCGTGCTTGCAGCCGGTCGAAGGTGAGCCGCGGATCGTCGAATTCGCCGGGAATCGTGACGGCGGCGTTGACGGTGTCGATCGTCAGCTCGCCGTGCCGCTCGTCCGCATCGATGCTGCCCCAAAGGTTCTCGAAGCCCGGCAAGCCGGCTCGCGGATGCCCCGCGGGGGAAAGACCGGGGGGCGGCTCCTGCGCGGCGAGGCTGATGCCCTGAAGGTCTGCCTTGAAGCGGTAGCGCACGACCGGCGCTTCGCCTGCGACGCGCTCCTCGCTGGCGGCCAGCGCACCCTCGGGGCGGGCGCGCTCGACCGCGATTGTGTAATTGGCGACCATGCCGCGCGGATCGAAGCGGACGAGCTCGTCGAGGAAACGGCGCGGAACGGGCAACGCACGGCTGAACTCCGCGAGAATGCCGAGGTCCACGCGATCGCCCGTCACGCTCATCAGTTGGCCGTGCTCGACCGTCGGCACTCGGTATCGCCCCGTCAGCGTAGCGAACGTGAGCGTGCGCGAAACGGGCGTGCCGTCGGCGAGGGGCGGCTGACCGAGCTCGGCGTGCAAGTCCGTGAGCCGTAGCTTGTAGTCGCGCTGCGCCTGGATCTGCAGCGCCCAACCGAAGCGGGCGACAGGGACGTCGAGCTTGGGCTGCGTCGGCCGCACGCGCAATGCGATGTCCGAACCTTGTAGCGCGCCATGCGCCGAGAGGATATGCCCATCGCCGAATTGCGCCCAGATCGCATTGTCGATCAGGCCCGCATAAGTCTTCACGGGCAGCTTCACATAGGCGGCGAGCATCGGCAGTTCGACCGGGCCCGTGGATAGATACGCCTGTCCCGTCCAATTTTGCGGCTTGCCGACGGCCATCAATGGCGTATGCCGAAAGCGCGCGCGAAAGTCGATCGGGCCTTTGAGCAACGCGCCTTCGCCCGGGGCTTGAAGGGCGACCCGGTGCGTGAAGCCGTCGTTGAGCATGGCGATGCGCACGTTGTGCAGCGCGAGCTCGGGTGCGCCGCGCTGCGCATCGCGCCAGCGCAGCGTACCGCCGCGCAAAACGATCGCTCGTTGCGAGAGCAGCCAACTCGAGAACGTGTCGTTGCCGGTGTGCGTGGTCGGCACTTCCACGCCGCCCACCCATAGCGAGCCGTCGCGCTCGCGCGCCGCCAACACCTCGGGCCGCTCGATCACGAGGCTCGCGAGCGCGGGCTTGAACCGTAGCAAAGAGGCCCATGACAGGTTGGCGGTCGCATGGGGCACGGACAACGCGCGGTTACCGCTTCTATCGCTGATGGTCAAACCGGTGACGTCGATCCCGGGCTCGAGCCCCGACCAGTACGGCGCGAGCTTGCCGATTTGCACCTGGGCGTGGAGCCGCTGCGAGACGATCGCCTCGATGCGGGGGCGGAAATCGTCGATGCGGGGCAGGACGACGTAGCGCAGGCCGATGAAAAGGGCTGCGACGACGAAGTAGACGATGAAGGCGACAGCCAGCGCGATATGCAGGATTCGGCGCAGCCGCCGATGTTCGTGACGCGCGTGTCCGGCAACGGCGGCTTCGGCGGATTCCTTGCTGTCGGACATACTGCGGCGAATCGGGATGTGAATATGGTAGTTTGGCGTCTAGGACGACGAAATGTATCACAGCGGCCGGCCGTATCCGCGCGGGCCTCGCATGCCGGGCAGATTCGGCGGGCTGCTCGCCGCGGCTTGCGGCAGGCGGGCACGCAGCGATCGTGCCCGCTCTCGCCCGCGGCCGGCGATTGGCCTCGCGCCAATAACCGCTGCAACGAGCGAGCCATACCTTCTCATCTCTCATGACTGCTGCCGATCTGTTGAGTTCCGCTTATTCCTCGTACGTCGCGCGGGCCATCGCCGCGCGCCCAGCGCTTGCCGAGCGCATCGCCGCATGGGCCGCAGCGCCCATCACGCGCGAGCGCATCGACGCCCGGCTGCGCGAGCTTAGCCTCGAGTATGGCGACGCGCGCGGAGAGGAGGCGCTGCGTTGCGTCTTGCGGCGCCTGCGTACCGAAGTGTTTTGCGCGGTGATGGAGCGCGATCTGGGCGGACAGGCCGATATCGCCGAAGTGACGGGCGCGATGACCGACTTGGCCGAAGCCGCGATCCAGCATGCGCTCGAGGTGCTATCCGCCGAATTGGAAGCGCTCTATGGGGCGCCGCGCTCGGCCGCGGGCGATCGGCTCACGCTCGGCGTCGTCGGCATGGGTAAGCTCGGCGGACGTGAGTTGAACGTGTCCTCCGACATCGACCTCATCTTCGTCTATGAAGACGACGGCGAGACGGCGGGCGGCAGTCGCGCCGCCATTTCGACGCAGGAATTCTTCACCCGGCTCGGACGGCGCCTGATCGGCGCGCTGGCCGAGCCGACGGCCGACGGCTATGTGTTTCGTGTGGATATGCGCCTGCGTCCGAACGGTGACTCGGGCCCGCTCGTGTGCAGCCTGGGGATGCTCGAGGAATACTTCTACGTCCAAGGGCGCGAATGGGAGCGCTACGCGTGGATCAAGGGGCGGCTCGTCTCCGAGCACCACAGCGACGCGGCCCGGCGGCTGGCGGACCAGCTCGAGGCGCTCGTCAAGCCGTTCGTCTATCGGCGCTACCTGGACTTCGGCGTCATCGGCGCGATCCGGGCGCTGCATGCGCAGATTCGAGAGGAGGCGCAGCGTCGCGCCACCATGCGGCCCGACAAAGCCGACGACATCAAGCTGGGGCGAGGGGGCATCCGCGAGATCGAGTTCAGCGCGCAGGTGTTTCAGTTGATACGCGGCGGCCAGGACACGGGCTTCCGTATCCGTCCCACGCTCGCCGTGCTGCGTCATGCCGCGGCGCGGGGCCTGATTTCACCCTCCGTGTGCGCCGATCTGTCCAACGCCTATCGTTTCTTGCGCGAAGTGGAGCATCGCCTTCAATACCGTAACGATGCACAGACGCACGCGCTGCCCGTCGATGACGATGAACGCGCTCGCTTGGCCGCCTCGCTGGGCTTTGCCGATTACGCCGCGCTGCGTGATGTGCTCGACGGCCACCGCGAGCGCGTCGAGGCGCAATTCGATCAGATCTTTGCCGACAAGGCGCGTGCGAACGGACTCGCGGCCGGTGCCGGCGGCCCGGACGCCCGGGCGGGTGAGCTGTGGAATAGCGCGCTCGAGGACGAAACGCAGGACGAAACGGCAGTCGCACGTTTGAGCGCGGCCGGTTTCGGCGATGCAAACGAGGTGTATGCGCGCTTGAGCGCGGTGCGCCGCTCGTCGCGCTACCAGCGGCTGCCCGAGCGCAATCGCGAACGCTTCGACAGAATCGCAGCCCGCGCGCTGGACGCCTCGGCTGCGATGGAGCCGCCCGACAAGCGCGGTTCCACGCTCGCGCGCATGCTCGATTTGCTCGAAGCGGTGAGCCGCCGCGGCGCATACCTGGCTCTGCTCAACGAATACCCGGCCGCGCTCGATCGCGTGCTGGCCGTGCTCTCGGGCTCGCGCTGGGCGGCCGGGTACCTGATCCGGCACCCGCAGTTGCTCGACGAGTTGCTCGACGACGAAGCGATCGGCAGCCCGTTCGATTGGCCCGAGTTCAAGACCTCGCTACGCGCTCGCTTGGCCGCCGCCGACGGCGTCGAGCAGCAGATGGACTTGCTGCGCCATGCGCATCAAGCCGAAGTCTTCCGCATCTTGCTGATCGATTTGGCCGGACGGCTAACGGTGGAGCAAGTGAGCGATCGCCTGTCGGAGTTGGCCGATTCCGTGCTGGATGTGGCGATCGAGACGGTCTGGCAGCAGTTGCCCAAGCGCCATCGCGAGGCGCCTCGCTTTGCCGTCATCGCCTACGGCAAGCTGGGCGGGAAAGAGCTCGGCTATGCCTCCGATCTCGACCTCATCTTTCTGTACGACGACCCCGACGACGCGGCGGCGGACACCTATTCGACCTTCACGCGCCGGCTCATTACGTGGCTGACGACGGCGACGGGCGCGGGCACGCTGTTCGACGTCGATCTACGGTTGCGGCCAAACGGCGAATCGGGCCTGCTGATCACCGATCTCGACGCGTTCCGCCGATATCAATTGCGCGAGGGCGACGCGGCCAACACCGCGTGGGTTTGGGAACACCAGGCGCTGACCCGGGCGCGCTTTTGCGCGGGCGAGCCGGAGATCGGCCGCGAATTCGAGCGAATCCGCGAACGCGTATTGACGATGCCGCGCGAGGCCGCGCCGCTTGCGGCCGAAATCGTCGCCATGCGCGAGCGCGTGGCGGCGGGTCACCCCAACCGCAGCGAGTTGTTCGACGTCAAGCACGACCGCGGCGGCATGGTCGATATCGAGTTCATCGTTCAGTACTGGGTATTGCTGCACGCGGCGCAGGACCGCGAACTCGTGCGCAATACCGGCAACATTGCGCTATTGCGGGAGGTCGCTCGCTTCGGGCTCATGAGTCCGGAGGAAGCCGATACGGTGGGCGCCGCCTATCGGACCTATCGCAAGCTGCAGCACCAATTGCGGCTCGACGGGATGGAGACGGCGCGCGTGCCGCATGCGCTCATCGAGCGTGAGCGCGAGGCGGTGCTCAAACTCTGGCAGCGCGCGTTCGCGTGAAGCGGCATCCAACGATCAAGCCGCGAGCATTTCCTTGGCGTGCCGGCGCGTCGTGGCGGTGATCTCAAGGCCGCCGAGCATACGGGCGACCTCCTCGATGCGGCTCGTGTGATCGAGCGCGACTACGGTCGATAGCGTCGCGCCTCCGTCGTCGGCCGCTTTGACGACTTGGAAGTGATGATCGCCGCGCGCCGCGACTTGCGGCAGATGCGTCACGCAGAGCACTTGCCTATCGCGTCCCAATTGATGCAACAGGCGTCCGACGACTTCCGCCACGCCGCCGCCGATGCCGGTATCGACCTCGTCGAAGATCAACGTGGGCGTGGGGCTAGCGGCGCTGGCAATGACCGCCAGCGCGAGGCTGATGCGGGCGAGTTCACCGCCCGAGGCGACCTTGGCGAGCGGCCGCAGCGGAACGCCGGCATGGCCGGCGACGCGAAACTCGACCTGTTCGAGCCCATGCGCGCTACCTTCGGCGAGCGGCACGAGGGCGACCTCGAAGCTGCCGCCAGCCATCGATAATTCCTGCATGCCGGTTGTAACCGCCGCGCCGAGCGCCTTGGCAGCCTTCGCCCGCGCCTTCGACAACTGCTTGGCCTCGGCCATATAGGCTTGCCGCGCTTTGTCGACGGCGGCGGTGAGCGCGTCGAGATCGGCTGCCGCATCGAGCGCCGCCAGTTGCGCGCGGCGCGCCTCGTGTTCTTGCGGCAATGTTTCCGGTTGCAGGCGGAATTTGCGCGCGAGCGAATGCAGCGCATCGAGGCGTTGCTCGACTTGGGCGAGACGGTCGGGATCGAGGTCAAGGCGCTGCGCGTAGTGCGTGAGCGAATAGACGCCTTCGCGCAGTTGGATTTCGGCCGGCTCGAGCGCGGCCAGGGCATCGCCGAGCGCCGGATCGATCTCGGCCAGATCGCGAAGCTTCGAAATGATCGAGCCAAGCTGGCCCACCATCGCGCCGTCGGCCTCGGACAGCGCGTCGAGCGCGCCGCGCACGCCTTCGATCAGATTGGCCGAATGGGCGAGCCGCCGGTGTTCGGCGCTGATCTCCTCCCACTCTCCGGCTTGCGGCGCGAGCTTGTCGAGTTCGGCGAGCTGCCAGGCCAGGCGCTCGCGCTCGAGTTGCAGTTCCCGGTCGCGCGTGGAGGCGAGTTCGAGCGCTTGCGCCGCGTCGCGCCACGCTCGGTGAGCTCGGGCGACGCCAGCAGCGATCGAGGTCAAGCCTGCATGCGTGTCGAACAGTGCGCGCTGCGCGTCGGGCCGCATCAGCAGTTGGTGCGCATGCTGCCCGTGGATGTCGACCAGCATCTCGCCAACCTCGCGCAGTTGCGCAAGCGTTGCCGGGGTGCCGTTGATGAAAGCGCGCGAGCGTGCGTTGGCGTCCACCACGCGGCGCAGCAGCACGCGGCCCTCGTCGTCGGCGCCGGCCGGCTCGCCGCCGAGTGCGTGATCGTGCAGCCAGCGCGCGACCTCCGGGCCCGTTTCGAACTCGGCCGTCAGATCGGCGCGGGCGGCGCCTGTGCGGATGACGTCGGCATCCGCGCGTGCCCCGAGCGTGAGGGCTAGCGCATCGATGAGAATCGATTTGCCTGCGCCGGTTTCGCCGGAAAACACGGTGAAGCCGCGGTCGAACTCGAGATCGAGCGCGGCGACGATAACGAAGTCGCGTATCGAGAGGTGGCGGAGCATGGGAGTCGGATTAACGGCTTTTTTTTCAGAGAGCGCCAGGCAGCGTCGAGGCGGCGCGGCTACACGGTGTTCGAATCGTTGCCTTCCTCGTCGGAGGGGTGCTCGTTCCAGTGGAGCTTTTGCCGCAGCGTTGCATAGTAGCTGTAGCCGACGGGGTGGAGGAACGGCACCGTATGCCGCGAGCGGCGCACTTCGATCGTGTCGTTGAGCTTGAGCGCGGTGAACGACTGCATATCGAAGTTCACGTTCACATCGCGCCCGCCGATGATCTGAATGCCGACGTTGCAGTCGTCGGGCAGCACGATCGGACGATTCGACAGCGCGTGCGGCGCGATGGGCACCAGCACGAGGCCTTGCAGCTGCGGGTGCAAGATCGGCCCTTGCGACGATAGCGCGTAGGCGGTCGAGCCTGTCGGCGTGGCGACGATGAGCCCGTCCGAACGTTGGTTGTACATGAAACGACCGTCGACCGACACGCGCAATTCGGCCATACCGGAGAAGCCGCTGCGATTGACGACGACGTCGTTGAAGGCGAGCGCGTGATAAATCGGCTCGCCGTCGCGCACGATGCGCGCCTCGAGCAGCGTGCGTTCCTCGCGCTCGAAGCTGCCGGCCAGCATTTGCGGCACGCGCTGGCTCATTTCGGCCACCGGGATGTCGGTGATGAAGCCCAAACGCCCCAGGTTCACGCCGATGAGCGGCGTGCGATACGGCGCGAGCTGGCGGCCGATGCCGAGCATCGTGCCGTCGCCGCCTAGCACGACGGCGACGTCGGCGCGGGCGCCGATTTCGGCAGCCGTGAGCGCCACGTAATCGGTCACCCCGAGATCTTTCGCCGTGTCGGCCTCGAATACCACTTCGAAGCCACGCTTGGCGATGCAGGTGGCGAGCGCCGTCAGCGGCTCGCCGATGCCTGGGGTGTTGCTGCGCCCGACGAGCGCGACGGTCTTGAATTGGCTGCCAATTTCCATGCCGGCATTACACCATAGCTGGGAGTCGAAAAGAACCTTCGTCGTCGGGGGTGTGGCCGGCACAACGGGGCGCTCGTCCCGCACCGGCGATTTGTCGCTAGAATGGCGTTGTCCCGAAAAGACGCCGGCGGCCTGGCGCGCCCGTCGCCGGTGCGGCGTTGCACGCGTGCGGCTCATCGATCGAGCGCGGTGCGCGGGCGAACGTTCGAGCGTCGCCCAACGCTCGCCGGGGGGCACGCCGTTTGGCTAAAATTTTGCGTCATGCTAGAACCCCGCGCACAAACTCTCCTCAAAACGCTGATCGAGCGCTATATTGCCGAAGGTCAGCCGGTCGGCTCGCGCACGTTGTCGCGGTACTCGGGGCTCGAACTGAGCCCGGCCACGATTCGCAACGTGATGTCGGATCTCGAGGAGCTCGGGCTCGTCGCGAGCCCGCATACGTCGGCCGGGCGCATCCCGACGCCGCGCGGCTACCGGCTGTTCGTCGATACCATGCTGACCGTCGAGCCCGTAGCGGACGAACAAGCGGTCGAACGCGTGGTGCGCAAGACGCTCAAGCCTGGCGAGCCGCAGAAGGTGGTGGCGGCCGCCGCGAGCGTCTTGTCGAACCTGTCGCAATTCGCCGGCGTCGTCATGACGCCGCGCCGCAGTCACGTGTTCAAGCAGGTCGAATTCATGCGCCTGTCGGACAAGCGCATCTTGCTCATCATCGTGACCCCCGAAGGGGACGTGCAAAACCGCATGATGGCGACCCAGCGCGACTATTCGCCTTCGCAACTCATCGAGGCCTCCAATTACATCAACGCGCATTTCGGCGGGCTTTCGTTCGACGAAGTGCGCCGGCGCCTGCGTGAGGAAATCGACCAGTTGCGCGGCGATATGACCGCGCTCATGCATGCGGCCGTCACGGCCAGCACGGAGGAAAGCGACGATAGCGAGACCGTGCTGATCTCGGGCGAGCGCAACCTGCTCGAAGTGGCCGATTTGTCCTCCGATATGGCGCGCTTGCGCAAATTGTTCGACGTATTCGACCAAAAAACCAGCCTCCTTCAATTGCTCGACGTATCGAGCCACGCACAAGGCGTGCAGATTTTCATCGGCGGCGAATCGACGCTCGTGCCGATCGAGCAAATGAGCGTCGTGACGGCGCCCTACGAGGTGAACGGCAAGATCGTCGGCACGCTCGGCGTAATCGGGCCTACCCGCATGGCCTATAACCGCGTGATTCCGATCGTCGACATCACGGCGCGCCTGCTTTCCACCGCGCTCAGCCAGCAATAAGCGGCGCTGCGGGCATGCGGGCGCGCCGACACGTTCGGCCGCGCTTCGCCGGCCCTTGCGCCGGTTCGATCTTTGCGTATGGTGCGCTCGTTCGAGCGCGCCGGCCATCGGCCGAACGGCTGAAGGGACCGCGCATAGGGGCGCCGCTATAATGGCCCTCACGTTCACTTGACCAGAGCCGGGCGGCTACATGGCCGCGCGTCGCCTAGCCCTCGGGCGCCTTATATCGCACATGCGTTTCGATCTCGAGTTGCCGTCGCAGCCCGCCACTTCCCATCGCGTCGCGGTGCTATTGATCAATTTGGGCACGCCCGACGCGCCCACCCCGCGTGCCGTGCGGCGCTATCTCGCCCAGTTCTTGTCCGACCCGCGCGTCGTCGAAATCCCCGCGCTGGTTTGGCAGCCGCTGTTGCGGGGGGTGATTTTGCCGCTGCGCGGCCGTTCGTCGGCGAAAAAGTACGCCTCCGTCTGGATGCAGGAGGGCTCGCCGTTGCGCGTGTACACCGAGAAGCAGGTCGAGGCGTTGCGCCAACTGCTCCATGTCAACGGTTACCCGGTGATCGTCGATTACGCCATGCGCTACGGCACGCCCAGCATCGGCGCGATGCTGGGACAGCTCAAATTGGCCGGCGCCGAGCGCGTGTTGTTGATGCCGATGTATCCGCAATACTCGTCTTCCACCACGGCCACGGCTTTCGACGCCGCGTTTGCCGCCCTTGGGCGCATGCGTAACCAGCTCGAAGTACGCACGGTGCGTCACTACGCCGATCATCCGGCGTACATCGCGGCGTTGGCCGAGCAGGTCCGGCGTTACTGGGCCGCGCACGGCCAGCCGGATTTCGCGGCGGGCGACAAACTCGTATTGAGTTTTCACGGCGTGCCCAAACGTACGCTCGACTTGGGCGATCCTTACCACGATCAGTGCCGCACCACGGCGGCGTTGTTGATGGCGGCCCTTGGCCTGACGCCTACCGAGTGCCGCGTGACGTTCCAGTCGCGCTTTGGCCGCGCCGAGTGGCTGCAACCGTACACGGCCCCGACCTTGCGTGAATTGGGCGCGGCCGGCGTGCGCCGCGCCGACGTGTTTTGCCCCGGCTTTACGGCCGATTGCCTCGAGACGATCGAAGAAATCGGCCTGGAAGTGCGCGATGAATTCTTGCACGCGGGGGGGAAGGAATTTCACCGCATCGCGTGCCTGAATGCCTCGCAGGCATGGATTGCCGCGCTGGGGGAAATCGTGCTCCACCAACTGCAAGGCTGGCCGGTGCAGGCGAGCGTTCCGGTCGGGACGCCGGCGTGATCGGCGTCCCGACGCCGAGCGTAAAGAGGGCGGCAGGCGCGATCGCCAGCGGCCGCTCCCATAATTGGGGGCGCGGCGCAGCTCGCCACGGGCGCAGTGCAGGCAAGCTCGTTGCGTGCCATCGCGCGCGCATGGGCGGTTTCCTTTTCGTTCTTGCACTTTCATGAATTACAAGATTTCGACTGAACCCGACGCTCGCATGCGTATAGACAAGTGGCTATGGGCTGCGCGCTTCTTCAAAACGCGCTCGCTGGCGGCCGATGCTGTCGAGAAGGGGCGTGTGCGCATTGCCGGGGCGACCGTCAAGCCGGCAAAGGACGTACGGGTAGGCGATCTCGTTCAGGTCGAGATCGAGCGAATCGTGTGGGAAGTGCGGGTCCTGGGGACCTGCGATGTGCGCGGCCCGGCGGCCGTTGCGCACACGCTTTATGCGGAAACGCCGGAAAGCCAGACCAAGCGAGCCGCGGAGGCCGAGCGGCGCAGGACCTACCGCGAACCCGCAGCGGCGCTGCAGGGACGCCCGACCAAGCGCGACCGGCGCATCATCGACAAGCTTTCGGGTGGGGATTGAACAGGCTGTCGATGGTTGCGTGGGCGCCGCCGTATTCCGTCATACAGTCGGTCAGCGCGCCGGACAGGCAGATGGTCGTGGTTCCCGCAACGAGTACCAATGCGACCACCGCGACGGCAAAGGTCAGTTTCACGGTACTCCCCTTCGGAAGAAGGCGATACGGGCACGCGCGTTTCGGATGGGCGGGGCTGGCGCATTTCGCCGCCGGCTCGGCCAACGCGCGAAACGCTTGAAGCCAGTTTAGGGCAAACCAGGATGGCGCTCAACGCCCATTTGCGGCTGACGCCGTAACCGGTGTTACCGTTCGTTTCCGCCAGGCTCAAATGGTGCAAAAAACGGGGGTAGGGGCTTGAAAAGCCCCGCGGGCGTCCCCACTTGCCCACGCGACGCGCGGTAGTGCGGTTGTTTGCGGTTGTATGTCGGCAACGGTCGTCGGGCATTTGAGCTGCGGCGGCTTGCTCGGCCCGAACCGCGGATCGACCGGCTACCGCTTCGATTTCACTTTTTGGACGATTTCAGCGACATGGAACCTACGCAAGACAATCCGGCCAGCCACTCGCAGCAAGCTCCCGAAGGAGCAGCGCAACAATCGGCGGCCGAGAACGTCGCAGCGCAAACTGCCGCTGCGCAAGGCGAGCCGCTCGACGCTGCCGGCACTGCCGACGCTGCGCTGGCCGATGCCCAAGCGAAGCTCGCGGCGCTCAACGAGGATTTTCTGCGGGCGAAGGCCGAGACGGAAAACGTGCGCCGCCGCGCCGCCGAAGACGTGGCCAAAGCGCGCAAGTTCGCGATCGAGAGCTTCGCCGAGCACCTTCTGCCCGTGCTCGATAGCCTCGAAGCCGCGCTGGCGGACACCTCCGGCGATGGGGTCAAACTGCGCGAAGGCGTCGAATTGACGCTGCGCCAGCTGTCGAGCGCAATGGAAAAAGGGCGCGTCGTTGCGGTCAATCCGCTCGGCGAGAAATTCGATCCGCATCGTCATCAGGCGATCTCGATGGTGCCCGCCGAACAGGAGCCGAACACGGTCGTTTCGGTGCTGCAAAAGGGTTATGTGATCGCCGATCGCGTGCTGCGTCCCGCGCTCGTCACGGTCGCGCAGCCGAAGTAGGTGCGCCGCGCCGGGCCGAAGGACCGATGATGAGCGCGCACGAGGTCGACGCCACCGCTTTCTCGGTATTCGAGATGCGGGAAGTCACGGCGGAGACGATCGACGAGGCGCTCGCCTCGAGCGGCGATGCGCTGGCCGTGGTCTTCTTCTGGGGCGGGGATTGCTTCAATTGCGAGATCGCGAAGAAGGCGATGCTGGCGCAACCGGAGGCGATCCGCTCGCTGGGCCTGACGTGGTTCCACGCCAACGTCTACGAGCATCGCGAGCTGGGGCGCCGGTTCGTGCAGCACGGCGTGCCGATCTGGTTCTTCTTTCACCGGGGCAAGCGGCTGGGGCGTGCGACCGGTTGGCACGGGCTGGCGCAATTTGCGGCGGCCGTGGATGCGGCAAGGGCAAAAATCGAGAAAAACGGATGACCGCCTGGGCCTTAGGGGCTTGAAATCGATGCGGCGGCACTCACCTTGAGTGCAGGTATGAATTGAGCGGGGCGGCTGCGCGAACGAAGCGCCGTCTCGTCGAAGCGATCGGATATCTAGGAGATTACGAAAAATGGGCAAGATTATCGGTATCGACCTCGGCACCACGAACTCGTGCGTGGCGCTGATGGAAGGCAACCAGGTGAAAGTGATCGAGAACTCGGAGGGTGCGCGCACGACCCCGTCGGTCATCGCCTACATGGACGACAATGAAATTCTCGTCGGGGCCCCGGCCAAGCGTCAGTCGGTCACGAACCCGAAGCACACGCTGTTCGCCGTCAAGCGCCTGATCGGCCGCCGCTTCGAAGAAAAAGAAGTGCAGAAAGACATCGGCCTGATGCCGTACAAGATCATCAAGGCCGAGAACGGCGACGCCTGGGTCGAAGCGCACGACCAGAAGCTTGCGCCGCCGCAAATTTCGGCGGAAGTGCTGCGCAAGATGAAGAAGACGGCTGAGGACTACCTTGGCGAGCCGGTCACGGAAGCCGTGATCACGGTGCCGGCCTACTTCAACGACAGCCAGCGCCAAGCCACGAAGGACGCGGGCCGCATCGCGGGCCTCGAAGTCAAGCGGATCATCAACGAGCCGACCGCGGCCGCGCTCGCGTTCGGTCTGGACAAAGCCGAAAAGGGCGACCGCAAGATCGCCGTGTATGACCTCGGCGGCGGCACGTTCGACGTTTCGATCATCGAGATCGCCGACGTCGACGGTGAAATGCAGTTCGAAGTGCTGTCGACGAACGGCGACACGTTCCTTGGCGGTGAAGACTTCGACCAGCGCATCATCGATTACATCATCGGCGAGTTCAAGAAGGAGCAGGGCGTCGATCTGTCCAAGGACGTGCTCGCGTTGCAGCGTCTGAAGGAAGCCGCGGAAAAGGCGAAGATCGAGCTGTCCTCGAGCCAGCAGACCGAAATCAATCTGCCGTACATCACGGCTGACGCTTCGGGCCCCAAGCACTTGAACCTGAAGATCACGCGCGCCAAGCTCGAAGCGCTCGTCGAGGATTTGATCGCGCGCACGGTCGAGCCGTGCCGGATCGCGATCAAAGACGCCGGCGTGAAGGTCAGCGATATCGACGACGTGATTCTCGTGGGCGGCATGACGCGTATGCCGAAGGTGCAAGACACGGTCAAGGAATTCTTCGGCAAAGAGCCGCGCCGCGACGTGAACCCGGACGAAGCCGTGGCTGTCGGGGCCGCGATCCAAGGGCAAGTGCTCTCGGGCGATCGTAAGGACGTGCTGCTGCTCGACGTGACGCCGCTCTCGCTCGGCATCGAAACGCTGGGCGGCGTGATGACGAAGATGATCAACAAGAACACCACGATTCCGACGAAGCACTCGCAGGTGTATTCGACGGCGGACGACAACCAATCGGCCGTGACGATCAAGGTGTTCCAAGGCGAGCGCGAGATGGCCGCGGGCAACAAGCTGCTCGGCGAGTTCAACCTCGAAGGCATCCCGCCTGCGCCGCGCGGCGTGCCTCAGATCGAAGTGACGTTCGACATCGACGCGAACGGTATCTTGCACGTCGGGGCGAAAGACAAGGCGACGGGTAAGGAAAACAAGATCACGATCAAGGCCAACTCGGGTCTGTCCGAAGCCGAAATCGAGAAGATGGTGAAGGATGCCGAGGCGAACGCCGAGGAAGATCACCGTCTGCGCGAGTTGGCCGATGCCCGGAACCAAGGCGATGCGCTCGTGCACAGCACGAAGAAGGCGCTGACCGAGTACGGCGACAAGATCGAGGCTGGCGAGAAGGAGAAGATCGAGTCGGCGCTCAAAGAGCTGGAAGAATCGCTCAAGAGCAGCTCGGCCGATAAGGCCACGATCGAGGCGAAGATCGAAGCCGTCGCCACGGCGTCGCAAAAGCTCGGCGAGAAGATGTACGCCGACATGCAAGCGCAAGGCGCCGCGGGTGCGGCGGCCGGCGGAGCGTCGGCGGGTGCGGCCGGCGCGGCCGGTGCGAGCGCGGGCCAAGGCGCGGGCAAGGCCGAAGACGATGTCGTCGACGCCGAGTTCAAGGAAGTGAAGAAGGACTGACCGACGGCTGCGGTATCGCGCCGTGAGGCGGCGGGCGCTTCATTCTCGATTCGTTCTCGATCGAGAGAAGCGCCTGCCGGACCAACGCCTGGCGGGCCTTCGGGTTCTCCGGGCACATTTGTTTTATGGAGGGCGGGGCTTGAGGCCGGTGGATGCGGCCGCGTGGCGCCCGCCTAACGAGTCGCAAGACTCCACAGTATGCAAAAGGAGCGGTCGCGCCCCAAAGCGCGAGCCGGCGGTATACCGATGGCGAAACGGGATTACTACGAGGTTCTGGGCGTTGCGAAGAACGCGAGCGACGACGAGATCAAGAAGGCGTATCGCAAGCTCGCGATGAAGTACCACCCCGACCGCAACCCGGACAACAAGAATGCGGAAGAGCATTTCAAGGAGGCGAAGGAAGCCTATGAAATGCTCTCCGACGCGCAAAAGCGCGCAGCGTACGACCAATACGGCCATGCGGGCGTCGATCCGAACATGGCCGGTGCGGGTGCGCAGGGTTTTGGCGGCTTCGCGGACGCGTTCGGCGACATCTTCGGCGACATCTTCGGCCAGGCGGCCGGTGGCGCGGGGCGCGGCCGTGCCGGCCCGCAGGTGTATCGCGGCGCCGATCTGCGCTACAGCATGGAGATCACGCTCGAGCAAGCTGCGCACGGTTGCGAAACGCAGATCCGCGTGCCGAGCTGGGTCTCGTGCGAGATTTGCCACGGCTCCGGCGCGAAGCCAGGCACGAAGCCCGAGACTTGCCCGACCTGTGGCGGCTCCGGGGCGGTGCGCATGTCGCAGGGCTTTTTCAGCATTCAGCAAACCTGCCCGAAGTGCCACGGCAGCGGCATGTACATCCCCGATCCCTGCACGAATTGCCACGGCGCGGGCAAGGTGAAAGAGACGAAGACGCTCGAGGTCAAGATTCCCGCCGGGATCGACGATGGCATGCGCATTCGCTCGTCGGGCAACGGCGAGCCGGGCGTGAACGGCGGGCCGCCGGGCGATCTGTACGTCGAAATCCACATCAAGCAGCATTCGGTGTTCGAGCGCGACGGCGACGATCTGCATTGTCAAATGCCGATTCCGTTTACGACGGCGGCGCTTGGCGGCGAGATCGAAGTGCCGACACTCGCCGGGCGTGCGACTTTCACGGTGCCGGAAGGCACGCAATCGGGCAAGACGTTCCGCTTGCGCGGCAAGGGCATCAAGGGCCTGCGCGCGAGCGTGCCGGGCGATTTGTACGTCCATGTGCAAGTCGAAACGCCGGTGAAGCTGACCGAGACGCAGCGCGACCTGCTCAAGCAATTCGAGAAGTCGCTCGTCGAAGGCGGCCCGCGCCACAGCCCACAGAGCAAGAGCTGGTTCGATCGCGTAAAGAGTTTCTTCGATTGACGGGTTTATCGACCGAGCGAGCCGTTGCATGATGCGCCTTCGCACAGCGCCGATGGAAGGGTAGATGAACGCAGGAACACGCAGCGCGCTTTTCGCGCTGCTCGACGATTGCGATGCGAGCGAGGCGGCCGCCACGAGCCGCCTTTACACGGGGTTCGTCCGCGAGCACATCTGCACCGACATCGCGATGCTCGATGCCGTCTGCGCGGCGGCTGAAGGCGACATGCGCGCGGGCCTGCACGCGGTCGTGTTGGGGGACTACGAATTCGGGCGCGATCTCGAATTCGGCGGGCGAACCGCCGCACGTGGGGCCATTCCCGGGCAGCGGGGCGATGCCTCGCTACGCTTCTTGTTGTTCGAACGGTGTGAAAAGCGCTCGCGCGATGAGGTCGATGCATGGCTGGCCCGGCTCGACGCGCAGGCGCAGCACGCTCTCGATACCGCCCAGTCAGCCCCTACGGCTCCATCCACGCCGGCGCCCGACGATGCGCCATTGGCCGCGCCGTCGGTGGCCGGTGCGGGCAATATCGTCGAAAGCGTGACGCCGGAAGCGTTCACCGCCGCAATCGCCGCAGTGCATGACGCGCTGCGTGCCGGTGAGTCCTACCAAATCAACTACACCTATCGCCTGACGTTCGATGCATTCGGATCGCCCGTCGGGCTGTATCGGCGGCTGCGTGCGCGGCAACCCGTGCGCTATGGCGCGCTCATCGCACTGCCGGGCGACGAGTGGGTGCTCTCTTGTTCGCCCGAACTTTTCGTGGAGAAAGCAGGCGAGCGCTTGCGCACGCGGCCGATGAAAGGCACCACGGCGCGCGGGTCGTCCCCTGCCGACGATGCGCGAGCGAAGGCGTTCCTCGGCGCTGACGCGAAAAACCGCGCCGAAAACCTGATGATCGTCGACCTGCTGCGCAACGATGTTTCGCGCGTCGCCCAGACGGGCTCGGTTTGCGTGCCGGCGCTGTTTTCGGTCGAAGCGTATCCATCGATCTGGGCGATGACGTCGACGATCGAAGCCAATCTGCGCGAACGGACCTCGTTTGCAGACATCTTGCGGGCGCTGTTCCCCTGCGGATCGATTACCGGTGCGCCCAAGCATCGGACGATGCAACTCATCGACGAAATCGAGACGACGCCGCGCGGGCTCTATACCGGGATGATCGGCTGGGTCGAAGCGCCGGGCGCATCGCCCGAGGGCGAGCCGTGCTGTGGCGATTTCTGCCTATCGGTTGCAATCCGCACGCTCACGCTCGGCGGCGCGCCGCACGACGATGCCGGTGGAACGCGGCGCGGGACGATGGGTGTCGGCGGCGGCATCGTGCTCGATAGCGTGGCCGCGGACGAATACGCGGAATGTCGGCTCAAGGCAACCTTTCTGACCGCCGCCGACCCGGGCTTCCAGATTTTCGAGACGATGCATGGGACCCATGAACACGGTGTTCGCTATCGGGATCTCCATCTCGCTCGGCTGGGCCGCAGTGCGGCCGAGCTCGGGTTTGCGTTCAACGCCGATTCGCTGCGCGAACGCCTCGCCGTGCATTGCGGGAATTTGCCCAAAGGCACGGCGCATCGCGTGCGGCTCGCACTGAGCAAGAACGGCGAGGTCGAGATCACGGGCGGCCCGCTCGGCGCCGTAGCGCGCCTTGCGCAATCGGCTGCAGGGCGATTCGATGAATCGGCGCCGGTCGGGGTCCTACTCGCGTGCGATCACGGCTTCGCCGCGACGCGCTCGCGGGAGTTTTTGCTGCGGCACAAGACCACCGCGCGCGCCGAATACGACCGGGCGTGGCGGCTAGCGGAAGCCAAGGGCGGCTTCGACATGCTGTTCTTCAACGAGCGGGGAGAGCTGACCGAGGGCGGGCGCTCCAATATTTTCATCAAGCTCGACGGACATTGGTACACGCCGCCGCTTGGCGCCGGGCTGCTGCCGGGTGTGATGCGGCACGTGTTGCTCGAGGATCCAGCCATGCAGGCGCGCGAGCGAACGCTGAGGCGCGAGGACTTGCTATCCGCGCAAGCGCTCGTGATTTGCAATGCGCTGCGGGGTGCATTGCCCGCGCGACTCATCACCGGCCGCGCGTAGCTGCACGGCCATCCGGCGCCACGCCCCGAAGGCGTTTGGGTGTTCCTGCGCGAGCGTCGCCGCGGCAAGCGCGCGGCGACGCCGTTCTAACAGCCTTAGAAAACGTGCTCAGGCCCGGGGAACGTGCCGTCTTTAACCGCCTTCACATAGGCCTCTATGGCGGCTGCGATGCTCGGTGCGCCCGCCATGAAATCCTTTACGAAGCGAGCCGGCTTGCCGGGAAAGATGCCGAGCATGTCGTGCAGCACGAGCACTTGGCCGGAGCAGTCGACCCCCGCGCCGATGCCGATCGTCGGAATGGCGATGGCGTCCGTGACGTTCGCCGCGACGGCCGGCGGCACGGCTTCGAGCACGAGCAACTGCGCGCCGGCGTCTTGCATCGATAGGGCGTCGGCGAGCAGGCGCTTCGCCCCTTCGTCCGTTCTGCCCTGCACTTTGAAGCCGCCGAACGCATGCACCGATTGCGGCGTGAGGCCCAGATGCGCACACACGGGCACGGAGCGCTCGACCAAGAAGCGGACGGTTTCAGCGAGCCATTCACCGCCCTCGAGCTTGACCATATGCGCGCCGGCCCGCATGAGTTCGACGGAGCTGGCGAACGCGTCTGCCGGCGTGCCGTAGGTGCCGAACGGCAAGTCGGCGACGATCAGGCCGCGCGGCTGCGCGCGTGCGACACAGGCGGTGTGATAGGCGATATCGGCGAGCGTCACGGGCAGCGTCGTGCTTTGACCTTGCAAGACGTTGCCGAGCGAATCGCCGATCAGCAGAACGTCGACGCCGCAGCGGTCGAGCAGCGCCGCGAAGCTTGCGTCGTAGCAGGTGAGCATCGCGATCTTTTCGCCGGCTTCACGCATTGCTTGCAGTTTCGGCACGGTGATTTTCGGCCGATTGGAGTCCTGCAAATAAGTCATCGGAAGTCTCGTATTCGGGAAGAGGACATCGGCGCGGGCGCGCCCTCGGGCCGGATATTACTCGGCTTTGACGAAGCTCGTCTTGCGCCCGCGCATCGTCTCGATCTGCTCGAGCAGCAGCGCGAAGTCGGCGTCCGATTCGAGCAAGTTCAGATGCTCGGTGTTGACGGTCAACACGGGGCTTTCGTCATAGTGATAGAAGAACAGGTCGTAGGCGTCGCTCAATTGGCGCAGGTACGCTTCGGAAATTCGACCTTCTTCGGCACGGCCGCGCTTTTCCACGCGGGCGTGCAGCGTCGGCGCGCTCGCTTGCAAATGGATGACGAGATCCGGGGCGCCCGCCGCGGTCGTATCGATCCGCGCCGTCAGCGACTGATAGAGCCTCCATTCGTCATCCGAGAGCGTAAGACGCGCGAATACGGCGCTTTTCTGAGGAATGAAATCGGTAATGACGGCCACGCCCTGGGCGAGCAAGTCCGCCATTTGGCGGCTTTCTTCGGCGCGCTGCAACGCAAATTGCAACTCGGTCGCGAGTGCGTAACGCGGCATGTCGCCGTAAAAGCGCGCTAGGAACGGATTGGCCTCGGGGCGCTCGAGCAGCGTGCGCACCGGCCAGCGTTCGGCGAGCCGGTGCGCGAGCGACGTCTTGCCCGCGCCGATCGGCCCTTCGATCGCGATGTAGCGGTGCAAGGCGCGCAGATCTGGCGCGGTCACGGTCACAGGCGTTGCGTTCATCGACCCCCCGTCTTGCCGGCGCCCGTTGCGGCCCCGCTCGTCACCGCATCGATCTTCGGGCAGCAACAGGTCTTCACTTTCTCGATGCGCTGATGCGCCACCGCGGGCAGCAGCGCATCGGCGCGCCCGCGGCCGGGGATCGAAATGTCCGGATCGATCTCGACCAGCGGCACGAGCACGAACGCACGCTCGAACGCACGCGGATGCGGGACGACGAGATCGGGGAAGTCGATGCACGCGTCGCCATAGAGGACGATATCGAGATCGAGCGTGCGCGGCGCATTATGGAACGGGCGCTCCCGCCCGAATTGATGTTCGATGCGATGACAGAGCGCGAGCAGCGCTTGCGCGCTGAGCGAGGTCTCGAGCTTGACGACGAGGTTGTAGTAATCGTCGCCGCCCGCATCGATCGGCGCGGTGCGGTAAAGGCTCGATTTCGCGAGCACGGTGATGGTGTGCTGCTGGGCGAGGCAGACGACCGCATCCTTCAGGGATTGGCGAGCATCCCCGAGGTTCGCGCCTAGACCGAGATAAGCAACCGTCATGGCATGGCTTCCTACGACTTCATGACTTGGCAATTCTTCGCAATCGCCCGGCGCGCCGCCGCCGGGTCAGTCCTCTTGCTGGCGCGGCGCGCTCTCTGCGCCCGCCGGTTCCGCTTCCCCGGCCGAGCGAGCGCGTCCACCGCGCCGCCGCCGTTTGCGCGGCGCCCGCTCGCGGCCGCCTTGCGATAGCAGTGCTTCGCGTTCGGCCGCAGTGCCTTCGATGAAGGCGCCCCACCATGCTCCGATTGCGGGATCGAGTTCTCCCGATTCGCACCGTAATAGGAGGAAATCATAACCCGCTCTAAATCTTTGGTGTTCGATGAGCTTGAGCGGGCTGCGTCCGGAGCGTTTTTCGAGGCGCGACTGCAAACCCCAGATTTCGCGCATGTCGGCCGAGAAACGCTTGTGGATCGCAAGCTTCTCGGTCTGCATCTCGAGGACGTCGTCCATGGCGTGATGGAGCGCGGGCACCGCATATTCGCCACCGGCCTCGTATTGCTGCGCGCGCTGCTGGACGTCGTGCCAGAGCAGCGTCGCGAAAAGGAAGCCCGGCGAGATCGGCTTGCCGGCCTTGACGCGCGCGTCGGTGCTGTTCAGTGCCAGCGTAATGAACGATTCGCCATGCGGCTGCTCCAGCACGACATCGAGCAGGGGCAGCAGGCCGTGATGCAGCCCTTCCTTGCGAAGCTGCTTCAGGCAGGCCAACGCATGACCCGACAGTAGCAACTTGAGCATTTCGTCGAACAGGCGAGCGGCCGGCACGTTGTGGACGAGATCGGCGAGCGGTTGGATCGGCGCACGCGTGGCCTCGTCGATTTCGAAGCCAAGCTTGGCCGCGAAACGCACGACGCGCAGCATCCGCACCGGATCCTCGCGGTAGCGCGTGGCCGGATCGCCGATCATGCGCAACACGCGGGCGCGCATATCGGCCATGCCGTTGTGATAATCGAGCACCGTTTGCGTCGCAGGATCGTAATACATGGCGTTGATCGTGAAGTCGCGGCGCGTGGCGTCTTCATGCTGCTCGCCCCAGACGTTGTCGCGCAGCACGCGCCCGCTCGCATCGACGGCATGGGTGCGGCGATCGAGCTCTTCGCGGCGCAGGCGCTTGGGCGGCGCCGCCGCCGCTTCGCCCTGCTCGGCGGGGGCCTGCTTCGGCGCATCCATGAGCGCGCGGAAGGTCGAGACCTCGATGATCTCTTGCCCGAACTGCACGTGCACGATCTGAAAGCGCCGGCCGATCAACCGCGCGCGGCGGAACAGGCGCTGCACTTGTTCGGGCGTTGCGTCGGTGGCGACATCGAAATCCTTCGGCGCGATGCCGAGCAGCAAATCGCGCACGGCCCCGCCGACGATGAACGCGCGGTAGCCCGCCTGTTGCAACGTATCGGTCACGCGTACGGCGTTGCGCGAGATCAGCGAGGGATCGATGCCATGAATGTCGGACGACAGAATGACGGGTGCATCGGGGCCAGGCGCGGCTGCGCGCTTGTCGGTGCGGGCCTTTTTGCGGCGCGGCGGCTCGGGCGCTTGATCGGCGAGTTCGGCGGCGGCGTCGGTCCAAACCGCTTCCTCGGCGAGCGAGTCGTCTCGGGCGGCCGCATCCGTGTCTTGGCCGAATAGCTTGCGAATGAGTTTCTTGATCACGACGGTTGGAAAAGATCGAGGATGCGCCAGCCCTTTGCTTGCGCGTGGGCGCGGAGCGTGGCGTCGGGGTTGGTCGCGATCGGATCGGTGACTTTCTCGAGCAACGGGATGTCGTTGTGCGAATCGCTGTAGAAATAGCTGTGCTCGAAGTCGGCCCAGGTCTTACCCAGCGAGGCCAGCCACGACTCGACGCGCACGATCTTGCCTTCGCGGTAGCTCGGCGTGCCCATGCCACGCCCCGTGAACGCCGAATGCGGCTGGCCGTCGACGGTTTCGACTTCGCAGGCAATCAGCATGTCCACGCCGAAGGCATCGGCGATCGGACGCGTGATGAACTCGTTCGTCGCCGTGACGATGCAGCACAGATCGCCCTTGTCTTGGTGCTCGCGCACGAGTTCGAGCGCGACGGGGACGAGGGCGGGCCGGATGACCTCATGCATGAATTGCTCGTGCCAGGCCGCGAGTTCTGCGCGAGAGCGGTGCGCGAGCGGCGCGAGGATCGTCTCGAGATAAGCATGGATGTCGAGCTGGCCACGCTTGTAGTCGGCATAGAAGCGATCGATGTCCCGCAGATAGCTTTCGGCATCGACGATGCCGAGCTTCACGATGAAGCGGCCCCATTCGTGGTCGCTGTCGGTCGGGATGAGCGTGTGATCGAGGTCGAAGAGTGCAAGGTTCGTCATGGAGCGCATTTTACTTGAAGCGGCTCGGCGCGGTCGGCGAGCCTTCGGGGGCGGCGTCGGCGCCCGGCAAAGCGAGCATCGTACGCAGTAGCGGCAGCGTAATGGCGCGCTTTTGCTCGAGCGAGAAGCGGTCGAGCGCGTCGAGCAGCGCCATGAGGCTCGGCATGTCGCGCCGGAAGTGGGTGAGCAGGTAGGCCGGGACGTCGTCGGCGAGCGCGATCCCGCGCTCCTTGGCCGCGTGCTTGAGCACCGCGCTCTTGCGCTCGTCGGGGAGCGGCGCGAGGTGAAACACGAGGCCCCAGCCAAGGCGCGTGCGCAAATCTTCGCGCACGGCGAGCCCGATCGGCGCGGCGTTGCCGGTGGCGACGAGGGCGCTCGTCGGATGGGCGCGCACCTCGTTGAACAAATTGAACAGGGCGATTTGCTGCGCGCCCGAGAGTTTGTCGCAGTCGTCGACGGCGTAAATGGCCACGCTCGGATCGAACGCGAACGCCGTCAACGCGCTTTGCGGCCCAAGGAACGAGGCGCGCCCGGGGGCGGCGCTATGCACGAGCGCCGACAGCAAATGGCTGCGGCCGCTGCCGGGCTCGCCCCAGACGTAGAAGGTGCGATCGGCGAGCGGACCCGCCGCGAGCGCGCTGTCGAGCTCGGCGAGCCGCGCCACGAGTTCGGCATTGGCGCCGGCGAAGAAATTGTCGAATGTCGACGGCGGCGGCGTGCCTAGGTCGAGCGTCAATTGGCGATGCACAGTCACGATGAAAAACGCAATCGGTCGGTTTTTTTCGAATCAGTTCTTGTAGAGCGCGCTCGCGAGGTATCCACGGCGCATCTCGCGCAGCGCGGTGGAAATGATCGCGCTGACGGGCAGAGCGAGCAGCACGCCGAAAAAGCCGAATAGTTGGCCGAACGCGAGCAATGCGAAGATCACGGCGAGCGGATGCAGGCCGATGCGTTCGCCGACGAGCCGCGGCGTGAGAAACAAGCTCTCGAGGATCTGCCCGACGCCGTAGATGATCGCCACGGCGACGAACCCGTAGAGACTGCCGAACTGCAGCAGCGCCGCGAGCAGCGCGAGCGCGAGCCCGGTCGCGAAGCCCACGTAGGGGATGAATACGGCGAGCCCCGTGAAAATACCGATCGGCAGGGCGATCTCGAAGCCCGCGATCGTCAACGTGAGCGCGTAGAACACGGCGAGGACGGCCATCACGAGCAACTGGCCGCGCAGATACTGCGACAGCGTGCGGTCCATTTCGACGGCGAGTTCCAAGGTCTTGGGCAGCCAGCGTCGCGGGACGATGGCGGCGAGCCGCGCGAGCATCTTGTTCCAGTCGTAAAGCAGGTAGTAGAGCACGAGCGGCACCATGACGACGTCGCCGATCACGGTGATCATGACGTTGCCGCTCGTGCGCAGCGACTTCCATGCCGCCAGCGCGACGGTTTGCGCGCTGCTTTCCAATTGCGTCGTCAGCATGTCGCGCAGGCTCGAGAAATCGAACACGTCGGCAAACCCGAGCAAGGCGAGCTTGGGCTGGGCCCAGTCGTGCAGATGCGAGATCAGCGCGGGAATTTGCGCTTTCAACTGCGGACCTTCCTTTTGCACGACCGCGAACACGAGCAGCGCGAGCAGCGAGACGAGGATCGCGAACAGCAGCATCATCAGCAGGGCAGCGAGGGCGCGCGGGACGCGATGGCGCACGAGCCAGGCGACGCCCGGCTGCAGGATGTACGCGAGGATCGCGCCGAGCAAAAACGGCGTGAGCACGGGGCTGAGCAGCCAGAGCAGGATGCCCAGGCTGAGCGCGACGGCGCCCCAAAAGAGGGCTTGGCGCTGATAGGGCGTAAGAAGCGGAGAACTCTGCGACAAGGGGTGTCCCTGGTGTTATCGGATCGACGGAGAGGGAGCCGGCCGCCCGGCTGCGCTGTGTCGAGCGCGGGAAGCGAGCGGCCGCGCGAGCGCCAACTCTGGATCGGCAATCGACATCGGTTAAAATCGCATTTTACCGACCTTCTCGCCCTTCCCCATGAATCAACCGAAATCCGCTCCGGACGCCCAGGCTGGCGCCCAGGGTCTGTCCTACCGTGACGCGGGCGTCGATATCGACGCCGGCGATGCGCTCGTCGACGCCATCAAGCCGTTCGCGAAAAAGACGCTGCGCGAAGGCGTGCTCGGCGGTATCGGCGGTTTCGGCGCGCTGTTCGAAGTGCCGAAGAAGTACCGCGAGCCCGTGCTCGTGTCGGGCACGGATGGCGTCGGCACGAAGCTGAAGCTGGCGTTTCATCTGAACAAGCACGATACGGTCGGCCAAGATCTCGTGGCGATGAGCGTGAACGATATCCTCGTTCAAGGCGCCGAGCCGCTGTTCTTCCTCGATTACTTCGCCTGCGGCAAGCTCGACGTCGGCACGGCGTCGACCGTCGTCAAAGGCATTGCGCAAGGCTGCGAGCTGGCCGGGTGCGCGTTGATCGGCGGCGAAACGGCCGAAATGCCGGGCATGTACCCCGACGGCGAATACGACCTCGCGGGCTTTGCGGTGGGCGCGGTCGAGAAGAGCAAGATCATCGACGGCAGCACGATCGGCCCGGGCGACGTCGTGCTCGGGCTCGCATCGAGCGGCATCCATTCGAACGGCTTCTCGCTCGTGCGCAAGATCATCGATCGTGCGAACCCCGACCTATCTGCCGACTTCCATGGGCGCTCGCTGGCCGACGCGCTGATGGCGCCCACGCGCATCTACGTGAAGCCGTTGCTGGCGTTGATGCAAAAGATCGCCGTCAAAGGGATGGCGCACATCACGGGCGGCGGCCTAGTCGAAAACATTCCGCGCGTGCTGCGGGAAGGCCTCACGGCCGAGTTGCAGCAATCGGCTTGGCCGATGCCGCCGCTGTTCGCCTGGTTGCAGCAGCACGGCGGCGTTGCCGATGCCGAGATGCATCGCGTCTTCAATTGCGGCATTGGAATGGCCGTCGTCGTGGCGGCGGCCGATGCCGACGAAGCAGTGCGCGAGTTGACGGCGGCAGGCGAGCAAGTCTGGAAGATCGGCGTCGTGCGTGCGAGCCGCGAAGGCGAGGCGCAGACCGTGGTGGTGTAAGGATGTAAGCGCTCCGACTACCGGCGAGGGCGCGCGCCCTCGGTTCGATAGACACGTTTGCGTTGCCCTCGAAGAAACCGCTTGGTATAGCGCCTAGCGGTTTTTTTATTCGGTTCGATGCGATGCGGATGCGCTGCCCGCGTTTTCCTGGACGATGGCTTCCAACGCCCGCACCGCGTCGTCGGTCGCGCCCGGCGCGCAGCAGTCGATCGGAATCCGTTCGGGCATCGAGCGCAGCCACGTCAGTTGCCGCTTGCAGAGCTGGCGCGTGGCGAAGATGCCTTTATCGCGCATCGTCGCGTAATCGATCGAGCCGTCGAGATACTCCCAAACCTGCCGGTAGCCCACGCAGCGCATCGAAGGCAGGCGCGGATTCAAATCGCCACGCGCGCGCAACCGGCGAACTTCATCGACGAAGCCCGCCGCGAGCATGGCGTCGAACCGCTGGGCGATGCGCTCGTGCAGCACGGCGCGATCGCTCGGCTCCAACGCCACCGGCACGAAGCGGTAGGGCGTATCGGCGCCGCGTTCGTGCGCGGCCAGCAGGACCGACATCGGTTGGCTCGTCAGCATGAAGACTTCGAGCGCGCGTTGAATCCGCTGCGCGTCGTTCGGCGCCAAACGCGCGGCCGTCGCGGGGTCGACCCCCGCCAGCCGGGCATGCAGCGCCGGCCAACCGTCGCGCGCGGCATCGGCCTCGAGCGTGGCCCGAACCTCGGCATTGGCACAGGGCAAGTCGTTGAGCCCTTGCGTCAGCGCTTTGTAGTAGAGCATGGTTCCGCCGACGAGCAGCGGCACGCGGCCGCGTGCGAGGATCGCCTCGACAGCCGCGAGCGCATCGGCGCGAAAGTTCGCCGCGCTATACGCTTCGGTCGGATCGCGGATGTCGATGAGGTGATGCGGCACGCGCGCGCGCTCGTCGAGCGTCGGCTTGGCGGTGCCGATGTCCATCTCGCGGTAGACGAGCGCCGAATCGACGCTGACGATCTCCGAAGCATGCTTGGCCGCGAACGCGAGCGCGGCAGCGGTTTTCCCCGATGCGGTCGGGCCTAGCAAGCAGGCGATGGCGGGGCGGCGCGACGCAATCACTCGCTTACTGCCCACGCAGGAAGAGCCGGTCCAGATCGGCCAGCGTCAATTGATACCAGGTGGGCCGCCCGTGATTGCATTGGTCGGCGCGCTCGGTCGCTTCCATTTGGCGCAGCAGCGCGTTCATCTCGTCGAGCGTCAGGCGCCGGTTCGCACGCACCGCGTGGTGGCAGGCCAGCGTGCCCAGCAATTCGTGCTGGCGCTCGGTTAGCACGCGCGAGCCGCCGTAGGCGTGCAGATCGGCCAGCACCGCGCGCGCCAGCGCGGGTAGGTCGGCGTCCTTGAGCAGCGCCGGCACCGCGCGGATCGCGAGCGTCGTCGGCGAGAGCGGCGCGAGATCGAAGCCGAGCGCATCGAGCGCCTCGCGTTCTTCCTGCGCGGTGCCGATTTCGACCGAATCGGCGGTCATCGATACGGGAATCAACAGCGGCTGCACGGCGATCGTGCGTTCGGCGAGCGCCCGCTTGAACTGCTCGTAGAGAATGCGCTCGTGAGCGGCGTGCATGTCGACGATGACAAGGCCGCGCGCGTTCTGCGCGAGTACGTAGACGCCATGAATCTGGCCGATGGCGAAGCCGAGCGGATGATCGACATCGGCCGGCAGCGCATGCGGCGATGTCATCCCGTAGCCGGGAGCGGCGCTCTCGCGCGCTTCCAACGTCGAGGCGCCGCCGTCGGCACGGGCGGCGTCCTTGCGGCCGAACAGAGCGTCGTATAGCGCGAGCGGTTGCGCGACGGGCAGCGTGCCTTGCGTCATGCGCGAGTCGCGCATCCAGGTGGAGCCGCTGCGATTTGCCGCCGAAATCGACGCATTGCCGTGTGCAGGGGCGGCGCTTGCCGCGCCGCTCGCGTTCGCCGCGCCTTCGCCGAAGGCGGCGCCCGCGCGCGGCTCGATCTGGGCGGCGTGACCTAGCGCGGTCGTCTCGGGCGACGCGCCCGCGTGGCGAGCGAGCGCGCGCTGCAGCGCGTGGAACACGAACTGATGGACGGCGCGCGAATCGCGAAAGCGCACTTCGATCTTCGACGGATGCACGTTGACGTCCACCGCTTCGGGCGGCAAGTCGAGAAACAACACGTACGAGGGATAGCGATCGCCATGCAGGACGTCTTCATAGGCGGCGCGCACCGCATGCGTGAGCAGCTTGTCGCGCACGAAGCGGCCGTTGACGAAGAAGTACTGCTGGTCGGCGCGGCCGCGGCTTGCCGTGGGCAGTCCGGCACAGCCGTACAGGGCGATTTCGCCGGCGACTTCCTCGAGCGGCAAGTGAGCGCTCGCGAACGCTTCGCCCAGGATCTTGGAGACCCGCACGGTCGGTTCGCTCGCGTTCCAATGCTCGAGCGCACGGCCGTTGTGCATCACGGAGATGGCGACATCGGGACGCGCCAGTGCGGCGCGCCGAATCATCTCGACGCAATGGCCAAGCTCCGTTTGTTCGCTTTTGAGGAACTTCCGGCGCGCTGGCGTGTTGAAGTAAAGCTCGCGTATCTCTATCGTCGTGCCTACGCCGCCCGCCGCCGGCGTCAATGCGCCCGTTTGCGCATCGATGCGGGTGGCATGCGCAGCGTCATGGGTGCGGCTCGTAATGAACGTTTCGGCCACCGAGGCAATCGAAGCGAGCGCTTCGCCGCGAAATCCGAGTGTGGCGACCGCTTCGAGCTCGGCCAGCGAGCGGATTTTGCTCGTGGCGTGGCGCATCAGTGCGAGCGGCAGTTCGCTGGCGGGAATGCCGCAACCGTCGTCGGCGATCGAAATGCGTTTCACGCCGCCCGCGTCGAGCAGAATGCGCAGCGTCTTGGCGCCCGCGTCGAGCGCGTTTTCGAGCAATTCCTTGACCACCGAGGCCGGGCGCTCGACCACCTCGCCGGCGGCGATCTGGCTGATCAGTTGGTCGGGCAGCGGCGCAATGGCGCGGCGCGCACTCGCCCTGGCTGGCGTGGCGCGCTCGGCGCCGGCTGGCGATTCGGGGAATTGGGACATGGCGGGATTATAGCGATTCGGCGCGCCCCCAAGACCGTCGGCTCAGGCTCGCCCCGGGTCGTTTCGAGATCGGTCATGGGGTTTCGGTATGATGGCGCGATGGCGCCCCGGGTGGGCAGGCGCGGCCGCGCGCAATCTTGAGACGTTTTGCTCGTTGCTACTTTTTTTGTAAGGAAAGCCTTTGGACACGCTGCTTCATTTCATCGCCTTGATTTTGCACATCGACAAGTTTCTCGGCGATTTCGTCCATCAATACGGCGCTTGGGTGTACGCAGTGCTGTTCGCGATCGTGTTTTGCGAGACGGGCCTTGTGATCTTGCCTTTTCTGCCTGGCGATTCGTTGCTGTTCATCGGCGGCGCGTTTTGCGCGACCGGCCAGATGAGTCTGCCCTCGCTCATCGCACTGTTGCTGGTCGCGGCTGTCGGCGGCAATACGGTCAATTACATCGTCGGCCGCGCGATCGGACCCAAAGTGTTCAATACACACGTTCCATTCTTGGAGCGCTTTCTCGATCGCGCGGCATTGCAAAAGACGCACAATTTCTACGAGCGGCACGGCGGCAAGACGATCGTGCTCGCACGCTTCATCCCTGTCGTGCGCACCTTTGCTCCGTTCGTGGCGGGCGTGTCCGAGATGCGCATGGGACGGTTCCAGTTGTTCAATGTGACTGGCGCCGCACTATGGGTGCTGCTGCTAGTGCTGGCCGGCTATTTCTTCGGCAATATTCCGTTCATCCGGCAATATCTGAACCTGATCGTGCTGGTCGGTGTGGGCGCCGCCGTCGTGCCCGTCGCGCTCGCTGCGCTTTGGAAGCTCATGCGCAAGAAGTCGGCGGCCGGTGTGCCGCGCAACAGCGGCACGCATTAGCGGCACATTCGCCGCGCTATTTGCGATACGCGCCGGGTTGGCCGAGCCTGCGCACCGGTCGCGCGGCCGATCGAGGAAAACGAAGAGGGGTGCACGGTGAATGGTCCGACCGCTGACGTCCGCTTGATCTCGGCCAAGCTCGAAGCGCTTCGGTCCACACAGATCACGGTGGGCTATCACGAGGTGCGCGCCAAGCGCGCCCATTGGCGATCGCTCGGCAAGAGGGCGCGCGGCGAGGCCATTACGACGCACGGGTTTGCGGTCGTATTGGGGCCGGGCTGGTCGGGCGAGTGGCCGGCGGGTTAAGCGCGCTCGACGCTATGACGATCGATACCGGACACGCGGCCGCCGCTCACCTGCAAGACCCGGCGCACTACGCCACGAGCCGCCCGCCGAAGCCACCCGCGCTGCGCGCCGCGAGGGATGCGCTTGCCGGCATATCGATCGCGGGCCTGCTGCTGCCGGAGGCCGTCGCCTATGCGGGCATCGCCAATTTGCCTCCGCAGGCAGGCCTCGTCGCTTTGCTGGCAGGGCTCACCGTCTACGCCATCCTCGGCAGCAGCCGCTTTGCCATCGTCTCGGCCACGTCGTCGTCGGCAGCCGTGCTCGCTGCGACCGTCAGCGCACAGACCGGCGGGGACGGCGCGCAACTCGCGTATGCGGCGGCGCTCGTCGCGGCGACGGGCATCTTGTTTGCACTGGCCGGCTTTGCCCGCCTCGGCGGAATGTCGGATTTCGTCGCCAAGCCCGTGCTTCGCGGCTTCGCGTTCGGCCTCGCCTTGACGATTGCCGTGAAGCAACTGCCGAGCATCCTAGGCGTGACGCCGCACTTTGCCGACGTGCCTCGCATCGCATTCGATCTTGCCCGCCAATGGGATCGATGGAATGTGCATAGCGTTGCGCTCGGCGGTCTTGCGCTGACGATCCTGTTCGCGCTCGGCCGTCGTGCGCGCATTCCCGCGACGCTCGTCGTGATCGTGCTCGGCATCGGCGCCGGGTACTTCGTCGATTGGCATCGTTGGTCGATTGCGATGGTCGGGACGATCGACGTGCGCGACGTGCGCGCCGGGCTGCCCGCGTTGGCGCGCACGCAATGGCTGCAAACGGTGGAACTTGCTTTCGCGCTGATGCTCATCCTCTATGCCGAGTCCTACGGCTCCATCCGTAGTTTCGCGCTCAAGCATGGCGACGCGGTATCGGCCAATCGCGATCTCGTGGCGCTCGGCGGCGCGAACATCGTTTCGGCATTGCTGCAGGGCATGCCCGTGGGCGCCGGTTACTCGGCGACATCGGCCAACGAAGCGGCCGGGGCGCAAACGCGTTGGGCGGGGCTGGTCGCCGCGGCGGTCGTCGCGCTGATCGTTGCCTTCTTGCGTCCGCAGCTTGGACGCATCCCGGAGCCGGTCTTGGCGGCGATCGTGATTTACGCCGTCAGCCATTCGCTGCATCCGGACGTGTTTCGGCCGTACTGGCTATGGCGACGCGATAGGCTCGTCACCGTCGCATCGCTCGCGGGTGTGTTGCTGCTCGGCGTGCTGCATGGCCTGCTCGTCGCGATCGGTGTGAGCCTGCTCGTCACGCTGCGCGATTTTTCCGAGCCGATGGTGAGCGTGCTTGGTCGATTGCGCGATAGTCACGATTTCGTCGATCTATCGGCACATGCCGATGCGCAGCCGATCGAGGGCATCATGATCGTGCGGCCAGAGGCGCCGCTATTTTTCGCCAACGCCGACCGCGTGTTGGGCGAGGTGAGCAAGCTTGCGGCCAGCCAGACGAGCACGCCAGGTACGATCATGCTGAGCTTGGAGGAGACGCCCGATGTCGACGGTACGGCCATCGAGGCGCTGCGCGTCTTCGCCGCCGAATTGCGGGCGCACGATCAGAGGCTCGTGCTGGTGCGCCTGAAGCCGCGCGCGCTCGCGGCGCTCAGGCGAGCCGTCGACGATACGCTGCCGCTCGACGCGCTGCGCGAACTGAGCGTCGACGAATGCGTGCAATCGGTCCTCGCAGACTTGCAGCATTCGCGATAGCGCCGCCGCGATGCTTCCGGCCGGTTTATAAGAGAAGCGGATTGCGCGCGGCGTCGTTCGTCGCTATGGTCATGCGAGCGACGCGTGTCGTTTCCCCGATTTAAACAGGACCTCGCCTTCAATGAAAATAACCGAGACTCCGTTTGGCGTGACCGATTGGTCCGACGTCGAACCGCAAGCGCATCCCGGCGAGACGGGCACGGCCTTCTGGCGTGCGCGTCAATTCGGCGATATTCGCGTCCGCCAGGTCGAATACACCCCCGGCTACCTCGCCGATCATTGGTGCGTGAAAGGTCACATCCTGTATGTGCTCGAGGGCGAACTGCATACGGAGCTCGAGGATGGTCGCCGATTCGTGCTAACGGCCGGCCAGAGCTATCAGGTCGCGGACGCCGCCGAGCCCCATCGTTCGAGCACGCCCGTTGGCGCGAAGCTCTTTATCGTGGATTGACCATGGTTGGATGCGGCCCAAGGGCGGCAAGGCCGTGGACGCCAGGTACTGACTTCGAGGCTTGGATCCGGGCCCGCTCTATTCGCGGGCCGTGTTTTACGGCAGCGAAATGGTGAGATTGGCCGATTCCGCTTCGGGCTTGACGAGTTGCGAATAAGGCGCGAGCGTGCGCAGCGTAGAGTCGCGCAGGTAAGTGTTCAGTCCCAAGTACGCCAATAGCCCGACGAGTGCGAAAACGGCGCCGATCGTCCACAGCGGCAGCTCGTGCTTGAGCCGATGCGCGATTTGATCGGGCAGCGGCCAGTGCGGTGCGAACTGCGCTCGCTTGCCTTTCATTTGCGCGATTTCATCGCCGAGCCGCCCCGTTAGATAGGCGAGCTTTTCAGGCCCCTCGAGCAAGTACTTGCCTTGGAAGCCGAGCAACAGGCACATGTGGAAGACTTCGAGCGACTGCAGTCGCGCGGCGCCTTGCGCGCGACACTGTTCCAAAAGTTCGAAGAATTTCTCGCCCGCGAGTTGTTCGCCAAACAGCACGAGTTGCAGCGGGCGGCGCTCCCATTCGGCGCGGATCGTGAACGAAGAAGCGAGCACGGCTTCGTCGATCGCGGCGCAAAACGCGAACTTCGAGGCATAGACATCGTCGGCGGGCACATTGAGCTTTTTGGCGCCGCGTTCGAAATCGGCGAGAAACGCTTGCACGCGCGAGACGAACTCGCCGGCGCCCTCGGGCTCCCGCCCCTCTTTGAGCAGGAACAGCATGAAGAAGCCGTCGTAGAGCAAATCGCGCAACGAACGCGCCTGAAAGCCTCCCTCGGCGGGCGCCGAGGCGAGGGACGGCGTGGACGGCGCGTTGGCGCCGAACAGCGAAGGCATTTGAGTCATGACGTGACCGCGATGAGTTCGAGTTTGAGATCGTTGATGCCCGACGGCGCGTAAATCATGGCCGACTGCGCTTGCAGCATTCGGTCATACAGGCCGCTGCGCGATTCGAACGCGAAGTAGCACGCGCCGGGACGCACGGGCACTGCCGGAGGCACTTGCGGCGTGTAGACGAGCCGCACGCCCGGCATGGCAGAGAGCACGAGCTTGTCGACATCGTCGGGTGCGCCCACCTTGAAGCGCGCGGGCACGGCTTCGACGAGTTCCACCGCGGGCATGTCGGCCGACACGGCCAAGAAGAACGTGGTTTTCTCGTCGATCTTGCCCGAGTCGAGCCGTCCGGCATAAAACGACGGGCGAACTTCTTCGAGGGCGATCGCGAAGTAGCGCGTCGAGATCACGGTTTCGAGCAGGTCGCGCACGATGGTGTCGAGTTGGGAGAAACCGGGCCCGGGATCGTCGTGGCGGTAAGCCGGTAATTCGGCGAGCGTATAGCGCTTGGAGAACGTCATCAGTTGCCCGGCGAGCCGCAGCAATTCTTGAAAGAGCCGCTCCGGGTGTAGCGTGGGCTGCTGCAGCAAGTGGACGAGGGAGGCCACGGCGCCGTTGGCCGTATGCAGCAGCCAAAACGAGGCGATGTCTCCCGAGCGGAATTCGATGATGTTCTTCGTCGGTTCGCGATGAAAGCCGTAGAGCGCGCTCACTTTCGCCTGCAGCGCATCGATCAGTTGCCGCAGCCGCTGATGCAGAACGGGCGATGCTTCGACGGCAAGGCACGGCGGCACGAAGTTTTCGTCGAGCTCGAAACCCGACGTGGCCGTGCGCCGCAGACGCGCGAGCGGGACCGCCAACAATTGCGCGCGCGGCTCCGTGTGGCTGATCAGCTTCACGCGCGTTTTGAGAAACGTCAGATTGGCGACGGCCGCGTCGGTGAATTGATCGGCGACGTTCTGCTGCTTGGGTGCATAACGCGAGACGAAGGCATCGGCCGATTCGTTCGCATAGTTGCCGCCCGTTTCACGCAGCGGATGCAGCGCGAGATAAAAGATGAATTCGCCGACGCCTTCTGGCAACGTGTCGAGCGCGACGGGCTGCGGCAGCTCGTCGGCGAGCGGCGCCGCGTAGAGCGTGCCGTCGGGGAACACGAGCGAGAGCTCGGTCAGCCGCAGCAGGTTGTTGCCGAGCGAATCGATATCGAAGCGCACGCTGCGCACGCCCCAGTTGAACGGCTGGATGGCTCGTATCGACTCGAACAGCCGCGCCTCGTGATAAGCGTCCTGTTGCTGGAAATGCTGGGGCCGCAAAAATAGGCCCTCGCCCCAAAGCAATTTCGCCGAATAACTCATCTCAATTTCACTATCTAGGTTTTGTGTATCCGCGAGCGAGTGGCCATGACGCCGGCATTGGCTGGCGCCTTATGGCGCAATGGCCATGCGCTAGCCGCAACTGATGGACGAAAGCATATTGAGCTGCTGCATCGGCAATCGCGGATCGGGCGCAATGACCGCACCGCTCGTAACGGTCATCGCACAGTTGTGAAGGCCGATCATTATGCCGGATTTCTCGGATTTAGCCGGATCGAAGGCGAATTTCCAGCGCTGCAGCGCCGGGTCGCGAAACAATGCGACGACACCGAATGCTTGTGCCTCGCGGGTGACTTTCTCGGTCATCTGGTAATGCTGCCCAGGAATTAGAGTAACCTCTCGCACACTGAGCAAGTCGGCGCCGAGCGCCGTTTTTTCCTTGGCCGGATCGGTAAAAGTGTCGAACGGCGCTTGCTGGAACGAGGTCGGATCCTTGAGCGCATAGAGCCGCACCACGAGCGCGAGCGGATGATGGTCCTCGGCCGCATTGAGATTGGGTGCGGCCGCGAGCGTAAGCGGGATGTCGCGCGGCGGCTTTTGCGAATCGGGCACGGGCGGTTTGCCGATGCCGGTGGCTTGCAGCGCGGTCGAGGCGGCGGCGCCCAGCAGGGAGATGCCCGCCGCACACCCGCTCAGCAGCAACGACAGCACGAGCGGCCAGACGAGGCGCGCTAGAAACGAATAACCCAAAGCTCGACGACTCACACTGCACCCCGTCCAAGATGACCCATTGCTCGAATGCTCGATTCCTCGACGCGCGATAACGACTGGCGACGCTCATAAGGGTCGCTGCGCGGCGGATAATGTACAAGTTTGTCTAGTTCGTTATCGGGAAATTTTCCCGCTATTTAATCGCTCTGTCATCGAATCGGAAATTATTTCAGCATTGCTTCCTTGGGTATCAAACGTTTTCAAAACAGGACGAATCCGATTCGAACTCAGCCCTGTTGAATTATGGAAAATTGGCCGGTACTATACGCCGCACTCGCCGCAAAGCAAAGTTGCGGTTTCCCTCGGCGAATTAATAAACGGCTTCGCTGTAAGAAGAAAGAAACGATGAAACAACGACTTTTCCAATTTTCCGCGGCGGTGCTCGTGTGTGCCGCTATGGTTGGCTGTGCGACGCAAAACGGCAACCCGGCCGCTTCTTCTCCCGAAGCCTTCAACAAAGCGTTGGCCGACGCCGACGCAGTGGCGAAGGGTGGCGACCAAACGCGCGCGCTTGCGCTCTACGATCAACTGACGAAGGCCGATCCCACGCGTGAAGAGCCGTGGTCGCGCATGGCCCAGATCCAATTCTCCCAAGCGCATTACGGTCAGGCGATCGTTGCCGCGCAGGAAGCGCTGTCTCGTGACCAGACCGATCGCGCGGCCAAGAGCGTGCTGGCCGTGAGCGGCCTGCGCGTGGCTACCGAATCGCTCGGCCAACTGCGGCAGGACGCGGGGCTGACTGGCGATGCGAAGGCCGATGCGTCCGTGCTCGCGCACCAACTGCGCGACACCCTCGGCGAGAGCACGCTCTTTCCCGAGGAAGTCGAAGCGAAGAAACCGGTGGCAAAGAAGCGGCGCGTGGTGCGCCGCCCTGTCGCCGCTGCGCAAAGACCGGCTGAAAAAGCCGCGGAAGGCGCTGCGGCTGCCGCGCCGAGCGCGCATGCGCCGGCTCAGGCTGCGAAAAGCGGCGGCGCGGCGGATCCTTTCAGTGCACTTCGCTGATCGGCCCGTGTGATTCAGATTCCTTAGGGAGCCATCGATGGCGAAGAAAGAAAGCATCCAGAAGCGCCTGCAGAAGGTGCGGCCGCCGCGCGTCCAACTGACCTACGAGGTCGAGCGAGGCGATGCGATCGAAGTCAAGGAGCTGCCGTTCGTGGTCGGCGTCATCGCCGATCTGGCTGGGCAGTCCGAGATCGAGCAACCGAAGCTGCGCGACCGCAAGTTCGTGAGCGTCGATCGCGACAATTTCGACGATGTCATGAAGGGCCTCGAGCCGCGTGCCGCTTTCCAAGTCAAGAACGAGCTGACCGAGACGAGCGGCTCCTTCGGCGTCGACTTGCGGTTCCGTTCGATGGAGGACTTCGGGCCCGATGCGGTGGTCCAGCAGATCGAGCCGCTGCGGCGCTTGCTCGATGCGCGCTCCAAGCTCGCCGATCTACGCAACAAGCTGGCCGGCAACGATCAGCTCGAGAGCCTGCTCAGCGAAGTGCTCGCCAATACTCAGCAATTGCAAACGCTGGCGGGTGAAACGGGCGCGCGCAGCGACGGCGAAGACAAGCAAGGCGAATAACGTAAGCGGGGTGTGAGGATGAATCAGCAAACGGCCGCGGCCCCCGTCGGGGCGGCGCAAGCAGGCGCCGCACCGACGTTGCTCGACGAAATCGTCGAAAAGAGCAAAGTTGCAAAATCCGAGTCCGAGCACGCGCGTGCCAAGGATCTGATCGGCGAACTCGTGCATCAAGTGATGGACGGCACGGTCGTTGTCTCCGACAACCTGTCGGCGACCATCGACGCCCGCATAGCCGAGCTCGACCGCCTACTATCGGCGCAATTGAGCGAGGTCATGCATGCGCCCGAGTTCCAGCGCATGGAAAGCACCTGGCGCGGGCTCAACTACCTGTGCAAGGAGAGCAATACCGGCTCCACCATCAAGATCCGTGTGCTCAACGCGGGCAAGCGCGAGATCGTGCGCGATTTCAAGGCTGCCTCCGAATTCGATCAGAGCGCGCTGTTCAAGAAGATCTACGAAGAAGAGTTCGGCACGTTCGGTGGTGCGCCGTTCGGCGCGCTGATCGGCGATTTCGAGCTGACGCGCCAGCCCGAGGACATGTATTTCATCGAGCAGATGTCGCACGTCGCGGCGGCCGCGCATGCGCCGTTCATCGCGTCGACTTCGCCCGAATTGCTCGGCCTCGAATCGTTCGCCGATCTCGGCAAGCCGCGCGATCTCGCCAAGGTGTTCGATACCGTCGAATACGCCAAGTGGAAGTCGTTCCGCGAATCCGAAGATTCGCGTTACGTGGGCTTGACGCTGCCGCGCTACCTGGGCCGGCTGCCGTTCCACCCGCGCGACGGGCTCGTTGCCGATACGTTCAATTTCGTCGAGAACGTCGATGGCTCCGACCACAGCAAATATCTGTGGTGCAACGCCGCTTGGGCATTCGCTGCGCGGCTGACGGCGGCGTTCGACGATTTCGGCTGGTGCGCAGCGATTCGGGGCGTGGAAGGCGGCGGGCTCGTGGAAGACTTGCCCACGCATACGTTCAAGACCGACGACGGCGAAATCGCGCTGAAGTGCCCAACCGAAATCGCCATTACCGATCGGCGCGAGAAGGAGCTGAGCGATCTCGGCTTCATTCCGCTCGTGCATTGCAAGAATTCCGACTATGCGGCGTTCTTCGCCGCCCAGTCGGTGCAAAGGCCGAAGAAATACAACACCGACAGCGCCAACGCCAACGCCGTGCTGTCGGCTCAGTTGCAATACATTTTTTCGGTCTCGCGCATCGCTCACTATTTGAAGGCGATGATGCGCGACAAGATCGGCAGTTTTGCTTCCGCGCAAAACGTCGAGCAGTTCTTGAACCGTTGGGTCGCGCAGTACGTATTGCTCGACGACAACGCCACACAAGAACAAAAGGCGCAGTTTCCGCTGCGCGAGGCGTCGATTCAGGTATCCGAGATTCCCGGCAAGCCGGGCTCGTACCGGTCCGTCGCCTTCCTGCGCCCGCATTTCCAGTTGGACGAGCTGTCGATTTCGCTGCGGCTCGTTGCCGATCTGCCGAAAACTGCTGGCGCATAACCACAAGTTATTCCGAGCGCGGCTCGGGCCGACAGCTCGAGCCGCATATAACCGCTACCTGGGAGTCGCGAAGTCATGAAAGACATCTATCTGAAGTTTGGCAATCCGGCCATCAAGGGTGAATCTGCCGATAAAGATCACAAGGACTGGATCGAAGTCAGCTCGTGGAATCACTCGATCACGCAGCCGCGGTCGGCTACGTCGGGCACTGCTGGCGGCGCCACGGCCGAGCGTTGCGAACACGGCGATATGGCCTTCTCCAAGGACATCGACCTCGTCAGCCCGCTGCTGTATCAGCACGCGTCGGGTGGCACGACGTTCGACGAAGTGACGGTCGACTTCATGCGCGCGGACGGCGAAGGCAATCGCGTCAAGTACCTCGAGATCAAGATGAAGTACGTGATCATCTCGTCGGTTGCTCCGAGCGTGGTCGGCGAAGGTTTGCCCACCGAGGAGTTCTCGCTGAAATACGCCGCCATCCAATGGAAGTACACGCAGCAAAAGACGGCCGGCGGCGTGGCAGGTAATGCGCAAGGCGCATGGAGCCTGACGAAGAACGACAAGACGTACGCGGTCTAAGACCTAGGCCCCGCGCCGCCCGCTTCGATTGCGAAGCGGGCGGCGCGTTCGTTCTCCATCAGCATGATTCGCCCCTTTTCACGGCCCCATGAAGCGCTTTGAACCGAGCTTGCTCGATAAGCTCTTCGATGACGATCCACGCTCGCCGGCGCCCGCCGCAATGCGCCAGTGGTCGCTCGACGAACTCAAGGGCCGAGTAGCGCGGGATGTCGAAGCGCTGCTCAATACGCGGATCGCCCTGACGGAGCACGACTTGGCCGCGCTGCCGGAGTGCCATCGCTCCGTGCTGACCTACGGTCTGAACGATTTCTCAGGCCTGAGCCTCGCGAGCCATGTCGATCGCACGTTCATTTGCGATTCCATCACGCAGGCGATCGCGCGGCACGAGCCGCGCTTGCGCGACGTGCGCGTTTCGCTGGAAATCAACGAACAATCGACGAACGTACTGTATTTCGTCATTCGCGCCAAGCTAGTCGTTCATCCAGCCGAAGAGCCGGTCAGCTTCGACGCGATGCTGCAAGCCTCTACGTTGCAATATTCGGTCACGCGGTCGCGGCGTGCGACGGATGCCACCCGCTCCCGCGTACGCGAACCCGGACTTAGCTAGTTCAGATAGCGAGAGAAGAGCGAGCACGCTCGGGGAAGATTGATGGAAGCGTTGCTGCCTTACTATGAGCGCGAGTTGGCGTTTCTGCGCCGCTATTCGCTCGATTTCGCCGAGCGGTATCCGAAGATCGCCTCCCGCCTCGCGCCTCAGGGCGAGCACGGCGACGATCCTCACGTCGAGCGCATGATCGAAGCGTTCGGATTGCTCACCGCTCGGGTCAACAAGAAGCTCGACGACGACCTTCCCGAATTCACCGAGGCGCTCGTCGAAGTGTTGTATCCGCATTATCTGCGGCCGTTTCCATCATGCTCGATCGCGCAGTTGAGCGTGCCCCGCGATGCGCTAGCGGCGCAGCCCGTCACGATCGCGCGCGGCACGCCGCTCGCCGCCCGTGAAATCCGCGGCGTTCGGTGCCAGTTTCGCACGGCCTACGAGGTCACGCTGGCTCCGGTGCGGTTGGCACATGCGCGGCACACGCCGCTCGCAGAGGTGCCTGCTTCCGCCGTCACGCTGCCCGGAGAGGCGTCCGCGTTGCTCTCGTTCACCTTCGAGGCGACGGGTCAGGACGCGACGCTGGGCGCGCTAAACCTGGGTGCGCTGCGCGCGTATCTGCATGGCGAGCAGTCGTTTATCGCGGCGCTCACCGATTCGCTGTTCATGAAGGCGATCGGCGCCTATATCCAAACGGACGAGAGCCGCCTTTGGCGCCCGCTCGCCGATATGCCGATTGCGCCCGCCGGTTTCAACGAAGCCGATGCGCTCATCGACTATCCGGCCAAGTCGCATCCGGCCTACCGCGTGCTCACCGAGTACTTCGCCTTCCCCGAAAAATTCGATTTCGTCGATTTCGATATTCGCGAGATGGTTCGCGTCGCGGGACGTTGCCGGCGCTTGACCTTGCACGTGGCGCTCGGCGAATTGCGTGACGAGCCGCATATCGAGCGGCTCGTCGAATCGCTGAGCGCCAATCACATACGGCTGTTCTGCACGCCTGTCGTCAATCTGTTCGAACAGCGCGGCGAGCCGATCCACGTCAGTCACGAGACCGTCTCCTATCCGGTCGTTGCAAACGCGCGCCATGCGCGAGCATACGAGGTCTATTCGATCGACGATGTGCGCTGTGTGCGGACGCGCGAGCAAGGGCAGACCATTACCGAATTTCGGCCCTTTTATTCGCTTCACCACGACGAAGCGGGCCGCGTGGGCCGTTACTGGTTTGCGCGTCGCAACGATTGGGTCGCGCGGCATAGCCCTGGCTACGAGACCGAGATTTCCGTCGTCGATGCCGACTTCGACCCGCTCGAAGCCCGAACGGACACGCTGAGCGTTGCACTGACCTGCACGAACCGCGATTTGCCGGCGCAGTTGGCCGTCGGTCTCGAGGGCGGCGATTTGTTCGCAGCGTCCGACGTGCGCGTCGGTCCGATTGCGCTCCTGTCCCGGCCTAGCCCGACGCTTCGTGTGCCGCGGGGCGCCGCGTTGCGCTGGCGGCTCATCTCGCACTTGGCGCTCAATCGCGTCTCGGTATCTTCCAACGGGCTCGCCGCGCTCAAGGAACTGCTCGCGCTCTACGACGCGCGCCGCACGGCCGTTTCGGCTCGGCACATCGCGGGCATCGTCGGCATCGAGCAACGGCCGGCCGTGCATTGGCTGGCCGGCCGGCCCTTCGCCACGTTCGTGCGCGGCGTCGAAATCCGCTTGACGTTCGACGAGGCACATTATGTCGGCACGAGCCTCGCCACCTTCGTGCGCGTGCTCGATACGTTCTTCGGCCTGTTCGTACGCTTGAACAGCTTTGTGCAACTCGTGGCCGTGGCAGGTCGCACAGGCGAGGAGATCTTGCGATGCAAGCCGCGCAGCGCGGAATCGACGCTGGCGTAGTCGAGCGGCTGCTCGACGAGCCGTACCGGTTCCAATTCTTTCAAGCGGTCAGGGTGCTCGACACTTGGTTCTCACGCGAGCGCGTGAACGCGGGCGGGCGCCGCGCCGGCGAGCGCAGCGCGACTTCCGTCGCTTTCCGCAACAGCCTGGCCGTGACCTTTCCGCCAAGCGAGATCGAGCGGGCCGTGCCGTACGACGAAGCCGGCGAGGCCTTGGCCGAGCCCGATGCCCGGCGCGCCGCGCTCGTGCAGCGCAAGGTCGAGCGCGTCGAGCTCACGCCCGCGTTCTTTGGCTTGCTGGGCGGGCAGGGCGCGTTGCCGTTGCATTACACCGAGCAGTTGATCGGGCGCGCTCAACTACAGCGCGATCATGCGGCACGCGAGTTTTTCGACGTCTTCGCTAATCGCGCGACCGCGCTGTTTTACGCGGCGTGGAAGAAGTACCGGCTGCCGCTTCACTACGAACTGAATCGGGACGAGCGCTATGTGCCGCTATTGCTTGCGCTGGCGGGTGCGCCCGACGCGCCGACGCGCGCGCGCCTGCAAGGCGGCAGCGGCGCACTGATCGACGAAGCGCTCGCAGGCTATGCGCTGCCGGCCCGCCACCGGCCGATGTCGGCAGCCTTCCTCGAACGCGTGCTGGCCGACTACTTTCGCGTTAGGGTGCGCGTCGATCAATTCGCGGGCCGGTGGTACGCGGTGCCGCAAGAGCGCATGACGGTGCTCGGGCGCGTGAACGCGATGCTCGGCGCAACGGCGTTGGCCGGCGAGCGCGTGTGGCAGCGCGATATGCGTGCGCGCATCGTCGTCGGCCCGCTGACCAAGCGCGATTACGAAGGCTTCTTGCCCGGCGAAGCGCGCGCCATTGCGCTCGAGCGCATGCTGACGCTGCTCGCGGGCACGACGATCGAGTACGAAGTGTCGCTCGTCCTCGCACGAGAAGAGGTCGGGGCGAGCTGTCTCGGCGCGGGCGCACGGCTTGGTTACGACGCCTTTCTTTGCACGCGCGAAGCCGAGCGCGATCGCGACGACGCGCGCTACGAACTGAACGTCATTCACTGAACGAACGCTGGCCCGCGCGACGCGCGGAGCGATATCCGGAACTCCAATCCAAAGCGAGAAGCGACCGAACATGAGCACCCCACTGAAGACTCTCATCGCCAAGCTCGATACCTTGTGCTTGAACGCCGCAACGCGCGCGGCGAGCCTTTGTCTCGGACGCGGCCATTACGAGGTCGATCTCGAGCACTTGCTGCTGGCGCTCATCGAGCAAAGCGCCTGCGACCTATGCGTGGTCTTGCGCAGCAACGGGCTGAGCACGGAAACCTTGCGTGGCGATCTCGAACGCGAACTCGGCCGCATGAAGACGGGCAACACGCGTACCCCCGTGTTTTCGCAGCACCTGATCGCGCTGTTCGAGCAAGCGTGGCTCATTGCGTCGCTCGATTCGCACGTCGCGCGCATTCGCTCGGGACACCTGTTGCTCGCGCTGCTGGCTTCGCCTGAACTCGCCCAATTCGCCGAGCGCATGTCGCCGGTTTTCGCGCGGGTGCCGCTCGAGCAACTCAAGCATCGATTCGACGAGGCCACGGCCGGTTCGATCGAGGTCGAGCGCGTCGCGAACGAGCCCGCGGCGAACGCGGTAGGGGGCGACGCCGCGCAGACCGCGCTCGATCCGAGCGCCGCCGCGCCGTCGAAGACGCCTGCGCTCGACACCTACACCACCAATTTGACGCAACGCGCCCGCGACGGTCACGTCGACCCGGTCATCGGCCGAGAGGCCGAGATTCGACAGACGATCGACATCCTCATGCGCCGCCGCCAGAACAATCCGATCCTGACAGGCGAAGCGGGTGTGGGCAAAACCGCCGTGGTCGAGGGGCTCGCGCTGCGCATCGCGTCAGGCGACGTGCCGCCCCCGCTCGTCGGGGTGGCGTTGCATGTGCTCGATATGGGCTTGCTGCAAGCCGGCGCGAGCGTGAAAGGCGAGTTTGAAAATCGCCTGAAGAGCGTCATCGACGAAGTCAAGAAGAGCGCCGTGCCCATCATTCTCTTCATCGACGAAGCGCACACGATCATCGGGGCGGGCGGGCAAGCGGGGCAGAACGACGCCGCGAACTTGCTCAAGCCGGCGTTGGCGCGTGGCGAATTGCGTACGATCGCGGCGACGACATGGAGTGAATACCGCAAGTATTTCGAGAAAGACGTCGCGCTCGCTCGCCGTTTCCAAGTGGTGAAGATCGACGAACCGAGCGAGGCGCTCGCTTGTGCGATGGTGCGGGGCCTTGCCGCGCGCATGGAGTCGCATTTCAACGTGCGCATCCTCGACGAAGCGATCACCGAAGCCGTGCGTCTGTCGCATCGGTATATTACCGGCCGTCAGTTGCCCGACAAGGCGATCGGCGTGCTCGATACCGCTTGTGCGAAGGTGGCGCTGGCGCAAGGTTCGACGCCGGCGCTCATCGACGACACGCGCAAGCGGATCGAGCGGACCGACGTCGAGATCGCGGCGCTCGAACGAGAGCAGGCGACGGGCACCGGCGCTTCGGCGCACGATGAGCGACTCGCACAATTGCGCTCGGCGCGCGAAGCGGACGTCGCGGCGCTGGCGGCCGACGAGGCGCGCTACGAGCAAGAACGGACGCTTGCCCAGCGGATCGAGCGCCTGCGTAGCCAGCTCGCGTCCGCAAAGGCCGGAGAAGCGGGTGAAGGCGGCCGAGGCGACGAAGGCGCTGAAGGCACTGAAGGCACTGAAGGCGCTGAAGGCGCTGAAGGCGCTGAAGGCGATGAAGGCGCTGAAGGTGGCGCTATGCGTGAGCAGGCGAGCGCCGTCGACACCGGCGCGTTGCGCGACGAACTTGCCCGCCTCACTGCTGAACTGCAAGCGCTGCAACAACCCAGCCCGATGGTGCCGCTGCAAGTGGACGGGCACGTCGTGGCGGAAATCGTTGCGGCGTGGACCGGCATTCCGCTGGGCCGCATGATCAAAGACGAGATCGACACAGTCTTGTCCCTGAAGGATCTGCTTGCCGCGCGCGTGATCGGCCAGGACCACGCGCTAGAGGCGATCGCGCAACGCGTGCGCACGGCGAGCGCCAATTTGGAGGACCCCAACAAGCCGCGCGGCGTGTTCCTGTTCGTAGGGCCGTCGGGCGTCGGCAAGACCGAGACCGCTCTCGCGCTGGCCGATATCCTCTATGGCGGCGAACGCAAGCTCATCACCATCAACATGAGCGAGTACCAGGAAGCGCACAGCGTGTCGGGCTTGAAAGGCTCGCCGCCGGGGTACGTCGGTTACGGAGAGGGCGGCGTGCTCACGGAGGCCGTGCGGCGCAATCCCTATTCGGTCGTGCTGCTCGATGAAATCGAGAAGGCGCACCCCGACGTGCTCGAGATGTTTTTTCAGGTGTTCGACAAAGGCACGCTCGACGACGCCGAAGGACGCGAGATCGATTTTCGCCATGCGTTGATCATCCTCACGTCGAACGTCGGATCGGCCGCCGTCATGCAAGCCTGTTTGAATCAAGAGGCCGACGCGCTGCCCGATGCGCAGGCGTTGACCGAGCTGCTGCGACCGCAACTCTACAAGGCGTTCAAGCCCGCGTTCCTCGGACGTGTCAAAGTCGTCCCTTACTATCCGATCTCGGACGACGTGCTTGCCGAAATCATCGAGTTGAAGCTCGAGCGAATTCGCGCACGGGTTGCCGCGAACCATCGCGCCGCGTTTGCGTGGGACGAATCGCTCGTCGATGCGGTGCACGCTCGGTGCACGGAGGTCGACTCGGGGGCTCGCAACGTCGACCACATTCTCAACGGCACGCTCTTGCCCGAACTCGCGCAGCATGTGCTCGGCCATATCGCTCAAGGCGAACGGATCGAGCGCATCGATGTGCGTGCGCTGGAATCGGGCGACTTCGAATACAAGGTTTGCTGACATGCCGATCGACCTCGCACCGCTTATTGCCCCGCTCCAAGGCCCATCGCCTTGCGGCGACGACCTGCTGTTTTCTTCCGACTTCGATGCGATCCAGCACGCGCGCCGCTTCGACGATCCGTCGCTCGATCAGGGGGAATGGGTCACGGATATCAAGGAAGCCGATTGGAGCTTCGTGATCGAGCGTTGCACGCTGCTGCTGAAGACGCAGACGAAGGACCTGCGTCTGGCTGCCTGGCTGACCGAAGCGTTGGCGATGAAGCAGGGCTTGGCCGGGCTCTCGCAAGGTTATGCGCTGCTTGCGACGCTGAGCGAACGCTATTGGGACAGCGTGCATCCGCTTCCGGAGGGCGACGACGCAGAATACCGGCTCGGTAATGTCGCATGGCTCGTCGGCCGCACGTCGCAGTTGTTGCGCGAAGTGCCGCTCACGCAGTCGTCGAGCGGCGCGTTCACGGGGCTCGATTGGGAGGTGGCGACGAACGTTGCGCAAGCGATCCGTCGCGATCCGGACCGAGCCGACGATATCGCACGCGGCAAGCCGTCGATCGAGCAGATCGATGCGGCCAAGCGCGCGACGCCGCCCGCGTTTTACCTCACGCTGGTTACGGACCTCAAAGCGTTCGAGGCTGCGATGCTCGCACTCGAGCGCGAACTGGACACGCGCGCCGGCACGGCGGCGCCCAGTTTTCGGCAAGTCAAGGATGCATACGAATTCGTCTTTACGCTTGCCGAGCGATTCGCGCGCGACGTGGGCGCGAAGACAGAACCCGTGGCGGAGCAACCCGCGCCTCCCGCCGAGCGCGCCGAGCCCAGTTTCAAGACGGCCCCTTCTCTCGAGACCTCGATGCTAGCCAACGCCGATGCACCCGTGGCCGTGCGCCCGACAGGGCCGATCCAAACCCGTGCCGACGCCGTGGCGCAACTGCGCGCGGTCGCGCGTTTCTTTCGCGCGACCGAGCCCCACAGCCCCGCTGCCTACCTTGCCGAGAAAGCCGCCGAGTGGGCCGACATGCCGTTGCATCAATGGCTGTCCGCCGTGGTCAAGGACGACGGCTCGCTCGCGCATATTCGCGAGTTGCTGGGGGTCAAGCCGGACGACGCGAGTTGAGCGGCCGCTATTGGCCGATACGGAACTCGATGCGGCGGTTGCGCGCCCGGCCGTCGTCCGTGTCGTTCGATGCGATGGGCTGGTCGGGGCCGACGCCCATCGTCGTCATCGAGCGCGGCGCCACGCCCTTCGTGACGAGATAGCCCTTGACGGCATCGGCGCGCGCCTGGCTTAGCGTAATGTTCGACGCGCGATTGCCGGAGTTGTCGGTGTGGCCGATGATCTCAACCGTCTTGCCCGAGAATTTGGCGAGCACCGTGGCCATCTGGTCGAGGATCGCACGGCCCTGCGGCGTCAAGGTCGCGCTACCGGTTTCGAATTCGATTGTGCGATTCGCCAGCGTGTTGTCCAGCACGCCCTGCTCCGACGCGCTCACACGCAACCCGTTGCGGATCGTATAAGTCGGGTTCAGCGCATTAGCCATGTCGCTCGCGATTTGCTGGCGCTGGGATTCGTTCGACACCTCGCCCTTCACCTCGATTTGCGTGCCGTCGATCTTCAGTTGTCCTTTGCTGATCTGCTTCAACTGCGGACCAAGCAGCTTCTGCACATTTGCGCTCCAATTGGGCGGGGTGGCGACGCCGCCGACCTCGATCTGGTCGAGCACATGGCCCGCGCCGTACGTCTCGCGCAACCGCTGCAGGACGGCGCTGTGCGTGGCTTCGTCGGGCACCTTGCCGCTCGCGACGACTTGGCCGGGGGCGGCATCGGCCGGGGCGGGCACGTGTGTGGGACCGCTCGTCGGGCCTAACGCGCTCGCGGCTCCCATTTGTTGCCCCTGCGCGGGCAGCGCCGTGACGCGAACGCGCATGCCGTTGTTGTCCACCGGCGAGACCGTGGCCGGGCTGCTGTTGTCGGCATAGGCGGCGCCAGCCGCAAAGCAGCCGCTCGCCGCGATCAGCGCGGCCGCCACGCTGTGCGCGAAGCGGCTCAAACCCGTGCGAAGCAACCCGCTCCCGAACTGTCGAGAAGCGCGGCGCCGCTCGCCGATCAATGCGTTCGTGCGCACGTCACGCCCCGACATACGCTTCGCGGAACGTATCGATCGCAATGCGCAGCGACAGTTGCGGCTGTTCGAGATAGCTGACGAGCTTGCTGATTCCATGTTCGTTCTGGGCGTGGTCGTCGACCCATTCGGGGTCGTCGATGTCGATGTTGTGAGCCGAATAAGCTTGCGGATCGATGACGCTGTGCAAGGTCTTCGCCGAGGCGCCGTTGAAGCCGACGACGAGCCGCTCTCGCTCGGCGATCGTGCCGATGAATATCGCCAATTCGAAATCGGCCTGCGCGAGGAACGGCGCGATGAGTTCGAGCCAAAACGCGGCGACGAGACTGCGGTAGAACATGTCGTTCGGCAGGGGCAGCGTGAGGCCGCGCTCGAGGTTTGGCGCATGGCTGAGCATGACGGGCTTGAGCAGCGAGCCGAGCGCGAGCATCGCGCCGCGCAGCCGCACGGGATGGCCGCTTGCGAGCAGCATCTGCTCGAGACCGGCGAGCGTTTGATGCTCGACGAAATCGGAAAACGTGCCGTCATGCGAGTTCGCGGTGCCGACATCGATCGGCACCTGGGTATCGCCCAGCGCTTGCAGCGCGGTGGCGGGTTCCTCGCAGTCGTAGACGGTGCGCATTTGCGTCGAGGCGCGCGCCCACAGCCGCGCGAATGCGAGCGGGCTGCGTGCGAGAAAGGCGAGGGGGCGCTCGACTTCTAGCGCCGTCGCGGCGAGCAGCGGAAAGCGCCGCGAGGAGACGTCGTGGCTCGACATCATGTGACCCGCGATCGCCAGCCGGCTTTGTGAGCCGAGGAACGCGAAATGCATGGGCTTGGCGTTCTCGTAGACGATCTTCCAGCGTGGATCTTCGGCGAGCAACTCCATGGCCTGCGCGACCCACTGGTCGAGCGTCTGCAGCAGTTGCGAATTGTGCGTGCTCTTGACGAAGTCCCCGCGCGAAGGAATCTTGCCGAAGTAGGCGAGTTGCGCCTGCACGGTTTGCGTCATTGCGCGGCTCCTGTATTCGAGACGGCCGTGTTCATGGCCGAGGGCGTGAGAGTGTTCGAAGGCGCCGCGGCTGCTGCGCCCGACGCGGCGAGCGCCGGAGCCGCGCCGCTTGCTTGCGCGGCGGCCGTGCGCGCCGCCGCGGCGTCGGCGACCGATTCGGGTAGGCGCGTGCCCCGCAGGCTCTGCTGTTGCGGGGCGTCGCCGCCACCGCCACCGCCGCCGCTCGACGGCTGCGACGTGCTGATGATCCGCATGCTGAGCGCCACCGTCACGCTGCCTTGGGTCCACGTCAGCGAGAACGTGCCGTCGGGGTTCCGCGTGCGCTTGGCCGAATTGATCAGCTTTTCGAGCCCGTAGCGGCCCGGTTCGTTGACGAGTTCGATCGTTCGGCCGTCGAACGAGGTGGCCGTCAGCGTGGCCCCGGGGGCGCCTTGCGGGTTCGGCCAGACGAAGTTCGTCCATTGCGGCGGCGTATTGCGGTAACGCAATTGCTGACCGTCGATGGCAATCGTGTACTCGGTCGTGCCCTGGCCCGGCTGCGGCAGGATCTGGAACACCGTTTGCGGTTCGGCCGCCGCGCCGCCGCTGGCGGCAGCCGCCCCCGAGAGGGGAGCGACCCAGCGAGCGAAGCCGCTCGTGAACTCGGGCGAGAGCACGATGCCCATGCCGCCCCAAGTGCGCGGCGAAAGCGTATCGCCGCGCCGCACGGCGAGCGGCCCGAGCGTCGTGCCGACGAACTTGGAAATCGCGCCATCGGGGCCGAACACCTGCGCAATCTCGCTCGCGCCGGCTTCGACCTTCGCATCGCCCGAGAACGGATACTTGTTCGCGAGCGAAGTTTGGAAGGTTTGATAGACCTGCGCGTTCCAGACTTTATTGACTTCGTTGCTGGCCGGTTCGATCGCGACTGCGAATGCTTGCATCAGCGGCCGCACGAGCAAGGGGCGTAGCGCCTTGCGCTGATCGTCGGTCAGCCCCGTGAGCATTTGCTCGTCGACGAACTTGAGGGAATCGGCCAGCTCGGAGCCGTTGCCGTCGAGCGTCTGCTGGATGAGCTCGCGCGCGCCGGGGCCGGGGTCGCCCTGGTTCTTGAGGACGTTGAAGCGCGTGCGCACCTTCGAAAGCGTCTCCATATAGCCGTTCAGCAACGATGCGTTGTCCTGCTTTGCGACGATGCGTGCGAGCCCGCTGAAGGCAATGCCGACGGGGCCTGCCGTGGTCGAGCCGCCGCCGAGATCGACTTCGATGCCGGCGTTTTGCGCCGCTTGCGTCTTCGACGAGAACAGCCGCTTGAACCATCCCGTGACGCCGTTCTGTGCCTTTTGCAAGGTGGTGGATGCGAGCGCCGGATTGTCCCAAGCCGTTTGGGCGTAGGCCGTTTCGAGGATCTTGCGGATGGGCGAATCCTGCGGATCGCCGAGGCGGTTCATCGCATCGACGGCCTGGCCGAAGCTGCCGAAGTCGCGCACGGCGATGCCTTGCATGAAGCGCTGCCAGTGCTGGGCGTACTCGGTCTTGTACATGCCGACGAGCGCCTTTTGGATCTGCTCGGGGCTGCCTTCGAGCGTGAGGTCGTCTTGAGAAGACGTGTTCAGCACCCAATCCTTCGCCTGCAGCTCCTTCGTGGCGGCGTCGCGAATCGCGGGCTTGACGTAGTCGAACCACGCTTCGCGCGTGAAGGTGCCGGGTATCGCATAGCTGCCGCCGACGAGGCCGGTGTTGTTCTCGCCGACGATGCGCGCGATCGTCATCGGCGCATAGCGCGTGGAGGCGCGCGCCTTGATTTCCTCGTAGACGCGCTGACGCGCCGGCATGCCCCGCACGACGCGCCGCAAGTTCTCTCGGGTCTGATCGATCAACGAGAGGTTCGCGTCGATCATCGGCCAATCGTCGTCCGAGACGCGAGCGAGATAGAACGTGATCATGCGCTCGGCGCTCTTGATCATTTCGTCGCGCGACATGTTTCCGCGATTGGTTTCGAGCCAACCGCGCCAGAAGCGCGCGAGCTGATCGGTGAGGTGCGCCGCTTCGACATGGCGCTTGTCCGACAGCATCAGGTAGGTCTTCAGTGCGTTGTACGCGTCTTCGACGTTGGTCGGCGACGCATCGCTATAGAGACCGCCCTGTGCGCGGTTCGCGGCCGGTGCCGCCGTGCTCGCGCGCGCCGAGACGGGAATGGCCCCCGATTCGGGCGGCCGCGTGAGCGGCGCGAGCTGATCCGGATGCGCGTCGACTTCCTTGAGGAAGGCGGCCAGATTTTGCGACACCGGGTCGAGCATCAACTGTTTGACGCCGCGGTAGTACTCGGCCAGCAGGCGCTGCTCGATCCGGTCGCCTTGGTACAAGCCGAGCGATACCGAGATGGGGCGGTCGTGGCGGAACTGTTCGAGCTGCGTGATCCGGTCTTCGAGAATATCCATCGCTTGCAGCCGCGACTGCAGATCGTTGCGGTTCTGCTGCAGCCGCACGATGTTGTCGAGGTCGGCTTGCACGTTCGAGGCAAGCTGTTCGTTGCCGAGGGTGGACCAGGTCCATCCCCCGAGCGCCAGCGCGAGCGCGGCGACGAACGCGAAGAACGTGCCGTAGCGGAAACGCGTTTTCGCCGGGCTGGCGAATTGGCGCACGGTCTGGCGATCGGCGAAGATGACCTTCGAGAACAAATCGCGCAAGAAGAAACCGTTCTTGGACGAAGCCGCCTGGGGCTTGGGCAGGTTGTCCACCGCAACGCCGAAGCGGGCGCCGATGCGCTGCGCGGCGGCGCTGCTCGTCTCGCCTTCCTGCAAGGCGCTCGTGAAGTAGAAGCCGCGCAGGATCGGCTTGTATTGGAACGGGTTGTTTTCGAACAGCGTCGCCAGGAATACGCGCAGTGCGGGCTTGATGGCGAGAAATTCGAGCGGGAAGCTCAACTGCCCGGGCGAGAGCATATTGCCGCGGTTGATCGACATCTGCGCGACGCTGATTTCCTTCAGGCCCTCGTAGAGCTCCTCGAAGCGCTCGTCGAACAGGCCGACGATATCTCGCTTCTCGTCGGGCTCGTAAGGCAGCGTGGCGCCCCAAACGCGTTCGTACTCGTGGCGCTCGCCGCCGCTGAAGAATTCGGCGAAGCCCGTGATCAGATCGGCCTTCGTGAACATCACGTAGACGGGTGCGAACACTTCGAGCTTCTCGGTCAACTCCTGGACGCGCTGGCGCAGGCTGCGCGCGAGGTTGATCGTGGCGTCGGGACGGCTGCTCGTGAGCTCGGCGATGCTGGCCGTCACGATGATGCCGTTGATCGGCGCCTTCGGCCGGTAGCGCTTGAGCAGATTCAAGAAGCCCAGCCACTCGGTGCGATCTTCCTCGTGCACCGAATAGCGGCCGGCCGTGTCGAGCAGAATGCCTTCTGTCGTAAAGAACCAGTCGCAATTGCGCGTGCCGCCGATGCCGTGCACGACGGCGTCGTTCTTTTCCGCGAACGGAAACTGCAGCCCCGAATTGAGCACCGCGCTGCTCTTGCCCGCCGCCGGATTGCCGATGACGATGTACCACGGCAAGTCGTAGAGCGCCGAGCCTCCCGATGCCTGGCCGATTTTCGAGGTCTTGATCGTGCGCACCGCCTCGGTCAGCCGCGTGCGCAGGACGTCGAGATCGGCCGGCTTGGCGCCGGCGGCCTGAGGCGCTTTGCCCGTCTCCGCTTGTTGCTCGAGCATATCGCCCAGCTTGCTGCTGGCGCGGCGCGCGGCAATGCGGCGCCAGAGCCAGGCGACGAACAGCAGGACGAGCAAGCCGGTCACCGCGAGCGCGGGCCAAAGTGGAGGGAGGTCGAGCCAAGCGGCGAGCGCGAACAGAATCGCGGCGATGACGACCACCCCGACCACGGTCATCGTCCGTTTGCTGATCAGCGCATTAAGGAAGCGTTGCATAAGGCTTTAACTTTCTCGAGTCTTCGAATGGCCCGGCGCACGGCGGCGAAAGGCATTGCGTGTCGGTGCTCGGCGGCCGAGCTTCTCATTATTGCCGGGCGATCGTACCGCTTGGCGGCCGTCCTAGGACGAATCCCGGCTTGTGATATTCAACGTGTCCGAAATCCATCAATTTCCATCGTCCGCCCCATGTCAAGCCGACTTGCTCGGCCGTTTTCCCATAAAGCTCATAGCCTCGCATGGCCCAGGGATCTTTCTCGGAAATGACGATCTTGCCGTCGCGCAAAAACGCGTTGTCGGCGGCAAGGCCGTATTGGTGATAGCTCTGAAATGCTGCCGCATTGGTCACGCCCCCCAGCTGCGCGAGTCGGTTTTGCCTCTCCGGGCTTCGATATCCTTCCAACAACGCCATTTCGTAGCCGTACTGCTCGCGCATGATCTTATAGACGAGCAATAGGCGTGTTCTGAAATCGGCATCAAGCAAATTCCAATCGCGGCTGGCGTCGCGCAATGCTGGACGGACCTGTTCGACTTCCTGCGTCGCAAAAACCTCGGGCGGCAGCGGCGGCGGTGGAACGAGCTGCTCCCCATTGAGCAAGGCGGCGATTTTCTCGTCCGGCACGCGGGCTTCGCCATCAAACTGAAATAATTGGCGGCCGCCCAACGCAATTGCGATCAACGGAGGCGCCGCAAGGATACCTGCCGTAATCAAAATCAGCAAGCGTTGCCGAATCAGTATTTTTTTCGCGTCTTTAAATGTGCCGTGGGAAATTCTTACTGATTTGTCGATGCCGTTACGCGCATGCGAGATGCTGCGGGCGGCTCGCTTCGATATGCGCCGGTGGAATTGGAGGGCCGCCGACATTAGCGCGGCGCGTGCTGGCGGCAATAGGAACAACGCCGCGATGGTGACGGCGACGGCGAAATAAGCGGCGAGTGCAACGGCAATCAAGATCGGCCCCGGGAGGGAAATAAATTGTATTTTGTAATGCTTGCTCTTAGAATCTGGCCTGCTTGCAAGGGAGGCCGGATCGCATTATCGCGGCGAATTAAACAAAGAGCTAACGAGATACTGAATGAGTGCGCCGGAAAGTTCCAGTTCCAAAGGGCGGCCGAGCTTGCTTTCCGAGACGGCCCCCGGGTCCGTAGACAACAACTCTCGCATTTTGGCGAGCCTGGAAGGGCGCGTCGTCGCGCAGCAGCCTCCCCGCCGCCGCTCGAAGAAGCCGGTGCTCGCCGTTGGCGCGGCTGTCGTGGCCTTCTCGGCGCTCGGCGCGTGGCAGTGGTTGCGCGGGCAACAGAATGACGTGTCCGTTGCTACGGCGGCGCCCGCGGCTACCGTTGCGGCGAAGGCTTCTCCCGCTAGCGGCGCTGCGACGGGCGCCGCTTCGTCGGTGCAGGTCGCCCAGGTAGCGGCTGCGTCGGCGCCGCAGGCTGCCGTGATCGTCGCCGACGATACGGTTCGAGGCGACGATGCTAGCGCCAGCGCGGGCGCTTCTTCGCCGCGCGGCGCCGATGCGGACCGGCTATCGCAGGCGCTCGCGAGCGGCGCGGCGCCTGTCCAGAATGGCGATAAACCGGTCTCCGCTGCGGTGGCTGCGGCAGCGACGAGCGCGCCCGCCGCCCAACAACAGGCGCCGGTCAAAACGATGGCTGCGCGCACGCAACGCGAGAGCGCCAAACAGAACCCGAGAGAAAGCGCCAAGACCCGTCATGCCGAGAGGCTGGCCGGTGCGCATGCGAGGAAGCATGTCAAAGGGCGGTCGAGAGCAGTCAAGGACGATCCGGACGTCGATCTGCTAGCCGCGCTCGTCGCGCGCACGAAGCCCTACGACGCCAAGCCGGCCAAGGCGGCCAGCGCGCCCGTGGGCGCGAGCAAAGCGGCCGCGTCGAAGGCCGGCGCAGCGAGCCTGGCCGATCAAGTGAAGGCATGCGATAACGGCAATTTCTTCGAAGTGCAACGTTGTCGCTGGCGTGCGTGCTCCGGCCATTGGGGCAAAGATCCGGCTTGTCCGAGCACGGCTGCCGCAGCGCAGGCGCAACAGCAGGCCCAGTCGCGGTAGCAATGGCCGTAGCAGTAGCAGTAGCAATAGCGGGCGCGCGTTGCCTTGCTCGGCGTCGAGCAACCGATGCGATGCAATGCCCGAGCAAAGGCCGACGCAATCCGGTTCGCGCCACGCCCGCAAGTCTTGTCGATGCCGCCGCAGCGCGTTCGGCTTGCTGCGCCGGCTTGGCGTGAGGAGCGTCTTTTGCTAGCGTGAGCGGATGCGCATCGATCCGCCCCTTCCCGATATCTTATTGATCACGCCCGAGCCGCCGGAGCCAGCGCGGTTCGACGTGTTTCTCGAACGTTTGCGTGGCGCGGTTTCGTCGGGCATGTCGCTCGTGCAACTGCGCGCCAAGCACCTCGATGCCGCGGCCTACGGCGAGCTCGCCGAGCGCGCGTGCGCGATATGTCACCGCTACGCTGCACGCCTCGTCCTGAACGGTCCGCTGGAAGAGGTGCCGGGCGTCGACGCCGACGGCGTACATTTGCCAAGCGCGCGGCTTATGCAATGTCAAGCGCGCCCGAGCGGCGCGCGCCCCAAGCTGTTATCGGCGGCATGCCACTCTCGCGAGCAGCTTCTGCATGCGCAGGCTATCGGCGTCGATTTCGTCACGCTCTCCCCCGTCTTGCCGACTACGAGCCACCCCGGCGAGCCCACGCTCGGCTGGTCGCAATTCGAAGCGCTTACCGCGCAGGTGTCGATGCCCGTTTTCGCGCTGGGCGGCATGACGCGAGAGACGTTGTCGACGGCTCGCGCTCGCGGCGCCTACGGCATTGCGGGGATTTCGGCCTTTTGGTGATCGGCTCGTATTCCGGCGCTGCTTGATGTCGCTGGCCGCCCGTATCGGCGGGAGCTCGAGAAAGTTAATCGGGGTATCTACGTAGGCATCAATCACTAGGTTCGGTTGCTGGCGCCCATTGTCTAGACTAATATTCACGGGCGATTACAAAATTTTCATAAGCTGATCGACACGGCATTGATCGATTGGTCCCTTCCGTTTCGCAAGGACACGAGATTTCAAATGGCCAACGGGTGCAGCCCCGCTTTCGATGCGCAATGCGCTCGCATCGAGAGTGCAGGCAGTAGTGTGCGTCTTCGGGCTGCATCCGAAAGCGACCGGGCCTTTCTGCTGGCGGTTTTCGAAAGCACGCGTGCCTACGAGTTTGCTCAATCGGGGTGGGATCGCGAGCGTATATCGACGCTGTTGGCGGAACAGTTCGCCATGCAGGATGCGTATTACCGGCAGCATTACCGCCATGCTCGATTCGACGTGATTATGTCGCGCGAGGTAGCGATCGGCCGGCTGTATCACGACTGGCATGGCGATGAAGCGCGCTTGATCGATATCGCGCTGTTGCCCGCTTATCGCGGCGCCGGCATCGGAACGCGGCTTTTGCATGCGTTTGTCGCACAAGCGGTAGCGCGTGCTATGCCGATCGTGCTTTACGTCGAAATGAATAATCCGGTGCAAGCGCTTTATCGCCGGCTCGGGTTCGAATCGATCGGCGAAAACGGCGTGTATCTGAAGATGCGCCGTCCCGCGGCAGCCTTCGAAGATGAAAGCGGTGTGACGATCGAAGGACTGGGATCGAGCAACTAGGATCTGCGAGTTGGCGCGCGGCGATCGCGACGCGACGATAAGGCGGTAACGATAGAGACCATGGTCGGCAGCATCGACCCAACAGAATGAAGAATGAACCACGCGCGGGGGCTTGCTTGCTGTCGATTCCCACCCAAGAAGAATTGCTCGAAGCGATCGGGCAACGATTCACCTTCGGCTTGGCCGACGGCCGCACCGTCGAGGCCGTGCTCGCGCACGCGAGCGCCGGCACGCCCATGAATGACAGTTTCGTTTGCTATGCGGCGACTTTCGAGTTGCCCAGCGGCGTCTTTCTGCCCCAGAACGTTTATCGCATCGGTTCGCCGGCGGGCCGAGCGTGGGATCTGCTCGCCACGCCCACGCGCCCCACCGCGGATGGGCGATCGACGCTCACTGTCGTGATTCACACTCGTGCCGACGAACTAGCCAATGCGGCCGGCTCCTCGGAAGTGATGTAAAGCGGTTTCCTTTTCTTCGACAGGAGGCGTTTGATGAGCGATCCGTTCTTGGGCGAAATCCGTATGGCGGGTTTCGACTACGCACCGACCGGCTGGGCGCAGTGCCAGGGGCAGTTGTTACCGATTTCGCAGAACCAGGCGTTGTTCGCTTTGCTCGGCACCTACTACGGCGGCAACGGCGTGTCGAATTACCAATTGCCGAATCTGCAAGGGCGCACACCGGTCGGCATCGGGCAAGGCTTGGGACTTTCGCCGGTGGTCATCGGCGAGACGGGGGGGACCGAGAACGCGTCGTTGACGATTCAAAACCTGCCGCAGCATACGCACACGGCGACGGTGATGGGCGGTAGCGGGACGGTGTCGATCGCGATCCCGGCGTCGACGTCCACGGCTTCGGGCTCGGAATCGGCGGCGCCCAGCAACACGTCGGTGTTGGGGCCGGTCAGCGCCGGCGGTCGCCCGGGCGCGATTTACAGCACGGCGACGGCCGACACGACGCTCAAACCTTTCGAAGCCGCTCTGAACGGCGCCCCTCCCACGGTTCAGAACAGCACGACCGGTGGCAGCCTGCCGTTTTCCGTGCGCAACCCGTACCTCGGCATCAACTTCATCATCGCGTTGGAAGGGGTTTTCCCCTCGCGCGGATGACGAACGCGTGCCGTGAGAGCGGCACGCTTTCAAGGACGACAAGCGATGAAATTCGCCGCCAACCTCTCCAAGCTCATCGCCGCGATGCGCATGCCGGAACGTCGAGCGCGCAATGCGGGCGCACTGCCTGCGCCGCTCATCGTCGCGCTCGAGCCGCGGATCGTCTATGACGCATCGGCCGCTTCGATTGGGGCGGCGGCCGTCGCGCCCGAACATCACGCCAGCGTGGATGTGCCGGCTCCGGGCGGCGCGGCACCGGCTGCACATGCGGGCGCCGATTCCGCGGCGTCGGCGCGGGCGGTTCATGGCTACACCACGGCAGCCGTAACCGGCGAAAGCGGGGCGGGCTCGTCCACTATGCGGGCGGTGCATGGGTTCACCGATACGGTGGCACAGACGACCGATCGTCAGGTCGTCTTCGTCAATTCGAACGTCACCGATTATCAAACGCTCGTCGCGGGTCTGCCGCAAGGCACGCAGGTTGTCATCCTCGATTCGACGAAAGACGGCCTCGCTCAAATCGATCAGTATTTGGCGCAGCATCCGGGCGTGGGGGCGATCCACCTCGTCTCCCACGGGTCCGAGGGCAACGTGCAGATCGGCAGCACTTGGCTCAACGCGGGCGATATCTCGGCCTATCGCGCCGAGATATCGCAGATCGGCGCCGCCATGAAGCCGGGCGGCGACTTTCTGATTTACGGCTGCAATGTGGCCGAAAACGCCGACGGCAAGGCGCTCGTGCAGCAAATTGCGTCGATCTCAGGATTGAACGTCGCGGCATCGACCGATGCCACCGGTGCGGCGGCGCTCGGCGGCGATTGGGCGCTCGAGTACGACGCCGGCGCCGTGCATACGTCGGTGATCTTTTCGCACGCCGCAGAGCAGCAATACAGCGCAGTGCTGGCCGTCAGCGATGAAACGTATGACGGTCAGATCGGATACGACACGCCCGGCGGGGCGACGGGCGTGACCTCCTTCACGCTGGACGGCATCACGTACACGATGGATCAGGCTGCGGAATTCGCCGTTGACAGCACCACCGTCAATCAATTCGGCCCTCCACCGTTGAGCACCGGCCCAAGCGACGGGGTGCTGTTCGGCAACGTGCAAGGCACGTCGCTGAATTCAGTGACGATGACATTGGCCGACGGCAACAACATGGCCGTCGAGAGCTTCGACATCGATATCAACCTGCCCTCTAAAGTTGCGATCGAGGCACTGAATGGCGCTGGAACGGTAATCGGGACGATGACGCTCGATACCTCGGTAAGCGGCAGCTCTGTGTTTCATGTCGATGTGTCGGGCAACTCGGCGTTTGCGGGCATCAAGAGCCTGAGAATTCGCGAGACCGACTCGGCGTTTCTGACGCCGACGTTGAACAACTTCACCTATGTCGATCTGTCGTCACCGCCAGTTGTGACCGCGAGCGGCGGCAGCACTGCTTTCGTCGAAGCGGACAACGCCACCTCCACGCCGGTCGCGGTCGACAGCGGGTTCACCTTGACCGATGGCGATGCGACCACCGCCAAGCAAGGCACGGTCAGCATCGTCGGCAACTTTTCGAGCGGCCAGGATGTGCTGGCGTTCACGAACACCAGTTCCGCGCTGTACGGTGACATTTCAGGCTCCTACAGCAGCGGCAGCGGAGTGTTGACGCTGACGTCGGCAAGCGGCACCGCGACGATCGCGCAATGGCAGAGCGCGTTCCGGGCCGTAACCTATACCGATACGGCGGTGTCGCCGAGTACCGCGACGCGCACGGTCAGTTTCACATTGACGAGCGACGCCTATTTCTCGTCAAGCAATACCTCCACGAAAAGCATCACCGTGACGGCAACCGATCAAACGCCGATTGTTACGACCACGGGCAGCACGGCGACGTATTACGACGGCGGTGCCGCCACGACGATCGACGGCAGCGTGCAAGTGACCGATCTCGATAACACGACGCAAGCGTCAGGCTCGGTCACGATCAGCGGTGGTTTTCATAGCGGAGATACGCTCAATTTCACGAACGACGGCTCGACGATGGGCAACATCACCGCGTCATTCAACGCAGCGACCGGTGTCATGACGTTGAACTCGTTGGGGTCGACGGCTACCGACGCGCAGTGGGCGCACGCGTTATCGGCGGTGACGTTCTCGAGCTCGAGCACGACGCTCGGCAATCGCACGATTTCATTCGCTACCAGCGACGGCACGAAGACCAGCACCGCGGCGACCGACACGGTCAATGTCGCCAACCCGCTGCAGATCACGACCGACTCCGGTTCGGCCGCATTCGTGGCCGGCGACAACACGGCTTCGACGCCGGTTGCGATCGATTCCGGCCTGACTATCACCGATGCGATCACGACGACGCTGGGATCGGCGACCGTCGCGATTACGGGCAACTACATCAACGGCGAGGACTTCCTGGCGTTCACGAACGACGGGTCGACCATGGGCAATATCACCGGGTCCTATCAGCAGGCGACCGGCGTGCTGACGTTGACCTCGGCCGGTGGGACCGCGACGGTTACACAATGGCAGAATGCGCTGCGCTCGGTGACCTACACCGATACGATAGTCACGCCTGATCCCTCGACGCGCACGATCAGTTTCAGCGCGACGGACAGTCTGTCGAACACGAGCGCGGCGGCGACGCGCACCGTGACGGTGACCGATACCGATCAATCGCCGATCGTGACCACGACTCATGGTACGACGAACTACGCGGGCGCGACCTCGGCGGTGACGATCGACAGCGGCATCACGGTCAGCGATCTCGATAACGCGACGCAGTTGTCGGGGACGGTATCGGTGAGCGGCGGCTTTCATAGCGGCGATACGCTCGGTTTCACGAACGACGGCTCGACGATGGGCAATATCGTGGGCTCGTACAACGCAGCGACAGGCGTGCTGACGTTGACATCGTCTGGAGCGTCGGCCACCGATGCGCAGTGGGCAAACGCGCTGAAGTCGGTCACGTTCTCGAGCACGAGCACGACCTACGGCAATCGCACGATTTCGTTTGCGACGAGCGACGGCACGAAGACGAGCACGGCGGGAACGGATACGATCAACATGACGGCGCCGCCGACGATCACGACCGATTCGGGCTCGGCGGCGTTCGTCTCCGGTGATAACGCGGCATCGACGCCGGTGACGATCGATTCCGGGTTGACCGTGTCCGACGGCAGCGCGACGACGCTCGGAAGCACGACGGTGGCGATCACGGGCGGCTTCCATTCGAGCGAAGACGTGCTGGCGTTCACGAACAACGGCACGACGATGGGCAACATCACGGCTTCGTACAACGCAGCGACGGGCGTGATGACGCTGACGTCCGCGGGCGCGACGGCCACGCTGGCGCAATGGCAAAGCGCGTTGCAATCGATCACGTATACGGACACGCTCGTCACGCCGAACACGGCGACGCGCACGATCAGCTACACGGCGGTGGACGGCGCGGGCAACACGAGCGCGACAGCCACGCGCACGGTGACGGTGACGGCGACGGATCAAACGCCGATCGTGACGACGACGGGGGGCACGACGAACTATGTGGGCGGCGCCTCCGCTGTGACGATCGATGGCGGGATTGCCGTCAGCGACCTGGACAACACGACGCAAATGTCGGCGACCGTGGCGGTGACGGGTAACTTCCATAGCGGCGACACGTTGAGCTTCACGAACGACGGCTCGACAATGGGCAACATCACGGCTTCTTATAGTGCGGGCTCGGGTGTTTTGTTGCTCTCGTCAGTGGGCGGAACCGCCACCGATGCACAGTGGGCCAACGCGCTGAAGTCGGTGACGTTCTCGAGCACGAGCACGACGTACGGCAGCCGCACGATTTGGTTCCAGATAAACGACGGCACGAAGAACAGCGCGCAAGCCGCCGATTCGATCAACATGACGGCGCCGCCGACGATCACGACCGATTCGGGCTCGGCGGCGTTCATCTCCGGTGATAACGCGGCATCGACGCCAGTGACGATCGATTCCGGGTTGACCGTGTCCGACGGCAGCGCCACGACGCTCGGAAGCACGGCGGTGGCGATCACGGGCAACTTCCACTCAGGGGAAGACGTGCTGGCGTTCACGAACAACGGCACGACGATGGGCAACATCACGGCTTCGTACAACGCAGCGACGGGCGTGATGACGCTGACGTCCGCGGGCGCGACGGCCACGCTGGCGCAATGGCAAAGCGCGCTTCAATCGATCACGTATACGGACACGCTCGTCACGCCGAACACGGCGACGCGGACGATCAGCTACACGGCGGTGGACGGCTCGGGCAATACGAGCGCCACAGCCACGCGCACGGTGACGGTGACGGCGACGGATCAGACACCGATCGTGACGACGGCGGGGGGTACGACGAACTATGTGGGCGGTGCCTCCGCCGTGACGATCGATGGCGGGATCACCGTCAGCGACCTGGACAACACGACGCAATCGTCGGGGACGATTTCGATCACCGGTGGCTTCCATTCCGGCGATACGCTGGCGTTCGTCAATACGAGTGCGAGCACGTTCGGCAACATCGTCGGTTCGTACAACTCGGCGACCGGCGTGCTGACGCTGACGTCTTCCGGTGCGACGGCTACGGACGCGCAATGGGCGAGCGCGCTATCGGCCGTGACGTTCTCGGCTGGATCTAGCGCAACGCCGGGCAGCCGCACGATTTCGTTTGCGACGAGCGACGGTACGAAGACGAGCGCGGTGTCGACCGATACGGTGGCCGTGCTCGGTCCGCCCACGATCACGACCGATTCGGGCTCGGCCGCGTTCGTGGCCGGCGACAATACGGCATCGACACCCGTGGCGATCGATTCGGGGTTGACCGTGACGGATGGCGCGGCGCCGACTCTGTCCTCGGCGACGGTCGCCATCACGGGCAACTTCCACTCAGGCGAAGACGTGCTGGGCTTCACGAACACGAGTTCGGCGACGTACGGCAACATCGCCGCTGCGTACAACGCAGCGACGGGCGTATTGACGCTTTCGTCCTCCGGCAATACGGCCACGCTCGCCCAGTGGCAGGCTGCGCTCGATGCGGTGACTTACACCGACACGGCGGTGACACCGAACGCGACGACGCGCACGATCAGCTTTACGGTGGTGGATACGGCCGCCGTCACGAGCAACACGGCCACGCGCACGGTGACCATGACCGACACCGATCAGACACCGATCGTGACGACTTCGAGCGGCACGACGAACTATGTGGTGGGCACGTCGGCGACGATCGTCAACCCGGGCGTTGGCGTCACCGATCACGACAACACGACACAGTCCTCAGCGACCGTCGCGATCACGGGCAACTTCCACACCGGCGAGGACGTGCTCGCGTTCGCGAACGGCAGCGCGGCGACGTTCGGCAACATCGCCGCGAGCTACGATGGCGCAACGGGCGTGCTGACGTTGACCTCGGCAGGCGCCACGGCCACCGATGCGCAGTGGGCGAACGCGCTTTCGGCCGTGACATTCGCGAGCAACGGCACGCACTTCGGCAATCGCACGATCTCATTCACGACCAACGACGGCGCCAAGACGAGCGCGGGAGCGAGCGCTACCGTGGCCGTGCTCGATCGCCCGCACGTCGGCACCGATGCGGGCGCGGCGTCGTTCGTCGCGGGCGACAACGTGGCTTCGACGCCGGTCGTCGTTTCGCCGGGTTTGACGCTGACCGATGTCAGCAGCGCGTCGGCAACGTCGGCGACGGTATCGATCACGGGCGGCTTCCATGCCGGCGAAGACCTGCTCGCGTTCAGAAACGACGGTGCGACGATGGGCAACATCGCCGCGAGCTACGACGCCAATACGGGCGTGATGACGCTGAGCTCGGCCGGTGGTGCGGCGACGCTCGCGCAGTGGCAGGCGGCGCTGGCTTCCGTGACTTATACGGATACGGCCGTCACACCCGATAACGCGACGCGCACGGTCAGCTTCGCGGTGACCGACGGCAACGGCACGACGAGCGACGTGCAAACGCGCAGCGTGACCGTGGCCGATACCGATCAAACGCCGATCATTACGACGTCGGGCAGCGTTTCGTTCACGGCGCGCGGAGATGGTTCGACCCCGGCGATCGTCGCCCCCCAAGTGACGATCAGCGACCGGGACAACGCCACGCTGACATCAGCCCAAGTGGCGATCACCGCCGGCTTCGACGCAGCCAACGATAGGCTCGCATTCACGAGTAGCGCGGCGACGGGCAATATCACGGCCAGCTACGACGCCGCAACAGGCGTGTTGACGATGACCTCTGCCGGCGGCACGGCCACCGTCGCGCAATGGACCGCCGCGCTGCAATCGGTCACCTACGCGAACCAAGCGCTCAACGCGGGCAGTAGCCGCACGGTCACGTTCGCGGTCAACGATGGCGCGAAGACGAGTGCCACGGCGTCCAACACGATCGCGATCACCAACGCGCCCGCGTTCCCGCCGATTCTGCCTTCGCCGCCGCCGACGATCATCGTCCCGCCCGCGTCGACGCATTCGTCGCTGTTCACGGGCAATGACAACACGGCGCCGCCCGACGTGCTCGAGGAGTTCGCTCAACCGCTGCCGATTGGCTCGGTGCCCGTCGTACCGACGATGACGTTCACCGATCCGAGCGCCCCGGCGCATGCCTATTCGCTGGATCGTGCGTCTGTGCCGCGCACCGATATGACGGCGCTCAACGCGTCGATTGCCGTGCTCCCCATCGACGCGCCGCTCGCGTTGCCGGGTGTTTCGTTCGAGATGGCGCCGAACGACCCATTCTCGATCAGCGTGGCGACGTTGCTGCCGCCTTCCGAGGCGATGCACGGCGGCTCCGATGTCACCGTCCAACTTGCCAACGGCCGCACGCTGCCGGGCTGGATCCACTACGACGCAGCGAACGGCGTCTTGCGCGGCAAGCTGCCACCGGGCGTCGAGGACGTGCACATCGTCGTCCGGACGCGCGATGCGTCCGGCCACGAAACGCGCCGCGAGGTGGTGCTGGCCCCGCACGAGAAGCACGGCGGCTCGCATGGCGCTTCACACGGCGTTGCCCATCCGAAGGCCCCGGGTCATGCGGCGCTCGCGGAGCCGTCCGTCGCGCGGGCCGCGCACCCTGTCGGCAAGCCTTCGCTGGATCAACAGTTCGCCAAGGCGCGCGCGGCGTTGCACGTATCGAATCCGGGCGGCGCTGCGCGTCGCGTATGAACCCCGTCAACCTTCAAGACCAATGAGACTACAACCGTCAGTTGCCGAATCGATGCCCGCGCCTGCCATGGCGCTTGCCGCAAACGCAGCGCGCGAGCCGCGTGCGAAGCGCGCATTGCGTCCGTCGCTGATCGCCCTCTCGGTGGCGGCATTGTGGCTGTCGGGCTGTGCGATCAAGCCGACGCCGTTCACCGACGCCGAGCGGGCACAGAGCGCACGAACCGATCGTACGGCGATGTTCGCGGATCAACCGCCGCTCAACGGCCCCGTCACGCTCGAAGAAGCCATGGCGCGCGCGATTCGCTACAACCTCGACCATCGCCTGAAGATGATGGAAGAGGCGCTCGCGCAGAAGCAACTCGACGTGGCGAATTTCGACATGCTGCCGCGCTTGACGGCCGCAGCCGGCTATACGCACCGGGACCATCCGCTCGCGTCGGAGTCCATCTCGCTGCAGACGCGTCAGGTGTCGTTGGAGCCGTCGTATTCGACCGATCAGAACGATCGCACGGCCGATCTCACGTTCTCGTGGAACGTGCTCGATTTCGGCGTCAGCTACTTCGAGGCCAAGGAGCAGGCCGATCGCGTGCTCGTCGTCGAGCAGCGCCGGCGCAAGGTCGTGCAGCTGATGATGCAGCAAGTGCGCGAAGCATACTGGCAAGCGGCCGGCGCGCAACGCCTCGAGAACCGGATCGGCCCGCTGCTCGCGCAGGCCAAGCAAGCGCTGGAGGATTCGCGCAAGTCGCAGCAGGAAGGGCTGCGCTCGCCGCTCGATACGCTCGCCTATCAGCACACGCTGCTCGACATCATGCGCCAGCTCGAAGCCGTGCGCGACCTGCTCGACGAGGCCAAGCCGCGACTCGCATCGCTCATGAACGTCGCACCCGGCACCGACATCGTGCTCGCGCCGCCCTCGGGCTTTAGCGTGCCGCAGTTCGACATGCCGATGGACCGCATGGAAGAGACGGCGCTGGAGCGCCGGCCCGAACTCGTGGAAGCGAGCTACAACGAGCGCATCAGCATCAACGAGACGCACAAGGCGATCGCCAAGCTCTTGCCCGGCATCGAATTCCAGTTGGGCACGCACTACGATAGCAACAGCTTCCTCGCCTACCATGCATGGCGTGCGGCGGGCATCAACATGAGCTGGAATCTGTTGAACCTGCTCAATGCCAAGAACATCCGCGGCATGGCGAACGCCCAACGCGACGTCGCTCATGCGCAGCAGCTCGCGCTGTCGATGGCCGTGCTCACGCAAGTGCACGTTGCGCGCGCCGAGTTCAGCGCCAAGGAGCGCCAGTTCGATCTGTTCAAGCAGATCAACGACGTAGACGGCCAGATCCTGCAGCACACGCACAACGCCACCGTGGCGAACGCGCAAGGCAAGCTCGAGGAGATTCGTGCGGCGACTTCTGCCATGATGTCGGAACTGCGTCTATATCAAAGCTATGGTGAGCTCGAGAGCGCTTACGGCCAGCTGTTGGCGACGCTCGGGCTCGACCCGCTGCCCGCGGATGCCGGCAAGGGCGATTTGAAATCGATCGAGCAGTCGATCGACATGGAGCAAACGCGTTGGGCCCAATTCGGCCGCGCGGATGGAGCAAAAACGCAATGAATCGATGGTGCAGGGCAGGGCGGCGTGTTACCGCCCTGATGGTAGTGGCATGCAGCTGTTTCTCCGGCAACGCCTTGGCCGCGGGGCCTCAAGCCGCGGCGCCGCATGCGTTGCCCGCGGCGTCCGCGTTGCCGAATGCGTCGATGGATCCGGCCGTGCCCCGCGTTTCTTCGTCCGCGCACGCCGACGACGAAGGCCGTATACGCGTTCAGCTCGTCGCGCGCGATCAAGTCGACATATCGAGTGAAATCAGCGCGAAGATCGCGTCGATGCCGTTTCGCGATGGTGATGCCTTTCGCGCCGGGCAGACGCTCGTCTCGCTCGATTGCTCGCTGTACGCCGCGCAATTGCACAAAGCTCAGGCCGAAGCCGATGCGGCCGTGCAACTGAAACGCGTGAACGATCGCCTCTCGCAACTGCATTCCATCGGCGAGATAGAGGTGCAGCAAGCCGCAGCGAAGGCGAAAGCGAGCGCGGCCGAAGTCGCCTATATGCAGGCGACGGTGCGAAAGTGCGGTATCGCGGCGCCGTTCGACGGGCGCGTCGTCAAGCGCAGCGCCTCGGCGCAACAGTTCGCCGAGCCCGGCAAAGCGCTTCTGACGATCGTCGACACGAGCCGTCTCGAACTGAAGATGATCGTGCCGTCGAAGTGGCTCGCCTGGCTCAAGCCCGGGCACGCGCTGACGGTGGATGTCGATGAAGTCGGCAAGCGCTATCCGGCCACGGTGGCGCGCATCGGCGCGCGCGTCGATCCCGTGACGCAGACCGTCGACGTAACGGCCGCGTTGGCCGCCCACACGCCCGAGTTGTTGCCGGGCATGAGCGGCTGGGCGCGCTTCGCCGCTCCCGGCCATTGAACGGTGGCCGCATCATGAACGCCCCGCTGCGGATCGAGGCGAGCGCGCTCGCCTTGCTCTGGCAATTGTCCGCGCGTGCGCGCGAAGCGCCGAGCGAGGAGACGCTCGGCTTCGTCATCGTCAACGAAACGCTCTCGCTCGTGCCGTATCGTCAGGCGGCGTGGTGGCGCGCACCCGCGCCCGTGCCGGGCGCCGTCGCGGCCGTGTCGGGTTTGCCGCAGAGCGACCCGGGCGCGCCCTACGTGCAATGGCTCGGTGAAGTGTGTCGCGCGATCGAACGTCGCGAGCAGGCCGCGCAGGGGGCGAGCCCGAGCGAAGAGGCCGCGGATGCAGCGGGACCGAACGCATCGGCGTTGGACCCCTCGGCTGAGAACGCATCACCGAAGAACCCATCGGCCCAGACGCCATCGGCGCAGCACCCCGGCTCCGCGGCGCCCGCTTGGCCGCATGCGTTCACCGCCCACGACCTGCCCGATCCGCTCGCAGCCGAATGGGACGCCTGGTGGCCGGCGCATGCGCTATGGGTGCCGCTCGTCGATCGGATGGGCCGCTCGTTCGGCGGGGCAGTGTTCGCGCGCGAGCAGCCGTGGACGCCAATCGACGAAGCCCTGCTGGCCGAACTCGCTCGCGTTTGGTCTCATGCGCTCGCGGCGTTTTCTCCTCGGGCGTCGTGGCTCGAACGCGTCAAGCTCGCGCTGCGCGCCGGCAAGCATCGGCGCCGCGTGCTCGTCGCGGCCGTCTGTGCGCTCGTCGTGCCCGTGCCGTTGACCGTGCTCGCGCCGGCCGAGGTGACACCGAAGGACCCGTTCGTCGTGCGCGCGCCGCTCGACGGCGTCATCGACCGCTTGTTCGCGCAGCCGAACCAGCGTGTGGAAGCGGGCACGCCGCTGTTCGCGCTCGACTCCACCGCGCTTGCTTCGCGCTACGCGCTGGCGAACAAGAACTACGCGACGGCGCAGGAGGAATATCGGCAGACCGCGCAGCTCGCCGTCACGGACGACAAGGACCGGCTCGACATGGCGCTGCGCAAAGGCAAGCTCGATCAAAGCGCGGTCGAACTCGATTACACGGCGCGCGAACTCGCCCGCGTGAGCGTAAACGCCCCGCGCGCCGGCGTGGCCGTCTTCTCCGATCCGAACGATTGGAACGGCAAAGCGGTGTCGATCGGGGAAAAGGTGATGCTGCTCGCTGATCCGGCTCATGTCGAATTGACGGCCTATGTGCCGGTAGCCGACAACGTCGACGTCGTGCCGGGCGCGAGCGTGACGCTCTATCCGAAGAGCTCGCCGCTTGCTTCCTACGATGCGCGCATCGATACCGTGTCCTATCGTGCCGAGCCGACGCCCGAGGGCGTGGTCGCTTACCGCGTGAAGGCCACCTTCACGGGTAGCGTCAGACCGCCCCTCGGCGTCATGGGCACCGCACGTATCCACGGCCGGTGGGTGCCGCTTGCCTACTATCTGCTGCGCCGCCCGCTGGCGAGCGCGCGGCAGTGGCTAGGCTGGTAAGCCGTGCGCGGCCTTCGCCATCACTGACGCGACGCATCGATGTCACGCCTTCCTTCTCTGCGCCAAGAACTGAGCCTGACCTCTGGCGCATCGACGCCCGACGGCGCGCCGACGTGGATGCTCCATGATCCCGCGGGCAATCGCTTCTTCCAGATCGGGTGGCCGGCGTTCGAGATGCTTTCGCGTTGGTCGCTGGACGACCCCGAGGCGATCGTCGCATCGGTCAATGCCGAGACGACGCTTCGGTTGACGATGGACGACTTCGAGGCGCTTGCACGGATGCTGCAGCATCAGCATTTGCTCGTCGCCGCGAGCCCAGCCGATACCGGGCGGCTCGCGAACGCTGCAGCGGCGCACAAGCTGTCGCACGCGATGTGGCTGCTCAAGCACTACTTGATGATCCGCGTGCCGCTTTGGCGGCCGATGCCGTTTTTGCGGCGCTTCGCGCATTACGCCGAAATCGCCTACAGGCCGGCGTTTTGGATAGCGGTGGCGGCGATCGCGCTAACGGGCCTCGTGCTCGTGTCGCGGCGCTGGGACGAATTCATCCATACGTTCCATGGGTACGCCGACTTGCGGGGACTTGTCGCGATCGGGGCGGCCATCGGCTGCGCGAAGCTACTGCACGAGTTCGGGCATGCGTTCACGGCGCACCGCTACGGCTGCCGCGTGCCGACAATGGGCATCGCGCTGCTCGTGATGGTGCCCGTGCTCTATACCGATACGACGGAAGCCTGGAAGGTTCCGGGGCGAGCAGAGCGGTTGCGCATCGGCGCGGCCGGCATGCTCACCGAGCTTGCATTGGCCGCTCTGGCGACGCTCGCGTGGAGCGTCCTGCCCGATGGCCCGTTGCGCGCCGGCGCGTTTCTGCTCGCGACGACGACGTGGATCGGCACGTTGACGATCAACGCGAGCCCGTTCATGCGCTTCGATGGCTACTTCCTGTTGTCGGACTGGCTCGACATGCCGAACCTGCACGATCGCGCATTCGCGTTCGGCCGGTGGTGGGTGAGAGAACGACTGTTCGGCTTCGGCGATCCTCAACCCGAGCCGTGCTCGTCCAAGCGTCGGCGGTTTCTCATCGCCTTTTCTTTCGCGACTTGGCTCTATCGGCTCGTCGTCTTCTTCTCGATCGCGCTCGTCGTCTATCACGCATTTTTCAAGGCGCTCGGCCTGATGTTGTTCTTCGTGGAGTTCGGCTGGTTCATCGTGCGGCCGATCGCGCGCGAATTCGGCGCGTGCTGGCGGCGCCGCTCCGATCTGCATTGGCGTCTCGAAACGCGGCGCACGGCGGTCATCGGTGCGCTGCTGTTCGGCTTTTTCGTGCTGCCTTGGCATGGCGGCGTCAGCGCACCGGCTGTGCTCGGACCGCTACGCGCGCAAGGCCTTTATGCGCCGGAAGCCGCCTATCTGACGAGCGATGCGCCGATCGTGCAGGACGGCCAGCGCGTGAAGGCCGGCGATGTACTTGCCGTGCTGGCTTCGCCTGATCTGACCCACCGGTTGCAAGCGGCCCAAGCCGACGAAGCGCTGTTGCGCTGGCAAGTCGAGCAGCAGTCGTTCGACGAGCGGCTGCTCGATCAAGGTGTGGCGTTGCGCCGCCGCTGGGATGCGGCGCGCGAGACGGTGACGGGTTTGACCGCCCAAGTGGCGCAACTGACGCTGCGCGCGCCGTTCGACGGCGTCGTGCAAACGAGCGAAGCGCTCGCGCCGAGCACCTGGCTGCCGCGCGGCGAGCATCTGTTCGATGTGGTCGGGCCGAGCGGCGTGAAGGGCGAGGCGTTTGTCGGCGAAGACGACGCTTCGCGCGTCGCGGCCGGCGATCGCGTCAGCTTCGTCGCCTCGATCCCGGAACTCGGCGCGCTGCAATGCCGCGTGATGGCCGTCGATCGCGTCAATCTCGCCACGCTCGACGCGCCGTCGCTCGCGAGCGTTTATGGGGGCCCGCTTGCCGCGCAGTTTCAGCCGGGCACGCATCAGCTCGTCCCCTTGGCGGCTACGTATCGCGTGCGGATAGGAGCGTGTCCGACGAGCGAGGCGTGGCCGCGCGAGATCGACGGAACGGCGACGATCGGCGGGGCGCGACAAAGCTTCGCTTGGCGCGGGATCAAATGGCTGGCGTCGGTGTTCGAACGTGAGAGCGGGGCTTGATGGTCCAACGCCCTGGCCCGCTCGCATGCCGATCTGTGTGCAAGAGGGAATTCTTGCTCAATCCTCGCGCGGGGGCCGCGAGTGTCGAGTAGGCGTTTGCTCCTCGTGATAGTGCGGCGCGGTCATGGGGGCCGCCATCACGTCGGCATTGCCGAGGAGGGTCTCGGTGATCAATCTATCCTCGCCGCGTTCAAACCAGCAAGCCATCGCCGAATTGCGATTGCCATGCAGGTTGACGACCGCCATCCACGCGTCATGCTTCGACGCGCCCGGAGGAGGGGGGGCGGGGAAATGCTGCGGCGGCAGGATCAGGGCGTCGCCGGGTGCGAGCCATAAGTCCGCCAAGCTGATCTCGTGCGCGAAAGGCCGCCATCGCGCCACGCTGACGACGAGCGGCAAGCGCGGATGGCGCGAGAAGAACGCATGCGCAAAGGCGTGGTACTCGAGATCGGTCGGGTTGTACGTGAGCAGTTCGCGCCGGCGCCCGAGTTCGAGATAGGGCGACTGATGGCCGGCCCATTGGCCATAGGTGTAGTGTCCGCACACCAGCCCTTCGTATTCGAACCGAATGCATTCGCCGGCGCGCAGCAAGGTCATGCCGAACGCTTGCGCCGTGGCCGGCGTGGCCCATAGCGGCTGATACTCGACGTGCTCGGCGTGGAAATCGAATTCCTTGATCGTGTATCCGCCGTCGCGGGTCGGAATTCGTTTTTCGCGCCAAGTGACGCCGGCGTATTTCGCGCCGATATCCAACTGCGGATCTTCGCGCGCAAGCGCGATCTCTTCGCCGCGTGGCTCGGCGTACTGCTCGCAGCGGCCGTGGCCGTTATACAGGTAGGGAAACCGTTTGCAGTCGAGCGCGTAGGCGTCGCCGTCTTCGATGAACAGCACGGGGTCCAGATACGAAGCGGACATGAAAGATATCCCGGAAAGTGAGCTTGAAATGACGAGAAGCGCGGCATCGCCGCGCTTCGCTTGGGAAGGCGCTAGCCGCTAGCCGCTAGCGCCGCAGTGCTTACCCGTGGAGGTTGTCAAACTCTTCGAGCGACCAGAGCATATAGCTTTCTAGCCAATTTCTCACTCCGGCCGATTTGCCGCTTTGGGTGAGGTTCCATGCCTGAGGCCAGTAGTGAAGAGCAAGGAAATTGGTCTTGACCGGCTCGCCGCGAACATCCCAGAGGATATCGTCCTGCCGTGGCGGGTTGTCGTCACCGAATGCCTGCAACTGGCAAGCGGTCTTCTCGACGACCTTCGACTGCAGGCAAGCCCCGGTTTCGTAATTGATGATGATGTGGGAGTTCGGCGTCTCCTTATACCGCGGGTAACGGAGGAAATACCAATACTGTCCGAGGTACGTTCCGCTATCGCCCGCTTTCACCATTTCGATCGTCGTCTTCAGTTGCGTGCCGGCTGCCAGCGCCGCCTTTTCGCCGTCGAGATTTCGAATGATGTGGAGCTTGGTGTTGGTCTTCTCCGTTAGCGCCGTCACGAGCGACCCTGTCGTCGAAGCATCGCCGGTAATGACGCGCAGCGTCACATTCACTGTCGGGTTGATGGTGTCCGGATTCGTGCCGAAGCCGGCGACGACAAAATCCGACGGTCTGCCGTTCAGCGACCTGCCGGCCAGCACGTAAGTCAGACCGGCGATGTTGCATGGCTGCATGTGTCGCACGAGGTCGTGCCAGCGATCGAGCGCGGCCTGACTGGCGCCGTGCTCGCGGAGCAACTTGCGCACGCCCACCGGCGGGTAATAGCGCGCGTCGCGAGGCCAGCGTTCGCTGGCGAGCAGGACCATTTCGTGGCCTTTGCTGCTTACGCCGGCCAGCTTTTCCGCGACCCGCTGCCAGAATGCCGCGAATGCCCCCGCGTCGGCGTCCTTGCCCGGCGCTTGCAGTTTTTCCTCGCCGCGCAGTTCGCGCTTCAAACCGACAATCGCGATATTGAGCGCGGGCGAGCCGCCTGTGCTCGCGAGCGTCTGAGCCCGAAGCGGATCGGATTGCTTGGCGGCGTCGCTCTTGGGCGCTCTCTTGATGGTGATGGTCGAGTCTTGCCAGCCTGCGTCGATCTCCGCTTGATAGCTTAGGCACCATTCGCGCGCCTTTCTCACGGCCTCTTGCTGCTTTTTGCACTCCCTCGGGACGAACTCGTCGATCGGCGCCAATTGCATATCGACGACCAGCGGCGCTTGCGAGAGATTCGCTCGCCAGTTTTCAACGGCGGCGTGACAGTTGGTCGGGTTGTTGAAGTCGAACTTGACGGTGTCCTTCGCGGGGCCCCCCATCGTGGTAATTCGAACCTTCTGCTCCTGCGTTTGTTTCTTTTGTTCCTCGCTGATCTGCGTCGAGGCATTGGCCACGAAGGCGCCGTACCCGACTGAAATCGCGACGTCCAAATCGGTCTTTTTCGTCGACGCCGATTTCTTGATGAGGACGGAGTACGTAATGCTTCCGCCAGCGGTCACCTCCGTGACGACGTCCGTGCCGAAGCGATGGAAGAAGTCGATGAAGTCGTCGATCGTGCTCAGGTCCTCTTTGAACTCAGGGAGCGCCTTGACGGCCTTGACGAATTCCGAATGCAGATTGCTCTCAATGTTCTTGATTCCCAGTGTCCACAGCTGCTGCGTGTCATGACGCATCCCCGCGTAATGCTCGTCGAGTGTTGAGATCTGATGGCTGAACGTGGAATCGAAACCGGCCGAAAACGCGCCGTATTTGCCTTTCGCATTGACGCTCACACTGCTTTTTTTATCGTATTCGGCAACCGATTCGAACGTCTCGGTCAGTGTCATCGCCTGCGGTCGGTGCGTGAAATCGACCCGTTCCCCGATGAGATAGGACTTCCCGTCGATAACCTTCTGTTGCTCGTTATGTTTGGCGTCGAGCACCCGATTGAGCGGTTGCACGGCACCCGGCCAACACAGCTTGTTGATCCCGCAGCCAAGCATATTGATGCCGCCTACGACATCCGATTGGCCTTCCTTCGTTGTCACTGCATCGTTCGCACGATCGTTCATGGCATTCCCCGTAGCGTTTTTTAATGACTCCGCAACATGCACGGCCCTCGTGGTTGCGGTACCGAATGACGAAGCCAGTCTAAAAGCCGCGGGAAAACCCGGCAGTATCAGTTCGGTATCAGTTTTCCAAATGCGTCGACCACGATGATTCGGAGTCGACGCATGCGGGACTCGGCCGGCGCCCAAAGCCGTGGCAGTACAATGCCGTGTCAAGCGCGCGAGCACGCCATTGCGCTTTCTTTCCTTTTACTTTCGGCGATGCGAGTAACTGCTGTCACCGTGCAGGATGGCCGGGTGCTGCTCGATGCGGGGGTGCTCAAGGGCCTGCGAAAAACGCAAGGCTTCAGTCAGGAAACGCTCGCCGATGCGTGCCTCGATCGGCGCTTATGCGTGTCCGTCGCTTCGATCAAACGCGCTGAAACGGGCAAGCCGGTGCTTTACCGTACCGCGCGCCACTTGGCGAGCATGTTCGGCGTCGAAATCGACGCGTTGATCGGTAAACCCGGCGCCGCAGCCCGTCGAAACAGTGCCGCCGACGTGGCGGACGTCCCCGTCGATTCACTCGAACCCGCCGATCCTTCCGCACTCGAAGACGCGATTCGATACGGCGTAGTGCTGCAGTTTGCGTTGCTCGATCAAGTGCCCGTCCAAAAGATTTCGGCGCTGATCCGTCAGTTCGGAGGCGAGCCGCAATACGACATCGACATGGCAGCCTGCTTCGGCCGGTCGCACGCTTACGGCAGTGACAGCCGGCGCGCATTGCTGTGCGCGATGGCGTTGACGCGGGCCGGCTGCGTCGATGTGCGCCGGCCCTTGGTGCTCGAATTGCAGCGTTGGGGCGAAGCGATCGCGTCTTTGCCCCCGCGCGAGCACTTCGCGCTCAACACGCAAGAGGCGGTCGTATACGTGGCTCAGCCGCTCATCGAGCAGTTGTCGGCCTGGTTCGAGTTCGCGCCGGCCGAAGCCGTCTCGCCGCAGTATCGAGCCTGCCTGCGCGTGCGAGAGCAGGGAGAGACGACCCCGCGCGGCCTGGCCGGGCGCTCGATCGAACTGCTGCAGTTCGGCGCGGTGCTCGATGCGGTACACGAGTGCCAGGATGGCCATGTGATTTACCTCCGCGGCATGGCGGGCATCGGCAAATCGCGCCTGGTCGACACGTTCCGCGGCATGGCGCGCAAAGAAGGGTTTGCGTGTCATGGCGGCGAATTTCATGATTTCGGCGTAGACGACGGCGCGCTCTTGCTCGCGCAACTCGTGTGCAGCTTGGCGGGCGTCCCCCGGGGCGCGGATCCTCATCTTGCAGGCCGCGCTTTTATCGCCGCGATGGGAGCGACGGCCGCGAAGGCGTTCGAGCGCTTGAAGCTACCGTCGGAATCGCTGTCCTTCCTTCGAGCGTTGCTCGAGCTCGCGCCGGCAGACGAAGCGCAGCAGGCTCGCTATGCGGCGATGAGCGATCGCGAGCGCCGCGACGGCTTGCAAACGGCGATGCGTCATCTAGTGATCAAGCAAGCGATTGCTCAGCCGTTGCTGATCCATATCGAGGATGTGCATTGGGGCGACGCGCAAACGCTTGGCCTGCTGAGCCGGGTCATCGCGGCCACGAGCGATGCCCCGATCATTTGGCTGCTCACATCGCGCCACGAGGGCGATCCGTTCGATGCGGCATTGCGGCCGAACTTCGCGGCGGCGTCGAGCGTGCTCGATTTGGCGCCGCTGCGGCCGCGTGAAGCCGCTTCGTTGGCCGCGCAGTTTGCCGAGGTCGATCCGGCGTACCGCGCCGCTTGCATCGAGCGCGCGCAAGGCAATCCGCTCTATCTGACGCAGCTGCTTGCCAATCATGAAAGCGAATTTCCCAACAGCTTGCGCCATCTCGTCCAGACGCGCGTCGATCGGTTGCCGCCGTCCGCGCGTCGTGCGCTGCGATACGCCACTGTGCTGGGTCATCGTTTCGACTTGGCGTCGCTGCGCGGCGCGCTGGGCGATATCGTCTACGTGCCGGAGCAAGAGGTTCGGCAAATGATGATTCGGGAAGTCGAGGCCGGCGTCTATGCCTTTGTCCATGACCTTGTGATGCGGTGCGTGTACGAAAGCATTCCGGCCGGGGCGCGTCAGCGGATGCATCATGGCGTCGCCCAGTTGTATCGGCAAACCGATGTCGCACTGTACGCGCAGCATTTGGCGCGATCGGGCGATGCGCTCGCATGCGGTGCGCTGCTCGCCGCGATGCGCGAGAAGCTCGCCAGCTATCACTACGCCCAGGCGCTCGAATTGGGCCATTTATGCGAAGGCTTGGCAGCCAGTGATGCCGAGCGTCATCCACTCGCACTCCTGCAAGGACGAGCCTGCGCCGGTCTCGGACAGATGAACGAGGCCGCGGCGCATTTCCGGGCGGCGCTCGATCTCGCCGCTACCCCCGCCGCGCAGATCGAGGCCGTGCTCTCGTTGGCGCCGGTCCTCAATGCGCTCGAGCGATTGGCCGACGAAGAACAATTGATCGCGCAGACATTGCCGCTCGCACACGCGATTGGCGCGCACGCGGACTTGGCGCGATTGTTCCAACTGCGGGGAAACATCCATTTTCCGCAAGGCGATTATGGGTTGTGCCGGAGGCTGCATCGCGAGGCATTGCACCATGCTCGGCTTGCCCGGCACGCGCAAAGCGAAGCGCGCGCCCTCAGCGGGATCGCGGATTCGTACTATGCCCAGGGCCGGATGCGGCGAGCCTATGCAATCTACGATCAATGCGTCCAACGAGGGGGCCTCGACGACGTCGCGCATGTCGTCGCCGGTAACGTGGCCGCGCGCAGCTCGACAGCCGCTTATCTCGGCTTGCGCGAACAGGCGTTGCGCGACAGCGAATACGCGGTGACATACAGCGCGCGCATCGGCGATCGCCGCGCCGAAGTCTTCGCGCGTCTTACCGCGGTGTGGGTGTTGAGCGACATGGGTCAAGACGAGCAAGCGGCAGAGGCGGTGGAGAGCGCGCTTGCGCTCGCGCAGCGCATCGGCACCAGCCGCTTCGAGCCGATGCTATTGGAGATATCGGCGCGCTTGGCGCAACGCCGCGGCGATGCACCGCAGGCTTGGCGATTGATCACGCGAGCGGCCGAGTTCGTCGATCGATTGCGATTGCAGCGCTATGTCGGGCCTTGGGTACAGGGCAGCCTCGCCTTGATCGCGCCTGAGCCGATGCTGCGCGATCGAGCGCTTGCCAAAGGGGAGGCGCTGCTCGCGCAACGATGTCTTGCGCATAACGCATTGCGTTTTCATCTCGCCGCGGCCGAACTGGCTTTGCTGGGGCGGTGTCCCGATCTCGCTCGGCAACATGCGCTGCGGCTGCGGGCGCTGGCCGGGCGCGAACCGTACGCGTGGATCGACCACCACGCGCGGATGATCGAACACAGCGCGCGGTGGGTAGAGAGCGGCGGGACCGACGCGCGAGGCGACCTGACCGCGCTTCTCGAAACGGGCGCCGCCCATGGCTTCGCAGCGACCATGCCGGCATGGTCCGCGACGCTGAAAGTGCTTTAGGCATTGGCCCGAAGCCCGCGTTAGTGTGTTGGGCAGCCGCGCACGAGTTCGCCGTCGGCCCCGACCCAGCATACGTCACACGGATGCATGACGCGTCTAAAGAGCGGCCGCGGCGGACCGTGACAGGGGGATCGCGAGATCGGCGGTCGGCGACGGCACGATCGATGCTTCCGGATTCGGATGCGGTTTCTTAGGAGGTATCATGCCCAATCCCGAACAACGCGAAGACAAAACCGAGCGCGCGCAGCAATCCGATGCAAGCGTCGGGCGCGTGCATGTAGAACCGGAGCCTGTGCCCGGGCATACGGAAAACATACCGGTGGATGGCGATATGCGGCAGGCCCCGGGCACAAGTCCCGACTCCGGGCCGGTTGCTGGTCCCGTGGAAGACGCCGCACCCACCGCCGGTCCGGACACTAAACCGGGCACCCCCGCTGGGACGCAAAGCGAGCGAGATCGATCGCGCGGGTCCAGTTAGTCGAGGCGGCGATGAGAACAATGACAAAACTGTTCAATGGCGCGGCGCGCGCGCTGGGTGCGCCGGCCGTGCGGCGCGCTTGTGCATCCGGAACCGTCGCGGGCCTCGGGGCGGCAGGCGCGGCCGCGTATGGCGCGCGCATGGAAGGCGGCACGATGTGCGCGCCGATCAACGCCGTCACGCATTACATCTGGCCCGAGCGAGCCGTACGCGAACGCGGATTCAGCGTGCGCCATACGCTGCTCGGCTTGGGCATTCATCAGGCCGCCGCTATCTTCTGGGCCGTGCTGTTCGAGCGCATCGTTCCACGCGCACCGCGAGCGCACCCAGCGGGCGTCATCGCGGCCGCTGCAGCGACCGCGGCCACGGCGTACTGCGTGGATTATCACTTCGTGCCCAAACGCTTGACGCCGGGGTTCGAGGCGCATCTGGGGCCGCGCTCGATGACGAGCGTGTACCTCGGCATCGCGGTGGGATTGGCCGCCGTTGCGCTGCTTCGCCGTGAAAGAGGCTAGCGCGCAGGGCGACGATGGCCGATGGCGGTGAGCAAAGGAGGGGTTCCGCCGCAAGGCTTTCAATGCCTATGCCTTTTACCGCTGCGCCACTTGCGCAAGCAGATCGCGCAGCCACACGCTGGCCGGGTCCAAATGGCTGCGCGGATGCCAGGCGGCGAACATCGAAAAGCCGCGCGCCTCGAACGGCAACTCGAACACGTCGAGCGCCTCGCGATACCGCGTGACGAGGCGCACGGGCAACGTGGAGACGTAATCGGTCAGCGCGAGCAATTCGGGCACGACGGTGAAGTGCTGCACCGAGAGGGCGACGCGGCGCGCTCGGCCTAGCGCTTGCAAATGCTCGTCCATGAACCCGAAGAAGCTGCCGCCGCTCGTCGACACGAGTACATGCTCGAGCGAGCAGTACGTATCCAGGTCCAGCGGCGCGGCGCCGCGCGGGTGGCCCTTGCGCTGCACGCAGACGAAGCGCTCGTCGTAGAGCTTGCGCGCCTTCGCCCACGCCGGAACCATTCGCTCCGAGCCGATTAGGACATCGATCTCGCCACGCTCGAGGCGGTCGACGCTCACGGCCGATTCCGCCGCGACGAACGCGAGTTGCGCGTTCGGCCCGGCATGGGCGGGCCACGACTGCATCAAACGAAACCCGAGCACGGCCACGGCTTGATCGCTTCCCGCGATCACGAACCGGCGCGCATCGACGAACGGATCGAACGACGGCTGTCCGCGCACGACGGCTTCGACTTGCGCGAGCGCAGCCTTGAGCGGCGCCATCAGCTCGGTCCCACGCGCGCTGCGCGTCATGCCGCGGCCACTCGGGGAAGGTATCAGCAGCGGATCGCCAAACATCTGCCGCAACCGCGCAAGTTGCGTCGAGACGGCGGGCTGCGTCAGATGCAACCGTGCGGCCGCCCGCGTCACGTTCGATTCCTCGAGCAATGCATCGAGCGAAACGAGCAAGTTGAGGTCGACGCCTTTGAGATCAATCACGTTTATGGGTCGAATGACGAGAATTGATTTCAAGAATACCTAGGCGAGGCCTAGAGTTCAATCGTCCGATTTCAATTCCCTGCTCGAATACACCGGAGGAAACGACGATGAAGGCCTGGATGCTCGACGAACCTGGCAAACCCTTGGAACTGCGTGAAGAGCCTACGCCGCAACCGCGGCGCGGCGCCGTGCTGCTGCGCATGGAAGCCGTGCCGCTACTCAGTTACACGCGTGCTTATATCGAGGGCAAGCTGCCCTATGCCTTTCCGCCCGGGCCGTTTTCGCCGGGAACGAACGGCGTCGGCCGCATCGAAGCGGTGGGAGAGGGGGTATTCGGCTTTCGCCCTGGCCAGCGCGTCGCCGTCAATCCCTACTGGCGCGCCGACGAAACGGTTGCGGAGCCGGAGCAAGTGCTGATCGGGCTGACCGGTATCAGTGCCGCGAGCGCACCGCTGCTCCATGACTTTCGCCACGGCACGCTGCGGGAATTGGCCGAGTTCCCCGCCTCGACGGTCATCGCCTTGGACGGTCTCGATGCGGTGCCGTCGTCGAGCCTCGCCGTGCTCGGCAAGTTCTCGGTCCCGTTCGGCGGATTGCGGCGCGGACGATTGACCGCGGGTGAAGTAGTCGCCGTCAACGGCGCCACGGGCTATTTCGGTTCGGCTGCGGTACTGGCCGCGCTGGCGCTCGGCGCAAGCCGCGTCATCGCATTGGGCCGCCGTGCGCAAGCGCTGGCGAAACTCGTCGAACTAGGCGCGGGGCGCGTGCGACCGGTCGTGCTCACGGGCGATGACGCGCGCGACGCAGCCGCGATTCGCGAAGCCGCGGGCGGCGGGGTGGATCTCGCCTTCGACATGGTCGGCCACGCAACCGATGCCGCTGCGACCCTCGCCGCGCTGCGGAGCCTGCGCCGCAACGGCCGGCTCGTTTTGATGGGTAGCATGCAGGTGGAACTGCCGATCCCCTACGGCGAGATGCTGCTCAACAACTGGGAGTTGATCGGCAACTTCATGTACACGCGGGCCGATTATTTGACGCTGGTCTCGCTCGTGGCGTCGGGGCAGCTCTCGCTCGATGCGATTGACGTGACGGCCTATCCGTTCGCCCAATTGGAAGCCGCGATCGATCGTGCCGGCGCAGCGCAGGGCTTGCAATGCACGATCGTCGCGGCCGAGGGTGAGCGCGCCTGGGGCTGAGCCCCGGCGCGCCACGCGGCGCAGCCTGTCAGTGGACGAGCATCCCCGTCAGCCAATAGGCCTGAACCACCGTCATCACGCAGACGATGAACGCGAAGAACAGGCTGTGCCGCAGCGTGAAGCGAAACAGCGACGCCTCCTGCCCCGCGAGGCCCGTTGCGGCACACGCCACGGCGATCGATTGCGGCGAGATCATCTTGCCGGTCACGCCGCCCGTCGTGTTGGCCGCGACGAGCAACGTGTCGGACACGCCGATCTGATGTGCGGTCGTATGTTGAAGCGAGCAGAAGAGGGCGTTCGACGAAGTGTCCGAGCCAGTCAAAAACACTCCGAGCCATCCGAGCAGCGGCGAAAAGAACGGAAACGCCGCGCCCGTGCCCGCGAGGAGCAGGGCGAGAGTGGAGGACATGCCCGAGTAGTTCTCGACGAAAGCGAACGCGAGCACGAGGCCGATCGACAACACCGGGCGGCGCAGCTCGCCGATCGTTTCCACGAGCGTGGCGGCGGCTTCGCGCGGTTTGACGCGCAGCAGGGCGGCGGAGATCAGCGCCGTGAGCAGAATGGCCGTGCCGACGGCCGAGACGAGGTCGAGTTTGAAGACGGCATCGTAGGCCTTCGGCGTGGCGACGATCGGTGCGGTTTTGAGCACCAGCCGATCGAGTCCGGGAACGTGCACCGACAAGACCGTACCGGCCAACGCGCCGTGCGTCGCGAACAGCGCTTTGAACGCGGGCAAGCTCCAGATCGTGACGATGATCGTTAGGAGTACGAAAGGCGTCCATGCACGCAGCGTTTGTGCGGTGGTGTACGGCGAGGCTTGGCGGCTGCGGCCCGCGATCGGCGCGGCATTGCCGCCTGAGCCGAAACCGGAGAGCGTCGCGGCGCCCCCGCCCGTGACGCCCATGGCCGCTTGCGATGCCGTGCGCGGCTGCCAGATTTTGAGGAAGGTCGTGAGCGAAACGAGGCTCACGAGCGCCGAGGTGATGTCCGGCAGCTCCGGTCCGATGTGGTTGGACGTGAAGTACTGCGTGATCGCGAAGCTGCCGCCGGCGACGAGCGCCGCGGGCCACGTTTGTCTTACGCCGCGCAAGCCGTCCATGACGAACACGAGCCAGAACGGCACGAAGAGCGAGAGCAGCGGCAACTGCCGCCCCGCCATCGCGCCGATATGAAACGGATCGAGACCCGTCACTTGTCCCGCGACGATGATGGGAATGCCCATGGCGCCGAACGCGACGGGCGCCGTATTGGCCATGAGGCACAGGCCTGCGGCGTAGAGCGGATTGAAGCCGAGGCCAACGAGCAGCGCGGCCGTGATGGCCACCGGCGCGCCGAAGCCCGCGGCGCCCTCGAGAAATGCGCCGAAGGAAAACCCGACCAATAGCATTTGCAAGCGGCGATCGTCGGTGATCGACAGGACCGAGGCGCGAATGATGTCGAATTGCCCGGCTTTGACGACGATCTTATAGAGGAACACGGCCGTCACGATGATCCATGCGATCGGCCATAGACCGTAAGCGAAGCCATAGCCCGCGGCCGCAAATGCTTGCGTGGCCGGCATGTGATAAGCGGCGATCGCCACCGCGAGGGAAAGCGCGAGCGTGATCGCAGCCGCGACGTGCCCCTTAAGCTTCAGGCCCGCCAGCGCGACGAAATAAAACAGGACGGGGATGCCGGCCGCCAGGGCGGATAGCCCCAAGCTGCCGAGCGGCATATACGTTTGACTCCAAGCCTGCATGTCGGTCTCCTCCGAAGATGCGTAAAAAAACGGGAGCGCCGTCGGCGAGCGCACGGTCAAGCCCCTGTTCGACGGTACGCGTCGAGCGTTGAACGGGGATTGCCGGGCGCGTTCGCGTCGGTCGCGTTATTCGGGTTGGCCGCGGCTGCGCAGCAGATCGGCGAGGCTGCGCGGTGCGGGTTTGAGGGGCGTGCGGTGCTGCGTCCATCCCATCTGCCGTCGCGGCGTGAAGGCCGATAGCCGCGTTGCCGCCCAGCGGAACAATCGATAGACGCGCGGATGCGCGAACGCGCCGCGCCAGAAGCGCCAGACGATTTGCTCGCGTTGGCTGTAGTTCGCGCCTTGCCCGCGCAGCGGATGCGATACGGCTTCGGTCGGCGCGCGATTGGCTTCCGTGCGCAGCCGAATCAGCAATTGCGGAATCGGAATGCGCACGGGGCAGACTTCGCCGCAGGCGCCGCACAGCGACGATGCGGTGGGCAAATCCGCCGTGGCATCCAACCCGAGCAAATGCGGCGAGATGATCTTGCCGATGGGGCCCGGATAGGTCGTGCCGTAAGCGTGGCCGCCGATGCGCGTATAGACCGGGCAGTGGTTCATGCACGCGCCGCAGCGGATGCATTGCAACGTCGCGCGCAATTGCTCGTCGGCATAGGCTTGGGTGCGGCCGTTGTCGAGCAGCACCACGTGCATTTCCCTCGGGCCGTCGCGTTCGCCTTCGCGCCGCGGGCCCGTGATCAGATTGAAGTAGGTGGTGATGGCCTGGCCCGTGGCCGAGCGCGTGAGCAGACTCGAGAGCGGCACGATGTGCTCGAGCTTGGCCACGACTTTCTCGATGCCCATGACCGCGATATGCACGTCGGGCACGGTGGTCGACAGCCGCCCATTGCCTTCATTCTCGACGAGCCAGAGCGTTCCCGTATCGGCCGCCGCGAAGTTCACGCCCGATAGGCCGATGTCGGCATCGACGAAGGCATGACGCAGCGCGCGCCGGCCCGTCTGCAGCAAGGCATCGACGTCCTCGGTGTAGGCCGCATCGGCGATCTTCGCCTCGAACAGGTGAGCGATATCGGCCTTGGTTTTGTGAATCGCGGGCATGACGATGTGCGATGGCTTCTCGTCGGCCAACTGAACGATGAATTCGCCCAGGTCGGATTCGGTGCAGGTCACGCCGTGTTCGGCAAGGTAATCGTTGAGTTCGATCTCCTCGCTCGCCATCGATTTGCCTTTGATGACGCGTTTGGCGCGATGAGCCCGTGCGATGTCGAGGATGATCGCGTTCGCCTCGGCCGGCGTCTCGGCCCAATGCACGCGCACGCCGCGAGCGACGAGCGCGGTCTCGAGCGTCTGCAACAATTCGGGCAGGCGTGCGAGCGCGTGTTGGCGAATGGCCTCGCCCAGATCGCGCAGCGCCTCGAGCTCGTTGGCATCGGGAAACTGAACGGCGCGTTTCGCTTGCAAGAAATCCATCGCGCCGCGAAAGCTGGCGCGCAACTGAGGGTCGTCGAGCGCTGCGCGCGCGCGTGCCTTGAAATCGCCGGGCGGCACGAAATGAAGCGCTTGAGTGCTCATCGATCGTCTCCTTGCGTGTGGTCCGTGCCCTCGTCGTCGGTGACGATGACGACCCATAGCGTACGGGGGCCGTGTGCGCCGTAAGCGAGCGTTTGTTGGATGTCCGAGGTTTTCGACGGGCCGGAGACGAGCACGAGATTCGTCGGCATGCCCTCGCGCCAGCGTTCCGTATGCGCGGCTTCATGCAGGTCGCGGTGCAGCGTGTCGGCGTAGACGAGGGCGATGTGCAGCGGCGGGGCGAGAGACATCGTGCGAGGCGAGCCGTGGTCCGGGCAAAGGACGAGGGTCCCCGTTGCGGCGATGCCCGAGCGCGCGACCGTGAAGCCGGCTTCGACCGTATCGAAGAGTTCGGCCTTCCACTGTTCGAGTGGCTGCGCGAACGGGAGCGGTTCGACGGTCGCGGGCAACGCGGCGGCGAGCGCCGCGCCCTCGGGCCGTTCCGTATCCAGCAGCAAGCGCCGCACGCCGGCTTGCGCGATGCGCTCTGCCAGCTGCGCCTGCCAGGTCGCCGCGCTCGCGCGCCATACTTCGGCGTGCGCGGCCGTGAGGGCGGCTTCGAAGGCATCGATGCGCGCTGCGCCGGTAGCCTCGCGCAACGCGCCCCATTGGCCGTAGTGCGCGTCGATGCGGCCATCCAACTGCGTTTCCCCAACGCTCGGCTGTGTCGGCTGGGTCGAGCGAAGGCGCCCGAGAATGCGCTCGCGGGCGCCGATCATGATTGACGCTCCAGCTTGCGCGGGGCCTCACCGGACGGCGTCGCCGTCGGAGCATGCTCAGCGCGGGAACCGGCGGTCCGACGCTCGGCGGCGGGGCTGCGTACGGCCCGAGCGTCGCCTCCGGTGCGCCGCCATAGAAAACTCGCCAAATGCTCGACGGCGAGCGGCGCGCCTTCGTGTTCGGCCGCGTGGCCGATGTTGAGCAGGCAGCCGCAGTCTGCCGACACGAGCCGGTCGCATCCTGTCGCGCAGGCCGAGGCCACCTTGTCGCGCACCATGGCGCCCGAAATATCCGGATGCTTGAGCGAGAACGTGCCGCCGAAGCCGCAGCATTCCGATTCGCGTTCGTGCTCGACGCGCGTCACGCCCGGCAACGTATCGACGAGCGCCACACCATGGGCACGCGTGCCCATTTCACGGCGCGCCGCGCACGACGTATGCAGAACGACGCGTTCGTCGCCAAGCGGTGTGGGCATGGCTTCGTCGCCATAGTCGACTTCGAGCACATGAACGAGAAATTCGGTGAGTTCGAAAACGCGCTCGGCCAATTGCCGGGCTTTCGCCTCTTCGGCCGGATGCTCGGCGAACAAGGGCGCCCAATGATGGCGCATCATGCCCGCGCACGAGCCCGAGGGCACGATGATTGGCCAGGGCTCGCTGAACATGTCCAATTGCGCCCGTGCGACGGCGCGCGCTTGATCGGGATTGCCGCTGCTGTACGCGGGTTGGCCGCAGCAGCTTTGCGCCCGCGGAAAATGAACCACGAGCCCTTCACGCTCTAGCAGGCGCACTGCATCGAGCCCGGCTTGCGGCACGAACAGATCGACTAAACAGGTGGCGAAAAGGTAGACGTCGGTGGGCCGGCGCGTGGGGTAATGCCGTTGCTGCATGTCTGTCTCCTGGGCCATTCGAAGTGCGGCGGACGCGGCGATGGCGATCTGGGCGCATAATTGCCGCAACCGCTGGCGCGTGCAAATTGGTTGGACCAATCGGCGGCGGCGCTGTGGCAGTTCGATGATGCGAGGACGAAGATGGGAGAGATCGGAGCCGCGCGTGCTTCACGCGTGGAAGCGACGATGCGCAAGCTCGAAACGGCTTTGCTCGACGGCACTTGGCCGGCGGGGACGCGCCTGCCGGCCGAGCGCGCGCTTGCCGAACGATTTGACGTTTCCCGCAATACCATTCGCGAAGCGATCCAACGGCTGGCGGCGAGGGACCTGCTGCAAAGCCGGCGCGGGGCGGGGGTTTACGTGACGGACCGCTTACGCAGGAGCGTGGCTTCGCCCTGGGGCGAACTCGTGAGCGACCATCCGGCCCTGCGCGAGGACATCCTCGAATTTCGCCGCGTGCTCGAAGGTGCGACGGCTTACTTTGCCGCGATGCGGGCCACGAAAGAAGAGATCAGAACGATCACCGCGCTGATGCGCACGCTCGAGCAGACGCGGCGCGCCGACGACAAAGCGGCCGAGGCGCAGGCCGACGCCAAGCTGCACGAAGCGATTGCGAAGGCATCGCACAACGCGATGTTTTTGCATCTTCATGCGGGCGTCCTCGGGGTGCTGCGCGAGCACATCACGGCCAACGGCACGGGGCTGCGCGAGCAGGAAGAGAGCGCATCGGAGATGTTGCTGCAGCAACATCGCATGGTTTGCGAGGCGATTTGCGGCCGCCAGCCGGAAGAAGCGCGCACGGCGATGCAAACGCATATCGACTTCGTGCGTAGCAAGAGGTGACGGGAGATACCAACGCGGCGCGTGCCGTTTACGAGGAGATTGGTCCAACCACGCGCAGGTCTCGGGCAAGGCCACCGTCGATTCGTTGGATGAAACATGCCCAGCCAACGAGGCCGGGCATCTTGAAGCATTCTTGAAGCATTGAAGCGAAGGAACGCAAGCCAAGCGCTACGCTTACACGGTTTGCTTAGGTGCACGCGCGACCGATGCGGCGCTGCGCGGCAGCTTGGACCAACGCAGGAGCAGGGGGAACGCCACGCAGCCGATCGCAGCAACGGCGGTGACGAACCCGGCGAGCGCCGACACGGTACCCGGCATCTCGGCGATCAGATAGATCGCGAGCGAACCGGCCATTAGGTGCATTGCGCCCATGAGACCCGAGGCGGCGCCGGCGTTGTCGGGAAAGCTCGTGACCCCGCCTGCGAACGACAAAGGCACGATGAATCCGTTGGCGAGCGTCACGACCGATATTGCGAGAATCATCGGCAGCGGCGTCATGCCGCCGAACCGGCCGGCTGCGAGCAAGCACGCCGCACCGACGGCGAGGATAGCGAAGCCCAAGCCGAGCAAGCGATCGATGCCGTGCGTCTTTGCAAAATGACGCGAAGTCAGATTCCCCAAAATATAGGTGGCCGACAGCGTCAGGTAACAGTAGCTGATGGCCTTCGTCGACAAGCCCATGCTGACGAGGATGACGGGCGAGGCCGCGAGGTAGCCGAGATAGGCCGCATAGCCCACGCACAAATTGAGCGCATACGACCAAAAGCGCGGCTGGCCGAGCAACATTGGATAGCTGCGGAAGGTGCGCATGACATCGTTGTGGCGATTGGACTTGGGCACCGTCTCGGGAATATAGACGGCCAACAGCACGATGGCGAGCAAGCCCAGTGCGGCCGTGAACAAGAACGGCGCGCGCCACGAAACGTAGGTCGTGATATAGCCGCCGACGAGCGGGGAGAGCGCGGGCGAAGCGCCGACGATCGGCATGATGGTCGTGAACGTGCGCGCGGCCGTCTTCGCGTCGAAGATGTCGCTGACGATCGCGCGCCCGATGACCATGCCGGCGCCTGCGCCGAATGCCTGGACGATGCGGGCCAGGCCGAACGCCGTCACGTTCGGGGCGAGCGAGCAAGCCACCGAGGCGACCGTATAGAGGACCATCCCGCCGATCACCAGGCGGCGCCGGCCATAGGCGTCGGACAGCGGGCCGTACACCGCTTGTGCAAGCGCGAGCCCGACGACGTAGACGCTGAACGTGCGCTGTAGCGCCGAGATGGGTGTGCCGAACGCTTGCGCGGCGAGCGGCATGCCGGGGAGGTTGATGTCGGAGGCGAGCAGCCCGCTCGCGCTGAGCAACACCAGCGTGACAAGCAAGACCCCATGCGGAATGGCAAAGCGTGGTTGGTTCATGTCGATGAAATTTCCTTTTGCTGCGGCCCACGGCGCGGTCGGCGGGGCCTACGCGCCCTCGTTAATGGCCATGCCGGGGACCGGAAGCGATGATGTCAGCCGGAAGCTTAGCGGCCGGATATAATGCCGTCCAAGACTTAATTGATCAGAGATGTTGCTGAAAAGGACATAATTATGGAGCTGCAGCAACTGCGGTACTTCGTGGCGGTGGCGGAAACCGAGCACGTCGCGCAGGCGGCGGAGCGGCTGCACATCTCGCAGTCGCCGCTTTCGCGCCAGATTCGGCAGCTCGAAGATCATCTGGGCTTGCAGTTGTTCGAGCGGATCAAACAGCGCGTGCGCCTGACGCCTGCCGGGCGCGATTTTCTCGGAGAGGCGCGCGAGCTATTGAGCCAGGCCGAACGTATCGAAGAGCGGGCGCGGCAGGTTGGCAAGGGCGAAGCGTGTTCGCTCTCGATCGGTTATTGCGAAGGCGTCATCCACAACGGCCGTTTGCCTGCGGCGTTGCGCCGGTTTCGATCGACGCATCCGCGGGTCAAGCTGAAGTTGTCGGCGATGCGCTCGGGCGAGCAGATCGATGCGCTCGAGCGCTCGGCGATCGACGTCGCGTTGCTCTACAACCTGCCCAAGCCCAACGAATCGCTGGAGAGCCGCTTGTTGACGAGCGAGCCGTTCGTCCTGGCGCTTGCGGATGACCACCCGCTTGCCGCGCGCGAGACGCTCACGCCGAGCGATCTCGATGGCATGGCTTGGATTGCGCTGCCCAAGTCGCTCAATCCCGCGGCGCGCGAGCGATTTTTAGCGGCGTGCGCCGGGTGCGGTTTCGCGCCGGATATCCAATTCGAAGTCGCACACGTATCGACGACGCTCGGGCTCGTGAGCGCGGGTCTCGGCCTGGCGATCATGCAGTCGAGCATGCGGCGCATGAGGCCGCCCGGCGTGGTCTTCAAGCCGATGGACTGGTTGCCGCTGCTGGTGGAGATCCACGTGCTGTGGCGCGCACGCGCGCAGACGGCGGGCGTGCGGCATTTCCTGCGGGCGTTGGAGGAAACCGAAGCGCATGCCGTGACGGCCGAGGCCTGAATCGGCGTGCCGCATTTGCGGCGGCTCGGTTGGTACCGGTTGTTCCAAAGGCGATGGCTAGGCTCGCGCTTCCCAACGCGGTGGCCACGATGCCGGGCTGCGTTCTCCGGGAAAACGTGATCGCTTCGTCGGTTCAGAAAGCCGAAAAAGTGCCGTTGATCCTGAGTACGGCGCCATGCTTTCGTCTTTCGACCTCGATGGCGGCCCAAGAAACAACCGAAGAAGTTCCACTAGCGGAGGACCCACCATGCTGCCTCGTTTTTGCGATCTTCGTATCGGCACTCGGCTGGCCGCTGCATTCTTTTTCGCTGCGCTGTTGACCACCGTGCTCGGCCTCATCGCGTATGCGCGTCTGTCGGCGATCGGCGCGCAATGGCAAGAATACGAATCCGTGACAGTGGCGAAGTTGCGGCTGCTGCAGCATGGGAAGGACATGTTCGGCGACGCGATCCATAGCTATAAGGACTATGTGCTTCGGGGCGGCGCGTACCGGGCAAAGTTTCTGTCCGATTTGGACGAGGTCGACAAAGCGGCCAGGACCTCGCTGCAGCTGGGGGTTTTCGGGCCATCGGAGGCGGGCGATGTCGATACGTTGATTGCCGCTACGGCGGGCTATCGGGATTCGCTCGTCAAACTCGACCCGCTCGTTCAATCGGGGGCGTCGATCGAAGAGCGGGATCACGGGGTTGCCGGTGCGGATAAACCGATCGGCAAGGCGATCGACGTCTTGATCGACCTTGCGATGACGCGCACCCATGAGCAGGGCGCGGTGATTACGCGGTTGGCGCTGTTCGCGCAACGCACGATCGTCGTCGTGACGGTGGCTGCATTGGCGTGTGCGTTGCTGCTGGCGTATTTCATCACTCGAAGCATTGCCGTGCCGATCGGCATGGCGGTGTCTGCCGCTGAAGCCGTTGCCCGCGGCGACCTCACGCAAGCGATCGCATCCGACCGAGCAGACGAAACGGGGCGGCTCTTACGGGCGTTGAAAGACATGAACGAAAGTCTTTTGCGCGTGGTCGGGCAGGTGCGTCGAGGCGCCGACAATCTCGCGACGGCCACGAGCCAGATTGCCGCGGGAAATCAGGACCTGTCGTCGCGCACGGAGGAACAGGCGAGTTCTCTTCAGGAAGCGGCCACCAGCATGGAAGAACTCACGTCGGCGGTCTTGCAGAATGCCGGCAATGCGCAACAGGGGACCTCGCTGGCCTCTAGTGCGACCGAAGTGGCGCAGCGGGGTAGTGCTGTTGTTGATAGAGTCGTCGCCACGATGGGCGAGATTAGCAACCGCTCGAAAGAGATCGGCGAGATAACGGGCATCATCGAGGGGATCGCGTTTCAAACGAACATCCTCGCGCTCAATGCGGCGGTGGAAGCCGCGCGGGCTGGCGATCAGGGGCGCGGCTTTGCCGTCGTGGCGGGCGAAGTGCGCAATTTGGCGCAGCGATCGGCCAGCGCCGCCAAGGAAATCAAAGAACTGATCGCCGCGTCCGTCGCCAAGGTTCAGGATGGCGCGCAACTCGCATCGGATGCCGGTACGACGATGAGCGAAGTGACGCGGGCCGTCGCTAGGGTAAGCGACATCATGAGCGAGATCGCGGCGGCTTCGGCGGAGCAAAGCCGCGGCATCGAGCAGGTGAATCTGGCGGTCGCGCAAATGGATCAGGCGACACAACAGAATGCGGCGCTCGTCGAGCAGGCCGCGGCCGCATCGGTATCGCTACATGAGCAGGGTACCCAACTCACCGACATGGTCGCGTTTTTTCGGTTGGAGGCGAAGACGCCGTTGCTTCAATAGCGGCGACGGCGGATTTGCTTCGGCGAACGGCGTCTCGACATGCGCGCCGTCCGCGACGCGACTTGCCAAAGGTTATCTGTCGCCCCGCGCTCCACGAATGCGCGAGCGATCTCTCTCGATGGTTATCAGCTGCAAAGTGCAGTCCTGTGCGATACGCACGCACCAGAGCCGCGCAGACAGCCGGTTCTTCCCGAATGAAGCTGACGGTCAATAAGACGAACCGTATGAGTCGCTTCGGGTGCCGAGGTCCGGCAGCAATCTAAGAAACAACAAAGAACCTGAGAGATAGATGGAAAACTTGCTACCGTACTACGAACGGGAACTAGCGTATTTGCGTCGCTATTCCGAGGACTTCGCACAGCGCTATCCGAAGCCTGATACGCAAAATACTTCGAAGCCTTGCGTGCGCGCGTACGTGCCTCGCACAAATGAGCGGCAAGCCAGTCATCCCGACACGGATGGCCGAACGGGACGTAGAAGATGAGGTTAGCTATTGCCTCGCGGACAAAGGCGCGGAACAGGCTGCGCTCGGCTTCATTGCCGACATCGAGAAATCGTACGGACGGCTTGCGAAGGACCCACACATCGGCTCGCCGCGGTATACCTACGAGCTGGACATACCAGGCCTGAGGTCTTAGTCGCTTGAGCGCTATCCGCATCTGATTTTCTACATAGAGCGCGAGACTCGCGTCGAGGCGCGGCGCGTGTTGAACGGAATGCGCGATATTCCGATGCGGCTTACGAGCGATGACAGCGAACTGGGTTGCGGCGCACGACCGTAAGCAAGCCGCCGTCGCAAGCGCGTTCGGTAGATGGTCAAGGCGCTGTTGGAGTGTTTGGAAGCGTGTTCCCGCTAGTGTTCGCGGAGCAAGTGTAGATCTGCGGAGCAAGAAAAAGGGCCTAGCATCTCTGCTAAGCCCTTGACTTCTTGGTAGGCCGTACTGGATTCGAACCAGTGACCAACGGATTAAAAGTCCGCTGCTCTACCAGCTGAGCTAACGACCCGAAGAGGCGAGATTGTAGCGTGGGAGGCAGGCATCGTCAACACCATGCCGCCCGCGCCACTCCCTATGCTGCTTACTTAATCTGCGCGAGCTTTTGCTGCGCGCTTTGCACCACGTCCGACCCCGCGTACTGCGAAACGATCTGCTGCAACGTCTTGCGAGCCGCCGCCTTCTGGCCTTGCTCCAATTGGTTGTTCGCGATCGCGAGCAGCGCTTCGGGGGCGCGCGGATGCTGCGGGTAGTTCTTCACGATGCCCTGCCAAACCGCCGTCGATCCCTTGTAGTCACGCAGGGCATACAGCGCGTTGCCGAGCCAGTACTGCGCCGTCGGCTGGTAAGGGCTTTGCGGGTACTTCGCGACGAAATCGCGAAATGCCGCCGCGGCGCCTTTGTAGTCGCCGCTGCGAAACTGTTGCGACGCCGCGTTGAACGCCTCCGTTTCACCGGGCTGCACCGTGCCTTGGACGCCGTCCACCGTCTGTTGCTGCGGCTCGAACTTCTTGAGCCGCGTATCCAGATCGGTGTAGTAGTCCTTCTGTTGCTTCTGCAGCGTGGTGACCTGGTTCGCCAGATCCTCGTTTTGCCCGCGCACCGTCGCGATCTGCTGGTTCAGCTGATCGATGCGCCCCTGCTGATCGAGCAGTGTGCGCTGCGCGGCGGCCAGTTGGCTCGTGAGGTTGTCGGTCTTCGTGCGCAAGTCGAGAATGGCTTGGCGCGCCTGGTCGTCGTCGAACAGGCCCGCGTGCGCCGGCCCGGCGACAAGCGCCGAGGCGGCCACGCATACGGCTGCGGTGCCTCGCAGCCAGTAGAAACGGTGCGTCATACGCGTTGTCACCCGTTACGAATTACTGATAGACGATGTCCGCACGGCGGTTTTGCGCCCACGAAGCTTCGTCATGACCCGTCGCCAGCGGCTTTTCCTTGCCCAGGCTCACGGCTTCCATTTGCGAATCCTGCACGCCCAACGTTTCGAGGCCTTGCTTGACCGCTTCCGCACGCTTTTGGCCCAGGGCGAGGTTGTACTCGCTCGTGCCGCGCTCGTCGGTATTGCCTTGGATCAGAACGTGGCGTTGCGGATGGCTCTTCAGGTAGTTCGCGTGCGCTTGCAGCAGCGATTGATACTCCGGCTTGACCGAGTAGCTGTCGAAGTCGAAATACACGCTGCGCTTGGCCAGCGGGCTGTTCGGATTGTTCAGTTCGTCAACGGTCACCGGCGCGACTGCGTTCGGGTTCGGCTGCGTGCCGACCGCACCCTGCGTGGGGTTCTCGTTGAGCTTCGTGCCCGAATGGCAGGCCGCCAACGCGCCGACCAGCATCACCGCAAACACGATACGAAGTTTGGACATCATTTTTTACTCTCCTTGTGTGTCATTGCATAAAAGGACCCCAAGACGGCTCGCGCACGCTGCCGCCCTGAACGGACAGAATTTGCCGAGTCCGACCGTCGGTCGAGACCGCAGCCAACACGCCACGGCCGTTCACCTGAGTGGCGTAAAGAATGTACTGACCGTTCGCCGCGAAACTCGGCGATTCGTCGTGTGTCGTGTCCGTCAAAGCCGTCGCGACGCCAGTTTGGAGGTCCTGGACATAAAGCTTGAACGCTCCGCCGACGCGCGAGATATAGGCGAGTTCCTTGCCGTCCGGGCTCACGCGCGGACTCGTGTTGTAGCTGCCGGTGAAGGTCACGCGCTGCGCCGCGCCTGCGCTTTCGCCCGCCGCCGGCATCTTGTAGATCTGCGGCTGGCCGCCTCGATCGCTCGTGAAATAGATCCACTGGCCGTCAGGAGAGTAGAACGGCTCCGTATCGATCGACGTGCTCTGCGACAGGCGGCGCAGGCCGCCGCCGTTGGCGTTGACGGCCCAAATCTGCGTATTGCCCGTGCGCGAGAGGGCAACCGCGACCGTGCGGCCATCGGGCGACCAGGCGGGCGCGCTATTGTTGCCCTTCTGATCGGAGATGACGACGCGGCGGCCCGTGGGCAAGTCGTGGATGTAGACGATCGGTTTGCGTTTCTCGAACGAGACGTAGGCCACCTTCGTGCCGTCGGGCGACCAGGCCGGCGAGATGATCGGCTCCGGGCTGGACAGGGCGACATGCGCGTCTTGGCCGTCCGAATCGGAAATTTGCAGTTGATACCGGCTGCCGACCTTGATCACGTACGACAGACGCGTCGCGAACACGCCGCGGGTGCCGAGCAGTTTTTGATAGATGTAGTCGGAGATCTTGTGAGCCGTGAGGCGCAAGCTGTCTTTAGGCGTCGTAAAGGACAAGCCGCCCAGGCTTTGGCCCTTCACCGTGTCGTAAAGGCGGAATCGCACGTCGTACTGGCCGTTGGCGGCGCGCGTCACGCTGCCGGCCACGAACGCGTTGGCGCCTTTCGCCTTCCATGCGCCCAGATCGACGGAGTCGTTTTCCGATACAGGGGTGGAGCCCGCGTCGATGTTCGTGAACTTGCCGCTGCGCTGCAAATCTTGGCGAACGATCTCGCTGATCGATTGCTGAGCGCTCGTTTCTCCCGCGAAATTGGCCGTTGCAATCGGGTACTGCGTGGAGCCAACGCCCGTTACGAGCACGTTCAGTTGCGCATGCGAGGCGCCGGCCGACGCGATCAGGCACGACGCCAGCAATGTTCTCAAGCCCAGTTTCGTCATCAAACTCATGCTGAAAATCCCATAAAGCGAAAAAATGGCACGACAGCAAAGAGACTACGGGATGCAGGAATCGTTCCTGACGATGCACACTGCGTCGCGTCTCGCATGTTTCCCCATCAGCTCGAGCCGGCCGGCCGCAGTGTGATCAAGAACGAAGCCGGCGCTTTCCCGTTGATGTCGAGAGGCATCGGATTCGATGCGTTTACCGCGTTTGCCGCCGCGGCATCCCACTGAGGATTGCCGCTGCTCTTTTTGATCGAAACAGACAGCAATTGGCCGTCGGGCGCGCAATGCACCGAGACGACGGTTTCCAGCCCTTCGGTCGCGCCGGCCCAAATGATATTGGGCTTGACGCGCCTGCGGACCTTGTCGGCGTAGCCCGGCGAGGCCGCCGTTCCGCCCGAGCCGCTGCCCGTGCCGCTTTTCGCGAGCCCGTTGCCGCCTTGGCTTTGGGCGGCCATGCCTTGCAGTTGCGAAAGCCGCGCGCGCCGCTCTTGCTCGAGCTGCTGCTTCTGCTTGGCTTGCTGCTGCGCCAGCGCTTTCGCCTTGGCGGCCTTTTCCTCGGCGGCTTTTTCGGCTTCCGCCTTCTTTTCCGCTTCGGCCTTTTGTTGGGCCTCGAGCTGCTGTTGCTTCAGCTGCGCTTGCTTCTGCTGTTCGGCCTGTTGCTGCTCGCGCTGCTTCTGAGCTTGCGCCTGCTGCTGCTTGAGCTTGTCCGCGGCGGCCTTTTGCGCGGCGAGACGCGCTGCTTGCTCGCGCGCTTGCGCTTCCTGGCGCTTGGCCTGCTCTTGCTGATCTTGCAGCGCCTTCTGACGCTGTTGTTCTGCGAGCTGCGCCGCGCGCTGCGCAGCTTCCTGCTCCTTGCGTTTCTTCTCCTGCAGCGCGATGTCCGCTTGCTCTTGATCGACGGGCGGCGCGGGTTGCACTCGCACGGGCGGAGCAGGGGGAGCTGGCGGCTGCCTAGGGGCGGGCGTGGGCGGAATTTCCGTCCAGATCTCGGCTTCCGCGCCGGCCGGCGTGCTGTTCTGCCATTGGATGCCGTGATAGAGGAACAGGCCCAGCAACACGTGCATCACGAGCGCAAGCGCGAACGCGCGCCAGGTGCCGCGCTCGCGAGGCGGTTGCAGGGGGTAGACGGACTGCTTGGGGTTCATTGCGATTTGACGAGCAAGCCCACGCGCTTGACGCCGCGCGCCTTCAAGTCGGACATCACGTTCATGACCGCTTCGTACTGCACGGTCTTATCGGCGGCGATCACGACAGGTTGGTCCGGGTGCGAGGCTTCGCGTTCGGTGACGAAGGCCGCTAGATCGGCGCGCGTCATCTGTTGCTCTTGCGAGCCGCCTGCGTCGTCTTTGTAGCGAACGGTCATCTTGCCGTCGCCGCGCACGTTGACGACGACGGGCGGTGTCTGCTGCTGGGGCGCGGCGCCGCCGACCGTGGGCAGGTTCACGATCGAAGGCGCGACGAGCGGCGCCGTCACCATGAAGATGACGAGCAGCACCAGCATGACGTCGATATACGGCACGACGTTGATGTCGGCCATCGCCCGGCGGGATCGGCCGCCGCGCATGCTGGAACGATTGGTGGAGCCGGCCATCGCGTACTCCTTAATGCGCCTGGCGCTGCAAGATGTTCGAGAATTCTTCGATGAACGTTTCGAAGCGGATCGCGAGGCGATCGATGTCGTGCGCGTAACGGTTATAGGCGACGACAGCCGGGATCGCCGCGAACAGGCCGATGGCCGTGGCCGTCAGCGCTTCCGCGATACCAGGCGCGACATTGGCTAGGGTGGCCTGCTGCACGTTGGCGAGGCCCCGGAACGCGTTCATGATGCCCCAAACCGTGCCGAACAAACCGATGTACGGGCTCACGGAGCCGACCGAGGCCAGAAAAGCGAGGTTCGCTTCGAGCACATCCATTTCGCGTTGGAACGCGGCGCGCATCGCACGGCGCGCGCCGTCGAGGATCGCGCCCGGATCGTTGATCCGCCTTTCCTTTCCCTTCAAGAACTCGCGCATGCCCGACTCGAAGATTCGCTCGAGCCCGCCGATCGTGTGGCGATTGTTCGCCGCGCTTTGGTATAGCGCCTGCAAGTCGCCGCCCGACCAGAAGTCGCGTTCGAATTGTTCAGTTTGCGCCCGGGCGCGCCGGATGGCAAACCACTTGCGAAAGATGAACGTCCACGACATCAGCGACAGCAAGAGCAAGAGCCCCATCACCGCTTGCGCGAGCACGCTCGCATTGAGGACTAGAGAAACGATCGATAAGTCTTGTGCGTTGTTCATAAAGGATAGGCTTATGCGTCGGAACGGGCAGGGCTCGCTGCAAGGCGCGAATAGGGTTTTAGTCGGGCAATCGAAAGCGCCGCCGCTTCAATGCCGCACCCCGCTTGGTATCGACCGGCACGATACAAGTTCATGGACGTAGACTCAACGGAAATTAAGCTCCTGCCGTTGACATGCCCGCCGCAAATGCGAGCGGGTCGCTTCGTAGCGCCTCCGATACCGAATGCGGCAAGGCGGCGGGCTTGAGTGTGACATGATCGACGCAGCCGACGCGCACCTTGCCCACGGCCAAGACGACGCCGCCGCGACGCGCTTCCTGGACGAACTCGACGCTCGCTTTGCCTAGCCGCTCGATGCGGCTCGCGATCGTCAGCATGTCGTCCAGGCGCGCCGGCGAGCGATATTGCACAGCCGTCTCGCTGACGACGAAGACGATGCCGCACTGCTCGGCCAGCTTGCGTTGATCGATGCCGCACGCACGAAGCCACTCGGTGCGGGCGCGCTCGAAAAACTTCAGATAATTGGCGAAAAAGACAATGCCGCCCGCGTCGGTATCTTCGTAGTAGACGCGCAGCGGCCAGTCGAAGGTAAATTGCACGCCGCCACGGCTGGTAGGCTGGTTCATGGCCGGGCATTTTACCGGATCGCGCGCGCCGGTCTCGAAATTGCGTAAAACTTCCCCAATTGCCTATTGGTGGCGCTTCCAATACACTATCGCGCTCATCCCTGCGTGACTGGCGATAAGACCCTCGGGGTCAAGGTGGAGCAACCCACCGTGAAGCGCAGGGTGCCGTTTTGCCGTTCGCCTGGGCAGCCGAATATTGCGCGCCGTCGTTTGCGCCGCCAGCGGTTGCCTTGCCCGCGTAACGGAACCTTCCGCCACGCCAGGGCTGGCTTACCGCCAGCAGCGCGAGCGTACGACCGGTACGTGTCCCGCGCGCGATTCGGCCAACCTGTACACCCTTAACGGAACGCGTATGTTTGACAGAGCCCAAAGCACGATCGCCAACGTCGATCCCGAGATCTGGAACGCCATCCAGCAGGAAAACCACCGTCAAGAAGAGCACATCGAGCTCATCGCGTCGGAAAACTACACGAGCCCGGCGGTGATGGCCGCGCAAGGCTCGCAGCTCACCAACAAGTACGCCGAGGGCTATCCCGGCAAGCGCTACTACGGCGGCTGCGAGTATGTCGACGTGGTGGAGCAGCTCGCGATCGACCGCGTGAAGGCGCTGTTCGGCGCGCAAGCGGCCAATGTGCAGCCGAACTCGGGTTCGCAGGCGAACCAGGGCGTGTTTTTCGCGATGCTCAAGCCCGGCGACACGATCATGGGCATGAGCCTGGCCGAAGGCGGTCACCTGACGCACGGCTCGCCCGTGAACATGTCGGGCAAGTGGTTCAACGTTGTCAGCTACGGGTTGAACGAAGCGGAAGACATCGATTACGACGCGGCCGAGAAGCTGGCGCAGGAGCATAAGCCGAAGTTGATCGTCGGGGGCGCATCGGCATTCGCGCTGCGCATCGACTTCGAGCGTCTGGCGAAGATCGCCAAGTCGGTGGGCGCGTACCTGATGGTCGATATGGCGCACTACGCGGGCCTCATCGCGGCAGGCGTGTATCCGAACCCGGTGCCGCACGCCGATTTCGTCACGACGACCACGCACAAGAGCCTGCGCGGCCCGCGCGGCGGCGTGATCCTGATGAAGGCCGAGTACGAGAAGCAGATCAACTCGGCGATCTTCCCGGGCATTCAAGGCGGCCCGCTCATGCACGTGATCGCAGGCAAGGCCGTCGCGTTCAAGGAAGCGCTGTCGCCCGAGTTCAAGGTGTACCAACAGCAAGTCGTGGAAAACGCGCGCGTATTGGCGGAAACGCTCGTCAAGCGCGGCCTGCGCATCGTTTCGGGACGCACGGAAAGCCATGTGATGCTCGTGGATCTGCGGGCGAAGAAGATCACCGGCAAGGCGGCCGAGGCGGTGCTCGGTGCGGCGCACATCACCGTCAACAAGAACGCGATTCCGAACGACCCGGAAAAGCCGTTCGTGACGAGCGGGATTCGTTTGGGCTCGCCCGCCATGACCACGCGCGGCTTCGGCACGAAGGAGGCCGAGCAGGTGGGCAACCTGATCGCCGACGTGCTCGACAATCCGGAAGACGCCGCTACGATCGAACGCGTGCGCGCTCAGGTGGCCGAGTTGACGAAGCGGTTCCCGGTCTATCGTTGACCGGCCATGCGCTGCCCCTTCTGCCGGCACGAAGATACGCAAGTGGTCGACTCTCGCGTATCGGAGGATGGCGCCTCGATTCGGCGGCGCCGTCGCTGCCCAGCCTGCGATAAGCGTTTCACGACGTACGAGCGGGTTGAGCTGACGCTGCCGGCGGTCGTCAAGAAGGACGGCAGCCGCAGTGAGTTCGACCGCCGCAAGATTGCCGCGAGCATGCAGCTCGCGTTGCGCAAGCGCCCGGTTTCCGCCGAGGCGATCGACGCGGCGGTGGCGCGCATCGAGTATCAACTGCTCGGCAGCGGCGAGCGCGAAGTGCGCAGCGAGCGGCTCGGCGAACTCGTCATGAACGAACTGCTGCAGTTGGACAAGATCGCCTACGTGCGTTTCGCTTCGGTCTACCGGCGCTTCGAAGACGTGTCCGATTTCGAGGACGTGATCGAGGAGTTTCGCCGGCCGAAACCCGAAAAGCCCGCCCGCAAGCGCTAATCCTCCTCTTCCCTTCATCCCGCTTTTCCCCCGCTTTCGCAATCGATACGACGCGCCATTGTCGGCTGGCGTCGCATCTGCGCGCCATTCGGCCGAACGGCATATGGTTGCGCACGCCTTCACGCGCTAGATTGGCCTCGTGCCGATGACGTGAGGGGGGCAGATGCGGGACGTATTCGAATGCAGGCGTTTTACGCGGCGGGGGCGGTCGCGGCGCGGCGGTTTTTCGCTGGTCGAGTTGCTGGTCGTCACCGTGCTCGTGGCGTCGAGCGCCTTGATCGCGACGCCGGTCTTCTCCGCTTGGCACGCGCGAGACCGGATCGACGCCGCGGCTAGGGCCTTGCTTGCCGGTCTGACGCTCGCGCGCGGCGAGGCCATCGCGCGCGGCACGCGTGTCGTCGTCTGTCCCACCGATGCACAAGCCCAGTGTTTGCCGAAGGGGCATCGCTGCGCTGGCGGGGCGCATGCTTGGTCCTGTGGCTGGATGGTGGTGGTCGATCCCGAGCGTGCCGCCCAAGTGCTGCGTGTCTATCGGCGCCCCTCCGGCGTCTCGATCCTGGCCGCTGCGGGCGCTGTGGAATTCACTCCGCCGGTCGGGCAAGTGATCGGCGGCTTTCGGAAATTCGAGTTCGCGGCCACGGGCCGTACGGTGGTGGGACAGACAGGCGCCTGGAACCGTTGCATCCGTATCGCAGCGGGCGGGAGAGTGCGGCTGGAGCGCGGCGGCTGCAGTGGACGGGCGCGAGCATGAGTGGCCGCTTTTCGCGTGCGCGTTGGAGCGCCGGTGCATCCTTGCTCGAAGTGCTCATCGCGCTATCGCTCGTAGCGAGCGCGATCTTGGGCGCGGCCGCTGCGCAACTCGCGGCGCTGCGCGGCGCCGGTTCGGCGGCGCATCGCGAGCAAGCCGCGTGGGTTGCGGCATCGGTTGGGGAGGCGATGGTCGCCGCGCAGGGGCTTTCGTTCCGCGTGGCTCATATGCGCGAGCGCGCCGGCGCAGTTTTGCCGGGTGCTCGAGTAGCGATCGTAGACGAAGCCGGTGGCCTCGGTGCGGCCGTAGTGCATTGGCCGCGCGAGCCGGACCTGCCCGAAGGGGGCCGAGAGTCTCGGCAAGGCGCGTGTTCGCATCTGGATAACGGTACCGCCTCGCGCTGCATCGCACTGCCGGTTGCGAGCCGCCCATGATGGCGGCCGGCATTGCGCCTCGTCGCTTGCGGCGACTGCAGGCGGGACACACGCTGCTCGAATGGATCATCGCAGCGGCGCTGGGGCTCGTCGTGCTCGCCGGGGCGTTGGCGCTGTATCGATCGCAGCGCGACACGTTCATGCGGTCGGCCGATGCCGCATGGATGCGCGAGGCGGGCGCGGCGGCGCTGACGATCGTCGGCCAGCACATTCAGTTGGCGGGTTATGCGCCCGTGGATCAGCCGGCGCTGCGTTTGGATGTGACGCCGGGCGTCTTCGGTTGCCAAGCCATGCGGCCCGTTTCGGGCGGACGAGCCGATGTCTTCGGCTGTGTGGCTCATGCTTCCGACCCGCCGGACTCGGACGGGATCGTCGTACGCTACGCCGACGATGCGATAGCGACCTGGGCCAGCGCGTCGGGCGAGCCGACCGATTGCCTCGGGCAAGGCGTCGAACGCCAGGGCGAATACGCCGTGATCGTCAACCGGTTTTATGTCGCGCGGCCGCCCGGGCGGGAGGAGCCCGAGCTCTACTGCTTCGGCAACGGGCACGCAAGGACGCCGCAGCCGCTCGTCGAGGGCATCGAGCGCTTGTCGCTGCGCTATTGGCTGCCCGGGGCGGCCGAGCCGATCGGCGCCCGCTCGATCGCCCCCGCTCAGTGGGCCGACGTCGTCGCGGTCGATTTATGCGTCGTCGTCCGAGGGCGACGAGCCGCGGCAGGCACGTCGTTCGTCGATTGCGACGGCCGGCGTGCTCAGAGCAAGGACGGGCGGAACAGGCTATCGCTGTTGCGCCATCTCGTCGTGCGCAATCATGAGGCGGCGCTATGACCGTTGCACGAGGCCGTCTCTGCGAGCGGTGCGAACAATGCGCCACCGTCCATTGTGCTAGGTGTGCCACGGCGACCGCGCGCGCGCGAAAGCAGGGGCGCACATGGCGTGAGCGTGCGCCGGCTGCTCATCGTGGCGTTGCGCTGCCGAGCGCGCTCATGCTCGCCGCTATGATGCTGACTACGACGGCGGCTTGGCTGGAAGTGTCGTTCGCGCAAACCCGCCACGCAGCGGATGTCCATGCGCACTTGCGCGCGAGCCACGCGGCGCAGAGTGCGTTGACCTTATGCGACCAAGCGTTGCGCGCCGGGGGCGCGCCCGTCCTATCGGCGCCGCACGGGTTGCCTCCGCATTGGACGACAGCCGGAGCGTTCGATCATCCCGCCGCGTACGAGCCTGTTCCTTCTTGGCCTGGATCGGCGCGGCCGCCGCAATGCCTGATCGAAGAGGCGCGCTTCGAAGGAAATCCGGATGCCCGCGGGTATTGGATCACCGCCCGCGGCTTCGGTGCGAATGAGGCGGCGCGCGCGGTGTTGCAACTCGTGATCCGGCAGGAAGGCGGGCGCGAGCGACGCGCGTGGAGGCGCGTCCTTGCCGATGGGGCCGGACGATGATGCGACCGTACACCCTGCGAGCGCGGCGCTTTGGCTTTTCGATGCTGGAACTCGTCGTTGCGTTGGCTATGCTGGCGGTGATGGTTGGCTACGGCATGCCGGCATACGTCGCTCATGCGGCTCGCGGTCATCGCATCGAAGCGGTAGTCGCGCTGCATCGGGCCGCCCAGTATGTCGCTGTCCGGATGACCGAGGTCGACATTGATTCCCAGCCCGCGTTGCCGGCCGGCCTCGATCGGGTGCCGGAACATGGCCGCATCGCCTACCGCATCGAGTGGGTGCCGGCCGCAGATGGCCGCGCTGGCTATGAAATCTGGGCGATACCGGTCGAGGGCGGCCCGATGCACGGCGACGCGTGCGGGACCTTTGTGCTCGATCGGTTCGGTATGCGCTCGAATCGCGTTGCACGAGGAGGGGGCGTTGATGCGCAGGCGTGCTGGGCCGGTCGTGCGGCCTAGATAGCCGCCGCAGCCGCTACAAAGCCGCCACACTGCGCGCCGCGCTGGGCGTGCTGGGCGTGCTGGGCGTGCCGCATCGGCACGGCCCGCACGCCAGACAGCCACCGCTTCTCGAGCGGCCTTGCTTTTCGCTCAGCCCACGCACCCGCCTGCAGGATGCTCGCTACGACGCGTCGCTCGCGCCGTCCGCCGCTTCCTGCTCCTGCGGTTTGCGCGACGATAAGTGGCTCCACAGGCGCAGCCCGGCCCACCCGGCTGCGCCGAGTGCCCCCCACTTGAGCAATGGCTTGGCGCCGGCCGCCACGGTGGCGCGCAGCGGTTTGGTCAAGACCAGCGACGCGAGCGAGCTGACGAGCGGGTGACTGAGCACCCAGTCGCTCAACGTCGCATTCACGCCGCGGCCTGTGGTCTTGGGGCGTGCTCGGCCAAGTCCGAAGCCGGGCACGAGCAGCCCGAGCCAACTGAGATTGGCGAACTTGCGGTGCAACTCCAAGCGCGCCTGCACGAATTCGGAGCGTTCCACCTCGGCGCGCAGCAGCAACAGCTCTTTGCGGACCGCGCGCATCTGCAGGGTGCTCGAATCGTGCACCGGCGAACTGCGCCGGTGCGTCGAGCTAGGCGATTGGGTTTGGCTCATGGGGCAATGGGTCGTCCAAAAGGCCGGCGGTTGTGCTCAGGGCTCACGGAACATCTCGCGATCCTTCTCGAACTCGCGCAGCGTGGCTTCGAAGACGATCGGCGCGGCGTGCAGGCCCGCACGAGCGCGCAACGCGCAGATCACGGCGCCGAGCGCATAGACGGCGGTAATGCCGGCCAGCACTTGCCAACGGTAGCTGTCCCAGAAGGCGACGGCGATCAGCGCGGTGAGGCTGATCAGCGCCAGCATCGCGAATGTCACGGCGACCAGACCTAGAAAGATCACGGCGACGATGCGTTCGCGCTCCTCGGCAAGCTCGATGCCGATCAGCTCGAGCCGAGTGTGCAGAAGAGCGAACACCGATGAGATCATGCGGCGCAGCGGCCCGTGGCTGGGGTGCGGCGAATGGGTATCGTTTGGCATGGATTGGCGAGAAAGCATGCAATGCGACCGCCGGGTGCGGCAACGACGCCCAGCGCGAACGTGCGCGCTAGGCGTCGGTCCGATCCGGCAAAAGCTCGCGGGAGAAGGACGCGAGCTGCCCTTCGCGTGAACGCGCTTACCTGCGGTTGATGAGCAAGCCGACGACCACGCCGATGCCCGCCGCGACGCCGATAGCGGTCCAAGGATGTTCGTGGACGTAATCGTCGGTGGCGCGCGCCGCCTTCTTACCTTTTTCTACAACGACGACTTGCACGTCCGCCGCTTTTTCCTTCGCTTGCTTCAAACGGGTCAATGCCGTTTCGCGCAACTCGGAGGCGCGCTCGCCCGTCGCGCTAGCGGCCTGTTTCAACAGATCCTCGGCGTCCGAGAGGACGGTTCTGATATCGGACATCAATCTCTCCTTGTTGACTTCTGACATTAGAGCTCCCTTTTGTTCCACGCATGCATCGTATCAAAGATAGGTCACTTGGCGGCGCGCCGCGCTATGGCTCGCGTCCCGCATGAACCGTTCCCGACGCACGCATGGTTAGCATGCGCGTCATATCGAGTGAGGGGATGACCTGGGTCAAAACGTCGAAAGTGCCCCGCAGCCCAGCGAATTTACTTTGCAAAGGTGGGCGGCCCACGATGGCGGGATAGGGAGACGGCGAAACCGGAGCGCCTCGCGGCGAGCAGCTCCGGTTTCACGGGTTTGGTCAGAAGAAAGCTTGAATCCCGGTCTGGGCGCGCCCGAGGATCAAGGCGTGGATATCGTGCGTGCCTTCGTACGTGTTGACGACTTCCAGATTCACGAGATGGCGCGCTACGCCGAACTCGTCGGAAATACCATTGCCGCCCAGCATGTCGCGCGCGAGCCGCGCGATATCGAGCGCCTTGCCGCACGAATTACGCTTCATGATCGAGGTGATTTCGGTCGCGGCCGTGCCCTCGTCCTTCATGCGGCCCAGGCGCAGGACGCCTTGCAAGCCGAGCGTGATCTCGGTCTGCATATCGGCCAATTTCTTCTGGATCAACTGGTTCGCGGCCAGCGGGCGGCCGAACTGCTTGCGATCGAGCACGTACTGACGCGCCGTGTGCCAGCATGCCTCGGCTGCGCCGAGCGCACCCCACGCAATGCCGTAGCGGGCCGAGTTCAGGCAAGTGAAGGGGCCGCGCAAGCCGCTCACGTTGGGCAACATGTTCTCCTGCGGCACGAAGACTTCGTCCAGCACGATCTCGCCCGTGATCGACGCACGCAAGCCGACCTTGCCGTGGATGGCGGGCGCCGTCAGCCCCTTCCAGCCTTTTTCGAGAATGAAGCCGCGGATCGTGTCCGAGCCGTTTTCTTCGAGCTTCGCCCAGACCACGAAGACATCTGCGATCGGCGAATTCGTGATCCACATCTTCGCGCCCGACAGCGAATAGCCGCCGTCGACCTGTCGCGCCCGCGTCACCATGCTGCCTGGGTCCGAGCCGTGATTGGGCTCGGTCAGGCCGAAGCAGCCGATCCATTCGCCCGTTGCGAGCTTGGGCAGGTATTTCGCCTTTTGCGCGTCCGAGCCGAATTCGAAGATCGGCACCATGACGAGCGACGATTGGACCGACATCATTGACCGATACCCCGAATCCACGCGCTCCACTTCGCGCGCGATCAAGCCGTAGCTGACGTAGTTCAGGCCGGGGCCGCCATACGTCTCGGGAATCGTCGGGCCGAGCAGCCCCAACTCGCCCATTTCGCGAAAGATCTCGACGTCGGTCCGCTCATGGCGGAACGCCTCGGTGACGCGCGGTAGCAGCTTGTCCTGCGCGTAGGCGTGCGCGGCATCGCGCACCATTCGTTCTTCTTCGGCCAGTTGCTGATCGAGCAGCAGCGGATCGTCCCAATGAAAGCGGGCAGCGTCGGCCATCGTCATCTCCTTTCGATGATTGATAAGATGCTTGACTAAAGTTCCGCTGTGCGAAACACTGTTTTGCAAATCACGGCCGAGTTTATCACCCACCAATGCCTGCATCCACCGTCGTTTCTGTAAACGCATCTTCCTCGGAAGCACCGGCGCTGCCCGAGGGCGTCGACGAGCGCAAATTCGTCGTTGCGCTCGCACGCGGGCTCGAATTGCTGCGCGCGTTCCGGCCCGGGGATACGCTGCTCGGCAATCGCGACTTCGTCGCGCGCACGGGCTTGCCCAAGGCGACTGTCAATCGGCTGGCCTATACGTTGACGGTGCTCGGCTATTTGCGTTTCGACGAAGCGTTCGGCAAATATGCGCTCGACGCCGGCGTCCTCTCGCTCGGGTTTGGCCTGCTGGCGGGCACCGACACGCTCGAACTCGCGCGCCCGCATATGCGCGAGTTCGCGCGCGAGGTCGGCGCCGCGGTGTCGCTCGGTTGCCGTGACGGGCTCGACATGATCTATCTCGAGACGATACGCAGCGAGACGGCGCTGACGCTGGGGCTTGCGTCCGGCTCGCGGCTGTCCATGCTGACGAGTTCGATGGGACGGGCCTATCTCGCCGTCATCGGCGGCGAGGAACGCGAGGCGCTGCTGACGGAACTGGCGATTGCGGCGGGCGGCGGGGCGAGCGGCGCGGCGCTCGTCGACGCCGCGCGGCGTGAAATCGCGGCGTTCGCGCGGCAAGGGTGCTGCTTTTCGTTTCGCGAGTGGCATGGGGACGTCAACGCCGTGGCCGTGCCGTTTCGCGATCCGCGCGACGGGCGCTGGCTCGTGTTCAGCTGCAGCGGGCCAGCTTCGTCGATGGGGGAGGATGTGTTTCGCGAGCGCGTTGCGCCGCGTCTGCGCGCGCTGGCGCGCCGGCTCGGGCACGCGCGCTGACGGCGCTTGCTCGTTCAGCCGCACGTGAAAAGCGCGCCTTCGGGCGTCGGCGTTGAGAAGGCTCGGGGACTTGAAGCGCGGGACTTAGGCGCCCGGATTCCGACATTCGGACGCTCGGCGTTCGGCGCTGGCTTTCTTGGGCTCGAACAGCGGGCCTTGAACGAAGCGGGCGCCGAACTGCTGTAGCGAGTCGAACTGCAGTTCGTTGGAGACGCGGTCGAAAATCAGCGGAATGCCGAGCCGGTTGGCGTAACTGAGCAGCGGTTTGGCCATCGCGTCGCGCAGCACCGCGCCGCCGTCGATCTTGATGAAGTCCAGGCGCGCCATGTCGGACACCGACAAGATGTGCCCCGCATTGGGCAGATTGCCCGCCACCTTGAAGCCGTAGCGCTGGTAATTGTTGACCAGGTAGCCGAGGAACGTGCGATGCGCGACGGCCGCGCTCGGCAATTCGATCACGACGCGCGAGGGATTGAGCCCGAAGCCGAGCAGCACCGATGAAAAGTGCTGCCCATGGTCGTATTTGACGCTCTTGAGCAAGCGCTCGTGAACGCGCAAGAACAGCATGCCGTGGCGCTGCGCCCCGAAGAAATTGATGGCGTGCAGGGTGCGCGCGAGCCGGTCCAGCGTAACGAGTTCGCGATCGTCGGCCACGGTGTCGAACGGATCGAAAGAGGTGCCGTCCGTGCGCTCGGTCAGCGCCTGGAACCCGAGTTCATCGCCGAAGCGGTCCGCGCGCTCGGGCGAGGTCCACAACGTTTGAATCCCGTTCATGCTGACGTCGAATATCGGCTGATACGCGCTCTCGAGCCGCACGCTGCGAAAGCACGCGCAAGCGGTCCCCTCGCGTTCGTCGAGCGAGACGTATTCGCGCAGGGAGGGGTGATCGGCGGCTCGGGCGACGAGCGCGGGAATGGTCGGCGAAATCATCGGGAAGAAAAGGACACGCAGCGACGATAGTAGCAGGCTGCGCGACATCGGCATCAGCCCAATACTTATATCGACAGTTGCGCTGCTTGATCCATCGGGGTTTACGTTGATTTAACAATACGTAATTCGTTTTACTATGCGTAAATTCAGCGACGCGCCACGACGGATCGCGGCGCAGCACATCGCACCCTGTCCATGGAGGCTTCGTGATGACCTCACCCTCGGATGGCACGCATTTGCGCACCGACGCCCGGCTGATCGATCCCGACGCGTTCTACGAAGCGCTGATCGAGATGCATCGAGATTTGTCGGACGAAACGAGCGCGCTCGTGAACGCAAAGCTCATTCTCTTGCTGGCCAACCACATCGGCGACATTGCCGTGTTGCGCGAAGCGATGGCGTTGGCGCGGCAAGACGCGCCGGTCGTCGGGTAGGACGGCGCTTTACCGGTTCGTTGCTTTATTGGATTGGAGAAATCAACCATGCAGGACCTCTCTCGCCGTGATACGGCGCTCGACTATCAGTCGGGCTTTGCGAACGAATGGGCCACCGAGGCGCTGCCCGGGGCGCTGCCCGTGGGCCGCAATTCCCCGCAGCGCGCACCTTACGGCCTCTACGCCGAGCAGCTCTCGGGCAGCGCCTTCACTGCGCCGCGCGCGCACAACCGGCGCACGTGGCTGTACCGCATCCGCCCGGCGGCCGTGCATCGGCCGTTCGTGCCGTTCGTGCGGTCTGCGCCGCATGGCGATGAAACCGCGGCGCATCCGCGACTCGTTGCCAACTTCGCCGATACGCCGCCGACACCCCCGAATCAACTGCGCTGGGACCCGTTGCCGATGCCCGCCGCGCCGACCGATTTCGTCGAGGGCCTCGTCACCATGGCCGGCAACGGCGCGGCCGAGGCGATGTCGGGCTGCGCCATCCATCTTTATGCCGCGAACCGGTCCATGCAGGATCGCTTCTTCTACAACGCCGACGGCGAGCTGTTGATCGTGCCGCAGGAAGGACGCTTGCGGATCGCGACGGAAATGGGCGTGCTCGAGGTCGAGCCGTGCGAGATCGCCGTCGTGCCGCGTGGCGTGCGCTTTGCCGTCACGCTCGTCGATGGCCAAGCGCGCGGCTACGTGTGCGAGAACTTCGGGGCGTTGCTGCGCTTGCCCGATCTGGGCCCCATCGGCTCGAACGGTCTTGCCAATCCGCGCGATTTCCTGACGCCTCACGCGGCCTACGAGGACCGCGAGGGCGCCTTCGAACTGGTGGCCAAGCTCAATGGACGCCTATGGCGCGCCGACATCGGCCATTCGCCGCTGGACGTGGTCGCGTGGCACGGCAACTATGCCCCGTACAAGTACGACCTGCGCCGCTTCAATACGATCGGCTCGATCAGCTTCGATCATCCCGATCCGTCGATCTTTCTCGTCCTGCAATCGCAAAGCGATACGCCCGGCGTCGACGCGATCGATTTCGTGATCTTTCCCCCGCGCTGGCTAGCCGGTGAAGATACCTTCCGCCCGCCCTGGTTTCATCGCAATGTCGCGAGCGAGTTCATGGGCCTCGTGCACGGCGTCTACGACGCGAAGGCCGAAGGCTTCCTGCCGGGCGGCGCGAGCCTGCACAACTGCATGTCGGGGCATGGCCCCGACGCCGACACGTTCGAGAAGGCGTCCGCCATCGATACGTCCAAGCCGCAGAAGGTGGCAGACACGCTCGCGTTCATGTTCGAGACGCGCACCCTGCTCAAGCCGACGCACTATGCGCTCGACAGTGCGCAGTTGCAGGCGGATTACTTCGAATGCTGGCAGGGCCTCACGAAACATTTCAATCCGGAGCGGCGATAGGCATGACGCGCGATCTTTCCAATGACCTCGCCGCGACGCTCGACGCGGACAAACGTAGTTGGCTCGAAGCGGCCAACGACCCGGCCTGCGATTTCTCGATTCAGAACCTGCCGTTCGGTATCTTCAGCGATGCGCGCAACGGTGGGCCGCGCGCCGGTGTGGCGATCGGCGATGCGATCGTCGATCTCGCCGCGCTGCAGGCAGCGGGGCTGCTGACGCTAGCGCCGCACGATTGCGTGCCGGCGGATGTGTTCGCTCGGCCGGCGCTGAATGCGTTCATCGCCCTGGGCCGCGATGCCTGGCGCAGCGTGCGGGTGCAATTGTCGCAGTTGCTCGATGCGCGGTGTTCGACGTTGCGCGACGATGCGGCGCTGCGCGAGCGTGTGCTCGTGCCGATGGCCGATGCGACGATGCATTTGCCGGTCGAGATTCCCGGTTACACCGATTTCTACTCGTCCAAAGAGCATGCGACGAACGTCGGCGCGATGTTTCGCGATCCGAAGAACGCGCTGCTGCCGAATTGGACCGAAATGCCGATCGGCTACAACGGCCGTGCATCGTCGGTCGTCGTCAGTGGCACGCCGGTGCGCCGCCCGATGGGGCAACTGAAACTGCCCGATCAGGAGCGCCCGGTCTATGGCGCTTGCCGCAAGCTCGACATCGAGTTGGAGACGGGTTTCATCATCGGACGCGGCAACGCGCTGGGCGAGCCGATCGCTTGCGGCGAGGCCGAGGTGCATATCTTCGGCATGGTGTTGCTCAACGATTGGAGCGCGCGCGATATCCAGCAGTGGGAATACGTGCCGCTCGGTCCGTTCAATGCGAAGACGTTCGCGACGACGATCTCGCCTTGGATCGTGACGCTCGATGCGCTGGAGCCTTTTCGCGTCGAGCAGCCGCAGCAGAGCCCCGAGCCGTTGCCTTACTTGCGGCACGCGGGCAAGCATGCGTTCGACATCGCGCTCGAAGTGCTGCTGCGGCCGGAGGGCGCCGATGCGGCGACGACCATCGCACGCACGAACTTCAAGACGATGTATTGGACGATGGCGCAGCAACTCGCGCACCACACCGTTTCCGGATGCAACACGCGCGTGGGCGATCTGATGGGCTCGGGCACGATCAGCGGGCCGACGCCCGATTCGTTCGGCTCGTTGCTCGAGCTCACGTGGAACGGGGCGCGTCCGCTCGCGTTGGAAGGGGGCGAGACCCGCACGTTCATCGTGGACGGCGACGAGCTGACCCTGGCCGGTTGGTGCCAAGGCGACGGTTATCGCGTCGGCTTCGGCCTGTGCGCGGGCAAGATCCTGCCGGCGCGGGGTGAGGCGGGCGGCTAGTCGTTTCGAGCACAATGATTGCTGCGCCATCGGAGCGTGCCTCGAGTGTCGCCCGCGCGGGCAAACATTCTGTCAAGGCGGCGTCCCTCTGCGGGACGTGCGCCCATCAACATTCCGACGAAACTGTCATTTTCGTCACGAACTTGTCATGATCGAACGATAGTCTGCGCGACTTCCTCGGCGAAACGATCGCCGAGGAGCGGGCGCAGAGGCGCCACGCCATCCAACAATCATACGTTCGTCATGCCTACGTCCGCATCTGCTCATGCGGTTGCTCTCGCCCCCTCGGTCGAACCCGGCCCGGTGTGGCACGTCCCGCTTGGCCACCATCCGTACTACGATCACGTGCGTCTGAAACGCGTCTTCGAGGACGACCAAAGCCGCCATCGCGTCGTGGTCGTCGATGCGCGCAAGCTGCTCGAATGCGCAAATCGCGACGACACCGACTACGTTCTGCCGCCCGTGGGCAACTGGCACAGCGGCAAGGTGAAAGGCATTCGTGCGTTTCTCGATCCCGCCAACGAGCGCATTCCCGCCATGCCCTATGTCACGGTGCAAAGGCGGCGCGTGCGCGGGTTGCTCGGCTGGCTGCGGATGCTGCATGAGGGCGTCGTCGGCTTCCGCAACGGTCAGCATAGGGCGCGCTACTTGGCTCACGCCGGCGCGGTGGCGTTTCCCGTGGAAGTGCATGAGCGCGAAGCCGCATTGCTCGCGGCGCTGTGCGGATTCGACGGCGTAAGCGACGCGGCCGCTGCGGAACTGCCGCCCGCCGTGCCGGGCGCTCCGACCGAGTAGCGCAAGGGCGCACGCCAAGTACGCCCGACGCCGCCTTCGGTCGAAAACGCTTGCACGTGCGTGTAAATGGGGCAATGATCGAGTTTCCCGTCGCCGCACCGCACCATTTCTTCGAAGCGAAGCGCTGCCATGCGTTCGCGGCGGGTGCCGCTTTCTTTCCCGAACTCATCGCCGCCCAAGCCTCATGTCCAGCACAGCGCCATCCATCCCTTGTCCCGACGTCGTCTCGCTCGACGCCATCCTCCCCGAAGAACCGTTGTTGATGATGGGCGCCGGCCCCGTGCCGATTCCGGCCGCGGTCGCCAAGGCGAACGCGATCGTCATCAATCACCTCGGCGCGACGATGTCGAAGGTCATCGGGCAAGTGAAGGACATGGCGCGCTATGTGTTCCAGACACGTTCGAAGTGGGTCCTCGGCGTGGCCGGCCCCGGCTCGGCGGCCATGGAGATGGCGATCTCGAACCTGGCGTGGTCCGGCACGCGCGTGCTGTCGATCAAGAACGGCTTCTTCAGCGCGCGCATGGCGGAGATGGCCAAGCGCTGCGGCGCGCAAGTCGCGACGCTCGACGCACCGGACGGCGAAGTCGCGGCATTGGCCGATATCGAAGCCGCGCTGGCGCGCGAGCGGCCCGAGGTCGTCACCATCGTGCAAGGCGAGACCTCCAATACCGTCTGGAACCATCAGCTGCGGCAGATTGCGGCGCTGGCGAAGGCGGCCGGCGCGCTCGTCGTCGTCGATGCGGTTTGCACGCTGAGCACGATGCCGCTCGAAATGGACGCTTGGGGCATCGACGCCGTCATCACGGGCGGGCAAAAGGGCCTATCGTCGATCCCCGGCGTCTCGCTGGTCGCATTTTCGGATGCCGCTTGGGAAAGGCTCAAGACGCGCGATCAACCGAACGCGCATTGGTGTCTCGACGCGTCGTTGGCGGAAAATTTCTGGCACAACGCCGGTTATCACTACACCGCGCCCGTGTCGGGCGTGCTGGCTTTGCACGAGGCGCTGCGCCTCGTCTGCGCCGAGACGCTCGAAAAGCGCTTCGCGCGCCACCTCAAGTGCTCGCTCGCGCTGCAAGCAGGGGTTTCGGCGATGGGCCTTGCGCTGTTCGCTCCCGAGCCGTGCCGGCTGAACTCGGTCGTCGGCATTTCGACGCCTGCGGGGCTGAGTCCTGCCGATGTCTGCGGCCACATCTCGCGTCATCATCAGGTCGAAATTTCGGGCTCGTTCGGCTTGCCGATCGTCCGTATCGGCCAAATGGGCGAGCAGTGCCGAGAGCACAATCTGTTTCGCACGGTTCATGCGCTCGGCCGCACGATGCTCGAACTCGGCGCGCGCGTCGATCTGCCGGCGGGCGTCGCCGCGCTCGAGCAGTCGTTGTCGGGGAACGCACGCGGGCGTTAGGGCGTTATTTGGGCCTTAGGGTGTTGGGCGCGCGCCGCTGCGGCGCTTCAAGCGATCAGCAGCACCGCCAAGCCCGTGACGAAGAGCGCGGCCGACCAGATCCAATCGAAGTTGATCCAGCTGCGCCGCAGCATGGCGAGGCCCAAGTACTCATACGCGGCGAACGCGATCGCCGCGCTCGTCGCCGAGGCAACCAGCGTGTGAGCGAGCGTGACGAGCGCAGCGGGTCCGAGCGCTCCCGATAAGCTTGCTTGAGCGGCCGCGCCGCAAATCGGCATCAACGCCGGTACGAGCATGAGCCCCGCACCGTGGACGGTGGCGGTCGCGGCCGACCACAGCGCAAGGCCGAGAAAGCCGGCCGTCATGCCCACTCGCAGGTGGTGCCGGTGGCCATACAGCAAGTGATAGACGGCCCATGCGAGCAAGACGATGCCTGTCACGAGCCGCAGCGAGGCCGCATGCACGGCGAGCCCGAGCACGAGCGCCGACGAAGTCACGATGAAGATGGATGCGGCATGGCCCAGCGCCAGCGGCGGCAGTGCCGCGGCCAGCGCAGTGCGCTTGCCGCGCTGCAATCCAAGCGCCGTCGCAAAGAGCCAACCCATCGCGGGATTGACGCCGTGGAAGACGCCGCTGCCCAGCACGGCGAGCCAAAGCGCTGCGGTGTGCGTATCGACGTTCATCGTAAAATCGCCCCCCGCTTCACAACCAGTGCTTCGAGCGCGGCGGCCCTGTTCGCCTTAGCGCAGTCACGGGTAGCAATACGAATCGGAGGAGGCATCGCCGCCCTCCAGCCGAATCTGGTGCGGCCGATGCGTCGTCGGCCATTCCAGATAGAACTCCCGATCGAACGACAAGCCCCCGCCGTCGGGCGCGTCGAGCTTGACCATCCAGCCGTCGATGCCGTCGGGGTAGAACTGCTCGTCGATCGCGCCGTAGAGCGAATTCGTGAAATAGACGCGATGGCCGTCGCGGCTCACTTCGACCATCTGCGGGCCGCCGTTCAACGGCTGGTTGCCGGCGCTCGGATGGCTGGCGCGCTCGACGATGCCGCCGATGCGCACCGAGCCCACGAGTTCGGGGTGGTGCGGATCGCTGACATCGTAGCGGCGCATCTCGCCCGTTCCCCAGCACGCGACGTACAGATACCTATCGTCGAGCGACAGCGCGATGTCGGTCACGAGCGGCGGGACGGCGCCGAAGCGCTTGAGCATCGGTGGCAAGCGGGCGGGATCGGCTGGCTCGGCCGGAATTTCGATGATTTTGCGTGCGGCCCAGCGATCGCCTTCGCGATACCAAGTCCAGATCGATGCGGAAAGGTCTTTCAGGCTGATGACCGAGTTGACGAAGCCATGCGCCCGGGTGGGATCGTGCGCCGGACGCAGTTCGAACACGAGTTGGTTCTCTTCGCCGAAATCGATCGTCTGTTTGTGCTTGCGCGTATTCAAGTCCCAAAAGTGCAGCTGGTGTCCGTACTTGCCGCCGAGCAGCACTTCGGGCACGAGCCCGTTTTCGAAGGTGGCGGGCAAGCCCCATTCGCTCGAGACCAGTGTGTCGTAGCCCAGATGCCACCAAGCGTCGTAGGCCAACTGTTGCGGGCCGCGGTCGATTTCCCATTGCCCGCGAATGTCGAACGTGTCGTGATCCATGACGAAAATACCGCCGGGCGTGTCGCCTTCGGCATTCGCGAGCGATACGACGAAGATGCCCTGCGGGCCGCAGTGGATCGTATGAGGGCGCGAATAGCCGGACTTGCGCAGGACTTCATCCGGCTCGAGCACGCGAACGAGGCGCGGTCGGCGCGGATCGGGCTTGGTATCGAGCACGTGAAGGCGCGAGCTGCGCAAACCGGGGACGATCAAATAACGCCGCTCCGAATGCGGGTGGGGGGCGTTCGGACAAAGATGGGAACTGCAGGCATTCCAACCGAAATGGTGTAATTCGTCGCCGGTATTGGGCATGGCGACGCGTTCCGCGATTTTGCCGTAATCAGGGGAGCCGGGATCAAGGTCGACGACGGCGAGCTCATCCGGGACGCGGCGAGTCGGATCGAAGCTCGCGACGTAGGCCAGGGTTTCCTTAGGCGCCTGTGCGGCAAGGCGTGCGGAAGGGTAGAACGTCGGATCGGGTTTCCAGGACGACATAGGCCGCTTCCTCATCTCGTGAATGGGGTAAGGCGGTTATCGTAGGAGTCGATCTTGCAAAACTGCAAGAAACAAAATGGAATAAGAATAAAAGAAATTGGTAGCTTATTTTTTGTGCGATACGCCTAGCAACTCTGTGGGTTGTTATTTAAAAACAGCATGCTGAAACAGAGCGAGTGGAAGGCACCGTGTGTTCCACGGGCGATTCCCGTCATGCGGCGCCTGGGGCTTCGCTACGATGTGTCCTCGACGCACGCTTGAATCGGCCATGGACTTCCCGGTAAAAAGAAGAGCGACGAGACCGGCGATAAGCGCTAACGGCGGGTTTCGCGTGCGAATCGGAAAAAATGGAGCATTTCGTTGTTGTTCGCCGCTTAGGTCGGGAAATATTTCCTGTATACAGACGGGTATGGTTCGAGGCTATCCCCGAATCACGGGCACGTTTGTCGATTTCTTCTTCCGTCTCAATTAGAATTTCGTGCTTCTGGAAATCTTGCAGCCTGCGGACAAATAAGGGGTGCGGCATGGCGTTCGGTGCGCTTTTCGATGCGCTTTTCTATGGGAATGCGCAACACAATCGTTTATTAAAGCTCGAGACGCCGCTGGGGGACGATTGGCTCGTGCCGTTGCAGGCGAAGGGCACATCGCGGCTCGGGCGCGATTACGAGTTCGTTGTCGATGTCGCCTCGTCGCATGGCGATCGAATCGAATTGAAGGCGCTGATTGCGCAGCCGGTGACGCTGTGGTTGCAGCAAGCCGACGGCTCGTATCTGCCGCATCACGGCTATGTGAAAACGTTCTCGCGATTAGGCAGCGACGGATATCTCACGTTTTATCAATTGCGATTTTCTTCGTGGATGTGCTTTTTGCCGTTGCGTCGCGATATGCGCGATTGGCAGGAGCAGACGGGCGAGCAGATCGTGGCCGACGTGTTCGACGAGCATCCGCAAGCCCAGGGCGCTTATCGGTTCGATCTGCGGCAGGCGATGCCGCAGTATTCGAACCGGGTGCAATGGGAAGATGACTGGAACTTCGTGCATCGCAGCTTGGAGGAAGCGGGGGTGTTCGGCCGCTTCGAGCAGGCGGAGGATGGCAAGTCGCACACGCTCGTGCTGATGGACGATGTGTATTTCGTGCCGCAGCTCGAGCAGAACACGGTGCGCTTCGTCCGCACGGGCTTACGTGAAGAGGTGGAAGGCTTCACGCAATGGAAAGAGCAGCAACAGATTCAGAGTGCCAAGCTGACGACGCGCACGTTCGATTACAAGCGGCCCGATCTGCCTAAGGAGGTCCGCAGCGCGATCAGCCCGCGCGACGACATTCCGGCACAGGGTGAGGTCTACGACTACACAGGCGCTTACACATGGGGCGTGCGCGATAGCGGCGAGCATCGAAATGCGGTGCGCGTCGAAGCATGGGAATCGCAGATGAAGCGGTTTCACGGCATTGGCAGCTTGCGTTCGGCCATGCCGGGGTATTGGTTTGTGCTGGAAGGGCATCCTGTCCACGATAAAGAGCGTCCGGAGGACCGCGAGTTCGCGATCATCGAGACGACGTGGACCATCCGCAACAACTTGCCAGGCATGGATGAGGTGGCGGACTTCGCGGAAAGCTTGCAGTCGGAAGTATTGGCGGCGGCGGGAGCCAATGCTGGCGGCGTCAAAGTTCGGCATGCCGATGGCAGCGAAGGGTACTTTCAAGTCGAGATCGAAGCGCAACGGCGGCGCACGCCGTTCCGTAGCCCGCTTGTGCACCGCAAGCCGGTGATGCAATTGCAGACTGCGATCATCGCGGGGCCGGATAGCGAAGAGATCTACACCGATGCACTCAATCGCGTGAAGGTGCTGTTTCCGTGGAATCGCCGCAATGAGGGCGATGAGCGGGCATCGGTATGGGTGCGGGCTGCGTTTCCCGATGCGGGTTCAAAACGCGGCGGACATTTCCCGTTGCGCAAAGGCGATGAAGTGATCGTGGGCTTCATGGGCGGCGATTGTGATCGGCCCGTGATTCTGGGCCGCATGCATGGCGGGCCGACGCCCCCGGTTTGGCACACGAATGGTTTGCTCTCGGGGTATCGATCGAAGGAATACGGCGGCAGGGGGTTCAATCAACTCGTCATGGATGACTCGACGGGGCAGAACCGAGTTCACCTGTATTCGACGAGCGCCGATTCGCATCTTCATTTGGGATACTTGGTCGATCACACCGGCAATACGCGGGGCGGATACCTGGGCAGCGGCTTCGATTTGAAGTCGAATGCGCATGGGGCGATTCGTGCGGAGCAAGGGCTGTATGTGTCGAGTCACCCGGCGTCGGTCAAGCAACCGATGGATGTGCGGCAGGCGAGCAGTCAGCTCGTCAACGCAGAAAGCGTGATTGAAGCGCTATCGGACGCGAGTGCGACGCATCAAGCGGAAAGCTTGAAAGACGGCTACGACTCGTTAAAGGCATTCACCGATGCGACGCAAAAGAGCGTGGCGGGTGACGCGTCGGGGGCGGGACGCACGGCGGGCGGCGGCACCGGCAACGCCAATGGCTTCGCCGAGCCGATCATGCTGATGGCGAGCCCGTCGGGGATCGCGCTATCGACACAGCAATCGACGCAGATCGCCGCGGACAAGCACGTGAACATCGTTAGCGGTGCGAGTACGCATATCGCTAGCGGCAAATCGCTGATCGCTTCGATTGGTGAAAAGCTGAGCCTGTTCGTGCAGAACGCGGGGATGAAGCTATTCGCCGGGAAGGGCAAGGTGGAAGTGCAGGCGCATTCCGACGGGATCGAACTGACGGCGCATAAAGGCGTGAAGGTGATTTCGATCACGGAAGCGGTGGAGATGGCGGGCAAGAAAGAGATCCTACTGACGAGCGGCGGCGCGTATATCCGCATCAAGGACGGCAACATCGAGATCCACGCGCCGGGGACGATCGACGTGAAGGGGGCGAAGCGGATGTTTGCGGGGCCGGTTAGCGGCGACTATTTCATGCATGGCGTCGCGGGCCAAGGCGATATGAAGCCCGGCCGGTCGCTCGATTTTTCGGGTTGATGTCGAATGATTGTTGTAGAGCTCGCACCGCCTCACCACTAACGTTGACCGAGCAAATAGAAGAAATGTCATGAGTACAACGAATCCGCATCACCCGCCTGGCCATAAGAAAGCACCCTCCCAGCCCGCGCCGACGCCGGCCGCAACCCCTGCGCCGGCGTATGTGCCGTTGAAGTGGAGCTATCCGTTTGCGACGGGGGACGATAAGGGCGCGAGCGACGCGCATTCGTTCTTCGAGGCGCTGAGCAATGCCGAAGATGGGTTTTACCCGCTCGGAGCGAACGGTATTTGGCACGGTGGTGTTCATTTCGACACCGCAACGGGGCAAATATTGAAGCAGGAGGACGGCGTGCGGGCGATCGCCGACGGCGAGGTGGTCGCGTATCGGCTCGATTCGAAGTATCCCGTGCTGAAGTACCAAGACGGGAAGAGTTGCATGTACTCGACGGGATTCGTGTTGGTGCGGCATAAACTCGTGCTACCGCCAGCGCAGAGCGCTTCAAGCCCCTCGCCCGTGTCAAGCGCTTCCGGCGTTCAGGGGGCGCACCCGACGCGGGCAAGCGCACCGGGCGGCGCGGCACCCACGTCGGCGCCCGCAGACGAGACGCTGACGTTCTTCAGCCTGTATATGCATCTGCTCGACTGGCGCGGCTATAAGGCCGTGATCGACGCGCCGCCTGCGAGCGACGCGTCGGCTCAGGCGAATCGGCCTCCCTCGTCGGCGATCAAGTGCTCACCGTTCTGGAAAGGCGAGAAGCGATACCGGGTCAATGCCGATGCCGCGGACAACCAGCATGAACCGAGCACGTTTAATTTTTCGTTCCCGGATTCATTGCGCGTCGACTCTCCCGACAGCGCAATTGTGCCGCCCGGTGTAACTCCTGATAGGACGCACGGATCGGCGGGGGATTTATCCGCGGCGCCGTTCAATTGGCTCGATGCATGGACACAGGCATCGAGTTCGAATGCTTCGAATCCGTTTCGGTTCGATCGACCAGCCCCGAGCGCAAAGCCCAAGCAACCGTTGGCGAAGGGAGCGCAGGTATATAGCAGAGCGAAAGGCGAACCTATTGGCCTATTGCCGCAAGGTGTTGAAGTTCAACTCGGCGCTGTTACGGAAAAGGACAAGGGCTGGGCGCCTATCACTAAGGTTCTCAAGGGTGAGCCGGTAGGGCTAGTGGTTGGTGATCCGGTGGATCCGCGCGTGCCGACGGGCTGGATCAAGATCGATCAATTCGATCTCCTGGTCGACCCGCAGCCGTTGGATTCTGTCGTGGTGCTCGACACGCCGTATCCGGTCGCGGCGGGCGCCGTGTTGGGCTATTTGGGCGAGTATCAGCGCTATCGCGAAGCGTCGAAGCTGCCGCCGTCGCCGCAGCGGGCGTTGATGCATTTGGAGGTGTTTGCAGGCCCCGATTTACCCGCATTCATCAAGAAGAGCCAAGCGCGTGCAAAGCAGTTGGGTGAGCAGAAGGCGTTTCTCGAGGTGGCTTCGGGCGCGATGCTGGTCGATGTGGCCGATGCCACGGAGACGGTTAAACGCGGCCTGATGCTCAAGTCTCTTGCAAAAGACGCCGGCAACGCGCCGTGGGTCAAAGTGCAACCGACGCGCG
>NZ_JAKWFK010000061.1 GCF_029522115.1 Trinickia sp. Y13 | reverse complement strand
AGTCGTTCGGCACATAACCCGCATCCACTGCCGCGCGCGATGCGCCCAGCGCCGCGCCGAGCTTGTCGGCCAGCGGCTCCAGCACCTTGGTGTAGTTCTCGCCGCTGCCCAGGCCGCGGCCGCCCGAGACGATGATGTTCGCGCTCGTCAATTCCGGACGGTCCAGCTTCGTCACTTCGCGATTCACGAACTGCGAGATGCCGCGGTCCGCTGCTGCGTCGATCTTTTCGACCGCTGCGCTGCCGCCTTCGGCCGCCACGGCATCGAAGCCCGTCGCGCGCACTGTGATGACCTTGATCGCATCGCCCGATTGCACCGTCGCAATCGCGTTGCCGGCGTAGATCGGACGCTCGAACGTGTCAGCCGACACGACGGCCGTGATTTCGCTGATCTGCGCCACGTCGAGCTTGGCCGCCACGCGCGGGGCAATGTTCTTGCCGTAAGCCGTAGCCGGCGCCACGATGTGCGAGTAATCCTTCGCAATGTCGAGCACGGTCGCTTCGACGTTTT
>NZ_JAKWFK010000060.1 GCF_029522115.1 Trinickia sp. Y13 | reverse complement strand
TGAAGACGCTGGACGATTACCGCAAGTTCAAGGCGGCCGTGAAGGTGCCCATCCTGGCTAATCTGACCGAATTCGGTGCGACGCCGTTGTTTACGACTGATGAATTGAAGAGCGCGAACGTCGATATTGCGCTTTATTGCTGCGGCGCCTATCGCGCGATGAACGCCGCGGCGCTGAACTTCTACGAGACGGTCCGCCGCGACGGCACGCAAAAGGCCGCGGTGCCCACGATGCAAACGCGCGCCGATCTTTACAAATACCTTGACTACCACCGCTACGAAGAGAAGCTCGACACCCTCTTCGCGTCTCAAAGGTGACGTCCCATGGCACGTAAAGATTCGACTGCGGGCGAAGCCGCTCAAGCCGCGGCGCCCGCTCCCTCCGGCTTCAAGCCGAAGAAATCCGTCGCCCTCTCGGGCGTGACCGCGGGCAACACGGCGCTGTGCACGGTCGGCCGCACGGGCAACGACTTGCACTATCGCGGCTACGACATTCTCGACGTCGCCACCACGT
>NZ_JAKWFK010000005.1 GCF_029522115.1 Trinickia sp. Y13 | reverse complement strand
CGTCGCTCAACCGAGCAGCACCGAAAGAAGCCTTTCTAGCACCGCCTGTCTTGCGTTGCTGCGTCAGCAGCAGAGAAACGAGATTATGCAGAGTCTTTCACATCGCGTCAACTGTTTTTTAGCACTTTCGCTATCGAACCGCCGCCGCCCCTCCGCCTTTCACCCCCGGCGCAAACCCGCTCGCCGTAAGGCCCCGCTTCCCTTCGCACAGTCGCACTGACTGCGCGAAAGGGCGTGATTCTAGGCGCGTTCCGAATGCGCCGCAAGCGAAATTTCGAGCGACCGCGTAGCGACCATTTCGCGCCTGCCAACGAAGGGCACGCCGAGCCCAAACCGCAACGCTTGACGACACCGTGTGCTTGCGGGTTCCATACTGGCTCCGCGAGTCATCGCCCCCGTTTGAAGCAAGGGGCAAGGGCCGCGGCGAGGCCTCTCTCGCGCCTATCGATCTATGTATCGGCCTATGAAACGAACCACTCAATGAGCCAGCAACCGAACTACTCGCACCTTCTCGAGCAGATCTATCGTGATATCGCTCCTTGGCGAACGAAAGGCCGCGTCGCCAATTACATACCAGAGCTCGCGAAAGTGCCCGCCGAGCGCTTCGGCATGGCCGTCGTCACCTTGGATGGCGAAGTCTTCACCGTCGGCGACGCCCACGAGCGCTTTTCCATTCAGAGCGTCTCGAAGCTCTTCGCCTGCACGCTCGCCTTTCAATTGCTCGGCGACGCCCTCTGGCAACGAGTCGGGCGCGAACCGTCGGGCACGGCGTTCAACTCGCTCGTGCAACTCGAAACCGAGCGCGGCCTGCCGCGCAATCCGTTCATCAACGCCGGCGCGTTAGTCGTCACCGACGTGCTTTGCCGGCGCTTCGTGCGCGCCGAAACCGCACTCGTGCAATTCGTGCGGCGGCTCTCCGGTGCGCCGGATATCGATTACAGCTCCCGCGTGGCGCAGTCCGAGCTGCAGCACGCCGAGCGCAATCGAGCGATGGCGCATTTCATTGCAAGCTTCGGCAATCTGGAGATGCCGCCGGAAAACGTCGTCGACGCCTATTGCCGCCAGTGCGCCATCGAGATGAATTGCGTCGAACTGGCCCGCGCAGCGTTGTTCCTCGCAAATGGCGGCGTTTCGCCGGCCACGCAGGAGCACGTCTTGGATCCCAGCTCGGCCAAGCGCCTGTCGGCGCTGATGCTGACCTGTGGCACCTACGATGCCGCCGGAGATTTCGTTTTTCGCGTCGGCCTGCCGGCTAAAAGCGGCGTCGGCGGCGGAATCGTCGCCGTGCTGCCAGGCGAAATGGCTGTCTGCGTCTGGTCGCCGGGCCTCGACGCCAATGGCAATTCGCTTGCCGGCACACTCGCATTGGAATGGCTGACGACCTATTCCGGACGATCGATCTTTTAGAGCTGCGGCCTCGCGCAGTGGACCCGGCGCAATCGCGATAGGCTAGCGCCGCGCGCAGGCCTGCTCAAAAGAGAAGCGGCCTTCGACAGCCATCGCTTTTATCGCCCGCTCTGTGCGCAAGCCATAGCGAACGGGAGCGAGCTAGGCGGACATACATGCGCTACTTGCCGGGCGGGCGACCTGCGAGGCAGCGCCGAGCGCCTGAGGATGGGCGCCCCCGGCGCCGTACGTCACGCCACATATCTCGCGACGCTGACGAATTGACATAAGCTGCCGCCGAGCACGAACAAGTGCCAGATTCCGTGTCCGTGGCGAATGCGCTCGTCGTTGATGAAAAAGTAGATGCCGGCGCTGTATATCACGCCGCCCGCGATCAGCCACGCAGTTCCAGCCGCGGGAAGCGCATGGATCAATGGGCGAAAAGCCACGAGCGCAAGCCATCCCATCAACACGTAGAGCAGCATGGAGACACTGCGGGTGCGCCGCCCGAGCGTGAGTTCCTGCGCGATGCCAAGCGCAGCGAGCCCCCAGCTCACGCCGAACAACGACCACCCCCACGGCCCGCGCAGCGTAACGAGCGTAAACGGCGTGTAGCTGCCCGCGATCAGCAAATAAATCGCGGAGTGATCGCATTTCTGCAGAACGGCCTTCAGCAGCGGACGGCGCACGCTGTGATAAAGCGTCGAAACCGCGTAGAGCACGCACAGCATTGCACCGTACACGCTGAAGCTCACCACCTTGTATGCATCGCCCTCCACGGCGCCCATCGTCACCAGGGCGGCAAGGCCAATCACCGACAAGACCGCGCCCACGAGATGGGTAATGCTGTTGAAACGCTCACCGACATGCACGACGCGATCCTCCCATCGGTGTCATCGACACAAAGACCTTGGATCATACCGGCCCCAGGACGAACGCGGCGCGGCGGGCGGACCTTTTGACGCACCCGGCAAGCCCCCGACCCTGCGGCGCGACGATCGTCGGTCGACACCCGCCCATAGATTGCGCTCGGTGCCGCACCGTCGTCTGTTAGCGGAGCCCCGGGAATCGTCCTAATCTTTAACCGTTAGGGCAGCCGTTCCGGCGGCGGCGGCGCACGCATGCGCCGAGTGAAAACGATGAAACCCCACCCGTTGCCGAGGATCGCGTCGACGCTCGAAGCACGGCCGCCCATGCGGCTGGGCGTACGGTTCGTACGCCGCTTTGCGACGTTCGTTGCTCTCCTAGGTTGCGTATGCGCCAGCGCCAGCGTGGGGGCGGCGGCGCCCGGCAACGCGGCCGACGCCACGGGCAGCCGAGTCGTCGTGATTCCGGTCGTCGGCGCCATCGGCCCAGCCAGCGCCGACTTCATCACGCGCTCGCTTGCCAAAGCCGCAGGGGAGCGCGCGCAACTTGCCGTCGTCGAACTCGATACGCCGGGCGGGCTCGACACCTCCATGCGGCAAATCATCAAGGCGATACTCGCCTCGCCCGTGCCTGTTGCCGCGTTCATCGCGCCCAGCGGCGCTCGCGCGGCAAGCGCGGGAACCTACATCGTCTATGCCAGCCATATCGCCGCTATGGCCCCGGGCACGAACCTCGGCGCGGCCACACCGATCCAGTTGGGCGGGCCGGCTGGCGCCCCGCCCGCCGCGCCGAAAGCGCCCGATGGCCGAAACGGAGCCGCTTCCGCCCCGCTCCCGGCCGATTCGCAATCGACCGAGACGCGCAAGCAGATCGGCGATGCCGCCGCCTACATTCGCGGCCTCGCGCAGCTGCGCGGGCGCAACGCCCGATGGGCCGAGCGCGCCGTGCGCGAGGCCGTGAGCCTATCGGCGAACGAAGCGCTCGAACAGCACGTCGTCGACCTCACGGCTCGCGATCTGCCCGATTTGCTCGGCAAGCTCGACGGCCGCACGATTGAGACCGCGAGCGGCCCGCACACCCTGGCGACGGCTCACGCCGCCGTCGTCACACTCGAACCCGACTGGCGCAGCCACGTGCTGGCGGTCGTCACGGACCCGAACGTCGCACTAATCCTGCTCACGATCGGTATGTACGGCCTCTTTTTCGAATTCGCCAATCCAGGCTTCGTGCTGCCGGGCGTCGCAGGCGCCATCTGCCTCTTGATCGGTCTGTTCGCCTTGCAACTGCTCCCGATCAGCTATACGGGCCTTGCGCTGATCTTGCTCGGCATCGCTTTCCTCATCGCCGAGGCATTCCTGCCGACGTTCGGCACACTGGGCTTCGGCGGCATCGTGGCGTTCGCCGCCGGGGCGCTGATGCTCATCGATACCGATGCGCCCGGCTACGGGGTACCGCTGCCCATGATTGCAGCCATCTCCGCTGCCGGAGCCGTGTTCGTCTTTTTCGTTTCCAACTTCGCCTATCGCGCGCGGCGGCGGCCCGTCGTCACCGGAAGCGAAGCCTTCGTCGGCAGCCTGGGCGAGGTCATCGACGGCCCCTTGGCGCCCGCCGACGGCCAGCCGGGCAGCGAGAACGTGGGGTGGGCTCGCGTGCGCGGCGAGCGCTGGCGCGTGTGCGGCGCAACACCGATCGCCACGGGCGCGCGCGTCCGCGTCACCGGCCGGCACGGGCTGACGCTGACGGTGGCGCCCATAGAAGAACGACCAAAAGGAGTGTCGCCATGATCGGATTCACCTACAGCTTCGGCACGTTGCTGCTATTAATCGTCATTGTCGTCATCGCGTCTTCGATCCGCATCTTCCGTGAGTACGAACGCGGGGTTGTATTCATGCTGGGACGTTTCTGGAAAGTCAAAGGCCCGGGGCTCGTTCTAATCATCCCGGTCGTCCAGCAGGCCGTGCGAATGGATCTGCGCACCGTCGTCTTCGACGTCCCGCCCCAAGACGTCATTACGCGCGACAACGTTTCCGTGAAGGTCAATGCGGTCGTGTACTTTCGCGTCGTCGACCCGGAAAAGGCCGTGATTCAAGTCGCGAAATTTTTCGAAGCGACGAGTCAACTGTCGCAGACGACGCTGCGCGCCGTGCTCGGCAAGCACGAGCTCGACGCGCTGCTTGCCGAGCGCGAGCAGTTGAACGCCGACATTCAACAAACCCTCGATGCGCAAACGGACGCCTGGGGCATCAAGGTATCGAACGTGGAAATCAAGCACGTCGACATCAACGAGTCGATGATTCGCGCCATCGCCCGCCAGGCCGAAGCCGAGCGGGAACGCCGCGCCAAAGTCATCCATGCCGACGGCGAACTGCAAGCGTCGCACAAGCTGCTTGAGGCCGCGCAAACGCTTGCGCGCGAGCCGCAAGCGATGCAGCTGCGCTACCTGCAGACCCTGACGACGATCGCCGCCGACAAAAATTCCACCATCGTCTTCCCGCTTCCGATCGACCTGCTCTCCACCCTGCTCAATCGCCGCTGAGCCCGCGGCCGCCCCATTGCGCGCCATGCGGCATGCGACATGCATGCCGTGGCTGGCCTGCGCCAATAATCGCCATTACACTGTGCGCCTGATTTTTCAGCTACGCGTAACATACGACAGGAGACACGCGCTCATGGAACAAGCCAAAGCCTTTCCGATGCTGGAATCGGCAAGACGTTACTTCGGCTTCGCAGAGGCAGGCACCGACCTGCGCACCGAGATATTGGCCGGCATCACGACGTTTCTGACGATGGCCTACATCATCTTCGTCAACCCGGCCATTCTCGGCGATGCGGGGATGCCCAAAGACGCCGTCTTCGTCGCCACGTGCCTCGTCGCCGCCATCGCGACGCTGATCATGGGCCTCTACGCGAATTACCCGATCGCCTGCGCGCCGGGCATGGGGCTGAACGCCTATTTCGCGTATACAGTCGTCAAGGGCATGGGCTTCACTTGGCAAGCCGCGCTCGGCGCGGTGTTCATCTCCGGGTGTCTTTTTTTGCTCGTGACGCTGTTTCGCGTGCGCGAGGCGATCGTCAATGGCATACCGCGCTCCATCCGCGTGGCCATTACCGGCGGCATAGGACTCTTCCTCGCGATCATTTCGCTGAAGACGGCCGGCATCATCGTCGGCAACCCCGCCACCCTCGTCACGCTCGGCGATCTGCACAAGCCTGCCGTGATTCTCGCGACCATCGGCTTCTTCACCATCGTGACGCTCGATTTTCTGCGCGTGCGCGGCGCGATCTTGATCGGGATTCTCGGCGTGACCGTGCTCTCGTTCTTCTTCGGCGGCAATGAATTTCACGGCGTCATGTCGACGCCGCCATCGATCAGCCCGACGCTCTTTCACCTAGACGTGCGCGCCGCGCTGTCCACCGGCGTCATCAACGTGGTGCTCGTGTTTTTCCTCGTCGAATTGTTCGATGCAACCGGCACGCTCATGGGCGTGGCCAATCGCGCCGGGCTGCTCGTGGAAGGGAAGATGGACCGCTTGAACAAGGCGCTGCTGGCCGACAGCACGGCTATCGTCGCCGGCTCGCTGCTCGGCACCTCGTCCACGACGGCCTACATCGAGAGCGCGTCGGGCGTGCAGGCTGGCGGGCGCACGGGCGTCACGGCGATCACCGTCGCCGTGCTGTTTCTCGCGTGCCTGTTTTTCGCGCCCCTGGCCGGCGTCGTGCCCGGTTACGCCACAGCGCCCGCGCTTCTCTACGTGTCGTGCCTCATGCTGCGCGAATTGGCCGATTTGCCTTGGGACGATGCAACCGAGGTCGTGCCCGCGACCCTCACCGCTCTGATGATGCCGTTCACTTATTCCATCGCCAATGGGGTGGCGTTCGGTTTCATTACTTACGCCGGTCTCAAGCTGCTGACAGGTCGCGCTCGGCAGGTCAAGGCGGTGGTCTGGATCATCGCCGCCATCTTCCTGTTCCGCTTCTTTTATCTAGGCGCGGAGTGATCGCGCAGCGCCGCCCGCGGGCGCACGCGCGACGCGGCGCCACCGGCGCTTTCTGGTGGGGCGAAAAGGACGAGGCGGCGTTCAGGCGCGAGCGTTGGCTTCGTAAAAGCGGACGTAGCCGCTGCGCAGCCTCGCGCATTGCCCGCCCGTCTCCGAGAGCAATCTGCGCGTCGCCGCTTCGATGCGCGGACGATGCGCGTCGAAGGCGCCAACCATATCTTCGAGTCGCGGCGACGCGGCTCCGAAATGGTCTTCGAGCGCTTCGGCCGTAATGCTGCACCAGATGCGCTCGCCATTGACTACCGCGGGGAACGCCACGATCAACTCGCGCCCCGAATACTCGGGCGCTTCTTTGGGAAAACTAATCTGCATGGGATTCGCCTTTGCCGTGACGAAAACACGCCGATAACCGCGCCGGTGGGAGGTGCTTCCTTCTTGCTGGAAGCGCGGGCTGCCGGCAAGGACAGAGCGACATCCACGCCGATTGAATACACTTTAGGACGTTTGCGCAGACGAGCAAGTTTTCCTTGCCGATCCGGCGAAATTGGCCATTGATCCAACAAAAAGGCATGGCATTTGCGTTCGAGGCCCCACCGCCACTTTCGTTTTCCTTTCGTTTCTGATGCAATTGCGGTCGGGTGCGCCTTCGGATGAGGCAACCCCCTACCCTTTGCATTTTCCCGTTCGCCCGCCTCATGACCGCATCGCACGCTATTCGAGTCCCCGTCGTTCGCATCGAGCCACAGGGCTACCGCTTCGAGGCGCCCGCCACGCTCACGCTACTCGAGGCGGCTGCGTCCGCGGGGGTGCGGCTGCCGCGCTCGTGCCGTAATGGGACTTGTCGCACGTGTTTGTGCCAGCTCGTTTCGGGGAACGTCAGCTATCGAATCGAGTGGCCCGGCGTGAGCCGCGAGGAACAGCGCGGAGGGTGGATCTTGCCCTGCGTCGCGGTAGCCGATACCGATCTCGTCATCTCCGCGCCCGACGCCGAACCGGTTCGGCCGGCGCACGCTTCGGATAGTCACCTCGGCCCGAGCCGTTTCTAAATCCCATCGATCAACACGGACGCCACTCTATGGATTTCGACGTCGTCGTTCTCGGCGCAGGCATTATCGGCGTGTCTTGCGCCATTCATCTGCAGGATCGCGCTCGGCAGGTCGCGCTCGTCGATCGCCGCGCCCCCGGGGAAGGAACGAGTTTCGGCAACGCCGGGTTGATCGAACGCTCGGCGGTGGTCCCCTATGCGTTTCCCCGCAGTTTGAGCACCCTCGCTCGCTATGCGCGCAACCGGTCCACCGATCTCTACTGGGACTACAAAGCATTACCGTCTTTCTTGCCCTGGCTCGCACGCTACTGGTACGAATCGGCGCCGCAGCGCTTGGCCGCAGCCGCTTGCGACATGCTGCCGCTGATCCGCGCATGCGTCGACGAACACGAGGCGCTGATTGCGCGCGCGGGCGCCGATGCGCGCGCCCTCGTTCACGACGGCGGATGGATCGAAGCGTTCCGAACGCCCGGCGAGTTCGCCGTCGCCGCCGAGCGAGCGCAGCAGATCGCCGACGCGCAAGGCTTGCAGCTCGATACGCTGGACGCCGCGGCGCTGCACGGCCGCGAGCCCGCGCTCTCCGGCGTCTTCTGCGGCGGCCTGCATTGGAACGATCCGAAGCGCGTGACCAATCCGGGCGCGCTCACCAAGGCCTATGCGGGCTTGTTCCAGAGCGCCGGCGGCCGCGTGATGATCGGCGACGCCGCAACCGCGCGTGCGGAGAGCGACGGCTGGATCGTGCAAACCGCCGACGGCCCGATCACCGCACGCGAGGTCGTCGTGGCCCTCGGCCCTTGGTCCGATACCGTTTTTGCCCCGTTGGGCTATCGCATCCCGCTGCGCGCCAAACGCGGTTATCACATGAACTACGAGGCGACCAGCGACACGCCGCTTGGCCGGCCGATTCTCGATCGTGAACAGGGCTATGTCATCGCCCCGATGCAACAAGGGCTGCGCCTGACGACCGGCGTCGAAATCGCCGCACGCGAGGCCCCGCCGACGGGGGTGCAGCTCGCGCGCGCCGAATCGTACGCGCGTCCGGCGTTCAGTCTCGGCCGGCGCCTCGACGCCCAGCCCTGGCTTGGGCTGCGGCCCTGCATGCCGGATATGCGGCCCGTGATCGGGAAAGCCGATCGCCACCGCGGGCTGTGGTTCGCCTTCGGCCACGCTCACCACGGACTGACGTTGGGCCCCGTCACCGGCAGGCTGCTTGCCGAAATGATGGCGGGCGAGACGCCATTTACCGATCCTCGGCCCTATAGCCCTTCCCGCTTTTGATCGAACGAATGCCGCCGTCCGTCGCGCCCAATACCGGCGGCCGGCGCATTAGTTGTCGTAAAGCAACGCCGTGCAATATCGTGTGCATAAAAGTGTGCAAATTAGCGCAACGGCGGTTCGATTGTTTCCATTTTAAGAATGGTGTTTCTACGGATCTAACGATAGCGGTTGAGCTCGGACCCGAATACATTTAGGGAGCTCGATGCCAGGAGCCGCTATGAGGACAAAAAAGTCTTGCGCCATAGACGCTAGCCGCGTCCAAATCGAAATACTCGAACAATCCGATACCACACTGATCATCCGCTGGGTCGAGCCGGGCCGCTGCCACTACGGTGAACAGCGGTGGCGGCGGCGCTCGGCGAATTCGTCGGGGACGTGCGTGGTTTCGCGCCGGGCGATTCGCCGAGGCGATGCCGTGTTTCGCCCAGCCGAACGTCCGGCGCCGGCGAACGCGGGTGCAATGATCTCGGTCGAGGCATTTCTCGCCACGGTCGAGGATTGATTCTAATTGTTCTGACAGCACGCCCTACTGTTTTCAGTAGTTGACAGTAATCGTCGATTTAAAACGGATTTTTGCACTAGGCGATCGGGCGTTTACCCCGCTCGCCATCGTCTCCCTTGCACTTTTAGGGCGCATTCGCCTCGCGTCGTTGTCGTAATTGATCATGCCGCTGTCGCCTATTGACAATAGGCGAGCAGCGGGGCTGCCGATATTCCTGCGGTAGGCGCTGTTCCTTGCGCTTTCCTGAACGCCCGCACGCGAGTATCGCCATGTTCAAATCACTCTCGATTCGAGGCGGCCTTGCCGCCACCATAGCCGGCTACACGGCGTTGCTGATGCTCGTCATCGGGGGCGCGCTCGTCCTGCTCTACGCTGGTCGAGCAGACCTTGCCGCCATGTATCGCGACGATACGGCCTCGCTGCTGCACTTGAAGACGAGTTCCGAACGGCTGCTCGTGTTGCGCGGTGGCCTGAGCGAAGTCGAACAATTGATCAGCGCGGGCCAGCCTGCGCAAAAGCAGATTGCCCGCCTCCATCAATTGCTCGCGCAAAGCAATGATGAACTTGCCGCCTACCAGCACGGGCATGCGCCCGATGCGGCCGAGCAAAAGGCGCTCGAAACGCTTCTCGCGCGCCGCCAAACCCTATTGGCTCAGACATTGCAAAAGGCGCTGTCGCAATTGGACAGCGACGACATGGTCGATTTCCTTTCGACGCAGCGAGAAGCGTCGCCCGCGTTGTTCGCAGACTACCAAGACGCGATGACCGCATTGGAAGACGTGCAATTGACTCGAGAGAAATCGCGCTTCGAGCAAGCCGATGCGCGTTTTCATCGCGCGTTGTGGGTGCTTGGCGCAGCCGCCGCGATCGCGCTGATACTCGGGTTGCTCATGCAACGCAGGCTCGCCCGCGCCATCGTTACGCCGGTCAATTCGGCCGTCGAACACTTCGACCGGATTGCACAAGGCGATTTGACGCGCGGTGTCGTTGTCGAACGCGCCAACGAAATGGGGCATTTGCTCGCGCGCCTCGGTCAAATGCAGGCTGGATTGGCACAAACGGTGGGGCAAGTGCGGGCGGGCGCCGAAGCGATTGCAGGCGACGTGCGCACGATCGCGCACGGCAACATGGAGTTGTCCGATCGCACCGAAGAGCAAGCGGCATCGCTGGAACAAGCCGCGGCCAGCATCGAGCAATTGACCGCCACCGTGCGTCAAACGGCCGACAATGCGCGCAACGCGCGCGCCTACGCGGGCAACGCCGCCGAAATCGCCGTCAAGGGCGGCGATGCCATGACGCGCGTCGTCTCAACGATGGATGCGATTTCGGCCAGTTCGACGCAGATCGCCGGTATCGTCGGCGTGATCGAGGGCATCGCGTTTCAAACGAACATTCTCGCGCTGAACGCGGCGGTAGAAGCGGCGCGCGCGGGAGAAAACGGACGCGGCTTCGCCGTCGTTGCCTCGGAAGTGCGCAACCTGGCGCAGCGCTCCGCGGCGGCCGCGAAGGAAATCAAAACCCTGATCGGCGATTCGACGCTGCGCGTGGACAGCGGCAGTGCGCTCGTCGGCGAGGCCGGTGCGACGATGACCGAACTCGCCGACGCCGTGGATCGCGTGCGCACGATCATCGCCGAAATCAGTCTCGCCTCGGAGCAGCAGTCGATCGGCATCGAGCAAGTCAATGCGTCGGTGTCCCACATGGAGCAAGCGATGCAACGCAATGCGGCATTGGCCGAGGAGGTGTCGGCGACCGCGGTTTCGCTTGAAGATCAAAGCCGGCGCCTGGGCGAAGCGGTGTCCCGCTTCCAACTGCCGTCGAACGCGCACTGACGCCCGGATACCATTGCCACGGCGATTCGGTTCTATCGGCGCGAACCGCGCCCTGCTCTACTGGTACATGCGGCGCGAAGGGACGCATACGCGTATCGCGCGCGCTTTCTCATGGAGACCAGGGCTATTCCTATGTCCACACCTGACCGTTCTCATCAATTCATCTTGACGCTTGCTTGCCCGAGCGCAGCGGGTCAAGTCGCGGCCGTTGTCGCGCTGCTCGACAAACACGGCGGCTATATCGACGAATTGTCCGTTTTCGACGACGATCTCAGCGAGCGCTTCTTCATGCGCTGCGTCTTTCATGGCGCGCGCGGAGACGACGCGCCGCTGAATCTGAACGCGCTCAAAGCCGAATTCACGCCGACCGCCGCATCGTTCGATATGACGTGGGCGATTCACGATGCGAATGTGCGGCCCAAAGTGTTGCTGATGGTGTCGAAACTCGAGCACTGTCTGGCCGATTTGCTGTTCCGCTGGCGCATGGGCGAATTGAAGATGGACATCGTCGGCATTGCGTCGAATCATACGACGCTCGAGCCGATGGCCGTTCAGCACGAGTTGCCCTTTCACTATTTGCCGTTGACCGCCGACACCAAGGCGCGGCAGGAAGCGCGGCTACTCGATCTATTCGACACGACGGGCGCCGAGCTGATGGTGCTTGCGCGATATATGCAGATTCTGTCGGAAGCGACGAGCCGCACGTTGGCGGGCCGCGCGATCAATATCCATCACTCGTTTCTGCCTGGTTTCAAGGGCGCCAAGCCTTATCATCAAGCGCACGCGCGCGGCGTGAAGCTGATCGGCGCAACGGCGCATTTCGTGACGGACGACTTGGACGAAGGCCCGATCATCGAGCAAGTGGTCGAGCGCGTCGATCATTCGCATAGCCCGGAGCGTTTATTGGCTGTCGGGCGTGACGTGGAGTGCATCACGCTTGCCCGGGCGGTGAAGGCGTTCATCGAACGGCGCGTGTTCATCAACGGCGAGCGGACGGTCGTTTTGCAGTAATCACACTCGGTGTTTCCCCATAGCAGACTTTCTATCCGCAGACGCTATAAGGGGGTATTTTCCTTGTCGCCGGATATGGAAGCGCTGGTCGCTCCCATTCTCACGTAGAGCCGTCGAAATTCGGAAAAAGGACAAGCGCGCGCTCGCATGGGCGCGTTTTCGCCCGTTCAATAGCCGCCTTCTCGATCACGGATCTTCGCAAAATCCCAATATTCAAAAAACTACCAAGCATCACTCATCGATAAAACGTAGATTTCGATAAAACCAATGACAACGCGATGCAGCGCCACCTATCATTCGCCTACCAATCTCGTGGCAAACTTCAAACGGAGGTCGTATGACTGGATATTCTGGCTGCTTGGTTCGGGCGAACAATAACATGTATTGGTCCAATGACTTCAGCGGAATCATCGATGATTCGTTGCCACAAACCACCATGGTGTTGTCGGGGGAAGCCACGGCCTTTTTTTCCATCAACCCCATTCTCGATAACAGCAAGTGCTACATCGTATCACTGACCCCTTCCCACTATTTGCAATGGACGACCGCATCCAACGGGTCCATTGCTGCAATCAGCCTGTCGCCAATTCTATCATCCATAGCGTGGGAAAATCTCGATGCGACACAAAAGCAGCAATTGACATTTAATTATTCCGAGGTAGGACCCGATCGATTCAAAATCGGAACATCCAACTTGGCGCTACTTTCCTTTCAACGAATCGGAGAATGCGTAGGCGCCATATCGAATAGTAGTGATAAATCTATTTTCACGATAGTCAGGTAACGAGGGGGTATCAATCTGAAGCCCAACAGCGCGACGAAGCACCGCAGACCTTACACCGAACCGTCGAATCGAACTCCCACTATCAAGAAAAACGGGGCGCAGTGGCCTTTCCTTCAGGCCACGCGCCCCGCGCAGGGACACTCGATACTTCGCGCTACTTGACGTCCGCGACCCAGCTGGCCACGCGATCGGGGTGAGCCGACACCCATGCCTTGGCCGCGTCCTGCGGCTTCGTGCCGTTCTGCGCCGCAAGCATCACACCGTCGATCTCGCCCGGCTTCCATTGGAACTTCTTCAAGAACTCGACCACCTGCGGCGCCTTCTTGTCGAGCTCGGGGTTGATCACGTTGTCGACGTGCTCGGAACCGCCGAATACCTTCTTCGGATCTTCGAGGAACTTGAGTTTCCATTTGGCGAACATCCAGTGCGGCGCCCAGCCCGTTACCACGATCGGCTTGTTCGCATGAATATCGCGCGCCAACTCGGCCGTCATCGCGCTGCCCGAGCTCGGCATCAATTGATAGCTGAGGTTGTATGCCTTGATCGCATCGTCAGCCTTCTTCATCACGCCAGCGCCTGCATCGATACCGACGATCCGCCCGCTGAATTCGCTCTTTTGCGCCTCGAGATCGGCGATCGTCGTCGCCTTGACGTCCATGGGCACGACCAACCCGATCTTGGCATCGGTGAAGTTGGCGCCGAGGTCCTCGACCTTCGATTTGTATTGCTCCCAATACGCCGCGTGCGTGGCCGGCAGCCAAGCCGACAGCGTGGCGTCGAGATCGCCGCGCGCCACCCCGCCCCACATCACGCCGGCCGCCACCGGCACGAGCTTGACCGGGTAGCCGAGCTTCGTTTCGATGACTTGCGCCGCGACGTTGGACGTCGCCACGCTATCGTCCCATCCTTCGACGTAACCGATCTTGATCGTCGGCTTGCCATCGGCAAACGCCGGCGCCGCACTTGCGAGCGCCGCGCCTAACGCGGCGCTCAGCAGCAACTGTTTAAGCAGATTCATAGTGGTCTCTCCTGGTCGTCCATCCGCGGCGCGGGTGATACAAGCTTTAGATTGAATAGCCAAAAATCGTCGGTGACTGCATTTTCCGACACGCGTTTGCACGGAAGCGACCGCCGGATGCCGTTATTTGTCGACGACTAAATCGCTGAGCGGTTTGCTGCAGCAAAGCAATACCATCCCTTGATCGATCTCGCGCTGACGGATGCCGCCGTTGTGGCGCATGTCGACCTGCCCCGAGACGAGTTTGACCTTGCATGTCCCGCACATGCCCTGCGTGCATGACGACGGCAGTCGCAGCCCCGCTCGCTTGGCGGCGTCAAGGACGTGTTCGTGCGCACCGCATTCGATGTCGCGGTGGGTCTTGGCGAACGTCACGGCATATCGGGCTTGGGTCTCGCCCGATGCAGCCTCGCCCTCCACCGGCGCGCTCGCGCCTTCACTCGCTGCGGCCTGCTCGGCGGGCGAAAGCGAATCGAAAGAGAAGCTTTCCTCGTGATATCGCGCGCGATCGAAACCCGCTTCATCGAGCAAGTCGCGCACCGCCTTCATGTAAGGCGCCGGACCACACGTGAAGATCTCGCGCTCCATGAAATCGGGAGCGATCAAACGAAGCAAAGGCAACGTCAAGAAGCCGGTGACGCCAGGCCAATTGGTCCGGTGACCCACGCGCTCGCACACAAAGGAGGTTCTGAAATGCTGCTGATTCGACGCGATGAGATCGAGCTCGCGCGCAAAAATAATGTCGTCGGGCGTGCGCGCGCTATGGATAAAAACGATATCGCGATCTTCGCCGAGCTCGTGATGAGAGCGGCTCATCGACATCAGCGGCGTAATGCCAGAGCCAGCGGACAAGAACAAATACTTGCCCGCGCGATGGCGCGCGCAGGTGAATTCGCCGGCTGGCCCGAGCACCCGCACGGCATCGCCGGCGCGCAAGTTTTCGTGCAGCCAATTCGATACCTTGCCGCCCGGCACGCGCTTGACCGTGATGGAAATTGTGTGCGGGCGGGTTGGAGCCGACGAGATGGTATAGCAACGATTGATCGTCTCGCCGTCGATTTCCAGTTCCAGCGTGATGAACTGCCCGGGCTCGAACGAGAATGTCCTTCCCTCGCGCGACATGAAGAAGAAACTCTTCACGTCGTGCGTTTCCTGCCGCACTTGGCAGCAGACGAGCGTTTCCTCGTCGTCGCTGCTCCAAGGCGCGCCGAGCGCGCTCCAGAATGCGGGGCGCGTGAGGCGTCCTTCATGCGGCTCTAAGGTTTGCGCGTCTCGCATCATGCTATGCCTCGTCCCTTGCTGACTGACCGATCGTTAAGCGGCGACGTGCGCGCCGAGGCGGCCGATATACCAATCGCAGAATTTTTCGACAAGCCCTTCCGTGAACGGCGAATACGGACCCGGCTCGTAGGCGCTGCTGCCCGCGCCGCGATGCGAGAACTCGACGAGCGCACGGTCCTGTGCGTTCGTTGCATTCCACACCGCCGTCAGATTCGGGACGTCGTAATCGACGCCTTCAACCGCATCCTTGTGCACCATCCACTTCGTGCGCACGAGCGTCTTACCGGCTGAGAGCGGGATCACCGAAAAGCTGACGATGTGATCGCTCATGAAGTGGTGCCACGAATTCGGTTGCGTCCAGAACGACAGGCCGCCCAGATCGGCGCGCTGGAATTCGCCGAGTAGCTTCTTGGACGCGACTTTCGCATCGAGCGTTTGCGATTCGCCGTTGCGATCGAGCGGCAGGCGCTGCGTGCGAAAACCGGTGACATCGCTCAGGCGCTCGATTTCGACCGAAGGCAAGCTCATCGCTTCCCACTGCGCCGCGCGCTCGACGCAGGTGCGCTCGAAGGCGGCCATACCCTCGGCGTTGGCCGGTGAGGGCTGGTAGCCGAAGCCGTATTCATAGAGCGAGATGGTCAGCTCGGGATGGTTCGCGACGCAGTGATAACACTCGCGATTGTTTTCCATCGTCAGCTTCCAATTGCCTTCCTCGATGATGTCCACCTGCGCCGCGATCTTGCAGTTGGCAAGATCGTGGGGGAGCAGGTACGGTTCCATCGCCGCGCGCATGACGGCAAAATCGGTGGGGGGCTCCGGTGCGAGGCAAATGAAGATCAGCCCGCCCACGCTCTCCACGTGGACCGACTTCAGGCTGTGCTTGCAGCGGTCGAACTTCTCGCCCATATGCTCGGCGAACATGAGCGCGCCGCTCAAGTTGTAGGTCCAACTGTGATAGGGACACACGATGTTGCCGACCGTGCCGCGTTCCTCGTTGCACAGGCGCGCGCCGCGGTGGCGGCAAACGTTGTGGAACGCGCGAATCGACATGTCGTCGTCACGCACGATCAGCACCGATTCGCCGGCTAGCTCGACGGTCACGTAATCGCCAGGCTCGGGAATATCGGGTTCGACCGCTACATGAATCCAGTGCTTGCGGAAAATCGCTTCCATATCGAGCGCGAAAATTTCTTCGCTGCGGTAAAACGGCGCTTCGAGGCTGTAGCCCTTCTTGCGCCGTTCGATGAGCGCGCGAATGTCTGCGGATACGGTCATGTCTGCTCCGGATGCTTTTGACTTGCTGTACAAGTGCTTGTCGCTAAGTTCGTGTCTTCAAGGCCGGACGGCCTTTCGATTTCAATAATCGACGAGTCGATGCTCTCGCAAATAACTGAGGATCACTTGTGCTTTTTCGACCGAAGTCCCCTCAATTACGACGTTTCCGCCACGGCTTTCCGTCGTCGTGGCCGTCAACATGCGTGCATGCCCGGAGCGCTTTTCTGCTGCGGCGAGCTTGATCGGCTTGCGCTGCGCCGGTGCGATTCGCCACGCGTGCGCATCGCTGTCGGGCGAAGCGGACCCGCGGTGCGGCTCGATCGCGCCGTCCGCGGCACGCGCATACGCGTAGCGAGGCGTCACGGCCGCTTGCGGGTGAACCGCGACGACGGCAGGCAGGGACGCTTCGATGCCGCGACGAAAGCCCTTCGGCAGGAACTGCGTGATCGCCACGCCATCGCGTTGAACGGCAACATCGAGCGCGGATTCGACCAGCGCGTATCCCAGGGCTTCGGCCAACCGATAAGGAAGCATGCCCGTATCGTAGGCCCCTTCCGCGCGGGTCCCGGTCAGGACGAGGGGAACGCCCCGCAAGCGCTGCGCCAGCAGCAGCGCCGCGTCGTCGTTGTCATTGCAAGCCAACACGTCGATGCGCGGCGCGCCCAACGCCAAGTAATCCGTCAAGGCCAAATTCGATGCGTCCCCGGCATGCAGCACCTCTAGCTGCGCGCCGTGCTTTTGCGCCAGCGTGCGCGCAATTTCGAGCGCGGCGGCGTCGTTGCGGCTGTAGCACGAGACGCCGCTCACGCGGTGTCGCCCCACCGAGACCAGTACGGCAATCCGATCCAGCTTCTCTATCTTGTTCATGCCGCCACCCCTTCACGAACGTTGGCGCTCGCCTGCGCGACCGTTAGATGACTCGCTTGCTTGGCCTGCTCCACCTGGCCCGCCAGCGCCGTGATGGTGGACTGCGCGTCGCCGATCACCGTGAGATTGGCGCGCTTGACGATCGGCGCACTGCCGTCGAGATTGACGGCGATGACGTGCCGGCAGTCTTTGATCCCTTGCAAATGCTGGACGGCGCCCGATATCCCGAAGGCGATATAGACGCTCGCGTTGACGGTCTTGCCCGTCGCTCCAACCTGCTTGTCGCGCGTGAAGTGGCCGTTATCGACCGCCACTCGGCTCGCGCCGATCGCCGCACCCAGCGTTTTCGCGAGGGCTTCGAAAGCGGCGATGTCGGTCACGCCGTTGCCGGCGGAGATGATGAAATCGGCCTCCTCGAGCGCCACTTGCGCGGCGTCGAGCTGTGTCGTGCCTCGGTCGACGTATCGCGTCGTATTCGATGGCGCGCAGGCCTCGCTCGGCACGGCCACGCGTTCGCCGGCGCCGACGAACGGCAGCTTCGCCGCCACGGCCTCGGGAGCGAGCAGGATGACGTCGGGCCAGGCGCGTGTGGCAAACGATACGCCCGCATGGGCATAGCAACCGACATGCTCGGCGTCGATCTCGACGACGTGCGTCGCAATGCTGGCGTTGACGCGCGCGGCGTAACGCCGGCCCAGATCGCCGTCTCCCGTTGCGTTGTCGGGCAATAAGACATGCGCGGGCTCGAACGCGGATACGCAGTCGCGCAACGCGGCCAGTGCTTGATCCGGGGCAAATGCGGGCCGCGCCAAGGCGGGAAATTCGACGACCTTGTCCGCGCCGAGCGCAGCGGCATCGTCGGTCAACTCGCCGAACACCACCAAGATCACTTCCGTTGCCGCATCGGCCACGATGGCCGCCGCGGCGATCGTCTGCCGCGCGTGCTCGTCGAGCGCGCCCCGATCGCTATGCGCGGCGACGAGCAGCGCGCGCGCGCCGGCTTCATACACGCGGCGCGGTTTCGCCTTCTGGGTATGCGAGCCATGCAACGCGGCTTGCGCCGCTTCGTCGATCGCGCCCGCGATATGTTCCGCGCCTAGCGTAATGCGCTTGAGCCCCGACGGCGCGATGACGAAGGGCCGGCGCGGATCGATTCGTTTGACGTTATTCATGGCCTCACTCCAGCGCGGCAGCAACGAGCTCGGCGACGTCGAGCACCTCTGGCCGGGGACCCACGACGCCTTCGAGCATCGCCGTGCAGTTCGGGCACCCCACGGCGACCACCTCCGCGCCGATCGCGCGGGCGTCCGCCATGCGGATATCGGGAATCCGCGCTTTGCCCGGGATATCGGTCAGCGGCGCGCCTCCGCCCCCGCCGCAGCAGCGCCCGCGCATGCCGTGGCGCTCCATTTCGACCACCTTGATACCGATCGATTTGAGCAGGCGCCGCGGCGCTTCCGTTTCGCCGTTGTAGCGGCCCAGGTAGCACGGATCGTGATAGGTGATGCGCTTGTCGGCCAACGCGGCGGAGGCCTTCGGTGAAAGGCGGCCCGCTTGCACGAGTTCGGCGACGAGGCTCGTATGATGCTGAACCTCATAACGCGCGCCCAACGCACGGTATTCGTTGCGCAGACTGTGCATGACGTGCGGGTCGGCCGTCACGATTCGCTTGAAGCTCAGCGCGCCTAGCGTCGACATCATGCCTTTTGCCATGCGCTGAAACGTGGCTTCGTCGCCCAGCCGGCGCGCGACGTCGCCGGTATCGGCCTCGGCCCCACCCAGCACCGCGAAATCCACCCCCGCTTTATTCAGCACTTTGACGAGCGCGCGCAGCGTGCGTTGGTACCGCATGTCGAACGCGCCTTCGCCGGCGATCAGCAATACGTCGACGGGCACGCCCGGTTGTGCGACGCGAGCGTTCAGATCGACCGCCCAGTCATATCGCGCCGAGATGTCGTAGCCGCCCGCACTCCCCGTCTCGCGCAAATTGGCGAGCACCTCCGGCGCCTTGCCCGGGACGTCGCCTTCGGTCAACGTGCGATGGCGCCGCATATCGACGATGGCGTCCACATGCTCGATCAGCATCGGGCATTCTTGAACGCACGCACGGCAGGTGGTGCACGACCAAATCGTGTCCGATTCGATCAAGCCCGAGACGATGGGGCCGTTAGGCTGGCCACCGTGACGCCCGATCGCGATACCGGGCGTGGGGCTGCCCGCATACGCCGCATCGGTGCCGCCGACCATCCCGGTAACGAGGTCTTGAATCAGCTTTTTCGGGTTGAGCGGCTGCCCTGCGGCGAATGCCGGGCAGGCTGCCTCGCACTTGCCGCACTGCACGCATGCGTCGAAACTGAGCAACTGATTCCAGCGAAACTCGACCGGCTTGGCCACCCCGTAGTCGCGATGCTCGATATCGGGCAATTTCAGTGCGGTCGGGGGCGTCGCGTCGCCGTTTCCGGTATACGACTCCCGCGTTTGGGCGAAGCGTTCCTGGCGCGGATGGAAAGCGAGGTGCAGCAAGCCGGCGATCGCATGCTTCATCGGGCCGCCCTTGGCCGCGCCCATCGTCATCGCGAACGCGCCGATGCCGATCAGCACCGCGCAGATCACGGCGAACCCGCGCGACATCGCGGCGGCCGGCACGAGCGTATAGAGCGCGAGACCGAACGCAAACGAGCCGAGCAGCCAAGGCAACGTGTTCCAAGGACCGCGCGACAACCGGGCCGGCACGTCCTTCGCTCGACGACGGCGCCACACGAAAACCGCCCCGATCAACATCGCAAGCGCCGCGAGAAAAATCAGCTTATCGAGCCACGGGGAATAGATGCCTAGTCCGTAGTTGACGAACACGAGCGCCAGCGCGGCGATCGCCCCCCCGGCCGTCGCGACGTGAGTCTTCGCGATATACGGATCACGCGCAACGACATGGTGCAGATCGACGAAATAGCGCTTCGGAATGGCGAATAGATTCCAAATACCGAACGCGCCGGGTGTCGTGGCTCGCCCGAGACGCCAGTACGCAGAACGCTTGGCGACGGCGAAGACAAGGCCGCCGACCGACAGCCAGAGCAGAACTGTGATGAGAAAGGCCGGGCTCATGATCAAAAGTCCTTGCAAAGCCGCAGCGAGTCATAGATCGCGCCGTGAATGTTGTGCATCGAGATGCAGTCCCCCACGCGGAACAACAGGAAGCGGCCATTGCCCAACTCCTCGGACAAGCAGGGTTGCGCCTCGGCTGCAAAGAGCTTGTGCACGTCGATTTGCCCGCGATTGAGCGATTCCGGCTTGAGCTTCCAATAGAGCGAATCGTTAGGCGTGCTACCGTTTTCGATCACGACTTGATCGACGGCGCGCTCTTCCTGCTCTTCCGTATATTCGTTGCGCAGCACGGCGATCTTCTTGCCGTCTTCCTCATAGACGCGGTCGAGCCAGAAGTTCGGCGTATGGATCACGCCTTGCGCATAGAGGCGCCGATAGAAGATCGGGAAAGTCGTGCCGCCGCAATCGTCGGCGATTTTCACATCGGGGGTGACGATCTCGACCTTCGAGCCGCGGCTCGAGATGAAATCGGCCACGCCCGCGCCCGCGTGCGTGCTGACGCCGTCGTAGACGAGCACATTCTGCTTCGGCTCGACGCGCCCCGAGAGGATGTCCCACGAGCTGACAGCCAGTCCTTGCGCAACGCCCCAATCCGCGCCCTGATCGGAGAACGCGCGGCCGCCTGTGGCAAGCACGATGATGTCGGGCTTCTCGGCCAGGATCGCTTTCTCGTCGGCCTCGACGCCCAAACGGCGGTCGACGCCGAGACGCTTGGTCTCCATATCGAACCAGCGCACGATGCCGGCCATCTGCTCGCGCTGCGGCGCCTTCGCAGCCAACAAAATCTGTCCGCCGACTTCGGTATTCTTCTCGAACAATACGACATCGTGCCCGCGCGAGCGCGCGACGCGCGCGGCTTCCAACCCAGCCGGCCCCGCGCCGACGACGACGACTTTACGCTTGGGCCCGCGCGATTTCTCGATCACATGCGGCATCGTCGCTTCACGCGAGGTCGCGGCGTTCTGCACGCAAAGCACGTCGAGGCCGTTGTATTGCCGGTCGATGCAATAGTTGGCGCCGACGCACTGCTTGATTTCGTCCTCGCGTCCGTCGCGGATCTTGATGACCATATGCGGATCCGCGATCTGCGCGCGCGTCATGCCCACGAGATCGATCATTCCCGAGGCCAGCAAACGCTCGGCTTGGCCTGCGTCGCGAATGCTTTGCGCGTGCATGACGGGGATGTCGACCACCGACTTGATGCCGGCCGCCAAATGCACGAACGGCTCGGGCGGCAGCGCCATCGGCGGCATGCAGTTAGCCAATGTGTTGTGCGTGTCGGCGCCCGAGCCGATCACGCCGAGGTAATCGATGAGGCGCGTCTCGGCCATCGCATGCGCGATTTCCTTCAGTTGCTCGTGATCGAGACCGTCCTCGTGAAACTCGTCGCCGCACATGCGCAGCCCGACGACGAAGTCAGGCCCGACGGCTTCGCGCACGGCCGTCAGCACTTCGACGCCGAAACGCAGGCGATTGGCGAGGCTGCCGCCCCACTCGTCGGTGCGGAAGTTGGTGCGCGGGCTCCAGAACTGATCGATCAAGTGCTGGTGCGCGGCGGAGATTTCGATTCCATCCATGCCGGCCTGCTTGACGCGCTTGGCCGCGGCGGCAAAATCCTGAATGATGCGGCGAATCTCTTCCACTTCGATCGTCTTCGCATTGCCGCGATGCACGGGCTCGCGCACGCCGGAAGGCGTCATCAGATGCGGCCAATGCTCGCCGTGAAACGCGGAGCGACGACCCATGTGCGTCGCTTGAATCATGATCTTCGCGCCGTGGCGGTGCATCGACTCGGCGAGGCGGTTCAAAGGATCGATCACGCGATCTGTCGCCAGATTGACCGACTTCCACCAGCCTTGAGGACTGTCGATCGACACGGGGCTCGAACCGCCGCAGACAGCCAAGCCCACGCCGCCCTTCGCCTTCTCCTCGTAGTAGCGGATATAACGATCGCCGGGCAGGCCGCCCGGCTCCGCATAGACTTCCGCATGCGCCGTGCTGACGATGCGATTGCGCAGCGTCAGTTGATTCAGCGTCATCGGTTTGAACAGATGGGGGTAGCGCATGTCGATCGACCTCGAACGAATTCTGTGACGAGCTTTACTGCCGTAACGTCTTGACGCGTGTTGCTGCGACGACGAGCGTCGTGTTAATGGGGAAGCGGCGAGACCTCGAAGACACAGTGCGCGTGCCCTTCGCCGGCGCATTGCGTTTCCTTCGATTGCGAGCGAGGCCCTTTACGGCCGCTCGTATCGGTATCGTTGACCCAATCCATCGCCCCGGCGAACCAACCGGCGAACATGTAGCAAAGCTTGCCTTCCTTCCCGGGCTGGGCGAGCACGAACGAAGAATGGCGCAGTTCGATGCGCGCGTGCGCGCTTGCGGGATCCGCTTCGGCGATCTTGAACAGCCCCCAGCCGCGTTGCGACAGGCGTTTCAAGTAGTGCTCGAATACCGCCATGCCGGCGAGGCCATGTTGCTTGGCTTCCTTATCGCACCAGTGATAAGCCGACTTGTAGCCTGCCTTGTAGAGAATGTCGGCGTACGCCTCGCGTCCAAGCGCCTCCTCCACGGCAACGTGGTTGTTCGTGAAGAAATGGCGCGGCACGTAAAGCATTGCCAGCGCGTCCGTCGTCCATACGCCGGTATCGGGATCGACGTCGATCGGAAGTTGCGGTTGCATGAGAAAGGTTCCTGACTAAACGGTTATGGCGATAATGGCGCCTTACGCGCCCCACACTTCGCGGAATACGCGCACCCAGTTCTCGCCCATGATCTTGCGGATCCGCGTCTCGTTCCACCCTGCGCGTTCCATCGCGGCCGTGAGATTCGGGAATTCGCCGATGGTACGGATGCCTTCCGGATTGACCACCTTGCCGAAGTTCGTCAACCGGCGATAGCGGCCTTTGTCGTGCGTGAGCCAATCGAAGAAATCGACGCTGTAGCCCTGCGTGAAATCGGTGCCGATGCCGACCGCGTCTTCGCCGATCAGATTGACGACGTAGTCGATCGCTTCGATATAGTCCTCGACCGTCGCATCGATGCCGCGCTTGAGGAACGGCGCGAACATCGTGACGCCGACAAAGCCGCCCGCATCGGCGATCTCCTTCAACTGTGCATCGCTCTTGTTGCGCGGATGCTCCTTGAGCCCCGACGGCAAGCAGTGCGAATAGCAAACGGGCTTCTTCGAGAACGCGATCGCCTCGGACGAGGTGTTCCCGCCGACATGCGACAGATCGACCATGATGCCCACGCGATTCATCTCCGTGATGACTTCACGGCCGAAATCGGAAAGCCCGCCGTCACGCTCGTAGCAGCCCGTGCCGACCAGGTTCTGCGTGTTGTAGCAAAGCTGCACGACGCGCACGCCCATATCGGCGAACGCTTCGATGTAGCCTAAGTTGTCCTCGAACGCGTGGGCGTTCTGAAACCCGAGGATGACCCCGGTCTTGTTCTCGCGCTTGGCGCGTGCAATGTCATCGGTCGTGCGCACGAGCGTCAGGATCTCGGCGTTCTCCCGAATTTGCTGCTTCATGAGCGCGATGTTGTCGACGGTCTTGGCGAAGCTCTCCCAGACCGATACCGTGCAATTGGCGGCCGTGATGCCGCCCTTGCGCATGTCTTCGAAGACCGATCGTTCGAACTTGGAGATGTTCAGGCCGTCGATGATGATGCTGTTCTCGTGCAAAGTGGACATCGATTGCTCCGGGCGTGGGCTAGTGCAATGGAAATCGGCGTGAGCCGCTAAGCGTGCAGCGTTGAACTCGCGGGCGAACTCAATAGATCGGGTATTGCTCGCACAACGCGAAAATCTCGCGCCGCACGCGCTGCTCGGTCTGCGCATCGCCTTCGGGGTGATGCGTCAACGCGTCGAACACCTGAAGAATCAAGCGGCCGATCTGTTCGAACTGCTCCGTGCCGAAGCCGCGCGTCGTTCCCGCAGGCGTGCCGAGGCGAATGCCCGAGGTCACCGTCGGCTTCTCGGTGTCGAACGGAATGCCGTTCTTGTTGCAGGTGATGCCGGCGCGCTCGAGGGCAGTCTCCACTTGGGTGCCTTTGAGACCCTTCGGCCGCAGATCGACGAGCAGCAAGTGATTGTCGGTGCCGCCCGTCACGAGATCGACGCCGCCTTCGCGCAGCACCGCGCCGAGCGCTTGCGCATTGGCGAGCACGCGATCGATGTAACGCTTGAAGCCATCTTCGAGCGCCTCGCCGAACGCGACGGCCTTGCCCGCGATCACGTGCATGAGCGGGCCGCCTTGCAGCCCCGGGAACACGGCCGAGTTGATCTTCTTGGCGATGTCCTCGTCGTTGGTGAGGACGAAGCCGCCGCGCGGGCCGCGCAGCGTCTTGTGCGTGGTCGAGGTGACGACGTGGGCATGCTCGACCGGGTTGGCGTGGCGCCCCGCCGCGATGATGCCTGCGATGTGCGCCATATCGACCATCAGTTTCGCGCCGACGCGATCCGCAATGGCGCGAAAGCGCGCGAAATCGAGCGCGCGCGGGTATGCCGAAAAGCCCGCAATGATCAGGCTCGGGCGGTGCTCGTCGGCCAGCGCCTCGACGCGGTCGTAATCGATCAGCATCGTGTCGCGGCTCACGCCATACTGCACGGCGTTGAACCACTTGCCCGAAAGCGCAGGCTTGGCGCCATGCGTGAGGTGGCCGCCCGCATCGAGCGACATGCCGAGGATGGTGTCGCCCGGCTTGGCGAGCGCCAGCATGACCGAGCCGTTCGCCTGTGCGCCCGAATGCGGCTGGACGTTGGCGAATTGCGCCCCGAACAACCGCTTGACGCGCTCGATGGCAAGCGACTCCACTTCGTCGACGAATTCGCACCCGCCGTAATAGCGCTTGCCCGGATAGCCTTCGGCATATTTATTCGTCAGCACAGAGCCTTGCGCTTCGAGCACAGCGCGGGAAACGATGTTCTCCGATGCGATCAACTCGACCTGCGACTGTTGTCGCTCGAGCTCGCGTAGGAGCGCCGCACGCACGGGCGCATCGCGTTCGGCAAGTGTCTGCGTGAAAATCGGCTCTGTATTCGACATGGCGGATCCGTATTGATGGCGCGGCGCTTATGCTGTGGCGCCGCCGCCGTTCGTTGGCGACGGCTCTATTCTTGTCGTTCGCCCATTTCGCGGATTGACGAATTCAGACGCGTTCTTTGCCTTTTCCGACACGGGCGTCCGTTTTGGACAAGTTTGATCAGGTGAAAGCGAGAGGCGAAAGCAGGTCGACACGGCGGCGCCTGCCCTTCGAGCGCGCTCATCGGTCGCAGTCCGATCGCACCCGGTTTGCGTTGATGCTACGCACCATTTAGAGGTAGAAGAATCGCCGCCAAGCGCTACAGAAGGGCATCGAACGCACAGTGGCGGTGCACCATTCAAGCGCATGCCCGCCCATCCTAGGGTTAAGCCGTATGGCATGCTTGTTGCCCTCGATCCCACAATGAAAACGCGCCTTTGGCTCGGCAAGACCAGCGGCAGCACACGATTCGGATTCGAAGGAACACCCCACATGTCGCCTGATCGCACTGCGTCGCTTTCAAACTTCGCGTTCATGGCTTTGCCCAACTTCACGATGATCGCGTTCTCGAACGCGGTCGAAGTGCTTAGGATGGCGAACTATCTCAGCGGCCAGGAGCTGTATCGCTGGACCGTCGTGAGCCCCGACGGAGGTCCGGTCACGGCCAGCAACGGCCTCGCCGTCGAGACGGCGCCGGTCGCATCGCTCCAGCAGCAACCGGACGTCGTCTTCGTGTGCGGCGGCGTGGATGTGCAACACGCGACGACGAACACGCATCTATCGGAGTTGCGTCGCTTCGCGCGATCCGGCGTCGCGCTCGGCAGCCTTTGCACCGGCACGTACGCGCTCGCTCGCGCGGGCTTGCTCGATGGATACGCATGCGCGATCCATTGGGAGAACATGTCGGCGCTGAAGGAAGAGTTTCCCAGCACGCGTTTCTTGAAAGAGCTGTTCGTCATCGATCGCGATCGCATCACTTGCACGGGCGGGGTCGCGCCGCTCGACATGATGTTGCACCTGATCGCCCCCCGGATCGGCACGCCGCGCGTCACGCAGATCGCCGAGCAATTCATCGTCGAGCATGTCCGCGATACGAGCGCTCAGCAACGCATGCCGCTCGTCGCCCGCTTGGGGTCCGCGAACAAGTCGCTGTTCGAAGTCATCGCATTGATGGAGAACAACATCGAGGAGCCGCTATCGCGCGAGGAGCTCGCGCGGCTCGCGAACATGTCGCAGCGGCAGCTTCAACGCTTGTTCAGAGAACATCTGGGCATGACGCCCACGCACTACTACCTCACGCTGCGCCTGCGCCGCGCACGCGAACTGCTGTTGCAAACCGACATGTCCATCATGCACATCACGATGGCGTGCGGCTTCCAATCGGCGTGCCATTTCAGCAAGAGCTATCGCGACGCGTTCGGCACCGCGCCCACGCGCGAACGCCGCAAGCAGGTGGCGCCGTTTGCCGGCGCGCCGAGCGCCGCGCCGGTAGTGCCTGCGCTGCACTGTTGAAACTCACTCGATAGCGAACGCAGCGCGCAAACCGCGCGCGATCTCTCGCGCTTGCGCGGGCGACCCCACGTTGGTGAAACCCATCAGCAAGCCGTGGCTGCGCCGGCGCAGCGCAGTCGTCGCATACCGCTCCGAAAGCGCCTGACACGCGAATCCCGCTTTTTGGGCCCGGCGCGCCAGCGTGCGATCGCCGACGCGCGCGCGAATGCGCACGACCAGATGCATCCCCCCGCGGGTCGGATCGACCTCCAGCCGCTCACCGAGCGCCTCGCGCAATGCCTGCACGAGCCAAGCGCGCCGTCGCGCATAGAGCAAGCGCATTTTCTTCAAATGACGGGCGAAGTGTCCAGCCGTCAATAGTTCGGCAACCGTCTCCTGCAACAAGCGCGAACCGCGGCTCGGCGCGGCGCGAAGCGCGCGTTCGAACGCGGGTGCGGTTGCCTTCGGGGCCACCACATACCCGAGCGATAGCGCGGGGAACAGCACTTTCGAAAAGCTCCCGGCATAGACGACGCGGTCGCGCGCATCCAAGCTCTTGAGCGCGGGCAACGTAGGCCCGGCGTAGTGAAACTCGCCGTCGTAGTCGTCTTCGAATATCCAAGCCTTCGCATGCGACGCCCAGTCGAGCAACGCTAGCCTGCGCGCGACCGTCATCGAGACGCACAGCGGCGCTTGGTGCGACGGCGTCACCACGGCCATACGAGCGTGGGGCGCCCCCTCGCGACCGGCCGCGTCGTTCAGGCCGTCCGCGTCGACGGGGACCGGATGCGCAATCCACGACCCGCTTTCCAACACCGTGCGCGTGAGCGGGTAGCCGGGATCTTCGATCCATACGGTCTCGCCACGCCGCAGCAGCACGCTCGCCGCCAACGTGAGCGAGGCGCAATAGCCTGTCGTGACGAACACCTGATCGGCGCTGCACGGAACACCGCGCGACACGAGCAGATATGCGGCGATGGCTTGCCGAAGCGCGGGCTCCCCGCACGGATCGCCATATCCGAGATCAGCTATCGAGCTCGTCCGAACGCGGCGCGCCGCGAGCCTTGCCCACACTTTGCGCGGAAATGCATCGAGCGCCGGGATGCCCAATTGCAGCGGCAACGGCGACTGAGCTTGCGACGCCAGCGAGGCGAGCCGCTTCGGCTTCGATGTTATCGTGGCCCGCCCCACTGGCGCAGGTGCGGAAGCACGCCCGGCGCGCGGCGCGCGCGGCAGATGGGGCGACACGATCGTCCCGGCCGGACCGCGCGCCAATAGGTAGCCTTCTCCGGCCAGCCGCTGATACGCGGCTTCGACCGTGCCGCGCGCGACGCCCAACTCGCTCGCCAGCGTACGCGCGGACGCCACCCGCACTCCCGGCGCGAGCACGCCGGTGTCGATCGCCATCAACAAGCGCTCGTAGATTTGGCGTGCGAGCGGCACCCGCGTTCGCCTATCGATGGGGGAAAACGCAGCGTTTCGATGAACGTCGCGCGGCGCGCGCTTTGACGATGGCCTAGTCATTTCACGTGATTTTGGTTCTTTTCACTGGTGCATCGTACGCGCAAACTCGCGCAATCCACAACCGAGGACCCGATCCATCATGAGCGAAACCATCTTTCTTGCTGGCGCAGCCGGCGCGATCGGCGCCGCACTCACGCCGTTGCTTGTCGAAGCGGGCTATGAGGTCTACGGAACGACCCGGCGTCTCGATCGCACCGACGGCATTCGGGCGGCAGGCGCGCACCCGATCCTCGTCGACGTGTTCGATCGCGAAACGTTGGCCGATGCAATCGAGCGCATCGCACCGTCGATCGTGATCCATCAGTTGACCGATCTGCCGCCAGGACTCGATCCGAAAGCCATGGGAGACGCCATCGCGCGCAACGCCCGCATCCGCGCCGAAGGGACCGCCAACCTCGTTGCGGCGGCGCGCGCTGCGGGCAGCAAACATATCGTCGCGCAAAGCATCGCATGGGCGTATGCGAGCGGACAGGCGCCGTATGCGGAGTCGCAGCCGCTCGACTCCGAGGCGCAAGGCGCCCGCGCCATCACGGTCAATGGCGTGATCGCGCTAGAGCGCTCTGTCTTGAGCTTCAATGAATCGGGCGGCATCGGCACCGTGTTGCGCTACGGGAATCTGTATGGTCCGGGAACGGGCCGCGAGACCGCACAGGGGGCCAGCCCCTTGCATGTCGACGCTGCGGCTTGGGCTGCCTTGCTTGCCGTGCAGTGCGCGCGCGGCGGCGTCTTCAACATCGCGGAAGACGGCGCGGAAGTGACGAGCGAGAAGGCCAAGCGCGAATTGGGCTGGCGTGCGGCTATGCGGTTCGCGCAGTCGCCCGCGCAGTAAAGGGCCCGCCGATGCGCGCCAGCGATCAGCTTCGCGCCAGCGCGCGCTCGGTTTCCGGGACGATCCGTTGCGCGAGAAAGTCCACGAGCGCGCGCACCCGCCTAGGCAGCGCGCGCCGGCTCGGCCAGACGAGATGGATCGGGGCCGGCTCGGGTTCATACTCGGTCAAGACGAGTTCGATGCAGCCTGCGTCCAAGTACTCCTGCACTTGGCCCAACGGCGCACGCGCAATGCCGAGCCCAGCCACCGCAGCCCGATTGCACGCTTGCGCGTGGCTCGATCGAAACCGCCCTTTGACACGGACAACCCGACCGTCGGGGCCGAATCGCCAAGATTCCGCCTCGATGCTCTTTCGCAGCAGGCATTCATGACCGGCCAAGTCTTCGGGCACCCGCGGGTACCCCCGAACGGCGAAGTAACCCGGCGCGCCGAAGATCACCCGCCGCAGCGTGCCAATGTGCCTCGCCTTCAGATCCGACGGCGGGAGCGCGCCCAGTCTGAGCGAAACGTCGATGCGCTCCGCGGCCAAGTCGACGTGCCGCTCCGATAACGACAACTCGATGGCGACGTTGCCGTGCAGCGTCATGAAATCGGCGACGGCAGGCGCCAAGTAGTGCGTCCCGAACCAGGTCGGAGCCGCCAACCGGATCGCACCGCGCAGCTGCGGCCCTTGGTCGGCCAGCGCCTCGCGCGCCGCAACGATCTCGCGCATCGCCGGCCGGATTCTGTCGATGAACGCAAGACAAGCGGGCGTGGCGTGGACGCGCCGTGTCGTCCTGATGAAAAGCGCCACGTTCAATTGCCGTTCCATCGCCGCCAACGTCCGGCTGACCGATTGCAGCGAACGCCCCAATGCAGCGGCCGCGGCGGTCAAGCTGCCGTGATCAGCCACGGCCAGCAACACCGCGTAGTCCTCGTCTGCCCTCATATCTGGATTCTCTCGATTTACGGAAGAATGACTGACGATTCCCGCCGCTACCGCGGGCCTCGAACAAGGCCTACATTCTAGGCCGAGGCATGACATTCGCCTCGATCTTCCTTAAAAGAGAAACCGCATGACCGACACGAACGACACCCTTCCTACGCTCTCCACCCTTCGCTACGGCGCACCGATTACGTTCGAGCTTGCCCAACGCGTCGCGCAGGCCGCGCAGCGCGAGGCGCAGCGCAACGGCTGGCCGATGGTGATCGCGATCGTCGATAGCGCAGGGCATTTGGTTTTATTGCAGCGGCTCGATCAAGCGCAGCTTGGCAGCATCGAAGTCGCTCGGCAAAAGGCACAGACTGCCGTGTACTTTCGCCGCCCGACCAAGCGCTTCGAAGACGCGCTAGCGCAAGGCGGGCTGCATCTGCGCTTGCTCGGCATGACGAATCTGACGCCGCTCGACGGCGGCCTGCCGCTCGTCGTCGACGGCGAAGTGGCAGGAGCAATCGGTGTCTCGGGCATGCAGTCGCACGAAGACGCCAAGGTCGCGCAAGCAGGCGCGGCGGCGTTGGACTCGTTGAACTCCTTGCACTAGCGCCCGGCGCTTGCCGCCCAGCGGTCAGTTAGACCCCGCCCTTGGCCGCACCGGCGGCGCATATCATCGCAACGCCGGCCTCGGCCGTCGCCCGCAGCGCCGCTCGCTTGTCTCCGGCACGCGAGCGTACCGCTAGCGTGTGCAAGATGGCGGACGCAATCTTCGCCAGCATGGCTGCATCCGCGTCGGGCCCCAGTTCCCCGTGCGCTTGCGCGCGAATGAACCGCGCCTCGAAGGCACGATCGAACGCGCGCAATCCCTTGGCTAGGATCTCGCGCACGGCATCGTCATTCACCGCCTCCACGGCCGCGGTGCCAATCAGGAAGCACCCCTGCGGCGGGTTACCGGCGCAAAAGTAAAGCCCCAGGGCAAGATCGTAGACACGCCGGAGGGCATAGGCGAGCGGCGCATCGCCGCTCAACGCCTCTTCCATCGCGATTCGATTGACTTCGACATAGCGTTCGAGCGTGGCGAGATACAGCGCACGTTTATCGCCGAACGCGCCGTATAGGCTCGGCCGGTTCATGCCCGTCGCGGCGCTCAGTTCATCCAGCGTCGTCGCGCTATACCCGCTTTGCCAGAACGTATCGCGCGCTCGGGTCAACGCTTGCTCGGCGTCATAAGCCCGAGGACGTCCGCGCGAGCGCCGCTCGCTCACATCATCTTTTTGTACCATTTCGAATAAAATACTTGACGCAGTGAATTTCTGTTCAATATAGTACAAAAATCAAACGAGGAGGAGGAGGTCGAACATGGAGCTGTACTTTTCGCCGCTGGCGTGTTCGCTGGCTACGCGTATCGCGTTTTACGAAGCCGGGTACGAGGCGCGATACATGCAGGTGGATACAAAATGCAAACAAGTGCTCGGAGGAGGCGATTTCTTCGAGATCAACCCGGTGGGACAAGTGCCGGTCCTACGCACTGACGAGGGGGTGTTGCTGTTCGAGAACACGGCCATCCTGCCATACGTGGCCGATCGTCTCCCTGCGGCCAAGCTTGCGCCCGCCGGCGGGTTCGAACGTGCCAAGCTCCAGCAGTGGCTGGGCTTCATCAGCACGGAATTGCACAAGGCGCTGTTCGTGCCGATGCTCGATCCCGCCGCACCGGAAGACGTCAAACGCTATGCGCGCGAAAAGGTCGCGCTGCGCATGAGCGTGCTGCAGCAGCACCTGAGTTCTCGGGAATGGTTGCTCGACGCGTTCAGCGTTGCCGACATTTACCTAGTGGTGGTGCTCAACTGGGCACGCTATTGCGACGTCGATATCGCACATTGGCCTGCGGTCCACGCCTATTTCAAGCGGGCGTTGGCCAGGCCAGCCGTGGCGCGAGCGTTCGAAGAGGAAATGGCGCTTTATCGGGAAGCGCTCGCACGCGAAAACGCGTAGCTCACGGCACAGCACGGCAGGACACTGCCCGGCGCGCACCCTCGCGCCGGGCGGATTCCTTCGCCCGCTCAATCGACGAGATCGAGCACGTTCAGCCCATTTGCTTCGCAGTACTGACGATAGGCATTGAACTGCGTCTCGGCGGAAACGCGGTTGCGCACGGCGCCATCCGCGCCCAAGAAGTCGACCTCGCCGTATACGACCACGAATACCGTCAGCGGCACTTCGCCGACCACCTTCCACCAATCGGTATTGCCCGGCGGCTCATAGACATACTCGCCCGGGCCCACGCGCTCCCCCGTGCACAGCACCCGTTCGCCTTCGAGATTGAATGCGTGAATTTCGCCGGTATGGCGATGCAGCGGCATCGTTGCACCGGGGCTCATGCGCATCATTTCCACGAAACCGCGACCATCGGCAAAAAAGCGTAGCGGCTTCCACGACTTGACCGGCGATTCGGGAATCCATGGCATGTCATGTGCGCTCGCGATGCGCGCGGGAAGATATTGGATCGTCGATTCAAACTCGCTCATGAGCTTGGCTCCGGTACGGGCGACAAAAGCGCCGTTTCATGTGCTCACTTTAGCGGTACACTGGACCGTTTTTTGAGCCGGATTTCACCCGTTTCATGGAACCAGTTTTCGAGTTTCCACTCTCGCTCGACAAGCATGGGCCGCAGACCCTCGCGCGGCGGCTCCATCAACAGTTGCGCGCCGCGATCGTCGAGCAGCGGTTGGCCGCCGGAACACCGCTGCCATCGACGCGCCGCGTGGCGCAGGCTTATGGCGTCGCGCGCAATACCGTCATCGCCGCGTACGACCTGCTGATGGCAGAAGGTTTCATCGTGACGCGCCCCGGTGCGGCGGCCGAGGTGGCGGATCTGGCGCAGTGGCGGCAGATGGCCCCGCGCACTCGCACTCGCACTCGCACTCGCACGCGACCGGCGCCGCCGCCCGCCATCGATTGGCGCAAAGCGCAATCAAGCGAGAAACCTATCGGCTCTGCGGCGACGGCGGCGTCCGCTCGCGGCTTCCACCTTGGCCTGCCTGATCATCGCTGGTTCGCCGCGGACGTTTGGCGCCGCTTGTTGCTGCACTCGAGCAGCTTCGCGCTGCCCGACGCGTTCGGCTACCCGTCCGCCGCGGGCCGCCCGTTACTGCGGGCTGCCATCGCACGGTGGGTCGCCTACACGCGCGCAGTGGTCTGCACGGAGCAGGACGTAGTCGTCACATCGGGCGCGCAACAAGCGTTCGACTTGCTCGCGCGCGTGCTCGTCGCGCCCGGCCATACCAAGGTCGCGATCGAAGACCCGGGTTATCCGCCGCTTCGCGCGGCCCTGCTCGCGGCCGGGGCGCAACTCTTGCCGGCGCCGGTCGACGAATACGGGCTCATCGTCGATACGTTGCCAGCCGATGTCCGGATCGTGTGCGTCACGCCATCGCACCAATTTCCCACCGGCGTCGCAATGTCGCTCGCGCGTCGGCAAGCATTGCTCGACTTCGCGCGACGCACCGGTGCGGTCATCATCGAAGACGACTACGACGGCGAGTTCCGTTATGGGAGCGACCCGCTCGATGCGCTGCAGACGCTCGACCGCGAAGCGCGAGTGATCTACGTCGGCACGTTTTCGAAGATCATGTTTCCTTCGCTTCGAGTGGGCTATGTCGTGGCGCCACCATGGTTGATCGGCGCCTTGGCCGCGGCCAAGCAATGCGCCGACAACGGCGGCAACGTGGCGCTTCAAGAGGCGCTCGCACGCTTCATCCTCGACGGACACCTGGCGAAGCACACACGCGCGATGAGAAAGCGCTATGCGAGCCGGCGCGATGCGTTGCTCGGCGTAGTCGAGCGCGAACTCGGCGAATGGTTGATCGCGGTCCCGCCTAGCGCAGGCATTCACTTGTACGCCAGGTATCGAGATCGCCGCCAGGCGAAGCGGATCGCGACGCTCGCCGCGCATCATGCTGCCGGCGCACAGCCTGCCGGCGACTTTCTACTCGATCGCCAAACGACGTTCGACAGCGGTATCGCGTTCGGTTTCGGCTATATCGACGAAGCCGAGATCGAGGGCTCGATTGGCAGATTCGCAAGCGCGCTGCGCGGCAGCTATGCGAGCGCCGATTGATATGGGCGAACCGAACTCGCGTGTATGCCGATGGACGGTTGGTACAGGGATCGAACTGCCTTCGAGACCCATGGTGCGAGCCTGGGGCGCCGCCGGATAACGTTTTGCCGCGCGGCGCCCTACACGCTCAGGTTTAGGCTAGGCTCAGGCCGCCTTGAGCATGCCGTGCGGGTCGATGACGAACTTGCGCGGCGCGCCGCCGTCGAACGCGCGGTAGCCTTCGGGCGCTTGATCGAGCGAAATGACGGTGACGTTGACGATCTTCGCGATCGGCAATCTGTCCCACAGGATGGCTTGCATCAAATTGCGGTTGTATTTCATCACCGGCGTTTGGCCTGTATGGAACGAATGGGACTTGGCCCAGCCAAGGCCCAGCCGCAGGCTCAAGCTGCCGCGCCGCGCCGCCGGATCGGCCGCGCCCGGATCGTCCGTGACGTAAAGGCCGGGGATGCCGATGGCGCCGGCCGCACGCGTGACTTCCATCAGCGAGTTCAATACGGTGGCCGGCGCTTCTTGCGTGTGCGCGTTGCCGTGTCCGTGCGCTTCGAAACCCACGCAATCGACGGCGCAATCGACTTCCGGTTTGCCGAGAATTTGCTCGATCTGCTCGCCGAGCGAAGCGTCCAGCGACAGGTTCACGGTCTCGAATCCCATTGCCTTCGCGTGCTCGAGACGCTCCGCATTCATATCGCCGACGATCGTCACCGCTGCGCCCAGCAAACGCGCGGACGCCGCGGCCGCCATCCCGACGGGGCCCGCGCCGGCGATATAGACGGTCGAGCCCGGTTTGACGCCTGCGGTGACGGCGCCGTGATAACCCGTCGGCAAGATATCGGACAAGCAAGTCAGATCGCGAATCTTCGCGAGCGCTTGATCGCGATCGGGAAACTTCAGCAGATTGAAATCGGCGTAAGGCACCAGCACATACTCGGCTTGCCCGCCAATCCACCCGCCCATATCGACATAGCCATAAGCGCCGCCGGCTCGCGATGCGTTCACGTTCAAGCAGACGCCGGTGTGCTGGTCCTTGCACATCGGGCAGCGGCCGCAGGCGACGTTGAACGGCACGGAAGCGATATCGCCGATCTTGAGCGTCTCGACGTCGCGTCCCACCTCTACCACCTCGCCGGTGATCTCGTGGCCGAGCACGAGCCCAACGGGCGCCGTGGTGCGGCCGCGCACCATGTGTTGATCGGAGCCGCAAATATTCGTGCTGACCACCTTCAGGATCACGCCGTGCTGGATCGAGCGGCCACTCGGATCGACCATCTTCGGATAGTCGATCGATTGCACTTCGACCTTGCCCGAACCTTGATACACGACACCTCGGTTGCTGCTCATCGTATTCGTCTCCTTTCGTCTCGATCGCCGACGGGCGATCATCTTGCGGCGGGGCGCGCAACGCTGGAATTCGCAAAAACACGAGATGCGCGCCACTCGCTCGCTGCCGTTTGCAGCGTAGTCCGCAACGGGCCGCCGCGATCGTACAAAACGCGACACGTGCTTGCTAGAACACGACACGCGGCGCGCGATCCGGTCCATATCGATTGAACGGCGGACGCAAAACGCCTATCGTGGAAGCCTTCGAAAGACTGACGAAAATTCTGGAGAGTTCGATGACCTTGTCCTCCGTCTACGGTCCGCAGCGTCTTTACATCGGCGGGGCCTACGTCGACGCGACATCCGGCATGCAGTTCGAAACGTTCGATCCGGCAACCGGCGAACGCTTGGCCACGCTCGATCAAGCGAGCGCCGCCGATATCGAACGCGCGGTGGCGTCGGCGCGCGAGGGGCAGGCCGCGTGGGCCGCGCTCGGCGCGATGGCGCGCTCGCGCATTCTGCGCCGCGCGGTCGAGCTGCTGCGCGAACGCAATGACGAGCTGGCCGAACTCGAAATGCGCGACACGGGCAAACCGATCGCCGAGACGCGCACAGTCGATATCGTGACGGGCGCCGATGTGATCGAGTACTACGCCGGGCTCGCGCCCGCGCTCGAGGGGCGCCAGATCCCCTTGAGAGAGGACTCGTTCGTTTATACGCGGCGCGAGCCGCTCGGAGTCTGCGCCGGGATCGGAGCATGGAATTACCCGATTCAGATCGCCTGCTGGAAGTCGGCGCCGGCGCTCGCCGCCGGCAACGCGATGATTTTCAAGCCGAGCGAAATCACGCCGCTGTCGGCCCTCAAGCTAGCGGAAATCTACACGGAAGCCGGTGTGCCGCCGGGCGTTTTCAACGTCGTGCAAGGCAACGGCGCCGTCGGTTCGATGCTGGCCGAGCATCCGGCGATCGCGAAGGTATCGTTTACCGGCGGCGTGGAGACGGGCAAGAAGGTGATGTCGCTGGCCGGCGCGTCGTCGTTGAAGGAAGTCACGATGGAACTGGGCGGCAAGTCGCCGCTGATCGTGTTCGACGATGCCGATCTCGAACGCGCGGCCGATATCGCCGTCACCGCGAACTTCTTCAGCGCGGGCCAAGTGTGCACCAACGGTACGCGCGTATTCGTTCACCGTTCGGTCATGGAAGGATTCGAAGCGCTCGTCGTCGAGCGCGTCAAGCGTATTCGCATCGGCAAGCCCTCCGATCCCGAAACGAACTTCGGGCCGCTTGCAAGCGCCGCTCAGCTCGACAAGGTGCTCGGCTATATCGAGAGCGGCAAGCAGGACGGCGCGCGCGTCGTCATTGGCGGCAAGCGCATCGTCGACGGCGAATTCGCTGGCGGCCAATACGTGCAGCCCACGGTGTTCGGGCAATGCCGCGACGATATGCGCATCGTGCGCGAAGAAATTTTCGGTCCCGTGATGTGCCTGCTTGCGTTCGACGAAGAGCACGAAGCCATCGCGAGGGCGAACGCAACGCAATATGGCTTGGCGGCAGGGGTCGTGACCGAGAGCCTCGCGCGCGCGCATCGCACGATCCACCGTCTCGAAGCAGGTATCTGCTGGATCAACACGTGGGGCGAATCGCCGGCGGAGATGCCGGTCGGCGGCTATAAGCAATCGGGCGTCGGCCGAGAAAACGGCATCGGCACGCTCGAGCATTACACGCAGATCAAATCGGTGCAGGTGGAGCTCGGCCCTTATCGGCCCGTGTTCTAGGCTCCGTTGCTAAGGAGAGCGCTCGTGAGTGCTAACGAATACGACTACATCATCGTCGGCGCGGGGTCGGCGGGCAATGTGCTCGCCACGCGATTGACGGAAGACGCCGACGTCACCGTGCTGCTGCTCGAAGCGGGCGGCCCCGATTATCGCCTGGACTTCCGCACGCAAATGCCGGCCGCACTGGCCTATCCGCTGCAAGGCAGGCGCTATAACTGGGCCTACGAAACCGAGCCCGAGCCATACATGAACAATCGGCGCATGGAGTGCGGGCGGGGCAAAGGGCTAGGCGGCTCGTCGCTCATCAACGGCATGTGCTACATCCGCGGCAATGCGCTCGACTACGACGGCTGGGCGCAAAACGAAGGGTTGGGGAACTGGAGCTATCTGGACTGTCTGCCCTACTTCAAGAAGGCGGAGACGCGCGATATCGGCCCAAACGCCTATCACGGCGGCGATGGCCCCGTGCATGTCACGACGAGCAAGCCGGGCAACAACCCGCTGTTCGGCGCGATGGTCGAGGCCGGCGTGCAGGCGGGCTACGCACGCACCGACGATCTCAACGGCTATCGCCAGGAAGGGTTCGGTCCGATGGACCGCACCGTCACCGCGCAAGGCCGCCGGGCGAGCACCGCGCGCGGTTATCTCGACCAAGCGCGGCAGCGGCCGAATTTGACCATCGTCACGCATGCGCAAGCCGATCGCGTCATATTCGCCGGTCAACGCGCAAACGGGGTGACGTACCTGCACCGCGACACGCCGGTGACCGCCCATGCGCGACGCGAAGTGCTCGTCTGCTCAGGCGCGATCGCCTCGCCGCAATTGCTGCAGCGCTCGGGCGTCGGCCCGGGCGAGTGGCTGCACGAAGCGGGCGTGCCGATCGTGCTGGACCTGCCGGGGGTCGGCCGCAATTTGCAGGACCATCTCGAGATCTATATGCAGTACGAGTGCAAGGAGCCGGTTTCGCTCTATCCCGCGCTCAAGTGGTACAACCAGCCCGCGATCGGGTTGGAATGGCTGATCAAAGGAACGGGCATCGGCGCGAGCAATCAGTTCGAAGCGGGCGGCTTCATCCGCACACGCGACGACGACCTCTGGCCCAACATCCAGTACCACTTCTTGCCGATCGCGATCAACTATAACGGCTCCAACGCCATCGAAATGCACGGCTTCCAAGCGCACATGGGGTCGATGCGCTCGCCTAGCCGCGGCCGGATCAAGCTGCGTTCGCGCGATCCGCGCGCGCATCCGAGCATCCTCTTCAACTACATGGCCGAATCGCTCGATTGGCGCGAGTTCCGCGACGGCATCCGCATCACGCGCGAAATCATTGCGCAGCGTGCGCTTGATCGTTATCGCGGCAAAGAGCTCAGCCCCGGCGCCGACCTGAAATCCGATGCGGAGCTCGATGCATTCGTGCGCGGCCGAGCCGAAACCGCCTATCACCCCTCGTGCTCGTGCGCGATGGGCTACGACAACATGTCGGTCGTCGATGCCGAAGGGCGTGTGCACGGCATCGAAGGCCTGCGTGTGGTGGATGCGTCGATCATGCCGCGCATCACGACCGGCAATCTGAACGCGCCAACGATCATGCTGGCCGAGAAGATCGCCGATCGGATCCGCGACCGCGCGCCGCTGGCGCGCGCGGACGTGCCCTATTACGTGGCGCAGGGAACACCGGCGCGCAATGCACAAGCCGCACACGGGCCTTCATCGAACGAGGCCAGACAGCTCGCGTCGTCGTCCGAACGATCCGCTGCGACGTTGACCATATCCCACTAGCCGGCGCCTCCTCGCCGAAAACGCTTCGGTGAGCGGCCCCGGGTGTGCGAAAGACGCGCAGCCGGGCACGCCGCCCGACCGGCGCGCCCGCGCCGATTGTGAACGAATTTGCAATGATGATTTATCAAAATAGGCGTTAACCCTAAGACCTCCAATAGCTACACTGCAGTCATCGGTTCACGCAATGAACGCGATGCAACAGATAGATAAATAACTTTTGGAGGTAATTACCATGAAATCGCTGATCAATTCCGTCGTTATCGCTGCCGCTTTTGCCGCCCCCGTTGCCGTTTTCGCGCAAACCAATGCGCCTGTGACGCGCGCTCAAGTCAAGGCCGAACTGGTTCAATTCCAACAAGCCGGTGGCCGCACCAATTTCAGCAACGACCCGTACTACCCGGCGGACGCGCAAACCGCGCAAGCGCGCGTCAACGCGCAAAACGTCAATGATCAAGCTGTCGGCGGCGTTCACGCCGGATCGTCGGCGGCGGGTGCGCCAGCCAAGGCCGACGGGGCCAAATCGTTGTTCTTCGGCATCTAATCGCCGGTTAATGTGACAAACCGCTCAGCGCCGCATGAACAGAAACGCTGAGCGGCGCAAACAAATATTCGCTGCGTCGAACGAAATCGGCTTGCTTTCAGGCAAGCCGATTTCGCGCCGATACCTCCGCCGCCGGACACCGGCGGTTTCGCCTAGCCCTTAATTCGGCTAGGCGCTTTTTCTGTGGATGCGAAGCATCGTATAACCGCCGGCCATCGGCGGCGCCACGCGGCGTTAAGCTACTGTCGCAGCGAATCGAGGTCGATCACGAAGCGGTACTTTACATCGCTCTTCAACATCCTTTCGTAAGCTTCGTTGATGGCCTGCATCGGAATCATTTCGATATCCGATGTAATGCCGTGCTCGCCGCAAAAATCGAGCATTTCTTGCGTCTCGGCGATGCCCCCAATGAGCGAGCCCGCCAGACGGCGGCGCTTGAAGATCAGGTTGAACACCTGTGGCGACGGGTGATCGTGCTCGGGCGCGCCGACGAGCGTCATCGTCGCATCGCGTTTGAGCAGCGCGATGAACGGATTGAGATCGTGCTGCGCGGCCACCGTATTGAGGATGAAGTCGAAGCTGTTCAGGTGGGCCTGCATTTGCGCCGGATCTTTCGAGATCACGACTTCATGAGCACCGAGGCGCTTCGCATCTTCGATTTTCGACGGCGACGTCGTGAACAGCACGACGTGCGCTCCCATTGCGCGCGCGAGCTTCACGCCCATGTGGCCGAGGCCGCCCAAACCGACGATGCCCACTTTCTTGCCGGGGCCCGCGCCCCATTGGCGCAGCGGCGAGTACGTCGTAATGCCGGCGCACAATAGCGGCGCGGCGCCCGCGGGGTCGAGGTTGCCAGGCACGCGCAGCACGAACGCTTCATCGACGACCACGCTCGTCGAATAACCGCCGTAGGTGGTCTCGCCGCTCACACGATCGACGCCGTTATAGGTGCCGACGAAGCCGTTCTCGCAGTATTGCTCCAGGCCCTCGGCGCAGCTTGCGCACGTACGGCAGGAATCGACGAGGCACCCTACGCCAACGAGATCTCCGCTCTTGTAACGCGTCACGGCGGGACCGACCTGGGTGACGCGGCCAACGATTTCATGACCCGGAACGACGGGATAGACGGTATTGCGCCATTCGTTACGCGCTTGATGTAGATCGGAGTGGCAAACGCCGCAAAACAACACCTCGATTTGCACATCATGCTCGCGCAAGTCGCGGCGTTGAATGTCGAACGCAGCGAGAGGAGAATCGGCATCCTTTGCGGCGTAGCCGTGGGTCGTATACATATCTGATCACTCCTGCAAGGATGCGGCGCTTCGACATGAAGCATCGCAGCAGCACATGGTAGAAACTCGCACGCCCCTACGGAATGCCTGAATCTATCGAACGTTTGCCTATTTCTCTCGGCGGCAAGCGAAATCGCCGAATCGGCGCTATATTTCGAGCCCGATTCTCCTAAATTGTGCGTTCGACGGCCATGTCCCTGCCCGCCTCGACCTCTTCATTCGTCAGTCCAGCGCAAGCGCGCATGGTGGAACTGCTGGCCACGCTCGCCCCCGGCGAGGGTTATACCTATTCGGCGCTCGACGGCGTGAAGTTCATGCGAACGAACGTATCGATTCCGCGCGTGCCGGTCATGTACGAGCCGAGCATCGTCATCGTGGCTCAGGGGCGCAAGCGCGGCTTTCTCGGCAGTCAAGCATTCATCTACGATGCGCAGCACTATTTGGTGCTGTCGGTGCCGCTGCCGTTCGAGTGCGAAACCGAAGCGACGCCGCAAGAGCCGATGCTGGCCATTTCGTTACGCATCGACTTGAGCGTGATCGCCGAAATCTTGATGACGCTCAACGATACGCGCGGCCCCATGGACAGCGAGCCGCGCGCCGTGTACGCGACGCCGCTCGATCGCACGCTGAGCGACGCGGTGCTGCGATTGCTCGAGTCGCTGGCTTCGCCTCACGACGCGCGCATACTCGGCCCTTCGATCGTGCGTGAAATCTGCTATAGGGTGCTGACCGGATCGCAAGGGGACATGATCCGCGCGGCGCTCACCCATCAGGATCACTTCGGCAGAATTGCAAAAGCCTTACGACGCATTCATACCGGGTTCGCCGACAATCTCGACATCCCCACGCTCGCACGTGAAGCCGGGATGAGTCCGGCCGTGTTTCACGCGCAATTCAAAGCCGTGACGGAGACTTCGCCGATGCAATACGTGAAGACGACGCGGCTGCATCAGGCGCGGCTGCTCATGATGCAGAACGGACTGAACGTCAGCGCGGCCGCGACGCGCGTCGGTTACGAAAGCGCCTCGCAATTTAGCCGGGAATTCAAGCGCTTGTTCGGGTTGAGCCCAGTCGATGACGTCAAGCGCTTGCGCGGCGACGACCTCCCGCCTACGCGCGCCGACGCCACCGCGACGCAAGCCAAGCGCAACGCGCCGCGGCACTTCACCACCGAATAGTCGCCCAATAGCGCGGCGCGACTCCCGCTGACCGCGCCCAACTGTTAGCGCGTCGCGTCGCCGAACCGATATTCGTGAGTCAGCTCGTCGAGCTTCGCCTTCAATTGCGGGGCGAGCGTCAGATCCAGCGCTGCCAGCGTGTCGCCCAACTGCTCCGGCCGGCTCGCGCCGAGAATGGCGGAAGTCACGACGTCGTTCGCCAGAACCCATGCGACCGCGACCGTCGACAGCGTGAGGCCTGCGTCGGCCGTCAACTGCTTGAGCGCTTCGATCGTCGCGAACTCGCGCTCATGCCAATAACGGGCCTGATAAAGCGCTCCCGCCGTGCCCACGGTGAAGCGGCCCTCGGGCGGCGGCGTCTCGCGCCTGTGCTTGCCGGTCAACAACCCGCCCGCGAGCGGGTTGTAGGGCATGACTGCCAAGCCTTCCTCCTGCGCAAGCGGCAGCAGCTCGCGTTCGATCTGACGAAACAGCAGGTTGTAGCGGGGCTGAACCGAAACGAAGCGCGCCGTGCGCAACGCATCGGCGCGCCCGAGCGCCCGTGCAAGGCGATACGCCAGAAAATTCGAAACCCCGACGTAGCGTGCGCGGCCCGAGCGCACGATGACGTCGAGCGCTTCGAGCGTCTCATCGAGCGGCGTATCGAGATCGTCGGAGTGCAGCTGATAGAGATCGACGTAGTCGGTGTCGAGCCGCTTGAGCGAAGCGTCGATGGCGTCGAGCAAGTGCTTGCGCGAAGCGCCCCGGTCCCACGGGGACGGCCCCATCTCCCCAACGGCCTTGGTTGCGAGCACGAAGCGAGCGCGCTTGCCTTTGAGCCAGCGGCCGACGATCTCCTCGGTGCGCCCCACACGCGATAACCCGCCGCCGAGCGGGTAAACGTCGGCCGTGTCGATGAACGTCACCCCGGCATCGGCTGCCGTATCCATGATGCGGATCGACGTCGCCTCGTCGATCTGAAACCCGAACGTCATCGTCCCTAGGCAAACCCGCGACACGTTGAGCCCGGTCGCGCCGAACTTGCGGTATTGCATTCACTGTCTCCCGAAGCGTGCCGCAATGCGCGGCGAAAGGGCAAGGATAACCCTATGTCGAGGCGGGTGCTTCGGCCCGCGCAGGCGCCCCCGCCACGCAACGGCCCGCTCCCACGCCTTGCGCGCACCGAATGCGGCGGCAATGCCCCGAAACAGCCCCCGATCGCCGTTCTATTCGGTCCATCGGGTTGCAACGATTGGCCGTACCCTGCATTGGTCGAAGTGGGCTCCCATACCCGTCCCGAATCGGAATCGAAATGCAAACGCCTTCTTATCCATCCAACGAAGCCGCGCGAATCGCGGCGTTGCAGTCGCTGCACGTTCTCGATACGCCGCCCGACGAGCGCTTCGATCGCCTGACGCGCTTAGCCAAGGCCCTGTTCGACGTGCCGATTTCCGCGGTTTCCCTAGTCGATGCCGACCGGCAATGGTTCAAATCGTGCACGGGCCTACCCGTACGGCAAACCCCGCGCGACGTGTCGTTCTGCGGGCACGCGATTCTCGAGGACGCGCTGTTCGTCGTCGAAGACGCCCTCACCGATCCGCGCTTCGCCGACAACCCGCTCGTCACGAGTGCGCCGTGCATTCGCTTTTACGCAGGCTTCCCATTGACGCTGCGCACCGACCTTCGAATCGGCGCATTTTGCATCGCCGATACGAAACCGCGCACGTTCGATCAGACGCAGCGCGCGTTGCTGTGCGATCTGGGCCGAACCGCCGAGCGCGAGCTCGAAGCCGTGGAACTGGCGGCGACCGACGATCTGACTGGCCTCTACAATCGGCGCGGCTTCGAAGCGATGGGACTGCACCTGTTGCGGTTGTGCAAACGCGCACAATCGCGCGCATCGCTGCTCTTTTTCGATTTGAATGGGTTCAAGCTGATCAATGACGGTTACGGCCACGCGGAAGGCGACCGCGCAATCGTCGGTTTCGCCAACGTGCTACGCCGATCGATGCGCGAGACCGACGTGCTCGCGCGCCTGGGCGGCGATGAGTTCGTGGCGCTCGTGACAGGCGTCGATCCGGGATCGGAGGCACAAATCATCGAACGCGTGCAACGAGGGGTGCAGTGTTACAACGGTGAGGCCCGACGCGGATACGACCTGAAGTTCAGCGTAGGCCTCGCGCCTTACGATACGTCGGAGGAACCGTCGGTGACGCATTTGATCGATGTCGCGGACCACGCCATGTATGCGAACAAACGCGCCGGGCAAGCAGCGCGCGCGCTGGATGCTCAGCTCATGCACGAATGAACGACGTACAGACCGTCCCATTTAATAAAAATTAAAAACAAATCACCATCCCGAGTCAAATTTTCATATTTAAAATGTACTCGGAATACATTACCTCAATCATCCCACCCGAATCGTCATAGGACACTACAAATAATCGTAGCGTGCGCTGCACCATAACCGTTATTGAAATAAAAATCTGAAAGGAAGTTGACACGCGCGACGGTGCGCCCCTAATCTCTCTGCATCGTCTGCCGCCGCTCAGGCACGGTTCGCATGGCTTGCTTATCGTCGCTTGACACTGCGACTAGGCGCACTCCCGAAAGACAGTCCTGTTCGTTTTTATGTTTTTGGTCCGTTCTGTTTCATTTTTTAATTAGCAGTCCTATCTAACCATGCAACCTTAGGTTCAATCGTAAAACGAGCCTGGGCAACGCACGCCCACGACTATCGAACGACTCGATCGCTCGCGGGTATCGCTTTGCCTTTCTCGAGATAGCGGGGAAAAAGAAATTCATATCGCAATGAATGAACACTTTCCAGTCGAGGGTTGAAAAATGCGCCTTTCCTTTCCACTCAATACGAAGTTTCACTGCATCTCGCTAGCCGCGGCTCTGGCGTTGGCCGGTTGCGGCGGAGGAGACGGCTCGTCCGCCGCGGGCACGCGAGCAGGCGCCGCAACGACGCCTTCCACGCCGCCCGCAGCCGTCACTTCCCCTGCAACGCCGGTCGCCGCGACGCCCGGCATCGACAAGACCGTTGCGCCGGTCGAAATGCCGGACACCGTCACACCCGTCAACTACCGGCTGTGGTTCCGGCCCAATCCCGCGTTGAACGCATTCGACGGGCGCGCTGACGTCGAGATCAAGGTGCTCAAGAGCGTCAATGCGATCGTAGTGGCTGCGCACCGGCTCACGTTCACGAACGGCGCCCTGATGTTGCAACCGGGGAACATTCCGTTGATTGCGACGCCGCAAGACGACGGCGACTACTATCAGTTGCGCCCCGCGAGCGGTCAGATCGCACCGGGCACCTACTCGTTGCATATGGAGTGGAAGGGCATCATCAACTTCAAGACATACGACGATCCGGCCACGAAGACGGGCGGCAGCTGCGGCAACGACCCGTATCCTGGATGCTCGGCCGCCGAAGGCGTGTTCCGCGTCGACTTGAAAGCGACCGACGGCAAAACCAGCGGCGCGATACTCACGCAAGGCGAATCCGATCTTGCACGGCAATGGTTTCCCGGCTGGGACGAGCCCGCGTTCCGCCCAACCTACGAGGTCAGCGCGGACGTGCCGCAAAACTGGCGTGTCGTCTCCAACGCAGCCGAGAAGGACGAAGTCGACGTCGACCAGGGCTACAAGCGCGTCACGTTCGAAAAGACGCCGCCGATGCCCTCGTACCTATTGTTCTTCGGCGGCGGCCAATTCGACATCTTGGAGGACGATTTCTCTACCCCGCTGTCGGACGGCAAGGGCCTGCATTTGCGGATCTTCACGCCGCCGGGCATGAAGGACTGGGCCAAGCCCGCCATGCAGCAGACGAAGCAGGCGCTCGATTTCTACTACCGCTACACGGGCGTGCCCTTGCCGCTCAAGAAGTTCGACACGATCGCCGCCAACGACGCCTTCAAAGCCGAAAAAGACCTGAATTTCGGCGGCATGGAGAACTGGGGCGCCATTCTCGAATTCGCCGACGACATCTTGCCCCCGCCGGGCACGACGATGTCGAACTATGGCGTCACCGTGCTGACGCACGAGGCGGCGCACCAATGGTTCGGCGATCTCGTCACGCTCGATTGGTGGGACGACGTCTGGCTCAACGAATCGTTCGCGACGTTCTTCGAGAACAAGACGAAGGTCGCCTTCTTCCCGGATCGATTCAGTTGGGAGGGGGAAGTCAAGAACAAATACCGCATCATCGCGGCCGATCTCGCCTCGACTTCCTACCCGATTCAGCCGAACTTCAACGCATGGGCGTCGAACGATTTCGTCATCAACGCCGCACCGTTCGTCTACGACAAGGGCGGCCAGGTGCTCAAGATGTTCGAGGGTTATCTGGGCGAGGACGTGATGCGCAAGGGCCTGCAGCAATACTTGACCGACTATGCCTTCGGCAACAGCACGCCCAAGCGGCTCTGGGACGAGCTGTCACGCGCCAGCGGCGGCGAGCCGATGAACGCCATCGGCGACAGCTTCGTGCGTCAAACCGGGGTGCCGCTCGTCTCGCTGGAAACGCAATGCGACATGACGAGCGACCAGACCGTCGTCTCGCTCAAGCAGCAGCCGTTCCCGAACAAGAACCTTTATCCGGGCTCGCAGTGGACGATTCCGCTGACGCTCGCTTATGGCGACAACCTCGCGAACAGCAAAACGATCGCGATGAAGGACACGAGCATGCAGGTGCGTTTGCCCGGTTGCGGCGCAGTGCTGGCCGATCCGAGCGGGCAAGACTATTACGTCGTCAATTACGGCGACAACGCTTGGGGACAACTGCTGGCCCAACGCAACGCGCTGCAAGATCCGCCGCGCCTCACGAATCTGAAACTCGAGGCGCATCTGCTGGTTGGCGCGGGGCTGGCCGATCCGTCACGCGAGCAGAGCATCGGTTCGATCTCGGTCGCGCCGAGCATCGCAGCGCGGATGCAACGTCTCGAGAGCACGCCGGTGCAAACCGTGGTTCGCCGCGTGCCGTTCTACCAAGGGCGGTTGAAGGCTACGCAGAAGCCGAAGTCGAATTGATGCTGTCGGTGCGGCGGCGGGCGTCGTAATCCGCCCGCGTCCAATCCAGCTCGATGCCGATACGCTGCGTGCCAGGCCGAATCTTCGGCTTATACAGCACCAGCGTAACGGTATCGAGTGCGCCCCACTGCTCGAACGAGAGCGCCGCCAGCTCCATCGCCAGCGTTTCGAGCAACCTCGTATGCGGCTTCATTTCCAAGAACCGCGTCAAGCGTTCGCAATACTGCTCGTAGTCGATCCATTCGTGGGCATCCGTTTCCGCCGGCGCGCATCGATACCCCAGCCGGGCATCGATCATGACCGGCTGAGGCGCATCATGCTCATGCGCGTGAATGCCGACGCGCGTGTGCGCCTCCAGCCCCTCGACGAACACGGACCATCCGCGCCCGCCGCGCCCCGGAAGAGGGGCGGCGCCGCGCCAGAGCGCCGCGTCGACGGCGAAAGGCTCGCTCGGCTTCACGATACGATCGGCGCGGCCGCGTCGAGCATGATGCGGCAGAAGTAGTCGGCAAAGCTGCGGCGCACGACCAGCTCGAACGCATCGTAGGCAGTCGGGATCAGGATGATCGACGCCTTGAAGTAATGACTCTGCGCGCATTGACCCGGCTGCAGCACCTGCGGGTGCAGATCGAGCGGGCACCCGCGGGCGATCACATCCCGCACGCGATCGCCGCTAGCCTCCAACACGGTATAGCCGCTGCCGACGTCCACGGCCGACGCGAACAGCGTGCCCATCGCCCTGCGCAGTTTCGCTTCGAGCTCGGGCGTGCGCGCTTCGTTCGACCGTACGAGCCATTCGTCCGGCCCGAGCCAAAGCACGTCATACTCCGCGCCTTTAGCGACCGTGTTCGGCTTGACCGGCAGGCGAACCCCGATCGCGCGCTCCACGGCGGCGACGAACTCGCGATCGCGCGCATCGCCACGCAGGTTTGCCAGATCGAGGAAGGGCCGCTCGCGCAAGCGAAACGCCTTCGCCTGCAGCGCCTGATTGGCATCGAGGAGCGCCTGTGCGCCGACGAGGGGCGATTCGAGCGGAGAACGCACATCCGCTACCGCCGCATTGCTTCGGTTTTCATTCCACATGTTGACGCACTCCTTCGACGTCATAGAAGACGGGGCTCGCAATCGTCGCCGCCATCGATTTGCCGTTCAGATCGATCGATACCTTCTGCCCCATCTTGCCGAGCCCGCCCTTCACCACGGCCATGGCGATCGAGCGCTTCAGAATCGGGCTGTAGTAGCTCGACGTCACGTGCCCGAGCATCGGCACGGGTTCCGTGGCGACTTGGTTCGCAGCCGGTCCGTTGACGCCCTGCGGCAAGATCTGGCTGCCTTCGGGCAGGACGTACGAAGGATCGTCCGTTAGGAGCCCTACCAATTGTTTGCGGCCCTCCTTCGCCGTATCTGAGCGCGTGAGCGAACGCTTGCCGAGGCAATCCTTCGTCTTGGCCACGAGACCACCCATGCCCAAGTCGAACGGCGTCATCGAACCGTCGGTATCTTGGCCGACGATGATGTAGCCCTTCTCGGCACGCAGAACGTGCATCGTCTCGGTGCCGTAAGGCGTGATGTCGAACTCTTGGCCCGCCGCCATCAACGCTTCCCAGACCGCGCGACCTGCGTTGGCCGGCACGTTGACCTCGTAGGCGAGCTCGCCCGAGAAGCTGATGCGCATGATGCGTGCGGGAACATCGGCAACCTTCCCCTCCCGGAACGTCATGAACGGGAACGCTTCGTTCGAAAAATCGACGTCTCGGCATACCTTGCGCAGCACCTTGCGGCTGTTGGGGCCAACCACCGCAAACGTGGCGAAGTGGTCGGTCACCGACGTCATACGCACCTTCATGTCGGGCCATTCGGTTTGCACCCAACGCTCGAGCCAGGTCAGCACGCGTGCGGCGCCGCCGGAAGTCGTCGACATCAGATAGTGTTGCTCGCCCAAGCGCGCGGTTACGCCATCGTCGAACACCATGCCGTTCTCGTCGAGCATCAAGCCGTAGCGGCACTTGCCCACTTCGAGCTTCGACCAGGGGTTCGTGTACACCCAGTTCAACAGCTTTGCCGCGTCGGGACCCTGCACGTCGATCTTGCCGAGGGTCGAAGCGTCCATGATGCCGACACTCGTTCGCACCGCGAGGCATTCGCGGGCAACCGCGGCATGCAGATCCTCGCCGGCTTTCGGGAAGTACCAAGGGCGCTTCCAGTTGCCCACGTCCTCGAACAATGCGCCATGCTCGACATGCCATTCATGAATGCAGGTCTTGCGGATCGGATCGATGAAGTCGCCGATCTCGCGGCCCGCGATCGCGCCGAAAGTGACCGGCGTGTAATTGGGGCGGAACGTCGTCGTCCCGGTTTCGGGAATCGTCTTGCCAAGCGCCTGGGCGAGAATCGCCATGCCGTTGATGTTGCCAAGCTTGCCTTGATCCGTGCCGAAACCCATCGCCGTATAACGCTTGACGTGCTCGACCGATTCGAAGCCTTCACGCGCGGCAAGCAGAATGTCGGCCGCCGACACGTCGTTTTGAAAATCGACGAACTGCTTCGGCCCGCGCGACGCGCGCTCATGGCTACCGACGAGCCACAGCGGAAGCATCTTCGATTCCTTGATATCGGCCACTTGCGGCGACGCGGGGCGCGAGGCGCCCTTGAAACCGAGCGCACGCGCAGCCTCGACACCAGCGTCGATTGCAAAGCGCACGCCGCGCGCGAGCCCGAATTCGCCCGATGCCGCACCCACGCTGACTTCGGGCTGCATGCCCTTGCCCGGCACGAAGCAGGCTTTCTCGTCATGCCAATGCGCCTTGCCGCCCGACTGCGCGAACAGGTGCAGCACAGGGCTCCATCCGCCCGACATCGCCACGAGATCGCACGACAAATTCGCGACGGTCCCGCCCACTTTGCCGCCCGCGAACGACGCGACTTCGACCGAGGTCACCTGACGCTTGCCGGCAGCTTGATTGATCACGGCGCCCGTCATCACGACCACGCCGTGACGGCGCGCCGCGGCGGGCAGCGAGCCATCGCTTTGAGCACGCGGATCCACCACCGTGACCTTCGCGCCGCTCGATCTCAAATCGAGCGCGCATTGATAGCCGTCGTCGTTATTCGTGAAGACGACCGCCTCGCGTCCCGGAAGCACGCCGTAGCGATGGATATACGTCGACACGGCCGACGCCAGCATGATCCCGGGCAGATCGTTGTTGCCGAACACGAGCGGCCGCTCGTGCGCACCCGTGGCCAGGATCACGCGTTTGGCGCGAATCTTCCAAACCAGTTCTCGCGTACCCTTGCGCATCGACACGGGCAAGTGATCGGTCAGCCGCTGCACGACGGTCACGAGATTGTGATCTTGATAGCCGAACGCGGTGCTGCGCGAGAGCACTTTGACGTCGGGCATCTGAGCGAGCGCATGTTCGATCTTCTCGACCCACTGCACCGCGCTTTTTCCGTCGATCTGCGCACGGCAGGAAAGGAGCGAGCCGCCCAGCTCGCGCTGATCGTCGACGAGGATCACGCGCGCGCCGGCGCTGCCTGCCGCATGGGCCGCGGCGAGCCCTGCCGGACCGCCGCCGACGACGAGCACATCGCAATGAGCGAAGCACTTGTCATAGCGATCGGCGTCGGGCGTATCGGGTGCCTTGCCCAGGCCGGCGGCTTCGCGAATCTTCTCCTCGTACTTCGGCCACCACTTGCGCGGCCACATGAAGGTCTTGTAGTAAAAACCTGCCGGAATGAAGCGCGCGATCTTTTGATTGATGGCGAGCTTGTCGTTCTCCAAGGAAGGCTCGGCATTGACGCTGCGCGCAACGAGCCCTTGATACAACTCGACTTCGGTCGCGCGCGCATTCGGCACGGTGTACGCCCCGTTCTCGAGTTGAACGATCGCGTTCGGCTCTTCCACGCCGGCCGTCACGATGCCGCGCGGCCGGTGATACTTCCAGCTTCGCGCAACGAAACGCACGCCGTTGGCGAGTAGCGCCGAGGCGAGCGTATCGCCTTGATAGCCCTGATAGGTCCGGCCGTTGAACGTAAACGTCAGCGGAATCGCCCGGTTGACCCGGCCGCCGGTCGCCAAGCGATCTTTTTGATTGCTCATGTTATTTGCCCCCTTGCGTGTTCTTGCGCGCAGACCCGTTCGGCTCACTCGCGCCCGGCGCTGCCGCGCCCCCGAACGTTTCATAGCCGTGGAACGCATAGCTCACGGTATCGCGAGTGGCCATGAACCAGCGCCGGCAGCCTTGCGCATGCAGCCATTGCTCGCGATGCACGCCGCGTGGATTCTTACGCATGAACAGGTAATCGCCCCACTCGCGATCGCTCAGTTTCTCGGGCTCCAACGGGCGTGCAATATCGGCCTCGCCGCCGCAGGAAAACTCGCTTTCGGCGCGCGGCCCGCACCAAGGGCATTCGATCAGCAACATGTGATTCTCCTTCGTAGCGGTGCGTCAATGCGCGACGGCGGCAGCGCCGTGCTCGTCGATGAGGTGGCCCGTATAGAAACGATCGAGCGAGAACGGCGCGTTCAGCGGATGCGGCGCATCGTTCGCGATCGTGTGCGCGAACACCCACCCCGATCCGGGCGTCGCCTTGAAGCCGCCCGTCCCCCATCCGCAGTTGAAATAGAGCCCCTTGACATCGGTCTTGCTGATGATCGGGCAGGCGTCGGGCGAGACATCGACGATGCCGCCCCACTGCCGGTTCATGCGCACGCGCGAGAACACGGGGAACATTTCGACGATGGCCTCCAGCGTGCCTTCGATGACATGAAAGCTGCCGCGCTGCCCAAACCCGGTGTATTGATCGATGCCCGCGCCGATCACGAGATCGCCCTTGTCGGATTGGCTGATATACGCATGCACCGCGTTGGACATCACGACGGTATTGACCACGGGCTTGATCGGCTCGGACACGAGCGCCTGCAGCGGGTGGCTCTCGAGCGGCAAGCGCACGCCCGCCATGTCGGCGAGCGTGGTGGTGTTGCCCGCGGCAACCACGGCCACCTTCTTCGCCTTGATGAAGCCCTTCACCGTATCGACGCCGACCACGGCGCCGCCTTGTCGGCGAATGCCCGTCACCTGGCAGTTTTGGATGATGTCGACGCCATGCGCGTCCGCGCCGCGGGCGAAACCCCAAGCCACCGCATCGTGCCGCGCCACGCCGCCGCGCCGTTGGAACGACGCGCCGAGCACCGGATAGCGGGCGTTCAGGTTGATCGTCGGCTCGATCTCCTTGATCTGCTCGGGCGTCAGGAATTCGGCGTCGACGCCATTCAGGCGGTTCGCGTTCACGCGCCGCTGCGTATCGCGCACGTCCTGCAGCGTATGGGCCAAATTCATCACGCCGCGCTGGCTGAACATGACGTTGTAGTTGACGTCTTGCGACAGCCCTTCCCAAAGCTTCATCGCCTTCTCATAGAGCGCGGCCGATTCGTCCCACAGATAGTTCGAGCGAATGATCGTCGTATTGCGCGCCGTATTGCCGCCGCCGATCCAACCTTTTTCGAGCACGGCGATATTGCGCACGCCGTGCTCCTTGGCAAGGTAGTAGGCTGTGGCAAGGCCGTGCCCGCCTCCGCCGACGATCACGACGTCGTACTCGCGCTTGGGTTCGGGGCTGCGCCATTGGCGCTCCCAGTTCTCGTGGTACGACAACCCGTTGCGCACCAGACTGAATATCGAAAAGCGGCTCATAGCGGTGGTCCCGATGGGTCGATTAGCATTCGATGACGTTCACGGCCAACCCGCCGCGCGACGTCTCCTTGTATTTGGTCTTCATGTCCGCGCCCGTCTCGCGCATCGTTTTGATGACCGAATCGAGCGAAACATAATGTTGTCCGTCGCCTTTGAGCGCCATGCGCGAGGCGTTGAGCGCCTTGATCGCTCCCATCGCGTTGCGCTCGATGCAGGGAATCTGCACGAGCCCGCCCACCGGGTCGCAGGTCATGCCGAGGTTGTGCTCCATGCCGATCTCGGCCGCATTCTCGACTTGCCTCGGCGTGCCGCCCATGACGGCCGCAAGCGCCGCGGCGGCCATCGAACAGGCCACGCCCACCTCGCCCTGGCAGCCCACTTCCGCACCCGAGATCGATGCCGTCTCTTTGTAGATGATGCCGATCGCGGCGGCCGTCAAAAGGAAGTCGACGATGCCGTTCTCGTTCGCGCCCGGCACGAATTTGACGTAGTAGTGCAGCACTGCCGGAATGACGCCGGCCGCGCCGTTCGTCGGCGCCGTGACGATCCTGCCGCCCGCGGCGTTCTCCTCGTTCACGGCCATGGCATACAGATTGACCCAGTCGAGCATGGACAGCGGATCGCGCAGCGACTCTTCCGAACGCGCGCGCAGATTCTTGGCGAGCTCCGCGGCGCGGCGCTTCACGCGCATCGGGCCGGGCAGCTCCCCTTCGGTGCGGCAGCCGCGCTCCACGCAGGCGGCCATGGTGCGCCAAATGGCGAGCAGTCCTTCGCGCACCTCGGCGGGCGAGCGCGTGACGCATTCGTTTTCGAAAGCGACTTGGGCGATCGACAATCCGCTTTCGGCACATGCGCGCATCAAGTCGGCGCCGGTGCGAAACGGATGCGGCACTTGCGCGCCGGCTCGCACGCCATTGACGCGATCGCCCTCGCGATTGACGACGAAACCGCCGCCGACGGAGTAATACTCTTTTTCCACCAACAGTTGGCCGTGCTCGTCGAAGGCCTGAAACCGCATGCCGTTGGGGTGAACGATCGTCGTGCCGCTCATCAGCTTGCGATAGAACGAGAGATCTTCCTTTTCCTCGAAACGGATTTCCGAGCGGCCCAGCAGTTGCAGCGCCTTGCTCGATCGAATCGCCGCGAGCCGCGGCTCGATCAAGTCGGGATCGATCGTATCGGGCAAGTTGCCCTCGAGGCCGAGCAAGACCGCCTTGTCCGTGCCGTGTCCCTTGCCCGTGGCGCCGAGCGAGCCGTAAAGCTCGACTTTGATGCGGCGCACATAAGCGAGCAGATTGGCGTCCTCGACATGCGCGACGAAGCCGCACGCCGCGATCATCGGCCCGACGGTGTGCGAACTGGACGGGCCGATGCCGATCTTGAATAGATCGAAGACGCTTACGTTCATGGGGCTGCCTCGCGTTGGGATCGTTCGATCGTTTCGGTTGATCGCTCGATCGTTGAGAGAGACGATTTACGCGGATTCGGGCCGCTACGCATGGACTCAAGTACACCAAAGCGTAAAATTCCCCGATAGAACAAAAACGGCATCGCCTTGGGATGCCGCCGCCAAACGCCGAGCCAATAGGCCATTGCGTGCGTTTGAACTATGATTGGCGGCGGAAAAACACAAGCGTCGCAGGTGCACTGCGGCGACGCTGTATGCATACGCCGCTGGTTGGGTCCCTCTATTCTTCATGAGCTTCATTAGCTTCATTCGCATGAACGCCGTCGATCCGTCACCGCTCGTTTCACCCCTCTCGCGAGAGCGCATCCGCTTCGGCATCGTGTTGCTGCCCAATTTCACGCTGACGGCGTTTTCCGGCTTCGTCGATATGCTGCGGCTTTCGGCCGACGATAGCGATTTCAGCAAGCCCGTCCGGTGCGCTTGGAGCGTCGTCGGCAAGGCGCTCGCGCCCGTGCGCGCGAGTTGCGGCATTCAGATCACGCCGTGGGAGACATTCGACGAGGCTGAGCCGTTCGACTACGTCGTCGTGGTGGGCGGGCTGCTGCATTCCGGGCCACAAGCGGATGACGAAACGCTGGCCTTCATTCGGCGCGCCGCAAGCGGCGGCGCCACGATAGTCGGGATTTGCACGGGCGTCTTCACGCTGATGCGAGCGGGCGTGCTCGAGGGCCACCGCGTGTGCGTGAGCTGGTTTCACTACTGGGATTTCATCGAGCGCTTCCCGTCGGCAAACGCCGAGATGCTCGTAGCCGACCGCCTGTTCGTGATCGATCGGCGGCGCATCACGTGCTCCGGCGGGCGGGCTTCGATCGACGTCGCCGCGGCCATCCTGCTGCGGCACTTCGAGCATTCGACGGTGCAGAAGGCGCTGCGCATCTTGCTCGTGGGCGAAATGCAGAAAGGCAACGCGCCGCAACCGCATCCGCCGGGGCTCGAACCGGCTACGCATCCGAAGATCAAGCGCGCGATTCTGTTGATGGAGCAGCATGTCGGGCGCGCGCTGCCGCTCGAGGAGCTGGCCTGCAAGCTCGATCTTTCGCCGCGTCAGCTCGAGCGGCTGTTCAAGGCGCAAACGGGAAAGACGCCGCAGACCTTCGCCAAGCACGTGCGTCTGCGCACCGCCGCCTGGTTGTTGACGAGTTCCGACAGAAGCGTCGCGGATATCGCATCGAGTTGCGGCTTCTCCGACGCGTCGCATCTGGGCCGCGAGTTTCGCAAGCAGTACGGCATGCCGCCCGTGGCGTTCCGCGAGCAACGGGCGGGCAGCGAGTCCAATGATAAGGAGTACGAAGAGTATTTCTCGGCGTCGGGCGCGCTTTCGTAGCGGTTGTTAGCTCGCGCGAGCGTGTCTCGCTTTGCGATGCGTTCCGCGCGATTTAAAGGCTTCGCGCATTTTCTTCTCGGCTTCTGCGTCTGCTTCCGCCTCTCCGTCTGCTTCTCCGTCGTTCGACACGAGTACCCGTGCGACGCACTGCCGAGACAAGTGCGTCGCGCGAGCGCGGCTCTAATCAATGCGTCGAAATATACGACTTGACGGCGGCCAAGCCATCCTTGCCATCGATCGTCGTCACACCCGCCAGCCACTTGTCGAGCACCTGCGGGTTCTTCTTCAGCCACTGCGCAGCCGCCTTGTTCGGGTCCTGTTTGTCCATGATCGGCATCATGACGTGATTCTCGATGTCCGTCGTGAAATGCAGATTCGACACGAGTTTCGCGGCGTTGGGGCAGCGCGCGGAATAGTCGGGCGGCGTTGCCGTGAAAACCTTCGCCTCGCCGTAGTTCGGCCCGAAGACATCGTCGCCGCCGCTCAAGTAGTCGATCTTCATCTGCACGTTCATCGGATGCGGTTCCCAGCCGAGGAAAACGATCCACTGCTTTTCGCGCGTCGCCTTATTGACCTGAACGAGCATGCCCGCCTCGCTCGATTCCACGAGCTTGAACTTGCCGAGTCCGAATTGGTTGGCGTCGATCATCTTCTTGATCAGCGCATTGCCGTCGTTACCGGGTTCGATGCCGTATATGCGGCCGCCGAGCTTATCGGCATACTTTTGAATATCCGCGAATGTTTTCAAACCGCCGTTATAGACATAATCGGGCACGGCGAGCGTGTATTTGGCCCCGGTCAGATTCGGCGTGGACAGCACTTCGATTTGCTTAGCTTTGACGAACGGTTCGATCATCGGGTCCATGGTCGGCGACCAGTAGCCGAGAAAGACGTCGATCTGTTTGCTCTTGATGCCGGCGAACGTAATCGGCACCGAGGCGATCGTCTTCGTCGGGTTATAGCCGAGTCCTTCGAAGACGGTCGAGGCGAGCCCCGTCGTGGCGGCGATGTCGGTCCACCCCACGTCGGCGAATCGCACGTTGCGGCATGCGGCCGGATCGGCTGCATTGGCGCTCGTCATCAAGATCGCAGCGGCCGCAGCCAGACCGCACTTCATCAAGCGATGGTTCATATACTCTCCTCAGTTCGCACAGTTATGTCGGCGCTTGGCCGTTTTCGAGAACATCGACCGCAAAGACAAGAATGCCTAAACCATCGCAGCAGCATCAATGCGCCTGCCGGCGCTCCCGGCTTGGCGCATAGCCGAACTGAGCTCGATAGGCTTTGCTGAAATGACAGGGTGATTGAAAGCCGCAAACCGAGGTGACGCGTGCGATCGACGTATCGGTCGTTCTGAGCAGGTCGCGCGCGCGCCGTAGCCTCAGCGAAAGGTAGTAATGCGTTGGCGATACATCGAGGTACACCTTGAACATGCGCTGAAGGTGGCGCTGCGAGAGCCGTACGAGACGCGCCAGTTCCTCGAGCGACAGCGGCTCTTCAATGTTGGCCTCCATGAGCCGTACGACTTCGATCAATTCGGCTCGCGAAAAACCGATGCGCGCATCGACCGGAATCGGCTGATGGTCGGAAGCGCTGCGGATTCGCTCGAGAATGAACTGGGCCGAAACCTGTGCCGCGAGATTGCGGCCGCACCGCTCGCCCACGAGGTGCAACATCAAATCGAGCGGCGCCGTGCCGCCCGTGCAGGTCAAACGGTCTCGATCGATGACGAAGAGTTCGTCGGAGAATTTCACGCGAGGAAATTCCGCGTGCAACGCGGACATGTCCTCCCAATGCACGGTGCAGCGATAGTCGTCCAGCAAGCCGGCGCTCATGAGCGCATAAGCGCCCGTGCACAGGGCACCGAGCGGCACGCCGCGCGCGCCGAGATCGGCGAGCAGCGCCTTCACGCGCGTATCGACCGCACTGCGAATTTGCGTGCCCCCGCAGACGATCAGGACGTCGGGCACGCCGACTTCCTCGAGGGTGCGCGTGGGCGTGACCGTTACGCCGTTGCTAGCGCGCACCGGCACGCCGTCGGTCGAGATGACCGACCAACGATAGTGCGAGGCGCGGCCGACATAGTTCGTCATCCTCAGGACTTCGACGGCGCTCGTGAACGCGATCATCGAAAAGTTCGGCAGCGTCAGAAACCCGAAATGCACGGGTGCGAACTGAGCCGCTTCAGGCTGCATCACGGTGGCGGGCGTCATGCTGGCCTCGCTCGCGTCAGCTTTGCGTCGCGGGCTGCTGGGCGCCGCCGCGCAGCCGCATCACACTGCGCAACCCTTTGAAGCGCGGCGCGTTCGCCATCCCGGGCGTGCGGCCGAAGCTTTCGGTAATGCGATCGAGAATGATCGCCAGCAAGACGACGGACAAACCGCTCTCGAACCCGAGACCGATGTCCAGCCGTTGAATACTGGCCAGCACGTCGTTGCCCAAACCGCCTGCGCCAACCATCGACGCAATGATCACCATCGAGAGCGCCATCATGATCGTCTGATTGACGCCCTGCATGATCGAAGGCAACGCGTTCGGAAACTGCACCTTGTAGAGCAGTTGCAATGGCGTGCAACCGAACGCCTGCCCCGCCTCGACGATTTCGCGATTGACATGGCGAATCCCGAGGCTCGTCAAACGCACCGCAGGCGGCATCGCGAAGATCACCGTCGACAAGATGCCGGGAACGCGGCCGAGGCCGAACAGCATCGCTGCCGGAATCAGATAGACGAACGCCGGCATGGTTTGCATCAGATCGAGAATCGGCCTCACGACGAGGGCGACATGCTTGTCCTTGGCCGTCCAAATGCCGAGAGGAATGCCGAATACAAGGCTGATCAGCGTCGACGATAGCGTCAACCCGAGCGTGATGACCGTCTGATCCCAGAACCCCGTCGCGTAAATCAACAGCAACGACAGCGTGGTGAAGAACGCGAAGCGCCAGCCGACTCGCCACAACCCTATGGCGATAAAGAACGCCATCAGCGCCCACATCGGGATGATTTGCAAGCTATGTTCGACGAGAGCGGCGAAGGCTTCGATCCCGCGCCCGATCGCGTCGAACGTGCGGCTGTCGTGATCGAGCAGATAGTGAACGGATTGGTCGACCCAAGTGCCGAGCGGAATGAGTTCAGACATGGGAGCCTCGCGTGCGGGTGATGGCTTGAAGGACGACGGCGCGATCGACCGAGCCGCAATAGCAGCCGTCGTCGTCGACGACGGGCAGAGGGCGCGCGTTCGCTACGACGCGCGAAACGACCTGGTCGAGCGGCGCGTTACGCGCGATCGACTCGACCTGGGTGAGTTCAGGGCTGCTCGCGCCTAACGCCTCGCGCGTGACGAAGCCGCGAAATTTGCGCTGTGCATCGAGCACGAATGCGTAATCGGCGCTGCCGTTCAACGACGCCGCGATGCCGGCGGCATTGAACTGCCTGACGAGCGGCACGGCATCGGTCTGCATCAAGTCGCCCGCCGTCAGATAGCGGCTCGTGTCGACGCCCTCGAAAAAGGCACGCACGTAATCGTTCGCAGGGCGGCCGATGATTTCCTGCGGCGTGCCAAGTTGCACGAGGCAACCGCCTTCCATGATCGCGATGCGGTTGCCGATGCGCAGCGCCTCTTCCAAATCGTGCGAGACGAACAGAATCGTGCGGCGCTGCTCTTTTTGCAGTTGCAGCAACACGTTCTGCATTTCCTTGCGCTTGAGCGGATCGAGCGCCGAGAAGGCTTCGTCCATGATCATCAGCGACGGGTTCACGGCGAGGGCGCGAGCCAGACCGACGCGCTGTTGCATGCCGCCCGACAGCTCGGCCGGCAGCTTATGGGCGAATGGCGCTAGCCCGACTTGCTCGAGCACCGTCATCGCGCGCGCTTCGCGCGCCTTGCGCGAGAGCCCGGCCACTTCGAGCCCGAACGCCGCGTTCGACAGCACGGTGCGCTGCGGCATGAGCGCGAACGACTGAAACACCATGCTCATGTCCGTTCGACGCAGCGCGGTGAGCTCGCGGCGCCGCGCCGATGCGATGTCGCGTCCGTCGATCAGCACCTGACCCGCGGTCGGATCGACGAGCCGATTGATCAGGCGAATCAGCGTCGACTTGCCGGAGCCGGACAGCCCCATGAGGACGAAGATTTCGCCCTCGGGCACATCGAACGAAACGTTATGCACGCCGACGATCTGGCCTGATCGCGCGAAGATTTCATCCTTCGTCGCGCCGGCCGCCAGCATCTCGAGCGCTTGCTTGGGGTTCGTGCCGAATACCTTGCAGAGCCCCTGCACCCTTACCTTCGGTGAACTCATCTCTTCCGTCTCCTTGCGGCAGGCCGACGCCTGCACAGTCTGCCTACATGGTTGCGAGAAAAATCCCCGGGCGGCCGACGAATTCCGACGCACGCTTGCGAAAATGCGACACGGGCGTCGTCCCGCAGCTGCCTTTGTCCCCCGCCGAGCGCCGAAGCATAAGGCCGCGCGCCACAAATGCAAACCGCGCACGCGATCGGCATGTCGCGAAAGCACAAATTTCCGTCCAAAAACGCCACGGCACGGCGTATATCGGCTGGCAATACTCAGCCAACCGGATCCGCACCCGATAAGCATCCGAGAGAGCTGACCGGCCATACCGATTACAACGACGACGGAGCGCATCATGACTCACTCGAAAACGAAGTCACGCCTGAAATCCGCCGCAGTCAGCGGCGCGGCGCTTTTGGCCGGATCTCTGTATGCGCACAATACGCTCGCGCAGACGGCCGAGCCGAGCGCTGCCAGTGCGCCGGCCGCAACGGCTGCGAGCGCGCAGCCGGCGGCCCCGGCAGCGCCCGCCGCTTCGCCGTTCACCGCCAACGTCACGCTTGCGTCGCAATACGTCTCGCGCGGTTTCCGGCAGACGTGGGGCAAACCGGCGATTCAAGGCGGGTTCGACTACACGCATTCGAGCGGACTGTTCGCCGGAACGTGGCTCTCGAGCGTCAGCAGCAAGTTCATCGAAGGGGGTAGCGTCGAGTGGGATTTGTACGGCGGATACGGCGGCGCGCTCGGCGATCTGTCGTACACGGGCACGCTTTACTACTATGTGTACCCCGGCGCGCGCATGTCGGCAAGCAACACGAGCTACAACTATGGCGAGTTCGTCGCGGCGTTGACCTACAAATGGTTCACGGCGAAGTATTGGCTGACCTATACGCCGAATTACTTCGGCTATGACAGTCAATCGCTCGGGATAGGTAGCGGCAAGGGCAGCCGAGGCTCCGGCTACCTCGACTTGAACACGAACGTCGATCTGACGCACGGCTTCTCCCTGCTCTTGCATTACGGCTGGCAGCGCGTGCAGAACTTCTCGGCATACAACTGGCAAGACGCGAAGGTTGCCGTATCGAAGACGTTCGACGGCGGCTGGACCTTGACGGGCGCGGTGACCAAGGGCTGGGGCGCAACCAACGCCTACGATCACTACACCACGGGCGCGCCCGATTCGTCGGGCAACATCGCCGTGTCGAACCCGTTGCAAACGACGTTCTTCGCGACGCTCACGAAGGTATTCTGATGGCTGCCGCCTTCGGCGGCAGCGCACGGACGGCGCTGCGCAGTTTGGCGTCGTCCGCCTGGCTTACGTGACACAATGGCCGCGTCTCGTCATCCGCACCTACGCGACAGGCCATGTTCAACTCGATTCGCCGCCGCGCTCTAGCGCTAGCCGCTTGCGCCGCCCTCATCGCATCCGGATGCTCGGTGCTGGCGGCAGCCGATCCCAACGCACTCTGGCAAATCGTCAGCTTCGACTGCGTGCCCGCCGCGCGCACGACGGGCAAGCCCGGCATCTGCGCGACGGTCGATCTTCCTCGTCGCTTCGCCATCTTGCGCGATCGACAGGGCGTGGCGCAGCATCTGTTGATCCCGACCGATCGGATTTCCGGCATTGAAAGCCCTGGCCTGCTTGCCCCCGACGCACCGAATTATTGGGCCGATGCATGGGGCGCGCGCAGTTTCGTCGAAGCCAGCCTGAAGAAAGCGCGACGCGCTCCGCTCGCCGATGACGAAATCGGACTCGAAATCAATTCGGCGATGCGGCGCTCGCAAGAGCAGTTGCACATCCATATCGACTGCATGCGCTCCGATGCGGTATCGGCGCTGGCCGCGCATCGCAGCGATCCGCCGCGCGCGTGGGCTCCGCTCACGATCGACGGCGCCCGCTACCGCGTGATGCGCATGCCGGGCCCCGCCTTCGACTTCAATCCTTTCGACATCGTGGCCGGCGGCACGACGAGTCCGGCCGCGATGGCCGGGCAAACGATTCTCGTCACCGGCGCAGGCCCTTCGGCCGAGCAGGCGGGATGGTTGATCGTCAACAGCAGCATCGATGCGGATGCCGGAACGGGCTCGGCCGAAGCCCTGCTGGATCATCGATGCGCGAATGCACGCCTAAATCCCCCTTCCGCTCAATCGCGAACATCCTCGTAGCGGTTCGCTCATACTGCAACTTTGCAATTTTTTGCAATTTTCGAATGCCCTTTTTTAATCCATTGCTGCAAAATGCCGCGGCGTCGCGCGCGCCGCGGCGCCTCATGAGGCGCTGAAACGCTCGCCAAGCGCAAGGCGTGCTTCATGCTGTCAGTTCGTAATAAAGCAAAGGGCTATGGATAAAAAGGCAGCGGATATGCAAAAGACAATGCGCCGGTTCGCGGCCGCCGCGCTCGTCGCAGCGGCCATCGCCGATTTGAGCGGCTGCAGTTCCATGTACACGGAAAGCGCCTCGGCTGGCGCCGGTATCGCCGGCGCAGCCGTCGCATCGAAAGTCACCCGCAACGCGGCGGTGGCGACCGGTATCGGTCTTGGCGCAGTCGCCGCCGCCAAAGCAGGCGTGCAGTACACGGAACGGATAGTGCACCGCGACACGCAAAATACGATCGCGGCAGCTGCCGGGCCGTTGGCCGTAGGCGCGGTCGCGCCGTGGGCGAGCCGGCATAGCGTCCCGCTCGATCCCGACGAGCACGGCCGCGTCACGGTTAGCCGCACGATCAGCACGGGGGCGTTGGACTGCAAGGAAATCGTGTTCTCCGTCGATCGCGCTGCGACCAAGAACGACGCGGCGTCGAGCGCGTTTTACGTCGCCTCGGTTTGCCGCGACGGCAATACGTGGAAGTGGGCGTCGGCCGAGCCTGCCACCGAACGATGGGGCGCCTTGCAATGAGAGAGCGCGCGATTCTCGTCGCGCTCGCGTGCATCGGCGCGGGCGCCCTCGTGAGCGGCTGCGCGTCGATCGGCGCGGCGAGCGGTGCGGTAGCGGGCATAGCGACGGGCGCGGTCACGGCCAACCCCGCGGTCGGCATCGGTGTGGGTATCGCGGTGCAATCGGCCACCGACGAAGCGGTGAATCGCTATATGCGCGCCATGCATCGCGACCAGCAAGATGCCATTGCCGCGCTAGTCGGGCAAACGCCGGTTGGCGCCGCGCAACCGTGGCGCGTCGAACACACGCTCCCGATCGAAAACGGTCACGGCGAAGTGCGCGTGACGCGCGAAATCGACAGCGCGCTGGCCACGTGCAAGGAGTTTGCGTTCTCGTTCGTGGACGGCAACAAGCCCGATTCGAAGGTGTACTGGTTCACCGCCAGCGCTTGCAAGCAGGGAGCCCAATGGAAGTGGGCCTCGGCCGAGCCGGCGGTGGAGCGCTGGGGCACGCTGCAGTAACGGGCTTTTTTCGTTCCGCGTCGCGAATCTCGAGCGTTTATTCGTGTCAGGAATAAACGCGTTTTATGCCTGTGGAGAATATTTTCGCTGATCGCCCGCGGCTGCGTGTCACGGGTGGCCTACGCGAGGCCGCGCAACGCCTTCACGCAATGAAGGCCAAACGCATCGCCTAACGAGGCGGGGCGATTGCAGTTGTCCCGTTTCGTCTTCGCCTTCCGCGGCTTCGTCTCCCCGCGCGAGCACCTCACCGCCGCGACACTCATGCCGGCGGCGTCGCCCAGCCGACCGCCCTACTGCGCCTCCATGACGAGCAACTGCGCACCGTCTGCCACTTGGTCGCCCACCCCGTAGAGCACTTCGGCAACCTTGCCCGCGGCGGGCGCACCGATCGTATGCTCCATCTTCATCGCCTCCATCACGATCAGCGGCGCGCCTTTCTCCACCACGGCGCCCGGCTCGACGAGCACGGCAATCACCTTCCCCGGCATCGGCGCGGTCAAGCGCCCTTCGCCATGCTCGGCATCGGCCGCATGGGCCAGCAAGTTCTGCCACTCGAACGCCAGCGCCGCGCCGTGGCAAAACACGTGAAACACGTCGCCGTCGATGAACACGCGCCCAGTGATGCGCTGCTCGCCCAGACGCGCTCCGAATGCATGCGGCTCGCTGCCGCGCCACCAATCGAACGCGTCGCGCTGGCCGTCGTGCTCCAACTCGCGCACCTCGCCCTCGCGCGTGTAAGCGACCTTGAAAGCGGCGTCGTTTTCCACGTCGCGCCATTCGATCGTTTGAAGGTAACGGCCGTTCAGGCGCCAATGCGATAGCGCATCCCACGGCGACGCGCCATGTGCGACGCCCCCCTCGCGCGTGAGCAGTGCCGCGCACGCCAATGCCATGGCAGCCTTGAACGGCCGCTCCACCGGTGCGAACAAAGCATCGTAATGACGCTCGATCAGGCCCGTATCGAGATCTGCCGTCGCAAACGGCTTGCTTTGCACGATGCGCTGCAAGAACGCCACGTTGGTTTGCGGGCCTACCGCCTCGCAAGCCTGCAACGCGCGGGTCAAGCGCGCGAGCGCTTCGTCGCGATCGGCCCCGTGCACGATCAGTTTGGCGATCATCGGATCGTAAAACGGTGTGATCGTATCGCCTTCGCGCACGCCGCTATCGATCCGCACCGGCGCTCGCTCGGGCGCGCCGATCGCGAACTCGACGCTCTGCGGCATGCGCAGATACTTGAGCGTGCCCGTCGATGGCAAGAACCCGCGCGCCGGATTCTCGGCGTACACGCGCGCTTCGATCGCATGGCCGTCGATGCGCAATTGTTCTTGCGCGAGCGGCAGCGGCTCGCCGGCGGCCACGCGCAGTTGCCATTCGACGAGATCCTGCCCCGTGATCATTTCGGTGACCGGATGCTCCACCTGCAGCCGCGTATTCATCTCCATGAAATAGAACGCGCTGTCGGTCATGATGAATTCGACCGTGCCCGCGCCGACATAGGAGACCGCCTGCGCCGCCGCCACCGCGGCTTCGCCCATCGCGCGTCGCACGCGGTCGGAGAGCCCGGGCGCAGGCGCTTCCTCGAGGACTTTTTGATGGCGCCGCTGCACCGAGCAATCGCGATCGAACAAGTAAACCGCGCCGCCGTGCCGATCGGCGAACACTTGCACTTCGACGTGACGCGGACGCGTCAAATACTTTTCGATGAGCACGCGATCGTTGCCGAAGCTGCTTGCCGCCTCACGCTTGCACGATGCCAGCGCGGCAGCGAAGTCTTCCCGCTTCTCGACCACGCGCATGCCCTTGCCTCCGCCCCCGGCGCTCGCCTTGAGCAACACCGGGTAGCCGATGGCATCGGCTTCGCGCTGCAGCAACTCGGCATCTTGCTCGTCGCCGTGATAGCCCGGCACGAGCGGCACGTCCGCTGCGTGCATCAGCGCTTTGGCCGCCGCCTTCGACCCCATCGCCGCGATGGCCGACACCGGCGGCCCGATGAAAACGAGCCCGGCCGCCTCGCACGCTTGCGCAAATGCTTCGTTCTCCGAAAGGAATCCGTAGCCCGGATGAACGGCCTGTGCGCCCGTGCGCAATGCTGCATCGATGATGCGCTCGATGCGCAGATAGCTCTCGCTCGCCGCCGCACCGCCGATATGGACCGCTTCGTCGCATGCCGCCACGTGCTTCGCATTGGCGTCCGCATCGGAATAGACGGCGACGCTCGCAATCCCGAGCCGCTTGCACGTCGCGGCCACGCGGCAGGCGATCTCGCCGCGATTCGCAATCAAAATCTTGTTGAACATGGAGTGTCTCGCAGTGAAGCGGCTATGGGATGGCGGTCAGTGCGCTGCCCACGCGGGCGCGCGCTTTTCGAGGAACGACGCGACGCCTTCGCGCCCCTCCTCGCTCGCGCGGATTCGCGCGATGCGGCGGGCGGTATCGTCGATCAAGGTTTCGTCCAACACGCGGCCGGCGACGTCTTGCACCAGGCGCTTGGATTCGCGCACCGCCTGCGGGCCATTCGCGCACAGCGCAGCCGTGATCTTTCCGATGCGGGTATCGAGCGCATCGGCGGCGACCACTTCATGCACGAGCCCGAGCCTTAGCGCCGTCGCGGCGTCGAACGGCTCGGCCGTCGTGAAATAGCGGCGCGAGGCGCGCTCGCCCAGCGCACGAATGACGTACGGCGCGATCGTCGCCGCAATGAGGCCGAGCCGCGCTTCGGAGAGGCAAAAGCGCGCCGAGTCCACGGCGACGACGATGTCGCTCGCCGCGACGAGACCGACGCCGCCTGCGAAGGCATCGCCCGACACACGCGCGACGACCGGCTTCGAGACACGGTAGATGGCCGACAACATATCGGCGAGACGGCGCGCGTCGACCCGATTTTCCTCGTCGGAGAACGTGGCCATCTTCTTCATCCAGTTCAGATCGGCCCCTGCGCAAAACGCCGGGCCGTTGGCCGCGAGCACGATCGCACGCACGTCGTCGCGCGCATCGAGTCGACGGAACGCATCGGTCAACTCGGCGATCGTCGTCTCGTTGAACGCATTGCGAACGTCGGGGCGATTGAGCGTCACCGTCGCCACATGGGCCGCAAATCGAACTTCCAACATGCTGTACTGCATTGAGCGTCTCCTTGCCTTGGGCTAGGTTGCGTTCGCCCCGAATCCAAGCTTGCGAACGCGCCTTGCCCGCATCACCATCACATTCTGAACACGCCGAAGCGCGTCTCCTCGATGGGCGCGTTCATCGCCGCCGAGAGCCCGAGGCCCAACACATCGCGCGTTTGCGCCGGATCGATCACGCCGTCGTCCCACAACCGCGCGCTCGCGTAGTACGGATGCCCTTGATGCTCGTATTGCTCGCGAATCGGGCGCTTGAACGCTTCTTCCTCGTCGGGGCTCCACGTGCCGCCTTTCGCTTCGATCCCGTCGCGCTTAACCGTGGCGAGGACCGAAGCGGCCTGCTCGCCGCCCATCACCGAGATGCGCGCGTTCGGCCACATCCATAGGAAGCGCGGCGAATAAGCACGGCCGCACATGCCGTAATTCCCCGCACCGAACGAGCCGCCGATGATGACCGTAAACTTGGGCACCTTGGCAGTCGCAACGGCGGTCACCATCTTCGCCCCATTTCTCGCGATCCCTTCGTTCTCGTACTTGCGGCCCACCATGAAACCCGTGATGTTTTGCAGGAACACGAGCGGGATCTTGCGCTGGCAGCAAAGCTCGATGAAGTGCGCGCCCTTGAGCGCTGATTCGGAGAACAAGATGCCGTTGTTGGCGATGATGCCGACGGGGTGGCCCCAGATATGCGCAAAGCCGGTGACGAGCGTCGTGCCGTAACGCGCCTTGAATTCGTCGAACTCGGAATCGTCGACGATGCGGGCGATCACTTCGCGCACGTCGAACGGCTTGCGCGTATCGACGGGAATCACGCCGTAAAGGCTTTGGGCATCGTAGCGCGGCGGCTTCGGCGCGCGCAGGGCAAGCGCGGGCTGCTTCGTCAAGTTGAGCTTGCCGACGATGCCGCGTGCGAGCGCCAACGCGTGCGCATCGTTCTGCGCGAGATGATCGACCACACCCGACAAACGCGTGTGGACATCGCCCCCGCCGAGATCCTCGGCGCTCACTTCCTCGCCCGTGGCCGCTTTGACGAGCGGCGGGCCGCCCAGAAAGATCGTGCCTTGATTCTTGACGATGATCGATTCGTCGCTCATCGCGGGCACATAGGCACCGCCCGCCGTGCACGAGCCCATCACGACGGCGATCTGCGCAATGCCCGCGGCCGACATGTTCGCTTGATTGAAAAAGATGCGGCCGAAATGATCGCGATCGGGAAACACCTCGTCTTGATTGGGCAGGTTCGCGCCGCCCGAATCGACGAGATAGACGCACGGCAGCCGGTTTTCGAATGCGATTTCCTGCGCGCGCACGTGCTTCTTGACGGTGATCGGATAGTAAGTTCCGCCCTTGACCGTCGCATCGTTGCAGACGATCACGCATTCTTGTCCCGCGATGCGGCCGATCCCCGTGATGACGCCCGCGCCCGGCGCCGCATCGTGATACATGCCGAACGCGGCCAGTTGCGAGAACTCGAGAAACGGCGTGCCGGGATCGAGCAACTGCGCGATTCGATCGCGCGGCAGCAGCTTGCCGCGCGAGACGTGCTTGTCGCGCGCGGCCTGGCCGCCGCCCATCGCGACATGCGCGACCTTCGCGCGCAGATCGGCGACGAGCGCCTCCAGTGCGGCGGCATTCGCTCGAAACTCGTCCGAGCGTGGGTTCAACTTGCTTTCGATGATCGGCATAAGCTCGGTGCTCCGTCTCGCAGCTTGTAACTCAAAGGTGGATCGAGAGCGGCGTCAAACCGTCTCGGCGAACAGCTCGCGGCCGATCAGCATGCGGCGGATTTCGCTCGTGCCCGCGCCGATTTCGTAGAGCTTCGCATCGCGCCACAACCGGCCGACAGGGTATTCGTTGATGTAGCCGTTGCCGCCGAGAATCTGGATGGCTTCGCCGGCCATCCACGTGGCTTTCTCCGCCGTATAGAGAATGACGCCCGCGCAATCCTTGCGCACTTGCCGCACGTGTTCCTTACCGAGCGTGTCGAGCTGGCGGCCCACCGCGTACAGATAAGCGCGGCATGCTTGCAACGTGGTGTAGAGATCGGCGACCTTGCCTTGGATCAGTTGAAATTCGCCAATCGCCTGGCCGAACTGCTTGCGGTCGTGAATGTAGGGCACGACGGCGTCCATGCAGGCGAGCATGATGCCGGTCGGGCCGCCGGCGAGCACGGCGCGCTCGTAGTCGAGGCCGCTCATGAGCACCTTCACGCCGCCGTGCAGGCTGCCGAGGATGTTTTCCTCCGGCACTTCCACGTCTTCGAACACGAGCTCGCCCGTATGCGAGCCGCGCATGCCGAGCTTGTCGAGCTTTTGCGCGACCGAGAAGCCCTTCATTCCTTTCTCGGCGATGAAAGCCGTGATGCCGCGCGGGCCGGCTTCGACGTCCGTCTTCGCATAGACCACGAGCGTGTCGCAATCGGGCCCGTTCGTGATCCACATCTTGGTGCCGTTCAATACGTACCGATCGCCGCGCTTATCGGCGCGCAGCTTCATGCTGACGACGTCCGAACCGGCGTTGGGCTCGCTCATCGCCAGCGCGCCGACGTGCTCGCCCGACACGAGCTTGGGCAAGTATTTGCTCTTTTGCGCCGGGGTGCCGTTGCGGTGGATTTGATTGACGCAGAGGTTCGAGTGCGCGCCGTACGACAAACCGACCGACGCCGATGCGCGCGAAATCTCTTCCATCGCCACCATGTGCGCCGTATAGCCCATGTTCGCGCCGCCGTACTCCTCCGAAACGGTCATGCCGAGCACGCCGAGTTCGCCGAACTTGCGCCACAGGTCCATCGGGAATTGATCGGTGCGGTCGATCTCGGCCGCGCGGGGGGCGATTTCCTTCGCAGCGAAATGGGCGAGCGTATCGCGCAGCATGTCGATGTCTTCGCCGAGCGCGAATTGCAAACCAGGCACATTGCTCATGGATGTCTCCTCGAATTCCGATTGGGGCCGGACCGGCCCGCGAGCGGCAAGCGCGCTCGATCACCGCGCATTTCACGCCACATTTACGTAAGCGTCAACAATTTTTTTGAGGAATACTCATTTTCCCATATACCCACATGCCGTGCGCCAACACAGGTGCTACTATCCTATGCACCATCCGCGCCGATCCGCCAAAGTTGAATATGACTCAAGCCGTTGAAGAACCGAAGGCCGAAGCAAGCGGCGCCCGTCGCCAGCCGGCCGGACGCAAGTCGCAGCAACGCGTAAAGGACATTCTTCGGGCCGGGCGCGAAGTGTTCTCGGAAAAAGGCTACGAGCGCGCGACAACGGCCGAGATCGCCCAACGGCTCGGCGTGTCGGAGGCGACCGTCTTCAGCTACTTTCGCGGCAAACGCGAACTGTGCGCGCGCGTGATCGCCGATTGGTACGACGAAATCATCGCCGCCATCGAGACCGGGCTGCCGCGAGAGAGCGGCCCGCGCCAACAATTCGCCTTCATCGTTCGCACCCATCTGCGCTTGATGCTCGTGCACGGCACCGGCATGTGCTCGCTCGTGTTGTCGGAAGGCCGCGCGAAACATCACGAATTGAGCGCCGAACTGACGGCGTTGCAACGCCGTTATACGGCTCCGCTCATGCGGGTGCTCGCGCAGGCGCAGCAAGCGGGACAGATTCGCACCGATGTGCCGCTGCGCTTGATGCGCTCGATGGTGTTCGGCCCGATGGAGCACGTGCTGTGGGACGCAACGCTGGGGCAGCGCACCCCCGACATCGACGCCACGGCAGAACGCCTCGTCGATGTGCTCTGGACCGCGCTGCAGCCGCCCGCGCCGGCCGTTGCGTCGCTGCTGCGCCTCAAGGACGACTTGAGCGAGGCGATGCGTCGCTACGAAGCGGCCCCCCAGTTCGAACGCGACGAGCGCGACGAATCCGAGGCATCGGTCGCGGCTAACGGCAAGCGCCAAACGCGACGGGTCAAAACGGGCGATTGAAACGGCGGTGCGGCTGCCGCCATCGTCGAGTTCCCAGCGCCCCCCGAATCGTTCTCGCCCATGGCTTGCCGAAGCTTTTGCGCCGGACTATCGTTAGCGCACTCCATCCGATCGACTTCCCGCCTCGATGACGACTCGACTCACGCCCGCGATTGCCGCCAAATTCGCCGCCCTCGCACTGGCCCATCTCACCCGCGAATACCCGAACAAGCTCACGCACTCGCTCGCCGGCCCGCAAGACGTGCGATCGCCGCGTGAACTTCATCCGATTTTCTACGGCAGCTACGACTGGCACTCATGCGTGCATGGCTATTGGTTGCTGTTGCGTCTGCTGGACCGATATCCCGGCTTGCCGCAAGCGCCGCAGATTCGCGCCGTCGTGGACGCGCATTTCACGCCAGCCAATGTGGCGGGCGAACTCGCTTACTTGAGTCTGCCTCACAATAGTGGGTTCGAACGGCCGTATGGCTGGGGCTGGTTGCTCGCGCTCGCCGGTCAACTCGATGCCATGCGCTCCACCGAAGCCACGCGATGGGCCGCGACGCTTGCGCCGCTGACGGGCTGGTTCATCGAGCGCTTCACGGAGTTTTTGCCCAAGGCGACTTATCCGCTGCGCGTCGGGACGCATTTCAACACCGCGTTTGCGCTTGCGCTCGCGCTCGATTTCGCGCGCGAAACGGGCAGAACGTCGTTCGGCGCGCTGATCGAAGCCACTGCCCGGCGCTGGTACGAGCATGATGTCGACTGCCAAGCATGGGAGCCGAGCGGCGACGAATTCCTCTCGCCGACGCTCATGGAAGCCGAATTGATGCGGCGCGTATTGCCGCTCGACGCATTCTTCGTCTGGTTCGATCGGTTCCTGCCGCGTCTTTCGCAGCGGCAACCGGCAACCTTGTTCACGCCGGCCACCGTCACCGATCGCACCGACGGCAAGATCGCACATCTGGACGGCCTGAACTTGAGCCGCGCGTGGTGCCAGCGTTCGATCGCAGCGGCCCTGCCCGAAGGCGACGCGCGCAAGCTTGCATTAGAGCAAGCAGCGCAAACGCATCTGAATACGGCGCTCGCTCACGTCGCCGGCGATTACATGGGCGAGCACTGGCTTGCAACTTTTGCTTTGCTTGCACTCGAAGCCTGACCGCCCCCGTCGCGCCTTCTCCGTGTCGGGCCGGCGCCGTGCATTTTTAAGCTTTTTTTAAGCATCGCTGCCTAGATTTCATGCGCATCGGCGTGCGGCGACGGGCGAGTCGATCGCGCGCCGCACACCGTTGCTGCCGCGAAGGCAGCTACGCTTTCTCACGACGATGAGGTCCAGCCATGTCTCATCCACTAATCGCATCGCTGAGCATCGCCTGCGTGGCCGGCATGCTTCCGCTCGCCGCTCAGGCAACCGACGATACCGCGCTGTCCGCTCCGAACCCGCTGCTTTCAGCGACGCAACTCGCGACCGGCAACTTCACGGTGCTGCACGTCAAGTCCGGCGCGACGAATTCCGGCGCGCGCATGGCGCCGCTTATCTACGGGCCCGACTTCGTGCCCAAGTGGCAACTGCGCCCGGGCATGCCTCGCACGGGTGCATCGAAACTGCAAGGCGAACGGTTCCGCTTTCGCTGAAGACCGAGGCCGAGGCCGCGCGGCATCACAACATTGCCACGACGCGTACGTTTCCGTCGTTGGTCGACGGAACCACCTTCTCGCCGAGACGCCGGAACGTGATCGATACCGAGCCTTCGCCGACGCGCAGATTGCGCAATTCGAGCCAGTCGATCCCTTCTGGCAGTGCGGGCTGATCGATGCGCACCTCGCCACGCACAGCGTCGACGGTGACGCCTAGACATGCTTCGAGCATCATGAACGGCGCGCCCGCGGCCCAGGCTTGCGGCAGACAAGCCACCGGATAGGCCGTGGGCGGCTCGCCGCGCCGGCGTGTGAAGCCGCAAAAAAGCTCCGGCAGGCGCATATCGAAGCTGACGGCCGCTTCGAACAGGGCCTGCAGCAAACGCACGGCGGCCTGCTTGTTGCCGTAGCGCGCCAGCCCGCGCGCGCACAGCGCGTTATCGTGCGGCCAAACCGACCCGTTGTGATAAGCCATCGGGTTGAAGCGCGCTTGCCCCGCGGCGAGCGTGCGCACGCCCCATCCCGTATGGAACAGCGTCGATTGCAGTTGCTTGGCTACCGCCTCTCCCCGCGCGCGCGAGGGCAGCCCGAAGGCGAGCAAGTGCCCGGCATTCGACGCGAGCACGCGGCATAGCTCGCCGTGGCCATCGAGGGCAATGCCGTAAAAATCCTGATCGGGCATCCAATACAGTGCCTCCACGCGCTCGCGCAGCGCCGCGGCACGAGCCGCGTAGCGCGCCGAGTCTTCGGCCAGCCCGCGTTGCGCCGCGAATCCGGCCATCGTATCGAACGCCGCACTCGCGTAAGCCTGCACTTCGACGAGTGCGATCGGGCCGTCGGGCATTCTGCCGTCTGCATGAAAGACCGAGTCGTGGCTATCCTTCCAGCCTTGATTGGCGAGACCACGATCGGACTCGCAACGATAATCGACGAGCCCGTTGGGGTTCTTGTCGCAGACATTCGCGACCCACTGTGCGGCGCGCTCGAGCGCCGGCCATAACTCGGCGATGAATGCTTGGTCTCCCGTGCGAGACGCATAGGCGCCAGCGAGCACGATGAACAGCGGAGTGGTGTCCACACCGCCGTAGTACAGCGCGAATGGCACCTCGCCCGTAGCGGCCATTTCGCTCTTGCGCATTTCATGCATGATCTTGCCCGTCGCCGCATCGCGGAACTTCGAATCTTCGCGGGCCTGATGTTCGGCAAGAAAACGCAGCACGCCGCGCGCGAGCCACGGCTGCAGCCATAAGGTCTGCAACGATGTGACGACTGCATCGCGCCCGAACGGCGTCGAGAACCATGGGATGCCCGCGTATGGATAGGGCCCCGTCGGCAGGTCCGTCGTAAGCAGGCTCAGATCGGCGAACGAGCGCTCGATCCATGCGTTGAACAATGGATTGCTCGAGCGCACCCGGGCCGTCGCCCGACGGCGTTCGCGCATCGACAAGTGTGCGTTCGCCAGCGCCGCGCGCACAGCCGCCCGCCCTACGCGCGGCCGCACGGCGTCGATCTGCGTCAAATGCGCCGGGTGCGAACTGTGCGGCGGCTGCGCAACTTGCGCACTCGTCGGCTCGGCCCCTTGCTGGGCCGCCAGCGCATGGGTGTGGGTCGCGACCGACAGGTAAATCGAAACGCAAGCGTGCGCCGACAGTTCGATCGTGTAATCGGCGCGATCGGCGAACAAGTGATTCGGCGTCGGGGCGAATGCGACGTCGACGTGCCGTTGCACTCGATCTAGGCCAACATAGCCTAGACGCACGTCGTCGCGGCCGACCTTCGGCGGCTCGTTGGTGCCGTGTTGCGTGCGCTTCAAGCCGCGCACTTCGAACATGTCTTTGAAATCGCTGGCGAACGAGATCGACAGCGGCACGACCGCGTCGCTGTAGCCGTAGTTCGTCAACGTAATCGCTTCGTAAAGGACCGTGCCGCTCAGGATGCGCAAGCGTTCGACGTGAATCACGCCCTCGGGCGTCCCTTCATCGCCTATGGGCGGCAGCGGCCTATTCGTGAGATGCGCCGTGAACGAGGCATTGTCGTTGCTGACGTTGCCCGAGAGCAGCGATGGCGCTCTGCCGCCGAACGTGAGCCGCAATTGCGACAGCATGCGCGTGTCGTTGACGAACAGACCGTCGTCGACACCGTTGATGTCCCCCAGGGGATCGTTAACGACGAATGTGTCGCCCGACTTCAAGACATACTGGCTCGTCCGGGCGATGTAAGGGTGCTCCGGCGCGATGAATGCGCCGTCCGGCTCGCCGCGCAACGGGGCGCCGGTTTGCGTTGGGGTGTCGCTGAGTGCTTCGGTGTCGAGCATCGTTTAGCTCCTTTGCTCCAAGCCCATGCTGTGCAGGCCGTCGGCCTGCCTCGATTGTAGGCGACCCATGCATAGAACAGCCGAACAAGCCAAAGTTTCCGCGTTCAGGCAGCGGCGCAAACCCGATGCCCGCGCGGCGCGCCTACCCAACCGGCGCGCTCAATCCAATTCGCGCAGAAATTCGTCGACGTGGCGATTGAACGCGCTGGGGTGCGCCAGATTCATTCCATGCGAAGCGCCGCGTATCGTATGGCGCCGGACATCGGGCAGCCAACCCTCGAGCATATTCACGTTGCGCCGGAACAAGTCGGGGCTCTTCTCGCCGTCGATCAGGAGCGCCGGGCACCTCAAACTCCATGCGTCTTCACGCCGGTAGGCGGGCAGCGGGTCCTTGAATTGCAACGGTAGCGTCGACGCATTGTCCAGCGCCATCGCGCGAAACGCCTGCGTGCTCTTGGCCCACGAGCCGACCCGGCTTACCGAATCGACGAACAGCTGCACGCCGGGCTCCGTGTGCCCCTGTTCGATCAATTGAGCGGCGCGCGCGCGCAGCGCATTGACCGTATCGGGCAGCACCGCATGGGGCTGCGCGGGCGCCGATAGCGGGCCGCCCGGATCGGCGAGCGTGAGCGTTTGCAGGTGCTGGGGATGACGCACGGCGAATTGAAACGCTACCGCGCCCCCGCGCGAATGGGCGACAACGTGTGCGGGGCCGCCGTCGAGCTTTTCTAGGAATTCGGCGAGCTCGTCGGCGTGCCGGCTCCAACTGAACGGAAACGTGCGCGGCAAACCCGGCAGCGGCCAATAATGCGTCAAGCTCACGGCGACGCAGCGGTAGCGGCCGGATAAGCCCGCAAGTTGCGGTTGCCAATACCGATAGTCGCAAAGCGAGCCGTGCACGAATAGGATGAGCGGGCCGGCGCCGCGCTCGACGTAAGGCATGCGCAGGCCGTTGTCGAGGGCAATCGAGCGGACTTCGTCGACAGGCGCTGCCGAGACGCGGCCCGCCCTAGCGGAGTGAGCAGTCATGAGCGCGGTCTCGCTCATGCATCGAAGCGCAGTTCGGCGTCGACCGTTTGACCGACCTCCAAGATGCCGCCAACACCGGCGAGAATGATGGCGTTCTGCCCGAACGTGAGCGCGCCGTCCATGCGGCTGTCGGCGCGGTAGGCGCTCAGGGTATCGGTCGGTTCCGTCGGCCAGCGCGGGTCTGGCATGCCGCGGGCTTGATCGATCGTGGGAATCGGGCAGCGCGTGCATGGCTTGACGATGCGCAGCGCGATCTCCCCGCTCGCCGCGGCAATCGATAAGGACTCTGTGTAGTCCTCTTCGTAAGCGGGCATCCCCTCGATGACGAGGTTCGGCCGAAAACGATTCATCGGGATCGGATCGACGCCTTTGCTTGCCAAACGCGCGTTCAAGTCGTCGAGCGAGGCCTGGCCGATCACGAGCAGCGGAAAGCCATCGGCGAAGTAGACGTTCGCCGCGACCTCGCCCGTCCAGTCGCGGCTCGCCGTCCGTTCATAGCCTGGCTCGAAACGCACGAGGCGCACCGGCTCGCCGAGGAAATCGGAGAACCAGCGCTCGGCCTCTTGCCCTGCATCCAGCGCCGGCACCGTATCGCCCCAGACCGAAGCCGCGACGACGGGCGCCCCCTCGAGCGCGGCAGCGTCGAGCGCAAGACGCAGCGTATCCATGCCCGGCGCGCGGACGGCCAGCGCATCGCCTTCGAACGCTGGCTGAACCAGCGCAAGACGTGCATGCGTACGTTGACTGATGAAGCGGCCGCGCGCATCGATCACCATCCAGTTGCGATCGTACTCGAGGCCGTAATGGGTTAGGCGCACAGCGTCGCGCGCAATGGCGGCACACGACTTGATGGGATAAACGTTGAGTTGGCTGATCGAGGGCATAAACGGCCGGCGCTAGCGAACGCAGAGAACGAAATGGGGATGGTACCACCGGGGCGGCCAGCTCTCGGCCCCCGCTCATCGCAACCCGAATCGGACCTATGCGCCGCGCCGCCGTGAGCGGCGCTGTCCCGAGCGGCACGCGCCCAATCGCGCCCCGCGCCGTGTGGAATTTTCCGATTTATTGCAAGAACGAGGCCGAATCGACATAGTCGGCCGCCGCGCCCGCCCCGCGCACGGCGCAGGTGAGCGGCTCGTCCGCGATGCGCACGGTCAGTCCGGTTTCCTCGCAAAGCCGCTTGTCGAGATTGGCCAACAACGCGCCGCCGCCCGTCAGCACGATGCCCGTGTCGGCGATGTCGGTGACGAGTTCGGGCGGCGCGTTCTCGAGCGCATTCTTGACGGCTCCGATGACGGTTTTCAACGGCACGGCCAGCGCCTCGGCCACGTCGTGGTTGGTCAACTCGACCGTGCGCGGCAGGCCGTCGTTCAAGCTGCGTCCGACCGCGCGCATCCGCTGGTGCGGCACGTCGAGCGTCGCCGTGCCGATCGTCTTCTTCACGAGTTCGGCCGTCTGATCGCCGAGGATCACGCCGTAAGTGCTTCGCACATGGCTGACGATCGCCGCATCGAATTGGTCGCCACCCACACGCACCGAGGTTTGGTAGGCCACGCCTCCAAGCGAGACGACCCCCACCTCCGTGGTGCCGCCGCCGATGTCGACGACCATCGAGCCGCGCGCCTCCGAGACGGGCAACCCGGCTCCGACCGCGGCAGCCAGGGATTCGCCGATCAGCGTCACTCTGGCGGCCCCGGCGGCCAGCGCCGCCTCGCGGATCGCGCGCCGCTCGACCGCCGTCGCATTCGACGGGACGCAAATCGTGAACTCGGCTCTGCGGCCGAACATCGAGCGCAGTCGCGCCATATCGATGAACTCGCGGAACATGCGCTCGGCGGCGGAAAAATTGGCGATGACGCCATGGCGCATCGGCCGCACGGCTTCGACGTTGCCTGGCGAACGCCCGAGCAATTGCTTCGCTTGATCGCCGACCGCGGTCACGCGGGCCTGGCCGACATCCGTGTTCTTCTGGAAGCAGACGACCGACGGCTGGTTCAGGACGATGCCTTTGCCGCGCGTATAGATGAGCGTGTTGGCCGTGCCGAGATCGACTGCCACGCCTTGTGGGAACAGTCGATTGAAGAATGCATGATGCGACATCGTTGACTCTCTCATGGATGACAACAACGACGTACGTCCCGTCGAGGCAGGCGAGGCGCACGTTGTGCTCGTTGCGGGTAAGCACCGACGGGCCGATGTCCCCTTTACGGCAAGGCGAGGCGCAACTTTAGGGGTCAGTAGAGTTTTTCTCGTTGTGCGCCGCCGCAACAAGCCGCCTTCATCGCACTTTCGATGACATCCGTGCATGCACACGGCCAGCGGCTCGTGGCATGCTTGCCGTCCGTATCCTTACCAATTTGTCCGGCTTTCCGTCTCCTTTTATGCGCACTACGTTTCGCCGGCTGCTCCTGCTGTGTTTCGCGCTGCGCTACGGCGCGCGCCTGCTGTGGTCCGCCACGCCTCGCGAGCACCGCTTGCATTGGGTCGCCACGCTAGCGCTTCGGCTGCACGCGTCCCCGCATGCAAGAGAAGCACTGCATAGAGCGCTCCCGCTCCTGGGGCCGCTCGCCAGCGCCTTCGCTAGCCAATTCGCGCAGAATCCGCAAGCGCTCGTCCGCTCTCTGCACGAGGCGTTCGACCTGATCGCCCGCGCAGAAGCCGCGCTCGCCGCGCCGCTCCCTCCCGACGCCGTGCTGCCCGCACTGCGCGCGGCGCTGCCGCGCCCGCCCGACCTCGCTTTCGCCGCCATCGACCTCGTCGCGCTCGACAGCAGCATCGGCGAACAGGTGCATGCCGCTCAGTTGGCCCGGCCAGAGAGCACGACTCGCGAAGGCCGCGGTTATGTCGATGTCGCCGTCAAATTGCTCAGGGTGCAGGAGATCGAGCGCATCGACGACGATATCGCCGTGCTCGGATGGGTCGCCCGCTGGCTCGATCGCTTTCTGCCCGCCGCGCGCGCGTTGCGGTTGCATCCGCTGGCACAAGCCCTTGCGGTCGAAGTGCAACGCCGCTTCGACCTACGCGCCGAGGCGGCGAATCTGTCGCAGACGGGGCAGCATTTGCGCAACGACGAGCGCGTCGTCGTGCCGGACGTCGTTTGGGAGCTGAGCAGCGACCATGCGCTCGTCATCGAGCACATCGAGACGCTCGCGGTGACCGATCTGGACGCGCTGCGCCGGCGCGGCATCGATCAGGAGGCGCTGGCCGAGCGCGTCGTCGAAGTGATCGTCGAGCAAGCGTTCTCCCACGGTTTTTTCCACGCCGCTCTGGACGCCGAACGCTTGCGCGTGAGCGTCGAGTCCGCCACGTTCGGCAAGCTCGTGTTCGGCGACGGCAAAGCCATGACGACGCTCAGTGAGCCGGAGCGCGAATTCTTCATTCATGGCGCTTGCGCGTTGTTCGAGCAGGAGTACGGCCAGTTGGCGGCGATGCACCGCCAAGCCGGTCACGTCGCCCCCGAGACGCGCGGCGAACTATTGGAAGCGGAGTTGCGCACGCGCGCGGAACCCCATTTCGCCGCAACGATCGACGCTCGTTCAGCCGCCGCGCTCTTGCAGCACCTGCTCGGCGCTGTCGAGCCATTCGACGGCCAGATCTCTGCGGCGCTCGCGCTCGCGCATCAAGCGCTCGAGCGGGCCGAATCGATCGCGCGCACGCTCGCGCCGAGCCTCGACACCTGGGCCATCGTCAAAGGCTCGCTCAAGGCGCTGGCCCGAGAGGACGTCGGCCACCGCGGCTGGATCAAGCGCCTTTCGCGCGAATTGCCGCATCTGGCGACGATGCCGCGTCTGCCGACGCTGCTCGCCCAACGTCTTCAGCATTGGCACGAGCACCACGAACGGCGCGATTCGGTCGCCTGGCTCGTGCAACTGCGGCGCGAGCAGATTCTCACGCGACGCTTGCTGTGGGCCTGTGCGCTGGGCGGCATGCTGCTCGGCGCGGGAGCGATCTGGCTGGGCCGGTAATGCGTCGTGCCGAGGAGGCCGCACAGCGTCGTCGAGCTTGGGTCGGGCTTGGGTGGCGGATTGATTGATCGGCGCGTCAGCGAACCTTGGGCACAACCTTAGTCCGCCGTGTCGGCATTGCCCCGCATCCGCGCCCGCAGCTCCGGCCGCGGCAGCGGCGACCATGCGGGCCGGACTTTCGCTCTCGAATCGATCACGACCAAATAGCGCCCGGCCCATGGGGTGACGGCACGGTCCGGATGCAAGACCCAAAGGCCGATGCCGGCATCGGCCACCGCCTCGTATTCGGCGTCGAGCACCCCGTGATGGTCCAGGAAGCGATCGAGGGAATTGGGGATTCGCACACAGCCCTTCGAGTGGCGAATGCCGAGTAAGGGCTCGAGCTTGTCGGGGTCGGTCGCATGCATTTGAAAACGCATCGACGATATTCCACCCTTGCCCCAACCGCGCTCGGCATCGGTCCAACCGAAATCGAAAATGCGCATGTCGCGTGCGCCGTAGCCGCGTATGCCGTTTTCGTTCAGCGTGCCTTCAGCCCGAAAATCCATGTTGCTCGGCGTATGCTCGAACACGCCGAGCGGCGTGACGAAATGGTCGTAGCGGCCCGGCCACCCCGTCGAGACCGGTGAGGCGCCGATCAGTGTCCACTTGCTGGCCGGGTCGCCGCGGAAAAAGATGAACAGTGCTTGCACGTTCGGATTGCGGTCGACGAGCACCACGTACTGCCGCGCTAGCGCGCCAAGCCCCTTGGCCGCCAACGCGGCTTGCAGCCGCTCTCCATAGGCCGATTGGTCGGCCGGCGGAACCGCCAAGCGCCGCGTCACGTCGCTTTCGAATTGGCTGGCGAGTTTGAGCGCTTCCCGCGGGTCCAGATGAGCGGCAACGTCGGCGGCGTGCTTGGCGGCGGTCGATACTGCCGCCGATGCTGCGGACGCCGCCTCGGCGATGGCGGCGGCTTGCGCCGCGGACGTCGCTGATGACGCCGATGCAGGAGATGCCGCGGATGTCGCTGAAGCTGAACGTGCGCCGGATGCAACGGACGTCGGCGCTCCTGCGGCCGCCGCGGCCGCACCGAGGACAGCCGCTCGAGCCGCTGCCACGGCCGATGCGGATGCCGATGCTGCCGGCGTCGAAGCCGAAGCCGAAGCCGAAGCCGCAGCCGCAGCCGAAGCCGGTGTCGAGCCTGAACCCGATGCGGGCGAGGCCACCTCCGCACTTAGGGCGAATAACGGCCAAGTCAGCAATGCGCCGACAACAGCGCGAACGGCCACAGAGCAGCGAGTTCGTGTGCGGTTTCCTCGATAACTTTGCTTATACGAGTCCTGGTTGCTCAACGCGCTGCCTCCCGGACGGCGCTCTGGACGCCAACCGGCCATTCTTACATCGGTCATCAATGGTGGTCGCCAAAAGTTGCTTCCCCAGACACCGATGCAAGAAGCGCGCCCATGATCGAGAAAGGTCGAGGCTGACCGGGCAGCCTCCGGGCGGCGGTAAAAAAAACGGCGGTGCCGACCAGCGTCGACACTGCCGCTCGACTTGCCAGCGGGAACCTGGCTACGCCCTCGCAAGCGCGTTTGTCGCGTTTGTCGCGCTTTCCTCCTACGCCTTGCCGCTGCCCAACGGCCGCTTACGAACGATGCTGCTGCTGCAACGTGCGCACACGCGCCATCGCAGGCGCATCGGCGCTCACGGTGTCGTACATCTTCGCCAAATCGGCTTTGAGCGCAGTGCGTGAGCCGCCATCGAGATAGACCATGTGGCCCGACGGATAAAACCGTGCCGACAAGTTGTTGCGGACCGACTGCTCGATCAACGGCATCTGCTGTAAATCGAGCACCGTCTGATAGAACGGCGTCACAAAATCGTAAAAACCGTTGGCCGACAGCACCTTCAGGTCGATATTGAGCGCCATCACGGCGGCCAAGTCGCCCGCCGTATACAGGATGATGTTCCCGTGCGCGTCCTTGCCCTTTTGCTCGCCCGTCGGGTCGGTGTGACTGAAATCCCAATACTTGAAAGCCTGATCGTTCAAGTCGGTGAACGAGGAGGTGGACGTGTACTTCAATTGCTCGTTCAGGTACTCGTTCCACATCGTCGTGTAGACGCCCGAAACGGCCGTCATCGTCGGATCGTTGCCACCCGAGTTGGGATCGATTTGCCCCGCGATGCCGGTGTCGATCGCCGTCACGCGCCCGTCGTAGGCGCCAAGCGCCATGCCCTTGGACTTGAGCAGCGTCGTCAAAAACAGCGAATTGCCGCGGCTGTCGTAGCCGGCGATGTCCAAGCTCCACGCAAGCAGCGTCGCCTTATCGATACCGGTGTACTGCGATAGTTTTTCCACCACGGCGTTGTCGGTCTGCGGGAACTTGCGCAGGGCGGTCAGGTAGTCGGTGCGAGCGAACTGTGCCACTTCTTCGACGAACGCGCCGAGATCGGAAGGCCTCGGCGCGATACCGAGCCGCTTGTGGTACCAAGCATCGGCCGCCGCCGTCGGCAATGCGCCCACCGGATTGCCCGCTTGCGCGTAATCGAGGATCGACGACTGCAGCGTCACGCCGTTCAAATCGATGCCGTCCTCGTGCAGCATGTATGCGAGCACGCAACTGCGCGCGGTGCCGTACGATTCCCCGAACAGGTACTTCGGCGAGTTCCAGCGATCGTTCTTGGTCAGAAAACGCTTGATGAACTGCTTAATCGAGCGGGCGTCCTGATCGACGCCCCAGAAGTCGCGATTCTTATTGGGCGCAATGGCCGCCGAGTAACCGGGCCCGACTGGATTGATGAAGACGAGATCGCTGCGATCGAGCAAGCTGTCGGGATTGTCCTCGAGCGTATAGGGCGCCGGGGGGGTGAAACTGGGCATCGACGTCTTGATGCGCTTGGGTGCGAACGAGCCCAGCAGAACGAAGACCGCGGACGAACCCGGGCCGCCGTTATAGAAAAACGTGACGGGCCGCGTCTGTTCCTGCTGTTTGTCCTCGGTGAACGCAACGTAGAACATTTTTGCGTTCGGCTTCGAGCTCGATTCGTCGACCGTGACCAAATGGCCGGCCGTCGCCGTGTAGTCGATCTTCCTTCCGCCGATCGTGATGGAGTGGTGGGTGATCGCCGCCGTTTCGCTCGTATCCGTGACGAAATCGTCGGGCCCCTTCCCGTAGGCCACTTCATCGTAGAAAGGCCGGTCCCCCTGCTGACGACTCAAGAAAACGTGCGGCATCGAGGCTCTGCCCGGCGAGGGCGCATGAGCGTTGTGTGGCGACGGTTGCGGGCTGCCCGTATCGGAATTCATCGTAATCGCTCCATCGGTTATGGCCGGCACGCGGGTCCGAGCGCATGCACCGGCTACGTTGGCGAACTACTCCTCTTTGCCCTCGCGACGCGACCCGACGCGCGGACGAGAAGACCTACCCAGAAAACCTATTTAGTCAACCTACTACGGCTGGCCGCCGGATTTGCCGCCGGACTTGCTGCTTGATCCCGGCGCCGACGTGCTCAGTGCATCGGCAATGCGACGGCCGTTTGGACTGCCCAGACCCGTGCAAGCGTCCCACCCCGGCGCAGCGGCATAGCTGCCGTTATTGCCAGAAGTGATGTCGTTGAACGCATGCGCCGATGCGTAGAGCTTCGCGTTCAAAAACCCAGCCGCTTTACCGGCATTCGCGTTGATACGCGCAACGAGCCCCGCGAAGAGCGGCGCCACGGCGCTCGTCCCGCCGACAGGCGCGCTCTGCCCATCGATGAGCACCTCGTAGCCGGAGCTCGGCGACGCGTCCGCGGCGATGTCGGGCACGCCACGCCCCGTCAACGGCGCCGCCGTGCCGTCCACGCGCGCCGCCTTCAGGCCTTCCTGCCAGCGAGGCAGAGCAAAGCGCGCGCTGATGCCGCCACCCGTTGCCCCGCCCGCAGCCCCGTCGTTCCACACTACTTCTCTCGCGATCGACTTGCCCGCCGAGGCCGTCAAATGCGTGCCGCCGCACGCAAGCACGTAGGGGCTTGCGGCCGGAAAGTCGACGTTGTCGGCGCCGTCGTAGGCGCCATCGCTCGAACCGCTATCGCCCGAAGCCGCGCAAACAGTCACGCCGAGCGCCACCGCCGAGCGCAGCGTGTCGTTGAAACTGGTGATCGCCTGCTCCGTCCACGAATGCTCCGGACCACCCCAACTGATCGACAAGACCGATGGCTTGTTCGCGGCATCGTGCAGCGCGTGCGAAACGGCATCGATGAAACCCGCATCGCTGTTCGGCGAGAAGTAGACAGCGATCGACGCCTTCGGCGCAACCGCGCCCGCGATTTCGATATCGAGCGTCACCTCGCCATCGGCGCTGCTCGGATCGCCCGTGGGACGATTGCCTCCGCCGTCGACCGGCACGGACACGACACGCGGGGTAGGCACGCCGAGACGGCCGAAGTAGGCAGACAAGTCCGACGCCGCATAGCCTCCGCCCAGCTCGATCAAGCCGATGCATTGACCGGCGCCGTCACCGTCTGGAAAACCGTAGAGCGCAGCCAGTTGCAAGGGCGTGAATACCTGCGCGGCGGCGTGCGTCGTCAAGGGACCGGACACCGGGCGCAGCCGAAAATGCGGTCGCGCTTGAGGTCGGTTGTCGAGCCCCAGCACGGCCGTGACGACTTCGGCAATCGCATCCGGGATCGTAATCGCACCCGTACGGCCGCGATAGCGCCCGAGCGCGGGATGCTCGTAGTCCGAAAGCTCCACGCCGAACGCGGCTTGAAAATGCTCGGCCGTTCCGGCCAGCACTGCTTTGGCGGCGCATGGGTCTTGCCGCTCGACGCGTAATTGGTATTCGCGCGCAAACGCTTCGAGCTTCGCGAAATCCTCGGGCGCAACGGCGAAACGCGTTTCGAATTCCTCGCGCGAGAGCGGCTCGGCGTGATTTTCGGCAATGCGCCGCGCCAGATCGTCGAGTTCGCGTTCGCCGCGGCGGCGCAGCGTGACGACGACGTGAAGGGTTTCGTTCGGGTCGATCGGACCGAGGCACTTCGAATCCGCAACGGCTGCACGATCGCTGCCGGCAAGCCTCTGTCTCGCTTTGGTCATGTGTGACGCTCCTCACGCGGTGGGTACGTCGAAGCTCCGACACACGCCTTCCCCACACAGTTCCTGATGCCGCGCGCCACGCGAGCGCGCCGCAGAGAAATGGCGATGGACCAAGGAAAGGCATTCGTCGGACAACTCACCAAAGTGTAGTGCATCGAAGGCCGTGCGCAGCGTGCGCCAGGCGAACGTTGGCCGTTCGGTCTACGCTATGACCGCTCGGCACGGCTATGCCATTTGCACTCCAGCAAACATTGCGGCGCCGGCATATGATTGCCGCGCGGCGGCGCGAATCGATTGACGCGCCGCGCCGTCTGCCCCTGCGGCCGACCGTTTGGAAAACGCCAGATAAAAAAGGAAGACTCTCGACATGACCCTGTCTATGTACCAAGCCTCGGTGCCCGTATTCGCACGCGGGCTCACTAACCTGCGCGCCGTCCTGCAAAAAGGGCACGACCATGCTTTGACACAGCACTTCGAGCCGTCGATCTTGCTGTCGAGCCGGCTCTATCCCAACATGCACCCGTTGACGCGGCAGGTGCAGATTGCCTCCGACGCGGCGAAGTTTTGCGTCGCACGGCTGGCCGGCGTCGAGCCGCCCAAGTACGAGGACGTGGAGACGACCTTCGACGAGCTATACGCGCGTATCGACAAAACGCTCGCTTACTTGCAAGGTTTCGAGGCGGCGCAGCTCGAAGGCAGCGACTCGCGCACGGTGACACTGACCGTGCCGAGCGGCAAGCACGAATTCATCGGGCACGCGTACCTGCTTCATTTCGCGGTGCCGAACTTTTTCTTCCATGTGACGACGGCTTACGCCATCTTGCGCCACAACGGCGTCGAGCTTGGCAAGTTCGATTACCTCGGTCGCACTTAAGCGCACGACGAACAGCGCCGTCATGCCCGATATCCTTTGGGGCTATCGGCCTTGACGGCGTGCGGCGTGCGGCGTGCGCAATCGTTCGGGCTATATCGGGTTTGTTTCAGTCGAGGGATAGACGCACGGCGAAGCCAAGCAGCGCTGCCGAGAATGTCCAGCGCTGCAGTGTCTGCGCGAGCGGGTATTTGCGCAGTAGCACGGCAATGCGCCCCGCGCCTACGGCATAGAGCGCATCGAACAGCATGCCGACGACGAGCAGCACGATGCCCAATTCCGCGACCTGCAGCGCGATGGGACCGGCGGCAGGCCGCAAGAATTGCGGAAGCAGCACGGAGCAAAACAGCAGCGCCTTCGGGTTCAGCAAGTTCGTCAACAGCCCCTTGACGAACGCTTGCCGCAGCGCGCCGGGCTCGTTCGTCTGCGGGCTCGCGGCGCCGCTCGCTTGCAGCGCGAACATCGGCGAACGAAAGATTTGAATCGCGATGTAAGCGAGATAAACCGCGCCGCCATATCGAACGATTTCGTAGAGCCACGGCGCAGCCTTGAGCAGCGCGGCCACGCCGCATGCCGAAAGCGTCACGTGCGTTGCCCGGGAGACGGCGAGGCCGCCGGCCGCGGTCAAGCCGGTGCGCGTGCCGCGAGCAATGCTGGTTTGGAGGATCAACGCCATGTCGGGGCCGGGAATCGCGTATACGACGATGAGCGCGACGATGAAAGTAATGAGCAAGTCGGCGGAGACCACGGCAACCTCGGGAAATCGTATGGTGTTCAGGGTGTCATATTGTGCCGCGCGATGCGGAGCGATTTTCGGCAAAATTCCTCGACCATTCGCCATTTTTTAGTGCTTTCCACCCATAATCCGCTGCTAAATCACGACATTCCACTAACCTCGAAGGCGATTCATCCGAACCTGCCACCGCAGCCCCACGGGCCCTCGATCCGTGGGGATCTGGAACCGAGCGCTCGCCGAGTCGCGGGGGCGGGGCGGCCGCTCATGGCACGTTGGTCAGCGTCTTCTTCGTGATGTGTTATGCGCCGCACGAGCAGATTGTCGCGATCGTCCCGGCTAGAACATGTCAGAAGTGCCTTGAGGACCGTCGCGCATGCGCCCCAGTTCCCCGCCATCTCTAGACGGGATGAACGGACCGGTGATCATGTCCGAATAGCTCATGCCGGGCCCAACCATCGGAAACACATCGGCATCCTGATCGATCATGACTTCGAGGAACGCGGGACCATCGAACGCCACGAAAGCTCGGAGCTTTTCCTCGACTTCGCTCAGTAGCTCGACGCGCTGCGCGAACTCGAACCCGTCGGCACGCGCAGCCATGACAAAGTCCTTTCGATGCAGCGACTTGTCGCTCTTGCACAGGCGCCCGTCGTAGAAGAGGCGCTGCCACTGCCGAATCATCCCGTCTCCGAGGTTGTTGAACAGCAGCACCTTGACCGGCACGCCATATGTGGTCGCAGTCTCCAGATCGCCGACATTCATGCGCATGCTGCCGTCGCCGTCGATGTCGATCACGAGGGCATCCGGACGTCCCATCTGGGCGCCGATCGCGGCGGGCAGGCCAAAGCCCATCGTCCCCATACTGCCCGACGTGAGAAAGCTGCGTGGCTCGACGAAGTCGAAGAACTGCGCGACCCACATCTGGTGCTGGCCCACGCCTGTGGTAACGATGGCCCGCCCGCCTGTCATCTCGCTCAGCTTCTCCACCACGAACTGCGGCTGAATGAGCGGGCTGGCGCGGTCATAATTCATCCCGTATCGCTGCTTCAGCTCCCTGATGTGGTCGAGCCATGCCAAAGGCGCCTGCGCGTGCGTTTCGTGTTGTATCAGCGAAACCAGGGTATCTTTCGCGTCGCCCACGTGGCTCCAATGCGCGCGCTTCACCTTGTTGATCTCCGCTTCGTCGATATCGATGTGCGCGATATGGCGCGCTCGCGGCGCGAATGCATGCGGGCGGCCGCCGGCGACACGATCGTCGAATCGCGCGCCCACGGCAATCAGGAAGTCGCAGTCTTCCACCGCGTAGTTCGCGCAGGCAGCGCCGTGCATGCCTAGCATGCCGAGCCCCAACTCATGCTTCACGGATATCGAGCCAAGCCCCATCAGGGTGCTCACCACGGGAATGCGGTAGCGCTCGGCGAACTGCCGCAGTTCAGCCGTCGCGCCGGCGGTCATGACGCCCCCGCCCGCATACAGCAGCGGGCGCTTGCTTTGCGCCAGCAGGCCGAAGAAGTCGTCGCGCTTGCTCGCTTCGAGACGCGCACCCTTCGCCACCTTGCGAAGTCGGTCCGAGTAGCCACGAAACGCAAGGGTGCCGTGCCCCTGCCAGGTGCCGGTCCAGTTCTGGATGTCTTTGGGCACATCCACGACGACCGGGCCAGGACGGCCAGTGCGCGCGACTTCGAACGCCGTGCGCATCGTCTGTTCGAGCTTGTTCGGATCGGTCACCAGAAACACCTGCTTCGCGCACGCCGACATGATGTTGAACACCGGCGCTTCCTGGAAAGCGTCGCTGCCTATCGCGGCGCGCGGTACCTGCCCACAGATGAGGACCACCGGGACCGAATCGCCATTGCAGTCGGCAATCGGCGTCACCGCGTTGGTCGCGCCGGGCCCCGACGTCACCATGAACACGCCGACCTTTCCGCTCGCGCGTGCGTACCCTGCGGCCATGAAACCGGCGGTCTGTTCGTTGGCGGGAACGACGAGGTTGATCTGACGCTCGGGCTCGTCGGCGTGCAGTTCGTTGAAACGAAACACCGCGTCGTAGGTCGGCAGGATCGCGCCGCCGCTATAGCCGAACACTGTATCGACACCCTGCTCGCTGAGTACGCGCAAGATGATGTCGGCACCCGAGATCGGTGCGCCGGGCAGCGGCGCTTTCTGGAGGCATTCCGGAGCAAATTTCGAGTTCTGGGTCATAGCTGGTTCGCACGGAAACGGGCGCTGATACGATCAGCGGCCAAACACAACGGATCATTTCCCTTCCAACTCGAGAACAGCATGTGTTCCCGACCAGATCGTGGACGACGGCGCTAGCGGGTTCTCCGCATGCACAGTCCACCCGGCACTCTTTCGACGTGCGCCTGGAAATAGCGGGAGAAAGGGTTTTGAAGATTCTGACAACGATCGAAGCGGCGCGCGTCAGCAATAAGGCTGTTCATAGGCCAGGACGCGCCGCATCTGGGCCACCACGGCTGATGGCTGACGTTCCTACCATTCACCATTCGGCAATGCCCACCTCCATATCCTCGTCGTAGAACGCAACGAGAAACTCTTCGGGCATCAACCACGAATCGACGCTCACGGTTTGCGCGCCAACATCGACATCGACCTTCGCGTCGGCGTCTACAGACTTCATCGCATGCACGATCGTCGCGAGATCGTCGGCGCGAATTTCAGTCTTCATCGCGAACTTCATTTTTCACCTCTCTGGCTGGATATCCAGCCCCAACTATAGGATCAACACCCCCTGCCACCAACCAAGTTCGCCTCAATTCACTCGTTACATCGCGTAACGCAAACCGAGAGCACGGGGGCCATTCATGGCGACAACCGGCCTCGTTCCCTCGACGGCAAGGCCGGCCGCCAGCGTGCCGGCGGGCTGTTGGGCGATACCCGCGTCGATGCAGCGATCCGGATGTCGACGCTCGAATCTCGTCAAGCATGGCATCGCCCCTAACCGCAGGAGATTCCTGCCAGCAGATGCTCGCTGCCTCGTGTCAATCTGCGTTTGACGGGACTCGGCCGGCGGACTGGCGAGGCACGCCCGCCCAGTGGACGGCGGCGGCAACGATCCCGAGAACGACACCGAAGGCGACGATGCCCGACCAGCCAAAGCGGCTCATGAGCCAGCCGCTAACCGCTGCACCGACTGCGCCGCCGAAGAAGGTGGCCGTCATATACAGGCTGTTGATGCGCCCTTGTGCCTTCGGATCGACCGAGAAGGCGCGCGTCTGGTTGGAAACGAGACCGGCCTGCACACCGATATCGAGCACGATCACGCCCACGATCAGTTGCGTGAGCGACGTAGCCGCGCCGGAGAGAATCAGGTAAGCAAGCGTCGCGATGCCGATACTCGCGCCGATGACCTTGCGAAAGCCCACGCGGTCGGTGGCGTTACCGCCCAGCGATGCGGCGAATGCGCCGGCCGTGCCGATGATTCCAAAGCCGCCCGCCCAGGCGCTGCCGAGGTGCCACGGTCCGCTCTTGAGCAGCGCGGCGAGATTGACCCAGAAGGCGTTGAAGCAGGCCCACAGCAACGCCTGGATAATCATCGATTCGCGAATCGGACGATTGTCGCGAACGAGGGGCCACAGCGATGCGAGCAAACGGCCATACGAAAGATTCGTGGATGGCACGCCCTTCGGCAGAAGCGCAGCGGCAGCAATCAAGACCGGCACCATGAAAGCGGCTTCCGCACCGTACACCACGCGCCAACCCCACGTCGCGCCAATCACGCCCGCGATCGTGCGGCCGACCAGAATGCCGACCATGATGCCGCTCACGACGGTGCCGACGTTACGGCCGCGCTCGCTCGGCAACGACATGACAGCCGCGAAGGGCACGAGCTGCTGGGGTACGCAGCTCACAATGCCGAGCGCAAACGAGGCCGCGATCAGCGCCCAGATGTCGTGCGCAACAGCCGCCATCGCCGCAAAAACGAGCGCGAGCACGATTTGCGTGAGCACGAGCCTGCGCCGGTCGAAGCGGTCGCCAAGCGGCAGCAGAAGCGCGAGGCCAGTCGAGAAGCCGAAAAGTGCCGCGCCGGCGACGAAATCGACCGCCGTAATGCTGACCCGCAGGCTCGCTGCGATTAGCGGCAGGATCGGCTGCGTGCAATAGATATTGGTGATTACTGCGCCTGCGATGATCGCCATCATGACGACCTTGCCGCGCGATGCGACGGCGGGCGTAGCTGCACTTTCTCGAGTGCTTGGTGATCCACTCACGACAGCCTCCTTTTTCCTAGAATTTCTCCGGTAGTCGCAACCATTTTCCGCGATCCAGATTGAGGTCGAACGTCACGCACTTGCATTCACGTCGCGCCATGGATTACCCGCCATATGTCGACTCCCATCCGCCTCCCAGCGCTTTGCAAAGCGTAATGAGATTCGTGGCCGCCGTGGCTCTGCTCTGCTCGAGATTGCTTTGCGCTTCGAGCAACTGCTTCTGCACGTTCAACACGTCGAGGTAATCGAGCGCCCCGGCCTTGTATCGATCCCGCGCGACCGAGAGCGCGCGCTCGTTCATGGTCACGGCCCGGGCCAACCGGTCGCGGCGGCACTGCTCGGCGTCGTAGGCGACGAGCGCGTCGTCCACCTCCTGCCACGCGCGCAGCACCGTCTCCCTGTAGGCAATCGCGGCCTCCTTCTGTTGTGCTTCGCGCAGCTGAAGCATGCCTTTCAGGCGACCACCTTTGAAGATCGGAAATGTAATGGAGGGGCCGGCGACGAACTGGCCGGACGCCCAACTGGCCAGACTCGAGAGTTGAAGACTCTGAAAGCCCGCGCTTCCGTTAAGCATGATGCGCGGATAAAAATCAGCCTTCGCCACGCCGATCGACGCTGTCGCCACGTGCAGTTCGGCTTCCGCCTTACGGATATCCGGGCGGCGCCGCACGAGTTCGGAAGGAAAGCCGATCGCCACCTGCGCGGGCAACGCGGGCACCTGCTGAGTTGCGGCGAGCGTATGCCCCAGCGCGCCTGGCTCCTCGCCGAGCAGCAGGCCGATTGCATTGATCGTCGTTTCGGAGTGCGATTCGAGCGTGGGAATTAGGCTCTCGATATTCTCCACCTGGGCCGCAGCGTTCGAAACATCGAGATCGGTGGTGACGCCTTCATGCTCGCGCACCTGCGTGAGCTTCAGCGCGTCGTTGGCAATGTCTAGGTTTTGATGCGCGATCTGCAGGAGCTCCTGCGTGTCGCGCAGTTCGATATAGTCTCGCGCAAGCTCCGCGCGCGCGCTGAGCAAGACCGCGTTCCGGTCCTCATACGAGGCGTCGGAAAGCGCAGTCGCCGCTTCCACGCTGCGTCGCACGCGGCCCCAGATATCGATCTCCCATGACGCGTCGAAGCCGGCCTGATACAGGTTATAGGCAGGCGAGCCCTTGGACCCCGGCATGGCCGCCACACCGAGAGGCGCGGCGCCGGAAGCCGACTGCGGCTGACTCTGCGTCGGGGTCGCCCCAAGCAGCGAGAGAACGCCGTTCTCGCTGCCGCGTTCGCGGTTATACGATGCGGCGCCGTCGAGCGTCGGATATTCGGCTGCGCCCGCCACGCGCCGCTCGGCGCGGCTTTGCAACAGGCGCGCCGACGCAGCCGCCACTTCCAGGTTCGCATCGGCAAGTTGCTTTTCCAGGCCGTTCAACACGGGATCGTTGAACAACGTCCACCATTGCCGACCGAACCGGCCTTCCACGGCTTTGCTCTGCGCCTGCTCCGTCTGCGTACGGTTGAAAACCTCTGGCGTCGACGACTTTGGCGGTTCGAAGTCGGGACCCACCGTGCAACCCACAAGTGCCAGGAAAGCCACGCATGCGAGAATCTCGAGAACGATCGCACGAATTGAATATTGGCTCGTGTTCATTTTCTTTCCGCTGCCTCGGCTGTCCCTTCTGCGCCCCGCCCAACGGCCACCTCGGCTTCCACTGAGAGGCCGACCCCCAATGCGGCTGCAGCGGGCTGTCCGCGATCGATCGTGATCTTGACTGGCACGCGCTGCACCACCTTCGTAAAGTTGCCCGTTGCGTTGTCAGGCGAGATCGGTGCGAAGCTCACGCCGGTGGCCGGCGCGAGGCTGTCGATGCGGCCGTGAATCACGACGCCGGGAAGGCTGTCGACCGTCACGCGCGCCCTTTCACCGGGCCGCATATTGGTGATCTGGCTCTCCTGGAAGTTGGCGACGACATATGCATCCGAAAGCGGAACGATTGCCAGCAAAGGCGCGCCGGGCGTCACGAATGCGCCGACCCGCGCCGAGCGGCGTCCCACTTTGCCGTCGACGGGCGCGCGGACTTCCGTATAGGAAAGGTTGAGCTTCGCCTGTTCGAGCACCGCTTCGGCGTGTTCAAGCGCGCCAGCGGCCTTCTCGCGCTCGGTGCGCAGGACGTCCAGATTCTGTTTCGTGGCCATCAGAACCGCCCGATCGTGCGACTGCTGCGCAAGCTGCTCGGCGAGCGTGCTCGATGCCTGTTGTTGCTCCTGCGCGGTCCCCGCCCCCGCAACGGAAAGGTTCTGATAGCGCGACGCGTTCGCCCGCGCGAAGCCGATCGCCGCGTCGTCGGAGCGCAGCGTGGCACGCGCCTGGTCGACGAGCGAAGGCTGGCGCGCGATCTGCGCGTCAAAGTTTGCCACCGACGCCTTCGCGCCCACCACCTGAGCCTCGGCGCTCATCAACGCGGCGCGATAGTCGCGCTCGTCGATGCGCACCAACAGCTGACCCGCCTTCACGTCTTCATTATCATTCACCAGCACGTCGGTGATCTGCCCCGAGACTCGCGGCGCCACGAGCGTGAAATCCGCAGCAACGTAGGCGTCATTCGTGGATTCGGAACTGGCGTGAGACAGGAGCTTCGTGCCGGCCCACGTAGCGACGCCGGCAACGACGGCGAGCGCTGCAAGACGAAGCCATTTCAATCTGGGCGGTGCGGGGATGGGATTGGTCGATGACATGGAAAACGTACCTCATTTCGAAGCGGGCGGCATGGTGCTCCACGGCGGATAGATCCGCACCGGCAACACAGGGACAAGAAGAAGCAGAGCGAGCGCAACGCACGCCATCACCCGATAGAGATCGGCGCAAGTCAGCACCACTGCCTGCTCGTGAATACGGTGCGCGAGTTGCCTCAGCGCAAAGGGTGTGACGAGGCCGGGGCTTGCCACCAGCGCGCGGTTGCCCAGTTGGTCGACGAGCATGCTCGAATGGAAGTGTCCGCGCGCGGTGCCCACGCCTTCGAGCAGACCCGTCGCTATTGCGGCGGAGAACGTCTTGAGCGTATTGAACATTGCCGAAGCGAACGGGCCTTCCGTTGGCGGCAAACCCGTTGTTACGCCCATGAGGATCGACATGATCACCATGGGCTGTACGATGATCTGCAGCGCCTGCAGCACATAGAAGTTGTCACGAATCCACTCGGACGTCACGAAGCTGCCGAGAGCACACGTCGTGAACATCAGTGCCAGCCCTGTCGCGATCACCCAGCGATGATCGGCGCGCCGCGTGTTCAATAAAGCCGCCGTCAAGGGGAGCGTAATCAGCAGCGGAATGGCAAGCAACAGCGAAAGCGGCGCCGTCTGCAGCGGCCGGTACGCGTGAACTTTGGCGAGAAACTGCCCGGGTATCGCCGCGACGCCCACGAGCAGGATCACTGCGCCGAACAAGGTCGACAGCCCGTGCGTGAAATTTCTGCGCTCGAGCAACTGGAGCTTGAAAAATGGCACGGGCTGAAACCACTCGTTGACTAGGAAGACCACGAGAAGCAGCCCGCCACCGCAGAACATCACGCGGATAAAGTCCGATTCGAACCAGTCGAGCCGGTCGCCTTGCAGAAGCCCCGTCACGAGCATGGCGAACGCGGGGAAGCCTGTAACGAACCCGACCCAGTTGAACGTGCGAAAGCGTTCGAGCTTGACGGGATCGGCGGGCAGGCCCTGCTGAATCGCAACACAGCACAGCAAGCCGAGCGGAATGATTTGCCAGAATGCCATGCGCCAGTTCACGAACTCCGTCCACAACGCGGCGAGCGGTGTGCCGAGCGCAGGGCCGAAGGTCGCCGTGAGCGCATAGCCGGCGAGCCCATACAGTTTGAATTTCGGCGGCAGATAACGCAGCGCCACGATGATCAGCATGGGGGGCAGACAGCCGCCCGCGATTCCCTGGAAGATACGCAAGACATAGAGCGTCGCCAGATTCGGCGCGAACGGGCACAGCAACCCAAAGAACATCGTGGCTAGCACGGCGCCAATCGTGAAGCGCTTGAGCGTAAAGGTGATGCCGAACCAGGGCGCGAATACCATCGTCGCGACGTTGGCGGCTTCGAAAAGTGAAGTGAGGTACGTCCCGTCGTCATGTCCGATCAGGAACGCGCCCTGGATATCTGCCATCGCCGCCGCCGTCACCTGTTCGTTGAGGATGGCCAGCAACGAAGCGAACAGCATGCCGAGCAGGCCCACCACGATTCGTCCAGTAAACGCAGCTTGCGCGGGGGCAGGCTGCGTCGGCGCCGCAGCTTCGCGCACCGGGCGCGGTTCCAGTACCTGTGCGGCCGTTGCCGTTGCCGTTGCCGTTCCAGTCGTCAAAGAGTCCGCAGTTGTCATGGCGATCATCAACTTCTCGGGTTTCGTTAGCTGTACCGTTTGAGATGGCTATTCCACTGAAAGCCAATTCAGCGCGCAGCATTCTCACGCGATGCGATGACCGCACTATCGGTTCCGCCTCGCATCGTTACTATCCACTGACGGCTTTATTGTCAGAGATGAGCCCGATTTCTTAAAGTCTCGCTTGGTTTGATTTTGGGCCATCTATTACGGGAATTCGGCCAGGCCATCCGGCCATGATCCGCCCATCGCGTATGCGCTGCGTCATTGCAAACCCGACTGATTATGCGCGGGTCATTGCTGCGCGCTTTTGGGTCAATCGAGGTGAGGAGGCCATGCCAGATGGAACGCGATGCTTAGAATCGCGGCCTATAAATACAGGACACGGGTGAATCGCAGTAGACACGATCAATGAAAGTCTGAACACGAACCAGAAACAGTAGACAAAAAACCTCTTTTGCTTTTGCTTTTGCTTGTGCTTTCGTTTGCCAGAGACTCGGCATGGGAAGTCAAGACGGCAGATTTCGCGAGATGCAGGTTCTTGTAGCCATCGTCGAACGCCGTAGCTTCAGCGCCGCCTCCAAAAAATTCGGCTCGCTTACCACTCGTCGACGTTCGCGGTGCGCCTGGGGTCCGTGAGCGAAGAGGCACAGCGAAGCGCATGCCCCACATCTACAGCCGCTCGTTCATCCACTCGATAACCGAGCCGCAATACGAAGTTCACGGTAGGCGCTCACGAGCGCGTCGAGGCTGAATGCGCGATTCAAGCCGCTCGGGTTGGGCAGAACCCAAACGAGCGCGCCGCCGAACTTGCTGGATTGCAAACCCCACTGAATATCTCGCTTGCCGGACATTTCAGCCAGCGCCATCTTGCCAAGAAAGGCGACAAACCGTGGCGCGTAGCATCGAATCTTCAGCTCCAATCGTGCCGCGGCAGCCCGAAGCTCGGCTCCCGACAATTCGTCCGCGCGTGGCGTCGCGCGCGAGACCGCCGTAGTCAGACCAAAGCCATGCTGCAGCAACTCACGGTCGTTCTCGGGGCGGAACTCCTCCGGCGTAAAGCCGGCGCGGTGAAGCACTCGCCAAAACCGGTTCCCTCTGCCATCGAAGTGGCGCCCCGTGGCCACCGCACGCATGCCCGGATTGATCCCGCAAAACAATACCGACAAGCCGGGTTCGATGATGTCGGGAAGAAACGTCGCGGAATCGGCGTTTGCTAGCTCCGCAGGGGAATTGCCGCTATGCACTCGCCTCCCCGCGGAATCGCAGGCGATATTGTTTTGGCGTGACGTTAAGGCGCCGCGAGAATGTCGTGCGCATATGCGTGGCACTACGAAAACCACATTTGAATGCGACGGTCTTGAGCGGCGCATCCGTGTCCTCCAAAAGCTTCCTCGCCGTGTCGACGCGAATCTGCTCCACGAACACGGAGGGCGTGACCTTCGCGTTCTTCGCGAATATGCGCGACAAGGTGCGCCGGCTCACGGAAGCCGCGCTTGCAAGCGCCTCGATCGAAAGCGTATCGGCGATATGCTCGCTCACATAGCGATACACCTTGTTGAGTATGGGGTCCTCATCCTTGCCCGCGCCGATGTATGGGCTGTACTGAGACTGACCGCCTTCGCGCTGGATATACACCACCAGCCGCTTAGCAACCCGCACCGCCAATTCGTGCCCCCAGTCTTCCGCAACCAGCGCGAGGCACAAATCGATGCCCGCGGTCACGCCCGCCGACGTGAACAACCGCCCGTCACGAACGAAAATGCGATCCGGCCGCACAATGGCGTGCGGGAATTCATTGGACAGACGGCCGGCATCCGACCAGTGAGTCGTCACTTCCTTGCCATCGAGAAGCCCCGCATGAGCCAGGACAAATGCGCCGTTGCACACGGAACCAAAGCGGCTCGCGCTGCGCGCCTGATTTTGCAGCCAGGCGCGCAACTCGTTCGACGGATGAACGTCGGGCAACTGCGGCCCGCCAGCTACGAGGAGCAGGTCCCATTGCATGTCGCTGTCGGCATAGCCACGCGAGACAGCCAGTTGCATCCCATTCGAGCAAGTCACGGCTCCCGCCGCGCGCCCTACGAGCGTCACCTCGTAGCGCTGATGCTCGGGGAGAAACGTGTTTGCCTCTGCAAACACATCGAGTGGGCCTGCAACATCTAGCGCCTGCACACCATCGAATACAACAATGGCGACTTTCATGCCGTGACCTTCAGTGGTGGTGTCCCAACAAGGACCGTGGCGCAGCTTAACGCACGGTCGTTAGCCGATGCAGTCGGTCCCCGGAAAAAGTATTTTGCGTCGGTGTAACAAATCGGCAGCGTGGCCCAATACAACCACTAATTGGCAGCCAGCGGCACCATGCGCGCGTTTCCCCAACTGCCACGCTTAACTAGACTGTGTTCACGATTGCGGCTGGGCAAACATCCCGGGCGGGCCGGAAGGCGCTAGCGCCATCACTCCACGTGTTATGCCCGATATTGGACCGCATACCGAGCAAAGGCAGATTCATCATGCTGAAAGAACGTCAGAGCTCTTTCCTCTTCGGGGGCAACGCCCCTTACGTCGAAGAGCAGTATGAAACTTACCTCGTTGACCCGGATGCGGTCACCGGTGAATGGCGGGCGTGGTTCGATGCACTGCGCGAAACGCCCGCCATCGACGGCAGCGATCGCGATGACGAGCCGCACGCTCCGGTCATTTCCAGTTTTATGGAGCTTGCGAAGCGGGCACCGCGGGCGATCGTCCAAGTCGACACTACCCGCGCCAACGACTCCGGCCTTGGCCTCGCACGTAAGCAAGTGGCGGTACAGTCGCTGATCGCCGCGTTCCGGATGATCGGCTCGCGCACGGCCAATCTCGATCCGCTGATGTGGACGCCCCCACGCGCCTACGCCGAATTGACCCCAGCTTACTATGGCCTGACGTCGTCGGACATGGCGAAGAGATTCAGCACCGCCGACACGTACCTGTTCGACGACGACGCCACGCTGCAAGAACTCGTCACGGCGCTGGAGCAAACCTACACGGGCACGCTCGGCGCCGAATTCATGCATCTTACCGACGCAGAGCAGCGGCGTTGGTGGCAGATGCAGCTGGAATCCACGCGGGCGAAGCCGTCTCTGCAGGCTGCGGAAAAGCGCAGACTATTGGAACGCCTGAGCGCGGCAGAAGGCATCGAGAAACACCTTCATTCACGCTACGTCGGGCAAAAGCGCTTCTCGCTCGAAGGCGCGGAATCGCTGATTCCGATGCTGGACGAAGTCATCCGCTACGGGGCTTCGAAGAAACTGCGCGCGGTGGTGATGGGCATGGCGCACCGCGGGCGCCTGAACGTTCTCGTGAATATCGTCGGCAAGCCATTGCGCGCGCTGTTCGACGAGTTCGATGGCAAGGATCCTGAAAGACTTCCAGCGGGCGACGTGAAATATCACAAGGGCTTTACGAGCTCGATCGATACCCCTGATGGGCCGGTCGAAGTGATGCTTGCGTTCAACCCGTCGCATCTGGAAATCGTCAACCCGGTCGTGCAGGGCATGGCGCGCGCCAAGAGCGAGGTTCTGGGCAGCGCCGACGGCGTCGAGGTTCTACCGGTCGAGATTCACGGCGACGCGGCGATGTCCGGCCAGGGTGTCGTGATGGAGACCTTGAGCCTCTCCTATACGCGCGGCCACGGCACGGGCGGCACCCTTCATATTGTCGTCAATAATCAGATCGGTTTCACGACGTCCGATCCGCGCGACACGCGTTCGTCGTTCTACACCACGGACGTCGCCAAGATGATCGAGGCGCCCATCCTGCATGTGAATGGCGACGACCCCGAAGCCGTCGCGATGGCGGTGCGTCTTGCGCTCGACTATCGCACCGCGTTTCGGCGGAGCGTGGTCATCGATCTCGTGTGCTTCCGCAAATACGGGCACCAGGAACAGGACACGCCCGGCATCACGCAGCCGCTGATGTATCGCGCGATCGCAAGTCATCCCGGTGTGAGAACGCGCTATGCGCAGAAGTTGGTTCAACAAGGCGTGTTGACAGCGAAAGAAGCCGAGGACTATATCAGCGCGCAGCGTGAACTCTTCAAGCGTGCGAACGAAACCGACGGCTCCGAAGCTTCCTCTTCACGCGAGAAAGCCGCGAGCCTGCTTTCCCACCCCGCCCCTTCGACGGAAACACTGCGCAGCCTCGCCCATCAGATATCGACCGTTCCTGAAAGCCTTGCGCTTCATCCGCTCGTCAAAAAAATGATCACCGGGCGGCAGGAAATGGCCTCGGGAAAACGGCAGCTCGACTGGGGCATGGGCGAGCATCTGGCCTTCGCTTCCCTGCTCGGCGCGGGGGTCAGCGTTCGACTGAGCGGGCAGGATAGCGCGCGCGGGACGTTTAATCATCGTCACGCCGTGCTGCACGATCAAACGCGCATGAACCGTCCGGATGGCGTTTATATTCCGCTCGATCATATCGATGATGCGGGGGGAAGAACGCCGGGCCGCTTTAGCGTGACGAACTCCATCCTCTCCGAAGCAGCGGTACTCGCGTTCGAGTACGGCTATACGACGGTGAACCGAGATGCGCTGGTGATCTGGGAAGCGCAATTTGGCGACTTCGCAAACGGCGCGCAGGTGGTGATCGACCAGTTCATCGCAGCGGCCGCCGCCAAGTGGGGGCAAAGCAGCGGCCTGACGCTCTTCCTTCCTCACGGGCAGGAAGGTGCGGGACCCGAGCATGCATCGGGCAGGCTCGAACGCTATCTGCAACTGAGCGCGCAGGACAACATGCGCGTCGTCCAGCCGACGACGCCCGCGCAGCTATTCCATTTGCTGCGCATGCAGGCGCTCGCATCCGATCGCCGCCCGCTTGTCGTCATGACGCCCAAGTCGCTGCTGCGGCACCCGGAAGCGGTCAGCACGTTCGAAGAATTGAGCGAGGGCGAATTTCGCGCGGTTCTCCCGGACACGCAAATCGAAGCGTCGCGGGCATCCCGTGTCGAGCGCGTCATTGCGGCCACGGGCAAGGTGTATTTCGAGTTGATCGAGCGTCGCCGCGCGGACGCGACCGACACGCCGATCGTGCGCGTCGAACAGCTTTATCCGTTTCCTGCACAACAGCTAGCCGCCGAATTCGCGCGATATCCAAACCTGAATACGGTCGTTTGGTGCCAGGAGGAATCGCGCAACCAGGGAGCATGGAGTTTCGTCGAGCCGCAGTTGCGCGAGTTGCTGGCATCGGGTGCGAAGCTCGTCTACGCTGGTCCTGAGGCCGGCGCTTCGACCGCGCCGGGGTACCATTCGGCGCACGTCGCGCGCCAATCCGCGCTGGTCGAGCAGGCGTTCTCTGGGTAACGGCGCATGCGTATCGCGATGTTGCTCTACGCGGGGTTTCAACTGCTCGAGGTGAGCGGCCCGATGGATGTGTTTCATGCCGCGAATCGCCTGTATGGCCGCGCGTTTTATGAGCCGCACGTCGTCGGGACCTCGCCTGGGCCCGTGCTGTCCTCCAACGGCACGGCGGTGGGCACGACTGAATGCCTGTTCGAAACGCGCGCGCGATTCGATGTCGTCGTTGTGCCCGGGTCGCCCGTGGTCAGTTCGGTGCGCGAGCATCGCGAACTCGTCACGTGGCTCGGCGACGCCGGGCCCAGAACGCAAAGGCTGGCCTGCATTTCCAATGGCGCGTTTTTGCTGGCGCGCGCCGGCGTTGCCGACCGTCGCTGGCTAACCACGCATTGGCGCGACGCTCACCGCCTCGCAGCCGAATATCCACGCGTGCACGTCATGTCCAGTCCAGGCTGCCTGAAGGATGGCAACCTCTATTCATCGGGCGGCGCTAGCGCTGGTATTCATCTGGCGCTGTCGATCGTACGGGAAGACCTTGGAGCAAGTACGGCGGAAGCGATTGCCAGAAGGTTGTTGATGCAGCCGCATTGAAGTGCCGCGAACAGGCGCAAGGAACCCAATGATAGACGCGAATCGAATTCATAAGGCACTCGCCAATCCACTGCGGCGCGAGATCCTGGCGTGGCTGAGGATCCCCGCCGATGCCTTTCCGCAAGGCCATGTCGATCTGGGCCGCGGCGTGCCTGCACACGCCATCCAGGCGCGCAGCGGGCTCGCGCAGTCCACCGTATCGGCGCACCTTGCCGTGCTGGTCGAAGCAGGACTGCTCGTTTCGACACGAGTCGGACAATGGATGTTTCTTTCACGTAACGAAGAAGTGATACGGACATTTTCCGAACAGATTCGCCTTCATTTATAGGGGATCTCGCGTGGCGCGAAGTTGCGTGCGAGGCAGATCTTTCGCGGAAAACGCTTAATGGACAAGCTGGACATGATGCGGATATTCGTCCGCATAGCGGAAGAAGGAAGCTTTACGGGCGCGGCCTCGCGCTTGGACATTCAAACCGCCAATGCGTCGCGGGCGATCTCGCAACTCGAGTCGCAGTTGCGCACGCGCCTGCTGCATCGGAGTACGCGACGGCTTGCGCTAACCGAAGCGGGACAGCGCTATCTGGATCGATGCAAGCGGATCCTCGAGTGTGTCGACGAGGCGGAGGCAGAGGCAGCCAATGCGCGGGTCGACCCTTCAGGGCGGCTGCGCGTTCATGCATCGCCGAGCTTTGGCCAGGCGTACGTTGTCCCAACGCTCGTGCGCTATCGCGAGAGCTACCCCGCGGTGTCGATCGAATTGACGTTGTCGCACCACACGCCCGATATCATTGAGGCCGGCTACGACGTGATGCTCCAGTTGAGTACGACCGAACTGCCGGACTCGCGACTCGTGTCGCACCGGCTCGGCGATGTCCATAACGTGTTGTGCGCGGCGCCCGCGTATCTGAATACGCACGGCGTGCCGCGCACAGCGCAGGACCTCGAAGCGCACACGTGCCTGCAGTTCGTCACGACGTTTCTTCCGCGCGATCGCTGGCATCTGCACGGCCCCAACGGCCGGGAGACGGTTGCTTTCCCGAAGGCGCCCGTCGAAATCAATCTGCCCGATGCGCTTAGTGTCGCCCTGCGCGAAGGCATCGGCATTGGCGCGCTGCCGATGTCGACAGCGCTGGCCATGTTCGATCGCGGTGAACTAGTGCGTGTATTGCACGAGTATCGCCTGCAGAGGCTGACCGCCTATGCAGTGCACGCCTCACGAAAGTACCTCGACGCCAAGATCAAGACGTTCATGGACTACCTGCGCGAGACGGTGCCCAAAGCGCTTGCCGCGGATGCGCAAGCGCTGTGCCGGGCCGCCAGACTCCCCTAGCCCGCTCTGCCCTTATCAACCCTCGCCGCCACGCGTTGCGGCGAGGGTTACGAAGCGATCGCACGCGCGGCCATTTCGTTTTGCTCGATGATCTTCTCAATCTCGGGGCCGCTGGCTTTTTTGTGTGTCGACACCTATCAACCCCTTCGCAAACGTGGGCTTTACTTATATCGTAAAAAAACGATATAAGATTCAGTCAACGGCGATCCTGCCATCGGGTTTTGTGCCCGCTGCACGGACGCCCGGACGTTTGAAATGACGATAGATATAGACGCCATCCACAAGGCCCTGGCCAATCCTGTGCGACGCGAGATCCTCGCGTGGCTCAAGGAGCCGGAGGCTTGCTTTCCCGCGCAAGAGGTACCGCTCGAATGCGGCGTATGCGTCGGGCAGATCAACGCGCGCTGCGGCTTGTCGCAGTCGACGGTGTCGGCCCACCTCGCGACGCTGCAAAGCGCGGGACTCGTCACGGTGAAGCGGATCGGTCAGTGGAGCTTTTTCAAGCGAAACGAAACCGTCATTCAAGCGTTTCTCGCATCGCTGCACAACGACCTATAGGGCCGCCGCCGTCCCAGCTGGGCGGCACAGCGATGAACCCCATTGACGCTAGCATCGCGACGAGCTCGATCCGTCGCGCTTATGAGGAAAGCTTGCCATGCCCACATTGTTCGATCCGCTCGTCGTCGGCGATTTGACCTTGCCCAACCGCATCATCATGGCCCCGCTCACGCGCCAGCGCGCGGGCGACGAACGCCTGCCGAACAGTTTGATGGCCCAGTACTATGCGGAACGCGCATCGGCCGGCCTCATTCTCAGCGAAGCGACCTCCGTCACCCCACAGGGTGTCGGCTATGCAGCCACGCCGGGCATTTGGTCGGCCGAGCAAGTGGCAGGATGGAAGCTCGTCACGGAGGCCGTCCATGCCGCTGGCGGCCGCATTTTCTTGCAGTTGTGGCACGTCGGTCGCGTCTCCGATCCCCTCTTTCTGAATGGCGAGCTGCCGGTAGCGCCTAGCGCCATCGCACCGAGCGGTCACGTCAGCCTCGTGCGTCCGCAACGGCCGTTCGTCACGCCGCGCGCGCTCGAACTGGATGAAATCGCCGACATCGTCGCCGCCTTCCGCAGGGGCGCCGAAAACGCCAAGGCCGCGGGTTTCGACGGCGTCGAGGTGCACGGCGCGAACGGCTATCTTCTCGATCAATTCCTCCAAGACAGCACGAACCAGCGCACCGATGCTTACGGCGGTCCGATCGAAAACCGCGCACGGCTTTTGCTCGAAATCGTCGACGAATGCATTGCGGTGTGGGGTGCGGGCCGGGTTGGCGTGCATCTCGCGCCGCGCGGCGATGCCCACACGATGGGCGATTCGAATCCTGCCGAAACGTTCGGCTATGTCGCGCGCGAACTCGGGAAGCGCCGCATCGCGTTCATCTGCGCACGCGAATCGCTGGGCGAGAATCGTCTCGGGCCTCGGTTGAAGCAAGCATTCGGCGGCGTTTATATTGCGAACGAGAAGTTCACGAAGGAAACGGCGCAGCACACACTCGACGCAGGCGAAGCGGATGCCGTGGCGTGGGGCCAGTTGTTCATCGCGAACCCCGATCTGCCCACGCGCTTCAAGCTCGATGCGCCGCTGAACAAACCGAATCCCGAGACCTACTACGCCGCGGGCGCTGCCGGTTACGTCGACTATCCCGCGCTGGAAACCGCTTGATCCACGACTGAAGAGACCATGACGCCTACTTCGAAGCTCGTCACCAAAGCCATCGTCACAGGGCATACCCGCGGCCTCGGTGCGGCGATCGTCGATGCCCTGCGCTCGCGCGGCATCGACGTGCTCGGTGTCTCGCGCTCGCCTGCGCCGCCAGCGGCGAGGGCTGCCCAGCACCCGGGCAGCTTCGAAGAGGTGGAACTCGATCTCTCCGACAGCCAAGCGGTTGCACAATGGCTCGCAGGCGATCGATTGGCCAAGTTCGTCGGCGGGGCACAGCTTGGCCTGCTCGTCAACAACGCAGGCACGCTCGGGCCGGTGGGCCCTAGCTCGGTGCAGCCGCCGCTCGAAGTCGGGCGCGCGGTCGCGCTGAACGTCGCGGCGCCGCTGATGCTTTCGAGTGCGTTTTGCGCCGCCACGGCCGAGGTGCCCGATCGCCGCATCGCGCACGTATCGAGCGGCGCTGCGCGCAATCCGTATGCGGGATGGAACGTCTATTGCGCGACCAAGGCCGCGCTCGATCATCACGCCCGCGCGGCCGCCCTCGACGCCGAACGCGGCTTGCGCATCGCGAGCGTCGCCCCGGGCGTCGTCGATACGGACATGCAGGCGCAGATCCGCGGCGTCGACGATGCGCGCTTTCCGATGCGCGAACGCTTCGAGCAAATGAAGCGCAACGGGCAATTGACGTCGCCCGAAGAGGCCGCCAGCAACTTCGTCGGATACCTGCTGTCCGACGCGTTCGGCCAAACGGCGGCGGCGGACATACGCTCGCTGTGATCGATGCTGCCGCGCGCGCGTGAAAGCATGTCGCGGGGATCGGCGATAATCGCCACCATTTGCCCGATGCCGCACGCGCCGCTCGCCGCACCGAACCGTCACGCCCATGAACAAGCCCGGCAGCCCACGCCACATCGACCAACTGCTTCGCGAAGCCGTCGAGCTTCAGCAAAACGGCGCATTGGCCGAAGCAGAAACCGTCTACGGTGAAATCCTCGCACTGCGCCCTCGTCATTTCGATGCACTGCAACTGCTGGGCGCGCTCGCCTTGCAGACAGGCCGGCACGAAGAAGGGGTCGCATGGCTGAGCAAGGCGCTCGAGGTCGACCCGCGGCATGCCCATGTGCATTCGAACTTGGCCTTCGCCCTGAACGCACTCGGCCGCCACGATGCGGCGCTTGCCGCCGCCAACCGCGCGCTCGCGCTCAAGGCCGGGTTTGCCGATGCGCTCAACAACCGCGGCATGGCGTTAGCTGCACTGGAGCGCCCCGGGGAGGCGCTCGCCAGCTTCGAAAAAGCCCTGTCGGCCAAGCCCGATTTTCCTGAAGCGTGGAGCAACCGCAGCTGTGCGCTGCGGGACCTGGGCCACCCGCAAGACGCCGTGGCCAGTTGCGACCAGGCAATCGCACTGCGCCCGAACTACGCCGAAGCATGGAGCAACCGCGGCAATGCTTTGTCCGATCTGAATCGTCCGCTCGAGGCGCAAGCAAGCTATGAGCGTGCGTTGTCCGCGGCATCGAACCTCGCGGATGCTTGGAACAATCTGGGGCTGACGTACGTCGACATGAATCGGCATGCCGACGCGCTCGCCTGCTACGAGCGCGCGTTAGCGCTTGCCCCCGATTCGGCGGAAACGCATTGGAACCGCGCGCTTTGCTTGCTGCAAACCGGCGAGCTCGCCACGGGCTTCGCCGAATACGAATGGCGCTGGCAGCGCAAGCGCATCGCGCCGAGCCGGCGGGACTTCGATGCGCCGTTATGGCTCGGCGACACCCCGCTCGACGGCAAGACGATCCTGCTTCATGCCGAGCAGGGCCTTGGCGACACGTTGCAGTTTTGCCGCTACGCTCGACTCGTCGCGGCGCAGGGCGCGCGGGTCGTGCTCGAAGCTCAGCCCGAGCTCACCCGCCTTTTGGCCGGGCTCGACGGCGTGAGCGAGCTCGTGACCGCAGGCGAGGCGCTGCCTCCTTTCGATTGTCACAGCCCGTTGCTGAGTTTACCGCTCGCGTTGCACACAACGATTGCAACGATCCCTGCGCGAACGCCTTACCTCCTCGCCGATCGTGCCGCCTCGGCGCGCTTTCGCACCCGCATCGAAGAAGTGGCTGGCGCGCCTTCCTTGAAGGTCGGCCTCGTATGGGCGGGCGGCCACCGTCCGCACGTGCCCGAGTTGCGCAAGAACGATGCACGCCGTTCGCTCGCCTACGACCGCTTTGCGCCGATCGTCGAAGTGCCCGGCGTGCAGTTCTTCAGCCTGCAAAAAGGCGAAAACGCTGCACATCAATTGAGTGCGATGCGCGAGCGCCACGAGCCGAGCCGGCGCGTGATCGATTGGACTGCGGAGCTGACCGATTTCGCCGATACGGCGGCGCTCGTCGACAACCTCGACTTGGTGATCTCGGTGGATACGTCGACGGCGCATTTGGCGGGCGCGCTGGACAAACCCGTGTGGATCCTGAACCGGCTCGACACCTGCTGGCGCTGGATGCTCGAGCGCGAAGACAGCCCGTGGTACCCAAGCGCGCGGTTGTTCAGGCAACCCGCGTTGGGCGACTGGGATAGCGTCATCGAATCGATTGCCAGCGCCTTGACGGCGCTCGCCGCCTCGCGCGGCCGTTGAAACACGCGTGCTACCTATACCTAGGCAGCCCTTCCCATAGTATCTAGCGAAGCGGCTTCATGCCTTCGGATTCCCGCGTGCGAATTGCTGTCGATAGGCGGCCGGGCTCGTCATGGCGATGCGGCGCCACCACGAGCCGCTGTGCGACGCGGTTGGCCACGGCACCGCCATGGTCGCGGCGCACCAGGTGCAGCAACATATCGAGCCCAGCTGCCGATCCCGCAGCGGTGACGATTCGACCTTCGTCGACATAGAGCGTATCGGGTTGCACGCGCACCGATGGATACCGGAGTTTGAGCTTGTCGGCATACCGCCAATGCGTCGTCGCCGTCTTGCCATCGAGCACGCCCGCCGCCGCCAATACGAACACGCCGGAGCATATCGAGCACAGGCGCGCCCCGCGAGCGGCCGCCAATCGACGCCAAGTTCGGGCGCGGCAACGCGAACAACTCGACGACGCAGCCGAATTCGAAAGTGCAAAGCCGATCGTATGCGACGGCGACGACAAGATGACGGGGCATGGCGCGATCGAAGCTCGCCCAGTACGCGCCCGACACGCTGTTCGTCACCTATTGCGCGGGGCCGCACTGCAATGGCGCGACGCGTGGCGCGATCCGCCTGGCCCGATTGGGACGCCCGGCCAAAGTGATGGCCGGCGGCATCATGGGCTGGCTCGACGAAGGCTTCGCGCTAGACAAGTCAACTGCGCCGGACCGCGAACTCACGCTGCCAAACGATCCGCCAGCACACGCGTGAGCGCCTCGCTCGCGGGCGTCATCGGCGAGCGCAGTTCGTTTTCCACCCAGCCTTGCGCGGCCAAAGCGGCCTTCACGGGCGCAGGGTTGGGCTCGGACGCCAGCGCCCGCAAGAGCGGCGTCAGCTCGTGGTAGATCGCACGGCCTTCGGCCAAATCGCCGCGCGCCAAGGCCTGATACATGGCGACGAAGCGTTCGGTGCGAACATGAGCCCCGGCCGCTATCGCGCCCGCGCCGCCCATGCACAATGACGCGAACATCGCATCGTCGTTCCCGGCGAGCACCCTCAGGCGCCCGTCGAGAATCAATGCGAGCGTGGTCTCGGGGCTGCCGGCACAATCCTTGATTGCCTGAATGCGCGGATGGCCCGCGAGCGTGAGCAGCGTATCGAGTTCGATGCGCACCCCCGTCCGGTACGGAATGTCGTAAATCACGATCGGCTTGGCGCTCGCATCGGCGAGCGTCGAAAAATGCTCGAGGAGCCCCGCTTGAGACGGCCGGATGTAATAAGGCGCACTGACGAGCACGCCCGCGATCGGCTCGTCGTTCAGGCTCAATACCCGCTCGCGCAGCGCGCTGGCCCGGTTGCCCGCGACACCGGCCACCACGGGCAAGCCCTCGGCCGCACGCAGCACAGTCGCCAGCACGGCGTCCTGCTCCTCGCCCGAAAGCGCCGCCGGCTCGCCCGTCGTGCCGAGCGCAGCGAAGCCCGCGACGCCCGCGTCGCGATAGCGTTCGACCAGCGCGGCAAGCGCGCGATGATCGACAGCGCCCGCGGTAAACGGCGTGACCAGCGGAATCCAGATACCGGAAAAAATCGACATAACTTCACCTCGTGACAAGACCGAATCGAAACCGAGGGAAGGCGCCGGGCAGGCTAGAAAAACTGAGAAGGCGGTGTTGCTGTCCCGTCGCGCGTCCGACGGCACAGCGCACCGGTCAGACGTGCGGCTGTTTTTTGGCTTTGGAAACGGCAAACGCCGGGGCGTCGCTGCATACAGCGCGCACCGCGGTCGCTACAACCGACGAAAAATAAACGGGGTTCGTTTCCATCCGGCCGAGTGTACACGGTCATCCAGCGCGACGACAACATTTTTGCGGGTGCTTCCTTGACTTCCGCGTCGGACGAAGTACTATACGCAGCGCGCACACACCCCCCTCATCGAGGCCGCTTATGACCGTTCCCCAGCAAGCCTTCCTGCGCGACGCGATGCGCCGCATGAACATGACACGCGATGCGTTCGCCAACCGCATCGGCGTTAGCCGGCGCGCGCTCGATACCTGGCTTCTGCCCGAGGATTCGCAGGAATCGCGCTCCATGCCGGAGATCGTCGAGCGCTTCGTCTCGGAAATCGTCGTCCACGGCACGCAGAGCGGCGAATATACGCATCGCGCACATCCACCATCGCTTGCGGGTCAAATCCTGTTCGAGGGCAAACCGCAACTTCTTTCGGTCGATCAGTTTTCGCGCGAATCGGTCGAGGCGCTGTTTCGCGTGGCCGATGTCATGCAGCCGATCGCGCGGCGCCAGAAGATTTCGCGCGTGCTCGAGGGGGCGGTGCTCGGCAATTTGTTCTTCGAAGCGAGCACGCGCACGCGCGTATCGTTCGGTGCGGCCTTCTGCCGATTGGGCGGATCGGTTTGCGACACGACCGGCTTCACGTTTTCGTCGATGGCCAAAGGGGAATCGATCTACGACACGAGCCGCGTCATGAGCGGCTATGTGGATGCACTCGTGGTGCGGCATCCGGAGCAAGGCTCCGTCGCCGAGTTCGCGCGAGCGACGAACCTGCCCGTGATCAACGGCGGCGATGGCCCCGGCGAACATCCAAGCCAGGCCCTGCTCGATCTCTATACGATTCAGCGCGAATTCTCGCGGCTCGGCAAGATCGTCGACGGCGCCCACATTGCGCTCGTCGGGGATCTGAAATACGGTCGCACGGTTCATTCGCTCGTAAAGTTGCTCGCCCTGTACCGGGGGCTCAAGTTCACGCTGATCTCGCCGCCCGCGCTCGAGATGCCTGCGCATATCGTCGATCAGATCTCGCGCAATGGCCACGTGATCGAGCAATCGAACGATCTAGCAACGGGGCTTCGGGGTGCGGATGTCGTCTACGCCACGCGAATCCAAAAAGAGCGCTTCACTGACGAATCGTTCGAAGGTTACACGCCGGAATTTCAAATCAACCAAGCGCTGGTCGATGCAACGTGCGGCCGCGACACGCTGATCATGCATCCGTTGCCGCGCGACAGCCGCCCCGGCGCGAACGATCTATGCACCGATCTGAACCACGACCCGCGGCTAGCGATTTTTCGTCAAACCGATAACGGCATCCCCATCCGCATGGCCATTTTTGCGGTGCTGCTCGGCGTCGAGCATCTCGTTCAGCATTCGATGCGTGACGCGGCTTGGCGCCCGCCGGCATTCCTCGGGCCGGACGACGCGGTCTTCCACGGCATCGATTGACATCCGGGCGGTGGCCTCGCCGCCTCGTCCCTCCCCTCCCCGGCAAATTTCGCGCTAGCTGCTATAACAATCGGACACGCAGCGCGCGCCGCCACGCGCGCAGACTCGCGCCACCCGCTTGCATGGCGTCCCTCGGCGCGGCGGCACGCGAGAAGTCGCGACAACCGGCACTGCGATGCGGGCATCGCGATTGCTCGCCTTCGATCCGAAGCTTCGCTCATCGACCATGTCCAAGCCCGCCGCCCCCGATGACCTGCCGCGCACGCCAAACTTGGCGCGTCGCCGCTTTCTTCAATCCGCTGCGGCAGCCGCCACCGTCGGCGCAGCGCCGCACTTATCCGCAGAGGTACCGCCGATGGCTCAGAGCGTGCCGCCTCCCATAGCCCACGCAGCGCCGCCCGCGCGCGCCGTGAAGCTCACGATCAACGGAAAGCCCTACCAGCTTCAGATCGAGCCGCGCGTCACGCTGCTCGACGCGCTACGCGAATACGCGGGCCTCACGGGGACGAAGAAGGGCTGCGATCGCGGGCAATGCGGCGCCTGCACAGTGCTCGTCGATGGCCGCCGCATCAATTCATGCTTGACGCTCGCCGTGATGCACGAAGGCCAATCGATCACCACGGTGGAAGGACTCGCTCACGGACAGACGCTGAGCCCCTTGCAGCGCGCTTTCATCGAGCACGATGCCTTTCAATGCGGTTACTGCACGCCGGGGCAGTTGTGTTCGGCCACCGCGCTGCTCGACGAATTTCGCGCCGGTGCCGCAAGCGCCGTCACGGCCGACGTTCGCACTCGACCCGCCGCCCTGACCGACGATGAGATCCGCGAACGAATGAGCGGCAATCTGTGCCGCTGCGGCGCCTACCCGAACATCGTGGCGGCGGTGCGCATCGTGCATGAGCGCGGCTAACGACGCAAGGAGTCACGCATGGAGGCAATCGCTTACGAACGCGCGACCAGCATAGCCGATGCGGTCAAGGCGGCGCGCGAGCCCGGGACGGCGTTCATCGGCGGCGGCACGAACCTGCTCGACCTCATGAAAGGCGGCATCGCACATCCGTTGAAGCTCGTCGATATCACGCACTTGCGCGACGACGGACTCGATGCGGTGCGCGCCCTGCCCGACGGCGGCATTCGTATCGGTGCGCTGATGCGCAACAGCGACGCGGCCAATCACACACTCGTGCGCGAACGCTATCCGTTGCTCACGCAAGCGCTGCTGGCCGGTGCATCGGCGCAACTGCGCAACATGGCGACGATCGGCGGCAACCTCATGCAGCGCACGCGTTGCCATTACTTCTACGACACGACATTCGCCGCTTGCAACAAGCGCGCGCCCGGCAGCGGCTGCGCGGCGCGAGACGGTTATCAGCGCCTGCATGCGATTCTCGGTGCGAGCGAACACTGCATCGCCGTCAACCCATCGGACATGAGCGTGGCGCTCGCCGCCCTCGATGCGAACGTTCAAGTCGTCGGCCCCGACGGCGCGAGGCAAATACCGATTGGCGAGTTTCATCGCTTGCCCGGCGATCGCCCCGATGTCGATACGACGCTGCGTCCCGGCGAATTGATCACGGGGGTCGATTTACCGCCTTCCCGCCTCGCCGATCGCGCCTTTTACCTGAAGATTCGCGACCGCGCGAGCTACGCGTTTGCACTCGTCTCCGTCGCCGCGGCGCTGCAGTTGCAAGGCGATAAAGTCGCAGCGGCGCGCATTGCGCTCGGCGGCGTAGCGCACAAGCCGTGGCGCGCGAGCATCGCCGAAAACGTGCTGATAGGGCGAACGCTAGACGACGAAACCCTGCGCGAAGCGGCCGCCGCACAGATGCGCGATGCCCGGCCGCAGCACGGCAATCGCTTCAAGGTCGCGCTCGCCGAGCGCGCCATCGTACGCGCGGTCAACGTTGCCGCGGGCCGCGAGCCTGCCGGCGTCACCGGAGCACCCGCATGAACACGATCGGTCAACCGCTCGATCGCACCGACGGCGTCCTCAAAGTGACGGGCCGCGCCCAGTATGCCGCCGAGTTTCCCGCGGCCCACCTCGCGCATGGCGTGCTCGTCACGAGCACGATCCCATGCGGACGGGTCGCCTCGATCGACACCTCGCGCGCCGATTCCATGCCGGGCGTGCTGCACGTCATGACTTCGCGCAACGCGCCGCGTTTGCCCCAGGGCGGCCGGCCCAATGTGTCGCCGCCCGCGCAACGCCAGTTGTCGCTGCTGCAGGACGACGAGATCCGCTACGACAACGAGCCGATCGCCGTGGTCGTCGCCGACACGCTCGAACGGGCCGTCGATGCGGCGGCGAAGCTGCGCGTCGTCTACGAGCGCGCTTCGCCCAACCTCGACTTCTCGAAAGCGAAAGCGCTTGGGCATGCGCCCGCCTCGATGATCGGCGGCAAAGCCGACACCGAGCGCGGCGACATCGAGCAAGGGCTGCGCGCCGGCGCCGTGCGCATCGACGCCGTCTACACCACGCCGATGGAGCATCACAATCCGATGGAGCCTCACGCGGTGATGGCCTCGTGGGACGGTCCGCGCCTGACGCTTTACGACACGACGCAAGGCGTCGCCAACGCGCAGCGGGCCGTGGCGACGTTTCTCGGCATCGCCCCACAAGACGTACACATCATTTCGCCATTCGTCGGCGGCGGCTTCGGCTGCAAAGGCTCGGTGTGGTCCCATGTCGCGCTTTGCGCAATGGCGGCGCGCCAGGTCGGCAGGCCCGTGCGCCTCGCGCTCACGCGTCCGCAAATGTTCGGCCCCGTGGGCGGGCGGCCCCATACCGAGCAACATCTAGCGCTTGCCGCGCGCAAGGACGGCACCCTCACCGGCCTGCGCCACGCGACGTTCTCGAACACATCGACGTTCGAAGACTGGACCGAAACCTCGGGCGTCCTGACGCGAATGCTTTACGAAGTCCCGAACCTAGCAACCTCGCACCGTCTCGTGCCGCTGAACGTCGGCACGCCTACGTTCATGCGCGCGCCCGGCGAAATGACGGGCTCGTTCGCGCTCGAATCGGCGCTCGACGAACTCGCCGTCGCGCTGAAGATGGATCCGATCGCATTACGGCTGAAGAACTACGCCGAGATCGACCCGCAGGAAGGCAAACCTTGGTCGAGCAAGCAACTGCGCGAATGCTATCGCCTGGGCGCCGAACGCTTCGGCTGGTCGAAGCGTCAAGCTGCGCCTCGATCGATGCGCGACGGCACGACGTTGATCGGCATGGGCATGGCGACGGCGACCTATCCGGGACATCGCAGCGAAGCCGCAGCGTTTGCGCGCATCATGCCCGATGGCACCGCCGTGGTGGCCTCCGGCACGCAGGATCTCGGCACCGGAACTTACACGGTCATGACGCAGGTCGCCGCGGACGCGCTGGGGTTCCCGCTCGAGCGCGTGAGCTTCGCCCTCGGCGATTCGACGTTACCGCATGCCCCCGTGTCCGGCGGATCGCAATCGGTGGCGAGCGTCTCGCCCGCCGTGCGCGAAGCCGCGACGCAGGCACGGCAGCACCTGATCGCCACCGCCTGCGCGGATCCGGCTTCGCCGCTGCATGCCATGCCTGTAAACGAGGTAACCGTCGTCGAGGGCTGGGTGGTCAGCCGCACCGATGCTTCGCGCCGCGATCCGGCCGCCGCCGTCATCGCCCGCAATGGCGGCCACCCCATCGAAGCGCAGGTGACCGCCAAGCGCGGCGACGAAACCGGTCGATATTCGTTCCATTCGTTCGGCGCCGTGTTCGCGCAAGTGCATGTCGATGAGGCGCTCGGCGCCATTCGCGTGCCGCGCATCGTCGCCGTCTACGACGTGGGGCGGTTGCTCAACGAAAAAACGGGCAAGAGCCAATTGATGGGCGGTATCGTATGGGGACTTGGGGCCGCACTGGAGGAAGCGAGCGAACTCGACGCCCGCTATGGACGCTTCGTCAACGCGAATCTGGCCGAATACCACGTGCCGGTCAATGCCGATGTAGGGACGATCGACGTCAGCGTGCTCAACGTGCCGGATCCGCACTTCAACTCGCTCGGCGCGCGCGGCATCGGCGAGATCGGCATCACCGGCGTCCCGGCGGCGATCGCGAACGCCGTTTATCATGCGACGGGCGTGCGCGTGAGGGACCTGCCCATCACGCTCGACAAAGTGCTACAAAGCGCAACCGTCTAACCTATAGCACCTGCTTCGTCAGCGACGAGCCTATGGCCCCATGACCTACGCTTCATCCACAACGGCGCTACTGCTCGCGGCGGGCCGCGGCACACGCTTCGATCCGGCCGGGGTGCAGAACAAGCTGCTCGCGCCGCTGCCCGACGGAACGCCCGTTGCATGCGCGGCAGCCCATGCGTTGCTCGCGACGATGCCCAACGTCATCGCCATCGTGCGGCCGGGCGCGGAAGCGCTCGCTCAAGCGCTCAACGATACGGGCTGCAACGTCTTCTTCTCCACCGATGCCGAGCGTGGCATGGGTGCAAGCCTTGCTGCCGGCGTGCGCGCGACCGCCGACGCCGAAGGCTGGATCGTTGCGCTCGCCGATATGCCTTGGATCGCGCCGTCCACGATCGAAGCGCTGGCGCGCCGCGTCGATGCCGGCGCATCGATCGTCGCGCCGGTCTTCCGCGGCCGCCGCGGGCATCCGGTCGGCTTCGGCGCGATGCATCGCGCGGCGCTGTCCGCGCTCGACGGCGACATCGGCGCGCGGCGGCTGCTCGAAGCAAACGATGTCGCAGCGGTCGAAGTCGACGATGCCGGGATCCTCGCCGACGTCGACACCCATGCCGACCTGCAACGACAGCGCTGATCAGCGCAACTCAATCACGAGCTTGCCGAAGGCGCCGCGCTTCAGATGCGCGAGCGCCTGCGGCAATTGCTCGAAGGCGTAGCGTGCGTCGATCACGGGCGTCAGGCCGGTGGCGTCCACCGCGCGCACGAGATCTTCCAGCGCGCGCCGATGCCCCACCCCGATCCCTTGAATCACTGGCCGTGTCAAGAACGACGGTACGCTCGGAAACGTCATCGTCTGCTCGCCGAGCACGCCGATCAGCGAGATGCGCCCGCCCTGGCGCAGCGCGCGCAGCGACGCGGCGAGGTTCTCGCCCCCGGCGAGCTCGAAAATGTGATCGACGCCGCGCCCGTTCGAATAATCGCGCGCCAATAGTTCCCATTGCGGGTGCGCGTTTCTGTCGATGACATACGATGCGCCCAGATCCAACACCGCGCGCCGTTTCTCTTCGCTGCCGGTTGTGACGATCACTTGCGCACCATGCGCGCGGGCGATCTGCATACCGAACAAGGCCACGCCGCCGGTGCCCTGCATCAGCACGGTCTGTCCCGCGTGCACGTGGCCCATCTCGACGAGCGCGAACCACGCCGTCAAACCCGCGCACGGCAGCGTGCTGGCTCGCGCGGCATCGAGCGTGCGCGGTGCATGAACGAGCCAGTCCTCATGCAGCACGACGTACTGCGCCAGCACGCCCGGAAGCGAGCCGCCGAGCACGCGGGCCGTCGACGGCCAGTCGCCGTCGAGCCATCCGGCCCAAAACGTACCGAGCACGTCGTCTCCGTCGCGAAAACGCGTGACCCGCCCCCCGATCGCAACCACGCTGCCCGAAAAATCCGATCCCGGCGTGCAAGGGAACGGCATGGCAGCGCCGTCGTCGCCCTCGATGACACCGAGATCGCGGTAGTTCAGGGAAACCGCGCCGATGCGAACCAGCACCTCATGCTCGCCAGGCGTTGGAACGGGCACCGTCTCGAGCGTCAGATGCTGGGCTCCGGGACGGGTTACCGTCCATCTTTTCATCGTCGAACGCTTTGAAGCCGTCATGTCGTCATCTCCCATAAAGTCGATGGAGAGAAAGCATACTGACGATCAAATGTCTCCAGTGACGGCAAATATTCGTTTCATTGTAGACTTGCTAGCACCAATCGATCTGACCTGCAATCAGGCTTGCACCGATGACCCGAGGCCCTTCGATCAAGACCGACCGTTTAACAGGCATCGCCATATTCGTTCAGGCGGCCGAGGCGGGCAGTTTCTCGCTGGCGGCCGAGCGGCTTCGGTTGACGCGCTCCGCGGTGGGCAAGAGCATCGCGCGCTTGGAGGAGCGGTTGGGCGCCCGGCTCTTTCTGCGCACCACGCGACAACAAACGCTGACGGCGGATGGGCAGGCGTTCTACGATCACTGCGTACGGGCCCTGGCCGAACTCGATGCGGGCGAAGCTGCGTTGAGCGATGCGCGCTTATCGCCTCAGGGCCGGCTGCACGTGAGCGCCCCTGTCCTGTTCGGCCGCTTGTGCGTCGCGCCGGTGCTGCTCGAACTGGCGTCGCGTTATCCAAAGCTCGAGCTGCAGATGAGTTTGACGGACCGGGTGGTCGATCTCGTCGACGAGAATGTCGATCTGGTCGTGCGCAGCGGCGCGCTGCGCAACGCGCCGGCCGATTTCGTCGCACGCAAACTCGGCGATCAGACGATGCGGCTGTGCGCCAGCCCCGACTATTTGGCGCGCCACGGCACGCCGCGTACAGTGGCCGAGCTCGACGGGCATCACGGCGTGTTGTACGCGTCCGGCCGCCGCGACGTCGCGTGGCCGCTCAGCGACCAGACCGGGACGATGCGCACGGTCACGCTGAGGCATCGGCTTCGATTCGACGACCTCGAAACGATCGTCGCTGCGATCAAGGCCGGTGCGGGCATCGCGCGGCTGCCTTGCTGGCTGATCGCGGACGATCTGCGAGCGGGATCGCTGGTCGCATTGCTGCCCGACGCTTCCGGGCCGCGCATCGAGGTGAACCTTGCATGGCGGCGCACGCGGCACTTGCCCACGCGCGTACGCATCGCCATCGATATGTTGGCGGCACGCCTGCCCGCCACGCTCGCAATCGGCGGTTAGGCGGTGGCCCGTCCCCACCTGCCCCACGTGCCCGCATCGCCTCAGGCACAGCACATGCTTCGCAGCCTCGCTTCGGAAGCGCGGCGCAATGACATCCGCCCGCGCCACAAACGGCAGGCAGCGCACTGACGGATGGCCTATAAAGGAGTGACGCCGCTATCCTTTGTATTGATCCCCTCGTCACCTTTATCGATACGCATAAGACAATGGACTATCGCATGCACACCGCACCGATTCCCGACCCCCTCGCCGATCCCACGCGCGATCCGGAAGGCGAGCCGGTGGTGCCTCCCGCGCCGGGCCACCATAACGACGAGCCGCAGCGGCCCGAAGGCCCGCCCGACAAGAATCCGTCGCGAACGTAAAACGTAAGACGTAAGCGCAAGCCGCCCCTCGGCACGCGGCGCAACGCCGCGGCATGGCGCGGCAGCCCGCGACAGTTGGCCCCACGCACCCTCCGATCAGGGTTTCCCCCTCTACGCCCCTTGAAACGCGACGTCGTTAAACCGGGTACGCGCGGCTTCGGGGATTTGCTCAGACGAAGCCGTTGATTGACAGATCGACCCTTCGTGAGCGACGTAATGCAGAAAATGACTTTGAATCGAAAGCTCGGCTCGATGATCGCCGTCCTGTGGGCGGGACTCATCCTGATCGCGGTAGCGGGTGTTTGGCAGAACCGCGCATCGATGATCGACGACCGAAAAGACCGGCTCGTGGCACTGGTGCAAGAAGCCAATAGCGTCGCGCAGCACTATTACGACGCCGCGCAGCAGCACGCGATGAGCGAGGAAGACGCCAAGAAGCAAGCGTTGCAAACGATCGGCATGCTCCGCTACGGCACGGACGGCTACTATTCGATCAACGATTCGCAATCGGTCATGCTGATGCATCCGATCAAGCCGCAGTTGGTCGGCAAGAACTTGTCCGGCTTCACCGATCCCGCGGGCAATCATCTGTTCCTCGATATCGTCAAGGCAGGCAATCAAGAACACGGCGGTTTCGTCCCCTACCTCTGGTCCAAGCCCGGCAGCGACGTGCCCGTGCCGAAGCTGTCGTACGCGCTGCGCTTCGCGCCGTGGGATTGGGTGATCGTCACCGGTATGTACATGGACGACGTCAACGCCGCATTCGTCTCGAACGTGATTCGCTGGGTGTTGATCATCGGCGTGCTCGGCACGCTCGCCACCGTTGCGATGGTGCTGGTCCTGCGCAGCGTGCGGCGTGCTTTGGGCGGCGATCTCGAGGTGGCGGCCGCCACGGCGCAGCGCATCGCGAACGGCGATCTGACGGGACACATCCCCGTTCGGCACGACGACGAAACGAGCCTGATGGCCGTGCTCGCGCACATGCAGTCGGGTATCGCCAATGCCGTCAAGCGCGTGCGCTCGGGCACCGAGAACATCAACGTCGGCGCAAGCGAGATCGCCGCCGGCAACACCGACTTGTCGCAACGCACGGAGCAACAAGCCGCCGCGCTCGTCGAAACGGCGTCGAGCATGGATCAGATGACGACCAACGTCAAAATGAACGCCGACAGCGCCTCGCAAGCCGCCAAGCTCGCCGAGCAAGCGGCCGATGTCGCGACGCGCGGCAGCAGCGTGGTGGACGATGTCGTGCGCACGATGAGCGAGATCACGTCGAGCTCGCAAAAGATCGGCGACATCATCGGCGTGATCGACGGCATCGCGTTCCAAACGAACATCCTTGCGCTGAACGCGGCAGTCGAAGCCGCGCGTGCCGGCGAGCAGGGCCGGGGCTTTGCCGTCGTCGCCTCGGAAGTGCGCAGCCTCGCACAACGCTCGGCGACGGCCGCCAAGGAAATCAAGGCGTTGATCGAATCGTCGACCAATACGGTCGATCAAGGGGCCGCACTCGTGGCCAACGCCGGTTCGACCATGGGCGAGATCGTGCAATCGGTGCGCCGCGTCAACGAGATCCTAGAAGAAATCAGCCATGCATCCCGCGAGCAAAGCGCGGGCATCGAGCAAGTCAACCGCGCAGTCGGCGAAATGGATAAAGTCACGCAGCAAAACGCAGCATTGGTGGAAGAAGCCGCCGCTGCCGCGCAATCGCTGAAAGACCAGGCGAACGTGCTGCGCGAAGCGATCTCGGGGTTCGCCCTGCCCGCTTAGGCGATCCGCTCGTCGCGCGGCTACGGCGCTACTCGATCCAGGGCCGCAGCCGCGAGCGAACGCCCCGCTCTCTTTCCGGGCCGCCGCTTTTGCGGCGGTTTTTTTTCATGCGGCCGAGAACGCTCGCGCCACGCGCTCCTCGCGCATTGCCTATAGCGCGCTGCCCGCTTATTTACATTTTCATTACAATGTCGAGCTTGCGCCGTCCGGCGTGATCTTTCAAACGCTCGTACATTTCGATGACCGCATCGCCCAAGAGACGCCCGACGCCCTACTCGCCTTCCGCGCTCGCCACCCAGCCCGCGCTCGCCTCGCACAGGCACCCGAAGCGCTCGGCGCTCGTCATGCTCGTCATTTCGCTGGCCTTCGCCGGCCTGGCCGCGCGCGCCGGGTGGATCCAGATCGTCGAGCATGACTTTCATGTGGCCCAAGGCGAAAAGCGGCACCGCCAGATGCTCGAACTGACCGCGAAACGCGGGCCTATCGTCGACCGCCACGGCGCGTTGCTAGCCGTGAGCCTGGCCACGTATGAGATATGGGCCGAGCCCGAGCGCTTCGATCGCTCTGCCGCCCAAGGGCTGGCGCAAGCGCTGGCGCTCTCGCCCGAAGCAGTGTTGGAACGCCTCGACACCGGGCGCGCCAACGTATTGCTGAAGCGCCACGTCGATGCGCAAACGGCAAGCCGCATCGCAAGCATGCGCATTCCCGGCGTCACGCGCGTCGTCACGTCCAAGCGCTTCTATCCCGAGGGCGAATCGGCCGCGCACGTCGTCGGGCTGACCGATACCGACGACGTGGGCCAAGAAGGCGTCGAACTCGCCGCCAACGCACAACTGACCGGGGAGCCCGGTGAACGCGAAGTGATTCGCGACCGGCTCGGGCGCATCGTGTCCGACCTGCGCCCCCTCACTCCGGCGCGGCATGGGCAAACCGTTCGTCTCACGATCGACCGCCGCATTCAGCAGCTCGCCTTTGCGCAACTGAAGGCCGCGCTCGAGCGCCATCGCGCCCAAGCGGGCAGCGTCGTCGTGCTCGATGCGCGCACAGGCGAAATTCTGGCGCTGGCCAATGCACCGTCGTTCGACCCGAACGCGCGCAACGGCTTGAGCGCCCAGACCATGCGCAATCGCGCGCTTGTCGATACGTTCGAACCCGGCTCGACCATCAAACCGCTTGCGATCGCAACCGCGCTCGATACAGGGCATCTTCGGCCCGATTCGTTGATCGATACCGAACGCGGCCGCTATCGCATCGGCAAGCACACGATCCACGATACCGCCAACCACGGGACGGTCAGCGTCGCGCAAGCGCTGGCGACATCGAGCAATATCGCGCTAGCGAAGATCGCCATGACGTTGCCGGCCGAAACGCTTTGGAGTGCTTATCGTCAATATGGGCTCGGGCTGGCGCCGCCGCTGCCGTTTCCGGGCGTCGCTGCCGGCAAGCTCAGGCCGTGGCAGAAATGGAGGCCCGTGGAGCAAGCGACGATGGGATACGGCTACGGCTTGTCGACGTCGCTGCTGCAAATGGCGCAGGCCTACACGGCGCTTGCCGGCGACGGCACCTTGCGGCCCGCGGCGCTCATCGCCCGCGACGAGCGTGCGGCCGACGACGAGGACACGCAAAGCGGGGCGCGCGTCACGACCGAACGCACGGCCGCGACACTGCGCGCGATGCTCGAAGCGGCCACGCTCGAAGGCGGCACGGGGCGCCGAGCGCAAATCGACGGTTATCGCATCGGCGGCAAGACCGGCACCGCGTGGAAACACGCGGGCGCGGCCACGGGCTATGCGCGTCACAAGTATCGTTCGCTGTTCGTCGGCATTGCGCCGATCGATGCGCCTCGGCTCGTCGTGGCCGTCATGATCGACGAGCCCGCGGGCGCCTACTACGGCGGCGCGGTGGCGGGACCCGTCTTCTCGGCCGTCGCCGCCGGGGCCCTGCAATTGCTCGGCGTGCCCCCCAGCATGCAATCCGCACCTCGAGCGTAGCGTTCGCATCCGCATTCAATGCATAAAGAAGCGCTCGCCATTTGCGCCACGCCGCCTAAAATCTGAAAACGAGCACACGGTAGCGCCTCGCACGAGGCGCTCATCGAGGACATCGATCATGACGACGGCTGCCAGTTTTCAAATCGAGTACACACAGTTCCTCGATGTTGACGGCGTGCCGATGCAACCCCTCCCCGATTTCGCCAAAGACACTGAAACCCTCGCGGCGTTTTATCGCGCCATGGTGCTGACCCGCGCGTTCGACAACAAGGCCGTTGCGCTGCAGCGCACAGGCAAGCTCGGCACCTTCGCTTCTTCTGTGGGACAAGAGGCTATCGGCGTGGGGCTCGCCGCTGCGATGCGGCCCGAAGACGCCTTCTTTCCGTCATATCGGGATCATGCCGCGCAATTGCTGCGCGGCGTCACGATGACCGAAAGCTTGCTCTATTGGGGAGGCGACGAACGCGGCAGTTGTTTCGCCGCGGCGCCGCACGACTTTCCGAATTGCGTGCCGATCGGCACGCAGGTCTCCCATGCAGCCGGGGCGGCCTATGCCTTCCGTTTGCGCGGCGAGGCGCGTGCTTGCGCGACGATCGTCGGCGACGGCGGCACGTCGAAGGGGGACTTCTACGAAGCAATGAATATGGCGGGCGTATGGCAAGCCCCGCTCGTGATCGTGGTCAACAACAATCGATGGGCCATCTCCGTGCCGCGCGAACGCCAGACGGCCGCGCAAACGCTCGCACAGAAGGCGATCGCCGCCGGCATCGAGGGCCGCCAGGTGGACGGCAACGACGTGATCGCCGTGCACGAAGCGGCGCGGACGGCGCTGGCCAAGGCGCGAGCCGGCGGCGGCCCGACGCTCATCGAAGCGCTGAGCTACCGTCTCGGCGATCACACGACGGCCGACGACGCCACGCGCTACCGCGACCCCGAACTCGTGGCCAAAGCATGGCAAGGGGAGCCGATCGTGCGCCTGCGCAAATATATGCTGTCGCTCGATGCGTGGGACAAGGCGCGCGAAGAGGCGTTGATTCAGTCGTGCCAGCGGTCGATCGAGGAGGCGGTTCAAGCGTATCTGGCCGTGGCGCCGCCGGAGGTATCGTCGATGTTCGACCACCTTTACGCATCGCTACCGCACGCGCTCGCCGATCAGTTGGCGAGCGCACGGCAATTCGCGGATCGTCCGGAGAACGGCCATGCCTGAGCTCGCGCTCGTCGAGGCCGTCAATCTTGCGCTCGCTCATGCGCTCGAGCACGATCCATCGGTCGTGCTGCTCGGCGAGGACATCGGCGTCAACGGCGGCGTATTTCGCGCGACCCAAGGTTTGCAAGCCCATTTCGGGGAAGCGCGCGTGATCGACACGCCGCTGGCCGAAAGCGCCATCGCGGGCACGGCGATCGGCATGGCTGCGATGGGGCTGCGCCCTGTTGCCGAAATCCAATTCACGGGCTTCATCTACCCCATCATCGATCAGATCCTGAACCACGCCGCGCGCCTGCGCCACCGTACCCGCGGCCGCCTTTCCTGTCCGCTCGTGATGCGTTCGCCGTGCGGCGCCGGCATCCATGCGCCCGAGCATCACTCGGAGAGTCCCGAAGCGTTGTTCGCGCATATTCCGGGGCTGCGGGTGGTGATGCCGTCCTCGCCCGCCCGAGCCTACGGGTTGCTGCTCGCGGCCATCCGCGATCCCGATCCGGTCTTGTTTCTGGAACCGACACGGCTTTACCGCTTGTTCAAGCAGAGCGTCGACGACGATGGTCAAGCGCTACCGCTCGACACTTGCTTCACCTTGCGCGAGGGCTCCGATGTCACGCTCGTTTCGTGGGGCGCGATGCTCCAGGAAGTGCTGAGGAGTGCCGATCAATTGGCCGAATCAGGCATCGCGGCCGAAGTGATCGACGTCGCAACGCTCAAGCCGCTCGACGTCGACACTATCCTTGCGTCCGTCGCCAAGACGGGCCGTTGCGTCATCGTGCATGAAGCGCCGCGCACGTGCGGCCTAGGCGCGGAGATCGCAGCGGCCATCGCCGAGCGCGGGCTTTATTCGTTACTGGCGCCGATCGAGCGCGTGACCGGTTACGACGTCGTCGTCCCGCTATTCAGGCTGGAGACGCAGTACATGCCGAGCGTCGCGCGCATCGTTGGCGCCGTCAAGAAAACGCTCGAGGCATCCACGTGAATATCTTCAAGCTGCCCGATTTGGGCGAAGGCCTGCAAGAAGCGGAAATCGTCGAATGGCACGTACAAGCCGGCGATGAAGTGAAAGCCGATCAGCCGCTCGTATCGGTGGAAACGGCGAAGGCGATCGTCGACATCCCTGCGCCGCAAGGCGGGCGCATCGCCAAGCTCTACGGCAAGAAAGGCGACATCGTGCATTTGGGCGCGGCGCTCGTCGGCTTCGAGGGCGAAGGCGGCCAGGCCGACACGGGCACGGTGGTCGGCCGCATGGAGACGAGCGAGCGCGTCGTGCACGAAGCGGCCTCGTCCGCGCCCGCACCGATGGGAGGGTTGAGCGTCGGGACCGCGGCGGTCAAGGCGACGCCGGCCGTGCGCGCGCTGGCGCGCAAGCTGGACATCGATTTGACGATGGTGATGCCGACCGGCCCCGACGGCATCGTCACGTCGAGCGATGTCGAGCGCACGGCAAAGCTGTTGACCGAGCTGGGGCCGCCCGAAGCGCTGCGCGGCGTGAGACGCGCGATGGCGCTGAACATGGCGCAGGCGCAAAGCGAGGTGGCGGCGGCCACGGTGATCGACGATGCGGACATCGACGCATGGAAAGCCGGCGCCGATGTCACGATTCGCTTGATTCGCGCGTTGGTGGCCGGGTGCCGTGCGCAACCGGGACTGAACGCATGGTTCGACGGGCGCAGCGCGAGGCGACGCGTGCTCGCGAAAATCGACGTCGGGATTGCCGTTGATTTGCCCGATGGGCTGTTCGTGCCCGTGCTGAGAGACGTCGCGCACCGCGATGCGGCCGATTTGCGCGCGGGGCTGGACCGGATGCGCGCCGACGTTCGCGCACGCAAGATCCCCCCGGAAGAAATGCGCGGCAATTCGATCACGTTGTCGAACTTCGGCATGATCGCCGGCAAGTACGCGGCGCCGATCGTCGTTCCGCCGACCGTGGCGATTCTAGGCGCGGGGCGCGTGCATGATGCCGTGGTGGCGCACAACCGCCAACCCGTCGTGCATGCCCTCTTACCGCTCAGCTTGACCTTCGATCATCGCGTCGTAACGGGCGGCGAAGCGGCGCGATTTTTAGCGGCGGTCATTCAAGATTTGGAATTGGCCGATTAGCGCACCGATTGGGAAGCACCATCAGCTTTACAGATGGCGCGATGGTGCTGGATGCAACGGTATGGGGCGCGGATAGCCTTGGCATGGACATCGACGACATCCTATGCGCTACGCATGGAGAAGCTGGTTGCCGCCTCGACGCGATTTGCGAGCACGGGACGTGAATACAGGCTAGTCGGCCCAACCGGACGGATGTGCAAAGAAGTGGCGGATGTTCGGGACTGGCTGCTCTCGGAGATGCAGGCCGACATGGACTGCTTGAGGGAGCGATACCACCCGTTTCTACATGACGCGCTTTCCGCTTGAAGCGGGTTCGCTTATCGAAACTCATGAATTTTCCCTGGAACGCAGCAACATTTATTTGCTGCGGCGCGGTGAGGAAATCGAATTGAATGTCGTCGCGGCAAAATCGTTTGTAACGTCGACGAATTGCCGACCATATCGGAATCCGGCGAAAACGACGCAACGCCACCCAGCCAATGCGCCCAAGCGAAAGCGACCCACGCGGCATACAAGTTGCGGACCTGTTCCCAAGCGGCTCGCGCCGCCTGTCTTCAACCACTTCAAGGGAGGGCGCTATGTTGGGCACGATCTTGCTAGTCATTCTCATTCTGCTTTTGATCGGCGCATTTCCAGCTTGGCCCTACAGCCGCGGCTGGGGCTACGCGCCAACGGGCACGTTGGGGCTTATCGTCGTCATCGTCGTCATTCTCGTCGTACTCGGTCGAATATAGCCTTAGCGCACTAGCCGATTCGTCGAAGCGTCGTTTGCGTCGCTGGTCTTGCGATGCAGCGACTGCTTCGACTTTTCCTGCGACATGTCGTGCCGAACCTCCTCGGACGTCGCGGTCTCGTCAGGTCAGGTCACGTCATTCAATCCAGCATCGACCATTGCACCCTGATCGCGCCGCTGGCGCGGCCGAGCGAGGCGAACGACGGCGCCATCAAATGCACGTCGAACGCCTCCTTCCAACGCACGAGAAAGCGTGACTCATAGGCGCCATCCTGATCGCTGACGCAGTCGTCTCGCGGCTCCACGCTGCAGCCGATCTCGGCCAATTGCGCCGTCACCTTGTGCGGACAGTCGGAGCCGATCGGGTAACGCAGCGTCAGCCACGCCGCTTTGCGCCGCTCGAGACGGTGTTCGGCCACCCGGAGCACCCACAGCACGAGCAAGCCCAACACGACACCGCAAGCGCCGAGCGTGTACTGACCACCGCCGAAGCACAGACCGACGACTGTGATGAACCACAACATCGCCGCGGTCGTGACGCCGGTCACGAGCCCGTCCTTACGCAGCACGGCCCCAGCGCCGATAAAGCCCATCCCCGTCAGAATGCCGAGCGGTAACCGCATCAAATCGAGCACGGCAAAGCTTTCCTTGCCTTTACCGGTTTGATCCAGCAGCGCATTGGCTTGCAGCATCGCCAAGCAAGCAGCGAGACAGACGAGAATCGTCGTCCGCAATCCAGCGGCTTTGCCCGATTCGCTGCGATTGACGCCGAAGGCGGCCCCTGCGGCGAACGCGCAGAACAGGCGCACGGCGATCGTCGGCCAATCGAGGGTGAGCGGCATCGTCTCCATAGCTGTACGGCACCGATCAAGTCCATGCCGCCTTTGGATTCTTCCATGCGAAGGTGCGAGCAAGACGCACGCCCACCTCTGCACACGCTTCGCGGGTACGCCCTTTGCAAAGCAGCAAACGCGATCGAGCCGGCGCTTGCGCCGTGCATTGCATCCGTCAACGCATACTTCGACAGGAGCCCTCATGAAACGAACCATCTTAGCTTTGACGTGCTGCGCCTTGCTGCTGCCCGTCGCTGCCACCTACGCGCAAACGCAAGCCGCGTCCACCACGGCGGCCAATCCCCTTCCCGAGCCCGATCGTGACTTCGTGCAGGCGGCCTCCATGTCGTCCTCGACGGAAATCGACGCCGCCAAGTTGGCCCAAAAAAACACGAACGATAAGGACGTGAAGTCCTTCGCTCATCGCATGCTGCTCGATCACACGAAGTTGACGGTGGAGCTCAAAGCTGCGGCGCCGCATGGCGTCAAAGTGCCGAAGGACAACTCGGATACGAGCGTCCTCGATTCGTTGAAGCCGCTAAAGGGCAAGGAATTCGACGACGCCTATATTGCGAAGATCGGTGTAAAAGGTCACGAGGACGCCGTGGCCGCCTTCAAGAAAGAGATTTCCGATGGCCATAATGCCGACCTGAAGAAGCTCGCGCAAAAGGGGCTGCCCACGATCGAGCATCACTATCAGCTCGCGCAGGAATTGGCCAAGAAGAAGGGCGTCCAGCAATAAGCGCCGCGGCGGCGAAGCCCATGCCGCCGTATGCGCCTTATTCCGCCGGGGTATAGGTGTGTTCGCCGGGTGTTCGGCGATTCAATCGCCATGCGTCCATTCGACGTTTGCCCCCACCGACCGCAAGTTCTCGACGAAGTGCGGATGCGCGCGGCGAATCGGCAATGCATTCGCTATCACCGAGCGCCCCTCGATGCTCGCGGCTACCATGAGCAGTGCGATTGCGACGCGAATGATGTAGGGGCTTTCCACTTTCGCTGGGCTCAAGGCGATCCCGCCGAACGTAATGAGGCGATGCGGGTCGGACAGGAAAACGTGCGCGCCGAACTTCGAGAGTTCGACCGACCAACCCATCGCGCCGTCATACACCTTGTTCCAAAACATCGCGCTGCCTTCGGCGCGCACGCCGAGCGCGATGAAGATGGGCAGCAGATCGACGGGCAGATACGGCCATGGCGCCGCTTCCACCTTCGTCAAAATGTTGGGCGTGAACGGACGGCGAACCCGCAGCGGGCCATCGCGCAGCGCGCGCGACCAGCCGTCGCGATGGACCAAATTGACGCCGAACTTTGCGAACGTGCGATCGATCAACGGGAACTGCTCGGGTGCGCTGTTCTTGACGACGATGTCGCCGCCCGTGATCGCGCCGAGCGCGAGAAACGTCGCGATCTCGTGGAAATCCTCGCTGAAGCGAAACTCGCCGCCTCCCAAGCGATGACCGCCTTCGATGATCAAACGCGAGGTGCCGATCCCTTCGATCGGAACGCCGAGCATCGCGATGAAACGGCAAAACTCCTGTACGTGCGGCTCCGAGGCGGCGTTCACGAGCGTCGACGTGCCCGCTGCGCCAGCCGCGCACAGGACGAAATTTTCGGTGGTGGTGACCGATGCGTAATCGAGCCAGTGATCGTTCGCCGCCATGCGCGCCTGCGCGCGAACGATCAGCGAATCGGGCGAGCGTTCCACCATCGCGCCGAAGCGTTCGAACACTTCCACGTGCGGATCGATCTCGCGCACGCCGAGGGTGCAGCCTTTCACGTCGTTTTCGAGCCGTGCGACACCGAAGCGGGCAAGTAGCGGCGGCACGAGCATGATCGACGAGCGCATTTCCTCGGGCAAACGGTGTTTGACCGGATCGAACGACGTGGCGTGGTGATGCAGGTCGAGAATGCCCGTGGAGAAGTCCATCGACACGCTGCTGCCAAGGGCGCGGAAGATGTCGAGGATTTTTTTGACGTCTGTGATGTCGGGCACGCCGATGAGCCGCAATGGCTGATCGGTCAGCAGCGTAGCGCACAGAATCGGCAAAACCGCGTTCTTATTGGCGGATGGCGTGATCTCGCCGCGGAGCGGGAGGCCACCATGGACGATCAGATCGGACATATTCGGGGGCGAAACAGAATGTAAGGGGCGTGGCGCAGAAACGCAGGCGCATATCATGCCATCGTCGGGCCCATCTTGGTCGACAAAGTTTCCGACGGATCGCGCAATGGCCAATTTCCGATCCGGCCGCCGCGGCGGGGCTGCTCGAATGCGGCCGTCCCCCGCGGGCGTGCCACAAACGCGAACTCGAGTGCGAGGTGCTTTCGCATCAAGGACTTGCGCGGCCTATGAGCAGGTTATTCACAGCCTTGCCAACAAAATCTGTGAATAAGTTCCCGTCGGCATGGAGTGCCTTGTCTGCACTGGGCTTGTGGGACCGATCGCGGCATGACCTACTGGGACGCCTCACACCAATCAATTCCGAGCACCGAGTCAGAATGTTGCCGACGTGGTGGGAGTTGGTCAGAGCGAGATTGCCGCTGTTTAGCTAGAGCATAATGCGAACACCTTGCCACGCTCGAGCTTCGGTGGCGCACGTGACGCTAAGATCACTCTATTCGGAATCGTGGGTGCCCCTTCTGCAGACAAGCCTTTGTTTTTAAAAGAAACCTTGTTGTATCGGCCACCCGCGCGCCCGCCGCGGCTCGCCACACCTAACCAGGAACAACTGCGTCTTGCCTAGCTTCACACTTGCCGCCCCTGTGACGGCCGAACTCGAGATTCGTAAGAGCCGCTTCATCGCCCATGCGATCCCGGTTGCGGACCGCGATGCGGCCATGCTCGAGCTGCGCCGTCTGCGCGATGCCAACCCGGGCGCGACCCATGTGTGCTGGGCCCTGCTCGCTGGTGGTCAGTCCGGAATGTCCGACGACGGCGAACCGTCGGGCACCGCCGGCCGCCCCATTCTCGAAGTGCTGCGCCATCAGGATCTGGATGGCGTGCTGGCGGCCGTGGTGCGGTACTACGGGGGAGTGAAACTCGGCGCCGGCGGCCTCGTGCGCGCGTATACGGACGCTATCGCGAGCGCGTTGCAACTGGCCGAGCGCGTCGAGCGCATCGCCCAAGCGCACCTTATCGTCGAAACGAGCTATCCCGACGAAGCGCGGGTTCGGCGATGGATGGAACAGGAAAGCGTCGAACTCGTCGAAAGCCGCTATGGCCTGTCGGTGCGGCTTTCGCTACTCATGCCCGCCACGATGGTGGACGCGGCCCGCGCAGCCCTGCGCGATCTGACTCAAGGACGCGCGACTTTTCCCGAAGTCGATGAAGCCGCCGCCGGCGATCCGGCGCATCGCTAGCAAGCAGCCCGATTCCGCCTGTAGTGGCGGCGCACTTCCCACTCGCTGATCTGCCTCTTAGCGCCTCGCGCGCACTGGCCACGGCCGATTCCTTGAATTGGGCGCGAAAACGCACTCCTTTCATCCAATTGGTTTTGGTCGGACAGACCTACACTGCTTTCCATGGAGCGAGACATCGGCTCCATCCACAAAGCCCTCGCGAGGCAACGTGGCGCCGGACAGTCGTAGCAGGAGCTGTGCAGCGATTCCACTCAGCAGTCAGGGTTATCGCTGGTTAGGGTCAACACTGGGGTTCGAGCAGAACGTTGTCGCAGTACGGAGTAGTTGGTGGGTAGTACGCATCACCTGGCAGTTCGCATCACCTGGCAGTTCGCATCACCTGGCAGTTCGCATCACCTGGCAGTTCGCATCACCTGGCAGTTCGCATCACCTGGCAGTTCGCATCACCTGGCAGTTCGCATCACCGAGCAGTTCGCATCACCGAGCAGTTCGCATCACCGAGCAGTTCGCATCACCGAGCAGTTCGCATCACCGAGCAGTTCGCATCACCGAGCAGTTCGCATCACCGAGCAGCACGCATGACCTGGCAGCACGCATCACTAGCAGCATCGAGTACCTGATGGGCAGCACCGTAGTTCGCAATACTTGAAGTACCTCACCTCGGATAGCAGCACCTAGCAGTTGCAGCACCCTGGAAGTAGAAGCACCCTAGCAGTAGACTCACCTCACCTCGAAGTTGCAGTAGACGGGCCCTGCCTCTTCCCTGGGTAGGGCCCATAGCTTTTGGGCGTTGCCCGCTTCGCAGCGCTCACTCGAGCTTTCGCGCTGAAACGGCATATTCGCTTTCGTTGTTCGCGCCAGAAGCGAAGCGAAACGTCGACGAATCGTCGCCCTTCGCCGTGTACATCGCTGCGTCGGCCGCATCGATCAGTTGCCGCAGATGCCTCACCCGATCGGGAAACGTCGCGATCCCGATGCTCAGACCGATATCGAATCGGTCCGCATATTCCGCATGTGCCACCGCCTGAACTTGCCCGATCAGCCGACGCGCCAGCTGCCGAAGATCCTCGTCGCCGCCGTAATGAGTAACGAGCGCGACGAATTCGTCGCCGCCGACGCGCGCCAACATATCGTCCCGCCGCACCACCGCAGAAAGCCACTGCGCGAGCCGCCGCAAAAACGCGTCGCCCGCGCTATGCCCAAGCTCGTCGTTGATCCGTTTGAAACCATCGACGTCCATGAACAACAACGCTACCCGCAAGGTGCCGCTATCGGGCCGGGCAGCCAGCGCATCGATTCGAGCGAGTACGCGCCGACGATTGGGCAGGCCCGTCAACGGATCGCACCCCGCTTCGCGATCCATCGCCTCGGAGTATGCGCTGATATTGGCAAACGCCCGTTGCTCGATCACCAAAGCGTAAACCAAAAGCCCGCCGACAAAAATCGCGAACGCCCCCAAGGCCCCTGCACCAAACAGCAGGCGATCGCGCGCTTCATCGGCAGCCTGGCGCCGGCGCGCCTCCCAACGCCTGCGTAACCGTTCAAATTCGCCGCGAAGGCTATCCATCTCGCGTTTGCCCCGCCCCGTGTTGACGAGCGCGATCGCGGCGCTTCGGTCGCCGGCGCGCGCAAGCTCGATCGACCGCGCGAGTTCCCCCAACTTGCTCTCGCGCAAAGAGTCGATGCGCCTCAAAATCTCGAGCGAAGGCGGATCCGTTGCCAAGAGTTGGCGTAGACGCTGTAACGTATCCTCGACATCGCGGACGCCACGGTCATACGGCTGCAAGTATTCCGCGGAGCCGGTGACCAGATACCCGCGCTGCCCCGTTTCGGCGTCTTGCAGATCGTCGAGCGCGCGGTTTGCGACGCCAAGCACAGTAAAGGCCTCTTCCTCCATGGCGCCGTCTCGAACAATGATGCGGACTTCCCATACGAAGGCCGCAGCCGCGAGCAACAGGCCCGCGACGAGTACAACATATAAGACGACGAAACGTTTGCGATCGCGGCGAGCCGATCGAAAGAGTCTCGTAGGCAAAGCGTTCTCCGCAAAATGACGTTTTGGCTCCCGATCACTTCAGAATAGTCGAGCATGGCCGCTGCGCACGAACCGCAATCAGTTCACTTGCGCGATGCGCTGATCGGGTTCATCGTCGGCCGAAGCCAAGACGACGCAATCGCGCCCGAGGGCCTTGGCCGCATAAAGGGCTGCATCGGCCCGTGCCATGACGGATGCGAGCGTATCGCGCGGGCCGAACTCGTCGATTCCGGCGCTAAACGTATTGGGCGTGTGCTCGCAAGGCGCAGCCGCGATAGCTGCGCGCAAGGCATTCGTCAGTTGCCATGCCTCGCCCTTGCGCGTCGCAGGAAAAAGAATGGCGAATTCCTCGCCGCCAAGGCGACCGAACAAGTCGCCGCGACGCACCGAGCGCGACACCACCGCCGCGAAGTGCGACAGTGCGCGATCGCCCGCTGCATGACCGTAGCGATCGTTGACGCCTTTGAAATTGTCGATATCGAGTATGCCGAGCGCAAGCGGCGTTCCACTCGCCTTCGCAGCGGCAACGGCGGCCTCGGCCTTCTCGATGAACGCGCGCCTGACCAGCGCGCCAGTCAGTTCGTCCACCGTCGCCAAGCGCTCCATACGCTCGGCCAATCGATCATGGGCAAGCATCACCATCGCGATCGACATGAACGGAAAGCTCAAGATGCCGAGCCCTAAAAATCCGATGTTCAGCGGCGAAGGATCGAGAAACGCCCTTTCATGTGCGAACCCGAAGCCGTAAGTGATCGATCGCACCACATGCAACAGCGCCCCGGCAAGCGCGGCGATACCGAGAAAGTAGTAGTTGTATCGCGGGCGATTCGGCGGACGATACCGCAAAGCGGTCCACCCGATAGCAATACGCACGTAAGCGAAGTAGGCGGAACTCACGGCAACGCGCGCATCCAGATTCGGCCTGAAACACGTCAGATAGACCAACGCGACCAACACCGCTGCGGCGACTGCATACTCGAAGACATACGCCGTCGGTCGGCCAAAAAATTCGCGAGTGCCTTGAACGATGATTAAACTGGCCGCGATGAAGATCGGAAACGCAACGACTGTGCCGAGCGACGCCGACGTACGTTGCTCGATGAGCAAAAGCGCAGCGCCGACCGCGAAAAAACCATAGGCGGCGCACCACCGCGGCACGCCGCGCACGTGCGCTCGCAACAGCGAGGCGAGTACCGCCGCGCTCATCACGCAAGACATGGTCGCGATGCCGAGGAGGGCAACGGTACTGGGCATGAGTCGGAGAATTACTGAAAACGATCGATGGCGCGGTGCGACCATGGCATGCACCCGCACGGCCACCTCCCCGGATGCGCGTAATCGTATCGCACTCTAGGGTCGGATTAAACAAGTGTTGCGTGCCTGCACGCGCGCCTTCTCGGCGACCGGCTGGGAAGACCGCACGACTTTCGTATTACAGATATAGCGGATGCAGCTGAGATACGGATCAGATCAAGGATCCGGCCTTCTGCGACTGTTCACCCAACGCACTGAACAGTACGGTCCAAACTGTTTGCGACTGTGCATGTCCTCGCGCATCCTTTGTCGCAACAATCGCGGCAGCTTCGGCACCGGCGCAATGCGTTTGGTCGGTCGAGGCTCGATCCCATCTATCTCTCGCTCGCCCCGCACTCACAGGAGCCACTGCCGGTGGACACCTCACAGCCGAGAATGCCAGCCCAACGCCACCGCGGCCCCGCCGTCACGATTGGAGCGCTCGCCCCCTTGAGCGGCCCCGGCTGGATCGACGCTGGCCGGCATCTGCTTGCCGGCCTCCATCTCGCCGTTGATGAGGCCAACGACAACGGCGGCGTTCTCGGAAGGCCGCTCGAACTGATCGTTAGGGACACTACGGCCGACCCGCAAAAAGCCATTGCCGCCGTGGATGAATTGGCGCAACTCGGCGTGATTGCTCTGGCGGGTGAATATCACAGCGTCGTCGCGCGGGCCGCGGCCACCCGGGCCGACGCGCTACGCATGCCGTTTCTGTGCTCCTCGGCGGTGCTCGATGCACTGACCGAACAGCCGTCGGACTGGGTCGCACTACTGTGCCCCACACAGTCCCGCGGTTGGCGAATCTATGCGGACTTTCTCTTGAACGCCGGACATCGCCGCATCGCGGTCGCGAGTCAGCAAAGCCTGTAGTGGGCATCGGGCACGCGCATCCTGCGCGACCGCCTCGCCGAGTGCGACGGCACACTCATCGAACTCGACGCGAGCACGCTTTCACCGACGGCTGTGTGCGACGCCGTAGCCGACGATGGCGCGACAGCGCTTCTGCTATTGACCGGCCATCCGGAGCCTGCGGTGTCGATCGTCAAAAGCGTTCGTCGCGATCGGCGGCTTGCCGCACTACTCATCGGCGCACCAGCGGGGCAACCCGAGTTGCCCACGTGGACAGCGTTGCTGGGAAGCGACGGCCTCGCGATTCCGTTCCTGCGCTATCGCCAGGAGCGTCTCAGCCCACTCGGCGTTCGCGTTGAAACCGCCCTGTGTCGGCGCCTGGGTAAGCCGCCGTCCTTCGTCGCGTTCGAGGGCTACGACACCGGCGCCGTGCTCGTAGAAGCGCTGCGATCCAATGGAATCGGCCAAGCCTTCGGCCCGGACTTATGGCCTAGCCTCGTCGTAGAGGGAACGCGCGGGACGATCGCGTTTTCTCGCCCGCCGCAGATGCACGTGTGGCAATGGGCGTGGGCGCCGGTGGAAGTCGTCGATCGCGACCCGGAGCAACCGGATCGCTTTCGCGTGCTCCACGTCGGCAACAAGGAACCGAGGGAGCCCGTCACTTAGCGACATGTGCGCCGAGGCCGACCTGCCCGGGCGCCACATCCTCCTTCAGCGTGCATTCGGGAATGTCATAGTCGCCGCCATTCTGCCGCCGATAGGGGATCGGGCGCGTGCTCCAAAGCTCGTCGAGGCGCCGCCCCAGCGCATCGCAGGTTTGCGCGAACCTCGCCTCGTCCATCTTGCCGGCTCGATAGACGACGAACGGCGGCAGCACCTCGAAGCCCGGGTAGAACAGCACGCCGTGATTGATCGGAAACAACACGTCGTCGATCGGCCCGTTGATCCCACGCGCGCTGTAGTGCGGCTCCCACCCTCCGGCGGACACGACCAACATGGCGCGCTTGCCGGACAAGGATCCCTCGCCGTAACGATCGCCCCACCGATGGTCGGAATGTTCCCCGACGCCATAGGCGAAACCATATGCGAATACCCGCTCGACCCATCCTTTCATGATCGCCGGCATGGAAAACCACCACAGCGGAAATTGAAAGATGACGGCATCGGCCCATTGGAGTTTCTCCTGCTCACAGGCAATGTCCTCGCTCTGCGTACCGTTCGCGAACGCATGCTTGGAATCGCTCGACGGGTGAAACACAGCCCCGGGCACATGATCGGTACTGTCATCGGCATCGAGCACCGCCTTCCACTTCATCTCGTACAGATCGGAAACGCGCACGGTATGTCCCGCGTCTTCCAATCGCTTCACGGCAAATGCCTTCAGCGCTCCGTTGAAAGACCTTGGCTCGGGATGCGCATGCACGATTAGGACGTTCATCACTCAGCCTCCAATTTTATCGAAGGCTCAGACTACGGCGCCGCAAGGTATAGTTGAAATGAATTCCTAAAATTGCAGGTATTACCTTGGATAATCGCCTTCGACGCCTAGATCTGAACTTGCTCGTCACGCTGGACGCCTTGCTCAGCGAATTGAACGTGACGCGCGCTGCTTTGCGCCTGCATTACTCGCAGCCTTCCGTCAGCGTTCAATTGGCCAAGCTGCGCGATATATTCGACGATCCGCTGCTATTGCCCGGTCCGCGCGGCATGCGCCCGACGCAACGCGCCGAGCAATTGCGCGAGCCGTTGCGCGAAGCGCTCGATGCGCTCGAGCGTGCAGTGGCGCCGGCCCGGCCTTTCGATCCTTTGGCAGCCGCTCACACATGGAAGCTCGCCGCGACGGACTACGCGGAATCGACCATCGTGCTACCGGCCTTGCAGGGCCTTCGTACCAGTGCCCCGGGGTCACGCCTCGCCGTGGTGGAGATGGCGCCGCCTCGCTTCGAAAAGCAAGCCGAACAAGGCGACATCGACATCGCTTTCCATACGACGATCGGGGCGCCGGAAGGATTGCGCCGACGCATATTGTTCGCCGAGCGCTACGTGTTGATCGGCCGCGCCGGTCACCCGCGCTTGAAAAGGCGTCCGACGCTCGCGCAGTTCTGCAAGCTCGAACATGTCATCGTGTCGCCGGACGGCGGCGGGTTTCGCGGCGTCACCGATGAAGTGCTCGGCGAAGCAGGACTCTCACGGCGAGTAGCGCTTTCGGTTCCGCACTTTCTCTTTCTCATCGCCGCAGTGGCGCAGACGCACCTTGTCGCGATGGCGCCACATCGCCTCGTGCGAGGCAACGCGGCGCTCACCATCGTCGAAGCCCCCGTCAGCGTTCCCGGCTACGAGATGTGCATGCTGTGGCACGAGCGAGCGCATCGTGATCCCGCGCATCAGTGGCTGCGGGAGCATATCGTTGCGTCGGTGGGATGATTGCTTGGAAGTGGCCGATGAAATGGCCAAGCTCGAGCAGCGCGTTCTGACGGGCGCGCGGCTTCAGCTCAGCAAAATATCGAACAACAGCGGACGCGCCTGCCGCGGCCCAGCCGTTGGTTTAATTGGACTTTGCTAGAAGCCGGTTGGCCCTTCAGAAGGGGGTAGGTCAATCCACTTCTCGTTACCCAGTTTTCCCACTGTGAAACTATCCTTTGAAGGGATTCAGCACGCGGGTGCCTGTGCGCGCGAAATCATCAACATTTCGCGTCACCACCGTCAGATCGTGGATCAACGCGGTTGCCGCAATCAACGTGTCCAGCGCGTGCTCCGGGTGAGGGACGCGCAGACGCCCCCATAGCTGTCCCATCTCGCCGTCCAACGGGAGAACGTTTTGGCCAAACTCGCGCAGCACGCCATCGAGCCAGGTTTCAAGGCGCGTTGTCTGCGACTTGTCACCCCGATGGCGAATGATCTCGACGCCACGCCGCAACTCTCCAATCGTGACCACGGAGACGTATAGGTCCACATTATCCTGTGCAGCCTTGCGGAAGAAGGCTGCCACGCCCTTATCGGCCCGCTCCCGCTTTCGCACTTCGCTGATGACGCTGGTATCAACCAAATACATTCGCCGCCTCGCCGTCATCTACACGCGCGAAGTCGGTGTCATCCCCCACGTTCGGCATGGCCATCAAAACCTCCGCGAACGTCTTGCGCTGCGGCCGCCGGAGTGCCTTTGCCAAAATTTCGCGATGCTCCGCCTCCGCGCTACGGCCGTGCGCCGCTGCCCGTTCTCGCAGGCCCTGCACCAGCGCCTCGTCTACGTTTCGAACCAGAAGATTTACCATGATCCGCTTCAAGCACTTGTTGCTATCAATGCTAGCGTTCAGCTCGGAGATCGCAAGCATTGCTATCACGCATCGCAAAGCTGCCGGCAGACCGAGAGAACATCAGCGTCGACAAGGAGCCCCCTTGGCTGAGATCGATCGTGGCCGGGGATCCACAAGAATCAATGGCTTACGACGATAGGTAGACGCTGCCCACCCACTGCTCTGAGCAGCCGTTGCAACCCTGAAGCTCTTGCGCCAAGGGTCTCTGAACAACGCCCTCAATAATTAGGCAAAAGATGCGGAGAACGCGGCGCAATAAACGGTATGCGCGGACTCTGCCAAATGAGAATGCCACGAACGGTGCAATCCACCGAATAATGATGCTTGCATGGTAATATTTCGCAATAATCACAAACGAAGCCGCATTCCTTTCGTGCGGCTTCCCCGCTCCGCGGCCGTCTGGAGCAACTGAGAGATTGGAACAATCATGCTAATCAGATCCGCCTTGCCGGGGGAGCTGAAGTACGGTGACGTATACGATGCGATTCAGCGGGGCGTTTTTTAACAAGGACGCCTGCTTAAACTCGATACGCCGCTCGGCCTCGATGTCCTGATTCCGCTGCGCGCACAAGGCTGGGCGAAGATCGGCCGCGACTATCGCTGGACGATAGACGCGGCCTCGATCCGTAACGATATTACCCTGTTGGCGTTGATGCATCAGCCCGTGACACTGTGGCTTCAGCAGACGACGGCGCCGTCGTCCAGTTCGAGTTACCGTCCCATTCACGGCTTTGTTCATCGTATCAGCGTGCTCGGCAGCGACGGCGATCTAGCCGTCTATCAGCTTGAATTTTCGTCGGCACTTTATTTTCTTGGCCATACCCGCGACGACCATTACTGGCTGGAGAAAGACGCGCCCCAAATTGTATTCGACGTCTTCGACCGATATCCGCAGTTGCAAGGTCAGGTCCGTCTTGACATCACGACAGAGCCCCGCGTGCGCTCGTATTGCCGGCAGGCGGAATCCGATCTGAATTTCGTCCACCGAATTCTCGAGGATGAGGGCTGGTACTTCTATTGGGAGCACGCGAGCGACAACGCGGGACAGACAACGCTCGTCATCGTGGATCGACTCTCCGCCCTTCCCAAGGGAAAGTCGGCAATGTACTACCGCGGCAATACGGACGACGAAGTCGACGGCCTTACGCAATGGGCCGCCCTGCAGCCCCTTCAAAGCGTCCGTTATACCAACCGGTCGTTCGACTACATGCGCCCGAGCCGTGACTTCGAAGGATCAAGTCAGCTCAAGGCAACGACGTATACCGTTGAACAACGGCGCCATGAGGAGTCGCATCAGATCCCAACGGCACCGATGGAGGTTTTTGAGTCCTTGCCCTACGGCTACCCCAGTTCGGACGCCGGATATGATCGAGCCCGGCTGCGCACCGAAGCTTGGGACGCGCAGGCCCGTCGCTATTCTGGCGTGGGTGCCTTGAGGTGGGTTGATGCAGGGTCACACCTCGAACTTAACAATCACCCACGGCACACCAAGGAGCAGGATCGACAGTTCGTCATCATCGAATTGCGCTGGCACATCGAGAACAATGTGCCGATCGGCAGCCACGACGCGGCCTTCCCTAACAGTCTTCAACGCGTGATCGCGGAAGCAAAGGCCGCACACGGCAAGCGCTTCACATCGAAGCCGCATATTGCCGATGGGCAGACGGGCTTTTTTGTCGTCGAACTCGAGGCGCAACCGGCAACCGTTGAATACCGAAGCCCCTTCGAGCACCCGAAACCTGTCATGCAGATCGAGCATGCGCAGGCCGTCGCTCCGCAGGGCGAAGAGGCATGGGCAGACGCTTTGAATCGGATCCGTGCGCGGTTTGCGTGGGACCGGCAAACACCGGAAGGCGCATTCATTTCCTCGCCATTGTTGCTCTCGATGCAAGCGGATACGGGCGACGGCTACGGCGGCGTCCACGTGCCCCGCGCGGGCGAATGGCTGGTGATAGGCCATTGGGGTGGTGATTGTGATCGTCCATTCATCCTCGGCCGCCTCACGGGTGGCACGACCCAACCGCCTTGGCACACGAACGTCTTGCTGTCCGGTTTCCGCTCGCGCGGGTTCGGCAACTCCGGCGCCTACAACGCGTTCGTTCACGACGACGCGACCAATCAGAGCGCAACGCGCCTCACGAGCTATACGGGTAAGAGTTACAGCGCCTTTCATCAGGGCTACTTGATCCAGCAGAACGGCAACACGCGGGGCAGCTACCTGGGCAGCGGCTTTATCTTGCACACCGATGACTACGGCGCCGTGCGGGCCAATCGCGGGCTCTATGTGAGCACGCATGCGAAGTCTTACGACAGCGAACAGCTCGGCAGCGATGAGCTACAGGATCAGTTAAAGAGCACGGGGATGCTGGTCGAATCGTTGTCGAACGCCAGCGTGACGGCACAGGCTGAGCCTCTGCAAGCGAGTCAAGATGTCCTTAAGGCAATGACCGGCGCCACGCGCCAGAGCGCCTCCGGTTCCGCGTCCGGCGGGCGCACCGGAGGAGGCGGTACAGGTCAAGCCAATAGTTTTGCGACACCGGTCATCGCAATGGCCAGTCCTGCGGGCATTGTACTGTCGACACAGCAATCGACGCAGCTCGCTGCGGATAAGCAGATTAGCGTCGTCAGCGGCGAAAACGCGAACATTGGCGCCGGAAAGTCGCTAATCATGGCGGCCGCCGAGAAGATCAGCTTGTTCGTCCAACAGGCCGGGATGAAGCTCTTTGCTGCGAAGGGCAAGGTCCAAATTTCGGCCCAAAGCGACGAGATGCAGCTCTACGCCGATCAGAACATGACGCTGACAAGCAACCAGGGGCGAATCATCCTCGAGGCCAAACAGGAATTGATGCTCAAGTGCGGCGGCTCGTATATCCGCATTACGGCCGACGGCATCGAGGACGGAACTCGCGGCGGCAGGACGTTCAAATCGGCTTCGTTCAGTCGACAGGGGCCGAGCTCGGTTGCTGAGCACATGAACAGCTTGCCAAAAACGAAGTTCAACGATCCCTACGTGCTGCGTGATCGCATTACCGGCGAAGTATTGAAAAACCATCCGTTCGAAATTGTTCGCGCGGACGGCACGCGGATTACCGGTATGACGAACGAACTGGGACATGTGTCCGAGCAGAAGAGCGAAAACGTTGAGTCGATCATGCTGCGCGCGCTGCGACCGGGCCCGAAGGCTGGCGGCACGACTGCTTGAGACCCACGACAATAACATCAAACCAATAAGCGGAAATGAGCGATAACCAGGCAGACGGTCAGAGCGGCGGCTCGCCCTTCGACGACAGCGCCCAGCAAGAAGTCGTGCGATTGGCGAGACGCACGGACAAGGACGGGTCGTCATACACACACGCCACGTTGACGCCCGCGAGCGATACTCGGCCAAAGGAGATGCTGTGCGACGTGCGGCCGATCATTCCGGTGATTTTCTTGCCCGGCGTGATGGGGTCACAGTTGGCGAATAAGGAGACGGGTGGCGAATTGTTTTTCGCACCGAACACGGACACTGTGCTCGCGGGCCTCGGCGCGCTAGGGACGCTAATCGAGTTGTGGTTCACCGGCGCCTCGTCGCGAGAGAAAAACTTCGACCCGACACAAGCGGCCGTGACGCCGCTCGGGCCGATCAATGTCGGAAAGCACGGTAAGGACGACACCGAAAACCAGTTTATCGACGAAACCGAGGCGCGACGGCGCGGCTGGGGATCGGTGCATCGTACAAGCTATCATCCGATCTTGGCTTGGCTAGAAGAACAGCTCAACGAGCCGATGCACCTAGGCGAAGCCAAAGGAGCCTGGGTCGATCGGGATCCGGATGGTCAGAAATGGACGCTCAAGCCTTTGTTGGGCACGTCTCCAGCCGCCTATGGTGCACTCGGTAATGGCGAGGCGCTTACGGAGGATTCCCCAGCGTTCCAGCACTTCGCGAAGTTTCGGTATCGGCTATACGCGATCGGCTACAACTGGCTGCAATCGAACGCAGACTCGGCCAAGCAAGTAATCGAAGGCTCCGACTACTACGATCCGAAAACGAAGAAAACGACGCGGCTGATGGGCATCAAGGAGATTTGCGCGGAGAACCATACCGGAAAGGCGATCCTATTGACCCACTCAATGGGCGGTCTGGTCGCCCGAATGGGGATCGCGATGCATGGTGCCGCCGATTTCCTGCACGGAGTGTTTCACAGCGTGCAGCCGGCAACGGGTGCGCCCGTGGCGGCCAAGCGCTTTCGAACGGGCGGCGGCAACGAAGGAGGCCTCAACAGCTTCGTCAACGGTAGCCTTCTCGGAAGGGACGCCAACGAGTTTACTGCCGTTTTGGCGAACGCACCGGGCCCGCTCGAGCTGATCCCAATGCCGGACTACATCAACGGCGAGCCTTGGTGGATATTTACACGGCTCGATGGGACACCCGTGATGCAGTTGCCTGCAAACGGCAACTCCTTCCAAGAGATCTATACCAATTCAAAATGGTTCGGTCTTCTGCCGGACGAGAAACTGCTCGACCCGGCAGGCATTGTGAAGGCGCGCCTCGATAAGAATCACGAAACGCAGACCGTACTCGAACACTTTCACAAGACGGTCCGAAATGCGGTCGTGAATCAAAACAACATTATTGATCTGTACCATGAAAGAACATATGCCGCATACGGCGATGGCGCGCTCAGCAGTCCACCAGGCTCTGCCGTTGCAATCGGCAGCAACGGCGAGGGCAAACCATCGATCGAAAAGGGCGAGGCGCGCGATGCACTATTGACTTGGGGGCGGGTGATCTGGAAAGGCAATATGCCGTCGATCATTACGGAAGAGGAACTGCGCACGGCAACCCTCCTGCACGACTCACATACTGGCAACATTCGCGTTTACCTCCAATCGCACAAGCAAGCAGTCGAGTTCGAGGTTCAAAAAGTCAATAAGCTGCCTGCTGGTACGAACTCATCTGATCCTTCGCCGTATGAGAGCCGGAACGGCATCATTGCGGGCGACGGCACCGTCCCGGTCTGGTCGGCAGAAGCGCAAGCGCGCGGTTTAGATCCGCGGGCGAAGGGCGATGCTGCCAAAGGCGTACAGATGGCGTTTGTCCAGCATGGTTATAACCATCAATTCAGCTATAACCATCCGTGGACGCGTTGGGCCGTGCTATATAGCATCGTGCAACTCGCTCAGGACGCACCGGACCCATCATGTTGAAACGCATTTCGAAAGCGCTCCTATTTGTGGCAGGCGTCTGCGCCAGCTCAATCGCAATCTCTGTGGAACCGACGATGACTAATCCTCTGCTTTCTAACCCACGCCCGTGGTGTGTTGGCCGCCTCGTGTTCGAGCGGCCTGCGGCGAGCGAGATCTCGAATCAACGGTACGAGTTTCGAGGGGAGAAGCTCGAAACTCTGTACAACGTGCCGCTTGCGACATATGAAGCTAAGGTCGATTCGTTGAGAGACGAGCTGCGCACAAAAAAACGCATCGATCCTGGAAATCGTAACAAAGAAACGAACCATGCTTGGCTAGAAAAAGAACTTGCTCCAACGCAACATTCTCGGGTGTTCGTCTATCAGAGTTCTGAGACCGACGGCGTTACGTTGCCATTCGACACCCAGGGATACGTCTACGACCAAGGCACACTTTTTCACACTGTTGGGGAAATCGGTTCGGGAGCAATCGGCCGAGTGCAAGGCATCTATGACGATACGATTCGTCGCATCAAGGCGCGGGATAACTGGACGGTGCCGACTGAAGCGGGATTCTGCTTTGACGGTGGGATCGTAACGGGCTCGTCGACATACACGGAGGAGGTGAGCCAGTCCTTCGCGCTTATGCCCGGGCGGCCCGCGTTACTGGTCATCAAGATGCGCGATTCGGTCGAACAGGATCAAAGCGAGCCCCTGACCAAGACACTGCCCGCCCTCCGTGCACAACTGTCCAGGCAGCCGGGGCACTACCGCATTCTTCGCGAAGGCAAGCGCACCATTGCCGGCATGAATGCCGAAGAGGTCTTGTTCGAGCTCCAAGACGGCGGTATCACTTCCTATCGATTTTACCTCCTCGCACCAGGCGACCCGAGCACGCTGGCGAAACCTCACACGGCCATTCAACTATTGCTCGGTGCAAGCAGTCCCGATCGGACGCCGGAACAAGCGACCGCCCCTGTCGACGAAGCCGGTGCGCTTCAAGTGTGGGACACGTTGTTGAACAGCTTGCATCTGCGCCCCGGCGCCGTGTAAAGGGAGTCGTCAATGCGGCGGTACGACATTGTCAAGGGAGACACCACGACTGCAGGTGGCATCGTACAGAGCGGGGATGGTAACGATCTAATTGGCCAGCGTGAGCAGGCATATGAGAACGATCCCGTTTGGTGTCCTGTTTGCAAGGCGATGGGCAAGATCGTATGCAATGGTCCGCGAATATCGACAACGGGACCGGACGGCCGACAAGCTGCATTGAGCGACGACCTCTGCGTCTGCCAGTGCCCAACGCCTCCCCGACTTGTTGCCTCACAATCGGCGTCATACATCGAAGTCTAAACTCGGAGAGGGAAGAATGCTCAGGAAGCTGATAGAAATTGCGACGGTACTCATGCTTGCGATCGGAATGTTTGGATGCGCCTCACTACAATGCATTCCGGTGTGCGGGTAGGGTAATAACGCCCGTTGTCAATGATCGCCGCTATGGAGCCAAACCGGAATCGGCGTAATGGCGCCACCGACGACGTAATCGAAACGCGTTTCGAACTTCCATCAACTGGTTACTCTTCGAGCTTCTGCTCGGAGGAGCCGTGGGTAACAGGAGGTTCGCCTCTTTTAAAGATTCGACGGCCGATTGCAGGAGGATAACTGCCTCGCGTACGGCCGGCTCGACAGCCCGGCGCAGCGCTTACGCCTCAGAGCCCGCGTCGCCCATGACCGCGCGGTACCGCTTGCGGTCGGCGGCGCGGCGGACGATTGAGCCCACGCGATCGCCCTTTGAATGGTCGGAGCCGAGGGGCGACGCTTGATGTGTTCGATGCCAAGCGTGCTGCGGATGAGACGATCGTAGGTCGATTGTCCGTACAGGCGCCCCGTCACCGTCGCGATACCGGCGATCGGCGCATCGAGGAAGCTATCGTTGTCGCTCGGATGCCGCTGATGCTCGTCTCGAATTGTGCGCATAATGTCGCGCATGTCCTTGTCGGGCCGACTCAGTGCCGTACGTGCCAGCTCTTAGCCCTATTGCTCCTCGAGCGAGAGACCCTTGCGCCAGTCAGCAAGATCATCGTCGATGGCGCCGTCATAGCGGATCGAGTTCCGCGCGCAAATAGAAGTCGAAGGTCGGCAAATCGTCGCCCTCGAGCTGCTGGGCCGCGATCGGCAGAACTGCACCATGACGCAGCGCGGCCATGACCTCGCCACGGTAGTGCAGGCGCAGCGGATAGAACTGGCCCGGGTGCAAGGTGTAGCGATGGCCCATCGATGAGCGTCACAGGGCGACGCTCCCCGCCGGACAGCAGTTGCGTAACGATGACGTAGTAGCCATCGAGGCGCGAAATCAGGCAGATCTCGTAGGTGCCGCTCACGCCATGACGAGTGCGCGGCTGAAAGCGAATGGTCTTCTGGTGCTCGTCGCCGTCGATCTAATTGCCGCTACTGAGCATTACCCCGTAATGTTCAGTAGATTCGTAGGAATGTCGTCCCGCTCTTCCGGAGCCGCAGGAGCCGGCATAACCCAATAGAACGCGCCTAGCACGAGGCGATCTTCCTCACCCACAGCCCCTCCATTCTCTTCTCGGCCGCTGTGCGAGCGATATTAGTCGAAACGATCCACAGAAAAACCGACGCCAAGGTTTTCAGACGCGAAAGCCCTCTCGAATCTCACTATTTACGACGAACCGATAAAAATCACTGTTTGTGCAGAGCCTTTCTCGATCATACTGGTATCTGGCGATGTCGACCCATTTAACGGCAACAAGCATCCCAACCCAAATTATCGTTCCGAGCGAAACCGAGCTCATGAAGACGCCTTTTCATTGGCCGAGCTGAGATTCGGCTATGAATAAATGCCTTTTCAAAAATTTACCTGTCAACCTTAACAGCTACTTTTTGATCAGCACTGCGAGTGGAATAAAACAAGAGCAGCCTGCGGTCTAGGTCGAAGAATTATTAAATCCAACGTCAGTAACTACTTTTATGGTGGGCACATGGAACGGGGATTTTCAGCGCAAGCGGTTACGGTGCAGTCGAATCAAGGGTGGCAGTCAACGGGTATCACCGTCGACGGCAGTATCGGCGTGACCGTCGCGTATCAAACCGGTCAGTGGGAAGTGGACGCCGACGACGATGACGACGTGCCCTATGACGCGAATGGCAGTCAGATGCTGGACGCCATCGACGGTGCTCCGTTACCCAACAAGGCACTCGGTGCGCTGGTAGGGCGAATCGGCACTTCCGGACAACCGTTCTGGGTCGGTGACGGTCCCACGACGCTTCCCAAAGGCCAATCCGGCATGCTTCAGCTTGCCACCAATACCGACTTGAGCAAGGACCTAAGCAGCAATGTCGGCAATGTCACGGTATTCATCTACCCCGAGACCACCGTTCCTGATCTATCGACGCCCCTCGTCACCGAACCGCCGCAGAGTACCCCGGGCGTGCCGACGGAGAGCTTGGGACCACTCGCGTATTTGATTGGCACCTGGACCAACCAACCGCTCGGGAGCTCGGGCAAAGGCGGTACCGACAGTCCCTTCTCGTACAACGTCATGCCGTTACCGCAAGCCGATCCCTCGGCGCCTCCCGGCTACATCCTGAAGAACTTCTCCTACTACGAAGAGCTCACCTTTACGGCCATCCACGGCCCGGTTCTCAACCGCAACGGCAACGGTGCGCAAGTCGCCTATACGCTGTTTTACGAGCAGCGCGTCTATTTCGCGGAGGGTCCTAAAAAGGATGCCCTGGTACATGCCGAAAACGGCTCGATGTTGTTATTGGGCGATCAGAACCAACCGCTCGGCCCCTACGGGAACGGGTTCCTGCATGGCGTGGGCAATCAAACGGTCCTGGGCAGCATTGTGCCGAACCAGTCGTTCAACGTTGCGAAGCAGCTATCCGTGCCGCACGGTAATTCGATCCTCGCCCTTGGCTCGTACACCACGGGCAGCGGTGCCCCGGTCATTCCACCGGCGACGGTGCTGCCCTCAGCGGACATCGATCCCTTTCCCTACACATGGAAGAACGAGCCCACGAATCCGCAGCCAAGCTATACCGCCAATCCCAACCAAGCGCTGACGGACGCGCTGGCGATTCGAGCACCAACAAATTTCATCGCGCTGACCGTCAGCTCCGCGAACGGAAGCGGCGCAGTCAGCAATATCGGCTTCGAGCAAAAGTACAGCAACGTCACCCGCTACGACTTCACCTGCTGGCTAGAGAGCTTTGACGGTGGAAGCAGTTTTCCGCAGCTGCAATACAGCCAGACCATCACATTACTGCTGCAGATCAAAAACGGCCTCGTGTCCTTCCCGCATGTGACGACCAATACGCTGACGAAGAAATCTTCGTGACCGACTAGGAGAAATGAGTATGTCCCACCTCGATTCAACGGGCAAAGATCTGCCTGTGCGTCCGCTCAGCGAAGCGGAGCAACGCCTGGTGCGCCATATCGATGAGCATTGGAATCGCGCCCGCGCGTTAAGCGAGCTACGTGATGGGCTGCAGACCGCCGTCGAAATCGAACTTGCAACAGTACCGCTTTACTTGTTCGCCTATTACTCGATAAACCGTACGCCCGAAGGCTTTCCGGAGACCGAACTGTCCCGCTTCGCCGGTCAGGCGGGCGGCATCATGATGAGCGTCGCGGTCGAGGAAATGCTTCATTTGTCGTTGTCGTCCAACATGCTCTTTTCGCTCGGGGTGCAGCCGCAGCTCTATTTGCGCTCACCCTCGCCCTATCCAACGGATCTTCCGGGTCATGCCAGGCTCGGACCGGACCGCAAGCCGATGGCGCTTCCCCTGGCCAAGTTCTCGCGCGAGCAGCTATGGCAGTTCCTCGAAATCGAATATCCGGCGTCGGCGGATGCCCCGCCTGAGTTGAACAATTGGCAGACGATCGGCCAGATCTATTCCTTCCTTCGTTGCATCATCAGTTCGAAGCACATCACTGACGACGATTTCAAGTCGGGGCGAGCGCCGGCTCAGATCCAACCGTCCAACTATTCGCCGAACAACATCGACTCGGTATATCCGACTGCCGTCTTCAACTACGGCTGTCCGGTTCCGGCGCCCGCGGGTGGCTCAGCGGCGACCACCGCCGCTTATGCAAGCCGCGGCGATAGCCACGCCGGCCGCAGCGCGTTGATGACCATTGCATCGCGCAAAAACGCTCTCCAGGCGATTCAAACGATCGACGCCGAAGGCGAGGGCTTTGGCCCTGAGAAGTTCGACGATGAGAGCGACCACGAGCTCTCGCACTACTACAAATTCCTGACGCTGCAATCGCAACTCGTAGGTTACGATCCCCACGACGAAAAATTGCGGAACCTGCCGCCCCCGCCTCCGCCGGCGGCACGTCAGTTCGGCCCGGATGAGCTCGCGAAAATCATGTTCAATTTTCCCGACAATCCCGTTGCCGCCGCTTACCCGCCGGGGCGCCGTGAGCTCGCTGACATCGTCAGTGGTCTGTATCAGTACATGTTGATCATGACCGAGAGCATCTTCCTCATCGAACCGAGCCAGCAGAAGCTCTACTTCAATCAGACGCTGCACCGATCGATGATCTGGATCCTCGATAAGGTCATCCAGGCGATGCGCAAGCTCTCCTTGAACGGTGCGGATGGCTACCCCGGTACGCTCCAATTGGCACCGACTTTCGAGAACATCAATCTGGGCCCGCGCAATCAGGCCTTCGCTACGCTGGTCGCGATGTGTAAGGGGATGGATGCCAAATATAGCGGCGAATCCTGGTACAGCAGCGACGCGAAATATTTCGTCGACATGGTCCCGACTTTGCCGGATGTCAGCGGGCTATGGCAGGCACAGCCCGATCAGCCGACATTGGGCAAGCCCGGCTGTGACGTCAGCAAATATCAAGGCATTCCGAAGTTTCCCGCGACGCCGCCTGCGCCCGGCGATCTACTGGCTGGCGAGGTCCGGCATGCCTGCATGGGGTTGAACCAATGCAAGGGACAAGGACGCACCCGCGATAATGGGTGCGCTGGCCAAGGCTATTGCTCGACGGCGCTGGAATTCAACTTCGCCGACCCGGCCGCGCCACTCGTATCGGATCACACCTGCCGCGTTCAGAACGCGTGTGCAGGTCAAGGCGGTTGCGGTCTGTACGGCACGGGACATGAACAAGAGACGCCAGGCGCGAACGCCTGTGCCACGCAAGGCTGCTGTGCCACGCCGATCAACGCCGAGCGGTTCAGCACCGACGGGCACAACCGCGGAAAGAGCGTGTGGTTACGCGCACGCGAAGTCTTCACCGAGCAAACCTGGCCGGAATTGCGGAAAAAGAACGCGTCGTTGTCCGCTCAGCCGCCCGAGCCGCCGCATCCCGAATTGTTCCAGTATGGTCCCACCATCGAGTGGATCCAGGAATATAGCGGTCATGGCATGACGGCGTGCGGGGCCAGCGGCATGAGCGGCGCGGGTAGCTGCAGCTGAGGAGCGCTGAGATATGACGGCACTTCGAGGAGGCGCTGCTGCCGGGCATCAGCTCGGCTTCGGCGTCGGACTGCGCAACCAGCATTTCGACCATATCTTGGCAACCCGGCCGCCCGTGGATTGGTTCGAGGCGATCTCGGAAAATTTCATGGATTCGGGCGGCCGGCCGCGCGCCGTCCTGCGCCGGATCGCCGAACATTATCCGGTCGTACTGCATGGCGTATCCCTGTCGATCGGCAGTACCGACCCGCTCGATCGCGACTATCTCGCCCGCTTGCGGCAACTGGCCGACGAGGTATCGGCCCGCTGGGTCAGCGACCATCTGTGCTGGACCGGCATGCAGGGGATCAACAGCCATGATCTCCTGCCGCTTCCGCTAACCGAAGCGACGTTGGTGCATGTGAGCGCGCGGGTTGCCGAGGCACAGGAGTTTTTGGGGCGGCCCTTGGTATTGGAAAATCCCAGCACCTATGTCCGCTTCCGCCAGTCGACTCTGGACGAGCCGACCTTTCTGCGCGAACTCAGCCGGGCAACGGGCTGCTGGCTGCTTCTCGATGTCAACAATGTATATGTCAGCTGCTTCAATGCCGGCACCGATCCGGTCGACTATCTGGACCAGTTTCCATTCGATCGCGTCGTGCAATTGCACTTAGCCGGACATCAGCATTGCGGCACCCATATCGTCGACACGCATGATCGACCCGTTTCCGAGGCGGTGTGGCAGCTCTTCCACCTGGCTTGGCAACGTAGTGCGCAAGCGGCCACATTGCTCGAGTGGGATGGCGATGTACCCGCCTTCGAGCGTCTGTACGCCGAATTGATGCGGGCGCAACAAATTATCGATGGCGACGGTTCCGTCGATGCCGAGGCTGCCGACCCGCAGCAACGAGACGACGCAGAGGCGGTATCCACCCCGGTCGCATTCTTGGTGCCCGAGGTCATGAGTAACAGCGACACGTGCCAGTCATGAACATCGACCAGGATCGATTTGCGGTGCTGCAACACTGGATGCTCGACGCATTGGTCGCACCGGATGGCGTGAACGCCGACACCGTCAACGCCACCTTTCTGCCGGGGCCGAAGCTGTCGCCATCGGCCTGCCTCGCGATTTATCAGCGCAGCTACATCCTGCGCTTGCGCAAATGCTTGGAAGAGCAGTTCCCGGCCAGCCGCCACGCCCTGGGACCGGCTCTTTTCGCCGACTTCGCAGACGAGTATCTGCGAGTCTGTCCTTCCGAGAGCTATACGCTGCACGAGCTCGGCCGGCACTTCCCGAAATGGCTCGAGGACAATCGGCCGGATCGAGACCAGCCGCCGGAAAGACGCGAGTCATGGATCGATTTCATGATCGATTTAGCGACTTATGAGCGCGACCTCTACCGTCTGTTCGACGCACCTGGCCACGAGGGTCAGCCTTGGCCTGACGTGTCGGTCGACGACGACACACTGGTCCTTCAGCCTTGCTTGGTTCTAGTCGAGTACTTCTATCCCGTCGCCTGGTATTACCACGAGGTGCGTGCCGGGCGTTCACCACAGTTTCCAGCTGCCAAGCATTCCTACGCAGTGATCCTGCGCCGCGATTTCCTCACGCACACTTTTCCGGTCACTCGCCTGCACTACAGATTCCTGTCGCTTGTGAAACAGACTCGAAATTTACAGTGGTCTCTGGAGGCAATTGCCGCCGAGTCAGAGTTTCCCATTGACGACGTATGGAGATCCTGGCGCCGCGAGGTACGCCGATCTTGGCTGGAAGCGGGCTTCTTCGTCGAGAAAAAGGGCGATCAACGGCCCACACACCAGACTTGACCTTATCTCATTTTTACGCAGCCACCCGCGATACAGCCACGCGTAAAAGGCCTTATCGCGACGAAGCCAAGGAGCGGATCGTGACCAAAGAAACCTTTGTTTGGCATCCCGACGAAGATGACGTCTATGACGGCAACCTTGAACCGCCCCATGACAGGGGCTGTAAGAGAGAGCGGTGTCGAACTCAGCGATGCGATTGTGGTCGGCTTCCACCAACCAACGACACCGCGGCTCCTGGGGTCTGGGCCGCAGCAGTCGAATCGTTGTTCGCCGATGAATCGGCGGTGCGTTTCATTTCCGCCGCGATGTTCGCGAACTGCTGCTCGTAGGCCGCTGTATGGCCAGACTTCACGGCCGCGCGCACGTAGTCGTTCACCGTCGGGTAGGCACCGCGAACGTCGCCGAATGGTCCGATACGGGCGTACCAACTGGAAGGATTGCCAAAGCCCATTTGCTCCAGGCCCCGACGCGCTTCGGAAAAGAACGTGACCATATCGCTCACGGAGCCATATTCCGCCGTTTCCTTCATGCGCGCGGCATGCTCGATGCCGAGGCGTCCATTCTTGAAATGCCGGTTGAGCGCATCGAACTCGTCCCGCCGATATAGATTCAAAATCTCCACCGCGAGCGCCGGCAGCGACCGGTGCGCGGCGCCCGGGGCATCGGTTGCCACTTCCTCCGAAAGATGGATGCGACGCAGGCCAGGGTGCGTAAATGCTTTGGGCAAATGATCAGCTCTTGCGACCGTGATCGTGACGCCGCCTTCGTCGACTATTTTTTTCATACGCGCGCGAAACGTCGGGGATCGCTCGTGGAGCACCTCGAGTTTCGCGACGAGATTCGATACCTGCGGATCGTTGGCCGGATTTCGGATGTGCGTGGCAATAGCAGCCCAGGAGTTGGGCTTAGCCGTTGCGGCCGGTCGGGCCGCGGTCATACCTCTGCTGGGGAGCCCTTGCAGGTATGCATCCGTCGATGCTCGTCGACTACTAGACGCGGACGCGCGCTCGGCATTCGATGACGATGTTTGGCTCGTGCCCGTAGTGGAAGCAATCTGGTGCGCCCCTTGCGTGCGAGTGATGTCTATCCCCATTTCCGCGCTCTTGCTGTCGTAACCGATAAAGGCGAAGCGCCATGCTGCCCGAGCATGTTTGAAGTGCCGCATTGTCCGGCGAAATGCAAGATCGATACGCGAAGCCTTCGCGAGGCGTAGGCCGTATTAAAAATCACTGTGAGGTGGAGTCTGTGCCGAACTGATCTCGTGCCTTCGAAGATCTCGTCGTGCAAGCCTGTGCGCGGAGCCAACGGACGCGCGCTGTCGCGATATTGTGCATGGTGTTGTCCTGCCGACTGCCATCAGGCGCCGCATGTAAATGTGCTCGGTGGATCCGCGCTGGTCACACCTCCACTCAGTTGATCAAATATTGACGCTTCACACGAAGCATCGTGCCTTGCTGCGAACAACAGGATAGCGCTCGCGCGTCATGGGCTTTCCTTCTTGCGGGCGCCGCGGCGTCCCGCGGTACCGGACGTTGCGTTGTCGCGGCAAGCTTGATGCGCTACAAGCTTCGGCTGACGCGACGCAGGTTCGCCGCGCGACGAGGCCCATACCAGCAGCACTGTCAGACTAACTGATCCATCGCGTTGCGATTGGAGCAACGCTTGCCGAGGTCGTCGGCCGGCATGTTGCATGGTGAACGACAGAGCGGATCAAGGGTATGACACGGCCTGTTGCCGGTAGAACGCGAGGCTTGCTGTCCGCATTGCTCAGCGGGGACGCAACTGACCGGCAGTCCGAACAGCAGCCGTCGCAAGGACCATCGTTCAGCCATGCGTTGCACGGCGATCCCGCGCTGAGCGGCCTCACGGGCTGGCAGTCTCGCGAGACCAGCAGTCCTCATCAAGCAGGCGGTGCGACGCTGCGTGCACCATGGGCGGTTCAACCGCCCCCACGAAGTCACTCGCCGGAGGGACCTTCGCTTTTCGGCGCCATGCGCAGTGAACTGGCGCTGGACGTTTGGCTGCCGATGGGCGGATATCTACTCGCCCGGCATATCGACGGCCGTCCGATCGACGCGGCCGGTATCGACCGGCTCGTGCCTGCGCAGGAAGCCCTGGTCGACGCGCGGCAAGCGCTGCCGTTCGGGCGCGGCAATATCGACATGGACCTCCAGCGCACCAACGGTGCAAGCCGGGTGCGCACCCATGCGGCGAGACAGTTGCGGCTCGACGCGCAGATTGCCGACACGCAATTAATGCCCGGCATTCCGGCCTCGGTGAATCGGCACCTTCTCATTGCGATGTCCGCCTACGCGTTTCTCGCCGGCAATTGCAGCGAATACGCGCGGGTTGCGGCGTTCGCTTATGGTAGCCGCGCACAGCAACGGGGGCGGCCGGCCAGCGATGCCGTCGCCCTCTACGAACTGCCAAACGGCGAACACGTCTGGGCAGAAGCGCCGAGCAGTGCCGCCGGGCAATCGCCGGTGGTCATTGACGCATGGGCCGACGGCCCCGCGGTGTTCGTCGAGGACGCCCAGTTTCCGAAGGACCGGCGCACCGCCGCAACCGTCGGGTGGTTCGATCTGCGGCGCGCGGCGCGGGCCAGCAATATCGCCAGGCTCGAGGCTGAAAGCATTCGACGACAGCCCCGCAACGGCATCGCGGAACGGCTTGACAGTGCGGAACGGGTAATCGCCAGTCCGACCGCCGCGTTGTTGAGCGGCGAACAACCGCTTCCCAGGCGCTATCCACGGCCGCAGCGAATACTCTCCGATGCGTTCGCCGCACGCGTGCACGACCGCCTGGAAACGGGCGATCCACGGTATGCGTGTCTGACGGAAATACAGGCCGCCTGTATTGCGATGTCGTTCGGCAGCGAGGGCGTCAAAAGGATCGCGAACGACGCTGCGAAGATCGTCGGCAGCGCGACGGCGCTCACTGCCCGCGATCAATGAAGCGTCCGCGCCGACTGAATTTCGAGCCGAGCCACTGGGTGTGATGGTTGGACTGCTTTTCCTGTTGATCCCTCCAATCGGGCCGCGTACAGGCCGAGCGTCTCGCGCTCCACCGTCACATCGACGCCCTGTATATGTCGTCGATCCGCTTGGCGAGCGTTGCGAGTTCCGCCCCGCTCTCTTTTGAGATTTGCGCGTCGGTATCGAGTGCATGTCCGGCGTCCGGTGCCACGCGTTGGAATGCGGTCAGCAGACGACTATCGATCAGCCCACCCGACTGCCATCGGCCAAGCTCTGTCACCTCGGAACGACAGGCTTGGCTGTCCGGAGCGTTAGGGCATGCGGCCGTCAGCTTTCCCGTTGCGACGGGTACGGCTGCATTTATCGCGGCGATGCGCTGATTCAAGTCGGCGATCGCTTGTATGTTCTTGGATTGGGCGTCACGCACACTCTGCGCCGTCTGGTCGCGGGCATAGCTATCATTGTCGACCGCCAGGACGCACGACTGCCACTTCCAAGAAGGAACATGCGCTGCGGCGAGAGGCGTGATCGTACTCAGGCACCGGTTGTAGTTCTGCAATCGGACTTCATACCAGTTCCGCAGTCCTGCTGCCCGATCGATCCGCTGTCTTGCCCATGCGACATAACGATTTAAATCGTCATTGAGCTTCGCCGCGTCTCGCTGAACGCGAGCCATTGCATCGAATGCGGAGCGAGAAGCCGCAATGCGAGCACCCCGTTGCCGAAGAGCGGCCAGCATACTGTCATATGCGCCTTGAGATACTTCCTGAAAATGCTCGACCTGATTTCCCGCGCTGAGGGTGAGAGAGTCGCCGCTCAATGTCCCAACAAAATCCGTCGGACCGCCGAGCCAGCGTGCCACAGTCGCAAGGCCACCATTCAAAGACAACGCCACGTTTTCGCCCGTGACTGTTCCGGTCACGTTGTAGGCGGCGCTATTCTGCACGGATCCGTCGTCTTTCAAGCTTGTATCGTTCATTGAGCCCGAGAGATGTCCGCGGGGTGATTCGACGAGGCGGAACATCTCGAGGCCCGGCGGTGACTCAAGCGAACGCACGAAGATCCCCGAGACCATTCTCGGAGCGCACCCGGCGAAGAGCATCAAACTCACCGCCACGAGCACCGTGATTGCGCAGCGACATGTTTGGCGTTTGCTGACCATATCGGCCGTCCCCGTTTTCTACTGAGTCGTTGTTCTCATTACTACACAGAAGCGACACATTCATGCCGAGTGCCGGCGTCACGCGGTCATAGTCATTCCTCGAGCTCGCCAAGCGGCGATAAAATGTTCGAGCGCAGCACCATGCATAACTCGGTTCCAACCGATCGTGCGTCCCGTTGGCCCCATGGTCTAAAACCGTCGTTAGCCGGTCCGGGCACGACCCCGCTCGACTAAGCGAGCGGAGCGGCTCATCAGCCAATCGGCGTTTCTTTTAGTGTAGCGCGTCCCGGGAAAATCGCCCCTTGCCGCAGCCTCGCGGTCGTCAACGCATCAGCTCTGCATCAGTCGGGCGTGATACTTGGCCGCTTCCCGCCGCAAGCGGGACTGCTCCGGCGAGATGTAAATCGAGGTCGTGCCGAGGGACGCGTGACCGAGCGTTTGCTGCACCACCTCGAGCGCCGCGCCGCTCGCGAGCATCTGCGTGGCGACCGTGTGGCGAAACGCATGGGGCGAGGTCCGTGCGAGCTTGCGTCGCTCCGCGTCGGACAACTCGGGCAGCGCTTCGAGCAACAGATCGATGGCCCACTGCGTGAGGCCGCGTGCCCCGCGCACCGAATAGCCCCCCTTAACGTTGGTTACGCTGGGTGTGGCGTCGCCCTTCTCATCGCCGAATTTCGTGCGGGCCCGCGGCGTCGCCGGCACCACCAACGGCGCGACCAACGGCCCCTGCGCATCGGCCGCGTCGAAGTCCTGGCCGCGGTCATGCCAATGGGCGCGGATCGCCTCGACACACTCATCGCTGAGCGGCACGAAACGCTGCTTCATGCCCTTGCCGATCACCTCGAGCAGCCAGCTGGCCGGCGCGTCGTCGTCGGCCGGCAGCCAGACCAGCGCGGCCCGCGCGCCGGCGGCCGCCTCGGCGATGCGCAGGCCACCGTCGCCCAGGATCAGCAAGAGCGCACGCGCCGCGCGCCAGCGCGCCCCCACGGGGCCGAGCAGCGCGGCGCGTTCCGCGAGTGTCCCGCGCATGCGTGTCCACAAATCGAGCGAGAGCGCCCGCTCGACCTGCAGCTTGCGCACGCGTTTGACGGTCACGGGATCGGTTACGGCGCGCCAGGGATTGCCCGCGAGATAGCGCACGTGGACAAGCCAGGTGAACGCGGCGCGGATCGCGCGCACCGCGTAATGCCGACTTTCCGGCCTCAAGCCGCCCGGCGCGAACGGGCGCCATTGGCGGCTCGCGCGCGCCACGGGCGGGCCGGTGAAGCGCTCGCCCGGCGCTTTCAAAAATGCCTTATACGCTTCGCAATCCTCGACCGTCATCGACGAGAGCGCGACGCCGCGCTCGGCCACGCACCACAGCACCAGCCGCTCAAGTTCGCGCTTATACGCGCGCTGCGTCTCGGGCCGGTCGTCGTACCGATGCAGATAGGCGCGCACGGCATCGAGGTCATGCGCCGCGCGCACGTAGGCGAAGCCCGGCGCGCGATTGGCGCCGCGCCCACCCGACAATTCGGCTGGCACCGCGAGCCGCTCGAGCGGCGCCAACTGCGCGGCGCCCGTCGTGACCAGGATCGTCGCGTTTGTGACCGGCGCGGCCAGCGGATCGGTCAGCTCGACGTCGTCCTCGACCGTTTGGCCGATCGACGTTGCGTGCCGGCGCAGCCAGGCCACCAGCACGCGTGCGCGCCCGACGCCGATGCGCGGCACGGAGCGCCACCAACTGCCCCCGCGGCGATTGTTGAGCTTCTCAAATTCTGCTAGCGGTGATCATAAAATCCGCTAGCGAGAAATTGGCGCAACCCATTGATCTATATGCGTTTTGATCCCCTCATCTGCATCGCTTCGTCCTGTGGCGATCCGGCCACTTTTCCGTCGCGCTGTTCGCGAAACTTGCTAGCGACCAAACCATGGTCTTAAATTGCACTAGCAACCGTTTCTTGCAGAGGCGCTATGTCCCTGTCGGCCATGTTAACCGAGCGGGAAATCGAGATCGCGCGCGTGTTCCACCCGCTGGGAACCAAGCCGATGACGCGGCCGCAGGCTGCGATGGCGGCACGTCTGCTCGGAGTACATTGGACGACCGTGTACCGCCTTCGGCAGCGCTTCTTACGTGACCCCGTCGCTTCCAGCCTGATCCCGGGCAAGCGGGGGCGCGTCAATGAACCACAACGCCTTGCAGCGACCGTCGAAGCCATCGTGCAAGATGTTGTCGAACGCTGGCTACCGCAACAGCGCCATTTGGCGCATCCTGTCCTGGACAGCCATGTCGAAATCCGTCGACGTTGCGCCAAGCACAACTTGCCTGCCCCCTCGCGCAGCACCGTCTCGCGTCGCATAAAAGCCCACTGCGATGCCGAACTGGCCCGCGCAGCGACGGAGTCGGCAGCGTCCATCGCGCCGGGTGACTTCGGTGCCGCGAAACCCCTTGACATCGTGCAGATCGACCATACCCAGGCCGATGTGTTCGTCGTCGACCGATTTTCCCGGCGGGTCATCGGCCGACCTTGGTTGTCGGTGGCCATCGACTTGGCCACACGCTGCATTGTGGCGTTCTATCTGGGCATGGAACGCCCTAGTGCCGCGACGGTGGCCCTGCTAATCAGTCGCATTGTGCTGCCCAAGGCCGATTGGCTGGCCTCCCTCGAACTGGACTTCGATTGGCCGATGGCCGGACTGCCCAAGGTGCTGCACATGGACAACGCCGCGGAGTTCCACTGCCGGGCCCTGCGCTTGGGATGCGCCCAATACGGTATCGAGTTGCAATACCGCCCTGTCGGGAAACCTCAGTTCGGCGGCCATATAGAGCGGATGAATCGCACGCTCATGCAGCGCCTGAAGGGCCTGCCGGGAGCTACTGGCAATTCGCCCAAAGGCCGCAAGCAACTCAAGCCCGAACGGCAGGCCTGTCTCACGCTCAAGGAATTCGAGCGTTGGTTGGCACTGGAGGTCGGCCAGCGCTATCACAATAGCCCACACCGCGGTTTGTTCGGCGCCACACCGTCCGGCTGCTGGCTCCGGAAAGCAGCCGATGCGCCGGTGCGTCTGATCGAACCCGGTCCCGACGCTGCACTGCGGCTGCTAATCGATTTCATGCCTGTAGCTCGGCGCTCGATCCAGCAAGACGGATTGACCATTTTCCATATTCGCTACTGGCATCCAGTGTTCACCGCCTGGCGTGCCGATCGGCGCACTGTTCGCGTGCGCTACCACCCGGAGGACTTGTCGCGCGTCTATGTCTCCGTTGACGGAAGCCACTACGTCGAGGCCCGCTATGCCGACTTGCGTCGTCCAGCAATCACATTATGGGAGCAACGTGCCGCCGTACGATGGCTGCGTGGACAAGATCATCCGCGCCTATCCGAACTATTGCTGTTCAAGGCCATCGAGCAACAGCGCGAGATCGTGCAGCGCGCTGCACGCCAAACGCGCCGCGTACGCACGGGCAAGTCCGTCAACGTCGCGGATACGGCGAGCGCTGCAACACCCTCGCACTTGAACTACGACAAGAAGGTGGCCGCCTTTCCGGTGGAGATCTGGTGATGCGCGGCGGCGAACTCAAACACCTGCATCCGGCGGTACGCGAGATCGCCATGCTTGGCGACGCCGAGCGCATTGGCCTATTACAACGCGAACGCTGGATCGATTATCCCCGCGCCAGCGAGGCGCTGGGCCGCCTCCTACGTCTACTGCACACGCCTGAGCGGCAACGCATGCCATGCATGATGCTGCATGGCCCCTCCAACATCGGCAAGACGTTAATCGTTGCAAAGTTCCTGCGCGAGCATCCTCCGGTCTTCGACGAACTACGCGGCGTGGAACGACGCCAGATCATCGCCTTGCAAATGCCACCGACGCCAGATCAAGCGCGCTTCTATCGCGCACTGCTGTTCGAGCTAGGTGCACCGCAGGCCGCCCGCACGACGCTAGCGGTACTGGAGCAACTTACACGAGATTTACTTCGGCGCATGGCACCGCGTATGCTCGTCGTTGACGAAGTGCATCATCTTCTCGCCGGCAACTACCGCGAACAGCGCGCATCACTGAACCTGTTGAAGTACCTCGCCAACGATCTACGCATCAGCATCGTGGCAGTGGGCACCGACGACGCACCGGTGGCACTGCAGACCGATCCGCAGATGAGCAGTCGCTTCACGCCGTTGGAGCTGCCGCGCTGGAACGAATGCGATGAGTTTCGAGCGCTGCTTGGCGCTTTCGAACAAGTGCTGCCACTGCGGCACGGTTCTGACTTGCAGCAGCGCCCCTTCGTACAACTGCTGGTCGCTGCCAGCGACGGCCTGCTGGGTGATGTCTCCCGTATTCTCAATGCGGCGGCCGAGCAGGCGATCTTGGACAACAGCGAGCGTATCACGCTGCGGCACCTACAGCGGGCCTGCGATGCGCGAACCTGAGCGAGCGTGGCCGTTGTGCCCTCGTCCATTTGCCGATGAAACCTTCGGTAGCTGGTTCGGCCGGGTTGCGGCGCGCTATCGCCTCGATGTCGATCAATTGGCCGTGGCCGCTGACATTCAACTCGACTTGGGCCCGAACTGTGAGAGATGGCTGACGATAGCACCCACCGAAATCGATGTGCTATCGCGCATCTGCTCACTGGCGCGCGTGACCCCGGATGCGCTGTCGGCACTGGCCGGCAACGCCTGTCCGCCTTCATGCCCAATTGATTTGTGGTTCTGCTGCCGATGCGTATTCGTCAATCCCATTGAAATCGAATCACCGTATTGGCGTTTCACTTGGATCTCGGAAGGCCCTGGCGCATGTCCAATCCATCGCGCCGCGCGCGAACGGTTGCCGCCCGCCGCGCTCACCAAGGCCCGCAACATGGATAAGCTGCTCTCGTATATCAGCGAGCACCGTGCGACGCTGTTCGAATGGGAAGCTCCCCGGCAAGTCGCGCGACAGCATCGGCGCCACGGCCGACGCTAGCGAATTTCGTGCACACCGCTAGCAGGTTTCGTGACCATGGCTAGCAGAATTTGCGAGCTTCAACAACAAGTTGCACATCTGTTGTCCTAGAGTTCGTGAATCGCGAGCCGCATCTGCGCGCCATTGCGGTCGCTACCCGCGATAGTCGTCCACCTGCGGCCTCATTCATCGACTTCTATACCGGCGGGTTGCCAATGCTCGGGGTTGCGCAGTCTGTTCACCCAGCCTCGAATCTCACCGTGGAAAAACACCACGACGCCACCCTTGCCAACAAGCCCCTCCTGCTCGCGATAGCGACGCGCGTCCTCGATCGTTGTCACGGTCGTTTTCCGGTTTAACGCTTGCGCTTCGATATAAGGAACTCAACAACCACCGCCACCAAGAACAGCGGCCACAGCCACATCAGTTCGAGAAATGGCGCACTTACGCCCCACCCTCTTGGGCTAAGTTTTCCGGATATGGCGGTCCACAGGGTAATCACGAAGCCAATGGTCACATACGCGAGGAGCCAGTAGAGAAACAGGTCGCTTTGGTTCGCCATCTTGGGTTCTCCCGTGCGATGCCAATCTTGTCCCGTTTTCCTTTGGCTCACCCAATCTCGTGTGCAAGGGCGTCGAGTTCCAACGGGGCGGCTTCGTATCCGATCGTGGCAATCTGTCTCAGGTACTCCGGCAGAAAAGCCTTGATTGAGCCGCTACGCTCGTACTGGTGGACATGTCGGCATTCGTGGGTCAGCAACCGCCGGCTGCCGCGACCCTCGACCAGAAAAATCGCATAGCCCAACGTAAGTCCCAAAACGTGGGATCCGAGAAGACCGGTGTCTTGCGCAACTGTCCTCAACCAAGGATCTGTGGGCATTGGAAGGCTCGGCGCTGTGACGACGCGGATCTTCTCGGGCATGCGGACCCCGACGGCTCGTGCGTCGGCTATCTCATACGGTCCCAGTGGCGAGCCGACGACGAGGGCATTCCGCTCTTGTTCTTCGGCCCACATAATCGCTGGCTCTACGAGCTGCGGCAATACGGTTTTGAGGCTTATCGTCATGCCCATGTTTCCTATATCCCTGAGCCAGCGACTACTTCACCATCCCGAGAGGGTGCGGGCAGTCACTACGGCCAGTATTGCGGCCGAAGATGCCTTGCGACGATTTTTCGCACTGTATCGAGATCGCTGTATCCTGCCCCCGCATTTCCATAAATCTCGCCCGACGTGCAGCAACCTGGCGCTCCGCACATTGAGAAAATTCTGGAGTACCACGGGCATAGCCCATTACCTCGCAATCGTTGGCAGCCCGCTGGGCCGCACACCCTGCAAGCACCAGTGCGCATGCGAAGACGATCAGCAGATGTTTCATCCCTTCCCCCGTTCTTTTCCTTGGCTCAAATCTTGACGCTGAACGTCACGCCTTTGGGACCGGACGCTCGATCCGCAGTTTCATAATCACCGTACACGCCTTCAAAGCGATGGACGTCCATCGTCCGGTCGTAGGTCTGCGCGACATAGACGAACTACGGGTCGGCCTGCGGACCAACTACCTTGACCTCACGAACCTTTGATCCCGGCCGATCATCAGGTCGAGTCCGATGAACACCAGCGTACTGGTCCCCGCCCATTGCGTCATCGATAACAACAAATACGTTCATGATCTGTTCTCGTTTTCCAGCGCCAGTCGAGCCGGCGCGTTTTCCGCTCTATTTCGCCTGTGCTTCGGCTTGTCTACTAAGAACCACCCATAACGTCGTGAGTAGCACAACAGCGCCCTCAAGCAGAATCATACGCATGAGATTCCCCATCGATCCAACCGACCCAAGGTTGCGCACTGGTCCATTGAGGAAACGGTAGGTCTCTTGATCCTTCACGAGCGCATTGTTTCGCTTGTTCGATGCTGCGATCGATATCGGCTTGCGTCATCGTCCTGACATCCGCTTTGGCGACGTTCAAGCACTCCGGCGTTAGCGGATTCGTCCATGGCGTCTCCGTGAGATAACCATTGAACGGGTTGTGGGCAAGCAGCACAACAATCGCCAAGCAAGACCCGACGAACATTCCAATGCGCTGCCGGCGTTGTAGACGCCTAGGTGCCATGACGTTTTCCCGGTTATTTTGACGGCTTTCCGAGCAACCTAATACCGTAGTGACCGCAGGCCTCAGACAAGGCGGAGTACACCACGCCATGCATGTCGTCGCCCCACAGCACTGGATTGGAATCGAGGTAACGGTCGACAATTGCGGTCAACTGTTGGTCTGTCATGTTCATCCGTTCTTCACACTGGCCGAGCGACCGCGCTCTCGGCAAGTCGCTTGTTGCGATCATCGGGGAGAAAAGCATCCCGTCGAAAACCCCCATTACGTAGGCTCGTCGCATCATGTCCGGCATACCACGGTAGCCGTTCCCGGTTTCGAATGAGTGATGGATGAACACCCCCTCGGTCTGCGCTTGAGCTTGTGCTGACGCCAATGCTGTCGGTATGGCGATAGCCATTACGAGTCTTCTCAGTTCGCGTAGCATCAGTTCTCCTTGAGAGTGCATCGGCGCCGTCACCCGTCCCGTTTTCCGATTGCTATAGGGTTGGCAGTTGCATTTTCACAGTCGTCGCCATTGCTGTCAGCGCCGCCTTCGGGGCTTGTGACAAATACGTTTGGAGGGCTAGAAATTCCGGCGCAGCGCTTATGAGTAGCATCGGGCCCTCGCCATCGCGATACACACTGTCTAAGACGGAGACGATTACCTTTACCGCTTCGCTTGGCCTTGGATCGAACACCTCGGGATCAGCGTCAACCACCTGCTTCATGTCAGCCTCCACTGCGGCTGCGAATAGGTCAATCACGTCCAGCAAGTTCTTTTGTTCGATTGCGCTAAAGCGCGACCCATCAGGCCCAACCAGCTCTTTTAGTCCCAGCGAAAGCCCATTGCGCATCTGGGCCAGGACAGAAGCCGGTGCATTTAGAGTGGCCCGCGTGTACGCCAGATAGCTTCCTGCGTAGAGCGCAGTCAAGTACAAATGAGCTACGGCCGGCTTCGCCGCAATCAGATGCCCCCCCTTGCACCCCTCGTCCCGGGCTTCCTTCGCCGAAGCAGCTATCGAAAAGTTCCGCCGCTGGTCCGTGGGATAAGCGCATCAGCACACGTCCGAAATCACCCGGCGTATGCCTGCTGCCGTCGGCAAGGGCAATCACTGCCTGGCGCTCCGTGGTTGACGGTTCCCTAAAAAGCCACTGTAGGATGCCCATTGTTTTCCGTGTCACCCGATCTGGATCGTCCCGCGCTCAACCAAGCTACGGAAGTCGCACTCCGTGAAGCCTGCATTCGAACTGGTGAAGTCGGAGATGTAAAAGCCGACTTCCTCTCGCAGGCGATCGCGCAGCAATTTCTGAGCATCGCGATCCGCAGCCCGAATCTGTCGTAATAGGTCACACGCACGCTCCGCCTCGGCCGCTGAAAAGACGTTCTTGCCCTTCATGCCGACTCCTCTCGCATTTTCCTATTCAGTCCGCTTCGTTGTTCTCAATCACAAGGATCGGGACACCGTCCGATATTACATCGCCGATCTTCACCTTCAGTTGCTTGACGGCGCCGGTAATGGGACTCGGCACATCGGTTGCCGCCTTGTCGGATTCGAGCGACACCAGCGGTTGCCCCACTTTGACCTTATCGCCCACCTTTACGAAAATCTCTACTACCGACATACCCGCAAAAGACGTGTCCTGCACTTCAACCTCGACCGGGCCACCGCTCGCGGAAAGCGGCAGCACGGCGGCAACGCGCGGTTGACGGTGTTGGGACGCAACATCGACGCTGCGATCACATTGACCGCTACGGCGTTGTCGTCGGCGTTCTTTGAGCGCATCCCACGCCCACTGCGCCGCGATCAGGATAAGCCACACCACAATCAGCACCAGCCAGCCCCAGGCGGCAAGGACCAGAAAGGCAGCGAGACCCATCATGCCGCCAACGCCGATCATGCCGTACTCGCGCGTGCGGTTCCCTGCGAGGAAGCCGGCGATCATCCCCCCGATCACGAACACATAGCCTCCAACGCTGTGATCGGCGAGGTGCATCCGCTTCTCCCAATTTTCCTATCTTTCTTAAGTGCCCACAGCACAGCCGATTTCGCTCAGCTCAAACTTGACGTGGTATTCGAACAACCAGACGTCTTGGAATGCAGCAATGGCGTATCGCAAGTTGTCGCTGATCCGATGCGCCACTATCACCCCATGCACGGGGCGCCCGTTTGCGAGGTGGGTCTTCACCCACCCCATGTATCGCGCAAGTTGCCCGATTGCCTTGTCTGGAGCCCGGCCGCGCTTCAACTCAAAGACTACAAACCCGCCATCCTGGTCGACGGCCAGTATGTCAATCGGACCCACGGCAGTGGGATACTCGAGTCCATCACCCCCGCCTTCCGTATAGAGCCGCAGTCGAGCTGTACCGACACGGATAGACTCGATGTTGTGCGCGATGAACTCTTGCAACTGACGTTCGAGTTCGAAGACTGTCTCGCCAAGTTCTCCTGCCTCATCATCACTTGAAGAATCGTCGCCCGCGACGCCGCCCAGCACTTCGTCTACCGCTTGGGCGGAAGCTGGCGGGGTGATGCGGACCTCAGTTTCGGTCTCCTGCACCGACCAGCCCATGCGTTGAAATCCTCGCCTCAGCATTTGTGAGTTGGTGAAATCAGGATCCATTTCGGGCGGGCTCTGATCGCGGTGCGCGCGGCACCACTTCTTCATGGGGTGAAACTCAATGCCAGCGCCGTCGGCGGACGCCTCGACGATCAGATAGGTTTTCGGAGGTCTCATCGTTTTCCATCTTAGTTGAAGACGCCCGCCTTCAGGTCGTTCTCGAAGTCGACGATCCAGTGGCTGACGTGACCGCCATCGTAAAGCTTCACTGTATCCTTCCCCCGGAGCGCCACGGTGACTTCCCGCCGAATCGCGCCAACTGCGCCGCCCGCCGGATATTGATCTTCGTCGCGAACTTCAAACTCGGCGACAGTGCGCCCGTGCCTCTTGCACACAGCCGCAAAATCGTCCTGTTCGTCCTGCCGGAACTCATGAAGTAGATGGTTTGCCATCACGCCCTCCGTCTCTTTTCTCCGTTCTATCTCTCGCTGGCTGAAGGTTCCTGCTTTCGATAAATCCACGGATACTGCTTTCGCAACTGATCTTGATACTCAGGCTCGTCTTTGGCCCATGTTTCCGCATCTTGCTCGTTGATGAATAGCGTCGTTGTCCCGTCGCCCCAGTCCTTCGTATGCCCACCTTGGCGGTAGCCATCGTAGTCGTTGTAGAGACATGTAAGCAAATGGTTCGCGTCAGCTTTCGGAAAGTGCTTGGCGACGACAGCAAGATACCTCTGTTCCGCTTGGCGCAAAGGGATCGGGTGCGGAGACTTTGCGAGGTAAAAGCGGGCAAGAGCCTTTTCGAACTGAACGAGTTCTTTTTCGGCGCCATCGCTAACCGCAGGCTCATTCTGCTTGGACGTGCGCTTCCAAGCCCAAATTCCCAAGACCGCCAACGCGATAATCACAATGTACGCCACAGTTCCCCCTTTGCGCTCTATGTTGTCCCTGTTTTCCTACTTGTTGAGCCAGTTTTCGAGCCTGATACCGGGATAGCTGGCAAAGTCGCGCTCGTTGTTGGTCACGAGAATAACGTCCAGCGCAATCGCGTGTGCGGCGATCAGTTTGTCAAGAGCATCCTTCTTTCGCTCGCGCGTCGCTTCGCGCACAGGCCCGTAGGCCGTTGCTGCGGCAGCATCGAACGCGGCCACAGGAATATCTTCGATTAGAGCGGCGAGATTGCGGCGCTCGCGAGTTCGGTTCGCAGACACTACGACGCCGTATTCAAGTTCAGCGTAGGTCACTGCGGACATAACCACATCCCCGACGTAACACTGCGCAAATCGCTTCGCGACTTCTTCGGGCTGATTCTTCATCAGGTAGATGCACATGTTCGTGTCCAGCATGAAGCGCGGCATCACAATCCCTCGCGCTCAGCCTGCTCTTGCTCGCCGCGCCCTTCTGCCATGAAATCCGGCCCGAATTTCGCGAACTTCTTGAGCACTCCTGCCAGCGGACGACGCGCCGGACGGATACGGATCTCATCGCCTACGCGCTCAATTTCGACTTCGACATCGCTGCGATCGTAAGCAAGGTCGGCCGGAATGCGAACGGCTTGCGAGTTGCCATTCTTGAAAACGCGGGTGGTATGCATATCGGTTCCTGCTGTGTGTACTGTGGATGTACTATAAGCCATCCCGCGCTCGATGTAAATACGCGTATGTACATGGGCGGAGACTGCACTCCACGCCCTGACGCAGATCGAGCAAGGTCATGCCTCGGAACGAGCGCGCCTTGGGTCACTGTTACGAGGATGCCTGTATCCACGAGCGCAAAAACCGGTCTGCGAGGCGGAATTTTCGGCTTTCCTCGGAAAAGAATCGACGCTGCGCGAGCTATATGTAGATGCGCTCAACCTCATCCAGACTGATGTCGTCACGACGTCGATCATAGAACTGTGTCGTGCGCGTTGACGCGTGATTGGCCATCGCCGCGGCGCTCTCGAGCGTGCCGCCGCTCTTCAGGTAGGCCGTGATGCCCGTCGCCCGGAACGTATGGTTGCCGATTTTCGTGGCAATCCCTGCAGCCACGGCACGGCGCCGGACCATTGCGTAGGCATTGGCCTGCGGCAGCGGCGTGGCGCTCAGCGACGACGATACTGCCGGGACAGCATTCCACGAAACAATCTCCTGATGTGCCGCGGAAGGTGGCGACCATTACGACCGAAGACTCCCAGACGAGGGGCGAATACTTTCTTGAGTTCGTCTTCTGTGGCACGTCCGCCATAAGCAAGCACCTCGACAGCCATGACCGCATACCGACCCGTGGTCGATGGTGGTAGCTTCCTCACGGCCAGTCTCAGAAAATCGGCGCAGACCTTGACCCCCGACGAAAACATCAACGTGGGACGCCGAAAACTCTGAAACGCGGCGCGCACGGCCGGGTGTACCTTGCCAGGCGTACGAGTGGCCAACTGCATCAGGTCCGGAGCGGCGACAGCTACGAAGTCATGATTGCCTAAAAGCTTCGAAGCCAAGCAATTGACGTAGGTGGAATGACTCAAACGGTCTCGTGCGAGAGCCTCGAGCCACACTGGCTGTAGCCCTGATGACTTCGCGACACCGACCGGAGCAGCCAACTGTCGCAGCCCTCCGTCTTCAGTAAGCAACGCCGCCCCCCTCTCGAGACACAGAAGAATGCAATCCGCCGATGGATCATCGAGAATCTGCGCTAGTTCACGCAGTTCCCTAGATTGTTCCTCTGGGCCCGCCGTTGCAACTACCTCGCAGCAATCGTCAATGAACGCAAGCATCGAGCGTAAAAAGCTTGCCCGTTGATGCTGATATCGATTTGACAGTTCAACGATTCGAAGCCGGCCGTTGTGCTCGTGCATTGTCGTCGCACGATCGACAACGCGGCTTTTTTGTATGATTTCGAGTAGCTTTTGACGTTGTGATTCGGGTACAAGGGGCCGTCCGACCGTCTGCACGACGCTGTCGCCCGTTTTCTGAAGCACCACTTCAGCGATCGTGAAAAGATCGACCACAAAACGCTGGCCAGGCTGCTGGATCGCGCTCTGCGCTGCATGCCGCTCATCCTCTGTTCCTAGGCCGACAAAAAGGGAAGCCTCTTTGTAAGGCCAGTCCAGTCGCAGAGTAACTGAGTCGGTGCCGATAAGCTGGGCGAGCAATCCGATCGGAATGCGGTGGTCCCGATATAGGGCGAAGGCCGCTTCAGCCTGCTCACGTCGCCGACGCGATTGCTGCAGAAGCATGTCAATGTCGAGCTCGCCGTCATTCTTGACAACCTTCATGCTCCAGACTGGACCACGCGTGTTAGCCACCGATGCGATGATGCCTCGCGCCTTCTCTACCGCGTAAGCAAAAAGGCTTACGATTCGCGCCACTTGCGCTTCGACTGTAGCGATTCCCCTAGTTACTGTGAGCGCGGATCCTGCTTCAGCTCCTTTCAGTTCTTGGGCGACGGCCGACGTAGAAGAGACTAGTTCAGGCCACGACTCGACCGGGTCGGCGTCGTCGTGGTCGATCGCTACCCACCAGCTCTCCGATTGTGAACGCAGCTCGACGGCGCATCCTGGAACAACGCGCACAGGTACCTCGAGCGCCCGTAAGGACTTCGCAGCAAGTACCTGCATGAAGAGAAACCCGGCGACTTGGGAGTCGTTGGGATGCATCCTGAAGAGGCGGAACAATCGCTGCAGACCCTGCTCTGGAATCCCAGCGGCAACTTGCAGCTTTGCGAACTCCAGCTCCTGATCGACCCGGGCGTTCGCGAACGTCGGGTCGGTGGCCACGAAATGCCTCAAGCGCGCGATGTCGTTCAATCTGTAAAGTGCGTTTCCAAATCCCAAAGCGACATCGGCACGGATGGGGACTTCGGTGAGATCCGGCTCAAGTAAATCTCGCATGCGCGCCCAGTCCATCATGCGCGCCGCCAGGTTAATTTCGATGTGCCTGACAAGTTGCTGGGTTCGATCCTCAGGCCGGAGCTTTTCGAGCGCGAGCAGAGCCTTCTTCCGCTGGTTCGACGAAACTAGACATTGAAGCCAATTGGTAGTCAGTTCGTCAGCACAAGGATTCTCGATAAACCGCTCGTACAGGGACGCGGCTTCTACATACAATTCCACACGCATCAACAAATTTGCAACCTGCAACGCATCTGCACTTGCAATCTCATCTGGTAGCAGGGTGTTGCACGTACGCGCCTCGTGCTTCGCTTCATCGAAGCGCCCCGATCCGATCAACATATCCGCGAAGACGACATGGCCGAAGACGTGATCTGGGCGTTGAGCGACGTAATGTTTTGCCTGGTCGAGTGCCGCCGCGTGGTCACCTTGCCGCCAGATCGCAACTGCGGCCAGTGGAGCAAGCTCGACGAGGCGCGCATCTTCCTCGGAGCGACGTGACACTACCCCCAGGATCTCTGCATTCCACGTGACGTCCCCCTGGTTCGCAGAGGCTTCAGCGAGTATCGCAAGGGCAGAAGGCGGGAGCAAATCCAGGCGATCCTTCGCGAGCGCTTTGAGGTTCTTTTTGTCGTTGTTTTCCACCAGCTCGACTAGGCGGATGCGCAGCAGCTGATCGAGAGCAGGATGCCGCATGAGAAGCTGCGCCGTGATTGCACGCGCACGATCTAGCTGCCCCAACAGTTTTAACGACGAGGTGATGTTGGTCGCCAGCTCCGCAGAAAGCTCCACGCTCTGAATCGACGCAAGCGTTTCGTTAAGTGGCTCGAACTGCTGCAGTGCATCCTCAAGCGCTTCGCGACGCCCCTGCGGCATCTGGCCGAAGAAAGCCGCAACCGAACTAGGGCCGACCCACATTAAAGCCTCGGCCAGGTAGGCGCGTCGAGCTTCGAGAGATCCACCATCGAGCTCAATGCACTTCTTCAAAAGTTCGATGGCGGTCGCCTGATCGCCCTTGTCGCCATGAATACGCGCAAGCGAAAACAGATAATCCGCCGTCTCGCGCGCTTCCGTCGGTACTGCATCGCCCTCCGGCTCCTCACCTTGCCGGAAGCGGACGTGTAGCCGCAACCCCCACAGCGCACCGCTCGTCGGGAACCGGACCAAGGCTTCTTCGCACATCACCCCGGCAGTTTCAACCTTGTTCTGCAGCAGGTAAGCACGCACGCGGTTGATGTGTGCCCTCTCGTCATCTCGAGCGAATTCGAAGGCATTCAGGAACTCGGCCGCCGCCGGTTCGAGTCTGCCATCAATCAGATCAACGGCAGCGACATTGGTATGCCACCGAAATCGGGAGAAGTCGTCGCGGAACAGACTTGGATCGCCCAGTTCCTCCAATAGTTTGCGTGCGTCGCGGGTTTTACCTTCACGCAACCTGTCGCGCACATGATTGAGACTGACAACGATTCCAGGGTCCGCCTCATTACCCTTGGGCTCTGGACTCAACGAGCGGGCGCTGGACGTCTGTAGATCGGATAGCCCACGCAATATGTCCACATGGCCCGCCTTCAGGACCTCGAACTCACGCTGTGACGTAGTCGCATGTTCCTCGGCTATTGACAGCACTGTCAGGACGTTTTCTTGCACATTGAGCAGCGCGCCGCCGGGGAACCCTGGTATGAAAGCCCGTCCGATCTCCGGAAACATCCGGATATGGGCCTGGATGGTGTTCCAGTACTCGACGGACACGCTGAATTTGCCCTGCCTCCGCCGGTGCTCGCTCAGTTCGTGCACCTGCCGAACGACATCTGCGTTTGCCGGTGCCGTTGTCGCGAAGGTCAGGTGTTCGATCGCGAGGTTGGCGTTATCCGCCTCCGTGACGTCGTCAGTGACCGTGCGCAGCGTGAACTTTTTCGCCTGGTAGTGCTTGCACTGGATGCCAGAGCTTATGCCCGTCGGACTTCGCCGGTCAGCGCCGAGCAGATCGACTCCGAACTGCGCCTGACCCGAGCGTCCCACCCGCATGAGACCAGGATCGTTGTAGACGCGCTGGTACAGCATGCAACACATTGCCTCAAAATCTTCCTCAGTCTCGGGCCTTGCTAGTTCTGTATTTACAGGCATGTCCGGCTCACATTTTTAGATCGCCCGCCCCTGCGGGTCACTCACTTTAGCCTAGATCCGTCGCATCGCCAGTTCGAGACGTGGTCTGCAGTAGGGAGCCCCCTTCCCCAACTAAACAAACGCGCCCACGATTATCTCGAACACGACGACGAGTTCGACGGTCGTGGCCTTACTGTCCCCGCAATCGGCGGCCGCCGTCTCGGCGAGTTCCTGCCTCCTCATGAACGGTTCCTGTATAGCTGAAATCGCAATGACGCCAAGCTCCTGCCCGCTCCCGCGGAACACAACCGCCACATCTGATAACTATCCTTATCAGGTGTGACGATTCCTCCGCAGGCCGGGGCCCCTGCATGACTGCGGCTTAGTACCAGCATTGAACCAGCACTGGGAAAACTGGGAATTGTTGGGAAAAACGGGAAATCTGCTATACTGGGCAGCACGTACCCGAAACCCCGCTGGGGAGACTCATGCTGAACTGGGATGACAGAATCCGCCTCTCGCGACTTGAGGTAGAGCAAGCGAGGCAGATCGCCATTGCGCCGCTGGACGATGCAATTGCGGATGCGGACCGCTTGCTCGCCGCGGTCCAGCGCTTGCACGCGTGCTCTGAGCGCGATCAATTGATCGAAAGGGTCCTTGCGCTGCGTGAGGAAAGGTTGGCCATCAAACGGGCTCGCGTGGCCGAACTGGATCTTACGCTGCCGGAAAACGAACGTGTCGTCTCGGTGCGGGCGGACAAACTAACGGAAGCGTTCAACCGCGGCGACGACTATCGGGTTGTGCGACGCGATGGTCAGGTCGTCAGCTTTGACCCATGCAAGGTGGCCATCGCTGTTCTGCGGCCACTGTTCCGTATCCGCACCGTGCGACACATCGGCAGTTTTCTGTTTGCACGCAAGGTTGGTCTTCAATTTGCACGCACACGTGGGCTCAATTTCGTCCTCAGCGTGCTTCGCCGGAACGCGGCTCATTTCCTGAAAGCTTGTTGCGACGCAGACGTTCGGCGACCTCGTGCGCACCCCTTCGAGAGCCGAAGCGTCGCCTCCCGGTCCCGCATACTCGCGCCCGTTGGCGCGCCCCCCTTGGATTGCTGAGCAGGAGTTGAAATGGAACTGGCAACCAAACGTAGCAACGCTAACGCGAAGGCTGACCTCCGTGCCCTTGTGAACGGACAATACGTAGGCGATGCGAACGCGTTGATAGAAAAAGTCGCGGCGGACTTGCTCGCAGGAGTGTCTGCGCGTATCGAGGCGAAGTCGCGAACGGGAGAAGTCGCCGGCCTGACGAGCGGGGTGGCCCGTCGAGCCATTGCTTCCCGGCTCGCCAAGTGGTTGATCCGGGACAATGGCCGCGGCGGTGTCGCTCGCGCGGCTTGTTTGCCAGTTGCCAGATGGAGCCCTGAGGAGGTGATCGAGCACACCGGTATGTCCAAGAGCACGCTCTACCGCGGTGATCACGCGCAGTTTTACAGCGTGGTGCCGCCCGGCAAGAAAAACGGCCGCGCGTACCCCGCCTGGCAATTCGTTGCCGAAGTGCCCTCGCACCTGCCGCAGTTGCTCGAGGTTCTCCGCAGTAATTCAAGGATGCAGGTCAACACCTTTTTTATGTCCGAGCAGGACTCGTTGAATGAGTTGTCGCCCGCGGAAGTGCTCGCGGGAATGCCGTTCGAACACCGCCGCACGCTGGCGCCTGAGCAGGCTCGAATGCTCTCGCTTCCAATAAAGGTACGGCTGAACAAGATCAACGCGTTGGCAAAGATGGAGGTGGCTGATCTGGATTGAGCACAAAACAATCCGATGCCAAAACACGAAGAATCTGAAGTCTCACAGCAGCTACAGTTGGACGGCAAAGTTCCGACCGCAGCACAGATTTACCAAGCCCTGGCAGCACAGAGGTACACCTACGACCAAGCACGCGCTTTCGTACGAGCCGTCGACAACCCGAAGTACGTATCGACGGCTTCGCCATTCAGGCCGGGCCGCTTCGGGCCTCCGCTCGAAATGGTTGGCACCGACGGCAGGCTCCCTTTCACCTGGGTATACTGCGCCACCGACAAGCTCGTGGCAGTATGGGAAAGTCGGTTCGTACTGAACAATTTTGGTCCAGGAAGCGGCTTCCACATTACCCGCATGGCCGAAGAGTTTGGCGTCCTGGCCACGATCCGCTTTCCGCGACCGCTCCTTCTATGGAATCTCGGTGAGGACCACAGCAGCCGGTTAGGTTTTCAGGACACAATCTCGGAACGCGACCACGAGGCTTGCCAGCTATTCGGTGCGAGACTGCGCGAGGCGATGCTGATGGAGTCTCCGGCTGAAAGGCCTGACGGTTTTGTGTACCCATCGCACCGGGTTAAGGGTTATCCGGCGCTCGCACTCGCCGACTGGGCCACAAAGAACCTCTTCGAAGGCGCCGAAATCGCGATCGAGCGGTTCGCCGATTCAGAAATCTACGCGCGCTTTCGCGTCGATTCCATGCGTACTGATCCCCCAGATCTCGACGTGCCCTAGACGTTACGAACGTGCGCCGCACTTGTGGCGCACGTTCGTCTCATGTGGTTGGTCGCTATTATTGCTGCTTAAATTGGCGGATGTCGTTCTGCGAGCCGAAGCAGAATTTACGAACCTCAACAGCAGCGCCAACCTATGGTGCTATTACACTGATCTCTGAAATTTTTTTCGCCAAGCCGTCGCAGCATTCCTTCGTCAGCTTTGACAAGCCAGCGAAATAGTTCATCAGTACAAGCGAAAACTGATGGATGCGATTGTTTGCCTTCAAGCGCCGCGATAATTCGAAATCTTGCTTGGCGGCACTAGTAGCTATCTCCCTGAATGCAAGCTCCTTCATCGGCAAACAAGCGGCGCTAAGGGAGAATGGAGCGTCGAGATAGGCCCGCATCAACTCCTTGAATTCCTCCCAATTTGGAAGATCAAAGCTTGGCGGTTCGTTTATTCCCTTGGCCGCTTTCAGCGAGACATTGAGCCTGTGACGCAACTCGTAGCTTTCCTTGCCACCCCAAATGTAGTACCGCAGCATCCTCTCAAACTGCACTGGTTTCGCGTCCGCATCGAAGACATGATGAAAGGCGCACGCCATTTCACTAAGAAATACGAGGGCTTGGCTCAACATCATGCCAAATATGGCACGGTGGACGGCTTTGGACGAGTCAATCTCGCCCTCGGCTCGCTTGAACTTGGCGAGTAGACTGCGAAACCCTGCGACCGGGTTATCTTCAAGGGGAGCGCCAGCGGTCAGGTAGTTGACCAGCTCCTCTAACCGCGGATACGCCTTGCGAGCTTCGAATACTTTTTCCCACGCCTCCATGCTCTCCAGATAGGATGAGTCGACGAAGTAGTCCTTCGACGCAGATGCCGCAAACTTGTCAAAGAGCGGTTCGGAGAAAAGGCGGACGCCGAGGGCTCCGGCGGCAAGACGATGCCCCTCTGGCGCTGCTTTGTTCAGAATCACGAAAGCATGGTCCGCAGAGACGAACTGCTTCAGTCCAGCTGCCCATAGTGCTCGGCTGATACCGCTTACCTTCGAGAGGGTCTTGCAGTCGAAGATGATGCGTTGCGACCGATTCGCGTCACTCGGTCTTATGCCAAGGACATCCACGTCCGTAATATCTGACACAACATCGGAGACCTCTGCGTCATAGCGGACGAGTGCTTCAAGATATGGCACGATGCCCATCGCCACGCAGTATCGAATCGCTTTTTGTTTTTGACCGCTATCTTTCATTATCGCAAGTCCAACAGGAGCTGTTCTACTTCGGCCTTCCCTGCCTCATCGAGCTCAGGGCGTTTGATCGCGCGTAGATGTGCGGCGCCGACGATCGAGTGCATATAAGCCTCATCCTTCTGCAGCGCAATCCTAGCGTCATCTGAGTACCCTGCGTCAAATGCCGCTCCGCCCGAGAAGAGCGCGATGGCTCCGTCGACTGCCTGGATGTTCTCAGGAGTGTCGATCAAAGAAAGCCTATAGCGGTTGCCGGACACCTTGTCTAGTCGACCGACCGAAAGAGATACCAGATTCTGGTACTGGAAAGCCGCCTCTGTAGTGGCCCCGATCTGCTTCTCGTCTCGCAGCTTCCTTAGGAGCGCAGTCGGATACTTGATAGGATAGGCATTCGGCAGCAGTTGTCCCTTCCGCACCGCGGCCGCCAAGGCCATCGAGCGTTCAAAGATCGTGCGATTGGCACCATCCAGCCTCACCTTGCCGGGCTTCGGCGTGAAAATGAAATGTTCCAGCGCTCCTGTCGCAACGTTCTTGATGGTAGGTGGCTTAAGGATGCCGTCAGCAACGAGACTCTGCAGCAACGCGAGTTCGGTTGGGTCGAGCTTCGTCCCGTTCACCTCCCCCGTTTTCAGAATGATCGAGAGCGGCCACCCTTGCGTTGCTTTGATAATGCCAAGGACCTTCTCGATCTTTTTCGCACCACCCGCCGCAGCAAGATTCGCAAGTGCATCCAAGTTGTCTGCGAAGTACGTCGGGCTCACGAGGATGTCATGCCCACGTGCCCGTTTGGGTACGACAAGTCCGCCGGCTTTGGTGATCGACTCAACACGCGAAAATGCTCGCGTGTCGGCGCCGAGCCGCGTGAGCAGGGCATCGCGCTTCTCGGCCTTCTGCGAGAGTTCATGCAGGATGGCCACCGAAAGTTGCTCGTGCTCCGTCAGAGCAATGGTGCCTACATAATCGCCAAGCCCCTTGTAAACAGACGTGAAGTGCGGAACCATCGGAATGACCTTCTTAATAGTCTTCCCTTCGGTCACAAGACTGACATGCCGAACCTCTTCCATCACGCTCAGGACCTGCGGCAATACCATCGTTGGGATGTCAAAGTAGTAGTCCGCGACGGGCTTCATGACTGTATAGTCGATCTCGCCCAGCCCCCGAATGTGAAGTGCCAACGAAGCAGCCATGCCGATAATCGGCAACTGCTCGAATTCCGGAACACTGTGCCTGGCCAGGCCAGTTTGGATGTCATGGGCGAACTCTGCAGTCGCTTGGTTCTTTGTCATCATGTGCCCCTTTCTTATTTTTCCGCACCGATATCACGGTAATCATAAAGCAACTTTGGCGTTTTAATAACTCTTCAAAGACACGGCTTGGGTGCAAGCCCAGAATTGGCGGGCTTCGGCTGGCTTTCCTATCTCGCCGTCCGATGGTCCGAAGCAATTCTTCGACCGACTTCCCTCAACTCGTCATGCCTTCGCAAGCGAAGGTGCCTGCCGTACTGCCGAACAGCTGACCCCGACAACCGCGCGACGGCCGCGTTCGCAATAGTGCCGTGCGCAATGATCCAGCGAGGTTCGATCGCGTTGACCAGAAACGCGAGCATGCTACGACTCCGGGCCGCAGTGCCAAGGTCGGACTGCCGAGCAGACGGTTCGGCGAACACATTCGTTTCGAGGCACTTCAACGGACGGCAACTTTCGATCAATATTTCGATAGCCCGCCGGGTTGGACTGATTTCACGCTTTCCGGCATTACGTCTTTGCGCCTTGTAGTCGGCCAGCCATGCGTCCTTGTCGAAACCGTGCCCCACACGCCAATAGGACCAAAAATCCGTATCCATCGCAGTGGCCGGATTGCACCCCACGATGAAAACCTCGCACTCGAGGGGCGATCCGTTGCACACAAACGGACGCATTCCGCCAAGGTCCATCGTCATTTCCCGAAGCGTTAATTCGAACTCGGCCAATTGCGACATATGCGTTCCTCCTAACTACGCCCCGCGGAGTGCGGACGAAAGTCGGTTTCTCCACGCACCAGGTCGAACCTCGTATGGAGACAGCAGACTGAGAACTTTCTCGCTCGGCGCCGTCGTCGTGTAGAGCCCACGCTCGGCCCAGGACTTGGTTTCCAGCCATCCCATTGCTTTGCCAACACCCAAAGATTCGACGTAAGTCAATGCATAGATTGTGGATGATTCCGGCGTTCCAACGCCCCATACGAAGGCCAGCAAGAGGTTGGGAAATTTCGCGTACTTCCGATCGATGGCGAACCAGCGCTGGGTTGCCGCCTTGATCTGGATAGGTACGGCAGTGAACCGGCCGCTCTGCTCATCGATGTCGACATACGCGATCAGATCGACGCCACGGTCGCGAACCGGCGTGGCCACCTCGACGCCGCTCAACAAGAGATCGTTGACCAGTCGGTTCCGCCCGAAGATCTCCGTGACCTGTGTATCCGTCGTCGTCGGCATCCTCGAATCCTTTTCTCTATCGCTGCAGCTCGCGGAGGAAGTCGATGTCTTGACGGTCCCGGGCGATCACACGCCGAGCTTCCTCGACTCCTGCATCGATCCATTCGCCGGCCACGATGCGCGCTTCAGTCGAAGCGACCGCAATCTCCTTGATGCGAATCTGGTCGCCGACGCTGGGGACGCGCAGCGCAGTCAACTGCCACGTGACTTCGTTGGCCGCGCCGTAGACTTCATCGAACGACAGGTCGCCGATTGACGTCAGGATATCGATTTCCGGATTGTGCTCCGACGGGATGGCTACGCGAACGTTTTCGCTACGAAGCCGCTCAAGAAAAATATCTGGTGCTCCGCAGACCTTCTTCAAGGTGGCAAAAACACGCTCGACTGTCTTTTCGTCCCGAGCGACCCAAATGTCAAGGTCGACAGTCTCGCGTTCCATTCCGACCGATTGCAACGCTTTCCCGCCGATCACAAGGAATCGCGCACCAGATCTTGCGAGTTCACGAGCGAAAGGCCCCTGCATGTTAGGAAGATTGATCGACGCACGAGCATTCTTCTGAATCGCCTGCGCGACTCGGCATTCTCGCGTCCCTCGTCGCTTCGCCTCGCCCATTTGCGTTGTCCGTTGTCACGTGAAGTCGAAGAAGTCAGCCAAAAGGAGCCCGTTTGGATACTCATGGCGTGCGTGCTGGCCGTCGATCCTCACCAACTCGACGTGCCGTCTGCGGAGTTCCGATATTGTTTGCGTTGACAAGGACGGGCCAGGCTGACCATCTTGTCGCGGATCGATCACAACAACCCGCATACGCTCAGGCAGTAGCTGATGGAGAGCTTCCGAGCATACGTCGTGCAGATCGGGCATGGCGCGGGCAGCGAACGGCTGCAACGCACATGCGACGTTGAATCGTCGGAAGCCGAGCCGCGCAGCGCGTCGCTGCGCGGCTTCGATCGTCTTTAGGAACTGATTGATGTTCTGCTTTGTCTCGTGAGGCGAAGTTAGGCGCATGAACAAGCAGCGTTCCTTGGACAACCCAACCAGGCGAATGCGGCTCTCGGTTGGCACCACGCGTTTGGTACCAAACCGCGGATCCACAAAGAGGCTACGGAGAGTTGTGCTCTTGCCGGCGTCCGGTTCCCCAACGACGAACATCATCCGCTCGATTCTTGGGAGGTTCTTCGGTTTGTCCGTCATCTAGTTTTCCTTGCTACCTTCCCATCGCGGCTCATAGACGTTTCCACGGTCCACCGAGCCGATCACGCAACGCGTCCGCTAGACCCGCAAGAGTAGCCTCACACGCGCAACTCTTCACAAAACGCTCGAGCGAGTCATCGTCGTCTGGCAGAGAACAAAGGACGCGAACAGCCGCCGCTCGCTGCTCGCCAGTCACATTGGTCTCGGCATACGTGACAAGCTTGACGACTAACGACTCGGCTGAAGCAACGTCGTGCAACACCAATTCCTCCCCTGGACTGATTTCACTAGCTATCGGCGCCCTACGAACGTGGTCTTAGTTGATTCACGCAATACCAGACAGGCAAGGTCGCCCCTTGTATGCCCGAGAGGGGCTTGCAAAAAGCAGGAGGAATTCGAAATTGCGGCCAGCGGATCGCCACGCTAGTTTTCAATTGAAAGATCCCGATACTCTTCAAGCATAGCCACGGCTGCATGATGGCCTCTCTCTGTTTTCGTCTTCTTTGCTCGCGCCCCGCGAGTCAGCCCATGATAGAGGTACGAGCCGTCCATGCCAACAAAGCTTAGTTGCTCCTTTCCCCGCAATCTACCGATCGGACGGCATCAGGCGCGCATGATATTTGGCCGCTTCGCGGCGCAAGCGGGACTGCTCCGGCGAAATGTAGATCGACGTGGTGCCAAGCGACGCGTGACCCAGCGTTTGCTGCACCACCTCGAGCGCCGCGCCGCTCGCGAGCATCTGCGTGGCGACGGTGTGGCGAAACGCGTGCGGCGAGGTGCGCGCCAACTTCCGGCGCTCCGCTTCCGACAGCTCGGGCACCGCCTCCAGCAACTGATCGATGGCCCACTGCGTGAGGCCACGCGCGCCGCGTACCGAATAGCCGCTCACCTGATGGCCGCCGATGGCGCTCGACTCGACGCCAGGCGCGCCGTCCTCGTTCTGGACAGCGAACTTCGCGCGGGCCCGCGGGGTCGGCGGCACCACCAACGGCGCCACGAGCGGCCCCTGCGCGTCGGCCGCGTCGAAGTCCTGGCCACGATCGCGCCAATGGGCGCGGATGGCGTCGACACACTCATCGCTCACCGGCACATCGCGCTGCTTCATGCCCTTGCCAATGACCTCGAGCAGCCAGCTCGCTGGCGCCTCCTCGTCGGCCGGTAGCCAGGTCAGCGCGAGCCGCTCGCCGGCGGCCGCCTCGGCAATGCGCAGGCCGCCGTCGCCCATGATGAGCAACAGCGCACGCGCGGCGCGCCAGCGTGCCCCCACGGGGCCGATCAGCTCGGCGCGTTCCGCGAGTGTCGCGCGCATGCGCGTCCACAAGTCCAGCGACAGCGCCCGCTCGACCTGCAGCTTGCGCACGCGTTTGACGGTCATCGGATCGGTCACGGCGCGCCAGGGATTGCCCGCGAGATAGCGTACGTGCACGAGCCAAGTGAACGCGGCGCGGATCGTACGTACGGCGTAATGCTGACTCTCGGGCGAAAGCCCGCCCGGCGCGAACGGGCGCCATTGACGACTGGTGCGCGCCACGGGCGGGCCGGTGAAGCGCTCGCCCGGCGCCTTCAAAAACGCCTTATACGCCTCGCAATCCTCGACGGTCATGGAGGAGAGCGCGACGCCGCGCTCAGCCACGCACCACAGCACCAAGCGCTCGAGTTCGCGTTTGTACGCGCGCTGCGTCTGGGGCCGATCGTCGTAGCGGTGCAGGTAGGCGCGCACCGCATCGAGGTCGTGCGCCGCGCGCACGTAGGCGAAGCCCGGCGCGCGATTGGCGCCGCGCACACCGGACAACTCGACCGGCACCGCCAGGCGCTCGAGCGGCGCCAACTGCGTGGCACCCGTCGTGACCAGGATCGTCGCGTTTGTGACCGGCGCGGCGAGCGGATCGGTGAGTTCCACCTCATGCTCGACCGCCTGCCCGATCGACGTCGCGTGCCGGCGCAGCCAGGCCACGAGCACGCGCGCGCGCCCGACGCCGATGCGCGGCACGGAGCGCCACCAGCTGCCGCCGCGGCGATTGATGAACGCAACAAGCTCGCCGAGCGTGCGAATCCCCTCGCCTGCGAGCCGCGCGGCGATGAGCGCCCGGAACCAGCGCGCGATCGGATGGTCGGCCGCCGGCTGCGCCGCGGCCCACCGCCCGGCCGCCTCCTCGATCAGCTGCAGCGTGACGGGCGTGAGGCGCACTTCGCCGTGCTTGGCGATCGATGCCTGCAAGTGCGCGGTGAGCACCGACGAGCCCTCGCGCAGCGCGAGCGCCACCAGATCCTCGCGCATGGTGCGCAGCAGCCGCTCGATCTCGAGCGGCTCGGTCGTTTCGGCATCGAAGTAGGCGCGCGCGATCGTCGCAATCGACAGCCCTTTTACACGCGCGCGCAGCGCCGTGAACTCGGTGCGGCTGTACGTGCGCGGCGCCGGCAGCTCGAGCTGTTGCGGTTGGTTCGCCATGGCTAGAAAAGTCCGACGACCGACGACAGGGTGCCGAGCAACACGGCTGCGGCGGTCCACCGTGCCGCGAGCGTGTTCAGGCGGCCGATTTCTCGCTCGGCGCGAAACTGCGCCGTCCACCACATGGGATCGGCAATGTCGGTGCCGGCCGCCGGCATTGCGTAAGGGTCACTCGCGAACAGATCGACGCGCACGCGCGTCGTGCGCTCCCAGAACCAGGCCGCCAGCAGGCCAGCCGTCAACGCGCCGAGCGCCAGCGCGATCGCGAGGCTTTTAGTGGGGGTCATCGTCGTCATCGGTAGAAGTTAAGTCTCATTACGCGCCCGTCCGCGTCATCCGAGGCCAATCGGTGCGCGATCGTTCGCACGGCGCGCGCCGCGTGTCGCTATCCAATCGGGGTTGTCACTGGTGGCCACGAATAGGGTCCGGCTCGTCTCGCCCGGTTTGTCGCTATCGACCAGCTCGACGCCGCCAAAAAAGGCCATCTGCCAGAGCGTGACCTTGGGATTGGTTCGGGAATAGAGCCCGCGATATTCCAGAACGCCATTGCCCCAGTTGCGCGCAATCCGGTTCGCTGCATCCAGAGTGCTCAACATCTCTTCGAACGACCGGGTTCCGACGGTGGTGAACGAGCGCGCATTGGCCAGCGCGGCCGGCGCGATCTGCAGGCCCCAGTGGTGCCAAGCAAGGCCAAGCGCGATGTAGCATGCCAGGGTGGCAAGTTTCTCCGCCTCGAACGGAACAGACAGGCCGGCTTGCCAATACCCGTCCGGGCTCATGATGGCGCGATCGCGGTGGCCCACGAAGAGTGCGCGCTTCAACGCCGCGTTTTTCTCGAGCCGCGGCCCCACCTGGTCGATGATGGCCGCTGAAGCGCCCGGATGCAGCCCACCCATCGGCAGCACCGCCAGCACGTAGTGCTCGAGCTGCGACTTCCAATTATTGCAGTCGCGACAGGCCGGGACCTTCGGCAAGTCGGCCCGCGCGTCCAGCGGGAAAAACTCGCGCGCAATCACGTGATCGGCCGTCTCCGAGCGGGCCGGTTCGCCGCAGTACACGCAGGTCTTGTTCCGATACTTCTTGCTGGACACCGCCCCGCCCCCCCGATACAGAAATGCTCGTCGACCGCGCATGCCGTCGACAAAACCCCGCCCTCGAAGGGCGGGGGTGAAGGTTGGTCGGCGGTTACTGGGCCACGGTGGGCCACAGCACCACGAAAATCACGACGGCGAGCCGCACGGCTCGTCGGCACCACTTGGCGGACATCACGTCCTCCTTTCAACGTTGATGGAGTCACGTGATGACCAACAGGAACCGATAAACCTGGGCCGCCCCGCTCTCGCGTTCCCGGTCGTGCGGAACGCAGCGCCCGGGGCAGGCAGCGAAAATGAGCCCGCCTTGCGTATAGCTCACGAACGGCTCATGGCGGGCATTACTTAGTGCAAACCCTTATCTCGACTGAGACTCAAACCGATTTTCCTGTATTTTGCCCATTAAGCGAAATGCCGCTAATGAGACTTAGCGGCATTGGTATAGGTCCACGGCGCCCGCGCGGCGATTCATCGCCCATTAGCCGAATGGCGCAGCGCGTATGCTCGCTCATGGCGGTCGTCGGCACCCTTCACCGGTCGCCCCCCCTCCCACTTGAAAGCAGAGCCGCGATATGGGAAATGTGACAACGAACGCAGATGAGGTCCTCAACGTCACGACGGAACTCGATGAAACGGCGCGCGACGCGATGTCGGCCGTCGTCGCAGTCAAGCTGCCGAGCAGTCACATGGAGTTCTCTCAAGCCGACAAGTGCGTGTTCACCCAGGGCTAGCGCGTTGGACAACGCCTAATGCATGTACTGGCGACGAGGTACGGCCAGATCCAATCGATTCCCGCGCGAGCCACGGTCGTTTTTGTGGCTCAACTGAGTCCCCGCATTGAGTGCACGCAACAATTAATTCTTGGTTTTTTGCGCGACGCAGACATCGTCAAACGACGGATTCGCGCAAAGTCCCGCTTCGAGAAGTACTACACCCAGGACACCTTTCTGCGAGGAGACCGAATGTCAGCCAAGAATCTCGGGGCCAGCTCTCGCGTGGCCGACCATACAATCGCCTCTCTTGCCCTAGTACGTCGCGGCGGCTCGCCAAGGGACGACATCATGCTTTACGAGTCCTACCCGCTCAACGCGGCCACATCCGCACCGCCAGCGCGCCAAGCGACGATACGACAGCGAGTCCAATCACACCGGCCCAGCCCCATTGCGCCAACGCCAAGCTGCCGATGCCCGCGCCCGCCGCCATGCCGATGAACATGCCGACGAACAACACTGCGTTCAAACGGCTGCGCGAGGCGGGGTCGATGCCGTACACGATCGTTTGATGCGCGATCAACGTCGCCTGCACACCAAGATCGAAACCGACCGTCGCGAGCGCAAGCAACACCAGTTGCGTGTGCGGCGCCATCGTCAAGCCCAGGCCCATGGCCGCGAACGAAAGCGTTGCGACAACGATGCCGAGGCGCGTCACGAGCTCCGGCCCGCGTCGATCGGCCAAACGCCCTGCAATGGGCGCCGCCAGTGCGCCAGCCGCACCCGCAAGACCGAATGCGCCCGCTACCGCGCTGCCCAGATGAAACGGCGCGCCGTGCAACATGACAGCCAGCGTCGACCAGAACGCGCTGAAGCCCAATGACAGCAGCCCTTGCGCGAATGCAGCACGGCGCAACGCACGGTGATGCCACCAAAGATGCGCGAGCGAGCCGATCAGCGCGCGATACGGCAGATGCGTCGTCGGCTTGAACGACGGCAATCCGCGCCAAACCGCCACGCCGATCGCGGCCACGCTCGCCGCGGCCGCGAAGAACATCGTCCGCCAACTCGCATGTTCGGCAACGAAACCGCTGACCACGCGCGAGAGCAAAATCCCGAGCAACAACCCCGTCATCACCGTGCCGACGATCTTGCCTCGGCTCGCGTCGGGTGCGAGCGTGGCCGCTGCCGGGACGATGTCCTGCACCATCGTCGCGGATAAGCCGATCGCGAAACTCGCCGCCAACAAGTATCCGATCGAGGGCGAGACTGCGGCAAGCAACAACGCGCCGAAGAGCGCACCCGCCTTGACGAGAATCACGCGGCGCCGATCGTACCGGTCGCCAAGCGGCGCGAGCAGCAAGATACCGAGCGCATACCCGAGCTGCGTCAACATCGGCACCATCCCGACGGCGCGTGCCGAGGCGCCGAGATGGGTTTCCAGAACGCCGAGCATCGGCTGACTGTAATAAAGCGTCGCAACGCCAAAGCCGGCCGCAGCCGCGAGCAATAACACCAGGCGAGGCTTCAGCGCGTCCACCCCTCCTTGCACCCGCGCGGCGGGCGGCAAGGTGGAGGGCGCGGCTTGCAGAGTCTGTGAAGTGGACATCGTCAGGTCCTTATTCGTGTGTCGAAGGAATGGACGGAGTGTGACGTTCCTATCCAAGTCTCGGTAGTACCGCGGGGTGAAAATTTGTTATACGCTGCACGTATGACAACGAAAAGCCGCCAATTCGCCACCCCAAGCCCTCAATCTCGCACGCCGGAAGGTTTCTCCGAAGGCGCAAGCCAGCGTTTCGAGCTAATGGAAACGTTCGTGCGTATAGTTGAGGCGGGCAATTTGTCGGCTGCGGCAGCCCAGATGCGAACAACGCAACCCACAATAAGCCGCCGTCTGCAGGCGCTCGAGCGGTCGCTAGGCGTCAGGTTGCTGCAGCGCTCGACGCATACGATGCGGCTGACGGTAGATGGAGAACGGTGCTTCAAGCGCGCCAAAGAGTTGCTGGCGAGTTGGGCATCGTTCGAAGCCGATGTGCGCGGGGCGCAGGAGGAGCCCGAAGGACTGCTGCGGGTCGCGGTGCCCCATGCGTTCGGACAACACAGATTGGTCGAACCGCTGGCGACGTATTTGAACGATCATCCGCGCGTATCGGTCGAGTGGTTGCTGCGAGACGATGTGCGGGATTTCATCGCCAACGGCATCGATTGCGCCATCCAAGTGGGCGAACCCAGCGATCCCGCCGTGGTGGCGATCCGGCTCTCGAACGTAGACAGAATCGTGGCCGCATCGCCGTCGTTGCTCGAAAACGGGCGCGTGCCCACGGAGCCTGAAGAACTCATGTCCCTGGCGTGGCTCGCACTGCGGACGTATTACCGAACCGAGTTGACCCTGACGCATGAAGAGACGGGCGAGAGGCGCCGCATCACGATCAGCCCCCGCATGAGCACCGACAACCTCTATGCGTTGCGCAACGCGGCACTGCTCGGCATCGGTGCATGCGCGAGTTCGGCATGGCTGCTCGCCGACGATCTAGCCGCGCAGCGCCTCGTCCATCTCGCGCCGAAATGGCGCGCGGCGGCGCTGCCCGTCTACCTCATCTACCCGCACGCGCAGTTTTATCCATCGCGGTTGGTGCGGTTCATCACGTTGATGCGCGAGGCCGTTCCGCTTGCGATAGGCGGCGTATAGGAACGTGGCCTCACGCCATCGAGCTTCTTGCTATAGCTATTGCAGGTTCTCGAAGATAGCGGCAATGCCTTGGCCGCCGCCGATGCACATCGTCACCAGGGCATAACGCCCGCCGATGCGCTGTAGTTCGTCGATCGCCTTCACCGTGATCAACGCCCCCGTTGCGCCGATCGGATGCCCGAGCGAAATGCCTGAGCCGTTCGGATTGACCTTGGCCGGATCGAACCCGAGTTCGCGCGTGACCGCGCACGCCTGCGCGGCGAACGCCTCGTTGGCTTCGACCACGTCGATATCGCCCACCGCCAGGCCGGCTCGCTGAAGTGCGAGCCGCGTCGCCGGCACGGGGCCAATGCCCATGTGCAAAGGATCGACGCCGGCATGCGCGTAGGCGACGAGGCGCGCCATCGGCTTGGCGCCATGCCGCTCGGCTGCCTCGCGCGACATCAGCAGCACGGCCGCGGCGGCATCGTTGATGCCCGAGGCATTGCCCGCGGTGACCGTGCCGTTCTCGCGTTCGAAGACTGGCTTCAATTGCGAGAAGTCCTCCAGCGTCGCACCCAGGCGCAAGTGCTCGTCCGTGTTGAAGACGACATCCTTTCCTTTGACGCGACGCGTGATCGGCACGATCTGACGCTCGAACCGGCCTTCGACGATCGCGCGTTCGGCGCGCCGATGCGATTCGAGCGCGAGCGCGTCTTGGTCGGCGCGCGAGATCCCGAATTTGCGCGCGACGTTCTCCGCGGTCACGCCCATCGGCACGCCATGGAACGGATCGTTCAGCGCGCCCAGCATCATATCGATCATCCGCATGTCGCCCATGCGCGCGCCAAAGCGTGCGTCGCTCGCGATATACGGGGCGCGGCTCATGTTTTCAGCGCCACCGCCGATTGCGACTTCCGCGTCGCCCAGCACAATCGTCTGCGCAGCGGATACGATCGCCTGTAGGCCGGAACCGCACAAGCGATTGACGTTGAACGCCGGCGTGGTTTCGGGAATCCCCGCGTTGATGGCGGCAACGCGCGAAAGATAGAAGTCCTTCGGCTCGGTCGGGATGACGTTCCCGAACACGACGTGCTCGACGTGCGCAGCATCGACGTGCGCTCGCGCGAGCGTTTCGCGCACGACGATCGTCGCAAGCTCGGTCGGAGAGACATCCTTGAGACTGCCGCCGAATTTACCGATGGCGGTGCGTACGCCGCCGACAACGACCACTTCCTTGTTCATACGTTCTCCTAAATGTCTCGTCTCGCTGGAAGGCTCGCCTGCCGCGTCATGCCGAGAGGCAACCCGCCGTTGTTGCCGTGCTTAGAACTGTTCGGCGGTCAGACCGATCCCATCGCCCTCCTGCGCGCCGACGATCGACGTTTCGAGCGCCATTGCATGCGGCAGCAGATGCGTGGCGAAGAACGCCGCGGTGGCGACCTTAGCGCCATAGAACGCAGGATCCGCGTCGCGTTTGTCCTGCGCAATCAGCGCCGCCCGCGCCATTTGCCACCCGGACAGGACGAGCCCGGCCAACTCCAGATAAGGCACGCTGCCCGCGAAGACGGCATTCGGATTGCGCTTTCCGTGTTCGACGACGAACGCCACGACGCGCGCCAAGGCATGCCGCCCGGCTTCGAGCTGCGTCGCGATCGTGCGCAGCGGTTGCGCGTCATGCGCTTTCAACGCTTCGATCGTCGTATCGATTTCGCGCAGCAGGCCCTGGGCCACCGCGCCGCTATCGCGCAGCGTCTTGCGGCCGACGAGATCGTTCGCTTGGATCGCGGTCGTGCCTTCGTAGATCGGCAGGATGCGCGCGTCGCGATAGTATTGCGCCGCACCCGTTTCCTCGATGAATCCCATTCCGCCGTGCACTTGCACGCCAAGACTCGTCACTTCCAGCGACATCTCGGTGCTCCATCCCTTGACGATGGGCACGAGATATTCGTAGATCGCCAGATGCTTGGCCCGTTCCTCTTCACTCACGCCGTGATGCGCGATATCGCTATGCGCGGCCGCCACATAGGCAAGCGCGCGCGCGCCTTCCGTCAAGGCGCGCATCGTCGCGAGCATGCGCCGCACGTCGGGGTGATGAATGATCGTCACGGCCTGCTTGGCCGAACCATCGACGGGCCGGCTTTGCACACGCTCCTTGGCGTAGGCGACGGCCTTTTGATAAGCGCGATCGGCCACCGCGACCCCTTGCATCCCCACCGCGAAGCGCGCCGCGTTCATCATGATGAACATGTATTCGAGCCCGCGATTTTCTTCGCCGATCAAATAGCCCAAAGCCCCGCCGTGATCGCCGAACTGCAACACGGCCGTCGGGCTCGCCTTGATGCCGAGTTTATGCTCGATCGACACGCAATGGACATCGTTGCGCTCGCCGAGCGCGCCGTTTTCATCGATCAAGAACTTCGGCACGATGAACAGCGAGATGCCCTTCACGCCTTCCGGTGCATTCGGTGTGCGCGCCAACACGAGATGGACGATGTTCTCGGCCATGTCGTGTTCGCCCCAGGTGATGAAGATCTTGGTGCCGAACAGGCGGTGGGTGCCATCGCTTTGCGGCTCGGCGCGCGTGCGCACGAGCGCCAGGTCCGAGCCCGCCTGCGGCTCGGTCAAGTTCATCGTGCCCGTCCACTCGCCCGAAAGCAGCTTGGGCACATAGCGTTGTTTTTGCTCGTCGCTGCCGGCCGTCAGCAGCGCTTCGATGGCGCCGTCGGTCAGCAACGGGCACAACGCAAACGACAGGTTCGACGCATTGAGCATTTCGATGCAAGGCGTCGCAATCAGTTTCGGCAGTCCCTGCCCGTCGTATTCGACCGGGTGCTGCACGCCCTGCCAGCCGCCGTCGGCAAACTGCCGGAACGCCTCCTTGAAACCAGGGGAAGCCGTCACGACGCCGTCTTTCCAAGTGCTCGGGTTACGGTCGCCTTCGACGTTCAGCGGGGCCAGCACTTGCCCGCATAGCTTGGCCGATTCTTCGAGCACCGCTTGCGCGGTATCGATGCTGGCTTCTTCGAAGCCGGGGAGTTCGGCAATCTTGGCGATATCGGCCAATTCTTCCAAGACGAACAGCATGTCCTTGATCGGGGCGGCGTAACTCATGACGGACAGTCCATATGAAGAGAGGGAACGTTCAGGTGGGCGGACATGACAAATGCGGCCACCCTGACATGGCATTTTCCCGATCGTACCGCCAAACGAGCGTCACAGGCTGGCTAAACCGGACCGCCTACTGACATATCTGGCCACGATTTCGTTCGTCAGCGCTTCGCCGCGCACATCCGCAGCCCTGCGGCGCAGCAAGCGCGTCTCGACGGGACCCGCCCTACGCGCGGCGCCGATAGGTGCCCGGCGTGCTGCCGGTCCAGTGGCGAAACGCGCGGTGAAATGCGCTTGGATCGTCGAAACCGATGTCGCCAGCGATTTGGGTGATCGTCTCGTCCGTTTCCGTCAGTCGCGCAATCGCGACGTCGCGCCGCAATTCGTCCTTCAAGGCTTGAAACGTCGTATCTTCGACGGCCAAGCGCCGGCATAGGGTGCGCACCGAGCAATTCAGGCTGGCAGCCGCTTGTTCGATCGTCGGCAGATCGGGCAAGCGAGCGGCCAAATATTGGCGTACCCGGTGACTGACCAACTGCTCGCTGAACGAACCGAAAATCCAATCCCCGGGGGCGCGCGCGAGAAACCGGCGCAAGTTGCGCTTGCTCTGCCGAATCGGCAAATCGAGGTAGGCTGCGCTAAAGCGCATCAAGGTGGCCTGACGATCGAAGCTCACGGGGCCGGAAAAGAAATAACGATGATCGAGCGCGTGTGGCGGGCGCGGACAAGCGAGGTCGACTTGCAGCAGCGGAATATGCTGGCCGATGAGCCACGAGCCGACGCCATGCGCGAGCTTGAGCATCAACTCGTGCCCGAGCGGCCGGATCCGTTCGAACGCCGGATTCGGGGCCAAGGTCAACTGTGCGATGGGCCCGTCGCGCCGCGACTCGATGCGGAAATCGTCGAGAACGATATGAAAAAACTGTGAGAAGCGATGAAGCGCCGTTTCGAGGTTGCGCGCATCGAGCAGGCTCAAGCATAGGAACTTGAGCGTCCCGCTGCGCAGCGGCCGGCTGAAGAATCCCGGCATTTCGTCGTCGAGCGCAATCGCCAGCACTTGGTACAGCGTCGAAAACTGCTCTTCCGTCACGCGCGCACCGGGCTCAGTCAGCAATTGCTCCGCGATGCCGGCCTCCTCCAGATAGCGACGAATCGTATCGGGGCGCGCGTCTGCACCGGCGAGGAACGCCTTCACCAGGGAGATGGGAACGGTGGCGCTCGGCGGTTCGGGCGCGACGTCCAAAGACGGCACGCCTGAACCGCCGCTGACGGGCGAATACATAGGCAACTCCAATGCGAGCGCCAGCAGTATAACGAGCTATGTTTCGCTATGAGCGGGTACGCTCGCGGGCATGTGGCACAAGCTGCCGATGCGGGCCTCCCGTGTGAAGCCGAGCGCTTCGTAGATCCGCAACGCGTGGTACGACTCGTCGGCAACGATCACTAGCCGATCGCGCATGCCCGCCGCGCGTTGGGCAACTTCCGTCAGGAGCGTTCGGCACACGCCCCTATTGCGCTGGTCCGCGCGCGTAACGATGGACTGAAAGCGGCCGATGCGCCCGAAGAAAAACAGCCCCAAGCTTCCGACAAGCTCGCCGCCGATGAATGCGCCCCACCAATTGCCCAACTGCTTGTCGATCAACCGGCGATAAGCGACGCGCTGATATTGGACGCACCGGCGCGACACTTCACTGGCCGGATCGGGCATCTCGGCAAGCGCAATGCGCGTCCAATCGTCCCAGTCGCGATCGGATTCGAACAGCCGGACCTGAACCGCGGGGTTAATCGCGGCCGGGTGCAACCCCGCACGCTCGGCGACGAGCACGCTGCACATGGATGCGCTGTAGCCGTGAACGACGTATGCGTCGAAATCGGCGGGACGCGCCGCATCCTCGGGCCACGAGAAACCACGGTGAGCAATCGCCGGCGGCGCGCCGACCAATCGCCCGAAATCCGCTTCCAATCGTTCGCGCTCGTCGTTCGACGGTCGATGCTCCAGCACGAGCGTGTTACCCGCGAAATAGTCTGGCGCTTCGGGCGTGCGCATGACGACGTACGGCCCCTCGCGCGCCACTACGCCGATTTCCGCATGGAGCAAGAGGTCCGTCGCCAATCCTAAGTTTTGTTCTATTTTTCTCTGCATTTTAAAATCGACCGCTTTTTTGCCATTTACGCTCGGCGAGCATAAGACAGGCAATGATAACGGTCCATCGCATTTTCCGCTCTTATTCTCATTGCGCTGCAAGCGCGCTCAATATTTCATACGCGGCGCGCACACGCTCGTGGATTGGGAAGTTCTTATTCGCGAGCATGACGATCCCGATTTGCTTTTTCGGAATGAAAGCAACATAAGCGCCGAGGCCATTGGTCGAACCCGTTTTGTTGATCCAGACATCCTGCCGCGGCGCCTGCGGGGGAGATAGGCGCGATACCGGCGTCGGGTGCAGGATCATGGCGGCCGAGTTGCCTTCCAGCAAGGCGCTGAGCGTGGCGGGATAGGCGTACTGCTCCCATATCAGGTCCTGCGTCATCGGCCCCGCTTGAAAGTAGCTCGTATGAGTGCGCGCAACAGCACGCTGCCACTCGTCGTCGAGTTCGACGAGGTTCATGTTCGCTTGCACGAAGCGCAGCATGTCCGCTGCGGTCGTCTTCACGCCGTACGCTTGCGCGGACAAGACCCCCGGCTTCATGCGAACCGGCGCGCCTTGCTTCGTATAGCCTTGCGCATAATCGGCAGTTCGCGCTTTGGGCACATCGATAAAGGTCTGCTTCATTCCCAACGCAGGGAAGAGCCGCCGCTGCATCAACGACTTGAAATCGCCCCCCATCGTCGTTGCGGTAATCTCGCCGAGTAGGCCGATACCGAGGTTCGAGTAAGTGCGATATGTTCCGGGGGGAAAACTCGGTCGCCAGGCTTTCAGGTAAGCGATCAAATCCGCCTCGCTCTTGATTTCGTCCGGTACCTGCAACGGAACGCCGCCCGGCGTGTGCGTGCCTAAGTTGAGGAGCTCCACCTCGCCGAATTTCGTGCCCGCCAATGCCGGCATGTATTTGCTCGTCGAATCGGACAGCGAAAGATCGCCGCTCACCTCTGCATAGGAGGCCAGCGTCGCCGTCAACGTTTTGCTGATCGAGCCCAGTTCGAACAGCGTATCGTTGGTCACGGGACGTCTTGTCTCGATCGATGCCACGCCGTAATCGAAGACGTACGACTTGCCCGCAGCAATGATGCCGACCGCCATGCCGTGAATGCCCTCTTTTTGCATCAACGGCCCAACAACCGGATCGACGGATCGCTTCACATCGCTTTGCGTGGTGGCGGCCGCAAAACCCGGCGACGGCGTGACGCTCGCCGCGAGCATCGCGGCGGCGAGCAAGCGCAGGACGATACCTTTCATTTCGATAGTTTTCCTAGAGAGCTGGGAGGGGCCGAAGCGAAGCCGGCGCGTAATCGGCGCGCTTGCGAGGCCGCATGCATCGCCGTTTATAGGCGGGTATGCGCAAGCGCGATGGCGGCAATATCCGCCAATTCAGCAGCGCCGACAAACGACGATTAGTTGAGCGAAGGTAAAGAAAATCTAGTGCCCTGTCCCGTAAGTTCTTTGATAAATGAAATTGTCCATTTGGCCGTCAGGCAAGGAACGAGGAGGCGCCATAGCCGTAGCTATGGCAACGACGAGCGACGCCGCATGGCGGTCAAATGGGCGATTTCATATCAAAGGAACTTGCGGGACAGGGCACTAGGGAGCGACGCGCCGTCATTGCTGCTTGACGAAGTCGATGAACGCCCGCAGCGGCGCCGGCACGTGGCGATGGCCCGGGTAGTAGAGAAAGGGACCGGGAAACGACTGCCACCATGGCTCGAGCACAGGCTCGAGCCCTCCGCCCTCCAAGTGGGGGCGCAGCACCTCTTCGAACAGATGAACGATACCGCCGCCCCTCACCGCGATGTCGACCGCGAGCGCGAGCGCTGCGACCGGTTTGACGAGCAACGGCCCGGGCGGGTCCAATCGATACTCTTCTTCGCCACGCTGAAAATTCCACATCGCCATCGCGCCGCCTGAAAATTGCCCGCGCAAGCAGGCGTGCGACAACAACTCGCGCGGGTGCACGGGCCTGCCGTGCGCATCTAGGGCCTGTTCACGCTAATTCCAGGCTTGCGAACGTGCCTTACCGGGCGCAGTGCAAGAAGTGACGAGGCGCAATAGCCGTAGCTATTGCAACGAGGAACGACGACGCAATGCGCCCGGTAAGGCACGTTCCCCTGATCAAAAAATGCTTTGTGGGGCTGGCCACCAGAAGGGCCGATCGCCGCGTCATGCTCCTCACGAATACGTCGAGTATTCGCTTCGTCGCATTCCTTGCGCTCGGCCCTTCTGGTGGCCAGCGCAAGCCTGGAATTAGCGTGAACAGGCCCTGGGTAGCTCGGCGCCGCGGCCGTCGCAAATCGCTGCGTGCGCGGGCCGATGGGGATCGCGATCATGTCTTGCTCGAGCCGTTCGTCGTAGCGGATGCCCGCATCGCATCCCATGGAAAGCAGATCGACGAAGCCGTCCTCGACGAGCACTTCGACCCGAATGCCGGGATACGCCTTCATGAACGAGGCAACGATGTCCGGCAGGATGACCCAGGCGGCGCTGGCCGACACGTTCAGCCTCAGTGTGCCGGTAGGCTTGTCACGGAAAACGTTGAGCACATCCAGCGCCGCTTCCATTTCCCCGAAAAGCGGCGTGATGCGCTCGAGCAAGCGTCTTCCGGCTTCCGTCGGCGCGACGCTGCGGGTGGTTCGGTGCAGCAAGCGCAAATCGAGCTTCGCCTCCAGGCGGCGCACGGCAGTGCTCAAACTCGATGCCGAGACGCCGCTCGCGCGGGCGGCTTCCCGAAAGCCGCCTGCGCGGACGACGGAAGCAAAAGCTGCAAGGTCGTTGAAATCCATGTCATCGTGCAAGATTTTGAACAGCCCGTACAACTTAAATCGGATTATCGAAAGGCGCAATCGCAGCAATACTGGGCGCCAAGCAATCATTCATTGGATCAACCCAGGAGAGCGCGATGTTCAAACTTGCAACCAATGACACTTTCACGCTCGGCGGCCGCCGCGTCCGCCGCATGGGCTACGGTGCAATGCAATTGGCCGGTCCCGGCGTGTTCGGCCCGCCGAAAGACCGCGGCGCAGCCATCTCCGTTCTGCGCGAAGCGCTTGCCGCGGGCGTCGACCATATCGACACGAGCGACTTCTATGGCCCGCATGTCACGAATCAGGTGATCTGCGAAGCCTTGCATCCCTACCCGGAGTCGCTCGTCATCGTCACCAAGATCGGTGCGATTCGCGGCCAAGATGCCTCGTGGCTACCCGCGCAGGAGCCGGAGCAATTGCGCCAAGCCGTGCACGACAATCTCCGCAACTTGAAGCTGGAAGCGTTGGAGGTCGTCAATTTGCGCGTGATGGGCGCGACTCACGCGCCGATGGAAGGATCGATCGAGCAGCAGATGCATGCGCTTGCCGAGCTTCGGCAAGAAGGGCTCATTCGGCACATTGGCCTGAGCAATGTCACTGCAAAGCAAATCGAACAGGCGCAACGCATCGCACCTATCGTCTGTGTGCAGAATCACTACAACTTGATTCATAGAGATGACGATGCACTCGTGGACGCGCTCGCGCAACAGGGCATCGCTTATGTGCCCTTCTTCCCGCTCGGCGGATTCTCGCCGCTTCGATCGGCAGAACTGTCGCACATCGCCGAGACGATCGGCGCCACGCCGATGCAGACAGCGCTCGCTTGGCTGCTGCATCGGTCGCCCAACATTTTGGTGATCCCGGGCACGTCGTCGGTCGTGCATCTCCGAGAGAATCTAGCGGCCGCCACGATCCGTCTGTCGAACGCGGTCTATGCGCAACTCGATGCCATCGCATCAATGGTCGACTGAGTGGCCGAAGCCTGTTCGCGCTTGGATCGCTCGATCATAGGTACCGCTTGCGCACCTCACCGAGCGACGCGCGCTGCCGCCCTTGCTCGTCGAAATTGTCGGGATTGAGCCATGCCTCGAATGCCGGCTTGAGCAGGGGCCATTCGCTATCGAGTATCGAGAACCACGCCGTGTCTCGGTTGCGGCCCCGGTAGACCACCGCCTGCCGGAAGATGCCTTCGAACTTGAAGCCCAACCGTTCGGCTGCCGCGCGCGAAGGCGCGTTCAAGCTGTCACATTTCCATTCGTAACGGCGATAGCCGAGCGCGTCGAAGGCGTATGCCATCAACAAGAATTGCGCCTCCGTCGAAATCGGCGTGCGTTTGAGCAGCGGCGAAAACGTCACCGACCCGACCTCGATGACGCCGTTGTTCGGGTCGATGCGCATCAAGGCCAACGTGCCGACGGCCTTGCCCGTTCGTTTGTCGATGACGGCATAGTGTCTCGGATCGGCGCTGCGCTGCGCGGCTTCGGCGTGCTGCCGGTACGCTTGCGGATCCTCGAACGGCCCGACGTTCAGATACGTCCAGTCGCGATGATCGGGCGCGGTGCGATAGGCGGCATAGAGGTCGTCGGCATGACGTTCCGCGCTCAACCGTTCGAGGCGGCAAAACGCGCCCTCGAACGTTTCCGCCGTAGGTAATGGCCGCGGCGACCAGCCGGGCACGGGCGAGCCGATCGGCTGGCCGTATTCGTTCGTTGCAATGGACATCGCTTCTCCCGGTTGCATATGGCAAGGAAAACTTTAGAATTTCCGTGGACTGCTTGGAAGTGCCACGCGCGGCCTATTCGATGGTGCCACGCACTGTGCGTCATTGATTGCGATCCTTCATCCCAGCCCCTATCGTGCACCCCGCTATGTCCGCCGTCGACGAACTCGTCAGCCCCGCGATCGATTTCTTGCTCGAAATGCCCCTCGTCAAGGATCGCAGCGGCGTATCGCTGCAAAAGCAATTGCACGAGAGGATCCGCGGCGCGATCTTGGACGGCCGCTTCCCCTCCGGTTGCCGCCTTCCCGGTTCGCGCGCGCTGGCTGTCGCGCTCGGCATTTCGCGCAACAGCGTAACCGCCGTGTACGAGCTCCTCGGCGCGGAAGGCTTTATCGCGCCGAGCCGCCAAGGCACGCGCGTCACCGACCTCAAGCAACGAAACGGCGCGCGGCGTGGCATCCGGCGCCCTCCCGCGTACCCGGTTTCGAACCGCGCCACGCTGATTCGAGGCACGCAATTGGGCGCGCCCGATACTTTGTCATTGCGGCCCGGCGTGCCCGCACTGGCGCGTTTCCCGTTGAGCGCGTGGAAGCATTGCCTCGACCGCGCTATCCGCACTGCCGGCGCCAGCGGGCTCGGATATGGCGATCCACAAGGCGAGTTGGCCTTGCGCAAGGCGATCATGCGTCATCTCGCCGTCGCGCGCGGCGTGCGCTGTGCGCCGGACCAGGTGGTCATTACGGAGGGCGCCCAAGAGGCGCTGTCGTTATGCGTTCGCCTTGTGACGAATCCCGGTGACAACGCTTGGGTGGAAGAACCGGGGTATCGCGGCGCGAAAACCGCATTCATCTGCGGCGATCTCGACGTCGTGCCAATCCGCGTCGATCAGGACGGGCTGTGCATCTCCGATCTCGCATGGGACAGGCACACGCCCAGGCTCATCTATACGACGCCCTCTCACCAGTACCCCACGGGCGCGGTCTTGACCGTCTCGCGGCGCCTCGACCTCATCGCCAATGCGCAAGCGCACGGCGCGTGGATCATCGAGGATGACTACGACAGCGAATACCGTCACTCGGGCGAACCCATCGGCGCGATGCAAGGTCTCGTTCCGCACTCGCCGGTACTTTACGTGGGCACCTTCAGCAAGACTTTGTTTCCGTCGCTGCGGCTCGGTTTTCTCGTCATGCCCGAGGCATTGCTCGACAAGGCTTCGGCGTTGCTGCGAGAAACGCTGCGCGGCGGCCATCGTTATGAACAGCTCGCATTGGCCGAATTCATCGAGAGCGGTCAGTTCGGCCGGCATCTCGGGCGTATGCGCCGCCTCTACCGGCGGCGGCAAGATGCGCTGCGCGCGGCGTTGACCGAACACTTGACCGTGCCTCATACCATCACCGGCGGCGATAGCGGCATGCATCTGACCGTCAAACTGCCCGCCGACTGCTCGGATGTGCGAATTGCCGAGGCGGCGCGGCAATACGACATGGCACCGATGCCGTTGTCGCGTTTCGCCCTGAATCCGCAAGCGCAAGACAACGGCCTGGTGCTTGGATACGGGAATACGTCGGAGTCGTTGTTCGTTCCGCTCGTCAAACAACTTGCACGACTGATTCAAGCCGACCGGCGCGGCGCGAATCTGTGAGCCTTGCCTATTCGGGCGTGGTGCGGTTGGGTCTGCGTACAATACGCACTCGTCGATTCCAACCGCAGGACGTGTTCCATGGCAATGAAGAAAACCGACCTTGAAAAGAACAAGGCGCTCAAACTAGCTCAGTCTTTGAAGCAGGCGCATTCGGAGCGCTTCGGCAAAGGCGCCGCGGACGCCACCGTCAATCGCCGCGAGCAGCGCAAGCTCGATCAAGCGAAGGGACTCGTGCCGTTCGCCTGCAAGCTCGACGGCGAACTCGTCGCGACCCTCAAGGAACGCGCCGCGACACATCCGGAAGGGATGAACGGCCTCATCGACGCGTTGCTGCGGCAGGCGCTGGGGCAGGCGTAACGCTGCACGCATGCTCAACTTGCGGCGGAGCGTTTCGATCGGGCCAGCGCGCGCATACGAACCGTCCGCCGCTGCCTCCTCCGAGGCCCGCCAGGCAAGGCGGTAATGCAGCGTTACGAATCTCGCATGCCGCTTTCACATGTATCGCGGGTCCGCTCCTACACTGCGGTCGTCTTCCCCAGAAACGAGCGCAAGCAGCGCGCAAGGAGTACCAAATGAACAAGAAGCTCGTCGCAGTCATGTTCGGTGTCGGCATCGCCGCGCTCGGCATCTCGAAGGCCGCATCGGCCCACGTCGATCTCGCCGTCGGCATCGGCATCCCTTCGCCCGTGTACGTTGCCCCCGAGCCCGTGTACGTCGCCCCGCCTCAGGTCGCCTACGCGCCCGCGCCGGTCGTCACCGGGTATTGGGGTGGCGGTGACGGCTGGCGCGAACGGCAATGGCGCCGTCGCGAGTGGCGCGAGCATCAATGGCGCGCACACGAGTGGCGCGAACATCACGGCTGGGGCCGAGGCGACGACTGATACACGAATCGCTCCCGGGCGTCGCGAATCACGACGCCCCCGCCCCCCGCTCCGGACTACCGAGCCAGTGAACGCTAAATAAGCGCGCCTCGTCGGTCCAGACAGGCCCGGGCCGGAACCCCGCCGATACGGCAAGCTTACGAAAGCCTTCTATCGTGAACTTATGCGAGCTCTCGGTATGAAGGCTTTCTCCTTCCTCGAAGTCGAAGCTTTCTCCCGCCACGCGCACCGTTTGCGCACATTGGCTCACGAGATGCATTTCGATCCGATGCTTATGCGGATCGTAGAAGGCATAGTGCGCGAATGCCCCCACATCGAAATCGGCCGATAGCTCCGTATTCGCACGCCGAAGCAAATTCAAATTGAACGCAGCCGTGACGCCCTGCGCGTCGTTGTAAGCCTGATGAAGGGTTTTCGGATCTTTGACGAGATCGACACCAACGAGCAAGCCACCGCCTTCGAGCAACCGCGCAGCCAAGCGCAAGAAGGTCATCGCTTCATATTCGTCGAAGTTGCCGATCGTCGAGCCCGGGAAGAAGCCCACGCGACGCCCCGTCGCCGCATCGAGGCCCTTCAGTTGCGCTTCGTTCATGTAATCGGCCGCAACGGGCCGCACTTCCAGCCAGGGACACTCGACGTGCATCCTCCGTGCGGCCTCTTTCAAATGCGCCGCCGAAATGTCGATCGGAAAATACCGGCGCGGCAGGGTCCGTGGTTCGAATGACTGCAATAGGAAACGAATTTTCTCGAGCGAGCCCGCGCCGAATTCGATGATGTCCGCTTGCGGTCCGATCACTTCGGCCATTTCTCTGCCATATCGCTCGAGAATGCGCCGTTCGGTGCGCGTTGGATAATATTCCGGCAGTTCGCAAATACGATCGAATAGCGCGGAACCTTGCGCGTCGTAGAAGTACTTCGGCGCGATACTTCGCGGCATGCGCGACAATCCGGCCAACAGATCGCGGCAAAATGCGCTGTCCGAAAGATCGGCACGCGGGCGCCCCGGGGGCGCCGCGCCCACGAGGGCGGATGCGTCAGTTGTCTCGTACAAGGCGTACTCCGGTGAACTGCCAGCGCGCAGCCGGCGGGAAAAAGTTGCGATAAGTCGGGCGGCTATGTCGCGGCGGCGTTGCGATGCTGCCGCCGCGCAGCACCTGCTGCCCCACCATGAACTTGCCGTTGTATTCGGCCGCCACGCCAGGCAACGGACGAAAACCCGGATACGGGTCGTACGAGGAGCGCGTCCATTGCCAGACGTGCCCCGTCATCTGTTCAATGCCGGGGGCGTCGAACGCGGCCTCCCACTCGAATTCCGTCGGCAACCGCGCACCCGCCCACTCGGCGTAGGCCGCGGCTTCGTAAAAACTCAGATTCGACACGGGCGCATCGGGATCGAGCGCATACAAGCCCGACAAGCCGAATACCCGCCAGTTCTCGCGCCCAGCATCGTCGGCGCGCATCCAGTAGATGGGCGCGCTCCAGCCTTCGCGTTGCACCGCGGCCCAACCGTCCGATAGCCAGAGCTCGGGCCGCGTGTACCCGCCATCGGCGATGAACGCCGCGTATTCCCCGCACGTCACGAGGCGATGCGCGATCTCGTAAGGTCGCAATAGGTACTGATGCCGCGGCCCTTCGTTGTCGAAGCAAAAACCTTCGCCGTCATGCCCGATCTGCACAACGCCACCCGCTTGACGCAACCACTCGATCGGTTGCGAATGCAGCGGCTTGGACGCGGCGTCGTTGAGCTTGGCGCGATACGCGGGCAACAGCGGATTGCAGGAAAACGCGTGCAAGATGTCGGTCAACATCAATTCTTGATGTTGCTGCTCGTGATGCAGGCCAAGGGTAATCAACGGTTCGACGCGCGCGGCCAGATCGCCGTCGGCCGAAGCGAGCAACGCCGCCACCGATGCGTCGACGTGGCGGCGGTAGGCATGCACTTCCTGCAAGGACGGCCGTGTCAACAGGCCACGTTGCGGGCGGGCGTGCCGCGGGCCTAAGGCTTCGTAATACGAATTGAAAAGGTAGGCGTATCGTTCGTCGAACGCTCGGTACCCCGGCGCATGCGGCGCGAGAACGACGGTTTCGAAGAACCAAGTCGTATGCGCCAAATGCCATTTCGTCGGGCTTGCGTCGGGCATCGACTGGACACCCTGATCTTCTGCGGAAAGCGGTTCTGCGAGCGCGAGGCTATAGTGCCGAACCTCGTCGTAAGCTCGCTGCAATCCTGATACGACGACGCTCATCGGATCGCTCCTGTTCTTGGGTGGGGTGGCCGAATTCAGGATCGGCCGCGGTGGCGGTTCACGTTGCGGTAGCCCGCAAGCGTTCCACTTTAAGTCGTTTTCGGCGCGGCTGCTTTAACGCGTGCCGGGCGCCGCCGGTGGACGGGCACCGGCACGGGCAACGGGTCGATGTCCCCGCTCAGCCGCGCCTTCAACCTTCGAGCGTCAAACGGCGCCTCCACCTTCTGATCGTTGTCGAAATAGCAAAACACATCTCGCCTCCCATGGACAGGCCGCATCGGCGATAGCCGCTTCGCGTCGCGCGGTTCGTCGCCGCGAGACCATGTCTGAATGCGTTGGGCCCAGCGATCGAGCGCAGGTTCCGAATAAGCGCCGCTGTATAGGGTTTCCGAGCCGTGCAACCGCATGTAGACGAAGTTGGCCGTGACGTCCTCGAAGTATGGCCACCCCGCCACCGAATCGGATATCACGAGCGATGCATGATGGCGCCGCAAAATGTCAGGAAATTGAGCGACACAAAAACTCGCATGCCGCACCTCCACCGCGTGGCGCAGCGGGCCGCGCCGTTCGGTTTCGCACCATGGACGTTTGACGCGCGCATCGTGCTTCTTAGCCAAGGCAATCGCGTCGTCGATCGTGCGAGGGAGCAGCGTCAAAAACCGATCGAGCCGCTTTGCATCGAACGAAAAATTTGGGGGAAATTGCCACAGGAATGGGCCTAGCTTGTCTTCGAGCGCCAGTACGCCCGACGCGAAAAAATTCGCAATCGCCGGCAACGCCATGTCGTCGCGAAACCGCAGCATGTGGGTCAAATAGCGCGGCCCCTTCACGCTGAAGACAAAATGCTCGGGCGTCGCCTCGTACCAAGATCGGTAGCTGCCGATGGTCTGCAGCGAATAATGCGAGCCGTTGATCTCGATGGTATCGACCGCGCGCGACGCGTACTCGAGCTCCCGCGCCTGCGCCAAGCCCTTCGGATAGAACACGCCGCGCCAGCCTGCATAGCGCCAGCCCGATATGCCGATGTGGATCGTCATCGTCCTGGTACGGTGTTTATCGAAGCTGCATTGCAGCAAGCGCCGTTCCCGGGATGGCGCTCGCTGCGCAAGACGGCCACGGGGGTGGGCCGCCTCGCGTCATCGTGCGCATTTAGTGCACTGTTATTGCACCGTGCGCGTCACCCCGCGGCCGCGCGGATCGGCTACGGCTTCGGGCGAATCGCCGTCCACTTTGATGACCTGAATGTCGCCGTTGAAGTTTTGTCCCTTCAATATATAGCCTTTTGCTTCGAGCACCTGCGCGAGATCGCCCTCGATCGGCTTGTACGGCTCCCAGAAGATCGTGTTGGGCGGCAACAACTGGTGATGGAAGCGCATCGCGGCCACGGCGGCAGGCAACGGCATGCCGAAGTCGTAGACGTTCGTCATCACTTGGAAGATGGACGTGAAGATGCGCGAGCCCCCGGGCGTGCCGATCACCATCGCGACTTTGCCATCTTTGGTCAGGATCGTCGGCGTCATCGACGATAGCGGCCGCTTCTTCGGTTCGATCGCATTCGCGTCACTGCCCACCACGCCGAACATATTAGCCACGCCGGGCTTGGCCGAGAAATCGTCCATTTCGTCGTTCAACAGCACACCGGTGCCATCCACCACTTCGCCGGAGCCGAAGTAGCCGTTCAGCGTGTAGGTGTTCGATACGGCGTTGCCCCATTTGTCGACGATCGAGAAATGCGTCGTTTCGGCCTTCTCGGGCATGGAGGTACCGAGGCCCGGTTGCACCGCGTTCGTGTCGGTGGGCTTCTCGGGATCGACTTCGGCGGCTCGCTTCGCGATGTAGGCGTCGTCGGTCAATTGAGCGATCGGCACTTTATAGAAATCGGGGTCGCCCAGATATTGCGCGCGATCGGCGAATACCCGCTTCTCGATTTCGGCGACGAGATGGACGTATTGCGGCGAATTGAGTTTCACGCCTGAGAACTCGTTCTTGAGATCGGCCTTCATCTTCAGCAACTGCACGAGGCCGATGCCGCCGGAACTCGGCGGCGGCGCCGTGATCACGCGGTAGCCGTTCCAATTGGCTTGAACCGGTTGCCGCCATACGGCCTTGTATTCGTGGAGGTCCTCTTTCGTGATGAGACCGCCGCGCGCTTTCATCGACGCGGCGATCAAAGCAGCCGTCTTGCCCTCGTAAAAGCCTTTCGCGCCTTGATTGGCGATGCGCGCCAGGGTGGCGGCCAACTCCGGTTGCTTGAACGTATCCCCTGCTTTCAGCTGCCCGAAGTATTGGCCGAAGTTGGTTTTGTCGTTGAGCTCTTTGGCCGCCGCATCGCGCCGCTGCTGCAGTTGCTCGCTGACTTCGAAGCCATCGCGCGCATAGTGGATCGCAGGCGCGAGCACTTGTTTCCACTTCAGCTTGCCGAATCGCTTTTGCGCTTCCCACATGCCCTCGACGGTGCCGGGCACGCCAACCGCGCGCATGCCGACCAAGCTCATGCCTTTGATGACGTTGCCGTCTTTATCGAGGTACATGTCTTTGGTTGCGGCGATCGGCGCGCGTTCGCGGTAGTCCATGAAGTACGGTTTGCCGTTGACGTAGAGCGTCATGAAGCCGCCGCCCCCGATGTTGCCCGCTTCCGGATAGGTCACTGCGAGCGTGAACGCCACCGCGACCGCGGCATCGACCGCATTGCCGCCTTCCTTGAAGATCCGTTCGGCCGCGTCGGCGCTGAACTCGTCGGCCACCGCCATCGCCGATGCGGACAAGACCGGCTGAGGCGTCCCCCTCTTGGCCCATGCGGGCATGCTCGGCGCAAAACCGAGCGAGACGGTTGTTACGAGTACCCACCCGCGGACGCGGATAGCCATGCCGATCCCACTCGTCGCTTTCATGCCCGATCCTCCATGGTCGTCTCATAGAAGTAAGCCAAAATGACCGCTTCGCCGCTTATAGCACGCGGAAAGCATCGAGGGAATCAAGCATTTGCGTAGGGGCGGATGGGCGGTGCAAGTCGGGTTGCGTCGGGCGATGAAAAGCGGCGTTTATGGCTATGGCGAGCGGGAAGCCGCTGCCGATGCGGCTCGGACTCGTACGCTAGGATTCGAGGGGATTCAAGCCAAAACGAGCGGCGCCCAACCTCCGTCTCTCGCAGATGAAGCCAGTGAGGAAAGCAAACGATGACTATCGGGCCACACAAGCATACGTTTGAAGAACGTGATGCAAGGCGCAAGGTATTTTGGCTTCTCAAGCGACTTACTAGCTACACCCTGTGGCAACGGAAGTACCACGCATGGGAGACGTTTGTCGAAGCTTACGAACACGCGATAAAGCACTGGGCACCGGAAGAGGTCGCGTACCTGGGCGTCGACCTGTTGCCGCTCGCCTACGATGCGCTAGCACGATACAAAGAGGGCCTCGGGAATCTCGCCCACGGATATCGCTTCGTATGGCGAATCGGGCGACCGCTGTATGAGGCGCACCATATGACCGGAACGGTGTTCGCCAACTTTTATGGACATCCCGACTATTGGGAGCGCGGTACTCAGCTGCAACCATACCCTGAAAACATCGAGCGCTTGCGGAAGCTAATGCTCGCGGGTCGCTTTCACGGTGACCGAAGCCCTTTAGAAATCTCGGCTGGTGCAGCTTACCGCGCGGCGCATTGGTCCAGCCCGCGCGGGCTGTTGGATTTGAGCTCATACGAACAAGGTTTCTATTCGCTGCCCTATCCGGTCTTTCCGAGCGATTTGGGTGACCCGCCAGCCGGTAATGACGCGATGGTCGTATCTACCGGCGATAGCATTCCAGTCGATGGCATTTGGGAGCCGGTCACGGTGTCGAAGCAGTTACTGGGGGTCATTCCGACGCGAAAAGCGCAGTACTCTAGTTGGGGTTGTTTTAACTATTTTGTGAAAGGTGTCTGCGCGCCACGCATTGGAAAATTTAACGACGCAACGAAACGTGTTGATCAACTGGAGACCCTTTGGCGTCTGGTCTGGGCAGACGATAGATACACGGATGGAATTGCGGGCGACGAGTCGGAGTACTTCTTAATGCCCCGCCCTACGGCGGAACTCGATTCCGCCATGGATCCCGGAGAAATAATGACAAACTCGGTCTGCCCGGCATCCGGATTGTGGCAGGCAATCGGCTATGAGCACCCAGCGAGACACATCGCGGCCGGCGCCATCATGCCGGATCTCAGTGTGCGTGATGCAAAAGGAGACATGGTGTTGCACTACGTTCGATGGCAGTTGGTAAAGACAGGATAAAATTTTCCGTTCGGAGCTACTGAGTATTCTTCGACGCTCACCAGTGACGGGTAACTAGTAGGCGAGCGGACAGACGGAACAGGTCGTCGAGCAGCCCGATACGTTTTGGTCTCCATTTTGGCAGACGATTTGTACATGGATGGAATGGTCCGCGGCGCGTCAACGTGGAAAGGACAACGGAGCAACTGCGTGATCGCGACAAGAGCATGTATAAGAAACAAAGGCAGAGCGGGAGAGGGACACCTAAAATTGCGACGCCGTTTCTGCGTCGACTTACAGCACTAGCCCCAGCGTTATCGAACAATAAATGACGGAACCTCAATCTGATTGGTTTGCTCGAAGCGTTTTCCATTCCACCGAAATGAGGTGACGACACCGCCACCATCAGCGTCATCTGTCAGCTGGAATGCATCTATTGTAGTGCGCCCGCCCTTGTGATTCCTTATCTTTATGTCATTTGCAAAAACAACCAGTTGCAAGCGAACCTTCCTCTCGTCGAATGAAAAAATAGCTTGATACCTGTTTTTAACGCTCGCACTGGTTGTCACAAAACAAAGGTTTGCAGGCGTGCCTTTTAGTTTTTCGATACGATAATCTAAATATCTCTCCATCGTTTCCTCGTCGCAGGACTCATCACCGCACACAAAACCTCTGAGCTCCTTATTTCCATACAACATCAAGGCAGCTTGATGCTTCTGATTGTCGGTCTGACAGCCGAACGCACTCGCGGTCGAAATAGAAAATCCTAAAACCAAAAGAGCGATTATGGTCTTTGCCATTTCAACAATACTCCTAGTGTATGGGTAGCCGGATAGAATTTCTCTTTTTGGTGGCCGCGAGCGTCCAGTTGTGGGTGTCCCTGCGAATCGAGGACCGGCTCCAACTGCGAGCTCCGCCTCCAGACAAACTGAATAGGCTCCTCGCTGCTCGTTGGAATATCCAACAACAAAACATACTTGAGCCGCACACCCAATTACAATCTGACGTCAAGCCCATTGATGTTTTCGATAGGCACATTTCCATTTACCAGCCTTGACACCCCAATAATCTTATCGGTTGCGCAATCATCGTCCAACAATTTTAGTCCGTTTTTTATGGACAGCGGTAATAATTGGACATGCCCAATATAAACCCGCACTGTCGGCGGCGTTATTGGCGGCGAAATGGCTATCGTTTAAGACCAGCAACACATCGGGGTTCCACCCTGCTTTCCGGCATTCTATTTGTCGATCCGGATCGGATCAATGACTTGCGATATTTTCGGACGAGACTTAGATAAATCTCGCGGATGGCCCAATAGGCGCCAACGACCAGAGAAAATATTCCCTCACCTCACCCCCGCCCACCCTAAAATCGGCAATTCTTCCCTCCCCGCCCGCACGCTTGCGACAATCACGCCATAATTGCGCCTAAGCTCGAACAGCTTCCCCCTGCCTTTCAATTCAGAGGAGTCTTACATGCAAATGCGCCTGGTCGTCGCACGCCAGGGCTCGCGATGGTTCGCCGAGGGCTGGACGGTATTTCAGCAACGTCCCGGGATGTGGATCATGCTCGGCCTCATCGATCTACTCGTCACCATCCTGCTGGTTGAACTGCCCTACGCAAGCGACCTCACGGCTGTCTTCACCGTGCTCTGGACCGGCGGCATGATTTACGCCGCCGATCATTGCCGGACGACAGGCTCCGTTAGGTTGGCCGATGTAGTGCGCGGCATTCGCGAGCATTTCGAGCCGCTGTTCGCGGCGGCCGTGTTCGGGTTGCTGATCGCGATCGTCTGCGACCTGACGGGCGAGCGCGCATCGAGCGCGCTGCGTCTATTGGCGTTCGGCGGCGCAACCGGGGACGCGCGAACAGTGCTCGCGCTGATAGCCGGAGCGCTATATTTGGTAACGGCCGTCATCGGCACGATGGCCTTGTGGATCGCCCCGGCATTAATCGTGCTGAACGGCGCGACGGCGGCCGACGCGCTACGAGCCAGTTTCGCGGCAACATGGCGCAATGGGTCCGCCGCGCTCGTGTACGGCGCCATCGCGGCGGGCCTTTTGATCGCATGCGTGCTGACGCTCGGCGTCGCCACGCTCGTCGTCGCTCCACTCATTTATCTATCGACGTATGCCGCAAGCCTCGACATGTTCCCGCGCGACCCAACGATCGGCTAAGCGCTCCGGCCCCCGACGCGCGAGCCGAAATCCTTATGCGTCCTTGATCATTGCCGCGCCCATCGCCACATTGACGACATGAATGCTCCCTCGGCTGTCGATCCGCTGGCCACATTTCACCCGGCCGTCGCCGCATGGTTCGAGTCGACCTTCAGCGCACCGACCGACGCCCAAATGCGCGCCTGGCCGCACATTCGCAGCGGCACGTCGACGCTCGTCGCCGCGCCCACAGGCTCGGGCAAAACGCTGACGGCATTCCTATGGGCGCTCGACGAACTCGTGCGCGATGGGCTCGCTCACGACGGCGTGCTCCCCGACGAGACGCTCGTCGTCTACGTGTCGCCGCTCAAGGCGCTGTCCAACGACATTCACACCAACCTCGAACGCCCGCTTGCGGGCATCGGCGAAGCACTGGCGGCGCAAGGGCTGCCGCGCGTGGAGATCCGCACCGCAGTTCGAACAGGCGACACCACCGCGCAAGAGCGCAACGCACTCAAAAAGCGGCCCGCGCATATTCTGGTCACGACGCCCGAATCGCTGTACGTCTTACTGTCTTCCGATTCCGGTCGCCGTATCCTTTCTACCACGCGCACCGTCATCGTCGACGAAATCCACGCGATGGTCGGCAGCAAGCGCGGCGCCCATCTCGCACTGTCGCTCGAACGTCTCGACACGCTGTGCAAGCGGCGTTTGCCGCGCATCGGGCTATCAGCCACGCAAAAACCGATCGAGGCCGTCGCACGCTTTCTCGTCGGCGTGAGTGACGACGCACGCTGCGCCATCGTCGATGTCGGTCATCATCGGGCACGCGATCTCGCACTCGAGCTGCCGCCCGTGCCGCTCGAAGCAGTCATGCCCAACGAGGTTTGGGACCGCGTCTACGATCGGCTGGCCGAACTCGCCAGCACGCACGCCACCACGCTCATCTTCGTCAATACGCGCCGCATGGCGGAACGCGCCGCGCGCCATTTGACCGAGCGCCTAGGCAAGCAAGCCGTGGCCGCGCATCACGGCAGCATGGCGAAAGAGCATCGGCTCGACGCGGAGCAACGCCTGAAGCGCGGCGCATTGCGCGTGTTGATCGCCACGGCCTCGCTCGAATTGGGCATCGACATCGGCGATGTCGATCTCGTCTGTCAGCTCGGCTCGCCTCGCGCCATCGCGCCTTTTCTGCAGCGGGTCGGGCGCTCGGGGCATCAAGTCGGCGGTATGCCCAAGGGCCGGCTCTTTCCCACCTCGCGCGACGATCTCGTCGAATGCGCCGCACTCATCGATTGCGTGCGACGCGGCGAACTCGACGCTTTGACGATGCCGCATGCGCCACTCGACGTACTGGCGCAACAAATCGTAGCCGAAGCGGCCTGCGAGGAATGGAGCGAAGACGCCCTGTTCGCTTGTTTCAAACGCGCCGCGCCTTACGCCGATCTCGCGCGCGAACAATACGACGCGGTGTTGCGCATGCTCGCGGAAGGCTATACGAGCCGCCATGGCCCGCGCGGCGCCTATATTCACCGCGACATCGTGACCGGGATGCTACGCGGGCGGCGCGGCGGGAAGATGACGGCCGTCACCTCGGGCGGAACGATCCCCGACAACGCCGACTATGCCGTGCTGCTCGAACCGCAAGGTTTGAACATCGGCACGGTCAACGAGGACTTCGCCGTCGAAAGCCTTGCGGGCGACATCTTCCAACTCGGCAATACGTCGTATCGGATTGTGCGCGTGGAGCCTGGCCGCGTGCGCGTCGTCGACGCTCAAGGACAAGCGCCGAACATCCCGTTCTGGCTAGGGGAGGCGCCAGGACGCAGCGATGAGCTTTCGGCCGCCATCTCCCGCCTTCGGATGCGCATCGACACATTGATCGGCAGTGCCAAGCAATCGAACGACGCGGGCGAAGACGGTCAGGCGCTTGGGCGTGTCATCCAAACGCTGATGCACGAGCTAGCCATCGATGAAGTCGCCGCGCGCCAAATCGTCGAGTATCTCGCTCGTGCGCGAGCGGCGCTCACGGTCCTGCCCTCGCAAAATGCGCTGGTCATGGAGCGGTTCTTCGACGAATCCGGCGGCACGCAGCTCGTCATCCATTCGCTCTTTGGGAGCCGCATCAATCGCGCTTGGGGCCTTGCGCTCCGAAAGCGCTTCTGTCGAACCTTCAATTTCGAGTTGCAAGCCGCGGCCACCGAAGATGCGATCGTTTTGTCGCTGACGGGTAGCCACAGCTTCGCGCTCGACGACGTCTGGCGCTTTCTCCATTCGAACAGCGCCGAGCACGTGTTGATTCAAGCGTTGCTCGATGCGCCCCTGTTCAACGTGCGCTGGCGCTGGAACGCCACCACTTCGCTCGCGTTGCCGCGCTTCACCGGCGGGCGCAAAACGCCGCCGCAATTGCAGCGCATGAAGAGCGAGGATTTGCTCGCCGCCGTGTTTCCCGATCAGGTGGCGTGCCTCGAGAACATCGCCGGCGAGCGCGAGTTGCCGCATCATCCGCTCGTCGATCAGACGATCGACGATTGCCTGCACGAAGCGATGGATTGCGACGGGTGGCTCGCGCTGCTGCGCCGGATCGAGCAAGGCGACATCGCGCTCGTGACGCGCGAGCTTGCCGCGCCCTCGCCGCTCGCGGCCGAGATTCTCAATGCTCGGCCCTACGCTTTTCTCGACGACGCCCCACTAGAGGAGCGCCGCACGCAGGCCGTTCTATCGCGACGCTGGAGCGATCCCGAAGACGCGTCGGATCTGGGTGCGCTCGATGCGGACGCCATCTCGGCCGTGCGCGAGGAAGCCTGGCCGCCGGTGCGCAGCACGGACGAGATGCATGAGGCGTTGACTGGGCTAGCGTGCATCAACGAGACCGAGGCGCGCGCGAACGAAGGTTGGCTCGCATGGCTCGACGCACTAGCACGCGCGGGACGGGCCACGCGCATGCAGATCGCCGAGAACGAAGCGCTGTGGCTACCCATCGAACGCCTCACTTGCCTGCGTGCCATCTACCCGGATGCCGCCTTCGCACCGCGACTCGTCGCGCCGCTTGGCTTCGACGACGAATGGACCGACGCCGATGCGCTCGTGGACGTATTGCGCGCCAGGCTGTCAGGCCTCGGGCCCGAGCCGGTGCCGGTCCTCGCGCGCGCGCTCGCGCTGCCGGCGTCGCACGTCGCCGCCGCCCTCGTAAAGCTCGAAAGCGAGGGCTACGCAATGAGGGGCCGCTTCACCCCGGGCGCGGAGCAAGACGAATGGTGCGAGCGGCATCTGCTTGCGCGCATTCACCGATACACGATCAAGCGGCTGCGCCGCGAGATCGAGCCCGTCGAGCGCGCCGATTTCGTGCGTTTTCTGGTCGAATGGCAACGTCTCACCCCGGCCGCGCGCGGGATGGGTCGCGAGGCGCTTGCCGCCACGCTCGAACAGCTCGAGGGCTTCGAAGCCGCGGCGGCCGCGTGGGAGGAAGACATTTTGCCGGCGCGTCTGCGCGACTATGCCGGCATCACGCTCGACGAACTCTGTCGCTCCGGCCAATTCGTCTGGGCGCGATTCGCTGTCGACGGTCGCGGCGCCTCCGCCCCGGTGCGAACGACGCCTATCGTCTTGCTGCCGCGCCGCACGCTGGCGATTTGGCACGGGCTGATCGATCGCCGGTCGGCCGAGCCAGGCCCCGCTGAGACCGATGCCCTTTCGCCCCGCGCGAGGCTGCTGTTCGAGGCGCTATCGCGACACGGCGCGATGTTCTTCGACGAACTGCTCGGCGAAGCGCGCGCGCTGCCGCTCGAAGTCGAAACCGCGCTCGGCGAACTGGTCGCGGGCGGGTTCGTCAATGCGGATAGTTTCGCGGGGCTGCGCGCGCTGATTGCGCCCGCGGCGACGCGCCACCGCGGTTCTCGCGCCATGACGCGGCGCGGTGCGCATCGCGGCGCGTTCATCGGCGGCATGCAGGATGCGGGCCGATGGGCATTGCTGCGGCGCCCGACAGTTTCAGAGCGATCGACCGAGGGCAACACACAGCCAGGCGCGAATGAGGCATCTTCTCCGCCTTTGCCGCTCTCTTCGTCATCGCGCGTTAGCGCTCATGCACTGCCGCCCGATATCGCCGAACACGTCGCCCTGTCGCTGCTGCGCCGCTATGGCGTCGTCTTCTGGCAACTGTTGGAACGCGAAGCGGGATGGCTGCCGCGTTGGCGCGACTTATTGCGCGTGTTCCATCGCTTGGAAGCGCGCGGTCTCGTTCGAGGCGGCCGCTTCGTCAACGGCCTTTCCGGCGAGCAGTTCGCATTGCCCGAAGCGCTCGCCTTGCTGCGCGACGTGCGCAAGCGCACGCCGGACGGGCAACTCGTCTGCGTTTGCGCAGTCGATCCGCTCAACATCGTCGGGACGGTTTTGCCGGGCGAGAAGGTGCCCGCTTTGGTCGGCAATCGCATCGCCTTGCGCGATGGCGTATGCGTCGCCACGCTGATCGCGGGCAAGTTCGAGTTCGCGGCGCACCTATCGGCCTCGGAACAAGAAGCCGCGCGGCTTTGTCTTGCCCACCGTACGTGAACGCTTCAGGCCAGATGCCGCGACCACCCTTCGAACGCGATATCGGCGCCGAGCACGTAGCCGTGCTCACCCAAGCGCACGAATGCCGACAATGTCACGCATAAGTTCGTCGAACTCGACGACATATAGGGCTCGCTGACGATCGTCTCGCCCGGACGCAGCAACGCCTCGCGAAAGTAGGCGCGCTTGGACCAATTGGCGCCTGCTCTACGCGCGAGCAAGGGAAACGTCGCACAGCGCCGCTCGCAGCAATGATCCGATTCGACGTTCTCGCCGACTTGCCGCCCGCTCTCGTCGAGCACGAACACGCGCAACGCCCATTCGCACTCCAAGAAATGGCGCGCGGCGAACGCCAGCGGTTGCCCCAGGCACCAGGCGTCCTTGAAGCGCCCGAATGCACGCCGGTAGGGCGCGAGTTCTTCCAGATCGGCGATCCGGCGCAATTTGCGCGCGTCGCCGAGCCGCGCATCGAGCGGCGGCGATGAACCCGCGCCAAACGCAGCGAGCGCTTCGATCTCGATCGCCGGCCGCGCAAAAAAATAGCCTTGGACGAAATCCGCATCGCAGTCGGCGCTCAGCCTCGCCTGCTCTTCGGTCTCGATGCCTTCGATCACGACGAAGGTTCCAATGTCGTGCAATAGATCGACGAGACGCAGCAAGCTGCGCGCCTTGCGATAGCTTTCAACCGCCTTGCAAATCAACTCGCGATCGAGCTTGACCACGTCAGGGCGCAAATCCCACACACGGCCGAGATTGGTCAAGCCTGCGCCAAAATCGTCGAGCGCAATCAAGAAGCCGTGCGCTCGCAAGCGCTCGACGGCATCGACGAGCGCGGCGGGCGTTTCTTGCCGCGCCTCTAGCACTTCGATGACGATGCGATTGGGCTCCACCGCGCTTTCGACGAGTTCTTGCGCCAGCGCGGGGCCATGCACGGGATCGACCAGCACGTCCGGGTGCAAATTGGCGAAGAGAACATCATCTTCACGAGCGAACTGGGCGAACCGCGCCACGTGGCGTCGCAAGCAAGCGCGCTCGTACTCCCCGCAACGCCCCGCCTGCCGCGCCACGGCGAACGCGGCTTCGGGCGAGCACGGTTTGCCGGCGGCATCCCGGGCGCGCAGGAGCGCCTCATAGCCCACGGGCGCGCCGTGGGCCAGCGAGAGCACGGGCTGAAAGGCGCTTTCTATCTGCGGCAGTTCGGGCGCTGAGGCATCGATCATGAAGAGAATCGATTCGTTGGGGTCGTAAGCAAGCGTCGCGTGGGAGTTCCTCGGACAAGCCTCGCATGGCGTCCTTGACACGATATATCGTCAGTTGTTTGCCCCAACTTGATAGCTTTCTCGGGGGAAACACGGAGCCGTATCAATTTTCTGGGCGAAACGCCGTTATCAGCGTTATAGCCCGTGCGGCCTCGGCGCTCGCCTTCCGGAAAAGGTGCAACCGCCGCTCACGGGCGCAACCCACAAGGAAATTTCGATGGCCGCTGATCATCACTCGATCGACGAACGCACCAACCTGACGAGCACGAACAAGTTCGAACTCCTGCTGTTCCGCCTGGGGGCCGCGCCTGGCAACGACGACTCGCACGAGTTGTACGGCATTAACGTGTTCAAGGTGCGCGAGATCATGACCATGCCGGCCATCACGCCGATCGCCGGCGCATCGGATCACATGATCGGCGCCGTCGACATCCGCGGCCAGATCATTCCCGTGATCGACCTGCCCAAACTGATGGGCTGCAATCCGACGCGCGGCTTGAACATCTTGCTCGTGACCGAGTTCGCACGGTCGACACAGGCGTTCGCCGTGGAGGAAGTGGACGACATCGTTCGTCTCGAGTGGAATCAAGTGCTTTCGGCCGAAGGCTCGGCCGGTGGCGGCTCGGTCACCAGCATTGCCCGCATCGACGGCAATACGGGCGATTCGCGGTTAGCGCAAGTGGTCGACGTCGAGCAGGTGTTGCGCGACGTCTTCCCGGCCCAGCATCCGAGCGTCGAGGCGGCGGACGTGGGCACCTCGGTCAAGATGAGCGGCGGGGCCAAGATTCTGGCGGCCGACGATTCTGGCTTCGCGCGCAAGCTCATCGAGCAGAGCCTCGCGGCGCTCGGCGCGCAGTACATCATCACGAAGACCGGGCAGGAAGCCTGGGATACGCTCACGAGAATTGCCGAAGAAGCACAGAAGGAAGGCGTTCGAACGCGCGACAAAGTGGCGCTCGTGCTGACCGACCTCGAAATGCCCGAGATGGACGGCTTCATGCTCACACGCCAAATCAAGGCCGACGAGCGCATGCGCGACATCCCCGTCATCATCCATTCCTCGCTCACGGGCACGGCCAACGAGGCGCACGTCAAGAATGCCGGGGCGACGGGCTACGTCGCCAAGTTCGCCGCCGGCGACCTGGCAGAGGCGATCCGCCAGGCGCTCGCCGCTTAAGCACTTCGCCCGTCCGCAGGTTCGACCCGCTCCCGGGCGATCTGCGAGCGGTGCGCGCCTCGCCCCACGCGTCGTCATGCGGGCTTATTGCTCAGAGCAGCGGCAGGCCCGCGTCGCGTTTCACTTCGCGTAGCGACAGCACCGATTCGACCGACGTCACCCCCGGCAATGCGCGCAGTTCGTCGCGCACGAAGGCGCCGTAATCTTCGAGATCGCGTGCGACCACGTGAAGCAGGTAATCGGCGCTGCCCGAGACGTTGTGACAGGAGACGATGCGCTCGATCGCTTGAATCTGCCGCTCGAACTCGTCGGCCAGGCGCCGGTCGTGAACGCCGAAGCGCACGAGTGCGAATGCGGTCACGCCAATGTGCAGCGCCGATTTCGACAGCACGGCACGATACCCCTCGATATAGCCGTCGGCTTCCAACCGCTTCAAGCGGCGCGCGCACGGAGTTTCGCTCAAGCCTACCGCTTCGGCGAGACTCGCGTTCGTGATGCGGCCGTCCCCTTGCATCGCCATGAGAATGGCTCGGTCGGTCTTGTCCAAAGTCATGCGTCGCAGCCCGTCGTTCCGAAGCTGCGATGGTAGCGCATGCATGCGGGCACCGGGTTTGCTGCGCGTTGCGACATGCGAACGCGCCCCTCTTCATGGCGGCAGGATGCCGCCCCATGCCGCGCCGGATCGTAGCCGAAATCGATATGCTCGAATGCGATCTCGCCCGCGCTCACGATCAGCGGCTTGGCGCCCGGTTCGTCCCGGTCCCGGTCCTCGTCCGCGCCAGCCTCGCCGCTCTGAAGACTGTCGCCCGCAAGCACGGTGAACATGCGCTCGACGTTCACGAGCGCATCGTTCGTTTCGCGGAATACGAAGCCGAGCGCGTTCAGCGGCATGCAGACCTGCACGATGTACGCATTGACGAGCACGAGATCACCGAGCGTCATGCGTCCTGCAACGACGTATTGCACGGCCAACAGCATCATCGCGGCAATGCCCAGACACACGTCGGCGCTTTGCCCGAGGTGCAGCGCCGTGAGCGCGCGCTGATTGGCCAAGCGCGCGACGACCCAGCGGCTCAACACGCCGCGATAACGCGCGGTCTCCTATTCCTCGGCCGCGAAATACTTCGCCGTGTCGTAGTTGAGCATGCTGTCGACGAGCCGGCCGTCCGACGCCGCTTCGAGCCGGTTGATCTCCCGCTGCACTTGCATGCGGCTGCGCGTAAAGATCACCGTGTACGTCGCATAACTTACGAGCGTCCCGGCGATGATCCAGGTGAATGCGATCGAGTAACCACTGGCGATGATGCCGATCATGGTCGCTATTTCGATGAACGCAGGCAAGAGCGCCAACGCTGTGCGGTGTCCGAGGTCGTCGATGATCTCTCGCAGCGTCTGAATGCAAAAGCGAGGCGGCCCGCGAGTGCCGCGCTTGATCTGCGGTGCAATGCGCGTTCCCACCCCGTTCAATGCAGACGCGCGGCATCCGCGGCACGCCCTTTGCAGCACGGGAGACGTGCGTGAGAAGTTGAAATTGGGCGCGCATTCAGTCCCTAGTCAACACTTAGATGGAGGACCGTATGAAGACCACGACGAAGACGCTGCTGGTTTCTGCCCTCGCGATGGCATGTGCAGGGGGAGTGTATGCACAGGGCGCCGGCGGCTCAGCCGGTGCGGGCGGCGCGGGCGGCACAGGCACGGGCATGCGCGGCGGCGCGGCCCCTAGCGGAAATACGCTGGAACAGCCGGCCATCCAGCCGGGCATGAACGGCGGCAACACGAGCACGTACGACCAGAAGCATTCGACGCGCAGCCGCCGAAATGAGGGCGGCTACGGCAGCCCGGGTGCCACGGGCACGGGTTCGGGCCGCTCGACGGTCTCGCCGGGCATGGATCAGCAGCGCCCATCGGGCACGGGCGGCTATTCTCCGCAGCAAAACAATCAAACTTATAAGGGGCATCAAGAGTAACGGGGATCACCCCGTCGCGTTGCTTGCGGCGGGTGCGCCGGGCGGCGCCTGCGGGCTCGCCCGGACACCGCCTCTTCGAATCCGAACCATCATCGCCAGAACGACCTTAGGCCCGCTCAATTCCCGCCGGGTAATCCTCTTGAACCAACGACCCGCGCGAGCTGCTGTTTAGCGGCTTCATAGACGTGATCGGGCGTGAATCCAAACTTGCCCTGCAGGTCGCGTATCGGCGCAGACGCCCCGAACGTATGCATGACGATCTTCGCACCAGTGCGGCCGACGTACCGGTCCCATCCGATCGTCGCTGCCTGTTCGACCGCAACGCGCGCGTCGATTTCGGGCGGCAGCACGGCGTCCTGATAAGCGTCATCCTGCAACTCGAAGATGTCCCACGACGGCATGGACACCACGCGAGCGGCAATGCCTTCTTGCGTCAAACGTTCGAACGCTTGAACGCAAAGATGCACCTCGCTGCCCGTGGCGATGAGAAGCACTTGCGGCGCAGCGCCATCGGGAGGGTCGGCCAGCACGTATGCGCCGCGCCGCAACCCTTCGGCTGCCGCATAGCGCTTGCGATCGAGCGTAGGCAACGGTTGGCGCGAAAGCACGAGTGCGGCAGGGCGTCTTGCGTTGCTTAGCGCGACACACCACGCCTCGCGCACTTCGTTCGCATCGCAGGGGCGCAGCACGGTGAGCCCGGGGACGCCGCGCAAAGAGGCCAGCTGTTCGACGGGTTGGTGCGTAGGACCGTCTTCGCCGAGGCCGATCGAATCGTGGGTAAAGACGAAGACGACGGGGATCTCCATGAGCGCGGCCAGGCGGATCGGCGGCTTCATGTAATCGCTGAAAATCAAAAACGTTCCCGTATACGCCCGCAAATTCGCCAGTGCGAGGCCGTTGGCCACCGCCCCCATCGCATGTTCGCGCACGCCGAAGTGGAGGTTTCTTCCGCTCGGTGTGTCGGCCGAAAAACTGCCCGCCCCCTCGAATTTGAGCAGCGTCTTCGTCGAAGGCGCGAGGTCGGCGGCGCCGCCCAACATCCAAGGCACGCGCGCGGCGATCGCGTTCAACACTTCGCCCGACGCCGCGCGGGTCGCCTCGCCTTTCGCGTCCGCTTCGAACGAGGGTAGGCCAGCGTCCCACCCCTGCGGCAGCGCATGATGCTCGATTAACTCAAGCTCCCGCGCGAGGTCGGGATAGCGCTGCGCATAGGCGTCAAAACGCTGCTGCCATTCGCCGCGCGCTTGCTTGCCGCGCGCCCCCACGCCCTCCGCGAACCGCTCGCGGACATGCTCGGGTACGTAGAACTGCTTGTCCTCGGGCCAGCCATAGGCGCGTTTGGCGAGGGCGACTTCCTCTTCGCCGAGCGCATCGCTGTGCGCGGCAGCCGTGCCTTGCTTGTGCGGCGCGCCCCAACCGATGATGCTTTTCACGACGATCAGCGTAGGTGCATCGATCATGCGCTTCGCGGCCGCGAATGCGGCCTCCACTGCCGATAAGTCGTTCGCATCGTCGACGGTCAGCGTGTGCCAGCCGTATCCGCGAAAACGCGATTGCACGTCATCGCTATAGGCAAGGTCGGTTCCGCCTTCGATCGTGACGCGATTGTTGTCGTAGATCCACGTGAGATTGGAAAGACGCAAATGCCCCGCCAGCGAGGCGGCTTCATGCGACACGCCCTCCATTAGATCGCCGTCCCCGGCGAGCGCATAGACGTGGTAGTCGAACAATGAGAAGCCGTCGCGGTTATAACGCGCCGCATACCAGCGCGAGGCGATCGCCATGCCGACGCTGTTGCCCAGACCTTGACCGAGCGGGCCAGTGGTCGTTTCGACGCCGGTCGTCATGCGGTATTCGGGATGGCCCGGGGTCTTGCTGTCGAGTTGCCGAAACCGTTCGATCTCTTCGAGCGGAACGGCAGCGTCGCTCGTGGGGCAGCCGCGCTCATCCACGGCTTTCACGTTGGCCAAATGCAGCAACGCATACAGCAGCATCGAGGCATGGCCCACCGACAGCACGAACCGGTCGCGGTTGGACCATAGCGGCTCGTCCGGGTCGTAACGCAAATGGCGCTGCCACAGTTGATATGCGACAGGCGCGAGGCCCATCGGGGCGCCGGCGTGGCCCGAGTTGGCCCGTTGCACGGCGTCCATGGCAAGCGTGCGAATCGTATCGATGCAAAGCCGGTCGAGGTCGGGGTCCGAGCGCATGACTAGCGTCCTTCAAAAAGGTGGTGATCGATGAAACGGCGAGCAATGCCCATACCTTGCCGCTTTCAACGTGCCGAGACAAGAGAGCCGGCAAAGACTGCACCGTCGCCGCACGATTTACGGCACGCGGACCGGGGCCCGTCGATCGGCGCCAACGCGGCCGCGCATGCGCCGAAGGAATGGTCGTTGCTGAACTCGCAGGTGTGTTCAACCTCGTTCAAGGAGGCAATACATGGCCCAACATCCGGCTCACTCGCAAGACCATCGACACCCTGGGCAACCCTCGCCGGTCGCCGTGCAAAAGGCGTTAGCGGGCATTGATTATCCGACGACGCGCGAGCGGCTTTCGGAAACGGCGCGAGCGCACCACGCCGATCGCGAAATCGTCGAACTGCTCGATCGGCTGCCGGAGAAGAACTACGACAGCCCCGCCGCAGTTTCGAAGGCGATCGCACAAGTGCAGTAGAGATGCAATAGACGAATAGGAGGATCGGCTCAATCGGCAAATCGGCCGAAGCAGCCAGTTCGATCGTTTGGGCATATGGCCGGCAACGGTATCGCCCTATGCGCAAGGGCCACTGCCGGCCCGTCGAGATCAACACATGAAAGGAGCATTGCTATGAGCATTTCACCCGATCCCATGAGCAGCCGCGGCGAAACCCGCATCGTCGGCAAAGGCAGCACGACGGCGGAAGGTCCGGGGCCCTATGTGATGGCCGCGAGTACGCTCGACGGCGACAAGGTCATGAGTTCCGACGGCGAGGACGTCGGCAAGATCAAAGAGATCATGCTGGACGTGTATACGGGCCGGATTGCGTATGCGGTGATGTCGAGCGGCGGCTTTCTCGGCATCGGCGATAAACTGCTCGCCATTCCATGGAGCGCGCTCACGCTCGATACCGATCGCAAGTGCTTCTTGCTATCCGTGAGTTCCGAGACCGTGCGCAACGCGCCAGGCTTCGACAAGGATCATTGGCCGGCCATGGCGGACGCCGCATGGGCGAACGAGCTGCATACCTACTACGGCAGCTCGCCTTACTGGGACGCGAATAGGGAGAACGTAGAGACGACCGGCGTCGCCTCGGGCACCGCGCCGCGGCGCGATCATCACTAAGTTCGCGTAGCGGCGCAGCGGGCGGTCACCGTTGTCGCACCCGTGCGCGGCGCATCGTCGCAGCGCACGGGCAACACGGCTACCCGCCGCCGATTCCCTGCAATACGCGTCCCGTTCCGCCGCAGATCGTACACGGCTGCCCCTCGACCATGCCGGTCCCCCGGCAGACGCGGCACGGGCTTTCGCCGACCCCTGGTGCGTCGGGCGGCGCTTCGTCTCCTGGGTTCTTCGGTTCTTGGCTTTCTTGCATGGGCGGTTTCCTCCGTTAGCGGTCGCGACCTGCCACCGCAGCAATAAACGGACCGGGGATCTCGTTTCCCCGGCTTCCTTAAAATTGTGACGGGCAAATTAAAGATTCGCATTTGATGCAAAGACATCAAGCGAACACATTCGAAAGTTAATGTGCAACCCGTCATCGGCGCGCACCCGTCTAAACAAATGGGGCTGTAGAGATAGGTCGCTCTGCCGTATTGCGCACTACGCACGACGGTATTAGTATTGCGCCAACCAAGAATCGAGCCTGGTCCGCACGAACCAGGACGGTCCATCGAAACAATTACCGTATCGCCCGCAGGATGCGTGCCTGCGGCGGGTAATTAATACCTTGACGTACCCAGCCGAAATAAATAATCGAAAACGTTTTATAGCGTCATATGAATAGCCATTCCGTTCGTCACCCGTTTCACGTTTATCGCCTGGAATTCTTTCCGATTTTTCTCAGTGCGTTTCGTCGACGATGTAATTGATGCGTTAAGTACTACTGGTGCAACCCGCCCCAGGCGTCAATTGAGGACACGGACAGACCCTCTATAGCCGATTGGAGACAAGCATGCTGAGCCCACACGAACTCGCCACTTTGATGCTCGTCAGGGACGCTCCCGATCAGATCGGCGATCGCGCCGAACTTGGCACGTTGCTCGAGCATCATCTGATCAAGCTCGAGCAAGCCGAGGACATCGGTTTGCCGCGCCCGCGCATCACCGAGAACGGGAATTCCATTCTCGAAGCCTGCTCGCGCTTGCGCTAATTCGCGGGCGGCAAGGTAAGGCGGTGCGAGCGGTTTGAGAGGCCTGCAACGCACCGTCCGAAGTTTCACTTCGTCAAACACTCATCTAACGGAGAACAGATATGACAAAAAGAATTGCCCTCGTTACGGGTGGCATGGGTGGCATCGGCGAAGCGATCAGCATGAGGCTCCACGACGTCGGTCACGCCGTTGTGGTCACCTATTCGCCGAGCAACACAGGCGCCGATGCATGGTTGGCGCGCATGGAGGCATCCGGCCGGCAGTTCCGCGCCTATCCCGCCGACGTGGCGGATTACGATTCGTGCGCGCGCTGCGCCACTCAGATCAAGAACGAGATCGGCCCCATCGACATTCTCGTCAACAACGCCGGCATCACGCGCGATGCGAGCTTCAAGAAGCTCGAGAAGGACAGTTGGGACGCGGTGCTCAGCACCAATCTCGACTCGGTCTTCAATATGACGAAGCAATGGTACGAAGGCATGAGCGCGCGCGGCTGGGGCCGCATCATCAACATTTCGTCCGTCATCGGTTGCAAGGGCGGTTTCGGGCAAACCAACTATGCCGCCGCCAAAGCGGGCATGCACGGCTTCACGAAATCGCTCGCACTCGAACTCGCGCGCAAAGGTGTGACCGTCAACACCGTCTCGCCAGGCTTCATCGCCACGCGCATGGTCATGGCGGTGCCGGAAGAAATCATGAACACGAAGATCCTGCCGGAAATTCCGGTCGGACGCCTCGGGCAACCCGAGGAAGTCGCCGCGCTCGTCGCCTACCTGTGTTCGAACGAAGCGGGCTTCGTCACGGGCGCCAACGTTGCGATCAACGGCGGTCAGCATTTGCAATGACGCGCCGGGGCTCGCCTGCCCAGCCCGGGCAGGTAAGCCATTGAATCGCTGATGGATGAGCGGCGCACGACGCGCCGCCATGTCGCTTTCGACCGGTACCGCCTCTCGCCCTCATTCGCCCGGCCCGGTCGGGTTATCCCGCGCGGCATGCGCGTTGCGCCGCCGCCGGGCACCGATCACCCCGACGAGAGGAACCGCCCATGCATTTGGCCTTCGTGCGCCATGCGCTCGCCGCCGCACTCTTGACTGCCGCTTCGTGCGTTGCCGCCCAACCCGTGGCGAAGCCCGCCGCGCCAGCGCGCGCGAACGCGTCGTCAACGACGTCGATGCACACGCCGGCCTCGCATCCGCACGCACAGTCTTCGCCGGTCGTGCCCGCCCCGCCATCGCAAACACTGGGCGAGCTATTTCGCACGGTCGAGCTGGCCCATGTCTTCCCGGACAGCAAGACCTTCGCAGACCGCGTCCCCAAGGAGAACCCCGCACGTATCGTCGCGGCATACGAGGCGGCCCGCGGCCAACCGAGTTTCGATCTGCGCAAGTTCGTCGACGCCCATTTCAGCGCACCGCGGCATGAGGCGCGGCAGTATGTCTCCGACCCGAAGCAAACCGTCGTCGCCCATATCGATACGCTGTGGAACGTTCTGCGCCGCGATCCCGATCCGGTGGCCAGCGCCTGGTCTTCGCTGTTGCCGCTGCCCGCGTCTTACGTCGTGCCGGGCGGCCGCTTCGACGAGGTGTACTACTGGGACTCGTATTTCATCATGCTCGGCCTCGCCGCCAGCGGCAGGCACGATCTGACGCGCGACGAGTTGGAGAACTTCGCCGCGCTCATCGATCGCTACTCGCATATCCCGAACGGCAATCGCACCTACTATCTCAGCCGCTCGCAGCCGCCGTTCTTTGCGCAGATGGTCGGGCTGCTGGCACAGCGCGAGGGCGATAGCGCTTATCTGCAGTACCTGCCCGAACTGAAGGCCGAATACGACTATTGGATGGACGGCGCGGCGACGGTCGGGCCAGGTCACGCCGCGCGCCATGTCGTTCGTCTGTTCGACGGCACCGTGCTGAACCGCTACTGGGACGAGCGCGATGCGCCGCGCGATGAATCGTATCGGGAAGATGTAGAAACGGCACGCTCGATGCCGCAGCGAAACCCCAAGGACTTATGGCGCAACCTGCGCGCGGGGGGAGAGAGCGGTTGGGACTTCAGTTCGCGTTGGTTCGCAGACGGCCGCACGCTCGCGACGATCGACGTCACCTCGCTCGTGCCCGTGGACCTGAACGCCCTGCTCTACGGCCTGGAACGAACGCTGGCGAAGGCGTATCGGCTGCAGGGCGACGCCACGCGAGCGGAAAACCTCGAAGCCCGAGCGAGAGCGCGCGCCGAGGCCATTCGCCGCTGGCTCTGGGATTCACGCATTGGTGCGTTTTCCGATTACGACTACGTCCATCGCACGCTGCGCCATCGGCTGACAGCGGCGACTGTGTATCCGCTGTTCGCGGGCGTCGCCTCGCGCGAACAAGCGAAAGCCGTCGCCGAATCCATCAAGCGGGGCTTGCTGCGTCCGGGGGGCATGGCCACTACACAAGTGGCGACCGGTCAACAGTGGGACGAACCGAATGGCTGGGCGCCATTGCAATATCTGGCCGTGATCGGTCTGCGCCGCTATGGTGAAATGGCCCTCGCGCGCACGATCGCGACGCGCTGGCTCCGCACGAACGTCGCCTATTACGCGCGCACTGGCAAGCTCGTCGAGAAATACGACATTGGCCGCGACGCCACGCAAGCATCGGCCGGCGGCGGCGAATATCCTTTGCAAGACGGCTTCGGCTGGACCAACGGCGTCTTGCGCGTGCTGCTGCAGCTTTATCCGCAGGCCGCGGATATCCAAGCCGCTACGCCCGCGGCCGCCTCGGCGCTATCCTCCATGCCTCATTGAGACACGCCGCCGGGCTGCCTTACGGCTCGATGTCTCGGTCGGGGTTACCTGGCGTGTCGATGCGATCGGGCTCGATATCGGCGTCCTCGCTCAGCGTCGAATCGCCGTCCGCCGACGAGCGCTCACCCGTGCCCGCGCGGTCCGTATCGCTAGCCAGTTCGGCGTCGCCGGTTTCCAGCGCGTGCTGGTCTAGCTCGGTGTCCTTGTCGAATTCGTGCCGCTTCGCACCCGCAATATCGCTGCCGCTGTCGGACGAATCGCTCGGCCCAAGCGCGCCGGTTTCTCGACCGGGCGCTTCGGAGCTACCGGAGGACGAAAGGCTGTCGGGGTCTAGTGTGCTCATGTGATCTCCTTATGACGCCAATGAATGATTTCGGTCGCGTCGGCGGTCTCGATGCGTGTCGATCGTTGCATATGGATATCGCTCCATATCGCCCCATCGCACCGCGACACCGCCGCGCCCTACCTCCTCGACGCAGCAACGGGCGCGCCATGAACGCCTTGGTCGGCGCGCCGCCGCGGCACGCTCTATGCGCATTCATTCGAGGAGCCAAGTGGCCTTCAAAGGAGGATTCCATGAACGTTCACAGCGGCAAATCGCAGGACGAACGCGTAGCCGCACGCAAGCAGCAACAGCAAGCGTCGCTCGAGCAGCCCGGGGGCGAAATGGCGATCGAAGGCACCGAAGCCGACGCCACTCACAGCTGCGGCCAGCTGTCCGACGCAGGTCGACGCGCTTGGCAGGTCGGCACCGGAATGGACGGCGGCGGCAAGACCTGCTGACGCGCGGCGTAGTCACGCAACGGGCGTGGTGTTCCGCCGGTGTTTGCTGATCTCTGTCGTTCTCTGTCGCGAACCGACAGCGCGCCCGTTCGCAGAATGCTTCACCACACGAAATAGGAGAGATGCTATGCGTACCCATACCACCCCCACGACTTCCGGCATGGCGCAAGGCGCGCGCATCGTCGGTAAAGGCAGTGAAACGGCAGCGGGTCCGGGCCCGGATGTCATGGCCGCCAGCACTTTGGACGGCGATAAGATTCTGAGCACCGACGGCGACGAAGTGGGCAAGGTCAAAGACATCATGCTCGACGTTCAAACCGGCCGCATCGCTTATGTCGTCATGTCCTCGGGCGGTTTTCTCGGCATCGGCGATAAATTGATGGCGATTCCTTGGAGCGCGCTAACGCTGGACACCACGCGAAAATGTTTCCTGCTCGCGCTCTCTTCGGAGCGCATCAGGAACGCGCCGGGGTTCGACAAACAACACTGGCCGTCGATGGCCGATGCGACCTGGGCAACGTCGATTCACCAGTACTACGGACGTGAGCCCTACTGGCGCAGTCTCGGCGCGGACGACGAGTACGAAGCCGATTACGACGTGGCGCGCGACGACTTGGACCCGGATGCGCCGGAGGCTGGCGGGGTCAAGCTGTAGTTCTGACTTTTTTCATCCATAGATAGCGCGCCGTTCGCTGATCGCTATAGCTATTCGTCGCGGTATGAATCTTCATTCGATTCCCTACTTGGACGATGACGATCCAAAGGGTCGACATGCCGTGCCGAAAGCCTGCATGCCGGCCCGATGCGCCGCAACACGCATCCCTCGGCACACGACGCTGGCTGTCGCGCCTCACCGGTGCAAGACGCTTCTCATCCGGGAAACGTCGCGCGGTGCGACGGGTTGAGCCTCGTTACCCCATGCATTGCGGACGAACGTGAGCACGCGAGCTATCTCCGTATCGCTCAACTTGCCCTTGAACGAAGGCATCCGCTGCGGCTTGGGTCCACCCTTTGTCGCGGCGCTGCGACCGCCCTCGATCAACAAACGAATAAGCGAAGTCGCATGCGGTGCGACCACCGTCGGGTTACCCGCCAATGCCGGATACTTTCCCGGCTCGCCGCGACCGTCGGCATGGTGGCAGCGCGCGCAATAAGCATTGTAGACGCCAGCGCCCGGATATTCGATCGCGCCTGTTCGCAACACGCCGACCGTGGCCGCGTTACGCGCCGGATCCGTATCGACGTGCCCGCTCTTTCGTCGCGGCGGCAGCGTCTTCAAGTACATCGCGATCGCACGAAGATCGTCGTCGGTCATGTACTGGCCGCTGTTTTCGATCACCTCGACCATGCTGCCGAACGCCGACAACCCGGCTCCGTGACCTTGCTTGAGAAATGCGGCAATGTCGTCGGCCGAGAGGCGGCCTAGGCCTGAATCGGGATCGCCCGTCAAGTTTGGCGCGGACCAATGATCGTTCGTTCCGCCCGTCAAATAAAGCGGATCGCCATCGTTGTACCCGCGCTCTTCATAGGCAGGCCCGCGCGGGGTGTGGCAAGCGCCACAGTGGCCCAACGCTTGAACGAGGTATGCCCCGCGATTCCACTGCGCGCTTCTGTCCGTGCGCGGCTCGAAGCGCTCTTGCGGCGCAAACAGTTCGTCCCATGCCGTAAGCCCTAGGCGTTGGTTGAACGGAAACGGCAGCTTCGTCTCGGGCGAGGGTTTCGCCACCGGTGCGACCCCATGCATGAAATACGCGTACAGCGCATGCATATCGTCGTCGCTGATCTTCGAAAAGGACGGAAACGGCATGGCCGGATACAAGCGTTTGCCGCCCGGCGCGACGCCTTCGCGCACGGCCCGCTCGAAATCTTCGTAGCTGTAACGGCCAATGCCGTAGGTCGGATCGGGTGTGATGTTCGTCGTCCAAATCGTGCCGAACGGCGAACCCATCGGCAAGCCGCCCGCGAAAGGCGGCGACGGCTGCGGCGGTTGACCCGTGGGCGCATTCGTATGACAGCCGGCGCAATCGGCGAGCTTGGCAAGATAAGCGCCGCGCGCAATCAGCGCGGCATCCGCCGCTTCGCCAGCGCGGCACGGCGTTGCCAACATCATCGCCATCGCGAACAGGCAGGCGTATCCGAATCCGCCACGCACGCAGCGCCGAACCAGCGAACGAGTCCACGAGCCGGGCACCATTTCTCCCTCGTTATCGACGCATTGCATCAGAGGCACGCTTTGACGAGCGCGGTTGCGACGTCGGTCGCCACGAGGGCGAACAGAAACAACCCGCTTGCCATGAGCCCCACCCTTGCCACGAAAGCTTGCCCCTCCACCTTCGTATCGGGCGCATCCGGCGGCTCGCTGCGCTGCGTGCGCGCGAGGCGCCGCCAGTTGCGCCATGCAAGCGACGCGCCAAGCACCCCGACGATCAGCAACAGCGCGCTCATGCCGACGACGCTCCAGCCCACCGCCGGCGCGAGCGGCACGCGCAACGGCACGTCATGCGGAAAGCAGGTCTGAGCGATGAGCGCTTCGCCCGCGCAAATCTGCAGGAGCCACGCGACGGGCGTCGCCAGCACGCCGACCGTCAGCGTCCATTTCGAAACGGGTTCGCCGCTTACGGCGCGCTTCGCTTCCATTTTCTAAAACCAATAAGGCGTCAAATACAGCGTCGTGAAGATGAAGAGCCACACGACATCGACGAAGTGCCAATACAAGCTGCCAATGGTCAGCGCGGCATGGCGGCGCTCGTCGAAATAGCCGAGTGCCGTCCACCATCCAAGCAACACCAGCACGAAGATGCCGACGATCACGTGGGCCAAATGAAACCCCGTGATCGTGAAATAGAGCGAGCCGTAAAGGTGCGACGTGGGGCCATAAGGATGGTCGTGCCATTCGTGCAACTGAATGCCGACGAACACCACGCCGAGCGCCACGGCTACCGCCATCGCCGCCACGGCCCACTTCTTTTTTCGACGGCGAACGAACCGCTCGCACAGCCAGGCGAACACGCTGCTACTGATGAGGATTGCCGTGTTGACCGACGACAGGCCGAGCTTGGGCAACCCCTCGGGCGGCCAGTGCGTCGTCTGCTGCACGGCCAGATAGAGGTACGAGAAGATCAAATAGCCGAACAGCGCCGCCTCGGTTGCAATCAGCATCGCGCATCCGAGCAAGCCGCTCGCGCGCTCGCCCGCACTGCCGACGGGCAGCGCATTGGCCGGACGCAGCAGAACCGCTTGCGCATCCTCGTTCATTTCAACTCTCCTCTATGGGCGCGGGCTCGCGTTGGATCAGTTCGCGCTGCGGCCAAAGCCAGACCGCAATCGAGACCCCGCAGCCGAGCAACATCGCAAGCGCAGCGCCCCACCACTCGAGCGCGAGCGCCGCGAAGAACAACGCGGCGAACAAGCCCAACATGAACGGCGCGTACGAATCCTCGGGCATTTTCAGAATGACGTAGGGCTTGCCGCTCAACGCCGTGGTGCCGAGCGCTTCGCGCCCCTGCACGAGCAAGTAACCTTCGTCGAGATGCGAGCGCCCGTCGGCCGGCTTGTCGGCCTCGCCTTCCATGCGCGCTTCCCACAACGGGTGCCGGCTCGCGACGATCGGGAGGACGGCGAAGTTATAAGGCGGCGGCGGCGAAGGCACGGACCATTCAAGCGAGGGCGCGTCCCACGGATTGGCGCCTGCGATCGGCCCGCGCTTGAGGCTGTAAATGAGGTCGACGAGAAACACGAGAATGCCGAAGGCGAAGACGAAAGAGCCGATCGAGGTCAGCATGTTGACCGTGTTCCAGCCCATGTCCGGCGGATAGGTATAGATCCGGCGCGGCATGCCGAGCAAGCCGGCGATGTGCATCGGAAAGAAGCCGAGATTGAAGCCGACGAACATGAGCCAGAACGCGATGCGGCCAAGCCGTTCACTCATCATGCGGCCCGTGAATTTCGGAAACCAAAAATAGGTGCCCCCCACTACCGGAAATACGTTGATGCCGATGAGCACGTAGTGCAAGTGCGCGACCACGAAGTAAGTGTCTGTCAGTTGCCAATCGAGCGGCACGGCCGCGGTCATGACACCCGATACGCCGCCGATGACGAACAGCAAGACGAATCCGGCAAAGAACAAAAACGGCGTTTTGAATACCGGACGGCCAAGCCAGATCGTGGCAATCCAAGCGAACGTCGCCACAGCGCTCGGAATGGAGATAATCATGCTGGCCGAGCCGAAAAACGCGAGCGCGAGCGGCGGCAGGCCCGTCGCGAACATGTGATGGATCCATACGACGAAGCCGATCACCATCGTCGCCACGGTCGAGATCGCGACGGGTCCGTAGCCCACGAGCGGCCTGCGGCAAAACACCGGCAGCGCATCGGAGACAATGCCCATAGCAGGCAGCACCACGACATACACCCATGGATGCGCGAAGATCCAAAACAGATGTTGCCAAAGCAGCGCGCGCCCACCCCCGCCCGTGACGTCGAAGAAATGCATGCCGATGCGTCGATCGAGCCACAGCATCAGGAACGCCAGGCTCACCGAAGGAACCGCGAACAGATTGCCGACGGAAATGGTCAACGTGCCCCAAACCAGCACGGGAATCCGATCGATCGACATGCCCGGGGCGCGCATGCGCAACAACGTCACGACAAAGTTAGCCGCGCCGACGGAGGTGGAGACTCCGAGCAGCACCATGCCGAGCGCGTAGACGTCGATGTTGGGGCCGACGTCATAGGTCAAACTCGACAGCGGAACGTAATTGAACCAGCCCGCATCCGCCCCCTGCCCAAGTGGAAAACTGGCATAGAGGAAGATGCCGGCAAATAGAAACACCCAATACGAAAACGCGTTGAGCCGCGGAAACGCCATGTCGCGACTGCCGAGCACGAGCGGCCACAGATAATTCGAAAAACCGGACAGCACCGGCAGCGCGTAAAGAAAGATCATCGTCACGCCGTGCATCGTAAACAGCTGGTTGTATTGCTCGGGTGTGAGGAGGTGCTCGTTCGGTCGCGCGAGCTGAACCCGCATGACGAGGGCTTCCACCCCGCCGATCAGCAAGAACACGAACGCCGTAACGAGGTAGCGCAGTCCGATGGTTTTGTGATCGACCGTCGAAAGCCATCCGCGCCAGCCCGGGCGCGTCTCCCACAGCTCATGCAAGCGCGCTTTCTCGGCTTCGTCCAGCGCGCCGCGTTGCAGCGGCCGGGAAAGGCGAACGGTGCCGGGCGGGTCGCCGGGCAATGCGGAGATGGGCGTCTCTGACATTGTGCTTCGCTCACTGCAAAGTGGAGAGATAGGCCGATAACGCCGCCGCTTCGGAAGCAGGCAAGGCGATCGACGGCATCAGCGAATCGGGCTTGATGCGCTGCGCGTGCTCGATCCAATCGAGCCGGTGCTCGGGCGTGTTCGTCATCTGGCCCGCGGCAATCAAGCGGCGCGAAGCCAAATGCGTGAGGTCGGGCGCTTGCATGCCGGACGCATCCGAGCCGTGCACGGAATGGCACCCCGCACAGCGCTCACCGAAAATGCGCTGACCCGCCCGCGCATCGGGCGTCGTCGCAGCCTGCGCATCGCGCCGCTCGGCATCGCGCCATGCGTCGAACTCGGCCTGCGGTTGAGCGACGACTTCGAACGCCATGTGGGCGTGTTGCGCGCCGCAAAACTGCGAGCACTGACCACGGTAGACGCCGGGTTCATCGGCTTCGATCCATTGGACGTTCGTTTGGCCCGGGATCATCTCTGTCTTCCCGGCGAGCTTGGGCGCCCAAAACGTATGAATCACATCGGCGCTGCGAAGCTCGACGCGCACCGGCACACCGACCGGAATATGGATTTCGTTGGCTGTGACGAATTGACGCGACGGATCCTCGGCATCGGGATAATCGACTTTCCACCACCAGTCGTAGGCAGTGACGACGATCGTCAACCCCGCCTCGCGGGAGGGTGAGGCGACCGACTCGAGGGTGACCATCGCATAGACGAGCGCGGCGAACAACGCGACCGACGACACGCCGGTCCCGATCGCAAGCCACCGCAAGCCGCCTGAATCCGCAGGCAGCCGCTCGGCCTGGCCCGGCGCGATCGCGCGCCGTCGCCTCGCGATCGCGGCGACGAGCAGGACGGCGATCAACACCATCACCGTCGTCACGAGCGCGATCAAGGCCCAACCCAGCCGGTAGGTCGGCGCGGCCGCAGGCCCGGCCGCATGCGTCAAATATTGAAGGGGCGCGACGCTCATCGCCATCGGTGCTCAACCCGCAATTCCGGCCAGTCCGTTGTCGCTATCCGCGCTCGGGTTGACTGCCCCGTGCTTCGCACCCGCGTCCTTGGTGTCGTCGCTGCCGCCACCGTCCTCGCTAGATCCGCCTTCGCCAGGCTTGGGCGATCGACCGGGATCGACGCGCGTCGCGCCGCCCACGGCAGGCGGATCGCTCGCCGGAAACGTTTCGTCCACCCCGTGATCGATGCGCGCCTCCTCGTGGTTTTTTTCAGCCGGTTGCTTACCGTTCGGGTCCGACATGATCTGTCCTCCACACGCTTGAAAACGAGCGTTGCCGCGCAATACGCATGCCCGCTGGCAGGCGCCAGTCGGCCGACGCCGTGCGGGCCGATCATCGCCTCGCCGGGCTTTTCGCCATGCAACGCAAACGGGCGCTGCGTGCGCTCGGGTACGCGGTTTGCGTGCCGTCGATCGTTTTTGCGATCACGACCTGTTATGCCCGACGCCGACGACTCTCCCCGTGAAACTGCTCACGACGAACGACGCGACGAAGGCGGCAATCCGCAAAGCAAGGATGCAAACGACGGAGCGAGCCACGGCAAGACCGGCGGTGGGGCCCCTGACGACGAACGCAAGCCGCGCAGCAAAAAACCGCTGATCATTTTGGCCGTCGTCATCGTATTGCTCGCGGTTGCGGCTTTCGTCTGGTGGTTCGCGACGCGCAACCAAGAAAGCACCGACGATGCCTACACCGACGGCAACGCCATCACGGTCGCGCCCAAGGTGGCCGGCTATGTCGTCAAGCTCGACGTCGACGATAACGTCTACGTTCACAAGGGCGACGTGCTGCTGGACATCGACCCGCGCGAGTACCGCGCGCAGATGGACGCGGCGCGCGCGCAACTCGGTCTCGCCACGGCGCAAATGCAAACGGCGCAGATCCAACTCGATATCGCGCGCGTGCGCTACCCGGCCGAATACCGGCAGGCACAGGCGCAAACGGCCTCGGCGCGCGCCGACTTCAAACAAGCGCAGGCATCGTACGAGCGCGAGCATCAGGTCGATACCCGCGCCACGTCGCAGCAGAGCATCGATGCCGCCGACGCGAAAGCGGCATCGGCGCGCGCCTCGGTCAAAGAAGCGGATGCGCGGCTCGCCACGGCATCGCTCGTCGCTCAGCAAATTCGCCAAGCCGTGGCCGCGGTGGAGGAGCGCCGCCGCCAAGTGGATCAAGCGCGGGCGCAGCTCGAGCAGGCCAAACTCAACCTCGCATGGTGTCAGGTGCGTGCGCCGTCCGACGGCTGGATCACCCGACGTAACGTGCAATTGGGCGCCTTTTTGCAACCTGGCGCCTCGTTGTTTTCGATCGTCACGCCGCAGCTATGGGTAACGGCCAATTACAAGGAATCTCAGCTCGCCAGGATGCGCCCCGGCGATAAGGTGGAAATCGACGTCGATGCTTACCCCGACCTGACACTGCACGGTCACGTCGACAGCATTCAGCAAGGAAGCGGCTCGCGCTTCTCCGCGTTTCCGGCCGAAAACGCCACGGGCAATTTCGTCAAAATCGTGCAACGTGTACCTGTAAAGATCGTCATCGACAGCGGCCTGCCAACCGATCATCCGTTACCGCTCGGCCTCTCGGTCGAGCCAACGGTCTACCTCAAGTAACGGGCGAGGCGATCGATGGGGCAGGAAAACTGGAAACCGCGAGCGAACCCTTGGCTCATCGCCGTCGTCGTCACGCTTGCCGCCTTCATGGAAGTGCTCGACACGACGATCGTCAATGTCGCGCTCCCGCATATCGCGGGCACGATGTCGGCGAGCTACGATCAAGCTACGTGGACACTCACGTCATATCTCGTCGCCAACGGCATCGTCTTGCCGATCTCCGCGTTCTTCGCGCGTCTGCTCGGTCGCAAGCGTTACTTTCTGCTGTGCATCGTGGCGTTCACGGTTTGCTCCTTTCTCTGCGGTGTCGCAACCAACCTGGGCGAGCTGATCGTCTTTCGCGTGGCGCAGGGATTTTTCGGCGGCGGACTGCAGCCGAATCAACAATCGATCATCCTCGATACGTTTCCGCCCGCCCAGCGTTCCCGCGCGTTCTCGGTATCGGCCGTGGCGATCGTCGTCGCCCCAGTGCTCGGGCCGACGCTCGGGGGCTGGATCACCGATCACTTCTCGTGGCGCTGGGTGTTCCTGCTCAATGTCCCGTTCGGCATTTTGACGACGCTCGGCGTGCAGCAGCTCGTCGAGGACCCTCCCTGGGCGCAAACGAAGCATGAAAAGCTCTCGATCGATTACATCGGCATCGGCCTCCTTGCCGTCGGACTCGGTTGCTTGCAGGTCATGCTCGATCGCGGCGAAGATGAAGATTGGTTCGGATCGCCGTTCATCCGCGTATTCGCCGCGCTCGCCGCGATCGGTCTGGTGGGGGCGGCGCTCTGGCTCAGCTATGCGCGCCACCCCGTCGTGCGGCTGAGTCCCTTGCGGGATCGCAATTTCGCCCTCGGCAGCGTGGCAATGGCCGCCTTCGCCATGATTTTGTATGGCAGCGCCGTATTGATCCCGCAGCTTGCGCAGCAGCGACTCGGTTACACGGCCACGCTTGCGGGACTCGTCCTCTCTCCGGGCGCGATCCTCATCACGCTCGAAATTCCCATCATCAGCAAAATCATGCCGCACGTCGAGACGCGCTTTTTCATCGGCCTGGGCTTCGCGTTCCTTGCCGCAGCACTCGCCTACGCGCATTGGCTCACGCCCGATATCGACTACAAAACCTTGGTCATGATGCGCAGCGCGCAATCGCTCGCGATCGGCTGTTTGTTCGTGCCGACCACGGCCCTGGCGTATCTAAGCGTGCCGCGCGATCTGAACAACGACGCATCGGCGCTCTTCACGATGTTTCGCAACGTCGCCGGATCCATCGGCATCTCCGTCTCCACGGCGCTCGTGCGCGAGCGTGCCCAAGCACGCATGGCGCATCTCGCTTCGCACATGACGCCGCTCTCGCAGAACTTCACCGACGCGCTGAACGCTCGCACGGCGACCATTTCGTCCCTGCTGGGCCAACCGAGCGCGCAAGCCGAGCAAACCGCACATGGGATGCTGTATCAAACGTTCGTCTCGCAAGCGACCATTTTGGCTTATGTCGATGTGTTCTCCATGCTGGCCATTCTGTGCGTGTTTTGCGTGCCGCTCATGTTCTTCTTCTCACCGGTGAAGGCCGCCGGCGGACCGGGAGGGCATTGAAGTGGAAAAGCTCGCCTCTGCCCGCAACTACGTTCGGCGCACGCTGGTTATGGCACTGCCGATCGCGCTCAGTGCGCTGTCGGCTGCATGCACGGTGGGACCGGATTTTCACCCGCCGCAAGCGCAAGTGCCCGAGGCATGGCACGACCTCGCGCGGACGGACACTGCCCGAAGCGCCTCCGCTGCGAGCGACGCGCGCGCTGCGATGCCGCCGGACGAACCATCCCGCTCCGCCATCGACATGGATAGCGATCCCGATCCGCGCTGGTGGCGCACGTTCCGCGATCCGACGCTGGACGCGTTGATCGAGCAAGCGCACGCAGGCAATCTCGATCTGCAGCAAGCGGTGCTGCGCATCGTCGAAGCACGGACGCAGATGCAGTCCACGGCGGCGCAAGGCCTACCGAACCTGCGCGCGAGCGCGAGCTATCAACGGGAACAACTGGGCCTAAAAGGTTTTCTGCAATCCAACGGCGTTTATAGCCAAGTCGATCAACTCGGCGCACCGAATTCGCCGGTCGACGCAGTGGCGCCCGGCACCGGCCCTGCATTGCAACGACAGGCCAACGACGTGCTCGATCGATTGACGTCACCGGTCAACCTTTGGCAGGCAGGGTTCGACGCGTCCTGGGAGCTCGACTTGTTCGGCCGCGTGCGCCGCTCGGCCGAGGCCGCATCGGCGGCCGTCGACGCCGCACGCGAGAGCCGCAACGATGCCTTGCTGTCGCTCGAGGCCGAAGTCGCGCAAACGTATCTGCAACTGCGCGGGGCGCAAGCGGCGCGCGATATCGCGGCGCATCTGGCCGATGACGCGCGCGACACGCTCGCGTTGACGAAAAGCCGCGCCTCGGTGGGCCTCGCGAGCGCGCTGGACGTGCAGCAAGCCGCCGCCGATCTCGCGCAAGCGCAGGCGCGCGTGGCGCCTTTCGACGGCCAAATCGCTCAAGCGCAAAACGGTCTCGCGTTGCTCGTGGGCGCGGCCCCCGGCGCACTCGACGCGCAACTCATGCAACCGGCGCCCCTGCCAGCGCTACCGCCGCGCATTCCGATCGGCCTGCCGTCCAGCCTCGCGCGCCGTCGCCCGGACATTCGACAGGCGGAAGCGCAATTGCATGCGGCGACGGCCGATGTCGGCGTGGCCGTCGCGCAGTTCTACCCTGACATCACCCTGACGGGGAACATTGGCACGCGCGCCAGCAACGCGTCGGACCTCGCGCGCTGGTCGCATCTTTTCTATTCGTTCGGACCGGCGATTTCGCTGCCGGTCTTTTCGGGCGGCGCGCTCGTAGCCAATCTTCATCTCGCGAACGCGCGCCAAGCGCAAGCCGCGCTCGCCTATCGGCAAGCCGTTCTCGTTGCACTGCGCGACGTGGACAACGCGCTAGCCGTCTATCGAACGGACCTTGCGCATCGCGATGCGCTCTCCACCGCGGTGGACACCCAACAAAGCGCTTACGCACTTGCGCGCGAACGCTATCGAAAAGGCTTTGTCAGCTTCATCGACGTGCTCGATGCGCAACGCCAATTGGCACAAGTGCGGTCGCAATTCATACAGGCGCAAACGCAACTCGAAACCGATCTCGTCGCGCTTTACAAGGCGCTCGGCGGCGGATGGCAACCCGCGGCATAGGGCTTGCTGGTTCGTCGAAGGCAACCGCATCGCTGCCTTGAGCATCGCGCGATGCCCATGACCGCACTCCCACGACCGATACGACGATGGCACCAGTTCCCAGCGATCCCCCCGGCACGCCGCCGGCACGAGCACGAGACACCGATTGCGCGCCAAGCCCAACCGGCGTGCTCGATGCGACGCCGATTGCTGCGGTGCGAGCGCACGCCTATCGGATTCCGACGGACGCGCCGGAAGCGGACGGCACGTTCGAGTGGACCTCGACGACGCTCGTCGTCGTCGAAATCGACGCGGGTGGATGCACGGGTCTCGGTTATACGTATACCGACGCGAGCGCAGTCGCATTGATCAACGAAACATTGGCCAAGGAGTTGCTTCACGCGCCTGCCGCGACCGTACGCGCATTGACACAGCGCTTATGGCGCCGAGTGCGCAACATCGGCCGCTCGGGTCTGTGTGCCACCGCTATCTCTGCGCTCGATTTCGCGCTATGGGACCTCGACGCAAAATTGCTCGGCGTTCCCCTCGTGCGCTTGCTCGGCGGCGTGCTGCGCGAGCGCGTGCCGATCTACGGCAGCGGCGGCTTCACGAGCTACGACGATACTCAGTTGCGCGATCAGTTGGCGCATTGGGTGACCGTGGATGGCTGCACCGCAGTCAAGATGAAAATCGGCGCGCAGCCGGAGCGCGATCCACAGCGCGTCAAAACCGCGCGCGAAGCGATCGGTGACGCCCAACTGTTTGTCGACGCGAATGGCGCGCTGACCGTCAACCAAGCGTTGGTGTGCGCCGCACGTATTGCAGACGAGGGCGTAGCGTGGTTCGAGGAGCCCGTTTCATCGGACGATCTCGCGGGGCTGCATCTCGTGCGCGAAGCCGCGCCGGCCTCGATGGACATCGCGGCCGGCGAATACGCGTACACGAGCGACGATTTTCGCCGAATGTTGGAGGCGCAGGCGGTCGATGTCCTGCAAGCCGATGCCACCCGCTGCGGCGGCGTGACGGGTTTCATGCAAGCGGCGCAGCTGTGCGACGCGTGGCACATCCCCCTCTCCGCGCATTGCGCGCCCGCGCTGCACCGCCACTTGGCCGCGGCCGCGCCGCGGCTACGGCACATCGAGTGGTTTCACGACCACGTCCGGATCGAATCGATGTTGTTCGACGGCGCGCCGCACGCCGAAGGCGGCACGATCGCGCCCGATCTCTCGCGCCCTGGTTGCGGGCTCGAATTCAAGCGAGCCGACGCGCAACCTTACGCTCTATGAAAGGAGAAGACCGCCCATGAATCGCAAGGCGGACGGTATCGTCACCGTCTTGGGCCTCGCCGCCGGTGCGTTGGCCGCGGCGGCGATGGTCAAAGGCAACTGCGTGCGCCGCAACGCGCGCGGCGAGCCTGCGGCGAACGCGTTGCGCGCCGTGCGAGACGCCGGCATGTCGGCCTTGCACCACGCGCACGCGGGGGCGCAGAAAGACGCCCACATCCATGCGGCTCGCGCATTCAACCGTAGCTCGGCGCTGCTTGCATGGTCCGCGCTAACGGACTCGGCCGTCGAGCATTACCGCGGCTCGTTCGAAAACCGCGCAATGTACGCGCCCCTGGTCGTCGGCGCCCTTTCCTTGGCCGCGGGCCTTCACGGCGGCGCCGATCACGTCGGTAATCGCCACCGAGTGCGCAACGGAATTTACTTGGCGGCCGCCGGCGTCGGCATCGCGGGAACGGGCTTTCACCTTTACAACGTGACGAAACGGCCAGGCAGATTCAGTTGGCACAACTTGTTTTACGGTGCGCCGCTCGGCGCACCTATGTCGTTGCTTCTGTCCGGCGCGCTCGGCGCAATTGGCGAGAGGCTTCGCGACGAACCCGGGCATGACCCGCAGTTGTTCGGCATGCCGGCCGGCAAAGCGCTCGCCTTGTTCGCTGCCGTGGGCATGGCCGGCACCGTGGGGGAGGTCGCCCTGTTGCATTTTCGCGGCGCCTTTCAAAACCCCGTCATGTATGCGCCCGTGACCGTACCGCCGATCGCGGCCGCGCTGCTCGCACGCGCAGCGCTCGGGCCGCCCCGAACGAATTGGTGGACGCGCCTCTGGTTGCGCATGACAGCCGCGCTCGGGGCGATCGGCGTGGGGTTCCATATCCGCGGCGTCGCGCGCAATCAAGGCGGCTGGCGCAACTGGTCGCAAAACCTCTTGAGCGGCCCGCCACTGCCTGCGCCGCCGAGCTTCACCGCACTCGCGACCGCGGGCCTTGCGGCATTGCGTTTGAGGGACACCGAACGATGAATACCGAGCGCCGCCCGCGCTATCCGGGCTACGACGTCATGCGCAAGCGCGACACGCCGTCGTGGGACGACGCCACACGCGAAGTCATCGACGCACGGCTCGCGCAGCGCAACGCCCCGAGCTTTTGCAACGACGTGCAATGGCGCGCACTCGATTCGCTGTGCGCGGTGATCGTTCCGCGCTCGCGCGCCGCGACACGAGAAGTGCCCGCGTCCAACGAAGGCACGCCGACCGATGCCCGCCGTTGGCGCCCGGCGAGCGTTCCCGTCGCGGCTCTCGTCGACATGAAGCTTCTTCACGACGGCCGAGACGGCTATCGCGACGCGCGGCTGCCTCCCCTGCGCGACGCCTGGCGCATCGGCCTTGCGGCGCTCGACGCCGAAAGCCGCCGCGCTTTCGGCGCGGCGTTCGCAGACATCGACGAGGCCAATCAGCGTGAACTGGTGACGCGCATGCAAAGGGGCGAGTTGGCCGACCCCGCGTGGGAAGGCATGGCCTGCGACGTGTTCTTCAGCTTGCGAGTGCTCCATGACATTGCCAGCGCGTACTATGCGCATCCGCAAGCGTGGAGCGAAATTGGCTTCGGCGGCCCCGCGAATCCGCGCGGCTACGTGCGCATGCAGGCGAACCGGCGCGACCCGTGGGAAGCGGCGGAAGCGGCACCCGGGAACGAAGCGCGCGCGCTCGAGGAGAACCGCCGTGCGCGATGACGCCCTGCATACGCCGCGCGGCAAGAACGGGCGCGCGCCCGATGTGTTCACCATCGGCGGATGGGTGCCGATGCAGGCGTACCCGCAAGACGACCCCGTCGATTTCGCGATCGTCGGCACGGGCGCGGGCGGCGGCACGCTCGCTTGCCGCCTGGCTGAACAGGGTTTTCGCGTGGTCGCGTTCGATGCCGGCGCGTGGTGGCGGCCACTCGAGGAATTCGCGTCGGACGAAACCCACCAATCGAAGCTGTACTGGACCGACGAACGCATCTGCGACGGCGAGCAGCCGCTCAAGATGGGCAGCAACAACAGCGGCAAAGCGGTGGGGGGCAGCACGGTCCACTTCGCGATGGTGTCGCTGCGCTTTCGCCCCGAGTGGTTCAAAGCGCGCAGCCTGTTGGGATACGGCGCCGACTGGCCCATCGATTGGCGCGAGATGTGGCGCTATTACGCGTATGTCGAAGACGCGTTGAAGATTGCCGGTCCCGTCAATTACCCGTGGGGCCCGCATCGCCCTCGCTACCCCTATCGCGCGCACGAACTGAACGCCGCGGCGTTGGTGCTCGCGCGCGGGTGCGATGCGCTCGGCATCCCGTGGACCCCAACGCCGCTCGCCACCGTTTCGGCGCCGCGTGGCAAGTCGCATCCGTGCGTCTATCGCGGCTTTTGCGTGACCGGTTGTGCAACGAATGCGAAGCAAAGCGCACTCGTCACGTGGATACCGCGCGCGGTGAAAGCCGGCGCGGAAATTCGCGACTTGTCGATGGTGGGGCGCATCGTGCTCGACGAGCACGATCGCGCTCAGGGCGTGGAGTATTTCCGCGAGGGGCGCTGGCAATTTCAGCGCGCGCGCAACGTGGTCGTGGCCGGCTACGCGATCGAAACCCCGCGGCTGTTGTTGATGTCTGCAACACCCCGCTTTCCCGATGGCCTAGCGAACCGCTCGGGCCTCGTCGGCAAGAATCTGATGGTGCAGTCCAATCAAGCCGTCTGGGGCTTGATGGACGAAGAGATCCGCTGGTACAAGGGCCCGCCCTCGCTTGCGATGAGCGAGCATTGGAACTACACCGACGAGGGTAAGGACTTCTTCGGCGGCTACTGCTATATGAGCCAGGGCCCATTGCCGAACGCATGGGCCGCCGTGCAAGCAGGCCGGGGCCTCTGGGGCGAAGCGCTGCACAGCGAGATGGAGAAGTACAACCATCAAGCAGGATTGAAGATCGTCGGCGAAACGCTCCCGCAAGAAATGAATCGCGTCACGCTCGCCGATGAGAAGGACGCCTATGGCTTGCCGATTGCGCGCATCACGCATTCGCTTTGCGACAGCGACAAGCGGTTGGCTCGGCACGCGCTCGATTTCATGACGACTGCGCTCGAAGCGGCCGGCGCGAAAGAAGTATGGCGCCAGGAGGACGATACGTGCCACTTGAACGGCACCGCGCGCATGGGCGACGATCCGAGCACGAGTGTCGTGAACGCCGACTGCCGCAGTTGGGATATTCCGAACCTTTGGATCTGCGACGGCTCGGTGTTTCCGACGGTCGGCGGCGTCAATCCATCACTGACCATTCAAGCCATTGCATGCCGCACGGCGGATCGCATCGCGGCATTGCGCTCGCGCGGCGAGTTGTGAGGCACACGATGCCATTGCACGGGCACGATCATTGCATGAAATTCGCAAAGGACGTCCAACTTTCGGAGGACAGCTACCGTGGAAAATGCGCAGAACAATCCCACTCAGAGCCAGCAAAACGAAATTGCAGCGAAGAGCCCGGCGAAAACGCCGGCCGCGGGCGATATGCCCGACGCGAAGACACAAGCGCGCGAGTTCGCCAAGAACAAGAGGGCAACCTCGCCTGCATCGGTGGCCGCCAAGGAGCCTGCCCCGCTGCCGTCGATCGAACATGGCACGAAGGATATCGATAGCCCCGATCCGGTCGCGCGAGCCAACGCGCGCACCGTTTCCGTGGACAACGCGGGCATGGCCGCGTCGGACGACACGGTCGATACCGACGGCAAGGGTCTCGAAGCGCGACGCGGGGCATCGATGTGGCAGGACAACGTCATCCATTCCAATGCGAGCGTTGAAAACAACATTCCGGTGCCGCCTGCGGGCCTTGTCGATCTCGACAGCCGCCCCGGCGGGAATGTACCGGTCATTGCGACGCGAGAAGGCTGGCGCGTGGCCTATCACGGGACGGTCGACGTGAAGGAACGCAATGGGTCGCGGGCCGAGCAGGTGATCAGCTTGGAACGAACGGGGAACGGCTACTCGCACGGATAACGATGGCTTGGCGGTGCACTCGAGCGCTTTGGGTGCGAGCCGCATCGGCGCGAATGCTCGGTCGCTCGCGCACGGTACCCGCTTTATAGACGACAGACCGCTTCCCAGGAGCCCGGCATGCCGCACTCGCGTCGTTTCCCGAACATCGTAGTTATCACCGGCGCCAGCGCGGGCGTGGGCTGCGCGGCAGCGCTCGCTTTCGCACAGCAAGGGGCCGACGTCGCCCTGCTCGCCCGCGACGAAGAAGCGCTCTCGCAAGTGGCGCAGATCGCCCGCGGGTACGGCGTGCGTGCGCTGACGATCGCCACCGACATGAGTTCGGCGCAAGCCGTCGAAGCCGCCGCAGAGCGCATCGAGAACGAGCTCGGCCCTATCGACGTCTGGGTCAACAACGCCATGGTGACGATGTTCGCGCCCGTCGCCAGCACGACCCCGGAGGAGTTCGCTCGCGTGACGGAAGTGACCTATCTCGGCTACGTGTGGGGAACCATGGCCGCGCTCAAGCGCATGAGCAAGCGTAACAAAGGCGTGATCGTGCAAGTGGGTTCGGCCCTCGCCTACCGCGCGATTCCGCTGCAATCGGCGTACTGCGGCGCCAAGCATGCGATCCGAGGGTTCACCGATGCACTGCGCTGCGAACTACTGCACGACAAGAGCCGCGTGCGGGTGACGATGGTGCAGATGCCCGCCCTCAATACGCCTCAATTCGATTGGGCAGCGAGCCGAATGCCCGGGGCACCACGCCCCGTCGCGCCCGTCTACGAACCGGAAGTGGCTGCGCGCGCGATCGTATGGGCCGCGCGGCATCCTCGCCGCGAACTGTACGTCGGGCTTTCGTCCCTCAAGGCGATCGTTGCCAACAAAATCGCACCGGGCTTGTTGGATCGCTATCTGGCCAAACGCGCGTTCAAGGCGCAGCAACGCAAGAGCGCCACCGATCCCGAACATGCGGTCGACCTGTGGCAACCGGTCCCGGGATCGCATAGCATGCGCGGATCGTTCGGCAAGGAAGCAAAGTCGACATGCGCCTCGCTATGGATCGACACGCATCGTGGCCTGGCGTTGGGCGCGGCCCTGACGTTGGGGGTGGTGGCGTTGCTCGCGCGGCGCGCAGCGGGGGACGCGTCGCACCGCTGACGCATCGCTACCTCGCGCGATGGGAACGCCGCTCGCAGCGCAACGATCAGTACGGGTAGATTAAAATCGTCGCCGTATCGCTGGCGCCACGGTAGCTGACGGTAACATAACCGAACTGCGCCGACTTCCCGACCACCGTCAACCCAGTCACACTGAAAGAGAAGTTGCCGTCCGTCGCCCAGACGCTGCTCGGGGCGTCGATAGGGCCAGGGCCCGAGCACCCGACGCTGCAGGTATCCGTGACGTTGCCCCCGGTTTGCCTATCGACGACCGTGCCGACGATTTCCCCTGAAACGCCATTGGACAACCACGATGGCGCCTGAGTGATCGTTACCACGTAAGGCGATTTCGGCGAAAACGTATAGTCCTGGTTCTGAGGCGGGACCTCTGCATGGTCCGTCAGGTACGCTGTCAGCGTGACAGTCTCGCCGGCCTCGTTGCTATCGATGAAACCTGCGCTTGCAACGGTCACCCCTTGCATGAACGTCGCGTTCACCGAGATCCAAGCGCTCCCGTCCGGCTTGGTACCGCTATCGACGACGTTGCAGTTATCCGACGCGAATTGCGCCGAGCCTGCCGGCAACTGAAATGTCACCCGCGTTTTGTCGGGAGCGGGGGCGTTACCTTCCCAGGTCGTAACGTTTGCCTTGTTCTGCGCGGCGCCATCGGCTTGTGCTCGATTCGACAGTCGATTGAGGCTAAACGAGTAATTATTCGACGGGACTGCAGTGAACGTGAAATCCTGCGTCTTGAACGGGGCATCCGTATGGTCGCGCAAAGAAGCCTTGAGCGTGACCGTTTCCGCCTGAGCATCGAAGAACGACGCGTCGGCGATGTCCTGCTGGACGTCGTTGTCGAAATGCGTTTTTACATAGAGAACAGTCGGGCTGGAGTCGGGTTGAACGTAACCCGCAGGCTGGGTCGTATCGAAGCGGGCAGACGTGCCGTTATCGAATTCGAACTTCACGATCTGCGCTTGGGTGAGCGCACCGCCGTTTTGCGTGACGACGGCGCGTCCCGCATTCTCGGATTTGCCATCCGCCGGTTCGTCGTTCACGTGCGAATCCAAAGCGATGGCGAAAGCAGTCTCCGTGGCACCGATAAATGTGTAGGGAGTGGGATCGCTGCGAATGTGCGGGCTAGCCGTCAGCCAAGCGACGATTTCTCCAGACTCAGCCTTCGTATCGACGAACATGACGTCAGAGCGGCCCATCGGGCCGGTTTCCGGGCCAGTTATCTGCTGTGATCCATCACCGAACGTTGCAGACCCTGAGGAAATTTCGAATGTGATCGGGACACCAGGTTGAAGATAGCCATTGCGTGTGAGTTTGGCTTCAGCTTGGTCGGCGCTCTTCCCATCGGCGGCAACATCGTCCGTGGGAAGCGTAAGAGAAAGCTGATAGCCCGATTCGTCGTCGGCCGTCGCTCGCTGCAACGAGGGAGGTGTTTGCTGCTCTGCCATGCGAAGCCCCTGAATTGACGCTACACATCATCGATCGGCATCCATTACGATGCGCACGGGAATGAGATGAATTCAACAGGATACGGAAATCGGATCGCCTCCTGCTGCCCCGGCACCGACAAGGTGACATTGACTTTCTCTTCGCAGGTGTCGACGATCTCAGCGAATCCAGTGCCATCGGCAAACAACTTGATAGTCCGCGCATGAGGCGTCTCGGGATCGGCTCCCACTACGCGCGCTTGGCTTTCCTCGTCAACGATGGTGACCGCCACACCCTGTGAAACCCATCGAGGCGAAACTTTGAAATAGATACAACAGGCCGTGACCCCATCGCACGGCACGGCGCTCGTGTAGTTGTATCCGACGATACCCGAAGCGCCGCCATCGGCGTACTGGCTGAACGTCGCGTTCACTGTCGGCGGACTGCCAGGAAGAACTTGGGAGTACGCTGCGATGCAGACCAAGCTTTGATCTTTCGACGACACGCTGAACCTGGCAAGGCCATCGCCGTTCAGTTGCGTTGTGTAAATCGTCGGATCTCCGCCCGTAGCCTCCGCAATGACCCCACCCGCCGAAACCGAGATCGTCACGGCAAGTCCGGGCGCGCCGAAGACGGCCCCATAGTTGCAAGGCTTGAGATTGGGGAGCTGACTTGACGTATTCGCGGCGCCCCGAGTACAGCTCAGCTGCAGTGCAGTGATGTCCGCCCACGCAATTTCGACCTCGGTATTCAGCGAAACATGAAGCGACTTCGTGTTCCGTGAAACACGCGTCGCACTGTCCCGCAACACCTCGTAATACGCCACACCGCTACCGAAATCGCCGAGCAACTGGATACTGCGCAAAGGGATCGTATCCTCGATATAGCCATTGCAGGCATCTTGCACCGTAAGCGGCCGGCCCGACACATACGCTGCCTCAGGAATTTCCTGACCTGTCTCGTCGAAGCCACGCCAATAGAACACGACCTGATCGCCCTGCTGCACATCGTATTGCGTCCGAACCGGCGTGCCGTTGCACTGTGCAATCTTCGTGTAAAGCAACACGCCGTTGTTGGCGTCCGGGAAGACGGGGCCAGGGTATTTGCTCGACGTGGAACCCTCGATGGTGACCGGCGTCGGGAGCGACGACGCGCAGTCGTCGACAGCATTGATTCGCGTGTACGTCGCGACATAAGCTCCGTTCGGAATATTCTCGGGATCGAATTCCGCATCCCACGACGCGTTGTCTATATTACTTTTATCAAGATAGATATAGTTATCCGACGGCGTATCGTTCAAATATCCGCGCAATCTATCCCCAAAGCTCGGATGCCAGCCAGTGTTTTGATAGTTGGGAATCTGAACGACAATCTTTTGATTGGGCGAAAGCTCATCAACGTGAATGACCCACTGCCCTTGCTCTTGAACCGCCTCGGGAAGGCTGGGCGCCTCCAATTGGATCGTCTTTCGGCCGGCCAGACGCATGGCGTTCTCTTTCTTCATGCGAGGTTCCCATCCCGCTGCGCGGGCGCCGTCGAAGTCGGAAAAGCTTGAAATCGGACCGCGAACGGCCCCAGTTGATAAGTACCGGGCGCGTTGGGAAGCGTCATCGTGAATTGGACCGACTCCTCGGTCTTATTGACGAGCAGGATGGTGGCGCAGCCATCGCTCTGCAGCTTCACGTCGCGCCACTGAGGGTGCTCAGATGACGCATCGACGATGGTCGCGTGGCCACTGGTGACGGCAACCCTCACGACGCCCCAGTCAGAGCTATCCGCTTTTATCTGCACGCAACAAGGCGTGACGCCGTCGGAGGGCGCGCCCGATGTATACGCGTAGCCGACAAAATGCTGATTGGGGTCGTTCTGCGGGTTGGCGTCCCAATAGTCCTGGAACGACGGGAATATCGAGACAGGGTGATCAGGATCATCCTGATCCGCTACGCTGCCAGAGATAAGGAGCAGGTTCGATGCAGACGCAAGCGTTGATTTCGACCTTGCGCCTCGAATCAGGAACCATGTGAACCCGTCCGCATTGAGCATGGGCCGGTAAGGCCCCGTGCCGTATGAGGTACCCTCTCCGGCCATGAGGATGCCCGGAAGTTGGCTACCGTCGTTGGGGTCGCTTGACCCGATGATCTCTCCGCCAACCGTCACGTTGCAAATCATCGTGTGTCCCGGCGTGCCATGGACCTTGACCCAATTGCACGGCTTGAGGGAAATGCCCTCGGCGTAGTAATAAGCAGCCTGCGTCGTGACGATCGCCTGCAAGGAGACCGCGTCATGTCCCGCGGTATCGCGCTTCGCGCCACCCATTCGTGCTCTCCCCTCGGTCGGCATCGACCATGCACCGGCGTGGCGAGCCTCAAGCCTTGCCCTGCCGAGCCGCCACTTTCGGAACGAATTTTCAGACCGGCGTGTAGCTTTGATTCGCCGTATTCAATATGACGGTGAGCAGCCCGGAACTCTGATTTGGCTGACCGGCGCGGACCACCGTATAGACGATGCAGCATTGACCCTGCGTCCCCCCGTCCTTCTTTTGATCCCAGCCTTCGAACGGCGCAGCGGGGAAATGAAGCAACACGGATCCCTTTCTCAAATCCCCCTCCGCAATGGGCGGTAAAACGTTGGCCGGAACCGTAATCGGCACCCTCAATGCATCGCTATCGGGCCGGTAGCCGGTCAACACAGCCGTTGCGCTCACAACATCGCCTAATTGAGCATTCCACGAGGCATCCGGTTGTTTCAATTCAACCTGTATAGTCACGAAACCCTTGTTGAGGGTGGTTTGGTTGATGTGTCCCGCGTACGGGTACAATTCAGGGGAATCGAGGTTTCCACCGGTCAATCGGATGTTGTTGCCCGTGCCGAAAAAACCTCTTATCGTGCTCGCGCTGGGCAAGCCGGTCTCCATCCCGCCGACGACGAACAACATCTCATTCTTTTGCCCACCAGGCATCAGATCGCTATAGGCGAGACTCGCAAGAAACTCACAAGGCACGGAAGAGCTATCTGTCTTATAGTGATATGGACCGCCGGCGATTGCATTATTTACGACCAGATATACGTTATCCGCCGGATGTGCGTCTTTGTAGTGAGGAATTGAAACCGTTACATAGGGAGGATTTTGGAGATCATCGAAGTTAAGTGTATCGTTTGTCATCGGGTCGAGAATCTTCGGATAGCTATCCTCCAAAGCCTGGGCGTAATTATTAATATCCATAACGAGGAATGGCCGCGGATATTCATATGTCACATTGAAGTTGTGCCGTGCCGTGACGCTTTGCGCTATCGGGCCCGTGCTGTCTTTGGCCACGAGATAGAGACTCGCCACACCGTTAGCATCGGTCATCATGCGAACGTAGTAACCCTGCTGATTGATATCTTTGACGAAAACCGCATCGGCTGACGGAAGCACGTCTGCCCAAGCGGCTGTGGAGGAAGTATATGCATTCACCAGACTGCTAAAGAGTCCGAATGACTGATCGCTTCCCTCATGCCACTCGACCACGTACCCAGGAACCGGGTTCTCGCCGTCTTTGACGACGCAAGTGAAGCTCGTCGTGTACTGGGTCGCAGCGGGAGTGAGCTGGTCTCCCTGCCCCGTAGGCAGCTCGAGCAGTGTGCTGCTGGGACCTGAGCAAATGATCGTCGGATCGGTCGTCTCGAGCGTGTAGGTCACCGTCGACGCATCGTCCGGCTTAGCCGCCCCTATCCATTCGCTACCCGCCGTCGCATTCATGACTATGGAATTCGACGTATCGGAGTAGTCATGGCGAATAAATAGTTTTGCCGTGCCAGAGGCATTGCCGGGCGCAATATCGATCGGCACGTTCGTCAATTTATATTGACCCAAAAGTGCCGCAAAATGGCTGCTAACGCCCTTGCTACTGCCGGAGAAATCGATCGTTGCTCCTTCTGGAATCTTGTTGGATCCCGTCATCGTGACAGTTGCTACGATACACAAGCCCTGGTGAGGATAGACTTTCGTCGATGCGTCTGGAGTCAGTTCGATCGACCCGGCGCCACCGAGATCCTGGCTCGCTCCTTGTTCACCGTGCGTCATGACGATTGCCCTCCAAGAGTGAAAGATATCCGCTTCAGGGAATGCGTTGGCGAGTGTCGGGATGGACACCTTCACTGTCGCCATACACTTTCTCGCGGCGCACAGTGGTTGGAATATTCTCGATATACGAACCAGGAGTCAATGCCGTAATTGAGAATTTTCACCCTCGTTGTCAATTGACGAGATCATTCGTCAGCCCCACAATTTCGAGAAATTATCAATTTTTGAGATTACGTTGAGATCACGGCCAATCCAACGCAATCTCAAGACAACGACCTGGTCGATATCCGGCGATATCTTCGCGTGAACCAACGTGAAAGCGGGCCCGGTCCCACATTCTGAATCTTCATGATCGATTCGCTCTGAGTGGTGTTGTAAGGCGTTTGCAACTCATGCTAGATCGATACATCGATCGGCTTGGATTTCACAAGCCCCAAGGAGCCCGTCGCACCGACGTCGAGCTTTGCATCGAACGCGCTCCCTTTTTTCATTACCGCATTACAACTATGAAAATTCGACAGAAACCGAATTCTCTGGAGGCGAAGCCAGCCAACACGGCACAGCGGGGTCATTGCAACTGCGTGACATATTTGGAACCACCCGCCCCGAGCGGACCATTTGCCTCGCGCACTTCCCCCGGGCGGCACATCAAGCCGAAACACCGTATGCGCGCTTCAGTCGCCACGCTGTCCATGGCGGGCGCAATCACGGCGGCAGGCATACCTGCCCCCTGTGTCGCACAGGTCCTCGAGGTGGGTGGCGGTGCGGGCGCGTCTGCGGCAACGGGCAACGGCGGCGCAGGCGGCGGCAACAACGGTGGCGGCGCAGGCGGCAGCGTCGGGGCGATTGCAGGCCTTGCGGGGACGCTTCAGCAAGGTGGCGACGGAGCAAACGCGACACAGTGCGCCATTACGCCCTCGGGCTCGGGCTGCGGTGGCAAGACGCAAATCGTCAATGCGCCCATAAGCGGCTTCGTAACGGGAGGATCCGGCATGCACGGAGGAGCCGGAGTGGGCGGTGGCGGCGGAGGCGCCGCAGCGGTCATCACGTCTGGCGACTTGGTCCTCGGCCCCCCGGGCAGCACGGTGTTGCGCGGCGGCGCAGGCGGCGCGAATGGCTCGACCGGCGCCGGGGGCGGCGGCGCGGCGCTCGTGTTCATCGGCGGCGTATTGATCGATGACGGGAATCATATCTACGGCGGCACGGGCGGCTCTGGCACGGCGACCAGCGCAGGCGGCGGTGGCGGTGCCGGCTTGTTCTTTCAAGGTGAAACGTTCACTTTCAACGCAGAAGGCACCTACATAGTCAGGGGGGGCGATGGCGGGCAGTCCGGCGGCAACGGCGGCGCAGGCGTAGTCGCCAGCAGCGACGGCGCGACCATCACCAATATCAGCAGCGGCATCGGCACCGGCTTCAACGGCGGCACCGGCGCGGCCGGAGCGGGCACGATCCCGGACGGCAGCGGCGGCGACGGCATCGATATTTACGGCAGCAACAACACGCTCGTCAACCGGGGCCTCATCAACCCCGGCGCTTCCGCAGGGAGCGCGGCGCTCGCGACCGGCGTCCATGTTCACGGCGATGGCAATTACGTCATCGCAGCCAATGGCGGTGACTTGGAGGGCGGATGGCGGTCCACGGATCCGACGCAAGCCGCGCCAGGCGGCGTCGCAGTCAGGTTCGACGGCAACGGTAATACGCTCGAGCTACAAGCGGGCGCTATCGTCGATGGCAAGGTCATTGCAGCCGGCGGCGGTAACATCCTCGCGCTCGGTGGCCCGGCAGACGGCACGTTCGACCTCACGAAGATCGTCTCGTCGCTCGACAACACCAATGGCGCCGAGCAATACCAAGGCTTCGCGGTCTACGAAAAAACCGGCCTCGGCACGTGGACAGTCACCGGGCGCGTGGGCGACAGCCACTCCTGGGCCATCGAGCAAAGCACGCTCGAGCTCGGCGCCAACGGCGACCTCTCGCCCGCAAGCGATGTGAGCGTCGACGCCACCTTCGACGTGTCTGGCGTCACGACAGGCAGCACGGCCATTCAAAGCCTATCGGGCGCTTCGACGGGCACCGTCGCGCTCGGCAATAAAACGCTCGTCATCACCAACGGTCAGGGCGGAAGCACGCCCGTCGATGCAGGCAACTTCGCCGGCAACGTCTCGGGCGCCGGCGGGGTCCAGATTGCGGGCGGGACACAAGTCTTCTCGGGCATCAATACCTATTCAGGCGGCACACTGCTGACCGGCGGCACGCTGTCCGTATCGACGGGCGCCAATCTTGGCACAGGCGCCCTCTCGTTCAACGGCGGGACGCTCGAGAACACCGGCACATTTCGTTTACCGCGCGCTATCGCACTGAACGGCGGCGGCGGCACGTTCCGGACCGACGCTGCCCTCACGCTTGCCGGCACGATCTCCGGCCCGGGCGGCTTGACGAAGACGGGGTCGGGCGCGCTGACGCTAACCGGCGCTGGCACCTATTCAGGGCCCACTACGATCTCCAGCGGCGCCTTGACGATCGGCGACGGCTTCGATAGCTCGTTCGTCGGCAACATCGTCGATAACGCCACCCTTCAGTTCAACGACAGTCAGGCGTTCTCCTACGGCGGCGCCATCAGCGGCGCGGGCAGCATCGTGCAAAGCGGCGCGGGCACCGTTACGCTCTCCGGTAACAGCGGCAGCTTTTCGGGTTCGACTACAGTCAATGCAGGCACCCTTTCCGTCGACGGCACGCTCGGCGGCGCCGTGACCGTCAACGGCGGCACGCTCAAAGGCACGGGCACGCTCGCTGGCGACACCACGGTGGGCGCCGGGACGCTCTCGGGCCGGCAAGGCGACGTGCTCGATTTCGGCGGCAACTTGACCCTGTCGAGCACCTCGTCGGTGAACGCCTCGCTCGGCGCGCCGGACGGATCGGCGGGGTTGTTCAATGTGGCGGGCAATCTCACGCTCGCGGGCGCACTCAATGTGACCGACCTCGGCGGCTTCGGCCCGGGGCTTTATCGCTTGTTCGACTATACGGGCAATCTGACCGACAACGGCCTGCAGGTCAACCGCGTGCCCGCCGGCATCGGTGCGAGCGACTTGTCCGTGCAAACGTCCATCGCGCACGAGGTCAATCTCGTGAACACCGGCGGCGCTGCCGTCGACTTCTGGGACGGCGGCAACGCCGCGAACCACAACAACGGCGCAGTGGATGGCGGCAGCGGCGTCTGGAACACCGCCAACGACAATTGGACGAACGCGAGCGGTGCGCTCAATGCGCCCTGGCAGGCAGGCCAGTTTGCGATTTTCGCCGGGCAAGCGGGGACCGTCACGGTCGACGACACCGCTGGCGCCGTCTCCGTCGCGGGCATGCAGTTCGCCACGGACGGCTACCAGATCGACGGCGGTGCGATCACACTCGCCAACCCGCAGACGATCATTCGCGTCGGCACCGGAGGCGGCGCCTTCAGCCGCGGCATCACAGCGACGATCGCCGCGCCACTCACGGGCTCGGGCGGATTGGAGAAGACCGATAACGGCACGCTCGTCTTATCGGGCGCCAACACCTATACGGGCGGCACTTTCGTTGAAGGCGGCACGCTGTCGGTTGGGTCGGACGCGAATCTGGGCGCAAGCTCCGGTGCGCTCACGCTCGATGGCGGCACGCTCAAGACCACCGTGAAGTTCAGCTCGGCACGCAACGTGACGCTCGGGGCCGCCAGCGGCGAAATGAAGACGGATGCCGACCTCGCGCTCGCAGGCGCCATCGGCGGCGCGGGCGGATTGCTCAAGAGCGGCAGCGGCACGCTCACGCTCAGCGGAAACGGTACGTACGCGGGCGGCACCGCGATCTCGGCGGGAACGCTGCAATTGGGCGACGGCGGGACGTCGGGCTCGATCGAGGGAGATATCGACGACGACGCACGACTCGTTCTCGATCGCTCCGACGTGTGGACGCTGGCCGGCGCAATCAGCGGCAGCGGCAGCGTGACGCAGGCCGGCACCGGCACCGTCGTGCTGACCGCGGACAGCAGTTATCAAGGCGGCACCACGATCTCGGCCGGCACGCTGCAGTTGGGCGATGGCGGCGCCTCGGGCTCGATCGCCGGCGACGTCGTCGATAACGGCACGCTGACCTTCAATCGCTCGGACGCCGTGGTCTTCGACGGCAAAATCAGCGGCAACGGCAACGTGAAGCAAATCGGCTCGGGCCTCACCGACCTGACCGGCGATTCTTCCGCATTCACCGGCGCGACAACCGTATCGAACGGCACCCTGGCGGTCGATGGCACGCTCGGCGGAACCCTGTCGGTGCTGGCAGGCGGCACGCTGGCCGGCACGGGCGCCGTGGGCACGACCACGGTTGCGGCGGGGGGCGTGATGGCCCCGGGCCACTCGCCGGGCACGCTGCACGTGAACGGGGACTTGACCTTCGATGCAGGCTCGACCTATGCCGTCGATATCGCCCCCGATCAAACCGGCGATCTGATCGCCGGCAGCGGCAAAGTCACGATCAAAGGCGGCACGGTGCAGACCGTCAAAGCCGGGGGCGTCTACACGCCCGGCGGCCAATGGACGATCGTCTCGGCCAACGGCGGGGTTGCCGGCAGCTTCGATGCGCTCACGCAGAACCTGCCCTTCGTCGACCTCTCGCTGGCCTACGACCCCACACACGTCTACATCGCCTCGGCGCGCAACAACGCATCTTTCTGCAGCGTCGCGCTCACGCCGAACGAATGCGCCACCGGCGACGGCGTGGAAAGCTTGCGCCAAGGCAATGCGCTTTACGACGCGCTGGCGGCCGCGCCCGACGACGCCACCGCGCGCCGCGCGCTCGATGCGCTTTCGGGCGACACGTATGCGTCGCATAAGAGCGCGATGATCAACGACAGCCGCATCCCGCGCGAGGCCGCCGTCGCACGGATGCGCGCATCCTTCGACGACGTCGACGCCGCCGTGGCGACTCAAGTTGCCTCCACCGACGATGGCTTCCTGCCGCTTACAGCCGGCGCCCAACGCGTCGCCTTCTGGGCGCAAGGCGTCGGTGGCTGGAACCAGTGGGACGGCGACGGCAACGCAGCGACCTACAGCCGCTCCGGCGGCGGGCTGTTCATCGGCGCCGACGTCCCGGTGATGCAGAACTGGCGCATCGGCGCAATGGCAGGCGCAAGCGACTCGCGCTTCAATGTCGACGCTCGCAATGCATCGGGCTCGATCGTGAATGGCGATTTGGCGCTCTACGCCGGCTCGCAATGGGGCCCGCTCGGCTTGCGCTTCGGCTTGGGCTATACCTGGCACGACATCGATACGCATCGCTCGATCGCCTTCCCGGGGTTTGCCGCCGATCTGAGCTCGCACTACGGCGGGCAGACCGTGCAAGGGTTCGGTGAAGTCGCGTACCGTCTCGTCTTCCCCGCGCTCACGCTAGAACCCTTCATCGACCTCGCAACGATCAACTTGCATACGAACGGCTTCACCGAAACCGGCACGGGCGGCGCCGCTGCGTTGACGAGCCCCGCGAGCACGAGCAACGTCACGTTTTCGACGATCGGCGTGCGGGGCGAGAAAGCCTACGTGGTCCACGGTTGGAAGACGAGCGTTCATGCCACCCTCGGCTGGCGTCATGCCGCTGGAGATACGAGGCCGCTGTCATCGTTCACCTTCCCGGGCGGCAGCGCCTTCACCATCGCAGGCGTGCCGATCGCCCGCGATGCGGCGAGCGTCGATGCGGGCGTCGATGTGGCATTGAGCCGGGCGGTGACCTTGAGCATCGGCTACTCGGGACAATATGCGCACCATGCGACCGACTATGGCGCACAAGCCAGACTCATGGTCGCGTTTTGAAATCGCGTATCGGACCGATCGACTAATCCTTCTTCCCCGGCAATACCGACGCCATGACCTGCTTGGCCGTGTTGACGATGACGCTGCCCTCTTCGGGATCGCCCTCCATCAACGTGCGCGCGAACTTGCGGGCCTGCACGAGCGTCACATGCGGCGGCAGGGGCGGCACTTCAGGATCGGTCTTGATTTCGAGCACGACGGGCCGGCCCGCCGCTAACGCCTCGTCCCATGCCGGGCCGATCGCTTCGGGCGTATCGACGTAGATCCCCTTCAGTCCGATCAATTCCGCGAAGCGATGAAACGGGACGTTCGGCAATTCCTGCGACGCCTCGAACTTTGGATCGCCCTCCATGACGCGCTGCTCCCACGTCACTTGGTTCAGGTCCTCGTTGTTCATCACCATGCAGATCCAGCGGCCGTCCTTCCATTGCTGCCAGTACTTCGCCACGGTGATCAGCTCGGCCATGTTGCTCATCTGCATCGCGCCGTCGCCCACCATTGCAATCACGGGGCGATCCGAATGCGCGAACTTCGCTGCGATCGCATAGGGCACGGCGGCGCCCATCGAAGCGAGCCCGCCCGAAAGCGAGCACATCATGCCGCGCCGCATCTTCAGATCGCGCGCATACCAGTTCGCGCACGAACCGGAGTCGCTCGTCAAGATCACGTCGCTCGGCAACTTCGGCGAAAGTTCGGTGAAGATTCGCTGCGGATTGACGCCGTGCTTGGCCGATTCCATGGCGCGCTTATCGAGCGTCTCCCACCATTCCGAGGTCCATCCTTCGATGCGCTTGCGCCACGCGTCGTCGGTCTTTTGATCGAGCAGCGGCAACAGGCCGCGCAGCGTCTCCGCGCTATCGCCCACGAGATTGACTTCCATCGGATAGCGCAGGCTCAGCATGTCGGCGCCGATGTCGATTTGCACGCCGCGCGCGTCGCCCTCTTTCGGCAAGAATTCCGAATATGGAAAACCCGAGCCGATCATCAAGAACGTATCGCAATGGGTCATCAACTCCCAGCTCGGCTTGGTACCGAGCAAACCGATCGAACCCGTCACCCACGGGTATTCATCCGGCACCACGGCCTTGCCCAACAGCGCCTTCGCCACCCCCGCTTTCAATCGCTCGGCCACGGCGATTACTTCGTCGGTGGCATGCAAAGCCCCAGCGCCCACCAGCATCGCCACGCGGCTGCCGGCGTTGAGCACTTCGGCCGCACGTGCGAGATCGGCAGGCTCGGGCATGATCCGCGGCCGCGAGTAGCCGACGCCGGAATGCACCGTGCCGTGCTTGCGCGGCGGCGGGGAATAATCGAGTTCTTGCAAGTCGTTGGGCAGAATGATGGCCGTCACGCGGCGCTGCGAGAGCGCGATGCGCACGGCGCGATCGACCATGTGCCGCACCTGTGCGGGGACACTCGCCTGCTGCACATACGATCCGGCCACGTCTTTGAGCAGCGAGGCGAGATCGACCTCCTGCTGATAATGCGAGCCCAACGCAGCACGCGCTTGTTGTCCGCAGATGGCCAGCACGGGCATGTGGTCGAGCCTGGCGTCGTAAAGGCCCGTGACGAGGTGCGCGGCGCCGGGGCCCGAGGTCGCGATGCACACACCCAGTTCGCCCGTGAACTTCGCATGCGCGCTCGCCATGAACGCGGCCATTTCCTCATGGCGGGCCTGCACGAACTCGATCTTGCCGTCCGCGCGCCGCAGCGCGCCGAACAAGCCGTTGATGCCGTCGCCGGGGTAGCCGAACATGCGCCGCACGCCCCATTGATGCAACCTTTCGACGATGAAATCGCCTACCGTTTGCGCCATCTGTGCCTCCGATAGAGTATGTTTGCCAGACTCTATGCGGCGCAAAAAGCGCGCCCGAGGCAGCGTTTACGGCAGCCGTCAAGAACCGTTCAACCCCAGGCTCTCGCGCATGCCTTTCGTAATGCGCTGCTTCGCTCCCGCATAGTCGGCCCATGGATCCGCACCCTGCGATCGAAGCCGCTCATAGACGTTTTCGACGGTCCATTGCGCCCCGCCCGTCGTATCGGCCAGTTCGTCCCACGCGAGCGGAACCGACACCCCCATGCCCGGCCGCGCCCTCGGAGAGAACGCCGCTACGGTGCTGGACCCGCGGTTGTTGCGCAAGTAATCGACGAAGATTCGGCCACGGCGGTTTTGCGCGCCCATCTTCGCGCTGAAGCGGTCGGGCAGCGTCGCGGCCATGTGCTGCGCGGCCGCTTGAGCGAACGCCTTGACGTCGTCCCATTCAGCATGGCGCGCGAGCGGCACCACCACATGCAAGCCCTTGCCCCCGCTCGTCTTGCACCACGATTGCAAGCCGAGTTCCGTCAGCAGATCGCGCGTCAGCTGCGCCGCTTCGATCATCCGCTCCCAGCCCAGCGACGGATCGGGGTCGAGATCGAACACGATCCGGTCGGGCTTTTCGATGTTCGTTGCCAGCGCGTTCCACGTATGAAGCTCGACGGTTCCCATTTGAGCGGCGCCCACGAGCGCTTGCTCGCTCTCGATCGTGAGCAACGGCGGATGGCCCGGATCGAGCCCTTCGTGTTGCGTGATATGGGGAATCGACAAGCGCGAGCTGTGCTTCTGAAAGAACAGCTCCCCGTCGATGCCGTCGGGCGCCCTCACGAGCGCGATGGGCCGTCCCTTCACATGCGGCAAAAGCCAAGGCGCGATGCGCTCGAAGTAGCGCACCAGGTCTTGTTTGGCAAAGCCGATCGAGGAATCGATCATCCGTGAGGGATGCGAGATTCGAACGCCCGCGACCGTATCGCCCTCTTTGATTGGTTCGCGCACTTGCTTCAGTCCTCTTACTGTTTTTCGATTCTCTTCGTCATTCGCGACCTTGTCCGCCTTTTTACTCGCAGTGGATTTTTTCGTCCGTCCGCGCTTGTCTGAGTCATCTGCGTCCTGCCCAGAAGGCCCCGCCGTCGGCGCCTCGGTTCGAACCTCATCTGCCCGATGCGGCGCTTCTTGAACGATCTCGCGCGCAGGCTTGTCGCGGCGCAGGCTGATGAACGAAGCCTGCCGCACGATGCGCTCGCTCGTCCACTCGGAAAAATTGCATTCGGCGACGAGTTCGGGACGCACCCAATGAACCTTCGTCCGGCTGCGTTCGCTGGGAGGCTCCGCGAACGGCGATCGCTCGGTCTCTAACGCATCGAGCTCCCGTTTGATGGCGCGCAATGCCGCCGCATCGAAGCCGGTCCCCACACGCCCGGCGTAATGCAGCTTGCCGCGGGCATCGAAGAGGCCGAGGAGTAGCGCGCCAAAGCCGCTGCGGCTGCCCGCCGGTTCCGAATAACCGCCGATCACGAACTCTTGCCGGCGACGGCAACGCAGCTTGATCCACGCGCCGCTGCGCGTCGACGTATAGCGGCTGTCGCGCCGTTTGCCGACGATTCCTTCCAGCGCCATTTCGCACGCGCTATGCAGCAGGTCATGCGCGTCGAGCGCGAAGTCTTCGGAAAAGCGCACGGTATCGTCGTCGAAATCGGCCAGCAATGCCCGCAACAACGCTCTGCGCTGAACGAGCGGCACGCCGCGCAAGTCGTAGCCGTTCAAATAGGGCAAATCGAATACGAAGAAGACGATCTCTTGCGGGCGATTCGCATCGAACGCATTCTGCAGCGCTTGAAAACTCGGCACGCCGTTTTCGTCCAGGACCACCGCTTCGCCGTCAATCCAAGCCGTTTCGACATCGAGCGCCGCCAGCGCCTGAGCTTGCCGTTTGAACTTGGCAGTCCAATCGAGACCGCTGCGCGTCAACACGCGCACCGGCTTCGCCTCGCCGTGGTCGATGCGAATCAGCGCGCGATAGCCGTCGAACTTGATCTCGTACGACCAATCGTCGCCGCTCGGCACATCCTCGACCAGCGTCGCCAATTGCGGCTTGAGCGACTCGGGCAAGCGCGCCTTGACCGCGCCTTCGATCGATGGCGACACGGCAAGCTCGCGCAGCGATTGCGTCGTGCGCGTGGCGACGATGTCCGGGTGGCCGGAGCCCGAATGCCCCGCATGGGCGGCATGTGCGCGTACGGGTAGCTCGCGCTTTCTCGATCCTTTGGCCGCGGCGCCATTCGCGGCGCGCTTGCCCGTTTTGGGCGGCTTGCGCGCCGGGCAGTCTCCGTCCGACAGCGCACTGCCAGGCCGCTCGGCAATCACGTCGAACTCGCTCTCGGGCCGCGCTTCGTCGTCGCGTTCCTTGATTAACAGCCATTGTTCTTTGTCGCCGCTGCCGCGCATGCCGCTGCGCACGAGCGCCCATCCGCCGTGCAGCTTCTTTCCGTGCAGCGTGAACTTGAGCTTGCCGGCCGCGTAGGCTTTGCGGGCTTGCTCCACGCCGCCGGCCGGCTCCCACGTGCCGCGATCCCATACGATCACCGTTCCGGCGCCGTAGTTGCCGGGCGGAATCTCACCCTCGAATGTTCCATATTCGACGGGGTGATCCTCGACGTGAACCGCGAGCCGTTTGACCGACGGGTCGAGGCACGGCCCCTTGGGCACCGCCCACGACTTGAGCGTCCCATCGAGTTCGAGTCTGAAGTCGTAGTGCAGGCGCCGCGCGTGGTGTTCCTGAATCAAGTACGACAGCGCCGGACCTGCGCTACGGCTCGCCGCCTTCTGCGCGCGACGTGCGCGCTCGGCGCCCGACGGTTCGGGCGTGTCCGCGAAGCGGCGTTTCTTGCGATAAGTTTCGAGTTTGTCCGCCATGCTGTTTCACTCGCCTCGTTGCGCATGACCAGCCGCGGGCGGGCGGCATCTCATGCGGCATGCTTGCCCTTGCCTCTGCCGAGGCTACGCTTGAGCAGTTCCGACAAATCGACGACGTCGGCCGTCGCGCGCGTGCGCGCCGGCGCTCGCCCGCCTTCGCTGATCTCGTGCGTCTTGCCTTCGCGCACTTTCCGATCGACGAGCGCGAGGATATCGTCGCGAAACGTGTCGTGGTACCGCATCGGCTCCCACTCCTCGGTCATGTCCTCGATCAACTTCTTGGCCATCTCCAATTCGCGCGGACTGACGCCTGCGGATTTCGCATCGGCCGGCGGCAATGAAAGATCGCCCGCGTCGAGCACCTCGCCGCCCCAGCGCAAGGTGTTCAGCGCCAGTACCGGTCCGGCCGGGATCAGCGCTGCGAGATGCTGTTTGTTGTGCAGCACGACGTTGGCGATACCGATCTTGCCCGATTGGGCGAGCGCCTCGCGCAACAGCGCATAGGCTTTCTTGCCTTGCCGCTCGGGCACGAGATAGTAGGGCGTGTCGAGATAGAGGAAGGAGACCGCGTAAGCCTCGACGAACGCCAAGATATCCACCGTCTGCGTAGACTCGGGGCTCGCCGCTCGAATCTCGTCGTCGGTGAGGATGACGTAGTTGTTCTTCTCGTATTCGTAGCCACGCACGATGTTTTCGCGGCGCACTTCCTTGCCGGTCCGCTTATTGATCTGCTTATAGCCGATCGGATCGGCCGTGTCTTTGTCGAGCAGATTGAAGCTCGTGCGCTCGGCGCGCGTGGCCGGATGCAACTGCACCGGCACGTTGACGAGACCGAAACTGATCGCCCCTTTCCAAATCACGCGTGACATGGCGACTCTCCTTGAGCGGCCGGCTCCGCTGCCGATGGCGGAGCGGGCGCCGGCCGCGCTTGGGTTGGCGGGACGAGCGTTGTGCATTCCTTGCAATGCGCTCGTAATCCCTGCCACCGCAGCAACGATTACGTTCCTCGCAGCGTCACCTGAGCACACCGATCAGCAGCGTCGCCAGGAAGATGACGAGGAAGATGAAGAACAAAATTTTCGCGATTTCTGCGGCGCCGGCCGCAATGCCGGTGAAACCGAAGATAGCCGCGATGATCGCGATAATGAAGAATACGACTGCGTATCGAAGCATGGCGTCCTCCTGATGAAAGCCGGCGCGCCGGCAGGCGTCGCCGCCGCGCTGGCTTACCGCGGCAGGCACTCAGCGTTGTGGTTGTTCAAGTCAACGCTCGATCTGATACTGCAATGACTATGCCCATCGAGTGAGGCGCGCGGCAGTGCGATGCGCCGCATTGGCCGACCCAAGCGGGCTTCGAGTCGCTGCAGCCGAAGGCATTGAAAAAACCGCGATAGCCTATCGGGCGATCGCGGTCGAGGACGAAGCCGTCGGATCGCTTCCTACTAATGATGCGCGGGCGCCTGCGTGCCCGTTGCGGAAGGAGGGCGCGCACCGGTCGCGCCGTCGATCGGCTCGACGTCTTTGGTCGGATCGAAATCGGCCCAGCGGCCGTGCTGCCAGCGTCCGTGCGCGCGCTCCACTTCGAGGCTGCCCGCTTCGCGCAATACCCGCGCCGCTTCCTGCTGGTTATCGGGCGACACGTGCACGGCAACGAGCACCCCCGAATCGCGCGCTTCATGCATGACTCGATGCTCGGGCAGTTTGCCGCCGCCGCGCGTATGCGACATCGCACCGATCAACGAACCCAAGTACGCGCCGACCCCGGCGGCCACGACGAGTATCAGAAACGGCGAGGAAAATGCGCTGAACAACGCAACGCCTATCACGGCGCCGATCACGGCACCGATGGCCCCGCCTTTTCCTGCCCCCTTCGCCGCGCTCGACGCCTGAGGATCGGCGTAGTGGTCGCCGCCGATCGGATAGCGCGCGTGCTGGCCGCGCGGATTGACGAAGAACAGCGTGACATCCTCTTGCACGAACCCCGCTGCGAAGAGGCGATTCGCGGCCGCCTCCGCAGCGGCGAACGTGGTGAAGCGGCCTGCGACGATGAGCGACATGACACGTCCTCCTAATTCGTTTTCGCGCGACCTGGCGACGGATGCCCCGGCGTCAAGCGCGCTCGATACGGAACAGGCCGCTGCGCAATACGACGGCGGCCCCGCCACTTTGCTCGATGGTACGCTTGCACACTTCGTGAATGCGCTCGCGGCCTTGAGCGAAGGCGCGCAGCAATTCGGCCTCGAGCGTAGAAGGGGCGCCGAAATGATCTTCCAACGCCTCGGCCGTGACCGCGCACGACACGGGCACGCCATCGACGATGGCAACAAAGCGCACTACCATCTGCGCGCCATCGAACATGGGCGCATCATCGGAAAAGATCACGCGCATTGCCGGCTCCGCGCGCTTTGCATTTGCCGCGCACGAGCGCGGGGCGGCAAGCTTTGGGCGCAACTCATGCGGCCTGCCCGCGATGTTCGAGCTGCGCGATCAGCGTTCGATTGAATGCCGGGATGTCGTCGGGCTTGCGGCTCGTGATGAAATTGCCGTCCTCGACGACTTGCTCGTCCACCCACGTCGCTCCCGCATTGCGCAAGTCGTCTTGCAAGCTCGGCCAGCTCGTCATGGTATGACCTTTGACGATGCCCGCGGAAATGGGAAGCCACCCGCCATGACAAATCACGGCGACCGGCTTATGGGCTTCGTCGATCTCTCGCACGAAAGCCTGCGCCTGCGGCACGGTGCGCAGCGCATCGGCGTTGACGACGCCGCCGGGCAACACCACCGCGTCGTATTGCTCGGGCCGCACTTGATCGAAGGTCGCATCGACGGTCACGGTGCCGCCGCGTTCGACGTGGCGAAAGCCTTGGATTTGCCCATGCTTGTTCGAAATCACATGCACGAGCGCGCCCGCCTCCGACAACGCCCGTTTCGGTTCGGTAAGCTCGGCCTCTTCGAAGCCGTCCGTTGCCAGCATCGCAACCTTGCAACCCTCCAGCGGTTTGGTCTTGGTGGTCATCGGCCCCACTCCTTTCATTGAATGAAGTGCTGCACGCACCGCAGCAATCGCGGTGCCCGGCGTGGATCAACGCCCCTTGAGCTCGCCCGGCAAACCGGCCAGCAAGTCCGCCATATCGTCGGCATGCTCCTCCTCGACGGCGAGGATGCTTTCCATGACGCGCCGCGAGGTAGGGTCCTTCTCGCCCAAGTACTGAATGATCTCGCGATAACTGTCGATCGCCACGCGCTCGGCCACGAGGTCTTCCTTGATCATGTCGACGAGCGAGGTCCCTTCCACATATTCGGCATGGCTTCGCGCAAGCAGTCCCTCGGGCGAGAAGTTCGGTTCGCCGCCGAGCTGCACGATACGTTCGGCAAGTTGATCGGCATGGCCTTGCTCTTCGTTCGAATGCTGCAGGAATTCATCGGCGACGCTTTTGGATTGGATACCCTTCGCCATGAAATAGTGCCGGCGATAACGCAGCGTGCAGACCAATTCCGTGGCCAGAGCATCGTTCAGCAGCTTGAGCACCGTTGTGCGATCGGCCTGATAGCCGGCGGTCACAGCCCCTTCCTCCATGTGCTCGCGCGCACGTTTTCTAATGGCCTGGACGTCCGACAAGAATGGTTGATTCGCCATGGGATTTCTCCATCGGTTTGTATTTACGAAACGCGGCTTAGACTGCACGCCGCCTGGGGTGGGAGGCGGGGCTCGACCTATCGCATGGCACGCATCAATCGTGCCAAAACGAATTGCCGGTTGTGCAAAAGGCCGGGCATAGGCATTGCGTGAATCCTCGCAAGCCCCTCTCGGGCCGCGCAAGACGACCCCCGCTTGCGCGACACCGTTCACGGACCACGCCGCTGATCAACATGTGAGACAACCGATGGCCTCCCGCACTGCTCATTCGTCGACGCGACGACGTGCCGGCCGCCCGCCGCGTCAACGCCACGCCCAAAGCCGGGCCGAACATCGCAAAGCCAGCAGCCATGCAAGCGCGCGCAAGCAACCGCATCGCTGGTCGCGCGACGTGATGGAACGTAGCGATGCCCTCGATCTCGAACCGGGCATTTTCAAATCGGCGAGTGCGGAAGAGATTGCGCAATCGCTCAGACGCTCGTCTCTCGCCAGCAAGCGAAGACGCGGCACGCCCTATCAGTCCGCGATGTCGATGCTCAACTTCTTCATCAACCGGGCGGGCAAGAACCTGCCGAAGACGCGCCGCGACGTGCTGCAAGCCGCCAAGGGCAAATTGCGCGAAGCGTTCGGCCGTCCCCGATAACGCCGCTCGAGTCGGGTTCATCTCAATCGCATGCGCGAAACAACCTGGTTTCTGATCGTCGGCGGCATGTTCGTCGGCATGGGCATCGCCAGTTCGCTGTTCAAGCGGTTGCCGCTGACGGGCGCGATGTTGTATCTAGCGACTGGCTTCGCCCTGGGGCCGAGCGGCGCCGGGCTGTTGGCAATCGATATCGTCAAGCAGGCGCCGCTCGTGCGCATCGTGACCGAAATCGCACTGCTCGCTTCGTTGTTTGCGATCGGGCTGCGTTTGCGCGCACCGATTCTCGCGTCGCTGTGGTCGCTGCCCGTGCGCCTAGGCTTGCTGGCGATGATCGTCACCGTGCCCCTGCTCGCGGCATTTTGCGCTTGGGGGCTAGGGCTCGAATGGGGTCCTGCCTGGGTCCTTGCGGCGATGCTCGCGCCGACCGACCCGGTGCTCGCGCACGACGTGCAAGTGCGCGACGCGAACGATCTGGACATCGTGCGGTTTTCGCTCTCGGGCGAGGGCGGGTTGAACGACGGCATTGCCCTGCCCTTCATGTTGTTCGCGCTCGCCCTTAGCGCGCACGGCGCGCCGCACACGGACGCGCTCGTCACGCTGCGAGGGCTCGCACAAACGGCATGGGGGATCGTCGGGGCCGTCGCGGTCGGCGCATTGCTCGGGTTTGCTACGACGCACGCGGTGGCATGGTTGAGAACGCGCTACGCACAAGCGCTCGGTCTCGAAGGGTTCTTCGCCCTGGGTCTGATCGAACTGTCGTACGGCACGGCGCAATTGCTCCATACGTTCGGCTTCCTTTCAGCCTTCGCGGCCGGTGTTGCGATGCGCCGCGTCGAGCACCGGGCGACGGGCGAGCGTTCGCCACAAGATGCGATCGGCGCGATCGACTCATCCGACGTCGCGGCCACCGCGGCGGACCCGGCGAAAGCCCATGCCTACATGGCCGAGTCCGTGCTGCATTTCACGATCGAGCTCGAACGCATCGCCGAGATGGGGATGATGATCATGATCGGCAATGTACTGAGCACGGTGTCGGTGTCGGCGCCGCTCGTCACGTGGCGCACGGCGGCGCTGGTGCTCGCGCTGTTCGTTGCGATCCGCCCGGCAGCCGTCGAGCTCGCGCTGCTGGGTTCCCGCGCCGAGCCGATCGAACGGCGCATGATGAGTTGGTTCGGCATTCGCGGCATCGGCACCGTCTTCTACCTGGCCTATGCGCTCGAGAACGGCCGCAGCGAGGCCATCGCACCGCTCGCGCCCTATGCGCTCGCCGTCGTAACGGCTTCGGTGTTCGTGCATGGCATGTCCGCCATGCCGCTCATGAAGAACTACCGGCGTGCGCGCGCGGCAGCGCGGCGCTAATCGTCATCGTGCGGATAAGCGGCCTTGTCGGGGTCGGCCTGCGTGCGATAGGGCAGCGACGAAGATCCCGGATCGGTCGTCATATCGTCGATGACGCGCTCGACGTCGGCCGTTTTCGCCATTTCGGAAAGGAACGCCTGCTTGTCGAAGTCCGGCACGACACACCCTTGCACGTAAATGAAGCGCCGCTGCAACGTCAACCAAAGCGTCGTGCGCTCGCGCCAATGCGTCGCGGCCTCGATAAAGTTCAGGCGCCGCTTGGCCGCCTCCTCGATTTCCTTGTCGTAGAGATAGCCGTTCGGCAGCCTGCAGCGCCCTTCCCACCAGCAACTGTTGCCGCGCTCGATTCGATAATGCGATTCGCCGAGCCATTCCTGCTCGGTCTCGAGCGGCCCGAGCGGGGCCGGGCACGCCGGTACCGCCTGCGAAACCTGAAAGAACGGGTCGTTGCCATGATTTGCGCGCGAGGCGTCGGCCCAGGCCGGCCCGCTCACCGTCATCGCGACCGCTGCGGCGGCCACGATGACGCATGCGTGCAGCGAATGCTTCATCGGTCGTTCCCCCCCGGATTTGCACTGCGCCTCACGGTGTCGGCGCAGCGTCGGCTGGGCGCGATTGGAGCACGCCGTAATGGCCTTGGCAAGCGGGGGCGAACGTTGCGCACGCAACCTGTGCGGCAGCGCCGTTCAAAGACGCGTGCAGGGCGCGTTCTCTTTCGAACCGTCGATCTCGTCCGCGACGCGGTGCGTACCCTCGCTCGCGAACTCGAGCACGCGAAGTATCAGTTGCGGCGTGAGCGGCTTCGCGCAATGCGCGTCGAAACCTGCGTGGCGTGCGCGCGCCCGATCCTCCGAGGAGGCGTAGCCCGTGCAAGCGATCAACAGCATGTGGGCCGTCTCGGGGTCGGCCCGCAACCGCCGCGCCAGTTCGAGACCGTCGAGCCCGGGCATCGCGATATCGAGCAGGACGGCGAACGGTTGCCATTCGCGCGCGATCGCGCAGGCAGCGTGCGGATCGCTCGTCGCGCGGCATTCGAAGCCATCGGCATCGAGCAAAAGTTGCAAGGCCTCGGCGGCATCGCGGTAGTCGTCCACCACCAGCACTCGGCGATGATCGGCCATCGCCGGTCTGAACGACCGCCACAGCACGACGTCTTCGTTCGTTTTGTCAGGCTCGGTCACAGCCGCTTCTCCTAGGTTGGTCTCGACGCAGAGCCGAACTAATGCAAATTGCGAACCCGAGACGCGCACTGCGACAAAAAAAAGGCATGCGCTTTGCTGTGAGCTCTGGCACGATTTGCTCAGGCAGCGCGCGCATCGTTCGCATGCCGCCGGGCGTTCCCATAAGGAAAACAGTTTATGTCGACCTCACACGCGGCATCGCGCATCGTCTTCGCCAGCGCGGCTCTCATGGTCCTCGCGCCCGCATCGGTCCACGCGCAAACGCCTTCGCCGCTCGCCGAGTGGCAATACTCCTCGGGCGTTCTGCTCGAGCAGATGTTCGAGCCCAAAATACCGACATGGCGCATTCGCGTCGGTCCATCTGCCAGCTTCCAGCCGCTCTACGACGGCTCCGACCGTTATCACTGGCTAGGCGGTCCGAGCCTTGACATTCGCTATCGCGACCGCTTCTTTCTTTCGACGGGCGAAGGCATCGGCATGAACCTCGCGACCGGACCGAATTGGCGGCTCGGCCTTGCAGCGAGCTACGATCTCGGACGGCGCGCGGCCGACGATCTCGGCCACTTGAATGGGATGGGCAACATCAATCCCGCTCCAAGCCTGCGGCTGCTTGGCGAATATGTGATTTCGAAATCGTTTCCGCTCGTGCTGCGCGCCGATCTTCGCCGCAATTTCGGCGGCGACAACGGATGGATAGGCGACCTTGGCGCTTATATGCCGATGCCCGGCAGCTCGGAGAGATTCTCGTGGTTCGCCGGCCCGACGATGACGATCGCCGATTCACGCTACATGAACAGTTGGTTCGGCGTCAATGAGGAGCAATCCGCGCGATCGGGATACCGGCAATACCACGCGTCGGCCGGCATTCGTTCGGTTGGGTTCGGCGTCACTGCTTCGCTGACGCTCAACAAGCATTGGATCGTAAGCGCCGACGGCGCATTCCAACAACTCGTGGGCGCGGCCGCGCACAGCCCGATCACGCAAACGCGCGCGTCTGGCGTTTTCAACGTTTCGGTCAACTACCAATTCTGAACCGCGCTCGGCGTGCGTCACGACGCGGCCGACGATTCCACGACCGCGCGCGGCAGCGACAAGCGGATCGAAAAGCCCTCGCCCGCTTCCCCGCCGATCTCGACCGAGCCGCCGAGCCGGCGCACGCGCTCACGAATTCCCGCAAGCCCGGAGGGACTCGGCCGCCCCATTTGTTCGCCCGCGCTCGCGTCCCCTGCCACGCCGTTATCGCGGATCGAGACGTTGCACGCCGTGGCGTCGCACGCGAGTTCGATGCGAACGGCAGTCGCGTTTTTCGCATGCCGCACGACATTGGTCAGCGCTTCCTGCACGATGCGAAAGATCGCTGTCGATGCGGCCTCGTTGAACACGACATCTTGCGCGTCGCTCGCGATGTCGATTCGCAAGCGCGAGCGCTGGCGAAAATCGTCGACGAGCCATTCGAGCGCCGGCAGCAAACCAAGATCGTCGAGCACGGCGGGACGCAATCCGGCCGCAAGCCGCCGCACCGACGCGATCGCATGATCGACGGCGTCGCGCATCGCGAGCGCCCGCGTTCGCACCGCATCGAACGCCTGCGGCTCGCTTTCGAGCGCCTGCGCATCGGCTGTCGCGAGGGTCGCTAGATCCATCTTCAGCGCCGTGAGTTGCTGCCCCAAGTCATCATGCAGTTCGCGCGCGATGCGCTTTTTCTCTTCTTCGCGCGTCGCCTCGATACGCGCGGCAAGCTCGCTCGCATATTCGAGCTGCCGCAACTGCTTGCGCTCGGTGATGTCACGCACCACCTTAGCAAAGCCCACGAGTTCCCCGGCCGCGCCATGAACGGCTGTCACGACGATATTCGCGCAAAAGCGCGTGCCATCCCGGCGCATGCGCCAGCCTTCCTTCTCGATGCGTCCACGGGCGGCGGCATCGGCAAGGTCGCGCTCCGGGCGGCGCTCGGCCGTCTCCTCGATCGGATAAAGACGCGAAAAATGCCGGCCGATGATTTCCTGCGCGCGAAAACCGAGCACGCGCGTGGCTCCGCCATTCCAACTCGTGATCTGCCCTCCGGGATCGAGCATGAAGATCGCGTCCTCCACGGCATCCATGAGCCGGCGCAAACGCTCCTCGCTCTGGCGCAGTCGCTCCTCGTTGCGGCGCCGCTCGGTCAAGTCGCGCGTGATCTTCGCGAACCCCATCAGCTCGCCTTTCTCGTCGCGCAACGCCGTAATCACGACGTTGGCCCATAGACGCGAGCCGTCTTTACGCATTCGCCAACCCTCGTCCTCCCAACGGCCGAGCTTGGCGGCGTGGCGCAGCTCTTCGTCGGGATAGCCGCGCGCCGCGACCTCCTGGGGATAAAACACCGAAAAATGGCGGCCGATGATTTCCTGCGCCCGATAACCTTGGATCCGCTCGGCCCCCGCATTCCACGTCGCGATCCGGCCCTTCGCATCGAGCAGAAAGATCGCGTATTCCTCGATCGAATCGACCAGCGCCCGGTAGCGATCTTCCGGCGAAATACGGGCCAAAAGCGTGTCGCCAATAGGCCTGTTCGAAGGTGACGGCTGACTATCCACTGACCCGGCTCCCGCTTACGCAGATATCCCAGTCTAGCCTTAGCGCAAGAAACGTGTCACGCAAGGCCGCACCGCATGGCAAACGTTTGCTTCGATTCGCTTGTAGGCCTTGCCTGACAAGGCAGCGCAAAGGCGCACAGAAATCCCGTCCACCGCTGATTTCCTCGGCGAATCGTTTCGTGGACACTCGAAGCGTCAAGTCGAAATCTCAGCTGTCAATCATGAAGGTGTTACTCGTAGAAGACTTTGCGCCTATCCGCGACCGCTTGTGCGAACTCGTGCAGATGGTCCCGGGCGCACAAATCGTGGCGCAAGCCGACGACCCCGACGCCGCGCTTGCCGCGATCCGCGAGCACGAGCCCGACGTCGCCATCGTCGACCTGCAGCTTCGGGCCGGCACGAGCGGCCTTACGATTCTGAAGTGGTTACGCGAGCATCGACCGGCGATTGCGGCGATCGTGCTCAGCAACTCGGCCTACGCGCAGATGCGAACGGCTTGTCTGGACCTCGGGGCGCGGCTCTTTCTCGACAAGGCGGTCGAATTCGCTCGCTTGCCAGATGTGTTGACCGAGCTGAGCGACCAGATGCCGCCCGCCGCCTGACGCTCGTGACCGTTCGGGAAGGTTCGCTGCCGCGCAAAACCATCGATCTGCTTTCTTTGTTTATCTGATTTTCTTTCATTATCGATACAACACGTGCAAATACGATGGCGGAACACGACACGGCGCTTTCTCGTTTGATTCATGTCAAAAGCGCGCCGTCGACGCACACATAAAGTGAAGCCGTCACCGACGGGAGATCGTCATGCAGCAGACTCATCGCGTTGATCGCGCAATCGCGCCGCACGCTGCGCCCACTTACCTCGGCAGCTATGTCTTCCCCGTGCTGCTGCTCTTCTTCGTGGTGTATCGGGTGGGCCATTGGATGGCCGCCCATGGCGTGGACTTCGCCGGATTCGGCGAGCGCAGTTTCCAGTATCCGCTGATGCTCGCCGTGTTCGCCGTCCAGCTCGTAGCCGAAGGTGTGTTTCTCGCCATCGCATGGGTGAGCCGGCAAGCGGATCTCGAGCGCCGCTTCACCACGCTCTCGCTCGGCCTCGTCAGCTCCTTGCTGATCCTCGCCTTCGACTACGGTTTGCAAATCGCGTTTTAGACGCGTCTCGCAGCGCCCTCGCGACTTCATACGCTCGATGTAGGCAAATGCTGACAACGATGCTCGCAGACCTACGCGAAGTTCGGCGACCCCTTATTTTCAATGCACGCAGCGCGGCCAATACTTTAGACAACGGATACCGATCCACAGAGCCGCACGCCGGACCTCGCCATCGCGGCTCTCGATCAAACGCCACACGGAGAGCCGCCATGTCACCCCACGTCACGAAAAAAGCCCCGGCCGGAAGCGTCGAAGCCATCCTCGAGCTCGCGCGCGACGCAGGTTTGCTCGTCACGCTCGACGGCCAGATCGGACGCGAGAAATACCAAAGCGTGGCCGGTTCGCTCACGTCGTTTTTGCGGTTCGTCGACGCGCTGCGCGAGACGAACGGCAACTGAGGCGGGCCGCTCGGCGCCCGCGCCAAAGGCTACGAGCGCGGCTTCTTCCAATACGGCGGATCGACCGTTTGCTTGATTTTCCAGCATGGCGCCATCGACCCATTTGATGCCGCAACCGCCGTTCGACGACACGACCCGGCCGATCGAGGTCAACGCCCACCTGGCCACGGCGCGCTATTCCATCGCGTCTTTTTCTTCTCTGATCTATTCTTTGCGTGAGCGGCGACGGTACGCACGATAACGTCCGCCATTGGCACGCAGGCGTTTATCCAGCACAATTGGCCGAACCACGCATAAAGCGCGCCAGATAATCCGTCATCAGCATCAGTTATTCCGGCCCCGGCCTGTTCAAGCGGCACGGGAACTCGACCTTCCGCAGGATGCGCATGTCCGCAGCAGGAAACACGTCCTCATCCGCCACGCCAGCCGCTACAGGAAAGGACGGCGGCACGCCGCTGCGCGCGCCCCTGCTGGCCGCCGCGCTGACGGGCGCCATTTTTCTCGCAGCGGCCCTCGTTGCCGCATTCGTCGTGCGCGACCATCTGCTGGATGTAGCGCAAGCGAACTTCGACGCGCGGGCCGCGCATGTCACCTCCGACATCCGGCGCGAACTATCGCTATGCTCCGAGTTGCTGCGCGGCGCCAGCGGTCTCATCGTTTCCCGAACGCAGTCGAGCGGCGACGGCAAGCCGACGGCGGAAGTCTGGGACCGGTACATCTCGCGTCTGGACTTGGACGACACCCCGCCCTGCGTACGCACGTTGGGTTACGCCGATGCATCGCCGGCTGCGATCGCGCAGGCCCCCGAGGGGGCTAGCGGGGGCGCAGCGACCGGCCCGCTCGCTCATTCGGTGCTGATGTGGCCGCCGCGCGGGGACGCGACCGATGGCGTGGACCTCGGCGTGAACGACGCGACGCGCGCCGCCCTGATGCGCGCCGCCAACAGCGGCGACGTGGCGATGTCGATTCGGCCGCTGGCGCGAGAAGGCGCGAATGGGAGCGATCCCAATGGCACCGAGCCCACCGAAAGCCAAGCGCGGGCGCGCGTCGATCTCTATCTGCCCGTCTACCGCGTAGCGCCGCCGCCCGTGCTCGTGCCGGCGCGTCGCGCCGCCCTGCTCGGTTTCGTCCTCGCGCGTCTGGACACCGAGTATTTGTTCGCGAGCATCGCGGCGCATGAACCCAATATGCAAATGCGCGTCTCGGCCGGCCAGCCGCCCATCGCGCTCTACCCGCCGGGCGCCGCGGTTTCGTCGCAAAACGACCGCAGCCAGCGTTTTCGCCATACCGACACGCTGCGTGTCGGCGGCCAGCCGCTCTCGCTCGACTACGCGACCAGCGATCCCTCGCTGACCGCCTCGGCCGATTTCAGCAGCAGCGCGATCTTGTCCGCGGGCTTCGCGGCCGCTCTGATCACCAGCGCGGCGGTGTTCGTGTTCATGCGCAAACGCGGCATGACACTTGCAGAAACCGGATTGGCGCGTTCTCGCTCTTCCTTGAACGAAGCACGGCTGATGGCGATTTTTCACTCGTCGGGCGAAGCGATCATCACCCTCGACGAACGGCAGCGGATCGTGATGTTCAACCCGAGCGCGGAACAAGTGTTTCGCTGCTCGGCGATGGACGCGATCGGCACGTCGATCGACCGCTTCATTCCCGCCCGCTTCCGCGAGGCGCACCGCAAGCATGTCGAGCGCTTCGGCGAGACGGGCGTGACGCAACGCAAGATGGGCCGGCAGCAGTTGGTGCTCACCGGTCTGCGGGCCGACGGCGAAGAGTTTCCGCTCGAAGCGTCGATCGCGCAGGTGGGCGACGGCCAGGGCGGCAAATTGTTCGCGGTTATGTTGCGCGATGTCACCGAGCGCGTGCAGGCCGAAGAGGCCCTGAAAGCGTCGCGCCAGGAGCTGCGCGAGCTGTCGGCCAACTTGCAGAACGTTCGCGAAGACGAAAAGACCCGCATCGCGCGGGAGTTGCACGACGACCTTGGGCAGCAATTGACCGCATTGAAGATGGATTTGTCCTCGGTCGAGCAGTCCCTCGCGGAAGTGCCGTCGGCGCCCCCGCCCGTGCTAGCGCAACTGCATGGCATGCGACGCCTCATCGATTCGACGGTCGGCTCGGTGCGGCGCATCGCGGCCGATTTGCGGCCCGTCATGCTCGACGATCTAGGCTTGCTGCCGGCAATCGATTGGTTGCTCAACGATTTCACGACGCGTTATGGCATCGACATCGAGCGCCGCATCGAACCGGGCAATACGAGCTTTTCGAAGAGCGGCGCAACGACGATATTCCGCATCGTCCAGGAAGCATTGACGAACGTGGTGAGGCACGCCGAGGCCACGCGCGTGTCGGTGTCGCTCGTCGGCGAAGACGGCCACTGCACCGTGCGCATCGCCGACAACGGCCGCGGGGCGCGCGATGTGCAAGCAACCGAAGGCCACGGGGAAAAGTCCTTCGGGTTACTGGGGATACGTGAACGGGTGCATATCTTGGGCGGGTCGGTTTCGATCGATACCGCGCTCGGCCGTGGCTTCGCGCTGACTGCGCGCATTCCGCTGGCCGCAATACAACAGGAAGAGGCCGTGCAATGACAAGAGTACTTCTAGCCGACGACCACGCGCTCGTGCGCGATGGCCTGCGCCATATTCTCGAAGGCACGAGCGGCTTCGAGGTGGTCGGGGAGGCATACGATGGGCCCACCACCATCGCGCTGGTGCGCAGCACGCCCGCGGACGTGCTCGTGCTCGATCTGTCGATGCCGGGCCGCAACGGCATCGAGCTCGTCAAGCAAATCAAGGACGAGCTGCCGATGCTGCGCGTGCTCGTCTTGACGATGCACGCGGAGCAACAATACGCCGTACGCGCGTTCAAAGCAGGCGCATCGGGCTATTTGACCAAGGAAAGCGCGAGCAAGGAACTCGTATCGGCGCTGAGCAAAATCTCGGCTGGCGGCGTGTACGTGAGCTTGTCGATGGCGGAGCGGCTCGCGCAGAGCCTGAACGAGCCCACCGACATGCTGCCGCATCAACGGTTGTCGGACCGAGAATTCGACGTTTTCCGGCGCATCGCGTCGGGCCAAACGATCAGCGAGATCGCGCACGAGTTATGCGTCAGCGCAAAAACGGTCAGCACCTACAAGACGCGCATTCTCGAAAAGATGCAGATGCCGCACGAAGCTGCCCTCGTCCGCTATGCGATCCAGCACAAGCTGTTCGAAGACAGCGAGGATTTGTAACGATCCGTTACTTCGGAGTCGCCGTTCCTTGCGCCGAAGCGCCGCCGCACGGGGCCGTTGTGCTTTCTGTAGGCAACGGCTGACAAGCGCCTTCCGCATGACTTACAACACATTCCTACCGGGACGATATTTATTTGGCCGAGCGCTGACGATACTGTGCTCATGAAATCGAGCATCCCCTCACCGCTAAGAGTGTTCGTCGTCGACGAGTCGACCCTCGTGCGCGAACGTCTCACGCAGCATATCGGCCCCGACGGCGCCGCATGCATCGTCGGCGAAGCCGAGGACGTCCAGATGGCGCTGCAAGGCATAGCCGATACGGACGCGGAGGCCGTTGTTCTCGATCTGCGCCTGATCGACAGCAACGGGATGGACTTGCTCCACGCATTGCGCGATCGAACCGATCCCATCGTCACGATCGTCCTGACCAACTACGCGTCGCCCGTATTTCGCGAGGCGAGCGTCACCGCCGGCGCCGACTACTTCTTCGACAAGACGACGGAATTCGATCTGGCGATGGAAACGATCGCCCGTTTGGCACGCGAAAAGGCGCACGGCCCAGGCCGTCATTGAACGCTTACGGCCAATCCCAAGCTCGTCGGCCTCACGCGCCGTGGCGGGCGAAATCGCCGCCGCGATGGGTCAGTTCCCGCTCGGCATAGTCGAACGCCGCGCGCACCGCCGCCTCCGGATCCTTGTCGGCGCAATGCGGCAGCGGAATGAACTGCTTCTCGGGCGTCACGATGTCGAGACGCGCATCGTAGTAGAGCCCGTTCGGCCCGCGCATGGCCTCGATCGCTAGATGACAATGGCTCACGCGCGCTGCGAAGCGCATGAGCCGCAAGAGTTGGACGCCCGCCTCGGCCTCGATTCGCGCCGCCCCGGGAAAGCCGACGTACACGATTTGCATGCCGATGCCCATTTACTATTCCTCGCCCTCGTTCGGTCACCGATCGAGCGCCGCATGCTGGCGGCGCTCGATGGATTCGCTCTCATGTTGGCGCATCGCGTTCGAAGGGGCTTGACCTGGGTCAATGCAGTTCGATAGTCCAGACGCGCCGCCTCGTGGCGTGTCTGCGGTAGCGGCGCGCACTGGCCGCTTCCGAGCGCGGCGGATAGCGCGAAACCGGGACGGCGGGCAAGTCGAACCGCCCCGTGCGGCAAGCGCTCAGGCGCTGCGGTGCCGCGCTGACTCGCCGCTCGCCGGCAACGCCATCGGACGAACGCAATACGCCTGGGCGTCGGCCTTGGCCTGGGGCTTCACGCAATACGCCTGCGCATCGCCCTTCGCTTCGGGTTTCACGCAATACCCCTGGGCGTCGCCTTTCGCCTCCGGTTTCACGCAATACGCCTGCGCATCGCCCTTTGCCGCAGGCCGCACGCAGTAGGCGGCGCCTTCGCCGAACTCGTATGCGGCCAAGTCGCTACTGCGCGCCGTCAGCGCGAGATGACGCGCCTCGTCCTCGCCGCCGTCGATACCGCTATACGGATCGTGATGGATCAGATAGCCGAAGATCCGTTCGCAATCGGCGCTATAGCGCTGCGTGTCGAGAATATGCATGTGCCAAAATTCGTCCACTTCCTTGCTCGGCACGAGCGGTGCATGGGGATATTTCGCCGCCAACTTGAGAAACTGCCGATACCCCGCTTCGGCTCGCTCGATCGTGCGCAACGCCAGCACGCCATCGCGCCGGTGCATGAGCTTGGCCTTGATCCGGCCGAAGTCGAGCGCGTCGATGGCGTCGTACATATCGGCAACACCCCGTTTCGTGGTCTGCATGATGCTTCCTTCTAGACATGGTGGGAGCCCTGTGGTCGATTGACGTCGGCTCCCGTTGTTGGCGGTCTCGCTAGCTCGAGACCGGAAGCCGCCACACGTCCAAGAAAACTTTCGACGTCGTCGGCGGGAATGGGACGGCTGAAGAAGTAGCCCTGCACCTCGTCGCAGCCTTCCTTACGGAGAAAATCGATCTGCGCTTGCGTCTCGGCGCCTTCGGCGATCACGGATAGGCCCAGGCTATGGCCGAGCGCGATCACCGCACTCGTTATTTGCGTGTCGCTATGACTGTCGGGCACATTGCGGATGAACGAGCGATCGATCTTGACGGTATCGATGGGGAAGCGATTCAGATACGCGAGGGACGAATAGCCGGTGCCGAAATCGTCGATCGAGAGCCGCACGCCGGTGCGTTTGATCGTGGCAAGCCAGCGCGCCGCTTGCTCAGGATGGCGCATCACCATGCTTTCGGTCAGTTCGAGTTCGAGAAACGCGCCTGGCAGCCCGGCATCCTCGAGCGCCTCCAAAATGCTTTCGTGCAGCCGCGGATCGGCGAATTGCCGCGCCGACAAATTCACCGCCACATGAATCGGACCCATCCCCCGAGCCCGCCACTGCGCCCCCTGCCGGCAGGCCTCGCGCAACACCCAAGCGCCGATCGGCACGATCGCGCCGGTTTCCTCCGCCACCGGGATGAAATCGACGGGCGATACCGAGCCGAGCACCGGACTGTTCCAGCGCAACAATGCCTCCACGCCCGTGCAATGGTTCGAGCGCAAATCGATACGGGGCTGATAGACGAGCGTGAATTCGCCGTTATCGACTGCATGCCGCAATTGAGCTTCCATCTCCACGCGCCGATGCAGCGACATGCTCATCTGCCGCACATACATTTGATAGGTATTCTTGCCGCGCTGTTTCGCCCCATACATCGCCATGTCGGCGTGCTTGAGCAAGGCCTGAGCATCGTCGCCGTCGCCAGGGAATGAACTCACGCCAATGCTCGCGCTTACTTGGAGTTGCGAGCCGCCGATCGTGAATGGCTGAGCGAGGGCCGCCTGAATTTCGTCGATCGTCTCGATGACGACCGTCAACCCGTCGCTCTCCTGCTTGACGAGCACGACGAACTCGTCGCCGCCGAGGCGAGCGATCATGTCGCTGTGCGTCAACGCGCCATGCAAACGCGCCACCACCGCCCGCAACAGCAAATCGCCGACGTTGTGCCCCAGCGAATCGTTGACGTCCTTGAACCGGTCCAGATCGATGAAGAGCACGTGCAACGCGGTGGCGTCCGCCCGTGCATGCGCGAGCAGCGCATCCAAATGCTCCCGGAACATCAAGCGATTGGGCAGGCCCGTCAATGCATCGTGCGTAGCCAGGAAATGCAAGTTCTCCTCGGCTTGGCGGCGCTGCAGGAAGTGGCTCATCTGGCCGACGATCGAGCGCGCCACCACCAGCGCCTGCGGTTCGACATGGCGTCGTTCGCGCGAATAAAACTCGGCCACGCCGACTACGACCGAACCCATCCGCAATGCGAACGAGAAAGTGGTGGCGATGCGAGCATCGACGAGCCACCCCGCCGCATCCGCCGGGCGCAACGCAGTCCAACACGGCGCCGGCGGGGCCTGCTCCTCGCTCGTCGCACTGGGCGCATAGGCCAGCAGCCACGCTTCCAGTTCGCTATCGAGCGCGGCCGACGTGGCGCACAGCAATTGCTTGATGCCCGAGGGCGTCGGACGGAAAGCGCCGCCGTCCCAACCCATGCCCCGGACGATCGATTCGATCAGATGCCGGCATACGTCGAACTCGTTGCCGGCGGTCGCAAGATAGAGCGTGAACGTATGCTCCAATTCCCTTGCTCGCTCGATCGACTTCTGCTTCGTGATTTCAAGCGCGGTGCCGCGCAAGCGGAGCGATCCGGTGGCGCCGTAAGCATGGCCGATCACGCGCAGCCACCCGCGCCGGCCACGCCGGGAACGATAGCGGCACTCGATCTCGAACGCATCGCGCGTCGCTGACGTCGCGCACGCGCGCTCGATCAGCAAACGCCGATCCGGCGCCTCGATCGTTCGCAGCAGCGCCCTGAGGGTTTGGGTTTGGCATGGCGAACCGATCAAGCGCGCCATCTCTTTGGACAGATGCGCCCGACCCTCATCCACATCGACGAGCCAATCGCCGAGATGCGCAATGCGCTGTGCCTCGGCGCGTGCTGCCTCGCTCTCGCGCAGATCGTGCGTCATTTGATCGGCCAGCTCGACCGCTCGGACCCTCGAGGTCGACAACGCGTACGCCAAGACCGCCAGCAACGCGCTGATCAGTAGCCCCGAGATCAACGCGAGATTGGGCAAGACCCGCTGTGTGCCGCTCAGCGCGCCGACATCGGCCGAAAATTCGATCACCCAGCGTCGCCCGGCAAAGGGTTGCTCTGCGCGCCGTTGCAGCCGATACGGCTTCGCCGTGCGGACCGCTTGCGGTGCGAACGGGGCGATCGGCGCAGCTACGGCCGCCGCGCGCATCGGAGCGCGCGTGAGCCCCCCGGTCGTCGCGGCGTGATGACGCGCCACGCCGCTCACGCTGTCGTACAGCAGCGATTCCTTCGAGGGCGGTGTCGCCGGGCCGCGCAAACCGCCGGCGTCGTAGATCTTGAACTTGATGACGCGCAGCGTGTTGGCGCCGAGCACCCCGTCCATCATGTCGTTGACGCGGATCCCAGCCCCCACGGACCCGATATAGGCACGACGGCGCTGCGCGACCGTGGAAACCTCCGTTCCCTTGCGATAAACGGGCATGCGCATCGCCAATCCGACGAACGGCGCACCGCGCTCGTCGAAGATCAATCGGCCGCTGCTGACCGGTTCGCCCGTATCGCGCAACGCTTCCATTGCCGCGCGCCGCTGCGGCGTCGCATCCATGTCCAGACCAACCGCCTCGCGGTTGACGCCGAGCGGCTCGAGGTAGGTCAGGACGTCATAGCTGTCGCGGATACCGGGCGGATGAATCGAAAAATCGATCCCCTCATGCTGCAAAATCGGATCCTTGCGCTGCGCCGAGCTGAATGTATCGGCATCGGCGGCGCGAACGAAAAACGCATAATTCAATGTCTGGAATCCGGGATATCGCCCCGGTAAATCCAGCCCATCGACAAAATCACGAAAGTTCTGCCGCGTCACCTGCGCGTCTTCGCCGAATAATGCGCGCATCGTGACCAGCACGTCCGTATAAAGGCGCACGCGAACGGCAATTTGCTGCTCGACGCTGCGAGAATCGTTTTCAAACCGCAGTCGGGCCTCCCGATCCACGAACTGCTGGCACAGCGAATAAACGGTGACCGTGGCGGCCAACGCAAGCGCGAGCACGCCGAGTGCTAAACCCTGGGCAAACCAATCGCGATAAGCGTGCCTCATGCGTTCGAAAAAAGGTCCCACATCCGCTCCCCAACCGCAGCCCCCAAACCCAGCGCACCAGCACCAGCACGAGTTCGACGCGCGCATGCTGTCCGCATAGGCCCAGGCGGCTGCGCCTTTCGGGTCCGCAACGCATTGCGTCGCATTGTGTTGATCGATCGCCGGACGTGTCGTATTCAGCAACATGTCGAACTGCGGCGTGCGTGCTTAGTAAAGGGAGCGCCAAGGCAAAACTACCCGAAATCATTCTCAGGCGTTCCGTGGATCATGTTCGATGTTTTATGACTGTATATGTACGAACAATGACGCACGCCAACTTTGATGCAAGTCAAAGAAACCCAACCCATAAACACACGCCGTGAAATTTCTTAGGTCGACGGTTAAAAAATGGGGAAATTCGAAATAAACGTTTTGTTAAAAGGCGGCGTAGCAAATTACCCCTAGAACAGGTGCCGCAGACCGACTGACACGACAGTTTGAGAATTCGAGCTTGCCGCCGGCAGGGAAAATAATTGCGCGCGCACGCCGCTACTCGCACGCAACATCACCGCGCTGCCATATATATCGGTGCGTTTGGACAGCGCGTAATCGATACCAGCCGCGATTTGATTCCAATGGGCATCGCCGAGGTTCGAATACGCGAAGCTACCCGCCACCGACAGAGCGAAGCTCAGCGAATACTTCACGCCTCCTTCTGCCGTGCGTAGCGACGCACTCGCGCCATCCTGCCGAAAATCGACGATGGTATAGAGCGCGTGCAAAAACGCAGGCCCCCATTGATAGCCCGCACCGAAACCGGAAACCGTCAACTTGTCGAACACCTTGAACGGCGAGAGCAGTCCTTGCGGTCCCGTGCCGACGAGCGAAGCGCCGAGCACGCTCGTGCCGATACCGAAAGGCGTCGCGACATTGTGAATACCCACATACGCCGCACCGGCGCGAAACGACCCGCGCGCGTAGGTCGCGCCAAAAGCCACCGCACTGTTCGCGACGAAATTGCCCGGTTGACCGCCAAACGAATAGAGTGCGCCGAACTGAAATCCGGCGATCTCGGGCGTGACGTAGCGAACCGCATTATCGACGCGTTCCGCGCCAAGACGGTCAAGATCGCCCAGGTGAAATGCAAAGACCGACGGCGTGAGCGAGGCCGCCGCAAATTGCGTCAGGTTCGTCGCCATGAAGTCGTACTGCCGGCCAAAGGTCAATGTCCCGAACCGGTCGCTCGATAGACCGACGAACGCTTGCCTTCCGAATTCGAGGCCGCCTTGCGAAAAACGTCCGTCGTTGATCGTGAAACCGTTTTCGAGGCGAAACAGTGCACGCCAGCCGCCGCCGAGCGCCTCCACGCCGCGCATCCCCCAGCGGTTGGATTGCCCGACACCGCTCGTCTGCGTCCATGTATGCTTGCCGCCCTCGTTGGAGACATACGCGAGCGCGTCGTCCACGATGCCGTAGAGTTGCACCGTCCCTTGCGCGCAGGCGTCGCTCGTCGCCCATAGCAGCACTGCACCGCAGAATAGCTGGGTGGTTTTTGCTCCGCGCCAGCGCGCACGCCGATCACACGAACCGCACGATTCGAACATTGCGCCTCCGTTGAATGTCGCCGCCAAACCGATATACGGCCGCGCTTTCGAGCATCACACATCAGCGCAAGCGCGCATCGTCGCACAGAAAATCCAAGAAGGTCCTCACCTTCGGGGAGAGGTACTTGCGATGGCGATAAACGCCATAGAGCTTGGTGCCGAAAAAGCGATAGTCGGTCAGCACCGCTACCAATGCGCCCGCTTCCAAATCGCGCGCAACCAGCACCTTCGGCAAGAACGCGAGCCCCATGCCTTCTAGCGCGGCCAGCCGTAGCAACGATTCGTTGTTCGTCTGCAAGACAGGATCGAACTTCAGTGCTTCGAGGCCCCGGGGTCCTTCGACCTCCAGCGTATTATTGGCCGGCAGCATCGAATAGCCAAGGACGGTATGACTAGCCAACGCTCGTGCATCGGGGGGCTCGCCCGCCACGCGCAAGTAGGCGGGCGAAGCGACGAGATGGAACGTTACCGGTGCAATCGGCCGCGCGATGAGCGCCGGCCCCAATGAAAGCGGATTGGTCACACGCAGCGCCAGATCGAAGGCTTCTTCGACGAGATTGACGAAACGCCCCGACAGATCCACATCGAACATGACGTCGGGATAGCGCTTTCGATAATCGTTCAACACGCCGACGAAGTCGGGGTTCGCCATCCAAACCGGCACACTGAGCTTGAGCGTGCCGTGCGGCGAGGCCGTCGATTGCGCGACCGCCGCTTCGACGTCGTCCAGTTCGTCGAGCCATTGACGCACGTGCTCGAAATAGGTAGCGCCCGATTCGGTGAGACTCAAATGCCGGCTCGTTCGATTGAGCAGCAGTGAGCCCAAGCGGCGTTCCAGATGCATGACGTGCTTGCTCGCCATCGCAGGCGACATATCGAGCCTGCGCGCCGCCGCCGCGAAGCTTTTCAGTTCGACGGCAAGGCGAAACACCCGCATGCTCGTTAGCGTATCCATCCATCGTCAACCAGGAGTAAATGGTGGATGAATCATAGTCGAGTTGATCGGCGCCGGCAGCAAACGTATCGTTGCGCCATTCACGGACCTTCGCGCCCGGAAATCGAGGGACGCCGTTGGTATGCGCGCCCCGCAATCTTTCTCATCCGTTACGGTAGACCATCATGATCAACGATAAAACCGCGCCGCTCGCCGCGCTCTTGCTGCGCGTCAGCCTGGGTGTGCTGTTTCTCGCGCACGTGGGCCTGAAGCTGTTCGTCTTCAGCGTGCCGGGTTTCGTCGGCTATTTCGCTTCGCTCGGTTTGCCAGCCGTCGCGGCCTATTTGACGATCGCTCTCGAACTATTCGGCGGTTTCGCGCTGATTCTCGGCATTTATGCGCCGTGGGTAGCCGTGCCGCTCGCCGTGGAAATGCTCGGCACGATCGCGCTCGTTCACGGGGCGAACGGTTGGCTCTTCACGAACAAAGGCGGCGGCTGGGAATACCCGATGTTTTGGGCCGTCGCCCTTATCGTGTTGTTCTTGCTGGGCGATGGCGCCTACGCGCTACGCCCGGCCAAGCGCAACGCATAGCGCGCGGCCAACCCTCTCAACGCATGTTGCCCGTATGCCCGAGCGAATACCGCCCGGGCTGCGGCCATACCGTCAGGCCGTGCGGCTCCATGCCGACGGGAATCGACTTGACTGCCCCCGTCGCGGTATCGAACGCATAGACGACATCGTCGAAACGCCCTGAGAGCCATAGCGTCTTACCGTCGGCGCTGACGTTGCCCATATCGGGACTGCCGCCGCCTGGAATCGGCCAGTTCGCCACCACCTGGCGCGTGGCGAAGTCGAGCACCGAGACGCTGCCCTTGCCGTGCCGCGAACCATGCACGTGGTTCGACCCGCGATTGGCGATGTACAGCTTCGTGCCATCGCGGCTCGGATACAGCCCATGGGTGCCTACCCCGGTATGGACGAAGCCGATGCGCTGGAAGCTGTCGCCATCGACGAGATACACGCCGTCGGCCATCATGTCGGCCACGTAGAACACTTTGCCGTCGGGCGAAACGCGAATGTCTTGTGGCATGCCCTTCTTGTGCAGTTCCAGATAACCGACGACCTTACGCTGCACCATGTCGATCTTCGCGAGCTTGCCGCCGAACTCGCAAGTGAAGATCGCGTATTTGCCGTCGATCGAAAAGTCGGCGTGATTGATGCCCTTGCATTCGGGCACGTCCAGGCTCGATAGCAGCCGCATGGTGTGCGGATCGCGAAAATCGAGCCGCGCGTGAGCCTCCGCCACGACGATCGCTTCCTTGCCGTCCGGCGTGAAATACATGTTGTAGGGATCGTCGACCGTCACATCCGGCCCGGGCTTGCCGGTAACCGGATCGATCGGCGTGAGGCTGCCGTCGGCGCGGCCTTCGGCGTTATTCGTCACCCATAGCGTGTGCAGGTCCCACGACGGCACGATGTGCTGGGGACTGCGGCCCACGGCAAACGTGTCGACGACTTTGAACGTCGACGGATCGATGACGTACACATCGTTGGAGCGCAAGTTCGGCACATAGACGCGCGACAGCGCGCCGGCCACGGCGGGGCTCAGGTGATTCGCGCGCGCCTCGCCATATAGATTCGACGCGTCGACCACGCTCGGCATGCCGGGCACTGTTCGTATCGTCGATGTCGATGCCGCTGCCGCGCTTGCCCCGAAGGCGATCGACGCGCCGACGAGCGCCGCGCCGATAGCCGATGCCAAGTGCGTGTACCGAAAGCCTTTCAAGCGCATCTCGCCTCCTATTCAGGGCCGTGGCCGCAGGCATGCGGCGAAGCCCACGTTTCAACGGTCCGCCGTTTCCTTGCGGATAGCCTCGGTCGTGCGGACAACGATTGCATCGATACCTATTCGTCCCAATTCGGCGCTCGCGCGCCGCGGATCTCCACCGTAGACGCCATCGGCCGCGCCAAGCTTCGGCGCGTGGCGCAGCGCATCGAGCCGCACCATGTTCGGGGCGACGGCGAGCAGCAACGATGTATCGGCCAGTCCCGCATGCGTGCCGATCTCGTCGTCGCGATATCCCTTCTCTCGCAGCGTGCGCGCATAGCCGTCCGAGCTCTCGGCGTAATACTCCGGCGGTGCGAAAGCGCGCGCTTTGGAGCCGGCCCATGCTTTGTTCAAACGCGCCACCGCGCGCTTGATGTCGTCCTGATAGCCGCCATGGTCGCCCAGAAATACCACATTCTTGACGCCATGCACTTTGAAGCTGTTGGCCGCCGACTCCAACGTTTTCTCGAAGACATCGTCAGATACCGTGATCGTGCCTGGAAAGCGCATGTGCGAGGTAGGCGGCAAATAGCCGCCCTCGGGAACGTAAGCGATGACCGGCGCGACGAGTGCATTGCCGAGCGCCCGAGCGATGCGTGTCGCAAGAAATTGAGCGCGCGCGTTGTGCTTGCCGAGCGCCACGTAGGGTCCGCTTTGCTCGGTGCCGCCGATGGGGATGATGATCGTCGTTTTCCCCGCGGCGATCTGATCGCGAAACTCCGTCCATGTCAGCGCTTCGAGCTGAACCGTATCGGGTGCTTGCGCGAACGAATGAACTTGCAATACGGACAGGCCGATGCCAATGAAAGCTTTTCGTAACGATAAACGCATGCCGAACTCCGCAATGAAGCTGCAATGATGCGCTGGACAGCGCGTCGATTATGACCAAATTTGTAACGATGATTTCTCCAATTAGGCGTTAACCCTAGCGCCTTCGATCGCTAGACTGCAGTCATCGGTTCCACACAACGAACCCGATGCAACAGCCAGGACAAACAAACTTTGGAGGTAGTTACCATGAAATCGCTCATTCAATCCGTCGTCATCGCCGCCGCTCTGACCGCTCCCGTTGCCGTCTTCGCCCAATCGAGCGCACCGGTGAGCCGTGCGCAAGTCAAGGCCGAGCTCGTGCAATTCGAGCAAGCCGGCGGCGCGCGCAGCTTCAGCAACGACCCGTACTACCCGACGGATGCGCAAACGATCCAAGCGCGAGTCAATGCCCAAAACGGCAACGATCAAGCGGTCGGCGGCGTTCACGCCGGTTCGTCGGCTGCGGGCGCGCCGGTTCAAGCGGGCAATGCCAAGTCGCTGTATTTCGGCAACTAAGTTGAGCCGCCGTGAAGTGGCGCGCAGCGGTGCCCCGCTGGCCGTACAGGTCGAGATGAGGCAGCTTCACCGTATAGAAGCGAAACCGGCTTGCTTCGTCATCACGACGACAAGCCGGTTTCGCGTTTTGTGCGTTCTTCGTATGTCTCCGCCCGCCCGGGTGACCTCGTCCCGCGCGGCAGACTGCGCCGCCGTCCGTTCGTGCTTCGCGCGCAACAACGCATCGATCGCGGCATAATTCGCGAGTGCCGCCTGCCAGCGGCCGCTCACCGCGAGGAAAACCCGAATGCTCCACGATCTAGTCGCGCGCTACGGCCCTGGCCTAGTCTTTGTCAATGCGCTGGCGGCATCGCTGGGGTTGCCTGTGCCCGCCATGCCCACGCTCATTGCATTCGGCGCCATGGCCGCGTTGCACCCGGCGTCGATCGGCGCGCAATTGCTGCCGGTGCTCGTGCTCGCCGTGTTCGCGTCGGTCGCGGGCGACAGCGTTTGGTTCTTTGCGGGCCGCTACTACGGGGGCGCCACCCTCAAAACACTGTGCCGCCTCTCGCTCTCGCGCGATACCTGCGTGAAGAAAACCGAACGCTTTTTCGGCCGCTGGGGGGTGCGCGTGCTGACCGTCTCCAAGCTCGTGCCGGGTTTGTCGCTGTTGTCCGTGCCGATGGCCGGGGCAGTGGGCGTCCCTTTTCGCGCGTTCGTCGCCCACGACGGCATCGGCGCGGCGATCTGGGCGACGCTCGGCTTGGCCGTGGGTGTGATGGTCTCGCGCCAGGTCGATTGGCTGCTCGGCGCCTTCAACCGCTTGGGCCCCCGCAGCTTATTCGTCGTCGCGGCGCTGCTGGCCGCTTACGCGGGCTATCGCTGGCTGCGGCGGCGCGCGCTCAACGCCAAACTCGTCGACGCGCGCATCGCCGAGGACGAGTTGCATGCATTGATGTCGGGCGAACCAGCCCCGGTCGTGCTCGACATTCGCTCCGATGAAAAACGGCAGCTCGAACCGTATGTGATCCCGGGCGCGCAATTGGCGGACGAACGGCGGCTGGACGAGATCATTGCCGCTTATCGCCCCGATCAGAAGGTCGTCATCTATTGCTCGTGTCCGAACGAAGTTTCCGCGGCGTGGATGGCGAAAAAATTGATCGAGGCGGGCTTTCACGATGTCTTGCCGCTCAAAGGCGGCATCGATGCCTGGCGTGACGCCGGGCGGGCCGTCGCCTCGCTGCCGCTTCGCGCGGAGGACGAGGGTCGGGCCGAAGGCCATTCGCCCCCTCGAGCAGCCTAGTCGCGCGCGCTCGACACGTCTTCGGCAAGAAACCCTAGAACCGCGTCGACGAACGCGCGCTCCACTTCGACGTTGGGCAGATGAACGCTTGGCAGCGCGAGATATCGTGCGCCGGGTATCGCCGCGGCAATCGCTTCGCCGTGACTGGCGGCTGTGACCGTATCGTGCTCTCCGGCAATGACGAGCGTAGGCCGATTCACGAGCTCGATGACCGGTCGCAAGTCGGCATCGCGCACCGCGGCGAAGCTTCCGGCCAGCCCTTGCGCCGACGTTTCCAACACCATCTTCCGAAACGCCTCGACCACGGGTAGGCGGGCATCCGCCATGCGCGCCGGAAACCAGTTCCGAATGAACCCTTCGGCCGTCTCGGTCATCTCGATGTCGCGCGCGAGCTCCGCGATTCGGCGATCGAAATACTCGGCCGGGCCAAGATGCGCGGACGTATTGCTGAGCACGAGCCGATCGATGCGCTCCGGTGCATGCACGCCCAGCCATTGGCCGATGAATCCGCCAAGCGACAACCCCAAGAAGTGCACGCGTTCGAGACCAAGCGCGTCCAGCAGCTCGATGACGTCGCGCCCGAAACGATCCAGCGAATAGGCCCCGGCAGGCGCTTGCGAAGCGCCATTGCCGCGCGTGTCGTAACGCAACACGCGAAACCGCTCGGCAAATTCAGGCATCACGCCGTCCCACATATGCAACGAAGTTGCGATCGAATTGGACAGCATCAGTACCGGCGCGTCTTCGCGTCCGTCAAAGCGATAAGCGATGCGGACACCGTCGCCGGTAGTGAAGAACGATAGATCTTCCATAAAGCGTCTCTCCTCGTGAGTCGAATCACTCGATTCGGTACCGGCATCGTAGGCGTGCACCCTCCGAAAAGACATTACAAAGTTTTGATATTCTTTGTAATGCCGCTTGGCGGCCTACTTCCCGGCCCACGCAAGCTGCGCTGCGCGCCATCCTGAAGCGCGCGTTTCGACCGGAGCCATGTCGCCATGAACGAATTCACACTGCACGACCTGCAGTGCTTCGACGCCGTCGTCCGCGCAGGCGGATTTCAAGCGGCGGCCGCCGCGTTGCACCGGTCGCATCCGGCCGTCTTCGCGGCCGTGGCAAGACTCGAGCGACAGTTGGGCCTCGCCTTGCTCGATCGCAGCGGCTACCGCGTGCGCTTGACCGCCGAGGGCCGCGCGCTGCATCGCAAAGCGCAAACGTTGCTGAGCGAATGCGAGGGGCTGCGCACCTACGCCACCCAGTTGGCGATGGGAGAAGAAAGCGCGTTGCACGTCGTGATCGGCGACTTGTGCCCGAGGCAGCCGGCGCTCGAGCTGCTCGCCCGCTTCTTCAGCGGGTGCCCGGGCACGCGCCTGCATCTGCACTTGGAAGCCGTCGCCGGCCCGCAGGAACGCCTGCTCGACGGCGATGCCGACTTGATCGTCCACGCCGTCGACAAGGCCGACCCGCGTATCGAATGGGTCGATATCTGCAAGGTCGCGCTCGTCCCCGTGATCGCCCCGGCGTCGTTACCGCCGGGACTGCCGCGCGCCGTCAGGCCCGAGCATTTGCGCGACCTGACGCAATGCGTCATGCGCGATACCGCGCGCCATACGCCGGCGCGCAACTATTTCGTGATCGAAGGCGCCGCGCAATGCACCGTCGCGGATCAATCGATGAAGCGCGACATCATTCTGCAGGGGCTTGGCTGGGGGCATCTGCCGCGCTATCTGATCGAAGACGATCTGCTGCGCGAGCGGCTGCGCTCTTTGGCCAACCGTCATCTGCCGGGGGCGAGCGAGCAAATCGTCATCGCACGCCGCGCCGACCGGCCTCACGGGCCGGTCGCCGAGCGGCTTTGGCGCTATCTGGCCGAGCGGGCGCCGCGCGCCATCGGCGCGCCCACGGCATCCCGAAAGCAGAGGCGTGCATAAGGAGCGACTGGGCCGGGAGCGATCGGCGATGCTCCGCCAACCCAGCCCATCAGCGCGTTCGATCCATCGGCAGTGCGAATGCGATTGTCCCACCCATGAGACGGTGAGTGTGTACGGTGAGTCTTCTTGCGGACCGTGCATTGGCCTAGACTTCTTAGTCATCGACACCGGCAAGCTTTTATTCGTTCGGCGTCCTAACGTTTCGGAGAAACGATAATGATCGAGATCAGGAAAGCGGCCGACCGCGGCGTTGCAGAACATGGATGGCTCAGTTCGCGGCACACGTTTTCATTCGCCAACTACTTCGACCCGGAGCAAACGGGCTTTTCCGATCTGCTCGTCATCAACGACGATCGGGTCGCCGCGGGCCAAGGCTTCGGCCGCCACCCGCATCGCGACATGGAGATCTTCTCGTATGTGCTCGAGGGCGCGCTCGAACACCGGGATTCGATGGGCAACGGTTCGACGATCGTGCCGGGCGACGTGCAGTTGATGAGCGCCGGCACGGGCGTCGCGCACAGCGAATTCAATCCGTCGGCCGATCACCCCGTGCATTTTCTGCAGATTTGGATCCTGCCTTCCGAATCGGCGCTGGGGGCGCAGCCTCGCTATCAGCAAATGCACGTGAACCCGCAAGAGAAGCGCGGGCAGCTACGTCTCATGCTTTCGCCAGACGGTTCGGGCTCCTCGCTTGCGCTGCGGCAGGATGCGCGCGTATATGCGGCGCAGCTCGACGGCGACGAGACGGTGTCGCTAGCGCTGCCGAGCGACCGTTATGCATACGTGCACGTGGCGCAAGGCGAGGTGACGCTCAACGGCATCAGGTTGACTGCGGGCGACGGCGCGAAGCTGCGTGAGGAGGCGGCGCTGACGCTCGCCGATGGCGATTCGGCGGAGGTGCTCGTATTCGATCTGCGTGCGCGGGAGACGACGTTGAAGTGACGAATCGAAGCCGGGGCACCGCGGCAATCACGCGGGCCCGGCTTCGAGCCGCAGACGATGGCAAGGTACTACTTGATAAGCCTCATACCCGCGATCTTAGCCGCCTTCGCATCGAAGGTCACCGTATGTTCGCACTGCGCGCGGTATCCTGCTCGCTCTATCAAGCAGTCGGCGAAATCGGCGGAAGAATTCGCAAATAAGCGCAGTGCTTGCCAGACGGTCTCGGATGCCTCCACCACGAGTTCCTTCGTCCGCAACAATGTCTCGACTACTTGCGCGATCTCGTCCCGCGCGGCGCGATACGCCCGTCCCAATACCCAAACCACTTCAATGAGAGCGACTAGCGTGACATAACCGGGCCGCTCGACCGTCAGCGATTCGATCAGCGAATTCGCCTTTTTCGATTGCGACGGATCATCTTGCGCGAAGTACCGCACTAAAACGTTCGTGTCGAGACCGATCATCGGGCCGAGGCTCCTTGCTTGGCAATCGCGGCATTCATGTCCTCGATCGACACCGGCTTAGCCGGTTTGCGGATGATCCCCTTGAGTGCGGTAACCGACCGCGTCGCCGGCACTACTTCATACCGCCCCGTTGCCTCATTGAAGATGAATTCAAGCCGATCACCGGTCGCAAGTCCCAATTGCGTTCGGACATGTACTGGGATCGTGATCTGTCCCTTCGATGTCACAGTGGCCGAGGTCATAATTCCTCCCGAAAATATCGTTTCCTTACATTAAGGTAAGGCACCGTAGAAGTCAAGGATCGCGACACGCCTCAAGACCCCAACAACCCCGCTGCAATATTCACCGAAAGGCCAATCACCGCGGCGTTGAAGAAAAATGACAAGATCGATTGCGCCAATGCCGTGCGTCTAGCGCGACGCGAGCACAGCGATACATCGGAAGTCTGCGAGGCCACCGCGATCGTGAACGAGAAGTACAGAAAGTCCCAGTAATCCAGCGGCTGGGCCGGCTCCGGAAACTTCAGCGATGCTTCGTCCTTCCCCGCCTGGTGGTAATAGCGTGCGTATTGCAGCGTGAATACGGTCGGAATGAGCAGCCATGTTCCGATCATCGTAGCGCCCGTCAACGAGTAGTTGATGCTCGCTTGAGCCGCCCCGAGTCCCTTCGCGGCCGACAACTCGACGACGATCGCCACCAAACTCGCAATAGCCGCACCCGTGATGATCGCGAGTACCGCCGTTGCGCCCTCGTCCTCGCGCTCGGCCACGCGCTGCACGGCTTCCGGGCTTGCCCGAGCCATGAGCGCCCATATCATGGCTAGGTACAGCCACATGCCAATGTCCCATGCGAGCAGCGCCCGCTGGATTGGCCGCAAATGCCAAGGCTCGATCCAATACGCCACGATACCCAGCACGACGCCGATGGAAATCCGCGGACGATTGCGCAAGAAGCGAGCGACGCGAGTCAATGTAGCCATAAGGCTCCGAACGAGTGAAAACACGACAGGCCAAGCGCCTGTCCGAAAATACGCCGTGCGCCATTATCGCCGCGCCTGCTACTCCCGCGCGAACTCGATCGACCCCTGCCAAACCGCGCAGCCCCCCGCGAATTTGCTATCATCCCTGTATATTTATACAGTCCCACAAACCGCCGTGTCGCCCCCCGCTCCGTCGCCCTATTACTTGTCGAACTTCGAGCGCGCGCTGGCCTGGATCGCCGAGCGCTACGGCGACTTGCTCGACGCCGCCGAGCACGCGTTTCTGCACGATTTCGCCCAATTGCCTCAGCCTTCGCGCGCATTGCTCGTGCGCATGCTGATGCGGCAAGGGCCGCTCTTTCGCGCCAGCCGCCTGGTGTACGAAGAGATCGGATGCCCGCTCCAAGCTGCCGCGCCTTTGGCCGCGCTGGGTTGGGTCGACGCCGACGCCCCGGTGACGATCGACGAGCTGTTCTCGATTGCCACGCGCCCCGAGCTGTGCCGCATGTTTCCGTCTGTGGCGGGTAACAAACACGCGCGCAAAGCGGCTTGGCTAGAAGCGTTGCGCGAGACACATGCCGAATCGCGCCGCTACGGCGAGTGGTATGAGAACGCAACCGAATCCGGATCCGACACTGCATTGCGCACGACGATCGATGCGCTTTGCGAGCGCCTGCGGCTCATGTTCTTCGGCAACCTGCACCAGGATTGGTCGGAGTTCGTGCTCGCCGATTTGGGCATCTTCCAGTACGAATCCGTTCCGTTTCCCGCATCGGCTCGCGCATTTCGCCAGCGTGCCGATATCGACGCCTATCTCGCGCTCCATGCGTGTCGCGCAGCGCTCGACGCGTTCGCCGACGAAGAGCACATCGCCTCCTTGCTCTCGGCGGCTCGCGCCATCGCCATCGACAACCCGTGGCTCGAGACCCGGCGCGCCAAACTGCTGTTTCGCATCGGCCAGCATGCCGAACGGCTAGCTCGCTGGCCCGTCGCGCTCGATGCATACGCGGGCAGCCAATGGCCCGGCGCGAGGCATCGCCGCATACGCGTGTTCGAACGCGATGGGCGCTGCGCGCAAGCGCTCGATTTGGCGAAGCAAGCCCTGCATGAACCGGAAAGCGAAGCCGAACACCAGCGCGTCGCGCGCATGCTGCCGAGGCTGCATAGAGCATTGGGACTGCCTGCCCAGCGCCTCGCGCGCGAACAGGCGATCGAGCGCGAAACGCTCGTGCTTCCCTACCCCGGCACACCGTTTTCAGTGGAGTACGTGGCGCGCGACCATCTGAGCACGGAAGCGGCTCCCGTCTTTTACGTCGAGAACGGCCTCGTCAATTCGCTTTTTGGGCTGCTGTGTTGGGAAGCCGTATTTGCCCCCGTGCCGGGTGCGTTCTTCCATCCGTTTCAACGCGGCCCGGCCGATCTGCACGCGCCCGACTTCCTCTCGCGCCGCACGGAAGTGTTCGCCCGCTGCCTGTCGCAACTCGATGACGATGGCTATCGATCGACGATTCGGCATCACCTCGAAGCAAAGGCCGGGCTGCAATCGCCGTTCGTATTTTGGTCGATGCTGACGCCGCAACTCGTCGATCTCGCCCTCGACTGCTTGCCCCCAGCGCACTTGAAACTGTGGTTCACGCGGTTGCTCGCGGACATCCGCGAAAACCGCTCCGGCCTGCCCGACCTCGTCCGCTTTTGGCCCGCCGAGCGGCGCTACGAGTTCATCGAAGTGAAAGGACCCGGCGATAAGCTGCAAGACAATCAAACGCGCTGGCTGCGCTTTTGCGTTGCGCACGGTATGCCGGTGCGCGTGCTCGATGTCCGCTGGGTTCAGGGAGACGGCGGTGCCACGATGATGGCCGCGGCATGACGTACGTCGTGGCGGTCCGCACGCTGTGCGAGTTCACGGCCAAGCGCGGCGACCTCGATCTTCGCTTCACGCCGTCGCCCACGGCGTTGGAAGGCATCGAAGGTCATGCGTACGTCACGTCCCGTCGCGCCGCCGGCTACGAATCCGAGCTGACATTGAGCGGCGCCTACGGCGAACTCACCGTGCGCGGCCGCGCCGACGGGTACGATCCCAAGGCGAACCGGCTCGAGGAAATCAAGACCTATCGCGGTCAGCTCGATGCGATGCCCGACAATCACCGCGCGCTGCATTGGGCGCAAGCGCTCGTCTATGGTCATTTGCTCTGCCAAGCAAGAGGGCTCGCGCAATTGGACGTGGCGCTCGTCTATTTCGACATCGGCACGCGCAAGGAAACCGTCCTGACGCAATCCTACGACGCGGCCGCCTTGCAAGACTTCTTCGCTCAGCAGTGCGAGCGATTTCTCAGTTGGGCCGCGCGCGAAAGCGCGCACCGGCATGCACGCAATGCGGCGCTCGAAGCGCTGCAATTTCCGCACGGCGCATTTCGCAGCGGGCAACGCGAACTCGCGGTGGCGGTCTACCGTGCCGCGCGCGATGCAAGCGCATTGATGGCGCAAGCGCCGACCGGTATCGGTAAAACGCTCGCAACGTTGTTTCCCGCACTCAAGGCATGCGGGCAAGGGCATATCGAACGGATTTTCTTTCTCACGGCAAAAACGCCAGGCCGAGCGCTCGCGCTCGACGCCATCGAGTCGTTGCACCGGCACGCAGCCGCGCAGGCCGCCGAAGTGCCATTGCGCACGCTCGAACTCGTCGCGCGGGACAAGGCGTGCGAACACCCGGACAAAGCTTGCCACGGGCAATCGTGCCCGCTCGCACGCGGCTTTTACGATCGGCTCGCCGACGCGCGTGAACGCTCGCTCGCTCAGCGCCGCCTCGATCGCGAGACGGTGCGCGAAGCGGCGCTCGCGCACGACGTTTGCCCTTACTACTTGGCGCAAGAGCTGACGCGGTGGTGCGACGTGGTCGTCGGCGACTACAACTATTACTACGACAGCAGCGCGCTCTTGTACGCGCTCGCGCGCATCAATCAATGGCGCGTCGCCGTGCTCGTCGATGAAGCGCACAACCTGCTCGAGCGCGCCCGCAAGATGTACACCGCATCGATCGATCAAGCTTCGTTCAAGGCTGCGGCAAAGCACGCGCCGCAGGCGCTCAAATCACCGCTGCAACGCTTGCAGCGTGAATGGAACGCGCTCAATCGGACGCAAACGGACGCGTATCTCGCGTATGCCGAGGTGCCTTCTCGGGTACTGTCAGCCGCGCAGAATCTGATCGGCGCCGTCACCGATCTCCTCGCCGAGGCACCGCTTTCGATCGACGACGCGCTAATGCGCGTGTTCTTCGACGCCATGCATTTCGTGTCGCTGTCCGAACAATTCGGCGAGCATTCGATCTTCGACGTGCAGTTAAGCACGCACGCCGCGGCGGGCCGTGCAAAGCCTCGATCCACGCTGTGCGTGCGCAACGTCGTGCCCGCGCCGTTTCTCGCACCCCGGCACGCACACGCGCATGCGACAGTCATGTTTTCCGGCACGTTCGCACCGGAGCATTTTTATCGCGACATGCTCGGCTTACCCGAGCGCGCGGCATTCATGAACGTGGACGGTCCCTTTCGCCCGCAGCAATTGACCGTCCATATTGCCGCGCATGTTTCCACGCGCTGGCGCGATCGCGAGCGGTCGCTGTTGCCCATTGCCAATCTAATGGCACGGCAGTACGCCGAGCGTCCCGGCAATTACTTAGGGTTCCTAAGTAGCTTCGACTACGTTCAACGCGTTTTCGCGCTCATGCAGGAACGGCATCCGGACGTCCCGCTATGGGTGCAAGCGCCCGGCATGGACGAAGCGGCCCGCGATGCCTTCCTCGCCCGGTTTCGCACGGCCGATAGCGGGATCGGCTTGGCGGTGCTGGGCGGCGCCTTCTCCGAAGGCGTCGATCTGGTCGGCGAACAACTGGTCGGCGCGTTCGTCGCCACCTTGGGCCTGCCGCAAGTGAACGAAGTCAACGAACAAATGCGCCGCACGATGGACGCCAAGTTCGGCAACGGCTACGACTACGTCTACTTGTATCCCGGCCTGCAAAAAGTCGTGCAGGCGGCGGGACGCGTCATTCGCACTGAAACGGACGTAGGCGTCTTGCATCTGATCGACGACCGCTATCGGCGCGCGGAAGTGCGGCGCCTGCTGCCTAAGTGGTGGGCGCTGCCTTGATTGCGGCCATCTAAAGCCGCCAGCAATCGGCCAGCGGCGATGCTGCGTTAAGCAAACGCCCCACTCGCCGTTAGACCGAACTTTATTCGGTGCGCGCCACGTAATGGATCAGCGAGCGCTGCCGGTCTACGGCCTAAAGTCGCGATTCCCCGCGCCGATAACAGCGGATGAGATGCTCGCCATCCAACCCCATTCCTGACAGCGCGGCTAACCAAGAGGGACTCAGACTTATGCTGGCATCGATTCGCGGACGTATCCTGGCGGCCTGCGTCGCCATCGTGGCGACGGCCCTGGCCGTGACAGGAGGCCTGGCCTACACCGTCGTCAAGCACCATAACGACGAGGCGATCGATCAGAATTTGATGTCGATCTTGACGGGGCATTCGCTTGCGATCGATGAATGGGTCTCCGACCGCGCGCGGCAAACCCAAGCGCTCGCGGATACGATCGCAATTGGCGAAGGCGATCCGCTGCCGGCGCTGAAGCTGCTGGCGAAATCGGGCGGTTTCGAAGTAATGACGCTCGGTCTGCCGGATAAAACGGCGGTCTCCAACGTGCCGCTCGCACCCGGCTACGATCCGACCGCGCGACCCTGGTACAAGCAGGCGGTCGCCGCCCAGCAATTGATCGTCACGGCGCTGTACAAAGACGCCTCGAACGGAAAGCCCGCATTCGCATTCGCCGTGCCGATCGTCCGGGACGGCGCCGTGAAAGCGGTCATGGCGGCCAGTCTCTACATGGAAAGCGTCAGCAGCATCGTGACATCGGTGCATCCCACGCCATCGAGCTTCGCATTTCTGGTCGACAAGGCCGGTCGTATCATCGCGTCGGCTAAAACCGATCTCATCATGAAGCCAGCCACCGAACTCGCGCCGGCCTTGACTCCGGAGATGCTGGAAGGGCTGAAGTCCGGGGCCAATACGGCTACGGTCGACATCGACGGCGCCACCAAACTGCTGCGCGCGCAGCCAATCACGGGCACGGATTGGTCGCTGGTGCTTGCGCTGGATAAGTCCGACGTGACGGCAGGGATGCGCGCCGTGGCAACGACAACGCTCGTCGCCATCATCCTGGTTGCGCTGATCGCGGCTGCGCTCGTGGGCGCGCTGACCAACGCGGCTTTCAAACGCGTGCTGCGCGTTCGAGATGCATTGATCGACGTGGCGAGCGGCAGCGGCGATCTCACGACCCGATTGCCCGCTGCAGGCAAAGACGAGGCTGCGCAGATCGCGCATGCGTTCAATCTCTTTGCGGAAAAAGTCAGCGCGATCCTGCTGCAGATCCGCGTCAGCAGCGAATCGGTCAACGTTGCAAGCGCCGAGATCGCGCAGGGCAATCAGAACCTATCGAGCCGCACGGAGCACGCGGCGTCTAGCTTGCAGGAGACCGCGGCGGCGCTGGAAGAAATCGCCGGCACCGCACGCAACTCGGCCGATGCGGTCACGCAAGTGAGTCAGCTCGCCGCGTCCGCCTCGACTGTCGCTACGCGCGGGGGTCAAGTCGTGGGCGATGTCGTTTCGACGATGGAAGAAATCACGAAGGCTTCAGATAAGATCGCCGACATCATTGGCGTGATCGACGGGATCGCCTTCCAGACGAACATCCTTGCACTCAACGCGGCCGTGGAAGCGGCAAGGGCGAGCGAGCACGGGCGCGGTTTCGCAGTCGTGGCCGCCGAGGTCCGCGCGCTCGCGCAGCGTAGCGCGCAGGCGGCCAAAGAGATCAAGGAACTCATTCACTCCTCCGTCGAAAAGATCGGGGAAGGATCGGCGCTCGTGCAAACGGCCGGCGCGACGATGACCGAGATCGTCGACAGCGTGCGCAGCATCTCGGGCGTGATCGACGAGATCACGGTCGCCGCCAGCGAGCAAAGCACGGGGCTGGGGCAGGTGAACCAGGCCCTCGCGCAGCTCGATCACACGACGCAGCAAAACGCGGCGCTAGTCGAGCAATCGACCGCGGCGGCCGCTCTGTTGCGTGAAGAGGCGTCGAAGCTCGCTCATGCGGTCGGGGAGTTCAAGCTCGCCCACCACTGACGCGTCTAACCCGCGGTGAGGGTGCGTCACCGCTCAGACAAGCGCATCCCAGCTTCGTCACAATCGATGGGCACGGCTCGAGAGGACAGTCCGCGAGCCTGACCTGCGCCCTGCGCGCCGGGTTTCCCACGACGAGAAAGACGAACGCAATGGGGCAGCGCCATGGCTCGTCGCACCGCATTGATCGGAGCCGGGGTCGCTTTGCTGGGGCTGTATGCCGCCGCCCAACCGGCGCCGCCGTTGGCTGCGCGCCCGATTCCGGTCCAAGCGCCTCTCGCTCGCGCGGCGCTCGACGCGCCGAAGGCGGCATCCTCGGCCGACGCCACTCAAATCGAAAGCTTGCTGGCGGGCCAGCAATTGAAGCCGGCGCCCACCGCCGTTCTCGCCGACGCCGACGCCGACGCAGCGACCGAGATCTCCCGCTGCGTTGCGCAAAACATCCGCACGCTCGATCCGAGCAATCCGCACTGGAACGAAACCGACCCGCGCTGGGAGCCTATGCAACGAACGATCGAGCACGATTGCGCTCGACGCCGCGAATACCGAATTCGCGACGTGGAGCCGCAATTGCAGCGGCTGTACCGGGATGCGCTCGCAAACAGCTATGCGAGACGATTGTCGCATCGCGACGCCGACTTCTTGATCGGTTTTTATGCAACGGGAACAGGCCACCGTTTTCAAGCGTTTCAAAACCGTTTGACGGAGATCGAATTCGCCGCGATGAAACACATGCAGGCGCTCGGCGATCGCGACGGCGCCGTCAGCCCGCCTGCCACCTCCCCGCCCGATGTCGTCAAACGTCGTGCCTCCCTATTGCTCATGTCGCGTCAGACCTTGCTGATGGTGCAATGGCAGCGCGATGCCGTCCGCGCGGGCGGCGACACGAGCGGCGGCGCCGTCGCACCGATGGTCATGAGCATGGCGGCGGCCACGGAAGGCGACGCGATCGATCGCGTCGACAAGGAATTCGCGCACGACTTGCCGGCCTTCTCCGCGTTTCTCGCTTCGCCAGCCGAGAAGAACGAGATTCGAGCGTTGGCCGACGCGCAAATGTCCTTCGGTAAAGCTTCGGCCACGCAACTGATCAAGCTTGCGCCCGAATGGAACGGGGATTTGCGCAAGTGGAGGGAACGGTACCGAGCTTTGGCGCATGCATCCGTCGCGGCGCCTGCCAGTGCGCCCGAGCGCAAGTGAGGGCTTGCGGGTGCGAGAGCAGTCGAGTTCGCGTCCGATACTTCACGACCGAGCGGCGTCGACGTCGTAGTGCACCGAAAGCTGCCCTTTCTTTTCTTTGACTTTGAGGATGCGGATCGCGCCGACGGCCGACGACGAAACGACATGGGTACCGCCGCACCCGTAAGCGGGCAGATGGCCGAAGCCGATGACGCGTTTCGCGCCGTCCCACGTCATATGGCGTGGCAGATCGGCGGCGACATAGGCATTGGCCATCGCTGACACCGTGTCCGCATCGAACGCGGGCGCACCGTCATTCACCTCGAAAACGACGCGCGCCTCGCCCGGCCAATGGTGCCCCTTGACGGCGCGCCAACCGAGCGCGTCGCCACAGTAGCCGATCAAATGGCCTGCCGAGTGCAAGCGCGCATGCAGCGCCCGCGCTTCGGCACACACTTCGATGGGGACTTCGCTCTCGACAACGGCCCGATCGCAGACATGGACGACCTCGTCTTCGACCGCCACGACCCGCAAGACGTTCGCGTCCGCTATCGTGCCGCGATCGGCCAGTTGCCCGCCCCCTTGCGGATGGAAAAGCGTTGCCGATAGCACCACGTCGAAATGACCGTCGTCGCGTTGCGTGCAACGCCGCACGCGGGCCGACGTCGCAAGGCGATCGTCCGTCATGTAAAGCCGTTCCGTCATGCTGCCTGTCCTTCTCTCCGGGTGGTGGGGAGCGGAGTCGAGCGCATGATCGCGATGCGCCCCGGTCCCGCTCGTTGGATAACCCAGAGCGTATCGGAACCCGCTTGCGGCGCATTGTAAAAAATTGACGGACGAACGGCGGCCCGGCGCGACCGCCGATGTCGAGCTCGGCGCTCAATACTTCGATGGCGCCACGCCAAATGCTTGCCGGAACGCGCGATTGAAGTGACTTTGATCGTAAAACCCCACACCCTGCGCCACTTCGGCGACCGATTGCGAACCGCGCGCCAACAACGCGCATGCATGCTCGAGACGCAGCCGCAACAGCCACGCGTGCGGCGTCATGCCGATCGTTTGCTTGAACTGCCGCAGAAACTGAAAACGTCCGAGCGCACACAGCGCAGCCAGCTCATCGAGCGTAATCTTTTCGCTCAGGTGTGCGAAACAATAGTCTCTGACGCTTTGCCACTGCCAAGGCGCGAGCGCGCCGCCCGTCTCCCGAGGCACGATCGCGCGCGAGCGCGTCAGCAATAAGTTCATCAAGCGCAGCCACTCCGACTGCACTGCAAGCGAATCGGTCGCATCGCTCGCCCGCATGACATCGAACAACCGCACGAACTGAGCCGCAAGCTGGGCATCTTCGAGCAGCGCGCCGGCGAACCGCGGCTCCCTCGATGTCTCGCTCACGGCTTCGGACACGTCGCACAGCAAATCGCGCGAAAGGCGAAACGTGCGCAGCGTGTACCCGCGCTCGCTGTCGCTCACGCCGTCATGGATCTCTCCGGGCGGCATCAGCGAGACGCAGCCGGGGCCGACCCGCACCGTCTTGCCGCCGAAGCGTTGCAGCTGCACACCCTCGGTTACGAGCCCGATGTGGTAGTCGAGGTGGAAATGACGATCGAAGCTGAATGTCGAAAACTGTGCCGCGCCCAGCACGAGGCCCGGCATATCGGCCAGATGCCGGTAGTGGACGATGTCTCGCCCGAGGGGAAGCCGCCTCGTTCTCGCCATGCTCAATCCACCTGCTCCATGGGCCGCCCCGGCGCCGGCGCAGCGCCGGGCAGGCGCTCGCCCGCGGCCCTGCGCGCCGCTGCGTGTGCGGGGCCCCAGTCGGCGTCCCCGTCACCGTATCGTTCGCGCAAAAACGTCAAGAATGCGTTGACCTTCGGCGATGCACTCAAGCGCGACGGATGCAACGCATAAAGCTGCAGCGGCTCGAGTTCCCAATCGGGCAACAGCCGGACGAGCCGGCCCGCCTCCACGTCGCTTCGCACTGCCTCGGGTTTGATCGCCGCAATGCCGCCGCCGCTCAGCGCGACCTGATAGCCGATCGACGGATCGGCCACGGTCACGCGCGGCTCGAAATTCACCTCTTGACGGGTTGCCCCACGCCGCATTCGCCACGAGGCGAACCCGGCCGGGAGGCCCGGGCCGCCACAGTGAGCAGTAATGCAATGATGCTCGCGCAAATCGGCCGGTTGTTTCGGCATGCGTCGGCCTGCGAGATACCCGGGGCTTGCGTACATTGCAAACCGGATCTTGAACAGCGGCGTTGCGCGCAGCGTGGAATCCGGGCTGGGATGCGGGCCGATCACGATGTCGGGCGCGGGATCGGTCACTCGATTTTCGCCGCTCACGAACTGCAGGTCCACACGGACTTCGGGATAAGCCGAAAGAAACTCGCCCAGCACGGGGCCTACGGCGAAGCGCGCAAACGGCACCGAGGTTGCGAGGCGCAACAGCCCGCGAGGCTGCGCGTGCATCGCCCCGATCGCGAGATCGGCTTGCTCGGCCTCCTCCAACATGCGCCTGCATCGCTCGAGGTAGAGCTCGCCGGCTTCGGTCAGCATCAGGCTGCGCGTCGTGCGTTCGATGAGCCGCACGCCCAAGCGATCCTCGAGCCGAGTCAGCGCACGGCTGACGCTCGACTTGGGCAGGCCGAGCCGTTCCGCGGCTACGGTGAAACTTCGCGCCTCGCAGATGTGCGCGAAGCATTGCATCTCGTTCAGGTCGATCATCGGCGCATCCCGCTCATTGTTCCCGCTCAGCAACAGACTGTTCAACCTCTGTCAATTGTTGCGAATGATAGCCAATCTTTCGCTCGAGCGTCTGATTCAGAATCCATCCACCCGAGGGAGAACATCGATGTATGTAGTTACCGGAGCAAGCGGCAATGTCGGCAATCAAATCGTTGCGCAGTTGGTCGCGGCGGGTCATCCCGTGCGCGCTTATGTGCGCGACCCGTCGAAGCTGGCGCAATGGGCGCAGCGAATCGAAGTGGTCGCGGGAGACTACGACACGCCCGATGCGTTCGCGGGCGCGTTGGAAGGTCACGTCGAAGGCGTCTTTCTGATGAACATCGGCAGCGCCGACGCTTTTCGCGAGCTCGTCGCGCGAATTGCCTCGAAGCGCGTGCCGCGCGTGGTGTTCCTGTCGACGTCGATGGTCCAAAACGGGCCCGACACGCTGCTCGGCCGCCTGCATGGCGAGAAAGAAGACATCATTCGCGCGGCCGGTCTCGATGGCCGTTTTCTGCGTCCTACCGGTTTCATGTCGAACGCTTACCTATGGCTGCCGAGCATCCGCGCCAACGGCGTCGTCCCGAACCCAATGGGCGACGGACGCGCGGCGCCGATCGCGCCCGAAGACATTGCGGCCGTCGCCGTGCGGGCATTGACCGACGCATCGCTCGAGGAAAGCGTATTGACGCTGACCGGAGGCGAAACCATCAGCGTGCCCGAGCAAGCCGCACTACTTGCGCAAGCGCTCGATCGCCCATTGCGCTGTGTCGATGTCACGCTCGACCAAGCGCTGGAGAACCTGACGCGAGCTGGCGTGCCGCAACCGATCGCGGCCTCGGTCGTCAAGGCGTACGAGCAGGTGAAGGCGGGAAATGCGGCCACGACTGTCGACACCGTGGAACGCGTGCTCGGGCGCAAGCCGATGCGGTTCGAGCAATGGCTGAAGACGCATGCCGAGCGTTTCGAATAACGTTGCGCATCGAGCTCCTCGCCATATCGGGGACACACCGCGGCGCGCCTTGCAGAATCAGGCTTGCGCGCCGCAGTCATAGGGAGGGGTTGAATCTCCCATGCCAAGCGGACTATGCTTTCCTGTTGGTCACACACAGGAGTGAGCATGGACCGCATTCAAGCAATGGAAGTCTTCACGCGCGTCGTCGATGCGAACAGCTTCACGCGTGCGGCCGAAACGCTGGGCATGCCGCGCGCATCGGTGACGACGATCATTCAAAACCTCGAGGCTTTTCTCGGCTTGCGTCTCATGCACCGCACGACGCGCAGGCTTTCGCTGACGCCCGACGGCGCCGCTTACTACGAGCATTGCATCAAGATCCTCACTGAGATCGCCGAGGCCGATGCGAGCTTTCAGGCCGGCAATCGCAAGCCGAGCGGCGCATTGCGCGTTCACATGCCGAGCGCGCTCGGGCGGCGCATCGTCATTCCGGCGCTGTCCACGTTCCATCAACGCTTTCCCGACATCACGCTGGAGCTCGGTCTGTCGGATCGGCCCGTCGATCCGATCGAAGAAGGCGTCGATTGCATGATTCGCATCGGCCCGCTCGAGGATTCGTCGATGGTGGCGCGGCGCATCGGCATGCTCAAACGCATCACATGCGCATCGCCCGCCTACCTCGCGCGCTGCGGCGAACCTGCCAGCATCGAGGATCTGGCTTCGCATCGCGCCGTGAATTTCCGCGCGGCGCATGGGGGGCGCCCGATTCCGTGGGTGTTCGTCATCGACGGCAAACCCGTCGAAGTCAAAATGGACAGCCTCGTCTCGGTGAACGACTCCGACGCTTACGTGACCTGCGCGATCGAAGGCTTCGGCATGATCCAGCCCACGCTTTTCATGGTGCTGCCCTACCTGCTCGACGGCTCCTTGAAAGAGGTGTTGGCCGGCTTCAACCCCAAGCCGAAGCCGATCTCGATCGTCTATCCGCACAATCGCCATCTTTCCGCGAAAGTGCGCGCCTTCGCGGAGTGGATCGACGAGTTGTTCGATTCGATGCCGGCGCTCGACGATGTCTCCCGTCCACGCGAGACGGCCAAGCAGAAAGAAACGCGGCAACGTAGCGATGCAGTCACCGCCTGATTGGGGCTCTTAACCTGAGGCTCTCAACCCTGTGCGCCGCCGCCGATCGAAACGACGCGAGGCGGCCGAACAGGTTCGACGCCCGCCTGCGGAGCCGCGCGCCAGGCCGCCGGCGTGAGGCGCGTCTCTCTCTTGAACGCCCGCTGGAATGCCGCCTCCGACGCGTAGCCGACGGCTTCGCCCACCGCCGCCACCGACTGTTCGCTTTCTTTCAACAATCGGCTCGCTTCGGCAATGCGAATGCGCATCACGAATTCGGCGGGCGTCATCCCAGCCACGGCGCCGAAGCTGCGAATCAACGACGAACGCGACATATTCGCAATCTCGCCCATCTCCTCGATCGTCCATGCTTGCGACGGCGTTTGAACGATTCGCACCGCGAGCTCCCGTAGGCGCGGATGAGCGGCCAATGCAAGCATGCCCGCGGGGGCGTGAGATTCATGCATCGCCGCGCGTAACGTGAGGCCGAACAGCGCCGCGGATAAGTTCCGCAAAACGGCGGCGTAGCCGGGCTGCAATTGCTCGGCCTCCTCTTTCATCAGCATGAGCAAACGGCTCAATCGCGCCTCGCTCGATGTCGCGATTGCGCTCTCGGCGGCACCCGCATGGGCGCGCACGATCACATGCTCCGGAAGCAACGCGCGATACAGCCGCCAGGCCGAGTAGGCCAATAAGAACCGCCCGCACAGTAGAACCGTGGGCACGCTGCCCATCTCGTCGCGCCTCGTCTGTAGCGCGTGGCTGGACCGCCCCTGGGCGAGCGTCGCGCCGTCCGCCTGGTCCACGATGCTGTGCGCCTCGCCCGAGGGCAACATCAGGATGTCACCCGCATATAGCGTGGTCGGTTCGAGGCTCGGCCCCCGCACCACCGCGGCGCCCGCGATCACGGCGTGGTAGGGGATTTCTCTCGGCCCGGTGCCTGCGTTCTCGAGCGCCCACGGCGAGCGCAATTCGCATCGCTCGTCGAGGCGGCCGTCGACGGCGCCGAGGTTCAACAGTCCATCGAGCAAATCCATATCCATCGGCCTGTTCATGTTGGAACGATCGAGCATGTTTGTGAGCCTAGCGAGCATTCATAGAAACCACCCGCCTTCTTAAAGTACAGACACCGCATCACGCGGCTTTATCCACCGAATGCAACCCAGGAGAACAACATGTCCAGACTTCCCGCCATCGCCCCCGACGACACGTCCGACGCAGCACGTCAGGTGTTCGATCGCGTCCGCAAGGCAGCCGGCAAGGTGCCGAACGCGTATGCGCTGATCGGCGGCTACAGCCCCGCCACGCTCGAACTCATGCTGCAAGGCGACGCCGTGCTTGCCAACGGCCAACTGAGCAAGGCGGAGATCGAAGCGATTCGAATCGCCGTCAGTTCGCTCAACGGTTGCGATTATTGCGTAGCCGCCCATTCGATGCTGGGCCAGCGCGCGGGTTTGCAATCCGACAGCTTGCGTCGGCTTCGCGCGGGCGAGGCGTTGGACGATGCGCGACGCGATGCGCTCGTCACGTTCGCTCGCACGGTTGCCAGCACGCAGGGCACGACCGACCCCGCCGTGCTGGCGGCCGTGCGCGAAGCGGGTTATTCGCCTGCGCAAATCGTCGAAGCGTTGCTTGCCATTTCGTTGATCACGTTTACGAATCTGTTCAACCGCGTCAACGATACGGAAATCGATTTTCCGATTCCGCAATGACGGCAGTAGCGTAGCAAAGCGATGCACGGCGGCACGCGCGTCCGTTCGAATCGAGATCGTTCGGGCTCGATTCGGTGCATCATACTAGGCGCGATAAGCATGCCCGGCGATGGAGCGACGCCTGTCGTCCTCGCCGGACGCCGCTTGACTTCTATAAGAACCTTGACGCGTGGGAGAAGACGTTGAACAAAGCGAACCCGACGGAAGGCCGGCCCGCATCCGAGCTCATCGATGAAAAAATCGCAAGCTTGGGCGATTGGCGCGGCGAGACTTTGAAGACCGTACGCGCACTGATTCAAGAAGCCGAGCCCAATGTCTTGGAAGAGTGGAAATGGATGGGCACCCCCGTGTGGTCGCACGACGGCATCATTTGCACCGGAGAATCGTACAAAGCGGTCGTGAAGCTAACCTTTCTCAAAGGCGCCGCGTTGAAGGATCCATCCAAGCTCTTCAACTCGAGTCTGGACGGCAATGCCCGCCGCGCCATCGACCTTCGAGAGGGCGAAGAGATCGACGCAAAAGCGTTCAAGGCGCTGATCCGCGAAGCGGTCGAACTCAATGCCGCGAACGCCGCGGCCAAGCCCAAGCGAGCAAAGAAGTGAATCCCATTTGATCGGAGGCCGCCGCGCGGCAACGGTTGTAGCGGCGCGCTTGCCCGACATCAGGAAGGGCACGCAAACCGCCCGGCCAAGGCCCGCTGCTGATTTCCCGCCTAACGCTAGGGTTGTCCGCACACTTCAGAAATCCCACATTCCTGCCGTTATCCCGGCAGAGAGCGCAGCTTCGGCGCGCAGCGACGCAGCCGATTCGGGAACCGCAGCCTGAGCGGCACTGCTTGGACGAACAGCCACTTGGACGGCATGGAAAACCCTGAGATGGACCGCGAGGACGAGTACCGTGTGCCAGTCGGCGATCTGCATATCGCCGTCATTCGCTACGATGCAAGCGGCCAGCGACGCTACATGAATCGTGCCGCCACGGCAATGATGACCGCCTTGTCGGGCGGCTCGCACGTGTTGCTCAGCGAAGCTCAACTGCTTTCCGCCCCGCGCTACCGGCGCTACCTCGATGCAATCCGGGAAGTTGCCGCCACAGGGGTCGCGCGCGAGATGGAGCTCGCATTCGACGGCTTGCCCTCGGCGCAACGTCAGCATTACCTCGTCCAGTTGGCGGCCGATCCCGCCAAAGACGGCATACCGGGCGTTCTCGCGATCTGCTTCGACATCACCGCGCGCATCCACGCCGAGGCGCAGCTGCGCGAACGCGAATCGTTCCTCGAATCGCTGCTCGACACGATTCCGATTCCGGTCTTTTCCAAAGACAGGCACGGGCGCTATCTTCAACTGAACCGAGCGTTCGAAGATTTCTTAGGGATTTCGAAGGCGCAATTCGTCGGCAAGACCGTATTCGAAGTCAATCCGCCCGAAATGGCGAAAACTTATTTCGAAAAGGACGAAGAGCTATTTACGCACGGCGGCATTCAGCGTTATGAATTCAAAGCGCGCAATGCAAAGAAGGAAGGCCGAGAAGTCGAATTCACGAAGGCTGTGTTTCACGACGCGGAGGGCCGCCAGGCTGGGCTGATCGGCGCAATTTTGGACATTACCGAGCGTAATCGGGCCGGTGCGGAGCTGCAAGCTCAATACGACCGCATTCTCGAGTTGAATAAGAACCTCGAGGAACAGGCGCTGGAATTGTCCAAGCGCGAGCGCGAATTCCGTACGCTCGTCGAACATTCGCCCGATACGGTCGCCCGTTACAACCGCGATCTTCGCCGTCTGTACGTCAATCCCACTTTTGCGTCGCATGCGCCAGGCGGCGAGCAGGCCGTGCTCGGCAAGATGCCGTCCGAATTCCCGGGCGGCCCTAGCGCCGCGCGGTACGAGCAAGAAATCGCACGGGTGATCGCTACCGGCGTCGATAGTCAATTCGAACTGAAATGGCGGCCAGGCGACGGCGAACAGTTGTGCCATTTGATCCGGCTGACGCCGGAATTCGGGCCGAACGGCGACGTGGAAACCGTGCTCGCGGTAGGCCGGGATATCAGCGAATTGCATGCGTCGAGAGAGAAGATTCATCGCATGGCGTATTACGATCCGCTGACGGACTTGCCGAACCGGACGATGTTCAATGAAGCGCTGCGTCGCATAACGGACGCCAGCGAGCAGGACAGGCTGACGGCTGTGATGATGATCGACATGGATCGCTTCAAAGGCGTGAACGACACGCTGGGCCACGCGGTCGGCGACGAGCTGTTGCGCGAGGCGGCCATTCGGCTGCTCGAAAGCGTACGGCCCGTCGATACCGTCGCGCGTTTCGGCGGCGACGAATTTGCCATTCTGCTGCCCGATGCGCGCAATCGCCGCACGCTGGAGCAGATCTCGACCGCGATCATCAACCGCCTCGGCGAGCGCTTCGTTCTGGGCGGCAAAGAGGTGTTCATCTCGTGCAGCGTCGGCATTGCGCTGTTCCCGATCGACAGCACCGACGCCGACGATCTGCTCAAATACGCCGATTCGGCGATGTACCTCGCCAAGCGCTCGGGCCGTCGCGGCTTTCGCTTCTACACGAACGAGCTAACCGTCGAAGCGACATCGAACTTGCAGTTGGAAACAGAGCTACGGCGTGCAATCGATCAAGGCGAACTCGAACTGCACTATCAGCCGCAAGTTGCGTTCTGCGATGCGAGAGTCATCGGCGTGGAAGCGCTGTTGCGCTGGAATCGCGCCGGTTCGGGCTTCGTTCCGCCGGATCGATTCGTGCCCGTCGCCGAGGAAACGGGACTCATCATCGACCTCGGAAAATGGGTGCTGCGCGAGGCCTGCAGAGCGGCTGCGGAGTGGAACACGGAGAGCGCGGCGCGGCACACGGTCGCTATCAATCTCTCGCCCCGGCAGTTTCAGGCGCGAGGTTTGGTGCAGACGGTCGAAAGGATTCTCGACGAAACGGGCTGCCGGCCCGAATGGCTCGAGTTCGAAATCACCGAAAGCCTGCTGCTCGAGGAAGACGAATCCGTTACGCGCGCCCTGGCCGCATTCAAGGAAATGGGAAGCTCGATCGCGATCGACGATTTCGGCACGGGGTACTCGGCGCTCAGCTACCTCGCCCGCTTCCCAATCGATACGCTGAAGATCGATCGCTCTTTCGTGCAGAAAGTCACGACCGATTCTCGTCACGCAGAACTCGTCAAAGCCATTCTGTCGATTTCGCGCTGCCTCGGGCATCGCGTCGTCGCGGAGGGCGTCGAGACGCCGGAACAAGCGGCGTTTCTCGAGATGCACGGTTGCGAAGTGGCGCAGGGCTTTCTCTACAGCAAGCCGTTGCGCAAGCTGGAAATCGCATCGCTGCCTCGCTATCTGAGGCCGGAACTCGAACTCGACTCCGACCTGCAAATGGCTCGCAGCGGCCGGTAGCTGCGGGACGGCTCTTACCGCGACAGCACTTCCAGCTGAATGCCGTTGGTTCGGGGGCCGAACCCGCCGATCGCAATCATCACCGTTACCATGCATGCGGTGATTCCGGCAAACACGCCCCCCACCCCGAAGTCGCGCAACAACGAAGCCACCAAGAACCCCGACATCATCGCGCCGGCACGGCTCGCCGAATAGACGATGCCGTTTGCGCGGCAGCGCACGGCCGTAGGAAACAATTCGGCCTGATACGCATGATATGAAACCGAGATCAGTTGCCCCGCGAGACTGATCAGCACCCCCAGGACGATCAGCCACGACGCCGCGCCGCCTCGAGCGAACAGCAAACCAAAGACAACGACCGCGAACGCCGATGCAACGATGATCCATTTGCGCTCGATCCGGTCCGCGATCGACATGCCGAGCAACGGCCCGATCGGAAGTGCGATCGCAATCACGAACGAATACAACAGGCTTTTCGTGACGGTCACGCCTTGTCCCACCAGCAGCGTCGGCACCCAGTTCGCGAAGCCGTAATATCCGATCGCCTGGCAAAAGTTGAAGACGATCAGGAGCGCCAAGCGAGCGCGATAAGGCGCTTGCCAAAGTTCGGCCAACGACGCGCGCCGATGCGGGGGCACCTGCAACACCGAAGCAGGTTCAGGCAACGCCCGCCCCAAGTCGGCTTGCGCCCTGTGCTCCATCTCGCACACGATTTGTTCGCCGCGTTCGAATTGCCCATGCGCCGCCAGCCAACGCGGGCTTTCAGGCACGGCTCTGCGAATGAACCAAACGAGCACCGCCCCGCCCGCTCCGGCCAGCATCACCCACCGCCATCCCTCGAGGCCGAACGCACTCGTCGGTACGAGCCAGTACGAGAGCAGCGCGGCGACGGGTGCGGCCATGAACATGACCGCCTGATTGAACGCCATCGCCCGACCGCGCATCGATTGCGGAACGAGTTCGGTCACGTAGCTGTCGATCGTCACGATCTCGATGCCGACGCCGATCCCCGTGATGAACCGCCAGAGCACCAGTCCTTCCGACGTATGCTGCAACGCCATCGCGATCGAGCCAAACGAGTACCAGAGCAACGAAAAGGTGAACACCGACCGGCGTCCGTAGCGATCGGGCAGCCATCCAAGCGCGAAGGTGCCGACAAATAGACCCGCGAAGGTGGCGGCAATGAAGCCCGCGATCCCGTTCAGGCCAAAGAACGCCGCCGTCGTCGTCTTCAGCAAACCGCTCTTGGCCACGCCCGGGGCGATATACCCCGTGAAAATCAGGTCGTAGACTTCGAAGAATCCGCCGATCGAGATGAGGAACACGAGCAGCCAGAGATGACGAGATGCGGGCAGCCGATCGATCCGCGCGGCCAGGCGCGGCGCCGCTAATGCCGCGTCGTCGAACGTCGTTCGCGCGAGCGGCAGCATACCGCTATCCACTATAGGTTGCATGTTTGTCTCCGTGAGGTTCCGCATCTTCGGCGGAATCGATTAATCGATTAGGACTACTAAATTAAGTGAAACCGCTCTTGGCCGAACGTAAAAATCGCTGGCCAATGGCGACGATAAAGGGCCCAGTGCGATGCGATCGCTTCGCTATCCCACTCGCGCTTTGATCCGCCCCAATATCTCCTGGGTGTGCTCCCCTATTCGGGCCAACGCCTGCCGCACCCCCGGCCGCCGGCCGCCCATCGTCAACGGCAGCAACACGACGTCGGTCGTGCCACCGTCCTCCGTCGTCATCGGGGCAAGGCCGCCGCTTGCTTTCAGATGCGGGTCGTCCAGCAACTGCTCGGGCCGCACGATCGGGGCATAGGGGATGCCCGCGGCTTCGAGCTTCGGCACGAGTTCGGCAACGCGATGCTCCAGTAAAAGCTGGGAGAGAATTGGAATCAATTCGCCGCGCGCCGCCACGCGTTGCGCGTTCGTCGCAAACCGCGGCTCGGCCGCCAAGTCGGGGCGTTGCAGCACCCCGCATAGCGCGACGAATTGCTTGTCGCTAACCGCGCCGACGAACAATTGCTCGCCTTGATCCAGCGTGAAAACATCGTAGACGCTCCACGCCGACACGCGCGCCGGCATCGGTGGCAGCGGCTCGCCCGTCATCGCATGCTGCTGCATATGCTGCGAGCACAAGAACACGCAGTTTTCGAACAGCGCGCTTTGCACTTCTTGCCCGCGCCCCGTTCGATCGCGCTCGCGCAGCGCCGCCAAGATCCCGATCGCGCCGAACATGCCGCCCATGATGTCGTTGACCGAGGCCCCGGCGCGCAGCGGGCGCCCCACCGGGCCGGTCATATAGGCGAGGCCGCCCATCATCTGCACGACTTCGTCGAGCGCGAGCCGCTTCTCGTACGGCCCTGGGAGAAAGCCCTTGTGCGATGCATAGACGAGCCGCGGGTAGCGTGCGCTGAGCGTCTCGTAGTCGAGCCCGAACTCGCGCATCAAGCCGGGCCGGAAGTTCTCGATCACCACGTCGCATTCGCCGATCAGTTCGGCGGCCTGCGCCTGCCCTTGCGGCGTCGCGATGTCGATCACCACGCTCTTCTTGTTGCGATTGAAGGTGCGGAAGAAGCCGATCCCCAGACCCGGAAGCCGGCGCGTCTTGTCGCCGCCGGGCGGTTCGACTTTGATCACCTCGGCGCCGAGATCGGCGAGGATCATGCCGCAGGTCGGCCCCATCACCATATGCGTGAACTCGACGACACGAATGCCCGAGAGAGGTAGCGAGGACGCGGCGCTCATTGGATCTCGCTCGCAAGAGGGTGGGAGGTGCCCGTGGCCGATGGCTTCGGCAAACCGGCTCGCGCAAGCGCGCCGTGCAACGTCTCGCCGGGCAACCAAGCGGGCAATTGAGCGCGCAGCGCCAGCAAACGTTCGATGTCGATGCCGGTATGCACGCCCATCTCTTCGAGCATGAAGACGAGGTCCTCACTCGATGCGTTACCGCTCGCACCGGGCGCATGGGGACAGCCGCCGATCCCGCCCAGCGATGCGTCGAACCGCTCGATACCGGCTTCGAGCGCAGCATAGACGTTAGCCAATGCAAGGCCCCTCGTATCGTGGAAGTGCGCGCAGGCCAGCGCTTGCCCTGCGATGCCGCGTGCTTTCTCGAACAGGGCGCGCACGGCCCCAGGCCCCGCATATCCCACCGTATCGGCCAAGCCAACTTGATCGGCGCCCGCATCGAGTGCGGCCTGCATGCAACGCAGGACCTCTTGCTGCGTCACTTCTCCTTGAATCGTGCAGCCGAAGGCCGTGCTGATGCCCACCTCGATACGCGTTCGCGAGCCCGATGCGTCGCGCGCCGATCGTATCCGCGCGATCTCGGCGATCACTTCGTCCGGTGTCCGGCGCAAGTTGGCGAGGCTATGTGCGCGACTCGCCGATAACGGCACGAGCAGCGCATGCGCTTGCACTTCGAACGCACGCTCCGCGCCTTTCAAGTTCGGCACGAGCACCGACACGACCAGGCCCGGCAAGCGCTTGGCGTAGGCGACGAGCTCGGCAGTATCGGCCAACTGCGGCATCAAGCGGGCGGGAACGAACGAGCCGACCTCCATTTCGCGCTGACCCGCCTCGTAGGCCCGGCGTATCCATTCGCATTTTCGAGCCGTGGGCAGGATCGTTCGAATGCTCTGCAGACCATCGCGCAGGCCCACTTCTCTGACGATTGCGCGGGTAGGGAATGACTTCATCGTAAAGATCGTCTCCGGTGATTCGCCGGTCGCTTACTCGCCGGCCGTGTGCTAACTTTAGACATTCCCGCTCGTCCATCAAGCGTTATTTTGGAAGCGGAGACATTCCAAATCGGAAACCCAACAAGCCGCATCTCAACTTCATACCCCACGGGCATTCCAATGCGTGACATCGACTTGAAGACGCTGCGCCTGTTCGTGGCGGTCTGCGATCACCGCAATATGGCGCGGGCCGCCGAAGAAATGCACATCGAGCCGTCGGCGATCAGCAAACGCATCGCGCAGCTCGAAAACGATCTGGCGGTCCCGCTCCTCGTGCGCACCCGCCGCGGCGTGCAACCGACGCCGGCCGGCATCGTCCTGCTCGAACATGCGCGCACCGCGCTCTTTACGATGGAGCGGATCGCCAACGATGTCGCGGGTTTCAAGCGCGGGCTCGTCGGCAGCGTAACGGTATGCGCATCGGCATCGGCCATTGCCGAGACGTTGCTCGACGATATCGCCTCGTTTCTGCGTCAGCCCGAGCACGAGAACGTGAAGGTCAGCGTCGACGAGCAAATCTCGCTCGAACTCGTGCGGCGCGTGCGCGACGGCGAAACCTCGATCGGCGTCTGTTGGGACAATGCCGATCTGCAGGGACTCACGCACCGCCCCTACCGGCACGACCATTTGGCGTTGGCCGTCCATCCCGGCCACTCGCTTGCGCGCCACACATCGCTTTCGTTCGAGCAAACGCTCGATTACGAGCATGTGGGCTTGCCGCCGTCGACGGCCGTGCACACCATGCTGCGCCGGGCCGCAGCCGCGCTGGGACGCAGCGTGTCGTATCGCATGATCGTCTCCACGCTCGACGCAACGTTTCGCGTCGTGGCGGCCAACCTCGGCATCAGCGTCGTGCCTGCCGAAGTGGGGCGAACCTACGCCCGGCTTTTCGACGTGAAGATCGTTGCGCTGACCGATGCATGGGCCGAGCGCCGATTCGCCGTGTGCTTCAAGGACTACGAAGCATTGCAGCCGGCCGCCCAGAGGCTCGTCGAACATTTGACGGCACTCGGGCCTGTTCACGCTAATAATGGGCTTGCGAACGTCGCAGGGAAAACAAAAGTTGATGGCCCCAGCAAGTTTGCTCACAATCGCGTGATCGACCGACGGTAACGCGCCCCGCTCTTCACGCTCGTGCTGCGCGTCGATGTCATGGCAGTGTCACGCAGGGTCTTCGCATCGAAAAACGGCGCACCGCGCGCCCACGCTCAACAAGCATTGCATGGAGACACCGATGAAAGCCACTCCTCTTGCAACTCCCCTTGCGGTTCTACTCACGGGCGCGGCGATTGCCTGCGCATCGTTCTCGTCCACGGCGCGTGCGGATGATCGCGACGGCGCGCGATCCCATGTCGATCGCTTGCCGTGGTTCGTCGTCCCAAGCAGCTTGAGCGCCACGACCTACGACGGCGTCAGCGACGACTTGCTCACGGCCGGGCTCGGCAAAACCGGGCTCGCGGGGCCCGCACCCACGATCGCGAACCCCGCTAGCCCAACCGCAGCCGAATTGCGCCGGCTAGCGATCTGGTCGAACTACCGCGCGCTCGTCGATATGACGGCCAATGGCGGTTATGGACGATTCTGGGGTCCCAATATCGACGTCGACGGCAACGACACCCTCGGCGAAGGAAAGATCGCCGGCGCCGAATACATCGCCTATGCGGACAATGGCAGCGGTAAGCAAAACGTCACGTTGATGGTGCAAGTGCCCACGCAATTCGATCCGCAGAAACCTTGCATCGTCACCGCGACATCGTCGGGCTCGCGAGGCGTCTACGGCGCCATTTCCGCAGCAGGCGAATGGGGGCTCAAGCGCGGCTGCGCGGTCGCCTATACCGACAAAGGCTCGGGCAACGGCGCGCAAGATCTGATGACGGGGCAGGTCACGCTCATCGACGGGCTGCTTGCCGACGCCGCGAGCGCAGGCAAGAAAAGCCTGTTCACGGTCGATGCGAGCGCGAGCGACCTCGCGCGCTACAACGCAGCCTTCCCCTATCGGTACGCATTCAAACACGCTCATTCGCAACAAAACCCGGAGCAGGATTGGGGCACGGACACGCTCGAAGCGGTTCAATTCGCCTACTGGGTGTTGAACCACCAATTCGGTCCGGCCGCCGCGGGCTCGCACCATCGCGTGCGCTATGAGCCGGGCAGCATCACGACGATCGCCGCCTCGGTCAGCAACGGCGGCGGCGCATCGCTCGCCGCAGCCGAGCAAGACAAACGCGGGTGGATCACGGCGGTCGTCGTGGGCGAGCCGCAGATCAACGTAGACATGCCCCATCGAGCTCGCGTCCTCGAAGGCGGCCAGCCGATCGCTCAAGCAGGCAAACCGCTGGCCGATTACGTGACGCTCGCCAATCTGCTGCAACCGTGCGCGGCGCTTGCACAAGCCGCAACCGGTGCGCCTTATCTGACCGCGCTACCGCTTGCGCGCACCACGGCGATTCGGCAAGCGCGCTGCGCCTCGCTCGCGGCGGCCGGCTACGTGAAAGGCGCCGACCTGCAAGCGCAAGCCGACGATGCGCTCGCGCAACTGCATGCCGCGGGCTACGAAGCCGATTCGGACTTGCTGCAAGCACCGATGTGGGACTCCCAGGCCGAGCCGGCCGTCGCCGTAACTTACGCGAACGCTTATACGCGCTCGAGCGTGCTCGATAACCTTTGCGGCTTCAGCTTCGGCACGACGAACCCGGCGACGGGCGCGGCAGGCGTGCCGCCGGCCGTCTCGCCCATGCCGACCGTTTTCGGCCTCGGCAACGGGATTCCCCCGACCAATGGCATCAGCCTCGTCTATGGCGATGGGACGACGGCAGCGGCCGATCACCGGCTCGCTACGCCCGACGCAAGCTTTGCGGGCGCCGTATGCATGCGCCGCCTTTGGACGCAGCACGACCCGCGTATGCGCATGAGTGTGCGCGCCGTCAGCGTCGAAGCCGACTTGCACGGCAAGCCCGCGATTCTCGTCCAAGGCCGCAGCGACGCGCTGGTCCCGATCAATCACGCTTCGCGCGCTTACCTCGCGGCGAACAGCCTGCGAGAAGGCGGACGCAGCCAGGTCTCGCTGTATGAGGTAACCAACGGCCAGCACTTCGACGCGTTCCTCGGCGTGCCCGGTTTCGATACGCGCTTCGTGCCGGTCCATTACTACTACCTCCAAGCGCTCGACCTCATGTGGCGTCATTTGCACGAGGGCGCGCCGCTGCCGCCGTCGCAAGTCATCCGCACCGTGCCGCGCGGCGGCACGCCCGGTGCGGCCCCGGCCCTGTCCACGGCCAACTTGCCCGCGATTCAATCGAACCCGGGCAGCAACGCGATCGAGGCGCGCCACGGCGTGGTGGAGGTCCCTCATTGAGACGAATAAGACTGAACTCCCGCGGCGTTTGAGGTGTCTTCGTATTGTGTAGTCTTGCGGCCTGTGCCGAGTGCCACGCATCTCGCTACAGGCCGTCATCCGATCGTGCGTCTTATCAGGAGGATTCATGCAACGCCGCCGATTCATCGCACTGACGGGCGCCGCGCTCGCCTCGAGCGGACTCGCGCTCTCGGGATGCACGACCACGCCGCCCTCCTCGAGCGCCACGCCCGAGGCCAACGCCGGACGGCGCGCGTCGATCGACGCCGACGTCGACGCAACGCTCGCTCGTCTTTACTCGACAGTGCGTGGGTCGCGCGAGCTCGTCAGCAGCGCGCGCGGCGTACTCGTGTTCCCCTCGGTCATCTCCGCAGGCTTCTGGGTGGGCGGGCAATACGGGCAAGGCTCGCTACGCATCGGCGGGCAAACGAGCGGCTATTACAGCATTGCAGCGGCCTCGTTCGGGCTGCAGATCGGCGCGCAGTCGAAAGCCATCATCATGCTCTTCATGACGCAAGAGGCCCTCGATAAATTCACGCACAGCCAAGGCTGGGCGGCCGGGGTCGACGCCACCGTCGCCGTGGTGCGCGTCGGTGCGAACGGCAATGTCGACACGTCGACCGCGACGGGTCCGGTGGAAGCGTTCGTGCTCACGAACGCGGGATTGATGGCCGGCGTTTCGCTGGAAGGCACGAAGATCTCACGGCTCGTGATCTAAGGCACGGCACGGCGCTGCGCCGTGGGCCCGACGCAGCGCTAGCGGGAGCGCCGCCTGCGCACGGCCTGCGCGAGCGACTCGAGCACTGGCTCGGTTTGCGCCCAACTCAAACAGGCATCGGTGATCGACACGCCGTGACGCAACGGCACGCCCGGCTTCAAATCCTGGCGGCCGGCCTCCAAGTGGCTCTCGATCATGACGCCGATGATGCGCGTGTCGCCGCTCGAAAGCTGCTCGCCGATATCGCTCGCGACGTCGATCTGCTTCTCGTGCGCCTTGCCCGAATTGGCGTGGGAGCAATCGATCATCACTTGTTCGCGCAGCCCGGCCGATCGGAGCGCCGCGCAACATGCTTCGACGCTCGCCCGATCGTAGTTCGGCCCCTGCTTGCCGCCGCGCAAGATCACATGGGCGTCCTGATTGCCGCGCGTTTCGAAAATCGCGGCCATGCCCATTTTCGTCATACCCATGAACGCGTGGCTCGCACGCGCCGCGACGATCGCGTCGGCCGCGATCTGCACGCCGCCGTCGGTACCGTTCTTGAACCCGATCGGGCAACTCAGGCCCGAGGCCAGCTGGCGATGGCTTTGGCTCTCCGTCGTGCGCGCGCCGATGGCGCCCCATGCGATCAGATCGGCGATGTATTGCGGGCCCAGCAAGTCGAGAAACTCGGTTGCCGCCGGCAGCCCCAGCCCGTTGATATCGAGCAGCAACCGGCGCGCGGCGCGCAAACCTTCGTTGATTCGGAAGCTGCCGTCGAGCCGCGGATCGTTGATGTAGCCCTTCCACCCCACCGTCGTGCGCGGCTTCTCGAAATACACGCGCATGACGATGAGCAACTCGTCGCGCCATTGCGCAGCGGCGGCCTTGAGGCGCTGGGCATAATCGAGCGCTTGATCGTGATCGTGGATCGAACAGGGGCCGACCACCGTCACGAGCCGATCGTCGCGGCCGTGCAGGATGTCGCCAATTTCCACTCGCGTGCGCTCGACGAGCGTTTGCACGTCGGACGGCACGGGCAGTTCGTCTTGCAGGAGCGCGGGAGAAATCAGCGGACGCACCGCGCCGATGCGGACGTCGTCGATTCGGGTCGTGTCTTGCGTCGCGTCCGCAACGCCGACTTCTAGATCGTGTGAGGGATTGTCGATGTTTCTCATTACCGTCGCTCCGGGCCGCATTAGAGGCGTCGATTATGGCACTTGCGACGCGGCCAACAGCGGCCGAAACACCAAAGGGATGAATGGCAAGCGTGCGGTCGATCACCGCACGCGAGGGGTACGGCCGCGCCATTGCGCGGCCGCGGAGGCTGGCCGCTTACTTCTCGTCGCCCTTGATTTGCGGGAGCGCCGACGCCTCGCCCGGCGTGAGCAGCCCGACTTGCGAGTAGATGCGCAGCTTTTCGCGCGTGTCGGTGATGTCGAGATTGCGCATGGTCAACTGGCCGATCCGATCGCGCGGCGAGAACGTCGATTGCACCTTCTCCATCGACAAACGTTCCGGCTGATAGGTCAGGTTCGGCGACTTGGTGCTGAGCAGCGAATAATCGTTGCCGCGACGCAGTTCGACCGTCACCTCGCCCGTGATAGCGCGCGCCACCCAGCGTTGGGCCGTCTCGCGCAGCATGATGGCTTGCGGGTCGAACCAACGGCCCTGATAGAGCAAGCGGCCGAGACGGCGGCCATTGTCGCGGTATTGCTCGATCGTGTCTTCGTTGTGGATGCCCGTGACGAGACGCTCGTAGGCGATAAACAGCAGCGCGAGCCCCGGAGCCTCATAGATGCCGCGGCTTTTCGCTTCGATGATGCGGTTCTCGATCTGATCGCTCATGCCCAGGCCGTGACGACCGCCGATGCGATTGGCCTCGAGCATCAACTCGACGGCATCGGCATATTCGACGCCGTTCAGTGCCACGGGGCGGCCTTCCTCGAAGCGAATCGTGACTTCTTCCTTGGCGATCTTCACATCGTCGCGCCAGAACGCCACGCCCATGATCGGGTTCACGATCTTGATGCCGGATTCGAGGCTTTCGAGGTCCTTCGCTTCGTGCGTGGCGCCGAGCAGGTTCGAATCGGTCGAATAAGCCTTCTCGGCCGACATCTTGTATTCGAAACCCGATTGGCGCATGAACTCGGACATTTCCGCGCGGCCGCCGAGCTCGTCGATGAATTGCTGATCGAGCCAGGGCTTGTAGATCTTCAGACCGGGGTTGACCAGCAGGCCATAGCGGTAGAAGCGCTCGATGTCGTTGCCCTTGTACGTGCTGCCGTCGCCCCAGATGTTGACGCCGTCTTCCTTCATCGCGGCGACGAGCATCGTGCCCGTGACGGCGCGGCCGATCGGCGTGGTGTTGAAGTAGGTCAGGCCGGCGGTCGAGACATGGAAGGCGCCGCATTGCAGCGCCGCGATGCCTTCGGCGACGAGTTGCGCGCGGCAGTCGATCAAGCGGGCGCCGGCCGCGCCGTATTCGAGCGCGCGGCGGGGAATCGAATCGTAATCGTCCTCGTCGGGCTGGCCCAAATTGGCCGTGTAGGCATACGGGACCGCGCCCTTGAGCTTCATCCAGTGCAGCGCGGCGCTCGTGTCGAGGCCGCCGGAGAAGGCGATGCCGACCTTCTGGCCAGCCGGGAGGCTTTCAAGAATAGTACTCATGAGGAAAACCGTTCAATCGAGGAAAGGAGGTTGAATCGAGCAAACCGGCCGTCTGGCGCCCGCGCAGGCGCCGCCCCAGGGGACGGACAAAGCGCGAAAAGCGCTATTGTAGCCCGTGCGCAGGGGCCAGGGGGCGCGCATGCGGGACGATTGGGTTCAACCCGCGCTTCGCTTCACCCGCTTGCCGAGCGCACTCTTGGTCTTGTAGCTCACGCCGTGTCGCTCGAGATACTCGCGGATCAACTGCCGCACCACCTGCGACGACGTCAGATCTTGTGCCGCGCAAAGCATTTCAAAGGCTTCCTTCTTCGCGGGATCGATCAGAATGGTCAGGCGTGCTGTTTTCGTTTCCATTGCAGGGAAGGATCGGCAAATATGCTAATCAAATTGTAATGCATCTGCCATGCGTTCTCCAGGTTGAGCCCGCATTGACTTTCGGCCTATTCCAGTAAATAAGGTCATGTGGTTCACATGATAACCACATTATCATGCTCTGTTAGCTATATGGGCCTTTCGGTGTCATAATGCGCACGGAACTATGCCGTCGATTCTGCGGCCGTTTCGTGCACCTCGTTAAACCCGAGCGTACTGGAGACATTCCGGATGCCCCCCGTGCCTGTCGTCCATTTGGTCTTGCTGGCCGCGGCCGCCTGGCTCGCGATCGGCACGCTCGGACTCGGGGTGCTGCATCGCACGCGGCTCGTCTCGCATGGGCTGTTTCCGCTCGGCGCACTGGGCGGACTGTTGTTGGGCGCGGCGGGGCTCGTTGGCATCTTTGCGCAGCCGTCCGCCACCGTGTTGCCGATCGGGCTACCCGGCTTGCCATTTCATCTGCGCGTCGACCAGCTCTCCGGCTATTTCCTGTTCGTGCTCGGTGTCGTCAGCGCGGGAATCGGCAGTTTTTCCGCCGGCTACTTCCGTAAGGGCGAAGGGTCTGCGCCGGGGTTGATTTGCTTCGAATACCACGTGTGCGTCGCGAGCATCGCCCTTGTGCTCGTCGCTGACGATGCGTACGTGTTCATGGTCGCCTGGGAAACGCTGACGCTGTCCGCGACGTTTCTGGTGATGACCAACCACCGCATCGGCGAGATCCGCCGGGCGGGCTACTTGTATTTCCTGATTTCGCACGTCGGCGCACTCGCGCTGCTGCTCTGTTTCGGCATCCTGCAGGCGCGCACTGGCGACTACACGTTCGCCAACATGCGTGCACAATCGCTCGGCACGTTCTGGGCGTCGCTTGCGTTCCTGTTGGCGCTCGTCGGCTTTGGCGCAAAGGCGGGTATCTTTCCGCTGCACGTCTGGCTGCCCGAGGCGCACCCCGCCGCGCCGTCCCCCGTGTCGGCGCTGCTGAGCGGATTCGTGCTGAAAGTGGGGCTGTACGGCCTGCTGCGTACCGTGTTCGACCTGCTGCACGTGCAGATCGCGTGGTGGGGCGCGCTACTGCTCGTCCTGGGCGTGGTTACCGCGCTGCTTGGCGTAGCGTTCAGCACCATTCAGGTCGACATGAAACGCCTGCTCGCCTATTCGTCGATCGACAACATCGGGCTGATGGTCATCGCACTGGGGATCGCGGTGCTGTTTCGCGCATACGGGATGACGAGCCTTTCCGCGCTCGCGTTGACCGCCATGCTCTATCAAATCGTGGCCCACGCGGCGTTCAAAAGCCTGCTATTCCTTGGCACGGGCGCCGTGTTGCACGCAACCGGAGAACGCAATCTCGGCAAGCTCGGCGGACTGATCCGCTTCATGCCGTGGACCGCGTGGGCGGTGCTTGCAGGCGTCGCGGCGAGCGCGGGCTTACCGCCGCTCAGTGGATTCGCTGCAGAGTGGTTGCTGCTGCAAAGTGTCTTGTTCACGCCGGGGCTGCCGGACTCGCTGCTCGCGATGACGGTGCCGATCGTCGCCGCACTGATCGCGATGTCGGCCGCGCTGGCGGGCTATACGATGGTCAAGTTCTTCGGCATCGTGTTCCTCGGGCAACCGAGGGAGGCGAAGCTGGACCGCGCTCGCGACGCGAACGCATGGGAACGGGTGGCGTTCAGTTGGTTTGCCGCCATTGGCGTGCTGCTCGGACTCATGCCCGCGCAGTTCGTCAAGCTGCTGGATCGCGTCACGCGCGCGCTCGTCGGCGCCGGCATCGGCGCCGAAAATCACGGCTGGTTGCTGTTCGTCCCTGTGTCGACTGCGCGGGCGAGCTACATGCCCGCGATATTCATGCTGTTTTTCATTGCGTGCTGTGGGCTCGCCTGGGTGCTGGTGCGGCGCTTCTACCACGGCCGGCTGCGGCGTGCCGCACCGTGGAGTTGCGGTTTCCCATTCAGGACCGCACGGATGCAGGACACCGCGGAAGGTTTCGGGCAGCCGATCCGTGAGATCTTCGCGCCGCTATTTCACATCGAGCGGCAACTGCCGTCGCCGTTCGACGCGCAACCGGCCTACCGGGTGTCAGTCACGGATCGAACCTGGTCGGCCCTCTACGCGCGCATCTCGACGCTTACGCAACGGGCCGCCGACTGGGCGGGCCGCTTGCAGACGGGCAAGATCGCTGTGTATCTGACCTACAGCTTCGTCGTGCTGATCCTGCTCCTGATGCTGGTGAGGCGATGGTAACCCTATCCGGCGTGTTATCGCAGACCCTCGAGATCGTGGTCGCGCTCGCGGCCGCGCCACTGCTCACCGGGTGGGTCAACCAGTGCCGCGCATGGCTGCAGAACCGGCGCGCGCCGTCCATCTGGCAGCCGTATCGGATGCTCCACAAGTTATTCAACAAGGAATCGGTTCTCGCATACGATGCGAGTCCGGTGTTCCGCGGCGCACCCTACGTCGTTTGGGCTGCGATGACGCTCGCGTGCGCGATCGTGCCGACGCTGTCGACCGAGCTGCCGCTGTCGCCCGCCGCAGACGCGATCGCGCTGGTCGGTCTATTCGCACTGGCCCGCGTCGCGCTGTCGCTCGCGGCGATGGACATCGGCACGGCATTCGGCACGCTCGGCGCCCGCCGCGAAATGCTGATTGGCTTCCTCGCGGAACCTGCGCTGCTGATGGTGCTGCTATCGGCCTCGCTGATTACGCAGTCGACGCTGCTGACGAGCATCGTTGCAACGCTTGGGCGTCACGAACTCACGATCTATCCGAGTCTAGCGTTCGCGGGTATCGCCTTCACACTGGTGTCGCTTGCCGAAAACGCGCGGCTGCCCGTCGACAATCCGACCACCCACCTCGAACTCACGATGATCCACGAGGCGCTGATCCTCGAGTACTCGGGGCGACACCTCGCGCTGATGGAGTGGGCAGCCAGCCTCAAGCTGTTTGCTTATTCCTGCATCGGCCTTGCGCTGTTCCTGCCATGGGGTATCGCAAGCGCAGGCAATCCAGTCGCGCTGCTGCTGGCCGTGCCGGTACTCGTCGTCAAGCTGATGGCGGGCGGCGCCGCGCTTGCCGTCGTCGAGACGGTCAACGCGAAAATGCGGATCTTTCGGGTGCCGGAGTTTCTGGCAACCGCGTTTCTGCTCGCGGTGATCGGCATGCTCGTTCATCTGCTGCTGGGGGCGTGAATGCACGGTTACGCGACGCAACTCATCAACTTCCTTGCGGCCGTGCTGCTGATGCTGTCGTTTGCAATGCTCAGCCAGCGCCGGATTTTGACGCTGATCCATCTCTATACGCTGCAGGGCGTCACGCTCGTGTCGGCGAACCTGATACTCGGCTTCGTGACGGATGACGCGCACCTGTATGTATCCGCCGGGCTGACGCTGGTGCTGAAGGTCGGCCTGATTCCATGGATCCTATACCGGCTGGTTCGCCGGCTCGATGTCCAGGCCGATGTCGAGCCGCTCATCAACATTCCGACGACGCTGCTGATCGGCATCGTGCTCGTGGTGATCGCGTTCAACGTCGCGTCGCCGATCAGCCAGCTTGCCACGTCGGTGGCGCGTGGCACACTCGGGATCGCGCTCGCGTGTGTGCTGCTGTCGTTCATGTCGATGATCACGCGCGCTAAGGCGATTCCCCAGGTGATCGGGTTTCTGTCGATGGAAAACGGGCTGTTCTTCGCGGCGGCCGCTGCGACCAACGGCATGCCGATGGTCGTCGAACTCGGCATCGGGCTCGACGTGCTGATCGGCATTCTGATTCTCGGCGTGTTCATGTTTCAGATTCGCGAGCAGTTCGACAGTCTCGACATCCGTCATCTCGAGAAGCTCAAGGATGAATAACGCTCAAATCGTGTTCATCGTGCTCGGCATGCCGCTCTTGGCGGCCGGATGCCTGGCGTGCGTGCGGCCGAGCTCCGCCGCGCGCAGCTTGAACGTCGGCTTCAGCCTCGTGACATTCGCGGCGACGCTCGCGCTCGCCGCGCGCACCGTCGAACACGGGCCGTCCTTTGCGTTCGGGCGCGCCTTCTTCATCGATCCGCTCAACGTATATCTGGTTGCGCTCACTGCGTTCGTCGGTTGGACGACATCGCTGTTCTCGCGGCCGTACATGCAAGTCGAGGAAGCCCGCGGCCGGATGACGCCCGCACGAATGCGGCTTTATCACAGCATGTATCAACTCTTCATGTTCGCGATGCTGCTCGCGCTCTTGACCAACAATCTTGGCGTGCTGTGGGTCGCGATGGAGGCCGCAACGCTCGCGACCGTGCTGCTCGTGAGCGTCTACCGGACCGCCGCGAGTCTCGAGGCGGCATGGAAGTACTTCATCCTGTGCGGCGTCGGCATTGCACAGGCGCTGTTCGGCACGATCTTGCTGTACCTTGCGGCGAGCCGGCAACTAACCGGCGGCGATGCGCTACTGTGGACGAGCCTAGCCGCGGTCAAGGCGCAGCTCGATCCGACGATCGTTTCGATCGCGTTCGTGTTCCTGCTCGTCGGTTATGGCACCAAGGTCGGACTCGTGCCGATGCACAGCTGGTTGCCGGATGCGCATGCCGAAGGTCCGACGCCGATTTCGGCGGTGTTGTCCGGCTTGCTGCTGAACGTCGCCCTGTACGCAGTGCTGCGCTGCAAGGCCCTCGCCGACGGCGCGCTCGGCAACGGCCTGCCGGGGCGGCTGCTGGTCGGATTCGGACTCGTGTCGGTGCTGGTCGCGTCGTTCTCCCTATTTCGGCAGAAAGACGTCAAGCGGCTGTTCTCGTATTCGTCGATCGAACACATGGGGATGATGACCTTCGCGTTCGGGCTCGGCGGACCGGTCGCGACGTTCGCCGGACTACTGCACATGACTGTTCACTCGCTCGTCAAGTCGGCGATCTTCTTCGTAGTCGGCCACGCCGTGCAGAAAGCGGGAACGCAAACGATCGAGGGCATCCGCGGGCTGCTGCAAGTCAGCCCGACGGTCGGCTGGGGATTGATGCTCGGCACGCTTGCGATTCTCGGGCTGCCGCCGTTCGGCGTTTTCGCGAGCGAGTTCCTGATCTTGACGACGGCGATGAACACGCTACCGTGGACCGCGCCGTTTCTGCTGCTCGGGCTTGCTGTAGCGTTCGCGGCGATCTTCGCGCGCGTGCAGCAGATGGTGTTCGGTGGCGCGACGACGGCCAAGCCGCTCGCGTACCGCCCAGCGCTGCTGCCGGTGTTCGTCCATCTGGGGATCGGCCTGATGCTCGGCCTTTACGTGCCGCCCTATTTGGCGACGTGGTATCGCCAGGCTGCAACGATGCTGGCGGGGTAGACAATGCGACTCGACTCGATGCAAATCCACGGTTCGGCACGCCTTGCACAAGGCGCGGGTCGGATGCCCGCCATCGTGACCGAAGCTGGCGAAGTGGAGTGGCTCGAGATCGCGCATGCGGCGCGGTCGGGACAAAGCCGGCTCGTTGCGATGTGGGGCGGCGAAGCGCCGGATCGCGTATTGTCGGTAAACGCGGCCTATGAATGCGAGGACGGCATCCTGTGGGTACGTCTGGCGACGGGCGGCATGCCGCGGCCCGAAGGGGATTTTCCCGATCTGGCCGCCATTTTTCCGTACGCAGCGCGCATGCAGCGGGCGATTTTCGATCTGACGGGCCTGCGTGCGCGTGGCGCCCAGGACACGCGCCGGTGGCTCCATCATGGAAACTGGCCCGCCGATTACTTCCCGCTGCAAAAACGGGCAACGGGCATCGAACGATTCGAGTCGAACGAAGCGGATTATCCGTTCGTGCGGGTGGCCGGCGATGGCGTGCACGAGATCGCCGTCGGGCCCATTCACGCCGGCACGATCGAGCCGGGCCATTTCCGGTTTTCGGTCGTCGGCGAGAAGGTGCTGCGGCTCGAAGAGCGCCTCGGCTACGCGCATCGCGGTGTGGAGCGACTGTTCGAGCGAACGCCCGCCTCGCACGGCCACCGGGTCGCCGGCCGGATCGCCGGCGATTCGACGGTAGCGTTCTCATGGGCCTACTGCATGGCACTCGAGCAAGCGTGCGATGTCGCGTTGCCCAAGCGTGCGCTGTCTTTGCGTGCGCTCCTGCTCGAGTGCGAGCGCGTCGCCAATCATCTTGGCGACTTGGGTGCACTCGGCAACGATGCCGGTTTCGGATTCGGTCTCGCTCAATTTTCGCGGTTCAAGGAGGACTGGATACGGACGAACGCTCGGGCATTCGGCCATCGCTACCTGATGGATCGGATTGTGCCGGGGGGCGTGGCAGTCGACCTTTCTTCCGAGCACGCAGCCGAGTTGTCTGCTCAATGCGAACGCATCGAACGCGACGTCCACGCGATGCGGCAAATTTACGACGATCAGTCGGGCCTGCAGGACCGCTTTCTCGGCACCGGCCGATTGACGCCCGATGTCGTCGACCATTTCGGCGTGCGTGGCATGGCGGCCCGCGCCAGCGGCCGGACGTTCGACCTGCGCGCAAACCTGCAAGCGGCCCCGTATGGCGAGCTCGCCGTCAACATTGCGAGCGACGCACGCGGTGACGTCGCTGCGCGCGTCGCCGTCCGTTTTTCCGAAATCGACGAATCGCTCCGTTTAATACGGTTGCTGCTGGCAAATCTTCCGCAGGGGCCGATCGTCGTCGACGTGACGCACGCGGCCGAGCATTCCCTAGGGATCGGGTGGGTCGAGGGCTGGCGCGGTGACGTGTTCGTTGCGCTGGAGACGGCCCCGGGCGATACGGTTGTACGGTGTCATTGCCATGATCCGTCGTGGCAAAACTGGCCGGCGCTAGAGCACGCGATCATCGGCAACATCGTTCCCGATTTTCCGTTGATCAACAAGTCGTTCAATCTGAACTACGCGGGGCATGATCTCTGATGTGGCAACTCATTCGTCAATTCGCGCGCACCGATTTTCCGGACGAAGCCGTGCCGGCAGCAGAAGACGTCAGGCGCCACGAGGAACAGCAGATTCGCCAGGACATTCTCGATCTGCTCGGGCGGGCACTGTGCATTCGTCAGATCGACGCGGGTTCGTGCAATGGTTGCGAACTGGAAATTCACGCACTGAACAACCCGTACTACAACATCGAAGGGCTCGGCATCAAGTTCGTCGCAAGTCCGCGGCACGCAGACTTGTTGCTAGTGACCGGTCCCGTGACACTGAACATGCGGGCAGCCGTGCTCGCTGCTTACGACGCGACGCCCGCCCCGAAGCTCGTGGTTGCAGCCGGCGAATGCGCGTGTACGGGCGGCATCTTTGCCGGCAGCTACGCGGTGTGCGGTCCAGTCTCGTCGATCCTACCGGTCGACGTCACGATTCCGGGATGTCCGCCGCCACCAGGCGATCTTCTGCGCGGCATTTTGACGGCTTGCCGATCACGCCAGGACTGAGGCAAACATCGCAGTGAAGCGACCTGACATCGAGCGCCCACACATCCCCGGGTAACTAAAAACAAGCGCTGTCAGCAACGATGCGTACTTCGGCAAGACATTGAGTGAGCGCGATGCGCGCCGTGCGCCACGCGGCGATCGGCCGCGGCAGATCCGGCCGTTTGGTACCATGCAGCCTTTTCAGACCAGGCTGAGCGCAGCGTGACGCACCGACTCATAACGACCGTCCGGGATTCATGCATCACATGGGCGCGCCGCATGCGGCATCCGACCCGGCGCGGCGTGCTGTTCGCGCTCGCGACCCCGCCCGCCCTAGTCGTGCTGTACGTGCTCGTGTTGATTCCGTTCACGCCCAGCATTAGCGACATCCGCAAGGCGCGCGTCGATCGCCCCGCGCAGATCCTCTCGGCCGACGGGAAGCTGCTGGCCGAATTCAAGCCGGCGAACCGCGAATGGGTCACGCTCAAGCAGATTTCGCCGCACATGGTCGATGCACTGATTTCGACCGAGGATCATCGCTTCTACGAGCACCACGGCATCGACTGGAAACGCACTGCCGCCGCGGCGCTGCACACCTTTCACGGCGACCGCCAGGGCGGCTCGACGATCACCCAGCAACTCGCGCGCAACCTGTACCCCGATGAAGTGGGCCGCGCGCCGACGCTCACGCGCAAAATCAAGGAAGCGATCACCGCCGAGAAGATCGAGATGGCCTATAGCAAGGACCAGATCCTCGAAACCTACTTGAACACGGTGCCGTTTCTATACAACGCCTATGGCGTGGAGATGGCCGCCCGCACCTATTTCAGCAAGTCGGCCGCCGAGCTCGACATTCTCGAAGCTGCGACGCTCACCGGCATGTTGAAAGGCAACAGCTACTACAACCCGGTGCTCAACCCCGAACGCGCGCTACAGCGGCGCAATACGGTGCTCGCGCAGATGGTTAAGTACGGGCGTCTGAGCCCCGCCGCCTACGATAAGCTCAAGGTCAAGCCGCTAGCCGTCGATTTCGAGCGTCAAGTCGAGCCGCCCGGCCCCGCGCCCCATTTCGCCCAGCAATTGCGCAAGTGGCTGATCGGTTGGGCCGATGCGAACGACTACAACGTCTATTCCGACGGCTTGATCGTTCATACGACGATCGATTCGCGCCTACAGGCGATGGCCACTGCCGCCGTCGCTCTGCAGGGCAGAGCCTTGCAGTCGATCGCCAACGGTCAATGGAGCGGCCGTGCGGGTTGCTCGCCGGCGAACGATCTATTCAGGACGTTCATGCGCGAATCGCCCGAATATCGCAGCGCGCGCGCCGCGGGTCAGAGCGACGAGGCCGCGTTGAAACAGCTAGGCGCCGACCGCGGCTTCGTGCGCACCCTCTGTCATGACAAAACCCAGGTGCAGGCGGGCTTTCTCGCGATCGACCCCCGCAGCGGCGCCATCGAGGCCTGGGTCGGCAGCCGCGACTTCGAGGAAGAACCGTTCGACCACGTGCAACAGGCGCGGCGCCAGCCCGGCTCCACGTTCAAGCCGTTCGTCTACGGCGCGGCGTTCGCGGCCGGGGCGAAGCCGACGGACACGTTCATCGATCAACCGGTCGAGATTGCGCTCAAGGGCGGCGAGATCTGGCGTCCTGACGACGACGTCCCGCCGAGCGGCAAGCCGATGACGCTGCGCGATGCGCTCGCCTACTCGCGCAACCGGATCACGGCACAACTGATGGAGCAGATCGGCGCCGAGCGTGTCGCGCGCCTCGCGCAAGCGATGGGCGTGCGCGACAGCAAGCTCGATGCGGTGCCCTCGCTCGCGCTCGGCACGAGCCCGGTCACCGTTAAAGAAATGGTGTCGGCCTATGCCACCATTGCGAACGACGGCGCGTATCTCGAGCCGCGCATGGTGACGAGCATCGAGGATCATGACGGCCGCGTGCTTGCGCAGTTCGAGCCGGCCGCGCCGGAACAGGCGTTGCCGGTCGCGGCCGATCGCACGTTGATCGACGTGATGCGCGATGTCGTCAATCGCGGGACGGGCGCGGCCATTCGCTCGCGCTACGGGATTCGCGCCGATGTAGCAGGCAAGACCGGCACGACCCAGGGCAACACCGACGGCTGGTTCATTCTGATGCACCCGCAACTCGTTGCCGGCGCCTGGGTGGGCTTCGACGATGGCCGCGTCACGTTGGGCGGCAATTACTGGGGCGAAGGCGCGCACAGCGCGCTGCCGATCGTCGGCGACTTCTATCAACGGGCGCTGCGTGCGCGCGTGATCGATGCGCGCGTGCGCTTCGACACCGAAGTGCAGCCAAGCACCTTCGATGTATTCCGCGACAAGCTGCGGGCGTGGATGGCCTGGCTGTCCGGCTCGAAGCCGCAGACGCAAGCACCGGCGCATCGAACGCCGCGGGCCGTGAAACCGGCTGCGCCGGCTTCCGAGCCCGCACCGGCTTCGGAAGCGGTGCCCGCTTCGGCGGGTTCGGCGGCTTCCGCATCGCAAGCGCCAGCGTCCGCAGCGGCATCGGCGGCGGCGCCGGCGTCCCTGCCACCGCTGATCGGCACGCCGGCGAGCGGCGCGGCAGCGTCGGCCCCGCCAGCGGCGCCATCGAGCACACCCGCTTCCGGCGCTGCGCCACAACTCGCACCGACGCTGCTGCCCCCGCCCTCGGGGCCGCACACGGGAGCAACGCCTGAGGGCGGCGGTTTTCCGCCTGCGGGCGCGGGCTCATCGCCTACCCCGACGCCCGACATCCCTCAAACGCCGCCGCCGGGCGCCGATTCGCAATAAACCGCGCCGCCGCGAGCGAGCTTTTCGCCATGCCACTAGAATGGCTGCTTTGCGGGTAAACACCGCTTGGCTACGGCGAACGAGAATGCAACGGATTGAAGCGGCAAAGAACAAGACGGCGTGGGTGCTTTTCGCCCTGGCGGTAGGCGGTTTCGCGATCGGCACGACCGAGTTCGCGACGATGAGCGTCTTGCCGCTGTTCGCGCAAGGCCTGGGCATTAGCGCACCGGTGGCAGGCCACGTGATCAGCGCGTACGCATTGGGCGTGGTGGTCGGCGCGCCCGCGCTGGCCGTGCTCGGTGCAAGGCTCGACCGCCGGCATCTCCTGATCGCGCTGATGGCGTTGTTCGCCGTGGGCAACACGCTGAGCGCGCTCGCGCCAAGCTACGGGTGGATGCTCCTGTTCCGCTTCATCAGCGGCTTGCCGCATGGCGCTTATTTCGGCGTTGCGGCGCTCGTCGCCAGCTCGCTCGTGCCCGAGAACCGTCGCACGGTCGCCGTCGGCCGCATGTTTCTGGGGCTCACGGTCGCCACGATCATCGGCGTGCCGTTCGCGAACTGGCTCGGTCATGCGATCGGTTGGCGCTGGAGCTTCGGCTTCGCAGCCCTGATGGGCGCGATCACGATGACCTGCGTGCGCTTGTGGGCGCCCTCCACGCCGGCCGCCGCAGGCGCCAGCCCGCTGCGCGAATTGAGCGCATTGGGGCGCGCCCAGGTCTGGTACACGCTCGGTATCGGCGCGATCGGGTTCGGCGGCTTGTTTGCCGTCTATACCTACTTGGCCAACGTGCTCATGTCGGTCACCCACGCGTCGGTAGGCACGGCTTCGTTGGTGCTCAGCATCTTCGGGGTTGGGCTCACGGTGGGCAACCTCGTCGTGCCGATGTTCGCGGATCGCGCGTTGATGCGCACCGCCGGGCTCTTGCTGGTTTGGAGCGCGCTGACGCTGCTGGCCTTTCCATTGGCGGCGGCGAACGTCTGGACGATCGCAGTCGACGTCTTCCTCATCGGGGTGGGTGGTGCGCTCGGCACCGTATTGCAGACGCGTTTGATGGATGTTGCCGAAGATGCGCAAAGCCTCGCCGCTTCGTTGAATCACTCGGCATTCAACACGGCGAATGCGCTCGGGCCGTTCCTTGGCGGCCTCGCGATCGCCGGCGGCTTCGGCTGGACCTCGCCCGGCTGGGTCGGTGCGTTGCTGGCGGTGGCCGGCCTTGGCGTGTGGGCGATGGCGGGCTTCGCGCAGCGCAACGCCGATCGCAAAGCCGCGCGATTGGCCTGCGGCGCTTGCTTGGAAACGCAAGGGCGATAAAAAAGCACCGTAGACGTCTTGCCTACGGTGCCATCACGTGACGGGCGAATGCTACGGCGCGAGCGACGCGCCGTAGTGGAGAGGCGCGCTTACATCGTCACGGTGTCTGCCACTTCCTTGAAGTCTTCGATCTGATCGAAGTTCATGTATTGGTAGATCTTGTCGCCGTTGGCGTTCAGCACGCCCATGTCGGCCATGTACTCCTCGCGGGTCGGAATGCGGCCCAAGCGCGAGCAGATCGCGGCCAGTTCCGCCGAGCCCAGATACACGTTCGTGTTCTTGCCCAAGCGGTTCGGGAAGTTGCGAGTCGACGTGGACATGACCGTCGCGCCTTCGCGCACCTGCGCCTGGTTGCCCATGCACAGCGAGCAGCCCGGCATTTCGGTACGCGCGCCGGCTGTGCCGAACACGCCGTAGTGCCCTTCTTCCGTCAATTGCTTCTGATCCATCTTGGTCGGCGGCGCGACCCACAGCTTGACCGGAATGTCGCGCTTGCCTTCGAGCAACTTCGACGCGGCGCGGAAGTGACCGATGTTGGTCATGCACGAGCCGATGAACACTTCGTCGATCTTGTTGCCAGCCACGTCCGACAGCGTTTTCACGTCGTCCGGATCGTTCGGGCAGGCCACGATCGGCTCGTGGATGTCGGCCAAGTCGATCTCGATGACGGCTGCGTACTCGGCGTCCGCATCCGGCGACAACAGTTGCGGGTCGGCCAGCCACTGCTCCATCGCCTTGATACGGCGCTGCAAGCTGCGTGGGTCCTGGTAGCCCTGCGCGATCATCCACTTCAGCAGCGTGACGTTGCTGTTGAGGTATTCGATGATCGGTTCCTTGTTCAGGTGCACCGCGCAACCTGCGGCCGAGCGCTCGGCCGATGCATCGGACAACTCGAACGCTTGCTCGACCTTCAGATCGGGCAGGCCTTCGATTTCGAGAATGCGGCCCGAGAAGATGTTTTTCTTGCCTTGCTTGGCCACCGTCAGCATGCCTTGCTTGATGGCGTAGAGCGGGATCGCGTTGACCAAGTCGCGCAGGGTCACGCCCGGCTGCATCTTGCCCTTGAAGCGGACCAGCACCGATTCCGGCATATCGAGCGGCATCGTGCCGGTGGCGGCCGCAAAGGCGACCAAGCCCGAACCGGCTGGGAAGCTGATGCCGATCGGGAAGCGGGTGTGCGAATCGCCGCCCGTGCCCACGGTGTCGGGCAACAGCATGCGATTGAGCCACGAGTGGATCACGCCGTCGCCGGGGCGCAGCGCGATGCCGCCGCGCGTGCTGATGAAGTCCGGCAGGGTGCGGTGAGTCTTCACATCGACAGGCTTCGGATAAGCGGCGGTATGGCAGAACGACTGCATGACGAGATCGGCCGAGAAGCCGAGGCACGCCAGATCCTTCAGTTCGTCGCGCGTCATCGGGCCGGTCGTGTCTTGCGAGCCCACCGACGTCATCTTCGGTTCGCAGTACGTGCCGGGCCGAACGCCCTGGCCTTCCGGCAGCCCGCACGCGCGGCCGACCATCTTCTGAGCCAGCGAGAAGCCCTTGCCGCTATCGGCCGGTTGCTGCGGCAGACGGAACAGCGTGGACGGCGGCAGGCCCAATGCCTCGCGCGCCTTGGCGGTCAGCCCGCGGCCGATGATCAGCGGAATGCGGCCGCCGGCGCGCACTTCGTCGAACAGCACGTCGGACTTGACCTGAAACTCGGCGATCACTTCGCCGTTCTTCAGCGCCTTGCCCTCGTAGGGGCGCAGCTCGACCACGTCGCCCATTTCCATCTTCGAGACGTCGAGTTCGATCGGCAACGCGCCGGCATCTTCCATCGTGTTGTAGAAGATCGGCGCAATCTTGCCGCCCAGGCAGACGCCGCCGAAGCGCTTGTTCGGGATGAAGGGGATGTCTTCGCCCGTGAACCACAGCACCGAATTAGTGGCCGACTTGCGCGAGGAACCCGTGCCGACCACGTCGCCCACGTACGCGACCAAATGGCCCTTTTCCTTCAACGACTCGATGAACTTGACCGGACCGCGCTTGCCATCTTCTTCCGGCGTGATGCCGGGACGCGCATTCTTCAGCATGGCCAGCGCATGCAGCGGGATGTCGGGGCGCGTGGTGGCATCCGGGGCGGGCGACAGATCGTCGGTGTTGGTTTCGCCCGGAACCTTGAAGACGGTGACGGTCAAGCTTTGCGGCACTTCCGGACGGCTCGTGAACCATTCGGCGTCGGCCCAGCTTTGCATCACGGCGCGGGCGTTGGCGTTGCCCTTGTCGGCCAATTCCTTGACGTCGTGGAATTGATCGAACATCAGCAGGGTTTTCTTCAGCGCGTCAGCGGCCGAGACACCCACTTCGGCGTCCGCCAGCAGCTCGATCAGCGGCTGGATGTTGTAACCGCCGAGCATCGTGCCGAGCAGTTCAGTGGCGCGGGTGCGCGAGATCAGCGCGCAGACGGTCTCGCCTTTGGCGACCGCGGCCAGGAAGCCCGCCTTCACGCGAGCGGCCTCGTCGACACCAGCGGGCACGCGATGCGTGATCAGGTCGAGCAGCGTTTGCTCTTCGCCGGCGGGCGGATTCATCAGCAGTTCGACCAGCTCGGCGGTCTGCTCGGCCGTCAGCGGGAGGGGAGGAATGCCGAGCGCGGCGCGTGCGGCTACGTGAGCACGAAAGTTTTCAAGCATGGGGACCACCTGCTGGTATCGCGGTTCATAGGGAGGCCTGGGGCACGCCGAGTCGGCTGCCGGCACAGCTTCGACCGCGATTTTAGTGGCAACGTCCGGCAACGTCAAATGTCTTATGTCTTATATAAGACTCAAGAGAAGCGGCGGTAGCAGTGTGAATGCAGCGTGATCGCCGCTGGGGACCAGGACGCGGTCGAGCGCACATACGCGCGGGCATCGGGCTTGTATCTTCGATCCGTCATCGAAGTCCATTGGAGTCGACCCGCAGGCTGACATGGAGAAGCCCCATGAAGTGCGTGCCATTTCGGCAGTTCAGCGCGATCGGCTATGCGGCGCTCCTGGCATTTTGCGTCGAAGCCCATGCGCAGTCGCTCGAAACCCAGGCAGCCCAGGCCGGCGAGGCAAACATCAGCGCGCTGCGCGCGGAAGTCGATCAGCGTCTCAAAGAGCTCGAGGCTCTGAAACGCAAGCTTGCCGATGAAGAGGGAAACTTTCGGCAATTGAGCCGTAGGCTGAATGCGAGCCAGCTCGAAAGCAGGCACGCCACAGGCGGCACGGATGCCAACGGTCTGCCGGTTGGAGTCGCGGCGACCGGCGGCGCGACCGCGGCAGCGCAGGCGGTCCAGGCCGATCAGGCAGCACAGGGCGCCGTCCCGCAGAGCGGCGAAAACGCAGGCGCCAATGCCGGTCGCACAGATCAGGCCGGCACGCCTGCAACACCGGTTGGCCAAGCCCCCGTCGCGGATACCCATCCGCCCGCTGTCGCCCCGATCTTCGACCAGCCTGGCGTGCTGACGCCCCGCCATACATTCGTCGTCGAGCCCTACTTCCAGTTCTCCTATTCTTCGCAAAACCAGATCTCGCTCGTCGGGTACACGATCGTTCCGGCGCTCTTGATTGGACTCATCAATGTGAGCGAGGTCAAGACGACGACCCTGACAGGCGGCGTCGCGCTACGGTACGGGCTCACGAACCGGATGGAACTCGAAGTGCGCGTGCCGTACGTCTATCAAACCAACGATACCGTCGCGAGAGAGCCCTTCGTCGGCACCGCCGCGAATACGACCATCAGCAGCAACGGCCACGGCCTCGGCGATGTCGAAGCGACGCTGCGCTATCAGTTCAATCAGGGCGGTCCGGACAAGTTCTACTACATTGGTTGGCTGCGCTTGAAGTCGGCCACGGGCAAAAGCCCGTTCGACGTCGTCACCGATTGCGTCGTGTCCTGTGTCGTGGGCACGACCGCCAATACAGGCCTGCCTCTGCAACAACCGACCGGCTCGGGCTTCCTCGCGATCCAGCCGGGCCTCACGTGGCTATTCCCGACCGACCCCGTCGTGTTCTTCGGCAACTTCAGCTACCTGCACAGCTTCGGCAAGGACGAAAGTCTCACGCTGCGCGATGGACAGACCGAGTTCCTCGGCAAAATTCAACCGGGCGACATCTGGGGATTCAACATCGGGATGGGCCTCGCGCTGAACGAGAAAGCGTCGGTCAGCATCGGCTACGACCAGAGCATCGTATTGCCCACCTCGCAGAACGGACAGACGGTGCCCGGCTCCGTGCGCGTCATACTCGGCACGCTGCTGATCGGCTACTCGTACCGGCTATCGCCGACAACCACCCTGAACTTCTCGATCGGCGCCGGCCTCACGCGAGACACGCCGGACCTCACGCTCTCGCTGCGCGTCCCGATGTCGTTCTGATCCGCCGACGCAAATATGCCCGCCGCCACGACGTGCGGCCACTGCTAGTGTAGTGTTCGGTGCTAAGCGGTGCTTATGGGCCTGCGGATTCGCGTTGGTGGCAAGGCGCAAACCGCAGCGATGCCCAGTGGCATCGCGAGGATTTGCAACGCCGCCACGGGCGCGAAGACGCGGCTCCATAAGTGCCGATTAGCGCCGAACACTGCACAAGGGCCTAGCGAGGACGCACCGCACCGACCAGCGCGCCGTTCATCGTCGACAGAAAATTCGTCGCCGTGAATGCGCCGAGCGAATTCACGCTCGTATTGATCGTCGTCACCGATTGGATCTGCTGGCCGTTCAGCGTGTTTTGGATCAGCGCGCCAGTCAGCCCCGGCAGTGTGCCCTGTTGCACAGAGTTGTGCGGCCCGACCTGGATCAGCGCTCCGGTGTTCGCATTCGCCAGCATTTGCGCCTGTTGGGCTGTCATATCGGCAATATTCGGAATGTCGAAGCTCGTTTGCGCGACCAGGTTGCCGTTCACGAACGCCGCCCGCGAAATGCCGAACGACACCATCAGACCGGACGGCAAGTCAAACCCGCCTCGCATTTCGTCCAGACGGTCCCCGCTTATCGCCACGAGATCGGCGGACGCCCAAGCGGGGTCGGCATCCTGCGTGCGGGAATCGGGTGCAACGTTCGCATCGGCGAAAACGAGCTCGCCTTCCGACATGCCCTGCAGCGCCTTGACCGAACCACTCGCGATCGCCGGCGAATCGCTGACTGCCGCGCCCGCCTGGAAGCCGCATAGGCTGCTGCATAGTGCGGTGACGATGCCCGCCGCCTTCAGATGTTCGAATATCATCGCTGTTCTCAGAATTCGCCCGGCCCGAGTTTCGGCACGACCACATTGAACAAACCGTCGCGCGCAATCGCGGTATCGAGCGGCGCCGACGGCGCAACGTGCCAGTCGCGCGGATCATTGAACCTCGCCGTTTCATGCCGGTTGTGGATGACGAACACGACGTGGTCCTGCCACTCCGCCTCGAAACTGCGCTGCGACAACGCCCGCGTGCCGTTGGCCGGATCGCCGATCAGCACGCGCCCGTTGCGCACGCCCTTGACCACCACGAAGTGGTGGTAACCATGTTCGACGATCAGCACGATCGCAGGCGTGCTCGTCTCGTTGAGCTTGTCGAGCGGCACTTCATAACCGTCGGCCTGGAAGCCGCGCGAGATCAAGAACGAGCGGATATCGAGCAGCGAGAAGCCTTCCCGGCGAATCTTGTCTTGGTTGCCGCGTTGAAACATTTCGACGAAGGCTTGCTGCTCGCTGACGGGATAGTCGTATTGATACGTCAGGAGCGTCGCCACGGCCGCAGAACCGCAACTGAAGTCGAATTGCTGTTTGATCGTTCGCTTGAAGCGGGCCTCCTTCAGGCTCGTCAAATGCAGCGAGTAATACCCGCCCGACGGATCGGTGACGCCGATAGGACTGGCGTGCGCAGCCGGCAGGCAGAACCCGCAGGCGAGCGCAAGGTAGGTTGCGACGCGCTTCATCGCTCAGTTTCCGAAACGCACGTTCAGCACCGTCGCGTTCTGGATCAGCACGTTCGCGCCGGTGTTTTGGATTACCGTCGGCAAGCCGCTCGAATACGCGAACGACCCACCGCCGATCGCGTTCGAGCCGGTCGCGACGTTCGTGGCCGCGTTATCCGCAACCGAGCCCGTCAAATAATTCTGTCCGACCAGCGCATCGCCGCCACGGCGTTCGTCCAATTGCTCGGCCGTCATCGCCACGCCAAAGGCGGATTGCCGCGCGTCCTGCGATGCGCCGGCCGTCGTTGTGGACAGATCGGATTCGGCGCCGCCGATAGGAACGGCCGCGTCGGTCGCCGCAATGTGCGCCGGTTGTGGTGATGCTTGCCCATCGTCCCCTGCATAAGCGTTCAAGCCACGCAGTGCGAAGACGACAGGAACGAGCAGCGACACGCTCTTCTGTATTTGCATGGACGCCTCCTTGGCCTGCGTACAGCGAAAACCCGCTGCACAGTGACCCGGATGTCCGAAACCGCGCCTCGCGGCTGGCCGGAACGGCCTACGCCACGTCGTTCGCGCGGACATCGGGAAAACGCCGTGGAGCGCCAGGCTGCTCGCTCCACGGCCCATACCCCCGGCTTGTGTGGCTAAACGAAGCTGTCGATCAATGCCCGACAGTCAGGTTCGCCTGCACGGTAACGGCTTGCTGCACCAGCGAGGTCAAGCCGCTGTTCTGGCTCATCACAGAGATACCGGCTGCCGATTGCGCTGCGGCGGTCATGTTGTTGCTCATGTCGAAGGTGCCGGCATTGACGGTGTTGACGCCGCCCGCACCTCCCGCACCGCCGACGCCGCCGTTGCCGACACCGCCATTGCCTGCAGCCCCTGCCGCGCCGGCTACGCCTACCGCTCCCGCGGCGCCGGCGCCACCGGTTGCATTGCCGTTAGCGGCGCTCGTGCTTGCGTCGCCGTTGGTGCCGCTGCCGCCAGTGCCAGTGCCGCCGCCACCGCCGGCGCCCGCCGAAGCGGTCGCCGCACCGCCATTGCCGCCCGTGCCGCTGCCTGCTCCGCCCGTTGCGGTGTTAGCGCCGGTCGAGGCCGCTCCGCCCGCGGCAGTTGCCGCGCCGCCAGTGCCAATGCCGGAGCTGCCGGCCGCCCCTGCGCCGCCTGAGCCGCCTGCCGACGATGCGGAAACGGTCGAGTTGCGGTTGGCATAGGCGCCGCCGCCATTGCCGCCGCCCCCGCCGTCGCCGCCCGAACCGCCGCTCGCCTGCGCGTTTCCGCCTGCGCTGGCCGAGAAGCCGCCCAGCGCAACGCCGACGGCTCCCGCACTGCCGCCGCGCCCGGCGCCATTGCCACCCTGGGTGCCGCCGGCGCCTGCGTAGCCGCCATTGCCGCCGTTGCCGCCATTGCCATTACCAGCCGACGCGCTGCCGTTTGTGGCGTTGCCGGCGGTTGCCCCGCCGTTCGTCGCGGTTCCCCCGTTGCCGCCGTTGCCGCTGGCGCCACTGTTGCCGCCATTACCGCCGATGCCTGCGCCGCCGTACCCCTTGCCGCCGCCGCCGGCGCTACCGCCTGCGGCGCTGCCCCAGTTACCGGCTTGGTTGCCGATGCCGTTGACGCCAAGGTGCGTCACCGAACCGTCCAGCGTGCTCAACGCGACAGCGTTCGTCGTGTTGAAGGAGTTTTGCTTCACGCTGGCGTATGACGCGATCTCGTTGGCATTGCTGCCTGCCGTCGAGGTTTGTCCCGAGGAAGCGGAACTGCTCAGCGAGTTTGCGCCGGACGTCGATCGTTGGTCGCAAGATTGGGCGTTGTCGCTACACGGATTCGCTGTCGCGTACCCGCTCACCCCAAGCGCCAACGCCGCGGCCGTCGCCATCAGAGTTGTTCGCATAAGAGCCTCCGGCGCACTAGTGGCCAACGGTCAGATTCGCCTGGACAGTGACGGCTTGCTGCACGAGCGACGCCATTCCGCTGTTTTGGTTCATGACCACGATGCCTGCTGCGGACTGAGCCGCCCCCGTCATCGAATTGGCCATGTCGAACGTGCCAGCGCTGACGGTGTTGGCGCCACCGGCGCCGCCGGCGCCGCCGACCGCTCCGTTACCTACGCCGCCGTTGCCCACACCGCCCGCGCCGCCCGCACCGCCCGCGGCGCCTGTCGCTCCAACGCCGGCGGTTGCGCTGCCGTTGCTGGCCATGGTGCTTGAGCCGCCGTTGGTTGCGCTACCGCCCGTGCCCGTGCCGCCTGCGGCGCCGTTGCCGGCCGTCGCCGTCGCTGCACCGCCGGCGCCGCCGCTACCCGTGCCTGCGCCGCCCGTGGCTGTGCTCGCGCCCGTCGTGCCCGCGCCGCCCGTGCCGGTGACTGCACCGCCCGTCGCGCTGCCTGAGCCGCCCGCCCCGCCAGCGCCGCCCGCGCCGCCCGCTGAAGTGGCGCTGACAGTCGACGTACGGCCGGCGCTGGCGCCGCCGCCGTCGCCTCCTGCGCCCCCACCACCTCCACCGCCGCCGTTGCCGCTGGCGCCGCCTCCGAGTCCAGCCGCCAACCCGCCGGCTGCGAGGCTACCGGCACCCGCCAAGCCGCCGCGGCCACTGCCGTTTCCGCCCTGCGTGCCGCCGGCGTGTGCGTTGCCGCCACTCCCGCCGTTGCCCGCATAGCCGTCGCCCGCGGTGGCTCCACCGTTGCTGGCGGCACCGGCAGAGGCGCTACCATTGGTGGCGCTGCCGCCGCTGCCGCCGCTACCGCCAGCGCCGCCTTTGCCGCCGTTGCCGCCCAACGCTGCGCCGCCGTAGCCATTGCCACCCTTGCCACCGGATCCGCCGCTGGCGCTGCCCCAGTTACCGGCCTGGTTGCCGATGCCATACACGCTGACACCGGTGACGACACCGTCGAGCTTGCTCAACGCGACGACCTTCGTGCTGTTATTGCTGTTCTGCCAGACGGACGCATTCGCGGCTATTTCGTTGGCGTTACTGCCGCTGGTCGAAGTTTGGGTCGACGTTGCGCTACTGCTTAACGTATTGGCGCCGGTCGTCGAGCTTTGGTCGCAGGATTTACTGTTGTCACTGCATGGGTTTGCCATTGCGTAACCGCTGAAGCCTAAGGCGAGCACTGCAGCGGACGCCATCAGTGTCTTGCGCATATGAACCTCCTGTGCAAACGATGGGTGAGGCTGGCGGAACGCACCGAGCCACGGCGCAAGAACGCATAGGCAGTGCCATGCTGCTAAGTAACTGAAATGAAAGGATAAATTTTTAGATTACTGCACCGCGGCATTCTTCTTCGGGTTTTTACTTAGGCCCTGTGTTTCTCGCATGCAACACCCAAACCGGCATTGCGCCGGCTGCGAGTAGTCACCACATCAAAAAACACTTTGCATTCAATGCGATGCGTGAACTTTATAATTCCAAAAAGGAGCAGAGCAAAACGTTTCTTTTCTGAATCGTTGGCCGTCCGAGGTTATTCGTCAATGAAAGGTACTTTTCATTATCCTGAATTATGCGGCTTGCACACACCTATTCTGACGAAAACAAAATGAAGTTCCGTTGATTGCCGCACATTTCTGCATATCCCGCGCCCGTGGGGCTCATCGGCATTCGAAAAACGCCTGGGTATCTGCGTCACGGTCAATCCGCAGAGCCGGCCCCGCCCCGACACGGCCCAATGCCGCAACGAGAGACGGCCGCGCAGCGCGTTCGCACGCTAGCACGCGCCGCCACGCCTTAGCCCGGCAGCGAACTCGCGCCCCATGCATCGCAAACGGGACGCCACGCGATCTGCGCGCCGCCTCCGGTCCCTGATGCTCCGCGTGCCGCCGCGCCCACGGGATGGGCGATGCATGCGACGCCAAAATATTACCAAACATTTTTGTTCTATAAACTCACTTAACCAGTCAAATATGATCGATAACGATGAGTGAGCATTGACAGATCACCTCTGCGGCGAGACAATGTCATCGCCTCTACCGCCGTACTAATCTTGCATATAAGATCGCTTAAACATGTTAACCAATCAAATATGATTGATAAGCCGCCCCCACCCTCCCTGCCGACCCCGGTCAGGCGCGCCATTGAAAAGCTTGGTGCCGACCTGGCCTTGGCGCGCCGGCGGCGTCATCTCACCCAGGCATCGATGGCTGAACGCTTACGCGTATCCGAGGCGACCGTGCGGCGAATGGAACACGGCGACAGTGGGATTTCGCTTGGAACCATCGCGCAGGCATTTTTCGTCCTCGGAGAGTTGGACAAGATCAACCGGCTTCTGGACAGCGCAGCCGACGACATCGGCCTATCGCTCATGAACGCGCAATTGCCTCTACGCGTGCGCAAAAAGCGAATCAAGTCGGACTCCGGAGTCCTATGAGCAGGCCAGCGATCAAACAAACCGTCAAAGTGGCGCTAGGCGAAGCGGCACGGCCAATCGGCACACTCACCTACAGCAAGGACGGGGGCCGGGAATTCACCGCGTTTTCGTACGACACCGCGTGGCTCGCGGCACCGGAGCGCTTCGAGTTGTCGCCAGATCTAGCGCTCGTCGAAGGGCACCAGTTCCGCAAAGCGCCGTCTAAGGACGATTCCGTCTTCCACTTCGCGTTTGCGGATACGGAGCCCGATGGCTGGGGTTGCCGGGTCATTGCACGCGATCACGCGAAGCGGCGCAGAGCAGCACATGTCGCAGGCATCGATGCGACCGCCGCGGCGCTCACCGAAATGGATTACCTGCTGGGCGTGGATGATCGAAGCCGGATCGGCGCGCTGCGTCTCCTGGATCAGTCGGGCAACTTCCTGCGGACGATCGAGGACGGCGGCCACGGCACGCCGCCGCTACTTGAACTAGCGCAACTCATCAGCGCCACACGCGCGGTGGAGATGAACAAGGAAACGCAGGCCGATCTGCATTACCTGCGCGGGCGTGGGACCTCACTGGGGGGCATGCGACCCAAATGCACGATTCTCGATGACGACGGCCATCTGGCCATCGGCAAATTCCCGAGCATCAAGGACGACCGCAGTGTCACGCGCGGCGAGGTGCTGGCCCTTCACTTGGCCGCAGCAGCGGGCGTCACGGTCGCCGATTCACGTATCGTCGTGTCGGACGATATCCCAGTCGCACTCGTGCGCCGGTTTGACCGTACCACGAGCGGAGGGCGCATCCCGTACCTATCCGCGGGCTCCATGCTTCAGGCATCACGCGCGGACAACCACGCGTACACGCAGATTGCCGATGTCATCACGATGCGTTGCGTCGACCCAGCGCACGATCTCCAGGAACTATGGCGGCGCCTCGCGTTCAATCTGCTCATCACGAACGTCGACGACCATGTGCAAAACCACGGTTTTCTGCACGTTGAGCATGGTCAATGGCGGCTCGCGCCAGCCTTTGACATCAATCCCTTCCCAGATAAGGACCAGGAACTGAAGCTGTGGCTCACCGAAGATTCCGGGCCGGTCGATTCCATTGAAGACGTGGTCCGAATGGCGCGGTACTTCCGGCTTTCCGACGACGATGCCAAGCGCGTGCTAACCGAGGTCTGCACTGCGATTCAAAACTGGAAAGCGATCGCGAAATCGGCAAGGGTCGGCATGACCGACGACGACCTCGACGCGTTTTCACCGGCGTTCGAAAACGAGCAGATGCGTATTGCGACGGGTGTGCTTACCTAAGGGCAGCGATACCGAAATAGCGACTGTCGACGGCCTTGAACTTGCTGCCGCTGCAATGGAATACCGGATCAGTTCCCCCGGGCGGCGCTCGGTTCTGGACGAAGCAATTCTGCGGCGCGCGTCGGCGTTGCTTGGGCGACAGGCAGTGGAATGCGCACTTTGATCGACGTGCCGTGTCCCGGCAACGACTCGATACTAACGTCGCCCGCGACGAGATAGGCCCGCTCGCGAAGGCCCGATAGCCCAAACGAATTTAGCTTGCGCGGCATTGAAAGATCGAATCCGACGCCATTGTCTTTCACGATCAACAAGACGTGGTCGTCATTGCGCGTCAAGCTCAGCGTTGCCCGCGAGGCGTGCGCATGTCGCCCGATGTTGGTCAGCGACTCCTGCATGATGCGAAACACTGCAGTCGCTTGCGGCTCCTCGAGATCGAGGCTGGGGGGCTCGACGGTTAACTCGCATTCGATGCCGTGACGCTGTCGGAAGTTCTGCGCGAGCCAGTCCGCCGCGGCGACGAGGCCGAGGTCATCGAGCACCAGCGGTCTAAGGTCCGCCGCGATGCGGCGGGTGGCGACGATCGCTTCGTCGAGCAGCGTATGCACGGGCGCGAGTTCCGCTTTCAACGCCTTCCGTTCAGAGACCAATTCAAGCTCGAGTCGCGACGCTGCCAGCGTCTGGCAAAGTTCATCGTGCAATTCCCGCGCGATGCGCCGATTTTCTTGCTCGCGCGCGGAGGTCCCAATCGACGCCAATTCGCACAATTCCTCGCGTGAGTGCTCGAGCGCCGCTTCAGCGCGCTTGCGCTCGAGCACTTCATTGACCAAGTCGCGGTTCGCCGCCGTGAGCGCAGCCGTACGTGAAGCTACACGGTGCTCGAGCAGCGCGTTCGCTTCGTTCAATTGCACCGTCTGCAACTGGACGCGCTGCCGCTCGATGCGCTCGCTCTCGAGTGCCTGGACGACGCGCGCGTAGAGGTCGATGTTCTCGAGCGTCAAGATGACGAGTACGAAGCTGGCAGCGCACAGGCTGTAAATGCGGCCGGCGTAGAAACCAAGATCGAAGCGGCTATGATTGAGCACGCCCGCGAACGTGATATCGAAAAGCCAGGCGCACATGACAACCATGAGCCATAGGTCCAGCACGGAGTGCGGCCGCCGCAAGAGGAGCGTCGCGAGCGCAAGCAGGCTGAGCAACCAGGTGAGCGTCAGTACGATGCCGTGCGCCACTGTATAGCGCGGCGCCAGTGTCGGCCCAGACAGCTGTGGCGGCAGCACATCGTAGCCGCGGGTCGCCAGAATCGCGAACGCGATAGCGACGAGCGCGGCAAAGGCTATGCTGGCCAAAATCGCCGGCGCGCAAGCGCCCTCCCGCCGCGTTCGCGTTGTTGCGCCATCACGCTTTAGCCACGCATAGGCAATAACGACGACTGGAAAACTGCCATGCCAGAAAACGTAGAGCCAGGCCGTGCTTTGACTGCGCGCCCCTAACCAGCCGGTATCAGAGAAGACGCCCGGAAACGTAAGTAAGTGCGCCGTCGCCGTGAAGGCGGTCAGCAAGTATCCCGTCGCCAAGACCAGCAAGGCTCGGGACCGCAAAATGCGGTACTGGCCAAGCAAGAGTGCTGCCGTAAGCAAATCGCATACGACGACCGCAGATTCGTAGACCGGAATAAAGGCCCAAACTCTGGGTAACTGAAGTTTCGCGAATGGCACAGCCGCAATGAAGGCGATGGCTGTAATCAGGACGACAGCAACCGCGAGTCGCCGCTCGCGGCGCCCGGGCGGCAAGGTCGAGAGGAATACCCGTGAATCGGTCGTCACCTCGCTCACGTTCGCCCCCGTGCTCGTTCGCGCGTTGTTTTTGGATCTCCGCCGGATATCTTACTACCAGAAAATGCAACGCTGCACGTGCATATTAGATGGAATCGGCGGCCTCGTGGGCAGCCGCGGCGGGAGTCGATCGGCGTAGATCTCCACCGGTCAAGGTTGGCGTTTGCCACGGCCACCGGCTGGTTTGCCAGCCGGCTTAGCCGAACCCACAACTGGCTTGCTGGCGGGTTTGCTGCGTGGCTTTTGCACGCTGAATGGGTTACCGCTGGACAAGCTTGAGCCTTTACCCGTGACCATTGCACGCTGCGCCACAGGCTTGCCTTTGTTTTCCCCGCTTTGTGGGCGCGGCTTTTTGCCGATCGCCTGCATGGCGCCCGACGCAACCTGCAGCGCTTTGGGCTTCTTGGGCTTTTTAGGTTTCTTGATGATCTGGCCCATCGCGCCGGTTTGCGGCACGCGGTGTTCGGCCTCAAAACCCGGCTCCTCTTTTCGGGGCAGCGTTTGCCCGATCAGCGCTTCGATCGCGGCCAGCTGCGGCGCTTCGTCGGCGCACACGAGGGACACCGCCACGCCGCTGGCGCCCGCGCGGCCGGTACGGCCAATACGGTGCACGTAGTCTTGCGCCACGATCGGCAGATCAACGTTGATCACCAGCGGCAGGTCGTCGATATCCAGCCCGCGCGCAGCCACATCGGTCGCTACCAGCATATTTACTTCGCCCGTCTTGAAGCGCTCCAGCGCACGCAGGCGCGCCGGTTGCGGCTTGTCGCCGTGGATGGTGTCGACCGAGTAGCCCGCTTCGTCCAGCATGGCCGCCAAGTAATCCACGCCATTACGGGTTTTGACGAACACAAGCGCATGCTCCCAGTTGTTCTCGGCCACGAGGTGCATGAAGAGGTCAGGCTTGTTTCTTTTATCCACCGGTACCACCCACTGCTTGATCTTGCTGGCCGTGGCATTGGGCGGGCTGACGCTGATATTGACCGGGCCGCGCAGAATGCCCGCCGCCATGGCGCGGATATCGTCGGTGAACGTGGCAGAGAACAGCAGGGTCTGGCGCTGATCGGGCAATGCGGCAAAGACGGCGTTGAGTTCGCGCGCAAAGCCCAGATCCAGCATGCGGTCGGCTTCATCCAGCACCAGCGTTTGTACTTGATCAAACTGCACTGCGTTTTGGCGATTGAGATCGAGCAAACGGCCCGGCGTGGCAACGAGCACATCCACCCCTTTTCGCAACTTCATCATCTGCGGGTTGATACTCACACCGCCGTAGGCGGCCAGAAATCGTAGATCGAGGCCTTTACCGTATTCGATAAAGCTTTGCAGCACTTGTTCAGCCAGTTCACGCGTGGGCACGAGCACCAGAACACGCGCGCGGTTGCTGGACACCGCCGGGCCCTGTTGCACCAGCCGTTGCAACAGCGGCAGCGCGAAACCCGCCGTTTTGCCAGTGCCGGTTTGTGCCGCAGCCATGACGTCCTTGCCACTGAGCACAGCTGGAATCGCCTTGACCTGCACCGGCGTAGGTGTCTGGTAATTGGCGTCCCGCACATTGCGCAGCAAGGGAGCGATCAAGCCAAGCGTGGCAAAAGACATTGGCGTATTCCGGCTAAAACCGCAGATTGTAGCGGTTGCTGGCGGATAGCGGCAGCTCCCCGAAGTCGCGCTGTCACACGCCGTGCTGCGCTCGCTACTTCCACTTGGAGCCAAACGTTTCGAGTCCGGCCTTCTTGAGGTCCTCCGCTACCATCGCCACGCGAAACTCGCAGTCGGCATTGAACGTCAGAAACCACGGCTCCGCGAATTTTGGAATCTGCGACGGCTCCTCAAGGTCGACGACGAGGATGGCTCCGCGTGTTCCATTCTGCTCCGTAAAGTAGGCGGCCTCCGGCCTCATCTCCGCGAGTATCTTCTCTATCAACACGCCAATCGACCCGTCGCGCACAAAAGCGTTGAATGGCTCATGAGGTATTCGTATGTTCAGAAGCATGCGCATCGTCAGTCTCCATGATCGTGTCCAAATGGGCTCTTCAAGAATAGGAGTTTGTCGCGTGTTAGCCGAGGCGATTCGGGCATCGGCAACTTCCGGATTCGTTAGGCACCGACGCGGCGCCTGCTCGTTCGCCTCCGAGGGCCCACCCGCCACTCACGCGAACTGGGGCCCAAACGCTCGCGCAGAATGGGGTTCGTGCAACCCGGTATCGAGAACGGGCATTCGCCACACGCCGCGCCAAGGTTGGCGACTTCTATAATCAAAAAAGTGCCGGGCTCGATCGCCTGCAGACCGCTGGCGCAGCCCATGCCAACTCTCCCAGGCGTATTGGTCTGATCATTTGGCGCTAGGATGGCACGCCGCCGCCCAACCGCGAGGAGCGATGTGCGCGACGGCACTTCGACCGACAGGTAGCGATAGCTCAATGAGGAATGTATGGAAATCGAACCAACCGGCTGGTTTCCACTGGATGACTTCGCCCCGGTCCGCGATGGATGGTACGAGGTTCGACTTGTCAGTGGGGACACGACTTTCGCGAAGTTTGGCGAGGGCGAGTGGACCGAAAAGCCTTTGCTCGTCTTTACACATTGGCGCGGCTTGAGCGCCGACCCGACCCGGTTCGGCGAAACGGAAACGATCAGCGCAGAGGCGACTCTGGCAGAAGGCGTGCGCGACGTTTTGAATGTTTTTTTCCCGGGTCGGGGCGATGAGGTACATCAGCCGTCCGAAGATTCCGGACACAGTAAGGGCACCTAATAAGATCCCCACGCCGCCCGCACCAAACCGACAAGCAGGCCCGGTCAAGCTTACTGCGGTCTGCGCGCTTGCGCTCGAATTACGCGCTGGCTTTAGCCGCGCTCGACGCTGTCGGCAAGTGCGCGCAGCAGGGCCGAGCCATCGCCGCGCCAAGCGCTGCCGTGCATGCACGCAAGCGTCGTCGGATTCAGTGCAGCGAGGCGTTCCAACATGGCGCGGGCATTCCTGGTGTGTGAGAAGTAGTCCATCTCGCGTCGGAACGCCTCGCTCGGTTCGAGGATATCGCGCTCGGTGAGCGGCGGGAGTTGCGAACCGCCTTGGGTAAACAAGTCGCCGCAGAGCAGCGTTGCCGACGTAGTTTCCATCAGGAAGCCGCATTCCCATGCGTGCGGTAGATGCGGTGTATGCAGCCAGCGCACGCTGTGCCGTCCAAGCGAGACTGTCTCGCCGTCATCCAGCGCGCGTGGCGGCCGGTCAGCATAATCGCCAACCGAGACCATCGCCGCGATCTGGCCGCATAACGGCTCCGCACGCGGCGCTACCGCGAGAAACGCATTGAGTGCGCCGCATTCGTCCGCCTCGAAATGCGAGAAACCGACGTAGCGCAAACGATCGATTGGCACGATCCGCGCGAGCGCTTCCGCGACGATCGGGAACATCTTGCGCAGGCCGGTATGAAACAACAACGGCTCGTCGTCATCGATGAGGTACTGATTGAACGAGAATCCCCCGCCGGGAATCTTGACCGGCGTGGAGATGCGATAGATGCGATCCGAGATCTCATCAATCGTTGTATCGCTAGAAAAGCTAGAAAGGGATGCGGTCGCCATGTTGCGCTCCTTTCTCGAATAACTGGCGTGGCGGCGTGTCAGTTCCGCGGTGCCGGTTCGTCGATTGTTACCCACCCCGTATTGATTGTCCAATGGCCACCGCCGGCGGCGAGCAGGTATCGCAGAACTGCTGCATGGCCGGACACGTCAGGGGGTGAACCGGAACCCCGATCCGCAGGCCGGTTTTGGACAGTTGCTAACAAAACACCTGCGCGCTCAGTTACAAACAAATTCTTGTCTGAGGGTTAAGCCTTAATGCATGCCTTCCGATATCCACATTTATACGTAGTGCCGCGCGCTTCGAGCTGGACGTCCGCCGCACCCGCGATGCCGGCCGCCGGCATCGCTCGTCCAGCATCTTGGACGTCGTAGAGCGACCCCGAGCGCTGGGTGTGCCACGCCGACGGAAAGCAGTCCCCCATTCACTGCGTCTTCATCCGTCCACAATGCCGCCCAACGGTTTGGGTCTCAGCCGTCAATTAATATTCTCCGAGGGAATTTCATTATGCTAGGCAACATCAAGATCGGCATTCGACTGGTCGCCGCATTTCTCATAGTCGCATCGGCCAGCGGCATCGTCGGTATGGTCGGCATTAGCAATGCCGGAAAAATCAACGATCTGGCCGATCACATGTACAACCACGATGTGCTCGGCGTGTCGTATATCAAGGAAGCCAACATCGACCTGATCTACATCGGACGCGCGCGCGCCAACGCCCTGCTCGCCACGACGCCGGAGGAGCGCGCGAAGTACATCGAGACGATGAACAAGTCGGGCGAGTTGTTGAAAAGCAACCTCGACAAGGCGCGGCCGTTGATCAACACGGAGAAGGGCCAACAGCTGCTGGCCGAGTTTGCTCGCACCTGGGAAAACTACCTGCGCGATCAGGCGACGCTGGTGTCGTTGATCAACAGCAGCAAACTGGCCGAGCGCGATCCGGCCCTCACCAAGGCGATGGAGACCGTGCGCGAGAAAGCCACCTCGCTCGACGGCACCATGACGGCGCTGTCCGAATTGAAGGAAGCCGCCGCCAAGCAGGCATCCGACGACACCACGACGCTCTACACGCAAAGCCGCACGCTGATGATCGGCACGATCGCGGCGGCATTGGCGCTCGGCGCGTTGCTCGGCTTCATCATCAGCCGCGGCGTCAGCAAGCCCATCGGGCAGGCCCTCGATGCCGCGAACCGGCTCGCGGAAGGAGATCTCACGGTGCGCATCGAATCGAAGACCAAAGACGAAGTCGGGCAACTGCTGCGTGCGATGCAAAACATGATCGCCAAGCTGTCTCAGGTGGTCGGCGAAGTCAACAGCGGCGCCGAGGCGATCGCGGGCGCTTCCGAAGAAGTCAGTGCGACGGCGCAATCTTTGAGCCAGGCATCCAGCGAGCAAGCGGCCGGCGTCGAGGAAACGAGCGCATCGATCGAGCAGATGACCGCATCGATTTCGCAAAACACCGAAAACGCGAAGGTGACCGACGGCATGGCGCAGCAAGCCGCAAAGGAAGCCAGCGACAGCGGCGAAGCCGTCAAGGCCACGGTGAGCGCGATGAAGCAGATCGCGCAGAAGATCGGCATCATCGACGACATCGCCTATCAAACGAACTTGCTCGCGCTGAACGCGGCCATCGAAGCGGCGCGCGCCGGTGAGCACGGCAAAGGCTTCGCCGTGGTCGCCGCCGAAGTGCGCAAGCTGGCGGAGCGCAGCCAGATCGCGGCGCAGGAAATCGGCACGGTCGCTACCTCGAGCGTCGAGTTGGCCGAGAAGGCTGGCGCCCTGCTCGATTCGATGGTTCCCAATATCAAGAAGACCTCCGAGCTGGTGCAGGAAATCACTGCCGCCTCGGAAGAGCAATCGTCCGGCGTCGGACAGATCAATGTGGCCGTGAGCCAATTGAGCCAAACGACGCAGCAAAACGCCTCGAGCTCCGAAGAACTCGCCGCCACCGCCGAGGAGATGAGCAGTCAATCCGAGCAGTTGCGTCAAGCGATGACGTTCTTCCGTCTCGCATCGGGCGGCAGCGCCGCGCGCGCGGGCGATGCCGGGAACACGCGCGCCGCGACCGCGCGCGCACGTGCGAAGAGCCCCAGCAAACCCGCCGGAAGCCTGGCGTTTGCGCCAGGGCTCACGTTCGCGGGTTCCGGTATGCCCGACGAATCGCAGTTCGCGAAGTTCTAACACAGAGGGCTGATCATGAACACGACTCACGCTCAAGTAGTGCCCGAATTGCGGAAGCAGATTAAAGCGCCGGCAAGCGCAGGCGCCGCCGAACCGGCGCAGGTGCTCACCTTCGTGCTGGCCGGCGAGCTTTACGGGATCGGTATTCTGTCAATCAAGGAAATCATCAGCTATACCGCGCTGACGACTGTCCCGATGATGCCGTCCTTCGCGCGCGGCGTGATCAATCTGCGCGGCGCGGTCGTGCCTGTTGTCGACTTGCTCGCGCGCTTCGGCAAGCCTTCTTCCGAAGTCACCAAGCGCACCTGCATCGTCATCGTGGAAGTGCAAATGCAAGGGGAACGGCAGGACATCGGCATCGTCGTCGATGCCGTCAACGAGGTGCTCGACATTCCGGCCTCCGAGATCGAGCCGCCGCCCGCCTTCGGCTCGTCCATCCGCGCCGACTTCATTCAAGGGATGGGCAAGGTGCGCGGCCGATTCGTGATCCTGCTCGCGCTCGAGCAAGTAATGTCGACGAACGACATGCTGGCCCTGCAAAGTGCTGCCGAAAACGCACACTAAGGTTCGCGGTAGATCGGTAGGCCGTTCGATCGCTATTGCATTGAATCGCCCAATCGCTAACCACTAACCACTAACCACTAACCACTAACCACTAACCACTAAACGGGTAGAACGAGCGGCAACGGCACATGTCGTTGCCGCTCGCTTTTTTTCGAACGGACATGCTTCGACACGCGGACCTATGCCCTCAAGCGGCAAAAAAAGGCTTGGCGACAGGCCGAAACCGGGAATTCGATCGGGAACGCATAGCACGCAAGCGCGTGCCATCGCGCCATCAGTTGCGGTGTGTGTGAACCGCCACGATCTCGTGGCTAATCGCGGATAGCGGGACGACCTTGTCGACGCCGCCGCGCTTGATCGCCTCCCGCGGCATGCCGAACACGACGCAGCTTTCCTCGTCCTGAGCCACTGTGCGCGCCCCTGCGGCGTGCATCTCTGCAAGCCCGGCTGCGCCGTCATCGCCCATGCCCGTCATGATGATGCCGAGCGCATTGCGGCCTGCGCTGCGGGCGACCGAGCGAAACAGCACATCCACGGAGGGCCGATGCCGATTGACGAGCGGCCCGTCGATCACGTCGACATAATGCTGAGCGCCGCTGCGCCGCACGGTCAAATGCTTGCCGCCGGGCGCGATCAGCGCTCGCCCCTGCATCACACGGTCATTCGGTTGTGCTTCCTTGACCTCGATCTCGCAGATCTGATTCAAACGCTCGGCAAAAGCCGCCGTGAATTTCTCGGGCATGTGCTGAACGATCACGATGCCGGGCGAAACGCGCGGCAGCGCCGTCAACACGACCTCGAGCGCCTGCGTGCCGCCAGTGGAGGTGCCGATCGCCACGATGCGCTCCGTCGTATGCATGAGCGCGATCGGTGCGCTGGGCGGCAGCACCGCATCGGCCGTGTGCTTTGGCACGGGGGCGGCGATCGGTTGCCTGCGAGCGAGCCGCCCTGCGTTGACGCGCGCGGCGGCGCGGATCGTCGTTGTAAGCTCGTCGGCAGCATCGAGCAAGAACTGCTTGAGACCGAGCCGCGGCTTCGCAACGACCGACACGGCGCCGGCCGCCAGGGCATCTACGGTCGTGCGCGCGCCCTTTTCCGTCAGCGTCGAGCAGATGACGATAGGCGTCGGCCGCTCGGCCATGATCTTCTTCAGAAAGGTGATGCCGTCCATTCGCGGCATTTCGATGTCGAGCAGGATCACGTCGGGCCATTCGCGCGCAAGACGGCTCATCGCAGCGATAGGGTCCGAAACGGCATCCATCACTTCGAAGCCGGCCGCCGTCAGCATGCCCGAAACCACCTGCCTGACGACAGCGGAGTCGTCCACGATCAAGACACGAATTCTAGCCATCGCAGCCTCGCTTCACTGCCCGGCGCGGCCGGGCTTGCGAAAAATCGACGGCGCGACGGGAATCAAATCGATGCCCAGATCGTGCAGGCTTTCCGAATGGCCGATGCAAAGATAGCCCTCGGGTCGAATGAGCGATATGACGCGCTGAACGACTTCGCGTTTAGTCGCGGCATCGAAGTAAATCATGACATTGCGTAGAAAGGCCACATCGAAGCGCCCCAAATCCGGCAAAGGCGCGACGAGGTTGGCCTGTGCGAAACGCACGCGCTGGCGCAAACTGCGCTCGACCAGCAGCGTGCCTTCTTGCGGGCCAGTGCCGCGTAGGCAAAACCGCCTTCGATAATCGGACGGCATCTGCCGGGCGCGAATGTCCGGATAATGCGCGCGCTGGGCGGCTTGCAGCATGCGGGTGCTAATGTCGGTGCCAACGACTTCGAACGGTTTGCCCGCAAGACGGTCGGCCAGCACCATCGCGATGCTGTACGGCTCTTCGCCGCTCGAGCAGGCGGCGCTCCAGACGCGAAAGCCGCCCCCCCGCGCCTGCGACGCGACCGCCGCCAGGAATTCGAAGTGCTTGGGCTCGCGAAAAAAGTACGTTTCGTTCGTGGTCAGCAAATCGATCGCGATCTGCCGCTCCGCGCCATGTGCATCGTCCGATAACAGCGCGAAGTAGTCGCCGTAGCTATCGAGCTGGCATGCGCGCAAGCGCTTGGCCAGGCGACCGCTGACGAGCGCCTTCTTCGCCGGCGCGAGACTGATGCCCGCCGCGTCGAAGATGAATGTCTGAAACTTGCGAAATTCGGAGTCGGTAATCGGATCCATCGGTCGTCGCTGTCATGTGTCGTCCCTGGCCCGCGGCAAACCGCGGGCCAGGGACGACGATCAGTAAGAAACGAACTGCGCTTCGTCGAACCGGCTCGCCGGATCGTCGTCGCTTTCGAACATCGTCGCATGCTGCGGCATCTGGCGCACGGACGCCCGCGGCTTGGCGGAAACGGCAGTTGCCGCACCCGGCGCTCGGCGCACCGGGCTGGGCCGCGCCGTCCTGCCCGAATGAACTTTGAAGAAGCTCATTGCCTGCTGCAACTGCGTGGTTTGCGTGCTCATCGTCTCGGCGGTCGCGGCCAGCTCTTCTGAGCTCGACGCATTTTGCTGCGTGGTCTGACTCAGTTGCGCGACGGCGCTGTTGATCTGATTGACGCCCGCCGATTGCTCTTCGGACGATGCCGTGATTTCCTGCACGAGGTCGGAAGTCTTGCGGATGTTGGGCACCATTTGATCGAGCAGATGCCCCGCCTTCTCCGCGAGTTCGACGCTCGATGCCGCCACATTGCCGATTTCCTGCGCCGCCACCTGACTACGCTCCGCCAGCTTGCGCACTTCGGCGGCGACCACGGCGAAGCCTTTGCCGTGCTCACCGGCGCGCGCCGCTTCGATGGCCGCGTTCAGCGCCAGCAAATTCGTTTGATAAGCGATGTCGTCGATGATGCCGATCTTCTGCGCGATCTGCTTCATCGCGCCGACGGTTGCCTTGACCGCTTCACCACCCTCGTTCGCTTCATTGGCCGCCTTGCTGGCCATGCCGTCGGTGACGCGCGCGTTTTCGGTGTTTTGCGAAATCGATGCGGTCATCTGCTCGAGCGAAGCGCTCGTCTCCTCGACGCTCGCAGCTTGAACGCTAGCGGCTTGCGACAGCGACTGAGCCGCGGCGCTGACTTCCTCCGACGCATTGGCGAGCGCCATCGCCCCGCCGTTGACCTCGTCCACCACTTCCGCGAGCTTGTGCGCGGTGCTGTTCACGCTTTCGCACAGCGCCTTCAGTTGGCCTTCGAATGCCGTGCTTGCCGCCTGAGTGAGGTCGCCGCCTTCGATCGCTTTGAGCACGCGGCCTGCCTCGTTGAGCGGCTCGATGACCGCATCCAGCGTCAGGTTGATGCCCTCGACGATGCGGCGGAAATCGCCATGATGTGCGCTTGCGTCGGCTCGGGTTTCGAGCCGCCCGGCGCGAGCCGATGCGACGAGCGCCGCGGAATCGGTGATGAGCGCCTTCAAATTGCGGCGCACTTGTTCGATGGTCTCGTTGATGAACGCCTTCTTGCCCGGGAATTTCTCGAGCGGCGCTTCGAAATTGCCCCGGCCGAACTCGGCCACGCATGCCATCGCCTTCTTCTTCACGGCGATGTGGCCGCCAACCATCTTGTTGATGCCTTCAGCCATGCTACGGAACGCGCCGTCGAAGTTCTCGGCCGCAATCATCACGTCGATCTCGCCCTTGTCATGCTCCACCGACATGCGGTTCATCTCCGCGATGATCCCATTCAGGTTGCGGCGCACTTGTTCTATGGTCTCGTTGATGAACGCCTTCTTGCCCGGGAAATTGCTCGAGCGGCGCTTCGAAATTGCCTCGGCCGAACTCGGCCACGCACGCCATCGCCTTCTTCTTCACCGAGATGTGACCCGCCACCATCTTGTTGATGCCGTCGGCCATCGCCCGGAAGTCGCCCTTCACGTGCGCAAGGTCGATCGTCGCATCGATATCGCCCTCGTCGTGCCGGCGTGACATCTGCGTGAGCTGTTCGTTCAACGTCCGCAGTGTGCTCTTCGTTTGGGCGAGTGCAGCGGTGAGCGCATCGCCGCTCGCGTGTTCCTTTTCCGGCAGCGCTTCGAGCTTGCCAGCGGCGAGATCGAGCGCCATCTCATGCGCCAGTCGAGCGCGACGAGCCGCGGCGCGATCGAATGCAGTGCTCGCCAGCAAGGCGGCCAATGCGGTGACCGTCGATACGCCGATCGTGACGGCGGGGGGCAGCACGCGAAGCGCACAAAGGATGGCGAAGGCGGCAAGCGCGATCACGCTCGCAATGGAGCAAAGCCAGAGGCGGCGCGCGACGAAGGAATCGCTGGGGTTCATGATGTTTCCTGAAAGACGGTGAAAGCGAAGGGCGGATTCAATGCAACGGGTTAGGCGAGGTCGATGGCTGCGAGTTGCCGCTCTCCGGCGAGTGCGGCGAGTTCGTCGATCGCGAGAACGTGCTCGACGGAAAGCAAAATCACAAAACGTTCGCGTACCTTCGCCATGCCGGCGATGAAATCGGTCCGCAGTTTGGCGCCGAATGCCGGCGCCGGTTCGATGTCCGCTGCCGTGATGTCGAGCACCTCGCTCACCCCATCGACGACCACACCGACCACCGGCATTTCGCTGTTCGCACCGAGTTCGACGATAACGATGCAGGTGCGCTTGGTGACCGGTCTCGGCGGCCGGCCGAAGCGTGCCTGCAGATCGACGACGGGCACGACGGCGCCGCGCAGATTGATGACCCCACGCACTGCATGCGGCATCATCGGCACGGTCGTCACCTCATGGAATTCGATGATTTCCTTGATGGTGAGGATGCCGATGCCGAACATCTCCCCGCCGAGGGAAAACGTCAGGTATTGCGCGCAGTGTCGCGCGGTGTCCGCGGACGGCACGCAGGGCTGCGTCGATCGAGTCATCGGATGGTTCCTCAAGACTTAACAAGTCGCGAGCGCGGCACTTGGGGGAATCTGGCCGGCAAGTCCGCCGGGTCCGGCCATCGCCATGAGATCGGCGATATCGAGAATCAGCGCAACTTCTCCGCTGCCGAGAATCGTCGAGCCGCTCACGCCACGCGCTTTGCCGAACATTTTCGACAGCGGCTTGATGACCGTCTGCGCTTCTCCCAGCAGACGATCGACGAGCAAGCCGAATCGTTGCCCGGCGTGCTTGACGACGACGATGTTCGGGCGCGAGCTAACCGGCCCGTCGAGTTCGAAGCACTCGCGCAACCGGATGAACGGCAACACTTGGCCGCGCAAGTCGGTGTAGTCATGCTCGCCGCCCGCAGCGAATTCGACGCATTCCTCGACCGCGTCGAGCGGCAAGATGAAGATCGAGTTGCCGACGCAAACTTGGAAGCCGTCGATGATCGCGAGCGTAAGCGGCAGCCGCACCGAAATCGTGGCGCCGATCCCGGGCCGGCTGTCAATGCCGATACTGCCGCGCAGCGCGGTGATGTTGCGTTTGACCACGTCCATGCCAACGCCGCGCCCAGACAGATTGGTCACGCGCTCCGCCGTCGAAAATCCCGGCTCGAAGATGAGCGCATAGATCTCATCGTCGGTCAGCGTCGCATCGTGCGGGATGAGCCCGCGCTCCATCGCCTTGGCCAGAATGCGATCGCGATCGAGGCCACCGCCGTCATCGCTGACTTCGATGACGATCGAGCCCGAATCGTGGAAAGCGTTGAGCGTGAGCCTGCCGTGCTCGGGCTTGCCGCGCGCGAGCCGCACTTCCGCCGGCTCGATGCCGTGATCCATCGAATTGCGCACGAGATGGGTTAACGGGTCGCCGATTTTCTCGACGACGGTCTTATCGAGTTCGGTATCTTCGCCTTCGACGACCAGATCGATACGCTTGCCCAGTTCTTGCGCGACATCGTGCACGACGCGGCGGAAGCGATTGAACGTCGCGCCGATTTTGACCATCCGCAGTTGCAACGCGCTATCTCGCACCTTCTGAATCAGGTTGTTCAGCGTCGCTGCGGATTCGCGCAGTTCCGTGTTATGCGCCTTGCGGGCGGCAAGCTCGGTGCTTGCCGATGCCGTAATCAGTTCGCCAACCAGATCGATCAAATGATCGAGCTTGTCCGCGTCGATCCGAATGGAATGCGAATCCGCCGATTTGTTTTCGCGGGCTGCCCCGCCGTTACGCACAGCCGCCGGAGCCGCCGCGACTGCGGACTCGGACGAAGATGCGCACGAGGCTGAGGACACAGGCGTCAGAGTCGCACCTTCGGGCGCGAGGGGCGCGCCGGCGATCGCCGGCTCGGCGTCTTGTTGCGCAGGCGATGCGGCGAGTTCATCGCCACCCTCCTCGATGCGCAGCGTGCAGTCCTCGCGAATGAACTCGAAGGCGCCCTCGACGGCCTGCCTGCCTGCGTCGCTCAACAGCTCGATTTCGAATGCGAGGTAGCAAGCTTCAGGATCGAGCGCATCTAGCAACGGCACGCCCTCGACGTTCGTCGCAACACGCGCGACTTCGCCTAGCTTGGCCAGATAGTGAATGATCGAGAGCGGATCCATTCCGTTGCGCAACACCGGCTCGCCGCACTGCAACGAGATCAGCCAGCGCCGGGGATGGGGCGGCGCCGCTGCTTCGCCGCTGTCGCGCGGGGGCGCATCGGGCTTGCTGAGGTCCGCGTGCCCCTCCCCCGCCGCGAGATAACGGCCGAGCGCCTCGACGAGCGGTTGTGCCTGCGCGATGAGCGCCTCGTCCTCGCAATTGCCAGTTTCGGCGGTCAGTTCCACGAGCAGGCCGATGTGATCGCCGCACGCGAGCAACAACGAAATCAACGATTCGTCGATACCGATTTCGTTGTCGCGCACGCGGTCGAGCACGCTTTCGACTACATGCGTGAACGCCACGATGCCGTCGATTCCGAACAAGCCCGACGATCCCTTGATCGTGTGGGCCGCGCGGAAGACCGCGTTGATCTCGTCGCACGGATCGACGCTCTCGCGCATGCTGAGCAAGCCGCTTTCCATCAGCGCGAGCAATTCTCGGCTTTCGGCGATGAAGGTTTGCAGTGCGTCGTCGAGGTTCATGAAACGGTCTCTTCAAGCGCCGCAAGCGTTCCGCCCACGGGCTGCGCTTGCGTCAATAGCTGGGGCGCGCCAAGCAGCGCGAGCGTGGCTTGGACGGGGTCGCTCGCGCCGACGAACGCGCAGGTTTGCCCGCGATCGGCCGCGCTGCGCCGCGTCGCGACGAGCAACTGCACGCCCGCACAATCGATCTCGGGCACGGCGGATAGGTCGAAGCGCACGCAAGGTCCGCGCTCGAGCGCATCGAGCATGGCCTCTTTGAGTTCGGCTGCGTGATAGATCGTGAGCGCGAGCTCGATCTGCACGGTAAAGGGGGCATTCATCGCCGGTGCTCCGTCGTCAAAGCGCGTCAAGGCAACACCAGCTTCTCGACAGCCGCGAGCAATTGAGGCGGCTGAAACGGCTTGACGACCCACGCCTTGGCGCCAGCCATCTGACCTTCACGTTTTTTTGCATCCTGGCTTTCGGTCGTCAGCATGACGATGGGCGTGAACTTATAAGCCGGCATCTGCTTGACCGCCTTGATGAAGGCGATGCCGTCCATGTTCGGCATGTTCAGATCGCTGATCATCAGGTGGACCTTCTGCCCTTGCAGTTTCGCGAGCGCGTCTTTCCCGTCGGAGCCTTCGATGACTTCATAGCCTGCGCCGCGAAGCGCGATCCCGACGACTTGCCGAACCGATGCGGAATCGTCGACGATCATGATTGTCTTTGCCATAGCGGTTCTCAAAAGAAAGTAATGTCTGAACTCGATTCGGCCGCTTGCGCTTTGGCGCCAGTCTCGCCTTGATGTAGCGCGCGCTCGTCGGCCATTGCGTAGGTTTGCTCGAGCTCGCCGAGCAGCGGGCTCGCATCGAGCGCGGGCAGCGGCACGCCCGGCCCGTATTGGGCGCAATGCTCATCGACGACGGCAGGCAGACGCTCGATGTTGGCCTTCACGTGCTGCATGATTTGGCTCACGCGATCCTGGAACTGCAGTTGGACGAGCGCCTCGTAGACTTCGCCTTTGATGCTGCGGCTCTCGTCGCGCAGCAGTTCGGCGGCAGATTCGAGCGACGAGGTGAAATCGCGGAATCGCACGAGCACTTGTTCGATCGCTCGCTGCGAATCGGACATGGCCACGGTGTCATGCTCGGCGGTTCGTTCGGCGGCATTCGATGCGGAAACGATGGCATCGCGGATCGTCTCGATTTTTGCGGCGATATTCGCCCCGGTTTCGCTGGATTTGCGCGATAGTGCCCGGACCTCTTGGGCGACGGTGGCAAAACCGCGCCCGACGTTGCCCGCATGGGCCGCCTCGATCGCCGCATTGATCGCGAGCAGATTGGTCTGTTGCGTGATGATTTCGATGGCCTCGACCATATCGCGCAATTCGTCGATGAATCCGTGCAGCTCGCGCACCTTGCCGAGCATTTCGGCTTTGCCGTCGACCGCCGCGCGCAGGCGTTGGACGACCGTCTGCAGTTCGTGTTCGCTCGCCGAATAGACGTCGTTGCCACCGGCCGAACCCGCGGGTCCGCCCGCGGAGGCGCCGAGCACGGCATCGAGCCGCGAGGCGATACCGCCAAACCGTTCGCTCAACGCGGTAATCGCGGCTTCCATTTGCGTGCGAGACGATTCGATATGGCGCGCCCAGACGGGCGCGAGATCGGCGCTGAAGGCGCGCTGACTGTCGAAGTAGGCTAGCAACTGTTTCACGACGCGCGAGTCGGCATTGCGCTGCCGCCAGCCCGTCGCAATCCCTGCGATGGCAAACGCAACACCGGCTGCCGCACCGGCTGTGCTGAACGACGACACGGCAAAGCACGCCAATGCGCCCACACAACCGAGAATCGGGCCCCCGAGCCAGAGCAATTTATCTTGCGTATGCGTCATGAGTAAGTCGACAGGATTTCAGAGACGAAAACGAATGCCACACCATATTCCGTGCAAAAACTTCGGATATGAGCGCGTTTACGTTCGCAGCGGATTTTTCTTGATACCGAGGAATCGAAATGGCAACGATTGATTGAGCGAAATCATAAGGGGGGACAAATCGGATGCGCGCCTATCGTTTCGCACCTCGGTCCGTGCGAGAGGATTTTTCTCACAACTTCGGCTGGATGATCGGGAGTATTGCTTAGTTCGGCGCCGCATCGCGCGTTTAACTGGAAACTGCGTTGCGCGGTGAAGTGGCCCGGTGGGCCGGTGGGTTTAATTTTTCGATGACACCCCGATTAAATGGGGCGCCATCTTTTTTTAACCTTGCCTACCAAAAACCATCGTTTTCTGCCTAACAGTGCAACATTGGAAGGAAGCGTTCGATCCCAAAACACTCATGATATTGCGTGCCCGAATGGCCGTCGACTCGACGCCCGCGCATGTAGTCTATGCAGTTCCCGGCAAGACGGTGCCTGATGTACCGTTCCCGAAAAAACTCACGTTCGCCCGCACCCTCCCGCCGTTACCAGCGCAACCACCCTTTGCCGCGCGCGACATCGACGAACGCGCGAGCGCTCTGTGCGATCTGCGCATCGGCGCCGGGAAACGCCGTCTGCAGTTCGCCGACGATGTCGGAAACGCTGCGCACGCCGTCGCAGCGCTTCAATATTTCACCGGCGCTCACATTGAGTTTGACGAGACCTTCGGGATACAGGATGACGTAAGCATTCTGGCTGTCTTCCCAGCGAAAGACGAAGTGCGGCGCCAGGCGCGGGCACGCGTCATCAGTGACGGACGAATCGATATTCATGGCTCGATGAGCGCAGGCGTCGGACGGAGACGCTGCCGCTTCCGTCCGGCCGCTTTTAGCGCACGTAAACGTAGGCGGTGACCTCGAAGCCGAGGCGGATCTCGCAGAAAGCCGGATTTTCCCAAGTCATATCAAGTCTCCATTTGTTTCGGAAGGGCAACATGCCATCCGTGGGCCGATTATTGGCTTCGAATCGAGCGCGCTCCAGCGGCATCTCGCCAAAAAAGGCTCATGAAAATCATGACTCGACGCCGCACCCCTGTCTCGTTTTGAAGCAACGCGCTGTCGCGAGTGTCTCGCATTGAAACAAGCAAGGGGCAGGTACGGGGCAGCGCGTCGCGTGTCGCAGCCAGTCGCGGCTTATTGTGGTATCGAATTTGCATGTTTTAGCTTCCAAGAACCGGGGCAACAGAGCCCTCGCTCCTAGAGGAGTGCATGAGAGGATGACAACCCTACGACGACTCAAGCCGTTGAGCCTGCATACCCGTATCGGCATGGTTTTGACGGTGCTCGCCGCGATTCTGATGACAACGCTTGGCGTGCTATGGGTCAGGCAGACGCGCGAGGCGACCCATGAAGAAGTGACTGCCGCCGCACGCGTCGCCGAGCAATGGCTGACGGTCTCCGCCGCCGAGTTGAGGGCGCAGCCGTCGAACGCCAACCGGGCGCGGCTGCTGGCGCAAATCGTCGCTGTCGGCCGGATTCGCGCCAACGCGCTCGAAGTGATCGATGCGGGCCGGTCGTGGCGCTATTTGTCGCCACCGCCGACCTACAAAGCCGGTCGCTCGGCGCCCGCATGGTTCGCCGCGCTCGTCGAACCGGCGTTCGCCGCGTGGCGCATCGAGGCGGCCGGGCTCACGCTCGTCCTGCATCCCGATCCGTCGCGCGCCACGCTCGATGCCTGGGACAACTTGTGTGCCATGGCCGGTTGGGCCGTCGTCCTCCTGTCCGCTTTGTTCATCGCCGTGCGCCACGCGCTCGAGCACGCGCTGCGCCCGCTCGGTCAGATCATGACAGCGCTGGACCGCACGGGCGCGGGCTGCTTCGACACCCGTCTTCCCGCCTTTCCGATACCCGAGTTGGGACGCCTTGCCAAAGCGTTCAACGGCATGGCCGATCGCCTTGCGCAGGCTGTCGACCATAACGTGCGCCTCGAGAGCGAACGGGAATTGGACGAGCAAGTGCATGCAAGGCTCGAAGCAGAACGCCGGCATATCGCGCGCGAGTTGCATGACGAACTGGCGCAAGGCATCACCGCGGTGCGCGCGCTCGCGGGCGCCATCGCCCAACGCACCGATGAACACAGCGCCCTGCGCCGCCCGGCCGAAAGCATCATCGCCGCGACGAATCAAATGCAAGACGGCGTGCGCACCATCTTGCATCGATTGCGCGACGCGCCGGCACCCGCACCCGGTGCGTCCGGCACCGAAGCGGCGCTGCGGCATTACTTGCGCATCTGGCAGCAGCACTACCCGGACATCGCGTTGACGGCAACCTTTGCGCAGAACGCGATGCCGATCGGCGAGGCGGTCCTTCACGCCATCTTGCGGATCGTTCAAGAAGGGCTGACGAACGTGGCGCGTCACGCCTGCGCTACGTGCGTCGACGTCACGTTGCGGCGCTCGGGCAACGGCAAATGGCTCGAACTCGTCGTTGCCGACAACGGCGGCGGCCTCGCCGTCGCCTCGCGCACGGCAGGTAGCGGCTTGGGCCTCGCCGGCATGCGCGAGCGCGTACGCACGCTCGGCGGCGAGTTCGTATTCGAACCCGGCACGAGCGGAGGCGCTCGGCTCGGCGTGCGGTTGCCCGACATCGACCCCGCGCCTTTGGAGCACCGATCATGAATCCCTCTCTCGCTGGTCTCAGCGTACTGTTGGCCGATGATCACGCTATGGTCCGCATGGGCTTTCGCTTGCTGCTCGAAGGGGCGGGAGCCACCGTGCTGGGGGAAGCCGAAAGCGGTGAACAAGCGTTGCGTCTTTACGATGAACTCCGGCCCGATGTATTGACGATGGACGTGTCGATGCCGGGCATCGGCGGTCTTGCCGCGCTTGAACGGCTGCGCGCCCATCATCCCGCGGCGCGCGTGCTGATGCTGTCGGCCCATCACGATGCCGTGATTCCCGTGCGGGCGCTAAAGGCGGGCGCTGCCGGCTATCTGTGCAAGCGGTGCTTGCCGCAAGAATTGATTCAGGCCGTGCGGCTCGTCGGGCAAGATCGGCGCTATCTCGATCCCGAACTCGCGCAGCAGGTGGCGTTGACCCAGCTCTCCGGCGCCGCGCATCCAGCCCAAGCCTTGACCGACAAGGAGTTCTCTGTTTTCTTGCAACTGGCGCAGGGCCGCTCGGTCAACGAAGTCGCTTCGGACTTTCACTTGAGCGCGAGCACGGTCGGCACGCATCTTTATCACATCAAGCAGAAGCTCAACGCGAGTAACGCCGCCGAACTGGCGGTCATCGCCATGCGCGCCGGGTTGATCGAGGCGTGACGCAGCCGCCGCCCCGCACGCTCATGAAAATCACGAGGCCGCATTACCCGAAACCGCGAGTACGTTCTCCATCGATTCGCGTCGCCGCGCTCGCGGCATGAGCCAAAAATATGTCCAAAGGGGCGGGCGCATCGCACCGCCTGATGGAGGAGAGAGGAAACGGCTATGCCTAAGGAATCGCACGGAATCAGCCTCGACGGTCAAGGCCAGCCCCTGTGGCTCACGCTCGAATTGACCTACCGCTGCCCATTGAAATGCTCGTGGTGCAACAATCCGCTCAATTTCAAAGACTACGCGAAGCGCGAACTCTCGACGCAGGAGTGGAAAGACGTCCTGCGCGACGCTCGCGCGTTGGGCGCGTTGCAGCTCGGTTTCTCTGGCGGTGAACCGCTGGAGCGAGACGATTTGGAGGAGCTCGTCGCCTACGCCGACTCGATCGGCTTCTACACGAACCTCATCACCTCCGGCATCGGGCTGACCGAGCAGCGCATGATCGCACTCAAGCAAGCCGGCCTGAAGCAGGTTCAGCTATCGCTGCAAGCGATGCGGCCGCAACTGAACGACGAGTTGGTCGGCGCGAAGGCGCACGCGCACAAGCTCGAAGCCGCGCGTCGCATCAAGGCGCACGGCCTGCCCATGGTACTGAACATGCCGGTGGGCCGGCAGAACATCGGCGAGATCGATGCGGTCTGCGAATTTGCGGCCGATATCGGCGTGGAATACATCGAGTTCGCCAATATCCAGTACTACAACTGGGCGCTGCTCAATCGCGACGAGCTGATGCCCACGCTCGAGCAGGTGCGAGAAGCCGAGGCGACGATTCGACGCTGGCGTGACAAATTGGGCGAGCGCATGACGATCTATTTCGTCATCCCCGACTATTACGAGAGCCGTCCCAAAGCATGCATGAACGGTTGGGGTGCGATCCATCTGACCATCGCCCCCGACGGCGTCGCCATGCCCTGCCAGGAAGCGCGCGTGATCCCGGGGCTCGTATTCGAATCCGTGCGCGAGAAACCGCTGTCGTGGCTCTGGCACGAATCCGAACTGTTTCGCCGTTATCGCGGACTCGATTGGATGCGCGAGCCGTGCCTTTCATGCTCCGAAAAGGAAAAGGATTTCGGCGGCTGCCGCTGTCAGGCATTCCTGCTCACGGGCGATGCGGCCAATACCGATCCGGCCTGCAGCCGCTCGCCGCATCATCATCTCGTGCAACAGGCCGCGAGCCAAGCGACGCAGCCGCTGCGGTTTCGCAAGCCGCTCATCAAGCGCAGCGGCAACGGCGTGTCCACGGCTTTCATGGAGGATTGAATGCGCCATCCTTACGACACCGCCACCGGCACGATCGTGCTGGGCGCGTTGCTCTGCGCCGTGCTCGTCGCCATCGCGCGGCTCTTGATGACTTGAGGCAGAACGCAATGACGATCGATCTTCTTCTGCGCTGGACGCATTTCATTGCGGGCATCATTTGGGTCGGCCACAACTACTCCAGCGTGATTCAACGCCCGAGTTGGCGGCCGCTGCTGCGCTCGGATTTGAGCGACGACCAAAGCCCTCGCTTTCAAGCGCTACTCAATCGCGAGCACGGCATCTTCCGCTGGGCTTCGGTCATCGCGTGGTCGGCGGGCATACTGATGCTTTGGCGCCGGGGGTGGCTTCCAGGCGCGCTCTCGCTGCACGCCGGCCTCGCGCCGATCGGCATCGGCATGTATCTCGGCACGTTGATGATGGCAAACGTGTGGCTCGTGCTCTGGCCGCATCAACAAAAGGTGCTCGGGCTCAAACCCGCGGCGATCGACGAGCGCCTGCGCTGCGCGCGCATCACGCATCTGTCCTCGCGCACCAACACGATGCTGTCGATCCCGCTGCTGCTGTTCATGGCTGCGAGCGCGCATGGCGGCATCGCTGCGGGTTGACGAGCATGATTGCGAACCCGCCCTGCCGGGGCGTCGCGCAAAACGACGCGGCCTGGAGCTTCGCCGCCGGCCCTTCGCGTCTGCCCGACGCGGTGCTCGCGCGAGCGAGCGAAACCTTGTTTCGCCGCGATGCGCATGGGGCGGCCGCCATCGAACGGCCCTTCACCGGCGACCATTTCCGCGAAGCGCTGGCAGACGCGCAGACGCGTCTCATCCGGCTGCTCCAAGTGCCGGAGCACTACCGCGTGCTGTTTCTCGCGGGCGGCGCGATGCATCAATTCGCGGCAGTGCCGATGAACCTGCTCGATCCCGCGGCGGGATTGGGACGCGCCGCCTATGCGGATTCCGGCTACTGGTCGCGCCGCGCGATGCAAGAGGCGCGCCGTCATGCGAACGTGACAGTGGCGGCAAGGCATGCCGGCAGCACAGCGCTCGCGGCGCCTTCGCTCTCCGGGTGGCATCTGCCGCACGATGCCGCCTATTGCCATATCACGGCGAATGAAACCGTCGATGGCGTCGCTTACCCCGCATTGCCCGATACAGGCGAGGTTCCGCTCGTCGCCGACGCGACCTCGTGCATATTGAGCGCGCCGCTCGACATCGCGAAGTTCGGGCTGGTCTATGCCAGCGCCCAGAAGAACATCGGCCCGGCGGGCCTCACCATCGTCATCGTTCGAGAAGATCTGTTGCAGCGCCCTGCAACGGCCGCGCCCTCGCCGTTGCATTACGGCATACAGGCAGCGCAGGGAAGCTGTGTGAATACGCCGCCGACGCTCGCCATTCTCATTGCGGGCTTGGTCTTCGAGTGGATCGAGCAATGCGGCGGATTGACGGCAATGGGCGAGGTCAACCGGCGCAAGGCCGCGTCTCTGTATCGGACGATCGACGCGAGCAACGGCTTTTACATCGCTCCGGTCGCGCCAGGGCATCGCTCGATAACCAACGCCCGATTCCATCTCGCCAACCACACACTGACCGATCATTTTCTCGATGAAGCAGAACGTGCGGGACTCGCTCATCTGCGCGGCCACCCTCACGTCGGCGGACTGCGTGCGAGCCTCTACAACGCCATGCCGGAAGCGGGCGTCGACGCATTGATCCGTTTCATGACGCAATTCGCAAGGCGGTACGGATGAGTGCGAACCGATGGCCGAGCCGGCTAGGATTAGCCGGCGGAATCGATAAGCTCGGAGCGCGGGCTGCCGAGTTGCTCGCCATCGGCTTCGGCAGTGTCGAATTCGGTACGGTTACGCCAAACCCGGAACCGGGCAGCCATGAGGGCGCACGCGCGCTCGCGGCGCGCTTGGCGGCACTGCCTCCGCGCAACCGAGGCACGACACGCATCGGCATCGGTCTTGGCATGCAGGCTGCAGCACCCGAAGCGCTCGCGGCGGAATGGACGCGCGGCCTATGCGAAAGTTGGGCCGCAGCCGATTATGTGAGCTTCAATTTGAGCGCACGCCGATACCGCCCGCTGCTGGCTTATGAGCACTGGACCTTCCTCCTGCGCGCATTCGCTGCTGTCGCCGCAGAGCGAGAGCGCAGCGCCGCCGGTGGGCATCGACACGTCGGGCTTGCGCTGAAACTGCCGCTTGGTGAAACCGGCGAGTTTCCGCTGTTGCTCGCAGAAGCGGCCGTCGATGCGGGGTTCGACGCGGTGATCGCGGTGCTGCCGGAGGACCCCGCCCGCATCGAGCGGCTGCATGCGTTGGCTGCGCACCTGGACGGCCGATCGGCGTTGATCGCCGTAGGGGGCATTCGCACGGGCGCCGATGTGCGCGCCGCCCTCGGCGCCGGTGCGGACGGCGTTCAAGTTCACACGATTTTTGCCGAGCTGGGTGCGCACTGTTTGCCGATGCTGGCGTGCGCAGCCCCCGGCAGTTGAATCCCGTTACCTTCCCGCTGGAAAACTCAGCTCGTGAGCGTCTCGTACAAGACGCGGCACGACTTCGAGATCGGCGCCGCCACGGGTTTAGCCTTATCGCATGCCGCCGCTGGCGACGATGTGTTCGCCCGTGAGCCACCTTGCATCGTCCGACGCGAGGAACACCACGGCCGACGCGATATCGTCCGGTTGCCCCACGCGGCCTAGCGGCGTCTGGCTAACCATGAACTGCTCCATGTCCGATCCGATCACGCCGGCGCTTCGCGTGCCCTCGGTCACGATCATGCCAGGGTTGATCGCATTCACGCGTATCTTCTTCGGGCCCAACTCGCGCGCGAGCACACCCGTGATCGCATCCACGGCGCCTTTCGTGCCGCTGTAGACAGCGCTCTCGGGCGGCGTAATGGTCGATGCGACGGAACTGACGTTGATGATGCTTGCGCCCTCCCCGAGATGCTTGACCGCGGCCTGAGTGGTGAGCAGCACGCCGAGCACGTTCGTATCGAATTGCTTGCGGTAGTGTGCTTCGGTGATCGCCTCGATCGGTGCGAACTCATAAACGCCGGAGTTGTTGACGAGGATGTCGAGGCGGCCATAGGTTTCGATCGCCGCATCGACGATACCTTGCGCATCGGCAGCCTTCGATACATCGCCACCGACGGCCACCGCATTGCCTCCGGCCGCCGTGATCGCGGATACGACGGCATCTGCCCCGGCCTTGCTGCTGGCGTAATTGACCACGACCGAAGCCCCTTCGGCCGCGAGCGCCTTCGCAATAGCGGCGCCGATGCCTTTGGACGCGCCCGTGACAACAGCTACCTTCCCTGTAAGCTTGCTCATCATGCTTCCCTTCGCGAAACTCGCCTTGTTGATCGGAACCGGCGCCGTGACTGACATGCAGTGCTCGGCCGGCAACCAGACGGAATATAGGAGTGGGCATGGCTGCGATAAAGCGGCCTAGGGCGAATTGACTAGTGGGATCGGGCGAATAATCTGGTGCATGGCAAGCCGAGCGCCATGCCCCGCCTGCATGCTCAGTCGAGCTTGAACCTTCCAACAGTCGACGCCAGCGCGTGCGCCTGCGTTTGCAACGCTGCCGAAGCGGCAGCCGATTCTTCCACCAGCGCCGCGTTCTGCTGCACCATCGCATCGAGGTGCATCACCGCACGATTGACCTCTTGAATCCCGCGCGTCTGCTCCGCCGTGGCACGCGCGATGCCCGAGATAACCGCTTGAACATCGACCGCATGGGCGACGATCTCTCCCATCGTTTCCCCGGCTCGACGCACTTGCGACGATCCCGCGCCAACGCGCGACACCGTCTCCTCCACGAGTTGCTTCACTTCACGCGCAGCCTGCGCACTTCGCTGCGCGAGGCTGCGGACCTCATGGGCGACCACCGCGAAGCCGCGGCCTTGCTCGCCCGCGCGTGCCGCTTCCACCGCCGCATTGAGCGCGAGAATGTTCGTCTGAAATGCAATGCCGTCGATGGTGCCGATGATCGCGCCGATCTTGCCCGAAGCCTCCTCGATCTGCCCCATCGTGCCGACCGCGTCGGACACGATCTCGCCACCGCGCGAAGCGATTTGCGTCGCCGCACCCGATCGCTCATCGGCTTGGTGCGTCGCTGCGGCCGATCGGTCCACGGTGCCCGAAATCTCGTCCATCGATGCAGCCGTCTGCTGCAAACTCGCCGCAGCCGATTCCGTCCGCGCCGACAAGTCCTGGTTCGCCGCCGCAATTTCATTGGCCGCGGCACGCACCGATTCGCTCGCACCGCGGATTTCCAGCATCACGCTTTGGAGTTTGCCCACGAACAGGTTGAACGCACGCGAGATGTCGGCAACTTCGTCGTTACCCTCGTCCGGCAGGCGCTGCGTCAAGTCTCCCTCGCCCGAGCCGATCTCCGTCATCGCTTCGCACACCTGCCTCAGACGGCGAAACGCTGTCGTGGTTATGGCGGCCCCTATGACGGATGCGATGCCCACGATAACGAGCAGAGAAACCAGCGACCCGGTAAGCAGCGAACGCATGCCTGTAGTGGCTTCGGACTCATCAAGCGCCACCACGACATCCCAATCGGTTCCCGGCACTTGCTGCGCGCGCATCAGCTTCGTCTTGCCGTCGACCGAGAGCTTCATCGGTGCGCTTCCGGGGCCGGCCGACGCTATGCTAACCCCGGCAAAATCGGCCGCAATGTCGGTGACCGGCTTAAGCCGAAGCTTGGGGTCCGCATGCGCAATGACGCGGCCGCTATGGTCGACCAGCATGCCGAAACTTGCCGGCGTCGGGTGAATCGACTTTACGTTCTCGACCACGCTGTCGAGCGGGATGTTGCCATCGAGCACGGCCTTCACCACACCATCACGGATCACCGGAATGCCCAGGCCAACCAGCAGCGCCCCGCTCGTGCTCACGTACGGAATCGCAACGGGTTTGCCCGATTGCACCGCGGCTTGATACCAGGGGCGGCTAGTGGGATCGTAGCTCGCAGGCGGGTTTGGCCAGTCGTTGAATTTCGCCGTCTTGTTCGGGTAGCCGACGCCGACGTCGAAAAATCCCCCTGCGACGGCGATCTGCTGCAGCATCGGCAGAGGGTCCGCCGTGAGCACGACGTCCTGCAGCGATGAAATCATCTGCGTCTTGCCCGCAATCCACTCGCTGATGACCGCTGCATGATCGTTGGCGGACGAGGTCAACTCATGTTCGATCGCAGCCTCCATGCTCGACTTCGCAATCGAATAGTCGGTTGCCGTGCTGGCAACGACGGAGAATACGACGAGGGCAACGCAGGCAAGCACGACGCGTGCGCGAAGGGACGATAGCATCGTATGGTCTGTGGTTCTTGTGATTGATCTTGTATTCGCGAGGGTGCATCCGCCGCGCGGCGCGCCAAAAAAGTGCCCGCAGACAGGGACTGCCCGCGGGCGAAGCTCACCGGAGGCGTGATTCTCGGATGCCGTACGGAGCCCGATCGCCGGACTCAGCTTGCTGAGTGCTAGATCGTAGTGGCAACCCGTCGGCTTGTGTCACTGTTTGCCGCACCCCGCACAGAAGAAAATGCTGTTCGTGGCCCGTGCTCGAATCGGCCATTGCGCCGGGCCCGTATCGCAGCCGGCAGCGGGCTGCCTGCGCTGCCCCGGCATCGCTCCTGCGCTTTGGCCTCGCCATTCACGCCACGGCGCCCGTGCCGCCGCCTACAACATGGCCTGACTGATGAGGCTGTACAGTCTGCAGAGCGGATCGGGCACACCCCTGTGCGTCGCAGCAGGCGCGTTGCGAACCATCTTCGAGCAGACGTCTACGCACTTCAATCCCTGACTGCCTAGCCAATCAGTCAAGCTTGTCCCCACGGGGACATCGATGCGAACGAAGTCGCCCTCCCGTCGGGTCAGCCAATAGCCGATCAACGCCCTTGCACGGGCATCGTCGCGCGAACGAATCGCGACCACGGGCCCGATCACATAGCCGCGGCCAAAGCGCCGCAGCACCGAGCACCCGACGATCTCGCCATTGCGTTCAAGCACGACGCTTTCGCCGCACTCGAGCAATGCGGATAACAACGCATCACGCTCCAAGCCGGAAGCGCGGCGGACCAGTTCGATAAGACGAGGGAAGTCCATAGCAGTGCCCGGACGCAGTTGCTCGCCGTCGAGCAGTGCGACAGAGAGGGGCTTGTCGACGTGTCCTTGATACTGTCCCAACGATCCGCACACGCTGAAACCCAACTTTTCATAGAGCGGTTGGCCGGCCGGGGTTGCATGGAGGAATGTGATACGTGGCCCCAACGCTTCCAGAACGGCCTCCATCAACGTGCGGCCGATCCCTCGGCCTTGGTGCTCGGATGACACGATGACGTGACCGAGAGAGGCTCGGTCGGCGCCGAACCTCCAATACAGCGCGGTACCAATGACGACGCCGTTTTCCTCGGCGACGAACCCTGTCGCCGTCTCGGCGGAAAACTGCCAGTCTTCCAGACGGTACGGCCAGCCAAGCGCCTTGGATAGGCCATGAGCCGCAGCGATGTCGGGCAGGGTAAACGCTCGATACCCGAGATCCGTCTTCGATGGCGGAATGTTCAAAACGCACGCCTCTTTCATCAAGCGATCCTTCCAAACGTTGCGCGCCAATCTTCCCGCGCCCGCGGCGCGCCCACCGCATCCCCCCAGTTCATGCGAGGAACTATAGAAACAAATGCGTTTCCGGTGCTTAATAGCCAAGAAACATCACGTTAAATTCATGTTAACGACGGCGCCGAACCGACGCCTTTTCAGCGAGTTCCGACCCGCCCCCTTTCGCGATAGCTTGACGCCGCCCGCGCGACAGTCCCGTCTCGCACCGCCATACCGCAACCACGCTCCCGGCGCTTACGCATTCAACGTGGCTTAACGCCCGATTTATCGGTCGTTAAGCACAAATTCTCGGTGCGCTTTTATAGTGGCCCATCCGAATGCGCGATGTGGGCACAGCGATGCCGATCGCGCGACGAATCGCCAGGAGCCAGAAATGAATTTGGAGTCATTGAATACGCCCGCTGCATTGATCGATATCGCGCGCATGAACCGCAACATCGAACGTATGCAGCAACGCATGAACACGCTCGGCGTGGGCTTCCGGCCGCACGTCAAGACAAGCAAATGCGTGCAGGTGGTCCAGGCGCAGATCGATGCGGGCGCGCGCGGCATCACGGTATCCACACTCAAGGAAGCGGAACAATTCTTCGCATGCGGCATCCGCGATATCGTCTACGCCGTCGGCATGGCCCCGAACAAACTGCCGCAGGCGCTGGCACTTCGCCGACAAGGCTGCGACTTGAAAATCGTCGCGGATAGCGTCGCCTGCGCCGAGGCCATCGTCGTTTTTGGCCGGGCCCACGAAGAACCGTTCGAAGTCTGGATCGAGGTCGACGTGGACGGCCATCGTTCAGGCATCGAACCCGAAGACGACACCCTCCTCGCTGTCGCAACGACGCTCGTCGACGGCGGCATGCAGCTTGGCGGTGTATTGGCGCATGCCGGCTCCAGCTATGACTACGATACGCACGAAGACCTCGTCCGTATCGCCGAGCAGGAACGCTCGCGCTGCGTGCACGCCGCCGAGCGCTTGCGGGCGGCGGGCCTGCGATGCGACGTCGTCAGTATCGGGTCGACGCCGACAGCGCTAGCCGCGGAACATTTGGAAGGCGTGACGGAAGTGCGTGCGGGCGTCTACGTCATGCTCGATCTCGTCATGCACAACGTGGGCGTCAACGACACGTCCGAGATCGCTTTGAGCGTCTTGACGACTGTCATCGGCCATCAGAAGGAGAAAGGCTGGGCCATCGTCGACGCGGGCTGGATGGCGATGAGCCGCGACCGCGGCACCCAGCGCCAGAAGCGCGACTTCGGCTACGGTCTCGTCTGCCTCGAAAACGGCGAGGTGTTGAGCGAATATCTGATGAGCGGTGCAAACCAAGAGCACGGCATCGTCTCCCGCTCAGGTGCGCCGGATCACGAGATCGAGCAGCGGTTTCCCATCGGGACGCGTCTACGGATCCTCCCCAATCATGCGTGCGCCACCGGGGCGCAGCACCCCGCTTATCAGGCTGTGAGCCCGGACGGCAGTGTCGCGACCTGGCCGCGCTTCTATGGCTGGTAAGGAACGCAAAATTCAAAGCCATGACAGGAGCATTGCGATGAGGTACGTCTCGACCCGCGGCGACAGCCGTGAGCAGCGGTTTTCGGAAGTGCTGTCGTAGCCGACCACGAGATCATTCGCAGTCCTACACGCACGAACGACGACAAGACGATTTTGCTATTTGTCGTCGATGTTGCATCGCGTCACTTCATGCCGCAGGATCTGCCGCGAATCCCCCTGAAAACAGGTGAAACGCGTTTTTTGCCCTCGTCAATTCGGTGTAGTAGCGAAGTCATTCCCGCTTAAATTTCATCTACCGACACTTCCATCGGCGCTTGCCCGAAGTGGTGTGCGGCAAGCCCTTGATTCAAGAGTCCCTTGGGATTCGTCACTCATCGAGACTGAAGACATGATCGACTTCGAGCCGAAATTCATCACATTCGATTGCTACGGCACCCTCGTCAACTTTCGCATGGCCGACATGGCGCGCGAAATCTACGGCAGCCGCCTCCACGGGCAAGAGATGGAACGTTTCGTCAAGCTGTTCGCCGCCTATCGTCGCGACGAAGTGCTCGGCGCCTGGAAGCCCTACCGCCAGGTCGTCCTGAGCGCCGTGCGCCGCACCTGTGAACGCACCGGCGTGCCCTTCATCGAAACCGAAGCAGAAAAGTTCTACCTGGCAGTGCCGACGTGGGGACCGCATCCGGACGTCCCCGAAGGCCTCTCGCGGCTTGCGAAGAAATACAAGCTCGTCGGCCTGACCAACGCGGACAACTCGCAGATTGCGAGCAACATCGAGAAGCTCGGGGCGCCGTTTCATGCGGTCATCACGGCCGAAGACGCCCAGGCCTATAAGCCACGCATGCAAGGCTTCGAATACATGTTCAAGAAGCTCGACGTGCAGCCTCACGAAATCCTGCACGTCTCGTCCAGCCCGCGCTACGACCTGATGACCGCGCACGATCTCGGCGTCGTGCACATGGCGCACGTGCTGCGCGGCCATGAACCGGAAGCGCCGCAATACGGTTATACGGCGGTCAAGAACATCGTCGAATTGGCCGAGCAGCTTGGCCTGTAAGCGATTTTCGCCTCCGTGACCGCCGAGTTCGACGGCGGCAAAAGATTCGCATCGCACGAAGCGGCAGGCCTATCGGACAGCCCTCGACAGGGGTTTCCGCCATTAAGCGGGGTTTAACGTCCGCTTGTTTGACGGTTAATCATTGGGAGAAGCTCGCGCCGCATAATTACATGCGAGCATCTTCTTCCGCGCAATTCATAGGAGCAAAAGTGACCGCAGCATTCGTATTGCACCGTGCCGAAGGTGCGCCTTTTTCGACCTCCTTGCGCAGGGGAGCTTTCGGTCAAAACGATCCCTTCGCGCGACATCGCGAGATCGCGTGGGAAGGACGGGACTCGATGGCCGCGGGCCGTGTCAGCTTCATCGGCGAGCTCGACGTAGCGCGTTTTCCCCACATCGAAACCATCGTCGTCATGGAAGGCTCGCTCACGTTGGAAGCGGCCGGCATGGCGCCGTTGGTGCTGGGCCCGGGAGAGGGTGCGGTGATCGGCAGCGGAACGGCGCTTCGCGTGAGGGCTGAATCCCGCTCGCTTTTCGTGTTCTGCGCCGCCGCTTGCCAGAGGCCGACGAAGACAGGCCTCGTGCCGCTGCGCGCGGAAGCCGACTTCAAGCCGTCGGCAACGCTGCCGGCGGAGGCGCTGCTGGGCCCGGCCCCTGAATGCCGCAGCGACAACGTGTTCACCGATGACGACGCGCAGTACAAAGCGGGGACGTGGGATTCGACGCCGTACCATCGGATCGTTCGCCCGCATCGCGTCAACGAGTTCATGTATCTCCTGGCCGGCGACGTGCGGTTCGCCGCGCCCGACGGCAGCGTGCTTTCGCTCAGCGCCGGCGACGCGCTCTTCGTGCCCGTGGGTGCTTCGATCGGATGGGAGAGCAGCGAACGCGTGGCGAAGTTTTACGTGACGCAAACCGTCCAGGCTGCAATCGAACGAGATTGATCATGTCCCCTCCGTTGACTCAGATACAAACGTCGCCCACGCTGCCCACTGCCGCCGATGTGGTCGTGATCGGCGGCGGCATCATCGGCGTCTTTACCGCCTACTATCTCGCTCAGCGCGGCGTTTCGGTCGCCCTGGTCGAGAAGGGAAGAATCGGCGCCGAGCAGTCGAGCCGCAATTGGGGCTGGTGCCGGCAGCAAAACCGCGACGAGCGCGAATTGCCGATAGCAAGCAAAAGCCTCGATCTGTGGGAACGATTCGCCGTCGAATCCGGCGAGGACACGGGTTTTCATCGCTGCGGGCTGTTGTATCTGAGCAATGACGACGCAGAGTTGGCCCGTTGGGCCAGCTGGAGTGAGTTTGCGAAGACCGCGGGCGTGACCACCCACATGCTCGACAGCAAGCACGCCGGCGAGCGCGGGAAAGCAACTGGCCGGGCATGGAAAGGCGGCGTCTTCTCGCCCTGCGACGGCACGGCGGACCCCGCGAAAGCCGCCCCCGCCGTGGCAACCGCGGTCATGAAGCTCGGGGGCAGCGTGACGCAGCACTGCGCGGCGCGGGGCATCGAGTTGGAGGGCGGGCGAGTCTGCGGCGTGGTCACGGAAGCCGGGGTCATCAAGACGCGCATCGTCGTGCTCGCTGGCGGCGCGTGGGCATCCGCATTCTGCCGCCAGCTCGGCATCCGCTTTCCCCAGGCATCGATCCGCCAATCCATTCTTAGCGTGTCGCCTGTCGAGCATCGCTTGCCGGATGCGATGTTCACCTCCGGCGTATCGATCACCCGCCGCAGCGACGGACGCTATGCACTCGCGATCAGCGGACGGGCGCGCGTGGATGTCACGCCGCAGTTCCTACGATTCTCCCCGCAATTCCTGCCCATGTTCGCCAAGCGTTGGCGCAGCCTTCTTCCGGGCGGCCTCGAAGGCGTCCGTGGCGGTCACGAGACGCTCAAGCGGTGGCGGCTCGATGCGCCCACACCCATGGAGCGCGTGCGTATCTTGGATCCGAAGCCCGATCTGCCTACCGTGAAGGAAACCCACCGACGTGCCATCGAACTGCTGCCCGAACTTCGCGAAGCGAAGATCACCCACGCGTGGGCAGGCTTCGTCGATAGCACGCCCGACGGCGTGCCGGGTATTGGCGAGGTGCCGGGCGTGCCGGGATTGATCTTGGCTGCGGGCTTTTCCGGTCACGGATTCGGCATCGGGCCCGGCGCCGGACACTTGATCGCGGATTTGGTCAGCGGCGCGACGCCGATCGTCGACCCTAGACCCTATCGGCCTGGCCGATTCGCCCACTCGGCATGGGGCAAGGTCGCTGACTTTTAGAAAGACGGGAGAGCGCTGCTCCTGCAGCAAGCGCCCTCCGGCCAAGAAGTCACGCGGCGCTTTGCACAGGCCACGGATTACGCGGCCTACGCAGATTACGCGGTTTCGAAATAACGCTGCGCCAAAGCCACCCAATACCGCACGCCGGCCGGAATGATGTCGTCGTTGAAATCGTATTGCGGATGATGCAGCGCGGGCGCTGCGGTTCCCACCGGAGCGTTGCCGATGAGGACATAAGCGCCGGGCCGCTCCTCCAACATGAAGCCGAAGTCTTCGGATGTCATGTTCGGCGCGATGCCGCTGTGCAGGCGCTCATCGCCGAATGTCTCGCGAACGACCGCTTCGCACAACGCGGTCTCGGACGGCGTATTGATCGTCGCGGGATAGTACTGAAAAAACGTGACTTCGACTTGCGCGCCATATGCGCCAGCCAGCCCTTCGCACATCGTTTGAATGTCGCGCTGCAATTTCTGTTGCAAGGCCGTCGACAACGTGCGAATCGTTCCGCGCAATTGTGCGCTATCGGGAATGACGTTGTCGGTATCGCCCGCATGGAACATGCAGACGGAGACGACGGCGGGATCGACGGGATCTTTGTGCCGCGCCGCAATGGTTTGACACTGAAGCACCATCGAACACGCGAGCGGTATCGGATCGAGGCCAAGATGCGGTTGCGCCGCATGCGCGCCCTTGCCTGTGACCGTGATTCTGAATCGGGAGCCCGCGGCCATGATGGGGCCGGTGCGCAAACCGAAATGCCCGGCAGGCAAACCGGGCCAGTTGTGCATGCCGAATACCGCTTCCGTCGGATATTGCTCGAACAACCCGTCATCGATCATCTTGCGCGCGCCCGCGCCCCCCTCCTCGCCGGGCTGAAACACGAAATGCACCGTGCCGGGCAGCTGCGGCAATGCCTTTAGCACGCGCGCGGCGCCCAGCAACATCACCGTATGACCGTCGTGCCCGCACGCATGCATGATCCCGTCGGTGCATGATGCGTGCGCGAAGTCGTTGGCCTCGTGAATCGGCAATGCATCCAAATCCGCGCGCAGCACGATGCCACGGTCCGGGTTCGCGCCCGGCAGGCTAGCGACGACGCCCGTTCCGCCCAGGCCACGCGAAACCTCGTAGCCAAGCGTCTCGAGCTCGTGTGCGACGACGTCCGCCGTCCTATGTTCTTCAAACCGTAATTCCGGATGCGCGTGCAGGTCACATCGCAACTTCGCCCAGTGCGCATGATGCGTTCTCAACAACGTTTCGGCGATTCCGGCGGTATCCAATCTGATTCCCTTTACCAAATACAAATAAAATAGCATCGAATTTTGAGCGTTATCACGTCAGGCGTGGCGACCGCTTCAATCGTAGAACCCGAGGATCGATTTGACCTCCATGTACTCTTCCATGCCTTCGATCCCGTACTCGCGGCCGTTGCCCGACTGCTTGTATCCGCCGAACGGAGCCTGCGGATCCCATGCCGGGTAGTTCAGATGCACCTGGCCGGACTGAATTTGCGCGGCGACCGCGCGCACGAGCGCCTTATCCGTGCCTTGAACATGCGCACCCAGCCCGTACACCGTGTCGTTCGCGATAGCGATCGCTTCTTCGACCGACTCGTAGGGCAGGATGGCGAGAACCGGCCCAAAGATCTCTTCCTGGGCGATCGCCATTTCGGTGCGAACGTCGGAAAAGATGGTGGGACGCGCATAGAAACCCCTGCTGAGTCCCTCGGGCCGTCCGGGCCCACCCACGATCAATTTGGCCCGCTCGTCGATGCCGGCCTCGATCATCGTCTGCACTCTGCCGAACTGCGCGCGATTGGCCAGGGGGCCATGCGTCGTGGCATCGGCAAACGGATCGCCGACGATCATCTGCTCCGTCGCCGAGACGGCCAACGCTTCCACCTGCCCCAGCGCGGCGCGCGGCACGATCAATCGCGTCGGCGCGCTGCACGACTGGCCCATATTTCGGAATGCGGCAGCCACGCCTAGCGAGATGGCGCGCGGCAGATCGGCGTCGGGCAATACGACGTTCGGCGATTTGCCGCCAAGCTCCTGCGCGACCCGCTTGACCGTCGGCGCGGCCGCTTGTGCAACCAGCACGCCGGCCCGCGTCGACCCGGTGATCGACACCATATCGACCTGCGGGTGTGACGCCAGCAAGGTTCCGACTTGCGCGCCGGTGCCCATCACCAAGTTGAATACGCCCGGCGGGACGCCGGCGTCCTCGATGACTTCGGCAAACAGCAATGCGCTGAGCGGCGACAGTTCACTGGGTTTGAGGACGACCGTGCAGCCTGCCGCAAGCGCGGGGCCGACCTTCGCGGTGATCTGATAGATGGGCCAATTCCACGGCGTGATCAGCGCGCACACGCCGATCGGCTCGCGAACGACCGCAGTCGTACCGCGCTGAACGCGGAACGGGTAGCTGGCAAGATTGTCGCGCGCAACGCGGATATGTTCGGCCGCGAGCGGCACGTGCGCAGCGCGCGCATAGCTGATCGGCGCGCCCATTTCCGTCGTCAACGCCATGGCGAACAACTCGGCGCGCTCGAGCATCAAGGCATGCACGCGGTCGAGCAGCGCGGCCCGCTCTTGCGGCGGAGTCGCCGACCACCCTGCAAACGCTTTGCGCGCCGCGCGCACCGCCTGGTCGGCATCGTGCTCGTTTCCCAGCACAATGTCACAAACCGCGTCTTCCGTGGACGGAGAGACGACGGCGATTCGATCAGTGCCTTCGGGGGCCACCCATTGACCGCCGATAAAAAACCGATGCAGCCGTCCAGCTTGCATTAGATGACGAACAGGTGAACTCATTGCAGTATGTCCTTAAGTCGGTACCATGCGCCGACGAACGGCAAAAACCACGGCTTGCCGAAATGCCCCGGAATAGCGGGCCAATTGAAGTCCTTCCATGGATTGAGATCGGCGCGTCCGTCCATGATCTCCGCCATTAGCGTGCCCATCAGTGTGGCCATGTGCGTGCCGTGCCCGCTATAGCCCATCGAGTAGTACACACCGTCTCGCTCGCCCGCGCGCGGCAGGCGATTGGCGGTCATGTCGACCATGCCGCCCCAGCAATAGTCGATGCGCACGTCGGCCAATTCGGGAAACACGGAGATCATCTGCTGCCGCAAGATCATCCCGCTTTTTTCGTCCGAGCGGGGGTTCGACGTCGCGAAACGCGCGCGACCACCGAACAGTATCCGGTTATCGGGCGTGACACGGAAGAAGTTGACAAAGTTTTTCGTATCGGTGGCGTTCCGGCGCGTGGGCAGCAGCCTATCGAGCCGTTCCGTCGGCAACGGTTCGGTGACGATGATGAAAGCGCCCACCGGCACGATTCTGCGCCGAATCCAGCCGAACGGTCCCACCTGCGAGATGCCGCTGGCCAACAGCACTTGCGAAGCGCGGATCTCTCCACGCGGAGTTCGGGCCACATAGGCGCCGCCGGATTCTCGCTGCAAACCCACAACCGGCGCATGCTCAAAAATGTGCGCGCCGCGCGCCTGCGCGGCCGTCGCGAGTCCTCGGACATAGCGACCGACATGCAGCGCGGCGCTCTTCTCGTAGATCAACCCGCCGTGATAACGGTCCGAGCCGATCTCGTCGCGAAGCTCGGCCTTCGTCACGAGACGCGTATCGGGATCCACGCTTTTTGCAAGCAACGCCTGACTTCGCGCGAGCTTGTCGAAATGCTCTGGCTTCGCCGCGAGCTTGAGCTTGCCTCTGCGGGCGAAATCGCAATCGATCGACTCTTCCTTGACCAGCCGCTCGACCGTGTCGACCCCCGCGTCGAACGCGAGATACAACCGGTTGGCCAATTCCACGCCGATCCGCTGGGAGAGCGACGCATAATCCTGAGCGAAGCCGTTATTGCAGTGGCCCCCATTGCGGCCCGACGCCGCCTGGCCCACGGCGCCCGCTTCGCAGAGCACGACGCGAGCGCCTTTCTTGGCGAGCGCCAATGCCGCCGCCGAGCCGGTGATCCCGCCGCCCACCACGAGCACATCGCAGCGTGCGCCATCGAGATCGGGCGCGTTGCCGACAAATGGCTCGGACGTATCGAGCCAGTAAGAACTGAAACGCATGACACACTCCAAAGCGGGCACACCGGTCGCAACAATCGCCACAGTTGCTCCGCATCGATTCGATCGGCCCGACTACACCAATGCCACCGCTTCGACTTCAATCTTCAGACCAAAATGCAGCGCCGGCACCGGGACTATGGCGCGAGCGGGTCTCGCCTCGCCCGCCCACCGCGCGTAAATCTCGTTGAACGCTGCCCAATACCCGATATCGACGATATAGACACGAACCTGCGCCAGTTTCGCGATGTGGGTGCCCGCACCGGCCAGCGCCGAAGCGAGATTGGCCAACACCTGCTCGGCCTGGGCTTCGAACGGTTTGTCCGTGAGTTTGCGTCCCGTCGAGTCGATCGGCAGTTGCCCCGACACGAAAACCATCCCGTTCGCAATCGAGACGTGACTGTAGTGGCCGCCAGGCGTTGCGAGCCCCGCTGGATTGATCGTCCGCGGGCACGGCTCGCTATGTTCAGTTTTATCCATGTGGACCACTCATAGGGTAAGGAATTTGCCGATCGCTGCCTGGGCAAAGTCGGCAAGCTGCCGCCTTTGCGGCCAACGTACGGCGTCAAGCGCGTGAGCCACTATAGGAAAAAATATTTTTCCCGTGTTTAATATTCGATGAATTCATCGTTAACGGGTGCTTAATGCTTCAACTGGAAGACATGCAACTGCTCCGCGCGCTCGGTGCATCGCAATCGCTTGCCGCGGCCGCGAGGCTGCTGGATCTAACGCCGCCCGCGGTCACGGTGCGGCTTCAGCGCATCGAGGAGCGCATGGGGGTGCGCCTTGCCACGCGTGCGGCGCGGGGGATTTCCCTCACGGACGAGGGCCAGCGCCTCGTTCAGGAAGCCATCGACATTCTAGAGCGGATCGAGTCGATTCCTTCCCGTATTTCCGGAGAGGCGAGCGGCGTGAGCGGGCATCTGCGCGTCGTGGCGCCGTTCGGGTTCGGTCGCGAATATATCGCGCCGCTGGTTCGCGACCTATATCGCTCGCACCCGAACCTCGCGATTTCGCTCATCTTGGTCGAAAGCCCGCTCGCTGCCGCGGCAGGTGCGGACGTCGTCATTTCCATCGGCCACATCAAAGGGTCGTCGTGGGTCGGGCATTATTTGGCCCCGAACGACCGCTTCTTGTGTGCGAGCCCCGCCTTCGCGCGCACCCTGTCGAAGCTCAAGCATCCTTCCGAACTCAGCCTGCACGCCTACCTGACCTTGCGGGAGAACGATGAAGACGTGACCCGTCTGCGTTTCACTCAACACGATGCCGCGGGCAAACGGATCAGCAAAGCCGTCACGGTTCGGTTGAACAGCGCGTTGTCTTCGAACGATGGCACCGTTGTGAGGGACTGGGCGATGGACGGCCTGGGCGTCGTCGCGCGCTCGGAATGGGATTGCGCGCGGCTGATCGCGGAGGGAAAGCTCAAGCGCGTGTTGCAGGCATGGCGGCTCGAACCCGCGCCGGTCATCGCCCTCACGCCCACGCGTCAGGGCCTGACGATTCGTCAGCGCGTATTTTTGGAAGCCGCGAAACAAGCCTTGGACCCCGCGCCCTGGCGAAAATGATTTTTTGATTGATAACTAAAAAACATCAATCGTTCGAAACATTGCACTTATCGTTTTACCGGCTGCGGGCGAACATTCCTGAAACGACGAAGAGCGGCTCCCCGCATTTTCTCGGGATTTCAGGAGACACATCGATGCACCCCGCCCCCTCTACCGCTTCGTCCGCGCGCTCGAAGGCCGCAACGGTCTTTCGCGTCACAGCCGGGAATTTCCTGGAGCAGTTCGATTTCTTTCTGTTCGGATTCTATGCGACCCAAATCGCCCACGTCTTTTTCCCGGCGGGAAGCGATTTCGCGGCGTTGATGATGACGTTCGCCGTCTTTGGCGCCGGTTTCCTGATGCGCCCGCTCGGCGCGATCGTGCTCGGCGCGTACATCGACGACGTCGGCCGCCGCAAAGGTCTCATCGTCACGCTCTCCATCATGGCGAGCGGCACCGTCCTGATCGCGTTCGTGCCGGGTTACGCCACGATCGGCCTTCTGGCGCCCGCGCTCGTGCTGATCGGCCGGCTTCTGCAGGGCTTCTCAGCGGGAGCGGAGCTCGGCGGCGTGTCGGTGTATCTTGCCGAAATGGCCACGCCCGGCCGCAAAGGTTTCTTCACGAGCTGGCAATCGGCAAGCCAGCAGATTTCGATCGTCGTGGCCGCAGCCCTCGGCTTTGCGCTGAATCGATCGCTGGACGCAGCGGCCATCGCGGCGTGGGGATGGCGGGTGCCCTTCTTCGTCGGCTGCATGATCGTGCCGATCATCTTCGTGCTGCGACGCAATCTGCAGGAAACGCAGGAGTTCAACGCGCGCACGCACCGGCCGAGCATGAATGAAGTGTTCCGGACGCTGGTGGAGAACTGGGCAGTCGTGATCGCCGGAATGATGCTAGTGGCGATGACCACCGCGAGCTTCTATCTCATCACGGTCTATGCGCCGACGTTCGGCAAGACGGTTCTGCACTTGAGCACCGCCGATAGCTTGCTCGTCACGCTCTGTGTCGCGGTGTCGAACTTCGTATGGCTCCCGATCGGCGGCGCCCTCTCCGACAAGATCGGCCGCCGGCCGCTGCTCGTCGCCATGACGCTGCTCAACATTGCCACGGCATACCCGGCGCTGTCGCTGCTCGCTCATGCGCCGAGCTTCGTCAACATGCTGCTGGTCCTGCTTTGGCTATCGTTCATGTACGGCGTCTATAACGGCGCGATGATCGTTGCGCTGGCGGAAGTGATGCCGGCACAGGTGCGCGTGGCGGGCTTCTCGCTCGCCTACAGCCTCGCGACGGCCGTATTCGGCGGCTTCACGCCGGCGATCTCGACGGCGCTCATTCACATGACGGGCGACAAAGCCGCACCCGGCTACTGGATGAGCTTCGCCGCGGCTTGCGCGCTTGCCTCCACGTTCGCACTCTATCGCCGCCGCGCGGCAACGCTGACACCGGCGCATTGAGCGGCATCTTGTTCGGCCTAAATCCGAACGCCCCAAATTCCACACGACCTCGATCATGAGAAACCTGCTGCTCAAACTCTGCGCGGCGGCGCTTGTCGCCGGCTCGGCCGCTGCGACGAACGTGCATGCCGCCGACCTCCATGTCATCACCTCCGGTGGCTTCACGGCCGCGTATAAGGTGCTCGGCCCAAAGTTCGCATCGGCGACAGGTGACACGCTCGAAACTGCGCTCGGCCCGTCGATGGGGAAATCGCCCGAAGCCATCCCCAACCGGCTCGAACGCGGTGAGCCTGCGGACGCCGTCATCATGGTTGGGTACGCGCTGGACGCGTTGATCCGCAAGGGCGAGGTGATCCCCTCATCGCGCGTGGAGCTGGCCGATTCGCGTATCGGCATGGTCGTGCGCGAAGGCGCCGCGAAGCCCGACATCAGCACGGTGGAAGGCCTGCGGCAGACGCTGCTGCATGCCAAGTCGATCGCCTACTCGGATAGTGCGAGCGGCGTCTATATCGAGCGGGAGTTGTTCAAGAAACTCGGCATCGAAGATCAAGTCAAGTCGAAGGCGAAGATGATTCCGCGAATACCCGTGGCATCGGTGGTGGCCAACGGCGACTACGAAATCGGCTTCCAGCAGGTGAGTGAGTTGTTGCCCGTCAAGGGAGCGGCCTTCGTCGGCAAGATTCCGGAGTCGCTGCAATCGGTCACGCGGTTCGCCGCCGGCATTCCGGTCCACGCGCAGCATCCGAAGGAAGCGAAAGCGTTGCTCGACTACCTCGCTTCACCCGGCGTGCAAAGCGAAGTGAAGTCGACCGGACTCGATTCGGTTTCGACTCGATGATGCAAACTGGAACGGCGGCTTGCCGCGCTACTCCGGCGCATCGCCGCTCGTCATGCCGCCGCGCTTGGCGCCCACCATCATTCGATGAAACTCCTGAGCGGCCGGCGTGAGCTGGCGGCCACGGCGTCTGACGATTCCGACGCGCCGCTTCACCACCGGTTCGACGAGCGGCACGCTCGTCAGAATGGGATGGTTCGCACCGGGCATGGCCATCGACGGCACGGCGGCCACGCCGAGCCCCGCTTCGACCAAGCCGAGCATGGTCGTGACGTGCCGCGTCTCGCAGACGCTCGGCGCACTGGGCGCCACGGCCGACAGCGCTTGGTCGAGCAACAGGCGGTTGCCGGAAGTTTTACCCACCGATACGTACTCGTGCTCGTATAGCTCGCTCCAAGTCACGCGCTTCTTGCGGGCCAGAGGATGGTCGCGGCGGCAAGCGGCAACGAACCGGTCCTGCAGCAGCAGCTTGAACTCGATCTCCGGCTCCTGGCTACCTATGAAGCTCACACCGAAATCGGCCTCGCCGCTGATCACCGCGCCAAGCACCTCGTTCGCGCTCGCATCGAGCAGCCTGACCCTGATGCGCGGAAAACGCCGCCGATAATTCGCAATGACGTTCGGCAAAAAGTAATAGGCCACCGACGGCACGCAAGAAATCGTCACATGCCCAAGACGGCTCGATGAAACGTCGCGGATGCCGAGCAGCGCGACATCGAGATCGTCGAGCAACTGCTCGGCACTCGGCGCAAACACGCGGCCGATCGTGGTGAGCGTGACGCTACGCGTGGTCCGCTCGAACAGACGCACGCCGAGCGCCTCCTCGAGCTTGTCGATGCGGCGGCTCAGCGCCGGCTGGGAAATGTTGACCGCCTCGGCCGCCTTGCGGAAGCTGCCCAACTCCGCCACCGCGCGAAACGCCTGCAAGTCGTTCAAATCGAAGTTAATCGCCATGTGTCTCCCCCCGCGCCTTGAGGGCAGCGCCATCGATGGCGGGCGCGCGCAACATCGCGCGGATACGCTCCGCGGTGTGCGGCTGCAACGGCGTGTACACGAGCATGCTCAGGTCGGGCCGGCCATCGACGGCGAACAGCGAATACTCCATCTCGACGGTGCCCAACTCCGGATGCAGCAAACGCTTCACGTTCTCTCCTTCACCGTGGCTCAGCACATGATTCTCGCGCCACATGCGCTCGAAATCCGCGCTGGTGCGGCACAGATCTTCGACGAGATCACCCACCTCGGTGGCGAGCCCCGCGCGCGCCACGTCGGCGCGAAACGTCCCGACGACGAAGCGCGCGACGCTCTCCCAATCGTGCTGTCTCGCGCGCACGGCCGGGTTGCCGAACAGGAACCGCAGGATGTTGCGTTCACCGGGCGGCAAAGCGGCGTAGTCCGTGAGCACGAGCGCCGCGGCGCGATTCCACGCCACGACGTTCCAGGTCGCGGTCTTGATGATCGCTGGGCTCGCGTCAAGCGAATCCAACACCCGTTGCAACCGCGGGTTCACACCCGCTACCGCGCGATAGCGAACTTCAGGGGGCCTGCCGAGGCCCAGCATGAAGAGGTGCTCACGCTCCGTATCCGTCAACATCAGCGCCGCGCCGATGCGCTCCAACACCTCCGCGGAAGGCGCGCCGCCCCGGCCTTGTTCGAGCCACGTGTACCAGGCGGCGCTGATGTTCGCACGTTGGGCCACTTCTTCTCTGCGCAATCCGGGCGTGCGCCTGCGGCCGGAAAAACCGAAGCTGGCCGGATCGAGCCGCGTGCGGCGGCTGCGCAAAAATTCTCCAAGGGTGGGGGCGACGTTCGCTGACATGACAAGCCTGTTAGCCGGTTTACCAGGATAAGGTCACTACTTCAACAGGATATCGAATGATCGCATAGTGGCCGGGTGATTACCCAGGAGACTTTACGATGCGAATCTTTCTGACAGGCGCAACCGGCTTCATCGGCTCGGCTCTCGTTCCCGAATTGATCGGGGCGGGTCACGAGGTCATCGGCATGACGCGCTCCGATTCAGGCGCGCAGGCGTTGGCCGCGGCGGGCGCCGAGATTCATCGCGGCACGCTCGAAGACCCCGACAGCTTGCGTCGCGGCGCGGAAAAGGCGGACGCCGTCATTCATCTCGCGTTCGACCACGATTTCTCGCGCTTCGTCGACAACTGCGAAAAAGACAGGCGCGCGATTGCAGCCTTGGGCTCGGCGTTGGTTGGATCCGATCGCCCTCTTCTTTTGACGTCCGGCACGGGCGCCGGCAGCCGCGACGATGGGCAACCGGCCAGCGAGGACGTGTTCAACACCGCGCACCGGAATCCGCGCATCGTATCGGAGCTGGCCGGCAATGCGCTGCTCGAGGCGGGCGTCAATGTATCCGTGATGCGCCTGCCGCAAGTGCATAACCCCTTCAGGCAGGGCCTCATTACGCCGCTCATCGAGATCGTGCGCGAGAAAGGCGTGTCCGCCTATGTGGAAGACGGCCTCAATCGCTGGCCCGCCGGGCATTTGTCCGATGTCGTTCGGCTGTACCGGCTCGCCATCGAGAAAGCCGAGCGCGGCGTGCGCTATCACGCCGTTGGTGAAGAAGGCATCAGCGCGCGAGAAATCGCCGAGGCATTGGGGCGCGGATTGAACGTGCCGGTCGTCTCGATTGCGCGAGAGGAGGCGCAAGCGTATTTCGGATGGATGGCGATGTTCGCCGCACTCGACATGCCTGCATCGAGTGCGCTGACGCAGGCGCGTTTGGGTTGGAAGCCGACGGGCCCAACGCTCATCTCCGATTTGAACGAAGCGCGTTATGCGAGGGAGGCGGCGTAAGCGTCGGGGGTGGGTTACGCCTGCCCCAGGTCTTGGGGCTTCAACAAATCCCCCCTCGCGACGGCACAGAAAGTCAGCAAGACGGGCATCGAGTGATGATATCGATCGGCATACCGCGGTCGATCTGATTACGCCACGCGAGAATGGTGTTCGGCACCTTCTTGTTCCAAGCGGCCACGTTCGTGTAGTACCGCATCCGCACCTTGTCGTTGCCGTCGAAGACCAGCAGACCGATCCAAAACTCGCCGTCGCGACTCATCACGATCGATGCATTGGTGTTTGCAAGACCGCGCACGAAGAACTGCTGCACCTTCGTGCCCAGATGATCCAAGTCGGCTGCATCGCTGCGAAGATTGATCGTCGATACCAATGCATCGTAGTCGCCGCCGAGCAGCGCATGCGCCGCGTCATCCGCCTTACGATCGCCAAGTACATGAAGGCTGACGAGATCTGCCGACGGCTTCGCGTTCATCGCGGCAAAGGTGACGTATCTGCCGCCAAAGGACACGCCCATCCCCTCACCGCAGGTTTCTGGACCGCTCGCCTCCTTCACGTCGATGCTTTCGTTGCGGCGAGCGAAGGTCAGCTTGCATCCCTGGGCGTCGCGATAGTCCGCCGTTTCACCATGCACGGTGATGTCACCTTCGTTCTCGCCGGTATGCGCCCCATCGTATGCGGAGATCGAAAAATGCAAATGGGGCGCCGCGCCGGAGAAAGTCAGCGTGCCGCCTTGCGTCGGGTTGCCGCTGTTTAACGTCCACGTCTGCTCCCACCTGTCCTGGGCAAGCGGGGTCCCCGCCAGCGCCGCCAACCTTTCCTTATATCGGTCGGCGATGCATGACTTGTCGTCGCCGCAGGCGTTGCGCAAACGTAGCCATTGCTGCTGCGCGCGTTTGAGCCCAGAGCCATTCTGGCTCTGCACCAACGAGGCCTTCCAAGCACTCGCGAGTTCACTATCGAACTGCGAAAGCACAGGGGTGGCGCAGATCGCTTTCTCCGTCGGCGAAGCGGCCTTCGCGCAATCAAACCCAGCCGCACGGCATACCAGCGGCAGCGCCGTTAGCACCGTCAAACCGATTACATGCAGGAACGGTGGGGCTCGGCGCAATAGAGCGAGTCGGGGCATTGTCGAATCCTCGTAGGTTCGTCGTATGGGGAAGCAATTCGATCGCGCCGTTGAGCGGCACGTGCTCGGGCGATCAGGTACGACGCATGGTAAGGCATGACGCAGAGTCTACCGACTGGCACACGCGGCTGCAGCGCCGTGCTCGGGATTTGGCCACGACACGCGATCCCCTCGCCCGTTTCGATGACGGACGATTACGATGCTGCTGGCTTCAGGACAGTTTGCCCAACAGCTTGATGAAATTTCGCTTCGCGCGATACGCCGCCCGAATCTCCTCGAGCTCGCGGGAGAACTCGGCATGTTCGGTCAGCCTCGCCCTCAGCGTGCCGATGGCCCGCACGATTTCAAACGCCTCGTCATATCGCGCGTTGCGCGTACCGTTCTCGGCGGCGAGCGGCAGCAGCCGATGATAGAGGGCAATAGCGTCGCGAGGATGGGTCTTGCCACGGGCAGCCGCCATTTCCGGCCATAGCTGTGTTGCGACAGAGCCGCCGGTAAACGTTTCCCATGCGCTGTCGTTCTCTTTTCCAGCAAGAAAGATTCTGACCAGTTCGGTCCGTGTCGATCGCTGCCAGGCATCGCGCTTCGATTTTGCGACTGCCTCCTCTTCCGTGACGAGGGCCCAGAGGTGCGTGAGAGCGCGCTCCCGTGTCTGGTCATACCTGCCAGTGGCCGCAGCAACCTTCATCAAGGCGGGAAACGCCTCGGCTGTGGGACGGATTTCGAAGCGGTGCCACGCGAACGCATCGGCCTTGTCGAACTCACCGCGACGCAGATACGCGTCGATGCAGAAATCGAGCAGGCGCTGGTCAAAGCTCTTCTCGGATTCTTTGATGCCGCGCTCGGCCCACGCGAGCCCCTCGTCCGCACGTTCGTGCTTCACACAGAGCTCCGCTATCAGCAGAAAGCGGTACGGACTCGATAGGTCCTTGGCGCGAATGCGAATCAACGCATCAACGTCTCCGTCGAGTTCGGCCAGCGCCCCCATCGCATGTTCGAGCTGCATGCGCGGCGAGTCGTACGACCGTCGGACTTCTTGGCCAGGCGCAAGCGCGGGCAGCCCTTCCCACGCCCCGTTGGCGAGTTCGCGATAGCGGCGCAATCCATCCGTTCCCAGCGGCCCCGCATACGCCGGCAGGACGTTATAGAAGGTGTCCCACTTGCCTTCCGTCTGGAAGCGGAAGAGCCGCTCCGCAAGCTTCACCGGATCCGGTCCGGTCAACTTGCAGGCGTCGAGGTGGACAGATGCCAGCTCGAGAATCGCCGGCATCACCTCTCCACCGGAGTCGTCAATCTGTTCGAGGCTCGTTTCGGCGCCCGCAATTGCCAGCTCCGACAGTTCGACCACCTGTGCAGCTTGAGGCCCGGACAGCCTCTGGCGCAGCATGCCCGCCAGCGACATTAGGCCATCGCCGTATGCGCCCGCCTCGCGCCATCCCAGTGGTCGGGAAATGCGAGACGCCTGCCTGACGGCGGCCTTCATGCTGGGCAAATCGGATGCTCCTGCGGCTCGCGCGGCGAACAACAGCTTATCGCGTAGCGTCAGATCGCGTTCGATGGCTTCGAGCAACCATGCCTGAAGTGCATCCTTGTCCAGCGTCGCAACATATTCGCGAATCGTTTCCTCGTAGGTTGTCCTCTTTTTGCGGGGCTTCTCGGGGGCCGCCTCCTGGGCATGGAACACCTCTTCGCCAGAGTTCTCCAGCCACGAGAGCGCGACAGCGACAGCATGTTTGCAGAACAATCCGTCGTTGCCCACTGGACACGTGCAGTCGTACGCTAGCTCGCCATCGCCATCGACGGCGAACTCGACCCGATAACGATGCGTGCCGGTTACGTTGGCGTGAACCGCGCCGTCGCACTCTCCGAGGCAAGAGACTGCGCCATCGTGGAAATAGGCCTTGCCACGCGCAAAGGTCTTCGCATCGGCCAACGTCAGGACTTCGGCAAGAGAGAGAACCTCGGAGAGATTTTTAGATTGCAACATCCGGTGGCTGGCAAAAAACTGAGAATGCCGCGACGGGCGGCGCACAGACGCGATGATACCGGGGTTGGCGATGCAGTCGCCCACGGCACGGCGATGCGCTCCTTCCAGCCGAGGTATGCAGCCTGCGGTCTGGTTCTTCCTCAACGCCCGCAGCTACCGTCGCTTTTTACTTTGCGCGCAACAGGGAACGCGCGAGGAGCAGAACGGCTCCGGGCGCATATCGCCGAAGCGGGGGTGACGGCTAGGGTTTCGTTACGATCGCTTCACTTCGATCGTGGCACCGATCTCGCGCATCTTCTCGAGCACCCGAGCGAACTCATCGTCCGTCAACACGAGCCGCGCCGCGCCAAAGAACAGCATTTGTGGGCTCATCTCCCGCGGGGTAATGCCACCGGTGTACTTGCGCCACTGCTGCCCTCCGGCGACGCCGAAAAGCTCAGCCATGTGTTCGCCGGTGTAAGCGAGTTTGCTCTTGAGGCGCTGGAAGTCTTCGGCTGTGGGTGCCGTGTATTTCATATGAAAAAGCCGCCTTGCGGCGGCGCTCGAGCTTAGTCGAAAAAAAATCTCGTGATCGTCATAACCGCCAGGATCAAGCCGCTGGCCCGTACGATCGGTGACGAGGGTCACATCTTGTCGTATCGCGATGCCGCCGCGGCCCAGCGGTACCACGCGCAGCGGATTATGAATTCGACGCGGTCATGCCGGCAACGCCAATACCTTGTGAACGGCCGCAACGCTGACCGCTCACTCACTCATGGACGGATGTATGTTGCACATCGTAGATGTACATTAGACATCCTGACGGGTGCTCGAGTCGATTGCTCGGCGTAAGCGTCTTGCGATTCCCGTCGTTTCGCATCCATCAGCGAACCACCTGCGGCCTGGCGTTGTTTAAATCGACGCGCAGCACGTTACTTTTGGGCGTTGGCCGGAACCGTAGCTCCCCCGAATGCGACCCGGCATTGATGCGTAAAGCGCGGCGGGTATGCCCGTGCTTGGCCGGCGTGGGAGCGCATGCAGTCACGCGAGACGGCTTCCTCTTCGTCGACCGCTTTGCAGACAGTTGGCGTGCGGCCGGCTTATGGCGAAGTTTGTGGGGCGATTGCAGTGCGTGCCTAGCCTCCGGCGGATTCCACACCTCGCGATAGCGTTCGCCGGCATGGGCGACGGAAGCTCCTGCCAGCAACGTCAAGAACAGAACACGCAACATCTCATCTCCCTGCCTTCAAACCGAATCGGATCACCCCTGTACAGGCGATATCCTCGCCGATATATGGGCCACCACAGCCCGCACAGTCCTGTGCGGTCGAACATGCCCGATTCCTCAATGCGCTATCGACTGAGGCGCATTGAACGAATGATACTGTATATAAATACAGTATGTGTCACCCATGTTCGCGGTCTACGACATTTCCGCAGCGATGCGTGGGTCGCATGGCGGCGTCCCGCCACGCGCAGGGCTATGATGCCCATGAGGTTCGACGAGCGTTCGTCTTCGTTCGACGATCTGTTTGCGAAGATTGCGGCTCTCCAGGAAGGGAGGCCATCAATAGAGAGAATGCGGTGCGTCGGAGAAGGCCGATTAGTCGCTCGTGACGGGCCGCCTCCGCAAAGGCAGCCCTCCACGACGCGGTGTTAGTCGTGATGATGATGGTGCTTGCGATGGCGCCCGCTCGGGTGCGCGCGGTAGTCGTTGGCGTAGGAATTCGCGCGGGAGATGTGGCCTCCGAGCGCCGAGCCTGCTCCACCGCCAGCAGCCGCGCCGATGATGCCACCGGCGCGTCCGCCCATCGCATTGCCTGCCGCCGCGCCGGCGACGCCGCCCAGCACGCCGCCTACGATCGCACCCGTGCGCTCACGGCGATTCGAGGTAATGGCGCCGCCTGCGCCGCCGCCCACGGCGCCCCCGATGACCGACCCGGTGCTGCCCCCAACCGCGCCGCCAACGGCAGCGCCGGCCGCACCACCCAGTGCCCCGCCCAGCGCATTGTTCAAATCGCCGGCGAAAGCCGGCAGCGAGCTCAATGCAGCCAACGCCGCGAAGGCGGCAATCCGAACGCTTTTCTTCAACATATGAGGCCTTTCGTCTTCGTTTGAATAATGGCGCGCAGTATAACGAGCCACCGAAAGGCAAATGTTGCTTGACGGTCCGAAGACCGTAAGAGATGTAACGAAATCTCGGAGGCTGGTTGGCTTAACTTGATGCCACGGACCCCGAGGCGCGCCGACGCGGCTCCCCCGCACGACTGCTGTGTGCCTCGTGTTCGGGATGCACATCGAGCAGCTTGCGCACGACGCCGTTGGTCCACCCGAAGCCGTCCTGCAAGGGATATTCGCCGCCACCGCCGCCGTGGGTCGCATCGACGTCCCGATGCAGCGCGTACTTTTCGACGAGCTTGAACTCGCGCTCATAAACGGCCGCCACCGTAGCGAGCCAGCGATGAGCGATCTCTCGCCCGAGCGCCCGCTCGCCGTAGCGAATCAGCCCGCGTGCCGCCATCCATTGCAGCGGCGCCCATCCGTTGGATCGGTCCCATTGCTGCTGGCTCGCTTGCTCGGTCGTTCTCACGCCACCCGCCGCCAACAATCGTGACTCGAGCGCGCGCCCGGCGCGATGCGCCTGCTCGCTCGACGCGAGGCCGACGTATAGCGGCACGGCGAGCGCCGCGCTGAGCCCTTCGCGTTGCACGCCGAGCTGCCAGTCGTAGTCGACGAACGCCCCGTCCTTCTCGCTCCACAGGTAACGATCGATGGCGCCACGCCGCGCCTGCGCTCGACTGCCGAACGCATCGGCCGTCGACGCATCGCCGTGCGCGCGGGCGAGCTTTTCGATCTGCGTCTCGAGTTTGTAGAGAAAGCTGTTCAGATCGATCGGCAATATCGACGTGGTTCGAATCGTCGATAGGTCGTTCGGATCGGCAAGCCAACGAGAGCTGAAATCCCAACCGGACTCTGCGCCCGCTCGCAACTCGCGATACACCTCTCCTTTCGGGCGCGCACTGCGCCCCGCCGTTTCGACGTCTTCGATGTATCCCTCGTCGCGCGGCGTATCGCGCTCGTCCCAATAGCGGTTCAAGAGCGCGCCGTCGGGCAGCCGCACGACGTGTCGCGCCGCCTCGCCTGGCGCCAGACCTTCGGCGCCTTCCATCCAGTAGGCGTGTTCGCGCTTGAGTTGCGGCAGATACCGGAGCGCCGGCTGAACGCCGTGCGTTTGAAACAAGTCGACCATCAGCGCAAATACGGGCGGCTGGGAGCGGCTCAGATAATACGTTCGGTTGCCGTTCGGAATATGTCCGTAGTGATCGACCAAGAAAGCGAAGTTGTCCGCCATGCTGCGCAGCAGATGGTGTCGTCCGCTTTCGGCTAGACCCAGCATCGTGAAGTAGGAGTCCCAGTAGTACATCTCGCTGAAACGTCCTCCGGGCACAACGTAATCGTGCGGCAGCGGCAATAGCGAGCTGTTCGCCGGGTGGTGGCGAGGCTCGCGCCTCAACACCGGCCACAGTGAATCGATGTGCGCGGCGAGCGTCTGACTCGTGTCCGCCACGTAATGTTCGGCCGGCGCGCACTCGCGCTTGAAATGCCGCGTCACGAAGCCCTTCAAGTCGAAACCGGGCAGCCCATGATCGGCGCGATAACGCCGCATGATCTCGGCGGGATCCGCGAGCGGCACGCAATCGGTAAACGACTTGCTGTCGTCGAACACACGCGCCATCTGCACGGCGACGAACAGTTCTTGGTAACGGTCGGCCGGCGTCAAGACATCCGCGCGCGCGACGTGTTCGACGTCGGGCGCCGCGCCGCCGGTCGCCAACATTTTGTCTGCAGCGATCGTCATGCTCATTGTTCAGCGTAGTTCCAGAGTAAGCCGCCATCGACGTAGAGTGTCGAGCCAGTGACGTAATCGGCCTCGTCCGACGCCAAGAACAGCACCGCGTTCGCGACGTCGAGCGGTTTGCCCAACCGCTTGAGGGGAATGTTGCCGAGCAGCGCATTAAGCTGCGTCGGGTTATGCAACAAGCGGTCGTTGATCGATGTGCCGATCGCACCGGGCGCCACGTTGTTGACCGTAATGCCAAGCGGCGCAAGCTCGATCGCGAGATTGCGCATCATCATCTTCATTCCGCCTTTGCTGGCGCAATAACTAGCGAAATGCGGAAACGGCAATTCCTCATGCACGGAGCTAATGTTGACGATGCGCCCGCCGCGCTGCGCATCGCGCAAATGACTCACGAATGCTTGCGTAATGAAAAATGCCCCTTTCAAATTGATGTCGAGCACTCGATCGTAATCCTCTTCGCTCACATCCAGAAACGGTGCATTGTGCTCCACGCCGGCATTGTTGACGAGCACATCGATGCTGCCCATTTTCTTTATCGCTTCATCGACGAGTCCGCGGCCTGCTTGCGTGGCGCTGATATCGCCTGCCACGATGCAGCCGTCGCTGCCCGCGGCGCGCACGTCGGCCAGCGTCTGCTGGGCGCGGTTGTCGTCATGAAGGTCGTTGACGATGACCTTTGCACCCTCTTGTGCCAAGCGTACGGCCACGGCGCGCCCGATACCCTGGCCCGCGCCGGTCACGAATACGATCTTTCCTTGCAATCTCATTGCTTTTTCCATACTGACTCCTTTGCTGTGCAATGGATGAATATGTCCCTCTTATAAAACCGAGAGCAATTCGCAGGCCCACGATAAAACTTCGAGAAGGGCTGCCAGGCTGCGACAGGGTGCTCGGCACGCCGCGAGGCGAGGCCATCGAGAAAACCGTCGGCACTCTCAAACCGGGGAGCAAGCAACAGCGCATGCGCCACGGGCGCGCGATCTCCCGTCAGCAACGCATGACGCAGCCATGATGACCCTTCCCGCTGCCACGGGACAGCCGGACGCGCTGAGGCAACGCTGCTGTTGCCAGCGACTGTCCCACCGTATCGTGGGCAGCGTCCGCGACCTCTTGGTGGGCGCACGTACGACCGCCTACGCGTTTACATGAATTGAACTTCATCATACCGCCCATATCATGCATTAAGTTGCATGAATGATCCATGCGACTCTTCCGGTCGACCACCCGCAAGAGGAATCCCCATGAGTACCGATTCGATCGCGCTGACCGACGCGCCTCCTTCGAGTGCCGTCGCGTTCCCGCGGTGGCGCGACATGCTCGAAAGCGTCTACGGCTTGCGCTGCGAGCACGCACCCGGGGATCGTTGGGGCTCGGCGATCGAGGTCTGCGAAGTGGGTGACGTGAAGGTCGCCCGCGTTTGCATGAGCCGGCAGACATTGGCGCCGCAGCGCCGCAAGGAAGTCAGCGAAGACAGCCTATTTCTGAAGCTCGTGATCGGCGGCCACGCGGTGTTCGAGCAAAACGGCGAACAGCGCGCCTTTCGCTCGGGCAATCTCGTGATCGTCGATCCCGCGCGCCCGTTCGTCGAATCGGTCGACGCAGACACGCAGCTCATCGTGCTGACTTGTCCGAAAGCCGCGCTGCGCGAGCGCGGCTACCGCAGCCAGCTCAATCATTGGATCGCGCCCGATACGGAATCGGCCGACGTACGGCTCGTGCAGGACATGGTGCGGCTCATCGCTTCCTATCACAACCGACTCGAGGCAAGCACGAAGGCACTGCTGAGCCGACAGATCCTCGACCTCATGGATGTCGTCATCCATCGCGGCACGTCCTCGGTACAGGGCCGCACCGCCGAAGCCGTCCTCTTTCGCATCAAGCGTTACATTGTCGAGCATCTCGGCGACGAAGGACTCGACGCGGCGAAGATCGCAAACGGCGTTGGCCTTTCCGTCAGTTACCTGAACCGCCTGTTTCGCGACGAGGGAACGTCGCTGATGCGACACCTCTGGAGCCAGCGCCTCGAACGCGCGCACGACATGCTCGGTACCGCGAGGCATGCGCGGCTGCGCGTCGACGAAGTGGCGTGGCGTTGCGGCTTTGCGAGCGCCGCGCATTTCAGCCGGCTCTTTCGCCAGCGCTATGGATTCAGTCCGCGCGAGTTTCGCGAAAGCAGCGTGGGACAAGAAACAGCCGTTCGCTGTGGCCAGTGACTGCAACGCACGTTATAGACAAGAAATAGAAGAAATCCGGACAACTGCGGCACGCCGAACTCCACGATGATCATCGCACCGGCGCCCATCCGCAAAACGGCGCCGCTCGAACAGCAACGTAGACACGACGCACAGTCCGGAGACGCGCATGACGCATGCAGCAAGCCACGAGCACTGGGCCGGGAAGGTATTTCTCGGCGAATGGGTGGAAGGCCGAGGCGGCCCCCACGCCGTCATCGAACCCGCAACCGGAGAGCAGATCGCGACGACCGGCATGGCCGCGCATGACGACGTGGGCGAGGCCGTGCACCGCGCCGTCGACGCCCAGCGAACCTGGTCAGTCCTGCCTTTCGACAAGCGTGCCGCCGTGTTCCATGAAGCAGCGAGGTTGCTCAAGGCGCGCGCGCAGCAATTCCTCGACTGGAACGTCAGGGAGTGCGGCTCGATCGCGCCGAAGGCGCAGTGGGAGCTCGATGCGACATACGAGCAGTTGCTGATGGCCGCCGCGTTGCCGATGCAGCCCGACGGCCTGCTCTTTCCGTCCGCGATGCCCGGACGCAGGAATGCGTGGCGCCGCATACCGGTCGGGGTCGTCGGCATCATCGCGCCATGGAATTTTCCGCTGCTGCTGGCCATGCGCTCCGTGGCGCCGGCGCTAGCGCTAGGTAACGCCGTCGTGCTCAAACCCGACCCGCAGAGCGCGATCACAGGCGGTGCCTTGATTGCCGAACTCTTTGCCGAGGCGGGCTTGCCGGCGGGCGTCCTGCAGATGTTGCCAGGCGGGCCGTCCGTGGGCGACGCCATCGTCCGGCATCCTGAGGTCAGCATGATCTCGTTCACGGGATCGACCGCGGTCGGTCGCCAGATCGGAGAGATATGCGGGAGGATGTTGAAGAAGGTCGAGCTCGAGCTGGGCGGCAACAACCCGCTGATCGTGCTCGCGGACGCGGACCTCGACAAGGCGGCAAGCTGTGCGGCATGGGGGTCGTTCCTGCACCAAGGGCAGATCTGCATGCAAACAGGACGTCATCTCGTCCATCGGAGCGTGGCGAGCCGTTACGCGCAGGCGCTCGCCGCGCGCGCAAATCGACTCGTCGTCGGCAACCCGGCCGAGGGGCCTGTCCATATCGGGCCGCTGATCAACGAGCGCCAGGCCGAACGCGTCGAGCGCATCGTGCGCGAGAGCGTCGAGGCCGGGGCACAGGTATTGGCGGGCGGACGGCGCCAGGGCCGTTTTTTCGAACCGACGGTGCTCGCCGGCGTCACGGCGCGGATGCCCGCTTTCCACGAGGAGATTTTCGGACCTGTCGCGCCCGTCATCGCATTCGATTCGGACGAAGAGGCGATCGAGCTCGTGCATGCGAGCGATTACGGGCTCGCTGCCGCCATCCACTCACGCTCGCGCTCCGCGGCCATGGCCATCGCGACGCGATTGCGTGCGGGCATGGTCCATATCAACGACCAAACCGTCAATAACGAATTCCAGGTCCCGTTCGGCGGCATGGGCGCGTCAGGCAACGGCGGTCGCTTCGGCGGACCAGCCAATGTTGAAGCGTTCACTCAGACGCAATGGATCAGCGAGGTCGATTCGCCGATCGAATATCCGTTCTGAGGCGCCCAAGGCAAGGCCCGGGGAATGGAAGCACCAAAATCAAAAGTGAGACAGGAGACGGAAAGTGGAGCGTGATGAAAGTTCGGAAATGTCCCGAGGTGAAATGCTGGCGCGCGCGGAAGAGGCGCTCTTTCGAGGCAAGATGAAGCGCCGCGATTTCATGCGCATCGCATTGGCAGCTGGCCTGTCGGCCGCGACCGCGCACGTTTATGCCGAAGAGGCAAAGCGCGCCGTGACCAATCAAGCGCACAACGCGCGCGCGCTCAAGGCGAGTTACGACTACGTCATCGTTGGAGCGGGGTCCGCCGGCTGTGTCGTCGCATCTCGATTGTCCGAGGACCCGTCGGTGACCGTGCTGCTGCTCGAAGAGGGAGGCTGGAACGAGCAAAAAAGCGTCGAAGATCCCGCGCTCTGGCCATCCAACATCGGCTCGCCGACCAGCTACGTCTATGACTATACCGACGCCGCACATTGCAATGGGCGCACGATTCCGTTGCCGATGGGCCGCGGCATCGGCGGCGGCAGCGCAATCAATGTGATGGTCTGGGCGCGCGGTCACAAAGCAAACTACGACGAGTGGGCCGAGATAACCGGCGATGCGCGGTGGAATTACGATTCGGTTCTCTCGATCTATCGCAAGATCGAGGATTGGCAGGGGCCAACATCGCGCTGGCGCGGCAAGGGCGGCAACGTGTATGTCGAAAAGCTGCCGAGCCCGAATCCGATCGCGCCTGCCATGATGGCGGCCGCGGCCAAGGCCGGCGTTCCCTCGACAAACGACATCAACGCCGAAGCGATGGAAGGCTCCGGGGCCTGTGGGATCGCTCAAGCCTTAATCAAGGATGGGCGCCGCCACACGGTCTTTGCCGCCTATTTGCGTCATGCGCTCGCGCGGCCAAACCTGACCGTGCTGACCGATGCGACAGTCGTGCGCGTCGATCTCGACGGCGACCGGGCAAGCGCCGTCCGCTTCATCCATGGAAATCGCGAGAAACACGAGAAGCGGATCGCCGCGCGCCAGGAGATCGTACTTTCGGCGGGCACGGTTGCCACGCCGAAGATATTGATGCTATCGGGCATCGGCGATGCCGAGGAACTACGCGGGTTAGGCATCAAGCCGATCGTCCATTCGCCGAACGTCGGCCGCAACTTGCGCGACCATATTCTGCTCGGTGGCTGCGTGTGGGAATACAAGGACGCGCTGCCGCCGCGAAACAATCTGGCCGAATGCACGTTGTTTTGGAAGAGCGACGCGAGGCTCAAAGTGCCGGACCTTCAGCCGTTCCAGATTGAAGTCCCGTTCGTGACGGACACGATCGCGAAGCAGCGCCAGATTCCCAAAGCCGCGTGGACGCTCGCGCCGGGCCTAGTACAGCCGAGGAGCACGGGGCGCGTGAAATTGATGTCGAGCGATTTCCGCGCCGCACCGAACGTTGATCCGAATTACCTCGCCGAGCCGGAAGACATGAAGGCGTTGATCCGTTGCGTCGAATTGTGTCGCGAGATCGGCAATTCGCAGGATATGTCCGAATTCGTCAAACGCGAAGTGGTGCCGGGCCCTCTCGACGCCGGCGCGATGGAAAATTTCGTGCGTAATGCGACAGGCACGTATTTCCATCTCGTCGGCAGTTGCGCGATGGGCAGCGATCCCGGCAGCGTCGTCGATGCGAAGTTGCGCGTGCGCGGCGTTCGCGGCTTGCGCGTAGCCGATGCATCGGTCATGCCGAATATCACGACCGGCAACACGATGGCGCCGAGCGTGATCATCGGCGAGCGGCTCGCGCAAATCGTCCGCGCATAGACGCTGCGGCGAAGCCTTCCTGACGCGCCCCGCTTCGCCGCACGGTCACTCCCCCGTAACGATCTCAGGTGCGCAGCCGACGCACCGGACATGCCACGGCTCATAGCCGGTCGGCAGGGGGGACTTCGGCATCAATCGACAAGAGGAGAAAAAGCAGATGGAGACGATCGAAAAAGGCGGTGGGCGTGTGCGCCACGCATTGATGGCAGCAGTATTGGCACTTGCGGCGTTTTGCGGCAAGCCGGCGATGGCGATCGACGTGGACGCCGGCGATTACACGGCACTGCCGGCCGGAACGAATCTCGGGCTGCTCTATTACCAGCACGTGGAACGGGACCGCATTTATGCCGGCGGCAACCGCGTTAGCGGCGGAAACCTCGATTCGGATGTCGGCATTGCCCGTTATGTCCATTACATGAAGCTGGGCAATTTCACGGTCGATCCGCAATTCCTGCTGCCGTTCGGCACGCTTCGCGGAACGAATAGCCTGAGCGCACTCGGCAACACGACCGGGGTGGGCGACCTGATTATCGCGGCGACCGTGTGGATGATGAACGATCCGGGCAGCAAGCGCTACCTTGGCGTCACGCCGTTCATCTATGTGCCAACGGGCAGCTACAACGACAGCCGTGCGTTGAATCTCGGGGAAAACCGCTGGAAATTCGCGCTGCAGGCCGGCTACATCACGCCGCTTGTGGACCGGTTTACGCTGGATCTGGTCGGCGACGTAACCGTTTTTGGCCACAACTCCGATTACACGGCCGCGCATGCGACGATGACGCAGGATCCGCTCGTGCAGATGCAAGCCTGGTTGCGCTACAACGTGACCGACAGCTTCGACGTGCGCGCTGGCTTGTCGTACTCGATGGGCGGGCTCATGCATGTCAACGGCGTATCGCAAGACAACCGGATCAATACCTCGAAATTCTCGGTCGGGTTCGCGTGGTTTCCGGCCAAAACTTGGCAGGTGCTGGGAACTTACGGCAACGACATCTCGGTGCATAACGGGCCGCTCGAGTCGACGCGTGTGAACCTTCGTGTCATGAAGATCTTCTGACTGGCTCGGTGCACGACCGAGCCCCGGCTGGATGCTCTATCTTCCGACGGCAATCGCAAGCGAGGCGTTACCCGAGGCGGCGGAACTGTTGCCGGTCACGGAAAACGGCAGGCAAACGGGCACCATCATTGTCAGCATCTCCGATGAGGTCTTCTCCGCCGACAATCCCTATCACGTGAAAATTGCAAATGCGATCGAAATTCGTTTGGCCGGTCAAGACCTTCTACCTCGGTAGCAAGGGGCATCAAGAGTGTGTGCATCGGGTTACCAGTGCTTGCTTGCACATGCCTCCTAGAAATTGCGCGCCAGCCCCACCATGAACATATCCTGGTCCTTATCATTGCCCGTCGCGACGCGATTGAACCGCAGACTCGCAGCCCAATTGTTCGTAACTTGGTAGCTCACCTGCGCGCTCAACAGTGCATTGAGCCTCGTTGTGCCCGAGGGGTCGTTCCGGTCGCGTGAAACATAGGGTCCCACGCCTGCCGATAAAACCCATTTGTTCAGGACGGGCGCGACATACCAGAATTGCGCCGCCAAGCCTCTCCTACCGGCGACGCCGTTATTGCCTTCATAGACAAAGCTTGCCGAATACGCCCACGCGTTACCCAGGGGCCGCTTGAACTCCAGCATGTAGCCTTTTTCCATCGGCACTTGAGGACGGTTCGTCTGCGAAGTTCCCGCCCATACGCTCACTTGCGTCTTGCCGTCGGAGAGCGCCGGGGCAGGATTGCCGCGAAGATCCGAGCCGATGCCGAAAAGCACCGCGTCCGAATTGAACCCGTTGATCATCTGAACATGGTTGTATTGGAGCTTGAAGAACAAGCCGTTGGGGACGACGTAAAAGCGCATTGCCGCCGACGCACGCAGGCCCCACCGCTTCTCGTTGCGCGTCTCGTTGTCCACGTGTGTCGTATCCATGCTGAAATACGGCCCCGCCGATAGTTCGAACGCCACACGGTCATTGATCGGCAAGCGAAAGGAGCCTAGCGCAGCAAAGCCGTCACGATGGTGATCGTTCGGATGTCCCTCGTTCAGATAAGCGACGTAGACCGAAAGGTAGTCGTTTATGACATCGCCGAAGCCGACTTCATAAGCGCGCCATCGCATGTCGCCGCCCTCGGTCGCTCGACCGTTGCCGAACACGGCATAAGCATCGATCGTCCGCTGTGACGATTGGAGCGCGGCCGACGGGTTCGGCGTGTCGCTCTGCGCGTGGGCAAGGTCTACGGTGGCAAACGTTGCACAACCGGCGATCGTGCTCGCCACCATAGTGCGCGAATAAATGCGTTGCCACTTTCTCATTCGAATTCCTCCCGGCATGGGTAGCATCGATTCTCTCGAAGAAAATGTGCTGCACGCCAGTCACTCTATGCAGCGCTCGCCCCCGCGTCAACGGCGCATCGGCACTCGCGGCGAAACGCGCCCGGGCTCGTGCCCGTCCATTTGCGGAACGCGCGATGAAACGCACTGGGCTCGCTAAACCCGAGCTCGACAGCGATTTCCGCAACGCTCAGCGTATGGGCGCGCAGCAGCGACTGGGCCAGCGCGCCACGCAGTTCGTCCTTGATCGACGCGAAGCTCTGCCCTTCGCTGCGCAGGCGCCGCCGTAGCGTCGCAGGCGTCGTGCGCAGGCGCACGGCGAGCGTATCGAAGTCCGGCCATTCCGCGGCCGGCAACGCCTTCAAGTGTGCACGCGTCTTCGCCACCCAGCCGGTGTCGTGCCGGTAGCGCACGAGCAGGTTGCCAGGCGCGCCGCGCAGGAAGGTCTTCAGCGCCTGCTCGGAGCGGATCGTCGGCAGCGCGAGGTAGGCGGCGTTGAATGCGAGCCGGCTGTCGGGCCGATCGAAATGCACGGGCACGCCGAAGAACTGCTGATAATCGCTGCGCTGCTCGGGGCTCGAGCACGCGAAGTCGATGCGCTGCAGCGGAATGCGCCGACCGATCAGCCAGCAGGCGACGCCGAGCACGATCAGCCAGAACGTCCGGTAAGCAAACGCGGAATATGGCGCACCCGACTGCGTCAGGACGATCTGCGCCTGGCCATCGGCGACTACCAGTTCGCCGTGCGGTTCGTCGAGCACCACGCGCAGAAACTTCAGCGCGCGCCGCAGCGCCTTATCCAGCGTGCCCGCGTGCAACACCGCATGGCACAGCAGCGTGAAGCTGCCGCGCCGCATCGGGCGCGCCGCAAGTCCGAAGAATTCGTCGTCGATCGCGCTGGCGATCGCGAGCCACAGCCGCCCATACTGTTGCGGCGTGACGGGCTCGCGCACGACGGCCGGCAGGCCGGCGCCGCGCAGCACGGGCCCAGTCGGGATCCGCTGCCGGCGCAGGCACTCGAGCGCATCCTCGACAAAATCCGGCGAGATCATCTGCGGCCCAATTTTCATTCTTCCCCCGGACATGGCAAAACCGATCACGATTCTAGTTTCTGTTTGTCATTGATTGCAATGTACCGGATGTCTACCATCGTCTACATGCCCCCGGTTCGCCGGCGGTCATAACGAACAGGAGACACGCATGCGTGATGGAGCAACCGCCCGGGTGGCGCCGGCCTACGCCGACGCCGTGGCCGGCTTCCGTATCGAGACGGCCGCAGCCTATCTGCACGGCGACCTGGAGCATGCCCTGAACGCCTGCGTCGAATGCTGCGACCGGCATGCGGCAGCGGACGCGAATGCCGTCGCGCTCGACTGCATCAACGCCGACGGCCAGCACCGCAGCTTCACGTTCGCGCAAATGCAGGCCATGTCGGCGCGTGTCGCGAACCTGCTCGTCGTTCACGGCGTGAAGCCAGGCGAGGTGGTAGCCGGCCTGTTGCCGCGCACGCCCGAACTGGTCGCGACGATCCTCGGCACATGGCGCGCGGGGGCCGTGTACCAGCCGCTCTTCACCGCGTTCGGACCAAAAGCGATCGAGCACCGGCTGCACATGAGCAATGCGCGACTGGTCGTCACGAACATCGCGAATCGCGCGAAGCTCGACGAGGTCGCCGATTGTCCGCGGGTCGCGACGGTGAGGGAATCCGGCGACGTGCCGCCGGCCGACGACATCGACTTCCGCGCGGCGCTCGACGTGCAGTCCGACGTGTTCGAACCGGTGGCGCGCAAGGGCACCGACCTGTTCATGATGATGTCGACGTCAGGCACGACGGGTTTGCCGAAGGGCGTACCGGTGCCGCTGCGGGCGTTGCTTGCGTTCGGCGCGTACATGCGCGACGCGGTCGACCTGCGCGACAGCGACCGGTTCTGGAACATCGCCGATCCGGGCTGGGCATATGGTCTCTATTACGCGATCACGGGCCCGCTGCTGCTCGGCCACGCGACGACGCTGTACGAGGGCGGCTTCACGGTCGACAGCACCTACGACGTCATCGAGCGGCTCGGCATCACGAGCCTCGCCGGTTCGCCTACCGCGTACCGCATGCTGATGGCGGCCGGCGCAGAAGCCGCGGCGCGCATCAAGGGCAAACTGCGTGTCGTCAGCAGCGCGGGCGAGCCGTTGAATCCCGAGGTCGTGCGCTGGTTCGACGCGACGCTCGGCGTGCCGATCTACGACCACTACGGCCAGACCGAACTCGGGATGGTCGTGAACAATCATCACGGGCTCACGCACGTCGTGCACCCCGGCTCGGCGGGTTTGGCGATGCCCGGCTATCGCGTCGCTGTGCTCGACGATGCCGGCCGCGAGCTCGGCCCCGGCGAGCCAGGCGCTCTCGCGATCGACATCGCGCACTCGCCGCTACTCTGGTTCCACGGCTACTGGCAGCAGCACACGCCGGCGATCGCGGGCGGTTACTACCGGACCGGCGACAACGTCGAACTCGAACCGGACGGCACTGTGAGCTTCATCGGCCGCGCTGACGACGTAATCACGTCGTCCGGCTACAGGATCGGCCCGTTCGACGTGGAAAGCGCGCTGATCGAGCACGCGGCCGTCAGCGAGGCCGCCGTGATCGGTGTGCCCGACCCGGAGCGCACGGAGATCGTCAAGGCGTTCGTCGTGCTGTCGACAGGCTTCGAAGGCACGCCGGCGCTCGCCGACGAACTGAGCCAGCACGTCAAGCGGCGGCTGTCGGCACATGCGTATCCGCGCGCAATCGACTTCGTCGACGCGCTACCGAAAACCCCGAGCGGCAAGATCCAGCGTTTCGTGCTGCGCAAGATGGAAGCTGAGAAGGCCGCTCAATCCTGACGATCGAATACTGAATACGGACTGCGAATGAATATCAAGGATCGCGTTTTTCTGATTACGGGCGCCGGTTCCGGCCTCGGCGCCGCAGTGGCCCGCATGGTGGCCGGCGAAGGTGGCAAGGCGGTACTGCTGGACGTTAATGAAGACGCTGGTGCGGGCCATGCGCATGAACTCGGCGCGGCCGCACGCTTCGTGAAGACCGATGTGACGAGCGAAGCCGATGGACAAGCTGCGGTCGCCGCCGCACGCGACGCGTTCGGCCGCATCGACGCGCTTGTCAACTGCGCGGGCGTTGCGCCCGGCGAGAAGGTCGTCGGCCGCGAAGGGCCGCATTCGCTCGACCGTTTCGCGCGCGCGGTATCGATCAATCTGATCGGTACGTTCAACATGATTCGGCTGGCCGCCGACGCGATGTCGAAGCAAGACGCCAATGCAGAAGGCGAGCGTGGCGTGATCGTCAACACCGCGTCGGTCGCTGCATTCGACGGTCAGATCGGGCAGGCGGCATATGCGGCATCGAAGAGCGGCGTAGTCGGGATGACGCTGCCGATCGCGCGCGAGCTTGCGCGCTTCGGCATTCGCGTGGTGACGATCGCACCGGGCATCTTCGCGACGCCGATGATGGCAGGCATGCCGAAGGACGTGCAGGACGCGCTCGGCAAGAGCGTGCCGTTTCCGCCTCGGCTCGGCCGCCCGGACGAATTCGCGGCGCTGGTGCGCCACATCGTCGGCAATACGATGCTGAACGGTGAAGTCATCCGCCTTGATGGCGCGCTGCGCATGGCACCACGCTGACACTCGAACTGGAGAAATGAATCATGACGACACAGGATCCGATCGTAATCGTCGGTGCGGCGCGCACGCCGATGGGCGGGTTTCAGGGCGACCTAGCGGCGGCCAGCGCCAGCGAACTCGGCGCGGTGGCGATTCGCGCGGCGCTGGAACGCGCATGCGTACCGGCCGAGCGCATCGATGAAATCGTGTTCGGCTGCGTGCTGCCAGCCGGCCAGGGCCAGGCGCCGGCACGGCAGGCCGCGCTGAAGGCCGGGTTGCCGCTCGCGGCGGGTGCGACCACGGTCAACAAGATGTGCGGCTCCGGGATGAAGGCTGCCATGTTCGCGCACGACCTGCTGCTAGCGGGATCGGCGGGCGTGGCCGTCGCGGGCGGGATGGAAAGCATGACGAATGCGCCGTATCTGCTGCCGAAAGCGCGCGCGGGAATGAGGATGGGCCACGGGCAGGTGCTCGACCACATGTTCCTCGACGGGCTCGAAGACGCGTATGAAAGGGGCCGCCTGATGGGCACCTTCGCCGAGGATTGCGCGCAGGCGTACCAGTTCACGCGTGAAGCGCAGGATGCGTTTGCGATCGCGTCGCTGACGCGCGCGCAACGCGCGATCGCCGAAGCGCATTTCGTGTCCGAGATCGCACCGGTGACCGTGAAGGCCGGCAAGTCCGAAGCAGTCGTTTCGATAGACGAGCAGCCTGGCAAGGCGAAGCTCGACAAGATTCCGACGCTCAGGCCGGCGTTCCGCGAAGGCGGCACGGTGACGGCCGCGAACGCGTCGTCGATCTCCGACGGTGCGGCCGCGCTGGTGATGATGCGCCGCTCGGAAGCAGAACGGCTGGGCCTTGCGCCGAAGGCTGTGATCGTCGGGCATTCGACTTACGCGGACAAGCCAGGCCTGTTCGCCACCGCACCGATCGGCGCACTGCGCAAGCTGTCGGAAAAAACCGGCTGGAACCTGCGCGACGTCGACCTGTTCGAGATCAACGAAGCGTTCGCGGTGGTCGCGATGGCCGCGATGCGCGATCTCGATCTGCCGCACGACAAGGTGAACGTGCATGGCGGCGCGTGCGCGCTCGGGCATCCCATCGGCGCATCGGGCGCGCGCGTAATGGTGACGCTGCTGGCCGCCCTCGAAACGTACGGCCTGAAGCGCGGCGTCGCATCGCTGTGCATCGGCGGCGGCGAGGCGACGGCGATCGCGCTCGAGCGCATCGCGTAACAGGTGCATCGGGCGAGCGCGTCACGCGACCGGTGATCGTCATCTGCCGGCCCGGTGGCAGATCGTTCTTGCGACATTGCGCGCGCTTCATTCAATCGGACAGATTGATCGCTCCGTATCGACTTCACCGAGAACGACGTGGGTGCCGCACGCAGCGATCGAACAGCACCTATTCCAACTCGAGCGCCCGTACAACGAGCGCGTCGACCGTCCCGTCATGGACGAATCCGGCTTCCATCGCGTGACGGTCGTCAAACGGCGGCTGCCGTCCGAAGAGCCGCTCGATCCGATCGACGGGAGCATAGTCGATCTCGAACGCACCAAAGCGCCGCACCAGCGCATCGACAATCGCTTGGACGGAAAGATGCAACACCGGCGGCATCCAAACCCGGCCCGCAGGCGAGCCTTCCGAAGCCAAGCGTGCGGCTCGCAGCAGGTTATCGACGCAACATACACGCGACATCCACCACACCATTGCCGATGGCGAGACCGGGCACGTATAGGCTTCGCCTCGCTGTGCCGCGCGAAAGATCTGGCTCATGAAGGCGGAGCCATGGCCCGCGGAGCGTTCGGGACGCGCCACGATTCCCGGCAGGCGCAACGCGCGGCCATCCAGCTTCCCGCGCCGCGTCCAGTCAGCTAGCACGAGTTCACCGATCAGCTTGTGCGTGCCATAGCTGGTTGTCGGCCGCGCCGCGGTGTGCTCGTCCATCGCCGCTGGCAGCGCGTCGCCGTACACTGCAACGCTGCTGGCATAAACCACGCGTGCCACCCGCCCATGCTCCGTCGCCTGTTTGGCAAGGCGCTCGAACAGCGCGAGCATGCCCCACAAGTTCACGCGATCGCCTTCGGCGGGTTCGGCTTCCGCCTGCGCGCCGGGCATGCTGGCCAAATGGAAGACGACGTCGACCGGTTTCGACAGTAACGGATCGAGGGTCTCCGGGCGACTGAAATCGCCGGCCAGCTCAGTGATTCGTGCGTCGCTGTACGGCCCACCGGATTGCCGGTCGATCAGCACTAGCTCCGAGACGTCGCCGGCAGTGGCGAGACCATCGCGTAGCAATCGCTCGACGAGCGCGGTCCCGACGAATCCACCCGCCCCGGTCACGAGCACTCTCACGACTTCGACTCCTCGTTGCCCGCACTCGACGCGCATACGACCCGCTGATCGATCGTCCCGAACGGCGCGCGCCCCGACTCGTCGCGGGCCGTCATTCTCACCCGTTCGCCGAAGCGCATGAAACGCGTGTGCACGTTGCCTTCGTCGATCATCTCGATCACGCGACGCTCCGCAATGCACGCCGAGCCCGCGTCGCGGCTGACGTTCGATACTGTGCCGGACCCCATGATCGTCCCCGCCGACAGCCTGCGCGTGCGCGCCGCATGTGCGATGAGTTCGTCGAAGCCGAAATTCATTTCGCGGCCATGCGGATGCCCGAACCACCGATCGTTCCATTGCACATGCAGTGTCAGATGGACACGACCGTCACGCCAGTGCGCACCGAGTTCGTCGGGCGTGACGGCAACGGCGGCGAAACTCGTGGACGGTTTGGCCTGCAGGAATCCAAAGCCGGTCTTCATCTCGCGCGGCCCGTAAGCCCGCAGGCTCCAGTCGTTGAGCTGGACGATCAGGCGCACGTGCTCGAGCGCATCGGTAGCCGATACGCCCATCGGCACGCGCCCCACCACGACCCCGAATTCACCTTCGAAATCGATGCCGTCGGCCTCGTCGGGCAGCGGTACATCGCTCATCGGGCCGAGGAAATCGTCGCTCGCGCCTTGATACATGACCGGCACGGTGTCGAATTCGGGAATCGGCGGTGTATTGAACGCCTGTTCCATCAGGCGGCCGTGATTGAGAAACGCCGAGGCGTCGCACCACTGCGGGCTGCGCGGCAAGGGGGCGGCGCATGCCGAAGGGTCGAACGGATGCGCCTGCGGGACGCAACCGGCGTTCAGCGCTTCATAGCGGGCTTGCAGGTCGGGAACGACTTCCTCCCAGCGCTCGAGCGCATCGAGCAAGCTGCGTGCGATCGGCGAAGCCTCGACGGCATGGCGAAGGTCGCGCGACACAAGCAGTAAGCGGCCATCGGTGCCGCCATCGGGCACAGTGGCGAATTTCATCGTGCGCTCCCTTCCGCAGACGCGGCGAGCGCGGCGGCAATCGCCGGATCGTATGTCCCGTCGATCAGCACGAACAGCATCCGGCATGGACGTCCGGAGCGATTCGCCCAGGCATGGTTGGTCCCCCGCTGAACGACAACGCTGCCAGGTGCCAATGCAATCTCGGCATCGTCGAGAATCAACGTCATCTCGCCTTCAATCACCACGCCGTAGTCGATCGACTCCGTGCGATGCATCAGAGGATGCGGCGAATTGGCCTTCACCGTCGACGCATCGGCGTCACCCACTTCGCTGAACGCCGCGTGCATTTTCGTCGCACCATGTGCGAGGAATTCCGCGGTATCGGGCGGAATGTCGACGAAGCGCATCCGCGTGCCTTGCTTAGGCGGCGACAACGTCAGCGGGCCCGTCGTGGGATCGGGCGCGTTGTTCACGGCAGCCGGCGTCTCCGACGTACTCCACACTTCGTGGAACACCGTGCCTGGAATGGCGGCGATCTCCACCACGGTGGGAAGCGGGCCATCGGATGCGACGATTGCGCGCCCGTTCGCGTCATGGCCGGTCACGACACGACGTATCGAAGCAAACCTCATGCTGCTACCTCTCCGTTGGTATGGGCACCATCGAGGATCGCAACGGCGCGCGTCCATCCGGCCGATGCGCCTCGAATCTTGTGCGGAAAACAACTGATCATGAAGCCCGTCGGCGGCAACGCTTCGAGGTTGTGCAGTTTCTCCAGATGGCAATAGCCGATGTCTCGCCCCGCCTTGTGCCCCTCCCAGATCAGCGACGTATCGCCCGTTTCCGCAATTTTCTTCGCCGTGTACGAGAACGGCGCATCCCAACTCCATGCGTCGGTGCCGGTTAGCCGCACGCCGCGCTCCAGCAGATACATGGTTGCCTCGTAGCCCATGCCGCAACCCGCATTGACGTAATCGCTATGCCCGTAGCGGGAACCCGCCCGCGTGTTCACTATGACGATGTCGAGCGGCTGAAGCGCACAGCCGATGCGCGCGAGTTCCGCCTCCACGTCGGCAGCCGTGACGACGTAGCCATCGGGCAGGTGACGAAAATCGAGCTTGACGCCGGGCTGGAAGCACCACTCCAGCGGCACCTGATCGATCGTGATCGAAGGCTTCGCCTCGCCCAGGCTTGCATCCATCGTCGAATGGAAATGCCAGGGCGCGTCGAGATGCGTGCCGCTGTGAGTGGTCAGCGTGACCCATTCCGCGGCGGCCGCCTCGCCATCGGGATAGTCCTCCGGCTTCGTGCCCGGCAACATCGCCATGAATTCCGGCAATGTGTCGCCATGCTTCTGGTAGGTGATCTTCGGCGCGAGCGGCGGCGGATCCGATAGCACATCGTTCTCGAGATAGATCGAAAGATCGACGAATCGGCGAATGGATTTCAAGCTTGGACTCCTGACAAAGAGGGCGCGCGTTCGAGGCGCGAGAAGCAAAGCACGGCTGCGGCGGTGATCAGCGCCGCCGCGATCCCCAAGCTGCCGTAGCCTGCCTGCTTGACGAGCGTGCCGCCGAGCACGGGGCCGATCGCGGCGCCCGTCATCAGCATCGCCGGCGTCGCTGCAACGGCGCGGCCGGTTCGGTCGACGCGGGCCAAGATGCCGAACGCGAAGGTATGGGTGAAGATCATGACCGCGGCGAAAACAGAGGTGGCCGCCGCATACGGGCCGAACGCCACGCTTTGCGTGATAACCAGCGCGAGCACGGCTTGAACGACGGGCCCCGCCTGCACGACCCGGCGGCCCGGAACCCGCGTTTCGAGCAGTCCTGCAACAGGTGCTGGAAAGAGGTTGACCAAGCCGAGCGCAATCAGCGTCGCGGTCACCGCGTTCAAGCCGAAGCCGCGGTCGAGGCCGATGCGCTGGATGAAGCTGAACAGCATCGCCTGGGTCAAGCCCATGCAACCGACGCCGGCCATGCCGAACCAGATGGCGCGCTCGAAACGCGGTTCGTCGGCCGTCGCCTTGCCGCGCCGCGTTCGAAGCGACGGAAACGCGAGCGCGCATGCAATCGTCGCAACGCCCATCAGGCCTGCAAAAACGCGAAACAGCGTGGAGCCGCCATGCGCCGCAATCAGCCCAGGCGTTGCCCCGAGAAATGCGATAGCGAAAATGCCCAACGCGAGGCCCGCGATGGCGAACAGACGATGCGGATTGCGGCTGCGTCCGATCGTGCCATGCGTGAAGCTCAAAGCGCATCCGGCGGCGAGGCCCGCGACGGCGTGCAGCGCGGCCATCGCGGCATATCCGCCGAACGATACGGTGCCGAGGAACGCGAGCGTCGCGACGCCGAAGCCGATGGTAACCATCGCGCGCGCCGGCAGGCGATTGACGCGCGGGAAGAAGAACAGACTGCTCAGCACGGCGCCAGCCAGGAACAGCGTCACGAGCAAGCCTGCTTGTTGCGGATCGAGCCGATACGAGCCTATCAGCGTGCCGACCCAGACCGGCAAGGCGACGAGGTCGACCATACCGGCACAATGCGCGATCATCACCGCGGCGGTGCCAAGCGCGCCGAGTTGCGCGGCGGCATCCGATCCGGCTGCCACGTTGCCATGCGCCGGGGTCGCCGGCGAGAGATTCGTTTCCATCGTGCCTCCGTTCGATCAAATCGGCTGCGCGAGACGCATATGGGTCTCGCGCATGATGCGCGTGTGCTCCGCTTTGTCGCCGCCGGCGATCTCGATCTCGCCGAGACGCCCGGAGTTTTCCACCACCATGCGGCAGCGCTCCCAGCGACGCGTCTGAAATGCCTGCAAGGCGGCCTCGACCGTCGCCCCACGTCCCAACTCTTCGGCAAGGACGATCGCATCCTCGATCCCGATGCCCGCACCTGCCGCCATATGCGGCGTCGTGGCATGCACCGCATCGCCGACGAGCACCACGCGCGAGTTGAACCAGGGCTGCGGCAGCAGCAGGCTTTCGAGCGGACGATAGTTGCAGTGCGATTGCGGCCCGAGCTGCGCGCGGATCGACTGGAGCACCGGCACGGTGAACGGTGCCAGCAAATCCGCCAGCATGCGCGGCCATGCGGCCGGATCGATGTGTTCGTTGGTCGGCCTGTCCTCGGTGACGAAGAGGTACATCTCATTCTGCGAGACGGGATTGACGCCCGCCTTCACCTTCTGTCCCAGCCACATCGTCGCGCACACGATGTCGGCCGGCCGCGGCACCACGGCGCGCCACACGCCTTGGCCGGTGTAACGCGGCCTCGGCGCGTCGGGGAATATGGCTTCGCGCACCTTCGAATAGAGGCCGTCGGCGCCGACCACCAGGTCGTAGCTGCCCTGCGTGCCGTCCGTGAATGACACGTGAGCCTGGTCGTTTCGCTGCTCGATCCCCGTGAACGTGCAGCCGAGCCGCACGCGCACACCGGCTGCCTGCGTGGCCTTGGCGAGAATGTCCGCCAGCGCCGGACGCATGATCGCGCCGCCGCCGGGCACGTCTTCTCCGGCCACGCGCGGCGTCGGCAGCGTGCCGATCGGGTGGCCGCCTGCGGTGAACAGGTTCACGCCGTCGCCGCCATGACCGCGCTCGAAGAAGGCGTCGAGCACGCCGATCGTGCGCAGCGCGCGCAGCGTCGGGCCGCCGATGCTGATGCCCGCACCATAGGAGCGCCAGCCTTGGTCGATCTCGACGAGATCGACCGTGAAACCAAGCTTGGCGCACTGAATCGCCGTCGCCATGCCGGAGAAACCTCCGCCTATGACGAGGACGTGTTGAACAGGGGCGGTCATTGCGGGTGTCTCCTTCTTACATCTGGTTTTGGTGTAGGTGTGTCATGCCGAAATGAGCATGATGTCGCCGCTGCTCGTCACTTCGATTTCGACGGGTGTCAGCCGCTGACCGAGGCACGGCCCGAGCAGGCATTCGCCGGTCGCGATGTCGAACTGCGCGCCGTGCGCGTGGCAGACGATGCGGGTGCCGTCGCCATTCAAATAGGCGTCCTTGCGCCAGGCCATCGGCGTATCGCCGAAATGCGGGCACGCGTCGCGGTACGCGCGAAGCGACGCGCCGCGGCGCACGACGAACAGCGTGTCGTGCCCCGCGCGGCCCGGATCGAAGCCCCGCGTGCCGGGATCCGCCAGATCATCGACGTGCGCGAGGCGAATCGAACGGAATGACTTGGACATGGCGGTATGTTGCGCGGCTAATCGGCCTTCGCCCCCGCCGCCGGCGGACCGCCCGGCGCCCAGTTCTCGCGGTGCTGAAACAGGAACAGTTGCGACGTGTCGGCGCCCATCGGCGCTTCGCGCGCGCTCCACGCTGCGTCGTGCAGGTCCATGTCGGCGTCGTACTCGACATGGCAGCCGAGCGGGCTGTTGAAGTACCAGAACCAGTTCGAGCCGAACCGGTGGCGCCCGGGTCCCCAGAACGACTGGTAACCCTTCGCGACGAAACGCGTGCCGGCTTGCAAGACTTCCGTCGGCCCGCCCATGTGGAACGTGAAGTGCTCGCAGCCTTTCATGAACGGCGGTGTCTGGATCATGAACAACGTGTGATGGTCGAGCGTGCCGGCCGGCTGCAGGAACGGACCGACGTCCGTGAAGCGATCCGTGCAGCGAAACCCGAGACGCTCCACGTAGAACGCTTCCGCTTTGGCGGCATCGGGCACGAAATAGACGACGTGCGAAAGCGTACGCGGCGTGAGCGCCATATCGTCTCGCACGGCCACGACATTGGGCGCGCGCTGCGCGGACGCACCGGGCGCGTTCACCGGCTCGGCGGGCAGGGACAACGCGCGGCGTTGCGTCACCTGAAAGCCGATGACGAAACCCATGTCGTCGACCGATTCGACAGAGCCGTCGGCGAGCCGGCGCACCTCGCGGTCGCGGTGCAGTTCCTCGGCGATCGCATCGAGCGTCGCGGCGTCGGCGACGCCGTAGATCGTCTTGCGCAGCATGCTCGCCGTGCCGAGTGCGGGCGGTAAGGTCGGATCGTCACGGTGCATGATGTCGATGCCTGTACCGTCGAGCGCCTCGAAGCGGCCGCCGCGATCGTCGCTGCGCATCGGCAGCAAGCCGTAGTCGATCAAATAGCGGTTGCAGGCGGTGACGTCGTCCACGCCGAAGACGAGCGTATCGAGTCCGATGATGTTCATGAGATTTGCGCGCTTGAAAAAGAGGAAAGAGTCAACGTGCGGTGCGTCCGCCGAGCGTCTCGGCCACCCAGTCGGCGATGAACTGCCCCGCATTGATAGAGTTATCGAAGCTCGAGTGCTGCACCCCACCCTCGCGTTCCGTGAAAATCTTCAGTTCGCGCTTCGGGCTGTTCACGAGCTGCTCGTACGTGCGATGCGCCCACGCGACCGGGATCTGCGAATCCTTCGAGCCATGGGTGACGAGGAACGGCACTTTGATGCGATCGAGCACCCCGTCCAGATGCACGTCCTCGGCGATGCGCATGAAGTCGTCGATGTCTTTCGCGCCCCAGACCCAGCAGACGTGTTTCCAGTAATGGGGCACGGGGAAATCGCCTTCGCGCTGCAGGCGCTTTTTCTGCACGTCGCGCCAGTCGTGATTGGCGCCCCACACCACGCCGCAGGCGAAGCGCGGCTCGAAGGCCACTGCGCGCGGACAGTAGTAGCCGCCCAGCGAGACGCCTTCCATGCCGATGCGCTCGGGATCGACGTCCTCACGCCGCTCCAGCCAATCGACGATCCGGCTTGCCCAAACTTCCGAGTTGTAGAGCGCATGCAGGCCGTGCAGACGCAGCGCTTCGCCGGTTCCGGGTTGATCGACGATCAGCGAAGACACGCCGCGCTCCGCGAGCCACGCCGGCAATCCCACGAAGTACTTCATCTCCTTCGTCGAATCGAGCCCGTTCACTTGCACGAGCAGCGGGCTGCGCGCGCCGGCCGGGTGCGCTTTGACGAGAAGTCCCGACAGATGCTTGTCGCCGTATGGAATCGAGACGCGCTCGCAGTTCTCGCCCTTGAGCGCGATTGCCCTGTCGAACATATCGAGCGAGCGGCGGTACAGATCGATGCGCCCTGCCGAATCGTGGGCCAGCATGCGCTCGGCCGTGATCAGATAAATTGCGGCCCGCTTGTACTTCTCGCCGGCCGACAGCAGGCGCCCTCGGGCTTCGTCTTCGGCCGCCAGATCGCAGAGTCGATCGGCCGTCTTGACCCACGCCTCGCGAAACGCACGCGTGCCGTCCGCGTCCGGCTGCTTGGCCGCTTCCTGCAGCGGCCCGCACATATCCTCGATTTCGCCCATGCGTGCGCCCATTTCGATGGCGAGATTGACGGACAGGTCCCAGACGTAATTGGTAGGAAAGTAGCGAAACATGGCGGGTTGCCTTAGTTGAAATTGCGGACGGCCCGGCAACGGCCCGTTCATAGGCGCGCGCCGGCCCACGGCGAGGCTCAGCCTTTGCGTCCGAAGCCCGGCCACAACGGGATGGCGATGTTCAGCCAGACGCTGCTGCTCTTGGCCGTGTTCGCGGCATAGATGCCTTGCTGATAGTTGAGGTTGACGTTCCAGCTTCGCGCGTCGTAGACGATCGACGGGCCGATGCCGAAGGTGCGCATGCGGTTGCCTACGTTCACGCCATTCGCCTTGTCGTCGCTGAACTGATTCAGATACGCGCCAACCACGCCGAGCTTCCACGGGCCGAAGTTCCAACCGGCTTCGAACTCCCCCACGTAGCCGTCGCCCGAGCGGTAGTTCGTCGTGCCGTTCTTCGTGTTGAGCAACAGGCGGTTCGCGATGGCGACGTCGATCCCATTGGGCACGTTGTAGCGAACCGAGAACACCGGTTGCACGGAGGTGTAGCCCACCGCCACGCTCGGCTTGACCGGGCTGTAGGAACCCGTCTCGAACGCGAAGTCCAGGCCGGACGCGATCGTCAGGTTAGGCGAGAGATGCCATTGCAGCAGCACCGGCGTCAGCGTGATATTGGACAAGCCGCCCTGCGTGCTCGACTGGCCGAACACGCTCGTATGCAGCGACACGACCGGAATGACCAACTGCGTATAGACGTTCGCTCCGAGGAGGTGAAACGGATACGAAGCGAGCAGACGGGTGGTTTCGGAAAACACCGAAGTCTTGAACGGGATCGGCAACTTCTTGCCATCGTTGCCGTAAAGGCCGTTCGCAAAACTGTAGTTGAATTGCTCGAGCGCGAACAAACCCGGGATCGGCGGCAAATTGGCGATGTTCGTGCCGACCGCGCCCGCGGGATAGGGGGAAACACCGCCTTCGAATGCTCGAGCTTGCTTCATCGAAGCGGCGGCCAACATCGTGCAGCCGATAGCGGCCGCGATCAGTTTCCTCGACATGCTGTCTCCTCGTCCTAGGGGCGCTGGCGCCGCCTGGCGTCTCTTTAATAGTGGAAAGCGCGGGCGTTCGGACACCGTACGGCGGTACCTTCGATCCGAAAATGCCCTGACGCTGGTCTCCCGATGCGATGTGCGATGCCTGATCGCTTCAAGATGACGCCTAGGTTAAGATAGGCCGAGGTATCCTAAAAATGGATTCGATCCATTGCCGATATCGACAGCGTCAATACTTTCAGGCTAAACCCTGATAAACGCGTGATCGGAGACAGCACGCATGCGGTTCAACAAGCTCGACCTCAACTTGCTCGTGGCGCTCGACGCTCTTTTGAGCGAACAGAACATCAGCCGGGCCGCCGAAAAGATTCACTTGAGCCAGTCGGCGATGAGCAACGCGCTCGCGCGGTTGCGCGAGTACTTCAACGACGAGTTGCTCGTGCAGGTCGGCCGCAAAATGGAACCGACGCCGCGCGCGGAGGCGCTCAGGAACAACGTGCGCGACATTCTCGTGCGCGTCGAAGCGACGGTGACGGCCCAGCCCGAATTCCTGCCGGCGCAGGCCAACCGCCTGTTCCGCCTCTTCGTATCGGACTACACGATGACAACGCTGATGCCGCACCTGTTTGCGCTGGCCTACGCGCAGGCGCCGGGCATCCGTTTCGAGTTGCGCCCGCAGGTCGCCTATCCGCACCGGCTGCTCGAGCGCGGCGAAGCGGATATCCTGATCATCCCCAAGGAGTATTGCTCCACCGAGCATCCGGCCGAAGTGCTGCTCGAGGAATCGTTCTGCTGCGTCGTGTGGGATCGGAGCCCGCTCGCGCACGGCGAAATGACGAACGAGCGCTACATGGCGGCAGGGCATGTCGTCGTACAGGTCGGCGAGGGACAAACCGCGCTCGAAGATTGGTTCATGCAGCGACTCGGTATCGTCAGACGTGTGGAGGCAAGCACCTACAGCTTCCTCTCACCGGCCTATCTGCTGGCTGGCACCGATCGGATTGCGACCATGCACCGGCGGCTCGCCGAAGCGGCCTCGCGCAGCCTGCCGATCGTGCTGCGCGACGTGCCCGTCGCCGTCCCCACGATGGAGCAATCGGTCCAATGGCACAAGCATCGCACTTCGGACCCTGGGCTCACGTGGTTGCGCGGGCTGCTGAAAGAGGCCGTCGTGGAAATGGACAAGGCCCGTCGTGACGCTCGCTAAGCCAGGGCAGTCGCACGATCACGGGGGGCGCGCGGTGGCCGGCGCGCCGACCATCGTCGATCCGCGCTGGCTCGTCTTTCTGCAGGTATCGGCATCGGGCAGTTTGAGCCGCGCGGCGGCGGCGCTCGATATGCCGCAGTCGATGGTCAGCCGCCATATCGCTCAGCTCGAGCAGCAATGCGGTGAGCGTTTGTTTCGCCGCACCGGACGCGGTGTCGTCCTCACCGAATTTGGCGAGCAGATGCTGCCGCGCGTCACGCGTCTCGCGGCCGAAGCGGATGCGCTCGCGGACGACATTCGCAGCGCGCGCGGCCAGCCCGCTGGCGAGGTGCTGCTGGGCCTGCTGCCGTCGGCGGTAAACCACTATGCCGGGCCCCTCTTCGCTGCCGCGCGAGCGCAGTTGCCGGCCGTTCGTCTTCATTTGACGGAAGCCGCCAGCGCGCAGCTCGAAGAGCATCTGCGCGAAGGCCGGCTCGATATGGCCGTCGTCTTGAAAGAGGACGAAGCGAGCATCGGCGACTGCCACGTGCTCGCACGGGTGCCGCTGCATCTGGTCGCCCCTCGCGGCGACGCCGTCGTCGCCAACGGCGACGTGCCGCTCGCGGCGCTGACCGGCTTGCCGCTCGTCGTGCCGGGCCGGCCTCACCTGTTGCGGGCACGGCTCGACCGCCTCGCTTCGGAACATGGCGTGGCATTGCAAGCCGCCGTCGAAGTCGATTCCGTGCGACTCCAATATGAAGTCGTGGCGGCCGGCGGCGGCTATGCCATTGCTTCCGTCCTGCCCGGGAAGCTCGATGCGCGGCTCGCCTCGTCGCGCATCGTCGATCCCGTCCTCGAGCGATTCGTCGTGCTGGCCGAATCGCCGCGCCGCCCGCAGACGCGGGCTACCCGCGCCGTGCGGCGCTTGGTCAGCGCCGTGGCCGACGCGCTGGAGGCCAGTCATCGAATTTCGACATAGCTGCTTTCGACGTTAGGCAGTGCCCTAAACGCGCAGCGCGCTCTATCGTGTGTTGGCCCCTTACTTCCAGGCCCGCACCATGTCAGACGCAGTCACCGCCGAATCCTCCCGCCCGACGCTTTTCTTGAGCGACGCCGATGTCGCATCGCTCGCCGACTGGCCTTCCGCCGTCGCGGCGCTGGCCGACGCCTATGCGAGACCCGTCTCGCCCGCGATGGTACCGCCGCGAACGATGGCTCGCGGCGAGGGCACGTGGCTGCGCAGCCTAACCGCCGTCTCGCCGAGCGGCGGACATATGGGCTGCAAGCTGATTGCCGCCAATACCCGCGCGCGCCGGGCCAGCTATCTGATTTCCCTGTTCGACGAGCAGACCATGGCGCTGCGCGCGCTGATCGACGGCAATCGCGTGACGGGCTTGCGTACCGCGGCCACCGCCGCGCTCGCTCTGACGTTGCTGGCACCCAGGCGGCCATTGCATGTCGCGGTGATCGGCTCGGGCTTCGAGGCTCGCGGTGCGCTCGAGTGCCTCGCCGCCGTGCGAGCAGTGCAAAGCGTGCGCGTCTTCAGCCCCACGCCCGCGAGCCGAGAGCGCTTTGCCGAGCACTTCCGCCCTGCCACGGACATCACCGCGGTGGACCGGCCGGAGGCTGCGGTGAAAGACGCGGACGTCGTCATTTGCGCCGCGCGCAGCCGCGACGAATCTCCGGTGTTGCGCGGCGCCTGGCTACCGCCGGGCGTCACCGTCGTCTCCTTAGGCTCGACCCTGCCCGAGCAGCGCGAAGTCGACGAAGAGACGATGGCGCGTGCGGCGTGCATCGTCGCCGACATGCCCGAAGAGGTCGAGCACGACACCGGCGACGCCATCGCCGCCGCGCGCGCCGGCGTCGTGCTCGCCGACCGCCTCGTCTCTCTTGGCGCGCTGGCGACGGGAGACATCGTGCCACGCCGTGCCGACGGCGACATCGTTTTGTACAAGTCCGTCGGGTCCGCGCTCCAGGACGTCGTGATCGCCGAGATGTTGCTCGCGCGCGCCGTCCGGCAAGGCGTCGGCGTGGCCCTTCCGGTAACCATCACGCCCATTGCGAAATAGCGCTTCGGATCGCCGCGAACTCAATCGAAGATTCACTCAATAACTCACTCGAAGACTTACTCAAGGAGAAGCTCCCTCATGGCTCGCTACAAGAAGGTCGATGCCCGCGCCTGGGCGCGCGAATACCTCACCGGCTGCTCGGCCGTCACGATTCCGAGCCATAGCGCGGACCTGAAGCGCCTGAACGAGCGCGGCATCCGTCACGACATCGAATTGGCAATGGAATTCGGCTTCCGCTACACGCTGCTTTGCAGCGAGGTGGCGATCACGCCGGAAGAAAACGCGCAGTTCACCGCGTGGGCCCGCGAAACGGCTGGCGACCGGCTTGGCCTGTTCTTTCATGCCGCGTTCGGCACGCTGACCGAAAACATCGAAGCCGTGAAGCTCGCTGAAAAAACCGGCGCCGACATCGTGCTGCTCTCATACCCGCCTCAGTTTTGGCCGACCACCGAGCAGGAGATCTACGACTACACCAAGAGCTTCTGCGACGCGACCGATCTCGCGGTGATGCTGTTCCCGATTCCGCTCTGGGGCTTCGAGCGCGTGCACCCTGCGGGCATGTCGTTGGATCTGGTGCGCCGCCTGCTCGATGACTGCCCGAACATCGTCGCGATCAAATCGGAGCAAGGCTTTCCGCTGCCCGCCGGCATCTGCGAGATGTACCACCACTTCCGCGATGAAGTCGTGATCAGTTGCCCGATCGAAGGCGATGCGATTCCGCTGATGAGCCTCATGAAGCTGCAGTTCTCCGGCACCAGCAATACGGCCTGGATGAGCGGCTATTACCCGAAGGCGTTCGAGCTCGCGCGCAACGGGCAATGGGAAGAGGCGATGGCGATGTATTGGAAAGTGAACCCGGCGCGCAACGCGAACGGTGCCGCGGCGCAGACGTATGCGGGCGGCACCGGCGTGCTAAACCGCACGATGTGGAAATACCAGGACTGGCTGGCCGGCTTCAACGGCGGCCCACTGCGCGCCCCGGCGATGCGCGTGCCGGATCGGATTATGAAGACGCTGCGCCAAGGGCTCGCGGCCTCGGGCCTGCCCGTGACTGCCGATCCGGATTCCGCCTTCATGGCGGGACGCTTCCCCTGCTGAGCGAGACCACGATGAAACATCTGCTGAAAGACCCCACCTTGTGGCGGGAGAACGCGTTCATCGCCGGCGAGTGGGTTGGCCAGACACCGCACGGCCGCTATCAACTACGCAATCCGGTCGATCAATCGCTGCTCGTCGAGCTGCCGCGGTGCCGCGAGCCGGAAGTGCAGCGCGCGATCGACGCCGCACACGATGCCTTCGGTCCATGGCGACGGAAGAGCGCGAAGCACCGCGGCGAGGTACTGCGGCGCTGGTACGAACTGACGATGGAACACCGCGAAGATCTCGCGGTTCTCATTACGCTCGAGGGAGGCAAGCCGCTGGCCGAAGCGCGAGGCGAGATCGACTACGCGGCTTCTTTCCTGCGCTGGTTTGCGGAAGAAGCGACGCGCGTGCGCGGCGACGTGATTCCCGGGGCGAAGGAGACGCAGCGGATCATCGCACTGCGCGAGCCGATCGGCGTATGTGCCGCCATCACGCCGTGGAATTTCCCGGCGGCGATGATTACGCGCAAAGCCGGACCGGCGCTTGCCGCGGGCTGCACGATGGTCGTGAAGCCCGCAAGCCAGACTCCACTCACGGCGCTCGCGCTGGCCGTGCTGGCGGAGCGCGCCGGGGTGCCATCCGGTGTCCTCAGCGTGATCACCGGCAACGATACACGCGCCATCGGCGGCGAGCTCACCGCGAATCCCCTCGTTCGCAAGATCACGTTCACCGGCTCGACCGAAGTCGGCCGGGTGCTGCTCGCGCAGGCCGCGCAGACGGTCAAGAAGTGCTCTATGGAGCTGGGCGGCAATGCTCCGTTCATCGTGCTCGACGATGCCGATCTCGACGCGGCTTCCGACGGCATCGTCGCCGCGAAATTCCGCAATACGGGCCAAGCTTGCATCAGTGCCAATCGGGTACTCGTGCAAGCGAGCGTCTACGACGCGTTGGCCGCGCGTGTTGTCGAACGTGTCGCGAGACTGCGCGTCGGCAACGGCCTACAGCCGAACGTCGACCTCGGACCGATGATCGACGAAGCCGCAGTAGAAAAGGTCGAGGAGCACGTGAGCGATGCACTCGCCCGAGGCGCGCGGCTGCTGCATGGTGGCAGGCGACACGCGCTCGGCGGATTCTTCTACGAACCGACGGTACTTGCCGGGGCGACGCCCGCGATGAAGATTGCCCGTGAAGAAACGTTCGGGCCGGTGGCCGCGCTCTTTCGCTTCGATACCGACGACGAAGCGATCGCGATGGCCAACGACACCGAGTATGGGCTTGCCGCCTACCTCTATAGTCGCGATGCGGCGCGCATCTGGCGCAACGCAGCGCGCATCGAATCGGGGATGGTGGGGATCAACTGCGGACTGATCTCGAACGAACTCGCGCCGTTTGGCGGCGTGAAGCAGAGCGGCCTGGGGCGCGAAGGCTCGCATCTGGGCATCGACGAATTCGTGGAGATCAAATACTTGTGCTGGGATGGGCTGGTTTCCGGGTGACGCAACCACTGAGCTTCCCCCCGTTTCACGAGTCCGATAGCTGGAACAATCGGACCGCGAGCTCCCGCCGACTTGCGGTCCAACGCATCTCGAAGGCATCGTGTGCGCACGGCACGCACCGTCAACGCCACTCGTCCATCAACCGCGCTTTCACCTTCTTGCCCTTCACCTTCCCTGCGTTCAGCTTGCGCAGCGCGTCGCGCGCGATGCTTCGCTCGACCGCGACGTAGGTCGAGTATTCGGTCATGTTGATCTTTCCGATCTGTGCGCCGCTGAAGCCCGCTTCGCCCGTCAGCGCGCCCAGCTCGTCGCCAGGGCGAATCTTTTCTTTTCGCCCACCGAGGATCTGCAACGTCTCCATCGGCGGCAACAACGGCGTGTCGCTTTTCGCCTGGAGCTCGCTGAGAGGATGCCATTCGACATCGCGCTTTTGCGCCTGCTCGATGCCGCCCACACGCCCCATTTCATCCATGCTTGCGAGGCTCAGCGCCCAGCCGACTTCGTCCGCCCGGCCCGTGCGGCCAATTCGATGCACGTGCACTTGGGGATCGGGCGTCACGTCGACGTTGATCACCGCCTCGAGCTACGTAAAATCCAGCCCGCGCACAGCGACATCAGTGGCAACGAGCACTGAGCAGCTACGGTTCGCGAATTGAATCAGCACCTGATCGCGTTCGCGTTGATCGAGTTCACCGTGCAACGCCAGCGCATGAAAACCCTGCACACGCAGTACATCGAGCAAGTCGCGGCATTGTTGCTTCGTGTTGCAGAACGCAAGCGTACTCACCGGGCGATAGTGATTCAGCAACATGCCCACCGCGTGCAACCGCTGCTCTTCCGTCCCGTCATAAAAGCGCTGGCGAATCTTGCTGTCGTCGTGACGCTCTTCGGGCCTCACCTCTTTGGGATTACGCGGGAAGCGCTGGCTGAGTTTGGCGATGCCGTCGGGGTAAGTCGCGAAAAACAGCAACGCTTGCCGCTCTTTCGGACACTGATCGGCCACCTTCGCTGTATCGTCGTAGAAGCCCATATCGAGCATCCGATCCGCTTCGTCGAGCACGAGCGTATTCAATGCATCGAGGGCGAGGCTGCCACGCTCCAGATGGTCCATGATGCGCCCGGCGTCCCGACGACGATATGTGCGCCGTGTTCGAGACTCGCCGCCTGCGGCGCAATCGGCGTGCCGCCGCAGAACGCGTGGGCAACGCCAGCGCACCCGTCGTTGCCCCCCCGGACCCGACGCTCCTAACCTGGGTGCGCCTACGAATGTCAGAACGTCACGCCCGCCACGAGAATGAGATTCGCGTAAGGTGTGCACTCGCCAGTGCGCACCACGGCGCGCGCGCGATGTGACATCTGCTTGAGTGCCTCATGCGTCACCACTTGGCGTGACCCGATCCGGTCCATCCACTCACTCCCAAGCCAACCATCGTTGCGCGCGAGCGTCTCGTTCGCCACGACATGCGACTCGACCTGCATCTCGCTCAGCAAGACGCGGACAGTAGTGGCGAAATCCGGTACGCCGGGTGTGAGCGCGAGATCGATGATTTCCACCCGCGATCCGTGTGGCGCCGGCATCCCGGCATCGGCGATCAATACCATATCGCCATGGCCCAAGGTTGCAACGAGGCGCGAGAGCGCGCTATTGAGCAAACCTGTTTTCTTCATTTCGATGCGGCAACTTGGAGCGTAATTTCGTGCAGGTAGGGGATCGACGTTTGGGCGCCTGCACGCGTTACCGACAACGCAGCCGCAGCCTGACCGAAACGTACCGCCTCGTCCAGCGGGCGCTTCGCCGCGAGCGCCGCGCAAAAGCCGCCGACGAACGTATCGCCGGCCGCCGTCGTATCGATCGCCTCGACTTCGGCAGGCAGATAGTGTTTGCCGCCATCCCCGGCACGATCACCCTCGGTCAGCACCACCACGCCCCGCTTACCGAGTGTGATGATCACGTTGCGCGCGCCGTCCTGCTGCAACTTCTTGGCCGCTCGCCGCGCGCTTTCCGGCGATTCGACAGGCACACCCGAAAGCGCCGACGCCTCCAATTCGTTCGGAATCAGGAAGTCGGCGGATTCGAGCCAGCCACGCTCGAGCGGCCCGGTTACGGGCGCGGGATTGAGCACCACGATCCGCCCATGCTTGCGAGCCAGGTTCATGGCGGCGAGTACGGTCTGGTCGGGCACTTCCCGTTGGCAGACGAGCACATCGGCTTGTTCGATCCGCGACGCATGCACGGCCATTGCGGCGGACGTCAGCGCCCCGTTGCTGCCCGCGACGATGACGATTGCATTTTGCCCAGCATCGTCGACGACGATCATCGCCACGCCGGTCGGCAGCGTCGGATCCGTCGCCACACCGTGACAGTCGATGCCGTCGCGGCGCAAACCGGCAACGAGTTGCCTGCCGTTGTCGTCGTCGCCGACGCGCCCGATCATCGCGACCTGCGCGCCCAATCTTGCCGCCGCCACCGCTTGATTGCCGCCTTTGCCGCCCGGTACGTTGACGAACGATCGGCCGGCCAGCGTCTCGCCCTCTTTCGGCAAACGCGGCGCGCGGATCACGAGATCCATGTTCAAGCTGCCGACCACCGTGACGCGGCCGGTTTGCTGCCCCGCTGCTGTTGTTTTCATCGATGTCATGCGTCGATAGGATTGGATTGATGTTCCGCTTATGCGGCCCAGGGCGCGCTGGATTCACGCACGAGCAAGCGCGGTTCGATCAGATGGGTGCGTGCGGGACCGGTCACCGTGCCGTTGATGCGTTCAAGCAGCGTATTGGCGGCCGCATCGCCCAGACGCAATATCGCCTGCCCCACGGTCGATAATGCCGGGTACACGTATCGGCTCATTTCGACATCGTCGAATCCGATGATCGAACAATCGGCCGGAATGCGCAGCCCGCGTTCCGCGGCCGCGCGCAGCGCCCCGATCGCCATCATGTCGTTGCTCGCGAAAATGGCCGTCGGCGCGACGGTCTCGAACAGCTCGCGCGCCGCGGCGTAACCCCCCGGGCACGTGAAATTTCCTTCCACGATCGCGCCCGGCAACACCTCCACACCGCGCTCCGCCATCGCGCGCTTGAAGCCGGCGACGCGAATGGCGCTCACGACGGTTTCGCGCTCCCCGGCAATACAACCGATGCGCGTATGCCCGAGGTCGAGCAGATGCTGCGTCGCCAACATTGCGCCAGCCTCGTGATCGATCTGAACCAGATCCGCATCGAGCCCCGCGACGGGGCGATCGACGATCACAACCGGCACGCGCACCGCCGCCAGATCGTCCGCAATGGACTCATCGTCGTCGACCGATGCGACGATCAACCCATCGATACGATTCTGATGCAGCGCGCGCAGGCACTCACGCTGCGTCACGAGGTTGTTGTCGGAATTGCAGAGGAATACGCAATAGCCGCGACGCTTGAGCGAGCCTTCGATGCCGCGCGCGAACTCCGCGAAGTACGGGTTCGTGTTGTTCGGTACGACCAGCCCGATCGTCGACGTGGTTTTGGCCTTCAACGAGCGCGCCGGCGCGGACGGCACGTAGTTCATCTCGGCAATCGCAGCCTGCACGCGCACGCGCTTTTCTTCGCTGACGGGGCGCGTGTTGTTCAGGACGTGAGACACCGTCGTGTACGACACGCCTGCCCGCTTCGCTACGTCTCGGATCGTCCACATGATCTCGTTGCTTTTCGATTGACCTCAGGCCCGGCTCGCACCGCGGCGGCTTCGATAAGTATCGAGCACGACGGCGATGACGATGACCATGCCGGTGATTATCCGCTTGGTCGGCTCGTTCGCACCGATCTGCGCGAGCCCGGCGGCCAGCACCGAGATGATCAGCACGCCGAAGAACGTGCTGATGACCGATCCGCGCCCGCCCATGAGGCTCGTGCCGCCGATCACGACCGCAGCGATCACTTGCAGCTCGATACCCACGCCCGCGTTCGGATCTGCCGCTTCGAGGCGCGAAACCTGGAATAGCGACGCCAGCCCGGCCAGCGCGCCCATCAATGCGAAGACGATCACCTTGTACGGACGCGGATCGATACCAGCCAATCGTACCGCGGTTTCGTTCGTCCCGATGCCGATGAGGCAGCGGCCGAACACGGTTCGCCGCAGCACCAGTTGCGCCACGATCATGACGGCCATCGCAATGATAAACGCGGGCGAAATGCCGGCCGCGAACGGATTGGCCAGCCAATCGAACGTGCTGCCGATGTACGACGTGCGCGAATTCGTCAGTTGATAGGCCAGCCCACGCGCCATTTCGAGCACGCCGAGCGAGACGATGAACGACGGGATGCGCCATGCGACTGTCACGAGGCCCGTCAAGCTGCCGGCCAGCGCGGCCACTAGGAGGCCCGCAAACGCCGCGGGAATCGCGCTCCACTGCCATTGCAACGCGACTACGCTGACGGCCGACGCCGAAAGCGCGAGGACGGAGCCGACCGACAGATCGATCCCCGCGATGATGAGCACGAACGTCATCCCGACCGACATGACGACGAGATCGGGAATCTGATTGGCGATCGTCACGAACGTCTCGTACGTGAAGAAATGCGAGCTGAGCGCCGAAAACAGCGCGATCATCGCCACCAGGGCGCCGACGAGGCCCAGATAGCTCGTGAGCTCCACGCGCGCGCGGCCCTTGACTTCGGGCGCCACGACGCCTGCGGGTGTGTTGGAGGAAATCGTCATGATGCTTCTCTCGTCAAAAGTGCGTCACGCTTCGCATAGCCGGAAAATGCGGCGGCCAGCAAATCGTCCTGGGTCCATTCGTCGCGATCGAAAATTCGAACGAGCCGGCCTGCCGACATGACGCCGATGCGATCGCAAATGAGCATTAGCTCGCGCAGTTCGCTCGAGACGACGACCAGCGCTTTGCCTTTCCTCGCCTCTTCGCCGAGCAGGCCGTAAATCTCGAACTTCGCGCCGACATCGATCCCGCGCGTCGGCTCGTCGAACAGCAGGACGCCTGCATCGCGTTCGAGCCAGCGACCGATGACGACCTTCTGCTGATTTCCGCCCGAGAGCTCGCTCACCGGCTGCTGTTCACCGGCGCAGCGTATACGCATGGCGTCGATATGCCGCTTGGCCAGCGCACGCTCCCGGCCGCCGTCGATCCAGCCGAAGCGCGAGAGCGCGCCGAAGTTGTTCAGTGCGAGGTTCGACGCGATGGACTGTGTGAGCATCAACCCTTCGCTCTTGCGGTCCTCGGTGATCAACGCAATGCCTTGCTTGACGGCATCGGCGGGCGAACCGATTCGCGCGGGCTCGGATGCCGTGCCGAGCGTGACTGCGCCGCTATCCTTCGCGTCCGCACCGAAAATCGCGCGTAGCAGTTCCGTGCGTCCCGAGCCGATCAAGCCGCTGATGCCGAAGATCTCGCCGCTCTTCACCTCGAACGAGACATCCTGCACGGCGGCCCCGCGCGACAGTTTGTCGACGCGCAGCATCGGTGCGCCGATCTTGCGCTCGCCGAGGTTGATCGTCTCGCCGATGCCACGGCCGACCATCTGCGTCACGAGCCGATCCGTCGTGTATTCGGCAACGGGACCGACGCTGACCAGCTTGCCGTCGCGCAGTACGGCGATGCGATCCGAGATGCGCGCCAATTCTTCCAGCCGATGCGAAATGTAGACGATCGATACGCCTTCGCGCTTAAGCCGTTCCACCTGACCGAACAGCAAGTCGACTTCGCGTCCCGTCAACATGGCGGTGGGCTCGTCGAGGATCAGCACCCGGCAATCGCCGATCAGGTTGCGGGCGATCTCGACGAGCTGCTGATGGCCGATCCCGAGCTCCGCGACGAGCGAATCCGGATCGAGCGCTTCGAGTCCGACGCGCGCCATGGCGGCACGCGCGTCTTCACGCAGGCGCTTGCGCGAGATCCAGCCGATTCCTTTCATGGCCGGCAGGCAGTTCAGGAACAGGTTCTCGGCGATCGAAAGCGTCGGCAGCAGGTTCAACTCCTGCATCACCATCCGCACGCCGAGCGCTTCGGCATCCCGGCGGCTCGCGGGCGCATAGGGCTGCCCGAGGTAATGCATCGTGCCGCACGTCGGCGTAACGAGCCCGCTGATGATCTTCGACAACGTACTCTTGCCCGCGCCGTTTTCGCCCGTGAGCGCGAGGACTTCGCCCGCGTTCAGCGTCAGATCGATGCCCGCGAGGATCGGCACCGCATAGGTCTTGCCCACGCCGCTTACCGTGAGCACCGGATCGCGCGGCGGCGCGTGGCGTGTGCCGTCCGTTGAAACTGCTGTCATGCCCCCTCCTTCGCAAGCGCGAGTCGGGCGAAGCTCGTCCGCGCTTCGCCCGACCCTGCGTCGAACGTATTGACGTCCTTACTTCTTCACGATCAGTTCGACCGGCGTTTCGACGAGGCTCGACAGCTCGCTTTGCTTCTTGTGTTCGCGAATAGCCTTCAATGCCGTATTGATACCGAACACGGCCTGCTTGGCGGCGAACTGATCGACGGTGGCCAACACGCGACCGTCGGCCAACATCGGCTTCACTGCGGCGATATTGTCGTAACCGACCACCATCACCTTGCCTTGCTTGCCTGCCGCGCGAATTGCGGCGACGGCGCCGAGGGCCATGTTGTCATTGCCGCACAGGAGCGCCTTCAGGTTCGGATAGGCGTTGAGCATGGCCGACGCCACCGCGTTGCCCTTGTCGATTTCCCAATCGCCCGATTGCACCGAGACGACCTTCGCACCGGCCTTGGCCATCGCGTCCTTGAAGCCGGCCGTGCGCTGCTGAGCGTTCGTCGTCGTGGAGACGCCCTCGACGATGCCGACTTCGTCGCCTTTGCTCAGCTTCGCCGCAAGATAATCGCCCGCCAGCCGCGCGCCTTTTCGGTTGTCCGGGCCGACGAACGGCACCGTCATTCCCTTGGATTTCAATACATCGGGATCGAGGCGATTGTCGATGTTCACTACGACGATGCCCGCGTCGATCGCTTTCTTGATCACCGGCACCATCGCTTTCGAATCGGCCGGCGCAATGACGATCGCATCGACCTTCGAGACGATCATCTGATCGACGATACGGATTTGCGCGGCCGTATCGGTTTCGTCCTTGATGCCGTTCGACACGAGATCGAAATCGGCAGCGTGTTGCTTCTGATAGGCCTTGGCGCCGTCTTCCATCGTGAGGAAGAACTCGTTCGCCAGGGACTTCATCACCAAGGCAACCTTGGGTTTATGGGCGGCGTCTTGCGCGTGCGCGCCCATCGGGAACATGACGGCGGCGGCCAACCCGATGCATGCAGTCAGCACGCGGCGACGGACGGGGGTCTTCATGGGATGTCTCCTGAGAATCGTTCGATATGGTTGTTGTCGCGGCGACCAGCTCCGCTGTGTGACGACTTTCGCAACCGGTTGCGCAACCGGTTGCGCAACAAATCTCATGCATCTCACACGTACATACGGCGCGCAACCGGTTGCGGATCGAATATTCGAGGAGCCGTTCTCTAAAGTCAACCTCGCGATGTTGTGCAGTGCGCCATAGCGCGGCGGGGTTATCTGCCGTCAGTACTGTCCGATCGCAGGGCGTTGCCGAAAAACGAATGGTGGGTCGGGTGCGACGCACATTCGGGCGGCATCACCATCACCTGAATCGTCAGTCGCATTTGGCCGAATTAAGCAATTCGATCCGCTGCTCTTCCATTAGTCTTGTTTTTTCGGCAGCGGAAAGCTCGAGCCCGCTTCGCGATCAAAATCCCCGCTCTGCATCAACAACGATCGAGGTTGTGACAACACGCTACCGCTGCTCCGCATCGGTACGGGCCACAACCAGCGACGTGTCATATCGGGACCGACAATCAAAGACATGCACGAGCATCAAACAGCCCTTTTGACCGAGGACGAGCGCCAGTTCGTGGTGGCAGTTCAAAACAGCATCGGCAACGCTAATGGAACGCTCGCTGACGATCCAGCATTACTCGACAAACTCACTCGAGCATACAGCGAAACCAGGCGCATGGGCCTCACACGAGATGAGTTACTCGCGGATTTCCTATATCTCGAAATTCAAGCACCGGGCTTTCATCGCCACCCGGCGATTCGAAGATGGCTCCATAAGCCGGGCGCTACCGCCGACGAGCGCTTCGCCGATTTGATCGATGTGCTTCGCAACAAGTCCCGGCAGCGAAAGGACGACCGATAATGGCGCCGGCACGTCGCTCCCACCTCGAACAAGCGGGCCTGGCACTTTTGGCATTGCTCAACGCGATAGAAGGTGTCGTTCGCGGTCTCGCCGACAAAACGCATTCCGGACGAGACAGTCTCGAGGCGGACAAGGCAAAGTCCAACTCGGCCGCACGTGCAGTGCCGGTGCCTGATGAGTCGCACGCACAGTGCCCACCGCGCAGAGGTTGGCTCGTCACGCGGAAATGGCACATGTCCGAGGTCTCGCGTGACTACCAGGCCCGTATTACTGGCCTCCCCCCCTTCACGGAGTGGATTTTCGAGAATATCGAATTCGACGGTTTTCGCGCGCCGGAATGCAGACTGCAAGAAGCGAAGGCCCAGTACGATCAGTTTTTTGACGCACGAACCCGTCAACCAAAAGAGTTCTTCAGACTCTTCGGCGCACCTCGCATTGTCAGCCAGGCGCGCATCCAAAGCGCGATCGCCGAGAACCACCCACCGGCACGACTGACCTGGTATTTCATGCAACCCATCTCTCACGAGTACTTCTCGGAAATCTTTTCTCGTGAAGGGTTTTCTATTGAATCATTACTCCATCCGTAACATGTACATTTCTCTGGCCTTCAAGCTTGAAAAACCTATTCTCCCGTCGCGAGAGGAACACTTCGGCACTCTACAGAGAATCGCCCAACTGTTCGAACCGTTCGGGCTCCCCATGGACGTTTGGCATCCACCGGCTCCAACGCGGAAGAAGTCGCTCGCGCACGCGGCTTTCGACCGTAATGGCCCAACGCCAGCAGCACTCGAGCTGCAGCGTTTGCAGGACGAAAAGGACGGGATGACCGACTATCGAAGAACGGGTATATGGAGCGGAAGCGAGAAAGGAAAACGCGGCGTGCTCTCTGTCTCATTTTCATCCAGTACCCGTTTCCCGATATGTCTGTTCGACCTGCAATTTGACGAGATAGAACCGCTCGATGATGCTCGCAACATGCAGCAATTGATATTCGGCTTGCTAGACATATGTCCTCGCGCCTCCGATATTGAAGTCGGCCCGTTCAAGTACTACACCCTCCATCGGGTCTTTCCGAAACGACCGGGCGCCGGCTGGATGCTCTATCTCCCGACGGCAATTACAAGCGAGGCGGTACCCGAGGCGGCAGAACTGGTGCCGGTCACGGAAAGCGGTAGGCAAACCGGCACCATCATCGTCAGCGTCGCTGATGATGTCTTTTCCGCCGACAATCCCGATCACGTGAAAATCGCAAATGCGATCGAAATTCGTTTGGCCGATCAGGACCTTCTACCTCGGTAGCGAGGGCGTTGGGTGGTTGTGTCGCGGCCCCGGTGTCCAACGCGTGGAGGCTGATGATGAGTCCGCCGCCGTCAAACCCACATACGCCTGCTTGACGAGTCAAAGCACGCGCAGCGAGCTATTTACGGATCAAGGGCGCCGTGGCCATGTGAAAGACAATCAAGGAGAAGCGTGAGCAAAGTCAAGACCTCCCGCTTCGACACATCGGAGCGCCTGGGCAGCGAGGAACTCATCGCCGCTTACCTCAATGCAACCCTTGAAGAAGGCGACTCAGATCTGCTGATGGCGGCAATCGCAGACATCGCCAAGGCGCGCGGCATCGCCAAAGTCGCAGCCGATGCAGGTGTTGGACCGGAAAGCCCCCGGTTGATGCCTTGACGTAACCCTCTCGCACCGTTAAGCGTTGGCCTGTTCGCTCCTACCCCACCCGGTTCCTCAATCCTAGCCGCCAGCAGTTCATACCGTCTCTGGCATCGACGGAAAAATATTTTTATCTCCCGGCAACAAGCTTTGGTCACCTATACGAACCGCCGGACCGGAACGCGCCAGGTTTCGTGCGGCCGGGCCATCCTGGGCGCCCGCGCCCACGCCCATCGGATTCTTGAGCGTCAGAAAAATATGTGTTATTTTCTGACACATGAAGGCAACCATCCCATCTGTTCCTGATCGAATCATGAGGCGTGCCCGCGGCACCGGGCGCGGCGGCGTCTTCACGCCCAGTGATTTCTTGGACGTGGCAGCCCGTGCGGCTGTCGACCAGGCGCTTTCCAGGCTTGTCAAGAACGGCAAGCTGCGCCGTCTAGCCCGCGGCCTTTACGATTTCCCTAAGGTTCATCCGAAGCTCGGCCAGCTTTCGCCAACGCCAGACGACGTCGCGCAGGCGTTGGCGCGTGAGACCGGGTCGCAGGTTCAGATCTCTGGCGCTCGCGCCGCCAACGCCCTTGGGCTCACGACTCAGGTGCCGGCAAGAAGTACCTATCTGACCAATGGTCCATCGCGACGCGTTGTGTTGGGAAAGCGCATTGTCGATCTCCGCCACGCCTCGCCCAAGCACTTGATCGCGCCCGGCAGTGCCGCTGGTACGGTCGTGCAGGCTCTCCGCCATGTCGGCCCCGTGCGGGCGGCCGACGTCGTAAAGGTTGCAGCGCGTCAGCTTTCGGCCAACGACAAGAAGACCCTGGCCTCGACCGCCGTTCAGGCCCCTGCCTGGATGCGGCCGACACTCGCCTCGATCGCCAATGCAACGGTAGTAGATATCGATGGATAGGGTTGCCCGTCTCCCCGCCGGTGATCGTGCCGCCCTGTTCGGAGAAACGGGCGCCGGCCGGGGTGTCGCAGACACGATCATTGAAAAGGACTTCTGGGTCTGCTGGTGCCTGAAGCGCATTTTCGGTCTGCCGAAGGGGACTACGGCAACCCTTGTCTTCAAAGGCGGCACGTCACTATCCAAGGCGTTCGGTGCCATCCGCCGGTTTTCCGAGGACATCGACCTTTCGTTCAACCGCGCAGAACTCGGCTATACCGGCGATCGCGATCCCGAGAAGGAAGCGATCAGCAAGAAGCAAGCGGCTCGCCTGATCGACGCACTGGTCGGCGACGTCACGCGCCACATCGCTGAGAAGCTTGTCCCGGCGCTGCGCGCCGCAATCGTCGAACAGCTCGGCGAACCGGTCAACGACGAGTGGTCGCTGGAGATCGACGCCAGCGACGCCCAGACAGTCAACTTCCACTATCCCACGGCGCTGCCCGCAGCCGAATATGAGGGCATGGCTTACATTACGCCGCGCGTGAAGCTGGAACTGGGCGCACGGGGAGATCCCTGGCAAACCGAGGTGAAGATCATCCGCCCTTACGCGGCCGACGACTATTCCGACTTCTTCGAGGATCCCGACACCAGTGTGATCGTCTTGTCAGCGCAGCGCACCTTTCCTGAGAAACTCCCTCGCCTTAGCTCGCTTTCGGTTGTAGGACGTAGCCCATCGAGTCGGCCCGGCGTGTCAGATTGTTAAGCACCCGCTGCCGATAACGCTCCTCATAGTAGGCTGCACCTG
>NZ_JAKWFK010000059.1 GCF_029522115.1 Trinickia sp. Y13 | reverse complement strand
AGGATCAGCGACGTATGCATCGCTTCGACCCACGATTTGGACGGCGTCTTGCCGTGCAGCAGATGCAGGAAATGGCCGCCGATCGAATCGTCGTCGGTTTCCACTTCGATGCGCCGGCCGTTGTGCGAGTAGTGGTACCAGTACAGCAGGATCGAGCCCAGGCAAGCCATCAAGCGGTCGGCGATGTCGCGCGCGCCGGCGATGTTGTGGTCGTCTTTTTCAGGCAACACGGTGCCGAGCACCGATACGCCCGTGCGCATCACGTCCATGGGGTGGGCCGAAGCGGGCACCCATTCGAGCGCGGCTTTCACGTTGGCGGGCAGGCCGCGCAAGGCCTTCAACTTCTTCTTGTAAGCGGCCAGCTCCGACACCGTCGGCAGCTTTTCATGCACGAGCAGGTAGGCGATTTCCTCGAACTCGCACGTGGTGGCGACGTCGAGAATGTCGTAGCCGCGATAGTGCAAGTCGTTGCCCGTGCGGCCGACCGTGCACAGCGCCGTGTTGCCCGCGGTCACGCCCGAGAGGGCGACGGATTTCTTCGGCTTGAA
>NZ_JAKWFK010000058.1 GCF_029522115.1 Trinickia sp. Y13 | reverse complement strand
ACACCCCGTCCCTGTGAGGAGCATATTCATGAGCAATAGAGAGATCGTCCTGTGCAACCCGGTCCGCACTGCGATCGGAACCTATGGCGGTTCGGTAAAGGACGTGCCAGCACCCGCCCTCGGGGCGATCGTTATTCGGGAAAGTCTTAGGCGAGCCGGATTGTCCCCCGATAAGGTGCAGTCGCTCGTGATGGGCAATGTGATTCAGGCCGGCGTCAAGATGAACCCGGCCCGCCAGGCCGGCATCGCCGGTGGGTTGCCGGTCGAGGTTCCCGCGCTCACGGTCAACCGTGTCTGCGGCTCGGGTGCGCAGGCGATCGCCAGCGCAGCAACCGAGATCTGGGCTGGGCTGATCGATTGTGCGATCGCAGGCGGCATGGAGAACATGGATCGCGGCCCTTACCTGTTGCCGCAGGGGCGCTGGGGCGCCCGGATGGGCGACGTCACCCTGTTCGATAGCATGCTGATGGACGGACTGAACGACGCGTTCAGCGGCCAGCATTCTGGCTGGCATACCGAGGACCTGGTGACGAAGTACGGCATTTCGCGCGAAGACCA
>NZ_JAKWFK010000057.1 GCF_029522115.1 Trinickia sp. Y13 | reverse complement strand
GCGCGCTACGCGGGCGAGATCGAATCGTTCCTGAAGCTCGTCAAAGACAAGCTCGCCGAGATGCTCGAGCACTGCGCCAAGCTCGTGGGCGATCTGATGACGGCGCTGGCCGATCTATTCGCGCAGGCCGCGGGCGAGAAGCAATTCAGTATCGCGGGCAACGTGCGCGCTGCCGAGCATCACGCGAGCGAAGTGAGCGCGGGCTTTGCCGCTTACGACGCCAAGCAAGCGCTGCACGGCATCGGGGGGCTGCTCGTCGACTGGCTCAAGATGGACGGCAAGGCCACGCTGAACGCGGCCACGCAAACGGCCAAGTATATCGACCCGAACTACGGGCACGACCTGAAGGTGATCGCCGACGGTTTGCGCACGCGCATCCCGCAAGTGAAGCAGCGCGTGCTCAGCTTGAACGGCAACGACATCGGCCAGATCGGCTGGCTAATCCAGATCGGCGAGCAAGGGGTCGAGAAGTGGCGCAAGGTCAAGGTGCAGCACCATGTCGTCGCCATCCCGAGTTCGGGCAAAACGCGCGTGATCGAGCAGCGCACCGAAGGCGCGGCTGAAACGA
>NZ_JAKWFK010000056.1 GCF_029522115.1 Trinickia sp. Y13 | reverse complement strand
GCTCCCCGGGGCTTTTCGCAGGCTACCGCGTCCTTCATCGCCTGTGATCGCCAAGGCATCCACCACATGCACTTGTTCGCTTGACCCTATAACGAGAGCGTCTCCGCAATTTCCGAAGAAATCCGATTCGCTTGCGCTACAGGTTTGAGTTCTCGCGTTGTGCCGTATTCCAAGCCATCTTAAAGATAACTTTTCATACATTGATACAATCACTACCCATTGATATCTTCCACGCCCATCTCACAGACGCTTCCGATATCCATTACTACTTCTTCCAGATTGTTAAAGATCGACAGTCGACTCGTACTTCAGTCGCTCTGACTGGCTCAATCGCCAATGGGCAATATTCGATTCGTTCTCTCGAACCCAATCAAATATTCTCCATTGGGGCTCCCTTCGGGAGTGAGATGCTCGTAAGCGCTAAAGCGCTAACGATCATCGCAATTGGTGGAGGCAGACGGGATCGAACCGACGACCCCCTGCTTGCAAAGCAGGTGCTCTCCCAGCTGAGCTATGCCCCCAGGCACAGACATGTTTCATCCTCAAGGGGCGCAGACATAAGTGGTGGGT
>NZ_JAKWFK010000055.1 GCF_029522115.1 Trinickia sp. Y13 | reverse complement strand
CAGGCTGTTGAAAAACCTCCCGCAGACGTCATCCGAGCGGGAGGGGTAAACGTTGAAACAAGGAATCGACCAACACTGAGAGCGAAGCGATGCGCGGAGCGGACGGCTACACCGAGACGATGTTCACGATGGCGAAGCTCGATGACTTCGTTCCGGCCAATCATCCGCTGCGACCGATTCGCCTCTGGCTGAACGACGCTCTGAAGCGCATGGACGGCGTGTTCGCGCGCATGTACGAGAGCGACGCGAAAGGCGGCAGGCCGAGCATCGCGCCCGAGAAGCTGATTCGCGCGTTGCTGCTGCAGGTGCTGTATTCGATTCGCAGCGAGCGCATGCTGATGGAGCAAATCTCCTACAACATGCTGTTTCGTTGGTTTGTCGGCTTGGCGATGGACGATGCGGTGTGGGACCACTCGACGTTCAGCAAGAACCGAGACCGGTTGCTCGCGCACGACGTCATCGTGGGTTTGTTCAACGAGACGGTGGAGACGGCGCATGCACGCGGTCATCTCTCGGGCGAGCACTTCAGCGTCGACGGCACACTGATTCAAGCGTGGGCGGGCCATAAAAGCTTCGTGCGCAAGAGCAAGTCCGATGACGATACGCCGCCCGAGGGCGGTGTTCGCCAACGCGAGGATTGGCACGGCGAGAAGCGCAGCAA
>NZ_JAKWFK010000054.1 GCF_029522115.1 Trinickia sp. Y13 | reverse complement strand
ACGCAGGTCGAATACGACCGAGGCGGGCGGCTTGCTGCCCGGCGCTCTGGCGACAGCGAGGAGCGTTTTGCCTACGACCAGAGCGGACGGCTCATCGATGCGCAAAACCGCTACAGCCAGATCCAGCGGTTCTTCGATCCGGTGGGCAATCTGGTGCGCGAGCACCATGCGTACAAGGTGTTCGACGAGGCGCGCAGCTACGTCTGGCATCACCAGTACGACGAGTTGGGCAACCGCATCAAGACGATCCGCCCCGATGGGCATGCGATCGATTGGCTCACGTACGGCTCGGGCCATGTTCACGGGATGCTGCTCGATGGCGAGGAGCGGATCCAGTTCGAGCGTGACGATCTGCACCGCGAGACCCGGCGCACGCTGGGCAATCAGCTGGGATTGAAGACCGTCTATGACCCGGCGGGGCGCGTGATTCAAACGGCGCTGCAGCGCGAGAAAGCGCCGATGCCGATCGTCGATCGGCGCTACCGCTACGACGCAGCGGGGCAACTGACGCAGATCGAGGACAGCAACCGGGGGTATATCGACTACCGGTATGACCCGGTGGGCAGGCTGATCGAGGCGGCCAGTCCCTGGAGCCGGGAGCGGTTCGCGTTCGATCCGGCGAGCAATATCGTGGATGCAGCGAGCGATGCGGGAGCGAAGGG
>NZ_JAKWFK010000053.1 GCF_029522115.1 Trinickia sp. Y13 | reverse complement strand
CAGGCTGTTGAAGTATCCCCCTCGCAGCGCGACGGTAGCTTTCTCAAGAGCTGCTGCGCCGACTTGGGGGTGTCGATTTGATGCTGAATTTCCTTAATTCGGGCCGATTCGATGTCGTTTCCTCGCCGACTTTGGCCTCTATGCCGCTTTCGCCGCGAGTGTTCGCATGCGCGTGAGGTTGTAGGCCGCTTGCGTCAGCAGAAACAACTGCTCGACTCGCTCTCGCCCGCGACACATGACCGGCCGAATCCGGCCAATCGTCTTGCCCCAGCCAAACACCTGCTCGATACATTTGCGCTTGCGCTGACTGACGGTGTAGCCCGCCCAACGTGTCGTGCGCCCGTCGATGGCCGAGCCGCCAGCACGCGCGTCGTTTTGCGCGACATGCGGCGTCACGCGATTGGCGCGACACGTCGCCACGAATCCGGCCGTGTCGTAATTCTTGTCGGCCCCCACCGTAATCGGCACCTCGGCAAGCCGCGCCGCATCAGCAAGCATGTCGGCCGCCGCGTCCCGTTCGGCCGTACCGGTGGCCTGCGTCACCTGCGCGTTGACCACCAGGCCATGCCGGTTGTCCGTGAGAACGTGCCCCATGTAGCAAAGCATCGCGCCGGTGTTGCGACTCTTGCGGAACAGCTTCGCCTGACTGTCGCTGCTCGATTCATGCGTCTC
>NZ_JAKWFK010000052.1 GCF_029522115.1 Trinickia sp. Y13 | reverse complement strand
GCCGGCGCGGCGTTCCGCGCCGCCGTAGCGCAAGAGCAGCCCTTGCAAGTCGTCGGCACGATCACCGCTTATGCGGCCAAGATGGCGCAGGCCACCGGCTTCAAAGCCGTCTACCTCTCCGGCGGCGGCGTAGCCGCCAATTCGCTCGGCATTCCCGATCTGGGCATCAGCACGATGGAAGACGTGCTGATCGACGCGCGCCGCATCACCGACGCCTGCTCGCTGCCGCTACTCGTCGATATCGATACGGGCTGGGGCGGCGCATTCAACATCGCCCGCACCGTCCGCGCGTTCATCAAGGCGGGCGTGGCGGCCGTGCATATCGAGGACCAAGTCGGGCAAAAGCGCTGCGGCCACCGTCCGGGCAAAGAGTGTGTGCCTAAGGAAGAGATGGTCGATCGCGTCAAAGCTGCCGTCGATGCCCGCACCGACGAATCGTTCGTCATCATGGCGCGCACCGATGCCGCGGCCGCCGAAGGCCTGGATGCGGCGATCGAGCGCGCCGTGGCCTATGTCGAGGCCGGCGCGGATATGATCTTCCCTGAAGCGATGAAGACGCTGGACGATTACCGCAAGTTCAAGGCGGCCGTGAAGGTGCCCATCCTGGCTAATCTGACCGAATTCGGTGCGACGCCGTTGTTTACGACTGATGAATTGAAGAGCGCGAACGTCGATAT
>NZ_JAKWFK010000051.1 GCF_029522115.1 Trinickia sp. Y13 | reverse complement strand
TCTTGCGCGGCCACGAACGTGTCGCCGCGCGACACGTCCACGTCCTGCGCCAGGCGAATCGTCACCGTCTGCCCCGCAAACGCGCGATCGACCTGCGCCGTGCCGCCCGGCACCGGCGCGATGATCTCGGCCACCGTCGCTTCGCGCTGCGCCGGCAAAACCACGATCGTGTCGCCCACGCGCACTTCGCCCGCTTCCACCCGGCCCATGTAGCCGCGGAAGTCGTCCGCGCTCGCCCCGTCTTGGCGCGCCACCCACTGCACCGGAAAACGCAGCGCTTCGCCCGCCGCCAGCGTCACCGGCAGCGCTTCGAGCAGATCGAGCAACGGCTCGCCCGCGTACCACGGCATGCGCTCGCTCGCCTGCACGATGTTGTCGCCCTTGAGCGCCGAGACCGGCACGAACCGCACGTCGGCCAAGCCCAACTGGCGCGCCAGCTCCACGTATGCATCGCGGATCTCGTTGAAGCGCGTCTCGCTGTAATCGACCAGATCCATCTTGTTGATCGCCACGATCGCATGCTGCAAGCCCAGCAGCTTCACGATCGCGCTGTGGCGCTTGGTTTGCGGCAGCAGCACCGTGCGGCCTGCCTCATCCTTGCTCACGCGCGTGGCGTCGATCAGGATGATCGCGGCGTGCGCCGTGGAGGCGCCCGTCACCATGTTGCGCGTGTACTGCTCGTGGCCCGGCGTGTCCGCGATGATGAACTTGCGCCGCGCCGTGGCGAAGTAGCGGTA
>NZ_JAKWFK010000050.1 GCF_029522115.1 Trinickia sp. Y13 | reverse complement strand
GATGAGCTGCACCTCACACCGCTGGAACTGATCGACCGCATCGCCGCGCTGGTGCCACCGCCACGCACCCACCGGCACCGCTACTTTGGTGTGCTGGCACCAAACTCGCCGCTGAGAGCGGCGGTAACGGCGCTGGCTCAGCCTGCTGCGTCGCAACCAGCCACGGTGGAGACTGCACAACCTGGCGCGGGCGTACCTGGGGTGGCGGCGCCGGGCAACGCGGCCACACCCACACCCGAACCTGAAGCACGCCCGAAGCGAGCGGCGCATTACTTGTGGGCGGTGCTGATTGCCCGCATCTACGAGGCATTTCCGCTGCTGTGCCCCATGTGCGGTGGGCAGATGCGCATCATTGCCTTCATCACCCACAGCGCCGAAATCCGCCACATCCTGAACCACATCGGGGTGGAGTCTGCCCCCCCGCACATCACCCCGGCACGCGGGCCACCGCTGTGGGAGGGCTGCGACGCGCCGGTGGATGATGGTGCGCAAGGCGAGCCGGATTGGGATCTGGCAGCTCAACCCGACGAGGTAGACCAGCGCGTCAATTGGTGACCCAGTGAAGCGGCGGTATCCATCGCTGCGGGGAAGCAGCTGCGCGCGCGCCAGGCCCAAATGCATACTGCCTCCCAAGCTCTTGCCATTGAGCGGCAAGCGAGCGCTCAACCTTCCTTGGCCGAACGTGTTTCGAGGCCCAAAACTCGTGCCATACTTGGCCTCATGCGGTTGAATTTCCTATCCGT
>NZ_JAKWFK010000004.1 GCF_029522115.1 Trinickia sp. Y13 | reverse complement strand
GTGAACATCGTCTCGGTGTAGCCGTCCGCTCCGCGCATCGCTTCGCTCTCAGTGTTGGTCGATTCCTTGTTTCAACGTTTACCCCTCCCGCTCGGATGACGTCTGCGGGAGGTTTTTCAACAGCCTGCTAGACCCTGCCGCTTCGTCCAAACGCATACGGATTGGGCGATACATGCCCTCGGCAAACTTTCTCCTCTTCGTCGATCATCATTGGATCGCTCAGTGATATCTGCAAGGCTCAACGGCGGAACCTCAGAGCGTCATTTCATCTCCGAACGCGCATTTGGTGATCTCACTAGGGGAAACCGCTTTGGTCGGGGGCGTGCGCGGTTCTCCGCGCTCAGATGCATGTACTTCTTCATCGCAACACCTTACCTCATCCAGGGTGTTGCACATTGAAACTAGAGACTAAGCGGTGTTGGTGTTCACTGATCTTGGCCTTCAATAGCCGAAACTGTTCTTCTGCGATATCGGCTCGGTAGTGGTTCGAGGTTGGACTCATGAAGCCGTGATGCGTGCCGGAGAGAACCATGCACTGTGCACCAGACTGGCCAAGCGCCTTGGCCAAGTTGGTTGGATTGAATGAAGGCTCGTGCTCTGCGAAGAAAGCCGTTGTAGGGCAGCGTGGAACAAGCCCTTCATAATCCCTGATTCTTGAGCCGTAATAGAGAAACGCAAGGCTGGCTGCGTTGCATTGCGGACTGGCGGCATACCGCCACAGGCTGGTGGCGCCGACGCTGAACCCAATGAGAACGGAGGGCTTTCCTCGTGCTACTTCAGCGATTTTTTTCTCATAAAAGGCAAGTCCATCTTGTTGATGAAAATGCGAGATGGCCTCATGCTCGGTTGCAAAAGGATTTCCGTCACCAGACCAGGGTGAAACGACGATTGACTCGCCAAGAACGGTCAGTTGTGTTCGCAGTTGTTCATGAGTGCCGTGAATGTCTGTTGCAACGATGATCTGCATTCGCCTACCTCAGAGTTAATTGGCGTGGCGCGGCTTTATCGTGCGCCGCAGGTGGGCGATCGGCCAGCTACCCGGCCACACCGGACCGGGGCCTGTTTCGAGCTGGCCCGGGCCTTTCAGTTCGTGCGTGTCCGCGCTGCGAGTGCGTCGCCCAGGAAGCGGAGGGCGTCTGCCTGGCGTACAAGTGCGTGGGCGTCGGCATGCCCCGCACCGGCAATCGACTTGAAGATGTGTTGGACAGCGAGCCCGCACATGACGCCATGGAGATACGTGGCGCCGTCGTGCAGCCGGAATTCGTCGTCGGTGCCGCAATCGACGTAGATGCGCGTACCTACCTGCCGGATCGCGGCGTGGTTGGCGCGCAGCAGCCCGTACACGGAATTGCGCGCGTATGTGGCGTCGTCCACACCCATCGCCCGGTTGAGTTCGGCGAGGATCGCCGGCTGGTTGTCCGCGGGGACCGCCGCCGCCGTCTCGGCCGGGAAGACGACAGGGCACAGCGCGGCCACGGCCGCCCACGCATCGGGGCGGCGCAAGGCCAGCTTAAGCGCGCCGTAGCCGCCCATGGAAAAGCCGACCGCGGCGCGTGTGCCGGCGAGGTTGAAGCGTTGCTCCAGGAAGTCGGGGAATTCGACGCCGACGAACGTTTCCCATCCCGGCCCGCTCGCGTGATCGATGTAAAAACCGCCCAGCGTGGGCGTGCTCGCGCAAGCTACGACGGCCGGCGGCAGTTCACCCTGCTCCCAGGCGCGCTCATAGGCGCCACGCGCATGGGCTAGTGATGCGGCGGACGACATCGCGCCGTGCAGATGCAAGATCAGCGGCAGGCGCTCGCTGGGACGGCGGGCGGCCGGTATCAAGACCCGATAATCGACGCTCGTTCTTGTTGCGCGCGCATCGACGACGCCTTCGATCAATTCACTTGCCATGTTCAACGCCCCCGCCGTTTGGGTTGGGGCCAGCTTTCCAGGGCACGGTGCATGCCGGCCACGAGGTCCGCAAACGACGCGTCGACGCTGGCGGGATGGCCGAATCCGCCCTGTCCTTCGATGCTCGCGAAACCATGCAGCGTGGCCCGCAGGAATCGCGCCGCCGAGGTAAGCGCGGGCTCTTCCAGCCGGTAGCCGCGCAGGGTGCCGTACACGACGTCCGCACAGTGCCCAATGGCGACCTGCGTGCGCGGGTCGCCCGCATCGGGCTGAATCACCATCGACGCGGCATACCGTCCCGCATGGCGCACCGCATAGGCGCGGTATGCGTTGGCTAGGGCCGCAAGGGCGTCCGCGCCGGCACGACCCCGGATCGCGTCGTCCATGGCGCTACTCAATCCCTCGGTGACGGCGAGGGCGACCTCCTGACGCAGGTGGTCAAGGCTGCGCACATGCGTGTACAGGCTTGGCAACGCGATGCCCAGGCGCTTGGCCAGCGCGGCCATCGTCAGGCCCGCTAGGCCGTCCTCGTCAACGATCTGCGCCGCGGTGTCTACCACCTGTGTTCTCGTGAAACCCAAACGTCCCATGTCATCTCCAGTGTCCTATTGATAGTAGTATAAAGCCGAATAGTAGTAGGATAAAATATCGACGGTGCCGGAATGGTCATGCCCGCGCAAAATCCAGCGTCGGGAGAATGAGCATTTTCTCGTTAAGAGGGCGTTCTGCCGATGAAGAAGTCGAGGTTCACGGGTAGCCAGATATTGGACGCGCCCACGCGCGCGAAGGCTGGGCTGGCGGTGCGGAGCTAGTCAGGAACTGGGCACGCATTTGCCGGAGGAGCCGTGCAAGCTCGACCATGGACGCATCCTTCGATGCAGTGGTCCATATGGTTGGCGATCGGCATGTACCTATGCGGGACTACCGGTAGCCATTTCCCTCAACGATCCGGCAATTCCAGATACTGTACGAGAGTGAAATGCGAGAACAGGAACCCAGCCGCACAGCATTTTCCGCCGCAACTCATCGCGCCGTTCATCAAGTGGTAGAGGGTGGAAACATTTTCAAGGACCGTCTAGCGCTAGCGATAGTTGGGCTGAAGCCCGAGGACATAAGGCTCGACGACGAATCGCAAACGTCCCGGCGTAGCATGCGAATGTTCATCGCAGCTCGATCACGATTTGCCGAGACGGCACTCATGCGTGCCGTTGACCAGCGCGGCGTGCGGCAGATCGTGATTCTTGGTGCCGGCCTGGATACCTTTCCGTACCGCAGCGAGCTCACCAGCGATGCTCGCATTTTTGAAGTCGATCATCCGGCCACACAGGCATGGAAGCGACGACGGCTCGAGCAAGTCGGCATAGCGTGTCCCGATTCACTGATCTATGCACCGGTCGACTTTGAGAACGATGCGCTACTGGATGCTCTGAAGTCAGCCGGCTTCAAGCCGACGCAGCGAACCTTTTTCGTCTGGCTCGGTGTCGTTCCTTATTTGACAGAAAAAGCGATTGACGGGACGCTCAGCATGATTTCCTGCCTTCCTGGCGGCGCAGAGGTGGTGTTTGACTATAGCGATCCGCCCGCTACGTTTTCCGCCGAACGATTGGCGATGCACGAGGCAAGAGCAAGGCGGGCGATGGCTGCGGGCGAACCGTTTCTGAGCCACTTCGATGCGCCGGCACTCCACGAAAAGTTGCGCGAAATGGGTTTCTCGGAAATCGACGATGTGACTGGTCGCCGCCTGCTCTCCCGTTACCTGGATCCGGCAACGACGGCAGTTCAATCGCCCGTAGAAGCCAGCGAAGCTCGCTCTGGCGGTGGGCATGTATTGTTCACTGCGACGAAGATTTCGTAGATGCGTCGCGGAACCTCCATTTGAACGTCCGTTTTCGGGCGGAGAGGGTATCCCTTATGGGTCTGCTTCCGTCGGTCAGCCTCCTCCTCGATGGTAGTCGACCGGGTTCGGCCAAACTGCGACCGACAACGTCGCCGCATCGGATTGCAATCTCCAAAGGCATCAGGATAATAGCGGTCAACCGCCGACTGAGAGTCGGTGAACAGGCATCCCTGTAAGACAAACGAATTAAAAAGGATAGCTAGTGGAGCAGCAGCAAGAACAGCCGTCTCGGGTCGAGACGTGGGTGTATCCGTTTTCTTTGGCGAATCCTGGCGCTCGACCTGCACCGGAAGACTATCTCCGCGCATTGAGTGCTTCGGAAGATGGCTTTTATCCGCTCGGTGCGAACGGGCTGTGGCATGGCGGTATCCACTTCGGGCAGGGCACTGCAGGCAAGTTCGACCAAGGCCGCGGCGTGAAGTGTATTGCCGACGGTGAGGTTGTCGCGTATCGCATTAATGCGAAAATTCAAGAACTCACGTATCCGGGCGGAATCAAGGCGGGCTACTCGAGCGGGTTCACGCTCGTACGGCATCGGCTCGTGTTTACTTTAGTTTCCGCGAAATCGGTGACACTCGCTATTACGGGGATTTTCGGGCGGATACATCGAGATGGCCGTGCCTACGTGTTCGCCTTGCTGGCGAGTTCAAAAGACTGCATCACCTGGTAATCGGGGCGCGGGGTGTCGAGGCGCCATCGCGCCGTCACCCTTTGCTTCTAATGCTGCGTGAGCATGAGGTCCAGGTTCTGAACCGCAGCTCCGGATGCGCCTTTTCCAAGGTTGTCGAAAATCGCGGCGAGCAGGACGTGCCGGTGCTCCGTGTCATGAAATACGCTCAAGTGCATGTCGTTAGTACCGTTCAGCACTTGCGGGTCCAAGTGCTTTAGGGTGCTCGATTCGTGCTGGGGCAAGACTCGTACATGAGTTACCTCGGCGTAGTGGCGTGCCAGACATGCGTGTACCGTCGGGCCATTCACACCGGGCGCCAGCAGCCGCAACGCCAGCGGCACCGTCAGCACGATGCCTTGACGAAATGCTCCGTACGCAGGGACGAAAATAGGACGCTCAGTAAGCAAGGCGTACTGCTGGATCTCCGGCGCGTGCTTGTGCGCGAGTTCCAGACCGTAAACCTGATACGAACGCGCGCTGGCAGCGCCCGGTCCCTCATGTTGCTCCACGCCGGCACGCCCGCGTCCTGAGTAGCCGGATACCGCGTGGAGGCTGATCGGGTAATTGTCTGGTATGAGCCCCGCCTGCACCAACGGACGCAGCAAGCCAACCGCACCAGTCGGATAGCAACCGGGATTGGTGACTCGACGGGCGCCCGCAATTTTCCCAGCCTGCCCCGGCGACATTTCCGGGAAACCGTAAATCCAGTCCGGCTGCGTGCGATGGGCGGAACTCGCGTCGATAACCCGGACGGCAGGATTGACAATGGTGCGCACTGCCTCGCGCGCGGCAGCATCGGGCAGACAGAGGATGGCGATGTCGCAGGCGTTGATGGCTTCTGCGCGGCGTCGCGAGTCTTTGCGCTCCGCCGCTGCAAGCGTGAACAGCCTGATGTCGGTACGGTTACACAGCCGGTCATGGATCTGCAGCCCGGTGGTGCCCTGGTCGCCGTCGATGAAAACAATGGGAGCGCTCATACGTGGGTGACTCCGCTGATCGTGGGTTGTAACGGTAATTCGAGCTCCTATCTTGCGCGGACGGCTAGAATAGGGAAAGTTGAATTTCATGACGTAAACATTCAGTTTCCCTGAACCTGGACGGGCAACATGCGAGAAATCAGCCTGGACCGTTTGCGCACCCTGGTAGCCGTTACCGACCGTGGTTCATTTGCCGATGCGGCGCGCGCATTGAACCTGGCACCGCCAACAGTCAGCCTCCACATCGCTGAACTCGAAGAGCGCATTGGCGCGCCACTCCTGTTACGCAAGCGGGGGCATGTGGGGCCGACGCCCATAGGTGAGGTGCTGGTAGAGCGCGCGCGCCGATTGCTGGCCGACGCGGAACAGGCGCTAGACGATATTCAACGCCAGGTGGCGGGACTCGAAGGACGTGCGCGTCTCGGCGCGTCGACAGGCGTCATCGCTCATCTGCTGCCGCAAGCGCTGGAGGTACTGCGCGAGCACCACCCCGCCATCGACATCGAGATTGCAGTGCTCACTTCGCAGGAAACCCTTTCCCGGCTGGTGGACGGAACGCTGGATGTCGGGGTGATCGCGTTGCCTCAGCCACCAGTGGCTGGACTCGTGATAAAGCCCTGGCGCCGCGATCCTGTGATGGCCTTTGTGCCAGCGCATTGGCGGTGTCCGGCCCGCGTCACTCCTGAATGGCTCGCCTCCCAACCTCTCATTCTCAATGACGCCACCACGCGTCTTTCGCGTCTGACTGCGGAATGGTTCGCGACCGGAGGGCACCATCCTTTGCCGCGCATGCAGCTTAACTACAACGACGCGATCAAGAGTCTGGTCGCGGCTGGTTATGGCGCAGCGCTGTTGCCCCACGAGGCCACTACGCCCATGAGCAACGGGCGCATTGCCATTCGTCCGCTGCGCCCGGCGTTGTGGCGTCGGCTCGGTATTGCTCACCGTGCACGGCCCGTTGAGCGTTGCACGCAGCACGTACTTGATGCGTTGTGGGATCTTCGATTGGCGTAGGAGTTGCCATCTGCCGCTTAGGATAGCCTGATCGCCGGACGAAATGAGGCGTGGAGTTTTAGTCCATGAACGGGTGCTTTGGACAGAAGTGCGTGACCGGAATGGGTGGCGGATTCAACCGGTCAATGCAACGATTTGGTTAAATCGCTCAGCCGGCGTATCGAAGTCTAGTGTTTTTCGGGGACGTTCGTTGAGCCGCCTGGCTATGGCATCCAGCCTGGCCTGTGAGTAGGCAGATAGATCAGTCTGCAACCTCGCTTAAGAAGTGCATCGGAGTGTAAAGAAGCAACCGATGTCCGCTTTTTGCCCGAAGGCGAAGATGACGCCGAGCCTACCCATCTCTATCCTCGCGCCTCTCGTCACGTAATCGGCGGCGGCGGATATGCCATGTTCATTGGTTTACTTGCGAAGGTCTGCGGCGTTTCGACGACTGTTGCCGACGTTGCAGTTACGCGGTTCCGATCAGCACCTCGGCGGGAATATGCAGCGCATCGTGCAACTTGCGGATCATAGCGAGGCTCAACGCGCGGCGGCCCGCGAGCACTTCATACACGCGGTTGCTGTTCCCGATGTACGGTTGCACGCCGGAGACCGACAGACCCGCCTGTTCCATCCGAAATTTGATCGCCTCGATCGGGCTCAGCGCCGCCATCGGGAAGTGCTCGGCCTCATACTTCTCGACGAGGATCGCGAGAATCTCCAACTCGTCGCCTTCCCGCGTGCCTGAAGCAGGATCCATGTCGACGAGCGCTTGGGAAGGGTAAAGCGACACCCGGAAACCGAGTACTTTTGTGTTTTCACAGTGTGTGGTGATCGATCTTTCGGATTCCAATACCCGCGCCTCAGCCGTTATCGCCGCCTGCGACAGGCAGAACGGTGCCCGTGATATAGGCGGCCTCGTCGGAGGCCAAAAACAAAATGGGGGCCACCTGTTCTTCGATGCTGCCGTATCGTTTGAAGAACGTGGCTTGCGTCACCTGCGCCACCGCTTCCGCCATCCATGCCTTTTCTTGTTCGGTGTCGCCGGACGCATTGCGCGGTATTCGCCTCGGCGGCGCGTCTGTGCCACCGGGTGCCGTCGCCACCACACGGATGTTGTGCTCGGCGTACTCCATCGCCAACGACTGCGTCAGCGCATTGATGCCGCCCTTGGCCGCCGAATACGGCACGCGTCGAATCCCGCGCGTCGCATTCGACGACAGATTGACGATCGTGCCACCCCCGCCTTCGAGCATCGCTGGCAGTACGGCGTGGCAGGCGTACAGCGTCGGCATCAACGAACGTCGAATTTCCGCATCGATCTGGGCCGGCTCGAACGCCGCGAACGGCCGCATGCGAATGGCGCCGCCCACGCCGTTGATCAAAATGTCGATGCGCCCGAACGTACGAAGCGCGAATGCCACCGCGGAAGCCGCACCCTCATAGGTTTCCAGGTCGGCCATCCACCCGGTGGCTGATGCGCCTTCGGCCTCGGCGGCCACGTCGTGCACGAAGTCGGCGCGGTCGACGAGCACGACGCTAGCCCCTTCGGCCGCCGCGCGCAACGCGACGCCGCGCCCGATCCCTTGCGCCGCGCCCGTCACGATCATCGTCTTGCCCGCAAATCGCCGCGCGTTCATGCTGGCACCGCCGCGGTGTTAGGCGTGAACTTCTCGTAGTGGAAGCTGCGGGGGGTCACTCCGTGGTCGTCGAAATGCTGACGCACGGCGTCGACCATCGGCGGCGGGCCGCATAGGTAGACATCGACGTTGCCGTCATTCAGTGCCTCGGGTGGAAGGTGCTGGGTCACCCATCCCTTGCGCGGATGAGTCGAATCGGCGTCGGCCACGACCGTGCTGTAGGTGAAGTTGGGCAATTTCGCCCGGTACGATTCGATCTGCTCGACCTCGACGAGATCGCAATCGCGCGTCACCCCGTACACGAGGTGAATGGCCTGTGTCGACCGCGCACGGGCCAGCACTTCGAGCATCGACAGAAACGGTGCGAGCCCCGTGCCGCCGGCCAAAAACAGCACCGGCCTTTCGACGGCGCGCAGATAAAAGCTACCGAGCGGCCCGGCCAATTCGACCCGATCGCCCGGACGCGCCGATTCGAGCCACGTGCTCATCAGGCCACCGGGGATCTTCTTGATCAGGAAACCGATGCGCGATTCTCCGGGCGCGGACGAGAACGAATACGATCGATGCAGCTCGCTACCGGGCACTTGGATATTGACGTATTGCCCTGGCAGAAAGCATGGCGCCCAGGCGCCGCTGTCCAATTCGAGCACGACCGCCGCGTCATTGTGCGCCTGCACTTTCGTGACGGTCGCAGTGAAATGGGTTTGCGCCGTCTTGCATGCCGTCGAGGAAGCGGGCACCGCGATGACGCAATCGCTCTGCGGCTTCATTTGACACGTGAGGACGAGCCCGCGTTCCTTTTCGTTGTCGCTAAGGGCGTCCTCGATATAGTCGTCACCTAGATCGTAGACCCCGCTTTCCGCGCGGCATTTGCATGTGCCGCATACGCCGTCGGAGCAATCCATCGGCAAATTGATCTTGGCGCGAAAGGCTGCATCGAGCACCTTCTCGCCCGCTTTGCATTCGACGAAACGGGTCACACCGTCCTCGAAGTTAAGCGCAATGGTGTAGCTGGACATCGTTGCCTCCTGCGTTCCGTCCCGTCCCCGAGTCGGCATCAAACGTGATAGACGTCGAGTACTTGGCGGATATAGTCGTTCTTCAGCACGATCTTCTTGCGCGCAATCAGCAAGCGGTCGTCGACGTTTCGCAGCGTGACGAAAATCGTGCCGAAGAATTGATCGGTGATCTTGTAGCGGTGATTGAGCGTGTTGAAGTTGTATCGAACGTCCGCTTCATGCTCGCGTTGGGCCAGCACCTCCACGTTGGAGACGGTATGGCTCGTGCGCGGCTCCGGCATCGACGCGCCGCTGCGCTCAGTCTTGATGCGAAATACGCGGTCTTCCAGCCCACAACGGTTCGGGTAGTACATCAACGAGATCTGGCTCTCGTGATCGTCGGTGAGACGATCGTCGTCGTCCCACGCCGGCATCCAGTAGCTGACGTCCTCGGTATAGCAAGCCAGCCACTCGTCCCACTGGCGGTCGTCGAGCAAGCGTGCCTCGCGATACAGCGCCGCGCAAATTTTATGGTGTTCGAAGTTCATTGCCCTGCCTCCGCTTGCTCTTGCCGCAATGCCTCGCGCATCACGTCGGCCCAGTATTCATGCTGCGACACGAAGAGTCCCTCGTCTTCGCTGCGCTCGCCCGAGATACGAGGGTTCAGGCCCATGCGCTTCGCGTTTTCGTCGGGCCCGCGAACCCACAGCGGCGCGCCGCGCGACAGGTCGTTCCACATCGTCGTGCTGCCGCCGTAACCGACCTGACACGCCCGAAACTCCTCGAGGTCGTCGCTCGTGCCCATGCCCGTGACGTTGAAGAAGTCTTCGTATTGCCGAATGCGCAGCGCCCGGTCCTGCGCGCTCTCGCCTTTCGGCGCGAAGCAGAAAATGCTGACCTCGGTTTTGTCGACGCTGATGGGTCGTATCACGCGGATCTGCGTGCTGAACTGGTCCATCAGGAACACGTTCGGGTAGAGGCACAGGTTGCGCGTTTGATTGACGATGAAGTCCGCTTTGTCGTCGCCCACCCGGGCACGGATTTCGTCGCGATGCGCATAAACCGGTCGCACTTCCGGGTTCATCGTTCTTGTCCACAACAAAATGTGTCCATGCTCGAACCCATACACGCCGGCGACGGACTTGCTCCAGCTGTTCGCATCGACGGCCTTCGTGCCCTCGACGTTGCGCCGCCCCATCGTCGCCGCGTAGTTCCAGTGAACGGTGCTGACGTGGTAGCCGTCGCAGCCGTTCTCCATCTGCATTTTCCAGTTGCCGTCGTAGATATAGGAGGAGTTGCCGCGCAACACCTCCAGGCCGTCTGGCGCCTGCTCGACGATCTGATCGATAATCAGCCTGGCCTCGCCCAGGTAGTCGCCGAGCGGCATGACGTCCGCGTTCAGACTGCCGAACAGGAACCCGCGATACGACTCGAAGCGCGCGACGCGTTTCAAGTCGTGCGAGCCTTGCTTGTTGAATTGCACGGGATACTCGGTGGTTTTCTCGTCCTTCACCTTCAGCAGCGTGCCGGTGTTCGAGAAAGTCCAACCGTGGAACGGGCAGGTGAAGCTGCCCTTGTTGCCGTGTTTGCGCCGGCAGAGCATGGCGCCCTTGTGCGCGCACGCATTGATCACCGCGTGCAACTGCCCGCTTTTGTCTCGCGTGACGACAACGGGCTGGCGGCCGATCCACGTGGTGTAGTAATCGTTGACGTTGGGTATCTGGCTCTCGTGTGCGAGATACACCCAGCCGCGCTCGAAGATATGCTTGATCTCGAGTTCGAACAAATCGGCGTTGCTGAAGATATCGCGTCGGCAGCGGAATATGCCGCTTTGCGGGTCGTCCTGAACGGCGCTTTGCACGAGTGCTTCGAGTTGCCTGGCTGGGGCAAGGGTGGCGGTAGTCGTGGTAGCGTTGGTGGCGGGCATACGTGCTCTCCCCATGCGGGCAGCTCGTGATCGAGGTGCCCGCGCGGTATCGAAAAATTCGCAGGAAGCATTGCGCGGGGCAGCGCCGATGCGCGCCGCCGCGCCGGGACGGTCAGGCCAACGCGGCTGCGCGTGGGCGATTGACGAGTTGGTTATCCTTGCCTTGAACCAAAGGTGTCAACGCGAGATTGAACTCGATCTCCTTGTAGGCGTCGGCCTTCAGCCCGAGGGCTTTGCCACCCGTTTTCTCGACGACGTGCGGCACCAATTCTTCGCGGGTAGCGTAGGCGAAGTCGTCCCAGATCAACGGGTCGCCCTCGATGTTGATCTGCGTCGTGAGTTTGCGGTTGTGCTCAGACGTCACGAAAAAGTGGACATGTGCCGGCCGATTCCCGTGTCGCCCCAACGCGTCGAGCAGTTGCTGAGTGGCGCCTTGCGGAGGGCATCCATAGCCGACAGGCATCAACGTGCGAAATTCGTATTTGCCGTCGGCGCCCGTTTTGACCGCCCCGCGCAAATTGAACGGGCTTTGTGCGCCCGTCGGATCGAAGTGCGAATAAAAGCCCTTCGAATTGGCATGCCAGCATTCCACCACTGCGCCGGCGACGGGCTTGCCGTCCCTTGCGGTCACCGTGCCGCGGATAACGAGCGGGCTGGCGTTCTCGTCGGCGTCGAGATCGATCTTCGATCGCTCTCGCGCACGGGCGCTCCGGCAACGTACAGCGGGCCTTCGATCGTGCGCGGCGTGCCGCCGTGGATGTCGGCTTCGCGGTCGGCGGCATCCATGCGGATGTCGAGGTATTTCTCCAGGCCCATCCCCGCGGCGAGCAGTGCCGCTTCGCCGTCTTGCCCCAGCTTGTTGAAGTAGCTGACCGCCGCCCAGACTTCATCGGGCGTCACGTCGAGTTCGTCGATTGCCTTGAATACGGCGCTCAGCAAGCGGTGCGTGACCGCTTTCGTTCGAGCATGACCGCCCTGGCCGTTCAGGTTGGCGGCAGCCTTCAGCAAGTCTTGCACTTCCTTTGTTTCGAACACTTTCGCGCTCATCGTCTGCTCCTTGTCTCTGTGCTTTTTCCGTGGGGTAAACCCGTGACGGCGTTCGGCAGGGCTATGCTCAGAAGGTATAATCCCGCCATAAAACAGCCTGTGAATGCAGAATAGAGGACCCTCAAACCCATGGTCCAACACTGATTTAGTATTGGGCTATATCCGGTAGGTATAGAGAATGGAGTTGCGACACCTGCGGTATTTCGTGGCAGTGGCCGAGGAACGCAATTTCACGCGCGCGGCGCAGCGGCTGCATATCGCTCAGCCGCCGCTTAGTCGCCAGATCCAGCAGCTCGAAGAGACGCTCGGCGTCCAACTGTTCGAGCGCAACTCGCGCCCGCTGAAGCTGACGGAAACCGGCAAGTTCTTCTATTCCCACGCCGTCCAACTGCTCGCGCAAACAGCCGAGCTCGAATCGATGACCAAGCGCGTCGGCAACATCGAGCGCAGCCTGTCGGTGGGCTTCGTCGGGTCGACGTTGTATGGGCTCTTGCCCAAGATCATCCGGCGCTTTCGCGACGAAAACCCCGTCGTGGAGTTGAGCCTGCACGAGATGTCGACGATGGACCAGCTGCGTGCGCTCAAGGACGGGCGCATCGACGTGGGCTTTGGCCGTATTCGTCATGAGGAAGCGAACATTAGGCGCATCGTGCTGCGCGAGGAGAAGCTCATCGTCGCGCTTCCCGTCGGGCACCCGCTTCTGAGCACCAAGCCGGTGTTGAGCCTGCGCGACCTCGTCAACGAAACGCTGATCATCTTCCCCAAGTCGCCGCGGCCCAGCTACGCGGACCAGGTACTGGCCGCGTTCGACGACCGCGCCCTCAAACCGCGGCGCATCTATGACGTGCGCGAATTGCAGATCGCGCTCGGGCTCGTCGCGGCGGGCGAGGGCGTGTCGGTGGTACCGAGCAGTGTGCACGGACTGAAGCGCGACGACGTCGGCTATAAGGAACTCGACGATCCCACGCTGGTGTCGCCGCTCATCATGAGCACGCGCTTGCTCGACGAATCGCGCGATATTCGCGAGATGCTCGAACTCATCTATCGGCTGTACGAAGAGGAGCAGATCCCTCACGTGCCTCGAACGGATTCCGGTCGGTAGCGCCGCTATACCCGGCGGGTATTGCACTAGACGTCGATGGTGTTGGACACGTGTTTGTTGCGCACGCAATACTGCAACCACTCACTCCACTGCATCCGTTTAGGTATGAACGCTCAGATCACGTCTGTCCAAGCGATTCTCGTCGACCTTCCGACCATTCGCGCACACCAACTCGCAATGACGACGATGCAACGGCAGACGGTAGTCATCGTCCGTCTACGCTCGAGCGACGGTATCGAAGGAATCGGCGAAGCCACGACGATAGGCGGCCTGTCTTACGGTGAGGAGAGTCCGGAAGGCATCAAGCTCACCATCGACACCTACCTGACCCCGGCGTTGATTGGATTGGATGCAACCAATCCGAACGCGGCGATGCTGAGGCTGAACAAAGTCGCGCGCGGCAACCGCTTCGCCAAGTGCGCCATCGAGACGGCGTTGCTCGATGCGCAGGGCAAACGCCTCGGCGTGCCGGTATCCGCGCTCCTCGGCGGCGCGGCACGTGCCGCGCTTCCCGTGCTGTGGACGCTTGCGAGCGGGGAGACGCAGCGCGACATCGACGAAGCCGAGAGGTTGTTGGCCGAGCGCCGGCACAACGTCTTCAAACTAAAGATCGGCCGGCGCAGTGTGGACGCCGATGTCGCGCATGTAGCGCGCATCAAAGCTGCGCTCGGCGACCGGGCCAAGGTGACCGTGGACGTCAATCAAGCATGGAGCGAAGCGCAAGCGGCTCGCGGAATCGCAGCGCTGGAAGCCGCCGGCATCGATCTCGTCGAACAACCGACGCCCCGCGAGCAGCGCGGTGCACTCGCACGCCTTGCCTCGCGCTTCGTCGTGCCGATCATGGCCGACGAGGCCGTGGCAGGGCCGGAAGATGCGCTCGAATTGGCGCGTGGTGCCTGCGCCGATGTATTCGCGCTGAAGATCGCCAAGTCGGGCGGGCTATACGGCATGTTGCGCACGGCGGCCGTGGCCGATGCGGCGGGCATATCGCTGTACGGCGGGACGATGCTCGAGAGCAGTATCGGTTCGATCGCTTCGGCGCATGGGTTCTGCGCCTTGCCGCAGTTGGATTGGGGCACGGAGCTTTTCGGGCCGCTGTTGCTCAAGGACGATGTCGTGACCGCTCGCCCGCAGTATCGCGACTTCGAGTTGCATATACCGGAAGGCCCCGGCCTCGGGTTGCACATCGACGAAGAAAAGCTCGCGTTCTATCGACGCGACCAATAGCGCCGTCGCGAATCGCACGCGTCGGCCGTTCGACATTCACTGGAGGAGCGACATGCTTTATCTCGTCAGGATGGACGTGCACTTGCCGTCTGACATGCCCTTGGCCCAAGCAGAGGAAATCAAAGCGCGCGAAAGGGCCTATTCGCAGGAGTTGCAGCGCCAAGGCAAGTGGCAACAACTGCATCGCGTCGTCGGTGAGTATGCCAATTACAGTGTGTTCGATGTCGATTCGCATGACGAGCTGCATGCGATCCTTTCGAACTTGCCTCTGTTCCCGTACATGGAGTTGAAGGTGACCGCGCTTGCCCGCCACCCGTCGGCGATAGCCTAAGGCGCGCCAACCTTTTTATCAGCGCGGTTGAAATGCGACGATCGCCTTGCCGAGAAGCGAGAATGCCACTCCGGCGCGGTCCCAAGTCGTCGGCCGCATGCTTTCGACGAGGCAGAGCCAGATCAGCGCGACGTTAATGTATACCCCGCCATACGCCGCATAGACTCGCCCCGCCGCGCCGGGATGCAGCGTCAGGAGCCGTGCGAGGAGGGCGAGCGATAGCGCGGCCGGGATCATCAGCGCGACGCTCTTGCCTTCCTTGAGCCGCAAGTAGGGGAGAGATAGCAGCCTATGATTTCGGCGATTGCCGTGGCGATATACAAACAAAGGGTTCGCATTACTCAGTGAAGGAGCGAATGACCTGCCCTGGAATTTTCGGACCAGCTGAAACTTGAGAGAATGACTTTCAACGGAGAAGGAAGTCATGAAGAAGAGCCGGTTTACCGACGAGCAAATGGTCACGATCCTGCGTAAGGTAGGCAAGTCGCCAGTCGCCGACGTCGCGAAGAAGCATGGCATCAGCGAGCAGACGAGCTACATATATATGGACCGCTCCCAATAGCAAACGGGAGTTGACGGACACGGAAGTCGATTGGATGTCGATTCCATCGGCACGGCGGACCTTCGCGACCGCGAGGTATCGAACATTCGTATGAGCCTATGCAGGCGCTTGTCACCAATGCTGTTACGCTTCGCCTACAAGCAGCGTGCTCGCAACTGGCGACAAGCGTCTATCAAGAAGTCCGCTCGCCGATAGGCGGCCCATAGCTCTATCATGTGGGCCGGCCCAGATTGACTAAGCGATGCCGAGCACTACGAGAACACTAAAGAACTGATCGCCCACAGCCGATATTCACTCACCAAGCCGATGGCGACACCGCAGCTCTCGCGGTTTGGAAAGTTCTGACCCGCAGCGCGGCTGAGGCCTTGGCCGCGGCACTGCCGGTCATCAAGTTTCTAAACAACAAATCCGGAAACACAAAATGCGTTTTATCCATCTTTCAGCGACCTGCGTCTTCCTCCTCGCCGGGTGTGCGGGAGCGCCAACCATGAATCCTCTACCCGCTGACCGAGGGCACGATGTACACGTCGCACTTGCTGGCGGTGTGAGCGAATTGCAGATCGATACTGGATCATTTGACATTTCTTCCGAAGCGAAGGCGGATCTTCTCGGGGCTTTCCATGCCGAAATGACGAAGATCGGTATTCCGGTTACGGCGGCGGGCGCTCCGGTCGTGCTGCACGTCAGTGAATTCACGAAAAGGCCCGTTGCGGCACGGATACTCTTTGGCGCGCTCGCCGGCAGTGACCACATCAAGGGGACGGTCACAGTCGCAGGAACCGAGTTCGATGTGGCCGACACAGGTGTCACGGTGGTGGGTGGCCTAGGTGTTGTCGCAAGGCATGTGGGCGTACAGACGGCAGACGGGATTGGGCAGCTGGCCGGCGTTGCCGTCAAGTAACACACGCGGTACGGTCAAGGGCGGTCCGCACATCTGACGGCGCGGTCCGTGCCTAAAGCGCCATTGGTTGCGGCGCGGGCAACGAAATGGTGTCGCAGAAGGGTGAGCATTCGCATCCGATCGGCCGCTATTGGCCGATGAAGCGGCCGGTTGGGTCTGCAACGGTGGTTCAGCATCGGACCGGGGTCGTCAAGGGATATTCGATGCCTGCCCTCGGCCGCATGAATGTGCATACCTGCGTGCATGTTGGCAGGCGTCGAATAAGCCCGATGGAGGAAACCGCGGAGTGCCCCAATGCGGTTGAAGGCTGCGCGACTATGGCGATTGATAGGCGGGGATGCTCAATCGTGTCGGGTGCAACTCGGCCAGGTGGGATGTCGACTGAGCGCTGACAGCGTAGAGAAGGGGTGCTGTCGTGTAATCGCGATGACGAGACGGACGTGCGAGGTGCCTGGACGACAGATCTCAACGGGGCCGCCGTTTTGGTTCGCACGTCGTTGATCGCGCGCGACATGCCGCGCAACACCGCTGCCCACTGCCCGGCTTTCGCGGTAGGGTAGTCATTGATGCTTTGTCCGCTGCCGCTCTTGAAGCCAGGGCGCAGGCTCAATTCATTTTCCATCTCCCAATCATTAATTTCGCCGGCGAATCGCAGGGCGATCGGGTAGACGTAGTCGTAACCTTGAGCCTCGAGTCCAGCCGCGGTGTTACGCGGTGTTTGTGTTCACTGATCTTGGCCCTAAGCAGCCGAAACTGTTCTTCTGCGATATCGCCTCGAGACCCCAAATCTTGCGGATGATGTTCGTCGAGCGGATATCGTCGTCGCGGCCGAGCATTTCGAAAGCTAAATGTCAATCGCTTCCTTACTGGCGGCGCCTAAACACGCAATCAATACGTGGACTAAATGACATGCATTCGCGGAAGACGGGTCGCTCGCGCGAGGCTTGTGAATGGTTGTAGTGGCGAATGCGAAAACGTCGCGAATTGAAAGTTCAACGCCGATTCGAGAAAGCAAATTCGGCTTCGAGTCAATCGGCGGTATGTTCCGCTAGACATCCGTCCTTTCTTGGTCGACCCTGTCGAGATGCGCTCTCCGCCAGGTAGACGTGCTGACCTTACCGCCCGCGGCAAGGTCGCGGCGGGACCTGTCACATTTCTCAGCCGCCCCTTGCCGGGAAATTGCGGGTTTTCGCACAGCGCGCAACGAACAATCTGCCGAGGCCTCGGCGTATCAAGGCGATCGGCCCGCATGCACGAATTGGCATAGCAGTTGCTTTATGTATCTCAAAACATCCAACGAACCCTAAGGAGACTTCAAATGAACCTGTCCTTCAGAGACGGTTGATGAGTTCGAGCGTTTACGCTTGGCTTTAACGCCGCTTTTCTTTTCCTTTCAAATTCAGGAAAACCGAGCCAAGTGCGTCGGCTTGCACCGTCACGCACAGCGGATCGGCCTATTTCATCGTTTCACCACCCATCCAGAGGAGACCCTCAATGGACGCTCGTCGTACCCGAAAGCCCCTTACTGTCCTGAAAGCCGCCGCTGCCGCCATGGCTTGCGCCATTGCCAGCTTCGGCGCGCATGCCGCGTCCGCTCCTTCTGAAATCAAGATCGGCACGCTCTACGCGAGCTCCGGTTCGTTCGCTGTGGCATCGCAAGGTCAATACGAAGGTCTGAAGTTCTGGGCTGAAGACGTCAACAAGACCGGCGGCGTGTTCGTCAAAGCATTCGGCAAGAAGATCCCGGTGAAGCTCGTCGCGTACGACGATCAGAGCTCGACGTCTACTGCCACGACGCTCTATAACCAGCTCATTACGCAAGACAAGGTCGATGTGCTCGTGGCCGATTTCGGCTCGGTGCTGACTTCGGTGGCTGTGCCGCTGGCGGCCGAGCACCACATGCTGCTGATCGATCCGACCGGTTCGGGCGCGAACTTCTTCACGCAAAAGACCGACTACCTCGCCGACGTCAGCATTCCGTCGTCGACAGTGTGGCCGATCCCGCTCGCGAACTTCCTGCTCAAGCAGCAGATCAAGCGCGTGGCGATCATCTACGGCGCGAACGATTTTGACGCGTCGCAGGCGGAGACGATGAAGGCCGAACTCGAGAAGGGCGGGGTGAAGCCCGTGTTCTATCACAGCGTCCCGACGAACGAATCGAACTACAACGTGCTGCTGCACACGGCCAAGGCCGCCGATCCGCAAGCACTGCTCGAGTTCGGCTATCCGCCGAACGACATCGCGTTTTTGCGCGCGCTCTCGCAAAGCGGATTGCACTTCGACATGACCTTCACGATCTTCCCGGGCCAGTTGCTGCAACTGCTCACGAAGAACGTCGGCACCGATGCGCTCGCCTATACGTACACGTATCCCACGCCGCCGCTGGTTCGCTATGAGAAGGTCACCTACGGCATGAACACGGCGCAGTTCGAAAAGGCGTTCCAAGCTGCGGACAACAAAGCGCCGACGTTCCTCGACTCGGCCGGCTACAACACCGGCATCGTGATGCAAAAGATGCTCGAGGATGCACCGAAATTCGAGCAGGCCGACTTCCATCAAGCGCTGATGGATATGTCGGGCAAAACCACGACGCTGCTCGGCGCATTCCAGATCAATGCGAACGGTGCGCAGCTCGGCCAGCCGTTCCCGGTCGCGCAAATGGTGCCGGACGGCAAGGACAAGTTGAAGTTCGTCGTCGTGTATCCGGACGATCATGCGACGGGCAAGCCGGTGTTCCCCGCACCGAAGCACTAAGCGTCCGTAACATTTTTTGATCAGGACCCGGCCGGCGCGCAGTCCGGCGCCGGCCGCGGCATCCTAGTTTGCGAAGGACGATCGTGGAACTTCTCGCTTATGCCGTCGTCGGCGGCATCCTGTACGGCATCTTCTTCACGCTGGTCGGCCTGGGGCTCAACCTCGTGTTCGGCGTCATGCGCATCATCAACCTCGCGCACGGGCAGTTCATCGTGCTTGGCGGCTACACAGCGTGGCTCGTCACGAATCGTTTCGGGCTCAATCCGCTCTGGGCGATACCGCTCGCGGTAGTGGGCGCGATTGTGATCGGCTGGCCGCTTTACCGCGCCGTGGTGCCACGGCTGCAACGCAGTGAAGACCCCGAAATGCTGTCGTTCATTCTCTTTTTTGGCATCGGCCAGATGCTCGAAGCCTTGACGGTACTCGCGTTCGGCGCCGATCAGCGCTCATTGCCCGAGGACGCGCTCGGCGGCGGCAATCTGGGCGTGTTCGGTCAGCAATTCCCGGATAGCTGGTGGTGGGCAGCAGGCGTCAGCCTCGCCGCGCTTGTGGGACTTTGGCTGTACTTCTCGCGCACGCGTCTGGGCTACGCTACGCGCGCCGTGATGGCGAACCGCGAAGAAGCGGTGGCGACCGGTATCGACGTGCACCGGGTCTCGACGATCGCGTTCGTCGCAGGTCTTGCGCTCGCGGGCATTGCGGGCGTGTTCGTGCCGTATCTGCTCGGCTCGGTGTCGCCCGATCTTGGCGGTAGCCTCACCACGACCGCGTTCGCGATCGTGATCATCGGCTCGCTCGGCAATCCGCTCGGCACGATCGCCGGCGGGCTCGTGTTCGGGCTCGGCACGATGCTGATGCAAACCTATTACTCGTCCTGGTCGAACGTAGTGCCGTATGCGCTGCTCTTGATCATCGTGCTCATTCGTCCCTCGGGCTTGCTCGGAAAGGCGGTGCGTCTTGCTTAAATCCACTTCGATCGAATCGCGACCGACCACGTTGCGCCGCGCCCGCGGTGGCGCCATCTTGCTCGCGGTGTTAGCCGCGGTGTTTGCCGTCGCGCCGCACATATACGGCAATCAGTCGCTGCTGTTTACGATCATGACCTTCATCGTGCTCGCGCAGGGCCTCAACCTGCTGTACGGCTTTACCGGATATTTGCCGTTCGGCTACGTCGGCTTTTTCGGTACCGGGGCCTATGCTACGTCGCTGCTCGTCATGCATACCCACCTGCCGGTGCTGATGTGCGTGGCGGGCGGCGGACTCGCAGCGGCGCTGATCGGGCTCATCCTCGGCCCGCTGTTGCGGCTGTCCGGCGCGTACTTCTCGATTGCGAACCTCGCGGCATCGCAGATCATCTTCTTCGTCGTGTCGAACCCGAACCTCGCCGATATCACGGGCGGTCCGTACGGGCTCAAGATCGAACAAGTCTACGACCCGCAAGCAAGTTACTACTGCATGCTGGGCGTGCTGCTCGCTGCATGTGCGCTCGCCGCGTACTTCCGCAAGTCGGGCTTCGGCATGACGTTGCGCGCGGTCAAGCAAGATCCCGTCAGCGCGGCCATGGCCGGCATCGACGTCGTGCGCACGCGGCTTGTCGCGTGGCTCGTCTCCGCGCTCGTCGCCGGCCTTGCGGGCGGCGTGTATGCGTGGGGGATCTCCGTGTTCTATCCAGATGCGGTCTTCACGCTCGAGTTCTCCGTGTTCGCGATCGTATTCGTGCTGTTCGGCGGTGTTGGCACAGTGATCGGACCGATCGTCGGCGCCTCGCTGCTTTACACGTTGTATGCCGCCATTGGCATTTCGACGCCGCAGTACTTCCAGTTCATCTACGGCGGCCTCATCGTCTTGCTCGTGCTGTTCTTGCCGGGCGGCCTCCTGTCTTTGCTGCAACGCCGGGGTATCCATGTCTTCTGAACTGCTGCAACTGGCCGGGGTCAACAAGCGCTTCGGCGCACAGGTCGTGCTCAACGACGTGACCTTCGGTGTCGCACCTGGCGAGATCGTTGGCCTCGTTGGTCCGAACGGCTCCGGTAAAACCACGACGATCAACGTCATCTCCGGGCTGCTGCAGGCCGACGACGGCGTGATCGACTTCATGGGTCACAAGATCAACCGTTTGCCGATGTACCGCCGTGCGCATTTGGGCATCAACCGGACGTTTCAGGTGCCGAAGGTCTTTCGGGAGATGAGCGTGCGTGAGAACGTCGAGGTGGCCGGCCGCTGCCTGCGCCTCGAACCGAGCGAGATCGACGCCATCTTGGACGAGATCGGCTTGGCCGGTGTGGCCACGCGTATCGCGGGTTCGCTGACGGTGAATCAGCAAAAGCTGCTCGATCTGGGGCGCGCGCTGGCGACTCGGCCGAAGCTTGTGCTCGTCGACGAGATCGGCGCGGGGCTCAACCCGGCCGAACTCAACGTGATGGCCGAACTGCTCGAGAAGTTGTCGGCGCGTGGCATCGCAATGATCGTGGTCGAGCATCTGCTCGAATTTCTCAACCGAATCACCGAGCGCGTGATCGTGCTCGGCGCCGGACGCATGTTGTTCGAAGGGCCGCTCGCGACCGCTTCGCGCGACCCCGAAGTGATCGCGGCATTCATTGGAGCGGTGTGATGACGGCATCCCTTGTTATCGAAGGCGTTCAAGCCGGCTACGGCGCGATGCAGGTGCTCTGGGGCGTCGACATGCAGGTCGATCCCGGGCAGACCGTGCTCTTGCTCGGCGCGAACAGCGCCGGCAAAAGCACGCTGTTGCGCACGCTGATCGGACTGCTGCCGTGCACCGGTGGGCGCATCATGCTTGACGACGAGCGCATCGACAAGATGCGGCCAGACCAGCGGATCAAGCGCGGCATCGCGTTCATGTCCGAACTCGGGGTGTTTCCCTCTCTGTCGATCGACGAGAACATCGCCCTGGGCGGCTATTTCATGCCTAAAGCGAAGATTCGTCAGCGCAGAGAAGTGCTGTTCGAACTCTTCCCCGCGCTGGCGGAAAAGCGGCGCGCGGCGGCGGCGAGCTTGTCGGGCGGGCAGCGCAAGATGCTCGGCATTGCGAAGGTCTTGATCTCGGAGCCGCGTTTGCTGCTGATGGACGAGCCATCTTCGGGACTTGCGCCGGTGTTCGTCAAGAACGTGATCGACGCGCTGCGCACCGCGATCGGCGACGGGACGTCGCTTCTGATCGCCGAGCAAAACATCGCATTCCTCGACTTGGCCGACCGAGGCTATCTGCTCGACCACGGTAAGGTGCGCGTGTCGGGCACACGCCAGGAACTCGAGGCGAGCGACGCGGTGCGCGAGACTTACTTCGGGCTCTGACAGCCGTTGGACGAACGCACTCTCGGGATGACGCTTCGTGCGCATTCCGGGAGAGCACGATTGGACAGACCGCATGCGCGAGTCCTCGCACCGGCGGCCGGTTCTAGACCCGAAGCGGCCGCGTCAATCATGCGGCGCATCGCCAGCGCGACTCAACTGGAAATCCGGTTTGAGTGTGCTGCCGGTGAATGCAGGACTTTCAACGCTATAACGACCCCGCAAACGATGGCGCCGATGCCGAACGCCTCGTTGAACGTAGGCCACCGATGACTTGCCACGAGCCCGAACGACGTCGCGAATACCGTCTCGGTCACGATAAGCTGGCCTGCAAGCCCTATTGGCAGCTTCTTCGATGCGATCGTCCATGCCCACGAACCACCAATCGACCCTACTGCGGCCAGAACAACTGAACTCGCCAGAACGAGTCCGAATGTCGACCACTGGATGCCAAGTCTGGTGATATTTAACAGCGACAGTGGTGCCGCAAGTGGAATAAAAAGCGCAATCTCGAGCGCGCCACCGATCATCATCATCGCCGTCCACTTCCTCGGGTCCATCGTCGGGCGCTTTCTCAGCGCGTTCCGATTGGATAGGGCGAAGGCCGTCCAGAGTGAAACTGCGCCAAATGAGATCGCGATGCCTGCGACGACTCGAGTCGACAAACCATCGAGGGCCTCGAGCAACCCGGAAGAGTTCACCATCATCAAGCCCAACGTGATGAAGCCCAGAGGAATACTCAGAACCCTCCACGATGTCGCCTGTGTGCCCTGATTCCCGACAATGGCAAGCACCACGGGTACAGTCGCGACAATCGCTGGCGGGACAATCGGCCCGGCGAAGCGCACGGCTGACATGATAGTCACGAAATAGCCCACATACCCGACGAGGCCGAGCCACGCCGCGACCAGCCAGTCTACTAAGGTCGCGTGCGCACCGCGATCCTTCACGGCGACGAACAGAACGGCGCCCAATATTCCCGAAAGCAGGAATCGCGTCACAGCCAGGTCGTAGATGGAGTACGGACCGATCACGTAAGGCGCAACAAAATTGAGCGACCAGGAGAATGCCGCGAAAACGGCAGCAAACACACCCATCAGAGACCGCGCCCGCATTCTCAGCTCCCGGAGTCAATGTCACCAGGTTAGCGGGTGCAGCGCCGTCGACCTTCCGAAAACCACCCTTTTCTTACCCCGGAACGACATGTGTTGTGACGCCCACCCGATCGTAATCGACCCTCCGGCGGCTCACAGGAAAACATCAGCGGCTCTTGATGACAGCTGCCGCGCGTCGGACAGGCGCTTCCATGGCCTTGTTCTATCGGATCAGATGCTGAGTCATAAGCTCATCATAGAGTCCGTTCATGTTGAACATTGCAACGCGGGCATTGTGTGGCGGCAGGAAGGACCGAGAATGCGAGACACGCGCGGGTCTGTGCCTTGATCTCGAATTGCACGGGCCGAAGCGAAGACCCATCTCAACGGTGCCGCGCCGATCAGAAAAGACGTGCCTGGCCTGACATCACGGTTTCGAAGTCGCTGCCCATGAAAGCGAGAATCGCATCGGCGACGGGTTTCAGTTGTCGCTCGACATAGAAACCGTAATCGATCGGCGCCGCCAGCGTCTCGAGCGGCTGTGGGCCGGCTACTGTCATGACATAGCTGATCCATCCGCCGTTCTGATACTGGAGCGGCCGCCCTTTCGCCCGGTTGAAGTCGTCGGCCACGCGCGCCGCACGCACATGCGGCGGCACGTTGGCGCGATAGTCCTTCAGCGGGCGCCGTAGGCGTTTGCGGTAGGCGAGTTGATCGTCAAGTTCGCCCCTCAACGTTTGCCGCACGTAATCGCGAACATAATCGGCATAAGGCTCGCGCTTGAATATGCGCCGATACAGTTCGCGTTGGAATTGCTGGGCGAGCGGCGTCCAATCCGTGCGGACAGTTTCGAGCCCTTTGAACACGATGTCATCGCCACCGTTCTGCGCGCGCGTGAGCCCCGCATATCGCTTCTTGCTGCCTTCTTCCGCGCCGCGCACCGTCGGCATGAGAAAACGCGAGTAGTGACGCTCGAATTGCAGCTCGAGGGCGCTGTCGAGTCCGTAGCGCTCGCGCAAATGCGCCTTCCACCATGTATTGACGTGCCCGGCGAGCGCATTGCCGATCTTTACTGCGTCATCCTCGGCGTAAGGTTGCCGGAGCCAGACGAATGTCGAATCAGTGTCGCCATAGATCACGTCGTAGCCTTTCGCCTCGATCAGCTCGCGCGTCTGCCGCATGATTTCGTGCCCGCGCATCGTGATCGACGATGCGAGGCGAGGATCGAAGAAACGGCAACCCGATGAACCGAGCACGCCGTAAAACGCGTTCATGATGATCTTCAGCGCCTGCGAAAGCGGTGCGTTGTGTTGACGCTTGGCGCGATCGCGGCTTTCCCAGACCTGACGTACGATCTCCGGCAGGCAGTGCTTGCGTCGCGAAAACCGCGCGCCGATAAAGCCTGGCACGGACTGCTCGTCGGATGGATCGGATAAGCCTTCGATCAACCCGACAGGGTCGATCAGAAAGGTGCGGATGATCGATGGATACAGGCTTTTGTAGTCGAGCACGAGGACCGAATCGTAAAGGCCGGGACGCGAATCCATGACGAACCCGCCCGGGCTGTTCTCACCCGCGACATCGCCGAGATTCGGCGCGACATAGCCGAGACGATGCATGCGCGGAAGATAGAGATGAGTGAAAGCCGCTACCGATCCTCCCATTCGATCGATGGGCAGCCCGGTCACCGAAGCGCGCTCGAGCAAAAAGGCGATGAGATCCGCCTTCTCGAAGAGACGCGTGACAAGTTCGCAATCCTTGAGGTTGTATCGTGCGAGCGCAGGCTTGTCCTCGTCGAACCGGCGCTGGATCTCTTCCATGCGTTGGTAGGGATTGTCGATCGATTTGCCTTCGCCGAGCAGAGATTGCGCGACATATTCGAGGCTGAACGATGGGAAGCTCCAGGTGGCCGCGCGCAGCGCTTCGATCCCGTCGATGATGAGACGGCCGGCGGCCGCGGCGAAATAGTGCTGCGCGCGCGCCCCGTGTTCGCGCCATTCCATCAGCGTGCCGCCACGCCCGAGGCGCAGCGGCACGCGGCATTGCTCGGCGTGCGCGCGCAAGATGCGCAAATCGAATTGAACGAGGTTCCAGCCGATGATCGCATCCGGGTCGTGCTCGGCGAACCACGCATTCAAACGCTCGATCATTTGCGCGCGGCTGCCACAGTAGTCGAGCTGGAAATCGAGTCTGCCCGCGTCGCCGTTTTCGGGCCCGAGCATGAATACCTGGCGTTGTCCGCACCCTTCGAGCGCGATCGAATAAAGCTCCCCATGCGCGCTCGTTTCGATGTCGAGCGACACGAGTCGGAGGCGTGGGCGATATTGCGCTCCCGGCTTCATCTCTGCGTTCAGCAGGCGGCCGTGTTCGTCGGCTTCGCCGCGAAACAGCACGGGCGCCGTGATGAATCGCTCCATCATGTAGCGATCGGGCGGCTGGATATCGGCTTCATAGATGTCGACCCCTGCTTGCGCCATTCGTTTGCCCAGCCCCGCGAGATGGCGGTATTGCTGCGTGTAGAGCCCGAGCACCGGACGTTGTCGAAAGTCCTTGAGCGAGAGCGGACGCAGTTCGGCTCGCGTATCGCCATTCAATACTTGCTCGGCCGCAGCGCGCTGGTCCGCGGAGATGAACGCCACGCACGGCTGATCGCGCAAACGTAACAGTCGTGGCCCGGCTTGCGTGGACAGCCAGAATTCGACTTCGGTATGCGTCCCGGAATCGCGCCAGTGACGCGTCAAAACGTAGCCTTCTTGGAAGTCGGTCAAGGCCATGGCTACCGGTCAGTGAGAAGTATGAGGATTTTAATCTGACCGTGCTGTTGGCCGAGCGTGTGCGGAGTGTCCGCCCTCCGCGCTACCCCAATGCCCGCACCGATGAACTGATCGCTCGCGCGCACTGCAACAGCGGCGGGCCGAGCTTCGCTTCCATGTCTTCGAGACTCCAGCGGCCGGTCGGCGCCACTAGGTGAATGGCACCTAGCGGACGACCATTGGCGCTCACGACCGGCGCGGCGATGGTCATGTCACCAAGAAAGAGCTCTTCGCGATTAGTGGCGTAGCCGCGTTGGCGCGCCTCGCGCAACGCTTCCACGATCTGTGCCACTTCGGTGCGCGTGTGCTTGGTGTGGGCGATGCGATTGGAAGCTTCGACGATCGCGCGGGCTTCGGGCTCGGCCAGGGCTGAAAGGTAGGCGCGTCCGGACGCTGTGCAGTACATGGGAATGCGGCTGCCGATCGGCATATGCACAGGCACGAAGTGCGCGCTCACAAATCGGGCGAGGTAGACCATCTCGGCTTGATCCGGCTCGGTCAAGCACGATGTTTCCGTGGTTAGCTTGGTCAGTTCGGCCAAAAACGGGTTAGCCACGTCGATGAGCGTGTTAGTCGCGAGATAGTTGAAGCCGATCTTCATGACCGCGGGCGTGAGCTGATAGCGGCGCGTTTGCGGATGCTTGCGCAGATAACCCAACTGCTCGAGCGTGAAAACCATTCGCTGCGCCGAGCTTTTGTTGATGTCGGCTGCCGCCGCCACTTCAGCAATCGTCATGGTGCGGCGCTGTGCGTCAAACGCGCTCAGTACGGCAAGCCCTTTTTCCAAAGACTGATTGAACAGCAGATTGGGCGCGTCGTCAGTTTCAGTCATGGCAGGGAGCGATACCTTCGGATCGTTTCGGTTTGGGGGTGATTGTAGAATCGCATATCGATTCTCATGCGTCGATATATGGTTTTCCATGATGGTCTAGCGATTTTGTAACATCGATTATCGGATCTCGCTGTGTAACTCTTCTTTTTGCCAGGAGGTGTCGGATGTCCCTCGTCTCTTTTTCGCGCCGCGCTGCATTGGTCCTGTGCCTGCTCGGCAACGCGATCGTTGGATGGGCGCAAGGTGGCACGCCCACGTATAACGTGGGTGCCACTGCGACCGGCGTGCCGTTCACGTTCCTCGACGTAAAGAGCAATTCGATCCAGGGAATGATGGTCGACACCGTCAATGCCGTAGGCAAGGCGGGAGGCTTCAACGTGAACGTGCAGCAAACGGTGTTTTCGGCCCTGATTCCGTCGCTCACGTCTAACAAGATCGACATCATCTCGGCGGCCATGCTGAAGACACCGGCACGCGCTCAAGTGGTTGACTTTTCGGAGCCGGTTTACTCCTATGGGGAAGGCTTGCTCGTGCGCGCCGACGACAACAAGGCCTACACCTCGCTCGATGACCTCAAGGGTGAAGTGGTGGGTGCGCAGGTCGGCACGGTGTTTCTCGACATGCTCAGCAAGAAGGGCATCTTCAAAGAAGTGCGCAGCTACGACTCTATCGCCGACATGACGCGCGATCTAGCGCTCGGCCGGATCAAGGCGGGTCTCGGGGATCAACCGATCGTCGCTTATCAGATCCGGCAGAATGCATTGCACGGCGTGAAGCTCGTTTCCAGCTACAAGCCCGTGAACGTGGGCGACGTATGCCTCGTAGTGCGCAAAGGCGATGCCGAGCTCCTTCAACGGATCAACAAGGCCATTGTCAAGATCAAAGCTGACGGCACGCTGGCGGCGATCGATCAGAAGTGGGGCATGTGATTCGTCATGAGCCCAGTTGCGTTCCTCCAGCAAGCGCAAGCATTCCTGCCGATTCTGCTGAAGGGAGCGGTGGTTACGGTGCAGGTGACCGTGTTGTCGTTCCTGCTGAGCAGCGTGATCGGCCTCGCCCTGGCATTGATCCGACTATCGCCTGTGCGTGTGTTGTCGGCTACAGGCGCGAGCATCGTCAACGTCATCCGCGGGCTGCCGATCATCGTGCAGCTTTTCTACATTTATTTCGTACTGCCCGACATCGGGATTCAGCTGACTGCGTTGCAGGCGGGCGTCATCGGTCTGGGCTTTGCCTATTCCGCCTACCAGGCGGAGAACTTCCGAGCTGGTATCGAGGCCGTCGACTGGGGACAGCGTGAAGCCGCACAAGCGATGGGCATGCGCGGCGCGCTCATCATGCGCAGGGTGATCCTGCCGCAGGCCTTCCGTATCGCGTTGCCCCCTTACGGCAACACGCTCGTGATGATGCTCAAGGATTCGTCGCTCGTGTCCACCATTACCGTGGCGGAAATGACGCGCGCGGGACAGCTGATCGCGTCGTCCACTTTCCAAAACATGACCGTGTATACGTTGGTTGCGCTGCTCTACCTGCTGATGAGCTTGCCGCTGGTCTATGGCCTGCGCCGGCTGGAGCGGCGTATGGGGGCAGGGAGGAGCAAGGCATGATCGAGATCCGCGAGTTGCAGAAACGTTTCGGCGACCACCACGTGCTGCGCGGTGTGAGCCTCGAGGTGGCCAAAGGCGAGGTGGTGTGCCTGATTGGCCCGTCAGGCTCCGGCAAGTCGACTGTCCTGCGGTGCATTAATGGGCTGGAGTCATACGACGGCGGCGAAATCGTTGCTTTCGGCGAACGCGTTGACCGCACGAGCAAGGCAATCCACGCGCTGCGAAGCCGTATGGGCATGGTGTTCCAGCGGTTCAATCTGTTCCCTCACCGCACGGTGCTCGAGAACGTGATGGAAGGCCCAGTCTATGTGAAGGGCGAGCGTCCGGACGCTGCGCGGACCAAGGCGATGGCGCTGCTCGACAAAGTGGGCCTCGTCGCGAAAGCACAGGCTTATCCCAATCAACTCTCCGGCGGCCAGCAGCAACGCGTAGCCATTGCACGCGCCCTAGCGATGGAACCGGAGGCGATGCTGTTCGACGAGCCTACCTCCGCGCTGGATCCGGAGCTCGTAGGCGATGTGCTGGAAGTAATGCGCAGGCTGGCTCGCGAAGGCATGACCATGATCGTGGTGACGCATGAGATGGGCTTTGCGCGCGAGGTGGCCGACCGCGTCTGCTTCCTGCATAGCGGCACCATCGCCGAACAAGGGCAGGCGGTGGAGGTGCTGGGTGCTCCAAGTCACCCGCGTACACAGGATTTCCTGCGCCGCGTGTTGCACAAACCCGATGAGGCGACAACGCGAGATACGGCCCTATGACGATGCCGCAAACCGATATTGCTCGGAGTGAGCCATTGCCGCCGTCGCTCTGGGCCGCAACGGCGCCCGAGGCGCCGCCGGTTCCGCCGTTGCTGGAATCGATCGACACGGACGTGCTCATTATCGGCGGCGGATACACAGGGCTTTCTACGGCGCTGCACTCGACGGATCGCGGCGCCGGGGTGACGGTGCTGGAGGCCAATGAACCCGGCTGGGGTGCGTCCGGCCGCAATGGCGGGCAGGTCAACCCAACGCTCAAGCACGATCCGGACGATCTCGTGCGCATGCTGGGCGCCGAGCGCGCTGAACCGCTGATTGACGCGGTGTCGAGCTCGGCCGATCTCGTTTTCGATTTGATTGACCGGCATGCAATCGACTGCCAGCCGGTGCGTGCCGGCTGGCTGCAATTGTCGTATTCGGAGAAGGGCGTGCCGGCCATGCATGCGCGTGCGCGGCAGTGGGAACGACGCGGCGTGCACGTCGAGTTGCTCGACCGGGCGGCTGTCGCGCGCCGTGTGGGCAGCGACGCCTTCGCGGGCGGCTGGCTCGACGGTCGCGCCGGCGCGATTCAGCCGCTCGCTTATGTGCGTGGGCTCGTTCGTGCCGTGCAAAAGGCAGGGGCTGCCGTGCATGCCCGGACAACGGTGGCCAAGCTCGAGCGGCAAGGCGCGCGTTGGGTGGCCACCACCAGCACGGGCAGAGCGGTCCGAGCTGAGCGAGTGGTGATTGCCACCAACGGTTACACGGGCTCGCTGTGGCCGGGATTGGCGCAGACGGTGTTGAGCGCCAACAGCTTCATCGTCGCCACTCGGCCACTGGCAACAGCGGATGCGCAAGCAATCCTCGCCCATGGTGAAACTGCTTCAACCTCACAGCGACTGCTGCTGTATTTCCGTAAAGATGCGGCGGGCCGCTTGTTGATGGGCGGGCGCGGCTTCTTTACCGAACCGCGAGGGCCACAGGATTTTGCGCATCTTCAACGCTCGCTGGAATTGCTGTTTCCGCAATTGGGGCGACTCGACTACGAATATCGTTGGGCCGGGCGGATCGCCATCACGCGGGATTTTATGCCGCACATTCACGAGCCCGCGCCGGGTGTGACGATGGCGCTCGGCTGCAATGGGCGGGGTATTGCGTTATGCACGAGCCTTGGACAGCACATCGCGGCGCGGCTCGCGGGTAGCGGCAACGCATTTCCATATCCGCAATCGCCGATTACGCCGATTCCCTTGCACGGGCTGCAGCGTTTCTACATCGCGGCGGGGGTGGCATGGTATAGCTTGCTGGACAAGCTTAGCTGAGGCCTGGAGCGGCGGCATAGCGTGCAGCGAGATCGGTCGGCGATATACCCTTCGGCGGCATAGCCGAATCTGCGTCTTCAGGTGAAACTGGATTGGCTCGAGAAGATAAAACTCGCGGGTAACTCCCCGTAGAGCCTCACCGTCTGGGCGCATATATTTAATTCGGGTACAGGCTGAATCTTCCTGGCGCGACGAAAGTGCCCACCTGTTCGCGGACTCGGAGAAAGCGATGATCGACCAATACAACATCAGGCGTCGTCAGTTGCTGCAATCCTTCATGGCGGCAAGCGCGGGTTGCCTTACTTGGGGTCTGTCAGACTTTGCTAGAGCGGCGAATGCGATCACGCTGCCGTTTGAAAACGGGCTGCGGGAATTGACCACGGCGTTTCCGCAGAAAGGCGAGATGCTGCTGGTCCGCAGTCGACCGCCGTTGCTGGAGACACCATTCTCTGTTTTCGATCAGGGCGTTTTCACGCCCAACGATCGGTTTTTCGTGCGCTGGCACGTGGCCGACGTACCGATGCGAGTCGACGCGCGCAGCTTCCGGGTCAAGATTCATGGGGCGGTGCAGCGCGAAGTCGTACTCGGACTTGCAGAGCTGTCCAGGGAGTTCGAGCGAGTCGAGGTCGTCGCCGTCAACCAGTGCGCGGGGAACTCGCGCGGCTTTTTCAATCCCCGCGTTGCAGGCGGCGAGTGGGGCAATGGCGCGATGGGCAACGCCCGCTGGACGGGCGTGCGCCTCAAGGACATTCTGGACCGCGCGGGCGTGAAGGCGGGCGCGGTTCAGGTCCGCTTCAATGGGGCCGATGCAGGCGTGATTGCGGCGACCCCCGACTTCGTCAAAACACTGAGCGTCGATCACGCGCGCGATGGCGAAGTAATGGTGGCATTCGCAATGAACGGCAAGCCGTTGCCGCTTCTAAACGGATTCCCCCTACGATTGGTCGTGCCCGGGTGGTATTCGACTTATTGGGTGAAGATGCTCGACGACATCGAGGTCATCGACACGCCGGACACCAACTTCTGGATGGCCAAGGCGTATCAGATTCCCGACACGCCTCATGCGAACGTGTCACCGGGCCAAAGCGGAGTCAAGACCGTCCCGATCAACCGGATGGTGCCACGCTCATTCATCACGAACCTGAGCGACGGCGCTGTCGTGGATGTCGGCAGGCCGCAGGCTATACGCGGTATTGCGTTCGGGGGCGACGCAGGCGTTCGGCAGGTACATTTCTCGGTAGACAACGGGATGACATGGGCGCCCGCGAAGCTTGGTCCGAATTATGGGAAATACAGCTTTCGTCGCTGGGAAGCGTCGTTCCTTCCGCGGCATGCGGGGCAACTCGTGCTGAAGGTAAAGGCTGTCAACGATAACGGTGTTCAGCAGCCGGACAATCCAAACTGGAATCCCGGTGGCTACATGCGTAATGTGATTGAATCGATGACCGTCGTTGCGGCGTGAGGAGCGGATCATGAGAGCATGGGCGTGGGTCACCCTCTCTTTCGCAGGTGCCGTTGCGACGGGCGTGGTAGCAGCCAAATCGCCAGCGAGCGTTGCGCAAGACACCGTGCAGGTTTCGCTGCCCGCGGGAAACGCTTTCCCGCAAGGGCCCGGATCGGACCTCGCGAACCAGCATTGCCTGATGTGTCACTCCGCGGGTATGGTGATCCGCCAACCACCGCTGACGTTTGTCGACTGGAAAGCCGAAGTGACCAAGATGCGGGCGGTCTACGGCGCGCCGCTTCCCCCCGAAAGTGTTGAAGATATCGCCCGTTATCTGGTGACGTTCAATGGTAGACCCTGACGCGTGACAGTTTCACCGTAAGCGCTGTTTACGATTTCCGCACCTGAAAATGCCTTGCGGATCTCCCGGCGAGTTTCTACTTGGTTCCGATCACCATTGAATCCGTGCCCGTTAGAGGTTCGACGCGTACTTGTTTGAAGCCGACTTGCTGCATCCATTCGCGACACTGGGCCCCGGTATAGTCGAAACCGCCAGGCGTCTCGATGAGCATGTTCAAGCTCATAAGCAATCCGAATGCATTGCGCTTTCGGTCGTCGTCGATTATCGCGTCGTAGACGATCAGGCAACCTCCGGGAGGCAGCGCCGCGAAGCATTTCGCGAGGAGTTCGAGCTTCTGCTTGAGGTCCCAATCGTGAAGGATGTGACCCATCACGAGCACATCGGCCGTCGGGCAAGGATCTTTGAAGAAGTCGCCTGGATGGAAATGTAGCCGTTCCTGAAGGTTTTGCGACTTTACGTACTCGTCAAACACGGGGCCTACCACCGGCAGATCGAAGCCGCCACCGCGCAGGTGGGGATGGGCGAGCGCGACCTGTACAGGTAAGGCGCCTTGGGCCGCGCCGATGTCAATGAAGGTCTTGTAGTTTTGCCAGGGGAATCGTTGCGCAATCACTTTGGCCGTGCCTAGGCTGACCCCGCTCATCGCCCGCAGGAAGCCCCGTAGTCGGTGTTCGTCGCGATACATCGCGTCGAACGGATTGCCACCTCCTTTTGCTTCGTTCTGTGGCTGCCCCGTGCGAAGGGCTTCCGTCAAGGAACCCCAGAACGGGTATAGGCGCGCATTGGCCATTTCCAGCAATCCACCCACGTAGCTGGGCTTGGCCGTGTCCAGGAAAAGGTCGGCGTCCGGGGTATTGCGGTATGTCCCGTCGTCGCGTTCCAGCAGATTCAACGCGACCAGCGCGTCGAGAAAATCTAGGGCTGATCTCGGATGGAGTCCGATTCCGTCAGCAAGCTCCGCTGCTGTGTGCGGACGGGTCGCGAGGCGCGAGAACACACGGAGTTCGACGGCGGACAAGAGGGCTTTGGACGCCCAGAACCCCATGCCCAGTTGGAGTAGCCGTTCAGGGGAAGGCTCACTCGGGCGCGTGTTGTCATCGCCAGACTCCTGTTGAGCCGTGCTCGGCGTGCTTTCCATCATTGCCCCCCAGGGAAGGTGCGAAGAAGCGTCGGAAAGGATCGTAAGCGAAGCGAAGTCTTTCAGATGTTCGCCAACGTACAGACCGACTTCAATGCTCCGGTCTGTGCGTTGCAGCCTGACCGTCTCGCCCTGGATGCGCGTCACATGTCGCCTTCGTTGCTAATGCCGACGTGCCATGGCCGAGGGAGGTTCGACCGCTTGTGGCGATCAACACACGGTATGGGATCTTGCGGTGGCCAATGGCCGTTGGACTGAAAGCGGGCCGTTTTCGGCGTAGCGGCTCGGATGACGGCTCCGGGTCGGTCTGGTGCGTTCGTCGTCGACCCGGAGTCGTCCATATGCGGCGGTCACTCGCGCAATTCGCCCGAGTGACCGCTATTCCCCACCTCACTCCCGAGTCCGTCCATGCATAGGCATGCGACGAGAAGGAGCGTCTCGTTAGGTGTTTTCGTTCATCGTTAGGATGATCTTTCCTACGTTTACAGCCGACTCCAAACGTCGATGAGCAGCTGCGGCATTGTGCAGCGGAAATACGCTGTCGACGACCGGTTCCAGGCTCGCACCACCTGCAAAGCGTTCCAGCCAATGTTCGCGAAATCGCCGAACCATCGCGTGTTTCTCGTGCTGATCGCGCGATTTCATCACCGTGCCGATGATCTGCAGATGACGGTACAGGATCTGTTCTAGACCAACGCTCACTTCACCGCCTCCGGCCAGGATACCCACCTGCACGAGCCGGCCTCCGTTTGCCAACGACGCGACGTTCCGAGAAAAATATGGCGCGCCCACGAAGTCGATAACAACATCCACGCCTCGTTTGTTCGTCTTGTTCGCGACGACTTCGGCGAAATCCAGCGCCTTATAGTCGATCGCATGGTCCGCACCCAGCTGAACGACGCGTTCCAGCTTCGAAGCTTCGGCGGTCGCGAAAATAGTCGCACCGGTCGCGTAAGCCAGTTGCACAGCTGCGGAGCCCACCCCGCCCGCCGCAGCGTGAATAAGCACCGAATTGCCGCGCTGCAAGCGGCCGAGATGCAACAGCGCTTCGTGCGCAGTCACGAAGACTTCCGGTATTGCAGCTGCGTAAACATAGTCGAGCGTGACTGGAATGGGCATCGCCATCCTCCAGTCGATGCGCGCCTGTTCTGCATAGGCCCCGCCGCCGACTACGCCCATCACACGATCACCGACCTTGTAACCCTGCACGGCACTGCCGGTCTCAATCACTTCGCCTGCGATTTCGAGCCCCATGATTGTCGAGTCGCCGAAGTTCGGCCGGCCATATCCTCCTCGCCGGTGTGTAAGATCTGCGCGATTCACGCCTGCGGCATGGACCCGCACCAGTAGATCGTTGGGACGGACCTCGGGTGCCTGAACCTCGGCGAGCTGAAGAACCTCGGCCTCGCCGAATTCCCTGAATGTGATGGCTTTCATTTCAAATCTTCCTGCGTCGTAGACGAATTGCTGGCGTGATCTTCGGATGGCACTTGCGCGCCAAGGGTTGCCTGCGCCGCAGCCGATGCCGAGATGGCCGCGGGAAACCCCGCATAGAACGCGAGATGTGTGATTGTTGCGGAGAGCTCTTCACGCGTTACACCGTTCGTCACCGCACGGCGCAGGTGCGACGGCAACTCGTCGAGGTGCCCCCCCACAATCAACGCGGCGACGGTTACGAGGCTGCGGTCGCGCGGCGAAAGCGTCGGGTCGTTCCAGATACGCGGATACAGCGTGTCGTCGACGAATGCCGAAAGCTTGGGCGTGAAAGCGCGCGCGGCTTCGCGCGGGCTGCCGAAATCTGCGTGAGACATGGCGATGCTCCTTCAAGCTTGGCTGATGAACTTGTGCGTGAGGTAGTGCTCGATGCCCTCGGCGCCACCTTCCGAACCGTGACCGCTTTCCTTCATGCCGCCAAACGGCAGTTCAGTTGAAACGATTCGGTACTGGTTGATGCCGATCATGCCGGCCTCTAGACCGTTCGCTACGTCGATCGCCGTACGTGCGCTACTCGTGAACGCATAGGCGGAGAGCCCGTATGGCAACCGGTTCGCTTCGGCAAGTCCATCGGCGAGAGCGTCGAAGCGCATCACCACCGCGATCGGGCCAAACGGTTCTTCGTGCATCACACGCGCATCCAACGGAACGTCCGCGAGGACAGTAGGCTCGAAGAAATAACCTTCGCCCTCGATGCGCTTGCCACCGGCGAGGACCTTTGCGCCGCGCCCCACGGCATCCGCGACGAGTTCCTCCATCTTTGCGAGCTGGCGCGGATTTGCTAGCGGCCCAACCTGCGTGTCCGGGTCCATGCCATCTCCGACCTTAAGCGCCTTCGCAGCGCGTACGAAGTGCCTGACGAACTCGTCATAAACGTCGCGCTGGATCAGGAAACGCGTAGACGAGATGCAGATCTGGCCGGTACCGCGGAAGCGATTGGCTGCGCCTTCGACGGCAGCTTTTTCGACATCCGCATCGTTGAATACGAGGACGGGCCCGTGGCCACCGAGTTCCAGTGTGATCGGCTTGACGCCTTCGGCTGCGCGTGCCGACAGCAGACGACCGATCGGCACGGAGCCCGTGAAGGTTACCTTCCGGATTACTGGGGACGCGATCAGTTGCTTCGAAACTTGATCGGGCACGCCGAATACGACTTGAAGCACGCCCTTGGGCAAGCCGGCGTCGTCCAGTGCACGTGCCAGCGCGAGCGCCGTTGCGGGGCTTTCCTCCCCGGGTTTGATGATAATGCTGCACCCAGCTGCGAGCGCGGCGGAGAGCTTGCGCGCCGGAGTGATCGCAGGGAAATTCCACGGCGTGAAAGCGGCTACCGGCCCGATCGCCTGTTTCTTCACGAGCTGTTGCACACCCGGACGGTTGGATGGCACCACACGGCCGTCGATGCGACGCGCCTCTTCGGCGAACCATTCGAAGTATTCGGCGGCACGCATGACTTCGTCGCGACTTTCCGCCAGCGGTTTGCCTTCCTCGAGCGTCATCACGGTAGCGATGTGCTCGGCGCGCTCGCGCATCAGATTTGCTCCGCGCTTGAGAATCCGGGCGCGTTCAACTGGCACGGTGTTGCGCCAGACTTCGAACGCTTGTGCGGCGACCTGCAGAGCATGATCCAGATCGGCTGCCGTCGCGAGCGGGACGCGGCCGATCTCAACCTGGGTGGCGGGGTTGATCACGGGCGCCGTTTCGCGTTCGCTTGCGGCGATCCATTCGCCATCGATGAAAAGATGAAGTGCGTCGTAAGTGATATTCATGTTGATAACCTATGTAATTAGGACTGCGAATTAAGACGTGCTTTCCGCGAGCTGAATACGAACACCAGCACTGCGGCGTATCCGGGTGATCTGCCTGGTCGAGCGGCGCTCGGGTCGGAACTTCCGTGTTTTGATTGGCTGACTTCGGGACCAAGTCTAGGCGTGATGCGGGCGGCGACTTAGTGGGGCTGGAAAGAATGAATCTTGTCGCCAGAGAGAAAATCTCCGGCCGGAATGAAATGATATTGAAAGGACGTGCTCAAATGAGACGGGCGCGAGGCGTACTGCACGAAATAGGCGCCGGCTCTATCATCGCAAGCTCGCGCGAGCCAGCCGCAGCGCTTCGACGAAAAATTCAAACAAGGGTGCCCAATGGACAAGGTCTACACCATGTCGGTGTTCGCAAAAGTGGTCGAGATGGGCAGCTTCACGGCTGTTGCAAACCACCTCGATACGACCGTCGGTAACATCTCTCGGGCGGTCTCGGTGCTTGAGGACAGTCTCAACACGCGGTTGCTGCAGCGTTCGACGCGACGGCTTGTAGTAACCGACGCGGGCCGACGCTTTTACGAACGTAGCGTTGCGATCCTCTCGGACATTGAACGCGCAGAAGCGGAGGCGCGTGATGCGCTGCTGGAGCCGCGCGGTGTATTGCGCGTGCACGCGGTTCCCGGGTTAGGTCGTGAACTTGTTTCGCAAGCCGTGCTCGCCTATCGGAGCACATACCCGGAAGTATCGGTCGACCTCATGCTGTCACAGAGGATGCCAAATCTGCTCGAAGAGCAGCTTGACGTGGCGATCGTCATTGCACGCACACTGCCGGACTCGGCGTATGTGAGCCAGAAGATCGGTGCGAGCCATTGCATCCTGGCGGCGTCACCTGCTTATCTCGCGCAGCATCCGGCGCCCGAATGCGTTGAAGATTTGGTTGATCACACATGTGTACTCCTTACCACGGTTGATTACGCGCCCGACGAGTGGCATCTGGAAAGCAGGGACGGCCAGGCGGTGTATCGTCCGATGGGGCCTCACTTCGGCGTGAACGACATGGATGCCATGTCCACGGTACTACAGGCGGGCGCAGGGATCGGCCTCATCGCCGGCTTTTCGGCAATTGACGATTTGCGAAAAGGATCGCTCGTGCGTGTCTTGCCTCAATTTCATACAAGTCAGCGCAACGTCTACGCGGTGTATTCGTCGCGTCAATTCGTCGACGCGAAAATCAAACGCTTCATCGATGTGCTCAGGGTGCACGTGGGTGATCAGTTGAATGCGTATGCCGAGGAACTCGCTATCAGGATCGAATGATCCGCTTCATACGAGCCTCTACTATGTAGATGGCATGGTCGGGCAAGGGGGGCGATTTCTATTGCCACTCGTGCTAGTCGAGGAGTGTCGCGACCGGTTTCCGATCGACTGCAATCGTTCGCCACCGTTGCGCCGATGGCGCATTTGGAGGCGGCTTCCGTCGGTCGGCCGCCTCCGCTACACATGCCGGGGCACTTCTCTCCGCGGTGCGGAGAGAATTGAGCTGGAGCATCTGAATACGCTGATTTTCCAGCCCGGCGCGTTTCGCCGCGAGTCGACCCCACAGGTGAGCGAAACGCGCCCCGTTCGAAATCGGCAATGAGCCGCCGATTACCGAACGACCGTCATCACGGATTCACGATCTGCTGCAGATAGTTGGTAATGATCGATTGCGTGAACCCGCACATCTGGTCAACCTCACTGATGCCTTGTGACGAACTGACGTAGGCCCGGCCATAGCTATCGGTGTAGCCCGCCACCATCTGCGCGAAGTCTTGACCGAAGACCGTCGCGCCGACGATCACGCCGGGCTGGTTGTACGCCCATTGCTGTACATAGGTGCCATCGAGACCGATTTGAGTCTGCGGCACGAAGAACTGGGTGTAGTACTGCTGCTTCGTAAAAGGACCCGCCCAACCGCCTGTCGTCACGCCGAAACCATCGTCGGAGAACAGGTTGTAGACGAGCGAGGTCGGTGGATACGAGGGAAGGCCGCTCGCAAGGCTCTGCATCCACCATTCGTTGAGCGTCACATAGTCGTCTACCTGCTGCGCGCCGTTGTACCACACCGATAGATCGTCGTCCCGATCGGCGACGTATTGCGAACAATCCCCGCCAGGCCCCGTGACCGATGCAATCGTTCCGTCCCACCATTGCTTATCCGGCGCGCGATTCGGATAGGTACGCGACTGAATCCCGTAGAGCTGCGAACTGATCTGGATCTTGAGGTTGTCCATATAGCTCTTGACGAGCTGTTGCGACAACAACGCCCAGTACTCGTCGCCGTTGACGACTGTCTGCGGCGTATAAGCCAGCATACCGAGCGCCACGCTGCGCCCGGACATCGGATCCGCGTACGGCGATTGCCACAGGTTCTGCAAATCGTCCCCGCTCGCTTGTTGCAGATTGTCGTGCATCTGCGTGACGTAATCGATCGTCGCATTGGTCGCATCGACGAGCATGTTTTGATATTGCTCGAGCGAGAACGTCCCGCCGCTGCTCTTGGTCGCGTCTATCGCCACCTGTACCCCCGTCGACACGAGGGAAGCCAGTACACCGCCCACCCCGGGGATGGCGTTCAGGCAAGCCTGCACCGCGCCGAACAAGCAGTCGACGAGAATCTGCATGGTGGGATCGGCGATCGGCGCGGCCGTGAAATCGACGAAGACGCCCGTGGTCAGCGATGATGCCACGCTCTCGCAGTTCTGCAGCGCCAGATACGTTTGGTGCAGGACCGCGACCACCGTATCCACGTTATCCGAGCTCGCCTCTGGCAATGGCCCGAGATCGTATTCGGGGATGCCGATCAGCCCGCGCGTGGTGGTCCATTCCCACGTCGGCCAGCCCGCCGAGTACCCGATGTTTTGTGCCACGCGCATCGCGGCGTTGGCCCACACGGCGGGGTCCGTGAGATCGACTAGCTTGGCCGGCTGCCCCAGCGAGAAATACAGCTGCGTATTCGGCGCGTCATAGAAGGACAGCTGCGGATAGCTCTGCGTGAAGACGAGGGCCGATGCATTGACGCCGTCGCTGACGTAGGTCGGAATGGCGAGTTGATTCGCGCCGTTCGCTTGCGCAGTCGCCCAACGCATGATCGCTTGCCCGCAGGCTTGGGGATTGTTGGGGTCGTATCCGGGCAGGCTCGCGATCGGAATCTGGACGACGCTCACCCCGGGATGGCTGACAAAGCAAATGACGCCCCACGTGCCGTCGCCGACTTCCCAAGTCGGCACGGCGCCCGCGAAACCTTGTGCTTGCGCCCACTGCATGACGGTGTAGACGGCGTACTGGCCCATCGGCACGGAGGCATTGGGCGGCGCGTACGGTGCGAGATCGACGGTGCTGACGTCCTGCCATTGGACGAGTTGCGTGGCTTGTGAGGGAGGTGGGATTTCGCTAAAAGCGGAACGAAGGGCTTTCGATACGGCGGTCACGATAGGTCTCCTACGCGAAACGTCGATGAAGATAGCCGCCGCGGATCTCATGGCGGCCGGGGGATGCGCCGGATGGCGCAAAATCGCTTTCTTTTTATACGGCTGTTTCGTTCGGTATTTTGTGCATTAATGCAGCATGCACGTGTTCGTTTTTGCGAATGCCCGGTTTTTCGTTTTGCCGATGACATTGGCGCGAAAATCCATCGCGCGCCAGGCGCATTGGAGCGCCATTATCGTAGGCAATTGAAGCAGGTATGTGCGGGGAATGCAATCTGCATCAGCTTTATTCGCTGCCCCTCCGATCCGACGGTGTGCTCTGTCGAATTGCCGTTTATTCGTTCGTCGTTATGGAGGCAATCCGCAGGAGCCCCTTTTCATGTTCCAGGTCCATGCAACCACCCTCGAGTCCTACCTTAACCTCGATCCCGAGCGCCGTGAGGATCTAGACAAGCTCAGTGCGTTGATCCGAGAAGCCGCGCCCAGCCTGCGGCGCTACTTCCACAAAGGGACACCGCCAGGCCACCCCGGGATGCGCATGAGCATGATCGGGCATGGAAGATTCAGCTACACGGCTCGCTCAGGCGGCGAGTCCATATCGTGGCCCGTGATCGGTGTTGCACTGCAGTTGCGCTATATCAGCGTGTATATCTCGACGACGCGAGACGGCCTTCCGATCGTGCCCGCATACAAAGGGGCGTTAGGGGAATCGAGAATGGGCCGAAACAACTTCAGCTTCGAGCGCTTCGATTCGCTCAAAGCTGAGAACGTTTTCGACCTTTGCGCGGAGGTCGGCCGCATATTCCGCGCTGATCCGCAGAATCCGGTTCGGTACAAGCAATCGTAGAAGGGCGAGACGGGCGATGCTTTCAAGTTTTGCGATTTATTGGCTGATCGAGCCGCCAGTCCTCGAACAGCGCAACGAGTTCGCCCGTTCGCAGATGAGCTTCTGACGTATTTTGGACCGTAGTGGCGTCCATCATGCGTTGTGCGCGGACGGATCAACTGCCAAAGCTGCGATCGCAGACCAGTCGCGATCGCCCATGCCCGCGTCGACGGTTTCGCTCATCCGGCCATGCACCGCAGCGAGCATCGGCAACGTGCCGCCAGCCTGTTCTGCTGCATCGCAGGCAAGACGGAGGTCCTTCAACCCGAGCGACGCCTTGAAGCCAGGTCGATACTCGTTCCGGATGATATTGTTGGAATAGGTCTGATAAGGACGGCTACCAAACATCGTTCCCAAGATCAGCTCGAAAAAACGCTCCCGCGAAACACCATTCGTCTCGGTTAGAACTACGGCTTCTGCCATCGCCTCGATCGCCATCGCGATCATCATGTTGCAGGCAATTTTGGCGGCATAGGCTGCAGGGGGGGCTTCGCCCATGTCCCAGACGCGTTTGCCGATGACTTCCAGCGCCGGCTTTACTTTTTCTAGAGCGGCCGACGCGCCCGCGGCGAGCACATTGAGCTCGCCCTTGGCGGCAACGTCCGGCCGCCCCAACACCGGCGCAGCCACATAGCCGATCCCTGCCACGCTGTGAACCTTCACCAACTCCCGTGCGAATGCCACGGAGATCGTTGATGCCACGACATGCACGAGGCCCGGCCGTGACTGACGCAGCAGATTCGCATCCAGCAGGACGCTGCGGATAGCCGCGTCGTCGGAGAGCATCGTCAAGACCATCTCGCCCCGCAATGCTTCCGCAGGCGTCCGAACCATCCGCACACCTTCGACATTCCCGCCGGAGCGGTTCCATGCGCGGACGGTATGACCGGCAGCACCCAGATTGCGGGCGATTTCCCGGCCCATTGCGCCTAGACCAATTATTCCGATTTCCATCTGATTCTCCAGTATCCACCCGTTTTTTTCGGGATTGTCATCGCGCCTGGTTTGGCGCTTCGGTGTGTTCGATGAGCCAGTTCAACACCGGTGCCAGCGCATCATCGGAGTTCTTCTCGTAGATGAGCCCATGGCCGTTGCCGAACACGCCATGGTCGGGAAGATGCAGCAGTTCAGCCTCGCTGCCTGCCGCCTTGAGTTGCTCGATCGCGGGTCGACTAGCGGCAGCGAAAGCGGAAGCCTCGGCCGTTACGGCGACGATCGGCAAACCGGCGAGCGCAGGCAGCCGATGCGCGCCGGGCGCAGCCGCGCGCAGTTCGTCAGGCGACGCGACGGGCGGCTCCCAGCTCAGCGGCGCCGCCGCGAGGCCCCAGGTCAGCGAGCCGATATTGGGAATCTCGGCAAACGGAGGGCCCATCGGCTCGACCGCGACGATCGCTTTCACGAGTTTTGGCCGACGATCAGCCACCAACCAGCCGACCGGCCCCGACGCCGAGTGCGTCAGCAGGATCGCCGGGCCGATTCGGTCCAACAGCTTCGCGATCCTGTCCGCCTCCATGTCCTCGGAAAACGCAAGGTCAGCGGGCAGCGGCCCATAGCCCGCGATGAACTCGTCCATTGCAGCTTCGTCATCCCGGGCAAAGGGCCATTGAGTGTGCCGAGCTTCGTATTCGGCCGGGAAGTAGATATGGCGGCCGTGTTCATAGGAAAACGCCGGACCCATCGGCCCCATCGTCTCGACGTGAAAGGGTGAGCGTCCTTGCCCCGGGCGGTCGGCGACGAGAACCGCATAGCCCGCTTCCACCAAGCGTTGCGCCCAGCCCGGCCGACCATCCGGCGTGTCGAACCACTCGGTGCCCTGATAGCCGCCGCCGTGAAGAAGCACGATCGGCCAAGGGCGAGTCACCTGCTCGGGCGCTTCCCACTCGACAAAGAGCGGGCCGCATTGGTAGGTCTCGCCGTTTCGTTGAATACGATCGCCGGAAATCCACATGTGTCCGCGACGCACGGTGCGGGGGGCTGCATTTTTCCAGAAGGCCATGGCCCTTCTCCTGTCTTAAATGTGAGTAACCTGCGGAGTGCGCGGCGCACGAGCCGTGCATCGTGAGGGCCTTGCGACATGCGACGGAGCGAAGTCTCGCAAATTCATTTTCGTTCGACAATTCACTATAATGCACACCGTCCGTTCATTTTTGTGGGTGCGTGGATATGGAGTGGGGCGATGTCAGGATCTTCCTCGCGGTCGCGCGCACCGGGACGCTCGGCGCCGCCGCACGCGGGCTGCAGCTCAGTCATCCCACCATCGGCCGACGGCTTCGCGCACTCGAAGAAGCCACAGGGCAGGTGCTGTTTCAACGAACCGTGGACGGTTTCGTTTTGACCGAGGAAGGCACCGCTATCCTGCCGCTCGCCGAGCAGATGGAAGAAAGTGCGTTGACGATGGAGCGCCGGCTGACCGGCGAGCAACAGAAGCTGGAAGGAACGCTCAAATTGTCGTCGGCCGATTGGTTTGGCGCCTATGTGTTGCCACCCGTGATCGCCGAATATTCGAGCGCGTATCCGCTCGTTGAAATCGAGGTCCTGACCGGAACACGCTTGTTTAATCTCGCCCAGCGTGAAGCCGACGTCGCCTTCCGCATTGTTCCGTTCAACGTGCCCGACATCGTGCAAAGACGGCTGACTCGGATGCGCTACGGCGTCTACGTATCCGCCACGAGTGCGGACCCGGTGGAAGGGGACGGCACTGGGCACCGCTTGATCGCGATGGACACGTCGACCGGCAGCTTTCCGGATATCGACTGGTTAAAACATCGCTTCCCCAACTCGAGTGTCGTATTGCAGTCGAACAACCGCAATGTCCAGGCGCAGATGTGCGGGCGAGGTTTGGGCATTGCCGTATTGCCGCGACCTGTCGGAGATCAGCTGGGCGCCATTCGCCGGCTCGATCTGAGAGACGAGCCGCCAAGCCGTGAGATCTGGATGGGCTACCACCGCGATCTCAGGCGGCTGCATCGGCTGCGCGCGTTTGTGGACGTCGCGGTTAAACATTTAGCGGATTAGTCGAGGGGCGCGATGGGCGCGCCGGTACACCTGCGCGACTAACTTCTGTTTTTCGATACCTGAATGCGATCCTGCACGAGGCCGGGTGCGCGTTCGGCGATGTGATGGATGCCACGGTGTTCATGGCGGATCCGCAAGCGACATTCGAGCGCGTCTGGCAGGTCGTGCCAGAGTTTTGGGGCGACGCGCCGCATCCGATGCTCACCGCGGTCGGGCTGACCTGGCTTGATGGCTTCGACTTTGAGATCAAGGTCGCTGCGAAGCTTCTGTTCAGTGATTGACTTCCATGCGCGTCGCCTCGTGGCGTTGCCGGACGCCAAGGACCGCCACGCCCATGCACCGATAAAGAGTCAAGGTGTCACTTTAAAGTGCACATCACCCAAAGCGGAGCAAGAAAAACGTCGTGCACACCGCTGATCAAGCCTCTTTTCCGTTGGCACGCTTCTCGCTTAATCGATGCACAAGGGACCGGCGCGTCACCGGTTTAACACACAATCTGGAAATGGACGGCTAGGGTTCCGGCCTGCTTCATGCAGGCGCTGGTCCGAGAGCTGTCGACCTCAGGCGAGGTTACACGGCGGGACAAAAGCCCGGGAGAGAACGCGATGTTTGCGCTGCTCCCTTCCGTCGCTAACCGTCCTTCCGAGGTCAACCTCATGCGCAAGTTCGTTCGCCTTCTCGGTATCGCCGCCGTCTCTCTCGCCGCTCTTACTTCCACGTCCTCGTTTGCCGCGGGTCGCACCGACTTCAAGGTGTGCTGGACGATCTACGCGGGCTGGATGCCTTGGGGCGAGGCGAAAACGCAAGGCATTGTTTCGAAGTGGGCCAAGAAATACGGTATCAACATCGATGTCGTGCAACTGAACGACTACGTTGAATCCATCAACCAGTACACCGCCGGCAAGTTCGACGGTTGCGCGATGACCAACATGGACGCGCTGACCATCCCCGCCTCGGGCGGCGTGGATTCGACCGCGCTCATCGTCAGCGACTATTCGAACGGCAACGACGGCGTGCTCATGAAGGGCAAGGGCAAGCGGATTGCCGACCTGAAGGGCCAGCAGGTCAATCTGGTGCAATTCTCCGTCTCGCATTATCTGCTCGCGCGCGCCCTCGAAAGCGCGCACATGAGCGAACGCGACCTGAAAGTCGTGAACACGTCGGATGCCGACATCTCCGGTGCGTTCGCGACGCCCGTCGTCCGCAACGTGGTGACGTGGAATCCGATGCTCGCCGACCTAAAGGCACAGCCGAACGTCTCCGAGGTCTTCGATTCGAGCAAAATCCCCGGCGAAATCATGGACATGATGGTCGTCAACACGAAGACCTTGCAGGAGAACCCGGCGCTCGGCAAGGCGCTCACGGGCGCTTGGTTCGAGATGGTGGCGTTGATGCACGCCAACAATGCTGGCAGCACCGCTGCGCTTACTGCCATGGCGAAGGCGTCGGGCACCGATCTCGCGGGTTTCAAGGGCCAACTGTCCACCACTGCGCTGTTCTATACGCCGATGGCCGCGCTCGATTTCGTTACCAACCCCGACATGCCGAAGATCATGATGCGCGTGGCGAAGTTCTCGTTCGATCACGGTCTGCTAGGGCAAGACGCGAAGAGCGCGGACGCGGTCGGCATGGCGTTCGACAAGGGCGTCGTGATCGGCAACAAGGGCAACGTCAAGCTGCGCTTCGATCCGACCTACGTGCAAATGGCGGCCGACGGCAAGCTCTGACCCGAACACCCCGCATTCGAAGAGGGACGCATCCATGCGATTCATCAATCGACACCCCAGCCGAAGCGGCGGTCTGATGCTGCTGTTGCTGCCGTTCATCATGTTGATGGCGGTCTATTTCACCGGGTCGTCGATGCGGCTCGCGGTCAATCCCGATGACAAACTGCTGCCGAGCGCCGCGCAAATGGTCGATGCCGTCAAGGAAATGGCATTCAACGAGGACAAGCGCACGGGCGAGTATCTGCTCTGGGACGATACCGTGTCGAGCTTGAGGCGACTCGGCATCGGCCTCGTCGTCAGTGCCGCGATCGCCTTGGTAGCGGCCATCGCAACAGGCGCTTTTCCAATGGCGAGCGCAACGTTTTCACCGTTCATTACGGTGTTTTCGATGATTCCGCCGCTCGCGGTGCTGCCCATCCTCTTCATCGTGTTCGGGCTCGACGAGTTGTCGAAAGTGGTGCTCATCGTGGTCGGCATTACGCCGATGATCATCCGCGATCTGCACGCGCGCATCCGCGAGATACCTACGGAGTTGTGGGTCAAGGCGCAGACCCTTGGCGCGACGAGTTGGACCTTGGTCCTACGCTTGGTGTTGCCGCAAGTGCTGCCGCGCTTGCTGGTCGCGATGCGTCTCTCGCTCGGCGCGGCGTGGCTGTTTCTGATCGCGGCGGAAGCGATCGCTTCGACGGACGGCCTCGGCTACCGCATTTTTCTGATGCGCCGCTATCTTGCGATGGATGTCATCTTGCCTTACGTCGCGTGGATCACGCTGCTCGCGTGGCTCGCCGACGAACTGCTACGGCGCCTCACGCAATGGTCGTTCCCCTGGTATGGCGGGGGCGCGCGATGATCGAAGTTCGCAACGTCTGGAAGGAATACGGGGACCAGGTCGTGCTCGAACGATTGAACCTGCGGATAGAAGAGGGCGAGTTCTGTTCGATGGTCGGTGCGTCGGGGTGCGGCAAGTCCACCTTTCTGCGGCTGTTGCTCGGCCAAGAACACGCGACGCGCGGCGAGATTCTGCTCGACGGCGAACGCTTGCCGCGCGAACCCGATGCACATCGCGGTGTGGTGTTTCAGCGCTATTCCGTATTCGACCATCTGAGCGTGCTTAGCAATGTAACGCTGGGGCTCGAATTGCCGCGAGCGAGGTTGATGGGGCGTCTGTTCGGTGCACGGCGGCGTGCGGCGCGTGACGAAGCCGTAGCAATGCTCGAACGTGTTGGCCTCGGCGCCGCGTTGGACAAGTATCCGCAGCAACTGTCGGGCGGCATGCAGCAGCGTCTCGCGATTGCCCAGGCGCTCATGATGAAGCCGCGCGTATTGCTGCTCGATGAGCCGTTCGGCGCGCTCGATCCCGGCATCCGCAAGGATATGCACGACTTGCTGCTGGACCTGTGGCGCGAATCGAAACTGACGATCTTCATGGTCACGCATGACCTAAAAGAAGGCTTCACGCTCGGCAGCCGTGTCCTGGTATTCGACAAGGTCCGTGTCGATCCTCAGGCGCCCGGCGCTTATGGCGCGCGCATTACCTACAACATTGCGCTGGACCACAGTCGCGACTCCGCGTCGTCCGTCCATAAGGCTCGAGCCACGGTGGAAGGCGCGTCGCGTGTCGCAGCGGTCTCAGCTTAACGGGAGTCCTCACAACATGGATTTTCTACTCGAAGAGACCGTCCCCGGCGGCGGCCACGCATCGCTGATCGTCAAGCGCGGTCAGTCGTTGCGCATCATGGATTTGCGCGGCGGCGCGAACGTCAGCTTGATGTTGATCAACGCCAGCGAGAAGAGCGAACGGCTCAATCTCCCGGACACCCTGAAGTGCCAACACACGGCGAAATTGACCGCGGGTCATTGTCTTTATTCCGATATGGGCCGCGTGCTTGCCGCGATCGTCGCGGACACTTGCGGTTGGCACGACGCCATCGGCGGTGTGTCCAATGCCGACGAAGTGCATGAGCGGTACGGCACGGGACGCTATCAGGAGCTGCGCAATGCGTTCTATCGCAATGGCACCGACAACCTGCTTGTCGAAATGGGCAAGTGGGGGCTGGGCATCTCGGACCTTCTGATGACGCTCAATTTGTTTAGCCGTGTCGATGTCACCGACGCCGGGGCCTTGAGTTTCGTGCCCGGCAATTCGAAGGCCGGCGATTACGTCGACCTGTATGCGCCGATGAACACGCTCGTCGTGCTCACAGCGATCCAGCATCCGCTCGATCCGAATCCGCATTACGAACCCAAGCCGGTCAGGCTTGCGTTGAGTCGCGCGGAGCGCAGCGTAGCCGAGCTTTGCCGAACCTCATGTGAGGAAAATGTGCGCGGCTTTATCAACACGGACCGCTTTTTCCTTTGAGTGGAGCCTGACACCATGACAACGACGCTTACAGTCAGCGACAAATGCCCCGAACACGCGGTCTATCGCGAGACGCTCGCGGCTGGCGAGCCGTGGCTTCACGAACTGAAAGCCGGGCAGACGCTGCGCATTCTCGATCTGGAAGGCAATCAGGCGGTCGATACGCTGTTCTACGGGCTCGCGAATCCGCGTGAGCGTTTCGACCCGCAACGAACGCTGCGTCGGCAGCAAAGCCTCTATTTGACGACGGGCACCGTGCTGTATTCGAACCTCGGCAATCCGATGCTGACGATCGTTGCCGATACCTGCGGCCGCCACGACACGCTCGGCGGCGCCTGTGCGCAGGAGAGCAACACGGTGCGCTATGCGCTCGAAAAGCGGTACATGCATAGCTGCCGCGACAACTACCTGCGCGCTTGCGCGCGCGACGGACGTTTGTCGAAGCAGGATATCGGCGCGAACATCAACTTCTTCATGAACGTGCCGGTGACGTCGGAAGGCGGTCTGACATTCGAAGACGGCATCTCGGCCCCGGGCAAGTATGTCGAATTGCGCGCGGAAATGGATGTGATCGTGCTGATCTCCAACTGCCCGCAGTTGAACAATCCGTGCAATGCCTATAACCCGACGCCCGCGGAACTGCTGATTTGGAACTGAAGCGTTTTCGCAGGTTCGCATCCGGAGGATGCGTCACCCGCACGCGTGTACAACCGATGCACGCGAATCGCTGAGACGTTCCCTGCCGCGGACGACCGCGGCATGCAATGCCTACGTGGCGGGACGGCCCGCCCATGAATTAGTCCCCTCTCATGTTCGAGAAAATCCTGATAGCCAACCGCGGCGCCATTGCGTGCCGCATCCTCAGAACGCTGCGCGAACTCGATGTAACAGGCGTGGCCGTCTATGCGGAAGCGGATCGTGCGAGCCGTCATGTGAGCGAGGCGCCTATCGCGTGCGGTCTTGGCGATGGCCCGGCCTCAGCCACCTACCTCGACACGGAAAAGCTCCTCGCGATCGCCCGCCGCGAAAACGTACAGGCCATCCATCCGGGCTACGGATTTCTGTCGGAGAACGCAGCGTTCGGCGAAGCGTGCGAAGCCGCAGGCATCGCATTCATCGGACCGACGCCGGGCCAATTGCGGGCGTTTGGTCCGAAGCACACGGCCCGCGAGATTGCGGCGCGCGAAGGTGTGCCGATGCTCAATGGCACGGGCTTGCTCAACGGCCTGGCCGATGCACTAACCGCAGCGGCGGCAATCGGCTATCCCGTGATGCTCAAGAGCACGGCGGGGGGCGGCGGTATCGGCATGCGGGTGTGCTGGAGCGTCGAGGAGTTGAGTGCGCATTTCGAGGTGGTGAAGCGGCTCGGCCAGAACAACTTCAGCGATGCGGGCGTGTTCCTCGAAAAGTACATCGAGCGAGCGCGGCACTTGGAAGTGCAGGTGTTCGGCGACGGCCGCGGCGACGCGATCGCCCTCGGCGTGCGTGACTGTTCGGTGCAGCGGCGCAACCAGAAAGTGCTCGAAGAAACGCCAGCGCCCAATCTGCCGGACGGCGTCTCGGCTGCATTGTGCGGTGCGGCCGTGAAGCTCGCGAAAGCGGTCGGTTATCGCTCGGCCGGCACGGTCGAATTCGTCTATGACAGCGCTACGCAACAGTTTTACTTCCTCGAGGTGAATACGCGCCTGCAGGTCGAGCATGGCGTGACTGAGCAGGTATGGGGTGTCGATCTGGTGCGTTGGATGATCGAACTGGCGGCGGGCGCGCTCGCGCCGTTGCAGGAACTCGCGGCGGGGTTGAAACCCCGGGGGCATGCGATTCAAGCGCGTCTCTACGCCGAAGACCCCGGCCGCGATTTCAAGCCGAGCCCGGGCTTGCTGACCGACGTCGCGCTTCCGTGCGCCGACGGCCGCGCGCTGCGCATCGATACGTGGATCGATGCGGGCTGCGAAGTGCCGCCCTATTTCGATCCGATGCTGGCAAAGATGATTGCGTGGTCGCCAACGCGCGACGCGGCGCGCCACGCGCTCACCGACGCGTTGCGCAGCACGCGCATCTATGGCGTGGAGACGAACCGCGACTATCTGCGGCAGATCCTCGACGACCACCCGTTCGCGTCGGGCAACCCGTGGACGCGCTGCCTTGAGGCGCTCGAGTATCGAGCGAGCACGGTCGAAGTCGTCCGCGGCGGCACGCAAACGACCGTGCAGGATTATCCGGGTCGCCTCGGTTATTGGGCGGTCGGCATTCCGCCGTCCGGCCCGATGGACGACCGTGCGCTGCGGCTCGGCAATCGGCTTCTCGGCAACGACGCCGACGCAGCCGCGCTCGAAATTACGATGAGTGGTCCGACGTTGCGTTTCAACGCGGACGCCGTCGTCGCCGTGACGGGCGCGAATCTGCCGGTGCTGCTCGACGGTATCGAACAGCCGTTGAACACGACGCTCCTCGTTGCCGCGGGTTCGACGCTCGAGCTCGGCACGATTCGCGGCGTGGGCGCGCGCGCCTACCTGTGCGTGCGCGGCGGCTTCGATGTCGCGGTGTATCTCGGCAGCCGCAGCACCTTCACGCTCGGCCAGTTCGGCGGGCATGGCGGGCGAGCGCTTCGTGCGGGCGATGTGCTGCATCTTCATCCGTTGCAGGATGAGCGTGCGGGCGCGGTGCTGCCCGACATTCCCGTGCTGGAAGCCGTGCGCACGTTGCGTGTCATCTACGGTCCGCACGGCGCGCCGGAGTACTTCAGCCCGCGTTATATCGAACAGTTTTTCGACACCGAATGGGAGGTCCATTTCAACTCGAGCCGCACCGGTGTGCGTCTGATCGGACCGGCGCCCGAGTGGTCGCGCGAGGACGGCGGTGAGGCGGGGCTGCATCCTTCGAACATTCACGACAACCCGTATGCGGTCGGTGCCGTCGATTTCACCGGCGATATGCCCGTGATTCTCGGACCCGACGGTCCGAGCCTTGGCGGCTTCGTCTGTCCGGTAACGATCATCGAGGCGGATCTATGGCAAGTCGGCCAGTTGAAGGCCGGCGACAAGGTGCGGTTCGTGCCGGTGCGGATCGACGAAGCACGCGGGGCCGCACGCCAGCGCCTAAGTGAATTGCGGACGCTCGAGTTCGAGGAGGAACCGGCATTCACCAAGGTCGCGGCGCGTACGTCGCCTATCGTCCTCGATATCGGGGAGGATCGTGAGCGGCTGGTTGCACGCGTTTCCGGCGACACGCATCTGCTACTCGAAATCGGTCCGACCGAGCTCGATCTCGTGTTGCGCTTCCGGGGCCATGCGCTGATGCAGTCGCTCGAAACGATGGGGCTGCCCGGCGTGATCGATCTGACGCCCGGCATCCGCTCGCTGCAGATTCACTATCAGCCTGAAAGCCTGCCGCTGTCGACGTTGCTCGCGATCGTCGAGCGCGCGTGGCAGGGCGTTTTGTTGCAGAAGGATTTGCGGGTGCCGTCGCGGATCGTGCATTTGCCGTTGTCGTGGGACGATCCCGCGTGCCGGCTTGCGATCGACAAATACATGACGACAGTGCGCAAGGACGCACCGTGGTGTCCAAGCAATCTCGAGTTTATCCGCCGCATCAACGGCCTCGATTCAATCGATGCCGTCAAACAGATCGTCTTCGACGCCAGCTACCTTGTGATGGGGCTCGGCGACGTGTATCTCGGTGCGCCGGTCGCGACGCCGCTCGATCCGCGGCACCGGCTCGTGACGACCAAATACAACCCGGCGCGCACGTGGACGGCGGAGAATTCGGTCGGCATCGGCGGCGCGTATCTATGCGTGTATGGGATGGAAGGGCCGGGCGGCTATCAGTTCGTTGGACGCACGTTGCAGATGTGGAACCGCTATCGCGACGTCGCGGATTTCGCGGGGCGGCCGTATCTATTGCGCTTCTTCGACCAAATCCGCTTCTATGAAGTTTCGGCCGACGAATTGCTGCGTATCCGTGCGGACTTCCCGCTCGGCCGTTATCCGTTGAAGATCGATGAGACCGAGTTGTCGCTGGCCGACTATCAAACGTTTCTCGAGCGCGAATCCGGCGGCATCCAGCAGTTCCGCGCGTGCCAGCAAGCCGCGTTTCAGGCCGAGCGCGAGCGCTGGCGCGAAGCTGGAGCGGCGCAGGAGGCTTTCGACGTGGCGGTCGTTGAGCGTGCGGAATCAGCACCGCTGCAAGACGGTGAGATTGCGGTGGAGAGCGAGATTGCCGGCAGCCTCTGGCAGGTGCGGGTATCGCCCGGCGATAGGGTCGAGGCAGGCGACACGCTGCTCATCATCGAGTCGATGAAGATGGAAATTTCCGTGTATGCACCGTGTGAGGGGACGATCGGGGACATTCATGTCACGCCCGGTTCGCCGGTGCGCGCGGGGCAAAGGGTTGCTGTCATCAAACGTGTTTGATTATCCCAGGACAACGCTTATGTCTTCACTCGATCTGCGCCTGTCCACGCTGCGGGCCGCTTACCGTGCCGGGACGCTCACGCCGCGCAAGCTGATCTGCGGCCTGTTGGCGAAAGCCGCCGCGCTCAATCCCGAGTTTCATCTGTTCATCCATCTTTTGACCGAAGCCGAAGTCGCGCCGTATCTGGGCTGGCTGGAAGCGCGGGATATCGAAGCATTGCCCCTGTACGGTATTCCTTTCGCGATCAAGGACAATATCGATTTGGCCGGTGTTCCGACCACGGCCGGCTGCCCCCGCTTCGCCTATATGCCCGCCGATTCCGCGACACTCGTCCAGCAGTTGATCGCGCTAGGCGCCGTGCCGCTTGGCAAGGCGAATCTCGATCAGTTCGCGACTGGTTTGAACGGCACGCGCTCTCCGTACGGCAAGTGTCGTAACAGTGTGCATCCCGACTATCCTTCGGGCGGTTCAAGCGCGGGGTCGGCGCTGGCCGTCGCGCTGGGCGTCGCGAGCTTCGCGCTAGGCACTGACACCGCAGGCTCGGGCCGCGTGCCGGCGGGACTGAACAATCTCGTCGGACTCAAGCCGAGCAAGGGGCTGCTGTCGACCGCCGGTGTCGTGCCAGCCTGCCGGACGCTCGATTGCATGACGTACTTTACGGCTTCCGCGCGCGAAGCCAGCGAACTGCTCGCACTCACCGCCCAAGCCGATCGTCGCGACGCCTATAGCCGCACGAACCCGCAATGGAACGATGCACGCGCGTTCGGCAAGCTCGGTAGATTCCGATTCGGTGTTCCGTTGCAGCTCGAATTTGCTGGCTGTACCGAAAGTCCCGCGTTGTTTGCGAAGGCTCGCGCGACGCTCGAAGCGGCGGGCGGCGAGGCGGTCGAAATCGACTTCGCGCCATTCGTCGAAGCGGCGAGCCTGCTCTACGAAGGACCATGGGTTGCGGAGCGCTACAGTGTCGCCGGTGAGTTGTTGGAAGCGGACCGGGAGGCTGTGTTGCCGGTTATTCGCGACGTGCTGGCGAAGGCGCCTGGCGCCACCGCCGTCGAACTCTTTCGTGCGCAATATCGCTTGCAGGCATTGAAGGCGATCTGCGATGCGGTGCTTGAACCGCTCGACTTCGTTCTGACGCCGACGTATCCGCGGCCCGTTACCCTCGCGGAGCTTGAACGCGATCCCATCGGGCCGAACTCGTTGCTCGGCTACTACACGAACTTCATGAACCTGCTCGACTATGCCGCCGTCGCGACGCCGACTGCGTTCATGGCGAATGGTCTGCCGTGGGGCGTCACCGTGTTCAGCCGAGCATTCACGGATCAGTATCTCCTGAGCGTGGCGGACACGTTGCAACGGATGAGTGGTATCCGATGCGTCGGTGGCGGAACACCCGATGCGAACGATGGGCGCCTGGCAAACAACGATCGCGTAAAGGTCGCAGTGTGTGGCGCGCATATGCAAGGTTTGCCGCTCAATCGTGACTTGATTTGCCGTGGCGCACGCCTGGTCGAAGCTACCCAGACTGCGCCGCGTTATCGGTTGTCTGCGCTGGCAGCCACGCCGGATAACACCTGGCGGCCCGGCCTGCGGCGAGTGCCGGACGGCGGCGCGGCGATTGCGATCGAGGTCTGGGAAATGCCGAGCCTCGAATTGGGTTCGTTCCTCGCGACCATTCCTTCTCCGCTTGCGCTAGGGAAGATCGAGCTGTCAAATGGCGAGTGGGTTACGGGGTTCGTGTGCGAATCGTATGGGCTGGAGTCCGGGACCGACATCACGGCGTTTGGCGGTTGGCGAGCATGGCTCGCCCACGCGTAGGATCAGCCTAACCCCTGCGCTAGCAGGACACACGGTCGCCGGCGAGCTTGAATGCAGAAACAGCGGACTTAAGCTTGACCGCCTGCTCTTCGAGCGACTGCGCAGCGGCGGCGGCCTGCTCGACGAGTGCCGCGTTTTGCTGTGTCACCTCATCCATCTGACCGATGGATCGGTTGACTTGCTCGATGCCGCGGCTTTGTTCCTCGGATGCCGCGGCGATTTCGGCGACAATGTCCGACACTTGCTTGATCGCATACATCACCTGCCCCATCGTTTCGCCCACCTCGCCCGCTCGGTGCGCGCCATCTTGGATCGTCGCGACAGACGAGTTGATCAGTTCCTTGATCTCTTTTGCCGCAGCGGCCGAGCGCTGCGCCAAGCTGCGCACCTCGCTCGCCACGACGGCAAAGCCTCGTCCCTGCTCGCCTGCGCGTGCCGCTTCCACCGCCGCGTTCAACGCAAGGATGTTGGTCTGAAACGCGATGCCTTCGATGGTGCCTGTGATCTCGGAAATCTTGCTCGAACTTCCGCTGATTTCTCCGATCGTCCGCACCATACCTTGCACCGCATCGTTGCCGGCGGCGGATATGTCGGTGGCCCGCAAAGCCAGGGCGCTGGCCTGATGCGCGTTGTCCGCGTTCTGCTTGACTGTTTCGGTTAATCGAACCATGCTCGCTGCCGTTTCCTCCAGCGACGCGGCTTGCTCCTCGGTGCGAGCCGAGAGATCGGAGTTACCTGCCGATATTTGACTGGCGGCAGTCGTGACACTTTCGGTGCCCGACCGCACTTCGGCCGCGATGCGTGTAAGACTGTCGCGCATCGTTTGCATCGTCGATATCAGGCTGTGCGAATCTTCCGGCGCGGCACCGATCTTTACCGTCAAATCCCCGGCCGCGATCCGACTGGCGACGCTCGTTGCCAAAGCCGGTTCGCCGCCAAGTTGCGTGCGAAGGCGACGGGCAATGAAACGGGAAATTGCGACGCTGGAGGCCAGTGCTACAAAGAAGATCACGAGGAGTGTCCAGCTTCCCACCTGTGTGCGCTCCCGGGCTTCGGCTTCCACGGCCTTGGAATCCTTCGTCGCGAGTTCGACCACCTGATCGATCGCCTTCCGGTGAATTTCGTATTGCCGGGAGATGCGAGACAACGCGTCGAGCGCGCCGGCCTTGTCTCCGCGCTGCAGAGCGGGAATGAAGTCGGTGAATACGATCTGATAAAACGCAAGCGCTGCAGGGTGCGCCTTGTCCATGAGGGCATTGCGAGTGTCAGGATTCAGGCGTTGCCCGGCCCAGTATCGATGCCGATCGTCGTAATCCGCCTTGAGCGCTTTAAGCTGATCGATCAGGCGCGACTGGTCCGCCGATTCCGCGCCGACAAGCTGAAAGCATGTGAGGTACGACTCGATCACGTACTCCGGCGGAGGAAGAATATCCGATACCAGATCCTTGTTTTGGACGATCTTGTCGTAGAGCGGCCCGTTCACGCGCAGTTCCTTGATGACGAACAGCGAGCACAGGCCGTACAGCAGGAAACAGCTTGCGAAGCTCACCATCAGCAGAATCATCTGGGCTCTGAATGAAAGCTGCGCGCCAATATTCGATTTCACGTTGATTCCTCAGTTTAACCAAGTCGAACGTATTTTGAAAGGAGTCATCGAGACGGCGTGATCGTCCCGTTGGTTACCAACTGCCATCGGTCCAGCGCTATCAATCGGGTAAACGGCATCTTTCCCTAATTCTTAAAGGAGTATTTGAAGTAGGGGTTTCCCCAGTGCCATTAAGTTAACAAGGTTTTAGAAATAACCTCACTCGCTGATATATTGGCACTCAGGCTGGCGGAAGAATGATTCGACGAGATCGGGCAGTTTCTGAATGCGCCGTAACGCACCGAAGAGCCGTGAGTACCTACGTTCCACGTCTCGGCGCGAAGCGCGATCTGCTCAGGGAAGCTTGTGCTGGGGGCACATGCCGCGTCATTTGATTACGGAAGACCTGGCGGAGGGAACACTTGCCGAACTCCACGAGGCCGCTACCGGGTGTTCGCGGCATTGGGTGAACTCGAAGTGATAGTCCATCCCGGAACGTCCGAGCATCACCCCATCGAATCCCTCATGATCCTGGAATCGTGCCAGCACGACCAGGTTGAGGGCCGCGCAATACATGCTTTCAGACCGGGAAATATCGCTGACAGGCCTGGCGATTCTGAGCTGTGCTTGCATCCATTAATTATGTTGGTCGTTGGTTTAGTTTTTTTTAACATCTAATTGGCGAGGATATGTCGAACCAGGTAAATCGTCGACAATACGTGATGTATGCGAAGGAGCCGTATAGCACGATTAGTCGTGCGATGCACATCCACCCGACCGTCTCCGAACTCGTGCCGACGCTGTTGCAGGACTTGCGGCTTGTGGGATAGGGGGCGCCTCGCCGTCGCAGGTATGGTGCGCAGACATGCTTCCGAAACGAGAGGCCTCTCGCTATTTACCTATTCGACGCCCCTTCACGCAAACGGTAGCGCTCCGGGCGCAGCCCTTTTGACCGTTGCCAGCGTCGTGCCGATGTGGTCCTCGAGCGCCAGTGCGGCACGCGCATCGGCCCGCTGCATCGCGGCGTCGAAAATGCAGGCATGCTCCGCGTGAACGTCACGCCGGCTATCTTCAAGTCCGATGCACAAGCGCCGATAGCGCTCGCCGTGCTGCGACAAGATGCGCAAAATCAAGTAAGTCCACGGTGACGCAGCGGCCGAGATCAGCGCTTCGTGAAATCGCTTGTTGTGCGCTTCCCAGATCGCCCGATTTGCGATCGACACCGGTTGCTCGACGGCGGACAGCAACTCGAAGCTGCGGCGCACGCGTTGCTCCCAGGCTTGGTCGCCGCGCCGCACCGATTCGCGAAGCACATCCACCTCGATGTGAATGCGCAAACGCGTGATGTCTTCGAGGTCGGCGAGCGACATCGGCGTCACGCGAAATCCGCGTTGCCCCTCGGCGACGACAAGCGCGTCGCTGACGAGCCGAGTCAACGCCTCGCGCAACGTACCCGCTCCGACGCGATATAAGTCTTTCAGGTGTTCCACGCGTAGCTTCGTGCCGGGCGGGTAGCGTCCGTCGATGATGTGCTGACGCAATTCGTGATACGCCTGCTCGCCGAGCGTGCGCACTTGGTCGCTCGGTTCAGTGGCGACCGTGGCGAGAACCAATGCTTCGTCCGGCTGCGCGGTGTCGCCTCCCGCAGAGGCTGCGGTGCGTGGAAGATGGACCAGGTCCGGGTGCCTCATGATTGATCGCCTCTCCTGTGTTGATCCCGACTGAGCCGATAGCTCAATTGCGGCCGCGTGAGGCCGAGCATCCGAGCGGCCGCCGACAAATTTCCGCTTGCCTTGCTCACCGCCTCGCGCAATAGCGCACGCTCGAGTCCGTCGAGCCCTTCGCCGCTCGTCTGCAACTGTCCCAGCAGCGCCTCGCAGTCGAACGACGCCGGGCCGCCTTCGGTAATCTGCCCTTGCTGGTCGACGCCCGCGCCGATGGGCAGCCCCATGCCCGGAAAGAGCTCCCGCGCTTCGACCGGCCGATTCGGCTTCGACAAAATGACCGCGCGCTCGATGAGATTCTCCAGTTCCCGCACGTTGCCGGGCCACGCGTATCGGCGCAGCGCGTCACGAGCGTGATCGCTCAACGTGGGCGGCGGCTTGCCATGCATGCGCGCGAAGCGCTCCAACATCGCGTGCGCCAGCGGCTCGATGTCGTCGCGGCGCTCGCGCAGCGCGGGGATAGCGACCGGGTAGACGTTGATACGATAGAACAAGTCGGCGCGAAACCGGCCTTCCTGCACGGCACGGCTCAGATCCTGATTGGTGGCGGCGACGAGGCGCACATCGACCTTGCGTGATTGCGTCGCGCCAAGGCGCTCGACTTCCCCTTCTTGAATCACACGCAACAGTTTGGCCTGCAACTCCATCGGCAATTCGCCGATTTCATCGAGGAACAGCGTTCCGCCGTCGGCGCGCTCGAATCGGCCCGCACGCGGCGCTTGAGACCCGGTATACGCGCCTTTTTCGGCCCCAAACAATTCCGACTCGATCAACGCGTGCGGGATCGCGGCGCAATTCACGGCGACGAAGGCTTTCTCGGCGCGAGGGCTCAACGCATGCAGCGCACGCGCGAAACGCTCTTTGCCGACGCCCGTTTCGCCTGTCAGCAATACCGTCACCTTGGTAGGCGCCGCCGTCCTCAGCAACTCATAGGCGGTCCTGAACGCTTCCGAACGGCCGATGAGGTCGGTGCGATCGGCATCGGGCATCACCTCTTGACGTAGCGACTCCACCTCGGTCTGCAGGTTTTCGATCGTGCTGAGCAGCGACTCCGGCTTGAACCATGCAGCCAATTCGTCCGCGTCGGGCCATTGCTCGAGCGGTTTACCGACGATGCGGCAATGCGTATCGCCCTTGCCCATGCAGGCCGTTTCCTTGAACAAGATCGTTCGGCCCATGAACGCGCTCGTGTACCCCGATGCATAGCCGATCAACATCCAGCAGACGGGCTCGGCCTGCAGGCCGTAGTTGTGTTTGTGTGCCTCGGCCTCCCACGAGTGTTCCCAATCGTATTCGCCGTCGAATTCGCCGGTTTCGGGATCGGCATCGAAGCGCAGCGGTGTGACGCGAACCGCGCCCTCGAGCATGTGCAGTTGCGGGCCGACGGCGAACATATCGTCGAGCGAAGCATTGCCGCGGATCTCGCGGGCGAGTGCCGCGTCGCGCTCGCCCGCGGCAAAGCCCGCTCGTGTAAAGCATCGACGCGTTTGCGCAGGCCCCACGCTCTCGATCATTTCTTTGCGCAACGCGGCGAGCGCGGCCGTGTGAAGGAGGACCATGCGCTGGCCGGCCAGCCAGATGCGGCCGTCTTCCGCCGAAAAATGGATGAGCCGCCGAAGGTCGGCGTCCGACGGGTACGCGCTGGGTTTCCTAGTGGTCATGCGGCCTGCTCCATCGAGATTTTGCACAAACCTGCCTCTTCGCGCGATGTCGGACGTTGGCTTTACGATTTCATCAAACGCCGCGCCGGGTGTTCATCAAAACATAAAAACGCCCGGGAAATCAGCATTCTGACGAGGCCTTGCTGGGCCCAACAACATCCGGGTTAACCGCGATTTTGCGCCGAAAGCCCCACGCCGGCGTCAGTGCTTTCCCCTAATTTCTCGAGATTTTCGGTCCTGCACGTGACGGATGGCACGCTTGGTGCATTGATGGTCCCGCACGGAGGAGACACCCGCTATGTACAACGATTCGCTACCCACGCAGGACGGGACGGACGTATTCGACCCGACCCGCAAGTTCGTCAAGGTCACCCGCGTCAATTCGCGTGGCTTTGTGGAGTTCGAATTTGCGGTCGGCATTCCCGAACTGTGCGTCGAACTGATGTTGCCGAGCACCGCTTTCGAAGCGTTTTGCCACGCCCAGAACGCCGTGAGACTCGATAAACAAGGCGAACCCATCTTCAGCAGGAGCAAGCAGTGACCATCGATCTGAAAACAGTGGACATCAAGCCGCTGCGCAACACCTTCGCCCACGTCGCCGCGCAAATCGGCGGAGACAAAACGGCAACGCGTTATCAAGAAGGCACGATGGGGGCACAGCCCGCCGCGAACTTCCACTATCGGCCGACCTGGGATCCGCAGCACGAGCTGTTCGATACGGCGCGCACCGCGATCAAGCTGAAAAACTGGTATGCGCTGAAAGACCCGCGCCAGTTCTACTACGCGTCTTGGACCACCACGCGTGCGCGACAGCAGGACACGATGGAAGCGAACTTCGAGTTCGTCGAATCGCGCCGCATGATCGATGCGATGTCGGATGAACTCGTGCATCTAGCGCAGCAAGTGCTGGTGCCCCTGCGTCACGTGGCCTGGGGCGCGAACATGAACAACGCGCAGATCTGCGCGCTCGGCTACGGCACGGCATTCACTGCGCCGGCCATGTTCCACGCGATGGACAACCTGGGCATAGCCCAGTACCTGACGCGGCTCGCGCTCACCATGTCGGGCCCCGACGTACTCGAGCAAGCTAAGCAAGCTTGGATGGAGGCAGCCGCCTGGCAAGCGCTGCGCCGCTATGTCGAAGACACGCTCGTGCTCGCGGATCCGGTCGAACTCTTCGTTGCACAGAACCTCGTCCTCGACGGTTTGCTTTACCCGTTCGTCTACGAGCGCTTCGTGGACGAACGCGTAGCCTTGGCCGGCGGCAGCGCGGTCGCGATGCTCACGGCTTTCATGCCGGAATGGCACGACGAATCCAGCCGCTGGATCGACGCTGTCGTCAAGACGATGGCGAGCGAATCGGAGGACAACAAGGCCCTGCTGACGCATTGGCTGCGTGCCTGGGAAACCCGCGCTGCCGACGCATTGCTGCCGTTGGCGGAGCTTGCGTACCCGGCGAGCGGCCAAGCCGTGCTGGACGAAACGCGTGAGCAATGGCGCCGGCGGATCGAAAAGCTGGGTCTCGTCATTTGATTAGCAGTACTTATCGATCAGGAAAACAGCATGTCCAATGTGTTTATCGCCTTTCAGGCCAACGAGGAGTCCAGGCCGGTTATCGCGGCGATTCTCGCCGACAACCCCGATGCGGTCGCGATCGAATCGCCGGCCATGGTGAAGATCGATGCGCCCGGGCGCTTGACGATCCGTCGCGAAACCATCGAGAACCTCACGGGATCGCGGTTCGATCTCCAGCAGCTACACGTCAATCTGATCACGCTCTCGGGACATATCGACGAGGACGACGACCAACTCACGCTGAGCTGGACGAACTGAAACATTCGAAATCGCACATTACCAGGAGACACGAATGGATACGCCTGTGCTGAAGAAAAAGCTCGGCCTGAAAGAACGCTACGCGGCCATGACCCGCGGGCTGGGTTGGGAGACGACCTATCAACCGATGGACAAAGTGTTCCCGTACGACCGTTACGAGGGCATCAAGATCCACGACTGGGACAAATGGGTCGACCCGTTTCGCCTCACGATGGATGCGTACTGGAAGTACCAGGGCGAAAAAGAGAAAAAGCTTTACGCCGTGATCGACGCATTCACGCAGAACAATGCGTTTCTCGGCGTGACCGATGCGCGTTACATCAACGCGCTAAAGCTCTTCATTCAAGGCGTGACGCCGCTCGAGTATTACGCGCATAGGGGCTTTGCGCATGTGGGCCGGCATTTCACGGGCGAGGGGGCGCGCGTGGCTTGCCAGATGCAATCGATCGACGAGCTGCGCCACTACCAGACCGAAACGCATGCCATGTCGACATACAACAAGTTCTTCAACGGGATGCATCACTCGAACCATTGGTTCGATCGCGTCTGGTACCTGTCCGTGCCGAAGTCGTTTTTCGAAGATGCCTGCACGTCCGGTCCGTTCGAATTCTTGACGGCGGTCAGCTTCTCATTCGAATACGTGCTGACGAACCTGCTGTTCGTGCCGTTCATGTCGGGCGCCGCGTACAACGGCGACATGTCGACGGTCACGTTCGGTTTCTCCGCGCAGTCCGACGAATCGCGCCACATGACGCTCGGCATCGAATGCATCAAGTTCATGCTCGAGCAGGATCCGCAGAACGTCCCGATCGTGCAACGCTGGATCGATAAATGGTTTTGGCGCGGCTACCGGCTGCTCACGCTCGTGGCGATGATGATGGACTACATGCAGCCCAAGCGCGTGATGAGCTGGAAGGAGGCGTGGGAAATGTACGCCGAGCAAAACGGCGGCGCGCTGTTCAAGGATCTCGCCCGCTATGGCATTCGCGAGCCAAAGGGCTGGCAAGACGCGTGCGAAGGCAAGGATCACCTCAGCCATCAAGCATGGGCCACCTTTTATGCGTTCGGCGCCGCAGCCCCGTTCCATACGTGGTTGCCGCACCAGGACGAAATGGGTTGGCTTTCGGCCAAGTACCCGGACAGCTTCGATCGACTCTACCGGCCGCGCCTCGAACATTGGGGCGAACGCGCCGATGCGGACGAGCGCTTCTACGTCAAGACGCTGCCGATGCTGTGCCAGACCTGCCAAATCCCGATGTTCTTCACCGAGCCGGGCGACCCGACGAAGACCTGCGCGCGCGAATCGAGCTATCTCGGCAATCGCTATCACTTTTGCAGCGATCACTGCAAAGAGATCTTCGAGCACGAGCCCGAGAAGTACGTGCAGGCTTGGCTGCCCGTCCATCAGGTTTACCAGGGCAATTGCTTCAAGCCCGATGTGGATCCGTCGCGCGAAGGGTTCGATCCATTGGCGGCGGTGCTCGACTACTACGAGGTGGGGGCGCGCGACACCATGGACTTCGAGGGATCGGAGGATCAGAAGAACTTCGCCGCTTGGCGTGGCCAAGCCACCAGCGTCTAACGAAAGGAGGTTGTCGTGACAGTCATCGCTCTCAAACCGTACAGCTTCCCGCCGCAAGACACGGTGGAGAAGTTTCCAGCACCGCTTTTGTACGTGGGCTGGGAGGAACACTTGATGTTCCCCGCGCCGTTCTGTCTGCCGCTGCCGCCCGATACGCCTTTCGGGGCGTTGGAGGCGCAGATCCTGCCGTCGATCTACGGCGGCCACCCCGATTTTCCGAAGATCGATTGGAGCGCGGTGCAATGGACTCTGAGCGGCAACCCGTTCACGCCCGACCGCGAAAAGTCGCTGGCGGAAAACGGTATCGGGCATAAGACGCTGATCCGTTTCCGCACCCCCGGGCTGAACGGCATCAAGGGTTCTTGCAGCTGATTGATTCACCCCTGCCGTCGAGAGCCGGCTGCCCCTTTGGGCCGGTTCCCGACTGCGATCGTAGCGTGACGTATCGACTCATCATGAGCTATCAACTGACCATCGAACCCTTGGGTGCGACCATCGAAGTCGAGGACGGACAAACCGTCCTCGACGCTGCGCTACGCCAGGGAATCTACATTCCGCACGCCTGCGGACACGGGCTGTGCGGAACCTGCAAGATCGAAGTGCTCGAGGGCGAGGTCGACCTCGGCAACGCCAATCCTTTCGCGCTCATGGATTTCGAACGCGACGAACGTAAGGCGCTCGCGTGCTGCGCGACCCTCGAGGCCGATACGGTGATCGAGGCCGACGTTGATGAAGACGCCGACGCTCAAACTATCCCCGTGAAGGACTTCGAGGCCCAAGTCACGCGCATCGTCGAGCTTACGCCGACGATCAAAGCGATCCACTTGCGTTTGAGCGAGCCGCTCGATTTCCAGGCGGGCCAGTATGTTCAACTGGAGATCCCCGGTATGCAGGAGCGGCGCGCGTTCTCGATCGCGAATTCGCCGGCGGACGTGCGCGCCACGGGCGAGATCGAACTGAACGTACGGCGCGTACCGGGCGGCGCGGGAACGGCCTTCTTGCACGAGGAGCTTGCCGTGGGCGACCGGCTTCGGCTTTCGGGTCCGTACGGACGATTCTTCGTGCGCAAGTCCGCCCATATGCCGATGATTTTCATGGCAGGCGGCTCCGGGCTTTCCAGCCCGCGCTCGATGATTCTCGATCTGCTTCAGAGCGGATGCACCGAGCCGATCACGCTCGTCTATGGGCAGCGCAACGCCGCGGAGCTGTATTACGACGCGGACTTTCGCGAACTGAGCCGGCGCTACGGCAATTTCAGTTATGTGCCTGCGTTGTCCGAAGCCGCGAACGATTCGAGCGCGGGACCGATCGCGCAGGGCTTCGTTCACGAAGCGGCGAAGGCGCACTTCGAGAACGGCTTCGCCGGGCACAAAGCTTATCTGTGCGGACCGCCCGCGATGATCGACGCCTGCATCACGACGCTCATGCAAGGCCGCTTGTTCGAAAGCGACATCTACCACGAGAAGTTCATCTCGGCTGCGGATGCGCAGCAGCTACGCAGTCCGCTTTTCAGGAAGGTGTGACGTGGACGCAATCGATACGAAAGTCGCCGTGACGATCGCGCAAACGGGCGAGCGCTATAGCTGCTCGGGCCAGGAGTCGTTGCTCGCGGGTATGGCCAGGCTCGGGCGCCGCGGGATTCCCATCGGTTGCCTGAACGGCGGCTGCGGGGTCTGCAAGGTGCGCGTGCTGCACGGCGAGGTGCGCAAGCTCGGGCCCGTCAGCCGGGCCCATGTCACCGTGGACGAGGAGCAAGCCGGCTATTCGCTCGCCTGCCGGATCGCGCCATGCGGCGGCGATTTGGCGCTGGAGGTGGCCGGCAAGATGCAGAAACCGTTTTTCAAGGGATTCGCGAGCCGCGCGTCCCACACATAGACAAACCGGAGAAGGAGGAGAGCCATCATGGGTGTAATGCGAATCGGCCATGCAAAGCTGCGGGTCATGGACATGAATGCCGCGCTCAAGCACTACCAGGACGTATTGGGCTTGAAGGAGACGATGCGCGATAGCAGCGGCAACGTCTATCTGAAGTGCTGGGACGAATGGGATAAGTATTCGTTGATTCTGACGGAGGCCGACCAGGCGGGCCTCGATCACGTAGCCTACAAAGTCGAGCACGATGAGGATCTGGAGGCGTTGCGGCAGCGCATCGAGGCCTACGGAATCGAAACGCGCATGCTGCCGGAGGGCACGTTGCCTTCCACGGGCCGCATGCTGGAGTTCAAGCTGCCGAGCGGTCACGTCATGCGCCTTTACGCATACAAGGAACAGGTCGGCACCGATGTGGGTTCGCTGAACCCCGATCCTTGGCCCGACGACGTCAAGGGATCGGCCGTGCATTGGCTCGACCATTGTCTGCTGATGTGCGAATTGAACCCGGAGAAGGGGATCAACCGGGTGGCCGACAACACGCAGTTCATGAAGTCGTGCCTCGATTTCTACTTGTCGGAACAAGTGATGGTCGGCCCTGGCAACAGCATTCAAGCCGCCGCGTGGCTGTTCCGCAGCACGACGCCGCATGACATCGCCTTCGTCGGCGGAGCGACGAATGGTCTGCACCATATCGCGTTCTATCTCGACGATTGGGCCGATGTGTTGAAGTCCGCGGACGTGATGGGCAAGAACCGCGTAAAGATCGACGTCGCCCCGACGCGGCACGGTATTACGCGCGGCACGACGATCTATTTCTTCGATCCGAGCGGCAATCGCAACGAAACGTTCGCCGGGCTCGGCTACCTCGCGCAGCCCGATCGACCCGTGACCACGTGGACGGAGGACGACCTCGGGCGCGGCATCTTCTTCCACTCGGGCGAGATCAACGAGGCGTTCACGACCGTGTACACCTGATTGCGATTGCACCCGAACGGGCGCGCGAACGCCGGCGAGCATTCGCGCGCGCAGCACTCACCCGACACCTATCCGATCACCTCGTTGAAACCGACATGTTGACGACAACCCCATCTGCCGTAACGGACGGCGCGGCCGCCGCGGATCGCGGCGTTCGAGAAATCCGCAATTTCATCGACGGCGAATACGTCGACGGCGTGCGTTGGTTCGATAAGCGCTCGCCGCTCGACGATGCCGTCGTCGCGCGCGTGGCCGAGGCGGGCCGCGAGCAAGTGGACGCTGCCGTGCTTGCCGCGCGCGCAGCGTTGCATGGGCCATGGGGTGCCATGGCGGTGACCGAGCGCGTGCAAATTCTGTATGCGCTGGCCGATGGCATCAACCGCCGCTTCGACGATTTTCTTCAGGCCGAAATTGCCGACACGGGCAAGCCCGCCAGCCTCGCCCGCCATATCGATATCCCCCGCGGCGCGGCCAACTTCAGGATCTTCGCCGACGTGGTGAAGAACGTGCCGACTGAATGCTTCGAGATGGCGACGCCCGACGGCACGGGTGCCCTGAACTACGCGATGCGGCGGCCCGTCGGCGTCGTGGGGGTCGTCTGTCCTTGGAATCTTCCGTTGCTGTTGATGACCTGGAAAGTCGGGCCCGCGCTCGCATGCGGCAACACGGTCGTCGTCAAGCCATCGGAGGAAACGCCGCAAACGGCGGCGCTGCTGGGCGAAGTCATGAACGCCGCGGGTGTGCCGCGCGGCGTCTATAACGTCGTTCATGGTTTCGGGCCGGGCTCCGCCGGAGAATATCTCACGACGCATCCTGGCGTGAACGCGATCACGTTTACGGGCGAAACGCGCACCGGCGCCGCGATCATGAAAGCGGCCGCCGAGGGCGCGCGTCCCGTCAGTCTCGAAATGGGGGGCAAGAATGCGGCCATCGTCTTCGCCGACTGTGATTTCGAGGCGGCGATCGAAGGCACGCTGCGCTCATGCTTTGCCAATTCCGGCCAGGTGTGTCTTGGCACGGAACGCGTGTACGTCGAGCGCCCGATTTTCGATCGGTTCGTGGCCGCGCTCAAGGACGGCGCCGAACGCCTGCGGATCGGGTTGCCGAACGACGAGGCGACCGGCATGGGACCGCTCATCAGCCAGGAGCACAAACGCAAAGTCCTGTCGTATTACGCCAAGGCCGCGCAATTGGGCGCACGCGTCGTGACGGGCGGGGGCGTACCCGAAATGCCGGAGAAGCTCGCACACGGCGCTTGGGTGCAGCCGACGATCTGGACCGGTCTCGACGACGCTTCGCCGATCGCACGCGAGGAAATCTTCGGCCCTTGCACGCTCGTCATGCCGTTCGACACGGAAGAGGAGGTCGTGCGCCGCGCCAACGATAACGACTATGGGCTGGCTACGGCGATATGGACGACGAACCTATCGCGCGCCCATCGCGTGGCGGCAGCGATCGAGGTTGGCATTGCGTGGGTCAACTCGTGGTTCCTACGCGATTTGCGCACGCCGTTCGGCGGGGCGAAGCAGTCGGGCATCGGCAGAGAAGGCGGTGTGCATTCGCTCGAGTTCTACACGGAACTCAAGAACGTATGCGTGAAGCTTTGACTTATTCCATCGATAGCACACATCGGAACAGAACATGGATTCATCACTCATCAACGAACTCGGCGACAGCCTGTACGCCGCGCTCGCGACGCGCGAAACGCTTGCGCCATTGACCGATCTTCATCCGCAGATGTCGATCGAGGACGCGTATCACGTGCAGCAGCGCATGGTGGGACGCCGTCTCGACGCGGGGGAAGTCGTCGTCGGCAAGAAGATCGGCGTCACGTCGAAGGCCGTGATGGACATGCTCGGAGTTTACCAGCCCGACTTCGGCTACTTGCTGTCCGGGATGGTGTACGGCGAAGGCGAGCAGATCGCGCTCGATACGCTGATTCAACCGAAGGCGGAGGGTGAAATCGCCTTCATGCTCAAAAAGGATTTGCTCGGCCCGGGGATCACGAACGCGATGGTGCTGGCGGCGACCGAATGCGTCATGCCTTGCTTCGAGATCGTCGATTCGCGCATTCGCAATTGGCAGATCAAGATCCAAGACACGGTGGCCGACAACGCCTCGTGCGGTGTGTTCGTACTGGGCGACCGCGCCGTACGCCCCCGCGACGTCGACCTGGCCGTCTGCGGAATGGTACTCGAGAAAAACGGCGAGGTGATCGGCACGGGCGCGGGCGCCGCTGCGCTGGGCTCGCCGGTCAACGCCGTCGCGTGGCTTGCCAACACGCTGGGCCGTCTCGGCATTCCCCTCAAAGCCGGCGAGATCGTGCTATCGGGTGCGCTCGCCGCAATGGCGACGATCTCGGCGGGAGACGACTTCCGCGTCTCGATCGGGGGCATCGGTGCCTGCTCGGTGCGCTTTTCCTGATCCCATCGTTTTCACAAGGACATCGTCATGACTCAAAAAATTCGTTGTGCACTGATCGGGCCCGGCAACATCGGCACCGATTTGCTCGCCAAGCTGTTGCGCAGCCCTGTGCTGGAGCCGGTTTGGATGGTCGGCATCGACCCCGAATCCGATGGTCTCAAGCGCGCTCGCGAGCTTGGCATCAAGACCACGGCGGAAGGCGTCGACGGCCTGTTGCCCCACGTCAAAGCCGACAACATCCAGATCGCATTCGATGCGACGAGTGCTTATGTCCATGCCGAGAACAGCCGCAAGCTCGTCGAACTCGGGGTAATGATGATCGATCTCACCCCGGCCGCCATCGGGCCCTATTGCGTCCCTCCGGTGAATTTGCGCGAGCATCTCGGCAAGGGCGAAACGAACGTCAACATGGTGACCTGCGGTGGCCAGGCGACCATCCCGATGGTGTACGCGGTGTCCCGCGTGCAGCCGGTCGATTATGCCGAGATCATTGCCACGGTGTCGTCGCGCTCGGCCGGACCCGGCACGCGCAAGAACATCGACGAATTCACGCGCACGACGTCCGCAGCCGTGGCCAAGGTGGGCGGCGCGAAGCGCGGTAAAGCGATCATCGTCATCAACCCGGCCGATCCGCCGCTGATCATGCGCGATACGGTGCATTGCCTGACCGAAGGCGAGCCAGACCAAGCGCGCATCACGGAGTCGATCCACGCGATGGTGGAGCAAGTGCAGCGCTATGTCCCCGGCTACCGTTTAGTGAACGGTCCTGTGTTCGACGACAAGCGGGTATCGGTCTATCTGGAAGTGGCGGGCCTCGGCGATTACCTGCCGCGATACGCGGGCAACCTCGACATCATGACCGCGGCAGCGGCCCGCACGGCCGAAATGTTCGCCGAACGGTTGCTGGGTATTCAGCCGGAGGCCGCCTCGGCGGAGCGGGAAACCGCCTGACCGGAGCCGATGCGGCCGTCAGGGCAGCCACCGGAAGGACTATTTAGGATAACTAAGGAATTGCGATGGATCTCAAAGGCAAGCGAATCACCGTGCACGACATGACACTGCGTGACGGCATGCATCCGAAACGCCACCAAATGACGCTCGAGCAGATGCGCACAATCGCCAAAGGGCTAGACGAGGCGGGCGTTCCGCTGATCGAAGTGACGCACGGCGATGGGCTCGGCGGCTCGTCGGTCAACTACGGCTTTCCGGCGCACAGCGACGAGGAGTATCTCGGCGCGGTCATTCCGCTTCTGAAGCGCGCGAAGGTGTCGGCTTTGCTGTTGCCCGGCATCGGCACGGTCGATCACCTGAAGATGGCGCATGAGCTCGGCGTCCATACGATCCGGGTGGCGACGCACTGCACCGAGGCCGACGTCTCCGAACAGCACATCACGATGGCGCGAAAGTTGGAAATGGATACCGTCGGCTTTCTGATGATGAGCCACATGAACAGCCCAGAAGGCCTCGTCAAGCAAGCGAAGCTGATGGAGGGCTACGGGGCGAACTGCATTTACATCACCGATTCCGCCGGCTACATGCTGCCGGACGACGCGAAGGCCCGCCTGAGCGCGGTGCGCGAGGCGCTGAAGCCCGAGACGGAACTCGGCTTTCACGGTCACCACAATCTGGCGATGGGCGTGGCTAATTCGCTGGCTGCGATCGAGAGCGGGGCGAACCGTATCGACGGCGCGGCGGCCGGGCTCGGCGCAGGCGCTGGAAACACGCCGCTGGAAGTGTTCGTGGCAGTGTGCGACCGCATGGGCATCGAAACGGGTGTCGACGTCTGGAAGATCCAGGACGTCGCCGAAGACCTCGTCGTACCGATGATGGATTTTCCGATCCGCATTGATCGCGATGCGCTCACGCTCGGCTACGCCGGCGTCTACGGCTCGTTCTTGCTATTCGCCAAGCGTGCCGGCGAGAAGTACGGCGTGCCCGCACGCGACATTCTCGTCGAACTCGGCCGGCGCGGCATGGTGGGCGGCCAGGAAGACATGATCGAGGACACCGCGCTGACGATGCGCAAAGAGCGCGCGGAGCGCGCGAAGGAAGCAGCATGAACCTGACCTCCAGCACCCTGGAAGCGCTGGCGCAACGGCTCGACGACTGCGCGCGCGAAGCGCGCGATACGGTCAAGATCACCGATGAGTGGCCCCAGATGGACTGGGACGACGCGTACGCCATCCAAGACGCGATGCGCCGGCGCCACTTGCAACGCGGCGCGAGGCTCGTCGGCTACAAAGCGGGACTGACGTCCCACGCCAAGATGCGCCAAATGGGCGTCGACACGCCCGTGTTCGGCTACCTCGTCGATACGTTCTCGATCGAGGACGGCGGAGCTTGCAAGGCGCAGACGTTGATCCATCCGAAGGTCGAGCCCGAGATCGCCTTCGTCACGAAGGCTGAATTGAACGGGCCGGGCTGCCATATCGGCAGTGTGCTCGCAGCCACCGATTTTGTCATCGGCGGCATCGAGATCATCGACAGCCGCTATCGCGACTTCAAGTTCGATCTGAAGAGCGTGGTTGCCGACAACACCTCGGCCGCGCGCTTCGTCATCGGCGGCCAGCCCCTGGCAGTGAACGGCATCGATCTGCGAACCATCGGCATCGTCATGGAGAAGAACGGGCGGCCCGTATCGTTCGGCGCCGGTGCAGCCGTGCTGGGCCACCCCGCGGCTGCCGTGGCGCAACTGGCCAATCACCTCGGCGCGCGTGGCGAATCGATTCCGGCAGGCAGTTTGATTCTGTCGGGCGGCATCACGGAAGCCGTGGCCGTCGAGGCCGGCGACAACGTCACGCTACGCGTCCAAGGCATGGGCAGCACTAGCGTGCGATTCATCTAACGCATCGAAGAGGAGATTATCGTGCCCATCGCTCATCTGTACATCTTGGAAGGCCGAGACGAAGAGAAGAAGGAGCGGTTGATCGCCGAAGTGAGCGAGGCGATCCACCGCGCGATCGACGCTCCACTGGAAGCTGTGCGCGTCATCGTCACCGAGATGCCGAAGGCGCATTTCGGTATCGGCGGACAAAGCGCGAAGAAGCGGGGCCGATAGGCCTCGCTGTTGAAGACTCTTTTCCTTTTTCTTTTTTCGGTCGGACACTATGCAAACGAATCCTGAAATCGGAGATTCGATCGTCGCCGCGGGCATTAGCACGAACTACCACGATCACGGCAAAGGCCCCGCTGTCCTCTTGATTCACGGCTCTGGCCCCGGCGTGACGGCGTGGGCGAACTGGCGGCTGACCATGCCGGCATTGTCGTCGCGCTTTCGCGTGATCGCGCCGGATATGGTGGGCTTCGGGGAGACGCGGCGCCCCGAGGGCCATCACTACTCGATGCAAACCTGGCTCGCCCATTTGCTCGGTCTGCTCGACGCGCTCGATATCGAACGCGCCCACGTGGTGGGCAATTCGTTCGGTGGGGCACTGGCGCTCGCGCTGGCGATCCATGCGCCAGAGCGCGTGGGCAAACTCGTGCTGATGGGCAGCGCCGGTGTTTCCTTTCCGATCACGGCGGGACTGGACGCCGTATGGGGCTACGAGCCGTCGATCGACACCATGCGTGCCTTGCTCGACATCTTTGCATTCGACCGGTCGCGCGTGACCGACGAACTCGCCAAGCTGCGCTACGAGGCAAGCATTCGGCCCGGCTATCACGAGGCATTTTCGCGGATGTTTCCTGCGCCTCGCCAGCGCTGGGTGGATGCGTTGGCGAGCGACGACGAGCAGATTCGGCGAGTAGCCCACGAGACTCTGATCGTTCACGGCCGAGACGATCGCGTCATTCCGCTAGAGACCTCGTTACGGTTGCATGCGCTCATCGAGCGCTCGCAGTTGCACGTATTCGGGCAATGCGGCCACTGGACCCAGATCGAGCACGCCGCTCGCTTCAACCGTCTAGTCGCCGACCACTTCAGCGAGGCGGATGCATAGTCCGCCGGTGCAGGGTGTTGTGCCCACATAAAAGCAAGTACGGCTAATAACCATTCGATCTTTTCAAAAGATCAGGAGACAGATGTGAAAGGCAATTGCATTCGCACCGCAGCTGCGGCATGTATCGCGGTATGGGCGGTTCACGCCCAAGCCACGGACGTTTTCAATATGGAGGGCTTCGGGCCGGTCTCGCGCGCGATGGGCGGCACCGGCGCGGCGTACGATATCGGTCCAGGTGCGATGATGATGAACCCGGCGACACTCGGCTTGATGAGCGACGGGCGGTATTTGAGCATGGGCCTCGATGTGGTCACGACCGACATCAAGGCCACTAACACGGCCACGGGCGAAACGGTCTCGTCGGGTAATCACGGCAGCAATAACGGCCCGTATTTCGCGCCGGAAGCGGCGTTCGTCTATCGCCGCGGGGCCTACGCGTTCGGAGTCGGCGCGTTCGCCGAGGGCGGCTTGGGCACGCAATTCGGCGGCAGCAGTTTCTTGTCGCGTACGGTTACGAACGGAATCGATACGGGGTTCGACAATTTCTCTCGGTTACTCGTGCTGCGCATACCGTTCTCGCTGGCCTACAACGTGAACGACAAGCTGACGGTCGGCGGCTCGATCGATGCCGTATGGACATCGCTGAATCTCGGCATGCTGCTCGATGCGTCGCAGATCGGTGCGCTGGCTGCGCAAAATCGCGTATCCGGTACGCTATTGCCGACGCTGCTCGGCGTCCCCGGATTATCGGGCGGATACATCAATTTCAACCATAAGGGTATCGTGGGCGGCGGCGCCAGCGCCTGGGGTATCGGCGCAAAGCTGGGGCTGACCTATCGAATCACGCCCGATACGACGCTCGGCCTCGCTTATAACTTCAAGACGCATGTCGGCGACCTGACGGGGCATGCCATGCTGACGGCCGTCAGTTCCGTGGCCGGGAATATTCCGCTCAGCGGCGACATCACGGTGCACGAGTTCCAGATGCCGGCTCAATTCACGGCAGGCGTCACTCATCGCTTCACCGATCGGCTGAGCGTATCGGCCGACTACCAGCGCGTATTTCTGTCTAGCGTCATGAAGGACATCAATGTGACGTTCACGCAGTCGGGGACGGGCGCGAACCTGAATCTTTCGTTGCCGCAGAACTACCGCGACATCAACGTGTTCGGGCTCGGCGCGCAATATCGCTACAACGATAAGTGGACCTTCCGGGCGGGTTTTCACTATGCTCAGGAGGCGGTCCCGAACAACATGATGTATGCGGTCATTCCCGCGATTCCGACCACGAGCGTCACGGGCGGCGTGTCTTATGCGTTCGGAAAGAACGACATACTCGATGTCGGGTTGTCGGTGGGCATGCAGAAAACATTGACGAATACGAGTGGGCCTAACACCGCGGTGCCGTTGAAGGTGACGCACTCGCAACTCAATGCCGTGATCGCTTATCAGAAGCGCTTCTGACTTTGAACGCTGAGTAGCATGGGCACACCGGGCCGCCATAAAGGCCGCTCGGCGTGCCGCCCGCGTGTCAATCACGGTCGACGGGAATGCCGTATTTGCGTAGCCGATAAGCGAGCTTGGGGCGCGTGATGCCGAGCACGCGGGCCGCCAGCGAGAGGTTGCCGTTGGCCTCCGCCACGGCCGCGCGCAACATTGCGGCTTCGGTTTCCGCCAAACCGGGGCGGCTCGTGGGCATATCGGCCGGCACACTGGTTTCGAGGGCTCCGTTCATGGGGGCGAGGTTGCCGCTGCGTTTGAGCATGAACGACGATACGTCGATCTCCTCGCCCGTGGTGAACAGGTGACACAGATCGAGGGCGCCGCCGTCCTCGGCCAAGATGACCGCGCGCTCGATCATGTTTTCGAGCTCGCGCACGTTGCCGGGCCAGCCGTAGTTGAACATTGCATCCACAGCTCGCTCGCGAAATCCCGTGATGTTCTTGCCGTGCTTCTTCGCGAGCCGCTGTAGAAACCAATTCATCATCAGCGGAATGTCGTCGCGCCGATCGCGCAGCGGGGGAACGAGAATCGGGAAAACGTTCAAGCGAAAAAACAGATCCTCTCTGAATTGGCCTGCTTTCACGGCTTCACGTAGATTGATATTCGTCGCCGCGATCACGCGCACGTCGATTTTGCGGGTGCGCGTATCGCCGACGCGCTCGATCTCGCCTTGCTGAAGCGCGCGCAGAAGCTTGCCTTGCGCGGTGAAACTGAGCGTGCCGACTTCGTCGAGGAAAAGCGTGCCGCCGTCGGCCCGCTCGAACCGGCCCGGCCGGGACGACGTTGCACCCGTGTAGCCTCCGCGCTCGACACCGAACAATTCCGATTCCATCAGGTGCTCGGGAATCGAGGCGCAATTGACCGCCACGAACGGCCCGTCCGCGCGCTTGCTCAGGCGGTGCAGATTATTGGCGAACACCTCCTTGCCGACCCCGCTTTCGCCGAGAAACAGCACCGTTGCTTCGGTGGGCGCGGCCTTTGTGACCATATGGCAGACCGTATTGAATCCGGCCGAGGCGCCGACCACGCCGAAGCTGTTCTCGGGCGCTTGCGCGAGTCTTGCGGCAATCCTGCTCGTAGCCGGTAACGCCGCCTCGGGCTTGAGCGACCATTTGACGAAATCGCCGATCTGCAAGAAGCGCAGATCGTCCTGAGCGTCTTCCCACTCTTCGACGGGCTTGCCGATGACGCGGCACTTCGAATGTCCCATGCCCCGGCATTCCACCTCTCGCCACAAGATGGGCCGGCCCATGAAGGCGCTCGTGTATCCGCATGCATAGCCGATCAACATCCAACACACGGGCTCGTGGCCGATGCCGTAACTGGCGATGTGCGCCTCGGCCTCCGAGCTGTCGATCAGATAGAAATCGCCAAAGTAGTGTCCGCGTTCGACATCGATTTCCAAGGCGATCGGCTCGCAATGGACGATGCCCTCGAGCGAGACGAGTTGCGGTCCCGCGAGGAAGTCGTCGTACCGATTCGATCCTGCGCGCACCTTGCGCGTCATCGCCGCGTCGTGGCTGCCCGCTTGATAGCCGATGCGGGTGATGAGCCCGCGCGCGGTCTCTTTGCCCAGGCTTTCGATCAGCTCTTGGCGCAAGGCGCCGAGCGAGCTGATGTGCATGAGCATCATCCGCTGATCGTCGAGCCAGATGCGTCCCTGCTGCGGGGCGAAACGAAGTCGCTTGGCTAAGTCGTGAATGGCCGGGACGCGGATTTCTTTCGCCCCCTCGTGAGGCCCGGCGGTATCGGTTTGATACACGGCCGGGAAGGCGGTGCCGTGTTTGCCGGCGTGCGGCGGACGTTCGTGCATGTGGACCTCGATCGCTGCCGTGTGCCGGTTCGTCGCAAGACTGCGCGTCTTACATGGCGCTGGGCCTGCAACCCGCCTGCACCGCCAGCGCGAAAACGGATGACGCTTTAGCTTACGCCGTCCCTCGTGCGATAGCGATTGGTGGAATCACCTTGCACGGTGACTTTGCGTAGCGCAGCGCCTCCCTTGCCCGCCTTCCCGGTCCCTTGGTTGTGATTCTGCGTTGCGCAGAACATCAGACGAAACGGTCGAAATGAATGTGCTCGAACGGAACGCGATGCCGCAGCATCAACATCTCCTGCACGGCTTCGATCATGGGGGGTGGCCCGGCGAAGTAAAACTCATGCGCGGCCAGCGACGTGCCCAGATCTCGTTCCACCAGCGTATGCACGAAACCCATTTCTCCCTGCCATGGGGGCGTAGGGGCAGGCGCGGAAAGCACCACATCGACGCTCATGCGCGAGTGTTCCGCAGCGAGCGCATGAACAGCGTCCAAGGCGCTGAGATCGGCTTGGCTGCGCGCCCCATAATAGAAGCGCAGACGACGCGTACCGGGCAGTGCGAGGGCGCCGCGCGCGATCGAGAGCATCGGCGCCAGTCCCGATCCACCGGCGATGCAGACGATGTCGCGTGTGCTGTCCTCGCGCAGGTGGGCGTGACCATAGGGGCCATCGAGCACGATCTGCTCGCCCACGTCGATCGCGTCGAACAGCGTATTGCTGCCCGCCCCGCCTGGCACGCGGCGGATGATGAACTGCCATAAACCCTCGCCGTTCGGAACGTTCGACATCGAGTAGGCACGGGCGCCGCGCGCCGCGCGCGGATATAGCAAGGCATATTGGCCCGCTCGAAAGTGTGCGTGCTCGGGGACATGGAACGTGAATTCGCTCATGTCGGACGTCAATGCGCGGCGCGCTTTCAGAGTGGCCGTCCGTTTCGACGCGGGGACGACAGGGCGGTAGCTATCGTCGCAGCGCACGCGTATCGTGCAATCCCCCGCGGGTTTCGACTGGCAAGCCAAGCGTTTCCCGCGTTTGCGATCTCGTTCGGTCAGGCCGGGCGCTTCATCCCACAACGTGTCGATCGAGCCTTCGACGAGTTCGAAGCGGCAAGCGCCGCATCCGCCGACGCTGCACTCATGCGGTAGCCCAACACCTGCACGCAGTGCGCCGCGCAACAGGGTGTCTTCGTCATGGGCGACCTCGAACGCCTCGCCCGAGTCAAGGGTGATCCGGTATTTCATAGTGGCTGCTCAAACTTTTTCGAATGGCTTGGCCGGCTTGCGCCGGCCGTCTCAACTTAAAGTCCGATCGACTGCCGGAACGCTCGCGTAGCGGCGATCGCATCGGCGGCGGCGCTGCCCGCATCGGGTAACGCCGCACACCACGCCGAGATCGCGGCTTCGCCGAGCGGCTCCCACTTGGCGACCCAGGCCTTCAGCACATCGCTGTTGCCCTCTTGCTCGAGCGCCATGCGCACGAGCTCGGTGGCCCAGCGGCGATGCCGTTGCGTATCGATGAGCTGAGCGTCGGTCAGCAAGCCGAGCAGCGTGTCGCCGTTTCGACGCGCGGCGGTGCCGAGCGTGCGCAAGATGGTTTCCTCCACGGCGGGGCGTACCACGAGACTCAGCGCGACGAAGCTTTCGCCCCAGTCCCACGCCGTCAACGCATGCTCGACGAGCTTGCGAAAGCCCTGCCATGCGGTGTCGTTTTCCCAATACTGCCGCTCGTTTTCGCCAAAGCCGATGTCGCCGAACGTCTGCGCGAGCTCGCGCGTGCGATAGGCCGTATGCGTGAGCCAGCGCAACGAATCCGCCGTTTGGTAGGCTGCGCAGTTCGAGATCGTGGAGGCTGGCGCCAATTGCGTGAGGTAGGCCGAGCCCATCTGCAGGGCATGAAACAGGTAGCGCCCGGGGGTATAGAGTCGCGCCAGCGTCCCTGCCCAGGTCCGATCGAGCATGGTGTCGTGCCCGCGTTCGGAGAATTGGTCGAGCAAGCCGAGCACGTACGTCTCTTGCCCGTCTTGCAGCATGTTGTAAGTGCGGTAGACGATCTCGTCGGGATCGCGGAACGCGTTCCAATCGGGATGCTTCAGCGGCGAAGCGTTGCGGTAACGCTTGAACCATTGCGCCATCTCGAAGTTCGGATCGAGTTCGAACGGCGCATCCGGATTGTCGGTTGTGTAGTGCAAGTTGGTCGAGACGATCTCATACTCGCTCGGCTTGCGCCGGCGCGTGGCTAAATGGCTCCACGTCTTGAGCGGCTTTAGGGTTTCGGGTTGGTTCATGCTCGTCTCCGGTTACAGCGTTTTTTCGTAATAGAAGCGCACGTAGTCGTCGGTCGTTTCGATGCGCCCCGCGAAAGAACTCAGGTTCACTTCGAGCTCCGACATGCGAAACGGTCGACCCAGCGTCTCCTCCAGCGTAGCCCGGCGCAAAATCAGCTCGCCGTCGGCGTAGATGCGGACGTAGGCCAGCTTGTCGTCGACCTTGATTTCCTTGTCCGGGTTGTCCTCGTGCGCGGCTTCGATCACGCCCGCGGTAATGCTGCTCGCGCGCAGAACGGGGCCGACGCGGTTGTTGCGGTAGGCTTGTGAGGTATTGTCGGTGCTCATGTGCTTTTCCGAATTCAAGAGTGGGCGAACAGCGGCTCGACGCCTTGCACCGAGACGAGCACATCGTCGCCTTGGACTTTCACCGCGTATTCGGCGAGGCGGCAGTCACCGGGATTGATGCCCTTGCCCGTGGACGCATCGAAGGTCCATTGGTGCGCGCGGCACATCAACACGCGGCCGTCGAACTTGCCTTCGGCGAGCGGGATGTCCTGGTGGGGGCAAATACCTTGGAACGCGCGGGGTTCGCCGCCTTCCGGACGCACCAGTACGATCACATGCCCGTCAACCTCGACTTCGGTCATCTCGCCTTCCCAGACGTCGTCGAGCGTGCAAACTTTTTGATAGCTCATGTCGGCCTCATGCGTCGCAAAAGATGAATTCGAGCGTCTCCATCGGCACGATGTCCGTGTCGCTCAATTTGGCGTTGCGTGGATAGAAGGTGTCGCCGCCTTGACGGCGCACGCGTACGACCTTGTCGGGTCGGGGCGCGACGCGCCGCCCCACCGAATGATGAGCGGCCGCTGCGGCGACTTCGTCGATTGTGTTGTCCGTATCGACGGCGACCAGTTGCAATACGAAGTCGTACTGAAAATTCGAAATCAGCGGAAAGAGTGCCATGTCGTCCTCCATGGATGCGCCGCTTCAAGCGGCGCGTTTGTCTGCGCGCGCGGCGCGATATGCTTCGACCCACGCGTAGTGATGCGCGTCGTCGCCGATTTCGCCGGGTGCGAGATTCATGTACTTGAGCGCGCCAGTCAGATCGGGCGGTTGGATATGGCCGGCCAAGAATCGGTCGACGAGCGTCAGGTGATCGCGATATCGCACGGGATCTTGTTGGAAGACCCAGCGATCGATCTCTGAATTGAAGTGGTACGTGCGACCCTTGTAATCGAGCGGATAGTCCTTCACGTTCCAACCGTTGCCCGGCACCGCGCAAATCGGAAGTTGGCTCATGTTGCAAACGATCGGCAATGTCTCTGGCAGGGTGAGTTCGGGCTTGCCGGCCAGCAGGTTATCGATGATGACGTCCCACGCCTTGCCGAACGTATCGTTCCAGCCTGGGTATTTTTCCTCGAGCCAATCGCGGCAGTCCGGTGTCATGCCGGCGGCGGGATTCCACCAGACGGTCGGGCGCCAGAACCAGATGCCCATTTGATAGGCGTGATGTTGATAGTCGAACTCGTTGATCATCTGATCCCAGTACCAGGGCAGATCTAGGCCCAGGTCGATCAGCGTGCGTTCGAATTGGCCGACGATCCATTCGCGCATGAACTCCTTGAACGATTGCTTGCGATGCTCGAGTGGCGTGGCGTAATCCATCGACGTGCCGGTGAGCAGGCAGAACAATCGCCAGGCGCGCGCGATCGCGATGTCCACGAGCTTTTGCGCCTGCTCCTTGCGCCCGTTCGCAATGAGAATCTGCAGCGCGGGGCCGCCGATCTGCGCGTGTCGGGATTCGTCAGTCTGGATGCTCGAAATGAGGCTCGCGAAGGTAAAGTCGCCTGCCTCCGCGGCATCGGCGGCAAGGCCGAGAAACTGCATGTTGGTGAAACCCGTCTCGAACGCGAACGTCAGCATGACGGCGATTTCGATCGCGCTGCGCGACATGAAGAGATCGTCGAACGTGCTGCGAGCGGCGATCGCCCCCCACTCGTTCGTGTGATAGGCCTTATGGGCCCAGTCGAACTGACGATCTTTCGGGCAGTAATCGTGCGGGAAATACAGTTGAAGCTGGCCGTGACGATTTTCGTCGAGCATGCCGAACGTGGCCATATTGCGCATGCCGGGCGCTCGGCCGAATCGGGCCATGCGCGCCTCTGCGCTCATCGCCGCGTATTCGCCGAGAGCAATTGCCCCGTAGTGCGCTTTGAGGATCGAAAGCCAGCCCGGCTCGGCGTCTTCGAACATACGGCTGCGTTCGAGCGCGGCCTTGACCGAGTAGGCGCCCGCATCCTTCTCGCGCTGCACGCGGACGTATTCGGGATAGGAAGTCTTGTAGGGCTCGTCGTAGGCTTCCCAGTCTTCCATCGGCACGCCTTGCGCGCCCGACATGAGTTCGGGGAAGAGTTCCGACTGCGTGACATAGCTCGGGGTCCAATTGGTTGAGCGTGCGATGTCATACCACGCCGCGCGTTCGAGTAACGCCATGGGGTTGTCTCCGTGATTGGAATAGGTCTCATTGCTTCCCGTCGGCCGATGACCGGTCCGGGCGACGCTTCCAATGCAAGGGCAATGCCAACGACGTTTCGTGGCGAGTGGGTTCGGAGGGGAAAATCCCGAGATTCCTACGGTGGGCCTTTGTCCGCGCGTTTGGCGGATCGAAGGTGGCGACACGTTAGACGCAGGAATTTGAGCACCGATTTGATGGTGTGATCAAACTGTGTCGCGCAGATCCGGCTTTTTACTTGATCAACTGATCAATAATCTCGATATTTATGGTCAAGGGGGCTATCGGGGGCGCGAGCGCGGGCGCTCGATCCCCATGCCCCAGCGTGGGGTAGCCCGGGGTCGTTCGGCGATTCGATCTCGCGAGTAGCGTCATCCGCTCAAGACGGACCGAATAGCACGGGTTGGCCGTGCGCATCGAATGGAATGAATGAACCGATGGACCCAGCTTTGATCGATTCCACCATTCTGTTCAATGCCGCCTCGGCGTCTTCAGACCGCGGCACACGCCCGTTGTTGCCCGAGAGTGCCGCGACGAACACAATTTTCCATTCCTGGAGAACCTGTCGCGATTCTTCGAGCAGATCGTTGAACGTGCCGAGTTCTTCGAGCGTTTTGTCCACGCACATTAGTGGCGTTAAGGCGCCCCCGTTACCAGCCTCGAACCGGGCTCGCTGTTCAGGCGTGGAGTCATCGGGCAACTCAACCGCCGTAAATACGAATAACAAACGCTGAGGTTCGGGTTGTTGTCTCGCGACGCGAATCAGGTCATCAAAACTCGAGATACTCATCATTGATCGTCCATGTGGATCGGGGTCGTTAGGGCACACAAATGATTATTGCAGCAACGGGCCCGGAAGCACATCCAGAGCGATGCCGCGCAGTTCGGCGTTGGATGCAAGCACGGTCAAATATTGCTGAATCGACTTGTGCCGGACATGCTCCGAGAGATAGCGTTCAATGGCCGCCTGTACTGCTTCAAACGGAAGCGATTCGCCCGCGATGCGGCGCTCCACGTAGACAATATGAAAGCCATAACGCGTATTGACGAGCCCCGGTAGTAGCCCGATGTGCTGGCTGCCGAAAATCGCCGCCTCGAATTCCGGCACGCTCTCTCCACGGGTCAACTGCCCCAGATTTCCGCCGACCTGCCCGGATGGGCAATTTGATAACGTCCGGGCGAGCATATCGAACCGATCGGGATGCTGCGCGAGCTCGCGGTGCGCTTCTTCGGCGCGAGCCCGGACCCGCGTCATCGCTGCCTTGTCGGTTAGCGCAAAAAGGATATGGCGCGCAAAGACCAGGTCTGGGCTGCGGAATTTCTGCGCGTTTGCCACGTAGTAGCGCTGACATTCTTCGGTGGACGGGACCGGCGTTGTGCATTCCAAATCCAGCAGACGGTCAATGGTCTCATCGTCGAGATCGACGCCGTTCGCCAACAGGCCTGTTGCAACGGCGCGCTGGGCTAGCAATTCGCGCACGACCAGCACGCGCCGCGCAGCGTGGTCCGGATCGGGCTCGTCCGCGTGCAACGCGGATTCCGCCGCAATGGCGGCGGCATCGATCACGGCGCCGTTGACGCTAAGCACGTCGTCGATGACGGGGGAGGGTGAGGCATCGCGGCTTGTCGACATATAAACTTTCTCGAATCAGCGTTTACGGACGATCTGGTGAGGCCGAATCAGGAAACCCAGTGTGGCCAGGCCGCTCCAAATATGGACGAGGCGTGTGAAAGGGGAGATGAGGAAAATCGTGAAGCCGAGTGCGATATGGATTTTGTAGACGAGCGGCGCCTGGATGACGAGATCCGCGGTACCGGGCTGAAACGTGACGATCCCTTTCACATAGTCGCTCAGGAGCTCGAACATCGCACCATCCATATGCGCCAATGACAATGGAATGGTGGCGAGTCCGAGGGCCAGTTGTAACCACAGTATCGCCAGGACCAGAATGTCCGCGTGAGCGCTATTGATACGAATGCGCGGATCGGACAGGCGTCGGTACAGCAGGATCGACAGGCCGACGATCGCAACGATGCCCGCAATGCCGCCTACCATCACCGCCAGCCATTGATGCTGGGAGGCGTTTAAAAATGGCGAAACCATCCAATGTGGCGCTAGGAACCCCGCGAAGTGGCCGCCGATCACAATCAATACGCCGATGTGGAACAGATTGCTGCCGAGGCGAAGTTGACGGCGTCTGAGCAGTTGCGACGAATCGCTCTTCCAGGTGTATTGCTCGCGATCGAAACGAATCAGGCTGCCGAGCAACCAGATCGCGAGACACACATAAGGATAGATGCCAAACATCAATGCGTTGACGAAGTGCTGACTCATGAGATTTCTCCAGCCTGGATCCTGTTCGCTAATGGGCGGAACGGAACGTGAGCGCGCAAGTCTGCCTTTTCCGGCTAACGTGACGGTCTTTTTTCGTAAAACTGAATGGGCTCGGGGCCCTTCGATAACGGCGCTTGCGCGCCGAGGAAGCTCACGGGCGCCTCCTGCCATTCGCGATCGAGCGCTTCGCTGTCGATTTGGCGTGTCGTGGCGGCATCGAACAAAGCCGCATTTGCGTTTGCGAGCGGCGCCTCGCCGGCGAGTGGCAACAAGGCGGCAACGGCTGCGAAATAGGGTGTGCCGCGCTCGGCCAGTCGGGTGGCGATCTGTCGAGTGATATCGGCTATTTCGCCAAGCAGGGCGTGCGCTTGCCCGGGTGTTTCGTGCGCCAGAAACTCGAGGAACACGGGCAGGTAGTCGGGTAATTCGCCGGCGCCGAGAAACAGGCCCTTCGTTTCGTACATAGCGAGCAGATCCACCATCGCCTGCCCACGTTCGCGCGATTCGCCATGCACGTGTTCGAACAGATAGAGCGAAGTTGCCCGGCCGCGGTCGAAAATTTCGACGTAGTCTTCCTGGAGATCCAGCAGCGGCCGAGCGGACAGTCGGTCGACCAGGTCGATCAAGGCCGAGCATGTGTCCGCCGGCAAGCTAGGGTGTGCGGCTAGCGTGGCGCGGATCTCGTCGAGCGCCGCGATCAGTGTTTGATCGGGATAGTCCAACAGCGCGCTCAGCATGCTGAAAATCAGACCGTTGTTTTCCATTTATTCACCTGCCGCACGAATCGGAATCGTTTTGCGTGCCTTGTTGATGCCTTTGCGTCCCCCGAACAAGCTGGTTTCCGTGGTGCCGTCGGAGCAGCCATTGCCGAATGAGAAGCCGCACGAGGCGCGCAGGTCGAAGGCGTCTTCTGCATATTCGCGGTGGGCGGTCGGGATCACGAATCGATCTTCGTAATTGGCGATCGCCAGATATCGATACATCTCGTCCACTTGTGCGCTGCTCAGATCGACTTCGCTGAGCACTTCCGGGCTCTCGCGACGTTCGACATGACGCTCGCGCATAAAGGCGCGCATCGCCAGCATTCGCTTGAGGGCCAGCCGAACTGGCGCTTCGCGACCGGCGGTGAGCAGGTTCGCGAGATAACGCAGAGGGATGCGAAGCGAATCGACGTCGGGCAGCAAACCCTTCATGCCGAGCCGGCCGTCGTTGGTGGCCGAGTTGATCGGCGACAGCGGCGGGACGTACCAGACCATCGGCAAGGTGCGATATTCCGGGTGAAGCGGAAAGGCGATTTTCCATTCCATTGCCATCTTGTACACCGGTGAGCGTCGCGCTGCGTCGAGCCAGTTTTCCGGCACGCCGTCCCGAGCCGCCTGTTCACGCACGGCCGGGTCGGCCGGATCCAGAAAGATCGACAGTTGCGCTTCGTATAGATCCTGTGGGTCTTCGACCGATGCGGCTTCCTCGATTCGGTCCGCGTCGTACAGCAGAACGCCGAGATAGCGTATGCGGCCGACGCAGGTTTCCGAGCAGACGGTCGGCTGGCCCGCCTCGATGCGCGGATAGCAGAAAATGCACTTCTCCGATTTGCCGCTTTGCCAGTTGTAATAGATCTTCTTGTAAGGACACCCCGACACGCACATTCGCCAGCCGCGGCACTTGTCCTGGTCGATCAGAACGATGCCGTCTTCCTCTCGCTTGTAGATCGCGCCGGAGGGGCAGGAGGCTACGCAGGCGGGATTCAAGCAGTGCTCGCAGAGTCGCGGCAGGTACATCATGAAGGTGTTCTCGAACTCCCCATAGATGTCGGTTTGCACTTGATCGAAGTTGTAGTCCTGGCTGCGCTTTTCGAATTCTCCACCGAGAATTTCTTCCCAGTTCGGGCCCCACTGGATTTTCTCCAGACGCTCGCCGGTGATCAGCGAGCGCGGCCGTGCGACTGGCCCGACCTTGACGTCCGGTGCATCGTGCAGATGCGCATAATCAAAGGTGAACGGCTCGTAATAGTCGTCGATCTCCGGCAGGTTCGGGTTGCCAAAGATATTGGCGAGCACGCGCCACTTGCTACCGGCACGAAGCTCGATCTTGCCGTTCGTCTTGCGCTTCCAGCCGCCGTTCCAGCGGTCCTGATTTTCCCAGTCCTTCGGATAACCGACGCCGGGTTTCGTTTCGACATTGTTGAACCACGCATACTCCATTCCCTCGCGCGAGGTCCAAACGTTCTTGCAGGTGACTGAGCAGGTATGGCAGCCGATGCATTTATCCAGATTCATCACCATACCGATCTGCGCGCGGATTTTCATCGTTTCTCTCCCGACTCATCATTGGCCGTCGCAAGGGTCGGCGCGCCGTGAGCGAGTGTGTGTTGATGACGCGCGGCCTCGGCCGCTGACAGAACTGACGCCGGCGTCGACTCATCCTTCCAGTCGATCGTTGCCATTTTGCGCACGATCACGAATTCGTCGCGATTGGAGCCGACGGTGCCGTAATAATTGAAACCGTACGAGAGTTGCGCATAGCCGCCGATCATGTGCGTCGGCTTTGGCATGATGCGTGTGACCGAATTGTGAATGCCACGGACCCCGGAGACTTCGGAGCCTGGTGTATTGATGATCTTCTCCTGCGCGTGATACATCATCGCCGCACCCACCGGAATGCGCTGACTGACCACGGCACGAGCGGTCAATGCGCCATTCACATTGAAGGCTTCGATCCAGTCGTTATCGACCACGCCGATCTTTTTGGCATCGATCTCGGAGATCCAGACGATCGGCCCGCCGCGCGACAGCGTCAGCATCAAGAGATTGTCGGTGTAGGTGCTGTGAATGCCCCATTTCTGATGAGGGGTCAGGAAGTTCAGCACGATCTCGAGGTTCCCGTTCGAGCGGCTTCCGGCCATGCCGGTAGTGCTGCGTGTGTCGATCGGCGGCTTATAGACACAAAGCGACTCGCCAAACTCGCGCATCCACGCGTGGTCCTGATACAGCTGTTGGCGTCCGGACAAGGTGCGCCAGGGAATCAGCTCATGCACATTGGTGTAGCTTGCGCTGTACGAGACGTGTTCGGATTCGATCCCGCTCCATGTCGGCGACGAGATGATCTTGCGCGGCTGCGCTTGAATATCCCGGAACCGGATTTTTTCATCCTCGCGAGCGCGCGCGAGATGGGTGTGATCGGAGCCCGTGAGCGCCGACAACGCTTGCCATGCTTTGAATGCGACGGCGCCGTTGGTTTCCGGGGCTAGCGACAAAATCACTTCGGCCGCATCGATCGCCGAAAGAATCTGCGGTCGCCCGTGTGAAACGCCCGCATCGGCAACTGGATAATTCAGTGCTCGAAGCTGGTCGATTTCTTCTCCCGTTTGCCACGTAATGCCTTTGCCGCCGTTGCCGAGGGAGTCGAGCAGCGGCCCGAGAGAGGTGAACTTGCGATAGGTATTCGGATAGTCTCGTTCGACGACTGCAACGCTTCCCATCGTTTTTCCCGGGATCGGATCGCACTCGTCGTGGCCCCAGTCGGCAATGCCGTCGGTTTGCGCGATTTCGCCGGGGCTGTCATGTTGGAGCGGTGACATTACGACGTCGCGTTCGACGCCCAAATGGCCTTCAGCCAGTTCGGAGAACTTTCGCGCGATGCCTTTATAGATCTCCCAATCGCTTCTGGATTGCCATGCCGGATCAACGGCAGCGGAGAGCGGATGGATGAACGGATGCATGTCGGACGTGTTCATATCGTCCTTCTCGTACCAGGTGGCGGTCGGCAGCACGATGTCCGAATAGAGACAAGTGGTGGACATTCGGAAGTCGAGGGTGACGACCAGGTCGAGCTTGCCCTCGGGCGCTTTCTCGTGCCACTTCACCTCTTTGGGCAGAATGCCGCCGCTTGCTCCCAGATCTTTCCCTTGCACCCCATGCTCGGTGCCGAGCAAATGCTTGAGGAAGTACTCATGCCCCTTGCCCGACGATCCGAGTAGGTTCGAGCGCCAAACAAACAGGTTTCTCGGAAAATTTTCGGCGGCGTCGGGATCGACGCACGACATCTGAAGCGAGCCGTCCTTGAGACCCTTCGCGACATACGCGGCAGTGTCGGCGCCGGCCGATCCCCGGCCGACTTCGAGCGGATTGGTCTTGAACTGCGGCGCGGACGGCAGCCAACCCATCCGTTCGGCTCGGACGTTGTAGTCGATCGGGCTGTCTGCGAATCCACTACCCTCGGCGAGCGGCGACAGCAGTTCGGTGACTTTCATCGTTTCATAACGCCATTGATCGGTATGCGTATAGAAAAACGACGTGCCGTTCATGACGCGTGCCGGCCTGTGCCAATCCGTCGCGAATGCCAGCGGCAGCCAGCCGGTTTGCGGCCGGAGTTTTTCCTGGCCGACGTAGTGCGACCAACCGCCGCCTGATTTGCCGACGCAGCCGCACATCACGAGCAGATTGATGATCGACCGATAGGTCATGTCCATATTGAACCAATGGTTCAAGCCGGCGCCGACGATCACCATCGATTTGCCCTCGGATTTTTGGGCGTTATCGGCGAATTCGCGCGCCACGGCGATGACTTCGTGCCGTTTGACACCAGTAATCTTCTCTTGCCACGCGGGCGTGTACGGCACGTCATCGTCGAAACTGGCCGCGACGTTCGGGCCGCCGAGCCCCTGGTCCACGCCATAGTTGGCAATGAACAGGTCGTAGACCGTGGCCACGAGAATTTCGCCGGCGCGGGTGGCGATTTTGCGCACGCCGATGCGACGCGGCAAAACGCTAGCATGGCCGGTATGCGCGAAGTGAGTATGTTCGACGTTGCCGAAATAGGGGAAGGCGACGTCGATCGTCTCATCGTGCGTCTCCACGAACGACATGGCGGGTCGAATCGCATTGCCGTGGACATCCTCCTCTTTCAGATTCCACTTGCCGGCGTCGCCACCTTCTTTTTGTCCCCACCGAAAGCCGATCGATCCGATGGGCGTCACGAGCCTGCCGCTCAACTCGTCGAACGCGACAGTTTTCCAGGCGGCGTTGTTCCCCTGCCCGGACGCATCGTCGAGTTCGTCCGCCCTCAGGAGTCTTTCGGGCACATAGTGCTCACCCTGTTTGACGATACGCACGAGCAGCGGCATATCGGTATAACGTCGGCAGTAGTCCGCGAAATATTCGCTCTTGCCTGCGACGTGAAACTCCTTGAGTACGACGTGGCCCATCGCAAGACCGAGCGCCGCATCGGTGCCTTGCTTGGGGTGCAGCCAGATATCGCCGAACTTCGCGCCTTCGGCATAATCGGGAAAGATCGAGACGACCTTTGTGCCGCGATAGCGCACCTCGGTCATGAAGTGAGCATCGGGGGTGCGTGTTTGCGGCACGTTGGACCCCCACAACATAATGAAAGTGGAGTTGTACCAGTCGGCCGATTCCGGAACGTCGGTTTGTTCGCCCCACGTCTGAGGCGAAGCGGGCGGCAGGTCGCAGTACCAGTCGTAGAAGCTCAGACTGACGCCACCGATCAATGACAGATAGCGGCTGCCTGCTGCATAGGACACCATCGACATTGCCGGTATTGGTGAGAACCCGATGATTCGATCCGGGCCGTGTCGTTTGATGGTATGGATGTTCGCGGCTGCAATTATCTCGTTGACCTCGTCCCAACTGGAGCGAACGAAGCCACCGAGTCCGCGCCGGCGCGTATACGAGGCCCGTGCTTCCCCGTCATTCATGATCGCGCTCCACGCTTCCACCGGGGCGAGCGTGGAGCGCTTTTCGCGCCACTGCCTCAAAAGTGCGCTACGGATCAGCGGATATTTAAGGCGATTTGCGCTGTAGAGATACCACGAATAGGACGCGCCGCGAGCGCAGCCGCGTGGCTCGTGATTCGGCATATCCGGGCGGGTGCGAGGGTAATCAGTCTGTTGGGTCTCCCACGTGACGATCCCGCTCTTGACATAAATCTTCCACGAACATGAGCCGGTGCAGTTGACGCCATGAGTCGAGCGCGCAATTTTGTCATGCTGCCATCGTTGCCGATAGGCGTTCTCCCATCCACGGTCTTCATGAGTTGTCATCCCATGGCCTTCGGAGAACGTTGGCCTCGACGTGGAGAAGTACTTCAGGCGATCGACAAAATGGCTCATCTGATCGACTCCGTGGCACTCGATGCAGGGAGTCTACGCTTCTTGTCTGAACTTGTGCATATGCCGATTTGCTCCGACATACCGCCAAGACATTGCGCTTTGAAAAACCAAATACGGAAATCTAGCCTTTTATGGAACGAGCAAAGCTGCTACGTCAGCGCAGGTCGCCGCTGCGCTTTCGGCAACGCCACTAGGCGCGTCCAATCTCGCGTCGTGCAAGCCAGACGCCGGGCAACATCGGCAGCCAGAACGTCATTCCACGCAGCAAGAGCGTCGCGGCCAGCGCCGCTGCGACAGACACGCCGAGCAAACTGAGCATGCCCACGGATGCGCTCATTGAACACGAGCCAAAGCGTCCGTGTGTCGAACGTGAATATTGCGAGTTGAAAGCCCACGGTCTGTATCAGCAAGCGAGGGCTACCCAGGCGCTCCGTCGGCGCATCGATCAGTTCCCGAAGGAGGTCTGTTGCGCCCAGCCATTTGCTGACCCACGCAATCGGCCGGCGCTCGCCCCATCGCCTGAGACCAAGAATGGCAGTCGGGATCGCTACCGCGACTACCACGAATATCGTGACGCCGATCAGTAGTGGGACGTTCATGTGATGGCGCGGGCGCAACCGAGACGATCCCTGTCTCTAGCAAGGGATCGCGATGGGATGTAGCGCGCAAGGCATAGCGCCAAGGGTGGCGGGCCGAGGAACGGGAGGGGTTTTCAGCGAGATCGTTACATCGTTGATCCCCTGACTCGCCCGCATCGGCGGTCCATGTCGTTGCGTCGTCACGTGAAGCCGCACCGACCATACCGACGTATTGTGCACGAGGATGCGGCGCAGCAGTCATGGGCAACCGGGAGCCAAGCGGCAAGGACTGGCCCACTCGGACGCCACGGCCTCTTGTGCTAACGTGTTGACCTCCGGCCGTCTTTGTTTGCCTGGCCGAACGCGCGGTTGCCGCAGAAGGTAAATCCAATGGATCGTCCGGAATCCCACTTTTGGAACCAGCCTTTTGCCGCACTCCAGGCGGGTTTGGCCTCATCGCCTGAGGGCTTGAGCCAGGCGGAAGCATACCAAAGGGCAATGCGCTTCGGCCCCAATACACTGCGGTCGCGCGGTGAACGCCCTCTATTGCTGCAGTATCTGACCCACTTCAGAAATCCGCTGGTGATGATCCTGCTCGCGGCCAGTGCCGTGTCGGCGCTAACTGGCGAAGTCACCGGATTCGTGGTCATATGGGTCATCGTTCTTGTTAGCGTGACCCTCGATTTCGTTCAGGAGTATCGCGCCGGGCGAGCGGCGGAACAGCTCAAGCAAACGGTTGCCGTTCGCGCAAACGTGATGCGCGACGGACATCCGCAGGACATGCCGATCGCCACGCTGGTTCCTGGCGATGTCGTTCTGCTTGCCGCTGGCGATCTCATGCCGGCAGATTGCCGCTTGATCGAGGCCAAGGATTTTTTTGTCAACCAGGCATTGCTGACGGGCGAATCCTACCCGGTTGAGAAGCATGCGGCCGACCTTGCCGAGCCGACGGGCGACCTCAGCCAAGCCGAGAACGCTGTCTTCATGGGTACGTCCGTGATCAGCGGGTTGGCAAAGGCAATGGTGTGCCGGATTGGTGCGGATACAGCCGTTGGCAACGTTGCGGAATCGCTCGTGTCCAAGGCTCCGCCCACGGCTTTTGAGTCGGGTACGCATAGTTTTGGCATGTTGATCATGCGCTTGACCGTGCTGCTAGTGCTTTTCGTGTTTCTGGTCAATGCGCTGTTCCATCGCCCCTTCCTGGAGTCGTTTCTCTTCGCTATTGCGCTTGCGGTCGGGCTGACGCCTGAACTCCTACCGATGGTGGTGACGGTAACGCTCTCTCGCGGCGCACTGCGCATGGCCCGGCAGCACGTCATCGTAAAGCAGCTCGCCGCGATTCATAATCTCGGCAGCATGGACGTCCTATGCACCGACAAGACCGGCACGCTGACCGAGGCACGCATCCATTTGGAACGACATTTGGATGCACAAGGGCGAGATAGCGAGCAGGTGCTGCAGTTGGCTTACCTCAATAGTTATTTTGAAACCGGCCTGAAAAGCCCCTTGGACGCCGCCATCCTCGAGCACAAGGAGATCGAGGTGGGCCATTGGCGCAAGATCGACGAGGTGCCGTTCGATTTCGAGCGCAGGCGTGTCTCGGTGTTGGTCGACGACGCTCAGCAGCGGTTGCTGGTGGTCAAGGGGGCGCCGGAAGACATTCTCAAACTTTCCACGCAATACGCCCGTGGCGAGGCACTGGAGGTGCAACCTCTGGATGAAGCCGCGCTGGCGACCATCCAGGCATTGCACGACTCTCTTGGGAGAGACGGCTTCAAAGTGCTTGGCATAGCGTGGCGATCGGTCGCGCCGGACTACCCGCACGCGGTACTGAGTGATGAAACCGAGCTGATCTTCGCCGGCTTTGCGGCTTTCCTCGATCCCCCTAAGCCCAGCGCGGCCAAAGCGCTCAGAGACTTGGCGGAAATTGGCGTGGAAGTCAAAATCGTCACCGGTGATAGCGAGTTGGTCACCCGACACGTGCTGACGCAACTTGGCATGCCCGTCACGGGGGTGCTCAACGGCAACGAGATCCAGCAATTGGACGACACCGCGCTGGCGGCGCAGCTAAAGAAGGCCAACCTGCTTTGCCGTGTCACGCCGGCGCAGAAAAACCGCGTCATCCTGAGCTTGAAAGCACACGGGCATACCGTCGGCTATCTTGGCGATGGCATCAATGACGCACCCTCGCTTCATTCCGCGGATATCGGCATTTCGGTCGATAGCGCCGTAGACGTGGCCAAGGCGGCGGCGGCGATGATCTTGCTGCGGCAGGACTTGAACGTATTGCGTGCCGGCGTGTTGGAAGGCCGACGGACCTTCGCCAACATCATGAAGTACATCATGATGGGAACCAGCTCGAATTTCGGCAACATGTTCAGCATGGCGGGTGCAACGATGTTTCTCGCCTTTTTGCCGATGCTGCCGGCGCAGATTCTTCTCAACAATCTGCTTTACGATGTTTCGGAACTGCCTATTCCGATGGATAACGTGGATGACGATTTCCTTACCCATCCAAAGCATTGGGATACGAAGTTCATTCGCAATTTCATGTGGGTGGTCGGCCCAGTGAGTTCGCTCTTCGATTTCTTGACGTTTTTCATCATGCTGAAGGCGTTCAATGCGGGCGAGGCGTTATTTCATACTGGCTGGTTTATTGAGTCGATTGCGACCCAGGTATTGGTGATATTTGTCATTAGAACCCAGGGCAGCCCATTCAAGAGCCGGCCAAGTCGTGTGTTGACCATCACTTCGCTCGCGGTCGTGCTAATCGCGGGCGCATTGCCCTTCATGCCGGTTGCTGCGCTTCTCGGCTTCGTCGCACCGCCGCCTCAGTTCTTCCTGATTTTACTAGCGATGCTGCTCTGCTATTTGGTCGCCGTGGAATGGATGAAGCGATTGTTCTACCGCCATTTCGCGATACATTGATCCGACACAACACCGCTACGGCGTGCATCTCGGCGCCTATTGCGCAGCGAGCTTTTTGCTTTGCCTTCGCATGCCTTCGAAGATTTTGTTCGAGACGTCTTGCGGAAAACCTTTCGGCAACCGGGCCGCTACGTTGTCGATAACGGCCTCTGTCATTCCGGTTAGTGTGTCGATCATTTCCTCGACCTCCTCGGGCGCCAGGGTGACGCACTGACCTTGCGCAACCCAATGACGACGACGGATCTCGCTGATAAGGTAGTGCGCATTCTTGCTGCGCACCGCCATCGAGAGCTTGATTCTGCGTGGAGAGATCTGGTTCCGTCCGGTCCCGATGATCGGGTGGGCGGACAGCACGTCGTAGAGCGGCGTGGCTGCGTAACGGTTTGAATGGAGATGAGCGATGCTGAAATTTTTTGCATGCCCGTCGGTCGCCGCGAGGATCCAGAAAACGATCTGTGCCTTGAAGAATTTGGACTGATCGACTCCAGCCTGTTCGGAGCCGGCGAGAATGCTCATGATCTGCTGGATACCAGGGCCGCCATCCGCTTCGTATTTGCTGTTGGAAGGCGTACCTGTGGCTTGGCACATATCCTCCTGGGGAAGGCGCAGAAACCAAGAGCCGTCGCTCGCCAATCTCCGGTCGAATCGCTCCACCACGAGCACTTTCTGGTCCTCGAAGGTGGCGACTTCGCAGTGGGCAATCGGCAATCCATAGGCGGCAACTATTTTCGAGCACAGCCACTCGTTCTCGATCGACGAGCGCATGTCGGCACGCATGTTTCCTACCAGTCCGAGCGGGAGCTTCAGGATATGTGTGGTGGGGGTACTGCCCTTCGGCAGGAGCCACCGGTTGCCGTGCCGCAGGAGCGCGCTCTTCTCCTGCGCCCCCGCAATGGAGAGCCGAAGATCGTCGATGGGCTCATGCTGCCCAAGCGGCGCAGTGGTGACATCCCGCAGCAAGCGCGCGATGTCAGCCTCGCTCATGGGCTCTCCGCGGATCTGCTGCAGATCGACGGGCCGCTCGCCGGGCGGGAGCATCTGGATCGCGCCGGCGCAGTCGCGGCCCAATGCCGATAGCAGTTCGAAGGGAGACGTGCCCCCTGTTCTGTGACGTATGGCGATACGCTCACGAATCGTCTTGCTGTCGGGAAGCAGGTTATCGAAAAAGGCCGACACGACCTGTCCGCGATACGACTGGTTACCGGGGGTGAACGGCAACGAGAGCGAGAGCGGGCGCCCTTGTTCATCCTCGACCCACGACTCGAAATAAGTTAGCTTCTCGCCGTCGCGAGTGATCTCCCACGTTCCGACGGGAAGACCATTCATCCACAATGCCAGGCTTTTCATATGCGTTCTGCGGCCCATTATTACCAACTCTCCCGCTTCTTGATGACCGGGGCGATAGGGCGAGGCTCGCTGGAGCGACTTTTCGGTGGAGGCTTGGCGTGACCGATAGCTTGCTTTGTGCCGGTCTTGGCGGTGCCCTGCGTGCCCGATTTGATGTCGCTCTTTATTTCAGCCGGCCGCTTCACCGGGGCAGGCCTCTCAGCGCTTTTGACATGCTTTGCAGCAAGACTGTCGGGTGTCGCCGGCCTTGAGGCCTGGGTCAAAACGAGGCTAACGTTGAGCAGCTTTAAAACAAGATAGAGACGATCCAGACTGGCGGACTCGGGTTTCGCTTCGAGTTGCGCATATGTCTGCTGCGTGACCCCCAAGCGCGCCGCCAACTGCGCCTGTGTCAAGCCGGCCGCTTTGCGAAAGCCCACCAGGAGCGGGCGCACCTGCTGAGGAGTTTTGACGGGGTAGTCCATGGTGCGTGTCGCTGAAACAGACTATTACCTGTAAATGAAAAAAACAGTATAGCACCTGTATTCTCTCGTTTTACAGGAAATAGTTTGTAAATGACAGATACAGAAGAAAGCCTGTTGTCGCCGCGCCTTACTTAGGGGTGCGCGCGCAAGGCTTTCCCCAGACGAAAACTTTGCCAATGCCACGCCGGTGGTCCGAAATGGCCAGCCAGTGGGTTACATGTCCATACGCACGCCATCGACGGCGAGGCGACTCCTATCCCACAGGCCGCAAATCTTGCAACAGTGTCGGCACGAGTTCGGAGACGGTTGGATGGATGTGCATCGCGCGAGTAATGGTGCTATAAGGCGCCTTCGCGTACATCACGTCGAGCAGGGAGTGAATCACTTCATCGCCGGTGACACCCAGGATCGAGGCGCCCAGAATGAGCTCGGACTCAGCGTCGACGATCACCTTCATGAAGCCTTTGCTTTCGCCTTTTTCCACGGCGCGCCCGACGCGCGTCATCGGGCGGGTGCCAATCATCAGCTTTCGTCCCGATCGCATCGCCTCGGCTTGCGTCATGCCGGCGCGGCCGAGAGGAGGGTCGATGAACATGGCGTACGCCGCGATTCGGTCTGAAACCTTGCGCGTTTCGTTGTCGAGAAGATTGGCCGCTACGATCTCGTAGTCGTTGTACGACGTATGGGTGAAAGCGCCGCGACCGTTACAGTCGCCTAGTGCCCAGATGTTCGGGACACTGGTGCGCAACTGCTCATCCACTTTGATGTACCCTCGTGCATCGGTGTCCACGCCGGCCCGGTCGAGCCCGAGATCGTCGGTGTTGGGCACGCGCCCGACGGCGAGGAGCAAATGCGAGCCCCCGACTTCACGGGCTCCGGCGGCGCAATCCAGCCCGACGACCACGTTGCCTGCGTCACGTCGCACGCTGAGACAGTTTGCATCGAGCTGGATGTCGATCCCCTCGCTTTCCAGTATCTCCCGCACCGCTAGCGAGACATCTTCGTCCTCGCGTGTGATCAGGCGCGAGCCTTTCTCGACGATCGTTACGCGGGAGCCGAAGCGCCGATACATCTGGCCGAATTCGAGGCCCACATAGCTGCCGCCCACCACGATCAAGTGCTCCGGCACGAAGTCCAGATCCATCATGCTCGAGTTCGTGAGGTAATCGACTTGGTCCAGACCCGGCATGTCGGGTATGAGCGCACGGCCGCCGACGTTGATGAATATCCGGTCCGCTTCCAGCAATTCATCGCCGACGCGAACCACATATGCGCTCTCGAAGCGGGCATGGCCGCGATAGACCGTGCAGTGTTCCAAACCGCGGACCCACTGCTCGACACCTTGGCTGGAGTGCGCCGAAATCCGGTCTTTCCGTGCTTTAACCTGCTTCATGTCGACCGTGACCGGCCCGCCGACTACCACGCCGAACTCTTCGGAACGCCGCGCCAAATGAGCCGCATAGGCGCTGGCAATCAGCGTTTTGGTGGGGATGCAGCCGGTGTTCACGCATGTGCCGCCGAACCGCGCTCGTTCGACTATCGCGACCTTCATTCCGGCGCCGGACAATCGCGCCGCGAGAGGCGGGCCGGATTGCCCGGTGCCGATGATGATTGCTTCGAATCGTTGCGTCATAGCGCTCTCCTTCGCTGCTGGGGCAGTGGATGGCATTCGACTTCGTCACGGACCTTCTGCAAGCGGTGCAATACCGCCTACACTCGTATTATTGCGCCCAACGCAAATCCTCATCAGGAGGAATCCAAAATGACTCTCGACGACGCAGCCCCAAGCAAGCCGATCACGGTGGGTCGTCTGACGATTCAGTACCTGATCGATGGAGCCGCCACAGGCGGGTTGGGCGTATTCGAATTGACGGTGCCTCCGGGGGCGAGCGTTCCTCCACCGCACAGCCATACCCATAACGAGGAGTGCGTGTATGTGCTGGACGGTGTGCTTCGATATTCCGTCGACGGAGTGACCCGAGACCTAGCCCGAGGACAATGGATGCATTCGCCACGTGGATCGATTCATCAGTTCAGCAATCCACACGGTGATACGGCTCGCGCCTTGATCGTACTGACGCCCGACATCGGTGCCCAGTATTTCCGCGATGTCGGCGCCATCGTTAATGCAGGCGAGCCGCCCGACCGGGCAAAGCTCATTGCTGTGATGTCAGAGTACGGACTGGTCCCTGCGCCGCCTCGATGAGGTGAAAGCGATCCTGTCGTTGCTAACTGCCCGGCCACACGAATCCGCCGGCGCGTCCGCTGCCTTCGTCTGGGCGCACCGCATCGAGGCCCACGCTCCACCGTTCCGAGCAGTGTGAGGCGAGGGACACCTTTCTTCACGCTTATTTTCGAGTAGGCCTTATCAGGAATCCCAATGCGGCTCATCGCCAAACGCTTGCGCAAGGTACTCGACGAACCGGCGCACCTTCAACGGTATCCGCCGCGCACTCGGGTAGACCGCTTGTATCGCTAATTCGGTCGTGCGGTGCTCCGGAAGCAGCGCCACCAGCTCGCCACGCCGCAGATGCTCGCCGAAGACGAACGTTGGGCCGTACGCTATGCCGGCGCCGGCGAGAGCGGCGGACAACAGCATCTGCATGTTGTTGGCCGATATCCGCGAGGGCCCATCGATGACGTGTGCTCCGTTTTTCGCATCGAACAATGTCCAATCCCCCGCGGATACGGCCTCGCTGAAGGCAAGCCTCGGCGCCCGAAGCAAGTCGCTTGGCTCACGCGGCGCGCCATGCCGCTCGATGTATTCGGGTGAAGCACATACAACCATCCGACATGGGGCGATCCGTCGGGTAACCATCGCCGGATCATCTAGACGACCGATCCGGACAGCGACGTCGATGCCTGCGTCGAGCAGATCGACATACCGATCTCCGAGCGTGACTTGGACATTCACCTGCGGGTGACCTTCAACGTATCGCGCGACGACCTGACCCAGGTGCATCGCACCGAAGGTCACCGGCGCTGCGACACGAAGGGCGCCACGCGCCGTGCCCTGAGAATCGCTGGCCTCCCGGTTTGCTTCATCGAACGCCTCGAGAATCTGCTTGCTACGTTCGTAGTAGGCTTGGCCTGCATCGGTCAGGCTCAGGCGCCGCGTGGTTCGCTGAAGCAAACGGGCATTGAGCCGAGCCTCGATCTCGCTGACGTGCTTGCCAGCCATCGCTGGCGATAAGCCGAAACGCCGCGCGGCGGCGGCAAAGCTCCCTTCCTCCACCGCAGCGACGAACACGGCGAGACTTGTTAGCCGGTCCATTGCTTTCTCCAATTCGATAACGCCATTATCGACTGTCGCCACCCAACGGACAATTATCAAATACAGCGCGCACGCCTACGATCCACCCATCCGACGAACCGAGGTGGACGAAATGAAAATTGAAACGAACGGCACGCGCATCCATGTCACGCAGCAAGGCAACGGCAACCTGGCCCTGGTCTTTCTGCACTACTACGGCGGCTCGTCCCGTACATGGGACCTGATCGCGCATCGGCTTTCCGACCGCTACCGGATCGTGGCGACCGACCACCGAGGCTGGGGCGAATCCGACGCGCCCGTGGATGGCTACCGTATCGCGGATCTAGCCGATGACGCGGAAGGCGTCATCAACGCGCTTGGTTTGGTGCGCTATGTGCTCGTCGGTCATTCCATGGGCGGCAAAGTTGCGCAACTAATCGCGTCGCGCAGGCCTCGCGGACTCGAAGGCCTCGTCCTCATTGCTCCGTCGCCTCCATCGCCCACGATTCTGTCGGAGGAGCAACGCGCGACTTTGGCGGGGGCCTATCGATCGCGGGAATCGGTCGAATTCGTCATCGATCACGTCCTTACCGCTAAACCGCTCGATGCCACGTGTCGTGAGCAGGTCGTCGAGGACAGTTTGAAGGGCGCCGCGCAGGCGAAGGCCGCGTGGCCCGAGATTGCGATGCGCGAAGACGTTACGGCTGCGGTGGGCGCTATCGCCGTACCGACCGTCGTCATCTCCGGAGAATTGGATCAAGTCGATCGCATCGATACCTTGCAGGCCGAACTGCTGCCGCGTATCCCCCATGCGGCGATGCGCATTCTCCGTGGAGTCGGACATCTGTCACCGCTCGAAGCTCCGGCGGAAATTGCGCAGATCATGGAGAGTTTTCTCGAGGTGGTGGATGCGCAGAGAACACGTGACCTAGCCGACGTTCACAGATGACTCGCCAAGTAAGTGTCGGGCGGCGCTGATCGGCAGATGGACGCGCCTTCGCAACGGAGCGTTAATAAGGCATTCGTAAAGCGTTAGTAAGGGCGTGCGCCGATCGGAAGGTTTCACTTTCCGTCGTGAGCAGCGGGCGTTCCTGCAATCGGGCTTGTAATGTCCCACGGGCAATGCGCTGGCGCACAAGGACATGACGATCTCGATCCGCAGCGATGCGGCCATCGCCGCTTCGTTCCGGTTGCGACTGCCGCAGCGCTGTCACGCAGAGGTTGTGAGCGGGTCGATACGTATAAATGAGGATACGTGCGGCTGCTCAAGCGTATTACTATTGGCCGCGAGGTTGCTGGGTTCGATGGTGGCCTTAGCTCGTGTGCGGTATTCGTTGACAGCGATCCGGCCCGTAGCAGGGGGCGCACGGCGGTAATCCTTGGGTATTCGAGGGCAATGATGTGGCCACCTTTCGCTAAGCTGACTAAAGCTGTCGTGATCTTCGTCACCGCGGTTTGCGGCAACGCGAATGCCACGGCCCCGGATCGGATTCTGGACGAGACCGTCCAACTGAACGCATCCGGCTCGCCCGTTGCCGTGAAATCGGAGCGGCGCTCAGGGGAGCGAGCACAGAGTCTGGTTGCAGGATCGCATGGCCATCGTGGCGAGAGAATGGATCCGCAACGGGCGGGGGAGTCCCCGGTGAGCGATAGCCGAGCGTTTCAAAGCCCCAGCGATCATTACACGATGCCGCACACGTTATTCGGCGCTGGGAACTCCGCGCTATCTGCGCTGGGTAACGGCGCGCCTACTTCGGTCCTTCGTGTCTGATCGGTGTGCGCATCTAGTCAACGGACAAAATCGTCCACGTGAAAGACCGCGATCAATGCTTACTGCGTTCGGTCAGAACTTGTATTTTGCCGATGGGCCCGCGGTATCGTTCCACGGCTTTCCTTATCCCACCCGCATGGCTGTCGTGCGCCTCTCGTCGAATGAAACTTGGGTGTGGTCGCCCATCGAACTGACGGAAAATTTGGCGGCCGCGGTGGAAGCGGTTGGGCCGGTCGCGCATATCGTGTCGCCGAACAAACTGCATCATCTCGCGCTGCCCGCTTGGAAGAGCCGTTGGCCGCAAGCACGATTGCATGCCCCTCCTGGCCTTGCTCGGAAAATGAAGGGGGTGCGCTTCGATGGCGAACTCGGCGACGTACCGGACCGAGAATGGGTCGTCGACATCGATCAAGTCGTGTTTCGCGGATCGTTTGCTATGGAAGAAGTGGTGTTCTTTCACCGCGCGTCACGCACCGCAATCTTCGGCGATCTAATCCAGCGCTTCCCAGATGAGGCGGCCAAGGGATGGAAAGGCTTGCTGCTGCGGCTCGACGGCCTCGTCGGACGGCACGGCAGCACGCCGCGTGACTGGCGTCTGAGTTTTCTTTCTCGCAATGCCGCCCGTGCGGCGCGCCAAAAGGTGCTCGATTGGGAGCCTGAGCGGCTGCTGATCGCTCACGGCGAATGCGTCGGCAGCGACGCAACGCATGTCATCGCGGAGGCGTTGCGCTGGATTTGATGGGCCGGCATTGCTCGACGGACGCGAACAGAGCAAGGCTGCCGGCGGCCCCCTTTGCTGCAAGTGGCGCCGCGGCCGCAATCGACGTTCACCGTCTACAGCCCGAAGATGAGTGAACGATGAGCTGCAACACCTGCCGCAACGCCCGCTGCCGATGCGAATGTCGCGTTCGACCACATACTCGAGGCGTCGCCGGCGGCGAACACGCCCGGTACGCTCGTCTGCTTCCATTCGTCCACGCGGATAACCGCGCCCATCGGTCCTTCTTCGAATGCGCAACCGAGCTGTGCCGCGAGAGGGCTCGCCATTCGCGTTCGGGGCGCGATGAAGAGCGCATCGATAGCGGCGATGCGGCCATCGGTGAGACGCAATCCCGTTATGTTTGGGGACGCACCAATGACTTCGACGACGGGCGTCGGCTCGATGAGCACGTTACGGGTGTCGAGCAGGGCGGCCTCCTCGGGCGTCGGTTGGGCGATGCCTTGCGTGAACCATGTCGTGGGTCCCCAATCGGACACGAGCACCGCCTGATGGACCGAAAGCGCATGCGTGGCCAGAACGCCGAGCCGTTTGTTTCCGACTTCGTAACCGTGACAATACGGACAATGCAGTACTGAAAGTCCCCATCGCTCTTCGAGGCCAGGCAAGGACGGCAGTTCGTCGCGAACGCCCGTGGCAAGGATCAGGCGATCCGCACTCAAAGTGGTGCCATCGCTTTGGGTGACGACGAATCGCTCACCGATGCGTTCCGCCTTGCTGGCTTCCCTGACGACGATCCGCGCTGTCGGATACGCTGCCAGTTGGGCTGTCGCTTCGCCGATGATCTCGGCTGGCGCCTTGCCATCCTGTCCGAGGAACCCATGCGAGTGGGGTGCGAAGCGATTGCGTGGACGCCTGTCATCCAGCACTAACACGCGCCGTTTCGCGCGCGCCAGTTGCATCGCGGCCGAAAGACCGGCGAAGCTGCCGCCGACCACGATGACATCGAAATGCGCCGACATAGCTCATCTCCTTCTCAAGTAACATTCTAAGTTGCATGATAGCGCTATGCTACACTTTCATGCAACGTCAAAAGTTTCATGAGATGCTCTTCCAAGATGAAAACCGACAGTCGCATATCGCGTGTTTTGCACGCGCTGATCCACATGAAGTATGCGGATGGCCCGCTGACTTCGGAAGCGCTCGGCGAGATGCTTGGTACGAATGCCGTAGTGGTGAGGCGCTTGTTCGGCGGTCTGCGCGAGATGGGTTATGTCACGTCGGAGAAGGGACACGGCGGGGGGTGGTTATTGGGGAAACCGCTCGAGAAGATTACGTTATTGGACGTCTATCGCGCAGTCGGTGAACCTACACTTTTCTCGGAGCTCGTTTCGCGCGATCACTCGCAATGTCTTGTGGAACAGGCGGTCAATGCGCAGCTTTCGGAGACGCTGCGAGAAGCGGAGGCCGTTATGCTCGCCAGGTTCGCGAAAGTCACTATTGCGATGCTCGCCCGCGAGTTCGAAGCCTCGATGTCGAGTGCGACTTCGCCGATGCGACGATCGCGGTCGACGGGTCGGTGACGTTCGCGGGACAGTGAGGGGCGTTGCCGAGACAGGCAGCGACTATTGCTTCAGCGCCTGGCCGCGCCGCAAGGGTGAAGGACGGTTGTATCGGAGCGGCCACATCCAAAAAGACAGTCCGTTTGGGACGCCCTTCGGTGAACATCGAGCACGCTTATCGGCCGGCGCTCAGTTCTTGCTGTCGCCGTATGCGCGCTTCTTCCTCGAGACGCGTCTCTTCGAGTTCCTGCAGTACGCCATCGAGATCCACAGGTTGTGTGTCGACTTCGATGCGTCCGGTCAGTTCGACGTCGACATGCAGCCGCCCGGCTTCGAAGAGCGCCCATATCTCCGGGCCGTAACGCGCAGTGAGTATTTGCGGTGCGAACCGTCCGAAGTACGCGGCCAGGTTGTCGACGTCCCGCATGAGCATCGAGGCGGCTTCGTTGTTGCCGGCGGCGTCGACGGCCTGCGGAAGATCGATGATCACCGGCCCATCGGCGGCCAGCAGAATGTTGTATTCCGACAGATCGCCATGAATGACGCCCGCGCAAAGCATGCGGACAACCTGATTGAGCAGCAGCGCGTGCAGTTCGAGCGCACGCGCTTCAGTCAGATCGACGTCGTTGAGCCTAGGTGCGACGTCACCCGCCTCGTCGATCACCAACTCCATCAGCAATACGCCGTCGGTGCAAATATAGGGTTGCGGCACGCGCACACCCGCGTTGGCGAGCCGGAACAGTGCGTCCACTTCAGCGTTCTGCCATGACGCTTCCTGCATTTGACGGCCGTAGCGCGTTCCTTTTTCCATGGCTCGCGCTTGCCGGCTGTTCTTGACCTTGCGGCCATCCCGATACGACGCGGCCTGCCGAAAGCTGCGCTGCTTCGCATCCTTGTAGACCTTCGCGCAACGCGTCGATTCGCCGACGCGAACGACGTAGACGGTTGCCTCTTTTCCGCTCATCAACTGGCCGATCACTTGGTCGATCAGGCCTTCTTCGAGAAGCGGGGCAAGGCGTTTGGGTATTTTCATGCGATCGTTGGCCGCGGCGCGTGGAACGTGCATTCCGCGTGCGTGGACGGTGAGTGACCGGCTGAGGCATGTGCGAACGACAGAACGATGAATCGAGCGGCCCGAGCGGACGGCCGGAACCTTGCGGCATGGGAGATGAATGGAGTCATGCCGGATTATAAGGGCGGCAGAGCACGAGCGGTGGTTGCGATCACTGGCGCGCCTCACACGGGTGGTTTTGGCGCTCGTTGGCATCCCGAGGCGAGCGGTTGCTTTCTCGCCGTCCTTTTCGAAGTCTCTATATGTGAAATATGAGCGCGTTCCCGTCGCAACGTTTTGACGGGACTTACATCTTTTTGACAGGTGCCGAAGGCGTGCCGGTCGTCGAGCGCGACGCAGGCCATTGGACGTCATACTGGGATAATCACTGGCCTTCCTTGCCAGGCAGCATGAGTCGAAACTACTCTCCGTCGCGGGCACGCTAAACAAACCCGTAGCGATTCGTTCAGCCGTGATCATCACTACTTGATCGAGGATATGCGTCGTGGACAAACAGACCGTCGAAACCTACTCGACAAACGCGAAACGCTTTGCGCACGAGTGGCGCGACCAGCCCGCGCCGACCGACATGTACGCACTCTTGCAGCGCTACTTCACACTGGGCGGCACAACCGCAGACATCGGTTGCGGGGCGGGACGCGACGTCGCGTGGCTCAACGAACATGGCTTTCCCGCTGTAGGCTACGATGCCGCCGACGGCTTGCTCGTCCAAGCCACGGCCAATTATCCTTCGCTGGTCTTTAGGCGCGCGGAGCTTCCCGCGCTGGACGGTATCGCGAAAGACGCTTACGACAACGTCCTGTGCGAAACCGTCGTCATGCATTTGCCGGCCGACGAGGTTACCCGAGCCTGTGCTCGGTTGTTCGACATTCTTAGGCCAAAGGGGACGTTGTATCTGAGCTGGCGAGTTGCAGATTCGGCTTCCACTCGCGATGGCGCTGGGCGACTCTACGCCGCGTTCGACGCCGCGCGGGTGAGAGAGGGGCTTCGCGATGCCGAGTTCTTGCTCGATGCCGAGGCGGTGAATTCGTCTTCCGGCAAGCGGGTGCATCGGCTTATCGTCCGCAAACGGTGAGTGAGCCTACGCGACGCGATTTGGCGCCAGTCGCAATTGGCTGCGTGACGTGGTGAGCCGCCCGCGCTTGCGCTCAGGACCATCGGTCGACCAAGCCAAATCGAAATCGCACCTTTAGTCCTGCTAACACAAGGGTTGTTATTCGCTAGCCTGCAGACATAGGGAGCAACATGCTACGCTCCCCTGCATTCCCTAGGAAGTTAGCAATGACAGCCCAACCGCTAGAAATTGATTTCGTATCCGACGTCGCGTGCCCCTGGTGTGCGATCGGACTTTCGTCGCTTCAGCAGGCGCTTGCGCGCGTGGGCGGCGATGTCGATGCGCGAATCGCCATGCACCCGTTCGAGCTGAATCCGGAGATGGCGCCCGGAGGCGAAAACGTCATCGAGTATCTCTCGAAGAAATACGGCCGGACCCCAGAACAGATCGCGGAGACGCAAGCGACGATTCGCGAGCGAGGCGCACAAGTCGGCTTCCGTTTCGGCGAGCGAACGCGCGTCTACAACACATTTGACGCACACCGTTTGCTTCATTGGGCGAAAAGCGAAGGCAAGCAGGTTGCGCTCAAGCTCGCCTTGCTCCAGGCCTACCATGGTGACGGGAAGGATCCGAGCGACCGCACCGTGTTGATCGATGTCGCACGTTCGGTCGGGCTCGACGCCGAGAAGGCGCGCGTCATACTCGAAAGCGGGCAATTCGCGGACGAGGTTCGCGCCGAAGAGCACGAATACCAGGCCATGGGCATCCATTCCGTGCCGGCGATCATCTTCAATAAGCGCTATCTCGTGAGCGGCGGGCAACCAGCGGAAGTATTCGAGCAGGCAATCAGGCAGATCATCTCCGAAAAGCAGTGATGCTGCGACGCGTTTAGCCGCCGTTCGCCGCGACGAGGCTCTCGAGCAGGTTCGCTTGGTCGACCAGCGATTTGAGAAGGAATTCGGAGCTGACGATGTACACGACCTGCCCGTTGCTTCCTCCGGCCTCCTGCAACAAAGCATAGGTCTCGTTTCGCCACTGCACCCAGGCCTTTTGCGCAACGTTCAGCTTCGCGAGCCGGTCTGGATCGGTGCTCCACATCTTACTCAGCTTGTCATAGGCGGCGTTGATCCGCTTCTTCTGAAACTTCACTTCGGCTTCGTCGCAACTCGCGGACGCGGACTGATCGTAGAAACCGGGAGCCCCCGCTTTCTTGACGCAGGCGTAATACTGCGGCGAATACGGGCTCGCAGGCGAGCCCGCTGCTTGTGCATTTGCCAAGGCGAAAGCAATCGGTAAGGCGATCGTCAGCAGAAATTTCATCGACTGGTTCGTGAGTTGTCAGGGCCGCAGCCGAATCTTAACGTGCTCATTCAAGACTCGGTTTGCCGACGATTGGCGGCGCCTGTCGCGATTCATTCTAATTCGACGAACCGGCCTTGAAGGGCAGGGGACGCCTGGTCGCGTCTTGACGCTCGATCATCCAGCCCGGATAGGAGGGCGCCAAAGCACTGACGGCGTCCAGACGCGCAAGCTCGTCCTCGGTAAGCGCCACATCGACGGCGCCAAGATTATCTTCGAGTTGCTCCACTCGCTTGGCGCCGATGATGACACTCGTGACGTGCGGCTTGGCGAGCAACCAGGCGAGCGCGATCCGCGCGACCGAGACACCGCGCGCGTCGGCCATGACGCGCATCTGCGCGACACACGGCCAGGCCCGATCGAGATCGACCGGCGGAAAATCGAAATGGGTGCGCCGCGAACCTTCTTCGGTCTTCGCCCCAGGGCCAAACTTCCCCGAAAGCAATCCGCCGGCAAGCGGCGACCACACCAGCAACCCCATTCGTTCTTCGGTGACGAGCGGCACGAGTTCGCGCTCCACGTCGCGTCCGGCAATGGAGTAGTAGGCCTGGAGCGTCTCGAAGCGTGTGGCGTGCAGCGCTTCACTGATGCCGAGCGCTTTACCGATCTTGCCCGCGCGCCAATTCGACACGCCGACATAACGGACCAGCCCCTGCCGCGTGAGATCGTCGAGTGCCCGCAGCGTTTCTTCTATCGGCGTGACCGGATCGCTGGCGTGAATCTGATACAGATCGATATGGTCGACTTGAAGCCGTTCCAAGCTTCTCTGCACGGAATCCATGATGTGGCCGCGCGATGCGCCCTGCTGGTTGGGTTTCGAGCCCATGGGGCCGGCGGTCTTCGTTGCCAGTACGATCTCGCTACGTGGCACGCCGATGTCTCTGAGCGCTTGCCCGACGACGCGTTCGGACTGTCCAAACGAATAGATGTCTGCGGTGTCGATGAAATTGATTCCTTCGGCAACCGCGCGGGCGATCAACTGATTCGCCTCTTCCTGCTTCAGGGCGCCGATCGTCTTCCACATGCCGGCGTCGGCATTGCCGCCCAACGTCATCGTGCCGAGGCACAGCTCGGAGACATACAGGCCGGTGCGGCCCAGTTGCTTATATTTCATGGCGATGTCCTTCAAGATTGGTGGAACGGAACGCGGCGGAGCCGGGGCTCTCGCGTCCCTCGGGCCGGGTTCAGTCGTTTTGCGCTTTTACGCACAGGAGCTGTCCGGCGACCATCGCCACGCGTGCGCCATAGCGGCGGGCTGTCTCCAGGTCTCCCGTCGACATTTCTTCGGGCGACGCATCGGCGGGCGTCTGCGCCATGGGCGCGATATAGGAGCCCATGCGATTGAGGTCGTCACGCAACGAGGCTCTCGTGTTCGCCGGCTTGATGTCCATGCTGACCCAGATGCCGCCATGCTGCCCAGCGAGCAGGAAGAAGTATTCGAGCGTATTGAGTTTGTCGCCGTTCATGCTCGCGCTATTGGTGAAGCCGCCGAAGATTTTGTTTTTCCACGCGCCTTCGAACCACGGCTTGGACGATGCGTCCGCGAACTTCTTGAACTGCCAGCTCGGGCCGCCCATGTAGGTCGGCGAACCGAATAGGATCGCATCCGCGGCGGCCAGCGTTTCCCAGGCGTGCGCAGCGAGGTTTCCCTCGCTGTCGATGGCGAGGCGTTCGGCGCCGGCGCCTTCTGCGACGGCTGTCGCCATGCGGGCGGTGTGCCCGTAGCCGGAGTGGTAGACGACGACTGCTTTAACCGATGAAGTGCGCTGAGTCATGTGGTTCCCTTTGGTTCGATTCGTCGCGGTGGACGACATGGGAACGCACTCTACTGGGTCGCATTTGAGTTATAAATGACGGAAATTGGAACGTTCCGTTACTCGCAGAAATAACAATGCAAAACCTTGACGCACTTTTGATCTTCGCTCGTGTTGCCGAAATGACGAGCTTCACGCGCGCGGCCGAGAGTCTCGGCATACAGAAGGGACGGGTGTCGATGGTGATCCGTGACCTCGAGCGTGAGGTGGGTGTCGCCCTCCTGCATCGGACCACGCGGACCGTCCAGCTGACTGAAGATGGACGCGCATATTATTCACGCGCTCGCGACTTGCTGGCCGAAGTGGAAGAGCTGCAATCGATGTTCGCCGCCGAAGGGACGCAATTGCGGGGGCGATTGCGCGTGGACATGCCGACGGAGCTGGCGCATAGCGTCGTGATTCCCGCATTGCCGCAACTCATCGCGGCGCATCCACAGTTGGAACTCGAGCTATCCAGCACCGATCGTCGTGTCGATCTCGTGCAAGAGGGGTTCGATTGTGTGATCCGTCTGGGCCCGGTCATCGACGAGACGCTCGTTGCGCGGCCGCTCGGCAAGCTGCGCATGATAAACGCGGCGAGCCCGAGCTATCTGGCGCGGTTCGGCACGCCGCAAACGCTCGATGACCTGCGCAGCCAGGGGCACCAGATGGTTCATTACACGCGAACATTGGGCGCCAAGTTGGCAGGGTGGGAGTATCCGGACGGCGAGGGCTACGCCTCGCTTCCGCTGCCCGGCGTGGTGCAAGTCAATAGCGTGCAGACCTACCATGCAGCCGGGCTTGCCGGCATTGGGTTGATACAAGCGGGATATTCGGGCCTCGCGCGTTACCTCGAACGCGGCGCGCTGGTGGAGGTGCTGCCGGACCTGCGCCCCAAGCCCCTCGACGCCTGGCTCGTCGTGGCCCATCGACGTAACTTGTCGCAGCGCGTCCGGGCGTTCATGAATTGGATCGAGACGGTGTTGAAGCCGTACTTCGACTAGCGGGGCGGCTGTGCGGCTCAAAGAGCCGCGAATTACGTTCGGCTCAGCCGTCCGTCGAAACGGTGGTCGCTTCCCACGCATCGATTTCCGCGTTCAACGCGGACAGCTTGTCTCGAACGAGCCCGAGTGCGTCGCTGCCGAGCAAGAGATGCCTCGGAGGATGATCCGCTGCAATGGCGGCCAGCATTGCGCGCGCCGCTTTCCTTGGATCGCCTAATTGCTTGCCGCTTTTTTTCTCGCGGGCTTGGCGAATGGGATTGAAAATATCGTCGTAATCCGAAATCGAGCGGGGCGTTCGCACCATCGAGCGGCCTGCCCAGTCAGTGCGAAATGATCCCGGCGCCACGGCCGTCACGGCAATGCCCAGCGGCTCGATCTCTTTGGCGAGCGCCTCGGAAATGCCTTCCAGCGCGAACTTGCTCCCACAGTAGTACGCGATGCCCGGCATCGTAATGTGGCCGCCCATCGATGTGATATTCAAAATGTGCCCGCGGCGACGCCGGCGCATGAATGGCAGGACCGCCTTCATCATGGCCACCGCGCCAAATACATTCACATCGAACTGTCGGCGCATTTCCGAGAGCGGCGATTCTTCCATGACGCCCTCATGACCATAACCGGCATTGTTGACCAACACATCGATTGGGCCGACGCTGCGCTCGATTTCCGTCACGATGCCGTCGATCGTGTCGAAGTCGGTCACGTCGAGGACGCGTGCCCAGGCGGCATGCGCGGAGATGGACTCGAATTCACGCTTTGCCTGGGCGCTTCTCACGGTGCCGACGACCTTATGGCCCGCCGCTAGTGCTTCCTGAGCGAGCGCGCGGCCGAAGCCGCTGCTCACGCCGGTGATGAGCAGAATTTTGCTGGATGTCATTTGAGCTTCTCCCGAATATCGATTCGCGAGTGCATACTAATCTGACGGATGAGGTAAATTAAGGCGTTTTCCGCTGATTTTCTTGCATAAAACTATGAGCACGATACGCGCTTCGGTCCCGCATCCAGCGCTACCCTCACGAAGTCACAAACGCATGGTTGCCCTGCTGCGCGCGTTGGCGCCCGATGAGGGCTACAACCTGACGGCACTCCCGAGCGTGCGCATCTTGCGCTCGAACCGGGCGCTATCGCGCACGCCCGTTCTGTACGACCCCGGTATCGTGATCGTCTGCCAGGGGTGTAAGCGAGGTTATTTCGGCGGCGAACGCTACCTGTACGACGAGCGTCACTATCTGGCCGTGTCCGTGCCTGTGCCGTTCAGCATGGAGACCGACGCAACCGAAGATCGCCCGCTGCTTGCGCTGTATCTGCACCTCGATTTCGCATTGGCTGCCGAGCTTGCGGAGCACATCGACCGCGAAGGCGAGCCGCAGCGCGCGCCGGCGCCTCGAAGCATGATGTCCACGCCCATGGACGAGGCGATGTACACATCCGTGCTGCGCTTGCTCGAGGCGATGCATCGGCCGCTCGAAGCGGCCGTGTTGGGCGGCGGGCTGTTGCGTGAGCTGTATTTTCGCGTGCTCACCGGAGCCCAGGGAAGCGCGTTGCGCGCGGCTTTGGCGATGCGTGGACAGTTTGGCCAGATCGGCCGCGCGCTTCGGCTGATACACGCAAGGTATGCGTCGCCCCTCGACGTCGGGCAACTGGCCGACGAAGCGGGGATGAGCATTCCAAGTTTCCACAGCCACTTCAAAGCAATTACGCAGGTGTCGCCGATGCAATACGTCAAGTCGACGCGCCTGCACCAGGCTCGCTTGCTGATGGTCCGCAATGATCTGACCGCGGAGGCGGCGGGGCATGCCGTGGGCTACGCGAGCCCGTCCCAGTTCAACCGGGAATTCAAGCGTTTGTTCGGATCGACGCCGGCCGCGGAGGCCAAGCGCATGCGCGAGAGCTTTACTGTCCCGCCCGTATTCGCCGATACGGCTTATGTTTCCTCGCACTGAGTTCTGTGGTTTTGAAGGCCGTTGGCCGTATCCGATCGGACACGAAAATCAAAAGAGCGGTCTCCCGGATGCGGTTTAGTCCCCGATCGGGTACGACGAAGCCGGGCGACGTGCCGCACCTCAATCGCATAGCCGAGCCGGACGCAGTGGCATATGCGATCCATCGCCTGGCATAACGTTGCATTCGCGCATCAAACATAAAGACCCATGCTCGACATGCTTGCCGTGAGTTGTCGCGTGGTGATGTCCACTGCTTGCTGCCCGCCGCCGCGAATGGGCAGCAATACGGTCGGAACGCCGCCCAGCCGCGTCGGCTGGAAGCCGATGTCGTTCAGCGACTGCTTGAGCGCCGTATAGAACTCGGCCTTCTTGTAGTCCTGAACGACTGCCCGCGTATCGGCGCCTTGATTCTCGAAGACCCACATGTACAGGTGGGGCAAGGTGCGCTTGAATATCCGGCGATGATGCTCGTTGATGAAAAAATCAGAGAACTTCACGTATTGATCGACGCGGTTGTTGAGGAAATCTCGTGTCTTGCGAGCCCCCAAAAATGCGCCGCCAATACCGGGGCTCGTCTTTTTATAACCGGACATCTTCGACTTCATTTTCGCGTACAGATTACATTGTTCAAGCGGGTTGTAATCGGGAGAGGGAGGGGCGGTGAACCGCGTGCCGAAATGATCGAGAAATTTCCATGCAAGAAACCACGCCATTTGCGCAGATTCGCCTAGTTCCTTCTTTGCGCTTTTATCCAGATTGACTTGTCCGCTATGATTTCCGGGAAACGGAATGTAAATCGCATTCGTCCCGGAATTGGTGAACGTCACGCGTTTGGCGTCTTGCGGCTTGAAAAAGCCACGCGTCTCGTGCATCGAGAGCACCGACAGATAATTCTTCACGTTGCCGCGTATTGTGCTCGCATCGTCGTCGCTCTTGTTCCCGATACCGGCGACAGGGTCCACCGCGAAGATGTTGACCGCGATGTCCGGAAAGATTTCTCGAAGCTTGTACGCGAGCTTCGTGCAAGTCACCGCGCCGCGGCTCCAGCCCAGCATGTTGACGGTCCGGGGCGCGGGACTCAACTCCGCAATGGTGGCAACGGCATGCATAACGTTGTCGTCCCAACCGGCCCCCGTCATGACCCCCGTCGCCTTCCAATTGTGATGGGTGTGCCCCATTTCCTTGTTGCCGAAGAACGACTTTGCTTGCTTGTCGCGCGTGAACGGATTGAATTGCCCCGGGATCGGCGCCGTTGTCGGGCTGCTGCCCGGACCGTCGCAAATCAAGAAGTCCTTGTATTCGACCCCCGCGGCGAGGCGACCGAATTCCGCAACGATTTCCCCTTGCCCATCTCGACTGGCGCACGTGCCATGATTAAAGACCGTGAATACGGGCGAAGTAAATGCGGGCATGAGTATTCACCTTCACAGGAGTATCGCGGGGTTGCCGGTCTGGTTGTCGCTGGCATGCAAAGTGCAGGCCGGCGGATTGAGATCACAGCATAACAGCGCAATTGCAAATATTGCAATGGGGGTCGAAGACGATGGCTGCGGAACCGGTGCCAATCCGAATGCTTGGCATACCCGGCCTTTATATTGATTTAATTAATCATACAAATAAATGAAATGCGAAATGGGTTCTGGGCGAGGAGCCCCTTATGCCAAGGCAATTTGCGTTGCGCAATTAGGGTTTTCGCTTAATTTGCCTGCGACCAAGCTACTCGAACATTTCATTGCTCTACTAGTGTGCTCGGGTGGCCAAGCCCTAATTGGCGGCGCTGGAAGTCTGTTCGGGAGCTAACACTTTTTAAGTTTTGTATGCTAGAGTCGCGCCTCAAAGAAGCTTGATACAGATCAAGGCAGAAATTAGTCGAGCGTTGCGGACCACAACCTTTTCAACACGACACAGGGACAACCCACGGATAGGTCGAGCATCGACCATTTGAACGAGTCATCGCGAGGTATGCGCGGCATCGGTCGATGCTCGCGCGTGCCTCCTCAGTGAGGCGGTGTGCGGTCGGGGGGGCGCGCCGGTTCATTGATATCGCAGGGCGGCAGCGCCGAGTAGCGGCCTCAAGGTTTGTCTCGCGTCGCATGCGCCCCGCGTCTTCAGGGGTAATTTCTTTTCCCCGTTTCGCAGCAGCACCCGCCCCCCTTTCGAGTCCGAGTCATTTCATCGGGAAGCGCCGCACACGCGGCTATACCGATTGCGCGTTTGTGTTTTTAGTCCGGAGGGGACCATGTCCAATAGTTTGCAGAAATGGGTCGGGCGCAATCGTCCGCCGCGCGTTCAGATCACCTATGACGTCGAGATCGGCGACGCAGTCGAAAAGCGCGAGCTGCCGATGGTCGTCGGCATGCTGGCCGATCTTTCGGGGCAGCCGGCCACGCCGCTTCCCAAGCTGAAGGAGCGCCGCTTCGTCGAAATCGACCGCGACAATTTCGACGAAATCATGGGCAAGGTCGCGCCGCGCCTCGATCTGTCCGTGCCCGACACGATGAAAGGCGAAGGCAACCTCAAGGTCGAGCTCAAGTTCAATCAGTTCTCCGATTTCCATCCGGAAAGCATCGTGCGCCAAGTGCCGCGCCTCGCGAAGCTGCTGGAAGCGCGTCAGCAATTGCGCGACCTGCTGGGCAAGCTGGACGGCAACGACGAACTCGATTCCATCCTCGAGCGCATCGTTCAGAACTCCGAAGAGCTCAAGAAAGTGCAGAGCGAGGCGAACGCCGGTGGCGCGCCCGCAGCCGAGCCGGCAGCCGAAGGCGCACCGGCCGAGTGAGCGGCGCGGCGCGAGGCTCGCGCCCACCGTCGCTGATGCAACGAACTGACAAAGGACTACCAGATGGAAACGAATTCCGCCGTCGAATCGTCGGCTGCAGGCGCAACGACGAACGCTGATCTCTCCCTGCTCGACCGCATCGTGCTCGAAGGAAACATGGCCGTCGAGCCGTCGCAAGGCGTCTACGCGAAGAAGCTGATTGGCCAGCTCGCATCGCAGATCCTCGACGAAGGCATGCGCACCAGCCCTGACAAGGGCGTGGTTGCGATGATCAACGAGCGCGTGGCCGAGATCGACAAGCTGCTCACGGACCAGCTCAACGCGATCATGCACGATGAGGCGTTCCAGGCGCTCGAAGCGTCGTGGACGGGCCTGCACGATATGGTCTACGGCACCGAAACGAGCACGCGCCTGAAGCTGCGCTTGCTCAACGTCACGAAGAAGGAACTGCTCAAGGACCTCGAGACCGCCGTCGATCACGACATGAGCGTGCTCTTCAAGAAGGTGTACGAAGAGGAGTACGGCACCTTCGGCGGCTATCCGTACTCGGTGCTGATCGGCGATTACACGTTCGGCCGGCATCCGCAAGACATCGCGCTGCTGGAGCGCATCTCGAAGGTGGCAGCGGCCGCGCACGCGCCGTTCATCACCGCCGCCGCGCCGAGCCTGTTCGATTTGAAGTCGTTCACCGAGCTGGGCGTGACGCGCGACTTGTCGAAGATCTTCGAAAGCGCGGAACTCGTGACGTGGCGCAGCTTCCGCGCCTCGGAAGATTCGCGCTACGTCTCGCTCGTGCTGCCGAGCTATGCGGCGCGCCTGCCCTATGGCGCGAAGACGAAGCCGGTCGAGTCGTTCAATTTCGAAGAAGACGTCGACGGCTCGGATCACAGCAAGTATCTCTGGGCGAACTCCGCGTACCAACTGGGCCTGCGCATTACCGATGCGTTCGCCAAGTACAGCTGGTCGACGGCGATCCGCGGCGTGGAAGGCGGCGGTAAGGTCGATGGGATCGCGGCGCATGCGTACAAGACGTCGGAAGGCGACATCGCGCTCAAGTGCCCGACCGAAGTGACGATCACGGACCGCCGCGAAAAGGAGCTCAGCGATCTGGGCTTCATCTCGCTCGTGAACTCCAAGGGCTCGAACTACGCGGCGTTCTTCGGCGGTCAGACGGCCAACAAGCCGGTGCTGTACAACAAGGACGAAGCGAACGCGAACGCGCAGCTGTCTGCGCGCCTGCCGTACGTGCTCGCGGCGTCGCGCTTCGCGCATTACCTGAAAGTGATCATGCGCGACAAGGTGGGCAGCTTCCAGACGCGCGGCGGCATCGAAGCGTTCCTGAACAACTGGATCTCCGATTACGTCTTGATCAATCCCTCGGCGTCGCAAGAGCAGAAGGCGCGCTTCCCGCTTGGCGAAGCCCGCGTGGACGTGACGGAAGTGCCCGGCAAGCCCGGCTCGTATCGCGCGACGTGCTTCATCAAGCCGCACTTCCAAATGGAAGACCTGACGGCTTCGATTCGGCTCGTGGCCGACCTGCCGGCGGCGGCTGCCTGACGGCAGGCAACGCATGAACGTGCGGCGTGCGCGACAGCGCCGCCGCCTCTTTCGCCAAACATCGCATCGGAATAAAAATGGATACAGTCATCCTGCAGTTCAAGGACATCAAGGGCAACTCGCTGATCGACGGCTACGCCGACGGCATCGTGCTCTATTCGTTCAGCCACAGCGTCGCCATGCCGATGAATTCGGACACGGCCAACACCGAGCGCACGATGGGCCGCCCGACCTTCAGCGAGTTTTCGATCACGAAGGCGACCGACCAGGCAACCCCGGCCCTGTACGCGGCTTGCGCCGCGGGCACGAAGCTCGGCGATGCGACGATCTCGATCGGCCGCAACGAAGGCGGCAAGTTCATGCTGCTGATGAAGTACGTGCTGAGCAACTCGATGATTTCGCACATCAGCACGGGCGGCGGCAGCTCGGAGATGTCCGATTCGGTCACGATCCATTTCACGCAGATGACGTCGCAATACACGCAGCAGAACACGGACTCGACGAAGAAGGGCAATGCCTCCTTCGGTTGGGATCTTGCCGCGAACAAGGCCGTCAGCGTGTCGTGATGAAGTGAATTCGGTGCGCCGCCCGATGGTGGCGCACCCGTGGTTTTGGGTTCTACGCTTACGTTATGTCGACCATGCGCCAGGGCTATCCGATGCCGCTGTTCGAGCGTCTCGTCGAGGATTCCGACGCCTGGCTCGAAGGCGAGGGCGCGCTGCGCGATTCCGTGGCGCGTGAGCTCTCGCGCCTGTTGAACGCGCGTTCGCGTTTGACGATGGACGAGTTCGCCCGCAGCGACTGTGGCGTGCTCGACTACGGCGTGCCCGATTTCTCGGAGCGGTCGTTGCGCTCGGGCGCCGATTGCGATGCGATCCTCGCGGCGGTGCGCCATGCGATCGCGCTGTTCGAGCCGCGGCTCGTCAACGTGAACGTGAAGTTCGCCTTTCGCGGCGACAACAGCCGCGACGCGGTGCTCGTCGTCGAGGGCGACATTCGCGTGGAGCGATCGGTCGATCACGTATTTTTCGAATTGGCGGCCGGCGCCGGTGCAAGCCGGGATGACCCGGACGACTGCTGACCGACATGGCGCCAGACGACATTCTCCAGTACTACAAGCGCGAGCTGTCATACCTGCGCGTGCAGGGCGCGGACTTCGCTCAGCGTTATCCGAAAGTCGCCTCGCGTCTCGCGTTGCACGGCACGGAGTCGCTCGACCCTCATACCGAGCGTTTGATCGAAGCGACCGCATTTCTCGCGGCGCGCGTGCATCGCGATTTAGATCAAGCGTTTCCGCAAATTGCCTCGGCGCTGCTCGAGAATGTCTGCCCCTCCCTGGCGCAGACCGTGCCGTCGATGACCGTCGCCCAGTTCGAGCTCGATCCGACTCAAGGCAAGGTGACGGCAGGATTTCGCGTGCCGCGCCATACCGGGCTGGCGGCGCTGACGGAAGACGGCGATACGTGCCGCTTCCGCACCGCATGGGAAACGGTGCTGTGGCCGCTCGCGATTGCCGATGCGCGCTTCGGCGACGACACGACGCTGCGCCTGCGACTGGACTGCGAGCCCGGCGTGGATTTCTCCGAGCTCGAGATCCGCACGCTGCGGCTGCACTTGCATGGCGACTGGATGGTCACGATGCCGCTGTACGAGTTGCTCGTATCGGGCGTCGTCGGCGTTTCGCTCGCGCCCGCCGATGCGCCGCTCGTGCGCCTCGGGCAATCGGCGTGGCGCGAAGTGGGTTATGCCGAAGAGGACCGCGTGCTGCCTGCGCCGGCTCACGCTCATCCGGCCTACGGCCTGCTGCAAGAGTATTTCGCCTTTCCGCGCAAATTTCACTTCTTCGATTTGGATGTGCCGGCCGGGGTATTCGGCAGCGGCCGCAGTTGCGAAATCGTTCTGCATCTGGACCGCATGCCGCGCGCTCGCGCCCTCGCGCACATCGGCGCGCAACATTTTCGGCTCGGCTGCACGCCCGTGATCAACCTGTTTGCGCAGACCACCGAGCCGATCGTCGTCGACGGGCGCCGCTACGAGCACCGTCTCGTCGCCGAGCAGAAGCGCGAGGCCATCACCGAGATCCATTCGATCGTGTCGGTCATCGCTTCCGATCCCGTCGCCGATCGCGCGATCGTGCTCCCGGGCTACACCGCCGTCGATCGCATGGATTTGGACGGGGCCAGCAAGCAATCGACGTTTTGGTTCGCGCGGCGCGAGCACAGTGTGCGCGGCAATGTGCCGGGCGTCGACACGTACCTGAGCTTCGTCGACGCGGGGCGCAATTTCGTCGATCCGGCCACGCCGGTCGTCTACGCGAACGTTCTTTGCACGAACCGCCGCCTTGCCGAGCATGTTCCCATCGGCGCGCGCATGCTCGTCGAGCGGGTGTCGCGCAATACGCGCGTGCGATGCCTCTATGAACCGACGGCGCCGCGCGATCCTGCGCTTGGTAGCGAAACGCTGTGGCAGCTGGTGTCTTTGCTCACGCGCAATTACCACTCCCTGGTCAGCGGCCCGAACGGCAGACGCGAGTTGCAGGAAATGCTGATGCTGTTCGCATCCGACGGCCTGCGCGAACAAGATCAGATTCGCGGAATCAGCCGCATCGGGGCGCGCCACGTCACGGCTCACGTCGGCGCCGACGCATGGCGCGGCTATTGCCGCGGCACCGAGGTCAATATCGAATTCGATGCGGACGCGTTCGTCGGCAGTTCGCCCCTGATGATGGCCGCTGTGCTCGCGCGCTTCTTCGCGATGTGCACCTCGGTCAACTCCTTCGTCCGGCTAGTGGTTTGCCGTGGAGATGAGATATGGAAGCAATGGGAACCGATGACCGGTTGCCAGCAGTTGCTCTGATCGAGCGGCTTCTCGCTCATCCGCATGACTTCGACTTGTTCCAGGCGATTCATCTGCTGGAATGCGCGCAGTCGTGGGCGCGGCCGCTTGGGACGGGCGACGGCACGGACGAGGCGGTGCGCTTTTCGGGCCATGTATCGCTCGCCTTCGAGCCGAGCGATATCCGCACCGTGCGCAGCCAGGCCGCCGGCAAAGATCGCGCCACCTATACCGTGACCACGGCGGCGATGACGCTCGCCGGCGCGAGCGGGCCGTTGCCGCTGGCGTTCACCGAATGGCTGTTGCGGCGCCGCGCCGCGCGCGAAACGGCGATGTCGGACTTCCTCGACATCTTCAATCATCGCTTTCTTTCGTTCTTGTATCGCAGCCGTCAGAAGCATGCGCCCGGGCTCAATGGGCGCGCGCCCGACGATGCGACGCTGACGGCCTGCCTCGATGCGCTCGGCAATCTCGGCCTGCGCGCGGGCGAGCGCGGGCCGGGCGGCGCGCGGCGTTGGTTGCGTCATGCAGGGCTGCTCGGTGGCGCACCGCGCTCCATGGTGGGTTTGCTGGCGATGCTGTCCGACCGGCTTGGCGTCGCCGTGCGCGGCGCGCAGTTCGTCGGAGGCTGGCGCGAGCTCGACGCGCGCGATTCGGCGCGTTTGTCGGGCTTTCGCGCGGGAGCTTCGCGTTTGACCGGCAGGGCGGTCGTGGGGCGGCGCTGCTGGGATCAAGCGGCGGGCGTGCGCATCGAGTTCGTCGATCTGCCGCAGGACCGATTCGAGGCGCTATTGCCCGGCGGCGCGCTGCACGCGCTTACCGCATGGCTCGTGCAATCGTATTTGGAACAGGACCTCGACGTTCATGTCGTGCTGCGGCCCGCGCCTAGGAAGGCCGCTCTTGCCGTAGGCGGAGCGGGTGCGGCGCGCCTCGGCTGGACGTCGTGGCTCGGCGCAGCGCGTGCCGCGAGCGCGGATGCCAAGGCTGCGGCGCCCCTCGCGCCCGTCCGATTCACTCTGCGCATGCTGCCGTCCGCGGCGGCATGGCGCCCATCGAATGCATAACTCGGCCCATCATGGAAATTGACATTCGCACTTTGGTGAGCAGGCTCAACCCGGCGTGCAAGCATGCGATGGAGCTAGCGGCGCAGCTGTGCGTGCGGCAGACGCATTACAACGTCGACGTCGAGCACTTCCTGCTGCAACTGCTCGAATCCGATGCGCCCGACTTGCGCGTCATCCTCGAGCACTTCGAGATCGCCTCGGACGACGTCTGCGCGCAGCTTCAAAAAGCCGTCGATCAGTTCAAGCGCGGCAATGGCCGCACGCCCGCACTATCGCCGAACTTCTCGCGTTTGTTTCAAGAGGCTTGGCTGCTCAGTTCGATGTTGCTCGGACAGCAGCAGATTCGCTCGGGCACGGTCTTGCTCGCGTTGCTCGAAGTGGACAGCTTGCGCGGCTTGCTGCTCGAGTCGGCGCCTTCGCTGCTCAAGATCGCGCGCGCGACGCTGCGCGAATCGCTGCCGTCCGTGCTGGCCGCATCGACGGAAGACGGCGGGCAGGCGGCAGCCCCTGCAAGCGGTGCGGCGGCGAGCGGGGCTAGCGCCGCGCCAGCCTCGTTGCCGGCGATGCCGTCGGCCGTGGGGCGCGGGCCGGGCGGCTCGGCGCTCGCGCAGTACACGGTCGATTTGACCGAACTGGCGCGCGAAGGGGCGATCGATCCAATTTGCGGACGCGATCTTGAGATTCGTCAATTGATCGACGTGCTGCTGCGCAGGCGTCAGAACAACCCGATCCTCACGGGCGAGGCCGGGGTGGGCAAAACCGCCGTGGTCGAGGGCTTCGCTCAGCGCATCGTGCAAGGCCAGGTGCCGCCCGCGTTGCGCAACGTCACGGTGCGCTCGCTCGATCTCGCGCTGCTCCAAGCCGGTGCGGGGGTGAAGGGCGAGTTCGAGAATCGGCTGAAGTCGGTCATTGCCGAAGTGAAGGCGTCCCCCGTGCCGGTGATTCTTTTCATCGACGAGGCGCATCAGTTGATCGGCGCCGGTGGCAGCGAAGGACAAGGCGACGCCGCTAATTTGCTCAAGCCCGCGCTCGCGCGCGGCGAATTGCGCACGATCGCGGCCACCACGTGGGCCGAGTACAAGAAGTACGTCGAACGCGATCCGGCGCTCGCCCGCCGTTTCCAAGTGGTCAAGGTCGATGAGCCCAGCGAGGCGGTCGCCATCGAAATGCTGCGCGGGATGGTGCCTAAGCTCGCGCATCATCATGGCGTCGAAATCGTCGACGAGGCCGTGCGCGATGCCGTCAAGCTGTCGCATCGTTACATCTCGGGGCGTCAGTTGCCGGACAAGGCAATCAGCGTGCTCGATACGGCGTGCGCACGCGTGGCCATCGGGCAAAGCGGTGTGTCGCAGGACCTGGAAGCGCTGGGCCGTGCGCTGGAAGCGGGCGAGAACCAATTGCGCGTGCTGCGCCACGAAGCGGCGACGGGCAGCGATCACGCCGATGCGATCGCCGCATTGACCAAGCAACTCGAAGAGCAGCGCGCCAAGCATGCGCGGCTCGCCGATAAGCTCGCCACCGAACGGCGCGCGGTGGAGGAGATCCTCGAATGGCGGCGCAAGATCGCCCGCCAGGTGGATGCGCAAGAGCCGGCCGAGGAGGGCGAGGACGCCGAGTCGCTGTTGGCCAATCTCGGCCGTCTCGAGAAAGGCCTCGAGGCCGTGCAGAACGACGAGCCGATGGTGCCCGTGTATGTCGATTCGGCGATGGTCGCCGAGGTCATCTCCGGGTGGACCGGTATCCCGGTTGGCCGCATGCTCGCCGACGAGCTGCACACGGTGCTGTATCTGCACGACAAGCTGGCCGAGCGCGTGGTCGGCCAGGATGAGGCGCTCGATGCCATCGCTCGACGCGTGCGCACGTTCCGGGCCGATCTGGACGATCCGAGCAAGCCCGTCGGCGTGTTCCTGCTGGTCGGACCGAGCGGCGTCGGCAAAACGGAGACGGCTGCCGCGCTGGCCGATACGCTCTACGGCGGCGAGCGCAACATGATCACGGTGAACATGTCGGAGTTCCAGGAAGCGCACAGCGTGTCGGGGCTCAAAGGCGCGCCTCCGGGTTATGTCGGCTACGGGCGCGGCGGCGTGCTGACCGAAGCGGTGCGGCGCCGGCCATACAGCGTCGTGCTGCTCGACGAGATGGAGAAGGCGCACCCGGACGTGCTCGAGCTGTTCTTCCAAGTATTCGACAAAGGGATCATGGAAGACGGCGAGGGCGTGCCGATCGACTTCAAGAACACGTTGATCTTGCTCACCTCGAACGCCGCGCAGGAAGTCATCACCGAAGCGTGCCAAGGCGGACGCCGGCCGCCGCCGGAGGAATTGATCGAACGGCTGCGGCCCGCTTTGCTGCGCCAGTTCAGCCCGGCGTTCCTCGGCCGGCTCGTGCTCGTGCCGTACTACCACCTCGGCGACGCCCAGATTGCCGCGATCGTGAATCTGAAACTGAACCGGCTCGCGGAGCGCTTCGAGCGCAACCATCACGCGCAGTTGACCTGGGACGACGACTTCGCCCGCGTCATCACCGAGCGCTGCAAGGAAGTGGATAGCGGCGCGCGCAACGTGGATCACATACTCACGCACATCGTGCTGCCGGAACTGGCGCGCGAGGTGCTCGAGCGGATCTCGGTGGCCGAGCCGTTCTCCGCCGTCAGTTTGAGGTTCACGCCGACGGGCGGCCTCGCGTTCAGCTTCACGGCGGGCGACGGAGTCTGATATGCCGGCAGTCACGACAGTTCAGGCGGGCAGCTTTCTTTCGGTCAGTACGCCGTTCGGGACGGACGTGTTGCTGCTCGAAGGTTTCTCGGGGCGCGAGGCGATCTCCGAGCCGTTTCATTTCGAGCTGCGCATGCGCTCGAGCAACACGGCGCTCGCGGCAGCATCCATCGTCGGCCAGAGCGCGACCGTGACCCTGCAGACGCAGGGCGGATCGGCGCGCTACTTCAACGGCATCGTCACCCGCTTCGCGCAGGTGGGCGCCGACGCCGCGAACGGTTACTACTCGGCGGCGCTCGCGCCGCGTTTGTGGCTGGCCACGCTCGGCAGCGACCGCGTGATCTATCAAAATCTGAGCGTGCTCGACATCATTCAGAAGGTGCTGTCTCCGTTCAACGTCACGGTGAAGCAGAGCACGACGGGCACCTACGCGGCGCGCGAGTACTGCGTGCAGTACGACGAGAGTCCGTTCCAGTTCATCTCGCGGCTCATGGAAGAAGAAGGCATCTTCTACTTCTTCACGTTCGCGAACGGCAGCCATACGATGGTGCTCGCCGATGGCCCGTCCGCGCACGAGCCGATAGCCGGCGCTTCGCAGTTGTGGTTCTCGAGCGATTCGGCGGCGCACAGTCCGTCCGAGCGCGTGAGCGCGTTCGAGCTCGTTACGGGACTGACCGAACGCACGCATATCGTGGCCGATTACGACTTCACGTCGGCAGCGGTCTCCACGGCGACTTCGTCGGCATCGAGCGGGGTGACCAACGGGACGCGCTATACGTTTCCGGGGCGCTACGCGCAGGCGTCGGACAGCACGCATACGGCCGACTTGCGGCTCGCCGCGCTACAGATCGGTCAGCAGACGGGCCGCGGCTCCAGCGCCTGCTATGCGCTCACGGCCGGTTCTAGCTTCACGCTCGGCGGCCATGCCAACAGCGCAGTCAATACGAGCTATGTCGTGCGCGCCGTCGAGCACAGCGCTGCGAACGACGTCTATAAAAACGAATTCGTCGTGTTTCCCTCGTCGGTTCCGTTCCGTCCGCCGCTCGTCACGCCGCGGCCTGTCGTGGCAGGCAACCATACGGCGACGGTGTCGGGCTCTTCGGGCGAGGAGATTTGGACCGATTCCTTTGGGCGGATCAAGGTCAAGTTTCATTGGGATCGTTCCACCACTCAGAACGAGAACACGTCGTGCTGGGTGCGCGTCGCGCAGACCGTCGCGGGCAACGGCTGGGGGCACTTCTTCCTGCCGCGCGTCGGCCACGAGGTGATCGTGAGCTATGTCGACGGCGACCCGGACCGCCCGCTCGTGACCGGCAGCGTGTACAACCAGTCGAGCACGCTGCCGTACGCGCAGCCGTCCATGCAGACGCGCAGCACCATCATGTCGCGCTCGTCCAAGGGCGGCAGTGCCGGCAACGAAATCCGCATGGAGGACAAGACCGGCAGCGAGGAGTTGTACTTGCACGCGCAGAAGGACATGACCGTGTCGATTGAGAATGCGCTTGCGACCACCGTCATCGCCGGTAACGAGACGCATACGATCCAGAAGGGCGACCGGACCGTGGACGTGCAAACCGGGAAGGAAACGCACACCGTCAAGGGCACACGTTCGCTCGACGTTACGGGCGACGAGACGCATACCAACCATGCGAAGTTCACGCATGACGTGACGGGAGACTACACGCTGAAGGTGAGCGGCAATTTGACGATCGACGTGAGCGGTTCGATCACGTTCAAGGCCGGCACATCGTTGGCCGCGCAGGCCGGCACTTCGCTCTCGAATCAAGCGGGCACCACGCTCGAGAACAAGGCGGGCACTACGCTCACGCTCGAGGGGCTCGAGGTGCAGTGCAAGGCGTCGGCCGCGGCGACGGTCGACGGCGGCGGGATGCTGACCGTGAAGGGCGGCCTCGTGAAGATCAATTGACGCTGCCGCCCACCCGATAAACGAAACGACCGTCATGTCCGAGCCCAAGTCCACGCCTTCCCCGCTGTCCCCGGCCGCGCCGCCGGGCGCGGTCGCGCACGCCGTGATCGAGCAGCGCGATGCGAGCGGCGCCGTGGTCGGGCGCACGTCGATGGCGGGCGGCGTGCCGCACGGGGCCATGACGCGTTGCATGCCCGATGGCAGGCCGACCTTGGAAGCGCAATACGCGCACGGGGTGTTGTCGGGGCAGATGCGAGCGTTCGATCCGCCCGGTGTGCCCGTGAAAGAGGCGCACTACGTCGATGGCAAGGAGCACGGGGTGACGACGCTGTATCAGGATGGCCGCGTCGCCGCGCGGCAGTGCTTCGCAGCGGGCGTGCTTCAAGGCGAAAGCGTGTCGTATGCGCCGTCGGGCCAGGTTACGTCGCGGCTTCCCTATCTAGCCGGCAAGCTCGAGGGCGAAGCCGTGTATTTGCACGAAGGCGTAGTCGTGCGGCGCGCACGATACCGCGCGGGCGCGCTCGAGGGCGAAACGCGCGAGTACGCCGCGGATGGCACGCTGGTGCAGAGCCTGCCTTATCACGCGGGCTTGCTGCATGGAACGGCGCGGCGCTTCGCTCCGGACGGCCAGGTGCTGGCCGAGCGCCGCTATGCAAGCGGCAAGCCGCAAGAGGCATGGCGCAGCGTCGATGCGCCCGCTGCCGGTGCGGCGCTCGGGTTGCCGAAGATCGTCGCGAACTTCGAAAAATGGGTGAAGGGCTGAGCCATGGGCATTCTCGTCACCACCGGCGCCACCTTGCAATGCAGCTTCGGCGTGGCGCCTTCGTCGCTGAACGTGCTGCCGACGGCGTGCGTCATGTCGGGCGCACCGGCCGCGACGATCATGGACAACGCGCCAATGGTCAACGTCATGCCGTTCGGCATGTGCAGTTGCCCGGCCAACCCGCAGGTGGCGGCCGCCACGGCGGCGGCGCTCGGCGTGCTTACGCCGATGCCGTGCGTGCCGGTCACGGCGGCGCCTTGGGCGCCGGGCTCGCCGACGGTGCTGGTCGGCGGTATGCCTGCTTTGCAGGACAGCTCGAAATTGATGTGCAACTGGGGCGGCGTGATCCAGATCGTCGCGCCGGCGCAATTCACCACCATGGTTCCCTGAGGACGAGTCCCGATGCCTTACGTTTTTTCCATGACTGCGCGGATGGCGACGATTGCGGCGTGCTGCATTCTGCTGCTGTGCGTGCTGCTGTTCCTGCTCGGCGTCGAGATCGGTGCGCGCTACGCTGCGCCGGCCGCCCCTGTTGCTTCGGCCGCGCCAGCCGCTGCGGCCGCGAGCGAACGTGCGCCGCTGCCGGCGAGCGCGGATGCATCGACACCCGCCGCGCCCGCATCCAATGCTTCTTGAAATCTGCCAACGGTAATCGCTTATGTCTACGCTTCACACTTCGTGTCCCACACCGCACCGGCGTCACATCGCGGCACGCTCGCTGCGCGCGCTCGCCGGTCGCGTTGCAGCTGTTTTGACGATCGGTATTTCGGTTTTCGCGGGAACGGGCACGTGCGCGGCCGCCGCGGCGGCCGCACCTGCGCCTGCCGCGGTTGCAGCCGCGCCGGCCAGCGCGCCGCTTGCCCTGACGCCGACCGGGCTCGTGCGCATGCCCGACGGACGCCTGCTTGCGCCCGAGTTCGCGCGTATCGTCAACCGCGGTGAATTGGTCGTGGCGATGCTCGGCGTCGATCAGCCGCCGTTCTTCGAGACCCGCAACGGCCGCCTGCAAGGCATCGACGTCGATATCGCCGACGAACTGGCCGCGAAGCTCGGCGTCAAGGTGCGCTTCAACCGCGACGCGAAGACCTTCGACGGCGTGGTTGGCCTGCTCGCGAACGGTGACGCCGATCTAGCGATCAGCAAGCTGTCGCGAACGCTGGCGCGCGCCGAAATCATTAGCTTCAGCACGCCGTACGTCAGGCTGCATCGCGCGCTCTTGCTCAATCGCATCAACTTCGCGCAGGTGGCGCACGGGCGCACCGCGCCGGACGTGATCCGCGCGTACGACAGCACGATCGGCGTCGTGATGAACTCGTCTTACTCGCAATATGTGCGCACCAACTTTCCGGATGCGAAGGTCAAGCCGTACCCGAGCTGGGATGCGTTGCTCGGTGCGCTCGACAAGGGCGAGGTGACCGCCGCCTACCGCGACGAATTCGAAGTGAAGCATGTCCTCAAGAGCAACCCGACGGCATCGCTGAAGTTGCGCGTGGTCACGCTGGACGATCTCGACGACCCGATCGCGATTGGCGTGAACGTATCGACGCCCGCCATGCTCGCGTTCGTCAATCAGTTCCTGAGCGAACGCAGCAAGAAGCTCGACGTCAAGACGTTGCTGCAAGCAACCGATAACTAAAACGACAGCGCATCTCGGAGACCGAACGATGAATACTAAAAAGCTTTACGCCTTTGCCGTGAACCCGTGGGTGGTGATCGGTGCGCTTGCGCTCGGCAGCGCTTTCGGGTTGTTGCTTCCCGCTATGGCGGCGAAGCTGGAGGTGATCGGCGATCTTTACGTCAACTTGTTGAAGATGACGACGCTGCCGTTCATGGTATCGGCGGTGATCTTCAGCCTGCAGCGTCTCTTTCGCGACGGCGGCACCTCGCGCTTGCTGCTGCGCGTGGTGATCGTGATCCTGGGCGCATCGGCGACGGTCGCGCTCGTGGGCGCGATCGTGCTGCTGACGATGCGGCCCGGCGTCAATATCTCGACGGCGACGATGCATACGTTCGGCGCAATGGTGGGCAGCGACGATTCGGGCTCGACCGAGACGGTAATGAGCCTGTACGGAACGGACACGGTGCCCAAGACCATCGGCTTGACCGACATGCTCAAAAGCCTGGTCCCCAGCAACATCTTCGCGGCGCTGGCCAGCGGCGACGCGCTCAAGGCATTAGTGTTCGCGTTGTTGTTCGGCCTGGCCGTGGGCCGCGTGCCGGAACGCATCTCCGTAGGTTTGAGCCAAGCGCTCGAAACCGTGTATCACGCGTGCCAGAAGCTCATGCATTGGCTCAGCTACCCGCTGCCGCTGATCTTGTTTTGCATGAGCGCCGCGCAGTTGGGCAAATCGGGGGTGGGGCCGCTGCATGCAATGCTGCAATTCGTCATTGCGTTCTTCGTCGTTGCGCTGTTGCTGCTCGTCATTGCCGCCACCATCATCTGGAAGCGCTCGGCCAATTCGCTCGGCAGCACGCTCGACGCGCTGCGCGCGCCGTTCGCACTTGCACTCGCGACGCGCAACAGCGCCGCCTGCATGCCGAGCATGATCGAAAGCCTCGTCGACCGGCTCGGCTTCGCCCGCTCGCGCGTGGAACTGATGGTTCCGCTGACGGTGTCGCTCTTGCGCGTCGGGCCGATGGTCTATTACGTGTGTGCGACGCTGTTCATCGCGCAGCTCTATGGCAAGCACCTCGGCGTGGCCGAAGTCGCCACCGTTCTGCTCGCATCGGTGCTTGCGGGCTTCGCTTCGGCGGGGATGACCGGCCTCGTGACGGTGTCGCTGATCGGCATGACTTGCGTCTATCTGAGCCTGCCCTTCGAGGCGGCCTTCATTCTGTTTCTTGCAGTCGATCCGCTGTGCGACATGCTGCGCACGCTGATCCTCGTCATCGGCAATACGGCGGCCGTGTCGATCATTTGCCCCCGGCCGCTCAAGCTTTAGAGCCCGCCATGGCGTTGATAGGCATCCTAGGCGGCATGGGGCCGCTTGCCACCGTCGATTTCATAGAGCGGGTGATCGCGTTGACGACCTCGGCCGGGGCATGGTGCGACCAGCAGCATCTGCCGTTGCTCGTGGCGCATCTGCCGCATATTCCCGACCGGTCGGAGGCGTTGCTCGGCGCCGGCGAGAGCCCGTTGCCGGCGCTCTTGCGCGGCATCGACATGCTCAACCGCAACGACGTGGAGCTCATCGTCATTCCATGCAACTCGGCGCATCACTGGTACGACGCGATGTGCGCCGAGAGCCGCGCGCCGATCATCCACATCGCCGAGGCGAGCGTGGCGGCGCTGCCCTCGGGCGTCGGCCGCGTGGCCGTGCTGGCGACGGGCGGCACCTTTCATAGCGGGCTCTATCAGCGCATGCTTGCCGCACGTGGGTTCGAATCGGTCGAACCGGACCTCGACACGCAGCGGCACATCGATGCGTGTATCCGCGACGTCAAGGCTGGGAAGATCGGTGCATCGACCGAACACCTTGCGCGCGCGCTGGACTGGTTCGTCCGTCATGGAGCGAAGGCGGGAATCCTGGGCTGCACCGAGTTGCCGCTTGCCGCGCAGCAGATGGACGCCCCGCCGATCCCGATGATCGACAGCACGCTCGAACTCGCGCGTGCGACGGTTTCCTATGGTCTTGCGCACGGCTGGAATCAGGCGCTATGAACAAGCTGAGACAACTGCCCAATTCGGCGCTGCTCCTGATGCTGTGCGTGCTGCTCGGCAGTGTCGCGGGCGCATTCGCCGAGCCGGTGGGCGAGGCTGCGTATGCGGTCGGTCAGCTCTACATTTCGATCGTCAATATGGCTGCCGTCCCGTTGCTCGTGGTGGCCATGTTCTTCGGACTGCGCCAGCTCATGGGGCTGCCGCGCCCCGGCCTACGCATCGGCACGATGCTGATGTTGGCGCTCGCGCTCGTCGCGCTCGCCGCTCTCGCGGGGACGCTGGCAGGCGTCGTGGCGGCGCCCGGATTGCACTTGTCGGAAGCCGCGCATGCCGAGCTCGGCAGGCTGATCTTGTCGAGCGGCGGCGATGCGGGCGAGGTGCGCATGGCGCTGTTCTCCCAAGGCACGCTCGGCACACCCGAGCATCGGTTCGCGCTGACCGAAATCGTCCCCGACAACTTCTACAGCGCGCTCGCAAACGGCCGGGCGCTCGGCATTCTGACCTGCACGATCTTCTTCGGCATGGCGTTCGCCGCCTTATCGGCCGAGCAGACGAAGGTGCTCAACGGCATCTTCGAAAGCATCTACCGCACGCTCGAAGCGCTGATCGATTACGCCAACCTGTTGTTGCCCGTGCTGGTGTTCGGCACGGCGGCCCATATGGTCGCGCATATGCCGCGCGAGATTCTATCGGCGACGGGTGGCTTCATTTCCGTCTTCGTGATTTCGGCGGGCGTATTGTCGTGCATCGCGCTTGCCACGATCGCAACGCGTACGCGCGTCTCGTTCAGCCATACCGTCGCATGCTTGCGCGCGCCGATGCTGGTCGGATTCACGTCCGGCACGGCGACGGCGGCGATCCCCCACACGATCGAGGCGATGAGCGCCAAGCTCGGCTTCAGTCGCGGCGTCGCGGATCTCGTGGTGCCGTTCGGCGCGGTGTTCCTGCGCGCGGGTTCGGCGCTCTATTTCGCGCTCGTCGCTTCGTTCGTTGCGAACTTGTACGGCAACTCGCTCAGTCTCGGCGATTGTGTAATGATCTGCGCCGCCTCCACGGTGGCCGCTTTCGCATCGGCAGGGCGCAACGGCGTGGGCGGCATTGCCGTCGCGGGGATCGCGCTGTCGCTGCTGCGACTGCCCGCGGAGGCCGCTTTGGTGATATTCGTCGGGATCGATCTGATTTGCGACGGGCCGCGCAATCTGCTGAGCCTGCTGTCCACCTGCGTGGTCGTGGCGCTGGCGTCGGCGGGCTTGCAAACCGATCGGGCCGCTAGCGCTCAACCGAGCGCGATGCCGCATCGCAATTCCGTGGTCGTGCGCCTGGCGTTCACGCGCGCACAACTTGCGGTGGTGGCGGGCTGCGCCGTCGTGGCGGCTTCTTTGATCGTAGTCATGGGTATAGGAGTGGGGGCAAGATGACGGACTGGCGACGCTCTGCGGGACAGCCTTCCTTCGCGCATGGCAGCGTGCTGCGCGATGCGCATGTACGCCCGCGCGAGACGAGGTTCGCGGCGCGCGGCGAGACGGCTTGCATGCGGCGATGGGCCGTCGGCCTGCTCGCCGCGGTGTGCTTGGCGGGACTTGGCGGATGCTCGATGCTGTTTCCGTCGGGCGACAAAGTGAAATGGGACGAGCTCACGCTCGCCGCAAGCGACGAAGCGAACAACGACAGTCCGGTGGCCGTCGACGTCGTGTTCGTGACGGACAAGACGCTGCTTGCGCGCGTGGCGGAGCTGCCCGCTTCGAAATGGTTTGCCGTGCGTGGCGATCTCGCGGCCACGTTTCCCGATTCGATCCGCTATCAAAGTTGGGAGCTCGTGCCTGGCCAACGGCTCGTCGTGCCCGGAGGAAAGCTTCGAGGGCCGCGCGTGGCGGGCGTCTTCGTATTTGCGGACTACTCGGGGCCGGGCGCCAATCGCGTCCGCGTCGAGCGGTTCAACGGCCGGCTCGTCGTGCAGCTGGGCGACAACGCATTTTCCGTTTCGAGTGTGAAATGACCGAACTTCGCTGTTCCTTCGATCGCCGGCGTGCAACGCCGCCGCGCGCCTGCCGGGCCGTGCTCCTGGGCGGGAGGTGCCGTCATGTCTGAACGACTCGTCCCCGTCGTCGACCGCGTCGAGTGGTTCGAGGGCATGCTGCTCGCGCCGCAGCACTTCCAGCTGCTCGGCGCACGCGTCGATTCGCTCGTCGCTTGGCAGAGCTTGGCCGCCGCCCCGTTCAGTTGGGGCGTGCGGCGCCTCGTGTTCGACGAGGGTTTGCTGGCGGCGGGTATCGTGCGCGTGCTTGCGCTCGAGGCCATCATGCCCGATGGCACGGCGGTGTCGTATTCGGCCGAAGTCGCTCAGCACGGCCGGCTCGAGCTGTCGCTCGCCCCGTTCGCCGAGCGGCTCGCCATGGCTGCGCTCGAGATCTATTTGACGCTGCCCGTCGCTTCGTCGGCGCGCGGCGAGTCCGACATGCGCCGGTTCCGCTCGGTCGCGGGCGAGCCGGTGGAAGACGACACCTCGGGCGCACCGCCGGCCGACATTCCCCGCCTCCTGCCGAACCTGGCCCTCGAAGCGGGCGAAGTGCCGTCCGGGCGCTTCGTGTCGTTGTGCCTCGGCGCCGTCTACAAGGACAATGAAGTCGTCAAGCTCGGGGACCGCCAGCCTCCGCTGCTCGAAGTGGCGCGCGACAATCCGCTTTGGAAAGCGGTGGCGGGGCTGCTCGGCCAAGTGCGCGGCAAGGCGGCGTTCGTCGCGCGCCAGACGGCCATCCCCTCGTCGAAGGCGGACGATCGCTTGACCCAGCTCGAGTTGAAGGACCGTCTGCGCAGCTTGCTTTCGGCGCTGCCGCTGGCCGAAGCCGTGTTGCGCACGCCACACCTGCATCCGCTCGCGCTTTATCACGCCCTTGCCGCGCTGCACGGCTCGCTTTCGTTGCTCGCGCCCGGTGGCCTGCCGCCCGTTCCGCCGGACTACGATCATGCCGATCCGCTCGCCGTCTTTACGCCGCTGCTCGGCTCGTTGCGCGAAGCGATCGCCGAGGTCAGCGAAGGGTACCGCGAGCGCAAGTTCCGCTACGGCAACGAGATGTTCGAGATCGCCCTGCAACCGCAGTGGGTGCAAGGGCGGTTGATCATCGGTTTGCGTGGCCAATCGGATCGAGATCTGCTCGCCTGGATCGATGGCGCGGTGATCGGCTCCGAATCAGTCTACGCGTCGCTGCGCAGCCGCCGCGTGCTCGGTGCGACCCGGCGCGCGGTGGAGTATGCCGAGGAGCTTGGGATACGGTCCGGTTCCGGCTACCTGCTGTTCGAGGTGCAATCCGATCCCGCGCTCGTGCGCGCAGGCGAGGCCCTTGTCATCGGCAATCCGAACGAAGGGGCCAGCGCGCAGCGGCCTCAGGAAATGCTGCTGTTCACGAAAGACTGACGGTGTACACCAAGATGGCACGCACCCGTATGGAAACGAAAGAGAACGACCTCGCGATGGATCAGTTTTGCGCGTTCCTCGACGAACTCGTCAAATCGCAACGGCGTTTCTCCGAAGCGGCCGAGGCCGATGCAGAGCAAGCCGCACAGGGCATGTCGCGGCATCTGTTGAACGTGCTCGAGATTCAGACGCTGCAGTCGCGCCGCGACAGCACGCGCTTCGACATCGAGAACGTGGCGGACGCTCGCTACCTCAAAGCCGTCCTCGCCGACGAGCTCCTGCTCAACACGCCGTGGGCGGGGCGTGAGCGCTGGACCGCGTACTTGCTCGAATCGTCGTTGTTCCGCACCAACATCGCGGGCGACCTCGTCTTCAAGAAGATCGAGGAATTGCTATCGGACCGCGAGCCGTCGCGCCGCGAGATCGCGCGGCTGTACCTCTTTGCGCTCGCGATGGGTTTTCAGGGGCGCTTTCGCGGGGCGGGCGAGCAGGCCGATGCGCGGCTGCGCAGCTATCGCGAGGAACTCTACGAATTCATCTACCAGCGTCGCGCCGATTTGGGCGGGCGCGACCGCGTGGTGGCAGAGTCCGCGTATACGAACACGCTTTCCCATATCGCGCCGCGCAAGCTGCCGACCGTCAGCCGTTGGAGCGTGATGACGCTGCTCGCGGTGGTCGCGTTGCTGGCCATCTCGGAGATGCTATGGCTGTGGCAGTCGTGGCCCGTGCGTCAGGCCTTGCACGGCGATACCGTCGTGGGAGCGAGCTCATGAACGCCTTGCATCGTTCGTTCATTGCGGGGGCGGCGCTATGCTGACGAGCAATCTATTCCTGTTGTCGGTCGCCGTGCTGATCGTCGTCGTGCTCGTCGTGCTCGGCGCCGTTTTCTGGATCGCGGCTCAAAGCGCGCAGAACAAGCCGGCCGCCGAGCGCAAGATCGTGCGGTTGCGCACCGATTCGCTGCGCAACGCGTTTCGCCATGCCGTCGAACTGATCGAAGGCAACATCGCCTCGCGCGGCGAGCGTTACAACGTGCCGTGGGTCATCGTGCTGAACGAAGGCGACGACCCGCGCCCGCTGCCGATCGCACAAGCGGGCGTCGCAAGCGTGTTGAGCTCGGAGGCGGCAAATCCTGCCGCGATCCAAGGCATCTCGTGGAATTTCTTCGATCGCGGCGTCGTGATCGACATCAAGGCGGCCTACCTCGGCTCGCCCGACGAGAGCAGCGACGAAAAGCCGTGGGACGAATTTCTGAGCCTGTGCCGCAACTACCGGCCGCAGCGGCCGTTCGATTCCGTCGTCGTGACCGTGCCGGCTTCCATGCTGCTCGCCGACCATCCCGACACGCGGCTCGAATTGGAGCGCCACGCGAAGCTCGCACATCGCCGGCTGTGGCTCGCGCAGAATCGCTTCGCGATGCGCTTCGCGGTTTATGTCGTCGTGACCGGCTGCGAGGATCTCGAGGGCTTCGCCGGATTCGCGCGTGCGTTGCCCGAGCCGCTGCGCGCCAGCATGCTCGGCTGGTCTTCGCCGTTCGATCTGTCCACGACGTACCAATCGAGCTGGGTCGATGCCGCGATGGGCAGCGTCGAGCGCGCGGTGTCGGACGCGAGCGCCGAATTGTTCACGCTCGATACGGGCATGCTCGACGTGCAGGGGTGTCTGCTGCTGCCGGCGCGCGTCGATGCGATGCGCGCGCAGTTGCAACTGTATGTCGATGAACTGATGCGGCCGAGCGCCTACCACGAGCCGTTCTTTTTCCGCGGCATCTACCTGACCGGCGACAGCGGCGAACTCGCGCAACGGGGCGCGGACCGGCAGCAGGCAGGCGACGCGCCAGTGCTCGATGCGCCCGAGGCCCTCGACCCGTACGAGGAGCACCGCGAACCGCGCTTCGCCGCGGAGGCGGGCGCCGGCGCCGACGGACCGGAGCACGATGGGCCCGACGGCAGCCGGGCGTTGAACGACCTCATGCTGCAGCCGGCCTTCTTGCGCGACTTGTTCGAGAAGAAGGTCTTCCTCGAATACGGGTTGACGCGGCCGTCGCGCTCGCAACACCTCACGCGGCCGTTGCTGCATCGCGCCGTGCGTTGGGGCGCGATCGCCATGCTGGGCGGCTGGACGATCGGGCTCACCGGCGCCACGTTGGTGCTGAGCCACCGCAATCCGCGGCTCGTCGCCGCGTTGAACGAGCTGCACGTCGATTCGCAGGAGCGCGACGCGGCAGCGCGCGGCGGCGAGGCCCTGCCGTCGGATTGGTACCGCAAGAAGACGTTGTCGCTGATCGGGATGAACGATCAGCACATCGGCACGCTTTGGACCGTGTTCATGCCAGGCTCATGGAGCGCATTCGACGATTTGGACGAACGCGTGCGGGCTCGCTTCGAACACGAGTTCGGCGAGATCGCACTGACCGCGCTCGAACGCGAGATGCTGTTGCGCGTGAGCCGCATGACCGGCGTGGCGAGCGATCCGAGCACCGGCCAACTGATCGTCGGCGACGATTGCACGGCTCCGGCGTTGGGCAACGATTCCCCCGTGGCGAGCAGCTTGGCGGTCGAAGATCTGCCCGCCATGCAAGCCATGCAGCGCTATGTCGCTTCGGTCGATCAGCTCGATGCGGCCTTGGCGGCCATGCAGCGGCTGCAGCGGCCGTCTTCGGGCAACGAAGAAGCGCTGCGGCTCGTGGTGCGCTATGCATTCGGCGTGGAATTGCAGGGCAACGTCGCCGGCAGCCTGCGCTATTTCTATCGCGATGCTTCGCGCCGCAGCGGCGCATATTCGGCAGACGGCACGGGCGGTTTGAATACGCCGGCAATTCGCGAGGCGGTGCGCTGCACCTTCGACAAAGGCGCGCAACAACTCGATGCGCAGATGTTCACGGCCAACCCGCTACTCACGGCCGAACGCACGGTGACCGCACAGATCGACGCGTTGTCGGTCGGCAGCATCGGACTCGGCGATTTCGCGCAGACGGACGGCAGCTATCATGCGATCGTCTCCGGCATCGACGCGCAGCAGCGGCTACTCGCCTCCGGCAAGGCGGGCTGGATGCACCAAGCTCGGTTCAACCCTGGCCCCGTGTGGGAGCGCACGTTCGTGCGCGCCACGCAAAACCGGTTGCTCGGCGCCGACCTCGTCGCGCAAACGCGGGAACGTTCGGCCACGGCGTTCCAGGCGTTCACGAGCGAAATGGCGCAGCGCTTCGGCGGCCCTGATGGCGCCATCGTTTGGGTGGACAAGGATGCGCGCTACGCGGTGTCGCCGGCACGGCTCGCTTTGCGCGACGGCTTGGCCAAGTTGTTGGCGCAGCCGTTCATGGTGGCGCCGCGCAATCTGTCGTTGCCGACGGTGGCCGAAGGCTCCATCGTGACGTGGGACCCGACGCGGCTGGATCAGGCGATCGCGCTCGGGGACGAACGCAAGAAGTATCTGACCGATGGTCTCGCGACCTTGCCCGATGCCGTTCGGCCCGCCGTGCAGCAAGCGCTCGATGTGCAGTTTGCACGCCTCGTCCTCGATCAAGTGGCGTCGGCGGCAGCCGTGTCGCCCGCGGACGGCGATCCGAACAGCGCGGCCTTCGAGGCGGCGCGCCCCCGGCTCGTGAAGATTCGCGCCGCACTGGCGGAAATGGGAGCGAACGCGCAGGCGGCCGATCTGGACACGTTCGTGTCGAGCGACGCCATGCAGCATCTTCGCGTGGTGGACGCCATGCTGACGCAATCGGATCTGTACGCGACGCGCCCGGCTTATATTGGATCGACCACGGTCAAGCCGGTCCTCGCGGCATTCGGCGTCAACGATGCGGCCGCGCTGAACGCCTATCTGCAGCAGCAATCGTTGCGAGCGCTCGCGCTGGGCAAAGATGCGAAGGCGTATCTGGCGGCGCTCGATGCCGCCGACGCGAATTCGCCGCTCGCACAGCGTTGGCGAGCGATCGTCACCGATCTGGAGCGCTACCAGCTCAAGAACCCGAACAGCAGCTTGTTGATGCTCGAGCAGTTCTTGCAGACGGTTGCGGCCGATCCGAACGCGAGCGATTGCGTCGATCGCTTCCCCCCGCGCCCAGCGGGTGTGGGCGGCGATTACTTCACGGCGCTGCATATGCGGCTATACGATGGCCTGCTGACGCGGTGCGGTTCGAGTTACGCGAATACGTTGAGCCGCGAGTGGGATGGCTTTGCCACCGTGTTCAATCAGAGCGTGGCGTGGCGCCGGCCGTTCAGCAGCCCCTCGCGGTCTGTGAAACTGAACGACGCGGACGCAATGCCTGCCGATTTCGGCGAACTCGGTGCGGCGTTGAAGCGCTATGAGAAGGTGGCGTCCTCGCTGCGTTCGGCTGGCGGCGCCGGTGCGCGGGCCATTCATGCGGAGACGGTGCGTCACTTCGTCGAGCAGTTCGATCCCGTCGATGCGTTGCTCTCGCCGCTTTATCCCGCAGCGGACGGCACGACGGCGGGCTACGACGTCAACGTCGATTTCCGCGCCGACCGCACGGCGGAAGTGGCCGGCAATCAATTGATTGACTGGACGATCCGCATGGGGGATCACAGCCTGTCGATGCAGGATGCCCCGCATTCGCTGCATTGGGAATACGGCATGCCGGTCACGCTCGTGCTGCGCTTCGCGAAAAATTCGCCGCTGGTGGCGAAGAACGATCCGGCCCAGCGCAATTTCGCGACCGACGGCCAGACGCTGACATGGCAGTTCACCGATCCATGGGCGTTGCTTTCATTCGTTTCCGCGCAGCGGGTAGCCGATACGACGGTGCGCGCGAGCGCTGGCGCATCGCTGCTGCGGTTCGAATTTCCGCTCGAAACGACCAACCCAGCCGACGCGGCGCTCGTATCGAAGTATCCGCGCGGCCGTGTCTTCGTGCGCGTGCGGATGACGCCCGGCGGCAAGAAGATCCCGCTTGCCTGGCCGAGCAGCTTTCCGACTCACGCCCCGACCTGGAGCGCTTCATGAACCCATCCGATCTGATCGAAGCCGAATTGAGTTTTGCCGTCGATCTGGCGTCGCTGCTGAATCCGCTGCCGGAGGGAGACGGAGTGGGCGTATCGCTGCGATCGGATCCGGTCTGGCAGCAGATTCGCGACGCGCAACGCGAGGACGATCCGTCACTGCCGATGGGGGAGTGGGAGCGCCCGCTCGTCAAAGCCGATTGGAATCTGGTCGCATCGTTGTGCGTGGAGGCGCTTCGTTCGCGTAGCAAGGACTTCCATCTTGCCGTGTGGTTGTGCGAGGCGTGGACGCGGCTCTACCGCCTCGAGGGCCTCGTGGCTGGCATGCAATTGCTGAACGACTTCGTCGATCGGTTCTGGGAGCATGCGTACCCGCAAATCGACGGCGACGACACGGAGGCGCGTGCGGCTCCGCTTCATTGGATCAGCCGCCAGCTCGAGATCGTGCTGAAACTTCATGTGCCGTTGATCGGCTTGCCGGTCGAGCCGGGCTTCGTCAATCTCGACGATTGGCGCCGCGTCGTTGCAGCCTCGATGCAGGAAGAGGACGGGCCGGCCGCGCGCTTGCCGCGGGAGATGCTCGATCGCGAGGCGGCGCAAGGATCGAATCTCGCTTTGCTCCGACAGCTCGAGCGCACGGCTGGGAGCGTGCTTACCGCTATCGACGCGCTATCGCGCCGGCTCGACCATCACTTGGGCGACGAAGCGCCGAGCTTTACGCGCGTTGCGGCCACATTGAGCGAACTGCAGCGTGCGGCGCGCACACTGCGCGGCAATCACGTTCTGGACGAGCTGCCCGCGGCGGCTGCGCCGCCGCAGCCCGATGAAGTTGCCGGGACCGAACACGACGATACGCGACTGGAGGTTGAGATGCAGCCACGCGTGCTACCCCTTACCCGCGAGCATATCGTCGATCGAGCGCATGCATACCGGCTGATCGAAGAGATCGCACGCTATCTTGCCGAGCACGAGCCTCATAGCCCCACGCCTTATTTGTTGGCGCGCGCCGTGAGTTGGGGCCGCATGCCGTTGCCGGATCTGATGCGTGACATCGTCAGTCAGGAAGGCGATATCGGCCGGTATATGGCGATGCTGGACGTAGAACTATAAGCGCCGAGGCGCACGAGGGGGCAAACGATGGCAAAGGTGCTGGCGTGGTGTGCACAGACGATGGCATTCGATTTCCACCCGGCCATGCATATGCCGGTGGGACTTGCGGCGATCCATCAGATGCGTGAGCGCGTGACGCGCATTTATGCGTTCATCGATGCGGGCGGTAGGAAATCCGGCGAACGGACCAACTTGATTTCGTATCCGATTTGCCTACGTCCTCTCGACGCGAGCGTATTTCACTCGCAGGGCGATTATGACGAGATGCCAGCGCACACCGAGCGGGGGCACCTTATCGCCGATGTTTACGGCGGCGACGACGACGAGCGCAATCTCGTGCCGATGCCGCGGCTATTCAACCAGCAGACGTGGAAGATGCAGGTGGAAGCGGCGCTGACCACACTGGCGGCTGCGCGCACCGACGAACTGTTGGGAATGAAGATCGATTGCCACTACGATGGGCGCGATCCGCGGATTCCCTCGCGATATTCCGTGGATTTCTACACGTTCGGCAAGAAGAACGATTTGCGCATTCGCGCCGGCTGGGAAAACGTGCTTTCGAGTGCAAACGCGATCTTCGGCGATATTCCGCGCGGCTACCAAAGCTCGATCGGGTTGCTGTTCAATCCGTTCAATTTCAAGCATATGCGCACGCTCACGCTAACGCCCTCTCTGCCGGGGCCGATCGTGCCGGAGGACGTGTCCGTGGTGGGCACGATGAGCCTCGCTACGCTGAGAGAGCTCGTGACGGAGTTGCGCGAGCCGTTGCTCATGGCGCATGCGGTGGTGACGGCTACCGGGTGGCGCTTGGAGAATACGCGCGATGCGACCTTCTTCAGTTTCAAGCTGCCGCCGCCGCACCGCCGGCCTTATGCGGCGCTGGACTATATGCTCGAGAGCGACGTCCTGCAGCGCATTCACCCGAAGTTGGAACGGATGACGCTCAGCCAATGTTTCCGTGCGAACGGCTTCGACGATTGGCAGCGCGAACTGATTTTCGCGGCGAATATGATCTTCCACGGCTACGATGCCTTGCTCGTTTCCGACAATGAGGACGACGAGGTTTATCGCGAAGTCGAGGTGACGGTGGATTTGAGTGCGGCTCCCGCCCCGCGCTCGACGATGGGGCGTTACGAGTATGCGGTGCGCGAGTGGGCGCAGGCGGTGAATTTGCCGTCGCACTACAGGGTGCCGCGTGGCGCGTTGTTTCTCGACTCGACCGCGTTTGCACCGCAGGTGGATCACATCATTGCCAAGGCTGGATCGGGCAATGGGATCGATGCGTTCAGTAATGCGCAGGTGGTGAGCGGGCGGTGGAATCGGGCGAAATCCGACGACGTCATCGAACCGGGGACGGTGTCGCATGTGCGGCAGTGGCGGAGCGCGCGTCGGGGGCTTTGAGATCTGAAACGAGCGGATGCACGCTTGGCTCTAGCGGCGAAAGCTCGCCTCGCGCCCGCTCTCGCATTCGCTGTCCTTCAAATTTTCGACAAGCGCCTCAAAGCCATCCGGCATGCCCGAAGCAGGCGAACGCAAGATCAAACGTGCGCCTCCCGCCTGAGCGATTGCGTTCGCGATGGCCAGCCCGAGGCCACTCCCCTTGGCTGTCGTCACGCCGCGCTCAAATGGCTCGATCAGGCGGGAAAGTTTGTCTGCGGGCACGATCGGGCCGCGGTTCATGACGCTCAGCCGCCCTTCGTCGGAGAGCGCCACATCGATTGCCTCCGTCTTGGCGCCATGCTTGACCGCGTTCTCGATGAGATTGCGCGCGAGTATGGCGAATGCGTCCGGGTCGATGCGTGAGCGCACGGCGTGTTCCGGCAACTGCAGGCGAAGCACGTTCGATCGCTCGGCACGCCCGATGTCCTCGACGACCATGTGAAGAACCGGCCGCAAGTCCTGCGCCGTATCTGCAAGAACACGACCGCCCTCTGCCCGGGCTAGTTGCATGAGCTTTTCACTCAGGCGTGCCAGTGTGCGCAACGCCGCCTCGACGTTGCGCGCGCGCGTCTCTACCCGCGTACCTTTTGCTTCCGATATCAAACGCTGCGTTTGCGCAAGGGCTGCGGCAATGGGCGTGCGAAGTTCGTGCGCGCTATTTGCGGTGAAACTGCGTTCGGCCGTCAACGCGCGGTGCAGCCGCTGCATCAGATCGTTCACCGAATCGGCAATGGGTTCGATTTCGGCCACCATCCCCGCCTTGCCCAGTGGGCTAAGGTCGTCGCGTCCTCTGGCGGCGATGCCGTCGCAGAACAAGCGGATCGGGCGCAGTCCTGAACGAACGACGAGCCACGCGCCGAGAAGACCGAGCGGAACAATGAGTAGGAGCGGCTGCACGGCGGCAAGCGCCGCGTCGATCCCCGCGCGATGACGAGCCTCCAACGGCTCGGCAATGGTGAGCGACACCGTTCCCTGAAGCACCGTCTCCGTGTAAAGCCGATGCGTGCGGGTGGAGGTGAATCCGGGCTTGAGCGCCGGCGGAAAGATGGCCGGATTCGCATCATGGGACTGGAGCAGGATCTCGCCTGTCTGATCGCGGACGATATACGTCAGCAATTCCCCATGCGCTCGCACGCCCGCGATGCGCTCGGCAGCGCTTTGTTGATCGCGATCGAGCACATCCATCACAGCGAGCGGCACGATGCGCTGTGCCGTCTCCTGAAGCGCACTGTCCGACATTCGATCGATCTCTGCACGCAACACCCGAAACGCCGCTGTCGCCGCAACGAGCGAGAGCACCGCGAGGCCAATGGCGATCATCGCGGCCAGTCGTGCCTGAAGGCTGTGCAGGATCACGACGATGGCCTGAGCTTGTATCCGAGCCCGCGCACCGTCTCGATGAGGTCGGCGCCGAGCTTCTTGCGCAGGCGGCTCATGTGCACCTCGATCGTGTTGCTACCGATCTCGTCGTTGAACGAATAAAGACGCTCCTCGAGCTGTGCTTTGGACAGAATCGCGTTGGGACGCTGAATCAACGCCTCGAGCAATGCCCATTCGCTGGCAGTGAGAGAAACGGGACTGCCTGCTCGGGTGATGCTGTGCGCGGCCAAATCGAGCGCGATGTCGCCAAACGTCACCAGCGGATTGGGGTTGCCCGCGTATCGCCGCGCCACGGCATTCACACGTGCCGACAGCTCCGAAAGGTCGAACGGTTTGACGAGGTAATCGTCTGCGCCCGCATTCAATCCAGCGATCCGGTCTGCGATTTGGTCGAGCGCAGTGAGGATGATGACGGGAACGGACGAGCCGCTCACGCGCAATTCGCGCAGAAAGTCTAGCCCTTTGCCGTCCGGCAGCAGCAGGTCCAGCAAGATCAGATCGTAGTTCGCGGCCTGAACATAGCGCCGGGCGTCGCGCAGCGTCGTCACATGGTCGGTGGAGTGTCCGTCCCGCGTGATTTGCTCATTGACCGCCTCTCCGAGCAAATTGTCGTCCTCGACAAGCAGCACTCTCATGCTTTCGTCCTGTTGAAGTTAACGCCAAGTCTGCGTCGCCAAGCTTACGCCAGGATGAAGAAAAATCCTCGCGATCGCAAGGCTGGCTTCAGCTTCCGGCTGCATTGTAGCGACTGTCAGATAAACCGGAGATCAGCATGACGCGCCGCTCACTTCTCAACGGCCTTGCAGTCGTATCGCTTCTTGCAGTCGGAGCAGGCAGTGCCAGCGTGGCGCTGGCGGACGATGCCTGCAATGTGCCGCTCTCCGATTGGAAGCCGGTCAAGGATGTCGATGCATTTGCGAAGGCGCAGGGCTGGAACGTTTCCAGGATCAAGACTCATGATGGGTGCTACGAAGTCCGCGGAACGGATCGTCAGGGACGGCGCTTTAAAGCAAAGGTGAATCCCGCCACGCTCGCCGTCGTTCGAATGAAGACCGATGGCGACGAGCGATCCGATGAGGGGCATGGCGAGCACAAAGGGCGTGACGCAGGCGACGCAAGTGCCGCGAAGCCGGTCGCACCGAACAGCGCATCTGGCAATCCGGCAAGCGCCGCTGCGCCTGCCGAAGGGATTCTGACACCCGGGACACGGCCACGCGTTCAGATCCAGTAAAGGCCTGAAGCACTTGCCCAAGAGGTTCCCGGATTGGAATCCGCATTGTCACTATTGTCACTATCGAAAGGTCAGATCATGAGCATCAAGTTTGCACTACCTGTTGCGGCTGTCGTCGGCGCACTCGCGATTCCGTCAATGGCTTCGGCGCGCCCGGTCACGTTGGAGACTCAACTGAGCAGCTACGGCGGCGACGGCGCGTACGTCGTCATGTACGTCACCGATCGGGCCGGACGCTATCAAGGAACATTGTGGATGGCCGGAGACAAAGCCAAATACTACAAACACCTTCGAGACTGGTACCGGATGTCGGGTGGGAGAGCCACCCTCGACGGCGTGACGGGAGCCAGCGTTGGCGCCGGTAAGACGCTGCGGGCGACGCTGGACATCGCCGACGCGCTGATCGACGCAGGCTATGAGATCCACGTCGACACCGCGGTGGAAAAGATGAATGAGAACCCCTCCGAAGTCGTCATTCCCCTGACGACGTCCGGCGCTGGGAAGCCGGTCAAAGGCCGTGGCTACGTGAAATCGTTCCGTTACACCCTCTGAGAATCGAAATGCTTCGCAAGCTTCATTCAGTGCCCGGATTGATCGCGGCGATAGTGCTGACGATCATGGCGCTCTCGGGCACGGTGCTGTCGATCAACCCCGCAGTCGAGCGTGCGCGGGCACCCGCCCTTGCAGCGGAGACGCTGGATGTCGCAACGCTCGCCGCACGGGTGAATGCGCAGTACCCGTCGCTCGACAAGATCGTGCGCAGGCCGTCGGGCGAAATCCTCGCCTATTACGGCTCGGGCGGCGAGTCACGGGCTTCCCGAATCGATCCGTCGACTGGGGCGGGCATTGGGCCGTATGCGCCTTCGCCCACGATGCGGTGGGTCACGAACCTGCATCGAAAGTTGCTGCTTGGCGATGCGGGCCGCATTGCGGCGGGTGTTGCTGCAAGCTTCATGTTGCTACTTGGCATCTCTGGCCTCGCGCTGCTTGCACGACGCATGGGAGGCTGGCGACAGCTTGCCGGTCGAATCCGGGGTAGCGGGCTTCAACGCGTGCATAACGAAATCGCGCGCGTCGCCCTCATTGGACTGACGCTTTCAGCGGCCACCGGACTGATGATGTCCTTGACGACATTCGGGATCCTTCCCGAACGGCAGACGGCGGAGCTCGCTTATCCAGATTATGTGAGCGTACAAGCGCCGCTTCCCGTTGCTCGGCTTGCCGCACTCAAAGCCGTGGACGTGACGGCTTTGCGCGAACTCGCTTTCCCTGCACCGCAAAACCCGCACGATGTCTACGCATTGACCACTTCGAAGGGGACGGGGTACGTCGATCCGTCCTCCGGAGCGTGGCTTGCCTGGCAGAACGCCGATGCATGGCAGCGTTTCCATGAAACCGTCCTGATGTTGCACACGGGTGAAGGGATCTGGTGGCTAGCGCTGTTGCTCGGTGTGGAGAGCGCTTCGATTCCGGTGCTTGCCGTTAGCGGGATCTGGCTGTGGGCGCTTCGCCGTCGCGCGATGCCCGAGCTCCCCAACAACGTGAGCGCGCGGCGAGCGGACACGGTCATCCTCGTGGGCAGCGAATCGAACGCTACTTGGGGGTTCGCGACGGCCATGCATCAAGCGCTCACCAAAGCGAATTTTCAGGTGCACACCGCTTCGATGAACGATCTTTCACCGGGTTACGGCGCAGCGCGGCGTCTCATTGTTCTAACGTCGACCTATGGGGACGGGGATGCGCCGTCGAACGCCACCCAATTCCTGCCGAAGCTGGCTCGGATGAACGTCCCCGCCCCGATGCAATTCGCGGTTCTCGGCTTCGGTGACCGCCAGTTCCCGACCTTCTGTGGCTTTGCCCGCACGGTTCATGACGCCCTATGCGCAAAGGGGATGAGTCCGCTGACTGACCTCGGGACGGTGGATCGCCAATCGGAAAGTGAGTTCAGGCAATGGGTGGGCAGATTGGGCGCCGCCCTGGATGTCGAGATCGAGCCTCAATATCAACCAACGTTGCCGCGGACCGTTGCGCTTGAATTGATCGAGCGCAAGGACTATGGGGCGGGGGCCGAGACGTTCACCTCGGTATTGCGCTTTGCTCGCCCGCGGAAGGCAGTGTCGGCATGGCAAAGACTGATGGGAGCCCGGCTGCCTGCATTCGAGGCTGGGGATCTGATCGGCATCGTGCCGCCAGGGGACACCGTGCCGAGATTCTATTCACTGGCAAGCGCCTCGCGAGATGGCTTTGTGGAGATCTGTGTGCGCAGGCATCCGCACGGGTTGTGTTCGGGGTATCTGACAAGCCTGGAACCAGGCGACTCGATCGACGCATTCGTCCGTACGAATCCCGGTTTCAAGCCCGCTTCTCGTGACGTCCCGCTCATTCTGGTTGGCGCCGGCACTGGCATCGGCCCGTTTGTCGGATTCATCCGGCAGAACGCGACGAAGCGCCCGATGCATTTGTATTTCGGCGCTCGACGGTCCGGCGATTCGTTCCTTTACGACGAGGAATTACATCGCTTCGTGGCCACGCGCCAGTTGACCACGCTGACGACCGCGCTGACGAGCCCGGTGGAGAAAACCTACGTGCAGGATCGACTGCTTCGGGATGCCGTGACGCTTCGTGCGCTCGTAGCCCGAGGGGCGCGCGTCATGGTGTGCGGAAGCAGAGACATGGCAAAAGGGGTCGCGGCCGTGTGGGAGCGGATTCTGGCCGACTCCGGGATGACGGTAGGCGACCTGAAATTGAGAGGCAGCTATGTCGAAGATGTCTATTGAGAAAGAGGTATCCGGTGGTCTTCGCCGCCGCACGTTCAACGGTGAAACGATGGGGACTCGCTACAGTGCGCAATGTTATGCAGAGTCAAACCTCGATCCCTCAGTGATTGCCGCCGAGCTCGAAATAGCGGTACAGGCTGTTGATCAAACAATGTCGAACTGGAAGGAGAGCTCAGACCTGACTCGCCTGAACGAGGCGCCGGTCGGCGTGTGGTTGCCGATACCCACCAGTCTCGCCATCGTGCTTGCGCGTGCAGTCGAGATCGGCGGTGAGACCGAGAACGCGTTTAACGTCGGCGTGGGCGACCTAGTTGATCGTTGGGGGTTCGGTCCGCAAAGCGCCGATCCGGCCAACGTGTCGGACCTGTCGTCACAAAGGCCGCGTGTGCCGATCGGCGAAATACTCGAGGTCGACGTCGCTCAAGGCGTCGCTCGCAAGCGGGCGCCACTCGCGCTCGACCTGTGCGGCATTGCGAAGGGCTATGGCGTTGACCAGCTAGGCCGCGTGATGGATCGCAACGGCGTTCGTTCGTGGCTCGTCGGAATCGACGGTGAGATGCGCGCGCGGGGAACGAAGCCGGAGGGGACTTCCTGGGCGCTCGCGATCGAGCGGCCGGAGTACGACCGCAGGGAGCCGTTCGCGGTAATCGAAATCTCCGACGTTGCGATCGCGACCTCGGGTGACTACCGGCACTGGAGTGAAACGGGGGGCGTGCGAATCTCCCACACGATGGACCCGCGCACAGGGGCACCTCTGACAAACGGGATTGCTTCAGTGACCGTGCTGGCCCCTACGTGCATGGATGCCGACGCGTATGCGACTGCGCTTATGGTGTTAGGTGACGAACGCGGGGTACAGTTTGCTCGCCGCAAAGGATTGGATGCTCTTTTTCTGGTGCGAGAGGGTGAGGGTTTGAGGGCGACGGGGACGGGCTGTTTTGCGGGAACATGACTGGGCGCTTCATGCCCATCGGCGAGGCAACGAGCCGGCTACTCGCGCCATGTGCCGACGGGATTTTCTTCGGATGCCTCTATAGCTCGTCGAGAAGGGCGTGGAATCGATGGCGCTGGGCGCGAAGCCATTCGATCAGATGGCGTATCGCTCCCAGAAATTCAAGTACGTCGACCTCTACCGTGTATCTTTGGAGGCGTCTGTATGGGGTGGAATCGGTGTATTGAAGGGTGTAGCCCAAATCGAACGACTCGCCTTGGATGTTGTGAACCAGTGCGCGTTGCGTTGTCGTGAAATGTGTGCCGGGCCAATTGGACACGTCCGGTAGAGTCGACGGCAAATATCCTGTGGTATACGTTGGCCGCTTACCATAATGCTCCCGAATCGCAGCCAGCCCCCGCGGCGACATGTTCCATTCTTCTCCCCGAAGGTAGTTCTCCAGGTCGGAGAGTATCCCGTAGAGATCGTTTAACCTCATGGCTAATGGGCGCGCCAGGACCTGTCTCGCCTGCGAGAGCGATTGAATTTGCCCCGTGTTGGTTACATAGGGGGCGAGTCTCCTCTGCAACCGATCGACGCCGGCGTAATGATATTGCCTGCATACGGTCATGATCTGCGTGGCTTCCCGGACCGTCAAGAAGCTGAATATATAGTTGACGAGTTCTTGCGGTAACATGGCGCCCCCCTTTTTATTTATGCTACGCACTTGACGCAGTTGCTACGAGCGCTCATTACTTGATCACTTAAATGTCTCGTGGCTTGGCGAGAATCGATCCGTTAACCCAGCAACCGGGTGGATAATACCGCAGACGAGAAATTGTGTACACGCCGCCGCGGTCGACACAAGAAATTTACATTGTAGATTTTCGTCCGCCAATAATTGAGTCGGTCCGATGCGCTGATATTTTGTGGCGTATCCTTATATGCAACGGCGTTGTTGTGCGGTGTTTGCGATCTGTCGCATTTCGCAATCGATTTCACTCGAACGGACCGACCACACTCGCGCCGCTTAACGCCAGCGTTAGGTCGACTTTCGGACATGCGAGGGGAGAGATAGCTCGTATGCCCCTCGATCGCCAGACAGCGATCGACCATCCCAAACGCTTTCGTTCTTCAACCCGATCCCCGTGAGTTGACGCCCTCCCTGTGCTAGATGAACGCGCATACAGCGTGCTACGCGATCGCGGCGTTGGCCCGTGTGATCGCCAAATGCATTGGTTGGTCCGGCCGGAGGGTAACGTTAAGCACAGGTCGTGGCGGCGCCGAGCCTTCCGGGACGGACAGCACGAAGCGTTGCAGCAGCATGGCGGCGATGACGGTCATTTCAGTCATTGCCAGATGCTGCCCCAGGCAAACACGCGGGCCAGCCCCAAACGGGATGTATGCCCCGCGCGGCACTTCCTGTGCGTCTGGCGCGAAACGCTCGGGTCGAAACGCTTTCGGATCGGGAAACCAGCGCGGGTCATGGTGCATCAGATGCACCGGAATCATAAACAATGTCCGCGCAGGCAATTCCCACTCGCCCAGTTGAATGTCGCGTGTAGCGCGGCGGCTGATCAGCAGCGGCGCGACGGGATAGCACCTCAACGTCTCCTTGATCGTTTGAGCCAGATAGTGCAGTTCCGGCAAAGTCTCGACCGTGGGCGCGCTGCCTTGCAGCACACGCTGGAGTTCGTCGCGCGCGACGCGTTGCGCCTCGGGATTCGAGGCCATGCACCATGCCCACCAAACCAGCGTCGCTGCCGTCGTTTCATGGCCGGCGAGGAACGCCGTCATGCACTCGTCGCGCACGTTTTGAAGCGACAACGCCGACGCGTCTTCGCGAGCCTCCAGAAGCCGAGACAGCAGATCGTCGGGCCACGCGTCGCGAGCCAGGTTCAAGCGATTCTGCAGATGCCGCTCGATCAGATCCTTCAGGGTCCTCAGAGCACGCCGTTTTTCGTGCTTCCAGGGCATCCAGTCGGGCATGCTCACCGGCCAGTAGAACTCCGCGTTGGCCGCTGCGCTCGTCACGCGTATGGCATGCTCGGCCACGCGCACGTCCTCGCCGATGTTGCTCGAGAACATCAACTGCAGGATCACGTCCATGGTCAACATCGTGAGTGCGCTCTCGATGGGCCAGTTGGTGTCTTCTCGCGGCCACCGGGCGAATGCCTGCGTCGCCGCCTTGACGATCGTCGGCGAGAAGCCTTGTACAGCTTTGGGAGAGAAATTGTGAACGAGCGCATGACGGCGCGTGCGCCACGCCTCCCCCTCGGCGGTCAGCACGCTATGCCCGTGCACCTGTGAAAATACGCTGATGCCACGCTCCCAGCGAATCAGCGCGTCGTGATGGGTAACGAGCAACTCGCGCGCGAGTTGCGGATCGGCGACAACCACGTCATGCTCTGGCCAGATGCGCAGATGCACCACGTCACCGTAGGCCTTTTGCCACGCTGCCAATGCGCCGAGCAGGTCGCGTGACATGTCTATCAGCAAACCCCAACCGGTGAGGGTTGCCCCAGGACCAGGGGGCCACGTACCCGACGGACGGACCGAGGGAGCCACGGTTGACGAGTGGCGATGAAACGGACATTGATGTTCGGATGGCATATTCATGGCGTTATCCAGCGTGGTGATCTCTAGCTCAATACTGGACCGGCATCCGCGCCGTTTCTTGAACGCAAACGACATCGACCGTCTCCCCCCCCCGCCGCACCTACCCACACTGCCTGCTCATGAATCCGATGCCAACCCTTTCGACCTGCCCTGATCCGCTGACGCGTGCGCCACTGGCATCGTATGGCGATCGGCGTCCGCATGCTCGGCTGCACCTCGCCCCGCCGGGCCTGCAAGGTGCGGTTGTCGCGGTGCTTTGCCGCGACACGCGCGGCTTCGCGTTGACTGATGCGCAACGTCTGACGCACTTTCCAGCCTCGCCAATGGTAAGCCTCACGTGGTTTCAGGACGTCGATGCGGGCCGAATCGAGCAGACCGACGCGGGGCCTGAATGGCGGCCGTTCAATTCAGCGATCGTGCTTTCGGGCAGCCATTCGTATCCCACCACGTGCTGGGCGCGAACTAGCGGCCGGGCAGGGATGATCTGCTTCGAGGCGGACGCTGCAAAAGCCTTGTTCGAAATCGATCTGTCTGCCATTCAAGATGTCATAGTCGACGCGCGCAAGTTACTCGGCAGTGCGTGGCACACGCTATTGGACGCGCTGCTCGCCGCCGATAGCGACGCCGCTGCGCTCGCCGCGCTTGAGCATCACCTCGCGCCGCGTTGGCGCACGGTCAGTGGTGCTAACCCGATACTGCCGTCGCTACGCGAAGTAGGCCGCTATTGGGTCAAGCGACTCGCTTGGCAAGCACACGAATGGCGGCGCTCGCATAGTCCGCGTCACGTCGAGCGGCGTATCAAAGCGTATAGCGGGCGCTCGTTGCGCGAATGGCAGTCTCTCATCAAGACCGAGAGTCTGTTTTTCCGTGCGCGGGCGCAATTCGAAGCCAGCGAGGCTTTGGATTGGGCTGCTATCGCGCACGACGAAGGTTTCTCCGATCAGGCGCACTTGAGCCGTGCCGTGAAACGCAGCACGGGATTTTCCCCAAACGAGTTCGCGAGGCGATTCGCCGAGGACGAGTCGTTTTGGGTCTATCGACTGTGGGTGTGACCAACGGTGGAAGTTGGCCATACGGGCTGCCGGCTAAGTGGAGAAACTGTGACCTATGAAGGTCGGCTTGCGGGGATTCCAGCTGTCTGTCTTGGGTCGACTGCTGCCTGACCGGGCACAAAATCTGCTGCAGCAAGTTGCCTTCCTGGAAGGCCGCAACACGACGATCACTCGCATTCCCCCGAAGGCCGCGGAAGCGCCTGGGCAAGCCTGCGTGCAGCGAATGTCCTGCAAATATTTCAGGTCACAGCTTCCCGAAATCTCTCGATCAACTGGAGCGATGGATGGATACCGAGACGGGAAACATACCGACGGCCAAAACCGGCGTGCCGGGCCTCGACGATGTGTTGATTGGCGGGCTCGCCGAGGGCAACATCTTCCTTCTGGAGGGCGCCCCCGGAACGGGAAAAACGACAATCGCCCTGCGTTTTCTGATTACCGGTGCGGAAGCGGGCGAGCGGGGACTCTACGTCACCTTGTCCGAAACGGAGACAGAGCTGCGCAGCGGTGCAGCCTCGCACGGTTGGCGTCTTGACGATGCCATCGACGTATTCGAAGTCGTGCCCCCCGAAAGTCTGGTCGATGCGGAGCACCAGCAGAGCCTCCTGTATTCGTCCGACCTCGAACTGGGTGAAACCACGCGGGCGATTCTCGGTGCGTTTGAACGCGTGCGGCCCAAGCGCGTCGTCCTCGACAGCTTGTCCGAGATCCGATTGCTTGCCCAAAGCTCTTTGCGCTACCGCCGCGAAATCCTCGCCTTCAAGCACTACTTCTCCCGGTCAGGCGCAACGGTTCTACTGCTCGACGATCTAAGTTCCGAAGCGAACGATAAGACGGTCCACAGCATTGCTCACGCGGTAATCAAGCTGGAAGAGCTCGCCCCCGCTTACGGGGCAGAGCGGCGCAGGCTAAGAGTGTCCAAGTATCGCGGACGGCGGTTCCGCGGTGGGTATCACGATTTCGCGATTAGAACCGGCGGTGTTTCGGTCTTCCCTCGTCTGGTGGCGGCGGAGCACCGCTCCCGGCTCGACCGAGGAAGCATCAGCAGTGGCGTGGCCGAACTCGACGAGTTGCTCGGTGGCGGCATCGAGCGAGGCTCGAGCACGCTGGTACTTGGCCCCGCCGGCACAGGTAAGTCCACGTTCGGGCTGCAATTCATCTGGGCGGCGCTTCAGCGCGGGGAAAAGGCGGCCCTATTCGTGTTCGATGAAGAACTCGGCCTGCTGTTCGATCGCACGCGCCAGATGGGTTTCGATCTGGAGGCAATGCGCGATTCGGGCAGTCTGCATGTCGAGCAGGTCGACGCCGCGGAGCTGTCTCCCGGTGAATTTGCGCATCGGGTTCGTGTTTGTGTCGACGAGGCACAGGCGAAAACAGTGGTGATCGACAGCCTGAATGGCTACCAGGCCGCCATGCCGGAAGAAAATGCGCTGGTGCTTCATGTTCACGAGCTTCTGCAATATCTGAATCGTCGGGGTGCGAGCACGTTTCTGACAGTCGCTCAGCACGGGTTGGTTGGCGACATGAAAGCGCCCGTGGACGTCACCTATCTTGCGGATACGGTGATCCTGCTGCGCTATTTCGAAGCGCGCGGTCAGGTCAGACGCGCCGTATCCGTTATCAAGAAGCGCACCGGTCGTCACGAAAAAACGATCCGGGAATTCCAGATCAGCGCTAACGGGTTGGCCGTGGGAACAGCGCTCAACGATTTCCAGGGCGTGCTGCGCGGCGTGCCGAGTTTCGTTGGGCAAAATGCACTGCCGGACGTCGGTACCGCTCCCGATGACGACGATTGACCGCAATGCGCGCCCCGCGCTGATTCTCGCGCCTCTCGGACGAGACGCCCCGGTCGCCGCCGCGTTATTACACGAGGCAGGGACCGAGGCGATCATATGCGCAGATCTCGAGCATTTTTCGACATTTCTGAATGATGAGATCGGCTGCGCCGTGGTGACCGAAGAGGCGCTGCGTGATGGGGATCTCACGCAAGTGGTCGCCTGGGTGACGGCGCAGCCGGAATGGTCGGACTTTCCCTTCATCATCCTGACACGCAGGGGCCATGCCTCCGATGACAGCCCCGGTGCGCGCACCCTCATCACGGCGCTCGGGAATGTTGTCTTTCTCGAGCGCCCGTTTCATCCAATGACGTTCGTCAGCGTGGTCGCGACGGCGCAGCGGGGGCGTCATCGGCAGTACGAGGCGCGCTCGCGTATGGAAGAGCTCCGCGAGAGCGAAGCGCGGTTGCGGACCGCGTTGACCGCCGGGCACCTCGGCCAGTGCGAGCTCGACCTGCCGCCCACGCATTTCACCGCTTCCGCAGCCACGATGGCAGTCCTTGGTCGCTCGGCGAGCGGCGCGTTGACTTACGCGGAATTCGAAGCTTGCATGCATAGGGACGATCGAGGTCGCATGCGCGATGCAATCAAACTCAGTATCGAAACGCGCGCTGATATCGCCATCGAATTCCGATGCGTCTGGGCTGACGACACGTTGCATTGGGTGGATTTTCGCGCGAGGCATGTTCTCGATTGGGAACGCAAAGTTGCCAGGCTCGTCGGTGTGTCGTCGGACATCACCGCGCGAAAAATGGCTGAGGCGACCTTGCAACGTATGAATGAGACGCTCGAGGAAAAGGTGCGCGAGCGTACCGCACAGCTCGAGCGCGCGCATCAAACCGTGCTCGATGAGATCCGGCAGCGCGAGCACGCGGAGGAAGTGCTACGTCAGGTCCAGAAAATGGAAATGATTGGGCAATTGACCGGGGGAGTAGCCCATGATTTCAACAATCTACTCATGGCGGTCATGGGCAATCTCGAACTGCTGCGCAAGCAAGTTCGCGACGAGAAGCTCGTGCGGCTCGCCGATGGCGCACTCCAGGGCGCCCGGCGCGGCGCATCCTTGACGCAGCGTCTTCTGGCGTTCGCTCGGCAACAGAACCTCAGAATCGAATCGATTCACTTATCGAGGCTGATAAGCGGGATGAGCGACCTGTTGGAGCGTTCCGTCGGGGCGGGCGTCGAGTTGGCGTTGGAATTGCCCGAGGAACTGCCGCTTACGCTTGCAGACGCCAATCAGATCGAACTTGCGCTGTTGAACCTCGTTGTGAACGCACGCGATGCGATGCCGGACGGCGGGGTGATTTCGATCGCCGTGGAGGTGGTGCATGCTATCGAACAGGTGGATCTCGCGGAGGGAGACTACATACGCGTCAGTGTGGTCGACTCAGGCTACGGCATGAGTGCGACAACGCTTTCCAAGGCGCTGGAGCCGTTTTTCACGACTAAAGAACTCGGTAAAGGCACGGGCCTTGGGCTGTCGATGGCTCATGGCTTGGCCCTCCAGCTCAACGGTGCACTGCGGCTCGAAAGTGCAGTCGGCCGCGGCACGCGGGCGGAGCTATGGCTGCCCGTTGCGCCGCGAGCGGCCGAGGAACCGATGCCGGTACAAGCGGCACCGGATGAAAGTGCCGTCGTCGCTCGCGGCGTGACGATCTTGTTGGTTGACGACGACCCCTTGATTTCCGACAGCACGGCCTATTTACTCGAAGACCTCGGGCACGAGGTGATCGAAACCGACTCGGGCGCGAATGCACTCGAGGTGCTCAGCAGCGGGAGGAAGGTGGACCTACTCATCACCGACTACTCGATGCCGAAGATGACCGGTATGCAGTTGGCGCATGCCGCGCGCGAGTTGAGGCCCGATCTTCCGATTGTCATCGCGACAGGGTATGCGGACTTACCCTCGGGAACCACAATGGATATTGTGAGGCTGCGCAAACCGTATCAACAGCATCAACTCGCAGCGGAGATCGCGAAGGCACTGAGTCTCGTTCGCTGATAGTGGCGACTCCTTTTGCGAGCCGAACACCGCAGCGACTCAGCGAAATGTCTGGACACCGTCGCTCATCCGTCAAACTTGATCAAATCCTTGAAGATCAGTTGTCCCCAGTTATTTCCGCGCGCGTGCACAAGCAGTCCACCGTCCGAAAGGCCGCCAAGTTTGATCGGTGCGAAACCGAGTTTTTCGGCAAGCGCACTAATCTCCGCTGCAGCGCCGTCATCGTCGCTGGCCAGGAAAACGACTCTCCTGCCACCGTGCACGGTGGGGTTTTGATCGAGGACAGCAGCGACCAGATGGTTGAAGCCTTTCACCAGCCTGGCTCCGGTGAACACCTTCGCCACGAAGGCGGAGGACGGGAGACCGCCCAATTCCTCAAGCGGGGCGCGAGTGTTCATCGCGTCGATGACGGTCTTCCCCTTCCAGTCGGGGAGCGCTTTTGCGACCTCCGGGTGCGACTCGAAACGGACAGCCAAAAAGATGATATCCGCCTTGACGGCTTCGGCCAGGGTTTTGGGAATGATCGTGGGTCCGATTGCGGCTGCATCGGATGCAAAGCTTTCGGGGGCGCGCGTGGTTGCAACGGACACCTCGATGCCGTTCCGGGCAAACGCCTTGGCAAGCGCATGCCCGATCTTGCCGAAGCCGATGATTGCGTAGCTCATAAGATTCTCCTTCGGTTTTTTCGGCGTGGTCAGAGTTTGTAGCCGCCGCTCGCCTCGAGCGTCTGCCTAGTCACCCAATGACCCTCACCGGAAGCCAGGAACGCGACGACGGCGGCACTTTCCGAAGGCTCGCCAAAGCGTCCTAGCGCGATTTTGGCTTCGGGTAATGACAGCCGTTTTGCCTTTAGTGACTGTTTCATTTGATTTTTCTCCTCAGATTTGCGCCAAGCCACCGTCAACGGCGATTTCGCTCGCGGTCATGAAGCTGCTGTCCGGTGACGCGAGAAAGGCGGCCACCGCCCCGATTTCCGTGGGATCGGCCATGCGCTGGAGGGGCGTCATCGCACCGTAGGCCTTCTGACCCTCCTCTCCCAGCGCCTCTTTGGCGAGTTCGGTCGCCGTCGCCCCGGGCGACAGCACGTTTATCCGAATGCCGGTGCCCTTCAGATCCGCTGCCCAGGTCCGCGCGAGGTTGCGCACGGCCGCCTTGCTCGCGCTATAGGCAGTGAACCCCGGGGCACCCGTGGTGCCGGCGCTCGATCCGGTGAGGATGATCGAACCGCCCGCGCCCATCAGCGGCAACGCCTTTTGGACCGTGAAAATCGTGCCCTTCACATTGGTGTCGAAGGTTTCGTCAATGTGCTCGGCGGTGATCTGGCCGAGGGGAAGCGGGCTTCCCGCCCCGGCGTTGGCAAAGACGATGTCGAGCGTTCCGCGCTCGGCCTTCACCGCCGCGTAGAGTCGGTCGAGGTCGGCCAGATCGGAGACTGAGCCCTTCACCGCGCGGGCGTTAGGTCCGAGAGCGGCCACAGCGGCGTCGAGCGCTTCCTGCCGACGGCCGAAGACGAAGACGAAAGCGCCTTCCTCGATGAAGCGCTTTGCCGCGGCGAGGCCGATGCCGGTAGCGCCGCCGGTGATGACCGCGGTCTTTCCATTCAGCTTGTTCATGTCATGGATCCTTCGAAACAAAAGCGAGAAACCGATTGTGGGCCTCTTGATTAATGAATCCAATTGACTAAATATCTATCAATGCCATCTACTTTTTAGATATATGCTCGACAACGTCACCATCAATCAACTTCGGGCCTTCGTCGCCGTGTGTGATCAAGGGAGCTTTTCCGGGGCTGCCAGGGAGCTGAAGCGTGCACAGTCGGCGATCAGTCACGCCATCAATGCGCTCGAGAGTGCCTTTGATGTGCTGCTGTTCGAGCGCAACACACGCAGAGCAACGCTTACGGCCGCGGGCCGCAGCCTCCTGCCGGATGCACGCGGCGTGATCGCACGCACCGAGGAAATGAAGATGCGCGCGGTTGCGATTGCTGAAGCCGGGGTCCCACAGGTCTCGATTGCCGTGGATACCTATTTCCCGCGTGCGCACCTAATTGAATGCCTGCGCACTGTGCAGGCGGACTTTTCAACGGTTGCGATCAATTTGCGCATGACGACGATGCAGGGCGGCGAACGTTTGGTTCTCGAAGGCACGTGCGCATTGGCGGTGACGATCACGGACGTGCTGGAGCTGAGCCCAGGCGCCATAGAAAGGCAGCATTTATGTGATGCGCAAATGGTGACCGTCTGCGCGCCATCGCATCCGCTGGCCGCTATCGCGGGGCCGATCTCGCGGGAGGAATTTGGTCGACACATTCAGCTCGTCGTAACCGACAATCAGCCTGATGCGGAAAAGACGCAACAGGGGGTTGCCAGTGAACGGCAGTGGTGGGTGAATGACCTCGGCGCGAAGCACGATCTGCTCCGGGGAAGCTTGTGCTGGGGGCACATGCCTCGCCATATGGTTGAGGAAGACCTCGCGAAGGGAACGCTTGTCGAACTCCAACGGCGCGCATGGCACATGCGCCCGCTCACGTTCATGATCTCGCAGCGGCGCGGGTACTCGTTTTCCGAATGCGAGACACGGCTGGTTGAGCTCCTTGGCAATCGTCCGGCTTCGCAAAGGGAGGGAAGGCCAGGGCCCGCGTAACCCGCGGGTGCTCTGAGGGGGCTCGGAGACGCGGCGGTTCAAATTGTGAGGTGGGTAGGGCGGGGTTCGACCACTTTCGGCCACTCCCCATACACTGGAAGTTGTCACTTGAATAGCTGCTTCGCCACTGCAAGCCGTCATCGATCCTTTGCTGAATTGAGCAATGGCGGCCCACCCAATGCTCGGCACAGCATCGACAAGTCTTTGATCGTCAGATGCCAACGCGAATTCTCGCAGGTTGCGGCTTTCCCCTCGAAGAGACGTTTGCGAACGATCCATGCTGCCTGAAGGCCAGCATTCAACGATCCGAGAACATCGAGATCGAAATCATCACCTACGTGCAGTAACGCCTCCGGCTGTACCCCTACCGACTTCGCTGCTTCCAGAAAAATCCTGGGATCAGGTTTCGCATAACCAAACGTTGCGGCGCTCAGGTGCGTACCAAAGAAGGCCGCACAACCGGTGAGCCTTAAATCAGCGTTGCCGTTGGTCACAGCCACGAGCGGAAATCTGGGGTTAAGCCAGGTCAACGCTGGCCAAACGTCTTTGTAGAATTCGACTTTCTGCCGAGCGGAATAGAACACCGTATATGCGTCTTCAGCGAGAGCGACGTCTTCCCCGGCCAGTTTCAGGACACGCCGGATCGAGCCAAGCCGTAAGGCTTGGTAGTTGCCCGCCAGGTCCGGGCGCGAGCGTTCGTATTGATCGCGCAGCGCTCCAAGCGCTCGCCAGTTCGGCAGCGTTGCGCCCGTTCGCGGCGCGTGTTCGAGCAACCACGAGTGTAGGGCGACTTCGGCGCGCTCGACCGCCAGCCTGAATGGCCAAAGCGTGTCGTCCAGATCGAACGAGATGGCCGATACCTTGCTCAGGCGCATAGGGATTGCAGAAGCGGCTTGGCAATCCGCAAATAGTCGACCGAATCCAGAATAATCGACCGGTCGAGCCGTCCTGCATTAAAAGCGATCTCGCCAAAGCTTTCGACGAGATCAGGGTCAACGATCAGTTTGATGTTTGCCGAGAACGAGAAAGGAGGGATGGCACCAATGACGCACCCCGTCACTCGTTGCGCCTCTTCGGGCGACGCGAGCGTTGCTTTCTTGATCCCAGCAGCCTCAGCCATTCGTTTGAAGTCGAGTCTCCTGTCTCCCGGAAGAATCGCGAGGATCAGCGCGCGGTCGTCGTCTTTGCTCCTGCAAAGCATCGCCTTCGCACCTTGTCCGGGCGCGGTCCCGCGAATCGTTGCGACCAGGTCCGAGCGCCCCTCTGCAGGATGCTCGATGACACGGAATCGGGCCGCTTCGTCTTCGAACAAAGCAACCAGCTTATCAAACACGGTGGGCGTCATGCTTGAGCCGTCGAGAGCGTGCAGAACCGCTCAAGGTCGATGTTGCCGCCGCTGATCAGCACGCCGACGCGCTTGCCCTGGAGAGATTCCTTCATGTTCAGCGCGGCGGCCAGTCCGAGGCATCCCGTCGGTTCCACGAGCATCTTCATGCGAGCAGCGAAGAACTTCATTGCGCTCACCAGGTCGGCATCCGGTGCCGTCAGAATGTCGTTTACATCGCGTTTGATGATACCGAACGTGTAGTTTCCGAGATGCTGCGTCTGCGCTCCGTCCGCGATCGTCTTCGGCGTTTCGATATGAACGATTTCGCCGCTTCGGAACGATTGTTGACCGTCATTGCCAGCTTCCGGCTCAACGCCGTACAAAATGCATTGCGGCGCAAGCGCACGCGTCGATAACGCGCTACCCGACAGAAGGCCACCGCCGCCTAACGGCACGAACAGATAGTCGAGCGCACCAACGTCTTCGAAAAGCTCCTTTGCGGCAGTACCCTGTCCCGAAAGGATATCCGGGTGATCGTAGGGTGGGATCAGGGTGAGGCCGTATTCTTCGGCCAGACGCCGGCCAATTGCCTCCCGATCTTCCGCGTAGCGGTCGTACACAACTACGTTCGCCCCATATCCCTTCGTGGCTGCCACCTTCGCTGCAGGCGCATCGTGGGGCATCACGATCGTGGCAGGGATATTGAGAATCCTCGCTGAAAGGGCAATCCCCTGGGCATGGTTGCCCGAGGAGAACGCGACGACGCCGGCCTTGCGCTGCTCCGGCGAAAACTTCGAGAGCGCATTAAACGCCCCGCGGAATTTGAAGGCCCCCATCCGTTGGAAGTTCTCACACTTGAGGAAAACCTCGGCGCCGATCATTTCGTTTAGCGTGCGCGAGGTCTGAACCGGGGTGCGATGAGCAACGCCGGCGATTCGGGAGGCCGCGGCCTCCACGTCAGCGTAGGTGGGAAGCTCGAAAGTAGTCATGTCAGACTCGGAAATAGATTGGACTTACCACGGCCATGCGACGGACGTCCCGAGCTGCCTTTCCCTGGCGTGCTCGTAGAGAAACCGCGCAACTGTGAGGTCCTGCAAAGCAAGACCCGTCATATCAAACACAGTGATATCGCTCGGGGAACGCTTGAAGGATGTGGCGCCGGAAAGGAGTTCGCCGATTTCTGTGCACGGCAGCGACGGTGCCCACTGGTATTCGCCAATGGTGCGTGCTTGAACCTCATCGTCGACAAAAACACGCGCACGGTCCAACACGCCGTCGGGCAGTTCGCGCTTGCCCGCGGTGTCGGCGCCGACACAGGTGAGGTGGGTTCCCGCTTGAACCGCGTCGGTGTCGAACAGCGCGCCACCACCGGGCGTCGCAGTAATGACGACGTCGCTTGCGGCTACCGCCGCGTTTCGATCCGTCGCAACGCTGATGGTGCACAGATCCCGGAATCTAGCTTCGAAAGCAGGCTCTGCCTTGCCGGTGACGGTCACGTATTGGACCGTGCATTGCTGTTGCAATGACTTCAGCGTGTACTGAAGCTGGACGCTCGCCTGAACCCCGGTGCCGAAGATGCAGATCCGCGTACTTTCAGGGCGCGCGAGTTGTTGGAGCCCCAAAGCGCCAGCGGCACCGGTCCGCGCAGTCGTAATCGCATTGCCGTCTATGATGCAGAGCGGCCGGCCGCTCGAAGGGTCGAACAGCGCAACGGTCGCTTGATGAGGCTCCCCGCCGACGCCCCGGTTGCTCGGCCAGAATCCAGCCGCCTTAAAACCAAGAAGATTTTGGCTTGCTACATCGCCGGACTTGATGCCGAACACCCCACCTGTATGCAGCTTCTCGCGAACAACAGGGAATACCCGCCCGGCTCGCTGACTATGAAGAATAAATGCTTCCAGAACCGCAGCCATGACCTGGTCCGCGTGCAGAGCAGGTTCCACTACATCACGGTCGAGAAGGAGAAGCTTTGCATCTGCCGGCATGGTCGTACTCTTCCAATCGGATTTCATAAAATATACATTATGTCCATAAATGGACTGAATATCAATGTGGACGTGCCGTGCAATCCGAAGCGCCTTGATGGGTCACGATGAACGGGCATTTCCGTAATCGGGGACGGGTTCGGTACTTGTGCCTGGCGATCCTTGACCTTCTTCGTGCGTCCCAGCGGTCGACAGTTCACCTTCCCATTTCGCCACCACGGCACTGGCGATGCTGTTGCCTAGAACATTGGTTGCCGTGCGGCCCATGTCAAGAAACTGGTCAACCCCCATCACTAACAGCAAGCCAGCTTCGGGAAGATGGAACATTGGCAGGATCGCGGCGACCACAACCAGCGCACCTCGCGGAACCGCCGCCATCCCCTTGCTGCTGACCATGAGGATGAGAAGCATGGTTATTTGCGTGCCGATGGGCATATGCACGCCGTACGCCTGTGCGATGAACACCGCCGCGAACGCCTGGTAGACCATCGAGCCGTCGAGATTAAACGAGTAGCCTAGCGGCAACACGAAGCCGACGAGGCGTCGATGCACGCCGAACTCCGTCAGCTTTTCCGTCAACACCGGAAAGGCCGCTTCACTGCTCGCCGTCGAGAAGGCAATCATCATCGGCTCGCGGATCTTCTTCGCCAGTTCAGGCATACGGCGGCCCAGGGCAGCGTGGCCAGCGAAATAAAGCACCGTCCACAGTGCAAACAATGCCACGTAAAACCAGCCAATGAGCTTGCCGTAGGTAACGACGACGCCTAGGCCTTGCACGGTGACGACACCTGCGATGGCAGCAAAGATACCGACGGGCGCAAAGGCCATCACCGCGTTCGTCGCACGAAGCATTGTCTCCATCAGTCCATCGACTGCGCGCCTCAGGAAAACGCCATGTTCGCCGGGCACTTTTCCCAAGGCAATGCCGAAGAACAGCGAGAACACAAGGATCTGCATGATCTGGTTTCCCGCCATCGCTCCGGCAATGCTGCTCGGGACGATATGCGTCAGAAGGTCGTGAACATTCAACGCGCTCGTTCGTAGGTGGGTCGCAGCGTCCGCTGGCGGCAGCGGCATGTTGAGATTGGCGCCGGGTTTCGCGATGTTGACGAATAGCAGGCCGATGCTGAGCGAGACGAGGGACGCGACAATGAACCAGCCGAGCGCCTTCGCGCCAATCCGCCCTATCGATTTCCCGTTGTCCATGCCGGCAATGCCAGAGACGAGCGTCGCGAAGACCAGCGGTGCAATAATCATCTTGATCATGTTCAAGAAAATCGTCGTCACCATGCCGAAGTCGCCGGCAATTGCCTTGGCAGCGGCTTCGTCTGCCGCGTATCGATGGCAGGCGTAGCCTACGACGATGCCGAGAATCATGCCAACTATGATCCAATGGGACAGCTTCCACCTTTTCATGAGGGTATCTCCTTCGATCACTTTTGATTGCAGTTAGCCGGAGCCAAGGCGACGGCCTCTACCTCGACGGCTGACCCGTAATGCAACGATGCAGACTCCGCTACTGCCCGAGCCGGCTTGTGAGCCCCAATCCATTCCGCATAGAGTCGGTTGAAAATGGGCCAGTGCTCGATGTCCGAAACGAATACCCGTACCTGGACCAGATCGTCACGCGTGGCGCCAGCAGCCTTCAAAGTCGCGTCCACGTTGTGCAGCACCTGTCTGGTTTGCGCGTCAAACGGCGCGTCACTCAGCGGTTTTCCGCTGGGGTCGATCGGCAGTTGACCCGAGACAAATACAAATCCGTTCGCAATGCAGACGTGAGAGTAGTGGCCGGCCGGAGGAGCATTGTCGGGGGCGTTGGCGCACGTAATGGCAGTAGATTGGCCGTAGATGGACATTCATTGATCCTTGAGTGATGGACGTGTTAGCCGCGGCGAAAGACGCCTGCGCCAGGTCGGTAAGTCGCCAACGCAGGCGGTCCGCTAACCAGATGCGATTCAGTAGGTTGCCTGGAACGCTTCCTGAACTTTGTCCGGCGACGTCACACCGTTGCCGACTAGCAGTTGAGTAAGCACACGCGCCTTTTGAGGGTTCAAATCGTCGGAAACGACGAATCCATCCTTGTCGTCCGGCACCTCGACATTCCGGTTGACGAACCCGCTTCCCACACGCGTAGAACGGACTACCACGATGCCTTTGCGGGCCGCCGCCACCAGCGCATCCAGCGCGGCTTTCGACGCATTTCCATCGCCGACACCAGCGAGAACGATACCTTTCGCCCCGTGCTGGACAGCGTCCTGAATCTGAGCGGCGTCCATATCTGCATGTGCATACACGATGTCGACTCGCGGTAGCCCTCCGACTGGCAACGCCATCGCTTTTGCGTGGTTCACCGGCGCAGGCGAGAGGTATCGGATCGAGGCAGGATCGACATATCCGAGCGGCCCAGCAGTCGGACTCTGGAACGTATGGAGGGAGGTGGTGTTGGTCTTGGTCGCCCAACGCGGACTGCTGATCGTATCGTTCATCACCATCAACACGCCGCGATGAGCAGACTGAGGACTGGCGGCAACTTCGAGTGCCTCGTACAGGTTCATTGGACCATCTGCGCTGGTTGAACCGCCAGAACGCATAGAACCGACGAGAACAACTGGCTTGTCGGTTGAGAGAACGAGATCCAGGAAGAAGCCGGTTTCCTCCATCGTGTCTGTGCCGTGTGTAATAACAACGCCGTCAACTTCATTCTGCTCGACGGCCTGTTTGATCCGGTTCGCGAGCCGGTACCAGATCTTGTTGTTCATGTCCTGCGAGCCGACATTCGACATCTGCTCCGCTTTAATGGAAGCGAGCTTGTCGAGACCTGGAACGCCTGCGAGGAGTTGATCGCCGGTGACCCCGCCGGCGTTGTAGCCGATTGCCGAGCGCGGATCGGGGGTGCTTGCAATCGTGCCGCCCGTTGCCAGAACGAGAATCCTCGGCAGCCTATGCGGCGCGTTATCGCCGGGCTGCTGTGCATTGGCGCCGGTCACGAAGGCGCCCACTGCGAGTGCCAAAAGTGCCGCACGCAGACCTCTCGTCGAGGCCAACTGGCGTATGAGTTTTCCTTGCATTGCCTATCTCCTGATGACGTCTATTTGGGGACTGAGCCACACGCCAGCGAAGACGCTGACCAACTCACTATCTGGACGTATGGTCCATGTTTAGATGTTTTGTAGAAATAGGGGAATGCGAGGATTTCCCTCCCCGTATCAAGAGCCTGTACAATGTGAAAAAATGTAGATGAATAGTCCAATGGCAAAGCGCAAACTCACCAGCGAGCAGCAGACCATCCTCGATCAGGTCAAGCACATCGCAGCGGGATTGGGCGAAACTCTTGCGCCTTTTACGGAAGTGGTCGTGCACGACCTCCTTCATCCAAAAAACGCGATTCTTGCGATCCACAACAACCTGTCTGGGCGTCAGGTCGGTGACCCTGCGACCGAGCTTGGTTTGGCACGTATCGCCGATCCGGAGTACCCGCAGGTTCTGGCGAACTATGCGAATCGTTTCGCCGATGGCCGGCAGGCCAAGAGCACATCGATCGGCATAAAGGATTCGGAGGGGCAGTACGTTGCCGCTCTTTGCCTGAACGTGGATGTGACCCTATTCCGCAGCATCACTACCATGCTGGAGCAGTTTTCTGCGATCAATGCCGATGTAGCAAGGGAGTCGCTCGACCCATCGAGGGCGGAGTCCCTGCGTGAGCGAATCGATCGGTTCGCGGTTGGCTTGGCAACCACCCCGCAGGCGCTGCGCACTGACCAACGAAGGGCTATGATGCAAGCCCTTAGAGATGAGGGATACCTCGATATACGACGCTCGATGGAGACGATCGCCCAACATCTGGGCGTGTCGCGAGCGACTGTCTACAACGACGCGAAGTGAGAGAAGTGCCGCGATGTGCGGCATCTTTATCGTTTAGATCCCGCTCCGGGCCGCAGATGAACACAGGCCATATTGTGCGCATCCGATGGCGGTTCAGCTCTCCAAAGTGGCCGTAGGACGCGAAAACTCCAGAACGGCAGAAACGGGCCGGCGAGCGCTGTCCGCCCGTCGCCGAGCATCGACGGCCGTGGCGTTGGTCAGGGAGCGGCCAGGAAGGGACATTCGACATCGATGCCAGGATCGTAGACAATCGTGTCGACTATAAGGGTGCGAATGACTCGCGCCGGAGCCGAACCGATGAAAGAACATTGGCAACTGCTGCGCTACGGGAGACGATTTCGACCGTAACGCCGAAGTTCCGACTTCTCCTGCAAGCATCGCAATGATTACTTTCTCGGATTTTTTCGGCAGGACACCTTCGACTTCCAGAAGTGTCGCCGCAAGGTGGGGATTCACAGCCTATTCGACGAGACATTCGGGATGATCCTCTGAAACTAGATGCGAGAAAAGCGAAGGCTTTCTCCGAGGTATCCAATATCGAGCAAGCCGCTGAGCAAACGCCAATCGATGCACTGTTCGTGGGGCCGCGCACCCAGATGGCAAGTCCGCTTGCAAACCAACTCGGATGCGAATTCGACGAAGGTCCGCTAGGTCCCGTTATCCGCGTCGACGGTGAGTTTCTACTTGATTCCAATCACCATTGAATCGGGGCCGGTTAGAGGCTCGATGCGTACCTGTTTGAAGCCGACTTGCTGCATCCATTCGCGACACTGGGCGCCGGTATAGTCGAAACCGCCAGGTGTCTCGATGAGCATGTTCAGGCTCATAAGCAATCCAAATGCATTGCGCCTGCGGTCATCGTCGATTATCGCGTCGTAGACGATCAGGCAACCTCCTGAAGGTAGCGCCGCGAAGCATTTCGCGAGGAGTTCGAGCTTCTGCGCGAGGTCCCAGTCGTGAAGGATGTGACCCATCACGAGCACATCGGCCGTCGGACAGGGATCCTTGAAGAAGTCGCCTGGATGGAAATGCAGTCGTTCCTGTAGGCCTTGCGACTTTACGTACTCATCAAACACGGGGCCTACCACCGGCAGATCGAAGCTGCCGCCGCGCAGGTGGGGATGGGCGAGCGCGACCTGCACAGGTAAGGCACCTTGGGCCGCGCCGATGTCAATGAAGGTCTTGTAGTTTTGCCAGGGGAATCGTTGCGCAATTACCTTGGCCGTACCTAGGCTAACGCCGCTCATCGCCCGCAAGAAGCCCCGTAGTTGGTGTTCGTCGCGATACATCGCGTCGAAAGGGTTGCCGCCCCCTTTGGCCTCGTTCTGTGGCTGCCCGGTGCGAAGGGCTTCCGTCAAGGAACCCCAGAACAGGTATAGGCGCGCATTGGCCATTTCCAGTAATCCACCCACGTAGCTGGGCTTGGCCATGTCCAGAAAAAGGTCGGCGTCCGGGGTATTGCGGTATGTCCCGTCGTCGCGTTCTAGCAGATTCAACGCGACCAGCGCGTCGAGAAAATCCAAGGCCGCTCTCGGATGCAGTCCGATTGCCTCAGCAAGCCCTGCCGCAGCGTGCGGACCGGTCGCGAGGCGCGTGAACACACGGAGTTCGACGGCGGATAAGAGGGCTTTGGACGCCCAGAACCCCATGCCCAGCTGGAGTAGCCGTTCAGGGGAAGGTTCACCCTGGCGCATGTTCTCAGCGCCAGGGTCCTGTTGAACGGTGCTCGGCGTGCTGTCTATTATTGCCCCCCGGGGAACGCGCGAAGAAGCGCGAGAAAGGATCGTAAGCGAAGCGAAGTCTTTCGGGTGTTCGCCACCGTACAGACCAACTTCAATCCCACGGTCTATGCATCGCATCCCGACCGTCTCACCCCGGCCGAGGCAAGATAGGCAGCGTCTCACTTCGACGCGCTGCAAAATCGTCCAATACTTTTGGAAACGAAACCCATAGCATTCTCTCCACGGCTAGTTCTTCAGGAGAGAGGCAGTGTCATTGCAAACCGAAGCACGCACTTCGAACGATCCAGAGGCTACGCAAAAACCGGAGCGCTGTGTCATCGTCGTTGATGAATCGCTGCCGCCCGGTAAAGCGTCGAACGCGGCCGCAGTGGTGGCGTTCACGCTGGGCCAGCGTCATAGCCGTCTCGTGGGAGCCCCTTTACGGGAGCGCGACGGCACTGCGCACCCCGGGCTCATTCCTGTCGGCATTCCGGTGCTCAAGGCGACGTCACGTCAGTTGTGCGAGTTGCGCCAAAAGTCGCTCCCGCATTGCGATGTAGTGGACTTTCCCGTACAAGGACAGGCCACCACCGACTACGACGCGTTTCTCGACGCCGTCCTCGCACACCCTGGAGAATCGCTCCAATACCTAGCAGTCGGTCTGGTCGGACCGAGGAGCCGGATCGGCAAACTGGTTGGCGGCTTTTCGCTGTTTGCATGATGGAAGGAAAAATTACGTTGGAACTCAATGGCCAGATCTGGTCCATTGGGATCAACCGCCCCGACAAGCGGAACGCGCTCGATGGCGCGATGTTCGATGCGCTGGCGAATGCTCTGCTCCTCGCACAAAGCGACATTCGGGTGCATTGCGTGCTGCTGCACGGGGCCAGCGATAGCTTTTGCTCGGGCCACGACACCGCAGCGTTCGGGACGCTGTGGCCGCAGGCCGCCGACGGTGCGGTGAGGCGCTGCATCAATGCGTTCTCGGAGCAACTCAAGCCCCTGCTGGCGGCGGTCAATGGCGCGGCCGTGGGTTTCGGCGCCACGATGCTGCTACACGCCGACTGGGTGGTCGCTGGCGAGAGCGCGATGTTTCGATTTCCATTTGCCGATCTCGGCATCGTTCCCGAAGCGGGAGCAACGGCGTTGCTGGCCCGCCGAGTGGGGGATCTGACGGCACGCGACTGGTTGTTGAGCGGTCGCCCGATAGCAGCGGCAGAAGCTTTGCAACGTGGATTTGTTTCGCGCGTCGTACCGAACGCCAATGTCCGTGCAGCGGCAAACGAATACGCCCTGCGCCTCGCGGCCAAACCGCCGAGGGCGCTGCAGGCCGCGCGGCGCCTGTTGCAGGAGGGGGCCACTTTGCCGGTGCGCGAGGCGATCGAGAATGAACTCGTACATCTGAACACCTTCATCCCTGCTGTCACTTGGACATCGAGCGGCCATGGCTAAAGTTCACGTCGTCCACGCCCACCCGGAACCGCGCTCCTTCTGTACGGCAATGGCCCACGAGGCCCGATGCCTGATGGAGTTGCGCGGCGACGACGTGAGTTTTTCGGACTTGTACGCACTCAACTTCGACCCGGTGGTTCGCGCCAGCGAGTTCGCCGATCGCGCTAACGACGACTACCTTGTCTATGCATTGGAGCAACGCCACGCGCGCGAAAGCAATACGCTTGCGCCCGACATCCGGCGAGAGGTGGACGCGCTTCTCGCCAGTGACACGCTGCTGCTGGTGTTTCCGCTCTACTGGTTCTCGGTGCCCGCACTGATCAAGGGCTGGATCGACCGCTGCTTCCTGTCGGGCGCACTGTATGGCGGAAAACGCATTTACGGCCGCGGCGGCATGGTCGGCAAGCGCGCCGTGGTGGGCGTGACCCTGGGCGGCCGGGAGCACATGTTCGGTGAGCAAGGTATCCATGGCGAACTGGCGGGCGGCATGCTGCGCCATCTGCTGCAAGGCACATTGGGATATGTTGGCTATGAAGTACTCGAGCCGTTCTTTGCCTGGCACGTCCCGTACTGCTCCGACGAGCAGCGGTCGGACACCCTGATGCGCTGGCGCGACTTTATCAATCGGCTCGACGAACAACCGCGTATTCCGATGCCACGGCTCGAGGAATATGATGACGTGTTCCGACCTCTTCCACGGTCCGTCCGATCATGAAAGCTACAGCGCAGACGCGTTCGGTCAAGCTCTGGCGCGCGCCAGACGTCATGGACGCCGTCATGCTCAAGGGCCAGTTCGTCGGCCACCGGTATCCCCCGCACGCACACGATACGCATTGCCTTGCAGTGATTACCGGCGGGGCTCTGGCAGTCGAGGTTCGGGACCAGCGGCGCATATGCCGCCGCGGCGATGTAATCGTCATCGATGCGGACGTGGTGCATTCCGGTGTCGCTGCAGGAGACGGCCAGTGGAAGATGCGCGTCGAACACGTGCGGCCTGCGGCGCTGGCCAACTACTGTGACCGGCTCGGCATTGCCCGGCGCGAGCGATTCGAACTCGAGAGCCCGTTTATCGTCGACGCCGAACTGTCGAGGTACCTCTACGGCGTGAACTGGTGTTCCGAGGTGAACGACGATGCCTTCAAACGCAGTGAAGCCCTAGCCTGCGCAGTCGTGAGTTTGTGTGGGCGGCACGCAAGCCGCTTCGTCGACCTGCCCGTGGTGCACAGGGAGCCCGCTCTGGTACGGGCGGTAAAGAGCCGTTTGCGCGAGGACTTGCTTGCGCGGGTGACCTTGTCGACGCTTGCATCGGAGTTTGCCGTCACTCCGTTCGTGCTGCTGCGCGCCTTTGTGCGCGAGGCAGGACTGAGCCCACATGCCTTTCAGCAGCAAGAGCGCGTACGTCATGCGATGCAGATGCTGCGCGAGGGCAGGCCCATTTCCGAGGTCGGCGCGCGAACCGGCTTTGCGGACCAGTCGCACTTCACGCGCGTGTTCAAGCAACAAACCGGCGTGACACCGAAGGTCTATCAGGGCGCTTTTTAAACGGCCTTGTCATGATCGCGACAACTGCATTCGGCGCCGTGTGCATGTCCGCGCCGATCGTTCCAAGCGGAGCCGAGAATGATCTCGCAAAAGTTCAACCGCTTATAGGTCGGGTCGCGCAGCGCGAGCACGTCGGCCTTCACGTTGCCGAGATAGCTGCCCGTCTGCTAGACGTCGGAACGGAACACGCGACCGGGACCCGGACCGCTATCAACCCATTCCGACGATTCAATCTCATTGAATGTCGGGCCTCAAACCTGGCCGATGCCACCGTCGCACATCAGGTCCGCACCCGTGACGTACGCGCTTTGACCGGATGCTAGGAACACCGCCGCGTTGGCGATCTCCTCGGGTTGCGCGAGCCGGCCGATGGGGATCATCTTGAGGTACATGTCCACCAGAGACTGACGCTGCTCTGCATTCGTCACCTGAGAGTCGAGCATCGGGGTGTCGGTTACGCCCGGGCTCAGCGTGTTCACTCGAATGCCGCGATTCTTGAATTCCGCAGCCCAGGTGCGCGCATACGAACGCAAAGCCGCCTTCGTTGCTGCGTAAGTCGTGTGGCCAGGAATCCCCATCACGTGCATGGCCGACGAGACCAGAATGATCGATCCGCCTTTCGTCATGAGCGGCAAGAGTGTCTGCACCAAAAAAACGGGACTACGGGCGTTGAGGTTGAACGTCTTGTCGAAATGCTCCGGGGTGAGTGTGTCGATCGAAGCCTGCTCGACTAACGCTGCGTTCGACACGACGATGTCGACGAAACCCTTTTCGGCACTGACCGCCGAGGCGACGCGTTCGAGGTCGCGCAGATCCGTCGCGTCGGCCTGGATGGCCGTGACATTGCGTCCGATCCGCTGGGTGGCCGCGTCGAGTTGGGCCTGCCGGCGCCCGAAGATGAACACGTGTGCGCCTTCGGCGACATACCGCTGCGCAATCGCGAGACCGATGCCGGTCGTGCCGCCGCTGATGACAGCGACCTTGCCTGCTAGAGAAACCATTGAAACCTTCCGTTCGTTCGTGAATGACGGAAAGAATCGTAATTGCCCGTGCGGCGAATGATAATCGAGCGAATTTTCATAACATCTATTCCCAGATAGAATCAATCGAACTTCAACCCTCATCACTCGATCGCGAAAGCCGGTCGATTTCGCCAGGAACTGCAATGGACCGGTTTGACGAACTCAGCGCTTTTATCGCCGTTGTCGAAGCAGGAGGGTTTTCGGCGGCGGCGCGCAGAACCGGTGTCTCGCAGTCCGCGATCAGCAAGGCGGTTGGTTCGCTCGAGAGACGCCTCGGCGTCATGCTGTTGAACCGGAGTACACGGAGTGTCACGCTGACGGATCAGGGGCAGCGCTATTACGATCGTACGAAGCCGCTCGTCGACGAGTTCGACGAAGTCGACGGCGAGATGACGAGCAGCACGCTGAACGTCACGGGCCCGATCAGGATTGCGACGCCTTCTACCTTTGGCCGCCTGCACGTTCTTCCGCTCATACCCGACCTCCTGTCATTGAACCCCGGACTTCAGGTCGATCTCGTTCTTTCGGACTTTGTGCGGGACATGGTGGAAGACCGGATCGATCTTGCAATTCGGGTGGGCCGCGTGGACGATGCAGACGCGGTCGTCAAGCGCGTGGCAAGCACTCGCCTGGTTTGCGTGGGGTCCCGCCGTTATTTCGAGCGCTATGGAATACCGAAGACCCCTGCCGAACTCGTCGATCACAATTGCCTTGTGTATAGCGGCCTTTCGGAATCGGCCGTCAGTTGGCCATTCACTGGCCCGGCCGGTAAGTTCAGCGTGGCCGTTCGTGGCAACCTGTCCTCAAACAGTATCGAAACGATTCGGGCAGGCGTGGTGGCGGGTGTCGGTATTGGTCTTTTCACTCAGGCTTCGCTTACCGACGAACTTGGGCATCCCGACATCACCACAGTTCTCGACGATTTTTTGAATGAGGTCAGAGACGTCAGCCTCGTCTGGCCACAACGCCGGTATGTGCCGGTACGCGTCAGAAGGGTGACTGAGTTTTTTTCCACCGCCCTTGCTCAGCGGGTTTAGGCGTCCGTGCTGGTGCCTTTATACCGATACTGGAACGTCGCTTCCACCTTGACAGGGGACAATCGGGTGCCTAACGAGGTCGCCCGGCCATGGGCCACTGCGGGCATCCGGGCCCGACTAGTGTCGCAGCATTACCGGGATCACATCCGTCAGGCAACATGCTTCGCGCAATAGGCAATAGTTCGCTTCAACGCCAGCTATGGGATTCGCGAAACAGGGGCAAGGTCCATTGTCAACCGATCGAAACGCCGGAGAACACCAGCGCCGTGGCGCGACCGATCGATTCGGGCGGCACCAGTCGCCTGGTCACCGCGGCGCCGATGGCCCAGAAGCCGCCAATACTTATTCCCAGCAGAACACGCCCAGCCAGCAACGTGGAAAGCGTGGCGGCCGAGGCGACAATCAGATCGGAAGCGATCAGCAGCGCGCTCGTCAGCCAAAGCAACCAACGCCGGTCAAGACGCCGTGAGGCGAGAAGCAACGCGGGTGCGGCGAATGCTGCCCCCAGTCCTGGAATGGTGACCGTCAGGCCCACATTGCCCTCAGCGGCACTCACGCCGGCCGCGATCTTCGGAAGAAGTCCGATCGGCATAAGCTCGCTCGTGACGAGCGCGAATGTACCGAACGAAACCGCGACGACTGAAAGCCAGCCCCGGGTCGACGCGTTAGACGGACTATTGTCGTTGTGGCTGCTGACCGAAGAGCCATCCATATTTCCGTCCTTTTTTAGCGATGTGTGGACTCCATGATCAGATCCTCGACGGTCAGTGCATCCCGTTCCTTGCTTTTCAATCGCGGATACCGTTCGACTGTACGTTTTGCAATCGCCACAGAGGCCGCAGGGGCGCGCTCTTCTACCAAGCATCTGTTCGCGCCTGCGGGAGCCGAATTACAGTCAGATTCTCATGGTCGGCTCGACGAATCGCCGGTCGATCTGTATTGTCTCTGTCTACGGATGAGTGCGCCAAATGCCCGGAAACAAGGATCGCTCCGGCCAGACGGTGTCAGGCAAATATCGGGAATTTTTCCGAGACTATACGGAGGTATCATGATTTTACGGGGCGATGTGTTGTTTCGGCAGGGTGATTTTCACCATACGATGATCGTAACGGACCCAAAGTGTTATGGCGATGTTTCCGCGCTCACAAAGCCTAACGCAGATCAAAGCATTGAGGTCATTCACGCTGCCTCGATTGACACAGCTGTCTATCGCGAATTGATCGATATTCCGAAATCCGAAGCTAAAAATAACACATTCACATTTTACCGGCCAGTAGCACCGTCCTTGAGGAACGCCGTCGCTTATGCGAGCCTGTGGGCCTTTTATCGAGCGCCGGGGGGAAAGGTCACCCGGGCTGGCACAAAGGTGCCATTGACAAGGTATTCATACGATCAGCTTCTAGAGTCGGGCGCGGATAGGAGTCGCTATTCCGGTGCACAGGCCGCTCGTCATTCTGACCAAGCTCCGCCGTTCGAATTCGATGCTCTGTATCGGGCCTTCAAATGGGCTAGCCGAATGCGGTCGGCATTCAGTGAAAATCGAGGAACCACGTGTTGCGCATTCATCACGGCTTGCTTTCAAGCGTCGGTGATCGATCACTATATGGATGGAAGTTACGCGAAGGTTAGCAAGGGGCTGGAATTGCTAACCGAGCTACGCGGCGAGAAACTGCCGAAAGAAAAACTCGAGGGAGAATGGGTCGAATCTGGTCCTAAAAAGAAGAAAATCGCTTTGGGCGCTCTGCGGGAGTTTTCCAATCCAGGCGGTTTTTCCAGCCGCTTCGACGTAAATGATTACTGCAAATTCGTCACCAAGGAGATCCTTGGCAGGGAAATGACGGTCGAGGATATGTTCCCGTCCGCGCTGTGGGTCGACGCGAAGTTCAACTACAGCAAGAACTTCGAGCGAATGCTCGCTGCGCCAAACAGCGGCTTCAAAAGGATTCTATGACTCGGGTCCTCTTACCCGTAACCGGGGTTCACGAACGGCTTGTAGGGCGATCTGAGAGGTCGATTTTTCGCGAGGTTGTCCGGCGGCACGAGAGAATGAGTTTTTCAACAGAATCGGCCATACATCGTCAGTGACAATGACGCCCGCACCGTCAGATTTGGCCTTCACTCGCCGTCAGGCGGGGGGCATGCCGTTCCTGATCGGCAACCCGGTACCAGCGACCAGATTCCGGGCACACAGCAGCCGGCGCGCCGTTCAACAAGACCTGCTCTTCATCCCGTTGCAGCGAGGCCGAAGTGTCGATATCGAATGCCACCTCGAGCGCGCGCGCGACATGGGCGTCTTCAATCGGAAGCTCCCACGTCAGGAATATCTGGATGCAATCCTGGTCTGGCCCGAAGTCGGCCATACTAAAACTGCTGCTGCGTCGTTGAATGACGCCATGAGGGTGGCCAGTATCGAATATCACGGCTGTTCCCCGAGTCAGAGGAATGTGAAGGCCTGTAGAGGGAAAGTGCAAGTCCAGCCCCTTGTCCTCGCTCAGGAAGAGATTGCAAAAGGCCGCACCGCCATATTGGGCACCGTCATGGTGGTACCTCGCGCCGCGACAGGCCATCAGGGCCACGTCACTGGAGGCAAGTACGTTGGACAGTCCAAGCGCGCCCGTCCAGTCGGACATTGCCTGCACGCAGCGCTTGTAGTCGGGCCAGCGCGCTTGCGTTCGTGCCAAAGGCATCACCTCGACGTCCCCGGGTTCCAGGACGAGCCGCGACGACGTCTCCCTATCCCAATCCGCAAGTATGCGTGCAGACGGCACAGGCACGTCGACCGTGCCTGATAAAACGATGTCGCTCACGCGTCGACTGCGGATGGCATCGCCGCTCCAAAACCAGGACGTCAGAATGTCTCGCACTCGGTACTTCCGAAGGGGGACTCAACGGGGTAATTGTAACGATTCAACGGGGATCATTTCGGCGCAAATCGGCGACGACACGTCGTCCTCCGAGACCGCCCGGCGAACCTTCGTACGACGGCCCCACCTTCGGAAGCGGACATCTGGCTTCCATCAGGGCGACCGGCCGCTTGGGGGCGGCCCGGAAATTCGGGCCATCTCGGCGACACGCGATGGTCCGCGGGCTCCGCATTTCCGGCCTCGGCCAGTTCCGGACACTCGATCGCTGGGTGAACTTCACCGCGAAGCAGACGTTCGCGAGAGCTCTCTCTACTCGCTATAAGCGCTCGGCGCACAAGCACACAACGTCTTCCTTATCCGGCACACGGTTTTCCTAGGCGGTCCACTAGGCGCCGTCCCAGCGCCAGAAGCGCCACAGGACGAACCGCACGGCCCTGGCTATTCCATGCCCGGAGGGGGCAAGGCCGTTTTGCTCCGCACGATGCGTAACAACGCATCCAACTCTGATGCGTGTTGCGCATTCCTGTAGGCGAGGCCAAATCCGATCCAGAATTCCCTTTCCTTGAGCGGCCTGAAAGTCGCACCGGCGCGCCGCACCTTCGTCATCGACTTCGGTACGAAGCCAATGCCCCGTCCGTTTGCCACTTCGGCCAGCAGGAGGTGGTGATCCGCCGGTTCCGTCAGTCTGCGGCTCGGCGTATGTCCGAGCTTCGCGAACACTTCCTCGTAGTGATCGAAGAATCCGGGATTTGTTCGGCGCTGCGGCCAGAACAGGGGTTGGTCATTCAACTGCGCGATCGACAGGACTTTGTGCCGCGCGAGCGGATGCTGTGCGGGGATTACCGCGACCAGCGGCTCTTTGTGCAGCGGTTCAACCACCAGCTCCCCTGTTGCGCTGGGCAGTCCGATCAAGGCGACATCGAGCGCGCCACGCCGCAGGCGCCGGACGAGCTCGACGGAAATGGCGGCAACGAAAACCAGCGACCCGCCAGGAACCGCTTTCTTGAAGGCAGGCTCGAGGGAAGGAAAGACCTCCGGGTCGAAGACCTTGGTATAACCGACCCTGAGCTGCCGGGGCGTTCCTTTTGAATGCCGTCGTGCGGTTTCGATCGCCTCTGCGGCTTGAAGCAGCGTCTTCCTGGCCCCCTTCAAGAATGCGCTGCCCGCCGTCGTAAGTTCCGCGCCCGCCGAATCGCGATTGAGCAATGTCACCCCGAGTTCGCTCTCGAGCTGTTTGATCTGGCGGCTTAGAGGCGGTTGTGACATGTGCAGTCGTTCGGCCGCGGCGCGGAAGGTGCCTTCCTCCGCCACTGCGACGAAGCATTCCAGTTGGCGCAAATCGATTCGTATCCTCATGCAGAAAAGGTATCACGAATTTGGTCTTGGCCCGTTGCATCTTCCTGCCCGTATGCTCCGTTCCGCTGACTTCGATAAGGAGCAAATCAGACATGGATACGTACAAGCGCAGGGACTCACAGATGAATGGATCTACGGCTCAGACAGGCATGACGGCCCTCTTGGGCGCTTCCGCTGGCGGAACTGGTGCAGACCGTTTTTCTCGGGGTATCGAGGTGCTGAAGAGGATTGGTGGCGCGGGCTACGATATCCCAGTCAACCGTCTGGCGCAGGTTGCCCCGGATTTGGCACGATTCACGGTCGAATTTGCCTATGGAGACATCCTGTCGCGGCCGGGGCTGGACCTGCGCCTTCGCCAGATCGCCACCGTTGCCGCGCTGATGGCCCATGGCAGCGTGCAACCGCAGCTGAAATATCACATGACCGGCTTCCTCAATGCCGGCGGCGAGCCGGCAGAACTGGTCGAAATGCTGTTCCAGGCGATTGCCATCCTGGGGTTTCCGGTCTCGATCAACGCCGTGGTCATCGTTCGCGAGATCTTTCGGGAGCGGCGTCTGGTTTTCGATCCGATAGCCCCGGTGTCCGACGATGGCACTGCGCGATATCAGCGGGGTCTCGAGGTGCTCGACGACTTGATGGCCAATCCGGAGGAGTACATGGAAAGGCTGGAAAGCACTTCGCCCGAGCTCTCCCGCTGGTCGGTCGAGTTCGCGTTCGGTGAGATCTTCACTCGCGAGGGACTCAATCCAAAGGCAAGACAGATCGCGATCATCTCGATGCTCGCGGCAGCCGGCAATCGCAGCGATCTGCTCGGCCTTCATATCGAAGCCGGGCTCAAGTCGGGCCTGTCCCGCACCGAGATCACCGAAGCCCTGATGCAACTGGCCGTCTATGCCGGGTTCCCGAGCGCTCTCAATGCCTTTGGGGTTGCGGACGCCGTTTTCGCGAAGCCGGAGCAGAAAGAGAAAGAAGGGGCAGGCGGCTGGGTAAGCGCGAATGCAATCGTCTCCGAAACTCGCAAGACTCGCAGCGAACGCGGATTGGCGACGCTCGCCAAGACTTCTGCCCAGGCGGGCGAGGCCGTGGTCAACAGCTTCAACGACCTAGCCCCAGATATCGGCCGCGCGATCGTCGAGCACTCTTACGGCGACATCTTCAGCCGTGCCGGAATCGACGGGAAGACGCGCGAGCTTGCCGCGTGCTCGGCGCTCGCCGCGGTGGGAAGCAAAGCGACGGAGACGCCGCTGCGTGTCCATGTGAATGCGGCGCTGACGGCGGGCGCGACGCAGGCGGAAATCATCGAAACGCTGCTAAACGTCCTTCCCTATCGCGGATATCCCGCAGTCGAGGAAAGCATGCGTGTGGTCGGCGAGGAATTCAGAAAGCGCGGCGATCACACCCAAAAAGCGGGGGGAGACCGGCAATGAATGCCACGCACTTTCGGACACGCAGCCGGGCCGACGGCAGTACGACCGGTGACTTCACGCGCATATCAGAGGAGGCGGAGGCATTGAAACCGCATCGCTTCACAGGAATGCGGGTGACCGGCGACGGCCATATTCGTCACGAACTACTTCCGAACGGCCGCTATGACGAACAGCGGGGCAAGCGCAAGAGCGCGTATCAAGGCCGCTATACGATCAGCGGCAATTACATCGACTACGTCGACGACACCGGATTTACCGCGGAGGGCGACTTCGTGATGGGGCGCTTCATCACGCCGGGATGATCCTGTATCGGGAACAGAGCTAGCGGGCGTACGCGCCGCCTACTGGTTGTAGAAGACTGAAGTAGACGCTCAAATTGCCTGAATGTCGGCTTTGCCCCGATTCGATGCCCGGTTCTGGGAGCGGTCTACGTCGGCTTCGGTTCGAGGTCTGCCGCGCGGACGTCGCCGGCTCGTCCGCATGGCACGACGGCGTCGTGTGGCGCAGTCCGGCCAAAAGGAGACGATCGACAGCGGTGGCAAGATCGTCAACAATCGACCTTCACAGAGCCAGCGTCGAGACTAGATGGTAATTGAAATCACCTTGCGAGCTGCATCCGCCGCCGATCAGCCTTTTCTACTGCAACTCGGCAAGCTAACCATGACCAAGCACCTATTGAAGGCCGGCGTTGCAACTGACGATGACTCACTTTGAGCGGATTCGATGGAACTTCGAAGACGCAAAGGTGGTTAGCGGGGTCGGGACGATGTTGGACTTCCTCAAACTCAGCCGAGCTGACGCAGAGTGGCGCGTGCTTCAGCTAGGGGCCATGTGCCCAACTTACATTCCTAGCAACCCATCGTCCTGTAGGACGCGCTGGACCGTCGGTCTATCCCTGACTCGCTCATACCACGCTTGCACATGACGATGCGGACCGAGATCGATGTTCGCGTTGTACACCGATTTCATCCATGAGGCGGTGCCCCATCCTGTCAACGCGAAAAGGTAGGCATCGGCAATCGTGAAGCAGTCGCCCATTAGAAACCGCTTGCCGGCCAGTTGACGGTCGATCCAGCCAAATCTGCTTTGCAGCTTCGGCCTCGCGGTATCCACCCACTTTCCTGCAGCCACCGCATAAAGCAGCGGAATGAAGCCCTTATGAATCTCGGCGCTCAGAAAGTTAAGCCATTCAAGTAGCTTGTAGCGCTCAATCGAACCATGAGCAGGCGCCAGTTTCGATTCGGGCGACTGGTCCGCAAGGTACTGAGCGATGACGGTGCCCTCACGCAGGAACGTCCCATCCTCAAGTTGTAGAAGCGGAACGTAACCAAGCTCGGATACATCGTAATAGCTCGTCCCGTCTGGCAGCAAATGCCGGCGCGCGTCGACGGTGACGACGTCGGCATTCAGCCTTGCCTCCTGCAATACGATGCAGATTGCTTGCGAACAGCTTCCCGGTGCGTGATACAGCTTCATTCCGTCTTCCTTTGATGGTTAAACAGGCTCACCACGTGAGCCGCGTTGAAGGGAGTATCTCGCGCAAAGGGAAATAAATGAAGAAGGCAGATGTTTGTGGTATAGGTACAAAAAATATACCGAGTGACGAAGCGATGAGAGAGAGTGCAACAGGATGTTCGATCGAAGAGGCGATGCGTCTGCTGGGTGGGCGCTGGCGCTTGCTTCTGGTGTCTTATCTGGTGGATGGTCCGAAACGCTTCAATGAGCTTCGCCGCGATGTCCCAGGCATATCGCAGCGTATGTTGACGCTCGATTTACGAGCACTGGAGCAAGCGGGTTTGATCCAGCGGACGGTTTTTGCAGAAGTCCCCGTAAAAGTCGAGTATCGACTGACGAATGAGGGTGAACGCTTGAGGCCAGTAATCGAAGTCATGCGCGAGTTTGGCCTCTGGCTGAAAAGTCGCCCGATCTTTCTACCTCAAGAACCGAACCTGCAGCCTACTGAAGTTGTGTCGCGATAGGTGCTTCCGAGCGGCGTCTGATGCAGTCGATCCGACCTCGATGCACGGCGATGGACCAGTTGCCCAATGTGTCGAGAACGAAGCGCGACGGACGCCGAAAATCCGCTTGAAGTTTGAAAGGCCGCGACTGGTCGGTTTGGTGCGTTCGTCATCGGCCCGGGTTCGGCCATGAAGCGTCATTCGCTGGGACCATCGCACAGACATTCAGCCGTCGGTTCTAGTCGGTAACCGGCCGCTCAGCTTGCAATGTTCCTCTCAGGGAACCGGCCACGCCGTCCGAACGCCCTACCTGACCGAGCGCTTCTGTTCATGACATCGTTTAGTGAAATTACGTCGGCGTGCGCAATACAGAATGTGAAAATTTCCAGTTTGCGCCTACAAGGCCGGTGCAAGAAGGCACTGTGATGTGCACTCTCGGTCGCCATCACTTCGATCTGGTTGTCGTGTCGGGTGACACAGAAAGTGAAAGGAGAACCGTTGAATTTGCTCGATTTTTTCGCTAAGGATGACACGCAATCGCACAGACCGTGACAGCATAAGTGAAAGAAACCGCTGTTTGTGCCACAGAACATGCAAAATTCCGAGCGCAGGCCGCGGAACCCCGTTCGACGGCCTACAGATGGTGATTTTACAGACGCGCGCTTGCAAAAACGCACGTCAATCGCGCCACCGCGGATCGCTCGGTTCTCGTCGGGCGCCAAAGTAATTGCGACCGGCGCCACAGACGACGCAGCAATAGCTGGCGGCCTTTTTTGTTTTCACCGGCTACGCTTTGAGCCAGTTCGACCAGAGATGTTGAGACTGCGGATTTCGGCGATCATGATCAGCCATTTCGGCGATCGTGATCAGTCTGGAAGGTGGTGTTGCGCGATGGATGGATTATAGCGAGAGCGATCACGATCAGGGATGAATCGGGACGCTGCAAGCCGATTTCTAGAGTGTTACGCAGTAACGGCCGCGCCGAAGTATTCGGCCCACGCGGGCGTGCCGGGTTCTAGCGTCGAGATGATTGGATCGTCGGCGCCTGCGATCAGTTGTTCCAGCATTTCCCGCTGCGTTACGCCGTAACGTCTGGCCAAACGCCGTAGCGCCAACGGCGAGCGCTGGATCGCCTGCCGGCCTGGCTTCTTCCTGCCGGTGCGCGTTCTGTCGCGCCTGTTCCGCAGGCGCTTCCTCGACGCGCTGGCTCAGGTCCATCGACAGGGTCAATTGAAGTTCTTCGGCGAGGATGCGCCGCTCGCCGATCCCGCCGCCTTCGCCCGGTGGCTCGCGCCGCTCCGGGCGTGCGACTGGTTCGTGTACGCCAAGCGCCCCTTTGCCGGGCCGCAAGCCGTGCTCGCGTACCTGTCGCGCTATACGCACCGCGTCGCGATCTCCAACCAGCGCCTGGTCGCCCTCGACCAGCGCGGCGTGATGTTCCGCTGGAAGGACTACCGCGCCCAGGGCCGCACCCGCTACAAGACCATGACGCTGGAGCCTGGCGAGTTCATGCGCCGCTTCCTGCTCCACGTGCGGCCTACCGGTTTCCATCGCATCCGCCATTACGGATTGCTCGCCAACCCCGTACGTCGCGCCAATCTCGCGAAGGTACGTAAACTGCTCGATGTCGTGCCCGAGGTCGACCCCGCTCCGCACGACACGCTCACCGCCAGCCGGCCCGCCTTCATCTGCCGCCATTGCGGCGCACCGATGATCGTCATCGACATCCTCGCGCGCACCGCGCCGATTCGCGCACCACCAGGCCAACCATGAGCGCCATGCCTCTGCGATCAGCAATCCCACCGTTGGCTTCGCGGCAATGCGGCCCACGAGCGGACCGTTGTGCATCCCGCTTGACGCACCGTCACGCACCTGCGCTCAAACCCTGTCGGGGTGCGTCTGTCTGGCTGCCTCCTCCCATCCGCGCTCATCCGGCCGCCAGCTTCGCCCATCCTCATCCCGCTCCGCTCACCGGCCCCATCGAACAATCGCCATAACCGCGTACCACGCCGACCGCGTCGGGCCACTCCGCGGTTTCCTTCCTTGGGGCTTATCCGACGCCTGCCCGCAGGCGCCACCGCTTGCTCACGGACTCGTGAATGAGGGCAGGCATCCAATAACCCTTAACAGCGACGGACAAGCTGACGTGTAGGTAGCGACGCTTTGGCAAAGAGGATAAATTCGCGCACCGGGAATCCTCGACTCTGACGACATCGAAGAAATTACCAGTCATAATGATCACCTGTCGTCTTCGCAACGAAGCGCTCCATTTGCTTAGGAGCAAGGGCGTTGCTAGTTTTCGTTTATAAAATCGCATAAACACTAAACCCATACAATGAAATATCACGCACGGTTAGATTACGGTTCAAATTCGTATTTCTTCTACAACTACTCCGAGGAATCCATAATCGAGAAGGTCGTAGTTCCGTTTGTGAACGGTCAAGTCATTCTCTTGAAGGGCGAGCGTCTCTTCAACATGAAGACTGCGACGTTCTTGAAGGTGTATCGCACAAAAACCAATCTGAAGGTAAAAGAAGACCAAAGTCTGATAGATCAAATGAAGGAGCCGTCCTTCGTAGAGAACGACTGCTCGGCGGAAATTATCGGCAGGGTTCAGGCACAAGGTACATCCAAGGGGCTGTCATCGCTCATCCAGAAAGCACTGCATCCCCCCAAGATGCAGGTGTTTGTTGTCATGAAATTTGGTGACGAAATATTGGATTCGGCCTATGAGGGAGCCTATAAGGTGGTCGCCAAGGAATTTGGCCTCACGTGTTTGCGTATAGACGAAGTACAGGACTCTGGAAAGATTTCAGATCAGATACTAGAGGGGCTTGCTGAGAGCAAGTACGTGCTTTGCGATCTCACAGGTGCACGACCGAACTGCTACTACGAAACCGGGTTTGCGCACGCTCTTGGCAAAGACATAATATTACTCGCAAATAGAGCCGAAAAGGTGCACTTCGACCTTCAAGGGCATCGCTTTATCCAATGGGCAACAGAGGAGGAGTTGCGCAAGAGATTGCGTGAGCGTTTCACCGCACTCGAAGCTGAGAGAAACCGGGAGGAATAGTACGAGTTGCAACAAGCTTGTCAGAGATTACGGGTAGTCGTGCCACGAGGATGTGAAAGACTGCTGTACTTTGGGAGCAGCCGCTCGACCACTCTTGAGCGAAAGGCCGAAACGGGTCGCCCGCTGCCCTTCGCGACCGACAGCGACCGGCCATACCTGCCGACTGAGCACGTCGGCGACGATGCGCACCGCAGACGCTAACGCAGAGGTCGCCTCACCTGTCGGCGAAAGGGCGGCAAGCTTACTCAGCTTCCTCCTCGTATTCGTCAAGTACGGTTTCCGACATATGTGAAAGGTGCTCTTGCTCGGCCAACTTGTGAAGACTGGCATACGACAGGTATGTGCAATATTCCGCGAGAGGACCTTTTTCGAGCAGAGAAAACACCGGCCGCCGAATCTCCTGAAAGACCTTATCCCGCCTTGACTCGGGTGCGACGATGTGGAGCTTGATGTTCATGTTGGGCTGAAGCGCCACAAGATCGGCCATGCGAAGAATGCCGGAATACACCGAGGTCGTGTGCTCGACCTCAAAGGCGCGAACAATCGATCGGCCCTTGAGCCAAAGAACGTCAATCTGCTCAATCGTTCGCAGGGTCGTCTCGTCATAATTGAGAGGCAATCGATCAAGCAGCACGCCGCCTTCATCGGCCCACGCTCGGAGAACACCGCCTCGATCAGCTCGGGGAATCCAGATCTTCATCCCCATCTTCGCGCCGATATTGGCTAGCTCAGCTTGCATGCGGATGGATTCGCGGGCCTCTGTATCCGGAGGAACCGTAATCCGTTCGGTCGGCTCAACAACATCTGCGTCCTCGGGCACGCTCACTGTGACAACCTTGTCGGGGCGATTTACAGTGTGCGTGGCAACGTTGCGCTTGTCCCGCTCGTCCAGCGGATAGGTCTTGCGCTCGAGGGCCTGGGCCGCCAGCCGTTCCGCAAGGAAGGCTCCGTCCTGTTCGCCGAGTTGCACAAGGCTGCTTCGGACCTTGCCGGTCCACGCGATGCCGCCTTCCTTCAGGTCGCGCGTAAATGACAATCGCTCCCAGACTGACCGGTCATGAATCGGAATGCCTTTGTCGATGTCGAGCCAAATAGTCGGACGCACTCGGAACCGCACGACGAAGGGATCGTTTTCGGATAGGAATATTGGCGCGTCATCTATGAACGGCCCCTCAACGACCTCCAGCAGAGCGAACCAGCGCGAGAGTTTGGTCAGGTAGCAAACAAAGACGTCCCCACGCTTGATTTTCTCCGCTGTGTTCTTGTGGCGAATCCGAAACCCGGAAATGTCGCGCGTCGACCGAGCGAACGCAAGGTAGGTTTCTGGCGAGAAGAGATCGATGAAGTAGGCCATAGTGACGCGCTGGTTCGGTTTCCGCAATGTTTGTCTTGTTGCGCTTCGGTTAGCAGCCATCCGACTTTCCGCAGCCGCTCGCCCCTCATACTAATCCTATTCGCGGAAAAATCAGGCGCGCCGGAATCGCCCCATACTTGAATGTGCCGCCTCTTGCCGAACATCAACTGACGCGAGTTCCTGTCTCGCCTTAGTGCTCGACATGCCCGCTGAGCGAGCAGAAGGCGACCAGGAGCAAGAACAGACCCGAACCTATCGCCGTGAGCAAGAACGACAACGATAGTCTTGGCGGTTCGTCGCGGAGCCGGGTTCGGCCATGAACGGCGGTTCGCTCTCACGATATAAACTGGCGACAATCTGGATTCTCCGTCCCCCACCCTGAGCACGAGCATTGCATCGATCGCCTCGCCGGAAGTCGGCTGTATGCGGCGCAGGCGTAACGGTCGAGGTTCCCTTGAGCGAGACCGCGTACCGGAGTCAGCTTGTCGGGCAGTGGCCGGAGTCGTGGTTTTTCGGAGATGCAACCATTGAATCGGACCTCACCGGACAAAGAGCGGCCAATAACCTAGTGATTAAGCGATGCAGGGAACGCGACCGATAGAATGCCTGAACAGCCGCGCACAAAGAGATATCGCGGCAGGTTGAGACGGTAAGGGAGATTTCATGCACTTGGGCAGTTTGAAAATTTCGCGTTTCCGGTCCTGCGACAATGTGACCGTCAGCCTTCGCGCCGATCTGACCGTCTTGGTCGGTGAGAACAATGGTGGTAAGTCCAACGTCATCGACGCTATTCGGTTGCTCACCTTGCCGTTGAGCGGACGCCGGGAGCGATATCCGGAGGATGAAGACGTCCGACGCAACGCGACCGTCCCGAGCTTTCAGATCGAAGGTGTCTTCCGAGAACTCGGCGACACACTGAAAGGATTGCTAATCTCCGCAGTCCCTGATCCCACTAAGAACGAAGCCGTCTTCGGCTATCGGTATGAGCCGCGATCCGAGCGTGCGCCCCGTGGCAAGATCACTGCCTGGGCCGGACGCTTCGACACCAACGAGCCGGAGGCCGGCTCCATTGACCTGATCCGGCATGTCTACCTGCCGCCATTGCGCGACGCGCATCAGGCGCTTGGCACGGGCAGCGGCACACGGGTTATGGCACTACTGCGGCACTTCCTGCCGAAGGATCAAGAACAAGATTTCCTTGCTGGCGTTAGGCGCGCGGAGAACAGACCCGATATCCTGACCACGATGAACACGGAAATCGGCACCGCTCTGGGAATGCTGACCAATGGGGTCCGCCCGCAATCGGCAGCCTTGGACTTCGCCACCGAGACCCTGCTCGATGTCGCTCGCGACTTGCGGTTTCGCTTGGCCGACTCTGGCCTCGCACCAGAAGACATTCGGGCTTCTGGTTTGGGCTACTCCAATCTGCTCTACATGGCCACGGTGGTCGTCGAGTTGGCGAAGGCCAAGGAAGCGGACCTCACAATCTTTCTTGTCGAAGAGCCGGAAGCACATCTGCACCCGCAGTTGCAAGTGCTAGTGCTCGAATTTCTTCTGGACCAAGCACGCCAATCGGCTGATCGTGCAATCGAGGCCGGCAAACCGGAAGGCCGCATCCAGATCGTCGTGACGACCCATTCGCCGAATCTGACCGCCTGGGTTTCTCCGACACATCTGGTGGTCATGCGTTCGCGTCGTCGCGACAAAAATGGAGGGGCGGTCTCTGAATCGGTGAGCGTGCCCATCGCCGAACTGGGGCTCAAGCCAAAGACACTGGATAAGATCAGCCGCTATCTGGACGTGACTCGCTCTGCGCTGCTGTTCGGCGATAGGGCCATCTTGGTGGAAGGAATCGCTGAGGCGCTGCTGTTGCCGGTGTTGGCACAAAATCTTGTTCTCGCCGGTGACGCTGATGGATGGCTCCGGTTCAAGGGAACGGTTATCGTGCCGATCGAGGGCGTGGATTTCCGTCCCTACATCGAGGTACTACTTCGGCCGCATGGCGACGCACGGATCGCTGACCGGCTGATCGTGATCACCGACGCGGACCCAACGGTGCTGGGGAATCGGAAGATCGATCTGGAAAACCTCGCAGCGAAGCATGGTGCGCAGCAGGCGCTGATGGTGCTGACTAATCAGCACACGTTGGAGCATGAGATTTTCAACGCTGGAAACGAGGCATTTCTAAAGAGCGTGTTTCTTCGTCTGCATCGCAATTCGCGTCGCGACTGGACGGATCGGATCGAGGGTGTCCCACTGCAAGACCGTCCCGATGCGTTCCTCAAGCTGATTGAGGCGAAGAAGACTCGCAAGGGTGACTTGGCCCAGGCCATCGCTTCACGTATCGCGGCGGGTGAACCGTTTGTCGTACCGATATATCTTGCCGACGCGATTCGTGGCGCTGCGCAAGCATGACCGGCATTCAAGGTTTGACGGCAGAGCAGGAGGCATTCGCCACGCACGTCGGTGGCGCTTTCGTGCATGCCTGCCCAGGCGCCGGAAAGACCCGCACGATCATTGCTCGCCTGGCAAATATAGCAGCCACGCTGCCACCGCGTCGCGGCGTGGCGGTACTTTCGTTCACGAACTCAGCCGTCGACGAGTTTCGGGAACGCTGCCACGCCGCAGGGCTCGCCTCACTCCTGAAGCATCCCAGTTTCATGGGAACGCTCGATGCTTTCGTTCGGAATTTCGTGGTGCTGCCGGGCTGCGCGGCAACAAGCACGACACGACCGATCATCCTCGATAGTTGGGATACGCTCGGCATAGAGATTCGGTTGTCGGGGCAATTCGCCTTCCGCGGCGACCCAGTGAGCCTAGATCTATTCGACCCAGAAACCAATGTCATTAATCCGGGGAGGATCGGGCACACCGGATTGCAAAACCATGTTCGCCAGCATCAAGCCAAATATCAGCAGGCAGCGGCACGTCGGCGACGGGGCTTGCTGCAGGCCGGCTATCTGAGCGCCAACGATGCCCGCGTTCAGACGCTGCGGCTGATTCTTGATCCTTTGAACGGCGGGGCACTTGGCCGGGCACTGGCGGCACGTTTTCACGAAGTCATGGTGGACGAAGGCCAAGATTGCAATCCGCTTGATTTGCAAATTCTCTCGTGGCTCCGAGAGTACGGCGTGCATGTCACTTTCGTCTGTGACCCAGACCAAGCGATCTACGAATTCCGCAACGGCAATCCTGCAGGTGTTCAGGAATTTAAGGAGACTTACCCTGATGAATCACATCGAGGGTTAACGGGCAATTTTCGTAGCAGTCCTGCGGTCTGCCGTCTAGCCGCCACACTCAAAAGCGCTGGCCGGGTGGATCAGTCTGTCGGCGACACCGCCAATGTTGCACATCCCGCTTTGCTTCTGACATATGGAGGTCGAGCCCCGAGTGCAACGATCGGTCAGGCCTTCTTGAATCGGATTGCGGAACTTGGTTTAGATTCAACTGACGCGGTCATCCTTGCGCATTCAGGCAAGGTCGCGCAACGTGCCGCTGGCGTGGCTCTCAGCGGTTCGAACGGCAACTCGCGGATCGAGCTGCTGGCTTGCAAAGTGGCGGAGTTCTGGTCACCTGCCGCGACGGTGCGATCGAGGGAGGCGGTGGTTCAGGCGATAGAGACGTTGCTTCTGGACCTCATGGGGCTACGTCAGCCGAACGAGCATCTGGTGCGAACGGTCCAGCGTATTGGAATCGATCGGCGCGCACATCGAAGATGCGCGCTGGGTTTCCTTATGAGTCTTCCCAAAGCGTGTGGAAATGCCGATGCTGATCGGCTCGCCTGGATTGCCCGTGTGCACGCCGAGACAGAACGGCTGAACCTGCCGCTGCCCGCCGGCGTGACCGTACGGAATTTCTTTCGGCGACCGACCAATGCACGATGGTCTAACCATCTTCAAATGGCGCTCGATCTCGGTCTTAGATGCGCCAAGATTCACGAGGCGAAAGGCCGTGAATATGGCGCCGTGTGCGTCGTGATTCCACCCAATCGTGCCCCTGAAAACCGAGGGGAGGCCCTGTTTGAATCTTGGGAAGCCCGCACCGATTCAGAGGCCAAGCGCGTCCTCTATGTTGGCCTGACGCGAGCCCGGCATTTGGGTGCACTCGCTGTGCCAGTCGCCTTCGCCGATCGTTGCGTTGCCCTGTTAGCCGCTGGCCAAGTGCCTCACACGAGAAGGGACCTATAGGCGTCATTGCTGCGGAATGATTTACCAGCGACGCTATCACTCGACCGAGCAACCGATGAGCGTCCGCTTTGAGTCGCCCCGACTGTCCCTTGTGGGTCGGTTGCGGGCGTGCCGCATGGCCGTCTTCGGCTTCGACCTTGCGAGACAACGCATTTGATACCGGCGCCCGCCGACACAAAAATGTCCCCCTATTGATCAAGGCGTTACCCCTTCGTTGTCAAAAATCTCCCAAATCCCAGCCGCCCCTCACGCTAAAACGCACCGAATCGCGCATCACCTATTACGCCGCCCCCCGTGCCCGGCCATCGCCTTTCGCGGCCCGATGATGCCTCTCTCCGGATCCGACACTAGACTCCCGCACGACAAGTTTGGGCGTCGCGAAATACTGCACGATCGGTTTCCCATCATCCGCGGACGCCTCCAGCCGCGAAAGTAGCGTCTCGCTCGCAATCGTGCCCAGCGTATCCGCACCAGCCGACAGAGTAGTAAGCGGTGGATTGGTATGCTCCGAAGCAACGACATTGTCGCAACCCACCACGGCCAGCGCCTTACCCGCACGCTTGCCCATCCGATCGAGCTCGCGCAGTACGCCGAACGCGACCTGATCGTTGTAGCAAACCACGGCAGTCGGCGGAAAAGCCAAATCGAAGATCGCGCGCACGGCCTGACGTCCCCCCTCGGGCGTTAATTCGACATCGATGATCCACTGCGGGTCGACGCTCAAACCGTGCTTGGCCATCGCCTGCAAGTATCCCTGCCGGCGCTGCGTTGCCACCGTATAGCCAGCCCGATTTCCGGCAAACGCAATGCGGGTATGGCCTCGCTCGATCAGATGCTCGGTCGCAAGTTGAAATCCCACGAAGTTATCCACGCCGATCGTATCGACGTCAGTGCCCATCGGACGCATCACGAGCACCAGCGGAATGCCCCACGAGCGAATCTCGGCAGGAAGCGAATCCGGTGTGCCGAGCGCGGGCGACATCACGAGCCCGGCAACGTTCTGTTCGCGCATCGACTGTAAAACGCGGGTTTGCATCTCGACGCTTTCCGCCGTGTGGGCCATGAGCGTCGTATAGCCCGATTGCGCCAGCACCCGCTCGATGGCCACCAACAGCTCGACAAAGAAAGGGTTCGTCAGATCGTTGATGACCATCCCGATGGTCGTGCTTCGTCGGCCACGTAGGGTAGCGGCGCCTCGGTTGTACACATAGCCGAGCGCGCGCGCCGCTTCGCGTACTTTCTCGGCGGTCTCGGCGCGAATTTTCGGGCTTTGCTGCAGCACGAGCGACACCGTCGACTTTGAAACCCCCGCAGCCGCGGCGATGTCCTGAATCGTCGGACCAGATTTCACATTGCTTTGCACAATTGGCACGTTCCAAAAAGCGTTTGACATCGTAGGGGGAGTCTACTACAGTTCGTTGGAACGATCCAACGAGCGAATTGGAACGTTCCAATAAATAGATGGAGGACGACATGACGAAGACGATAAGTTGGGCGCTGGTCGGAGCGAGCACCATCGCGGACGAGTGGATGGTCGATGCCATCCGTGCGCAAAGCGACGGCCTCGTCAAGGCCGTGGTGAGTGGAAGCACGGAGCGCGCGCAAGAGTTCGCCCAGAAGCATTCGATCGAGCATGCCAGCGCGGCGCTCGAGAGCGTGTTGGCCGATTCGACGATCGACGCCGTCTACATCAGCAGCACCAACGAAAAGCACCTCCCGCAAGTGATGGCGGCGGCCGCCGCCCGCAAACACGTCCTGTGCGAAAAGCCGCTCGCGCTGTCGCAGCCCGACGCCGAAAAAATGATCGAGGCATGCGCCGCGGCGGGTGTCGTGCTCGCCACCAATCATCATCTGCGTTGCGCAGCCACGCATCGGCGCCTGCGCGAACTCATTCGCGCCGGGGAGATCGGCACGCCGCTTTATGCGCGCGTGTTTCATGCCGTTTCGCTGCCGCCGCATTTGCGCGGTTGGCGCATCGATCGGAAAGAGGCAGGGGGCGGGGTCGTGCTCGACATCTCGGTGCACGACGCGGACACCTTGCGATTCGTCCTCGATGCCGAGCCCGTCGAAGTCATGGCCATGACCGCATCCTCGGGCATGGCGCACGACGGACTCGCCGATGGCGTGATGGGCATCATCCGCTTCGACAACGGCGTGCTCGCCCAGATCCATGACGCCTTCACGGTGCCCTATGCGCCCACAGGCCTAGAAGTGCACGGCAGCGCCGGCTCCTTGATCGCACGGGACGTGATGACGCAACGAGCGGCCGGGGAAATCGAGCTGCGCTCGGAGCGCGGCGTGCAAGCGATCCCCGTCGTGCACCGCAACCTTTATGTGACCGCCGTCGAGCAATTCCATCGCGCCGTGTTATCGGGCGAACCACCGGCAGCGACGGGCGAGGACGGGTTCCGCTCTCTAGCGGCGGCCCTCGCACTCGAGCAGTCGGCCTTGCGCGGCGAACGCGTGGCCGTCTCTCGGCAATTCGCGCATTGAAACGAAACTAGGAGTCAGAACGTGCGTTCAAGCAAAGTGGTGCCGGCGGCCGCGGCGGCGCGCCTCATCGGCGACGGCGACGTCGTTACCGTCAGTTCGTCGAGCGGATTGGGATGTCCCGATGCAATGCTCGCCGCGATCGGGACACGCTTCCAACAAGAGGGGCATCCGCAGCGGCTCACGTTGCTGCATCCGATCGCGGCTGGAGATATGTACGGCATCAAGGGTATCGACCACCTCGCCAAGCCCGGACTCATCGACACGGTCGTCGCCGGTTCGCTGCCGAGCGGGCCGTCGAGCCTGCCGATGCCCGAGATTTGGCGCATGATCGGCGGCAACGAGATCCGCGCCTATAACTTGCCGAGCGGGGTCCTGTTCGACATGCACCGCGACGCAGCCGCGAAGCGCCCCGGCGTATTGACGAAAGTGGGCCTGGATACCTTCGTCGATCCGGCGCGTCAGGGCGGCGCGATGAATGCGCGTTCGCAAGGCGAGCCCATCGTCCGCAAGGTGGATTTCGAAGGCGAACCGTGGCTCTTCTTCCCCAACATCGTTCCGCGCGTAGCCATCATCCGTGCGACGACGGCCGACGAGCGCGGCAATCTTTCCTACGAGCACGAGGGCGCGTTATTGGGCGGTTGCGAGCAAGCGCTCGCCGTGCGCAATAACGGCGGGATCGTCATCGCGCAGGTCAAGCGCGTCGTCAAAGCAGGCTCGCTGCCTACCCACCGCGTGCACATCCCGTGCAATCTGGTCGACTACATCGTCGTCGATCCCGCGCAAAAGCAAACGACCCAGATCGACTACGACCCGGCGATCAGTGGTGAGATCAAGGTGGCGGACGACGCGTTTTCATTCGGCGATTGGTGCGCGGAAAAAGTCATCGCACGCCGAGCGGCGATGGAGCTCGCGCGTGGCGATGCGGCCAACCTCGGATTCGGCATCTCGGCGAACGTGCCGCGCGTGCTGCTCGAAGAAGGACTCGACGGCCATGTCACCTGGGCCATCGAGCAGGGCGCGGTGGGCGGGATGCCTTTGCTGGGCTTCGCCTTCGGCTGCTCGGCCAATGCGGATGCCATCGTGCCGTCGCCGACGCAGTTCACCTACTTCCAGGGCGGCGGATTCGACATTTCGTTGCTCTCGTTCATGCAGATCGATCGCGGCGGAAACGTCAACGTCTCGTGGCTGCCGAGCAAGCCGTATCTGACCGCCGGCTGCGGCGGCTTCATCGACATCACGACGCACGCGAAACGCTTGGTGTTCTCGGGCTTTTTCACGGCCGGTGCGCAATTGAGCGTCGGAGGCGGGCGCCTCACGATCGAGAAAGAAGGCCGCTCCAGGAAGTTCGTGCGCGAGGTCGACCATGTCACGTTCAGCGGCGCAATGGCGCGCGCGCGCGGCCAGGAGGTGCGCTACGTGACGGAGCGCTGCGTCATGCGGCTCGCGTCCGATGGCCTAGAAGTGATCGAGGTCGCACCCGGCATCGACTTGCGACGCGACGTGCTCGAACAAGCGGACTTCCCGCTTGCCGTTGCAAGCGATCTGAAAACGATGGATGCCGCGCTATTCGAAGACGCGCCCTATGGCCTGCAATTGAAGGAGCCTCGCCGTGCCTGAATACGATTCGATCAAGCTCGAAGCGAACGGCAGCGTCGCCATCGTTACGCTTGCGCGCCCCGAGAAACTCAATGCGCTCACGCCGGCGATGCTGACTAGGCTCGAAGCCATCGCGGACGAACTCGATGCATCGAACGAGTATCGAGCCGTCGTACTGACAGGCGCCGGCAAGGCATTTTGCGTCGGTGCGGATATCAACGAGTGGTCTGCACTCGCCGCGCTCGATATGTGGCGCGCGTGGGTGCCGCGCGGGCATCGTGTCTTCGCGCGTTGGGCCACGTTGCGGTTGCCCGTGATTGCCGCCGTGGGCGGTCATGCTTTCGGCGGTGGGCTGGAACTGGCCGCTGCCGCCGATCTTCGCGTGGCGGACCCTGCCGCGATGTTCGCACTGCCCGAAGCGGGCATCGCCACGTGCCCCGGCTGGTCGGGAAGCCAGCGGCTCGTATCGATCATCGGAGCCAGCAAAGCAAAGCTGCTGGCGCTTACCGGCACGCGCATGGACGCTCGGCGTGCGTTCGAAATCGGGCTCGCAGACGAAGTCAGCGAGCCGGGTGGGGCGCTGGCTGCGGCAGTGGAGCTAGCGCAACGCAGTGCGCGCCTCGCGCCGGTTTCGGTGCAACTGACCAAGCAACTGATCAACGCGGCCGCCGGTGAAGGCACGGCCGTCACGCTCGAAGCGATGGCGGGCGCGCTGGCCGCTACCACCGCCGATGCGCGCGAAGGCATGACGAGCTTTCGCGAAAAGCGCCCGGCTCAATTCAAAGGCAACTGACATGAAGACCGTAGAACTGAAGCCCGACCTCGCGCCGCTTTTGACAAGCACGCCTCTTGCCGCATACGAGCCTTATTATGGCCGGCTCTTTATCGATGGGCAATGGCGCGAAGCGAGCGACGGTGCGCGCGTCGAACGCAAGAGCCCCGCGCACGGTAAGACCGTATCGAGCTATAGCGCGGCAACGCTCGAGGACGCTCAAGCTGCGATCGACGCGGCGCATCGGGCATTTCGCGGTGGCCCTTGGGCAAAGATGAAGGGAGCCGACAGGGCACGCGTGCTGCTGGCCGTCGCGGACGGCATCGCCGCGCAAGTCGATCGACTGGCGCTCATCGAATCGCTCGAGAACGGCAAGCCGCTGGCGCAAGCCCGGGCGGAAGTATCGGGATGCGTCGATCTCTGGCAATACGCGGCCAGTCTGGCACGAACGCTAAGCGGCGACGCATACGACACGCTGGGCGATGACATGATCGGCCTCGTCCTACGTCAGCCGATCGGCGTTGTGGGCATCATCACGCCTTGGAATTTCCCGCTTTGGATTCTGTGCCAAAAGTTGCCGTTCGCCTTGGCGGCCGGCTGCAGTTGCGTCATCAAGCCCAGCGAACTGACGTCCGGCACGACCGTCATGCTCATGGAGATTCTGCAGCAAGCCGGCGTGCCAGCCGGGGTTGCCAACGTCGTCACCGGAAAGGGCTCGAAAGTGGGGCAGCCGCTCGCGGAAAGCGAATACGTGGACATGCTGTCGTTCACCGGTTCGACGGCGGTCGGTTCGATGCTCGCGGGCGTCGCCTCGAAAGGCCTCAAGAAGGTGGCGCTCGAGCTAGGCGGTAAGAATCCGCAGATCGTCTTCCCCGATTGCGACTGGGAGGCGATGATCGACGCGGTCGTGTTCGGTGTGTACTTCAATGCGGGCGAATGCTGCAACAGCGGCAGCCGCGTGATCGTGCACGAATCGATCGCCGAGCGGTTCATTGAGGCCGTGATCGAGCGTGCGCGCCGCGTGCCGGTTGGCGATCCGCTGCATCCGGACGTGAAAGTCGGCGCCATCGTCAGCGAACAGCAGATGGCCGACATTCTCGAGCGTATCGAGCTCGGCGTTGCGGCGGGTGCGACCGTCCGGCTCGGAGGCGGGCGCTACGACGACGCCAGCGGCTTGTTTCTGGAGCCGACCATCCTCGCCGACGTAACGCCCGAAATGAGCGTGGCGAGAGAAGAGATCTTCGGGCCTGTGCTCAGCGTCATCGCGTTTCGCGACGCCGATCACGCGATCGAGATCGCCAACGATACGGCCTACGGCTTATCCGCAGCCGTTTGGAGCCGGGACATCGACACGTGTCTGACGGTCGCGCGCGGCGTGGATGCCGGCACCGTCTGGGTCAATACCTTCCTCGACGGCTACCCGGAACTACCGTTTGGCGGCTTCAAAGCGAGCGGAGTGGGACGCGAACTCGGCAAGCAAGCGGTCGAGGATTACACGGAGACGAAGACGGTGCAGTTGCACATCGGCCCTCGTCGTCAGTTTTGGCTTAAATAGAACATTTAGTAGTACTAAGCAGCAAGGGAGACCCCCACGAGGGGATCTCTCCCGCAGGTCAATAACCATCTCCGATAGAGAGACAAACCGTTTGGAGCGAGACGATGATGAAACGAACTGTATGGGCACTCGTAGCGACGCTCGCCGTTTGCGCGAGCACGGCGGCTGCGGCGGCCGATAGCAAGACCGTGGAAGTCATGCATTGGTGGACGTCCGGCGGCGAAGCCCGCGCACTGTCGGTTCTGAAAGACGGCGTGAAGCAGCGCGGGTTCGGCTGGAAGGATGCGCCGATCGCCGGGGGCGGCGGGGAAGCAGCCCGCACGGTCCTCAAAGCGCGCGTGGCGTCGGGCAACCCGCCCGAGGCGATGCAGATGCTCGGGTTCACCATCGGCGAATACGCTTCGGAAGACTTGCTGACGAATCTCGACACCGTAGCGGCGAAGGAAGGGTGGGACAAGCTGGTGCCGGGTCCGATCCAACGCTTCTCGAAGGTGGATGGGCATTGGGTTGCCGTGCCGGTCGACATTCATCGCACGAACTGGATTTGGGCGAATAAGAAGATCTTCGATCAGCTTCATTTGACGCCGCCGAAGACCTTCGACGAGCTTGTCGCCGACGCCGCTACGATTCGCAAGGCCGGCTATATCCCGTTGGCTCACGGCGGACAGCCGTGGCAAGAAGCGACCCTATTCGACAGCGCTGTGATGTCGGCGGGCGGCCCGAAGTTCTACACGCAGGCGCTCGTCGATCTTGATCCGAAAGCGCTCGGTTCGAAGACGATGGAAAAGGCGTTCGATCAAATGCGCGCGCTGCGGGGAATGGTCGATCCGAGTTTTCCGGGACGCGATTGGAATCTCGCAACGGCAATGGTGATCAACGGGAAAGCCGCCATGCAAATCATGGGCGACTGGGCCAAAGGCGAGTTCGCGAACGCGGGCAAGAAGGCCAACGTCGATTATCTGTGCTTCCAATACCCGGGCACGCAGGGCGACTTCATCTTCAATACCGATCAATTCGCGACCTTCAAGAAGAGCGATGCCAGTCTGCCCGGTGAATACGCGTTCGCGTCGACGGTCATGGATAAGAACGTGCAAGCTACGTTCAACCAGATCAAAGGTTCGATTCCCGCGCGCTTGGACGTGCCGGCGGACGGCTTCGACGAATGCGGGAAGAAGTCGATGACGGACCTGCGGGCGGCCATCAAGAACGGGACGATGGTTGGCAGCTTTGCCCATGGGCATGCTATGCCCGATGGTCCGAAAAACGCCGTGTACGACGTCGTGACGAACTTCTTCAATTCGAATCAATCGTCGGCCGATGCGGTGAAGCAGCTCGTCGACGCGGTTGCGAACGCCAAGTAAAGCGCGCGACCTTAGCCGAACGCGCGGCGGCGCATCGCCGCGCGCATTCCTAGCCCTCGCAGCAAAGGTGGTTGCCATGCATACGACACAACAGGCCGCGCACGTTTCGGCTCGAGATGCGGCGCAAAGCGTGCGTCTTGGCGCGTCGCGCCGAACGAGCCGATTCAACGCGTTGGAGAAGATGCTTCCTAAGATTGTGCTCTCGCCTACGCTCATTGCAACGCTGATTTTCGTCTATGGATTCATCGCGTGGACGACTGTCCTCTCTTTCACCAAATCGCGCACATTCGCTAACTTGCATTTCGCGGGGTGGACGCAGTATCACCGCGTTTGGGTTCATCCACGCTGGCATGTCGCCATCGTCAACCTGGGCATTTACGCATCGCTCTATGTCGTTCTGTGCATGGCGCTCGGTCTCCTTTTGGCGATTCTGCTAGACCAGCGCATCCGGGCCGAAGGCACGCTGCGCGCGATCTTTCTTTATCCGATGGCGATTTCGTTCATTGTGACGGGAACGGCCTGGAAATGGATCTTGAACCCGGGCCTCGGGCTCACGAAGCTGTTTCACGATTGGGGTTGGTCGAGCTTCCAATTCGACTGGATCATCGACGATCGCATGGCAATTTACACGGTCGTTATTGCCGCCGTCTGGCAGGCGTCGGGCTTCGTCATGGCGATGTTTCTCGCCGGCCTGCGCGGGATCGACCAAGACATGATCAAAGCGGCATCGATCGATGGGGCACGCATGCCCGCCATCTATCGCCGCATCGTGATTCCGCAATTGCGCCCGGCTTTCATCTCGGCGTTCGTGATCCTCGTGCATCTTGCCGTCAAAAGCTACGAGCTCGTGGTGGCGTTGACCGGAGCCGGTCCCGGGTACGCGACCGAATTGCCTTCGACGTTTATGTATTCGTTCACCTTCACGCGCAACGAACTCGGCATGGGGGCGGCAAGCGCGGTCATGATGCTGTGCACGGTTGCGGCGGTGATGGTGCCGTATCTGTATTCCGAATTGAAGCCGCGCCGCACCGGCGGCGCGCACTGAGCCGCCCTGGAGATAACCATGTCGACCAATAGCTGGGATGCCCCGCAGATGGTAGCGGGCAAGCACGATTACCTCACGCGCGTCGTCATCTACGGACTGCTGACCGTTTTCGCGGCGATTTATCTGGTGCCACTCGCGGTGATGCTGCTGACGTCCGTCAAGCCGCTAGAAGAGGTGTACAGCGGCAACATTCTCGCGCTACCGCGCCATTGGACGCTCGCGCCTTGGCTCAAAGCATGGGGCGAGGCATGCGTGGGCCTCGATTGCTCGGGAGTGAAAGGGTTTTTCTGGAATTCGACGCGCATGGTGGTCTCGGCCGTCACGATTTCGACGTTCCTCGGCGCCTTGAACGGGTACGTGCTGACTAAATGGCGCTTCAAAGGCGACAACGTCCTGTTCGGGCTCATTTTGTTCGGCTGCTTCATTCCGTTTCAGATCGTGCTGATTCCGATGGCCGCCTTCCTCGGCAAGGTCGGGCTCGCGCAATCGATCGCGGGGCTCGTGCTCGTTCATGTCGTCTATGGGTTGTGCTTCACGACGCTTTATTTCCGCAATTTCTACATCGCGTTCCCGGACGAACTCGTCAAGGCCGCGATGATCGACGGCGCGCGGTTTTTCACGATCTTCTGGCGCATTTTGCTGCCTTGCTCGGGCGCGATCGCAACCGTCACGGTCATCTGGCAGTTCACGAACATTTGGAACGACTTCCTGTTCGGTGCATCGTTCACGACCGGCAGCTCGGCGCCGATCACGGTTGCGCTGAACAACATCGTCAACACGTCCACGGGCGTGCGCGAATACAACGTGCAGATGGCCGCCGCGGTGATTACCGCGCTGCCCACGCTGCTCGTCTATGTGGTGGGTGGCCGCTACTTCGTGCGCGGCATGATGGCCGGTTCTGTAAAGGGGTAAGCACATGGCTTCGCTGCATATTTCCAATGTCCGCAAGGCATTCGGCGCGACCGAAATCCTCAAGAACATCAATATCGACGTCGGCGACGGCGATTTTCTGGTGCTCGTAGGGCCGTCCGGGTGCGGAAAATCGACGTTGCTGTCGCTGATCGCCGGTCTCGATACCATCTCCGATGGCGAGATCCGCATCGACAGCGATCGCGTCAACGATCTTCATCCGAGCGAGCGCGATATCGCGATGGTCTTTCAAAGCTACGCGCTTTATCCCAACATGACCGTGGGCGAGAACATCAGTTTCGGCCTCGAGATGCGCAAGGTTCCCAAAGCGGAACGGAAACAGGCTGTGGCGAACGCTGCCCGTCTGCTGCAAATCGAGCACCTGCTGAATCGACGCCCGGGGCAGCTCTCGGGCGGTCAGCGTCAACGCGTTGCCATGGGGCGCGCGCTCGTCCGCAACCCGAAAGTGTTTTTGTTCGACGAACCGCTGTCGAATTTGGATGCCAAGCTGCGCGTGGACATGCGCACCGAGATCAAGAAGCTGCATCAACGGCTCGGCGCGACGATCGTCTATGTGACTCACGATCAGATCGAGGCGATGACGTTGGCGACACGCATCGCGGTGATGAAAGGCGGCGTCATTCAGCAATTCGGGACGCCGGCCGAAATCTATAACGCGCCAGCCAATACGTTCGTCGCGACCTTCATGGGCTCGCCGTCGATGAACCTGCTACCGGCCACGCTCGTCGCGGTGGACGGGGCGCTGGCATTGCGCATCGGCGACGCGGGCTCATCGCTCGAGATCGCGCTTCCCGCTCAGCCGCACGCCGTCGAACGCTACGTGGGGCAGCGCGTGATCGCCGGCTTGCGGCCGGAAGCGATCGGGGTGGAAAGCGGTCGCGCGCCCGACTCGATGCGCGAGATCGACGTCAAAGTACTCGTCATGGAGCCGACGGGGCCCGATACGTACGCGATGCTCGAGATGGGCGGCATCGAGGTGGCGGCCCGTCTCGGCGCCGATATGCCGCATACCGCCGGCGAGCGTTGCCGCTTGGGCGTCGACTTGTCCAAGCTCGTGCTGTTCGATGCCCAGACGGAAGAGAGGATCTCGTGAAGCGCGCAGACGTCGTCATCGTCGGCTCGGGCGTCGGCGGCAGTGCGGTAGCGTGGCAGCTTGCCGGGACGGGGCTCGATGTGCTCGTGCTCGAGCGCGGCGAGGCATTGCCCCGCGAGCTGGAGAACTGGGACGCCGAGGCCGTATTCGGCCAACTGAGGTATCGCGCGAAGGAAACGTGGACGGACGGCGATGGCCGTCGCTATCGGCCGGGCCAATACTATTTCGTGGGCGGGCATACCAAGTTTTTCGGCACGGCGATGTTTCGGTTCCGAGAGGCCGATTTCGAGGCGCTCGAGCACGAAGAAGGCGTTTCGCCGGCGTGGCCCATCCAATACGGCGACATCGAGCCCTACTACGATTTGGCCGAGCGCCTTTTCGGTGTGCGCGGTGCCGCGGGCGAGGACCCGACGGAACCAGCGCGTTCGCACGGCTACCCGCACGCGCCGATTCCCGACGAACCGGTCATTGCTCGCCTGCGCGACGCGCTTCACGCGCAGGGCTTGCACCCGTTTCATATGCCGTCCGCGATCGATCTCGGGGATGGCGGCCATTGCGTCCGTTGCGCGACGTGCGATGCCTTTCCGTGCCGCATCGATGCAAAGGGCGACGCCGAGACACGGCTACTGCGTCCCGCGTTGCAAAAGGGTGGGGTAAGGCTCATGACGGGCGCGCGCGTAAGCCGGTTGGTGACCGACGCGTCGGGACGCCGTATCGAAGCGGCGATCGTCGAAACACGCGAGGGGACGCAGACCATCGGCGGGGACCTTTTCGTTCTGTCGGCCGGCGCCGTGAACAGCGCGGCGCTGCTGCTCGCGTCGAAGAACGACAAATGGCCGCGGGGCCTCGCGAACTCGTCCGATGCCGTCGGCCGGTATTACATGAACCACAATTGCACCGCGATCCTGGCTGTCGATCCGCGCAGCGTGAACGATACGCGGTTTCCGAAGACGCTTTCGATCAACGATTTCTATTTCGGCGGGGCACACGATCGTTGGCCCCTCGGCAATTTGCAGATGCTGGGCAAGATCCGGGAGCCGATGCTACGCGGCGTCATGCCGTACGTTCCCGGTGTCGCGCTGCGCTATCTCGCGGACCATAGCGTCGACATGTATGCGATGTCGGAAGACCTGCCGCGTCCGCAAAGCCGCCTCGAGGTCGGGGAGGACGGAGGGATTCGCCTCTCTTGGCGCCGCACGAACCTCAAGCCCCATGAACGGCTGGTGGATAAAGCTAAGCACATGCTCAAGCACGCTGGCTTCCCGCTGGTGATGAGCCGCCGATTCGGCGACGACACGCCGTCACATCAATGCGGCACCGTGCGCTTCGGCGCCGATCCGTCGGCTGCGCCGCTCGACGAGCGGTGCAAAGCGTATGACCACGAGAACCTTTACGTCGTCGATGCGAGCTTCTTTCCTTCTTCGGCGGCGCTCAATCCCGCATTGACGATCGCCGCACAGGCGTTGCGTGTGGGCGAGCATCTGCGAACGGTGCTCGGCACCCCTTCCAAACCGGTTGGGGCTACGCCGTCCTCGCAGGGAGACCATCATGTTTCGTAACGATATGCATGCGGCCACCGCGTTGGTGACTGGCGGCCGCCGCGGAATCGGCCGTGCGATCGCAATCGAACTAGCGACGCGCGGCTATGACGTCGCATTCACCGATGTTGCCGTCGGCGACGACGTGCAGGAGACGCTCGCGGAAATCGAGGCGCTTGGCCGGCGCGCGCTGTTCGTCGAATCGCAACTAGAGGATGTGGCCGCACACGGACGAGCGCTCGATCGAGTCGTCGATTGGGCGGGCGCCGTGGATTGTTTCGTCAATAACGCGGGGATCGGGTCGCCCACGCGCGGCGACCTCCTCGACCTCACGCCGGAGGCATTCGATGCCGTGCTCGGCGTGAATCTGCGCGGGACGTTCTTCATGACGCAGGCTGTCGCACGGCACATGCTCGCGACCCAATGCGACGGCGGATGCGACCGCTCGATCATTTCGGTCTCTTCGGTGTCTGCGCAAATGGCCTCTCCCGAGCGCGCCGAGTATTGCCTTTCGAAGTCGGCGTTGCCGATGTTGACTCGGTTGTTCGCATTGCGGCTGGCCGCCTCGGGCATCGGTGTGTTCGAGGTGCGTCCTGGAATCATTCGCACGCCGATGACCTCGGCCGTCGCGCAGCGTTACGAGGCTCGTCTCGAACAAGGGCTGGTGCCGATGCGCCGGTGGGGCGAAGCAAGCGATGTGGCAGCCGCTGTAGGTGTGTTGGCCGACGGCTCGCTGCGGTTCGCGACGGGTAGCGTATTGAACGTGGACGGCGGCTTGTCCATTTCGGCCTTGTAAGGGGCGAAGCATGAAAAACTTGACCTACGATTACATCATCACCGGCGGCGGTTCCGCAGGGTGCGTACTGGCCAACCGGTTGAGCGCCGACCCTTCGGTGACCGTGTTGCTCGTCGAAGCGGGCGGCCGCGACAGCCATCCGCTATTTCATATGCCCGCCGGTTTCGCCAAAATGACGAAGGGCATCGGCTCCTGGGGCTGGCATACGGTGCCGCAAAAGCACCTGAAGAACCGGGTGCTGCGATTCACGCAAGCGAAAGTGATCGGCGGCGGTTCGTCGATCAACGCGCAGATCTATACTCGCGGCGCGCCGGCCGACTACGACGAATGGGAATCGCTCGGCGGCGCGACGGGCTGGGGATACCGCGACGTGCTGCCGTATTTCAAGCGCTCGGAAGACAACGAGCGCTTCGCAAACGCGTTTCATGGCTACGGCGGGCCGCTCGGCGTATCCAATCCGGTCAGTCCCTTGCCGATCTGCGAAGCGTTTTTCCGTGCCGGGCAGGACATGGGCATTCCCTTCAATGCCGATTTCAACGGCGCGGCGCACGCGGGGCTCGGCTACTACCAACTGACTCAACGCAATGCGCGCCGCTCGTCGACATCGAGCAGCTTCCTCGACCCCGTTCTCGGGCGGCCGAACCTTGCCGTCTGGCTTCGAACGCAAACCGTGCGCGTCGTCATGGAAGGGAAGCGTGCGATTGGCGTGGAACTCGCAGTCGGCGACGAACGCACCCCTAAGCTCGTGCGCGCCCGGCGCGAAGTGATCGTTTCGTCCGGTGCGATTGGGAGCCCGAAGCTGTTGCTTCAGTCCGGTATCGGCCCAGCCGCGCATCTCGAAGCGGTGGGCGTGCGCGCGCTGCATGACTTGCCCGGCGTCGGTGAGAACTTGCAGGATCACCTCGACTTGTTCGTTATTGCCGAATGCACGGGGGAGCACACGTACGACAAGTACAACAAGCTGCATCACGCGGCGATCGCCGGTCTGCAATACCTCGTGCAGAAGAAGGGGCCAGCCGCCTCGAGTCTCTTCGAAACAGGCGGGTTCTGGTATGCGGACGGCCTCGATACCACCGCACGCTCGCCGGACATCCAGTTGCATTTGGGCCTTGGCTCGGGAATCGAGGCTGGGATGGCGAAGCTGCAGCATGCCGGTGTGACGCTGAACACGGCATTTTTGCGTCCTCGCTCGCGCGGCACCGTACGTCTGGCAAACGCGGACCCCGCGAGTGCGCCCCTGATCGATCCGAACTATTGGGCCGAGCCCGAAGACCGAGCGAGTTCTATCAAGGGATTGCGGTTGGCACGCGAGCTCATGGCGCAGAGCGCGCTTGCGCGCTTCGTCCAATCCGAGGTGCTGCCGGGCGCCGCGGCGCAGTCGGATGCCGACTTGTTCGACTATGCCTGTGCGAACGCCAAGACCGATCACCACCCGGTGGGTACCTGCCGGATGGGTCATCCCGACTCGCCCGCGAGCGTCGTTGCCCCGGACCTGCGTGTCATCGGCATCGAAGGGTTGCGTGTTGTCGACGCGTCGGTCATGCCGTTCATTCCATCGTGCAACACGAACGCCCCGACGATCATGGTGGCAGAGAAAGCAGCCGACCTGATCCTCGGGAGAACCGCGCGCGTCGAGGCGACCGATTCGCGATCCGAAGGCGCCGAATTATCTGCATCGCGGGCAGGGCGGGCGCTCCATGCATTGACAGCTTCTTGAGAGACGAAACATGCAGATTCTATTGCCGGCCGGCGGCGCCGAACTTTATCGCCACACCATGAAGCATGCCGAGCCTCATCCGCGGGACGGCGATACGGGCGCGTTCGGCCGTATCGCCTATGCGGCCGCTCACGTCGTCATTGATCCTCATGCCGAGTACGAGCCTTGGTCGAATGCGCCCGCGATCGACTGGGATCGCACTCTGGCGTTTCGCACGTATCTTTATGGGCTCGGATTCAAAGTTGCGGAAGCGATGGACACAGCTCAGCGCGGCATGGGTCTCGGTTGGCCCGCCGCGGCCGAATTGATTCGACGCAGCGTTGCGCATGCGCGCACGATCGACGGCGCGGACCTCGGTTGCGGCGCGGGAACCGACCAGCTCGACCATCGACTTCGTCATAGCCTGTCCGACGTGATTGCAGCGTACCAAGCCCAGTTCGAGGTCGTCGATCATGCCGGAGGACGCCCGATCATGATGGCCAGCCGCGCGCTTTGCGCGGCCGCGCGATCGCCGGACGATTACGTGAATGTCTACGACGCGGTACTCGCGCAAAGCAACCGCAAAGTGGTGCTGCATTGGCTGGGCGATGCATTCGATGCATCGCTGGCGGGCTATTGGGGGAGCCGCGACGTACGCGAAGCGATGCATACCGTACTGGAAATCGTGCAACTGCATCGAACGAAGATCGAGGGGATCAAGATCTCGTTGCTGAATGCCGAATACGAACGCGAATTGCGTGCTCGACTCCCGGAGGGCGTGCGGATGTATACGGGCGACGACTTCAACTATGGCGATCTTATCGCAGGGGATGGCACAGGCGTCTCGCACGCGCTGCTTGGCATCTTCGACCCGATTGCCCCTGTGGCTGCGCGCGCGCTGAAGGCACTCGGGCGGGGCGATTCGGCGGGTTATCGCGATCTGATCATGCCGACGCAAACGCTCTCACGCGAGCTATTCCGCGCACCGACGCAATATTACAAAGCGGGTGTCGTCTTTCTTGCCTGGCTCAATGGGCATCAAGACCACTTTTCGATGGCGGCCGGAATGGAGTCGGCGCGCTCGGCGCAGCATTTCTCTCGTTTGTTTCGCGACGCCGACGCTTGCGGCGTGTTGATCGATCCCGAGTTGGCGGTGCGGCGGATGAAAGCATATCTAAGCGTTCACGCGGGGATCGACGCGTAGGCGCGAACCGGCTAGGTGCAACTGGACACGGGAGTGAGAATCATGGTCAAAGCAATCGCCGCCCCAAGGGTAGAGACTTTCGACGAGCAGGCATCACGCACGACGTTGCCGACGTTCGGCGAAGAGGCTGCGCGTAAGCTGGGCGAGATCGCGATCAATATCGCCGCACGCCGCGCATTGCCGATTGTTGTTAGCGTCAAGAGCGTGCACCGAACGCTGTTTTACTGTGCGCTGGAAGGAAGCTGCGCGGACAACGACAAGTGGATACGCCGTAAAGATAATACCGTCTTGCATTTTGGCAAGAGCTCGCTCGAGGTGGGGACCCTATTGAAGCGAGACGGTCGGACGTTGGCCGACTCGGGGCTTTCCGACGAGCATTACACCGGCTATGGCGGGGGCGTCCCCTTGCGGGTGGCCAACGCGGGCATTGTGGGCGTGATGTCGGTGTCGGGGCTCGAAGACTTCAAAGATCACGAACTCGTGATAGAGACGTTGTGCTGGCATCTGGGGATACCGCATGTCGATGGCGTGGCGGCGTCCAGTCGCGGCGATCCCGTTCGGCTGAAAGCGGCGTCGAACGTCTAATGGGTTGGGCATAGGTTGCCTGCGGCGTCGTTGACGGGCGAGCTTTTGTATGAGGCCCGTTTCAGCCAGTCGTCGTATTCGCCAATGCATTGAGAGCCGGGCGACGTGCGTCGGCGCAAGGTCCATGACGTGCGAGCGTCAGTTACGCGCCGCCGAACCTGAAGCGCCGAAACACCACGATCTTGATTCGGTCGAGAAGTAGAGCGAACACGGCGACGGCACAAATCAAGGCTCCGACGAGTTCCAGTGGGACGGCTGCCATCAGCGTTCCGGTTACGGCCATCAAACTCACCAGGACGACGTCGATGGCGCTGGCCCACGCCATGAGCGTCCCCGGAGCGAACGCCCACATTGGCCCGTCGTTGCGGAGCACGTAGACATTGGCCTGCGTCGTGAATACCAGTAGCAGGAACACCATCGTTTGCATCTGCCCGGCACTCAGTCCGAACTGTGTGCGCGCCACACCATACAGCGATAGCGTGAACGCAAGCGAAACGGCTGCGAGCACGGCCGCGGCGCCGACCAGTTGCCCGACGCGCCAGCGTTGTGGCTGGGTTGCCGGTCGAACGCGGTCGGCTGCGATGCTCATCGTAACGAAGTCATTGGCGAAGAGCAGTAACACGATCAGCCGCGGCGAGATCACAAAGCCTTTGGCGAGCCAGAGACCAAGCGTGAGGAAAACGACGATCTCAAGCGTCTTGACTATTTTGTTGAGAATATACGTGAGCATGCGTCGGTGCACTTCTCGCCCCGTGCCGACCACGGTCAGGACGCCGCTCAGGCCTGGATCGGTCAGAACAACGCCTGCCGCGGCCTTGGCCACATCGGTAGCACTGGCCACGGCGATTCCGAGTTCCGCCTGTCGCAGCGCAGGCGCGTCATTGACGCCGTCGCCCGTCATCCCCGTGACGTGTCCAGCCTGTTGAAGCGCTCGGACGATGGCATGCTTCTCTTCAGGCAGCACGCGAGCGAAGATGTCGCATTTTTCGGGGTGTCGTAGATCGTCTTCGTGCGGAACGCAGATGCGTGTGCCCAGCCCAAGTCGTTGTCCGATTGCCCGCGCGGTCTCCAACGCGTCCCCGGTGGCCATGCAGACTCTTACGCCAAGCTGGGCGAGTTTTGCGATGAGTTCGGCTGCGTCGTCCCGCGGCGGATCGGAGAGGCCGACCAAGCCGATCGGTCGAATCGCGCCCACCGGACCCGCTGCAACTGCGAGCACGCGCGCGCCGCCAGCGGCCAACGCCCGCCCCGTGTCTTGCGCGGCCTGGCGCTGCGCCGCGTCGGCACCGCAATGGTCGAATACTGCACTGGTCGCACCTTTCAGCGCATGCCACTCCTGTCCATCGACGACGTAGATACCTTCGCTGAATCGGGTTGCCGGATCGAAGGGCCGAAAATGCGCGCGCGCGGGCAGAAGGGCAGCCTGCGCGCTCGTACGATAAGCAGAAAGGATTGCAAGGTCGAGGGGATCCTGCGATGCGTCGTCGCTGGCCATCGCAGCAGCGCGCAAGACGGCGCCCTCGTCGATTTCCGCCAATGCCTTGACGCCGGCGACAGACAGCGTGTTCTGCGTCAATGTGCCGGTCTTGTCGGAAAGAAGGGTGTCCATTGCCGCCGCTTCCTCTACCGCAGGCAGCCTTGTGACAAGAACTCCCTGTTTTGAAAGGCGTGTGCTCGCGATAGCCGTAGCCAAAGTGTAAGTCGCCGGCAATGCGACCGGAACCGACGCGACGAGCAGCAACAACGCGAACACCGCGGTATCGCCCAACGGCAGACCGTGCGTCGCGGCGTAAAAGATGACCAGTACCACGAGCACGAGGTCGAATGCGACAAGGCTTTTGACGATCGAGAAAATCGTGCGTTGCATATGGCTGGGTGCGGTGGACGTGCGCACGAGTTCCGCAGTCCGGCCGAAGTAGGTTCGCGAGCCGGTGGCAATCACTTCGCCGCTGGCTTCGCCCTGATGCACGATTGAGCCGGTGTACGCGGGTTGGCCAGGACCCGCGTCGACGGCGAGAGATTCACCGGTAAGGGCCGACTGATCCAGCGTCACCGCTCCATCGAACAAAATGAGGTCGGCGGGGACGATGTCGCCTGCCCGTATGTGCACCACGTCTCCAGGCACCAGTTGCGCGGCGGGATTACGGCTCCAATGCGCGTCGCGCAGCACGCGCGCGTTGACCTGCAATTGCCGCCGCAGCAAAGTCAGCGCGTTTTGCGCGCGCCCCTCTTGTATGGAGGCAACAAGGGCATTGAAAGCGAGCAGAAATAGGATGACCAGCGCCTCCTGGCCACGATCAAGCATGACCTGTAGCACTATCACCGCTTCGAGCATCCACGGCACGGGCCCCCAGAGCTTACCGAGAAGCTGGCGCCATCGAGGTGTGCGAACCTCTTCGATAGCATTGACGCCGAATAACTGCAGGCGACGTTGCGCCTCGGTCGACGCAAGTCCTGTCGCGCGGTCGGTGGTCGGCAGGGCTTTTGCGGCGTCAGCGGGAGGTTTAGCGGCGATTGTCATCGTTGGCGTGGTCCGCTATGGTTGGGGCGCGTGGTCTAGATCGGGCGCGACATGCGCCGAACGCCCTGCAAGGATATCGCGAGGCTAGGCATGATGGCGCTTCGGCGGTGGTCGTGAGGGGGCAGATGTTAGGGGGCGACCGACACTGCAATCAAGTGACTCCGGCGGCGAAAGAGGAGGAGGCCGCTGGTTGCGGCGAAGGGTTCGTCGATGCTCAAGCGCTGAGCTTGGGCCGGGATGTAGTTTATAGCGGCCCATTCAAACGTCGTTTGAACGCGTCGACGAACGCTCCTTCCTGGCTGACTACCGCCCGGCGCGATTGGCAGGGGGCGACCCTGAAGAGACGCTCAAAACTTTCAACAACGGTCGTTCAGATCAGTCGCGCGGCGTCGCTCCAACGGGTCGAAGGTCTCGGCAGTGACCGTGCGCGAGCGTCAGGCATCGCTTGATGCTGACCCGTCATCGATCGACTGGCCGAACTTGACCAGGTTACCATCGGGGTCAATCACGTAAAGTTCCGCCATGCCCCATTCCCTTTCTGTAACGTGCTCCAATGCAGGCAATCTTGACTTCAGTTCCGCATGCAGTGCGTATACATCATCGACGCGCACGTAGCATGAGGTGTTCTCTGCAATGTGCTTTTCGTTGCACAACCAGAAATGAATTTCGACGTCGCCTCTTGCGGCCATCCCATACGAGAAATTCTCGATGTGATGCGTTTTGAAACCTAGAACTTCATTGAAGAATTGCAACGTTCGTGCGATGTCGAGCGATGCGAGAACGGGGATAGCTTTGCCAAACGCTGGTTTGTTTTTCGACATGATCTCGCTTCGCCGCTCGGGTTGGATGGGCGCCAATTGTCGGCGATCGAGGCCAGTCTGTCGAATGTCCCCAAATGGCCGATCCCGGAAATGCGGAGCCCACGGACCATCGTGCGTCGCCGAGTTGGCCCGAACTTCCGGGGCCGACCCGGAGCAGTCCCTCAGTTACTGAGGTTGCAATGGCGGCTCCCGATCTTGTAGCGGTCATTCCCTTCCGGTTGGACGCAACGGCTCAATCAAGACAGTTGCTTATGAAAAAACGTCGTGCCGCAGAACCTGCCATCGGGCATGAGCGCGTAGTTCGGAACGTGGCCTACACGGTGCCAGCCTGCGCGTTCGTAAAGTCTTTCAGCATCGCCACCGGTGACAGTATCGAGTACGAGAACCGATTTGCCAGCCTTGCGCGCGGCGTCATCGACCGCAGCCATCAGCCGCGCGGCGATGCCTTGTCTTCTCGCGTCTCGGCGCACTAGCATCTTTGCAATGTCTGCGCGATGAGGCTGGTTCTCCGGCAACGCAGTAATCAGTTGCACGGTACCGAGAATGCGACCGTCAGGGTCTTGTGCAACCAGCAGTATCCGCTCATGGCGCACTACGCTTTCAGCGACGTGTTCCCAAAACTCGAGCGCCGTCTGCCTGGAAATCGGCAACATGAAGCTGACGGAAGCACCGCCCTCGACGCACTCGATCAAGAGATCGGCCAGTGGTTCCACATAGGCCATAACGTCATCAGGGTGAAGCGTTCGTATGTGCAGTTGAGTCATCGGTGGCTCCGCGATTCACTGAGAAGGTTGCAGAGAGCCACGACATAACGTGCTCGTCGGCTCGATGGGTTGTGGAAACTGATTGGGCAATCGAGTCTCATTGCGAGGCAGTCACCGGTCCCGAGTTCCCATCTTCGATCGCCGACCGCTATCTCCATGCGCCCTTCCATCACCCATATTTGCTGATAGATCTCGGCGTCGCGCGGCCCCGTGTCATAGCTGACCCGCTTTCGCGGCGGAAACTCGACTTCTACAAGTTGTATCGGCGACCACGCTGGCGGCGAAAGATTGCGTCGCACGTAGCCTGATATCGGATCCTGCCAAACGGCCTGTTCTCGCAATGATGAATGCGGGGAAGGCGTCTGCGATGCGGATTCCCCCACGCACTCGAACAGCGACGCCAGCGGCACACCGAGGGCAGTCGCCAGTTTGTCCAGAACCACTGCGGTTGGACTGCTCTGGCCTCTTTCGATAAGCGAAATGTTTGACCTGCTCACCGAACTGCGTTCCGCGAGCGCGTCAAGTGACCAACCTTTGACATCGCGGAGCGCGCGAATGCGATGAGCGATGGTTTGGTGAACGTCCATGCATTCCAGAATTATGGATCATATTTCCAGTAAACTAGACGCGACGAAAAAGGCTGTCAAGACATGTAGTTGCTCGCGAAACGGACGACCATTGTCGGCTGTCGAGTCGCGATGCGACATTCGGGCGGCTTCATTCGCGCGAGGATTTGGTCGCTTATTGGCCGTCTGCTGCCCCGCATGTCTGACGCGTGCCAACGCGCGACAGGAAGCCAGACCTCCAGGCCGCTAACCGTTTCCTCATGGTCGTTGCCGACCACCGCGGCCGGCGCGGCTCGCGTCGTTCACGGCCCATCGCGATCGTCCTTGTTAGGCCGGGAGCAGCCGGATTCTGGAAAGAGTAGACTTGCCCACTTCAATTCGCCGTTCAAGGTAGCCTCGATGTTGATGAAAGCCCTGCGTGTCGGTCTAGGCCAGTTGATCTTGATCGGCGACGCCGTCAGTCGCCCAGGCCCGCAGCGCCGTGGGGCGCAAGGTCAGGCGGTTGTAGAAAAAGAAGCGGCGCTGCTATCGCTGTATCAGTTCCATGCGTGCCCCTTCTGCGTCAAGACCCGGCGCGCCCTGCATCGTCTGAATGTGCCGATGACGATGCACGACGCCCAAAACGATCCCATTGCACGGGATCGTTTGCTGGCCGGTGGCGGCAAGATCAAGGTGCCTTGCCTGCATGTTCAGGAAGAGGGCCAGTCGCGCTGGTTGTACGAGTCCAAGGCCATCATCGCCTATCTGGAACAACGCTTCGCCAGGATCGCGTGATCCGTCGCCCGCAGACGTGAGGCTGGTTGAATGCTTCCGGCCCACGCTCGCTCCGTGGCATCGAGCTTGGTTGTCTACGGCTCCAGAATCCAACTGACATCGGCGGTATGATGGGCCGGGGCTCGGTTTATGCCGCTCACCCACGGGCCGCCTGCGACCGAGGCCGTGTGGAAACTCCATTTTTTACGGTAGAAGGTTGGACTACCCCGTGAGGTCGAACGACTTCAGTAGATCGACCGGGCGCAAATCGAGAATCGTGGTGGCAGAAAGCCCTTCCGGGCTCTAGCTTCGCGCCAACTTCACGCTCTTCATCGCTCTCAAGACGCCAAGTATATTGATGACCCGCTTGATGTTGTACGCAAGCACCAGAAGGCTCATTTCCGTGCTCACTCGCCCAAGCGTTCGAGTCAGGAAGTGAGCCGGACCCATCCAGTGCTTGAGCGTACCGAAGACGTGCTCGACGGTACTTCGACGGATAGTCATTGCATCAGGCTTTCGGTCGAGCCGGCGTTGCATGGCCTCAAGTATGTCTTCGTGCTCCCAGCGTCGGATACGCCGATAGTCGCTGGGTGAACATTGCTTCTTCATAGGGCAACGTGGACAAGCGCTGGGCCAGTACACCCGCGGATTCATGTCATTCTCAACGGTGTCGAAGCGATGAATGGCGCGCTCGCCGGCAGGGCATCGATAGACGTCGTCTCGCGCAACATAGACAAAGTCGGCTTTCGTGAAGAGCCCCTTCTTCCTTGATGCGGAGGTGAGTGGCTTCGGAACGTACGCGCTGATGTTGTTCAGTTCGCATGCGCGTATCTCCGGGCCACTGAAGTAGCCCCGATCAGCTAACACCTTCAGCTTCGGCTTGGCCATCGCGCGCTTCGCGGACGCCGCCATCCTGCTGAGTTGCCCGTGATCGTTCCCAACGTTGGTCACTTCGTGTTCAACGATCAAGTGGTGCTTCGCGTCCACCGCGACCTGAACGTTGTAGCCGACAATGCCGGAGCCTCTGCCGCTTGTTGCCATGGACCGCGCGTCAGAATCGGTCTTCGACAGCCGTTTGTCCGGCTGTTTCTGCAGTTGCTTCCTGACCCGCGCAAGCTCGCGCATCTCCTGGCGCAAACGCGCGATCTTGTCGTACAGACGCACCGCTTTCACATCGGAACCGGTTGGGTTGGTCCGATCCGCCGTTTCGATTGCGTCGAGGTACCGCTGGATACTTTCCTCGATCTGCTGCCGACGCTTATCGATCTTGCCAGTCGTGTAGTTCTTGTCGCGGCTGTTCACAGCCTTGAATTTGCTGCCATCGATTGCCACGATGTCGCTGGACAATAGTTTCAGTCCGCGACACAGTTCGACGAAACGCCGGCATACGTTTCGAATGGCTGCGCCGTTGTCGCGGCGAAAGTCGGCGATCGTCTTGAAGTCCGGCGCTAGGCGCCCCGTCAGCCACATCAGCTCGACATTGCGCTGGCATTCACGCTCAAGGCGCCGGCTGGACGGAACACGGTTCAGATACCCGTAGATATAAATCTTGAGCATCACCCCCGGGTTGTAAGATGGGCGCCCCGTGAGAGCTGGAATGGCCCCGTTGAAACCGAGATCCTCAAGCTCCAACTCGTCGACAAAGACATCTATGACCCTGACCGGATCGTCCTGTCCGATGTAGTCGTCGATGCATTCGGGCAGAAGTGAAACCTGCTTGCGGTCATCGCCTTCAACGAATCGCTTCATGACTCACCCGGACTCAATGCGTTGATTCAGTTTAGGCGATGAGTGCGTTTTCACACACCCTCGACCCAGAGCGGACAGTTGCGTTGACTCGCCGGAAGCTTCGGAAGTTGGCCCCCGATTCTTGTAGCTTCGGCTGATTATCTGATGATCGCCGGCGTCAGACTAGTTGTCGTGTCGCTTGAATCTTAGACGAGGTCCGGGGGCGGTAGAATCGGCATGAATGACAGCCTACTCAGCAGAACGAAAAGAAGCCATGGTGCGTCGTATGATGCCGCCGAAAAACGTGCCGGTATCGTCGCTAGCGCAAGAGACGGGAATCACGGAACAAACGTTGTACGTGTGGCGCCGCGAGGCGAAAGGAAAGGGATTGGCCATGCCGGGCGACGGGAAGAATGCCGAAGGATGGTCCTCGGAAGACAAGTTTGCGGTTGTATTAGAAACTGCCCCGCTCAATGCTGCGGAGCTGGCCGAGTATCGCCGGCGAAAGGGCCTTTATCCAGAGCAAATCGCTGCATGGCGGGCTTCGTGTGTCGCCGCCAACGCCAATGCTGCCGAGCAGGCGCGCGAGCAACGTCAGCAGTCCAAAGAAGGCAAGCAGCGCATCAAGCAACTCGAGAAGGAGTTGCATCGCAAGGAGAAGGCACTGGCCGAAGCGGCGGCGTGCGCACCAACCTTCTCGGCATGTCGTCACCAGCCATTGTGCAACGGCACCGAATCAACTGTGGTCTTGGGACATTACGTGGTTGCCGGCGGCGATCAAGGGCAAGTTTTACTACTGGTACATGGTGCTCGACGTGTTCAGCCGCAAGATCGTCGGTCACGAAGTGTAGGAGGTCGAATCGGCCGAATTTGCCGCGTTGCTCATGCGGCGTACGAGCTTGGCCGAGGGCTTGGCGGGACGTCCTCTGGTGCTGCACTCGGACAACGGCAGCGCGATGAAGGGCGCGACGATGCTCGCCACGCTGGAAAACCTGGGCGTGGTGGCTTCGTTCAGCCGTCCGCGCGTGAGCAACGACAACCCCGTACGCCGAGGCGCTATTCCGTACGTGTAAGCACCGGCCCGACTACCCGCGCAAAGCGTTCGCGAGCCTGGAGACGGCACGTGCGTGGACGCAGCAGTTCGTGCACTGGTACAACCATGAGCACAAGCACAGCGGCCTGAAGTTCGTCACGCCGACGCAGCGTCATAGTGGCGTTGCCACCGCCGTGTTGGCACAACGCGACGCAGTCTACGCGCAGGCCAAGGCCTGCAACCCGCAGCGTTGGTCGCGTTCGACTCGCGATTGGGAATTGAAGAACGAAGTCTGGCTCAATCCGGAGCGTGTGCCCCGAGCCGAATTAAAGCAGCGCGCGTGAAGCGACGAGACAACGTTGACAAACACCGAGAGTGAGAGTTGAATTTCCTGTTCTTTGCTGTGCTCATGCCCTAAGGCGCGACTTTCGGGCGCCCATTCTGAGTCTGGAGGTGGACGGTGGGGTTTTTCAGTCGTTTCAGTAAGGGCGACACAGAAGCGTCCCTGAAGGCCAAGGGCGTGACCGAGTACCGCGTTGCCTCGCGATCGGTGCAAGACGCGGCCGCGCGGGCTGCACAAGCACAAGCGGACATGGGCGCTGGTTGGGACGTCGTCGACGACGAGCGGGTAGAGGCGGTGGCCCAACATATTGCCGACGAGGCGCAGCGCGCGGCGGGAAGGGAGCTTGCGCGGCAGGAGGCCGAGCGTACTCACCGAAAGGCGGCTGCGCGGGCGAGGCTCCTCGCGGCGGCTACCAGAGTCCAAGACATCGCACGCGCCAGGCTTGCTGTACGCGCCGTCGTGCCAAACGTCCAGTCTGGCATTGCTAGCCTCCAGGAGGCCGTGTCAACCCACAAGGCACACTGGCGGACCGTTCAGGACCGCTTTTCCATGGCGCATGACGAGATCGACCGCGACATCGAGGAGGCCCAGTGCTGGCGTTGCGGTCAAAAGGGCCTCCCTCCCCTTGAGGACGAGGATGTGTTTGCCCGACCGCCCCTGCCGGATGCCCCGGGTAGCGCCCGCGAGCGCGGGGTGACTGAGGAGGCAGACCGGCTCTTGAAGGCCCGCCGTGAGGCGGTCGATGCTTGGCTGGCCTACAATAACGTGCGGCTGCACGTGGAGAGGCTCCGGCTCGATGCCAACTATCACCCGGCCATCGCGCACCGCTTCACCACGTCGCGAACGTGTGAGATCTGCGGCAGCACCGGACAATTCCACGCTGGTCACATCGCAGGAACGCGCCGCGAAATCGAGCTGGGACCCAGACACTGGCGAACGGAAGGGGAGCACGGTCTTCACATCCGTTACGCCGCGCGAATGGGCGACGCCTGGACGGAGGTCGATGGCTTCTTCGGAAAGAAATGGGTCAAGCTGTCGACACTCTCCAAGGACGGCGCCATCAAATGGGTGCAGGCGCCCGTTCGGCCAAGGACCGTGTCGGAGCATTACAAGAACTACATGGAAAAGATGGAACAGTGGCGGGAGTGGACCTCAAAGGGACTGGTCAGTCGCCTGACCGGGCCAAGTTCGTGGGGGTGCAATGAAACCCACGTTCTCACGACGGTTGAGGAGACGCGTTATGTAAGCGAACCGGCGATGCCGAACCCAATTGAACGCGCCGAACGGCAGCTGGAGTGGCCAACACCGGCGTACTGGCGGAACGATGCGCCGTACTTCCCTCATTGGAAGGGTGTGCAGGAAAGGTTGATCGTGCGCCCCAACGTCGTCTACCCGGTGGCCGAGCAGGATCCGATCAGCAAGATTGCACGGAGGATCGGATGGGCGAAGGGACCGATCCGTCTTCCGACCATCCAATTGCTCCAGGAGCGTAAGGGCTACTACCAAGGAGCGCGGCGCGGGGCCGTCGTCCCGAGCCAGTAGCACCACGAACCAGGTTGCGGATTGCCGGCAGTCCTGCGAGAGCGGAGCGCAGTTGGGGACAGCAGCCCGCACCTACGCCCCTCGACGGTGACCCGTGTTTGCGCCATGGCCGTTCAGAGCCTGCAGCCCGAGAGGGGCTGCAGGCGACCCGTTGTTGACGTTCAGGTTCGTGATTTCGTAGCGTCAGCTTGCTGCGGTACAACCGTCATTCGGCCAAAGCGAAAGAGCGTAGCTTCCGGCGTCTCTGACCAACTATCCTTTCCGGATTTGCAAGTCGATGAGGAAGCATCGCCCATGCCATACTATGGCCGACGCTGCGTCGTCTCCCGGGGCGAAAGACGTGGAGGCAATGACAACCCTGCGGTGAGGGCGGTCCAGCCTGTCCCGCCGTTCGAAATGCGATGCAGCGCAGCGCCCGGGCTCCCCGACCATGATTTCCGCGGATACCTCATTGGTGACTTGACCGCCGTCGGCCGGCGCGATACGACAACGCATCTCCGAGGTAACAAAGGCTTATACCGCGTGCGGATACGTTCTGCGGCAACCGATCCACTCACTTAATCCATTCAATGGAACACCATCTTCTTGTTGAGCGACGACTTCGTTTCGACGGCAGTGAGCAAGTAACGACGATTCGCCAGCTCCGGCATATATCTTGTGTGATATTGGTTGGCGCCGCAGGATTAGGAAAATCGACCCTAATGCGGAGGGAGTTCGCCTCCGTACTTAATGATGGTGGGCTGGGGCGATTTGTGCGACTGGATCAGTTCCCGACGGACCAAGACTTGATCGAAGCTGTACTGCCTATGCCGAACGAGCGACGCAGTTTGTCAATGGAGAATCGGTGGAATCTGTACTTCGATGGCTTCGACGAGAGCGGGGACCAGCCACAAACGCTCGTCCGCAGAATCTCTCTGTGCATCCGGCGAATCGCGGAGATAGATACACCGCTCGATTGGCTCTCAATAAAGGTTAGTACGCGAAATCTAGAACTGGCTCAACGCATCTCCGAAGTTATAAGCCCGATCTTTACACCGGGCGGAACATGCGTTGTCGTGCTGCAGGACTTAAACGACGAGGAGATCGACCGTTATGTCGGTGCGGCGGTGTCTGATGCTCACAAGTTCGTTGAGTCAATCAAGCGCGACACCGTTCTGGAGCCGTTAGCACGGAGACCCTTAACGTTGACGCTGCTGATCGAGCTCTACCGTGCGCACGGTCGTCTACCGGATAGTCATCGAGAGCTTTACCGCACGGCGATCTCGGCTCTCCTGCGGAGCGCCGGCGTAGAACCGGAAGCCACGATACTCAGCGCGGCAAAACTAGCGGCGGTCATGACGCTTTCGAACCGGCTGACTTTGTGGACCGGCGACGATCCAGCGGGGCATCGGCCGACTTCGCTGCTGATGCAAGACCTCAATACAGGAACTGAGACCGCTCCTGCATGGCTGATTTCCGCACTGGTTCGCAGTGGCCTTCTGGAGCAGACAAGTCCCAATGAACTCCGATGGTTCCATCATTCGATCGCTGAATATCTCACAGCTCTTCAGATTGACGCTTCCGGGATGCCGCCAGATGAAGCTCTGAAGATTTTGCAGACGCGAATTCTCGGAAAACCTGCATTGAGGACGCAATTGAAAGATATTGCCGCTTGGCTTGCGGCCTCGCGACACGATTTCCTAGACGTTCTAATTGAAGCCGATGCCGACGTCTTTTTGAGCAGCGACGTCTCGATTATCGATCATGGAGCACGAAAGGCGATCGTCGCCTCGCTGTTGGCCAGCGCGTCCGCACGAGCGTGGTACGGCTTCGTAGACATGGGTCCAAAGTTCGCTCGCCTCTTTCATCCTGACCTCGCCGACCAACTACGAGACCATCTGCTGGGAGGAGCAGCCACTAAAGACAGTTCTCTACTGGCGATTGAGATTGGCCGCGCATGCCGAGTCCGTGAGCTAGTGAGCACGTTTGCCAATATTGCCTTGAATCAAGGCGAATCCGTCGAGGCACGCGCGCTAGCGGTACATGCAGTCGACGAACTCGGTTCAGACGACGATCGGAGAATGCTCTTACCGCTGACGCTGAATGCGGGACGAAGCGATGTCGACGACGAGGTACGCGGTGCCGCATTAAGCGTGACGTGGCCTCGCGTACTGACGGCAGGAGAACTGTTCGGAAGACTTGCGTTGCCGAGGGATCCGGAACGTACCGGAGCCTTAAGATATTTTCTCTATCGGCTCAATTTCCCCGAACTGGACAGGGATGGTGCGCTCGCTGCGATTTCGTGGCTTTCGAGGTCCCCCGCAGATTATTTTCAGGGAACCCTCGGCGGGCCTGCTCAACGGGCGCTCGTTCGTGCGTGGCACGCTTGCGATGACCCGGTGGTTCTCAATGCGTTCGCCAAATTATTGTTCAGTCACGCCGAGGACCGGTCGCCGGCGCTAGGTAACCTCGATACAGCCGATCTCGATGTCGAGATTCGTGAGGGATCGAAGGAGCGCCGTCGTTCGCTCTTCCATGCAATCGTGCGGGAGATGACGGGGGCGACAGGATCGGCTTCGCGATTTCTGCCTCTCCGAATTCTTGCCCTCGAAGATCTTGAGTGGTTGATTTCCGACCTGCGGGATGACGCCGTCCGAGCGCAGATTGGCGACATGTTGCTTCAGGCCGTGATCTGGTTGTTGCGAGGGTGCAACGATATCCGCGACGTCGAGCATGTCTGGGATGCAAGTGAGAATATCCCCGAGCTTGCAGAGGCTCTCGCAAATGCGTTCACGATTTCGCTTGATTCTGAAACGGCGCGACTGATGCGTCAGTCACTCGAGCACGAAAGGCGCAGGCAAGAGAAGAACGCACCCAAGGTCGGAACTGTGGTGGAGCAGTTCGATTCGCTATGCAAGTCTTTTGATGCGGGAGATCAGAACGCCTGGTGGCTCGCCAACATCGCCCTATTGGTCGACGAAAGCGGCACGCCAAATGAGCTAAAGTCACCGCTCGACGAAGGCGTACTATGGCACGCGATGAACGAATCGCAACGCACTGCAGCTCTGCGAATGGCTACGCAGTACGTCAAGCACTTGCGGCTAGCCAACAACTGGCTTAAGCCGAACCAGCATCATCGTCCCGCGGTGGCGGCGTATCGCGCGGTACGGCTACTGTTCAAGTACGAACCCGAAACTGTCGAACGATTGATCGACGATGGCGTTGTTTCGTGGATTCTTCCGGCCATCGCATTTCGTGCCAACGACACCCAAGAGGAAGTGGTTGCGCGAACGGCTCTGCTGAAGACCGCATTTGATAGGCAGCCGGGGCATTTTGTCGAAGCGATTGACCACGCAGTTGCCGCGTTAGGAGGACAATTTGTCGACGACCTAGCCAGTTTGGTGGGCCCCTGGGCAGGCGAGGTACTGCTCGATAAGATGTGGTCGCAGTGGTCTTCACACCCTAGCGAGGGTACGCTCCGATATAGCGCTGCGCTAAGGCTATTCGCGAAACGTGGATATGAACCGCTTCGCCGCGTTTTTGATGAAGCGCTTGAGGCGGCGACAGAAACGGGGGAAGCCGATGAATGGACGCTCGGCATTGCCGATGCGATGTTCGACGGACAGGCAGCTACGGCTAAGTCGTGGATGCTGCCGTTACTCCGCGAGCATCGGAAGCTGGCCGCCGACATCTTCCAAACGGTGATTGGTTACTGGACTTCTTCGGTTCATGCATTTTTGAAGAGTCTTAGCGATGCCGAATCTGTCGAAGTCTATTCGTTTGCGAAGGAGAACATCCCTGCTCCGCCAGAACAGCATGGCGCATACACTGTTACGCCTCTGCATAGCGTAGACCAGTTGCGGCAGCGATTACTGAAGGAGTTGGCAGATCGCGGCACTGATTCATCCATTACCGCGTTGCTCACCCTGCGAGACAGATACCGAGACCAGCCGTGGCTGCAATACTATGTGGACGAAGGCCTCAAGATCGCGCGTGATCGGAGCACTGATTGGATGGCGCCTGTCGACGTGATTCGGATAGTGGTGCTTGTCGCATCCAGCATTGTCACTGAATTGCCGGCGGTGCCCATTGCCGAGGCGACCACTGTCATCGAAGGCGCGACTGAAGATATCTTTTTTGAGCGAATAGATCGGGAGGATAGTCAAGAGGAAAACGTTCGATTCACGTTCCTGCTTTTTGCGACAGAATGGAGCTCTGGCCACGGTGGTCTCTCCACAATCAACCGGGAACTTGCCAAGGGGCTAGCATTGGCCGGGCAGGCTGTTTTTTGCTTCGTGCCGCGCCCAAAGGCTGAAGAAGACCGTGAAGCTGAGGCCGTAGGAGTACGCCTGTTGCCAGGAACGGGGCCGGATTTCATGTCTGTCGCCGAGCAATTGGCGTTAGGTCCCGACTTGCCCAACGGCCTAAACATCGACTTTGTAATTGGCCATGACCATATCACCGGGCCCGCGGCTTGCGTTTGGGCGCAGAGAATTGAGGCGGGCTACGTTCATGTCGTCCATACACATCCGGACGAAATAGCAAGTGCGAAGCTTGGGGGCGGCGATCCGCGCATCTTCGAGCGGGCAGACGATAAGCGGAATCTGCAGCTCGAATTGAGCAGAAAGGCGAAACTTGTCGTCGCAGTTGGTCCTTTGCTTACCAATTACATAACGACGCATGTACGCAATGCCGTTCGAGTCAGCAGGTTGGATCCCGGTCTGACGGAGGACCTACTTGCCGATGTGCCTGACTCGGCAGTTCTCCTGGAGGCGTCTTGCTTGTTCATGGGTCGCGGCGATGACTTGCTCGTCAAGGGTATCGACAGGCTGGCCGAGGCGGTTCGGTTGATGCGCGCAAAGGTTAAGGGTTCGCGCACCCAGCCACCTATCATCACGTTTCGCGGATACGCGGATGAAGCAAGCATCGAGGAGCATTTCGGAAGTGGTCACCGGTTACGATTTCATGGATTCAGTGCAAACAGAGATGAGGTTTGGGAGGACCTGCGAGCCGCTTCTTTGCTGCTCATGCCATCGCGTGCAGAAGGTTTTGGGCTGGTAGCGTTTGAAGCAATTTCAGCCGGCGTTCCCGTTTTGGTGAGTCAGGAAAGCGGCGTTGCGCTACTGCTCAGAACGTTGTCAGATGCGGGGCTAATCGCGCAATCTCTCGCCGACGAAGTAATCGTTGAAAGCACTGGTGACCTCGAAGCCGATGCCGACGTGTGGTCCGATCGAATTCTTCGCGTGATGACTGACCGAGCAACGGCATTCCAACGTTCGCTGAAACTCCGAGAGGGGCTCCGTCACATGACATGGACTGCGGCAGTAGAAGGTGTCCTCAAGAGTCTTCGATCCTGTTGATCACGCGGGAACTTTGTGAAGGACTTTGCGTATTCGGGCTAAGCGGTCTCCTGCGGACACTGCTTAGGCTTCGTGAGGTCGCTGCTCTGTCATAGCGGAAGGCGGGGGGCTTAGGGATTTTGGGGAATGTACAACAGTCATAGTGAGATGCGCCCGCAATTCGATGAGACGTCGTATGCGGTTGAGAATCCGGCCTGAAGGCGAGCCCTAGCGCGTACCGTCGGCAAGAGTGCCGTTCGCTACGTGACCCCACGTCATCCGTTGGCGGATCGATGAGCAGTGCTAGGTGAGATACCAGGTTCAAACCTGCCGTCCGGATGTCCGCCCGAACGCAACGGCAAACGACCGCAGATGGCCGCCTCCCGACCGACAATGCCGTCTAGCCGCTCCACAATGCGCTGACGGCATGCGTCGATCCCGGCGGTTACTTTAACGCCCAATACCAGTTGCCAGCATGTTGCCGGTCAACCGTTTCCTGCGATTCGAAAGTGAACATGAGCGTGGCGACGAGAGCATCAGAGCATCCGCGGACGCGAAACACTTCCTTGAACTCCGTCAAAAGTGTTTGGTTTCCGGTCAGCAAGTCACGCTCCGCATCTGTCTTTGTTCGAATCAGGAACCATGTCTGGGTTGGTTCAAGTGCCGTTACGATGCAATCATTCACATGTTGGCGAGAGAGTGCTCGCAGGTCCGCCTCGGCCTGTAGCGCTATCAGGCGAAAACTCACTTCCATAGCTCCTTCACCTCGCCGGACTGCCGGCGGTTGTTCTTGAACGCAGCAGCACTATACGATGCCGGAAGCGTAGATTGTCGGCAATTCAGGCATCTACGCTGGCCGTCCGTTCGTGGCCGATCCCGGAAATGCGGAGCCCGCGGACCATCGCGCGTCGCCGAGTTGGCCCGAACTTCCGGGGCCGACCCACATCTGCCTGTCGAATCCGTTCAAAGTCCGTGGCTGCTTTCAAAGGTGTAACCGCCGCTCGAAGAACGCCGGAGAGATAAGGACAGGGAAGGGCTTCAGTTGAGAGTTGACGAGTCTCCGGCGCGTGAGTTACCTTAACTAAATGCAACGCAAACTGATTCCTTTCGTGACCGGCATTACAACGACGACCATCGGCAATGGTGGGTCGTCCTAGATGCGCACGCAGTAATCTTCGCCGTTGCATATCTTCAAGGGCCCCGCCGGCAAAAGACGGGGCCTTTCGCGTTTGCGGCTCTTCGTCTTTCGTCGGTTTCACATCAGCACGGAGTCGTCATGAGCAAGGCAGATCATCACCGCCGAAATAGTGAGCGCGAAGTAATGCTTGTTATCTCCATTCAAACCATTCCTGGGAAAAGCCACGAGCAAATTGCGGCTTACGAAAAGCTAGCGCCGATTGTGCGTGGCGAACAAGGTTGTCTTCAGTACGATCTTCATCCTGTCGTCGGTGATGACGATAGATTTGTCTTGATCGAGCGCTGGGCATCAATTGAAGCATTGGCAGCACACGACGTGACGCCTCACATGATTGCCGCCGATGCGCACAGTCCGAGCTTCCGAGCGACACCCGCGCAGGTTTTACGACTTGCCGCAGATAGCCTCGCGTAGTCGATCTGGTAACCCAGCTCGCGATCTGGGCTGGCCCAAATGATAGAACGACGGCATACCTGTCGCCGAGCGCACTTCTGATCAAATGTCCATCCTTAGATGCGAGCTGGCCTCCGTACGCTAAGCGGCCAGCGTCGGTGACGAGCGTCGGCATAGGCTCAGAGGAAAGTTCGATATCCCTCTGTCACGAAGGTCCGCTGTTTCGGTGGAATCGACATCCAATTGTTGACAAGATAGCGCAGGCGAACGGCGCTTGTTGGCCGGACTGTGTCTATGCGCGATTCGGCCTCCTGCGTCACGCTACGGTATGTTCGACTATCAATTCACGAGTTGGACGTGCTCCGCGTTGTCAATGCATTCCATGCATTGCTGGCCAAACGGCTGCGCCAGAATACCGCGCTTGAATTCCCCCATGAAGGATGGGCCGTCTTTGCGTGCCTGCGCATGGGCTTTCCACAAGAATCCTCGAATCAGCCTGAACGGTTCGGTTCTGTAGTACACGAACACTTCGAGCGGCACGTCCAGTCCTGGCACCCATCCCTCGATCACGAGAACATCCATCTTTGCACCGTTACTCTGAGTGACGGTTCCCTCTCGTCCAAACGACCATCCCGAGCCGGAGGTAGCCTGATCTCGGGCTGACTGCGCGTTTGCAACTGCTTCGTGTTGCGTCGCAGCGGGATATGGAACCGGTGTGGGAGTTTCGTTATCCCAGTAGACTACGTACGGGACGGTCAACTCGCCGGGCGCCAGAAGATGCTGCACATGAATCGCGTGGCTAAATGCATATCCCATGTAGAACGCCACGCGCTTTTCATCGATCGGCGCTTTCCGCCGTTTTCTGCCAAAAACGTCCCCTAATCGGATCATATACTTCCCGCCTTTTGGTCAATTGCTGGACTGTCGACGATTTGGGTGCAGCCGTGGAATGTCCCTTCATGGCCCGGAAGCGGGCCGCCGTGGTTGCCGATAGCGACCATTCATCTCGACCGAAAGGCGCATTGGATTCCATCACGGAGATTCAACGATCGTTCCCTGATGGAAAAGAATCTTCCAGCCTTCAACAGAACGTCGCCAAAGCGTGGCGCGCCGTGTCGTTCGGGAGCCCTGCAACAATGTATAGGTCAGCAGGTACGTATCGGGCGCGATTTCCTGACAAAAAAAGTCTCGCGTTTCCCAGTTGTCTTCGACCGGGTCAGCGTATCGCTTTTCCAGGGTGTCCAGCACATATGGCCGGCTGTAGATACGTCCCGACGCTCCCACCTCCCAGAAGTTGACGTCCGTCATTAACTCGAAAGCCGCACGGTCGGTTCCGTGCTCTGGCCGATGGAAAATCGGTTCTCGGGACGACAGTTCATCTTGAACCGAAAGAAGCCGGGCGTCGGTGATTCGAGTGGGTTCCATTGCTCGCTTGCCAAGATGAGGGATGCGAGCGCCTATTCTCGGCGATTTACGAGCCTACGTCGAATGACCAAAACTGGCCGACCGCCGTCCGACGCGGCCAGCCGCAATCGTCCTTCAACCTTCCGTCAATCGGCCCTTCAAAACTCCGTGACAACGGTCACGCCTGCAATCTCGAATTTGTCCATGTTCATGAGCGCGTCGATCGATTGCGCGAGATTGATTGTTCGGCCAATCAGTTTCTCGGGCTGCAACTTTCCCGACGCCATCATTGCGAACATGGCGTCATAACGGTGAGCCTGCATGCCGTGGCTACCAAGGATCTCGAGCTCATTCGCAATGACTTTACTCATCGGAATCGCGGGCGTGCTGTGCTCTCCCAGCATGAGACCCACTTGGACATGCTTGCCACGTTTGCGCAGGTTGCCGATCGAATTGAAGCAGGTTGTTGGATGCCCCAAGGCATCCAGCGAAACGTGAGCCCCACCCTTGGTGATTTCTTGGACCGCCTGCACCACGTTATCAACCTGGGTAGCGTTTACGGTCGCGACGGCGCCCAAAGCACGTGCCATATCGAGCTTGTCGTCCGAAATATCGATGGCGATGACATTGGCGCCGATCGCATTGGCGATCATGATGGCCGACAGGCCCACTCCGCCGCAACCATGCACAGCCACCCATTGACCAGCGGACGTCTTTCCTTGGTCCACAACGGCACGGAACGAGGTGACGAAACGGCACCCCAAGCTTGCCGCCGTAGCAAAATCGAGCGTCTCCGGCAGTTCCACCGCGTTCAGGTCAGCCTGATCGATCGAAACGTATTCGGCAAATGACCCCCAATGGGTGAAGCCGGGTTGGGATTGCTGATCGCATACCTGCTGATTTCCCGAGTGACACTGCGGGCAAAGACCGCAGCCTGCAACGAACGGAACCGTGACGCGATCTCCCACCCTCCATTTCTTCACATCTTTGCCAACCGCTTGCACGACGCCGGCGAATTCGTGCCCTGGAACATGCGGCAGGCGGATATCCGGATCATGGCCCACCCAGCCATGCCAGTCGCTTCTGCAAACGCCCGTAGCCCTGACCTCGATGACGGCGCCATGCGATTGGGGAGTCGGATCGGCAACGGTTTTCAGTTCTGGCGGTGCGCAAAAAGACTCAAATACGACTGCTTTCATGACGGATATTTCTCCTCTTTGCACTTACGTCGGTTTCGCGAATGAATGCCTCAGTCTATCGGGAGCGAGCGGAAAAAATCATTCACTTTTTCATCGTTGCTCGTAGAATTTCGCCGGACCCGTTCTGCGGGAAGTGAAGATAACGAACAAGCTCCCTCTCACGGGCTGTTGAAACCCATCCTGCAGAGGCCACCCGAGCGGGCAGAGCCATCGTTGAAGTTGAGCGAAGAAGGGTCGCCGAGCGATGCGGCAAAGCGGCGACCTGTCGCGGGTATGGGTTCGGTAGTTCGTTTGTCCCTAGCTGACGCGAAGCGGACCGTCAGCGAGTTCGAAAGCGCTCATGCGTCATCAAGCGTCGGGACATGGCAGGCAACACAGAGTTTATTTCCGTCGGGGTCGCGAAAATACGCGCCGTAGTAGTTCTCGTGATAGTGGGGACGCAGCCCCGGAGGCCCTTCACACGTTCCGCCGCTTTCCAACGCGACCCGGTAGGACGCGCGCACGGCCGCCCTAGAAGCCGCGGCGAAGGCCACCATTTGCCCATTGCCTTGATGATGTGGTTGCCCGTTGAACGGCTTGCATATGACGAAGAAGGGGCGCGTCTCGCCTGCACTGTGCCAACCGGCCCAGGGTCTCTCGCGGTCACAGAATCTCAGCTCGATCCCTAGACTGCCCATCACGGCATCGTAAAAGCGCAAGGCGCGCTCGAAATCGCTAACACCGACAAAGATGTGGGAAAACACGTTTGCTCCTCAGGTTGTTTGGATAAACCGTTGAGCCGCTCGGTATTGGCCCGGTGAGGCGCGGCAGGATTACCGAAAGGTCATATTCATGGATCACGAGCCTCCACAGCGGCGCCGCGAATGCCGTTTCGGAATAGCCAACCTCCGCGCGATTGCCTGCTTGATGGGAACATCATCGTCGCACACGTGGCTCTCCGTGCGACAATTTGACAGCGGCTACGCACCGTGCCGCCACCTAAGCGCCGCGATCCGCGGCGCGACATCTCGGGACATCCAAGGCCACACGTCATGAACCGGAAAGCAACGCTCTTATGTCCCGACTGGGTGAAGCGTGCCGAGCCGATAGAAGGCGTCGAGCGTATCGAAGCGTGGTTTCACGGCAAGGCCTATGCCATGCACCGCCACGACACCTATGCGATTGGCCGCACGCTCGCCGGCGTACAAAGTTTCAGCTATCGGCGCAGTCAGCGAAACAGCCTGCCCGGCAACACAATCGTCCTGCATCCCGACGAGGCTCACGATGGCCAGGCGGGTACGGACGAGGGGTTCCGGTACAGGATGATTTACATTGAACCCGCGCTCTTTCAGGACGTACTCGGCGGACGCGCGCTGCCGTTCTTAGAAGGCGGCGTGACTACCGATTCCCGCCTTGCAGCGGCAACCGCCACGTTGCTGCAACACGTCGGCCATACGCTCGAGCCGATCGAACAGAGCGATGCGCTCGCCGAACTGGCCCACGCGCTTGCCGCCGTTGCCGGCACGCCCGCACGACGCGCGAAAGGCGACTTCATCGCGGCGCGGCGCGCACGCGATTATCTGCACGCGAACTGCGCTCGCGTGGTCACGCTCGACGAACTGGAAGCGGCGACAGGTCGCGATCGCTGGAGCCTGTCGCACGACTTTCGTACGTTCTACGGCACGAGCCCATACCGTTATCTGACGATGCGGCGTCTCGATGCGGCACGCCACATGCTGCTTACCGGCGCTTCGCTGGCCCACGCCGCTGCCGCCGCCGGTTTCGCCGATCAGAGTCACATGACGCGCCACTTCTCGAGGACATTCGGGCTGACGCCGGGGCGCTGGCTCCAGGTCGCGGGCCGCACCCAGCGCGGCTAAAACGCCCACGATCGTTCAATACGGCCGCAGAGAGCGCGTGTACCCTCGACGCATTGGCCCTTTAATGGAGAGAACGATGTCCCAATCCTCGAACCCCACCACCATGCCGGCCGAGCGCGGGCAGTGCCAGGCCCTCGACCTGGTCGGCAAGATCGCGCAAATCGACGGATACTGGCAACCGCGCGTTGTCGCTGAAATGAACGATTATCAGTTTAAGGTCGTAAAGTTAGAAGGCGAGTTCCAGTGGCACCGACATGCCGGCACCGACGAAACATTCATCGTGCTCGAGGGCGAGTTGCGTATCGATTTTCGCGGGGGGCCTTCGGGCGATGGATCGATCGTGCTGCGTGCCGGCCAAATGGCGGTGGTCCCGAAGGGTGTCGAGCACAAGCCCTTTGCAAACGCAGAAGTGAAGCTGCTGCTGATCGAGCCGCGAGGTGTGGTGAACACCGGCGACGGCGCGGCGGGCGAGCGTACTGTCGAGAACGACCAGTGGATTTAAGGCGGCCCCCCGGCCCCATCCCCCGACAGCAGGCTACCGTCCCAAACGCTTTCGTCCTTCAGCGCAATCCCTGTGAGTTGACGCACGCGCGCGGCCTCGGCCAAATGCGCGAGCTTGAAAGCTGCGGCGTCATAGCCCAACCCCTCCGGTCGCACATTCGATATGCAGTTGCGCTGAGCATCGGTGCGTCCGACGCGCGGCTGATAGGTCAAATAAACGCCGAGGCTAGCGGGTGAGCTGAGACCCGGCCGTTCGCCGATCAGCACGGCCACAATATTGGCGTTCATCAATTCGCCGATGGCGTCGCCGATCGCTACACGCGCCTGCGTGGCCACCACGATCGGTCCAATGTGCCAACCCGCCAGCCGCAGGACGGTCCGGTCGATCAGCGGCAGCGCGTGCGATGCGGCCGCTTTGGCTGACAGCCCGTCGGCAATGACGAAGACCAGATCGGGCCGGCCTCGATCCGACGCCGCGTGCTGCGCGAGATGTGCGGCGCTCGGCGCATCGAGCATGCGCCCGAGATCCGGGCGACGCAAATATTGTTCGCGGCATTGCGCCGCGCTGTGCACTTCGATCGAAGCGAGCGCTCGGCTTTCGATTTCGCGTGTCAGCGCTTGCGTCTCGAGTGGCGCATGCACGGCGTCTCGCGCTTGCGCGTGCGCTAGCGTGAACGCAAGCAGCGGCGCGGTGGGCAGGCTCGCGCCGGCGCGCCCGAGGGCGATGCGCGCGTCGGTGAATCGACGCAAGGCGGTCCAAGCGTTTTCCTCGACTGCTTGGATTGGCCTATTCATAGCGCCCCGGCTCTTTCCCGTCATGATTCGATCCAATTGAGACGCAAGGGATTGCCTGATTGATGCTGAATTCGGCCGAACGCGTCGGTAATCTGCATTGCCTCGAGCCAGCCTTCGAACTCCGGCGCGCGCTTCAAATCGAGCAGGCGCCGCACATAAAGTGCATCGTGGAATGAAGTGCTTTGGTAGTTGAGCATGATGTCGTCGGCGCCGGGCACGCCCATGATGAAGTTGACGTTGGCGGTCCCGAGCAAGGTCAACAGCGTGTCCATGTCGTCCTGATCTGCTTCGGCGTGATTCGTGTAGCAGATATCGCAGCCCATCGGCACGCCGAGCAGCTTCCCGCAGAAGTGATCTTCAAGCCCCGCGCGGATAATCTGCTTGCCATCGTATAGATACTCCGGGCCGATGAAACCGACGACGGTATTCGTCAGGAGCGGATTGAATTTGCGGGCGACCGCATAGGCCCTGGCCTCGCAGGTCTGCTGGTCGACACCGTGATGCGCGTTCGCAGATAGCGCGCTGCCTTGACCGGTCTCGAAGTACATCACGTTGTTCCCGATCGTGCCGCGGTTCAACGATAGGCCCGCGTCATAGGCCTCGGCCAATAGCGACAACGTGATGCCGAAGCTTGCATTCGCTCTTTCCGTGCCCGCGATCGATTGAAAAATCAAGTCGACGGGCGCGCCGGCTTCGATCGCAGCGAGTGTATTGGTTACGTGCGTCAGCACGCAGGTTTGCGTGGGGACCGCGTACGCTTGGCGGAAATCATCCGTCATCTTGAGCAGCGCCGTAATGGCGGCGAGCGAATCGGAGGCCGGATTGATCCCGATCACCGCATCGCCGCAGCCGTACAACAGACCGTCGATCATCGACGCAGCGATGCCTTTGATGTCGTCGGTTGGGTGGTTCGGCTGAAGACGCACCGATAGATGGCCGGGCAGCCCCACCGTGTTTCTGAAGCGCGTGACCACGGGCCGCTTGCGGGCGGCGAGGATCAGATCTTGGTTGCGCATTAGTTTCGACACCGCGGCGATCATCTCGGGCGTGATCCCGGCGGCGACGCGTTCGAGCGTCGCGCTATCGGTCGTGTCCGCCAACAGCCATTCGCGGAACTCGCCCACGGTCTGATGGGCGACGGGTGCAAAGGCGTCGGCGCTGTGGTCGTCGACGATGAGGCGAGTGACCTCGTCCTCTTCATAGGGGATGACGGCCTCGTCGAGAAATGCTTTGAGCGGCACGGCGGCAAGCGCCATCTTAGCCGCCGCGCGCTCCTCCTCGGAGGCGGCGGCGAGGCCGGCGAGTTCGTCGCCGGAGCGGCGAGGGCTCGCCTTGGCAAGCAGCGTGGCAAGGCCGTCGAAGCAATAGCGACGCGCCCCGATCGTTTCACGAAAGTTCATGCAGGCACCCTCGCTCGCGGTGGAGTGAAAGCACTATACGCCGTTGCTGGTCATGGTTCGTTAACGCTTCCCATTGGGCGGGTTCGCCTTCAAGGAGCGTGTGGCGGCTTGATGAGCTCGCGTTGCTCAACGAATGTGATGTCGCTGGTCACGCCGGGTTTCCGGTCAGCAGTTACCTATGCCGTTGGCGGCAAGCTCGGCTATGCGATTCGTGCCGTCGACGCGTGAGTTCGTCTGAAAATCTTTCGCTTTCTCCCGGTTCATGGCGAGTACGTGTTCAATCACCCGCCAGCACTTTGAGCGAGCGAACACGTCGTGAACTACCCCAGCCTCCCACGCGCGTCATTCGGCCCACTGCGGTCCCAAAGAAAGCGCGCCATCCGTTTGAAGTTCGGCGAGCAACGCGAGCACGCCGAGCAACTCGAGGATCTGCTGCTGCCGCAGCGCGTCGATATTCACGAGAGCCTGTTCGGCGGCATCAACGGCTGCGTGTCGTGCCTCTCGACCAGCGCCGGCATACCGTTGAACGCGGTGATTGGCCTACCCGTATCGGTTCGGTTGCTAACGGACCAAGGCGCCGTGCATGCGATCAACGGAATCGTCGTCGATGCACGCGAGGGCGAGTGCGATGGGTCCTTCGCGGCATACCAACTCCTGATTCAAGATGCGCTGTCTCTCCTGGAACGCCGTACTAATACCCGGGTCTTTCGCCAAATGAGCGCGCTGGACGTCATCCACACGCTTGTCTCGGAGTGGCGGCAAACCAGCACCGTGCTCGCTGGCGCGTTCTTTCTCGATAGCTCGAAGGTCGATGCGGCGAGGTTTCCCGCACGGGAGCAGGCGGTCCAGTTCGACGAGTCGGACGCTGCGTTCATTCGGCGGCTCTGTCGGCGAGAGGGCATCGGCTGGTTCGTGCGCGCGGGCGAGCGCGGGCAAAAGCAGCCGGGCGCAGCCGGCGACACGGCCCATACGCTGGTGCTTTATGACAGCGCGATCAAGCTGCGTCAGTCGGCGCTGGGCCCGGTTGTGTACCGGCCCGATGCGACCATCGGCGAGCGCGATGCGATCACGTTGCTCTGTACGTCTCGGCAATTGGTGCCGGGGTCGATACGACGCTTTAGTTGGGATTACACGCCAGGTCGGATGGACCGCATCCACGGCGTGACGCGAGTCGACCAGGGCAAGGCGGGCAACGACCTCGGCCAATTGCTGATGGATTCGCGCATCGACGCGCCGCATATCGCCGACTCGTGGGCCGACTACGATCGCATCGGCACGGCGCGCGTGAAGTCGCACGGCACGCGTGCGGTTCGAATCGATGGTGCGAGCGGCGTGCGCAACCTTGCGGTGGGTGAATGGATCGAAGTTACGGGGCAGGGGCCCTTCGATCGTTTGTCGAAAAATCCCCTTCGAATCACGATCACGAGCTTACATCATCGCGCCGAGAACAATCTGCCGAAGGCGTTGAACGAGCGGGCGCAGGCGCTGTTCACGGCGAGCCGGTGGTCGTTCGACGCGCCGCCGGTGTCGGTGGACACGCCCGATCGGCCCACGGTCTTTGGCGATTCGGCGCAAAGCCGATACGAAAACACGTTCAGCGGTGTGCCGCGGGATATGCCGCTTATCCCTTCCTACGATCCGCATGTCGACTTGCCGCGCGTGTATCCGATTCCCGGGATTGTCGTGACCACCGAGGGTGAAGAGATTTATTGCAACGAGCGGGGGCAAATCAAAGTTCAACTGCAGGGGCTGGACGAGAAAGACCACGAGCACGCGAACTGCGTGGGCGCGAGCGGCACCCACAACGACAGTGCTTGGGTGCGGGTGCTCACGGGCTTGGCCGGGGAGGATTTCGGTGAAAACTGGCTGCCGCGCAAAGGGATGGAGGTGCTGCTCGACTTCCTAGGTGGCGACCCCGACAAGATGTATGTGGCCGGCGTGTTCCACAACGGGCCGCATATGCCGGCGACCTTCAGCAATACGGGCGCGCTGCCGGGCAATCGCTATGTGTCGGGGGTGAAGACCCGCGAGGTGAAGGGCAGAAGGTACAACCAACTGCGGCTCGACGATACGCCCGGGCAGATCAGCGTTCAACTGGCGACGGAGCATGCGGCTAGCGAAGTCAATCTCGGGTATTTGACGCATCCGCGAACGAATGGGGTGGGTGAGGCGCGTGGCGAGGGGGCGGAACTGCGCACGGACGCGGCGGCGGCGCTGCGGGCGGCCAAGGGAATCTTGCTGACGACGTACGCGCGCAACAAAGCACAAGGGCATCAGCTCGATCGCGACGAGTTGAACCGATTGCTCGGCGAATGCGTGGAACTGTTCAAGTCACTAGGGGAGTATGCGGGGGGCCATGGAGGGGAGGCTACGGACACAGCGGGGCAGCATGCACTGGCGGAAGCATTCAAAGGCTGGCAAGCGGGAAGCTCGGATGAGCGCAGCTCGTCCAGGGACAGTCCTCACGCGTTGATGGTGTTCGGCGCACAGGCGGGCGCGCTCCACGTGACACCGAAGACTCATCTTACCTACGCGGGGCAGAACATCGATCAGGTGGCGCGCCAACACGTGCAGGTTGCCAGCGGGCAGAAGATCAGTCTGCAGGCCGGTCAAGGGCTCGCCATATTTGCGCAAGCCGATGGCGTCTCGGCGATTGCCAATCACGGCAAAGTCGTGCTCCAAAGCCAAGCTGACGATACCCAAATCGATTCCGCGAAGAACATAAAAATCACGGCGGCAGGCGGCAAGCTCGCGGGTACGGCGAGTGACGAGGTGGTGTTCGTCACGTCTGGCGGCGCCTATCTAAAGCTGCGCGGCGAAAACATCGAATTGGGTTGCCCCGGCAGCTTCACGGTGAAGTCCGCCGTCCATCACTGGGACGGTCCGGCAAGCATGAGCGCGGATCTGCCGAAGTTCGACGCGGGCTGGACGGGACGGGTGCCTCAGTTGATCCGAGCTTCGGATGGTCTGCCTGTTGGTGGATACGAGGGCGAGGTCCTCAAGGCGAGTGGTGACCTGCTCGAAGGGCAATCGGATCCGCAAGGCAAGTTGGCGGGCATCCGCGGCGAGCGCTTCGAACCGCTGGTCGTCAATTTCTTCAAGAACAAGAAGTAAGAAAGCGAGGACCGATCTATGACCGATTCTTCGACTATACCGCGCGTACTCGTAAGCAGCACGCGCGGAATAATGTTGTTCGACCGGGATGCGCCGCTCATTTGCGTGAAGCAAATGCCGTTGCCCGGCATCGTCATCTTCGTGCATGGTGTGAATTCGGACGGCGAATGGTACGCCGCGTCGGAAGAGGGACTGTGTCGCGGCTTGAATGCGCGGCTCGGCCGGAAAGACGACCAACTTAAATATACGGGCATTGCGGCCGGGCAAATCTCGCCGGTGCAATACATCGAGAGCTTAACGGCGGATGGGTATATCAACCCGAAGATGTGGTCGGGGACTTACATCCAGCCGCAAGCGTCGTTTTCGCCAGTGATCCACTTCCGTTGGGGGTACAAGGCCAATAAAGAAGAATTGAAGCGCTACGGGTCGAACATCTTTCTGAACGAGCAAAACTACTGGGGCGGCGGCCCGTTCGCAAATGGCACCTCCAGTCTGCCGGATCTCTGGCACGAAGGCCTGAACGACACGTTGTTTCTATGGATCACCGTGCAGCATTTGAACTCCGTGCCTGCTCGGAAGGTGTATCAATGCCCGCCGCGCGGGTACATGGTCCTCGCCGCGTTGCGCCTCGCTAAGCTGATCGAAGCGATTCGTCGAAAGCAGGCGGATACGCCGATCACAGTGGTTTGTCATAGTCAGGGAAACATGGTTGGGATGGCCGCCGCGTTCCTGGGCGACCGGCTTGCCGAGGTGACCGACGTGTTTGGCGCGAGCGGCAGGTGCGTCGCCGATACGTATGTGCTCTGCAATCCGCCGTATAGCCTTGTGCCGAGTATCGGGACCGATTCATGGGCGCAGCGCGGCATCAAGGATCGGGGTGGCCGCAGAGGACGAGAAAGCTACATGGCGCGCGCCGAGACGCTGAAAGCTTACTTCGAGATCTTGCGTGAACGCGCGGCCCACGAGCCGAATGCGGCGGAACTCGATGAGGAGATGGCGAACTCGCGGACGTCAGCAAGTGGTGGCGCGGCGTACAACGCGGGCGACGATCGCACCGCGCACGGGTTGAACGGACATACTTACGGACGCGTCACGCTCTATTGCTGCCCGCATGATCAAGTCATATCGGCTGAGACCGTCCAAGGCATCGGCTGGCGTGGGTTGAGCGACAAGGAGCGTGCCGATACGAATGCCGATGGTGTGTTTACCCAGCGAGTGTTTTCGTCGGGGTTCGAAGTGGGCAATACCGGTGTGTATTACCACTACTGGGACGACGACTGGCGCAGTGGCAAGAATAAAAAGGAAGGGTTCTGGTTTCCGGCTTCGCCCGCCGTTCGCTTCTCGTTGGATCGCGGTCTGAGGGCGGGCATGAATCCGCTGCCGCAGATCATGACTTTGGCCACTGCGCCGGTGCTGTATTTGGTCAACGTATTCACGCGGATCCCGGTGAATGCTAGCCCCGATCCCGATTGGCGGATCTATATCAATGCGCCTGCATTGAAGACGCCGTTCAAGCCGAAAGCGGTCCGGTTCGGCGCGGTGTCCATCGTCCAGGATGGGGAGCACCGGAGCGATTTCAACGAGGGCTTCGATCCTCCGTCTCAAGCGCTCAACAAAGATAAGGGCAGCGACGGCACGCCGTTGAATCCGAACGATCCCTACGATGCGTGGCAAGGAGAACGACTGGGCACGGTGCAAACCGAGGCGGCGCAGCGGTACGAGGATCATGCGGCGCTGAGGATGCTGGCTCGTCGCGAGAATCGCTCTGACTGGGTGGATAAGGACGGTAACGTCGTAGGTGAAGACGACCCGAGCCGAGCAAGCGTCGAGTACGAATATTGGCGCAAAGACCAGATCAACGCGATCCTCAGGCAGGGCGTCGACAACAACGCGACGAATCACTCGACGATCTTGACCAATGCCGAGCATGCGGAGAAGGCGCTGGCGTATGACGTGGCGATTGGGCTTTGCTACTTGTCGGAGGGGGATCTCGCAGACCTTCGCGTCGCTGCAGATTGGCGATTCGGGAAAAAATTGGATCAGGACGATCCCAGCTACCCGTATGCGGAGTACTTTCGAACCGGCTGGATGAACGGGGATTCGCTTGCGGACTGGGTCAAATCTGACCAGGAGGCGATCATTCCGCCGAAGATCGTTGATCAGCGAGACGGTGTCCTATGAAACTCATTTCTACTTGGCGCCGCCGCTTCGGGCTTGCTGCGCTTGTGATGCTTATCGCGTCGTTTGGTGTTGCGGTGTTGATGTTTTCAGGTGAATCGGCGCATCGTTCATGGAGCGTGAAGGAAGTGATTTTCCAACTCTTTGTGTTTCCTGCTTTGCTGGCCACCGCCGTTCTATGCTTTTCCACTGCTGCAGCTACGCCAACTCGGATGGATGCCGCCAAAGCAGCCGAATCGGAATCGCCATCGCCAGCGACCTCTCAACCATTCGCTGCGCAAGTGGTCGGCGTCGAATGGCTCAATCCGCTGCAGCGTCGAGACTACCCGACGGAGTGGCAACTGCTGTGGACCTTAGGTCTCGTCAAGCCTAATGCAAACGACGACATGGTGCGGACTGATCCGGAAGGGTTTACGTCAATCAAGCCCGTCGCAGGTATCGCGGACGGCCGTCGTGGTAGGGCTACATTCGAGGAGTTCCATCACAAGTACGTAAGGGAATTACTGCAGGTCTTCGGCGATCGCTATGCGATGAACCAAAAGTACTTCTACACAGTCGCATCGACGTGGAAGCACAATTGGCGCGAACTCGCCGGCATCCATATTGAGTATGCGCTTCCTGCCGGTCGGCTCGATGCCGTAGCGGAAGCGAAGTACTTACAGCAGCAGATCATCTCCGATTTCGCGATCGGCAATCCGCACTTCCCCGACCTATGGTCAAAGGACACTCCGCCCAGTGTCAACGTCACCCTCGGCGGCGCCAACGCAGGTTTCGTGTCGTTAAACGCCGCTCTCGATTATCTGAAATCGCATCCTAAGGAAAGCGTCTGGGTGATGAACTGGGACGCACCCAGTTTTCCACCGGAGCACGCGCAGATGAACGAAAACATGACATTGCTCATCCTTGCAGGACCGCAGATGAAGACCGAGCGCGACCCCTTAGCTTGGATCAGCCGAGTGGCAACCGCGAACGTTGACGACTTCGAGCCGAAAGTAGGTACATCCCGCAAAGTGCAAGCCTGGAAGGCCGCGATCGATGCTGCCGCCCTCAACGCAAACATCAAATCATCCGACATTAGTTATGTCATCCACGACGTCGGCCAGGGCAGCGATGTCGTATCCGAGCGCATTGGGGCGCTAGCCCAAACATTGACTGAAACGTTGCCCGACTTCGACTTCCAGAACCAGACCTTCAACATGCCGGCCTTGCTCGGCGAAACAGGTGCGGGCACTGCACTCACTGATATAGCATTGGCAATTGGCCGAGCGAATCATCTCGGGGGACATGTCTTGGTTGCCGGCACAACGGACCCCACCCAACTGAGCGCGGTGATCGTCACACCGCCGGCTCAGTTGATCCCGATCGATGCAGAGCGAAATTGGTTCAGGGCGCGCGGGGAGGGCGATGCATACCTTCCTTGGTGGGGACGCCGGCGCGACGTCTCGTACACGAGGCAAGGGTTCACATACTGAAGAGGGCGGCGCGCAAAGGATTTCGGTCGACCCAAGGCTGACCCCTAAGCGATGGAACTCGCATCGCTGCGCTGCGTCTCGCTGCCTGACGCATCGTCGCGATCCATGCATTGGTCATCGGCAAGGGCGCCAAACTGATCGGCGATCTCGCACCTTAGCGCGACCGTGCAATCGACAAAGACCGGCCCGGGCCTTTGAGATTCCGTCGGGCGCTCAGCCCTTTCTCGTTTGCAGCAGATCTCGGGCAGTGCTGAGCATGCCGTCTGCAATCCGGCCGGGGTCGATCGTGTAACTGCCGTCGCGCAGCGCGGCCTTGATGGATTCGACCTTGGCCGTATCGATGTCGGAGGCGCTCGACGCGCGCAGCGTTGACATCGACGAAAGAATCACTGTCGAGCGCTGCCCATCTGTGTCGTTATGCTCCTGCACGGTGCCGACGGTGTCTTTCGCATCACCATTGCTCGTCGTGCGTTGCGCGTTGTCCTGCGGAATCGGGCGCGTTCTACTGCCGGGTTCGATCTTCATAAGGTCCATTCCCTCCGTGTTGAATGCTTTAACGGTCGAGGGTTTGAAATCTAAACCGCGCTGCGGGGTGCGCGATCGCGCCCGAATTTCAAAATATCCCGCAACGCCTTTTCCGGCGGGCCTCCGGAGGGTTTGAAACAAAGTGAAACAAAGTGTGAGCAACCGCACATAAGGCCTCTGCACGGTCGGAGGACCCGACGGCGACAATCGTCCAAGCCTCGACCGGCTCGCGCATTGGCTCGCCGGTCCGAGGCCGCCGTCGCAAACGGCGAGACATTACATCAAGTCATAGCCGCTCCAACAATTTCGACGTTGTAGCCGAAAAATTGGCTCACTATATTCGAAGCAACCGGATGCCCCGGGGTACGCGCGGGCGGCTGCGCCGATCGGTCGGTCGGCCCTTCCGGGCGATGTTTTCTTTTAACCGCGTCGAGGAAAGGCCGTGATCAAACTGAATAGCTTGTGCCCGGTTGCCATAACACTCTCGCTCGGGTGTGCGTGCGCCGCGCCCGCGTTCGCCGCCGGACAGATAACGTTCGTATCGCAAGGGGGCGCCTACCAAGAGGCGCAGACGAAGGCGATCCTCGATCCGGCCGCGAAGCAACTCGGCATCACCATCAAGCAGGACAGCATTCCCGACGCCTGGCCGCAAATCAAGGCCCAGGGCGCGACGGGCAAGCCGATCTGGGACGTCGTCGATACGCCCATGTCGAACTGTCTGCGCGGCGGCCGCGAGGGCCTCCTGGAAAAGCTCGATTTTTCCAAGATGCCCAATGCGGCGTCGGTGCCGGAAAAATACCGCACGCCGTATTCGGTCGCTTACGAGTTCTATTCGACGGTGATCGGCTACAACAAAAAGACGGTGAAGAAGGTGCCGCAAAGCTGGGCGGATTTCTGGAACGTCAAGGGCTTCCCGGGCACGCGAGCCTTGCGCAACGATCCGCAAACAGTGCTCGAGGCCGCGCTGCTCGCGGACGGCGTGCCGCGCGACAAGCTCTATCCGCTAGACGTCGATCGCGCATTCAAGAAGCTCGCCCAGATCAAGCCCGATATCGCAGTCTGGTGGACCTCCGGCGGCCAATCCGCGCAGTTGCTGCACGACGGCGAGGTCGATATGGAAATGATTTGGAACGGCCGCGCGAGCACGGTCGCGAAAGGCAATCCCGATATCGCCTTCACCTACAACGACGGCATCTTGCAGAACACGCAGTTGTGCGTGCTCAAGAACGCGCCGAATCTGGCCAACGCGATGCGCTTCGTCGACACCGCCGTTTCGCCGGAGTTGCAGGCGAATTTGCCTACTTATATCGACTATGGGCCCGGCAATCCCGCTGCCTACAAGACGGGCAAGATTTCCGCAAAGCGCGCAAGCGAGTTGCCGAGTTCGCCGGAGAATGCGAGCAAGCAAGCCTTGATGTCGGAGGAGTGGTGGGCCTCCGACGCGGGCATTCAGGCGAAGGCGCGTTGGCTCAAGTTCATGCAGCAGTAGCCAGCCAAAGCCGCTTCTATCGCTATCGCTTGTGCATCGCGCTTTCTGCGGCCCCTCGACGGTGTACGACTACTTGATACTCGGCGGCGGCTCGGCCGGCTGCGTGCTTGCCGCGCGGCTCAGCGAGGACGCCGCCCAAACCGTATGCCTCGTCGAAGCGGGCCGCGATCTCACACCCACGTCGATGCCCGACGATATTCGCAGCCGCTATCCGGGCCGCGCCTATCTCGACACGCGCAATATCTGGCGGCATCTGCGCGCACGCATGAGCGAGCCCGCCGCTGAACGCCGCTATGAGCAAGCACGGTTGCTCGGCGGTGGCTCTGCGATCAATGCGCTCATGGCCAATCGCGGCGCGCCCGCCGACTACGACGAATGGGAAACGCTCGGCGCATCCGGTTGGAATTGGGCGAACTGCTTGCCGTATTTCCTTCGGTTGGAAACCGACTGCGACGTCACCGGCCCGCTGCACGGCTCGACCGGCCCACTGCGCGTGCAGCGCGCGAGCCCCGCTCGGCTCTCGCCGTTCGTGCGCGGTGTCATCGGCGCGCTCGAGCGGAGCGGCTTTCCGTTGCGCAGCGATCAGAATGGGCCATGGGAGGACGGCGCGTTCGTCGGCGTAATTGCCGTGAGCGAATCGGGTCAACGGATTCCCACATCGATCTGCTATCTCGATGAAGCGGCTCGCGCGCGGTCGAACTTGACGGTGCGCACCGATGCCCTCGTCGAACGCGTTCGGTTCGATGGGCGTCGAGCTATCGGCGCCGATGTGCGCTTAGCTGACAGTGCATGCGCGACACTGAGCGCGCGTCGCGTCATCATCTGTGCCGGCGCCATCCACAGCCCGGCATTGCTGATGCGCAGCGGTATCGGTCCCGCCCGACAGCTCGCCTCGCTCGGCATTCGCATCGTGGCGGCGAGCGAAGGGGTGGGCCGCAATTTAATGGAGCATCCGTCGATCGCCGTGTCGGCGTTCCTGCCGCGCGAGGCGCGCACGCCTTTCATCGACGAGCATCACGAGCAAGCTATCGTTCGCTACTCGTCGGGCTTGCCCGATACGCCCGCGGGCGATATGCACGGCGCGATCCTGTCACGCTCCGGTTGGCATTCGGTGGGCTACCGGCTCGGCTCGATGTTCTTCTGGGTCAACAAGTCGTATTCGCGCGGCCGCGTGACGCTCGTCTCGTCGCGAACCGAAGATGAACCGAAAGTCGAATTCGCGATGTTGTCGGATGCACGCGATCTCGAACGGCTCAAGGGCGCCGTGCGCTTCGGTGCGGCAACGCTTGCGGACTCGCAACTGGCGGCGCGTCTTGGTCCGCGTTTCGTGACTAGCTACTCGCCGCGCGTCGCGTCGATTGCGCGGCCGGGGACATGGAATGCGATGCAGCGCGGCGCGCTCAGCGCACTGCTCGATGTCGCCGGTCCGATGCGCGCGCGGCTGATCGAGCGAGTCGTGACGCAAGGGATCGGGCTCGACGCGCTGTTGGCCGACGATGATGCGTTGACGCAGTTCGTCAGGCAGTACGTTGGCGGAACGTGGCATCCGTCCGGTACGTGTCGAATGGGCGCGGCGCACGATTCGCTCGCTGTGACGGGTGCTGACGGCTCCGTGCACGGAGTGGGCGGGTTGTATGTATGCGATGCGTCGTTGATGCCATCGATTCCCTGTGCGAACACGAACGTGCCGACCATCATGCTCGCCGAGCGGATTGCAGATAGGCTGCGGGGCCGTTCGGCCCCACATCACGGCTTGCCTGACGGCGATGAGCCGCAGCCCACGGCGTAGGGTTCTCGCTCAGTGCCCGTACCCGACGATCCCCTTCACTTCGAGAAACGCTTCGAGGCCCCACTCGCCATACTCGCGGCCATTGCCCGACTGCTTGTAGCCGCCGAACGGCGAACCCGGGTCCCACGCAGGGTAATTCAAATAGACGCTGCCTGCGCGCAGACGGAAGGCGACGCGACGCGCACGCTCCAAGTCGCTCGATTGCACGTAAGCGGCGAGTCCATACGGACTATCGTTTGCAATCGCGATGGCGTCCTCTTCGTCGCGATACGGCAGGATCGCGAGCACCGGCCCGAAAATCTCTTCTCGCGCGATCGTCATCTCGGGCCGTACGTCGGCGAACACGGTGGGCCGCACGTAATAACCGCGCTCGAGCCCTTCAGGGCGGCCGAGGCCCCCCGCGACGAGCGTGGCCCCTTCTTCGATTCCCATCGCGATCAGCCGCTGGACACGCTCGAATTGCACCTGACTGACGACGGGACCCATCGTCGTGCCGGCGGCATCGGCAGGCCCGACCCGATGCGCGGCCGCCGCGCGTCGTGCGATTTCGATCGCCTCCTCGCGGCGCGAGGCCGGCACGAGCATGCGGGTTGGCGCGTTGCACGATTGCCCGCTGTTGCTGAAGCAGCTGTTCACGCCTTTGGTCACGGCCAGGCCAAAATCGACATCGTCGAGCAGCAGATTTGCCGATTTGCCGCCGAGTTCCTGATGCACGCGCTTGACGCTCGGCGCGGCCATCGTCGCAATCTGCACGCCTGCGCGCGTTGAGCCGGTGAACGACACCATGTCGATGCCGGGATGCGAGCACAACGCTGCGCCAACCGTCGGACCATCGCCCTGCACGAGGTTGAACACGCCGGGCGGCGCGCCTGCCGCATCGAGCACTTCCGCGAAGATCACCGCGTTCAGCGGCGATACCTCGCTTGGCTTGAGCACCATCGTGCAGCCGGCCGCGAGGGCAGGGGCGACCTTGCAAACGATTTGATTCATCGGCCAGTTCCACGGCGTGATCAGCGCCACGACGCCGACGGGTTCGTGGCGCACGAGCGACGTGCCCTTGTTGCGCTGCCATGCGAACGTTTCGCACGTGCGCAGCAGCTCTTCCAAATGGCGGCGCCCGAGCCCCGCCTGCCATTCGTGCGCGAAGGGGCGCGGCGCACCGATCTCGCGGGAGATGGCTTCGGCGATGTCGTCGTAGCGCGCGAGATAGGCATCGAGAATCCGCCTAACCAGCGCGATGCGTTCGGCGGGATCCGTCAACGAGAACGTTTCGAAGGCTCGCCGGGCCGCGGCGACGGCGCGGTCCACGTCGCGCGCATCGCCCAGCGCAATCTCTGCGAAGGGCGCTTCGGTGCACGGATCGATCACGGCAAGCCGCGCGTCGCCGGCAGGCGCAACCCACGCGCCGTCGATGTAGAACTTCAGAGCATTGGTCATGGGGAATCCGGTTCGCATGTCAGGGAAGTCGGCACTGCGGAAACATTGGGAACATTCGGCGCATCGGAGCCGCTCAGGCGCGTGCTGCTTGCGCGGCTCCGCCGCGGCGGCTGATGACGACGATCAGCACCAAAGCCAGCGTAAGCGCCGTGAGCATCGTGCTGATCGCGGCGATCGTCGGATCGATCTCGTCGCGCAAGGTGACGAACATGCGGCGCGTCAACGTTTGATTCGGCCCGCCCGATACGAACAGTGCGACGACGGTTTCGTCGAGCGCTTGGATGAATACGAACACCGCCCCCGAGATCACGCTCGAGCGTATTTGCGGCAGCGTCACGGCTAGGAAGCTGCGCAGCCGATTCATCCCGAGGCTGCGCGCCGCCATCTCCTGTGCGTGATCGAAGGAGCGCAAGTCCGCTCCGACCGAGATCACCACATAGGGCAGGCCGAGCATGGCATCGGCGAGGATCAGACCGCCGAGCGTGTTCACATAGTCCAATTTCGAATAGACGAAGAATACGCCGACCGCGACGATGATGATAGGCACCATCAGCGGCAACATCAGCAAGGTCCTCAGGCGGCGAATCCAGGCGTGTGTGCCGTGCTCGATCGCGTATGCGGCCGCCACGCCCACAGGGGTGGCGATCGCCGTGGCGAAGAACGATGCCGTGAGCGTCGTGCGCGCGGCGGCCAGCCAATCGGGACTGCCGAAGAACGCCGTGTACCAGCGAAGCGACAGGGCCGGCGGCGGGAACGTCATGAAGCGCGTATCGGAGAACGACAGCGGCACGACGATCACGACCGGAATCATCAGGAACGCGAGGATCAGCACCACCGATGCGATCAGCAGGCCGCGCGCGATCGGAATGGGTCTCATTTTGCCCCCAAGGTTTTGTCGAGCGGGATGACGCGGCTCGCGGCATAGAAGATTGCAAACACGCACAGGAGCAGGATGACGCTCACCGAGCTTGCTGCTCCCCAGCTGTTGTAGATTTCGACGTTGCGGCTCACGACCATCGACACCATGATCGACTTGCCGCCGCCCATCAGCTCGGGCGTGATGTAAAAGCCGAGGCACAGCACGAATACGAGCGTCACGCCCGCGACGACGCCGCCCATCGACAGCGGCAGGAACACACGCAGGAACGCATGGACGGGCGAAGCGCCAAGGCCCGCCGCCGCCTGTGACAGTGCGGCGGGAATCTTCTGCATGGCCGAATAGAGCGGTAGCACCATGAACGGCAACAAGATGTGCACCATGGCGATGATCGTGCCGAATTGGTTATAGGCGAGCTGCACGGGATGATCGACGAGGCCCGAGGCGAGCAGCGCCTTGCTAATGATGCCCGTGCGTTGCAGCAGCACGAGCCAAGCGTAGGTGCGCACGAGCACGCTCGTCCAGAACGGCAAGATGACCATGCCGAGAATCAACGCCGCCAGCTTGGGGCGCACCGATGCGGCCAGATAGGCCACGGGGTAGCCGAGCAGCAGCGTCACGACCGTCACGATCACGCTCAGCTTGAACGTGAGCAAAAACGTATCGAGGTAGGTGCCGCTGAAAATGCGCCGGTAGTTCGCGAGCGTGAAGCCGCCGTCTTGACGGATGGACTGCCATGACAACCAGGCGAGGGGCACCACCAGCAAGACGAGGACGACGGCCAAGGCGGGCGTCATCAGAAGCAGCATCGCGCGATCCTCGCGCCGCCGGTAGCGCAGCGCGGCATCGTGATCGGTATCGGACGATCGCATCAGTTCGCGCTCCGAAGCGATTCCCCTGGCAGTCGTCATCATACCCCCACGGCATCTAGCAACTGGTACCACGCGGCAACGAGCCTGACGCCCGGCGCGCGCAACGAATGAAATGGGACCGGCCGCAAGCCGTCCTGCGCCAGCAGCGCGAGATCGGGCCTCTCGCCCAGGGCGAGCGCGGCCGCATGTTGGCCGACGAGGCTCGCCATGGCGACTCCCGCGCCGTTATAGCCGACGCAGAACACGGTTGCATCGTCGCTGCGGCCGACGTGCGGCAGCGCATTGAACGTCATTGCGACGTAGCCGGACCAGCGGAATGCGACGCGCACGTCGGCAAGCTCGGGAAAGAGCGCGATCATCGCGCGGCGCAGCGCCTCGAAGCCGGTGTCTTGTCCTTCCTTGCCGAAGGCATCGCGGCCGCCGAACAGCATGCGGCCGTCGGCGCGGCGAAACCACTTCATCATCCGGCGCGTTTCGGTATAGCTGCGCTGCATCGTCATCAGCTTTGCATCGACATCCGCGGGAAGGCGCTCGGTCGCGATCATCGCGCTGCGAAACGGGACGAGCTCGCGTTGATACGCAGCTGTCGCCGGATTGAGGCCTGAATATGCGTTGGTCGCGACGATCAACTGTCGTGCGCGCACCGTTGCCGCCGCTGTGCGGAGCACGACACCTGGCCCGCCGCGCGCCGGCTCGATGGCCTCGACGCGCGTCGATTCGTGGATCGGCACGCCGCGTGCCGCAAGGCCGCGCGCGATTCCCAGCACATATTCCAGCGGCAGGATCGTGCCCGCGTCTTCGCTGAGCACGCCTCCGACGAAGCCCGTCGATCCCGTCTCGTGCTGCGTCTGCGCGCGCGAAAGCGCCTTCATCGACCGGTCGCCCAATGATGCGCGCACCCAGTCCGCTTCCGCGACGCACGTAGCGAGCGCGCGCTCGGAGTGTGCGCAGCGCAGGCTCCCCGTACGCTGAAACTCGGCGCCTGAGATGGCGAATTCATCGACGAGCGATTGCACGACGCGCACGCCATCGTGTGCGAGCCGGTGCATGCGCTTGGCGACATCCAAGCCGTAGCGCGCCGCGATGGCCGGGAACGAGACGCGGAACTTCGACGACACGACGCCGCCGTTGCGCCCGCTCGCTCCCCATCCGACCGGGTTGGCGTCCAGCACCACGCACGGCACGCCGCGCTTGCTGAGCGCATACGCGGCCGCAAGCCCAGAATAGCCAGCGCCGACGATGGCTACGTCGGTCTGCACGTCGCGCGTGAGCGGCCCCGCGCCTACCGGCAAATCGAGCGTGCCAGCGCGTGCGGCGAGGTGGCGCCACAGCGAATCGGGCTGCGGCGAAGTGGACACGAGTGGCGCGAGCATGGCTAGGCCGGGGCGAGCTCTGCCTCGACGGCATCGGCCAAGGCCGCGAGCGTCGGGAAGCAGAAGGTCGGCATCGTCACTTTCGTCGGTACCGGGGTCGCACCGAAACCGTTCTGACCGCGGCGGCGTTCGATCCAGCACGTGGCATAGCCGAGCGCCGTCGCGATGCCGATGTCGTGATACTGGCTTTGTGCGGTATGCAGGATTTCGCCGAACTTGTAGCCGAACGCCGCTTGACGGCCGCGGTTGTAGGCAAAGAACTGCGGGTCGGGCTTGGCGACGCCGGTTTCGTCGCAACACACCGTGTCGTCGAATGGATCGCCCAGCGTATGTGCATACGCGGATAGGGCGACACGGTCCGCGTTCGTCATCGCCACCAAGCGAAAATGCTTGCGCAGCCGCTTGAGCGCTTCGACCGAATCGGGGAACGCCGGCCATTCGAGCACGTCGCGCTGGAACGCGGCGGCCGACTGAGGATCGTCGGGTAGACCCAGTTCCTTGGCGAGCGACAGATAGACATGCGCCATCGCGTGGCTCGAGCGCCCGGGAAACGCCGCGCGTCCGCGCATGTAAGGCTCGAAGATTTGGTCGTCCGTCAGGTCGTTCGCGGCCGGACCGCCGAGGCGGCGCACCGAAGCGAGCACGCCCCGTTCGAAGTCGATGAGCGTGCCGACGACGTCGAACGTCAGCACCTTGAAATCGGTGAGCTTCATGAGTTCATCCTTGATTGCGTTGCAGTTGACGGAAACCAGAAAGACGGATGGATAAGCGGCGGTGCGACGCGCTTACGCCGGTACGACGATGGTGTCGCGCGGGGATAGCGCGACGCGCAGCGGGGTCCCCGGCGGCGGGACGCGTTGCCGGGAGGCGTGATTGCCCGGCTGGCGCAAGCTGAGGATCGTGCCGTCGCCGAGCGCCGCGAACACGCGCAGGCTCTCGCCCTGATACAGCACCTCGGTCACGCGCGCGCTCAAGCGGTTCGCATCGGGCGGTGCGTCGTCCGCGTCGATGACGAGTTTTTCGGTTTGCACGGCCAGCAGCAGCTTGTCCGCGCGCGGGAGCGGGTAGGCTGTGCGCAGCACGGCATCGCCGAGTCGCACCGCATCGTCGCCGGCGCGCTCGACCGGCAGCAGGGTGGCCTCGCCGATGAAGCTGGCGACGAAGGCGTTGCAGGGCCGGTCGTAAAGCCGTTCGGGGGTATCGACCTGCACGAGCTTGCCGTCTTTCAACACGGCGACGCGATCGCTCATCGTCAATGCTTCGCGCTGATCGTGCGTGACGTAGACGATGGTCGCGCCCAGCCGACGATGCAGCCGGCGCAACTCGATCTGCATCGTTTCGCGCAATTGCTTGTCGAGCGCCGACAGCGGCTCGTCCATGAGAATCAATTGCGGTTCGAATACGATGGCGCGCGCCAGCGCGACACGCTGGCGCTGGCCGCCCGAGAGCTCGCTGATGCGCCGATGTTCGTAGCCGCGCAGCTCGACCATCCCGAGCGCTTCGGTCACTTTGCCTGCCCGGCCCGCCTTCGGTTCGCCGCGGGCGCGCAGCGGAAACGCCACGTTCTCGCCCACTGTCATATGAGGAAAGAGCGCGTAGCTCTGAAACACCATGCCGATATTGCGTTTATGCGGCGGCGCGAATGTAATGTCGCGCTCGCCCACCCAAACGCTGCCGGCGCTGGGCTGAACGAACCCGCCCAGGATGCCGAGCAGCGTCGTCTTGCCCGAGCCCGAAGGGCCGAGCAGGGAGACGAATTCTCCCTGCGCGACATCGAGCGATACGTCGTCGAGCGCTACCATCGCGCCATAACGCTTTGCTGCGGATCGAATCGAAACGCCCGCCTTCGCTCGTGCATCCATCGTTGGCTCCCGCCCGTGTCGGCCTGTTGATGTCAAAAATATAGGCTGCGGGTTTTTTGACGGCAATTCCCTAATTGTTGGATTGGGCATAACATGAAGTCATGCCTAGCCTACGCAGAAAACTCCCCAGTGCGAATGCGCTGTTCGTCTTCGAAGCGGCCGCGCGTTGCGGCAACTTCACGCGCGCAGCGCAGGAGCTCTATGTGAGCCAGCCTGCCGTGAGCCGAATGCTGGCGCGCATGGAAGACCATATCGGCGTGCGTCTGTTCGTGCGCGTGCATGGCGGTATCGAGCTGACCGAGAGCGGAAGGATTCTCTATCGCAAGATTTCCGAGGGGCTGACCGGAATCGAAGACGCCATTCGCGAGATCGAAGCGCGCGCAACGGGCGTGGAGCCCGTTACGCTGTCCGTTTCCACGGCGTTCACGACGCACTGGCTCATGCCGCGCATGAGCCGGCTCAATCAAGCGTTTCCGTCGGTCGATCTGCGTTTTCAATTGATATCGGGTCGCATCGGCGGGCCGCTCGGCGATGTCGATCTCGGGATGCGTTTCGCGCAGAACGGCGAAATGCACGAGAACTGCGTGCCGGTCATGCCCGAGGTGCTGTTACCCGTTTGCAATCCCCGCTACCAGGAGCTCGCGCGCACCGACGATTGGCGCGCGCACGGCGACACGGTCATCGTGATGGACGACGAGGAGCGCGGCTGGCACGCGCGTTTCACGGCATTCAAGGAGGAGAGGCGGCGGGCGGCGGGGGTGTTGAATTTCAACGATTACGCGATCGTCGTGCAGGCCGCGCTGCTCGGCCAAGGGATCGCGCTTGGCTGGGTGAACGTGGTGATGCACTGGCTCGCCCAGGGCGCGCTCGTACCTGCCGAAGAGGAGTTGCTCGTCACCGATCGAATGTGCTGCCTGTCGTGGGCGCCGGGACGGCCGCTCCGCCCGATCGTCGCGCAGGTGCGCGATTGGTTGATTGCCGAGATGCGCGCGGATCTCGAAGCGGTCGATAGCGCCTACCCGGCGCTACGGCTCGCGGCAACGGTGGACGAGGGGCTCTCGCTCAGCGATGTTGCGTCGCGACCTTCAAGCCCAGCGCGATGAAGATGGAGCCCACGATTTTCCCTTGCCACCGGCCGATCCACGTCAGATGCTTCACGATACGCCCAAGCGGGCGGATCGAAAGGACGAGCAGGGTGGTATAGACCGAACTCAATACGACGAAGATGAGCCCGAGAATGGCAAACTGAAAAAAGACCGAACCGTGTTCGGGATGCACGAACTGCGGCATGAAAGCGAGGAAGAACAGCGCCGTCTTGGGGTTCAGCACTTCAGCCGGAACGGCCTGCAAAAAGGCTTTCGCAGGGGAGACGGCCGGCATTTTCGGCAGCGAGGGATCGCTCTGCTTTTCGAGGATCGCACGAATGCCCAGATAGATGAGGTAGGCCGCGCCGATCAGCTTGACCGCATTGAATGCGAGCGCGGAAGTCATCAGCACGGCCGATAAGCCAGCCGCCGCAAACACGGTATGCACGAAATCTCCGGCCGCTATTCCCAGCCCGGTCATGACGCCAGTCTTGCGGCCGCCTTGGACGGTACGACTGAGTACGAGTAGCACGGCCGGGCCTGGAATCAGAAAAAGGCCCAGAACGACGGCAACGAACGTGCTTAGCGCGGAAATGTCGAACATCGCGGCTCCTGCGATAGGTGTGAACGGACGCGAAGATTGTCTGCGATATGGATTGGTATGTCTATTCGCGGATTACACGTACTGCACCCATTGTCGGCAACCGGCGAGCAGGCGATGCGATGAAGCCTACGATCAATGGTAGGTTTTCTTGGAAGCGCGCAGCTTCGTCAAGACACCGCCCTTCAAGCTGAACCAGCCTTGCGAGCCTTGCATCACCACGTCGTCTCCTTGCCAGAACACGCGCTTGACCGCCATGCGTGCATGCGTGCGCTGCACGAGGGGGGGACGTTGCCGGAAGTCGTATAGCACGGGACCCGAATCGGTCTGGACGAGCGAGCGCGTGACGCTATCGTTTGCGCTACCGACTTCGTCGAAATGCACGAGCGTAGTTGCGCCGAACCGGTCGAAAACGTCCTTATCGAGCATGCCGACGAATGCGTGGCCGGTGCGCACGAACTGCACTTGGCCGGAAGGCGTGGCAAATGGGCCAGGCGCGTCGCTTTGGGCGTGGACGGCGGTGGCGAAATACAAGGTGGCAAAAGAGGAGGAGGCGAGCGCAGCGAGGATCGATCGTTTCATGTCCGGTTCTGAGTTGGGCGGTGCGAGCGCTGCGGTGGCGAACGTCGACGTCGAGCCGCGCCGTCCGCTGCAAACGCCGTTCGATTCACACCGCGCTAAGACCGGCACCACTCTATCACTGCTTCAACACGGCTTGTGGGGTATTGCGGAAGCTGATCGCCATGCGGTTATAGGTGTTCATCAAGCTGATGGCGATCGTCAGATCGACGAGCTCGCGTTCGTCGAACACGGCGCGGGCGGCTTCGTACGCCTCGTCGGTGACGCCCGTCTGCGCGACAAGCGTCACCGATTCGGCCCACGCAAGCGCGGCGCGCTCGCGCTCGTCGAATAGATTTCCCGCTTCCCTCCATGCCTGCACCAGCGCGAGTTTTTCGATTTTCACGTCTTTGCTCAGCAGGTCGCGCGTGTGCATGTCGAGACAGTAGGCGCAGTTGTTGATCTGCGACACGCGCAGGTAGGCTAGATCGACGAGAACGGGCGAGAGGTCGCTTTGCATGACGTAGCTGTAGACGCCGCCAAGGGCTTTTACGCCGGCCGGCGCGATCTGGCTATAGTCGAGACGCTTGCTCATGAGTCACTCCTTTACCTTATGCACTCGATTTATTTGACCGGGGTGGTCAGGATCTTGTCGTCGCTATCCACAACGAACACCGCCAAGAGCTTCGCAGGCTGGGTGTCGCTCGCATTGCGGCTGACGCGGTGGATGGCGCCGGGCGCTTCGAAGAAGCTTTCGCCGGCGTGGTAGATGTGCTTCGGGCCGTCGTCGACTTGAGATTCGATGGCGCCGGACACGACGTACGCGTAGATGAACGCGGACTTCGCGTGCTCGTGCGCGGGTGAAACGCTGCCGGGGGCATAGTCCACTACGACGGCAGTCAACGACTTGCCCGGAATGTTGGGAATGGCGTGCTGGAAGTTCGGCGTGACGGTATCACCCGTGCCATGCGCCCCCGCGGGCATTGCAATGCTGAAGACCATGCCTATGCAGGCAGCCGAAACGAAAGATCGAATGTTCATCACCGTGTGGCTCCTTGAGATGCGCCTATTGTGATTTCGAAATAGCGCACGAGAAAGAACCAAGAATGAACATATTTCATGCACCATGACGCGATGCAGCGGCCCGCTTGCTGCACGCTCAATTGCGCGCGTCGATTCGTTCGAGCAGCCGGCGGCAATCGGCAGCCAGTGTGCGCTCGTTCAGATTGGTCACGCTCAGCAACAGCCCCTGTTGCCTCGGGTCATGCATGTACCAGGAAGAGAGCGGCACGGGGGCCAAGCCTGAGCGGCGAGCTTTCGATGCAATGTCGATATCCGATACCGATTCGGGCAGCGCGGTCACGATTGCCGTGCCGGCCGTGGCCAGCACTTTCAGCGAGTCGGAGCCCATTTGCGCGAGACAACCGACGAGGGCTTCTTGCCGCGCGGCGTAGAGGCGCTTCATGCGGCGCAGATGGCGCAGATAGTGCCCGTCGCGCATGAATTCCGTCACCGCGTGCTGCACCGATGCGGCCGGGGCGGGTGCGAGGCACGCGGAGATATCGCCGAATCGATGTGCCATTGCCAATGGCACCACCAAAAAGCCCAGACGCAGCGCTGGGGTGATGGTTTTGCTGAAACTGCCGATGTGCAGGACGCGTCCCGCTTGGTCGAGCGAAGCGAGCGCGGGCGCCGCCCGTCCTTTCAGTTGAAGCTCGCCCAGATAATCATCTTCAACGATCCAGGCGTCGTTTCGCTTGGCCCAAGCGAGCAGCGAAAGCCGTCGGGGCAGCGACATCGTCATCCCGAGCGGCGCCTGCTGGCCCGGCGTCACGATGGCGAGTGCGGCCTGAGGCGTCTGCCGGATGCCGGCATCGACGTCGAGGCCGTGGGCATCCACCGGCACTGCCGTCACGGTCATTCCCGCCAAGCCGAGGGCGGTGCGCGTGAGCGGAAAGCCAGGGTCCTCCATCCAGGCGTCCCGCCTTTCGACCTGAAGCCCGCGAATCGCCAGGTTCAGCGCTCCCGAGAACCCGGTCGTGACGAACACCTGAGAGGGATTGCATCGCAGGCCGCGCGCCACGCCGAGATAGGCGGCAATTTCCCTTCGCAAATCCGGATCGCCGCGAGGATCGGGGTATCCGACGGGAGCGGCCGCCGCGCGCCGCGCCGCATGCGCTTGGATACGCGACCACAGCTTGAACGGAAAGGCGTCTTGGGCCGGCACGCCCATTTGAAATACCAAAGGCGTGGTACCGAAATCGCTGAAGAGATCGGGAAGGGGCGGCGCGTCCGGCGACCAATTGGGTATCGCCGGCAGAGACGGGCGTTCTGCTACGCGCGTACCTGCTGCCCCTAGACCGATTACGAATTGCTCGTCGATTAGGCGCTCGTACGCCGTGCGCACGGTCCCCCGCGACACGCCGAGTTGCGCCGCCAGATCCGACCACGAAGGCAACCGCGCGCCGGCGGCGAGCTGCCCCGTCTCGATCGCGTTTCGGATCGAAGCGTAGATCTGCGCGGACAACGAGGCGGGGCCGTTGCGATCGACGCCGATCGGGAGGGAGATGTATTCGCCATGATGCATTGGAAGTTCTCGATCTTGGTGCTGTTTTATGGCTCGATCAAAGCGTAGCTTCGTGCGTGTATCGGGGCCAATCGGTGCTGGCCCGCGGGTCCGTCGTCCTAATAGATCGAGTAATCAGATGATTCAAGGCAAAGCTGTGTCGAGCGCCGACATGCTCGGCGTCGTGATCCCCGACAGTAACCTGATGCGTGAAGTCACGCAGCTCATTCTCGACACCGAAAGCGAGTTGCTGTTCAATCATTCCGCCCGCGTCTACCTATGGGGCGCGTTGCTCGGAAAGAGCAAGGGTATCGCCTTCGATCCCGAATTGCTCTACGTTGCGGCCATGTTTCACGATCTAGGGCTCACGTCAGCCTATAGCGAAAGCCAGTTGCGCTTCGAGGTCGACGGCGCGAACGCCGCGCGCGATTTTTTGCGAAGCCATCGTATTTTGGAGCAAGACATCGATAGGGTATGGACCGCTGTCGCACTCCATACGACGCCGGGCATCCCAGAGCACATGCACGGGGAAATCGCCTTACTGCAAGCGGGGGCCGGGATGGACGTGGCGGGACGCGGCTTCGGCGCGCTCACGGAGGAACAGCGCGCCGCGGTGGTCGGTAGCTATCCGCGTGAGGCCGACTTCGCAAACAAGATAATCGATGCCTTTTATGACGGCATGAAGCATCGTCCAAGCAGTACGTTCGGCACCTTCAACGATGATTTTCTGGCACATAAAGATGCCGCCTTCGAGCGGGTCAACGTCTGCAGCATCATCCTGAACTCACCGTGGAAGTGACCACGTTAGGGGGCGATGCTGCCTTGTGACAACGCGGCGCAACCGATCGCAAAGGTGAGCCTGCATCAATGCAGGCGCTCGGGCCACGCCACACAGAGCGCTGTGTCGTCGTTGAAGCGAACCTCGAATCTCGATATTTATACCCGGATAATATTGACATCTATTTCATCCGGGTATAAATTGCGGACCATTCCAACTCGAGATTCGAACGATGTCCTCTCCTTCTCTCGTTACCTATACCGCCTTCGACGGCCATCGGCGCATCGCATCAGGCGCATTGGAAGCTGTCGCCTTGGCGGTAAAGCATGCCGTCGAAAACGGCGCATCGGGCCCTGTTCTGATGTTCGATGACGGCACCGGACGCTCGCTCGACATCGACACCCGCGGCACGGATGACCAAGTATTGGCTCGACTCGCCGCGCACCCGGCTAGCGCCAAAGATCATGGCGGAGCCACCCCACAAGACGCGTCGCTAGCGGCAGGCGATTCGAGCGAAGCCGACAGCGCGGAGAATGCGCCGCGCGGGCGCGGGCGCCCCAAGTTGGGCGTGGTTGCACGCGAGGTCACTCTTTTGCCGCGGCATTGGAGCTGGCTCAGCGCACAACCCGGCGGCGCTTCGGTGGCGCTACGCAAGCTGGTCGACGAAGCGCGGCGCACGAACGGCGAGCAAGACCGGCGTCGCAAAGCCCAGGAGCGCGCCTACCATTTCATGTCCGCGATGGCCGGAGACATGCCTGGTTTCGAAGAGGCCACGCGTGCGTTATTTGCGAACGATCAGTCGCGATTGCGTGAACAGATCGCAGCATGGCCGACGGACGTGCGCGAGCACGTGATCGCGCTCTCTGTCGTCGATGGCGACGACCCATATGAGCACGCGCCCACGCGCTGATGGGGCCAAGACAACCATGGCCACACTCGACTTGAATTCCGGCGCCACGGCGGCCGTCCTCGACGAAGTCGACATTACGGAGCTTCCCGTTATCGGCGAAATACCGCCGCAGCTCGATGGGGTATTGGTGCGTAATGGGCCCAACCCTTTGCGCGGGCATTTCAACGGAAACGACGTGTTGGACTGGTGGCCCGAAGACGCCATGTTGCATGGCATCTCGCTGAGCGGCGGGCGTGCAACGAACTATCGGAATCGCTGGGCCCGCACGAAGCGCTGGGCCAGCGCACGCGAACCTCATGCGGCGCCCGATCTCCTGGATACGAACCCGAACGTGAACGTGCTTTCCCACGGGGGTGAAATATTGGCACTGGCTGAAGGCGGTGCGCCGCTTGCGATCACCGCCGCCCTCGAGACGCTCGGGGCAACCTGTCGTCATCCGGGCCTGGCGAATGGCACGACGGCCCATCCGAAAGTCGACCCGCACACGGGCGAGCTGATGAGCTTTCGCGCCGATTGGAAGAAGCCGTTTTTGCGCTACACGGTGGCAGATGCAAAAGGGGCACCCACCGTGGACGTCGACATCGACATGCCATCGCCGTCGATGATGCACGACATGGCGATCACCGCGACGCACAGCATCCTGATGGATCTCAATGTCGGATACGACTTTTCGATGCTATCCCGGGGGCACCGAATGCCGTTGCGTTGGCGCGATGATCACCAGGCGAGGCTCGGCGTCGTCCGGCGACATGGCGGTGAAGTGCAGTGGTTTGAAATAGCGCCGTGCTTTATTCAACACGTGGTGAATGCTTACGATGCCGATGCGGCGACGATCGTATTGGACGCGGTTCGATATCCCCGCTACTTTCGTCTCGCCGACGACGATTCGACGTTCGAGCCGTCCCCGCTCGGCGTTCTATGGCGCTATGTCATTGACCTAAATAGCGGCGTCGTGACGGAAAAGCAGATGGCGGATGTGCATATCGAACTGCCCCGCATCGACGAACGACGAACCGGCCGCGCTTATCGGTTCCTATATGCCGTGGAGCAACCCACGAACACGGAGTTCCGAGGCGTCCTTCGTTACGATCTCGGTTCCGGTTCGATACAGCGATACGGCGTTCCCGAAGGCGACCAAAACAGTGAACCCGTATTCGTCGCGCGTTCCGCATCGTCCGCGGAGGACGATGGTTGGGTGCTCGTCTGCGTCTATCGTCGTGCAACGGATACGAGCGATCTGGTTATCCTCGACGGCAACGATATAGAACGTGCGCCGGTTGCGACGGTGCGGCTGCCGAGGCGGATCCCCGCGGGATTTCACGGCGCGTGGGTTAGCTAACGACCGCAAAGCTGCCGCGAAATCTTGCGGCGGTTCGCCGACTCGGTTTCCGTCATGAGCGGCCTAACGCCTTCGGGCGTTTGGCCGCGCTGTTGCATGCTCAGGCCGCTGCCGGCTCGTTGCGCGCGTAGCCTTCCATCTGATTACGCAAGGCAGCCTGAAAGGCTGGCCGCGCTTCGCATCGTTTGACGTAGGCATCGAGCGGCGCAAATTCGGCCACGAGATCCGTATGCCTGATGAAGCGCAGGACGGTCGTCATCAGAATGTCGGCCGCCGTGAAGCGCTCTAGCAGATAGTCGCGACCGGCAAGGCAGTCGGAAAGCGCGGCCAATCGCGTCTTGACCTCGTCTACGGCGCCGGGACGCCGCAACGGCACCCACGCTTCGTCACGGTGCAGCACGTCCATGGTGAAGAGATTCCAGACCACCGGCTCCACGGTATTGAGCGCGGTGAACATCCAGGCGAGCGTGACATTGCGCAGATCGGCGGGCAGGAGGGTCTCGCTCTGCTGCGCAATGGCGTGGACGATCGCGCCCGATTCGATCGAGAGGCCGTCGTCGGACTCGAGCACCGGCACCATGCCGAAAGGATGCTTGTGCCGATAGGCATCGGTCTTCAACTCGTCGATGCCGATCCATCGGCTTTCATAGGCTAGCCCAGCCTCTTCGAGCGCCCAGCGAACGCGCAAGTCGCGCACGAGCCCCTGGGCGAAAGGCGGTATCCACTTGAAACCCCATACGGCGATGTTTTGCATTTCGTTTCTCCACGTGTCGCGTCATGTTTGCGCCGGTAGGTTCTGGCGCATCGGTTGGTGACCGTGGATAGAGTGCCACCCCGTCCGCGGCAGGGGAGAGTGACAACTGTGGCGTGATTCGGATGAGGCGTGCCGGTCGACGCGCAGGCGCGGTGCATCTTCGACGAACGATTCTCTGCGCTCCAGTGCGCTGTGCGGCGCACAGCGGAACACTGCCGCTTAGCGCCGTAGGAGGCCTCAGCGCTGCCCCCCTTCTGCGAAATTCTTCGACGATGCGGCCTCGAAAACTGCAGTGAATACACCCACACGGCCTTCCATGAGATTTCGCCCCAGATTGCTGGCAAGCTGCGCGAAATCCGGCCCCATCACAACGCCGAGATTCGGCGCGGGCGGCGGCCCCGACTCGCGCAACTGAGCGATCCAGGCTTTGGCCGCTTCGGTGTCGTCTTGCGCTACCAATGTCCGAAAACCCGCCTGCTCGATCGCCGCGCGCGTTGCATCGGCCGTCAAGAGAAAGCTCGTGGCCGGCGTACGCGCCCAGGGAACGGGGTAGTGCGGCTCGCCGTCCTTCGCCACTACGTCGAACGTTGCGAACCTGCCGGACGGCTTCAGCACGCGTTCGATCTCGCGGTAAAGCTCGACCCGATCGGCGATGTTCATCGCCACATGCTGCAGCAATACGACATCGAATTCGCCGTCGTCGAACGGAAGGGCCAACGCGCTGGCGGCGCGGAACGACACGCGTTCGCTCTGGCCGGTGCGCTGCGTCAGGTAACGTGCGGCATCCACGAACGGTTCGCTGAGGTCGATGCCCGTCACCCGGCAGCCATAAGTTGCGGCCAGGAAGCGGGCCGGGCCACCGACGCCCGAACCCACGTCGAGCACCGACATCTCGGCGGTGATACCGGCCAATTTGGCAAGTTCCGCGGTGGCGGCAAGGCCTCGCGTATGAAACTGATCCAGGGCGCCCAGTTGTTGTGGCATGAGCAGCTGTTCCTCCGGCCCAAGGGCCGCCAGCGCAACCTTGAGCCGCTCGGCCAAGCCGGTCGTGCGATAGTGCTCGCGCACGCCATTCAGTGCATCGATCATTGCGGGATTCCTCCATGGCTTCAGCCGTGTATCGAGGCGCTCGAGCCTACGTTCGGGCGCCGCCTCGCTTGCAGGCATAGGTGTAACATGGCCCCTCGCGAGCGACTATTGCTCACAATGTGCACGGGCTATGAAGCGCAATTTCACAGTCAGGCAGGGCGCGCTCGATGGCGTGGAGGTGTTCCTCAGCGTCGCTCGGCATCGCAGTTTTCGCCGGGCGGCGGCGGAACTGGGCATGACGCCTTCGGCCGTCAGCCAGGCGGTGCGCGTACTGGAGGCGCGCATTGGCGCCGCGCTTTTCATCCGCACCACGCGCAGCGTCGGCTTGACCGAAGCGGGTGAGCGGTTCCTTTCGCAAGCGAAGCCCGCCTTCGAGGAACTGCTCGCCGCCAGCGAGCTTGCGCGCGGGCTGGGTCAGCGGCCTAGCGGATTGTTGCGGCTTTCAGTGCCGCGGGCGGCGGTGCCGATTCTGCTCGAACCGCTTATCGCGACCTTCTGCCAGGCGTATCCAGAGATCGAAGTGGAGATCGCCGTCAGCAAGGAGTTGACCGATCTTGCCGCGGAAGGATTCGATGCCGGTATTCGGCTGGGGCAATTCGTCGAACCTGACATGGTGGCCATACCGCTGACGCCGCCGCTTCGTCTCATCGTCGTGGGAAGCCCTGCCTACTTCGCGGAGCGCCCGCGGCCCGAACGGATCGACGATTTACGCGGGCACGCCTGCGTGCGCTGGCGGCGATCGAGCGGCGCTCTGGCGCTGTGGTCGTTCAATGACAACGAACAGCCGATCGAGATCGCGGTAGCCGGACCGCTCATCGCCAGCGATTTTTCCACGATGCTGGGCGCGGCCCTCGAAGGCGTCGGGCTGGCTCAAGTGCCCGAGCCGATAGCCGCTGAAGCGCTGGCAGCGGACAAGCTGGTGCATGTCCTCGAGCCGTTCGCGCCGATGACGCCGGGCGTGTTTCTCTACTACCCGAGCCGCCGGCAGATGATGCCGAAGCTGCGGGCCTTCATCGATCACGTGAAGCAGCGCGAATCGAGTATTCGATGATGGGCTGACGAACCCGCCGAAGACAGGTGCGGTCCGAGGCTGACGTCCCGCCCCTTTTGCCGCACTTTGTAGCATGTCGAGCAGATGAACACCGACGTTGCCATTGCCGGTGCCGCCTAGATCAGTCCTCATGCGTTGACGTAGATGAGCACGCAAGCCGCTTCGGCTCCCGTGCCGCGCCGTTGCTCCTCACTTTAGGCTGACGACGACTTTCCCCTTGGCGCGTCCCCGCGCTAGATAGTCTAGCGCTTGCTTCGCTTGCTCGAACGGGAAGACCCGGTCGATTACCGGCCGAATCCGTTCTGCTTCGAGCAACTGGCCTATCTTCGCGAGTTGAGCGCCATCGGGGCGCAAGAATAGAAACGAATAGCTGACGCCGCGCTTGCTCGCAAGGCGCATGATCTTGCGACTCATGAGTGCGAATATGAGCCGGAAGACGAAGCCGAGCCGGCGGGTGCGCGCGAATGCTGCGTCGAGCGGACCGACGAGCGAAACAATCTTGCCTCGCTTCGCGAGGATGCCAAGCGATTTTTCGATCGCGTCGCCTCGAAGGGTGCCGAGCACGATGTCATAGCCGCTCAACGCTTGCTCGAATGCGTGCTTCTTGTAGTCGATCACTTCGTCCGCGCCCAGGCTGCGCACCAGTTCGACATTGGCCGTGCTCGTGTTCGTTCCCACATGCGCGCCAAAGTATTTTGCGAGTTGGATCGCAAATGTGCCGATACCGCCCGAACCAGCTGGAATGAAAACCTTTTGGCCGGGCAGCAGGCCGGCCCGTTCCTTCAGCGCTTGCCATGAAGTGAGCCCGACCATGGGGACAGCAGCCGCTTGTACGAAGTCCAGATTAATAGGCTTGGGCGCCGCCGCGCTTTCCGGCACGACGGCGAATTCGGCGATGGCCCCCGTGCCGAGATCGAACACGCTGGCGAAGACGGCATCGCCGGGTTTGAAGCGTGTCACGCCGCTACCAACTTCGATCACGACGCCCGCGAGATCGCTGCCCAGCGTGGCGGGGAACTCGAACTTCAAGATCGGTTTGAACGTCCCCTTCGGGATCATCGTGTCGATGGGGTTCAATCCCGCCGCATGGACTTCCACCAGAAGCTCGTGTGGTGCGGGGCGTGGTCTTGCGATTTCGGTCAAGCCGATCTCGGGTGTCTTGCCATAGCGTTTGAATGTGAGCGCTTTCATGTTGCTTCGACTCCGGTGTGACGAGGTTCTCGTTGTAGGTGGCGAGAAGGTTCAGGCAAGTCCGGCTTGCAGCCGCGAGCAACGCATGACACGACTTAATTCGCGACAGCCCCGCGCTGGTCAGGCTTCGGTTCGATAGCGTTCGGCCGCTTGCGATTGCCGAATGTCCCCCAGCAATCCTTGGCGGGCGCCATCGAGCGCATCCCAGCGTTCGGCGACGTGCAACGGCGGGATGGTCACGAGTTCACGGCGATCGAACCCCACCAGCGCCGCATCGACCAGTTCACCGACTTCCATCACCTCGGGAAGCGCGTTGACGTCGATGCCGGCGCGCTCCCAAATTTCGGTGCGCGTCGTTGCCGGCAACACCGCCTGCACGTAGACGCCCTTGGGCGAGAGCTCCAAGTGCAGGCCTTGCGACAGAAAGAGCACGAAGGCCTTCGAGGCGCCGTAAATCGACATGCCGAACTCGGGCGCCAAAGCGACGACGGAGCCGATGTTGACGATCGCGCCGGCACCCGACTGCGCGAAGCGCGACGCAACCGCACCCGCGAGCCGCGTCAGTGCGGTGACGTTGAGCGCGATCAGGCGCTCGATGTCCTGCGCGCTTTGCTGCTGGAAGCCGCCGGTTTGAGCGATGCCGGCATTGTTCACGAGAATGCCGATGCGAGCGTCGTCGCGCAGGCGCGTTTCGACAGCGGACACATCGGCCGGGCTAGTGAGATCGGCTTGCAGCACGTCGACGCCGACTCCGTGAGCTTCACGCAGGCGCGCCGCCAACGCGTCGAGGCGGCTCTTGTCGCGGGCGACGAGCACGAGGTCATGGCCGCGGCGGGCGAAGCGCTCGGCGTAAGTGGCGCCGATGCCGCTGGAGGCGCCGGTGACGAGGACGGTCGAAAGCGTGGTCATGAGAAATTTCCTTTTCAAGCATTGTTCGGAAGGGGCGAAAGCGGCGGCAAAAACGCGGCCGCCGCAGCAGGGTGATCGACGACAACGACACAATGATGATGATCATAATCAAAATAGTCAAGACTTTGATGATGGTCGACATCAATGTATAGTGAGGTTTTTCCGCAGACATCTGCTCACGGCGGTCTAGAAATGAAGGTCACCAAGGCACAGGCGCAGGCCAATCGGGCGCACGTCGTCGAGACGGCGTCCGCGCTGTTTCGCGAGCGCGGCTACGATGGGGTTGGCGTAGCCGATCTGATGGCGGCCGCCGGCTTCACTCACGGCGGTTTTTATAAACACTTCGGCTCAAAGGCCGACTTGATGGCGGAATCGGCTGCCTGCGGCATCGCGCAGACTGCGGCGCTGAGCGCCGGCTTGGACCCATCTGAGTTCGTGCGGCTTTACCTCTCGCGCGAGCACCGCGACACGCGTGCGACCGGCTGCACGATGGCGGCGTTGGGAGGCGATGCCGCGCGCCAGTCGGAAGCGGTCCGCGCGACGTTTGCCGAGGGCATCGAGGACTTGCTGGTCGCATTGAATGGCCACGGTTCGTCGCTCGATGGCGAGGACGCAGCCAAGGCGCGGGCCAAGTTCATCGGCATCTTCGCGCAGGCGGTAGGCGCCCTCGTCATGTCGCGCGCTTGCCCGGACGATTCGCTGCTGGCAGATGAGATTCTGACGGTTTGCCGCGATCGGATTCTCGCTACCTTGGGTGCGCCTGCGACTGGCGGCGGTACGGCGCGCAATCGGGGCAAGCAAGTGGGCAAGGGGTAGGCAATCCGGAAGCGAAGTTCAACGTGGCTTCGTCGAATTCGGTGACGACCCGGGTACCTTTCGACCACCAGGCGCCAATGATGTCTTTCGCCTCCTCGCAGCGGCAGCGCCGAGTGCCTGCAGTAGTTCGCAGTGCTCCGCCGTCTGGCTGTGGCAGTCGGCCGCTCGCAGCAGTGCGCGCCGCATCCGCTGGAGGTCACGGATTTTGCCTTCTATGTCTGCGAGATGGGCACGCGTCATGCGATCGGCGTCTGCGCACAGCTGGTCGGGATGATGCGCGAGTGAGATCAGATCGCGAATCTCATCGATGGTGAAGCCCAGTTCGCGGCCGCGTCGAATGAACGCCAGGCGATCGACGGAGGTGTCGTCGTACTGGCGGTACCCATTGCTGGCCCGACTGACGGCGGGCAATACACCAACCTTCTCGTAGTAGCGGATGGTCTCGACGTTGACGCCAGACAATTCGCTCAATGTGCCAATGGAATACGTTGCCGTCATGGCTTGACCCTGTAGTGACTACAGGGTTCAGGATACGCGTTTCGGGATCTATGGAGAGGGGCTATGCCCGGTGATTGCTGTCACCATTGCGACGACCAACTGAACCCGCGGCGCGAAGGCTATCGCCGGCTGCTTTGGATTGCGCTCGTGATCAATTGCACGATGTTCGTCGTCGAAGTGTTGTCGGGCCTTCGTGGCGGGTCGGTGTCGCTATTGGCCGATTCGCTCGACTTTCTTGGCGACGCCGCTAACTACGGCATCAGCTTGGCGGTGCTGGGCATGAATCTGGGCGTGCGTGCGCGCGCCTCGCGGCTCAAAGCGGCAACGATGCTCGCGTTCGGCGTCTGGGTATTGGCGCTGGCGGCTTGGCACTTCTTCACAGGGCGCGTGCCGAGCGTGCCTACCATGGGAGTGGTCGGCGCCTGCGCGCTTCTGGCGAACGGCATGGTGGCTGCGCTGCTGTTTCGCTATCGGGAAGGCGATAGCAACATGCGCAGCGTTTGGCTGTGCACCCGCAACGACGTCCTCGGCAACATCGCGGTGTTGCTGGCCGCGCTCGGCGTGTTCGGGACTGGATCGGCATGGCCGGATCTGGCCGTTGCCGCAGTGATCTCGATCCTCGCGTCGACGTCCGCAGTGCATATCCTTCGTCAGTCCGGTGCGGAAATGCGCGAGCACGCCGAGGAACGCGCAGCGGCTACGAGGTCGTGACGCCTCGCCGCCGCTTTGCCCTGCCGAGGGTCGCGCGTTCGATGCGTCGACGCGTGACCTTCATCGCCGGTGCTTCAACTAGACGACCATGTTGCTGCGGTGGCTTGCGCGAAGTCCCGATACGAGCGCGGAGCGCGCCCCAATAAAGCGCTGAACGAATCGATTTCGCGAGAGGTAGCCACGGCGCCGTCCTGCTGGTAGCGCTGCATCATCAAGCGGATGTCGTACACGAGCCAGTCGGGGGTGAACGGTTTGAGTTGCGCTTCGAGCGCGTCCAGATCGTCGCCGGCATAACGAACCGGGCGCTGCAACGCATCGGCCCAAATTGCGCGAATCGCATCCGACGTGAGCGCGTCCGGCCCGACCAGATCGAACGTCACGCGCGGCAACGGCGCGGCGGATCGCGCACGACGCAGCAACTCGCGAGCGGCTGCGTCGCCGATGTCGCGCACGTCCACCATCGAAATGCCCTTGTTTCCGATCGGCATGCCATAAATGCCATGCCCGAGCAGCGCCTCTTTCTGCCGGACATCGTTCTGCATGAAATACGCGGGACGCAGCACCGTCGCAGGAAGATCCATCTCCTCGACCATCCGTTCAACCGTATGTTTGCTCGTGAAATGCGGTACGTCGACGTACTCGGCGCCTTTGAATACCGACAGATACACGATCCCTTTCACGCCCGCTTCGCGCGCGATACTCATTGCTTGCAACGCTTGCGTCAGTTCGTCGGCCGCGTTTGGAACGAGCAGAAACAACGTGTCGATGCCCCGCATCGCCGCGCGCATGGCGGCGATATCGGCGATCTCGCCTTTCACCGGCGTAACGTTGCCTTCGAACTTCGCTTTTTCCGGCGAGCGCGTCAGCGCACGCACGTGCGCGCCCTCGTTCTGCAAATGCGCGATAACTTGCGAACCCACGACGCCGGTAGCGCCCGTCACGAGAATAGCCATGATGTTTCTCCTTGATTCGGTGATTGAAGGGCCGTCGTTTGTCGGCCCGGCGGAATGAACGATATTCGTTCCATGGATGTAGTGAAAGACCGATAATCGAGACCGTCTGTCTCGAAAATGGAACGAACATGGATCTCGCTGCACTGGCTGACTTCAACGCCGTCGCCGAACACAAGGGCTTCGGCCCCGCCAGTCGCGTGACCGGCCGCCCCAAGGCGACGCTCTCGCGCCACGTTGCCGAACTCGAAATGGATCTTGGCGTGCGCTTGCTCGAACGTGGCGCGCGCACGCTTCGCTTGACCGAGGAAGGGCTCACCCTTCATGAACGCACACGCGGCTTGTTGGCGGAAATCGCGGAAGCGGGCGAAGCCGTTGCCGCCCGGGCGCCGGTACCGCGCGGGCGGTTACGCGTCAGCGCGCCGCTGGTGTTCGGCCACGTCGTATTGAGCCGCATCGCGTCGCGATACGCGCTGGCCTACCCGCAAGTGGAGTTGGAGATCGTCGCGGAAGATCGCATTTCCGATCCCGTGCAGGACGGCTTCGACCTCGTATTGCGTATCAATCCACCTCAGGACGCGCTGCTCGTGGGTCGCTGCATTGCGACCGATCGCCGTGTGCTCGTTGCACCGCGCTCGCTCTCGATTCCGCGCGCGCCGAAAGACCCCGCGGCGCCGCTCGCATTGCCGGCCGTGTTGACCAGTAACACGCTTGCCGACGTGCGTTGGCAGATCGAGATGAAGAACGGCCGGCTGCGCACGATTACGCCTACGCCGGTCTTGCACATGTCGTCGTTACTGATGGTGCGGGAGGCCGTGCTGGATGGCGCTGGCGTGGCCTTGCTGCCCGGGCTGCTGGCCGCGCCGGACGTGGCTGCGGGAAGGCTCGTTCAGCTTGGCGTCGATGCGGGCTCCGCGGTGGAGATCTGGGCGCTATACAGCTCGCGCCGGTTGTTGAGCGCCAAAGTGCGCGCGTTCATCGACACGCTGCAGCAGACGATGGATCGGCCGCGATAAGGCGTCAAACGACCGCGCTAACGATATACGTTGACACTCCAGGCCCGCTAGGTTACTGTGAGCCTCGAAATATTCAAGAAGCTCGATTGCTGATCACCATTTTCCGCCTCTTCTGCGCGGTACTCGTTATCCTCTCTTCTTCCTTGAAGTTTTTTGTCGCTCCGGAATGGAGCTATTATTTTTTTGTCAGGAATTCGCATGGATACCGGTACCGTTAAGTGGTTCAACGATAGCAAGGGCTTTGGCTTCATCACTCCCGATGCGGGCGGCGACGATCTTTTCGCTCACTTCTCCGAAGTGCGCGGCGAGGGCTTCAAGACGCTCGCGGAAAATCAAAAGGTGAGCTACGAGACGAAGCGCGGCCCGAAGGGCTTGCAAGCTGCAAACATCACGCCGCTTTAAACGCTCTGAAGTAGAGCAAGCGTGAAACAAGGGCCGGTTTGACCGGCCCTTTGTGTATCTGCGTGACCGATATCGAACGCGGTTGCGTCACTGCCGGTCCGATCGACAGTTTCAACCTGCGCATCCTCCTTCGCGCTTTCAATAAGATCGCGTTTCGCGCATTTCCGTTTATTTCGCTAGCAAGCGCATCGCTAATCCTCCCCGCGCTTCAATGCTCCACTGACCCACCGCTCTTCCGACGCCAATAGATGCGCGCGCATGGCCGTTTGCGCGGCGATCGGATCGCCGGCCTGCAACGCTTTGAGCACCGCCTCATGTTCCTGCACGGCGGCCGTCCAGGTTTGCGCGCTCTCCGCGTGGCCGCGCATGGCCGCTGCAATCGGATCGTGGCGGCTATCGAACAGTTCGCCCATGTAGCGGCTCAGCACCGAATTGCCGGCGGCTTCCGCAATCAGCATATGAAACTGCCGATCGGCCTCGACCGGCGACTTGCCCGCCGCAGCAAGCCGGCGCATTCGCTCGACCGTGCGACGCAAGCGATCGAGCATCGCCGCATTCATCCGCGCCGTGGCCAGCACGACGACGCTGCCCTCGATAGCCGCGCGCGCCTGCATCAACTCGGACGGGCTATCGCCGAGCGCGCTGACGGCCCCGGCATCGTCGGCGCCGGTTTCGCAGGCATAGACGCCGGAGCCCATTCGAATCTCCACCTGACCGCCTATTTCGAGCGCGATCAACGCTTCCCGCAACGATGGGCGCGATACGCCGAGCTTGAGCGCCAGTTCGCGCTCCGGAGGGAGGCGCTCGCCCGGCGGGAACTCACCGTTGCGGATGAGCGCCAGGATCTGCGCGGCCACCGATTGGTAAAGCCGCTTGGGTTCCGTCGATTTCATGATGTGGTGATTGCGATGCTGCGGGGCACCCCCGCAGGTTGCGTCAAAGTCTAGCATGGCGCTCGGACACACCGCCCGGCGTGGGGTTGATCCGCTTCTAGGGGTTTTCACCGTTGGTAAGGTCGATGTTAATAAAGCAAGATTGGCATGACCAAAACGCGGCTTTCGACTCGTTCGAGCAAAATTGGACTGACCACGCTAGGCGCGTTGGTGGTCCTCATAGGAGACATGACGTCATGACCATGCCGGGCGGCCCATCGAGTCTTGCCCTCGCCGAGAGGCGCGCCGCAGGCGAAGAGCTGTTGCGTCTCGAAGGAATCGTGAAGCGTTTCCCCGGGGTCGTTGCCCTCGACGGCATTCGTTTGGACCTTCGGGCGGGTGAAGTTCACGCGGTGTGCGGCGAGAACGGGGCGGGCAAATCGACGTTGATGAAGATCATCAGCGGCCAGTATCAACCGGACGAGGGCGTCATCCGCTACCGCGGGGAGCAGGTGCGATTCGCCTCGACTTCGCAGGCGCAGGCGGCCGGCATCGCGATCATCCACCAGGAACTGAATCTCGTGCCGCACTTGAGCGTGGCGGAAAACCTTTTCCTCGCGCGCGAGCCCAAACGCGGCCCGTTTGTCGACACGCGCAAGCTCAATGCGGATGCCGTGCGGTGCCTCGCTCGGATCGGCTTGGAAGTCGCGCCCACCACGCTCGTGCGCACTTTGTCGATCGCGCAGCAACAACTGGTCGAAATTGCGAAGGCGCTGTCGTTCGAGGCGCGCGTCCTCATCATGGACGAACCGACGTCGTCGCTGACCGAGTCGGAAACGGTGCAGCTTTTCCGCATCATCGAGGAATTGCGCGCGGACGGCGTCGCGATTCTGTACATCTCGCATCGTCTCGATGAAATGGCGCAGATCGTCGATCGCGTCACGGTATTGCGCGACGGCCGCTACATCTCCACCGACGAATTTTCCGCGGTGAGCGTGAACGATATCGTCGCGCGCATGGTCGGTCGCTCGCTCGACGACGCCTACCCGCCAAGGCACTCCGTGCCCACCAGCGACGTCTTGCTGCGAGTGCGCAACGTTCGTCGGGAGGGCGTGTTCGGGCCGGTGTCGTTCGATCTGCGCAGGGGAGAAATCCTCGGCTTCGCGGGGCTCATGGGCGCGGGCCGGACAGAGGTGGCGCGCGCCGTCTTCGGTGCGGACCGGTTGGACCACGGATCGATCGAACTCGATGGCCGTCCCGTGACGGTGCGCTCGCCGCGCGAAGCGATCCGCCATGGCATCGCCTATCTATCGGAAGACCGCAAGCAAGATGGCTTGGCGCTCGGCATGTCCGTCGCGGCGAACCTCACGCTCGCAAACGTCGGCGCCGTTTCCTCGCGTGCGGGCTTCCTTCGTTTCGATGAAGAGGCGGAGGTCGCGCGCCGCTATGTGAATGACTTGGCGATTCGCACGCCGTCCGTCGACCAGATCGTGCGCAATTTGTCGGGCGGCAACCAGCAGAAGGTCGTGATCGGAAAATGGCTGTATCGCGGCTCGAAGATCTTGTTCTTCGACGAGCCTACGCGAGGGATCGACGTGGGCGCGAAGTTCGCGATCTATGGATTGATGGATCGATTAGCGGCGGACGGTGTCGGTGTCGTGCTGATCAGCTCGGAGTTGCCCGAGCTGCTCGGCATGACCGATCGAATCGCGGTATTTCACGAAGGCCGCATCACGGCCGTTCTCGATACGAAACAGACCAATCAGGAGGAGATCATGCACTTTGCTTCGGGGTTCACGCATGCTTGAAATGACATCGGATCGAAGCCAGGTGGCCGATCGCGCCGCGCGTCAGCGCCGCCGCGATCTCATTCAGAAGTTCGCCGCATTGGGCAGCTTGGTCGCCCTCGTGATCGCGTTTTCGGTAACGAGTTCCGCGTTCTTTTCGGTCGGCAACATGATGACCGTGTCCCTGCAGGTCACGTCGATCGCTTACCTCGGCGTTGCGGCAACCTGCGTGATCATCACGGGCGGCATCGACTTGTCGGTCGGCTCGGTTCTCGCGCTCGCGGGCGTATCGGCCGCATTGCTCACGAAGGCGGGCGTGCCGGTGCCTGCCGCGATGTTGTGCGGCGTCTGTGTTGGCGCGCTGTGCGGGTTCGTCAACGGCGTCTGCGTGACGCGCATGGGGTTGCCGCCCTTCATCGCGACGCTCGGCATGATGTTGGTCGCCCGCGGGCTTGCGCTGCAAATCACCGGCGCGCGGCCGGTCTCCGAGCTGAGCGATGCGTTCGGCGTGCTGGGCAACGGCGCGTTGTTCCGCATCTCCCGCATCGGCGCGGACGGCTTTCCCGACACGACGTTTCCAGGCATTCCGTACCCCGTCGTGATCATGATCGTGCTGTTCATTGCCGGCGCCGTCCTGTTGTCGAAGACCTCGCTCGGCCGTCACATCTATGCCGTGGGCTCCAATGCCGAGGCGGCACGGCTCTCGGGCGTCGACGTCCGGGGCGTGACCATGTTTACGTATGTCCTGTCCGGGGCGTTGGCCGGTGTAACCGGTTGCGTGTTGATGTCGCGTCTCGTGACCGGACAGCCGAACGAGGGCGTGATGTACGAACTCGATGCGATCGCAAGCGCGGTGATCGGCGGGACTTCGCTCATGGGCGGCGTGGGCACGATCTCGGGCACGGCCATCGGCGCGTTCGTCATCGGCGTGCTGCGCAATGGTTTGAACATGAATGGCGTATCGAGCTTCATCCAACAGATCATCATCGGCGTCGTGATTTTGGGCACGGTGTGGATCGATCAATTGCGAAGCAGGAAGCGGTAATCAAACGAAGTTCCAACCACGAGAATGAGGAGCGAGACATGCAAAAGTTTTCCATGCTGGCGATAGCGGCGCTGCTGGGCACGGCGTTCAGCTCGGGCGCGTACGCGGCGGGCGGCGAGATTGCGGTGATCGTCAAGACGGTCAATTCGAACTACTGGCAGAACGTGCAGAAGGGGGCGAAAGCCGCACTCGGCGAAGCCAAGGGCTACACGATGACGTTCCAAGGCCCGGCCGCGGAATCGGACATCACGGACGAAGTCAATATGGTCGAGAACGCCGTCAATCGACACGTCGCAGGCATCGTGCTCGCGCCATCCGATCCCGACGCGCTGGTGCCGGCCATCAAGAAGGCGTGGGAAGCGCACATCCCTGTCGTCCTGATCGACTCGGCGCTCTCCGATGCGGGCAAGCAGTACTACCAGTCGTTTTTGTCCACTGACAACGAGAAGGCCGGTGAGCTTTGTGCGAAGGCGCTGATCGCCCACGTCGGTCAGACGGGAAAGATCGCGCTCATGTCCTACGTGCCGGGCGCCGGGTCGGAAATCGGGCGTGTCGGCGGCTTCAAGAAATACCTTGCGGCACATTCCAAGCTGAAGATCGTCGGTCCGTACTACTCGCAGTCCCAGATGGCGACGGCATTGAATCAGACCACCGACGTGCTGTCGGCGAACCCCGATCTGAAGGGGGTCTTCGGTGCGAACGAGCCAACTGCGATTGGGGTGGGGCGCGCGCTCAAGCAGTCCGGGAAGGCGGGCAAGGTGGTGGCGATCGGCTTCGACGGCAATCAGGATCTGCAAAATTTCGTGCGTGACGGGACGATCCAAGGGATCGCCGTTCAAGGCTCTTATCAGATGGGATACAAGGGCATTCAAACCGTCGTGAACGTGATCGAACATAAGAAGGTTGCGAAAAACATCGATACCGGCGTCGTGATGGTCGACAAGCAAAACCTCGATTCGCCTGAAGCGAAGAACGTGCTTTATTGATGACGGAGGTCCGCGTCGACGCTCAAACCGATCGACGCGGGCCGCTTTCGACGAAACGAGATTCACCGATTCATACGCTCACGATTCGATCTCTCTACGATGAATGCCTCCGACGTTCGCCCGATGCGTATCGATGCACACCAGCACTATTGGCAAATCGACGCGCGTTCCGGTTGCTGGCCGCCCCGCGAGTTGGAGGCGATTCATCGCGATTTTGGCCCGCAAGACCTGGAACCTCAATTGGTCGCTGCGCGCATCGACGGCACGGTGTTGGTTCAGTCGCTGCCGACGGAGGCCGACACGCACTATCTGCTCGGGATCGCCGAGCAGACGCCGACGGTATGCGCCGTCGTTGGTTGGCTTGATTTGAAGGCGGCGGACGCGGCGCAGAAGGTAGCTGCATTCGTCGCACACCCTAAGGCCCGTGGGCTGCGGCCGATGCTGCAGGATCTGGCCGATGACGCATGGATCGACGATCGCGCCTTGGAGCGCGCCGTCACGGCCATGATCGAGCACGATCTGCGCTTCGATGCGCTCGTCCTGCCTCGCCATCTCGGAGCCCTACACGCTTTTGCACGGCGCTACCCGGACTTGCGAATCGTCATCGATCACGGCGCGAAACCGCCGATTGCGCGCGGAGAGGTCGAGCCATGGCTATCGCTGATGAGTTCGCTTGCGCGGTTATCGAACGTGCATTGCAAACTTTCCGGGCTGTGGACCGAGGCGGGTGAAGCGACCGGTGACGAAACGATCGGAGCGCGCGTGCGCCCATATGTTCGCGTGCTCGCCGATCTGTTCGGAGCGCAACGATTGATGTGGGGCAGCGACTGGCCCGTGTTGCGCCTGGCTTCCGGCCCTGGCGGCTATGGCGAGTGGTTGGCTGCATGCGAAGACGATTGCGCACGGTTGTTGGGCTCGGAAGCGCTACCCGCCGTTTTCGGCGGCAATGCATGCAAGTTCTATCGCGTAGGCGGAATCGTCCGCCACGCTTGATTCGTTCGAAGAGGATATTTCTATGCTTAGCGTGATTTGCGAATCACCGGGGGTGTTGCGCGCACGGCAAACCGAGCCGCCCGTGCGGGCGGCGGGCGAGGTGATGCTGCGCGTGGCGCGCGTCGGAATTTGCGGCACCGACTTGCACATCTTCACTGGCAATCAGCCGTATCTGCAGTATCCGCGTGTCATGGGCCATGAGTTCTCCGCGGTGGTGACCGAGGCGGAACCCGGCTCCGGCTTCGCCGCTGGCGATTGCGTCTACGTCATGCCCTATTTGTCATGCGGGCACTGCGTGGCATGCCGTCAAGGCAAGACCAACTGTTGCGTCGATATCAAGGTGTTGGGCGTGCATCGCGACGGCGCGCTCACCGAGTACGTCAGCGTGCCGGCGCAGTTCGTGCATAAGGCCGAAGGCGTGTCGCTCGATCAAGCAGCGATGCTCGAGTTTCTCGCCATCGGGGCGCACGCCGTGCGACGCGCGAACGTATCGTCCGGGCAACGCGTCTTGGTGGTAGGGGCCGGTCCGATCGGCATGGCCGCCATGATCTTCGCGAAGTTGCGCGGGGCCAACGTGACTTGCCTCGACACGCGTGCGGATCGCTTGGCATTTTGCCGTTCCGAACTGAACGTCGATGCAGCCGTGGCCGTGGGCGCTACCGATACGGAGCAACTGGCGTCGCTCACGAACGGGGAATTTTTCGATGTCGTCTTCGATGCGACGGGCAATATCGATGCGATGAATCGCGGCTTCGGATTCGTCGCCCATGGCGGCACCTATACGCTGATCTCGATCGTGCCGGGGCAGGTGAGCTTCTCCGATCCCGAATTCCATAAGCGCGAGACGACGTTGCTTGCCAGCCGCAACGCCACCACCGCGGATTTCGAGACCGTGCTCGAAGCGATGCGCGCGGGTCGCATTCCCGATCGAGCGCTCAATACGCACCGCATGCATCTTGCCGATGTGCCGGACGGCCTGCCGCGATTACTGGAGCCGGGGCCGACGGTGGTGAAAGCGTTGGTGGAGTGCTGAGCCCATGCTAGAAGCAGTGAAGCAGCGGCCGGGGTGCGCAGCATGAGCGAACCGATACTTCAATTCGGCACGAGCCGATTTCTGCTGGCGCATGTCGCGTTGTTCGTCTCGCAGGCGCTCGAGCGCGGCGATGCGATTGGCGGCATCAGCGTCGTGCAGACGACCGATAGCCCGGTGAGTCGAGCCCGTATTGACGCGCTGTCGAAACCGGGCGGATATCCGGTGCGAATTCGTGGGAGCGAACATGGCGTGGCGGTGGATCGCGTCGTGACGGGCCATGCCATTCGCGCCGCATGGATTGCCGACCGAGACTGGGATGCCGTACGCCACGCGACGATCGAAGACGTCCGCGTGATCGTGTCGAACACGGGCGACATGGGTTATCGACTCGATGAACGCGACACGCCCGATCTTCTTACGAACGGCGGCGTCCCGCGCAGCTACCCGGCAAAGCTTCTCGCGTTGCTGCATGCTCGCTGGCGCGAGCGCGCAAGCGATGGCGTGTCGATCTTCCCCTGCGAGTTGGTGGAGAACAACGGCGACACGTTGCGCGATATCGTCGTCGCGCTCGCGCGGCAATGGTCGTTGCCCGAAACGTTCGTCGACTATGTGAGGCAGCGATGCGTGTGGGTCAATTCGCTGGTCGATCGAATCGTGTCGGAGCCGATCGCTCCGGTAGGCGCAGTCGCGGAGCCCTACGCGCTCTGGGCGATCGAGCGGCGTGCGGGAATGCAACTGCCGTGTGCGCATGAGTGCATCGCGCTGACGGACGATCTGCGCAGCTACGAGCGGCTAAAACTTTTCTTTCTCAATCTGGGCCATACCTGGCTTGCCGAGCAGTGGCGCAACAATGCGCGGCCGTCGTCCGAAACGGTGCTCGATGCGATGAACGATTGCCACTTGCGCGAGGGTCTCGAGACGGTGTGGCATGAAGAGGTGCTGCCGGTTTTCGTCGCCATGGGCTTGGGCGATCGAGCCGAGCATTATTTGGCCAGCGTGAGGGAGCGCTTCAGCAATCCTTATCTCGATCATCGGATCGCGGACATCGCACAGAATCACGTCGAGAAGCTGAAGCGCCGGATCGCGCCTTTGGTCGAATTGGCGGACGGGCTGTCGTTGCACGGTATACAGCCGCGCTTGCAAGGGGTGCTAGCGAGCCACGGGCTTTTGCCGGAAAGGCCGAATCGCTGAAACAGCGCTGACGCGTCGATATCGCGCATGGGTTCGAGTTCGTCACGGCGCGTATCGCACGCTTCGAGGATTTCGTGCCGTTGGACGATCTCGGTCGATCCCAAGTCCCACCGTGTATCCGAATGGCGGAGATGGCCGCGACAGCCGGTATCATGACGGCCGTGCGCCGCGGCGAGGCTTGCCTGCACGGCGAGCTGCATCCGCGGCGATGCATCGATGCTACATTCGTTTACGACAACCCGGAGGAACCCCCGCCATGACGGCTGCAACGCAATTCGACCAAGTTTCCGTGATCAAGCGCGCCAACGTTTACTTCGATGGCAAGTGCGTTTCGCACACCGTTTTGTTTGCCGACGGCTCGCGCAAGACGCTAGGCGTGATTTTGCCCGGTACGCTGAACTTCGGCACCGACGCGCCGGAACTGATGGAAGTGCAGGCGGGGCAATGCCGGATTCGGCTCGAAGGCAGCGATGCGTGGTCCACGTACGGTGCGGGCGAATCGTTCTCCGTGCCCGGCAAAAGCCGCTTCGATATCGAGGTGACCGAAACGTTGGATTACGTCTGTAGCTATCTTTGACGCCTGAACGCCGGAGCGCCTGCAAGTTCGAGCCTTGACTTGCGTCAAGCGCAAAACGACGCCGTAGTTCATGCTTGCGCTGCCGGCCCGTAATGGCCGTCGGAGTGCGCCCGTGATCGGGCGGCCGCGCGCGCACCTCGTCTCTTCTTGGTCAACGTCCCCGAATGATTCGATGCTGACTACCGAGGCGAATCGATGCACATCGACAACACCCCGCGCCCGAGTGTCTTTCGCGCGCTGTTCGCTCGGTTGAAAGAGCATCCGCTCGCGCGGGTCGGCCCTGGGTTGATCACGGGCGTCGCCGACGACGACCCGAGCGGCATCGCAACATACTCTCAGGCCGGGGCGCAGTTCGGTCTCACGATGCTGTGGACGATGCCGCTTGCGTTGCCGTTGATGGCGGCGGTCCAAATGATGTGCGCGAACCTGGGCCGGGTGACCGGGAAGGGGCTCGCGGCCAACATCAAGCTTGCCTTTCCTCCAGCCGTTCTTTTTTTCGTCGTATTTTTACTGCTCCTCGCCAACACGCTCAATATCGCGGCCGACGTCGCGGCGATGGGTGAGTGCGCGGAACTCGTGACGGGCGTGAACCGCCACTTGATGACGGCAGTTTTCGTGTTCGCCACGCTGCTGCTACAGATCTTCGTGCCGTATCACCGTTATGTCTATTTCTTGAAGTGGCTGACGCTTTCGCTGCTCGCCTACGCGGCCGTCCTGTTCACGGTGCATGTGCCATGGAAGCAGGTTGCCTGGCATACGGTCTGGCCCGCCTTCACGCCGGGGCCGGCGGCGGCTGCCGTCGTGGTCGGCGTCTTCGGTACGACCATTAGCCCCTATCTGTTTTTCTGGCAGGCCGCGGAAGAAGTCGAAGACATGCAGGGCAAACGCGGCAGCCGTCCGCTCATGGTCGATGCGCGAGCCGCGCCCGCAGAATTGCGGCGCATTCGCTGGGATACGTGGAGCGGCATGTTCTATTCGGACTTGACGGCTTGGTTCATCATGCTGGCAACTGGCGTGACGCTTCACGTGGCCGGTATCACGAACGTCGACACGGCAGCGCAGGCGGCGAGTGCGCTGCGCCCCCTGGCGGGCAATTTCGCGTCGTTCCTGTTCGCGACGGGCATTTTCGGCGTAGGCATGATCGGCGTGCCCGTGCTTGCAGGCTCGGGCGCGTACGCGCTGTCGGAGGCCCTGAATTGGAAGGAAGGGCTCGAGCGGGAAGCCACCGATGCGCGCGGCTTCTACGGCATCATCGCCGTAAGCGTGCTCATGGGACTCGTCCTGCAATACACGCCGATCAGCCCGATGAAGGCGCTGGTGTTGAGCGCGATCATCAACGGTGTGGTCGCGGTGCCGCTCATCGTCGTCATCATCGTGCTCGTGTCGAAGGCTTCGGTGATGGGGCGATACACGGCTGGCCGCTCGGTGCGCGCGCTGGGATGGCTAGCTGCGACAATCATGGCCGCGGCCGCGTTCGTGATGTTCGCGCAGGTTGCATAGCGAGGCGGCTGCCCGCCGTGCAGGCCGCATGGTGCGGCGCGAACGAGCTCGGACCCGGCGGCCGCGTCGGTTTTACATGCCGAGCGTCATCGCGATCCAACCTGCGATCACGCCTGCCGCCACCACGCACGCGCATGTGAGCGCCAAAATCCTCGGCGGGAACGATCGACCGAGCATTGCCACGGAAGGCACGCTCACGGGCGGCAGCGTCATGAGCAGGGCAGCGGCAGGCGCCGTCGCCATGCCCAACGACAGCATCGCTTGAATGATCGGCACTTCGCCCGCGGTCGGAATGACGAACAGCGCGCCCGCGACGGCGAACGCCAAGATCCACGCGATGCTTGCATCGATACCGGGGCCGATGTGCGGGAACAGCCACGCACGCGCCGCGCCCATCAACAACACCAGCACGATGTACTCGGGAATGAGGCGCAGCGCCATGCGCGTGAAGATTTTCAGCCAGCGCGTGAGCATGCGGCCCGTGTCCTCGGTGCGCGCCATCTCGTCGAGCGCACTGCTTGCGGCAACGGCCTCTTCGTCGGTCGCGCTGCGGTCGACCCAGTAGCCGATGCCGAGCACCATGGCGAGACCTAGCACGAGCCGCAGCCCCATCCATTGCCACCCGAGCACGAAGCCGATGAACACGAGCGTGGCCGGATTGAGCAGCGTATTGCCAAGCCAGAACGCGATCGCGGCGCCTGGCGCGGCGCGGCACGCGCGCAATCCGGCAACGACTGGCGCCGCGCAGCACGTGCACATCATGCCGGGAAGCGACATGACCGCGCCCGTCACGACGCTGCCGAAGCCGGTTTTTCCCAGCGCACGCATGATCCACTGCGCCGGAATCAACGCCTGCACGGCCGAGCCCAACAGGAGGCCGAGCACCATGGCTTGCCAGATCGCCTTGCCGTAGGCGAGCGCATAGCCGAGCGCGGCGCTCCACGAAGCGGCGGGCGGGGCGGAGGCCATGCCCATCAAGATGGAATTGCCGATCGCATGGTGGCTGGCGGCCACGAACGCCCGGTTGTAATACGGAAACCATTTGACGTAAAACAGCCCGCCTACGGCGATGGCGAGCAAAAGGGCGGGGCCGAGCAGTTGGCGACGGTTTCGGGCGGCGATCGTGATCATCGGCGTGAGCATTGACGGAGCGATACGGCGGGCAACGCAGGCGAAGCCGCCGCGGCGCCGGGATTCGGAATAAAGATGGGATCATACTGCAGGTCTTTACCGCGTCCGAAAACCCCGCCGTGGCGACGGGAGGACGACGGCGCTCAAAACCGATAGGAAACGGCCAAGAACGTGATGATCTGGTCGGCCTTCAGCTTGGCGTTACTGACCTCGAGTAACGTCCCATCCGCGGTTTTGGTCCCCATAGCGATCACTCCTTGGCCTGATCCGTCACGCGATCACTGGACGAACGCGCTGACGGCGAAGTACGGTGCGCTCGGGTCCGATAGGTCGAGGTACCCGATCGCGCCGCCGGAAAAGATCATCTTGCCCGCGGGCGTGGCGGCCGCCGCGCCGGTTTTGCTCGTCGCCACGAGCCCGGGCAAGGCCTGGGTGTGATCGAGATCGAGTGCGGTCGCGAGCGAGGCCAGCGAGGCATTGAATGGATCGAGCATCGTCGCTTGCGTGTTCACGAGCGCCGTTGCGCGATAAGCGAAGTTGCTGTCGACGCCGATGTATTCGCCGTTTTGCGTACCGGCGGCGACGTGCGATTGCGGCGCAAGCATGGCGATGCCCGATTCGTCGTCGGCCAGCGGAGATTTGGGCGGCGAGCCGGGTGCCGACACGATCGACGGATCGGCCGCGCCGACGCGAACGAGGATCGGCACCAACTGGCCGCGCAGCTTGCCGACGATCAGAATGCCTTGCGCCTGCGCACCGTGTACGGCTTGCGTGGGTGCGACTTGGCCGGTGAAGCGATCGGTCTCGAACGTCCCCGAATCGGTGCGCGCGACGAAGTTCGTTCCCGATTGCCTGCATTGCCCCGCGTATGACCCGCTGTTGTCGCACTCCGTGAAGCTGCCGTCGGCCTTGATCGTGAGGGAGGCATCGACGGCGACGGGCGCGAAGTTTTGCGAAGGCACTTTGTGATAGCCGAGCATCGAATAGGCGCCCGCGATTTCGGCAAGGTTCGTCGACGTTTGGGAGAAGGCGATGAACGGGTAGTAGGGAAACGTCGTGTCGGGCACGACGCCTACGCCGGCCACGCCTGCGAATGCAATTCGCGCCCCGGGAATTGTGCCGCCGAGCACCCCTTCGCCCAGGAACACGCGGGCGGGGCGGGCCGGATCGAGGCTCGCATCGTTCAAACGGAACGCGCATTGATTGCGCTTCGTCGTCGGCAGCAAGGTTTCTTGCGTCAACGTACCCGATGCGACGTTGTTCGGCGCGGTGGCGCGCGTGGGCAACACGGTGCCTTTGGTGATGGGCACCGGCGAGGCGAGGTACGTGATCTTGTACGTCATCGCGGTCGTGTCGAGTTGCACTTGCACGAGTTCGCCGGAGCCGGCGCCGCCCGTGAAGACGGTGCTGTAATCGATCGCTGGCGGACATAACCGCGTCGCGACCGGGGCCGGCGGATCGCCGCCGCTGCCGCCGCAGGCGGCCAATGCGAAAGCGGCCAGCGCCATCGAGAGCAAGCTACGCCAAATCATAAGGAGTCCTGAATAATGGATTCTGAATGCAGAGCCCGCGCATCGAGCGGTATGCGTCGCGCGCTCGCTCCTCGCAAGGCGGGCGCGCTCGACGCCGCGGTCGTTTGGCCGCGGCTAGCCGGTTATTCCACCGTCAAGGACGGCGTCGTGCTGAGCGAGCCCGTGACCGAGCAGCCGCCCGACAGCGCTTGATCGGAAAGGCCGATGATCGTTTGATTCGGGCTGGCCGTTTGAGCAACGCTCCCGTTGATGGCGGTCGGCGCGCATGCACCGAGCGGCGTGTTGACCGCGACGTTGTCCAGCGACAAGGCCGTCTTCGACAGCACTTGCCCCGTCCACGGCAGGCCCCTCGCGGTCACGCCGGCGCATAACGCATGGCCGCTGAACGAGGCCGAGGTGATCTGGATTGCGCCGGTATTCGTGATCGACCCGACCAGGTTGGCCGTGCAGCCTACAGCGTTGCCCGACTTCGTGAGCGTGGCGGCGCCGGTCAAGCTGATCGAACCGGCTGGAGAAACGGTCACGGCGAAGGCGGATGCCGAAACCATGACCGATAACGCCAATGCCGCACCTACGGGAATGAGCTTGAAACGCTTCATGTCGAAAACCTCTCATCAGAGTGATGGCAGGATGGAATGACGGCCGGCTGGCGCCACGCGGCCGCCTCGGGAGGCGCTATCGCAACTACTGCACGAATGCGCCGATCGTGAAGAAGGGGTTCGGCAGGCCCGTGCCGTTCATCAGCAATGCGAACACCGAGCCCGCCTTGATCAAATATCCGGTGTCGCCGCGCTTGAATACGGTGGCGGCGCCCGATGCGAAGTCGTTCTGCGCGGTGACTTCGACGAGTCCCGGCTGCGCTTGCGTGAAGTCGAGCGCGAAGTTCGTCGCCGCCTTGGACGTGAATGGATCGAGGAAAGCTGCATTCGCGCCTTCGAAGAGGGTCGACGTGTAATTGACGCCGGCGTTTTTCGTCGTCGTATCGTCCAAGCACGCGCCTTCGTAAATCGGCGGCGAGGCCGACGTTGGTCCGTATGCGCTGACCAGACCGCATGCCGTCACGCTGTTCGCGCCGATGAACGCGCCGCTCAAGGAGGAGGCGTCGATGTTCCGCACCGGAGCGAGCAGTGAAATGCCGAGCTGGTCGTCGACCGAAGAATCGAGCAAGCCCGTACCCGAATGTGCGTATCCCACCCGAATGACGACGGGGATCACATGCCCCTCGATCTCGCCCGCGATCATGACGCCGTGCGCCTGATTGCCGGCGAGGGCCGATTGCAGCTCGCCCGCGCCAGTGACCGGATAGATATTGCCGAGGCCCAAGTTTCGATTGGCGGCGCTCGTGAACACATTGTCGGGCGTGCCGTCCGCGTTCGTCCTCAAGGTCCAATTGCCGCCCGTCGTCGGGCAGGACGTGTACGACTGCCCGCTATCTGGGGCGCACGAGCCGTCGGCGGCCAACGTTTCGAATACTTGCACCCCATCGACCTGCCAACCGAGCGCGACGCCGAGGGGGGTGGCGGCGGTTGTCTGGAAGTTGCCGCCCGAGGGCGTGAAGTGAATCCCGAGTTCGTTATAGTGGCCCGCCACCTTCGAAAAATCGGTAGCGGTTCTGCTGAAGGCGATGAAAGGGTAATAGTCGAACGTCTTCCTCGGCACCACGGCCAACTGCACCCCCGGCTGCAGCGCGATGCCATCGAATTGCACCGTCGAGCCGGGGATGCCGCCACCGACGATGCCGTTGCCGACGAACAGCACCGGCGGGTCGTTGGCATCGATCGCCACCTTGTACCCGCCATCCGCGGTTTGCCCGTTCTTCAGCACGAACGCGCAGCGGTTTTGCTCGGCGGTAGGCAGCTTCAACGGCGTCGTAGCGACGCCTTGCGCGTTCGCGACCGAGTAGAGATCGGGACGCTCGAAATCGCCCGTGATCGTGAGGCCCGCGCGCGTGGTGTTGACCTGTCCGGCCGAAGTCGGCACGGCCGATTCGACGAAGGTCATTTGGTACTGCTTCTTGGACGTATCGAACCTGATTTTGATGTACTCGCCGCTGCCTGAGCCGCCGCTATAGATCGTGCTGTAGTCGAGCGAGGCGGGGCACAGCATTTTCGGCGCGGACGGCACGGTGGCCGCGCCCGATCCCGAGCAAGTGTTGCTCGCGCACAGAGCGGTTGCGATCGGAGCCGGATCGTCCGATCCGCCGCCGCTGCAGCCGCTCGAAAGCAGTGCGAACGCCAGTGTGCCGAACGATGCCGCGATGGCCGAATGAGTGCGCGCGATATGCGCCATGGACGTCTCCTCCAAGCAATGCGCGGAATATTGAATGACCGATATACGCCCCCGATTGGCATAAGGGGGAGTGGCGGGCATAACCTTACGAGCGTGTCGCGACGGGTGTAAATAGAGGCGCAGGTCCAAACGAATATTTCTATTTCTTTTAGAATTTGCATGGGTTTGATCGATCGTTTAAAACGGAAGCGATGCGAAGTGTTTTATCGATCTCATGCCGTTCGAGTAAATCATTTTTAGATGGCAGTTTCGAGGGGGCGAGCGGAGGCGTTGGGGGGGGCGTGGCAGGGCGGCGTTTGAGTGGTCGGAGTGTCGGAATTATTCCGATGGCCCGATTCGCGGGAGATGAATCGACATTCAACAGAGCGGGTGATAATTGCGCTTTTGAAAATCCGAATTCACGCGATTCGCATGAATGGAGTGCATGCTTTTTCGTCTAGAGGGACGATAAGCAATCGCCTTGGAAGCGATTTTAATTCGACGCGGTTCCGTGCTTTTGTCGAAATAGATGGCATACGCCCGGAATTCAGCTTCGTCTCCGTAGCAGCGTAAAGCGAAAATGTAGGGCAGCGGTTAGAGAGGGACTCGAACCGCTGCGCCAGATTGGTCCTTCACACCGCCGGTGCAGGGGGCCTCGAAACGGGTTTCGCGTCCGGCGATCCGACGGCCGTGCGATTGGAGGCATTGCCGGTGGCCACCTCGCTGTCCTTCGTGCTGGTGGCTTCGATATGCCCTTGCTTGATGATGGCGCACATCGCGATCAAGAGTGCGATCGCGATCGACCAAAGCGTGCAGTATCCGATGACTTTCATGGTAAGCACCTAACCACGGAACGCGCGTGTGGCAGGCACGCGCAAACGATTGCCCGCGGCTTTTATAGCACGAACGCATGACAGTTCGCGACAGTGAAATCCTTAGGTGTGCGATTTATTGGGCCAGCGGCCCGGCGATGGCGCGCTTCGCGTCAACGCAGTTGCACGGCTGCAATGAACAGCACCATGCTGCCGATCGCGCCGTCCAGGATGCGCCAGGCGGTTGCTTTGCGAAACAGCGGGGCCAGCAGTCGCGCGCCGTAACCGAGCGATGCGAACCACAGCGGGCTGATCGTCATCGCGCCCAGCGCGAACGCGACGCGAGATCCTTCCGGCTCTCTCGCTCCCGCCGTTCCAATCAGCAGTAAGACGTCCACATAAACATGCGGATTGAGCCACGTGAACGCCAACGCCATGAGCACGGCCGACCATCCGCGTTGCGTGCTCGCCGTCGGTGCGGCCGCCGGCTCGCCGGCGACTTCCATCACCGCGTGACCGGGGCGCCACGCGCGCCGCAGCGTGGACAGGCCGAACCAGGCGAGATAGGCGAGCCCGCCGTACAAGATCCACTCGACGACACGTGGATACCGCGTCGCGAGCGCCGCTGCGCCGCCTACGCCGCCCGCAATGAGGATGAAATCGGAAACCGTACAGAGCAGGACGATCTTGCCGACGTGCGATCGCAAAATGCCTTGGCGCAGCACGAAGGCGTTTTGCGCGCCGATCGTAACGATGAGCGACGCGCAAAGCGCCGCCCCGTGGGTGTAAGCGGTCCAGTTCATGGCGATGCCGGTAGACGATTCGAAGCAATGGCGCTAGTCTGCATGCCGGATGAGTCTAAGAACAGCTAATTTATCTAAGGTGGATTAAGGAACGCTAATGCTCGACTACGCTTTGCTGGATGCGCTCGCGGCGGTGGTGCGTCTCGGTTCGTTCGATCGCGCGGCGTCGGAATTGAACGTTACCGCATCGGCCGTTTCGCAGAGGGTCAAACTGCTCGAAGAGCGCGTCGGCAGCGTGCTGGTCAAGCGCGGGCAGCCCTGCGTCGCCACGGCGTCGGGCGCGTTGCTCTGCCGTCACACCGAGCGCGTGCGCTTGCTCGAGGCGCAGTTATCCGATGACATGCCGGGGATGGCCGGCAGCGTGCTCGGGCAGTCGTGGCCAACGCTGCGCGTGGCCGTGAACGACGACAGCGTCGGGACTTGGTTCGTCGATGCCGTAGCGGCGTTTTGCTCGCAGCGGCGGATGCTGCTCGACCTCGTCATCGACGATCAGGATCACACCGCGCAGCGCATTCGCGACGGCAGCGTGCAAGGCGCGGTAACCACGCAGGCGGAGCCGGTTCAGGGGTGCCGATCCGTGCGTCTGGGGCGGATGCGCTATCTGGCCGTATGCTCGCCGTCGTTCTTTGCACGCTATTTCACGGATGGCGTGAACCGGGAATCGCTGCGGCGGGCGCCGTGCGTCGTCTTCAATCCGAAAGACGCATTGCAAGCGCGGTTCATGCGGCGCGTGACCCGCGCCGACATCGATCCGCCCCAGCATTGGGTGCCGCACGTAGGCGGTTTCTTGCGCGCCTGCATCACGGGGCTGGGTTGGGGCATGTGCCCGACGAAGATGCTCGGTCCGGCGTTTGCCAGCGGCGAATTGGTCGAGTTGACGCCAGGACGCCATCTCGACGTCGATCTGTATTGGCAGAGTTGGCGCTTGTCGATCGGTTGGCTCGATGAATTCAGCGCGGCCTTGAAACAGCGCGCCGGCGAATATCTCGACTAGGGTGTGAGCCGCGTCAAAGGGCTTGTGGCGGAGCGAAGGGAACCGGCCCCTAATAGCTGCCGGACGGCGTTGCGGTAAACCCTTCCTTTTGCGTTCGGCAAGCGTGTTCTGGCAACATAGAGTGCTTTTTCTTTTTGGGGAAGCCGGTTGCGCGAAGATGCGCCGGGCGCTTTGGCGTCACACAAACGAGTTTGATTCGACCACTACTAGTTACCGCGAACAACGTATTTTCTATGCCTTTGAACGTCGAAAGTGCCCGCCAAGCTGCGGATTTGGGCAGCAAGATACGAGCGCTGCGGCAGCGCCTACATAAGACGCTCGATGAAACGGCCACGGTAGCCGGTATTTCCAAGCCGTTTCTGTCTCAAGTGGAACGCGGTCTCGCCACGCCTTCGCTGACTTCACTCGCAGGAATTGCCGCCGCACTTGGCGTCACGCTGCAGTACTTCGTCGATACTCCCAGCGAGGAGCGCTCGGTGAGGCGTGCGGGCCAACTGCGCTTCTTCAGCTTTGCCGATTCAACGGATCTATTCGCGCGGTTGACGAACTCGTCGGTCGGCAGCCAGCTCGAGAGCATTCTCGTGCGTTTGCCGGCGGGGCAGAGCGAGGCTGCGGAAGTGACGACGCATGCGGGCGAGGAATTCCTGTACGTGATTTCCGGCGAGATGTCGTTGACACTCGAAGGCAAGACCTTCGTGCTCTACGCCGGGGATAGCGCGCATTACGAATCGACGGTGCCTCATAGCTGGGCCAACACCGGCCAGGGCGAGGTCACGCTCGTTTGGGTGGGTACGCCGCGGTTGTTTTAGTGTGCGGTTTGGCCTTCGTGCGGCCGGTGCGAACGTACGTGTAAGCCGTATCAGCGCTAATCCGGCGATTGGCCGATGCGTTCGATCAGCGCCATTCCGGCGGCCGGATTGCGCACCTTGTAGCCGCTGATGACATAGAGGTAGACGTCGCGGGGCGCGGGTTCGTTCTTGGTTGGGGCAATCGTTTGCATGTCTTCGGGCTGCTTTCCCTCGGCCCACGTTTTCGCCCGCGCGGCCCAGGCGTCCAGCGCTCTTTTCGAATACCCGAGTGCTTCCGCATCGACGGTGCCCATGATGCGCGCGTAGACGAATGGGGCCGTGACGTCGGCGATTCGCGGATAGTCGCTATCGCCCGCGATCACGATCGCGACGCCATGCTCGCGCGCGAGCGAGACGAACTCGGAGTGCCGAAAGCTCTCGTGCCTCACTTCCACGGCATGTCGAATCGCACGGCCTTCGACGCGCTTGGGTAGCAGGGTAAGAAAGGCGTCGAAATCTTCCGCATCGAATTGCTTGGTCGTCGCGAACTGCCAATTGATCGGGCCGAGTTTGTTTTTCAGCGCGAGCACGCCGCTTGCGAAAAAACGCTCGATGGAGTCGCCGGCTTCGGCGAGGACGCGCCGATGCGTCGCAAAGCGCGGCGCCTTCAACGAAAAGACGAAATCGTCGGGCGTCTCGTCGTGCCACTTCTCGAAGCTCGTCGCTCGCTGCGTGCCGTAGAACGTGCCGTTGATTTCGATCGAGGTCAGCTTGCGGCTCGCGTATTCGAGCTCGCGTTTTTGCGTGAGATCGGCTGGATAGAACGGGCCACGCCACGGTTCGTAGGTCCAGCCGCCGATGCCGATGCGGATTCGGCCAGCCACGTTGTGGCGTTTGCGCGGACGGGATGCGCCGGTCATAGCGGCTCCTTTGGTCGATGGGTGGCGGGAGTGATCATTCGATACGCGGCGGTTCGGACGTCTGCTTTGTTCCGTCGCACCGTATCCCAAGCTCATTCAGCCGCCATGCTATGCGACGCGGCGATCGCGTCATCGGACGCGCGACGGTGCTGATCCGACAGTTTGCGCATGAGCGGCAGCAGCATGAGCGACATCACGACGCCGGCGGCTGCCAGCCACCCTAGCTTCGCGAATAGATTCGTGTAGAGCGGCAGCGATTGCACGGCGGGCAAATCGTTCGACCGTACCTGGGCGAGGTTGGCCACAACGCTGCCCAGATACTGCGAGATGCCCGTCGCCAGAAAGTACGCGCCCATCATGAACCCGCTCATGCGCGCAGGGATGTAGCGCGCGATCATCGCGAGGCCCAGGCCGCTCACGAGCAATTCGCCGAGCGAGTTCAAGCCGTAGCCCCAGACCATGAACCATGACGACACGCGCCCATCCACGGCATAGCGGCCGCTAAACGCGTAAATGACGAACCCAATGGCGACGGCCACATAGCCCAGCGCGAATTTCGCGGCGATGCTGATATCGCCGCGCCCCTTCGCGAGCCGCGTATACGTCGATGCCAGCACCGGGCTGAGCAGCATGATCCAAATCGGATTGAGCGCTTGGAATTGGGCAGCGCTCCAGGAGAACAGATGCACGCCGAAAAGCGAGAAGGCCGGCTCGACATTGCGCAGGGCGAACAATGTCAGCGAGGTCATTTGCTGCTGATAAAAAATGAAAAACAGGATCGACTGCATGACGAGAATGAGCGCCGCGATGAGCCCGGCGCGCTCCGAGCGATCGCATTTGACGATCATGTACGCGAACAGCGCAAGGATGATCGCGCCGGCCACGTAGACGCAGGCGACGGCAAGCGTCTTATCGCCTAGCACGAACGAAGTTGCCGTGCCGAGCAAGATTGCGCCAGCCGCGACGGCCGCTACGCGCCGCCATACGATGGGCTGACTGTCTGGCGCCGATCCGACATGGGACAGCGAACGATAGCGCACGAGAAAGTTCACCACGCCCAGCACCATGCCCGCGCAGCAGACGGCAAAGGCCGTGCGCCAGCCCCAACGATCCTTGATCCAGGGCGTGGCGAGAATCGAGAGGGTCGAGCCGACGTTGACGGCCATGTAGTAAATCGTAAATGCGCTGTCGATGCGCGCGTCGTCGCCTTCGTAGATGCGGCGCACGAGGTTGGCCGAGTTCGCTTTGAACAACCCGTTACCCACCACGATCACTCCGAGCGAAGCGTAAAGGAAAGAAAGATGATCGTTCGGCAGTGCGAGCATGCCGTAGCCTAGGGAAAGCACCATCGCACCGAACAGCATCGTGCGCCGCGAGCCGAGCACCTTGTCGCCGATCCATCCGCCGATCGATGGCGCGGCATAGACGAGCGCCGTGAATGCGCCCCACGTGAGATTGGCGCGCGCATCGCCGAAGCCGAGCCGCTCCACCATATAAAGCACGAGCAATGCGCCCATGCCGTAATAGCCGAAGCGCTCCCACATTTCGATCAAGAAGACCGTGGTGAACGACCGCGTTTGCGAAACCGACGAATTCATCTAAAAGTTCTCCCGGATAGGTCGAATTAGGTTCGCACGTTGTGCGTGCGGTGCTGGAACGCCGTTGCTCGATCGCGCACGGTAGTGCGCCGCGTGCCGGACGCGCTTGCGCGAGCTTACTCCGCCGCGCGGCGGCCGTACATGCCGCGCGCGATTCTCCAAGCGCGGGTTGCGGGCGTCACTTCGGGTATGCACCAGTGAGCGCCCCACACGGTTGATAGCTGCACACGAAAACGGGCGCGTGGTCTGATGCCGACTGCAATGCTCGATTGCCTTATTTGCCGTTTTCCAACCCTCTCGCCGCCACTATGAAAGCCACGCATCGTCTCGCGGGGGCGTTGATCGCATTCGCCTTAGCGTTCAGCGAAACCGCAATTGCCGTTCTTGTTCCATCTGGCGTGAAGCTCGCGCCCGTGCAGGAAATTACGCGCCAGCTTCCCGCCGAAATCGAAGCGGTCGATCCCGCGCACATCGAGTCGTGGGCTGCCAATACGGTCGGGCTCGATTTGTTCGAAGGCCTGACGCGCATCGATGCGTCGGGCGCAATCGTACCCGGCGTCGCGCGATCATGGACGCGCACGGGCCCCGACACCTGGCGCTTCACGCTGCGCGACCAGGCACGGTGGAGCGATGGACAGCCCGTGACGGCAGACGACTTCGTCTATGCGTGGCGGCGCGTGGTCGATCCAAAGACCGGCTCGAAGTATACGGTCCTTGCCGAGTTCGTCAAAAATGGCAAAGCCATCGTGGCAGGCGAGGCCTTGCCCGCCACTTTGGGCGCAACGGCCATCGACGCGCATACGCTCGAGGTGAGAACCGAAACGCCCGCTGCATTCTTTCCCGAGTTGACCGCGATGGCGTCGATGGCGCCCGTGCCGCGACATGCCGTGGAGCAAACGCATGAGCGCTGGGCCAAGCCCGGCGGCTTGATCGGCAACGGCGCCTACGTCTTAGCCGATTGGCAACCGAACAATCGCATCGTTCTCCTAAAGAATGCGCGGTACTGGAACGCGAGCCGCGTCGCCATCGAGAAAGTGACCTACGTTCCGATAGAGGACGACGGCACGGCTTTGCGCATGTATCAGGCCGGTCAGTTCGATTACACCTATCGCATCCCGTCGGGGCTCTACGGCCAAGTGCATGAGCGCTTCGGCAGCGAGCTGCGCACGGGCATGCAGATCGCCACGTATTTCTACAGCCTCGACAATCGCGATCCGGTATTCAAGGACAAGCGCGTGCGGCAGGCGCTATCGATGGTGCTCGATCGCGAGCTTCTGACCAAGCGCCTGCTGCAAGCGGGAGAGGCGCCCCTGTACGGGCTGATCGCGAGCGGGACGAAGGGGGCGAGTCCGTTCGTTCCAGACTGGGCAGCGTGGCCGATGGACAAGCGCGTCGACTATGCGCGCGCGCTGTTGAAGCAAGCCGGATATTCGAGCGGCAGACCGTTGCGATTCACGCTCACTTACAACACGAACGATCTGAACAAGAAGGTTGCCCTGTTCGCGGTATCCGAGTGGCGCACGAAGCTCGGCGTCGAGGCCAAGCTCGAAAACGTCGAGTTCAAGGTGTTGCTCCGGGAACGTCACGCAGGGAAAGTGCAGGCCTCGCGCGACGGTTGGTTCGTCGACTACAACGACGCCATGTCGTACTTCGACGTGCTTCGTTGCGGCAGTATTCAAAACGACCAGCGTTACTGCAATCCAAAGGTGGATGCGCTAGTTGCGCAGGCGAATGGGCGGCTCGATCCGAACGAGCGCGCCGCGCTGTTGTCGCGGGCGCATGCGCTCGCCATGGAGGACTACCCGATGATCGCGCTATTCCAGTACTCGGCCGACCGCCTCGTGAAGTCCTTCGTGGGCGGTTATTCGACGACGAACTACGTCGATCAGCGCGCGTCGCAAGATCTTTACATCGTCGCGCACTGAGGCAGGAGGCACGATGCTTCGCTACACGCTGCGCCGCGCGCTCTGGGCGATACCGACGCTGCTGGGCGTCATCACGGCCTGCTACCTGCTGCTGCATGCGACGCCCGGCGGCCCCTTCGATTCGGAAAAGCAACTCTCGGCCGCGGCACTGGCCAATCTGGAGATGAAGTACCACTTGGGCGAGCCGCTCTGGCGTCAATACCTGCACTATCTCGGCGCGCTGGCGCAGGGCGACTTGGGCCCGTCCTACCGCTACGTCGATTGGAGCGTCAACGACCTCGTCGCGAAGGCGCTGCCCGTCAGCATCGGCGTGGGTGGCGCATCGATCCCGATTGCGCTCGTGCTCGGCGTGCTACTCGGGGTGGCCGCGGCGGTGCAGCGCGATCGATGGATCGATCGCCTCGTGATGCTGCTCGGCAACGTTGGCAACGTCGTGCCGCCGTTCGTACTCGGCCCTGTACTCGTTTGGATCTTCGCAATCGTGCTGAAAACGCGCGAGGGCCATGGCTGGCTGCCCGCCGGCGGATGGGGCGATGGCGCATGGACCTATCGGCTATTGCCGATCGCTCTTCTGGTGGTCATCAACGTCGCGACCATCGCGCGCGTGATGCGCGCCAGCATGATCGAAGTGCTGTCGAGCCCGTTCATCCGCACGGCTCGCGCCAAGGGCTTGCCGCCGCGCATCGTGCTCTGGCGGCACGCCCTCAAACCCGCGTTGATTCCGGTCGTGTCGTTGCTCGGGGCGATCTCGATCTCGTCGATCACGGCCGCCGTGGTGACGGAGTCCGTTTTCTCGCTGCCGGGATTGGGCCAACTCGTCGTCAACGGCGCCATCAACCGCGACTACACGCTGGTCCTCGGCATCGTCGTGCTGACGACGGCCGCGGCCGTTCTATTCAATCTGCTGGTCGATCTCGCTTATGCGCTGCTCGACCCGCGCATTCGGTACTGATAATCATGACGCTTTCTTCTTCGTCCGATTTGACCGGTTCGTCGGCGCCGTCCGATCGATGCCAGACGGCGAGCGATTCGCCGCGTGCTCTGCTCGTCCGCTTCGCGCGCAATCGCACCGCGCTTGCCGGCGCTGCGTTGCTGGGCTTGGTGGCGCTCGCCTGCTTCGCCGGGCCGCTCTGGCTCGGCCGCGATCCCGCGCAAAGCGATTGGACTGCGCTGAGCCTGCCGCCTACGCTGCAGGGCGGCCATTGGTTCGGCACCGACGAATTGGGCCGAGATTTGCTGGTCCGCACGCTCATCGGCGGCCGCGTCTCGCTCGAAGTCGGATCGCTCGGCACGCTCGCCGCCTGTGTGTTTGGCGTGGCTTATGGCGCATGCGCGGGTTACTTCGGTGGTCGGATCGATGCGGCCATGATGCGCATCGTCGACGTCATGTACGCGATTCCCTACATGCTGATCGCCATTCTCATGATGACGCTTTTCGGTCGCGCATTTTATTTGGTAGTCCTGACTATTGCGGCTTTCTCGTGGCTCGACATGGCGCGGGTGGTGCGCGGGCAAACGCTGTCGTTGCGCACGCGTGAATTCGTCGATGCGGCCAAAGCGATGGGCGTGGCCGGGCCGGTGATCGTCGCGCGGCACATCGTGCCTAATCTCGCGGGCGTGGTGATCGTCTATGCGACCGTCATGGCGCCAGGCATCGTGCTGACCGAATCGGTCCTCTCGTTCCTCGGGCTCGGCGTGCAAGAGCCGATGACGAGCTGGGGCGTCTTGATCGAAGACGGCGCGCAAAAGCTGGAGGCGATGCCGTGGCTGTTGCTGTGCCCCGCGGTCATGTTGTGCTCGACGCTTTACTGCGTTGGCTTTCTAGGCGACGGACTGCGCGATGCGCTCGATCCGAAGGAGCGGTCATGAAGCCGATACTGGAGGTCGATCGGTTGAACGTCCGCTTCCTGCCGCGCAATGGAATGCCGGTCGACGCGGTGCAGGCGCTGTCGTTTTCCCTCGAGGCTGGCGAGACGCTCGGCATGGTCGGCGAATCGGGCTCCGGCAAGAGTCAGACCGCGATGGCCATCATGGGTCTGCTGCCATCGAATGCGCGCGTTTCGGGCGCGGTGCGCTACGGTGGGACGGATTTGCTGAAGCTCGATCGCCGATCGCTCAATCGGCTCCGAGGCGAGCGCATCGCGATCGTGTTTCAAGATCCGATGACTGCGCTCAATCCGTTTCTGACGATAGAGCGGCAGTTGACCGAGCCGTTGCAGACGCATCGCGGCCTCTCGCGCCGCGAGGCGCGCCGGCGTGCAATCGAAGCGCTGGAGCAAGTTTATATTCCCGATGCGGCGCGTCGCATCGGCATGTATCCGCACGAATTCTCGGGCGGAATGCGTCAGCGTGCGGCGATTGCGATGGCGCTCGTCACGGAGCCGCGCATTCTGATCGCCGACGAGCCGACGACGGCACTCGACGTCACGGTGCAGGCGCAGATCGTCGACTTGTTGGGTACGCTGATTCGCGGCCGCGACATGTCCATGCTGCTAATTACGCATGATATGGGTGTCGTCGCGGGCCTATGCGACCGAGTCGTGGTGATGTGCGCCGGGCGCGCGGTCGAGCAGGCCGACGCGGCTCGATTGTTCGCCGCGCCCGCGCATCCATACACGGTCGGCCTTTTGAACGCACGGCCGCGGCTGCGCTCGCGCATGCAAGAGACAGTTGCCGGGGGCCGCGATGAGCGATGAAGAACAGCGTACGAGCGACGCGCCGCTACTGTCGGTGCGTGAGTTGAGCGTTCACTTTCGCGCTCGGCACGCGGGCGCCGCCTGGCCCTGGCAGGTCTGGCGGCACCGCATGTCGATACGCGCGGTCGACGGTTTATCGTTCGATATTCGTCCCGGCGAGGTGATGGGCCTCGTTGGCGAGTCCGGTTGCGGCAAGTCGACTCTTGCCCGCGCAATCGTTGGTCTTGTGCCGGTCACGAGCGGCAGCATCTGTTGGCGCGGGCACGAAACGGTGCGAGGGAGCGGGCGAGACAGCCGCCAGATGCAACGTTTGCGCCGCGAGGCGCAGGTGGTGTTTCAGGATCCGCTCGCTTCGCTCGATCCACGCATGACGATCGAACGCATCGTCGCCGAGCCGCTCCTCACGCACCGGCCCCAGATGGCTCGCGCCGAAGTGCGGGCGCGCGTGCGCACGATGCTCGAACGGGTCGGATTGAATGCGCACCATCTATCGCGCTATTCGCACGAGTTTTCGGGCGGTCAGTGTCAGCGCATCGGCATCGCACGCGCTTTGGTGGCGCAGCCGCGCCTCGTCATCTGCGATGAGCCGGTCTCGGCGTTGGACGTGACCATCCAAGCGCAAATCGTGAATCTGTTACGCGATTTGCGGCGCGAGCTATCGCTCGCGATGCTGTTCGTCTCGCACGATCTTGCCGTGGTGCAGGCTGTCAGTACGCGCGTGCTTGTCATGTACCTGGGGCGCGTCATGGAGTTCGGCGACAGCCGGGCGGTCTACGACGCCCCTTCTCACCCTTACACGCATGCGTTGCTATCGGCGGTGCCGTTTTCCGATCCGGCGCTCGAACGGCGCCGGTCCCGTGTCCTGCTCAGGGGCGATTTGCCGTCGCCGCTCGATCCGCCTTCGGGCTGCGTGTTCCGCACCCGCTGCCCCCGCGCCGTAGCGGCGTGCGAGCAGGCGGCGCCGAAGCTCGAGGCGCGCGAAGGCGCAAGCTCGCTCGCCGCTTGCTTTCGCGCCGGCGAGACCTAGTTAGCCCACTTTCCAACGCAGTAACAAGTTCTATCGGTGTGGCCTTCGCCACGCCGAGGGAAGCGTTCGTCTCGCCCCAAGGCGGATGAACGAGAACGCTCGTCGGCATCGTATCGACGGGCAGGGTCGATCCATCCATGAGGTAGCCATGTCTCCGAGACAAGACAGCATATTCGCCGTCAAATCATGCGCGATCGAGATCGCGCTGCTGTGCGGCGCGCAATTGATGAGCGGGATGGCAGATGCCCGCGCAGACGAAGCGCCGATGCTCGCACCGCTTGCCGCGCCTTCCTCCGTCAAGCGGCCCGCGATAGAGCCGCCCCCTGCTTCGGCACAACCGCCCGAACGCGGCGGCGGTTCGCACGACCGGTCCGCGAAGACGTCATCGCAACTCGCGCAGGAAGCCACCACGCCGAACGCTGTGGTCGGCACGGAATCGGCGTTGACCCAAAAGCCGTCGCCGCCGCGCTCGAGCCAAACGAACAGCAAGGGATTCGTTGCCGACAGCCACCTCGATCTCGAATGGCGCAATTACACGGATTATTTTCATGCCGATGGCTCCGGCCGTCGCCATGCCTGGGTGGAGGGCTTGCAAGCGAAATTCGAATCGGGTTTCACCCAAGGACCGATCGGTTTCGGTGTCGATGGGGCGCTCTTCGGCGCGCTCAAGCTAGACGGCGGGCGCGGCGCGAGCAACATGGTCTATCTGGGACGGCACGGCGATGGCGCCAATCGTCTCGCGTGGGCTTATCCAGGCATGTATGCGGTGAAAGCTCGTATTTCGGACTCCTTATTGAAGTATGGGCTGCAGGACGTCTCGAATCCGTTCTTGGATCCGCACGACAATCGCGCTTTGCCACCCACGTTTTTGGGCGCGTCCTTGCTCAGCCGTGAAATAGACGGGCTGGCAGTGCAGGGCGGCAGTTTCACGAAGGTCGTTGCGCGCGGGCAATCGAACTTGACCGACTTGCGCACGACTTACGGTGGGGTGGCGGTCAAGCGCGTGACTTATGCGGGTACGACATGGGACTACGCTCCGAACGGTTCGGCATCGTTCTATGCGGATCAGGCCGACGACGTATGGCGGCAATATTATGCGTCGCTGCAACACGGCATCGGAACGCCCGATACGCTCAAAGTGACCGGCTTCGCGAATCTATATGCGACGCGCGATACCGGCGCCGCGTTGCAAGGGCCGTTGAACGACACGGCCTACAGTGTGTCGGTGTCCGCGCAACACGGGCCGCATGCATTGCTGCTCGGTTATCAAAAGATCCTCGGCGATCAGTTCTTCGACTACATCGACGAGACAGCCGGTGTTTATCTCGTCAACTCGATGGACGTCGATTACAACGCGCCGCACGAGCAATCGCTGCAGTTGCGCTACACGTTCGACGGTAAATACGCGGGATTGCCTGGGTTTTTGGCGATGATTTGGGCGCAGCAAGGGTGGGGCGCCGACGCATCGGCCATGGCGGGGCGTGCTGGGGCGAATGGCCCCTCCTATACGGCGCTTTACTTCAAGCACGGCCAACCCGTGCATGGCCGACACCACGAATTTGGCTTCATTCCCACGTATGTCGTGCAAAGCGGCCCGCTCAAGAACGCTAAAGTCACGCTCATTGCGCAATGGCATGTCGGCTCGGCATATTACTCGGATAGCACGAACCAGGTATATCGGCTTTTGGTGACGCTGCCGATGCGGGTGTTTTGAGGAAGAGTTGCCCGGTAGGCCGGCAAGCGACCTGCGGCGAGCCGCTAAGGCCGCCGCAGGCGTTCAGAGTCGCAAACGATGAAGGCTCGGAGCCGAAGCGCTGGGTTCGTATGAGCGAGTTCGGTAGGCCTTTTTCCGAAAATTCAACGGACGTGCTGCTCGCCCGGTAATTCCGCCCCATGCGCGCGGATTGCCGCGATGAGTTCGGCGGGCGTGATCTCATAGCGGACTTCGCGGTGGATGCCGGGCTTGCGCTCGTCGATTTCGATCAGATGAATACTCTTTCCGTCGTTTGTCGCTTCAAGCCGCAAAGTGCGGACGACATGTCCGCCCGTGTCGTGGATCTCGGTGAGCAGGGCCATTGCCCCGGAAGAGCCGGTGGTGCGCATCGAACGTTCCTCGAGTCGTGGTGAAGCGATTGTACGGGCTTACAGAGGCTTACGTCTGTCGTCGGCCGCGCATAGCGCTGGTGCGACAGGGTTGCGCGCCTCCTGCCCATTTCATGCCGATGAGTGTATCGCGAAGTGCGCTTGCTTCAGCGGCTTTTAAAAGTACGCGAACACAAAGCGCCACACCGGGGCGTTTGGGGGTTGACGCTCCCGGATTTCCTCACTTTGGCGCCGCCGGCGCTGGGGCCGCCGGCGGATTTCGTCGTTACGCGACGTGCATGCGCTCGTTTTCGAGCAGGGCTTGGGCGATTTCCCATGCGTCGCGCGCCGCATCGACGCGGCCGCTCAACTGGCGGGCGAGGGTCGCGCCGTCGATCAAGAGCGCGAAGCGCCGCGCGAGCCGCGCCGCCGTTTCGCCGTCGAAGCGCTCGTCGAGGATGCGTTGCAACGAATGCACGAACGCCCCGCGTTGGGCTTGCGATGCGGCGAGGATTTCGTTCTCTTCGGCATGAAACTCCGCGGCCGCATGGATGAGCATGCTGCCCGTAAAGGTATCGGAGCGGAACCACGCATCGTGCCATTGGAAGATGGCGTGCAGTTTATCCAATGGATCGGTATGCGCGGCGACGGCGGCGGCAATGCCGGCCGCGAGCGTCGCCCCTTGCTCGTTCAATACCTCGACGACCAGGCGGCTCTTTGACGGAAAATGCTTGTACATCGTCATCTTGGCGACGCGCGATTCGGCGATGATGCGATCGATGCCGACGGCGTGAAAACCGAACTGCGCGAATAGGCGAGTCGCGGTTTCAATCAAGGCTTTCTTTTTTTCGCTCATTTAGAGGCCCGCTTCTATAGTGAAAGTTTGTGTTTTCGCGGCGAAACCAGTAAGGGACGAAGCTTTCTTCTCAAAAAACGGCTTTGAGAAGAACGAAGGTTCGCTATGCCTGGCTGGGTTCGGGCTACCGCGCATGCTCTCAATGCGCGGAATGTTCTCGAAGCCTCGTCATTCAAATCGAAGCGGTCGCTGAAATCAACCCCCTGCGGATGAGAATCAGGAAGACGCTCGTTTTATTCATCGCCGAAAAAACGCAGTCGGCTTATCGGGTGCGCGCTAAATCGGGCGCGGCCGCTTGCGCTCGATGCCAGCGGGTACGCTTCGCGTGAGCGGGGTGTTACGATCTACAGCCTGGAAACTCCTTCCTTCGACGAGCTATGGCGACGTTGTACGAAACGCTCGGCGTGCACGAGGACGCCTCCGACGATGAAATCAAGCGCGCCTATCGAAAGGCGGCCATGCGCGCGCATCCCGATCGCAACAAAGGCCGGGAAGCCGCCGCGCATGATGCGTTTCAGGAAATCAAAGAGGCGTATGCCATTTTGTCCGACCCGGCGCAGCGGCGTGTCTACGATGCCGTGTTCGCCGAGGAAATGAGCAAGCTGCGGCGCAGCGACGCGCAGGGTGAGGCGCGCGAGCCGCGCCGGAAGCAACGGCAGGAGTCGCATCAACCGCGGCAGGAAGCGCAGACGAAGCAGGAAGGGCAGGCGGATCAAGAACGGCAGGCGCACAAGAACGCCGAGCGCCAAGCGCAGGCGGAGCAGGAGCGTTACGAGCGGTATGTATCCCAGGCGATGCGCTACGGCGAGCGTGGACATAACCGCGACGTGGTATTCGGCGTCTTGCTCGGCAGCGGCTGTGAGGACGCGCTGGCGGCGCGCATCGCCGATGGCGTCGCGGCGTTGTGCGCTTCGCGCAAAGCAGCGCCGATCGGCCGCGAGGCCGACGCTAGGGACGCCGATGCCGTTCGACCCGACGCGAGTCGGCCCGACGCTAGCAAGCTCGAAGCGGGTCCGGCCGACGCGAACCAAGCAGACGCGAACCAGGCCAACGCCGATGCATCAGATGCGGTTCGCCGCACCGCGCCAAGCCGGCCGCGTCAACCGGCCAGGCCCCCAAAGGAGCGTGCCGACGCGGCCGAGAAAACGGAAAGCGCCGCGCATGCCGGGTTCTTCAGCTCGCTGTGGCACGGCGTGTTCGGCATTCGTCCCTAGCCCATCGGCCGATGTGCGACGAATGCCGAACGAGCGTTCGTGTTCGTCACGAGAAATCGGTCGATTTCGATAATGGCTCCCACGCCTTCAGTTCCGCACGCAGCGCGTCGAGTTTCTCGTTGACGAGCTTGACCGCATCGGGACCCAGCAACAGATGCACGGGCGGCTCGCTCGCGGCGACGATCTCGAGGATGGCGCGCGCGGCTTTCGCCGGATCGCCGGGCTGCTTGCCGCTGATCGCTTGGCGCCGCTCGCGCAGGTGATTGAAGACGGCGTCGTAGTCGGGAATCGAGCGTTGAGCGCGCACCATCGAACGCCCGGCCCAATCCGTGCGGAACGCGCCGGGTGCGACGGCCGTGACCTTGATGCCGAAATCCTTCACCTCCTTCGATAGACTTTCGGAAATGCCCTCGAGCGCAAACTTCGTGCCGTTGTAGGCGCCGATGCCGGGGCCGGTGATATAACCGCCCATCGACGTGATGTTGATGATGTGGCCGCGCTTGCGGCGGCGCATGTACGGCAGCACGGCCTGCATCATGGCCACGGCGCCGAAGACGTTGACGTCGAATTGCTTGCGCCATTCGTCGAGCGTCGACTCTTCGAGCAGGCTCTCGTATCCGTAGCCGGCGTTATTGACGAGCACGTCGATGGGACCGACCTTGCCCTCGATATCGGCGACGACACCGGCAATGGCGTCGGTGTGCGTCACGTCGAGCAATTTACCGATCGCTCGGCCGGGACCGAGCAATTCGAACTCGCCGAGCGCCGTCTGGTCGCGCAGCGTACCGACCACGCGATGCCCGTCGGCGAGCGCCGTCTGCGCCAATGCGCGCCCGAAGCCCGTGCTCACGCCCGTGATGAAAAACAGCTTGCTCTGCGTAGTGGACATCGATTCCTCCCATCGGAAGTGCAATGAAGTCGGCTGTCTATGCTACGGCAAGTGGCGTGTGTTGGCGGATCGTAAGGCGATGCGATCGGACGCATCGCTCGCCCTTCACCCGTGGCGGCCCGGCGTCATTCGCAGTGGATCAAACGATTCCCGTTGCGTAATACACGGCGATCACGAAAAAGACGGCCAGCGTCTTGATCAGCGTCACGGCGAAGATGTCGCGATAGGACTCCTTGTGCGTGAGCCCCGTCACGGCAAGCAACGTGATGACCGCTCCGTTGTGCGGCAACGTATCCATGCCCCCGCTGGCCATCGCGACGACGCGATGCAGCACTTCGAGCGGAATATGCGCCGCTTCGGCGTTCTTGATGAACCAGTCGGACATGGCAGCGAGCGCGATGCTCATGCCGCCCGAGGCCGACCCCGTGATACCCGCGAGCGAGCTGACCGAGACGGCCGCATTCACGAGCGGATTGGGAATCGACTTCAACGCGCCGCCTACCACGACGAAACCGGGCAGTGCTGCAATCACGCCGCCGAAGCCATATTCCGAAGCGGTGTTCATCGAAGCGAGCAGTGCGCCGGCGATGGCGCTCTTGGTGCCGGTGGCGAAGCGCTCGCGCACCCGGTTGAATGCGGTGAGCACGACGAGGACGATACCGGCGATCAGCGCGCCTTCGACCGACCAGACGGCGACGACTGTCTTGATCGTTGCGGATAGCGGCGTATGCACGCCGGGCAACACGTCGGGCGGCACGGTATAGGTGCCCGCGCCATGCCACTGCGGAATCAGCTTGGTCAACGCGAAGTTCGCGGCGCCCACGAGCACGAGCGGAGCGATGGCGAGCAGCGGATGAGGCAGCGTTGCCGTGCCGATATGCTCGGGTTCGTTCACGAGAGAAGTGCCATACCCTTCGCCTTTGGCCAGGGCCGAACGGCGTCGCCACTCCAAATACGTGAGGCCCACGACGAGGATGAAGAGCGAGCCGATCGTGCCGAGCGCGGGGGCCGCCCATCCCGTCGTTTTGAAGAACGCGCTAGGAATGATGTTTTGAATTTGCGGCGTGCCAGGCAGCGAATCCATCGTGAACGAGAACGCCCCCAATGCGATCGCCCCCGGCATGAGGCGCTTCGGAATGCCGCTTTGACGGTACAACTCGGCCGCGAACGGATAGACCGCGAACACGACGACGAACAACGACACGCCCCCATAGGTCAGCAGCGCGCAGACCGCCACGATGACCGCATTGGCACGGCCTCGGCCGATGTAGCGAATGGCCGCCGCCACGATCGCTTCGGAGAACCCGGCAAGCTCGATCACCTTGCCGAACACGGCCCCGAGCAGGAAGACGGGGAAATACAGTTTGACGAAGCCGACCATCTTCTCCATGAAGATGCCGGTGAACACGGGGGCGACCGCGCCGGGGTCGGTCAGAAGCACCGCCGCGAGGGCGGCGATCGGTGCGAACAGAATGACGCTGTAGCCGCGGTAGGCGGCGAACATCAAGAACGCCAATGCGGCAAGAACGATGACGAACGACATCGAGTCTCCAAGTTGTGATTGTGGGTGCTAGCGCCGAAAAAGCGCGGGCAGCCCGCAGTGCAGGTTTCGTGCCATCGCCGCGCGCTGTGCGCGCGGCGTGGCAGGTTCTCGCATTTGCGCGCGAATCCGGTTTCAAATGCGCATTGATTTCTCTAAACAGAGACGCCATTTGCACGGGAGCGATTGAGAGATCCCGGAAAAACCTTGTAGATTGCCGATTTGGCGCTGTCTCTATTCTGAGATATGCTGTCTCCAATTCGAGAATCAGTGCGCAGGATGTTGCGCCAAGGCGATACCGCGTACTCGCGACGAACGCGCGAGCCGCGCACTGCGCCACTACGGCGACTAGGGCGACTAGGGGCATTAGGACCACCAGGACTTGGGATGATGACGGACCTCATCGGCGTACCAGCCGATTACAACGCGATCCTGCGCCGCGCCATGGATTCGCTGTTTCGCACCTTCGAAAACTTCAGCGAAGGCACGCTGATCGTCGATGCCGATGCCCGTATCGTTTGGATCAACGAGCGCTACGCCGCGCGGTTCGGCTTCACCGATAGCCAACAGGCGATCGGCCTCGATTGCGAAACGGTCATCCCGAACAGCCTGATGCGCGAAGTCGTGCAAACGGGCAAGCCGATCCTGCTCGATGTGCTTGAGAACGGGCGCGAGCCGCTCGTCGTGACGCGCTTGCCCCTCAAAGACGAGGCCGGCAAGACGGTGGGGGCGGTCGGCTTTGCGTTGTTCGACGAAATGAAGTCGCTGACGCCGCTGTTCTCGCACTATTCGCGCGTGCAGGAGGAGCTGATCGCGGCGCGCCAATCGCTCGCGCAGGCGCGGCGCGCGAAGTACACGCTGGCGAGCTTCGTCGGCACGAGCGCGGCCAGTCTCGAAGTCAAGCGCCAGGCGCGCCGCGCTTCGTACGTCGATTCGCCCGTCCTGCTGCTAGGCGAAACCGGCACGGGCAAAGAGTTGCTGGCCCATGCGATTCATGGCACGTCCGTGCGTGCGAAAGGCCCGCTCGTCATGGTCAACGTGGCCGCGATTCCCGATACGCTGCTCGAAGTCGAGTTCTTCGGGGCGGCGCCCGGCGCCTACACCGGCGTCGAACGGCGAGGCCGAGTGGGCAAGTTCGAGCTGGCCAACGGGGGCACGTTGTTTCTCGACGAGATCGGCGATATGCCCTTGCCGTTGCAAGGCAAGTTGCTGCGCGTGCTGCAGGACCAGGAGTTCGAGCCGCTCGGCTCGAACCGTATCGTACGCACCGACGTGCGCATCGTGGCGGCCACATCGGCCGACTTGCCCGCGCTCGTCGCCGCCGGCCGCTTTCGCGCCGATTTGTTTTATCGGCTCAACGTCCTGACGATTCATGCGCCGCCGTTGCGGGCGCGCCGCTCGGACATCGAGGCGTTGGCCTACGCGATCTTGGAGGATCTTTCCACGCCGGGCCGAGGCGGGCATGGCCGGCACTTCGAGTTGCAAGACGATGCATTGCGCCTGCTGGCGGCGCACGATTGGCCCGGCAATGTGCGCGAGTTGCGCAATACGCTCGAGCGCGCGGTCATGCTGTGCGACACCGAGCGGATCGATGCGCGCACGCTTGCGCCGTTCATCGGCGCGGCGTCGTTGGCGTCGGCGGGATTTTCCGCGGCCGCAGACGGGCTGGAATCCACAGGCGCACCGCCCCGCGCCATCGATTCCTATGCCCAAGCGATCGCCGATTTCGAACGGCGTTTCTTGAGCGACGCGTTGCGCGCAACGGGCGGCCGGGTGGCCGAAGCCGCCGCTCGGATCGGAATGGGACGCGCCACGCTTTATAAAAAGATTGCGGCCCTTGGGATTGCGGTTTGAAGCATGCCGGGCGATAGGTCTCATAACGAGACATTTGCCCGATCGCATCGGCGTTATGCCATGGCATACTCCGGCCATTCGAAAAAGAACGTCAGGCCAAAGGAGCTCGTTCAATGCAATGCACGTCTTTGTTTCAATTGCCCGCGAGGGCGTTGGTGCGCGCCGTGACTGCCGCGTCCCTGGGCGCGCTCATGCTGGCAGGGTGCGGCGGCAGCGCTCCGCTCTTCACGCGCGATGGGCGTCCGACGACAGCCGTCCAATGTTCGGCCTCCGGTCCTTGGGCGAACTGCATGGACCATGCGCGCGCCATTTGCCAGAGCGATATCGATGTCATCGATCGATCGAGCCAAGACGGCGTCAAGAAATTACTGTTTGCCTGCAAGGATAAATGAGTTGCGGGCATTGGCCGTGGCAGGCGGTATCGTGCCGTGGCCGGAGACCGCCGAGGTCCATCGCTTGGGCTTGCCTTTTGCGATAGCGACTTCGACGATTGCACTTTTGCGCGAAAAGGCAGTCAGAACGCTGTGACCCTCACCCGATCAATCAAGTCGTACCTACCAGGAGGCGAATGTCTATGCCAACGTACCGGCAGTTGACCGAGCAACTTGCAAAAGTTCAAGCTCAAATGGAAGCCGCGCGCGAAAAGGAGCTGGCCAGCACCATCGAGCACATCAAGGCGCAGATTGCGGAATACGGCATTACGGCCGAAGAGCTCGGATTTTCCAGCAAGCGCACGGCATCGCGCAAGACGGGAGGTTTGCCCCCGAAGTACCGCGATCCCAAGACCGGCAAGACGTGGACGGGGCGCGGCCGCGCCCCAGCGTGGCTCGGCAAGCGGCGCGAGAAGTTTCTAATCGAGCAATAAGCCGGCGTAAAGTCAGTGCAACTCGCGCCCACCGGTGCGAGAGCCGAACGAAATAGCGCGCGGGCGCTTTTCGTTCGGCTGTCGTTTCGTTCAGCATCGGCGCCAGTGCCCGTTCAAGGCAGTCCAAGGAAAACGTCGAATTCGAAATCTATATGGCTCCGATCGCACGAAACCTGCTGGGAATGGCTGCGCTATTGGCCATCGCATTCGTATTCTCTAGCAACCGTCGCGCAATCCGGCCACGCACGGTGGCGGCGGCGCTGCTCGCGCAAGTGGCAATTGGCGCATTCGTGCTATTCGTACCGTTCGGTAAGGTGGTGCTTGCCGATATGGCGGCAGGCGTCAATCACGTTCTGGATTACGGCAATGCCGGCATCGAATTTCTATTCGGCGGCCTCGTGCAATCGAAGATGTTCGCGCTATTCGGCGATGGCGGGTTCGTATTCGCCGTGCGTGTGTTACCGGCCATCATTTTCGTGACCGCTCTGATTTCGGTGCTTTATTACATCGGTGTCATGCGCTGGATCGTGATCGTGCTCGGCACGGTGTTTCAAAAGCTGCTCGGCGTGTCGAAGCTCGAATCGTTCTCGGCCGTCACCACCATTTTTCTAGGGCAAAGCGAAATGCCTGCCGTCGTCAAACCCTTTGCGCGCGATATGACGGGAGCGGAGTTGTTTGCGGTCATGTCGAGCGGCATGGCCGCCGTGGCCGGTTCGGTGCTGGCGGGCTATGCGGGCCTTGGCGTGCGCGTCGAATATTTGCTGGCCGCCTCGTTCATGGCCGTCCCCGGAGGCCTGCTATTCGCGAAGATGCTCCATCCGACCACGGAGGCGACCCGCGTAAAACTCGACCAACTCAGTTTCGACGAGCGGCGTCCGGCCAATGTGATCGAAGCGGCCAGTTCCGGCGCCGCCGTAGGCCTGAAGATCGCCGTCATGGTGGGGGCGATGCTGATCGCGTTCGTCGGATTGATCGCACTCCTAAATGGTTTGGTCGGCGGCGTCGGCGCATGGTTCGGCTATCCGCACGTTTCGATGCAATCGATGCTCGGCGTCGTGTTCGCCCCGCTCGCGTACTTGATCGGGGTGCCTTGGAACGAGGCGATGGTGGCGGGCAACTTCCTCGGCCAAAAGATCATCCTCAACGAGTTCGTGGCCTACGCTTCGCTTTCGCCCTATCTCAAGGATGCGGCGAGCGTGGCCGCGGCCGGGCTGCCGATGTTGACGCCGCGCACGCTCGCGATTTTGTCCTTCGCTTTATGCGGCTTTGCGAATTTTGCCTCGATCGCGGTATTGACCGGCGGTTTCAGCGCCGTTGCGCCGGAGCGCCGCTCGGAAGTCGCGCGTTACGGGCTACGCGTCGTGCTGGCCGGAACGCTCTCGAATTTGATGAGCGCGACGATTGCGGGTATGTTTTTGACGTTACATTGAGCGTCGAACCGATCGAATGAGGAAGGGGTCTCCATGACGTTGGAGCAATTGCTCGAACGGGCGCGCACCGCCCGCGAAAGCGCGTATGCGCCGTACTCGAAGTTCAAGGTCGGCGCGGCGTTGCTGACGAAAGACGGGCGGGTCTTCGCCGGTTGCAACATCGAGAATGCATCGTATGGTCTTTGCAATTGCGCGGAGCGTACGGCGTTTTTCAGTGCCATCGCGGCAGGTTGCCGGCGCGACGAATTCGCAGCGCTCGCGGTGATCGGCGATACGGACGGACCGATCGCACCGTGCGGCGCTTGTCGCCAAGTCATCATCGAACTGGGCGGGCCGGACCTGAAGATTCGGCTCGGCAACTTGCGCGGCGATACGCGAGACACGACCGCGCGCGCGCAACTGCCCGATCCCTTCTATCTTTGAATATGCACAAAGTCATCTACGATACGGACCCCGGCGTCGACGACGCGATGGCGCTCGTATTTCAGGCGCTGCATCCGCAAATCGAACTGCTCGGCGTGACGAGCGTGTTCGGCAATTCGACGATCGAAATCACCACACGCAATGCGCTCTACTTGGCGGGGCGTTTCGCGCCCGGAACGCCCGTTGCGCGCGGGGCGGCTGCGCCCTTGCGGCGCGCGGCGCCGTCGCCCATCGACTGGATTCATGGCAGCGATGGACTGGGCAATACCGGGTTCGGTTCGGCCGATCGAAGCCCGCTCGATCCTCGTCCGGCGCATCGCTTCATCATCGATACCGTGCGCGCGTTGCCGCACGAAGTGACGCTTTTGGCCGTAGGTCCGTTGACCAACCTCGCACTGGCGCTCGGCGAAGATCCCGAGATTGCATCGCTCGTCAAACGGGTGGTCGTGATGGGCGGTGCGTTCGGCACCCAAGGCATCAACGGCAATGTATCGCCGGCCGCCGAAGCGAACATGCTGGGCGACCCCGATGCGGCCGACATCGTCTTCGGCGCGCAGTGGCCCGTCGCGATCATTGGCCTCGACGTGACCGAGCGCACCATCATGACGACGGAATATATCGCTCGGCTGCGCGACGAAGCGGGCGAGGCGGGCCGTTTTGTCTGGGACGTTTCTCGGCACTACGAAGCATTTCATCAATCGAGTGCGGGGCTTGCCGGCACCTATGTGCATGACTCGTCGGCCGTCGCGTATCTGCTTGCGCCGCAACTGTACACAACGAGAAAAGGGCCGGTGCGCGTATTGACCGATGGCATCGCCGCCGGGCACACGCTGCAAAAGCCGCTGACGTTCGCTGCGCCGGCGCCCGATTGGGACGATCGTCCCGCCTGCGACGTGTGCGTCGAGGTGGACGCGGCGCAGATGCTCGCGCTCTATGCGCGCACGTTGACCGGCAAGGCTTGAATGCGATCGGGGTTGGCGAGCGTTGCGCCGGTTCGGCGGCTTTATGTCGTTGCGGCCGGGCGCTCGGGGCCGAAGAAAATCACCCATGTGCGGAAGTCGGCGGTGAACCGTTCGAACCGATGCTCGACATGAGCGGGAACGAACAGCAGATCGCCGCTTTGAAACTCGGTGCGCTGCCCCGCGCGCACGAACATGCCCGAACCCGATGCAACGATGTACAACTCGTCGCGCGTATGCGGCGACTGCGTATCGATTTCACGCGGTGCGAATAGCTCGACCGACACGTCGGCACGCTGGAACAGCACGGCGAACGGTTGTGGCAAGGCGGACAGCGCATGCGCAGCATCGGTTTGCGCGATGCGCAGCACGTCGTCGGGGATGGGGTTCATGGCAACTCCTGGCCGGGGAAGGAAAGGCGTTCGCGGACATTCTGGCCCGTGCGCCGCGGATCGACCATGTACAGTTGCACGATAGGCTATCGCGCCAGTCCCGCGGGCGGCGCGCGACCACCGACCAACCGACCAACCGACCAACGATCACGAGCGCCGATGAACGCTCGCAGCGCGACCGTGCTTGCGGCCGCATTCGCCGCTCCTGAAAACCCTCACCTTAGCCAGTGGATCGCGCGTGCTTGCGCCGCTATGCAGAAGGCTTTTGGAGGTGGCGATCGTACGGGTCCCGAAAACGCTCACCTTTCGAAGGGAGCCGCCGCCGAAAGGCCGCGTTGCTGAACCCCGTGCGTCACCGCTTACGGCTACGCTGGGCCGACGTCTTCTCCTTGAGCTTGGCACGGCTCGTTTTGCGCACCGGCGCGCGCGCCTCGCGTTCGACGGCCCACAGCTGCAGCAAGGCACGCGTGTTGGCAAAGATCGTTCGTTTGACGAGCTCGATTTTCTCGGCGTCGATCTTGGACCATCCCAGCAGCGTCATCACGCTGCGCGGCGCCATGTGGAACGACATGAATTGCCCATGTAGCGCCAGCAAACGAAGAATGGTGAGCGGATCGTCGGCAGCGGTGCCGCAGATCTTCGCGATGAGCGCCGTTGCTACGTCGTTGAGTGGCCCACGCACCCTGCTCTGAAAAATCTCGGTGGCGATGGGAGGCTCTTGCCCGCCTTGCTCGCGAACGAAGAAGAGCTTCAAGGTGGGGGCGGACGGCGCCGTGAGCGCCTTGTCGATCATGACGTTTTGGATGCCGACGAACGCTTCGATCAGTTCAGCCACGTCCTCGGTCGAACGCAGCGTGTCCGAAGCGTGGCGCACGGCGGGCTCGAATACGCTCCACACCTCGGCGGCGAGATGTTCGGCGCAGGCTCGATAAACGCCTTCCTTGTTCTCGAAGTAGTACTGCAGCGCCGGTGCATTGACGCCCGCGCGCGCGGCAATCTCGCGCGTCGAGGCCGCGACGAACCCACGCTCGCCGAACAGCTCGATCGCTGCATGGATGATGCGAAGGCGCGTTTCCTCTCCGCGTGCGTAGCCGCTTTCCGTCGAACGGCGAGGGCGCTTCGTTTCGCTCATGGTTGCTCGTCAATCTTTTCAAACGACTGTGGATGGTACACCGGTCGAAAATATATCACTTGACACAAATTTTCCAACTGGAATAATTGTGCCCGCATTGCCTCATAGGAATTCCGGAACATGTCCACGACTATCGACGCGCGGCCTCGCGGCGGCACGCAGCAAGAGACGGGCGCCAACGGCCCGCGGCGTGCGCGCGGCCGCCGCTGGCTCATTGGTTTGCTGATCGTCGCGCTGGTCGCGGGTTTGGCTTGGTTCGTCCATTGGTGGAAGGTCGATCGCTTCATCGAAAGCACCGACGATGCCTATTTGAAGGCCGATAACGTGACCGTCGCCCCGAAAATCAGCGGCTACGTCACCCAGGTATTCGTGCGCGACAACGAGACCGTCGCCGCTGGCGCACCGCTCGTGCGCCTCGATACGCGGCAGTACGAAGCCTCGCTCGCGCAAGCGCAGGCCACGGTCGCCGCCCGCGAAGCGGACCTCGCGCGCGCCCAAGCCGATTTGAAGCAGCAGCAAGCGGCGGTCGTGCAGGCGCAGGCGCAGGAAGAAGTGGCGCGCGTCGCGGCGCGCCATGCGCAAGACGACGTAGCCCGCTATGCGCCGCTGGTCGCCACGGGGGCCGAGACCGGCGAACGGCTCGCGAGCCTCGTCAGCACGCGCGATCAAGCGCGCGCAACGCTCGCGGCCAATGCCGCCGCGGTGCGCTCGGCGCAGACGCAAATCGATGCCACCTCCGCTCAAATCGCGCAGGCGCGGGCGCAGTTGGAAGCGGCTCGCGCGAGCTTGCGTCAGGCTCAACTCGACGTGAACGACACGACGCTGTATAGCTCGATCGCGGGTCGCATCGGCGATCGCTCCGTGCGCGTGGGCCAATACGTGCAGCCTGGTACGCGTTTGCTGACCGTCGTGCCGGTGCAGAGCCTGTATCTCGAAGCGAACTTCAAGGAAACGCAGATCGGCCGCATGCGTCCGGGGCAGCCCGCCACACTGCACGTCGATGCGTTGCGGGGCGTCGATTTGCACGGCGTCGTCGATAGTTTTGCGCCCGGAACGGGCGCGCAGTTCGCATTGCTGCCGCCGGAGAACGCCACCGGAAATTTCACGAAAATCGTCCAGCGCGTGCCGGTGCGGATTCGCGTCCAAGCCGATGCGCAAACGCGCAGCGTACTGTTGCCCGGTTTGTCGGTGACGGTCGACATCGATACGCGCAGCGCCGCGTCGGACGATCGACGTCTCGCAGCGAACAGCGATCATGGCTGAGACGAGCTTGCCGGCGAGCGCCGCAGGCGCGCCCGGCCATCCCGAGCGCGCCCGCGCGGTCGATTGGATCGCCGTGGCGGCGGGCTCGCTCGGTGCATTGATGGCGACGCTCGACATTTCGATCACGAACTCGGCGTTACCGCAAATCCAGGGTTCGGTAGGTGCGACCGGCACCGAAGGCACATGGATTTCGACGGGCTACCTGATGTCGGAGATCGTCATGATCCCGCTCGCGGCATGGCTCACGCGCGTATTCGGCCTGCGCAATTTCTTGCTGACGAATGCCGCGTTGTTCATGCTGTTTTCGATCATGTGCGGCGCATCGCATTCGCTCGAGTGGATGATCATCGGCCGCGTGGGACAGGGCTTCACCGGCGGTGCGATGATTCCGACGGCGCAGACGATCATCCGCACGCGGTTGCCGCGCACGCAGCTTGCCGTCGGGATGACGATCTTCGGCCTGATCGTGCTGCTAGGGCCGTTGCTCGGTCCCGTGCTCGGCGGCTGGCTAGCCGAAAACGTGTCGTGGAAGTGGTGCTTCTTCATCAACTTGCCCGTTTGCATTGCGTTGCTCGCGTTGCTGATTGCCGGGCTGCCCGCCGATCCGCCGCATTGGCATGAGTTCATCAACGCCGATTGGGTCGGGATCGTCGGCCTGTCGATCGGGCTCAGTTCACTGACGCTCGTGCTTGAGGAAGGACAGCGTCATCAGTGGTTCGAGTCGAGCGAGATCGTCGCGTTCGCCGTCATTACAGCGTTCGGTTTCCTATTGATCGGTATTTCTCAATTCGTGGCGACCAAGCCCATCATGCGGCTTTCGCTGTTGCGCAACGCGCGATACGCGAGCGTCATCGTCATCGTGTTCGCCGTGGGGGCGGGCTTGTACGGCGTGTCTTATCTCGTGCCGCAGTTCTTGAGCTTGATCTCGGGCTATAACGCCGAGCAATCGGGCGACATCATGCTGCTTTCGGGTGTGCCCGCATTCATGATGATGCCGATCCTGCCGCGCCTGCTCGGCAAGGTCGACTTTCGCGTCCTAGTCATCTCCGGGCTCGTTTGCTTCGGCGTCAGTTGCCTGCTCGATACGAGCTTGACCGCGCAAAGCGCAGGCCACGACTTCGTTTGGTCGCAATTGCTGCGCGGGGTCGGTCAAATGTTGGCGATGATGCCGCTCAATCAGGCGTCGATGGCGGCCGTGTCGCGCGAGGATTCGGGCGACGCCGCGGGGCTCTACAACATGGCGCGCAATCTTGGCGGCTCCGTCGGGCTTGCGATCATCGGGGTCGTCATCGATCGCCGCAATGCGTTCCACGTCGCTGCGTTGCGCGAATCGGTGACGGGCAATTCGTCGATCGGTCAAGAGCGTATCGCCGCCAGCGCCGCGGGCTGGTTCGCACGAACGGGCGACGCCGCCTATGCGAAGCTGCAGGCGCTGGGCCAGTTGGCCGCGCAAATTCAGCAGCAAGCGGCGGTGATTACGTACTCCGAAACGTTTTATTTGCTTGCCATCGCGCTACTCGCGTGCATTCCGCTCGCGCTACTGCTCAAAACACCGGCTGCTCAGCCGGGCCGCCCGCCTTCTTCGGCAGGGCACTGACTTTATTGAACTCGATTATGTCGATGCGTCGTTCCTTCCGATCAGTGGCGGCATGGTGCGTCCCCGCTGCACTGTGCGGGTTGGCCGCTTGCACGGTAGGCCCCGATTACCGGGGTGCGCCGCCCGTCGCTGCCGATGCGTTGAAGGCGCCGGCATTCGTCCGTGCGCCGTCGGCGGGCGTCGTCGCCACCGCGCCGAGCGCCAGCGCTTGGTGGCGCTCGCTGGGCGATCCGCAACTGGACTCGCTCATCGAAGCGGCGCTGGCGCACAATCCGGACGTGCATGCGGCGCAGGCGCGTTTGCGCGAGGCGCGGGCGCAACTCCTGGGGCAGCGTGCCAAGGAACTGCCGAAGGCGTCGGCCGATGTGGCCGCCGTGAGAATGCGCAGCCCCGATCTGTCGAAGCTATCGTCGGGCGGCAACGGCAATAGCGGCGGCAACGGCGGAGGGCGCGGCCCGCTGCAGCTGTACACGGCGGGCCTCGATGCGTCGTGGGAGATCGATTTGTTCGGCGGCACGCGCCGCTCGATCGAGGCTGCGTCCGCACAGGCCGGCGCGCTCGATGCGGATCTCGCCGACACGCAGGTGTCGCTTGCGGCCGAGGTCGCGCAGGCCTATGTCGACCTGCGCGACGAGCAGCAGCGGCTCGTGCTTGCTCAGCAATCGGCCGACTTGCAGCAGCGCATGCTCGCATTGACGCAGGCGCGCCGCGCCCACGGCACCGCGGCCGACGTGGACGTCGAGCGTCTGTCGGGCCAAGTCGAAACGACTCGCGCCGCGCTCGTGCCGCTCGACGAGCAGATCGCCGAATCGCTCGATCGGCTGGCTGTCTTGACGGGGCGCGCCCCCGGCGCGCTCGATGCGGATCTCTCCGCGGCTCGACCGTTGCCGACATTGCCGGCAACGGTCGAGGTGGGCGATCCGGGGTCACTGCTGCGGCAGCGCCCCGATATTCGCGCGGCGGAGCGCCGGCTCGCTTCAAGCAACGCGCAGATTGGGGAACATGTGGCCGATTACTTTCCCAAAGTGTCGCTGCTCGGCGACTTGGGCTTCACGGCAGCCGATCCTGGTCATTTGTTTAGGAAAACTAACTTTTCTTGGCTCGGCGTTCCCTACTTGCAATGGAACGTGCTCGATTTCGGGCGCACGGCAGCGGAGGTGCGTTCCGCCAAGGCATCACGGGACGAGGCCAGCGCGCGCTACGAACATGCCGTGCTGGCAGCGCTGCAGGATGCGAATTCGGCCTTGTCGCGTTACGGGCATCAGCGCGAACACGTGGTGAGGCTCGAGCAAGTCGACGCTTCGGCGCAGCGCGCGTTGACGCTGATGCGGCAACGCTATGCGGCCGGCGTGGCCACGGCAATCGATCTGCTCGATACCGAGCGCACCCAGTTTTCGGCGCAACAGGACGTGATTGCCGGTCGCGCGGAATTGATCAAGGACTTCGTGCTCCTGCAAAAGAGTCTCGGGCTGGGGTGGCAAGCGCCGGGCCAAGAACAACCGCGAGCTAGCTAGGGGCGCTGTGCAGCTATCAGCCTAGGTTGCTGTCGCTAGCGCTCGCGGCCCTCTACGGCGCTGGCCAACCTGAGCGTCTTTTTCCGAGCCGCCTATTCGCTGGCGAACGAAGCGTTCCGCTTCGCGCAGCATCCCGCGCTGCTGCCGAAGGTGCGTTCGATGATGGCCGATGCGCTGGCGCATTCGACGATGGCGGGAGCCGACCGCTTCATCTGGTTGAATGCCGCGCAAGCGGCCAAAGCCTACGACGATGCGCACTGCAGTTTTTACAAGACGTGCAATTTCGAAACGGCGCTGATGGCCGCCCATTCTTCCGAAGCAATATCAGTGCGACGGCGGTATGGTGCGGTCGCAATCGTTGACCCCGAGCAAGCGCGTGCGGCGTGCGGACCGACGGCGCAAGAAACCGCATACTTTCATACGATGCTCGCGACGAGCGAAACCCCGATACGCGACGATCACGATACGACATTCGACGCCGTCGTTTTTGCCGATCGCGAAGCGTATCATCACTATTCGCCAGTGTTTTTCAGCAACGTTGTGGACAACGGCGGCGTCTATCTGGAAGGCGACTCTTCATTGGAGCGCAGGCGACCGGGCGTCATGCGAATTGACTAGCGCAAAAAAATGGATCAAAAATCTTCGTGTTGGTGCGGCACAACCGTTGGTCGAGGCTGTCGCGCCAGGCTGCAAGCCGCTGCGCATTTTTTTGAAATATTTTGAGGGTTTACGCGAAATAGTTTGTTCGTAGGCTAGGGCGCTTAGAGGAGAAGCGCATGAGCCACGACATTTTCGCCGAATCGCCCGCAACGTTCGAGGGCGGCGCCTATCGCGCCGACTCGAGGATGCCGATCGATCGCACGCCGCGTGTGGCGATCGTCCACGATTGGCTCGTCACGTATGCGGGCGCCGAACGCGTGCTCGAACAGATGATTGCCTGTTTTCCGCAGGCCGATATATTCAGCCTCGTCGATTTCGTCGAGGACCGTAAGTTCTTGCAAGGAAAGCGCGCAACGACCTCTTTCATCCAAAGATTGCCGCTCGCGAGAAAGAAATACCGCGCCTACTTGCCGCTGATGCCGCTCGCGATCGAACAACTCGATCTGAGTGCATACGACCTCGTCATCTCGAGCAGCCACGCCGTGGCCAAAGGGGTATTGACCGGGCCCGACCAAGTGCATATCAGTTACGTGCATTCGCCTATTCGCTACGCATGGGATTTGCAGCATCAATACTTGGCACAGTCGAATTTGACGCGGGGCCTGCGCTCGATCATGGCCCGCGTGATCCTGCATTACATTCGCAACTGGGATTGCCGCACCGCCAACTCGGTCGACCATTTCGTCGCCAATTCGCAATTCATCGCACGCCGTATCAAGAAGGTCTATCAGCGGCAGGCCGATGTCATTTTTCCGCCCGTGGACGTGCAGTCGTTCGTCGTCGGTGAGCAGAAGGAAGACTTTTACCTGACCGCTTCGCGCATGGTGCCTTATAAGAAGATCGATCTGATCGTCGAGGCGTTTTCGCGCATGCCGGGCAAGCGGCTCGTCGTCATTGGCGATGGACCCGAAATGAAGTCGATCCGCGCGAAGGCGGGACCGAACGTCGAGATTCTCGGCTACCAACCGTTCGCCGTTTTGCATGACCATATGCGCCGGGCAAAGGCGTTCGTGTTCGCGGCGGAAGAGGACTTCGGCATTGCGCCCGTGGAAGCGCAAGCATGCGGCACACCGGTGATCGCGTTCGGCAAGGGCGGCGTGCTGGAGACGGTGCGCGAGCTGGGTCAACCGCACCCGACCGGCCTCTTCTTTCGCGAGCAAACGGTGCCGGCGGTGGTCGCCGCCGTGCGCGAATTCGAGGCGCATGCCGCCCGCTTCTCGGCGCTCGATTGCCGCGCGAACGCCGAGCGCTTTTCGATCGCGACGTTCCGCGACCGGTTCATGGGCTACGTCGAGCACGTGATGCCCGGTGCCACGCGGAATGGCGACGGCGACGGGCTGCGCGGCAACGATGACGCGAGCGGCGGGCGGCAAAGAAGGGCCGAGGCGGCGCCCGTGCGCGTGCTGGCGCTCGACCAAGGCGGCGGACTCGACAAGGCCGAGGTCTCCTTGCTGAGCGTGGCGAGTCGTCTGAAGGATTCGCTCGAAGTCGTGCTGTTCGACGATGGTCCGTTTCGGCTCGCACTCGAGGAGGCTGGGGTCGCGGTAGACGTGCTCGACGCGCCCGTGCTCAGAGGAATGACGAACGCACGGCGTTTGCCCAGATCGCAAACCGTGGCGGGCACGGCCTCGCTCGTGCGCGAGACGGTGAGGCGGGCGCGGCACGTCGATGTGATTTATGCCAATACGCCGCGCGCGATGGTGGTGGGCGCACTGGCGGGCATGATCGCGCGGCGTCCGGTGGTATGGCACTTGCGTAAAGGCACCGCATCCTATCCGCTAGGGCGCGTGCAGCGCGCTGCGCTCAAGTGGTGCGCGCGGATCGCGCTGGCACGCGCGATTGCCGATAGCGCCGCCTCGAAGGATGCGTTCGAAGCTTTCATGAAGGCGTCGCGGTTGCGTATCGATATCGTCGACGAAGCGTCCTCGGCGCCGAACATGGCCGATGCGGCCGTCTCGGCGATTCTCGGTGAGGCCGCGGTGCGATAACAATTTCGCATGGGAAGGAACGATGTTGAAAGTCACCAAAGCAGTGTTTCCAGTGGCGGGATTAGGCACCCGGTTCCTCCCCGCAACGAAGGCGAGCCCGAAGGAGATGCTGCCGATCGTCGATAAGCCCTTGATCCAGTACGCGGTGGAAGAGGCGATCGCGGCGGGCATTACGGAACTCATCTTCGTGACCGGGCGCAGCAAGCGAGCGATCGAGGATCACTTCGACACCTCCTACGAGATCGAGGCGGAACTCGAAGCGCGCGGCAAAGAGAAGCTGCTGGAACTCGTGCGCGGCATCAAGCCGAGCCATGTCGATTGCTTCTACGTGCGGCAGCCGGCCGCGCGCGGGCTCGGTCATGCGGTGCTGTGCGCCGAGAAGTTGGTGTCGGGCAGCCCGTTCGCCGTGATTCTCGCCGACGATTTGCTGCACGGCACCCAGCCCGTGATGAAGCAGATGATCGATGTCTTCAACCACTATCACAGCACGATCATCGGCGTGGAAGCCATCGCGCGGGAGGATAGCCGCTCGTACGGCATCGTCGAAGGCCGCGAGTGGGAAGAGGATATCTTTAAGCTCTCGGGCATCGTCGAAAAGCCCGCTCCCGAGGCCGCGCCCTCGAATTTGGGCGTCGTGGGCCGGTATGTTTTGATGCCGAGCATTTTCGACCACCTACGCCGCCTCGAACCCAGCATGCTCGGCGAATTGCAATTGACCGATGCGCTGCACTCGCTGCTGGCGGAAGAGCAAGTGCTCGCCTACCGATACTTCGGCCGCCGGTTCGATTGCGGCAGCAAGCTCGGTTATTTGAAAGCGACCGTCGAGTTCGCGATGCGCCACCCTGAAATAGGCACATCGTTCGAAACCTATCTGCGCAATTACGTCGGCCATCTCGTGGCTTCCTCTCCGTCCTAACGGAGAGCGCAAGGCGGCTCGACGGGGCCGCCTTTCCGCCAATTCCACGCTTTGCTGCTTCTTTTGCGCGGCCCGCGCCGAGCCGGGCGCGCTTTTTCGTTGCGCCTACGCGTTTCATCAGCCGGACATGATTCGTTTCTATGCTGACCGGCTATTCGAGCGCGTCCGACATACAGATGTGTGAGTAGTCGATGCGGCCGAACTTGTGCAGACTCGCGAATCGGAGAGGGCAGTGGCGATCATGAAGCGGCAGCCGCCGGGCGTATGCACGCCGTGGAGCAAACGTTTGTCTCTGGAACCGTTCTTCGCAACGCAGGGCCGCGCCGTATTCCATTGCGTGCTGGCCGGCGTGGCGCTCGCCGTGTTCGCCACGCTCGCGGCGGGATGCAGCGGCGATGACGGGCGCGCCGTCCAGACGCCGGCAGCCGATGCCGCGCCGATGCTGCCCGGCACGAGAAGCGCGCGCGCTTCGCAGGCCGATGCGATTCCGGGCGCGCAACGATTCGACACCGCAGGCGCAGTAGCCGATCGCGGGGCGCGCAAACCGTTGCTGCCGCCTGTCATGCATACCGCCGATTGAGAGGTGGCCGAGCCGTCGATCGAGGTGGGCGTGCAATCGTCAATCCGGCGGCGGCCCGCGAGCAACGCGCCGCGCGCCGGTCCCTAGCTTGTCCCCGTAGTGCCTTCGCTGTTCACAGGTGGTTGGTTTTGCCGTAGTGCGTCGGCGTGCCTCGGACATGACGAGCACGCTCCCGTTCCTTTCCTTCGTCAAGAAACACGACATCCAATGACATCGAAAAGCCGCCGTGATTTTCTACGCGCCGCCGCTCAAGCGGCAGGCGCGGCCGCCGCGATGGGCGCATTGCCCGCCGGTATTCGCAATGCGCTCGCAATCCCCGCGCACGATGCGACGCGCAGCATCAAAGACATCGAGCACATCGTGATCCTCATGCAGGAAAACCGCTCGTTCGATCATTACTTCGGCACGCTGCGCGGCGTGCGCGGCTATGGCGACCGCCGCGCGATCGAATTGCCGAACGGCAAGAGCGTTTGGCACCAGCCGTTGGCCGCCGATACCGGCTATGTGCTGCCGTTCCGGCCGAGCGCGCCCGATCTTGGCATGCAGTTCCTACAGGATCTGCCGCACGACTGGACGACGACGCAAGCCGCATGGAATCGCGGCCGCTACGATCAATGGGTGCCTGCGAAAGGCACGACGACGATGGCGTACCTCACGCGCCAAGACATCCCGTTCCACTACCAACTCGCCGACGCATTCACGATTTGCGACGCCTATCACTGCTCGGGCATGACGCCGACCGATCCGAACCGGTATTACATGTGGACCGGCTGGGTCGGCAACGACGGCAAGGGCGGCGGCCCCGTCATCGACAACGCCGAGGTGGGGTACGGATGGTCGACGTACCCCGAGGTGCTTCAAGCCGCCGGCGTTTCGTGGAAGGTCTATCAGGACGTCGGCACGGGCCTCGATGCGGCCGGTTCGTGGGGCTGGACGCAAAACCCTTACATCGGCAATTACGGCGACAACTCGCTGCTCTACTTCAATCAGTATCGCAACGCGCAACCGGGCAATCCCCTTTACGACAACGCGCGTACGGGGACGAACGTGGCCGCGGGCGGCGGCTATTTCGACGTCCTCAAGAAAGACGTGCAGAACGGCACGCTGCCGCAAGTGTCGTGGATCGTGGCGCCCGAAGCGTATTCGGAGCATCCCAATTGGCCCGCCAACTACGGCGCCTGGTACATCGATCAGGTCCTGCAAGTTCTGACCTCGAACCCCGAGATCTGGAGCAAGACGGCGCTGTTCGTGACTTACGACGAGAACGATGGCTTCTTCGATCACATCGCGCCGCCCTATGCGCCTTGGTCGAAAGAGGCTGGCCTGTCCACCGTCGACGTCGCGAACGAATATTTCGCCGGCAATGGGAACTATCCGGCCGGGCCGTATGGATTGGGTCCGCGCGTACCGATGCTCGTGGTGTCGCCTTGGTCCAAGGGCGGCTGGGTGTGCTCGGAGACCTTCGACCATACCTCGCTCATTCGCTTCATCGAGCGTCGGTTCGGACACGGGCGCAACCTGTGCGAAGCGAACATCACGCCATGGCGCAAGGCCGTATGCGGCGATCTGACGCGCGCATTCGATTTCGCGCATCCCAACGCCGCAATGCCGAGCTTGCCCAGCACGAAGGCCTATGCGCCCGTGGACCAGCAACGCCACGCCGATTACGTTCCGCTGCCGCCGCTCGTGCAGGCCAAGCCGCAGCAAGAGCCGGGCGTGAGGCCCGCCCGTGCGTTGCCGTATGAGCTGTTTGCACGGGTGCAGGTTCAGGCGGGGCAGTCGCAATTGCGCTTGAAATTGACGAACACCGGGCACGCCGGGGCCGCGTTTCAGGTTTATAAGGCACTCAGCCTCGATGCGCCTCGCACCTACACGGTCGAGCCGCGCAAGCATTTGCTGGACGAGCTCCCGCTGAATCCGGACGGTACCTACGATTACGCGGTGCATGGACCCAACGGGTTCGCTCGCCGGTTCGCCGGGGGAGCGCTGGCCGCGCATCTGTGGACGAGCGGCCTTGCAGCGCCCGAGGTGAGCGAGTCGTACGACGTGGCGAACGGCAACATCGAACTGCATTTGCAAAACGCCGGCGCCGCGGCATGCGAGTTCACGATCCTCAATGCCTATGACGGCGCGAGCATGAAACGTCGCGTCGCCGGTGGCGAAAGCGTGGACCTGTACGTCGATTTGCGCGCTCAGCATGGCTGGTACGACCTTCACGTGAGCGTCGCCGACGACTCGAAGTTCGTGCGCAAACTCGCAGGCCATGTCGAAACGGGGCTGCCGAGCATGAGCGATCCCGCGCTCGGCCTGGCCTCGAACTAAGCTTGCACGTGCAGGCAGACGGGGGCGAGCCCGCTTCGGGCAAACCCTCGATTTCCGTCGTCGACAACGCGTGTCGCTCGACGACGGACCCCGCTAACGCTGAAATAGTCAGCGCCACGCAACAAATCCCCCCGTAAACACGCGTCGAAAACACAAAACAGATGCATGAAGCCGCGCGGCGCTTGTAGAATCCGGCGTTGAAGCGGCGTACGCCGTACGCGCTTCGTGCGTTCAACGACCAATAGGTAGGAGAAACATGTCGACTTCCGCAAAGAAGGTTGCGAAAAAGGCTGCCGCCGCTCCGGCAAAAAAAGCAGTCGCCAAGAAAGCTCCCGCGAAGAGTGCCGCGGCTAAGAAGGTCGCCGTGAAGGCGTCCGGCGCTGCGTCGCCGATCAAGGACACCTTCACGAAGGCCTCGCTGGCTGCTCACCTCGCGGAGCGTGCATCGGTCGAGCCGAAGTCCGTCAAGGCCGTCTTGGCCGCGCTCGAAGACACGATCCTCGGCTCGGTTCACAAGAAGGGCGCGGGCGAATTCACGCTCTCGGGCTTGCTCAAGATCGTGGTGCAGGCGGTGCCGGCCAAGAAGCGGCGCTTCGGCAAGGACCCGTTCACGGGTGAAGATCGCTGGTTCCCGGCCAAGCCGGCCAGCGTGCGCATCAAGGCGCGCCCGCTGAAGAAGCTGAAAGACGCGGCCGCAGGCTAAGTCCGTTTCGGCAAAAAAACCCCGCAAAGGCCGAGTGCCTTTGCGGGGTTTATTCATTGGAGCGGCGAATTCGGCTAGGCGTTCAGTGCGCTTTGTCCGGGCTCGTATAACCGTCGGTGAGCGTTTGCAGGAACGCGATGATGTCCTTCATGTCCGCGTCCGTCATCGGCGGCGCATCCCCTGCCTTGCGATCGAACGGGGCATCGGCCTTGTCGATGTTGCCGTGATATTTGACGGGCAGGTCGTTGTATTGCGCGATATGGCCTTGGGCGTCGCGCGGGTAAATTTTCCCCGGCTCCACGTCACGCAGGTTATAGAACGTGAGCACGTCGTCGAGCGAGCGATAAACGCCGTTGTGGAAAAACGCATGACGGGTGGCCGAATTGCGCAGCGTCGGTGTGAGGAACATGCCGCAGTACTGGGTCTGCGTTGCCAGATCGGTTCGGTGGGGACCGCACAATCCCATGTCGAAATGGTTGGCGTCGCGGTTGACGGCCAGCGCGGCATTGCGCGGCACGCCCAACGCTTCGTATTCGTAATCCGTGAACATCGGCGGCTGGCCGTCGCGCGAGGGTTGCGACAAATGGCAACCGGCGCAGTTCGCTTTCTTCGGATCGTTGAATAGCCGCAGGCCGCGCAGCTCCGCCTGCGTCAGACGCGCACGTCCTTCCAGCCAGTAATCGTATTTGCTCGAGTACGGGTGAAACGAAGGATCCTCGACTTGATAGCGCGCCACGGCGAACATCGCCTCCGATAACAGCAAGCGCGGATTCTTGAAGACCTGCGGCCCGAACAACTGCAAGAACATGTCGCGGTATGTGCTGCTGTCGAATTTGCGAGCCACCTTGTCCTCGCTCGTGTTCGCCATCTCGACAGGGTTCAATAGCGGGCCGAAGGCTTGCGCTTGCAATGTGTCGGCGCGCCCGTCCCAGAACATGCCGCCTTGCGGCACCATCGCAGGCGTGGCCGGCGCGCTGCCGGCGCTCTTTTGCGCGAGCGCCACGCCCGATGCTTGCGCCGCTTGCTGCGCCAAATTCACGGGCGCATCGGCGTCGGCTTGCTCGGCGCCGATGCTGAAATTCGGCTGCCGGTATAGATACATCAACGAAGGCGGAGGGCGGTCGCCTTGCAGCGTCATCGCAGGACCGCCGAACTGAACGGGCAGCGCGTTGGGTGGGCCATACGCGTGCGCGGGGCTGTGACATGAAGCGCACGAGAGCCTGCCCGACGCCGACAAGCTCGGATCGAAGAAGATGCGTTTGCCCAGTAGCGCCATTGCGCTGAGCGGCGCGGTCTGCGGGCGTTGAAGACGAACGGGGTGCGGGTTCGCGCCCGTCAAGCTTTCGACGATTTCGCCGACGGCGGACGGCGCGTGCTCGGGGTAGGCGAAGGCCCAGGCGCATGCGCCGGCGGCGGCAACGAAGAGGGCAAGCGCAATCGCGCGCAAGGGCATGCGGCTGTGCGCCGCGGGTTTGCGGCCATCGTCGGCCGGGTTCGGCAAGGCTGAATCGAGCGGTTGCATCGTGTCGAAGGGGCTAGCTGGCAAAAGACCACAGCCCGTTGCCGGGCTGTGGAGGGGTGAGAGCCGAGCAAAGGGATCGTGTCGTTTCGTGCCTCGATTCGACGCGATGCTCGGCGCACTCTGCTTTGCAGGACGTTGACCGATTACGGCGCGGTGCTCACCTGCGTGCCCAAGTTCGGATCGAGGAACAGCGGCGTCGTGCGTGCGGCGCTCGAGAAGTCGAACATGCTGTTGATGCTGCCGGCCGAGGCATCGAACGAGCCGCCGCCGATGCGCTGGCCGCCGAGCCAGTTATCTTCGATGAAGCGAACGATCGACGCTTGCGAGATGGCCGTGTGATCGACGAAGTTCTTCTTCGCGTACGGCGAGATCACGAGGAACGGGATCCGCGTGCCCGGGCCGCAGCGGCCGTTCACGGGTTGGCCGTTCACGCCCAGCGGCGCGGTGCCGGTGCCGCACACGCCCGTGCCGTTCAGCATGTCGGCGCTCGAGAACGAGGCCGAGGTCGGCGGCACGTAGGCGTGATCGTACCAACCGTCGGAATCGTCCCAGGCCACCAGCACGGCGGTGTTCTTCCAATCGGGCTGCTGCTGCAGGAAGTTCACCACCTTCGTCACGAACGCTTGCTCGTCGAGCGGATCCGAGTAGCCCGCGTGGCCGTCCTGGTACGCAGGCGCCTTCAGGAAGCTCACCGACGGGAAGTTGCCGGCCTTGACCGCGGCGAAGAAGTCGTCCGAGTCGTACTGATGGTTGGCCGGATCGGCCGTCGTCGCGCCGGGAGCCGTCGTGTAGCCGACCGCCGCCATCGACGCGGGCCGCAAGTGTTGCGGGTTGGCCGTCGATGCGTAGTACTGGAACCAGTTGTGGTGCGGGATGTAATCGGCCGTCGCCGCGCCCACGACGGTCGAGGTCGTGCTGCGCGCGCAGCCGGTCGTGCCGTTGGCGTTCGTCGTCGAGAGGTTGAAGCCGCCCATGAAGCCGCCCCACGTGATGTTCTTCGCGTTGAGCAGATCGCCGATGTTCTTGCCCGTCATCATGGCTTGGTCGGTCGTGCTCGAGCACACGTCGGCGCCCGGGTCGACGTCGTTGATCATCGTGAAGCCGCCTTGACCGTCGGCCACGTAATACGAGCTACGCGACGATTTCACGATCTGCATGCCATTGGTTTGCCCGGCGATCGCTTCGAGTGCGCCCGGCGTGGACGGGCCGTACGTATCGGTGAAGGCGTTGTCGCTCATCGCATAGTTCTGCGCGTAGTTCCACAGCGCCGTCACCGTGTTGCCGTCGTAGTAGCCCATGACCTGGCCCGTCGTGCCGAACGCGCCGGCGCCGCCGCTCGTGCCGCGGCCCGTGTATTTCGGGAAGAGGTCCATGAGGCCGTTGTCGTACGCTTGCTCTTCGGCCGTATAAGCGTGGTTTTGGTCGGCCGTCGCCGCTTGCGTGCGATCGAGGCGGAAGGGGTTCGTCGCGCCGGCGCCGTTCGCCACGTTGGTGGCATTCGGGTTGGCGGTCAGCAGCGTGCCGCTCAAGCCGTTGACGCTCGGCGTGCCGGCGGCTGCCGTGAACACCGGTTCGCCCGTCGGGTTCGTCGCATTCGGATAGGTGGCGAAGTAATGATCGAACGAGACGTTTTCGCCATAGATCACGACGACGTGTTTGATCGGCGTCGCGGTCGCGGCCGCGTTTTGCACCGAAAGCGAAGACGCCGCCGGCGTATCGTTCGAACTGCCGCATGCGGCGAGAACGCCGAGTGCTGCGACGGCTACTGCAATGGGAACAAGCGTACGGCGAAGCATGGGGACAAGCTCCTGGATTGTCGTTGCTGCGAGCCCCCCATACGAAGATGCCTTCACCCCTTCCCGAGGGGATGATGGTCGAGGAAGCCGCCGCTAACGGTGGTTATTTTCGGAAGAACGGCGCATTGGACCATGGGCATATGAAGCGTCCGAGGCATATCCCTTTCAAATAGATTTCGCATGCATGCTGCTTCCTGGAGGGATCGTACTAATCGTCACGAGACGAGTTCCGCCGAAGGGCGCATAAAAAAGCCAGCCGGGCGGACCCGGCTGGCTCGATGCTTCGTTGTGCTAGTGCAGCGTTCGGCGCTAATCGGCACTTATGGAGCCGCGTCTTCGCGCCCCTGGCGGCGTTGCAAATCCTCGCGATGCCACTGGGCATCGCTGCGGTTTGCGCCTTGCCACGAACGCGAATCCGCAGGCCCATAAGCACCGCATAGCACCGCACACTACACTGGCTGCTTGTCTTTCTTCGCTTAGAACTTGTGGCGCAGGCCCAAAGCGACGAGTTCTTGCGAACTCGTGCCGTTGTAGCCGTACGAGCCGATCGACGCTTGCGCGTTCGTCACACCGCCCGTGACCGGGTCACGCGTCTGACCGCTGGCGTGCTGATAGGCGCCGACCAAATACACGTCCGTGCGCTTGGAGAGCGAGTAATCCGCGCCCAGCGAAGCCTGGTGATACGTGGCCGACGTATCGCCGCTCGACTTCGTGTACGTGTAGCCCAGGCCCAGCAGCAGCGCCGGCGTGGCTTGATAGTTCAAGAAGCCTTGACCGACGTTGAACTTCTCGCTCGAGCCGAAAGCCGAGAAACCGTCGGGCTTGTACTGCGCGTTGCTGTAGCTCGCGCCCATCGTGAACGGGCCGACCGTGTACTGCGCAGCCAAGCGCGCGATGCCGATCGACTTGGCCGTGGCGTAGAAGTTGTTGATGTTCGAATCGAACGTGCCATCCGACGTGCTGTTCCAGCCGGTGCGCAGGCCGCTTGCCAGCGTGTTCGAATTATCGGCGTGGAAGTAGCCGGCAGCCAGGCCGAGCGGGCCGTTGTTGTAGGCAGCGGCGAGCGACCACGTTTGGCCGGCGCCGGTCGAACCGGCAACGCCGCCGAATGCGTACATGGCTTCGAATTGCAGGCCGGCGTACGAAATCGACTGGAACTTGATCGCGTTGTTCGTGCGTGAGCTGTTGTCGTAGTTGTCGACATCGCCCGGCGTGGCGAACGCGCTGCCGAAGTAGTTGTCGGCCGTGATTGCTTGGACGAGATCGACCACCGGGTCGTACTGGCGGCCGAGCGTCACCGTGCCGACTTGCGAGCTCGTCAAGCCGACGAACGCTTGACGGCCGAATTCGCGGTTGCCTTGCCCGTTACGGCCGTTCGACGGATCGAAGCCGTTTTCCAATTGGAAGATCGCGGCCAGACCGTTGCCCAGGTCTTCTTGGCCCTTGATGCCCCAGCGCGTGCCGGCCAAATCGCCGCCGCTCGCATTGCCGAGCGCCCACAGATGTTGATCGCCCGATGCGTTATGGACGTACGTCAGCGACGTGTCGATCACACCGTACAGCGTCACGCTGCTTTGCGCATGAGCGGCGCCGGCTGCACCGAGCAGCGCCAGCGAGAGGGTTGACAAAGCGATTTTTTTCATCATTTCTCCACGCGAAACGTTATTAGACTGTTGCGGAAAGGAGAATAGCGCAATGGAGTTGAAAGGCAGAACGGAAATTTATTCGTTGTCGTCAAAAGGAAACACGACGGGATTAGAACATGCCAATAGTGGCTATCGGCGGAGTGCGGATTATTGCCGCATTTGAAATACTAAATTAGAGAAAACGCAAAACTGTGACGCAACTGTGCAAATTTTCACCGCACTCGTGCATCGCGCCCAATGTTGGTGGTTCTAAGACCTGGCCGCCGGCCCAAACTGGGTGCGGCTCGTCGCTTCTCGGTGCGGCTTGCCTCGGAACGCGGTATTAAGCGCGGCGCCGCCGCGCGAATGGCGAGTAGACAAGTTTGTCGAAATATGATCGCCGGCGAATCGCAACTAATCATCTGGCTTATTGCGCCGAATGCTGGCCGCCGATTGCATACGCCGGCGGCCGCGCGCCGCTGCATACTCGGCGCCGAGCAATAGCACGGCGGCGGAAAAATACAGCCACATCAATAAAGCGGCGAGCGAGCCGGCCGCGCCAAATGCATTGGCAAGCCCCGCGTGGGCCAAATAAAGCGCGAAAAGCTTCTTGCCGGCGGTGAACAGCAATGCGGCCACGATCCCTCCGGTGAGGGCATCGCGCCATGCAACGCGCGCATCGGGCAGGAACTTGAGCAATGCGGCGAACGAGAAGGCGAGTACGACTACGCCGAGGATGAGTTGCAAGATATCCCCGATCACCACGAATGGGGTGCCGCCCAAGAGCCACTCGCCGATGAACGTCACGACCGTGTCGAGCACCAGCGAGACGATCGCGAGAAAGGCCACGCCGAGCACGAGACCGAACGAGATCAACCTGACTTTGACGAGGGCCATGACGCTCGATACACGTTGCGATGCGTCGGCGGGCCAAACGATGGACAGCGCCGTATTGAGCGAGGCGAATGTCGCGGATGCGCCGAGCGCGAGCGCGACGAACGACACGAATGCGGCAGTCCCGCCCGAACCGCTATGCGAGCGAGCGTTGGCGACGATCATTTGGACCGCGGCGGCGGCTTGGTCGCCGATCAGGAGGTGCGCGTCTTGAAAGATTTGCCCGCGGATGGCGTTCGCCCCGAAGAACCAACCGGCCACCGCAATCACCATGACGAGCATCGGAGCCAGCGAGAACGCCGAATAGAAGGCGATGCCGGCGGCCATGGTGGAACAGCGGTCATCGCCGAAGTGTTGCACTGCATCTACCGCGCACGCGCCCTCGCGGCGCGCTTCGCGCGGAAAACGATTCAACCAGGATGAAGCCATCGATCGACCCTCGCGGATCCGTACCGTCATGCTTCGTGCTGTCGCAGGCGGCATGCCTGTGCGCCGATCCGCGCGGCAGCAAGCCCCTCGCCGCCGGTCTACCGCTTAACGTCTGTCCGTTTGCAACAGTCCATAGATCACACTATTGGAGATCTGGCCGTCGATGATCCATCGTTCGCGCAAGAGTCCTTCGCGGATAAAGCCCAGGCGCTCGAGCACCCGGGCCGATGCGACGTTGCGCGGGTCGGTTTCGGCTTCGAGACGGTGTAGGCGCAAGACGTCGAACGCGCAATCGATCACGGCGCGCGCGGCCTCGCTCATGTAGCCTTTGCCCCAGAACGCGCTTTGCAAGCCGAAGCCGATCTCCGCACGCGTGGACGCCATCTCCACGTTGAACAGCGAGCAGATGCCGATCACCTCGCGCGTCGCATTCAATTCGATGGCCCAGACGATCTCGATGTCCGCCCCGGACCCTTGCAAGCGGCGGGCGACGTAGTCGACGGCCTGCTCGAAACGTCGCATGACCGGAAACGACCAGTAGCGCATGAATTGCGCGTCCGAGTACATGACGAAGAGCGGGGTGACGTCTTGCGGGCCGAGCGGGCGAAGCGTGAGTCGGGCGGTCGACAGGATGGCAGCGTCGAGTGGCGGCATGAGGCGGCGAATAGGGGTGGCGGCGGGGATTCGGTGGGCGTCCTCGCTGTGTATAACGCGCCTGACCTCGTCATTGCAACCGCTACTTGGGCTTGACTGTGCGCCGAGCCACCATGGCGGCGCTGAGCTTGGCCAGTTGCCGGTGATCCAACCATGCTTGCGCGAGCGGTAGGATCTCGCTTTCCTCGAAGGCCATGTGATTGCGATAAGCGTTCACGAACCGGTCCACCAAGCTGCGCTCGAGCGGCGTGGTAAGGCCTTGGGCGATATCGGCCAGCACGGGGCGCACCTGCGCCCAAGCCGCTTCGAGCTCGCGATGCTCGCCGAGCAACGACTCGATTCTCTCCGCAACCGGGGAGCCGCGGCGCTTGGCAGTCTCGTTCAACAGCGGGAAGAGATCGTCTTCTTCATCGGCATGATGATGCGGACCCGCGACGTCGAAATAGCGCATGATGTTCTTGCTTGCCTGTTGCGCTTGCTCGTCCGCGCCGTGCGAGAGCAGGTGAGCCGCCAGCTTTTCTAGTGTGGCGCACTGCTCGGCGATGCGCTCGTGGCAGGCCTTGAGCATTTCGATCGGCTCGTCGAACGATGGCGCAGGCTTGACGAGGACGTTGTCGAATTTCACTTTGCGCACGGGTTCTGCCTCGCTTCGGTCGATGGCGCCTGGGTTCCCCCGCGTCGGCTAGAGATTGGCCGATGCATTGGCGGATCACAGGTGGGCCGCTAAAAAACATACGCACAATATATCAATTACGACATCCTGGCAATAAGCCGGGGAAGCAAACGTACGAGCCTTATTGAATCGAAACCAGCGCTTTAGTCGTACGGCATCAGCGCTTCCGTTGCTCCGGCAACGCAACAAAAGATGGGCAAATAATATACATAAAGGTGCGCGTCCTCGTTCTATGCCCTCCACCTCGAACGACCGGCCGCGCTAAACGTTCTCTCGCACACCGCCGGGCGCCCAGTTCGAGCCGGGCGCTTGCCGGCGGCGCCAGCGACCTTGCACGACCTACTCGATCGACAGCGGCAACGTGGAATAACCGGCCGCCGGATAAACGGCGTGCACGGGGGCGCTGCCGGACCGTGCGAGGCTGATCTTCGTGGTGCCCGCCAGCAAGGCTTCCATCGCGACGCGCAACTCGAGTCGCGCCAACGGGGCGCCGGGGCAGGCGTGGATACCGGCGCCGTACAGCAGGTTGTCGGCGGGGTCGCGATCCAATCGAAACTCGTCGGGGTTGCCGAACACGGCTTCATCGCGGTTGGCCGAGGCCCAGATCAGCGTGATCCGGTCTCCTGCCGCGATGGTGCGCCCCCCGATCGACGCGGCTTGCGTGGGCGTTCTGCGGTTGGCGATGAATGGCGGATGGATCCGCAAGATTTCGTCGATCGCCTTCGGCAGTAAGTGGGGGCACGCGCGAAGGTCGTGCTGAACATCGGCGTGCGCGGCGACATAGTGCGCGAGGATGCCGACACAGGCGGCGATCGTTCCGAGTTCCCCGACGGTCCAATTACGCAGGATGCTGACGATCTCCGAATCGGAGAGCGGGCGCGCGCCGATTCGCTCATTCAACAGACGTGTCGTGAGGTCATCGGGCGCATGCTCGCCCAGCGCCCGACGTTCGTCGAGCAGCGCGCGGATATGGCCATCGAACCGAACGGCGAGGCGGTCCAGCGCCGTCCTATCGCCCGCGAGCGTGGCTGCGTGGTTCAGCCCCATCCATTCGAGCAGCGGGGCCTGCAGTGTCCACGGCCATCCAAGAAACGCGCACTGGATCCGTATCGCAAACATTTGTGCGAATCCGGACATGAATTCCATCTCGCTCGGCTTGTTCAATGCGTCGACGAGATCGCTCGCTATGTCGCGGCATACGGGTTCGAACGCGCTCATCCGCTCGGGGCCGAAATACGGATCGATAATCGCGCGATAGCGTTCGTGCTCGGGCGGGTCCATGCCGTTGGGCACCGACAAGTGTCCCGATGCCGCATTGCTGAACGTATGCGGGTCGTTCAGAACGCGCATGACATCGTCGTGCCGAAAAAGCGACCATTTCAGGTAACGGCTGTGGGCGACGGGGCAATGCCGCCGCATCGCGTCATACGCGGCGATCTGATCTCGCAGGACAGGATCCGACGTCGGATCCCAGTCGTTCAACGGCTCGCTCATGCTCGTTCCTAGTCTGTGTTCCGCCCGCGAATGAGTCACGCCGCCCGCGTAAGACCGGATCGATCATGGATAGCCTGTGGTGGACCTCACCCGCCGTGCAATCTTGCACTGAAAACAATGATGTCGCGGGCCGGGCAACATTGCTTTGATTTATGTCACAACGTGAGGATTGGGTGGCGTGCAAGCGTGCTGCGGCCGTAGACGATGCGCCCGCTCAACCGGCAAAGGGAGGCGCTCGCGGGTGCGTGGCGCGATGAACGACGCTCGCTAACCGCCGCTACGTCGGCGCTTCCTGGGCGTCTCGCCCGCTTTCTCCGCGCGCGGCGCGTGCTTGCTCGCCGCCACGCCACCGCCCATCGATTCGAGGCATGACAAGGCGTCGACGTACGAGAGAAATTGCTGCAGATACCCCGGAGAGAGGTCGTGCATCAGCGACAGGGCGCGATGCACGAGGCTGCTCGAATTGAGCGGACCCGCGTTTCCCGGCACCTGCGCGAGCGATTGCCGTAGTTGCTTCTGGGCGCTGATCCCGGCCCACAGCGCTCGTAACTCATCGAGCACCGGCAGCTCCGGATACGACGATGCCGCACGAGCGCCGCGCTCGGCCGCGGGGTTGCCGCCGCGCGTGTGCGCGTGGCTTGTGAGGTACTCGGTCAGTTCGGCAAGCGGGCCGCGCGTTGGCTTGCGCTCGGATAAGGCCGCCGCGTCGTGGGGGGAAGGCGCCGCCGCTTGCTCGATATCGCGCCGATAGGCATCCAGTAATGCGGACAGCTTATTATCGACGCGATGGCGGACTTCGCCGCCGTGGCTTGCCGCGCGCCGCGCCAGCGCCTCGATGAAAAGGAAGCGCATGGGGTCGATGCGGTCGGCGCCTTGCGCGCGCCATGCGTCGAGCATCGCTTGGGCCTGCATCGCGTCGCTATCGCTACTCATGGCGAACCGTTGCGGTGGACGGCCTCGGCACGGGCGCGATTTCCACGCGCCGGTTTTTGGCGCGTCCCGCCTCGTCGGCGTTCGAGCTGACCGGCTGTTGTGCGCCGAACGCGGCCGCGAATACCGACGCAGCGGGCACGCCGTCGTCGATCAGGGTGCGTGTCACCGTCAGCGCGCGCTGCGCCGAAAGCTCCCAGTTGTCGGCGAACCGCCGGTTGCCGTCGCGCACCTGCCGGTCGTCGGTGAAGCCGCTCACCATCAGAATCTCGTCGCGCTCGCGCAGATAGTTCGACAGCGGGGCCGCCAGGCTTTTCAGCAGCTCGCGGCCTTCCGGTTGCAAACGATCGGAATTGAGCGCGAACAGCACGCTGCCGTTGATGCCGATGCGCCCGTTGACGAGCGTCACGCGTCCGGCCGCCAGCGGGCCGGCCAGTGCCTGCTCGAGCGCTTGGCGGCGCTGGGTTTCCATTTGCCGCTGCTTGACTTCGTGTTCGAGCCGAGACGAAAGCTCCAATTGCGCGCCGACGACGCATACGAGGATCAGCATGAAGGCGCCGAGCAGCACCGACATGAGATCGCCGAAGGCGGCCCATACCGGCACCGCGTGCGTCAGCGCGTCGTCGATCTCCTCGCTCATGCCGCCTTGGCTCCGGCTAACGCGCGCTGACCGGCGAGCTGTTGCAAGTCTTCGATGATCTGCTTCTGCGACATCACGCTCAGATCGACGACTTCTCTCGCTTGCGCCACATAGTAGGCGAGCTGCTCGTCACTACGAGCAAGCGATTTGTCGAGCGCCGCTTCGATACGCTGCAGGTGGGTCACGAGGTCGTTGTTGGACTCGCCGAACAACTGCACGGCCGCGCCGAACGCCTCGCCCAAACTCGCCACTTCCACGGCGCTGCCGGCGACCTGTGTCGCGACGGCGCCCAATTTCTCAGTTTCGGCATCGAGCTGATCGGCGAAGCGCGCGCCGACCCGGTCGAGCAGTCCCGCCGACGTCGCGACTAGCGCGTCGACGGCCGACCGTTGTTCGGTGCAGGCGTGATTGACGGCGTTAAGCAGCGTCTCCAACGTTCCGAGCAGGCGAGCGCGTTCTTCGAGCATCGCGTTGTCTCGCACCATGCTTTCGGAGAGTTTCTGCCGCAATTGCGCGACGACTTCGGCGGCGGCCCGCGGGGCTTGCGCCGCGGCATCCACGAGCCGGGCGATCTCGGCAATCGTCGCTTTGGCTTGCGCTTGCCCGTCGGCCGAGATGTCGCGCGCAGTGTGCGCCAACGCGTCGCAGATCTCCTGCTGGCGTTCGGCCGTGCGTATTCCGGCTCGTTCCCATTGCTGGCTCAACTCGGCCGCCATCGAGCCGAGCGTCTCTGCCCATGCTGTCGCCCGCCGCTCGTCTTGAGACGCCAATTGCGCTTGCAATCGAGCATGCGATTGATCGACAGCGTGCAGCAAGCTTGCGCCATGTTGCTCGAAGGTTGCCGCGGCGGCGGCCAAGGCTTCCCGGTTGCGGTCGGCCAGCGTCTCGTTGGCGCGGGTCTGATGCGCGAGCGCATCTGTCCACGCGCCCGAGAGGCCGCCTGCCGTGGCGTCCAAGCGTTCGGCGACGTCCTGCACGAGGGCGGCCGAGCGTTGCTCGAAGGCTTCGGTGAAGCGCTCGAGCGAGCTCGTCAGGTGGTGCGAGAGCGATTCGCTCGAACGCCGGTGAGCGTCCAAGGCGTCGTTCCAGATGCTTGCAACCGTCTGCGTCGTGGCTTCGAAGCCGGTCGATAGCCCTGCGAGCTGCCGCTCCGTGGCTTGCATGACGGCCTGATGCAGCGACGCGCTTTCCTGTGCGAGCCCCGCCATCGTGGCTTCGACGACCGGTTGCAACGCCGCGCTCGCGGCCCGCGCGCTGTCGGTGACGGTCCGCTTCAACGATTGCTCGACGGACGAAGCCAAGCGGACGTAAGCCGTTTCGACATCGCGGTGAAAGGCGTCTTGGCTGGCAAGCTGCCGTGCGTTCGAGGCCGCGCTCTGTTGCTCGATGGTCGCCATCATCGTTTGTAGGCGGTCGATCAGCGTCGGCATCATTTCGGCCTGACGCTGCAACAGCTTGAACGATTCCTCGCGCCGATGCGCAGGCGAAAACACGCGCAACGTCGTGGCGATCTTGGTATCGAGCTGCCGGCTCGCTTCCATCCGCTCGCGCCGGCACAGCGCGCAGAGCAAGCCGAGCATGGCCGAGGTGGCCACGCCCGCGATCGAGGTGCCGAACGCAAAGCCCAGACCCTTGACCGGCGCGGCGAGCGAAGCGCGGATCGCTTGGATGTCCGCCGCGCTTTCCAGCGCCATCCCGGTGCCGCGCAGCGTCGCCGCCATGCCCAGCAGCGTGCCGAGCATCCCCAGGAGCACGAGCAGCCCGACCAAGTACGGCGCGAGTGCGGGGCCGGGCAGGCCGGCGCGCTCACCCTCGATGCGCAAGCGCACCGCATTGCGCAGGCTCGGGTGCAATGGCTCGAGGCAGGCGGCGAGGGTGGCGGGTGGTTCGGACAAACCGGCGATGGTGCGCGTCAGGGTATCGGTGGCCTGGCTGTAGCGCCGCAGCTCGAGTGCGCCGGCGATGTAACACACGCCCACCAAGAGCGTGGCGGCGAGCGCAAGCGGGTTCGAGACGACGTAGCCGATGCCGACCCAACAAACGACGGCGAGACCCGCCACGAACACGATGAGATTGATCAGATGTCTGGGCATAGTGAGCCAGTTAGCTAGCTAGTGCGAAGTGCGGCGAGCAATGCTTCGACAGGTTGAAAACGGACTTCCATCTCGGCGAGCAAAACGCTTTGCATGTCCTTGCGGAATGCGTCGAGCCAGGCGCGCGGTGCGACGCTCGGCGTGCTGCCCGAGGTATCGGCCGGGGCGTCGGTTTGCGCGGCGGCCTGCGCTTCTTGCTCGACCTTGCGCAAACGCTCGAAATACCCCGCGAGCAACTGCGGCACGTTGGCGAGCAGACCTTGCTCGCGCGGCGCGAGCGCGCGCTCCATCACGGCGTCCACCATCGCCAGCCGCGCCATGGCAGGCGTTGCGGCAGCCAAGCTCACGCGCAGGCGTTCGCGCAGGTTGCCGATTGCCGTTCCCATCTCCCGCTGCAGAAACAGATAGCGCTGGCGAAACACCGCGTAATCGACCGAGGCATCGAGCGAAGCGGGCGCGCTCGTGTTCGAACGCCGCTGTGCGGAGGCGAATACGCTGTCGCCGGCGATGGCGCGGGCCAACGTGGCGCGCACGCGCGCGGCGTCGTCCGCGGCCGCCGCGGCGTTGCCGCGCGGGCCGGGGGCGATGACGGGTGGATTGCCGTTCAGCGCGGTGGACAACTTGATCGCGTCGGTCCAGTCGAGCCACTGGCTCAGCCGGTCCGGCAAAGCGGGACGGGCGTCGGGAACTTCGGCAACTGTCAGTCGCGCAAGTAAGCGAATCAGGGTCGGGCCACTTATGGCTGTGCGCTGAGGGGCTTGCACCATACGACGGAAGTCAAAAGAGTCGAAGTTTACACGCTGACGGCGCCGGACTGCCGATTGATGCTTGCGCCCGGTGCGTTTTCGCAACCCGCGCGATCGGCGCCACGGCGACGCGTGCGCCCGTTATGGTCGAGCGGCCGTGTTCGAAGTGGCGGGCTCGCCTGGCGCGGCAATGACGGCATGCGCGAGCAAACGATATACGGGCGAGGGGGATTGCCGATGAACCGTTCCGGCGCACCGATGACGCGGCGAACGAAGAATGGAGAACGCGGATGCGGGGATCAGCCCCGGTTGTCGATCCACTCGCGAGCCCAGCGGCTCGAGTAATGCAAGGCGGCTTCTTTGCTGCCGAAATATTCCAACGAGTAGAACTCGTAGGTACTGGCTTCATCGTCGGCGTCGGCCGCGCGAAGCACGAGGTTCGACGAAAAACTGCCGTCAGCCAGACGATGGGCGGAAGGGGAAATCGCGTAACCGCGATAGTGGTTGGTGTGTGATCGCATAAAGAAATAGAAATAAGGTGTTCGGGCGCATGGTGGTCTAGGGTTCCCGTCGAACGATAGGGTGGTGTTCGAACATGATCTGCGCGGGACGTGGCGCGCGCCACGTCCCGCGTCCATTAACGCCGGTTGAAACGTGTTCGCGATGCGGCGGTCGTTGCCCGCTCGTCCTTGTGCCGATAGTTGATACGGCCTTTGGTGAGGTCGTACATCGACAACTCGAGCCTGACGCGATCGCCCGCGAGAATGCGGATGTGGTTCTTTCGCAAGCGTCCCGAGGCATAGGCGGCGACGATGGCGCCGTTCTCGAGCGTCACGCGATAGCGGCTATCAGGCAGCACTTCGTCGACGACGCCGTCCAGTTCCAACAATTCTTCTTTTGCCAATTGATGCCTCCGGTTACTGCGTGGATTGAATGGTGGGACGCGCATCGCGCAACCAATCCTGCCGCGAAGCGGCAACCGGCTGATGCGCACAAGGTTGAAAACACGACGAGAGACGCGCGGACGCGAAACGGCGGTTGCGATGCGACGAAGCGGCGACGCCGCCGAGCATCACGACACCGGCGCATCCATCTGGCTTGCGCATCGACGGACGGTAGCCGTCACGTGCGGCAATGAGCGATGAAGCGTGGAGATGCGTTGCAGACGATCTGCCGGCGCGCGATTGCGCCGGCAGGCAGGAGACGATGGAGGCATTGCTGCCGATCGTCTCCGTCGCGCCCCAGGGGGAGGTGCGCAGGCGAATCAGAGGGGCTTGATGTTCGACGCTTGCAGACCCTTCGGGCCTTGCTTCGTCTCGAAGCTGACGCGCTGGCCTTCGACGAGCGTGCGGAAGCCGTCGGCGCGAATTTCCGAGAAATGCGCGAACAGGTCGTCCTTGCCGCTGTCAGGCGAAATAAAACCAAAACCCTTGCTGTCGTTGAACCACTTGACGATACCGGTATCCATGAAAATCCTTCAATGAAGACAAATGAACAGATGCGCCGCTAAGCGTGCGCGAAAAAAGAATCAAGGAGGGAGAGGACAACGAGTACCGCAGTACGTGCGGTCAATGATGAGCAGCAATCGCGCTTCTTGAAGACTTGAGTTAGGGAATGTACGTGTTGCCGAGGAATAGGTCAAGCGATTTCTCTCGGGCGGGCCGATTCGGCGCGTCGGCGCGGCCGATGGCGGGAGCCGAGGAGGGCCGCGATAATTTTTGACGGGCAGTGCGCGATCGCTTGCCCCATATCGAACGGGCGCCCATTTTTTCGCCTCCCGTTTTACGCCGCCCCGCGATAAGGCGCGCCGCCAACCCGGGGGAAAATATAAATCTGCGGCTCGCGCCTAGGCTGTGCGACCGGAGTATGATGGTTCGCGACTGGGTTCGACGCTCACCTCCCCGCTCACAGGCCGCATCGATCGCTTCTTGTTGGCACGCGCGTTCTCGCCGTCGATAGTTCGACCTCCCCCTCGTCCTTAGCCTGCTTGGGCGCCGCGTGCGCCGGCAGCCGCTCACCATCGACGGCATCACTTTCAATGATTGCCAGGAGTTTGCCATGAGCATGCACGTATACCGCGGTTTTGAAATCTACCCTTTGATCTACTGTCATTCGGAAACGACGGCTGGATCGAGCCGTAACTACGACAGCGGTTTCGACGCCGCCGTGAGAATTTGTCTGCGCGATGCGGGCACGACCTCCGTATTCAGCGATACGTTCAAGCTGAACGAAAGCGCGCCGTTTCGGAGCACGGGCGCTGCGCGCCGCGCTTCGGTGGCGTTCGGCCAAGCCATCATCGACGAGCACAACGGCGAAAACTGGATGCAGTCGTTGCAGTCGTAGTCGCAGCCGGTCCGCCGCACGCCGCAGCAGGGGCGTGCCGCACGATGCACCGTCGGCAATAGGGTCGCTCGCTTGCGTAACAGGGCGGGATGCGCATTGCGCCGGCACGCCATGAATGAGATTTTCTAGAAGGTACCTATGACCAAAATCGTTTTGAAATTGAATGAACCCGTTGAAGTCGCGCTTCGGCGCTTTCGCAGAGAAATCCAGAAGACTGGTTTGATCCAGGAGTTGAGAGCGCGCTGCGCCTATGAGAAGCCGACGTCCGAGCGCAAACGGAAACTGGCGAGCGCGGTCTCCAGGCAGCGAGCGCGGCTCAAACGGCAGACCCCGCCGCGCAAGATGTACTAGCGGTACTAGCCGTACTCGCTGTACGCTTCGCGAACGACGCGGCCCGGCCGTTTTGCCGTTCGCGCGAAGCTTGCGCGAGCGCAGCGGCGGCCCTAATTCAACAGCCCGTTCTCGAGCGCATAGCGCGTCAACTCGGCGTTGCTGCCCAGGTGCATTTTGTCGAGGATGCGCGAGCGGTAGGTCGTGACGGTCTTCGGGCTCAGATGCAACTGCTCGCCGATGTTGACGAGGCTTTCGCCGCGTGCGAGCAACTTGAGAACCTCCAATTCGCGATCGGACAGGACTTCGTGCGAGGAGGGCGCTTGGCCGCTCATCGCGCTGGCAAACCTTTCCGCGAGCGACGGGCTCACATACTTGCCCCCTTTCGATGCCTTGCGCACGGCTTCGACGAGCGTGGCCGCCGAACTGTCTTTGGTCAGGTACCCTGCCGCGCCAAGCTTGAGCGCCCGCATGGCATAGATGTCTTCGGCGTATGTGCTCAGTATCAAGACCGCCAGTTGCGGATGCGCGACGCGCAGCGTTTTGAGCAAGTCGAGCCCGTTCTTTCCGGGTAGCGCGATGTCCACGAGCGCCACGTCGAACCGCTGCTGATCCACCGCGCGAACGGCTTCCTGCGCCGATGCCGCTTCGCCCGTCACTTCGATGTCGCTCGCGGAGCTCAGCATGAGCCGCACGCCGTTGCGCACGACCGTGTGATCGTCGACGAGCAAGACTTTGATGGTTTCAGTACCCATGTGTATTCCCGATCGGAACCCTCAGCTCGACGGTGGTGCCCTGTCCCGCGCGTCCCGAAATCGTCAAGCTGCCGCCGAAATGCCGGGCCCGTTCATGCATGCCGAGGATGCCCCATGTTTGGCCGCGGGCGGAATCCTCGCCGGCGAACCCCATGCCGTCGTCCTTGATTTCCACGACGATCTCGCCACCGTGCGCTTCGGCGCGCACCGATACGCACGAGGCGCCCGCATGCCGCACGACGTTCGTCAGCGCCTCTTGCACGACTCGGAACAGCATGGTGCTCAGGTCGGCGTCGATGGCGACCGTCGATAAAGCCGTGTCGATCGAGCAGTCGCAAATGAGATCGGAGCGCGTCTGTATTTGATTGGCGTACCACCTCATGGCTTCCCACACCCCGAGCTGATCCAACACGCTCGGCCGCAAATCCGTGATCACCCGGCGCACCGCGCCCAGGGCTTCCTCCGCCAAGCGGGTTGCATCCACGAGCAGCGGATCGGCCGCGCCTCCCGCTTGGATCGATCGTTCCACGGAGACGGAGACATACGCCTTGATGCCAGTCAAAAGGCTGCCGAGTTCGTCGTGGATTTCTTGGGCGATGCGCTTGCGCTCGTTTTCCTTGATGTTTTCCTGGTGCGCCGCGAGCGAGCGCAGTTCGGCTTGCGATTGCTGCAACGTTTGCTGCGCGAGCTTGCTCTGCGTGATGTCGAGCAAGATCCCTTGGACCGGTGGATGGTCGGAACCGTCGTGAATGGTCTGCGCTTCGTCGCGGAACCACAGGATCTCGCCATGCTTGGCGATCAAGCGGTATTCGATGCTGAGGGCCGCGCCGCTCGCCCGGCTGAGCGCGACGGCTTCTTGCACGCGCCGGCGATCGTCGGGGTGGACATAAGCTTCGTGAAACGACGGCCCGTGCAGCCATTCCTCGGCCGTGTACCCGAGCATGGCGATTTGCGGGCTGACGTACTCGAGCCCGCCATGCTCGGACGACCAAATATACGTAATGGCGGGGATTTGCTCGACCAGCGTGCGAAATTTCGCTTCCGCTTCGCGTTTGGCTTCGATCAGCCGCTGCGCGTTCAGCATCCGCTCGATGGCCGCCGGTACTTGCTCGAGGTAATGCCGGTCGGCGTCCTTCGTCAGATAATCGCGCGCCCCGCGGCGCATCAGTTCCACCGCCAGCGCCGCGTTGCTGCCGCCGGTCAGGACCATGACGGGGATGGCGACCTCGCCGTCCTCGCCCGCCAATGCGGCCAAGAACTCGAGCCCGGTGTGATCGGGCAGGTTGTAGTCGAGCAAGATGCAATCGGGCCGCTGCTCCATCGCCAAGTGGAGCCCTTGCTCGCCCGTCTCCGCTTCGAACACGATGTACCGGCGTGCGGAATCGGCGGCCAACGCGCGTTTGCACGCCATGCGATCGACGAGATCGTCTTCGACGAGCAGGATTCGAGTTTCGCGCGACACGATCATGCCTTCGTGCCGATGGAGGGGCGGCGGCGCGCGATCATCCCGGCAGCTCGCTGAGCGACCAGTAGACATCGATCGAGCGCATCACATCGACGAAGCGCCGGTAATCGACGGGCTTGGCCATGTAACCGGCCACGCTGAAATTGAAGCTGTTGATCTTGTCTTCCTGCTCCTTGGAGGTCGTGAGCACGATCACAGGGATGCGCCGCAGGTTTTCGTCGGCCTTGATGATCTCCAAAAATTCGATGCCGCTCATGACGGGCATGTTCAAGTCGAGCAGGATGATGCACGGCATGGCGTTGCTCGGATCGCGCAAGTAGTCGATCGCCATCTCGCCGTTTTCCTGGCGCACGACCGGGTTCGTGACGCGGATCTCTTTGAATGCCCGCTGTATCGTCATCACGTCCACATCGTCGTCTTCCACGACCAGGATCGGTTGGTTCATCACCTTCATGCTTTGTTCTCCATCGACATGGCAGGGGTATGCTGGGGCAGCGTGAAAAAGAAGGTGCTACCCGCACCCATCACCGACTCCAGCCAGACGTGCCCGCCGTACATTTCCACGATTTTTTTCACGAGCGCCAACCCCACCCCCGTGCTTTCGACCTGATCGCGAGGGGTGAGCGTTTGGAACAATTGAAAGATGCGCTCGAAGTGCCTTTGTTCGATGCCGGGCCCATTGTCCGCCACGGAAAACCGATAGGCCCGTTCTTGCTTGACCCAGTCGATCCGAATTTGGCCGGCCGGCTTATCCATGTATTTGATCGAATTCGATAACAGATTCTGAAAAACTTGTTGGATTCGCGTTTTATCCGCCACCACGGTGGGCAGCGGCCGCGTGACGATGACGTCGACGTTCGAAGGGGGCGCGAGGAGATCGACGACCTCGCGCACCAAAGCGTTCAGATCGACCCAGGTCGACGTCTCCTTGATTCGGCCAGCGCGGGAATATTCGAGAATCCCGTCGATCAGCGCACTCATGCGATGCACGCGCCCTATCAGCAAGCGCATATGCTCGCGGCCTTCGGCATCGAATTTATCGGCGTAGTCGTGGGACAGCCAGTCGGCCAGCGACCCGATGCCGCGCAACGGCGCTTTCAAGTCGTGCGAGACCACGTACGCGAAGTTGGTCAGCTCTTCGTTCGCCGTCGTGATTTCCTGCATCAGTGCGCGTTGCCGCTCTTCGCTTTGTTTGCGCTCGGTGATGTCGCGCACGACGGCTGCGAGCATCCGGTGATCGCCTACCCGAAACTTCGAGAGCGACAGTTCGACCGGCAGCTCGGAGCCGTCCGCGCGCCGCCCGGCCAGTTCATGGCGGGCGCCATTGGTCAATCCGTCGCCCGGTAACGCGCCCGACAGCGCCGGCATCAACAGTGCGATGCTTTGTCCGAGCAGGGCCTCGCTCTTATAGCCGAACAACTGCTCCGTGCGTGGATTGACGCTTTCGATCGCGCCCGTATCGTGCAGCGTGATGATGGCGTCGGCCGCCGTATCGACGACGGCGCGCATGCGCGCCTCGCTGTCGAGCAAGGCTTGCTCCGCCCGCTTGCGAAGCGAGACGTCGTGAATGGTCGCCATGACGAGCCGCAACCCGCGATCGGTCTCGAGCGGCGACAAGCTCACCTCGATCGGGATCTCGGCGCCGTCGCTGCGCTGGCCGCGCAGCTCCATGCCCACGCCCATGGGGCGCGCCCGCAATTGCGAAAAGAAGTTCGTGCGCTCGGTGACGTGCGCGGACCGGAACCGCTCGGGCATCAGCATCTCGAGCATCTGCCCGTTCAGCCCCTGGTTCGGATAGCCGAACAGGCGCTCGGCGGGCGGGTTCGCGAGCACGATTCGACCTTCTGGATCGACGATGATCAGTGCGTCGGCCGCCGAACTGAGGAGCCAATCCAATGTTTGGCCTTCGAGGATGTGATTTTTCATCTCGGCGATTCGGTGATGTCCGGTTTCCTGTATTTAGACCCGAGCGGGGGACGGGCGCGCCGCGGCCCGGACGATTCTCGCAGAAATGCGGCAAATGGACGCTGGGGCAGCTGGCGCAGCGCCAATGTTACCAGCGCCGGGGCATCGCTTCGTGCGCCGGGCGCAGCCGCGCTCGGCCGGAGCGTGAATGACGGGTGCTTGACCCAAGTCAGATCGGACGGCGTGTCGGCGCTGCAAGATAGAGACTCGAGCATCAGGAAGGATAGGCGCGGCCTGCTGTTGCGCATGCAAGCCGCTAGAATCGCGCCGCGCTGAGCAAGGCAACTCTCATGGAAGGCACGCACTTTTGTTATCCCGCACCCCAATGGTATGCGCAGGCGCTCGGTGCTTCCTGTGTCGAGTCCTGGGTCAAGGCTAGCCGTCAGCCGTATTGGTACCGGCCGGCCTCATTGGCGGTTCTCGCCCCGCTCGACTGGGAGCGCGACGACGATCGCGCGCGCACCGGCGCCTATGACACGGTTCGCGCCGTCCAGTTGCGGCGCGAGATGGTGCTGTTCGCGCGCGAGCACGGCGTGTGCGCGGGCGTGGCGGAAGTGTATTGGTCCGCCGGTGTGACGGCGTTGTCCGAGCACGCGTTGCGGGCCGTCCACCAGGCGGTCGCGGAATGTTTCGATGTGGAGGCGGGCGCCGCTTTCACGGCCAGCGTGGCGGCGTCGCGGCCGCCGCACGCCGAGACCTTGGCCGCGCTGCGCGAGTTCGGCGTCACCACGTTGCACACCAGCATCGATGCAAGGGAACTGCGCCGGGGCGATGTCATCGAGCCGCTCATGGCCGCGGCGCGTGACGGCGGTTTTCGTTCCATCGCCGTGGAAGTGCCCATCGTGGCCGCGGATGCCTCCGTGGGAACTGCCCGGGCATGGGTGGAGGCGCTGGTGGCGTGCCGGCCGAGCCGCATCTTGCTGAGCGCGGGCGGCAACGAACAATGGGCTGTGGGACATCGGCACACGGCCGACACCGAGGCGCGCCTGCAAGTGATTCGGCAAGAGACGTTTGCCCGGCTCATCTCTGCGGGCTACGAGTACATTGCACACGATGCTTTTGCACTGCGCTCCGACGAATGGGTCGGCGCCAAACGCATTGCGGCGCTCACGCCGCGGCCCTATGGCTACTCGACTCGGATCCCGTACGCATCCATCGCGATCGGCCCAGGGGCGATCGGAAATGTCGGGCCGATGCAATACCAAAACGCCCGGGACGCGGATGCGTATGCGGACATGCTCGCGCGCGAAGTGTTGCCGGTCGAACGCGGGCTGCTCTGCACGCCGGACGATTTAGTGCGACGCACGATCATGGCGGGTCTGCTCGCGAATTTCTCGGTGGATATCGAATCGATCGAGGAGTGCTACGGCATCGACTTCCATATGACCTTCCGGCGCGAACTGGCGGCGCTCGAGCCGCTAGCGCGCAAGGGCTATGTCGAACTCGACGCCAAGCGTCTCTGTTTGACGCCGGTAGGGCGTTTCGCCTGCGGCCGTGTGGCGGACGCTTTCGATCGCTATCTGAGGCAGCTCGAACAGGCGCGCCGCGAGCCGGAGGAGCCCTGAACCGTCGATGAACGTGTAGGGGATCACCTACATAACGCGACATGGATCGCCGATATGCTCGGCACCCCCGATTCATGACAATGCATACCAGCAGCGATAGATCGATTGGCGCACCCTGTTAGCCAACGTTCGATCTGCGCGTCTTGGAGCATGGACATGGATACCACCGCATTTGCAGAAGTCGAACGTCTCACACCGCGCGCGGCGCACGCGCAAGTGGCTGGTGCATCCCCGGTCGCATGGCTCAAGCCGCAGCAGGAATCGTTCGCCAAGGCGGCGAGCGCGCCCGATCATCACGATTGCGCGAGTTGCAACTCCCGCCGGTTCTGCCTGCCGGACGATTTCGACACGGGCGAGACGGCCGCGCTCAAGGGCGTGTTCGGCAACTATCGCAAAGTGAAGCAGGGCGAGGCAATTTTTCGCGCCGGCGAGCCGTTCCGGCATCTCTACGTTGCGAAGGTGGGGTCGTGCAAGACCGTTGCGATCGACAACGAAGGCCGCGAGCAAATCATCGGTTTCCAAATCGCGGGCGAATTCATGGGGATGGACGGCATCAGCACGGGCCATCACGTGTTGGACGCGATCGCGCTCGAAGACAGCGTGATCTGCTGCCTCCCGTTCAAGGAACTTGCCTCGGCCGGCGAAAACAACGTGGCTTTGCGCAGCCATCTGCACAAGCTCATGAGCCGAGAGCTGGTGCGCGAGTCGGCGTTGTTGATGCTGATCGGGCGAATGAATTCAATGGAGCGGCTCATTGCCTTCCTGCTCAATTTGTCCAAGCGCTACGCCCAGCGCGGCTATTCCTCGCAAGAGTTCAACTTGCGGATGACGCGCGACGAAATCGGGTGCCATTTGGGCCTGACGCTGGAAACGGTCAGTCGAGGGCTCTCGAAGCTGGGATCGCTCGGGCTGATCAAGTGCTCGGGCAAGCGCGTGTCGATCACGGACCGAGCCGGGCTCGAACAAATGAGCGGCCATCTCATTCCGCAATGACGTAGGGCGTCGCGTCCCTGCACCCCGCGGGGCGTGGACCGCCGGGCGCGTTCCGCGCGCGGGCTTGCGTCCGAAAACATAAACGTTCGAACGAGCTTGCTGGCGGTGCGCGTGCTGTTTGCGCACGTCATACCAAGCGGCGCCGTCCTGCCGTGGGCTGGGACGGGATCGTTCACCCGAGGCGACATTGGCTACGCTAGCGCTCATGCGAAAACATTAGGCCCGAAATTTGCGCGCGCCACATAAAACCGACGAATGCTAGTCTTCATCATTTCGCCTTCCACTTTTGCCCTGTCAAAATATTCACAATGCAGATGGCGATTGAACCCGAAGCCGATAATGCATTTACAGGCCGCATTCAAACGTTTGCGCGGCGATGCAAACGTTTGTTTCTTCCCTCCGGGCGTAAGCCGCGTCAGTTAAGCGAGACAGCGATTCCGGTCACTCATTTCGCTTTTTCTGAATTCATGTTATTTTTCGCCCGCCGAGGGCGAGATCGGGCAGCATTTTGTCCGTCCGATACTAGTCCACGCCGGATTGTTGGGCGGCAGGAAGGCCTTCCCCCTACAAGCTGCGACATTCAAACGGGGAATGGTGTGATCAGGTTTGCCATTGATATCGCACTTCGCGTGCGGGCGGCTCATTGTTGGCTTCGCACGTGGCAAGCGTCGCGTCCGCTCGCGGTGGCGCTGTGTGTGGCGTTGGGTGCTGCCGCGATCGCCCGTCCCGACGCAGCGAGCGCCGCCCCAGTCGCACAGGCGCAAGACGCCGCGCAGAACGCGAGCGGCGCCGATGCTTCGTACGCCGTACCTGCCGCGCATGTCAATCTGGCTGTCTACGAAGGCGACGATCCCCCGATGGATCTGCTGCAGGCGTTCGATGCGGTCGTCCTCGATCCCGCTCGCGCCTTCGATCCCTCGTCTCGGCCGCTCGAGCATACGACCTACCTTGCGCGCCTGGATAGCGTTGATCCGCACGCGTCTTCCTTTATCACCGAAAAAATCGCCCCGCTCTGGCAGCGCGGCTTCCGCGGCTTCGTCGTCGATGCGAAAGGCGGCGAGGGTGCGATCGATGCGATCCGCGCAGCCTACCCCGACGCGAAGATCGTCGTTGAAGGGCCTGATGCGCTGGACATCGCCCGCGTACATCGCAATAACATATATGCGGTGCTGACCCACGGACTCTTCACCTCGATGCCGGGGAACGACGCCGATTCGTCGCCTGTCGCTTCCCCCAGCCTCGATGCGGTGCGCGCGTTCGTCCGCGACACACGGGTCCCCGTCGTCACCGTCGAATACTGCGAGAAGACCGACCGCGCCTGCGCGCGCAAGACCGCGCATGACGCGATCGCCGCGGGGCTCGACGTGTATGCGACCGACCCGTCGCAGAGCGTCGTGGGCATCGGCCGCATCGAAGTCATGCCGCGCAAAGTGCTCGTCGTGCAAGACCGCGAAGCGAGCATGCCGGTGGACCTCACGCCCGGCGTGCGCTTGCTCGCGACACCGCTCAATTACCTCGGCTACGACATTCAATACGCCGACGCGGCGAGCCCCTTGCCCGCGAACGTGACGCCCGACCGCTATGCGGGCGTCGTCGCGTGGATCCAGCGAGGCGACGTGGCCGATCAAACGGCGTGGCGCCGCTGGGTGCGCCGCGTCGTGGCCGCGCAGGTGCCGATCGCATTCATCGGGCAGTTCGGCTTCGCGGCCGATAGCGACGAGTTGCCCGGGCTGCGGCGCGTGAGCGGGACGCTCGCGCGTCCGGTCTCGATCGTCGCGCACGACCCGATGGTCGGATTCGAGACGATGCCGCGTCCCGATGTGCGGGACCTGCCGCGCGTTCGCGTGGATGGCGCCGGACGCTCGCTACTGGGTATCGACGCCGGCGGCACGCGCGTCGACGCGGTCGGCGTGATGCCGTGGGGCGGCTTCGCACTCAATCAATATTCGGAGCTCTCGCTCGACGCAATCGAGCAAGAGCGCTGGGTCATTCAGCCGATCGATTTCCTGAAGGCTGCGCTACGGTTGCCGACGCTGCCGGGGCCGAGCGTGACCACGGAGAACGGGCGGCGCTTGCTGATGTCCCATGTCGACGGCGACGGCTTTGCGTCCCACGTCGAATTTCCGGGGCCGGATTACGCAGGGCAGGCGCTGTATGACCGGATCTGGACCAAGTATCCGATTCCCGTCACGCTTTCGGTGATCGAGGGCGAAGTGGGTCCGAAAGGCCTCTATCCGAAGCTTTCGCCTCGCCTCGAACAGATCGCGCGCAAGATGTTCGCGTTGCCGTACGTCGAGATGGGCACGCACACGTATTCGCATCCTTTCGTCTGGGAAGAGGTCGACACGAAAAGCGGCGCGCGCACCGATCGAGGCGGCACCGATGCGGCGTTCTCGTTGAACATCCCCGGCTATAAATTCAACCTCGATCGCGAGATATCAGGTTCCATTCAGTACATCGACAGCCGGCTCGCGCCGCCCGGCAAGCACGTCACGATCCTGCAGTGGTCGGGCGATTGCATGCCGCCCGCCGTTGCCGTGAGGCGAGCTTATGAAAGCGGCGTCTACAACATCAACGGCGGGGATACTGTTATCACGAAGGCGCAGAACAGCTGGACCGCCATCGCCCCGATCGGCATAGATAAGGGTCCGGGCGCTTATCAAGTGTTCGCGCCCAATCAAGACGAGAACGTCTATACGAACGATTGGCAGGGACCGTTCTACGGTTTCGACCAGGTGCTGCAAACGTTCGAGATGACCGACGCGCCGCGGCGGTTCAAGCCGATCGACATTTATTACCACATGTACAGCGGCACCAAAATTGCCTCGCTGACCGCGTTGGACCGCATTCTGAAAACGGTGCTCGCCCAGCCCGTTCTGCCCGTGCGCATCACCGACTATGTGCGCAAGGTGCTGGATTGGCGCACCTTCGCGGTGGCGCGCGAGGGCGACGCCTGGCTCGTGCGCGGCAATGGCGCAGTGCGCGAATTGCATTGGACCGGCAGCGAAGTGCCCCGGTTGTCCGACGCATCGGGGGTGACGGGCTATGCGCCCGGGCCGGACGGCATCTACGTCCATTTCGACGGCGGGGCGGCGCGCTTCGCACTCGAGTCGCCTTCGCAGGCGCGCAATACGGCGCCTTATATCGCGCAGGCCAACGGCTTCGTGCGGGACTTCCAGCGCGGCGCACATAGCCTGCGCTTCTCGTTCGGCGGGTATTACAAACCGTTCGTCACGATTGCGAATGCCGGAGTGTGTCACGCCTCCAGCGCGGGCCGGGCGCTCGACGGGCGGCGCGAGGGCGGCGCTTTGACGATCGCGTTACCGGCCGTGCCGGGACAGCAAGTGGCCTATCAACCGATCCAAATCGACTGTGGCGAATAACCGACCCCGTATCGCGGCGCCGACCACGCTCGCGGGCCTAACGCTCGCGGTCGTCGCGGCGCTCGGCGCAATTTACCAAGGTGGTCGACTGCGCGAGCGCATCGTCGACGATCGCACGCCGAGCGAGCTCAACGTCGCGTACCTCGAGGCGTGGCTGCGCAGCGCGCCTTCCGACCCCGTGTATCTCCGAGTGCTCGGCGAGCAATATATCGCGTTGGGGCAGATCGATCGTGCCGAGCAGATTGCGGCGCGCCTCACCGCGCTCGATGCGCCGGTCGCGCGCCGCAATGGCGAGCGCCTCGCGCTGCGTTGCGACATGCAGCGGGCGTTCGCGACCACGCCGGGTTCGGCGGATCGCGAGGCGGGCCTCGCGCGCGCGCGCGAGCGCCTGATGGCCATGGCGGCCGAATCGTGGAGCGTCGACGATCTGCGCACGCTCGCCGGACAAGCCTTGGCCGTGGGTGCGACCGACGTCGCGGTGCGCTACGAGATGCGGCTCGTTCAGGCCGACCCCGATCGTCGCCTGTATTGGCAGCGGCGCGTTGCTCAGCACCGGTTGGGACTCGGCGACTATCGCGGCACGGCGCAGGCCTACTTCGCCGCGCAGGCGATGGATGCCGATCGTGCATCCGCGCGGCGCGATTTCCTTGCCGCCGTGCGGGCGCTGCAGTCGGGGAATTTGCTCGACGAAGCGCTGAGCGAAGGCGATGCCCATCTCGGCGCGCTGGCCGACGATCGCGAGTCGCTCGAAGCGATGCTCACGCTCGCGCGCGCCGCGCATCGCACCGATCTGGTGGAGCGGTATGGGCGCGCTTTGATGAAATTCGTGGTGCCGTCCGCCACGGGCGATGCCATGAGCGAAGCGAGGGGCGGCGTCGTGCCGGTATCGTTAGCGGTTTCGGCAACGGTATCGGCATCGCAGAGGGTAGAGACACCGCGCGGGGCTCATGGCCGACAGCAAACCCAGCGCGGTGTTTGGTTGCGGCTTGGGCAGGCCGAGGCAGAGCGTCTGCGGGCAGCCGACGGGGCCTCGTGGTCGACTCGGTTCACTGCCGCCGCTTTCCCTGCCGCGGGGCGCGTTAGCGTGGTTCGTATCGCGACCGGCGCGGCCGTTCCCGGGTCGCAGCCCGCTGCGTCTTCCCAGTCGAGCGTCCATGCCGGGACGAAGGCAAATGGCGCGCTGGCGCTCACGTTGTATCAATCCTTCCTCGAAGCGGGCGATCTGGCCAATGCCGAGCGCGTTGCGGCCGCCGAAGTCAAACGCGCCCCCAATGACGCTGCATGGCTGGCGCGGCTCGCCCAAGTCCAGGAGTGGCGCAACGAGCCGGCGGATGCGTTGCAATCGTGGCTCGCCGATGCAAAGGCGACGGGCGATGCCACGGCATGGCGCAACGTGCAACGGCTTGCGCCGATGCTGCACGATGACGAGCGTTATGTGCAAGCGCTTGTCCACGCTTCGAACGCCGCGCCGGCCGACATGACGCTAGTCGACGGCGTGATCGCCGCCTATGAGCGGCTCGGGCGGCCCGACGATGCGCTGGCCTTCCTCGATGCGCGCGCGCACGGGCCGCAAGCCGATGCGATCCGCAGCCGCATCGCACTCCTCGCGCAGCGAGCCGGGCGCGACGATCTCGCGCTCTCGACCTATCGATCGCTGCAGCATCAAACGCCGAGCAAGGTCGAATACGCGCTGCACGGCGCCAACTTGTTGTACGCGCAGAATGACTTCGCGGGCGCGCTCGCGATGCTCGAGCGCTCGGCGCCTTACGCAACGGACGCCGATGTGCTGTTCTGGCGCACGTACGGACAGCTCGCGCAGCGGTTGCAGGACGACGAACAGACGCATCTGGCCTACCGGCATCTGCTGGCGGGCGGACAGGCTTCGCCCGAAGACCTTGCGGCCATGACGTTCTTCTACGATCCGCATCCGCTCGACGCGGCGCGCACGGCCGAACGTCAATATCGGAGCACCGGCGAGGTCCGCGCGTTGCGCGATGCGATCGATTACTACCTAGCCGCGCACGTGCGCGAGCGCGTCGCTGCGCTGCTCGAGCACTTGACGCCAGAGCAGCGGGCGGCGGCCGAGCGCGACTCGGGGTTTCTTGCCGCGCGTGCGGAATACGAACGTCAATCGGGCAATGTAGGGGACGCGCTCGACGATCTCCGGCGGGCGATCGCGCGGCCCGACTCGACACCCGATACGCGCGCGGCGTATCTCTGGATGCTCGTGGACCAGGGTAGCGAAGGCGAGCTGCGCACCGTGCTGCAGCGGTGGCGAGCCGCCTCGCTCGAGAACGAAGCGCTGTGGGGTCCCTTCGCAGCGGCCGAATTGCGGCTGAACCGGCCGATCGCCGCGCTCGAGTATTTGCGCCGCCAGGCCGCGGCGCAGGCGCGCGACCCGCTGTGGCTGCTCACGTATGCCGACGCGCAAGAGATGGCGGGGCACCCCGGTCTTGCATGGTCGATGCGCCGCGAAGTTTGGCGCGGGTTGATGCGCGAAACCCAAGCGGCGCGTACCGCCAAACCGAGTCCGCGCGCGGGCGGCTCGGCGCTGCACTTGCCTGGCCGCGGCGATTGGGATGCGAGCTCGCAGCTGCAGGGCCGGCGTGCGATGCTCGCGCAGACGCTGACGAACGGCGATTTTGCGCGGCGCTTGCTCGATTCGTTGACGGGACCGTCGGCGCATCCGCCCGCGGATTCCTCGTCGGTGAGCTTGCTCGGCAACGCCAAGGGCCTCTCGCCGTTGCCGTCGCTGTCCGCGCGCGGCGCCCAATACCGAAGCCAACGCGAAGCGGTGGCGCGCGACGTCGCCGTGGCGTGGGCGGTTTCGCATGAGCGCTACGACGTCGCGAAGCGTTGGCTCGCGCGCCGCTACGCGCTGCGTTTGGCCGGCTCGCAAGACGAACAACTCGCCATTGCGCTGGCGAACGACGACGTACGCAAGATCGACGCGTTGCTCGACGACCGCACCGCGGTTCTGCCGCTCGCGAACCGGATCGACGGCGCAAGCCGAGCCGACCGGCAGGGCGAGGCCCAAGCGCTCGCGTTCGCCGGGCTCGACGGCGCGCCGGATGACGACATGCACCAGCGCCTCGTCGACACGTCGCTGTTCTGGAATCAATCGATCGAAGCGTCGGTCGACAATTACGTCGAGCATCCGCTCGATTACGTGCAGCAAACGCTGGGCGGCAGCCTGAAGCTGTCGGACCATTACATGATCGGCATGCGTGCGTATCAGCGCGAGCAGCGGTCGGCGGACACCTCGCAGCTCGTCGGCGTCGATTCGCTCGATCGCGCGGCCGAGTTTTACGCGCGCCGTCTCACGCACGATACGCGCAGCGAACTCGGCTTCGGGCGGCGTACGGCGCTCGACTCGTTTTACACGTTCCGCGCGGAAGCGACGGTCGGGACCAATTCGCCGTTATCGTTCAACGCGTCGGTTGCGCGCAACGCCGAGGCCACCGAACTGCAGACGTTGCAGGTGGGCGGCATGAAAGACAAGGCGATGGGCGGGTTCACCTGGCAGATGACGCCGCGCTGGTCGGTGAGCGGTTCGATCGAGGCCGACCGGTTCTATAGCCAGGCGCGCACGTTCGTCGGCAGCGGCGCCGTGCAGCAGGCAGAGATCGACTACAAGATCCGTACCGAGTATCCCGACTACACGCTGCGTTTCGTGGGCGCGCACGGGCAGTACAACGACAGCGGCCAGTCCGACGCATTGCTCGCGCGGCTATTGCCGGCCGATGCAGGCCCGGCGACGGCAGCGACGTTCACGCCGAATAGCTATACGGAGTTCGGCGCGTACATCGGCTTCGGCAACGATCTGGTCGACCGCTATACGCACGCGTGGCGGCCGTATCTGGATGTCGGGACCGTGCACGACACCGTGCAGGGATGGGGTATCGATGCGAACGTCGGGATTGCCGGCTCTGTTTTCGGCGGGGATCAGGCAGCGCTGTACTTCCGGCATCAGCGTGTGGCGCAGACGGGGTCGGCTGTCACGGTGATCGGCGCGCGGTATCGCTGGCTATATTGAACGAAGCGCGGCGCAAGCTGGTGCGCCGCTTGCGGAAATCCACAAACGAAGAGGAAGAACGGACATGACTACAATCGAGCGTATATCCAGGGCTACGGGCCTTCTGGTTACCGTCGCCTGCGGGCTGATCGTCAGCGCCTGCGCGAGCGTTCAATCGACGCCGGCGCCGGCGCTCGCGGAGACGGGGGCCATTGCCGTGCTGCCGCTCGCGAACTTCACCGAGACGCCCGACGCGGGCCGCGCCGCCCAAGCGATTGCCGCGAATACGCTGCGTACCGCCGGCGTCGCGCACGTCGACACGATGCTCGCCACCGATAGCGGCGATGCGCTCGATCCGACCGCGCAGCCGAACCTCGAACGCGGCATGGACTGGGCGCGCACGCAGCATGCGAAGTATGTGTTGACCGGGGCCGTCGAAGAATGGCGCTACAAGGTCGGCGTCGACGGCGAGCCGGTCGTGTCGATGACGTTCGAGCTGCGCGAATTGCCCGCGGGCAAGGTCGTATGGAGCGCGGTCGGCACGCGCAGCGGCTTTAGCCGCTCGTCGCTCGGCGGCGTCGCGCAGAAGCTCGCCCAGAAATTGCTTGCTCCGCTGGCTGCGCACCGCTAAGCGGACGTATCGAGGACACGATGAACGCCCCCCCAACCGTTGCCGAGCGCAATAGCACCGCCCCCGCGGGCGGCCGCCCGCGCGATCTGTACAAAACGCCGACGACCGGCTCGGGCCGCCTGCGCCGCTTGCTCGCCCCCCTCGCGCGGCCTGGGTACGCGTGGGCCGAGGCGGCCGGATTCACGGTCGCCGTGCTCGCGCTCGCGTGGTTCCTCGACCGCACCGACCCTTTGCTGATCGCCAAAGGCTTTCCTTGGCTGTGGCTCGTGCCGATGGTCATCTCGCTGCGCTACGGCGTCGTGCTCGGCGTCGGCTCGGGGTTGCTGTTCGCCGCATCGTGGACGTTGACCTATCCGGCGGGCACGCCCTGGCCGGCGCCGTTTTTCGTGGGCGGGTTCGTCCTCACGATCGTCGCGGGGCATTTCGCCGATACGTGGAATCGGCGCAGCGACCGTGCGAGCGCAGTCAACGACTATCTGAACGAGCGCTTGTCCGCGCTGACCGACAATCACTATTTGCTGCGTTTGTCGCACGAGCGGCTCGAGAACGACTTGCTCACGCGGCCCACCACGTTGCGCGACTCGATCGCGGCGTTGCGCATGATAGCGGCGGCGCAAGGCCCGGCGGAAGCGGATGCGCATCCGCACGCATCGACCGGCGTCGATCGGAGCGCACTGCGGCCGGTTCCGGCAGCCGACGATACGCTACCCGGGGCCGCCGCCCTGATGGAATTCGTGGCGCGCGCTTGTCAGATCGAAGTGGCCGCGCTTTACCCCGTGCACAACGGCACGCCGTCGCGCAGCGCCGCCACGGCGGTGGGTGAGGCCTTCGATTTCGATCCGGCCGATCCGCTCGTCGAACTTGCGCTGGCGACAGGCAAGCTTGCGCACCTGAAGTCGGAAGGCATGCTCACGAGCGGCAGCCAGTATCTCGTCTGTGCGCCGTTGCTGTCGGCCGACGATCGCATGCTCGGGCTGCTCGTCATCAAGCGCATGGCGTTCCTGTCGCTGAACAACGACAACCTGCAGCTTCTGCTCGTGCTGCTCGGCTATTACGGCGACGGCGTCGAACACGGGCGCGCCATGCACGCGATGCTCGTCGCGATTCCGGATTGCCCCCGGCAGTTCGCGCTCGAATACGCGCGGCTCGTGAGGCTGCATCGGCGCAGCGGCATCCAATCGTCGATCGTCGCGCTCTCGTTCCCGCGTAGCGAGGAGCACGATTCGCTCTTCGAGCACGTCTTGCGTCGCGGGCGCTCGCTCGATTTCGCATGGCCGCGCCAAACGTCCCATCGCTCCGTGCTCGTCAATCTGATGCCGCTCGCCGATCCGGCGGGCGTCGCGGGCTACCTCGCACGGGTGGAAGGCAATCTGCGCAATCAGTTCGACACCGACTTCGAGGGCGCGCGCATCGGCGTGCATACGCTGCATGTGACGAGCGAATCGAACGAGACGAATGTGGCCGAACTGCTCGATCGGGTAGCCGGCAATGCTTGAGGTGCTCGCGCTCATCGTCGCGGTCCCCGTCGCCGTGCTGTTTCAGGGCGTGGCGCTCCATTACCTGTTGCACCCATCGGCTTTGGCCGATCCCTTGGCGGCGTTCCTCGGCGCTCAGGCGCTCGCCGCCGCGGGGCAGGCCGTCGTGTTTCGCCGCATGCTGCCTGCCGCGCAGCGCCAACCGAGCGGCGCGGTACTGGCGCAGCTGTGGTTGCTGTCGTTCTTGGCGCCCTGCGTGGGCGGCTTGCTGGAAGTGCTCGTGACTGCGTGCGGCGTCTGGCTGCCGCTGCCGAGCAAGTCCCGTTCGATGACGACGCTGGGCCGGCCCGCGTTCGTTTCGCATCTGGTCTCGCGCGTATCGCATGGCGGCGGGGCGCGCGTGCAATCGCGCCTCGCGAACGCGAACGTCGCGACGCACGACCGGCTCGCGGCGCTCGTCGCGATCCAGCATTTGCCCACACGCACCACCGGCGGTTTGCTGCGTGACCTGCTCGCCGATCCGGTCGACGATTTGCGGCTGCTCGCATACGGTCGTCTCGACCAAGCGGAGAACGAGATCGTCACGCGCATCTCCGATGGCCGCGAGGCCCTCGAACATGCGCAGGACGAGGACGAGATCCACATGCTGCATCATCGGCTGGCCGAATTGCATTTCGAACTCGTCTATCAACGATTGGCGCAAGGCGACGTGCATGCGCATACGATCGGCCAGGCCGAGGTGCACGTGCGTGCCGCGCTGGCCGTCGGCGAGGGCGAGCGCGACGCTGCATTGTGGCTGCTGCGCGCCCGCCTAGCGCTGGCGCGCGGCGCCACCGAAGAGGCCGGCCCCTTCCTCGAGCGCGCGCGTGCGCTCGGCTTTCCGCGGGAGCGCTTGTTGCCTTGGCTCGCCGAAGTCGCCTTTCGGCAAGGCCGCCATGCGCAGGCGGCCGAAATTGTCGGCGAACTGGCGGCGCGCACCGGTGCGCCGGCGCTCAAACCTGTGGTCGAATACTGGACGAGATGAACACTTCGTTGAAACGGCATGCTGCCGAAGCCGACGTCTGCTTGCTGCTCGAAGGGACGTTCCCGTTCGTGCGCGGAGGCGTGTCGAGTTGGGTCAACGACATGATCCGCGCCTATCCGGACACCCGCTTCGGGATCGTATTCATCGGCAGCCGTGAGGAGGATTACCCCACGGCCGTCTACGCGCTGCCCGAGAACGTCGTGCATTTCGAGGCGCATTACCTGTACGAGGAGGCGCCCGCGGACGCCGAGCCCCGGCGAGCGCGGCATGGCGATCGCAACGCGTTCGCTTATTCGTCGAAGTTCCACGAGTTGCTGCGCGATGGGCGGCACCACGCCGAAGTCGGGGCGATGATGATCGATCTGATCGGCATGCTGACCGACGGCGGCGCGCTTTCCGAAGAGCAATTTCTGTACAGCCGCGAAGCGTGGGACTACATCGAGGAGCAGTATTCGAAGCGCTGCACGGATCCGTCCTTCACGGATTATTTCTGGACCGTGCGCAACATGCATAAGCCGATCTGGCAGTTGGCGCGGGTCGCGGAGCGCACCTTGCGTGCGAAGGTCTACCACACGGTATCCACGGGTTACGCGGGCTATCTCGGCGCGCTGCTGCACTATCGAACGGGGCGTCCGCTGATCGTCAGCGAGCACGGCATCTACACGAAGGAGCGCAAGATCGATTTGCTGCAAAGCCGCTGGATTCGCGACAACCGTGGATTGTTCGAGCGCGATGTGTCCGACGTCAGCTACTTTCGCGAGCTCTGGGTGCGCTTCTTCGAGGCGCTGGGGCGCTTCGCCTACGACGCGGCCAGCGAGATCGTCGCCCTCTACGAAGGCAACCGGTTGCGCCAAGTCGCCGATGGCGCGCGCGCCGAACTCACGCGCACGATCCCGAACGGGATCGACGTCGACGGGTTGCGGCCGCTGATCGCGCGGCGCGATCCGGCTCGGCCGCGCCGGGTCGTCGCGCTGATCGGACGCGTCGTGCCGATCAAGGACATCAAGACGTTCATCCGCGCGATCTTCGTTGCGACGCGCACGTTGCCCGACATCGAAGGCTGGATCGTGGGCCCCGAAGAAGAGGATCGCGACTACGCGCACGAGTGCCATGCGCTGGCGGAAAGCCTGGGGCTCGAGCGCAACTTGAAGTTCTTTGGGTTTCAGCGTATTGCCGACGTTATGCCGCAAGTCGATCTCGTTGCGTTGAGTTCGATCAGCGAGGCGCTGCCTCTAGTCGTGCTGGAAGGCTTCGCGGCTGGGGTGCCCGCCGTGACGACCGATGTCGGCGCATGCCGCGAACTGATCGAAGGGGCGCTGCCCGAGGACCGCGCCCTTGGCGTAGCCGGGGCCGTGGTGCCGATCGCCAATCCGGCCGCGTTTGCCGAGGCGGCCATTTCGCTCTTGACCGATGCGGCGCGTTGGGATGCCGCGCAACGCGCGGGTCTCGCGCGGGCGCAGCGCTATTACACGCGGCCGCAAATGATCGATCGTTACCGCGGGATCTACGAGCGCGCGGCGGCGCAAGCCGACGCCGCTCCGCGCGAATCGCGCGGCGGTGATGGCGGGGCGCTCGGGTGTCCGATGCACGCGGCGAACGCGGGTGCAAAAGCAAGCGCCACGCCTTCCCGCGCGCGACCCACCACGCAGCCGGCCACCACGTTCGGTGCGCTGCGCGACGTCCTGACCCGGAGGCGATGATGGCGGGAATCGGATTCGAACTACGCAAGCTGATGCATCGCAACACCCTGAGCGGTGTCGCGCGCGCGTACCTGTATGCCGGGCTCATCAGCTCCGGGCCGATGATTCTCTCGTGCTTCGGCATTTTGATCATCGGCGTGCTGAGCTTGACGGTCGTGGTTCCGACCGTGTTGATCACGCAATTCCAGGTCTCGGTCACCTACATGATTGCCTGCAGCCTCATCGTCACGGGGCCGCTGCAACTCGCGTTTACGCGCTTCGTGTCGGACCGGCTGTTCGAGGAGCGCGACGATCTGGTCATATCGAACTACCGTGCCGTGCAGCTCGCATGCACGGTGGCGTCGGGCTTGATCGCGGCCGTGGCGATGGGCTTGGGCTTTCAAGCCGAGCCGCTCGGCTATCGTGTCCTGATGATCGCGGGCTTCGTCATTGCGAGCAATATTTGGATTGCGGTGATCTTTCTGTCGAGCGTCAAGCAGTACCGGCAGATCCTGCTCTCGTTCGCGATCGGCTATACCTTCGTGGTCGGGCTGACGCTTTCGCTGAATCGGCATGGCATCACGGGGCTGCTCGGCGGCTTCGTCGCCGGTCACGCGATCCTGTTCGCGCTACTTTCGGGCATCGTGCATCGCCATTTCCGGAGCCCGCGGTTCATGTCGTTCGAAGTGTTCGACCGGAAGATGATGTATCCGAGCCTCGCATGGGTCGGGCTGATGTTCAATCTTGGCGTATGGGCCGACAAGTTCGTGTTCTGGTACGTGCCCGAGACGGGAACGCGCGTCATCGGCTGGTTTCATGCGTCGCTGATCTACGATATCCCCGTGTTCCTCGCGTATGTCTGCGTGATGCCCGCGATGGCCGCGTTCCTCGTGCGAATCGAGGCCGATTTCGTCGAGTATTACGACGCGTTTTACGATGCCGTGCGCACTGGCGCGACGTTGCAGCGTATTCACGCCATGCGCGACATGATGGTGGGCAGCGTGCGTGCGGGGCTTTACGAAATCATCAAGGTGCAAGTCGTGACGTTGCTGTTGATCGTGGCGTTCGGCGCCGCGCTGCTCGGCGCGCTGCGCATTTCCTCGCTCTATCTGCCGTTGTTGCTCGTCGACGTGATTGCAGCTAGCCTCCAGGTATTGTTCCTGGGCCTCTTGAATGTGCTGTTCTACCTCGACGCGCGCCGCGAAGTACTGCGATTGACGGGGCTGTTCGTGCTGCTGAACACTGGCTTCACGCTGTTGTCGATCAAGATCGGTCCCGAAGCCTATGGGTACGGTTTTGCGGCCGCGCTCGTGGCGGTGACCGTCGTCGCCGTGCGCACGCTCGATCGCAAGTTCGCTTTTCTCGAATACGAAACGTACATGCTCCAATGACTTTGCCGACGGTGCCGCCATTGCGCCGGGTTGCCCGCTTATCCGTCGCTGTGCGCCTTCGGGCGGCGGTCCGCTCCGCTTGCGTCGCGCTGCTTGCGCTTACGCCGCTGGCCTCCTTCGGCTGCATGCCTCGGCCCTTTGGGCTTAGCGTTGCACTGTATTACGGAGAAAACCCCTCGGCCGACTTGTTCTCCGGCTACGACATCGCCGTGCTCGAGCCCGACAGCGGCTTCGATCCGCGCGCACAAGGGAGCGCGCGCACGCAGTGGTTCGCTTATGCGAGCGTCGGCGAAGTGACGTCGCAGCGCGCTTACTATTCGGCCCTCCCGAGCGACTGGCTGCTCGGCAAGAACAAGGCTTGGGCCTCGCGCGTCGTGGATCAGGCAGCGCCAGGGTGGCCCGCCTTCTTCGTGCGCCACGTGATCGATCCATTATGGGCGCGCGGCTATCGCGGCTTTTTTCTCGATACGCTCGATTCCTATCAACTCGTGGCAAAGACCGACGCCGAGCGGGCGCGTCAGCAGGCGGGCCTCGTGCGTGTCATTCACGCGATCAAGGCGCGGCATCGCGGCGCGCGTTTGATCCTGAATCGCGGCTTCGAGCTATTGCCCGAAGTCCATGGCGAGGTCTACGCCATTGCCTTCGAGTCGCTCTTCGGCGGTTGGGATCAAGCGAAGGCCCGCTATGTCGAGGTGCCGCAAACAGACCGCGACTGGCTGCTTTCGCAAGCCGAAATCGCGCGCGATCGATATGGGCTGCCGGTGATTTCGATCGACTATTGCGCGCCGGACGACGATGCCTGCGCGCAATCGACAGCGGCGCGCATCGCGGCCCTCGGCATCGTCCCGTACGTCACCGATGGCGCCCTGCGCACCGTGCGGCCGCCTGCGATGGCGCAGGGGCATTGCGGGGAGCAGTAGCACGCGGGATCGACGCCCACAAGCCCTGGAAAAACCGGGGCTTCGTGGGGGCGAAGCATCGAAGGCCGCTGCTTGCTAGCTGCCGCTCGTTTGTCGCGCGCGTCAGAACGTCTGCCAGTTCGCATCCGAGGCTTGCGCAAGCGCATGCTCGGCCTTCATCATCGGCGTTTTCGTTCTGCTCGGCTCGCGCGCCGGCATGCGCTGACTTGCGCGCGGCGCTACGGGACGCGACGAGCTAGCCGAGGGCGCAGCGGCCACGGCCCGCGCGGAGCTCGTGGGTGCCGGGCGCCGCACCGTCTGCGTCACGCGGCCCGCATCGTCCAAGCGGAAGAATGCGATTGCTTCGTTCAATACCCGGCCTTGGTCCTCGAGCGACTTGGACGCCGCCGCGGCTTCTTCCACCAGCGCCGCATTCTGTTGCGTGACTTCGTCCATCTGCGTGATCGCTTGATTGACCTGCTCGATGCCGCGGCTTTGCTCGGTGGATGCGGCGGCGATCTCGCCCATGATGTCGGTCACGCGCGCGACCGCTTGCGTCACCTCCGTCATGGTCTTGCCCGCTTCGCCGGCCAACGACGAGCCGTCGTGAATCTTCTGCACCGATGCGCCGATCAACTCTTTGATTTCCTTGGCCGCGCTCGAGGAGCGCTGCGCAAGCGAGCGCACCTCGGTTGCGACCACGGCGAACCCGCGGCCTTGCTCGCCCGCGCGTGCCGCTTCGACGGCCGCGTTCAGCGCCAGGATGTTCGTTTGGAAGGCGATGCCTTCGATGAGGCCGGTGATATCGGCAATCTTAGACGAGCTTTCGCTGATCTCGGTCATCGTCGCGACCACCTGGCCCACCACGTCGCTGCCCTGGGTCGCGACTTCCGAAGCATTGGCCGCCAAGGAACTCGCCTGTTGGGCGTTCTCGGCATTTTGTCTGACGGTCGAAGTCAGCTCTTCCATGCTCGACGCCGTTTCTTCGAGCGAGGCGGCTTGCTCTTCCGTCCGCGAAGAAAGGTCGACGTTGCCCGCGGCGATCTGGCTAGCGCCCGTTGCGATGTTATGGGCCGTGGCCCGCACTTGACCGATCAGTTGCACGAGGCCCGTCTGCATGGTCGACATGGACGCGAGGACGCTGCCCTGCGGCGCGGATTGCGCGCCCGCCACCTGACCCAAATCGCCCTCGGCGATCCGCCGGGTGATGTCGGACAATTCGTTTGGCTCGGCGCCGAGCGCGCGCGTGATGCTGCGCGTGATGAGCAGCGCGGCGAAGACCGCTGCGACGATCGTGCCGGCGCAAATGCCGAGCAGCAAAGCGCGCTGGCTGGCATACAGTTCGCCCGCGCGTTCCACCTTGTGCTCGGCGCGCGTGGCCGTGTAGGCCGAAAAATTATCGGTTGCCTTGACGAGTTGGACGAGCAGCGGACGGCACTTCTCGTCGATCTTTTTGATGGCGTCGTCATGCCTGCCGTTGAGCGCGTCGTTCTCGATGTCGGCTGCCACCGGCGCGTACGCCGCTTCGATGCGCCCGATCTCCGCGATCATCGCCTTGGCTTGCTCGCTCGTGTCGCTTCCCGCCCCGGTCGTCAGGTCGTTCAGTTTCTTCAGCGAAGACTTCACATCGCTATCGGCCAGTTGCACCGCCGCTTTTTCCAGTTCGACGTCTGCGGGCTTGGTCACGATCACCAAGTTGCGCGCCGCGATCGCGCGCCGATCGACCGCCGTTCTCACGTCGGCGGCCGTGCGAGCTCGCGCGTCTACGCCGCGCACGTATAGCGCGAAGCTACCGTTGATTTCGCTCAGCGAATACAGCGCGAGGCTAGAGACGAGGAGGACCAGCGCCGCGAGCACGCCGAATGAAAGCGAGAGCTTTGCCTTGACGGTCATTGCGTTGAAGTTCATGAGGGGACCCCTATTAAGAAGCAACTACATATGCACGACGTTTGGCGTCGCTATAGATGCATATCGGCGGCTAGAGCGGGGCGATCTATGTCACAACGTGATGTAAAACGTTTGCGTGAGGGATTTGGAGGGATGGGAGTTACCCGAGCGTCTTCATGAAGGACCACAGCGCCGGCACATCGGAGGTCGCCGCATTGAAGCGAAACCAAGCCGATGCCGTCTCTTCCGGGCGGAAATAAGAGCCGGGCGCAAGCCAGATGCCCTTGCTCAACGCGTCGTTGGCCACGGCGATGCTGTCTTCGGGCCGAATCGGCAGCTTGGCCCAGAGAAACAACCCCGCATTCGGCGCGTGAAAGAGTTCGAGGCCCGCATCGGCCATGGCTTGCGTGACTCGACGATGCGCATTGAACAGCCGCTCGCGAAGGTGTGCGGTATGCCGGTCGTAGTGGCCGTCCACGAGCACGTTGGCGACGGCGCGCTCGGTGATCTCCGAGGAGGTCAACCCCACGGCCATTTTGGTCAGCGCGAACCGGGAGATCAGATCGCGGCTGGCCGCGATATACCCCACGCGCATCGCGGGCGTGATCGTCTTCGAAAACCCGGACAAATAGATGACCCGCTGCAAGCCCTCCATGGCGGCGAGGCAGGGCGCACCCGCCGGTGCGAGCGGTCGCGAGATGTCGTCCTCGACCACCCACAGCCCTTCGCGGTCCGCGATTTGCAGCAGACGAAACGCGGCCTGCGCATTGAGCGATGCGCCGGAGGGGTTCTGCAGCACCGTATTGATGAACAGGCCCTTGGGGCGATGCTGCTCGATCAGCGCTTCGAGCCGTGCAATGTCGATGCCCTCCGGCGTGCGCGGCACGCTGACGACATTGACGAACGCCACCTTCAGAATCTGAAGCAGGTTGCAGTAGCAGGGATCTTCGACGACCACTGTATCGCCTGGCCGAAGCAAGGTTCGGACGACGAGGTCTAACGCCTGGGTGACGCCTTGCGTCATCAAGACGTCGGCTGCGCCGACGGCCAGGCCGTAGCGGCGCAACGTATCGGCGATGAGATCGCGCAGCGGGCCGAACCCGTGTGGATGACCGTAGCCGCCTATGCGTGGCCCCGGCACGCGGCTGACGACGCGCAGGGCATGCTGAATCCCGCTTTCGTCGATCCAGTCGTTCGGGATCCAGCCGCATCCGGCCTTGATCGGGACGGTTTGATCGGCGAATACGTCGGACAAAAGCCACGCCGCGTTCAGGCTGGGCGCGCTCCAACCCGGCGCCGCGGGCGCCTTCGCCGGCGGCGTCGCGACGCGGTAGCCGGCGCCTGCACGGGCGACCACGAGCCCCAGCGAAACCAGGCGCTGATAGGCCTCCGAGACGGTGTACGTGCTCAGGCCATGCGATTTGGCGAAGGCGCGTACGGAGGGGAGCGCGGTTCCGGCCGGATAGGTGCCGTGCCGCAATTCGCCCTGAATGGAAGAGACGATCTGGTCGACCAGCGTGCCCTCGTCCTTGCGCGAACGAGAGAGCTTCAGCGTGAACATTTCAATACAGTTGGGAAGAAAAAATCAGCACGGTTTGACCGCTCGTTTTTTGCTGTCCAGTGATTGTAGCCCGTCGAACCGATACAGTCGGCGCCATATTCCTCGGAGTCCATCCATGAGCACAACGCACAGCAGCCCCGATCTCTCGAACTTCTGGATGCCGTTTACGGCCAATCGGCAATTCAAGGCGTCGCCGCGACTGTTCAAGGCCGCGAAGGGGATGTACTACACGACGGTCGACGACCGCGCCGTTCTGGACGCGACAGCCGGGCTTTGGTGCGTGAACGCCGGTCACGGCCGCGCGGAGATCACCCGCGCCGTGGCCGAGCAGCTCGACACGATGGACTATGCGCCCACGTTCCAAATGGGCCACCCGCTCGCATTCGAAGCGGCCACGAGAGTGGCCGAGTTGATGCCCGCGGGTCTAGATCGCATCTTCTTCACGAATTCGGGCTCGGAATCAGTCGATACGGCATTGAAGATCGCGCTCGCGTATCATCGCGCCCGCGGCGAAGGCCAGCGCACGCGCTTCATCGGGCGCGAGCGCGGCTACCACGGCGTAGGGTTCGGCGGCATCTCGGTGGGCGGCATCCTCGCGAATCGCAAGACGTTCTCCGGCAATTTGATGCCGCACGTCGATCACTTGTCGCATACGTTGAACATCGCCGAGGCAGGGTTTACGCGCGGCCAGCCCACTTGGGGCGCGCACCTGGCCGATGAGCTCGAACGGCTCGTCGCGCTGCACGATGCTTCGACGATCGCGGCCGTGATCGTCGAGCCGCTGGCCGGTTCGACCGGCGTTCTCGTGCCCCCGAAAGGCTATTTGGAACGGTTGCGCGAACTATGCACGAAGCACGGCATCCTGTTGATTTTCGATGAAGTGATTACGGGGTTCGGGCGGCTCGGCGCACCCACCGCGAGCGCGTACTTCGGCGTGACGCCCGACATCTTGACGATGGCCAAGGCGATCAACAACGCGGCCGTGCCGATGGGCGCGGTCGCGGCCAGCCGCGCGGTGCACGACGCGGTGGTCAACGCGGGCGCGGCGAACGCCATCGAGTTCTTTCACGGCTACACGTATACGGCGCATCCGGCGGCCGCGGCCGCGGCGATCGCCACGCTCGATATCTATAAGCGCGACCAGTTGTTCGAGCGCGCTAAAGAACTAACGGGCGTGTTCGAAGACGCCGTGCATGAACTGCGCGGCGCGGCTCACGTGAAGGACATTCGAAACCTCGGGCTCGTTGCGGGCGTCGAGCTCGAGTCTCGCCCTGGCGCCGTGGGCGCGCGCGCCTACGACGTCTTCCTTAAATGCTTCGAAGCGGGCGTGCTCGTGCGTTACACCGGCGACATCCTGGCGTTCTCGCCGCCGCTGATCGTCGAAGAAAAGCAGATCGACCAGATCTTTTCAACGGTGCGGGACGCCCTGGGTAGTGTCGCCTGAGCCCGGTACGAAGCGAAACGCGATCGAACCTAGCGGCCCGTAATCGATATGAAATGCATCCCCGGCTACGGCCGGGGTGGGCCGCGTAAACGAGCCGGCGAGCACGATGTCCCCCTCGGCGAGGCCTTCGCCGTAGGGGGCGATTTTATTGGCGAGCCAGGCGACGCCTGCCGCCGGATGATTGAGCACGGCCGCCGCCAGCCCGGTTTCCTCGATGACGCCGTTCTTGTACAGCATCGCCCCCACCCAGCGCAGATCGACGTCCATCGGCCGCACGGGACGCCCGCCCAGCACCACGCCCGCATTGGCCGCGAAGTCGCTGATCGTGTCGAACACTTTTCTCATGGCGCGCGTCTCGCGATCGAACTGCTCGATTCGGGCGTCGATGATTTCGATCGCGGGCACGACGTACGCGCTGGCCGATAGGACGTCGAACAACGTCACGCCGGGCCCGCGCAGCGGCTTGGCGAGCACGAAGGCGAGTTCGACCTCGACGCGCGGCGCGATGAATCGATCGGCCGGGATGTCGGTGCCTGCATCGAAGAACATATCGTCCATCAGCGGCGCATAGTCGGGTTCCGTGATTTGGCTCGCCTGTTGCATGGCGCGCGACGTGAGGCCGATTTTTCTTCCCTTGATCGTGCGGCCGTCCGCAAGCTCGAGCTCGACCCACGCGCGCTGGATCGCATAGCCGTCTTCGATCGTCATCTGCGGGAATTGCCGCGAGAATTGACGCAGCGGCGTGCGATTTTTGCGGGCGTCGTAGAGTTGGCTCGCGAGCGATTCGATCGTGTCGGGCGGTAGCATGGTCTAGTCCTAGCCTTGTGCAAAAAGCGGGTGTAGCGAGCTGGTGCGCGCGTTGAACACTTCGTCCCCCTCGTCGATCTGAAGCGTGATGCCGATATGGCGCTCGGTGAGCATCCGCTCGAAATGGCGCTTGATGCAGGCATCGAGCGCGCGCCCCGTGCGTTCGAGCACCGCCGCGCTGCGCCCGCGCGCCACGCGCAGGTTCAAATAGACGAACGCGTATTCGCCCGTTCCGCCCGCGGTGCGCCCGGCTGCGCCGCTATCCGCAATCGCGTAGTGCGAAGCCGGATAGGCCAATACGCGGATGCCGCCGAGGGGAAACACCGCTGAGCGCGCCTCGTCGCGTTGCGCAGCCATCGTTTCCGCCAGAGCCGTGCAAAGCGCTTGAATATCGGCGCCTCCGTCTTCGATGGCGCCTTCGAGATTCGGCGTGTATAGGATCGTCAAATGTGGCACTGCGCGGCCCTCCATATACGTAGTACGGATCGATCTAGCGAAAGCGTCACAACCTCGCAAATGCACGGTACTGCTTGGCGGTCGAGGCTTCGGGCGCCGGAACGGCGGCGTCGCTTTGCGGCGTGACCGGAAACACCGCGTTGATCTGCCCGGTGCCGGAAGCGCCGAAGTAGGGCGTGACGATCTCGGCGCGGCCATCGTAGTCCGACCATCCGAGCGCGCCGAGCATCATCGCCGTGTCGTGCATGAAACCCTCGCCGTGTGCCTTCGCCGCGTATTCCGGCAGCATCTCGCAGAACGGCTTCCAATCGCCGCGCTCCCACATCGCCACGACCTGGCGATCCAAGGCTTCGAGAAGCGGGCTCCAGATCCGGTGCGCGTATTCGGGGGCCAGTCCGTTTTGGGCGAAGCGGTGGCTCAAGCTGCCGCTGGCAAGGAACGCGACCTTGCCGTCGTAATGCGCTTCGATCGCACGGCGCATGGCCCACCCGAGGCGAGCGCTGTCGTTCAGGTAGTGCGCCATGCATAGCGCAGATACCGATACGACCTTGAAATGCCGGTCCGCATTCATGTAGCGCAGCGGCACGAGCGTGCCGTATTCGGGGGCGAGCGTGGTCGCATCGTGCGCGAGCGTCTCCACGCCGTCTTCCGTGCAGGCGCGCGCGAGCAGCCGGCCTAGCGCCGGATTGCCGGGCGCGTCGAATGGCATGTTGCTGATGAAGTGCGGCAGTTCGTTGCTGGTGTAGAGGCCGCTGAAGTGCGGCGCGCAGTTGACGTGATAGTTCGCGTTGACGAGCCAATGCGTGTCGAATACGACGAGCGTATCGACGCCCAGCGCGCGGCAGCGTCGCGAGATCTCGCGATGCCCGTCGATGGCGTCTTGCCGGGTGCCCTTGCGCGGCCCATCGAACTCGGACAGATACATCGATGGCACGTGCGTAATCTTGGCTACGAGAGCGAGTTCACCCATGGTCGACGTCTCCTCGGCGCAAGTGCGCTTGCGTTGGCATGTGCAATGGCGTGCAAGCGGCGGCCGCGGTCAAGCGCGGCCCCATTGCGGAATGTGATGCGAACCGAGCGAGACGCAGACGTTCTTCGGTTCGAGGAACACCTCGTAGCTCCAGGTCCCGCCCTCGCGGCCGACGCCCGACGCCTTCGTGCCGCCGAACGGTTGGCGCAAGTCGCGCACGTTCTGACTGTTGACGAAGCACATGCCCGCCTCGATCGCGGCGGCGACCCGATGCGCGCGGCCGATGTTCTCGGTCCAGACGTAGCTCGACAAGCCGTAAGCGATGTCGTTGGCGATGCGCACGGCGTCGGCTTCGTCGTCGAATGGAATCAGGCATGCCACCGGGCCGAAAATCTCTTCTTGTGCGATTCGCATCCGGTTGTCGACGTCGACGAACACGGTTGGCGCGACGAAATTGCCGTTCCGTAGCGGCGCGGGCAGATCGAGCGCATCGAGTCCGCCACAGGCGAGCGTTGCGCCTTCCTTTGGACCCAACTCGATATAGCTGCGCACTTTCGCACAATGATTGCGGCTGATCATCGGGCCGACGATCGTATCGTCCGCGAGCGGATCGCCCACTTCGATACGCCGCGCGCGTTCGACGAAGCGCTCCGCGAAACGCGCGTATAGCGATTTCTGAACCAGAATGCGCGAACCGGCGGTGCAGCGCTCGCCGTTGTTGGAAAAGATCATGAACACGGCGGCATCGAGCGCGCGCTCGACATCGGCGTCGTCGAATACGACGAACGGCGATTTACCGCCCAGCTCCATTGAAAACTTCTTCAGTCCCGCTGCCTGCACGATCCGGTTGCCGGTTGCCGTCGATCCCGTGAACGAGACGGCGCGTACGTCGCGATGTGCGATGAGCGGCTCGCCGGCCTCGTGGCCGAAACCATGCACTACGTTCAAGACCCCTGCGGGGATACCCGCTTCGAGTGCGAGCTCGCCTAGGCGAGATGCCGTCAGCGGCGATAGCTCGCTCATCTTCAAGACGGCCGTGTTGCCGAAGGCGAGGCATGGCGCGACCTTCCACGTCGCGGTCATGAAGGGGACGTTCCAAGGGGAAATCAGCGCGCACACGCCGACCGGATGAAACAGTGTGTAGTTCAAATGCGTATCGGTGGGATACGTCTGTCCATCGACGTTCGCGCAGACTTGCGCGAAATAGTGGAAGTTGTCGGCTGCGCGCGGCACGAGTTGCTTGCGGGTTTGCGAGATCGTTTGGCCCGTGTCGTTCGTTTCGGTTTCGGACAGTTGCGGCACATGCTTTTCGATCAACTCGCCGAGCCGATGCATGAGTTTCGCTCGGTCTTTCGGCGCTCTCGCGGCCCAGGCGGGAAAAGCGTTTTTCGCGGCGGCGACCGCGGCATTCACCTCGTCGGCGCCACCGCGGGCCACCTCTGCAAGCACTGCTTGGTTCGCCGGGTTGACGGTTTCGAAGTACTCGCGCCCAGCGTGCGGTTGACCGTCGATCAGATGCTCGATGCGCATGGCGAATCCTTTATCGCTTCGTTCATTCGCGTCCGAATACGGCATCCGGCGCGAGCGTGTTGACGAGACGGCCCAGGCCGTCGATTTCGCAGACGATTTCGTCGCCCGCATCGACGTTCACGGTGCCCTGCGGCGTGCCGGTCAAAATCACGTCTCCAGCGGCAAGGGTCATGAAGCCGCTCAGATATTCGATCAGTGCGGGGACATCGGTGATGAGATCGCGTGTGTTGCCGCGTTGTCGCAGCGTGCCGTTCACATACGTGCGCAGTTCGAGATTGCCGACGTCGGGGATGTCGGCCGCATCGACGAACCATGGCCCGAGCACCGTGCCGCCATCGCGGTTTTTCACACGCAGGTTCGGACGATAGTAGTTTTCGAGGTAATCGCGGATCGCGTAATCGTTGGCGATCGTGTACCCGGCGACATGATCCATTGCGCCTTCGCGGGGAATGTTCCGCCCCGTACGGCCGATGACGACCGCAAGCTCGCATTCGTAATGCATGAACGTGACCTCGCGCGGCCTGCGTGTGACGCCGCGATGACCGATGACCGTGCCCGGCCCCTTCAAGAACACGAGCGGCTCTTCCTGCTTCGCAAACTGCAGTTCCCGCGCATGATCGGCGTAATTCAAGCCGAGGGCGAAGACGGTGCCGACGTCGATCGGCGCGAGCCAGACCAAGTCTTCTTCCCGGCAAAGCCGGCCATCGGCGAGCCGCACGCGATCGCCCTGCGGGTACGCTTCGTGAATGGCGCCTGCGTAAGCGACTCGGCCGCGCTTCACGATCGCGCCCCACTCGATTGCGCCGTATCGACGAACGACAGTTGCAGCGGAGCGAAGCCGCCGGCCGCGACGACGGCTTGCTCGCCCGCGTGCGCGATCGGCGCGCCATGCGGTGCACCCAGCGTGAGGATGTCGCCGGGCGAGAGTGTCATGAAATCGGTGACATCGGCAATCAAACGCGCGACGCCGCGCACGAAGCTTGCGGTATTGGCGGTGAAATCGCGTTGCCCCGTGACTCGCGCGGTGAGCGCGAGGCGATCGGGCGTGGCGACGTGGCGTTTGGCAACGAGGGCCGGGCCGATCACGCAGAAGCGATCGCGCGCGCGGAAACGAACCGCAGGGCGATAGACGCTCGCATGCGGGATGCTCAGATCGGCGACCGTCGTGTACCCTGCGACGTAGTCGAGCGCATGCTGTTCCTGCACACGCGTGGCGGTGTGGCCAAGCACGATGCCGAGCGATACGCCCACCTCGATACCCGGCGCGTCGGCCGGCACGTCGATCTGCGCGCGATGGCCCGCAAGCGTATTGCGTGGCTTCACGTAAAGGATGGGCGCTTTGGGCGGTGCGCCGTAGGGTGGCGCATGCATGGCTTCGCCGAGCGCATCTAGCGAGGCGCGGTCGTTGAGCAACGTGCCATAGACCGCGCCTGTCACTGGCGCGCGGCACGCCAGGCCGCCCGCGAGCAGACAGCGAACGGCTTGCGCGTCCATCTCGCGCGGCAGCGCTTCGCCTTCTAGATGAAGCAGATGATCGGACAGTGCGAACATAGCGCTGGACACGTGCGGCGAAAACACTAATATGTTAGCGATGTTGCGCTTGATATGATCGGGCGTCAACTGCCTGTCGCCTCGTTAAGGGTTTTTCCGAGTGCGACCTCTCGCTTGCTCATTTTGCCTTCCGCCATGTCCGATTCAGTCTCCGATCGCTTCCGTCATCGCAACCTGCCCATGCTGCTGCTACGCGCGCGCGAAAAGATGATGGAGCGCTTTCGTCCGCTGATCACGGCGCACGGGTTGACGGAACAGCAGTGGCGCGTGATTCGTGCGCTGGACGAAAGCGGGCCGCTGGAGCCGCGGCAGATTTCCGATCTGTGCACGATCTCGAGTCCGAGCATGGCGGGCGTGCTCGCGCGCATGGAGGCGATGGGACTCGTGACGAAGGAGCGGTTCGAAGCGGATCAGCGTCGCGTGCGCGTCTCGTTGACGAAGAAGAGCGTCAACGTGGTTCGTGCGTTGGCGAAGGCGCTCGAAGCTGAGTATGCAAAGCTGGAACGCGAGGTGGGGAAGGAGGCGGTCGAGCGCGTCTACCGGGCGGTCGACGCGCTGCTCGACGGCTTCGATCGATAGCCGGTCAACAGTCGGTCACGACGCCGTCAATAGCGCGAAATTTGGCTGCCGTCGATGCGCACGCGGTCGCCGGGTCGCAGTTCGCCCGGCGTTTGCATGTCGAACGAGCGCATGCTGCCGTCGCTCAGTTGAATGTCGACGCGGTAGCCCGACGGCTGCCCCATGTTTTGACCGACCTGATTGCCGAGCGCCGCGCCGCCGAGTGCGCCGATCACGGTTGCCGCATCGCGGCCATGACCGCGGCCGATCTGGTTGCCGAGCACACCGCCCACGACGGCGCCCACGAGTGTCCCCGCCACGCCCGAAGGGCTCGTCGCGCCGCCGATCGGGCGAATGCCCGCGACGGTGCCGTACTGCTCGCCGTAATTGCCCGGTTGCACGTAGCCGGGCTGCGGCGGCGGGGTATAGGCGGGCTGTGCATAGCTCGGCTGGGCGTAAGCCGGCTGCGCGTACTGCGGTTGCGCGCCATAGCCTGCGTAGGGATTCGTCGCAATGCATCCGGTGAGCGATGCGGCGCAAGCCGCGACGAGGGGAAGAAGCAGGGCGGATTTGGTCTGCGTGAGGCGTTTCATGGGATGACTCGTGTCGTTTTGAGCGCTAGCGATGCGCGAATGCATCGGTTGCGTACCGGAGTATAGGGATTGACGAATCGTCTGTACTCGGCCGCGCGGGTAACAGTGTGTAAAGTCTGTTGCCGCGCGGCGACGCCGGCACGCGGGGCGCGCGCCGCCAAAGACGGGGTCTTCGGGACTCGAGGCGATTTACCGCGATTGCAGAAACGCGGTCACCGCTTTTGCGTCTTCTTTTCCGAGTGTATGCGCCACGGCCGACATCACGGGGGCATTCGCCCGCGTACCGTTTTGAAAGACCTCGATTTGGCGCATCAAGTACTCGGCATGCTGGCCCGCAAGCCGGGGAAACTGCCCGTTTCCTTGCCCTTGGGCGCCATGGCACGAGGCACACGCGGGCACGCCTTTCTCGGAAAGACCTTGTTCGAAGATCTTCTGCCCTTCTGCAACTAGCGCCGCATCGCCCGCGCTGCCTGCCGTCGGTGCTTGTTGGGCATAGTAATCGGCCAAGGAAGCAATGGTCGCGTCGTCCAGTTGCGATGCGATCGCCCACATGTACGAGCGTGCATCGGACTCAGAGCGCTGATGTTGCCCGAATCCCTTCAGCTGCGCGACAAGATAGTCTCGCGTCTGTCCATTGAGCTTCGGAAACATCGGCGACTGGCTGTCTCCATGCACGCCATGACATGCCACGCACAATTGAGCGGCCAAGCGTGCGCCGTCCTGCGCCGTGGCGGGAGGCGTCGCTAGCGCAAGGACGATAGCGACGATCGGCAAGGTGGCCGATGCGCTCAGTCGAGCGGAATAACGTGACGGTCGTTTCATATGCCGGCCCACTTTTTCGTTTGATGCGATTTCAGACGCTCGCGCGCTAGAACATGATCCAGGCCAGCAAATACAACGTGTTGTTGTCGCTGGCGTTGCGACCGTTGCCGTCGTAGTTGTAGCGCGCCCCGTTGAACCTTAGGAACCACGTGTATTGCACAGAAACCTTGACTTGGGGTATCGGCAAGTAATCTGCTTCGAGGATGACGCCGTTGGAGTTAGGCGTTCCATTCGCGCTGCCGGTTACCGGAGCCGATCCATATAGGCCGGGATCCGTGCTTCCCGTCGTTTGAAAGTAGGCGAGTGTGGCGCCGTACTTTCGCTGGTAGTAGTACGACGCTTTCGCTTTGAAGGTATCGAGCGTATCGGAAGCGTTTGTCGGCGTTGGCCCCGCACCGATTCCTCCGCTCGCGAAACTCGCATCCCAGCTTTGCTTCTCGTGAATCCAAGTGGCTTGCGCGGTAATCGAATGCGTGTACGTCAGGTATTGATACTGTGTGTCGAAAGCGATATCCGTGAAGCGGTCGGTCGGCGAAACGGGAATCGTGTTGTCGGGATACTTGTCGGCAATGAGGCCGTATGTGCCGAACATGATCGAGTGCGGTCCCCATTCGGCGTTGTACGCAAGCCGCCAGTAGGGGTTGTTGCCGGACAGTCGCGCCACGCCGCCGGGGCTCGTGATGTCCTGCCCCGTGCGCAGGAATGAGAACATTTTGTCCGCGGTTCGATAGAGGCCGATCTCCGCGTAAATGCTGCGCTGCCAGAACACGTAGGCCGTGGCGCCGGCCACTTGCTGCGCAAGTCCGCCGTCGATGAGCGTGCCGGCCATCGGCGTAAGCGAGACGCTGCTCGAGGCGTACGGGTACCCGAAGGCCGGCGTGCTGTTCCAGACATCCGATACGGTGGGGCTGTTGTTGAGCGTCATGCCGTAGATGAAGTCGATGTCGCCTTGCGTGAAATGGCCGGCCGCGCGGATATCGGTGTTGTCGATGCCGCTGTGGTGTTCAATGCCGTCATAGCTCCATTGCGCGAAGGCGCCGACCGGCCCCGCGATACGGCCTGCATAGAAGATGCTGGCCTGCTGCAGCGCAACCCCGCCGTTGCGCACGAAGTCGTAGTCGTTGTTATCGATCGTCCGCGTATTGGTTTGAGAGAACTGCAACATCGCGGCAAGGGGAATCGTTTTTTTGTTGGTCAGCGTATAGCCGGTCAACTTAAAGAACCTGCCGAACGGAGTGAGCTCGGGAAAGCTCACATGGCAGGCGACGCATGCGAGCCCGGTTTGGCGTGCGAATGCGGGCACTGCCTGCGCCGTGCGACCGATTAGGCTCAGCACGACTACCATGAGAAACATCGCCCACCGCGCGCGAACCACGCTTCTGCCCGAGGCATTCATGGCGCTTCCCCCAAAAGATCTTCATCTTTGTTTATAGGACTGATCGAATGCGCGGTGTCGCCCTTGCGCATGTATCTGTGCGTATCGACACATGACTCGATTACGTCCCTACTGCACCTACGGTAGCGCTGAGCGGCTCACCGGTTTTTGACTTGGCTCAATGCGTCCGTTGCACGAGGGTTAACCACGGGTGATCGGAATCGGCGTCGTTCTGCGACAATACCGGCCCTTCGTCTGATCCCGCATACACACGATATGGCATCGCATAGCGCACATCATGCCCTGGGGTGGGCGGCCGGCATGACGGCGGCCGTCACCGTCGCCGCAGCCGGAGCAGCGGGGCCTTGGCACGTCGGCGCGTTGACGGCGCTTCTCGCGGGTGTGGCGGGAGGCACCGCGCCCGACTGGCTCGAAGTCGCTTGGTGGTCTCGCGCGCGACGGTTGTGGATCGCGCATCGAACGGCAACGCACTGGGGCGTCGGTTGGGCGGCCGCGCTGATCTTTGCCTACCATTCGCTTGGGCGTATGCATCCGTTTGCCGCCGCACTGTTCGGTTTCGCATGCGGCGGCTTCACGCATCTGCTGGCGGATTGGCCGAATCCGCTAGGCGTGCCGTGGATCTGGCGGCGTCATTCCCTGAACCTATGGAAGAGCGGGCGCTGCGACTTGATTGTCGTGGCATTGGGATGGGCGGCTGCGGCTTGGGTTGCGCGACCGTTGTGGACGCCATTCGTCATGCCCTTCATGCGCGGCTTGCGCCCGCTCGCGCGCTGAGCGTCGTATCGTAACGGTCAAGCGCTCAACGTCTCCGTCCCGCCATCGACGCTCGACAGCTCGACGATCTCCTCGGTGATTTGCTCTTGCCGCAGCCGGCGATATTCCATCGTCAATTGCAGGGCCGTTTCGTCGATGTTGCGTCGGGCGGCCATCATGGTACGCATGCGCGCTTCGCTTTCCGCGGCGAACGACAAAACGATGGCTTCGCAGATCTGTGTGTATACGTACTCTTCCGCGAGCCGTTCGAGCAACTCGCGAACAGGCAGCGCGACGATGGGCGGCAGGCGGCGGTGTACCGCCTCGAAGCGCCCGAAATCGAAAGGCAGCAGCGAGGTCGTCGCGATCGATGCGCCTTCCACGGGTTGCGGCGCGCCATGCACGAGTGCGACGCGCGAGACGCCGCCGTCTTGCAAGCGGCCATATAACGCGCCGACGATGCGGCCGGCAAGTTCGGGCACGGCATCGACATGCGCTGCCATTTCGGCGGACCAGCTCGCCCGGTAATCGAATTCTTCGGCCACGAGTTGGGCGCGGTCGCCGACGATGAAATACTCGACCGCGTCCGCCGATGGGCGGCGTGCGGCTTGCATCACCCGGTGGTTGTACGTGCCGACGAAACCCTGCTCAGTGCCGATCACGATCAGGATTTGCGTGTCGCTCGTTCGAGCCGGCGCGGGTAGCTCCGAGGGAAGGGGTAACGCCAGCGTCATCGCGTCCGCAATTGCAGCCGAGATTTGATCGGCGCAGGCGCGGATACCCGGCAGGTGTTCAAGTGCGTCGCGTGTGCGGGCGGCGGCTATGCCGCGCATGGCCGTGACGACCGATGCGAGTTCACCGACCGTGCCCAAACGCGCCTGCACCACGCCGAGTTCGTTGCTCATGGACTGCTCCGATCTTGCGGGCTTTGCTCGCTGGGCGGAGTCGGTGGACTCGGCGGGCTTTGTGCGGGGCGAGGCACGAGATCCCGCACGACGCCGATCAGCATCGCACGATCATCGGGCTGTAGTTGCGCGCCGTGTTGCAGCGCCGGACCCGCCTTGGCTGCGATGCCGACGGCGTCCAGGCGCGGGGGAAGCGCTTCGCGCACTTGCGCAATGGCCGCACTTGGGCAGCCGTCAAACACGCCTTCGGCCAGCGCGAGCAGCAGGGCAATCTCTCCGATCGGGCGCAACGGCGAGAAGCGCGGTTGGGCGATCAGGGCACGGATGCGTTCGCCGCGCGCGATCTGCGCCTTCAGGCGCGCGTCGCTCAAACCGCCGAAGCGCGTGAACATTTCGAGTTCGAGGAACTGCGCGTAATCGAGCCGCAACCGCCCGGAAGCGGCGCGCAACGCCGGAAGCTGCGCCTTGCCGCCCACGCGGCTCACACTGAGCCCGACGTCGATCGCGGGACGCTGGTTCGCCGCAAACAAGCGCGCATCGAGCACGATCTGTCCGTCCGTGATCGAGATCAGATTGGTCGGGATATAGGCGGCCAAATTCCCTGCGTCGGTCTCGGCGATCGGGATCGCGGTGAGCGAGCCGCCGCCCCGCTCCGAACAGAGCTTTCCCGCACGTTCGAGCAAACGGGCATGCAAGTAGAAGATATCGCCGGGATAGGCTTCCCGTCCGGGCGGCGCACGCGTGAGCAGCGAGAGCTCGCGATGGGTCGCGGCATGTTTGGTCAGATCGTCGATCACGACGAGCGCATGTCCGCCGCGCTCTCTGAAATACTCGGCGATGCTGAAAGCCGCGAACGGCGCGATCCATTGGAGGCCAGGCGGATCGGACGCGGATGCGACGACGAACACGCAACGCTCGGGCGCGCCGTGTTTGCGGACCGCATCGATCACGCGCTCGACTGCCGTCGCCCGTTGACCGATGGCGACATAGACGCATACTACGTCGGAGTGTTTCTGATTGACGATGGTATCGATGGCGATCGAGGTCTTCCCCGTCGCGCGATCGCCGATGATCAGCTCGCGTTGCCCGCGGCCGATAGCGAACAATGCGTCGATCAGAAGAATGCCGGTCTCGATCGGCTCGGATACCAACTCCCGCTCGATGATCGCGGGCGCCGGGCGTTCGATCGGAAGCGAGAGCGGGGCGTTTATCGTTTGGCCGCCATCGAGCGGCCTGCCGAGCGGATCGACGATGCGGCCCAGCATGCCGGGTCCGACCGGCACTTCGACTACGCGTCCGGTTCCCAGCACGCGCGAACCGGCGGCGATGCCCGCGCAGCTATCGAGCAGCACGCAGCTCAACGTGTCGGCGTCGAGTTCGAGCGCGAAGCCGAACTGCCCGCCGTCGAATTGCAGCAGCTCGTTCAAGCGCACGTGCGGCAGCCCGCTCACGCGGGCGATGCCGTCCGCCACATGTTCGACGCGCCCGACGATTTGCGCCTGCGGCGCGAGGCTGAGCCGTGCGAGTGCGGTCCTGCCGCGCGAGAGCCAAGCATCGTCGGCGGTTTCAGGCATGGGGTTCGTCGTCATGGATCAAGAGCTCGGCCTTCAGCGTTTCTAGATCGTGCCGGAAGCTGTTTCGCACGACGACATGCGGTGCGACGAGTTCGAGCCCCGCGATCAAGCTCGAATCGACTTCCGTTTGTAAACTCACGTCATGGCCCACCGCTCGGGCGAGCGCCATGCGGCATTGCTTCGATTCGTCGTCACTGAGCGCCCGCGGCGCGATCAAACGAAGCGGATCGGATGGCTCGCCAAGGTGAACGCGATTCTCTTGCGGCAGGGCACGCACGGCGTTCTCGAGAGGCGCGATGAAGCCTTCGACGAGCGCCTGCGGCGGGAGCCTGGAGAGTAGCCGCGACGCGATGTCGAGCGCGAATGCACTGGCTCTGGCCGCATCCGCTCGCGCCGCGTTCTCGCGCAGCAGATCGGTTTGTTCCGTGGCGGATGCGCGCAACGCATTGGCTTCGGCACGAGCGGCCGCGAGCAACGACGTTCGCAATTGTTCGGTCTGAGCCGATACTTCGCTCAGCCGCTGCAAACGTAGCGCATCCATCGAAGCGACTTCCTCGGCGGCTTGCTTGCGGTCGCGCTCGGCCATATCGCGCGCCGCCGATGCGTCTCGCATGATGGCGGCCGCGGCCTGCTGGCGATCGGCCATGATCTTGGCGACCGGCTTGAACAGAAAACGCGACAAGAGCCACACGAGCACCAGTACGTTGACGGTTTGAAAGCCGAGCGTCCACCAATCGATGCGCATGTCGAACGCCTATTTGGTGAATGGGTTGGCGAACAACACGAGCAGGGCCACGACGAGGCAATAAATGGCCATCGTCTCGATCATGGCTAAGCCGACGAACAGCGTGCGCGAGATCGTGCCTGCCGATTCGGGCTGCCGGGCCAATGCATCCATGGCCGCGGCAACGGCGCGGCCTTCGGCCAGGGCGGGGCCGATCGCGCCGAACGACACGGCGATCGCCGCCGCAACGATGCTGATGAGTTGGATCCAATTGGTCATGATGGTCCTTGCGATGAATGCGATGCGGTCTCGGCATGCTCGCCTAGCGCGGCGCCGATGAACACCGCCGCGAGCACGGTGAAGATGTAGGCCTGAACGGCGCCGGTGAGCAGATCGAGCGCCATCAGCGGAATCGGCACGAGCAGCCCTGCCAAAGAGAGGACGATGCCGATCACGAAGACGCCGCTCATCACATTGCCGAACAGACGCACGACGAGTGAAAAGGTACGCGTGATTTGTTCGACGAGATTGAGCGGGATCATGATCCACGTGGGCTCGGCGAACGATGCGAGATAGCGGCGGACGCCGCGTGCCCGTATGCCGTAGTAAATGGTCGCCGCGAACACCACGCAGGCGAGCGCGGCATCGGTTTCGACATGTGCGGTGGGCGGCTCGACGCCCGGAATCATGCCGGACCAATTGCAAGCGAGGATGAAGACGAACAACGTGCCGATCAATGCGCGATAGCGCGCGGGATCGGATTGGATCGTGTCGCTGAGCTGACTATCGAGCGAAGTCACGAGCAACTCTAGGGCGACTTGCAGCTTGGTCGGCGCGAGCGATAGGCGCTTTCGTACCCACAGCAAGACGCCGACGATCACCATCATGATGGCCCAGGTGGTCACGACCGGCGCCGAGATCGAGACGACGCCCAGGCGCAACAGCGGTTCGGTTGCGAGCGGGGAGTGGATCATGGCGCTTGCCTCGTCAATCGAATCGCGACCTGCCGCGCGAGCACGATGCCGGCGAGGGCGGCCAGCAACGCGGCCTGACCAAGACGAGCGAGGCCGAACAGCGCGAGCGCCAGCACGCCGAATCGCGCCGCTTGCAACGCGATCGCGGTGCCGATGGCGTGACGCGCGTAGCAGCGCGCGTTCGCGAATAGCGAGGCGAAATAGGCTGCGCCGACGATGCCGCCGGCCGCGGCGCCGAGGGCGATCTTGAAGGAAGTGGCGAGGGCGGCTAACGCGAGCATGGTCAATCCTCCGGGTTTTGACGATGCATCCAGCGCCATGCGAGCCAGAGGCCGATTGCTGCGCCGATCATCAAGAGCGGCGCCGAAAAGAACACGCCGGTGGCCAAGCGCCGGTCGAGCCAATGACCGATCCACAAGCACAGCAAGGTCGGGATGACGACCATCCATCCGAGCATGCCGATCTGGCCGAGCCTCGACCCGAGCGATGGCTCCGGCACCTTGCGCGCTGCGCGTTCGCGCCGCATAGCTTGTTGGGCACTGCGTTCCAGCAGATGCGAGCCATGATTGCGCGCCGGTTCTTTCGAATCTGGCTCGCGCGGCGGCGCGTCGGGCTGTTCATTGACCATGGCGATTGCCTTCGTCTACGCCATCCATGCGTCCGGCGTCATTCGCTGGGCCGGGTCGCAAGTACTTCAGAATCTGCCGAATCGCGTGCGCGTTCAGACGGGTTTGTTCGACGCGCGCTTTGCGCGCGGCGTCGGCTCGCGCGGCACGGGTTTCTCGCACTTGGGTTTCGAGCGTGTCGAGCGCTTCGCCCAGCTCCGCTTCGCGGCAGGCAATGCTGACGCGCGCGCCATCGGCCACGCGCAACACCCCGCCGCTTACCGCACAATAACGCCGCCGCCCATCAGCGGTACGCCAGCGCAATACGCATGGGGCGAGCACGGTCAGGAAATCCGCATGACCGGGCAGAATGCCGAAGCTGCCGGTCGCGTCTTCTGCGCGCAAGGCGACGATGTCCGCGCTATCGACGAGCATCTCGGATGGGGTGGCGAGCGTGAGCCGAAGCGTCGTGTTCATGCGGCGTCTCGTTCGCGCTCGCGCGCTTCGTCGAGGGTGCCCACCATGTACAGCGACTGCTCGTGCCACGTGTCGCATTCGCCCTCGAGGATGGCCTTGCATCCTGCTAGCGTGTCCTCGACTGCGACGGAGCGCCCCGCCACGCCGGTGAACGCTTCCGTGACGGTGAACGGCTGCGTCAAAAACCGTTGCAGGCGGCGCGCCCGGCCGACGATGCGCCGATCGTCGGCGGCCAGCTCTTCGATGCCGAGCAGCGAGATCACGTCTTGCAATTCCCGGTAGTGCTCGATGGTGCGCCTCACCTCGGTGGCGACCGAGACATGCTCCGCGCCCACGACCAACGGATCGAGCAGGATCGACGACGATGCGATCGGGTCGATCGCCGGGTACATGCCTTCGGCCGCCATGGCGCGCGACAGCACGACGGTGCTGTCCAGGTGCGCGGCGATCGTCGTGACGGCCGGGTCGGTGAAATCGTCGGCGGGCACGTACACAGCCTCGATCGCGGTGATCGCCGTGCCGCCGACCGAAACGATGCGTTCCTGCAAAGCGGCCACTTCCGTCGCCAGCGTCGGCTGGTACCCCACGCGCGAGGGCAGGCGCCCGAGCAAGCCCGACACTTCCGCGCCCGCTTGCACGAAGCGAAACACGTTATCCATCAGCAGAAGGACGTTTTGGCGCTGTTCGTCGCGGAAGTATTCGGCGACCGTCAATGCGGTTAGCGGCACGCGCCAGCGCGCACCGGGCGGCTCGTTCATCTGGCCGTACACGAGCACGGTGCGCGGCAGCACGCCCGAGCTTTGCATGTCGTGCAAGAGCTCGTGCCCCTCGCGCGAGCGCTCGCCCACGCCGGCGAACACCGATATGCCTTTGTAGTGTTCGACCATCGCGTGAATCAATTCCATGACGAGCACGGTCTTACCCACGCCCGCGCCGCCGAACATCGCCGCTTTGCCGCCGCGGGCAAGCGGCGCCAGCAGATCGATGACTTTGATCCCGGTCGAGAAGATCTCGGTCGCGACATCTTGCGCGGACAAGGGGGGCGGTTCGCGGTGGATGGGGCGCCGCGGCACGTCGGCGGGCAAGGACGCGCCTTTATCGCCCGGCGCGCCCATCACATCGATCAATCGGCCCAGCATGGCGTCGCCGACGGGGACCGCGATGGCTTGCCCCGATGCATATGCCCGCCCGCCTCTCGGTAGCCCGCTCGTCGATTGCATGGCAAGCGCGCGAACGGTCCGGTCGTTCAGGTGCGCTTGGACTTCGGCAACGATGCGCTCCCCCTCTTCGCTTTCGATTGAAAGCGCGGTATTCAAAGGCGGAAGGCTATCGGCCGGAAACGCAATGTCGATCACCGCGCCGCGCACGGCGACGACTTCGCCCGCGAGCGGGGCGCCGCTTTGTTCGACGCTGACAGATTGCATTTGCATGGTGAGTCACACGCGCTGGGGTTGAAGTCCTCCGAACCACCTCAACTATGTAGCGCGATCCGTTTCGGCGGTGGTTGATCGCGATCAACCGGGGGCGGGATCGAATGGATCTCGTCGATGCGTTTGACGTAGGTCAACCCGCCCCCATTCGCTGCTGCCGCGCACGAGGGGCGAGGCTGTCAACGAGCGGGAGCGGTGCGAAACGAAACGATGTAATCGGATCGACGTCGATACGCGGCTACTGTGCCGAAGCCGCTTTCTCGATCAACTTGGCCACGGCATAGGGATGGGACACCATCACTACGTGCGACGCGCCTTTGACCACCACGACCCCCTTGGCATCGGCTCGCTTGGCCATGAATGCAATGGCTTGCGGCGGAATGTTTCGATCGGCATCGCCGTAGATGAACCAAGAAGGAACGGTCTTCCAAGCCGCGTCGCCCGATTTTTCGCTGAGCGCCGCTTGCGCGATCGGACGCTGCGTGGCCGCCATCAACACGGCCTGCGCGTCGGGAACGTCGGCTGCGAATTGCGCGTGGAATTTGTCTTGCAGGATATAAAGGTCCTTGCTGCCGTCGGCAAGGTCGACGGGCGGCGCCAGCGTGGGCCCCAAGGTGCTGCCGGGGAATTTTCCGGCCAGTTCGGCCACCGTTTCTCCCGTGTCCGGGGCGAAGGCGCTGACGTACACCAACGCCTTGACGTTGCCGTGACCGTTGGCGGCTTCGGTAATCACGTTGCCGCCATACGAGTGCCCGACGAGCACGACGGGGGTGCCCTGAGCGGCGACGAGACTGCCGATGTAAGCGCCGTCGCTCTTCACGCCACGCAGCGGGTTCGCGGCCGCGACGACAGGGTAGCCGTCCTTGTGCAAGATCTTGACGACGCCATTCCAACTCGATGCATCGGCAAAGGCGCCATGCACCAGGATGACGGTGGGTTTGGCGCTCTGCGCTTGCGCAAATACGTTTGGGCTCGTGAGTGCCGTCACTGCGGCGACAGTCAGCGCAAGACCAGCAAGAAGGTTCTTCATTTTTTTCTCCGTAGGTGGCGAACGGGTAAGCGTGCGGTGCAACCGGCCACGCGATTGCGCTGCGCGCACCGAATCAAAGACGATCCGCGTCGACCACGGCCTGGGTGAACGCTTGTGGCGCTTCTTCGGGCAGGTTGTGGCCGATGCCGCCCGTGACGAGCCGGAATTGGTACTTTCCCGCGAAGCGCTTCGCGTACGACTCGGGCTGCGGATGCGGTGCGCCGTTGGCATCGCCTTCGAGCGCGATCGTCGGCACCGTGATGGGCGGGAACTGCGCCAGGCGTTTCTCGAGCGGCTCGTACTTCGGTTCGCCCTTGGCCAAGTCGAGCCGCCAGCGGTAGTTATGGGTTGCGATGGCTACTTGGTCTGGGTTCTCGAGCGCGGCCGCGCTGCGCTCGAAGGTGGCGTCGTCGAACTTCCATTTCGGCGAAGCCAACTGCCAAATCAGTTTGGCGAAATCGTGACGGTACTTGTCGTAGCCGATGCGGCCGCGCTCGGTCGCGAAGTAGTACTGGTACCACCATTGCAGTTCGGCTTGCGGCGGCAGCGGCGTCTTGCCCGCTTCCTGGCTGCCGATGAGATAGCCGCTCACCGTCACCAATGCTTTCACGCGTTCGGGCCACAGCGTCGCGACGATGTCGGCCGTGCGCGCACCCCAGTCGAAGCCACCGAACACCGCGCGCTGGATATGCAAGGCGTCCATGAAGTCGATGGCGTCCTGCGCGAGCGCGGCGGGTTCGCCGTTGCGCATGGTGCGATCGGACAGGAAGCGCGTTTCGCCGTAACCGCGGGCATAGGGGATCAGCACGCGGTAGCCCTTCGCCGCGAGGGCGGGCGCGACCTGCTCGTAGCTGTGAATATCGTACGGCCATCCGTGCAGAAGAATGACGACGGGCCCGTTGGCCGGTCCCATTTCGGCATATGCGACGTCCAGCACGCCCGCGTGGACGTGTTTCAGCGGACCCCAGGGCGCCTGCGATGCGGCGGATGCGGCCTGAGGCTGCGACGCTTGGTCTTCGGCGTGTGCGGTAGGAACGAAGCAACCGAGGCTCAAGGCAAGGGTGGCGGCGAATGCGGCGTAGTTGCGTTTCATGACGATCTCCTGCAAGTCGTATCGCGTATTGGGCGATGAGAAAGGGTTAAACCGCGCGGACCGTGGCGTTGATGTTGCCGCGCGTCGCTTTCGAGTACGGGCACAGCTGATGAGCGCGTTCGACAACCGATTGCGCGACGGCCGGGTCCAGCCCCGGAAGGCTCACGTTCAGGCGCGCCGCCAGGAAGTAGCCGCGTTCGGTGTCCATGTTCAAGTCGACTTCTGCCGCGACCGCCGTGTCGGGCGGCAGTGCAATGCCGGCTTCTTGCGCGGCTCGGCCCATCGCGCCGATGAAGCAGGCCGACCATCCGGCGGCGAACAACTGCTCGGGATTGGTGCCGGCGCCGTTCGAGCCCGGCGCCGACAACTTGATGTCGAGGCGCTGATCGTCGCTGCGCGACTGCCCGTTGCGACCGCCGGTGGTGTGAGTTTTGCCGGTATAGAGGGTGGACATGATCGGTTTCCTTTTGGATGAAATGGCCGCGTGGTTGAGAGGCGTCGGCCGGTGTGCGTATGAAACCGTGGCGGCGTATCCCGCATGTATCGCAGCGGGCGCGAAATCTCATCGGAATGTGTCGCGCGCGGCCCCAGATACATTCCGATACATAACGCCGCCGCCTCCCGGCGTTCGGGCGCGCCGCGAATACAAACGGATACAAAAGGCGGGGAAAGCGGACACGCTGCGGATAACCAAGCAGACGTAAATAGCGTGCAGGGCGGCGCACCACGCGCCGTCGTGCACGACCGAGGAGGCACACTCATGACTTTTTCTCGATTCGCCATCGCAGCGCTGGCCCTGTCGAGCGCCGTGTTGCTCACGTTCCGGCTTGCTTCGGGCGGTTCGCCCAGCGCGCAACAATCGGCGGCGCAAGGGCCTGCGCCCGGCTTCGACGGCGCCGATCGTTGGTACAACTCGCCGCCGTTGACGCTCGATGCGCTTCGAGGCAAGGTGGTGCTCGTCGAGTTCTGGACGCGCGAATGCATCAATTGCATTCACGTGCTCCCGCATACGAAGGCGCTGCACGACACGTACGCCAAAGACGGGCTGGTGGTGGTCGGCGTGCATACGCCGGAATACGAGGAGGAACGCGACCCGGCAGCCCTGAAGGCCGCCCTCCATCGATATGGGATCATGTGGCCCGTCGCGGTGGATAATGAGTCCCGCATTTGGAATGCCTACGGCAATCGATTCTGGCCGGCGATTTACTTGATCGACCGCAATGGCCGCGTGGTATATCGCCATTACGGCGAAGGCGACTACGAGCAAACCGAGCGGCGAGTGCGCGCGCTGCTCGGCAAGCCTTGACACTAGGCAACGAAGAGCATGGAACATATCGACCACATCCTCGTCGTCGACGACGACCGTGAAATTCGCACAGGCGTCGTCGAGTATCTACGCAAGAACGGGCTGCGCGCCAGCGCAGCCGTGAATGGACGCGAGATGTTCGCGCAACTCGATTCGTCGGCGTTCGATTTGATCGTGCTCGACATCATGATGCCCGGCGACGACGGTCTCGTGCTGTGCCGCACGTTGCGCGGCGGGAAGCATAAAGCCGTGCCGATCCTATTGCTCACCGCACGCGACGACGAAACCGACCGCATCGTCGGCCTCGAAATGGGCGCCGACGATTACGTGGTCAAGCCGTTCTCGCCGCGCGAGCTGCTCGCGCGCATCAAGGCCGTGATCCGTCGCGCGCGCATGCTGCCGCCCAATTTACGCATCACCGAAACCGCCGACATGCTCTCGTTCGGGCGCTGGCGGCTCGACACGATGGCGCGTCACCTGATCGACGAACAGAACACCGTCGTCGCGCTGAGCGGTGCCGAGTTCCGGCTCTTACGCGTGTTTTTGGATCACCCGCAGCGTGTGCTGTCGCGCGACCAACTGCTCAATCTGACGCAAGGCAGGGACGCGGAACTCTTCGATCGCTCCATCGATTTGCTGGTGAGCCGCCTGCGCAGCAGGCTCGAGGACAACGCCAAGGAGCAGTCGTACATCAAGACCGTGCGCAGCGAGGGGTACGTTTTCAGCATGGCGGTCACGCTGCACGGGGGAGACGCGTGAGCGCCGCGGCGCCGGACGCATCGATGCGCTGGCTGCCGCGCAGCATGGCCTCGCGCGTGTACTTGATCATTTTCGCGGGGCTGATGCTGGCGCAGGCGCTCTCGTTCGCGTTGATGTATTACGAGCGCGATCAAAGCGCCACGACGGTGATGCTCGATTCGGTGGAACACGAAGTCGGTACTTCCGTGGCGGTGCTGGACCGCTTGCCTGCAGCGGAACGGCCCAATTGGCTTGGCCGCCTGCAACGCGACAACTACCGTTTCGCGCTGGGCGACGGCCGACCGGGAACGCCGCTGGCCTCCAGCCGCTCGCGCGAGCTCATGCATCGGATAGAGCGGGAAGTCGGCCCGGGCTACCACGTGAAGGGCGATACGATTTCGATGCATCCCGAGCGGTACCAAGTGCATTTCACGTTGCACGACGGTGCGCCGCTCACGCTAGAAGTCACGCCGCGCGGCGTGCCTCCAATCGCGCGGTGGCTGCCAATCGTGCTGGTGTTGCAGTTGCTGCTGTTGCTCGCATGCACTTGGCTGGCGGTGCGTTTGGCCACGCGGCCGTTGACGCAGCTCGCGCAAGCAGCCGAAGCCATGACGCCCACGGCCGAGGGCCCGCGCATGAGCGAGGCGGGTCCTATCGAAGTGTCGCAAGCCGCGGCGGCCTTCAATACGATGCAAGAGCGCATCAGCCGTCATGTCAAGGAGCGGCTGCATATTCTCGCTTCCATCTCGCACGATCTGCAGACGCCGATCACACGCATGCGGCTACGTGCCGAGGCCTTGGAAGAGAACGAAGATCGCGTCAAGCTGCTCGGCGATCTGCATGAGATGGAGCATCTCGTGCGCGAAGGCGTGGCGTATGCGCGTAGCGCGCATGGCGGCGCCGAAGCGCCGGTGCGCATGGACGTGGGCGCGTTTCTGGAAAGCGTCGTGTTCGATTATCAGGATGTGGGCAAACCGGTGACGTTGACGGCGTCGGTCAGCGGCGTATCGATGGTGCGCCGGCAGGCGCTACGGCGCGTGCTGGGCAACTTGATCGACAACGCCATCAAATACGGCGGCGCGGCCGAAGTGAGCGCGTGGCGCAACGACGAAGGTGCGCTGTGCGTGGCTGTGCTCGATCGCGGGCCTGGCATTCCCGAAGACGAACTCGGACGCGTTTTAGAGCCGTTTTATCGCTTGGAAGGGTCGCGCAATCGCGACACGGGCGGTGCGGGGTTGGGCCTTGCGATCGCCGCGCAATTAACGCGGGCGATCGGCGGGAGCCTCGAGCTTGGCAACCGGCAGGGCGGGGGGCTGGTGGCCACGGTCGCCTTGCACGCTTGAGTGCGCAAACCACCGCGCATTAGGAAATTCCCTATGTGCCACCCCGCGCGGCACCCCGTTCAACGCGCGGCAACGCCGTGCTTTGTCCTCTCTTTGCACCGTCGAACGCCCGCCCCCATTGAGTCATAGCGCATCGCGCGATTTCGACCGATATTCAATGAACGCTACATTCGACGACCCCATAACCGGACGTATGGCAAAGGGCGAACAAAATGTATCGGGATGCGACGATTTGGCTTGGTACGCTTGATTTCACGCAATAGACATCAACCAGCGATTGGCTTTCGCCGCAGGATTCGCTGCGAGCGACGACGAATGCGAGACGACGCGCTGCAAGTCGTCGCCTTCGATTTCTTGAACTTGCCTGTTGAGATCAAAGCATGCCTCCGAACTTGACATTTGCATCGCAAGACTTGGCGCGCCCAAGGGCGGGTAGTGCGGCCGCCGCTGCGCCCGTTGCACATTCCATCGCTGCCGCGGGCACCGATATCCTGACCGTGCGCCGTTTGGCGAAGATCTTCGGCCCGAAGCCCGAGAGAGCCGCCGAATTGGTCCTGCAAGGGGTTGGCCGAGATGAAATCTTCAAGCGCACGGGCAACATGGTGGCGGTCAACGACGTTAGCTTGAGCGTCAAATCGGGCGAGATCTTCGTCATCATGGGGCTGTCGGGTTCGGGCAAGTCGACGCTGGTGCGGCTGTTGAACCGCCTCATCGAGCCGACGTCGGGACAGGTCATCCTCGAAGGCCGCGATATCGCGCCGATGTCCACGGTGGAACTACGCGAGGTGCGCAGGAAGAAAATGGCGATGGTGTTCCAGTCATTCGCCCTGCTGCCCAACCGCAGTGTGCTGGATAACATCTCCTATGGTCTCGAAGTGGCCGGCATGAAGAAGGCGCAACGCTACGAGATCGCACGCGCCGCGCTGACGCGTGTCGGCCTTGGTTCATACGAAAAGCTCCTGCCGAGCGAGCTATCGGGGGGCATGCAGCAACGCGTCGGCTTGGCGCGCGCCTTGGCGGTGAATCCCTCGGTGCTGCTGATGGACGAAGCGTTTTCCGCTTTGGATCCGTTGATCCGCCATGAGATGCAGAGCGAACTGCTACGGCTGCAAAAGGAAGAGCAGCGAACGATTGTCTTCATCTCGCATGACATCGAAGAAGCGATCAAGATCGGCGGCCGGATCGGCATCATGAAGGATGGGTGTTTGATCCAAGTCGGTACGCCGGCGGAACTGATTCAGTCGCCTGCGGACGACTATGTACGCGATTTCTTCCGCCACGTCGACGTCTCCCGGTTCTTGAAGGCGTCGAGCCTCTTGACGAGCGTTGGACGCGAGTTGATTGCTTGCGACATCGGTGCGCCGGCAGACCGGTACCTCAGCCAGATCATCGATAGCGGTGTCGAATGTGGCTACGTCTGCGACCTGTCGGGCCTCTACCAGGGCGGCGTGACACCCGCTTCGCTTCACAAGGCCGGCACGGGTTCGATCCGCGACGCGTTGCTGCCCGATTTACGGTCCGTTTCGCTGGACGCCGATCTGCACGATCTCGCGGCGATCGCTTTGAGCCAAGAGCACGATGTGCCGGTGGTGGACTCGGCCGGCAGGCTCGCGGGGGCCGTGTCGTGCCGCACGATCCTAAAACAAGTCATGGAACGGAGAGCAGGATGAACTCATCAGGGATCGGCAAATTTGCAGAGGATGCCGTCAACTTCCTCTTCCATCATTTCCGTGGCGGGTTCGATGCGTTCTCCGCCGCACTCGGCGCGGTGGTCAAGCTGCTTGAGGACGGCCTGGGCGCGATTCCGTTCGTCGCGATGCTGGTGATCCTCGTGGCGCTTGCATTGTGGCGCCGCGGCATCGTGTTCGCGGTCTTCGTCGGCCTCGCGCTGGAAGCGATTCATTACATGGGGTTATGGACGCAGACGGTATCCACGCTGGCGCTCGTGACGGCTGCCACCTGCTTCAGTTTGGTCATCGGCGTTCCGCTCGGCATCTGGGGCGCGAGAAACAGGCGGGTGGAGTTGATTCTGCGTTCGCTGCTCGACTTTATGCAGACGATGCCGGCGTTCGTTTATTTGATTCCGGCCGTCATTTTGTTCGGGCTTGGCAGAGTGCCCGCCGTCATCGCAACCGTCGTTTTCGCGATGCCGCCCGTCGTGCGTCTGACCACATTGGGCATTCGGCAGGTGCGAGAAGAGTTGCTCGAAGCGGGGCGCTCGTTCGGCAGCACCGATGCACAGTTGCTGTGGAAGGTTCAGTTGCCGAATGCGTTGCCCTCGATCATGGCTGGAGTGAATCAAACCATCATGATGGCGCTTTCGATGGTCGTGATTGCATCGATGATCGGCGCGGGCGGTCTTGGCGAATATGTGCTGAGCGGGATTCAGCGCCTGGACATCGGCATCGGTTTCGAAGGCGGCTTGGGCGTCGTGCTGCTCGCGATCGTGCTCGACCGTTTGACCGAAAGTTTCGGTGTCAAGGCGAAGCGCAAGACGAGGCCCGGCATGCGGACGGCGAAGTCGGAAGCGCGCGGCGCGGCGCATACCTGAGCGCAAGCGAGAGCGGTAGCGGTAGATACGGTCGCCCTGAAGGGCGACCCGGGCACCGAGCATTGCGGCTGGCTCGGTGAAGTGGAAGGGGCGGGGACCAATGCGCTACATAGCGACGTCCGTCGGATTGTTGATCATCTCTTTTATAACTAAGGAGTCCTAAATGAAATGCCGTTTGTTGAAATCGCTTCTCGCGAAGCTGGCGGTATCGACGGTTGTCGCTGTAGGCTTGACGGGCGTGCCCGCGATGGCCGCGGAGCCGGTGAAAATCGCGGTGACGAACTGGGCCGACGTGCTGGCCGTGGCGAACGTCGCCAAATACGTGCTCGAAAACGATCTGAAGCAACCCGTTCAGTTCGTGCAGGCCGATATCGGCATCCAATACCAAGGCGTGGCGCGGGGCGATTTGGACATCATGGTGGGCGGATGGCTGCCTGTTACCCATGCGACGTACTACGCCAAGTACAAGAACGACTTGGATGACGTGGGCATCATCTACACGGGCGGCAAGAACGGTTGGGCTGTCCCCGCCTACGTGCCCGAATCCGAATTGTCGTCGATCGCCGATCTTAGCAAGCCCGAGGTCAAGAGCAAGCTCAACGGCACCATCCAAGGTATCGAGCCTGGCGGTGGCTTGATGCAAGCCTCGGAAAAGACGATCCAAGCCTACAACCTGACCGGCTACAACCTGCAGGCGTCGAGCGAAGCGGGCATGCTGGCCGGCGTGTCGCGCGCGTATCAGTCGAATCAATGGGTCGTGGCGACGGTATGGAGCCCGCACTGGCTCTTCCAAAAATGGAAGATGCGCTATCTGAAGGATCCGAAAGGCACGCTGGGTGGAGAAGAGCAGATCCATGCCTTTGCGTCGAAGCAGTTCGCGAGCAAGTTTCCGCGCGCTGACGTGTTCTTCAAGCACTTCAAGTTGACGCTGGCCGACGTCGAGGCAATCGAGTTCGAAGGGAACAGCACGAACGACTATGCCACCGCCGCGAAGAAGTTCGTCGAGTCCCACCCGGAAAAGCTCAAGGCCTGGATGCAGCAGTAGCGACACGCCGCTTTCCGTGAATCGCATGCACTGGCATCGGCTCACGGATCGCGCGAATTCACCTTCCGGCGGTCAAGAGAGAGCCCGCTGTTATCTATCTATGACAGGTGCAGTCGTATAGCACTGCGCTGCAAACAATCTTTCGGGAGTGATCAGTGAACGAACAATCGCGGTTTTTTTCCGAAAGGCTCCAGAGCCATGACCCCGTCATCGCGTCGGAGATCGCGCTCGAGTTGCGCCGCCAGCAAACGCAGATCGAACTGATCGCTTCTGAGAACATCGTTTCGGCTGCTGTGATGGAGGCGCAAGGTACCGTACTGACCAACAAGTACGCCGAAGGCTATCCGTCCAAGCGCTACTACGGCGGCTGCGAGCACGTGGACCGTATCGAGGCGCTGGCGATCGATCGCGTGAAGGCGCTGTTCGACGCCGAATATGCGAACGTGCAGCCGCATTCGGGTGCGCAGGCAAACGGCGCCGTCATGCTGGCGCTCGTCAAGCCCGGCGATACGGTCATGGGCATGTCGCTCGATGCGGGCGGTCACCTCACGCACGGTGCGCGTCCGGCGCTCTCCGGCAAGTGGTTCAACTCGGTGCAATACGGCGTGAGCCCCGAGACGTATCGGATCGACTACGACAAGGTGCATCGGCTTGCGCAAGAGCATCGCCCGAAGCTGATCATCGCCGGCTATTCGGCGTATCCGCGGGCGCTCGATTTCGCGGCCTTCCGCAATATCGCCGATAGCGTCGGAGCGCTGTTGATGGTCGACATGGCGCATATCGCAGGCATCGTTGCCGCGGGGCGCCATGAAAACCCCGTTCGTTTCGCCGATGTGGTGACGTCGACGACGCACAAGACGCTTCGCGGGCCGCGCGGCGGCTTCATCCTCACCAACAACGGCGATATCGCCAAGAAGATCAACTCGGCCGTGTTTCCCGGTTTGCAAGGCGGGCCGCTCATGCATGTCATTGCGGGTAAGGCGGTGGCGTTCGGAGAAGCGCTTCGCCCGGAATTTACGGCCTACATCGACCAGGTGCTGCGCAATGCGGAGGCGCTCGGCAATGTGTTGAAGTCCGGCGGACTCGACCTCGTGACGGGCGGCACGGATAACCACTTGCTGCTCGTCGATTTGCGCACGAAGCGCCTCACCGGTACGCAGGCGGAGAAGGCGCTCGAGCGTGCCGGTATCACCTGCAACAAGAATGGCATTCCGTTCGATACGGAAAACCCGACAGTCACGTCCGGCATCCGCTTGGGCACACCGGCGGGCACGACGCGAGGCTTCGGTAAGGCGCAGTTCGAGCGGATCGGCGAAATGATTTTGGAAGTATTGTCGGCGCTCGAGCGCGAGCCGGGCGGCGACGAGCAGATCGAACGCGCGGTGCGCGCCCGCGTGCGAGAGCTGTGCGGACAGTTTCCGATTTACTCGCATGCGGTCGATGTCGTCTGACGTGAGCGCCGCGCGCCCGGGCCGCAATGGCGGTTCGGATCGGTTGGTCGGTTTGCCACGATCCGCTACGGGCGGGTGATTACCGGCTACTGCTACTAATTGTCGATTGTTAATTGCTGATTACTGAAGAGAGATATCGAAATGAGCTTCGAGGGCGTACATACTCCGCTGGTGACTCCGTTCAAAGCGGATGGTGAAATCGATCATGCATTGCTCGGCAAACACGCCGCCGACTTGGCCGGCCGTGTGTCCGGCTTGGGCGTTGGCGGCACGACCGGCGAATACTATGCACTGAGTTTCGACGAGCGCGTCGAGACGTTCAACACGGTGGCGCAGGCCGCCGGCGGCAAGACGTACTTGACCGCGGGCATCAATGCCACCATCACGAAGGAAGTGATTCGCCTGGGCGAGCAAGCCAAGCGTGCTGGGCTGCAGGCGTTGCTGGTCGCTGCGCCTTACTATGCGCAACCGACGCAGGAAGAACTGCTCGCGCATTTGCTGAAAGTAGACGATGCGCTCGATATGCCCATCATGCTTTACAACTTCCCGGCTCGGACCGGGACGGAAATCAGCGACGGCGTCCTGACGAAGTTGCTCGAGCGGCCGAACTTCATCGCCATGAAGGAAAGCACCGGGGACATTTCTCACCTGCATCATCTCGCCACGCACTTCAAGGATCGCTTGGTGCTCAGCTGCGGCATGGATGATCAGGCGCTCGAGTTCTTCGCTTGGGGCGCGAGGAGCTGGGTCGGCGGCGCGTCGAACTTCCTGCCCGAGGCGCACACAGCGCTGTTCGACGCTTGCGTGGTGAAAGGCGACTTTGCGTTGGGCCGCAAGTTGATGGCGCAGTTGCTGCCCGTGCTCGAACTGCTCGAGCGCAGCGGCAAGTTCATCCAATACGTCCGCTACGGATGCGAATTGGCGGGCGTTCCCGTGGGCATCGCACGTGCCCCGTTGGGCGGCCTGTCCGACGACGAGCGCAACGCGTTTGCCAAGCTCGTCAAACCGATGTTGCACAACGCACGATAACTGGCATGGCCTCGAAACTGGAATTCGCGCGGTTTCCCGCTCCCGACGGCGTCAACGGTTGGTGGGAGAGCTTGCCGTCCGCCGCGCCGCCCGAGATCGTCGCGTCGGCGCATCGATACGATTGGGTCGTCATCGGCGGGGGCATTACGGGGCTGTGCGCCGCGCGCCGCTTGGCTGAATTGGCGCCCGCCGCTCCCATTGCATTGGTGGAAGCCGACCGCATCGGGCGCACGACCGCGGGGCGCAATTCCGGTTTCTTTGTCGATCTACCGCACGATATCAGCAGCGAAAGCTACTCGCGCAGCGTCGAAGCCGATAAGGCCGACGTGCGGCTGCAACGTCACGGCATCGACTATGTCCGCTCGATCGTGCGCCGCCACGGCATCGATTGCGATTGGCGAGACGACGGCAAATTTCATGCGGCCGTCAACAAAAAAGGGCAAGCCGCACTGGCGCATTTCGCGGACGGCTTGGCCCGCATCGACGAGCGTTTCGAATGGCTCGACGAAGCGGCCATCGGCCAGGTGACCGGAACGAGCTTTTACCGCGGCGCGCTATTCACGCCCGGATGCAGCACGGTCCAACCCGCGGCGCTGATGCGAGGGCTGGCGGCGACGCTGCCGGAAAACGTGACGGTCTACGAAATGAGTGCGGTCAAGCGGATCGACGATCGCAGCGATACGAAAGTATTGAGCTTCGAGCAAGGCAGCATCGCCGCCAAGCACGTGATTCTCTGCACGAACGCGTATGCGGCCGCCTTTGGGGGGCACCCGAACGGTTTGCTGCCGGTCTACACGTTCGCGTCCTTGACGGGCGTGATGACGGCCGACGAAGTCGACAGGCTAGGAGGCGCGCGCTCCTGGGCGCTCATTCCGGCCGACCCGATGGGCACGACAGTTCGCCGTTTGGCGACCGATCGCATCTGCGTGCGCAATCACTTCGCCTTCAGGCCCGGTCTCGAGGTATCGCAGGCAGACCTCGCGAAGGCGAAGCGTTTGCACCAACGCTCGTTCGACCGGCGTTTTCCGATGCTGGAGCACGTGGAGCTCGAATATACATGGGGTGGCCCGTTGTGCCTGTCAGCGAACAACGGCGCATTGTTTGGGCAGCGCGGCGACGGTGTCTTCGAAGCCGTAGGTTGCAACGGGCTGGGGCTGAGCCGCGGCTCAGCGTCGGGCAAGCTCATCGCGGAGCACGCGCTCGGTCAATCGAGCGATCTCATGCATCAGCTCTTGAATCAGCCGCATCCGCGGTCGCTGCCCGTGCGGCCCATTGCCGACGTTGCAGTAACGGCTGCGATTTGGGTCAAGGAATTTACGGCAGGGGCCGAACTTTAATTTTCAGGGACGACACCATGGCGACTCATCAGGAATGGATGCAAAGGGCGGAAGCATTGCGACTGGACGGGCGCGCGTTCATCGCCGGTGAACGATGTTTCGCCCTATCGAATGAAACATTCGCGACCCTCAATCCGTCGACCGGGAAGACGTTGGCGCAGGTGGCGAAGTGCGATGCGAACGACGTCGATCGCGCGGTCGCGGCGGCGAGAACGGCGTTCGACAGTGGCGTGTGGTCGAAGATCATGCCTGCGCAGCGCAAAGCCGTGCTGCTCCGGTTGGCGCAATTGATCGACGAGAACGCCGAAGAACTGGCGTTGCTCGAAGCGCTCGAAGCGGGCAAGCCGATCGGCGAATGCCTTGGCCTCGATATTCCGGAATCGGCGGCCTGCATCCGGTGGCATGCCGAGGCGACGGACAAGCGCTACGACGCGCTTTCGCCTTCGGGGCCGAACGTCGTAAGCATGATTACGCGCGAGCCGATCGGCGTGGTCGGCGCGGTGTTGCCGTGGAATTTCCCGGCGCTCATGCTGGCGTGGAAGATCGGGCCTGCGCTTTCGGTCGGCAACAGCGTCGTGGTCAAGCCTGCCGAGCAGACGTCGCTCTCGACGCTGCGCATCGCCGACCTTGCGTTGGAGGCGGGCGTGCCGGCGGGCGTCTTCAGCGTCGTTACGGGGTTCGGCGAGGGCGCGGGGCAGGCGATCGGCTGTCATGCGGACGTCGACTTGGTTGCGTTCACGGGTTCGACCGAGACGGGTAAGCGATTTCTGCGCTACTCGGCCGATACGAATCTGAAGCGCGTCGTGTTGGAGTGCGGGGGCAAGAACCCTCAAATCGTTCTGCCGGACGTCGCGAATTTGGATGTCGTGGCCGAAAACGCCGTGGCCGCGGCCTTTTGGAACATGGGCGAGAATTGCAGCGCGGGCTCTCGCATCATCGTGCCTGCCGCGATGAAAGCGCAACTCCTGCAAAAGATCCTGGCCGTACTCGAGGACTGGAAGACGGGCGATCCGCTCGATCCCGAAGTGAAGCTCGGTTCGTTGATCGAACGGCCGCACTATGACAAGGTGCTCGCGCACATTGAGAAGGCCAAGGCCGAAGGCGCGCACTTGGTGTGCGGCGGAAAGGCCACGCTGACTGCGAGCGGCGGCTGGTTCGTCGAGCCGACGATTTTCGACGACGTGACGCCGCAAATGACGATCGCGCGTGAAGAAGTGTTCGGGCCAGTGCTGTGCTTCATCGAATACGACGATGTCGAAGACGCGATTCGAATTGCGAACGACACTTGCTATGGCCTCGCCGCATCGCTATGGACGGATAACGTCAATCACGCGCACAAGGTGGCGGCACGGATCCGGGCGGGCACGGTGACGGTGAACTGCTTCGGCGAAGGAGATTTGTCGACGCCGTTCGGTGGCTTCAAGCAATCGGGCTTCGGCGGTCGAGACAAATCGATTTACGCGCACGATCAGTATTGCGAACTGAAAACCACTTGGCTGAGGCTGGAATGAATAGGGAGAGCAAATGAGGCTCGGATTCATAGGCGCCGGGGTGATCACGCAGGCCGTCGTTACGGGCCTGGTTCGCTTCGGCGTTCCCTTCGAGCGTATTGCGCTGTCGCCGCGCAATGCGGCGATCGCCGCTGTGCTCGCGGCGACCGATGCGCGGGTGCGCGTCTGCCGGGACAACCAAACGGTGCTCGATACCGCCGACGTGGTTTGCCTCGCTGTCGTTCCGCAGATTGCCGAAGCCGTGCTGAGCGAACTCGTATTCGATGCACGCCATTGTGTCATCAGCTTCGTTGCCGGGCTGTCGATCGAGGAGGTGCGCAAACTAACGCAACCGGCGAAGACGGTCGTGCGCGCCATCCCTTTGCCGGCGGTGGCCGAGGGCAAGGGAAGCACGGTGATTTGTCCGGCCGATCCGATCGCGCTGCGGCTCTTTGTGGCGCTCGGGGCGGCCGTCGAAGTCGACGACGAGCGCAAGTTCGACGCGCTGTCGGCGGCGACGGCGACCATGGCCAGCTTCTATGCGGTCCTGGATGCGCAGGCCGCGTGGCTCGTACGCCAGGGGTTGACGTATGAGGCGGCCCGCACGTTTCTGTCCGGGTATTACGTCGGGTTGGCCCATGATGCCGCGCGCACGCCGCAGCCCTTCGCCGCATTGATCGACCACTGCATGACGCTGGGCGGCATCAACGAACAGGTTCATACGGAGCTGTCGCAGCGCGGAACCTACGCGCACTACGGCGATGCGCTAGATAAGGTCATGAAGCGGATCACGGGCGGCGCTTAGCGCTCGCCGAGCGGCACAGGGGGGACTGTCTTGCCAACGGGCGGACGTGCTATCAAACTACTCGCCTGACATGTGCGCGGTGGCGCAAGGACCGTCGTAGGATCGACGCACTCCGCGATGATTTTGGCCGGCGGACCAGGGGCTCAGATGTCCGCGTGAAGGGTGATAGCCATGCAAAAGAAGCAAGTGTTCGCGGATAGACTTCTCGCGCAAATGCCGTCGTTACGCGCGTTGAAGTGCTTTGTCACGGCGGCGCGATACGAGAGTTTTACGCAAGCGGCAGAAGTACTCTGCGTAACCCAAGCGGCGATCAGCCGGCAGATCAAAGAACTCGAAGATTCGCTGGACGTCGCCCTATTCGAGCGCACCGGGCGGCATATCGCGCTGACGGACGCGGGTCGCATTCTCTACAACGCGTCGTATTTGTCGATCATGAACATCGCGGAAGCGGCGGAGGCTGTGCGCCGCTCGGATAGACATGCGTTGACGATCTGCGTGTCGCACACGTTTTCGGCGTTGTGGCTTTCGTCGCGGCTGCCCGCGTTCCGCAAGCGGTATCCGGATATCCGCTTGCACGTGATGGTGACCGAGCATTTCATGGAGCTCGACGGGCTCATGGAGCCCGATGTCATCATCACCAAGATTCCGCCGCGCGAGGTGGAGTACGAGGTCGAGCCGCTCTTTCACGACATCGTTTACCCGGTGTGCAGCCCGTCGTTCCATGAGCGGCGTTTCTATGGTAAATCGTTGAAGCCGCTCGATTTGCTGTCGCACCCAACCCTGAATCTATCGCTGCTCGGTCGCGCGCAGGTCTGCGAGCATGTCGACTGGCGTGTTTGGCGCAACTGGTTTCAGCAAAGCGAAGGCGCCGAGATGCTGCTCGAGAACGAACATCTCGAGAGCAACGACTACCGCTTGCTCGTCGCGCAAGCGGAAGCGGGCGAGGGCACCTTGCTTGGCTGGCACCATCTCGTGCATCGGCAGGTCGAGTCGGGACAACTCGTTCGGCCGGTGAAGGACGCGCTCGTATTCACCGATCGCCATCACTATCTCGTTACGCAGAAGAATGCCAAGCTTCGCCCGGAGTATCTGCACTTCCGAGAATGGCTCTCCGAGGAAGTCAACGCGATGATGCGCGAATGGAATGGCGCCACAGCCGGGATCGCCAAACAGCCGGAGCACCCGCGAACGTCGCATTGAATGCAGGGCGCGACAGGCGGTGGTTGTGCCAGCTGTCATAGCCGAACAGAGGAGAGATACGATGACGACGAAGCCGATCGAGGATGAAACGCCTGTCCTTGCTGGATTGAAAGTGAAGAACGGCCGACGCTGGTATTCGATCGACGAGCGGGACTGGCAGCCGATGAAGATCGGCGACACTGCGCTGCAGGGCTTTTCCTGGATTCCGGTCGCGCAGGACGAGAGCGGTGCATGGACGAGCTACTGGATGCGCCTCGCGGCGGGTGCGCGCTCGTTCGAACATCGGCACGACTCGACCGAGTTGATCGTGATTCTCGATGGCGTGTTCACAGATGACGACGGCACCGACTTCCACCCGGGGCAGACCGTCTGCTATCCCGCCGGCTCGCGGCACAGCACATCGTCGGCGTATGGATGCACGGTGCTCGTCGTGGCGCGCACTGAATCGTCGATCGTCAACGAGGGGGCTTCTTCTTAAAGGTAGTCCCTAGTAGAAATTCGATGAACGGATGGGCGAGCCAAAGAGCGGCTCGCCTTTTTTTTAAGCGCATGCAGTGTAACCGCTCCCATTACTAAAGGTATCGCATTGCGTAGAGGAAATGTATCGAGACCGGGAAAATTGGCTTGATACGCTGCGGTTGCCCTTGTTGCCCTTGAGCGGATCCTTACTCTCGCTTCGATAGAGATACCGAGGCGCTAGGCGCCTTCGGGAAATATCCTTCAGAAGATAAAGTTTGGACTACTAAATAAATGGCTGATAGTGGATCGGGTCAACGCCGGGTGACGACTGGGGCCACCTGAGCGCAATCGGCATGAGCAAGTGAATTGGAGCAGTACCTCAGGCGAATTCGTGCCAGGGGAGGTGGGGAAGCGTCAGCACGCTGGTGCCGTTAGAGCGCCGTCGCAGCTGGCATTTGATGTTAATCAGAAATTGGATATTTCGTCTTGGGGACTCTCATATGAAAAAGATGAAGCTGCTATTGCCCGCGTTGACCATGGCGATTGCCGTACCCGCGCTTGCGCAGAATGCCGTGACGCTTTATGGCGTGATCGACGAAGGCTTGGACTTCACCAACAACGTTCGCGGCAACAAGGTCTACGAACTGCAAAGCGGCTACGTCCAGGGTAGTCGGTGGGGCCTGAAAGGCGCGGAAGATCTCGGCGGTGGTCTGAAAGCGGTGTTCCAGCTCGAGAACGGCTTCAACGTGAACAACGGCGCCCTGGGTCAAGGTGGCCGCATGTTTGGTCGCCAGGCGTACGTAGGCCTCGTCAGCAACAACCTGGGTACTGTCACGCTCGGTCGCCAGTACGACAGCCTGGTCGATTACCTCGCACAGACGACGGCTAATGGCAACTGGGCCGGCTATCTGTTCTCCCATCCGTACGATAACGACAATACGGATAACTCGTTCCGAGTCAACAACACGGTGAAGTATACGAGCCCGAGCTTCGCGGGCTTGCAGGTTGGCGGCACGTACAGCTTCAGCAACGACACGAATTTCGCGAACAATCGCCAATACAGCGTGGGCGGGCAATACGCAAACGGAGGGCTGCTGGTTGCGGCCGCTTATTTGCAGGCGAACAACCCTGGGGCGACGACGGGTGGGGCGATCAGCAGCACGGGAGACTCGAATTTCGCCGCGACGCGGCTGCGCATCTTCGGTGCGGGCGTGAACTACACGTTTGGTCCGGCGACTGTCGGCTTTGCGTACACAAATACGTACTTCTCGCAGCCAACGAGCACGGAATACGTCGGGTCCATTACGCCGTCCACGGGAACGCTGTCGAGCTTGCGTTTCCAGAACTTCGAGCTAAACGGCAAGTACCAATTCACGCCTGCGTTCTTCGTCGGAGCGATGTACACATACACGCGCGCAAACTTCAACACGACGACCGGAAATTCGAAGCCGAATTATCAGACGATCGGCCTGATGGCGGACTACAACCTGTCCAAGCGCACGGACGTCTATCTCCAGGGCGCGTATCAGCACGTTGGCGGCGACAAGACGGGGACCGCGCTTGACGTGGCCTACGTTCCGGGGGCGGCAGACGTTTCGTCGAATCGGAGTCAGCTCGTCACGCGCGTCGCGATTCGGCATAAATTCTGACCTGCGACGGCAATTGAACATTGCGTATAGATAAGAAATGAAGTGAGCCGCGCACTCATGCCGGGAAGGCGGATGAGTGCGCGTTCTGCCGTCTTGCCGCCGGGTTCGATGCCCAGCGGCAATCCAGGCGGCGCATCCCTTGTCCGGGGAGGGGATGATGAAGCGTCTCATACACAGCGTCTGATTCAAGATTTTCGTCACGTTCGGCGTATTCGTGATGCTGATGGCGGGCGTCGAAATTTTCGGCGGGGTAAGTCTATCGAGCGTGAATGCGAACATGCGCGGCTCCTACACGGCGAGCACCATTCCGATCGCGGATCTGTCGGATATCCGTGCGGCACTGCTCGACACGCGGTTACAGGTTCACTTGATCGAGATGTATCGCGATGCTGGGCGCACGAAGGCCGGCATCGAGCGGATTCGTGCCGACCAGACGAGCATTCAGCACGCGTGGAAACGCTATGTCGAACAAGGCGCAACGAGCGAGAAGGAGCGTGCGCTCACCGCGCAAATCAAGAAGGCACTGCCGCAGTTCGATGCGTTGACCGAGCAATTGGTCGGCGAACTGAGTGCCGGCAGCTATTTCGGCGCCGTGCCGGATATCGACAGCCACGAGGAAATCGCGCAATCGTTGGGCAAGCTCGTCGAGGACGCGGTGGTATTGCACAACAGTCAAGCTCGGGAATTCGCGGACGATAGCGACGCAACCTATCGCCGGTTCCTGTGGACTTCGATTGCCTTGGCGACATTGTGTTTCCTGGTTGGGACGGCTCTTGCCTGCCACTTGTCGGGCGCAGTGACCCTGCCGTTGAAGGGCGCGGTGCGCGTGGCGAATCGAATCGCGGCTGGGACGCTGGGAAATCCATACGGCGGCAAGCGTTCTCAGGATGAGTTCGGGCAGTTGTTGCTGGCATTGGAAAAGATGGACCGGCAATTGAGCGACACGGTAAGCGGGATCAAAGCGAGCAGCGAATCGGTCAACGTGGCGGCGAGCGAGATCTCTAGCGGCAACGCCGACCTCTCGGCCCGGACCGAAGAGCAGGCAGCGTCGTTGGGAGAGACGGCTTCGAGCATGACGCAATTGACCGAGACCGTCAGACGAAACGCGGAAAGTGCGCGCGAGGCCAACAGGCTGGCAGTGCGCGCGAGCACAATGGCCGATGCAGGCAACGGGGCGATGCAAGGGATGGTCCGAACCATCGAAACGATAAGCGGCAGTTCGACGAGAATTTCGGAGATCACCGCGGTGATCGAATCGATTGCATTTCAGACCAACATTCTCGCCTTGAACGCAGCGGTCGAGGCTGCGCGCGCGGGGGAGCAAGGACGCGGGTTTGCCGTGGTGGCAAGCGAAGTCCGCGCGCTCGCTCAGCGTTCCGCGGACGCCGCAAAAGAAATCAAGGCATTGCTCGACTCGTCCGTCGAGACGATCCGTTTCGGCGCGACACAGGCGAACGAGGTTGGTTCGACGATTGGCGAGGTCGTGCTGGCCGTGAAGCAGGTGTCAGGCATTGTCGGTGAGATCGCGTCGGCCTCGGAAGAGCAAAGCCGAGGAATCGACCAGGTACAGCAAGCCGTCGTGCAAATGGACGAGATGACGCAGCAAAACGCGGCACTCGTAGAGCAAGCGGCCGCCGCGGCCGAATCGCTTTCGGAGCAGGCGATGAGCTTGCAGCGAGCCGTGTCGGTGTTTACGGTATTGGACGATAACGGGTAGCCGCATGCCGGTGGGGCGGGTGCAACTCAATTGCCCCCGCCCGCATCGCAGAAACTTAGACCCCGCTCGCTTTCAGTCGAGCGTCATACCAGCGAGCAAATTGCTCGAGCGCGCCCTCGGTGTACTTCGAGTACGGACCCGGCACATAGCCCGGATCCTGCGTTCCATTGTGCGTGTTGCCGACGAGTTCGGCGTCCTGCGTAGTGGTGGCGATCCATACTTCAGTCAGCTTCTTCAGATCGTAGTCGACACCTTCCACGGCATTCTCGTTCACGAGCCACACGGTACGCACGCGTGTTTCGTCCGGCGCGAGCGGAATGGCATAGGCGATGACGGCGTGGTCGCTCATTACGTGCGTCCACGAGTGATGGCCCCACATGTGCACGTCGCCGAGATCGCGGCGTTGCAAGTTGCCCAGAAGCTTCGTGCTCGCAACCTTGGTATCCATCGTTTGCGATTCGCCGGCGTTGGCGATCACGAGCCGCTGCGAGCGGAAATTCGTCTCGACGCTTTCATCGAGCGATTCGAACAATTCGCAAACATAGCCGTCTTTTTCCCAGTCTTCCTTGCGGGCAGCGTTGTTTGCGAGGTACTCCTCGTAGTCGGCCAGCGACGCCTCGCTTTGGCCGTCGGGGCAAAAGCCGAAATCATGCGCCAGGAACGACTGAGTCAGCTCCGGGTGCGTGCCGCCGCAGTGGTAGCACTCACGGTTGTTCTCCATGACGAGCTTCCAGTTGCCGTTCTCGACGATGTCCATCTCGTGCGCGATCTTCGTATGCTGCATATCGTACGGAGCAAAGCGCGGGGTCATGACCGTCTCGAGCGTCGAGATGTCGTCAGGCGCCTCGTCAGCGAGGCAAACGAAGATATGTGCGCCGACGACTTTGATATGGACCGGGAGCAGGCTACGGCAATCCTTGTCGAATTCGCGACCCATATGCGTGGCGTGGCGCAGGCTGCCGTCGAGGTCGTACGTCCACTGGTGATAGGGGCAAACCAACATGCCGACGGTGACTTTGCCGGCGCTCTTGACGAGGCGCGAGCCGCGATGCCGGCAAATGTTTCGGAATGCGCGGATGTTTTCGTCGTCATCGCGAAGAATCAGGATCGAAGCTTTGCCGACATCGACCGCAAAGACATCGCCGGGCTCCGGCACGTCGGCCGTTACCGCGACGAGAATCCACCGTTTATGAAAGAAGACATCCATGTCCGTTTCGAACACGTCTTGGCTTCCGAAGAGCTCGCCAGGCATCCCGTATCCGGGCTCCCGGCTATCCAGCAGCTCGCGGTGGGTCTTGATGGGAATGACAGACATTTGCGCCTCCAATAGGTTGTGGGTTCGGTTTTCCCAATGATTTCCATCAAGTATTGGAGTGACGATAAGTAGCGTCAACGCGCTTTATTTTGTCGATCGCATTACTTTGAGTTATGCCGGACGATGCGTTATATCGGTAGCATCTCACGCATGGGAGGGCGGCGAATCGCCTGCGTACGCGCCAGCCGCGTGGGGTGCTTCCGGGTTGACCGCGAAACCATATCGTCCGAGGATTGAGCGCCGGAAACCGACATGCAAACAAACCGAACCGTGGGTCGAGATGGCAAAAGGAACTAAGGGGTATCGACGCATCGTGCCGTCCTTGACCGCGCTGGTCGAGTTCGAGGCGGTGGCGCGCTTGGGCAGCTTCACTCGTGCCGCGACCGAGCTCGGGGTGACCCAGGCCGCGGTTAGCCGGCAAGTGCGGTTTCTAGAGGAGACGCTGGGCGTGCGCCTGTTTCATCGCCTGCATCGGTCTATCGTGTTGACGAAGGAGGGCGAGGCGCTATACGTCGTCGTTGCGGAATCAATGCAGAAGATCGCCGGTGTCTTCGACCGGCTATCGATTGGTGCGGAGCAGCAGGAGCTCGTGCTGGCGTCGACCGCACCGTTCGCTCAACTGCGTCTGCTGCCGCGGCTGCCGAATCTGAAGAAGCTCGATCCGCCTTTGCAGTTACGATTGACCACGCAGATGTTTACCGCCGACCTTCGCCACGTCGAGGTCGATGTCGCCGTGCGTTACGGGGACGGTAGCTGGGCGGACGGCACCTCGGTCTTGCTATTCGACGAAGAAGTGTTTCCTGTGTGCTCGCCCGGCTTTCTCGAGGAACACCCAATGCCGGCCTCGTTCGAAGTGCTTGCCGGTTTGCCACTCGTCGAATCGGATTCCACCTACGAGGGATGGATGGGCTGGGAAGCGTGGTTTCGATCGGTGGGCTTTCGGCCGCCGAAATTGAATTTCGTGCTGCGAAGCAGCCTGTATACCGATGCCGTCCAGGCAGCGAAGTATGGCCAAGGCGTTGCACTCGGCTGGAGCCGGCTGGTACACGACCAGCTCGTGCGAGGCGAACTGGTGCGTCTCATGACCGCCTCGTGCAAACCGCGCGACGCCTATTATGTGGTCGTCCCTCATGGCAGAACGATTACGCCGGCCGTGACGCGGCTGATCGACTGGCTGCGCGAAGAAGAGCCGGTTTGCCTCAAAGATCATCCGGCATGATTGCTTTCGGCTGCAACGCTTAGAGCCAATCGGTTTCGAAACTGCAATCGGTCAGCGAAACGCAACCCTGCTCGGTGAGCGCCACCTGCTGCTCGAGCTTGACGCCTTGCATACCGCCGTCCGCACCGATGTAACTTTCGACGCATAGGGTCATGCCTACTTCGAACTGGCCGTCGTAACCCGCGCTGTCCCAATCGATTCGATGCGCAATCGAGGGATATTCGTCGACCATGCCGATGCCGTGCGCTAGACAGCAGTAGCGGTTCTTGAGGAATTGATCTGGAATGTTCCAGGCCTTGTCCGAAAATTCTCGGAACGTCATGCCCGGCTTTAATAGATCCATATTGAAGTGAATTTGCGAGTACGCATACTCGTACAACTTGCGCTGCTCGTCCGAGGGGCGGCCGTCGCCGACGAGCCACGTGCGTGAAATGTCGGAGCAATAACCGTTAGGCCCGACCATGTCGGTGTCGAAGGCGAGTAACTCACCGTCTTGCAAGACACGCGAAGAACACTCGTGCATCCACGGATTGGTGCGGTCCCCGGAGGCGAGCAAGCGCGTTTCAATCCACTCACCGCCGTTGCGAATGTTTTCGTAATGAAGGTTGGCCCAGATCTCGTTCTCGGTGAAGCCGGGGCGAAGCTCGCGCCGCATGCGCTCGATGCCCTTCTCGGCGGTGCGCAAGGATTCGCCCATCAAGACCAACTCGCCCGACGACTTGATTGAGCGCGCTGTCTCCATGACGGCCAGGCCGTCGAGCAGCGCTATTCCATGCTTTTCCAAATAGGCGGTGCCGAACGGGTCGAGTCGATCGACCGCGAGGCGCAGCTCGCCAGGAGCGTGCTTTTGCAGGACATCGATGATTTCGGCGCCCCAAATTTCGGCGCGGTGTTCCGCTTCGTGACCAGCGTTGAAGAACGTCCAACTGACGGGACACCGAAGTTCTACGTTGAGATCGAGCCCGTCCCATACGTGGTCGCTGCTATGAAACTCCCAGGCGGCGATATGGCCGTTCGCGAAAACCATGACGTATCGCGCGGGATTGCGTCCGCACCACACTTGCATGTTCGACGTGTCGGTCGCATAGCGAATGTTGACCGGGTCATAGAGCAAGATGGCGGGGATGTTTTGCTTGAGCAGTTGCGCCTTCACACGGGCGAGGCGATATGCGCGTACATCTCGCAAGATCGCCGCTTTGCTGTTCGGTGTAGCCATGCTGGGTGCATCGAAGCCCGGATCACCTGCCATACTGCGTCTCCTAAATCGATTTGGATGAATGTGTTTTGGGAAAACGCGCCAGGCCAGCGGCGATCGAGCGGCGGGCGCTTGCCGACCGGCTAAAGTTCGAGCACCAAGTCCGACGTCGGGCGGCTGCAACAGAGCAGCCGGAATCCTTTCTGGATCTCTCGATCGCGGATGCCGCCGTTGTGTTTCGTCTCGACTTCGCCCTCGATCACTTTGGTCTTGCAGGTCCCGCAGATGCCTTGACTGCATGAGGAGGGGATCGGAACGCCAGCTTTTTTCGCAGCCGCGAGCACGGTTTCGGAAGCGGTCATCGTGAACGTTTTCTGCGAACGTGAGAGCTTGACGGTGAAGGTTTCTTGCGATGTTTGGGACGCGTCGCACTTCGGCGCGGCAGCCTCGGCCACAGCCCCCGCCGAGATATCGAAGCTTTCCTGGTGGTAACGAGCCGGATCGTGGCCGCCCTCGCTAAGCAAAGTGCGCACGGCGCTCATATACCCGCGGGGGCCGCAGGTGAATACTTCACGCTCGGCATAATCCGGCACCCATTCGGACAGAAGCTGAAGACTGAGCCGGCCAGTGGGCCCGGACCAATCGGTTTCGCCGCCGATGCCTTCGCAAAGGAAGAACGTGCGAAGGCGAGGGGAGAGCGCGACGAGCCTTTCCAGTTCCTTTCGAAAAACGATGTCTGCAGGTGTTCTGGCGCTATGAACGAATACGATGTCGCGATCGAGCCCGAGGTCGATGCCGGCACGCGTCATCGACATCAAAGGCGTCACGCCCGAACCCGCGGACAGGTAAAGCGATTTTTCGGCGCCGGGGGCCGACGTCGGCGTGAAGCTGCCCGATGGGCCATACGCACGCAATTGACCGCCTGCCTTCAGATTGTCGTGAAGCCAGTTCGACACGGCGCCGCCCGGCACGCGCTTGACAGTGATCGAAAGCAAATAGGGACGCGTCGGCGGCGACGAAATCGTGTAGCAGCGCTGGACTAGCTGCCCTTGCACGTTCGCCGATATGGTCATGAACTGACCCGGTTCGAAGCGCACCGACGAGCCGTCTCCCACGCGGAATTCAAAGCTTTTGACATCGTGGGTTTCGTCCACCACACGCGCGCAGGTTAGGATCTGCTCTTCACCGCTTACCCAAAGCTTCCCGCCACTCTCCCAGGTGCTGGGGTTCGAGAATCGATCTTCGGCTTGCAGCGCGGGGACGAACATTCTTTCTACCGAGTTCATAGCGTCAATTCTGTTGGGACACCTTGCGCGCTCGTTCGGCTGCTGACCAGCGTGTGAACCGCTCAACGTGCATTGTCGTGAATCGCGAAGGCTCTTCTCATACCGCGGCGCGACGTTAAGACACGCCCTCGCTGTGATTCGAGTATTGGTGGGGGGCGAGGGCAGCGTCAATGCGCTTTATTTTCCGGGGCGCATTACATTAGGTTATGCGTCGAGCGCGTCCGGCAGCGTGGCCAGTCGGCAGCGAGACGGGGACATACTTAAGCCCCGCTTATAGACAGGTAAAGCCGCGCTTACGATCGCTCCGAGCGGTACGGGTTCCACTACCGTGAGTTCTCTACGTTTGGTCACACATCGCCTCGTTGCTCCTCGAGCAACCGGGCAGAGCACGACGCAAACCTGAGGGCCCCACGATGCAGAACACGGCTTACGGACACATGGTCAGCGCCGACTCGCCGATCCTCCTCGTCATGCCGCATACGGGCGCCGATATCCCCGAGGACCTGCGCAGATTCCCTTCCTGGCGCGACGTTCAAGGCCGCGTCGCCGACCCGGCCGGACTCGCGCTGCAGGCGGCGGCGCAGCACCACGGCGTTTCGTGTATTTCAGCGCGCTATCACCCCTGCGTGATCGACCTGAACGTCGCCACTTTCGACCGTCCCCTGTCTCGCCGCTTGAATCGCAACGGTCTGTGCCGCACTCACACCGCGCGAGGCGAACCGCTGTACGACCCGGGATGCGAGCCGAGCGACGCTGAGATAGACGCGCGCGTCAAAGCGTATTGGCTCCCTTTTCATGAAGCTGTTGCTCGGGAACGCTCACGTCTTAGAGCGCGCCACGACAATGTGCTGTTGTTGATCTTTCATGCGAGTTTTTGGCTATCGCCTTTTCGCGATCAGGTCGATGCCTCCGATTGCAACATCGGCACGGCGCGCGGCAAATCCTGCGATCGCCGCCTAGTGAAATCCCTGACGGAGCGGGTCAAGGCAGACGGCCGGTCATGGGTGGTCAATGGCAAGATCGCCGACGCGTTTGCGGCCGAACACTACGGCAGGCCGGACGACGGCATCCATGCAATGGAGATCGAGGTCGCAGGCCGCTGGCGGTCGGAATTCGAACGCAGGCGATTGGCAGGGGACGACGACAAGCAGGCCAATCTATCGGCGGCCGCCTTGTTCGCTGCGCTGGAAGCCGCCTTGCGTAACCTTGCGCCAGCGCACAGCGCAATGGGTCTTGCGGCACGGGTGCATGGCAGCGCAGACTAGCGGTGCGCGAGCCGGGACGATTCGGTTTCGGCTTCGGCTCGCGAGGGCATCCTTCCTTAAATCCGATGTCGACGCGCCGCCGCCATGAAAGAGAGCGTACCTGAGCAATATCCCGACTGGAGCCTGTTGGCGAGCTGGGTCGCCGTCGTCGAGGCCGGCTCGATCTCCGATGCCGCCGATCGCCTGGCCATTTCGCAGGCGGGCGTTTCGCAGCGCATCAAAGCGCTCGAGACGTTGCTGGATACGACCTTGCTCGATCGAACGACCCGCCCGGCCCGGCCGACCGCCGCCGGGCAGCGCCTGTTCGAGCATGCCACGGTGCTGCTCACCGGCGCCGACGAGATGGTGGAAAGCGTACGCAACGTCACACGCGCGAAGCGCGTCGTCGTGCGTCTGGGCTGTGTCGATTCTTTTGCGGCGACGATCGGGCCAATCATCATCAAGGCGCTATCGGGCACGTCGCATCAAATCCGCTTGTGGTCCGGCATCACGCCCACCCTCGATGCGCAGCTCGAAGCGCGCCAACTCGATATGGCCGTGACGACCAACGGCATTTCGCAAGCGCCGGGCATTCGCCGGCAGAAGCTCTTTTCCGAACCGTACTTCGTCGTCTTGCCGGCGAGCTTCGAGGTAGATCGGTTCACTACGCTCGCCGATCTGAGCCGCAATCTGCAATTCATCCGCTATAGCGCGCGTTCGGTGATCGGGCAGCACATCGATGCCTATTTGGCATCGAATTCGGAAAACATCGAGCGCACCTGCGAGTTCGACGCCACCGACCCGATGCTCAGTCTCGTCGCCGCAGGGCTGGGCTTTGCGGTGACGACTCCGTTATGCATATGGCAATCCAGGCATTACGTACCGGATCTGCGCGTGGTGCCGCTTTCGTCGTTTTCTCGGCATGGCCGGCCTTATCAAGCGCTGAGTCGCTCCTTCTACTTGGCGTTTCGAGAAAACGAACTGGGCCACCTTCCCACCGACATGGTCGAACTGCTGCGGCAGTCGTTCGAGCGCCAGGTATCGCGCGATATCGCCAAGGCACTCTCGCTGAAGCAGGAACAGATCTGCTTGCCCGAGGAGCGCTAGGCCGAGGTATTGGCGGAAACAGGCCCGGCCTGCCGGCTCGCTGCAGGAATAAGCGCCGCTATCGCTGAATATAAACACCGTTTACAACGATGATGTTCGATGAACGCTGTGTAGAAAATCGCATCGCCACGCTCGCGCCGACGGGTCTCCACTTGCGACGGCGACCGCGGCTCACATTCAGAGGACAGCATGCGACTCGAAACACAAGAAGCTCTTGCCATTGCCCGGCAGGCGATACTCGACGCCGGCGCCAACGACTCGATCGCAACGTCTCTGGCCAATGCGGTCGTCTCCGCGGAATGGGCCGGTAGCCGAGCAGTCGGCTTCGCGCATCTGCCCGACTATCTCGACGGCTTCGTAAAAGGGCGTATTTCGACGTCCGCCGAACCGACCATCACTTCGCCCGCTCCCGCTTTGACGCGCGTCGATGCGCACGGCGGGATTGCGCAACTAGGTTTCGATCGCGCGTTCGATCAGATCGTCCAGCGCGCCAATACGTTCGGCGTAACGGCCTTCTCGCAGACGAACAACTTCACCGTCGGCGAGCTTGGCTACTATCCGAGACGGCTCGCCGAAAAGGGCCTCGTGGCGATCGCCGTGACGAACGCGACTGCACAGATGACTACGCTCGAAAGCCGCAAGCCCGTGTACGGGACAAACCCGATGGCGTTCGCCGCACCGACCGGGCGGGCCAAGCCGTTCGTGCTCGACCAAGCTTCGAGCGCCACGGCGTTCGTCAACGTTAGGCAAGCGGCCGAGCGTGGCGACGCGATTCCGGAGGGCTGGGCAGTCGACGCGAACGGCGAGCCGACCACCGATGCGCAAAAGGCCGTCAAAGGTCTTCTGTTGGCCTTTGGCGGGGCGCGCGGCGCCAATCTCGCGCTCATGGTCGAAATCCTGGCGGCCGGCCTGACGGGCGGAAATTGGTCGATCGATGCGCCATCGTATGCATCCGGGAGCGAGTGCCCGGGCGTGGGCCTCTTCGTCGTTGCAATCAAGCCCGATCTGCTCGTGCCGAATTTCATCGACCGGCTGTCCGCGCAAATCGACCGGCTCGCGGGGCGGGGCGTGCGGATTCCCGGCAGCCACCTGAACATCACTGAGCTCGAGGTGCCCGACGGTTTGCTGTCCTCCATTCGCGCGTTCAATCGGCCTGTCTGATCCTTGCGCCGGGAAGTTCGTTGATGCATTGCATAACCGACGCGAATGTTTCGGCCCCCCTCATTACGGCGGCATAGATTTCCGTTACATGTCATCTACGACAGGGCGTGACGAGGCGCTCTCGGCACGCATCCTCCATAACGTAGAGACATGTGGACGTGGATACAACGCTGCCCGGCATAAGGGTGGAGACATCGACACATTTCTTGGTGAGGCTTTAAATGCGTAGTTCTTTGAAGACATTGGCGCTCGTCGCCATGAGCATGGGGATGGTATCCATGCATGCCGCGGCATCCGAACTCGTTTTTGCGTCGTGGGGCGGCTCGTATCAAGACGCACAAAACGCTACCGCGGTTCAACCGTTTGCGTCAAAGGCGGGCGGTCAGGTCAAGATGGATACGTACAACGGCGGCATCGCGCAAATTCGAAGCCAGGTCGAGACGAAGAACGTGACGTGGGACGTTGTCGACATGCAGTTGTCCGACGCCACGCGCGCCTGCGATGAAGGGTTGCTCGAGAAGATCGACCCGGAAACGCTGCCGGCATCCGCCAAGTCCGATTTTCTGCCGGGAGGCCTTTCGGATTGCATGGTGGGCAACGTCGCGTGGTCGACGGTGATCACGTACAACAAGAAGGCATTCAAAGGCGCCGAGCCGACGAAGGTTGCTGATTTCTTCGATCTGAAGCGGTTCCCCGGTAAGCGCGCGTTGCGCAAATCGCCGGAAGGTGCGCTCGAGTGGGCATTGCTCGCAGACGGCGTCGCTGCCGCCGATGTCTACAAGACGCTCTCCACTCCCGCCGGCGTGGACCGTGCATTCAAGAAGCTCGACACGATCAAGTCGTCGATCGTGTGGTGGGAGACGGGCGCGCAACCGCCGCAGTTGCTCGCGGACGGCGAGGTCTCGATGTCGAGTGCTTATTGCAACCGCATCTATACGGCCATCATGCAGGACAAGAAGCCGTTCGGCTTCCTGTGGGATGGCGAGGTCAAGAATATCGAGGGCTATGCGATCGTCAAGGGTTCGAAGAACGTGAAGGCGGCGCAGGAGTTCGTCCGGTATGCGACGTCGACGGACTCGCTCGCGAAGCTGGCGTCGGCAACGGCGCTGGGACCGATGCGGCAGTCTTCGTTGGCGAAGGTCGATCAGAAGGTGGCCCCGTATCTGCCGACCGCACCGCAAAACCAAAAGAATGCCGTCACTTCCGACGTCGCATTCTGGGCCGATCATTCCGACGACTTGAACCAGAAATTCGCGGTTTGGCTGGGACAGAAGTGAGCGGTTGACGCGGATCGGTTGATAAAGCCGTGGTGGGTTCGAGCGTCGTTTCGGCATTCGAATCCGCCACGGCTTCTTTTTTAGCCGGGCCGCGACGCGCCGTTCGCGTCGCACGTTCGCCAAAAAACAAAAAGGCTCGTAGCGATATCTCCTCGCTGCGAGCCCATTAGCCATAGAACCTGCGGCCGATCAAGCCCACAGATCGCCGACGGTGAAACCGTTGGGGAACGGATCGGTCGGGTCCAAGACCCAGGTGTTGTACCCGTAGATCCAGGAACGACCCGAGATCGTCGGGACGACGGCCTTGTGGTCGCCGATCCTCGTTTCTTCAACGAGGTTGCCGGTGTAGACGATGCCGAGCAATCCCTCATGGCGGAACGGTTGGTCGAGTTTCAGTTCGCCCTTCGCATGCAGTGTCGCCATCTTTGCGCAGGTTCCGGTGCCGCAAGCGCAACGATCGATTGCCCCCGTCCAAGTCGCGGGATTATCGAAGTCCACAGCGCCGCTGGCCACCGTCACTGCGTTTCGCCAATCGGCGTTCGGATTGCGCGTCGGCCCCGAGAGCTGAGCGATCGTGATGCCGATGCCGGGGTAGTGCGGGTGCGAAACCGGCAGTTGATCCTGTGCAGCCTTGGTAATCAGGGCGCCGATGCGGGCGATTTCCCTACCATGCTCGGGAATCAGCTCCAGCCCTTTGAACTGGCGCACGTCGGCGATCACATAGAACATGCCGCCCCAGCCTACGTCGACGGTGACTTTGCCCAACGTAGGCACGTCGATCACCGCCTCGAGATGCGCCGCGAATGCAGGCACGTTCTTGAACGTGACCTGCGTGACTTTGCCGTCCTTGCATTCGGCCTTGATGCCGATGAGGCCGGCCGGCGCTTCCAATTGGAACTCGGTCACCGGCTCGGTCATCGGCAGCATGCCGGTTTCGAGCATCACGGTCGCAACCGAAATCGTATTGCCGCCGCTCATCACGGGGTACTCGACTTGCTCCATGATGATGTAGCCGGCCTTGGCGTCGGGATGCTTCGCCGGGACGATCAGGTTGCAGCAGACGGGCGGATAACCGCGCGGCTCGCGCAGCATGAGTTGGCGGATTTGGTCGTCGTTTTTCTCGAGCCATTTCATCTGCTCGTAGACGGTATCGCCCGGGATGTGCGGCACGCCGCCAGTGATCACGCGCATGGGCTCGCCCGCGTGCGTTTCCACCGCATGGAACATTCGCTTGAAAGTCATATCGTTTCTGCCTTTGTCGGTATGGCGAGGAGGACGGAACAGGAGATCCAGGCTAGCGAGGGGAAGCCGCCGCATGCATTGCATCGGTGCCGCTAATGCAGAAAATCCGCGACTGTGATGGTTCGCGGCTGCGGGCGGCGGCGGCGCAACCGTGGAATTCCAATGGAATTAGCGTGAATACGCGCGAGTCGCGTTCATCCTCCAGACGCGTCCCGTGGCGTCGTCGATGACGCCATGAAAGACCCCGAGCACCTCGTCGATCGTGATCGACGCGGCAACGCGATGTTCGATCCACAAGCCATGCACCAACGCCATGGCTTGAATCGCGTGAATGGTCGCCATGGTCCGGTCGCAGCCGGCTTGCCGCAAGTCGAAGATGAAGTTGGAGCGAAGCCGCCGGGAAAATGCGGCGCACAGCCGTTGCACTTCGTGATCGTGCGCCGACGAACTCCACATATGCGGCCAGACGTTTGCGGCGCCGGGACTCATGACTTCATCGCTAAAGCACATGTCGGCCGTGAACTTCATGCGTTCGACCGGATCTATGATGCCGCGCCGGCCGGCCGTGAGTTGATCGCGGACGCGCCGAATCAGATGGACGAAGGTTTTATAGACGAGGTCGCTTTTGTTTTCAAAATGGTGATGCACGAGTCCGACCGATACGCCCGCGTGGTCGCTCACTTTGCGGATCGTCAGATTCTCCAGCCCCACTTGACCCACCACTTCGAGCGTCGAATCGATCAGACGCAGCCTCATCCCCTCGTAGTGGGCCGTGTCGTCTTTTCTCGTCTCGCTGGTAGCCGGGAGCGCGGCATTCATTTGCTGCATCTGTGTTCCTTGATCGTGGTGTCGAGCCGCTAGGAATGCGGGGACTGCGCCGCGGGGATGGCAAGAATGGTACATCGGAAATGGAAAATACTGAGCAAGCGTTCAGTATCTGCGGTGCCAGTTTTCGGGGCGGAGGAATGTCTGCGCTGAACAATTGTTCATCGATTGGCACCGTGAGCTTCATCGCAAAATCAGGGAAATCACTGAGATGACTCCAATTTGACCTTCAAGAGTTTGGATATATAGTTCCGAGCAGATTTGTTGTGCTGAACAGGTGTTCAGGAATGGCATAACTTCTTGGGTGCCAAGCCGGCCAGATGGCATCTAGCTGGCTCCCGGTGACCCGGTCACGCGCCAAAACTTGCAAAAAAGGACTGAACGGATGATCAATGGTTTGGGAAGGTTTGCGTTGCCTGCTGCGATGGCGTTCGCGCTGTGCGTCGGCAGCGGCGCGGTGCAGGCGCAGCAGGTCATCAAAATTGGGGTGTCGGCCCCGTTGACGGGCGTGAGCGCGTCGAACGGCAAAGATATCGAGAACGGCGTTCGCCTTGCGCTCGACGAGGCCAACGCTCAGCACATCAAGCTTGGGGGACAAGACGTTCGCTTGGAACTCGATGTGGTGGATGACCAGGCCGACCCGCGTATCGGGGTGCAGGTCGCCCAAAAGCTCGTCGACGATGGGGTCGTCGCCGTCGTCGGCTACTACAACTCGGGTGTGGCGCTGCCTGCGTCGCAGGTCTTCGCGCAAGCAGGCATCCCCCTGATCGATCCCGCGGCGACGAATCCGACGATCACCCTTCGCGGCCTCGACAACATCTTTCGAATCATCGCCACCGACGCGCAAAACTCCGGGAACGCGGGGCGATACGCCGTAACGGTGACTCACGCGAAGCGCATCGCGGTCATGGACGATCGTACGGCGTTTGGGCAAGGGGCGGTCGAGGAATTCAAGAAGGCCGTGCTGGCGGCCGGCGGACAGATCGTTGCCGCGGAATACACGAACGACAAGGCGGTCGAGTTCAACGCGCAACTGACCAACCTGAAGGCCGCCAACGCCGATTTGCTTTATTTTGCAGGCAGCGACAATCAAGCGGCGCTTGTCACCAAGCGGATGAGACAGCTCGGCATGAGCACGCAGTTCGTGGGCAGCGGCGGCATTGCGGATTCGATCTTCATCAACGTCGCCGGCAGCGCCGCCCAAGGCGCCATGGCCTGGGAATACGGCAGGCCCATCGATTCGCTGCCGCGAGGCAAGGCTTTCGCGGATAAATTCCGCAAACGCTTCGGCATGGACATCCTGACGTATTCGCCGTTTTCATACGACTGCGGCGGCCTGGTGGTCGCGGCGATGAAGCAGGCGAACTCCGCTAAACCCGAGGTGTTCATGCGAGCCCTGCGAACGATCGACTATGACGGCATCACCGGCAAGATCGCTTTCGATGCGCACGGCGATTTGAAGAAGCCGGCATCGACGCTTTATCGCGTGGAGGGGGCGAAATGGGTGCCTGTCACCACCGTCGGCGCCGAATAGTTCGGGTCTAGCAGTTCGACCCTAGTGCGACACAGGAGGCGAAGCGGCTCGCTTCGTCATCAAAAATTAAATAGGAGTCCTAAGTAAAGCTTTGCGCCCAATGAGAACATCGCCCCGTCTTGCATCACCGCGACCGATCCTGAGCATAAGGCGAGTTGAAGCAATAGGGCCTGATTTATTCAACAACTAATCTGCAAATACGGTTTTCATGCCGGGGCGCATGGGGCGCGGAGCCTTATTCGATAAGGGAAAACCCGCGATTTACGACCCGGCCCATTCCCTACGTAGTCCCGAAGTTCTTCCAAAGGAGTCAGCGCGATGTCAGGTCCACAATTTCCGTTACCGGCGAACGAGCCGGAGGTGTCCTTCGGCAAGGGAACGGCGGCGGCAGTTGAGTTGAGCCGCGCGCTCGAGCGTCGCGAAGTCGCCGAGATCCCGACCGTCATCGGCGGGAAACGGTATTTCTCGAACGAAGTCGTCGAGGTGCGCGCCCCGCACGATACCGAGCGCCTGCTCGCGCGGATTCATCGTCCTACGCAAGCGCAAGTCAATGAAGCGATCGAAAGCTCGAAGGCCGTCGCTCGCGATTGGGCAAGCCTGACCCATGCGAGCCGCGCGACGATTTTGCATCGCGCCGCGGACATCGTCGCCACGCGCTTGCGCACCAAGATCAATGCAGCCACGATGCTCGGGCAGAGCAAGACGATCGATCAGGCCGAGCCGGACAGCGCATGCGAGCTGATCGACTTTCTGCGTTTCAACGCGTACAACGCGCAACGCGTCTATGCGGAACAGCCGATGTCCGTGCCGACGGCCGTCAATCGTGCGGATTGGCGTCCGCTCGAAGGCTTCGTCTACGCGGTCTCGCCGTTCAACTTCACGGCGATCGGCGCCAATCTGACGACGGCCCCTGCCATCATGGGCAACACCGTGCTGTGGAAGCCGTCGGAAAAATCGGCGCTCGCCAATTACATCTTCTTCGAAGCATTGGAAGAAGCGGGGCTGCCGCCCGGCGTCATCAATTTCGTCCCCGGCGACGCGGAAATGACGACGCGTGCGGTGATGTCCTCCGCTGACCTTGCCGGTATTCACTTCACGGGCTCATCGGCCATTTTCCAATCGCTGTGGAAGGGCGTCGCATCGAAGGTCGACAGCTTCCGCACGATCCCTCGCCTCGTCGGCGAGACGGGCGGCAAGGACTTCGTCCTTGCGCATCCGTCGGCGAATGCGTCGGAAGTGGCGATCGCCCTGATTCGCGGCGCGTTCGAGTATCAAGGGCAGAAGTGCAGCGCGGCGTCGCGCGCCTATATCCCGCGCAGCCTGTGGGCTTCGGTGAGCCAGGAACTGCGCGATCGGTTGGCTGCCCTGAAGGTGGGCGACGTGGCCGATCCCGATACCTTCATGGGCGCGGTGATTTCGCAAGCCTCGCACCAGAAGCTGTCCCGCGTGTTGGCGGCGGCCAAGGACGATCCGGCCGTCACGGTGGTTTCGGGTGGCAAAACATGGTCGGAGCCGGGCTGGTTCGTCGAGCCCACCATGCTCCAAGTGAGCGATCCGAAGCATGTGCTCATGAAAGAAGAATTGTTCGGGCCGGTGATGTCGGTGTTCGTCTATGAAGACGGTGCATGGGACGAAACGCTCGAGATCATCGATTCGACGAGTCCCTATGCGCTCACGGGTTCGATCTTCTGCACGGACAGATTTGCCTTGCACCAGGCCGAGCACGTGCTGATCAACGCGGCCGGCAACCTGTACCTGAACGACAAGCCCACGGGCGCCATGATCGGTCAGCAGCCGTTCGGCGGCGGCCGTGCCAGCGGCACCAACGACAAGGCGGGTTCCTACCTGAACCTGCTGCGCTGGGCCTCGCCCCGTGTGGTCAAGGAAACGTACCTGCCGCCGCGCGAGTGGCAGTTCGGCGCCTGACGAGCGAGTGCGGCTATTGCCGAGCAACCCCAAGGAATTGCGATGTCGACGATTGTCTCTTTCAAGAACGTCCAAAAAACCTACGACGGCGAAACGCTCGTGGTGAAGAACCTCAACCTCGAGATTCGCGAGGGCGAATTTCTCACGATGCTCGGGCCGTCCGGATCGGGTAAGACGACGTGTCTCATGATGCTGGCGGGGTTCGAAACCGCCACGCACGGTGAGATTCTTCTTCAGGGTAAGCCGATCAATCGCATTCCGCCGGAGCGCCGCAACATCGGCATGGTGTTTCAAAGCTATGCGCTGTTTCCGCATAAATCCGTTGCGGAGAACCTTGCGTTTCCGTTGCGGGTGCGCAAGGTGTCGAAAGACGAGATCGCGAGGAAGGTGAAGCGCGCGCTCAACATGGTGAACATGGAAAAGTTCGCCAATCGCATGCCGGGCCAGCTCTCCGGTGGCCAGCAACAGCGTATCGCCGTCGCTCGGGCGCTGGTGTTCGAACCGGCGCTCGTGCTGATGGACGAGCCGCTCGGCGCGCTCGACAAGCAACTGCGCGAGCAGATGCAGTACGAAATCAAGCAGATCCACGAGCAGAGCGGCCTCACCGTTGTCTACGTGACGCACGATCAGAGCGAGGCGATGACGATGTCAGATCGCATTGCGGTCTTCAACAACGGCGTCATTCAGCAACTTGCTTCTCCGCCCGAACTGTACGAGAAACCCGAGAACGCATTCGTCGCACGCTTTATCGGCGAAAGCAACGAATTGCGGGGGACCGTCGCGTCGGTCGATCGCGAGCGTTGCACGGTGCGGATCGACGGCGGGCACAGCATCGTCGCTAGCACGGGCGCCGCGATGCATGCGGCCGGCGCCACCAGCGTTTCGCTGCGGCCCGAGCGCATCGTCGTCGGCGAGCAGGCGCGTGCATGCGACAACGTCTTCAACGGTGGCGTCAAGGATCTCATCTATTACGGAGATCACCTGCGGGTCGTCATGCAAGTGTGCGGGCGTCACGACTTCATCGTGAAACTGCCCAATGATGGGGCCGCGCGCAAGTTGCGCATCGGCGACTCGGTGGACGTGGGCTGGATGGCCGATGCCTGCCGCGCGCTGCAGTAAAGCCGGGTCGAACCTAATCGCATTCCGTTGTTGCATCGAGTAGGAGGGTGCGGTATCTACCGCCGAACCATGATGATTTTGCCAACTGATGTTGCGGTACCGCGGGGCGACGCCGAGCAGGGGGGCGTGGCCGATTCGAGAAGCCTCAAAGCGAAGCTGCGCAGTGCGGAGCGCGCCGAGCGCGCCAAGGCTGCGATGCTCGTTTTTCCGCTGCTTGCGTTCCTCCTCGTCACGTTTCTCGTTCCGATCGGAAGCCTGTTGCTGAAGAGTTTTCGCGATCCGGTCGTTTCCCTGGAACTGCCGCATGCGGCGAGGCTGTTGCACCACTGGAGCCCCTCGGCGGGCCAACTGCCGGGCGAGCACGTGTACGAGGCCTTCGGCCGAGACTTGTTGGCCATCAAAGGAACGGACGGCATGAGCCGCGTCGCGTCGCGCTTGAACTATGACGACACAGGCATGCGCAGCCTCATCATGAAGACGGCGCGCCGCCTCGGAGAAAGCACCGATGGAACGTGGCGTCAGCGCTTCTCCAAGATCGATCCGCGCTGGGACGAGGTGAGGTCGTGGTCGACGCTCAAGTATGCGGCCTCGCCGTGGACGCTCGGGTATTACTTGAAGGCCTTCGACTTCACGCGCGACGAAAGGGGCGCCATCGTCAGGCAACCCGATGGCCAGCGGCTTTATGTCGACGTGTTCGTCAAGACTGCGTGGGTCAGCATTTCGGTGAGCGTGCTGTGCCTCTTGCTCGGCTATCCGGTCGCGTATTTTCTCGCCAACATTCCGGCTCGCTACAGCAACCTGTTCATGATTCTCGTATTGCTGCCGTTCTGGACGTCGATCCTCGTGCGCACCACGGCCTGGGTGGTGGTGCTGCAGACGCACGGCGTGCTGAACGATATTCTCATTCGGCTGGGATTGACGGATCACGCACTGGCGCTGATCTATAACCGATTCGGCGTGCTGGTCGCAATGACGCACATTCTGCTGCCGTACGCGATCCTATCGTTGTACAGCGTGATGAAGGGCGTGCCGAATCTCTATGTCAAAGCGGCGCGTTCGCTGGGCGCGGGGCCAGTGCGATCCTTTTTCGAAGCCTACTTCCCGCAGACGCTGCCGGGCGTCGGCGCCGCGGGCATGCTCACGTTCATTCTCGCCGTGGGGTACTACATCACCCCCGCCATCGTAGGCGGCCCCGACGACCAACTCGCGAGCTACTACATCGCCTACCACGTCAATACAACGCTCAATTGGGGGCTCGCGAGTGCGCTCGCTGCGATTCTCCTCGCGGGCGTGCTCATCGTCTACGGCCTGTTCGTGAAACTCACCGGCGGCGCCGGCGTGAAACTGGGGTAAGCCAAATGTTCAGTTTTCCTGCCTATGTGACGGTCTGGGGCCGTTTGGGACGGTTTGCATTTATCGGCGTTTCGCTGCTGGTGCTGCTGTTCCTGGTGTCGCCCGTTCTAGTCGTGATGCCGCTCTCGTTCAACTCGCAGCCGTATTTCACCTATCCGCTGCCGGGGTTGAGCCTGCGCTGGTACCGAGCGTTCATCGACAGCCCCGAGTGGATGCTGGCATTGAAGAACACGATGATCACCGGCGTGGCTTCGACCTTCATTGCGAGCGTGCTCGGGGTGATGGCTTCGCTTGGCCTCACCAATCCGCGCTTGAAAGGCAAGGCTTTCATCACGGGCGTGCTGGTGTCACCGATGATCGTGCCGCTCATCATCACGGCGGTCGGCGTCTACTTCGCCTTCGGCCCGCTGGGGCTCACGGGTAGTTTGAGCGGCCTGATCCTCGCGCACGCCGCGCTCGGTGTGCCGTTCGTCGTCGTGACGGTGACGGCTACGCTGGCCGGCTTCAATGAGGCGCTCTCGCGCGCGGGCCGCAGTCTGGGCGCATCGCCGTTGCGCGTGTTCCTGCAAGTGAAGTTGCCGATCATCGCGCCCGGCGTCGTCTCCGGCGCGCTGTTTGCATTCGCGACCTCGTTCGACGAGATCGTCGTCGCTTTGTTCTTGACGGGTCCCGATCAACGAACGGTGCCGCGTGAAATGTGGTCAGGGATTCGCGAGCAACTGAGCCCGACGATTCTCGCGGTCGCCACGATTCTCGTCGTCGTCTCGACGCTGCTTCTGCTGACGCTCGAACTCCTGCGCCGCAGAACGGAGCGCCTGCGCGGCGCCGCCGGAGCTTTCTGAACGGACGGCGAGCACTCGGCTTGCCGTCTCCGAAGTCTACCTACCGAACCTCTCATCATGCTGTCGGAAATCGAAACCATGCAGACCGTCGCGACGGATCTAGCCACTCTGCGTCAACGCATTCACGATGCATCGGCGATGCGCGAAGAGGATGCGGTCCAAGCGCTCATGCAGGACGCGCGTATGGACGCGCCTACGCTCGCGCAAGCGCAGGATCTGGCGGCGCGGCTGGCGCAGGGCGTGCGCGATGCGCGGATCGATGCGGGCGGCGTCGATCTATTGACACAGGAATTCTCGCTCGACAGTCGCGAAGGCATCGCGTTGATGTGTCTTGCCGAAGCGATGCTGAGGATCCCCGACACTGAAACGCGCAATCAGTTGATCCGCGACAAGATCGTCGATGCCGATTGGCGCGCGCATATCGGCAAGTCGCCGTCGGTGTTCGTGAACGCCACGGCATGGGGCCTGCTCGTGACCGGCAAGCTCCTCAAGCAGCCCGATGAGAATGCGTTGGCCGAAGCATTGACGCGGGTGGTGCGCAAGGGTGGGGAAGCGGTCGTGCGAGCGGGCGTCGCGTATGCGATGCGGATGCTGGGCAAGCAATTCGTAACGGGTCAAACCATCGAAGAGGCTATCGGCGAAGCCAAAAAGCGCGAATCGGGCGGCTACCGATACACCTACGACATGCTGGGCGAAGCCGCGTTGACCGATGAGGATGCGCGCGCCTATTTCGAATCGTATCGGCACGCGATCGAGGCGATCGGCAAGGACGCCCAAGCGCGCGGCCCGATCGACGGCCCCGGCGTGTCGGTCAAGATTTCGGGCCTGCACCCGCGGTACGAATTGATGCAGCGAGAGCGCGTGCTGGCCGAGCTTTACCCGCGCTTGTTGGAGCTCGCACAGTTGGCAAAGCGCTACGGCATCGGTTTTCACTTGGACCAAGAAGAGTCGGCTCGCTTCGAGTTGACGCTCGACATGCTCGACCGGCTGTGCCACGAACCTGGCCTGCGCGGCTGGAACGGTATCGGGATTTCGCTGCAGGCCTATCAGAAGCGCGGCCGCGCGGTGGCCGATTGGATCATCGCGCTCGCGCGCTCGACCGGGCGGCGAATCAACATTCGGCTGGTCAAAGGGGCGTACTGGGATACTGAAATCAAGCTGGCCCAAGATGCGGGCGCGGCCGGTTATCCCGTCTTCACGCGCAAGGTGCATTCCGACGTCAGCTACATTGCCTGCGCGAAGGTGTTGTTGAACGCGCCCGACGCGATCTTCCCGCAATTCGCGACGCACAACGCCTTCACCATCGCGGCAGTGCATACGCTCGCGCAGGGGAAGGATTACGAATTCCAATGTCTGCATGGCATGGGCGAAACGGTTTACGACCAAGTCGTCGGGCCGCAAAGACTCGGCCGTGCATGCCGAATCTACGCGCCGGTCGGCCCGCATGCGACGCTGCTGGCCTATCTTGTGCGGCGCTTGCTCGAAAACGGCGCAAATTCGTCTTTCGTCAACCAGATCGTCGATCCGACCGTCAGCATTGCCGATCTCGTCGAGGATCCCGTTGCGCGCGCGGCGCGCACGGGCGGTAAGCCCCACGCGGGCATTCCGGCGCCTAGCGCCGTGCTTCCGGGGCGCGCGAATGCGGCTGCATTGAGCTTCGCCGATTCGGTTGCGTTCGATGCCGCCGTTGCGCAGATTCGCAGTGAGCGCGTCGCGGCGCGGACGATCGTGGCGGGCGATGTCGCTGCGGGACGTGCATCGGGCGCAATGCGCGTCGTCTACAGTGCGGGCGACGCGGCCGAAGCGATCGGTACCGTGACGGACGGCAGCTTGGGTGACGTTGCTCGAGCCTTGGCTACAGCGGAAACGGCTGCCATGGCACAAGCGCAGACGTCGACGGCCGAACGCGCTTCGATGTTGGCGAGCGTGGCCGATGAAATCGAGCGTTCCAGTGCGCGGCTCGGTGCATTGCTCGCGTTGGAGAGCGGGGCCACGTTGGCGGAAGCTGCCGATGAAGTGCGAACCGCAGTCAACCTGTGTCGCTTGTATGCCTATCAGCTCCACACCGATGGGCGGCTGGACGCTGCGCCGCCGCTCGGCGTGGTCGTCAGCTTGACGCCTGCGTCGTCGCCGCTCGCGACGTTTGTCGGTCAGGTTGCCGCGTCGCTTGCAGCGGGCAATGTCGTAGTCGCCAAACCGTCCACCGATGCATCGCTGATCACGTTCGAAGCGGCGCGAGCGTTCCATCGTGCAGGCCTGGGCGAAAGCGTTCTTCAATACGTGCCCGGCGCGGGCGGGACGGTGGGCCAGACGCTCGTAACGGATGCGCGTGTTGTTGCAGTCGTGTTTGCGGGAACGGCGAAGGCGGCGCGATCGATCGCTGCCGAGCTGGCCAAGCGGGCCGATCCGCCAAAGTTCCTCAGCGCCGTCGGCAGCGTCAACGCCATGATCGTCGATAGCTCCGCGTTGCCCGAGCAGGTCATCTCCGATGCGCTCGTCTCCGCCTTCAAAGGCGCGGGACAGGCGGCATCGTCGCTTCGTTTGCTATGTCTGCAGGATTCGACTGCGGACAAGGTGCTCGCCATGCTCAAAGGCATGTTGAGCGAACGCAGGACCGGCAGCCCGCTCAGTGCCGCGTCGGACATCGGACCGGTTGCGACGCGCCAGGTTCGCGAGCGCATGGAGGCCTACGTCGAGCGCATGGGGCGCAAGGGATTTTCGGTGACGCGCGGCAAGCTTTCCGATGTCTATGAAAAGGGCAACTTCGTCGCACCAACGATCGTGGAGCTCGGCGAGACGGACTCGCTTGCATCACTCGATGCGACGGTGACGGGGCCTATCCTGCACGTCGTGCGGTTCAAAACCGGCCAAATGGCGGCGCTACTTGCGCAGCTCGGCGCGATGGGCTGTGCCGTCCAAGGATTGCACACGCGCATCAACGAGGCGACGGGCAGACTCCTGTCGAACACGAAAGCGAACAGCGTCTGCATCAATCGCGCAATGCAAGGCGCGTTCGTCGGGATGCAGCCGTTCGGCGGCGTGGGCGCCTGCGGGACGGGGCCAATGTGGGGCGGACCGCTCACGCTGTTTGCCCTCACGCGCGACGTAGCGCCGTCGTTCAACGTTGCTTCGGGTCCGTTCGCATCGAGCCCCGGCGCGGTCAGCGAGAAGTTTTACGAATTTCCGATCGAAACGGCCGACGGGAAACTCGTTGACCGGCGAAAGGCAATGGACGATACGCGCGGCAAGAACCGGTCCAACGTCGAGACCCTGTTGGCACGTGCAGACGAATGGCTGGCAGATGACAATTTGCGCGCCGTGCTCGCGGGGCTGACGCAGCGTCTGCTGGAGCGAGCCGATGGATTGAAGCCGATTACGCTGCCGGCGTTGAGCGGGGAGGAGAACACGGTCGAAGTTTTGCCGCGTGGGCAAGTCCTGTGTGCGGGCTTATCGGCTGCGGCGGTCGTTGTGCAAGCGATTAACGCATGCGCGTTCGGCAACCAAGTGGTGCTGCTGCGTTCGTCGATCGCCGAAGCGATTGCCCGTACGTTGGGGGATGCCTGCCGAGTGGTCGATTCGACCGATGCGGTTCGCGTAATCGGCGGCGAGTTCGCGAACGTCCGTCCCGACGTGGTGATGGTGTCGCGTAACAAGAAGGAGATCGCTGCGATTCGCACGATGGCGGCCCAATGCATGGTCGGGTGCGTTCGAGAGGGCGAAGACGGGCAATACGATTGGACGCAGCTCGTGCGCGAGCGTGTGGTCACGGTGAATGCGAGTGCGGCAGGCGGCAACACGCAGTTGATGGTGTTGAGCGAAGACGCGCTTTGATGCGTGCGGTGGGCGGGATGCGGGACGCTAAGGTAGCGCCCGCAACGCTCGCCGTGCGCTGAGCGCCATCAGCACGCTCGAAAGCGCGTTGAATACAAAGAGCCCGGTCGGTCCGATGGCCGTCATCAGCAGCGACGCGAACGCAGGGCCGCTCAAGCCTCCGACCGAAAACAACACCAGCAGCGTGGCGGACACCGCGACGCGAAGGTGCGGCTGCGTGCGGTCGTGGATGTGCGAGACGATCAGGCCGTATTGCGTGAACGTGACCGCGACATAGGCGAGCATGCCGATCCAGACGAAGGCAGTCAGATGAATGGCGGCCAGCATCAAGCTCAGGCTCATCGAGATCATTGCCGTCGCGTAGACGAGCCTGCGTCGATCGATACGGTCCGAGAGCCTTCCCATCGGCCACTGCGGGATCAGCGCGCCGACTAGCGCAACGCCCATGAATGTCGAGAGTTCCGATGTCGAGAAGCCCGTTCGTTCGAGAAACACGGGGGTCATCGAATAGAACGTGCTGTAGAGAAACCCAGCCAGGATGCAGCCCGGTATCGCAAGCGGCGAGGCGTGCGCCATCGCGCGTAGGCTGTCGCGCCAACTATGAGGCGGCAGGCGGTCGAGGCTTTCGTCGGCCACGCGAACGGGCCACCCCTCGAACAGCGATACCGGTATCACTGCAGAGGCGAATAGGGCCGCGACCAACGAGAACAGACGGCCGTCCGAAGGGTCGTGCAGCCGCAGCATGAACTGGCCCGTGCCGACGGCTAGATAGTTGATGGCGGCGTACATGCCGAAGATTTGCCCACGGTTCTCGTTGCGCGAGGTGCCGTTGAGCCAGCTTTCGATCGACGTGTAGAGGCCCATGAACGCGAAACCGGTCATGAACCGGATCGGCGCCCAGGCCCAAGGCGACTGAAACAGGCTGAACGCCGAGGCGAGAATGGCCGCGGCTGCCGCGAAGGCGACGAAAGTGCGATGCTGGCCGATCCTATCGATCAGGCGGCGGTTGCATATGGCTCCCGCTACGAAGCCGCCGTAATAGCACGATTGCACGAGCCCGACCATCAGTGTCGAGGTGCCGGCATGCAGCATCGTGAGGGGAATCAGCGTCTGAAAGAGACCGTTGCCCGCGATCAGTAATGCGTACCCGAACAACAGCCCCGCAAGCGATTGATAGCCGCCGATAGGCTGGGTGACGCGATGCGCAGTTTCTGCTGCGGCAGGTGGCGTTCGCCTTCCGAGAAGCTTGGCCTCGGACAGTGGGCCGGTGCGCGTCGGCTCCGGGCACTCTGAAGTCGTTGGCTCGTGGTCCCCCGACGTTGAAAGGCTTTCCTCTCGGAACTCTGACATGACACCTTCTTGGGCGCCGGCATCGGTGCGACGCCGGCGAGTTTTTTTCGGGAAGCGTTCAATGATAAACAGATTCTCCGGTGGGCAGGCGCAAAAACGCTTAGATAAGCGCGCCTTATAGAGACGTTAAGTGCCGATGATGGTGGGTTCGATCTTGCGTTTGTCTCCGTATGGTTCTCTTATCGACGGTTTCCGAAAAGGAAATCCAGGGAGAGTGCATGTTGATGTCGAGCGATACCGATTTTCACTTTCGGCAGGGCTATGTTCCGCTGCTGATTTCTATTCCTCATTTAGGAACGGAGATTCCCGCGAAGGTGCGCGCGCAGATGACTGACGTCGCCGGCTTGGTCGCCGATACGGACTGGCATCTCGATCGACTGTACGATTTTGCAACTGCCATGGGCGCCTCGGTGCTCGGCGCGCGCTTCTCGCGTTATGTGATCGACTTGAATCGGCCCTCGACGGGCGAAAGCCTCTATCCGGGCCAGACGACGACGGGGCTTTGCCCTACCGAAACGTTTCGTGGCGAGCCGCTCTATCTACAGGCAGGTGCGCCTGATTCGCCCGAGATCGCACATCGCTTGAACGCGTATTGGCGCCCATACCATGCGAAGCTGCGACTGGAACTGGATCGATTGAAAGCCGAATTCGGCCAGGTACTGCTGTGGGAAGCGCATTCGATTGCGAGCGTGCTGCCCAGGCTCTTCGAAGGCAAGTTGCCCGATCTGAACCTCGGCACGAATGGCGGCGGAAGCTGCGACGCGCGGGTGCTCGACGCGATTACGTCGACGCTGAGCGATGAGCGGTTCACCTGGGTAGCGAACGGACGATTCAAAGGCGGATATATCACGCGCGCCTATGGCCAGCCCGACCAAGGCGTACACGCGGTGCAACTCGAAATGTGCCAGTCGACGTACATGAACGAAACGGCGCCGTTCGATTACCGGCCCGATCTCGCAGACCAAATCAAACCGGTCGTGGCGAAGATGGTGTCGGCCGCGCTTCGGGTAGTGCGCTCGCCGGCCGGCTGAGCGGAGAAAGAACCGGCGGCCGTTTGCATTAGCGCGATAACGCTCCTATTGCGGCTCTTGAACGCGGGCGTTGCGCCCGCGTATCGATCAAAGGGACCTGGCGAGCTCGGGCACGGCCTCGAACAGATCGGCAACGAGGCCGTAATCCGCGATGCCAAAAATGGGCGCTTCTGCGTCCTTGTTGATGGCGACGATGATCTTCGAATCCTTCATGCCGGCCAGATGCTGGATCGCGCCCGAAATACCCACGGCGATATAGAGTTCGGGCGCAACGATCTTGCCGGTCTGACCAACCTGCAGATCGTTCGGCGCATAGCCCGAATCGACGGCTGCGCGCGATGCGCCGATCGCGGCGCCGAGCTTCTCGGCGAGTGGATCGAGCAGTACGAAATTGTCGGCGCTGCCGATACCGCGGCCACCGGATACGACCACACGTGCGGAAGTCAAATCGGGGCGGTCGTTTGCGGCGATTTCACGACGCACGAACGTCGATAGGCCCGTATCGGCAACGGCCGCCACTTCGCAAAGCTCGGCATGACCGCCTTCGGTTCGCGCCGCTTCGAATGCGGTGGTTCGGATCGTGGCGACTTTGATGGGATCGGGCGACTGCACCGTGGCGATGGCGTTGCCGGCGTAGATCGGACGTTGGAACGTATCGGGCGCATCGATGGCGATGACATCCGAGATTTGCGCCGCGTCGAGCTTGGCCGCGACGCGCGGGGCGGTGTTCTTGCCCGCAGCGGTAGCTGGAAAGAATACGTGCGAATAATCTTGTGCGAGCGCGAGCACCTGAGCGGCCAAGTTCTCCGCGAGGCCATCTTTTAAATGCGGTGCGTCGACGAGCAACACCTTCTCTACGCCTTCGATGCTTTTCGCCGCATCGGCTACCGTACGGGCACCGCTGCCGGCGACCAGCACATGCACGCCGCCCGCCACCCTTCGCGCTGCGGAAACAGCGTGAAGTGTCGCGCTTTTCAGTTGGACATTGTCGTGTTCAGCAATAACGAGGCTAACCATTAGAGCACCTTGGCTTCAGTTTTGAGTTTCTCGACGAGCGTCGCGACGTTCGGGACCATCACGCCGGCCTTGCGAACCGGCGGCTCGACGACCTTCAAGGTTTTCAGCCGGGGCGACGGATCGACGCCGAGGTCGGCCGGCTTGACGACATCGAGCCGCTTCTTTTTCGCCTTCATGATGTTGGGCAGCGTCACGTAACGCGGTTCGTTCAAGCGAAGATCGGTCGTGACGATAGCCGGTAGGCGCAGGGACACCACTTCCATGCCGCCGTCGACTTCGCGCGTGATCGTGGCCGTGCCGCCGTCGATGTCGATGTGACTCGCGAACGTGGCTTGCGGCCAGTCGAGCAGCGCGGCGAGCAATTGGCCGGTTTGTCCGGCGTCGTCGTCGATCGCTTGCTTGCCGAGGATGATGAGTTGCGGCTGTTCGCGTTCGACGATGGCTTTGAGCAGTTTCGCCACGGCTAGCGGTTGCAATTCGACATCGGTCTCCACGAGCACGGCGCGGTCCGCGCCGATTGCAAGCGCCGTGCGCAGCGTTTCATGACTTTGCGCGACGCCGCAGGAAACGGCCACGACTTCCGTGGCCACGCCCGCTTCTTTCAACCGGGTGGCCGCCTCGGTGGCAATTTCGTCGAACGGATTCATCGACATCTTGACGTTGCCGATGTCGACGCCGCTGCGATCGGCTTTGACGCGAACCTTGACGTTGTAATCGACAACGCGTTTGACTGCCGTAAGCACCTTCATTACGTGGTCCTCAGAGTTTCAATCGATAGCGCCGGGCGCGGTGGCCGGCTCAATGGTGACAAGCACGGGCGGGCGAGCCCATTGCCGTGCGGCCGGCGCATACGTGGCCGGCGCTAGGAGAAGCGCCCGATCGACTTCGCACGCAACCATGAATTGCCCGGGCGCGAGCGTGCCGAATGCTTTCGTGTCCCACGCGCCGCGATAGCTGCATTCACTATCGAGTGCAATCACGATTGCCGTGCATCCGGGCGATACGGAGAGGGTGTCGACGACGGCGGCGACCTTCGCTCGGCAGCGGCCCGTCTCGGTCATGACGTTCAGTGCCGTGACAGGGCCATCGACGAGGCTGGCGTTCCATGCCGCACCACCGTCATACTCGACTGCCGTGAACGGCAGCAGCCTGACGATCGATGCGCCGTCGACGAGCATTACGCCGTTTCCGCCCAGCACAAACGAAATGCGCGCGACGCCGTCGAACCGGGAATACGGACCGTCGCGCTCGACCTGCGCCACACTGACCCGCCACGCGTTGCCGCTGGCCGCGAGGGTTTGCGTGACGCCGCCGCCGTTTCGCCACGGTTCGACCGGCACCGACGAGAGCGAACGAATCTCGATGGCGGACATCGCTCAGGCCTCAGGACACCGCACCCAGGCCGTACTTGCCCGTCAACAGTTCACCGGTGGTGAAGCGCTCGATCGAGTACGGCTTGAGCGATACGTCGGTCTGCAACCCCAGCGCTTCCTGGGCGAGCACTCGGCCAACCGTGGGCGAAAGCTTGAACCCGTGGCCGGAGAAGCCGTAGCCCACCACCAGTCCTTCGATGCCGGGAAGCTTGCCGAGCACGGGATTCCAGTCTGGCGTGACGTCATAGACGCCGGTCCACGATGAAGCGATGCCTGCCGTCTCATAGGCCGGGAAGCGTTCGGCAACCTGCGCGCCCACTTCAACCACGTAGTCCATCGGAATGTCGCCTTGATCGGTGTCGGCCGCGTTGAGTTTTTCGCCGACCACGCCTTCGCTGACGAGCATCTGGTTGCCGCCGTAGCTGCGGTAATAGAGCATGCCCTGCGACGCGAGATCTTTGAACACGGGCATCGAGAACGTGTACTTCGCCGCGTCGCATTCGAGCGCGAGCACGGCGTGGCGCTCCGGCATGATCGGCAGGTTACGCCCCGTCCAGCCCGCCAGTTCGGGTGTCCAGATATTTTGCGCGCTGATGACCATCGACGTGGCGAAATCACCGAGGCTGGTCGATACGCCGACGACCTTGTTGTTCTCGAACAAGATCTTGTTGACGGTTGCGTTTTCCCGAATCGTCACACCGCCGCGGCGGGCGGCGCGCGCGAAGCTCGTCGCAACCAGATAGGCATCGGCAAAGCCCGCCTCGGGCTCATAGCCGATCAGCGCCGCGTCGTCGAACTGCGCAATCGGCAGCAGCGCGTGCGCTTGCTTCGCGTCGAGCAATTCGAGGGGAACGCCTTGCTCCTTCTGTTGGGCAAGCGAAGCGCGCAGCGGTTCGAGCTTGTCGCCTTCGCCCGCTACGATCATGTAGCCGCATTTCACGAGGCCGCAGGAGGCTTCTTCGTCGCCCAGATAGGCCGCAAAATCGTTGAACACGTCCCACGATTTCCTGGCGAGTTCGACGTTTTCTTTGACCGAGTAATGGGTCCGCAAGATGCCCGAGGATTGCGAGGTCGTTCCGGCCCCGATCGTTGCGCGGTCGAGGACCAGCACATTCTTGGCGCCCAGTTTGGACAATTGGAAAGCCACCGAACTGCCGATGACCCCCGCGCCGATCACAACAACGTCATATGTGTTCACAGTTCCATTCCCTTTGTCAGCAAGGTATGGACTCAGTGTGAGGCGGCGAAACGAGAGCGGCGGAAATATAAGGGGAATCGATCTTTAGCAAAAGCGAACTTCCCCCCTTACGGGTGCTAGGTTCGCTCGGTGCGGCGCTCATCCTCATGTCCAAGCCGCCGAATTCGTCCCGTGAAAATGACCACGGCCACCACGACCGGCGCAATCAGCAGGCCTTCCAGGATTTCCGGGTCCAACGGCAGATGAACGGCATGGAGCGCGCGCAGCGCGGCCCCTGACAGATTGAGCACATAATAGGAAATCGCGGCCACCGAAAGCCCTTCAACCGCGTGTTGCATCCGCAACTGCGTGCGCGCCGTGCGGTTCATGCCTTCGAGCAGCGCGGTGGTGTGTTCTTCCTGCGCCAAGTTGACCCTCGTTCGCAACAGATCGACGGCTCGGGCAACGCGCGTCGCCGACTGCTGATGGCGGGCCCAAACCGAGCCGCAAGTCTGCATCGCAGGCAAGAGCCGGCGGTGCATGAATTCCGCTGTGGTCGGGAAACCCTCGATTCGTTCTTCGCGAAGCTCGGCGATGCGGGCAAGCACGAGCTTTTCGTACGCCGCGGATGCGCTGAACCGTGTTTCGAGGCCGGCATGCGCTTGAACTTGTCCTGCAAGCCGTGTCAATTCGCGCAGCAGATAGGCATCGTCATGATCGCGCCCCGGCACTTCCATTCGCCGCATCAATGCCGAGAGAGAACCATCGAGCTTGCCGAGAAATTGGCTGTGTCGGCGAGCGTCGGGCAGGGCGAGCAGCGCCATCATCCGGTAGGTCTCGATTTCGAATAGGCGCTGAATCAAGCGGCCCGCCTGCGCCTCCCGAAACCCCAAGTCGAGCACGAGAAAGCGCGAGAAGTGATCGTCATGCACGAGCCAATCGCAATAGACTTCGCCGCCCGAGAGCACTTGGCTTCCGACCAGCACCGGCCCGGGCAATAGCTCGCGAACACGCGTGCGCGCAAGTTCCGCTTCGTCGCCGCAGCGCAGTTCTGCATGCACGGCGACGAGGACGCATTCTTTCAAGAGCGCGAGCCAGGAAGCGGGGAGATCGTTCATGGCCGCGCCGCTGAACAAGCGATCCTGAACGCCGGTGCGGACGAAGGTAAACGTCGAGAACTCGGTGTGCTTCTCCCACTTGATTTGCCAATCGTCTCGTTTCGCCGTGTAGTGGTTGTGCTGCGGCAAGGGAGACGGCAAGCTCATTGCGGCCGTCAACGTCGCCAGCAGGCGGCCGTGGATGTCTTCGTCGCGCTCCGAATAGACGGCGAGATGGCTGACTGACGCGGGGCCATCGATCCGAAGGAAGGGGCGGGCGTGCAGTTCCTGCGAGAGCGATTCTCTGAGCGGATGGTTGAGCGAGGAAAACATGGATGCGTCGGTAGCCGGGCGTGATAGTGTAGCGCGCCAATAAGAAGGGAAATGAGCGGCCCGAGGTGCTGAGCCCGGGCTCCATGTCCATTTGGGCCGTACATCGCTCGATTCCGAATACGAAACGCTTCGTTGTGTGCAGCATAAGGGCCGTTTATGTCGGAGGGAATCCCTATAAGGCGAATTACGATGCGTTCTGCCGATGCGCCGCGGCGTTGCACACTCGACGATAGGCCCACAAAAACGGCGAGCCGATCGAGACGGCTCGCGCAGCCCGGATACGTGACCCACATGAATACGCAGAACCTCCTCGAGCAATATGGCCCCCGCGAGTCGATGGAATACGACGTCGTGATCATCGGTGGCGGTCCCGCGGGTCTGTCCGCCGCTATTCGGCTCAAGCAGCTCGCCCAGGACAAGGGCGTCGAGTTGGGCGTATGCGTGCTCGAGAAGGGTTCGGAGGTGGGCGCGCACATCCTGTCGGGCGCCGTGATGGACCCGCGCGCCATTAGCGAGCTGATTCCCGACTGGAAGGAAAAAGGCGCGCCCTTGAACGTGGAGGTGACCGAAGACCGGTTCCTCTTCCTCACCGAGAAAGGCGCGGTCAGGACGCCGAACTGGGCGCTGCCCGAGAACTTCAAGAACCACGGCAACTATGTGATCAGCCTGGCCAACGTCACGCGTTGGCTCGGCCAGCAAGCCGAAGCACTGGGCGTGGAGATCTTCCCGGGCTTTGCCGCGGCCGACGTGCTTTACCGCGAGGACGGCTCGGTCAAGGGCGTCGCCACGGGCAACATGGGTATCGGCAAAGACGGCGAGCCCACCGAGAACTTTCAGCTCGGCATGGAGCTGCACGCGAAGTACACGCTCTTTTGCGAAGGGGCGCGCGGGCATCTGGGCCGCCGGCTGAACGAGAAGTTCAAGCTCGATGAAGGCGCCGATCCGCAGGTCTACGGCATCGGCATCAAAGAACTGTGGGAAATCGATCCGGCCCAGCATCAGTCGGGGCTCGTGATCCACACGGCCGGCTGGCCGCTCGATTCGCAGACCTACGGCGGCTCGTTTCTCTATCACATCGACAACAACCAGGTGATGGTCGGGTTCGTGGTGGGGCTCGGCTATTCGAATCCGTATTTGTCGCCGTTCGAGGAATTCCAGCGCTACAAGACGCACCCGGAAATCCGCAAGATGCTCGAAGGCGGCAAACGCATTTCGTACGGCGCCCGCGCGATCACGGCCGGGGGCCTGACTTCGCTGCCCAAGCTCGTGTTCCCTGGCGGGGCGCTCGTAGGCGACGATGCGGGCTTCTTGAACGCATCGCGCATCAAGGGCAGCCACGCGGCCATCAAGAGCGGCATGCTCGCGGCGCAGGCCGCATTCGATGCGGTGCAAGCAGGCCGCCAAGGCGACGAACTCGCCGCCTATCCGGAGTCGTTCAAGCAATCGTGGCTGCACACGGAGTTGTACCGCGCGCGCAACTTCAAGCAGTGGATGAGCAAGGGATTGTATTTGGGCACGCTCATGGTGGGCATCGAACAAAAGCTGCTAGGCGGCAACGTGCCGTGGACGCTGCATCACCAGCACCGCGACCACGAAATGCTCAAGCCGGCCTCACAATGCACGCCCATCGCTTATCCAAAGCCCGACGGCAAGCTCACGTTCGACCGGCTCTCTTCGGTGTTTCTCTCGAACGCGAATCACGAGGAGAACCAGCCGGCCCATTTGACGCTGAGAGATGCGTCGGTGCCCGTCAACGTCAATCTACGCACTTACGCAGGCCCTGAAGGGCGCTATTGCCCGGCGGCCGTGTATGAATTCGTCAAGAGCGACGACGGCAGCGATTGCCTCGTCATCAATGCGCAGAACTGCGTGCATTGCAAGACATGCGATATCAAGGACCCGACGCAAAACATCGTCTGGGTCACGCCCGAAGGCGGCGGCGGGCCCAACTACGCCAATATGTAGGCGGCGACGGCTTTGGCGGACTCGCGGACGCCGTACCGCTTCACATCGCATCACTCGCGCTGCCGGCGCGGATGTCGGCGTCCTGCGTCGGAATTGTCCGATGCCGCCTTCCCGATTCCTACAGCAAGATAATCTGGGGCCGATAGCGCATCGCTCGGGTCGCGTCCATGATGGCATCGCATCGAAGATGAGATTCCGCCGAGCGGCTGGCGCTCAAAGCGGAACGTGACTTCGGTAAAACTAGGGGCCGATCATGGGGGCGTTTCAGAGACTCGGGTTGCAAGAGGGCGTCAAAGGCGTCAAGCGCGTCGCCTTGCATTGGCGGCGCATATTGAACATCGCCATCGCGCGCGGTAGCGGCGCTTCCATGATGCTCAGCTCGATGAGCGCCGAGCAACGTGTGGCGGCATTGCTTCTCGACCGTTCCGATCGATGGCAAGCGCGCGGATATAGTATTTCCGCTTTCGCGCTGACGGTGACGCGCGGCGAGATCGGCACTCACCTAGGCCTCAAAACTGAAACGGTCAACCGCGTGCTGCAGGGCATGCATAAGCGGGGGATTATCGAAGTCTACGCGAGCGAGATACACATCCTCGATTTGCCGAGCCTGATCTTGCTCTAGCGCGTCCAAAAGTGCAGCAAGCACTCAATCATTGCGCCGGCTGATCCCGCGCACCACGAGACCACTCGCCGCGGCGAGACAAGCGGTGAGCACTGCGATCGAGCTTGCCGGGGCGACCACGAATTGCGTCGTCAGCACGCCGCGCATCAAGTCGATCCCATACGCCGCGGGATCATAGGCGGCAGCGTATCGAATCCACGCCGGCGCGAGATCGAGCGGATAGAGCGCGCCCGATAGAAAAAACATCGGCAGCAGCAAAGCGTTCGACACGACCGGAAACACGATCACGGAACGGAACGGCAGTGCGAGCGCAAGTCCCAACGCGGAGAACGCGAGCGCCGCGAACGCCATAGCGGCAAGCAAAAGCGCTAGGCGCGGCGCCGTCAGGCCGATGCCGATCATCGGCGAGAAAGGCAACAGCAACAAGCTTTGCACCCATGCCACCACCGCACCCGCGCATATCTTGCCTGCGGCGATCTCGATGCGGCCGGCGGGGGACACGAGCAAAGCATTGAGTAATCCCGTTTGCCGATCATGCACGATGCCGATTGACGCCGAGGTCGCGGTAAACATCAGCGAAAGCCCGACGATGCCAGGGAAGATATACGCCTGATAGCCGGTTACCTCGGCATAGGTTCCGCTCCTGAGCGCGGCCCCAAGCACGAATAGGTAAAGCAGCGGCTGCGTGAGCCCGAACATGATCCGCAACGGGGAGGCCCAGAACCGTTTCAGATCGAAGCAGACGACAGCGAGCACGGTGCTCATTGCGTAGCCTCGGCCGCGATGCGAGCGAGCCGCGTCTCTTGGCGCGGCATTCCGGTCCAATGCGCTATGACGCCCATCAAATCCGGCGTGACGATATCGGCGCCAAGCACTTCAAACGGTATTCGCTGCAGTAGCGTCGGCAGCGAGGCTTGCGGGTCCGCGCATGAAACAACCGCGGCACCCGCTTCGGCCTTTGCCGCATAGCCGTGCGCCGCGAGCCAGCGGCACGCTAGGCCAACGTTGGTCACATGCAGCCTGATCGCGCTCGATACCGGCCCGCAAAGCGCGCGCCATGGGCCGTCCGCGCGCACCGCGCCCTGATCCAGCACGACCACGCGGTGAGCCTCGCGTGCCTCTTCGGCTTGATGGGTCGTATGCAGGACAGCGTGGCCATCGGCGACGAGCGTTCTGATTTCCGACCAGAACGCGTGACGGGCGCAGACGTCGAGCCCGAGCGCCGCCTCGTCGAGCAATAGAACCGGCGGCCGCGAGACGAGCGCGCGCGCGAGTTCGACCCGGCGGCGCTGTCCGCCGGACAAAGATTGGACGGGCTTGCCGGCGAGCGCATCGAGCGCCAGCACACCCAATAGTTCGTCTACCCGCCGCCGCGCCGCCCGGCCCCGCAACCCCTGCAGTTGCGCGATGAACAGCAAATTGTCCAGCGCGCTCAAACGCATTTCCAGGGCCGACTCTTGAAACACGACGCCGATGCGCGAACGCGCCTGTGCGGGGTGCGCGACCGCGTCGACGCCATCGATGTGGATTTGTCCGCGATGCGGCACGGCCAGTGTGGCGAGCAACGAGAGCAGCGTTGTTTTGCCTGCACCGTTGAGCCCGACGAGCGCGACCAACTCGGCGCGCCCGACCTTCAGCCCGACATTGCGTACGATGTCGCGCCCGTCACGGCGAAAGCTGACGTCGGAGATATCGATGACGGGGTGATATGCCATGACGGGGCCAAGTCTCCTGCCGCTCAATCGAGTTGCTCGGGGTGCAGCGATGCATTCGTGAAATGCACACGGGCGGCCATCGAACTCGAAACCCAAACGTGCCCACTCGTATCGACCAGCAATAATGCGTCGACGCCAACCTTGCGCGCTAGCGACATCGCCGTTGCCGGGCCCGCGACGAACGGCGCTTTGCTAGCGCCATCGGATAGCGCGCCCGCGTGCGGGCCGGGCTTGACGAGAACCGTGACCGATTCGCTTTGCGTAGCCGGAAAGCCGTTGCGAGGATCGATGATGTGGCTGTAACGGACGCCGTCATACTTGAAGAAACGCGCGTAGTCGCCGCTCGTGCCGATTGCCTCGCCGTCGCGCAACGCCAGCGTGGCAAGCGTCCCCGGCCCGCGGGGATCTTGGATGCCCACTTGCCACGGCGCGCCGCCTTTCGTCCCCAACGCGAGTAAGTTGCCGCCCACGTCGATCAACGCGTTTTGGACGCCGCGCTGCCTCAGGATTGCCGCGGCTTCATCCAGCGACCAGCCCTTCGCATATCCGCCCAAGTCGACCGCAACCGCACGGTTAGTGCTCGTCACGATGCCTGAAGGTGAAATGTCGAGTTGCGCGATGCGGGGACGGAGCGCCGCCTCGCGCTGCACGGCATCTTGCGATGGCGGCTTAACGCCGAACTGATCGGCCTGGAAACCCCACAGTCGAATGAGCCGGCCGAGACCGGGTTCGAACAAGCCTTGGCTGTCGATCGACAACTGTCGGGCTGCGCGCAAAATCGGCACGAGCTCCGGCGACGCTTGAAAAGGAACGCCCGCCGCAATGCTGCGATTGAGCTGCGTGACTTCCGATGGCTGCCAGGCATGCAGTTCGCGGTGCATCGCCTGGAAATGCGAGAAGACGGCATCCGCATCCTGCTGCGCCTCCCGAAGCGGCACGCCATACAACACCAACTGCACGCGCGTGCCGAACACGTACGTGCCTTGGACGTAAACCTCCGGCGTTCGCAGGGTCTGCCATAACCCGGCCCCGATGGCGATGACCAGCGCCACCGAGGCCAAGACGATCTTTCGGGAAATAGCCAATTTTCTAACGCTCTAAAAGCATTGATGTCGTGCGGTCGAATGACGCATATCCGCACGAGCGACTCGATGATTATTCTATTTTCGACTATCGAGTCGATTGATCCATATCAAATCGACCGGCGACGAGTGGCTCATACCCCTTGAAGCCGCGTCCCGCCTGCGTCCGAACGCCGCGTTCGCCCTAAAAACATGCATCCCAGGTATGCCTATTGAGATAGATCAACCTCTCGATTTGCACGGCCATCACACTACGAGCGAGCAAACATGTGTCGAATTCGAGGGGTAAATCGACGCGACGTTTTCATGCGACGACATAACGAAGAATTGAGTAGTGGGTTTGTGGGGCGATCGATCCTGGAAAGTGCTTGGGCTCGATCTTTTCGAAGTATGGCGGTTGTCTCGTAGCCTGGCTGCGCGCGTTCTCCCGACGGGGTGTGTTCGGCCGGTTGTGCGGCGTTGATGCGTTTTTGATCAGTGAGAATGTAATGACTTCTTCAAAAGAAAATTCTGAAGGGAAGGTGGTGCCACAGGACACGGGGCGTCGCAGGTTCCTCGCTTCCTCGGCGATTGCGGGTCTCGCTGGCGCAGGGCTCTCGCTCGGCTTGGCCGGCTGCAACAAGAACGGCAGCGGTGCGGCCGCTGCCGCCTCCGACGCAGCCAGCGCCGCGAGCGGAGCGAGCAGTTCGAGCGCCATCAACTGGGACAAGTACGAGGTGCATCCGGGCAAGCTCGACACCTACTACGTGTTCTCGAGCGGCGGCCATTCGGGCGATCTGCGCGTGCATGGGCTGCCCTCGGGCCGTGAGATCCGGCGCGTTCCCGTGTTCAACGTCGACTGCATGTCCGGCTGGGGCATCACGAACGAGTCGCGCAAGATCATCGGCACGCGACCCAACGGTCAGCTGAATTACATCAACGGCGATACGCACCACGTGCATCTGTCGTACACCGATGGCATCTACGACGGCAAGCACCTCTTCGTCAACGACAAGATCAACGCGCGTATCGCACGCGTGCGCTTGGACACGATGGAGTGCGACGCGATTACGTCGTTGCCGAACGTGCAGGGTTTTCACGGCATCTTCCCGGATAAGCGCGACCCGATCGACGAGAAGATCAACTATACGACGCGCGTGTTCTGTGGCGCGGAATTCCATATTCCCGTGCCGAACGACGGCCGCGATTTGGACGATCCGAAGAAGTACTTCTGTCTCTTCACCTGCGTCGACGCTCAGACGATGCAGCCGCGTTGGCAAGTGAAGATCGACGGCAACCTCGATCTGGTCGCCACCTCGTACGACGGCAAGCTGGCTTGCTCGAACCAGTACAACACGGAAGGTGGCGTCCATTACGAAGAGATGATGTCGGCCGAGCGCGACGCCTGCGTGTTCTTCAACGTGGCGCGCATCGAAGAAGCCGTCAAGAACGGAAAGTTCGTTCATCTTGGCAGCTCGAAGGTGCCTGTCGTCGACGGCACGCATGCATCAAACGCCGATCCGAAGACGGCGCTCACGTGCTACGTGCCTGTGCCGAAGAACCCGCACGGCGTGAATGTTTCGCCGGACGGCAAGTATTACGCCTGCTCCGGCAAGCTCTCGCCCACGGCCACGCTGATTTCGCACGAACTGGTGCTCAAGTGGTTCGACGGCGGCTTCAAGGATCCGCGCGATGCCGTCGTGGCCGAGCCCGAAATCGGCTTGGGGCCGCTGCATACCGGTTTTGACGGCAAGGGCTTCATCTACACGACGCTGTTCCTCGACAGCCAGATCGTGAAGTGGGACCAAGAGGCCGCGATCCGAGCGTACAAGGGCGACAAGAACGCGAAGGTGGTGGTCGACCGCATCGACGTTCACTACCAACCGGGGCACGGCTTCACCTCGATGGGCGAGACGAGGACGCCCGACGGTCAGTACTTCATCTCCGACAACAAGTTCTCGAAGGACCGGTACCTGCCCGTCGGACCGCTGCACCCCGATAGCTCGCAATTGATCGACATCAGCGGCGAGAAGATGCTGCTCGTGGGCGACCACCCGCTGTATCCGGAGCCGCACGACTCGATCGTCGTCCGGCGCGACATCATCAAGACGCGGCAGATCTACGACCTGAACGAATTCCCGCTCGCCACGAAGAGCCCGAAGGACAACCGGGTCGAACGCAACGGCAAGAAGGTCACGATTCATCTGACCTCGCAGGCGCCCACGTTCGGTTTGCGCGAATGGACGGTGAAGAAGGGCGACGAAGTCACGATCATTTTGACGAACCTCGATAAGGTCGAAGATTTGACACACGGCTTTGCGATCCCGTTCTACAACATCAGCTTCGTCGTGCACCCGCAACAGACGCAATCGGTCACGTTCATCGCGGACAAGCCGGGCGTGTTCTGGTGCTACTGCTTGAACTTCTGCCACGCATTGCACCTTGAAATGCGTTCGCGGATGTTGGTCCAAGCGTAAGTCTGACGGCTACTTACCTGCCTAGGTGCGAGGCGGATGAAGGGAGATGACGATGTTGGCAGTTCCTTTCCCCATCCGCCTCGCACGCCGATCAAGCCATTCTCATCGTTTGCGGTTCAGCATGTCGAAGTACCCTCTCGCTGCGATTCTCGTTGCCACGCTGTCGATGCACGCCGTCGCCGCGGCCACGCTTGCCGTTCACTCGGGCGAGCGCATTGGCGCAGCGATCGAGGCGGCGCAGCCGGGCGATACGGTCGCCGTCTATAGCGGGCACTACGACGAGAACCTGCGAATCGACAAAGCACTCACGCTCGTCGGCATCGGCAAGCCGATGATCGACGGGCGCAATCGCGGCGATGTCATTCGCGTCGCCGCGCAAGGCGTGCGCATCAGCGGCATCGCGGTCGTGAACAGCGGCGCCGACCTGACGGCGCAAAACGCCGGTATCTACGTGCAGCCAGGCTCGGACGGCGCACAGATCGACCATTGCGAACTCGTCTACGACCTGTTCGGCCTCTGGATCGAGAAATCGAACAACGTGCAAGTGTTCGACAACGTGATCGTCGGCAAGCGCGATTTCATCTCGCCCAATCGCGGCAACGGCATCGAGTTATACAACACGAAGGGCGCCCAGATCGTAGGCAACCAGATCAGCTATTCGCGCGACGGCATCTACGTAGACGTGTCGTACCACGCGCTCTTCAAAGGCAACACGATTCATAACGTGCGCTACGGGACGCACTACATGAACTCCTACTACAACGTGTGGGACGGCAACGAGGTCTTTCACAACCGTGGCGGCCTCGCGATCATGGAATCGCGCAATCAAATCGTGAAGAACAACCGGGTGTGGGGCAACAGCGATCACGGGATCATGCTGCGCACGCTTCAGGACTCGGTCATCGAGAACAACGTCGTTGCGGGCAACCAGCGCGGCTTCTTCGTGTACGACGCCGAATACAACACGATTCGCGGCAATCTCGTCGTCGGCAACAAGGTGGGCGTCCATCTTTGGGGAGGTTCCGTGGATAACACCGTGACCGGAAACGACTTCGTTCAGAACCGCGAGCAGATTCGCTATGTCGCCGCGAAAGACGTGGCATGGACCGGCAATTATTGGAGCAACTATTACGGCTGGGATAAGCGAGGCCGCGGCGTGGGCGACATTCCCTACACGGCCAGCGATCTCGTGGACCGTCTGACGTGGCGCGTTCCCGCGGTGAAGATCTTGATGAACAGTCCCGCGGTGCAGTCGCTGCGCCTCATTGCTCAACAATTTCCGCTCATGAGCGTGCCGAGCGTCGTCGACGCCGCGCCGCTCATGCGGCCCTCGCACGCCGCGTGGTCGAAGTGGACGGAGAAGCACCCATGATCGAATTGAAAGGCGTCGGCAAATCGTTTGGCTCGCTGCGCGCGGTCGACGGTATCGACCTGAACGTTCACCGCGGCGAGTTGTTCGGCCTGATCGGCCGTAACGGCGCGGGTAAGAGCACCTTGTTTCAACTCATGCTCGGCTTGCTCTCGGCCGACGCCGGGCTGGTGAGCATCAACGGCGAGCGCGCGGGCGGCCCCCGCTTTCGGGCCGTCAAGCGCCGGCTCGGTTACTTGCCCGAGAACGTCGTGCTTTACGACAACCTCACGGGAATCGAAACCCTGCGTTTCTTCGCACGCCTCAAAGGTGTGGACACGGCCGAATGCGCGCCGTTGCTCGAGCAGGTCGGATTGACTCACGCGGCCGCGCGCAAAGTACGCGAATACTCGAAAGGCATGAAACAGCGGCTCGGTTTCGCGCAAGCGCTGCTCGGCGACCCGCCGCTGCTGTTTCTCGACGAACCGACCAACGGCCTCGATCCGGAAGGCATCCGCGAGTTCTACCGGACGCTGCGCGCGCGCCAAGAAGGTGGGACGACAATCGTCATCACCTCGCACATCTTGGCCGAAATCCAACAGCGCGTCGATCGGCTCGCGATTCTGCACAGCGGGCGAATTCGCGCCGTGGGCAGCGTACAGACGCTGCGTGCGCAAACCGACTTGCCCTTGTGGTTCGAGGTGCTCGCGCATTCAGCCGATACGGACCCTATCGCAGCGGCGCTGCGCCGCGCGCCGTTCGACAAGGTGACGACGAGCGATCGCCGCGTTGCCTTTCAGTGCCCGCGTAACGCGAAGATGGCGGCGATCGCCGCGCTTGCTCCGCTGACCGACCGGATCGCGGATTTGCAAATTCAGGAGCCGTCGCTCGAAGACGTGTTTCTCGGTTGGATGGGAGCGAGCGCATGAATCCGTTGAGCTGTGTGCACATGGCGCAAATCCGAGCGATCGCGGGCAAGGAGTTTCGCGACCGCATCCGCAATCGCTGGGTCCTCGCCGTGTCGATCGTATTTGCCGCATTCGCGCTCGCGACGACGTATTTCGGCGCGGCGGCGCAAGGATCGGTCGGTTTCCAAGGCATCGAGCCGATGATCGCAAGCCTCGTGAGCTTGACCATCTATCTGCTGCCGTTGATCGCCTTGATTTTGGGCTTCGACGCACTGGTGGGCGAGCGCGAGCGAGGCACGCTCAATCTGTTGTTGGCCTATCCGATCAGCCGCGCGGAATTGCTGATCGGCAAGTATCTCGGCCTAGCCGGTGCGTTGACCTGCGCCACGCTGGCGGGGTTCGGTCTGGCCGGAGTGGCGATCGTCGCACGTGCGCCGTCTGCCGATTGGTACCAGTACGCAGGCTTCGTCGTCAGCGCGGTATTGCTGGGATGGGTGTTCTTGAGCCTTGCGGTATCGGCGTCGGCCTTTTGCGCAAGCCGCACCTCGGCTAGCGGCATCGCGATCGCCTTGTGGTTCTTCTTCGTGCTCGTCTACGACTTGTTGCTGCTCGGCGCGTTGGTCCTCACGGGCGGCGCCGTGCTCGGCCCGCTGTTTCCCTTGCTCTTGATGCTCAATCCCGCGGACATCTTCCGGATTTTGAACATTTTCGGGCCCGGGGATTTGCACACGATGTTCGGCCTCGTGAGCGTGTTTCCCGCCGCGCTCGCGCAGCCGCTCTTTCTCGGCCTGGTGATGCTCGCGTGGATCGCGGCGCCGCTCGGCCTCGCCGCTTGGAGATTCAATCGATGAACTGCCGCCGCCTAACGACCGCCGCCGCGGTGCTTGTGCTGATGCTCGCTGCCGGATGCGAGAGCCAATCGAGCGCGTTGCCGCCGCCGCACGAGATCGACGATACGACCGTCAGCGTGCTCGACGGCATGAGCTTGAAGGACTACCCGGGCCCGAAGGCCCAGATCGAATACGCCGACGGGCAGACCGACTTCTTTTGCGACACGTTGGGGCTCTTCTCCGTGTATTTGCGCCCGGAGCAAGACCGCAAAGTCAGCGCGATGTATGTGCAGGACATGGGGGCGGCGGATTGGCAGCACCCGGTGGGGCATTGGATCGACGCCAAGCGCGCGACGTATGTGGTGGGCGCCAAGAAGCTTGGCGCAATGGGACAAACGTTCGCGTCGTTCGCAAGCGAAGCGGACGCGCAGCGGTTTGCGAAATCCGAAGGCGGCAAGCTGTATCGATTCGATCAGATCACGATCGACATGGCGACCGTCGATGGCGGCGTGATCAAAGATCAAAACATGTAAGGGGATACAGGTGACACCTTTCTATCAAAACGTGCCGTCCGAGGCGGCGAAGCAAATCGACTCGATAAGCCTCGTGATTTACGAGTTACGCGAAGACCGCAAGCGCATTCTGGGCCGATACGACGTGACCGACGAAGCGGGCCTTCTGGCGCGGATTGCCGCAGGCGAGATCGACGAGCATCCGGCCTATGAGGACTATCTGGGTGCGAAGACGCTTGCGCAAACGCGCGAAGCGCTTCGCGAGCAACTGCGCGAAGTATTGGCGAAGGGGGTGTGACGATGCTCCACATTGAACTCATAGAAAGAATCGAGTCCACTTACGGTGCTGCGGATTTGACATCCGTCACGTTGTGCCGCGATGCACTCGAAGTGCGTCTCTCGAACGGCGTCGAACTGACGCTGCGCATTGCCGGACCCAGCGAATACGCGCTGGGCTGGCGCTGGGGCGAAGCCGTCATGGGCATTGACACGGCGCCGCTGCACGACACGCTTGGCACGTATCCGAATCATCTTCATACGCCCGACGGCCGCACCGTCGACGATCCCGTCAGCGAAGCCGGTGCGGATCCGTGGCGCAACGTTCGCGCGTTGATCGATCGGTTGCTTGTCGAGCCCTTGCTGGGCTACGAACCCGCATCTCCATGCGTAACCGTCGGTGCGTCGAACGATGCATCGGTCTATCTGTAATGAAGGAAAGATGATGAAAGCTAGAAACTTGTTGTTTGCCGGGCTCGGACTTGCGCTCACGCTCGGCTTGTCGGCCTGCGACAAAGGCGATGCCTCTTCGGAGAAAACCAGCGCCACGCGCACGTCGACCGCGCCAGTGGCTTCGGTTGCGGTGGAAGGGGCGGGGGTAGAGGTGGTCAAGGTGGCCGCGACCGCGCCCGCTGGTGGCGGCACGGTCAATCCCGCTGGCGAGAAAGTGTTCAAGACCGTGTGCTTCATGTGTCACCAGACGGGGGCGGCAGGCGCTCCGATGTATGGCAACAAAGCGGATTGGGCGCCGCGCATCGCGCAAGGCAAGGCCACGCTGTACAAGCATGCGCTCGGCGGCTTTACGGGCAACAACGGCACCATGCCCCCGCGCGGCGGCAATCCGAGCCTGAAGGACGACGAAGTGAAGGCAGCGGTCGACTTCATGGTGGCGAAGGTGCAATGACGGCGGCAAGGCTGTGTTGATCACGTTCGGATAAGGGCAGGGGCGTCGCGAGCCTCGGTTGCAGTGTTCGTTGTATGGTCCTCGCCCGGATTCGATGTTTCTCGCGCGCGACTCGCGCCCAAGCCGCCAGCCTTCCAGGGCGGCCGTTATAGAAGCGACGAAAATGAAAGTGTGGATTCGGACTTTGCTATTGGTGCTGCTGCTCACCGCTGCGCGCTCGGGCTTTGCTTCGATCTATGAGCAGGAATTGCCCGACGCGCTGTTTACCCAGCCCGAGATGTGCAAATGGACCGATTGCGCGGGGGTGTTGCCCGGTGCGAATGCGTTCTCGGCGCGCAAGGGCAACCCGCCCTACGTCGAGGCCTACGCGGACGACGGTCATGCTCGCGTGCTCAAGGGGTATGTGTTTCTATCGACCGATATCGTCGACATCCAAGGTTATTCGGGCAAACCGATCGTCACCCTGATCGGGATGGATACGAGAGGCACGATCACGGGTGTGAGAGTGCTCAAGCACAGCGAGCCGATTTTGCTGGTCGGCATTCCCGAGAGCAAGCTGCTCGACTTTTTGCGCCAATATGTCGGCCGGTTCGCGGGCGCGCGTTTCGAGATCGGCCACAGCGATGCGGGCAATGCCAGCCTCGACGCCATATCGGGCGCGACTGTCACGGCGATTGCCGAAAACCAGCTGATTTCGCGCTGCGCGATCGCCGTCGCGAGCCAGGTCGGCATCGTGAAGCAAACGCCGTTGCCGCAGGCGAAATTGCTCCCGTCCAATGATCATTTGCCTTGGGCGGCGCTCGTTGATATGGGCGCCGTGAAACACATGGCGATCCACGCCACCGACGTTGGGGAACCGGACGACGGCAGTCCCTTTCTCGATCTTTACTACGGCTACTTGAATGCACCCGGGATCGGCAAGAGCGTGCTCGGCGATTACGACTACGAGCAGCTCATGAGCCGGCTCAAGCCCGGCGAGCATGCGATTTTCGTCGTGGCGAACGGCAGGGAGTCGTTCAAGGGGTCCGGCTTCGTTCGTGGCGGCATCTATGACCGCATACAAGTGCGGCAAGGCATCAATGCTTTCACGTTCAAAGACTCCGATTACCTGAACCTGTATTCGTTACAGGCGGCTGGCGCGCCCTCGTTCAACGAGACCGGCATCTTCATCGTCCGCAGCGCGCAATTTAGCGCCGCTTATCCGTGGAAGTTCGTCTTTCTGGGCCATAAGGTCGACAAAGAAACCGGTGCGAAGCGTTTCTCGGCATTCAATTCGCCTTATTGGGTGCCGGCGCGTTTCCTAGAAGGCGGCCGTCCGCATGTGGAAGAGGAAAAACCGGCCTGGCGCAACGCATGGGATGCCAAGCGGATTCAGATCGGCTTGTTCGTGGCGTGGGCCGCCGCCGTCGTCTTCTTCTTCGTCAGCCGCGATCGTTGGGTGCGCAAAGCCAAGCGCGCCGACAAGCGCTGGGTCTCGTGGCCGAAGACGGCGAGCTGGCTGATCGCGATCGGCTTCGCGGGGTGGGCCGAGATGGCGCAGCCTTCGATCACGCAAGTGCTCACGTTCATTCATTCGCTGTTCGGCGACTGGAATACCGGGCTGTTCCTCTCCGACCCGCTCATCTTCGTGTTCTGGATCGTCATTGCGGTGACGGTGATCGTGTGGGGACGCGGGCTCTTCTGCGGCTGGATGTGTCCGTTCGGATCGATGTCGGAGCTGCTCTACAAGCTCGCGCGCATGACCGGCCTGAAGAAGCTGCAACGCAAGCTGCCGATGCGTTGGCACAACCGGCTGCGGAAGGTCAAGTACGTGGTGTTCGCGGTCTTGCTCGCCGTATCGTTCTTCTCCATGCCGTGGGCGGAAAAGCTCGCCGAGGTGGAGCCGTTCAAGACCACGTTCCTCGTCGGCGTTTTGCACCGCTCCTGGCCGTTCGTGCTGTTCTGGACCGTGGTGGTGGGCGCGTCGATCTTCATCGAGCGGCCGTTCTGCAAGTATCTGTGCCCGCTCGGCGCAAGCCTTGCGCTGCCGGGGCGCTTCCGCCTGTTCAAGCTGCGCCGCAAGCCCGAATGCACGAGCTGCCACGCGTGCGCGGCCGGGTGCGGCTCGCAGGCCATCGACGACGCGGGCCGGATCGATCAAATGGAATGCATGCTGTGCCTCGACTGCATGGTCTTGTATTACGACGAGCATACGTGCCCGCCGCTGTCGAAGGAAAGGAAACGGCGCGAAAAGGCGGGGCTCAAGCTTACGCCCGTCGGGAAGGACGGACATTACATTCCGATCGTTCCGATCAAAGTCGAGCAGAAGCCGATCGTTCCGATCAAGGTCGAGCAGAAGCCTAGCGTCGATACGGAGACATCGGTGTGATTTTCTCTCGCTAGGGTCGAAGGGGCTGCGGCGACTTGCACAGCCCCACCTCGCTTCTTTTCACTCAACTGCGCGCGTTGCCGCGCAGTTTCTGCTTCGAAATCGGTGTTTCCCCGCACCGTTTGCAGAATTTTATTTCCCCCGCTCGCCCCTACACTGTGCTCACCCCGCGCCGGCGAGGCCGAGTCCGGAGCAGGGCGCGCGCTAGCTGGCGTAACATTGCTTTCTTCCCAACCCAGCGACATTGATCATGTTCGAACACGTTGACGCGTACCCCGGCGACCCCATCCTGACGCTGAACGAGAATTTCCAGAAAGACCCGCGCCAGGACAAGATCAACCTGAGCATCGGCATCTACTTCGACGACGACGGCCGCCTGCCGGTCATGGAGGCCGTGCGCGAGGCCGAAACGGCGTTGTTGTCCGACCTCGGGCCGAAGCCCTACCTGCCGATGTCGGGCTTCGCACCCTACCGCGACGCGGTGCAGTCGCTCGTTTTCGGCGAACAATGCGCCGCTCGCACGGAGAAGCGCATCGCAACGGTGCAAACGCTCGGCGGCTCGGGCGCGTTGAAGATTGGCGCCGATTTCTTGAAGCGTTATTTCCCCCAAGCGCAGGTTTGGGTCAGCGATCCGACCTGGGAAAACCATCGGTTCATCTTCGAGCGCGCGGGGTTCACGGTCAACACGTACCCTTACTACGACGATGCGACCGGGGGCCTGAAGTTCGATGCGATGCTGGCCGCTATCGATGCACTGGCCCCTCGCAGCGTCGTGGTGTTGCATGCATGCTGCCACAACCCGACCGGCGTCGATTTGGACGATGCGCAATGGGAGCAATTGATCGCAGTGCTTCATAAGCGCGAATTGCTGCCGTTCGTCGATATCGCTTACCAAGGGTTCGGCAGCAATCTCGACGACGACGCATTCGCCGTGCGCGAACTCGCCCGGCGTGGCGTGCCGATGCTGGTGGCGAACTCGTTCTCGAAGAACTTCTCGCTCTACGGCGAACGCTGCGGCGCGCTCAGCGTGCTGTGCCAAGACGCGGGCGAAGCCGATCGCGTGCTGGGCCAATTGACGAGCGCGGTGCGCTCCAATTACAGCAATCCGCCCACGCATGGCGCCAAGATCGTCACGAAGGTGTTGACGACGCCCGCGTTGAATGAAAAGTGGCGCAACGAATTGACCGCGATGTGCCGGCGGATTGCCGATATGCGCGGGGCGATCCACGAACTTTTGAGCCGGCACATCGAGGGGGAAACGCTTTCTCGCTATATCAAGCAGCGCGGGATGTTCACCTACACGGGGCTGAGCGCCGAGCAGGTCGACCGTCTGCGCGAGCAATACGGCGTCTATATTCTGCGTTCGGGCCGAATGTGCGTGGCCGGTTTGAACGAGCGCAACGTCGGCGCAGTCGCCGAGGCGATCGCGAAGGTGATCGCCCCCGCCGCCTGACGTCGATCGATTCGCGCCGCGCGCTTCATGGGCCGCGGCGCAGTCGCGTTGCCGCGCAGCGTCTGCACCTCACGCGGCGGCCGATTGCGCCGTCGCACTCAGCGCGCGCAGCGCCGCCCCGTCATGTCGAAACAAATGCGCGTGCCGTACCGGAAAGCCGATCTCGATTCGCTGGCCGTCGGCCACGGCCGATTCGCCCGAACCCTTGACTTGAATCGCTCGACCATCGGCAAGCGCCACATGCAGTAGCGTTTCGCCGCCGAGATGCTCGACGACGATGACCTCCCCCGCAAGACGCGCATCGGCATTCACGGTGCCGTGCTCCGACAAATGCTCGGGGCGAACACCGAGCGTCAGCGTCTCGCCGGCTTGAACACCGGCGGCCTCGCAAGGCACCGCGAGCGCCGCACCGCCCGGTAGGGCGATCGTCACACCGGCGCGATCGGCCGCGATGACATCAACCTCGATGAAGTTCATCTTCGGCGAACCGATGAAGCCTGCGACGAATCGATTGCGCGGTTGCCGATAGAGTTCGAGCGGCGAACCGATTTGCTCCACCGCTCCGTGATTGAGCACGACAATCCGGTCGGCCATCGTCATCGCTTCGGTTTGATCGTGCGTGACGTAAATCATGGTCGCATTCAACTGCTTGTGCAGCTTGATGAGTTCGAGCCGCATCTGCACGCGCAAGGCTGCATCGAGGTTCGACAACGGTTCGTCGAACAGAAACACCTTGGGTTCGCGCACGATCGCCCGGCCGATCGCGACACGTTGCCTTTGCCCGCCTGAGAGCGCACGTGGACGGCGCTCGAGCAACTGGCCGATCTGCAAGATCTGCGCCGCCTCGCTCACGCGGCGGTCGATCTCGCTTTGCGGCAGCTTCAGCATGCGCAAACCGAACGCGATGTTTTCATAGACGGACATATGCGGGTAGAGCGCGTACGACTGGAACACCATGGCGACGCCGCGCTCGGACGGCTCGACTTCGGTGACGTCTTCGCCGCCGATCAAAACATGCCCGGAGTCGACCCGCTCAAGGCCGGCAATGGTGCGTAGCAGCGTGGATTTCCCGCAGCCGGACGGGCCGACGAACACGAGGAACTCGTGTTCGGCCACTTCGATGTCGACGCCTTTGAGCACCTCGGCGCCGGCGAACGTCTTGCGGATTTGCTGCAGTTGAACTGCGCTCATTTCGCGTCTCCTACGAACGTCGCACTGCGATCGTTGCGGCACGGACATCGTGCATTGCCGCAAGGACTCCTAATCAATTTCTTCTTGACAAGCGTCGTCGGGCAAAATATACATTTGAAAAAATGAAATTACAAGTGAAACGCGTCCCCGGATGGCCGCCGGTTGCGCCCGCAGTCGCATGAGGCAGTACCGAATGCCCGCAGGCATCGAGTGGATCGATGCTTGCCGTCGAATCGATAACAACCCGGGTAACGACCCGCTTTGCACCGGACCCAGCGCGTCCTGTCGATCGTGTCGCGCCGGTCCACAAGGAGACAATCGATGAACAAACGGTTCTTGCAGCGCAAGCTGGCGATGGCCTCGCTGGCAGCCACCTCGCTTCTTCTGGCGGCGCATGCGTCGGCGTGGACATTGAAAGAAGCGGCCGCGCCGTACTCCGGCACCACCTTGCACGCGATCTTCCTCGATCGCCCCGGCTACACGGCTGCGGAGAAACTGATCCCGCAGTTCGAGAAGGAAACGGGCATCACGATCAAATGGGACGTCGTGCCCTACGAGAGCACGCGGCAGAAAGAGGTGCTCAACTTCGTGAGCGGCGGCGCGCAAGACATCGTGCTCGTCGATGTCGTATGGATAGGCGAATTCGCGAGCAACAAGTGGCTCGTGCCGATCAAGAAGTTCACCGACGACCCGAAGCTCGCCGATCCGAACCTGAACCTGAAAGGCTTCTTCCCGATTCTGCTCGATTCGTTCGGCACGTGGGATAAGGTCACGTACGGCCTGCCGTTCGACAACTACTCGGGCCTCATGTTCTACAACAAGTGCATGCTCAAGCAAGCCGGGTTCAGCGAGCCTCCGAAGACGTGGGACGATCTACTGAACGTCTATGCGCCGAAGCTGACGGATGCCGCCAAAAACCAGTACGCGTTCGCTTTGCAGTCGCGGCGCGGTGAAACGCAATCGGCCGATAGCTTCATGCGCATGCTATGGCCCAACGGGGGATCGCTGCTCGATGCCAAGTTCAAATCGAACTTGATGTCGCCGCAATCGCAAGCGGGGCTCGACTATCGGCAGAAGCTGATGAAGTACATGCCGCCCGGCATCGTCGATTTCGACCACGCCGAAGCCGTCAACGCCCTGGCGCAGGGCCAAGTGGCGATGATCACGGAATGGTCGGCGTTCTATCCGACGTTGACCGATCCGGCCAAATCCAAGCTCGGCGATTGCTTGGGCATTGCAACCGAACCGCGCGGACCCGCCGGGCTCAAACCCGCGCTCGGCGGCTTCTCGCTGGCGGTGAACGCCAAGACGAGCGCGAAGAAGCAAGCGGCGGCATGGCTCTTCATCCAATGGATCACCTCGGAGCAGATGGCAAAGCCCTACCTCGAAGCGGGCGGGGTGCCGGCGCGCACGGCGGTGTATCAGGATGCCGCCGTGCAGCAGAAGTATCCGTTCGTGAAGCCCATGGTCGAGTCCTGGCAAGGCGGCGTGCCCGACTACCGCCCGCGCTTTCCCGAATGGCCGGCGATTTCCGAAATCATCGGCGAATGGGGCACCAAGATGATGCTCGGCAATGTCTCGGTGAAGGACGGCGCGCAGACGATCGGCTCGAAGATGGAAGCGATCCTGAAGAAGGCGGGCTATTACGACGGCAAGAAGCCGCTGCTCAAGTAGAGGCTGCGTATGCCGCGGCCGCTCAATGCGAGTCGGAGGATCGAGATGCTCAACGGTACCGTGCAGCGCACTAACCCGGCCACGGCCGCGCGCAAGCGCGCGCGGCTGCGCCTATGGCCGCGCTCGCCCGCGTTTTGGTTCTTATTTCCGGCGGTGTTCGCGCTGGCCGTGATCGGGATCTATCCGCTGTTGGTCGCGTTGTACAACTCGATGCATCAGTACCGCCTTGCCGATCTCGGGGCCGGCACGCCGTTCGTCGGCCTCGACAACTACGTCGCGACCTTCGCTGACGCGACGTTTTGGCAAGCGCTCGGCCGCACGATGCTGTTTCTGTGCTTGACGCTGCCGCTCGAGATCGCGTTGGGCCTGTTCGCGGCATTGATGTTGCATCGATCCGGGCTCGCATGGATGCGTGCGGCGGCCCGCGTGAGTCTAGTCATACCGATGGCGACCACCTACGCGGTCGTGGGGCTGATCGGTCGCTTGATCTTCAACCGGCAATTCGGCGTCGCCAACTATCTGCTGAGTTTCTTCGGTGTCCCGCCGCAAGATTGGCTCGGCGATCCGACGCTCGCGTATGTGTCGGTGATGATCATGGACGTGTGGCAGTGGACGCCGTTTTGCGCGCTGATCCTGCTGGCGGGCTTGACGATGGTGCCGAAGGAGGCCGAGGAAGCGGCGCGGCTGGAAACGCGAAAACGCTTGACGATTCTCTGGCACATCGAGCGGCCCTACCTGTTGCCGGGCCTTACCGCCATTCTCATCCTGCGCTCGGCGGACATGCTCAAGATGTTCGACGCCGTCTATACGATGACGCGCGGCGGGCCCGGCGCGGCCACGGAGTTCATTAGCGTCTACATCGAACGCATCGGTTTTCGCTTGTTCGATCAGGGGTTGGCTTCCGCCCAAGCCATGCTGCTGCTGGTGTTGACGATCGTGCTGTCGCGCCTTTACATCCGCTATATCTATCGGGAGGTCGCGTGAGTCTATCTTTGCTAGGGCTACTGACTATTGGCGCCGCTCCCCGCTCGCATCGGGCGCGTGCAGGGCGCAGGCGCGCCACGATTTGGCATGGTCTCGCGCTGCTGGTGATCTTTTTGTCATCGGTTTTCCCGTTCTACTGGATGGTCACGACGAGCCTGAAGAAGCAAGCCGACGCGCTCGCCTATCCGCCCCTGTGGCGCTTCACGCCCACGCTGAAGCACTACATCGACGCGCTGTTCACGCACGATGTCGCCGGTAGCCTGATCAACTCGCTGATCGTCGCGAGCAGCACGACGGTGCTAGCGATATTGCTCGGCACGCCCGCGGCCTATGCGCTCGCGCGCTACGAATTTCGCGGGAAGCGCGACCTTTGGTTCTGGTTCATTTCGAATCGGATGGTGAGCCCCGTCGTGCTGGCCGTGCCGTTCTTCTTGATCGCCACGAAGCTCGATCTGATCGATACGCACATCGTGCTGATCCTGCTGTACCTGACGTTTTCGCTGCCGATCGTGGTATGGATCTGCACCGATCAATTCCGCAACGTGCCGATCGAGCTCGATGAAGCCGCGCGGCTCGACGGCGCGTCGCCGTGGCGAGTGTTTTGGAAGATCAACCTGCCGTTGGCGATGCCGGGCATCGTCGTCTCGGCCATTTTCGCGTTCATCTTCTCGTGGAACGATTTGCTGTATGCGCTCGTGCTCACGCGCGACAACGCCGCCACCTCGCCAGTTGCCGCCACGAACTACATGAGCGGGTACGAATTGCCTTGGGGAGAAATCATGGCGACGGGCACGCTGATTGTTTTGCCAATGGTGATCTTCGCGTTGCTGGTATCGGGGCGTCTCGTGCAGGGCCTGACGATGGGCGCTGTCAAATGACGCATTTGCTATAACTGTCGGTTTCCCACTCGTCGATACCTTCCATTCATCATGGGCAAGACCCCCCAATCCGCGCCAAGCGTCGAACCGGACGAAGGCGTCGATAGCGAAGAAGAACTGCAGACGCGCGTCGCCTGGCATTACTACGTCGGCAACATGACGCAGCAGGAAATCGCTCAATTGCTCGGCACGAATCGCGTGCGCGTCAATCGCTTGCTGGCGGCGAGCCGCGAATCGGGCCTCGTGCGCATTACGATCAACAGCCGCATCGCGCCGTGCGTCGCGCTCGAGGAGCAACTCGTCGACCGGTTCGGTCTGCTGGCGGCGGTCGTCGTCCCGACCGGCAACACTTACGAAGCGACGATGGCCGCGCTCGGCATCGGCACGGCCAATTACTTGGTGCAGCACATCGCGGCCGGCCATACCATCGGCCTTGGCTGGGGCCGCACGATCCGCGCGGTGCTGCGCGCGCTGCCGCAGCGCTCCTACGGCCCGCTCTCGGCCGTGTCGCTACAAGGCGGTCTCGCGCATTGCCCGAGCATCAACACGTTCGATATCGTCTCCGACTTCGCCGATCTCTGCCATGCGGACGGTTATCTCTTCCCTGCGCCCATTTACGTCAGCAGCCAGAAGGTGCGGGACGTCATCCTGCAGGAAGACGCCGTGCGCGAAACCTACGAGCTCGCGCGTGGCTCGGATCTCGCGTTGGTCACGGCCGGCGATCTCACCGAATCGCTCGTCATCACCTACGGCGTCAAGGATCCCGAGGATTTGCGCACGCTGCGCAAAGCGGGCGCGGTGGGCGACGTGCTCGGTCATTTCGTCGATGAGCACGGCAAGCTCATCAACCATCCGCTGAACCGGCGCACCGTGGCCATGGCGCTCGACGATTTGCGGGGCATCAAGCACGTGATCCTGGCCAGTGGCGGCGCCAAGAAATTTTTCGTCACGCGCGCGACGTTGCGCGGCGGGTATGTGTCGACGCTCGTTACCGACGAAGATACCGCGCGGCGTCTGTGCGAGGAACCATAAGGAATCCTAATCGTGAGTGCGACGGATACCGCTGACAGCGGCAACGCGTTTTTGGGAAAGCGCGTCCTTGTAACGGGAGCGGGCAAGGGCATCGGCCGCGCAACGGCCTCGCTGCTTGCTGCGCGTGGAGCGAGCGTGGTCGCGTTGAGCCGTTCGGCGGACGATCTGCGCGCGCTCGAGCGTGCGATCGGCTGCGAGACGCATGCTGTCGACCTGGCGGATGCAGCGGCGGCCCGGGCCGCGGCGCAGGCCTCGCAACCGATCGATCTGCTCGTGAACAATGCGGGCATTGCGCGGCTGCAACCGTTTCTCGAATGCGATGTCGATGCGTTCGACGAGACGATGGCCGTCAACGTGCGCGCCGCGATGATCGTCGGGCAAGTCTGCGCGCGCAGCATGATCGAGCGCGGCTTGGGCGGGGCGATCGTCAACGTCTCGAGCATCTCGGCACAGATCGGATTTGCGTTGCACGCCGCCTATTGCGCATCCAAGGCCGCGCTCGATGCGCTCACGCGTGTGATGGCCGTCGAACTCGGCCCGCAGGGCATCCGCGTGAACGCTGTCAACCCAACCGTTACTTTGACGCCGATGGCCGAGCAAGCTTGGAGCGACCCGGCCAAAGCGTCGCAAATGCTCTCGCGCATCCCGTTGAACCGGTTCGTGCAACCGGAAGAGGTGGCGCAGACGATCGCGTATTTGCTCGGCGACGAAGCACGCATGATCAATGGCGTAAGCCTTGCCGTCGACGGCGGCTTTCTCGCGCGCTGAAAGCCGAGTTCCTTTCTCATTTGAAGCGAGCCGACTATGAGTACACCGAACGAGACGACGAAAATGACGGCGATCGTATGCCACGCCCCGAAGGATTATCGCGTCGAGCGGGTCGCGCGGCCCCGCCCCGGCCCTAACGAGCTCGTGATTCGCATCGCCGCCTGCGGCATCTGCGCGAGCGACTGCAAGTGCTATTCGGGCGCGAAGATGTTTTGGGGCGGCCCGAGTCCGTGGGTCAAGGCGCCAGTGATTCCGGGGCATGAGTTCTTCGGCTACGTGGACGAATTGGGCGAGGGCGCCGCCGAGCATTTCGGCGTAAACGTGGGCGAGCGCGTGATCGCCGAGCAGATCGTGCCCTGCGGTAAATGTCGATACTGCAAATCGGGGCAATACTGGATGTGCGAGGTCCACAACATTTTCGGCTTTCAGCGCGAGGTGGCCGACGGCGGCATGGCCGAATACATGCGTTTCCCGCCCACGGCGATCGTGCATAAGATTCCCGACGGCATTTCGATCGAGGATGCGGCCATCATCGAACCGCTCGCTTGCGCGATTCACACGGTCAACCGCGGCGATATCCAATTGAACGATGTCGTCGTGATTGCCGGCGCTGGGCCGCTCGGCTTGATGATGACGCAAGTGGCGCATTTGAAAACGCCGAAGAAGCTAGTCGTGATCGACCTCGTGGAGGAGCGTCTCGCGCTGGCGCGCGAGTACGGCGCGGACATCACGATCAATCCGAAAAAGGACGACGCCCTTGCGATCGTGCGCTCGATCACCGATCAATACGGCTGTGACGTCTACATCGAAACCACGGGTGTCCCCGCAGGCGTGCCGCAAGGCCTCGATCTCATTCGCAAGCTTGGGCGCTTCGTCGAATTCTCGGTGTTTGGGGCGGAGACGTCGGTCGATTGGTCGATCATCGGCGATCGCAAGGAGCTCGACGTGCGCGGTGCGCATCTTGGCCCGTATTGCTACCCGATCGCCATCGATCTACTCGCGCGCGGTCTCGTGACGTCGAAAGGAATCGTCACACATGGCTTCGCGATCGATGAGTGGGAGGAGGCGATCAAGGTCGCCAATTCGCTCGATTCGATCAAGGTGTTGCTGCGGCCGGGAGGCCGCTGAATGGATCTCGCGGCCAGGCGGGGTCGTGGCTGGCCGTGACGAGCCGGGGTGCAGCCGAAGCGTTCGATCACGAATTGTTGGCGAGACCGCAGGACGCTGGGGTTTTCCCGCTTATTTTGCTGAGCCGACTACGAATTCGGCGTGCATGCCGCTGCGGTAATGCCCCGGCTCGTTGCAGAACACGACATATCGCCCCTTGCTCAACGTGAACTGTGCGGTCACGCTTTCGTGCGGGTTCAAATCTTCCACGCCCTCGAGTCCGTTCACGGCGTCTTCCTGCACTTGTTGCGTTTTCGCGTCATAGGGCAGCTTGCCGTCGGGGCGCGACCATCGTGCGAACAAAAATTCATGCTTGGTGTTACCCGATACGTTCTGGATCGTGAATTCGACGGGGCCCGGCGGGATCTTCTTAGGGCTAACCGTCAAGGCCATCTGGCCGTTGCTTCCATCCGAGAGCTTGATGGTGACTTTGGTCGGCTCGCTGGCCGCCGAGAAGAGTGGCGAGGCAAGCAGGACACCCGCACACGCGAACAGCGAAATCGATCGCTTTGACATTTTCGCACCTCCCTGTAATTTGGCGGCCGAGCATCGGGTTCGCAGGGCCATGGGTGCAGCGTGACACAGCAAGCTTAAGGCTTGATTAACGCATGCGCTTGCTGCGCATGCATGGGTGGACCCTTGCGATTGCCCGAGGGCGCTGCAGGCTTACCAGCACGCGAGCGGCCAGACGCTTGGTAGCAAGGGGGCGGGTAACATCGTCGACGCAGCCCCGGCGGTGGGCGATTCGCAAAACGGCACGCTTTCGTCGACGCATTCGCAATTCGTCGGCATGGTAGGCATTGCAACCCTGTTCTGACGATAGGGTGGGCATTCGCGCGGCCTCCGGTCGCGCGAATGTCTTCGCTCAGGGTTGCGCGTCTTGCTCGCGGAAGATCCGATCGGCGAGATGAAATGCCGAATTGGCCGCGGGTACGCCGCAATAGATGGCCGTTTGCAGCAACACTTCTTTGATTTCGTCGCGCGTGACACCGTTATTCGCGGCCGCGCGCAGGTGCAACGCCAATTCCTCGCCGCGATTGAGCGCGACCATCATGGCGATCGTCAACAGGCTGCGCGTGTGCCGCGGCAATCCCTCGCGCGTCCAAATCTCGCCCCACGCGTAACGCGTGATGAAGTCCTGAAACTCTTCTGTCAACGCGGTGCGGTTGGCCAGCGAGCGATCGACATGCGCGTCCCCTAGGACGGCGCGCCGTGTCTTCATGCCCGCTTCATAACGTTCTTCGTCATTCATATCGAGGTTCGCAGAGTGATCCGATCGGGAAGCATTCAACGCGCGGTCCGATACCGCTCGAGCACGGCGTCGACGAATTGCCGCGCCTGCCCGCTGTAGTTGGCCGGGTCGAACAGCGCATCGAGTTGACGCTCGTCGAGCACACGGGTGACATCCGGGTTGTCGCCCAGGACCGCTCGCAACGCGCGTCCGCTTCGAACGGCTTCGCGCGACGCGCGCTCGACGAGCTCGTGCGCCCGCAAGCGGCCAAGCGATGCACCGAGAGCCAGCATCGCGGCTTCGGCGAGGACGAGGCCGCGGGTCAGGTTTAGATTGGCGGCGAGCCGTGCGGTATCGACCTCCAGCCCGGCCGCGACTTCACTGATGTTCGCCAATGCGCCCGCACACAGTCTTGCGATGTCGGGCAACGTTTCCCATTCGGCCTGCCAACCGCCCAGCGCGCGCTCGTGCTCTTGGAGCATGGCAGCGAGCATCGTGGCGACGAGCCCCGGCATACGCGCGGCCGCGGTCAGCGCGGCGGCGCAACCGACGGGGTTGCGCTTGTGAGGCATCGTCGAGGATCCGCCTTTGCCCGCTGCCGACGGCTCAACCAGTTCGCCGATCTCGGTTTGCATCTGCAGCGAGACGTCACGCGCGATTTTTCCGAGCGTGCCGGTGAGAAGCCCGAGCACGGTGGCCGCTTCCGCGATACGGTCGCGTTGCGTATGCCACGGCACGCTCGGCAACGGCAGGGCAAGCTCTTTCGCCAAGGCTTGCGCGACCGCTGGCGCCGCAGCGCCAAGGCTGGCAAGCGTGCCGGCTGCACCGCCGAATTGCAAGGCGATGGCACGAGCGCGCAATTGCGCGAGCCGTTCCCGGTGCCGCTCGAGCGCATCGAGCCATTGCGCGAATTTGAGCCCGAGTGTGATTGGCAGCGCTTGTTGCAGCCACGTGCGTCCGATCATCGGCGTGTCACGGAACGCGGCGGCTTGCCTTGCGAGCACGTCGCAGAGACGGTCCAGGCCAAGTTCGATTTCATCGAGTGCATCGCGCAGTTGAAGCACCATGCCGGTGTCGATGATGTCCTGGCTCGTCGCGCCCCAATGCACGTATTTGGCTGCGTCCGCTGCTCGGCTCGACACGCATGCCGTTAGTTGCTTGACGAGCGGTATCGCGAGATTGCCCGCGCGTGCCGCCGCCTCGGTCAGAGCGCCGGCATCGATCAGGTCGGCATGGCAGGCAGCTTCGATCGGCGCGACAGCGTCGCCGGGAATGACCCCCGCCTTTGCCAGTGCCCGTGCAAGCGCCGCTTCGACGTCGAGCATTCGCTGCACGGTAGCGCCGGGTGCGAATACGGCGAGCATCGCATCGGTCGAGGTGAGCCTGTCGTTGAGTCGTCCCGGATACTCGAACATGGTGCGCGATTCATTCAGCTAAGAGGGAAGGGTGTCGCCCGAGCTTTGCGGCACGCGAGCGGCGGTGCGTCCGGTGATCGAGTCGCTCGCTCTGTTTGTTCGATTATCGAACAAACAGATGAACATCGAACGACTGGCTAGATCCTAAGCTTCGCGGGCGGCGATGGTCAAGCCCGCCCGAATCGCCATGCGCGCCATCAGCGTTTTCGCGCGCGCGTAGCGGGCGCGCGGCGTATCGGCCGGCGCGCACGCGCGGGTCCTCGGCCATCGTTGGTTAGCGTGAGCTCGCGCAGAATTGCGGCGAGCGTTTCGACGAGTTCGACGGGTTCGCCCGCGCTGCGACGCAGGAGTCCGACGGGTTCTTCCGCGTTGGTGACGGCGAGCGGCAGCGCGGCCAGGTCGCCACGCTCCAGATCGTCGCGCGCTGCGAACTCGGGCGTGATCCAGACCGCGTCGGAGCGCCGAGCCAGAAGGCGCGCGACGGAAACGGAGAGGGTTTCGATGCAATTGCCCGGCACGTGCAACGCGTGCGCATCGAAGAAGGCGTCGGTATGCAGCCTCGGCACGGTGCCGCTCGGGGAGACCACGAGCGGATAGGCGAGCACCGATTGGGGCGAGGCGTGGCGCGCGCTCATCAACGGATGGCGTGGATGCACGGCCATCACGAGGGGCTCGGCGTAGAGCAATTCGAACGAGATGCCCTGCATCATCGACGGTTCCGCCATGCGGCCGATCGCACAATCGAGCCGTCCCGCTTTGAGCGCCGACAGCAGCATGTCGTTCGTCGCGGTATGAAGCCGTACGCCCGTTTGCGAATGGCGTTCACGCAAACGTAGCAGCGCGTTGGGCACGATCCCGCTCGCGACGGTCGGCAATGCGCCGAGTTCGAGAATCGTGACGGGCGGTGTGACGGGACCTTGCAACGCACCCGCGGCCGATTCCATCGCTTGCTCGACGCCGACGGCATAGCGCAGAAAATGCTCGCCGGCCGGCGTCAGACGCGCGCCATGTCTTCCTCGCTCGACGAGATGGATGTTCGCGAGCGATTCGAGTTCGGCCAACGTTTTGGAAACGGCCGGCTGAGTCAGATTCAAACGCTCGGCGGCGCGGCCGAGATGGCGCTCGCGAGCGATCGCGAGGAAGCAACTGACATGGCGAAAGCTGATTTTGGTTTCCATTACCGGAGGTTATGGATTGGCGGAACAGAAGTCAATTTACGCGCGCAGGCATGCGCCCTAGAGTGAGCATCCATCATCGCGGCCCCGTCGCAGCAGGCGGGGCATGCTTACCGGGAGGAGAGCGATAACCATGTCAGATCTGCCGACGGCCGTTGCAGGCCGCATTTATGGCGATTTCGCCCAGCGCGACACCGCCATGCATCCTCCGGCTTATACGCCGGAGTACAAGACGAGCGTGCTGCGCTCGCCGCGCAATGCGTTGATTTCAACGCTGAACACGGTATCTGAGCGGACCGGTCCCGTGTTCAGCGCCGACGAACTCGGTCCCCTCGATAACGACTTGATCCTGAACTTCGCCAAAACGGGGTTGCCGATCGGCGAGCGCATCGTCGTGCACGGTTTCGTGCGCGACGAGTTCGGCCGTCCCGTGCCGAATGCGCTGGTGGAAGTGTGGCAAGCCAATGCGGGTGGACGTTATCGGCACCGCAACGACAAGTATTTGGCGCCGGTCGACCCGAACTTCGGCGGCTGCGGGCGCATGCTGACCGACGAAAACGGCTATTACGTCTATCGCACGATCAAACCGGGCCCGTATCCATGGCGCAATCGCATCAACGATTGGCGGCCCTCGCATATTCACTACTCGTTGAACGGCGACGGTTGGGCGCAGCGTCTCATCACGCAGATGTACTTCGAAGGCGATCCGCTCATCGCGCAGTGCCCGATCATCAAGACGATCCCGAGCGAGGAGCAAGTGCGCGGGCTGATCGCGCTGCAAGATACCGGCAACAACATTGCGCTCGACAGCCGCTGCTATCGCTTCGACATCACATTGCGCGGCCGGCGTGCGACCTACTTCGAGGCTGAGAAACAGAAAGGGGAAGACAAGTCATGAGCCGCTTCACGTTTTCTCCGATTTCGCCGTCGGCTTCGTTCGCTCCGGTTCGCTTTCCCGAAACGGCTTCGCAAACGGCTGGCCCCTACGTTCATATTGGACTCGCGCCGAAGCAAGCCGGGTTCGACATCTTCGAAAACAATTTCGGCCCTGTGCTCGTTTCGCCCCAAACGCGTGGCGAGCGCATTGCGATCGAAGGGCGCGTGTTCGATGGGTCGGGCTCGCTCGTGCGCGACGTGCTGGTCGAAATCTGGCAAGCAAACGCGGAGGGCAAGTATGCGCATCCGGGCGATGTCCAGGACCGGCCCCTCGATCCAGCGTTCCGCGGATGGGGGCGGGCGTGCGCCAACTTCGACACGGGCGCGTTCCGGTTCGAGACGATCAAGCCGGGGCGTGCTGTCGGCGCCGGCGGTGTGCCGCAAGCGCCGCATGTATGTTTGGCGCTGTTCGCACGAGGCATCAACGCCGGGCTTCATACGCGCCTGTATTTCGGCGACGAAGCCGAGGCTAACCAAGGCGATCCCGTGCTCACCGGCATCGAATGGGCGGTGCGACGCCAGACACTGATCGCGCAACGCAGCGAGCGAGCAGGCGCGATCGTGTACTCGCTCGATATTCGCCTGCAGGACACGCCCGACGGCGGACGCGAAACGGTGTTTTTCGACATCTAGGGCCGGTGGCCGGCAATCGTGCGATGTTCGATAACCGCACAGTTTTTCGATAATCGCCGTTGACTATGCTGGGGCAGCCCTCTAAATTGGTCGTCAACTTGAAGGACGGAGGGCGCTGCCATCAAGCGCACACATCGATGATCGACAAGACAATTTCCTCGCTCGAAGCGGCTGTCGCCGGTATCGCCGACGGCGCCACCGTCATGATCGGCGGCTTCGGTTCCGCCGGACAACCGGCCGAGTTGATCGATGCGCTGATCGAACAAGGCGCGCGTGAACTCACCATCGTCAACAACAACGCCGGCAATGGCGAGATCGGTCTTGCCGCGCTGCTCAAGGCGAGGCGGGTGCGCAAGATCATTTGCTCGTTTCCCCGCCAAGCGGATTCGCAGGTATTCGACGCATTGTTTCGCGCCGGGCAGATCGAGCTCGAACTCGTGCCGCAGGGCAATCTCGCGCTGCGGATACAAGCGGCGGGCGCCGGGCTCGGCGCAGTTTTCACGCCGACCGGCTACGGCACGCGCTTGGCCGAAGGCAAGGAAACGCGCGTGATCGACGGCAAGCCCTACGTGCTCGAGTACCCCATCAAAGCCGAATTCGCCCTGATCAAGGCGCATCGCGGCGATCGTTGGGGCAATCTGGTTTACCGCAAGGCGGCGCGCAATTTCGGGCCGATCATGGCCATGGCCGCGACGACGACGATCGCTCAGGTGTCGGAAATCGTTCCGCTCGGCGCGCTCGATCCCGAAGCCATCGTCACGCCGGGCATTTTTACGCAGCGTGTCGTTGCGGTGCCGCAAGCGATTGCGCGCGCCGCGTGAGGAGCTTTCGATGAACAAGTGGACGCGCGATCAAATCGCCCAACGGGTGGCCCGCGATATCCCTGAAGGGGCATATGTCAATCTCGGCATTGGCTTGCCGACGAAGGTGGCCAACTACCTGCCGGCCGAGCGGGAAATCTTCCTGCATAGCGAAAACGGATTGCTCGGCATGGGGCCCGCACCCGGGCCGGGAGAGGAAGACCCCGAATTGATCAATGCCGGGAAAGAGCCCGTGACGTTGCTCGAGGGCGGGGCGTTCTTCCATCACGGCGATTCCTTCGCGATGATGCGCGGCGGCCATCTCGACATCTGTGTGCTGGGAGCATTTCAGGTTTCGAAAACGGGCGACTTGGCGAACTGGCACACGGGCGCAGCCGATGCGATTCCCGCCGTGGGGGGCGCGATGGATCTCGCCATCGGCGCCAAGCAGGTGTTCGTCATGATGGACCACCTGACGAAGTCCGGCGAATGCAAGCTCGTGGCGCAGTGCAGTTATCCGCTGACGGGCATCGCGTGCGTCGATCGCATCTACACGGATCTGGCCGTGATCGATGTGACCGCGCGCGGGCTCGTGGTCATCGATATCGTCGAAGGGCTCGGTTTCGACACCCTGCAGGAAGTGACGCCCGTGCCGCTTTTGCGGTCTTGATCGATAAGGTTCGGCATGATTGAAACCACTGTGCAGCGTGCCAAAGGCATCGCTTATACGAGCGCGGGCCCGACTGACGCACCCGCGCTCGTGCTATCGAATTCGCTCGGCACCACGATTGACATGTGGCTGCCGCAACTCGATGCGCTCGCCGAGCGCTACCGCGTCGTGCGATACGATCCGCGCGGACATGGGCGCTCTGCGGCGCCGCCCGGTGCGTATAGCGTCGATTTGCTCGGTCGCGACGCGCTTGCCGTACTCGACGCCTTAGGCATCGAACGCGCGCATTTCTGCGGGATTTCGATGGGCGGTTTGACGGGGCAGTGGCTCGGCGTGCATGCAGGCGAACGCATCGATAAGCTGATCGTCGCGAACACCGCTGCGCGTATCGGAACATCCGCGGGATGGACGCAGCGCGCCGAACTGGTGCGCGCGCGCGGCATGGCGGAAGTGGCGGACGGTGCGGCGGGGCGATGGTTCACCGCGAATTTCATCGAGCGCGAACCGGACTCGGTGCGCCGACTGACGGAGCAATTGCGCGCGTCGCCGCGGGACGGCTACGCGGCGTGTTGCGATGCGTTGTCCGTGGCCGATCTGCGTGAGGAAATCGACTCGATCAAGGCGCCGACGCTCGTCATTGCGGGCGGGCAGGACCCGGTGACCACCGTGGACGATGCGCGGTTCCTGGTCGAACGCGTATCGCGCGCGCGCATGGTGGTGTTGGACGCGTCACACCTATCGAACGTCGAGGCGGCCGAAGCATTCACCGCGGCCGTAATGGATTTTCTCGCCTAGCGCCTGTACGGGCCCCAGTCAAAGCGACAGCAGCGCGAGTTCCTGCGCACCTTCGAGCAAGGCCGGCAGAATCCGGCTCTCCATTTCCGCGACCGAGATGCGCGCCGCTTGCACGCCGACATTGAGCGCTGCGGTGGCGCGCCCGTCGGCGCCCTTGACCGGCACCGCGATCGAGCGCAGCCCGATTTCCAGTTCTTGATCGACGAGCGCGTAGCCATTGCAGCGCACGGATTCGAGCGTGTCGAGCAACCCGTCGAGCGAGACGATCGTGCGAGGCGTGTATTGAATGCGCTTCGTGCGATCGAGGTAAGCGTCCAGCGCGTCGGGGCTCAATTGCGCCAGCAGCACGCGTCCCATCGATGTGCAATACGCAGGCAGGCGGCTGCCGATATGGAGATCGATCGACATGATGCGCGAAGTCGATGCGCGAGCAATGTAGAGGATCTCGTCTCCATCGAGTATGGCCACCGAACTCGATTCGTTGAGCGTTCCGCTGATATGGCGCAGCACGGGCTGAGCCGCGTGCGCGAGCGGCGTGGTCGCGAGGTAAGCGTGACCGAGCTTGAGCACGCGAGGACGCAGCGAGAACAAGCGGTTGTCTTCCTCGGTCACGAAGCCCAGCTTCGCGAGCGTATAGAGACAGCGCCTAACGGCGGCGCGCGGAATGCCGGTGCGCTGACTGATCTGCGAGGTCGTCAGCACGCGACGCTCTTGGGAGAAGGCTTGCAGCACGGCCAGGCCTCGCTCGAGCGAAGTCATGAAGTTCGGATCGCCAGTCGGCGCCGCATCCGATGTTTCGCCGCTGTCGACTTGCTCGACTTGCTCGGTGTTTTCATCTGATGTTTCCCTATCGGGACCAGGGCTCGGTCGTTTCATCGCATTCCACACTCTGGCTTGAAGAGGTTCGATAATCGCACACATTTGTGATAATCGCACTTGACGCTCGGAATGTACACCTCCAAGATTCATCGTGCAGGCCAAGAACCGGCTCATGCCGGCGCAGGCCGGTCGCCGTATGCGGGCCGCCCGATGCGGTCTGTCGTTGTCTTTTCGACTCCCCGCGCGCTGCAGTCGCGCCCCCATGCCAAGGATCTTCGATGGAAAACGCTTTTATCTGCGATGCAATTAGAACTCCTATCGGTCGGTACGGCGGCGCGCTATCGACGGTGCGCGCCGACGATCTCGCCGCGGCGCCGATCAAGGCGCTGATCGAGCGCAATCGGGCGGTGGATTGGAGTGCAATCGACGATGTCGTTTTCGGCTGCGCCAACCAAGCCGGCGAAGACAATCGCAATGTCGCGCGTATGGCGAGCTTGCTCGCCGGCTTGCCCGTCGGCGTCCCAGGCAGCACCGTCAATCGGCTGTGCGGCTCCGGGCTCGATGCGCTGGCGATTGCCGCGCGCGCGATCAAGAGCGGCGAGACCGGGCTGATGATTGCGGGCGGCGTCGAGAGCATGAGCCGCGCGCCGTTCGTCATGGCAAAAGCCGAGAGCGCATTCAGCCGCGCGGCCAAGATCGAAGACACGACGATCGGCTGGCGCTTCGTCAACCCGGCGATGCGGGCCATGTACGGGGTGGATTCGATGCCTGAAACCGCCGAGAACGTGGCGGAGCAATTCGGCGTGAGTCGCGAGGATCAAGACGCATTTGCATTGCGTAGCCAGCAGCGCGTGGCCGCCGCGCAGGAAAGCGGGCGGTTCGCCGAAGAAATCATGGCGGTGTCGGTCGCTCAAAAGAAGGGCGATCCGATCGTCGTGACGAAGGACGAACATCCGCGCGCCACGACGCTCGAGGCGCTCGCCAAGCTCAAGGGCGTCGTGCGCCCCGACGGCACGGTGACGGCCGGCAACGCATCGGGCGTGAACGACGGGGCATGTGCGTTGTTGTTGGCGAACGAAGCGATGGTTGCGCGCTTTGGCCTGCGCCCGCGCGCGCGGGTCGTCGCCATGGCGAGCGCGGGCGTTGCGCCGCGCGTGATGGGCGTCGGGCCGATCGAGGCGGTGCGCAAAGTCTTGCGCGTTGCCGGGCTGCGTCTCGAGCAGATAGATGTCATCGAATTGAATGAAGCGTTTGCTGCGCAAGCGCTGGCCGTGACGCGAACACTCGGGATCGGCGATGATGATGCGCGCGTCAATCCGAACGGCGGAGCCATCGCGCTCGGCCACCCGCTTGGCGCATCGGGGGCGCGGCTCGCCACCACGGCCGCTTATCAACTCGCCCGAAGCGGCGGCCGCTACGCGCTTTGCACCATGTGCATCGGCGTGGGGCAAGGCATCGCCGTGTTGCTTGAGCGCGTTTGAGTGCACACACTCGGTGCCATTGCTGCGCGCCCGGCGCGCAGCGGCCCCGCATCGTTCGGGTGCGGCGTCCTTCTTCGCGGATAGTCGTATTGCGTGGTTCTTTCGGAACTGGCATATTGGCGCGTGCATGTTGCGCGGTGCGCCCTGCCTTCGATATGAAGGCTCGCATTGCTTGCTGGGCTGGCCCGCAACAGTGAAGACATTCAAAAATGTGTCACGCGTGAGGCGACATGAATATGGTCGTTCTCCGATTCATACGGGGATGGTCTGCCCGCATCTGCGCGGGCAAAATGGTGACGCCTGTCGCGGTCATCATCGTCTTGCTGTGCTTTTCGTGGGGCGGCACGCTGGCCGATTCCGGCGCTCCGCGTAAAGCCGTGTTGCGCGTGCTGGCGTGGCCGGGCTACGCCGATGACGATTGGGTTGCCGCATTCGAGAAGCGTTTTCATGCCAAGGTCGAGGTGACCTTCGTCGATTCCGATGAGGCGCTGTGGGCGCGCATGCATAGCGCCTCGCTGCCGCCGTTCGATGTCCTCGCGGCCAATACCGCGGAGATCCAGCGCTACGCACGCGCCGGGTTGTTGGCGCCGCTCGATCTATCTCTGATCCCTAACCGCCGGCGCCAGCGCCCTTATTTCCAAAAGCTCGAAGCGATCGGCGGGCTCATGGACGGCGCAAATGCATTGGCAATTCCATTTACCTATTCATCCATGGGGCTTATCTACGACCGCAAACAGATCGCGGTTGCCCCGCGCTCGATGCGCGCGCTATGGGACCCGCGTTACCGTGGCAAGGTGCTCGACTTCAATAGCGCCCAGCACAATTTCTCGTTCACGGCGTTGGCGCTCGGCTATCGCGATCCCTTTGAGCTGTCGCCGGCGCAAATGCGCACCGTCGCGCGCGAACTCGTACGCCTGCGGCAAAACCTGCTCGCGTATTACACGCTTCCCGAGGAGGCGACCGCGCTGTTCGTGCAGCATCACGCGGCCCTGATGTTCGGCAATTACGGCACGCAGCAAGTGGCACTGTTGCGCCGAGCCGGCGTGGATGTGGGTTACGTGATTCCGGACGAGGGCGCGCTTGCATGGCTCGATTGCTGGGCGGTGGTCAATGGCGCGGGAAACCGCGAACTCGCCCATGAGTGGATCAATTACATGCTCGAGCCGCAGATCGCGGCGCAACTCACCGAGCGGCAGGGGCTGGCCAATACCGTGACGGCTTCGCCCAGCGAGGAATCTCTATTGGGGCAGCGGCTCGTCTGGATCGCACGCGTGGAGAGCATCGCGCAGCGTGAAGCGCTGTGGCAGCGGATCGAAGCGGGCGCGCGGCTGGGGAGCTTCCCGAAATGATCAAGCTGGGTTTGACGTCCCGCCTATCGATCTTGCTCGTTTGCATCGGCGTCGCGGCATCGGGTGCGACGGGCTATTACAGCTACCGCGCCAATCGCGCCATGCTGATGAAGGAGGCCGAGCGTAGTTTGCTCACCTCCACGCAGTTTCTGGCTCAACGTTTCACGGTCGCGCTGGGCGATGTGGCGGACGACGTCCTGGTATTGTCCACGTTGCCGTCGTCGGTCGCCGTCGCACGCGGCGATGAAACGTCGCGCGCCGGCCGGGCGAGGATCGAGCAGGTATTTTTGCAGTTCATGACGCATCACCCCGAGTACTTGCAGATACGCCTAATTACTCGCAGCCACCACGGGCTCGAACGCATTCGCGTGGAGCGGGCGGCGCAAGGCATCGTCGTCGCGGGCGAGGACGAGTTTCGCGAGAAAGGCCAGTCTCCGTATGTCTTCGATACGCTAGCGGCGGCGGCGGGGCGCGTCTATCTGTCACCGATCGGGCTCACGCGCGAGGCCGGTTCGGAAGCGGGTGGCAAGCCTGCGATGACGGTCGGCGCGCCGATCGTCGATGTGGATGGCAGCAAGGTGGGCGTGCTCGTCATCGACGTCGATTTGGCGCAGGTATTCCAGCGGCTCGGCGATGATCTGCGAACTGGCTATGCAATCTATCTGGCGAACGAATGGGGCGATTTCCTGATTCACCCCGATCCGAGCCAGACCTTTGGGTTCGAGCGCGGCCGGCGCGTGCTGATGCAAGCGAGCTTTCCCGCCACCGGCTCCCTGTTCACCGGCGGCACGACCGACGTGACGTTCAACCTCGCTTCATCGGCCGGCCGCGTGCCGGCGCAGGCATTCGCGTTCGTGCGATCGCCGTTTGGCCTCGTCGATGGCAATCGCTTCATCGTGCTTGGCCTGGGCCGCTCGCTCACGACGGTGTTGGCGTCGGCCAACGCATTGGGTCAGCAGATCGTGCGCATGGTGTTGATCTGGAGCGCCTTCGCAATCGTGCTGGCCATCTTGTTCGCGCGCGCCTTGGCTCGGCCCCTGCGGGTACTCGCCCACGCCGCGGCGCATATCTTCGATGAGACGGGCGGCGAGAGACTGCCGGTTTCGCGCTCGGACGAGATTGGCGTGCTGGCACGCTGCTTCGAAGGCATGCGTCTCGAGATCCGCACGCAGATGAAGACGCTGCATGCCAAGCAACGGGAATTGACCCACCTGGCCGGGCACGACACGCTAACGGGCCTGCCCAACCGCATGGGGTTCTTGGAGCAGCTCGAGACGGCGATTGCGCAGGCGAGGCTTCGGGGAGGGCGCTTGGCGGTGATCTTCGTCGATCTCGACGGTTTCAAGCAAATCAACGATCGGCTCGGACACTCGGCCGGCGACCGGACGCTCGCCATCGTTGCGCAGCGGCTACGCGGCGCGCTGCCCGATTCATGTATCTTGGCACGGCTGGGCGGCGACGAATTCGTTATTCTCGTGGAGGGCGTTCGATCGCCGGATGACGTCCCGAATGCGGTGCGTCGCGCCCAGGAGGCGCTTAACGAGCCCGTAACGCTCGGCGCCCATCGCATGAAGGTAGGCGCGAGCATGGGAAGCAGCGAATTCCCGGCCGACGGCAGCCATGCCGATGATTTGCTGGCAAAGGCCGATGCCGCGATGTATGCGGCAAAAACGTCCCCCCATTGCCATTATTTGTGCTATCAAGAACTTACGTCAAAAGAGGGCTTTGCCGATTGCAGTCGCATCAGTAAGCGTGCATAACCGCATTTAAAGGCACTTTCATTACAGAAATAGCGCCAAATTGCAATGCAATTCGCACTTTTGGAGACTGCCGGTAGGCAGTAGAATGGTTCGTTTGTTCAACGGGGCCAGCTATGTTTTTCGACGAAAACGATTGCGCAGTGCTGGAAGTCCTCCTCGGAACGAAAAGCCCGTGCTGGCGCCTAGGCAGCGACAGCAACGCGCTGGAGCTGGCTGCGGTGCGCGGCCAGACCAATGTCAGCGTTGCGCTTACCGACGCGCAGGCAGCGCAGATTCGTAGCCTAACCGGGGTCACGTCGCACCTGCTGCTTGAGATTTCTCTGTTCGGCCATGGGTTGACCCTCCATCTCGTCGGTAAAAAGGTCAATTTGACCGACTGGGCAGGCACGGCCGCCGATTATTCGGACACGGTTTCGGTGGCGAGCGCGCTGTCGACCGGGCTCGCTGCGGCCGAGCAAGTCGTATCGGAAGTCAATTCGCTCGTCGTTATTCTCGATCGAAACGGCACGGTGCAGCGTTTCAACCGGATGTGCGAAGAAGTGACCGGCATGCGCGAAGTCGATGTCATCGGCAAAAGCGCGTTCGACATGTTCATGAGCCCGGAGCAAGGCCGGCAATCCCGTACGAACATCGCGCAATTCTTCGCGAGCGGGAAATCGTTCGAGGTCGAGCGCGTCATCAATACGGTCAAAGGTCCGCGCCTTTTTCAGTTCCGCAATAAGTTCGTTCATAGCGGCAGCGGAATCGAAGAAGAATTCATCATCTGTTCGGGTTTGGATATCACCGATGAGCGCGATGCTCGCAATCGCTTGAACGACTTGGCGACGAAGGACGTGCTCACGGGCCTCATGAATCGCTACGCGATCAATGCGACGATCGAGGCTGCGCTGGAGCGGGCGCGCGACGACGAGGACCGCGTGCTGGGCATCGTCTTTCTCGACCTCGACAACTTCAAGCGCGTCAACGATCACTTCGGGCACGTCAATGGCGACCGGCTGATCAAGCGCGTCTCCGAAATCGTGAGCGACTGCTTGCCGCGAGGGGCGACCATCGCACGCCTGGGCGGAGACGAGTTCCTGATCCTAGTCGATCCTTGCACTCAGGAAGGGTTGCAGACGCTCGCCGAAACGATCATCGACCGGCTGCGCGCGCCGGTTCATTTGGATTTGATGGATGTCTACACGAGTTGCTCGATCGGCATCGCGTTGTTCCCCGAGCACGGCGAGACGCTGGAAGCGCTGATCTCGCACGCGGATACGGCCATGTACGCGGCCAAGGAGGCGGGCAAGCATACGTATTGCGTCTTTTCGCCCGAGATGAATCAAAAGGTCGCCAAATACATTTGGCTCGATACCGAGCTCAGAAGAGCGATCGAGGAGAAGCAGTTCGTCCTGCATTACCAACCGCTGATCAACCTCTGCACGGGGCGTCTGCACAGCGTGGAAGCCTTGCTGCGCTGGCAATCCACGAGCCGCGGGCTCGTGCCTCCCGGCGAGTTCATCCGCTTCACCGAGGAATCGGGCCTCATCATTCCGATCGGGCGGTGGCTGATGGAGGAAGCGGTCGCACAGGCGACGCGTTGGCACGAAAGCGGCCTCGATATCCGCATCTCCGTGAACGTGTCGGCGCGTCAGCTGCGCGACGTCGCGATCGTCACCCAGCTGCGCGAGCTGGTCGAGCAAAGCCAGTCGGCCCGTACGCTGATCGACATCGAATTGACGGAGAGCTGTTTCATCGACGATGAAAAGGCCGCTGTCGACCTCATGAGGCAATTCAAGCAGCTGGGCGCGCGCATTTTGCTCGACGACTTCGGCACCGGTTACTCGTCTCTATCGCAATTGACGCGGTTGCCGATCGATGTGATCAAGCTCGATCGCAGCTTCATCACGGGCATCGACCAGAACTTCCAAGCGCAGTCGCTCGTGCGCTCCGTGTTGAGCCTTGCGCGCGCCTTCGGCTTTTCGGTCGTGGCGGAAGGCGTGGAAACCGAGCGCGAAGTTCAGTTCCTGAAGGACATCGGGGTCGACTTCGCGCAAGGGTTTTTCTACGCCAGGCCGATGGCGGCGCAGGCGTTCGAGGCATGGCTGGCCGATAAGAAGAAGCTCAGGCTCATCGCCTGAGCTTGCCAACTGCATGGCGGCGGCCAGGCGCGGGTCCTTGCTCAGGGCACGGCTTTGAGCTTGGAGACGCGCCGGTTCTGCAGCACGACGAGGCGTTCCATGAACGCGATGTCTTTCTCCTCGAGCATGAACGCCGAATTGACCCAGTCTTCGGTGATGTCCATGAGTTCGGAGCGCGAGAGCGGCAGCACGCGCTGACGGGCGCGAAGCATCGCGCGCGTGCCGTTGAGCATGGGACGCATGACGTCGATGAATGTTCTCGTCGCCATCAAAGCCTGGCCCGGCTCGAACACTTCGTCGACGAGCCCTTGTTCGGCATGCCATTCGGCGAACCGCGATTCTCCGGTACTGATCAACGTTTCCGCCACGCGCATGTTCGACTTGCGTGCCACGAGCGAATAGCCCCCCATTCCTGGAAACAGGTTGAATGCAATCTCGGGAAACCCGAGTTTCGTTCCCTTTTGCGCGAGCACGTAATGGTGCGCCAGTGCGGCTTCGAAGCCGCCCCCTAGTGCGCTGCCCTCGATCATTGCAATGCTGATCGCATCGGTGCCGAAGCCGTTGTAAATCTCCCAAACGCCATCGATGCACGAGCGGGCATAGGCCATCAACCTGTCGCGCTCTCCTTTGCGAATCACGTCGACGAAGAAGTTCAGATCGCCCCCGACATTGAAAATCTCTGGAACGAGGGAGCCTGTGACCCAAAAGTCGAACCGCAGTCCAGACTCGCGGGCGGCGCGCGCCAAGCGAATGATGTCGGTGACCAACTGCTGGTTGAAGCAGGGTCGCGGCGCAGAGCGCAGCATCATCCACATGACGTGGCGGTCTTCCTCGTAGTAGGCCATGAGTTGGCTAAATTCGCCTGCCTCGTGAAAAGGCCGGCATCCAGAGCTGACTTCGAATCGCATGTTGTTCCTTGTGCGTGTGTGAAATTGGCTTGAACTGCTCCCAAAGGGCGGGTGCGCCCTTTGAGGCATCGCCAATTTAGCGCGTCGGAATTCGTGGACCGAAGTGAAGTGCGGAAAACTCGGGAGAATTGCTTTCGAGAATGTGTTGCAGCCCGCATAAATGCCCCATACGCGCGCGGTTGATGCATATCAACGGAGCGACGCGATGCGTGCGCGATCCTACATTGTCCGGCAGTGGCCGCCGGTACTGTGAATAGATGTTCGAATTGCGGATGAAAGTTGCGAGAAAGGAATGTGGCACACCCAAACCGCGCAATCGATTGCGCAATCGATTGCGTCCGACGCCGAACGCGGCCTGGATAGCGGCGAAGCGTTGCGCCGTCTCGAACGCTATGGGCGCAACGATATCGCCGAAGGCGCCCGGCGCAGCGTCGCGGCGATGTTCGCCGCGCAGTTTCGCGACTTCTCCATTCTCGTGCTGGTGGCTGTCGCTGTTGTTTCGGGGCTACTCGGCGACATCGAAGATCTCTTGGTGATTGCCGCGATCGTCGTGCTCAACGCGAGCATCGGCTTCGTTCAGGACTTTCGCGCCGACCGCGCGATGGCGGAGCTCAAGCGCCTTGGTGCGGGTCGAGCGACCGTCGTGCGCGATGGCCGCCGCTCGATCATCGAGGCCGCTTTGCTCGTGCCGGGCGACGTCGTGTTGCTGGAAGCCGGCGGCATGGTCCCGGCGGACTTGCGACTGATCGAAGCGCCACAATTGAAAGTCGACGAGGCGGCGCTGACGGGTGAAGCCGTTCCCGTCGAAAAAAGCGTGGCCGCGCTGGGCGATGCCGCGTTGTCCATAGCGGATCAAACCAACATGGTCTTCAAGGGCACCGTGGTCACGTACGGGCGCGCGCGCGGCATCGTGGTGGCGACCGGAATGGACACGCAGTTCGGCCGCATCGCGGCGCTGCTCGAGCAGGCGTCGCCCGGCTCCACTCCGCTGCAAAAACGTCTCGCCGCCTTCGGGCGGCAACTCGCGATCGGCGTATTGGGCGTGTGCGCCGTGATCTTCGTGGCGGGCGTGCTGCGGGGCGAAGCAGTGCTGCCGATGCTGCTCATGGCCGCGAGCCTGGCCGTGGCCGCTATTCCGGAGGCGCTGCCCGCGGTAGTGACCGTCATGCTTGCCTTGGGCGGTCGCAACATGGCGCGGCGCAACGCGCTCGTGCGCAGGTTGCCCGCGGTGGAGACGCTCGGATCGGTGGGCTGCATCTGCACCGATAAGACGGGGACGCTGACGTGCAATAAGATGCGCGTCGCCCAATTGTCCCCAAGCGCAGCGGCGCGGGTACCGGCGGAAGCTGCGTCGCACGACGGCGTAACCGGCCAATTGTTGGAAGCGGCGGCATTGAGCAACGATGCCGGATACGACGAGCGCGGCGAGCCCATCGGCGATCCGACCGAGGTCGCGTTGTCGCGCGCGGCTGCCGAAGCGGGATTGCGCCGCCGCGAGTTGGAGCAGACGATGCCGCGCTGCATGGAGTTCGCGTTCGACTCCGACCGCAAGCGCATGACGACGATACATCGTGCGGGGAGCGGGTTCCTCGCTTATACGAAGGGCGCGCCGGAGGCAGTCGTCGAACGGTGCACCGCCGTGGCGCGCGACGGCTACGACGATGACGAGCACGGCCAACTGGACCGAAGCGCATTACTTGCCACAGCGGAAGCGATGGCCGTCGATGGGCTAAGAGTGCTCGCCGTTGCGCGGCGCGCGTGGCCGGCGCTGCCCGCGCAAGGCACGCGCGTGGAAGCCGTCGAAAGCGAGCTGACGTTGATCGGTTTCATCGGAATGATCGATCCGCTGCGAGACGGGGTGCCCGCGGCCGTTGCGAAATGCCGTGCAGCCGGCATTACCACGGTCATGGTGACGGGGGATCATCCGGCGACGGCGCGAGCGATCGCACGTTCGCTCGGCATGCTCGAAGAAGGCGACACGGTGATGACAGGGCGCGAGCTCGCCACGCTCACGGACGACGCGCTCACGCGCTGCATCGAACATGTGAAGGTATTCGCGCGGCTGGACCCCGCGCAAAAGATTCGCATCGTGCAAGCGATTCAGGCGCGCGGCCGCTACGTGGCGATGACTGGCGATGGCGTGAACGACGCGCCCGCGCTCGCGCATGCCGACATCGGCGTGGCGATGGGCAAAGCCGGCACCGATGTTGCGCGAGAGGCGGCGAGCCTGGTCTTGCTCGACGACAACTTTGCTACGATCGTCGCGGCCGTCGAAGAAGGCAGGCGCATTTACGGAAACATCCGCAAGTTCATGCGGTACGTGCTGACCTGCAATTCGGCCGAACTGTGGGTGATTGCCGCCGCGCCCTTTTTGGGGCTGCCTGCGCCCTTGCTGCCGATCCACATTTTGTGGATCAACCTTCTCACCGACGGCTTGCCGGGCCTCGCGTTGGCGGCCGAACCCGCGGAGCCGACGATCATGCAAGAACCCCCTCGGTCGGCACGCGAGAGCGTGTTCGCGCACGGCATGTGGTGGCACATTGCGCTGGGCGGCTTGGCGATGGCAGCGGTCACGCTTCTCGTGCAAGCCGGGGCGATGCGCTACGGGCATGCTGCTTGGCAGACGATGACATTCACGGTGTTGACCTTTTCCCAACTCGGCCACGTGCTTGCCGTTCGTTCCGAGCGTGAGTCGCTCTTCGCGAAAGGACTGACTTCGAACCTGCCTTTGCTCGGGGCGATCGCACTGACGATCGTTTGCCAATTGGCGGCGATCTACGTTCCGGCGTTGAATGCCGCCCTTCGCACGAGCCCGCTCGACCCGGCCGAACTCGCGGTCTGCCTGGCGATGTCGGCGCTGGTTTTCCTCCTCGTGGAGGGCGAGAAACACCTGATTCGCCATAACGTGACTTTCGGCGCCATGCGTGAACGCCTCGGCGGAGCGAAGCGCGCGAAAGGATCGAGGCCGAAATGACCACACCGTTCGGCAAGCGCGTCGTGCATGCGCTGCTTCTTACCGGGCTTCTGACACTGGGCGTCGTCGTCCTGCGACCGTTCCTGATCCCCGTGACGTGGGCTTTCATCATCGCTTACGCGACTTGGCCAGCATTCGAGGGTGTGCGCAGCGTGACGAGCAACCGGCGAACGCTCTCGGCGTTAATCATGACGTTGATCGTCACGCTCGGCTTGGTCGTTCCTATGCTGCTGCTGACCATGCCGCTCATGCGAGAGACGATCTCGTTTTTCAAGCAAATGGCGGCATGGTTCTCGAGCGCGCACGATTCGTTGCCGCGCTCGGTGGCGTCATTGCCATGGGTCGGCGCGTGGCTGCAAGCATGGATGGACGAAATCGTGCGCGAACCCTCGGTATGGCGCGCGCAACTGACGCAGTGGGGCAACCACTGGATCGGCGATGCGGCGCGGCTGGCGAGCGGCTTGGGGCGCAACGTCGTCAAATTCGGCTTCGCTTTGTTGACCTTGTTTTTTGCCTATCGCGACGGCGAGACCGTGCTCGCTCAGGTAAAGCACTCGCTGAGGCCTTATTTGGGCGAACGGCTGGACGTCTATCTCTCCGCTATCGGCGATGTGTGTCGTTCCGTGGTGCAAGGCATCGTGTTGACCGCGGCGGCGCAAGGGACGCTCGCAGGCATCGGGTACTGGGCGGCGGGCGTCGCCGCTCCGTTGCTGCTTGCGATGCTGACCGCCGTGGCGGCGCTGTTGCCGTTCGGCACGCCGCTCGTGTGGGCGCCGGCGGGCATCGCATTGATCGTCGGCGGCCACTTGTGGGCAGGCGTTGGACTGCTACTGTGGGGTGCGCTGGCCGTCAGCTGGATCGACAACGTCATTCGTCCGTTCGTCATCAGCAGTGCGGGACATATGCCGTTCCTGCTCGTGATTTTCGGCATCGTGGGCGGCGCGCTGGCATTCGGTCTCATCGGCGTCTTCATCGGCCCGTGCGTGATCGCGACCTTGCTAGCGGTGTGGCGCGAATGGCAGGCAGGGGTCGATACGGCCGCTCAGGATGCATCATCGGATTGATGCCGGTGCGAACGAGGGAACGACCCAGACGTTGCATTCAGCGCGGCGTGCGGGTGCGGCACGAGTGTTAAGAATGCGGTAAGGAAGCGGCCCGAACATACGGAGCATGAACTGGGAGGATCAACGATGACCGCTTCGGCTCGCTCGAACGTGGCCCGGCTGCTGTGTTTGGCCGCTATGACCGCTGTCTGTGCGGTGTCGGCCGCTCGTGCGCAAACGCCCGCGCAAGCGTTGAGCGCGTACACCGCACAGGCCGGTGCAGCGCCGTCGCCTGCGCGCGGTCAGGCGTTCTTCACAACGCGGCATGGGCGCGAGTGGGCCTGTGCGACGTGCCACGGTGCGACGCCAACCGGCAACGGACAACACGCGGCTACTGGTAAGACGATTGCCCCGCTCGCGCCGGCATTCAATCCCGAACGCTTCACGGATGGCGCAAAAACGGAGAAATGGTTCCGCCGCAATTGCGGGGATGTGGTGGGGCGCGAATGCACGGCGTCGGAGAAGGCCGACGTCCTCAGTTGGCTGATGACGCTCAAGCGATAGTGCGAGCGCATCGGACATAGACTCAATAGCGAGAAACCGACCCATGACTACACGCCGCCGCGTCGTCACTGCATCGGCGCTTGCCGCGCTCTTCTGGCTAGCGCTCACGAGCCTTGCCCTCGGAGAAGAGGAGCGGCAGACGAGCGCCACTCCGTTGTTGCCCAAGTACCGGCAGGAGTGCGCGGCCTGCCACATTGCGTATCCGCCCGGCATGCTCCCCGCCGAATCTTGGCGGCGCATCTTGAGCGATCTGGACCATCATTTCGGCCAGAACGCATCGCTCGATGCTGCGTCCGTGAAGGAACTACAGGGCTGGCTCACCGCGCATGCGGCGAAAGGAGCGGGCGCGGCGAGCGCCCCGCCGCAAGATCGCATCACGCGTTCGCGATGGTTCATCGCCGAGCACGACGAGGTCCCGGCATCGACCTGGCGGCTGCCTGCCGTGAAAAGCGCTTCGAACTGTGCTGCCTGTCATACCCAAGCTGATCGAGGAAACTTCGATGAACGATACGTTCGCATCCCGCGCTGACGGTCAAACACGGCCGGCCGGCACGGTCCGCATTCTAGTGTGGGACGCGCCGGTACGCGTGTTCCATTGGCTCATGGTCGCGTCGTTCGCCGGCGCGTGGCTCACTGCCGAAAGCGAGCGATGGCGCCTGTTGCATGTCACGCTCGGCTATACGATGCTCGGGCTCGTCGGTTTTCGGATCGTGTGGGGGCTGATTGGGACGCGCTATGCGCGCTTCTCCGAGTTCGTGCGCGCGCCTGCCGCCGTCGCCCGGTATTTGACCAGCCTCATAAAGGGAAGCCCAGAGCATCACGTTGGCCACAATCCGGCTGGCGCGGTCGCGGTCCTCGCCATGTTGCTGGCGACGATCGCGGTCGGCGTGACCGGCTGGGCGACCTATACCGGTACGGGTGGGGAGTGGTTCGAGGAACTTCACGAAGGCGCCGCCAACGCGATGCTTGCGCTGGTCGCGGTTCACATCGTGGCGGTATTGGCGAGCAGCCTGATGCATCGCGAAAACCTGATCACCGCGATGATTACGGGGCGCAAGTCGGGGCGAGCCGACGAAGGCATTCGCCGGGCGCGATGGGCAATCGCCGTGCTGCTGGTGGTCGCGGTGCTCGGCGGTTGGTGGACGCAATGGCGCGCAGCGCCAACGGCGCCGGCCACGGGTCACACAGCAGGCGCCGGCGCGGATACGCAGGCCGGCGACAAGGACGACTGAGCGGCACGGACGAGACCCCAAAGCCATGCGCATCTTGCTTGTCGAAGACGACACGTTGCTCGGAGACGGCGTGCGCGCCGGATTAAGGCAACAAGGTTTTCAGGTCGATTGGGTACGCGATGGCGAGGCCGCAGAGAAGGAGTTGCGTGCGCAATCGTATGCGGCAGCGGTTCTCGATTTGGGACTGCCGCGCATGGATGGGATCGATGTGTTGCGTCGCGTTCGAGGGGCAGGCGTGGCGTTGCCGATTCTCGTGCTGACCGCGCGCGATGCCGTGCCGGATCGGATCCGGGGGTTGGATGTGGGGGCCGACGATTACGTCGTCAAACCGGTCGACCTGCACGAACTCGGCGCGCGGCTGCGGGCGCTGGTGCGGCGCGCGCACGGCCGCCCGAGCGAGCGGCTGCAGGCGCAGCACGTCGCACTCGAGCCGGCATCGCGCTCGGTATTTGCGAATGGTTCGCCCGTCACGCTCGCGGCGCGCGAGTTCGATTTGCTGCATGTGCTGATGCTGAACGCCGGGCGCGTGCTCACCCGCGAACAAATCGAGCAGCATCTATATAGCTGGGGCCAAGAAGTCGAGAGCAACGCCGTCGAGGTGCATATCCATCGTCTGCGGGCCAAGCTCGGCAGCGATTTGATCCGGACCGTGCGCGGTGTCGGCTATGTGCTGATGAACGAACCGGTGCACGACTCGTGATGCTGCCGCGTTCGCTGCAGGGCCGCTTGTTGGTGCTCGTGACCGCCGTGGTCGCGGTCGTATGGCTGGCCGCGACTGCACTTGCATGGCGGGACGCACAACGGGAAATAGATCAACTGCTCGACAGCCATCTCGCACAGGCTGCGGCGTTGCTCGTGATGCAGCAGGCGCAAGCGGAGGCCGAGGACGAGGCGCTCGATGCGCCGATCTTGCATCCGTATGCACCGCGCGTGGTGTTCCAGGTTTTCCATCGAGGCCACTTGGGGATTCATTCGGCCAATGCACCGGCGCAACCGATGGCGCCTGCCCAGCGCGACCGCGCGAGCGGTTTTTGGACGGTGCAAATCGACGGCAAGGCGTGGCGAGTGTTTGCAACGCCCGGCGCGCAGCACGATGTGCAAGTCTTCGTGGGCGAGCAGATCGACGCGCGCACTGCCATTCTGATGGCTGTCTTGCGCAGCGCCTTCTGGCCCATGGGCGGTGCGTTGCCGATTCTCGCGCTCGCCACATGGTGGGCGGTGCGGCGCGGCGCGGCGCCGCTGCGAGACCTCGGGCGAGCGCTCGCGCGACGCGATCCCCACGCGCTCGATCCAATCCGGATGATGCGCGCGCCGCAGGAAATGCAGCCGATGCTAGATGCGCTGAACCGGTTGTTCGATCGGATTCGAGACGTGCTCGACTCCGAACGTCGCTTCACGGCCGATGCCGCGCATGAATTGCGCACGCCGATTGCAGCTGTCAAAGCACAGGCGCAGGTCGCGCTAGCCGAGCGCGATGCTCGATTGCGCGAGCATGCGCTGCGCGGCGTGCTCGAAGGTTGCGATCGCGCGGCGCATTTGGTCGACCAGCTCTTGCTGCTTTCCCGGCTCGAAGCAGGCACGCTTACCGAGCGTGCCCCGCTCGAACTCGCGAGCGTGGCCCGGCAAGTCGTAGCCGACTTTGCCCCGCGCTCGATCGAGAAACTGCAGCAGATCGAACTCGATGCGGCCGAACCGTGCCCGATATTCGGCAACGAGACCTTGCTCGCGTTGCTGCTGCGCAATCTCATCGACAACGCCGTGCGCTACAGTCCCGCGCGCTCGCGCATCGTCGTATCGGTATTCAGCCGGGACGGCCATGCGGTGGCAAGGGTGGAAGATGGGGGCGTTGGGCTATCTCCTGACGAATTGAACCGTTTGGGCGAGCGCTTCTTTCGCGGCCCGGGCAATGCGCAAACGGGCAGCGGTCTGGGTTGGTCCATCGTGCGGCGCATAGCGAGTGCGCACGGCGCTGCGATCGACCTGGGGCGATCGAGTGAACTGGGCGGGTTACGTGTGGAGGTTTCCTTCCCCGATCAACCCGTTGATTCAGGTCAATCGAAGGCCGCACGATCTTGCTAAGGTGATCGACACTTGCCGGTTTCTGGTTGAGCCCACCATGGAAACTGTCTTTTCGATTCAGGCAGTATCCAAGGTCTATTCGATGGGTAGCGTCAGCGTCCATGCGCTCGAGAACGTCAATCTCGACTTGGAAGCCGGGGAATTCGTGGTGTTGCTCGGCGCATCGGGCAGCGGCAAGTCGACGTTGTTGAACCTGATGGGGGGACTCGATACCCCCACGAGCGGTTCGATCCAATACCGTGACCATCGTCTGTCCGACGCCACAGAGCGAGACTTGACCCGCTTCCGGCGTGAGCATGTCGGCTTCGTGTTCCAATTCTTCAACCTCATCCCCGGTCTGACGGCTCGCGAGAACATCGCGCTCGTCACCGATATCGCCGAGCGTCCCGTCGATGCCGACGAGGCGCTGCGCATGGTTGGGATCGAAGCGTTGGCGGACCATTTTCCCTCGCAGATGTCGGGCGGCGAGCAGCAACGGGTGGCGATTGCGCGCGCGGTCGCCAAGCGCCCCGATGTGCTGCTGTGCGACGAGCCGACCGGCGCGCTCGATTTCCGTACCGGCAGGCGCGTGCTCGAAGTGATCGAGAAGGTGAACCGCGAGTTTGGTGCACTGACCATCGTCGTCACACACAACGCCGTGATCGCGGACATGGCGAACCGTGTCATCAAGATGAGCAGCGGCGCAATCGTCGACGAACGCCGCAACGCGCGGCGAGGCAGCGCGCAGGATCTGACATGGTGAGCGCACTCTCTCGGCTGGCATGGCGCGACTTGTGGCACGTTCGCGCGCAGGCAGGCGCTGCGGTGCTGGTCGTCGCTTGCGGCGTAGCAACGTTCGTCGCAATGCGCAGCACGTATCTGGTGCTGCTCGGCGCGCAGCGCGACTACTACGCGTCGTACCGTTTCGCCGATCTATTCGTGCACTTGAAGCGCGCCCCCGATTCGGTTGCCTCGCGCATTGCAGACTTGCCGGGCGTGCGACGCGTGGAGGCACGCGTTGTCGCCGACGTGACCGTCGACGTTCCGGGACTGCGAGAGCCGGCCACCGGTCACATTGTCTCCGTGCCCGAACAGAGCTGGCCGACGCTGAACGTATTGCACTTGCGGAGCGGCCGATACGTCGCACCTGGTCGCGATGACGAAGTCATGATCAGCGCCGCGTTCGCCGAAGCGAATCACCTGCAAGCGGGGCAGCGTATCGGGGCCGTGCTCAATGGCCGCTGGAAGCGCATGCGCATCGTCGGTGTCGCGCTATCGCCGGAATACATCTACGAAGCCGGCGCCGGCTCCATCTTTCCCGACAATCGCCACTACGGGGTGTTGTGGATGGGCCGCGATGCCATCTCGGCCGCTTTCAGCATGGAGGGGGCGTTCAACGATTTGGCCCTGACGCTGGACGACAGGGCGAACGCGGCGGATGTCGTCGCGCGCATCGATCGAGCGCTCGCTTCCTATGGCGGCCTAGGTGCGATCACGCGAGAGGACCAAGTATCGAATCGCTTCATCACGGACGAAATTGCGCAGAACCGGATCACCGCGACGTATGTCCCGGCGATCTTTTTTTGCGTAGCGATGTTCATGTTGCAAAACGTGCTTGGCCGGCTTGTCGATATGCAGCGAACCCAGATCGGCTTGATGAAGGCGTTCGGATACGGTAATTCACGGGTCGCGATGCATTACTTGCAGTTCGCGGGGGTAATCGCCGTCGTGGGCGCCGCCGTCGGCGTGGCCGCTGGAATGGCATTGGGCTCGACGCTAATCGAGGTATACGCCCGCTATTACCGCTTCGCACGTCTCGAGTTTCATGCGGATATGGCGGTCGTTATCCTGGCCTTCGCGATGAGCGCCGGTGCCGCGATGGGCGCGACCGCATTCAGTGTCGCGAAAGCGGCGCGGCTCATGCCCGTGGAGGCATTGCGCTCGCCCGTTCCCCCCGATTTCTCCGCTGGGTGGGCCGAGCGGGTCGGACTCTTTCGCCATCTCAGCGTGACTTGGCGAATGATTGCGCGCAATGTCGCGCGCAAGCCCGCGAAGGCTTTGCTCTCCTGTCTTGCGATAGCCTGCGCCAGTGCGATTCTCGTAACGGGTGGGTTCTTCTTCGATGCGATCGATTATCTCTTCGACGTTCAATTTCAGCGCATCGAACGTCAGGACCTGACGATCGCTTTTACGCGGCCGCTATCGCATAGCGCGATATTCGCGCTGCAGCGCTTGCCCGGGGTACTGCGCGTCGAGCCCTTTCGCGACGTCCCCGTCAAGCTGCTGGCCGGACCGCGGTCGCGCCGCTTGTCCCTGAGCGGCATCTCACCCTCATCCGAGATGCATCGCCTGCTGGACGACCAGGGCTTGCCGTTGCGCGTGCCGCCAGACGGAATCCTCATCTCGTCGCAGTTGGCCGATACGCTTCGTGTTCGAACGGGGGACGCGCTCACGGTCCAGGTGCTCGAAGGGGAACGCCAAACCCGCCGAGCGACGGTCGCCGGCCGGATCGGCGACATGGTGGGCGTTCAAGCCTATATGGATCAGCGAGCCCTTTCGCGCTTTTTGGGGGAAAGCAGCGACTGGTCCGGCGCTTGGTTGAAGGTCGATCCGCAAGCGCGGGACCGCTTGTACGCGACCCTCAAGCGTATGCCCACCGTCAACGCGGTGGCGCTGCGTCAATCGGTGATCGACAGTTTCCGTAAGATCATGAACGAGAGCGTCCGGCTCTCGACCTCGATCAATTTTGCTTTCGCCTGCATCATCGCGTTCGGCGTCGCATTCAACGGCATGCGCATCGCATATTCCGAGCGAGTCCAACAACTGGCGTCTTTGCGTGTCCTCGGCTTCACGCGCGCCGAGGTCGCGTGGATACTGCTTGGCGAGCAATTCGTGCTCGCCGGGTTCGCCATGCCAGTAGGGCTCGCTTTGGGCTATGGCGTGTGCGCCTTGCTGGTTCGGCGACTCGAGACCGACCTTTATCGATTGCCGCTCGTGGTCGGTTCATCCACCTTTGCTTACGCGGCGATCGTGACCGCCGCCGCAGTCGCAGCGTCCGGCTTGATCGTGGCGTGGAAGATCCGGCGGCTCGATATCGTCGCCGTGCTCAAGGCGAGAGAGTCATGAAGGGCGGCCGAGCATACCGATTGCCGTTGTTGGCAGCGGGCGTATTGGCCGTCGTCCTGTTGCTGGCCTACGCATTCTGGCCGGCCCCGATGATGGTCGATACTGCAACGGTGAAACGCGCGCCGTTGCTCGTAACGATCGACGAGGATGGCGAGATTCGCGCTCATGATCGTTATGTGATCACGGCGCCAATCGCAGGCCGCTTGTTGCGCGTGGACTTGCGAGAAGGCGATCGCGTGCGCGCCGGGCAGGTCGTGGCGGTAGTCGTGCCGGCGCCGATGACGCCCGGCGAGAGCGCCGAACAGCAAGCGCGCGTGGAGGCGGCCGAGGCGTCGTACCGCGAGGCGAAGGCGCGCGTCGAGCATGCGCAGGCCGATGTTTCGCAGGCGAGACGCGAGCGCGAGCGTGGACAAGCGATGCTCGATATCGGCGCAATCTCACGGCAGACGCTCGAGCAGTTGCGTGCGACGGAAGCATCGAGCATCAGCGATCTGGTTGCGGCGCGCGCGAGAGAGCGGGCCGCGGGGGCCGAAGTGCGAGCTGCAATCGCCAATTTGAAGGCGCTGGCAACCGGCCAACCCGTGGAGGTGCGCTCGCCCGTAGATGCGATGGTGTTGCGCGTCGACGAAAAGAGTGAACGTGTGACTGCTGCCGGCACGCCGGTCATGCTGTTGGCCGACCCGTCGCGCTACGAGGTGGTGATCGATGTGTTGTCGACCGACGCAGTCAAGATCGGCCCGGGCATGCGCGTGTCGCTGGAGGATTGGGGAGGAGATACGCCGATCGACGCCAAGGTGCGCGTGGTCGAGCCCGGCGCGTTTACCAAGGTCTCGGCGCTGGGTGTGGAAGAGCAGCGGGTGCGCGTGGTGGCCGATCTGATGGGCCCGCCAGGGCGTTTGAACGACGGCTATCGAGTGCAGGGCAGAATCGTGATTTGGGAGCGACCCGACGTGCTAGGTGTTCCTATCGGCGCGTTGTTCCGTTGCGGGGAGCAGTGGTGCGTATTCGCCGTGGCCGACGGTCGCGCGGTGCAACGTGCGGTGCAGGTCGGGCAGCGCAATGCCGATGCTGCGCAGGTGCTCGAGGGCCTCGGCGAGGGGCAGATGGTCGTCTTATACCCACCGAGCACGCTCGTGGACCACGCTCGCGTGCAATCGCGCTGACGGACGAACAGGCGCGCGTGCGGAGCGCTAGGCGCTAGTTAGCGCCCGCTTGCGGGAACGATCCGCTTCACCGGGTCTACGTGCGTCATGACGTTCAACACCCGATGGCGCGAGAGCACGCGCTGACGCGCCGCCACGGCGATCTCGTGCCCGGCTTCCACCGAAACCGCCGCATCGACTTCGATATGGGCATCTGCCACGATCATGTCGCCCATCTTGCGGGTACGCAGATCATGAACGCCTTGCACGCCCGGCGTGGCGAGCAGCGTCTCGCGAATCGCGTCGATCTCATGCTCGTCCGCCGAGCGATCCATCAAGTCGTGCATGGCTTCCCAACCGAACTCGGCGCCCATCTTCAGCACGAGCAAGCCGACGATGAGCGCGGCGATCGGATCGAGGATCGGATAGCCTGCGAGATTGCCGATGATGCCCACGCTCACGACCAGAGACGAGGCGGCATCCGATCGAGCGTGCCAGGCGTTGGCGACGAGCATGCTCGATTTCACGCGCTTGGCCACGGCCAGCATGTAGCGAAACAGCAACTCTTTCGCTATCAATGCAGCGACGGCGACCCATAACGCTAGGACATGAACGCGTTGAATGGTCGTTGGCGCTTCGAGCTTGCGCACGGCCGACCAAAGCATGCCGATTCCAACGGCTGCAAGCAGCAGGCCGAGCACCAGGGATGCTGCGGTTTCGAACCGCTGATGGCCGTAAGGGTGCTTCTCGTCCGCACCCTTCGCACTGTGATGGCTTGCGACGAGGACGACGAAGTCTGCGATCAGATCCGACAGCGAGTGGATGCCGTCGGCGACGAGGCCCTGGGACCGAGAGAGAATACCGGCGGTGACTTGGCCCAGCGTCAGCGCAAGATTGACGGCGACGCTGACCCAGGTACTGCGCGACGCGGCGGCAGCGCGCGCGGCTGTCGAGGCGGCGGGATCTTCCGTATCGTCGTCGAAGGCGGCTTGTGGATTCATCGAGTGCGCTTACACGTGTACACGTTGTCGCGTTTGAATGGACGCCGGGCTGCGCGCGGCGCGTATGTTCCGATTCTGGGGCGTGCGGCGCCGTCTCGTTTGACGAAGGTCAAGCTTGCGCGTTGGGTTGCTAGCACGCCGTCGAACGGTATCACTTTCCGCGTCCGGCTGTTTGGCCGCAATCATGGACTCGACGGCTGCGACCCATTCGACTGAAAGTTCCAGCAGCCCGATGATGCGTCGCCCCGTGGCGCCGGATGGCTGTCCGAGGCGCCTACGGCCGGCCAGGGTCGAGTATGCCGATCGTGGCGGGATAGACCGCGACCAGTCGACGGAGAAAAATCGATGCCCCGCCTGCGGGGCACGTCGACGAGCGCCTCAGTACACGCGGCAGAAGCCCGCCATTGCGCGATCGAGTGCGATGGCCTGCAAAGACGTCAATTCGAATTGATGTTCGAACGTATAACGGCCGACTGCGCGGGCCACCTGCGTTGCGCACGCCTTGTTTTCCAGGATGGGATTGGCGCTTGCGAGTGCGGCGATGATCTTCGTCTGCAGTGCGTCCAGTTCGGGACGGATCGTGTCGACGAGATCAACCGGCGCGTGGGGTGGCGCGAACCCGGCGCGACGCCAACGCGAGAGCAGTTCGTATTGCACGAGTTTGTTCGCTTCGATCTGCGCCTTGAAAAAGCGCGTGGTATCGGTGGCCGCCAGATTCGCTTGCTGACCTTCGGCGACGGCCTTCGAGATTACGGCGCTCTCGCGCGCTGGGTCTTCTACGCTCGTGCCAGTGTCCCACTTCGACAAGGCGACTCGGTCGCCGATGGCAAGACGCTCGGCAGCGCTTTCAATGAGCGGGCGCAACAGATGCCCTGTATGTTGCGCGTGCGCGGCTCGGGCGCCGAGCAAGAGGAAGGCGGCGCACACCGCGGCGTTAAAGCGACGAGATTTCATGATCGATCGGCAATTTTTCGTGGTCAATTCATTACCTCCAGGCGAGGGGAACGAATGTAGATAATTTTTTCGTAAAAGAAAAGACGAAAAGAGCGACGTGCGCGAGTCATAAAAATATTTTGTGACATCTATTAAAAAATATGATGGGGTGCGAATAAATGGATTGCTGCGTATTCAGCGAAGTATTCGTGTCATGGCCATGGCAGTCATAGGTTGGATGGGTGCAGCATTGTGGGCCGATTTCGCTTGATTACGGCGTTCGTTAATAGAGTCGGTTCTTCGTCATTGCCGCGCCGGCAAGAGGTAGCTTGAACCAATATTCCTGCATAACAATTTCGATGAGAGAGGATACGGATGCATGGGCGAGGGGTGAGGCGCGCCGCACAGGCGTTAGCGCAGGCGGGCGCGACGGAAGGGAAGGGCCGGAACTCGAAACCGGCGGAACTTCAGGAGCAGCCTGGATCGTCACGGCCGAGGCCGAGTTCGCCGATGCTAGAGCCGTTGCTCGGCCGGCGTGTCCATACCGTCGTCGCCGATACGAAGATTGCCGACGACGGAAAGGTCGAGGACCCGGGACACATTCAATATCAGACGTCCGAATCCGAACGCAGGCGCGACCCGCAATTGGCGCCGGCGATCGGTCATTCCCGCCGCACCGATGCGCTCGCGCCTCGTCCCGAGCGGTTCAAGGTGAGCGGCACGCTCCCGGACGGCAAACCCTTTCTCGTCAACGCACTCAAGGGCGCTGCGATCGAGGCCGGCGACGACAAGATAATCGATCACGCTAGGGTATCGCGCGTGATCGACCATGGCGAGATGACCGATGAGCAGATCGCGCAGATGAAAGCCGTGCAGCAACGGCCGATCTTTCCCGCCTACGAAACGAGTGGTGCGCAGGAAAGCAATTGCGTTCATGCTCATGCGCACGTGGCACGTACCGTGTTCGACTGGAACGTGCAGCCCGAACGGCATGCGCGGCCCCAAGACCTGGCTGTGCAAATGACGCATTTGAGAACCCGTGACGAAAGCGGCAAGCCTGCGATTAGGGGCGAGGCTTTGCGCGATTCGCGAGAGGCGAAGGATGCGGGTGAAGAATAGGCGTCGCGTCGAAGAGGGCGCTCAGTAACCGAATGGCGTGGGTACGGGCACAAAGCATGCTGTCGCTCCTTTGCGTATATTGCACCCCGTCGGAGCGAACGGCATACGAGCCTGCAATCCTCATAGCCCTCGGAGACACGTCATGGCTGAACTGAACGCCCCCTTAAGATCCGATGCATTGGTCGAAGATCGCGCCGCATCGCGGCATTCTGCCGGCGTCGTCTCGTGGAGCGCCGTGTTTGCGGGCGCCGTCGCTGCCGCGGCATTCGGCCTGATCTTGCTGACGCTCGGCACGGGCCTTGGGCTTGCCGCGCTCTCGCCTTGGCGTTCGGCGAGCGCAACCGCATCGACGTTCGGATTCGCCGCGATCGTTTGGGTGTGTGTCACGCAGGTCCTGACCTCGGGGTTGGGCGGTTATCTGGCCGGCCGACTCAGGCATCGATGGCCGGTCGTGGTAGCGGACGAGGTTTACTTCCGCGACACCGCGCATGGCTTTCTGACCTGGGCCGTGGCCACGCTCGCCACGGCCGCGCTGTTTGCCGCCATGTTGCCGGCCGTAGGCCGAGCAGGCGCGCAAGCGGCGGCGAAATCGGCATCGTCGGCCGTGCTCGTCGACCGCGGCGATGCGGCGGCCGCGGCGAATCGCTGGCCCATCGGCTACTTCGTCGACGCCCTGTTCCGGCAACCGCTTGCGTCGTCGTCCAGCTCCACGCACGCGCGCGCAGTCGCATCGCCTCCGGCAGCGGCAGCGGCAGCGGCCGCGTCGAGCTCGGGTCCGGTTTCCGATGTCGCAGCGAGCGCGGCCTCCAATGCGTCGGCGCCTCCATCCGCCGCCTCGGCCGTCAACGGCGCAGCGAATACGGCGACGGGTGCGGTAGTGAGCGCGGTGGCCACGCCCGCGATCGAAGCCACCCCGAACGCCGAGCCGGCGCCTGCATTGACCGAGCCCGTGACGCCCGGTACGCCCGGTACGCCCGGTACGCCGCCTAAGCTTGAGGTGACGCGTATCTTCCTCAATAGTCTGGCAACAGGCGATTCGCTTTCGGCGGCCGATACGGCATATGTCGCTAGCATCGTGTCGCGGTACACGGGGCTGGGTCCTGATGCCGCGCAGGCGCGCGTCAGTGCAACCTATGCGCAGCTTCAACAGAAAGTCTCCACCATCGAGAGCGCGGCCAAAGCTGCGGCAGATAGCGCGCGGCGCTCGGGCATATCCGCGTCGTTGTGGTTATTCGTCTCGCTGCTGATGGGGGCGTTCGCGGCGAGCTTCATGGCCGTGCTCGGCGGACGCCTGCGCGATGCCTGACCGAACTCGATCCGACCCGATCCAATCCAGCAAACGAACCAGGAGGACCTATGCGCTCGATCCTGCTTTACCTGCTCGGTGTACCGATTCCCATCATCATCTTGATTGCGCTGCTGTATCACTGACACGGCGCAGATGACTGATAGGGAGGAGCGAGCGGCGCGAGGGCATCGGTGGGCCTGCACCGCCCACGCCTTGCCTCACTTCGTGTCCGCGTCTTCGGTCAATTTCTTGCCGAGGCTGGCGAAAATGCGCTGTGTTTGGCCTTTTGCGTGCAGTGCGAAAAGAAGCAGCGAACGCCCTGTCACTTGATACACGTCACCCGATTCGAAATCGGGCAATTCGTCGCGCACGGGCACATTCGTATCGATGAGGCAACTCCATTGATCGCTGCCGGCGATGTCGGGCAGTTTGAATTCGACGATGTCATGATGGGCGTTCATCACGATGAGCAACGTCGCGTCGGAAGCGGGCCTGCGAATGCCGCTCGTCTGCGCGCGGCCATCGAGCAATACGCCGAAGCACCGCATCGACGGATCGTTCCATTGGTCCTCCGTGAGGTCGGCGCCGGCCGGGCTCAACCAGCGCACTTCGCTCAGCTGCTGGCGCTCGTCGAATTGGCCCGTCAGAAAGCGATTGCGGCGCAGAACGGGCAGCGTATGACGCAGCGTCGTCAGCTTGACGACGAAGTCGGTCAATGCGCGCCCGTCGTCGTCGGTCCCCTCCCAGTCGACCCAACTTATTTCGTTGTCCTGACAATACGCATTGTTGTTGCCGCCTTGCGTGCGGCCGAACTCGTCGCCGGCGACGATCATCGGCGTGCCCTGAGCAAAGAGCAGTGTGGCCAGCAGATTGCGTTTCTGCCGTTCGCGCAAGGCTCTGATTTGCGCGTCGTCGGTTGGCCCCTCGGCGCCGCAGTTCCAGGATTTGTTATCGGTGTGGCCGTCGTTGTTGTCTTCGCCATTCGCTTCGTTGTGCTTCTCGTTGTACGAAACCAGATCGTTCAGCGTAAACCCGTCGTGCGCCGCCACGAAGTTCACGCTGGCCCATGGTCGTCGCCCGCGGCGGTTGAACTTGTCGCCCGAGCCCGTGATCCGGCTCGCCAGTTCCGCCGCGACGCCCTCGTCGCCCTTCCAGAAAGCGCGCACCGTGTCGCGGAACCGGTCGTTCCATTCGGCCCACCCTGGAGGGAAACCGCCGACCTGATAGCCGCCGGGGCCGCAATCCCACGGCTCGGCGACGAGTTTGACGCTCGATAGGACGGGATCTTGCCGGCAACTGTGCAGGAAACTGCCGGCTTCGTCGAAACCGTACGGTTCGCGGGCGAGAATCGTCGCCAGATCGAAGCGAAAGCCGTCGACGTTCATTTCCCCCACCCAATAGCGCAAGCTGTCGGTGACCATTTGCAGCACGCGAGGGTGGGATAGGTTCAGTGTGTTGCCGGTGCCCGTATCGTTGATGTAGTAGCGCTGCCGATCGGGCAGCAGGCGGTAATACGACGCGTTGTCGATGCCGCGAAACGATAGCGTCGGGCCGCGCTCGTTGCCTTCGGCGGTATGGTTGTAGACCACGTCGAGAATGACTTCGAGCCCTGCGTCGTGGTAGCGGTCGATCATCCCTTTGAGTTCGCGGATCGCATCCGCGCCTCGCGCAAAAAAACGCGGATCGGCCGCGAAGAAACCAATCGTGTTGTATCCCCAGTAGTTCGTGAGTCCTTTGTCGAGCAGATAGCTGTCGTTGACGAACGAATGAATCGGCATCAATTCGACGGCGGTAACGCCCAGGCGCTTGATGTAATCCACCACTTCTTTCTGGGCCAGGCCTTCGAAGGTGCCGCGCAGCCGTTTCGCGATGCCGGGGTGGCGCTTCGTGTAGCCGCGCACATGCAGTTCGTAGATGATCGTGCGATCCCACGGTACGCGCACGCGCGTCGGGTGCGTCCAGGAGAAAGTTTGATCGACCACCACGCACTTGGGCACGAACGGCGCGCTATCGCGCTCGTCGAATGTCAGATCGTCGCCGTCCGCGCCGATCGTGTAGCCGAATACGGCGTGGTCCCATTTCAAAGCACCGACATGCGCTTTGGCATAGGGATCGAGCAGCAGTTTGTTGGGGTTGAAGCGATGGCCCGCTTCGGGCTCGTATGGCCCATGCACGCGGTAACCGTACACGGCGCCCGGCGCGAGGCCCGGCACGTAGATGTGCCAGACTTCGTTGGTATATTCGGGCAATTCGATGCGTTCGAGTTCGCGATGGCCTGCTTCGTCGAACAAGCACAACTCTACCTTGGTCGCATTCGCCGAGAACAGCGCGAAGTTCACCCCCGCGCCGTCCCAGCTTGCTCCCAAGGGAAAAGGAAGCCCTTCGGCGATCGACGTCATGCTCGGCATATCTCTCTCGGCGGTTTGGTTTTGGCGCGAGAGCAACGCAAGTTTCGTTCCCGGCGGGCGCATCTTCGAAGGCGCGCGAGTACTGGGTGCGACGGGAAAGGGCGGCTAACCCGTTGCGCTAGGTTTGGCTGCCGTGAACGAGCAGAAGCGGCACGCTGGCAAGGCGAGCGACGCGCTCGGCAACGCTGCCGAGCAGCCACCGCGCGATGCCGCGCCGGCCATGCGTGCCCATGACGATGAGTTCCGCATTCCAGGCGTCGGCCTCGCGGACGATCGTCTGAGCCACATCGTCCTGCGTGTGCGCAGTCTTGGCCAGACGCGTACTCGTATGGGCGGAGGCTTCCGCCAGCGACGATTTCGCGTCGGAAAGCGCTTTCGTTCCCTGTTCGATGAAAGCGTCCTCGAGTACGTCGATGGGCACGAGATCGCTCAGACGCACCGCTCGATCGATGACATACAAAGCAAGCGCCGAGGTATCGGGCGCGACGAGACGCTTGCCGTAGTGCAATGCCTGTGTGGCATGCGGGCTGCCGTCCACGGCGAAGACGATGCGTTGCGGCGCGCGATCGATTTCGCCGTCATAGGCGGCCGGAACGACCAGGATCGGGCAGTTGGCGAGCCGCGCCAGCGGCGCCGATACGGCACCTTCGATCCAGCGCATAATGCCGTGGTGCTGACGGGCGCCCACCACGAGCAGTTCGGCTCCCGATGCTTGCGCGGCCTCGAGCAGCGCATGCACGACGTTGCCGCCGTGCTTTGCGAGGTCGACTTCCTCGGTGTCGACTTGGACGTTCAGTCCGGCGAAGGCGTCCTTGGCTTGGGCGAGTGCTCTCTCGGCATCGCGCAATAGCTCGTCGCGCGCCGCATCCAGCGAGGCGCTGACGAGCGTGCCGAGCGGAACGAGCGTGCGCGGGTCTTCGGCGATGCTGACCAGCCGCACGCGGGCGCCTGCCGCGACCACATTGCGCGCATAGGCGACGGCGCGTTGCGAGGCGGCGGAAGGATCGACCGCAATGAGAATGTTCGTGGGTAGGTGCAGACCTTGAGGGGCGGAGGCGGGGGAATTCATGTTTTGCTCCTTGCGGGCGGTGTTCGATTCCGACATCAACGATTGTGTTGGGCGTGCGCCCATCGCTCTTTGACGAACGTCAAGGTCCTGCGTTTGCCGCAGGTCAATGCGCGTGGATACGCGCGGCCGTAGGATCGACGGCACGGAACGCTTCTTTCCGGTTTTCCTTTTCGCTTGCCATGCCGCGTATTCGTCTTTCGGTCGATCTCGTCCTTTTGCTTGGCTCGGCGCTCACGCTCATGGCCGGGGGCGCCTGCGTCGCGCTTGGCATGGGTACGCTCGGACGCGCTCTCTGGGTCGCCGGGGCATCACCGGTCTTGCTCGCGCTGACGATTTCGATCGGCAAGGCCTTGTTCGAACGCCGAGCGGGTGTCGACATTCTTGCGTGGCTCGCCATCGGCCTTGCGCTCGCGCTTGGCGAGACGCTCGCCGCAGCGGTGATCGCATTGATGGTTGCAAGCGGGCGAGCGCTCGAGCAATACGCTCAGCGTCGCGCAAGACGTGAAATGACCGCTTTGTTGAGCCGTGCGCCGCGCGTTGCGATGCGCTTGGAGGACGGTCAATGGCAACCGGTTGCGCTCGATGCCGTGCACCCGGGCGATCGCTTGCTCGTGCGCAGCGGCGACTGCGCCGCGGTGGATGGCACGCTAACGGACGCCGCGCAATTGGATGAGTCGATGTTGACCGGCGAATCGGCGATCGTGCTGCGTCAAGCGGGGCAGTCGGTGCGCAGCGGCGTCGTCAATGCGGGCAGTCCGTTCGAAATGGTGGCGGGCGCGCGTGCGCAAGACAGCACCTACGCCGGTATCGTGCGCATGGTCGAGGCGGCACAGCGCGAGCGGGGTCCGTCGGCGCGTCTCGCCGATCGCTACGGGGCATTCTTCGTGTTGCTCTCGTTGATGCTTGCCGGCGGCAGTTGGTGGGCGACGGGCGAGCTTGCGCGCGCGCTCGCCGTGCTCGTCGTCGCCACGCCGTGCCCGCTGATTCTCGGCGTGCCGGTGGCGATCGTCTCCGGCATATCGAATTGTGCCAAGCGCGGCATGTTGATCAAAGGGGGCGGTGCATTGGAGCGGCTAGCGCAAGCATCGATCCTCTTCTTCGACAAGACGGGCACGCTAACAGGCGGACGGGCGCGGCTCGCGTCGATTCACTGCGCCCCGAACACCCGCCCCGATGCCGTGCTGCGCTTCGCAGCGTCGCTGGCGCAAGCGTCCGGCCATGTGATTTCCGAAGCGCTGACGCTCGCGGCGCGCGAGCGCGGCATCGGTCTCTTAGCGCCGTCGGCCGTCGAGGAAACCGCAGGCGCGGGATTACGGGGCCAAGTCGACGGCGCGAACGTGGCGATCGGCAGTTTCGCCTACGTCTCGTCACTCGCGGCAAGCGCGCCTTGGAGCGAGGACCTGCTGCGAGACATCGGCTACGAAGGCGGGGCCGCTGTATTCGTCGCCGTGGATGGCGAGATGATCGGCGCGGTTCGGCTGGCCGATCAATTGCGAATGGACACGCCAAGGGCGTTGCGTCTGCTCAGGCGCGAAGGCATCGACCGGCTCGTGATGTTGACCGGCGACCGAGACGACGTCGCGCAAAGCGTCGGCGCGATGCTCGGCGTCACCGAAGTGCGCGCCGAGCAAACCCCCGCGGACAAACTGCATGCGATCGAAGCCGCGCGGCGCGACGGCGTCGTGATCATGGTCGGCGACGGCGTCAACGATGCGCCTGCGCTCGCAGCGGCAGACGTGGGCGTCGCCATGGGCGCGCGCGGCGCGGCCGCGTCCGCGGAAGCGGCCGATGCCGTGCTGCTCGTGGATCGTCTGGACCGGCTCGTCGATGGCGTTCGCATCGCTCGGCGAGCGCGCCGGATCGCGGTCCAATGCGTCGTAATGGGCATGGGATTGTCAGCTGGCGCGATGATTGCCGCGGCACTGGGATGGCTGCCTCCGGTCGCTGGCGCGATGCTTCAAGAAGCGATCGACGTACTGGTGATCGTCAATGCATTGCGGGCGGCGCGGTTTCACCGAGCCGCGCCCGCGCGCGAGCTTGCAAATATCGACGCGGAGCGCCTGAAGGCAGAGCACGCCGCGCTTGCGCCCGTGCTCGAGCAGATCAGAGCGCTCGCCGACGATTTGCCTGAGCTCGATGGCGCGGGCGTCGCCAATGCATTGACTGCGCTCAACGATGCCCTCGATCGGCGCCTGCTTCCGCATGAGCGCGCGGACGACGAGCAGGTGTATCCGCGCCTTGCTCCGTTGCTTGGCGGCGACGACCCCCTCGCGGCGATGAGCAGCGCGCACCGAGAGATCTACGGTATGGCGCGCCGCCTCAAGCAGATGGCGGGCAACATCGGGGCCGCTGGGCCGACGCTCGGACAAGTGCGCGACGCGCAGCGATTGCTCTACGGCTTGGAGGCGGTGGTCCGCTTGCATTGCGCTCAGGAGGAAGAGCTCTTCCACGCGGTGGACGCCTACGCATGACGGCGCCGGATTAGCGCTGCGCGCCGCGGCGCAAGCGCTGTCCGGTCACGACAGTCCATGCCGAAAGGTCGGCGCGATCGATGCGATCAGCAGGGCGGCCATCGTCCAGTTGAACGCGCGCAGGGCGGTCGGGCCCGCCAGAAACCGCCGCACGCCGAGGCCGAATGCCGCCCAGATCGAAATGCTCGGCAGATTGACGATGGCGAAAGCGACCGCCAGTGTCAGCGCGTTGACGAGCAGGTTGTCGTTGACGCGAAACGCGGTGACGCCCGTGACCACCATCATCCACGCCTTCGGATTGATCCATTGAAATGCCGCGGCTTGAAAGAACGTCATCGGCCGCTTATTGGCTGCATCCACCGACAGCGACCGTGATGCGGCGATTTTCCAGGCGAGGTAAATCAGGTACGCCACGCTCAGAACCTCCATCGCGGAGTAAAGCGCGGGCGCCCGCGCGAAGACCTGGCCCAACCCCAGCGCAATGGCGACCATCATGACGGTGCAGCCGCAAGTGATGCCGAGCATATGCGGCAGCGTGCGGCGAAACCCGAAATTGACGCCCGAGGCGAGCAGCATGGTGTTGTTGGGGCCGGGCGTGATCGACATCACCAGCGCGAAGGTCATGGCGGCCGAAAGCGCGGCGTAAGGCAAAGCGGTGGGCATGGCGTCGATCCTCGGATAGGCGGTATTCGAGGAGTCTACGGATAATGGCCGTAACAGTACCGGTACAGATTTTTGGATAATAGTCGGTACGGAGCAGGGGCTGCGGCTACCGGGCCGCCACTTGCCGACGATCGAAGCTGTCTTTCAGTTCTTCTTCACGATTGTTTGCCACGCGATTGCGTCCGCGCGCCTTGGCGTCGTACAGCCCCGCATCCGCGCTCGCCAGCAAGGCCGCCGGTAGAGCATGGGGATGAAATCGGTTCGAGGCATGCCCGATCGAGACGGTGACATGATGGGCGTTCGCCCGTATCGCTGGCAACTCCATCTCGGCGATCGTCCGTCTCATGCGCTCGGCAATGGCTAAACTCGCCTCGGGGTCGCAGCCCGGGAGCACGACGACGAATTCTTCGCCGCCGTATCGCGCGACGAAATCGGTCTGTCGCGATAACGCCGCATTCAGTGCTTGGGCGATGCGTCGCAGACACTCGTCTCCGGCCAGATGGCCGAATGCATCGTTATAGTTTTTGAAATGGTCGACGTCGACCAGCAAAAGAGAGAGCGGATTGCCGTTGGCGTTGGCGAGCGCCAGTTCGCGCGGATAGCGCTCGTCGAAATAGGCACGATTGAACACGCCCGTGAGTCCGTCGCGCACGGACAGCTCCTTGAGGGCGCGGTGCGCATCGGCCAGCCGTTGATAGGTGCGGCTCGTCTCCGACATCAACATGCCGAGCACGGCATTGGCCGACACCATCGACGCGATTCGCGCGGCGTACCAGCCCAGGCTGTATCGCGCGCCTGCGCCAAGCGTGAGCGTCACGTCGATCAAACCGGCCAGCAACGCCACGGCGAGCCAGAGATCCATCAACGTGCGCACGCGCGTCACGAACACATGGATGAGCAGCGAAGCCAAGCAGATCGCCCAAACCGAGAGCACGATCGGGTTCGCCGATAAATGGCGATACGACGGCGTGCTGGACACGAGGTTGGGCAACCGATCTCGTGCGGCGATCGCGGCGAGACTGAGCACGAGCGACAGACCGACGGAAAAGGCAATCATCGAGCCGCCGCGAAGGCGCCGCTGCTCGATGCGTTGAATGGGCGGCCACTTGCGCGTCCCGAGCGCGAGCGCCGTCAACACCGCATAGCCCGTGCGCCAGAGCAGCCATATCCAGATGGCGGTCTGCCGCCCCGCCTCGAATAATTCGCCGGGGGCGAACACGCCGGGATAGACGGCCAAGTGAAACGCCGCAGCGACGGCCGTGAAAGCATAGGCGCAAGCAAGCGCCGCAAAGACGATGCGCCCCGACACGCGATACTGCGTCCACAGCAGAAAGCCGGTCAGCCCTTCGGCGATGGTGACCGAGGTGGCGAAGATCGGCATGAACGGCGACTCGATGGTAGCTTGCACCGTCGAGCGCGGCCAAACGTAGAGGGCGACGCAAAGCATGAGCGCGACCGCGATCGCGGCAGTCAGCCTCTGTTCTTTGCTGGCAGGGACCTGAATAAGCGTTACTTGCATGACACCGGTAAATCGTTGGCGAAGGACAGCCCGCACAGCTTATCGCTTACGTTTTCCTTGGACTACGGCATTTTTTGGCAAATCTGTAGAGCGGCGGCCGGATGTGCTAGTCCAATCAAGGGTTTTGGCGAATGTCCTGAGGCGGTTCGTTGATCGTCATCAAGCGCGAACCGTCGATCGTCGGACAAAATGCTCGACGCCATTCTGATCTGCTATGGCGGTGGGCGCGTTGGCACAGGCCGCCGGCCGCCCATATGGAGCGGGCGTCAAGCTCCGTCGATTCAGCATCGCTAGCGCCAAACGCATTGGATCCCACATGGAATCGCACCATCGCTCGATTTGCGCAAGATTGACGGTTTTAGTCTGCATATTGGGTGCATTGGTTTTATCGCTGGTTGCCATAGCGGGCATATTGCTGATTGCGCTGGAGGCGAACCGGCTGGTTACGGTCTCGCTCGTATCACTAGCCCTCGCGGCCGCCGTTGCCGCGGCGCTAGCCGCAGCGCTGCTCGTGAAGGCCCGCAAGGAGATCACGTTTCCGCTGCTCGAGGCGAGCGCGTTCGCACGGCACGACCCGCTGACGGGTCTCGTCAACCGGCGGGTCTTCGAGGCGGACTTGCGCAAGGCAGCCGAGCTGGCCAAAGTCCACGGGGACGTTTATCAGGTGCTCGTCATCGATCTCGACCGGCTGCGGGCGGTGAACGACCTTCAGGGCCATGCGGTCGGTGACGCCGTGCTTTGCGAGGTTGCAAAGCGGGTGAGACAGGTTGTCCGCAAGCGCGACACGGTCGCGCGTCTGGCCGGCGACGAATTCGCCGTGATAGCCAGAACGGAGGGGCCGAGATTCGCCGACGAGTCGATGCATTTGGCCGCCCGGCTGCTTCGAGCGATCAACAGGCCGATCGTGATTGCGCCGGGTAAAACCGACGTTACGATCGGCGCGTGCGCCGGGATCGCCTTGGCGCCGAACGATGGGCTGGACGAGGGCGCGTTGCTGCATGCCGCTTATATCGCGATGCATCGCGCCAAAGATGCGGGAGAGGGCACGATCCGTTTTTTCGAGCGGCGCATGGACGAGGAGCTTTACGAGCAAGCCCAGTTGGAAGCGGATCTCAAGGCCGCGGTGAAAAGCGGAACGATTCAGCCTTACTACCAGCCTTTGATCGAAATGCGCGAGCAAAGGATCTGGGGCTTCGAAATTCTCGCCCGTTGGCGCCACCCCACGCGCGGCGCCGTGCCGCCCGACGCGTTCATTCCCGTTTGCGAACGGTTGGGCCTGACTTCGGCGCTGACGGCTTCCGTGCTTCGGCAAGCGTGCAAAGACGTACGCCAATGGTTGCGGCCCGATGTGAAGCTCGCGCTCAACATTTCGCCGAATCAATTGAAGGACGCGAGCCTGCCGGCGCAGATCTTGGCCATTCTGCGCGAAGAGGGCATGCCCACCTCGCAATTGGAAGTCGAGATCACCGAAACCGCGCTCGTGGGCGACATCGACGCTGCGAAAGCGATTTTCGACGCCTTTCACGAGGCGGGTATCGAAGTGTCGCTCGACGACTTCGGCACGGGTTATTCGAGCCTCTATCACCTGCGCGAACTGAAGTTCGACAAGATGAAGATCGACAAGTCCTTCGTGCAATCGATGCAACGGAACGACGAAAGTGAAAAGATCGTCGACGCGATCCTCGGCCTGGCCAAGAGCCTAGGGATGAGGGTGGTCGCCGAAGGGATCGAGGATCCCGCCGCGTACGAGAAATTGCAGCAAAAGGGCTGCGAATACGGCCAGGGCTATTACTTCGGCAAAGCGATCGCGGCGATCGACGCGGGCGCCCAGCTTTGCCGGCACTGAAATTGGCGTTCGCGCTCTGCGGACGCGCGTTCAGTGCGTGACGGATAGAAATAAATAGGCGGCAAACAGCGAAAGATGAACGGCGCCTTGCAACACCGTCGTGCGCCCGGTGCTGAGCGTCAATGCGCTCACGAATAGCGTGAGCGCCAGCAGCACGGTTTCCATGCCGCCGATCCCGAGCAGCAGCGGCCGTCCTGTCCAGATGAACACGGCCGCGACGGTGGGAATCGTCAAGCCAATGCTCGCGAGCGCCGAGCCGAGCGCGAGGTTCATGCTCGTTTGCAGGCGGTTGGCGCGCGCGGCGCCGACCGCGGCGAGCCCTTCGGGCAGGAGCACGAGCGCCGCAATGACGATGCCGACCGTGGCTGCAGGCGCGCCGAGATTGAGCACGCCGCGCTCGACCGCGGGCGAAAGCAATTTGGCGAGCAGCACGACCGCGACGAGGCTGACGAATAGCAGCAGAAGACTGATGAGCGCGACGCGGCTCGTCGGCGGCGCGGCGTGTTCGCTCTCGTCGACGGCGCCCGACAGGAAGTATTCGCGGTGGCGCACGGTCTGCACGAAGACGAAGACGCCATATAAGACGAGCGAGGACACCCCGGCGAAGGCGAGTTGCGAGGTGGACAACTGCGGGCCGGGCATGGCGCTCAGGTAATTGGGCATGACCAGCGAGAGGACCGACAGCGAAGCGAGCACTGCAAGCGCTTTGCTTGCGCTGAGCCCTTTGAAGTCCTGCTCGCCGTGCTGCCAGCCGCCGACCAGCAGGCACAAGCCCACGATGCCATTGCAGACGATCATGACCGCGGCGAATACCGTGTCGCGCGCCAGGCCCGCTTTTTCGGGGCCACCCGTCAACATCACCGATACGATCAGTGCGACTTCGATGATGGTCACGGCGATCGCGAGCACGAGCGTGCCGAACGGCTCGCCGACACGATGGGCGACGACCTCGGCATGATGAACCGCGGCGAAGACGGAGCCGACGAGCGCGACCCCGATCAGTGCGATGGCGACTCCCTCGACATGCACGATGCGCGATAGCACGAGCACGATCCAAGCGGCGAGCGGCGCCCAGAGCGTCCAGCGCGGGAGCGCATGCGATGAGGTCGACATGAAGGATCCTTGATCGTGGCTGACGCGACCGGGGATTCTATCAGGCGGGGGCGGGGGCTCGCGGCGGAACGGGTGCGGATTCGAATGCGCGTTGAGCTGGCGCGCTACGGAAGGGAATCGGGCCCCCGCGCCGCCTGCGGCGACGCGACGGGCCTTCGCTAACGAGCAATCTTCAGACGAAGCCGAAGATCGAGGCCATTATCAAGGCCGTTATTCGGTCACGGAAACCTGCACGGAACGCCGCTCGGAGGAGACGGTTGCGCGTTCCAGGCGCGGGCTCGCGCCGCGGATGAACAGGGCCGCGCATGTCGCAACCGTGGCCCAAACGCTGAGAATTACCGCCAAAGTGCTCATGCTAGGTCTCCTGAATGTCGAGGATCGCGACTGCTGTGGCGTGGTGCCTGCCAGCGCGTCGATGCTTTGTAGTCTGCGCCGGCCAGCGGGTTTTCGATTGGACGAAAAGAAGCCGAATTCAACGCTAATCCCAGTCATATGTTCAGCCCCTCTTTACTGCCGAAGGCCATTGGTCGACACTTTACTCGCTTCCTGGCATTCGTCCAATTCGCTGATATGCGTATCGACTTAGTTTGCCAGTAAAAATATATTGGACGACTTACGCTGCATCTCGCAGTATTCGGTACCTGACCGCAGCCGACCGCCCGCGCCGAGGCGCAAGCAGCGCTTGCTGGCGGCAACCGGGTTCGCAGGGTGATCGCCTGCGTCCCTGACGCGTCTTAAATCACCGCAATACAGACTTGAACATCTGAGGACTCCATGCCCAACTATCGGTCACGCACATCGACCCACGGCCGCAACATGGCCGGCGCCCGCGCGCTTTGGCGCGCCACTGGGATGAAAGACGACGATTTCGGCAAGCCGATCATCGCCGTCGTGAATTCGTTCACCCAATTCGTTCCGGGGCATGTGCATCTGCGCGATCTCGGCGCGCTCGTCGCCCAGGAAATCGAAGCGGCTGGCGGCGTGGCCAAGGAATTCAATACGATTGCCGTCGATGACGGCATCGCGATGGGGCATGGCGGCATGTTGTATTCGCTGCCGTCGCGCGAACTGATCGCCGATTCGGTCGAATACATGGTCAACGCGCATTGTGCCGACGCCATGGTCTGCATTTCGAATTGCGACAAGATCACGCCGGGCATGCTGATGGCTGCGATGCGGCTGAACATTCCGGTCGTGTTCGTGTCGGGCGGCCCGATGGAAGCGGGCAAGGTCAAGTCGCCGACGGACGGCCAAGTGATCGCTAAGATCGACCTGATCGACGCGATGATCAAGGCGGGCGATCCGAAGATCAGCGATGCCGAAGTGGCGGAAGTCGAGCGCAGCGCTTGCCCGACCTGCGGCTCGTGCTCGGGTATGTTCACGGCCAACTCGATGAATTGCCTGACCGAAGCGATCGGCCTTTCGTTGCCGGGCAACGGCACGATCGTTGCCACCCATGCATGGCGCAAGGGCTTGTTCGAACAAGCGGGCCGCCTGATCGTCGACTTGTGCCGCCGTTATTACCAAGAAGAAGACGCATCGGTGCTGCCGCGCAGCATCGCCAGCAAGCAGGCGTTCGAAAACGCGATGGCGCTCGACGTCGCCATGGGCGGCTCGACCAACACCGTGCTGCACCTGTTGGCTGCCGCGCAGGAGGCGGGCGTCGATTTCACGATGTCGGACATCGATCGTATCTCGCGCAAGGTGCCGTGCTTGTGCAAAGTGGCGCCCGCAACCGACAAATTCCATATCGAGGACGTGCACCGTGCGGGCGGCATTCTCGGCATCCTTGGCGAACTTGCGCGGGCCGAGCTGCTCGATCTTTCGTGCGGCAACGTGCATAGCGGCACGCTTGGCAACGCAATCGCGAAATGGGACGTCGCGGGTGGCGCGGGCGAAGAGGCGCAGAAGTTCTACCGCGCGGCGCCCGGCGGGATTCCCACCACTGTGGCGTTCAGCCAAGAAGCGACGTTCGCGCAGCTCGACACCGATCGCAAGGGCGGGTGCATCCGCAGCAAGCAGAACGCCTATTCGAAAGACGGCGGTCTTGCGGTGCTGTATGGCAATTTGGCCGAGAAGGGCTGCATCGTCAAAACCGCGGGCGTCGACGAATCGCAGTGGGTCTTCTCGGGGCGTGCGCGCGTGTTCGAAAGCCAGGATGAAGCGGTCGAAGCGATCTTGGGCGACAAGGTGGTGGCGGGCGATGTCGTCGTGATTCGTTACGAAGGCCCCAAGGGCGGCCCGGGGATGCAGGAGATGCTGTACCCCACGTCGTATTTGAAGTCGAAGGGGCTTGGCAAGACCTGTGCGTTGTTCACCGATGGCCGTTTCTCGGGGGGCTCGTCGGGGCTCGTGATCGGGCATGCGTCGCCGGAAGCGGCGGAAGGCGGCACGATCGGTCTCGTGGAAGAGGGCGATGTGATCGAAATCGACATTCCCCAGCGCAAAATGCACCTGGCCGTCGCGGACGAGGAATTGGCGCGCCGCCGCGCTGCGATGGAGGCGCGGGGCGATAAGGCATGGATGCCGGCCAACCGCGAGCGCGTCGTCTCGCAAGCGTTGCAAGCTTATGCGGCGTTGGCGACTTCGGCGGACCGTGGCGCCGTGCGCGATATTTCGCAGCTGAAGCGGAAATAATCCGGCGCGGCTAGGCTGCGGTAGCGGCCGGGAAATCGGAGGCCGGTGAGCAGAAGGCGCTTACCGGCTCGATTTCCGTGATGCTGCACCGCTCGTTCCCGGGGGAACGAATCAAGCAAACGGCTCGCGCTGAGGGTGGCGTTTAGGCGCTCCGCCCGCATCCCGCCGCAATTTCATTCAAGACCGCAACGGCAGACTAGACCATCCTCGCATTCATCCGTATCGAGGAAAGGAGGTTGCCGATGCATTTCCAACATTCCCCTGAACTCTGGGCGCGCTTCCCCGCGCTCGTGCCGGGCGTTCTATATGTCGACGGGATCACCGCGGAACGCGATGTCGATGCCCGCGTCGCCCACTACCAATCCGTAGCCCGCTCCCGCATAGAACGAGCTTCCGAGGGCGACTGGCCCGAAGTGCAAGCTTGGCGGCGCGCGTTTTCGCAGATGGGGCTCAAGCCTACGCAGTATCGATGCGCGTCAGAATCGCTGCTACGACGTTTCCGAAAAGAGGGCGCGTTGCCGCGTTTGCATCCCCTCGTAGACTTATGCAATGCGATCTCGCTGGCGTTTGGCGTTCCGATAGCCGTCTTCGATCTTGCGCACGTGGCGCGGCGGCTCGAAGTGCGTTTCGCCAAGGGCGACGAGGCATACCAAGCGTTCGGCGGAGATATCGAATATCCCGATCCGGGAGAAGTGATTTTCGCCGATGCGGAGAATCGCGCGCATGCACGGCGTTGGGCGCATCGGCAAAGCGCGTTGTCGGCCGTTCGTGCAGATACGAAAGGCGTGTTGATCGTCGCCGAAGCGCTGCATCAAACCGCTCGGGCGGATATCGCGCGGCTGCTCGATGCGCTGGTTAGCGAGTTGAGCACCTTGTGGGCCAGGCCCTCGGCCATGGCGATACTGACCGCTGCATCGCCCTCGATCGAATATCGAGGCTCGGTGCAGACAAACGCGGGATTGGACGGCGAGGCCGTAGAAGCATGACGGCTCCCTCGGCGCATTTTCGTCACACTCGATACGCGCGCCGAGCATTCGCACCAAAAACCTTCGCCACGGCATCCTGCCCGCGCGAGGCCGCGATCGACATCGCGCAGTCGAACCACTCCTGAGCCTCGCCCGCACAGCGTAGAACGGGCCAATCGCTACCCCATAGCACCCGGTCGACGCCGAAGATATCGAGCGCAGCGTTGGCCCACGGCTCGACGGCCGATACCGGCGCGCCGTGCGCGGCTTCCGTCCAAAGTCCCGACAACTTGCAATACACGGACGGATATGCTGCCAGCGCGCGCAGCCCTTGGACCCACGCGTCCCGGTCGTGTCCCGTCGCGATCGCCGGTTTCGCGGCGTGATCGATGACGATCGTCAGTTCGGGGTAGCGCTGTGCCAGGGCATCGATGTACGGCAAATGGAGCGGACGGACGAGCGCATCGAGCGTCAGCGCCGCGCTCGACATTGCCTGCAACGCGGGTTGAATCGACGGCCTGGTAATCCAGGCAGGATCGGCCAAGTCTTGCAGCATGGGACGCAGCCCGACGAGCCGCGGATCGGCCGCTAAGGACTGTATGCGAGCAGGCGCGTCGTCACGCTCGAAATCCGCCCAGCCCACGACGCCAAGGACGACATCGGCATGCCGCGCCGCCTGCTCCAAGAGAAACGTAGTTTCGGCGCCGGTGGGCGCGGCTTGCACGAGAATGCCGCCGGTTATGCCGCGCTGACCGAATTGAGCACGCCAATCCGCTACGCCGAAATCGCGGTAAATCAACGGCAATTGCGGCGTGAGCCAATCGTAATCGCCGCGCGCGAGCGACCAAATGTGAAAGTGGCTGTCGATGTACATATCGGTGATCGGTGTCGTGAGTTGAAGCAAGCACGCAAGCGGCGAGCCGATTCGGCGTGCGCCATTTCGCTTTGCGCTAATGCGGCACGGGCGCTTCGTCCGGTATCAACCCTCGACGCTTCAGGTCGGCCCAAAATTCGGCGGGAATCGGCGTATGCATGAGCGCCCAATTCTCTCGGATCTCCCCGGGGTTGCGGCTGCCCGCGATGACGCACGCCACGGCGGACGGCGCGCCGCAAAACTGCAGGGCGGCAGCCTTCAAAGAAACGCCGTAGCGAGCGCAGTGCGCAGCGAGGCGATGCGTTTTCTCGAGCATGTCGGCGGGCGCTCGCGCATATTCGAACGTCGTGCCGCCGGCCAATAACCCCGAATTGTACGGGCCGCCGAGGACCAGGCGCACGCCTCTCGCGTCGCACGCAGGAAGAAGTTCGCTAAGCGCCGATGTGTCGAGTAGCGTGTAGCGGCCCGCAAGCAGAAAGACATCCGGGGCCGCGTCGCGAAGCGCCATCAGGCAAGGTTCGATCCGATTCACGCCAAGACCCCAGGCGCCGATGACGCCTTCGTCCCGCAGCTCCGTGAGCGCCCGCATCGCGCCGTTCGCCGCGATTGCGTATTGCCGGAGCCAGTCGTCGCCGTGCGTATCTTGCGCAATGTCGTGGATGTAGACGATGTCGATGCGGTCGAGCCCCAAGCGCGATAGGCTGGCTTCGATCGACCGCCGCGCGCCGTCCGCCGAATAATCGTATTCGACGCGAAACGGAAGCCCTCCCACATAGCCGTGCTGAATTTCGGGCACGGTACGGTCGGGCACGAGCAGGCGGCCGACTTTAGTCGAGAGCACGAACGCATCTCGCGGGTAGCGCGCGAGCGCTTTGCCGACACGTTGCTCCGAAAGGCCGCAGCCGTAAAACGGCGCCGTGTCGAAATAGCGAACGCCTACGTCCCAGGCGGCGGTCAGCGTTTGATCCGCTTGATCGTCGGTGACTCTTGCATACAAGTTTCCGAGTGGCGCAGCGCCGAAACCGAGTGCGCCTGTCGCTTCCATCAGCCGCTTTAGCTGCAGCTCCTGCTTATCGTTCACGTCGTTGTCTCGATGCATTGTCGGATCGAACCTACTGTTATTTCCAGCATGGAAGGGGCCGCACGGTAGAGATGATTCGCTCTCCTAAGTATTGGAGAGAACGATCTTCGATTCGTCGGCCTGCTTTGCTTCGCGCGCGCTCTTGCCGCGCGGCGTCCGTGCTCTCGCGGGCATGCGCTCGGGCGGGGCGCCGCACGAGCGGCGCACGGCGAGTTCCGGCGCGAACACGCGATGTCTCGGCGGGCCGCGCTTGCCTTGCACCCGCTCGATCAGCATATCGAGGGCCGCTTCGGCCATGGCGTCCACCGGTTGGCACACCGTCGTCAACGCGGGCGAGAAGGCCGCGGCCCAGGGGAAATCGTCGATGGCCACGACGGAGATATCGCGGGGGCACGACAGCGCGCTTTCGGCAATTGCACGCATGGCGCCAATGAGCATTTGATTGTTCGTGACGAAGATGGCCGAAGGCCGCTCGGGAAGCGTTAGCAGCGCTTGCACGGCGTCGAAAGCGCCGGCTTCGCCGAACGCGCCCTGTCGAACGAGCTCGGGCGCGATGTCCAGCCCGGCGCCATGCAACGTCTGCTCGAACCCGACGAGGCGATCGCGGCCCGGCATTAGGTGCTGCGGGCCGACAACGATGGCAACGCGCCTATGGCCCAGGCCGAGCACGTGCTGCGTGGCGAGCCGCGCAGCGGCGATGTTGTCGAGCACGACGGAGTCGTAATCGCCGGGGCGCGCGGCATGGTCGACGCAGACGACCGGCATGATGCCGATATCGTCTTCCAACCGCTTATAAGCTTCTTCCGGCCCGCTAGGGCAGAAGATCGTGCCCACGGCCAAATGGGCGCGCAGCATCTTGAGATAAGACCGCTCTTGCTCGACGTCGCGCTCGCTGTCGCAGAGCACGACCGAGTAGCCGAGCGTGCGCGCGCGCTTTTGCACGGCGTGAACGATGGCGGTGAAGAACGGATTGGTGACGTCCGGCACCACGAGGCCGATGAGCTCGGTCGCGCCTTTTTTGAGGCTGCGCGCGACCGAATTCGGCGCGTAGCCAAGCGTCTGGACCGCCCTTTGCACACGCTGCGTCAAATCGGGGCTCACGTACGACGAGCCCGACAAGACCGCCGAGACGGTGGCGAGGCTCACCCCGGACAGGCGCGCCACATCTTTCATCGTTGCTGCCACGTTCTGATCCAATTCAGTTGTGCAACGCAATGGCGGCCGCCAGGCAGCGAACGGCTTGGCCGAGACGGGGCCAGCGCACGAGCGCTGCGTTTGCGTGTGTCCGCCGAGGAAACGCGCCCGGCGGCGAGAGACGAAGTACGGGTTTTTTCGCTCGAATCATACGCGCGCTCATCGGCGTTTGGCAAAGCAAAACGTTTAGCGAAACGTTTCGTTTGAAGCGGCGATATCGTTAACCCTATTCGGGCTGGCTCCCCGATTGACATTGATTCATCGCCATCCTAGTCTCTCGCCGAAACGTTTAGCGAAACGTTTCGACGGTGCGGCTCGATCAGGCTCGTGGCAGCCTGGCGAAACGCTGCGAAACGCACGGAGCGCACGTCGCAACACATGCGGTTTCGACACAATCCAAGGCGGACATGAGCGAGACAGCAAGGCACTGCGGCGAGCGCGCCGAACCCGCGCTCGTGTCGATTAGCGGCTTGTGCAAGTCCTTCCCGGGCGTGCGGGCGCTGGACCGCTGCCAGTTCGAGTTGCTCGCGGGCGAGGTTCACGCGCTGGTCGGCGAGAACGGCGCCGGTAAATCGACGTTGATGAAGGTGCTGTCGGGCGTCTATCAGAAGGACGCCGGCGAGATCCGCATCGATGGCCGGCCGGTCGAGATTCGCGATCCGCGCGGCGCACGCGATCTGGGCATCGGGATCGTTCATCAGGAACTCAACTTGATGAACCATCTAAGCGCGGCGCAAAACATTTTCATCGGGCGGGAGCCGCGCCGGGCGCTGGGAATGTTCATCGACGAAAGGGAGCTCAATCGTCGCGCGGGAGCGATTTTCGCGCGCATGCATTTGAAGCTCGATCCGCGCACGAACGTCGGCCGGCTGACGGTTGCCATGCAGCAAATGGTGGAGATCGCCAAGGCCGTGTCGTTCGACTCGCGCGTGCTGATCATGGACGAACCCACGGCGGCACTGAACGACGCCGAAATTCACGATCTCTTTCGCATCATTCGCAAATTGCAGTCGCAAGGCGTCGGTATCGTCTACATTTCGCACAAGATGGACGAGCTACGCGAGATTTCCAGCCGCGTCACCGTGATGCGAGACGGGCAATACGTCGCAACTGTGCCCACCGCCACGACGCCGATCGAGACGATCATCGCGCTCATGGTGGGGCGCGAGTTGGATATGACGCAGCGGCGGGCGAGCGTGGCGTCCGACGGCGAGGTTGCGCTCGATGTAAAGGGGCTCACGCGCGGCAAGACGCTGAGGGACGTCAGCTTTTCGGTGCGCAAGGGCGAGATTCTCGGATTCGCGGGTTTGATGGGCGCGGGGCGCACCGAGGTTGCGCGCGCGGTGTTCGGCGCGGATGCGATCGATGCGGGCGAGATACGCGTGCATGGGCGCGCCGTCTCCATTCGTTCGCCGCAGGACGCGGTGCGTCACCGCATCGGCTATCTCTCCGAAGATCGCAAGCAATTTGGCTTGGCGACGGGTATGGATGTCGCGTCGAACGTCGTGATGCCGTGCTTGCGCAAGTTCGCGTCGTTCGGCTTGTTTTTGGACAAGCGGCGCATCGACGAGGCGGCGCGAGGCTATGTCGATCGGCTGCGCATCAAGACGCCGTCTGTGCACCAGCAGGTTCGACTGTTGTCGGGCGGCAATCAGCAAAAGATCGTGATCGCGAAGTGGCTGCTTCGCGACTGCGACATTCTGTTTTTCGATGAGCCGACGCGCGGCATCGACATTGGCGCCAAGACGGAAATCTATCGGTTGCTCGATGCGCTCGCGGCGCAAGGCAAGGCGATCGTCATGATTTCGTCGGAATTGCCGGAGGTGCTGCGGATGAGCGATCGCGTGCTCGTCATGTGCGAGGGGCGCGTCACGGGCGAATTGTCGCGTGCGCAAGCCTCGCAGGAAGAGATCATGAGGCTGGCGACGCAGCGCGAGTCGACGGTGTTCGCATGAATCGACGGAAGCCCAAATGAACCCTACCCCGAACCCCGCACCCGATGCCGAGCCGCCGGTTCCCGTCATGGGAAGCAGAAAGGGCTTAGCCGCTATTCGGACGCGGATTTTCGATTCGAACGCAAGACAGAAGCTGCTCGCATTCGCGAGCTTGATCGTGTTGGTTGCATTCTTCGGCTTTGCATCGCCCGAGTTTTTGCAGATGGAGAACATCGTCAGCATTTTGCAGGCGACGGCCGTCAACGGCGTGCTGGCGATTGCTTCGACCTTCGTCATCATCACGGGCGGCATCGATCTGTCGGTCGGTACGTTGATGACTTTCTGCGCGGTCATGAGCGGCGTCTTTTTGACGAATTGGGGAATGCCGCTTTGGGTCGGCGTGCTGGCGGCGATCGGGTTCGGCGCGTTATCCGGATCGATCTCGGGCGTGCTCGTCGCCAAGCTCCGGATTCCCCCGTTCATCGCCACGCTCGGCATGATGATGCTGCTAAAAGGCCTTTCGCTCGTGATTTCGGGCACGCGCCCCATCTATTTCAACGACACGCCCGGCTTCACCAGCATTTCTCAAGATTCGGTGATAGGCGCGATCATGCCGGCATTGCCCATTCCGAATTCGGTTCTGATTCTCTTCGTCTTGGCTTTTCTCGCGGCGATAGCGCTCAATAAGACGTTGTTCGGCCGGTACACGTTCGCGCTCGGCAGCAACGAAGAAGCGATTCGGCTCTCGGGCGTCAACGTCGATCGATGGAAGATCGCGGTCTATGCCACGGGCGGCGCCATCTGCGGAATTGCCGGGCTTTTGATCGCGTCGCGTTTGAACTCGGCGCAGCCCGCGTTGGGGCAGGGCTACGAGCTCGATGCGATTGCCGCCGTGGTGATCGGCGGCACTTCGCTTTCCGGCGGCACGGGGACGATTACCGGAACGATGATCGGCGCATTCATTATGAGCGTGCTCGTCAATGGGTTACGAGTGATGTCGGTCGAGCAGGAATGGCAAATCGTCGTAACCGGCCTCATCATCATTGCGGCGGTCTATATGGACATACTGCGTCGAAGCAACCAACGCTGAGATATGGCGCGCCCGGCGGGGGCGCCGCGGGTTTAACCAGAGAGGAGACGGGAAATGAACAAACGAACCTTCGCCCGCATGACCCTTGGGCTCGCGGCCATGCTCGCGCTGGCCGGCGCGGCGCGTGCGCAATCCGCGCCCGAGCCATACGTGGCGTTGATTTCGAAGGGCTTTCAGCATCAATTCTGGCAAGCCGTGAAGACGGGCGCGGAAAAAGCAGGCCAGGACTATCACGTGCGCGTGACTTTCGAAGGGCCCGAGACCGAGGCAATGGTCGACAAGCAGATCGACATGCTGGCGGCCGCGCTGGCCAGAAAGCCGAGCGCGCTCGGTTTCGCGGCGCTAGACAGTCAAGCCGCGATACCGCTGCTCAAGAAGGCGCAGGCGCAGCACATCCCGGTAATTGCGTTCGACTCGGGCGTGGATAGCGCCATCCCCGTGACGACGGCGGCCACCGACAATAAAGCCGCCGCAGCGCAAGCCGCGGACAAAATGGCCGCGTTGATCGGCAACGAAGGCGAGGTGGCCGTGGTGGCGCACGATCAGACGAGCCGCACGGGCATGGACCGGCGCGACGGCTTCGTCGAGCGCATGAAGGCGTCGCATCCGAAGGTCAAAATCGTCACGGTGCAATACGGCGGCGGCGATCAGTTGAAGTCGACCGAAGTGACCAAGTCGATCCTCACAGCTCATCCGAATCTGAAAGGGATCTTCGGGACGAACGAGGGTTCGGCCATCGGCGTGATCAACGGGTGCCGGGAAATGAAACGCAAGGTCGTGATCGTCGGTTTCGATTCGGGCAAGAAGCAAACGGATGCGATCCGGGAGGGCTTCGAGGCCGGGGCGATTACGCAAAATCCTGTAGGTATCGGCTATAAAACCGTGGAAGCGGCCGTCAAAGCGCTCAAGGGCGAGAAATTGCCGAAGGTGATCGACACGGGCTTCTATTGGTACGACAAGAGCAATATCGACGATCCGAAGGTTCGCGCGGTGCTCTACGACTGATAGCGGTGATCGGCGTCATCCGCCGCATGCTCGGCGACCGAGGCGCGCCAGCCGAGCTGTGCGGCGGTGTTGACGGCGGGGGGGGGGTTGGGGGGGGGGCCCCCCCCCCCCCCCCACCCCCCG
>NZ_JAKWFK010000049.1 GCF_029522115.1 Trinickia sp. Y13 | reverse complement strand
AATCGTCATTTTCTTTCGTCCCCCCTCACAGCACCTTGGCTTCGGTCTTCAACTTCTCGACCAGCGTCTGCACGTCCGGCACCATTACGCCCGCGCTACGCTTGGGCGGCTCGGCAACCTTCAGCGTCTTCAGGCGCGGAGCGACGTCCACACCGAGGTCTTCAGGCTTGATCGTTTCCAAAGGCTTCTTCTTCGCCTTCATGATGTTGGGCAGCGTCACGTAGCGCGGCTCGTTCAGGCGAAGGTCCGTCGTCACCACGGCCGGCAGCGTGAGCGTCAGCGTCTCGGAGCCGCCGTCCACTTCACGCGCCACCGTCGCACGGCCGTCGGCGATCGTCACTTTCGAGGCGAACGTCGCCTGCGGCAAGCCAGCCAGCGCAGCGAGCATCTGGCCCGTTTGGTTCGAGTCGTCGTCGATCGCTTGCTTACCCAGAATCACGAGCTGCGGCTGCTCTTTATCGACCAGCGCCTTGAGCAGCTTAGCCACCGCCAACGGCTGCAAATCTTCATTCGATTCGATCAGGATCGCGCGATCGGCGCCGATCGCCAGCGCCGTGCGCAGCGTCTCTTGCGCTTGCGCCACACCGGCCGACACCGCCACCACCTCGGTGGCCACGCCCGCTTCCTTCAGACGCACCGCCTCTTCCACGGCGATTTCGTCGAAGGGGTTCATCGACATCTTCACGTTTGCAATGTCGACGCCCGTGCCGTCCGACTTCACCCGGACCTTGACGTTGTAGTCGACCACGCGCTTGA
>NZ_JAKWFK010000048.1 GCF_029522115.1 Trinickia sp. Y13 | reverse complement strand
CGCATCTTCTCGTTTCGCGACGAGTTCGGCCAGTGGGACCCCAAAGCGCAGCGGCCCGAGTTGTGGAGCATCTACAACGCGCGCCTGCACAAGGGCGAGCACCTGCGCGTGTTCCCGATCTCGAACTGGACCGAGCTGGACATCTGGCAATACATCGCGCGCGAGGGGCTCGAACTGCCCTCGATCTACTACGCGCACGAGCGCGAGATCGTGCGCCGCAACGGCTTGCTCGTGCCGGTGACGCCGCTCACGCCGATGCGCGAGGGCGAGTCGAGCGAGACGGCGCTCGTGCGGTTTCGCACGGTGGGCGACATCAGCTGCACCTGCCCGGTCGAAAGCGATGCCGACACGGTGGAGAAGATCATCGCCGAGACGGCCGTGACCGACATCACCGAGCGCGGCGCGACGCGCATGGACGATCAGGCCTCGGAAGCGGCCATGGAACAGCGCAAGAAGCAAGGCTACTTTTAAACGCTAAGCACCCCTTAAGCAATCAAAGCAACGGAATTGAGATCATGAGTACTCCTCATCAACCGGCAGACCTGGGCGTGCTGCGTTTCATCACGGCGGGCAGCGTCGACGACGGCAAGAGCACGTTGATCGGCCGCCTGCTGTACGACAGCCGCGCGGTGCTCTCCGACCAGCTTTCGGCGCTCTCGCGCGCGAAGAACAAGCGCACGGTGGGCGACGAGATCGACTTGTCGCTGCTCACCGACGGCCTGGAGGCCGAGCGCGAGCAAGGCATCACGATCGACGTGGC
>NZ_JAKWFK010000047.1 GCF_029522115.1 Trinickia sp. Y13 | reverse complement strand
CGGACCAAGCCGCACGTGAACGTCGGCACGATCGGTCACGTGGATCATGGCAAGACGACGCTGACGGCGGCGATCACGACGGTGCTGACGGCGAAGTTCGGCGGCGAGGCGAAGGCGTACGACCAGATCGACGCGGCGCCGGAAGAAAAGGCGCGCGGTATCACGATCAACACGGCGCACGTGGAATACGAGACGGCGAACCGTCACTACGCGCACGTCGACTGTCCGGGCCACGCCGACTACGTGAAGAACATGATCACGGGCGCGGCACAGATGGACGGCGCGATCCTGGTGTGCTCGGCCGCTGACGGTCCGATGCCGCAAACGCGCGAGCACATCCTGCTGGCGCGTCAGGTGGGCGTGCCGTACATCATCGTGTTCCTGAACAAGTGCGACATGGTGGACGACGCCGAGCTGCTCGAGCTGGTGGAAATGGAAGTGCGCGAGCTGCTCTCGAAGTACGACTTCCCGGGCGACGACACGCCGATCATCAAGGGTTCGGCCAAGTTGGCGCTGGAAGGCGACAAGGGCGAACTCGGTGAAGTGGCGATCATGAACCTGGCCGATGCACTCGATACGTACATCCCGACGCCGGAGCGCGCGGTGGACGGTGCGTTCCTGATGCCGGTGGAAGACGTGTTCTCGATCTCGGGCCGCGGCACGGTGGTAACGGGCCGGGTCGAGCGTGGCGTGATCAAGGTTGGCGAGGAAATCGAAATCGTCGGTATCAAGCCGACGGTGAAGACGACCTGCACGGGCGTGGAAATGTTCCGCAAGCTGCTGGACCA
>NZ_JAKWFK010000046.1 GCF_029522115.1 Trinickia sp. Y13 | reverse complement strand
CCGTGAAACGACTCCACGCCGATGATAGTGCGGATTCCCGTGTGAAAGTAGGTAATCGTCAGGCTCCTCCTCTGTACCAAACCCCCGTTAGCGAACCGCGCTAGCGGGGGTTTGTGCTTTTATTCCCCCAAAAAACTCACCCTCGGGCCGCTAGCGCTCGACGGCCGCGCAGCGTGGCGCCGATCCGATCGTTCCCCGCCTCCGCCCGTCCGCGTACGCTCACTATAAGTGAGAGCGTCGCTTTGTGAGGCGCGCGCTAGTCTCTTGACACAGCGCAGCTTAGTCTTCATAATCGACCGTTCTCTGCGGAGGGGTGCCCGAGTGGCTAAAGGGGGCAGACTGTAAATCTGTTGGCTTACGCCTACGTTGGTTCGAATCCAACCTCCTCCACCAGAATATGCATGCCGTGGTGCGGCAGGGAATCGCGAAAGCCCGAGCGGGTGTAGCTCAATGGTAGAGCAGAAGCCTTCCAAGCTTACGACGAGGGTTCGATTCCCTTCACCCGCTCCATAGCCAAGAAGTACTGCCCATGTGGCTCAGTGGTAGAGCACTCCCTTGGTAAGGGAGAGGTCGGCAGTTCGATCCTGCCCATGGGCACCAGTAGCTGTCATTGATTGTTTGCGTGCGGCGCAACATACGGAAAATCCTCTTAGGAGTCGAAAATGGCCAAGGGTAAGTTTGAGCGGACCAAGCCGCACGTGAACGTCGGCACGATCGGTCACGTGGATCATGGCAAGACGACGCTGACGGCGGCGATCACGACGGTGCTGACGGCGAAGTTCGGCGGCGAGGCGAAGGCGTACGACCAGA
>NZ_JAKWFK010000045.1 GCF_029522115.1 Trinickia sp. Y13 | reverse complement strand
GTGGCTTCGGGCGCGATGCTGGTCGATGTGGCCGATGCCACGGAGACGGTTAAACGCGGCCTGATGCTCAAGTCTCTTGCAAAAGACGCCGGCAACGCGCCGTGGGTCAAAGTGCAACCGACGCGCGTAACGATGCCGGTGCAGCAGCCGCATGCGTCGCATGCGCACCATCAGAAAGTGAAACCGATTGAGACGCCGGAGGGCTCGCCTGTTTGGGTCGAGCGTGCGGTGGCGGGCAAGACGACTGCTGCGGAGATCAAGGCTTGGAGTGCATTTCCGCTGAACGTATCGAATGCGCGCGGGCCGGCGGTTGGCTTCGACGAAGTGTTTTCGCGTGGCGAGCTCGACAAATTGGGTGACGGGGCGAAAGCGCAGGACGATAAGCAAGTGCATTGGTGGAAGATTACGGCCGGTACTGCGGATGGCAATAGCCGCGAAGGCTGGGTCTGCGACACGGGACATCAAAACGTCCAGTGGCATAGCCCCTGGGAGTGGCCCGGTTTCGAGGTGGTCGACAACACGAGTGTTTCGCTGTTGGACTCGTTTAAGCGCCACCTGTACATCTACGAGATGCTGTTCGATGGCGATAAGGAAGCGTTCGAGCCGAGCGCGGTGACCGTGAACGGTAGCGCGCTGATCAAGAAGCTGGAGAAGGTTGTCGATCGGCTTGGGAACAACGATGGGAAGGTGAGTGCGCAGGAGTTGGGACGGGCGCAGAGGACACGCTGGGTCGCGCATGCGATGTCGCACCTAGTGGTGCGCTATGAGAGCGAGTGGGGCGGGGATCTGAGCAAGTGGGAATCGCTTTCTTCGTTGATGAAGGAGCGCAAGTATATTTGGCAGGCCGAGCTCGAGCGGATAGAGAAGCTGCGATGGTGGGATAAGGTGCATGGAGTTGCTGGGTTGCCTGCCGATCCGGCGGTTTATCATTTTCATCCGGTGGGGTTGGTGGGGAATTTTGTTA
>NZ_JAKWFK010000044.1 GCF_029522115.1 Trinickia sp. Y13 | reverse complement strand
TGAGCATGACGCCCGCGACAAAGAGCGCCCCGACGCTTTCGACCAGTGTGACGCCGCGTTCGCGCGCACGCGAGCGGCGGGCGCCGCGCGAGGCGAACGATCGGGTGGCGGCAGGCTGGCGGCGCATCTGCTGTTCCGTTATTCAGTAGTACGAATTAATGTTCCACCCGACGACGAGCGGGGAGATCGGAACGGCGCTGCCGTCCGTAGCGCATGTACTGGCCTGGTAGGGCATCGTCTGTCCGCTGTAGGTGGCCCAACTGGTGAGGATTTCGACCTGGTATCCGTTCTTGTTCGGCGAGAGCGCTTTGACGAGGTTTTCGCTGATGCCCGCGGAGGTGTCCGTGAGCCCGGGCGTCTGCGCCCAATTGCTGCCGAGCACGCTACCGGTGTCCTTGTCGATGATCACCACGGCCTGCTCCAGGTGGCCCGAGAGGCCGGTCATTTGGCAATATTGTTCGCTCATATGCCCCCAGACGGAGGCCGTGATCACGCCGGGCCGGGCGAGCGTGAGGGTCCATGACTGGTTGTAGACATACCAGCTGCCGTTCATCGTCACATTCACCCCATCCGGATAAGCGCCTGTGTATTGCTGGCAATAGCCGAAGTCGGGCGAGGGGTTGGGGCCGATGATGACGAGGCAGCCGCCGGACCCCGCGCCGTTGTCGATGCGCGTCGCGTCCTGCCAGGTGCCGCCGATGCACGAGAGCATGTGTCCCGTTCCGTCGACGCTCACTTGCCCGACGCCGCCGAGCGACGCGCCGTTGTCACACGGCGAGCCCAACGTGTTCGTGGCGGTCATGACCATCTGTGCCGCCGCGACCGTGCCCGTGCCGAGGTTGAGGTTGCCGTTGTTGTCGACGATCAGCGAATGCCAGGACGAGCCCGTGTACTCGTAGGGAATGCCGGTGTCGAGCGCGAGCGCGACATCGCCTTGCACGGCGCTGGCGCCCGTGGGCAGATCGGCCTGGCTCGCCACGGGGTCGCGCCAGTAGAGCGAGCCCGCGCTTTGCCAGTAGC
>NZ_JAKWFK010000043.1 GCF_029522115.1 Trinickia sp. Y13 | reverse complement strand
GGTAATCCTCCCCTGCAGTAAGCGGGATCAGAAGTAGAATTTCCAGCAAAGGGAGTTCTACGCAATGAAGAAGTCGAAGTTCACGGATAGCCAGATCATGGACGCGCTCAAGCGCGCGGAAGCCGGCGTGGCGGTACCGGAGATCTGTCGGGAGCTGGGCATTAGCACGGCGACCTTCTACAACTGGCGCGGGAAGTACGGCGGGATGGATGTGCCGCTGATAGCCAAGATGAAGGAGCTGGAAGCTGAGAACGCGCGACTGCGCAAGATGTACGTCGAAGAGAAGATCAAGGCGGAGATCGTCGCGGAGGCGCTGGCAAAAAAAGACTGAGGCCATCTACCCGCCGCGAGATGGCCAGAGACTCAGTAGCGAGCCGGGGTGTATCGATCCGGCTTGCATGCGAGGCATTTGGCGTAAGCCAGACGTGCTACCGCTATGAGCGGCAGCGCAATGCGGAGAATGAGCAGATCGCGGACTGGCTGCTGCGGTTGACCGACAATCATCGCAACTGGGGCTTTGGGCTGTGTTTCCTGTACCTGCGCAACGTGAAGGGCTTCGGCTGGAACCATAAGCGCGTGTACCGGATTTACCGGGAGCTTGAGTTGAACCTGCGCATCAAGCCGCGCAAGCGGCTCGTACGGCAGGCGCCGGAGCCGCTGATCGTGCCGGCGTCGGTCAATACGGTATGGTCGATGGACTTCATGCACGACCAGTTGAAGGATGGTCGCAGTATCCGGCTGTTCAACGTGATCGACGACTTCAACCGAGAAGCGTTGGGAATCGAGATCGACTTCTCGTTGCCCTCTGCGCGCGTCATCCGGGCCCTGGAGCAGATCATCGGCTGGCGGGGAAAGCCGATGGCGATCCGGTGCGATAACGGTCCGGAGTACCTCAGTGATGCGATCACGCAGTGGGCTGGCAGGCATGGTATCGCGTTGAACTACATTCAGCCGGGCAAGCCGCAGCAAAACGCCTATGTCGAGCGATTCAACCGGACGGTGCGCTATGAGTGGCTGTCGCAATACTACTGGGACGACCTTGCGCACGTGCAGCGCTTCGCGACCGAATGGATGTGGCAATACAATCACGAGCGCCCTAACATGGGCCTTGGCGGCATGACGCCGAAACAGCGGCTCATGGCCGCGGCATAGTCTCTACTTCTGACTCGCGTTAAAAGCGGGGGGATTACC
>NZ_JAKWFK010000042.1 GCF_029522115.1 Trinickia sp. Y13 | reverse complement strand
TGTCAACCCAAAATAGAAATGTCCGGTGGCGCGCAAAGTAGAAATGTCCGGTGCGGGCCGCGACGTCGCGCGTAGCACGGCGTTGCGGGCCGCACCGGCACCGGAAGTGGTCAGGGGGCGCGCAACGGGCGCGGGCGTGGCGGCGGTGGGGCTGCGCCCAGCCAGCGCTTCCAAGGATGATTCGGGGCCGGCGGATGGGCGCTGGAGCGGCGCTCAATTGCCTGTTGCACGCGAGTATCGAGGTTCTTGCTATCGGCGCATGGTGGCTGAAGCGCGATGCGTGGATGGGTCTCGAAGGCCAGCGACTGGGTGCCCCAGTCCATCTCAAAGTGACCGTCGGGATAGGTCACCAGCGTCACGCGGGCGCCGCTTAAGCGCCGCTCGTAACCTGGAGCACGCACCTGCAAGATGTGGCGGTGAAACTGACAGCTCAGGTTCTGCGAGAGTCGGCGCGTCTCGTGCAACGCCAGAATGCGCTCGAGCACGGCCGGCTTGCCGCGGTATCGAACGTGGGCATCGATGGCCACGCGCGGCTCAACAGCGAAGCGCCCGTTATAGGCCTGTATGAAGCCGGGTAACCAAGCGTTGCCTTGCTCCATGCCCGAGACGCCAGCCAAGCGTAGTTCCTTGACCAATCGGTCCTGCAGGGTCTGATTGGCGCGTTCGACGCGCCCCTTGGCCTGAGGTGAATTGGCTTGGATCCCCTCGATGCCCAGCTCGCTCAGCGCTCGGGCGAACTGGGTGGGATGGGCCTGTTTGCCCGGTTTAGTCATCCGAAAGATGCTGTGCCGATCGCGATAGAGCGCCACCGGCAGGCCATGGGCCAAGATGTACTCACGTAGCAAATCCAAATACGCCAATGTGGTTTCGGCTGGTACGAAGCGCAGCGCCATCAACTGCCCGGTGGCGTCGTCGATAAACACGAGCAACGTGCAGCGCGGCGCGCGCTGTTCGAACCAGTCGTGCGGTGAACCGTCGATCTGGATGAGTTCGCCGCGCCTGGCACGCCGCTCGCGTAACGCGTGGACCGCTTTGCGCTTGGCCCGCTTTGACCGCCACAGCCCGGCCTCGCTCATCAAGCGCCGTACCGTCTCGACCGAGACCGTCACGCCATGGCGTTCGGCGAGCTTCTCGCAGGCCAGGGTGGGGCCAAAATCCGCGTAATGGCGCGCCAGCAGTGCCTGGATCGCCTGTCCTTGGGCTATCGACAGCGCTCGATTTGACGCGCGCCCGCGCAGCGCATGCACGAGCCCAGCCGCACCCGCGCTAGCGTAGCAGCGCTCCAGCCGGCGCACCTGCCGGGTGCTGAGCTCCAAGATCGCCGCCGCCTGCGTCTGCGTCAGCTGCCCCGCACGCACCTGCTCCAACACGCGCAGCCGCCCAATCTCGCGCTCGCTCATAGTGAGTTCCATCCGCGCCTCGCTCGATCATGATCGAGCGGACATTTTTACTTTGCACGGAGCGGACATTCTCACGTTGGGCTAACA
>NZ_JAKWFK010000041.1 GCF_029522115.1 Trinickia sp. Y13 | reverse complement strand
CTTTCCTGAGAAACTCCCTCGCCTTAGCTCGCTTTCGGTTGTAGGACGTAGCCCATCGAGTCGGCCCGGCGTGTCAGATTGTTAAGCACCCGCTGCCGATAACGCTCCTCATAGTAGGCTGCACCTGGATCGACGTACTCCGTGCCGTAGCGCAGCGTGTTGTAGAACAGCACGGCAATCTTGCGAGCGGTGGCCGTGACGGCCTTAGCCTTGCCAATGCGGGCCGACAGGCGCCGGTAGAAGCCACCTAGGGCCGTGTCGGTTCTGCCGACCGTCGTCGCGGCCAGCCGCAGCGCAGCGGCCACCTTGCTAGAGGAGCGTCGTGTCTTTGAGGAGAGGATCTTGCCGCCTGAGATCTTGTTGCCAGGCGCGAGGCACAGCCAGGATGTGAAGTGCTTCGCTGTGGGCCAGCGCGACATGTCGTTACCGCATTCGGCGACGAGCTTCAGCGCAACGTATGGTCCCAGGCCGTGAATCTGCGTGAGGTCGACGCCCAGCATGCTATACAACGCGGCACGCACATCGAATTTGAGACTGTTGGGTTGCTTCATTCGGCCACGTGGTGCGGGCAACGGCGTGGTGGGCGGTTCGACACCAGTCTGCAGGTGTCGGAGCGCCGCTTCGATTTGCTCATCGCATTGTGCAACTTGGGTTTGGTAAAAATCGTAAAGCGCCAGCGCCTGCGTGAGCTCGAACACGTGCTCGGCTTGGTAGTGGCCGATTAGGGAGTCGCGAATGGTTTCGACGGAGGCTTTGCAGCGCACGTCACGATACTTGGCGAGTTCGTCAGCACGGCGTTCGCCGGCGACGATGGCGCGGATGATCCTCATGCCGGTGACGCCTGTCACGTCCTCCACCACGTGATGCAGCTGAACGTTCATCAGCGTCAGCGCCTTCTGCATATGCTGGATATGCGCCGCGGCGTAGTCGAGCAGGCGTTCCCGTTGTCGCAGATAGGCGCGCAAGGTCGCTACATCGTGCCTTGGACGGAAGCTTGCTCGCAGCAGCCCGTACGAGTGAAGCTTCTGCAGCCATTGCGCATCGTTCACATCGGTCTTGCGCCCCGGCACATTCTTCGCGTCGCGGGCGTTGACGAGGACTACCTCGAAACCGCGCCCCTCCAAAATCTCGAACACCGGGATCCAGTAGACGCCAGTCGATTCCATCGCCACGGTGGTAATCCCGACCCGCTCGAGCCAGTCCGCAAGCTCGTGGAGCTCTTTCGTGAAACTGCGAAACGAACGCACGGGTTCGGCGTCGCGTTCGGGGCCGACTGCGACCACGTGGAACTGCGCGCCAATGTCGATGCCACCCGCATCGGGATGAATGACCGAAATGTCCGACCTGTGCTTGGTGCCTGCCGATTTTGGTGCCTTCATGCCAACCCTCCACCCATGAGAAGTGTCGAGGGCGGGACAGCGGTATTGATCACTTTCCTGAACGGGATCGCCTCGCGGCGTCACCAATGCTGGGTCCGCATCGGTCCCTGGACCATGTTTGAGAACGGGGTAGACCACCAAAAAGCTGACGGCCACGTCCCTCGACGCGCCCAGTTTAGTGCCTCTGAGTTTCTGCCCTTCGGGTAGGGGGGGCGCCCGCTTAGGAAGTTTGAGAGGATCTC
>NZ_JAKWFK010000040.1 GCF_029522115.1 Trinickia sp. Y13 | reverse complement strand
AATTATCAACGTTTTGGGTGTTAGGGCTTTATGCAAATGTCGTGTTTTAGCTAGATAGAAATGTCGTGTTTTAACCTCGGTATGCTGGTCGGTTCCACGCGGGACAACGGAGCCGGCCATGCATGCCACTGCACTGGTGACATTGAACATGCTAGAACTCGACCGTCTGAAGGTGGTCCAGGCCGTGGCGGAGACGGGACTGAAGCCCGGGCGTGCCGCTGAGCGGCTGGGCCTGACCGTGCGTCAAGTGGAGCGATTGGTGACACGCTATCGAGAGTTGGGCGCGGCCGGACTGGCCTCGCGCAAACGCGGGCGTCGAGGTAACCGGCGGCTCGATGAGAACACGGCGTGTCGAGCGCTCTCGATCATTCGCGAGCGCTACGCCGATTTCGGGCCGACACTGGCCTGCGAGAAGCTGTGGGAGTGCCATGGCATCCACCTGGCCAAGGAAACGGTTAGACGGCTCATGACGGAGGCCGGCTTCTGGATTCCGCGTCGGCAGCGTCCGCCCAAGATCTATCAGCCGCGGGCGCGGCAGGCGTGTCTGGGGCAACTGATCCAGATCGACGGCAGTGACCATCGCTGGTTCGAGGAACGAGCGCCCGCCTGTACGCTGCTGGTCTATGTCGACGATGCGACGAGCCGCTTGATGATGCTGCACTTCACGGCAACGGAATCGACCTTCAGCTACTTCGAGGCCACGCGCGCGTATATCGAGCGCTACGGCAAGCCGATGGCGCTGTACAGCGACAAGGCCAGCGTGTTTCGCAGCAGCCAGTACGCGACGACCGGCGACAAGGGCGTGACGCACTTCGGGCGCGCGATGTACGAATTGAACATCGACACGTTCTGTGCCAACAGCAGCTCGGCCAAGGGGCGCGTGGAGCGGGCGCATCTGACCTTGCAGGACCGGCTCGTGAAGGAACTGCGCTTGCGCGGCATCAGCACGGTCGAGGCGGCCAATGCCTATGCGCCCTCCTTCATCGCCGCGTACAACGCGCGTTTCGCCAAGCCGCCCAGGAGCGCGTTCGATGCGCATCGGCCGCTGCGGGCCGACGAGAACCTGGAGTTATTGTTCACGTGGCGCGAGCCGCGCAAGGTCACCAAGGCGCTCACGGTGCAGTACGACCGCGTGATCTATCTGCTGGACGATACGCCGGCGAACCGCAAGCTGATCCACCGGACGATCGAGGTCTGGGAATATCCCGATGGGCACATCGAGATTCGGGCCGAGGGCGTGGCGATGCCCTATGTGCCCTATGACCGGCTCTCGCAGATCGATCAAGGGGCCATTGTCGAGCATAAGCGTTTGGCGCACGCGCTACAGGTGGCGCAGGCGCTGCAGGCGCAGCGCGACGATCGACGCGCCTCGGGTTCGCCCTCGCGCACCAATCATGGCGTGCCGGTGCGCGGCAAGGAGCGCTTGCCGGGCACGAAGAAACAGCGGGAGATGACGCAAGCGGATCTGAACGAAGTGATCGTGCAGTTGGCGCCGACCCAACCTCCAAAATCCGCTCGTCGGTCTGCCAGGCCAACCACCTGATGCTTCTGCGCCCTGCCCGTTCAACCCTCATTCTTCTACGCTGCCTGCACGGCAAACCAACGAGACATACGACATTTGTAAATAGCTGGCGCTGCGACATTTGTATCTGCCTTTGACAT
>NZ_JAKWFK010000003.1 GCF_029522115.1 Trinickia sp. Y13 | reverse complement strand
GGATGGGCGACGTCACCCTGTTCGATAGCATGCTGATGGACGGACTGAACGACGCGTTCAGCGGCCAGCATTCTGGCTGGCATACCGAGGACCTGGTGACGAAGTACGGCATTTCGCGCGAAGACCAGGACCGCTGGGCGCTGCGCTCGCAACAGCGTTTCGCCGAGGCGCAGTCCTTGGGCCTGTTTGATGCCGAGATTGCGCCAGTCGAGGTATCCGGCCGCAAGGGACCGGCCGTCTTTTCAAGAGACGAGCACAACCGGCCGGACACGACGGCTGAATCCCTCGCCAAGTTGCGTCCGGCTTTCCGCAAGGACGGCACGATCACCGCCGGCAATGCCCCCGGGCTGAACAGTGGTGCAGCCGCGATGATCGTCGCCGAACGCAACTGGGCCGAGCGGAATAGTCTGACGCCGGTGGCGCGGGTCGCCAGCTATGGTGTAGGGGCCGTGGAGCCGGGTTTCTTCGGCCTGGGGCCCATTCCCGCCGTCCGACAGGCCATGGGTCGCGCCGGCTGGTCAGTGGCCGATGTGGATCGGGTGGAAATCAATGAGGCGTTTGCCGCAATTGCATTGGCCTGTCTGCGCGAATTGGGTTTTGCGGAAGACATCGTCAATGCCGAAGGGGGCGCGATTGCTCATGGTCACCCGATTGGCGCAAGCGGCGCTGTCTTGATCACCCGTCTTTTGCACCAGATGCAGCGGAACGGCGGCCGACGTGGCATCGTCACCCTCTGCATCGGTGGCGGTCAGGGCATTGCGCTCGCGCTCGAGATTCTGTGAGATTCGCGCGAATGGAAACGGAGCGAAGGTAGCGATGTGGGCGGGCTTCTGCCGGCGTGGCGCGATCGAATGAAAGCGCAAGACACGGTGTGCGACGATGCCCCGATCGGCGCAAGATACGCGGCGTACTCCACACCGAATGCGCAATCGATCTTGAGCCCCCTCCTCCAATCCCACCGCGCAACCGCCATCGACGATGGCCCGGTCGATGCCGCCTTTGCTTCAGCCACCCAAGTGATGGACAAGGTGAAAGCGCTCGACTGGGCCGCAATCGAAGCATCCCTGGATGCGTACGGCTACGCGGTGATCCCCACCTTGCTCGCCCCCGGCTCATGCCATGCGCTCGCGCAGCAATACGATTGCGATCGGCTTTATCGCAGCCGCGTCGTCATGGGCCGCCACGGTTTCGGCCGGGGCGAATACAAGTACTTCGCGTACCCGCTGCCGAAGCTGATCGAGCGCCTGCGCACGACGATCTACCCGCATCTCGTACCCACCGCGAACCGCTGGAACGAGGCGATGGGCATCGACGTTTGCTACCCCAAGACGCATGCGACGTTCATCGAACGCTGCCATGCCGCAGGCCAGAAACGTCCGACGCCGCTCATCCTTCAATACGATGAGGGCGACTACAACTGTCTGCACCAGGATCTTTACGGCGAACATGTCTTCCCGATCCAAGTGGCCATTTTGCTGTCGGAGCCGGGACGCGACTTCACCGGCGGCGAATTCGTGCTGACCGAGCAGCGTCCACGCATGCAGTCTCGCGCCGAAGTGGTTGCGCTCGCGCAGGGCGACGCCGTTGTGTTCGCCGTCAGTCAGCGCCCCGTGCAGGGCACGCGTGGTCCTTACCGCGTCAATCTGCGTCACGGGGTAAGCCGGTTGCGATCGGGACGCCGGCATACGGTCGGGATCATTTTCCACGATGCGCTGTAGGTTCCGGTTCTCGGCAGGTGAGCCGCATTGCGCGGGCCACCGCCGGGCGCACGGTGACTACAATGGAACGCATGCCGACGAGCGAGCCGCAGCCACGGGCGGGGGCATCGTCGCGCGCTTCTCATAGGTGCGCATATGGATGCCATCTTCAAAAACCGCACCGAAGCGGGCCGCATGCTGGCCGAGCGCTTGCGTGGCCAAATCGGCCCCGGCACTGTCGTGCTGGCGTTGCCGCGCGGCGGCGTCCCGGTAGCGTTCGAAATTGCCCAGGCCTTTGCGGCCGAACTCGATGTCTTGCCCGTGCGAAAAATCGGCGTGCCCGGCCATAAGGAATTGGCCATGGGCGCCATTGCATCGGGCAATGCCCTTCATGTCGAGCGCGACACGATGGATGCCATGCAGGTTTCGCAAGCGCAGTTCGACGCCGTGCTCGCGCAAGAGCGCGTCGAACTCACTCGGCGTGAAGCGCTATATCGAGGGGATCGCCCTCCCGTGCAAATCGAGGGACGCACTGTCGTGCTGGTCGACGACGGCATTGCCACGGGGGCCACGATGAAAGCGGCCGTGCTCGCGCTGCGCGGCCGAAAACCGGCCCGGCTTATCGCCGCCCTGCCCGTTGCCCCGCCGCACGTCGAAGACGAGTTCTCCGGCCTCGTCGATGCGTTCGTTTGCATCGCCCAACCGTTTCCCTTCTTCAGCGTCGGGCAGCATTACGCCGATTTCGAAGAAACGAGCGACGACGACGTGCGCGCTTTGCTGCATCGCGGCTGGGACCGCAATCGAAGCGGGCCGCACTAAGCGGCCCGGCGGCTAAAGCAGCAACGACGCGGCAAAAATGGCGTGCGAACCGGCCCGCAAACCGCGGCTTAGGCTGCGCTAGGGCCCGTTGGCCCCAATTAGTCCAGGCTCATAAGCGCACGGGCGGCGGCACGTAGCGGCAGTCGTAACGTTTCCTGACCGTGCCGTTCTCATCGACGCTCTCGAGGTACACGTCGAACTGCCACAGCCGCGCCATATGCTTGAGCACTTCTTCGCTATCCCCCGCGAGGTGGCGGTTGTCGCTCATGAAGTGCCGCAACGTCAGACTGCGGTCGCCGCGCGTATTGACCGACCACACCTGGATATTCGGTTCCCGGTGATGCATGTCGTACTGGCGCGACAGCGATTGCCGCACATGCTGGTAACCGCTGTCGTCATGGATCGCCGACACTTCCAGCGCGTCGCGCGTATCGTCGTCCAGCACCGAAAACAAGCGCATGTCGCGAATCAATTGCGGCGAAAGATACTGCGCAATGAAGCTCTCGTCCTTGAAGTTGCGCATTGCGTAGTGCATCGTCTGCAGCCAAGGCGTGCCGGCGATGTCGGGGAACCAGCGGCGATCCTCTTCCGTGGGCGTTTCGCAGATCCGGCGAATGTCGCTCATCATCGAAAAACCGAGCGCGTACGGATTGATGCCGTTGTAATACGGTTTCGTCACGGGCGGCTGATAGATGACGTTGCTGTGCGAGTGCAGGAACTCCATCATGAAGCCGTCTTCGAGCAGGCCCTGGTTGTAGAGCGTATTGAGCAGCGTGTAGTGCCAGAACGTAGCCCATCCTTCGTTCATGACCTGCGTCTGCCGCTGCGGGTAGAAATACTGCCCGATCTTGCGCACGATTCGAATGACCTCGCGCTCCCACGGCTCGAGTAGCGGCGCGTTCTTTTCGGCGAAATAAAGCAAGTTCTCCTGCGGCTCGGGCGGATAGCGCTCTTCCTCTTCCTCGGCGAGCGGCGCATTGTGCGACGGCAGCGTGCGCCATAGTTCGTTCACCTGCGATTGCAGATAGGCTTCGCGTTCGCGGCGCAGCGCCGCTTCCTTGGCGAGCGAAAGCTTTTGCGGGCGCTTGTAACGATCCACGCCGTAATTCATCAACGCGTGGCACGAATCGAGCAGTTCTTCGACGCGATCCATGCCGTAGCGCTCTTCGCACTCGGCGATGTAGTTCTTGCCGTAGACGAGATAGTCGATGATCGCGTGCGCGTCGGTCCAAAGGCGGAACAGGTAGTTGCCCTTGAAGAACGAGTTATGGCCGTAGGCCGCGTGCGCGATCACGAGCGCCTGCATCGTCATCGTGTTCTCTTCCATCAGATACGCGATGCAGGGGTTCGAATTGATGACGATTTCGTAGGCGAGCCCCATCTGGCCGCGCCGGTAGCTCTTTTCCGTCGCCAGAAAATGCTTGCCGAACGACCAATGCCGGTAGTTGACCGGCATGCCGACGGACGCATAGGCGTCCATCATCTGCTCGGCGCTGATGAGTTCGAGCTGGATCGGATAGACGTCCAACTCGTATTGCTCGGCGGCTGCCGCGATATGGGTGTCGTACTCTTCGATCAACTCGAAGGTCCAATCGGACGGCCACGGCAATGGTCTGCGGTCGGCGACGTTCATACGGGGTTCCCTTTGCGCCACAACGGGTGCAGGTGCTTCGGTCGAGCCTGGCGCGCCGCTCTCGGCGGACGCTTGCTGCGCAGGCTGCTCGCCCGGTGTTTGCCGCTCTTGCGCGCGCTTACGGCCCCGCTCCGGCTGATAACCGCGCGATTCGTTATGTAAATGCTTAGTCGTCATGAAGCCGCCACCTGCTTCTCGAACAGCTCCCGGAAAACCGGGTAGATATCGGCCGCGGCGTCGACCTTCTTCATCGCCAGATGAGGTTCCGTCAGCGCAAGCTGAGCATACTCCAGCCAAAGATTTTGCTCTTCGGGCGCGACTTGAATATAGGCGAAGTACCGGGCTTTCGTCAGGATGTCCTCCTGCAAGATCCGTCGGCACTTGGGCGAGTCGTCAGTCCAATTGTCCCCGTCTGACGCCTGCGCTCCGTAAATGTTCCATTCAGTCGGGGAATAACGCTCGTTCTGAATCTTGCGCATGAGCTCGAGCGCGCTCGATACGACCGTCCCGCCGCTTTCCGTCGAATGAAAGAACGTGTCTTCGTCCACTTCCTCAGCCCGCGTATGGTGGCGGATGAACACGACTTCGATCTTTTCGTAGTTACGTTTGAGGAAGAGGTACAGCAGAATGAAGAAACGCTTGGCCAAGTCCTTGCGCTGCTCGTCCATCGAACCGGATACATCCATCAGGCAGAACATCACCGCCTGGCTGGACGGCTGCGGCTGCTTGACGCGATTGACGTAGCGCAGATCGAACGGATCGATGAACGGAATGCGCCAGATGCGCCCGCGCAAATGGTGCAGCTCTTCTTCCAAGCGCTTGAGCTCTTCCCCGTGATCGCCGGGTTCGTTCGCGAGCGTCTCGTATTGACGTTCTAGCTCGTGCAATTGATTGACGAGTGGCGCGCCGAGCGCGATGCGCCGGCCCAATGCGCTGCGCAGCGAGCGCACGACGTCGATGTTGTTCGGCGTGCCTTCCGCCGCCCAGCCCGCGCGAATGTTCTTCCACGTGGGCACGGCGAGCAGATGCGTCTTCACGAGCCGAGGCAGCTCGAGATCGTCGAAGAAGTACTGCATGAATTCGTCGCGGCTCAATTCGAAGACGAAATCGTCCTCGCCTTCGCCCTCGTTGCTCGCTTGACTGCCGCCGCCGCCGGCTCCGCCGTTGGGCCGCGGAATCTTGTCGCCGCGCACGTAGTCGGAATTGCCGGGGTGAACGATCTCGCGCTTGCCGCCGGGACCGTGACGAAACTGGGGCTCGGCGATATCCTTGCGCGGAATGGTGATGCTCTGCGTGCTTTGAATGTCCTTGATGCTGCGATCTCGCACCGCCTCGGAGACAGCGCGCCGAATATAGCTCTTTACGCGGCGCAAAAAGCGCTCGCGATTCGCAATGCTCTTGTTCTTACCTGCCAACCTGCGGTCGATGATTTGATGAAGCACATCCAGTCTCCCGCTTCCAATTGCCGAAAGCGACACGACGAGCCCTGGTGCGGGCGATATGCCCGCACTTCGCGCGCCGCTTGCGCATGAAGCGCTTGGTTGGCGCTCGCGGGCGGCGAACCCGCGAGCGCGTCGCGCCCGCTACTACCGTTACTGCTACTTCTGCTGCCTAAAGCGCCGCTACCGTTACGACGACTTGCGCACGCGCAGATACCAGTCGCAGAGCAGGCGCACCTGTTTCGGTGTGTAGCCCTTGGCGACCATACGATTGACGAAATCTTCGTGCTTGCGTTGCTCTTCGGCAGAACCCTTCGCGTTGAACGAAATGACGGGCAGCAATTCCTCCGTGTTGGAGAACATCTTCTTCTCGATCACGACCCGCAGCTTCTCGTAGCTGATCCAAGCCGGGTTCTTGCCGCCGTTGGCGGCACGGGCGCGCAACACGAAGTTCACGATTTCGTTGCGGAAATCCTTCGGGTTGCTGATGCCGGCCGGCTTCTCGATCTTTTCGAGCTCGGCGTTCAACGCCGCACGGTCGAAGCTTTCGCCCGTGTCGTGATCGCGGAACTCTTGATCTTGGATCCAGAAATCGGCATACGTGACGTAGCGATCGAATATGTTCTGGCCGTACTCCGAATACGATTCGAGGTACGCGGTTTGGATCTCCTTGCCGATGAATTCGGCGTACCGCGAGGCGAGCAGATCCTTCACGAACGACAGATACTTCTGCTCGGTTTCCGGTGGGAACTGCTCGCGTTCGATTTGCTGCTCGAGCACGTACATCAAGTGCACGGGGTTGGCCGCCACTTCGGCCGTATCGAAGTTGAACACGCGCGACAAGATCTTGAACGCGAATCGCGTCGATACGCCCGTCATGCCTTCGTCGACGCCGGCGTAATCGCGGTACTCCTGGTACGACTTAGCTTTCGGATCGGTGTCCTTCAGATTTTCGCCGTCGTACACCTGCATCTTCGAGAACAGATTCGAGTTCTCAGGCTCTTGCAGGCGCGTGAGCACCGAAAATTGCGCCATCATCTTCAACGTTCCGGGGGCGCACACGGCGTTGCCGAGCGAGGAGTTGCGGATCAGTTTCTCGTAGATCCGGATCTCTTCCGACACCCGCAGGCAATACGGCACCTTGACCACGAAAATGCGGTCGAGCAATGCCTCGTTATTGCGGTTGTTGCGGAACGCCTTCCATTCCGATTCGTTCGAGTGCGCGAGGATGACGCCTTCGAACGGAATCGCGCCGAACCCTTCCGTACCCTTGAAGTTGCCCTCCTGTGTGGCGGTCAACAATGGGTGCAGCACCTTGATCGGTGCCTTGAACATTTCGACGAATTCGAGCAGACCCTGATTGGCGAGACACAGACCGCCCGAATAGCTGTATGCGTCGGCATCGTCTTGCGCGTACTGCTCGAGCTTGCGGATATCGACCTTACCGACGAGCGAGGAGATGTCCTGATTGTTCTCGTCGCCCGGCTCGGTTTTGGCGATGCCGATCTGCCGCAGAATCGACGGGTAGCGCCGCACCACGCGGAACTTGCGGATATCGCCGTTGAACTCGTGCAAGCGCTTGACGGCCCACGGACTCAGGATGCTCTTCAGATAGCGGCGAGGGATGCCGTATTGCTCCTCGAGAATGGGGCCGTCTTCGTCGTAGTCGAACAGCCCGAGCGGCGATTCGTTGACGGGCGAGCCCTTGATAGCGTAAAACGGCACACGCTCCATGAGTTGCTTGAGCCGTTCCGCTATCGACGATTTGCCGCCGCCCACGGGGCCAAGCAGATAAAGGATTTGTTTCTTTTCCTCGAGCCCCTGCGCCGCGTGCCTGAAATACGCGACCACCTGCTCGATCACGTCCTCCATGCCATAGAACTCGCGGAACGCGGGATACACCTTGATCACCTTGTTCGCGAAGATCCGCGACAACCGTGGATCGTGGCGTGTGTCGACTTGCTCTGGTTCCCCGATTGCGGTCAACATGCGTTCGCCGGCCGTCGCGTATGCGGCGGGATTGTTCTTGCAGAGCGCGAGATACTCTTCGAGCGAGAATTCCTCCTCCCGGGTTTTCTCGAAGCGTTCCGCGAAGCTGCTGTATATATCCATGCTACCTCCTCGCCCAAGTCTGCGGACGATGTCGTCTACTGGGGGGCAATACCGAAACGACCTCGCTCGAATTCATCCTAAACCCTTTTAAATTATTTTTCACTGCCTCCGTTGCCCTAGGTCATCCACGTGTGCCCTAACTTGGAGATGTACGGACTGTCGCCTACAATCTTTGTCCTGCTTCTCGCATGTTCTGCACGCTCGTGCGTCCTCGTACTCGCATGCGTCGCCCCGCTTACTCGCCTTCGTCGATCGTCACGTTCGAACTTGGATCGAGCGAACGCACGACGCGCGTTTCGCGCTCATCGCTATGTGGGCTTGCGTCGCAACCTATGGTCTCTTTTCTCACATAACGGCATTCGCGTCGACACTCTGAAATCTCGCCTGCTGGTCGTCCGCTTCGCGATGACGACACCGCTGCGCCGCACGGTCCCATGGCCCCATTGCACACGCAATGCCTGCTCGCGGTTCGACCTTCGCAAGCATCGCAACCAAGCGCTCGAACGGCTTACCGCGTGCGTCGAAAGCGCTTTGCATTCTTTCTCCACGTCCTCTCTCCGCGTTCTTTCTCCGTATACGCGCCAGGCAGCATTTCGGACGACACGCGTACGCATCCGTTACAACTTTCGCGAAGTTCGGATCGTAAAGAGAGGGAGGCGCTCGTAACATGCATCGGCACGCGCGCCCGGTTGTGCACAGGCGCGTGGACCGCACGGCGACGCGTGAAGGTGTGTGCCGCTACGCCAGAAGCGCCGCCGCAGCGCTGGGCGCGCGTGAGTGTTTTTGGGGGGCAGATGAAGCGGACAGTCGCGCCTCAGCAAAGCAACCGTAACGGCAACGCGCCGTGTCGAAGCCAGGCAGGCATGGACAGGCGGTCGTGCGGCGCGAGCGGGTTCGCGCCGACATCGCCGCCCCGGCTGCCCTGTGCGGTCAGAAGGTTTCCCAATCGTCGTCGGACGAGGCCGACTTCGGCACGGCCGTCGAAGCGAGAACCTTGGGCGCGGGGGCTGCTGCCGCCGCGCGCTTGGAGCCGCTCGCCGGCGCGGGCGCCGATGCTTGGATAGACGGCGTGGAAGGCGTAGACGTGGAAGGCGCGACCGCCAGATCTCGTGCGGTCGCGGCGGGCTTGGGCTGCGGCGCAGCGAGCGAGGCGACGGCGCGCGTGGGAACGTGCGGCCGCGAAGACGTTTGAGCCGCCGAGCCGTTGCGACCGCCCGCGCTCGATGCCGGCTTTGCCATCGGTTTGCGCGCGGCTTGGCCTGCAGCGGGGGACGGTGCGCGATCCGCTGGGGGCGCGCGCCAACCGCTGCTGTCGTCGGCGAGCTGGAAAACGCTGACCGCCGTGCGCAAGCGGTCGGCTTGCTCTTGCAACGATTGCGCTGCGGCCGATGCCTGCTCGACCAGCGCGGCGTTTTGCTGCGTGACCTCGTCCATCTGAGAAACGGCTCGCGCCACCTCGCCGATGCCGCCGCTCTGCTCTTCCGAGGCCGCGGCAATTTCGCCCATGATGTCCGTCACGCGCTGCACCGCTGCAATGATCTCTTCCATCGTGCGGCCGGCCTCGCCCACGAGCGCCGACCCCGAGCGCACCCGTTCTACCGAGGTGTCGATGAGGGTCTTGATTTCCTTGGCCGCACCCGACGAGCGCTGCGCCAGCGCTCGCACTTCGCCCGCCACGACCGCGAACCCGCGCCCCTGCTCGCCCGCGCGCGCCGCTTCCACGGCCGCATTGAGCGCGAGGATGTTCGTCTGGAACGCGATGCCTTCGATGATCGTGATGATGTCGGCGATCTTGGCCGAACTCTCGTTGATTTCGCCCATCGTTCCGACGACTTGGCCGACCACCTCGCTCCCCTTGTTGGCGATCTCGGAGGCATTGGCGGCGAGCGCGCTCGCCTGCCGGGCATTGTCGGCGTTCTGCCGCACCGTGCCCGTCAGTTGATCCATGCTCGACGTGGTCTCTTGCAGCGACGCCGCTTGCTGCTCGGTGCGCGCCGACAGATCCAGGTTGCCAGCGGCGATTTCCTTGGTGGCAGAGGCAATCGATTCGCTGCCGCTACGGACCGTGCGCACCGTCTCGGTCAGGCTGCGCTGCATTTTGGCGAGGCCCTCGAGCATGAGACCCATCTCGTCGTGCGTACGCACGACGATGGGCGTGCGCAGATCGCCGGCGGCGATCGCGTCGAAATTGGACAGCGCATCGGCGAGCGGGCGTGCAATCGCCCGCCGCAGGTTCAAATACGCCACGAGCGCTGCCGCGAGCGCCGCCACGAGCAGCGAGATCGTTACGGTTCGCAATGTATCGTTGCTCGACTGCGCGGCGTCGAACTCGGCCTTCGACTGCGAAAACTGGTGTTTGCTCAGCGCGTCGTCGCTTTTGGACAGCGCGACGAACGCGCCTTGCAGATCGTCGGCGCTGCTGAGGATCTTGTCGTGGTCGTTCGCTTTGATCGCATCCTTGTAGGCGGAGATCACGCCTTGCAGCGCCTCGCGCTTGGCCGTTGCCTCTCGGACGAGCGCGTCCTCCGAGGCATCGTGCGGCATCGCGAGGTATTTTTTCCACCAATCTTCCGACACGCCGTGCAGCACGGCAGCGCGGTCGAAGTTCTTTTGGGCGCTTTCCGCTTCGGCCGCATGCATTGCCGCCCGATCCAGCGCGAGGCGTTCCCGCGCCGCGTAGCTCTCCGCCATACCGATCGCGACAGCGCTCGGCATCTGGTTCTCGTAAATGTCGCGTGTGGCATGGTTCGCGCGGCCCATGGCCGATAAGCCCAACACCCCTAGGGCCAGCACTAGCGCGGACAGGAAGGCCATCGTCAAGCCAAGCCGCGTTTTGATCGTCAGACCTTTCGTCAACATGCAAAGTCCCTCGCTTCCGAACCGAAATGGGCACGCGCTTGCTTGCGCTCGCCCGGATACAAACGTTTGCTCTGAACGTTGTTTACGGCGCGGCGATAGGAGGACTTGAGAAAGGCGATAGATACGATAAATGGGGCGCGCCGAGACGAAGACGGCGAGTGGCGGCGCGCCCCTCCTTCACCGCATCGCGTCGAGCTCGGCCAGCGTGGGGATGAAGGGCTGCGCGCTCGCGCGCGTCCCCGAGAGCGCAGCCGCACGCTGAGCGAAGCGCACGGCCGCCGCCACGGGGGTGGCGCGCGCGAGCTTGCGTCGATTCGAGCACACCCGTGCACTTACGCGCACAAGGCGGCATCCATAGGGCCGGCGAATACGGCTGTCGACTCGCGCAAGATCAGGCGCGGCGTGATCACACGGCGCCGCGGCGGGCCGCTCACGGCGCCGCCGATCCGCTCGATCAGCATATGGGCGGCCGCTTCGCCGAGCGCGCGCACCGATTGGCCGACGGTGGACAGCGCCGGGTAGGTATAACTGCCGAGCTCGATGTCGTCGAATCCGATGATCGAGCAGTGCTGTGGGACGCGGATGCCGCGTTCGGCAGCCACGCGCAACGCGCCAATGCCCATCATGTCGTTGCAGGCGAAGATCGCCGTGGGCCGCACGGTGTCGAACAACCGCCCGGCCGCTTCCTGCCCCCCCGCGCCCGTGAAATCGCCTTCCGCTATGGCGCTCGGCTCGATTTCGATGCCGCGTTCGGCCATCGCGCGAATAAAGCCATGCACGCGCATGGCGCTCACGGCCGTCGTCACCGAGCCCGCGATGCATCCGATACGCACGTGCCCGAGCTCGAGCAAATGCTTCGTGGCCAGATACGCCCCGCGCTCATGGTCGATCTGAACCAGATCGGCCGACAGCCCCTCGATGTTGCGATCGACGATGACGAGCGGCTCGCGCCTATCGGCCAAGCTCGCGGCCAGCACCGCATCCTCGCCGGCGGACGCCACGATGAGCCCGTCGGTGCGCTTTTCTTGCAAGGTGCGCAGATAGTTTCGTTGCTTGGCGGGGTCGTCGTCGGAGTTGCAAAAGAACATGCAATAGCCTTCCCGCGCGCAGCCGTCCTCGACGCCGCGCGCGAGTTCGGCGAAATACGGGTTCGTGCTGTTGGGCACGACGAGCCCGATCGTCGCCGTCGAGCGTGCCTTGAGCGATCGGGCGACCGCCGAAGGTACATAGTTGAGCTGATTTATCGCGCGCTCGACCTTCGCGCGCACGTCGGCCGACACCGGCCGAGTGTTGTTGACCACGTGCGACACGGTGGTGAACGACACGCCGGCCATGGCCGCCACATCCTTGATCGTCGCCATTACCGATACTCTCTCGCTTGTTTTTTTCTTGCCGGCTCGCCGAGCCGGGCACTTGCTTCGTCAATGCTACTCCGATGCCGTTTTGCCGCGTTTCCCCGCGCGACGAGACGGCCCAGTCCGCGAACCGGACGCTCAACTTCGTCTGCGCCGGCTCCGATAGGTGTCCAACACTACGGCCACGACGATGACCGCGCCCGTGATGATTCGCTTGGTCGGCTCGTTCGCGCCGATTTGCGCAAGGCCCGCCGCCAACACCGAAATGATCAAGACGCCGAAGAACGTGCTGATGACCGAGCCGCGCCCGCCCATGAGGCTCGTGCCGCCGATGACGACGGCCGCGATGACTTGCAGCTCCAGGCCGACGCCCGCATTCGGATCCGCGGCTTCGAGACGCGAGATCTGAAAGAGCGCGGCAAGGCCCGAGAGCGCGCCCATCAGCGCGAACACGGCCACCTTGTAGGGCCGCGGGTCGACGCCCGCCAGCCGCACGGCTTCCTCGTTCGTCCCGATTCCGACCAGATGCCGCCCGAACACGGTGCGCTGAAGCACGAGTTGCGCGGCGATCATCACCACGACGGCAATCACGAACGACGGCGAGATGCCGACCGCAATCGGATTCGACAGAAAATCGAACGCGTCGCCGATGTACGACGTGCGCGAGTTCGTCAATTGGTAGGCCACGCCCCGTGCCGCTTCAAGCACCCCGAGCGAGACGATGAACGAGGGAATGCGCCAGCCCACGGTGACGGCGCCCGTGACGGTGCCTGTGACGGCGGCGGCGGCCATGCCGACGAGCGCGGCCGGCACCGGGCCCCAGCCCCATTTGAGCGCCGCCACGCTGACGACGGACGCCGCCAGCGCGAGCACGGAGCCCACCGACAGGTCGATGCCCGCGATGATCAGCACGAAGGTCATGCCGACCGACATCACGACGAGGTCGGGGATCTGATTGGCGATCGTGCTGAACGTTTCGTACGTCAGAAAATGCGAACTGAGCAGCGAAAACAGGCCCACCATCGCAGCCAGCGCCCCGGCCAGGCCGAGATAATTCGAAAAACCGAGCCGGGTCCCGGCTGCTCGAGCGCTCGGCGCATCGCCGATGATGGCGGGCCCGCCATCGGGGCGCGCGGTCGGATCGGTCATGACAGGCTCCGTGCGTCTTGAGAGTGAGAGAGCGCGGCCGAGCGCGAACCGTTCATGTGACCCGCGAACGCCGCGGCGAGCAGCGCGTCTTGCGTCCACTCGTCCCGATTGAAAATGCCCGTCATCCGACCGGCCGACATGACGCCGATGCGGTCGCAAATGAGCATCAGCTCGCGCAGGTCGCTCGATACGACGACGAGCGCGCGACCTTCCCTGGCCAGCGCGCCCAGCAACATGTAGATGTCGAATTTGGCGCCGACGTCGATCCCGCGCGTCGGTTCGTCAAAGAGCAGCACGTCCGCATCGCGCGCCAACCACCGGCCGATGACGACCTTCTGCTGATTGCCGCCCGAGAGCTCGCCCACGCTCTGGGCGCTGCTGTGCGCCCGCACGCGTAGCGCTTGCATTTGCTTGTGCGCCAAAGCTTGCTCGCGCTGGCCCTGCACCAGCCCCCAGCGGGAAACGCTGTCCATATTGCCGAGCGAGACATTGGCGGCGATCGAGTGCGGCAGCAAGAGCCCCTCGCCTTTGCGATCTTCGGTGATCAATGCGATGCCGTGGCGCACCGCGTCGGCAGGCGAACCGATTCTCACGGGCGCCGGCGGCCGCCCGATCGAGACGACGCCATGCTCGGCCTTGTCCGCCCCGTAGATGAGCCGCATCAGCTCGGTACGCCCTGCGCCGATCAAGCCGCTCACACCGAAGATTTCGCCTTCGCGCACCTCGAACGATATGTCGCGCACCGCCGTGCCGCGCGTGAGCCCTTCGACTTTGAGCAACGGCGCGCCGATGCGGCGCTCGCCGAGGTCGATGCGCTCGCCGAGCTCGCGCCCCACCATCAGGGCGACGAGGCGCTCGCTCGTCACGTTCGTCATGCTATCGACGGCCACGAGGCGTCCATCGCGCAACACGGCGACTCGCTCGGCGACGCGCGCGAGTTCCTCGAGCCGATGCGAGATGTAGACGATTGCGACGCCGCTCGCTTTGAGGCGATCGATTTGCGCGAACAGCAAATCCACTTCGCGCGCCGTGAGCATCGCCGTCGGCTCGTCGAAGATCAGCACGCGCGTGTCGTCGATCAGATTGCGCGCGATTTCGACCATCTGCTGATGGCCGATGCCGAGCGCGCCGACGGGCGTATCGGGGTCGATCGCATCGAGGCCGACGCGCGCCATGGCCGCGCGCGCATCCTCGCGCAAGCGGGCGCGGTCGATCCAACCGAGCCCGCGCGGGCCGCGCCGCGGCAACCGCTCGAAGAAGAGATTTTCGGCGACGGTCAGCGTCGGCAGCAGGTTCAACTCCTGCATGACCATGCGCACGCCGAGCGCTTCGGCCTCGTGCCGGCTCTTGGGCGAGTAGTCCGCGCCCATGAGCCGCATCGTGCCGCCGCTCGGCGCGACGAGCCCGCCGACGATCTTGGACAGCGTGCTTTTGCCGGCGCCGTTTTCGCCGGTCAACGCGAGCGCCTCGCCCGGATAGAGCGAGAGCGTGACGTCGGCGAGCACAGGTTCGCTATAGACCTTGCCGATGCCGGTCACGCTGAGCACTGCGTTCGATTCGTCGTGGTCGGTCAAATCCATCGGGTTTCCGTTCTCGGGCTGGCCGCTGCGTCGGCCCTCTCGCGCCAGCCAGCCGCCATGACGCTTATGTCGGAGGATAACGGCAGATTCCCGCCCTTTCTTGAGCGAACCGCAACCGCCCGCGCACGGCCATGCGTGCGGCCCCGCGCCGGGGGCGCCGCACGCCGCATCGGACTCGACCGTTACTTACCGTTACGCGAGCGTTACTTCCCAGCCTTGGTGACCAGGTCGACGGGCGTCTCGACCACGCCAGACAACTCCGATTGCTTTTTGTGCTCGGTGATGGCTTTGAGCGCCGTATCGATCCCGAACACCGCTTGCTTTGCGGCGTATTGGTCGGCTGTGGCGAGCACGCGGCCATCCTTGAGCATCGGCTTGATCGCGCCGATGTTGTCGTAACCCACGACATAGACCTTGCCTTGCTTGCCGGCGGCGCGCACCGCCGACACGGCGCCGATGGCCATGTTGTCGTTGCCGCACAGCAGCGCCTTCAGGTTCGGGTACTGGTTCAGCATGGCCGAAGCAATGGCATTGCCCTTGTCGATTTCCCATTCGCCCGACTGGACCGAATCGATCTTCGCGCCGACCTTTTGCATCGCGTCCTTGAATCCTGCCGTGCGCTGCTGCGCATTGGTCGTCGTCGAGACGCCCTCGACGATGCCCACTTCGTCGCCGGCCTTCAGTTTCTTGGCCAGATAAGCGCCAACCTTCTCCGCGCCCTTACGGTTATCGGGGCCGACGAACGGCACGTTCAAATCTTTCGACTTGAGCACGTCCGGATCCAGCCGGTTGTCGATGTTGACGACGATGATGCCCGCGTCGACGGCCTTCTTCACGACGGGAACGAGCGCCTTCGAATCGGCCGGTGCGAGCACGATGGCATCGACGTGGCTGTTGATCATCTGCTCGACGATGTTGATCTGCGCCGCCGTGTCGGTTTCGTTCTTGATCCCGTTGGTGATGAGGTCGAACTTGCCGGCGTTGTGTTTCTGATAATCCTTCGCACCGTTTTCCATCGTCAGGAAGAACTCGTTCGCGAGCGACTTCATGACTAGGGCGACTTTGGGCTTCTTGGCGGTCTGCGCGAGCGCATCGGTTGCGCCGAGCGGCGCAAGCGCGCCGCAAGCAAGCGCGGCGACGGCAACGAGCAAACGGCGGCGGGTGCGGTGAAGCATAGGGTTCTCCTTTCTTATTCGGCTCGCAGCGAGCATTGATTTTTCGATTGGAACGCTAAGAATTGCCGCATCGCATCATCGCTTGGCACGCCGACGCGAAGCGCCTCCCGGCACACGCCGGGAGCGCCTATGCTGGACCCTTCTGCGGGAGCGCGCAAGGATGGTGCGCGCGAACTTCGGGTTTGTGCTGATACGAAACGAGGAAAAAGCGCGCACAGCCGCGCGCCGCGTGCCTTTGCGGCGACTTCGGGGGCGCTCGCAGCGACGCAGCAGCCGGGCGTTCGCGCTCGCGCTGCTACAGATGCGCGACGGAAGAACCGTCGATCTTGCCGTCGATGATGTCGCGCGCGAATTGAACCCCGATCTTGTGCGCCTCGATCTGATCTCCTAGCGGCGCCTGCTCCGGCACGCCGAACATCTCCGCTTTGCCGCGTTCCCCGCTCGCCTTGCGAGAGATCGTCACGACAATATCGAAGTGGCGAGGCGCATCGTCGCCCTGGTGAGGTTCCTTTGCCCGCCGCAATGCCTGCACACCGATCGCAAACCCTTTGTACTGCTCGGAAAACGGTACGGACATGACTCACGCTCCGTCGGAATGAAAGCCGCACGCGAAGTGCGGCGTCAGATGCGGCGCGCTCGCTCGCGACCGGCTTGCTGCGCGAACAAGCCGTCCGCACGCGAAAGCGTTCTAGCGACACCTTGCATGCGATGACATGCAAGAGCCGTTCCGACATCGCGTCGAGAGGCGGAACCCGCCGCGACTGGCTCGTTGCGCAACCAAGGAGCTGAAATGCCGGGAAGATTGAAGAAATTACCGGTCTGCCCTGCCGAGTCGGAAACACCGAACGCTCGGCGACGTGTTCGGGGCGCGACGATTCGTCGCATTTCTTCTATGATGAGGGCCAGGACGGCCCGCAGACATAAGACATCAAGCCATCGGGCCGCCGTCTCATCGTAGATGCGCAATGCATTGCGGAGGCATTCAATGGCATGGAGACACAACCGCTGGGTAAGACGCTGGCTCGTCCTCGTCGTCTTCTGGGCGGTTCCCGTGGCGATCGTCGCTGTGCGCGAGATCCAGGAAGAGATGTCCTACAACATCGTCGACCTCGATCGAGCGCTCACGACATGGCAGTTCACCGACGCTGAACGCGCCGGGGGCGATGTCGCGCGCTGTCGCGGCAAGCCCGACGAGGCCCGCGCGCTGGGTTGCCCGGCCGATGTGCTCGCCGCCAATGCGCCGCGCCAGCAGGAGGCGATCGCCGAATATGCATTGCGGCGTCGCACGCTCTTTCTGTATCTCTGGCATGCATTCGTCGGCTATTGGATCGTGCCGGCCGCTTTCGTCTTCGCGATTGGGCTCGTCGTCGCCGGCATCCGGCGGGCGCTGCGGCGTCCACCCGTCGTCAAGCGCACCGTCCAGCACTGAAAGCGCCATTCTGCGGCGCGCCGGCCCGGCAAATTCGGGCCGGGTCCTGGCATGGGTCGTGCTCACTTTCTCTTGCGTTGTGTGAGATCACGCTTCGTCCGAACCTGCCGTCGAGCGGTTTGACCGACGGAAACATAACGGAGAAAGTCCATGCAAAAACAGACCTTGATGCTCAAAGCCGCAGCCGCCGTGGTAGTCGGAGCGGTCGCGCTGGCCGGCTGCACCACGACAACCAACAATGGCAACCCCGTCGGCTCGACGCCGGGCAGCAACGTGTCCAAGCGTCAGGAAATCAACTCGAGCGTCGATGCAACGCTCTCGCGCCTCTATGCGCAGGTCCCCGGCTCGCGCGAACTGGTGCAGAAGGCTCATGGCGTGCTGGTGTTCCCGAAGGTTCTGCAAGCAGGCTTCGTCGTGGGCGGCCAATACGGCGAAGGCGCCTTGCGCGTAGGCGGCCAGACGGTCGGGTACTACAACACCGTGTCGGGCTCGTTTGGTCTGCAAGCAGGCGCGCAATCGAAGGCCGTGGTCTTTCTATTCATGACGGACGACGCGCTCAATTCCTTCCGCTCGCGCGACGGTTGGTCGGTCGGCGGCGATGCATCGGTGGCCGTGCTGAAGATGGGCGCGAACGGCGCCATCGATACGACGACAGCGACCAAGCCGGTCGAAGTGATCGTCATGACGAACGCGGGCCTCATGGGCGACCTCTCGCTCGAGGGCACGAAGATCACCCGGCTCAAGATCTAGCCGGCAGCAATCCCCCTGCAAAACCGGCCTGCGGGCCGGTTTTGCATTGCCCGGCGTTTTGCGCATCTCTTGGGCATACCCCTCTCTCACGGCGAGAGATGTGCAGTGCCGTTCAGGCGTGCGAGGCGCCTTCCCCCGAAATCGAATCGATCACCTTGAAGCGCGCGCGCTTTTGCGCACGAATCACGGCTTGATAGGCCTCGACGTATTGCCGCGCCATGTGGTGAGACGTAAACCGTTCCTCGAAACGCTGCCGCACGCGCGCGCGCGGCAGCGTGTGCAGCCGGTTGACGGCCGCGACCGCACTGATTTCGTCTTCCACGATGAAACCGGAGAACCCTTCGTCGATCACTTCCGGCACGGAGCCGCGGTTGAAGGCGATGACGGGCGTGCCGCACGCCATCGCTTCGATCATGACGAGCCCGAACGGCTCCGGCCAGTCGACGGGGAACAGCAGCGCATGCGCGCCCGACAAGAACTCGGCCTTTTGGTCGTCGGCAATCTCTCCGATAAATTCGACATGCGGCAGATCGAAGAGCGGTTTGATCTCGCGCTCGAAATACTCGCGGTCGGCGGCATCGATCTTGGCGGCGACGCGAATCGGCAGTCCGCAATGCGCGGCGATGCGAATCGCCGTGTCGACGCGCTTCTCCGGCGAGATACGACCGAGGAAAGCCAGATACTTCTGCTCCACCGGCTGGGGTGTATAAAGCGCCTCCGGCAGCCCGTGATAGACCGTGGAAAGCCATTTAGCCTGCGGCATCGGGTGGCGCTGCGCGTTCGATATGGAAATGACGGGCGCCGTATTGAACGTGTCGAATACCGGCTGTTGCTCGGGCAAATCCAACCGGCCGTGGAGCGTCGTGACGAACGGCGTCTCTTGGCGCTTGAACAGCGAGAACGAGTAATAGTCCATATGAAAATGCAGGACGTCGAACTCTTCGGCGCGCCGGCGCACGAGTTCCATGAGCAACATATGCGGCGCGATGCGATCGCGAATGGCCGGGTCGAGCCGTAGCGCGCGGGGCCAAACCGCCTCGAGCTTTGCACTCGTTTTCGAGTCGCCGCTCGCGAACAGCGTCACGTCGTGGCCCAGATCGACCAGCGCTTCGGTGATGTACGAGACGACGCGCTCCGTGCCGCCGTACAGCTTGGGCGGCACCGATTCGGTCAGCGGCGCGATTTGGGCAATTCTCATTCGATCGACTCCCTGCAGAAGGGCCTGGGCTCGCTCTCAGCGCGAGCGGTTCCGGCCGGTTGCTCGGCCGCGCTAGGTCGTCGTTCCATGCGGAACCCACCCGGCGCGGCATCCTTGGTTTCAATTATTTGGTATGACGCGGCCATCGTCCCGCGTCTTTTTCATTTACTGCGAGCTGTTACAGTCGCGAAACAGGCGCCGGGCATGCCTCGAACGAGCGCTGAGCCGCCGCGCTGCCCCGGGCGAACCGGTACGGCCCCCGCGCGTCATGCCCCCGTGCCGGCTCAGGGTGCCCGCAAATCGGCCAGGAACGTGTCGCGCCAAACGCCGAGATCGTTTCGTCGCAGCACGGCCATATTGACTTCGTGGCGATGCTTACGTTCCGCGAGGGGCATCGAGAGCGCGCGCTCGAGTGCCTCGGACATGCCGGCGATATCGTGCGGATTGACGATGAGCGCCGCGCAGAGCTCGGCGGCGGCGCCCGCAAACTCGGACAACACCAGCACACCGGGGTCGTCGGGGTTCTGCGCGGCGATGTACTCTTTTGCGACCAGATTCATCCCGTCGCGAAGCGGCGTGACGAGCCCGACCTGCGATTCGCGGCACATCGACATCAAATGCGAGCGCGCGAAGCGCTGGTTCAGATAGCGGATCGGCGTGTAGTTTAACCCGGAGTAGCGGCCATTGATGCGCCCGGCCTCGTATTCGAGGTTGTGACGGATGCGCTGATAGCTTTCCACGTCTGCCCGCGTGGGCGGGGCCACTTGAACGAAGGTGACGTTCTCGCGCCACTGCGGCGCGCGCTCGAGCAGTTGCTCGAAGGCGCGGAATCGTTCGATCAATCCCTTCGAATAATCGAGGCGATCGACGCTCATCACGAGCTTTCGGCCTTCGAGGCTGTGCTTCAGCTCGAGCACTTGCTGACGGCTCTCGTTGCGAGCCGCTTCCTGCTGAATCTCGTCCGGAAACACGCCGATCCGATACACGCCGCTGCGCAGACGGCGCCCGTAGGCCTCTACTACGCCATTTTCGTCGACCGTGCCGCCCGCATAACGGACGATGTAGTCATGAAACGCCACCCGATCGGTGTCCGTTTGAAAGCCCACCAAGTCGTAACAGCAGAGCGACTTGACGAGGTCCTGATGGGGCGGCACGTTCAGCAGGATCTGGGGAGACGGAAACGGCGTATGCAGGAAAAAGCCGATACGGTTGCGCAGGCCTTCGCGCCGCAACGCTTCGGCAAACGGGATCAAGTGGTAGTCGTGGACCCAGACGATATCGTCTGGCCCGACCAGCTTGGCGAGCTTGTGCGCCAGCCAGGCGTTGACGCGCCGGTAGCCCGCGTATTCCTCGCGTTCATAAGCGGCCAGGTCGTTGCGATAGTGGAACACGGGCCACAGCGTCGCGTTCGAAAAGCCGCGGTAATACTGATCGTAATCGCGCCGCGTCAGCCCGACGGTGGCGAACGTCACGTGGCCTTCGTCCTTGAGCGTGGGGCCCGCGTTGGCGACGGCTTCGCTGACCACGTCGCCACTCCAGCCGAACCATACGCCGCCCATGTCCTTGAGCGCGCTGAAGATGCCGACGGCGAGCCCGCCGGCCGAGCCCTTGGTCTCGGTGGGCGTTGCCACGCGGTTCGATACGGCGATCAGTCGGCCCATGGTTCGTTGGCTGCGCCCTCGCCTAGTCGCCCTTGCACGGGAAGCTTTTCTCGAGCCCGAGCGAGACGGCCGTGCTTGCGTTATAGCCGGCGGCATCGGGGTTGTCGGCGACGTACCGGCGAACCGCGTCCACCAGCCGTTGCGGCTCGATCCGATCCGGCAGGCAGAAATACTGACCCACGCGGGGGCCGGTCGTGCCGCCGATGGCATCGATCGTATTGAACACGCCGTCGGCAGCCCCCTTGATATAGGACACGCAAGCCGCCCGCGAGATCGCGTCGGTTTGGCTGCACAGCTTATGCAAATCGCCTGCCGTGAACTTTCCCCCCCCGAGCGTGGCCGTCGTCGGCGCCGCCATCGCGGCAAGCGGCAGCGCCAACGTGCCCACGCATATCAAAGCCCGCAACATAATCTTCCTTTTCTCCGAGCGGTGAACGGGTACTGCGAATTGCCCCGGCAAAGCGCACCGAAGCGAAAAGTATTTATTTTGCACCGTTTTGAGCCGGAATAGATGCTCCAGATGCAGCCGAAGCGGCGGCCGCCTCGCGCGCGTACATGTCCCGCAGCCCGTCGGCCACGTCCTTGGCGTGGTAGCGCGTGGCAAAATCGAGCGCCGTCAAGCCGAGTTGATTCTTCACGCGCGAATCGGCGCCCGCATCGAGCAGCACTTTGACCGTCGAAAGATGATTGCCGCGCGCGGCCATCATCAAGGGTGTCGTGCCGTTCGGCGAGCCGGCGTCGATATACGCCGAGTTCTCGAGCAGCAGTTGCACGACGTCGTCATGACCGTTCGCGGCCGCGTAATGCAGCGGCGCCCAGCCCTTCTTGTTCACCTCCGCCCCCTTGTCGATCAGCGCCTTCACCAGATCGGCATCGCCGTTGAGCGCCGCGAGCATCATCGCGTTCTCGCCCGCGGCGTCGAGTTTCTCGATATCGGTCTTCGAATCGGCCATGAGCGCCTTGGCGACTTTATCCGATTTCTCGCGCGCGGCCAGCACGATGAGCGGCATGCCCTGCTTGTCGGTCGCATTCGGATCGGCGCCATGCGCGAGCGCCTTTTGCACCGCACTCACGTCGTCGAATTTGACGGCTTTGACGAGCGAATCGACGTCCGTTGCGTGCGCCGCGACGGCGAGCGAAGCGAGCGCGCCCGCACAGGCGAGCTTTGCCGAGCGATGCAGCATGCGGCGGAAGACGAGCGGCAGCGACGAGTGCGTGAACATAATCAAGTTTTGTTTACCTTTGTTTTGTCGTATCGGGGTTCGGTTTCGCTTCGATCCCGCTCAAACGCCATGCGGCGCCGGAATGCGGAACAAGCGAAAGAAGTTTTGCGTCGTCGCGGCGCCAAGTTCCGTGTCGAGCATGCCGCGCGCCTGCGCGATGTAACGTCCGACATAACTAACGTACGCAGGTTCATTGGGCTTGCCGCGATATGGGACGGGTGCCAAATAAGGGGAATCCGTTTCGATCAAAAGCCGTTCGAGCGGCACCCGGCGCGCAACGTCCTGCACGTCGGTCGCGCTCTTGAAGGTAACGATTCCCGAAAGCGAAATGTAAAAATTCTGAGCCAAGGCGCGTTCTGCAACCGCCCACGGCTCCGTGAAGCAATGCATGACGCCGCCGGGCACGTGCGCCTCCTCTTCCGCCATGATGCGCAGCGTGTCGTCCGCCGATGCGCGCGTATGGACGATAAGCGGCTTCATCGTCGTCTTCGCCGCGCGGATATGCGTGCGAAACCGCTCGCGCTGCCATTCGAGATCAGCGATCGATCTTCCCTCTAGGCGGTAATAGTCCAAGCCGGTCTCGCCGATGGCGACCACCTTCGGATGAGCCGCGAGCTCGATCAGTTCCGCAAGCGTCGGCTCACGCGCGTCCTCGTGGTCGGGATGCACGCCCACGGATGCATACACGTTTTCATACGCCTGAGCCACCTCCAACACGCTCGGCAGCGTTTCGAAGTCGACGCTGACGCATAGCGCGTGCGTCACGTCATGGGTGCGCATGTTTTCGAGCACCTGCGGCAGGCGCTCGACTAGCCCTTCGAAATTGATGTGGCAATGCGAATCGACGAACATCGGGAATCCTATCTAACCTCAAACGAACAAATCTCGGTAGCCCAAAAAAAGCGACTCGAACACGAGGCGCGCATTGAGCGGATGATTCTCGACCGCACGCTCGCGCGTGACCGTCTTCATGAATCGCGCAAAGGCATTGGCGTCGATGCGCGCGGCGCACTGCGCGAGCTCACGTTGTGCCGCCGGAAAGTAGCGAGGCCGCTGCGCGGCCCGCTCGGCTACGAGATCGTAGAGCCAACGCTGCAGCCAGCCGAGCACCACGGCAACCGGCAGCTTTTGCAATGCCTCGCCGCAAGCGAATGCGTCGCAAGCGGGCCCTGCGGCCAATTGCTTGAGCGTGAAGTCGCGCAGCCCGCGGTTCTCGTCGGCGGCCAACGCGAGCGCCGCGAGCGGCGCGCCGCCGGCCTCGGCCAGCAGCACGGGCGCGTCGGCCACGCCTTGTTCGGCGAGCCAGGCGCGCGCTTGGCTCGCCGAAGGCGTCGACATCGGCCATTGCCGGCAGCGGCTGACGATGGTCGGCAGCAAACGGTCCACGCGCGCCGACACGAGCAGGAACACGACGCCGGCCGGAGGTTCTTCCAGTGTCTTGAGCAAGGCGTTGGCCGAGGCGGCATTGAGCGCGTCTGCCGGATAGACCAGCACGACGCGCGCGCCGCCGCGATGCGCGCCGATACCGCAAAAATCGAGCAAAGCGCGCACTTGCTCGATCTTGATCTCCTTGCTGAGCGTGCGAGTCTTTTTGCCCTCTTCGCCCTCGGCCTTGTCATCGGCGCCAGCGGAAACCGCGCCTATCGCTTCTCCGGCCAGCGCCTCCGGCAGTAACGCCCGGTAGTCGGGATGGTTGCCCTGCAGGAACCAATTGCACGCGACGCATTGGCCGCAAGGCTCGCCGTTGGCGGTCGGCGCCTCGCAGAGCATGCCTTGCGCCAGATGCTGCGCGAAGCGCAATTTGCCGATGCCCGCCTGACCGTAAAGAAGCAAGGCGTGCGGCCATTGCGCGCGCAAGCGCTGCAGGCGGTTCCAATCGTCGTGCTGCCACGGATAGATCATCGTCGAACCTTCATGCGGTTGGATGCGGTCGCTTCATGTTGGTCGCGCGTTCAAAGCGCATCGATGAGCTCGCCGAGCGCGGCCTGGATGCGTTCGATGCTTTGGGAGGCGTCGACGATCGCAAAGCGGTATGGCGCCTCTTGTGCCCGGCGCAGATATTCGGCGCGCGTGCGGGCGAAAAATGCCTCCGTTTCGCTTTCGAATTTGTCGGGCGAGCGCGCCGCACCGCGCCGTGCGCTCGCCGTTTCGGGCGGCAAGTCGAACAAAATCGTCAGATCGGGCTCGAATCCGCCCTGCACCCAGCGCTCGAGCGTCTCGAGCTTGTCCCGGGGCAAGCCGCGGCCGCCGCCTTGATAGGCGAAGGTGGCATCGGTGAAACGATCGGACAGCACCCAATCGCCGCGCGCGAGCGCAGGTTCGATGACCTGCGCCAGATGCTCGCGTCGGGCGGCGAACATGAGCAACGCTTCGGTCTCGAGATCCATTCGCTCGTGCAGCAACAGTTCGCGCAGCGCCTCGCCAAGAGCCGTGCCGCCCGGTTCGCGCGTGGTGACGACGGCGTGGCCGAGGTCCGCCACTTTGCGTTCGAGGCGCTCGCGAAACCAGGAAAGGTGCGTCGTCTTGCCGGCCCCGTCGATACCCTCGAACGTGATGAATTTGCCACGCGCCATTTATTGCTGTCCTCGAATGTATTTATCGACCGCTCGGTTGTGATCGCCGAGCGTTTCGGAAAAGACGCTGCTGCCGTCGCCGCGCGACACGAAATAAAGCGCGCTCGTCTGCGCGGGGTTCATCGCCGCCTGCAGCGACGCGATGCCCGGCAGTGCGATCGGCGTGGGCGGCAGGCCCCGGCGCGTGTAGGTGTTGTATGGCGTGTCGCTTTGCAAGTCGCGCTTGCGCAAGTGGCCATCGTAGCTCGCGCCAAGGCCGTAAATCACGGCCGGATCGGTCTGCAACGGCATGCCGATGCGCAGCCGGTTCGCGAAGACGGCCGACACGAGCGGCCGGTCGCCTGCCTTGCCCGTCTCCTTCTCGATCAGCGACGCCATGGTGAGCGCCTCGTACGGCGAACGATACGGCAAGCCGGGCGCGCGTGCCGCCCACGCGGCGTTCAGCCGTTGCTGCATCAGCCGGTACGCCCGCCGGTAGACGTTCAGATCGCTCGTTCCCTTGTCGAACAAGTAAGTATCGGGGAAGAACAATCCTTCCGCGTTGGCGTTGGCGTTGGCGCTGGCGGCCTGAGCGTTGCTGGCCGCGGCCGATCCGTCGGCTCCGGTGGTCCCGGTGGTGCCGGCAAGCGCTGGAACGCCCCCTGGCCCGCCAGCGCCAATGGCTGCGAGCAGCGCTGCGTCGCTCATGCCGGCCGTATCATGCTTGAGCGCCGGGTTGGCGTCCAACTCGGCCCGCATGCGCTTGAAGGTCCAGCCTTCGATGACCGTCACGACCGACTCGTTGACGTCCCCGAGCGCGAGCTTTTGCAGCACCTCGTAGGGAGTCACCCCGCTTTTGAACTCGTAGTTGCCTGACTTCAGCCGGCTTTCCAAGCCCAACAAGCGCGTCATGAGGACGAACGGATCGGCCTGAATCGGCACGCCGCCGCGCCGCAGTTGCGCCGCGACGCCGCGCACGGTGCTGCGCGGTTGGATGGTCACGTCGAGCGTCGGGGCCGCCAACGCGAGCGGGCGCGTGGCCCAAAAGTAGCCGCCTGCGGCGGCCAACGCGGCGAGCAGGACGGCAAACGCCGCCCCGAAAACGAGGCATTTCTTCAGCAGGGTCATGCGCAACAAGGCTGGGATGGACCCCATATAATACTTGTTCGCCTAAGCCCAAGTCAGGATTGACTCCACACGAATTCCATGAACCAATCAAACGCTGCCGTTTCCCCCTCCCCTGCGCCGTCGCGCCCCGCTCCCGCTCAGTTCGAAGCGGCGCTCTCGGGCGGCGCGTTCGCGGCGCTCGACCAGTTCGGCGTCATCGAGGCGCTGGGCGACGACGCGGCGACATTCCTGCACGGACAACTCACGAACGACATCGAGCATTTGGACGCCGCCAGCGCCCGCTTGACCGGTTACTGCTCGCCCAAGGGGCGTCTGCTCGCGTCGATGCTGGCTTGGCGCGCGCAAGGCGCGGTGCGCCTGCTCGTATCGAAGGATCTGACCGCGTCGGTGCAAAAGCGGCTTTCGATGTTCGTGTTGCGGGCCAAGGCGAAGTTGGCCGACGTGACCGATTCGGTTGGCGTCGTCGGCTTCGCGGGGGACGTGCGTGCGGCGCTTTCGGGGCTGTTCGATGCCCTGCCCGACGGCGTGCACGTGCACGTGGCGGGACCGGCCGGGTCGCTGATCCGCGTGCCCGATGCGCAGGCGCGCGCCCGTTATTTGTGGATCGGGCCGAAAGCGCTGGTCGATGCGCGCCTGGCCGTGCTCGAAGGCGAACTTGCGCGCGTTTCTCCGGCGGTGTGGGACTGGCTCGATATCCGTGCGGGCGAGCCGCGCATCACCGCAGGCGTGCTCGAGCAGTTCGTGCCACAGATGGTCAACTTCGACGTCATCGGCGCCGTCAATTTCCGCAAAGGCTGCTATCCGGGGCAAGAGGTCGTCGCGCGCAGCCAGTATCGCGGGACGATCAAGCGGCGCACGGCGCTAGCCCATGTCGAGCGCGCCGCGGCGCTCGACGCGGGCGCACTGGAGCAGCCGGTCGCGCCCGGCGTCGAATTGTTTCATGCCGAGGACCCGGGCCAGCCGTGCGGCATGGTGGTGAATGCGGCGGCCGCGCCGAACGGCGGCTTCGATTTGCTGGCGGAGATCAAACTGGCGGCGCTCGAGGGCGGAACCGTTCATCTGGGCGCCGCCGAAGGGCCGCAACTCGTGTTTCAGCCGCTGCCTTATGCGTTCCCGAGCGAGGTTTGAAGGGCTGGATTCCGGACCTTCCTGCTACCTCATATGTGTCTGATCGTATTCGACTGGCGGCCCGGCGCCGACGATGGCGCGCTACTGACGCTCGCCGCCAACCGCGATGAGTATTTTTCGCGGTTGAGCGCGCCGCTCGATTGGTGGCCCGACCAAACGGGCGTGCTCGCAGGCCGCGATCTCGTCGGCGGCGGCACCTGGCTCGGCGTCTCGCGCGACGGACGCTTCGCCGCGTTGACGAACTACCGCGCCCCGCACGCATGGCGCGCCGATGCCCCGAGCCGAGGCGCGCTCGTCGCCGGTTATCTGACCGGGCCGGCAGTCGCGCCGCTCGATTATTTGAACGCCTTGGCCGGTCACGCAGCCCGCTATAACGGCTTCAATTTGATCGTCGGCGACTTGTTCCGGCGCGAACTCGCTTGGTATTGCAACCGGGCCGATCGCGGGCCGGCCTTGCTGCCCCCGGGCGCCCACGGCATTTCGAACGCCGTCCTCGATACTCCCTGGCCCAAACTCGTGCGCAAACGCGCGGAACTGAGCGCGCTTGCCGAAGGGGCTCGAGCCCCTTCTCTCGAGGCGCTGGTCGAATTGATGCGCGACCCTCGGGTGGCGGCCGACGAGGCGCTGCCCGCCACAGGCATTGCACTGGAGCGCGAGCGCGCGCTGTCGGCCGCATTCATCGAGACGCCCGACTACGGCACGCGCGGCACGACGGCGCTACGGGCAGCCATCCGCGGTGCGACGCTCGAGCTCGACATCGTCGAGCGCAGCGACGACGATGGTTCGCACCGGTTGACGCGCCCCGGCAGCCATCAACGCCGGTACGCCTTCATTGCCGAGCCGTCGCCGTACTAAGGCGACGAGCGACGAATCGCCGCAGGTCGCCTCGCCCTAGCTCTAGCCCTGCTAACCGCGCGCATCGCTGATGGCAAGCGGCCTTACCATTTCGATATGTTCGACGCCGCCCTCGTAGAACGAGTCGCCGACCGTTGCAAATCCATGCCGCAGGTAGAACGACACGGCCCCACTTTGCGCGTACAGCCTGACACAGGCATCGCCTCGTCGCGCCGCATGCTCGATCAGCGTGTGCAACAGCCTTGAGCCGATCCCCTCGCGCCTCGAAGAGGGCAGCACGGCGAGCCGGCCGATCGCGCCGTCCGGCAGCAGCCGCGCGGCGGCGATCGCCTCGCCCTGCCGATATGCGACGACATGCACCGCCCCGTTATCGGCTTCGTCCGATACGAGCGGCGCATCGACTCCGAGTTCACGAATGAACACGGCCTCGCGCACGCGCGAGGCGTCCGCCCCGATGCGGCTCCACTTTTCGGATGCAATCGTGACGTCCTGCATCGGAATCTCCAAGTCGAATTTTCCAAGCGCGGGCCGCGATGCCGCGACCGGCCGAGCCGCTCAACGTTGTTCGGGGGACGGCGGCAACGGATCGGTGGGGGCGCGCATTTGCTCGATCTCTTCGTGGCGGGCGCGCACGCTGGCCAAGATGGCCGGATGCGTGATGACGTAGAAGCGATCGGCGCTCACCGCGTCGTAGGCCGCCGACGCAATGTCGGATGCGCTGAGCTTGCCGGAGCGCACCGCCCGACGAAGCTCCCTACCGGCCAACAACTGCGATGCGGTTGGCGGCGATTCGTTGCGCCAGTGCGCAGGCCGCGAGCGTTCGGCTTCGGCGATACCCGTCGGAACGAACGCAGGGCACAGCACGGAGCAGCCGACAGGCGCGCCCACGCGACGCAGGTCGTGGTAAAGCGTTTCGGTGAGCGAGACGACGGCGTGCTTGGACGCGTTGTAGATCCCCATCGCAGGAGGCGAGATCAGCCCCGCCACCGACGCCGTGTTGACGATGTGCGCAGGCTCGTTCTGCTGCAGCATGATTGGTGTGAATACGCGCACGCCGTGCGCCACGCCCATCACGTTGACGCCGAGTACCCACGACCAATCGTTCGCGCTCATTTCCCAGAGCAGCCCGCTGGCACCCACGCCTGCGTTGTTGAACAGCAGATGCACCTTGCCGTAGGCATCCAATGCGCGGCGCGCCAGTGCTTCGACCTGCGTAGCGTCCGATACGTCCGTGGGCAAACCGATCACATCGGCGCCCGTCGCGGCCAGCGATTCGACGACATCGCTCATGGCATCGCCGTCGATATCGGCGAGCACGAGTTTCATGCCGAGCTGTGCGCCCTTTTGCGCGAAGGCGCGGCCCAAACCACTGGCAGCGCCCGTGATGACGGCGACCTTGCCGTGGAAATCTTTCATTTTGTCTCCCTTTTAGCGCTCGGTTGGGACCGGTTACCACCGTTCATCCCAGGTCGTCTCCATGCGGCGCGGCAGGGTGCGCCCGCCGCGCAGGAACGGGACAGCGGCCGCGGGCGCGACTGGGCGCGGCGCGGCGCCCGCGGGCGAACATCAAGCGATTTTGACGAGCTGCTTGCCGAAGTTCTTGCCGTGAAGCAGGCCGATCAACGCCTCGGGCGCGCGTTCGAGCCCTTCGACGATGCTTTCCCGATAGCGCAGCTTCTTTTGCGCCACGTGCGAGACCAGTGTCGCGAGCGCCTCGGGCCACACGTCCAGATGTTCGGTGACGATGAAGCCCTGCACCAGCAGGCGCATCGTCAAAATGATCGACGGCTGCGTGAGCGGCACCGGCTGTCCGTCGTATCCCGCGATCATGCCGCAGACTGCGATGCGGCCGAACGGGTTCATTCTCGCGAGCGTCGCATCGAGCACTTCCCCGCCCACGTTTTCGAAGTAACCGTCGACGCCGTCCGGCGTAGCGGCTTTCAAATCGCGGTAGAGGTTGCCGGCTTTGTAATCGACGCAGGCGTCGAACCCGAGTTCTTCGACGACGTAGCGGCACTTGTCCGTACCGCCGGCGATGCCGACTGCGCGGCACCCCGCTAGCTTGGCCAATTGGCCCACCACGCTGCCCACGGCGCCGCTCGCCGCGCTCACGACGATCGTTTGCCCCTCGCGCGGCGCAATGATTTTGTTTAGCCCGTACCACGCGGTCACGCCGGGCATTCCGGCGACGCCGAGATAGGCCGTGAGCGGCACCCGCGCTTCCTCGAGTTTGCGCACGCCCGCGCCGTCGGAATCGCAGTATTGCTGCCACCCGAACATGCCGGTGAGCTTTTCGCCGGCGGCGAACCCGCCGTGCTTCGTCTCCACGACTTCACCCACGGCGCCGCCTAGCATCACCTCGTCAAGGGGCTGCGGCTCGACGTACGACTTCGCGTCGTTCATGCGTCCGCGCATGTACGGATCGATCGACAGATACAGGTTGCGTACGCGAAAGCGCCCTTGCGCCAACTCGGCGAGCGGGGCCTCTTCCAGCCGAAAGTTGTCGGTGCGAACCTCGCCTTGCGGGCGCGAAGCGAGAACGATGCGGCGATTCATCTGAGTCATGGCAATTCCTCTTTCCGATTCGCTGGTGTAAGGAAATACGGCGATGGCGGCGCGCACGAAGCGCACGGGGCGCATGGGGCGCCGACATCAGCCGTCGCTGGGACCGGGGTGGGCTGCGGGAGGCCTGCGCCTCTTTTGGTCGACGATATCGCGCCCGACCGCGAGCCGCCGCATATATTTGAACGTCCCGAGCGCCTTGGCGACGAAGTGGCCGCTGTCGTCGCGCACCTCTCCTTCGCAGTAGGCCATCGTGCTGGAGCGATGCAGGACCCGGCCGAAGGCGCGCAGCTCGCCGCGCCCCGGCTGCAGGAAGTTGACTTTCATCTCGACCGTCACGACGCCGACGCCATCGTCCGCCAGGCTTCGCGCCGCGGTGGCGAGCGCGACATCGGCCAGCGTCATCGTCACGCCGCCATGGGCGACATGCCAAGTGTTCATCTGCTCATCGGTCAGTGTCAGCGCGACTTCGCTCTCCCCGTTCGCCGCACTGATCAACCGCACGCCGAGATGATCGACGAATGGGCTTTCTATCGTGCGCTCACGCACCATCGCGGGCGAACCCGCGGGCGAAACCGACTGAGCCGAGGTGGGGTGGCGTTCGGATGTCATACGGGGTCACACGTCAAACTGCGTAATCGACGCACTGGCGCGATTCGCGCACGGCCGTGACGAACTGCTTCAATGCTTCGTGCTTCGGATGGACTTGATAGGCGTCGAGCGCGGCTTTATCGGCAAAATCGGAAACGAGCACGACGTCGTACGTCGATTCGAGCCCGGGCGCGGCGATGCCGACTTCGAGGTGCAAGATGCCCGGCACGATGTCGCGACACTCTTCCAGCCGCGCCTTCAAGGCGGCTGCGTTCTCTGCCCTGCCCGCGCCTTCTGCCGTCTCTTTCAATTTCCACATGACGATGTGACGAATCACGATTTCAGCTCCTTCACGCTGCTGTTGCCGCAAGTGCGGCGGTAGCGACGGATGATACTCGCTTCGCTGGGGCCGGGCAGCCTGTCGAACGGCCAACGGCGGTCGCCCGCCGCGCTCTTCTTATCCAGCCTGCCATCGCTAACTACCGCCGAACGCAAGGAACAGACCCATCCGATTTTCGAGTCGAGCCAAGGGGTTGCCCGTTGCGCCGTTGCTCGGTGCGCAGCGCATGGAGCGAGCGGCCGCGAGGGAACAGGCGCCGGTCGGTGTTGTTCGCCAAGACTTTTTCGATGAGGGCCGCGAGCGTGTCGTTGGCGAAGGCTCGCCACCACCGCTTCGGCAGCGCGGTGCCTACCGACGAGGTCGGTGGCGCGAGGTCGATCGACGGCAGATCCGATACCGAGGCCACGCCTTCCGGTTGCCCGATCCAGGTCCCTAGCAGCGCCGGGCTAGGCGGCGATATGGTCTTCGGCGAACTTGAAAAAGAACCACTTGCGCTGCGCATTGCCGTTGGCGTCTTTGCCGTAGACGGCGAGCGCGCCGTCTTGGCGGGTGCGCGTGACGTTCAAGTGCGTTTCGTGGATGCCTTTGCCGCTCGGGCCTCCGTCGTCGAAGATCAAACCGTAGACCGCGACGAACACCGATTGCGCAAATGCGGCCTCGAGTTGTTGCTGGATGCGCACATCGCTGACAGGACTGAACATCGCGTCGGCCAGCCCGATGGCGGCATAGCTCAGCGCCGCGGCGGGAAACACGCCGTACTGCGGCGCGCCGAATGGCTGGTCGGGCGTGACACCGACGGGGTCGAGGTTTTCGGCCCCGAGATACATCTCGATCGGCCTGCCGTCGCTAGATCGAATGTTGACGTCGGCCTGATAGCGGACCCCGTTGCCGATGTCGACGTAGAACTGCAGATGCTCTCCGTTGCGGCCGACGATCTCGTGTTCCGTTGACGTCACGACAGTGCCGACAATGGCAGCGAAGCGTTCGGGCGTCGCCGCGGGCGTTAGTCGGCGCGGTTCGGTGTAGGTGTGCTCGGTGAAGTAATTCATGCGAATCGGTCCTGTCGTTGCGATCGAAGGCGGGCCGTCCAGAGCGGTTCGCCCCTATGCCGGCGCCATCGCCTGCTCCGCGCTCATCCGTACCACCCCGGCCTCGCTCAGCTGCCGCAACGCGCGTTCCAGCGATCCGTCCAGATCGATCGCGCGGCAGGCATCTTCGACCAACACGACGTCGAAGCCCGCCGCGCGCGCATCGAGCGCCGACCAGGCGACGCAGTAGTCGGTCGCGAGCCCGCAACACCACACACGTTTGACACCGACCTCTCGAAGATAGCCCGCCAGCCCCGTTGGCGTGCGCCGATCGGCTTCGACGAACGCCGAATAGCTATCGATCGCGCGCCGGTACCCCTTGCGAATGATGAGCCGAGCATGCGCGGCGTCGAGCCCCGCGTGAAACGCCGCGCCCGGCGTGCCCTGCACGCAGTGAACGGGCCACAGCACTTGTTCGCCGTAGGCGAGCGCGATCGTCTCGAACGGCCGGCGGCCGTCGTGATTGGCCGCAAACGAGACGTGATCGCGCGGGTGCCAATCCTGCGTCAATACGACATGCTCGAAACCCGTCGCGAGGCGATTGGCGATCGGCACGATTTCGTCACCCCGCGGCACGGCCAACGCGCCGCCCGGCATGAAATCGTTTTGCACATCGACGACCAGCAATACGTCTTCCTGTCCCTTCATGGATACCTGCCTCGCTTGGATAGGCGGCGTCGCAGCCGCTCGTCAATCATCGCACGATCGATTAATTGGCCGCTCCTTCCCCTGCACTCGGCAACACGTGCTCGCGGAACATCTCGCGAAGCTTCAACTTCAACAGCTTGCCCGTGGCGGTATGCGGCAGTTGATCGACGAAGACGACGTCGTCCGGGATCCACCACTTCGCGACTTTGCCCTCGTAGAACGCAAGCAGCGCCTCCCGAGTGAGCGCCGCCCCAGGCCGTTTGACGACGACGAGCAATGGCCGCTCGTCCCACTTCGGATGGTGACAAGCGATACAGGCTGCTTCCGCCACGTCGGGGTGCGCGACGGCGATGTTCTCGAGCGCGCTCGAACTGATCCACTCGCCCCCCGATTTAATGACATCCTTGCTGCGGTCGGTGATTTCGAGGAAACCGTCGGGGTCGATCGTCGCAACGTCCCCGGTGGGGAACCAGCCGTCGACGAGCGGCGATTCCTCGGTCGAAAAATACCGGTCGATCACCCATGGGCCGCGCACGTGCAGATCGCCGAAAGCGACGCCGTCGCGCGGCAATTCGCGCCCGTCCTGGCCGACGATCTTCATGTCGATGCCGCATATGACCGTGCCCTGCTTTTGCAACAAGCGGCGGCGTTCGGCGAGCGGACGCTGAGATTGCTCCCAGTTCAGCCGCGCGAGCGTGCCGAGCGGCGACATCTCCGTCATCCCCCAGGCGTGGATCACGCGCACGCCATAATCGTCTTCGAACGATTCGAGCATCGACGGCGGACAGCACGAGCCGCCGATGACGGTTCGCTCGAGCGACGAAAATCGCGCCCCAATCGATTTCACGTGCGACAGCAAGCCCATCCAAACCGTCGGCACCCCGGCGGAAAAGGTCACACGCTCGGCCTGCATCAACTCGAACAACGATTTGCCGTCCAGATCCTTGCCTGGCAGGACGAGCTTCGCACCGGCAAGCGGCGCGCCGTGCGGGATGCCCCACGCATTCACATGGAACATCGGCACGACCGGCAGCACCGAGTCGTGCGCCGAAAACCCCATGGCGTCGGGCAACGCCGCGCCCATGGCGTGCAAGTAGACGGAGCGATGCGAGTACAGCGCGCCTTTGGGATGGCCGGTCGTGCCCGACGTATAGCAAAGGTACGACGCAAGCCGTTCGTCGAGCGCCGGCCAATCGAAATCGCCGTCTTGCGCCTCGACGAGCGTCTCGTAGCCGAGCACCGGTGCGTCCAGCGCCGGGATATCCGCATCGGCCGCCAGTGCGATCCAAGCTTTCACGTTCGGGCAGCGCGGCGCGAGCGTGGCGACGAGCGGCGCGAAGGTCGTGTCGAACAACACGTAGCGGTCGTCGGCATGGTTGACGATGTAGGCGATCTGCTCGGGAAAAAGCCGCGGGTTGATGGTGTGGCACACGGCGCCGAATCCGGTCGTGCCGTAATACGCTTCGAGATGGCGGTAGCCGTTCCACGCGAGCGTGCCGATGCGATCGCCCTGCTCGACGCCAAGCCGCATCAAAGCCTGCGCGAGCTGCTTCGCGCGCCGTTCGCAATCGCGGTAGGTGTATCGGTGAATGTCGCCCTCGATGCGGCGCGACACGATTTCGGTCGTGGCGGCGTATCGGGCGGCGTGCACGAGCAGCGTCGATACGTTCAGCGGTACGTCCATCATCTGGCCCAGCAACGGCGTTGGCATAGCGGCGGTCTCCTCGCGCGGGTGGACGGTCCTGTATTCCTGTATGTGTGCGTCGATTCGTTGCAACCTGCGACAGCCCGGCGCAACGGGCGTTTGCGCGACTCGAGCCGCGCTCAGCGCGCCGCGGGGCGGCGACTTACAATATCGGGTAACACCGAGGCCCTCAATATGTCGTTTTCCCCAAGCATCGCCGAGTCGTCCACGAACCTCTCGGCGCTCATCGAAGCCCTATTCGCCCAGCGCCAAGACGCTTTTGCGAGCTTGGGCAGCGCGTTTTACACCCGCCTGCCCGCGTCGCCGCTGCCCGCGCCGTACGTCGTCGGCTTTTCCGCCGACGCGGCCTGCCTGCTCGGCCTCGATCCGGCGATCGCCGCCGATCCGGGCTTCGCCGAACTCTTCACGGGCAACGCCACGCGCGAATGGCGGCACGAGGCTTTGCCCTATGCTTCCGTGTACTCGGGGCACCAGTTCGGCGTATGGGCGGGGCAGCTCGGAGACGGCCGCGCGCTCTCGCTCGGCGAGCTCGATCACGCGGGCAAGCGTTACGAGCTGCAACTGAAAGGCAGCGGCCGCACGCCGTACTCGCGCATGGGAGACGGCCGCGCCGTGCTGCGCTCCTCGATTCGCGAGTTCTTGTGCTCCGAGGCGATGCACCATCTCGGCATTCCCACGACGCGGGCGCTTAGCGTGATCGGCTCCGATCAGCCCGTGCGCCGGGAAGAGATCGAAACGGCGGCGGTCGTCACGCGCGTCTCGCCAAGCTTCGTACGCTTCGGCCACTTCGAGCACTTTTACGCCGCGGACCGCACGAACGAACTGCGCACGCTCGCCGACCACGTGATCGAGCGCTTCTACCCCGCCTGCCGCGAGTCCGACGATCCTTATCTCGCGCTGCTCGATCGGGTCGTCGCGGCCACGGCGGAACTCGTCGCGCAATGGCAAGCGGTGGGCTTTTGCCACGGCGTCATGAACACCGACAACATGTCGATCTTGGGGTTGACGATCGATTACGGCCCCTTCGGCTTCGTCGACGGCTTCGACGCCGGCTACATCTGCAATCACTCCGACACGCAAGGCCGCTACGCCTACCGCATGCAGCCGCAGATCGCCTATTGGAACTGCTTTTGCCTCGCGCAATCGCTGATGCCGCTGATCGGCGAGCGCTACGATGAAACTGTGCGTTCGGACCGCTCGGTCGCCGATGCGCAAGCGACGCTCGACGGCTTCAAGGGGCATTTCGGTCCGGCGCTGGAGCGCCGCTTCCACGCGAAGCTGGGCCTTCACGAGACGCACGAAGGCGACGCCGCGCTGGCCGATCGTTTGCTCGGGCTCATGCATGCGAGCCGCGCCGACTTCACGCTGACGTTCCGGCGTCTGTCGCAGGTGTCCAAGCGCGATGCGAGCGGCGACGCGCCCGTGCGCGACCTGTTTCTCGATCTGGCCGGGATCGACGGCTGGCTCGCCGATTATCGGGCGCGGCTCGCGCTCGAGCCGCGCGAGGACGATGCACGGCGCGAGGCGATGAATCGCGTCAACCCGAAGTTCGTGCTGCGCAACCATCTGGCCGAAACGGCGATACGGCGCGCGAAGGAAAAGGATTTCTCGGAGCTCGAGCGCCTTGCGGCCGTGCTGCGCCAGCCGTTCGACGAGCAGCCCGAGAACGACGCTTACGCGGCGCTGCCGCCCGACTGGGCCGGCACCCTCGAAGTGAGCTGTTCGTCGTGAACCGCGAACGCCTGCTCAACCCGGCGCGCCAAAAGCCGCGCCGCACAACGGAGACACACCGACATGAATGAACGTCCTACCGCTATGCCCGATTCTTCCGACGCAACGCGCGAAACGTACGAGGTCAGCAAGCCCGACGAGGCCTGGCGAGAGCAATTGTCCGAGATGGAATACGAAGTGACGCGCCACGCCGCGACCGAGCGGCCGTTTACGGGGCGTTACTGGGACCATTGGGAAGGCGGCGTCTACGATTGCGTCTGCTGCGGCGCGCCGCTGTTCGAATCGTCGACGAAGTTCGATGCCGGCTGCGGCTGGCCGAGCTATTTCAAGCCGATCAACGGCGAAGTCATCGAAGAGCGCACCGATCGCTCGCACGGCATGCTGCGCATCGAAGTGCGCTGCAAGCAATGCGGCGCGCATCTCGGCCACGTCTTCGAGGACGGCCCTGCGCCGACCGGCCTACGTTACTGCATCAATTCGGCTGCGCTACAATTCGAGCCCAAGTAGGTAGGCGGCGAGGCGTCGTCTTGCCGCCTAGCGGCTGTGCGCACCGCATCGAGCGCCGCGCACGGCCCCCGTCCAACGACGCTTTGGGACTCTTGCGCCTTCATGAAATTTCTCTTCGATCTGTTCCCGATCATCCTTTTTTTCGTCGCGTTCAAGCTGTGGGGCATCTTCACGGCCACGGCCATCGCGATTGCCGCAACGCTCGTGCAGGTGGCTTGGGTGGCGTTTCGCCACCGCAAGGTCGATCCGATGTTGTGGGTGAGCCTCGCCGTGATCGTCGTGTTCGGCGGCGCCACGCTCGTCTTGCACAACCAGAAGTTCATCCAGTGGAAGCCGACGGCGCTCTACTGGTTGTTCGCGGTCGGCCTCACCGTGGCGCGGTACGGGTTCCGCAAGAACCTGATCGAAACGATGATGGGCAAGCAACTGACGCTGCCCTCCGCCGTCTGGGACAAACTGAATCTAGCCTGGGCGTTCTTCTTCGTCGCGCTCGGTGTCGTCAACCTCTATGTCGTGGGCAACTTCACCGAGGCGCAGTGGGTCAACTTCAAGCTGTTCGGCACGACCGGCGCGATGTTCGTCTTCATCGTCGCGCAAAGCCTGTGGCTGGCGAAGTACATGAAGGAGGAAGAGCAATGAACGACGCCCCCGCCTTCCTCGCCGCATCGCCCGATGCCCGCGTGGCGTTCATCGAGCAGCGCCTTTTTGCCGCGCTCGCCCCGGAGTCGGTCGCCGTGCGCGACGACAGCGCGCAACATGCGGGCCATGCGGGCGCCTCGGCCGGCGGGCACTACTCGGTGACGATCGTCGCCGGCGCGTTCGCGGGCAAGCCCCGCGTGGCCAGACACCGCCTAGTGTATGATGCGCTGGCCGACGTCATGCAACGCGGGATTCACGCGCTCGCCATCACGGCCTACACGCCAGAAGAATTTTCTCGGCTGCCCGACGCGTGATCCACGCCGTCGTTGCTTGACCCTCGAGCGCCCCGGTCCCCCTTCGACAGGGCGGCAAGCCGGGGGCGCGCTCCCTCCACCGATTCTTTTCGACAGGAACGCTAGGAATTCCCGATGATCCATAAAAAGACCCGTCTCTGCGTGTTGGTCGCTGCGTTCGCAGCTGCCCCGGCGTTTGCGCAGAACGTCGCCGTCGTCAACGGTACCGCCATTCCCAAGTCGCGCGCCGACGCGCTGATCAGCCAACTCGTGAAGCAAGGTCAGCAGGACACCCCGCAATTGCATCAGGCCGTGCGCGACGAACTCGTCAATCGCGAAATTCTCATGCAAGAAGCGGTGCGCGAAGGCATCCCGACGCGTGCCGATGTGAAGGCGCAAGTGGCCGTGGCTCAGCAAACGGTCGTGCTGCGCGCGATGATCGAAGACTACGTCACGAAGAACAAGCCGAGCGATGCGGAAGTCAAGGCGCGTTACGACGAGCTGATCAAGCAGGCTGGCGGCAATGAATACCACCTGCATCACATCCTCGTCGATAACGAGCAGCAAGCGAAGGATTTGATCGCCAAGATCAAGGGCGGCGCCAAGTTCGAAGATCTCGCCAAGCAGTTCTCGAAGGATCCGGGTTCGGGCAAGAACGGCGGCGATCTCGATTGGGCGAATCCCAAGACTTACGTGCCGGAATTCGCGGCTGCGGCAGAGAAGCTGAAAAAAGGCCAGATGACCGATACGCCGGTGCATACGCAATTCGGCTGGCATATCATCCGCGTCGACGATATTCGCGCCGTCAAGCCGCCGCCGCTCGATCAGGTCAAGGGCCAAATCGTTCAGCAGATGCAGCAAGAAAAGCTGCAAGCGTTCGAACAGAAGCTGCGCGCCAAGGCGAAAGTCGAGTAAATCGATCGCCGCCGGCTGCACGTCTTGCCTCCTTTGCCGTGACACCAAAGACAATGCCGCCCTAGGGCGGCATTTGTGTTTCTGCGGTCTTTCTGCAGCGTTCCTACGACGCTCGCAATTTAGCCCAACCAGCGCCGTGCATTGCGGAACACGCGCATCCACGGGCTCGCTTCGCCCCAGCCTTCGGGGTGCCAGCTCATTTGCACCGTGCGATGGACGCGCTCCATATGCGGCATGAGCACCGTGAACCGTCCATCCGGCGTCGTGACCGACGTGATCCCTTCGGGCGAGCCGTTCGGATTGAACGGGTAACGCTCGGTCGCCTCGCCATGATGATCGACGAAGCGCATCGCGACGGCGGCGCGAGCCGGGTCGCCTTGCTGCGAAAAATCGGCGAACCCTTCGCCGTGAGCGATCGCCACGGGAATGCGCGAGCCTTCCATCCCAGCAAAGAAAATCGACGGCGACGATTCGACACGCACCAACGAGAAGCGCGCCTCGAATTTTTCGGATTTGTTACGCGTGAATTTCGGCCAGGCATCGGCGCCGGGGATCATCGAGGCCAAACTGCTCATCATTTGGCAGCCGTTGCAGATGCCGAGCGCAAAGGTATCGGCACGATCGAAGAAGGCCGCGAACATGTCGGCAAGCTGCGGATTGAAGCGGATGGTTTTCGCCCAGCCCTCGCCCGCGCCCAGCACGTCGCCGTACGAAAAACCGCCGCATGCCACCGCGCCTGCGAAATCGCCGAGCGACGCGCGGCCGGAGAGCAAATCGCTCATATGCACGTCGTAGGCATCGAAGCCGGCGCGATCGAACGCATAGGCCGTTTCCAGATGCGAGTTGACGCCCTGCTCGCGCAAGATCGCGACCCGCGGACGCGCGCCCGATTGCACGAACGGCGCCGCGATATCGTCGCTCGGATCGAACGAGAGATGCGGCGAGAGGCCCGGATCGTTCGCATCGAGCAGCATGTCGTATTCGGCGTCGGCGCAGGCGGGGTTGTCGCGCAGGCGCGCAATGCGCCAACTCACCTCGCTCCAGGCGCGCTGCAGCTCGGCCCGCGGTGCGTCGTAGATCTTCTTCGCGTCGCGATACACCTCGATCACATCGCGTTCGTTGGGTTTGCCGATCACGTGCGAGCAAGCGCTCAAGCCGTGCTCGCGCAGTGCGGCGAGCACGCCATCGCGATCGGCCGCGCGCACCTGCACTACCGCTCCGAGTTCCTCGGAGAACAGCGCGCGCAACGTCAAATCGTCGCGCCGGCCGCTCGTCTGCTTCGCCCAATCCTTCGCATCGCCGTAGTCGAACTCGTGCGCCGCGTCGAGCGCGAGCATGTCGACGTTGAGCGAAACGCCGACATGGCCGGCAAACGCCATTTCGCACACCGTCGCCCACAAGCCGCCGTCGGACCGATCGTGATAGGCCAGCAAGCGATCGCTCGCATTCAACGATTGGATCGCCGTGAAAAAGCGCTTCAAGTCTTGCGCGTCGTCGACGTCGGGCACGCTGTCGCCCACCTGCTGCGTGACCTGCGCGAGAATGCTGCCGCCCAAGCGGTGCTTGCCGCGGCCGAGGTCGATCGCGATCAGGACCGAGTCGCCCACTTCGTCGTGACGGCGCAATTGCGGCGTCAAATGGCGGCGAACGTCGTCGACGGGCGCGAACGCCGAAATGATCAGCGACACCGGGGCGACGACTTCCTTCGCCACGCCTTGCTCATCCCATTTCGTCTTCATCGACAAGGAGTCCTTACCCACCGGGATGCTGATGCCGAGCGCGGGACACAGCTCCATGCCGATGGCCTTGACCGTGTCGAACAACGCGGCGTCTTCGCCCGGCACGCCGCAGGCGGCCATCCAGTTCGCGGACAGCTTGAGCTTGTCGAGAGATGCGATCGGCGCGCTAGCGATGTTCGTGATGGCTTCGCCAACGGCCATGCGGCCCGAAGCGGGGGCATCGATGACGGCAAGCGGCGTGCGCTCGGCCATCGTCATCGCTTCGCCGCGATAGCCGGCGTAGTCGGCAGCGGTGATGGCGCAATCGGCAACGGGAACTTGCCACGGACCAACGAGTTGATCGCGCACGCTCGTGCCGCCAACCGAGCGATCGCCGATCGTGATGAGGAACGATTTGCTTGCGACCGTGGGGTGCTTGAGCACCGACACGGCGAGATCGGCCAGCGCGAGCCCTGTCACGTCGACCGGCGCGCGTTCGGCGCTCACCCGCTGGACGTCGCGGTGCATGCGCGGCGGCTTGCCGAGCAACACGTCCATCGGCATGTCGACCGGATAGGCGGCTTCGCCCTGCGCATGCGCATCGATCAGCTGCAGCTGCCGCTCTTGCGTTGCCACGCCGACCACGGCCACGGGGCAGCGCTCGCGCGCGCAAATCGCATCGAATAACGGTAGATCGGCCGGGGCTATGGCCAAGACGTATCGTTCCTGCGCTTCGTTCGACCAGATTTCGCGCGGCGAAAGGCCCGTTTCCTCGAGCTGCACTTGGCGCAGTTCGAAGCGCGCGCCCTTATCGGCGCCGTCGACGAGCTCGGGGAATGCGTTCGAGAGCCCGCCCGCGCCCACATCGTGGATGCTCAGGATGGGGTTGTTCGCGCCGAGTTGCCAGCACGCGTTGATCACTTCCTGCGCGCGCCGCTCGATCTCGGGATTGCCGCGCTGCACTGAATCGAAATCGAGCTCGGCCGTGTTCGCGCCCGTCGCCATCGAGCTGGCCGCGCCCCCGCCCATGCCGATGCGCATGCCGGGGCCGCCGATCTGCACGAGCAGCGAGCCGGCCGGCAGATCGTGCTTGTGCGTATGCCCGTCCGAAATATTGCCGATGCCGCCGGCGATCATGATCGGCTTGTGATAGCCGCGCACTTGGCCGCCGACGTTTTGTTCGTAGACGCGGAAGTAGCCGCCCAGATTGGGCCGGCCGAATTCGTTGTTGAACGCGGCGCCGCCGAGCGGGCCGTCGATCATGATTTGCAGCGGGGAAGCGATGCGGTCGGGACGGCCGTAGGCCGCCTGCGCCTCGCTCGGATCGCGCGTGGCGGGCGGTTGCGCGCAGTCGCGCGCGTTTTCCCAGGGCTCGACCGCGCCGGGCAGTTCGAGGTTCGAAACCGTGAAGCCCGTGAGGCCCGCTTTGGGGCGCGCGCCGCGTCCGGTCGCGCCTTCATCGCGGATTTCCCCGCCCGCCCCCGTCGCCGCGCCGGCGAATGGCGAGATCGCCGTCGGGTGGTTGTGGGTTTCGACCTTCATCAGCGTATGGGTCAGCTCGACATGGCGCTCGTAGCGCTCGTCGAGCGCCACGCCGTCGCCGGCCTTCGCGGGCCGCGGGAACCAGCGCTCGGCAGGGCCGCCTTCCATGATGGCCGAATTGTCCGAATAGGCGACGATCGTCCCCTGCGGGTTCAGCTTCTCGGTGTTCTTGATCATCTGGAACAGCGAGACGTCCTGCGCCTGCCCATCGATCGTCCATTGCGCATTGAAAATCTTGTGGCGGCAGTGCTCGCTGTTCGCCTGCGCGAACATCATGAGTTCGACGTCGGTCGGATTGCGGCCCAGCTTGCCGAACGCATCGACGAGGTAGTCGATTTCGTCGTCCGCGAGCGCAAGACCGAGTTCCCCGTTGGCGCGCTCGAGCGCGGCGCGCCCCTGGGCGCGCACATCCACGGTGGCGAGCGGCTTGGCCGGCAGTTCGTCGAACAGATGCAGCGCATCGTCGCGCGAGGCGACCACGCTCTCGGTCATCCGGTCGTGCAGCGCCGCGGCCACCGCGGCACGCACCGCTTCGCCGAGCGCCTTCTTTCCGCCCAGCAAGCCCGCCAGCCCCGACTTCAGCGTGACCGTGAACTCGATGCCGCGCTCGATGCGCCGCACGTGGGCGAGCCCGCAGTGATGCGCGATGTCGGTCGCCTTGCTCGCCCAGGGCGAAACCGTGCCGATGCGCGGCACCACCAGGAAGGTCTCTTGCGCCCCGCGCCCCTCTTCGGCTTGGGCGGACTCGCCGTAATGCAGCAGCGCCTCGATGCGTTGCTCGTCCTCGGGCGACAGCGGCGTCAGCGCGTTGACGAAGTGCAGATATCGTCCGCTAACGCCGACGATATTGGCGTCGATGCGAGCGAGCGTTTCGAGCAGACGGGTTTGACGGAAGTCGGAAAGCGCCGAAGCACCGGGGAAGCACGAGAAGTGGGCCATGGAAGGACGTAGGCGTCGATGAGTCGCGCATCGCGCGGTTCGCGCGCGCATGCCACGACATGAGGCGAAAGGAAGACCGAGATTATACCCGGAACTCGTTTCCCGATAGGCGCGAGAGGGGCGTTCGCGCCGTCCGGACCGTGGTTCGGGCGCCGCTTTTGCGCCGCGCAAGCGCCATCGCAGCCCGTTTGGCGCTATCATGCGCGGTTTGCCTCACCCGCGTCTCGCTCGTCGCCCCGCGTTTCGCATACGGCACGGCGCTTGCCCCGTCTCGCGAGCTGGCGGTCCGTGCGCACCGAACCCAGTCATTCATGGATGTCATCGTCATTGGCGGCGGAATCGTCGGCGTCGCCACCGCCTACCAACTCCGAGCGGCCGGCCACCGCGTGTGTGTGCTCGAGCGCCACGCGACGGTCGCCCAAGGGGCCACCTACGGCCACGGCGGCATCGTGCTGCCGACGCCGCTCGACGCATGGTTCGGCCCTGCGTTCCTGGACGGGCGCCGCAGCGCGCGCAGCGGCGTCGTCTACCGTCCCGGGCTCCATTCGAGCGCGCGCCGATTCGCTCGCCAACTGGCGCTCGTGCAGACGCCCGAGGCGTTTCGCCGGCAATGGCTGCGGCTGCGCCCGCTCGTCGATCTCTCACGTGAAGCGATCGCCTCGATCGAAGCCGGGTTCCATTTGGAGTTCGAGCAGCGCGAAGGCATCTTGCATGTCATTCGCGATCAGCGCGAATGGGACCAGGCGCAAAGCGCGCTCGAGTTGCTGCGTGAATTCGAAATGCATCATCACGTGCTGTCGGCCGCCCAATGCGCCGACATCGAGCACTCCCTTCCCGCCGAGCCGCCCTTTGCGGGCGGCGTGCTGTTCGAACGCGAGCGCACCGCCAACTGTCCGCTGTTTACGAAACTCGTGAAGCAGGTGCTCGACGAGCAAGGCGAAGTGCAGTTCCTATTCGGGCGCGCAGTCGACGCAATTCGATTGGAAGGTCACCGCGCCGCCGTCGAACTTGCACCGGCCGAAGGCGAACGGGTCCGCAAGCGCGAGGTCGACGTCATGTCCTGCGACGCGGTCGTGGTCGCGGCGGGCACGGGCAGCGTGGCGCTGCTCGAGCAGCTAGGGCTCCCGCTGCCGCTGCACGCCGTGCGGATGTTGTCGCTGACGGCGCCGATCGCTTACGAGGAATGCGCGCCGCATCTGACCGTCGTCGATTCGGTGCGGCGCGTATCGATGACGCGCATGAACCAGCGCATCCGCGTAGCGGGCGCCGCCGTGCTGCAGCCCGAGCGCGAAACGGCCAAGCCGTTGCCCGAACCGCTCGCCGAAGCCGGCACGGCTTTGCTCGCCCAGGCCACGCACGATTGGATCCCCGGAGCGGCCAAGATCTCGGCCGCGCACGCCTGGGAAGGGCTGCGGCTGCTCTCGCCCGATGGCTTACCGGTGGTCGGCGCCACTGCCCACCCGCGGCTATTCGTCAACTTCGGGCACGGCCCTGCCGGTTGGGGCCTTGCGTGCGGGTCTGCTAAAGTGGTCGCAGATTTGATCTCGGGCGCGGCGCCGCTGGTGCCGCCCGAAACGCTGGCCGCGTTGCGGGTCGATCGCTTCGCGAGCTGACGCGGTTGCGCGCCGCCGGCGCCGTATCGCGTTGTGAGCGCGGGGCGCCGCACCGGCTTCGCGCGTCCGGCAAAGCGTGTCCGTGGAAGCCCCTCTCATGACCGACTCTCCCGTCTCGCCCGGCCATCCGCCGCAGTTGCTCTCGCCGAACGATCGGCCGCTACCCCTTTTCACTGTCGCCCAACTGCGCGAACTCGAAGCGCGGGGCGGGCATGGCTTGCCCGCCCACACGCTGATGGCTCGCGCGGGCGCCGCGAGCGCGCATTATCTGCTCGAGCGTGCCGCACACGACGGCTCGCTCGCTGCCGAGCGCCCGGTCTGGATCGCAGCCGGCCCGGGCAACAACGGCGGCGATGCGCTCGTGCTCGCGGCGCGGCTGCGGCAAGCGGGCATCGCGGCCGAAGTCTGCATGCCGGTCGAAGTGGGAACCGACGATGCGCGCTGGGCGCTCGACGAAGCGCGCGCCGCGGGCGTGCCCGTCTTTCACGCGCCGCCCGCCTCGCTCGATGCGTTCGGATGGCTGGTGGACGGGCTGTTCGGCATCGGCCTTGCCCGCCCGCTCGACGGCGTGTTCGGCGAGTTGGCCTCGCGCATCGCGCTACGGGCGAGCACGCATGGGCGTGTGCTCGCGCTGGATGTGCCGAGCGGGCTCGATTGCGACACGGGCAACGTCGTGGGCGGGGGCGCCGCCGTACGCGCGACCGAAACCGTCACGTTTCTCGGCGCTAAACCCGGCCTATACATGACGCAGGGCCGCGACCTGGCCGGCGCGGTAATCGTTGCGCCGCTCGGGGTGGATTTGCCCGCCCCCGCCGATGCCGCTCGCCTGAACGCGCCGGCGCTTTTCGCTTCGCAGTTCCCGGCGCGCGCATTCGCCTCTCATAAGGGAACGTTCGGCAGCCTTGCCGTGGTCGGCGGCGACACGGGCATGTGCGGAGCGCCGATCCTAGCCGCGCGCGCCGCGCTGCATACCGGGGCGGGAAAGGTCCACGTCGCCTTGATCGGCGAGGGTGCGCCGCCCTACGATCCGCCCTATCCGGAACTCATGCTCCACCCTCCCGGCACGCTCGCGTTCGATGCAATAGATGCGCTCGCCGTCGGCTGCGGCATGGGCCACGGCGAGCGCGCAGCCGCGGCGCTGGCGAAGACGCTCGCTTGCGATGCGGCGCTCCTCGTCGATGCCGACGGCCTGAACTTGATCGCTTCGGATCGCGCTTTGGCCGATGCCTTAGCCGCCCGCTCGGCCCGCAATGCGCCAGGCGGCGAGCAGCGTTGCGTGCTGACGCCGCATCCGTTGGAAGCGGCGCGGCTGCTCGGCTGCGATACCGCCCAAATCCAAGGCGACCGGCTCGGCGCGGCGCGGGCGCTGGCCACGCGTTTTAGCGCCACGGTCGTGCTCAAGGGGGCGGGCACCGTCATCGCCACGCCCGACGGGCGCAGCGCCGTGAATCCGACCGGCAGCGCCGCGCTCGCCACGGGCGGGACCGGCGACGTGCTCGGCGGCATCATCGGGGCTTTGCTGGCGCAATGCTTGCCGAGCTACGAGGCGGCGCTGGCGGGCGTCTATCTGCATGGCTTGGCCGCCGACACGCTTACGGCCTCGGGCGCCGGACCAGCCGGTTTGACGGCCGGCGAACTGGCCCCTGCCGTGCGCCGCTTGCTCAATCGGCTGATCTATCCCGCGCGCGCCGAAGCGTCCTAGCGGCCGACGCTACCCGCCGTCGGCCCCGCAACGGCGCTCCGCACGAGAGGCGCTCGCGATTACTTGGCGGCCGCCTGTGCCGCGGGGCGCTCTACGATCTGCCCGTTCATAAAGGCGAAATGTCGCTCGCGCGGCACCGTGGGTGGCACCACCATTGGCTCGTCGGGCTTGCGATCGAGATAGCTGACGACGAGGTCGTCGCCGTTGATCGCGATGCCAACCGGCTGGATCCGATCGCCGATCTGAAACGTGGTGCCTCGCCCGTCGGCAAAGACCACCGCGGCGTAATAGAACGTCCCGCTGCCTCCGCCTTCGGCCGAGAGAAAGACGGCGACGGCCGCGCGCCCGCCGAGCTTGCCGCCAGCGTGCTCGGGCGGCTCGACGACGCGGGTCACGTCTTGCGCGGACGAATCGGACGCGGCCGGCGCCGTGTGCTGGCCGCCGAGTAGCGTCACATCCTGCGTGCCGATGCGATAGGTCGCGTCCTTATAGTCGATCAACGGGCCTGCCGGCTCCTGAGTGCTTGCATCGGCCGCCGATGCGCTCAGGGTGAGATGCTCGCTCGCGTTCGTTCGCAGATCGTCGATGTGATGCTGATAGGCGCCCATGAGGCAAGAGACTTGCGCGCCGCAGGCGTCGCGCGTCTCATGCTGCCATTTTTGCTCGTCGGCCTGAAGGCTCTCGCGAAACTCGCGGTAAGGTCCGCTTTCGACGGCCGGCTTCGCTTCCAGCAGCATCGAATAATAGGCGCCGGCGCGCGCGTCGAGCGCACGCAAAGCGCCGTTCGCGCAGATCGCGCGCTCGATCGGTTGATGCGGCTTCGCGCAGTCGACCCCGGCCGTTTGAGCAAACCCGTTGACGGAGGTAAACGTAAGGAGCGCCGCGACGGCGACACAGTGGCCCATTTTTTTCATTTTCTTGATTGAATTGCGAGGGTTGAAAAACATCAGATGATAGCGCGCATCGCGGCGCCTCGGCCGTGCTTCGCACGTGCCGTCGGGCAATCGTCGGCTCGCTGTCGGCCTAACGTTGGCTAGCCGATTCCGGCTTGGCGCGAGCCTCGGTTTTCTCGCAGGGCGGCCGCTCCCGCATCGGAATGCGACGCTTCGAAGTAGCGTCTAACGCCGCTATACTGACCGACCCCGGCGCTACGCAACGCAAGCGCCCGACCAAGCCCGGCTCCTGTACCGAGCCCTCTTCGTTAGACGAACGCCATGACGCTCAAGACGCTGAACTCGCTTCCCTCTTGGTCCGCCCTCACCGCCCACTACGAACGCATCCGCGACGAGCGGCTACGCGACTGGTTCGCTGCCGATACGGCTCATCCCACGCGCGCCGAGCGATTGACGATCGAAGGCGGCGGCCTCGTAGCCGACTTTTCGAAGAACCGCATCACCGACGAAACGCTGCGCCTGCTCGCCGCCCTGGCCGATGAAGCCGGCGTTGCCGCGCGCCGCGATGCGATGTTCGCCGGCGAAGTCGTCAACCCGACCGAAGGCCGGGCGGCGCTGCACACGGCCCTTCGCGCGACACAGGCCGACGCGCCGTTTCACGCGCAGATCGCCGCCGAGCGCGCCAAAATGGCCGATTTCGCCGAACGTGTGCGCAGCGGCGCGTGGACAGGCTATACGGGCAAGCGCATTCGCCATATCGTGAACATCGGCATCGGCGGTTCGGACCTCGGGCCGAAGATGGTCGTCCATGCGCTCGATCATTTGGCGCATCCCGAGATCGCTTCGTATTTCGTCTCGAACGTCGATGGCGCCGACTTGGCTCGCGTGCTTGCCCGGATCGACCCGGAAGAGACGCTTGCGATCATCGTCTCCAAGACCTTCACGACGCTCGAAACCATGACCAACGCGCGCTCGTTGCGCGATTGGTTCGTGCAAAAGGGGTGTCCGGAAAGCGCGCTCGCGAAGCACTTCGTCGGCGTATCGGCCAATCCGGCCGAGGTCGTGAAGTTCGGCATCGCCAAAGAAAACGTGTTCGAGATGTGGGACTGGGTGGGCGGGCGCTACTCGCTGTGGTCTGCCGTGGGCCTGTCGATCATGATCGCGGTCGGCGCCGCGAACTTCGATGCGTTGCTGGCCGGCGCGCACGAAATGGACCGTCATTTTCGCGAGGCGCCGCTCGCGCGCAACCTGCCAGTGCTCCTCGGCCTCGTCGGCGTTTGGTATCGCAACTTCTTCGGCCTGCAGAGCTATCTGGTCGCCCCCTACTCCGAAGCGCTGCATTACTTGCCCTCGTATTTGCAGCAGCTCGAAATGGAAAGCAACGGTAAATCGGCGCGCCTGGACGGGGCCTACGTCGACTACGCCACCTCGGCGGTGACCTGGGGCGAGCCGGGCACCAACGGGCAGCACGCGTTCTTCCAGATGCTGCATCAAGGGCCGACGATCGTGCCGATCGATTTCATCGCCGTGCTCACGCCCGAACATGCTCTGACGAGCCATCATCCGAAGCTGCTCGCCAATTGCTTCGCGCAGAGCGAAGCGCTCATGCTCGGCCGCACCGAAGAGGAAGCGCGCAAAGTCGCCGGCCCGGACAAGCCCGAACTCGTGCCGCATCTCGTCTTCCCGGGCAACCGGCCGTCGACCACGCTGATGCTCGATGCGCTCACACCCCGTTCGCTCGGCGCCCTCATCGCGTTGTACGAACACAAGGTGCTGGTGCAGGCGGCGATCTGGAACATCAACCCATTCGACCAATGGGGCGTCGAGTTGGGCAAGATTCTCGGCAAGGTGGTCGAAGCCGATCTCACGGCAGCGTCGTTCGATGCAAGCCGGCACGACTCTTCCACGTCGGCGCTGATCGAGAGGGCGCGCAAGGCGGCCAAGGGCGGCTAAGCGCCTAAGCGCGGGGCGAAGGTCAGGATCCGTTTAGACGACAGAGCCTAGCCTTCTAGCGGGGCGTGTCGCACCACACGGCCCGCCTCGATCGTCACGGTGTGTGCGCAGCGGCGCGCCAACTCGGCGTCGTGCGTGACGAGGATCAACGTCGCGCCCTGCGCAGCGTTCAATTCGAACATCAGATCGATGACCGCGGCTCCCGTGGCGGCGTCCAGGCTGCCGGTCGGCTCGTCGGCGAAGAGGATGGCCGGACGGGTCACGAACGCGCGCGCGAGTGCAACGCGCTGTTGCTCACCGCCCGAAAGCAGCTTCGGATAATGCCGCGTGCGCTTGCCCAGCCCAACCTTTTCCAGCAATGCCTTGGCGCGCGCCGTGGCCTCCTGCGCGTCGATGCCGCCTTGCAGTTCGAGCGGCAAACGCACGTTCTCGAGCGCGGTCAAATGCGGCATCAATTGGAACGACTGAAAGACGAAGCCGATGGCACCGTTTCTCAGGCGCGCGCGCTCGTCTTCCGATAGCATGGCCAGATCGTGGCCAAGCAGTCGAACCGAACCCGAGGTTGGATTGTCCAAGCCCGCGAGTAGACCCAGCAGCGTCGACTTGCCCGATCCCGATGCGCCGACGATCGCGACGCTCGTCCCGGCGGCGATATCGAGATCGACATCGTCGAGTATCGTCAACTCGCCCGTTGCATCCTTGACCCGCTTGCATAAACTGCGCACTTCGATAATGGCATTCGTGTTTTCTGGCATGAACAAGCGTCGCTGGATTGTCGGCACGGCGTGTGCCGCCGCGTTCGTGGCTTTCGCCCTCATCGCATCGGTCGCGGCGTCGCCGTCCGCTGCCGCCCCAGCCCGCAGCGCCGAGGGGCAAAAGCCGACGATCGTCGTGCTTGGCGATAGCCTTTCCGCGGAGTACGGCTTGCCGCGCGATACGGGTTGGGTCGCGCTCTTGCGTAAGCGGCTGGTCGATGAGCGCATCGATTATAGCGTTGCGAACGCAAGCATCAGCGGCGACACGACGAGCGGCGGGCGCGCGCGCATGCCCGAGTTGATGGCGCGGCTCAAACCGTCCATCGTCATCGTCGAGTTGGGGGCGAACGATGCGTTGCGTGGGGTCCCGCTATCGACGACGCAAGACAATCTGCGCACGATCGTCGAGCAGGCGCAGCAGGGACATGCGAAGGTCGTGCTCGTCGGCATGTATGTGCCGGCCAACTACGGCCAAGCTTATACGCAGCGATTCCATGGGCTTTACGGCGCGTTGGCCCGCGACTTGAACGTCAAGCTCGTGCCTTTCTTGCTTGCTGGCATCGAAAACCAGCAGGACATGTTCCAGTCCGATCAAATGCATCCGACACAGCAAGCGCAGCCTTTCTTGCTCGATAACGTCTGGCCCGTGCTTGCGCCGTTGCTGCGCCCGCGCGGCCGCTGATTGCCGCGATAGCGGCGATGCTTCAAGCGCGCGGGCAGACGCCCCATTCAGGCGCAGCGGGCCCTACTGCGAATCGGACGCAGACGCGCCGAGCGAGCCGTACGTCTTTACGCTCGAGCGCTTGCGCAGCGACGCCACGTACGCCTCCAATTGCGTCTGCGCGTCGATTTGAGCGAGCTGGTGTTGCGCAGCGGCCAGGCGGTTCGGATCGATCGGCGCTGGCGGCAAGACGGCGTTGATACGGTAGATGGCATAGCCGTCGCTGCCGAGATCGACGCCCACGTAGCCCGGCAGCTTCGTATCGTCGGCCTTGAAGATGGCGCTGAGCGCGAGCGGCGAGACGCCTTGCGCATCGCTGCGCGAGATCTTTTGTTCGGCGCCGAAGCCGGCCGTCGATTTCGACTTTTGCAGTTCTGCGAGCTTGGCTGCGCCATCCTTGCGCGCCAATTCGGCGGCCTGCTCGGCCACGTACTTCGCCTTCACCGCGTCTTTGATCGAAGCGAGCGGCGGCGTGGCAGCGCTCTTGTAGTCGTTCACATGCGCGGCAATCAAGGTGTTGCTGCCGACGTCGATCGCCTGCGTGTTGTTGTGGTTCTTCACCGAATCGTCGGCGAACACGGCCGCAAGGAACTTCGGATTGTTCAGCGCACTGTCGGGCGGCAACGCGGGATTGGGCTTGGGCGTAACCGTCGCCGTTTGAACCGTCAGCTTGTATTTGTCGGCTGCCGGCTTCAGGCTCTTCGCCTGCTCGTAGACAATCGACGTGAAGCCATCGGCATCGTCGCTGTATGCCTTCGTGGCCAGTTGCGTCTTCAGATCCTTGATGATCGCGTCCTTGACCTCGTCAAACGGCTTGGTCGCCGCCGGTTTGACGTCGGTCGCTTTGACGATGTGATAGCCGAAGGACGAATGCACGACATTGCCCACCTCGTCCTTGCTCAACGCCATCGCTGCCGTATCGAACGCCTTTTCGCCCGTCAGCACGCCGCTCGTGGACCAGCCAAGATCGCCGCCCTTGGCCGCGGAACCCGGATCCTGCGATTCCTTTTCCGCGATCTGCGCGAACTGATCGGGGTGCGCCTTGACCTCGGCCAGCACGGATTCGGCTTTGGCTTTCGCCTTGGCGTCGTCGGCCGGGCTCGCCGATTTGGGCGAAGCGATCAGAATTTGGCTCACGCGCACTTCGCGCGGCGTCGTGTAATGCGCGATGTTTTCGTCGTAATACTTCTTCGCATCGGCCTCGCTCGGCGTCACTGCGGCGGCGAGCGTAGCAGGCGACAAAACGAGGTAATCGATCGTCGCCGTGGCAGGCGTCGCGAAATCGGCGCGATGCGCGTCGTAGTAGGCCGACAGCTGCGCGTCCGTGGGCTGCACCTTCGATGCGTAATCGCTCGCATGCAGCACGAGTGCTTGCACCGTGCGCTGCGCTTGCGCCAGCTGCGCGACGTGCTCGGCCAGCGACTTCGGCGTGAACGCGCTTGCTTCGATGCTTTCGGGGATTTGCTGCAAGGCCAGCCCGTAGCGCACGCGCTCGTCGTACTGCTCCGGCGTCATGCCTTGCATCGCGAGCAGTTGCTTGTAGCGATCGATGTCGATCGAGCCGTCCGGCTTGCGCAGCGACGCGATGACGGGATCGGCGAGCAGTGCGCGGCGCACCGCGTCGTCCGACGCCGTGAGATGCTCGCGTTGCGCTTCGTCGGCCAGGGCGCGTTGCTGAATCAGGTTGTCGAGCAATTCACTGCGGCGCGCGGGCGTATCGAGCGCCTTCGCATCGAACTGCGCGCCGAGAAACTGGCGCGCCTGGTCGAGCTGCTGGCGCATGGCGCCGTCGAATTCGGCGCGGGTGATCTTGTGCCCGTTCACGCTCGCGACGTTCGCGCTTTCGTCGAAGAAGTTGCGAAAGCCTTGAATACCGACGAAACCCAGCCCCGGCACGATGACGAGGACGAGCATGAGCATCATCAGGCGCTTGTGGTTGCGAAAGAAATCGAGCATGCGTGACTGGTTACGTTGGACAAAAACGCCCAATAGTACAACAGGTGCAATGGGGAACGGCAATTTAGACCGAACGCCCGTCCATCGGGCCGCCTCGGGCGCGTCGAACGGCGGGGTTGCCAGGGACCGTCGAGCGTCCGCAAAATAGCGCTCGCGGCGGATCTTGCGCCGCGAGCGCGTCGCCGCGGGGCGGCGCCCTTCTCGATTCGGCGCGTTGTCGGCGCCGTAGGGCCGGAGGCCGCACGCGACGCGGCGCCCGGGCGGAGGCGACCATGTTCTATCAGTGGCTCGAAACGCAACGCGCGCTGATGCGCTCGGTCGATGCATGGGCCTCGCTCGTCGCCGCTTCATGGGGCGGCTTGCCGGCTTCTACCGGCAATGCGCGATCCATCATGCAAGACGAAGACGCGGCGCGGCTCGCGGGCGTCGGCCCGCCCGGCTGCGATTGGCTCTATCGTCTGTTGCAGGCGACGCCCGAGCCGCCGCCTTTCGGTATCGAATCGGTGCGAATCGGGGGGCAGGTCGTTCCGGTGCGCGAAACGGTCGTCGATCGAACGCCTTTTTGCGCGCTGCGCGCGTTCGAACGCGAATTTGCCCCCTTGCCCGCTCAGCATGAGCCGCACAAACGGACCCAGCGAAAACGAGCGGCACGGGCAGACGCCACCAAGCCCGCCCGAGGCCGCCGCGCCGATGTAGCTGCACAAGCAGCCGCACAAGCAGCCGAGCCGCTCGCGAGAGCCTGCGTCCTGCTCGTCACGCCGCTCGCTGGGCACCACGCCGTGATGCTGCGCGAGACGGTCGAAACGATGCTAGAGGACGCCGATGTGTTCGTCACCGATTGGGCCAACGCGCGCGACGTGCCGCTCGCGCAAGGAAAATTCGGCCTCGACGATTACGTGCTAGCCGTCGAACGCTTCTTACGCCTTCTCGCTGACCGCGGCGTCCACGTGATGGCGGTCTGCCAAGCCGCGCCGCCCGCACTTGCCGCGGCTGCGCTCGTCGCCGGCTCGGGGAAGCATCCGGCGCCGCTATCGGTCACGCTCATGGGCGGCCCGATCGACTCGCGCTCTAACCCAACGATGATCGACCGGCTCGCGGCCACGCACGACATCGAATGGTTCCGCCGTACGCTGATCGATACCGTGCCGAGCGGGTACGCGGGCGTCGGCCGACGCATCTATCCCGGATATCTGCAGCACGCTGCGATCGTCGCGGCTCATCCGCATCGGCAATTGGCTCTCGAATCGCGCTATTGGACGAGCCGGCTCTCGAGCAGCGCGCGAGCGATCGCGTCGAGCCTGCGCTCGCTCAACGAGTATTGCGCCGTGCTGGACATGGACGAGGACTACTTCCTCGACACGCTGCGCATCGTCTTCCAGGAGCAGCGCTTGGCGCGCGGCACATGGTCGGTCGGCGCGCGACGCGTCACGCTCGCCGCGCTGAGCGCAACGGCGCTTTGCACCGTGGAAGGCGATCGCGACGACATCACCGGCGCCGGTCAGACGCACGCGGCGCACGATGTCTGCACGGCGGTGCCCGCCGAAAAACGCATGCGTCTGACCATTGACGACTGCGATCACTACGACCTGTTCACCGGCCCGCGGTGGCACGATGCGATCCACCCGGCGGTGAGGCGATTTTGGCTGAGCAATACGCCCGGGGGCGAGCGGGCGCGGCAATGATTGCGCGCGCAACCATCGGCTTCACGGGCGAGTCATAGGCGTAATCGATTACACCTCGCGCTCGGTCAGCGCGGTTTTTCCACTTTCACCTCGAACGCGTGTAGGACGATCCTTACACCGCTTCGTCAACACTTACCGCACTTTCATACGGCGCCGATTTTTTTCAAGCACCTTACCGTCGATACTGCAAATCATGGAATCAACGTGCCTGGCCCCCTGGCGAGGCGCTCCTTCGACGGAGGTCGTATGTTGAACGAAGCAGTTTTCGCCGACGACATCGCGGCACCGGCTGCCGCAAACGCCTCGGCCTGCACCGGCCGTGCGTCCAAGGCGGCGCGCCCCGCGCAACACTGCGCCACCTGTTCGATGCGCTCGGTTTGCATGCCGCAAACGCTGGACGCGCAGGAACTCCTGCGCTTCGATTCGATCGTCAGCGCCACGCGCCATATCAAGCGAGGCGACACGCTTTACCGGGCGAACGATCCGTTCCAGAGCGTATACGCCATTCGCGCCGGTTCGTTCAAAACGGTCGTCATGCATCGCGATGGTCGCGAGCAAGTCACCGGATTTCATTTGGCCGGTGAAGTGTTGGGCCTCGACGGCCTCGGCACCGAGGTGCACAGCAGCGACGCGATCGCCCTCGAAGACGGCAGCGTCTGCATCATTCCTTATGCGCTGCTCGAATCGATGTGCGCCGAATCGCGCACGCTTCAGCAGCAAGTGCTGCGCATGATGAGCGGCGAAATCGTGCGCGAATCGTCGCTCATGATGTTGCTCGGCACGATGAGCGCCGAGCAGCGAGTCGCCTCTTTCCTGCTCAACGTGTCGAATCGAATGAAAGCGCGAGGCTATTCAGCAGCCGAATTCAACCTGCGCATGACACGCGAAGAGATGGGCAACTTCCTCGGCATGAAGCTAGAAACGGTGAGCCGGATGTTCTCGAAATTCCAGCGCGACGGGCTCGTGCAGACGCAAGGCAAGCTGATTCGCATCGTCAACATCGACGCATTGGGCCGCGTATAAGAGGCGCTCGTGGCGCCTGCAAGCGCCCGGCAAGCGCACCGAAGACTCGGAAGCGCCTTTACGCTCGGACATCGAGCACCGCCGCACCCGATAGCCGCCCTTCCCGCAAATCGGCCAACGCCCGGTTCGCTTCGGCCAGCGGATAGACCGTGGTCTCGATCTGGAGCGCAATGTTCTCGGCAAGCCGCATGAACGCATGGCCGTCCTCGCGCGTAAGGTTGGCCACCGAGACGATTCGGCGCTCGCCCCATAGGTCCTCGTACGGGAACGACGGAATATCGCTCATATGAATTCCGCCGCAGACGACGACCCCGCCTTTGACCACCGCCCGTAACGCCGCCGGCACCAGCGCGCCGACCGGCGCGAAAATGAGCGCGGCGTCGAGCGGCGCGGGCGCCGGGTCGGCGCTGGAGCCGGCCCAGTGCGCGCCCAGTCGCCTTGCGAGCGCTTGCGCCGCCAGGTCGCCCGGACGCGTGAACGCGTAGACTTCTCGCCCCTGATGCCGCGCCACCTGCGCGACGATGTGCGCGGCCGCACCGAAGCCGTAGAGGCCGATCCGATGCGCATCGCCGGCCATCGAGAGGGTCCGGTGGCCGATCAACCCGGCGCACAGCAGCGGCGCCGCCTCGATGTCGGAATAGCGCGCCGGCAAATGGAAGCAATAACGGCTATCGGCGACCGTGCGTTCGGCATAGCCGCCGTCGATCGTATAGCCCGTGAACTGCGGCGCATCGCACAAATTTTCCTTGCCCCGCGCGCAATAGGCGCAATGCCCGCACGTATGGCCGAGCCAAGGCACGCCTACCCGGTCGCCCAGGGCGAATCCCGTCACGCCGTCGCCGAGCGCGGCCACGACGCCCGCGATTTCATGCCCCGGCACGAGCGGCGTCTTGGGCTGCGTCAACTCGCCGTCGATCACATGCAGATCGGTGCGGCAAACGCCGCAGGCATGCACCTCGATCAAAAGCTGGCCGGGTCCCGGCCGCGGCTCGGCCAACTCGCGCAATTGCAGCACGGGCGAACGCCCGTCGTACACCATCGCTCGCATATCGCTGTCTCCCTTTCCGTTCGCCCCGCATGCGCACCGCGCATTCGTCTACCCACGAAACGCGTTCCTCGTCCATTTCAGCGCAATCGGGCCGCCTCTTCTTGACCCAACGCAAGGCGCGAGGTTGCACATGGGGCGATCATCGATCGTGGGCAACGGCGGGGCGAAGTCGGCCGGCCTGCCCCGTGCCCGGCAGCGCCTGGTGGACCCATCACCGAACCGGATCCCGAACCGGAACCGGAACCGAACGCAGCAAGAGGAGGACATGACGATGCGCATCACCATCCATCTCAGTACGTTCGACGAACTCAATCCTTGCGCCTACGCGATCGTGTGGATCGATCGCGACGCTCGCAAATGGTCGCGCGAGAGCCACTTCGGGCTGGATCTGCCGACGTGGGGCGTCGTGACGTCGCAGCGCGGCGTGACGCGTCTGTGCAGCCCGCGCGCCGACGAGGCGATCTGCGAGCTGACCGGGTTCGATCTGGAGAGCGACGAGGGCCCGTTCGAGGGTGAAACGGGCGGCGCACAATTGTGCGGCATCAAGGCGCGCGGCCATTGGCACGTGCAGTGCGTGGACGAAGAAGCGACCTTGGCCGAGAACAGCGTATTTGCCGACGATGAAAGCATCTGATGCTGCGGCGGCCGCCCGGCGCCGAGCTTGCAGCTCGCGCGCACGGCATGGCGCGCGCGAGCGACCCGACCCCACCGAATGCTTATTCGGCTGAGACCGTGCGCTGACGCTGTTCGCCGAGCCCGGCGATGCCCAAGCGCATCGTCTGCCCCGCCTTTAGATAGACCGGTGTCGGCTTGATGCCGAGCCCGACCCCCGGTGGCGTGCCTGTCGAGATGACGTCGCCCGGCTGCAGGCTCATGCATTGGCTCAGATAAGCCACGATCTCGGCGACGCTGAAGATCATCGTGCGCGTATTGCCGTTCTGATAGCGGTGGCCGTCCACTTCGAGCCACAAGTCCAATTGCTGCGGGTCGGGCACTTCGTCGCGCGTCACGAGCCACGGCCCGAGCGGCCCGAAGGTGTCGAAGCCCTTGCCCTTGTCCCATTGTCCGCCGCGCTCGATCTGCCATTCGCGCTCCGACACGTCGTTGACGACGCAGTAGCCGGCCACGTAGCTGAGCGCATCGGCCGCTTCCACGTACTTGCACGGCTTGCCGATGACGACCCCGAGTTCGACCTCCCAATCGGTCTTGGTCGAACCGCGCGGAATGTGCACGTCATCGTTCGGGCCCACGATCGCGCTGGTCCATTTGTTGAAGACGACGGGTTCGGTCGGAATGGGCAGGTTCGATTCGGCCGCGTGATCGGCGTAGTTCAAGCCGATGCAAACCATCTTGCCCACGCGACCGACGCAAGCGCCCAAGCGCACACCCTCGGGGGCGCGCGGCAGCGTCGAAGGATCGAGGGCGCGCAGGCGCGCGAGTCCGGCGTCCGATAGGACGTCTCCGGCAATATCGTCGACGACCGACGACAGATCGCGCACGATGCCCTCTGCGTCGATCAGACCGGGCTTTTCCTGGCCCTTGGGACCATAGCGAAGAAGTTTCATGTATTACTCAATCCTCAAGATGGATAAAACGCGGCAGGCATGGCTCGCTCAGTTCGACCAGCCGCCGTCGATCAGATGAATCTGCCCCGTGGTGAATGCCGCTTCGTCCGAGGCCAAGTAGGCGGCCAACGCCGCGATTTCCTCGGGCCGCCCGATACGCCCCATCGGTTGCCGGGCGATGAATGCGGCCTCGACGTCGGCCACGCTCTTGCCCTGCGCCTGCGCTTGCTCCGCGATGCGTGCGGTTAGCGAGGGGGACGCCACGGTGCCGGGGCAAATGGCATTGCAGCGCACGCCGCGCGTGACGAAATCGGCGGCCACGGCCTTCGTGAGCCCGATCACGGCCGCTTTCGTCGTGCCGTAGACGAAACGGTTGGGCACGCCCTTCACGCTCGAGGCTGCCGACGCGAGGTTCACGATCGAACCGCCGCCACGCTCGAGCATGCCCGGCAGAAACGTTCGTATTGTCCGATACATCGACTTCACGTTCAGATCGAACGAAAAATCCCAGTCGGCTTCGTCGCATTCCAAGATGCTACCGGCATGAACGAAGCCGGCGCAGTTGACCAGCACGTCGACGCAGCCGATCTCTTCGGCCAGCGCCGTGATCGCCGCGCCGTCGCGCACGTCGAGCGCGCGCGCTTCAAACGGCGCTTGCGCGAGCATATCGAGCCGGATATCGGTGGCGACGACCCGAGCGCCCTCTTGGGCGAGGCGCTCGGCGCAGGCGCGGCCAATGCCCTGGGCAGCGGCCGTGACGAGCGCGGTCTTGCCTGCCAGGCGCGTGGCCGGCGACGCGGGAAAACTCGTGGCGATGGCGGTCATTGTTTGCAACACTCCGTCGAAAGGAAGCTATCAAAGGCTAGCATGGGCACCGCCGCGAACCGTCTACACGCGCGCGGCGCGATCCACGCTGACGTGGCGTCACGCGCTCGGCGTGGGCGATCTCGGATCCAACAAACCTTCGGCGCGCAACGCGGACCAGAGCTCGCCGGGAGTCGGCGTCGTGAACGCCTCGACGCTGCTTCGCAACTCGGCTACGCTGCTGGCGCCCGTCAGCACGCTTGCGACTGCCTCGTGCGCATACGGAAAGCGCAAGGCGGCGCTCGGGAGCGCAACGCCATGGGCATCGCAAAGCGCCTCGATCCGCGCGACGCGTTCGATCACCTCGGCTGGCGCGCTTCCGTAATTGAATTTGAGCGCGCTCGAAGCGTCCCCGCCGGCCTCCCGCAGATGCCGAACGCCGCGCGCGAGGATGCCCGAATTGAATGCGCCGCCCACGAGCATCGACACGCCGCGCCGCGCGCACTCGGGCAGCAGGGTGTCGAGGCTCCGCTGCTCGAGCAGCGTGTAGCGGCCGGCCAACAGTGCACAGTCGATCTCGAACTCGCGCATCGCGTCGAGCACCGCGCCCGCCTCATTCACGCCTAGTCCCACGGCCCGCACCGCGCCGCCAGCGCGCAGCTCGTCGAGCGCTTTGAAGCCGCCTTCGCTCAATTGCCGCCAATAGTGCGCGCTTTGCTCGCCGTGCGTGAGCGCGCCGATGTCGTGCACGAGCAAGATGTCGATGCGCGCCATGCCGAGCCGCTGCAGGCTATCGTCGAACGAGCGCAGGATGCCGTCGTACGTGTAGTCGAAAACGGGCGTGAACGGCAGCGGATGCGCCCAACCGTCGCGCGGTGCGCGCGCCGATGCGCCGCGATCGGGCAGCATGATCCGCCCCGCCTTCGTGCAAAGCACGAACGTATCGCGCTCACGCTCGCGCAGCGCCGCGCCGACGCGATGCTCGCTTTTCGTGTAGCCATAGTACGGCGCCGTGTCGAACAAGCGAATGCCGGCTTCCCAGGCGGCATCGATGGTCGCGCGCGCATCGGCCTCGTCGACATCACGATACAAGCCGCCTAGCCCCGCGCAACCGAGCCCGAGCGCCGTGACTTCGAGCGAAGTGCGGCCGATTCGGCGGCGCGCGCCCACCGCCGTGCCTGCGCCCGTGCTCATGCGCCCGCCTGCACGGGGGCCGCCCGGACGATCGGCAAGCAGCCGGGGCCGATTGGTTCGAACGCCTTGTAGGTCAAGATGAACTCCTGATGGCCGAGCAGTTCCGATTTCGAGCGCTCGCCGCGCCCGAGCGCGAGCGTCGCCTCGAAAATCTCGCGGCCGACCGCGTCGAGCGATGCGCGTCCTTCGAGGATGCGGCCCGCGTCGACATCCATATCGCCCGACAAATTGCGATACGTGGCCGGGTTCGCGCAAATCTTGATCACGGGCGAAACGGCGGAGCCGACGACCGAGCCGCGCCCGGTCGTGAAGAGGATGACGTGGCAGCCGCAAGCGATGAGTTCGCCGATCTCGGCGTTGTCGCTGATGTTCGGGAAACCGAACCGCGGCTCGCCGTCGGGCACGACGTCGAGCAAGTACAGGCCACCCGTCGGGGGAATGTCCCCGGGTTTGACGATGCCGACGATGGGCGACGCCCCGCTCTTCGCATAGGCGCCGAGCGATTTCTCTTCCTGCGTCGTCAAACCGCCGTCCGCGTTGCCGACCGCGAAGCTGCCATGCCCCATGATCGTGTAGTAGCGCGCTGCCTTCTCGACACAGGCCACGATGGCCTCGCCCAGTTCCGCGCGCGCCGCGCGCGACTTCATATGATGCTCGCAGCCCACGAGCTCGCCCGTTTCCTCGAACACGCAGGCTGCGCCGCGCTCGATCATCGCATCGAACGCGCGCCCTACCGCGGGATTGGCCGTGATGCCGCTCGTGCTGTCCGAGCCCCCGCACACGGTGCCGACGACCAACTCGTCAAAGCGCATCGGCACTGGGCGCATCTGAGCGAGCGTGCGCCGAGCGCGCCGCACCCAATCGACGCCGCGCATGATGGTGCTGCGCGTGCCGCCGGTTTCCTGAATCGTCAGCACTTCGACAGGCCGGCCGCTTTCGCGCACGGTATCGACCAGGAAGTGTTTGTTCATGCTCTCGCAGCCAAGCGAGACGAACAGCACCGCGCCGACGTTCGGGTGGGTCGCGATGCGCGCGAGCATCTTCTGCGCATAGGCGTTGGGATAGCAACCCGGAAAGCCGATCAAGTGGACTTCCGGCGCCGCATCGTGGGCGTTGACCGAATCGAAATCGGCAGCGGATAGGCCGTCGGCTTGCCCATCGGCTTCTTCGTCCGCCGCAACATCGGCGCCGGCATGCATCAAGCGCGGCGCGAATTGCGTCACGATTTCACGTGCGACGTGATGCGCGCATTCCACCAGATACGCAACGGCGACGACATTGCGTATCCCCTTGCGCCCGTCTTGCCGCAGATAGCCGAGAAGCGGCGCGGCGTCGGATGGGATCTCGTTCATATTCGTTTCCGCTGACAGTAGGTCAATCGTCGTGTCCGACGAAGGCATGGCCCTCGTCGAGCGTGTAAGTAGGCAAATAATCGCTTTCGAGATTGTGCGTATGCAGATGCCCGCCCTTGACGACGTTGCACGTGACATGACCGATCGGCGCGCCGTAGCGCAGGACCTTCTCGCCCGCGCTCAACGCACGGCGCGCGAGCTTGTGCCCGAGGGAGATCGTCGTCGCAAGCGCAACGCGCTCGCCCTCGATGTCCACCACGGCGCCCGCCTCGAGCGTGGTTGCGGCGATCAAGCAATTGTCGTCGGGACAGAGCAGCAGCAGCCGCGAGTCGAGCGTCATGGTCCCTTACTCCTGGCTGCCGGCCAAACGGGCAATCATCAACGAACCCAGAATGATGGCGCCGTAAATCGCTTGAATCCAAAACGACGGCACTTGCGCGAGCGTCAGCAAGTTTTGCACGACGCCGAGCAACAACACGCCGGTCAACGCACCGAGCATCGTTCCCTTGCCGCCGTCGAGCGAGATGCCGCCGATCACGGCCGCGGCGAACACCGTGAAGATCATGCCGTTGCCTTGATTGGCGTTGATCGCGCCCACATACCCCGTCACCACGATCCCGCCGATCGAGGCCAGCGCGCTACCGAGCACGAACACGCCCCAAACGATGCGCTCCACGCGAATACCGGCTGCCCGCGCCGCCTGCGCATTGCCGCCGATCGCATAAAGCGCGCGGCCGATGCGGTGATAGCGCAGCACGAAGGCGGCAACGGCAAACGCGACAGCCGCGAGCCATACCGACAGCGGCAACCCCAGCACGGTCACGGTGGCCAACGCGAAAAACGAAGGCGGCATGTCGAACAGCGTCCCGCCTTTGGTCGCGCCAACCAGCATACCGCGCAAGACGATCAGCATGGCGAGCGTCACGATGAACGCGTTCAGGCGCAAGCGCACGACGAGCAAGCCGTTGACCCAGCCGATCAGCGCGCCCACCGCGACGATCACGCATAGGCCCGCCGCCGCCGGCCACTGCCAGCCGAAGCCGGCAGAGGCCGCCGGCATCACGAGCATCGCGCCCAGGGCTGGGGCGAAACCGACGGTCGATTCGAGCGACAGATCGAATTTGCCGACGATGACGATCAACGATTCGGCCAGAACGACCAACGCCAGCGCAGCCGATGCACCGAGCACGCTGATGAGATTGGCTCGCGTGAGAAAGCTCGGACTGATCCAGGCGCCGATCGCGATCAACAGCACCAGTGCGGGCAACAACGCTAAATCGCGCCAGCGCGCCAAATCCAACCGGGATCCATGCGCCCGTGCGGCGCCCGCGACGGCGAAGGCGGCCGCGCGTGGCTGCGCCCCTGGGCTCGAGAAACTAGGCTTCATTCAGATCGACTCCTTCAATTGATGCGATCAATTCGTGATCGGCCCAACCGGCCGCAAACGCTTGGACGATGCGTCCGCGAAACATGACGAGGACACGGTCGCAGCCGCGCAAATCGTCGAGCTCGCCGCTCGACACGATGACTGCCCGCCCTTCGTTGCGCGCGCGCTCGGCCATGGCGAGCAACGCTTCCTTCGATTTGACGTCGACGCCGGCCGTCGGGTCGATCAGAACCAGGACGCGCGGATCGGTGGCAAGCGCCCGCGCCATGACGACTTTTTGCTGATTGCCGCCCGAGAGCCCCGACACCGGCGCAAGCGGGCCTGGCGCCACGATGCCGAGGGCGTCGATCGCCTCGCGTGCGAGCCGCGCCTTGACCGAAGGCGGCGCCAGACCGAACGACGCCAGCCGCCGGGCAAGCGTCATCGTCGCGTTTTCGGCGATCGATTGCGACAGCACGAGTCCTTCTCGATGGCGGTCCTTCGGCACGCACCCGATGCCCGCGTCGAGCGCGGCGGGCACGTCGCCATAAGGCAGCGACACGCCCGCGCCCGCCCGCTCGCCGAACACGCGCACCGCTCCCTTGCGCGGGCGCCGCAGCCCGGCGATGGCTTCGGCCACGCTCGTGCGTCCGCTGCTCGTCGCTCCGGTGAGGCCGATGACTTCGCCTCGCCGCACGCTCAACGAAACGTCGTGGAAGCCCTCGCCGCAAAGCGCGTCGACTTCTAGCGCAAGCGGCGCATCGCCGAGCGGCGCGCGCCGCGACGCATCGTCCCGCGCGACCCCGCCCGCTTCGCCCGTCATGGCTTCGATCAGCGCCTCGCGCGGCAGTTGCTCGACGCCCGCCGTCAGGATCCGGCGAGCATCTCGCAACACGGTGACGGCCTGGCAAATCTCATAGACCTCTTGCAGATGATGCGAAATGAACAGGAACGTTACGCCCTCGCGCTGCAGTCCCTCGATGCGATCAAAGAGCCGCTTGATCTCATCGCCGTCGAGCTGCGCCGTGGGTTCGTCGAGAATGATGAACCGTGCGCCGTGCGACAACGCGCGGGCGATCTCCACGAGTTGCCGCGCTTCGACGCCCAAGTCGCCGCAACGCGTGTCCTCGCGCACATCGATGCGCCAATGGTCGAGCAGCGCGCGCGCTTCCCGCCGCATCGCGCGCCAATCGATGATTCCGCCGCGCGTCGGCTGCCGATTCACGAACAAGTTCTCGGCGACGCTCAGCTCGGGAATGACGGTGGAATGCTGATAGACGCACGCCACGCGCTCGCGCCAAGCGTCGCGATCGGAGATCGGCGGCGCCAACTCGCCGCCGAACCGGATCTCGCCTTGATCGGGCTTGCGCAGCCCGGTCAAAAGCGACACCAGCGTCGACTTGCCCGCGCCATTGCGGCCGACGAGTGCATGCGATTCGCCCGGCATCACGCGTAAATCGACGCTCGATAGCGCCGTCGTCGAGCCGAAGCGCTTGGTTGCGCCGCGTGCTTCGACGACGGGCGCCGTCGGGCGTCCCGCGCTTTCACTAGAAAGAAGAACGGCTGCCATGTCGGCTCGCTGGTTCGATGTGTCGAAATGGAACGGGGCGCGCACGCCGCTCACTTGAGCGTATTGCCCCAAAGGTTTTTGTCGTCGACGTTCGCTTTGGTGACGAGCGGCGCGGGCAATTGATCTTCGAGCATGCCGGGGGCCAACTCGACGATCGTGCTGCCGTGATCGGTCGGACCGGCCTTGAAGGTCTTGCCCGCCAGCGCTTCCTTCAAATACCAGAGGCCGTATTTCGCGTAGGCATCGGCCGGTTGCGACACGGTCGCGTCGATCTCGCCCTTGCGGATCGCATCGAACTCTTGCGGAATCCCGTCATTGCTGACGATCACGATATGCTTCGCATCGCCGACCGGAAACAACATCTGCTTGCGGCGCAGCGTCTGCAGCGTCGGCGAGAGATACACCCCGCCCGCTTGCATATAGATCCCTTTGACATCCGGGTTCGCGGTCAGCAGGCTGTCGAGCGCGGAAGCGGCCACATCGCCCTTCCAGGCGGCCGGAATTTCGAGCACCTGCAGCTTCGGATAGTGGCTCTTGATGCAAGAGCGGAATGCTTCGGACCGGTCCCGGCCGTTGACGGATGCGAGATCGCCCATGATCTGCACCACTTTGCCCTGCGATACGTGATCGCCGATGTACTTGCAGGCCTTCTCGCCATAGGCCCGGTTGTCGGCGCGCACGACCATCGCCACCTTGCCCTGCGTCGGCGCCACATCGACGGCCACGACGGGCACGTGCTTGGCCGAGGCTGCATCGAGCGCCCGGCTGATTGCCGCCGAATCGAGCGGTCCCGTGACGATCCCTTTGACGCGTTGATTGAGCAGCGCGTTGATGTCGGTGATCTGTTGCGCCGGGTCGCCATTCGAGTTGACGGGCGCGAGCATGTTCACACCGAGCTCTTTCGCGTACTGCGGCAGATAGTTGTTGTACGCCTGCCAGAACGGCGAGGTGAGCAGCGGCAAATTGGCGCCCACCACTTCGCTTGCGCCTTGTGCGGCTTGCACCGCGGGCGCGGCCGCCCCGAAAGCCGCGAGCGCAGCCGCCGTTGCAAGACTGTAGCGCGCCCATGCGCGGCGGCTGGCGCGCGCCCGGGCGCGTGCCGAGGGCGACGCCGCGAGTCGAAGAACACGAAATGCGCGAATTGCCCAATGCCGGGTATCGGCCGGCTCAAAGCTGAACGTCATGGTTGTCTCCTAGTCCTCATGCGTCGGGAAGACGCAACGGCTCGGGCTTTTCGGGCCCGATCTATGGTCCGCTCTGCGGCGGCTTCGCTATGCTGCGGTTTGCGGCTTTGGCGGATGTCTCCGCGAGCCGGGTTCGTCGGCGTCGCCGGTTTGCGATCGACGCAATGATTCATGGATGAACGTATTATTCATATACGGACGATCCAACGTCAAGGACGACGTTCGCCCGTGTTTTCCCTTAGTGCCCCAAGCTGTGAGGAAGCGACGCCAGTGAAACCAGCCAAGCAAACCGCCGCGAACGAAGCGGCGCCGGACGGCGCAACCGATGAGGCCGAGCGTTACCGCGCGCCGGCGCTCGACAAAGGGCTCGACATCCTCGAGCTACTGTCCGAACAAAAGGAAGGATTGACCCGCGCCGAGATCATGAAGGCGCTGGGACGCAACGCGAGCGAGATCTACCGGATGCTCGAGCGGCTCGTCGCTCGGCAATACGTGATGCGCTCGAGCGCGGGCGATCGCTACTCGTTGAGCCTCAAACTATTTGCGCTCGCGCACCGGCACCCGCCCATGAACCGGTTCATTGCCGAAGCATTGCCCGTGATGCAGGCCTTTGCGGAGACGGCCGAGCAGTCGTGTCACTTGACGGTCTACGATCGGGGCAACTTACTCGTGATCGCCCAGGTCGACGGCCCCGGCACGTGGGGCCTGTCGATTCGTCTCGGCTCGCGAGTCGGCTTGGTCGACACTGCCTCGGGCCAAGTCATGCTCGCATTTCAGAGCGAGGCCGAACGGGTGCGCATGCTCGCGGAGCACACGAAGGTCAAGGGGGAAATCGCGCTCGGCGATGCGGCGCTCACGGCATTGCTCGCGTCGATTCGCGAGCGAGGGCACCTGCGCAAGGACAGCGCGCAAACGTTCGGCGTGACCGACGTCACGTTCCCGATCCTCGGCCCGTCCGGGCATGCGATGGCCTGTCTCACGACGCCTTACATGCGACGCATCGACGAGTACGTCGCGCCCTCGCTCGATGACGTGACCGCCATGCTCGACACGGCGGCGCGCAAACTGTCGATGCACGAGGCGAGCTAGCGATGCGGCGCGACATGGCGTCGCACGTTGCGCGCTCAACTTGCGAAGGACTTGCGCCGTTAACTCAGGGAAAGAACCACCGACACAGCGCAATAGAACCTCTCACACATTCGATATGAAACCAGGCACACCGAACGAAGCAAGCGGTCTGGACGCGAGCGGCGTCACGTCCGTCGATCTATTCGACCTTACGCCGACCTCGCTTTGGCTCGAAGACTACAGCCGCCTGCATGCGCTGTTCGCTACCTGGCGCGAGCAAGGCGTAACCGACCTGCGCGCGTTCCTCGCGGCCGACACCGGCCGCGTCGCGCAATGCTCGGCTTGCATTCGCGTGTTGAAGGTCAATCGCCGCACGCTGCAAATGTACGGCGCGCGCGACTTCGACGAGCTATGCGCGCGCTTGGACGTCGTGTTGCGCGACGACATGCTCGAAGCGCATGTCGACGAACTCGTCCAAATGTGGTCGGGCAACTGCACGTTCGAAAGCCAAAGCGTGAACTACACGCTGGACGGACGGCGGCTCGACATCTTGCTCAAGGGCGTCATCCTTCCCGGCCACGAAGCGTCGTGGGACCGGGTGCTCGTGGCCATCGACGACATCACGGCGCTCGAAGATGCGCGGCGGCGCGTGGCCGCGAGTCAGCAATATGCGCAAGGATTGTTCGAGCACGCACCCGTTTCGCTATGGATCGAGGACTTCCGCCGCATCAAAGGGCTGATCGACGAGGTGCGCGAACAAGGCATCGTCGACTTTCGCACTTTCACCGATGTCCACCCTGATTTCGTCGAGCGCTGCATGGCGGAGATCGTCGTGCTCGACGTCAACCGCTATACGATCGACCTATTCAAGGCAGACGACAAAGCCTCGCTGCTGGACCGTCTACCCGAAGTGTTTCGCGACGACATGCATCAGCACTTTCGCGAGCAGTTGATCGACCTGTGGGAGGGGCGGCTGTTCCAGCAGCGCGAGGTGCTCAACTACGCGCTCGACGGCAGCGAAGTCCATCTGCATTTGCAATTCTCGGTCTTTCCTGGCCATGAGGATCAATGGGACCTCGTGCTGCTCGCGCTGACCGACATCACCGCGCGCAAAAAGGCCGAGGCGTACCTCGAATATTTGGGCAAGCACGACGTGCTCACGAAGCTGAAGAACCGCTCGTTCTATGTCGACGAACTCAATCGCCTCGAGCGCAAAGGCCCCTTCCCCGTCAGCGCGATCATCGTCGATTTGAACGACCTGAAGACCGTCAACGACCAGTTGGGCCATGCGGCGGGAGACGCGCTCTTGCGTCGTGCAGGCGAAGCCCTGTCCAAAGCGATTCAAAAGCCGTATCACGCCGCGCGCATCGGCGGCGACGAGTTCGTCGTGCTGCTGCCCGGGGCGAACGAACGCGACACCGAAGTGGTGGCCGAAAGCATCCGGCAAATCGTCGAGCTCAACAATCAATTCTATTCAGGCCCGGCGCTGAGCTTTTCGATGGGCTACGCCACGTGCGAGCGCGGCGAGCGCATCGAAGACATGCTGCGCGAGGCCGATGCCGCGATGTACGAAGACAAGCGCCGCCATCACGCCCCTGAAGCCGCCTCTGGAAGCTGACCACCGTTTCTTTTTGCCCGAGGGTTGACTATCTATCTATTAGTAGATAAAGTGGTGGGCATGGAAACGACGAAGCCGGTACGCGAACAGATCCTCGATCATGCGATCACGCTCATGATGCTGCGCGGTTACAACGGCTTCAGCTACCGCGATTTGTCCGAGCTCGTCGGCGTGAAAACGTCGAGCATCCATTACTACTTCCCGTCGAAAGACGATTTGGTGCTCGAAGCCGTTCATGCCTATACGCAGGAAGTGCAACGCGCGGTTCGAACGATCGACGTTGCCCTGCCGGCCGAGGCAAAGCTCGCCAAGTTCGCGAAGATGTTCGGCCGCACGCTCGGCGATGGCGATCATATTTGTCTGTGCGGCATGCTCGCCTCGGACATCGAAACGTTGCCCGAGCCGGTCCGCGTAGCGGTGCAAGGTTTTTTCAGGGCGAACGAGGCCTGGCTCACCGATGTCTTCGCCGAAGGCATGCGCGACGGCACGCTCGCATCGAGCGCCAAGCCCGATCAGGCGGCGCGGGCCTTCTTCGCGGCATTGCAGGGCGCAGGGTTGGCAAGTCGGCTGTTCCGCACCAAGAGCCGGCTCGCAGAAGTGCAAGCGTCGTTCAAGTTGTCGAAGTAAGCATTAGCAGGCAGTATGGAAGCAAGGGGCGCAAGACAGCGCCCCGTTTTAGGGTTGATTTATCTATCTTCTGGTAGATAGATTATTGAATCGTTGCGACCCGCAACGGGAGAAGTACCCACTGTGCAGTAGGGTTTTGCGGATGGCCTATCTTTTACGAGCGCAGGCCGAGCACACCCCACCTTCATTCATTGAGAGGAGCTACACCATGTCGATCGAAAAAGTTCTCTATCGTGCCCATGCTCGCGCAACGGGCGGCCGCGACGGACGCGCAGTCGTTCCCGACAGCGGCCTGGACCTGCGTTTGACGACGCCGCGAGAACTGGGCGGCGCGGGCGGCGACGGCGCGAATCCCGAGCAACTGTTCGCGGCCGGCTACAGCGCGTGTTTCATCGGGGCAATGAAGTTCGTCGCGGCGCGCGACAAGATCGCTTTGCCGCAGGACGTGGCAATCGACGGTAGCGTCGGTATCGGCCAGCTTCCGAATGGCTTCGGCATCGAAGTCGAATTGAAGATCTCGCTGCCGGGCATGGACCGCGCCGCGGCCCAAGCGCTGATCGAAAAGGCACACGTCGTCTGCCCGTATTCGAATGCGACGCGCAATAACATCGACGTGACGCTCACCCTCGTCTGAGCCCGCGCTTCAAAGCATCAAGAAAAAAACCCAGGCTTCACCGGCCTGGGCAAACACCACCGGGAACCCCAGCGGCTCGGAGAAGATCGGCGTCGCATGGCAATGCGAACACCACAGCGGTTCGGCGATCCGCCGAGGAGAATCGCCGAACCGTCCGCTGCGCCGTAATCGATCGTTAGTTGTGCTGATAAACGGGCGGCGAGTACGTGCTGACGGCGCCATCGTTGGTGCGGCTGCCTGCTTGCGAGGCACCCTCCACGCTGGGCCCATAGCCGCTCGTATCGGCTTGCGCGACGCCTTGCTGCGCGTTGACGCGTTGCTGAGCGGCTTGGATGTTTTCCGGGTAGTGTTGCCAATCGCGCGGGTTGTAGCCGGCTTGCTCGAGACGCACCAGATCGGCGCGCACTTGGTCGCGCGTGAGCGGTTGGTTCGATTGAGCGAAAGCGGCCACGGGGGCCACGAGGGCGACGGCAACTGCGATTTGCTTGATGAATGCGTTCATGATGACTACCTCCGAATACTTTTTTAAGGGGCTGCGACACGGTTGTGTGCAGCAGGTGAAGGCAGTGTAGGCTCAGGGTCTTCCCGGATAAATATGGGAATTCGGAATTCATTGGTGCGTGTGGGATAACAATCCTGGCCCGCCGTTAGCGTCCAGTTTGCGCGGTCCCGAAGCGCCGCGGCGCAAGATGTTCGACAATGAAGCAGCAGTGACCATTCGAAAAGAGAACGATACGGAGGAGGCGTCCTATGGACCGCTTCGTTGCAATGAAGGTATTCGCGCGGGTCGTCGAATCGCACAGTTTCGTGAAGGCCGCCGAATCGCTGCATATGGCGGCGCCGCAGGTGTCGCGGATCGTCCAGGCGCTCGAGGCGCATCTCGGGGCGCGCTTGCTCAACCGGACGACGCGCAGCATCAGCGTGACGGACGACGGCGAGGCTTACTACCAGCGCTGCGTTCGCGTGCTGGCCGAAGTCGACGAGATGGAAGCGGAGCTCACCCACGCCAAGCTCAACCCGAAGGGGCGGCTCAAAGTGAACCTGCCGGCGCTCGTCGCCAAACTCGTCATCATTCCTGCCCTGCCTGAGTTTTTCGAGCGATACCCCGATATCGAGATCGAGATGGGATTGAGCGATCGCCAAGTCGATATCGTCGAAGAAGGCGTCGATTGCGTGATTCGCACCGGCGAACTCGAAGATTCGGGGCTCGTCGCACGGCGCCTGGGCAACATGCGGCGCGTGACGTGCGCTTCGCCGGCTTACCTCGACAAATACGGCGAGCCGAAGACGATCGACGACTTGCGCGAGCACATCGGCGTCAATTACGTATCGAGCAATACCGGGCGCGTGCGCAGTTGGGACTACGTGGTGGACGGCCGCGTCGAAACGGTCGATATCCGCGGCATGATCGCGGTCAACGACGTCGACGCCTATGTGTCATGTGGCCTGCACGGCCTGGGATTGCTCAAGACGGCGATTTTCCCGATCGCTCGATATCTCGAGAGCGGCGAACTGAAAGAAGTGTTGACCGGCTATTGCTCGCCGCCCCGGGCGATTTCCATCATGTACGCGCGCAACCGCCACTTGCCGCGCAAAGTGCGTGTGTTCGCCGATTGGGTGCAGACGCTCTTTGCTAACGAGCCGTTGATGCAGACTGCCGCCGGGGCAGCGCTGAGCGTGAATGCCGCGAAAGCCGCGTAGCGGCGCACGCGGCAACAAAAAACCCGCAAACCTTTCGGTGATGCGGGTCTTGGGCGGTGGCTACGGCTGCCGATGTGGGCCGATGCCGCTCGCGAACGATGGTGGGTGCTGAGAGGCTCGAACTCCCGACCTACGCCTTGTAAGGGCGCCGCTCTACCAACTGAGCTAAGCACCCGTTCGCGAAGCCTTTTGCTGCTTGCTTTGTTGCGCTTCTTGCTTTTCGCTGTGTTCCACGAACGTGAACATTCGCAACCAGCAAGCCCGCTAGTTTAGCGCATCTTTCAGAGCTTTGCCAGGCTTAAATTTCGGCACCTTCGCGGCCTTGATCTTGATCGCTGCGCCCGTGCGCGGGTTGCGGCCCGTGCGTGCGGTGCGCTTGCCGACGGCAAACGTGCCGAAGCCGACGAGCGTCACCGTGCTGCCCTTTTTCAGCGCGCCTTTGACGCCGCCGATGACAGCATCGAGCGCGCGCCCGGCCGCCGCCTTGGATAGATCCGCTTGCTGTGCAATGTGGTCGATCAGTTCCGTCTTGTTCATCCGAATCCCCGATGATGAATGTTGGACAATCGCGAGCGCGCTCCGAAGCGCGCGAAAGAAGCGCAGCCATACTGCGCCGGCCCATTAAAAGTGGCCGAAACTGCCGTGTCAACAAGGGTTGCGCCTGATCTACCCTGGGCTGCGCAACGGCTTCCAAGTGCGAACGTGCGAATCGGTGCATAGCGCGCGGGCATAAAAAAACCGCGACCGGCGTTTGTCACGCCGTCGCGGTTTTACCCGTTAGTCGCCTGAACGGCGCCGGGTCAGTGCTTAACGACTTCCGTCGCTGCCGCATCCTTGGTTGCGTCGGCCACGGGCGCGGCCTTCACTTCTTCCTCGACCAACGGCTCAGGCACGCGTTCCAAAGCGAGCTCGAGCACCTTGTCGATCCAGCGCACCGGCACGATCTCGATCGCATTCTTCACGTTATCGGGGATATCCGCCAAATCCTTGACGTTCTCCTCGGGGATCAGAACGAGCTTGATGCCCCCGCGATGCGCCGCCAGCAGCTTTTCCTTGAGCCCGCCGATCGGCAGCACTTCGCCGCGCAGCGTGATCTCGCCCGTCATCGCCACATTCGCACGCACGGGGATACCCGTGAGCACCGAGACGAGCGCCGTCGTCATCGCGATACCGGCGGACGGACCATCCTTCGGCGTCGCGCCTTCGGGCACGTGGATGTGAATGTCCTGCTTCTCGAACGCTTCATCCTTGATGCCCAGACGCCGCGAACGCGAGCGCACCACCGACCGCGCCGCTTCGACCGACTCCTTCATGACGTCGCCGAGCGATCCCGTGCGGATGACATTGCCCTTGCCAGGCATCACCGCCGCTTCGATCGTCAGCAAATCGCCGCCGACTTCCGTCCAAGCGAGGCCCGTGACCTGACCGATCTGGTTTTCCTTCGCTGCCAGGCCGAAGTCGTACTTGCGCACGCCAAGGAAGGTGTCGAGGTTGCCGCTGTCGACCTTGATCGCGCCTTCCGCCTTCTTCAGCAACAGCATCTTCACGACCTTGCGGCAGATCTTCGACACTTCGCGCTCGAGCGAACGCACGCCCGCCTCACGCGTGTAGTAGCGAATGATGTCGCGGATCGCGGCCTCGGTCACTTCGACCTCGCCTTCGCGCAGCCCGTTGTTCTTCTTCTGCTTCGGCAGAAGGTAACGTTGCGAAATGCTGACCTTCTCGTCTTCCGTGTAGCCCGACAAGCGGATCACTTCCATCCGGTCGAGCAGCGGCGGCGGGATGTTCAGCGAGTTCGACGTGGCGACGAACATCACGTCCGACAGGTCGAAATCGACCTCGACGTAGTGATCGGCGAACGTATGGTTCTGCTCGGGATCGAGCACTTCGAGCAGCGCCGAGGACGGATCGCCGCGGAAATCCATGCCCATCTTGTCGACTTCATCGAGCAAGAACAGCGGATTGCGCACGCCGACCTTCGTGAGGCTCTGCAAGATCTTGCCCGGCATCGAGCCGATGTACGTGCGGCGGTGGCCGCGGATCTCGGCTTCGTCGCGCACGCCGCCCAACGCCATGCGCACGAACTTGCGGTTCGTCGCACGTGCGATCGACTGGCCGAGCGAGGTCTTACCGACGCCCGGAGGCCCAACGAGGCAAAGAATCGGCGCCTTCACCTTGTCCACGCGTTGTTGCACGGCGAGGTACTCGAGAATGCGTTCCTTCACTTTCTCGAGGCCGAAGTGGTCTTCGTCGAGCACGCGCTCGGCATTCGAGAGGTCGTTGTTGACCTTGCTCTTCTTGCGCCACGGCAACGCGATGAGCGTGTCGATGTAGTTGCGCACGACAGTGGCTTCGGCCGACATCGGCGACATCAGCTTGAGCTTCTTGAGCTCGGAATCGGCCTTCTTCTTGGCCTCTTTCGGCATACGCGCGGCTTCGATGCGCTTCTCGAGCTCTTCGAGGTCCGCACCCTCTTCGCCTTCGCCCAGTTCTTTCTGAATCGCCTTGACTTGCTCGTTCAGGTAGTACTCGCGTTGGCTCTTCTCCATTTGGCGCTTCACGCGGCCGCGGATGCGCTTTTCGACTTGGAGGATGTCGATCTCGGCCTCGAGCTGCGCAAGCAGGTGCTCGAGCCGTTCCACAACCGGGAACATCTCGAGAATGTGCTGCTTCTGATCGAGCTTGAGCGGTAAGTGCGCGGCGATCGTATCGGCCAGGCGCCCCGCTTCATCGATGCCCGCGAGCGACGTCAAAATTTCGGGCGGGATCTTCTTGTTCAACTTCACGTATTGGTCGAACTGCGACACGATAGCGCGGCGCAGCGCCTCGGTCTCGGCGCTGTCGGCGTGATCGGGCTCGAGCGGCATGACTTCGCAGGAAAATTGCGTTTCCTGCTCTTCGATCGAGAGCGTCTTGGCACGCTGCAACCCCTCGACGAGCACTTTCACGGTGCCATCGGGCAGTTTCAACATTTGCAGGATGTTGGCGATACACCCCACTTCATACATGTCTTTTTCGGTCGGCTCGTCCTTGGCCGCGGTCTTTTGCGCGACAAGCATGATGTGCTTGCCGCCCTCCATCGCGACTTCGAGCGCCTTGATCGATTTGGGCCGCCCCACGAACAGCGGGATAACCATATGCGGGAAGACGACTACATCTCGCAACGGCAGCAGCGGGAGCGTGATGCGCTCTTGAGGAAGGAGTTGGGTTCCTGACATTTCATTTCCCCATGGATGGAATCAGTTCGTTCGGTAGTTGAGGCCCGCAGTACGGATTGCAAGCCTACGCGTGTGGGAAAAGTTCAGTGAATTGAGAAGCGGTCAGTGTTACCCACAAGATAAACGAAAAAAGCCGTTCACGTCTCCATGAACGGCCATTCCTGCGAAAGCTTTAGGATTAGTCAATTCGAGCCCGCGACCTTGGGCGCTTCTTCGTAGATGAGCAGGGGCTTGCCGTCGCCATCGATGACGTTATCGTCGATGATGACCTTGCTGACCCCTTTCATCGCCGGCAGTTCGTACATGACGTCGAGCAATGCCTGTTCCAAAATCGAACGCAGGCCCCGCGCGCCCGTCTTACGGCGAATCGCCTTGCGCGCCACGGCCTGCAGCGCATCCGGACGGATCTCGAGCTCGACGCGCTCCATCGCAAAGAGCTTGTTGTACTGCTTGACGAGCGCGTTCTTGGGCTCGACCAGGATTTTCATCAGCGCCACTTCGTCCAGCTTGCCGAGCGTTGCGACCACGGGCAAACGTCCGATCAATTCGGGGATCAACCCGAATTTGATCAAATCCTCCGGCTCGACTTCGCGCAGCACTTCGCCCGCATCGCGCTCTTGCTTGCTCTTGACGCTCGCGCCGAAGCCGATGCCCGTCTTTTCGGTGCGATCGGTGATGACCTTCTCGAGGCCATCGAACGCCCCGCCGCAGATGAACAAGATGTTCGTCGTGTCGACCTGGATGAAGTCCTGGTTCGGATGCTTACGCCCGCCTTGCGGCGGCACGGACGCCATCGTGCCCTCGACGAGCTTGAGCAGCGCCTGTTGCACGCCCTCGCCCGAGACGTCGCGCGTGATCGACGGATTGTCCGACTTGCGGCTGATCTTGTCGATTTCGTCGATATAAACGATACCGCGCTGCGCCTTCTCGACTTCGTAGTTGCAGTTTTGCAGCAGCTTTTGAATGATGTTCTCGACGTCCTCGCCCACGTAGCCGGCTTCCGTCAGCGTGGTGGCGTCGGCGATCACGAACGGGACGTTCAAAAGACGCGCCAGCGTCTGCGCGAGCAATGTCTTGCCCGATCCGGTGGGCCCGATCAGCAGAATATTGCTCTTGGAGAGCTCGACTTCGTCTTTCTTGTCGAGATGCTTGAGCCGCTTGTAGTGGTTGTACACCGCTACGGCCAGAATCTTCTTCGCGCGTTCCTGCCCGATCACGTATTGATCGAGGATGTCGCGAATTTCTTGCGGGCTCGGCAAGTCGGATTTGGACAAGCCTGAATCCGCGCCGGCTCCCGCGGCCTCGTCGCGAATGATCTCGTTGCACAGGTCGATGCATTCATCGCAGATGAACACGGACGGGCCTGCGATGAGTTTTTTCACCTCATGCTGGCTTTTACCGCAAAACGAGCAATACAGCAGCTTTTCGCTGTTAGAACCTTTCTTGTCCGCCATGGATATACGAGCCTCCGGACACTCGAATGACAGGCACGCCGATCGCCGCCCCTAATGCAGGATCGGATCAAATCGGCCGGCCGGCGTACGGGAAACGCATCAGCGTCCCCGGCGTCGGCGCCCAGAACTATTATCGACCATTTCTGACATCGCTTGAGCCGTCCGTCCCACATGTGCGGGAAGATGCCGACTACCGCCGATGCTTATGGGCGCTTTTGTAGGACCTGATCGATGAGGCCGTACGCCCGCGCGTCCTCGCCCGACATGAAATTGTCGCGATCGGTATCGCGCGAGATGCGCTCGACCGGCTGCCCCGTATGGTGCGCGAGCAGTTGATTGAGCCGTTCTTTCAGGTAGAGAATCTCGCGGGCTTGAATCTCGATATCTGACGCTTGGCCGCGCGCCCCGCCGAGCGGCTGGTGAATCATCACCCGCGCGTTCGGCAGCGCGAAACGTTTCTCCTTCGCACCCGCCGCGAGCAGGAACGCGCCCATGCTGGCCGCGAGCCCCATGCAAAGCGTCGAGACGTCCGGCTTGATGAACTGCATCGTATCGTAGATCGCCATCCCGGCCGAAACCGAGCCGCCGGGGCTGTTGATATAGAGGCTGATGTCCTTGTCGGGATTCTCGCTCTCTAGAAACAGCAACTGAGCCACGACGAGGTTGGCCGTTTGGTCGTTGACTTCGCCGACCATGAACACCACGCGCTCTTTCAACAGGCGCGAGTAGATGTCGTACGAACGCTCGCCACGGCCGCTCGTTTCGACGACGATCGGAACGAGCCCCAGCGCCTGCGCCTCGAAATCGCGCGGCGCATTCGAAGCCAACGTGTCCAACAGTTGAGCGCGAGAGATCATGCAAAGGGTCCTTGTTCGGAATGGGTCTTGAAACAGCGGGAAGACGGACCGCGCGCACTGCCGCAATGCATCATCGAACCATCGCGGCATGAAAAACGGCGTGAGGCCGTCACTCCGACAGCCTGCACGCCGCTTTGGCGATGCCTTACGCTTGCGCCGAGGCGCCCGCCAATGCTTCGAAGCTAACTTCCTTGTCCGTCACCTTCGCCTTGCCGAGAACGAATTCGACGACGTTGCTTTCAACGACGTACGCTTCCATTTCGGACAGGCGTTGCTTGTTCGAATAATACCAGCGGATCACTTCCTTCGGGTCTTCGTAGCTTTTCGCGAATTCCTCGACTTCCGCGCGGATTTGCTCGGGCTTCGCTTCGAGGCCGTTTTCCTTCACGAGCTCGGCCAACACGAGGCCCAGCTTCACGCGACGCTCGGCTTGTTCCTTGAACATTTCGGCCGGGATCGGCGCGTTCTGCGCATTGGGCACACCGCGTTGCATGAGATCTTGGCGCGCCATTTCGACCAGACGCTGTTGGTCTTGCTCGATCAGCGCGTTCGGCACCTCGAGCTCGGCCACCTTGAGCAGCGCATCCATCACTTGGTTCTTCACCAGCGATTGCGTGCGGCGCTTGGCCTCCCGCTCGAGGTTTTCCTTGATCTCTGCGCGCATTTTATCCAGATCGCCGTCGGCCACGCCGAGCGACTTCGCGAACTCGGCATCGACTTCCGGCAGATGCGGCCATTCGATCTTCTTCATCGTGATCGTGAACTGCGCCGTCTTACCTGCGACGTCCTTGCCGTGATAGTCCTCGGGGAACTTCAGGTCGAATTCGCGCGCTTGGCCGAGCGACAAACCGGTTGCGGCTTGCTCGAATTCGGGCAGCATGCGGCCTTCGCCCAGCACGAAGACGAAATCTTCTGCGGTACCGCCTTCGAATGCCACGCCGTCGAGCTTGCCGACGAAATCGACCGTGACGCGGTCGCCGCTCTTGGCCGCGGTATCCGCGCCGCCGTCGCCATGCTCGCCGGCCTCGCCGCGCGCGTGGTAATGCACGCGCTGCTTGCGCAGGATGTCCAGCGTGCGATCGACTTCGGCTTCAGTGATTTGCGTCACCGCGCGCTCGACTTCGGCGTTCGACAAATCGCCGAGCTTGACTTCGGGGTACACCTCGAACGTGGCGTCGAACGCGTAGGCATCATCCGCGGCGCCTTCCTTCGGGCTGAAGCTCGGCTGGCCGGCGACGCGCAGATTTTCCGCGCGGCTGATGTCGAAGAACTGCTTGCCCACCTTGTCGCTCAGCACCTCGGCTTCGACCTGCCCCGCGTACTGCTGGGTCACCATCTTCAGCGGCACCTTGCCCGGGCGGAAGCCCGGCATGCGGACGTTCTTCGCGAGTTGGCGGATGCGCGAATCGATCTCCTTCTGCACGGTGTCTTTCGGCAGGGAAATCGTCACACGGCGTTCAAGCTTGCCGAGGTTCTCAACAACGTTAGCCATGGCTTCAATCGTCCTAAATTGTTCAAGCGAATCGGGTATCTTTCGCCGTGCCCACGTGTTGCGCTTCGCCCAAAAAAGCGCCGCAATCACCGCCGGAAGCTGCCTGAGGCTGACCGCCAGCGGCACGGTTGGATCGGAAGAATCGAATATTCTAGCAAACTATTGATCGGTGGCCCCCGATTTGGCATTGCATGCGTGCACGAAGGCCGAAGGAGGCGTTCGGGGCGCCCGCGTCGCGCATGAGCGAGGCGCGCCCGATGCCTGCCATGCCGCCGGGTATATCCGGCGAGGCGCTAGGACTGATAAGCTCGCACCGAATCAAACCTCTAATATCGAGCGCCCCGGCAACACCGCGGCGCCGGCTCATTTTCGGAGACATCATGCCGCGCAGCGCACCCATCGTCGTCATCGCCCCGGATTCGTTCAAAGGCTCGCTGAGCGCGCAGGAAGTGGCGCAGGCCATCGCGCAAGGCGTCAAGCGCGCACTGCCGGGCGCCCAGCTACGCCTGTGCCCCATGGCCGACGGTGGCGAAGGCACGCTCGACGCAATGCTCGGGCAAGGCGGCGAGCGGCGCCTGCTGCGCGTGCATGGCGCGTCGCAGGTCGAGCGCGAGGCCGCCGCGGGTTTGTTGGCCGATGGCAGCGCAATCGTGGAGACGGCCGAGGTCGTCGGCATCACCGATGCCATTGCGATGCAGACGGACGTCGAAGCGCGCAGCACGCGCGGCATGGGTGAAGCGATTGCCCTGCTGCTCGATGCCGGTGCGCGGCGCTTCTTCGTCGCGCTCGGGGGCAGCAGCACGAACGATGGCGGCGCGGGGCTGCTCGTCGGCCTCGGCATGAAGCTCTTGGACGCCGAGGGGCGCGAACTCGAGCCGACGCCGCGCGCACTCGCGGCGCTTGCTCGCGTGGATGCGTCGGGGCTCGACGCGCGGCTCGCGCAGGCCTCGTTCGTCGCCATGTCCGACGTCGACAACCCGCTGACGGGCGAACACGGCGCGACGGCCGTCTTCGGTCCGCAAAAAGGCGTGAAGGCCGATCGCATCGATGCACTCGACGCGATCCTCGCTCATTTCGCCGAGCTGGCCGAAGCGGCGCTCGGCCGCCGCGCCCGCGATCTGCCCGGGGCTGGGGCGGCCGGCGGGCTCGGCTTCGCGCTGCATTTGCTCGGTGCCCGGTTCGAGCCCGGCGCGGAAGTCGTGGCGGCGCAAGTGGGCCTGGACACCGCGCTCGAGGACGCCGACTGGCTGATCACCGGCGAAGGCCGCTCCGACGCCCAAACGCTGCACGGCAAAGCGCCCTTCATCGCTTGCCGGCACGCGCGCGCGGCGGGCGTGCCGGCCACCCTGCTCTCGGGCGGCATCGATCCGAACGCGCTCGCGCGCCTCTCCGAGCATTTCGCCGGATGTTTCTCGCCCGCCCCCGGACCTATCGCGCTCGATGCGGCGATTCGCGATGCGGCGCGCTTGCTCGCCAACGAAGCGCAGCAATTGGCGCAGTTGAAATTCGGCGAATGAAGAATACGCGGTGCCTGCATGCATGCGCGAACGCCGTGAAATGCCGCGTTGACCGCCGCGCAGGATGCGGCAACAATCGTCCGAATAGTTTTTCACCCGCCCCTTTTTCGATAGGATCGACGACCCCATGAAGGCTGCAGCCAAAGCCGGGCTAGAGCAATTCTTGACTTACCGCATGCATGTGTTGAACAAGCTGTCGGACCGCGGGATCAGCGAGCGTTATCAAACCAAGCTCGACATTACGCTGCCGGAGGCGCGCGTCATCGCATCGGTGGGCTCGTTCGGCCCGTTTTCGATCATGGACTTGGCCAAGCATGCCAACCTGGACAAGAGCCAAGCCAGCCGGGCAGCGGAGGCGCTCATCAAACGTGGGCTCGTCCAACGCGAGGCAAGCATCGACGACGGCCGCGTGGTATTGATCTCGCTCACGCAGGAAGGCCGCGCGTTGTTTCGCAAAGTGATGCCTATCGCGCGCAAGTGGAATGCCGATCTGTTCAGTTGCTTGAGCGAGTCGGAGCGGGAGACGCTCGGGCGAGTGCTCGACAAGGTCATCGCGCGGACGCAAGCCGATGGCTAGGGCCTCTTCCCGTGCCGGTTAGGGCTGCGCGATGGCTAGGGGATCCGGCCCGGCGTTTCGTCAAAAAGTAGAAGCGCCTCGTGCCGGCGCTCGCAGCCTGAGCCTGAATGACGAATGCCCGCAGAAGCGGGCATTCGTCTTGTTACTGGTGCGAGGAGCGGGACTCGAACCCGCACACCATTGCTGGCGTCAGGACCTAAACCTGGTGCGTCTACCAATTTCGCCATCCTCGCGCCGAAGCGCCCCGCGCGGCAAGCGCAGCACTCCGATGTCAGGCTCGCTTTCGGCGCCGTGGGAACGGCGCGACGTTTTGCGATCGAAAGCGTAAGCGCGAGATTCTAACTCATTCGCGCGCCGTTGTGTCGACAAGTCGAAGATCGCTGCGCCCCGCTCGCCGCAGCCCCCTCGCCCACCCGTTCGACGCCATCCTCGCGACTGCGGCGCGGGAGCCATGGTCTTGCGCCGCAGGTTCGTAAAATTGGTTGTGCACACAACTAGTTTGCACTATTCTGCCCTGCGATAGCGGGCGCGAGCCGCGCCATGGAGGTTGCATGAACGAGATAGAGCGTGCGTTACGTGTCCAGCTCGCAGGCACATACCGTGTCTTCGCGATGCTCGGGTGGACCGAACTCATCTACAACCACATCACGCTGCGCGTGCCGGGTCCGCAAACGCATTTCCTCATCAATCCCTTCGGGCTGCATTACACCGAGGTCACGGCGTCCAATCTCGTCAAGATCGATCTCCATGGCAACGTCGTCGACGAGTCGGCCGGGCGCGTCAATCCCGCTGGCTTCGTCGTGCATGCGGCGATCCATCGCGCCGTGCCCGACGCGCATTGCGTGATGCATACGCACACCACAGCGGGCCTCGCCGTCGCGTGCTCCGAGGCGGGTCTCGAGAATTCGAACTTTTATTCGGCGCAACTCGATGGCATGGTCGCTTATCACGACTTCGAGGGCATCACGGTGCACGAGGACGAAGGGCCGAGGCTCGTCGCCAATCTCGGCCGCAAGCGGCTCATGATCTTGCGCAATCATGGTCTGCTCGCCGCGGGATCGACGATTGCTCTGGCCTTCGCGCGGCTATGGACGCTGAACCGCGCCTGCGAGATCCAATTGGCGACAGCGGCGCTCGGCCGTTCCCGGCAGGTGCCGCCCGAAGTCGCGGCGCGCTGCACGCGCGATGCGTTGCAGTTCGATCCCGCATACGGCGCCGGGCAAGACGTGCTCGACGCTCTACTGCGTCAAGCCGATAAAATCGATTCATCCTACAAGGAGTAATGCGATGAACCTGCCTGACGGGCACGGCGCCCAACCCATGCGCACCACCGTAGTGGGCGCCGGCGCGATCGGCGGATTGCTCGCCGCGGCGCTCGCCCGTGCGGGCCAGCGCGTGTCGGTGCTCGCGCGCGGCGCCACCTTGGCCGCGATTCGCGAGAATGGCATTCGCCTGCGCGCACACGACGGCTCGGTCGACGCGGTGCGCGTAGCGGCCAGCGACGATGCGGCCGCGCTGGGCGTGCAAGACTTCGTGGTCCTCGCGTTGAAGGCCCAAGCGCTGCCCGGTCTCGTGGCTTCCCTGCAACCGCTCATCGCAGCCGATACGGTAGTGGTCTCCGCCATGAATGGGCTGCCGTGGTGGTTTCTGCACGGACTGGCCGCGCCGATCGACGCCGAGCCCCTGGCTGCCGTCGATCCGGACGGCCGCGTCTCGGCGGTGTTGCCCGCCGCTCGCGCGCTAGGCTGCGTGGTGCATTTATCGGCGGCCAACGAAGCGCCCGGCGTCGTCAAGCGGGGACGCGGCAATCGGCTCATCGTCGGCCCCGCGCTCGCCGGCTGCGCGGCCGCGGCCCACCGCTTCGCTTCGGCGCTCTCGGCAGGCGGCTTCGACGTGGAAGCGGCCGACAACATCCGCGCCGAGATCTGGGCGAAGCTCTGGGGCAACATGAACATGAATCCGCTCAGCGCGTTGACCGGTTCCACCGCGGACCGTCTCCTCGACGATCCGCTCACGCATGCCCTTGCGCTGCGGATGATGGAAGAAGCCGACGCGATCGGACAGCGTCTCGGGCTGTCAACCGGGATGTCGGCGCAGGAGCGTGTCGCCGTTACGCGCGAACTCGGCGCGTTCAAGACGTCGATGCTTCAAGACATGGAGGCGCGACGCCCGCTCGAAGTCGATCCAATTTTGGGCGTGTTCCCAGAGCTAGGCCGCAAGCTTGGACTGCCCACGCCGTTTTGCGATGCAGTGCTCGGCTTGCTGCGTCAACGAGCTGCGAACAACGGCTTGTGAGCAAGGCATCGGGGTGAGCGGCGAGCGACAATCTGAACGCAGTTGTCGATGGTCGCCGCCTCACGCATCGATTTGTTCGTAGGCTTCGCGCCCGGCGCGGGCAAGGTCGCGCCAAAGGGCCGAGGGGCAAACATGGCCCAGGGCGCGGCGACCCAGCAGTTCATCGCACAACCCCGCCAGGCGTCGAAACGAGGCCATCGGCTCGCTCTCGCGCCTATCTCGCGCTCCGAGCACGGCGCTGGCATGGGTCATGGCGCGTGCGAGCGCCTGCCACTGGGCATCTTGAACCCGCTGACCGTGCGCGCCCAATTGTGCGGCGGCACCCGACACGAGAAACAACTCGCGCAACGCGGCGCGCACTTGCGCGGCGATAGCCGTGTCCCGATCGGTCGCAATCGATTCCATAGGCGTAGGGGCGAGAGGCATGGTGAGGCGCGTGACAAGGCGTGCAAGACGTGGCCGCGCGCGTGCCGGCGGCACGTCTACCGCGAGTGCTTAAGGGATTACGGCGTCAGGCCCTTTTACTTTAGATAGGGTAAACACCGTGCACGATGCTCAATGCTTGTCGGGCTCGCAGTCGAACCCATGACGCAGTGCGTAGCGAACCAAAGCGGCATCGTTCGCGAGCGCGAGCTTTTCGAGGATGTTTTTCTTGTGCGTGCTGATCGTCTGCGGCGTGAGGTCGAGCGCGTCCGCGATGCGCCGGCTCGATTCGCCGGCCGCAAGGTGCTGCAACACTTCGCGCTCGCGGCTAGTCAGCGCCTCGTGCGGCCTTGGCCTGGTCAGCGAGGCGAGCCGCCGCGGCTGGCGTTCCGCTGCGCCGAGTCCGGCGTACAACTCGCCCTGCGCCACTTTGCGAATCGCGTCCACCAGATCCGCGCCCGCGCATTCTTTTGTCAAATAGCCGGCCGCGCCGGCTTTGAACGCGCGCTCCATGACATGTGGCTCGGTATGCATGCTTAGCACGAGCACGCGCAATTGCGGCCTGATTGCGCGAATCCGTTCGATCAACGCGATGCCGCCGCCGGCCGGCATCGTCAGATCGAGCACGAGGACATCGGCAGGCGTGCAGCGTACCAACGCTAGCGTCGATGCGCCGTCGGCAGCCTGCCCCGTTATCACGAACGATTGCGCCTCCATGAGGATGTGCAGCAAGCACTCGCGCATAACGGCGTGATCGTCCGCCAGCAAGACGCGAATCATCTGAACGGTTCCTATCGATAGCGTTGAAAGTCAAAACTCATTTTAGTTTTTGACAAGCGCCGACGCTCGATATTCCGGCGCGGGTGCGACATTTCGCCCGCGACCCGCCGCGATCGATCGGATGGTATGAGAACTCGAATGATTCCTACGGCCGCGCGGAATTCGCCGACATGAATTCGGCCGCCACACCGATGGATCGATGCTGCGGTTTCGGAGAAACTGCTTCGACGCTTCCGTGCAGGCTATTTGAAAGAGTGGCCGCCGCACGAGGCGCCCGAGCCGCTAACCGGAGACATGCCTGATGTTGACGCCGCACGAACTCGCCCAACTCTTCGTCATCGTGAATGCGCCTGTGGCTGCCCATGCCGCGAGTCCCGAACTGGAAACACTGGTCGAGCAGGACCTCGTGCAATGCGTCGCGCGCATCGGCGAATCGATCGAGCTGCGCGTGACGGCGCGCGGCGCCGAAGTGCTCTCGCGGCTAGCGCGAGGCGCCGCGCCTCCACGGTCACCAGCCATGCCGGCCCGATAAGGTGCCGCGATAGAGTTGGCTTCCTAGCCTACCGGACCGAGAGCGCGTCGACCGTCATGGAGCGACAGAAGGATTAACGCAGTCGGGTCGCGCCCGTAGATGAATGCGCCGACCGCAACGCACTCGCCGTCAGCGTCGCTTGATCCGGGCGTCGTAGCCCGCTTCATAGAGCGCAATGAGGAACTCCTCCGGATAGAGCCACGAATCGACGTCGATCGCTCGCGCGCGAGGATCCAGCGTCACGTGCGCCTCAGGATCGACGCTACCGACGGCCGCGGCAATGCGCGAACCATCATCGTTGCCCGTCAGTTCCAATACTTCGAATCTCATTGCCCCTCCCGTGCATCTGTGCCAGGTGCGCAGCCTCATGCATGGACCGCCTCGCGTACGCGGCCGACAGCGGTCATTTTATATCACGTTGTGATATATAAAAGCGGCCGATTGCCGCGTGCTCACTGCCATTGTCCTGTTTTGCCGCGCAGCGCCCTTGATCTTCCTCAACAGTGCTTCGCGGTGCGGCCACGATACTGGCCATCTTCGCCAACCGAACAGGAGTTATCGATGGCCACCTTCATGAAAGCCGCTGTCGTACATGCATTCGGCGAGCCGCTGCGCATCGAAGAGGTGCGTGTGCCCACCCCCGAGCCCGATCAGGTTCTCGTCAAAATCGAGGCCTCGGGCGTCTGTCATACCGATTTGCATGCCGCCGACGGCGACTGGCCCGTGAAACCTTCGCTGCCGTTCATTCCCGGGCATGAAGGCGTGGGCTATGTCAGCGCCGTGGGCTCGCGCGTCAAGCATCTGAAGGAGGGCGACCGAGTGGGCGTGCCCTGGCTCTACACGGCCTGCGGCCACTGCGAGTATTGCCAGACCGGGTGGGAAACGCTGTGCCACGAGCAGAAGAACACGGGCTACTCGATCAACGGCAGCTACGCCGAATATGTCGTGGCCGACCCCAACTACGTCGGACGTCTTCCCGATAACGTCGCGTTCGACGAGATCGCGCCGATTCTGTGCGCCGGGGTCACCGTCTACAAGGGCATTCGCGTGACGGACACACGGCCGGGCCAATGGATCGCCATCTCCGGCGTGGGCGGCTTAGGCCACGTTGCCGTGCAGTATGCCGTGGCGATGGGGCTGCACGTCGTCGCCGTCGATGTCTCCGACGATAAGCTTGAACTCGCCCGCACGCTCGGCGCGCAGTTGACCGTCAACGCCGCCAAGCAAGACCCTGCCGCGGTGATCCAAAAAGAAATCGGCGGCGCGCACGGCGTGCTGGTGACCGCGGTCTCGCGCAGCGCGTTCGCGCAAGCACTCAGTATGGTCAGGCGCGGTGGCACGATCTCGCTGAACGGCCTGCCGCCCGGCGACTTTCCGCTGCCGATTTTCTCGACCGTGCTCAACGGCATCACGGTGCGCGGATCGATCGTCGGCACGCGGCGTGACTTGCAGGAATCGCTCGATTTCGCCGCCGAAGGCAAGGTGCGCGCCCATATCCACCGCGACCGGCTCGAAAACATCAACGAGATCTTCGCCGCGCTCAAGGCAGGGAAGGTAGACGGACGCATCGTGTTGACCGCCGATTGATCAGGCAAACGCGCGTCGCGGTCAGCCGCGTCGCGCTTCGAAGCCGATGCGAATCGCTATTGGCTCGATCTACGTCGACTTCCACGGCGGCGCGCCGGCGCACGCGGCGACGATCAGCACGCGACCGCACCGCCTGCGAAGCCGCTCGGATCGACGTGTTCGCAGGAAATCGTCGTCCCGGCCGTGCCTTCGACGAGCCGAACGACGTCGCTGAGCGCGCCGATCGCCGCCCTGCGGCCCGTGCGCTCGGCAAAACGCGCCGCCGCCTCCAGTTTCGCGCTCATCGTTCCCGCCGTGCAGGCCAACTCGTGCAGCACGCTCGGGTGCCCATGGCGCAGTAGCTTCGAGTTGGCCGTGCCCCAATCGAGAAAGACGCCAGGCTTGTCCGTTGCGATGACGAATAGATCGGCTTGCACCGTTCGCGCGACGAGGGCTGCGCCGTCGTGCTCGTCGATGACGGCGTCGACGGCATGCGAAGCGCCGTCGACGCCGGCCACGACCGGCGTGACACCGACGGTGCACACGACGACGGCGCCCTGCTCGACCAAACGACGCAGCGGCTCCTCCTGCAGCAGTCGCAGCGGCTGCGGGCTCGGCACGACGTGCCGATACGCAATGCCGTCGTGGGCCAGATTCCAGTGTTTTTCCCGGGCGGCGGCGAGCGCGCGCGCGCCCGTGAGCATCGGGCCGACGGCCTTGTTGGGCGCGTCGAACGCGGGATCGGTTCGATCGACCTCCACCTGGGTGTGCAGTGCCGCGCATCGGCGCGCGTTCGGAAGCATATTTCGCAGTTCACGTTCGAAGCTCGTGCCGATTTTCGTTGGCGCAGCTTCTGCGTTGGCGGGCTCGATCGAAACCGCGCCATTCCCCCGATCTTCGTGATGATCGGTTGCGTTAGGCAAAATCCGATAGCCATCGCTATGCACGATCACGACGTCGTTGCCCTGCGCGATTCGTGCCAACTGTTCGGCCGCCGAACGAACGACGAGCGCGTCCTCTTGGGTTCCGCCCTTCCCGTCTCGCCTGTGCAGCGCGTCGCTTGCCAATGCGATCACGATTCGCATGTCCTCACTCCCCCACGGTCGTTGAGCGCGCAAGGCGTCGATCGCTTCGCGCGCGCCGTCGTTGCCCAACCCCTTGTATAAACGAAGCCGGCGCGCTCGACTGCGTCCTGGGACACATCCAGCGGCGCACCGCGGGTTTCCATGGCCGATGACCGGGCCCACCGAACGCGGCGAGCAAGCGCAAGTCATGCCATCAGCGCAATCGTCTTGCGAAAGCGGGCAAGCGAAAGCGCGAATAGGGCGGCGCCAATCGTCGCGAGCGCGAGAAACGGCGCCCAGACGGCTTCGAAACCCGCGCCCCGATAGAGGATCGCCTGTGCGAGCTCGACGAAATGCGTCGTGGGCGCCGCGAGCATCACTTCTTGCACGAACTTCGGCATGCTCTCTCGCGGCGTCACGCTGCCCGACAACAGTTGCAGCGGGATCAGCACCAGCACCATCAGCATGCCGAACTGAGGCATGCTGCGTGCGAGCGTCGCGAGAAAAATGCCCATCGACGTCGCGGCGAACAGATGCAGCGCCGCGCCGAGCATGAACAAGCCAACCGATCCTTGGATCGGCACATGCAGAGCGCCGCGCACGACCAACGTGAGCGATAAGAACGCGGCCGTCAGCACGACGAGCCCCATCGACCACACCTTCGCAACCATGATTTCCAGCGGCGTCACGGGCATGACGAGCAAATGCTCGACAGTCCCGTGCTCGCGCTCGCGAATCAGCGCCGCGCCGGTGAGAATGATCGACAACATGGTGACGTTGTTGATGATTTCCATGAGCGCGCCGAACCACGCATGCTCGAGATTCGGGTTGAAGCGCATATGCATGGCCAAATCGACTGGGGCAGGCGCCGCGCCCTTCTCGCGCGCCAGAAAATCGCGCACCTCGCCCAGCACGATCTGCTGCACGTAGCCGCTGCCCGTGAAGGCCTGGCTCATGCGCGTCGCATCCACGTTCAGTTGAATCTGCGTTTGCCGCCCGGCTAGCGCGTCGCGCTGAAAGTTCGGCGGAATATCGAGCGCGAACGTGAAGCGCCCAAGATCGAGCCCGTGATCGACGCCGGTAGCATCGACGAGCAACGGCGCAGAAAATTGCGGCGGAAAGAACGCGGAGACGATGCGTTGCGCAAGCGGCGAGGCGTCTTCGTCGACGATCGCGATCGGCGCCATATGCAGCGTCTCCGGCTGCGCCGTGGCGGCCGCGTAAATCGAGGCCGTGAACGTATAGACGATGAGCGCGAGCATCATCGGGTCGCGCGCCAAGCTCCACAGTTCCTTGACGCCGAGCCGGTAGATCGTCGAAAGCACGCGCACTTAAACCTCCTGTTTGCGCAACAGCGCGACGGTGGCGCCGAGCAGAACCGGGATCGCGATGGCGAGCGGCAGAAAATGCGCGCGAAGGTCGGCGAATCCGAGCGCTTTGTTGAACACGCCCCGGCTGATCGCGAACATGTAGGTCGCGGGGTACGCTTGGCCGATCAAGCGGCCCGTTCCCTCCATCGACGAGACCGGATTGATGAGCCCGCAAAACTCCACGGCGGGAATCAGCGTGCCGATCAACGTGAAGAACATCGCCGCGATTTGGCTGCGCGTGAAGGTCGACGCCAACAGGCCGAATGCAGTCGACACAATGTTGAACAGCAGGACGGCCAAGAGCAATGTCGGCAAACTGCCTTTGACGGGCACGTCGAAGGCAAAGCGCGCCAGCAACGCCATCAGCGCGAAGTTCAGCATGGCCAGCAGCACATATGGCACTTGTTTGCCGAGCAAAAACTCCATGCGGGTCACCGGCGTGACGTAAAGGTTGACGATGGAGCCCAGCTCGCGCTCGCGCACGACCGCCAACGCCGTGAGCATCGCGGGCAGCATCAGCAACAACAGCGGAATCACGGCCGGCACCATGGCAGGCAAACTTTTCACATCGGGGTTGTAGCGGAACCGGGTTTCGATAGTAATCTGGGCGGCGCTATCCACGCCGAGCCGGTGCCGCAGTTGATCGCGCAGCCATTGCTCGTGCATGCCCAGCATGTAGCCCCGAATCGTCTCCGCGCGCAGCGGCATGGCGCCGTCGATCCAAACGCCGATTTGCACCGGCCGTGCGTGCGCCAAGTCGCGCCCGAAGCCCGGCGGTATCTCGATCGCAAGCGACAGCTTCCCCGCGCGCATGCGTCGATCGAGGTCCTCATAATCGCTGACGGGCCGCTGCTCGATGAAATAGCGGGAGCCCGCAATGTTCAAAGCATAGTCGCGGCTCAGCTCCGATTGATCGCGATCGAGGACGGCAAAGGTCAGATTCTCGACGTCCAGGCTAATCCCCAGCCCAATGACGCACATTAGGACGAGCGAGCCCAAGAGCGCTAGGGCGGCGCGCACCGGGTCACGACGCAGTTCCAGCGCTTCGCGCCACACATACGTGAGCGCGCGAGAAGGACTGAAGCCGCGACGCGCGGTCGAAGGGGCCGGCAGCGCCGAAGGCTGCGCGGCCGGCGCGTCATCGGGTGCGGCCGCCTTGCCTCCTTCGGCGTCGACCAAGTACGCGACGAACGCGTCCTCCAAGTTTTTTGCGCCGCGTGCGCGCACGATCTCGGCCGGCGCTCCGCTCGCGAGCACGCGCCCCGCGTGCATGAGCGAGATCCGATCGCAGCGCGCAGCCTCGTTCATGAAGTGCGTCGAGATGAAGATCGTCACACGATCGCGTCGCGATAGATCGAGCATCAATCGCCAGAACTCGTCGCGCGCGACCGGGTCCACGCCCGAGGTGGGCTCGTCCAGAATCAGCATTTCGGGGCGATGCACCATCGCTACCGCGAGCGACAAACGCTGCCGCATCCCGAGCGCCAACCGATCCGGCAAGGCGTCGAGCACTTCGGTCAGGCCGAAGCGCCCGCTCATTTCCGCCACGCGCTCGACGATCTTGTCTTCTTCGACCTGAAACAATCGTGCATGCAAGACGAGATTTTGCCGAACCGTCAGTTCGCTATAGAGCGAGAACGCTTGCGACATGTAGCCGACGCGGCGGCGCGTATCGATATCCTTCGGGTCGACCGCTCGGCCGAACAACGTGGCGTTGCCCTCGCTCGCGCTCAAGAGCCCGGTCAGCATTTTCATCGTCGTCGATTTGCCGCAACCGTTCGAGCCGAGAAAGCCGAAGATCTCGCCGCGGCGAATGCGAAAGCTGACGTGATCGACGGCCAAGAAATCGCCGAAACGCATCGTCAAACCTTCTGCCTCGATCGCAGCGTTGTCCTCGCCCTCGCCCTCGTCCGCGACCCACGGCTCGACGGTGACCGGCCGGTAATCGCCGCGCCGCGCTGGCGGCAGCAAGGCGATGAAGGCCGCCTCGAGCGTATCGGCGCCGGTCTGCGCGAGCAGCGCTTGCGGCGAGCCGACCGCGAGCACTCGGCCCGCATTCATCGCCACGAGCCAGTCGAAGCGCTGCGCTTCGTCCATATAAGCGGTCGCGACGACCACCGTCATCGCGGGACGCTCGGCGCGCAGCGCCGCGATCAAGGTCCAGAATTGCGCTCTTGCGAGCGGGTCGACGCCCGTCGTCGGTTCGTCGAGGATCAACAGGTCGGGGTCGTGGATCAACGCGCAGCACAGCCCGAGCTTTTGCTTCATGCCACCGGATAGTTTGCCTGCCGGGCGAGCGAGAAACGGATAAAGGCCCGTACTGCGCGTGAGCGCATCGATACGGCGACGGCGCTGCGCAGCGTCATGACCGAACAGGCGCGCGAAGAACTGCAAGTTCTCTTCGACGGACAACGTCGCATACAAATTTTTGCCGAGTCCCTGCGGCATATAAGCGATGCGCGGGCACACGGCCTCCCTGTGGCGCGCCGAGCGCATGTCGCCGCCGAGGGCGGACACTTCGCCGGTCTGGATCACGCGCGCGCCCGCAGCGAGCGCCAACAGGCTCGACTTGCCTACCCCGTCCGGCCCGATCAAGCCGACGATCTTGCCGGCCGGGATCGCGATCGTCACGTCTTCGAGCGCGACGGTCTTGCCGTAACGCAAGCTTACGTTGGACATGCGCACGGCCGCGGTTGCGTCGTCGGCGGACGCGACGCGCTCGGCCGCCAGCGTTTGGCGCGTATCGCTCACTGCGGAACCTTGATGGCCAACTCGCTCGGCCAAGCCGCCTTCGGATCGAGCTTGACCCAAGCCACGCCGGGCACGCCGGTCTTTACGATCGTGAGATGCTTGAGCAGCAAGTCGCGGTTGATGCGCGCTTTCACGCGAAACATCAGCTTTTGCCGTTCGCTCTGCGTCTCGACGGTTTTGGGCGTGAACTGCGCCGTGCTCGCCACGAACGAAACCGACGCCGGAATGACGTACTGCGGCGCCGCGTCCAACACGAGGCGCACTTCGCTGCCCATCGCGACCTTGCCGGCCACCGTTTCGGGCAGGAAGAATGTCATGTAGACGTCCGACAGATCCACGAGGTTCAGGACCTTGCCGCCCGCGGGAAGGACTTCGCCCGCTTGGGCGATGCGGTACTGCACCCGGCCGTCGCGCGGCGCGGCGAGCTTGCTGTCGTCGATCTCCGACTGTACGCGTGCGATCGTCGCGTTGGCGGCCGCCACCGCCGAGCGCGCTGCGACGAGCTGCGCGCGCGTCGCCTCGATCGCCGCCTGCGCCGCGCCCACCTGCGCAACGGCCGCTTGCACGGTCGCTTGCATGCCGCGCACGCGCGCGCGATCGTCGTCGCGTTCTTGCATCGACGATGCGCCTTCGCGCGAAAGCGTTTCCGATCGTTCTAGACGCCGGCGCGCCGCATCGAGTTCGCTATTGCGTTGCGCGACGACCGCCTGAGCCGCGACTTTATCGCTCTCGCGCAGCGCGACCTGAGCGGCAACGCTCGCCACCGTATAGACCGCTTGCTGCGCACGCGCACGCGCTTCGTCCAGTTGCGCATTCAGCGACTGGACCTCCATCTTCGCGAGCGGTTGGCCGGCTTTGACGAAGTCCCCCTCGTCGACGAGGATGCTGTCTACGCGGCCGGGCAACTTCGTTGCGACATCGATCTCCGTCGCCTCGATACGTCCGTTTCCGCTCGCGAAGCCCTCGCCAGGTCCGCTTTGCCGCGAATTCAGCCATGCATAGCCGCTGGCCAGGGCAATGGCCGCTGCGGCGGCAAGGGCGATCGTCGCTGATTGCCTCGTGATCTTCATGGTGTCGTTCGGTGAGTGTCGTTGGGCGCGGCCGACATGCCGCCGCTGTCGTCCGCGTCGCGCATCGTCGCGCCGCCAAGCGCCGTGTAGAGCGCCACGCGGCTCGAAAGCAGCGCGCGACGCAATTGCACGAGCTGCTGCTGCGCCGCTAGCAGATCGCGCTGCGCGTCGAGGACTTCGAGAAATGGCGTGGCGCCGTCGTCGTATCGCAATCGAGCGAGGCGAGCGCGCTCCGTTTGCGCGGCGAGCGTCGCGCGGGCGGTTTGAACTTGCTCGCCGAGCCACGCACGCGCCGACAGCGCGTCGGCGACATCGCGGAACGCATTCTGAATCGCGCTTTCGTATTGAGCCACCGCTTCGTCTCGACGGGCCTTCGCCAGGGCGAGATTGGCACGATTGCGCCCGGCATCGAAGATAGGCAGCGCAAGGTTGGGGACGAACGCCCACATGCCCGTGCCGGACGAGAATAGCTTGCTCAGTTCGGTGCTGCTCGCGCCTACCGAGCTCGTGAGCGCAATGCGCGGAAAGAACGCGGCGCGCGCGGCGCCGATGTTCGCATTCGCAGCTCGCAAACGATGCTCCGCGGCGATGATGTCGGGGCGCGCTTCGAGTAGCGCGGATGGCAAGCCCGGCTCGAGCTCGGGCATCACCGCGGCGTCGTCGAGCGGCCGCTCGCCCGCGCCGAGTTGGGCGGGCGCGCCGATCAAGACGTCGAGCGTATGGGCTTGCGCCGCTTGCGCTTGTTGCAACTGCGCGCCGAGCGTGCGCGCCTGTTCGAGCAAGATCTCCGATTGCTCGAAATCGAGCTTGGAGGTCGCCCCGACTTCGTAGCGGCGTCGAAAGATATGCAGCGACTTCTCGCGGCTTGCGATCGTCTCGCGTGTGAAAGCGATGCGTTCGTCCAGCTCGCATACGCGGAGGTAAGCATCGGCGATGTGCGCGACCAAACTCAATGTCACGGCCCGTCGCGCCGATTCGCTCGCGAGGAGATCTTCGAGCGATGCCGCGCTCGTATCGCGCAGCCTGCCCCACAAGTCTATCTCCCAACTGCTTTGCAGCAGACCCGCGTCATACACAGTCGCGACGATCGGCTCGGGCGCCAGCAATCCGCTGGGCAACCGGAACCGCGCGGCGGTTGCCGTCGCGTCGATGCTGGGCAACTGCGCGGCGCGACGCAAACCGTATACGGCGCGCGCTTGCTCGATCCGTGCCGTCGCGATGCGCAAATCCCGATTGTTCGAAAGCGCCTGCGCGATCAACGCGCGCAAGCGCGGATCGACGAAATAGTGGCGCCATTCGGGCAACTCAGGCGAGGCCAGTCGTTGCGAGGGCTCGCCCGCCCGGGTCGCCGCGTCGTCACGCGAATAGCTGTCCGGCACAGGCAGGTCGGGACGCGTGTAGTGCGGTGCGAGCGACACGCAGCCCGTCAAAGCGAGCAGACATGCAAGCGTCGAGACGCCTGTCCGCCAGGCGCGGCGCACCAGCCGGTGCGACCCGATGCCGCCGTGGCGTGGCGGCATCGGGTCGTGTTGCGGGGGGAATGCGAAATCGCACATGAAGACGCCATTCGAGGTTGCTTGGATCGCCGCCGCCCATTGGGCGGCGGCGATTGCGGCGATCGCTTCGCGCGAATGCACCGCCGGGACCACTGACCCCTTTATATCCGAGCAAACCCTTATGCCGTCTTGATCCACGTCAAGCGCGGTCCGACCGTGCAGTCGTTAACATCCTCGAATTGCCCCAACCTGGACGAGCGCGCGTTTTGCGTCTCCCCTTCGTCACGAACCTTCTACGCCGACCGCCATGCATGCCATCTCCGCTCAACCGCTCCCCGATACGACGCGTCGCCGGCTGCCGCCCGAGGTTCGCGTCGCGCAAATCCTCGATGCCGCGTACGACGTTTTTTCCACCCGCGGATTCCCGCATACGCGCATTGACGACATCGCGGCGCGTGCGGGGTTGTCCAAAGGCGGCATCTACGCGCATTTCGACAGCAAGGATGAAATCTTCGAGGCGTTGCTCAATCGCACGTTAAAGCCGATCGGCATCGACGAGCCTACCTTGTATCGCGAGCCGGTCACCGTCGAGCGTATCGTCGATTTGCTCGGCAACCGTCTTTATTCGTGGGCCGTGAGCGCACCGGCCGTTGCGACGCTGCGCTTGTTGATCGCGGAGAGCGCGCGCGTGCCCAACGCCGTCGAGCAGTGGCGTTGTTACATGGATCGAACGATCGTCGCCGCGGTGCGCACGCTCATCGTCAAAGGCGTGCGCGAAGGTACGCTGCGCGACGGCATCGCCGCGCGATCGCCGTCTCTGTTGATCGCGCCGATCGCGCAGGCCTGCCTTGCCGAAGTCCTGCGAACAGCCGAGCGAACAGCCGGCGAACTCGATCACGCCCGGGCCGATTACGCTCGCTTGTTGCACGAGCTGCTGGCTTTGCGCCACGCAGCCTAGTCGTGCCCGCCTCGCCGCCGAGAAGCTTCAAGGCAGTTGACCAGGCAGTTGACCAATGTCAACCGGGTTGGTCCGCGGCAGGGAACAATGGAGGCGAGGCGCAAATCGCCCGCGCATATGCGGCTTGCCAGCGCAGAGCGCATGCAAGAACGAAGCGGCTGCGCCCGGTTATTCTCTTTGGCCCATCGACACAACCGACTATGAAACTACCCTTGGAAATCTCATTCGAAGGCCTGGACCGCTCGGCAGCGCTCGAAGACGCGGTGCGCAAGCACGCCGACAAGCTCGAGCAGCACCACGCCGAGATCATGCGCTGCCGCGTCGCCATCGTCTGCGACGGCAAGCACAAGCATCATGGCAAGCCATTCGGCGTCTCGATCGATTTGACGATCCCCGGACAAGAGATCGTCTCGAACCGCGAAGCCGACGAAGACGTCTACGTGGCGATGCACGATGCCTTCAAGGCGGTATCGCGCCAACTCGATCAAGTTGCACAGGCGCGGCAAGCCAAACGGGGTTGAGCGTCCCGCGTGTCCCGCGAGCCCCGCGCCACGCGCGCGGGACTCTGGCCGGCGTACGCCTCGAACGGGCGTGAACCGGCCCTTCTAATCGTCATCGCCCTCTTCGGTCTGCAAAATCTCGTAGACGCGGGCGGCTTTCCCATGCAACTCGTAATCGAGCCTGCGCTCCTGCAATTGATCGGAGCGATACCGCGTATAAGCGTCGAGCACTTCGGCGCTGGTCGCGCCTACGTCAACGATTTGGGCGATCACCTCGTCTTCAAGCTCCCCCACGATGTGACGAATATCGCTGGCCGTTGCGGCCTGTAATCCCATTCTGTCATCGGCAATCATGGTGCTTTCTCCGATAGGCGTCCAAGGCCCAGCTACCTACGAAGACGCCAGTCAAACCATCGATGCAGGCCGGCGTCCCATCGTTGCCGGCCTGCCCTCGGGCGCGGCCTCTCAACCGTTGCGCCGCGCGCCTGCGCTCAAGCGCCGTGAGCGCACGAGCTGATAGGGGCGCAACGCATAGGCCACGGTCCCGAACCCGCTCCAAATATGCACCAGGCGCGTGAACGGGAACAGCAAAAACACCGTCATCCCCAGCACCAGATGCAGCTTGAAGGGCCAGAGCACCGACGCCATGGCGCTCGCATCAGGACGGAACGTGACGATGTGCTGCGCCCAATCGGCCAATACGAGCATTTCATGCGCATCGGCGCGCTGGGCGTAGGAAAACGGCAGCGTCAAGAGCCCCAGGCACAATTGCACCCACAGCACGATGAGCAGCGCCAAATCGGTGCGACGGCTCGTTTTGCGAATGCGCGGATCGAACATGCGCCGATGCAGCAACATCGTCAAACCGATGAAGCACAGCGTGCCGGCTGTCCCGCCCGATACGATCGCCAGCATCTGCTTTTGCGAAGCCGTGATGAAGACCGAGTAAAGCGCGTGCGGCGTCAGCAGGCCCAGCGTGTGGCCGAACAGCAGAAACAGAATCCCCACGTGAAAGAGATTGCTGCCCCAGCGCAACTGCGCACGCCGCAACAGCTGCGACGAATCGCTCTTCCACGTGTACTGAGCCCGCTCGAACCGCCCCAGACTGCCGATCAGGAACACCGTCAGGCAGATGTACGGATAGACCGAGAAAAAGAACGTATTCAAAGAAGTGCTCATGCCCGTGCTCCTTGCGCCGCGCTCAAAGCAGCTTGTGAATCGGCCGCCGCGGCCCGGCGCACGACGCGCACCGGCTGGGGTTGCCCCGCTCCTTGCTGTCCCGCGTTGCCGCAGCCGTCGAATGCCGCGGGCTCCTGCCATGCTTCGTCGATGTCGAGCTCGGGCTCGGGCGGCTGAGCCGGGGTGGCGCTATCGACGCCCGCGACCTCGAGCAACGCCGCCAGCACCGCGGCATAGGCGCTCCCGCGCTTTTCGACGGCGCCGTGGATGCGCTGCAAGATATGCGCGACTTCCCCGAGCAATGCAACCGCCGCTTCGCGCGGCTGCGTCGATGCGTATTCGAGCAACACCGTCAAATGATCGGGTAGCTCGTCCGTATTCAGCGCGAGTCCGGCCTGCTCGTAGGTCGCGATCAAATCGAGCATGGCGGGGCCACGCTCGCGCGAATCGCCGTGCACGTGCTCGAACAAATGCAGCGCGGTGCCGCGGCCGCGGTCGAACAATTCGACATAGGCCGCCTCCGCTTCGAGCTCGTCGGCGCCGCGGATCGACTCCAGCAGCGCATCGATCCGTTCGAGGCGCGTCGAGCCGAGCACGGCGCTCGCGCGCAACGCGTCGCTCACTTCATCCAGATGCACGCGCCACTCGGCATCGGGATAGCGCAGCAGAAAAGCCAGCGCGCGCAGCGTTTGCGCGAACGCGGCCTGCCGTGGGTCCAGTCGTGCCATGGTCACTCCTCCACCTTGATCGGAATCGTCCGCTTGCCTTCGCCGCCGAACAGGCTCGGCTCTTCGTCGCCATGATTGCAGCCATTGCCGAAGCTGAAGCCGCAACCGCCGCGCATATCGAACGCGTCCTCGGCATATTCGCGATGCGAGGTGGGGATCACGAAGCGATCCTCGTAGTTCGCGATCGCCATCACGCGGTACATCTTCTCCATCGTCTCCAAGCTCAAGCCCACTTGGCGCAGCACCGTATCGTCGGTTACGCCGTCGACGTGCTTGGCGCGCTGATAGGCACGCATGGCCAGCATGCGCTCGAGCGCCCGCACGACCGGCGCTTCGTCGCCTGCCGTCAACAGGTTGGCCAAGTACTTCACCGGAATGCGCAACTGGCTGACGTCGGGGATCGCGCCGTTCGCACCGATGTGGCCCGCTTGCGCGGCGCCCGTGATCGGCGAAAGCGGTGGCACGTACCACACCATCGGCAAAGTGCGGTATTCGGGGTGCAGCGGCAAGGCCACTTGCCACTCCACCGCCATCCGGTACACGGGGCTGTTGCGCGCGGCCTCGAGCCAGTTTTCCGGTACGCCGTCGCGACGCGCGGCCTCGATCACGGCGGGGTCATGCGGGTCGAGGAAGACGCCTAGCTGCGCGTGATAGAGGTCCTTTTCGTTTTCGACGCTGGCTGCCGCCTCGATGCGATCGGCATCGTAGAGCAGCACGCCCAGGTACCGAATGCGCCCGACGCAGGTTTCCGAGCAGACCGTCGGCTGCCCCGCTTCGATACGCGGGTAGCAGAAGATGCACTTCTCGGCCTTGCCCGACTTCCAGTTGTAGTAAATCTTCTTGTACGGGCATCCGCTCACGCACATGCGCCAGCCGCGGCACTTGTCCTGGTCGATCAAAACGATGCCGTCTTCCTCGCGCTTGTAGATCGAGCCCGACGGACACGACGCGACGCAGGCCGGATTCAGGCAGTGCTCGCACAGGCGCGGAAGGTACATCATGAACGTGTTTTCGAACTGTCCGTAGATGTCCTTCTGAATCGCCTCGAAGTTGCTGTCTTGGCTGCGCTTGGAAAACTCGCCGCCGAGAATTTCCTCCCAGTTCGGGCCGCCGGTGATCTTCTCCATCGGCTGGCCCGTGATGAGGCTGCGCGGGCGCGCCGTCGGCGCCGCCTTCATCTCGGGCGCGCTCTGCAGATGATCGTAGTCGAACGTGTAAGGCTCGTAGTAGTCGTCGATCTGCGGCAGGTTCGGGTTCGCGAAGATGCGCGAGAGCACTTTCAGCTTGCCGCCTTGGCGAGGCTCGATCGAGCCGTCCTTTTTCCGAATCCAGCCGCCGTTCCACTTCTCCTGGTTTTCCCATTGCTTCGGGTAGCCGATGCCGGGTTTGGTCTCGACGTTGTTGAACCAGGCGTATTCCATGCCGGGCCGGTTCGTCCAGACGTTCTTGCAGGTGACGCTGCAGGTATGGCAGCCGATGCATTTGTCCAGATTCAGCACCATGCCGATTTGGGCGCGCACTTTCATTTTCCAGCTCCTTGCGTTTGCTCCGCGCTTACCGCAGCAGCGGGCTCGTCGAGCCAATCGACGCGCCGCATCTTGCGCACGACCACGAATTCGTCGCGGTTCGTGCCGATCGTTCCGTAATAGTTGAAGCCGTAGCTCAGTTGCGCGTAGCCGCCGATCATGTGCGTCGGCTTGAGCACAATGCGCGTCACCGAGTTATGGATCCCGCCGCGCACGCCCGTGATCTCCGAACCGGGCGTGTTGATGATTTTTTCCTGCGCGTGGTACATCAGCACCATGCCGGGGTTGACGCGTTGACTGACGACCGCCCGCGCCGCGATCGCGCCGTTGACGTTGAACAGCTCGATCCAGTCGTTGTCCTCGATGCCGGCGAGGCGTGCGTCGTCCTCGCTGATCCACACGCAAGGGCCGCCGCGATTGAGCGTGAGCATCAGCAAGTTATCGCTGTACGTGCTGTGAATGCCCCACTTTTGATGCGGCGTGATGAAGTTCAGCACGATCTCGGCATTGCCGTTCGGCTTGACGCCGTTCATCAACGCCGTCGCCTTCAGATCGACCGGCGGCCGGTAAGTCGAGAAGCCTTCGCCGAACGCGATCATCCAAGGATGGTCTTGGTAGAACTGCTGACGGCCCGTGAGCGTGCGCCATGGAATCAGTTCGTAGACGTTCGTGTAGCCGGCGTTATAGCTGACGGTCTCGCTCTCGATGCCGCTCCACGTGGGCGAGCTGATGATCTTGCGCGGCTGCGCTTGCACGTCGCGATAGCGAATCTTTTCGTCCTCGCGCGGCAAGGCCAGATGGCTGTGATCGCGCCCCGTGGCCTTGGACAACGCTTCCCACGCCTTGACCGCAACGTGCCCGTTCGTCTCCGGCGCAAGTTGCAAAATGACTTCGCAGGCATCGATGTCGGTGACGATGCGCGGCATCCCGCGCGTGACGCCTTCCTCTTCCGTCAAGCCGTTCAGTTCTCCCAACTGTTCGACTTCGACCTCCGTTTTCCACGCGATGCCCTTGCCGCCGTTGCCGATCTTCGACATGAGCGGGCCGAGCGCGGTGAAGCGTTTGTACAGGTTTGGATAGTCGCGTTCGACGAGCGTCACTTGCGGCGCGGTCTTGCCGGGGATTGCGCGGCACTCCCCCTTGCGCCATTCGCGCACTTCGAACGGCTGTGCGAGCTCGCCCGGCGTGTCGTGCATGAGCGGCGTCATCACGACATCCTCTTCCACGCCCAAGTGCCCCGGACAGACTTCGCTGAACGCTTTCGCGAAGCCTTTGTAGATTTCCCAATCGGAGCGCGATTGCCAGACCGGGTCCACGGCCGCCGAGAGCGGGTGGACGAACGGGTGCATGTCGCTCGTGTTGAGGTCGTTCTTTTCGTACCAGCTCGCCGTCGGCAGCACGATGTCGGAATACAGGCACGTCGTGCTCATGCGGAAATCGAGCGTGACGAGCAGATCGAGCTTGCCCTCCGGCGCTTGCGCGTGCCAATTCACTTCTTGCGGTTTGGCGTCGTCCGGGCCCAAGTCCTTGCCCTGCACGCCGTTGCTCGTGCCGAGGAAGTGCTTGCAGAAGTACTCGTGCCCCTTGCCGGACGATCCCAGCAAATTCGAGCGCCACACGAACATGTTGCGCGGCCAATTCTCGGGCGCATCCGGATCCTCGCAGCTCATTTGCAAGCTGCCGCTCTCCAAACCCTGCGCGACGAAGTCGCGGATGTCCTTGCCGTCCGCCGCGGCCATCTGCGCGAGATGCAGCGGGTTCGTCTTCAACTGCGGTGCGCTCGGCAGCCACCCCATCCGCTCGGCGCGAACGTTGTAGTCGATCATGCTCGCCTGCGCTTGCGAAGCGTCGGCCAGAGGCGAGGCGATTTCGTCGGGACTCAGCTTTTCATAGCGCCATTGATCGGTATGCGCATAGAAGAAGCTCGTGCTGTTCGTTTGACGCGGCGGCCGCACCCAGTCGAGCGCGAACGCGAGCGCGGTCCAGCCCGTTTGCGGCCTCAGCTTTTCCTGGCCGACATAGTGCGCCCACCCACCGCCGCTGCGGCCGATGCAGCCGCACATCATCAATAGGTTGATGATGCCGCGGTAGTTCATGTCGGCGTGGTACCAATGGTTCATGCCTGCGCCGATGATGACCATCGACTTGCCGTGCGTCTTGTCCGCGTTCTCGGCAAACTGGCGAGCGAGCGCAACGATCTGCCCGCGTGCGACGCCTGTGATCGATTCGGCCCACGCCGGCGTATAGGCGGTGTCCGCGTCATAGCTCGAGGCGCCGCTGCCCAACCCGCGGTCCACGCCGTATTGCGCGGCTTGCAGATCGAAGACGGTCGCCACGAACGTTTCGTTCGCGCCTTGTTCGCCCGCGAGCGCAAGGCGCACTGCCGGCACACGGGCCACGTTGATGCGGCCGCTTTGCTCGTTCGCAGGGAAATGCGGATTGTGCACGCCGCCGAAGTACGGGAACGCCACGTCGACGATCTCGTGCGCCTGCGCGCCATCTTCGAGCACCGACAGTTTCAGGCTCGCGGCTTCCCCGCTTTGCGCATCTTTCTCTTCGAGGTTCCACTTGCCGGTATCGTCGCGCCCCTCCGCGCCCCAGCGGAAACCGATCGAGCCGTTGGGCAACACGACGCGGCCCGAACGATCGAACGCGACGGTCTTCCATTCTGGATTGTTGTCCTGCCCGAGTTTCCCGTCGAAGTCGGTCGCGCGCAGATAGCGATCGGGCACGAGCGTCGTGCTGCCGTCGGGCAACGTGTGCCGCTTGAGCATCACGAGCATCGGCATGTCGGTGTACCGGCGCACGTAGTCGTCGAAGTACGCGCTGCGTTTGCGGAAGAAGAATTCCGTCAGCACGACGTGGCCCATCGCCATCGCAAGGGCGGCGTCCGTGCCTTGCTTCGGGTGCAGCCAGAGGTCGGCGAGCTTGGCCACTTCGCTGTAATCGGGCGTGATCGCGACCGTCTTCGTGCCTTTGTAGCGCACCTCGGTGAAGAAGTGCGCATCGGGCGTGCGTGTTTGCGGGACGTTGCTGCCCCAGGCGACAATGAACGTCGAGTTGTACCAATCGGCCGATTCGGGGACGTCCGTTTGCTCGCCCCACACTTGCGGGCTAGACGGCGGCAGATCGCAATACCAATCGTAGAAGCTCATGCACACGCCGCCGATCAAGCTCAGGTAGCGGCTGCCCGCTGCGTAGCTGACCATGCTCATGGCGGGGATCGGCGAGAAACCGATGACGCGATCGGGTCCGTGGCGTTTGATCGTGTAGACGTTCGCCGCCGCGACGAGTCGATTGACCTCGTCCCACGAACTGCGCACGAAGCCGCCCATGCCGCGCGCCTGCTGATAATCGCGCCGTGCCTCGTCGTCTTCGACGATCGACGCCCAAGCCTCGACCGGATCGGTGAGTTGCGCGAGCGCAGCGCGCCAGCGCTTGAGCAATCGGCCCCGCACCATCGGGTATTTGACTCGATTCGCGCTGTACAGGTACCACGAGTACGAAGCGCCGCGCGCGCAACCGCGCGGCTCGTGATTGGGCATGTCCCAGCGCGTGCGCGGATAGTCCGTCTGCTGGGTTTCCCAGGTGACGATGCCGCCTTTCACGTAAATTTTCCACGAGCAGGATCCCGTGCAATTGACGCCGTGCGTGCTACGCACGATCTTGTCGTGCGACCACCGATTGCGATAGGCATCCTCCCACTTGCGATTTTCGCCAGTGGTCACGCCGTGGCCTTCCGAAAAGCGCTCGGACGGCAGCGCAAAGTGAATCAGACGATCGAGAAAGTGACTCATGGATGCTCCGAACTCAACAAGGCATGGGTGCTCGGCGGCGCGCGTAGTGCCACCACGTCACCGCGATACAGATCAGATAAAAGCCGATGAACAGGTACAGCGCGGCCTCCGGACCGCCGGTCAGCTTGATCGAGCTGCCGTAGCTCTTCGGGATGAAGAAGCCGCCGTATGCGGCAAACGCCGCCGTGAAGCCGAGCGTCGCCGCGGCTTCGGTGTTGCCTTGCTTGGTCGCGCGCTCGACGGCGTCGCGATCGCGCGGGTCTGCTTCGCGCAGATTCAACGCGAGAAAGATCGCGGGAATCATGCGGAAGGTCGAACCGTTGCCGATGCCCGTCGTGAAGAACAGCACGAGGAAGCTGACGAAGAAGCCGCCAAAGCTGCCGCCCGACGGTCCCGACGGCAAGAAGAACAGCACGCCGCCCACGGCCAGCGCCATGACCACGAAGTTCCACAGCGTGACGCGCGCGCCGCCCAGCTTATCGGCGAGCCAGCCGCCGAACGGCCGCACGATCGCGCCGATCAGCGGACCGAGCCAGGCATAGGCGAGCGGATTGATGGCCGGGAATTCATTCTTGATCAACAGCGGGAAGCCGGCGGCATAACCGATGAACGAACCGAAGGTGCCCAAATAGAGCAAGCACATGAGCCAGTTGTGCTTGCGGCGGAAAATCGCCGCTTGCGCCGCAAACGAGGCTTTCGCTTGCGCGATGTCGTTCATGCCGAACCAAGCGGCGATCGAGGCGGCGGCGATCCACGGCACCCAAATGAATGCTGCGTTTTGCATCCAAACTTGGGACGTATGACCGGCCTTGATGATCGTTTGCGGTGCGCCTCCGAAGATGCCGAGCACGCCGACCGTGACAACGAGCGGACTCAAGAACTGAACGACGGACACGCCGAGGTTGCCGAGCCCGGCATTCACGCCAAGCGCCGATCCCTTGCGCTCCTTCGGAAAGAAGAAGCTGATGTTGGCCATGCTCGAGCTGAAGTTGCCACCGCCGAAGCCGCACAGCAATGCGAGTACGAGCATCGTCGTGTAAGGCGTCGTGTTGTCTTGCACCGCGAAGCCGATGCCAAGTGCGGGCACGAGCAGCGAAGCGGTGGAAATCGCGGTCCAGCGCCGGCCGCCGACGAGCGGGACCATGAACGAGTAGAAGATGCGCAACGTCGCGCCGCTGAGCGCCGGCGCCGCCGCGAGCCAGAAGAGTTGGTCGGTCGAGTACTTGAAGCCGAGCGCCGGCAAACTCACCGCAACGACGCTCCATACCTGCCAGATTGCAAACGCCAGGAACAGCGCCGGCACCGAGATCCACAGGTTCAACTTTGCGACGGCTTCGCCCTCGCGTTCCCAAAAAGCTTTGTCTTCCGGCGTCCAGATTTCGAGCGTATGACCGCTTCGCTGCGTCAGCGAACGGATGTGCATGACGACACCTCTATCGATTGGATTGGGCGTCGGCGTCGCGGCTAGTTCGACAGGTGTTGCGAGCAAGCTCGCGCCGACGACTGAGAAACTAACCGGTCGGCGCGCCGCACAAATTGATGCGGATCAACTAGCTCAAAGAGTGATATTTCTCGCGACAAGATGTCCGAGGCGACTCTGTCGCGTTCATGCGAGGTGTTGACGCGCGTCAAATTCGCGCGAGAGGGAGAGGGGCAGAATCGATCGAACTGCGGCCGTCCGAGCGCGGCAAGGGACGAACGCCCGGCGGCAGTGCACGCGCGCTCGGCATGGACGGCGCCCCGGGCGGGACGCCTGGCCTATTACGGAACCAAGTAAGGCGAGATGCGCTTGAGCGCGTTTTCCACGTACGTCTCTTTTTCGCCCACGGGCGCCACGTAATGCAGCGCCGAAGCGGCGGCGTCGATCCCTTCCGTGCGCGCAATGATCCACGCGGCGAGATAAGGCGAGGCCAGGCAGCCGCCCGCCGTCGCGACGTTCCCTTTCGCGAAAAACGGCTGATTGAGCACCTCCACCCCGGCCTCTAGCACCCAAGGCTTGGTCGTCAAATCCGTGCAAGCCGCGATGCCCTCGAGCAGGCCCAGCTTCGCTAAGATCAGCGCGCCCGAGCACTGCGCCGCAATCAATTGACGGCTCGGATCCAGCGCGAGGCGCGGCAACAGTTGCGCGTCGGCGACGATCTCGCGCGTCTTCATGCCGCTACCGACCAGCACGGCGTCCGCGGCGTGGGCGTCCTCGAGCAGCGACTGCGCGCGCACGCGGACACCGTTCATCGAAACGACCTCGCCTTGCGGGCAACACAGCGATACGCGCCAATCCGCCTTTTTGACACGATTGAGCACGCCCAGTGCAATCAGCGAGTCGAGTTCATTGAAACCGTCGAAGGTCAGGATGGCGATATGCATAGGATTTAGCGGGGTAGCGACTTGTATGGGTTCGGGGGTGCACTATCCTATGCCCAATGCGCCATGTAATCAAAAAATGGCGAGCGGTGCAATTGACGCCAATCAACGTGTGGACAGCCGCGCTCGCCTACGATGGCTACAAGGGTAGCGTCGGCCCCGCAGGCGCGCGCGAATGGAAACCAGGGCCGCATCATCGCGGCAAGGAGCATCGCATGGACGACAGCTACGAGCGCCGAGCCCTGCTGCTGCATTTGGGCGGCGTATTGCAGACGACGAGCCTGCTGATGGAACACGAGCGCGGCGACGAGACGCTCGCGGAACTGATCGAAGCGCAACCGTTGCTCGCCGACGTCCCGCTTCTCGAATACAGCTATCAGCAAATGACCGTGCGCGAGCTTGCGACGGCCGCCTTGCGCGCGTTTTGCTTGTGGCCGCAGTTGCTCTTGGAAGCGCCGCTCGATCGCGCTGCGCTTGCCGCCTCCGTACGCGAGCACCTTTTCCGCGACAACGCGCAGGGCTGGTCCTCTTATGCCGCCGCGCTGCAATCGGAGGTGGCATGGTTCGGGAAACCGGCCGTAGCGAACGGCCGCCGCAACGACGGCAACGGCGACGCGCGCCGTAGCGCGTAGCGCGCCCGCCCCGCTCGCGCGCCGGGCGCCGGCCGGTCGACCCGCTCAATGCGCCTTCGGCTGAAACCCGGGTGCGCCCACCTGCCAGAGCGAGAACGCCCACTCGTCGGCGAAACGATCGGCCGTTTGCTTGACGCTCGAGCCGATGCCGTGCCCCGCATCGTAGTCGACGCGCAGCAGGACCGGCCGGCCGCTCGAAGTCGCCGCCTGCACGCGTGCCGTCATCTTCAGCATGTGCCACGGCGACACGCGCGGATCGTTGGCGCCCGTCGTGAACATGACCGCCGGATAGGGCGTCCCGTCATGAATGTGCGCATACGCACTCATCGCATAGAGGCCGTGAAATCCCGCTTCGTTCGATGTCGAGCCCATCTCGGGCACGTTCGGCGGCCCATTGGGCTCGGTCTCGAAGCGCAACGCGTCCGATACGCCGACATCGTCGAGCACCACGCGGAACAATCCCGGATCGATCGTCAGCGCGCCGCCCATCACTATCCCGCCGGCGCTGCGGCCGTTAGCCACCAAATACCGGCGCTGCGTGTAGCCCTGATCGATCATGTACTGCGCGCCCGCCAGGAAGTCGAACATCGTATTGATCTTCCAGCGCTTTTGCCCCGCGCGATGCCAGGCGTCGCCATACTCGCCGCCGCCGCGCATGTGCACGACCGTCATGATGCCGCCCTGCTCGAACCAAGCGCGCCATGCGCTTTGGTAGTTCGGATCCAGCGACAAGCCGTAACTGCCGTAGCCGTAGATGATGGTCGGGTGCGAGCCGTCGCGCAGGATGCCCTTCTTCGAAATGATCGAAACGGGCACGCGGGTGCCGTCGTAGCTCGTCGCGAAGGTCTCCTGCGCTTCGAGTTCGTCGGACTCGGTCTTCGATGGCGGAATCAATCCCGTATCGGCCGCCGCTTGTGCCCCGGGCGCGTAGGCCAGCTCGCGCGGCGCCTTGATCCAACCTCGCAACTCGAACATCACGCCCGGCAGCTTCGCGTCGGGCTTAAGATCGCGAATCGCGCCCGCGAACGGCAGCCCGATCGTGCGCCCGTGCTTGCCGTCCAAGTTCGTGCGATGCAACTCGAACGTCGCGCCCGCGCGCTCAGCCAGATAGATGCCATCGCTTGCGAGCGTGAAGGTGTCGATGACGTTGGCCCCCTCCGGCACGACGACCTGCGCGTGTGCGAGATCGGGCTGTGCCAGCGGCGCCGATACGAGCTTGAAACGCGGGGCGTCTTTGCCCGTCAACGCGTACAGGCGATCGCCGCGCAGTTGCACGTCGACGACGCCGTCCTCGGGGCTTGCGATCTTTTTCCAAGGCGTGCCGGCGCCGTGGATATCCGCGACTCGAGCGACGTAGAAGGTGTTCGGGTTCTCGTCCATATTGTGATTCGCCACGGCGACGGCGTAAGGCGAATCGGGCGACAGCAACACGTAGGCGCCCTGCCCCTCGGGCACGTCGAGCTTGGGCGACACGCCACGGCCGAAGACTGCCTCGTCGCCTTCGCCATCGGCATGCCGGCCGAGCACGTGCAACCGCGTCACCGCGTTGTACTCGCTCAATGCGGGCGGTGTATCTGGGCCGGCCTGCGGGTAGCGCAGATAAAAGAACGAGCGGTTGTCGTTGCGCCACGAGACGACGCAGGCGCTCGTGCGATCGATCGCCTCGGCAAGCGTCTTGCCGCTTTCGACATCGACCACATGCAGCACGCTCTTTTCGGATCCACCCTCCGAAATGCCGTAGGCCACATAGCGCCCGTCCCACGACGGCGCATACCAATCGAGCGCGAAATGGCGCGAGCTATCCGTAGAGAGTTGGGCCGGATCGACGAGCACGTGCTCTGGCCCATCCACGCCGTCGCGATACGCGAGCTTGAAGAGGTTTTCACCGGCCGCGGCCGTTTGATAAAACAGCCGATGACCGCGGCGCGTGAAATCCGTACGCCGCAAATCGCCGCCCATCAGCGTTTCGATGCGGGCAGCGAGCGCGTCGCGCCCTGGAATCGCGGCCAACACGCGGCGCGTGTAGTCGTCCTGCGCTTTCATCCAGGACTGAACCTCTGGGTCCTTCAGGTTCTCCATGTAGCGGTAATTGTCGACGAACGGCGTGCCGAAGTAGGTGTCGGTCACCGGGCGCACCGGGGCGACGGGGGGCGTGTCGGCACACCAAGCGGCGCTCGAGGCGGTCAAGCAAGACAGCAGCGTTACAACCCAAAGAGACTTGTTTCGTTTCATTGTTGTGATCGCTCCAAGTAACGACGCGCAAGATTAACGCGCCGTGTGCCTGGGCGATAGTAGAGAACTTGTTCGAATGACATGGCGAGCGGCGCATGGGTGCGCGGTATCGCCGGCGCCGCAACCGGTCACCCCTGCAATGTTTTTGGGCCCGCTGCGATACGCAACGGCTCGCGCGCATCGGAAGTCGCCCGCATCACACGGCGGCTTCGAATTCGCGCGCGACGATGTCGATGAACGCTTGCACTCGCGCGGTCTTATACAGATCGGTGTGCGTCACGAGCCAAACGTCGAAGTGGTCGCAGCGCTTGGGCATGACACGCACGAGCTCGGGCTCGTCATCGGCTCGAAAGCATGGCAACTCGGTGACGCCAAGGCCGCAAATGGCCGCCTCGAACAGCATCATCGTCGAAGAGGTTTGAAAGGCGATCCTCCCGCGACGAGTCGGCTCGCCGCATAACGCCTCCCACATCGACGGCACCACGGGCCGCTGATACATCACGAGATCGTGGCCTTCGAACGCCTCGCCCTCGCGCGGCTCGCCGCGCGCCGCCAGATAGGCGCGCGAGGCGTAGATGCCCGATTCGAGTTGCGCGAGGCGGCGCACGATCAGATCGGGCGACTCGGGCCTTAGCGTGCGAATCGCGATGTCGGCCTCGCGCCGCGTCAGATTGGCCATGCCCGCAGATGTCACGCAAATGACTTCGATGCCCGGATGGGCCGCGCGCAGCTTCGCGATCGCGGGCACGACGAAGCGCTTGCCGAGCGAATCGGTGGTCGCCACCCGTATCGCACCGCACAATTGGTCATCCATGCCGACAATGCGCCGCTCGACTTGATGCACGGCTTGCTCCATCGCCTCGCACGGACCGATCAGCGCTTCTCCGGCCGGGGTCAGCACGTACATCGTCGGCGTCCGCAAAAAAAGCCGCGCCGACAGCGCCTGCTCGAGGGCCGCGATGCGACGGCCGACAGTCGCTTGATCCACGCCCAGGCGCGCCGCCGCACCACGCAACGTGCCCGTGCGCGCCACTGCCAAGAAAAAACGCGCGTTGTCCCAGTTTGTCATCGCTGCCTACGAACCCTCGTGCACATCGTTGACGGTGATGCATTTTTGCATCACTACCCTGCAAATTCACTGCTTTGTCGCTGCGCCTCCAGTTTATAGACTTGCGGCATTGAACACCACGCACCGAGTCCGAGGCTTCCATGACCGACTGCATCGCTTCATCGCTCCCATCCGAATCCTGCGACGACCGGCATGCCGCCGTCAGGCGGCGCCTCACGCTCGCTTTCGTCGCGAGCGGCATGTTCATGGCGGTGCTCGACACGACGATCGTGAACGTTGCGCTGCCCGCGATGCGCATGCACTTGGGCGCATCCGTCGGAGCACTTGCGTGGATCGTCGATGCCTATACGCTCAGCTTCGCGGCGCTCATCCTCGCCGGTGGCGTCGCATCGGACCGCTTCGGCGCCAAAACCGTCTACCTCTGCGGATTGGCGTTGTTCGTTCTCGCCTCGGCAGCATGCGGGCTCGCGCCGTCGGTCGCGCTCTTGATCGCGGCCCGCTTCGCTCAAGGGATGGGCGCGGCGTTGTTCCTACCGGCGTCGCTCGCCATCGTGCGCGCGACGTTCGATGACCCGGCGCAGCGCGCCAAGGCAATTGCTGCGTGGGCCGGCATCGCATCGGTGGCCGCTGCGATAGGCCCCGTAGCGGGCGGGCTCCTAGTCGATGCTTTCGGGTGGCGCAGCGCATTTCTCGTCAACGTGCCGACCGGCGTGGCGGCGCTGGCCGGCGCCGCGATGGTTGTTCGCGCAACCAATCCCGCAAAGTTCCGCCGTTTCGATTGGGTCGGACAGGTCGCCAGCACCATTGCGCTTGCCGCGCTCTGCTTCGCGGCAATCGAGCTGCCGACCAGAGGCATCGGCGCGCGCGAAGTTCACGTTGCCATCGCCCTCGCAGTCTTCGCCACGGCGCTCTTGATCGTCGCCGAGCGCCGCAGCGCCGATCCGATGGTGCCCATTGCGTGGTTTCGCAATGCGACGTTCGTCGCGATGAACGTGAGCGGAACGCTCGTCTATGTCGGCTACTTCGGTCTACTGTTCGTGTTGAGCCTGTATTTGCATGGCGTACGCGGCCTCGATGCACGGCACACCGGGCTTGCGATGTTGCCGATGGCGGCGAGCCTTTCGCTGGGCAATGTGCTCGCCGGAAAGTTGCAAGCGCGCGCGAGTGCAGCCCATCTCATGACGATAGGCCTGGTAGTCGCGACCGTCGCGGGACCGGCCATGGCGCTGGCGCTCGAAGGGAACGCCGCGTGGGGCTGGGTGTTCGCGGCGATGACGGCGTTCGGGATCGGCACCGCGCTCTCGGTGCCGCCGATGATTGCGACCGTCCTCGAACAAGTGCCCGGCGAATCGGCGGGCGTCGCATCGGGCCTGCTCAATGCGTTGCGCCAAGCCGGGAGCTTGTTGGGCGTCGCGTTCGCCGGTGCGGCCACACTGTTGTGTGCGCAACTATCCACGGCTTTGATCGTGGTCGGCGCCATGGCGGGCTTCGCTTACGCGGGCTCCGCTTTCCTCGCGGCTCGATCGGCGGGCGCCGCGCGCGCCCCGGCGGACAGTATGGCCGGCTCGCCAGCCCGGCATGCGGCCGAGAATTTGGATTAATCTGACGGCCGCACATAATTGCCGTGCAGCAACGAACGATCTGCGCGGAATTCGTCGTTTTCAGATGCAAAGCGAGCGAATATTGCAAAACCGAGCAACATCTCCTGCGCACTTTCGCATGACCGGCGTCGAAGCATTCTTAAAATGGATTTGACGGTAATCCTGGCTCGTATATGCTCATCTTTAGGTTCTAGCCGGTGATGTGTCGTAACCCGTGATTGCTGCGCCGCATCGGTCGATGCTCGGCACCGGCGCGGACTGGGCGTCCATTCGATCGCGCCATGCGCTGCGCGCGGGACGCGCAACACCCTGAACATCACCGAGTCGAGTGTCATCGTGAGAGTCCGAGGCCCTTTGGTTAGATGGAATCGCAGTACGCGCGCGAATCGTTTTCGCGCCGACCGCGCCATCGCCGACGGCTGCACCGGCAAACTTGCGTTTCGCCGGTTTCTGCCCGTCTTCACCATCCTTTCCTGCCGCTCCATTCGCCGCCATAACGTCACGTCGGCTCGCGCGCATATCGCCGTGCATATCGACGACGCGTCCTCGTTGCTGCCGTAGCGCCTCTTTTCCGTCGCAACTCATCCAGCGCTTTGCGCATGCAGTTCACGCCGGTTCGGCGTGGGGGTCCGCGCGCGCGTAGCAAAACCGAGCGCGCATCGCGCATGCCAGTAACGGCCGCCCATCATCCGCTATTAGTTAGTTATGCTAAACAAACCGCTCGTCGGCGTGATCGCCGACACGACCGAATTCGGCGCCCACCCGGCTCACGTCGCGGGCGACAAATATGTCATGGCCGTGGTGGACGGCGCACAGGCGCTCACGGTCATCGTGCCCGCGCTTGGAACACGGCAGTCGAGCGAAGACATGCTGCAAGCGCTCGATGGCCTCGTCTTCACCGGCAGCGCGTCCAACGTCGAACCGCATCGCTACGGCGGCGAGCCGAGCGAGCCTGGCACGCTGCACGACCGCGCGCGCGACGCAACGGCGCTACCGCTCATGCGCGCAGCGATCGACGCGGGCGTGCCCGTGCTTGCCATCTGCCGCGGATGCCAAGAGATGAACGTCGTCTACGGCGGCACGCTGCATCAACGCGTGCATGAAGTCGACGGCCTCAGCGATCATCGCGAGCGCCACGCCGATCCGCTCGACGTGCAATACGGCCCCGCCCATCCCGTTCGCCTAGTCGAAAACGGCGTGCTGTGCGCGCTGAACGGCGGCCGCGCACAGGCACGCGTGAATTCGCTGCATACGCAGGGGATCGCCGCGCTCGCGCCGCATCTCATCGTCGAGGCCATCGCCCCCGACGGCCTGATCGAAGCCATTCGCCCGGCCGATGCGCGCGCGTTCGCGCTAGGCGTGCAGTGGCACCCCGAATGGAAGCATGCGGACGATCCGCTTTCGCGCGCCCTCTTTCGCGCCTTCGGCGAGGCGTGCCGTGCGCGGCTAGGCGCACGCACGGCGCAAAGTCTTGCCTAAGCGCGCGGCCGACGCGCACATCACAACGAACCGAGAAAAGCCATGCAAGTCATCGACGAGTTTCTTCGCAAGCATCACATCACCGAGATCGAGGCGATCATCCCCGATATGGCCGGCATCGCGCGCGGCAAGATCATTCCGCGCAGCAAGTTCGAGGCGGGCGAAGCGATGCGCCTGCCGCAAGCGGTCATGATCCAGACCGTCACCGGCGAATATCCCGACGACGGCAGTCTCACCGGCGTCACCGATCCCGACATGCTCTGCGTGCCCGATCCGTCGACGATTCGGCTGATCCCATGGGCGGTCGATCCCACGGCCCAGGTGATCCACGACTGCGTGAAGTTCGACGGCACGCCGGTGGCGATTTCCCCAAGACGGGTTCTACGCCGCGTGCTGGAGTTATACGAAGCGAAGGGTTGGAAGCCTGTCGTTGCGCCCGAGCTCGAGTTCTACCTGGTCGAAGTCAACAAGGACCCCGACTTGCCGCTGCGGCCGCCCGTGGGCCGCACGGGCCGCGCGGAAACGGGACGCCAAGCGTATTCCATCGAGGCCGTCAACGAGTTCGATCCCTTGTTCGAAGACATCTACGAATACTGCGACATTCAAGAGCTCGAAGTCGACACCTTGATCCACGAAGTGGGCGCGGCGCAGATGGAGATCAACTTTTTGCACGGCGATCCGCTCAATCTCGCCGACCGCGTCTTTCTATTCAAGCGCACGGTGCGCGAAGCGGCGTTGCGCCATCACATGTACGCCACGTTCATGGCCAAGCCGATGGAGGGAGAGCCGGGCTCGGCCATGCACGTGCATCAGAGCTTGGTCGATGCCGAGACGGGCCGCAATTTGTTCACGGGCAGCGAGGGCGAGCCCACCGAACTGTTCTATCAGTACATCGCGGGCCTGCAAAAATATACGCCCGCGCTCATGCCGATTTTCGCGCCGTACATCAATTCGTACCGCCGCCTATCGCGCTTCATGGCTGCGCCGATCAATGTGCAATGGGGTTATGACAACCGCACCGTGGGCTTTCGCATTCCGCATTCTTCGCCTGCCGCACGACGCATCGAGAATCGCATCCCAGGGGTCGACTGCAATCCGTATCTGGCGATTGCCGGGACGCTGGCCGCGGGCTACCTCGGGCTCACGCAACGCCTGGCGCCAACCGAGCCGCTTGCAAACGACGGCTACCGCATGCCCTACCAATTGCCGCGCAATTTGGAGGAAGGCCTGACGCTGATGGGCGCTTCCGAACCGCTTGCCTCGATTCTCGGCGAAACCTTCGTGAAAGCGTTTCTCGCGCTGAAAGAAACGGAATACGACGCATTTTTCCGCGTGATCAGTTCGTGGGAGCGCAGGCATTTGCTGCTGCACGTTTGAAGCACGCGATGCATCGCAACCGAAAGGATCCAACCCAATGAATTCCGAATTCGACACCTTCGATCGGCCCCACCTCGCACCCGCCGCGCAAGCGCGCCCTGTGCCGAGCACGGCCGACTACCGTGCGCTCGATGCCGCGCACCATCTGCATCCGTTCTCCGATATGGCCGCGCTCAATCGAGCGGGCAGCCGCGTCATCGTCAAGGCCGACGGCGTCTATTTATGGGACTCGGACGGCAATCGAATCATCGACGGCATGGCGGGGCTATGGTGCGTCAACGTCGGCTACGGCCGCAAAGAACTCGCCGAGGCCGCCTATCGCCAATTGTCGACGCTGCCCTACTACAACACCTTCTTCAAGACGACGCATCCGCCCGTCATCGAGCTCTCCGCCTTGCTGGCCGAACTCGCGCCCGAGCCGTTCAATCACTTCTTCTATTGCAACAGCGGTTCGGAAGGCAACGACACCGCGCTGCGCATCGTCTATCGATACTGGGCGACGCAAGGCAAACCGTCGAAGAAGTACGTGATTTCGCGCTGGAACGGCTATCACGGATCGACGATCGCGGGCGCCACGCTCGGCGGCATGGCGTACATGCACGAGCAGATGCCGTCGAAAGTCGAGCACGTCGTTCACATCGATCAGCCCTACTTTTTCGGGGAAGCGAGCGCCGACGCGGCGCCCGATGCATTTGGCCTCGCCCGCGCCCGGCAACTCGAAGCGAAGATCCTCGAGTTGGGCGCGGATAACGTCGCTGCGTTCATCGGCGAGCCGTTTCAAGGCGCGGGCGGCGTCATTTTCCCGCCCGCCACCTACTGGCCCGAAATCGAGCGTATTTGCCGAAAATACGACGTATTGCTGATCGCGGACGAAGTGATCGGCGGGTTTGGGCGCACCGGCGAATGGTTCGCCCATCAGCACTTCGGTTTCAAGCCCGATCTGCTCACGCTCGCCAAGGGTCTCACGAGCGGATACGTTCCAATGGGCGCGGTCGCGCTCCACGAGCGCATCGCTCGTCCCATCATCGAGAACGGCGAGTTCAATCACGGGCTGACCTACTCGGGGCACCCCGTCGCAGCGGCGGTCGCTGTCGCCAACCTCACGCTGTTGCGCGACGAGGGGATCGTCGAGCGCGTCAAAGCCGACACCGGCCCCTACTTGCAGGCTTGCTTGCGGCAAGCGTTCGAAGACCATCCTATCGTCGGGGAAGTCGCGGGCGCGGGCCTCGTCGCCGGCATTCAACTCGCGCAAGCGCCGCGCATGCGGACACGCTTTCCGAACGGCGGCGAGATCGCCTCGCTTTGCCGCGACTTCTGCTTCAACGGCAACCTCATCATGCGCGCCTCGGGCGACCGCATGTTGCTCTCGCCCCCGCTCGTCATCACGCGCGCGCAAATCGACGAAATCGTGGAGAAGGCCAAACAGGCGATCGACGCGACGGCAAAGCGAATCGGACCATGATGCCGGCTTACGCCCCAAGCCTAGCGTCGAGCCGACGCGTCAATTCGCGCAAGCCATCGGAAATCGCCACCGGGTAGGGCTCGTTCCGGTCCAGCGAGCGCTGCGCGGGCGTTAGCGCCCGCAGAGCTCGCTGCGCGTGCTGGCGCGCCGCTTCGAGCGTCACCGGCGGCCCGCAGCGCTTTCCGTCGCGCATGACCGGCTCGAGCAGCGGCTCGCCATCGCGCCGTTCTCGCTCGAGCGTCACGAGGTCCCCCGCCATGACGCCGTTCGCTCCATACACGCGGTACACGGCCTTGCGTCCCGGCCACGTCGCCTTTCCTTCCGAACGCTTGCGCCGCGGCTCGTTCGCATACTCGACGAGCTTGTACGCACAGTCGAGATACGGCGCGTCGGCCGACGTGTTCATGCGCGTGCCCACTCCAAAGCCGTCGATCGGTGCATGCTCGTCTACCAACTGACGCAACCGGTACTCGTCGAGGTTGCCGCTCGCGAAGATCGTGACGCCTGCTAGGCCTCCCGCATCGAGGATGCGCCGCACGCGCCGCGCGTGTTCGCCCAGATCGCCGCTATCGAGCCGCACGGCTTGAATCGAGATGCCGTCCTTGGCCAGACGCGGCGCGAGCGCGACGACTTTGCGCGCCGCGTGTTCCGTGTCGTACGTGTCGATGAGCAGCGTCGCGTTCGTTGGCTGAGAACGAGCGAATTGCTCGAACGCGTGGGCTTCGTCGTCGTGCGCCTGCACATACGAATGCGCCATCGTCCCGAAGACGGGAATACCGAACGCGAGTCCCGCGGCCAGCGTCGCCGTGCCGCTAAAACCGGCTAGGAAGCTTGCGCGCGCCGAAAGCCAGGCCGCTTCCGCGCCATGCGCGCGGCGCAGCCCAAAATCGACGAGCAGCTTCTCGGGCGCGGCGAGCACGCAGCGCGCTGCCTTGCTCGCAACCAAGGTCTCGAAATGCGCAAGATTGATGAGGCGGCTTTCGACGAGCTGCGCTTCGCGCATCGGCGCGGTAACGCGCAAAAACGGCTCGTCGGGAAAGAAGACGGTGCCTTCGCGCATGGCGTCGACATCGCCCGTGAAGCGCAAGTGCTCGAGCGACCTGAGAAAGGGCGTGGAGAATCGCCCGGTGCGCGACAACCCCGACAGATCTTCAGCGGTGAATCGCAGTTGCTCGAGGTAATCGACGACCTGCTCGAGCCCGGCCGCCATCAGAAAGTTGCGCCCCGTGGGAAGCGCACGCACGAACAGCTCGAACGATGCAGTTTCGTTCATGCAGGCGTCGAAATACGCCTGGAGCATCGTCAGTTCGTATAGATCGGTGAGAAGCGCGCTACCGAGCGATAGCTTCATGGCGTTCCTCTCCCGTTCGGGTCATCGAATCACATGATGCCCGACTGGCGCCTAACGCTGCGCGCGGTGGCTAACGTATGCGCGCGAATGCTTGCGCGACGAGGCGGCAATTTTCCGACCAATGCCTGCCGCCTTCATCGTTCGGAGCGCTTCTCGGGCCCTCGATGGAAGCGGATCAACCCGGTTTGCCGTCGATCCGCGGCGAGGTCAAGAAAGGCGCATAGCGGATCAGATAGACGATAAACGCCGCGCACCAAGCGCCGCCAGCGATATCGATCCACATAGCGTTTGCGCCGGGCAACAGCAGTGGACCGAACACGCGTGCGAGCGCGGCCACGATCATGAGCCAGTAGCTGGCGATCTCGAACGGACCGGCCACCAGCACACGCCCGGTGTGACCGAGCGCGGTGCGCGTGATCATCGCCATGATTGCGCCGCCCATCGCCCCGACCGTCAACGCGTGAATCGCAAGCGAATGCGCGACCAAGCCGAGGGCCGAACAAGCGAGCAATGCGAAACCGAGCGGAATCCACAGACACGCCACGTGCAGCACCCACAGAATCGGGCGCGCCCCGACCCGCCACGAGCGCCACCCCGCCATGCGCACCAAGTGAATGATCGCCGTTGCCGCGGCGCACGCGGCAACGAGCCACCCTGGCGCGCCGGCAGCATCCGCGATCAGCGCGATCAGGGGCATCGGCGTCGACCACGTGTCGATGAACTTCCACCGTTTGATGGTGAGACCTTTGATCGCATTGGTCGTGAACATCGGCACGACGCGGCCTGTGATAACGGCGATGAACATGATGACGAGGCCCGTGGTCGCATAGGCCGAGCGCAAAGCCAGATCGACGCGGCCCTGCCATGCGTACCAATGAAATAGCGCGTTGAGCACGCCCAACAACGCCAGCGCGACGGGCAAGAAAATGTTGTGCCGATTCTTGGCCGCAATCAGCACGCGCAATAGCACGACGGCCGCAATCGGCAGGAACGACACGTCGACGACGGCGGCCACGGGCTCCGGACCGGTCCAAACCAGCACGCGCCCGACCGCCCAAAGCAACCAGAGGGCGCCTAGCGGCGCGCCGGTGGGCGTCGGACGCGAAGTCCAGGCGCGCACGGCCGTCAGCAAGAACCCGACGACGATCGCCGCCACGAAGCCGAACAACATCTCGTGCACGTGCCAGAGCATGCCCGACAGTTGCGCGCTCTGCCCCGCCCCGCCGTGACCGCGCAGCGTCGATAACCACAGCGCGATGGCGACGAGACCGAAAGCGGCCCCTGCAAGGTAAAACGGACGGAATCCGAGGCGCAAGACCGGCAGACCCGATGCTTGCTGAGTTGCGCCGCGCTCGAGCGGCTCATTGATCTTCATTGTCATGCCGTTTCCCCTTGAGCGGCAGATCGCCGCCCGAGGCATTCATATTAGGCGTTCGTTTCGTCCGCCGAATGCGCGATTTGCGACCCCGATCGCGCTGGCTCCCGCGTCCGTGCGGGATTTCGTTGCACCGCCCATATACATCACATGGTGATACAAATACCGCAAGCATAGCGCGTTGTCACCCCTCTAGCGGGTCACTGCGACAATATGCTCGTCAGCAAGGCCACGCCGTCGCTTTATCGTGGTAGCCGAAACCACTCATCGGCCAAAGGAGGAAAAAATGCTAAGTCCACACGAATTCGCCGCGCTCCTGCTCGTCGGAGACACACGCGACTTGGACGGGCTCGATCGAGACGACTTGGCTTCGCTGGTCGAGCGTCAGCTCGTCGCGCTGGACAAATTGGTGACAGGCCCGCAGTTGCGCCTGACCGAGCGTGGCGCATGCGTGGTCAGGGCCGTGACGAGGCGCCCTCATTAGGCCCAGCGCGCCGGGCAGCGATGAAGGCGAGACACAGTGAAGTGCGGTAGTATCCGCACCGAAGCGAAAAGCGAGCGCCGCGCGGCGGTCCCGGCCGACAGACCCGCGGCTAGCGCCACTGGCTCTCGCGCCCGTCCACTCATTCGATGCCTCACCGCTCGTCCGTCCACCGTGTCACAGTCTCTTTCTTCCTCTGCCCCGAGTTTCGACGAATATTGCGCGCAGAAGGCCGCGCCCGCCGGATCGAGCGCCTACTATGCGCTTCGCCAGGCGCCGCTCGCCCGGCAGCCGCTATTGACTGCTCTGTTCGCGCTGCGCCGGGAGCTGGAAGAAACGGTGAAGGACACGACCGATCCGACCGTCGGACGGACGAAGTTGGCGTGGTGGCAAAAGGAAACGGCCGCGCTGGCCGCCGGGCAACCGTCACACCCCGTCTCCCGTGCACTCGCCGCCCACTGGGACGATATCGAAGCGCAAGCCCCGATGCTGCGCACGCTCGTCGCCGGGTTCGAGATGGATTTGGATCAAGCGCGGTACCTCGATTTCGCCAATCTTAGGCGCTACATCGAGCGTGTCGGGGGCACATTCGCGAGCGCCGTCGCTAGCGTCACGGCACGCGAGCGTGAGCGCACTCAGGAGTGGGCGCCGGCGCTCGGCAACGCGCTCATGCTCGCGCAATTCGTGCAAGAGCTAGGCAACGATGCCCGCCACGGGCGCATCTACTTGCCGATCGACGAATTGCAGCGTTACGGTGTGACGGCGGCCGAACTGATCAACCGCAAGTACACCCCGGCCTTCACGGAGCTCATGCGCTTTCAAACGGATCGCGCGCGCGAATCGCTCCACGCGGCGCTCGCCGGCGTACCGGCCTCCGAGCGCGCGACGCAGCGCACGCTCAAAGCGCAAGCGGCCATGGCGCTCGCACTGCTCGAGGAAATCGAGCGCGACCAGTTTCGAGTACTGCATCAGCGCATTGCGCTCACGCCGATCCGAAAACTGTGGATCGCTTGGCGCGCTGCACGCAAGCGCTGACATACCGGATCGCATGCGCGTTCCATATCGTCCGGGCGCAATTTGCGTCGCGATGCACGAGAACGGCCGCGCAAACCGGCCCGATGGGCGCGGCGACCAGAATGAGAGCGATCGCCGCAACGATGCAAGTCGAGTGCAGCAAACGGTTGTCGCCGCGCTCGGTATGGCGTTGGCCCGCGCTTACCGCTTGTAGAGTTCGCGCACCGCGTCTTCGATATGCTGACGCAATAAGCGCCGCTCGTCGGCAGTCATGTGGCCGTCTCGTTGGTGGTCGCTGAACTCGCCCGGCATCGAGCCTGTGCGCACGATCGGCGCGGATGCGGCCGGTGGCGCCGGATTCGCGAGCGGTGCGCGCTGTCGCGGCAGGTAACGATGATGCGCGGCCGAGCGCTCGCGCAGCGGCCCTTGGGCCCGTGCTTCGGCTGTAACGGTCAGACTGGCGACAGCGCCGGCGATGGCGACCGCGGCGACCCGCGCACGCAAGCGCGGCAACGCGCGTCCCACCGTCATCTTGTTCCCTTCGTCATGCGGCAACCGGCTACCTCGAATTACGTGTGCAGATGCCCGATCGATGTCGAGCGCGAGCGAAAGATGTTATGGGATGAAGTATCCACCGAACAGCCGCTATCCGTGAAGCAGTTTAAGTGGACGCCGTTTACGCGGCGCATCAACACGGGTAAATTTTGTAACTGTCTGTAACCCTACAATTTCACGTTTCGCGCCCCGCTTTCCAATCGCGCTAAGATGCCGCCCATGGAAACTAAAAACCCTTCGAAGATTCTCGTCGTCGACGACGACCCCCGCTTGCGCGATTTGCTGCGCCGCTACCTGGGCGAGCAAGGCTTCAACGTCTACGTTGCGGAGAACGCGCCCGCGATGAACAAGCTGTGGGTGCGCGAGCGGTTCGACCTGCTCGTGCTCGATCTCATGCTGCCCGGCGAAGACGGCCTGTCGATTTGCCGCAGGCTGCGCGGCAGCAACGACCGCACGCCCATCATCATGCTGACGGCCAAGGGCGAAGACGTCGACCGCATCGTCGGGCTCGAGATGGGCGCCGACGACTACCTGCCCAAGCCGTTCAACCCGCGTGAGCTCGTCGCGCGCATTCACGCGGTGTTGCGGCGTCAGTCGCCGTCGGAACTGCCCGGCGCGCCGTCGGAGACCGCCGAGGTGTTCGAATTCGGCGACTTCGCGCTGAATCTGGCCACGCGCACGCTGACCAAATCCGGCCAAGAGATTCCGCTCACGACGGGCGAGTTCTCCGTGCTGAAAGTGTTCGCGCGCCATCCGCGCCAGCCGCTCTCGCGCGAAAAGCTGATGGAGCTCGCGCGCGGGCGCGAGTACGAGGTCTTCGACCGCAGCCTCGACGTGCAGATCTCGCGTCTGCGCAAGCTGATCGAGGTCGATCCTAGCAGTCCCCGCTTCATTCAAACCGTCTGGGGCCTCGGCTACGTCTTCATCCCCGACGGCGCGGCGTGACCTTCGCTCTGTCGCCTAGCGCACCCGAATAAGCCCCATGCGCATCGACCGGCGGTTTCTCGCCCACGCGTTCGGGGGCTTGTTCTGGCGCACGTTTCTTTTGATCGCGCTGCTGATCGCGGTCAGCCTCGCCGCGTGGTTTCAAAGTTTCCGCGTGATCGAGCGCGAGCCGCGCGCGCAGCGCGTGGCGCTGCAGCTCGTGGCGATCGTCAAGCTCACGCGCACTGCGCTGCTCTACTCCGATCCGGACTTGCGCCGCGCGCTGCTGCAAGACCTCGAAAGCAACGAAGGCGTGCGCGTCTATCCGCGCGAGACCTCGGACAAGTTCAAGCTGCAGCCCGACGAGTCGCTGAACCGGCTCATCGAGCACGACATCCGCGGCCGGCTCGGGGACGATACCGTCATCGCGCAATCGGTGAACGACATACCGGGCGTGTGGATCAGCTTCAAGATCGACGACGACGACTATTGGGTCGCGCTCGACCGCGATCAACTCGATAGCGTCACGGGGCTGCAGTGGGCCGGCTGGGGCGTGTTCGCGCTCGCGTTGTCCTTGTTCGGCGCCGCCTTCATCACGAGTCTCGTGAACCGGCCGTTTGCGCGCTTGGCCGCGGCCGCCCGCAAGGTGGGCCTGGGCCATACGCCCGAGCCGTTGCCCGAGCGCGGGCTCGGCGTGGCGGCGGAGACCAACCGCAGCTTCAACCAAATGGTGCGCGACCTCGAGCAACTCGAGGCCGACCGTGCGCTGATGCTCGCCGGCATCTCGCACGATCTGCGCACGCCGCTCGCGCGGTTGCGGCTGGAGACGGAAATGAGTCCTTCCGATCAAACGACGAAAGACGCCATGATCGACGACATCGAGCAAATGGACTCGATCATCGGCCGCTTCCTCGACTACGCGCGGCCGCCGCAACACTTCTCGCGCGCCGTCGATCTATCGCTGATCGCGGGCGAGATGGCCGCTCGCATGGCCAGCGAGGACGGCGTGCGCCTCATTTCGCGCCTAGCCGACGAGGCCATCATTGAAGCCGACGAAACCGACCTGCGGCGCGTGGTCGGCAATTTGCTCGAAAACGCAAAGAAGTACGGCGTGAGCGAGAGCGACGGCATCCCGCACATCATGCTGGAAACGCGCGTTTCGCATTCTCGCGTGGAGTTGTCCGTTCTGGACGAAGGGCCCGGCATTCCCGAGGACCAAATCGGGCTCGTCACGCGGCCGTTCTATCGTGTCGATTCGGCGCGCAGCCAGGCGAACGGGACGGGCCTTGGGATGGCCATCGTGCAGCGCCTCGTGAGCCGCCACCGCGGCACGCTCAAGCTGCGCAACCGCGCACCGGGCCCGGGCCTCGAAGTGACGATCGAGTTCCCGCTCGCCAAGAGCGCGTGAGGCGCGAGACGGCAGCGCCGCAAGGAAGCTATCGCGCCAGTTAGAACATTCTATCCGCTGCATTAGTTAAATTCTATTGCCATAAATATTCAATAGCGATACAGTAGGGGCCATGCAACGCATTCGTTACAGCGAGCAGGTACTTTTGAACAACGCGTTTCTTCCCAACCAGACACAGGAGTCACCGCATGAAAACCGTCGGCGATAAACTCGAAGCGTTCACCGTCACCGCTGCAAAGCCGGGCTTCAACCACCACGAAGAAAACGGTCAATCGGCATTCGAAGAGATCACCGAACAGTCGTTCCCGGGCAAGTGGAAGATCATCTACTTCTATCCGAAGGATTTCACGTTCGTTTGCCCGACGGAAATCGTCGAATTCGCAAAGCTGCAAAAGGACTTCGCAGAGCGTGACGCCGTACTGCTGGGCGGCAGCGTCGACAACGAGTTCGTCAAGCTCGCATGGCGCCGCGAGCACAAGGACCTGGACAAGCTGAACCACTACGCGTTCGGCGACGTCAAGGGCGAACTGATCGACCAACTGGGCGTGCGCGACAAGGAAGCCGGCGTGGCCCTGCGCGCGACGTTCATCGTCGATCCGGACAACACGATCCAGCACGTTTCGGTCAACAACCTGAACGTCGGCCGCAACACGCAAGAAATTCTGCGTATCCTCGACGGCCTGCAAACGGACGAGCTGTGCCCGTGCAACCGCTCGGTCGGCGGCGCGACGCTGTAAGCGCAGCCCTGGCCCGAAGCCCGCTATGGTCTCTCGAAGCCGGCGGGCTTTTTTATCGACGCAGCGATAGGAGAAAACAATGGAATTCTTGAATTCGATTAAGGAATGGATCCCCGACTACGCGAAGGACATTCGCCTGAACCTGGACGGTACGATCGCGCGTTCGTCGCTGGAAGGCAATGATGCGGTGGGCGTGGCGCTGGCCGCCGCATTCGCCGCCAAGAGCCGCACGATCGTCGAGGGGATCCGCGCGGCTGGCGTGCTCTCGCCCGAGGAATTGAACGGCGCGCAGACGGCGGCTGCGTTGATGGGGATGAACAACGTCTGGTATCCGTTCGTCGAGATGGCAGAGGATGCCGATTTGAAGACCCAGCGCGCCGAGTTACGCATGGGCGCCTATGCTTCGCATGGCGGCGTCGACAAGCGTCGCTTCGAAATGTATGCGCTGGCTGCCTCGATCGTGGGCAAGTGCCATTTCTGCATCCAATCGCACTTCGCGCTGCTCAAGAACGAGCAAGGGATGTCGGTGCAGCAACTGCGCGATGTGGGCCGGATCGCCGCCGTGGTCAATGCCGCCGCGCAGGTGATCGCCGCGGAAGGCAAGTAACGAGGCTAGCCTAGATCTGCCGGGGGGGCGTGCGTGAGCCGTAGCGCAGGCCCGTGTGAGCCCGGCCTGCCTGATACACGGGCTGCGCACGAGTCCCGCCTACGCCCCCCTACGCCGCTTGCGCCGAGCCGCTGAGCAAGACGACGGCTTGCGCCTCGATGCCTTCCCCTCGGCCCAAATAACCGAGCTTTTCGTTCGTCTTGGCTTTGACGTTCACGCAGGCCACAGGCAGCGCGAGATCCTCGGCCAGGTTGACGCGCATGGCCTCGATGTGCGGCGCGAGCTTGGGCGCCTGAGCGATGACCGTGCTGTCCACGTTCACGATGGCAAAGCCCGCCTGCTTGATGCGCGCCGCGCATTCTCGCAGCAGCACCCGGCTGTTCGCGCCGGCGAAGCGCGTGTCCGTATCGGGGAAATGACGGCCGATGTCGCCCAGCCCCGCGGCGCCGAACAGCGCATCGGTCACGGCATGCAGCAGCACGTCCGCATCCGAATGGCCAAGCAAACCGCGTTCGTAGGGAACGGTCACGCCACCGATGATGAGCGGCCGCCCGGGCACCAACGCATGCACGTCGTAGCCCTGTCCGATTCTGAAATTCATGTTCAAGTCCTATTGGTTGCCAATTGCCGCCGCGATTGCGCTCGTCATCGCGCTTGCGGTTGCGGTACGGTTTTTCGTGGGCTCGTGCGGGCAAGCGGCGGCGCTATCGCGCGCCTTGCGGCAGATCCTGCGTCAAAATGGCCTCGGCCAGCGCGAAGTCTTCGGGATACGTCACCTTGAAATTGCGCAAGCTGCCCTGCACCAAGCGCGGTGCATGCCCCAGCCATTCGACCGCGCTCGCCTCGTCGGTCAAATCGTGCCCGTCGCGCTCGGCCCGAGCGATCGCCTCGCGCAGCATGCCGATGCGAAACATCTGCGGCGTCTGCGCCTGCCATAGGCCATTGCGAGACTCGGTACGCGCGATTCGGTCGCCCTGGTCGATATCGACGCGCTTGAGCGTATCGGCTACGGGCAGCGCCATGATCCCGCCCACCGGATCGTCGGCGAGCGCGGCGATCAGCGAGCGAATGAGCGCGGGCGTGATGCCCGGCCGCGCCGCGTCGTGCACGAGCACCCAGTCGTCATCGCGTGCGCCGAACGCTGCCAGCGCGTCGAGCCCGTTCTTCACCGAGGCTTGCCTGGACGCCCCGCCGCACCGCCGCACGGCAAAGCGCAGCGGCGCGAAACGGGCTTCGTCGAAATGCGTGTCGTCGGGCGAAATGACGACGAGCGTTTGCGAAAGTTCGTCGCAGGCATCGAACGCGGCGAGCGTGAAATACAGCAGTTCGCGCCCAGCCAGCGTGCGGTATTGCTTGGGCATCGGCGCGCCGGACCGGCTGCCGGTGCCCGCGCAGGGAATCAGTGCAAAAAAGCGGGAAGTCACGAAATCGGGGCGAGCCGCGCAGGCGGCCGATCAAAAATAGACAACGGATTTTATAATAGACGCTTTGCTCCGGGCGCCTCATCGGTCGCCGATCGTGTGTCCGGCGCTCGAAGCCCCTGCTTGCACGCGCTTCACGGCGTCGCGGCGGGGCTTTGTCACGCTCACACGCAAGGCCGCACGCTCTTTCTCATGCCGCAAACCGACCCTTCTTCCGCCGCCGTCAATTTGCCGCTCGCCCTCGTGAAAGCGGGGCAACGCTTCGCGTTCGACGGCACGCATGGCTCATCCGACGCCCTGCTGCTCGCCCGCTACAGCGAGGCCGCACGCGCACGCGGGCCGCAACAGCGCTCGAGCGCCGGGGCGGCGCCGCTTTTGGCCGTCGTCTGCGCGAGTGCCGTCGATGCGCAGCGGCTCGCGCAAGAGATTCCATGGTTCGCGCCGAACGCACGCGTGCGCTTGCTGCCCGATTGGGAGACGCTGCCCTACGATACCTTTTCGCCGCATCAGGATCTCGTCTCCGAACGGCTCGCGACACTGCACGATCTCGGCGAGGGCCGCTGCGACATCCTGCTCGTGCCCGCCACGACGGCGCTCTATCGCATGCCGCCGGCCGCTTTTCTCGCCGCCTACACGTTCTCGTTCTCGCAAGGCGAACGGCTGGACGAGGCCAAGCTCAAGGCGCAATTGACGCTGGCCGGCTACGAGCATGTGAGCCAAGTCGTGCGTCCGGGCGAGTATTGCGTGCGCGGCTCGCTGATCGATCTGTTTCCGATGGGCTCGCCCCTGCCGTATCGCATCGATTTATTCGACGATCAAGTCGATTCGATTCGCGCGTTCGACCCCGACACGCAGCGCAGCCTCTACCCGGTGCGCGACGTGCGCTTGCTGCCAGGGCGCGAGTTTCCGTTCGACGAAGCGGCGCGCACCGCTTTCCGTAGCCGCTGGCGCGAAGTATTCGAAGGCGATCCGAGCCGTTCCTCGATCTACAAGGACATCGGCAACGGCGTACCCTCGGCTGGCATCGAGTATTACCTGCCGCTGTTCTTCGACGAGACTGCCACGCTGTTTCACTACCTGCCCGAGGGGACGCATTTGGCGTTCGTCGGCGATCTCGATCAGGCGATCCGCCGCTTCACGCTCGACACGAAGCAGCGCTACAACTTCCTCTCGCACGATCGCGAGCGCCCCATTCTCGAGCCGCAGCGGCTGTTCCTGTCCGACGACGATTTCTACGCGCTCGCCAAGCCGTTCGCGCGTCTCGTGTTGCCGTCGAACGGCGATGGCGCTTGGGCGAGCCCGTTACCCGCGCTCGCGATCGATCGTCATGCCGACGATCCCCTGCTCGCGCTGCGCCGCTATTTGGAAAGCAGCGAGCGGCGAGTGCTCGTCGCCGCCGAATCGGCGGGGCGGCGCGAGACGATCGCGCAGCTGTTCGCCGAGCATGGTTTGCGCCCTGCCAGCGTCGACGGCTTCCAAGATTGGCTGACGGGCGACGAGCGCTTCGCGCTGGGCGTTGCGCCGTTGACGAGCGGCTTTTCGCTGCCCAGCGAAGGGTTCGCGCTCGTCACCGAATCCGAGCTCTACGGCATGCTCGCGCGCCGCGCTGGTCGTCGCCGCCAAGAGCAGGCGAGCAGCGTCGATTCGATGGTGCGCGATCTGTCGGAACTGAAGGTCGGGGACCCGGTCGTGCATGCTCAGCACGGGATCGGCCGTTACATGGGCCTCGTCACGATGGACCTGGGCGAAGGCGAAACCGAATTTCTGCACCTCGAGTATGCAAGCGACAGCAAGCTCTATGTGCCGGTCGCCCAATTGCACGTCATCTCGCGCTACAGCGGGGCCGACCCCGAAAGCGCGCCGCTGCACGCACTCGGCTCCGGCCAATGGGAAAAGGCCAAGCGCAAGGCCGCGCAACAAATTCGCGACACCGCTGCCGAACTGTTGAACCTCTACGCAAGGCGCGCGGCGCGTGAAGGTCATGCGTTCAATCTCGAACCACGCGATTACGCGAAATTCGCGGAAAGCTTCGGCTTCGAGGAGACGCCGGACCAAGCGGCGGCCATCGCCGCGGTGATCGGCGATATGACCGCGGGCAAGCCGATGGACCGGCTCGTCTGCGGCGACGTCGGCTTCGGCAAGACCGAAGTGGCGCTGCGCGCCGCGTTCATCGCCGTCATGGCCGGCAAGCAAGTCGCCTTGCTCGCGCCCACCACGCTCCTTGCCGAACAGCACACGCAAACGTTCACCGACCGCTTCGCCGATTGGCCCGTGCGCGTCGCCGAACTGTCGCGCTTCAAGTCGACCAAGGAAGTCAACACGGCCATTGCGCAAATCAACGAAGGCTCGGTGGATATCGTCATCGGCACGCATAAACTGCTTTCTTCGGATGTACGCTTCAAACGGCTAGGGCTCGTCATCATCGACGAAGAACACCGCTTCGGCGTGCGCCAGAAAGAGGCGCTCAAGGCGTTGCGCGCCGAGGTGGACGTGCTCACGCTCACCGCAACCCCGATTCCGCGCACGCTCGGCATGGCGCTCGAAGGCTTGCGCGATTTTTCGGTGATCGCCACCGCGCCGCAAAAGCGCCTCGCCATCAAAACATTCGTGCGGCGCGAGGAAGACGGCGTGATTCGTGAAGCAATGCTGCGCGAGCTCAAGCGCGGCGGCCAGGTGTACTTCCTGCACAACGAAGTGGAGACGATCGAGAACCGCCGGGCAATGCTCGAAGCGCTCGTGCCCGAAGCGCGCATTGCAGTCGCCCATGGGCAAATGCACGAGCGCGAACTCGAACGCGTCATGCGCGATTTCGTGGCGCAGCGCGCGAACGTCCTGCTGTGCACGACCATCATCGAAACCGGCATCGACGTGCCGAGCTCCAATACGATCATCATTCACCGAGCCGACAAGTTCGGCCTTGCGCAGTTGCATCAATTGCGCGGCCGCGTCGGGCGCTCGCATCATCAGGCATACGCCTACCTGCTCGTGCACGACCCGCAAGGGCTCACGAAGCAAGCGCAGCGACGCCTGGAAGCGATTCAGCAGATGGAGGAGCTCGGCTCGGGGTTTTATCTCGCGATGCACGACCTCGAAATTCGCGGCACCGGGGAAGTGCTCGGCGACAAGCAATCGGGGGAGATTCACGAGATTGGCTTCCAGCTTTACTCGGATATGCTCGCGGACGCCGTCAAAGCGCTCAAGAACGGACAAGAGCCCGACCTCACCGCGCCGCTGGCGGCAACGACCGAAATCAATCTGCACGCGCCGGCGATTCTGCCGGCCGATTATTGCGGCGATGTTCAAGAGCGCCTGTCGATCTACAAACGGCTCGCCAGTTGCGAGCGCAGCGACTCGATCGACGATATCCAAGAAGAACTCATCGACCGTTTCGGCAAGCTGCCGCCGCAGGCGCACGCGCTCGTGGAAACGCACCGGCTCAGGCTCGCGGCAAAGCCGCTCGGCATTTCGAAGATCGATGCGGGCGAGAACGCGATCAGTCTGCAATTCGTCCCGAATCCCCCGATCGACGCCATGCGCATCATCGAAATGGTGCAAAAGCACAAGCACATCAAGCTCGCCGGGCAAGACAAGCTGCGCATCGAAACGCGCAGCCCCGATCTCTCCGTGCGCTTGGCGACCGTCAAGGAATCGCTGCGCGCCCTCGGTGCGCCGGCGCGGCAAAACGCACCCGTGGTCGCTCGCTGAACCGGCTCGAGGCGGCGGGCGCCAAGCTCGCCGCGCACGAGCAGCACGCTTTTTCTTCGCGAAGCCGAAGGGCGATTCACTCCTCCGATACCGCAGCGCACAATCGAGCGCGTGCGCATCCATTTGGGTCTGGTCGTGTTTTTTCGGTATGATCGGACCACTCAAAAGCTGGAGCTTCGCCATGTCGCAGGATGTCGAAACGGCGCACTTGTCCTCCCCTTCCTCCCATTCTCGGCCGGCTTCGGCTTCTACCGACTCCTCCTCGCAATCGCCGCTGAGCCTCTCGTGGGTCGAGCGTCTGGTCGAGATCGATACGACGAGCCGTGTCCCGAACATCGGCCTGATCGAGCTGGTGCGCGACGCGCTGGCGGGTCTCGGCATTGCCTCGACGCTCACGCAGGACGGCCGCGGCCAGTGGGCGAATTTGTTCGCGACGATACCTGCCCGCGATGGGGCGACGAACGGCGGCGTCGTGCTCTCGGGGCATACGGACGTCGTGCCCGTCGACGGTCAAGCATGGGACAGCGATCCGTTCAAGCCGCAAGTGCGCGACGGCCGTCTGTACGGCCGGGGCACGTGCGACATGAAAGGCTTCATCGGCGCGGCGCTCGCGCTCGTTCCTGAAATGCAGGCAGCGCAGCTTGCCAAGCCGATCCATCTCGCCCTGTCCTTCGACGAGGAGATCGGCTGTGCGGGCGCGCCCTACATGATCGCGGACTTGCTGCGCCGCGGCGTGAAACCGGAAGGCTGCATCGTCGGCGAGCCGACGAGCATGCGCCCGATCGTGGCGCATAAGGGCATCAATGCTTATCGCTGTTGCGTGCGCGGTCACGCAGCGCACTCGTCGCTCACGCCCAAGGGGTTGAATGCGATCGAGTACGCGGCGCGGCTGATTTGCCACATTCGCGATCTAGCCGATGAAATGCGCCGCGACGGCCCCTTCGACGAAGACTACGACGTGCCGTTCACGACGGCGCAAACGAGCACGATCGAAGGCGGCAACGCAATCAACACCGTGCCTGCCGAGTGCCGCTTCGGCTTCGAGTTTCGCAATCTGCCCACGCTGGATCCCGAGGCCGTCTTCGCTCGCATCGAACGCTACGCGCACGAGACGCTGTTGCCGCAAATGCGGCGCGAGCATCCGAACGCAGCGATCGAGTTCACCAGGATTGCTGCGGCCCCGGGGCTCGACGCCTCCGAACAAGCCGCCGTCACTGCGCTCGTGCGCGCGTTGACCGCCAATCGCGAAACCCGCAAGGTCGCCTACGGCACCGAAGCCGGCCTCTTCGCGCGCGCAGGCGTGCCGAGCATCGTGTGCGGCCCCGGCGATATCGAGCAAGCGCACAAGCCCAACGAGTACTTGGCGTTGTCGCAGCTTGCGGCCTGCGAAGCGTTCCTGCGCAAGTTCATTCGCAGCATGTCGGTCGACGCGCAAGCGTAGCGCGCAAGCACCTCTGAACGACGCGCTCCGAACCATGTCCACCGCCATGTCGCAGCCGACCGACCGCACCATCGACGGCGAGCCGATTCCGACGCTCGATGCAATCGCCACGCAGCATTTCGCGCTCACGCCCTGGGTGTTTCGCACACCCGTGTTCGAGCGGCACGACTTTCCCTCGTTGGAAGGCACCGCGATCAACTTCAAGTTCGAACTGCTGCAAGCGAGTGGAACCTTCAAGGCGCGCGGCGCCTTCACGAACTTGCTGGCGCTCGACGCCGCGCAGCGCAGCGTCGGCGTCACCTGCGTCTCGGGCGGCAACCACGCCGCGGCCGTCGCGTATGCGGCGATGCGGCTAGGCGTCAGCGCGAAGGTCGTCGTCTTTCGCACGACGACGCCCACGCGCATCGACTTGTGCAGGCAGTATCGCGCCGAGGTGGTCGTGGCCGATACGCCGGCCGAGGCATTCGATCTCGTGCGCCGCATCGAGACCGAAGAAGGCCGCTTCTTCGTGCATCCGTTCAACGGCTTTCGGACCGTCCTAGGCACAGCCACGCTCGGCTACGAATGGGCCACGCAAACGCCCGATCTCGATGCCGTGATCGTGCCGATCGGCGGCGGCGGGCTCGCCGCGGGGGTGTCGACCGCCCTGCGCCTGGCCAATCCGCGCGTTCACGTGTACGGCGTGGAGCCCGAAGGCGCCGACGCCATGAGCAAAAGCTTCGCCGCCAATCACACGATCAAGATGGGGCCGATGCATTCGATCGCCGATTCGCTGATGGCGCCGCATACCGAGCAATACAGCTACGAGCTCTGCCGCCGCCATATCGACCGGCTCGTGACCGTGTCGGACGACGCTTTGCGCGCGGCCATGCTGAAGCTGTTCACGCAGTTGAAGATCGCAGTGGAGCCGGCCTGCGCAGCGGCCACCGCGGCGCTGCTCGGCCCGCTACGCGAAACGTTGCAGGGCAAACGCGTCGGTGTGCTGCTGTGCGGCTCCAATACCGATCCCACCACCTTCGCATCGCACATTCGATCGGTGCAGGCATGAGCGCCGCAGCCAAGCGCGCGCTTCGCCCGTACTTCGCCCCTGCCTCGCCGCTTCTTGCCGCACAAACGTGACGGCGCGGCGCTCGACTTATCCCCAGATTTTGTTGACAGACCTGTTGATAAGCTTTGGGCGATTGCGCTAAGCAGTTGTACGCACAACGAATTTTTCTCGCGCACCTTGTTCGAGGCACGACGATGCAGCCGGCCGCTTGACAAGCGGTTACCGGCTAGCGGTTCGCGGGATGCGCCTCGCGATAGACGGCGACGCCCTCCATCGGGTCCATCGGCTCACGCCATGGCGCCCGCTCGATCATTCGACGCGTATCGTCGTAACCTGCCGTGCGGCGCCGCGCGATACCGGTTGGCGAAAAGTCGATGTCCTTGTGCATGTCGTCGTCGCCGAAACTCGGTGCGTCGAGCTCGAGCACTTGCATCGTGGTGCCGCACCCCCACGCGAGGAGATCTTCGACCGGTTGCGTTTTACGCATCGATTCGGGGATGAACGACTCGAGCTCGCGGATCACATGACGCAATCGATGAATTTGCCGTTGCCGCTCCAAATGACTCTGCGCACGGCTCGAGTATTGAATGTCGCGCTGACGCACCATCGCCTCGAGAATCGACTCCGGCTCGCGGCCCACGGCCGGCCAAAGCTGGACGGCGAAAATGACCGAGCTGCGGCGGGGGCGGTCGTCGAGCACCGCCTCGAGCGGCGTGTTCGAATAGATGCCGCCATCCCAGTACGCCTCACCATCGAGCTGGACCGACGGGAAGCCCGGCGGAAATGCGGCCGACGCCATCACATGCTCGACGGTGAGCGGCGCGTCGCGATTCGTGAAATAGCGCATGCGCGCGTTCGCGACATGCACCGCGCCGACCGTCAAGCGCACCGCGCCGGCGGCGAGGTAGTCGAAATCAACTAGCTTGACGAGGGTTTCGCGCAGGGGGCGCGTCGAGTAAAACGCGGCATGCTCGCGCCCAAGCGACGCTTGCATACCGAGCCAAGCGTGCGGCGAGGGACTAAAGAACGCGGGGATGCCCTGCATGAAAATCGAGGCGCGCCGCCACCAGTCGTCGACCGCGGGCAACCATCCCCCCGTGACGCTGCCCGAAGCCGCGACGCGCGACCAAAAGGCGTCGAGCTGTGCCAGCCTCGTTTCCGGAGGGTTCCCGGCGATGATGGCGCCATTGATGGCCCCGATCGACGTCCCGATCACCCAATCAGGCTCGATGCCCGCATCGTGCAACGCCTGATAGACGCCTGCCTGATAAGCGCCGAGGGCGCCGCCGCCTTGGAACACGAGCACGATTTGCCCTGCAATCCCTGCGCGCCCGGCGCCTTCTGCCGGCGGATCGATGCGGCCGCCCGTCGCGTTCTCGTCCATTCGCCTCTCCGTGTTCCTGCGCAAAGCATTCGTTGGAGATACGCAGGCGAGCCGCGTGCGGATGCATCGCGCGTTACGGCCGGCCGTCCTCGAACAGATTCAAAATCTGCTTCTGCTCTTGCTTGCTCACGTCCGGCGTCGCCAAACCGGCTGGGCCCACCGAGCCGACGGCGTCGCTCGCCCCGGCGCCGGCCAGCGCGGTACCGGCATCCATGCCGATGCTTGCGACGAAGCCATTTCCTGGAACCTTATCGGCCAGATAGATCTCGCCGGCAATCGTGGCGACGCCTTCGGGCATCGGCATCGGCTGGTCGGGCACGCCGCGCAGCGCTCGGCTCATGTAGTCCACCCAGATCGGCAAGGCGAGCTGCGCGCCGAACTCGCGGCTGCCCAAGCTCTTCGGTTGATCGTAGCCCATCCAGGCCACGGCGACGAGGGTTGGCTGATAGCCTGCGAACCAACCGTCCTTCGCATCGTTGGTCGTACCGGTTTTGCCCGACAGGTCGCTGCGATGCAGCACGTTCGTGCCCGCACCGGTGCCCGCCGTCGCCACCGAATGCAACAGGCTGTTCATGATGTAGGCGTTGGCCGCACTGATCGAGCGCGGCGCGTTCTGGCCCGCGACGATCGGCTGGGCCTTCGAAACGGGCTGCCCGCGCGCATCGTCCACTTCCGCGATCAGATAGGGATTGACGCGATAGCCGCCGTTCGCGAAGACCGAATAAGCCGCGGCGGACTGCAGCGGCGTGACGAGGCCCGCGCCGAGCGCCATCGGCAAATACGGCGGAGTTTTGTCGGCGTCGAAGCCGAAACGCTGCGTCACGTAGTCTTGAGCGTACTTCGTGCCGATGTACGACAAGATTCGAATGGACACCAAGTTCTTCGATTTCTCGAGCGCGACGCGCATCGACATCGGCCCTTCCGGCTGATCGTCGTCCTTCGGCTCCCACGGATCGCCGCCAGGCGTGCTGGGCGGGAAATACAGCGGAGCGTCGTTGATGATGGTCGCCGGGGCGAGCCCTTTGTCGAGCGAGGCCGAGTAGATGAACGGCTTGAAGCTCGAACCGGGCTGGCGCCACGCCTGCGTGACATGGTTGAACTTGTTCTTGTTGAAGTCGAAGCCGCCCACGAGGGCGCGCACCGCTCCGTCCTGCGGGGCGAGCGAGACCAGTGCGCCTTCGACTTGAGGAAGCTGCGTGATTTGCCAATTGCCCTTCGCATCGGGCATCAAGCGCACGATCGAGCCGGGGCGGATGCGTTGCGCCCGCGACGCGCGCGGGCCGAGCGCGTAAGCGGCGAACCGCAATCCCTCGCCGGTGACCTTCGCCGAGGCGCCGTCGACAAATTGCACCGCCACTTCCTTCGGGCTCGCGCTCGTCACCACGGCCGCGACGAGTTCGCCGTCATCGGGATGATCGGCGAGCGCATCGTCGATCGCTTCATCGCGATCGTCGCCCGCTGTCGGCAATTCGACGAACCCTTCCGGCCCGCGATAACCGTGGCGGCGCTCGTAGTCCATCACACCTTTGCGAACGGCGCGATAAGCGGCGTCCTGGTCCGCCGAATCGATGGTGGTCGTGACCGTGAGGCCCCGCGTATAGGTTTCGTCTTTGTATTGCGCATACATCATCTGCCGCACCATTTCGGCCACGTACTCGGCATGCACGCTGTACTCGGTGCCGGCGGCTTTCGTGCGAATCGGCTCCTTGACGGCCTCGTCGTACTGCGGCTGCGTGATGTAGCCCAAATCGAGCATGCGCTTGAGGATGTACTCCTGCCGGATCTTCGCGCGTTTAGGATTGACGACGGGGTTGTAGGCGGACGGCGCCTTCGGCAACCCGGCCAGCATCGCCGCTTCGGCCAGCGTGAGGTTCTTCAGATCCTTGCCGAAATACACGCGCGCCGCGGCGGCGAAGCCGTAGGCGCGCTCGCCCAGATAGATCTGGTTCATATACAACTCGAGGATCTGGTCTTTCGTGAGCGCACGCTCGATCTTGTAGGCGAGCATCATCTCGTAGATCTTGCGCGTGTACGTCTTCTCGCTCGACAAGAAGAAGTTGCGCGCCACCTGCATCGTGATCGTGCTCGCGCCTTGCGAGGCGCCGCCATGCAGCAAGTCGGCCGTGCCCGCGCGCAAGATGCCGATGAAGTCGACACCGCCGTGCTCGTAGAAGCGGTAATCCTCGATGGCCAGCACCGCGTTCTTCATGACGTCGGGGATGTCCGCGAAACGAACCAAGTTGCGCCGCTCTTCGCCGAACTCGCCGATCAGGACGTGATCGGCCGTATAGATGCGCAGCGGGACTTTCGGGCGGTAATCGGTCAGCGCGTCGAGCGAAGGCAGTTGCGGCGCCATGACGATCAGCGCGTAGCCGACGATCAGGGCACCGACGACGGCAGCGGTGGCCATGAGGCCCACGAACGTCAACGCGATCCGCCCGCCTAGCGAGCGACGAGCGCTGCTGGAACTATCGGAGGGGCGGGGAGGAACTCGGTCGGCCGGGCGGCCGTCGGAAGGCGGTCTTTTGATGATAGGCATGACGGCATGAATGGCGCGGCTCTCGGCGCCTCTTCGCCGCGAACGGTGCTCGCGGCGTGACTCGTAATGTATGTAATCGTGTGGTTGGCCGCTTCGGCGGCGAACCGCCGAGCGCGGGGCAACAGCGCATTTTAATTAAATCGCCGCCGCGGCACCGGAATTTTTTTTGTAAGAGTTCGCGCAAAGCGGCACATTCGCCCGATAGCGGCAAGTTATCAACAGAAAATGTTGAAAGGCCTGTGGAGAAGTGGCAGAAAACGCTCATAAGTGATTGATGGCGCACGAATATCGCGGCCGGGTGCGTTTGAGGGCAGCGTCTGGCGCTCTATCATGAGGAACATCGCCGCCCCGCCCCGCTTTCGACGCCAGTGAGCCCATCATGAGCCAGAGCAGCGAACGTATCGTGGTCTTCGTCACGCCCGCGCAAAAGCGCGTGCTCGCCGCGCGCGCACAGCGCATGGGCATCAGCGTGAGCGAACTCGTGAGGCGCGCCGTCCTTGCCTTCGACGACACCGGCGAAGAAGTTCGGGCGGCGGGCCTCGTCGACCGGCTCGGCGCGGCCGCCCGCCATCACGCCATCGATGACGATCTACTGCGGCGTCTCGCCGCCGGACCCCACGTTCAAGACGGCTCATCCGGACAAACGGACGGCAACGCCAAGCAACCGGCCCCCGACGTCCGCGTGCTGGCGCTCGCCCCCTCGCCGAACTCAACCTTGCCGCCGAGCGAGCCGGAAAGCGACGAGACGCCGGCCGCGCTACCCGTTGCGGCCGCCGTGGCCCGGGCGCTCGCTCTAGAGGCGGGCGCGCCCGCGCAGCCGGGTCCCGATCACGCGGACGAAGCGGCCGTTGCCCGGGCGATCGCCAATCAATCGCGCGATTTAAGCCGGTTTTAACGATACCCTGCTGTACTATCGCGGGCGGCGCAAATGGGAACGCATGGCGGCGCGCCTCTTGCAATTGCGCCGCGCGTCCCGACATTCGGCAAGCGCGACGCGCCGTTCGGCTCGCGCCGCGCCGCCGGTCGCAACGCGGCGTAGCATAGAGTGTTGGGCATGCCCGAATCGCCGCCCGCCGCATTCGGCGCCGACATCATTTCACGGAGGATTTCATGTCGTTATTCGACTCAATTTCGCGTACTGTCAAAGGCTTGCTCAACGATGCGGCCGAGTCCGTGCAGGACCCCTCGCGCGATGCACGCCAAATCGTGCGCGAGCTCGACGACAGCATCGGGAAAGCCGAAAACGCGCTGATCGAGATCGAAGCGCAAGTCGCGACGCAGCAAAGCAAGCGCGACGCCGCTGCCGAAAAGGCGAAGAAGTACGAAGACGGCGCCAAGCGTGCGCTGCAATCGGGCGACGAAGGCCTTGCACGCGAAGCGCTAGCCGCGCAAGCGAACGCGGAAGCCGAACGCGATGCGCTCGCCAAGGAACTGGCGACGCTCGAGCCGTCCGTCGATCAGTTGAAAGGCCAGATCGCCGATATGCGCCAACGCCGCAACGATCTGAACGCGCGCTCGAACATCCTTCAGGCGAAGCAAGAGATCGCGCAAGCCAAGGATGTCGCGGCTACCGCGCTCGGCGGCATCGGCGGCAAGAACCTGTCGGAGGATTTCCGCAAGCTGGAGGACAAGGTCGCGCTCTCGAACGCCCGCTCCGACGCGCGGCTGAATTCGGCCGATACGTCCTCGGGCAAGGCGCTCGAAGATAAATTGGCGGCGCTCGATCATGGTCCGTCGGTAGAAGACCGTCTCGCCGCGCTCAAGCAGCAGTTGAGCACGAACACGAATACGCCGGCGCAATGACGCACGGCAACGCGATGAGCCGGCCCGTCGGAGCGGATGGGCCGGCTCATCGCGCGCGGGCCGAAACAGGTCGATGGTTACGGAGACGGGCGCTCGCGCCCGGTTGAGTCAATGAAGACATTCCTCGCGGCCGCGTTCGCCGCCCTGCTCTTTGCGTCCGGTGCGGCGTTCGCCGCGCCGAGCGCAAGTCAAGTCGAACGCGCGATGGCGCAAGGCAATTGGCAGCAAGCCGACGCCGAGCTCTCGCAGGTGCTCGCCGAGCATCCGAACAATGCCCACGCGCACTATTTGTACGGCCAGGTGCTGGCGAACGAAGGCCGCTTTGCCGATGCGCTCGCCCAGATCGAACAGGCCAAGTCGCTCGACCCGCAGGTGCGATTCACGAGCCAGTCCCGCTTCGCCCAAGTCGAAGCGCGCGTGCGCGCGGCCGCCAATCGCGCCAGCGTCCCGGCCCCCGCCGCCACGACTCACAGCGCCGCCAATCCGTTCGTTCAGGCAGCGCCGTCCTCGCCGGCGCCCCAACGTCATGGCCCATCGATGGCCGCGTGGATCGGCTTGGCCGTCCTGATCGTCGCCATCGTCCTGCTCTTGCGCTGGACGCTGCGCCGCGCGCGTTCGAACGAAGACGGCCGCGCCGACGAAGAGCGCCGGACCCAGTTGAAGCGCGCGACGGAGTTGCTCAATTCGGCCCGCTCGCTCAAGCTCGACGCGCGTCTCTCGAGCGCGCAGGGACATGAAACGCTGGCGAGCGAAGTCGAAGGCGTGGAGAATCAGTTGCGCACCCTCGTGGAATCGCTGTCGAATCAGGGCAACCCGGTGCCGGCCTATCAGCTCGACGACCTCGCGCGGCAGCTCGACAGTCTTCGCGCCCGAACCGAAGGGCGGCCCGATCCCACACGCGCCGACGCGAATGCGCCCGCGCCTGGCGGCAACCCATCGGCGTATGCGCGGGAAGCCGAACGGCTGCAGCAACAGCAAGCCCCGTATGGCATGCAACAACCCTATCCGCCCCAGCAACAGCCGCCCGTCATCGTCCAACAAGGCGGCGGCATGGGCGGACTTCTCACGGGCGTGCTGCTCGGCGAAGTGCTCTCGCATGGACGCGATCGCGTGATCGAACGCGAAGTCATCGTCGACGACGACACGGCCCGCCGCCGCGCAGCCGAGCGCGGCGACACGAGCGGCCTCGACTTCGGCCAGGGGTCGAACGATTGGAACGACGGCGATAGCGGCGGGGTCGACTTCGGCAACGACGATTCGGGCGGCTGGAGCGACACCTGAACGTGGGCGGTTCGAACACGATCGGCCTGCGCGTCGCCATCGTCGGCAGCGGGTTCGCCGGCATCGGCATGGCGATCCGGCTGCGCCGAATGGGCGTCGCTTCCGTGACCGTCTACGAAGCCGCTGCCGAGATCGGCGGTACGTGGCGAGACAACGCCTACCCCGGGGCCGCGTGCGATATTCCCTCGCATCTATATTCTTTCTCGTTCGCGCCCAATCCGTCGTGGACGCGCACGTTCGCTTCGCAGCAGGAAATCCTGGCCTACCTGAACCGTTGCGCACGCGATCAGGGCGTGGCGTCGCTGATCCGCTGCAATGCGCGCGTGGCGGCGGCGCGTTTCGACGACGCCCGCCGAATCTGGCGGCTCGATGTCGTTAAGGCCCAGCACGGCCGGCACGGCGACACGGGCGGCATCCAAACGGATAACGCGCAGAACGGGCCCGAAACGGTCGAAGTCGATGTGCTCATCGCGGCGAGCGGCCCGCTGTCGCGCCCGGCGTTGCCTGCGATCGCCGGATTGGATCGTTTCGGCGGCGCCCTCTTTCATTCCGCTCGCTGGGATCACGCGTATCCGCTCGAAGGCAAGACCGTTGCCGTGATCGGCACGGGCGCCAGCGCCGTGCAGTTCATCCCGCGCATCCAGCCGCGCGTGGCGCGGCTGCACGTGTTTCAACGCACGCCGCCGTGGGTCATGCCCCGGCCGGACCGCGCCATCGATCCGCGGACACAGCGTCTGTTTCGCTTCGCGCCATGGGCGCAGCGGCTCGTACGCTGGGCGATCTATTGGCGCCATGAAGCGCGCGCGCTCGCCTTCATCGTCAATCCTAAATGGATGAAAGCGCCGATGCGCTTCGCCGGCAGCTATCTGGAACGCCGCGTGAAAGATCCGGCGTTGCGAGCCAAACTCGCGCCCAATTACCTGCTCGGCTGTAAGCGCGTGCTGCTGTCGAGCGACTACTACCCCGCTCTCGTGCAACCGAACGTCGACTTGGTGACGTCGACCATTCGTGAAATCGTCGAGGACGGAATCGTGACCGAAGACGGCCGCCGATATCGCGTCGATGCGATCATTTGCGGCACGGGCTTCGACGTGGCCGATGCGGGCGCGCCGTTTCCGCTATATGGTTCGCGCGGGGAGAGTTTGGATGCGCGGTGGCGCAGCGAGGGGCCGCAAGCCTATCTCGGGGCGAGCATTGCCGGCTTTCCGAACTTCTTCATGATGATCGGCCCGAATACAGGGCTCGGCCACAACTCGATGGTGTACATGATCGAGTCGCACATCGCGTACATCGCAAGCTGCCTGAAACTGCTCGTGCGCCGCGGCGCGAGGACGATGGAGGTCCGCGCCGACGTACAAGCGGCCTATAACGAGAAGGTTCAGAAAGCGTTCGAAGGAACCGTTTGGATGAGCGGCTGCCGCAGTTGGTACTTATCCGCGCGCGGCAAGAACACGGCGTTGTGGCCCGGCTTCTCGTTTGCCTTTCGTCGGCTGACGCGGCGGGTGCGCGCTGGGGACTATCGCTTCGACGAATCGCCCGGGACGGTCCGGCCGAGCGAGACCGACATCCCCGCGCTGCCTTGATGCGCGCTCTGATTCACGGCCCGTCGACGGCCGCGAATGCGGCACACGCGCTCTTCCCTTCGGAACGAACGCGTGCGCCACTCGCGCCAGCCTAGCCGAGAGCCGCCGCGAAACCGGCGCTCTGCACCGGTTCAACCTGCGATCAACCCGCGAGCGCCGGCAACGCGGTATGCGAATCGTGCGACAGCCGGGACGTAGCCGCACGCGGCGCGGCTTCGAGCGTGTGCGCTTCGACGCGGAACGCGGCGACGGCAGCATCGAGTTGCGCCGCCTGTTCCTGCAGCGATGAGGCTGCCGCAGCAGCTTGCTCGACGAGCGCGGCGTTTTGCTGCGTGACGGAGTCCATCTGCACCACCGCGAGATTGATCTGTTCGATGCCCGTCGATTGTTCGCCGGAGGCTGCGCTGATCTTGCCGATGATGTCGGCGACGCGATGCACGGCGGCGACGACCTGGCCCATCGTCTCACCGGCGCGTCCGACGAGCGCGCTGCCGGTTTGCACCTTGTCAGCCGACGCCGCGATCAGCGATTTGATCTCCTTCGCGGCGCTCGCGCTGCGTTGCGCGAGGCTGCGCACTTCGCCCGCCACCACGGCGAAGCCGCGGCCCTGCTCGCCCGCCCGCGCGGCTTCCACCGCCGCGTTCAGCGCTAGGATGTTCGTCTGGAACGCGATGCCTTCGATCACGCCGATGATGTCGCCGATCTGGTTCGAGCTCGTCGCGATGTCCTCCATCGTGCGCACGACGTCGCTCACGACTTCGCCGCCGCGTGCCGCCGTTTCCGACGCATCGTGCGCGAGACCGCTCGCCTCCACCGCGTGCGCGGCATTGAGCTTCACCGTCGACGTCAATTGCTCCATGCTCGACGCCGTTTCCTGCAGCGACGCGGCTTGCTGTTCGGTGCGCTGCGATAGATCGGCGTTGCCGGTTGCGATTTCGCGCGCACCGTGCATGATCGCTTCCGAGCCGGTGCGCACGCGCGACACCGTCGCCACGAGCGCCGCCTGCATGCTTTGCAAGCCGATTAGCAAACGCCCCATTTCATTTTTGCTGGTGGCGTTGATTGCGCCCGTCAGATCCCCAGACGCGATGCGTTCGCAATGACGCACGACACTGTCTATGGGCCGCACGACGGCCGCGACGAGCGCCGCCCGCGCGAACAGCCCGACGATGAATGCGATGGCGGCGATGATCGCAGCCGCCGTCGCCAGCGTATGAAAGAGTGCCTGGGACGCCGCATAGCGCGCTTCCTGGTGCGTGACCTGCAACGCCTCGAGCTCGCCGATCGCCGTTTCGTAACGCGCGTAGAGCTCGTTGGCCGTTTGGCCTTGAAGCGTGCGGAACGAGTTGAAGTCGTTTTGCTCGAGCGCTTGAAACTCCGGCTCGATCGCTTGCTTCACGAGCGCCGCGCGCGCCGCGGTAACGGCATCCGCGAGCCGCGACTCGTTCTCGTCGCGCGGCTTCTTCAAATACTCGGCCCATTGCGCGTCGCTGTCCTTGAGCACGCCATGCGCCTTGGGAAGCAGATCGTCGCCGGCCTTGCCCATCGAAAATAGGGTCTCGTAGCTACCGAGCGCGAGGCGCACTTGAAGCATGCGCTCGGAACTCGTCTTCAAATGCGTCAGCGCGGCCGTATCGGTCGCGTACATTTGCCGCAGAGCATCGTTGCTCTGTTTCAGACCCAACATGCCGGCGGCCATGGCCGCCATCAGCGCGAGCGTATAGCCCGCGATCGTGAGCGTCAGCCCGCCGCGAATCGTAAAGCGTTTGAACATGGCTACGTCGTGCGCGCGCTGGTTGCCCAAGCGTGGCACGGTCCCCCTCTGCGTGGTGGTGGTAATGCGCGCACTGTCGGCTCTTCTTGTGGAGCGTCGAATGGTCCCGGCCTGCTGCGAGAGGTCTATCGGGCGCGTCGTGCGTGCGAAGGTTCTCGCGCAATCTAAGCGTTTCGAGACGAATGCGCAATGGCTGTAAGCACTATTGTCATACTATCGACTTCCCCCCTTAAGCCAAGGCCCCTGCCGTCCGTAAACACAGAGGACAGCCTGTCGACACCTCCTCCGAAACGGTATCCGGATTGCGCCTCGGGGCGTAAGTGTCACGTAAGCTGGCTTGGTTAGATATGTGCTGCAAGCGGCCCTTCGCGGCGGCAACGGACAAACAACGGACAAATTACAGAGCGGCGGGTCGGATCGCATCCGCGCCAAGGAGACCTTCATGCGCTTGATCTTGCGGCGGCGTCGAGCCGCGCGTTCGCTCGTGGCGGACATCGCCGCGCACGCGAGCAAACTCGGCATGGAGATATGCGACGTCTCCGGCCACGTCGAGGAAGTCGCTGGCCGCGTCGCGCAACATGCTCATGTTTGCCGCTCTTTGCGCGAATCGGCATCGGTGACGATGCAAGGCAATCAGCGTATCGCCGAGGCAGCGCGGCAAGTACGCGTCGTCAGCAGAGAAGCGTCGGGCGCCGTCGAGCAATCGCGGCAAACGCTGGACGCGTCGCTAGCGGATATCCATGGGCTCGTCGAAGGCGTGACCGGCATTGCGACGCAAATCGAAGCCTTGCGCGAGGCGCTCGATCACGTCAGCACCGTCTCGGAAGAAATTTCGCTGATCGCGCGGCAAACCCATCTGCTCGCCATCAACGCAGCGATCGAGGCGGCGCGCGCCGGCGAATCGGGCAAGAGCTTCGCCGTGGTGGCGGCCGAAGTCAAAAACCTATCGAGCAAAACTGCCCAGGCCACGTCGCAAATCGAAGCGACCCTCGCCCGCCTGACCCAGCAAACCGAACAGCTCATCACCGATGGCGCCGAGAACACCGCGCGGGCGCATCGCGTCCGGGAAGGTTCGGCGACGATCGGCGGCATCGTGCAATCGACCGGCACCGCCATCAATCAATTGCACGAAGAGGCCGAGCAAATCGCGACGCTGACCGACGACATCGAGGCGCAGTGCCATCAACTCGAGGAACAAGTGGGCGAGATGGCAACCGGCGTCGAGCAATCGAGCGAAAACTTCTTGCAGGCGAAGGACCGTATCGCCTCGCTCTTGACCGTATCGGAAACGCTGATCGAGTTGACGGCGGCGGCCGGCGTGGAGACGCCCGACACCCGCTTCATCGAAGCCGCGCAGCGCGCAGCGGCGCTGATCGGCCAGCGCTTCGAGCAGGCGCTCGCGCGCGGCGAGATCACCGAAGCCGCGCTCTTCGATACCCACTACGCGCCGATCGCCGGGACCGATCCGCAACAGTTCATGACGCAATTCACCGCATTCACCGATCGCGTGCTCCCCGACATTCAAGAACCCCTGCTCGCTCTGGACGAGCGCGTGGCGTTTTGCGCGGCAGTGGATGTGCGCGGCTATCTACCGACGCACAATCGCAAGTTTTCGCAACCGCAGCGCCCGGGGGAATCCGTCTGGAACGCCGCCAACTGCCGCAACCGTCGCATCTTCAACGATCGCACCGGACTCGCGGCCGCGGGCCACACGAAGACGTTCCTGCTGCAGACCTACCGGCGCGACATGGGCGGCGGCGCATTTGCGACGATGAAAGACGCGTCGGCGCCGATCTTCGTACGCGGCCGCCACTGGGGCGGCCTGAGGCTCGCCTATAAGACCTGAAGGATCGAAAGCCTGAAAAGCTGAAAATCTGAATGGCCCGGCGCCTGCCCGCGCGCGCCAAAAATCCTCCCGCACGGGGCGACCGTTCGCTATCATGGCCGCGATGGCACACGCGTTGCGCCGCTCGACGCGTTCGCCCGCAACCCAGCCAAGCAAGGAGGAAAAAACGATGGGTATCGTCAAGGAATTCAGGGAGTTCGCGGTCAAAGGCAATGTGATGGATCTGGCCGTCGGCGTGATCATCGGCGGCGCGTTTTCCACGATCGTCAATTCGATCGTCAAAGATCTCATCATGCCTATCGTCGGCGTGGTCACAGGCGGTCTCGACTTCTCGAACAAGTTCGTTCGGCTCGGCGATATCCCGCCCTCCTTCAAGGGCAACCCCGATTCATTCAAAGATTTGCAAACGGCCGGCGTAGCCGTGTTCGGCTATGGCTCGTTCATCACGGCCGTCATCAATTTCGCCATCCTCGCGATGATCGTGTTCGCGATCGTCAAGTTCATGAACTCGCTGCGCAAGCGCGAGGAAGCGGCGCCGGCTGCGCCCGCCGCTCCGCCCGAAGACGTCGTCTTGTTGCGTGAGATCCGCGACGCGCTCAAGCAGCGTTGAGCGCAAGCCTCGCAAGCGCCCCAACGAAGGTCTACCCGGCGCGCTGCGGTGCGCCACTTTGGCCCTTGGCCTCGGCCGTGCGCTGTATCAGCACTTCCAATTGCGAGAAGTTGACCGGCTTGGTCAGATGCGCCGTAAAGCCGGCGGCGAGGCACCGTCGTATGTCTTCGTCCGAACCGTAGCCGGTCAAGGCTATGGCCGGTACCTGCGAACTGCGGCGCACCGAACTCACGAAGTCCAGGCCCGTTCCGTCGGGCAACCCCACGTCGCTGACGATCAGATCGAAGGTGCGCGCCCGCGTGGCAGCGAGCGCCTCCGCGACGGACGCCGCCACCGCCACGTCGTGCCCGAGCGAGCGCATCAAGTGCGCCATGACGTCTGCCGTATCGACGTGGTCCTCGACCAACAGGATGGCGATTCGTTCGTCCGCTGCGGCGCGCGCCGACACCGGCGGCACCGGCTCGGCCGCGGGCGCCGACGTCGTCGGCAGCGCGATCGTGAACGTGGCCCCGCAATGCGGCCCGGGGCTGCGCGCGCTGACCGAACCGCCGTGGGCATCGGTCAACGCCTTCGTTATCGCAAGCCCCAGCCCGAGCCCGCCAAACTGCTGGGTCATGCGCTGGCTACCTTGCTCGAACGCATTGAACAGTTTGCCGATTTGCTCCGGCGCGATGCCGATGCCCGTGTCTTCGATTTCGACTTCGATGCGCATGCGCGCATCCCGCGTACGTACGTAGATATGGCCGCCATCGGGCGTGAATTTCGCCGCGTTGCGCACGAGGTTCCACAGCATCTGCTGCAGCCTGGCCGGATCTGCCAGCACGTAATGACTCTTGGCGTTCTTTTCGACGTGCACGTCGAGCGCCTTGACCTGGATCTCGGCATGAAACAGCTCGAGCACACTGTCGATGACGTCGTGGACGTCGACGGTTTCCAGTGCGAGCCGCAGCTTGCCATTCGCCACGCGCGTCAAATCGAGCAAGTCGTCGATCAAACGCGCTTCGAGTTCGATATTGCGTCGAATCATCTTGACGCACGACTGTGCGGCGGCAGGCATCTCCTGCATCGTTTCAAGCACGCGCGTGCCCGCGAGCACGGGCGTGAGCGGCGTGCGCAACTCATGAGAGAGCATGGCCAGGAAGCGGTCCTTGGCCCGGTTGGCTTCCTCGGCCGTCTGGCGTGCACACTGCTCGGCCGTCAAGAGCCGTTCGCGCTCTTCCATCGCCTCGCGTTGCGACTGGATGTCGGTGCAACTGGCGAACCACTTGCCCACCCCTCCGCTCGCGTCGCGAACCGCCGCAATGCGCATGTCGAACCAGCGATAGGTGCCATCGGCCGCACGCAAGCGCAGTTCATGCCGGTAGTCGGCCCCGGGCGCGCCGCTCACGGCGTCGAGCCACGAGCGGCGCAGTGCATCCCGATCGTCGGGGTGCACTGCGGCAAGCCATCCGAGCCCGCGCGAAGCGGCTTCGTCCAAGCCTGTGTAGGCGTACCACTGTTTCGAAAAGAAATCGCACTCGCCTCGCGCGTTGCTGGTGAACACGAGGTGCGGTAACGCCTCCGACAAGCTGCGGTAGTGCGCCTCGCGGTCGCGCAGCAGCAACGCCTCGGCCGATGCGCGCTGCAATCGAACCTGGGTCAGGACGCGCTCGACGGCCTCCGGCAAATAATCGAGGTAACCGCCCGACTTCGGCACGACATCGGATACGCCGGCGCGCAATGCCTCGATCACGCGCGATTCATCGGTGAACCCGGTAACGAGGATCGCAGGCAAGGTCACGCCCTCGGCACGCAGACGGCGGAAGAAATCGAGACCGGTCTCGGCGCTGCCGAGCTGATAGTCGAGCACGAGCAGATCGGGGGCGTCGGCGGCAAGCTGCGCGTGCGCGGCTTTCACGCTCGGATAGCCGAATACGCGGCACCCCGCGCGCTCTAGCGACTTGCGCGCTAAGCGCAAAATGCCCTCGTCGTCATCGACGATGAGTACGCGGGCGCTTTCCTGGCGAGAAACTTCGGTCATGCTCAATTTTGGCTCATTCGGCTCGACGCCTTTTGCATCAAGTCATTCGTAACGGCTGTTCTGGCAGCGTCACGTAAAAGGTCGAACCGACGCCCTCCGTCGATTCGACCCACGCGCGTCCACCGTGCCGCTCCGTCACCCGGCGCACGAGGGCAAGGCCAATGCCGTCGCCTTTGGCCCGATCGCCGTGCAACCGTTGAAACGCGCTAAACATTTTGGGCATGCAAGCGGCGGGAATGCCGAGCCCGTTATCGCGCACGTAATATGTTCGCATTCTAGGCGCTCGTTCGCCGGCTTCCGGCTGCGGCTGCTCGAGCGTGCCGATTTCGATGCGGCAGGGGCGCGACGTGTCGAGATAATTGACCGCGTTGCCGATCAGATTGGCGAAAATCTGCTCGATCGCCGTGGGGTCGCCCCATACGGGCGGCAGCTCGCCCACCGACACGACCACGCCGCGCTCGGCGATTGCCTGGTGCAGCGATTCCACCACGCGCGCGACGGCGCGGGCCACGCTGACGCGCTGCCATTGATATTCGAGCCGGCCCGCCCGGGATATCCGCAGCAGCGCGTCGATGATCGAGGCTGAACGCGCCACCGCGGTGCGCAAATAGTGCAGCGCTTCGCTCAGATTGCCATCGAGCACCCGAGTGATGCGCGAGCGCTCAACCTCCGGCAAACGGGCGGCGTCGAGCATCGTGCGCAACTCGTCGCACGACACTTGCAATTCGCGCGAAAACCCTTGCAAATTCACGAGCGGCGAGCGTAGATCGTGCGAGACGCTATAGATGAACATATCGTTGTCCTGCTTTTGCTGGCGCAGATTATCGTTCACTTGCGTCAGTTCTTGTGCACGCATCTCGAGCGTAGCCTGCAACGTGGCCTGATCGTGCTCGGCCTCGGTCAAGCGTTGGCTCGTCCGGTGCAACGCCGCATCGAGTTGAGCCAATTCGTCGTCGCCCGCCAAGGGCGCGCCCAGCGCCTGTGAACGCCCCAGCCGCTGCGCGTTGGCCGTCAACGTGTGCAGGCGCCGCCCGATGTTGCCGGCGAACGCCAGCGCCGCGATCGCCCAAATCAGCATCGACCCCGCAATGGCGGCAATCAGCGCATAGCGCTGCTGCTCGCGCGTCGCAGCCAGTTCCGAACTGCGCTCGGCGTCGAGCCGCGATTCGTCGGCAACGAAGGCGCCCAGTTCATCTCGAAACGCTTGGATGGGCGGCGGCAGCGGCTCGCTGTCGAGCGAGGCCAATTGCACGCGCTGCTGATCGTGCAATGCCGCATAAACCTTGTCCGTCAGTGCCCGGTAGTCGTTGATGGCTTCGCGCATACGCCGCACCCGCTCGACTTGCAGCGGATCGTCCGCCACGAGCTTCTCGAGCCGCGAGAGCCGATCGCCCAGATCGACCCAAACGACATGCCGATCGATGAAGGAAGGATCGCCGACGATGAGGCCCGCACGCACGCGCGACGCCTCGCGCAAGAGAGGATCGGCGATGGCCGACGCTTGATAGAGCACCTGTTTGCTATGCGATGCCCACTGGCCCGCTTGCGTGGCCTGCTCCTGCGTCTTCGACAGCATGCCGACGAGCGCCAACTCGATCAAACTCGGCACGGCGATCAGCAGCAGTCCCTTCGTGAATAGTTTCATGCGTCCTTGGCGGCCCCATCGAGTCGAGTCGCGCGCGTCACGCGAGCCGCGCCGCAGGCTTTCACGGCGGCACGGCGCTTGCATCGCACGACGTGCAAACGTGAAGCCGAACCATTATCCGTGCTGTTTCGAGATATTTCAACGGACGATATACGAGCGCGCATGCCCACAGAAAATGGCAATTTTTATGAGTTGGATCAGCACGCGGACGAAACTCGGGCCTATTATTGCCATAGATGTCGAGCGTAGCGCGACACGACTCGCGCACCCGTTCCGGCATGACTGCATGCGAACTGCGTCGATCGTTCGAGCGAGACCGTAACGGGTCGTGAAGATGCCGATTTCGTATGCTATAAAAGATCGGACGTGCGGCGCGCGAGAGCCGGGAGTGGTCGCATGAGGACGCTGTGTTTCTTGCAATTCTTTTTCAGGCGAATGTTTATGTCCTTCCCGAGAAAGCGTAGGCGCGCGAGCGCGGACAGTAAGGAGTCGTTTCTCGCCGTCCTGCGCCAGTTCAAACCTTTCGTCCAGCTGGATACAAAGATTGCGCGCGCTCGTTCGCAGGATGAGCCCGTGCTCTACGAACATGTCTTGCCGGGGCTCGACGTTCTACTGTGCACGGTTCGTGGCGCGCAACCGCCCTATCCCGATGTCGACGAATTGCGCCGGCGCTGTCTCGAGTCGATCGCGAACGCGCTCGAACAGCCGCTCGAGGGCCTCGAGAACGGCGGCTACTGGTATGAAACGAACGGTTTCGGCTTTCTCGTCTTCGCGAGCCGGGCGCGCACGAAGGTTCTGCCCGAATTCGGCGCCGGCGCGGCCGCGCCCAACGCGCGGCGGCAAAACGCAGGCGATGCCGCCCCGCGCTCGTTTCGCTGACGACTGGTGAATTGGCGGCGCGGCAGATAGGTTCGGCCCGCGCCGTGCCCCCTGCGCTACTGCTTGGCGCGGTGCATGCCCGCCTGCGGCCGGACGATATCGATGAATGCCGCCAAATCGGCATCCGCCAGCCCCATCGCCGCGCCCAAGCGCAACATCTGCTGCACGGCGCCCACGACGGGCATTGCGGCGCCCGTTTCCCTGGCGGCGTCCGCCACCGTGTCGATATCTTTTTGAAACGTTTTCAACGAACCGAGCGGGGCGTGTCCCGATTCTGTCATGCGCGGCACGAAGGTGCGCAAAAGGACCGAATCGGCCCAACCGCCTCCGAGCGCTTCGGGTAGACGCGCCGCGTCGATCCCCGCCGCGTGAGCCAAGCCCACCGCTTCCGCGATGCCCGCCACCGTCGCACAAACGATCGCTTGATTGCAAAGCTTCGTCGTTTGGCCCGCCCCCACCTCGCCCATATGCGTCACGCGTGCTGCATAAGCGCGTATGACGGGTTCGACCGCGATGATGTCCTCGGCGCTGCCGCCGGCCATGACCGCGAGCGTGCCCGCCTGCGCGCCTGGAACGCCACCCGAAACGGGCGCATCCACCCAACCGACGCCGCATTGAGCCGCGCGCGCGGCAAATGCGCGTGTTGCCGAGGGCGCGATGCTCGAATGATCGACGATCCAGCGCAAACGCCCCGCCCCGGCGTCAGGCTCGGCCAGCAAGCCGCCGGGGCCGAAAACGACTTCCTCGACGGCATTCGTGTCCGACACGCACAAGAAAACTGCCTGGGCATGCGCGAGCAAGTCGCACGGCGCGTCGACCACGCGCGCCCCATCGGCGGCCAGCGCTTGCGCCTTCGCGCGCGTGCGGTTCCAGACCCACACGTCATGGCCTGCGCGCAGCAGATGCCGGATCATCGGCGCACCCATGAGCCCTGGCCCGCAAAATCCGAGTTCCATCGTTTCGTGCTCTCCCGCGAATGCGGCGGGCCGCCCTGCTACATGCCCGGGCGTGCCCGACCGTCGTTGCCTATACTGGTTGTTCCATTTTCGACGAAATGCGGAGACGACTCATGAACGATCACGTCTACAAGTACATCGAATTGACCGGATCGTCGACGAAATCGAGCGACGATGCCGTACGCTGCGCCATCGAACGCGCATCGAAGACGCTGCGCAACTTGCACTGGTTCGAAGTCACCGAAACGCGCGGGCACATCGACGGCGGCAGCGTCGCGCATTGGCAAGTCACCCTCAAAGTGGGCCTGCGATTGGAGGATTGATGCCGGGCGGCGCCGAACGCGCCGCCCGCAGGTTCCCTTGCCGGCCAACGCAGGCCCTATTACTTCGGCAGCGAACCGTCGACGCCTTCAACGTACCAATTGAGCCGTTGCAGTTCGGCGTCGGTCAGCGTCTTGCCCGCGGCAACCTTGACCGTGCCCGATTGATCTTTGATCGGGCCCGTGAAAACGTCGCGGCTACCGCTCGCGATCGCGTCATGCGCCTTCTTCTCGTCCGCGCGCGCCGCGGCGTCCACGGACGGGCTCAGATCTTCGAGGTCGACGGCCTGTTGGGACAGTCCCCACCACACCGGGTCATTCTTCCATTTGCCGTCGAGCACCTGCTGGATGGCAGCCATGTAATACACGCCCCAATGGGCGACCACCGAGCCGAGCGCGGCGTTCGGACCGAATTTCTTCATGTCCGAATCCCAACCGAAAGCGTGCACCTTCTTCTGCTCTGCCGTTGCCAGCGTCGCGCTCGAATCGGTGTTCTGCAGCAGGACGTCGGCGCCCTGCCCAATCAGCGTTTCCGCAGCCTGCTTCTCCTTGCCGGGGTCGAACCAGCTGTTGATCCAAATGACCTTCGTATGCACCTTCGGATTCACCGAACGAGCGCCGAGCGTGTAGGCGTTGATGTTGCGCACGACTTCCGGGATCGGCACGGATGCGACGAATCCGAGCGTGTTCGTCTTCGTCATATGGCCCGCAACGATGCCCGCGAGGTACGCGCCTTGATACATGCGCACGTCGTAAGTGCCGAAGTTCTTACTCTTCTTGTAGCCCGTCGCATGCAGGAACACCGTGTCGGGGAAGTCTTTCGCCACTTTCAGCTCGAAATCCTGATAGCCGAAGCTCGATCCGAAAATGATCTTGTTCCCCTTGTTCGCCAGATCCCGGAACACCCGCTCCGAGTCGGCCGATTCCGGCACGTTCTCGACGCGGGTCACCTTGATCTTGTTGCCGAACTTGGCCTCCGCCTGCTTGGACCCTTGATCGTGCGCGAACGTCCAGCCCGCATCGCCAGGGTTGCCCAAGTAAACGAAAGCGACGCCCGGCGCATCGGCCGCATGCGCGACGGGCGCAACGGCCGCGCCGAGCGCGAGCGCCGCGCAAGCGGCGAGCAGTGGCAACGTTCTTCTTTTCATCGAACTTCTCCAGTGGTGTGGGGGAATCGGTCGATCGGACCTCACTTGCTCAGCTCGTCGCGAAAAACGGCTTGCCGAGGGAAGCGGGCGCATTGAGCTTGATGGTATTCGGGTTGCGCGAGATGACGGCCAGTACGACTATCGTCGCCAAGTACGGCAGCATGGCCAGGGCCTGCGTCGGCACCGGCACGCCCACCGCTTGCGCATAAAACTGCAAGCCCGTGACCGCGCCGAACAGCAGCGCGCCGAGCAGCAAGCGCCAAGGACGCCACGTGGCGAACACGACCAGCGCGAGCGCGATCCAGCCTCGGCCCGAGGTCAGCTGTTCCTGCCACAGATGCAGGTAGACGATCGAGTAGTAACCGCCCGCGAGCCCCGCCATGCCGCCGCCGAACAACGTCGCGCCGTAGCGCACGCCGATCACCGGAAAGCCGACCGAATGGGCCACGGCGGGCGATTCGCCCACCGAGCGCAGCACGAGCCCCGCCCGCGTTCGATAGAGAAACCACCCAACGAGTGCGAAGGCCGCGAACGCGAGATAGCCTAGCGGCGTCAGCGTGAAGAGCGCGGGCCCCAGCACCGGAATCTTGGCCAGCCCGGGCACCGGCCAGGCATCGATCGTCGCGCTGACCGACGCCGACGTATAGGGCTTGCCGACGTAAGCCGACAAGCCGATGCCGAAGATCGTCAGAGAAAGCCCGGTCGCCACTTGATTGGCCAGCATCGTCAGCGTGAGAAAGCCGAACAGCAACGCCATTGCGACGCCGGCCGCCATCGACGCCGCCACGCCCAGCCACGGATGCCCGGTCGTGACCGTGACGGCATAGCCGGTCACCGCCCCCATTAGCATCATCCCTTCGACGCCCAGGTTCAGCACCCCCGACTTTTCAGTGACGAGTTCGCCAATGCCCGCGAACATCAGCGGAATCGCGGCGACGACTGCACTCGAGGCAAGAGTGCCGGCTTGTTGGATATCCATGGTTCGTTCTATTTCGATTGGCTAGTCATGCGCTTGCACAGCGCTCGGTCGGGTTTGGCACGCTCACCCATGCGCGACGCGGGACACCCGGCGCAGACGGTAATTCACGAACAAGTCGGCCCCGAGCAAACAAAACAGCAACAAGCCCTGGAACACCCCCGACAGCGCTTGCGGCAACTGCATCGACGTCTGCACCGCCTCGCCCCCCAGATACAGCAAAGCCATCAACAAGCTCGCGAGCACGATGCCAAGCGGGTGCAGCCGGCCCACGAACACGACGATGATGGCGGTGAAGCCGTAGCCGGGCGACCAGGTCGCCTGCAACTGCCCGATCGGCCCCGCGATTTCGCCCATGCCCGCAAGCCCGGCCAACGCGCCGCCGATGAGCAGCGACATCCAAACGGTGCGCGTATCGGAGAAGCCCGCATAGCGCGCGGCAAGCGGCGCAAGGCCGCCCACGTTCATGCGAAACCCCGCGAAGCTCTTGCGCATGAACAGCCAAGCCAGCGGCACGGCTGCCAGCGTCACGAAAATCGAAGCATTCAATCGCGTACCGCGCAACCAATGCCACTGCCAGTCGCCGCCGAAAGTCGGATAGAGCGCATCGCCCGAGAACATCTCCGAGATCGGAAAATTCATTCCCTGCGGGTCGCGCCACGGCCCGCTCACGAGATAGATCAACAATTGGGCGGCCACATAAGTCAGCATGAGGCTCGTCAATATCTCGTTCGTGTTGAAACGCGTTTTCAGGAACGCGGGAATCGCGGCCCAAACCATGCCACCGAGGACGCCGGCACCCATCATCAAGAACAGAATCCAGCCCCCGCTCGCTTGGTCGAAGTGGATGGCGACCCCGCTCGCAGCCATGCCGCCCGCCAGCATTTGCCCTTCCGCGCCGATATTCCAGACGTTTGCTCGATAGCCGATGGCAAGGCCAAGGCCGATCAAACATAACGGCGAGGCTTTGAGCAGCAGCTCCGACCAGCCGTTGACGTCGGCGAGCGGATCGACGAAAAAGGCGCGCATCGCCTGCGCGGGGTCGCGCCCGACGAGGCCGAAGATCGCGAACCCGATCGCGAGCGTCAACAGGGCGGCGATCGCCGGCACGGCGAGCTGCATCGCTCGCGAGGGCGTTGGGCGGGCTTCGATTCGGTACGGAAAATACATGGTTTATACGAGCGTCGATGGTTCGAATGTAAAGGTCGCCACGGCGCCGGTCGCGGCGCCGGCGCGCTCAAGCATGGATGGCCTGCTGGGCGGGCGGCGCAGCACCACGATCGCCGAACAGCCCCGCCATCCACAAGCCGATCTCTTCAGCGTTGGTCTCGCCCGTCTTGCGCGAGGGCGATAAGCGTCCGCGCGCGAGCACCGCGATCCGATCGCAAATGTCGAACAACTCGTCGAGCTCCTCGGAGATGACGAGCACGGCCCCCCCCTTGGCCGATAGATCGAGCAGTTGTTGCCTGATGAAGGCCGATGCGCCGACGTCCACGCCCCACGTCGGCTGCGCGACCACGAGCACCTTCGGCGCCTGCAGCAACTCGCGGCCGACGATGTACTTTTGCAAGTTCCCGCCCGAGAGCGATTGCGCCAACGCGTCGGGGCCGCCGCAGCGCACGTCGAACGCTTCGATGCAGCGCGTCGCAAATGCGCGGATCGCCCGCGCGCCGATCCAGCCGTGACGGACCATGCCCGGTTGCCGATGCGCGGTCAGCAGCCCATTCTCGGCAAGCGACATCGCAGGCACGGCGCCGCGCCCTAGCCGCTCCTCGGGCACGAAGGCGAAGCCGAGGCGGCGCCGTGCGCCGGCCGAGAGCCGGCCCGCGTTTTTGCCGCAGATCGTGACGGCATCCGCCGCGCCCGCGCCGCGCCTTTCGCCCGATAACGCCGCGAGCAACTCCGCTTGCCCGTTGCCCGATACGCCCGCGATACCGAAAATTTCTCCGGCATGCACGTCGAACGTCACGTTCTCCAGCGAAGTGCCGAACGGGTCGTCGCTCGCCACCGACAATTGCTTGACACTCAGCAAGGCCGCGCCCGGCGCATGCGCGCGGCGCGTGTAATCGGGCAGCGCATGGCCCACCATGAACTGCGCGAGCGAGGCATGGGTCTCGTCGCGAGGCCGGACGTGGCCCGTGACGCGCCCGCCGCGCATGACCGTCGCCGTATCGCAGAGCTCTTGGATCTCGTCGAGCTTGTGGCTGATGTAGAGTACGCTGCAGCCTTGGTGCGCCAATCGCTTCAGCGTATCGAACAGCTTGCGCACGGCCTGCGGCGTGAGCACCGAGGTAGGCTCGTCCATGATGAGCAGCCGCGGATGCTGCAGCAGGCAGCGCACGATCTCGACGCGTTGACGCTCGCCCACAGTCAGACTATGCACGTGCCGCTGCGGGTCGATATCGAGCCCGTACTCGCGCGACACCTCGCGAATGCGCTTGCCGAGCGCGCCGAGGTCGAAGGGCTCGTCGAGCGCGAGGGCAATGTTTTCGCCGACGGTCAGCGTCTCGAACAAAGAGAAGTGCTGAAAAACCATGCCGATACCGAGCTTGCGCGCCTGCGCGGGGCTGCCGATCTCGACGAGGTCGCCCTCCCACCGGATCTCGCCCGCATCGGGTCGCACCGAGCCGTAGATGATCTTCATCAGCGTGCTCTTGCCGGCGCCGTTCTCGCCCAATACCGCGTGAATCTCGCCCGGCGCCACGGCCAGATGCACATCGTCGTTGGCACGCACCGACGGATATTGCTTGCTGATGCCCGCAAGCGCCAGCCGCGGCACCACGGCTTGGCCCGCGCCCGCAGCATCGCGGAAAGTCGATTGATCGCTCATGAAATTCGTCGCCGAACGTTCTTGCTGTCTGCCCCGCTCTTTATGCTTCAACGCGATGCGCTATACGCCCATCGCCCCCGTTTCCGCCGCTGCTCCGCTTGCACGGTTCGCACCGGTTGGCCACCGGTTGGCCACCGGCCGGCCGCCGCGCCGTCGGCCCGACGATACCCAAATCGCGCCCGAGCGTCGAGCCGACAATATCGTGTGGGCGCTCGATTCGACCTATGCGCCACACGGGTATATGCGTCCTTGACGCGATTTAACGAACATATTAAAAATCAGATACCCGAACCCATGATCGATCAGCCTAACCATATACTGGAGCAACCATGAGTCAGCAACGCGAGGCGATCGACACATACCTCTTGCGCGTCTTGCACACCCTGTTGATGGAGCGCAGCGTCACGCGCGCAGCCGTCAAGCTCAACCAATCGCAACCGGCCATCAGTGCCGCACTGCGCCGCCTGCGCGACATCACGGGCGACCCGCTGCTCGTGCGCGGCAAGTCGGGCATGGTGCCGACCGAATACGGCCTGCGCCTGCTCGAGCCCGTTCAAAACGCATTGCGCGAAATAGAGCGCATCCGTTTCCAACAGCACAACTTCGATCCGGCCACCTCGATTCGTTGCTACCGGATCGGTTGCCCCGACTATCTGAATGTCCTGTTCGTGCCAACCGTCGTCGAACGCTTCAGGCAAGCGGCGCCCAACGCTCAACTGGAATTCCATTCGCTCGGCCCCTCTTTCGATTACGAGCTGGCGCTCGAAGACGGCAAGCTCGACGTCGTCGTCGGCAATTGGCCCGAGCCGCCCGAGCAGTTGCACCTGTCGAATCTGTTCGTCGACGAGATCGTCTGCCTCATGAGCAACACCCACCCGTTCGCCAAACGCGGGACGCTCACGCTCGATCAGTATCTGAACGCTCCGCACCTCGCGCCGTCCCCCTACTCGGTCGGCCAGCGCGGCGCGATCGACGTGCACCTCGCACGCGAGCGGCTCAAGCGCCACGTCGTCGTCACCTTGCCGTACTTCAATCTCGCGCCCTACGTGCTCGTCAAATCGGACCTCATCTTCACGACGACCCGCCTATTCGCCGACCACTACGCCAAATTCCTGCCGCTCACCGTGCTACCCGCGCCGCTCGACTTCCCGCCGATGCAGTATTACCAGCTGTGGCACGAGCGCTGTCACTATTCCGACGAGGTCCGGTGGCTGCGCAGTCTCGTCGCCGATGCAACGCACGCGCTCGTCGATCGCCCGTAACCGGCGGCGCGCATCAAGCGGTGCGCGCCGCTTCGCCCAGCATGCGTGCCAGCCGGTTATGGCGCTCGAGCAGCGGCCGCAGTTCGAGCGTCGTCAGACGGCCCTCTTTCACAATGACCTCGCCGTTGACGACGCTCATCGCCACTTGCGATGGAGCGCAAAACACGAGCGCCGCGACCGGATCGTGCAATGCGCCGGCAAAATTCGGCTGATTGAGATCGAATGCGACGAAATCGGCGGCCATTCCAGGCGCAAGCGCACCGATGTCGTCGCGCCCCAGCACGGCCGCGCCGCCGAGCGTAGCGATCTCCAGGGCCTCGCGTGCGGTCATCGCATCCGGCCCGAATCCCACGCGTTGCAGCAGCAGCGCCTGCCTCGCCTCGCCGACGAGATGCGCGCCGTCGTTCGACGCCGATCCGTCGACCCCCAACCCAACGGGCACACCCGCATCGCGCATGCGCCGAATCGGTGCAATGCCCGATGCGAGCCGCATGTTGGAACAGGGACAATGCGCCACGCCCGTGCGAGTGCGAGCAAATAGCGCGATGCCGGCCGGATCGAGTTGGACGCAGTGCGCATGCCAGACGTCGGCTCCGACCCAGCCAAGATCTTCCGCATATTCGGCGGGCGTCATCCCGAAGCGCTCGCGGCTGTAGGCCACGTCATTGACGTTCTCGGCTAGGTGCGTATGCATCGACACGCCGTACCGGCGGGCCAGCGCGGCCGATTCGCGCATCAAATCGCGGCTCACCGAGAACGGAGAGCACGGCGCCACGGCCACCCGCAACATCGCGTAGCGGCCCTCGTCGTGATAGGTTTCGATCAAGCGCTGCGTGTCGTCGAGGATATCGGCCTCGCGTTCGACGAGCGAATCGGGCGGTAAACCGCCGTCCTTTTGCCCCACGCTCATACTGCCGCGGCACGCATGAAAACGCATGCCGATGCGTGCCGCCGCCGCGATGCTGTCGTCCAACCGGCTGCCGTTCGGGTACAGATAGAGATGATCGCTCGAAGTCGTGCAGCCCGACAGCAGCAGTTCAGCCATCGCCGTAAGCGTCGACACCTCGATCATCTCGGGTGTCAGATGCGCCCAGACGCGATAGAGGCTCGTCAGCCATCCGAAAAGCTCGGCGTTCTGCGCTGCCGGCACCGCACGCGTCAAGCTTTGATACATGTGGTGGTGGGTGTTCACGAGCCCCGGCATGACGAGATGGCCGCGCAGGTCGAAGACTTGGTCGGCCACGCTCGGTAGCTCGCTCGACGGGCCGACCGCCACGATACGATTGCCCTCGATGAACAACCCCGCATCGCGCAGCTCGCGGCGCTCGCCGTCCATGGTAACGAGCACATCGGCATGCTTGACGAGCATCGTCTTGGGGCGAGGGGTATTCGGCGTGCGCGGGCTTTGTTCGCTGATCATTCGATCTTTCCGGGTTGAAACGATTGGCATAACGATCCGAAGCCAAAATAGCGCTGGCAATGTACACCGGTGCGATACTCGCCTTCACGGTTCCGATATATTGATTCGATTTCGCCCGCACGGCGCCTCGCCTCATGCGGCCGCTCTTATCTTTCCTATCGGATGCGCGCCGAGCGCCTCCGACTTCATAGAATGGCGATACGGCGCTCGCATCGAATCGCCGACGGGTATGTAGCCACGCGTCGTGGAGCCTCGATCCGCCGCCTGCGTATCGGATCGAGCCGCCCCCACCACTTTTCGCATTCATCAAAGAGGAAAATTGCGAATGGGCAAGCTGACTACCCACGTTCTGGATACGGCGCACGGCCGTCCCGGCGCCGGTATCGCGATCGAGCTGTTCAAGCTCGACGGCGACGCACGACGCTCGCTCAAGCGGACCGTCACCAACGAGGACGGCCGCTGCGACGCCCCGCTTCTCGAAGGCGACGCATTGACCGCGGGCGAATACGAGCTCGTCTTCCACGCCGGCGATTACTTCGCGGCCGCAGGTGTCGCCCTGCCGAAGCCCCGCTTCGTCGACCGCGTCGTGTTGCGCTTCGGGGTTGCCGACGCCACCGCACACTATCACGTACCGCTCCTCGTCTCCCCCTGGGCTTACAGCACCTATCGCGGTAGCTGATCCCCCATACCAACGATTATCAGGAGCTTTGGAGGCGTTTCATGGAAGGTTTCATCACGGACTGGCTGAATCTTACGATTCGCTGGCTGCATGTGATCGTCGCGATCGCGTGGATCGGCGAATCGTTTTATTTCGTTGCGCTGGACAATAGCTTGAGAAAGCCGAAGGACCGGGCGCTCACGGAGCGTGGCGTATTCGGCGAGTTGTGGCATGTGCATGGCGGAGGCTTCTATCACATGCAAAAGTACATGGTCGCGCCTGCGCAAATGCCGGAGGACCTGCACTGGTCGAAATGGCCGTCCTATACGACCTGGATGTCGGGATTCGGCTTGTTCATCGTGCTCTATCTTTGTTCCCCCCAAACCTATCTCATCGACAAAAACGTGCTCGATATGGGGCCTGTCGTCGCGATCGCGGCTGCACTCGGTTTCTTGGCCGCGGGCTGGATCGTCTACGACTCGCTTTGTCGGCTGTTGGGCCACAATGATCGCCTGCTCGGCGCGATCGTCGGCCTTTACGTGCTCTCTGCCGCATGGCTCGCTTGTCATGTGTTCGCTGGCCGTGCCGCATACCTGATCGTAGGCGCGATGCTGGCCACGATCATGTCGGCCAACGTGTTCTTCGTCATCATCCCGGGGCAGCGCAAGATGGTGAACGCCATGCTCGAGGGGAACGCGCCCAATCCGGTATACGGGAAACGCGGAAAGCAGCGCTCCGTGCATAACACGTACTTCACGCTCCCGGTGGTGTTCGCAATGCTGTCGAACCACTATGCGATGACGTACACGCACCCCTATAACTGGGCCGTGCTGGCCGTCATCATGCTCGCCGGTGCGCTGATTCGTCAGTTTTTCGTCATGCGCCATCGCGGACGCGTGTTGTGGTATCTCCCCGCGGGCGGCGTCGCCCTGCTGGCTGCGGCATTGGCCGTTACGCTGCCCAAGCCCATGGCCCAACCAGCGCAGGCGGCCAACATGCCCGTCGTCAAACTCGCCGACATCGAGCCGATCTTGCAGCAGCGCTGCGTCGCTTGCCACTCGGCGCACCCCACGATGATGGGCAGCGCGCCGGCGGGCGTCCTCTTAGATTCGCCAGGCGAGATTTCGAAGAATGCGCAGCGGCTGTATCAACAGGCGGTGGTGCTCAAAGCGATGCCGCTAGGCAACGTCACTCAGATGACGAGCGCGGAGCGCGAAAAGGTGGCCGCCTGGTTCAACGCGCGCACGCAGCACTAGCCGTTTGGACGCCGTCGCCGCGCTCGCGGTGCAATCGCGGCAAGCGCGCCGGACAAAAGAAAGCCCCTTGGGCCAATACAGGCCGAAGGGGCTGAAACGAGCCGAACCGACGCAGCGAAAACGGGGCGCTTATCGCTGCAGCGTTGCGCTTATTTGAACAGCGCAACCGCCGCAATCACGGCAGCCGTCGCTACGGCAAAAATGGACACGCCTGCACTCCAACGGACAGCGAAGCGCTCAATGTTCTCTTGGGACCCGACGAAATTGAGTAGCCTGTTCATCATTCCTCCTTCAAGGTGCCCAAGTGTAACACATTCCCTTCAATCAGCTTACAATCATATGTAATGCGCCGAACAGCAACGCGGCGGCGCCAGTCAGCCACACGGACGTGCTCACCGTGGCGTCTTCAGGCAGCCGCAGGTCCGTCGAGAGCGGCCATGCGGCTTGCGTCCGGCGGCGGGCGTAGGCCAGCGTCCGGTCGTCGTGTTGCTTGAGCGTGACGAGCATCACGAGCATCGAACAGGTAAAGGCGATCATCAGAAACGCAGCGATCGCAAGTTCGAATAAGGGGGCCGGCCCCGCCCGTCGTTCAAGCACGGTTGCGCTCTCGTAGATTGCCGTCGCCGAAATGGCGATGGCGGACCAGAGAAGTTGCCCACCCTTGAGCGACTCGTAAATCAAGAGGCGCGCCACCCCTTTGCCGTGCGTGACGGAAAACAGTCCGAGCATGCATACGGGCCCGGCGATCGGCACGCCTATATTGAGAAGCCACCAGAAAAATGCATTCATCGGCCGAGCTTATGAACGTTGTGGATCGAGCGTTCAATGTTACCGCCGATCATCGTTCCGGCACCCGGCGCGGGGCAAGCGTTAGCTAGACGGCCGAGGAAAGCGCCACGGTAACTGCTCGCGGCGCCGCACTGCACGCGGCGCGCGTCACGCGGCCTGCGTGTCGAGCCCTTGCGCTTCCGGGACGCGTGCGGCCGGCGGCGTCAACGCGGTGAACATCGAGCGGTCGTTGAAGCGGAAGAAGCATACGAGCTGATCGCATCCGGCCAGCTTGAGCATCTGCGGGCCTGATAAGTCCACGATGATGTCGGCCACCTGGGTCGACAACCCCAGCCGTTGCACGCCTGCTTCTCGGTCCGCGCGCAATAGGCGCTGCGCGAGCGAGAGATACGACAGGTTGATTTCGCGGATCGATTCGAGGGTCTCGCTACCGTTCATGACTGTCTCTGCCAGGGGCTTTGTGATTCGGATAAAAGATCGACGGATGTAGGGCAATCGAAAGCAAAACAAACCGCTGTTCCGTCGCGAAAAGTGTCGTGCGCGCAAACGTTTGCTTTTGGGGCCAGACGAAATTAGCAGCCACCGCGTTGGTCGGCAACCCCGGCGGCGATCAGGTTGCAAGCGATCTCGCGCAGCAGGTGTTGCGTGAGCGCACCTGAACCGCCAAGGCAAAGGCGTTGCAGCTCGAGGAGGTCTTGGGCGAAGCGGCTCATGGCGATCTCTCCTGTGATTCGAAGTCCGGAACGTCGGTGCCGGGATGCCCGGCGCGAAACGTTTTCCTGTGATCAAAGTATCGGCGAGCGTCGCATCAAAACAAATCAGCGTGCGCTGAACCTCGCGTAATACGTGGCAGCGCGCTTGTCAGCCTTTTCCTACGACCGATGTTCCGCAGGGCTACGCCTCGGCTGCCTCATATGCCCATGCATGTAAAAACGCCCGCATGGCAATGCGGGCGTTATCGCGCGGGCCGATGCAGTCCTGTTATCGCTGAGCCGCCGCCATCGCCTCCTGCGTCAGCCACAGCGACTCGGGCAGAACCTGTTCGTCGCAGTTGGCGCCTTCGCCGCCACGGTCGATCACGATGAAATCGCTGATCGCATCGAGCGCGATCAACGGATGGTGCCAAACCCCTTTTGCGTAGTTGACGCCTTGCCATCCACGCGTGACGAAAGCGCGGACTGCGTCTGGCGCGAGCGGGCCCGCCGGCGCGACCACGACCAGATAGGGACGGTCCATCATCGGCAAAAATGCCTGGGAGCCTAGGGGATGGCGCTCGAGCATCGTCACTTCGAATGGCAAAGTGCGCGGTTGGCCGCGAAACACATTGACGAGCGGCCGCCCTCCGCCATCGCCCACGTCCACGCGGGCGAGATCGTGGTAACGCATCGTCGTGCCCGAGTTGATCGGAATCTGACGAGCGCTCTCTAGCTCGATGACGTCGCCAAAGGGCGCGAACGCCGCCCGCGTGAGCGGCTCGATCGTCAGCGAATTCGTATGGACGCCGTTCATGCCAATTCGCCCCAAGCGCGCAGTCGCGACACGCCGCCATCGGGAATGATGTTCAAGCGAAGATGGGTGACGGGGCCGATCGCAGCCAGCTCCGCTTCGAAGAAATGCTGCTTGTCCATCTGCAGCTTCTGCTCGCCGAGCAACGTCGGCCAAAACATGGATTGCGTCACGAGCGAGCTGTCGGTGCCGCCTTTGACGCATGCCGCCTGAATCGAGCAGCGATCGGGGAAGTTGCCTTTGAAGAAAGCCGTGTCGACCTCGATCTTCGTAATCGTGCCGGGCCGGGCCAGCGCGACGATGGCCCAATCGTTGCCGGGCTCGCGGCGCCGCCGCGTCTCCCAGCCGTCGCCCATATTCACGCCGCGGCCAGGCATCAACAGATTCGAGGCCGAGCCGAAATGTTGGTTGTTAGCGGCTACGATATACGCGCCGTTTTCCATCGCCGCGAGATCGACCGACGTGTTGCGCGCCGCCGCGGCCCAATCGACCTGTGGCTGCCCGTATACGCGCAACCGCGCCACGCCGCCGTCGGGGTACAGATTCAACCGCACGTGCGTATACGCACGCGCGTCCGCAACCCCGAGGTAGTGATGACTATTGCCCTGTAGCGTCGTCGAGGGCACGATCTCGCGCCAGTCGGTGTCGCCGTCCGGTTGCGCACCGCCCGGGACATAGGCGGCCTCGACCGACGCGGCCGGCGGGAAGTTGCCGGTGAAATGGCTGGTGTCGATGTCCAAGCCCATGACGACGCCCGCGCGCGCCAGTTTCACGATGCACCAGTCGTATCCCGTCGTGCGCTTGCGGCGCGTCTCCCAGCCGTCCATCCATTTGCCGTGATCGTCGTATTTGCCCGGAATGAATACGGCCGGCTCGGCATTGAGCATGCGCTCTTTCGGCGCGAAGAATTCGTCGCTTGCTTCGAGCGCCTGCGCGCCCAGTCGCGGATCGGCCAGGTTGACGTAGCGACGGGTGAAGTCGGGCGCGTTAGGGTCGAGAATAGGAAGAGCCATGGTTGTCGTCCTTCGTGTCTGTCATTGCGTTCGTAGTGCCAATCGAAACGGCGTATCCACGCATCGGCGAGTGCGCTCGGGGGCGGGGAGCGGCCACCGGCTGCGGCCGGCAGTTCGCCATAGGCCGTTCGCACGATTGCGCGCTTACCCGGTCACGAGATCGTCGATCCGAAAGCGGGCGATGCGGTAAATCTGCTCCAAGCTCGTGCGCAACTCGTCCGAGCGTGCGTTGTTCAAGCGCGCTTCGAAATTCGCGATCACGCCCGCGCGGTCGTAGCCGCGCACGGCCAAAATGAACGGAAAGCCGAACTTTTCGCGGTAGGCCTCGTTCAAGCGCTGAAGCGTGTCGAACTCTTCTTGCGAGCAATGCGCGAGACCCGCGCCGCTTTGCTCGCGCGTCGATTCGGCAGTCAACTGCCCTTGCACCGCCGCCTTGCCGGCCAGTTCCGGGTGGGCATCGATCAGGGCGAGCTGGCGCTCGGCGCCTGCATCGGCGACGATCTCGCACATCGCCGCATAAAGCGCATCGATGCTGCCAAACGGCCGCCTTCGAGCCGCGCGCTCGGCCACCCACGGCGAATGTTCGAAAATACCCGAGAGCGCGGCCTCGAACGCCTCGGGCGGCATCGTATTGAGTTGTTCCAGCGTGTATCGCATCGGCTTCATTCGGCGCAGCGGGCGGTCTGTGGCTCAAAGGGATGGCGCGCACGCCAGTGGCGTGCAATGTCGACACGGCGGGCCACCCATACGCGATCGTGCTTTTCGATGTGGTCGAGAAAACGCTGCAATGCCCTAAAGCGCCCGGGTCGGCCCAACAGCCGGCAGTGCATCCCAACCGACAGCATCTTCGGCGCTTCGTCGCCCTCTTCATAGAGCACGTCGAACGCATCGCGCAGATAAGTGAAGAAGTGATCGGCCGTGTTGAACCCTTGCGGTGTCGCGAAGCGCATATCGTTCGTATCGAGCGTATATGGCACGATCAGTTGCGGCCGCTCTTCTCCCCCCGTCACCCGAACCTGCGTCCAAAACGGCAGGTCGTCGCCGTAATAGTCCGAGTCGTAAAGGAAGCCGCCGTATTCGGCGACGAGCCGGCGCGTGCTCGGGCTATCTCGCCCCGTATACCAGCCAAGCGGCCGAACACCAGTGACACGCTCGATCGCCTCCATCCCCAACCGCATATGTTCGGCCTCGCGCTCGGGCGGCATATCTTGGTAGTGGATCCACCGCCACCCATGGCACGCGACCTCGTGGCCCAACTCGACGAACGCGCGCGCCGCTTCCGGATTGCGTTCGATCGCCATGCCCACGCCGAACACCGTCAGCGGCAAGCGGCGTTTTTCGAACTCGCGCAAGATGCGCCAGACCCCCGCCCGCGAGCCGTACTCGTAGATCGACTCCATGCTCATATGCCGGGCAGGATAGGCGGCGGCGCCGACGATCTCGGAGAGAAACTGCTCCGAAGCCGGATCGCCGTGCAAGACGCAGTTCTCACCGCCCTCCTCGTAATTGAGCACGAACTGGACAGCGATGCGTGCGCCTGCGGGCCAGTCGGCTTGAACCGGTTGACGGCCGTAGCCGATCAAATCGCGCGGATAGCGGGTATCGGATGTCATAGCAAGGGTTCTTAGCGTGGTGACGACGATGCCGCGACGCAGCGTGCAAGCCGCTTGCCGCACCGATACGTCTCGGTGGAATGAGTGTATATAAAACACCCGCTCGCGCCCATACGAGCGGGCCGATATCGAGGCTCACCACGCTCGTATGTCGTGCGCTGTCCGCGTGCGGCGGCAATCGACTCAAGCGCCGCGCGCGTCTCGCGGTCCGAAATCGGCCAACGGACCGTCATAGCGCTTGGGCAACGGGTGATCGTACTCGCCGCGCTTGGCCGTGCCGAGCCTCAAGGAAACGAGCGCCTCGACCCACTTGAGCGCCGCGGTCACGCCTTCCACGACGGGAGCGCCGATCTCGCGCTCGACGGCATGGCACAGGTCGGCCATGCCTGCACACCCGAGGACGATGGCATCGGCGCCATCGTGTTCGAGCGCGCGACGGCATTCCTCGACGATCAATTGCCGAGCCGCGCTGCCGGGCCGGTCGAGTTCGAGCACGGGGACGTCGGTCGCGCGCACGGAGCGGCAGAAGCGCTTCATCCCATAGCGCTCGGCGAGATGCCACGCCATACCGGTCGTGCGAGCGAGCGTCGTCACGACGGAAAAGCCTGGCGCGATCACGCTGGCCGCATGCATCGCCGCTTCCGCGATACCGACGACGGGTCCGCGAGCAAGCTCGCGCGCCGCGAACAAGCCCGGATCGCCGAAGCACGCAATCACGTAACCGTCGACGCCTTCGCGCTCGCCAGCCGCGACTTCGGCAAGCAGGCCCGGCAGCGCAAGGGACTCGTCATACCAGCTTTCGATCGATGGCGGCCCCATCGCCGAGGTCGCCGCGACGACCTCGGTGCCGGCGGCCGCGACGGCACGCGCGCAGTGAGCCATCGTTTCGGTCATGCGCGCGGTGGTGTTTGGATTGATGAGCTTGATTTTCATCGCGCTGCTCCTCCAAGGGCGGAATGACTTGTCTCAGCGGCCCACTGTGCGCGCCGCGAACGCATAGAAAATGCCCGCGAGCGCAACCCCGATGAACCAAGAGAAGTTCGCGAGCGGCGCAAGCGCCGGCGTCATCACGCACAGCACGGCAATGGCGGCTGCGGGCAGCACGGCGGCCACCGCGCTCCAATTGACACCGCCTCGATACCAGTAGGCGCCTGATTCCGACATCGAATAGAGATCGTCGAGCACGACGCGCTCTCGCTTGACGAGGTAGTAATCGACGATCAAGACGCCGTAGAGCGGACCGATGAACGAGCCGAGCACATCGAGCGTGTAGTGGATCACCGCCGGATTGTTGAAGAGGTTCCACGGGGTGATGAAAACCGAAGCGGTTGCGGCGACCATGCCGCCCGCGCGCCAACTGATGTGCTTGGGCGCGACATTGGAGAAGTCGAAGGCGGGCGAAACGAAATTGGCGACGATGTTGATGCCAATGGTCGCGATCATGAACGTCAACGCGCCCAGCACCACGGCGAACGGCTGGTCGATGCGCCCCACCGTGGCGACGGGGTCGGTGATCAACTCGCCGAAGACGGGCATCGTTGCCGATGTCGTAACGACCGTCACGAGCGAAAACGCCAGAAAGTTGACGGGGAGCCCCCAGAAATTGCCGCGCTTCACGCTCGTATAGCTCTTGCAGTACCGAGAAAAATCGCCGAAGTTCAGCATAGGCCCGGAGAAGTACGACACCACGAGCGAAATCGCCGTGATCGTGACGGGCAGCGCTTCCCAACCGTGGTATTTCACCGTGCCGAGATTGAGGCTGATGTTCGAGATGCCCGCGCGCGCAACCATGTAGCCAGCCAGGATGAACATCACCACATAGACGGCGGGGCCGGCGAAGTCGATGAATTTCTTGATCGTCTCCATGCCGTTCCAAAACACGAGCGCTTGCAGCACCCAGAGCGTCATGAAACCAGCCCAACCGAGCGCCGACAATCCGAGCCACCCGTGGTGATGAACGTCAGCATAAGGCATGAGCTGCGGCGCGAATTTGAGCAGAACGATGACGAAGGCGCTCGATGCGAGGTACGTTTGGATGCCATACCATGCGACGGCGATCAGGCCGCGGATCACGGCCGGGATGTTCGCGCCGAGCACGCCGAACGTCGCGCGGCAAATGACGGGGTAAGGCACGCCGTTTCGTTGGCTCGATTTCGCGATCAAGTTGGCGAACACGTTTACGATGCCAATGCCCACGAGCAGCGCAATCAACACTTGCCAGCTCGTCAAGCCTAGGGCGAACAAACTGCCCGCGAACACATAGCCGCCCACGCTATGCACGTCCGACATCCAGAACGCGAAGATGTTGTAAGTGCCCCAATGCTGATCCCGCAGCGGCGCTAAGTCGGCATTGAATAGGCGTTCGCTGTAGCCGGCGGGCAAGCCGGCTGCGCTGGTCGAGGGCGATGGGCCGACGGCGCCGGCATCGGTGGGTACGGTCAGGTCAGGCATGAGCGTCTCCGGTGAAGGGAAAGAGCATTGCCGCACGGCGCAAAGGCGCCGCACACGTGACGAAGCGCCTCGTTCAACCGGTCGCAGTCGGCGCAACCCGCGACCTTCGCCCCCAAGGTGGTTGGATGTAGTTAGTTGTCCTAAAGAAATTTTTCGATTTTGCGCGATACGTACGGTGTGCCGGAAAACCTGAGCCTAGGCGCCGAAGACTTCGCGCAGATCGGCCGCACCTCGTGCAGGCCGATCGAGCATCTTCAATTCCACCGTCTCCAAATGCCGCACCATCAGGTCCGATGCATGCGCCGTATCGCCGGCTTCTATCGCAGCGACGATTTGCGCATGCTCGTCGAACGAGCATGGACTGCGTCCGAGCGATTCGTACAGCGCCGAGATCAACGTCGAACGCGCAACGAGTCCGGTCAAGCAACTGCAGAGCACGCGGTTGCCCGTTAGCGCAGCCAACTCCGTATGAAATTCGCCTGACAGGCGAATCCATGAACGGAAATCGCGATGCTCGAATGCCGTGCGTTCGCGCTCGATCATCTTCGCGATCGACTTCAAGTGCGCGGCGCCTTGGCCGCCTTGATTGCGGCATACGCGCTCGATCACGGCCGCCTCGATGATGCGGCGCATTTCGAACACTTCATGAACTTCCTGAAGCGACGGGCTCGCCACGAACGCGCCGCGATTCGGCTCCAGATCGACGAGATGCTCTGTGGCCAGCAACGACAAGGCTTGGCGCACGCTCCCTCGCTTGACGCCGAACACTTCGCACAATTGCGCTTCCGTCAGCTTCGCCCCGGGTTCGAGCCTGTGCTCGAGAATCGCGTCGCGAATACGTTCAGCGATCGCCGCCGGGGTTGCCGGCTCGGATGATTTCGCTGTCGACATGTTGGCTATAGTAGATTCGACATAAAGATTGTCAACAATTTATTTGTTGAAGATCGAGCCATCCGTGCAGCCAAACTTCTGATTTATCCGCTACTTGGTGCATAGTGCAACGGCCAAGTGCATGAGCGACGCGCCTAATGCACCGCCATCTTGCATCCAATCGACCCTTGGATTGTCAACAATCTTCCCGCCCGATGACCGAAGCGCCGCGTCCCGCCTCGCATCACCGCAATGTCGGATGTCCGCTGACAGTTAGCGCGAAGCCGTCTCGCCCGGCTTGCAGCCGAGCGCGCGCACCAAAGGGAAGCGTGAGAATGTCCGGACCATGGCCGAATCGCAGCCCTGTCACGATGGGCAATCCGGTGAGGGTACCGATCTGCTCGATCACCGATGACAAATCGAAACCGTTGTCGTACGGCGAGAGCTTGCCCCCCGTGAAGTCGCCGAGCACGATGGCGCGCTGACGAGCGAGGATGCCGGCCAGATGCAGTTGATAAAGCATGCGCTCGATGCGGTAAGGATGCTCGTTCACTTCCTCGATGAATAAGATGCCGCCTTCGATGCGCGGCATATAGGGCGTGCCGACGAGCGCCGCGATCATCGCCAAATTGCCGCCCCACAGCGTGCCGCTGACATCGATCTCGTGCGTCTGGGCAATCGCTTCTCGCACCGTGAATTCGGGTGATTCGAGCGCCTGCCAAAAATGCTCTAGGGTGAAAGCGCTTTCTACCTGAGCGCCGAAATTGGCGGTCACCATGGGGCCGCCGAATGTCACCAGTCCCGCACGAGCGAACAACGCCAGTTGAACCGCCGTGAAATCGCTGTGCCCGCAAATTGCAATGCGTTGGCCGGCGAGGCGGCGCCCTAGCCCCGTGTAATCGAGCGCGTCGAGAATGCGAACGGCGCCGTAACCGCCGCGCAGCGCCAAGACGATGTCCGGCAAGCCGCGGGCCGGATCGGCGAGACGATTCAGATCCTGCGCGCGCTCGGCGTCGGTGCCGCCGAAGCGTAGGTAGCGGCGCAAAGCCGCCTCCCCGCCTCGGACTTCGTGACCCTGCGCCCGCAGTCTAGCCATGCCGCGCTCGGCAGCGAGGGCATCGGGCGGATAGCCTGACGGAGCGACGATCTCGATGGAGCGGGAGCGGGCCATGGTCGGTTGATTGTGGGAATGAGAAGTCGCGCACCGAGCATTCGCGCGACTCGATGGACTTAGACAGGCTGCTGCGGCACGCAGGCCTGGGCTTGGGCCGCCGCGGCCGCGCGCTCCGCTCGGATTGCCCGACGGCGATCGGCGAAAAACGACTTCAGCGTATTGCCGCATTCGGTCGCGAGCACGCCGCCCGTGACCTGCGTATGGTGGTTGAGCTGAGCATTGGCAAACGCATCGACGACGCTGCCGCATGCGCCCGTCTTCGGATCGGACGCACCGAAAACGACGCGCGCAAGGCGCGCATGCATGATCGCGCCGGCGCACATGAGGCACGGTTCGAGCGTCACATAGAGTTCACAGCCGGGCAAACGATAGTTTTGCCGCGATTGCGCGGCCTTGCGCAACGCGATCATTTCAGCGTGAGCGGACGGGTCGTGTGCGCCGATCGGATGATTGAAACCGGTTGCGATCACCTCGTCGCCGCAAACCAGCACCGCTCCAACGGGCACCTCCCCTGCTGTGCGGGCCGACTGAGCGGCATCGAGCGCCAACGACATATAGCGCCGGTCGCGCTCCGAATGCACCGCCCCCGCCTCTGCCGTGGACAAACCCGCGCACGCGCCGGTGGGCTCCTGCGGGTGCGGCAGCTCTGCGGCGGGCAGCGCCTCGCTCACGAAAGCCTCGCGGGCGGGGACTGCGTCGTCGCGGGTTCGCCGTCTTGAACGCGCTCCGACAAACGCTCGGCGATGCGGCGGCAATATTCGCGCGGCACGACCGTCGGTTCGCCGCGAAGCGACTCGAGGGCCATATCGAGCGCGAGCAGCTTCGCTTGCAGGCGACAGCGCGTAGCCCGGTCGCCTGCCGCCTGCAACTCTTCTTGCAGGTGTCTGAGCGAGCGCAATTGCTCAACGGCCGGCGGCACGAAGCCGGCGTTTTTCAAAATGCGATTGGCGACACGGACCTCCTCGGGCACGAGCAGGTCGTCGTCGAGGTCCTGTGGCGCTCCGGCTCCCGGCAAGTCGTCGAACTCGCCGCGGGCGGCGGCAGCGGCAATGCGCTGTTCGACCAAGGCATCAAGCAATTTCATCTGCGATCCACTACATTGCGGCGAGCGCATTTTAGCAGGGAGTCGACGCCCGCTTTCTGGAGCATTCGCTCGGGGCCATCGGCGACACGCGTCTCGGACCGCTAAGAAGTGCCGCAGGCGCGCCGCTGGGGACGGGCGCGCTTGGCCGCCCCAACCGGCAGGCCGGCAACGGCCTACCTGCCGATTTTCGCGCGCAGCTCGCGCGCGGTCTCGAGCAAACCTTCGTAGCCTGCACGGCTATGCTCGGGCAGATCGGGGTCGCCGACGAGTGCGCCAAGCGTCTCGATCAGGCTGTAGAGAATGCCCTTGGCCGCGCTTACGGCGATATTGCCCGAGGACAGCAACGTATCGACGTGATCAAGGGCGTCGTGGAGGTGATCGAGTTCGGGAGAGGCAGGCTCTTGCTTCGGCTTGGTCGGATCGGGATTCGTCATGGCAGTCCTATGAGTCTATTGCGGTCGATCCCGCAACTTGCTTGCGGCGACCTCGTTCGACTCTTATATACCGGGCGGCGAGTATCGTCTACTGCCAATCGGCCGCTGCGCGGACGCCGTCTTGCCGAACTCGTTGGCGCACTGCGCTCCCGCTAGCCGCATGTAATCGCAATCTTGCCGAAATGCTGGCCGCCCTGCGCCAGGTAAGCGTATGCCTGCGGCGTCTCGTCGATTCCGAAGGTCCTGTCGATCACGGGCGTCATTTTGCTCGCTGCCACGGCGCGCGCCGCGTCTCGCAAATCCGCAACCGAGCCGGTCGTGTTGCCTTGCACGTTGAGTTCCTTCCTCATGATCGCGAACAGATCGGCCTCTGCCGTGGTGCCGGTGACGAAGCCGATGACGAAGACCGTGGCGCCAAGCGCCGCCGCATTGATCGAACGGCCGAACGTTTGCGTGCCGCCCGTTTCGACGATGAGGTCCGCCCCGGCCCCTCCGGTCATCTCGAGAACCGCCTCGTCCCACGCCGATGTGCGCCGGTAGTTGACGGTGAAGTCGGCGCCAAGCGCCTTTGCCCGTTCCAGCTTCTCGTCGGAGGACGACGTGATGATCACCGTCGCGCCGACCGCCTTGGCCAATTGCAAGGCCATGACGCTCACGCCGCCCGTACCGATTAGCGCAACCACCGACCCGGCACGCACGCCGGCCGTGCGCAACCCGCGCCAGGCCGTCGTCGCGGCGATCGGCAACGTGGCGGCGGCTTCGTCGGTCAGATGCGCGGGCGTCGGCACGAGCGCGCTGGCCGGCAACACGACGTACTCGACCAACGACCCGGGCAATACCACGCCGCGCGTGGCTGCGCTGATTTCGGCGCGAGCAGGGCCACCCATCCAAAGCGGCTTCGAATGTGCAATCACGCGCTGGCCGACGACGAACTCCGTCACGCCGGGGCCGACGGCGGCGACTTCGCCCGCACCGTCCGCCACCGGAATCAAGGGAAACCGCGGAACGGGATACCGGCCGGTCGCGACCGCAAGGTCAACGAAATTCAGGCTCGCCGCTCGCATGGCGACCAGCGCTTCGCCGGGGCCGGGCTCCGGTTGCGGCAACGTCACGCGGCGGAAAGCATCGAGAGAAGGCGCGGCAAGTTCGACAGCGTGCATGGTTTTTCTCCTCGGGTTGAATGAAGAGAAGCTTACTGATGCAACGGAATCCGATAAACTGACTGAATCACATAACAATCGTGCACACCATGCAGCAATGGCCTGATGGAAACCATATTGCCGAGATGGCGGCGTTTGCCGCCGTGGCCGAGCTCGGTTCGTTCACGAAGGCCGCTTCGGCGCTGAGCCGCGATGCGACGGTTCTCTCGCGTCGCGTGCAGTCGTTGGAGCGGCGGCTTGGCGTGAGGCTTCTGACGCGCACGACGCGTCACGTCGCAATGACCGAGGCAGGTGCGGGCTTTCTGGTTCAAGTGCAAGCGATCATGGCCGCATTGGCCGAAGCGCAGGAGGCTGCAGCGGCGCATGGAAGCGGCGAAGCGCGCGGCACGCTACGCCTCGCGCTACCTGCCACGTTCGGCCGCATGTGGATCGCACCGTCGCTGCCCGACTTCATGGCCGCGCACCCTCAAGTGCGCATCGATGCCTCTTACGCAAATCGATTCGTCGACCTCGTGGCGGAAGGATTCGACGCGGCCGTGCGGCTCGGGGAACTCGCCGATTCGCGACTGGTGGCGCGGCGGATCGCGCCGCGTCGCCGCCTGTTGTGTGTGGCTCCGACGTTTCTCGAGCGCTACGGTGCGCCCGAGCGCCCCGAAGATTTGGCGCGGCTACCCTGCCTCGCCTTCACGGGCCTAGCCTCGCACCCTAACTGGACCTTCGGCCATGCCCGCGGCGAGCGCGTGACGGTACGCGTGGACGGGCCGCTCGTTTCGGACGACGCCGAAGCGCTCGTTCACGCCGCCGTGCAAGGCCTGGGGATCATGCTCAGCACGGATTGGCTGGTCGGCCGCGAGCTGGCCGCGGGCACGCTCGTGCCCACGCTCGCACAATGGCTGCCGCAAGACGAAGGCGCAATCTACGCCGTCGTGCCGTCGAACCGCCTGCTACCGGCAAAAACCCGCGCCTTCGTGGATTGGATCGCGCATCGCTTTTCGCCGTTGCCGCCGTGGCGCGTTCAGTAGCACAACTGCGCGCGGGATCGGCGAGCGCCCACGGCGCCCCGCGGCTTGGCGACGCGCGCGCAGCTCGGCGCCGGTCGGTCGTCGGTATCATTGGCAAGGCGCGCTAGCCGCGCTCGCGCATCAGTCTCCCTCAACTCGATAAGAACCGCGCCAGCATGGGCGGTTGCGATCCCAAGGCCATGAACATCGACCCTTCTCTCGCGAGTGCATTCGCGCCGACCGGCAAGCTGCGCGCTTCGATCAATCTCGGCAACCCCATCCTCGCCAATCGGCACGCTCGGTCGGGCGAGCCCTGCGGCGTATCGATCGACCTCGCGCGGGCGCTCGCCCAAAAGCTGAACGTCGAACTCGAGTGGATGATCTTCGACACGGCGGCCAAATCCGTCGAAGCCGTGAGCGAGGAACGCGCCGATTTCGGCTTTTTTGCCATCGATCCCGTACGCGGCGAGAAAATTGCCTTCACCGCGCCGTATGTGTTGATCGAAGGCTTCTATCTCGTGCGCAACGACTCGCCGATCAGGACGAACCAAGATGTCGATCAAGCTCACAACCGAGTCGCAGTCGGCAAAGGCAGTGCATACGACCTCTTCCTGACACGCGAACTCGAACACGCGCAAATCGTTCGTGCGCCCAGCTCGCCCGCCGTCGTGCATACCTTCGTGGAACAACGGCTGGAAGTGGCCGCAGGCGTGAAGCAGCAGCTCGAGGCGGATGCGCGCACGATCGACGGTCTTCGTATGCTCGGCGAGCGGTTCATGGTGATCCAGCAAGCCATGGGCATCCACAAACGCCGAGGCGACGCCGCTGCCGCTGCGCTCGGCGCTTTCGTCGAAGAGATGAAAACATCGGGCTTCGTTGCGCAAGCCCTCGAGCGGCATGGGATCGCCGGCGCGTCGGTGGCCCCGAGCGTTTGAGCGTTCGAGCGCGTTGAATCTATTCGACGCGCACTTGCGTATGAATGACCTCGGGAGGCTTGGCAAAGAAGCCGCCAACCAAGCCTCGCCACACCTGGAAGTCCTCCGATTGCCGGAAATGGATCATGTGGTCTTCAACGGTCTCCCATCGCACGACCAACACGTAGCGGGCATCGTGCTCCACGACACGATGCAGTTGCGCCCCGCCGCAGCCTTTCGCGCGCGCGAACAGCGGTAAGGCCTGTTTGACGCGCGCCTCGAAGTCCGCGTTCGTCCCCGGCAGCACTTCGATGTGAGCCATTTCCAGTATCACGTTTCCTCCAGTTCCAGTGAGTGTCTTGATGAACAGCGTCCGCCCGTACGCCTACGGCTCTGGCGTTCATCCGGAACGCAACGTTACAACGCGCGCCGTCGCGAAGCTAGCATCACGCACGGCGAACGCGGGTATCTGAATGTTTAGTGAATGCACGTTTATGCACGTTTACATTCTCGTTTGTGCACGATATGATGAGCCGCATGAACGAAGACATCCCTCTCGCTCGACGCGAAGCGATCGCCGCCCGGCTCGCCCAGGGCCAGCCGGTGGTCGCGACGGCCCTCGCGATCGAATACGACATATCGGAAGACGCCATTCGGCGCGACTTGCGCGCGCTGGCAGCGCAAGGGCGCTGCCGCCGCGTCTACGGCGGCGCGTTGCCGATTGCGCCGGGTTCGGCCCCGATGGCGGCGCGCCTCGATGAAGGCCGAGCGCAAAAGGCTGCATTGGCGCGCGCGGCCGTGACGTTGATCGAGCCCGGCGAATTGCTGTTCCTCGATAGCGGCAGCACGAATCTGGCGCTCGTCGAGTTACTGCCGGAAGATCGCGAGCTGACGGTGGCGACCAATTCGATCGACATCGCAGCCGCCGTGCTGCGACGATCCGATTTGCAACTGATCGTGATCGGCGGAACGGTCGATCACATGGTCGGAGGCTGCATCGACGCGAGCGCGGTCCAAGCCGTCGCACAGTTCGCGTTCGATCGATGCTTCCTCGGTGCGTGCGCGCTGTCGCCGAAGACCGGCGTCGGTGCGGCGAGCGTCGCCGATGCGACCTTCAAGCGCGCAGCTCTCGCGGCCAGCCGCAATAGCGTAGCACTTGCCACAGCCGACAAGTTTGCCGCGCACGCGCCCTATCGCGTCGCGCCGATCAAGGCCATCGGTCATGTCGTCGTCGAATACGAAGTCTCGGACGCGCAATGCGCGAGCTTATGGAAGGCGGGTACGTCGGTCGTCAAAGCCGAACGTCCCGATAGCGAATGAGCACGCGCGCTTCGCCTGCGTTCGGCACAACGCCGGCCGACACGCCCGCCACGCGTCTGGCCACGCGGTTGGCCTTCCTCGTGGCGGGGTTCGGCGTGGCGTGTTGGGCGCCGCTCGTACCCTTCGCCAAGGAGCGGCTCGGCGTCGACGAGGGTGTGCTCGGGCTCTTGCTGCTTTGCCTCGGCCTGGGTTCGGTGATCGCGATGACGCTCACGGGTGCGCTTAGCTCGCGCTACGGCAGCAAGCCGATCATCGTGGCAGGGGGCATCGGGCTTGCGCTGTTCCTCCCTTTGTTGACCATCGCCAGCACCCCTCTTACGCTCGGCCTCACGCTCTTGGCCTTCGGGGCATCGCTCGGCTCGCTGGACGTAGCGATGAACGTCCATGCCGTCGAGGTCGAGCGCGCCGCCGGCCAGCCGTTGATGTCGGGGTTTCACGGGCTATTTAGCGTCGGCGGGTTCGCCGGGTCGGGCTTGATGACGTTGTTGCTTTCCTTGCACATCGAGACGCAGGCAAGCACGGTGCTGTGCGCCGTGCTGATGCTGGTCGCGATGGCGATCGCGCAGCCACGCCTGCTCGAACGGGCTCAACGCAACGGCGGCCCGCTCTTCGCCGCGCCGCGAGGCATCGTACTGCTGCTCGCAAGCCTCACCGCCATTACCTTCCTCGTGGAGGGTGCGCTGCTCGATTGGAGCGCGCTGCTCGTGACCGAGAAAGGTCTCATGCTCGCCAGTCGAGGCGGGTTGGGTTATCTACTTTTCTCCATCGCCATGACGGCGGGACGGCTCGGGGGCGACGCGATTACGGCGCGCTTCGGCGATCGATCGACGTTGCTGTGGGGCGGCGTCCTTGCCACGGCCGGCTTCGCGACCCTGCTCACCGCCCCCATGGCCTTGGTTGCGATGACCGGATTTCTACTGATCGGTCTGGGCGCATCGAACATCGTTCCGGTGCTCTTTCGCCGTGCAGGATCGCAACGGGCGATGCCCTCCGCGCTGGCCGTCGCTGCCATCACGACTACCGGCTATGCTGGCAATCTCGTAGGACCGGCCGGCGTGGGCTTCGTCGCCAAGGCAGTCGGCCTGCCTTGCGCCTTCTGGCTGCTGGCCGGCTTGTTTTGCCTCGTTCCGTGCTGCGCGCATGTGGTGACGGCGAAGCGGTCTTGAGCAGGACGACGATCGTCGCCGCTCGAAGCCCGGGTCGATGCTTGCGGCAGTCGCCGCGCGCGGTTGCATTCACCACCGCCCTTTTTTCGTTCCTGGTATGGTTCCTTCGAACGACACGCCGAACGGCTATGCGCCTTCCCGCATTCGACCAAGGACACCGAGCCTCATGAACGCCAGTCTTGCACCCGCCGAGAAATCGCCCGTCGCAGCCCGCGACGCGATTCGGGAGCTACGCGCCTCCCGCATCCGTGAAGTGGCCAACGCCGGCTTGGGCGTGCCGGATGTGCTGCCGTTTTGGTTCGGCGAATCCGACCGCGTTACCCCCGACTTCATTCGTGCCGCCGCGACCGATGCGCTGTCGCGTGGAGCGACGTTTTACACACATAATCTGGGCGTCCCCGCCTTGCGCGGCGCACTGGCCGACTATATCGGCGCATTGCACGGCGCCACCTCCGTCGATCATGTGGCCGTCACGAGCGCCGGCGTCAGCGCGCTCATGCTCGCCGCGCAATTGGTCGTGGGGCCGGGCGATCGCACCGTCGCCGTCACGCCGTTATGGCCGAACGTCGTCGAGATACCGAAGATACTCGGCGCGCAAGTGCGAACCGTCTCGCTCGATTATGGCGCGCACGGTTGGACGCTCGACGTCGACAAGCTGCTGGCGGCGCTCACGCCCGACACCAAGCTCCTGACGCTCAATTCGCCGAGCAACCCGACGGGTTGGGTCATGCCGCGCGATGCGCAACGGGCCGTGCTCGAACATTGCCGAAGACATGGCATTTGGATCCTTGCCGACGAAGTCTACGAGCGGCTCTATTACGGCGGCCAACCTGCCGCGCCTTCGTTCTTGGATATTGCCGAGCGGGACGAACGGGTCATCTGCGTGAACTCGTTCTCCAAGTCGTGGCTCATGACCGGGTGGCGACTCGGTTGGATGGTGCTGCCCGCGGCGCTGACCGGGGATCTGGGTAAGCTCATCGAATACAACACGTCATGCGCGCCCGCGTTCGTGCAAGAAGCGGGAGTCGTCGCGGTGCGCGACGGCGAAGCGTTCGTGCGCAGCGAGCAATTGCGATTGCGCAGCGCACGCGATCATCTCGTCGATGCGCTCGCCGCGCTGCCGGGCGTGGACGTGCATACCCCGGAAGGCGCCATGTACGTGTTCTTCCGCGTGGAAGGCGCGCACGATAGCTTGGCGCTGTGCAAACGGCTCGTGCGCGAGGCGCGGCTGGGGCTCGCGCCCGGAAGCGCATTCGGTCCGGAGGGCGAAGGCTTTTTGCGATGGTGTTACGCGTGCGATGCCGCTCGGCTCGACGAAGGCGTCGAACGCTTGAGCACGTTTCTATCGCGGGCTACTGGCTGAGGCGCGCATTCTACGGGTCGAACCGCCTACCCGCGATGTCGTTCATGCTGCGCTGCTCGCCGCGACGCAGGAGCGCAGTGCGGCCATGACGTCCCGGCCGAGCCGGTCGGCCGGCGCGAGGCCCAACCCCGCCGCGCAAAGCGCTTGCTGCACGCTGATCACCCGCCCGGCAAGGTAGTGCTTGCCGCTACCGATAGCTGCTTCGAACGCATTCGCGCGTTGATTGATTTCCTCGGGATCGGCGCTGACCAGCAACACAGCATGCGCCAGCACCGCATGCAGCGGCGCCGACGTTCCTTCCGATGCCGCCTCGAGACGACGCCAGTATTGCGCGGTGCCGGCAATCTTGCGAATGTCATCGGGCGGCCCCCAAGCCAGATTGAAGCGGCCGTCGCAGAATGAGCCTTCCACCGCCTGCCAATGCGTCTCCAATCCCAACATCCCAAGCGCCCTTCGCAACAGTTCGCATAGGTGCCGATACACGGCTTCGGAAAGCTCGCCCACCGTCCCCCGTACTTGATATGCAAGGCTCACATTGACGATGCCCGGCCCCTGCGGAACGAGCCCGCCCCCGGACATTCGCAAGTAAACCGGACAACCGTGCCGCGCAAACGCGGCCCGCGCCTGATCGAGCACCGCGTAGCGCCGATAGCTGCGCGGCACCACGAGCGAGCGCGGCGCCTCCCACAGATGCGCAACGCGCCGCCCCTCGCCAGCCAACGATAGCAACGCCTGCTCCGAGGCGAGCGGATCGTCCGAACCGATTTCGAAATCGACGATATCGAATGACATAGGCATCTGGATCGAGCGGCACCCCGAGCGGCGCTTACACGGTCGCCCGCTCCCCCGGCGACACGATGATCTTCACGTTGTTTTCCTTATGGTGGACCAACTGTTCGAAACCCTTGTCCACGATGTCCTCCAACTGAATCCGGCCAGTGATGAACGGCGTTACGTCGATGCGGCCATCGGCAATGAATGCGATCACATCGGCGAACTCCCCGTTGTAAGCGAGCGAGCCGATCACATGCTTCTCGGTGGACACGAGGTCGAAAAAGTTGAAGCTGCTCGGCTCCTCGAAGATGCCGACCATCACGCACGTACCGGCTTTGCGGATGGTGTCGATCGCAAGCTTTGCCGTGTCCTTGTGCCCGATACATTCGAAGCTCACGTCCGCCCCGAGTCCTCCGGTCAAACGACGGATCTCCGCCAACGCATCGCAGGCGGATGGATCGATCACGTGGCTCGCCCCCACCGCTTTCGCGCGCGCCTTGCGCGCCGCCGACCTCTCGAGCGCAATGACCTGCGCCGCTCCGGCCGCACGCGCGCACGCGATCGTGCATAGGCCGATCGTGCCCGAGCCCACCACAACCACATGCTGCCCCAGCAGGTTACCCGCCTTCTTCACCGCGTGCATGCCGACTGCGAGCGGCTCGATCAACGCCCCCGCCTCGGTCGGAAAGCGATCAGGCAGCTTATACAGCAGATTGGCCGGCACATTGACGAGCTCTGCAAATGCGCCATTGTTCATCAGGCCGGTGAACGCGAGGTTCTCGCAAATGTTGTACATCCCATGCGTGCAGTAATAGCAATGGCCGCAGTGCTGGCAAGCGTCCGCGGCCACGCGCTCGCCCACGGCGAAGCCTTGCACGCCGGCCCCCAACGCGGCGATCTCGCCGCAAAACTCGTGACCGAGAATGCACTGGCCTTGGATGCCGGTCAGCGGATGAGGCGTGTCCACGGGGATGAACACAGGGCCGGCCAGATATTCATGCAGATCCGAACCGCAAATGCCGCACCAATGGACGCGGATTTGCACCCAGCCTTCGGGCGGAGCAGCGGGCAGTGGAACCGTTTCGACGCGAATGTCGTGCCGCCCGTGCCAGACGGCTGCGCGCATGGTGTGGCGGTAAGCGTCGGTCGAGGAAGTCATGAAGTGTCTCCGAACATGTTATTGCCCGCACGAAGGCATGACGGCACAAAACGCAGGCCGCAAGCCGATTCGAGCGACGTAAAGAGAATCGAGACCCGGCCGCCTTCCGGCGGCCGGAAGGACAAGACATCAACCGCCGGACAGATGGCGTTGCAGCGCGGCGTTCACTTCGCTGGCTTTTTCTAGCATGGCCATGTGCCCCGTCGCGTCGAATCGAATCACCTTCGCATGCGACGGCGCATTGGCTGCCTGTGCCGCCGGAATGACGCGGTCCTCGTTGCCCCAGAACACGAGCACCGGCTTGTCCAATGCTGCCAGGTGATGGGCAAGCACTGCCGATTGCCTGCCGCCGCCAAAGAGCGCCGCGCCCAGTTCCGCGAGCAACGGTTCGACACCATCCATGCGCTTGAACTTGAGCATGTCGTCGATCATCTGACGGCTCACCAATTGCGGATCGGCAAATAGCTGCTCCAATACCGGCTTGAGTTCACGTCTCGATTGCGCCTGCACGAAGCCATCGGTATAGCCGACATTGATCTCGGCATCGAAGCCGGCCGGGCTGACCAGCGCCAAACTGGCCACCCGCTCCGGGGAGCTGACTGCCATCTGGATCGCAATGGCCCCTCCCATCGAATGTCCCACCAGGTGGGCCGGTCCCGTCACCTCGGCGGCACGCAGGAACTTCAGAACGAAATCGGCCAGCGTTGCAATCGACGCGCCGGGCAATTTGGCTTGGCTCTGTCCGTGACCGGGCAGGTCGAGTGCGATGACAGGATGTTTATCGGCCACGGCATCGAGGTTGAACAGCCAGTTGTTCAGGTCGCCTCCGAAGCCGTGAATGAACACCACCGGCGTGCCCTGCTCCGCCCCGCGCCTTGCGTAGCGAATACGGATTCCGTCGACCTCGGCATACTCGAACGAAGGCCCCGCCTCGCCCTCGTCGTCTCCGGCGGCCGGCACCTCGTATGCGGCGACGTAAGCCTCGATTTGCGCATCGCTCACGTCGCTGTCGGCCAGCACGCCGAGCAGCGCCTTGACAGGAAGCGTCTCGCCGCTCTGCGCGACAATCCGGCGCAGCAGCCCGGCATCCGTGGCTTCGACGGCATTGGAGATCTTGTCGGTCTCCACATCGACGAGCGCCTCGCCCACGTCGATGCGCTCGCCTTCCTTCACGAGCCAGTCCTGCACGGTGCCTTCGCGCATCTCCAAGCCCCACTTGGGCATGACGATAGGGATGATCTGTGCGGCCATCAGTGCTTCCCTCCCTTGCCCAGTGTGCGGCGCGCCGCCTCGGCGATCTGCGCGCTGCTCGGGATATAGAGATCTTCGAGCGTCGGCGAGAACGGCACCGGCACATGAGGTGGCGCGACCATCTCGATGGGCCCCTTGAGCGCACCGAAAATGCGCTGCGCTACCTGCGCCGAAATGTCGGTTGCAATGTTGCAACGCGGGCTGGCCTCGTCGACCACCACGAGGTGACCGGTGTTCTCCACCGACTCGAGCACCGTATCGATATCGAGCGGCGACAGCGTACGCAAGTCGATCACCTCCGCTTCGATACCTTCCTTCGCCAACTGCGTGGCCGCCTCCAGCGCGCGATGCACCATCAATCCGTACGTCACGATCGATACGTGCTTGCCGTCGCGCACGACATTGGCCTCGCCGAACGGGATGGCATACGAGTTCTCCGGCACGTCGCCTTCGAATCCATAGAGGTTCTTGTGTTCGCAGAAAATCACCGGGTCGTCGTCGCGGATCGATTGAATCAACAGCCCCTTCGTGTCGTACGGCGTGCTGGGGCAAACCACCTTCAACCCGGGGATATGCGTGAACAGCGGCGTGAGCATCTGCGAATGTTGCGCGGCCGCGCGGAACCCCGCACCGACCATGCAGCGGATCACTACCGGCGTCTGCGCTTTGCCGCCGAACATATAGCGGAACTTGGCCGCCTGGTTGAATATCTGGTCGAAACACACGCCCATGAAATCGATGAACATCAGTTCTGCGATCGGACGCATGCCGCACGCCGCGGCGCCGATCGCCGCGCCCACGTATGCGCTCTCGCTCAGGGGCGTATCGAGCAAACGATCGCCGTGCTTCGCGTACAAGCCTTTGGTCACGCCGAGCACGCCGCCCCAGGCGTCTTTCTCGCCCTCGGCGCCGGCGCCGCCGACAATGTCTTCGCCGAGCATGATCACACTCGGATCGCGCGTCATTTCCTGGTCGATCGCTTCGTTGATCGCCATCTTCATGCTGAGTTTGCGGGCCATGATGCGTATTTCCTTTGATTCGTCGGGTTCGCGGTTCAATACTTCACGTAGACGTCGGTCAGCAGATCGGCAGGCTTGGGATGCTCCGCGGCCTTTGCTTCCTGCACGGCACGCTCGACGAGCGTGGCGATCTCGCTGTCGATGTCCTCGAGTTCGCCCTTCGTGAGCACGCCGGCCTCGGTGACGCGCGCCGCGAAAATCTTCAAGCAGTCGCGATGGGCGCGGATGTCGTCGAGCTCGCCGGGGGCACGGTAGGTCTGCGCGTCGCCTTCGAAGTGGCCGTAAAAGCGCACCATCTTGCATTCGAGCAGCGACGGGCCACCGCCCTCGCGAGCGCGCCGAATCACTTCGCCCGCTGCTTCGTGCACGGCGAAAAAGTCGGTGCCGTCCACCGTGACGCCGGGAATGCCGAAGCCGGCCGCGCGATCGACATAGCTATCGACGGCGGTGCCGTACTCGCGCGCCGTCGCTTCCGCGTAGCCGTTGTTTTCGATGACGAAGATGACGGGCAAATTCCAGACCGCCGCGAGGTTCAGGCTTTCTAGGAAGGTGCCTTGATTCGAGGCCCCGTCCCCGGCGAACGTGATTCCGACTTCGCCTTTCCCGCGGAATTTCGCGGCTAAGGCAGCGCCGCAAATCAGGGGCGCGCCCGCGCCCAGAATGCCGTTCGCGCCCATCATCCCCTTGGACAGATCGGCGATATGCATCGAGCCGCCCTTACCGTTGCAGGAGCCCCCGGTCTTGCCGTAGATCTCCTTCATCATCCCGATCACGTCCACGCCCTTTGCAATGCAATGGCCGTGGCCGCGGTGCGTGCTGGCGATGCGGTCGCCGTCGTGCAGGTGGTGCAAGATGCCCACGCCGGCTGCTTCCTCGCCGGCATAGAGATGGACGAAGCCGGGGATGTCGCCGCGCGAGAAATCGACGTGCAGCCGCTCTTCGAACTCGCGAATCGTGCGCATCTTGCGATAGCAGTCGAGCAGTTCTTTACGGCCCAGCGGCAGGGCTGCGGGGTTCGCTGTCATGCGTGTCTCCTTTGGTGTGTGTCGTTTCAGGGTGCAAAAAAGTCAGAAGGCTGGCGCTCCCGCGCCCGACGTCGCCGAAAGTTGCGCGCGCAACAAGCCCTGCGTGGCGGCGTAACGAAGGCAATCGGCCACCTCAATCGAACGGAACGCGCACTCGCGCAGGGTGATCGTCAATCGATCGTCAGGCCCGAACGTGATCTCACGCTCTCCGTCCAAGGCCACGACACCGGCGCGTTGGCTGACCAAGACCGGCTGGCCGTTGACCAGCCGATGCCAGCCGTACACCGGCACCGGCTGCAAAAGACCCGGTGCGATCGGTGCATGAAGATGGAAAAGCGGATCGGCTGCCTCGCATCGCGTTGCGTGCGCCTCGGGCGACGCCACTTGCACGTGCAGGCCGCCGGGTTCACGCCGCCCCACCGGCGCGAGCATGCCGCCGATCGCCGACAGGCCGATCGCCTCGGGATCGGCAAAGGCCATGTAGATGGCAGCGAGCGAATCGGTCCGCCATAGGGCCTTTGCACCGATGTAATGTTCGTGCGCGATTGCGACGTCCACGAGCGCGATGTCGTGGCGAGTCGCGCCGCCGCTCGCATCGAGCGTGACGTCGAGCCGCTTGTTGTAGACGAGCGCCACGTCGGGCGCGATGCGGCCCATCGCATAGAGCCCCACCGCCAGGCCTGCCGATGTGGCCTCGCGTAGCTCGGGATAAGCGTTATTGGTCCCGGTCGATAAACCGGCGATAGGAACCTGCCCGCACTCGCGCACGACGGCGCGATGGGTGCCGTCGCCGCCCAGCACGACGATGGCCGAGACAGCCGCCTCGCGCATCAGTTTCGCGGCAAGAAAAGTATCGTCGACGCGGCCCGTCGCGGGCATCGCGAGCCACTCCAATCGCGGCCATGCTTGGCTGCCGCTCGACGCCGCACGCTCGCGTTTCAGATGCCGTTCGAGCATCGGCATCAAGCCTTCGCGGTCCGGCATCATCAACACGCGCGTCACGCCGCAAGCGCCGAGCGCGGCCATGGCGCGCAGCACGATATTGACGCGGTCGGCCAATTGCAGACTGTTCGCGTTGGCCACGACACGGCGAATGTCGCGAGCCGAAACGGGATTGGCAATGATGCCGACCGCTGGCGAACGAACCGGTGAAGGTTCGCGCATGCCTGTCTCCTAATGTATTGGTATCGACAGGCTTAACTGCAATAGGTATGCCATGCGGATCCCGGCGAAAAATTCCGGGATTACCCCGAAAATTCAGCGCGGGAATAGACGATTTGCGGCGGAGACCGTGACAGGTGTCACAGCATCAGATGTATCGCGATTGACAGGCGTATCGTTGGCCCGGCGCGGTGGCTGGTGCTGCCGCCGCGCGCTAAGATCGTGCGTCGTCCGGGCTGCCCTCGGGGTGAGACGAGACCGCATCGCTACGGTTCGGCGACTGGATGCCGTGGCGCGCCATGCGCCGGTACAGCGTCATGCGACTGATCCCCAATGCGCGTGCGACGGCACTGAGGTTCCAGCCATGGGCACGCAGGTGCCGCGTAAGCAGCGCGCACTCGGATTCGCACGCGTTCGGTTCGACGCCCGCGGCTTGCGCTGGCTCGGCCTTGCCGGGCGCCGAGGCGTCCGTCACCACTGAGACGCCCGGCCCGCCGATGCCATCGGGCAGATCGCTTGCTTCGATATGTTTGTCGTTGCAGACGGCACGGGCGTATTCGAGCGCGTTGCGCAGTTCGCGCAGGTTGCCCGGCCAGCGGTGCCGATGCAATTGCGACCGAGCCGATTCGGACAGTGTGAATCGCTGCGAACCTCCGGATCCGGCGAGAAACTTGTCGATCAGCCAATCGAGATCGCTGCGTTCGCGCAGCGGTGGCAGGACGAGCCGGGCGCCGTTCAGACGGTAATAGAGGTCTTCGCGGAATCGTCCGTCGCCGATCAGCCGGTCTAACGGATGGTGCGTCGCCGATATCACGCGAATGTTGACCGGGACGGGACGCGAGGCGCCGATCGCGAGCACTTCGCCTTCGGCGAGCACGCGCAGTAGGCGCGACTGCAGATCTCGGGGCATGTCGCCGATCTCGTCCAGGAACAACGTGCCGCCATCGGCCTCTTGGATCAATCCGCGCTTGGCTTTCGACCCAGCGCCCGAGAAGCTATTGGGCAAGTGTCCGAACAGTTCGCTCTCGATCAGCGTTTCAGGAATCGCGGCGCAATTGACGGCGATGAACGGGCCGCCGCGACGCGCGCTTGCTCGATGCAACGCACGCGCGAGGTACTCCTTGCCGCTCCCCGTTTCGCCGTTGATGAGCAAATTGATGGGCGCATCGACAAGCCTCGCGGCCAATTGCAACTGGCGCTGCAGTGCCGCGTCGTCGCCGCACAGCGCGGCCAATTCGGGCGGCAACGGCGCTGGTGCAGCGTCTGCCGTGCCTGCCGGCGCCGGCAACATCGGCGGCATGGCGCTCAGGTACAGGCGCTTGCCGTTCCCCGCCAAACGGACGACGCGTTCCTCGCTCGGACGCGAATACACGAAGCGCCCCAATTGCTCGAGCGGCACTTCGAACAATGCGTCGAACCGCATGCCGAGCAGCGGCGAACCTGTCGAATCCAAGCTGGCCTCGGCCGCCAACATTTGCTGAGCGCGGCGGTTATGGCCGACGATGCGGCCGCTCGCGTCGAGCGCGATTAGATACTCGGGATTGACGTCGATGAATTCCGGCGCGGGGCTCAGTTTGAGGATCCAGTCTCGCCTGTGACGCCTGAGGAAATACGCGTCTTCGATTCGACTCGCGTAGGTTCGCACGAGATAGAGCGCGAAGGTCTGACTATCTTTTGCAAGCGGCGAGCTCAGCGCCGATATATCCAAAATCGCGTGAAGCTGGCCGTGCGAATCGAACAGCGGCGCGGCTGTACACGTCAGAGGAATGTGCGTGGCATCGAAGTGATCGTCCCGATGCACGGTGAGCGCATGGCCGGTGGCTAGCGCCGTGCCGACTGCACAGGTGCCCGCCCCATCTTCGCTCCATTCCGCGCCTAGATAGAGGCCTGCGCGGCGCAATCCGGCGTCGGCGCCCTCGTCGCCGAGGTAGTCGACCGCGACACCGTCTGCATCGGTCAGGAGTACGACATAACCCGTGCCCGCGACCTGGCTGTAGAGGGTTTCGAGGCCATACCGTGCGATGCGGGCGAAATCGTCGATGCGCTGCTGATGCTCGCGCAGCCGCTGCGCCGGAACGATGCGAGCCTCCTGCATCCGGCTCGGATCGAGACCGTACTGATGCACGCAACGCTGCCACGAGCTTTGGATGATAGCATCGTGCATCCGTGCCGCTACGGGAGGCTGGCCGGTGGTCGTTAGGACCACCGTTTCGATGTGATCGCGCTGCCGGACGTCCATGCTTGTCTCCTGTGTCCGGACGTACGTTGCTGGACACAATGGCACCGGCCGATGAGCCGATGACCTCTCGGGCGGCGCCGCGGGGCGCACCCAATGTTTCGCGTTCGAGCGGTTAATGTACCACTGCCGAGGGGGAGTTGAGTTCGCTTCGGTCCGGACGACCGTCCCCCTAAATTCGCGGCATGCGGTGCCGTTATACAGGTGCTTGATTCGACTCGCGAGCGGTCACAGTAACGCCTCAATGCCTATGCTGGTTTGCACCCACTCCGATGAAGACGCCATTCGGTCTGCCGCACCCGTGGAGGGCGGCGATGTAGCAATGCCGCCGGCTGACACGGAATGCCAAGCGGTGGCGAGACTGGCGCGGGCTCATTTCGGCGTCGCAACCGTCCTGGTCACATTATCCAACGCTCATGGGCAGCGGCTTAAGGCGGTCGATGGCGTTTTGCCTGACGTCCTGCCTCCGGACCTATCAGGTCCGTCGTTGCAAGCAAGCACGGCGACCGACGGGATGATCGTCGTGCCGGATACGTGGGTTGACGAGCGCTTTCGCGGCAAGGCGCGCTGGCCGCGCTTTTACACCGCCTGTGCGCTGACAAACGCCGACGGACTCCATTTGGGCGCGCTGTTCCTGCTGGATGACGTGCCCCGCGCACTCGATGACGCACAACGGGCATTCCTTCGTGAAATGGCTGGGTTGATCGCACACGGACTCGAACGTGAGAGGTTACTCCCGACGCTGCGTGACCGCGTGAAAGAACTGGAAGCCGGCGCGGAACTCATGACGCTGGCACTTGCCGGCAGCGGGACCGGCGTCTGGGACCGCAATGTCGTCACCGGCGAAATCCACTACTCGCCTGCCTGGAAGGCGATGCTCGGCTACGAGGAGCATGAGCTCACCAACCGGATCGAAGACGCCTATCTGCGCTTGCATCCGGACGACCTCGCGTACGTCGAGGCGGCGATGCGGGCGCATTTTGAAACCAAAACCGACAGCTACGCGGTCGAGCACCGGATCCGTTGCAAGGACGGCAGCTACAAATGGATCTGCAGCCGGGGCAAGGTGGTCAACCGCGACAGCGATGGTCACGCACTTCGCATGGTCGGCACGACAACCGACATTACGGCGTTGCGCGAGATGGCCGCGCGGCTACAGCAGTCCGTTGAGCTGATCACGAACCTGACGAACGAGGTTCCGGGCCTGGTCTTCCAATACCGGCTGATGCCCGATGGGCGCGCGTTCTTCCCGTACGCGAGCGACGGAATCCGCGATATCTACGGGCTAACGCCACAGCAAGCCACGACGAGCGCGGAGGCTGTGGACGCGATGATCGATGCGCGCGATCTGGCCGCGTACCGGCAGTCGATCGAGGAATCGGCTACAAGCATGTCGCCGTGGCACCTCGAATATCGAGTGCAGCTACCGCGCCAAGGCTTGCGCTGGCGGCAAGGCGATGCGCGGCCGCAACGGCTGGCCGACGGAAGCACGCTGTGGCACGGCTTCATCACCGACGTGACCGAGCGCAAGCACATCGAGGCTGAGCTGCAGGAATCGGCGACAATCGATTTCTTGACCCAGTTGCCCAATCGCCGCCACTTCATGATGCAGAGCGAGGCGGAGTTATTGCGCCTGCGGCGTGCCGGCAGTCGTGTCGCCTCCGTGCTGATGTTCGATCTGGACAACTTCAAGGCGCTCAACGACCGTTGGGGACACGAGGTTGGTGACCGCGCGCTCAGTCACTTTGCCGCGCTCCTGCGCGCCGAAGTGCGGACCAGCGACATCGTCGGCCGCCTTGGCGGCGAGGAGTTCGCGATGGTGCTGCCAGACACCGGTACCGACGCCGCCGTGGCGCTCGCGCGACGCGTCCAGCAGCGTACGTCGAGCACCCCCTTGCTGTGCGGTGACGCGCACATCGTGCTGACCGCAAGCATCGGCGTCGGCACGATGCACGCGACCGATGTCGGTGCCTATCAGTCGCTGTCTCGTGGCGACAAGGCCATGTATTGCGCGAAAGAGCGCGGTCGCAACCGGATCGAGGTTGACGGAGACTAGGTTAGCGCGAGCCTCACTCCCACTCGGTTGTCAATCCCGTGCCTGATACAGCGCCATGCCATCGCGATTGCCGAGGAGGCAGTAGCGGCAACGTTGCTCGAAGACCTGAGCCGAAGGTGAATTCCGGGGCGATCCTTTCTGAGCCGGTCGATGCCGCAATCTTGGGTCGATGCGGACGTCTGATATGCCGTAACCCATAAGTTACAATCCAGGACATGCCTTGCTCACGGTCTGCCGAACGGCCTCGCAGGTTTCATCGTCACCGCTCTCACAAGCGCGTCGGCCTCAAATCCCGACGCCGCAGCAAACGCTTGGGAACTTCTGATCAGGCTCTGTTTCAGAAGGTGAAAACGAGCAGGAGCCCCGCAGCGGGATCGCGGTTCACCCGCCCATACGAAGCCGTAGGGACGCCCGCCGGCGCCTTGCCTGCCGTCTTTTGCGCGGACAGACTGCTAGCGCTACGGACGTGAGGAAACGGACCACTCACTCGAAAGGCGAACGGGGCCGGACCCGAGCGAACTTCCGTAGTCGCCCCTATATAAATGGCCCGTTCCGCTTTCTCTGATACTAGTTGCACTGGCAGCTTCCAACCTGGAACTGCCAGGGCGTTAACTCAGGCGATGGCCGTCTGCTCTCCGGCAGCCTGCTCGCGCAGGCGACGGGCTTCGTCGCGCAGGAACTGCTGGTAATCGTCCAGATCGCCGTCGAAGGGCTCGACGCCACCGTTGGTGACGAGCCAGAACTCGTCACATACCGCGCGCAGCAGGGACCGGTCGTGACTGACCAGCATCACGGTGCCTTCGAATTCGTTGAGTGCCATGCCTAGCGCTTCGCGTGTGGCCAAGTCGAGGTGGTTGGTAGGCTCATCAAGCAGCAGCAAGTTGGGGCGCTGCCACACGATCATGCACAACACGAGCCGCGCCTTTTCGCCGCCGCTCATCGTGCTAACCGCCTGATGGACCGTGTCGCCACTAAAGTTGAAGGTGCCGAGGAAGGTGCGAAGTGATTGTTCGGTGCCGCTCTGGCCGGGGGCGCGCATGTGCGCCGGCGTGTCCTTGGCAAGGCGGATCATGTGTTCCATCGGCGTATCAAGAGGACGCAGCACGTCGAGTTCCTGCTGTGCGAAGTAGCCGATGTTCAGGCCTTTGCCTTCGCTGATTTCGCCAGCAATCGGCGCCAGCGCGTGCGCCACAGTCTTCACCAGTGTGGACTTGCCTTGGCCGTTGGCACCGAGGATGCCGATGCGCTGCCCGGCCAGCACGGATCGGTTGATGCCCCGAACGATGACCGTGGGCGGCGTGCCCGGCAGTGCGCCGGTCGGCGCCGGATAGCCGAAGCTCGTGTCGAGCATCGACAACAGCGGGTTCGGGACGTTGAGCGGCTCCTTGAACTCGAAGTTGAACTCTGCGTCGGCAAGCACTGGTGCGATCTTCTCCATGCGTTCGAGCGCCTTGACCCGGCTCTGCGCCTGCTTCGCCTTCGAGGCCTTGGCCTTGAAACGGTCGATGAATTTTTGCAGGTGGGCGATCTTGTCCGCTTGCTTGGCCATCGCGGCCTGCTGCAACACGAGCTGCTCCGCGCGCATGTCTTCGAACTTGCTGTAGTTGCCGCCATAACGAACGAGCTTGGCGTTGTCGACGTGCACCGTCACCTGCGTCACCGCGTCGAGAAATTCGCGATCGTGACTGATCACTACCAGGGTTCCTTGATAGCGCTTGAGCCACGCTTCCAGCCAGACCAGCGCGTCGAGGTCCAGGTGATTGGTCGGCTCGTCGAGCAACAGCAAGTCGGAGGGACACATGAGCGCGCGCGCCAGCTGCAGTCGCATGCGCCAGCCGCCGGAAAAACTGTTGACCGACTGGCTAAGCTGCGCCGCACTGAAGCCAAGGCCCAGGATCAGCGCTTGGGCACGTGCGGGGGCATCATGCGCACCGGCGTCGTGCAGGGCCATGTAGGCGTGCGCCATGCGCATGCCATCGTCGCTGGCCTCGGCGGCGACTACTTCGGCCTGCGCGGCCAGCAGCACGGTATCACCATCGATGACGAAATCGGTCGCACTCTGCTCCGTCTCTGGCATCTCCTGCGCGACCTGGCCCATCCTCCATCCAGCGGGAATCGAGAACTCGCCGCCGTCTTCGTGCAGCGTGCCGTTGAGAAGGCCGAAGAAGGATGACTTGCCGGCGCCATTGCGGCCGACAAGGCCAATTTTTTCACCGGGGGTGAAGGTGACGGACGCGCGGTCGAGTACGACATTGACGCCGCGGCGCAGCGTGACATTACGGACGGAAATCATAAGGAGCTACTTCGGAGAGGATAGGCATGATAGCCGACCGACGTACAGGCTAGCCAACCGGGAGCAGCCCTCCGGCTCAGCTTCGACCCGCAATTGCCGCTGCCGCGCCAGCCATCGTTGTCGCGCGAGCCCGGCTGCCGGACATCGAGCACGGTTACCGGGCTGCGTGGGCGGCGCTCTGTTCCTGCTGTCGCCACACTCGCGCGTCTTCCTCAAGGCGTGTCTCTTCGAGTTCCCTCAGGACGCCTTCGAGGTCCACAGGTCCCGTGTCGACTTCGACGCGGCCGGTCAATTCGGCATCCACATGCAGCCGCCCTGCTTCGAAGAGCGTCCAGATCTCCATGCCATAACCCGCGGTGAGTATTTGCGGGGCAAACCGTCCGAAGTACGCGGCCAGGTTGTCGACGTCTCGCTTAAGCATCGAGGCGGCTTCGTTGTTGCAGGCTGCGTCAAAGGCCTGTGGTAGATCAATGATCACGGGCCCATCCGCAACCAGCAGGATGTTGTATTCCGACAGGTCGCCGCGAATCATCCCTGCGCAAAGCATACGGACAACCTGGTTCAGCAGGAGCGTGTGTAGTTCGAGGGCGCGGGTTTCGGTCAGATCGACGTCGTTGCTGCTCGGGGTTACACGCAATCACCAACGAAGATTTATTCCTTCCAAACGATCAATGACTTACGGACCCACGTCGTGCAATTTAGAATTGCACGCACGTAATTTATCGGTCACCACAAGCCATTGATTCGAAATAGAATTTTAAAGACCCTCACTCCCACTCAATCGTCGCCGGCGGCTTCCCCGAGATGTCATAAACGACGCGATTGATCCCGCGCACTTCGTTGATGATCCGATTCGACACCTGCCCGAGCAACTCATGCGGCAAATGCGCCCAATGCGCCGTCATGAAATCGAGCGTTTGCACCGCGCGCAGCGCAACGACATATTCGTACGTGCGTCCATCGCCCATCACGCCCACGCTCTTCACGGGCAGGAACACCGCAAACGCTTGGCTCGTCAGGTCGTACCACGACTTGCCCGTTTCCTTGTCGACCGTATTGCGCAGTGTCTCGATGAAAATTGCATCGGCACGGCGCAGCAAGTCCGCGAAATCGCGCCGCACTTCCCCAAGAATCCGCACGCCCAAGCCCGGCCCCGGGAACGGATGGCGATACACCATCTCATGCGGCAAACCAAGCTTCACACCCAGCTCCCGCACTTCGTCCTTGAAAAGCTCACGCAGCGGCTCGAGCAACTTCAGATTCAACGTCTCGGGCAACCCGCCGACGTTATGGTGGCTCTTGATGGTATGCGTCGCCTTCTTGCCCTTCCCAGCCGATTCGATCACGTCCGGGTAGATGGTGCCCTGCGCCAGCCACTTGGCATCGGTCAGCTTGCCAGCCTCCGCTTGGAACACTTCGACGAACTCGGCGCCGATGATCTTGCGCTTCTGCTCAGGATCGGTCACGCCCGCAAGCTTGGAGAGGAACGCTTCGCTCGCGTCGACGTGGATCACGCGCACACCCAAGTGATCGCCGAACGTGGCCATCACCTGCTCGGCTTCGTTCAACCGCAACAGACCATGGTCGACGAACACGCAGGTGAGCTGATCGCCGATCGCACGATGCAGCAATGCCGCTGCCACCGACGAATCGACGCCGCCGGACAAGCCCAAAATGACGTGCTCGCTGCCGACTTGCTCGCGGATTTTCGCGACGGCCTCGTCGATGTAATGCCCCATCTCCCAATCGGGCTTCGCCCCGCAAATCTGCAACACGAAGCGCTCGAGCATCGCGCGCCCCTTGACCGTGTGCGTCACTTCGGGGTGCCACTGCAAGCCGTAGAAATGGCGCGTCTCGTCGGCCATCGCCGCAATCGGACACGATTCGGTCGACGCCATCAGCGCGAACCCTTCGGGCATCTGCGTGACTTTATCGCCGTGACTCATCCACACCTTGAGCATCCCGTGACCTTCCGCCGTGCTGAAATCCTCGATGCCCTCCAGCAAACTCGTGTGATTGCGCGCACGGACTTCGGCGTAACCGAACTCGCGCACGTGGCCAAGATCCACCTTGCCGCCAAGCTGCTCCGCCATCGTCTGCATGCCGTAGCAGATGCCCAGCACAGGCACGCCCAATTCGAACACCGCTTGCGGCGCGCGCGGCGTCTCGGCTTCCGTGACCGAATTCGGCCCGCCCGAAAGAATGATGCCCTTCGGGGCGAACTCGCGGATGAACGCATCGTCGACGTCGTACGGATGGATTTCCGAATAAACGTGCGCTTCGCGGATGCGGCGAGCGATCAGTTGGGTGACTTGCGAACCGAAGTCGAGGATTAGGATCTTGTCATGCATGGCAGGCACGGTCGATAGTGGACGAATGCAACGTGCAGCGCGCACGGCGCAGCACATGAATGGTCAAACAAAGCGCGTCGCGCACCCGCGGGGCGCGAACGCAAGATATAGGTGGGGCGAAGCCGATGCGAACGATGGCGCGCTCAACCATGAAACGGCGGCCGTGGCGCGGACGTGCTCCGGCTCGAACGGACGTCGTCGCTGCCGCTGGCCGCGCCCGCCGAAGCAGCGGCATCCCGGGCGCTTGCTTCCGAGCGCAGCGCGGCATCGCGCTCCGCCGTTGAAGCAGGCCCCGACGGCGCCACCGGCGGTACAGCCGACGGCGCGGGCCGAAACACCGGTTCGACTGGCACCGACGGAGCCGCGGCCGGCACGTCAGCCGCCACGCGCCCCTTAGCCGCCGCCTGCGCGGCTTTGGCGATTTCGCGCCGACGCACCGCTTGGGCGAAGCGGACACCGCCAAGGCCGATCACGACCAGCAAGCCGCCAACAAGCAGATTCGGCACGATCCCAAGCGCGGGGAACCACAACGTATGCGGCGGCGCGAGCGTCCAGACAAGCACGAGCGCGCCTGCGAGCCAGGTCACGTGGCCGACGATCTTGGCGACGGCGATCGTCATCGCGCCATCGACAGCGCCGCGCAACGACAGCCACGCAAGCCCCAACAGCGCGAGCCCCAACATCTGCCCGACCATAGCCGGTTCGATCGCCGTCAATTGCAGCGCGCGCTGCACGCCCGCGAGCGGCGTGAGCAGCAGCACGGCGCCCGAACTCAGGTAGAGCCCGGCGTCGAGGATCAGAACAGCGCGCAGCAGCGGTTTCATCGGCGCTTAGTCGACGTGATAGTTCGGCGCTTCTTTCGTGATCTGCACGTCATGCACGTGCGACTCACGAATGCCGGCCGCCGTGATTTCGACGAATTGCGCCTTCTCGTGCATTTCGTCGATCGTCTTGCAGCCGCAGTAGCCCATGCTGGCGCGCACGCCGCCGATCAGTTGGAAGATGATCGCGCCCACCGAGCCCTTGTAAGCCACCCGGCCTTCGATGCCTTCGGGCACGAGCTTGTCGATGTTCGCCGAATTGTCTTGGAAGTAGCGATCGGCCGCGCCATCCTTCATTGCGCCGACCGAACCCATGCCGCGATAGGACTTGTACTGGCGGCCTTGGTAGAGGAATACGTCGCCCGGCGCCTCTTCCGTGCCGGCGAACATGCTACCCATCATGACCGCGTTGGCTCCGGCCGCCAGCGCCTTGCTGACATCGCCCGAGAAACGCACGCCGCCATCGGCGATGACCGGCACGCCCGTGCCCTTCAGCGCTTCGGCGACATTGGCGATGGCCGTGATTTGCGGCACGCCCACGCCCGCCACGATTCGCGTCGTGCAGATCGAACCCGGCCCGATCCCGACCTTGACGCCGTCCGCGCCATATTCGACGAGCGCTCGCGCCGCATCCGCGGTGGCGATGTTGCCGCCGATGACTTCGACGTGCGGGAAATTCTTCTTGACCCAGCGCACGCGCTCGAGCACGCCCTTGCTGTGACCGTGCGCCGTATCGACGACGATGACGTCGACGCCGGCGCCGGCCAGTGCCGCCACGCGCTCTTCGTTTTCAGGGCCGACGCCGACCGCCGCGCCGACGCGCAGCTTGCCATGCTCGTCCTTGCAGGCGTCGGGGTGTTCGGTTTGCTTCGTGATGTCCTTGACGGTCATCAGGCCGCGCAACTCGAATGCATCGTTGACGACGAGCACGCGCTCGAGGCGATGGCTGTGCATCAGCGCTTTGGCTTCGGCGAGCGCCGTGCCTTCCTTGACCGTGACGAGCCGCTCGCGCGGCGTCATGATCGTGCGCACCGGCTCGTCGAGCCGCGTTTCGAAACGCAGGTCGCGATTCGTCACGATGCCCATCAACTGCGCGCCTTCGACCACCGGAAAGCCCGAAATGCCATGCTGCTGCGACAGCGCGATCACGTCGCGCACCTTCATTTGCGGCGGAACCGTGATCGGATCGCGCACGACGCCCGATTCGAAACGCTTGACCTTCGCCACCTCGCGCGCCTGCTCGGCCGCCGTCAGGTTCTTGTGAATGATGCCGACACCGCCTTGCTGCGCCATCGCGATCGCGAGCCGCGCCTCGGTAACGGTATCCATCGCAGCCGAGACGAGCGGCATGTTCACGGAAATATTGCGGGTCAGCCGGGTTTTGAGGCTGGTGTCGCGCGGCAGAACGTCGGAGAACGCCGGGACGAGGAGCACGTCATCGAACGTGAGTGCTTTTTGGATCAGACGCATGGCAAATCCTATAGGCGCAAAAGCGAATTATACGCGATACCTCCCTGCTTTTCACTGCGCGAACAGTAAGTTACGCGTTTTTCTGCTTCCGCCGAGGCCGCGCGTTTCGGTTTTCGGTTCGACCCGCGTTCGCGCGACTTTCGTTTGCCAGCGGCGCGCGTTCGCAGTCGCGAGTGCGGGAAATGGGGGAGAAAAGCGCCGCGCCTTCGCTTCTTCCGGCTCGGGATTGCAGAATCGAACAAGACCGATCGGCGCCCCGCAAGTAATCTGCCTCCTCGACTGACGAAACGAAAGGGCCAGCATGAGGCGCGGAGTGATGTACGGGGTGCTCGCGGGAGCGATATGGGGCACGGTCTTTCTGGTGCCGCGCCTGCTGCCCGATTTCCCGCCGATGATGCTGGGAGCGGCTCGCTGCATGATGTACGGCCTCGTGTCGCTGGCCGCCGCTTTGCCGATGGCGCGCCGCCTCGCGGCCAAGCTCACGCGCGCCGATCTGGTCGCCGCGGGCAAGCTCGCGCTCGTCGGCAATCTGGTCTATTACGTATTCCTCACCGCGGGCGTGCATCGCATCGGCATCGGTCCGACCTCGCTCGTGGTTGGGGTGCTGCCGGTCACCGTCACGCTTGCCGGACGGCGCGACGCCGGGGCCGTCTCGCTCGAGCGGCTGCTTTGGCCTTTACTGCTCGTCGTCGCCGGCATCGTTTGCATCAACGTCGATGTCTTTGCCTCCGGGCCTGCGCAGACCGGCGCGGCAGGCGTGGCAGGCGTGGCGGACAAGATCGTAGGCGTGCTGTGCGCCGCCGGCGCATTGGGGAGCTGGACCTGGTTCGCCGTGGAAAACGCACGCTACCTGCGGCGCAACCCGCATTTCGACGGCAACGAGTGGTCAGTCCTGCTCGGCTTAGCCACGGGGATACTCGGCGCGCTGCTGTGGAGCGCCTGCCCCATCATTCCCGGCGCCACGCTGCCGACGCCGCCCGAGCCAACCCGCTGGCACGCGTTCTGGCTGCTCAATCTGGGACTCGCTTTCGGCGCGTCGTGGCTCGGCACGGGCCTGTGGAACGCGGCTTCCAAGCGCGTGCCGCTGACGCTATCCGGGCAATTGATCGTATTCGAGACGCTCTTCGCCCTGCTCTACGGCTTTATCTACGACGCGCGGCTGCCGCGCCCGCTCGAAGCGGCCGCGATCGTGCTGTTGTTGGCGGGGGTCACCTGGTCGGTACGGCGTCACGACGACGGCTCGGGCCATGCGGCGCCGCTCCCGGCAAACGTCGAGACGCCTGCATCGTAGCGGCGACGGGATTCAGCGCGAATCCTTGTGTAGCCATTTACGGCCTTCGATCGACCCGGCTCGGCGCGTCTTTTCCACGCGGCGCTGCCGCGCGAGCTTTGGGTCGACGATGAGGGGCCGATAGATCTCGACGCGATCATGATCGGCAAGCGGCGTATCGAGCGTGGCGAGCTTGCCGAAAACGCCGACCTTGGCGGTAGCCGGATCGATTTCGGGATGGCGAGTGGTCATGCCGCTGGCGGCAAGCGCATCGCGCACCGTCGCGCCGGCCGGCAGCGTCAGCGCGATCAACGTCTGCGCCTCGGGGCGCGCGTAGCACACCTCGATCGAAAGCGTGGCGCTCATGATCGGCCGTAGCGCTCGTCGGCGCGCTTCACGAACGATTCGACGAACGTGTTCGCGATGTGGTTGAACACGGGCCCAATGATCTTTTCGAGAATCAAGCTCGAAAATTCATAGTGCAATGCGAACTCGATCTTGCAGGCGTCGGTGCGCAGCGGCGTAAAGCGCCAGTACCCGGTGAACTTGCGAAACGGGCCGTCGGCGAAGTGCATGTCGATGCGCGTGGGCCGCTCCTGCGTATTGTGCGTGGCGAAGTGCTGCTTGATGCCCTTGAAGTTGATGTCGATGCGCGCTTCCATCTCGTGCGGCTCCTGCCGGCGGATATCGACGCCACCACACCAGGGCAGGAAGTTGGGATAGTCGGCCACGTCCGTGACGAGATCGAACATTTGCTCCGCCGAGTGGCGAATGAGGACGGTTTTCTGAACATCAGCCATAAAAAGCGCGACGCGCGGCGAAAAAGGGGCGAGCTTGGCGGGATCGAGAGGCGCCGCTTTGCTAAAATTGTGATTTTAAACGAGTTGGGCGCCGTCCATATCCATGAGCATCATCGACAACAGAAAGGCGTTCTTCGATTACTTCATCGAGGAACGCTACGAAGCGGGGCTCGTGCTCGAAGGATGGGAGGTGAAGGCGCTGCGCGCCGGACGCGGCCAAATCAAGGAAGGCTACGTCGTGGTGCGCAACGGCGAGCTATTCCTGATCGGTGCGCACATCAGCCCCCTACCCGAAGCATCGACGCACATCAAGCCCGACCCGGTCCGCACGCGCAAGCTGCTTCTGCACGGGGACGAAATCAAGAAGCTGATCGGCAAGGTCGAACAGCGCGGCTATACGCTCGTCCCCTTGAACTTTCACTACAAGGGCGGCCGCGTCAAATGCGAGATCGGCCTCGCCAAGGGCAAGAAGCTGCACGATAAGCGCGAGACCGAAAAGAAGCGCGACTGGCAGCGCGAGAAAGCGCGCATCATGCGCACCGCGAGTTAGCCCCAGAAGCCGATCAACGCATCTCCGCGGCGGCCGAGCTCTTGCCGCGGTTGACGATCGCCAGGGCCGACGCGACCATCGAGCCGAGGTCGGACAGATTGCCCGGCACGATCAAGGTGTTGCCCGCCTTTGCGAGATTGCCGAACGCGCTCACGTACTGCTCGGCCACCTTCAAGTTGACGGCATCCATGCCCCCGGTGGATTGGATCGCTTGCGCAATCTTCTGAATCGCTTGCGCATTGGCTTCGGCCACTGCCAGGATTGCCGCGGCCTGGCCCTGGGCCTGGTTGATCGCCGCCTGCTTTTCCCCCTCGGATTTCTGGATCGCCGCCTCGCGCCCGCCCGAGGCAATGTTGATCTGCTCCTGCCTGCGGCCTTCCGACGCCGCGATCAACGCCCGCTTCTCGCGCTCGGCCGTGATTTGCGCCTGCATGGCGTGCAAAATCTCCTTGGGCGGCGTCAGGTCTTTGATTTCGTAGCGCAGCACCTTGACGCCCCAGCTCGACGCAGCTTCGTCGAGCGCCGATACGACGCTGTGGTTGATGAGATCACGCTCTTCGAAGGTTTTGTCCAGTTCGAGCTTGCCGATGACCGAACGCAGCGTCGTTTGCGACAGCTGCGTAATCGCAAACACGTAGTTGCTCGAACCGTAGGAAGCCTTCATCGCGTCGGTGACCTGGAAGTACAGCACGCCGTCGACCTGCAACTGAGTGTTGTCGCGCGTGATGCAGATCTGCCCCGGCACGTCCAGCGGGATTTCTTTGAGCACATGGCGGTACGCGATGCGATCGGCAAACGGCAGCACGATGTTCAGCCCAGGCGCCAGCGTGGCGTGATAGCGGCCGAAGCGCTCCACTACCCAGGCATGCTGTTGCGGAACGATCTTGACCGTTTGCGCGGCGATCACGACCACGACGATGAGCAGCACGGCCGCAACGATTGTCATATCCATCGTTTTACTCCTTTGTTGTTGACACCGAATGATGCGTGCGTTTGGCGGCATGGCCCTTCTCGACCAGCACGAGACGATTGGCGCGCACGGCTGCGATCTCGTAAAAGCGAGCGTCTTCGCGCTCGCCCGGCGCGAGTTCGGCATCCCATTGCGAGCCACGATAAGGCACGCGTGCACAGCGATCGCGCCAGCCCACGACTTCGATCGGGGTCCCTACGTCGAGTACAACGTCAGGATTGGTCGACGCATCGCGCCGCTCGCGACGCCGCCCGAACCGCGAGCGCCGCAGGAGCACCACCGCGGCCAAGGCGACTAGCGCTGCGGAAAGATACTGCACCGCCAGGCTCGCCCCGCCCCATTTCGCCAATGCACCCGCAATGAATCCGAGCGCGATCATCAGCAAGTAGAACGTGCCCGTCAGCAGTTCGGCGACGATCAGCGCCCCGGCGCCGATCCACCACAGAAAATCGTTCGGCGTCATGTTTGGTCTCCCCGAAATAGAAACGCCCCGGATGCACCGGGGCGTTATAGCACGAAGCAGGGTCCGCATTCGTGGGCGGACCCTCAAGCGGACGCGATTACTTCGCCGTCTTGGCCAAAGCTTGCCAAGTATCGATGATCGTGTCGGGATTGAGCGAAATCGATGCGATCCCTTCATCGGCCAGCCATTGCGCGAAATCGGGATGATCCGAGGGACCCTGACCGCAGATGCCGACGTACTTGTTCAAACGGCGGCACGCCTCGATTGCACGCTTGAGCAGGAACTTGACGGCTTCGTCGCGCTCGTCGAAGTCGACTGCCAAGAGTTCCATGCCGGAATCGCGATCGAGGCCGAGCGTGAGCTGCGTCAAATCGTTCGAGCCGATCGAGAAACCATCGAAGTGTTGCAGGAACTCGTCGGCAAGAATCGCGTTCGACGGCACTTCGCACATCATGATGAGCCGCAGGCCGTTCTCGCCGCGCTTCAGGCCGAACTTGTCGAGCAAGCCGACGACGCGCTCGGCTTGTTTGACCGTACGCACGAACGGCACCATGATCTCGACGTTCGTCAAACCCATATCTTCACGCACGCGCTTGAGCGCCAAGCATTCCATTTCGAACGCCTGCGCGAAATCTTGCGCGATGTAGCGCGAGGCGCCACGGAAGCCCAGCATCGGGTTTTCCTCGTCGGGCTCGTAACGCGAGCCGCCGATGAGCTTCTTGTATTCGTTCGACTTGAAGTCGGACAGACGCACGATCACAGGCCGCGGATAGAAAGCCGCCGCGATGGTCGCGATGCCTTCGGTCAACTTGTCGACATAGAACGCTCGCGGCGACGCATGCCCGCGCGCGACGCTCTCGACCGCCTTCTTCAGATCCTGATCGACGTTCGGATACTCGAGAATCGCCTTCGGATGCACGCCGATGTTGTTGTTGATGATGAACTCGAGCCGCGCAAGGCCGACGCCGGCGTTCGGCAACTGCGAGAAGTCGAACGCGAGCTGCGGGTTGCCGACGTTCATCATGATCTTGACGGGGATGGGCGGCAATTCGCCGCGCGACACTTCCGTCACTTCCGTTTCGAGCAAGCCGTCGTAGATCTTGCCTTCGTCGCCTTCGGCGCACGAAACCGTCACGAGCGCGCCGTCCTTCAAGACGTCGGTGGCATCGCCGCAGCCGACGACGGCGGGGACGCCCAATTCACGCGCGATGATCGCAGCGTGGCAGGTACGGCCGCCGCGGTTCGTGACGATCGCCGATGCGCGCTTCATCACCGGCTCCCAATTCGGGTCCGTCATGTCCGCCACCAACACGTCGCCCGGCTGCACGCGCTCCATTTCCGACGGATCGTGGATCACGCGCACGCGGCCCGCGCCGATCTTCTGCCCGATCGCGCGGCCCGTGGCCAGCACCTGCGATTGGCCGCGCAACTTGAAACGCTGCTCGACCTTGCCCGCGCCTTGGCTCTTCACCGTTTCCGGACGCGCCTGCAGGATGAAGATCTTGCCGTCGCGGCCGTCCTTGCCCCACTCGATGTCCATCGGACGCTGGTAGTGCTTCTCGATGATGACGGCGTACTTGGCCAGCTCGATCACGTCTTCGTCGGTGATGGAGAAGCGGTTGCGCTGCTCGTGCTGCACATCGACCGTCTTGACGCGGCCCGGCTCGCCCGGCTTCGTGAACTCCATCTTGATCAGCTTCGAGCCGATCGAGCGGCGGATGATCGGATACTTGCCCTGCTCGAGCGTGGTCTTGAAGACGTAGAACTCGTCCGGATTCACGGCGCCTTGCACGACAGTCTCGCCCAGACCGTAGCTGGACGTGATGAACACGGCGTCCTTGAAGCCCGATTCGGTATCGAGCGTGAACATGACGCCCGCCGCGCCCACGTCGGAGCGCACCATGCGCTGCACGCCGGCCGACAGCGCGACTTCCGCATGCGTGAAGCCCTTGTGGACGCGATAGGAGATTGCGCGATCGTTGTACAGCGAGGCGAACACGTGCTTCATGCGATCGAGCACTTCCTCGACGCCGACGACGTTCAAATAGCTCTCTTGCTGACCGGCGAACGAAGCGTCCGGCAAATCCTCGGCCGTCGCCGACGAACGCACGGCGAACGACAGTTCCTCGGGCGAGCTCTTTTGCAGGATCTCGAACTGCTCGCGGATCTCTGCTTCCAGGCGCGACTGCATCGGCGCGTCGACGATCCACGCGCGAATTTCCTTGCCCGCGGCCGCGAGCGCCTTGACGTCGTCGACGTCGAGGGTCTCGAGCCGAGCGGCGATCCGTTCGGTCAGATTGTTGTGTGTGAGGAAATCGCGAAATGCCAGCGCCGTGGTGGCGAAGCCCGTGGGCACGCGCACGCCGGCCTCTGCCAGTTGGCTGATCATCTCGCCGAGCGACGCATTCTTGCCGCCCACGATCTCCACATCGGTCATCCGTAGCTGTTCGAACGGAATTACATACGCCTGATCCTTCGTGATGTTTGCAGCGTTAGTCATACAAGCCCCTAAGTGTGAAAAAAATACTCGGTCGCGCGTGTGGGCTTGGTGCGCGCGGGCCATTGGGACCCGGGGACGCGCAGCACGCGCAACCTGTTGGAGAAGCAATCGCTTCGCATCGCCGATTGCAATTGCTTATCCAACAGGTTGCCGCTATTCTACCCTGCTTCTAACCGGCCGCCCGCTCTGCTGTGACGGTCGCATGTCAAACGCCGGCACACTGCTCGCGAAAACGCGCGAAAATCGCGTTTCCTCCCGCAGCGCCCGCTGCTTTCAGAAGCGTTAGCCGATGCCGCCTACCGTATTTATCGTCTCCGACGGAACGGGGATCACCGCCGAAACGTTCGCGCACTCGATCCTGTCCCAATTCGATCAGAAATTCCGCCTCGTCCGGGTGCCGTTCGTCGATTCGGTCGACAAAGCGTACGCCACGATCGAAAAGATCAGCGAATCGGCCGAACTCGACGGTCGCCGGCCGATCGTCTTCACGACACTCGTCGATAGCGCGTCCAACGCGGTCGTCAAGAACTCCAACGCCCTCGTGCTCGACATCTTCCAGCAGTTCGTCGAGCCGCTCGAGCAAGAGCTCGAAATGAAGTCGACGCACGCCATCGGGCGCGGGCACCAGAACGCGGACACCGAGGAATACAAGACACGGATCGAGGCGATCAACTTTTCGCTTGCGCACGACGACGGGCAGTCCAACCGCAATCTGGCCGGCGCCGACGTGATCCTCGTGGGCGTCTCGCGCAGCGGCAAGACGCCCACGAGCCTCTATCTCGCGATGCAATACGGCGTCAAGGCAGCCAACTATCCGCTCATTCCCGAAGATTTCGAGCGCGGCAAACTGCCCACCCCGCTGCTCGCGCACCGGGACAAGTTGTTCGGCCTATCGATCGACCCGCAACGTCTATCGGAAATCCGCAACGAACGCCGCCCCGGCAGCAAGTACGCTGCGCCCGAAAATTGCCGTTACGAGATCAACGAGGCCGAAGCGCTGATGCGGCGCGAAGGGATCAAATGGCTGTCCTCGACGCATAAGTCGATCGAGGAAATCGCGACGACGATCCTGCAGGAAATCAAGCTCGACCGGCCCACGTATTGAGTGAGCGGCGAAAGCGCGGGCGCAGTGCGGGTTCGCGCCCAGCGGTCGAATGCCGTGCCGGCCGCACGCCGGTGCGCGTGCAGGCCGGTGTGCAAAGCGATCAGCGGGAAATGCGCTGCTGGCGGCACTGCTCGAAAAGACAAATCGCCGCAGCCGCCGCCACATTGAGCGACTCCATGCCGCCGGGCTGAGGAATCGTCACGCGATAAGCGACTGCCGCCCGCCACGCCGCCGAGACGCCCGCCCCTTCGTTGCCGAAAATCCACGCGATCGGGCCGGCCAAATCGCAATCGTAAAGCGCCTGCGGCGCATGCGAGTCGGTCATGGCCGCGGGGATGGCCAGGCGAGGCATCAGCGTTGCGGCGTCGACGTCTTCATGCACATCGAGCAGGAAATGCGCGCCCATTCCCGAACGCAACACCTTCGACGACCATGCATAAGCCGTCCCCGGCGCGCAAAACACCTGCTTGACGCCCGCAGCCGCGGCGCTGCGCAGAATCGATCCCACGTTGCCCGCGTCTTGCACGCCATCCAACACGATGCAGGTCGTGTCCACGCGCTCGGGCAGCGGCGCGCAGAGCTTGCTCACGACGAATAGCATGCCCACGCCATTAACGACGTTCGATAACTGCCCGAATAGCGCATCGGGCAGCGTGACGATGCGCTCGGCATCGACACGCGCGACGATCGCCTGCGCCTCGTCGTGCTGCAACGCCCCATCGGTGACGACGCAGGTTTCGGGCTGACCGGCTACGTCCAGGTAGGCCGACGCAAGATGAAAGCCTTCCAGCAGCGCCCGGCCGCTCTTTTTCTGATGATGCGTCGAAGCAGCCAGCGCCTTGAGGCGCTTATAGAGCGGGTTGTCGCGCGAGGTGATCGCTTTCACGAGATTGGCAGCCAGAGAGACGGCCTTTTTTGAGGCCTAAGAACTTGAAACACGCTCGCCGCCATTCGAAGGCGAGCGCGTCGACTCATTGGTCGGCGCCCACGCCCTCGGTATCGGCGCCGAACGCTTGGTCGTACAGCGCGGTTTCGTCGAAGGCGTCAGCGTGGACGGCCTCCTCGACCTCTACCGCGCTCGCCCCGCTCGGCAGCGTTACGCGGATGCCCCGCTGTTCGAACGCGGCGCGCACCGGGGCGAACGAGCGCCGATGATGCTCGCACGGCCCATGTTCGTCGAGGGCCGCCAAATGCCGAGGGGTGCCATAGCCGACATGCGCATCGAAACCGTACATCGGAAACTGCGCGTGCAGTTCCTGCAACATCCGGTCGCGCGTGACTTTGGCCAGTATCGAGGCAGCCGAAATGGCCGGCACGAGCGCGTCGCCGCCGATCACCGCTTCGCTGCGCACGGCGAGCACCGGACAGCGATTGCCGTCGATACGAGCCAGCGTCGGCATGATCGACAGGCCCTCGACGGCCCGCTTCATCGCCAACATCGTCGCATGCAAGATATTGAGCCGGTCGATTTCCTCGACGCTCGCCGAAGCCACACAAAAAGCCAGCGAACGCTCGACGATCTTCTCGTAGAGCGCCTCACGCTTTTTCGCCGTCAGCGCTTTGGAATCGTCGAGCCCTCGGATGCGGCGCGTCGGATCCAAGATGACAGCCGCGGCAACGACGGGCCCGGCCAACGGCCCACGGCCGGCTTCATCCACGCCGCAGACGATGTCGAGCGGCGAATCGAAATTGAGCGGGCTTTGCGCCGACGCGGTGCGCGGCGTGCCGCGCGACCGCACACTGGCGGGCGCATCGGCAGTATCGCTCCCCTGTTTTGCGCGCGATGGTCGCGAAGTCGTCATAGCCGCGGCTTCCTCGCTTCGATGACGCGCGCGACGGCTTCGGCCGCACATTCGGCCGTGTTCCTGCGCAACGTCAAATGCATCTGCGTGAAGATGTCGGTCAGCGTGCGCCGATTCGCATCGTCGTGCAACTGGACGAGCACGGCGTCCGCGAGCGCCTCGGGTGTCGCGAAATGCTGCAGCAGTTCCGGAACGATGAAGCGGCCCGCCAAGATATTCGGCAACCCGACGTACGGCAAATATCCTTGCCGGCGCATGATCTGCCCCGTTAGCCAGGGCACCTTGTACGAAATCACCATCGGCTTCTTCAGCAGCGCGGCTTCCAGCGTGACCGTGCCGCTCTTGACGAGCACGGCATCGGCAGCGGTCATTGCGCGTTGCGCGTCGCCATCGGTGATCGTCAGGGCTAGTTCGGGATGCGCGGCCACGAGCGGTTGCAGCAGCGCGCGCAGCGCGGGCGTGGCCGCCGGCATGACGAACCGCAAACCTGGCTCGCGACGCTGCATGATCGCCATCGCCTCGAAAAACGTAGGGCCGATCAGGCCGATTTCCGAGCGTCGACTGCCCGGCAGCACTGCCACGACAGGCCCTGCGGCGGGCAGACCCAGCATGGCGCGCGCACCGGCGACATCAGGTTCCAGCGGGATTTCATCCGCGAGAGGGTGGCCGACGTAGGTGGCCGGCACGTGAGCTTTTTCGAGCAACGCCGTTTCGAACGGAAACACGCAAAGCATGTGATCGACCGCTCTCGCGATCGTTTTGATGCGCCCCCCGCGCCACGCCCAGAACGACGGGCAAACGAAATGAATCGTCGGGATTCCCGCCCGGCGTAGCGCTTGCTCGAGTCCGAAGTTGAAATCGGGCGCATCGACACCGATGAATGCGTGCGGCGGCTCGGCCAGCAATTGGCGCTTCAGTTCGTTGCGGATGCCGAGAATTTCGGGGATATGGCGCAGCGCTTCGACGTAGCCCCGGACGGAGAGCTTTTCCATCGGCCAATGCGCCTCGAAGCCCTGCGCCGCCATGCGCGGGCCGCCGATGCCGAAGTAGCGCGTGCCCTCTGGCAACCGGCGCACGAGGCCGCCGAGCAGCGAGGCCGCCAACAAATCGCCCGACGGCTCGCCGGCAACCATGGCGATGCGCGGCGCATTCGATTGAGGCGTCATTGCCTAGCGAATGATGCCGCGCTGCGACGATTCGATGAACGTGATGAGCTTGCGCACAGGCTCGTCGCCGTCCCCGCCCGCCGATGCCAGTTCCGTGAGCTGTGCCTTCGCCTCTTCGAGCGACAGGCCGTTCTTGTAAAGCAGCCTGTAGGCACTGCGCAATGCGGAGATCGCATCGGCAGAGAAGCCGCGTCGCCGCAGCCCTTCGACGTTGATGCCATGCGGCTCGGCCTTGTTGCCCGCGGCGATCACGAAAGGCGGAATGTCCTGCACCAGCGCCGATGCGCCGCCGAGCATCGAGTGCTCGCCGATCTTCACGAACTGATGGACGCCGGACATGCCGCCCACGATCGCAAAGTCGCCGATGATGACGTGCCCCGCCATCTGCGCGTTGCTGGACAAAATCACATGGCTGCCGACGTGGCAATCGTGCCCGACGTGGACATACGCCATGATCCAGTTGTCGTCGCCAAGCGTCGTCACGCCGCCGTCCTGCACGGTGCCCGTGTGGATCGTGGTGAACTCGCGAATCGTGTTGCGATCGCCAATGACGAGCCGAGTCGGTTCGCCTTGGTACTTCATGTCTTGCGGGCGGCCGCCGACGGACGCGTAGTGTCCGATCCGGTTATCGGCGCCGATCGTCGTATGGCCTTCGATGACACTGTGCGAGCCGACGGTCGTACGAGCGCCAATCGTCACGTTGGCGCCGACGATCGCATAGGGGCCGATCTCGACGTCTTCTCCGAGTTGCGCGCCCGGCTCGATGATCGCGGTGGGATGAATCCTGCTCATGCGTTCTTGGCCCTTCTCACTCGTTCGTGTGCTTGACCGTACACATCAACTCGGCTTCGGCGGCGATCACGCCGTCGACTTCCGCGTGGGCTTTGAATTTCCAAATGTTCCGCATGCGGCGCTCGAACGTCGCATTGAGAATCAGCTGATCGCCCGGTTCGACGACGCGCTTGAAGCGCGCCCCATCGATGCCGACGAAGTAGTACAGCGTCGTTTCGGGATCGTGCGGTTCCTCGGCGAAGGTCAGGAGCGCCGCCGTCTGCGCGAGCGCCTCCATGATCAGCACGCCGGGCATCACGGGGCGCTGCGGAAAATGCCCCATGAAGTAGGGTTCGTTGATCGACACGTTCTTGAGCGCCTTGATGCGCGTGTGCGGCTCGAGTTCCAACACCCGGTCCACGAGCAGGATCGGATAGCGATGCGGCAGCAGCTTAAGAATCTGGTGAATGTCGAGATTGATTTTTTCAGTGCTCATGGTGTGTCTGCTCCACGCAAGCTGCCTCGCGCGGGTAATTACTACGGATGCGAATCGCGGCGAACTACGCCGGCTTGCCGGCGCTCACGATTGCCAAGTGCGCGCGCCGGTGGGTCTCAAACCTCGCCCCCTCGCTGGGCAAGCGTGGTTTCGAGCGCTTTGATACGCTCGCGCAGCTTATCGAGATTGCGCATCAACGCCGCGCTCTTGTTCCACTGCGCATGGTCGACAGCCGGGAAGGCGCTAGTGTAGATGCCCGGCTTGAGCAGCGACTTCGATACGCCCGACTTGGCCGTGACGATCACGTAATCGGCCAGCGTCACGTGCCCTGCGATGCCCACCGCGCCGCCGATCATACAGTGACGGCCGATCGTCGTGCTGCCCGCGATGCCGGCGCAACCCGCGATCACGGTGTAGGCGCCGATCTTGCAGTTATGGCCGATCTGCACGAGGTTGTCGATCTTCACGCAGGCTTCGATCGTCGTATCGGCCATCGCGCCGCGGTCGATCGTCGTGTTGGCGCCGATCTCGACGTCGGCGCCGATCGTCACACCGCCCACTTGCGGAATCTTGACCCAGCTTCCGGTGCGTTCATCGCCGTCGCCGACGAAGTCGGGAGCAAAACCGAAGCCGTCTGAGCCAATGACCGCACCCGCGTGCACGATGGCGCGCGGACCGATGTTGCAACCGTGATAGACCGTCACGTTCGGGTAAAGATGCGAGCCCTCGCCAATGCTCGTGCCGCGACCAATGGTAACGTTGGCGTCAAGTCGCACATGCTCGCCCACCACGGCCGCCGCCTCGATCACCACATGCGGGCCGATCACGGCGCTGGCCGCAACCTGCGCGCTCGGATCGACGACGGCGCTCGGATGCACGCCTGCGGGCGTTTTCGGCGCAGCCAAATCGATGAACAACTGCGCGACTCGCGCGAAATAGGCGTAAGGATTCGCCGTGACGATGAAGGTGCGTCCCGCGCGCGAGGCGAGCTTATCGAGATCGCTTGGCGCGATCAACACCGCGCCGGCCTGTGTCGTATCGACCTGGGAGAGGTACTTGGGGTTGGCGAGAAACGCCAGTTGATGCGCCTGAGCCTGATCGAGCGGAGCCAGGCCCGCCACCTCCAGGGTCGCATCGCCCACGACTTCACCGCCTAAGCGTTGGGCGATCTGCCCGAGCGTCAATGCCATTGCCGTGCTGCTCCGTCGTTCAGTTCGTCCCGTTCGAGCCCGCCAGCGCCTTGAGCACCTGGTCCGTGATGTCGATACGCGGGCTCACGTAGACGGCTTCTTGCACGATCAAATCGTAATGCTGCTGCTCGGCAATTTGCTTGATGACCTTGTTGGCCTTCTCCAAGACGGCCGCCAATTCCTCGTTGCGACGCTGGTTCAAGTCTTCACGGAACTCGCGCTGTTTGCGCTGAAGATCCGTGTCGAGCTGGGCCAAATCCTTCTGCTTTTGCGCGCGATCCGTTGCGGACATCGAGTTGCCGCTCGAGTCGATCTGATCGGATAGCTTTTTCATCTTTGCCGCGAGCGCCTGCAAGTCTTTGTCTCGCGCGGCGAATTCCGCCTCGAGCTTGGCTTGGGCGGCTTTTGCGGCACCGGATTCGCGCAGAATGCGGTCCGAGTTGACAGCGGCGATGCGGGCCTCTTGCGCTTGCGCGACGCCGCTCAAAAGCGCCCCCGTTAGTGCCACCACACCCAACACGCGTTTGATAAACATACCGGTTTGCAAAATCGTCCTCTCGTTGCTGGACAGAGCGCGGCGCGCTATTAGAACGCCGTCCCGATCTGGAATTGGAATTTCTGGTATTGGTCGCCGTTGTGCTTCTGCACCGGGAAACCCAAGCTGAGCTTGAGCGGCCCGATCGGTGAAATCCACGCGAGACCCACGCCATAGCCGTAACGCAAGCCGTTCGATCCGGTCGTGCTGATCCCCGGAGCGGTATCGCCCCACACATTGCCGGCATCGAAGAACGTGAACACGCGCAGCGTGCGGTCGTAGCCCGTGCCCGGCAGCGGGAACGTGAGTTCGACATTGCCGACGACCATCTTCGAGCCGCCGATCGGGTCGTTCGTCGACGTGTCGCGCGGACCGAGCGAGCTCGGTTCATAGCCGCGCACCGAACCGATACCGCCCGCGAAGTAGTTCTTGAAGATCGGGAACGGCTTGCCGCCGAGACCGTTGCCGTAGCCGCCCTGGAAGTTCAGTCCGAGCACGAAGCCCCGCGCGAACGAGTAGTAATACTGCGCTTGCACGTCGGCCTTGTAGTACTGCGTCGCACCCACCGGCGTGCCGTACTCGGCATTCGCCTGCGTGAAATAGCCGCGGCTCGGCACGAGTGCGCTATCGCGTGCATCGCGAGACCAGCCGACCGTCAGCGGGATGTTGTTCGAGACGCGCCCGAATTCGTTGACGTAATTCTTATAGCTTTGCGGCGTGGTCGAATCGATATCGAGCTTGTTCTGCTCGAAGCCCGCGCCGAAGAACACCGTATCGACTTCCGAGAACGGAATCCCGAACTTCAAGTCGCCGCCCGCGGTGATGATGCGGAAACTCGAGTTGGTCGAGTAGTACAGCGGCTGCGTCGTGCGGTAGTAGACGTCCGTGATCCGCTTGATGCCGTCGACCGTGAAGTACGGGTCCACCTGCGTGACGGTAAGCGTGCGATAGGTGCGCGCCGTGTTCACGTTGACGGCCAAGCTCGTACCCGAGCCGAACACGTTGTCTTGCGAAATGCCGGCCGAGAGCACCACCTTGTCGGTGGACGAGAAACCTGCGCCGAGCGTGATTGCGCCCGTCGGTTTTTCCGTGACCTTGACGTCGACGTCGACCTGGTCGGCCGTGCCTGCGACGGGCACCGTCGTCACGTCGACGTCGGTGAAGTAGCCGAGGCGGTTGATCCGATCCTTCGACAGCGCAAGGCGGCTCGAATCGAACCACGAGCTTTCGAGCTGACGCATCTCGCGGCGAACGACTTCGTCGCGCGTACGCGTATTGCCGACCACGTTGATATGCCGGACATAGACGCGACGGCTCGGATCGATCTGCAACGTCAGCGCGACCTTGTGATGCACTTGATCGATCTCGGGCTGCGCGTTGACATTGGCAAACGCGTAACCGTACTCACCGAGCTTGTCGACGATCGCTTTCGTCGTGGCTTGCAGCTTGGCGGCCGAGAACCGCTCGCCGGGCTTGACCGTGATGAGCTTTTGCAACTCGGGGCCGCGATCGAGCAGATTGCCCGCCAGCTTGATGCTCGACACGGTGTACGGTTCGCCCTCGTGCACCGTCAGCGTGAGGTACATGTCCTTCTTGTCGGGCGAAATCGACACCTGCGTCGACTCGATGTTGAACTCGAGATAGCCGCGGTTCAGATAGAACGAACGGACATTTTCGAGATCGGTCGTGAGCTTGTCTTTCGAATAAAGGTCGTTTTTCGTGTACCACGAGAACCAGTTCGGCGTGGACAACTGCATTTCGTTGCGCAGCGTGCCCGTGCTGAACGCCTTATTGCCGATGAAATTGACCTGGCGAATCTTCGCGCTCGGGCCTTCGTTCACGGCAAACAAGATCGACACGCGGCTGCTGTCGAGCGGCGTGACGGTAGTCGTGACTTCCGCGGCGTAAAAGCCGCGCGTCAAATATTGGCGCTTGAGCTCTTGCTCCGCGCGATCGACGAGCGCCTTGTCGTAGTAACGGCCCGGCGACAACCCGACGCCCTTGAGCGCTTTATCGAGCGCATCCTTGTCGAATTCGTGCAGACCGGAGAAATCGATGGCTCCGATGGCCGGACGTTCGGCGACGTTGACGATGACGACGTCGCCCTCCGTGGCGATGCGCACATCGCTAAAGAAGCCCGTCGCGTAAAGCGCGCGGATCGCTTCGGACGCTTTGTCGTCCGTAAACGTGTCGCCCTGCTTGATCGGGAGATAGGAGAACACCGTGCCGGGCTCTATCCGTTGCAAGCCCTCGATCCGAATGTCTTTTACGACGAAAGGCGCCGTCGCCGCGTGCGCGACGAGTCCGTGAGCGGCAAGCGCCGCGACCGCAACCGACTTAGGAACAAAGCGATGAGGTTTGAACAACGTGCTTCCCCAGTGTTTTTAGCTACATCTGTCCGTCGCGGCTCCCGCTTGCGCGTGCCGCCGGACACTTTAAAAATGGATTAAACGAGCCAGATCGTTGAAGAGCGCGATCGCCGACAACACGACGATGCACACGAGGCCAGCCCGTTGCAGAACGAGTTGCCAGCGTTCCGACACGGCTTTGCCAGTTGCGGCTTCAACCAAATAATATAACAGATGCCCCCCGTCCAATACCGGAATCGGCAATAAGTTCAGTACGCCGAGGCTGATGCTCACGAGTGAGAGGAACGAAAGAAACGGCGCCCAACCGAGTTGTGCGCTCTTGCCGGCATAGTCGGCGATCGTGACGGGCCCGGACAAATTCTTCAGCGAAGCCTGCCCCGTCAGCATGCGGCCGAACATTCGCAGCGAATAAACGGCAATGTCCCACGTGCGCCGCACGCTGCGCGCCACGCTCTGCCCCAAGCCGTAGCGCACATTCACGGTTTGCACTTGGGTCCCGAGCGCCGCGCCGATGCGCCCAGCCGCCGCACCAGTTTGGGCATCCTCTCGAGAATCGGGCACGACCGTCAGCAACAGCCGCTGCGCGGGGGCGCCGCGATCGATGCCGAGCACGATCGGACGCCCAGCGTGCGCTTTAACATAGGCGATGAACGCCTGCGCGCCGTCGATCGGTGCGCCGCCCACCGTGCGCAGCGTATCGCCGGGCTCGAGCCCGGCGCGCTCCGCGGCGCTGCCCGGTTCCACGGCCGCGACCGACAGCGTGCCGCCTTGATCGAAACCGAGCTTGCCCAGGAAATCGTCGTCGAGGTCGCGCTCGGCCACGTCGCGCAAATCGACTTGAAAATCGTACGTCCCGCGGCCGTCGTGCGCCCGCAGTACCACGCGCCGATGGTCGAACGCCGCATCGAGCAGCTTCCAGCGCAAATCCGACCAGGACCGCACCGCTTCGACGTCCGCGCCTTGCATGTCGCCGATCGATACGATCGTCTCCCCGCCGTCGAACCCGGCGCGCGCCGCGACGCTGCCGACGGGCGGCGTTGCCAGCCGCGCGACCGGCTCGACCACACCGGTGGCGAAGACGATCGAGAACAACGCCACGGCCAACAGAAAATTGGCCAGCGGCCCGGCCAGCACGATCGCGATCCGCTTGGCGACATGCTGCCGGTTGAATGCGTACGGCAGATCCGGAGGCAGGATCCCCGGCCCGGGATCGCGTTCATCGAGCATCTTGACGTAGCCGCCGAGCGGAAGCGCGGAGATGGTCCACTCGGTGCCCGATTTGCGGCCGACCCAAGTCGCGAGCGGCCGCCCAAAGCCGATCGAAAAGCGCAAGACCTTGACGCCGCATAGCCGCGCGACGCTGTAGTGGCCATATTCATGGACCACCACGAGCACGCCGATGGCGACGGCGAATGCTGCGACTTCGATCAGCAAGTTCATCACGCTCTCACTGCACGGCGCGATTGACCGAGCTCGTACGGTTGGTCGGCGGGGTCGGGTGCGGGCGGCCCTCGATGAACGCGCGGGCGGCGCGCCGAGCGTCGGCGTCGGTGCCAAGCACGTCGTCCAGGCCGCTCGGCGTGTAGTTGGACAAGTCATCGAGCACCGCTTGCACCGTGCGCCCAATGTCCGTGAAGCCAATACGGCGTTCAAGGAAGGCTTCGACCGCGACCTCGTTGGCCGCGTTCAGCGCCGCGCTGGCAACCCCGCCTGCGCCAAGCGCCTGCATCGCGAGCGCGAGGCACGGGAAACGCTCGTAGTCGGGCTTTTCGAACTGCAGCGAGGCGATCTGCGCCAGATCCAGTTGCGCCACGCCCGAGTCGACCCGGTCGGGAAAGGCCAGCGCATGGGCGATGGGCGTACGCATGTCGGGATTGCCGAGCTGCGCGAGCACCGAGCCGTCGGCGTACGACACGAGCGAATGAATGACGCTTTGCGGGTGGATCAGCACGTCGATGCGATCGCCCGTCAAGCCGAACAGCCAATGGGCTTCGATGACCTCTAACCCCTTGTTCATCATCGTGGCCGAATCGACGGAAATCTTGCGGCCCATGACCCAATTCGGATGCTTGCAAGCTTCCTCGGGGGTCACGTCGACGAGCGTGGCAGGCTCGCGCGTCCGGAACGGCCCGCCGGACGCGGTCAGAATGATTTTCGTCACGCCGCCATGCTCGGCCAGATCGCGCGGCAAGCATTGGAAGATGGCGTTGTGCTCGCTGTCCACGGGCAACAGCGTCGCGCTGTGGTCGCGCACCGCATCCATGAAGATCGCGCCCGACATGACGAGCGCTTCCTTGTTCGCCAACAAGATGCGCTTGCCCGCGCGAGCCGCCGCCAGTGTGGGCGCAAGCCCCGCCGCGCCGACGATGGCGGCGACGACCGTATCGCATTGCCCGCTTTGGGCCGCTTGCACGAGCGCCTCGGGGCCATAGGCCACTTGCGTGCTGCAGCCGGCATCGCGCAGTTGGGCCTGGACGCGCGCCGCAGTCTCGGCGTCGCCGACTACGGCGACATCGGGCCTGAAACGCAGGCATTGGGCGACGAGCTTGTCGCCGTTGCGATGCGCGGTGAGCGCATGCACCGTGAAACGCTCCGGATGGCGAGCGACGACGTCGAGAGTGCTGTCGCCGATCGAGCCGGTGGAGCCGAGCAATGTCAAACGTTTCTTCATATCTCTATCTCTAACCGATGAGCAGCATTGCGAGCGGCAGCACCGGCAGCAGTGCGTCGATGCGGTCGAGCACCCCGCCGTGCCCCGGCAACAGAGCGCTCGAATCCTTTACGCCCGCTTGACGTTTGAGCATCGATTCGAACAAATCGCCAATGATGCTGAACGCGACGAGCACGGTCAGCGCGAGCAGCGTGCGCGCGGCACCGACGCGCAGCGCGAGCTGCGACACGAGCGTCGGAGCGAATGCATGCGACGCCATCACGGCAACGGCTACGATCATGACGGCGAGCCAGCCGCCCAGGGCGCCCTCCCAGGTCTTGCCCGGGCTGATCGCGGGCGCGAGCTTGTGCTTGCCGAACGCTTTACCGGCAAAGTATGCGCCGATATCGGCCAGCCAGACGACGACGAGAACCGACAGCACGAACGCTACGCCCAGTGCCCGAGCGGCGACCAGCGCATGCCAGCAAGCGACCAGCACGACGAGCCCGGCCAGGATCAAAAACAACCGCCAGGCGCCGTGCGCAAGCGTGGGCTTCCGTATGAGCACGAACGGCCCCGCCAGAATCCAGAATACGCCGGCCGCTTCGAATAGCGGCCGCGCCGCGCGAACCCCTATGCCGAGCCGCGTGCTAGCGGCCAGCGCCAAGGCAGCCAGTACCGCATAACCGACCGGGGCCAGCCCCGGCAGCTTGAGCAGACGCGCCCATTCCCAAGCGCCCAACACGAGCGCCACCGCGATCAACGCGCCGAAAGCGGCCACCGGCGCGAACAGCGTAACCGGCAGCAGCACCGCCAGCAGCACCACGGCGGTGATGACCCGAGTTTTCAGCATGGAAGGGAATCGGCGTTTTGCGAAGGCGCGTCGTCCCGTTGGGGGTCGAGTTGCGCGCTCGTACGGCCGAACCGGCGCTCGCGCCGTGCGTACGAAGCAATAGCGTCGAACAACGTATTGGCGTCGAAATCGGGCCAGTACGCGTCGGTGAAATAAAGCTCGGTATAGGCCAGTTGCCAGAGCAGGAAGTTGCTGATGCGCGTTTCGCCGCCCGTTCGGATGAACAGATCGGGTTCGGGCGCGTAAGCGAGCGCGAGGTGTTGGGCGAGCGAAGCTTCGTCGATCTCGACGACTCGCCCTTCGCTGACCGATTGCTCGGCCAGCTTACGGGCGGCTTGCATGATGTCCCAGCGCCCGCCGTAGTTGGCCGCGATGGTCAGTGTGAGCCGGGTGTTGCGGGCCGTCTTGGTTTCGGCCCGTCGGATCAAATCCTGGATACGCGAGTCGAAAAGGGACAAATCGCCGACGACGCGCAAACGAATCCCGTTGGCGTGCAGCTTGCCGACTTCGCGTTCTAGCGCGGTGACGAACAGCCGCATCAGAAACGACACCTCTTCGACGGGCCGGCGCCAGTTTTCGGAACTGAAGGCGAACAGGGTCAGATATTCGACGCCTGCGCGCGCGCAGGCCTCAACCGCCGTGCGCACCGCCTCGACGCCGCGCGTGTGGCCGGCCACGCGGGGCAAGCGGCGTTGCGTCGCCCAACGGCCATTGCCGTCCATGATGATCGCGATGTGTCGCGGCACGGCCGCAACATCAGGCACGCGAACGGTAGAGCTGGTATAGGTCATGGCCGCCGGGACTTAGACTGCTTGAAAAAGAAGAACGCGCGAGACCGACAGCATCAAACGGTCATGATCTCGGCTTCTTTCGAATGAACGAGCTTGTCGATTTCGGCAACGTATTTATCGGTGAGCTTTTGCACCTCGTCGCTCGCGCGACGCTCGTCGTCTTCCGAAATTTCCTTGTCTTTGACGAGTTTCTTGAGCTGTTCGTTCGCATCGCGGCGCAAATTGCGCACGGCAACCTTGGCTGTCTCGCCTTCGCTCTTGACGACCTTCGTCAACTCGCGGCGGCGCTCTTCGGTCAGCGCGGGCATCGGCACGCGAATCTGGTCGCCTTGCGTCGCGGGGTTCAGACCGAGGTCGGACTCGCGAATCGCCTTTTCGACAACGGAAACCATCTTCTTTTCCCAAGGCTGAACGCCGATCGTGCGTGCATCGATGAGCGTCAGATTGGCCACTTGCGAGATGGGCACGTTCGAGCCGTAATAGTCGACCTGAATGTGATCGAGCAAGCCCGTATGGGCACGGCCGGTGCGGATTTTTGCCAAATCGCTCTTGAACGCTTCGATCGAACGTTGCATCTTTTGATCGGCGCCCTTCTTGATCTCTACCACACTCATTTAGACCTCCAAAGCTTCATCACTGTGCGGATTGCCCGGCCGCGGCACCGTACCGCACCGCGGACAAACGGGCTCCCGCCGATATTCCGGGAGTTTACACGTGGACGAGGGTGCCCTCGTCCTCACCTTGTACGATCCGCTTGAGCGCGCCGGGTTTGACGATTGAGAACACGCGAATCGGCAGCTTCTGATCGCGGCACAGCGCAAAGGCCGTCGCATCCATCACTTGCAGATTGCGACCAATCGCTTCGTCGAAGCTGATCGAGGAGTAGCGCGTTGCCGCAGGATCTTTCTTCGGGTCCGCGGAGTATACGCCGTCGACCTTGGTCGCCTTCAATACGACTTCCGCGCCGACTTCGGAGCCGCGCAGTGCGGCGGCCGTATCGGTCGTGAAGAACGGGTTGCCCGTGCCGGCCGCAAAAATCACGACCTTGCCTTCCTCGAGCTGGCGGATCGCGCGCGGCCTGATATACGGCTCGACGACTTGGTCCATCCGCAGCGCCGATTGCACGCGCGCCTCGATGCCCGCGTGACGCATCGCATCTTGCAGGGCGAGCGCGTTCATCATCGTCGCCAGCATGCCCATGTAGTCGGCCGTTGCACGGTCCATCCCCGCTGCACCGCCCGCGACGCCGCGGAAAATGTTGCCGCCGCCGATGACGACGGCCAACTGCGTGCCGAGCCGGACGACTTCGGCCATATCGGCCACCATCCGTTCGATCGTTGCGCGATTGATGCCGAACGCATCGTCGCCCATCAAAGCTTCACCGGAGAGTTTCAGAAGAACGCGTTTATAGGCTGTGGGCATAGCGGTATCCGATCGCGTCGAAGAGATCACGACAATGTGGAACTGTAGGGGTGAAACGTACGACGGGGCAAGCTAGGCCGCCGCGCAACTGGAGTCGAACGCAATTGCGGCGGAGAGCCGGGTTAACCCTGACTTCGCCAAGGGCGAACCTCCGCGACGAGCCTGGCGCCCGCCGCGGGTACGGCAACTACCTTTACTGCTGCTTCGCGGCGGCCACTTGCGCGGCCACTTCGGCGGCGAAGTCGTCTTGGCGCTTTTCGATGCCTTCGCCGACCACGAACAACGCGAACTTCTGCACCGACGCGTTGGCCGCTTTCAGCATCTGCTCGATCGTCTGCTTGTCGTTCTTCACGAACGGCTGGTTCAGCAGGGACACTTCCTTCAAGTATTTCTGGACGCTGCCTTCCACCATCTTGGCGACGATTTCGGCGGGCTTGCCCGATTCGGCGGCCTTTTGCTCGGCGATGCTGCGCTCCTTGGCGATCAGCTCGGCCGGCACATCGTTAGCCGACAGCGAAACCGGCTTCATGGCCGCGACGTGCATCGCGACATCCTTGCCGACTTGCTCGTCCGCGCCCGTGTATTCGACGAGCACGCCGATGCGCGTGCCGTGCAGGTAAGCGGCCAGCTTGTTCGACGTTTCGAAACGGGCGAAGCGGCGAATCGAGAGGTTTTCCCCGATCTTGCCCACGAGCGCGAGGCGCACGGCGTCGACGGTCGAGCCGTTCAACGGCAATGCCGACAGCGCGGCCACGTCGGCCGGGTTCTGCGACACCACGAGTTCGGCCACTTGCTTGGCGAACGCGTTGAAATCGTCGTTCTTCGCGACGAAGTCGGTTTCGCAGTTCAGTTCGACGAGCGCGCCGGCGCCCGCGCCGATGTGCGAGGTGATCACGCCTTCGGCCGTGACGCGCGAGGCTGCCTTGCTCGCCTTGTTGCCGAGCTTCACACGCAGCAATTCTTCGGCGCGACCCATGTCGCCTTCGGCTTCCGTGAGCGCCTTCTTGCATTCCATCATCGGCGCGTCGGTCTTCGCGCGCAGTTCTGCAACCATGCTTGCGGTAATTGCCGCCATCATTCGCTCCTTGAGTCTGTATTTCATACGCCGCCCGCTTTCGATGCGAACGGCAGGCATTCGTTCGCGGCGCATGGAACGCGCCGCGCATTGCGCCGGCACTTAAAAAAAGGGGGCCTATCGAAAGCCCCCTTTTTTGCCGGCAGCGGGGCTGCTTTATTGCTCCCCGCCCACCTCGACGAATTCGTCGCCTTCGGCGCCGCGCGCGGCTTGCACGACTTCATTGACCGCGTTCGCGCGACCTTCGAGGATCGCGTCCGCCACGCCTTGAGCGTACAAGGCCACGGCCTTGCTGGCGTCGTCGTTGCCCGGGATCACGTAATCGATGCCTTCAGGCGAGTGGTTCGTATCGACCACCGCGATAACCGGCACGCCGAGCTTGTTCGCCTCGGTCACGGCGATCTTGTGGTAACCGACGTCGACGACGAAGATCGCGTCGGGAATGCCACCCATGTCCTTCACGCCGCCGATCGACTTTTGCAGCTTGGCGATTTCGCGTTCGAACAGGAGCGCTTCCTTCTTGCTCATCTTCTCGAGCTCACCGGCCTCGACCGACGCTTCCATGTCCTTCAAGCGCTTGATCGACACCTTCAGCGTCTTGAAGTTGGTCAGCATGCCGCCGAGCCAGCGCGCGTTGACGTACGGCATACCGGCGCGCTGCGCCTCTTCGGCGATCGTGTCGCGCGACTGGCGCTTCGTGCCGACGAACAGGATCGTGCCGCGATTGGCCGCCAATTGACGCACGTACTTCAGCGCGTCGTTGTACATCGGCAGCGTCTTTTCGAGGTTGATGATGTGAATCTTGTTGCGATGGCCGAAGATGAACGGGGCCATCTTGGGATTCCAGAAGCGCGTTTGGTGACCGAAGTGGACGCCGGCTTCCAGCATCTGACGCATAGTGACTGCCATGAAATTCTCCGCGAGGGTTGGGTCTTAAGCCGGCTGCCGTACCGGGGCGCGATGCGCGAAACGTTCCGTGAACGCCCGTGCAGCGCAACCCGGCACCCTGGGTGCGCCGGCTTGCGATTCGATGACTTCTTTCTAGTGGTTACCACTACTAGTGGTTACGACTAGCCCGAAAGTATATCACGCGACGGCGCGCCCTCTCAAGTCACGGGATGATCTTGGCGGCGGCGGGCCCTCGCGACGGTCTCGGACCCGGCCATGGACGGGATTGCGCACCGCGGCGGCCTGCCACACCGCGCATATGGTGCGATAATCGCGACATTGTCGGCTAACCGCACCTTTCCCGTATATCCCGTTTCAGGCTCGCATCCATGGCTATTACGATCAAGAACGAAGACGACATCGCGAAAATGCGCGTCGCGTGCCGCCTCGCGAGCGAAGTGCTCGATTACATCACTGCGTTCGTCAAACCCGGCGTAACCACCGCCGAGCTCGACCGGCTCTGCCACAACTACATGCTCGACGTGCAGGGTACGATCCCCGCGCCGCTCAATTATCAGCCGCCCGGCTACCCGCCTTACCCGAAGGCCACCTGCATCTCCGTGAACGACGTCATTTGCCACGGGATTCCCGGCGACAAGATCGTGAAGGCGGGCGACGCGCTGAACATCGACATCACCGTCATCAAAGACGGCTACTTCGGCGACACGAGCCGGATGTTCATCGCCGGCGAAGGCTCGATTCTTGCCAAGCGCCTCGTGCAAACGACCTACGAATGCATGTGGCTCGGCATCGAGCAAGTGCGCCCCGGCGCGCGGCTCGGCGATATCGGTCACGCCATCCAGCGCCACGCCGAAGCCGGCGGCTACAGCGTGGTGCGCGAATATTGCGGCCACGGCATCGGCACGGTGTTCCACGAAGATCCGCAAATCTTGCACTACGGCCGCCCCGGCACCGGGCTCGAACTGCAAAAGGGCATGATCTTCACGATCGAGCCGATGATCAACGCCGGCCGGCGCGATATTCGCACGATGCCCGATCAATGGACGGTCAAGACGAAAGACCGCAGCCTCTCGGCTCAATGGGAGCACACGGTGCTCGTGACCGATACGGGGTATGACGTCCTCACGGTGTCGGCGGGCACGCCGGCCAAGCCCTCGATCCCCGTCGCCGCGTGAGCGGCGGTTCGCGCCGCCTTATGAGCGAAACCGCCGTCGTTGCCGATCCCGCATCGGTCAAAGCAGACTACCGCGCCGCCAAGGCGCAATTGCTCGCGAAGTTCAAGTCGGCGAGCCGCGTCGATGCGCTGATGCAAACGCTCTCGCACACGACCGACGACGCGCTGCGCCGCGCTTGGCAAAGCTGCGAACTGCCGGCTTCGTGCGCGCTCGTCGCCGTCGGCGGCTATGGCCGCGGCGAACTCGCGCCCTATTCCGACATCGACATCCTCGTGCTGCTGCCGGACGGCGCGCCGCCGGAATTGGACGCGCGCATCGAACGCTTCATCGGCATGGCGTGGGATCTGGGGCTCGAGCTCGGCAGCAGCGTGCGCAACGTCGCGCAATGTATCGAGGAAGCGGGCAACGACATCACCGTGCGCACGTCGCTGCTGGAAGCGCGGCGCATCGTGGGCAGCACGGCGCTGTTTCAGCGTTTCGTCCTGCGCCTGAACGAGACGCTCGACGCACGCGCGTTTTTCCAGGCGAAGGTCCTCGAAATGCGCCAGCGCCATGCGAAGTTTCAGGACTCGCCTTATAGCCTCGAACCGAACGTCAAGGAAAGCCCCGGGGGATTGCGCGATCTGCAACTGATCCTATGGATCGCGCGCGCCGCGGGGTTCGGCCGCAGTTGGCGCGAGTTGGACGAGCGCGGCCTCATCACGGCACGCGAAGCGCGCGAGCTGCGCCGCAACGAAAGCTTCCTGAAAATGCTGCGCGCGCGGCTGCACGTGATCGCCGGGCGGCGCCAGGATGTGCTCGTGTTCGACTTGCAAACGGCCGCGGCGGAAAGCTTCGGCTACACCGCCACCCAGACACGCCGTGCGAGCGAGCAACTCATGCGGCGTTACTACTGGGCTGCCAAGGCGGTCACGCAGCTCGCGACGATCCTCATTCAAAACATCGAGGCGCAGTTGTTCCCGCGCACGAGTGGCGTCACGCGCGTGCTGTCCGAGCGCTTCGTCGAAAAGCAAGGGATGATCGAGATCGCGAGCGACGACGTGTTCGAACGCACGCCCGCGGCGATCCTCGAAGCGTTCCTGCTCTACGAGACCACGCGAGGCACGAAAGGCCTGTCGGCGCGCACGCTGCGCGCGCTGTACAACGCGCGCGAAATCATGGATACGCGCTGGCGGCGCGATCCCGAGAATCGCCGCCAATTCATCGAAATCCTCAAGCAGCCGCAGGGCATCACGCATGCGCTTCGGCTCATGAATCAAACGAGCGTCCTCGGCCGCTATCTGCTGAATTTCCGGCGGATCGTGGGGCAGATGCAGCACGACCTCTATCACGTCTACACGGTCGATCAGCACATCTTGATGGTGTTGCGCAACCTGCGCCGCTTCGCGCTGGCCGAGCATGCGCACGAGTATCCCTTCTGCAGCCAGTTGATGGCCAACTTCGAGCGGCAGTGGGTGCTCTACGTCGCGGCGCTGTTTCACGACATCGCCAAGGGTCGCGGCGGCGATCATTCCACACTCGGCATGGCCGATGCGCGGCGTTTCTGCCGCGAGCATGGCATCGATAGAGAGGATGCCGCTCTCGTCGTCTGGCTGGTTCAGCACCACCTGACGATGAGCCAAGTCGCGCAGAAACAAGACACGAGCGATCCACAAGTCATCAAGCAATTCGCGGAATTGGTCGGCAACGAGCGCCGGCTCACGGCGCTCTATCTGCTGACTGTCGCCGATATCCGCGGCACGAGCCCGAAGGTGTGGAACACCTGGAAAGGCAAGCTGCTCGAAGACCTCTATCGAATGACCCGCGCCGTGTTGGGCGGCGCGAGCCCCGACGAGCATTCGGAACTGAAGACCCGGCAGGAGCAGGCGCTCGCGCTGTTGCGCCTCGAGACCGTGCCCGACAATGCGCAGTGCGCCCTGTGGGACGAACTCGACGTCGGTTACTTCCTGCGCCATGACGCGGCCGACATCGCCTGGCAAACGCGCGTGCTCTATCGGCACGTTCGCACCGATACGCCAATCGTGCGGGCGCGCCCGTCACCGATTGGCGAGGCGCTGCAGGTGCTCGTCTACGTGCGCGATCGCTCCGACCTGTTCGCCGGCATTTGCGCCTATTTCGACCGCAATGGCCTATCCGTGCTCGACGCGCGCATCAACACGACGCGCCACGGCTACGCGCTCGATAATTTCATCGTCGCGCACACCGAGCAGGACGACGTGCAGTACCGCGATATCGCCAATCTCGTCGAGCAGCAACTCGGCGCTCGACTCTCGTCCGATGCGCCGCTGCCCGAGCCCTCCAAAGGCCGCCTCTCGCGGCTTTCTCGGACTTTTCCAATTACCCCGCGCGTCGACTTGCGAGCCGACGAGCGGGGGCAGTACTACATCCTGTCCGTATCGGCCAACGACCGGCCCGGGCTTCTTTATTCAATCGCGCGCGTGCTGGCGGAGCATCGGGTCGGCGTCCATGCGGCGCGGATCAATACGCTCGGCGAGCGCGTCGAGGACGTGTTCCTGTTGGACGGACGCGGCCTTTCCGATAACCGCTTGCAAATCCAGGTCGAGACCGAATTGCTGCGCGCGATCGCCGTGTGAGACTTTATGCGCGTCAAACTGACAGCCAAGCATCCGCGCCCGGCATCGCCGAGCCGCGCCCCCGTTCGTACCGGCAGCCCGTCGGCGCGAAAAACGCCTCGAACTTGGGAGGGAGCGCATCCGGCCGCCTCCGGTAACGAGGCCAAGACAGGCGCGCGCGATAAAGCCTCGGCGCCCGCTTCTGCCATGCCCAAGCGCGGCGGCGCGGGGGCAAAGCCGCGCGATGCGGCACCGGGCAAGCGCGTTAGCGCGGCCGCCAAGGCGGTGTCGCACGGGGGACAGGAGAGCGTGCGTCGCGCGCCGCGGCCGGCACAGGCCCACGACGCGCGGTCGCCATCCGGCGAAAAAGCGCGCACGCCGCGTGATACGGATCGCCCCCGCTCCGCGGGCAAGCTGGGCGACGCACCAGGCACACGCAATCGCGGCTTTGCCGAGGGCGATCCGAGGGCTGAGCGAACGAATCGTCCGGGCCGCAGCGCGGCTGAAAAAGCGGACCGGACGGGCCGCGCCACCACCGAGCGCGGTGACCGTCCTGCCCGCAGCGTGGGCGAATGGGCTGACCGCCCGGTCCGAAATACGGCTGAACGAAGCGACCGCCCAGCGCGCGGCGCGTCTGACCGGGGCGACCGTCCCGCCCGACGCACGACCGAGCGCACCGACCGTCCCGCTCGCGGGGCAACAACCGACCGTGGCGATCGGCCAACCAGAAACGCCGCTGAGCGCACCGGTCGCCCCGCTCGCAGCCCCGCTGAGCGCACCGACGCTCCCGCCCGCAGGGCAGCCGACCGTGGCGACCGGCCTGCGCGAAGCGCCACCGAGCGCACCGGACGCGAGCCGAGCTCACCCAAGATTGCAAACCCGGTGAAGTACGGCAGCGGACCGACAGCGCGTAGCGAAGGAAGTCGCGCGGGCGGCCGCCCGCCGCAAAGCGCCAAAGCGCCCGCGGGCAATCGTGAACGGCGAGGAGCGTCGTCCGAAACGCACAGCCGAGCGCCAACGGGCAAGCGCGAGGATGCGGCCAGAAGCGCGACGACGGCAAAGCGCGGCGCGGCGCCCGTCAAAGGGGCAGCCCGTGCAAGCGGCGCCCCGGACGCCGAACACACCGAAGGCCTCGTCCGGCTGTCCAAGCGGATGTCGGAGCTCGGCCTGTGCTCTCGCAGGGAAGCCGACGAATGGATCGAAAACGGCTGGGTGCGCGTCGACGGAGAACGCATCGACACGCTCGGCGCTCGCGTGCGCCCCGATCAACACATCGACGTGACGCGCGACGCCCACGTCGCGCAATCGCGCCAAGTCACGATCTTGCTGCATAAGCCGGTCGGATACGTTTCCGGCCAAGCGGAAGACGGCTACGAGCCGGCAATCACGTTGATCACCGCGGCCAATCGCTGGGAAGGCGATCGCGCGACCACGCGCTTCGCGCCAAGCCACCTGCGCACGCTCGCACCGGCGGGCCGGCTCGATATCGATTCGACAGGCTTGCTCGTGCTGACGCAAGACGGCCGCATCGCCAAACAGTTGATCGGCGAGCATTCGAGCGTCGAAAAGGAATACCTCGTACGCGTCACCTACGGCGACCGCACGACCGACATCGATCAGCATTTCCCCGCCGACAAGCTAGCGCTGCTGCGCTTCGGGCTGTCCCTCGACGACACGGCGCTCAAGCCTGCCAAGGTCAGTTGGCAAAATGGCGAACAGTTGCGGTTCGTGCTGCGCGAGGGTAAGAAACGTCAAATTCGCCGGATGTGCGAGCTCGTGGGCCTGCATGTGGTCGGTCTGAAGCGCGTTCGAATGGGACGCATTGCGCTAGGTGCATTGCCGCAAGGCAAATGGCGTTACCTGCTGCCTGACGAGGCGTTCTGAGCGGGCGGCCGCGCCCGCTGCGCCTCTGCCGTTCGCAGTTCGCCCGTATTTCCTAGCGCAGCCGAAATGACAACGCCCGCACGAAGCGGGCGTCTTTCCTTGCTTCGACGGCACTTGGCACAGGCGGCGCGCCGTACCTCAGTCGTCCGCGTTCGGATCGAGATCGGGGAACAACACCTCGGTAAATCCGAATTTCGAAAAATCGGTGATCCGCATCGGATAGAGCTTGCCGATCAGATGGTCGCATTCGTGCTGCACCACGCGTGCATGAAAGCCTTCAGCGACGCGATCGATCGGTTGGCCGTATTGATCAAACCCGTGATAGCGAATCATCGAAAAGCGATTGACGACGCCCCGCATACCCGGCACCGATAAGCACCCCTCCCAGCCCTCCTCCATATCCTGAGACACGGGCGTGATCGTGGGATTGATGAGTACGGTCTCGGGCACAGGCGGCGCCTCGGGGTAGCGATCGTTGTGCCCGAACCCGAAGATGACGAGCTGCAAATCGACGCCGATCTGCGGCGCGGCCAGTCCCGCACCGTTCGCGTGATGCATCGTCTCGAACATATCGGCGATGAGCGCGTGCAGCTCGGGGGTATCGAAGTGCTCGACGCTTTGAGCGATGCGCAAGAGGCGCGGATCGCCCATCTTGAGAATTTCATGGATCATGGATTGTCGCCCTCCAACAGCTTGCGCATACCGTCTTCGTCGAGAATCGGAATGCCGAGTTCCTCGGCCTTCGCCAGTTTGCTCCCAGCCTCGGCTCCAGCCACCACGTAGTCGGTCTTCTTCGACACCGAACCGGCCACTTTGGCGCCGGCGCCTTCCAGCATTTCCTTGGCTTGCTCGCGCGCGAGGCTTGGCAGCGTCCCCGTGAGCACGATCGTCTTGCCGGCCAACACGCCCTGCGGCTTGCGCGGCGCCGGCGGCCCCTCGGGCCAGCTGACCTTCTCTCGCAATTGATCGATCACGAGGCGGTTGTGGTCTTCCTTAAAGAACTGATGAATCGATTCGGCCACCACAGGCCCGATACCTTCCACTTCCATCAGCGTTTCAACCGACGCGTCGAGCACCGGATCGAGCGAACCGAAATGCCGCGCGAGATCCTTGGCTGTCGATTCCCCGACATCGGGAATGCCTAGCGCAAAAATGAACCGGGCGAGCGTCGTATGCCGCGCCTTTTCGAGCGAGTCGATCAGATTCTGCGCCGATTTATCGGCGAAACGGTCGAGCGCAGCAAGCGTCGAGAAACCAAGATTAAACAGATCGGCCGGCGTGCGCACGAGATTTTGCTCGACGAGCTGATCGATGATCTTTTCGCCAAGGCCGTCAATGTCGAGCGCGCGGCGTTGCGCGAAGTGCTCGAGCGAACGCTTGCGCTGCGCAGGGCAGACCAAGCCGCCGGTGCAGCGCGCCACCGCCTCGCCGGGCAGCCGCTCGATGGCCGAGCCGCAGGCCGGGCACGTCGTCGGCATCACGAACGGCTGCGCGTGCGCCGGGCGGCGTTCGAGCACAGGGCCGACCACTTCCGGGATGACGTCGCCGGCGCGACGCACGATGACCGTATCGCCGGGGCGCAAGTCCTTCCGATGCACTTCGTCTTCGTTGTGCAGCGTGGCGTTCGTCACGGTCACCCCGCCGACGAAGACGGGAGCAAGCCGCGCAACCGGCGTGATCGCGCCGGTGCGCCCGACGTTCACGCCGATGTCGATGAGCTGGGTCAGCGCTTCCTCGGGCGGGAACTTGTGTGCGAGCGCAAAGCGCGGAGCACGCGAGACGAAGCCGAGAATATCTTGATCGACACGCCGGTTGACCTTATAGACCACGCCATCGATGTCGTAGGGCAGCCTCGTGCGCTTCTCGCCAATGCGGCGGTAGAACGACAGCAATCCCTGTGCGCCTTGCACGACTTCGCGCTCCGCGCACACGGGCAAGCCCAGCTCCATATACCAGTCGAGCACGGCGTCGTGCGTGTCGGGCATCTCCACCCCTTCGAGCGCGCCGATGCCGTACGCGAAAAACGACAGCGGCCGGTGCGCCGTGATGCTCGAATCGAGTTGGCGCAAGCTGCCCGCGGCCGCATTGCGCGGATTGGCGAACTCGCGTTGCCCGGCCTCTCGCTGCCGCTCGTTGAGACGATCGAAATCACGCCTGAACATCAAGACTTCGCCACGCGCTTCGAGCACGCGCGGAATCCGTCTGCCCTTCAAGCGCAACGGGATCGAGCGCACGGTCCGCACGTTTTGCGTCACGTCCTCGCCCGTTGAGCCGTCGCCGCGCGTGGCCGCTTGCACGAAGCGCCCGTCTTCGTAGCGCAGCGCGATTGCGAGACCGTCGAACTTCAGCTCGCAGGAATATTCGACAGAAGCGCGATCGAGCTGATCGCTGACGCGCTTGTCGAACGCGACGACGTCTTCGTCGGTGAAGCCGTTGTTCAGCGACAGCATGGGCAGCGCATGAACGACCGGTGCAAAGCCGCTGGCCACTTGCCCGCCGACACGCTGCGTGGGCGACTCGGGCGTAATCAGATCGGGATGTTCGGACTCGATCGACTGCAACTGCGAAAACAGGCGATCGTATTCGGCATCGGGGATCTGCGGTTGATCCAGCACGTAGTACTGATAGTTGGCCCGCTCGAGTTCGGTACGCAACCAGGCGGCGCGTTCGGCCGGTTGGTCGACGGGCGGAGGCGATTCGGCGTGCTTGCGAGGCATGTCGTTGAGGTTGTCGTCGTTGCGTGCGTGTGGCGGCCGAGGCTTTACTGGCTGAACAGACGTCGCGTCGCCGCCGAACCCGCCGGAATGCCTGCCTCTTCGAGCCGTGCGTAAAGCGTCATCAACTGCTTTTCGATCGCGAGCAAGGCTTGCTCGGGCAGCGGCCGCCGCTGATCGTCGACCACGCGCCCGCCGATGCGCTCGGCCAACGATTTGGCGTAATCGCACATGAGGCGAAACGGCAGGATGTCTTCATCGGCGACGGGCACGTCCAAGATCAGCGTGATCATCTGACCGCCTTTGTACGTCAAGTCGTCGCGCAGGAAGTTGGTATCGCCGAACTGCAACATGAAGACGGGGCTTTGCTTGGCGTCGAGCTTGACGAAACGCGTGCCGTCACGCGAGAGCAGGAGGCCGTCTTGCGATGCGACCGCTTGCACGTAGTTGGCCGACCAGGGCGCGCCGTCGGACAACACGTTGATCGACAATTGCGCGTCGCACTGCGCCGCGAATGCATCGAGTTCGCGCGCCATCGACACCGTTTCGAGCATGTCGGGAAATTCGGGCGCGCCGTCGATCGCGTCGGCCAATTGCTGCACGCCGGAGACGAACTCGGAAAACTCGAGTTCGTTGAGCGGGCCACCGCGGTTGGCTAATTGCACGGCCGCCCTCAATTCCTCGTAACGCTGGGCGTTTTGCACCAATTCCCAGCCCTCGGTTCCTTCGGGCTTCCCTTCGACGTAAACCGGCTTGCTGCCTGCGCGGCGCAGCCGCTGCGCGAGCGGCAACGCCTTCTCGCCGTGGATCGGACCGGCCAAACGTATCGGGACGACGCAATCGATGCGACGATCGACGACATGAGGCGGCGCAGCCGAAATGGTGGTGGCGGCCGGCGCGACCGTCTCGCTGTCCACCGCCGCGCCCGGCGTCGTGGCCTCGGCCCCGTCCGAAGGCGCCGACTCGGGCGTGAAGCCGTTCGGCGTCGTGGTTTCCGCTTGGATATCGGCCGGGATGTCGAGCGGCGCCGACACGCCGCCGAAGCTCGGCTCGATTCGCGCAGCCTCGCCTTCTTGCGGCGCGTCCGACAACGCGGGTTCGCGTCGCGCGCCCGCGCGCGCCGGCTCGATGAACGGCCGCTCTTCCTCGTGGTCGTGGCGCGCGAGCCCTTGCTCCGCGTCGGCCGGCATTGGCCTCGGCATTTTGCGGCGAACCTTCGCGCTCTGCCAAGCGTTGAACACGACCACGCCCCCCACCACCACGGCGCCAGCGCCGATCAATCCGAGTGTCAACTCGTCCATGCACGCTCCATGAAGCAATCCTGTGTCGCGGCCCCGCGCCGGGCGCCTCGCGCCAGCGAGCGCGGGCCGCTCGTTAGACGGTATTCTGGGCGAAACCGGCGGCCGTTTCCATGTCGACGGCCACGATGCGCGAAACGCCTTGCTCCTGCATCGTCACGCCGATCAGTTGCTGCGCCATTTCCATCGCGATCTTGTTGTGCGAAATGAACAGGAACTGGGTTTTGTCCGACATTGCACGAACAAGGTTCGCAAAGCGTTCCGTATTGGCGTCGTCCAGCGGCGCATCGACTTCGTCGAGCAAGCAGAACGGCGCGGGATTGAGCTGGAACATCGCGAACACGAGCGCCGTCGCAGTCAAGGCCTTCTCGCCGCCGGAGAGCAGATGGATCGTCGAATTCTTTTTGCCCGGCGGCTGCGCCATTACCTGCACGCCCGCATCGAGAATCTCGTCGCCGGTCATGATCAGCTTGGCCTGCCCGCCGCCGAATAGACGCGGGAACAGTTCGCCGAAATGCCGGTTGACCTCGTCGAACGTACCTTGCAAGAGCGTGCGTGTTTCCTGGTCGATCTTTCGGATCGCGTCTTCGAGCGTTTCGATGGCGCGCGTCAAGTCCTCCGACTGCGCGTCGAGGAAGGCCTTGCGCTCCTTCGCCGCAGCAAGCTCGTCGAGCGCGGCCATGTTCACCGGCCCGAGCGCCGTGATCGCGTTGTTGATACGCGTGACTTCGCCTTGCAGATACGACGGCTTCATGTCCGGCGTGAGCTTCTCCTGCAACTGCGCTTCGTCCACGCCCGCGGCGAGAAGCTGCTCGATGAATTGCTCGCCGGCGATGCGCGCCGCCTGCTCCTTCAACTGCAATTCCGTGATGCGATCGCGCAGCGGCTGCAGCGAGCGCTCCGCCGTCAGGCGCGTCTCGTCGGCCTGGCGCAGCTTGGCCGTCAGATCGTCGAGCTCGTGGCGCGCCGCCGTCAGCGCCGCTTCCTTCTGCCCACGCACTTCGAGCGCCTCTTGCAATCCAGTGTGCGCGGTCTGCTCGTTGATCGTTTCGAGTTCGGCGCGCGCATCTTCCAGCAATCCCGCCACGCGCTCGCTCTGCTCGTGTGCCACTTGGATGCTGCGCTTGAGCTCGTCGATACGCGTGGCCACGTTGCGGGCCGCGAAACGCGCGTCGGCAGCGGCGCGTTCGAGGTCCCGCGCCTGCGTGCGCGCAGCCGAGAGCGTCTCGTCGAGCGCCTCGAAGGCGAGCTGATTTTCTTCGAAGCGGGCCTGCAGCTCCGCGAGTTCGCCATCGTGCCGCTCGAAATTCGCCTCGGATTCCGCGCGCTGCGCACGTTGTTCCTCGATTTGGGCGGCGATTTCCTCGAGTTCTTCCCGGATCTGCGTGCTGCGCTGCGTGTAGCGCTCGTGCGCTTGCGTCAGCTTGAGCACGTCCAATTGCAGCGTGTGCACCTGCTGCGTGGCGCGTTCGACCTGCGCCCGCGCATCCGTGAGCGCTTGGGACGCTTGCGTGTACGCGGCTTCGGCGCGCACCGCCGCGCTCTTCGCTTCGTCGGCGAGCAGCGTCTGCGCACGAACTTGGCGCGTGAGATTCTCGATTTCCTGCTGGCGCGCGAGCATGCCGGCCTGCTCCGAATCGGCCGCATACAACTGCACGCCGACGCGCGTCACCACGTGCCCGGCCTTGACGACCAACATGGCGCCCTCGCGCAGTTGCGCGCGCATGGCGAGCGCTTGCGTCAGATCGTCGGCGACGTAGACTTGGCCCAACCACTCGTTCAGAACTGCCCGCAAGCCCGCGTCGTCGATGCGCACGAGCGAGACGAGCGGCGTCAAGCCGGCAGGCGCTTCGCGGGACGCGCCCGCCGAGGGCGGCGCAAAAAAGGCGAGCTTGGCCGGCGGCGAATCGCTCGCGAAGGCGCGCACCCAGTCGAGATTGGATATTTCGAGCGCCGCCAGACGCTCGCGCAAGATCGATTCGAGCGCGCCTTCCCACCCCGCTTCGACATGCAGCTTCTTCCACAGGCGCGGCAAGCCCGCGAGCTCGTGCTTCTCGAGCCAGGGCTGTATCTTGCCTTCCGTCTGCACGTTCTCCTGCAACTGCTTGAGCGCGATGAGGCGCGCTTCGAATTGATGGATCTGCGCGCTTTCTTTTTGCACGCGCTCCTGGGCTTCGCGGCGCTGCGCCTCGACCTGCGGCAACGCGTCCTGCGCCTGCCCGAGGCGCGCCTGAGCCTCACTCAGGATTTCTTGCTGCTCGGCAAGCTGCATGCGCTGCTCTTCGAGCTGCGCTTCATCGGGCGCATCCAAGCCGCCCGCCTCGGCCTTGAGCCGCTCGTGGCGTTGCTGCAGTTGCTGAAGCTGCTGATCGGCGTTGCGCTGGTGCGCCGCCTCGAGCTTGAGGGCCTGCTCGGTCTGCGCGATGCCCGCGCGCTCGTCGTTGAGCTGCCCCTGGGCGTCGCGCCAACGGGCTTCGAGCGCCGGCAATTCATCGTGCTTCGCAGCTGCCGCTTCTTCGGCCATGGCTGCCTTTTCTTCCGCGACGGCGAGTTGCTCCTCGGCCTCCTCGAGATCGCCGCGCGCCTTTTCCGCTTGGACCTGCCACTGCTCGCGCTGCGCCGTGAGCGCCGCGATTTGCGCTTGCACGCGGTTGCGCGATTCGATGACGAACTTGATTTCGGCTTCGAGCCGGCTCACTTCGGCATTGGCTTCATAAAGCGAACCCTGCGCGCCTTGCATCGCGTCGCTCGCGGCGTAGTGCGCCACGCGCAGCGTTTCGAGATCCGCTTCGACTTCGCGCAGCTTGGCCGTCTGCGCCTCCAGATCGATCTGCGCTTCGGCGATCGCGCGCTGCTGCCTGCCCTGCTCGGCCGCCGCCTCGTTCTTGCGCAACAACCACAGCAGCCGCTGCTTTTCCTCGCCTTCGCTCTGCAGCGTCTTGAACTTGGTCGCGACGATCGCCTGCCCCTCGAGCTTTTCGAGATTCGCGCCGAGTTCGCGCACGATGTCTTCGACGCGGGTCAAGTTTTCGCGCGTGTCGTGCAGCCGATTCTCGGTTTCGCGACGGCGCTCCTTGTACTTGGAGACGCCTGCCGCCTCTTCGAGGAACACGCGCAACTCTTCGGGCTTCGCCTCGATGATGCGCGCGATCATGCCCTGGCCGATGATCGCGTACGCGCGCGGCCCGAGGCCCGTGCCGAGGAAGATGTCCTGAATGTCGCGCCGGCGCGCAGGCAAATTGTTGATGTAGTAGCTGGAAGTGCCGTCGCGCGTGAGCACGCGCTTCACGGCGATTTCGCCGTACTGCCCCCACTGGCCGGCCGCGCGCCCGTCGGAGTTGTCGAAGATCAGCTCGACGCTGGCCCGGCTGCCGGGCTTGCGCGCGGTGGAACCGTTGAAGATGACGTCCTGCATCGACTCGCCGCGCAGCTCGGAGGCGCGCGATTCGCCGAGCACCCAGCGCACGGCGTCGATGATGTTGGACTTGCCGCATCCGTTCGGGCCGACTACGCCGACGAGCTGACCCGGAACCTGAAAATGCGTGGGATCGACGAAGGACTTGAAACCAGCGAGTTTGATCGAGGTCAGACGCACGGCGATATCGCTGTTTTGATGAAGAAGGTCGAACAAAAACGCGGCCGGACAGCTCGAGCCGCGCACGGCGCGACAGCTTGATGCATAGAACTGTGCGCGCCATGCACGGCAGAGCGCCGCCGCGATGCTTTTGGGTCGCGAAGGCACGCACAGCAGGCTGCGTGCGCACGAGTCGCGAGCAAGTGGCAATCATACCATCGCCTATCGGCGGCACGGCCGCCGATGCGGCCGCGGCGCGCATGCGCGCCCCGCGCGCCGGCGAGCGCCGGGCTATAATGGCGCCCTTTTCCTCTTATCCCGTACGAGCGGGCGCGCGTCCCGCGCTTGTCCCTCGACGCACACGCCGAGCCCGACGTGAATCCGCTACTCGACCGCCTCCAGCCGTACCCGTTCGAAAAGCTTCGCGCGCTGTTCAAGGACGCGACGCCGCCTGCCGATCTTCGCCATATCAGCTTCGGCATCGGCGAACCGAAACACGCCACGCCCGCGCTCGTTCGCGAGGCCATCGTCGCCTCGCTCGATACCTTGTCGAGCTACCCCGCCACGATCGGCTCGAGCGCGCTGCGCGAAGCGATCGCCGCATGGACGAGGTGCCGCTACGGCCTGCCCGCGCTCGATCCGGCCACCGAGGTGCTGCCTGTCTCGGGCTCGCGCGAAGCCTTGTTCGCGCTGGCGCAAACCGTCGTCGACGGCACGCGGCCCGGCGCGATCGTGCTGTGCCCGAACCCGTTCTATCAAATCTACGAGGGCGCGGCCCTGCTCGCCGGCGCCGAGCCTTATTTCGCCAATAGCGACCCGGCCCGCAACTTCGCCTGCGATTACGCAGCCGTCCCGCGGGAAGTCTGGGCGCGCACCCAGTTGCTCTACGTCTGCTCGCCGGGCAATCCGACCGGGGCCGTGCTCACGCTCGACGATTGGCGCGAGTTGTTCGCCCTGTCGGACCAGCACGGATTCGTGATTGCGTCCGACGAATGCTATTCCGAGATCTACTTCGACGAGGCCCATCCGCCGCTCGGGGCGCTGCAAGCGGCGCACCTTCTCGGACGCGGCTTCGAGCGGCTCGTCATGCTGTCCAGCTTGTCAAAGCGATCGAACGTGCCGGGCATGCGCTCGGGCTTCGTCGCGGGCGACGCGGCGCTCATTAAACGCTTTCTGCTTTATCGGACCTACCACGGCGCGGCGCTCTCGCCCGTCTACCAAGCGGCTAGCGTGGCCGCCTGGGGCGACGAGGCGCACGTGCGCGAGAACCGCGCCCTCTACGCCGCGAAGTTCTCGATCGTCACGCCCATGCTCGGGCAAGTGCTCGACGTGCGCCGCCCCGATGCGGCGTTCTATCTCTGGGCGAGCGTCGAGCCGACCGGGTTGAGCGACACCGAGTTCGCCCGGCGCCTGTACGCCGACTATAATCTGACGGTCTTGCCCGGCTCGTACCTCGCGCGCGACGCGCACGGCGTCAACCCGGGCCGCAATTTCGTGCGTCTGGCGCTCGTTGCCGATGTCGACGAATGTGTCGACGGCGCCAAACGCATCGTCGATTTCTGCCGCAAACTCGCGCGCTGACCGGCGCCGAAAAAGCGGCGGTTGCCGCTGCACGGCGCGACGCGCAGTGCGCTCGTCACAGCCGGCTGCAGGTTCGTAGGCGCGCAGCCCTGCGCCGCGCGCCGCATTGAGTACCCGTTTGAGTACCCGTAACTGACCGACCGCTCCGTCTTCTTCCGACTTCATTTAGCGAAACTACCGACATGTCGCAACACATTCAGCAAATCATCGACAACGCCTGGGAAAACCGCGCCGAGCTCTCGCCGAAGGCAGCGCCAGCCGAAGTGCGCGAGGCCGTCGCGCAAGCGATCGAGCAACTCGACAAGGGCCGCCTGCGCGTGGCCGAAAAGATCGACGGCCAATGGGTCGTCAATCAATGGTTGAAAAAGGCCGTGTTGCTCTCGTTCCGTCTCGAAGACAACACGCCGATGCCCGCTGGCGGCTATTCGCAGTTTTACGACAAGGTGCCTTCGAAGTTCGCGAACTATACGGCGCAAGATTTCGCCGAAGGCGGCTTTCGCGTCGTGCCGCCCGCCATCGCGCGCCGCGGTTCGTTCATCGCCAAGAACGTCGTGCTGATGCCCTCGTACACGAACATCGGCGCCTACGTCGACGAGGGCACGATGGTCGACACCTGGGCGACGGTCGGCTCCTGCGCGCAGATCGGCAAGAACGTGCACTTGTCCGGCGGCGTGGGAATCGGCGGCGTGCTCGAGCCGCTGCAGGCGAACCCCGTCATCATCGAAGATAACTGCTTCATCGGCGCGCGCTCCGAGGTGGTGGAAGGCGTGATCGTCGGCGAAAATTCGGTCATCTCGATGGGCGTCTACCTCGGCCAGAGCACGAAGATCTACGATCGCGAAACGGGTCAAGTGACGTACGGCTACGTGCCGCCGGGCTCGGTCGTCGTCGCGGGCAATCTGCCCTCCAAGGACGGCACCCACAGCCTGTACTGCGCCGTCATCGTCAAGAAGGTCGATGCGAAAACGCGCGCGAAAGTCGGCCTGAACGAGCTGCTGCGGGGCGACTGATGGGCGTCAAGCGCACCGTCGTCTACGGCATTCCGAATTGCGACACCGTCAAGAAGGCGCGCACGTGGCTTCAAGCGCACGGTGTCGCTTTCGAGTTTCACGACTTCAAAAAGGCGGGGCTCACGGCCTCCATCGTCAACGGCTGGCTCGCCGACGTGCCGCTCGAGGTTCTGCTGAACCGCCGGGGCACGACCTGGCGCGCCTTGCCCGACGAGGCCAAGGCCGCGGCGGAAACGCAGCAAGGCGCAGTTGCACTGATGGTCGAAAAGCCTTCGATCGTCAAACGGCCTGTCGTCGTGGTCGACGGCCGCGTGACTTCGGTGGGTTTTTCGCCCGACGAATACGCGGCGCGCTACGCGTAGCGCAGTGCGGCTCGGCTTACGCTTGGCGTTGGCCATTCGGTAAGCTGGCGCTGCGCGCCGAGTCGCGAAACAATACGAGCATCGCCTGCCGGCCAGCGTCCGCCGGCATTTTTTTATCGAGCACCAACGGCCTCTGAACCCATGTCCGGCACCCTCGCCCTCACCGAACAACTGATCGCTCGCGCCTCGGTCACGCCCGACGATCAGCACTGCCAGAAGCTCCTGATCGAGCGGCTCGAAGCCGCCGGATTCGTCTGCGAGACGATCCAATCGCATGGCGTGACCAATCTATGGGCCGTCAAGCGCGGAACGGACGGCGCGAGCGGCAAGCTGCTTGCGTTCGCGGGCCACACCGATGTCGTGCCCACGGGGCCGCTCGAACAATGGAGCTCGCCCCCCTTCGTACCCACGCACCGGGATGGCAAACTCTACGGGCGCGGCGCAGCCGACATGAAAACGTCGATCGCCGGCTTCATCGTGGCGAGCGAGGAATTCGTCGCGGCGCATCCGCGTCATCGGGGCTCGCTCGCGCTGCTGATCACGAGCGACGAAGAAGGCCCGGCCACGGACGGCACCGTCAAAGTCGTCGAGGCACTGCAAGCGCGCGGCGAGCGGCTCGATTACTGCATCGTCGGCGAGCCCACGTCCACCGACGCGCTCGGCGACGTCGTCAAGAACGGCCGCCGCGGATCGATGTCCGGCAAGCTCGTCGTCAAGGGCGTGCAGGGTCATATTGCGTACCCTCACCTCGCCCGCAATCCGATTCACCTGCTCGCGCCGGCCCTGACCGAGCTCGTCGCCGAGCGGTGGGACGAAGGTAACGAGTACTTCCCGCCCACGACCTGGCAAGTCTCGAATTTGCATAGCGGCACGGGCGCGAGCAACGTGATTCCAGGCCGCGCCGAGCTCACGTTCAATTTTCGTTTTTCGACCGCCAGCACGGTCGAGGGCCTGCAGCAGCGCGTGCATGCCATTCTCGACAAGCATGGGCTGGAATACGACCTCGATTGGACCGTGAGCGGGTTGCCGTTCCTCACCCCGCGCGGCGAGCTGTCGAACGCGCTTGCGCAGGCGATCAAGGACGAAACGGGCGTGAGCACCGAGCTTTCGACCACGGGCGGGACCTCCGATGGCCGTTTCATCGCGCGCATCTGCAATCAAGTGGTCGAATTCGGCCCGCCGAACGGCAGCATCCACAAGATCGACGAGCATATCGAGCTCGCCTTCGTCGAACCGCTAAAGAATATCTACCTCCGCGTGCTGGAAACGCTGATCGCTTGATGCGCTTCCCAAAGTCCCGAATCACTTCGCCTTACCGTGCATTGCCCAAGGAGATGCCGCAATGACTACGCCGTTTCTTACCGTTCGCGACTTGCTGCGCTATGCGGTGTCCCGCTTCACGCAGGCGCATCTCGCATTCGGGCACGGCAGCGCGAACGCCTACGATGAAGCCGCCTACCTGATTCTGCATACGCTTCACTTGCCGCTCGATACGCTCGATCCGTTTCTCGATGCGCGCTTGCTCGGCAGCGAGATCGAGGCCGTGATGAAAGTCATCGAGCGCCGCGCGGGCGAGCGCGTGCCCGCCGCCTATATCACGCAGGAAGCCTGGATGCATGGGCGGCGCTTTTACGTCGACGAACGCGTGATCGTGCCGCGCTCGTTCATCGGCGAGCTGCTCGAAGACGGCTTGCAGCCTTATGTCGCCGATCCCGATGAAGTCGGCGCCGTGCTCGAACTGTGCACCGGGTCCGGTTGCCTGGCCATTCTGGCGGCGCACGCGTTTCCGAACGCCGATGTCGACGCGGTCGACATCTCGGCCGATGCGCTCGAAGTGGCCCGCATCAACGTGGCCGACTACGCGCTCGACGATCGTATCGCGCTGTTCGAAGGCGATCTGTTCACACCGCTACCCCAGCGCCGCTACGATGTGATCATCGCCAATCCGCCGTACGTCAACAGCGATTCGATGGCGGAACTGCCCGCCGAATACCGGCACGAGCCGCAGCTCGCGCTCGCCGGCGGCCCCGACGGCATGGACGTCGTGCGTCGCATCATCGGCCAGGCGCGCGAGTGGCTAACCGACGAGGGTGTGCTCGTCGTCGAAATCGGCAACGAGCGCGCGCACGTGGAAGCGGCATTCGGCGGGCTCGATCTCGTCTGGCTCTCGACGAGCGGCGGCGACGATAGCGTCTTCTTGATTCAGGCCGGCGATCTGCCGGCGGCGTAATCTTCGACGCTCTGGCGCCCCGCTGCGCCAGACGCCCTAGGTCCGACTCAGCAACGGCATGCCCGCCCTATGGCCGCTCATCGCCCCACGCCGACACCCGAGAACGACGATGGCGGGCACGCCAGTCAGACGGAAACCGCGAGTTCGCAAGCGCAGCGCTTATTGCTGATCGCCGCCGGTGCGGGGCTCGCCTACGGCGTATCGCTGCGCGATGCGCCCTATCCCGACCAAGCCGCGGCGAAAGTGCTGATGTGTGCGTTATTGTTCCTGGCCGCCGCGCGCCACGAACCGATGCGCGAACGTCTAATGCTCATGGCGGCGCTCGCCGCGTCCGCGGTCGGCGATGCACTGCTCGCCCTGCCGCAGCTCTCGTTCTCGTTCGTCGGAGGTCTCGGCGCGTTCCTCGTGGCGCACCTCGCCTATTGCGCGCTGCTCGTCCCACGGGGCCTGCGCGCCAGCTGGCGCGAATCGCCGGTGGGGGCTCGGGCCGTGCTGCCTGTTCTCGCAGCCGCGGCCATCGCGATGTACGCGGCGCTCCTGCCGAATCTCGGGCCATTGAGCGTGCCTGTCGCCGTCTACATGATCGCCTTGTGCGCCATGGCCAGCTTGACGCTGCTGGCAGCACGACGCAGCCCGATGCTCCCGCTGGGGGGCCTGGCATTCGTCGCATCCGACGCCATGATCGGCATCGACCGTTTCATTGCCGGTTTCTCGGCAAGCGCCTACGCCATTTGGTTCACGTACGCAATCGCTCAAGTGGCCATTGCCGCCGGTTTCCTACTCTATGGAAAACCGCCCGGAAAACACACGGTCCGCTAGCGCTACGCCAGCGCTCGAACGGCGGCGCGCGCCTCGGTCACGATGTTCGACCGCTGGCGTCGAGGGCCGCCGTCCGCCGGCCGATGTTCCCGCAACGATGCGCCCCGCCGATGCCACAGCTTCTGTAAGATTCATGGCATCGCGCTCCCCCTGTGAGCCACGCATTTGCACAACGCCTCGCGCCACCTATGCATTTCGATTGGCTCTCTCTTGGCAGTCTGATATTCGCTGCTCACTTGCTGGGCGTGCTCGCGGCAGGTCACGCCATCCTCAACACGCGCACCTCGCAAGGGGCGATCGCGTGGGCGGTTTCGCTCGTCGCCGTGCCTTACGTCACGTTGATTCCTTACCTGTTCCTCGGGCGCAGCAAGTTTTCGGGCTACGTCGATAAGCGCCGCATCGAAAGCGAACTGCTGCGCACGCGCGCGCATCCGAGCGCTTGGGATACGCGCGCGTCGTCCGCGGGGCGCCCGGCCGAAGCCCTCGGTCATCACGTCGTGCGCGCGCTGACCCGGCTGTCCGGCATGCCGTTTCTCGGGGGCAACGCCGTACGCACGCTGGTGAACGGCGATGCCACGTTCGCCGCGATCCTCGATGCGATCGAGCGCGCGCGCCATTACGTCCTAATTCAGTTCTTCATCGTGCGCGACGACGCGCTCGGCGAAATGCTCAAGGCGTTGCTTTTGACCAAAGCGGCGCAAGGCGTGCGCGTTTGCTTCCTGTACGACAGCATCGGCAGCTTCGATCTGCCGCAGCGGTACGTGGCGGCACTGATCGCGGGCGGCGTCGAGATGCACCCGTTTGCGACGAACCATCGCTTCGTCAACCGCTTTCAGCTCAATTTTCGCAATCATCGGAAAATCGTCGTCGTCGACGGAGAGTGTGCGTTCGTCGGCGGCCACAACGTCGGCGTGGAATACCTCGGCGGCAATCCGCGCTTATCGCCCTGGCGCGACACGCATATCGAACTGCGCGGCCCCATCGTCGCCAGCGTGCAGTTCGTTTTCGTCGAAGATTGGCATTGGGCGACGCAACGCCTGCCTCGGCTCGAGCCATCGCAAGCGGAGCAGCCCGAAAACGCGGGCGACGCCGATATGCACTGCCTCGTCGTCGCACCGGGGCCCGCGGACAAAGATGAAACCGGCTCGCTGTTCTTCGTCGAAGCGATCAATGCGGCGCAAACGCGGATTTGGATCACGAGTCCCTATCTCGTGCCAGACGAGGCCGTATTCTCGGCGCTGCGCCTGGCAGTCATGCGCGGCGTGGACGTGCGCATCCTGATCCCGAGCCGGCGCGATCACTATGTGGTGTTCGAAGCGTCGAAGCTCTACGCCTACGACCTGATTCGCGCGGGCGTGCGCATTTTCCGCTACCGGCCCGGGTTCTTGCATCAGAAGGTGGTGCTAATCGACGACGTCGCCGCGGCCATCGGCAGCGCCAATCTCGACAATCGCTCGTTCCGGCTGAACTTCGAGATCATGGTGCTGACGATCGACCGTGGCTTCGCATCGGAAGTGGAAGCGATGTTGCAGCGGGACTTCGAACAAGCTTGGGAGGTCGAGCGCGGCGAGTACCGCAACGCGTCGGCGCTGCGGCAAATCATCATGCACGTGGCTCGCTTGTTCTCGCCGATCCTGTAACGCAAGGGCGGGCGGGCTTCCCCTTCTCCGGACGCTACAACAACGCCTCGATATCCGCCGCGATCGCCTCCGGCGTCGTCTTGGGCGCATATCGCTTGACGACTTGCCCACGGCGATCGACGAGAAACTTCGTGAAGTTCCACTTGATCGCCTTGGTGCCGAACAACCCCGGCGCTTCATTCGTCAAATAGCGATACAGCGGATGCGCCGCGGGACCTTTCACGTCGATCTTTTCGAACATCGGAAACGTCACGCCGAAGTTCTTCTCGCAAAAGCTGCCGATCTGCGCGGCGTCGCCCGGCTCCTGCTTGCCGAACTGGTTGCACGGAAAACCGAGCACCTCGAAGCCGCGCGCGGCGAACCGGTCGTGCAGTTGCTGCAAGCCGGCGTACTGCGGCGTGAATCCGCACTCGCTCGCCGTATTGACGATGAGCAGCACCTTATCGCGGTAACGATCAAGACCCTCGGACTCGCCGCCGAGCGTGCGAGCGGAAAACGTATAGAGCGTGCTCATCGGAGCGCCTCGATAGGAAAAGCGCAAGTCTATGCGAAAGACCCTACGGAATACAAAATCGGCGTGCCGGCGCGTGTCGTGCACGCCGCCGTCCGCACACCGTCTAAAATAGCGCTTTTCGAGCAGCCGGCCCTGTCGTGATCCGTTTCAGTCAATTCAGTCTCGCCCGCGGCGTCAAGCCGCTTTTCGATGCCGCTTCGTTCACGTTGAACCCCGGTGAGAAAGCCGGCCTCGTCGGCGCGAACGGCGCGGGCAAATCCACGCTGTTCTCAGTGCTGCGCGGCGAACTGCACGCCGACGGGGGCGAGGTCTTCCTGCCCCCGTCCTGGCGCATCGCGCACGTCGCGCAGGAGACGCCCGCCGTCGAACAGACGGCGCTCGAGTACACGCTCGACGGGGACGCCGCCCTGCGTGAAATCGAGGACCACATTGCACGCGCCGAAGCCGCCCACGATGGCGAAGCGCTCGCGCATGCTCACGCCGCATTCGCCGATGCCGACGGCTACACGGCGCCGGCCCGCGCCGAGGCGCTGCTGCTCGGCCTGGGCTTCACGCTGGCGCAAACGCGCGAGCGCGTCGCGGCGTTCTCGGGCGGCTGGCGTATGCGGCTCAATTTGGCGCAAGCGTTGATGTGCCGCTCCGACTTACTGCTGCTCGACGAGCCGACCAACCACCTGGACCTCGACGCCATCGTCTGGCTCGAAGATTGGCTGGGCCGCTACGCCGGCACGCTCATCGTCATTTCGCACGATCGCGAATTTCTCGATTCGGTCTGCAACGTGACCCTGCACGTCGAGAACCGGCAGGTGAAGCGCTACGGCGGCAACTACTCGCAGTTCGAGATTCTGCGTGCGCAGCAGCTCGCCTTGCAGCAAAACGCGTTCGAGAAGCAGCAAAAGACGATCGCGCATCTGCAAAGCTTCATCGACCGCTTCAAGGCAAAGGCAACCAAAGCACGGCAAGCGCAAAGCCGCATGAAGGCGCTCGAGAAAATGGAGCGGATCGCCCCTGCGCACGCGGCCTCGCCCTTCACTTTCGAATTTCGCACGCCCGATGCCGCGCCTAATCCGATGCTCGTCATGGAAGACGTGCGCTGCGGTTACCGTACCGGCGAGGGCATCGAAATCCCCATTCTCGAGGGGGTGACGCTTTCCGTGCAGAACGGCCAGCGTATCGGCCTGCTCGGCGCGAACGGTCAGGGTAAGTCGACGCTCGTCAAAACGCTCGCCGGCACGCTCGAGCCGCTCGCGGGCACGATGCGTGCGGGTCGCGGCCTCGTCATCGGCTATTTTGCGCAGCATCAATTGGAAACGTTGCGTCCCGACGATTCGCCGCTCGCGCATTTGGCGCGCCTAGCACCCGACACGCGCGAGCAGGAACTACGCGACTTCCTCGGCGGCTTCAATTTTTCGGGCGACATGGCGAGTTCGCCGATCGGCCCGTTCTCCGGAGGAGAGAAAGCGCGCCTCGCGCTCGCGTTGATCATCTGGCAAAAGCCCAACCTCCTGCTACTCGACGAGCCGACGAACCACCTCGATCTGGAAACCCGCCACGCATTGACCATGGCGCTCGCGCAATTCGAGGGCACGCTGATCCTCGTCTCGCACGATCGGCATTTGCTGCGCGCAAGCACCGATCAATTCATGCTCGTGGCCAAGCATCGGTTGGAACCGTTCGACGGCGATCTCGACGAGTATCGCGACTGGCTGCTCCAACATGCCGCGCAAACGCGCGCCGCGGCCAAAGCGGCGAACCAAGCGGGCGCAGCCGCGACGAGCGAGAACGCCCGCGACGGAGAAGCCCAAGCCAGCGGCAACCGGAAAGACCAACGCCGTCAGGAAGCGCAGGCCCGTCAAAAGCTGTCGCACTTGAAGAAGCCGCTGCAGACGCGCATTACCAAGCTGGAGAAGGAGATGGACGCGCTCAACGGCGAAAAGGCGGCGCTCGACGCGTTTGTCGCCGATACTGCGAGCTACGAGCCGGCGATGAAAGCCAAATTGACCGACGCGCTCAAGCGCCAGGCCGAAGTCGCCGCGCGCCTGGAAGCGCTCGAAGCGCAATGGCTCGAGGCACAGGAAGAACTCGAGCAAATCGGCTAGCCGCACTCACGGAAGCGATGCCCGCAACGCTTGCGGGCGTACGGCTGACCGGCCACGATCGCAAGGGAGGTGCACGTTGACGATGGATGCTCCGCTGCGCGGCCTGCGCGTGCTCGATCTCACGCGTTTGCTGCCCGGTCCGCTCGCGACGTTGCGGCTTGCGGAACTGGGCGCCGATGTGCTGAAGATCGAAGAGCCAGGCGGCGGCGACCCGGCGCGCGCGATGATGCAAGCCCCGGCCGATCGCGCCAAGGGGATGCCAAGCGCCTTCTACCGCCATGTCAATCGCGGCAAGCGCGAGACGCGGCTCGACTTGAAGACCGAGACGGGCCGCACGGTCCTGCGCGCGCTCGTGCGCGAGGCTCACGTGCTCGTGGAAAGCTTTCGGCCCAGCGTGATGGAGCGGCTCGGGCTCGACTATGCGAATCTAGCCAAGATCAACCCCAAGCTCGTCTATTGCGCGATCACGGGCTACGGCGCGCAAGGCCCCTTCTCGCAACGGCCCGGCCACGACATCAACTACCTCGCGTACGCGGGCGTGCTCGACCAGATCGCCACACCGGACGGCGCCCCCGTCATCGCGAACATCCAGATCGCCGATTTGCTGGGCGGTGCACTGCCGGCAGTGACACGCATTCTCGCGGCGCTTTGGCACGTCTCGCAAGGTGGCGATGGCGCGTTCCTCGATGTCTCGATGACGCATTCGATCCACGCTCACAATATCGTCGCGCAGGCGACGCTCGAAAACGCCGAAGGCTCGGTGCCCGGGGCCGCCGATGCGCTAAGGACCGGGCATGGCCTCCTGAACGGGGGCGTGCCCTGTTACAACGTCTACCGGACGGCCGATGGGCGCTGGCTTGCGGTCGGGGCGCTGGAGTTGAAGTTTTGGGAGCGGTTCTGCCGCGCGCTGGGCCGCCCCGATTGGGCCGCTCGCCACTGGAGCCTGGGTCAGGTCATCGGCGGCCCAGACGCAATCGCCTTGACCCGAGAACTGGCCGAGCACATCGCGACGCATCGGCTCGCCACCTGGGTGGAACTGCTCGAGCCGCGCGACTGCTGTGTCTCGCCCGTGCTCACCGTCGAGGAGGCGCGCGATCACCTGCTGTTCCAACCGCAAGCGCCTACTCGAGCTCCTTGACTCGGTCGATCGCCTGCTCGATGCGTTCGACCGCAAGCACCTGCAACCCGTCGATGGGCTGCTTCGGCGCGTTGGCCTTCGGAATCAACGCTGCCGTGAAGCCGAGCTTGGCCGCTTCCTTCAAACGCTCCTGTCCGCGCGGCGACGGCCGGATTTCGCCGGCCAAACCGACTTCCCCGAACACGATCAGTCCCTTGGGCAACGGCTTATTGCGCATCGACGAATGAATCGCGAGCAACACGGCGAGATCGGCCGCGGGCTCGGCGATCTTCACGCCGCCAACCGCATTGAGGAACACGTCCTGATCGAAGCAGGCAATGCCCGCATGCCGATGCAATACGGCGAGCAACATTGCGAGCCGGTTCTGTTCGAGCCCGACGGCGAGCCGGCGCGGATTCGGCACGTGCGCGGTATCGACGAGCGCTTGAATCTCCACGAGCAACGGACGCGAGCCTTCCTGCGTGACGAGCACGCACGAGCCCGGGACGATCTGCTCGTGCTGCGACAAGAACAACGCCGACGGATTGGCAACGCCGCGCAGCCCGCGCTCGGTCATGGCGAACACGCCCAATTCGTTGACCGCGCCGAAGCGGTTCTTGAACGCGCGCACAAGCCGGAAAGACGAATGCGTATCGCCTTCGAAATACAACACCGTATCGACGATATGCTCGAGCACTCGCGGGCCCGCGAGACTGCCCTCTTTCGTCACATGCCCGACCATGACCACGGTCGTGCCCGATTGCTTGGCGATGCGCGTCAGTTGCGCGGCGCATTCGCGCACCTGCGCCACCGAGCCCGGCGCGGACGTGAGCGCATCGGAGTAGATCGTTTGGATCGAATCGACCACCGCGACGTCGGGCCGCTCCGCTTCGATCGCGGCTTGAATTTTTTCGAGTTGTATTTCGGCGAGCAGCTTCAAGTCCGTCGCGCGCGAGCCGGGCTCGAGCAACGCGAGGCGCTGCGCGCGCAAGCCGATCTGGGCGGCCGACTCCTCACCGCTGATGTAAAGGGCGCTGCGCTCGTCGGCAAGCGAGGCGAGCGACTGCAGCAGAAGCGTCGATTTGCCGATGCCCGGATCGCCGCCGATCAGCACCACGCCACCCGCAACGAAGCCGCCGCCCAATACGCGATCGAATTCGCCGATGCCTGTCGAAAAACGCGGCACGTCTGCCGCCTCGATATCGGCGAGCCGCTGCACGGGGGCGCTTTTCGCAAGCGATTGGAATCGATGGGCGCCAACGCTCGGCGCAACCGCTTCGACCAGGGTGTTCCAAGCGCTGCACGAGGGACACTGGCCTTGCCACTTCGGCGTTTGACCGCCGCACTCGGTACAGGTGTAAATCGTTTTTTGTTTCGCCACGCGCGGTCCTTCGCCGTTCTTGCTTTTGTAATCCGAAACCAGAGAGGAAGCGGACGAACGCGCCCCGCTACTCGGCCAACTTCTCAGCCAATCCTTCGGTCAACTACTCGGCCAAAACGGGCACGCGCTGTGCGACGGCGCACATGAGCTCGTAGCCGATCGTGCCGCAAGCTCGCGCGACGTCGTCGATGGGCAACTGCGCGCCCCACAGTTCGACGCGCGAGCCGACGTTCGCCGTCGGGCACGGGGTCAGATCGACCGTGAGCATATCCATCGATACGCGCCCTACGAGCCGCGTGCGCACGCCGTCGACGACGATCGGCGTGCCCTCGGGCGCGCATCGCAGGTAGCCGTCGGCATAGCCGCAAGCGACGACGCCGATGCGCATCGGCGCGGGCGCCTTAAACGCCGAGCCGTAGCCGACAGTCTGGCCCGTTGCCAGCGATTGCACGGCGATGAGTTCCGACGCGAGCGTCATCGCAGGCTGCAGTCCCACGCCGTCGATGGCGGCCGTCACGCCGGAGGGCGAAGCGCCATAAAGGATGATCCCGGGCCGCACCCAATCGAAATGCGCACCTGGGTGCCACAGTGTCGCGGCCGAATTGGACAGGCTGCGCGCCCCCGCGATGCCCTCGGCGCCGCGCTCGAACGCAGCGAGCTGGTGCTCGATTCCGCGTTCCCCATCGGCATCGGAAAAATGGGTCATGAGCACGATTTGCCCGATTCCCGGGCACGCGCGCGCCCGTTCCCACGCCGCGCGGAACTTCTCAGGCGTATAGCCGAGCCGGTTCATGCCGCTGTTCATCTTCAGCTGAATATTGACGGGCTTGGACAGCCGCGCCATTTCCAGCATGCGCAACTGCTCGTCGCTGTGCACGGTGGTGGTCAGGCTGTAGCGGTCGATGACGTCGATGTCGGTCGGCCGGAAAAAACCTTCGAGCAGAAGAATGGGACCGGCCCATCCCAATTCACGCAACTTGACGGCCTCTTCGAGGTCTAGCAAACCGAACCCGTCGGTTGCACGCAATCCCGGAAATGCGCGGGCGAGGCCATGGCCGTATGCATTGGCTTTGACGACAGCCCATACTTTCGAATTGGGCGCGTGGCGGCGGGCGCAAGCGAGATTGTTGGCTAGGGCTGCGGTATGAATGGTAGCGAGAAGCGGGCGCGGCATGGTGTTTTCGTATGAAGCACGAGGCAAATCGTGACGGGAGGGCGCGTTTTGCGGTGCACAATGGACGGTGCGCCGTTCGGGCGGCGCGCCGGCAGTCCGAAGCCACCTATTTTCGTGATATAAAGCCGTGCGCACAACCCATTTCGAACGGCCTAAGTCCTAACGCGTCAAACGCGCCCGGGGAGGACGCGCCGCAAAGGACCGCACCGCATCAGATGAAAAAAGGTTTTTACTCCATCATGGCCGCGCAGTTTTTCTCGTCGCTGGCCGATAGCGCCCTTCTGATCGCCGCCATTGCACTGCTGAAAGACCTCCATGCCCCGAACTGGATGACGCCGCTACTCAAGCTGTTCTTCGTCCTGTCATACGTGGTGCTCGCCGCGTTCGTCGGCGCTTTCGCCGATTCGCGCCCCAAGGGACGAGTCATGTTCGCAACCAACACGATCAAGATCCTCGGCTGCATCGTCATGCTCGTCGGCGCGCATCCGCTGGCTGCGTACGGCATCGTCGGCTTCGGGGCGGCGGCCTACTCGCCGGCCAAGTACGGCATCTTGACCGAGCTGTTGCCGCCCGAACGCTTGGTCGCGGCCAACGGCTGGATCGAAGGCACGACGGTCGCCTCGATCATTCTCGGCACGGTGCTGGGCGGCGCGCTGATCAGCCCGCACATCGCCGCGCACGTGCTCAAGCACCGCATGCCCTTCGTCGCCACGCCGGCCGAAGCCGCGATGGTCGTCATCATGGGAATCTATGTCGCCGCAGCGCTATTCAATTTGCGTATTCCCGATACCGGCGCGCGGTACCCGAGGCAACAGCATGGCCCGATCAGGCTCATCACCGATTTCGCCGATTGCTTCCTGACGCTCTGGCGCGACAAGCTCGGCCAGATCTCGCTTGCCGTCACCACGCTGTTCTGGGGCGCGGGCGCGACGCTGCAGTTCATCGTCTTGAAATGGGCCGAGGTGTCGCTCGGCATGTCGTTGTCCGAGGGCGCGATCTTGCAAGCGATCGTGGCTGTCGGGGTAGCCGGCGGCGCGATGTTCGCGGCCGCGCGCGTGCCGCTGAAGAAGTCGCTCACGGTGCTGCCAGTCGGCATCATGATGGGCATCGCCGTCATGCTGATGGCCTTCTACACGCGGCATCTCGTGCCCGCCAACTGGGGCTTTTACTTCGGGCGCCTGCACGTGCCGGGCTATCTCATCATCGCCTATTTGTTTCTGATGATCGTCGGCGCGCTCTCCGGTTATTTCGTCGTGCCGATGAACGCGCTGCTGCAGCACCGGGGGCACGTACTGCTCTCCGCCGGCCATTCGATCGCCGTGCAGAACTTCAACGAAAACCTCTCCGTGCTCATCATGCTGTGCCTGTACGCCGTCCTGGTATGGCTGGACGTGCCGGTATCGATCGTCATCGTTCTATTCGGCACATTCGTGTGCCTCATGATGTGGCTCGTCATGCGCCGCCATCAAGCCAATCAGCGCGCGTTCGATTCGGTCGCCCTGATCGGCGAGGTCAAGCATTGAGGTCACAGCCGCGTTCCAGCCGCCTGCCATGACTCGCACCATTGCCAATGCACTAACGATCGCCGGCTCCGATTCCGGCGGCGGGGCCGGAATTCAAGCCGACTTGAAGACGTTTTCGGCGCTCGGCGTGTACGGAGCGAGCGTGATCACCGCATTGACGGCACAGAACACTCATGGGGTGCGCAGCGTTCATGTACCCGAGCCCGGCTTCGTCGCCGCCCAGCTCGACGCCGTCTTCGACGACATCCGCATCGACGCCGTAAAAATCGGGATGCTCGCGAACGCCGGCATCGTGCGCGCGGTAGCCGAGGCCCTGCGCCGCTACCGTCCGCAGCGCGTGGTGCTCGACACCGTCATGCTGTCGAAGAACGGGCACGCCCTGCTCGCGGCAGACGCCGTCACCGCGCTGCGCGAAGAACTGCTGCCGTTGGCCGATCTCGTGACGCCCAATCTCGACGAGGCGGCCGCGCTCATCGGCGCGCCCGAGCGGGCTGGCGACGAAGCCACGATGCAACGGCATGGCGAAACGCTGCGCGCCATGGGGGCGAAGGCCGTGCTGATGAAAGGCGGGCATTTGGGCGGATCGCAAAGCCCCGATTGGCTCGTCGACGAGCGCGGCGCTCACAGGCTAGGCGGCGAGCGCATCGCCGTCAAACATACACATGGCACTGGCTGCACGCTATCGGCGGCCATTGCCGCGCTGAGCGCGCAGCGCCCCGATTGGCTCAGCGCCATCTCCGACGCGAAGGCCTATCTCGCCCAGGCATTGCGCGAAAGCGGACGCCTCGACGTCGGCAGCGGTATCGGGCCGCTGCATCATTTTCATCGATTCTGGTAGCCACCGCCGCGCGCCTTTTCAGCTTTGGATGGAGCCGGTGTGCTCGTCGCATCGTGCCGCGCCCGGCGCAAGCAATCCACCCGATCAGAGCAATCAGTGCGAGCGGCCGCTGGCCAACCCCGGCCATTCGTCCGGTACGAAGAACCCTCGGCTCGTCTCGCGCCAGGGTCCGGCCAGTTTCGACTCTCGTTCGAATGCAGCCACCATCGTGGGACCGGTGTGCGGGGCCAGCCGTTCGGCCAGTGCGGCTAGCGCCGACAATCCGGTCGCGGCGAGATCATCGTCCGACACCGCCGGCCGCGGGGCCAGCCATGCGAGACGCGGCAACACGGCCCATCGCGCGTCGGGACGAGCGGCACACAGTGCAGGCCATTGCCCACGCGTCACCCAAAAGCCCCGGTTGTGCGAAGGATCGACGGCCAGCGCAATGGGCGGCGAATCCGGCCAGCGATAGAACAGCCAACCTTTGACGAACATCTGCGGCCGCCAAGGCCCCGCGTGCCCCAGCGTCGCAAACTCCTCGCGAGAAGACAGCGGCAGTTGCCGCTCGAGCAAGTGCGCGAGTTTGAGGTCGAAGCGGTCTTGCAGATTCGGGCCGACATAATCGGACAAGCCGCCACCGTCGCCCGGCGCATGCAAATAGCATTTGACGGCCAACTCCCAGTGCAGCCTGCGGCCGCTCGCCGTCTCGACGAGGAAATCGCACTCGCCGATCGTGCGGCCCGCGATGCGCAGCGCGACGTTAGCGGCAACGAGGCGCGCCGCCGGGCCATGCTGCAAGAAATAAGCGAGCAAGCATTCGGCGTAGCGTCCCAGACGCACGACGCGCGCACCTGCAATCGCTTCGCGCAGTGGCCTTGGATCGCGCTCGAGCGCAAGCAGCCAATCGATCGTGGCCTGCATCTCGGCTACGCTTTCGAAAGGATTGGCAAGCTCGCCCGCGCTCGGCTGGGCGCGCAGTAGCGGTGTGCTCAACAGCAGCCAGGCCAAGTCGCGGACCAACGGATCGGACAACACGCGCAGCAACGCATCGAGCGCGGCGGCTGGGGCAGCGGCCGGCTCGAGCGTACTCATCGCGCCGCCCGTTGCTCGTCCAGGGCTTGCCGGTAGGTATCGCTCGCAAGGCACAAGTCGAGCCACGCTTTCGCCTTGTCCGGCAAACTGCGCAGCAAGTAGGCGGGGTGATAGGTCACGATGACCGGAACGTCTTCGTAACGATGCACTCGGCCCCGCAGCGACGAAATGCTCGCGTCGGTCTTGAGCAGATTCTGCGCGGCGACTCGGCCCAGCGCGACGATGAGCTTCGGTTTGACGAGCGCCACCTGCCGCTGCAAATACGGCTCGCAGCGCGCCACTTCGTCAGGCTCGGGGTTGCGGTTGCCCGGCGGCCTGCATTTGACGACGTTGGCGATATACACGTTCTCGCCGCGCGCGAGCGAAACCGCTCGCAACATGCTGTCGAGCAGCTTGCCCGCCTGGCCGACGAACGGCTCGCCCTGCTTGTCCTCGTTTTCGCCTGGCGCCTCGCCGATCAGCATCCAATCGGCTGCACGGTCTCCCACGCCGAACACGGTTCGGGTGCGCTTCTCGCAAAGCCGGCACTGCTCGCACGCCGAAACGCGCGCTTCGAGCGCGTCCCAATCGAGCATCGCAACGCCGCTTTCCACCCTAGGCATCGATACGGCACGCGCCGTCGCCTCGCCTTGCGGCACGCTTGCGGGCGGTGTCGCTTCGCCTTGCGGCGCACGGGCTGCCGGCGTCTCTTGCGCCAAGCTCGCCATAACTTGCGGCGGCGTGTCCTCGACCTGAGCGGCCCCCTGCTGCGGCGACGGCACGGACTCTCCCAAGGGCTCGCCCCGGCCGGCCGGCGCGCCCCGGCGCACCCAAAGGGTCGTCAGGCCCAGCGTGTCGAGCGCGGCTTCATCGAGCGCCATCGTTGCCCTCCTCAAATGTGTAGCGCATCACGAGCGCATCCTCGAGGCCATGCCGCCGTGCCGGGTAGTAGTTTTTGCGCCGGCCGATCGTGGTGAAGCCGAACCGTTCGTACAGCCGCAGTGCGCGCACGTTGGAAGGCCGAACCTCCAGCAAGAGCCCGCTCAACTGTTTGCTGCGGGTGATGCGCACGGCTTCTCGCAGCAGCGTGAGACCGGCGCCCGTCCCTTGCGCCTGCGGCGACACGCATAAGTTGAGCAGATGCATTTCATCGACGACGGGCATCAGCACGCAATAGCCCACGAGCGTGCCGGTCAGATGCCGCATGCAAACGCCGAAGTAGCCGTTGCGCAGCGAATCTTCGAAGTTGCCGCGCGACCAGGGGAAATCATAGGCTTCGCGTTCGACGGCGGCCACCTCGTCGAGATCGGCCTCCGTCATGGGCGACATATACCGGTCGGCGAGCAGCACCCCGCTCATCGCGCCTCCTGGCCGCCTCGCGCGGCGCGCTCGGCCATCCGTTCGGCCGTCGTCTGAGCAACCTTGTCACGCACATACTCAGGCGCGGCATTGTGGGCGGCCACCACGCGACCCGCGCCGTAAGCGCGCAACGCCGCGAACGCAAGCGGTCGCGCATCCGGCAACGCTTCGTGATCGACGAGTGCGGCCTGCCGGGAAAGCGCCAACCGTTCGCCGAAGGCGCGAGCGGCGTTGCCGGCGAGCGCGAACGGTTCATCGGGCGCCGCCAGCGACTCGGGCGCCGAAAGGGTGGGCGGCGTCAGCGTGCGCCACTCTGCGGCGGCGGCATCCCAGGCGTAGTCGGCCCAGTAGACTTCGTCCATGCGCGCGTCGAGCACCGCCAACACGCGCGCAATCGACGGCTCGCGCCGGCGCACGCTTTCGGCGCAGACGAGCAACGTGCTGATCGGAACGACGCTCACCCCGAGCCCGAAGGCAAGACCTTGCGCGACGCCCGTCGCCGTGCGCAAACCCGTGAACGACCCGGGTCCGGCGCCGAAGGCCACGGCGTTGCACTGCCCGAGCGTCAAGCCGGCTTCGTCGAACAATTCGCGCACGGCGGGCAACACGCGCGAACTGGAAAGCGGCCCGGTCCGCTCGTGGCGGAACCAAATGCGCGACGAAGCCGATTCGGCAGCAGCCGACGGCCCTTCGGCGCGAAGCAGCGCAACCGAGCAATATTCGGTCGATGTATCGAGAGCAAGCAGCACAGTGGATGTCATGGGCGCTATTGTAATGCGGGTAGCGCGGCGCTCCGACGCCCGCATGCGGCGCGTCGCACTAGCGCGGCGCGCGCCGTTTCGCCGCGCGCGTTTGGAAGCAGCGCTCGACCTTTTCGGCGGTGTCGCTTGCTATGATCGGCAGCCTTACCGTTTCCGCATGGGAGAGTTGTCATGAGCAATGTCGATACGCAGTTCGAGCAAGCCCAAGTCGACGTCAAAGCGTTGCCGGAGAAACCCGGCAATATGACCTTGCTGCGTCTGTATGCGCTCTTCAAGCAAGCCACCGAAGGCGACGTGCATGGCGATAAGCCCGGCTTCACGGACATCGTGGGCAAGTACAAGTACGACGCGTGGGCCTCGTTAAAAGGCACGGCGCAAGACGTGGCGAAGCAGCAATACGTCGAACTCGTGGAAGCGCTGAAGAACGGCACCGCCACCTAGAACCGGGGCGCCGGCGCGCCCCTTCGCGCTTGAGCCACGCCGTAGTGGCGCAGCGCAGCAAAACCTCGTATAATGGCGGCTTGCGCGTCACCTGCCGGTAACAAGCCGGGATGTAATGCGCTACCGTAGCGTTTTGCTCCAATCCAGTTTAGAACCTGTCCCCTTCCGCCTAGGCCCTTACAGGCCGTCTTATACCAGGCTGGCGGCGATGCCATAGCGGCGTCCCGTACCCGATACAGCTTCTAACGAAAAGCTCGCATCGATTCGCGAGCTGCCCCCGTTTTTCGATTTGCGCGCGTTCCTCTTGCATGCTGAATCCGACGACTTGGGTAATGCCGATTGGCGCCGACGTATCTTTGACGTCTTCTTAGGATTCTCATGACTTCGAGCTTTGAAACCAGCCCGTTGACCGCTATCGCCGATCGCGCTCTCGATCTGCCCGCCGATGCCGCTACCGCGATCGAGCCGGCCGTCGAAACGCCCTCCGGCCCGACCTTCGCCTCGCTAGGCCTGTCGCCCGAAATCCTTTCGGCGCTGACGGCAGCGGGCTATGCCGCACCCACGCCCGTGCAAGAGCGCGCCATTCCGGCCGCCATCGCGGGCCGCGATTTGCTCGTCTCGAGCCCCACGGGTTCGGGCAAAACCGCAGCCTTCATGCTGCCGGCGATCGAACGTTTCGCCCAAGTGCAAAAAAACCAAGCTGGGCAGCCGCGCGAAGCCGGCGGCGAGCGCCGCCCGCGCCGCGGCCCGCCCGTGGCGCAGCCGGGCTTGCTCGTGCTGACGCCCACGCGTGAGCTCGCCATGCAAGTCACGACGGCCGCATCGACCTACGGCAAGCATCTGCGTCGCTTGCGCACGGTCAGCATTCTTGGCGGCGTGGCCTATGGCCAGCAATTGACGTTGCTCGCCAAGAACCCGGAAATCCTCGTGGCAACGCCGGGCCGCCTGCTCGACCATCTCGAGCGCGGCCGCATCGACCTGTCGCAACTGCAAATGCTCGTGCTGGACGAAGCCGACCGCATGCTCGACATGGGCTTCATCGACGACATCGAGACGATCGTCGCCGCTACGCCCGCCTCGCGCCAAACGATGCTGTTCTCGGCCACGCTGGACGGCAAGATCGGTTCGCTGACGAGCCGCCTGCTGAAGGACCCCGAGCGCATCGAGATTGTTCAGCGGATGGAATCGCGCACGAACATCGCGCAGACGGTCCATTACGTCGACGACCGCGATCACAAAGATCGCTTGCTCGATCATCTGCTGCGCGATTCGGCGCTCGACCAGGCCATCGTGTTCACGGCCACGAAGAGCGATGCCGATCAGTTGGCGGGCCGCCTCGCCGACGCCGGCTTCTCTTCGGCCGCATTGCACGGCGACCTGCCGCAAGGCGCGCGCAACCGCACGGTCCGCGCGTTGCGCGAGCGCCGCGTGCGCGTGCTCGTGGCGACCGATGTCGCCGCTCGCGGTATCGACATCCCCGGCATCACGCACGTCTTCAACTACGACTTGCCGAAATTCGCCGAAGACTACGTGCACCGTATCGGCCGTACAGGCCGCGCCGGGCGCTCGGGCATCGCCGTGAGCCTCGTGCATCACGCCGAGCAAGGCGCGCTCAAACGGATCGAGCGCTTCGTGCGTACGCCGCTGGCGGTCAACGTCATCGAAGGCTTCGAGCCGCGCAAGGCGCCGCCTGCCCGAAGCGGCAACGGCAACGGCCGTGGCCGTCCGGGTGGCAATAACGGCGGCCGCCGTTTCGGCTCGAACGGCGCCTCGCGTGGCGCGAGCGCCGGCACCGGCGCCGGCGAAAAGCGCGGCGGCAGCGGTGGCTGGGGCGCCCGCAACTCGAATGGCCCGCGCGAGGGCTTCGGTGCTCGCGAGGGCTACCAAGGCCGCCGCAGCGACGGCCAGCGCGGCGCACGCCGTAGCGGCTGATACAGAGAGGCTCGCGCCGCCCATAGCAGGCGGAAGCTGAGTCGAGCGGACGAGAACCGGTGCGGAGTTAAACCCGCTCCGGTTTTTTTTCGCCTCGAGGTTTAGGCCTGTACCGGTGCCCGCACAAACCTTCGCGCCCCAATTTCACGATACGAAAAACCCTTTTGCGTCGTAAAAATCTGTGTTGCGTGGCACAACGCTGGTCGTTGCGGGATGGAAAATGTCATTTCGTATTGCGATATAAATTATGTAACTATTTGATTTTTCACAATTAAAAGATATATAAAAACATCAAATTCCCGATACCCTCCCGGCTTCACATTGCCTAGACTCTTATATAAGAGTTCGCGCCACAGAACGTCGCGACAAACGAGATCGCTGTCTTCTCTCTTTCAGGCAACAAGGAGCCACACCATGTCACGGCAACAACAAGCACAGCAACTTCAGCAGCAATGGGAAACCGATCCGCGCTGGAAAGGCATCAAGCGCGGTTATACGGCCGAAGACGTCGTCCGTCTGCGCGGCTCGTTGCAGCCGGAGCATACGATCGCCAAGGAAGGCGCCCAAAAGCTCTGGAATCTGGTGAACACCGAGCCGTTCGTCAACGCCCTGGGCGCGCTGACGGGCAATCAAGCGATGCAACAAGTGAAAGCCGGCCTGAAGGCGATCTACCTCTCCGGCTGGCAGGTGGCGGGCGACGCCAATGTCGCGGGCGAAATGTACCCCGACCAATCGCTGTATCCGGCCAATTCGGTGCCGCTCGTCGTCAAGCGCATCAACAACACGCTCACGCGCGCCGATCAAATCCAATGGTCGGAAGGCAAGAACCCTGGCGAGGAAGGCTATGTGGACTTCTTCGCCCCCATCGTCGCGGACGCCGAAGCCGGTTTCGGCGGTGTGCTCAACGCGTTCGAACTGATGAAGGCGATGATCGAGGCAGGCGCCTCGGGCGTTCACTTCGAAGACCAGCTCGCATCGGTGAAGAAGTGCGGCCACATGGGCGGCAAAGTGCTGGTGCCGACCCGCGAGAACGTCGCCAAGCTGACGGCAGCGCGTCTGGCAGCCGACGTCTGCGGCGTGCCGACGGTGCTGATCGCTCGCACGGATGCCGAAGCGGCCGACCTGATCACCTCGGACGTCGACGAGAACGATCGCCCGTTCCTGACCGGCGAGCGCACGGTCGAAGGCTTCTTCCGCACGAAGCCGGGTCTCGAGCAAGCGATCTCGCGCGGCCTCGCCTACGCGCCGTACGCCGACATGATCTGGTGCGAGACGGGCAAGCCCGATCTCGAATACGCGAAGAAGTTCGCCGAAGCCATCCACAAGCAATTCCCCGGCAAGCTGCTCTCGTACAACTGCTCTCCGTCCTTCAACTGGAAGAAGAACCTCGATGATGCGACGATCGCGAAGTTCCAGAAGGAACTGGGCGCGATGGGCTACAAGTTCCAGTTCATCACGCTGGCGGGTTTCCACGCACTCAACTACTCGATGTTCAACCTCGCCCATGGCTATGCGCGCTCGCAGATGAGTGCGTTCGTCGAACTGCAGCAAGCCGAGTTCGCGGCCGCCGAGAAGGGCTTCACGGCCGTGAAGCACCAGCGCGAAGTCGGCACCGGCTACTTCGATGCCGTCACTCAGACGGTGGAGCGCGATGCCTCGACGACTGCCCTGCACGGCTCGACCGAAGACGAACAGTTCTTCGACAAGAAGGTCGCGTAAGCAATAGAACCAGCACAGGGGACCAGGGAGGGACGCGGGCCCCGCATGCGCGATGCATGCGGGGCCTGACGTTTAAACCCAGTGCGCCGCAAACGCCTTCGATCGAACGCGCCGAATCAGCGGTAGACGATCACGGGAATCTTGGTATGGGTGAGCACGCGCTGCGTCTCGCTGCCGATGAGTAAGCTGCCAAGCCCTTTGCGGCCGTGCGAGGCCATGAAAATGACGTCGCATCCGCCGCTCTCGGCCGCCTCGATGATGCCCAGATACGCGGAAGGATGGACGCTCGTTTGGCTGCTGCAGGGTACGCCCGCGAGACGCGCAGCCGCTTCGATTTCGTCGAGATGCTCGCGCGCTTCGCGTTCGCTGCGCGCTAGAAAATCGGCGGGCTGCTCGACGACGACTTCCGAAAACGGCGAATACGGGTACTGCGGCAAGCATGCATAGGCCGTGATACGCGCACCGACCGTGCGCGCGAGATCGATCGCCCCGTCGATCGCTTTCTTGGAGAGATCCGAACCGTCAGTTGGGACCAGGATGTGCTTGAACATGGCGCCTGCCTCGTCGATGGATGTTCGCCGCTGGGCAATGGCTAAGCGGCCTCGCTGCGCGAGCGCTGCCCTGATCGATTGTAGTGCGGCGTTGGCCTACCGATGGCGGCGCCTCGGGTGAGTCCGCATATCGGAAACCCGCCCGCACGGTCGCCGCCTCAGTGACGATCGGTCGTTATTGCCAGTAGCCGGGACGCTCATAGGTATGCTTGAGGAAATCGAGAAACAGCCGCACCCGCAACGGCAGATGCCGCCGTTGCGGAAACACCGCATGAATTCCGATCGGCGGTGCGGCGAAGGCGTCGAGCACGGTCACGAGGCGGCCCGCCGCAATGTCCTCCCCCGCCTCCCAGGACGAGCGCCATGCCAGGCCATGGCCCGCCAAGCACCAGTCATGCAGCACGGCGCCATCGGAACATTCCAGCGTGCCCGAGACTTTGATCGACACGATCTTGCCCTCTTGCTGGAAAGTCCAGCCGCGTTGCTGGTTGACCCCGGCTGCGAGCGCCAGGCAGTTGTGATGAGCGAGATCGGCCAGCGTGCGTGGGGTCCCGCGATGGGTGAGGTAAGCCGGCGCGGCGACGCACACGCGGCGATTCTCGCCGAGCCGCAGGGACACGAGCGAGGAATCGGGCAATTCGCCGAAACGCACGGCGCAGTCGAAGCCTTCGTTGACGAGATCGACCATGCGGTCGGACAAATCGAGCGCCACGGATACCTCGGGATGCGCCGACGCGAATGCCGGAATCAAGGGCGCGACGTGCTTACGGCCAAAACCGGCCGGCGCCGACACGCGCACATGGCCGCTCGCCTTGACGCCGCCCGCCGAGACGCTGGCTTCGGCGTTCTGCATGTCGTTGACGATCCGCTGGCAATCCTCCAGGAACGCAGAGCCTTCGAACGTCAGCGAGAGTTTGCGCGTCGTGCGCACCAGCAACTTCACACCAAGCCGCTCTTCGAGCGCGTCCAACCGCCGGCCGATCACGGCCGGGGCCACGCCTTCGGCCTGAGCCGCGGCCGACAGGCTGCCCTTTGCCGCCACGGCAACGAACGTTTCGATTTGCTTGAAGCGCGACACGACGAGATACCCCTTCGCCAAAGACCGATCGGCCGATTATGCACTAAAAAGTCACAGATAAAGTGACTCCAAGCCTATTTTTCAATCTATCAAGTCACAAATAGAATTCGTTCCAGACCTGAATCACGCGAGAAAACCGGGAGCCTAGGCCATGTCGACTTCGCCACGACGTCTGCCCCAAGCGGTGCTGTTCGACGCGTACGGCACTCTCTTCGACGTCCACTCGGTGGTGGCCGCAGCCGAGCAGTTGTTTCCCGGGCGAGGCGACGCGCTGTCGCAGTTGTGGCGCCTGAAGCAAATCGAATACTCGCAGTTGCGCACCCTGGCCGATCCGGGCGGCGCTCACTACAAACCGTTCTGGGACATCACGCTCGACGCACTGCGCTATGCGGCGCGGCGCTTGCAGTTGCCGCTCGACGGCGCCGGCGAGAAACGCCTCATGGATCAGTACGCGTGCCTATCGGCCTTTCCCGATTCGGCGCCCGCATTGCGCGCCCTTCGCGCGCTGCACACCTGCACGGACGCAGCCGACGGCCACAGCCCGAGCCTTGGCATTCTTTCGAACGGCAACCCGGAAATGCTCGAGGTCGCAGTGAAGAGCGCGGGTATTGCCGATCTGTTCGATCACGTGTTGTCGGTGGATGCGGTCCGCGCCTATAAGCCGGCGCCGGCCGCTTATGCGCTCGGCACGCGCGCCGTCGGCGCCAACGCGCGAGAGATCGTTTTCGTCTCGTCGAACGGCTGGGATGTGGCCGGCGCGGGATGGTTCGGCTACACCACTTTCTGGATCAATCGCGCCGGAGCGCCCCTCGAGGAACTCCAAACGAAGCCGCACGGCACCGGCCGCGCAATGTCCGACCTCGTTGCCTTCGTGCAGGCGCTCGCGCCGCCCGAAAAGGATTGAAGCGGGCGGCATGGCGCGCCACAGCCCGGTGCGCCATGCCGCCCGCTTGTATTTTTGCCATCTGACCGACCAAAGGAGATATTCCATGGCGAACACCTTGTCGTTGCCGCAAGGCATGCAAATCACCGGCGCAATCGAAGCGGGCTTCGAAACCATCCTGACGCCCGAAGCGCTCGCCCTCGTCGCCAACCTGCACCGCGCGTTCGAAGCGCGTCGACGTGAACTGCTGCAAGCGCGTGCGCAGCGCACGCAGCGGCTAGATGCCGGCGAGCGCCCGGATTTCCTTGCGCAAACGAAGGCGGTCCGCGATGGCGATTGGACGATCGCGCCGCTGCCGAAAGACCTCGAATGCCGCCGCGTCGAGATCACGGGGCCCGTCGAGCGCAAGATGATCATCAACGCCTTGAACTCGGGCGCCGATTCCTACATGACCGACTTCGAGGATTCGAATACCCCCAATTGGCACAATCAGATCACGGGGCAATTGAATCTGAAGGATGCGGTGCGCCGCACGATCTCGCTCGAACAGAACGGCAAGACCTACACGCTGAACGAGAAGACGGCCACGCTCGTGGTGCGCCCGCGCGGCTGGCACCTCGACGAGAAGCATGTCACCGTGGACGGCCAGCGCGTCTCGGGCGGCATCTTCGATTTCGCGCTCTACCTGTTCCACAACGCCCGTGAACTGCTCGCACGCGGCAGCGGCCCCTACTTCTATCTGCCGAAGATGGAAAGCCACCTCGAAGCGCGCCTGTGGAACGATATTTTCATCGCCGCCCAGGAAGCGATTGGTCTGCCGCGCGGCACGATTCGCGCGACCGTGCTGATCGAGACGATCCTCGCGGCGTTCGAAATGGACGAGATCCTGTACGAGTTGCGCGAGCACAGCGCGGGGCTGAACGCCGGGCGCTGGGATTACATCTTCTCGGCAATCAAGAAGTTCAAGAACGACAAGGATTTCTGCCTGGCCGATCGCGCGCAAATCACCATGACGGTGCCGTTCATGCGCGCTTATGCGTTGCAATTGCTCAGGACGTGCCACAAGCGCCGCGCGCCCGCGATCGGCGGGATGAGCGCGCTGATTCCGATCAAGAGCGATGCCGCCGCGAACGAGAAGGCCATGGCCGGCGTGCGCGCGGACAAGAAGCGCGATGCGACAGACGGCTACGACGGCGGCTGGGTCGCGCATCCGGGGCTCGTGCCGGTTGCGATGGAAGAGTTCGTCAGCGTGCTCGGCGACAGGCCCAATCAGATCGACAAGCAACGCGACGACGTGCAAGTGACGGCCACCGATTTGCTCGACTTCCGCCCCGAAACGCCGATCACGGAAACGGGCTTGCGCAACAACATCAACGTCGGGATTCACTATCTCGGCTCATGGCTCGCAGGCAACGGCTGCGTGCCGATCCAGAACCTGATGGAGGACGCGGCGACGGCCGAAATCTCGCGCTCGCAAGTCTGGCAATGGATCCGCTCGCCGAAGGGCAAGCTCGAGGACGGCCGCAAAGTCACCGCCGAACTCGTGCGCGGCCTGATTGCCGAAGAACTGCCGAAAATCAAAGGGTCCGTCGGTGGCGATACGCAGTCCTACGATCGCGCCGCGACGATCTTCGAGCAAATGTCGACGTCGGAAACGTTCACCGAATTCCTGACGTTGCCGCTTTACGAGCAGGTGTAAACGTCAGCGATACCGACAGCATGCGGCGGCGGCGTTCGGGCGCCGTCGCATGACAGCGCCGCGCATAGGGAATTCGGCGGCCGCTCAGCTACCGTACACGAGCGAGCTGACCGCGTCGCGCGCCAAGCGATATGCGATCCAATCGCCGGCCTCGATGCGGATGCGTCCCTGGACCGATGGCTCGTCGACAGGGTAAAAGAAGCACGGCAGCAGCCGCCCCGCAACCGGAACGTCGATCGCACGCGATTTGAACAGGCTGTCCACGCCAGGCTGCACGCCTTCGATGCGATCGAGCACGGGCACGAGCGCGTCTTCGATCTCGTAGACGTCGCCGCTCACCGGTCCCGCCGTCTCGTCGGGCACGAGTCCCGGATAGTCCCCAAAATCGTACAACCGCCCGGAGACGACCGACCTGCCGATGAGCCGCGGCGCCGCAATCTCATGGCGCGCGGCCGCTTGCCAGATATCGTTGATCTCACCCGCTCGCAGCGTCCCGTACACGAATACGTATCGCATGTGCCCTCGCCCCCATTTTTGTTCGTGGTGACTCGCATCGCAGGCTGTGGCTGATTCGGCTTGTGGACTTCGCCCGCGCTCGGCTCGTGCATTATGCATCTCGAATCAAACGACGCACATACAATACGGAGCATCCGATCCACGCTTGCCATCCCGATAGGCGTTGTCTTTCATTCCGCCAACGGGTTTTCGCTATGAGCACGAACGAGCCCACGCCGCGCCCACCAAGCGCCCGCGTCCGCCTCATCGACATCCCGCCGGAGTTCGCTCCCACGCCCGCCCACCCGATCCGTGTGCGGGCGCGCCCGATGCCGGCTGGCGAGCGCATCGCCCTGCATATGCACGCCTGGGCGCAACTCGCCTATGCCTCGCGCGGCGTGCTTCGCGTGGGCGTCGCAAGCAGCACTTGGATGGTCCCGCCCTCGCGCGCCATTTGGGTGCCGCCGCATGTGCCGCACGAAGTCGTCATCCTCGAGGATGCCTATTTGCGCACGCTCTACATCGAGGAGTCGGTCGTGCCGCCGGGGCTCGATGCCTGCCGCGTGGTGGAGATGTCGGGCTTGCTGCGCGAGGTCATCGCGGCGCTTGACGTCGACGGCCTAGGCGCGCCGCGCGAACGGCTGCTCGGCGCGTTGGCGCTCGACGAGATCACGCGCTCGGAACCCCTGCCGCTGTCCGTGCCCATGCCGAAGGAAAAGCGGCTGCGCGCGTTGTGCGAAGCGCTGCTGGCCGATCCGGGCAACACGGACTCGCTGGAGTATTGGGCCGCGACTGTCGGCGCGAGCACACGCACGATCGCCCGGCTCTTTCGTCAAGAACTCGGCATGAGCTTTTCGCAGTGGCGCCAGCAGGCGGTGCTCGCCCGCGCCATACCGCTGCTCACACGCGGCCGCGCACTGTCGCAGATCGCCCACGAGCTCGGCTATCAAAGCCAGAGCGCGTTTTCGGCCATGTTCCGCCGCGCATTTGGCGAAAGCCCGCGCGCGTTCATGATGCGCGATGCGGAATCCGCCCCCGAACGAGGCGGCGACGACGATTTCGACGGGCTCACCGTGCCGTCGCCTGCCGTTTGATCGAAGGCAGGTGGCAGGCCGCGCCGCTTATCGCCGGCACGTCATGCCGATCGGGGCCGTGACGTCAGACGCGCCGCGTCATGTGGCGAATCGCGCCCAATTGCGCGAGGCGTGGGCCCGCGAGCCGGTACCCCATGCGCAGGTAAAGACGAGCCGCCGGGTTGTCGACGAACACACGCAGTTGCAACTCGCGCAATCCGCGCTCTCGCGCCCAACGGTGGGACATCTCGAGCAAAAAGGTACCCGCACCCCGGCCTCGGTGGTCGGGCGCGATTTGCACGTCGCGGATATGCAACGAATCGCCCTCTTCGGTCAGCCGCAGCAAACCGATCGGCTCATTGTCGACTTCGAGGATGAAGTTTTCCGATTCCTGCCAACTGGCTAGGAACAAATCCGCTCGCCAAGCCAGCCGATGCCGCTCGTAATACCGGCCCATGTTCGCATGCGTAAGCGCTTCGGCAAAAGCGAAGTCGCTCGGCGATGCCTGACGAAGATGAAACGGCGATGGCGCGTAAGCGGTCGGCGCGTCGGTCGGATCGAACATCGTAGCGGGAACGAGAGAAATCGGAACCACAGTAAGGCAGCGCGGCCCGAGTTGCAATGCCCAATTGCCCGGCGTAGTACGAACGACCGGCGGGGATATCCACCCACCAGCGACAAACGGGCCATGCCGCGAGCCACAAAAAAAATCCGCCCGAACCATCGTTCGGGCGGACGCTTATTTGGCGGAGTGGACGGGACTCGAACCCGCGACCCCCGGCGTGACAGGCCGGTATTCTAACCAACTGAACTACCACTCCCAATGCTGCTCAGCCTGCCTGCGAACGTCGGTCTCGACTCGCAAGCTGCTTCGCTTCAACGGAGAAACGAAGCCGATGTGCTGGCGTCCCCTAGGGGATTCGAACCCCTGTACTCACCGTGAAAGGGTGATGTCCTAGGCCTCTAGACGAAGGGGACAATGTACTGCTTACACTTTTATTAAAAAAGCCCGTTCAAGCGATACCTGAACGGGCTTTGTCTGGCGGAGTGGACGGGACTCGAACCCGCGACCCCCGGCGTGACAGGCCGGTATTCTAACCGACTGAACTACCACTCCTATACTGCTCACCCTACCTGCGAGCGTCGGTTTTGTCTCGCAAGCTGCTTCGCCTCATTTCATGAAGCGCCGCCGATGTTTTGGCGTCCCCTAGGGGATTCGAACCCCTGTACTCACCGTGAAAGGGTGATGTCCTAGGCCTCTAGACGAAGGGGACAAAATCTTTTCACTACTTGCTTTCGCTCTCAACATTCGTCAACAGCGAAGAACGCTATTCTAACTCGCCTCTAGGCGTTTGTGAAGTTTTTTCTTTCAAACACTGCACTTCGAAAGCAACTTCAACACACGCCGCCGGCTAGATCGTGCAATTTCAAACCATACCCGACCTCTCCCGGAGAGCCTCGTATTATACGCATGCTCTTTCGCGCGCGGCAAGCGATTTCGCGCAGACAGGCTGAAACGGAACCCTACGCCGCGAGCGCTCTGAGCAAGGCATCGATGCTGGCCTTCGCGTCACCGAAAAGCATGCGCGTATTCTCCTTGTAGAACAGCGGGTTGTCGACGCCGGCGTAGCCGGACGCCATGCTGCGCTTGGACACCACGACCGTGCGCGCCTTCCACACTTCCAACACCGGCATGCCGGCTATCGGGCTGGCAGGATCGTCCAGCGCGCCCGGGTTGACGATATCGTTGGCGCCGATCACGAGCACGACGTCGGCTTCGGAGAAGTCGTCGTTGATCTCGTCCATCTCGAGCACGATGTCGTAAGGCACCTTCGCCTCGGCAAGCAGCACATTCATGTGGCCCGGCAAGCGGCCCGCCACGGGATGAATGCCGAAGCGCACGCGCACGCCCATGGCCGCGAGCACGCGCGTGATTTCGCTGACGGTGGATTGAGCTTGCGCGACGGCCATGCCGTATCCGGGCACGATGATGACGTTCGACGCATCGCGCAGTAACGCGCCGACCTCCTCGGCTGTCGCCGCCACCGCCTCGCCCTGGGCCTGCGCGGAGCTCGAGGCGCTCGTCGCGCCGAATCCGCCGAGAATGACCGAGGCAAAGCTGCGATTCATTGCGCGGCACATGATGTAGCTCAGGATCGCGCCGCTCGAGCCGACGAGCGCACCCGTCGTGATGAGCAGGTCGTTTCCGAGCGTGAAGCCCGTCGCGGCCGCCGCCCAGCCCGAGTAGCTGTTGAGCATCGACACGACGACCGGCATGTCGGCGCCGCCGATGGCCATGACGAGATGCACGCCCAATGCGCCCGCAAGCGCGATCATCGTCAGCAGCGCGAATAAACCTTCGGCGGCGGTGTCGGCGGTCAAGAACCGGTAGCAGAGCGCCGCGCAGGCCACGAGGATGGCGGCGTTCAGCGCATGCCGCGCCGGCAGCACGAGCGGCTTGCCGCCAATCGCGCCTTGCAGCTTCAAGAATGCGACGATCGATCCCGAGAACGTGACCGTGCCGATCAATGCCCCAAGGTAAATCTCGCACGCGTGAATGGCCCGCTCGGCGCCGGCAAGCCCGCCAGCGGGCGCGAGGTAGCTATTGACGGCCGTGAGCACGGCGGCAAGTCCGACGAAGCTATGCAGCACCGCGACGAGTTGCGGCATTTGCGTCATCTCGACCCGCCGCGCCAGCAGCGCGCCAAGCCCCGCGCCCGCCGCGGCGCCGCCCAGCGCCACGCCTAGGCTCGCACCCGGCGCGATCGCCAGCGTGGCGACGACGGCAATGACCATGCCGATCATGCCGTAGATGTTGCCGCGGCGCGCCGTATCAGGGTGACTCAAGCCGCGCAGACTCAAGATGAACAGCGTGCTAGCGCCCAAATAAGCGATGTTGCCGATTCCGTCGAGCATCGCGTGCCTCCTAAGTTCTGCGAAACATTTTCAGCATGCGCTGCGTGACGAGAAAGCCGCCGGCGATGTTGATCGTCGCGACGAACAACGCGAGTGCGCCCAATATCGCGACGAGCGAGTTGTGTGCGCCTAGCTGCAAAAGCGCGCCGACGACGATGATGCCGCTGATGGCGTTGGTCACGCTCATCAACGGCGTGTGCAACGCAGGCGTCACGTTCCAGATGACTTGATAGCCAACGAACACCGCCAGCACGAACACGGTCAGGTGCGATAGAAACGAAGGCGGCGCGAATGAGCCCAATGCCAGCAGCGCGGCGATCGCGATGCAGATGGTCAGCGCGCGTGCAGGCGCGCCCCATGCGCGGCCAGGACGCGGCCCGACCGCGGCTGCCACCTGCGGCGGCGCACCCGCCGCGGGGCGATGCAGCGCCACGCTTGGACGCTTCGGCTCGGGCGCGGGCCATGTCAGGGCGCCGTCGTGAACGACCGTGGCCCCGCGCACCACTTCGTCGTCCATGTCGATGCGGATGACGCCGTCTTTTCCCGGCGTGAGATCCGCCACCAGATGCCGCACGTTGGTGGCGAAGAGCTGGCTCGACTGCGTCGCCATCCGGCTCGGCAAATCGGTGTACCCGACGATCGTCACGCCGTGGTGCACGACGGCTTCACCGGCCCGTGTGAGCTCGCAGTTGCCGCCCTGCTCCGCCGCCATATCGACGATCACGCTGCCTGGGCGCATGCAGGCCACCATCGGCGCCGTGATCAGCTTCGGCGCGCGCTTGCCCGGGATCAGCGCGGTGGTCACGACGATGTCGACATCCTTTGCTTGCGCCGCAAATAACGCGAGTTCCGCTTCGAGATAGCGCGCGCTCATCTCCTTCGCATATCCGCCGCTGCCGCTGCCTTCCTCCTCGATCTGCACTGTCAAGAATTCGGCGCCCATGCTTTGCACCTGCTGCTCGACTTCCGGCCGCGTGTCGAAGGCGCGCACGATCGCGCCGAGGCCCCGCGCGGCGCCAATCGCTGCCAGCCCGGCCACGCCGGCGCCAATGACGAGCACCTTCGCCGGCGGCATCTTGCCCGCCGCCGTGATTTGGCCGGTGAAGATGCGCCCGAAGTGATGCGCCGCCTCGATGACCGCGCGATAGCCCGCGATGTTGGCCATCGAACTCAGGGCGTCCAGCTTTTGCGCGCGCGAGATGCGCGGCACGCAATCCATCGCGAGCACGTCGACGCGACGCGACGCGAGCGTCTCGAGCATCGACGCATGCTGAGCCGGCCATACGAAGCCGATCAGCGTCGCCCCAGGCTCGAGCAATGCCGCTTCGTCCACGCCGAGTGCGGGGTGATGCTCGGGTGGACGCACCTTGATGACGATATCGGCCTCGCTCCATAACCGGCGCGGATCGGCTATCACCTCTGCGCCCGCGGCACGATAAGCGTCATCGGGAAACGATGCGGCCAAGCCGGCTTCGGCCTCGATGCAGACGCGGTAGCCGAGCTTGAGCAGTTGGCCCACGGTTTCGGGCGTCGCGGCCACGCGCCGCTCGCCGGCATGCACTTCGCGCGGAACGGCGACGGTCATCGCAGGCGCCGCGCCGCCGGAGGCCGCGGGTTCGAATCGTGCGTCCATCTCAACCTCGTGATTGCAGCGTGTTGGAGAGCGTGCCGATGCCGTCGATCGAAACCGTCACCGTCGCTCCGTCCTTGATCGAGCCCACGCCGACGGACGTGCCGCAGGCGATGACATCGCCGGGCATCAGCGTCATGTCGTGCGAGAGCCGGCTCACCTGCTCGTGAGGCGCGAAAATCATGTCGCGCAACGGATAGTTCTGGCGCTCGACGCCATCGACCCGCGTCACGACGTTCGCGGTGCGCCAGTCCCATCCGCTGCGCACGACAGGGCCGATGCAGCCGAACGTATCGAACCCCTTGGCTCGGCACCATTGCGCGAAATTCGGGTCCTCGGCCAGCAATTCGATCGCAGTCACGTCGTTGACGCACGTGTAGCCGAAGATGTAATCGCCGGCCTGCTCCGGCATGACGTTGCTGCAGCGCCGACCGATGACGATACCGAGCTCGCCCTCATAGGCAATCTTGCCGTCATACCCGAGAGGGCGTCGAATCGTCTGCCCGGGCCCGATCACCGACATCGACGGCTTGATGAGAAACAGCGGGTGTCGCGGCGGCGCCTTTTCGAGCTTGACGGCCAGCGCGTGGAAGTTGTTCCACAGCGCCACGATCTTGCTCGGCATGCAGGGACTCAACAGCGTGACCTCGTCCAGGCGCCGCTGCGCACCGCTCGGATGCGCAGCGCCGAACATATCGCCGTCGTACTGCCGCACGCGGCCGTTCTCCAGCACGCCGAACCCGACGTTTCCGTCGGACGACTCAAAGCGTATCCACGATGTCATCGGGATAACCCCTATCTTCAAAGGATGATCGGAGGTACGACGGCACGGTGCGCCGCGCTGCGTGCGTCGTACGGCGAGCGGGGCGAAACGCCCCGCCCTGCGAAAAGGCGCCCGCCTCGTCAAATGGCGCCTATGGCGCGCAACGCGGCGATTCGTTCGGCGGAAAAGCCGAATTCGGCCATCACCTCGTCCGTGTGCTCCCCGAGTAGCGGCGAGCGCGTCACCACGGTCGGACTATCGGACAACTTGATCGGATTTCCGACCGACAAGTAACTGCCGCGCGCTGGATGATCGATCTCGACGATGGTGCCCGTTTTGCGCAGCGATTCGTCGTCGACGATTTCCCTCATCGATAAAACTGGCCCGCATGGAATCTCGTACTTGTTCAGGATCTGCATGGCTTCGATCTTCGTCTTCGTCATCGTCCAGCGCTCGATCTCCGCGAAGATCTCCGCAAGGCGTGGCAGCCGTGCGCCCGGGGTGGCGTAATCGGGATCGCCGATCCATTCCTCCCTGCCGATCAGGTTGCATATCTTGCTCCACACGGGCGCCTGCACGATGAAGTAGATGTACGCGTTGTAATCCCACTCCCAGTCCTTGCAGCGCAAAATCCAGCCCGGCTGGCCGCCCCCCGATGCGTTGCCGGCGCGCGGCACCGCAGGCCCGAACGTGCCTTTCGGATGTTGCGGATATTCGCGCAGCACGCCCGTGCGGTCGAGCCGCTGTTGATCGCGCAACTTCACGCGGCACAAATTGAGCACAGCGTCTTGCATCGCGGCCAGCACGTACTGGCCGCGTCCCGTCACGGTCCGCTGATAGAGCGCCGTGACGATGCCCAGCGCGAGGTGCAGCCCGGTGCCGCTGTCGCCGATCTGCGCGCCGCTCACGACGGGTGGTCCGTCCTCGAAGCCGGTCGTCGACGCAGCGCCGCCCACGCATTGCGCCACGTTCTCGTAGACCTTGCAGTCCTGATAAGGGCCCGGCCCGAAACCCTTTACCGAGGCGTAGATCATGCGCGGATTCAATACCTGTACACGCTCCCAGCCCAATCCCATCCGTTCCAGCGCGCCCGGTGAGAAGTTTTCGACGAGCACATCGCATTGGCGAATCAGCGTCTCGAGCACCTGCCTGCCTTCCGGATGCTTCGCATCGACCGTGATCGAGCGCTTGTTGTGATTGAGCATGGTGAAGTAGAGGCTATCGGCGTCGGGAATGTCGCGCAGTTGTTCGCGCGTGACGTCGCCCGCTCCCGCCCGCTCCACTTTGATGACATCCGCACCGAACCATGCAAGCAGTTGCGTGCACGTCGGTCCGGATTGCACGTGCGTGAAATCGAGGACACGCACCCCCTCTAACGCCTTGCCCACTTCTCGTCTCCCTCATTGCTTCGTTATCGGTCGGTCAATCGCTCCCGATGCCGTCCGCCGGCGGGTGCCGCCGAGTGCGGACATGCGAGCCATCGTAATTATTTAGGAATCCTAATTGCTAGGCCGACATCGGCACGTTGCCGTCTTGTCTCGCGCTTATCCTTGCGGCTCGGTCGCGGCGGCCAACGCAATCGCCACACGACGCGCGGCGGCAAGCGCCGCAGCCTCGCTTGCGAACACCGCGTCGCCGACGACGCGCTGATATGGCAGCAAGCTCACGCGTTCACGCGTTTCGCTATCGTCCGCATTGCGCACGGCGGCATACGCCGTCCACCCGCCGTTCTCGATCAGTTGCATCGCGGACAACTCCAGCCGGAACGGCCCCAGTATTTCCACTTGCATCGCGTTTGACTCCTCGTTCAAGCTGCCGTAGCCACGCGCCCCCTCGCGGGTCGCGCTCATGCACTTGCGCGCGCCTCGAGCGCCGCCAGCCGCTTACGCAAATCGCGCTCTTCCTGAAATCGCTCGGTTTCGTCTCGAATGACGGAAGCAATGCCGTTCACGGCTCCGGCCGCATCGCGCAGCAAAGCCACGGTAAATGCGATCGAGAGCGCGCCGCCCCCCTTGCGCACGGCCGGCACCTTCAACACTTGGCTGCCGTAGCGCGTTTGCCCCGTCTGCATCGTGTTCCGGTACCCGGACCAATGGCGCTCCTGCAAGCGTTGGGGAATGATGAGATCGAGCGACTTGCCGAGCGCTTCTTGTTCCGTAAAACCGAAGATGCGCTCGGCCGCGCCGTTCCACAGCGTGATCATTCCGTCCGGATCGCACACCACCACCGCATCTCCGATCGCCGATACGAGCTGCGATAAATCAACCGACGTTTGCATTGCCCCTTCCCCCTATGCGCGAATGATCGAAGCGACGCGGGCACGCCGTCGATACGGCCGCCCGCACCGCAGCGTAGCACTCAGACGGCGCCCACCTCGCGCATTTCGCGCACCTGGTCCTTCGTATAACCCAGCCCGAGCAATACCTCCTCGGTATGCTCGCCGAGCAGCGGCGATGATTTGATTTCGGGTTTGAGGTCCGAAAACTTGATCGGACTGCCGATCGTCAAATACGTGCCTCGCTCTTTATGCTCCACCTCCACGATCGAGCCCGACTTGCGCAGCGATTCGTCGTTCGCGAGTTCCTTCATGCTGAGAACGGGCGAGCACGGGATATCGAACTTGCGCAGGATGTCGACGGCCTCGTACTTCGTCTTGTCGGCCAGCCACTGCTCGATCTTCGCGAAAATGTCGAAGATATGCGGCTGGCGAGCTTCCGGGGTGTTGTAGTCGGGATCGTCGATCCACTCGGGGCGTCCGAGCGCGCGGCAAATCGGCGCCCACGCATGCCCCTGCACCGTGAAGTAGATGTAGGCGTTGGGATCGGTCTCCCAGCCCTTGCACTTGAGCACCCAACCCGGCTGGCCGCCGCCGCCCGCGTTGCCGCCGCGCGGCACCACATCGCTGAACGTGCCGTGCGGATACTGCGGATACTCTTCCAGGTAGCCGACGCGTTCCAGACGCTGCTGGTCGCGCAGCTTCACGCGGCATAGATTGAGCACCGCGTCTTGCATCGCCACGGCAACTTTTTGGCCTTTGCCTGTCTGCTGGCGGCCGATAATCGCCGTGAGAATGCCGATGGCCAGATGCATGCCCGTATTGCTGTCGCCGAGCGCCGCGGCGCTGACAGTCGGGGGACCGTCCCAGAAGCCCGTGGTCGATGCCGCGCCGCCCGCGCACTGGGCGACGTTCTCGTAGACCTTGAGATCCGAATAGTGGTGGCCGTCCGAAAAACCCTTGACCGACGCGACGATCATTTTCGCATTGAGCTCGTTGATGCGCTCCCACGAAAAGCCCATGCGATCGAGCGCCCCCGGGCCGAAGTTTTCGACGAGCACGTCCGATTCCCGAATCAGCTTCTCGAGCACGGCTTTGCCTTCGTCCTTCTTCGTGTCCAGCGTCAGCGAACGTTTGTTGCTGTTGAGCATGGTGAAGTAGAGGGCATCGACGCCGGGGATATCGCGCAACTGCGTGCGCGTCACGTCGCCGGAGCCTGGGCGCTCGACCTTGATCACATCGGCGCCGAACCAAGCAAGCATCTGCGTGCAAGCCGGCCCTGCCTGCACATGAGTGAAATCGATGATCTTGATACCTTCCAAGGGTAGGCTCACGTTCGTTCTCCTAATGGCTGATTCCGGATGTTGGAGGGAGGTCATTTCTTGTTGGCGGCGCTTTGCGGATTGAGATTCGTCAAGCGCCCGCTCTCGGTGCCGGCCGCTTCGTCGATCACGGCGTTGATGAGTACCGGCTCGCCCAATGCGATCGCTTCCCGCAGCGCACGCTCGAGCTCCGCGGGCGTGCTCACGTGGTAGCCCTTGCCGCCGAACGCTTCGATCAGCTTGTCGTAGCGCGCGCCTTTGACGAACACGGTAGGCGCGACGTCCTCGCCGCCGCACGGGTTTTTGTCGGTCCCGCGATAGACGCCGTTGTTATTGAAGACGACGATGCACACGGGCAAGCGGTAGCGGCAGATCGTTTCCACCTCCATGCCGCTGAAACCGAACGCGCTGTCGCCTTCGATCGCGATGACTTGCTTGCCCGTTTCGACGGCCGCGCCGATCGCGAAGCCCATGCCGATCCCCATGATTCCCCATGTACCGCAGTCGAGCCGCTTGCGTGGTTCATACATGTCGATGATGCTGCGGGCGTAGTCGAGCGTATTGGCGCCCTCGTTGACGACGGTCACGCTCGGGTTGGCCTTCACGACATCGCGCAGTACGCGCAGCGCGCTGTGAAAATTCATCGGCACGGGATCTTTCGCGAGCGTCGCAGCCATCTTTTCGAGGTTCTTGCTCTTGCGCTCGCCGACCGCTTGCAGCCACGCCGCGTCGGGCCGCGGGAACGAAGCGCCGATGCCTTCGAGCAGCGCCGACACGCACGAGCCGATATCGCCGACCACCGGCGCCGCGATGGCCACGTTGCTGTCGATTTCCGTCGGCGATATGTCCACCTGAATGAACCGCTTCGGCGCGCCCCACGTCTTGCCTTTGCCGTGCGAGAGCAGCCAATTCAAGCGCGCGCCGATCAGCAGGACGACATCCGACTCTGCCAGCACGAACGAGCGCGCCGCCGATGCCGACTGGGGATGGTCGTCGGGCAAGAGTCCCTTGGCCATCGACATCGGCAGGTATGGAATGCCGGAGCGCTCCACCAGCGCGCGAATCTCGGCATCTGCACGCGCATAAGCTGCGCCTTTTCCGAGCAAGATAAGCGGACGCTTCGCGCTCTTCAGCAAGTCGATCGCCCGCTCGACCGACTCCGGGGACGGCAACTGGCGCGGCGCGGCGTCGACGACGCGCACGAGCGAACGCCGTCCGGCTTCCGCCGTCATCGTTTGGGCCAGCAGCTTGGCCGGCAAGTCGAGGTACACGCCGCCCGGGCGCCCCGAAACGGCGGCGCGAATGGCGCGAGCGACACCAATGCCGATGTCTTCGGCATGCAACACCCGGTACGCGGCTTTCGCGTGAGGGCGGGCGATGTTCAACTGGTCCATCTCCTCGTAATCGCCCTGCTGAAGATCGACGATTTCCCGCTCGCTCGACCCGCTCACGAGGATCATCGGAAAGCAGTTCGTCGTGGCGTTGGCCAACGCCGTCAGGCCGTTGAGGAAGCCGGGGGCCGACACGGTCAGGCACAGCCCAGGCTTTTGCGTGAGATAGCCGGCGATTGCGGCAGCGTTGCCCGCGTTCTGCTCATGGCGAAAACTGATGACGCGCATGCCGCGCGCTTGCGCGAGCCGCGCCAGGTCGGTAACCGGGATGCCGGGAAGCCCGTAGATCGTGTCGATGCCGTTCAGCTTGAATGCGTCGATGACCAGGTGAAATCCGTCGGTCATCGACGGCGCTTCCGTTTCGGGGACGCTCTCTGCCTCGATTTGCCCAATCACTGCTGCCATGTCCTGCCTCCTTGCGCCTTTGTTGTTCGGCTGTGATATACCATATGCCACATACTGTGTTTTATCAAGCAGTTTTGTGCTCCTTCGCGTAGCGCTCGTTCGACGCCACGCGCGTCAGTCGAGGAAGTCGCAGTGCGCCTCGACGAATGCCGCCAGATCGAGCGAGTGCTGCCGCACGAGCCGCTCCGCCAGTTCGGTGTCGCGCGCCTCGAGCGCTTCGATGATGCTCATGTGCTCGGCGATGGAGCGTGACGCACGATCGCCGCGAGCGATGGTCGTGCGCCTGATCGCGCGTACGTGCACGAAGATGTTCCTAACCGCCTCGATCAGTAGATGCGAGCCGGACAACTCGACGAGTGACTGGTGAAAAGCAAGGTTGGCTTCGGAATATGCGTCGACATGCGCGGACGGAGCAGCTTCGCAAAAGGCATCGAACAAGCGCCGCAGCGCCGCGAAGTCCTCGGCCGACGCACTCAGCGTGGCCAAGCGGGCAGCCATGCTTTCCAGCGCGGCCCACATGTGGATCATGTCGACGATTTCCCGCTTGCTTTTGCGCAGGATGTAGACGCCGCGCCTTGGTACCGTGCGCAAGAAACCTTGCTGTTCGAGCAGCGTCATGGCTTCGCGAACCGGTGTGCGGCTCACGCCCAGCGCTTCGGCGACCTCTTTCTCGTCGAGACGGATGGCCTCCCGGCTGCGGTAGATGTCCGTTTCGGCAATCGCCTGCCGCAAGCTCGCATATGCCCGATCGCGCAACGATGCAGCGGGTCCGAGCGGTGCCAACGACAGCGCCGTAGGCGGCCGGTAGGTGGCGGCTTCCCTGTTAATCGTCATGTCTCCACTCGTATTTTTGGCATGGGTTATACGATATATCACATACCACTAAATACCAAGGCGTAAATACATCCTCCTCCGTAGCCAGCCACGTACGTCGACGCGCAGCGCAATTCACCTCTCGGATCGATAACTTATTGCTTATGCTTTTCCAATAAAACTTTAACTATCATCTATTTCTGATGGCTCTATGCTTTAGCTCAGTCACGATTGACCGATTAAGGAGGAGCCCATGAATCCAACATCCCGCGACCTGACCGAACTCGACGCGCATCTGTGCGCCTACAACATGGCGTTCGCCGAACTCGGGCTGCGCTTTCGTTGGGACGTTCGCACGCTCGCGTCGCTCGCCGGCATCGAGGACGAACGCGAGCGCATCGTCGCGTACATCCAAATGCATCAGCCTCACCTGCTCACGGCCTACAGCGCCAATTTCCTGAGCCGGGCGATTCTCGAGAAGAAGAACGAACTGCGGCCGGAGCCGCCGTGCGTCCGCCACGCCGTCGCGCTCGAGACCAATCGTCCTTCGGTCGTTCAGGTTCGCGCCCGCGAGCCCCATCCCGCCACGGACTTCCCACTGCCCATGCTGGCCGGCGCCTAAACCGGATCTCATTCGGCGCCCGAGCGGCGCCATAATAATTAGGACACCTAATCAAATCCGAAACACCGCGCACAGCGCGGTGTTTCTTTTTGCCGCCGCCGGCAACCGAAGACGCCTAAGCGAAAAACCGGACGCCTACCCCAACTCGAGCCAGGCGCCGGCGGGCAATGTCAGTGTGGCATCGTAGAGGGCCGCGGCGCCGCGACGAATGATTCTTCGGCCCCCTGCGCTTCGAGCCACCGGGCGCGCATCGGTGCGAGCAGGAACTTCGCGCTTACGCCGGCTACGATCGTGATGCTAGCGGCAACCAGGAATACGGCGTTCCAGCCGCCCGTCGAGGCCAAAATCGATGCGAGCGGAACAAGCAGCGACGCGGTGCCCTTGGCGGTGTACAACACGCCGGCATTGCCCGCCGCGAACTTGCTGCCGAAGGTATCGGCACAGATGGCCGGGAAAATCGAGAAAATTTCCCCCCAGCACAGAAAGATGAAGGCGGCAAACGTCATGAACGCGTACGGATTCGTCCCGTATTGCATCAGCCCGAGCAGTGCGAGCCCCTCGCCGATGAAGACGATGAACATCGTGTTCTCGCGTCCGATCCTATCGGAGAGGAATCCGCACAGGGGGCGCGTCAGCCCATTGCACAGGTTGTCGATCGACAGCGTCATCGTCAGCAACGGCAACGTCATGCCGAAGAGCGTCATGGGGATGCGCGCCAAGCCGAGATCCTTGGCGATCGGTCCGATTTGCGCCGTTGCCATCAAGCCGCCCGCGGCTACCGCCACGAACGATACGTAAATCATCCAGAACACCGGAGTGCGGACCATCTGCTTGGCGGTGTAGTCGATCTTCGTGACGGCGAGCTTTCGCTTGGGCGCACCATAGCCGCGCAACGCAGGCTTGCCGAGCAACAGCGCGAGCGCGAGGATGCAAGCGCCCTGCACGATGCCGAAAAAGAAAAACGTATGCTCGTAGCCGGCCCGCACGATCATGTTTGCGATCGGGATGACAGTCACGGCCGCGCCGGCGCCGAACCCTGCGGCCGTCAAGCCCGCCGCCAGGCCGCGGCGATCGGGGAACAGCTTCAGCGCGTTACCGACGCATGTGCCGTATACGCATCCGGCGCCGATGCCCGCGATGACCGCAGCCGCATACAGGACAGGCAGCGACGACGCGAGCGAATCCATGACCCACGCGACGCCCGCGAACAGCGCGCCGACGGCGACGACAGGCCGCGGCCCGAATCGGTCGACGAGGTACCCTTCGATTGGCACGAGCCAGGTTTCGGTGATGACGAAGATAGAGAACGCCAACTGGATCTCGGCCCTGTTCCAGCCGTGCTTCGCATGTATCGGCGCAACGAATAGCGTCCAGGCGTACTGCAGGTTAGCGATAAGCGCCATGCAAAGCATGCCTATGACGAGCTGGCACCACCTGTTTTTCCAAAACGCCGGGGTCTGTAGTGCAGATCCGTCCATGTGCTTCGTCTCCATGATTTCGTTATCGAAAGCGAAAGGCGGCCCGGCTAGCGCACTCGAGCGGTGCACTTGGTCAATTCATGTCCGAGTCCAACACGCCGCCTGAAAAGCAAGCGCACCGAGAGGTCGATCCATAGACAAAAGGCCTGCGGCCCGACGGTCGATGCGCACGCGTCGGAGCCCATCGCCTTGGAGGATCAATCTGCCGGATGCATAGAGGCATGCTAGGGGCTTAGGACGATTATCGATAATCAAACTTTATTACCGTCTTGATTCACAATGACTTATGGTTTCCCGTCGCCGAACGCGCTTGTTTCCACAGACGCAGGCCATGCGCGGCAGCGTATCGGCTCGGTGCCCCCATTGCGGCGAGCGCACGCAACGCTCCTCTCCCCATGGCGCCAGCGTTCCCGGGAGATGCCGACGCGTGACTCCCACGCGTGCGCCGCGCGCGTGCATAGGGTCTTTGCCTAAGTTAGGAAACGTTGAAGCTTGCTAGGATAACGATCTAGTTTCGCTTATAGGCCGGCACCTGCAATGACCATCAGAAACGCAACGCTTCGGCAATTGAAGGTGTTCGAAACGGTGGCGCGCCTGTTGAGCTTTTCACGGGCGGCCGAGGAACTGCATTTGACTCAGCCTGCCGTTTCGACACAAGTCGCGCAACTGGAGGACCACGCCGGGCTGCCGCTGTTCGAACAATTGGGCAAGAAGATCTACCTGACGCCTGCCGGCGCGGAGATGCTGCAGTTCAGCCGTACGATCCTCCAGCAATTCCAGCAGGAGGACGAAGCGATGAGCCAGCTCAAAGGCATCTCGGGCGGCACGCTCAATGTCGCCGTCATCAGCGCCGGCGATTACTTCTTTCCCCGCCTGCTTGCCGAATTCACGCGCCGCCATGCCGGCGTCACGTTCAACCTCTCGGTCCACAATCGCGAAGAGTTGCTGCACCAGCTATCGACGAACCAAACGGATCTTGCCGTCATGGTTCGGCCGCCGGCGGGCATGGACGTCGTCAATGAACCATTCGCGCCGCACCCGTACGTGATCGTCGCGGCGCCCACCCATCCGCTCGCCGGCAAACGTTTCATCAGCATGGACCAGTTGACGCAGGAGTCGTTCATCGTGCGCGAACGCGGCTCGGACACGTGGAATTCCATGCAAGACGGCCTGGGAGGGCGGCTTGATCATCTGAAGATCGCAATGGAAATCAAGAGCACGGAAACGATCAAGCAGGCGGTCATCGCCGGCATGGGCATCGCTTTCCTCTCGGGTCATACGATCAGCCTCGAGCTACAGGTCGGCCATCTCGTCGTGCTCGACGTCGAACGCTTCCCCGTGATGCTCAACTGGTACGTCGTGCACCGCAAGAACAAGCGGTTGCCCCCCGTCGCCGAAGCCTTCAAGCGGTTCTTGATCGAGGAAGGCGCGGCTCAACTCGAAAAAATCACGCGCGTGAGCGCATTGACGGCGAAACTGGCGCCATCGAGTTGAGCCGAGGGCGCCGCGCCCGCGCACGCCTCAGTCGAGAAAATCGCAGTGCGCGTCGACGTACGCGGCGAGATCGAGCGAATGTTGCCGCACCAGCCGCTCGGCCAGATCGGTATCGCGTTGCTCGAGCGCTTCGATGATGCGCAGATGATCGACGATCGAGCGCGCCGCACGATCGCTTTGTGAAATCGTCATACGGCGAATCGCTCGCACGTGCACGAAGATATTCTTGATCGTCTCGAGGATGATTTGCGATTTCGACAATTCCACGATGGCCTGATGAAAGGCGATGTTCGCATCGGAGTACTCCGCGATATGCTCGGCCGGCGTCGTATCGCGAAAATTGTCGAACATGCGCCGCAATCGCGCGATTTCTTCGTCGCTGGCATTCTGGGTCGCCAGCCGCGCGGCCATGCTCTCGAGCGCGGCCCACATTTGAATCATTTCCACGATCTCGCGCTTGCTCTTACGCACGATGTAGATGCCGCGCCGCGGCACCGTACGCAAGAAACCCTCTTGCTCGAGCAGCGTCATCGCCTCGCGGATCGGCGTGCGGCTCACTCCGAGCGTTTCACTGAGCATGCGTTCATCCAAACGCACGGGCTCGCGCGTCGCGTAGATGTCCGCGTCGGCAATGGCCTTGCGCAACATGGCGTACGCCTGATCGCGCAAGCTGACGTTCGCGCCGATCGACTTCAGCGAAAGCGTTACAGGCGCGCCGGCCTGCTTAGGAGTGAGCAGTTCTGACGACATTCATTGCCTCGCGCTGGGTCCGACGGCGATGCGGCGCCGGCGGCGTGGTAGCTTGCCTGCCCTCTCCGAGACCGACGAAGCGCCCGTGGCGCGCGGCCATCTCGGCGACAGGCGCAGGCAGCAGTTGGGCCATCAAGTAAGTCGCGGCGGCGCCAAGGACAAGGCCCGCCGCGGTCAATAAGGTCAAAGAAGACAGTTCCATCGCACTACTCCATGTGAAAGCGGTCATTACGACCAGACAAGCTCATGGTAATGATGCAATGCGGTAATCGTCAAGTATTTGGTATGTGATATTTCACGGACGTTGCGCCCATGAAACAACTCCATGTTACGCCAACGCAGACGTACGAGAGGCACACCGGAAAAGGGACGGGCCCCTCGTCAGGGGCCCGTCCGGATGCAGCTTGCGAGCGCGCGGCCACGGACGCGTTCTGCGCCCTGCCATCGCACTCGCGGGCGGGCAACCGGCGCAATGACGCGCTATGCCGCGCGGACCGCTTCGCGCGGTGGCTCTGCCGTCGCTGCGCGACTAGGCTGGGCGGCGTGACCGGTGCGCGTCTGCTGCGCAGTCTGTTCGCGCAACTTGATGAGCGCCAGCACGGCATCGATGATCGGCGTGGCCTGCCCCACGAGCCGCCCCATCTCCTGCACGACCGTCAGCAGCGGATCGATTTCCATCGGCCGTCCTTGCTCGAGGTCCTGCAACATGGAGGTCTTGTGCGCGCCGACGGCGCCCGCCCCATCGATCCTCCGCTCGACGTCCACGCGAAAACGCACGCCGAAGCGCTCGGCAATCGACTTCGCCTCGAGCATCATCGAGCGCGAGACCGCGCGGGTCGCCGGGTTGCTCGCGATGATGTCCAGGGTTGCGTGCGTTAGCGCACTAATCGGGTTGAAGCAAAGATTGCCCCACAGCTTGAGCCAGATCTCGTCGCGAATGTTGTCCCGGATCGGCGCATCGAAGCCGGCCGCCACCATGGCTTCCTGCAACATGACAATGCGCTCGGTCTGCTCGCCACTCGGTTCACCAAGCGGAAACTTGTTACCGTAGACATGCCGCACGACGCCGGGCTCGACGATCTCGGCGGCCGGATAGAGCACGCAACCGATGGCGCGCTCGGGGCCCAGACGATCCCACTGCGCGCCGCCGGGATCGATGCTCTGCAGCTTGGCACCCGCGAACTCGCCGCCGTGCCGATGAAAGTACCAGTACGGGATGCCGTTGACGGCCGTGACCACCGCGGTCTGCGGGCCCAGCAGCGGTTGCATCGCCTCGATGACACCGGGCACCGAGTGCGCCTTGAGCGCGATGATGACGTAGTCCTGCGGCCCGAGCTCGCTCGCGTCGGACGTGCATCGCACGTGGACGACACGCGTGTCTTCCTCCGTCACGAGCCTTACGCCATTCGCTTGCATTGCCGCGAGATGCGGCCCGCGCGCAACGAAGCTGACGTCCGCTCCGGCCTGCGCGAGCCGCCCGCCCATATATGCACCGATTGCCCCAGCGCCATAAACGCAAATCTTCATATGCCGTACCTTTAGTGGAGTCACGAAAGCGGTCGAACTCGCACGGGGTGCAACACCCGTATCGATCGATAAAGAAGAGCGTGGGTCGTTCGCACTTGGTAGGCCCCGCCGCGCGGGCTGCGAACTCGTTAGGAGTCCTCACGATACCGCCGTGCCTAGCGCGGTGCCTACCGCCGTGCCTACCACAGTGCCGAAAACGTCTCGTGCCGTCCGTCGCAGCGGTGGGCCGCGCCTCGCCTGGATTTGGCCGCGGCCCCTCTCTGCCAACGATATTGCGCGCACCAATCCATTAGGAAAAGTTAAAGTTTTTTATCGTGTGAATTAGGGATCGCGAATGGATCGACCCGAGACGGCGCGCGTGGGCAACGGAAGAAACGATCGGCGCGTTGAAAGCACGGCGCACGAGATGACGAGCGGGCAACAAAAAACCCCGTGAGCATGACGCTGACGGGGCCTTTGGTACTACTTCGATCGACTGCTGAACAGTTCTTGGTGGAGGTAAGCGGGATCGAACCGCTGACCTCTTGCATGCCATGCAAGCGCTCTCCCAGCTGAGCTATACCCCCGTGCAGAACAGAAATGAGATTTTATAGAGGCTTTCGGAACTTGTAAATACCCTTCGTGCATCGCCACGCATTTTTTTCGCGGCGATGCGCGCGCCAGCGCCTAGGCCGCCGCATCCAGGCGCGCCGTCACCACCTCGCGAGGTAGCAGCGCGAGCACGGCGTCGATCGACGGCGTATGCGTTGTGCCCAGCACGAGCAGGCGCACGGGCATCGCCAATTGAGGCATCTTGAGTTTGTGAGCTGCGAGCGTCGCCTTCAGCGCGGCGCCGATGCCCTCCTTCGTCCATTCGGCGCTGCGCAACGTAGCGGCAAGTTCCGCGAGCGCCGGCCGCGCCGCATCAGTCAGATGCTGCGCGAGGGCGTCGGCGTCGGGCGCCGGCGTGCGATAGAACATCGCGGCGTTTTCCGCGATTTCCTTGACGGTCGTCGCCCGGTCTTTCATCAGCGCCACGACCGACGCTAAAGCCGGTCCGCCGGCCAACGCCGCCTCGCCGATGCCGAGCGCTGCGAAGAACGGTTTCGCGAGCTCGCCGAGGCGCGCATTGTCGGCTTCCTTGATGTAGTGATTGTTAAGCCAGTTGAGCTTATTGTGGTCGTACTGCGCGGGGGACTTGCCCAGATGCTCGAGGTTGAACCACTCGACGAACTGCTCCCGTGAAAAAATTTCGGCGTCGCCGTGCGACCAGCCGAGGCGCGCCAAATAATTGAGCACGGCTTCGGGCAGATAGCCTGCATCGCGATAGCCCATGACACTCATCGCGCCGTGCCGCTTGCTCATTTTTTCACCGGCTTCGTTCAGCACCGTGGGCAAGTGTGCGTACACGGGCGTTTGCCCGCCGAGCGCGCGCAGAATGTTGATCTGCCGCGGCGTGTTGTTGACGTGATCGTCGCCGCGAATCACGTGCGTGATGCACATATCGAGATCGTCGACGACCACGCAAAAGTTGTAGGTGGGCGTGCCGTCCGGCCGCGCAATGACGAGATCGTCGAGTTCGTCGTTCGAAATTTCGACAGGCCCCTTGACCGCATCGTCCCAAGCGACCACGCCCGTCAGCGGATTCTTGAAGCGAATCACGGGCTCGACGCCCGCGGGCGGCTCCGGCAAGATCTTGCCCGGCTCGGGCCGCCACGTGCCGTCGTAGCGCGGCTTTTCGCCGGCCAGACGTTGACGCTCGCGCAACGCCTCGAGCTCTTCCATCGACATGTAGCAGCGATACGCGAGGCCTTGATCGAGCATTTGCGCGACGACCTCGCGATAACGATCCATGCGCTGCATCTGGTAGAAGGGCCCCTCGTCGAAGTCCAATCCTAGCCACGCCATGCCTTCGAGGATTGCATTGACCGATTCGGGCGTCGATCGCTCCACGTCCGTATCTTCGATGCGCAGGATGAACGTGCCCTTCATCTTGCGAGCGAAAGCCCAGGGGTAAAGCGCGGAACGAATGTTGCCGAGATGAATGAAGCCGGTCGGGCTCGGGGCGAAGCGGGTGCGGACGGTCGTCATAGGTAGCGTCGATGGTTCGGCGGCGGGCGCAAGTCACGAAGAGCGCGGCGCCATCGAACGAACAGAAAAGTAAGCGGCGATTATAACCGGCGGCTCGCCGTCGCCGCCCTGCGACCGACATAGGCAAGGCCGCCGACGCGGTTCGCTTTTGCCGTATCATGTGCGCGCGCCGGCCGGCTGGCCGGCGTGCCGGCGCGCCACTATCCACGCCCGGCGCATCGATGTGCGCCTCCCGGGCGCGCCGCTGGAGATACCGTTGAAATCGTCTTCCCCCCGACTCGCCCGTCGCGAGTTCACCGTTGCATGCGCATCGGCCCTGCTCGCCGCCTGCGCTTCGCCCGTCACCAAGCAGAACGAGTCGAACGTCGAAACGAAACCGGCTGCGCCGCAAAAGCCGCTTCGGATCGGTCTAGCGCTAGGCGGCGGCGCCGCACGCGGTTTCGCACATATCGGCGTCATTAAAGCGCTAGAAGCCCGCGGGCTCCAAGTCGATCTGATCTGCGGCACGAGCGCGGGCTCGGTCGTTGGCGCGCTTTATGCCTCCGGCATGAGCGGGCTGCAAATCAACAAGCTGGCGTTGACGATGGATCAAGCGTCGATCAGCGATTGGGCCATGCCGTTCCGCACGCGGGGCTTCCTGCAAGGCGTCGCCCTGCAAAGCTACGTCGATACGACGTTGCACAACCGGCCGATCGAGAAGATGGCGCGACCGCTCGGCATCGTGGCCACCGATCTGCGCAGCGGCCAGCCGATTTTGTTCCAGCGCGGCGATACGGGCATCGCGGTGCGAGCCTCGTGCAGCGTCCCATCGATATTCGAGCCTGTGAAGATCGGCGGTCACGAGTACGTAGACGGCGGGCTAGTTAGCCCCGTCCCTGCTTCATTCGCGCGCAAAATGGGCGCCGATTTCGTGATCGCCGTCGACATCTCGGCCAATCCCGAAACCGCGCTGACGCAAAGCTCGTTCGACGTGCTGCTTCAGACGTTCACGATCATGGGACAAACGATCAAGACCTACGAGCTCGAGAAATATGCGGATTTCGTCATCCGTCCGAATCTCGCCGCAATGAGCGGGGCCGATTTCGGCCAGCGCAACGCAGCCATTTTGGCGGGGGAAGAAGCCGTGGCGCGGCTCTATGGGGACCTGCAGCGCAAGCTGGCCGACCATCGGCAAGGCGCGGCCGCGGCGGCTTGAAGGCAAAGCCGCAACGCAACACGCACGTGAAAAAGCCCGCCTAAGCGGGCCACTTACTTCAGCGAGCGGCTCGAGCCGACGGCCCGAGCCCGTTGCCGACCGATAGCAACGGCCGGCAAGCTATCGGTCGAGGCGTCAGTTGCCGCTCACACCGACGTCATTAAAGCTTGCGCTAACGCGCTGGCGCAGGTCGTCGTCCTTCGTATGGAACTGCGTTTCGATCCGGCGCGCGCCGGTGAAGCGCTTTTCCCAGTAGCCATTGTCGAGATCATCGACCCGAATGGTGCTCCCCGTCGACGGCGAATGCACGAACTTGTTGCCGCCAATATAGATGCCCACGTGCGAGAACGTGCGACGCATCGTGTTGAAGAAAACGAGATCGCCCGGTTTCAGATCGGCCATTCGCACCTTCTCTCCGACGCGGCTCATTTCCTCGGCACGGCGCGGCAGCGCCATACCCAGGGTGTCCTGGAACACGTAGCGCACGAAGCCGCTGCAATCAAGCCCCGAATCGGGCGAACTGCCGCCCCAGCGATAGCGCACACCGATCATGTTCAGCGCGCCGACAACGACGTCGCCCGCCTTCCCTGCGACACCCGACAGGAACGCCTTTGCGCGACCCGTGGTGCTGGTGACGTTTAACGATTGCGAGGAAGAGGCCTGTGAAGAAGACGACGCATTCGACTCTATCTGAGCCGAGGCGGGTGAAGCGATCTGCTGCGAATTGTTGGTTTCTTCTGCGAACGCGCCGGCTGCTGCCGTCATCAACACGCCAATGAACATCCCGGCGACGACGCGCGTACAAGCCTGGGCAAAATATCGGTGCTGCATTGGTCGGTAGGTTTTGCTTAAGAATCAGTGAACTGCGAAAAGTTTGGACGATACTAGCCACGAAGTTACCGAATGTCAAAACAAATTAAAAAAAACAATCGGGGTACCGTCACAATTGCTACGAATTACCCTTGCAGGCTCGCAGCGAGGAGTTTTCGCGTATACGGATGGGCCGGATTCGAGAAGATTTTTTCTACGTCACCGCTTTCCACGATGGCCCCGTTTTGCATGACCGCCACGCGGTGAGCCATCGCGCCGATCACGGCCAAATCATGGCTGATGAAAACGAATCCGAGGTTGTATTTGTGCTGCAACGCCGTCAGGAGCGTCAGCACCTGCTGCTGAATCGAGACATCGAGCGCGCTGGTCGGCTCGTCCAGCACCAGCAGCCGCGGCTCCAACACCAAAGCGCGCGCGATCGCGATGCGCTGCCGCTGCCCGCCCGAGAATTCGTGCGGATACCGCGCCAGCGCCGCTCGATCGATCCCCACTTCCCGTAATACGGCAATTACCTTTTCGCGACGCGCGGTCGCATTCAATTGGGGACGATGCAACGCCAATCCTTCGCCGACGATGCGCTCGATGGTCTGACGCGGGGACAGCGAACTGAACGGATCTTGAAACACGACCTGCATGTTCGAGCGCAGTTGTGTCTGCTCGCGGCCGCGGTAGCTTGCGAGCGGCCGCCCTTGGAACTCGATGGAGCCTTGGACTGTGCGCTGCAGCCCTAGCAGCGCCATTGCCAGCGTCGATTTGCCCGAGCCCGATTCGCCGACGATGCCGAGCGTCTCGCCTTGTCTGACGTTGACGCTCGCGCTCGATACGGCTGTGAAGCGGCCCGAGCGGAACCAACCGCGCACGCCGGGCATGGGCGTCGCAAACGATACGGACACTTCTCGGGCATCGATCAGCACCGGCGCGATCGGCAGCACCGGCGTCACGCTGCGTTGCGGGCGGCTTGCGATCAAGCGCTGCGTGTACGGGTGCTGCGGCGCTTCGAACACGCGCTCGACCGGCCCGCTTTCGACGAGCAAACCGCGCTCCATGACCGCGACGCGCTGGGCGAAGCGCCGCACGAGATTGAGGTCGTGCGTGATCAGCAAAACGGCCATGCCGCGCTTTTGCGCTTCGTCGCGCTGAATGTCGAGCAACAGATCGACGATCTGTGCGCGAATCGTCACATCGAGTGCCGTGGTCGGTTCGTCGGCCAACAACAGACGCGGCCGGCAAGCCAGCGCCATTGCGATCATGGCGCGTTGGCGCTGTCCTCCCGAGAGCTGATGCGGGTAGCTCAGCACGCGCTTGGCCGGCTCGGCCACCCCCGTGCGGGCCAGCAGTTCCACGGCCCGTAACCGGCCTTGCTGCGGCGAGACGCCTTCATGCGCGACGATCGTCTCGGCAATCTGCTCGCCGATCGTATAAAGCGGATTGAGCGCCGTCATCGGCTCTTGGAAGATCATCGCGATGTCGGAGCCGCGCAGCGCTTGCATGGCCCGCTCGCTTTTGCCGAGCAGATCCTCTCCGGCAAAGCGAATGCTGCCGCCGATTTGCGCATCGCGCAGCAGCCGCAGGATCGCGAGCGCAGTCACGGTCTTGCCCGATCCCGATTCGCCGACGAGCGCCACGCGCTCGCCCTGCGCGATGGAAAACGTCAGATCGTCCACGGCGACCGTATCGCCGAACGCAACGCGCAGATGCTCGAGTTCGAGCAGCGGCGCGGCGCACGCCGACGCGTCCGAGGGCGTGAGGGGAACTGCCGACGCGGCGCTCATTGATTGCCTCCGGCGCGCATCGCGTCGGCGATACGCGTGTCGAGCGCATTGCGCAACGCATCGCCCATGAACGTCAACAGCAGCAGCGTGACGACGAGCACGCCGAACGTCGAGAGCGAAATCCACCAGGCATCGAGATTCGCTTTCCCTTGCGCGAGCAATTCGCCAAGGCTGGGCGTCGGCGCGGGCACGCCCAGACCGAGGAAATCGAGGCTCGTCAGCGCGAGAATCGATCCGCTCATGCGGAACGGCAGAAACGTGATGACGGGTGTCAGGCTATTGGGCAAAACGTGGCGCCAAATGATTTGCCAATTCGATAGGCCCATGGCGCGCGCCGCGCGCACATAGTCCTGGGTGCGGTTGCGCAAACATTCGGCGCGCACGTAGTCGGCCAATCCAATCCAGCCGAACAGCGACAGCAAGACGATGAGCAGCAAGAAGCTAGGCTCGAAAATCGACGCGAAAATGATCAGCAAGTAGAGCTCGGGCAACGAGCTCCAGATTTCGATCAGGCGCTGCCCCACGATATCGATGCGTCCGCCGAAATACCCTTGCACGGCCCCCGCGACGATGCCGAGCACGCTGCCGATCAACGTCAGCACCAACGCGAACTCGACCGATACGCGAAAGCCGTACAAGAGTCGTGCGAACACATCGCGGCCTTGAGAATCGGTGCCGAGCCAATTCTCGGCCGATGGCGGCGCGGGATTGGGCTCGCGCGAGAAGTAGTTGAGCGTGTCGTAGTAATAGTGATTCGGCGGATATAACGCAAAATTGCCGGGCAACGAGAAGCGCTGTTTCACATAGGGGTCGAGGTAATCCGCCGGCGTGGGGAAATCGCCCCCGAAGCGCGTCTCCGGATAGGTTTTGGCAATCGGGAAATAAAACTTGCCGTCGTAGCGAACGACGAGCGGCTTGTCGTTCGACCATAACGGCCCGGCGAGGCTCGCGGCAAAGGCGGCGACGAACAGCACGAGGCTCCAATAGCCCAAGCGCTGCGCCTTGAAGCGCCGCCATACGCGGCGCATCGGCGAAGGCGAAGCGAGAACGCTCGGCAGTGCGCTGCGCGGTTGCGCGTCTGCGCCGGTACGGGGGCTAACGTGATTCAACGCTAACGCTCCAATTGTTCGAATTGAATACGCGGATCGACCCAGACGTAGCACAGGTCGGACAACAGCTTCGTTGCGAGCCCGATCAGCGTGAAGATGTAGAGCGTGCCCAGTACGACGGGATAGTCGCGGCGCACCACGGACTCATAGGAAAGCAGGCCCAAACCGTCTAGCGAGAACAGCGTTTCGATCAACAGGCTGCCCGTGAAGAACGCCCCGATGAACGCCGCTGGAAAGCCCACCACGAGCGGCAGCATTGCATTGCGAAACACGTGCTTCCACAGCACGCGCCGCTCGCTCAAACCCTTCGCTCGCGCGGTCAGCACATACTGCTTTTTGATTTCGTCGAGAAAGGCATTCTTCGTCAGCATCGTCACCACGGCGAAGCTGCCGACGACCGAAGCCGTCACCGGCAGCGTTATGTGCCAAAGGTAATCGGCAATCTTTCCGCCCAGGCTCAATTGCGCAAAGTTGTCCGACACCAAGCCGCGCAGCGGGAAGATCTGCAGGAACGAGCCGCCGCCGAACAGCACGAGCAGCAATACGCCCAACACGAAACCGGGAATCGCATAGCCCACGAGCACGATCAAGCTCGTTGCGAGATCGAACGGCGAACCATTGCGCACGGCCTTGGCGATGCCGAGCGGCACCGATATCAAATAGGTGAGGAAAAACGTCCACAGCCCGATGCTAATCGATACCGGCAGCTTCGAGACGACGAGCGACCATACGCTCTGATGATGGAAGTAGCTCTGACCCAGGTCGAAGCGAGCGAAGCGCGACAGCATCAACCAGTAGCGCGTGAGCGGCGGCTTGTCGAAACCGTACAGCGCTTTGAGCTGAGCGAGTTGCTGCGCGTCCACGCCCGAGTTCGCGCGCAAACCGAAGGGCCTTGCCTGCCCTTCCTGCACCGCGCCCTTGCGAAGCTCATAGGCGGCTTGCTCGACCGGGCCGCCCGGTACGAACTGAATGACGGCGAAAGTCAGCGTCAGCACCCCGATCAGCGTCGGAATCATTAGCAGCAGTCGCTTGAGGACGTAACTCCACATATACGTGCACCCGAAAATGAGCTAAGCGAAGCCGGCGCGCGGCCCGCGATGAACTAGTTCCCCGCGGCCCCGCTGCCGCCCGGCGACGATGGCGCAAACCACCACGTCGAGACGATCCAATCGCTCGCCGAATAGTACAGCGGCAGCGTGGCCGGATACCGCAGCGTATGCTTATACGCGATGCGATGCGTGGTGCTGAACCACTGCGGCACGACGTAATAGCCGTGCATCAGCACGCGATCGAGCGCGCGCGCCGCATCGACGAGTTGCGCTCTCGTCTGCGCATGCACGAGCGTACGCAAGATTGCATCGACGGCCGGCGACTTCAATCCCATCAGGTTGTCCGAGCCTTGCTCGTCGGCGGATTTGCTGCCGAAGCGCGACACCTGCTCGGTCCCCGGGACTTGCACGTCCGGGTAGCGCAGCGACGTCATGTCGAAGTCGAACGTATCGAAGCGCTTTTGAATCAACGCAAAGTCGACGGTGCGAAAGTTCGCTTCGATGCCGAGCTTCTTCAGGTTGCGAATGTAGACGCTTGCGACAGGGGCCATCGCCGCCCCCGAATCGTCGAGAATCTCGAAGCGAAACGGTTGTCCCTGTGCGTTGCGCAGCGCGCCGTCGCGGTAGTGCCAGCCTGCTTGGGCCAGCAGCGCGCGCGCTTTGAGCAGATTGGCCCGCAGCGAGCCGGGCGGATCCGTGCTCGGCTGCACCGTCATCGGCCCGAACACCGCCGGATCCAGTTGAGCACGCAACGGGTTCAGAATCGCAAGCTCGCCCTCGCTGGGCATGCCGGTCGCTTGTTGCGCGCTATCGGAGAAATAGCTGTCGAGCCGCGTGTAGCCGCCGAAGAACAACTGCCGGTTCAGCCATTCGAAGTCGAACGCGAGATCGAGCGCTTGGCGCACGCGCACGTCCTGGAACAGCGGACGTCGCAAGTTCATCACGAAGCCTTGCATGCCGGCCCCGTTGTGCTGGCGGAACTCGCGCTTGATCAGTTCACCGTCGTCGAAACGCTTGCCCACATCGCGCCGCGCCCAATTGCGCGCGATGTACTCCACGAGCGCATCGTATTCGCCTGCCTTGAAGGCTTCGAGCCGAGCGGTGCTGTCGGCGTAAAGCTTATAGGTGATGCGATCGAAGTTGCCCGTGCCGACCCGCACGGGCAGCGCGGCGCCCCAATACGACGGGTTGCGCCGATAGGTGATCGTGTGGCCCGTATCGTAGTGATCGATGATGTACGGCCCGCTGCCGATCGGCTGCTCGAAGGCGAGCTGATCGAATGGGATACGCGTGCCGTCGGGCCGCAGCCCCCACTTGTGCGAGAAGATTGGCACGCCGCCCGCGATCAGCGGCAGTTCCCGGTTGGGCTGACGAAATTCGAAGCGGACCGTGGCGGCATCGACGACGACGGCGCGCGCGATGTCGCCGTAAAACACCGAGAACTGCGGTGCGGCCTGGGCGCTCTTGAGTGTGTCGAAGGAGTATTTGACGTCCTCGGCCGTGACGGGATCGCCGTTCGAGAAACGCGCGCGAGGGTTCAGATGAAACGTGACCGAGAGGCGATCGGGCGCGACACGGATATCGTCGGCGAGCAGCCCGTAGGCGGAGGCCACTTCGTCGGAACTGCCCGTCGTCAAGCTTTCGAACAGCATCTCGATGCCGGGCGCCGGATTGCCGCGCATCGTGAACGGATTGAACTTGTCGAAGCTCGTGAGCCGGTTCGGATTCGCCAGCACGAGCGTGCCGCCTTTGGGCGCCTGCGGATTGACGTAATCGAAATGCTTGAACCCGGCCGGGTACTTGGGTTCGCCGAATTGGGCGATGGCATAGACCGCCATGGCCGGGCGCGCCAAGCCCAATGCCCACGCAAGCCAGCATGCGCACAGCAGACGCCAAGCGAGGCGCACGCGTGTGTTTCGTGGCGCAAGCGGGCGCCGGCCTAGAGTCGTCGTCACCGTCATCGGATGATCATAAGTGCCAATGTGAGAGAATTCTACCCAAACCGATACCCGCCACCGCTGTGCGGCGCTTGCGCGCATGGCGCCCGGCACTGACAACGCTAGGAGAATTCATGGGCTTTCTCGCTGGAAAACGCATTTTGCTGACCGGTCTGCTGTCGAACCGCTCGATCGCCTACGGCATCGCGCAAGCTTGCAAGCGCGAAGGCGCGGAACTCGCCTTCACGTATGTCGGCGATCGCTTCAAGGACCGCATCGTCGAATTCGCCGCTGAATTCGGCAGCGAACTCGTGTTTCCTTGCGACGTGGCCGACGACGCGCAAATCGACGCGCTCTTCGCCTCGCTGGGGCAGCACTGGCCCAAGCTCGACGGTCTCGTTCATTCGATCGGCTTCGCGCCGCGCGAGGCGATCGCCGGGGATTTCCTCGAAGGCATGACGCGTGAAAACTTTCGCATCGCTCACGATATCTCGGCCTATAGCTTCCCCGCCCTCGCAAAGGCGGCGCTGCCGATGCTGTCGGAGAACGCGTCGCTGCTCACGCTCTCGTACCTCGGCGCCGAGCGCGTCATCCCGAACTACAACACGATGGGCGTCGCCAAGGCCGCGCTCGAAGCATGCGTGCGCTACATGGCCGGCGCGGTCGGCCCCAAGGGCGTGCGCGTCAACGGCATTTCCGCCGGTCCCATCAAGACGCTTGCCGCCAGCGGGATCAAGGGCTTCGGCAGAATCCTCGAATTCGTCGAGCAAAACGCGCCGCTCAAGCGCAATGTGACGATCGAGCAAGTCGGCAATACCGCCGCCTTTCTGTTGTCGGACCTCGCGAGCGGCGTGACGGCCGAGATCATGCACGTCGATAGCGGCTTTCACGCCGTCGTCGGCGGCATGGTGGGCGAAGCGGCCGAATAAGGGCGTCCTCGTCCGCCGGCGTTGGCGCGCGCCTGAAAGCGCGCGCACACGCCATAAAAGAAAAACCGCCTGCGGCGCACGCCGAGGCGGTTTTTCTTTAGTTCGGCGCGTCCGGTGTAGGTGCGCCAGCGCTCTTCCCTGATTGCCTGTCGTCTAGCAGGTGTGTTGCGGCCGCCCGAGCACCGATTACCGAAACCGCAGGAGGCCGAAGCGAGCCGCCGCCCGTCAGCGGTTCCACCCGCGATGCTCGCCGCGCCCCCATCCGTGACCACGACCGTGGTCGTGATCCCAACCGCGATGATGGCGATACCATTCGTCGCGGCCCCACCAGCGCCCGCCGTCCCAATACCGGTCGCCATGCCAGCCGACGATGATCGCCGGCGCCACATAGACGGGCGCAGGCTGATAAACGACGGGAGGCGGCGGCGGCGCATAAACCGGAGCCGGTGCCACATAGACCGGCGCGGGCACGCCGATGTTGACGCCGATGTCGACTCTCGCCATCGCCGCTGAGGATGCGCCGATAGCCAGCGCGCCAGCGGCCAACGAAACGATACGGGCAACGGACTTCATGGATTCACCTTTGATTGCGTAGCGTGGTTGGATTGAACTATAGCCCGGCGCAATCAATAGGCGTATTTCAAACTTGTAACTATTGCTGCAGAACGTCGGACGGCGAAACACTCGTGCACCCGCAGCAGCGAAAAGCCACGGTGCGCTTCGAACGTCTGCAAGGGGAAGACCGTGACAACGGTGGGGCGGCGGCGAAGACGGCGGTCTTCCCCGCTACCACGCGCACGATCGGGCATAGCCAGCCCGCCGGAGTGCCTACGCGCGCAGGCGCTCCCTAGCCCGATGCTCAGCGTGCCGCCACCTGATCGGCAACCTCGTCGACCGCCAGTTTAACGATCGTGACGATCTCGTCGACTTCGGCGCGCGTCGTGACGAGCGGCGGCGCAAAGCCCAGGATGTCGCCGTGCGGCATCGCGCGCGCGATTACCCCCCGCTGCAGCGCTGCGGCCGAAACGCGCGGCCCCACTTTGAGCGCGGCGTCGAACGGCGTGCGTGCGTCGCGCTCGGCCATGAATTCGAGCGCAGCCAGCATGCCGGCCCCCCGCACTTCACCCACCAGCGGATGCGCGTCGAACTCGGCGTGCAGGCGTTCGAGCAGGTAACCGCCGACCTCGGTCGCATTGCGCGTCAGATTTTCGCGCTCCAAGATGCGCAGGTTTGCGAGCGCCGCCGCCGCGCAAACGGGGTGGCCCGAATAGGTCCAACCGTGCCCCATCGCGCCGTGCTCTTTCGAGCCTCGATCGATAACGCCCCACACTTTCTCGCCGACGATCACGCCCGAGAGCGGCGCGTACGCGCTCGTCAAACCTTTCGCAATCGTGATCAAATCCGGCTCGATGCCATAGTGCTGCGAGCCCATCTTCGAGCCGACGCGGCCGAAGCCGCACACCACTTCATCGGCGATCAGCAGGATGTCGTGCTTGCGCAGCACGGCCTGAATCGCGGGCCAGTAGCCCGCGGGCGGCACGATGATGCCGCCTGTGCCCATCACCGGCTCGCCGATGAATGCGGCGATCGTGTCTGCGCCTTCGCGTGCAATGAGCTTTTCGAGTTCATCGACGCAATAGGCGACGAAGCGCGCCTCGTCCATGCCGGCCGGCGCCTTCCGATACCAATGCGGACACACCGTGTGCTTGACGCGATCGATCGGCAAGTCGAAATGCTGATGAAAGCTCGGCAGGCCGGTAAGGCTGCCGGTAACGATGCCCGAGCCGTGATAGCCGCGATCGCGCGAAATGATCTTCTTCTTGTTCGGCCGGCCGAGCACGTTGTTGTAGTACCAGACGATCTTGATTTGGGTCTCGTTGGCGTCGGAACCCGACATGCCGTAATAGACCTTCTTCATCCCGACGGGCGCCCAATCGATGATGCGCGACGAGAGCTCGATGATCGCGTCGCTCGAGTGCCCCACATAAGTGTGATAGTAGGCGAGCGCTTTGGCCTGCTCGTACATCGCTTCGGCCACCTCGGTGCGGCCATAGCCGATGTTGACGCAATACAGGCCCGCGAATGCGTCGATGTATTGCTTGCCTTGATGGTCTTCGATGCGAATGCCCTTGGCGTCGCGAATGATCTTGCCCGCGAGGGCACCCGTTGCATGATCGTGGGCATGCGTCGACGGATGCATGAAGTGCGCGCGGTCTTGCTGAAACAGTTGTTCGATCGATTGCGTCATGATGACTCCTGAAATGCGTTAGGCAATGGCCGCGACAGGCAGGCCCATATTGCCGAGACAGAAATATTTGGTTTCGACGAAAGGTTCGAAACCTTCGAATCCGCCTTCGCGGCCGAGGCCCGAGGCCTTCATCCCGCCGAACGGGATCGGCGCCCCCGTGAACTTCACGCCATTGACGGAAACCATGGCGAAATCGAGCCGGCGAATCAGTTGGAAAATCGTGTCGATCTTCGTCGCGCAGACGTACGCGGCTAGTCCGTACTCGGTGTCGTTCGCACGCGCGAGCGCTTCGTCGAGCGTATCGAACGGAGACACGGCGGAGATCGGCGCGAAGTTCTCTTCGTCGTAAATGCGCATGCCGGGCCGCGCGTCCGCGACGACGGTCGGCTCGAAGAACCAGCCGCCGCGCTCGTGCGGCCGCCCACCGGTCAAGATGCGTGCGCCTTTGGCGCGTGCGTCTTCGATACGCGCGAGCGTGCTCTCGAACGCGCCCTGATGCATGAGCGGCCCGACGTCGACGCCCGGCTCGAAGGCCGCGCCCACCTTCAGCGCCCGCACGGCTTGCGCGTATCGGTCGACGAATGCGTCGTAAAGCGGCCGTGCGACGAGGATGCGGTTGGCCGCGCAGCAGTCCTGCCCCGATGTTTGGAATTTCGCCGCGACTGCGATCCGGACCGATGCGTCGAGATCGGCGTCCTGCGTCACGATGAACGGCGCGTTGCCGCCCAGTTCCAGCGCCAATTTTTTGATGCCTGCTTGGGCAGCGGTTTGCGCAACGAGCTTGCCCACGCGCGTGGACCCGGTGAAGCTGACCGCACGCACGCGCGTATCGGATACGAGCGTCTCCATCGCCATCTGCGGCTCGCCGAGCACGACGTTGAACACGCCCGCGGGAAAGCCGGCTTCTTCGGCAAGCTGAGCGAGCGCGAGCGCCGTGAACGGTGTTTCGTGCGCAGGCTTGACGACGACGGTGCAGCCGACGGCAAGCGCGGCGGCCGCCTTGCGCGTGATCATCGCAACCGGGAAATTCCACGGCGTGATCAGCGCCGCAACGCCGACCGGCTCCATCAGCGTGGCCAGATGCGCGCCGTCGATGTGCGTGGGAATCGTGCGGCCGGCGAGTCGCTTCGCTTCGTTCGCGAACCAGTCGACGAAGCTCGCTGCGTAGCGCACCTCGCCGCGCGCCTCCTCGAGCGGCTTGCCTTGCTCGAGCGACAGCAACGCCGCGAGGTCCTCGGCGTGTCGAACGATCAGCGCGTGCCAGCGCAGCAGCGCCGCGCTGCGCTGCGGCTGCGCCACCCAGCGCCAACTCGCGAACGCGCGATCCGCCGCATCGATCGCGGCGACGATCTGAGCGCGCTCGAGCATCGGCACGTGGCCGATCACCGATTGGTCCGCCGGATTTTGCACCGCGATGGTCGACGCCGTGTCGCTATGCGTCCAATGGCCATCGACGTAACACACCGATTTGAATAGAACGGGGTGCCCGAACTTCATGTCACACACTCCTCACTCAGCGTTGAGATGACATTCATTCTGTCTCGGCCGCCGCTCGCGAAGTTTCTGTTTGGCGGGCGCCGTCCCCGTGTTTTTTCTGTTCGGGCTCGTGCTCACGCGAGTTTCACGCGCCGCTCGGGAAATGCTCGGGCGCGTCGAGCATTGGCCCCGGCGCATCCTTGACGACTTTCGTCACCACATACGTGAAATACCGTTCGATTCCCAAGTCATCGGCAAGCAGCGCATCGATGAAACGTTGATAGCGATCGATGTCGCGTGCGACCACGTGCAGCACGTAGTCGATGCCGCCGCCCGTCGCATAGCACTGGATCACCTCGCCCGCGGCCGCTATCCGTGCCTCGAATCGGCTCTGGTCGTATGCGGTGTGACGCGAGAGCGTGACCTCGACGACGATCCGGCTGCCGCTGAATGCACCCACCCAATCGATGTCCGCGCGATAGCCGCGAATCACGCCGCTTTCCTCGAGCTTGCGCACGCGCTCCCACGCCGGCGAAATCGACAAGTTCACCTCTTCCGCGAGCTTCGATTTCGTGATCCGGCCATCGCGCGCGAGGATGCGCAAGATGGCGACGTCGTAGCGGTCGAGCTTGATCACGGCAGCCTCGATTCACCCTGCGGTGGCGATCCCGCGCTCGAGCACGTCGGCGACGACGGCAATCGTATCGCCCGCTTTCACGATCCCGGGGAAATGCCGCGCGGCGACGATGCCGTCGCGCTTCGCGCGATATTCGATGCCAGGACTGCCCAAGCGCACCGTGTCGTAGACGCGCGCCAGCAGATCGCCCTGCGCCACCGTCTCGCCGAGGTCGCGGCATATTTCGAGCAGGCCCTCGTGCTCGCTCGTCGTGAAGCACGATGCGTCGGGCATGTCGAGCAGCGTCGTCGTGCGCGGCGCCCCCTGCGCGCGCGCTTCGCCCGCCAGCACACCGGCAAAGCGCAAGAATCCTTGCACGCCGCGCTCGGCGACGGCGACGCTTCGCGCCGTGCAGGTGCCGCCGCCGCCAAGTTCGGTCGTCACGAAGACTTTGCCCGCCTCCTCTGCCGCGCTGTCGAACAGCCCCACGCTGTCGAGTTCGAGCATCCGCATCGAATAAGGCGCTCCGAACGCGAGCATTGCGCGTTCGCAGCGCGCCTGTTGCTGCGCATCGGGCAGCAAATGAATCGCGGCGAACGGCACGAAATCGAGCGTGCGCCCGCCTGCGTGAATATCGAGCACATAGTCGGCCAGCGGCAGCAGATGACGGTGAAAGTAATCTGCGATTTTCTCCGTAACCGTGCCGTCGGGCTTGCCGGGGAAGCTGCGGTTCAAATTGCCCGCGTCGACCGGCGAGGTGCGCGTGCCGGCGCGAAACGCCGGATAGTTCATGAACGGCACGATGATCACGCGCCCGCGCAGCTCGCTCGCCTTCAGGCTGCAGGCGAGCTTGGCCAGCGCGACGGGGCCTTCGTATTCGTCGCCGTGGTTGCCGCCGGTGAGGAGCACGGTCGGCCCCTCCCCACGCTTGACGACCGTGATCGGAATCATGATCGCGCCCCAGGCGGAATCGTCGCGCGAGTACGGCAATTTCAGAAACCCGTGCTGCTCTCCGTCCGCGTCGAAATCGACCGTCGGCGTGATGGGTGAAGCGCGCATCGAGTCACTCCTTGACGAACAGCTTGCGCGGCGTGTTGCAAAAGGTCTCGACGCCCGTTTGCGTGATGAGAATGCTTTCGGTGATCTCCAAGCCCCAATCGTCGAGCCACAGCCCCGGCATGAAGTGGAAGGTCATGCCCGGTTCGAGGACCGTCTGGTCCCCGGGACGCAAGCTCATGGTGCGCTCGCCCCAGTCGGGCGGGTAGCTCGCGCCGATGGGGTAGCCGCAGCGGCTATCCTTTTCGATGCCCGATTTGCGCAGCACCGCAAAGAATGCGTTCGCGATGTCCTCGCAACGATTGCCGGGCTTCGCGGCGGCAAGGCCCGCTTCGATGCCTTCGACGATCGCTTTCTCCGCATCGAGAAAATGCCGCGGCGGCTTACCCAGATACACCGTGCGCGATTGCGGGCAGTGGTAGCGTTTGAAGCATCCGGCGATCTCGAAGAACGTGCCGGCGTTCACCGTGAAAGGAGAGTCGTCCCAGGTCAAGTGCGGGGCCGCCGCGTCGGAACCCGTGGGCAAGAGCGGCACGATCGCGGGATAGTCGCCGCCGTATCCGTCCACGCCGGTGATCCCGGCCGAATAGATCTCGGCCACGAGATCGCTCTTTCTCATTCCCGGTTCCACCACATCGACGATGCGCGCGTGCATCTTCTCGACGATCCGCGCGGCGATGCGCATGTAGTCGATCTCACGCGGCGACTTCACGGCGCGTTGCCAGTTGACGAGACTCGTCGCATCGACCCACTGCGCGCGCGGCAGATGCTGCTGCAACGAGCGGTAGGCCGCGGCGCTGAAATAGTAGTTGTCGAGTTCGACGCCGATCCGCAGCGCGTCCCACCCGAAGGCCGCGATCACTTCTTTCGACAAGTAATCCATCGGATGGCGAACCGGCGACTGCACGTAGTGGTCGGGATAGCCGACGATCCGCTCGTGCGGCATGAACACCGTACGCTTCGCGCCGTTCGCGTCCTGGCCGCGGCCGAACCAGACCGGGTCGCCGTCCATCGGCAACAGCACGCACTGGTGAACGTAGAACGACCAGCCGTCGTAGCCGGTCAGCCACGCCATGTTGGTCGGATCGGTGACGATCAACAGATCGATGCCGGCTCGCTGCATCGCGCGGCGCGTCTTGGCGATCCGCGTCGCGTACTCGTCGCGCTCGAACGCGAGGCGCGGTACGACGCGGGTGGAATCCGCCTGCTGCTCCATCTCAGTGGACATCGCTTCCTCTCAGGGTGTCGTGTCGTTGTGGAAAATCGTTCCCGCGCCCGCGGCCCGCACTCGCTCCAGCGCGAGCGCCGCGATGGCGGTATCTTGGGCGCCCGTGCCCGTGAGATCGCATACGGTGATGTCATCGGCGCTCGTGCGCCCGCTCGCGCGCCCGGCCGCGATTTCGCCTAGCTCGGGGAACGCCGCGTCGGCGGCCACCGCCCCGGCCCGCACCGCATGCGCGAGCTCGCCGATCACGCGCACTTGCGAGAGGCGGTCGCATACGTAGCGCACATGCTCGAACACCGACGGCGCAAGTTCGGTCTTGTAATCGGCGTCCGAGCCCATCGCCGTCACATGCAGGCCGCGATGGAGGTCTTGCGCTTCTATGAGCGGTGAGCGGCTCGGCGTCGTCGTAATGGCAACGTCGGCTCGCGCGAGCGCCTCACGCACACTCCGCGCGACGACGCAATCGATATCGAAGCGCGAGCGAACGTGCGCCGCATACGCGGCCGCTTGCTCGGCATCGCGCGCCCAAACCGCGACGTGCTCGATCTTGCGCACGAGCATCAACGCCTGTAGTTGCAGCCGCCCCTGCTCTCCGGCTCCAATGACGGCTGCGCGCCGCGCATCGGGGCGCGCGAGCCAGCGCGCAGCGACGGCGCCCGCCGCCGCGGTGCGCACGGCGGTCAAGTAGCCGTTGTCGAGCAACACGGCCTCAGTCAGTCCCGTGCTCGCGGACAGCACGAGCATGAGGCCGTTCAAGCTCGGCAAGCCGAGCGCGGGATTGTTGAAGAAGCCCGGGCTCACCTTGATGGCGAATCTGTTCAAACGCGGCAGGTATGCCGTTTTGACGTCGACTTCACCGTGCCGCTCGGGCAGCGCGAGATTGAGGACCGGCGGCATGACCACGGGCTCGGTCGCAAGCGAGACGAAGGCGCGTTCGATCTGATCGACGGCGGCCAGATCGAGCGCAACGAGCGAGCGCAATTGCGCCTCGCCGACGATCGTGATGTCAGGCATCTGCGTTCTCCATGACGATGCGCCGATGCGCATCCATATCGATGTTGGCGCCGCTCACCACGATGACGATCGGTCCATGGCCCGCAGCGATGCGCCACTCGAGCAGCGCGGCTATGCCTACAGCCGCGGCGCCTTCCGCGATGAGTCGCTCCTGCCGGTACGCGTGAACGATGCCGCGTGCAATCGAAGGCTCGTCGACGAGCAAGATTTCGTCGGCGAGATCGTTCGTCATGGCGAACGTGTAGCGGTTCTCGAGTCCGATCCCGCCGCCGAGCGAATCGGCTAGCGTTTCAACTTCTTCCACTGCGATCGGCATACCGGCCGCGAGACTCGCATGCATGGCGGCGCCGCGCGCCATCGATACGCCGATCGCGCGCAGATCCGGGCGGATGCCTTTCGCCGCGAACGCGGTTCCGCTAAATAACCCTCCGCCCGAGAGCGGGACGACGAGCGTCGCGGCATCGGGCAGCGCCTCCAAAATCTCGAGCCCGATCGTCGCCTGCCCGGCAATCACGCGCAGGTCGTCGAACGGCGCAACGAACGCATAGCCCTCTTCTTGCGCCATGCGCAGCGCTTGAACCTGAGCGTCGTCTTGGCTGCGGCCCGAGATGAGGATGCGCGCGCCGAGCGCCGCGACGGCATCGACCTTGTTCTTCGGCACGAGCGACGACATGCAGACGGCGGCCTCGATGCCGAGCGCGCGCGCGGCGTAGGCAAGCGCGCGCCCATGATTGCCCGTCGATGCGGTGACCACTCGGCGAACGCCGCTCTGCGCGATCTCGGCCAAGGCGTTGGTCGCGCCGCGCACCTTGAAACTACCGGTCGGTTGAGCGGTCTCGAGCTTGAGGTAGACGGGTACGCCGGCAAGAGACGACAGCGACGGCGACTCGACGAGCGGCGTGTGCGCTACCCGCCCCGCGAGGCGCTGCCGCGCACGAAAGACATCCGCGAGAGACAAAGAGGACATGGGCCGCTACCGCAAAGCGTGATCGATGCGGCCAAGTCTAATGTTGCGGAAAATGCTTCCCAAATGTCCTAGGACATCAAATCACAGGAAATCGTGAACATGCGGAAATTGCTCGAAGACTTCGGCAATGACGCCGAGCGCGGCTTCGAACGCGGGCTCGCTCACGTCCGCGCCGAGACACAGGCGAACCGCGTTGGGCCGTTCTGCCCCGCTCACGAGAAAAGGGTCGGGCGAAGTCACCGCGATTTGCCGATTGCGCAATTCGCGCACCACGCGATCCGCCTGCCAATGATCGGGCACGCGCAGCCAAGCGGATACCGCGTTCGGATGGCTACCGAGCACGTACTTGCCGAGGACGGCCGTGAGCACCGCATGCCGCGCCGCGAGCCGCGCGCGCTGCAACTCGACCAGGCGCCGCGCCGTTCCATCGGTGATCCAACGCGTGGCCACTTCGGCGATAACGGTCGTCGCCATCCACGAACTGACGCGCAGCACACTCTCGCAGCGCAACGCGAGACGCCGCGGCATCGCGAGGTAGCCCGTGCGCAGGCCGGTCAGGACGGACTTCGTCATGCTCGTGCAGTAAAACGCCAGCTCCGGAATGAGGCTCGCGATCGGCGTATAGGTTTTCTCCGGCAGCGCGCCGTATACGTCGTCCTCGATGACGTAGACGCCATAGCGCTCGGCGATGCGAGCGATCGCGCGACGACGCGAGTCGGTCATGACCGAGACGGTCGGATTATTCAACGTGGGGGTGCAAACGAGCGCCGAGACGCGCTCGCTGTCGCACATCTCTTCGAAATGTTCCGGCCGCAAGCCGTGCTCGTCGATCTCGAGGCCTTTGAGCGTGAAGCCGAGCACGTTCGCCGAGCCGATCACGCCGTGATCGGTCAGGCTTTCGCACAATACGGTGTCGCCGGGACCGACGAGCGAGGCGAGCGCAAGAAAGATGCCGTGCGCCGCGCCATTGGTCACGAGCAGCGAATCGGCATGGGCGGGCATGTTGAGCGACTCGAGCCAAGCGACACCCGCGTGCCGATGCCGTTCGAACCCGGCGATCGGCCGAAACGCGCGAATCCACGGCTGGTCTTCGACGCCGGCGAGCGTTGCACAGACTTTGCGCCAAGCCTCGTCGTGCTCGGGCGTATGCACCATGCGAGCGATCGAGAAGTCGACGACTTCCCGTTCCGTGGTATCGAGAATGTAATTGGACACGCGATCCGTGAGCCGCCCCGCAACGAAACTGCCGCGCCCGACCTCGCAGCGAATGAGGCCTTGCCGCTCCAATTCCTTGTAGGCGTTCGTGACCGTTTGCACGCTGATGCCGAGTTCGGCCGCCACCTCGCGCTGCGGCGGCAGGCGCGCCCCGTATACGAGCACCGCGCTTTCGATTTCGCCCGCGATCGCCTTGACCAAGCGCTTGTATTTCGATTCGACGCCGTGCACGGAATCGACCGCATCGCGCCAGGCCCTGCTCGTTCGTTGTGTCATGCTCATCTCCGTCGCTATGCAGCAATGGTCGCTCTATCTGCGCCCGAAAAATAATTGTCCTAGAGCAATCGAAAAGAAAAATATGGCTCGGTATGCTGCATTCGACTGGTGTTGCGATATGCCAGCGCATTGTTTTGCAAGGGTTTTCCACTAGACCGCGACGGCAGGCGGGCACCGGCGGCCGCGGTGAATCAGTCAACCAACGGGAACGGATCGACATGAAACTCAATAGACTGACTGGCGCTCTCGGTATGCTCTGCGCCATCGCCGGCCTGATCGCCCAAGCGCCCTCGGCCCGCGCGGAAACCACGCTGCAGCGGATCCAGCGCACCGGCGTCGTGCGCATCGGCTACGCGAACGAAAAGCCGTTCGCGTATACGCTGCCAAACGGTGACGTAACGGGCGAATCCCCCGAGATTGCGAAAAAGATCTTCTCCAAACTCGGCGTCAAGAAGGTCGATGCCGTGCTGACCGAATGGGGATCGCTGATTCCGGGCCTGCAGGCCGGACGTTTCGACGTGATCGCTGCGGGCATGTACATCACGCCACAGCGCTGCAAGCAGGTCGCGTTCGCCGATCCCCAGTATCAGATCGGCGATACCTTGCTGACGCTGCCGGGAAATCCGAAGCATCTCGACAGTTACACGTCGGTGGCGAAGAATCCCGATGTGAAGCTGGCGGTCATGGCCGGCACGGTCGAGCTCGGCTACGCGCGCGAGGCAAGCATCAAGGATTCGCAGATCCTGCAAGTGCCCGATACCACGGCGCAACTTCAAGCGGTCCGGTCTCACCGTGCGGACGCGGCGGTCGGCACCGCATTGACGATGAAGGATCTGGCCGCGAAGATGCCGGGGCAAGTCGTAACCGTCGACAAGTTCGTCGACGATCCCAAGCACATGGGCTATGGCGCGCTTGCATTCCGCAAGGACGACACCGACCTGCGCGATGCGGTCGACAAGCAACTGCACGCGTGGCTCGGCACGCCCGACCACCTGAAGACCGTGGCGCCGTTCGGCTTCGACAAGTCCAACGTGACCGATAAGACCGCAGCCGAGCTGTGTCGCGAGTAAACGCGATTTTCGCGATGCGCTCGCCGTCGCGAGAATCGGCTTCGCCTCTCTTTGCCAGGAGCCGCAATGGGTGATCTGGAACAACTGCTTCCGCTGCTCGTAAAAGGCACTGCCGTCACGGTGGAGATCGCCGCTTGCGCGATCGTGCTGGCCGTGTTCATGGCGTGTTTCGCGAATGTGCTGCGAGCAGCGCCATGGCGGGCCGTGCGTTGGCTCGGCAACGTCTATGTCGAAGTGTTTCGCGGCACGTCCCTGCTCGTGCAGCTTTTCTGGTTCTTCTTCGTGCTGCCGCTGCCGCCGTTCAATGTCGCGCTGACGCCGTTCACCGTCGCGATCGTCGGACTGGGGTTGCACTACGGCGCGTACGGCTCGGAGATCCTGCGCGGCGCGCTGCGCTCGGTGCCGCACGGCCAGTTCGAAGCGGCGCTCGCGCTCAATATGTCGCCGGCCATGCGCATGCGCCGCATCATCCTGCCGCAAGCCATGATCAATGCGCTGCCGCCCGCCACGAATCTCATGATCGAGCTGATCAAAGGCACCTCGCTCGTGTCGCTCATCACGCTTTCCGATCTGACCTTTCGTGCGCGCCAGCTCGACGAGGCGACCCTCGAAACCGCGAAGATTTTCGCGCTGACGCTCATCATCTATTTCGCCCTCGCGCAATGCCTCGTTGCGCTCATGCGCCGCGTCGAACTTCGATTCAGCCACGGCGCCGCCCGGAGAGCCGCACGGTGAACACTTTCTTCGATCTTCATTACGCCGCGCGCATCCTGCCCGCACTCGCCCGCGCGAGCCTCTATACGATCGGCATCACGCTCGTCGGCTTCGCGATCGCGCTCGTGCTCGGTCTCGTGCTCGCGTTGCTGCGCCGCAGCCCCATCGCGGCGGTGTCGCGCACGACCGGCTTGGTCGTCGAGTTCGTCCGCAGCACGCCTTTGCTGATCCAGGTGTACGTGATCTTCTATGTAGGGCCGCTGTACGGTCTCGTGATCAGCGCGCTGACCGCGGGCACGATCGGCATCGCATTGCACTACGCCTGCTATGTCTCCGAGGTCTATCGGGCGGGCCTGAATTGCGTCGCACGGGGGCAATGGGAAGCAGCTTGTGCGCTGTCGCTCTCGCGCTGGCGAACCTACACCGGGGTCATCTTGCCGCAGGCAATCCGGCAGGTCATACCGGCGCTTGGCAACTACCTGGTGGCGATGTTCAAGGACACGCCCGTGCTGTCCGCGATCACGGTGGTCGAATTGATGCAACAGGCCAAGAACCTCGGCTCCGAAACCTTTCGTTATCTGGAACCGATCACGATGACGGGCGCCTTCTTCCTCGTGATCAGCCTCACCTTCGCCGCGGGCGTGCGCCACCTCGAAAAGCGTTTGCGGTTGCCGTGAACATGTGCCCGGATGCGCGGGACGGGAGTCCGATGATGGTTGAGTTCACGCAAGCAGAACATCAGGAGCAGCAGATGAAACGCGATCTTTATCCCGCGATGGACACGGCTGCGGGTAGGCAGACGGAACGCCCCATGGTTCGCTTCGCCGGCGTCACCAAGCGTTATGGCGCACTGACGGTGCTCGACGGCCTCGATCTCGACATCGCGGCCAACGAGAAAGTGGCCGTGATCGGCCCGAGCGGATCGGGCAAGTCGACGCTGTTGCGCGTGCTGATGACGCTCGACCCCGTCACCGACGGCTTCATCGAAGTGGACGGCGAACCGCTGACGCACATGATGCGCGGCGACAAGCTCGTGCCGGCAAGCGAAGCGCACGTGCGACGCGTTCGCAGCAAGATCGGCATGGTATTTCAAAGCTTCAATCTATTTCCGCACATGACCGCCTTGCAGAACACGATCGAGGCGCCGATCCATACGCTCGGCATGTCGCGCCGGGAAGCGACCGAACGCGGCCGCGAGTTGTTGTCGCTGGTCGGCTTGGCGGAAAAATGCGATCACTACCCTTCGCAGTTGTCCGGCGGCCAACAGCAGCGCGTGGCGATCGCACGCGCGCTCGCGATGCGGCCGAAGGTCATGCTGTTCGACGAAGTCACCTCGGCGCTCGATCCCGAGTTGTGCGGCGAGGTGCTCAACGTCATTCGCCGCCTTGGCTCCGAACACAATTTGACGATGCTGATGGTCACCCATCAGATGGGATTTGCGAAGGAATTTGCCGACCGCGTCTGCTTCTTTTCGCAGGGCAAGATCATCGAACAGGCGCCGCCCGCGCAATTCTTCTCGTCGCCGCAACACGAACGCACGCAGCAGTTCTTGCGTGCGGTGCGCGAAGCGATGTGAGTGGCGAGCGCGACACCGTCGTCTCGCGTTGCCGTGAAGTCGAGCAAGATCCGATCGCTGCGACCGACGAAACAGTGGGATTCACGGTCGAGCCAATCAAGCCAACGATTCATCGGCCGCATCTCTACGCAAAGCCCCGCGTCGCGTCTCAAGGCATGCCGTCGATCGATCTGCCTATTTCAACTCGATCAACAGATCCTTCGCCGCGACTCGCTCGCCGGGCTTGACGTGCACGGCAGCGATCTCGCAATCGCGCTCGGCTGCGATGTGCGTTTCCATCTTCATCGCTTCGAGCGCGATCAGTGTCGTGCCGGCCGTCACCCGCTGTCCCGGCTGCACCGCCACCGTCACGACCGATCCGGGCATCGGCGCGGCGATGTGCAGCGGGTTCGCCGGATCGGCCTTCGTCAGGCTGTGACGCTCCTTGCCCGCATGCGTTTTCGCGCGCGGCTCGATCAACGCGGTGCGCGACTGGCCGTTCAGTTCGAACTGCACCTTCACGACACCCTCCTCGGTGTCGGCGTGCTGCCCCTGCAGCGAGACGAGTAGCGTCTTGCCCGGCGAGATGTCGATCGCCACTTCTTCCTGCGGCTGCAGGCCATAGAGGAACGCGGGCGTCGGTAGCACCGACGTATCGCTGTACGCGCGCACATGCGCGTAATAGTCGACGGTCTGCTTCGGGTACATGAGATACGACGCGAGTTGCCTGTCGTCGAGCGCTTGCACGCACGCAGCTTCTGCCCGCGTGCGCACCACATCGAGATCGACCGCCGGAATGTGGTCGCCGGGCCGATACGGCGTCGGCGGCTCGCTCTTGAGCACCTTGCGCGACAGGTCCGCCGGAAAGCCGTCCGGGGGGAAGCCCAGTTCGCCCTTGAACAGCGACACGACCGATTCGGGGAAGGCAATGTCCTTGCCCGGGCTGCGCACGTCGTCCACACTCAGGTCGTTCGCGACCATCATCAGCGCCATGTCGCCGACCACCTTCGACGTCGGCGTCACCTTGACGATATCGCCGAACAGCCGGTTCACGTCGGCGTACGCCCGCGATACCTCCGTCCAGCGATGATCGATGCCGAGCGAACGCGCCTGCTCGCGCAGGTTCGTGTACTGGCCGCCCGGCATCTCGTGACGATAGACGTCGGCGGTGCCCGCCCGAATCTCCGATTCGAATGGCGCGTAGTAGCGGCGCACGCCTTCCCAGTACATCGACGCTTCGTGCAGCCGCTCCGCATCGAGCCCAGCATCGCGCTCGCTGCCCGCGAGCGCGGCCGCGATGCTCGACAGGTTCGGCTGCGACGTGAGGCCGCTCATCGCATCGAGCGCGCCGTCCACCGCGTCGCAGCCGGCGTCGATCGCGGCGAGCACCGACGCAGCGGCAATGCCGCTCGTGTCATGCGTGTGGAAGTGCACGGGCAGGCCCGTTTCTTCCTTGAGCGCCTTCACGAGCGTTGCGGCGGCCTGCGGGCGGCAAATGCCGGCCATGTCCTTGATGCCGAGCACGTGCACGCCGGCCTTCTGCAACTCGCGCGCGATGCCGACGTAGTACTTGAGGTCGTACTTCGAACGCGACGCATCGAACAAATCGCCCGTGTAGCAAATCGCGCCTTCGCACAGCATCCCGCTCTCGCAGACTGCCTCGATCGCAACGCGCATGTTGCGCACCCAGTTCAGCGAATCGAATACGCGGAACACGTCGACGCCCGCGCTCGCCGCCTGCTTCACGAAAAAGCGCACGACGTTGTCCGCATAGTTCGTATAACCGACCGCGTTCGAGCCGCGCAGCAACATCTGGAACAGCACGTTGGGCACGCGCTCGCGCAGCAAGGCGAGCCGCTCCCACGGGTCTTCCTTCAGGAAGCGCAGTGCGACGTCGAACGTCGCGCCGCCCCAGCATTCGAGCGAGAACAACTGCGATAGCTCCCGGGCATAGAACGGCGCGATCGGCAACATGTCGGCCGTGCGCATGCGTGTCGCGAACAGCGACTGGTGCGCGTCGCGCATCGTCGTGTCGGTCAGCAGCACGCGCTTCTGCTCGAGCATCCACTGCGCGAATCTTTCCGCGCCGAGTTCGCGCAACCTATCGCGCGTGCCGACGGGAATCGCGGCGCGCGTATCGATCTTCGGCAATACCGGCTTGGGCAGCGGTAGCTCCGGCAGCGTGCGGCCGCTCATTTCGCTGTTGCCGTTGACATTAAGTTCGCCGAGATAGCGCAGCAGCTTGGTCGCGCGATCGCCGCGCTTGGCGAATGCCAGCAACTCCGGCGTCTGGTCGATGAAGCGTGTCGTCACCTTTCCCGCGACGAACGCCGGATGATTGATGACGTTCTCGAGAAACTGCAGATTCGACGTGACGCCGCGAATCCGGAACTCGCGCAGCGCGCGATCCATCCGGTGGATCGATTCGGCGGCCGTCGGCGCCCACGTTGTCACTTTGACGAGCAGCGAATCGTAGTACGGCGTGATCACCGCGCCGCCATAGGCCGTGCCCGCATCGAGCCGCACGCCGAAACCCGCCGCGCTGCGATACGCGCTCAACCGGCCGTAGTCGGGCAGGAAGTCGTTCTCCGGATCCTCGGTCGTAATCCGGCATTGGAGCGCATGGCCGTTCAGCGCGATGTCCTCCTGCGCCGGCACGCCGGCCGCGCGTTGCACGAGCGCACCACTCGCGTCGATCACATCGTCGGCAAGACCGATGCGGCCGCCCTCCGTGATCCTGATCTGCGCCTTCACGATGTCCACGCCCGTGATCATTTCGGTCACCGTATGTTCGACCTGGATGCGCGGGTTCACCTCGATGAAGTAAAACTGGTTCGTGTCGGCATCCATCAGGAATTCGACGGTGCCCGCGTGCGTGTAGCCGACTGCGCGCATCAGCCGCAGTGCCGCTTCGCACAGCGCATGACGGCCAGCGGGATCGAGATACGGCGCGGGTGCGCGCTCCACGACTTTCTGGTTGCGGCGCTGCACCGTGCAGTCGCGCTCATGCAGATGCACGACGGTGCCGTGCATATCGCCGAGCACCTGCACCTCCACGTGACGCGCGTTGCGCACGAGTTTCTCGACGTACACCTCGTCGTTGCCGAAGGCCGCCAACGCTTCCCGGCGCGCGGCAGGGAGCAGCGTCTCGAGGTCCTGCTCGCTTTCGAGCACGCGCATTCCGCGCCCGCCGCCGCCCCAGCTCGCCTTGAGCATCAACGGATAGCCGATCTCCGCTGCCAGAGGGCGACACATATCGAGATCGCTTGGCAGCGGCGCGGTTGCCGGCATCACGGGAACGCCCGCCGCGATGGCTCCGTTGCGCGCGGCGATTTTGTTGCCGAGCGTGCGCATGACCTCGGGCGATGGGCCGATCCAGCGGATGCCCGCATCGATCACGGCCTGCGCGAAATCGGGGTTTTCCGATAGGAAACCGTAGCCCGGGTGAATGGCATCGACCTTCGCCTGCCGTGCGACGCGCAGGATGTCGTCGATGTCGAGATACGCGGCGAGCGGCTTTTTGCCTTCGCCAATCAGATAGCTCTCGTCGGCCTTGAACCGGTGCAACGCGAGACGGTCTTCCTTCGAGTAAATCGCCACCGTGCGAATGTTCAGCTCGGCCGCAGCGCGCATCACGCGAATCGCGATTTCCGAGCGATTCGCTATCAGGAGGGATCTGATCAGGTTCGGGGTCATGATTGGCGAGAAGAATCGTTGGCGTCGAGTGATGTCGATGTATCGTTGTAGCGCAAGCGGGGCTTCGGCGGGTCCACAGCTTATCTTTCGAGGCCGGCAGGCCGGCATATTCGATCGACCGCGGGGCGCGAACATCGTGCTTCGCATGCGCAGGCGACACAAGCGGCGGGCAAAGGCACTTACTGCTCGAGCAAGCGAAGCATACTATGCGCGGCCATTCAAAGATTCCGCAAACACGCCGCGTGGTTGAAGGATCGCGACATGGGATCTCGAACAAAGTCGTCCACTTCGTCAGGTTTCAAGGGACTCCCTGCGAGCGGGTGACTTTGGGGGACATGAGCGGTCCGGCCCCTCCGAGCAATGGCATTGCCGATTTGGATTGTCCTCCTATCGACCTGTCCGAGGAAATTAGACCATGACACCGCAGCGCTTCGCGCAAGATGGCAAGGCTTGGACGACGTACGTCATGTGACACCGTTCGTGGGGCTTTGATCGAGGTCAAGCTGCGAGTCCTGGAACAGCAAACAATGAACGTATCGGTGCACGGAGATTGGCACAGCTCGAGGGCTCCCGACTCAGAAGACCTTTATGGATTGCAGTCTCTACGCATCGAATCCCGCCTTTAATTGAGCACGACGATGAAACTACCCTTGGTGAGGAGCAAGCGTGGCCTCCGCACTGAGAAGATTCCCACCACGGTGCCGACATCGGGGTACGCGGCCTGGGGGTACTCTCGAACAGGCATACGACCAGGCCGCTCGCGCAAGAGGCTGTCGAAATATTGAAGCGGGCCGTCGCACGAGAGGAGGCCGCGCAGCCGCGGGGCCTCGCCAAGCGCAACGGCGCGGGAAAGTCCGGCATGGCGCAACAATGACTCATTGCGATCTTGATGACACTCGGAACGGCCCACGGGTCCGGCGTCCCCGCCCGCACCGCGACAAGCGGACGCGGCTTGCCGACTGGCACCGCATGGACCAGGCATTACAGCGCGCCTGCACCTATCCGCACCCAGCGGGTCGCCTAGTGCGCATCGAAACGCACATTTCGGTGGTCTATCTCGCGGGACGTTACGCCTACAAGATCTGCAAACCAGTCAAGCTTGGCTTCGTCGACTTCACGACGCGACATGCACGGATGCGATGCTGCCGCGAGGCCCTGCGACTGAACCGCCGTCTTGCCCCATCGCTCTACCTCGCCATCGTGCCCATCAAGCGCACCGGGCGCACGTTCAAGATCGGCGCGCTCGGCACGCCGTTCGAATACGCGCTCAAGATGCGCCGCTTCGACGAGCGAAAGACGTTATCCGCACTGCTCGTACGCGATGAGTTACGTACCGTCGACATCGACCATATCGCGGCTCGACTTGCCTCGTTCCATGTCCGCGCGTCCCGCCACGCCCCGAACCCTTTGTTTGGCTCCGCCGCAAGGATGCGTGAACAGTTGGATAGCGTGCTCGCCTCGCTCGATCGAGAGGTCCCTTCGCGCGTCTCGTCCGGCATGGTCAACTGGTGTCGCGAGGAGATGGCGCGGCTTCACGCGCACATCGATATGCGGCAACATCGAGGTTTCGTGCGCGAATGTCACGGCGACTTGCATCTGGACAATATGGTGCGTCTAGACGCTGACGTGGCGTTCTTCGATTGCATTGATTTCAGTGACGAATTGCGCTGGATCGACGTCACGGCTGACATCGCGTTCGTCGTGATGGACTTGCTCGCGCACGAACGAGGCGATCTGGCAATACGTTTTCTGAATCGATGGCTGACTTCGACGGGTGACTTCGCAGGGCTTCCCGCTTTGCGGCTATATGTTGTCTACCGGGCGCTCGTGAGAGCGCTGGTGGCGGCCCTCAAGCGGCATGGCAAGCCGCGCGATGACGCTGATGCCACTGCGTTGGAAAACTATCTGCGTCTTGCTGCGCGCCTCATTGCACCACCGCAGACGTTCCTGATTCTTTGCCACGGTTTCTCGGGATCGGGTAAATCCGTGGCAAGCGAAGCACTGGCGCAGCAGATCGGCGCGATTCGCATCAGCAGCGATATCGAGCGCAAACGCATGACGCAACCGCTCGCGGCCGCGCAGAAGCGCTCCCTTGAATCGGCTGCCTATACGCGCGAAGCGATCGATGCCAACTACGCCCACCTGCGTGCCATTGCAAGCCAACTGCTGGAGGCCGGCTTTCCTGTGATCGTCGACGCGAGTTTCCTCAGGCGGGTGCATCGTTCGTCATTCATCGCACTTGCTGCGGCTCGCTCGATTCCTGTGTTCGTCGTGGATTTCCAGGCCGACCTCGGCATACTCGTCGAACGCCTGCGAAAACGAGCGATGCAGGCGGGCGAAGCATCGGACGCAGACGAAACCACCTTGAGGCTCCAGCTGACGGAAGCTGAGCCGCTGACATGTGACGAATCGGCGTTGGTCGTCACGATCGACACCGCGGCTCCCCTCGATTCGTTCGACGAGCAAACCTTCTGGGGCGCTTTGCTCGATCGCCTCGCCGCTTCTCGCGGGTGGCTGTCGGATCAGCACGCACCTGCGAGCACTATGACGCAAGCGCGTAGTCCAGCGGCCAACGCTCGCGCAAAAAGTCGATAATGTTCAGATCCAGCCCCGGAGACGCACAAGTCCAGACGACTTCGCCCTCCTTGAGCTTGTTTAGCTTCTCGCACCGGATGCCTGCATGCGTGAGCGGCAGACTGCGCTTTCGATACCACTCGAGGTCGGCTGCGGCCGCAGGATCATCGCAGTAGAACAGCCACTCGGCCACGAACGCGTCTTGTGCGCGTTCGAGCGCATGACACAGTTCCTCCGGCACCGGAGAGTGGTGGCCCGCATCGATTTCCATCGGCGGATAGGCCAGCACCCAATCGTCGTAGACGTCGTCCTCCACGCTGTGATAGAACGCCGTCTCGTGCGTCGAGTAGTACCGATCGAGCACGAAAAACGCCGCAGCGAACTTGGCACCGGCCGGCCCCGTGTACCAGCCGTAAACGTTTTCGCCTTCGACCATGATCATGACGGCGCACATGAGGCCCGGACCGTCTGGCTCGAAAGCCAGGAAACTAAAAGGTTCAGTCATTCCATTTCCCCTGGAAGCCAATTCGCGCCTTCTCCTGATTCGATGAGAACTCCGAATCGATTTTTTCGACGCGGGCTCGATAGGCTTCGCCTTCGAATGTGGCGGGAACCACTACCTACAAATCTTTCACGAGCTGGCGCATCGGGTGCAGGAGCATTCAACACTTCTGCATGCATGCTGCGCCATCTACGGCGCCGGACTTTTGATCCCCGTCAACCCTTGAGGCCGGCGGCACCTTGCCGGGAGCGTCCCCACCCTCACCCCGACCATCTCCCAGCGGGCGACCCGAATATCGGGGCTGGGATGAAATAAGTACGCCTTCGGCTTTCGCCATCTGGCAGTACGTATCGGCGAGGTCGAGCCTATCGGGGGCGCGTTCAGCTCGAGATGGCAATCGCATACGCGCGCTTTCCGAATTACGAGCACGCGCCCGCTAGATTGCGAGAGGCGCGCACGCGAAACGGTTTCGCACCTTGTATTTCGAGAAGATTCGCGATCTCGGAAAAGATCCGCCGCCATATCGTCGTTATGAAGTGGCATACGGCGCCTCTCCAAAGCAGGCATCGTCCGCCCCCATCACTCATCAGCTGACAACACTGAGCCGCGCGCCGATGTGTCGGTACAGCAACCGGCTGGACGGTGCAAAGATGGCAATGAACAACGTATTGCTCACTACCGGCAGGTCGGCGGCCGGCGCCTTCGCCTTGAAGGCCGCTGGCTCTATACTGCTTACCAATCGCGCGATTCCGGACCAAATCGCAACCTCGCTGAAGTACATTCCGATCACTGCCATAGCTGCAGTGGTGACACCGTCGTCTTTAGCTCGGCGGAACATGGATGGTCGGTTCGGGCCAGCGAAAAAGTCGTCGGCCTGCTGATCGCGTGCGCGGTCCATCGGCGCACGTCGAATACCTGGATGACGATATCGAGTGGAATCCTGGCCCTCGAACTCATGAAGATGGTTTATTGAAAACCGGTGCCCCCACTCTCATTTGTCCGGCTGCAATCGATATGAAACAGATTCTGGTGTACGCCGACTCGCTATCCTGGGGCATCGTTCCCGGAACCCGTCAACGCTTGACGTTCAACGCGCGCTGGCCCGGCGTAATGGAAAACACCCTTCGTATGCGAGGAGTCGCAGCACGCGTGTTCGAGGACTGCCTGAACGGCCGCACGACGGCATGGGAAGATCCTTTCAAGCCCGGACGCAACGGCATCGTAGGCATTGAGCAAGTGATCGAGATGCACTCGCCTCTCGACTTGGTGATCGTGATGCTCGGGACCAACGATTTCCAGATGGTCCACGACAACACCGCACGGCATTCGGCAGAAGGCATCGGCGCATTGATCGATGCTATACGCCGTGCTCCTGTGGAACCCGGCATGCCCGTGCCCCCCGTGCTGATCGTCGTGCCGCCGGCTATCAGGGTTCCCGATGGCCCCGTCATGCCCAAGTTCCTGGGCAGCGAAGGCCGGTGCGTCGGCTTGGCAGACGCGTACGGCGATATCGCACGACTGCACGACTGCATGATTTTCGACGCAGGGACGGTGACGATGACGAGCCACCGAGACGGGATTCACCTCGACGCCGATCAGCATGCGGTGCTCGGCAAAGCCATTGCGGACATCGTCCAAGTTGCGCTCCAGCCTCTGCAAAGCGGAGAGTCTGCGCTCGACGGAGCCGAGGATATTCGGCGACGGTGAACAACGAATAGCGTCGGCACTTTTGGTTCAACCCGGCATTTCAGCCTTTGGTCGCGTGACCCAAGCGCTAAAGTTGACAGCGAACAGCCTATTGCTCCGATCGAGGCCAAAAAGAAAAGCCCCGCGAATCCGAGAACTCGCGGGGCTTTGTCACCGCTTTTGGCGGAGACGGAGGGATTCGAACCCTCGATCCAGGTTTTGGCCCAGATGCTCCCTTAGCAGGGGAGTGCCTTCGACCTCTCGGCCACGTCTCCCAAACTTGTCGTTGCACCGGGAGGCAGCGCAACGAGACCAAGATAATAACGGGAACGGTTGCGCAGGTCAATTTGTGCGACGCATTTTTTTACCGCATCGCCCATTCACCCTGCGGCCGCGCATGCGCGACCGGCCCCGCACCCGCTCATGACGAACGCAAGACCGCCGCCCGCTTAGGCCTGATCGAGTTCGAACGCCTTATGCAGCGAGCGCACGGCCAATTCCATGTACTTCTCGTCGATGAGCACCGAGATCTTGATTTCGGAGGTCGAGATCATCTGGATGTTGATGCCCTCTTCCGACAGCGTGCGGAACATCTTGCTGGCGATGCCCACATGCGAGCGCATACCCACGCCCACCACCGACACCTTCGAGACACGCGGATCGCCCACGACTTCCTCGGCATTCACGTGACCCTTCACGTGATTGACCAAGATATCCATCGCACGCTGATAATCGCCGCGACCGACCGTGAACGTGAAATCGGTCTTGCCATGCACGCTCTGGTTCTGAATGATCATGTCGACGTCGATGTTCGCGTCGGCCACGGGCCCGAGGATCTGATAAGCGATGCCCGGCTTGTCGGGCACGCCGCGCACTGCAATGCGCGCTTCGTCGCGTTGGAACGCGATGCCGGAGATGACTGCTTTTTCCATGGTCTCGTCTTCTTCAAAAGTGATCAGCGTGCCCGATTTCATTTCTTCCTCGAGCGGAATCATCGGGTCGGTCAAGCTCGACAGCACACGCGTCTTCACGCGGTACTTGCCCGCGAATTCCACGGATCGAATCTGCAGCACCTTCGAGCCGAGGCTCGCCATTTCAAGCATTTCTTCGAAGGTGACGCGATCGAGCCGGCGCGCTTCTTCGACCACGCGAGGATCGGTGGTGTACACACCGTCGACATCCGTGAAGATCAAGCACTCGTCGGCTTCGAGCGCGGCGGCAACAGCCACCGCCGACGTATCCGAGCCGCCGCGGCCCAGCGTCGTAATATGCCCTTCGGGATCGACGCCCTGAAAGCCCGTGATCACGACCACTTTTCCCGCGTCGAGATCGCGCATCACGCGCTCGCCGTCGATTTCGCTGATGCGCGCCTTCGTGTAAGCGCTGTCGGTCTTGATCGGCACTTGCCAGCCCGCATAGCTCACGGCTTCGATGCCGATATCTTGCAACGCGATCGACAAGAGGCCCACGCTCACTTGCTCGCCCGTCGCGGCAATCGCGTCGAGCTCGCGCGGATTGGGCTGACTCGAAATCTCTTTGGCGAGACCGAGCAAGCGATTGGTTTCGCCCGACATCGCGGAAGGCACGACGACCATCTTGTGCCCGGCCTTGTGCCACTTCGCGATGCGCTTTGCGACGTTCTTGATGCGCTCGACCGAGCCCATCGAGGTGCCGCCGTATTTATGTACGATGAGTGCCATTGTCGTTCTGAACTGGAGGAGGAACCGCGCCGATGCGCCAAAAGCAGTACCGCAGGACTGCCGTTCGGTCTCGCGGCCTCGTGAGCGCTTCGACGACGACGAAGGATGGCTGCGAAAGCGGGTGCAGCATGCGCGGATTTGCCCGGATGCGAAGCGCCTGCTGCGGGCGCCTATCGCCGGCGCGGGTAGCGCGCAGATAGGCGGCGAATGCGCAAAATGCGCGCAAACGGCTGCGAAAGCGGATCGGGCGAGCCTTCGAGCGTACTTGATCGACGACGAAAAAACAAGCACCGGGGGGCGCCCCGTGTCAATCCGGCGCGACGCCGATCGCCCTCGCGGCACGCGCACACGCTAGGCGATCAGCAAGTCCGGACGCCACTCCAACCGCCTGCGTTCGTTACGCGCACGCAACGGCGGCAGCGACTGCGCCACTGCGCCGTTCACGCCAAGGAAGGGCACGTAAAGCAGCTTGTCGCCGAGATAGATGAGCGGCACATCGCGCTCCCAGGCCGGCACGCCCATCTCTTGGAACAAATTCTTCAGCGTGCGCGCCGCGCTGCCAACCGTGCGCTGCATGCGCTCCCCGCCCGTGCGCGCTCGCGCCGAAAGCGCAGCGGTGCCAAGCAGCGCGGCCGGCACCGTGTGCGCGCCGGCATCGTCTTCATCCGTCGGCACGAACACGAGCGAGCCGTGCCACTGCGGCAAATGCCATACCTCTTGTCCGCTCCAGGTCAGATGTGCAACGCGCTTGACCTCGCCCGTAGCCGTTGCGCTCGCTTGCTCGATGCGATCGGGCGGCGGCACGGCCGCAACGCTCGGCGCCGGTATCGCCTTCTCGATGGCGACGGTCGGGTTGAGCGACAAACGCGCGGGAGCGCGCTGCTCCCAGTAGATCTTGTCTCGATACAAGCGCAGACGGGCGCCCCCGTGCATCACGCTCAACGCATGTCCGTCGCGCGCTTCGCGCAGTTGCCGCAGCATGTCGCCCAGGCGCGCGGCCGATGGCGTCGGCAGCGCCGCCGAACGAATCCAAACGCGCATGACGTTCATCGCGCGTGCATCGTCCAGTGCAATCAGCGCCTTGCGCGAAAGCGCGGCCCCCTCGTCACGCGCGATCGTGCGCAAATCGATGTGCGCCAGTTCGTCGAGCAGCCGCTGCGCCGTGGCCGCGTGACGCGCCGTGCGCGCGAGCGCATCGCGAAAACCGGGGAAACGCGTCGACAATGCAGGCAGCACCTCGTGACGAAGTGCGTTGCGGGCATAGCGCGTGTCGGCGTTGGATTCGTCTTCGATCCATCGCAAACCGCGCAGATGCGCGTATCGCTCCAACTGCGCCCGCAGCAAATGCAAAAACGGGCGCACGCGCGGCGCCGCGGACGTCTCGTCGACGCGCTGCGGCGCCATCGCCGCGAGCCCCATCACACCGGAGCCGCGCAACAATTGCAGCAGCACCGTCTCGGCTTGATCGTCGGCATGGTGTGCAAGCCACAGCGCGGCCACGCCTTGCCGCGCGCACATGACGTCGAGCGCTCGATACCGCGCCTCGCGCGCGGCGGCCTCGATGCTTTCCCCGCCATCGCGCGCCACGCGCACGCGCTGCGCCTCGAAGCGCACACCGAGCGTGTGCGCGGCCGCCTCGCAGTGCGCAAGCCAACGATCGGCGTTCGGGCTCAGCCCATGATGGACGTGCAGCGCAACGCAGCGCGAAGCGCCCATCACGCGCACCGCCGCATCGAGGAGCACGCTGGAGTCGAGTCCGCCGCTGAACGCGATCGCCACGATCGCATCATCGGAAGGCAGCGCGGAAAGCGCGCCGCCGAGGGCATCGAGAACGATGCGCTCGGCGGCGGAATCGACTGAAGGTGTCACGTCGGTAGAGATTGAAACGAAACCTGCAGGCGACGGCCGAAGCCTCGTGCTGCCCGGCCTCCCGCGCCTTAGGCGCCGGGGAGGGATTCCTTGAATTTACCGTAAGACATGAGCCGCTCGAAACGGCGTTGCCGCAGATCGGGCACGCTCATGCCTTGGAATTGCCGCAGCGTATCGGCCAGCGCCCGGCGCAGCAAGGCGGCCATGCCTTTGACGTCGCGATGGGCACCGCCCAAGGGCTCGTTCACGATCTTGTCGATCAGGCCCAGCGCCTTCAGACGATGCGCCGTCAAGCCCAGCGCTTCGGCTGCTTCGGGCGCCTTGGCGGCGCTCTTCCAAAGAATCGACGCGCACCCTTCGGGCGAAATCACCGAATAGGTCGAGAACTGCAGCATCAACACGCTATCGGCCACGGCGATCGCCAGCGCGCCGCCCGAACCGCCCTCGCCGATCACCGTAGCGATGATGGGCGTCTTCAGTTCGGCCATGACATAGAGGTTGCGGCCGATCGCTTCCGATTGCCCGCGCTCCTCCGCGCCCACCCCGGGATAGGCACCCGGCGTATCGATGAACGTGAAAAGCGGCAGCCCGAACTTTTCGGCCAGACGCATCAAGCGCTCGGCCTTGCGATAACCTTCGGGACGCGGCATGCCGAAATTGCGCGCCGCGCGCTCTTTCGTATCGCGGCCTTTCTGTTGACCGATCACCATGCACGGATGACCGTTGAAACGCGCCAAGCCGCCGACGATCGACAGGTCATCGGCATACGCGCGATCGCCGTGCAATTCGTGGAAATCCGTAAACAGCTCGTTCACGTAATCGAGCGTATAGGGACGCTGCGGATGACGGGCGATCTGCGATACCTGCCAGGGCGAGAGGTTCGCGTACAGATCCTTCGTGAGCTGCTGGCTCTTTTTCGACAACCGCTCGATCTCTTCCGAAATATCGACCGCCGAATCGTCTTGCACGAAGCGCAATTCTTCGATTTTTGCCTCGAGCTCCGCGATGGGCTGTTCGAAATCCAGAAAGGTCGTTTTCATATGTTTCATTCCTAGAGTCTTGCGGCAGCGCGTATTCTAACCGTCCGCGCCCTTACCAGAATCGAGCAAATCTATCGATGCATATAATCGATAGCCATTGTCCCCTCCGCCGCCACGCTACGCCTCGGCCGCCCCGTCGAGGCTGCGCCACATGTACCAGGTCGCGACCGTACGCCACGGCTCCCAGTTCGCCGCCACTTCGCGCGCCTCGCTGCGCGTGACCGGTTCGCCGCTGAAGTAATTAACGCTGATCGCGCGGATGAGGCCGAGATCGTCGAGCGGCAGGACGTCGGGACGAGACAAGTTGAAGATGAGGAACATCTCGGCGGTCCAGCGGCCGATGCCCCGGATTTGCGTGAGTTCGGCGATCACCGCTTCGTCTTCCATCGACATCCATTTGTCGACGTGCAACGCACCGGATACGAAGTGCTGTGCCAGATCGAGCAAGTACTCCGACTTGCGCTTGGACAACCCGCAGGCGCTCAGTTTGTCCTGACCGAGCTTTCTAAATTGCTGAGGCGAAAGCTTCGGGCATGCGGCTTCGATCCGCTGCCACACGGCCTGTGCGGCCCGCACCGAAATCTGCTGGCCCACGACCGAGCGCGCGAGCGTCACGAACGGGTCGCCGCCGTTGATCAGGTGCACCGGCCCGAACTTGGGGATCAGTCTTTTCAGAATGCGATCGCGCTTGACGAGATCCGCGCAGGCACGATCCCAATAGGCTGGGCGCGTAATGGCAGGCTCGAGGCCACCGATCTGCACGGGCACGGCCGCCTGCGCGTCCTTGCCCGCGCGCGATTTGCGCACGATCTCGCCATCGGCGCCGCCTTCGCGCGAAAACGCTTGGACGTCGGCCGACTCGGGCGGCGCTGCGCCGTTGATTTTCGGCGGGCGCGCCGGCTTGTCTTTCGCACGCGTCGGCGCGGTTTTGGCCGACGCCGCGCGCTTCATGCTCGAAGCACGCTTGGCCACTGCCTTGTCGTCTTTGTCAGCGGTTGCCGCCGTTGCGCTCGCGCGTACGTCGCCCTTGCGACTTGTGCGCGCGGGCGCCTTTCTGGCCGTTGCCATCTTGCCTCCTGCCTGGCGAGTCGATCAGCGCAATGCGCGATGCGCGTTCGTCATACGCGGCGCCATTCGGTCAGCCCGCCCGGTTTGTCTTCAAGTGCAACACCGGCTTCGAGCAATTGCGCACGAATCCGGTCTGCCTCGGCGTAGTTTTTCGCCCCCTTGGCGGCGGCGCGCTCGGCGATCTTCGCTTCGATCGCGGCCGCATCGAGCCCGCCGCTCGCGCGCTCGCCCGCCGCGTGCTGCAAAAACGCGCGCGGATCCCGGCCGAGCAACCCCAAGGTGCCGGCCAGTGCGTGCAACTGCCGCGCCAGGGCTGCATCTCGAGTGCGATTGAGTTCCGTCGCGAGCTCGAACAGCACCGCGACGGCAACAGGCGTGTTGAAGTCGTCGTTCATCGCATCGCGAAAGCGCTGCGCATACGGCTCGCTCCAATCGAGCGGCGCGGTATCGGGCGTCACATCCTTGAGCGCCGTGTAAAGACGCGTCAGCGCGGCGCGCGCATCGTCCAGATGGACGTCGCTGTAGTTGAGCGGCGACCGATAGTGCGCGCGTGCGAGAAAAAAGCGCACGACTTCGGGATCGTACTTCGCGATCACGTCGCGGATCGTAAAGAAATTGCCGAGCGATTTCGACATCTTCTCGTTGTCGATCTGCACGAACCCGTTATGCATCCAGTAGTTGACGAACGTCTGCCCGGTTGCGCCTTCGCTTTGCGCAATTTCATTCTCATGGTGCGGAAACTGCAGATCTTGCCCGCCGCCGTGAAGATCGAAATGCTCGCCGAGCAGCGTGCATCCCATCGCCGAACATTCGATATGCCAACCGGGACGGCCGGGCCCGTACTTCGAATCCCAGGTGCAATCGGCCGGCTCGCCCGCTTTGGCGTGCTTCCACAGAGCGAAGTCGAGCGGGTCTTGCTTGGCGTCGTTCGCCGCCACGCGTTCGCCCGCACGCAGATCCTCGAGCGATTTGCCCGAGAGCGCGCCGTAGCGCTCGAACTTGCGCACCGCGTAATTGACGTCGCCATCCGTCGCTTGATAGGCATAGCCGTTCGCGACGAGTGCGTCGATCATGCCCAGCATTTGAGGAATGTAGTCGGTCGCCCGCGGATCGATGTCGGGGCGCTCGCAGCCGAGCGCATCGGCGTCTTCGTACATCGCCGCGATGTAGCGGTCGGTCACGGCCTTGATCGTCTCGCCGCAATCGACGGCGCGCCGAATGATCTTGTCGTCGACGTCGGTGATGTTGCGCACGTAGGTCACGCGATAGCCGAGCGCGCGCAGCCAGCGCTGCACGATGTCGAATACGACGAAAAGACGCGCATGACCGATGTGGCAGTAGTCGTAGACGGTAATGCCGCAGACGTACATCCGCACTTCGCCTGCACGGCGCGGCACGAAAAGTTGCTTGTCACGCGCGAGCGTGTTGTAGATGCGCAGTGATTCCATAGAGACGATGCGTGAGCCTGCAGCAATCCGCACTCGGCGACGCGCGTTTCGCAGCATTTCGCGATGAAGCGCAAACGGCTTGCGCGGTGCGAATACCTTTGCGCCACGAGCGCTTCAATGCGAGCGGCGCGAAAAGGCGACCACGACTGGCGGAGGACCGTTTGCCGTTCGAGGAAACCGACAAACGTTTTGTTAGAATGGGCCGGAGTATAACACCCAGACTTGAGCCTATGAAACCTTCCAGCGGCCGCATGCACCGTACTGCGGCCCTCGCCGCGGCCTCCGTTTTCGCCTTTACGCTCGCGGCCTTCACGAGCGTGGCGGCGCACGCGCAAACGTCGCCGGCCGTGGCCGACGACACGCCGCAAATCGATGCATCCATCGCCGCGCGAAATTGGAATGGCGCGCTCGCCGAACTCGATGCGCGCATCGCCTCGCATCCGCGCGACGCTCAAGCAAAATTCAAGCGCGGCACCGTCCTCGCGCGCCTGAATCGCGACGACGACGCAATACGCCAATTCACCGAACTCACGCAGTCGTACCCCGAGTTGCCCGAGCCCTACAACAATCTCGCCGCGCTGTATGCGAAGCAAGGCCGCTATGAAGACGCCCGCACCGCGCTCGAGACGGCCGTGAAGGCAAATCCCAGCTATGGGCTCGCCTACGAGAATCTGGGCGATCTATACCTGCGGCTCGCCGATCGATCGTACCGGCGCGCACAAACGCTCGGTGGAGCCAGCGCGCTCACCGCGCAGCGCATCGCTTCCATCGAGCAGATCGTCTCGCCCGCGAACGGCGCGAGCGCCGCCAAGGCGGCCGTACAGGCGCGCCCGGCCACCGTGCCGCCGCCCGTGAGGCCGCCCGCTGTCGAATTCGGCGGCTCGAACGGCATGTTCCCGGCGCAGCCCTACATTGCGCCGTCGCGCTGAGCACGGCATTTCATTCGATTTCTTCCACCCAGAGGACCCCATGAAAAGCTTTTGGTTGGCGCTCGGCAGCGCCGCTTTGATCGCGAACGCACCGGCTTTCGCGCAAACGAACGCGGCTGGCGCGCATCCCCAAGTGCTGCTCAAGACGACGGACGGCGACATCAAGGTCGAACTCTACCCCCAGCAAGCGCCCAAGACCGTCGCCAATTTCCTGGCCTACGTGAAATCCGGCCAATACAGCGGCACGATCTTCCATCGCGTGATCCGGGGCTTCATGATTCAAGGCGGCGGCTATACGGCCAGCTACGCCGAAAAGCCGACGCGCGCGCCCATCCCGCTCGAAAGCCGCAACGGCTTGAAAAACGCTGCGGGCACGATCGCGATGGCGCGCACGAGCGATCCGAACTCGGCAACCGCCCAATTCTTCATCAACACGGTAGACAACGCCGGGCTCGACTATCCCAATCCGGACGGCAACGGCTATGCCGTGTTCGGCAAAGTCGTGTCGGGCATGGACGTTGTAAAGAAGATCGAAGCGACGCCCACCACGACGCGCGGACCGATGGCGGACGTGCCGCAACAGCCGATCGTGATCGAATCGGCAACCGTCGTTTCCAAATAACGCCCCTCCCCGCCGGCGCGCCTTCGCGGCGCCGGCTTGGCTCTTCAAAAAGGAACCCATCATGGTAGAACTGCATACGAATCACGGCGTCATCAAGCTCGAACTCGACGCCGAGAAGGCGCCGAAGTCCGTCGAAAATTTCCTCAATTACGTGAAGAAAGGTCATTACGACAACACGGTGTTTCATCGCGTGATCGACGGCTTCATGATTCAGGGCGGCGGCTTCGAGCCCGGCATGAAGCAAAAGCCGACCGACGCGCCCATCGACAACGAAGCGAACAACGGGCTGAAAAACGTCAAGGGTTCGATCGCGATGGCCCGCACGAACGATCCGCACTCGGCGACGGCGCAGTTCTTCATCAACGTGAACGACAACGATTTCCTCAACCACACGTCGCCGACGCCGCAAGGCTGGGGCTATGCGGTGTTCGGCCGAGTCGTCGAAGGCCTGGACGTGGTCGAGAAAATCAAGAAGGTGCGCACGGGCTCCAAAGGCTTTCACCAGGACGTGCCGCTCGACGATGTCGTCATCGAGAAAGCGGTCGTAGTCGATTGAACACGAGCGTCATCCGAGACGCCGGAATATCGGCGCGGCAAGACACGGGGCCTCGCAACGTCGAGGCCAGCGTGCCGCACGAGCACGGCCGTACGCGTCCCCATGCGCCGCGCCCGCTCTTGCTCATCTCGGACTTGCACCTGAGCGCGTCGATCCCTCGCACGGTCGACGCGTTCGAGCACTTCATCCGGGTGACGGCCGATAGCGCCGATTCCGTGTTCGTCTTGGGCGACTTGTTCGACTATTGGATCGGCGACGACCGCCTCGGCGCGGATGCATTCGCCGCGCGCATTGCTGCCATCTTGCATACGCTCAGCGAACGCGGCATCGCGCTGTATGTCATGCATGGGAACCGCGACTTCCTGCTCGGCAAGCGATTCATGAAGGCGGCCGGCGCGATTTGGCTCCCCGACCCTTTCGTCATGACGGCATTCGGCTCGCGTATTGTGCTTGCTCACGGCGATGCGCTTTGCACGGCCGATCGCAAATACCAAGCTTTCCGCCGTATCGCACGTTGGCGTGCGCTTCAGTTGATGTTTCTCGCTTGGCCGTTCGCCTGGCGTCAGGCGCTGGCCGAACGCATGCGCTCATCGAGCGAGGAAGGCCGGGCGCGGCCGCCTTCGCCGTTATACGACGTCACGCACGAGAGCGTCGAGGCGCTGTTCCGCAAAAGCCATACGAAGACGATGATCCACGGGCACACGCACAAACCCGCGCGCCATCTGGAAGCGGGCGGCACGCGTTGGGTGCTGCCCGATTGGGATCTCGATCACGGCACCCGCCGTGGCGGCTACCTACGGATCGATGCCGAAGGGATCCACGCGTTGCCGTTGGATTGACGGCTCAACCCGTCCGGTCCAGATCGGTCTGCGCGTCGGCATGAACCATCGCGCCTTCGATCACGGCCGACAAGCGCCGCAGATCGACGCCCGCCCCGTCCACGCCGTGTAACGCCTCGAGCCGCGCGCCGAGCCGCTCGAGCGCGGCCACGATCTCATCGACACGCTGCGCCTCCTTGCCTGCGTGATCGATCAGCCCGTGCAATGCGAGCGATACCGGATCCTCCGCATTCGGCGTGATCCCGTATGCGCAGAACGAAGCCCGCTCGGGCGCCCGCTTGGCATCGGCCGGCATGATCACACGCGCCGGGTTGCCGACGGCAGTGCCTCCCGGCGGCACCGGCTTCACGACCACCGCGTTCGAGCCGATCTTCGCATCGGCGCCGATGGTGAAACCACCCAGCACCTTCGCGCCCGCGCCCACGATGACACCGCGCTCGAGCGTCGGATGGCGTTTCGCGCCGCGCGTGAGCAGCGTGCCGCCAAGCGTCACCCCTTGATAAATCGTGCAGTCGTCGCCGACCTCGGCAGTCTCGCCGATCACGATGCCCATCCCGTGGTCGATGAAGACGCGGCGGCCGATCGTGGCCCCGGGGTGGATCTCGATGCCGGTCAAGAACCGGGCGATCTGCGAGACGAAACGCGCAAGCCAGCGACGGCGCACGCGCCAGCAAGCATGCGCGAACCGATGCAGCACCAGCGCGTGCAGCCCCGGGTAACAGGTGAGCACTTCCCAAGCACTGCGAGCCGCGGGGTCCCGCTGACGAATCGTGGCAATGTCTTCGCGAAGTCTCTTGAACATGGTGGGGGCTCGCTAAAAAGCGCCGGAGCGCGGTTGCCCGTGGGCAACGCCGGCGGCGTCGTATATGACGTCGGGCGATTTGCTTATGAAGATCGGCTCGATTGTAGGGTGATCGCGGCAAACCTGCTGAACGCGCCTCGATCGCCCCTGCGCCAACCAGGGGCATTACCGCTGTCGCATGCCGATCGTGAGGCTTATCGAGATCGTTGGGCGGGCGGCGGCGCTCGCCGCGCGCACTGGCCGTTCACGGCGAAGACGATCGATCGCCGGCATGCGTTTTGAGCAGGATATGCTTTGCAATACCGCGCACGATATTGACTTCCTCCCGCTCCAAGCCGGCGCGCGCGAACAAACGCCGCAGCCGTGACATCAGTTTCTTGGGATTGGCCGGATCGAGGAACTCGAGCGCGATCAGCGCGTTTTCGAGGTGCATGTACATGCGCTCGACGTCCTCGCTCGGCGCGCGCACGCTCTCCTCGTCGGCCGAGGCCGGGGCGGCGCCCTGCTCGTCGGAGAGATAAGCCATGCGCAGTTCGTAGGCCAGCACCTGCACGGCCTGCGCGAGATTGAGCGAGCTGTATGCGGGGTTGGCCGGGATGTGGGCGAGCGCGCTACACCGCTCGACGTGCTCGTTCGACAGCCCGGTCCGCTCGTTGCCGAAGACGAAAGCGATGTCACCGGCAAGCGCGTGGTTGCGCGCCTCCTGGGCGGCCTCGCGCGGCGCGAGCTGCGGCGGCCCGTACTCGCGCATACGCGCCGTCAATGCGACCGACCAGGCGACGCCGGTGAGCGCATCGGCGATCGTCGGCACGATGCGCACCGAGGCGAGCACATCTTCCGCGCCGCTGGCCATCGCAATCGCCTCGGGCTCGTTCTGCACGAGCGGGACGCGCGGCGCGACGAGGACCAGCCGGGAGAACCCCATCGTTTTGATCGCACGCGCGGCGGCCCCCACGTTACCGGGGTGGCTCGGCTCGACGAGCACGAACAGAGTCGAGGTGAAGCCGCCATGCGGGCCCGACGCGCAGGTGTGAACGGTGGTCGACGGCGATTGCGACATAGAGCGATTCAAAGTGGGGAGGTCGAAAGAACGAGCGAATGAACGAGAAACGGCGAGCAAAGCGCCGCGTGCAGGTATGTTAGCGCGCTCGCCGAGGCGATGCGAACCCGATCGCGCCCGGACGCGGCAGATCGACGGGTTGCGGCAACGTTTGAGCCGAACGGGCGCCGACTCGGGTAAAATCCCGCTATTCGTGCGCGCGATTTGGGATCTGAACCACCCGAGCGCACATTGCTCTTCTTCAATTCGCTTTCGTCGACGGAATGCCTGCGCATTCCGGGCGGTTTGGCCCACCCGTCGCAGCGCTCGCAGCGCCGCGGTACAAGGAATCCGTTTTATGCATCCGATGCTCAATATTGCTGTCAAGGCCGCCCGTCGCGCCGCACAGATCATCAACCGCGCCTCGCTCGACTTGGATCTCGTCCAGGTCAGCAAGAAGCAGCACAACGATTTCGTGACGGAGGTCGATAAAGCGGCGGAAGTGGCGATCATCGATACCCTCAAGACGGCCTACCCCGATCACGCCATCCTGGCAGAAGAATCGGGCCGCTCCGAGAACGAATCCGATTACGTCTGGATCATCGATCCGCTGGACGGCACCACCAATTTCATCCACGGCCTGCCCTATTACGGCGTATCCATCGCGCTCGCGCACAAAGGCATCGTCACGCAAGCGGTCGTCTACGATCCCACTCGCAACGATCTGTTCACGGCATCGCGCGGCCGCGGCGCTTATTTGAACGACCGGCGAATCCGCGTCGGCCGCCGCGACCGCCTTGGCGACGCGCTGATCGGCACGGGCTTCCCTTTCCGGGAAAACGACAGTCTCGAAGCCTACTGTCGCCTGTTCGCCGACATGACGCGTGCTTGCACGGGCTTGCGCCGCCCTGGCGCTGCGGCGCTCGATTTGGCCAATGTGGCTGCCGGCCGGCTCGATGGCTTCTTCGAGCAAGGTATCAGCGCTTGGGACATGGCGGCGGGCAGCCTCTTGATCACCGAGGCGGGCGGCCTCGTCGGGAACTACACCGGCGATTCCGACTTTCTGCACCTCGGCGAAATCGTTGCAGGCAATCCCAAAATCTACGCACAGATGGTTCCGATCCTAAGCCCGTATAGCCGCACGGGGAAAGGCGCGAACTAAGCGTCGTTCGACGTCCGGCGCGGCGCCAACACGTGCGGCGGACCACGGCAAAAGGCGGCGGCGGCCGCCTTTTTGTTTCTCACGATCCTTTTCGATCTGCGAGCAGAGGCTCGTCGCGGCCAACGCATGGCTGGAGTCAGCCCCCGTCCTTTCGACGATCGTCGGACCGCGCTCGGCGGCGCATTGATCAGCCCCTACCTGCAATCGCTATAGAACACCCTGCATGGCTCGCGAGGTGACAGTCAAAATCAATTTGTTCGAAAGCAAAGACGTGGTTGCCTTTGCTTGAAGCGTTCGTTGGGGCCATCCGCCCGAAACTGTTCGCTCCATCCGCTGGGCCGCTCGGCACGGCACCGCCGAAATGCGCGGTTGCGCCGTCGAATCCCATAAAATGCTGAGCTTGGCTGCGAGTCGGTCCGAAGCACGTGGTGCGCGCGCGGCTCGGCGCGGCCATTGCACGTGCGCGAGGCCGGTCATTCGGCCGACTGCGCGATCAACGCGGCGCGCAGTATAGTCCGCCCACAGTCGCGCTGCCGCGGCTCCCGCGGCACATCGTCAATTGGAGCGCGCCGCGCCGTAGCAGGGACAGCCCGCAACCGAACACGTTTTTGCGAAAGCCACGAATGAAAACTGAAACCAGCGTCGATGCTCCGGCGGAAAGCACGCTCGTGAAGCATACGCCCTACATGCAGCAGTACCTGCGCATCAAAGCCGATCATCCCGGCACGTTGCTGTTTTTTCGCATGGGCGACTTTTACGAGCTCTTTTTCGACGATGCGGAGAAAGCCGCTCGCCTGCTCGACCTCACGCTCACGCAACGCGGCGCTTCGGCCGGCAATCCGATCAAGATGGCCGGCGTGCCGCACCATGCCGTCGAGCAGTATCTCGCGAAGCTCGTCAAACTTGGGGAATCGGTCGCCATTTGCGAGCAGATCGGCGATCCGGCCACCGCGAAAGGACCGGTCGAGCGCAAGGTCGTGCGCATCGTCACGCCCGGCACGCTCACCGACGCGGCGCTGCTCTCCGACAAAAGCGACGCCTACCTGCTCGCCGCCTGCCCCGCCCACAACAAGCGTGGCGTAACGACGGCGATCGGCCTTGCATGGCTCAACCTCGCCAGCGGCGCGCTACGGCTCGCCGAAGTGGCGCCGGGCGAAGTCGCCGCCGCGCTCGAGCGCATTCGGCCCGCCGAAGTTCTCGTTGCCGACGGCATGGCCGAACTCGTGCCCGGCGCGCCTTCGGGCACGCTCACACGCGTGCCGGCCTGGCACTTCGACGTCGCGTCCGGCATTCAAAGGCTGTGCGATCAATTGAATGTGGCGAGCCTGGACGGCTTCGGCGCCGAAGGCTTCACGAGCGCCTGCGGCGCCGCCGGCGCGGTATTGCTCTACGCCGCCGCGACGCAGGGCCAGCAGTTGCGCCACATCCGCAGCCTCAAGGTCGAAACCGAATCGGAATACATCGGCCTAGACCCCGCCACGCGCCGCAATCTGGAGCTGACCGAGACACTGCGCGGGGGCGAATCGCCGACACTGTGCTCGTTGCTCGACACGTGCTGCTCGACGATGGGCAGCCGCCTGCTGCGCCATTGGCTGCATCACCCGCCGCGCGCCGCGGCGGTGGCACAGACGCGCCAGCAAGCCATCGGGGCGCTCTTGGAAGCCGGCTCGGGCGCGAGCCTCGATCTCGTGCGCACCGCGCTGCGCCGCATCGCCGATGTCGAGCGAATCACCGGCCGGCTCGCACTGCTTTCGGCTCGTCCGCGCGATCTGTCGAGCCTGCGCGATACGTTCGCGGCACTGCCGGCACTGCGCGAGCTCGTCGCGGCAATGGGCGCCGACACCCCGCCGCTCGAACGTATCGGCGCCGCGCTCGAGCCGCCGACCGAATGCATGGACCTGCTCACGCGCGCCATCGCGCAGGAGCCTGCCGCCATGGTGCGCGATGGCGGCGTAATTGCGCGCGGCTACGACAGCGAGCTGGACGACTTGCGCGACATCTCCGAGAACTGCGGTCAATTTCTGATCGATCTCGAAGCGCGTGAGCGGGCCCGGACCGGCATCGGCAACTTGCGCGTCGAATACAACAAGGTGCATGGCTTCTACATCGAAGTCACGCGCGGCCAAACCGACAAAGTGCCCGACGATTATCGGCGCCGCCAAACGTTGAAGAACGCGGAGCGCTACATTACGCCCGAGCTCAAGACGTTCGAAGATAAAGCGCTCTCGGCGCAAGAGCGCGCACTCGCGCGGGAGCGTGCGCTATACGACGCATTGCTGCAGACGCTGCTGCCCTTCATCGAGGATTGCCAGCGCGTAGCGGCGGCGCTCGCCGAGCTCGATCTACTTGCCGCGTTCGCCGAACGCGCTCGTGCGCTAGGTTGGGTCGCGCCCGAGTTTTCCGATGACGCGGGCGTCGACATCGAGCAAGGGCGACATCCGGTGGTCGAAGCGCAAGTCGAGCAGTTCGTGGCCAACGATTGCCGCTTGAGCGCCGAGAGGAAGCTGCTTTTGATCACCGGGCCCAACATGGGCGGCAAATCCACATTCATGCGACAGACAGCGCTCATTGTGCTTCTGGCCTACGTCGGCAGCTACGTGCCGGCACGGCGCGCGCGCTTTGGACCGATCGATCGCATCTTCACGCGCATCGGGGCGGCCGACGATCTCGCAGGCGGCCGTTCCACGTTCATGGTCGAAATGACCGAGGCCGCGGCCATTCTGAACGACGCCTCGGAGCACAGTCTCGTTCTAATGGACGAGATCGGCCGCGGCACATCGACGTTCGACGGCCTCGCACTCGCCTGGGCCATCGCTCGCCACCTGCTGTCGGTCAACGGCTGCTATACGCTATTTGCGACGCATTACTTCGAACTCACTCAGCTACCGCTCGAATTCGCGCAAGCGGCCAACGTTCACTTGTCGGCCGTCGAGCACGGTCACGGCATCGTCTTCCTGCACGCCGTCAACGAGGGCCCTGCGAGCCAAAGTTACGGGCTGCAAGTGGCGCAACTGGCGGGCGTGCCGTCCGCCGTCATTCGCGCAGCGCGCAAGCACCTCGCGCATCTCGAACAGCAATCGGTCGCTCAAAGCACGCCGCAACTCGACTTGTTCGCCGCGCCCGTCTATGCCGAGGATGCACCGGACGATGGTGACGGCCGCGGCGACAACCCGGATGCAATGGGGCCATCGAGTCATCCTGCGCTAGAGCGGCTACGCGAGGTCGATCCGAACGAACTCAGGCCGCGCGACGCGCTTGATTTGATTTACGAGCTTCACGAGATCGCAAGCGCACCGCAAGAGCAACGAACGCGGGAGCCGAAGGCGTGATGGCCGTTCGTCGGGTGCGTGCACGAGGCCGTGTTGCACTCGTCGCGGCGGCCGCATTCGGTTGCCTGTGCTCGTTTGCGCCGCCCGCTTGCGCTGCGCAGCCGCGCTACGCTTTCGCGGTCATGTCGGGCGCAATCGGCAGCCAGGCCGACGCGCCTGCCGCGCAACGGCTGCTTGCCACGATCGGCCTCGATGCGCGCCTTTCGTTCGTCGTCTACGCCGGCAACCTGAAAGGCGCGGACGAGCCTTGTTCCGACACGCTCTATGAACGACGGCTGCAGTGGCTGCAAACGTCCGCGGTTCCGCTCGTTCTTCTCCCCGGGCAGCATGATTGGGCCGACTGCACAACGCCGGCAGCGGGCCGTTACGATGCCGCCGAGCGGCTGGATTTCTTGAGACAGACCATGTTTTCCGATGCGGTTTCGCTCGGCAGGCCCACGCTCTCTCTCACGCGCGAAAGCGAGGTCGCGCGGTTTCATGCGTTCCGAGAAAACGTGCGTTGGGAAACGGGAGAGACGGTCTTTGTCGGATTGGATATCGTCGGCGGCAATAATCACTATTCGGACGCAGGCGGCCGCAACGGCGAATTCGACGACCGAGCCATCGCCTCGGCATTTTGGCTCCAGCACGCAGCCGAATATGCCAAACGCCGCGCGGCGAAAGCGCTCGTGGTGTTGTTCGAAGCGGACCCGGACTTCTCTCGCTACGAAGAACACGCCGACCGGTTCGCTTGGCTGCGCTTCGCTCGCCATCGGAAACGCGACGGCTACCTCGAAATCAAGCGCAGCCTAGTGAACGCGGCCCGTATCTTCCGGGGGCCGGTCATCGTGATACATCACAGCGCGCATTCGCTGCCGGGCGGCTTCACCATCGACCAGCCGCTTTATAACGATAAAGGCACCCGCGTGGACAATTTGACGCGCATCGCCATTGCGCCGCGCGACGCCTCCACGCAATGGGTGCAATTCGACGTCGCCTTCGGCCACCCTGCGCCATTTCGGGTGAGGGTGCGCACCGCAACCACGGCCAGGGCCACTGCCACATCGAACTCGCCGTCCAACGATTCATGGCAAGCGCCGGCTTCGGCGCCTAACGCATCGGGGGCGTTGATTGGGCCGCTGCCCGGCATTCAGTACGTCCCGCCGGCGCCCTCTCTCCCGAGGCCCGCGCCCGCAATGCCGGCTTCGGAACCACCGCTTCTACCCGAAGACCCGGGAAGCGGCGCGGCGGCGTCCGCTACTGCCCCGTTGCAGGGGACGGCGCCGACGCAGCAGCCAACGAGCGACGAGCCTACGCCCCAGGAGGGGCCAGGCTCAATGCAGGGTGGGGGACCCTGACGCGCCTTCCTCGTCGTCATCGTCTTCGTCGATGACTTCGATACCTTCGGCACCATGCACGTGCGCGTGCTCGATTTCATCGGCAGTCGCTTCGCGCACCTCTTTGACAGTCAGCGCAAAGCGCAACGCCATGCCTGCCAGGGGGTGATTCCCGTCGAGCACGACCTTGTCCTCGGCCACGTCCGTGACGGTGTAGATCAGCGAGTCGATCTCATCGTCGCCGTCCTCAGGCGTGCCTTCGAACTGCATGCCCACCTCGAGCGGCTCCGGAAACCGGTTGCGCGGCTCGACCTTCACGAGCTCGGGATCATATTCGCCGAATGCGTCCTGAGGCTCGAGCTGGATCTGCGTTTGAAAACCAGGCTCGCGCCCGTCGAGTTCTTCCTCGATTTTAGGGAACGTGCCATCATAGCCGCCGTGCAGATAGACCATCGGCTCTTCGCTTTCCTCGATAAGGTTGCCTTGGGCATCCGAGAGTTTGTAAGCGACCGACACAACGGTGTTCTTCGCAATTTTCATCCAAGTCTCCAAAATACGGTTCCATTATACGATGCCCAAGCGGCCCCTCTACCATCGGAGCGGCACGGCCGCTCCATCTGCGCCCTCCGCTCCCTCGGCCCAGCCCCTTCGCCACCCGGCGCCTGATGTGCCAACGCCGCTGCTCGGCGGGCTGACGCCATCGCAATTCATGCGACAGTATTGGCAGAAGCGGCCGCTCTTGATTCGCGGCGCAGTGCCGGATATCGCACCGCCGCTCTCGCGCGAGGCCCTGTTCGAGCTGGCCGCTAGCGAGGACGCCGAATCGCGCCTCGTATCGCATGCACGAGGACGTTGGCGTCTCGAGCATGGCCCTTTCGCGCTCGACGCGCTGCCAAGCGTCAAACGCCGCGAATGGACGCTGCTCGTGCAAGGCGTGGACTTGCATGACGACCACGCGCGCGCCCTGCTGGATCGGTTTCGCTTCGTACCGGACGCACGTCTTGACGATCTCATGATCTCGTATGCAACCGACGGCGGCGGCGTCGGGCCGCATTTCGATTCTTACGATGTGTTTCTTTTGCAAGTGCACGGCCAGCGCCGCTGGCGGATCGCCTCGCAACGCGATCTGACGTTAAAACCGGGATTGCCCTTGAAGGTTTTACAGCATTTCGAGGCGCAACAAGAGTGGGTGCTCGAGCCGGGGGACATGCTCTATTTGCCTCCGCATATCGCTCATGACGGCGTCGCGATCGGCGAGTGCATGACCTGTTCGATCGGCTTCAGAGCCCCCAGCGCCAATGAACTCTTGGGCCAGTTTCTCTACTATTTGGCCGAGCGTAGCGACCTCGCTCGCTCACGAGCCGGCGAGCGCCTCTATCGTGACCCGCAGCAGGCCGCCGTCGTGCATCCGGCCGCCTTGCCGAGCGCTCTAGTTGCAGAACTTGGCGCAATCCTTGCTCGCGTGCGATGGACCGAACGCGACCTGGTCTCGTTCCTTGGCAGCTATTTGAGCGAACCGAAGTCGCACGTAGTGTTCGATGCGCCTGATCGACCGCTTGGCGAAGCGGTATTCATCCGGCGTGCGCAATCCGTGGGCGTACGTCTAGCCAACAAGACGTCGCTCCTGTATGGCACACGGACGTACTTCATCAACGGCGAGGAGTCGCAGCTTCCGCGCCGCCGGAAATGGCTCTTCGAATTAGCCGATGCAAGACGAATTGAAGGGAAACGCTTTGTAACACTCTCGTCCGACTCGTCGATGACAGCGCTGCTACACGAGTGGTATCGTGCCGGCTGGGTACGAGTCGGCGCATCCTCATGACGTTAGCCGTGCCCGCCCTATCGATTACGGTTAAATTCTGTATGAGAAAGGCAACGTATTGACCCTGCTTTGTCGACGGTCGGTACGAAAGTGCATATAATTTCCGCCCAAGCCGTGGGGAAGATTCACGCTCAGATGTGCGTCCCACCAGCGGCCTAGGTTGGTGTTGGAGCACATTACCGGTATTATTTCGCGCTGTTGCTTACCTTTAACCATAAAAGGACGTGATCATGAAGAAATCCCTCCTCGTAGCATCCCTGTTGGCGGCAGTTGCACTGGCTGCGTGCAACAAGAGCAGCGATCAAAACGCTGCCGCTCCGGCTAGCGACGCTGCCGCTGCTTCGGCCCCGGCTGCTGCTGCTTCGGACGCTGGCGCCGCTGCTTCGGACGCGACTGCTGCGAGCGACTCGGCTGCTGCCGCTTCGGGCGCTGCCGCTGCTGCTTCGGACGCTGCCGCTTCGGCTGCTGCTCCGGCTTCGGGCGCAAGCCAGTAAGCTGCTGCCTGCAACGAGGCAACAAAAAACCGGCCGCGAGCCGGTTTTTTGTTACCTATTCGAAACGGATTCGCGCCAAGCGGTTCCGTATGCCGCACATGGCCGCTGGCGCGCCCTCGCCCTCCCTGCCCTCAGCCGCACCCGAGCCAGTCGAAGCCAAGCGCCTGCGAAGCCACCAAGACGTCGTGCTGAGCCGCGCCCAACACGCCCGCCAACGCGGCCTGCGCGAGATCTGGGAGATTGTTCTGCTGACTGAGGTGGGCAGCGACAACCTGGGTCAAACGCGTCCGGTCCAAGCCCCGCAAAATGTCAGCCGCGGCGTCGTTGCTCAAATGACCGTGATTGCCGCCTATACGCGCCTTCAGTGACTGTGGATACCGGCTCGTCGCCAGCATCTGCACGTCGTGATTGCACTCGAGCACGAGCGCATTGCAGCCGTTCAGCATCGCGGTGATATGCGGCGTGCAGGCGCCGACATCGGTGAGCACCCCTAATCGATGCGCGCCGTCCGAAAACACGAATTGAAGCGGCTCACGGGCGTCGTGCGGCACCGTATAGGGCGAGAGCTCGATATCCCCGATGGCGGCCGTCTCATCGCCCCAGAGCACGTGCAAATCGATGCCAGCACTATCGGCTCCGACGGCCTTCGCCGTCCCCCAACTCATATACAGCGGCAACGACCACTTGCGGGCAAGCGTCAACGCGCTGCCGATGTGATCGCTATGTTCGTGGGTCACGACGATGGCATCGAGCGCATCGATGCCGCAATGAAGCCGTGCGAGCCGCCGCTCGAGCTCTTTCGCGGAGAACCCGCAATCGAGCAGCACCCGCGTGGTGGTGTGCTCGCTCGCCGCCTCGACGACGAGCGCATTGCCCTCGCTACCGCTACCGAGGCTGGCAAAGCGCATGGCAGGAACTAGTTCAGTTGCGCGTGCAGCAGGGAGATCAAGCGCTGCGCTTCGGGCGATGTGTCGATCTGGCCTTTCGCATCGACGACAGCCACTTGCGTGCCGCGCTCGACAGGCTGGACGCTCACGAGAAACTCTTGCCCGGTCTTCTGCTTGGACGCTCCGCTAAAGAACAGCTTGCCGAACAGACCGTCGCGCTTGAGCTCTTGCGTCGAATCGGCGTAGCGCACGTAGTAGATGCGCTTCTCGCGGTCGCGATTGTCTACGGTGAAGTTGGTGCGATCGAGCGCGAGGCCCACGCGCAGCCAAGCGACCTCGACGGCGTCCGAGAGATCGAGCGTCGTCGCACCGGCGTTCATATTGATCTTCGCGGGGGCTTCGGCGGGCTTGGCACTGGCGAGCAACTGTTTGGATTGCTCCTCCGTCAGGCCGAACTTCTGCATGAGCTTGGACAAGAACAGTGCCTCGAGCACCGGGTTGCGCGGACGCTCGATCCATCGCGACGACGTCTTGTCCTGTCCCGTCAACATCTCTTCCATCGCGCTGTGCGTGATCGAGATGTCCGTCGTGCCGTTCGCCCCGCGCTCGACGAGCGTACGGAAGCTGTCGCGCGTGCCCGAGGAATACGCAAAATCGATCACGCGACCAATGGTGCGACGGAACCAATCGTCGGGAATATTCGCTCGGTTTTCGGCCCAATCGGTCGTCATGATGCCCGTGGCGGGCGTATCGGTTTTAAGCGCGAAGCCGTTGTCCTTCCAAAACCCTTCGAGTTGCGGCCACAGTTGGTCCGGCGTGCGCCCGTCGACGACGAGCCAACGCCGATCGCCATCGCGCTCCACGTGCATACCGAGCGGATCGTTCGCGCTCGGCACGCCTTCGCTTGAATTCCCGGCCGCGGTCACATGGCGCGTCGGTGCGCCGCCGAGCGCGGCAGTGACGGGCGGCGCCGTGTACTGCGGCTGCGCCTGAGCCGTGGTTAGATCGCCCGGCACTTGCAGCGGGGGCGCTGCCCCCGTTTCCTTGTAATTGACGCGATCCGTGGCGAACCAATCGTTGAGCGTGTCGCAACCCGCAAGCGTCGAGATCGCGAGCACGAGCGCCGCCGCGCGGATGGCATGGGTAGAGAAAGCGGAACGTTTCATGAGGTCCTTCGTGATGCGCAACACATGCCTGCGACGGCGCCGAGCCTGTATCCCGGAATCGACGTCGATGAATGCAACAACAAATCCAATGCGGTGGATGGCGCTGGCTCAGCAGGCCATTTAAGCGAGGACGCCCGATTCCAAGAGCGCGGCACGCACGGCCTCATGGCAGCGTGCATCCAACGGCGTCAGCGGCAGACGAATCCCGCCCTTCATCCGGCCCATCTGCTCGAGCGCCCACTTCACCGGAATCGGGTTCGATTCGATGAACAAGTTCTTGTGCAGCGACAGCAGCTTGAGATGGATTTCGCGCGCCGTCTTGGCATCGCCGGCGAGCGCGGCCTTGCACAGTTCGCTCATGGCGCGCGGCGCGACGTTTGCCGTGACGGAGATGTTGCCGTGCCCGCCGAGCAGCATCAATGCGATCGCCGTCGGATCGTCACCGCTGAGGATCGAGAAGTCGGCCGGCGCCGCTTTGATCAGATGCGCTGCGCGATCGATGTTCCCCGTCGCGTCCTTGATGCCGATGATGCCCGGCACTTGCGCGAGCCGTAGCGCCGTTTCGTTCGACATATCGGCCACGGTCCGGCCCGGCACGTTGTATAGGATCACGGGCAAATCCACCGATTCCGCAATCTTCGCGAAATGACGGTAGATTCCCTCTTGGGTCGGCTTGTTGTAATACGGCACGACCTGCAGCGTGGCGTCGGCGCCGACGGCCTTCGCATGCTTGGTCAGATCGATCGCCTCGACGGTCGAGTTGCCGCCCGCGCCGGCAATGACGGGAATGCGACCCGCCGCATGCTCGACAGCCGTCTTGATCATGAGGATGTGCTCCTCGACCGACAGCGTGGCCGACTCGCCGCTGGTGCCGACCACGACGAGCGCGTCCGTCCCTTCGTCGATATGCCAATCGATCAGCTTGCGAAACGCGGGCAGATCGAGACTGCCGTCTTCGAGCATGGGCGTGACGATCGCAGGAATGCTGCCGCGAATGCGCAGGCCGCCTTGGGTGCCGCTGGATGTGCCGTTAGCCATGAAACACGATGAATTCAGACGTGAAAGCGCGATTGTAGCGGATTAGCCGGCCAAATCGTAACGCGGCGGCACGACGCCCGCCGCAAGCGGCTGAGCGGGCAGCGCCGCGCAGATCCGTTGAACGAATGCCGGGCGCGGCTCGGTCACATAGCCGTTCTCGTACGCGATAACCGACAGGCGGCCATGCGCGGCCGCGAGCAGCTCGCCCGGCTCCAGCAAAAACGCCGGATTCGACGGCCTGCCGACGGTTTCGTTGCCACGCGCGAAGGTTTCGTACAAGAAGATGCCCCCGGGTGCGAGACACTGCACGAGCCGCGGCAGCAACGCCCGATTGAGATAGTTGGTCACGACGACGGCCGCGAATCGCTCGGTCTCGGGCAGCGGCCAGCCGCTACCGTCTTCCAAATCGGCACGAACCGGCGTGACGCCGGGGACTTCCGCGAGCGCAGCCAGCGCCGCCTCTGCTCGGTCGATCGCGACGACCTCGTGCCCGCGCCCAGCGAACCAGCGCGCATGGCGCCCGGCGCCAGCCGCCACATCCAGCACGGCGCCACCCGGCTCAACGAGGCGCGACCAGCGAACGACCCACTTGGACGGCCCGCCACTGCCAGGCGCGCCGCTCGACGCCGCATCGTCGGGTAAATGCGTCATCGCGCTGCGCCCTTCGCGCAATCGGTCTCGCAGGGCCCCGTCACCGTCCTCATGAATATGACAAGCCCATCGCTTCGCGCACGTCGCGCATCGTCTCGGTGGCGAACTTGCGGGCCTTGTCGCAGCCGTCGGCGACGATCGCGCGAAGCAGCGACGGATCGTCCATGTATTTTTGCGCGCGCTCGAGCATCGGCTGCTGCTCGCGCAAAATGCCTTCGATGACGGGCTGCTTGCACTCGAGGCAGCCGATGCCGGCCGAACGGCAACCCTTTTGCACCCATTCGTGCGTGGCTTCGTCCGAATAGACCTGATGCAGCTGCCAAACCGGACACTTGTCCGGATCGCCTGGATCGGTGCGGCGCACTCGGGCCGGATCGGTCGGCATCGTGCGGACCTTTTTCGTGATCGTCTCCGCATCTTCACGCAGGCCGATCGTGTTGCCGTACGACTTCGACATTTTTTGGCCGTCGAGCCCCGGCATGCGCGAAGCCTTCGTGAGCAGCACCTGCGGCTCGACCAGAATGATCTTGCGCGAACCCTCGAGGTAGCCGAACAGCCGTTCACGGTCGCTCATGGACAAGCTTTGCGATTCCTGCAGCATCGCGCGCGCTTGCTCCAGCGCTTCATCGTCGCCCTCTTGTTGATAGGCGTTACGCAATTCGTGGTACAGCTTCGCCCGTTTTCCGCCAAGCTTCTTCGCCGCTTCGAGCGCCTTCTCCTCGAACTCGGGTTCGCGCCCGTACAAATGATTGAAGCGTCGGGCAATCTCGCGCGTCATCTCCACGTGTGGCACCTGGTCCTCGCCCACGGGCACGAGCGAGGCGCGATAGAGCAGGATGTCGGCCGCCATCAAAACCGGATAGCCGAGGAAGCCATACGTCGACAGATCCTTATCCTTGAGCTTTTCGATCTGCTCTTTGTAAGTGGGCACGCGCTCGAGCCAGCCGAGCGGCGCACTCATGCCGAGCAATAGGGAAAGCTCGGCATGCTCGGGCACGCGACTTTGAATGAACAATGTGGCTTGCGCGGGATCAATGCCCGAGGCAAGCCAGTCGATCAGCACTTCCCAGACGTTCTTTTCGATGACCTCGGGCGTCTCGTAGTGCGTCGTCAGCGCGTGCCAATCGACGACGCAGAAGAAACAGGGGTATTCGGACTGGAGCCGGACCCAGTTCTTGAGCACGCCATGGTAGTGGCCGAGGTGGAGCGACCCGGTCGGGCGCATGCCGGAGAAAATGCGGTCTGGAAACATGGTGTCAGTTGATAAGCGAAGCAAGAGGGGTCAGGATGGCCGTGACGGCATCGTAGCCGATCGCGACGAGTGGGCGCAGCCAAACCTTCGTCAGCACGCCCGTCATCACGAGCGCCATGACGATGAAAAAACCATACGGCTCGAATCGCGCGAGCGATAACGCCTGCCGCGGCGGCAGCAACGCCGTTAGGACGCGCCCGCCGTCGAGCGGCGGTAGCGGGAACAGGTTCAGCACCCCCAACACGAGATTGACGCCGATGCCTGCCGCCGCCATGCGCGTGAGGAACGGCTCGTCAATGCCGAACGCCGCCAGCGCCACGCCGAACACGCCCCACAACAACGCCTGCACGAAATTGCACGCAGGACCGGCCAACGCCACCCAGAACGTGCCCCAGCGTGGATTGCGCAGATTGCCGAAGGCGACGGGCACGGGCTTGGCATAGCCGAACAAGAACGATCCCCCGGTGACGAAATACAACAGCAGCGGAATGGCGATGGTCCCGATGGGATCGATGTGGCGCATCGGATTGAACGAGACGCGCCCCATCATGTACGCGGTGTTGTCGCCGAGCAGCCGGGCGACGTAACCGTGCGCCGCCTCGTGCAAGGTGATCGCGAAGATCACGGGCAAAGCATAAACAACGATCGTCTGGATGAGCGAGGGATTCATGGAAGTATTGTAACAAGCGGCCGACCCCGCCTTGCGGCGCAGCGGCTCATGATGCGGCGAGCCCGAACGGCTCGAGCGATCCGCGCCCCGCGCGAACGAGCGCAGGCAACTCGCCCGTCAAGTCGACGACCGTCGAAGGTTCGCGCGGACACGCGCCCCCGTCGATCACGAGATCGAGTTGCTTTTCGAGACGGACGCGGATTTCTTCGGGATCGTTCAGCGGTTCGTCCTCGCCCGGCAAAATCAGCGTGGTCGCGATCAACGGCTCGCCGAGCACCTCCAATAACGCGAGCGTGATCGCGTGATCCGGCACCCGCAACCCAATGGTTTTACGCGACGGATGCGATAAGCGCCGCGGCACTTCTTTCGTCGCTAGCAGAATGAATACGTAAGGCCCCGGCGTCACCGATTTGATGAGCCGGAACTGCCGATTGTCGACCATGGCGAACGTCGCCAATTCGGACAAGTCGCGCACCAGCAGCGATAAATGCTGTCTTTCGTCGAGCCCGCGAATACGACGCAAGCGCGTCACGGCATCCTTATCGTCGAGCCGGCACGCGAGTGCATAGCTCGAATCGGTAGGCAGTGCGATCACGCCGCCGTCTTTGACGATCTGGGCCGCTTGCGAAATCAGGCGCGGCTGAGGATCGTCGGGGTGAATCCGGAAAAATTGGGACATGTGAGAACGATCGATGAGTCGGCGCAGACGGCGACGGAGCCGCCGCCTGCGCCACGACGCGTACAGTGAGAGGCCGCGCGCGAATTCGCGCGAAAACGCCTAACTCCAGCGCAGCCAAACCGGCGTGAGATCGGACGGTAACGGCGGCAGCAGGCCAAGGCCCATGCGTCCCTCGCCCGGCGCATGAAAATCGGAGCCGCGCGACGCCTCGAAACCGAAACGGCGCGCCACTTCCGCATATTCGCGAAACTGATCCGGTGTGTGACTGCCCGTTACCACTTCGATGGCTTTGCCGCCCAAATCCTGAAACTGACCGAACAGCGTATCGAACTCGAGCGGCGTGAACTTGTAACGGCCGGGATGAGCAATCACCGCCACGCCCCCTGCGGCGCGAATCCATGCGACTGCGTTCTCGAGCGTTGCCCAACGGTGGGGCACGTACCCCGGTTTGCCCTCGCCGAGATAACGTTCGAAGACGTCCGAAGTCGATGCCGCGTAGCCTTTTTCGACCAGGAAACGCGCGAAATGCGTGCGCGAGATCAGATCGGGGTTCCCTACGTAGCGCAGCGCACCCTCATAGGCGCCCTCGATGCCGACCTCGGCAAGCGCATCGCTCATTGCCCGGGCTCGCGCCATGCGCCCGTTGCGCGTGGCCTGCAGCCCCGCGACGAGCGCGGGACAAGCTGCGTCGATATCGAGGCCGACGATATGCACGGTGCGCGAGGCCCAGGTGACGGAGATCTCCACGCCAGGCACGTAACGCATGCCGAGCGCTTGCGCCTCGCTGCGCGCTTCGGCCTGCCCCGCTACCTCGTCGTGATCGGTCAACGCCCACAGCGTTACCCCGCCCGCCTGCGCGAGGCGCGCAACTTCACGCGGCGCGAGCAAGCCGTCGGAAACGTTCGAATGGCAATGGAGATCGGCGTTCATGCTGTCGGGATCGAATAATTTCTCATTTTACCCGCAACGCAGCAAAAGAGCGGGCCGGCCGTTCGGCTAACGGTGGCGTCCGGCAACCACGCCGCCTCTCACGCGCAAAACGCCTCGATCAACGCCGCCACTTGCTCGGGCTGGTCGTGATGAACCATGTGCCCCGCGTCCTCGATGATTTTTTCTCGCCAGTCGGGAAACGCCTTGAAGCGCGCCTTGTATTCATCGAGCGGAATCGAGCCCGCAAGCATCGCGAGCGTGGGCGATGCAACGGCCTCCACGTGCAGCACCTTCGCCGTCACCTCGGACCATACGGCCATCACTTCGTCGAGACGATACAGCAACGGCCCATGGTGCTTGTGCGCCGGATCGGCCAGCAACATGTAGCGGCCGTCTTCGCCGAGCTTGGCCCAATGCCGGGCCAAAAACCGCGCGCGGCCGGGTGCGAGCCGGGGGTTCGTCTTGATCAGACGTGCGGCGACGTCCTCCAAAGACTCATAGGTCTTCAGGCGCGCGGGCTCGCGCATATCGTCGAGCCAAGCCGCCAGCCGGCGCGGCCACTCGCTGGCTCGCGCCGGCGCGAGCCCGAAGCCCTCGAGATCGACCACGCGCCGCACCCGCTCGGGCCGCGCTCCGGCGTACAGGCAAACGACGTTTGCCCCCATGCTGTGGCCGACGAGATTGACCTGCCCCGAGCTCGCGTAGTGATCGAGCAGCGCATCGAGGTCGGTCAAGTAATCGTGAAACCAGTAGTGGCCGCCGCCGCGCTCGGCCACCGGCCAGTCGGATAGGCCGAACCCGCGCGCGTCGGGGGCGATCACCTGCCAATCGCCGCCCAATGCGTCTACCACGAATTGAAACGACGCCGAGACGTCCATCCAGCCATGCAACATGAAAAGCGTCGGCGCGTCGGGATTGCCCCAACGCCGCACGTGTAGCTTGACACCGCGCACGGTGACGAAATCGGATTGCGGGTTGTTCATTGTGGGAAGCGGCCAAGCCGCAAAAAAAACGAATGGCCGTTCGATTATATCCAGGTATGGCAGGTTTCGCTGCGCTGCCGCACGGCGACTTTTAGATTCGCCTCTCGATTGCTGCCGCCATGCAGGCCGGCGGATGGGATTCTATGGCTCGCTTGGGCCGCCATCGGCGCGCTCCTGCAAGGCCAACGCCGCCAATTCGGCTTCGTCGAATCCGGCGTCGCGCCGAGCGTCGAAATTGAACGGCCCACGCAACCGAGGCGCATGATATTGCGCCGCAAGACGCGTGTATGTCTCGTGCGGCTCGAGACCGCGCACCCCGCACACATGCCTGAACCAGCGATTGCCAATACGCACGTGGCCGATTTCGTCGCGCAAGATGACATCGAGGATCGCGGCCGATTGCGCGTCCCCCGCTTGCATGAGGCGGGCGCGGATCGGCGGCGAGGCGTCCAGGCCGCGAGCCTCAAGCGTGCGAGGAACGAGCGCCATGCGCGCGAGAACGTCCTCGCGCGTGCGCGCGCACATGTCCCAGAGACCGTCATGCGCGGGGAAATCGCCGTATGCGTGACCGAACTCGAGCAAGCGAGATTGCAGCAGTTCGAAGTGATGGGCTTCCTCGGCGGCCACGCGAAGCCAATCGGCGTAATACGCTTGCGGCAGGCCCGCAAACCGCCAGACCGCGTCGAGGGCCAGGTTGATCGCGTTGAATTCGATATGTGCCAGCGCGTGCAGCAAGACCGCGCGGCCGGCCTGCGTCTGCATGCCTCGGTGGCGCAACAGGCGCGGCTCGACGAGCGCCGGCCGCTCCGGCCTGCCCGGCAGCCCCGGCGGCTCCTCGAGCGGCTCGTCGGCTCGGCATGTCGTTTCGCCCGCCCGGTAACGGGCGAACAAGGCGCCGGCAGCAGCCGCTTTCGCTGCCGGCTCGCGCTCGCACAGCGCCGCCAGCGCCGCACGGCGTAGATCGGCGGCGCAATCGCGCTCGACCATGGAATGAGACAAAGGCTGATTCATCGATAGTGGGAACAAAGTGGGCGGAGCCGCGGCCCCGCCCCCCGCAGCCGCCGGGCGGACCGTTTACAATATGCGATTCGACATCGCGCGCAGGCCCGCGGCATGTTGCAGCATCCCACGGGCCTGCGCACTACTCGCCCAAGGAGCCATTGTGCCGATTTACAAGCTGGGAGACCATGCTCCGACGATTCACGAAAGCGTCTTCGTGGCCGATACCGCCACGATCGTCGGCAAAGTTGCGCTCGAAGAGCATGCGAGCGTGTGGTTTGGCGCGGCCATTCGCGGCGACAACGAACCGATCACGATCGGCCCGAACAGCAACGTTCAGGAAGGGGCTGTGCTCCATACCGATCCGGGCCTGCCGCTCACGATCGGCAATGGCGTAACGGTGGGGCATCAAGCCATGTTGCATGGCTGCACGATCGGAGACGGCTCCCTCGTCGGCATTCAAGCGGTGGTCTTGAATGGTGCGGTAATCGGCCGCAACTGTCTGGTCGGCGCCGGCAGCGTCGTCACCGAAAACAAGACGTTTCCCGACCGGTCGCTGATTCTCGGCGCGCCCGCGCGCGTCGTCAGGGAATTGACGGACGAGGAAGTCGAGGGCCTCGCCCAAAGCGCAGAAACCTATGTGGCCCGCCGCGAACTGTTCAAGGCACAGCTCGTGCGGATCGGCTGACATCGCGCGCCGCTTCGCCGCAGGCCTTGCGCCACGGCAACATATGATCGAAGGAAAAGTTGTGGACGACCAGTTGCAAAAATTCATCTTCGCCGCCGCGCCCGTACGTGGCGAGATCGTCTCGCTGCGCAATACCTGGCAGGAAGTGCTCGCGCGCCGGCAGTACCCGGTGGCCGTGCGCGACATTCTGGGCGAGATGATGGCCGCGTGCGCGTTGTTGTCGGCGAATCTGAAGTTCGACGGCACGATGATCATGCAAATTTTCGGCGATGGGCCGATCAAAATGCTCGTCGTGCAATGCAGCTCCGACCTGACCATGCGTGCGACGGCGAAGATATCGAGCGAATTCGATCCGACGCTCGGCGATAGCCTTTCGTTCGTCGAGCTGCTGAACGCGAGCGGTCACGGGCGCTGCGTGATCACGCTCGACCCGCACGACAAGCGGCCGGGCCAGCAACCCTATCAAGGCATCGTGCCTCTGAGCAGTCAAGACGGCCCGCTGCAGTCCATCGCCGCGGTGCTCGAACATTACATGCATCATTCCGAGCAGCTCGATACGCGCTTGTGGCTCGCGGCCGATACCGAGCGCGCGGTCGGCATGCTGCTGCAAAAGCTGCCCGGCGACGGCGGCATCGTCCCGCACTCGGGCGAGCAGCACGACGCCGATACCTGGGAGCGCGTTTGCGTGCTCGGCGGCACCCTGTCGCAAGAAGAGCTGCTTCGGGAAGAGCCCCAGACGTTGTTCAGGCGTTTGTTTTGGCAGGAGAACGTGCAGCACTTCGCGCCGACGCTCACGCGCTTCGAATGCAGTTGCTCGCGCGAGCGCGTCGGCTCGATGCTGAAAATGCTCGGGCGGATCGAAGTCGAGGGGGTCATCGCCGAACAGGGTCACGTGGAAATTCACTGTGAATACTGCAATCAACGCTACGAGTTCGATCCCGTCGACGTTGCCCAGCTGTTCGCCGCAAACGAGGTGACCGCTGGCGTCGCTCCGGCTCGGACCCAGCGGCACTAGAGCCGGCTCAGGTCGCGCCCACGCGGGCGAACGTGCCTATGCAATATTCGGCGCAGTTCGGCACTCACTGCCTCGACACTGCGTTGGGTCCGCCCGCCCGCATTGGCCATAACGCCCACGCATGATTGCGTCTTTGTTTCGCGCCACTCGGAGTCCGTCAATGAATGCCACGATTACCCTGCATCCCTCGCTGGCAGAGCGCATCGGCCGCTTGGCGTGCGCGGGCGCCGGCGCCGCAGCATTCGCTTTACTCTCAGGCTGCGTCGTAGCGCCACCGCCAGGCCCAATCCTCAGCCGCTTGCCGCCTGGGCAACCGGGCGCGGCGGAGTCCGCGCATCCACTCTCGGCTGCCGAGAAAAAGCGCTACGACGAAATCGACAAGCAAGTTTTGCGTGAACAGAACGAGGCGATGTCGGCGAGCGCTTGGGCTCGCTACTATGCGCCTTACTACTACCCGGCCCCCATGACGTTCGGAACGTATTACGGCGGATGGAACAGCGGATGGGGTGTGGGATACACCAGCCCGGGCTACTATCCCGGCTGGTGGTGGTAAGGGCGAGGACCGCGAAAATGCGGCGTGAGCGCCGGTTCAACCGGCGCCATGCCCTTTCCGCGCCGCCGAGCGCTTCGACTTTTCGCCAGCGTGCTTCTTGGCCTTCGAGGGCCGTTCGCGTGAAACCGGGTTCGGCACGACGCTGACCGGCGCCGCGGACACCTCGCCCCGCGTGGAAGTGTTGCTCGGAACAGCCGTTGCGGGCACGCTTGACGTGGCGTTCGGCGAGACGAACTGCACGAACACTTCACCCCCTTTGACCATCCCCATTTCGTAGCGCGCGCGCTCTTCGACGGCGGCCGTGCCGTTTTGCAAGTCCTGCACTTCCCCTTCGATCCGCTCGTTGCGCAGCTTTTCGTCCGCGTTCTTCTGTTGCTGCGCCGCCAAGGCGCCACGCAATTCGTGCACGCGCAGCCACCCGCCATGGCCCCACCAAAGCGGATACTGGATCAGCGCAAGGAGGGCGACGAGAGCTACGGTAACGAGGCGCATTCAGAAGGCCGCAAATTCAAAACCGCCCCGTGCGCCCCGCGGGCAATCCCTTGGGAACAAAAGCACGAGGCGGCGAGCAAAAACGATCGCGTAGGAAGCCCACACGCGTAGCAGACGCGCGTTAGCCGACGCGCGTTAGCGAATGTTATAGAACGTGGACTTGCCCGGATAGCTTGCGATATCGCCGAGATCTTCCTCGATGCGCAACAATTGGTTGTACTTCGAGATGCGATCACTGCGCGAGAGCGAACCCGTCTTGATCTGACCGGCGTTCAGGCCCACCGCGATGTCCGAAATCGTCGAATCTTCGGTCTCGCCCGAACGGTGCGAAATGACGGCCGTATAGCCGGCTCGCTTGGCCATTTCGATCGCGGCGAACGTTTCGGTGAGCGTGCCGATTTGGTTGATCTTGATGAGGATCGAGTTGGCGATGCCTTTCTCGATGCCCTCCTTCAGGATGCGCGTGTTCGTCACGAAAAGATCGTCGCCGACGAGCTGGATTTTCTTGCCGAGCTTGTCCGTCAACAGTTTCCAGCCGTCCCAGTCCGACTCGTGCATGCCGTCCTCGATCGAAACGATCGGGAATTTATCGGCGAGCGTGGCCAGGTAATCGGTGAACTCGGCCGACGACAATTGCAGACCCTCGCCAGCCAGTTGGTATTTGCCGTCGTGGTAGAACTCGCTCGCCGCGCAGTCCAGAGCAAGCAGGACGTCTTCGCCGGCGCGGTACCCCGCCTTCTCGATCGCTTGCAAGATCGCCGACAAGCATTCGGCGTTGCTGCCGAAGTTCGGAGCGAACCCGCCTTCGTCGCCCACGGCCGTGCTCATGCCGCGATCGGACAGGATCTTCTTGAGCGCATGGAACACTTCCGCACCGCAACGCAGCGCTTCGCGGAACGTCGGCTGGCTGACCGGGACGATCATGAACTCTTGGATGTCGAGGCTGTTGTTGGCGTGCGCCCCGCCGTTGACGATGTTCATCATCGGCACCGGCAGTTGCATCGCGCCCGAACCGCCGAAGTAACGGTACAGCGGCAGGCCGGCCTCCTCGGCGGCAGCCTTCGCGACGGCCATCGACACGGCCAGCATCGCGTTCGCGCCGAGGCGCGATTTGTTGTCCGTGCCGTCGAGCTCGAGCAGCGTCTTGTCGAGGAATGCCTGCTCCGAGGCGTCCAGACCCATGATCGCTTCGGAAATCTCGGTGTTGATATGCTCGACCGCCTTGAGCACGCCCTTGCCGTTGTAACGGCCGGCTTCTCCGTCACGCAGCTCGATCGCTTCGCGAGAGCCCGTCGACGCGCCCGACGGTACCGCCGCGCGACCCATCGTGCCCGACTCGAGCAGCACATCGCATTCGACGGTCGGGTTGCCTCGGGAGTCCAAAATCTCACGGCCGATGATATCTACGATTGCACTCATGATTTCCTCTAAATTTGACGATGAATTCTCTTTCTTGACGGGTGCAGTCAGTTGAAATCGCGCTCGATGAACGGAGTGCGTTTCACGACGGTATCCAGCGCGACCAGCGTCTCGAGCAAGTCGGCCATACGGCGCAGCGGCACGGCGTTGGGGCCGTCCGACAGCGCGCAGGCGGGATCGGGGTGAGTCTCCATGAACAAGCCCGCAACGCCCACGCCTACGGCAGCGCGCGCGAGCACGGGCACGAACTCGCGCTGCCCGCCGGAACTCGTGCCCTGCCCGCCCGGCAGTTGCACCGAGTGCGTGGCGTCGAACACGACCGGCGCGAGCGTCTCGCGCATGATCGCAAGCGAGCGCATGTCGGAGACCAAATTGTTGTAGCCAAATGACACACCGCGCTCGCAGGCGAGGAATCGATCTTCGGACAAGCCTGCTTCGCGCGCTGCATCGCGGGCCTTGTCGATCACGTTCTTCATGTCGTGCGGCGCGAGAAACTGGCCCTTCTTGATATTCACGGGCTTGCCGGAGCGCGCGCAGGCGTGAATGAAATCGGTTTGACGGCACAGAAACGCCGGCGTTTGCAATACATCGACGACCGATGCGACTTGCTCGATTTCATCGATGGCGTGCACGTCGGTGAGCACCGGCAAACCCAGTTGCCGCTTCACTTCGGACAGGATGCGCAGGCCTTCGTCCATGCCGAGCCCGCGAAACGACTTGCCCGAGCTACGGTTGGCCTTATCGTACGAAGACTTGTAGATGAACGGGATGCCGAGCTTCGAGCAGATCTCCTTGAGCCGGCCCGCGGTATCGATCGTCATCTGTTCCGATTCGACGACACAGGTGCCCGCGATCAAGAAAAACGGCTTGTCCAGACCGACATCGAAGTCGCACAGCTTCATGCCTTCTCCTTGCGCGCTTCGTGACAGGCCAGCGCCGCTTCGACGAACGACTTGAACAGCGGATGCCCGTCGCGCGGCGTCGACGTGAATTCAGGGTGGAACTGCACCCCGACGAACCACGGATGCAGGCTGCTCGGCAGTTCCATCATTTCGGGCAGATCCTCGCTCGGCGTACGGGCGCTGATGATAAGGCCACCGGTTTCGAGCTGCGGCACGTAGCGGTTATTGACTTCATAACGGTGACGATGGCGCTCGTTCACGTCCTTGCCGTAGATCTGCTCGGCCAACGTGCCGGGCTTGACCGGGCAGCGCTGCGAGCCCAGGCGCATCGTGCCGCCGAGATCCGATTCTTCGGTGCGCTTCTCGACGCGGCCTTCTCGGTCGTACCACTCGGTGATCAACGCGACGACGCGATGCGGCGTGTCGACGTCGAACTCCGTGCTGTTCGCGCCTTGCAGCCCGACCACGTCGCGCGCGAATTCGATCACGGCCAATTGCATGCCGAGGCAGATGCCCAGATACGGCACCTTCGCTTCGCGCGCATAGCGAATGGCCGCGATCTTGCCTTCGGTGCCGCGACGGCCGAAGCCGCCCGGCACGAGCACCGCATCCAAATGCTTGAGGCTTTCGACGCCTTCGGTTTCGATCTGTTCCGAATCGATGTACTCGATGTTGACCTTGGTCGACGTATGGACCGATGCGTGGCGCAGCGCTTCGATCAGCGACTTGTACGACTCGGTCAGATCGACATACTTGCCGACCATGCCGATCGTGACTTCGTGCTTCGGACGCTCGAGCTTGTCGACGATCTCCGACCACATCGACAAATCGGCCGCCTTCGGCTGCAGCTTGAGCTCCTCGCAAATGATGCTGTCGAGCCCTTGATCGTGCAGCATTTGCGGAATCTTATAGATGCTGTCGACGTCCCACACCGAAATCACGGCATCTTCGGGCACGTTCGAGAACAACGAGATCTTCTTGCACTCTTCGTCGGGAATCCGTCGATCGGCGCGGCACAGCAGCACGTGCGGCGAGATCCCGATTTCGCGCAGCTTCTGAACGCTGTGCTGCGTGGGCTTGGTCTTCAGTTCGCCGGCCGTGGCGATGAACGGCACGAGCGTGAGATGGACGAAGCACGCGCTGTTGCGCCCCATGCGCAGGCTCATTTGCCGAGCCGCTTCGAGAAACGGTAGCGATTCGATGTCGCCGACGGTGCCGCCGATCTCGACGATCGCCACATCGGGCTCGCCGCAGGTGGCGGACGCCGCGCCGCGCTCGATGAACGCTTGGATCTCGTTCGTGATGTGAGGAATGACCTGCACGGTCTTGCCGAGGTAGTCGCCCCGACGCTCCTTGCGGATCACCGATTCGTAGATCTGGCCGGTCGTGAAGTTGTTCGCGCGGCGCATCTTCGTACTGATGAACCGTTCGTAGTGACCGAGATCCAGATCCGTCTCAGCACCGTCTTCCGTCACGAATACTTCGCCGTGTTGAAACGGGCTCATCGTGCCGGGATCGACGTTGATGTAGGGATCGAGCTTGAGGAGGGTGACTTTGAGGCCGCGCGATTCGAGGATCGCGGCGAGAGAAGCGGCGGCAATGCCCTTGCCGAGGGACGACACTACGCCGCCGGTGACGAAAACATATTTAGTCATCGCTGAATGCTCGCGGGAAAAACGGATTATACCTTAGGGTCCGCGTGGATATGGAATGCGCGTGCGCCGTCGTGGGAACGGCGCCCCTTCGGTTTTGCGAGCAACCGGGCAAGCCGCGCGCTTACCGCCCATCTTCTTCGCGCAATCGGCGCAGCATGCCGAGCACCACACGCGCCGTCTCGATCGGCCGCTCCATCGGAAACAAATGGCTGCCCTCGATCCATTCGATGCGTCCGCGCGCCGCACGCGCCGTCGCCTCGAGCCCGACTTGGCGGATCTCCTTCGAACGCGTCCCCGCGATGAAGCCCACGGGCACGCTCGGCCCATGCGCGAGCCGCGCACCGAGCGTGCGCGGCAACGTGCGGTAAATGCGGTATTCCACGTCGCGGTCGAACGCGAGCGCACGCGCGCCGCCTGGCGCGATTTGCGGGATGCCGAAGTCGACGTAGTCGGCGAGCACGCGCTCGTCCCATCGCGCGAACGCCGGTTTGGCGCGGAAATGCCGCCACGCCTCGTCGCGGCTTGCCCAATGGGTGCGGCGCTTGCGCGTGGCGGCGGCCGGCGAGAGCCGCTCGTCGAGCCCAGTCCATTGCGAGAAGCGCAGCACGTTCGCGCGCCAGCCCGCGATGATCGGCGAATCGAGCATGACGACGCCGCGCACGAGATGCGGGTGCTTCAGAGAGGCCATCAGCGAAAGATAGCCGCCGAGCGAATGGCCGACGAGCCACACCGGCTGCTCGTAGCGGCGGTCGATGTCGGCTAGCAGCTCTTCGACCAAATGCGGCCAGTCGCTCGTGACGGGATAGCGCGGATCGTGGCCGATGCGTTCGAGAAAGCGAAGCTCGTAGTCATCGGATAGTTCGGCGAAGAGCGTTCGGTACGTCGAGGCGGGAAAGCCATTCGCATGCGAAAAGTGGATGATTTCTTTCAAGCGCCTCTGCCTCCGATTCGTTCGTTTTATCGATCCATCCAATAGCGCGCGTGCGTCTGCCGGTAGCGTTCGAGCGTGAGCCGGCCGCCCTCCAGCGTGACGCGCACCGCGCCGTCAAGATCGGTTCGCGCCAGCGCGATGCCGCGTTCGTCCAAGCGCGACCAAACATGCGGATGGGGATGGCGAAAGCGATTGCGATAGCCTACCTGAAATACCGCGACGCGCGGCTGAACCAAATCGAGGAAAGGCTCGGTGGACGAGGTTGCGCTGCCGTGATGGGCGACGAGCAGCACGTCGGCGCCGAGCGCATCGGTCCCGCGGCGAACGAGCAAGCGCTCCGAGGAAGCGCCGATGTCCCCCGTCAGCAGTGCGCTCATGCCGCTCGCGCTGACCTTGAGCACGCACGACTGTTCGTTGGAACGCGTCGGCAACGGTCCGGGATCGGGCCATAGGACTTCGAATGTCACACCGTCCCATTGCCAGCGTTGGCCCGCGGCGCAGCGCAGACGCTCGGCGCCGCTCGCCTGAGCCTGGCCCCACACACGGTGGGCCGGCGGCAATCCGCCCAGCACTTGGCGAACATCGGCGGCCGCGAGCACGGCCGGCACGCCTCCCGCATGGTCCGCATCGCCGTGACTCACGACGAGCGCGTCCACACGCGCAACGCCGTTGGCCCGCAGATAGGGGGCGACGACGCGCGCCCCCGCGTTGCTCGACTCCGGGCCGGTGCCTGCATCGAATAGCAGCGTGCGGCGTCGCGTCTCGATCAGGATCGACGCGCCCTGCCCCACGTCGAGCGCAGTGAGCCGAAACGATCCAGGCTCGACTTGGGGTGCGCACGGAACGACGAGCGGCAGCCAGGTAAGCGGCGCGGCAAAGCGCAACGGCCACCCGCGCGGCATCAGGCACCAGGCGACGCCCGCGAGCGCCGACGTCACGGCCCACAACGACGGGCGCGGCGGATACCGGTCCGCCCACGGCGATTGCGAAAGCGCATGCAGTAGCCGCATCAGCGGTTCCAGCAACGCATGGGCCACCTCGTAGGCGAGCGCATCGAGCGGCGCGGGCAATACGAGCGCGACGAGCACGATCGGCACGACGAGCACGCTGACCCATGGCACGGCGACGGCATTGGCCAACGGCCCGACGAGCGAAACTTGCGAAAACCAATATGCCGTCAAAGGCGCGAGGCCGAGCGTGACAGCCCATTGTGCACGCACCGCATCGGCGCACTTGGCGCGCGCGCGAGCGAGCCTGCTGCGCCATCGCGAGCGGCCTGGACCGCCTGGCGGTTCGTCCGCCGGCATCCACGCCGCATCGGTCGCGCGGATGGCTTGGACCTCGTCGAACTGCGCCTCGATGTCGGCACGCACGCGTAAGCGGGCTCGCATCGCGAATGCGATCGCAGCGACGGCGCCGAAGGACAGCCAGAAGCCGGCGGACGTCACCGCCCAAGGATCGACGACCAACACGAGCGCCGCCGCCCAGGCGAGCACGAGAGAGAACGCGACGCTGCGCCCGAGCACGAATGCCACGCTCGTCACGACGAGCATCCACAGCGCACGCTGCGCCGGCACGTTGAACCCGGCGAGCGCTGAATACCCTAGCGCGCACACGGCGCCGGCCAGCGTGGCGACGACCGGCGCCGGCAACACGAGCGGCCACTCGCGCCTGCCTCGAGCGGCAAGGATTGCGCCCAAGAAACACGAGCGACGCCATAGCCACGACGTCAGCATGGCGCATAGCCCCGCAACGAACCCGATGTGCAAGCCCGATACCGCGACGAGGTGGCTCGTCCCCGTGCGGCGCAACGCGATGCGATCGTCCTCCCCGATCGCATCTTGAGTGCCGATCGCAAGCGCCGTCACGATGCCGCGATGCCGCGCATCGGCAAGCGCCTGTTCGATGCGCGCACGCAATGCGAAGCGCACGCGATCAATCGCCACGCCCACGCCGCCTGCCGTGCCCGGCAAGCGTACCGCCGCGGCAGCGGGCACCACGGCGCCCGTCGCACGCACGCCGCGCTCGAGTAAAGAGACTTCCGTGTCTTGGCCCGCGAAATTGGCGTACCCGTGCGGGCGCTTTAACCGCACCGTCAATCGGAATCGATCGCCAGGCGCAAGCGGCGGCGCCGCGCCGCGTCCACGCGCGCGCCAATTCAGCTGCACGAGCGAGGGGAAGCGCTCGACGCCGGTTCGTTGCCGCACGTCCTCGGCGTCGACGGCAAACAAGAACCGAGTGTTCGCGCGATCGCCCATGGGCAAACCGCGCACATGCCCCGAAAGTGTCACCTCGCGTTGTTCCCAGGCGAGCGGCAATGTTTCCGCCAAGCGCAGCTCGGCCCGCATCGCCGCGTAGGCATAACCGGCGACGACAGCCGCCCCTGCCAAGATGGCGGGCGCAATGTGCGGTGCGCAAGCCGCGACCCGCTCGAAGACGGTGCGAACCCCCATCGAGCGCTCATCCCGCGCGGATCGTTCGATCGCCGGCGCGCTTGCCCACGCACACGCCATCACGCTCGATAGGACCGCGAACAGCAGGCCGAGCGCTGCCCATTCCCAGCGCCCCGGCAGCGACGCGCGCTGCTGCAGCATGGCGACGCCAAGCGTAAAGCCGATCAGCACACCCCGCATCCGCTCTCCTTCGATCAGCGCACCGAAATGCGAGGGCAGCCGCGAGCGTGAAGCCCCTAGCCGTCACCTCCGGCGCAAACGATCGACGATTATGCGCAAGCGAGCGCGAGTCGGGGCAGCGCAGCGTGAGCGTTAGCCGTTGTGCCTATCTCCAGGTCCCTTTCGTCGATGCCGCGCAGTTGCGCAAGCACGCCGCCGATGCGAGGCACCTGATCCGGCGCATTGCGTTGCTTGTAGGCCCATGCAGGAGGAATGTCGGGCGCATCCGTTTCGACGACGATGGCCTCGAGCGGCAACTCGGCCGCGAGCCGCCTGATTTGACGGGCGCGTTCGAACGTGACGTTGCCGCCGAATCCAAGCCGCATCCCCTGATCGATGAAAGCCCGCGCCTGCTGGAAGCTGCCGTTGAACGCATGTGCGATGCCGCGCCGGACCCCATAACGGCGCAAGCCTTTGAGCACGAGGTCTTGCGATTTGCGCACATGGCAAATGACGGGGAGATCGAACTCGCGCGCGAGCTTGAGTTGCCCATCGTAGAAAAAACGCTGACGCGCGTCGTCGAGGTCGGGAACGAAGTAATCGAGCCCGATCTCGCCGATCCCGACGAATCGCGGGTCGTCCAAGCTCGCCTCGATCTCACGGCGGAGCACATCGAGATCGTCGTCGCTCGATCGGGGCGCAAACAGAGGATGGATACCGAGCGCGTAGACGCCGCCCTCGATACGATGCGCGAGCGCGCGCACGATCGCAAAATTGGCACGCCCCACGGCGGGAATGACGATGCGCGCCACGCCTGCCCGGCGCGCCGCCGCCGCGACATCGTCCCGGTCGCTGTCGAATTCGCCGGCATCGAGGTGACAGTGCGTATCGATCCACATAGCGACCGTCCATCTATCTAGATAGGCTATACGGGCACGAACGGCTCTTCGTGCAAGACGCCATCGCGCAGGCGCAAGATGCGGTCGCAGCGCCCGGCCAAATCGGCATCGTGCGTGACGATGACGAAACTCGTCTCGAGCGTGGCCGACAACTCCAGCATGAGGTTGAACACGTTATCGGCCGTTGCGCCGTCGAGGTTGCCGGTGGGCTCGTCGGCCAGCACGCAGGCAGGCTTGGTGACGAGTGCGCGCGCGATGGCGACGCGCTGGCGTTCGCCGCCCGATAGCTCGCCGGGGCGATGCTTCGCGCGATGGGCAAGGCCGACCCGCTCGAGCGTCGCAAGGGCCTCGCGCCGCGCTTCGTCGGTCGGCATGCGTCGAATGCGCAACGGCATCGCGACGTTATCGACCGCGCTAAATTCTGCGAGCAAGTGATGGAACTGATAGACGAAGCCGAGCGCACGGTTACGCAGGGTGTTGCGCTCGCGTTCGGCCAGGTCGGTGAACGGACGCCCGAGCAATGAAACGCTGCCGGCGCTAGGTTCATCCAACCCGCCGAGCACGTGCAACAGCGTGCTCTTGCCGGACCCGGAGGCGCCGACGATCGCCAATTTTTCACCGCGCCGCACAGACAAATCGGCACCGCTGAGCACGGGCACGTTCAGCCCGCCCTGCACGAACACCTTCGATATGCCTCGCGCTTCGAGCACGCATTCGTGCGAGCCGTGCACGCCTGATGCGGCGCTGGCCGCCATCGATCGTTCGATCATGAAATCACTCATAGCGCAGCGCCTCGGCAGGGCGCACCTTCGCACCCCGCCAGCTCGGGTAGAGCGTCGCAAGCGCCGACAGCGCAAATGCGATGACGCCGATTCTCATCACGTCGCCCGGGACCAACTCGGAAGGCAGTTCGGTGATGAAGTAGACGGATGGCGGAAGAAACTGAACGCCGAACAAATGCTCGATCATCGGCACGAGCCACGGAATGCTCCAGGCGATCAGACACCCGAGCGCAACGCCCGTTGCCGTGCCCACGAAACCGATGGTGATGCCCTGCACGAAAAAGATCTTCATGATCGAGCCGGGCTGCGCGCCGAGCGTGCGCAAGATCGCGATATCGGCCTGCTTGTTCGTTACCGTCATGACGAGCGAAGACACGAGGTTGAACGCGGCGACCGCGATGATGAGCGTCAGAATCACGAACATCATCCGTTTTTCGATCTTCACCGCCGAGAACCACGTCTTGTTCTGTTGCGTCCAGTCGCGAATATAAAGGTCGCCCGAGAGCGTGCGCGACAATTCATGCGCGACGCGCGGCGCCTCTTGCATGTCTTTGAGCTTGAGCCTCACCCCCGTCGGCGCCGTGATCCGAAAGAGCGCTTCGGCGTCGCGAATGTTGATGAGCGCAAGGGTGCTGTCGTATTCGTAGTGCCCCGAGGCGAACACGCCCGTGACCGTGAACTGCTTCAAGCGCGGCATCATGCCCGCGGGCGTCATCGACCCTTCGGGTGCGACGAGCGTGACCTTGTCGCCGACGGAGACGCCGAGATTGGCGGCCAGATCGGCGCCGAGCACGATATTGAACTGCGAAGGCTGGAGGCTCGTCAGTCGCCCCGCCTTCATGTCGCTGCCGATGTCGGACACCTGCGGCTCGAGCGAGGGCTCCACGCCGCGCAAGGCCACGCCGCTCACGGCGTCTTGCCGCGTGAGCAGCGCCTGCGCGTCGACGTAGGGGGCCGCACCGATTACCGCCGGATTGCGGCGCGCTTCGAACGCCGTGCGCTGCCAATCGGGCATCGCGCCCGTGGGCGAAAAAATTTCGACGTGCGCGAGAACCGACAACATCCGGTCGCGCACCTCTTTTTGGAAACCGTTCATGACCGACAAGACGACGATCAACGCGGCCACGCCGAGCGCGATGCCCGACATCGACACGGCCGCGATGAACGAAATGAAGCCGTTGCCTGTCGTGCGCTTACTGGCCCGTGTATAGCGCCAGCCAATCTGCCATTCGTAAGGGAATTTCAAGCGAATCCTTCCATTCTTTGGCTGTCGCGGACTACCGCGGCAGCGCGAGCGCCGCGCTTAGGCACGGCCGTGAATCCGACGCGGACGCGGATGACCTCGCGTAAGCGCCTGCAACCGGCATGCCGGCAAGCGAGTTCTGCGCGGCGCCGATCAAGCGCGCAGTTTGCCATACAATGCGCACCATCATGCATTCCAACCGTCTTCATCTTCTGTTGCCGTTCGCGCTGCCGGCAGCCGCCGACGCCTCCATGGCGCTGCACGATCTGCACAGCCCGGCGCTCGACAAGTTGCTCGCCCGCGCGACCCTCGTCGAACGCGTGGCCGGCGAGGACTTCCAACGCACGTTGCCCCACGAACGGTGGGTGGCGCGCCAATTCGGCGCGATCGCAGCGAACGCGGTGGATGAAGCGCCGCTCGCGCCCTATATGCTACTCGCCGACGGCGGCACACCGGGCAACGAGCAATGGGCATGCGTGGAACCCGTGCATGTGCGTATCGCGCACGATCACCTCGTGCTGATCGATCCTTCGGCGCTCGATTTGAGCGACGAAGAGGCGGCTCAACTGCTCGCCACGGCCAAGCCATTGATCGAAGAACTCGGCGTGAAGGTGGAGGCGCCAACGCCGCGCCGCTGGTACTTGACCGGTGCGGCGCTGGGCAAACTCGCCGGTGCGTCGCCACTGCGCGCCAGCGGACGCAGCATCGAGATCTGGCTGCCGCACGACGCGCAGTCGGGCCAACGCTCGCGCATTTGGATGAAGCTGCAAAACGAAGTGCAGATGAGTTGGTTTGAGCACCCCGTCAACGAGGCTCGCGAGGCGCGCGGCCTGCCCGCCGTCAATTCGATTTGGCTGCATGCCCAAGGCGTGGCGCAGCCCGTGCGCAGCCCCTTCGTGCGCGTGCTTTCGGACGCGGTCGCCACGCGCGGGCTGGCGCTCGCTGCGGGGGTGGAAGCGGCCGGAGCGAGCGCCTCGTTCCAAGCGCTGGGGCCGCTGGGCGCCGGCCAAACGCTGGTGGAGTTGGGGCCGTTCGCCGCACCGTTCATCGCCCAGGATTGGGCCGCCTGGCAAGACGCACTCGGCAGCCTCGAGCGCGACTGGTTCGCGCCCGCGCTCGAGGCGCTCGAAACAGGCCGCCTCGGCGCGCTAGCCCTCACGCTGGCGGGCGATACCGGCTCGGTCACCCTCACCGCAACCCGCGGCGACTTGCGCAAATTTTGGCGCCGGCGCGTGCTCGCGTCGCTGTTCGAATGATGCGGCGCCCGCAAGCGCGTGCGCGCTCGATGCCGCCAGGCTCGGCACGTCGCGCCGCCGCGCGCGCCCCAATGCTGCGTATGCGCCGTGTCGTCCCTGACACGCCCTCCCCTTGCCTGCTTCCCGCATGACTCGAATCGTTAACCGCGCGTGCTCGCCCGCCGACGAAGCGGCGCTGATCCGCCACGGCCTTCATCCGATCCTCGCTCGTCTGTACGCCGCGCGCGGCGTGCGTCTGCCCGACGAGATCGAGACTGCGCTCACGCGGCTCGTACCGCCCGTCGAGCTAAAGGGCGCGAGCGATGCGGCGGCATTGCTGGCCGATTCGATCGCACAAGGCAAGCGCCTGCTCGTCGTCGCCGATTACGACTGCGACGGCGCGACCGCCTGCGCCGTGGCCGTGCGCGGACTGCGCATGTTCGGCGCCCGAGTCGATTACCTGGTGCCCAATCGCTTCGAATACGGCTACGGGCTCACGCCCGAGATCGTCGCGCTCGCTGCCGAGCGCAGTCCCGATCTGCTGATCACGGTCGACAACGGCATCGCGAGCGTCGATGGCGTGGCCGCTGCGAACGCGCGGGGCATCGACGTGCTCGTCACCGACCACCACCTGCCCAGCGATACGTTGCCGGCCGCCCGCGCAATCGTGAATCCGAATCAGCCTGGCTGCATGTTCCCGAGCAAGTGCATCGCAGGTGTCGGCGTGATGTTCTACGTGCTGCTGGCGCTGCGCGCGCGACTGCGCGAGCAAGGCGCTTTCGATCGCGACGGCGCGCTCGGCAAGGCCGGGATACCCGAGCCGCGCCTGGACGGTCTGCTCGATCTCGTTGCCCTGGGCACCGTGGCCGATGTCGTCAAGCTCGACGGCAACAACCGCGTGCTGGTGGCGCAGGGTCTCGCACGCATTCGCCGTGGCCGCATGCAACCGGGCATCGCCGCCCTGTTTCGCGCGGCCGGTCGCGACGCGCGCAGCGCCTCCGGCTTCGATCTGGGCTTCGCTTTAGGTCCGCGGTTGAACGCCGCGGGGCGCTTGTCGGATATGTCGCTCGGCATCGAATGCCTGACGACCGATGATGTCGGGCGCGCTTGGGAACTCGCGCAGCAGCTCGACGCGATGAATCGCGAGCGGCGGGAGATCGAAGCTGGCATGCAGCAGCAGGCGCTCGACGAAATCGCGACGCTCGATCCCGAAGGCCGCGCGACGATCACGCTCTTCAACGAAAGCTGGCACCAAGGGGTGATCGGCATCGTCGCCGGGCGCCTGAAGGAGAAATATCATCGGCCCGCGTTCACGTTCGCGCTGGCCGACGAGCGCGGCGAACTCGTCAAAGGCTCGGGCCGATCGATCCCGGGGTTTCACTTACGCGACGCGCTCGACTTGATCGCCAAGCGCGAGCCCGGCCTCCTCGCCAAATTCGGCGGCCACGCGATGGCCGCCGGCGTCACGCTGGCCGCGCGCGACGTGCCGCGCTTTGCCGATGCGTTCGAGGCGGTCGCGCGCGCGGCGCTCGACGACGATGCGCTCGCGCGCGTGGTGATGACGGATGGCGAACTCGAAGATGCTTACTTCACGCCGCAAGTCGTGGAGCTGATCGACGCTGCCGTCTGGGGGCAAGGCTTCCCGGCGCCGACGTTCTCGGGCGAGTTCGACGTCGTGTCGCAAGCGCTCGTGAAAGACAAGCATTTGAAGCTGCAACTTGCGCGCGGCAGGCAGCGCTTCCAGGCGATTTGGTTCAATCACACCGACACGCTTCCCGCACGCGCCCGCGTTGCCTATCGGCTCGCAGCCGATAGTTGGAACGGGGTTGTCAGGGTGCAGTTGATCGTGGAGCATGCGGTGGCCGCGGCCACGACCTGAGCGGTGCCCTGACCTTCGGGCTGGCGCGGAAATCGCCCGCCCAGCGTACCCCACCGAGCCGCCGAGCACCGATCATTTGAACGGGACGATCCTGCTCCGGCCGTCGGCCGTCCCCGCCGATCAGCTATAATTTCTCCTTTTGACGAAGCGAAGCAGATCGACATGGAAGCCGAACGCCTGAATGCGATCGAAGGTTCTTTAGCAGACTTGCGCCGGCGCGCGAGCGAGCTACGGGGGTATCTTTGACTACGACGCCAAAGCCGCGCGTCTAGCAGAAGTCAACAAGGAACTCGAAGACCCGAACGTCTGGAATGACGCCAAGCACGCCCAGGCCCTCGGCCGGGAAAAGAAGGCTCTCGAAGGCGCGGTGCTGACCCTTTCCGCTCTCGATACGGACCTGCGCGACGCGCAGGATCTCTTCGAGATGGCCCGCGAGGAAAACGACGACGAGACGCTCGTCGCCTGCGAAGCCGATGCGCAGAAGATCGAGGCGCGCGTCGCCGATCTCGAATTTCGCCGGATGTTCTCCAACCCGGCCGATCCGAACAACGCCTTCATCGATATCCAGGCCGGCGCCGGCGGCACCGAAGCCTGCGACTGGGCGTCGATGCTCCTGCGCCAATACCTGCGCTATTGCGAGCGCAAAGGTTTCAAGACCGAAGTGCTCGAGGAATCCGAAGGCGACGTCGCCGGCATCAAGAACGCGACGATCAAGGTCGAGGGCGAGTACGCCTATGGCTTCTTGCGCACCGAAACGGGCATTCACCGTCTCGTGCGCAAGTCGCCGTTCGATTCGTCGGGCGGCCGCCACACGTCGTTTTCATCGGTATTCGTCTACCCCGAAATCGACGATTCGATCGAAGTCGACATCAACCCGGCCGATCTGCGCATCGACACCTACCGCGCCTCGGGCGCCGGCGGGCAGCACATCAACAAGACCGATTCGGCCGTGCGGATCACGCACTTGCCGTCGGGCATCGTCGTGCAATGCCAGAACGACCGCTCGCAGCACCGCAACCGCGCCGAGGCGATGGCAATGCTCAAATCGCGCTTGTACGAAGCGGAAATGCGCAAACGTCAGGCCGAGCAGGACAAGCTCGAATCGAGCAAGACCGACGTGGGTTGGGGCCACCAGATTCGCTCGTACGTGCTCGATCAGAGCCGCGTGAAGGATCTGCGCACCAACGTGGAAATCAGCAACACGAAGGCCGTGCTCGACGGCGACCTCGACGAATTCATCAGCGCCAGCCTGAAACAAGGCGTGTAAGCGCAGCGGATACACCATGACCGAATCGACACTCCCCACCGTCGACACAGCACTCGACGAGAACAAGATCATCGCCGAGCGGCGCGAAAAGCTGCGTGCGTTGCGCGAGGCAGGCATCGCCTACCCGAACGATTTCACGCCGACGCACCATGCGGGCAACCTGCAAGCGCAGCACGCCGATACCGACAAGGACGCACTCGAAGCAGCCGCGCCGCAAGTGGCCGTCGCGGGCCGCATGATGCTCAAACGCGTGATGGGCAAGGCAAGCTTCGCGACCGTGCGCGACGGCTCGGGCCAGATCCAGTTCTTCGTGACGCCGGCCGATGTCGGCGAGCAAACGTACGAGGCCTTCAAGAAGTGGGACCTCGGCGACATCATTGCCGCGCGCGGGGTGCTGTTCCGCACGAACAAGGGCGAGTTGTCGGTGCGCTGCACTGAGTTGCGCCTGCTCTCGAAAGCGCTGCGTCCCCTGCCCGACAAGTTCCACGGCTTGTCGGATCAGGAAACACGCTACCGCCAACGTTACGTCGATTTGATCGTGACGCCGGAGGCGCGCAAGACGTTCGTCGCGCGAACGAAAGCGATTTCCTCGATTCGCAAGTTCATGTCCGACGCCGACTTCATGGAAGTCGAAACGCCCATGCTGCACCCGATTCCGGGCGGCGCCGCGGCCAAGCCGTTCGTGACGCACCACAATGCGCTCGACATGCAAATGTTCATGCGCATCGCGCCCGAGCTCTATCTGAAGCGATTGATCGTCGGCGGCTTCGAACGCGTCTTCGAGATCAACCGCAACTTCCGCAACGAAGGCGTGTCCCCGCGGCACAATCCCGAGTTCACGATGATGGAGTTCTACGCCGCGTACACGAATTACACGTGGCTCATGGACTTCACCGAGCAGTTGCTTCGTCAAACGGCCATCGACGCGCTAGGCACCGCGAACATCGTGTATCAGGGCCGTGAGCTGGACCTGTCCAAGCCGTTCCATCGGTTGACGATCACGCAGGCCATCCGCAAGTACGCGCCCGACTATACCGATGCGCAACTGGGCGATGCGACGTTCTTGCGCACCGAGCTCAAGCGCCTCGGTGTCGACACGACGCAGCCGATGTTCTTGAACGCAGGCGTGGGCGCGCTGCAATTGGCGCTGTTCGAGGAAACGGCCGAAGCGCAATTGTGGGAGCCGACGTTCATCATCGACTACCCCGTCGAAGTGTCGCCGCTCGCGCGCGCATCGGATTCCGTGGATGGCATCACCGAGCGCTTCGAACTGTTCATTACGGGGCGCGAAATCGCGAACGGCTTCTCGGAATTGAACGACCCCGAGGATCAAGCGGCGCGCTTCAAGAAGCAAGTCGAGCAGAAAGACGCCGGTGACGAGGAAGCGATGTACTACGACGCCGACTACATCCGCGCGCTCGAATACGGCATGCCGCCGACAGGCGGCTGCGGCATCGGCATCGACCGCCTGGTCATGCTGCTGACCGATAGCCCCAGCATCCGCGACGTCATCTTGTTCCCGCATTTGCGCCGCGAAGACTGACGCGAACTCGCCACGGCAGTTTGTAACCATCGGTAAAAGCCGTTCGCAGCGTTGCTGTGAACGGCTTTTTTGCATTCGATTCGACCCTCGTACGGCGGCGCATGTTGCCCGCTGCCGCTTGGGCGTCCGTCCGCGCCACCGCGCGGGCCCCACGCCGAGGTTACAAATTGAAACGACGACTGTGCCGCGATGATCGACACTATCATTGTTCCAATAAATGGCTTTCGTATTCACGGAGGCGCGATATGAATAACCCGACCACGTCCACTCGTCGCCTGCATCCTCTGATTGCCGTCGCGGCGGGCACCGTCATCGTCGCGAGCCTGGCCGCTACCGCTGCGATCACAGGTGTATTTCCGAAAGCATCGAGCTCGAACGTGCAGACCGACCAGGCACAAACCGCGCAAGTCGGATCGCAGCCGGTCATCGACTCGGCCGCTCCCGCGCATATGTCCGCGCTGACGAGACAGCAACAGCAGTCGCAGCCCCCGGCAGCGAGCCCGACGCAATCGGCCCAAAGCGCACCTCCCGAGCCGGGCCAAGTCCCTTACGCAGAGGGTGGCGCCGCTCAGCCTTCGTACGCCCAGCAGCAACAGCCGGGCCAGCCTGGACAGCCCTATCAACAACAGTACGCCCAACAGCAGCAGCTCGCCAAACAGCCCTACGCGCAACCGCAACAGCCCAGCACTCAATCTGCCTACTGCTCCACCTGCGGCACCGTCGAATCGATCGCGGCCGTGCGGCACGAGGGACGGGGCACGGGGGTCGGCGCTGTCGGCGGCGCGGTGGCGGGGGGATTGCTAGGCAATCAATTCGGCCGGGGCACGGGCCGCGCGGCGATGACCGTCCTCGGTGCGGTAGGCGGCGGCTTCGCCGGCAACGCCGTTGAAAAACACCTGCGCAGCGAAACGAGCTACCAGGTCCGCGTGCGGATGGCCAATGGCCACACGCGCTACTTCACCTATCGTCAACCGCCGCCGTTTCAGCAAGGCGAGCGTGTTCACATCGAACACGGCACGCTCGCGGCGGGTTGAGCATGCGTGGATATGCGTGGGTGGGTGAACGCGTACGCGTCGTCTCGACGTGCGACGCCAAGCCGCCCACCTACGCAGCACTACATAAAAAAGGCGACCTAACGAGAGGTCGCCTTTCTTTTCAAGTCGGCACGGCGTCACGGAAAGCCAGCGTCTTCACGCACCGCTCGCGCCTCACTCGGCCGAATCTTCGATCCAAGCCAGTTGGATGGCCTCGAGAATTTTTTCGCTCGACCGATTGGGATCGTCGTCGAAGCCCTCCAATTCCATTACCCACCGATGCAGATCGGTGAAACGGATGTTCTGAGGATCCGTGGCGGGGTATTTGTCGGTGAGGGCCATCGCGATTTCTTGTACGTCTGTCCACTTCATGGCTACTCCCTCCTTGGGCGTCAATGGTTCTCTTTGGCGTGGTTGATCGAGTACCGCGGAATCTCGACCACCAGATCCTTGTCCTGCGGCACCAGCGCCTGGCATGACAGCCGCGAGGTAGGCTCGAGACCCCACGCCTTATCGAGCAAGTCGTCTTCGTCCTCTTCCGACGGCGCAAGCGCTTCGAAGCCTTCCCGCACGATCACATGACACGTGGTGCAAGCGCAAGACTTTTCGCAGGCATGCTCGACTTCGACGCCGTGTTCGAGCAGCGCATCGCAGATGCTCTGGCCCGGCTCGGCCTCGAACACCGCCCCTTCCGGGCACAGCTCCACGTGGGGCAGGACAACGATTTGAGGCATGAAGAATTCCGTTCTGACTGTATTGGGTGGGGCGGCGAGCACGGCTCGCCCTGTCATTTTATAGCGGCGTCTCGCCTTAGATCTCGTCGAGCTTGCGGCCCTTCAGTGCCAGGCGAATGCTCTTGTCCATTCGCCGGGCCGCGAACTCGTCGGTCTGCTCGGCAAGCGCGCGGGTCGCCGCTTCGATCGCATCGGTGTCGGCGCCCTGAGCTGTATCGCGCAAACGCGCAAGCGCCTCGTCCACACCCGCGCGTTCGTCCTCGGCCAGCAACTCACCGTCGGCAGCCAGCGCCGCTTGCGTCGCCTCGAGCAGGCGCTGTGCCTCGACCTGCGCCTCGCGCAGCGCTCGCGAGCGCATATCGACTTCCGCGGTGCGGAAGCTATCCTCGAGCATGCGCGCGATTTCTTCGTCGGCAAGCCCGTACGACGGTTTGACGACGACCGAAGCCTCGACGCCCGAATGTTGCTCGCGGGCAAACACCGACAATAAGCCATCGGCGTCCACCTGGTAGGTCACACGAATGCGCGCGGCGCCGGCGGTCATCGGCGGAATACCGCGCAGCTCGAAACGCGCGAGCGAGCGGCAATCCGAGACGAGCTCGCGCTCACCCTGCACCACGTGAATCGCGATCGCCGTCTGGCCATCCTTGAATGTCGTGAATTCCTGCGCGCGCGCGACCGGTATCGTCGAATTGCGCGGAATGATTTTCTCGACGAGGCCGCCCATCGTCTCCACGCCGAGCGATAGCGGAATCACATCGAGCAGCAGCCAGTCGTCGCCCGTGCGGTTGCCGGCCAGCAGATCGGCTTGGATCGCGGCCCCGAGCGCGACGACTTGATCGGGATCGAGATTGGTGAGCGGCGGCTGACCGAAGAACGCTTCGACCGCGCGGCGAACGACGGGCATCCGTGTAGCCCCGCCAACGAGCACGACGCCCTTGACGTCCTCGGGCGTGATCTTCGCATCGCGTAGCGCCTTTTTGGTCGGCGCGAGCGTACGATCGACGAGCGGCCGCACGAGTTCGGCGAACTCGGTCTCGGTGATGTCCACGCGCACCGCCGTGCCACCGGCGAGCGTCGCTTCGACGGTCGCTTCCGGTGCAGCGGAGAGCGCTTCCTTGGCGGTACGCACGCGATCCAGCAACAGGCGCACGTCTTCGGCCGCGAGGCTCTGCGGCGCAATATCGGCCTGCGCCAATACGTGCCGGAATAAGATGTGATCGAAGTCGTCGCCGCCGAGCGCGGAATCGCCGCCTGCCGCGAGCACTTCGAATACGCCCTTGGTCAGTTTGAGAATCGACAAGTCGAATGTGCCGCCGCCCAGATCGTAGACGGCATAGAGCCCTTCCGCGCTGTGATCCAGACCGTAGGCGATCGCCGCCGCCGTCGGCTCGTTGAGCAAACGCAAGACGTTCAGACCCGCGAGCCGCGCGGCATCTTTGGTCGCCTGACGCTGCGCTTCGTCGAAGTAAGCCGGCACCGTGATCACCGCGCCGACAAGCTCGTCCCCGAGCGAATCCTCGGCCCGCTGGCGCAGCGTCGCGAGAATTTCAGCGGAGACCTCGACCGGGCTCTTCACGCCGTCGGCCGTGCGGATCTGCACCATCCCGGGGGCATCGACAAACTCATAGGGGGCGCTTTCGACGCCTTCGACCTCCTGTCTGCCACGCCCCATGAAGCGCTTGACCGAGACGATCGTGTTTCGCGGATCGAGCACGGCTTCCTCTTTGGCCGTATGGCCGATGCGACGCCCCCCGCGCTCGAGGTAGCGCACCACCGAAGGCAAGAGGATGCGGCCTTGCTCATCGGGCAAGGCTTCCGCCACGCTGTTACGAACGGCGGCGACGAGCGAATTCGTCGTACCGAGGTCGATGCCGACAGCGAGCCGCCGCTGATGCGGCGCCGGCGCCATGCCGGGTTCCGAGATTTGCAGTAGAGCCATTCTGGTCAATGTGGTTCGTGCCCGCCCGTTTTGGCGGAAACATCGATTATCTCGCGCAACGCGACCGTCGCGCTGCACCTAGCGTGCTATCGAGCGGCCCTTGCCCCTGCGGGTCCGACCTGCTCTGCCGCGGTTGCCCCACCCGGGGTAGCCTCAGTGCTCGAGCCGCTCGATTTGCCGTCCGATCTCGCCCGCGACACGCTCCAGGAACATCAGTTGCCGCACCGCCTCGGCGGCAGGCTGATCCGCGCCGTTGTCGAGCAAGGTCGAAAGCCGCTCGAAGCGCACCCGCTCTTCGTCTCGCAATTCGCTCTGCAACGCCATCAACTCGGCGACGTTCCTCGCGTCCGCGGCGTCCTCGACGCGCTCGCGCCATTCCATCTGTTGCATCAAGAACGCGGGCTCCATGGCGGTGTTCTCCGAGGCGCCAACGTCGACGCCGCGCAGCGACAGCAGATAAGTCGCGCGTTTGAGCGGGTCGCGCAACGTCCGATAGGCCTCGTTCGCGCGCGTCGCCCATTGCATGGCGATGCGCTTTTGCGCGTCGCCCGCCGCGGCGAAGCGATCGGGATGGACCTGCGCCTGCACCGTGCGATAGGCGTGCTCGAGCGCGTCCAAATCGAGCGAGTAACGCTCGGGCAGATGGAATAAATCGAAATGGCTGTCTTGGATCGAGGACATGAGGTCAATCGTCGGTCAAACATCCGCGGTCGGCACGAGCGCGCGGCCGGCGCCGCTGCCCGCCACCGCGCCGCAATGGCGCGCCGGAAACAAAAAGGCGGCCAGCGCCGCCTTATCGTCCGCCCTGGGCGGCGGGATGCGTCATACGCGGAACGACTCGCCGCAGCCGCATTCATCCTTCACGTTCGGGTTGTTGAACTTGAAGCCTTCATTCAACCCTTCTCGCGCGAAGTCGAGTTCCGTGCCGTCGATATAGGCGAGGCTCTTCGGATCCACGACGACTTTGACGCCGTTGCATTCGAAGATTTGATCCTCGGGCTCGACTTCATCGACGTACTCGAGCTTGTACGCGAGGCCCGAGCACCCCGTGGTGCGCACACCCAAGCGCAGCCCCAGGCCCTTGCCGCGGCGAGCAAGGTACTTCTGCACGTGCTGCGCGGCCTTTTCGGTCAAAGTGATCGCCATGATGCTCAATGCTTACGCGACGTGCTGCTTGGCCTCGGCGTCTGCCGCTTGGGGCGCGCCGTGACGTTGCTTGTAATCGGCCACGGCCGCCTTGATCGCGTCTTCCGCGAGGATCGAGCAGTGGATCTTCACCGGCGGCAACGCCAATTCTTCCGCGATCTGCGTGTTCTTGATCGACAGCGCTTCGTCGAGCGTTTTGCCCTTCACCCATTCGGTGACGAGCGAGCTCGAAGCGATGGCCGAGCCGCACCCGTAGGTCTTGAACTTGGCGTCCTCGATGACGCCGTCCGCGCCGACGCGAATCTGCAGCTTCATGACGTCGCCGCAGGCCGGGGCGCCCACCATGCCGGTACCCACCGCGTCGTCGTCCTTCGAGAACGAGCCGACGTTGCGCGGGTTTTCGTAATGATCGAGAACTTTACTGCTGTAAGACATGATCAGACTCCTGGATTCGTTCGTATGGCGATTAGTGTGCGGCCCACTTGATGGTGGTCAGATCGATGCCGTCCTGATGCATTTCCCAGAGCGGAGACAGATCGCGCAACTTCGCAATCTTGCTCTTGAGGAGATCGACGACGTAATCGACGTCCTGCTCCGTCGTGAAGCGGCCGACCGTGAAGCGGATCGAGCTATGCGCGAGTTCGTCGTTGCGGCCCAGCGCCCGCAGCACGTACGAAGGCTCTAGCGAGGCTGACGTGCAAGCCGAGCCGGACGAAACCGCGACGTCCTTGATCGCCATGATCAGCGATTCGCCTTCGACGAAGTTGAAGCTAATGTTCAAGTTGTGCGGCACACGGCGTTCCATGTCGCCGTTGACGTAGACCTCTTCCATCTCGGTCAAGCCGCGCAGCAAGCGATCCCGCAGCATGCGAACACGTTCGTTTTCCGTTGCCATTTCTTCTCGGGCGATGCGGAATGCTTCGCCCATGCCCACGATTTGGTGCGTCGCCAGCGTGCCCGAGCGCATGCCGCGCTCATGGCCGCCGCCGTGCATCTGCGCTTCGATGCGCACGCGCGGCTTGCGACGCACGTAAAGGGCGCCGATGCCCTTGGGGCCGTAAGTCTTGTGCGCCGAGAAGGACATCAGGTCGACCTTCAGCCGGCTCAGATCAATTTCGATCTTGCCCGTGGCCTGCGCAGCGTCGACGTGAAATATGATGCCCTTTTCGCGGCAAATCTCGCCGATCGCTTCGATGTCTTGAATGACGCCGATCTCGTTGTTCACCGACATGACCGAAACGAGGATCGTATCGGGGCGCAGCGCGGCCTTGAAGACATCGAGATCGATCAGGCCATCGCTCTTGACGTCGAGATACGTGACTTCGAAGCCTTCGCGCTCGAGCTCACGGCAGGTATCGAGCACGGCCTTGTGCTCCGTCTTCACGGTGACGATGTGCTTACCCTTGCTCTTATAGAAGTGCGCGGCGCCTTTGATGGCCAAGTTGTCGGACTCTGTCGCACCCGAGGTCCAGATGATCTCGCGCGGATCGGCATTGACGAGTGCGGCGACTTGTTCGCGCGCCTCTTCCACCGCCCGCTCCGCATCCCAGCCATACGAGTGGCTGCGCGAAGCCGGGTTGCCGAACTGCTCGCGCAGATACGGGATCATCTTGTCCACCACGCGCGGATCGACGGGCGTCGTCGCGCTGTAGTCCATGTAGATGGGCAGGTGGGGCTTCTCGTTAGTCATCAATGGCTCCGGGGGAAAATCGTTATAGCTCGTCGGTTCGTTCCATCCTGGCGCTCGCTTGCGCGCAGGCCTTACGAACTCGCGATATTGAATACGGAATTAGGCCCTTTCGGTGCGACGCGCGCCGCTTCCGTGGCCGCGGCCTCGCTGCGCCTGTCACGCAACACGGCCGGCGACCCCTCGCGCGCCCGTTGCTGCTCGACCAGCGCCTGCAGCGAGACCGAATCCAAGTACTCGACCATTTTCTGGTTCAACGTGGACCAGAGTTCATGCGTCATACAGTGGCCGTCGTGCTGCTTGGTGCCCTCGCACGACCCTTTGCCGCCGCATTGTGTCGCGTCGAGCGGTTCGTCCACGGCGATGATGATGTCGGCCACGGTCACTTCCTGTGCGCGGCGCGCCAAGTAGTAGCCGCCACCGGGCCCTCGGACCGACTCGACGATCCCGTGGCGCCGCAGCTTGCCGAACAATTGTTCCAGATAGGACAGCGAAATACGCTGACGCTGGCTGATGCCGGCGAGCGTCACCGGACCTTGCTCCTGGCGCAGGGCCAGGTCGATCATCGCCGTAACGGCGAAACGGCCTTTGGTGGTGAGTCTCATAGGGACGAAAAACCTGAATTCTCGACGATTTTGGTCAAGTATAAATACATGACGATTTTAGTCAAGTATCCCCCTCCGGCAGTTAGGTTATTGGTGCCGGACTGACTACGCATCGTCGTCCTCTCGCGCAAGCTGCGTTTGCAGGTGGGCCAGCAAACCTTGGCAAGCCGCCTCGCACTGATCGAGCACGGCTTCGAAGCCCTCGCTGCCGCCGAAGTACGGATCCGCGACCTCGCGATGGCCGAGGTGCGGTGCGAACTCCAACAGCAACCGGACGCGATCACGTAGCGCTGGCGGGCAAATGCGTCTCAGATTCTCGACGTTCGCCTCGTCCATCGCCAGCAGCAGATCGAAGCGGCGAAAATCGTCGGCCGACACCTGGCGCGCCCGCAACGGCGCGAGTTGGTAGCCTCGCGCATGCCCCGCCTGCTGCGCTCGGGCATCGGGCGCTTTGCCGACGTGCCAGTCGCCCGTCCCCGCCGAATCGATGAAAATGCGCTGCGAGAGTCCGGCCGCTTCGACCTGGGCGCGCATGACCGCTTCCGCCGTGGGCGAACGACAAATATTTCCGAGGCAGACGAAGCAAATCGAGACGGTTTTCATCGACTTCATTGACCAGATGCGGGTTGCCGGGCGTACGCGACAAGGCGGTGCAGCGCCCCGCGCGCGGGCCGACACGCTGCCCGGGCAAGCGTTCGATTATACGAGCAGCGCACTTACGACGCCTCGCCCGCTGCCGCGCGGACATCGCTCCGATGGACGCCAGATGCCGTTCTAGCGGAGCCGGCATCGATCAACCCGTAAGACACGGTGCGAGCCAGTTCGGCCGTCACGCGGTCGGCGGCAAGCGGTTCGCGCGCCGCGCTGCCATCGCCGTACGCTCGCAGCGCAGCCAGCACGACCAATGCCGCGGCCAACGCCACCGGCCAGTAGCTGGAGAAATAGCCCGCTTTTGTCGTTCTCATGTTCGCGCCCCTTGCCCGCCGAGCGCGCGCCTATCGCGCGCCCGCTTATCCATGGAACGTATTCTATAAATGCAGGCTATCGAGACAAAGGGGCAAATAGCGAATTCAGCGTTGCTCGTGGATAAACAATGAAGGAAAGGCGGCACCGGCTCGGGCCATTGCGCGGTTCAGCCTTGATGACTGCGTTGCGCTGCATAGAGTTCGCGAAACGTGCGGCCGACAGGCGCCGGCATGTCGCGGGTCGCCGTCCACCCGCGTCCGAACGGCAGACGTGTGATCGAGCGTCGGCTCCCGCCCAAGCGTTCGAGCAACCGCACCGCCAACTTCGTGACCATCGCGTACAACGCCGGCCGCAACGCCATGAACCCCCAAGCGGAGAGCGCCGCGCGTTCGGCCCAAGGGCGAAGATGGCGCTCGACTTGCTTTTCGCGCAGTTTGCGCAGCAAGTCGGAAATCGGAATACCGACGGGGCAAACGGCGTTGCATTCACCGCACAATGTTGCCGCCTGCGGCAGATCGAGCGCCTTGTCGAGGCCGACGTAACTAGGTGTCAGCACGGAGCCCATCGGCCCCGGATAGACCCACCCATAGGCATGGCCGCCGACTTTTTGATAGACGGGGCAGTGGTTCATGCAGGCGCCGCAGCGGATGCATCGCAACATCTCTTGAAAGGCGCCGCCGATCAGCCCGGTGCGCCCGCCGTCCACGAGCACGACGTACATATGCTCGGGGCCGTCGAGATCGCCCTCGCCGCGCGGTCCGGTCAGCAGCGAGAAATAATTGGCCGTGACTTGCCCTGTCGCGCTGCGCGGCAACAACCGCATGGCCAGCGCGAGGTCCTCCAGCGTCGGCAGCACTTTTTCGATGCCGGTGACGGCCACATGAACACGCGGCAAGACGGTGCACATCCCTTCGTTGCCCTCGTTCGTCACGAGCGCGACCGAGCCCGTCTCGGCGACGAGGAAGTTGCCGCCCGTCACGCCCATGTCGGCCGATACGAAGTGGGGACGCAGCACTTCCCGCGCCTCGCGGGTCATATCCGGAATTTCAGTGAGGCGCGGCCGGCCGTGCGTGGCCGCGAACAAATCGGCGATTTGCTCTTTGTCCTTGTGAACCACCGGCGCGATGATGTGACTTGGCGGCTCGTTGTCGTTGATCTGCAGAATGTATTCGCCCAGGTCCGTTTCGAGCGACTGCACGCCCATTTCGGCGAGCACGGCGTTCAGTTGCATCTCCTCCGAAACCATCGATTTCGTCTTGATGACTTTCTTGACGTCGTGCTTGCGTGCGATTTCGGCTACGAGCCGCGCCGCATCGCGCGTGGTCTCGGCGTACAGCACCGTCGTGCCGCGGCGGGCCGCCTCGCGCTCGAAGGTTTCGAGCCAAACGTCCAGATGCTCGAGCGCCCGATTGCGGCGCGCTTTCAGTTCGGCGCGCGTCGCCGGGAAGTCGATCGCCGTCATGGCTGCCGCGCGCGCCGACACGAATTTGGTCGACAGCTTCTTCAGGTTCTGCTGCAAGCGCGCATCGGCCAGCCCTGCTTTTGCGCGCGCCTTGAAATGCATCGATTGAACTTGCATGAATGGCTCGATCGGTCTCGTTTCGAGAATACGGCGTGACGCCTTACTGGTCGGCGTCGCCGGCCAGGACTTGAGCGATATGCAGCACGCGCGTCGTGGTGTCGCCCGTACGACGCAGCCGCCCTTCGATGTTCAGCATGCAACCCAGGTCGCCCAGCACGACGCAGCCGGTCCCGCTCGCTTGGACATTCGCGCATTTCTCGTCGACGATGGCCGTCGAGATATTGCCGTACTTCACGGCGAAGGTACCGCCGAAGCCGCAGCAATGCTCGCAGTCCTTCATCTCCGTCACGGCGACGCCGCGCTGCGCGAGCAATTCGCGCGGCTGGGATTTCACGCCCAGCTCGCGCAAGCCCGAACACGAATCGTGATACGTCACCGGCCCCGCGAACGAACCGGGCTCCAAGCGCACTTTCGCGACCTTGACGAGAAAATCGGTCAATTCATAAACTTTTGGCCGCAACCGCTCGTAGCGGCCGGTCAGTTCGGGATCGTCGCGAAAAAGATCGCCGTAATGCGCGGCGACCATCCCGCCGCACGAGCCGGAGGGAACCACGACATAGTCGAACTGCTCGAATTCGCGCAGCATCTTCTCGGCAAGATCACGCGCGATGCGCCGCTCGCCGGAGTTATAAGCCGGCTGTCCGCAGCAGGTCTGGGCCGGCGGCACACTCACGTCGAAACCGGCCTGCTCGAGCAACTTGACCACCGAGAAGCCGATCTCGGGGCGCATCAGATCGATCAGACACGTGGCAAATAGTCCAACTCGCATGGGCACCCAAAGATGAACGAAATAGCGCGATTATCCGACGTTTGCGCCCCGAAGCAATGGAATAAATCGAAAAAAGGGCGCAGCGCCGATCCGAGGGCGCATTCAAACGGCGTTCGCTTTTTTCACGATACGAGATACAATGGACCCCACCTATTAATTGCCGAGTCAATCGATTTCCAATGAGCGAGACGAACCACGACTCCAAAACGTCGATCCAAGTCATTGAGCGCATGATGCGCCTGCTCGACGCCCTTGCCGCGCATACCGATCCGGTCAGCCTCAAGGAACTCGCGCTGGGTACCGCGTTGCACCCATCCACGGCGCACCGCATCTTGAACGACATGGTGACGTGCCGTCTCGTGGATCGCTCCGATCCGGGCACCTATCGCCTGGGCATGCGTCTGCTGGAACTCGGCAATCTCGTCAAGGCGCGGCTGTCGGTGCGCGACGCGGCGCTCGCGCCGATGCGCGAGTTGCACCGCATGACCGGGCAAACGGTGAATCTATCGGTGCGCCAAGGCGACGAGATCGTCTATATCGAGCGCGCCTACTCCGAGCGCTCGGGCATGCAGGTCGTGCGCGCGATCGGGGGTCGTGCCCCACTGCACCTGACCTCGGTCGGCAAGCTTTTCCTCGCGGCCGACGAGGCATCGCGCGTGCGCGCCTATGCGATGAGGACCGGACTATCGGGCCACACGCAAAATAGCATCACCGATATCTCGAGGCTGGAAAAGGAACTTACCCAGGTGCGTCAGCAAGCGTGCGCACGCGACAACGAGGAACTCGAACTGGGCGTGCGCTGCATTGCCGCAGGCATCTATGACGATACGGGCAAGCTCGTGGCCGGCTTGTCGTTGTCGGCGCCCGCCGATCGGCTACAAGACGCGTGGATCGCGCAACTGAACCGCACGGCGCTCGTCATCTCGGAATCGCTCGGTTATCACCCCGAAGCGGCGGTGCCGGAAGCGCAGCGAAAAGCCGGCTCGCATTAATCTTTTCCTCACGGAAAACGAAAAAGCCCCGCATCCAACGCGGGGCTTTTTCGTTGCGCCACGTCCGCCTAGCGAGCGGCCGTGCAGTCCCAGCTTCAGGTGCCGCGACCACCCGCGTCCGCGCTCGTGATGCGCTGGCCGTCGGACTCGTCGAGCCATTTGCGCAGGCGCGTGGCATCGGCGAAACGCGAGTATTTGCCCGCTGAGTCGAGTAGGACCATCACCACGGGACGACCATGGAGGGTGGCCTGCATCACGAGGCACTCGCCCGCTTCATTGATGAAACCCGTCTTCTGCAAGCCAATGTCCCAGGTCGGGTTGCGCACGAGCGCATTGGTGCTGTTATAGGCCAGCACACCCCTGCCCGGGTAAACCTCATAGCTGCGATCGGTCGAGAACTTGCGGATGAGCGGGTATTGGTACGCCGCATTGATCATCTTGACGAGATCGCGCGCCGTCGAGACGTTATGGCTCGTCAAGCCCGTAGGGTTCTCGAAATGCGTGTCGTTCATCCCGAGCGCTTTGGCTTTGGCGTTCATCGCCGCGATAAACGCCGGCCGCCCGCCCGGGAAGTAGCGCGACAGCGCAGCGGCAGCGCGATTTTCCGAGGCCATCAACGCGATATGCAGCATGTCTTCGCGCGAGAGGACCGCCCCCACGTGCAGGCGCGAGCCCGTATGCTTCTCGTAGTCGCGATCATCGGCGGTCACCTCGATCTGATCGGTGAGCGGGGACTTCGAATCGAGCACGACCATCGCCGTCATCAGTTTGGTGATGGACGCAATGGGCACGACCGAGGTCGAATTCTTGTCGAACAGCACTTCCGAGGTGTTCTGATCGACGACGAATGCGACATTGGAGCGCAGCGCGACGCCCTCAGGCGTGTCGGGCAGGCCGAAAGCCTGCCCAGCCGTGGGCGAGCGCGGTTCGAACGCGACCCGATGGACGCCGTGCCGGCCATGGCCGCGCAGCGTGTAAGTCGCGCGCTTTCGTTTGACCGGTTCGGCCGCGGCCGTCGAAGCAGCGGCTTTCGCCCTTTTCTTCAGATGCTTTTTATGAACCGGCCGATGCGCCGGGACGGTGCCGGTAGCGGCGAACGCATTCGCCGGGGCCGCCAGCGTCGTCACGAGCAAAGCGCTGGCGGCAGCGGACACGATTGTGCCGAGCGCCACGCTTCGCAACACGGTAAGCGACGAAAACAGAGCGATTTTCATTGGTGTTCTGATGCAGGAGTGGCGGACGGTTGACGGCAAGTGTAGTAAAGCTACGAAAAATTAGCAATATTAAGCACTTATAGGCCGTCCTTGATCCGATTTGTAAAACGGGGTTGCGTCATGCACGAATCTTGCCCGCGCGCCGCGTCGCCTACTAGGGCCGTAACCGCATAACGGCGGTATTTGTCCGAACTTGAGCGAAAACGTTCACTCCGGTGGGCTTCTTTCTGCAATCGTGCAACGCCGCTCGAGGCAATGCCGCATAACGCGCGAGGCTAGTGTTCGGTTTACCGCCGCACCGGCAAATTGTCCGCGAGGTAGCGCACATGCCCCCAGCATTTGCCGCGGCATGGCGCTGCGGCAATCTGTCCCTATGATTTCCGGCAGTGGAAAACGATACCATCGTCACGACCCTAAATATTCGCAACGTATTGTTTTCACAAGAAAAATCACACTATTGTGCGGCGCACAAAATATGCTTGACATTTGTGCGCGTCGTCCTAAAATGGGAACCGTTGTTGCGACGCACAAAAGGCGTCGAACCGAAGAAGCGCCTCGCAAATTTAGCCATTCCACCCTTTCGATCTGACGAAACAGGTCGATTTTCAGGAGCGAAAACATGACTCTGCTGACACCTGAGCAATTCGCCGCAGCACAAAAAGCAAACCTCGAAGCCCTCTTCGGTCTGACGAACAAGGCCTTCGAAGGCATCGAAAAGCTTGTCGAACTGAACCTCCAAGTGGTGAAGTCGACGCTCGCCGAAGGCCAGGAAAACGCACAACGTGCGCTGTCGGTCAAGGATGCGCAAGAATTCGTCGCGCTGCAAGCCAGCCTGACGCAGCCGGTCGCCGAAAAGGTGCTCTCGTACGGTCGTCATTTGTACGAAATCGCCTCGGCCACGCAAGCTGAATTCGCGCGCGTTGCGGAAGCCCAGTACGAAGAGCAAAACCGCAAGGTGCAAGCGCTCGTCGAGAACGTCGCGAAGAATGCCCCGGCCGGCTCGGAAACCGCCGTCGCCGTCATGAAGTCGGCGATCACCGCCGCGAACACGACGTACGAAACGGTTCACAAGGCCACGAAGCAAGCTGTCGAAATCGCCGAAAGCAACTTCAACGCCGCCGCCACGGCTGCGCAGAAGGCTGCTCAGCAAGCAGCGTCGCAAGCTTCGCGCGCTGCCGCCACGAAGAAGACGGCCGCCTAAGTCTCGGCCCGCGCGACACGCCGAAACGCGAAACGGCGCGCTCCTTACGGGAGCGCGCCGTTTTTGTTTCTTCCGGCGCTTTTCGAACATTCTGCGGTAACACGGCAAGGCGCCTGCGTGCGCGCCTTGCCCGAACCAGGCGCAGCACGTGCGCCCGCCGCCCGCCGCTCGCCCCGAGCGCCGGTCAGCTTTGGTGCGCCGCCGGACACGCGCCCGGCGGCAAGCGACACGCCCTACTTCTTTCGCTGCGGCGGCAAGTCCGTGCACACGCCTTCGAACAGTTCGGCTGCCATCCCGACCGATTCGCCCAGCGTCGGGTGCGGATGGATCGTGCGGCCGATGTCGGTCGCATCCGCCCCCATCTCGATCGCCAAACAGACTTCGCTGATCAGATCGCCGGCGTTGAGCCCGACGATACCGCCGCCGATCACGCGATGGGTTTGCTCATCGAAGATCAGCTTCGTGAAGCCCTCGTCGCGGCCGTTGGCGATCGCGCGGCCCGATGCGGCCCACGGGAAGACCGCCTTGCCGTACTTGATGCCTTCGGCCTTGCACTGCTCTTCCGTCTTGCCGGCCCATGCCACTTCCGGATCCGTATAAGCGACCGACGGAATCTGCAGCGCGTCGAAGTACGCCTTCTCGCCATGCGCGGCCTCGGCCGCCACATGCCCCTCGTGCACGGCCTTGTGCGCGAGCATGGGCTGGCCGACGACATCGCCGATGGCAAAGATATGCGGCACGTTCGTACGCATCTGCTTATCGACGTCGATGAAGCCGCGATCCGTCACCGCCACGCCCGCCCTGTCCGCGCCGATCTTCTTGCCATTCGGGCTGCGGCCGACGGCGACGAGCACGAGATCGTAGCGCTGCGGCTCGGCCGGCGCCTGCTCGCCTTCGAACTTGACGTAGATGCCATCCGATTTCGCCTCGGCGGCCGCCGTCTTCGTGCGCAGCATCACCTTCGAGAAATACTTCGAGCTGTACTTCTCCCAGACCTTCACGAGGTCGCGATCGGCGCCCATCATCAAGCCGTCGAGCATTTCCACGACGTCGATCTGCGCGCCGAGCGTTGCATAGACGGTCGCCATTTCGAGGCCGATGATGCCCCCGCCGATGACGAGCATGCGCTGCGGCACTTGGCGCAACTCGAGCGCACCCGTCGAATCGACGACGCGCGGGTCCTCCGGCATGAACGGCAGTTTCACGGCTTGCGAGCCGGCCGCGATGATCGCCTGCTTGAACTTGACGACCTTCTTGCCGCCCTCGCCCTGCACTTCCATATGGTGCGGATCGAGGAATGCGCCGACGCCCGTCACCACTTCGACCTTGCGCGCCTTCGCCATGCCGGCCAGGCCCGTCGTCAGCTTCTTGACGACGCCCGACTTGAATCCGCGCAGCTTGTCGAGATCGATCTGCGGCTTGCCGAACGTGATGCCATGCTCGGCCAGGGCCGCGACTTCGTCGGTGATGAGCGCCGTATGCAGCAGCGCCTTCGACGGAATGCACCCGACGTTCAAGCACACGCCGCCGAGCGTCGAATAACGCTCCACGAGCACCGTCTTCATGCCTAGATCGGCCGAGCGGAATGCCGCCGAATAGCCGCCGGGACCGGCGCCGAGCACGAGCATGTCGCATTCGACGTCGGCCGCACCGGCGTAGCTGCCCGCCGCGGGTGCGGCAGCAGCGCCAGCCGAAGCGGCGGACGGGGCCGCGCTCTGGGCCGGCGCGGGCGCTGCGGCAGCAGGCGGCGCGCTCGCAGCCTTGGCCGGCGCGGGGGCCGCCTCTTGCGCCTCGACGAGCGCGACCACCGTTCCTTGCGACACCTTGTCGCCGGCCTTGATTCTCACTTCCTTGACCGTGCCGGCCACATCGCTCGGCACTTCCATCGACGCCTTATCCGATTCGAGCGTGAGCAACGACTGCTCTTTCTCGATCACGTCGCCAGGCTTGATGTTGACCTCGATAACGTCGACATCGTTGAAATCGCCGATATCCGGCACCTTCACTTCGACGAGACTCATTCACGTCCCCTTGTTTTTGGACCGCGCCGTATTCGACGATTAAAGAATCACGCGCCGGAAATCGGCGAGCAGCGCACCGAGATACGCGTTGAAGCGCGCGGCTGCCGCACCGTCGATCACGCGGTGATCGTACGAGAGCGAGAGCGGCAGCGTGAGGCGCGGCACGAACTGCTTGCCATCCCACACGGGCTTCATGGCGCTGCGCGACAGCCCCAGAATCGCCACTTCGGGTGCGTTGATGATCGGCGTGAAATGCGTGCCGCCGATACCGCCGAGCGAGGAAATCGAGAAGCAGCCGCCTTGCATCTGATCGGGCTTGAGCTTGCCTTCGCGGGCGAGCTTGGACAGCTCGGCCATTTCCTTGGCGATGTCGATGAGCCCCTTCTTGTCCGCATCGCGAATGACCGGCACGACGAGACCGTTCGGCGTATCGGCCGCGAAGCCGACGTGGTAGTACTGCTTGAAGACCAGATTGTCGCCGTCAAGACTCGCATTGAACGTCGGGAATTTGCGCAACGCCGATACCACGGCCTTGATGACGAATGCGAGCATCGTGATCTTCACGCCCGCTTTTTCGTTTTCCTTGTTCAACTGCACCCGCAGCGCTTCGAGCTCGGTGATATCCGCTTCGTCGTTGTTCGTGACGTGCGGAATCATGACCCAATTGCGATGCAGATTGGCGCCCGAGATTTTCTTGATGCGCGAGAGCGGCTTCGGATCGATGGGGCCGAACTTCGTGAAATCGACCTTCGGCCACGGCAGCAGATTGAGCTCGCCGCCGCCGGCCGACGCAGCGGGCGCGGCACCGGCAAGCGCGCGCTGCCCCGTCATCACGCCCTTGACGAACGCGGTGACGTCGTCCTGCGTGATGCGGCCCTTGGGGCCGGTCCCGGGTACGCGAGCGATGTCGACGCCAAGCTCGCGCGCGAACTTGCGCACCGACGGCGATGCATGACTCGGCTGGCGCGCCCCGCCTTCGCCGGCCGGAATGATCGGCGCTTGCGCGAGCGCGGACGGTTGCGCCGGCATGCTGTGCCGTGCGTCTTCGCGCGGCGAATCGGCGGGCGGTTCCACTTTCTTGGCGGCCGCGGCCGGCTCCTTCGCCGGCGCTGCCGGCGCGGCGCCCTGCGCGCCTTGTGCCTCGACGAGGACGATCAGCGTGCCTTCGGACACCGTGTCGCCCACCTTCACTTTTACTTCCTTGACGACGCCGGCCACCGGGCTCGGCACGTCCATCGTCGCCTTGTCCGATTCGAGCGTCATGAGCGACTGCTCTTTCTCGACCGCATCGCCGGGCTTGACCGCCACTTCGATGACGGGCACGTCTTTGTAGTCGCCGATGTCCGGCACCTTCACTTCCTGCACGCTGCCGCCGCCTGTGGGGGCGGGAGCGGGCGCGGCAGCCGCTTGCGCCGGGGCGCTCGCTTGCGCGCTGCCCGCGGCGCCGTTGGCCTGCGCGGGTTTGGCATTTTGCGCGCCGCCCGCAACGGGCTCGAGCAGCACGATCAACGTGCCTTCCGACACGGAATCGCCCTGCTTGATCTTCACTTCCTTGACCGTGCCCGCTTGCGGGCTCGGCACGTCCATCGTCGCCTTGTCCGACTCCAGCGTCACGAGGGACTGTTCTTTTTCGACGGCGTCGCCGGCCTTCACGAGGATCTCGATGACGGGCACGTCTTTATAGTCGCCGATGTCCGGCACCTTGACTTCGATCGCTTCACTCATTGTTCGTGTCTCCAGGGCTCACACAGGCGCGCCCGCCGTGTTACCAAGCGGCGGGCGCGCATAGCCTCACGCGAAGGCGATGCCTTAAACGGTCATCGGGTTGGGTTTGTTGGGGTCGAGCCGGTACTTGGACAACGCATCGGCTACGACCTTGCGCTCGATCGCGCCCTCGTCGGCCAGCGCGTTCAGCGCCGCAACGGTGACCCAGTAACGATCGACTTCGAAGAAATGACGCAGCTTCTCGCGCGTATCCGAGCGGCCGAAGCCGTCGGTGCCGAGCACCACGAACCGGTTCGGCACGTAAGCGCGAATCTGATCGGCCAGCGCACGCACGTAATCGGTCGAAGCGATGACGGGACCCTTCGCATCCTTGAGCAGCGTCTCGACGTGCGAGAGCTTGCGCGGCTCGCTCGGATGCAACAGGTTCCAACGCGCGATGTCCTGGCCTTCGCGCGCGAGCTGGGTGAAGCTCGGCACGCCCCAAATATCGGCGTCGACGCCCCAATCGTTCTTGAGCAGATCGGCGGCCGCGATCACTTCGTTCATGATCGTGCCGGCGCCCATCAGTTGCACGCGCGGGCTCTTCGATGCACCGTCGGCCTTCTTGAACGAATACATGCCCTTGATGATGTCGCTCGCTACGTTCTCGCCCTGCGGCATGGCCGGGTGCTCGTAGTTCTCGTTCATCACGGTGATGTAATAGAACACGTCTTCCTGGTTCTGCACCATGCGGCGCAAGCCGTCTTGCATGATGACCGCGAGCTCGTAGCCGAACGTGGGGTCGTAGCTCAGGCAATTCGGAACCGATTGCGCCCACAGCAGCGAGTGGCCGTCTTCGTGCTGCAAGCCTTCGCCGTTCAGCGTCGTGCGCCCCGCCGTGCCGCCGAGCAGGAAACCGCGCGAGCGCATGTCCCCGGCCGCCCACACGAGATCGCCGATCCGCTGCAAGCCGAACATCGAATAGAAGACGTAGAACGGCACCATGATCTCGCCGTGCGTCGAATACGACGTCGCAGCCGCGATCCAGTCACACATGCCGCCGGCTTCGTTGATGCCTTCCTGCAGGATCTGGCCGGTTTCCGATTCCTTATAGAACATCAGCTGATCGGAATCTTCCGGCACGTACTTCTGCCCTTCCTGATTCCAAATGCCGATCTGGCGGAACAAGCCCTCCATGCCGAACGTGCGCGATTCGTCAGGCACGATCGGCACGACGCGCTTGCCGAGCGCTTTGTCCTTGAGCAGGATGTTCAAGATCCGCACGAACGCCATCGTCGTGGAGATCTCGCGCCCTTCGCCCGTGCCCTTGAGCAAAGGCTCGAACGCGCTCAGCGCCGGCACCGGCAGCGATTCGGCCTTCTGCCGGCGCGCCGGCAGATAGCCGCCAAGCTCTTGACGCCGCGTGCGCATGTACTCGAGTTCCTTCGAGCCTTCTTCGAACGTCAGGTACGGCACGTTGACGATATCTTCGTCGGAGATCGGCAGGCGGAATTGATCGCGGAACACCTTGAGCTGATCCACCTGCATCTTCTTTTGCTGGTGGGTGATGTTCATGGCTTGGCCGGCCTCGCCCATGCCGTAGCCCTTGATGGTCTTGGCCAGGATGACGGTGGGCTGACCCTTCGCGTGCGTCGCTTCATGAAACGCCGCGTAGATCTTGTGCGGATCGTGGCCGCCGCGGTTCAGGTTCCAGATGTCCTCGTCGGACCAATCGGCGACGAGCGCCTTCAACTCGGGCGTGTTGAAGAAATGCTCGCGCACGAACGCGCCCGATTCCGATTTGTACGTTTGGTATTCGCCGTCGACGACTTCCATCATGCGGCGCATCAGCGCACCGGTCTTGTCGCGCGCGAACAATGCGTCCCAGCGGCTGCCCCAGACCACCTTGATGACGTTCCAGCCGGCGCCGCGGAATTCCGATTCGAGCTCTTGAATGATCTTGCCGTTGCCGCGCACCGGGCCATCGAGGCGCTGCAAGTTGCAGTTGATGACGAAAACCAGGTTATCGAGCCGCTCGCGGCCGGCCATGCCGATCGCGCCGAGCGATTCGGGCTCGTCCGTTTCGCCGTCGCCGAGGAACGCCCAGACCTTGCGGCCCTGCGTCTTGGCGATGCCGCGCGCTTGCATGTACTTCATGAAGCGCGCTTGATAGATCGCCATGATCGGCCCAAGGCCCATCGAAACGGTCGGGAATTGCCAGAAATCGGGCATCAGCCACGGGTGCGGATACGACGAGATGCCCTCGCCGCCCACTTCCTGGCGGAAGTTGTCGAGCTGCTTCTCCGTCAACCGGCCGAGCAGGAACGCGCGCGAATAGACACCCGGCGACGAGTGCCCCTGCACGAACACGAGATCGCCGCCATGCTCGGGCGACGGCGCATGCCAGAAATGGTTGAAGCCGACGTCGTACAGCGTGGCCGCCGAGGCGAACGACGCGATGTGGCCGCCCACGTTCGTATGCTTGCCGGCGCGCAGCACCATCGCGATCGCGTTCCAGCGCGTATACGAGCGGATGCGATGCTCGATGTCCTGGTCGCCCGGAATCTTGGCCTGGCGCGACACGGGAATCGTATTGATGTACGGCGTATTGGCCGAGAACGGCAGATGCTCGCCGTGCACGCGGGCGAACTCGATCTGCTTTTCGATCAAATAGTGCGCTCGGTCCGGGCCGACGGCAGAAATGACCCCTTCGAGCGCGTCGAGCCATTCGCCGGTTTCTTGGGGATCGTCGTCTTTATCGGCGGCGACATATTTCATGACTTCGTCGGGCACAGCGGACATTCTCGTCTCCTGGATTGGGGAATGCTCTCTTCGAACGGACGGCGCAGACCCGGGGGACCGCGGCAGTTGTCGGCGATTGTAATGATGCTTGCAGGGCCTTAGCAAACAATTTTTCGAATGACGAGATGATTTCTCATAATACGGAATATTGTTGCGACGCACCTAAAAATGCTGGCATCCGTGCGGCAATGTGCGCTCAGTTGCATGCAATGAGGGGTGAATAGGCTTGTTTTACGCCAATTGGCGCGGGCCTGCTGCGCTACAATTCGAGCCATGTTGACCGATCGGCTTTTCGCACGCTCGGCGCGGCCGTCCGGTCCCCGGGCGGACTCGGCGCCGTCCCGCTGGCACCACGGACCGTGGTGGTCCAACTCGTATTTGCTCACGCCCCTGCTCTCGATCCTCGTGTTCCTGGTGGTGATGAGCTTGATCCTATGGAGCTTGAACCGGCGGGAGCAGCAGCAGCAAGAGGACACGCTGTATCGCAACGTCGCATGGGCGCAGCAGCAAATCCGCCTGTCGATGACGGGCGCGCAGGAGCAACTGCAGGCGCTCGCGCGCGACATCGCCGCCGGCCATGCCGATCAGCATTCGTTCGAGATGTCGACGGCGGACATCATGCAGGCGCATCCCGAGATCCTGTACCTGAACTGGTATACGGTGGCGAAGACGCCGCGCTGGCCCAATACGCCGCTGCCGCTCGCCGGCCAACGCTTCGCACGGCTCACCGACGCGCAGATGGACGAAGCGGTGAAAGCCTCCTTCGCCGATGCGCGCGGCACGCGGCGCCAGGTCTATTCGCCGCTGATCTACGACGACGTCGGCAACGGCTATTTGACGCTGCAAACGCCGATCTACCGCGACCGCGAGTTCCTCGGCTCCATTGCAGCCGTGTTCTCGATCGAAGGGATCCTCAAGCACGACATTCCGTCCGAGCTGTCGGCCAAGTACAAGATCTCGATCACCGACGTGAACAACCGCGAGCTGGCTACCACGTCCACGCGCCCGCGCTTGCCGCGCGACATGTTCTACGATCTGCCGCTCGACCCGCCGGGCCAGGGCGTGACGGTGCGCGTCTACGCCTTCCCGCAGATCACGAACTTCACGAACAACACGCTCGTCTGGCTCGTGGCCGGGCTCTCGTGCTTCGTGCTGTGGAGCTTGTGGAGCCTGTGGAAGCACACGCGCCAGCGCTTCGAGGCGCAGCAGGCGCTGTATGCGGAAGCCTTCTTCCGCCGGGCGATGGAGAATTCCGTGCTGATCGGCATGCGCGTGCTCGATATGCATGGGCGCATCACGCACGTGAACCCGGCGTTTTGCCGCATGACGGGCTGGGACGAGAGCGACCTCGTCGGCAAGACGGCGCCGTTTCCCTATTGGCCGCGCGACTCCTACCCCGAGATGCAGCGCCAACTCGACATGACGCTGCGCGGCAAGGCGCCCTCCTCCGGGTTCGAGCTGCGCGTGCGGCGCAAAGACGGCTCGCTGTTTCATGCGCGCCTGTACGTCTCGCCGCTGATCGACAGCTCGGGGCGCCAAACGGGCTGGATGTCGTCGATGACCGACATCACCGAGCCCAAGCGGGCGCGCGAGGAACTCGCCGCCGCGCACGAACGCTTCACCACCGTGCTCGAGAGCTTGGACGCCGCCGTGTCGGTGCTCGCGGCCGACGAGGCAGAGCTGCTCTTCGCCAACCGCTACTACCGGCATCTGTTCGGCATTCGTCCGGACGGCCACCTCGAACTCGCCGGCGGCGGCTTCGACAGCGCGCAAGCTTCGTCCGATTCGATCGACATGGTCGATACCTACGCAGGGCTGCCCGCCGCCGCGCTGACGGAAAGCGCGGCCGATGCCCAAGAGATCTACGTGCAGAGCATCCAGAAGTGGTTCGAGGTGCGGCGCCAGTACATCCAATGGGTCGACGGCCATCTCGCGCAAATGCAGATCGCCACGGACATCACCACGCGCAAGCAAGCCCAGGAACTCGCGCGGCAGCAGGAAGAGAAACTGCACTTCACGAGCCGCTTGATGACGATGGGGGAAATGGCCTCCTCGCTCGCGCATGAGCTGAACCAACCGCTCGCGGCCATCAACAACTACTGCTCGGGCACCGTCGCGCTCGTCAAAGCCGGCCGCACGACGCCCGATACGCTGCTGCCCGTGCTCGAGAAAACGGCGCAACAGGCGGTGCGCGCCGGCATGATCATCAAGCGCATCCGCGAATTCGTCAAACGCAGCGAACCCAAGCGCCAAGCCGCCCGCGTATCGGACATCGTAGCGGACGCGGTCGGGCTGGCCGAAATCGAAGCGCGCAAACGGCGCATTCGGATCCTCACCGAAATCCGCTCGCGCTTGCCCGTCATTTATGTCGATCCCGTGCTGATCGAGCAGGTGCTCGTCAATTTGCTCAAGAACGCCGCCGAAGCCATGCACGAGGCGCGCCCGAACGCGCTCGACGCGGTGATCCGCGTCATCGTTCGACTCGACGCCGGGTTCGTCTGCATCAGCGTGATCGACCAGGGCCCGGGCGTCGACGAAGCGGCAATCGAACGTCTGTTCGAGCCGTTTTACAGCACCAAGTCGGACGGCATGGGCATGGGGCTCAATATTTGCCGCTCGATCATCGAGTCTCATCGAGGCCGTCTGTGGGTTGTCAACAACGTGGACGAGAATGGCAAGATCACAGGCGCCACATTTCACTGTAGTCTGCCGATCGGCGAACCAAGCGACCCGGGCCACGGGGGCCGGGTCGAAGCGCCGAGACCACAAACCGTTACGGGAGAGCTATGAGCAGCCCAGTCACTAGTCAAGAAACCGTCTTCGTGGTCGATGACGACGAAGCCGTGCGAGATTCGCTGCGCTGGCTGTTGGAAGCGAATGGCTACCGCGTGCAGTGCTTTTCGAGCGCGGAGCAATTCCTCGAAGCGTATCAGCCCGCACAGCATGCCGGCCAGATCGCTTGCCTGATCCTAGACGTGCGCATGTCGGGCATGAGCGGGCTCGAGCTGCAAGAGCGCCTTATCGCAGAAAACGCCTCGCTGCCGATCATCTTCGTCACAGGCCATGGCGACGTGCCGATGGCCGTATCGACGATGAAAAAAGGCGCGATGGATTTCATCGAGAAGCCGTTCGACGAAGCCGAGTTGCGCAAGCTCGTGGAACGCATGCTCGACAAGGCGCGCAGCGAAAGCAGCACCGTGCAGCAGCAGCGCGCGGCCGCCGAGCGCCTAGGCAAGCTGACGGCGCGCGAGCATCAGGTGCTCGAGCGCATCATCGCCGGCCGCTTGAACAAGCAAATCGCCGACGATCTGGGCATTAGCATCAAGACGGTCGAAGCCCACCGCGCCAACATCATGGAAAAGCTCAACGTCAACACGGTGGCCGACCTGCTGCGCCTCGCGTTGTCGAACAAGCCCGCCAACCAGACGTAACCGTCGCGCCCGGCGGCGTGGCGCGCGCCGCGCCGCCTTTGCTTGGCTCGCAGCGCGCTCGCGCCGGGCCTATCCGACGTGTCGGCCTCGCGTCCGACGCTATAATTACGCTTTTGTCACGCGCCGCGATGCGTCTGCGGCTGCCGTCGTCCCGGCTCCTCACCGGGCATCCGCGTTCTTGCCGCTCGCGCCCGCCTATTCGGGGCCTAGCGCATCGCGCCCCGCCGGCCCCTGCCCCTCGCGCGATAGCCGCTTTTCTTCGTCTCATTCTCGACCGACCACCATGACAGCCAAATTGATCGACGGCCTCGCCCTCTCCAAGACCCTTCGCGCGCAAGTGGCAGCACGCGCCGCCCAGCTCACGGCGCGCGGCCACCAGCCGGGGCTCGCGGTGGTGCTCGTGGGCGACAATCCGGCCAGCGAAGTTTACGTGCGCAACAAGGTGAAAGCGTGCGAGGACAACGGCCTTTACTCTTCTTACGATCGCTACCCCGCTACGCTGTCCGAAGCCGATCTGCTGTCCCGCATCGACGCCCTCAATCGCGATCCGCGCATTCACGGCATCCTCGTGCAACTGCCGCTGCCGCAGCACATCGACAGCCACAAAGTGATCGAAGCGATCGCGCCCGAAAAGGACGTCGACGGCTTCCATATCGCGAACGCGGGCGCCTTGATGACCGGTAAGCCGCTGTTTCGGCCTTGCACGCCGTACGGCGTCATGAAGATGTTCGAGGCGCACGAGGTGCCGTTGCAAGGCGCGAACGCCGTCGTGATCGGCCGCTCGAACATCGTCGGCAAGCCGATGGCAATGCTGCTGCTCGAAGCGGGCGCCACCGTCACGATCTGCCATAGCAAAACCCGCGATCTGGCCGCCCACACGCGTTGCGCCGACATCGTCGTCGCCGCAACCGGGCGGCGCAACATTCTGACGGCGAACATGGTCAAACCCGGTGCGACCGTCATCGATGTCGGCATGAATCGCGACGAAGCGGGCAAGCTGTGCGGCGATGTCGACTTCGCCGGCGTCTCGGCCGTGGCGGGCCTCATCACGCCAGTGCCAGGCGGCGTAGGCCCCATGACGATCACGATGCTGCTCGTGAACACGATCGAAGCCGCCGAACGCGCTGCGGGCACGGCGCTAGGCTGAGCTGCCATCCGGTCGGCGCCCGCGAAGGGCGTCGCCGCGATCGCAGCGGCATCGAAAATGCCCGCCATCAATTGGAATCGGTGCGTTGTGCCCCAATAATGACGGAGTCGGGCGCGCCAGCGCCTGCCGCTAGGGCACGAGACACTAGACACCTCTCACTAGACAGACAGGAATAGCGCTATGGCATCGAATACCACCGATTCGTCCTCTGCACTGGATCAGCGCATCCCGAACGAGAACCCGCTGCTCGACTTCTCCGGCCTGCCGCGCTTCGGCCAGATTCGCGCCGAGCACATCACGCCCGCGCTCGATGTCTTGCTTGCCAAGGCGCAAGCGGCGATCGACCATGCGACCGATCCCGCCACGCCGGCAACCTGGGCCGAAGTAGTCGAAACGACCGAGGCCGCCACCGAGCCGCTTTCGCGGGCCTGGGGCATCGTCGGTCATTTGAACGCCGTCGCCGATACGCCCGAGCTGCGCACCGCTTACGGCGAGAACCTGCCGCGCGTCACCGAATTCTGGTCGAACGTCGGCCAAAACCTGGCGCTGTTCGACAAGTACAAGGCGATCGTCGCAAGTCCCGCCTACGCGGGGCTCACGGATGAGCGCAAAAAGATTTTGCAGAACGCGTTGCGCGATTTCCGGCTCTCGGGCGCCGAACTGCCAGAAGAACAGAAGCCGCGCTTCTCCGAATTGCAAGAACGCCAGGCGGCGCTTGCCAAAGCGTTCTCCGATCACGTGCTCGACGCGACGAACGCCTACGCCTATATCGCCACGACCGAAGCCGAACTGGCGGGGCTGCCCGCCGACGTGATCGAGGCGGCTCGCGAAGCGGCGCAAGAAGCCGGCGTGCAAGGGTGGAAATTCACGCTTCACTTCCCGTCGTACTTTCCGGTCATGCAGTACGCCGCGCACCGTCCGATGCGCGAAGCGATGTATCGCGCTTACGTCACGCGCGCCTCGGAGCTCGGCGCCACCTACGGCGGCGGCAAGCTCGAGTGGGACAATACGCAGAACGTCGCCGACATCTTGAAGTTGCGCAAAGAAGAAGCGCAGATGCTCGGCTACCGCAACTTCGCCGACGTCTCGCTCGTGCCGAAGATGGCCGATACGCCCGAGCAAGTCATCGACTTCCTCGAAGATCTCGCGCGCCGCGCACGCCCCTATGGCGAAAAGGATTGGCAGGAGCTGCGCGAATTCGCCGCGAGCGAGCTCGCTCTCGCGCAACTCGAGCCGTGGGACGTTGCGTTTGCGGGCGAGCGCTTGCGCGAAAAGCGTTATGCGTTCTCCGAGAACGAGGTCAAGCAATACTTCCCCGAGCAGGCGGTGATCGGCGGGCTCTTCAAGGTCGCGCAAACACTGTTCGGCGTGCGGATCCGCCAAGATGACGCGCCCGTCTGGCACCCCGACGTGCGCTTCTTCCGCGTCGAGAACGACGACGGCACGCTGCGCGCGCAATTCTATCTCGACCTGTACGCACGCGAGGGCAAGCGCGGCGGCGCCTGGATGGACGATGCCCGCTCCCGCCATCAGCGCAGCGACGGCAGCCTGCAAACGCCCGTCGCTTATTTGACCTGCAACTTCTCGGCGCCGGTCGGCGGCAAACCGGCTTGCTTCACGCACGACGAAGTCATCACGCTATTTCACGAGTTCGGCCACGGGCTGCACCACATGCTCACGCGCGTGGGCGAGCTGGGCGTGTCGGGCATCAACGGCGTCGAATGGGACGCCGTCGAGCTGCCGTCGCAATTCCTCGAAAACTTCTGCTGGGAATGGGACGTACTGGCCGATATGTCGTCGCACGTCGACACCGGCGCGAAACTACCGCGCGAGCTCTTCGACAAGATGATCGCCGCAAAGAATTTCCAAAGCGGGCTCGGCATGCTGCGCCAGATCGTCTTCTCGATGTACGACATGCTGCTGCATACGAGCTTCGATCCGGATGGGGCGCAAAGCGCCAACGCGCTCGCCCGCGAAATCAACGCGCGCTATCACGTGATCGAGCAAGCGAGCTTTTCGCGCTGGCCCAATACGTTCAGCCATATTTTCGCCGGCGGCTACGCGGCGGGGTACTACAGCTATAAGTGGGCGGAGGTATTGTCGGCCGATGCCTACGCGGCCTTCGAAGATGCAGCCAAGGCCGCGCAAGGCAGCGTTCTCGATGTCGCGACGGGCACACGCTACCGCCAAGAAATCCTCGAAGTCGGCGGCAGCCGTCCCGCGATGGATTCGTTCAAGGCGTTCCGCGGCCGCGCCCCGACCATCGACGCGCTGCTGCGGCACAACGGCATGGCGCAAGCCCCACTGCAGGCGGGTTGAAGCGGAGCAAGCGCATCGCAATCGCGATGAAGGACGTCAGCGGCTCAGTTTGAAGTCGACTTCGCCAGGGCGCCCTTCTAGCGCGAGTGTAGCGTGCGCTGCCGGGGTGCGCGCGACGATCTTGCCGCGACGCACGACAGCCAGCCGCGTCGCGCGCAACCGAATCGCCTCGATCGGATCGCGCGCATCGAGCACGACGCAATCGGCGCGGCAACCCGGGGCAATGCCGTAGCCCTCCAGATTCAAAATACGCGCGGCGTTGACGGTCACCGCGTCGAACGCGGCGCGCATCGCATCGACGCCGGTCATTTGCGCCACATGCAGGCCCATATGGGCAACTTCCAACATGTCGGCCGAACCCAAGCCGTACCACGGGTCCATCACGCAATCGTGACCGAACGCCACTTCGATGCCGGCCGCCATCATCTCGGGCACGCGGGTCATGCCGCGGCGCTTGGGATACGTATCGGCCCTGCCCTGCAGCGTGATGTTGATGAGCGGATTGGCGATCGCGGCCACGCCTGACTCGCGCATCAACGCAAGCAGCTTGCTGACGTAGTAGTTGTCCATCGAATGCATCGACGTCAAATGCGACCCCGCCACGCGGCCGTGAAGCCCCAGCCGATGGGCCTGCGCACAGAGGGTCTCGATATGGCGCGAGAGCGGATCGTCCGATTCGTCGCAGTGCATATCGACGGGCAACCCCTTATCCGCCGCGAATTCGCACAACAGGCGAACCGATTCCGCACCGTCCGCCATCGTTCGCTCGAAGTGGGGAATACCGCCGACGACATCGACGCCCATCGCCACCGCCCGCTTCAAATTGTCGAACGCGCCCGGCGAGCGCAGCAACCCGTCCTGCGGGAAGGCCACGAGCTGCAAGTCCAAATATGGCGCGACGCGGCGCTTGACCTCGAGCAGCGCTTCGACCGCTAGCAAGCGGGGATCGCAAACGTCGACGTGCGAGCGAATGGCGAGCAGCCCTCGTGCGACGGCCCAATCGCAATACCTAAGCGCGCGTTCGATCAGCGCCTCTTGCGTCAATTGCGGCTTGAGCTCCCCCCAAAGCGCGATGCCTTCGAGCAACGTGCCCGATGCGTTGATACGCGGCAGGCCGTAGGACAATGTGGCGTCCAGATGAAAATGCGCATCGACGAATGCTGGCGCGACGAGCGAACCCGCGGCGTCGAGCTCCTGCGCGGCCTTCGCCGTAAGGTTGGGCTCGACTGCGACGATGCGGCCGGCCTCCATGGCGATGTCGACCGGTGCATCGCGACCGGCAACGTGCTCGCACAGTGCGGCGCGACGAATGATGAGATCCATGAACGGCTCCTCGGGCGTTGGGCCGGCGCATGGCGCCGGTGATGCTGGCTATTTCCGACATCGGATGCGCGCGGTGCACGGGCAAGGCGCGCCCTGACGAGCGCGCGAGTCAGGCTCGATTCTAGCCCTGCCCGCTTAGCCCTCGGCGCCTAGCGTGCCGTACCGAGCCGGCCGCACCTAGCCTGCCGCTCAACTTTCGTCATGGGGCTCATGGTCGAACAACGGGAATTGTCCTCGCCCGGTGCCGTCGTCCTCCTCGAGCCGCACCCCCACCCCGAGCAAGCGAACAGGCCGGGCGCGACGCGCGAAACCTTTTTCAAGCAATGCGAGGAAGGTGGGCAGATCGGTTTCGCTGGCGACACATTCGACCGTCGTGCGTTGGAAATCCGCGAATCGAATCTTCACGTAGAGCTTGCGGATGGCCGCCGCCGCGCCCACGCGCTCGATGCGCACGTCGAGCTGCTCGGCGAGCAACCGTAACTGCGCTGCGCAATCGTCTAGGGTTCGTAGATCGTTCACGTACGTCGTTTCGACACTGACCGACTTGCGTTCCTGATCGGGTTGGACGGCACGATGATCGTTCCCGCGCGACAAGTCGTACAGCCTGCGTCCGAATGCGCCGAAGCGCCGATGGAGATCGACGAGCGACCACTCGCGTAGATCGCGGCACGTTTCCACCCCGAGTTGTTCGAGCTTGGCCGCGGTGACTTTGCCGACGCCGAAAATTTTCCGCACCGGCAGCGCGGCGACGAAGGCATCGACTTCATGCGGGCGGACGACGAATAGCCCGTCGGGCTTGTTCCAATCGGAGGCGATCTTCGCGACGAATTTGTTTGGCGCGACGCCCGCCGATACCGTCACACCGACCGTATCGCGCACACGCTCGCGGATTTCGGCGGCCATCAAGGTCGCGCTGCCTTTGCAGTGCGGCGCGAGCGTGACGTCGAGATAGGCTTCGTCGAGCGACAATGGCTCGACGATCGGCGTGTAGTCGCGGTAAATCGCCATGATTTGCCGCGACGCGACGCGATACTTCTCCATGGCCGGCGGCAGGATCAACAGGCCCGGGCACTTGCGCACGGCGAGCGCCGAGGACATAGCCGAATGCACGCCGAACCGACGCGCCTCGTAGTTGCACGTGGCGATCACGCCGCGCTGCTCGGGCCGCCCCCCAACGGCTAGCGGCCGGCCGCGCAGGCTAGGATCGTCGCGCATTTCGACCGATGCGTAGAAGCAATCGCAATCGCAGTGGATGATTTTGCGCGCGAGCGAGGCCTCAGCGCCGGGCGGTACCGGAACGGTGGCGGGTGAAGTCGGTGCGCGCGTGCTCAAGGTGAGCGTTACTGTACAAAAACACAGTAACCATTTCAAGCGACCCGATCATGGCGGCTTCGCCCTGCTTGGCTCCGGCGCCTCAACCTCACGACATTCGCACCGTTTCCCTCTTCCTCTCACGCGGCCAACGACCAATCGTCAGCCTTCATCGCCGCCGTGGCCCTGGGCTCGCTGACGTTCGACAGCCTATGCGCATGAGTTGCACCGGCGATGCGAAAGAAGGCGACGGCGTCGTTCAGTCGCCGCCCTTGCTCGTCTAGCGATTGCGAGGCGGCAGCAGCTTGCTCGACGAGCGCCGCATTTTGCTGCGTCACCTCGTCCATCTGTGAAATCGCGAGGCCCACTTGTTCGATGCCGCGGCGTTGTTCCTCCGAGGCTGCGGCGATCTCGCCCATGATGTCGGTCACGCGCGAAATGGCTCGCGTGACCTCCGTCATCGTCGTGCCGGCCTCGCCGGCGAGCGCCGAGCCTTCGGCGACCGTTTCCACCGAAGCGGCGATCAGATCCTTGATTTCCTTGGCCGCGCTCGACGAGCGTTGCGCGAGACTGCGCACCTCGCTCGCCACGACCGCGAACCCGCGGCCTTGCTCGCCCGCTCGCGCGGCTTCGACAGCCGCGTTCAACGCAAGGATGTTGGTCTGGAACGCGATACCCTCGATCATTCCCGTGATGTCCGCAATCTTTGCCGAGCGATCGCTGATCTGCGTCATCGTATCGACGACGCGCCCGACCACGCCGCTGCCCTTTTGCGCCACATCGGACGCACTGGACGCCAGCGCGCTCGCCTGCTGCGCATTCTCCGCGTTCAACCTGACCGTCGATGTGATCTGTTCCATGCTGGCGGCCGTCTGCTGGAGCGAGGACGCCTGCTCTTCCGTGCGCGAGGACAGATCGAGATTTCCCGCGGCGATTTGGGCCGTCGCGGTCGAAATCGTCTCGCTGCCGCCGCGCACCTTCGCGACGACGCCTTTGAGGTTGCCGTTCATCTCATCGAGTTCGCGCAACAATTGCCCGGTCTCATCGCGAGTGCGCGCCCCGGCCGCCGTGCTCAGATCGCCTTGCGCGACCCGATGCGCGAACGCGACGGCGCGCTCGAGCGGCCGCGTAATGGAACGCGCGGCGATGACACCCAAGCCGAACACGCCGCCCATGACCACGAGCGAGGTCGCGATTTCCAGCAGGTTCGCGCGCTCGATCAATGCGCTGGCACGCTGCGTGCCTTCCCTGCCAAGCTGGTCGTTGTACGCGAGGTGTGCCTGCAACGCAGCATCGAGACGCTCGGTAGCATCGGCCAGGGCTGCGTTGAGCATTGCGTCGGCGTCTTGCTTGCGGTTTTCGCGCGAGAGCGCCAGCGCTTGATCGCGGAGCTTCGCCACTTGTTCGACGGCCGCGACATCGGCTGCGAGTAAGTCGCGGTCTTTTTGATCCGACACGAGCGTCTCGTAATGGGCGAACTGCGCGCGCAGGTTCTCGCGTTGCTGTCCGATCTGCTGCTCGATCTCCTGCATCTTACGAGGATCGGACTCGGATACGTGCTTGCTCGTGAGCAGAGTCAATGCATCGAACGCCTTCAATGCCGCACCGAGCGTTTCGAAGCTAGGGACAGTATTCTCGCTGGCATAGCTCGCGGCATCGTAGACGCGCCGCGATTGATAAATGCCGAACCCTGTGACCGCGAACAACGCGACGGCAGCCGCAAGATTCAAAATCATCAGCCGTCGCGCGATCTTCAAGTCATAAAACCATTTCATGCTGCTTCCTCTGCCAAACAACCCCTCGCGCGGCAGCACAGGCCGCGGGCGGGATACAACGTAGGTGGGTGGAGCGTGTCTTCGGGCGCCGCTCGGCACCGGCAGCGAGATCGGCCGAGTGCAAGGCTGCCGCCAACGCTAGCCGTTACTTAGTTCTCCTAATTAGCTGAAGAAGAACGTCGTCAACGCTTGCGCGTGACATCGAATGGGGACGGATACGCCCAGATGGATGAGGCTGCGCGCACAAGCGAGCGCGATTCGATGGAGCCATCGGCCCGACGTGACCGCTTTATGCGATATCGGCGCGAGGTGCGAATGCTTGAGGGTGAACGGCGCATCCGTCCTTGAGCGAAGGCGCGGCCAACGAATGGGGAGCGAATAGGAGTGAATAGGGGAATCGGCGCCCCGATGTTGCACCGGCAGCCGCAAACAGCACTGCAAAAGCAAAAACCCGCTAATAGTAGCGGGTTTTTGTGTTTGGTTGCGGGGGTAGGATTTGAACCTACGACCTTCGGGTTATGAGCCCGACGAGCTGCCAGACTGCTCCACCCCGCGTCAGAGAAATAAATTATACGAGAGTTCGTGCAGCGCGTCAAACAATACTATCGACGACCCCGCCATCGACTCGCAATGCCGCGCCTGTCGTCGCCGAGGCTTGGGGCGAGCAAACGTAGACGACGAGATTGGCCACTTCTTCGACGCTCGCGGGACGCCGCAAGATCGAACTGCCGCGATGCTCACGCACGAAGTCCACGGCGACTTCGTCGATCTCCCTGCCCTCTTTCTCGGCGGCGCCCTCGAGCATGCGCTTGACGCCTTCGGACATCGTCGGCCCAGGCAGCACCGAATTGACGGTCACCTGCGTGCCGGCCCCCAACTTCGCCAACCCGCGCGCGATCGCCAACTGCGCAGTCTTCGTCATGCCGTAATGGATCATGTCGCCGGGGATGTTGAGCGCCGACTCCGACGAAATGAACACGACGCGCCCCCAATTGCGTGCGAGCATGCCGCGCAGGTAGTGACGCGAGAGGCGCACGCCCGACATGACGTTCGTTTGAAAGAATCGCTCCCACGTTTCGTCGGTGACGTCGAAGAAGGGTTCCGGTCCGTAAATACCTGCGTTGTTGACGAGGATGTCGGCCTCGGGCATCGCTTCCACGAGCTTGGCGACTCCCGCCGCCGTGGACAGATCGGCGGCAATACCGCGCACGTCGGCGCCAGGCAGGGCCTCGCGCAATGCATCGAGCGATTTCACGACGGAAGCCTCGCTGCGTCCGTTGATGATCGTGCGAGCGCCCGCGCGGGCAAGGCCCGTCGCGATGGCAAAGCCGATGCCGGCCGTCGAGGCGCTCACGAGTGCAGTCTTGCCTGTCAAATCGATGTGCATGGTGATCTCCGTGGTGTCGGTCCGAGAAGCGATGCGTCGCGGTGCATCGAGCCGCGAGCCGCCTATTTTGGCGCAGAGCGGATCGACGCGCTTTCATCGCCGATAGCGTTTACCATCACGTCTGGCTCGCCCCAGCCGCCAACGCGGCGCGCTGCCGATTCACGAGCGCGGCGACGCAACGAGAGGACTCCGCCTATTCCCCGTGCGGCACACGATACGAGAGCACCATGAAAATCGCCACTTGGAATGTCAATTCGCTGAAGGTTCGCCAGCAACACGTCATCGATTGGCTCGACCTGAGCCATGTCGATGTGCTCTGCCTGCAGGAATTGAAAATGCCCGACGAAAAATTTCCGCGCGCCGAACTCGCCGCAAAGGGCTATCGAAGCTGGTACGCCGGACAAAAGACCTATAACGGCGTGGCGATCGTCGTTCGCGATGGCATTGAGGTCGACGAGACGCAAATCGTCCGCAACATTCCCGGCTTCGACGATGAACAACAACGCTTGATCGCCTTGACCGTCGGCGGCGCGCGTATCGTCTCGGCCTACTTCCCGAACGGTCAAGCGCCCGGCACCGATAAGTTCGCCTACAAGCTGCGTTGGCTGGAGGCGCTTGCGCAATGGCTCAAGGATGAACTTCACGCCCACCCGAAACTTGCGCTGCTAGGCGATTACAACATCGCCCCCGAAGATCGCGACGTTCACGATCCGAAAGCCTGGGAAGGCCAGAACCTCGTTTCGCCCGAAGAGCGCTCGGCGTTCGCCAAGCTGGTCGAACTGGGCTTCGTCGATGCCTTCCGCAAGTTCGATCAGCCCGAGAAAACCTTCACGTGGTGGGACTACCGCATGCTCGCGTTCCGTCGCAACGCGGGCCTGCGCATCGATCACATCTTGCTCTCGCCCGACCTTGCCCAAGGGTGCACCCTATGCGAAGTCGACAAAACCCCGCGTAAATGGGAGCAACCGTCCGATCATGCGCCGGTGATCGCGCAAATCGATTAAGGACGACCCACGCCATGAACAAGGCCGACGCTCCGTTGGAGTCGTCGGCCTTTTGATCGCGCATAGCGGTACGCAACTGCACGCGCCGTTATGGCTCTAAATGCAGCTCTTGGATTTTTCGCGTGATGGTGTTGCGGCCGATGCCGAGCCGCTCCGCCGCTTCCACTTTGCGGCCGCGCGTGAAGTCGAGCGCTTCGCGAATGACCGCCGCCTCGAAGCGCCGCGCGAGTTCGTCCATCACATCGACCGTGTTCTCGCGCAGCATGCGCGCGACTTCCGCGCGTAGGCCGCTCTCCCACACGCTGACGGGCACCCCGGTCGCAATGCCGGCCAGCGCGGCCGGCGCGATGGCCGTGCCGTTGCGCTCGGCGCCGTCGGCGGAAGCGGCGCCGACCGATATCGCCGGCGTCGCACCGGTGCCGGCGATGATCTCGGCGCTGCCTTCGGGCGCCGCGCCAGGAACGAGATCGGGCGGCAGATCCTTGATCTCGATGGTCTGCGCGGGCGCCATCACGGTCAGCCAATTCGCGAGATTTTCGAGCTGGCGCACGTTCCCCGGAAACGGCAACGTCGTCAGATAGGCGAGCGCTGCCTCGGACACGCGCTTGGGCTCGACGCCCAGATCGCGCGCGCTCTTTTGCAGAAAGTGGCGCGTGAGCAGCGGGATATCCTCGCGCCGTTCGCGCAACGCAGGCAGACGCAAGCGGATGACGTTCAAGCGGTGATACAAGTCCTCGCGGAACAATCCTTGGCGCACGCGCGCTTCCAGATTCTGGTGCGTCGCGGCGATCACGCGCACGTTGGCGCGCAGCGGGCTGTGGCCGCCGACGCGATAGAACTGCCCGTCCGAAAGCACGCGCAACAAGCGCGTTTGCAAATCGAATGGCATGTCACCGATTTCATCGAGAAACAGCGTGCCGTTCTCGGCCTGCTCGAAGCGCCCTTGCCGCGTGGCCTGCGCCCCCGTGAATGCGCCCCGCTCATGCCCGAAGAGTTCGGACTCGAGCAGATCCTTTGGAATCGCGGCCGTGTTCAGGGCGATGAACGGGCCGTTCGCGCGCGGGCTGTGCCGATGCAGCGCGCGCGCGACCAATTCCTTGCCCGTGCCCGACTCGCCCGTGATCAGCACGGTCGCGGCCGAATGCGAAAGCCGCCCGATCGCGCGAAACATGTCTTGCATCGCCGGCGCCTGCCCCAGCATTTCGGGGGCGTCGGCCATCTGCACGTCGCTCGCTTGCGTCCCGCGCAGGCTTTCGTCCACCGCGCGGCGAATCAATTCCACCGCCTTGTCGACGTCGAACGGCTTGGCGAGATATTCGAACGCGCCGCCTTGAAACGCGGCCACCGCGCTGTCCAGATCCGAGTACGCGGTCATGATGATCACGGGCAGCTCAGGCAACCGCGTGCGGATCGCTTGCAACAGTTCGAGGCCCGACGCCCCCGGCATCCTGATGTCGGAGACGAGCACCTGCGGGCTCTCGCGCTCGAGCGCAGCCAGCGCCTCGCGCACGTTCGCGAAACTGCGCGTCGGGAAATTCTCGCGCGCGAGCGCTTTCTCGAGCACCCAGCGAATCGATTGGTCGTCGTCTACTATCCAGATCGGCTTCATGGAGTTGGGTCTTATCAATTCAATTGACGAGCGGCAGCAAAATCTGAAACTCGGTATGGCCGGGGCGGCTCTCCACTTCGATCAAGCCGTCGTGCTGCTGCACGAAGGTTTGAGCGAGCGTCAAGCCGAGCCCGCTTCCGTCCTCGCGGCCGGACACGAGCGGATAGAAAATACGATCTCGGATCTCTTCGGCGATCCCCGGCCCGTTGTCGATCACTCGCAAGTCCAATGCCAACTTGCATAGGCGTTTGGCGATCGTGACCTTGCGCGCCACGCGCGTGCGCAATGCGATGCGTGCGTCGCCCTGCCCAATGCGCTCGCGCAACGCCTGCGCCGCATTACGCACGATGTTGAGCAGCGCTTGGATCAGTTGCTCTTTGTCGCCGCGCAAATCCGGCACGCTCACGTCGTAGTCGCGCTCGATCGTGAGACCGCGCGGAAACTCGGCCAGAATGACGGCGCGCACGCGCTCGCACACTTCGTGAATGTTCACGTCGCCCACGATGTGCGGATGCCGATGCGGCTCGAGCAAGCGATCGACCAGCGTTTGCAGGCGGTCGGATTCCTTGACGATCACCTGCGTGTATTCGCGCAATTCGAGGCGCTCGCGCGCACCCAGTTCGAATTCGAGCAGTTGCGCCGCGCCGCGAATTCCGCCCAGCGGATTCTTGATCTCATGGGCGAGATTGCGAATCAGTTGTTTGTTTGCGATCGATAAATCGTGAATGCGCTCTTCGCGATCGGTGCGCAAATGGCGCTCGTTCTCGAACAGTTCGAGCAGAACGTAATCGGGCGCACTTTCGAGGAACCCGACGACCACATGCACATGGAGCGGCTCGCGCCCCGCGCGCTCGAGCACGGTATCCAAATGCGTCGCGTGAAAACGATGCTCCGCGATCGCGGCGATCGTCGCGCCGAGATCCTCGCCATTGGCGAAGAGCTCCGACCACGACATCTGCATTAATTGCCGCCGGGACAAATCGAGCATCGATTCCGCCGACGGGTTCGCAAACGCGATGCGCCGCGTGCTTTTATCGAGCAGAAGCACGACAGTGGGCAACGACTCGAACCCAGGGAGCAACCCCGATCGAACGAGCGCTTCGTCGTCGGAAAGCGGTTCCGACTGGCCTTTTTTCGCCTTGATCAAATTCTTGAGCACCATCGTCGATTCACCGGAACGAAAAGGGGACGGCGCCGCCGTCCCCTCGAGACCGTTCGCAAGCCTTGCAGGCCCGATGAGAGCAGGCCCCGATGCGCTTCGCCGACGACACATGCGAAGCGCATCGCGCGGCTTACAGCGAGTAGTACATCTCGAACTCGATCGGGTGCGTCGTCATGCGGAAGCGTTGCAATTCGCCTTCCTTCAGTTCCAGATAGGCGTCGAGCATGGCATCGGTGAAGACGCCGCCGCGCGTGAGGAACTCGCGATCCTTATCGAGCGCTTCGAGCGCTTGATCGAGACCGGCACACACGGTCGGGATCTTCGCGTCTTCTTCGGGCGGCAGGTCGTACAGATTCTTGTCCGCGGCTTCGCCCGGATGAATCTTGTTTTGCACGCCGTCGAGACCGGCCATCATCAGCGCCGAGAACGCGAGGTACGGGTTCGCCATCGGATCGGGGAAGCGCGTTTCGATACGGCGCCCCTTCGGGTTGCTCACGTGCGGAATACGGATCGAAGCCGAACGGTTGCGTGCCGAGTAGGCCAGCTTGACCGGAGCCTCGAAGTGCGGCACGAGGCGCTTGTACGAGTTCGTCGTCGGGTTCGTGATCGCGTTCAGCGCACGGGCGTGCTTGATGATGCCGCCGATGTAGAACAGCGCGAATTCCGACAGGCCGGCATAGCCGTTACCCGCGAACAGGTTCTGGCCGTCCTTCCAGATCGACTGGTGCACGTGCATGCCCGAACCGTTGTCGCCGACGACAGGCTTCGGCATGAACGTCGCCGTCTTGCCGTACGTGTGCGCAACGTTGTGGACGATGTACTTCAACTGCTGCGTCCAGTCGGCGCGCTGCACGAGCGTCGAGAACTTCGTGCCGATTTCGTTCTGGCCTTGGCCCGCCACTTCGTGGTGATGCACTTCGACCGGGATCCCGATCTGCTCGAGCAACAGGCACATTTCCGAGCGCATGTCTTGGAACGAATCCACCGGCGCGACCGGGAAGTAGCCGCCCTTCGTGCCCGGACGGTGACCCGTGTTGCCGCCTTCGAATTCCTTGCCCGACGACCACGGCGCTTCTTCCGAGCCGATCTTGACGAAGCAGCCCGACATGTCCGTGTTCCACTGAACCGAATCGAAAATGAAGAATTCCGGCTCCGGACCGAAGAAGGCCGTGTCGCCCAGGCCCGTGCTCTTCAGGTAGGCTTCGGCGCGCTTGGCGAGCGAGCGCGGATCGCGTTCGTAGCCCTTGCCGTCGGCCGGCTCGACGACGTCGCACGTCAGCACGAGCGTCGGCTCTTCGTAGAACGGGTCGATGAAAGCCGTGTTGGCATCGGGTACGAGCAGCATGTCCGAGGCTTCGATGCCCTTCCAGCCGGCAATCGAGGAACCGTCGAACGCATGGCCGCTTTCGAACTTGTCTTCATCGAACGCCGACAGCGGCACCGAGACGTGCTGCTCCTTGCCGCGCGTGTCGGTGAAGCGAAAGTCGATAAACTTGACGTCCTCGTCCTTGACGAGCTGCATGACGTCGGCCACGGATTTACTCATATCCTGTTCTCCATTTAATAGGGTTCGGCGGTTCTTCGCTTCTTCCCGCTTCGGCTCATTGCGCCGCCCAAGCCAAATCCGGTAATTCCAAGCGATCGCCGCCGGTAAAAGCAGCTTCCATGCCAGCAACAAAAAATCGAGCGTACCGCGGCGGTGCAGCTGAGTGCGAGCCGCTCAACGACGCGCCCTGCGGTGGAGCCGGCCACGACACGATGAGGCGCGGCTCGCGCCGGGACGGCTCCCAACCCGGCACCACCATGGTGCGCGTTCGTGCGCCGGGCGGCCAGATTCTTCCATTGTGGTGCATTGCGCACGATATTGCACAACATTGGCGCATTTTTGCCGCCGTCGCCATGCACCACGGTGCATCGGGCGTCGGGATGGCATCGCGCTAGAATGTGCGCTTGCCATGACGATTTTGCGAACGAAGGAGACAAGGCCATGAGCTCGCTCGAACAAATCCTCGCGCAGGCCGATAAACGCCGCGCCGAACATCAACTGGCGTATGCGGGCGCGCTTTCGCCGGCCGAAGCGTTCGAGTTGCTGCAACTCGATTCGAGCGCTCGGCTGGTGGATGTGCGCACCCGCGCGGAATTGGACTGGGTGGGCCGGCCGCTCGTGGGCGACGGTCAATACGCGCACGTCGAATGGACGCGTTACCCGGGCGGCGTACCTAATCCGGAATTCCTGGCCCAGCTGCAGCAGGCGGTGGGTTCCCCGGATACGCCCGTCCTATTTCTGTGCCGAAGCGCGGCGCGTTCGAAGCTCGCGGCCGTGGCGGCCGCGCAAGCGGGCTATACGAAAGCCTTCGATCTGTTGGAAGGCTTCGAAGGCGATAAGGACGGCAACGGCCACCGCAAGACGGTCAGCGGCTGGTGCTGCCGCGGCTTGCCTTGGATGGGAGCTTAGCGCGGTCGCTGCGAGCCGGCGGAGCGGCCGAACGGCCGAACGCCAGCGCCATCCGCGCCCCTAACCGCCCTCGGGCTCGACGATGTCGCCGCCGAGCAGATGCACGCCTTCTCGCAGTTTGACGAAGGCCGCGGCGACGGCCTCGGGCTCGCCTTTGACACCCAAGTCGATGTGACGCCGGGCGAAGACCCCGCCGCGCTCGACGTCGCCCACGCTCGGCAAGCTAAATACGCGCACGCCCGGGAAATCGGCTTCGATTTTCTCCATGAGCGGCGTGAGCGTCGATTCCATCAGCTCGAACACATAGAGCGAGCGCTCGGCATGCGCGACCGCATGGTGCAAGTGCGCGTACTTCGTATCGAGCACCCATTCGATCATCGGCCACGCCATCACGGGGAAACCCGGCACGAAATGATGATCGCCGATCGAGAAGCCCGGAATCTTGTTGTAGCCGTTCGGGATGATCGATGCGCCGCGCGGGAACACGCCCATATTCAAGCGATGCAGATTCTCGGGCGAATCGAGATCGAGCGGCTGCGACGCCGTGGCGGCCGAGCTTGCGGCGCCCCCATGCATTTCGCGGATGCGCGCGCGGATCAACTCGGCCGCTGCGGGATGCAATTCGAGCGGCACGCCGAGCGCGTCGGCCGCGCATTGCCGCGTATGGTCGTCGGGCGTGGCGCCAATCCCGCCCGTGGAAAAGACGATGTCGCCCGATGCCAGCGTGCGTTTGAGCGTGGCGGTGATGCGCTCGCGCTCGTCGCCGACATACTCGGCCCAAGCCAGCGCGAGCCCGCGTGCGCCGAGCAATTCGATGACCTTGGGCAGGTGCTTGTCGACGCGCCGGCCCGAAAGGATTTCATCTCCGATGATGATCACGCCAAATGCCATAGACCGCCCTCAGGTGGAAGGAAGCGCCTCGTCGGCGCGCAAGCGCTGCAATGCGTCCAGGCAATAGTGGCCGAACCAGAGCGCCGAAAACACGAGGATAAACGCATAGATCCAAATCGTGGCGGCCGCGATCACCGGAAACAGCACGATGAGCCAGATCGAGGCGGCCCAAATCAGCGTCGGCACCGTGCCCATGAGGCCCGTGGCGATGCCGATCGCGAGGAGCGGCGCGCGATGACGCCGGATCAGCGCCCGGCGCTCCTCCCTGCTTGCATGCAGCGCCAGCGCATCGTAGGTCATCACCCGATAGGTCAGCCAGCCCCACAGCAGCGGCGGGATGATGGCGAAAAGCGGCGGAAACAGCCACAGCGGCAGCGTCACCACGAACAGCACGATGCATACGATCGTCGTCACGAGCGTGTGAGCGAGGCTGCCGTACCAGGTGCCGCCGCGCCGCTGCTCCAGATTGGCGAACCGCCGCAAGGAGAGATGCCGCACGACCATCGGCATGGAAATGGTTGCGATGAGCAGCAACACGGTGGTGACGATGAGCGGAATCGCCAGCGTAATCACGATGAAGGGCGCGAGCGCCGCGTGCAACGAGGTCAAGCCCACCCAGTCGAACGCGTGGTAGAGCGATTCGCCGAGCCACGATCCCCCCAGCCGCACCCTGACCGCGTCGACGAGCGGCTGCCACATGAACCACAGCAACAGCCCCCACCCCGCCGCCGCAACCACGAACGGCATGAACGTGAGCCAAAGCATGCGCGGATGCAGCGCGCTGGCGGCCGCCCTGCCCAACGAGCGCAGAAAATCCGTCATTGGCAAGCCCCGTCAGAGCGCGGCCGCATCCCCGCCGCCCGCCTTGGCGCGGCTCGCGCCGAGCCGCCGCGCGATGCGCACGAACGCAAGCCAATGCTGCGAAACGAACCCTTCTCCATACGATTGCCCCTCCCGCTCTTGGCGGATACCTGTCGGTTCCAGCGCGCGATTCCACGACGCGGTCTTGAACAGCATATCCCACCAGGGCAACAGCACGCCGAAGTTGCAGCCATAGGCAGACCCCTCGTGACCGTAGCCGACGGCATGGTGACGCCGATGAAACGCCGGGCTGACGACGACCCGCTCGAGCACCCGGCCGTAGTCAATGCGCGCATTGCAGTGCTGGACGCTTTGCAAGAAGTTGGTCACGGCCGAGAGCACGACGAATTGCGTCGGCGCGATGCCGATGGCAAGCGCGATGGCGGCGAAGAATCCCGCTTGCAGCACGTCGTCGAGCAAATGATTGCGATCGTCGCACCAGAGCGACATTTGCCGCTGGCTGTGGTGCACCGCGTGCAGTTCCCACCACACTCCGATCCGATGTTGCCAGCGGTGATACCAGTAACCCGCGAAATCGAGCACGATCAGGTAAATCGCGAACGCGACGAGCGGCTGCGAGGTCACGCCGGGCCATAGCGTATCGAGATTGAGGTTCGCGATGCCGTGGTAGCGAAGCCATACCTGCGTCCGGTCGAAGATCGGCTGGAACGCGACGAAGAAGAAGAGGTTGAAAAGGCCGAGCTTCGTCACCCACGTGTACAGCACGTCGACGCGTACGGCTTTGCGGTCCGTCCACCGCTCGACGGGCCGCAGCGCTTCGAGCGGCCGCAGCAGCCCGTACATCGCGACGATGGTCAGAAAGCCGATGATGACGGGATACAAGGCGTCGTAGGCGTCTTCGTCGTAATCCATCGCCCCGATCTTGAAGAGCAAGGGCTGAACGACGTCGACGAAGAGCCAGGTTTGCAGCGAGGAGACGAGCGAATCGAGCGATGCGACGATCAGATGCAGCATGGCGAACCGGACCCGCTAAGCGTGCTCAAGCGCCGTTGGGCGCTGTCACCGGCGCGCGGTCGAAGAAGTAGATGCCGTGCGGCGAGCGCCCCACGGCGATCGTCTTGACGAGCTTGCGCGTCGTCAGATCGATGACGCCGACGTGCTTCGAAAAGCGGAACGTCACCCACAAATAGCGCTTGTCGGCCGTCAGTTCCATGTCGTCGGGGCCAGGCATCAGGCCCGTGATGTCGCCGACGTTCATCAGCGTGTTCTCGTCGATGATGCTGATCGTGCTCGCCACGCGATTGCTGACCGCCACGTGCGTGCCGTCGTCGAGCGAGCGGAAGTTGTGCGCGCCCTTGCCCGTTTGGATCCGCTTGACGATGGTTTGCTTGCGCCAGTCGACGACAGCCACGTCGTCCTCGCCCGTCATGCCCACGAGCAGGTACTTGTCCCCCGGCGTCAGCCAGAGCCCCGCCGGCGTGTTGCCGACGTTCATCTTCCACTTGACCGACTGCGTCGCCAGATCGATCGCAGCGATTTGGCCCGACACCTGCAGCGTAACGAACACGGTCTTGCTGTCGTTGGTGAAGGCCATATGGCTCGGCATCGTCGCGAGCGGCAGGCGCTTGACGAGCGTCGGCGTCGCCGTCTTCTCGTCGTAGGCGTAAATGTCGAGGCGGTCCAAGCGCAGCCCGGTCGTCACGAACCATTTGCGGTCCGGCGAAAAGCCGAGTTGATACGGGTCCTCGATGTTTTCGAGGCGTTTTTGCACTTTCCCCGTCTTGGGATCGACGAACATCAGATCGTTCGAAACAGAATCGGCGACGATCAGCGAGCGCCCGTCCGGGGTCGCCATCAAGTGATGCGGCTCCTTGCCCGTCGGCGTCTTAGCGGCAAGGACCTGCTGCGTCGCTTCGTCGATCAGCGAGAGCGTCGCTTCACCGGAATTGAGGACGATGACGTTGTTCGCGCGGGCCGCGGGACAATACACAGCCGCCGCGACACATACAGCCGCGAGCGCACCGGCGGCGCGTTTGGCTCGCCCGGCGCAGGAAAGGAAAGAAGTAAGCATGAGCACTCGTTGGAAAATCGCCGCAATCATAAAACGTTTGCGACGCGGCGCGGTTGACCGCCAGCGAAAAAAGAGGACGTCCGGCGCGAAGAGCACGCAGCCGTTATCGGGGCGGCATCGCGGTCTCGCGCGGCCCGTTCGCCCTCACGCGCTCACCGCTGCATCGATTCCCACACTTTGTGCAAACGCTTGACGGACACCGGCATCGGCGTGCGCAGTTCCTGAGCGAACAGCGAAACGCGCAGTTCCTCGAGCAACCAGCGAAATTCCGCGAGCCGCGCATCGGCTACGCCCCCCCGGGCCGACTGCGCGCGCTGATACTGCTGAACGAGCGGCAACATTTCCGCGAACGCACGGGCGTCGCGGGCCGGATCGGCCTTCAATTTGTCGATGCGCTGCGCGATGCCTTTCAGATAGCGCGGAAAATGCGCGAGTTGCGTGTACGGCGTATCGACGACGAAGCGCTTGTGCATCAGCGTCTGCACCTGCTGCTGCATGTCGGCGTACGCCGCGGCGAACGGCTTGGCCTGAGCCAGCTTTTTCGTCACGGCGGCATATTCGGTCAGAATTTGCCCCACGAGCCGCGCGATTTCTTGCGCGAGCAGCGACAGCCGGCCCTTGCCCTCGTCGCGGCGCGCATGAAAGCTCGCGTCGTCGCCGGGCAGCGGCTCTTGCAAACAGGCGCGATCGAGCGCTGTATCGATCAATTGATCGCGCAACGCCTCTTGCGTGCCGAGCGGCATGAACTGCATCGCCATCTCGCGCAAGCCCGGCAGGTTCTTTTCCAAGTACTTGATCGGCTCACGCAACTGCAGCGCGAACAGGCGGCGCAGGCCGGCGCGGTGAATTCGCGCGGCCTCCTCGGGCGAATCGAACACCTCGACATCGCAATGCGTCGTGCGATCGACGAGCGCCGGATAGCCGAACAGCGTCTGTCCGCCCCGGTGAATTTCGAGCAACTCGGGCAGCTTGCCGAAGTTCCACGTCGTCAAGTTGTCGTACAGCGCTGTCGTAGCGGCTGCTGGCGCCCCGGCAGCCACGCCGCCAGGCGCTTCGCCGGCGCGCGCGCCGCCCGTCTCGCGCTTGGCCTGGGCGCTCGGTCTCGCAGGCTGCGCCGCCTCGGCGCTCGAGGCGCGCTGGCCCGCGCCGCCGGGGTTCAACGCCGCGCCCGCAGCGATTTGCTGGAAATGCCGCTGCGCATCCGCCCCCAGTTCGCCGCGCAGCTGCGCCAGATTGCGGCCCATCGCGAGCTGTCGGCCGTGCTCGTCGACCACCTTGAAATTCATGAACAAATGCGCGGGCAGCGTTTCGAGCTTGAAGTCGGTCGACTTCAGCGCGACCTGCGTCTGCTCGCGCACGTCGGCGATCACAGCCTCGACCAGCCCCGAGGCGCCGCGCAGCGCTTCGCTCGGACAAGCGCCGACGCGCGTTTCGTGACGCTCGACGAAAGCGCCCGCATACTCGGGCAGCGGCACGCAATGTCGGCGCAGCTTTTGCGGCAGCGATTTCAACAGAAGATGGACCTTCTCTTTGAGCATGCCGGGCACGAGCCACTCCGTGCGGCGCTGATCGACCTGATTGAGCGCATAGAGCGGCACGGTCAGCGTGACGCCGTCGCGCGGCGACCCGGGCTCGAAATGGTACCCGAGCCCCATTTCGACGCCGGCCATCGTCAAACGCTTCGGGAACAGATCGGTCGTGACGCCGGCCGCCTCGTGCCGCATCAGATCGTCTCGCGACAAATACAGCAAGCGCAGTTTGTCTTCGGCTTGCCCGCTCTTGCGCACTTCATCGCGATACCAGCGCTCGAACGCCGCGCCGGTATGGAGGCCGCTCGGCAGCGCCTGATCGTAGAACGCGAAGATCAATTCGTCGTCCACCAGCACGTCCTGCCGCCGCGACTTGTGTTCGAGCTGCTCGATGTCGGCCAGCAGCTTGCGGTTGTGCGCGAAGAAAGCCAGCTTCGTATCGAACTCGCCTTCGACGAGCGCCCCGCGAATGAAGAGCGCTCTAGCACGGGCCGGATCTTGGCGGCCGAACGCCACCCGGCGGCGGTGATAGACGGGCAGCCCATAGAGCGTGGCGCGCTCGAACGCCGTGACCTGCGCGGGCCGCTTCTCCCAATGCGGCTCGGAGAGCGACTTCTTCAGCAGATGTCCGGCCACCTTCTCGATCCACTCCGGCTCGATCTTGGCCAGGCACCGCGCGTAGAGCCGGCTCGTTTCGACGAGCTCGCCTGCCACGACCCAGCGCCCCGCCTTCTTGACGAGCGTCGAGCCTGGCCAAAGATAGAACTTGATGCCGCGCGCGCCGAGATAGTGCGGCTCGTCGTCGGCCTTCAGGCCCACGTTGCCGAGCAAGCCCGTGAGCAGGGCCAAATGGATCTGTTCGTAGGTGGCTTCGCTTTCGTTCAAGCGCCAGCCGTGTTCGCGCACGACGGTCAACAACTGCGAATGGACATCGCGCCACTCGCGCAACCGCAAGTGCGACAGAAACTGCGCGCGGCAAGCGTCGACCAGTTGCCGGTTCGATTTCTTGTGCGCCACCGCCTCGCCGAACCACTTCCAGATCTTGAGCCACTGCAAGAACTCGGAACGCTCGTCCGCGAAGCGCCGGTGCGCTTCATCGGCCTCTCCTTGCGCATCGGCGGGCCGCTCGCGCGGGTCCTGCACCGACAGGGCGCTCGCGATCACGAGCACCTCGCTCAACGCCTGCTGGTCGCGCGCCGCCAAGATCATGCGGCCCACGCGCGGGTCGAGGGGCAAGCGAGCCAGCTCGCGGCCGAGCGGCGTCAGCGCGTTGTCGTCGTCGACGGCGCCCAGTTCGGCCAGCAATTGATATCCGTCGGCGATTGCGCGCCCCGGCGGCGGCTCAATGAACGGGAACGACTCGATCGCCGTCAAATGCAGCGACTTCATCCGCAAAATGACGGCCGCCAGCGACGAGCGCAGGATTTCGGGGTCGGTGAAGCGCGGGCGGCCTTGGAAGTCGAGCGCGTCGAACAGACGAATGCACACGCCGTCCGCCACGCGCCCGCAACGGCCCGCGCGTTGGTTCGCGGCCGCTTGCGAAATCGGCTCGACTTGAAGTTGCTCGACCTTGTTGCGATACGAATACCGCTTCACGCGCGCGAGCCCCGTGTCGACGACATAGCGGATGCCGGGCACCGTCAACGACGTTTCGGCCACGTTCGTCGCCAGCACGAGCCGCCGCGCGTTCGACGGCTTGAACACGCGCGCCTGCTCCTCGGCCGAGAGCCGGGCGAACAACGGCAGAATTTCGGTGTGCGGCGGATGATGCTTGCGCAGCGCCTCGGCGGCCTCGCGGATCTCGCGCTCGCCGGGCAGGAACACCAGCACGTCGCCGGGACCTTCGCGGCACAGCTCGTCGACGGCGTCGACGATCGCCTCCATCAGATCGCGATCGGCGTCGCGCGCACTCTTGCCGTAAGCCGGGCGCTCGCGCCCCGTCGTGCCTTGCGCGGACTTGACTGCCGCGCTGGGCTCCTCGACCGGCCGGTAGCGGATTTCGACCGGATAGAGCCGGCCGCTGACCTCGATCACGGGCGCGGGCCGCTCGTCGGTCCCGAAATGGCGGGCAAAGCGCTCGGCGTCGATCGTCGCCGACGTGACGATCAGCTTCAGATCGGGGCGCCGGGGCAAAATCTCCTTCAGATAGCCGAGCAAAAAATCGATGTTCAGGCTGCGCTCATGGGCCTCGTCGATGATGAGCGTGTCATAGGCCCGCAGCAGCGGATCGGTTTGCGTCTCGGCCAGCAAGATCCCGTCGGTCATCAGCTTGACGGAGGCGCCGGGTGCCAGATTATCGGTGAACCGGACCTTATAGCCGACGACTTCGCCGAACGGCGTGCCGAGCTCTTCCGCAATGCGCCGGCCCGTGGCGGAGGCCGCGATCCGCCGCGGCTGCGTATGGCCGATGAGACCGCTGCCGCCGGCCCCGAGGCCACGGCCCAGCGAGAGGCAGATCTTGGGCAACTGCGTCGTTTTCCCGGAGCCCGTTTCGCCGGAAACGATCACCACTTGATGGTCGCGAATCGCGCCCGCGATCTCCTCGCGCCGCCCGCAAACGGGCAGCGCGGCCGGAAAATCGATCGGTGGGACGGGATTGGGCGGGACGGCGGGACGACGACGCGCATTCTCGGGGCGCGGCGCACGCGGTGCGCGCGCAACAGGGACCTCACTCGCGGCCGGACTTTTGGGTACGTTCGACATGGGGGCGCATTATAATCCCGGGATGAATTCTCAAACCGACCTCGCCCCCACACCGGAAAGCGCCGCGGCCCGTCCCGCGGCGCCCGACCCCGTAGCCGTCTCCCACGCACAGTTCGTCGACTGGATGCGATCGGTGGCGCCGTACATCCATGCTTTTCGCAATAAGACGTTCGTCGTCGGGTTCGGGGGCGAAGTGGTCCATCAGGGACTGCTCAATGCGCTCGTCTCCGACATCGCGCTATTGCAAGCCATGGGCATCCAGATCGTGCTCGTGCATGGATCGCGTCCGCAGGTCGAGGAACAGATGAACCTGCACGGGGTGCAGTCGGAGTTCTCGCACGGCATGCGCATCACCGACGCACGCGCGCTCGAATCGGCCAAAGAAGCCGCAGGCGAAGTGCGGCTCGACATCGAAGCCGCCATCAGCCAGGGCTTGCCCAATACGCCGATGGCGCATGCCCACATCAGCGTCGTCTCGGGCAACTTCGTCACCGCGCGGCCGGTCGGCATTCTCGACGGCGTCGATTTCGCCCACACGGGCGTGGTGCGCAAGGTCGACGCCGAATCGATCCGCCATTCGCTCGCAAGCCGCAAGCTCGTGCTGCTCTCTCCGCTCGGCTTCTCGCCGACGGGCGAAGCGTTCAACCTGTCGATGGAAGACGTCGCCTCCGCCGCCGCGATCGCCCTGCGCGCGGACAAGATCATCTTCCTGACGGAAACGCCCGGGCTCATGGGCGACGAGGGTGAACTCGTGCAAGAGCTTTCGCTCGACGATGCCTACAAGCTGCTCGACAGCGGCGAAGTCAAGGGCGATGCGGCGTTCTATCTGAAGCATGCGGTGCGCGCGTGCCGCGGCGGCGTGGCGCGGGCGCACATCATTCCGTACGCGCTCGACGGCAGTTTGCTGCTGGAACTCTTCCTGCACGACGGCGTCGGCACGATGATTTCGTATGAGAACCTCGAAAGCCTGCGCGAAGCCACCCCCGACGACGTCGGCGGCATTCTCACGCTGATCGAGCCGCTCGAATCGGACGGCACCCTCGTCAAGCGCGGCCGCCACCAAATCGAGCGCGACATCGATCACTTCTCGGTCATCGAGCACGATGGCGTGCTGTTCGGTTGCGCGGCGCTCTACCCTTACCCGCAAGAGCGCATCGGCGAGATGGCGTGCCTGACGGTGGCGCCCGACGCGCAAGGGGCCGGCGACGGCGAACGCCTGCTCAAGCGCATCGAGCAACGTGCGCGCGCGCGCGGCTTGACGCGCATCTTCGTCCTCACGACGCGCACCGAGCATTGGTTCTTGAAGCGCGGCTTCGTCAAGGTTTCGGTCGACGATCTCCCCGAGGACCGTCGACGCCTCTACAACTGGCAGCGCAAATCGCTCGTGCTGATGAAGCAGCTCTGAGCGCGGCCGCTTTGCCGCCCGTCCCCAACGACTACAGGAGAAATTCACGATGGCCCGCATGATTCAATGCGTCAAGCTCGGCAAGGAAGCCGAAGGACTCGACTTTCCGCCGCTGCCGGGCGAACTCGGCAAGCGCATTTACGAAGGGGTTTCGAAGGAAGCTTGGCAAATGTGGCTCAAGCACCAGACCATGCTCATCAACGAGAATCGTCTGAACATGGCGGATCCGCGCGCGCGCCAGTACTTGATGAAGCAAACGGAGAAATTCTTCTTCGGCGAAGGCGCCGATCAAGCGGCCGGCTATGTGCCGCCGGCGCAAGGCTGAGCGCAACCGCGCCTGCGCTGCACCCTTGCTTTCTACCGCCGGCTCGTCGCAACTTCGAGCCGGCGCGTCGCGCTTCACTCCCTTCGCCGCTTGCCGTTCTCCGCGATCCGCCGGGATCGCGCCGCCGCCGTCAAGCCGCCGCGGCCGCGCAAGCCTCACGGTGACCCAGCAGCCCGCGCGAACGATGCAACGCCGCGCGAGCGCCTCGCGTCGCCATGACTGCGCCCACTTGCCCAAGATTGAAATCGAGCGAGACCATCAATTCCATTAGCTCGACCATCGGCAACACCACGGTCGGACTATACAGCCGTTGTTCGATGAGCTTCTTCATGGCGACTCTCCCGGCTGGCAGCAAGGCAGCCTATGCCCCGTCATGCAACCTGACCGCCATTCTAAGGACGCGCGCGACGCCGATAAATGCGCTAAATCGAAAGTCAGAAGTCGCTGAAATCGAACAATCGCCGCTCGGCCGTCATTGAAGGGGCGCGCCCACGAACGCCGGCAAAGCCTCGGCGCGCGCCGACAGCGCGGCGAGCGCCGGATAGCGACTCGGATCGATCGCGCCGGGCAGCATGTGTTGCGTGAAGCGCCAGGCCACCGCCACGGTGATGTCGGGTTGCATCAGACGCTCGCCGCACAACCAGCCGTTGGCGCCCGCGGCGCCGGCAAGCCTCGCGACATCGCCCTCCAACGTGTCGTAAGCGGCGGCCAACTGCATTTGCACCCGTTCCAGCCACGGCGCATGCTGCTTGTCCTCGGGGCGCAAGTTGCGCTCGTAGGCGATCTGAACCGTCTTCTCGCTGGCGGCGAGCGCAAAACCGATCAAGCGCAGCGCCTGCCGGCGCATCGGGCGACCCTGCGGCATGAGACGCGCCTGCGGCTCGACGCTCTCGTCGAGGTAATCGAGGATGAGCGTGGAGTCGATCAACTGCGTGCCGTCATCGTCGATGAAGGTGGGCGCCTTGACAACCGGATTGATCTCGCGAAACTGGTCGAAGTGGCGGAATACCGAAACGGGGCGGTGCTCGAACCGCATCCCTAGTAGCGCCATCGACACCGCTACGCGACGTACGAACGGGGAATCCATCATGCCAATGAGTTGCATCGATGCCTCTTTTTTCGTGGAAGAAGGGTACGGCTCGGAGCAAACGCCAGTTTGCCGTCCCGGAACCGCTCGCGGCAAGCGGGAAGCCGATGATTGGCAGAAAAAGAAGCCTCAATGAACAATCGTTGCGCACGCCACGTAGAAGGCCCCATATCGATCGTTGACGGACAGCGGAGTGGCCGAGAGGGAATGAAACGATGGGCTGAGCGGTCGAAGCGGTTATGCGTCCGACTCGACGACGAGCTCATTGTCTTTGGCGAACCGCATGACGAACTCGAAAGCTTCGGGGCAGATGTCGGCGAGTTCCCCGGATACGCTCAGGCACCGGGCGCCGCCGTCGACGAACGGCACGGCAAGCCACGTCGATGCGGTGCTGCTGCCCGGGTGCCGCTCCTTGACGAACAGCGTAATGACCCCCGCGAGCCGCTCGGCCCAGTCGCCAGGACGAAACGGCTTGCCGCCGTGGGTCATGCCGACGATCCTATGAGTGTTGGTTCGCGTAGGTCGGTAATCGATTGTGCTCATGCGTGGTTGAACGAGTGAATGACGGCCTCGCTTGCCAACGTGCAGGGCGGAACGCAACTGGCTGAACGCGGCCGGGCAACGATGCTGTCTTCCCCCAAAAAACGGCGGCGGGCGAACAGGTTCGCCGCCGCCTGAGGCCGCCGAAAAGCACGGCTAGTCGTCGCGGAGTAGAAGAGAAAACCGATTAGAAGCGCGTGCGGATGCCCGTGGCGACTTCGAGCTGGTTGCTGTGGCCGAACGTATTTGCCACCGTGTAACCGCCATGCAGCTTCATGTAATCGGCAGCCAAATACAGTTCGGTACGCTTGGAAAGGTGATAGAACGTCGAGGCGTAGAGCGTCTCTTTGTAGCCGTTGTGAACCGTCGTCCCAGCCGGATCGAAGAGGCCCGAGTTCGCATTCGGGATGTTGCCGTCGGCGTTGTACGCAGCGTTCTTCACGTGCATCTGCTGATAGCCGAGCTCATAGTCCATCGAACCATGCGGCGCGAGCTTGAACGACACCGTCCACGCATTGTCCTCGCGATCGGGCAACGAGCCCTGTTTGCCCGTGTAGTGGAAGTAGCCGGCGTTGATCTTGCCGATGCCGAAGCGATAGTTGCCGCCCACCGAATACGTCTGATCGATGAAGCCCGCGTTGTTCGTGTGATCGTAAAAACCGCCCACGGAGAACGACGGGCCGTTGAAACCGAGCGCCACCTGGTAACCCGATCCCGTGGCAAATTGCGTCGAGTTGCTGAACTGATAGTCCGCGGCCGCGTAAATGCCGTTATTCCAAAGCTTCTTCCACGCAATGCTATTCGTGGAACGCGTGCCGGTCGGACCCGCCGCGTAGAACACCATTTGCTTGAAGTTGTTGGAGTTGGTGTAGGCGCCTTCCTTCGTCGAGAACTGCGAGCTCGTGTAAGGATCGCCGTAAAGGCCCGAGAAATCCTTCGCGATCGTATCCTGGAAACCGACCGTCACCTTGCCGATCGTATCGTTTTGGAGGCCTACCCACGCGTCGCGATCGAACAGTTGGCTGCCGTCTTCGGCCATGCCGCTCGTGCCGACGAACTCGCTCTCCAACGTGAAGATGATCTTGTTGCCGCCACCGATATCCTCGGCGCCGCGCATGCCCCAGCGGCTGCCGCTGAACCACGGTTCGCCGCCGGTGTCGCCCGGGTGGCCCATCGAAATCAAGTGATCGCCTGCCGCATTTGCATTCGTCGTGTAGGCGATGGCGCTCATGTCGAAAAGGCCATAGAGCTGCACGCTCGATTGCGCATGCGCGCCCGTTGCCACCAAAGCGCCTGCCGTCAGCGCCAACGTTCGATACGTCTTTTTCAAGATCGTCTCCTCTCTTACTGCGTTGAAATTTTGTTTTGCGCGAAGCCGGCCCACCGTGCCGCATCTTTTTTTGCGTCGTCGCAATGGAGAGAATCCTATCCGTCCCTATCCTTCGCGCTCCTTTCGCGAATCTTTAGGACTACTAAGTACTTATACGTAAACTTCTTTCAAACTAAGCGCTATCGGCTAAACCGGCGATTGCAACCTACGAACCGTCCTTGGCCCGCAACACGTAGCCCAGCCCGCGCAGCGTCATGATCTGCGCCGTCGAATGAATCAAGTGCTTACGCAACCGGTGAATGTAAATATCGATGGCGTCCGCGCTCGGTTCGTCTTCGAGGCTGTAGACGCTGTCCATCAGCGCCGTCTTCGATACCGTCTTGCCTTGCTTGAGCATCAGCGCTTCGAGAATTGCATGTTCGCGCCGCCGCAATACGAGCGGCGCATCTTGGTGACTGAATTCGCGAGTATTAGAGTTGTAGTGCAGATCGCCGCACACGAGCGAGACGGACTTGCCGCTCGCTTGCCGCCGGATCAGCGCCTTGATGCGCGCGATGAGCTCGCGCGCATCGAATGGCTTCACGACATAGTCGTCCGCGCCCGCGCTAAAGCAATCGACTTTGTCGTCGATCGATCCGTGCGCCGTCAGCATGAGCACGGGCGCATTGTCGCCGCGGCGCCGCAAGCGCGCGAGGACATCCTTGCCGCTCATCCGCGGCAAGCGCATGTCGAGCAAAATCACATCGTAGTGACCGGTGCGCAGCACCGCGTCGGCCGTTTCGCCGTCGGGCACGCAATCGACCGTGAAATTCTCGCCTTGCAGCAGATTGACGATCCAATGCGAGAGTTCGGCGTTATCTTCCACGAGCAGCAACTTCATCGCATCAATCCTTTTCCTTCCATGCGGGCAAGCGCACGGTGGCGACGAGCCCTATCCGCCCCGCCCCCGGCGCCACGGCGACCGAGCCCCCGTGCGACTGCGCGATGCGCTGCACGATCGACAAGCCGAGGCCCGTGCCCTCGACGTTCGTCATCCCGCGATAGAACCGCTCGAATACATGAGCGCGTATCTCCGCCGGAATGCCTGGCCCATTGTCCTCGACTTCGAGCACGACCTGTGCGCCTTGCCGACGGCATCGGGCCGTCACCGCGCCGCCCGCTTGCGTGTAGCGCACCGCGTTGTCGACGAGATTGGCGACGAGCGCCGTCAACAACTGGGCATTGCCCGCCACGCGCAAGTCGCCATCGAGCTCGGCGCCAAGGTCGATGTCGCGGCGCTGCGCGGCCAAGATCAGCTCTTCGAGCACGGACGAGACGACTTCGGTCATATCGACGGACACATTGGGCGACGGCGCCGCTTCGGCCCGCGCGAGCAGCAGCAACTGATTCGTGATTTCCGTCATCTTGCGGCTCGTGCGGTGAATGCCTGCAAGCGCATCGGACAACGCGGGCGTGTCGTCGATACATTGGCGTGCGCATTCGACTTGCGTGTCGAGCAGCGTCAGCGGCGTGCGCAATTGATGCGCAGCGTCGGCAATGAACTGCCGCTGCGTGCTCGTGTGCAGCTTGAGCCTGGCGATGCACTGGTTGATCGCATCCACGATCGGCCGCAGTTCGGTGGGCAGATGTGCCACGCGAACCGGATCGAGCTCCATCGGATCGCGATCGGCCACGTCCTCTTTGAGCTTCATGAGCGGGCGCAGCTCGCTCGTGAGGCCGATCAGCACGAGCAGCACCGCGAGCACGAGCATCAAGCCCTGCCGCACGAGTTGCGGGTGCCACAGTTGCGCCAACATGCCCTCCCGGGACGCTTGCGTCTTACCGACGATGACGACGACCGGCAAAGCCTCGCCGGAGTTGTAGAGCTGACGCTCGAACGCGACCGCTCTGATCGATTGACCATCGAGTGTCGTGTCGTAGAAGACGGGATAGGACGCGCGCGCATCGCTCGGCAGCGAGAGCTCGGGCGAACCGCCGAGCAGCCTGTCGCCGCCCGCCACGACCTTGTAGAAGACGTGATCTTGATAGGGCGACTCGAACATTTCGAGCGCTGCAGGCGGGATGTTGGCAGTCAGCTCGCCGTTATTCCATTGGACATCCTCGCCGATCGTTCGCGCCGAGGCGAGCAGGACGCTGTCTTGCAGCAGGTCGGCGGTCTGCCGCGCGGCCTCGTATGCCATGACCCCGGCGACGAGCATGAACGCCGCCAGCGGCAATAGCACCCACCAAAGCAGGCGGGCGCGCAAACTATGCATCATCGATCGACGCCCCGTCTATGTGGTTCGGCCCGCGCACGGCCGACGCGGGCAGCGTCGGCGCGGCGCGAGCCGGCCATCTCGTTCGCGCCATTTGCTTGGCGCATCGGCTCCGCTCAAAAGGCGGCGGGCCTCCATTTCAGCAAGCGCTTTTCCAGCGTCGTCAGCAAGTAGTCCGTGGTCAACGCCACCACGGCCAATACGATCATCGCCGCGAACACGCCGCTCGAGTTGAACGCGCCTTGCGCCGTCGAGATCAAGAGGCCGATACCCTGCTTCGAGCCGAGGAATTCGCCGACGACCGCACCGACGAGCGCAAAGCCGAAGCTCACGTGCAAGCTCGCCAAGATCCAGGACAGTGCCGAAGGGATCACGACGGCCGTCGTCAATTGCCGCTTGGACGCGCCGAGAATCTGCGCATTGGCGATCATATACCTGTCGGCTTCGCGCACGCCTTGGAAGGCGTTGCCGAAGACGACGAAAAACACCATCACGACGGCGAGCGCCACTTTCGAGGCCATACCGAGCCCCAGGGCGATGACGAAGATCGAACCGAGCACGACGCGCGGGATCGAATTGGCGATTTGGATGTAGAGGCTGAAGACATCGGAGAGCAGCTTGTTGCGCCCCAATACCACGCCGCAAATCACGCCGGCGACGGAGCCGATCGCAAAGCCGATCATCGTCTCTTCGAGCGTCACCCAAACCTGCACGAGCAGCGGCCCCTGCGAGGTGCCGTTCACGAACCAATCGATGATCTGAGCGAAGATCAGCGAGGGCATGGAGAAGAAGAACGGATCGATCCATTTCAACCGTCCGGCGACTTCCCACCCGCCGAGCCACACGACGAGCACGAGCAAACGCAAGCCGATGATCAAAGCGCGTCGCTGCGCCAGCTTGCGCCGCGCCGCCTGTTCCACTTCGGCAAGCGACGCATCGGCAAGGCTTGCTTTGGATGATTGTTCGAAGGTAGTAGCCATAGTAGCCATCTCAGTCTTTCCGGTGTTCCAGGTCAAGCGATTTGCACTTCTTCGCGCAGGTCATGCCAAATGTCGCGCGAAAGCTCGATGAAGCGGGGCTCGTAGCGAATCTCCGAGGTGATGCGCGGGCGCGGCAGGTCGATTTGATAGACCTTCTTGAGCGTGGCCGGGCGCGCGGTCAGCACGAAGACGCGATCGGCGAGCGCAATCGCTTCCTCCAGATCGTGCGTGACGAACACGACCGAGCCCTTGTTGGCCGACCATAACTGCAGCAGCTCGTCCTGCATCAACGTGCGCGTTTGCATGTCGAGCGCGGAGAACGGTTCGTCCATCAGCAGGATCTCCGGCTTGTTGATGAACGTCTGCGCCAGCGCCACGCGCTTGCGCATGCCGCCCGACAACTGGTGCGGATAATGGCCGCCGAATTTCTCGAGGCCCACGCGGCGCAGCCAGTCTTTCGCCTCTTCGTAGGCGGCGGCTTTGGAGCGGCCGCGGAACAACGGGCCGGCGGCGACATTGTCGAGCACCGTGCGCCACGGGAATACGGCGTCGGCCTGAAACACGAAGCCGATGCGCGGATCGATGCCGGTGACGGGATTGCCCATGACGCGCACGCTGCCGGTGGTCGGCTTGAGCAAGCCCGTGATCATGCTGAGCGTCGTCGACTTGCCGCAACCGGTCGGTCCGACGATAGCGATGAATTCGCCCTTGGCGACGGACATGCTGAAATCGCGCAGCGCGATCGTCGCTTTGCCGTCGGGGGAAATGAAGCGGCACGACACCGAATCGAACTCGATGACGGGTGCATCCTGGGAAGCAGCGTGGTTCATCAAAGCATCCAAGCGTTTTGAGGCGGGCGCCCGAACTGCGGCGCCCTGGGTACGGCAGGGGAAACTTCGATCCGATCGAGCGGGCGATTGGCCCCGAACGATCGATCGATACTTACTTCGCGGCCACGAACTCGTTCGTGTACGTTTTCGACAAATCGACGTGCTTGCCCTTGACTGCCGGGTTGAAGCCCGAAAGCACCTTCAGCACCGTCTCCGGGCCGTCGGCCGGCATCTTGCCGTCCACGGTGTACATCGGCAGCGAAGCCTTCAACGCGCCCACGTAGAGCGCCTTGTCCTTCTGATAATCCGCCGGCATCTTGGCCGCGATCTCTTCCGCACTGTGCGTATGGATGAACTGCATCGTGCGCAGGAACGCATGGGCGAGCTTCGCGGCTTCGGCCTTGTGCGAATCGACCCACGCCGACTGCACGTACAGGCTCGATGCCGGATAGGTTCCGCCGAGCGCCGCCTTCGTGCCTTCGACCGAACGCATGTCGACGAGCACCTTCGCGTCACCCGTTGCGAGCAGCTTGGACACCGTCGGCTCCGTCGTCATGCCCGCATCGATGCGCGACTGCTTGACCGCCGCGATGAAACTCGCATCGGCGCCCACGGGCAGCATCGTGTATTGCGACGAGGCAATGCCATGCACGCTCGCCAGATACTGCGTGAGGAAACTCGTGGAGGAACCCAGGCCCGTTACGCCCAGCGTCTTGCCCTTGACGTCGGCCATCGATTTGAGCGATCCGGCAGCCTTGGTCGACACCATCTCGACTTCGCCCGGCACTTGACCGAAGACGACGATCGCTTTGACGTCCTTGCCTTTCGTCTGCAGATCGATGGTGTGATCGTAGAAGCCGACCACGGCTTGCACGGCGCCGGCGAGCAGTTCGTTTTCGGCGTCGACGCCGGCTGGCTGCGACAGCAATTCGACGTCGAGCCCCTCATCCTTGAAGTAGCCAAGCTGTTCCGTCAACTTCGCGGGCAAATAGATGAGCTTGGTGATGCCCCCGACCATGATGGTGATCTTGCCGGAGTCGGCAGCCATGGCGCCTTGAGAGGCCAAGCCGAACAGGACGGCGGAAGCGAGAGCGAAACTGCGGATTTTCCGCGACATCGGGTGCATGCGAGCGTCTCCTCATTTATGTCGGCCTTTTTTGAATGGCCGGGTTGCATCGATGGAGCGATTCTAGGTGGAACAATCCTTCCCGAGCCTTTCACCACCTCGGGTCAGGTATACGGGATTACCATGATGGGCGTGTTTCGGCGGATGGAAACCCGTTCGCGACTGGCGCTACCCACGGCAAAACCGGCGCGGACCTCGCTTCAAGCGGCCGCATTGAGCGCGGCGATTTCCTGGCCGAGCCTGCATAGCGCTTCGCGCAATGCGGGGGGACCGAGCACGCGCACGCGCGCGCCGAGCCGCAGCAATTGGCGGGCCGCCTGCTCGGTCGCTTCCACCGGCAGCGTCACTTCGCACCAGCCGTCCTTCGCCGACAAGGCGCAAACGGCCCGATCCGCGGCAGCGGCGCCGAGCGCATGGAGATCGGCCAGCGCGTCGGGCCTGACGAGCAACGTCGCCTTGCCTTTGAGCAAACCGCGCTCGAAGCGCTCCACCATGCCCGACCACTGTTGCTGCAGGTCGAAGCCGTCGGGGCGTTCGAAGCTCTCCTCGAGCATGACCAAGCGCTCGATATTCGCCGCCTTGTAGATGCCAATGCGGTTGCGCGCTTGTGCAACGAGATACCAATTGCCGGCCTTGAGCACCAGGCCGAGCGGCCGGCAGCGGCGCAAGCGCGCGCCCTCCCAGCTTCGATAGCGCATTGCGACGCATCGTTGTTGCCACACAGCGCTTGCCAGTTGCGGCAACAGCGGCGCAGGCTCGGGCCGCCGATACCAATCGACGGGATCGATATGCAAGCGCGAGCCGATCCGTGAGCCGCCTGCCGCCGCGGCCGGCAACGCCGCCAGCAGCTTGAGTTGCGCCGAGCGCAACGGCTCGCTCAAGCCTAGCGCATCGGCGGCGCCGGGCAAGCCGGCGATCGGCAGCGTCTCGGCTTCGGCGCGCGTCATGCCGGTCAGGTCGGTCCGGTATCCGTCGAGCAAGGCAAACCCGCCGCCCGGGCCGCGATCGGCATAGACGGGCACGCCCGCCGCGCTCAGCTGATCGACGTCGCGATAGATCGTACGCACCGACACCTCGAATTCGTCGGCCAACGTCTGCGCCGTAATGCGTCCGCGCGCCTGCAACATCAGCAGCATCGAGACGAGCCTGCTCGTTCGCATCGCCTGCCTCCCAATTCATGACATCCTTTGTCAGGTATGCGGGATTATAACGATCACCCATCACGCCAACGCGCGACGCATAAGCGACACACGAGCGTCGGCCTACGAGAATCCGGACACATCATGAGCGCATCGACGAACACCACGCAGCGGCAGCACGGCACAGCGCACGGGCGGCTCACCGTGCTTCAAGGGGCCGCGCTCTACGTCGGGGCCGTGCTCGGCACCGGCGTCATCGCGCTGCCCGCATTGGCCGCCAAAGTGGCCGGGCCTGCGTCGTTGTTGGCTTGGCTGGCGCTCGTGCTGCTTTCGGCGCCGCTTGCCGCCACCTTCGCCGCATTGGGGGCGCGCTATCCCGATGCAGGCGGCGTCGCAACCTATGCGCGCCAAGCCTTCGGCCCGCGCGCCTCGGCCATCGTCGGCTGGTGCTTCTATTTTGCGGTGCCAGCCGGCACGCCCGCCGCCGCGATTTTCGCGGGCGCCTATGTCGCCGCGGCGCTGGGAGGCGGCGAGCATACGGTGTTTTTGACGAGCGCTGCCTTGCTCGCGATCGTGACGCTCGCCAATTCGCTGGGCGTCACCATATCGGGCAAGATGCAAGTCGTGCTGTCGACATTGCTCGTCGCCTTGCTGCTGACTGCCGTCGCCGCCTCGGCGCCGCACGCGCACGCCGGCTACCTGCATCCGTTCGCACCGCATGGCTGGCTCGCCGTGGTGCCGGCGGCCGCACTGCTCGTTTGGAGCTTCGCGGGGTGGGAAGCCATCACGCACCTGGCCGGCGAATTCAAGCGCCCGGCGCGCGATTTGCCGCTGGCATCGGCCATTGCCGTCGTCGTTGTCGGCGCACTGTACTTGGCGGTCGCGCTCGCCAGCGTGCTCGTGCTCGGACCCGCGGCCGGCGACAGCGCGGCGCCGCTCGCCGAACTTCTGGTGCTCGGCATCGGCGGCAACGTCCGCGTGCTCGCCGCGGCGGCCGCGTTGCTACTCACGCTCGGGACGATGAACGCCTACTTTGCGGGCGCGGCCAAGCTCGGCGCGGCGCTGGGCCGCGACGGCGCGTTGCCGGGCTGGCTTGCGGCGGGCAGCCTCGCCGGGGACGTCCCACGCCGCAGTCTCGCCGTCGTATCGGGCTTGTCCGCGCTCTCCATGTGCGCGGTTGCGTTCGCGGGAGTCGGCCCCAAGCCCCTCGTTCTGATGACGACAGGCTCGTTCGTCACCGTCTACGCGATCGGCTGCGCCGCGGCGCTGCGCTTGTTGCCGCGCGGCACGGCAGCGCATCGCTGTGCGCAATGCTCGCTCGTTTGCGTCGTCGCCCTGTGTCTTGCGACCGGTTGGTTCCTGCTGTGGCCGCTCTGCATGAGCGGCTGCGCCCTGCTCTATTTACGGCTCGGTCGCCGCCGGGCGAATCGCACCGCGATTCGCTGCGACGTTCCGTGACGAGGCGGTGATGTTGCCTAGGCGGCGCCGCCGCCGATCGGCCCGGGCCAGCCGAGCGCACGCAGCGCCGCCGCGCTGCCGCCTGGCCGCACCGGGGCCGAGGCCGCGCCCAGCGGCAATGCGTGCGGACACGGGTGAATATCGCTGGCTTTGCGCGGCGACGATAGAGTGAGCAGCGGCGTAAGATCGGCCGCGGCCGCGAAGCGCGGCGTATCGAGCAGCGGCGCGCCGTCCGAAGGCAGGATCTTTGCCAGCGTCTTCGCAATCGATGCATGGTCGTACACCGTGTGATCGATGCTCGCCTGCTTCACATAGGGCGATACGACGACAGCGGGCACGCGAAACCCGTAGCGATCGAAGCGAAAGCCGCGCTTGGTCAGCCCTGTGGGCGAACTGGGCGCGAGCGCGGGCATGCCGGGAACGTGAGCGCGATCGGGAATCACGTGGTCGAAAAATCCGCCGTGCTCGTCGAATACGATCAACAGCAGGCTTTGCTCCCAGTATGGCGACGAAAGAATCGCGTTGTAGACGCGTTCGACGAGCGCCTCGCCCAAGCGCACGTCTCCGCACGGATGCATCGATTCGCCGTTTTCGAAGTTGCCGACCGGGTCGTAGCGCGGCTCGATGAAGACGAAACTCGCATCGAGGTTGCCGCTCGCCAACGTCGAAAAGAAATCCTCGTGCCCGATGAAACGCGCGTGATGCGCATCGGCGCCTTTGATCGCCCACGACTGGGGGATATCGCCGTGGGCGACGAGCCATTGTTCGGGCGCAAGCCGCGTGAGCAACGAGTCTTTGCCATTGCCGTACTTGGCGCCGTCGAACAGGCTCGCTTCGATCGATCCGAGGCCGCTCGGCGAATGATCGAGCCCCCAGGACGTGCCAGCCAAGGCGAAGAAACGATTCGGCCAGGTCGGCCCAGGCACCGACGAAAACCATCGGTCGCATACGGCGAATTGCTGTGCGAGAAAGTTCAGCACCGGCAATTGGTCGGGTGTGAAGCAGCGCAACGCCGAGGCTACGTCGTAACCGTGCGCCTCCATGTCGCGCGCAAAACCGAGCTCGTTCGGCCCCGGCGCGCAAGGCGGATACGCGCCGCTCGCAAGGCCCGCCGAATCGTCGCGCACGCAGGTGGCGTACGCACGGCTGTCGCTGGCGGAGGTTGATTGCACGAGCGCATCGGTAAACTCGTGGCCGGGGTCGAACGCGAGCCGAAACGGCGCGCCCTGACCAACCGCATAGGCCGCCCCTCGCGCGCCCGCATTCGAAAACGGCGGCTTGCCCGTGAGCCCGTCCGCCTGCGTCGGCGTGCCATCCGGCGTCCAGCCGCGAAAATCCGACCACCCGAAAAGGTTGTCGTACGAGCGGTTCTCCAACATCAAAACGAACATCTTTTTGATATTTAGGACTGCTGACATTTTCCACTCTCCGCTATTCGAGGAACGAGAAGGCCGCCGAGTAAGTCAGGTCGAAAGACGATAAGGGCCATCGGGCCGGCTCCGGCGCGCCGGAAGTTGCGCCCCGCGCGATCGCGAAATTATGGCCCAGCGACCTGCCGTACGCCACCGTCGTGGATTCGCGGCCAGCGCCGACCTGCGTGGCGTCCAACGTCGATTGAAACGGACGTTCGGCGCATCGTCGCTTTCGCAAACGATTGCGTAGGGGCGTGCCAGCACATGCCGCTGTGATTCGCCGCTCTGCCCCTAGAACAGTGCAGGCCGTGCGTCAAGCTGGGGCGAGCGCCCCTCAAGCTTTACATTTCAGGGCCGTTAAAAAGGCAGGCTCACGACAGATGATGGGTCGCCGTCTTACTCCTGCCTCATGCTTACGGACCGATTCATTCGCGGGCACGTCCCGCACCCGCTGTGCCGCCTGGCGTTCGCAGTCGCGATTGTAGTCGCGGCGGTCAGCGCTCGCGCTAAAGAGGCTCCAGCCGCCGTGCCCGCTTCGCCGGTCGACCTTGCCTCGATGCCGCTGGAAGCGCTGATGCAGGTGAAAGTCAAGACCGCCTCCCTATTTAGCCAATCCGTGGCAGAGGCCCCCGCCGCCGTCGTCGTGCTGACGGCCAAGGACATTCGCGCCTTCGGCTGGCGCACGCTCGCGGACGCGCTCGGTTCGCTGCCGGGCGTCTACACCACCTACGACCGCACCTACTCGTACCTGGGCGCGCGCGGCTTTCAGCGTCCCGGCGATTACAACAGCCGCTTCCTGCTGTTGATCGACGGCATGCGCGTCAACGACTCCGTGTACGACCAAGCGCCGATCGGCGACGACTTTCCGCTCGATATGGATCTAGTCGAGCGCATCGAATACGTGCCGGGCCCCGGCTCGGCCATTTACGGGTCGAACGCATTGTTCGGCGTGATCAACGTCGTCACGAAAAAGGGCAGCGATATCCACGGCGCGCAAGCCGCGGCCTCAGTCGGCAGCTTCGGCGAAAAACGCGCGCGCGCAACTTACGGCTGGCACGGCGAGCATGGCGCCGATCTGGTCCTATCCGCGACCTCTTTCGATCGCAGCGGCCAAGACTTGTACTACCCCGAGTTCGATACGCCGGACCAGAACCACGGCGTCGCGCAAGGGCTCGACTACGATCGCGCCCAATACTTGTTCGCGAAGTTCGCCTACTCGGGCTTCAGGATCAGCGCCGGTTACGGCAACCGCACGAAAGGGATGCCCCCCGCGCCATACGACGCCGTCTTCAACGCGCCGCAAAGCACCATCGACACACATAGCTTCATCGACGCGACGTATAGCCATAGCGTCGCGCACGGGGTCGACATCGCGTCGGAACTCTATTGGGAGCGGTACGACTACTCGTACCTTGCTTTGTTCGGCTCGCCGCCGGCCGCCAATCTCGACGGCGACAAGGCGATCTGGTACGGCGCAGACGTGCACGCCACCATTTCCTCGGTCCCTCACAACAAGTTCGTCGTGGGCGTGAGCGCGATGCGCGACGCGAGCCGCGATCAATTCAACTACAACACCGATCCGTATCAGCTCGTGCTCGACGATCGACGCAGCAGCAATTCGATCGGCCTCTATGCGGAAGACGAAATCAAGCTTCCCTGGCGCATCACGTTGAACGCAGGATTGCGCGCGGATCACGAAACGATCGCGGGAACGAACTTGAGCCCCCGGCTCGCGCTGAACTACAAGCCGACGGACATCGATACGTTCAAGGTCATCTACGGGCGCGCCTATCGCGCGCCGAACGCGTACGAGCTCTATTACACGATTGGCGGCCCGGGCGGCCAGCAAGGCAATCCCTCGCTCAGAGCCGAGCACATCACGACGACCGAACTCGTCTACGACCGTGCGCTCGGCGAGAATGCCCATGCCACCGTGTCGTTGTTCCATTACGACGTGCGCGACCTCATTACGGAGACGCTCGACCCCTCGGGCGTCTACGTATTCGAGAACACGGCTCGAGCTCGGGCGAACGGCATCGAGCTCGCTTACGAGCAACATATCGCCTCGTTGGCCACGATCCGCGCCAGCTACGCCTGGCAGCTCGCGCGCGACGGCGATACCGGCGCCGTCCTGCAAAACTCGCCACGCAATCTGGCCAAGCTCAATGTCACGGTGCCGCTGTTTTATCACAGGGCGCGATTGGGCGCCGAGATGCGATGCGCATCGGCGCGACTCGCCCAGGCGGGCTCCGCCGCCGGCTATTGCCTCGGCAACGTGACGATCGGAAGCTCGCACCTCGTGCCGCACGCCGACGTATCTTTCTCGGTCTATAACGTGACCGATAAGCGGTACGCGGATCCAGCCGGGCCGAACTTTACGCAGAACGTGATCGCGCAGCAAAGCCGGACTTTCGTGCTCAAGCTCGTCTACGGTTTCTGACATGCGCGCCGCTAGATCGCTTCCGAGCCTCACGATGGCCTGCGCGTCGATTGCGTCCGCATGCGTGTGGGCGCTGGCACACGCCCAAGTCGATCTTTACTCGCTCGAAGCCGCTTACGTCTATAACTTCACCGAATTCACCCAATGGCCCCCTACGCACGCGAGCGGTCCGCTCGCGGTCTGCGTCAATCCGCTCACTGAACTGGGCGCGGCCCTCACCAAGCTCGACGGGCGCACGGTGTCGGGCAGAGCCTGGCACGTGCAGCCGGTACCGGAGGGTGCAGCGATCGCCGCGTGCAACGTACTGATCGTCGAGGACGCCGCCTCCAACGCCGCCAGCAAATCGGCTAGCGCGCGCGACGTCCCGATTCTCGTCATACGCGCGGCGGAGGCCGACGCCGGCGATGGGCCGGCTATCGTCACCTTGGTTCGAGACGGCGAGCGGCTTCGCTTCGACATCGACAACAAGGAGGCGGCGCGCCGCCGCGTCGCACTCAGCTCGAAACTGCTGCGCTTGGCAAGGAACGTCACATGAAGCACAGCGGACATCCGGGGCCCAGCCCCATGAAGGAGATGGCGCGCATCAAGCTCGCCGGGTTCGGCGTCGCCCTTTTCGTCTCGGGCCTCGTCTTGCTGCTTTATCAAGCCTTGTCCCTGCGCTCGGCCCTCACGGCAGACGCCAACGTGCAGGCCGATATGATCGCCGACAACGTATCGGCCGCGCTCATGTTCGACGACTTGCGATCCGCGCAAGAGGTGTTGCATTCGCTACGCAAAGTGCCCTACGTCGAGAGCGCGGCGATCTTTACGACGGACGGCAAGCGCTTCGCTGCATACGCACGTCCCGGCGTGCCCAAAGACGAATTGGCCGAGGCAAGTCCCGACAACGTCAAGCCGGCCAAGCGCCGTCTTTCGTTCGCAGACGTCTTCGTCGCGGCCACGATCGCGCAAAACGGCAAGCCGCTCGGCTCGGTGGTCCTGGTCGCCACGACGCAGAAAATGCTCGACGAACTGCTGCACTACGCGGCTTTCATTCTCGGCGCCTCGTTGTGCGCGCTCTGGATCGCATTCGTCGTCACCACACGGATGAGCGCGCGCATCTCGCAAGCGGAAAAGCAGCTCGAATATCTGGCATCGACCGATCCGCTGACGGGATTGCCGAACCGGCGTGCGTTCTACGAGCAATTGGAGCAACGGCTGCAGCGAGGCGCCGACGCGTGCTCGCGCGCCGCACTGATTCTCATCGACCTCGACGATTTCAAAACGGTCAACGACACGCTGGGACATGGCGCAGGCGACGAACTGCTCAAACACGTCGCCATCGCGTTGCGGCAAAGCGTGCGGCTGGCCGATCTCGTGAGCCGCATCGGCGGCGACGAATTCGCCGTGCTGGTCGCGATCGCAAAGGAGAAGGCCGAGGGCATCCATACGGCCGAGCGCATCGCTCGCGCGCTCGCGCGCCCGTTCGACCTGCCGCGCGCGAGCATCATGGCGAGCGCGAGCCTAGGCGTGAGCGTATTTCCCGACGACGCCGCGGATGTCGCCTCGCTCGTTAGCAGCGCCGACATCGCGCTCTATGCGGCCAAGGGAGTGGGTAAAAACGCGGCCGTCGAGTTTCATCCGAGCATGACCGTCGAAGCGCGCAGACGCGCACGGCTCGATGCGCAGTTGCGCAAGGCGATCGAAACCGACGCCCTGCATCTCGTCTACCAGCCGCAGTTCGAATGCCGCACGGGGCGGTTGATCGGCGCCGAGGCGCTCGTTCGTTGGATGCATCCCGTGGACGGCGAGATTGCGCCGACCGAGTTCGTCCCGGTGGCGGAAGACAGCGATCTCATCGTGGCGTTAGGGCATTGGGTGCTGCGCCGCGCCTGCCGCGATGCGGCACGGTGGAATGCGGAGCACAGCGTCGGCGTTCACGTGGCCGTGAACGTTTCGGCACGCCAATTGCGGCAGCCGCAATTTAGCGAAGACGTTAAGGCGGTGCTTGCCGAAAGTGGCCTTTCCCCGCATTTGCTCGAGCTCGAGCTCACGGAGAGCCAACTGATGGCGAACATGACCGCCGGCGTGGAAGCGATGCGCCAACTGCGCGCAGCCGGTATTCGCTTGTCCCTCGACGATTTCGGAACGGGCTACTCGTCTCTGTCGTACTTGCAGGCCTTTCCCGTCAACAAGCTGAAGATCGATCGCACGTTCGTCAATCCGTTACCGAGAGACGGGCAACCGATCGTGACGGCCATCATTTCGATGGCGCACAGCTTCGGGATTGCCGTCGTTGCCGAGGGCGTCGAAGAGCCGGCGCAACTCGCTTGGCTAGACGACGCGGGGTGCGATATCGTCCAGGGCTACCTGACGGGCAGGCCGATGTCGCTCGAAGGCATCACCGACCTTTTTAATTCCGAGTGCGAAGATTCCGAGCCGCTAACCTGAGGCGCTGCGCAACCGGCTACTGCCGCTACTGATCGGCATTCGACGCGGTAAACGCGCTGAATGCCGTATGCGTCGGGTCTATCGGCGCAAGGTCGTTCATCACGATGCCATACGTGTGGTCACCGCTGAGCAAGTCGTAGTACATCACCGCCTGGATACCTTCGTTCTTGCGCGCCGCATAGAAGCGCTGCAACTTTTGTTGTACGTAAGTGGCGCGGAACTGCTCGTCTTCTTCGGGCGCTGCGTTCCACTCGGTAATCATGAACGGCACGCCATAGCGCGCCTTGCAATAGGCCGGCAAGTTGAAGCCCGGACCCGCGCCGTCGATCCCGATTTGAAAAATATCGCCGTAGGGCTGGTAGTTGTGCCAAGTCGTAATGTCCCAGCGCATCTTCCGGTAGCCGCCCGAGCCGTTCGGCTGCTCGCCGTCCCACAGCAAATCCGAGGCGCCGATGTCGGCCACGGTGAAGTTCACCGCGCACTTCGCACTGGGCTGAACCGATTTGACGCCGTCGATCATCCCTTGGATCGCGCCGCGCAGAATCGGCCAATTCGTGTTGTTGAAATCGTGAGGCCCCGTGCCCGCCTGCCGCGAGTCGAGAATGATCGCCCGATCGCGCGTGAGCTCGTTGCCGCACTCGTACATCGTGATGCCATGCGGCCCAAGAGCTTGCGCGACCGCAGCCGCGCCTGCGCGATTGGCTACGTACGCGTCATGCTCGCTCGCGTATAGATAGCCGTTGCGGTCGCGCAAGCCGTAGTTCAGAAGTGGCAGCAGGGTAAAACCGATAGGCCGGAACGCATCGGCCAGCGCGATCATCGGCTTCAGTTGCGCGTCGGTAGCAATGCAGGCCACCCGGTAGCTCGTGCAACCGAGCGCTTGCAGCGCCGAAATGATTTGCTGCGGCGTGAACGGATAATCGTGGTGACCGTTGATGCCGTAGAACGCACCGGCCGCCACCGACATCGGTATGCGAGGGTCGGTGCATGGCAACCAGCGATTGGCCCAAGTCATGACGTAAAACTGACCGCCAGTGCCGCGCTGATAAATCATGCCGCCGTACCAAAGCAGAAGACTCACGTTGTATGAATCCTTGTCGCGCACGCCATTTTTGTAGACGAATCCGCTCTTGAGGGTCCATACGTTGCGTTGCCGATCGACGATCGACGTGGCGGTAGGAATGACCGTCCCATCCGTCGACGGCGCAGTACTTACTGAGGTCGTGCTTGTAGTATCGCTTGCGGCGAAAGCTTCGTCTGCTCCTGCGCCACCCAATGCAACGAGTACGTGGCCGCCCGCGAGAGCGGCCACTTGGCCCAGGAATCGACGTCTCTTGGTGATCACAAATTGCCTCCATGGCGAGTAATAGAGAGTTAGGTACGACCCTTGCGAGGTCGCGCACTCTGACCATGAGGCAGCCGAAAGAGTTCGAATCGATTTCAGCTTTTTTCTCGTAGACGTGGCGGTAGTTTTTTCTACTCCCTTCATACAGGACTCGAATCGGGTACTCGACCGACGGCTGGCGGGGAACGATCGCGCGCGTCGATCCCCTCGTCGTTTTCGGTCCTCGCAGCCGTGGGCGCGCAGTGCGAGGCTATTGTTTTTCTACCGGCGAGTACCCGATGCGGACAAGGCGATATCGGCCGATTCATCTCGGCCCTCACGCACGTTTGCGCCTCGCTTCGCGCAATGCTCGGCGAGGCTCGGCAATGCGGCGCTGGCAGCGCAGTTGCTGACCGGCACGAAGCTAGCGCACTCCGAGACGCCAAAGCGTCGTCTCATGCAACGTCTGTCCCGGCTTGAGCTCGGTCGTCGGGAATTCCGGATGATTGGGCGAGTCGGGAAAATGCTCGGCCTCGAGCGCGAATCCATCGGTTTGCCGATAGGCGATACCCGAGCGCCCCACCACGCTGCCGTCGAGCCCGTTCGACGTATAGAACTGCAACCCCGGCTGCGTCGTGTATAAATCGAGCGTGCGTCCGGAATCGGGATCGTAGGCGCGCGCGGCGAACGAAGGCGTGTCGCGGCCGCCATTGTCCAGCACCCAATTTTGGTCGTAACCGTGCGCCCAGAGGGTCTGCGGGAAATCGTCTCTCAGGTGCGAGCCGATCGGTGCCAGGCCGCGCAAATCCATCGGCGTGCCGCTCACATCGCTGATCGCGCCGGTGGGAATCGCATGCCGGTCGGTCGGCGTATAACGCGACGCGGCGATCTCGATCATCTGCCGCTCCACGCTGCCGCTCGCTTCTCCGGCGAGGTTGAAGTAGCTGTGATTGGTCAAATTGACGACGGTATCCTTGTCCGTCGTCGCCCGATAGTCGATGCGCACCTCGTCATCGTCCGTCAGGGTGTACGTCACATCGACGGTCAATTTCCCCGGAAAACCGTTCTCGCCATCGGGACTGACGTAGCGCAATTGCACCCCCGCCTCCGTCGGCTCCTCGAAAGTACGGACAGGCGTCCAAACTTTCGCATCGAAGCTATCGGGCCCGCCATGCAAAGTATTGGGCGGGTCATTGACCGGCAATCGGTACTCATGGCCATCGAGCGAAAAGCGTCCATCGGCGATCCTATTCGCATAGCGGCCAATCAACGCGCCAAAATGGATGTTGCCGTTGTGGCGCTCGTAGTCGCGCAGCGAGGACAAACCGAGCACGATGTTCTCGACCTGGCCGCGCCGGTCCGGCATATCGAGTTCCGTCACGATGCCGCCGTAGGTAATGACTTTCAACGTCACGCCGTAGCGGTTGGTAAAAGCATATTGCCGCACGGCTTGGCCGGCGCGCGTCGTGCCGTAGCCTGACTCGGACATCGAAACGGCCGCGCATGCCGGAGCCGCCGCGAATGCAGCGCATGCGATCGTCAACGCGGTTGAGAGACGCGCCAGCGCGCGGGACGGTTCAGTCTTGTCAGTCATAGGGGATGGGTCCGTGCGTGATGTCTGGTTTTTCGGAGCCAGCAGCACGGATCATGCCGCGCCGTGCATCCGCTTGAGATCGATACCGATCCGCATGCCGTTGGACACGGGCACATCGAGCGATTGCGCAGCGCGCGTCGCACGGCGATAAGGCATCCGCACAAGCGGGACTTGCATTTTGGCGCAGAACCTATAATAATTATGGGTATACCAAGCCAGTCCATCGTCTTCACACTCAACGACGACAACCTGAAACGAATGATCCGCGAGGCCGCGACCGACACGTCGCGTGTCTTTTTTTCGCCGCACGCGAAAAAGCGGATGAAGCAGCGCAAGATCACGCCGACGCAGGTCTATGACTGCCTGCGCAACGGTAGCGTCTGCGAGCCGGCGCACGTCAACATTCACGGCAACTGGCAATGCACGCTGACCCGCCGGCACGCGGGAGACGAAGTGACCGTCGCTGCCGCGCTCGAGCGGGACGGTCAGGGCAATTGGGTGACGGTTATCACGGTTTATTGAGCTGAGGGCAGGCCATGTACCACTACACAGAAATCGGATTACAAAACGTGTGGCTGGCGAACGGTTATCACGTACGCAAAACACATTACGGGAAAGCCGTATCGATCGAAGACGCCGACGGCCTGCATCGGGCCATCGGCAAAGCGCTCGCCCGCAAGAGCTACCTTACCGGCGCCGAGTTTCGCTTCTTGCGAAAGGAGCTGGACTTATCGCAGCACCGCCTCGCAGACTTGCTCGGCACCTCAGAGCAAACCGTCGCGCTGTGGGAAAAGCGCGGAAAGATTCCGAAGACGGCCGATCGCATGTTCCGCGCCATTTATTTGGAAACGATCGACGGCAATGTAAGGCTCAAAGAGTTGATCGAGCGCATTGCCGATCTCGACCGCAAAGTCGACGTGAAAATGATCTTCGAATACACCGCGCAAGGTTGGCTTCCGGCCGCCGCATAGCCTTTCTCGACGAGCCCTGCAGCGCACGCCGCCGGCGAGGCGGCTGCGTTGCCCTATACGCCCCACGCGCCGCGCACCCGCGTTCGAAAATCGGCCAGCCTCTGAACCGGTTCATTGGCGAAGACCAAGCGCAGATATCGTCCCGCTTGCGGCCCCCATCCTTGCATTGGCGTGGCCGCGACATCCGCTTTCGCGAGCAACAAACGCGATGCTTCGTCGGAGGGCAATCCCAACTGCTCCGTGTCGATCAGCAGGGACCAGCCGCCATCCGGACGAATCACCGGCAGGTCCTTCAGCTCCGCCAGCAAGCAATCTCGCCGCGCCTGCCATTGCGCGACGGCTTGCACCACCCCGTCGTCGGCGCATGTGAGCGCCGCGGCTGCACCCGGCATACCGATGCCGACCTGACATACGACGTTCGAAAGGCTCGTCAAGCGAATGTCGGCCATGATTGGCGCCGGACCGACGATCCATCCCACGCGCCATCCGATCATCCGCAATTCTTTCGATACCGATCCCACTGTAATGGTCCGTTCGCGCATGCCCGGCAATGACGCGGGGTGAATGACGGGACGGCCGTCGAAAACGATCCGCTCCATCGCGGCGTCGTAGACGAGCCAGGCGTTGGCGCTACGGCACTGCACGGCAATCGCATCCCACTCCTGCGCATTCGCGACGAAGCCGCTCGGCATCGACGGGGACATCACGAGCAACGCTCTCGTGCGCGGACCGACCGCCGAGACAAGCGAGTCGAGATCGAGGCGCCATCCGTGCGCACCGGGAATCAGCCGAGCGAACTTCGGTACGCCGCCCGCGAGCCGCACGCGATTGATCAGCCCGGCGTAGGTGGGATCGGTCAGCACGACCTCGTCGCCTGGCTCGAGGATCGACAGCAAAACGTTGAGGATCCCCGCAAGGCCGCCCGCCGACACGATGCACTCGGTGCTCGGATCGTAGTCGCTGCCGGTCGATCGCCGCATGCGCGCGACGACCGCCTCGCGCAATGCCACCTGCCCCGTAAACGGCAAGTAACTGTTGGCATCGTCGTCGTCGATCGCTTCGTGCGTGCGCGCGATCGCTGCCGCCGGCGGCCTCAAGTCGGTATCGAGATTCTCGAGCCGTAAAATGTCGCGGTTGCGTTGGGCATCGGCGGCATCCCCCATCTTATCGACGCCGATACCCGGAATGTCTTTCAAACGAGAGACCGTCATGCGCACCTCCTCCGTTTCGATAGTGTTTTAATATATTAAAATGAAGAAGTCGCCGACTGCAAAGTTTTTTTCGGACTCGCTTGCCGAGCGGCTGCGCGCCCGCATCCTGCGCGGGGAATTGGCCCCTGGCGCGCAACTGCGGCAAGACAAAATCGCGCAGGAGTACGGCACGAGCCACATCCCCGTGCGCGAAGCGTTTGCGCAGCTCGAGGCGCTAGGGTTCGTCACGATCATTCCGAACCGGGGCGCCTTCGTTTCGGCCATGACGCGCGACGAAGCCGAGCAATTGCAAGCGATGCGCGTCGCGCTCGAACTGCTCGCATTGGATTCGGCCATCGAGGCATTCACAGCGCAAGACGCCGCCGCGGCGCGCGCGATCCTCGAACTCGATCGCAAAGCGCGAGACGTCGACCAGTGGTCCAAGGACAACTGGGCATTTCATCGTGCGATCTACGCGCCATGCGGCAAACAGCATTTGATGAACGTGCTCGAATCGCTATGGCAGAAAGCCGATCGCTATTTGCGGCTCGTCTGGCAGCTCGCCTCATGGCAAGGCACATCGTTCGCCGAGCATCTGCAAATCCTCGAAGCGGTCGAGGCGAAGGACAAACGTCTTGCGAAGCGGCTCACGAAGGAACACATCGAAGCAGCCGGTAAGGTGATGCGCGATGCGTTGAGCAGTCATCAGGCGGACATCACGTCGTAGCCAAAATGTCGCGTGTGCATGTGCGTCGGCATGTGCGGTAGCGCACAGGCCACGCGGCGCCACACCCACATAGTGAGCACACGTTGCTGTTCGCGCGCGACGCGCGAGGGAGCGAAAGAGTTATCCCCACATTCTGTTGGCAATGCTGTGGACAAGCTGCAGATTAGCGGCGTAAGTTGTTGATCGGATTGGGAAGAAGACTTCGTGCCCGAATTTGAGGTGGCGGCGCGACCATCGCTTCATCGATATGCTCGTCGAACGGGAGTCTCGCCATGCTCAAAAAGCTGCTATTGCTGCTCGCCGCACTGATCGTCTCGATGTCGACTGCCCTCGCCGCATCGGTCGAGGTCAACAGCGCAGATCAGGCCGCCCTCGAGGCCCTCAAAGGCCTCGGGCCAGTCAAATCGAAGGCCATCATCGACGAACGCGCCAAGGGCCGTTTCAAGGACGCCGACGACTTGGCCAATCGAGTCAAAGGATTGGGGCCGAAATCGGTCGCCAAGCTCGAAGCGGAAGGCCTAACGATCAACGGCTCGTCGGCGCCGCCTCGTGGAACGAGCGCCAAGACCGCGCCTTCGACAACGACAACTACGACCACACCGACAGCGCCATCGGCCGCACCTCCCTCCGCGAAAGCGGGCAAGCGTGCGGCGGCCGCACCTGCTGCAAGCGGCGCATCGATGCCGCAATCCGGCGCCCGCGAATCGAAATCGAAAAAGAAGAAGAAAGAGAAGACGAAAGCTGCTTCAGCTGCATCTGGCGCCTGAGCTACAGCATCCGGCCGCTAGGCACACGCCCGCCTCGCTTGCATCGCGCGAGGCGTTCCTTTAGGCGCCCCACACCGCTGGGCGCCATCGTTTTTTTCAGGAGCATCGACATGGGTCTACTCGATATGATCGGCTCTGCGCTCGGCCAAACGAACGCAGACGGTCAACCACACCAGAACCTGCTCAGCGCCGTGATGGAGTTCGTCAACAATCAGCCAGGCGGGATCAATGGACTCGTGCAGAAGTTCCACGAGCATGGCCTGGGCGATATCGTTCAGTCGTGGATCGGCGCAGGGCCGAACCAATCGGTCTCGCCCGAAACGCTGCAGAATGTGGTCGGCTCGGACGCATTGAGCCAACTGGCGAGCAAGGTGGGCGTGCCGCCCGAACAAGCATCGGCGTTGCTCGCGCAAATACTCCCGCACGTGCTGAACCATGCGACGCCGAACGGCGAAACGCCGCCGTCAGGCCAGATCGACGTGGCCAGCGTGCTCAGTTCGATCCAAGGCGCAGGAGGGATCGGTTCCTTCATCGAGGGATTCCTGGGCAATCGCCAAGGGTGATCGAGCCAAGCGGCTCGCTCTCGACAGCAGCCCGTGGGGGCTGCGTGCAAAAGGACTCGAACAACGCGGCACGTCGCTTCGCCGACGCGCCGCGTATATGCAGCCTACGACCCGAGGGAATCGCGCTCGGCCGGTGCGCTACCCGATTCGACGCCTTCGGCTTGCGCTTCGTTTGCTTGCGCTTCGTTTGGCCGTGCCCCTTCCGGTTGGGCATCGCTCGCTTGCTCCGTTTCAGCACCAGCTTCGGCACCCGATCCAGCCTCCGCCGCGGTCGCCACGGCAGCGCCGGCCTCGGCGTTCGCCGCTCCCGGTTTGCCGCGCGCCTTGCGCCGTGCACCCGCACCGCCCTTCGCCTGATTACGTGCGAACGCGGCATCGCGCGCCGTCACTTCACCCGCAGGCGCGCCCGTCAGATCGACACGGGCGGCGCCGTCGGTCAAGCAAGCCCAGTAACGGCTGCCGCGGCACCACGTGCTGACGGCCTCGCGAATTTCCGCCTCGCTGAGCTGCAATTGCGACGCCTGCGCGATCAGATCGGCCAAAATGCCCACCTTCAATGGCACTTTTGGGGCCGGATTCTTTGGAAAAGCTGCCGGAAAACGCTTCTGCAGCTTGCCGATCACGCGCACGACCGGATCGACCGGTGGCGCCTTCTCGCTCGCGCGCGCGTTTGCGCCGGTCCGTGCAGGGCGAGCGGGACGCGCAGGCCGGTCCGGCTTCGCTTCCGGCTTCGGCACTTTTTTCGCAGCCGGTCTTTCAGTCGCCTGTTCCTGCTGCTTTTTCAACTTCGCTTCTTTCGTCAGCTGCGCCTTAAGCGCGGCCAGTTGCTCGAAACCCATGCTTTATCCTGTCACCGCGTACCTGATTCGGGACGACAATAGTATCAGCGTCGCAGCCTCGATGCCTACGCGAGCGCGCACGCCGCATCCGCCCCACGCTTTTGCCCAGTGAATCGACGCAGTGCGAACGCGAAACTACGCACTTTCCCGCACCACTAACTCGAACCCGAGATCGATGCGATGCTTGGCGGGCGCCTCGTCATTGATGATCTGCAACAGCATGCGCGCCGCTTCGAAGCCGATCGCGTAGCGCGGCGTCGCCACGGTCGTGATCGAAGGCGAGGACACCGCCGCGAAGGGCAGATCGTTGAAGCCGACTACAGCAAGTTCCTCCGGCACCGCAATCCCTCGCCGTCGACATTCGAACAGCACACCGAGCGCGAGATCGTCGTTGCAGCAAAACACGGCGTCGCAGTCGGGCGCCTTCTCGAGCAACTCGCGCAGCAACCGGCTGCCCACCGCGGCATCCGACGGATCTTCGGTCAACGCTTCGAGCGATGCATCGAGCCCGGCCGCGCGCAGCGCGCGCCGAAAGCCCGCACGCCGCTGCATCGTTCGCGGATCCAATTGCGCAGCGAGAAAAGCCGGGCGGCGTGCGCCTCGCTCAACCAAATGCGCGCCGATCGCGAATCCCGCGCGCCGCTGCGAGAATCCGACAGAACCCTCTTTCCCCGGCACGAGATCGAACATGTGCACGAGCGGCACCTTCGCCGCGGCCAATTGACGACGCACCGCGTTCGAATTATCGATGCCGGCCACGAGGAAGCCGTCCGGTGCGTGCGAGAGATAGGCCGAGAGCAACTCGGCCTGCCGAGCCGGCGAGTACCCCGTGTTGCCGATCAACAATTGATAGCCTGCGGGGCCGACGCAGTCTTGCACGGCCGCGATGGTTTCCACGAACACGGCGTTGGACAGGGACGGCACGAGCACGCCGATCAGTTTGGAGCGCGCCGATGCGAGCGTGCGCGCAGCGCGATTCGGAATGTAGCCGAGCTCGGCCACCGCGGCTTGCACGCGCTCGAGCACGCTGGGCGAGACGAGCGACGGATCGCGCAGCGCGCGCGACACCGTCATCGTGCTGACGCGCGCCCGCTGCGCGACTTCATCGAGCGTGACACGCCCGCTCGGTCGCCGGCGCGCGTTGCCGGGGGGCTGCTCTTCGCCGGTGCGAGGGCGATGTGAGGGTCGGTTGCGATCGGGCCTATTCATGGCGAAAGTATCGCCGGTTTGCTCGCCGACAGAAAGGATCGGGCCGCAACGGCAGGGTTCCTCCTAGTGGGGGCCTTACGATGTTAGCGCTACCATTTCCCGCCGGAATTTCACAACCGTATCCGCCGCTAGCCGGCGATGGGAGAACATCGATGCATTCGAAGCAAAGCGCACGCTGGTGCGCCCGTAAGCCCCTCGCCGCGATGACCGCTTGCGTCGCCGCGGCGCTCGGGCTCGCTACCATTCCCGCTCAAGCGGCTTCCGTCGAGGTGCTGCATTACTGGACCTCCGGCGGCGAAGCCAAATCGGCGCAATTGCTCAAGAAGATGCTGGAAGAAAAGGGGGATACCTGGGTCGATTTCGCCGTGGCGGGCGGGGGCGGCGGCAACGCGATGACGGCGCTCAAGACGCGCGTGGTGGCGGGCAATCCCCCTGCGGCCGCGCAAATCAAAGGACCGGCGATTCAGGAATGGGGCGACGAAGGCGTCCTGTTGTCGATCGACGATGTCGCCAAGAGCGGCAATTGGGATCGCCTGTTGCCGCCCGAAATCGCCCGCATCATGAAATACAAAGGCCAATACGTCGGCGCGCCGGTCAATGTGCACCGTGTGAACTGGCTCTGGATCAACGCCGACGCGCTCAAGAAAGTCCATGCGCAGCCACCCGCCACGTGGGACGCCTTCTTCAAAGTGGCCGATTCGCTCAAGCAAGCCGGCATCGTGCCGGTCGCCATCGGCGGACAACCTTGGCAAGAAGCCGAGACGTTCGAATCGGTGGCGCTCGGCATCGGCGGCCCGGACTTCTACAAAAAGGCGTTCGTGCAACTCGACCAAGCCACGCTCAAAGGCCCGACGATGGTCAAGGCGCTCGAGACATTCAAGCGGATCAAAGACTATACCGACCCGGGACAAGTTGGCCGCGACTGGAACATGGCGACCGCGATGGTCATCAACGGCAAAGCCGCGATGCAGTTCATGGGCGATTGGGCGAAGGGCGAATTCACGGTCGCGGGCAAGACGCCGGGCAAGGACTACCTGTGCGTTGCGGCGCCGGGATCGCAACAGGATTTCACGTTCAACGTGGATAGCTTCGTATTCTTCAAGGTCAAGACGGCCGGCGTCGAGAAGGGGCAAAAGGATATGGCCGGCTTGCTGATGAGCCCGGCTTTCCAAGAAGCCTTCAATCTCAACAAAGGTTCGATCCCGGTGCGGCAGGACGTGAGCCTCGCTAAGTTCGACGACTGCGCGAAAAAATCGTCGGCCGACTTCAAGGCCGCGGGCGCGAATGGCGGTCTCGTGCCGTCGTGGGCGCACGACATGCTCGTCAGTCCGGCAGTCGAAGGAGCGTTCTACGATGTGATCGGCAACTACTGGGCGAGCAAAGACGAAACGGCGCAGCAAGCCGCCGACAAATTGGCCGCGGCCGCGAAGACGAACTGATCGATCTACGGCGAACGGGGGCGCCTTCTCCTGCCCCTGTTCGCATTCGTTGCCGAGCTTGCGATTCTGGCCTAGGCCGCCCCGCCGTTCGTCGCCTCGCGCATCGCGCGATATTCGCGGCGCACGATTTCCATGAGTTCGGGCACCGAGGTTTGCGCGCTGTGCTGCTCGTACGTGACCCGCCCGCGTTGCATGAGCATGATGCGGTCGGCAATATCGAGCGTCTGCGCGTAGTTGTGCATGATCATGACGATCGACAAGCCGCCCTTCTCCTTGAGCCGCATGATCAAGTCGATGATGAGCCCCGCCTCGCGCGCGCCCATGGCGGCCAGCGGCTCGTCCAGCAAGAGAATGCGCGCGTTCGAGTTCACCGCGCGCGCAACCGCGATCGCTTGACGCTGCCCGCCCGATAGCCGCTCGACCGGCATCGTCACCGACGGCACGTGCACGCCGATGTCTTCCAAGCACTGCGCGGCGCGCTCACGCATCGCGCGATGGTTCAGAAAGCGGATCGGCCCGGGGTAGACGATCTCCCGATTCAAGAACATATTGTGGTAAATGCTCAGCGAATTGGCGAGCGCAAGATCCTGATAGACGCATTCGATACCGAGCGAGCGAGCGTGATCGACCGAGCGCAGCAGCATCTGTTCGCCACGAATCGACAACTCGCCGTTCGTCTGCTGATGAAAACCCGTGAGGATCTTGATCAGCGTCGATTTGCCCGCGCCGTTATCGCCGAGGATGCCCAGAATTTCGCCTTCGGCGAGGTGCAACGACACGCCGTCGAGCGCGGTAACGGCGCCGAAGCGTTTGACGATGTTTTGAGCCTGCAGCGCGAGCGGCCCGCCCGTCTCAGCCATTACGATCTCCCGCGCCGGCTGAGCCGCGCCACGTGGATGTTGAAGATCATCGCCGCTAGAATCGCCGCGCCAAGAATGATGTTGAACGTGAAGGCGTTGATGCCGATCAGCGTGAAGCCGTCGTTCAACATGCCCAGCACGGCCGCGCCGATCAGCCCGCCAATGATCGTGCCCGATCCGCCCGTGAGCGGCGTGCCCCCGATCACGGCCGCCGCGACCGCGAGGAACATGATCTGATTGCCGCCCGCCTGCGGGTCGATGGAGGTGATCCGAACGCATTCGAGAATGCCCGTGAATCCGGCCAATACGGAGGCCAGAACGAAATTGCCGAGCTTCAGGCGGTTCACGTGGATCCCGGCTTCGGAAGCGCCGAGCGGATTGGCGCCGCTCGCGACCGTATGCAAGCCCCAGCGCGTATGCCGCAGCAGGACGTGCATCGCGAGCGCGATCGCGACGGTCCAGCAAATTTCGCTATAACCCCATCCGCCCATCACCGCCATGAAGTCGGGACCGCCCGGCGTCGAAACGGGCATGCCGCGCGAGATCGTCAACGTGATGCCGTTGATGAGAAACAGCGTGCCAAGCGTCGTGACGAAAGAAGGCAAGCGCAGAAACACCGTCACGGCGCCGTTGACGAAACCGACGAGCCCGGCGGCAGTCATGCCCGCGAGCACGGCCAGCCACATCGGCGCGCCGGCGTCGGCGGCGAATGCCATCATGAACGGCGCAAATGCGAACACCATGCCCGCCGACAAGTCGATCTCGCCGCCGATCATCAGCATGATTTCGCCGAATGCGATGATCGCCGCCGGCGCGACGAACTGCGAGAGATTCTGCAGGCTCGCGCTCGTCAGCAAGAAATCGTGATTGGCCGCTTCGAAGTACCCGCCGACGAGAATGGCGACGAGCAGGATCCGCAATTCGGCCGACCACGCGAAGCCCCCGAACCTCGAGCTAGCGCGCGAGGTTACGGGACGGCGGCGAGTTTCGTTGACGCTTTCACTCATCACTTGATAGCACCCGAGCGCGGCACGACTTGCGCTTTCGTGCTCTTGCCTTCATAACGGGTCGATGTGGTCAGGTACGGATCGACGGTCGACTTCGTGACGAACTTCAGGCCGGAATTGATGTCCGCCGGACCGACGAGGCCGCCCGACACGAGATACGTAAAGGCCTCGACCACAGTATAGAAGCCCTGCACGTAAGGTTGCTGATCGATCGTGAAGTCGAGGAAGCCGTCGTGAATCAATTGCACCGTCTGCGGCAACAAGTCGAACCCGCCGCCATGCACGCCCTTCTCCGGCAGCTTGGATTCCTTCATGACTTGCGCGACGCCCTGCGTGCTCCCCGCGTCGACGGCGAACATCCCTTTCACGTTCTGGTGCCCGAGGTAGAACGACTTGATCTTCGAGAGTTCCTCGTTCACCGTCGCGCCCGTGGCGATCGTTTGGATCTCGATCTTCTTGCCCGACTTCTTGATCGCATCGGTGGCGCCGTCGAGCCGCGGCTGGATGTTGAGCTGACCCGGCGTGGCGATGAAGAGCCCGACGAGACCGCTATCGACCAGGCTCACGATGCGCTCGCCCATCTGATAGCCCGACAAATACAAATCCTGTCCGATGTAGGCGAGCCGCGGGTTCGTGCTGCCGCGCGGCGCGTCGGCATTGTAAGCAAACACTGGGATACCGGCGTCGAGCGCCTTCTGAATCGGGCCGTTGAATGCTTTGGGATCGACGATCGGCACCGCGATCGCGTCGGCCTTCGCCGCGATCGCCGCATTCATCGCGTTGACCATCTCGGCGACGTCCGCATTGGCGGAGCCGGTCCACTGATAATCCATGTTCAGCACGGCGCAGGCGTCTTGAATGCCATATTGCGTCGGCACGAAAAACGGATTGGTCGTCACGTGATTGACGAACACGATCTTCCAGCGCTTGTGCGAGGGAAACGGCGCTTCGGCCGCCTGCGCGGGCGTGATCATCCCGCCCATCATGGCCAACGCGGCCCCTAGCCCCGCGCCTTGCAGCAACCCGCGCCGCATGCGGTTCGCTGCGCCCTCGCCAGCCGCCCCTTGGATCTCATCTTGCGCATCGTCTCGCTCGTTCGTCATCTCGTCCTCCGTAGCTTTTCGTTGGCTAAATGCTTCTTTGCGAAACGGCGCGGACCGACGACGGTTCGCGCCGGATTGTGCTCCGGCGCCCCCGCGCACGATCGAAGTGCGAGCACGCGGCGGCCAATGCATGAACGCAGCAATGCTAGCTCACCGGTACGACGCTCTTAATACATGAATACCCTTAACTAGTCGGACTATTTGACGACCTTGAGGGCCGTGAACGCCGAACTGAAGGATTTAGGCGCACACGCGCATCGTTCTCGGCAGATTGCGGTAGCGCAAGAATAACGTAAGCATCGCCGGCACGGGCGGCGATGCAGCGCGCAGCGAGCGGTGCCACCCAATAAGAGTAAGACTATATTGACCAGGGCGGGGAAATTCGCCCCGGCCACCCTAGCGTTCTCGAAGCGCATGAAACGCTCGTCCAAATCATTTTGTCAATTTTCTAGTGGTTTGGACGGCGCCGGCACGCAGCGGCTCAATACGTTTCGACGTGCAAGCGTCCTTCGCGCTTCAGGCGCTCCCATAGCGCCGCCCAGGCGAGGCCGTTGCGTTGCGCGATCTCCTGCAGCACCTGCAGCACGCCCTCCTCCATGCCGCGCAGCCCGCAGACGTAGATGTAGGTTTGTTCATCCGCGAGCCATTGCGCGATGTCGACGGCCCGTTCGCGCATGACGTCTTGAACGTATCGCTTCGGTTGTCCCGGCGTCCGCGAAAACGCCAAATTCGTATCGATGAAGTCCTTCGGCAAATTCATCAGCGGCCCGAAATAAGGCAGCTCGTCCTTGGTGCGTGCGCCGAAGAACAGCATCAACTTTCCGGTCGCCCCGCGCAACCGGCGCCTGCGCCGGTACTCGGTCATCGCGCGCATCGGCGCCGATCCCGTGCCGGTGCAAATCATGAGCAAATTCGAATGCGGATGATTGGGCATCAAGAACGTGCTGCCGAACGGACCGATGACCGTGACGACGTCGCCCTTGCGCAGATCGCACAGGTAGTTCGAGCAGACGCCTGCGGCCACGTTGCCTTCGTGATCGTGCGTGACGCGTTTGACCGTCAAAGAGAGGTTGTTGTAGCCGGGGCGCTCCCCGTTTCGGGGGCTTGCAACGGAATACTGGCGCGCATGATGCGGCTTGCCGTCGCGCGCCGCGCCCGGCGGAAAGATGCCGATCGATTGCCCCTCGAGCACCGGAAACGGAATCGCACCGAAATCGAGGACGATGTGGCGGATGTCGCTTTCGGTCGATGCGTCGGTCAATCGATAGTTGCCCACCACCGTCGCCTGGATAGGCGCTTTATGCGTGTAGAGATTGACATAGGGCTTCGCCGCGGACCAAGGCGGCACCGTCGCGCTGCGCGTCTGCGTCGAACCGTCGGCGTCGGCGTCGATGTCGCTCACATCGCCGCCCAGGGACTCGGCGCTCGATGCTTGCATCGATGCGGTCGCCGCCTCGCCGATCGCTTGCTGCGGCGGCAGCTCATCCCATCCGAATTGCTCGTCGATGCCGTAGGCCTGCGCTTTGAACACGGTGCGCCAACTGTCGATCGCGCCCGTTGGGCACGGAGCGATACAGGCCATGCAGCCGTTGCAAACGTCCGCTTTCACGACATAGTTGTTTTGGTCGTGCGTGATCGCATCGATGGGGCACGTCTCTTCGCACGTGTTGCACCGAATGCAAATCTCGGGGTCGATCAGGTGCTGCTCGATGACTTCGATGGGGGCGGCAGGCATATTCATGAGGGCTCACTGCCCGCGCCGGAACGTCTCTCGTCCGGAGAGGCCGCTGCGGAGCGGATGTAATGCGTTTGCACGTACGGTGAAAGCAAGGGCCGATCGGGCGACGCTAGTCGCTAGCGCCGCGTTCGGCGTTCGGCGTTCGGCGTTCGGCGTTCGGCGTTCGGCGTTCGGCGTTCGGCGTTCGGCGTTCGGCTCTAGTTGAACCTCACGTACTCGAAATCGATCGGCTGACGGTTGATCCCCATCGCGGGTGGCGCGATCCAATTGGCGAACTTGCCGGGCTCCGTCACCCGGCCCATCAACGATGCGACATAAGCACGGTCTTGCGGCGTGGGCAGCCAGTTGGCCTCGTTCGCCGCCCACTCGGCTTCGCTCACGATGCGGCCGTCGGGCGCGACGCGCACGCCCGCGAACGTGCCGATCTGGCGATTGAACGCTTTGTGCGGCACGGTCAGACGAAAATCGATCCCGGCCTTCTCCAGCACCTTGTTCCAACGGTTCACGCCCGCGACCGAATCCACGATGTAGTCGTCGCGCAGCACTTCGTTCATGGCGTTGAGCATCGGCACGTCGCGTTCGACCAGTTTGCCGTCTTCGACGTCGAGCAGCTTGTAGCGCCTTCCCGTCAACCGATGATCGTCGTCGCGCTTCGATTCTTCGTAACGGCCTTTGAGTCCGGAGCTATAGAACGTCGCCGCATTGGAGGATTGATCCGCGCCGAACAAGTCGATCGTCACCGAGTAATGGAAGTTCAGATAGCGTTGAATCGTCGGCAGATCGATGACGCCGGCCGCGCGCAGCTTGGTCACATCGTCGGTCTTCAGTTCGTTCATGACCTGCGCCGTGCGCTGCACCACGCGCGAGACGCCCGACTCCCCGACAAACATGTGGTGCGCTTCCTCGGTCAGCATGAACTTGGTCGTGCGCGCGAGCGGATCGAAGCCCGATTCGGCGAGCGCGGACAATTGAAACTTGCCGTCGCGGTCGGTAAAGTACGTGAACATGAAGAAGGACAGCCAGTCGGGCGTCTTCTCGTTGAAGGCGCCGAGAATGCGCGGATTGTCGTCGTCGCCCGAGCGGCGCGCAAGCAGCGCGTCCGCTTCCTCGCGCCCGTCCCGCCCGAAATAGCGGTGCAGCAGGTAAACCATCGCCCACAGGTGCCGCCCTTCCTCGACGTTGACTTGGAACAGGTTGCGCAGGTCGTACATCGACGGCGCCGTGAGGCCCAAGTGCCGCTGCTGCTCGACCGAAGCGGGCTCCGTATCGCCTTGGGTGACGATGATCCGGCGCAAGTTGGCGCGGTGCTCGCCCGGCACCTCCTGCCACGCCGATTCGCCCTTGTGCTCGCCGAAATGGATCTTGCGATCGGCCTCGCCCGGAGACAGGAAGATGCCCCAGCGATAGTCGGGCATCTTCACGTGATCGAAGTGCGCCCACCCGCCAGGATCGACGCTCACGGCCGTGCGCAGATAAACGTCGAAGCCGTGCGAGCCGTCCGGGCCCATATCGCCCCACCAAGACAGGAAATTCGGCTGCCATTGCTCGAGCGCGCGCTGCAACGTGCGATCGCCGGCCAGGTCGACGTTGTTGGGGATCTTCTCGCTATAGTTGATCGTGGACATGATTGTGCGTTCCTCGTGCGAAGTCGTGACGGTCAGACGCGAGCCGCGTCGAATTGCGCTTTGCTGCCTTTGCCGTAGACCTTGAGCGCGCCCTTTTCGCCGACGGCGTTCGGACGGTTGAAGATCCAGTTTTGCCAAGCGGACAAACGCCCGAAAATGCGCGTCTCCATCGTTTCGGCGCCATTGAAGCGCAAGTTTGCCTCGAGCCCCGTCAGTGCGTCCGGCGACATCGCGGCGCGCTCCTCGAGCGCGAGGCGAATCTCGTCGGCCCAATCGATATCGTCGGGCGACGCCGTCACGAGGCCGAGGCGCTCGGCCTGAACCGCGCGAACCGGAACGCCGATCTTGGCCCGCACGGCTTCGATCGTTTCGGAGTCCTCATAAAATCGCCGTGCAATGCGCGACTGGCCGGTGACCATCGGATACAGGCCGAAATTGACTTCGGAGAGCGTGATGGCCGGCTCTTCTTCCTCGTTGGCCGGCAGCGCAGCCATATAGGTGCGGTCGGCGGCGAACGCGAATTCGGCGAATGTGCCGGCAAAGCACGAACCGGGCTCGATCAGGGCGAACAGCGAGCGCGAGGACACGTCGATGCGCGCCAGCGTGCGGCCCAACATGCCGATCGTTTCGCGCACGAACCAATGATCGCGATGCGCGAGCAGCATCGCATCCGCGGCGAGGACCGCCGATGCATCGCCCGACGTCTTGAAGATCCAAGTGCCAATCTCGAGTTCGTTGGTCCGCATCGAAAGGATCGCGTCGTCGAGTTCGCGCGCGAACCGAAGCGGCCACCACCGCGCGCCTGCTTCGACGATCGCGTCGAGCGTCTCGGGTTCCTCGCCGCTCGGCGCTTTCATGACGAAGGTGGCCGTGCGTTTGGCGCGGTCGATCGAAACTTCGAGCGTTTCGTAGTCGATGCCGTCTTCGCGGTCCGTGCGCTCGATGCGCTCGAGCGCCACGCCCTTCGCCCCGTCGGGGCGATCGCTTTGCGCGGCCAGCTCCAGCGCGCGCGCCTGCACGGCTTGTTCGAACTGATTGGGCTTGACCACTTCATCGACGAGCCGCCATTGCTTGGCCCGCTCGCCACGGATGCCTTCGACGAGCGTGCAGAAAATATCGGCGCGGTCGTGCCGGACCTTGCGCTTGTCGGTGAGGCGGGTCAGCCCGCCCGTGCCCGGCAGCACACCGAGCAACGGCACTTCGGGCAAGGCGACCGACGAGGAGCGGTCGTCCACCAGCATGATTTCGTCGCAAGCGAGCGCGAGTTCGTAGCCGCCGCCGGCGCACGCGCCATTCACGGCCGCGATGAACTTGAGCCCGCTGTGGCGCGAGGTGTCCTCGATGCCGTTGCGCGTCTCGTTCGTGAACTTGCAGAAGTTGACCTTCCATGCATGCGAGGACAAACCGAGCATGAAGATGTTCGCCCCTGAGCAAAACACGCGCTCTTTCAAGCTCGTTAGAACGACGGTCTTGACTTCGGGGTGTTCGAAGCGAATGCGCTGCAAAGCATCGTGCAACTCGATGTCGACGCCCAGATCGTACGAATTGAGCTTGAGCTTGTAGCCGTCGCGAATGCCGCCGTCCTCGGCGATGTCGATGCCGAGCGTGGCAACGGGGCCATTGAACGCGAGCTTCCAATGCTTGTACTGCGATGGGTCGGTGCGGTAATCGACGCGCACCGCCGTCTGCGGGTTGAGCATGCCTTTCTCCTAATGAGCTGCATCGTTTCGATGAACGATAGTGCATCACCAGGCAGCATGTAAAGCATTTTAATTCATGTTTTGCGTGGTTACGGGTAAACACGGGCCGCGCAATGGCGGCCCGCCACGCGCGTGCGGGTCACTCCATTTCAGCGCCGAGTCGAGCCGCAATGCGATCGCGCAACGCCAGGTAGGCATCGGCCAGCGTCTTGTCGCTCGTGTCGAACGTCATGTCCGCCCGGCCATAGAGTTCGCCGCGGCCGGCGAGGATGCGCTTCAAATCGTCCATCGCCTCGCTATTGCCCGACATCGGGCGCAAATCGCCTTGCGCCACGACGCGGCGCATATGCTCTTCGGGCGTGGCCTGCAGCCAGACGGTGAAGCAATGGGTCAGCAGCATGCTGAACGTCGACGGCTCCGACACGAGCCCGCCGGGTGACGCGATCACCGCACGCGGATGTTCGGCGATCACGGCTTCGAGCGCCCTGTGCTCGTAGCGCCGATAGGCGCTTGCGCCGTAAAGCGAGTGAATTTCCGAGGGCGGGCACCCGGCCAATTGCTCGACGACACGATTGAGTTCGACGAAGGGCACCTTCATTTCCTGCGCCAGCATGCGCCCGAGCGTCGACTTGCCCGCGCCGCGCAAGCCGATCAATGCAATTCGCTCGCGCCGGTGCGGGTCGGCCGGCGCTTGCTCGAACAGTTGCGCGAGCGCGAGACGCGCGCGCTGCAGCGCCGCTTGATCGCGGTCCTGCAACAACTCGCGGATCAGCATCCACTCGGCGGACGACGTCGTGACGTCGCCGATGATCTCGGCCAACGCGCAATTGAGCGTCGTCGCGATCTGCCGCAGAACCTGCACCGACGGGTTGCCCATTCCCGATTCGAGATTGGCGAGATGGCGCTCCGAGAGCCCCGTTTCCGCGGCGAGCGCTTTGCGTGTCATCCCGCGCCGCGCGCGCAGCAGACGAACGCGTTCGCCCATCGCGGCAATGAACGGATCGCGTTCGACACGCTCGTGCTCGGCGCCCTCGCCTTCAGGCTCGTTGACGCCGGGCGCGGCGGCCGCACCGCCTGTCACAACGGTGTAATTTCGTTTCATGTTTCACTCGTCTAATTCGTCATACACGCACTATAGTGCTTGACACATCGATTCTATACCGCTAATTTTCGCCAAAACGAGGCGATGCGGCAAACGGTAGCAGCTTGCCGCACCCATCCCGGCTCGCACTACATGCACTACGGTGCAGCTAAGTGCCGGCCATCCGGCTCGTTCCAAGCGGAAACAAGGAGACATCGGTGTCACCCGACGATTTCGAAAGCCTCATAGCCGAGGTGACGCAGCGCATTGCTGACCGTCCCCTCGACCAAACGCTCGAAAGCTGGCTCAACGCCACTTGGCCGCCGGGCAGCGCGACCTATGCGGGGCTCGCCCAGGCATGTCGCACGGGTGTGGCCGAAGGCTGGCTCTGCCGTCGCGAGGCGGGCGGAATACGCTACGGCCGCATCGTCAAGCCGACGCCGCGCACGCACGGATTCTCCGTCGACGTCGTGCAGATGGAGGATCTAGCCGGACCCTACCACGTGCATCCGCTCGGCGAAATCGATCTGATCGTACCCATTTCCGAGCAAGCGACATTCGACGGCCGGCCCGCCGGCTGGTGCGTCTACGGCCCGGGCAGCGCACACCGGCCCACGGTGTCGGGCGGCCAAGCGCTGATTCTCTATCTCCTGCCGCAAGGCGCGATCGACTTCACGGGCGCCGGCGCCTAGGCGCCGCGTGCCGCATCAGGACGACCCATGACAGAACGACTCGAAAACTACGTTGCCGGGCAATGGATTGCCGGCAGCGGCCCAGGCGCATTGCTCACCGACCCGATAACCGGCGAGGCGCTCGCCAGCGTTTCGAGCGACGGGCTCGACCTCGACGCGGCGTTCCAATTCGCGCGCGACACGGGCGGCGCGCATCTTCGATCGCAGTCTTACGCCGTGCGTGCCTCGATGCTCGCCGAAATCGCCAAGGTGCTGCAAGCCAATCGCGAGGCGTACTACGCCATTGCCATGGCCAACTCGGGCACGACCCGCAACGATTCGTCGGTCGATATCGACGGCGGCATCTATACCCTTTCCTGGTACGCCAAGCACGGCGCCGCGTTGGGGGAAACGTTCGCCTGGCGCGACGGCGCCGATACGCCGCTGTCGAAAGATCAGTCGTTCCGGGCTCGCCATCTGTGGACGCCGACCCGGGGTGTCGCGCTCTTCATCAATGCATTCAACTTCCCTTCATGGGGCCTGTGGGAGAAGGCCGCGCCTGCGCTGCTCTCCGGGGTTCCCGTCATCGTCAAGCCAGCGACGGCCACGGCCTGGCTCGCGCATCGGATGGTGGCGGACGTCGTGCAAGCGGGCATTTTGCCAGCGGGCGCTCTCTCGATCGTGTGCGGCAGCGCCGCGGGCTTGTTGGACCGAATCGGCGCGTTCGATGTCGTGTCGTTCACGGGATCGGCCGACACCGCGGCCACGTTGCGCTCGCATGCCGCTTTCGTCTCGCGCGGCGCGCGCTTGAACGTGGAAGCGGACAGCCTGAACAGCGCCATTCTTTGCGGCGACGGTGCGCCCGGCACCGAAGCGTTCGATCTATTCGTCAAAGAGCTCGTGCGTGAAATGACCGTGAAGTCGGGGCAGAAATGCACCGCGATTCGCCGCGCCTTCGTGCCGCAAGCCTGGCTTGAGCAGGTGCTCGACGCGGCTTGCGCAAAGCTCGCCAAGATCAGTGTCGGCAATCCGCGCAACGAATCGGTACGCATGGGCGCGCTCGTGAGCCGCGCGCAACGCGCGAGCGTCGAAGCGGGCATCGCCGCGCTGTCGCGCGAGGCCCGCCTCGTCTTCGACGGCGCATCGACTCCGCTCGTCGATGCCGATGCCGCCGCCTCGGCCTGCGTCGCACCGCATTTGTTCGTCGTCGAAGATCCCGACCGCGCGAGTCTGATGCATGACATCGAGGTATTCGGCCCGGTCGCGACCGTCGCGCCTTATCGCGTAGCGGCCCAAGGATTGCCCGAAGCGCACGCCGTGGAATTGGCGCGACGCGGCGGGGGTTCGCTCGTCGCCTCCGTCTATGCGAACGACGAAGCACGCGTGGCCCCGGTCGCCCTCGAATTGGCCGACACGCACGGCCGCGTTCACTGCGTCACGCCGGCCGTGCGCGAAAGCCACACCGGGCACGGCAACGTGATGCCGATGTCTCTGCACGGCGGGCCGGGCCGGGCCGGCGGCGGCGCCGAACTAGGCGGCCTGCGCGCACTCGAGTTCTACCATCGGCGCGCCGCCGTTCAAGCGTCGTCGCTCGCGATCGAAGCCATGACGGGTGTCGCCGAGCCGCGCCTGTAGCCTAAACACGACCGCTCTTACGCGTAGCCGCCGCATTCGCGCAGCGTCTAGCCAATCAGGTATCGGCCCCTCGAGGACCAGGACGGAGACGAAGCACCCATGGATACCCGCACGACAACCACGGCCGAGCACGCGCACGAGCTCACGCCCCCGCCGTCGCAACTGAACTTCGCGTCGCACGTCTTTTCGTTGAACCGATCGCGTGCGGCCAAAGCCGCCTATATCGACGATCGCGGCGTCACGACCTATGCCGAGCTCGAGGAACGCGCGCGGCGATTTGCGGCAGCGCTGCACGCGCAAGGTGTTCGCGCGGAAGAGCGCATCTTGCTGGCGCTGCTTGACAGCGCCGATCTTCCCGTGTGCTTTCTCGGCGCTTTATACGCGGGCATCGTGCCGGTCGTCGTCAATACGCTGCTCACGGCGCCCGACTATGCCTACATGCTGGCGCATAGCCGCGCGCGGGCCGTTATCACGTCGGCCCCGCTCGTGCCCGTGTTCGTCGAGGCGCTATCGCTATCGCAAGCGCAGACACAAGCGCACCCTGGCGGATGCACCGTATTCGTATCCGCGCAGGGCGAGACGGCATCGTCTTCGCATCCCAGTCTCGGCACGCTCATAGACGCGGCGCAGCCCGCGGCAAGTGCGGCCGCCACCAGCGGCGACGACATCGCATTTTGGCTCTATTCCTCCGGGTCCACGGGCAAACCCAAGGGCACCGTGCACACGCATGCGAATCTATATTGGACTGCCGAAATGTACGGCAAGCCGATTCTGGGCATGCAAGAAAGTGACGTCGTATTTTCCGCGGCGAAGCTCTTTTTTGCGTACGGTCTCGGCAACGCCTTGACCTTCCCGCTCTCGGTCGGCGCGACGACCGTGCTGATGGCCGAGCGCGCGACGCCGCAAGCCATATTCGAACGGCTCGTCACCTATCGGCCGACGGTGTTCTTCGGCGTGCCCACCCTCTACGCGAACATGCTGAGCTACCCGCAGTTGCCCGCGGCCGCGGATCTCGCGCTGCGTGTTTGCGCCTCGGCCGGCGAAGCGTTGCCGCGCGAAGTCGGTGAACGATTCACCGCACGCTTCGGCTGTGAAGTCCTCGATGGCCTCGGCTCGACGGAGATGCTGCATATTTTCCTATCGAATCGCCGCGGCGACGTGCACTACGGCACGACGGGCACCCCCGTTCCCGGCTATGAGGTCGAGTTGCGCGACGAACAGGGGGCGCCCGTTGCCGAAGGGGAAGTCGGCGACCTGTACATCAAAGGCCCGAGCGCAGCGCTCATGTATTGGAGCAATCGCGAGAAGTCGCGCGCCACCTTCCTCGGCGATTGGGTCAAGAGCGGAGACAAGTATCGCAAACTGCCCAACGGCTGCTACGTTTATGCGGGCCGCAGCGACGACATGCTCAAGGTGAGCGGCCAATACGTCTCGCCGATCGAAGTCGAAATGACGCTCACGGAGCACGATGCCGTGCTCGAAGCGGCGGTGATCGGCGTCGAACAAGACGGCCTAGTGAAGACCTGCGCGTTCGTCGTGCTGAAACCGGGCCACGTTCCTTCGGATGCGCTTGCTCAGGAGATGAAGGCGTTCGTGAAGCAGCGTCTCGCGCCCCACAAGTATCCGCGCGACATCGTGTTCGTCGACGATCTGCCTAAGACGGCGACAGGTAAGATTCAACGCTTCAAGCTGCGCGAGCAAACGCAACGACAGCAAGGATCGCTACGCCCTTCATGACCATGCCATCCGCTATGCCCATGCATGACGACGACATTCGCTTTGCAACGCTTCCCGCACGCGAGGGACGCGAAGCGCTGACGATCGAATACCAGTGGATCGAAGCCGGCGGGCGCGATGCGCCGCTTGCCGTGTTCCTGCATGAGGGGCTCGGTTCGATCGCCATGTGGCGAGATTGGCCGCGCCAGCTGTGCGAGCGGCTCGGCATGCGCGGCTTGGTCTATTCGCGCCCCGGGTATGGGCGCTCGACGCCGCGCGCGCATCACGTCAAGTGGCCCGTCGATTTCATGTCGCATCAAGCGTGCGAAGTCTTGCCCCTGCTGCTCGATGCGCTGCACATCGACGAGGACGAGCGACGGCGCATGTGGCTCATTGGGCACAGCGACGGCGGATCGATCGCGCTGCTTTACGCGAGTGCATTTCCAACGATGCTGCAAGGCGCTGTGGTGATCGCGCCGCACGTTTTCGTCGAAGACATCAGCGTGCGCAGCATTGCGCAAGCAAAGCAAGCGTACGAGCATACCGATCTTCGCGAAAAACTGAGCCGCTATCACGCCGACGTCGACTCGGCGTTTTATGGATGGAACGATATTTGGCTCGATCCCGAATTCAAAGCCTGGAACATCGTGGATCGAGTGGCGCGGATCGTCTGTCCCGTCCTCGCCGTGCAAGCCGAGGACGACCATTACGGCACGATGGCGCAGGTCGACACGATCGCACGGGCGGTGCGGGGGGCACGGCTCTGCAAGTTGCCGCGAGGCGGGCATTCGCCGCATCGCGAGGCGAGCGTAACGTTGAACGACGCAATCGTGCAGTTCGTCGAGACGGCCCGCGCTTAGGTCGCAGGTCATCGGACACAGGTCATCGCATGAGCGCCGCCGCACCCATGCCCGGGCGGACGCAATCGCGCGTCGCCCTACCCCTTCACTACGCCCAATTGCTATCAGCTTCAACGAACACAAGAAGATGCAAAGCAAGCTGGCGCGGCCCGCAACACCGGGAAGCACGCCGGGGCGGCGCCATGGGCGACATTCACACCCGCATATCGTCCATGGGCGGGCGCCCGAATTCGCGTTGATACGCACGCGAAAACGCCTCGGCACTCGCGAAGCCCACGCGCCTTGCCACCGCTTTCACTTTGGTATTGGCGCGGCGCAACTCGCGCTGGCCCAAGCGGACGCGCCACTTGGTGAGATACGACATGGGCGTTGCGCCGACCACTTTGGGAAACAACGCCATGAAATGACTACGCGAAAGCCCGGCGATGTGCGCCAGCTCTTCGACAGTCCATGGATGAGCAGGCGATTCGTGCACCGCCACCAACACGCGGTGCAAGAGCGGATGCGCGAGCCCCGCGAGCAGGCACGGCCTCGTGCTGCCGCGCTCGATCGCCGCCCGCAGCACCATCAGCACGATGACTTCGCCCAACCGGTGCAACGCGTGCCGATGGCCGCACCGCGCGCTCGCCAATTCGTCGATGAAAGCGCGGGCGAGGTTGCCGACGCCCGTTCGATCGTCGTCGACCGGCAGATGCAACGCATCGGGCAGCGTACCGAGCAACGGGTTATCGCTGCCGCCGAACGACACGTCGACCGCCATCAGCGCCTCGGCCGGAGCAGCCGCGCCGCGCACATAGAGCACGACTTGCGTGAGGCGTCCGCTCGCGTCGCCGAGCAAATATAGCTTCGGGCCCTCATGCTCGCTCGCCCCCGCACACACGGGAACGTGGACTTCGAGCGGAAAAGCGTCGAAAAAGGCAGACAGTCGATCCATGGGCAATCCTCGGCGCAAGATTTTCGATCATGATATTCGGACTCATCATGACTGTAAATCTGCAACACTGAGGCCATCGCTTACTTCCGGCACGTCTTCAAAAGGAGTCGCCCCATGCTCGTCCCCCGCCAAATCGCGCCCGATCTGTCCGTCGATACGCTTGCTCATGGGCGCTTCGACCTAAGCGGCGAAACGCCCGAGCGCATGACCCTCGTTTGCTTTTACCGAGGCCTGCACTGCCCGATCTGCGCGAACTATTTAAAGGAATTGGAACGCCTCACGCCGGCCTTCGCCGAGCGCGGCGTCAGCACGATCGCGGTCAGCACCGATGACCAAGCGCGCGCGCAAGCGATGGCCGCAAAAGTGGGCGCGTCGCAGTTACGGATCGGCTATGGCGTGCCGCTCGCCGTCGCGCGGCGCTGGGGGCTCTACATTTCGGCATCGCGCGGCAAGACGTCCATCGGCATCGAAGAGCCGGCGCTGTTCTCCGAACCCGGTGTGTTTTTGATTCGCCCCGATCGCTCGATCTACTACGTGTCGCTTCAGTCGATGCCGTTCGTGCGGCCGTCGTTCGCCGAGATGACACAGGCGCTCGACTTCGTCATCAAGAACGACTATCCGGCCCGTGGCGAATTTGTGGGCGACGTCTAAGTCCCCTGCCCGTCTAACTTTTTGCCTTGCGTCGATCGGGTATGCCGACGCCTGAAGCGGCGCTGCGCTCGCGTGGCGCCGCGCCCTCGGCCGGCGATCGTTTCAATGCCCCCGGCGGCGCGCCGTGAATGCGCTTGAATACGCGTGTGAGATGCGCTTGATCGGCGAAACCCGTGGCCGCGGCGGCATCGGCGAGCGGCATGCCCTCGACGATCAGCGATTTCGCTTTGAGCGCCCGCCAATTGCGCAGCCACGCGTCGGGCGGCAAACCGTAGCGCCGCGCGAATCGTTTGCTCAGCGTCGTGCGGTGCATGCCCCAGTGTTGCGCGAGGGCGCTTACGTCGGCTTTGGATAGGTCGTGGCGGTCGAACGATGCTTGCAACTCGGCGCAAGCATCGGTTTCGCCTTGTTCGGGCGCGGCGGCGTTTGCAGGTATTGCGTGCTTGGCGAGCAATTCGAACAACGCGGCTGAAATCGCGCGCTTGCGCGTCCCATCGTCGAGACCGGCTCCCGTGAGCGACGCAGCTACGCGGCGGCACAGCGGCTCGTCGGCGATCACTACATCGGAAAATCGCACCGGCTCGCCGCCGTGCGTCAGCGCGGCATGGGCATCGAACCAACTCGGTTGCAGGTACGCCATGGCGTACGAGAGCGGGCCTTCCGAGCTCCCGCCCGTATGCACGGCGAGCGGCGGGATGACGACGAGCTCGCCCTGCCGCGCGACGTGCACGCCGCCTTCATATGAAAACGTGCAACTGCCCGCCACGATCGCGCCGATCGACCAGGCATCGTGGAAATGCGGCTCGAACTGATACGCCTCCAAAGCGGCGGTCATGACTTCGCCCGGCAGCGTCGTCCCGCAGTACCACGTGAAACTCGTCATCGCCATGAAGCCTCCGGCCAACGGATTCTGTGGCTATCGGCCTGGCCGATCGCCGAGCGGCTGCGCCGCCGCGCGTCGCCGATTCTCGCTCATCGCGCCGCCGTCGTATAGTCTTCGACCACTTGCAGGTCGTCGATCGTCAACGAGACCGTCATGCGAAATCCCTCGCCGACAGATACCGGCGCAAAAGCGGCGAGTTCCAAGCCGGGATGGTCGAACAAGGTCAACGACGCCTGGCCGATCATCGGATTCTCGATCGATACGTCGCGTGCGCGCAGTTGCACGAGCTCGTGCACGGCCGCGTCGTCGTGATGGCCCGCGTTCAAGCGTGGAAAGTGACGCACGTTGAAGGTCGAGGCGAAACCCGGATCGGGCAATCGATGGCTTTGCCCTTGCAGCGTGATTTGCGCTTCGGCGACACGGCGCTCGCGAAACGTCAGCGCCGCGCCGAAACGGCCGCCGCCCGCTGCGCGAGGCGCTGCCGGCGTTTGCGAGCCGTAGCAGCGCGTCATGCCCGTGCGCCCGAATTGCTTGGGCCACCCTTGGATCAAGCCGCGCATCAGCGCGAGGTCTTGATCGACCCAGATATACGGGCAAAACGAAGCGCGTTCGCCGTCGCGCTCGCACGCGATCAGCAGAATCGTTTCGCGATATTGACTGGCGAACGGATCGAGATATTCCTGGCCGCTATCGGTGGCGAATTGCCAGTCGCAGAAATAAAGCGCGCAACGGCCCGCGCGCTCGCCCGTCGCCGGGCTCAGGCCTGGGGGCAGATAGGCGGCGGCCGCGGCGGCATCCGCGGAAAACTCGACGGCAAGCACCTCGCCCGTGTAGTGCCAGGGCGGTCGTGGCGCAAGCGACGAACGTCCCGCAGGCGTGCGCGGGATCGAATAACCTTGCAGCATATGGCCTCCTTGAGCCTAAGCGTGAGGAGGCCAGTATCTCGGCGCACGGCCGCAGCGTCTTGAACGCCAGTGACGGTTGCGCGCGGCAAATCGCCGCTTGTCCCAATGCGCTGGATGCGGCGGCGACGCCTCGCCCGCCGCAGCCGTGGGCTTCACGAGGAACGCAGCTTGTGCATGAAAGGCTTGAGCGCGGGATAAAGGCCTTTATAGACCTCGAAACGCTCTGCGTAGAGTGCGCGGCGCGCGGCATCGGGACGGGCGCGCTCGACGAGCCTGGACCACCCGCCGCGCGCGGTTTCCTCGGAAACGAGCCCGACTCCGAACGCTGCCAAGAGCGCCGCGCCCATGGCGGCTTCCACCTCCTGTTCGATCGTGAACACCGGATAGCCCGTGACATCGGCGATGATCTGCATCCACAAGCCGGAATACGCCGCCCCGCCGACGACGATCAGCTTGTCCTCGAGCGCTTGCGCGCCTTGACGGCCCGCCTCGATGTTGTGCTCGAGCGCGAACGCGACACCCTCGAGCACGGCCCGGTACAAATGCGCGCGCGTGTGCCCGAGACTGAGCCCGATGAATGCGCCGCTCGCCTTCGCATCCCACACGGGACTGCGCTCGCCCATCAGATACGGCAAGAAGAGCGCGCCGTCCGAACCGGCCGCCACGCGCGCGGCCGCGCTTTCGAGCAACACGTGCGGATCGCCATGCGGGAGCGCACGCGCGGCTTCGATTTCTTCGTGGCAGAACTGATCGCGATACCAGGCGACGGATGCCCCCGCCGCCATGGCCCCGCCGAACACGTACAGGTCGCGGCGGCCATTGAATACGTGCGGCATGCTCACGAGCCCGTGGCGCGCATCGACCGCTTGATTGATGTAGCCCCAGCACATGCTCGTGCCGATCATGGCGACGTGTTGACCGACGCGCGTCGCCCCCGCCGCGAACGTCGCGACCGCGGCATCGACGCCGCCCGCGACGATCGGGGTTCCCGCCGCGAGGCCGAGCCGCTGCCCCCATTGCGGCAGCAAGCCGCCGACGACATCGGTCGATTCGACGAGCCGCTCGGGCATCATCTTCGCCGGGATCCCAAGCGTGTCGAGCATTTCGTGCGACCACTCGCGCCGCGCGACGTCGTAGATGCCGCCGATGTTGCCGGCCGAACTGTGATCGACCGCGATCTCGCCCGTCAGCAGATAAATCATATAGGCGTTCGGCGGCAGGAAATAGCGCGTTTTCGCCCAGAGCTCGGGCCGATTCTCGCGCAACCACAGCATCTTCGTGAAACCGTAGTAGCTGTCGACGCCATTGCCCGTGACGGTGTACAGCCGGTCCAGATCGACGCCCTCGCGCACGCGCTCCACCTGCTCGGTCGCACGGCGGTCCATCCAAATCAAGCAGGGATGCAGCGGCTGCATCTCGGCATCGACGGGAATGCCCGACCCGCCATAGAGACTGCTCACGCAGACGGCGCGGATTTTCGATGGATCCACGCCCTGCTCGCGCGCCGCTTGCACGCACCCAGCGATGCATTCGACCACGGCGTCGAACCAGACGGAGGGCCATTGCTCGGCCCACAGCTGCTTGGGCATATCGGGCTGATAACCGGCCGAATGCCGCGCGAGGATCGCGCCATCACGGTCGACGAGCAGCGCCTTCGTGCTCTGCGTGCCGATATCGACACCCACCACGTACTCCATGGAGCCTCCTTGGTCGAGTCAAAACGAACATTTTGCGCAAGCGCAAGTGTATGCCAGAGCTCGACCGAGCGGCCCGCTCGCTGCCGAGGGGTCATTCGTCGTGCGAAGACGAACATTGGCGCGCGCTATCGTTGACCTCGATCAAAGGCAACGACATGGGCGAGCCGAAGATGGGATTTGCGGCAAACGGGTTGCGTTTATGCACCCGGGGCCGCATGCCGATTCTTTCGTCGCCCATCGTTGCTCAACCATGACCTCTCGACACCAACAGCATGTGTGCGGCGCACCTCGTCTCGCCAGACAGACGTTGCGCACGGCTTTGACGCGGTGCAGCGCACCGGACGCGCGTGCAGCCGCGCCGCTGCGCCGCGGCTGGCGCGCCTTCGCAGTGGTAGCCGTGGCCGCAGTGGTCGCCGGCATGACCGTGGGCACGACGTGCGCCCATGCCGAAAAGCTCGCCACGATCACGGTCGAACTCGCGCCCGTGGCTGATGAGATCGTCGCGGACGCCGTCGTCGAGTCGACGCGGCAAACCACGATCGCCGCGCAGGTCGCAGGGCGCATCACCGGTCTTTATGTCAAAGCCGGCGACCGCGTGAGCGCGGGGCAAATGCTGCTATCGGTCGATCAACGCGCCGTCGACCAGCAATTGGCGGCAGTGCGCGCCCAGGCAGCCGCCGCCCAGGCCGAACGCGACGTCGCCCAGCGCGAGTTGGAGCGCACTCAGTTCTTGTTCGATAAGCAATACGTGAGCCAAGCCGCGCTCGATCGCGCAAAAGCGCGCTATCAATCGGCTTCGTCCATGACACTGGCCAGACAGGCGGATGCCAGCGCGGCCGCTGTCGGGCCTTCCCTGCACAGCATCGCCGCCCCGTACGCCGGCGCGATTGCCGGCGTCGACGTGGAACTGGGCTCGATGGCGATGCCGGGCATGCCCCTCGTGACGCTCTTCGATCCGGGCGCGCTGCGCGCGGTCGCCACGGTGCCGCAAGCGCGCGCCGCAGCGCTGACCGCCAATACTCTTCCCGTACGCATCGAGTTGCCCGACGCACCCGCGGCGCTGCAATGGCAAACCGCGACTTCGGTCACGGTGCTGCCCGTCACGGATCCGCTGAGCGACTCGGTGAAAGTGCGGCTGGGGTTGCCCGCTGCGGCCGGGGCGGCGGCCCGCCCGGGCATGTTTGCACGGGCCCACTTCGTGGCCGGCGCCCCTCGACCGCGCTTGATGGTCCCGCTGGCCGCCATCGTGCGCCGCACCGAGGTCACGGGCGTCTATGTCGTCGCCGGCGACGGCAGCGCCACGCTGCGCCAAGTGCGGCTCGGGGAAACGCGTGCCGACCGGGTCGAAGTGCTTGCGGGGCTGTCGGCGGGCGAGCGCATCGCGCTGGACCCGCTGGCGGCGGCAAGACAATGACGCGCGAGGCTACGCCATGACGAGAGACGAATCGAGACTCGGCGTATCGGGCCGCATCGCCTCCTTTTTTCTGCAGAACCGGATCACGCCGCTCATTGCGCTCGTCGCTCTGCTGCTCGGCCTGTTCGCGATGGTCATGACGCCGCGCGAAGAGGAGCCGCAGATCAACGTGACAATGGCCAACGTGCTCGTTCCGTTTCCCGGCGCAAGCGCGCAAGACGTCGAACGGATGGTGGCCGGCCCCGCCGAGCAGGTGCTGTCGCAAATCAGCGGCATCGAGCACGTGATGTCCGTCTCGCGCCCTGGGCTGGCCGTGTTGACCGTGCAGTTCAAGGTGGGCGTGCCGCGCACCGAGGCGCTCGTGCGCCTGTACGACACCGTGTTTTCCAACGCCGACTGGCTACCGAAAAATCTTGGCGTCCTGCCCCCGCTCATCAAGCCCAAAGGCATCGACGATGTGCCGATCGTCGTCCTGACGCTCTACAGCACGCGCCCCGACGGCAACGCGTACGACCTGGAGCGCGTCGGCCATTCCATCGAAGCCGAACTCAAGCGCGTGCCCGGCACGCGCGACGTGACGACCATCGGCGGCCCGCAACGCGCGGTCAACGTCCTGCTCGATCCCGAGCGCATGCGCGCCGCGGGCGTCACCGTCGACGATTTGCAGCGCGTGCTCTCTGCCGCCAATGCCGGCGCGACGGTCGGGGATCTCGTCAGGGAAAACCGCAGCATCCACGTCGAAAGCGGCCCTGTGTTGGTCAACGCGCGGGATGTAGGCGAAGTCATCGTCGCTGTCCGCAACGGCCACCCCGTGTTCGTCTCGGACGTCGCGGCCATCGAGGAAGGACCGCCGGCGGCTACGCACTATGTGTGGGAAGGCATCGCGGGCGCACATCGAGCGGAGTATCCCGCCATCTCCGTCGCCGTCACCAAAAAGCCGGGCGAAAACGCGGTGACGGTCGCCAAACACGTCTTGCAACGCGTGGGCACCTTGCGCAACACCGTGATTCCCGCCGACGTCAAGGTCGAGGTCGCGCGCGACTACGGCGTCACCGCGAATGCGAAAGCGATGAAGCTGATCGAAAAGCTCGCCTTCGCCACCACGTCGGTGGTGGTGCTCGTATTGTTCGCGCTCGGATGGCGCGAGGCGCTCGTCGTCGGCGTGGCGGTCATCCTTACGCTGACTGCGACGCTGTTCGCCTCCTGGGCATGGGGTTTCACGCTCAATCGCGTGTCCTTGTTCGCGCTCATCTTGTCGATCGGCATTCTCGTGGACGATGCGATCGTCGTCGTCGAAAACATCCATCGCCATCATCAGCTTCAACCCGGCACGCCGCTGGCCGCCATCATCCCGCATGCCGTCGACGAGGTGGGCGGACCCACTATTTTGGCCACGCTAACCGTGATCGCGGCGCTGCTGCCGATGGCCTTCGTCACGGGGCTGATGGGGCCGTACATGAGCCCGATCCCGATCAACGCGAGCATGGGCATGGCGATCTCGCTGTCCGTCGCCTTCATCGTCACGCCTTGGCTCTCGCGGACCTGGCTTGCGCGTGCGCAGCATGGCAAGCCCGCCAATGGTGAACCGAGCGCCAGAGAGAAACTGCGAACGAAGATGCTGCCCTTCTTCAACCGGCTGTTCGCACCGTTTCTCGACGATGCGCACGGCGAGCGCAACCGTTCGCTGCTGTGGCTCGCGGTGGCAGGCGCCATCGCCCTCTCGCTTGCATTGCCGGCGGTCCAATGGGTCGTGCTCAAGATGCTGCCGTTCGACAATAAATCCGAGTTCCAGGTGGTCGTGGACATGCCCGCCGGCACGCCGCTCGAGCGCACTGCGGGCGTCCTGCACGACATGGGCGCTTACCTCGCGACGGTGCCGGAGACGGCGACGTACCAGGCCTATGCGGGCTTGTCGGCGCCGATCAACTTTAACGGGCTCGTGCGCCAATACTATTTGCGCAGCGGTGCGAACGTCGGCGACATTCAGGTCAATCTCGTCGACCAATCCAAGCGCCGCCGGCAAAGCCATGCGATCGCCGCATCGGTGCGGCCCGAACTCGAAAAGATCGCCGAGCGCAACGGCGCGCGCCTCAAAGTCGTGGAAGTGCCGCCCGGCCCCCCCGTGCTCGCACCGATCGTCGCCGAGGTGTACGGCGCCGGACAAGCGCAGCGCAACGCCGTGGCGCACGAGATTCGCGATGTATTCGCCGCGACGCCCGGCGTGGTCGACGTCGACGACAGCACGGTCGCCGCCGCACCCCAACGCGACTTCGAGCTCGACCGGCGCAAGGCTGGTCTACTCGGCGTCTCTCAGCAGGACGTCGCACACACCCTGCGGGCGGGACTCACGGGCGAGGAGGTCACCTATCTTCGCGACGGCAACAAGTACCCTGCCGCCGTGCGCCTCGCGTTGCCCGCGACGCTGGGCGGCGACGCCTCCGCGCTACTCGCCCTCGCCGTGCGCGGCGGCCAAGGCCAACTGGTCCCGCTGTCGTCGCTGATCCGCGAGCGGGACACTCGAATCGAGCAACCGATCTACCACAAGGATCTGCTGCCCGTCACCTACGTCGTGGGAGACATGGCCGGCAAGGTGGATAGCCCGCTTTACGGCATGTTCGAGATGCGAAGCAAGCTCGCCAAGCTTGGCGTGCCGGGCGGCGGCAAACTTGGCGAATGGTTCATCCGTCAACCCGACGATCCCTATCGCGCGTTCTCGTTCAAGTGGGACGGCGAGTGGCAGGTCACCTACGAAACCTTCCGCGACATGGGCATCGCCTACGCCGTGGGGCTGATGCTGATCTACTTGCTCGTCGTGGCCGAATTCGGCTCGTACCTGACGCCGCTCATCATCATGGCGCCGATCCCGCTCACCGTCATCGGCGTGATGCCGGGACACGCGTTGCTGGGCGCGCAATTCACCGCGACCTCGATGATCGGCATGATCGCGTTGGCGGGCATCATCGTGCGCAACTCGATTCTGCTGGTCGATTTCATCAATCTGCAGGTTGCCGAAGGGGTCCCCTTCCGCGATGCCGTCGTCCATTCGGCGGCCACGCGCGCGCAACCGATCCTGCTCACCGCGCTCGCCGCAATGATCGGGGCGCTCTTCATCCTCGACGATCCGATCTTCAATGGTCTAGCCGTTTCGTTGATCTTCGGCATCCTCGTCTCGACGCTGCTCACGCTCGTAGTGATCCCGCTGCTCTATTACACGGCGTACCGGCGGCGCTTGGGCAGCACGCCGCCCTCCACTGTCAATCCGTAAGGAGTGCAATCATGACTTCCTGGCAAATCACCCGCGTCTTCGCAGGCCTGTTCGTGCTCGTCACCCTCGCGCTCGGCGCTCCGGCCAGTCCGCTTTACGTGAGCGCGTGGTGGCTGTGGGGCACGGTGTTCGTCGGCGCCAATTTGCTGCAAAGCGGCCTGACACGGTGGTGTCCGATGGAGATTTTCATGCGCAAGCTCGGTCTGCGCGCGGGCGCATGAGGCGCGGACGACGACTGCGAGAACCGAACGGTGAAAACGATGAGGCACGTCGCTAGGGCCTGGGCGTTCGCGCTCTTTGCAGCGAGCGCGAACGCCCATGCGCAAACGGACCTGCTCGGCGCGGCGCAGGCGGCGCTCGCGCACGATCCGGTGTACGCTGCCGCCCTCGCGCAGAACCAGGCCGATGCGACCAAGCGCAAGCAAGGCCGCGCCGGCTACCTGCCTCAGGTCTTCGCAACGGGGAATGTGCGCTACGGTGCAATCGATCAGGAAACGACGGGCGCGCATTTCGCGGGCGGCGGCTTCGGGTCGAGCAACGGCATCGCGTTCGATACGCGCGCAGCCGGTGCGACCGGCGCGGGCTGGGCGATCACAATCAAAGAGAATCTCTACAGCGCAACCAAAAATGCAGACGCGCGGCAACTGAACGACGCCGCCGACGCCGGCGATGCCTCGTTGCGGGTTGCGCGCCAGACGCTACTGTTGCAAGTCGCGCAAGCGTATTTCGGCGTGCTCTCCGCCCAAGACAACGTGGCGGCGCTGCAATCGATTCGCGATACGGCGCTCGAAGCGCGCAACATCGCCCAAGGCCGATTCGACACGGGCGATGCACCGGTCACCGACATCAAGGACGCCCAAGCGCGCGCCGATCTTGCCCAGGCGCAAATGCTGGCGGCGCAAACGACGCTCGAGCTCAAACGCGGTGAGTTGAGCGACTTGACGGGCGCCCCCCAAGGCGCCGTGCGTCCTCTCGCTGGCTCGGCCGCGGTCGAATCGATGAGTAGCGGCGAGCTCGGCGACTGGCAATCCCGCGCCATGACCGGCAACCCGCTCATCGAACTGCGCAAGCTCGGCATCGATAGCGCGCGCGCCGAAACCTCGCGTTATCGGCCGGGCGCAGGCACGACGGTGGATGCCTTCGCCTCCTATATCGGCGACCGCGTCAACGGCGCGGGCTATGGCGGAAACAGCTCCATGCGCAGCAACAGCGCCGTAGTGGGGATCATGGTCACCATTCCGCTCTATACGGGCGGCCTGCGCAGCGCGAAAGCGCAAGAAAGCGCCGCATTACTGACCCGCGCGGGCCTTGACGAAGACGCGGCGCGCGTCTCCACCGCGCGCGAGGTGCGTCAGGCTTTCCTCGGCATGCGAAGCGCCCAGGCCCAGGTCATAGCGCTTAGTCAAGCATTGCGCTCGGCCGAGCTTCAACTCGACGCCAACCGCACCGGGTTTCAAGCGGGCGAGCGTCCCTCGATCGACGTGCTCAACGCCGAGCAGGCGCTCGCCGGCACGCGGCGCGATCTTGCAGCCGCGCGCTATCAAGTCCTGCTCGATCGTCTACGACTCGCGGCAGCAGCGGGCGAACTCGACGAGGCGCAACTCGAAACCATCAACGCGATGCTGCATTAGCGCACCGTAATCGCACGCCGGCGTTGCACAGGCGCCGGTCAAGATATTCATGCGCCATGTGGCGCACTCGAGAAGGAGGCAGCATGGCTGAAATCGTCATTCTGGGCGCCGGACTCGGCGGCCTGTCCATGGCCTTTGCGATGCGCAAGGCGGCGCGCACCGAGGACCATGTCACGCTCGTCTCCGACGACACCCACTTTCATTTCGTGCCGTCCAACCCATGGGTCGCCGTTCGCTGGCGCAAGCGCGACGATGTCAGCGTGGAACTGCAGCCCGTGCTGGACAAGAAGCACATCGGCTTCGACGCGACCGGCGCGAAGCGAGTACATCCCGAGCGCAACGAGATCGAGCTCGCGGACGGTAGAACGCTCGCCTACGACTACTTGATCGTCGCAACGGGGCCTAAGCTGGCCTTCGATGAAGTGGAGGGGCTGGGCCCGCAGGGCAACACGGTCTCGATCTGCCAAATCGATCACGCCGAGCAAGCGGCCAGCAAGTGGGACGCCTTCGTCGCCGATCCCGGCCCGATCGTGGTCGGCGCCGTCCAGGGCGCATCGTGCTTCGGGCCGGCCTACGAGTACGCGATGATCATGGACGCCGACCTGCGCCGTCGCAAGATCCGCGATCGCGTGCCGATGACATTCGTGACGCCGGAGCCGTACATCGGGCATCTGGGTCTCGGAGGCGTGGGCGATTCCAAAGGCATGCTCGAGTCGACGATGCGCGAGCACGATATCAAATGGATCTGCAACGCGAAGACCACGCGAGTGGACGCGGGCCATGTATTCGTCACCGAGCACGACGATCTGGGCCAGGAACGCCGCAAGCACGAGTTGCCGTTTCGCTTTTCCATGATGTTGCCCGCATTCAAGGGCGTCGATGCGGTGGCCGGCATCGACAAACTCACGAACCCGCGGGGCTTTGTCATCATCGACGAATATCAGCGCAACCCCACGTACCATAACGTCTTCGCGATCGGCGTATGCGTGGCGATCGCCCCCCAAGAAGCGACCCCGATACCGACAGGCGTGCCCAAGACCGGGTTCATGATCGAATCGATGGTCAGCGCCACGGCGGAAAACATCCGTGCCGCGCTCGATAAGAAGGAGCCCGAGACGCGCGCGACCTGGAACGCGATATGCCTTGCCGACTTCGGCGACCGCGGCGTGGCGTTCGTCGCGCTGCCGCAGATTCCGCCGCGCAATTTGAACTGGTCCAGCGAAGGAAAATGGGTGCATCTGGCCAAGATCGGCTTCGAGAAATACTTCTTGCACCGTATGCGCACAGGTTCGACCGAGCCTGCGTATGAACGCCTGCTGCTCGATCTGCTGGGGGCAAAGAAGCTCAAGTCTTGATGCGTCGCGCGCATCGAGGCGGCCGGGGTGCGGCCAGCGGCCCCGGCATGCCACGCCCGCGCGCATCGAGGCACTCAGGGAGGAATCATGCATATCGTCTGCAGCCATTGCTGGAGAGTCAACCGCATCGAGCCGGCGCGGCTCGATGCGAGTGCCGTATGCGGTGCTTGCGGCGAGCCGCTGCTCAACCCGGAACCCGTGCAACTGGACGCGAGCGGCTTCGTCCAATTCATCGTCAGGAACGATCTTCCGGTGCTGGTCGATTTTTGGGCGCCCTGGTGCGGGCCTTGTCGCGCGATGGCGCCGCAGCTATCGGCGGCGGCCGACAAGCTCAAAGGCCGCGTCCTGTTTGCCAAGCTCAACACCGATTCGCACCCGCACATCGCCACGCAATTTCAAATTCGCAGCATTCCGACGATGGTCTTGTTTCGCGCCGGCAACGAGGTCGATCGACGCAGCGGCGTCATGAGCAGTCAGGAGATGGCGGCGTGGCTCGCGGCGGCAATCTGAACGATGCATACGCTGCAGACCTCTGCCGTCAATGCATGGCAAACGCGTGTCAGCCCCTACGCGCGGCCTGCCGTCCGGATCAGCCGACGAGGCTCGGTCACCCGGCCGCCACGATCACATGCGCCTGAATCTTGCCGGCCACCGGACCTTCGCCGTACCGCTTCACGATCGCGTCCGTGGCTCGCTCTATCGCTAGTTGCAGCAAGTCTGCGTCGCGCGCCTCGATCTCGTTGCGCAGCGGCGTCCCGAGGCAATAAGCCGTGGCGACCTCTCGTGCCGATGTCGAGAAGCTCGTTTTCTCGCGGGTCTCGATCCGAATGTCGCTGTAGCCCGCGCTACTCAATTCCTCGCGGATCAATGCGACCTCGTGGTAGCCGTGCGGCGTGCGCGCTAGGAACCTCGGCGGGTCATGCTCGAACACAGTCGCGAGAGCGTTGGTGATGTCGTCGGCAAAAGCGTTCTCTTCGATGCGATCCCAGACATTGAAGACGAAGCGCCCGCCTTCTCGTAATACGCGACGCGCCTCGCCGTAACCGGCGACACGGTCGGGGAAAAACATCGCGCCGAACTGACAGCAAACGACGTCGAACGACGCATCGTCGAACGGCAGCGCGAGCGCATCCGCTTGCCGCCATTCGATTCGGCTATCGAGCCCTTGCCTGCTGGCGGCGTAGTCGAGCATGGGCTGGTTCAGGTCCGTTACCACATAGCGCGTGTCTGCGCCGAGCCTCGGTGCAAGCGATCGCGCCACGACGCCGCTGCCGGCCGCCGTTTCGAGCACCGACCGGGGCGCGGATGCCGCGGCGAGTTCGGCAAGATCGGCGGCGTAGGCCTCGAAGATGAGCGGGACCATGAGCGTGTCGTAGAACTTCGGGATGGAGCCCACGAATACCGTGTCGCGATCCGTCATGATCTCCCCTCCTTTAAAGCGCGCCTCGATGGCACCGCGCTCATCGCTATTGACGCCGGCTTCGCGCTCCTTGCGTGCGCTAGCTGCCGATCGGCGTCGAGATCTTCAATGGAACAGTAGCGGGTCTTTTCGCCCTCCGCCTGAAATTCTTTCATCCGTGTTGTTCCTTTGACGCGTTAGAGCGCGGCCGACGGGATCGCCCACGCGAGCGCGACGATACGCCGGGAGCCTATGCGCACAGTCTCGCGCGCCGATCGCCATATGTCCGACCCGTCCTGGCTCAATTCCTGCATCCCAACGCCGCTTTTGAAGCAATGCGGCTTCGCTTTTCTTCACATCATTACCAGGAGAAAGGATGCAGCGAGAAAGGTTATCTGGTCTCGATCAAGCTCGATCCATTGCCATCATTGCGGTCGTTGCGGTTCATTTGTCATTTCAATTCCCTCATCTGCCCCAATGGGCCGCCGTGCTGGCCCGCATGGGCCAATACGGCGTCCAATTGTTCTTCGTCATCAGCGCCATTACGATCTTCATGACGCTCGCCGCCGACCACGCGCGATATCGAGCTGCCCGCCACGTTACGGCGCGCTTTTACATCAAGCGCTTCTTTCGCATCGCGCCGCTTTATTACGTCGCGATCCTGGCTTACGGCGCGATGAGTTGGTACACATACCGCTTCGCGCCAGATCATGCCTCGATTCTGGGCCAGCACGATGCGGGAGACATCGTCCTAAATCTGCTGTTCATGCATGCGGTGTCGCCCTCCGCGATCAACAATGTGGTTCCGGGCGGGTGGTCGATCGGCGTGGAAATGTTGTTTTACTCGATCGCACCGTTCATCTTCTTCTATGCCACGACGCGAGCCCGGCTCCTTACGATCACCGCGGCGTTGCTGCTCGCGTGCGCTGCATTCGTGTCATCGGGCGCCTGCGGCGGCGGCCTGTCGTGCAACGTGGAGAACAACTCGTTCTTCTACTTCTGGCCACCGGTGCAAGTGCCCTGTTTTCTCGTGGGCATTTGGTGCTGGCATTTCTTTAGCCATTATCTGAACGGGCACGCCAAGCTCGGCAGCCGCGGCATGAGCATGGCGCTCGCCATGATGGCGCTTTGCGCACTTCTTGCCGCCGTGTGCGGCGTATGGATCGGATTGGCGAACGAATATGCGCCCCTCTTCGCGGCCGGCAGCTCGGCGGCGCTACTGCTCGTGTTCTGTTCGGCCGCGCATCGGGGGCACAGCCAGCAGCTGCGGTTCGTGGGACGCATCGCAACCGCCGTCGGGCGTGAAAGCTATGCCATCTATTTGTGGCATTTTCTGTTCGCATTCGCTGCGGTTTATCTCTTCAAAGATTCTCGCTTGCTTGCGTTCGTCGCCGTGCTCGCCGTCACGCTGGGTGCGTCCTACCTGCTCTCGCGACTAACGGACAAACTCGTGCAACGCTTCGCGTCCAAGCTCGCCCGCAGTCTGCTCGTCAAGATCGACCACGCGTTCGCATTCGGCCGCACACCCTGCTCACGTGCGATCGCACACGGCGCATCCCGGCCTCGCAGCTAGGAACCGGCCGCGCGCGACTCGCGCGGAAAGCTCAGCGTGAATTCGATCCAACCGTCTGCCGAGCAACTGGCCGATACGTCGCCCGCGTGCAGCCGCATGATCGCCTGCACGATCGACAAGCCGAGCCCGCTCGATTCGGTGAACTCGCTGCGCGCCGCATCGCCGCGATAGAAGCGGTCGAACAAGCGTGCGAGCGCCTCACGCTCGATACGCGGCCCGAAATTGCCGATGACGATGCGCGCGCCCGCAGCATCGGCATGCGCGTCGATCCGCACGGTCGTGCCGGCATCGGCATAACGCACCGCATTGACGACGACATTGCCGATCGCCCTGCGACACATGATCGGGTTGACCGCCATCTCGCCGTCGGCATCGATTTGAAACGTGATTCGCCGCTCGTCGGCGATCCCGTCGAAGTATTCGACGATCGCCTCGATCTCGCTGCGGATATCGATGCGCTCGCGCTGGATAACCTGCTGCCCATGATCGGCCTGCGCCAAGAAGAGGATGTTTTGCGCGATGCGCGCGAGCCGCTCCAATTCTTCCAGGTTCGATTCGAGCACGGCGCGATAGTCCGCTGCGCCGCGCTCATGCGCAAGCGCAACTTGTGTTTCGCCGATCAGCACCCCGATAGGCGTGCGCAACTCATGGGCAAGATCGGCCGAGAACTGAAGCAATCGTTCGTAACCATGTTCTAGGCGATCGAGCATGGCATTGAACGAGGCCGCGAGGCTTTGCAGTTCGGCCGGCGAGCCTGCCACATCGAGTCGCGTAGTCATCCGGTTGGGAGAAATTTCGGCAGCCTTGTCCGCCATCAGCTTCAGCGGCATCAGCCCTCGGCTCGTGACCCAGTACGCGAGTGCTAGGGTCACCAGCACCGCACAGAGGACCGTGATCCATACGCGCCGCAGATAGATCGACAATACCCGCGCTTCCTGCGTCATCACGTGCGCCGCGATGATCTGCACGACGTCGCCATCGTCGCCGATCTGCGCCTGGGCAGCGACCCAGCGCATGCGCACGCCGTCGGGACGCTTACCCTCGTAAAGCGCGTCGAGCCCCACGGCCTCGGCCACCGGCACGACACGAAGCGGCGGCAACGCCATGTGGTCGGGATTGACATTGATGATCGGAGCCGATCCTGCCCGCTTGAATATGATCACATCCTGGCTGTCGCCGAGCATCGTTTCGAAGAGCCGCGGCCGGGCTTCGATTTCCTTGATCGTATAGAGATCGTGCAACAGCGAACGAAAATGCTCGACGCGACCGATCAGTTGATAGTCCGCGCGCGTGGACAATGCCCGATTGGTCGCGTGGTAGAGCGCCGCCCCCACCATGCCGACCACGACGCAGACGATCGCGGCGAACGAGAGCGCGATGCGAATCGCGAGCGAGCGCGCGGGCCGTCTCACGCGTCGTCCCCGAACGAATAGCCAATGCTGCGCACCGTATGAATCAGCTTGAGATCGAATGGATTGTCGATCTTGGCGCGCAGGCGCTTCACCGCGACATCGACGACATTGGTGTCGCTGTCGAAGTTCATATCCCACACTTCGGAAGCGATGAGCGTGCGCGACAATGCCTCGCCTTGGCGCTTGCAGAACAAATGCAGCAGCGCGAACTCCTTATTGGTCAAGGTGATGTCGATACCCTTTCTCGTCACCTTGCGCCGCAAAACGTCCACTTGCAGGTCCGCAACCTTGTACGTATCCGATTCGCGCATGACGCCGCGCCGCAGCAGCGTGCGAATGCGCAAAAGCAGCTCGGTAAACGAGAACGGCTTGACGAGGTAATCGTCCGCGCCAAGCTCGAGGCCATGAATGCGATCCGCGACTTGATCCCGCGCCGTCAGAAAAATGACAGGCAAGTCGCGCTTGGCACGCAGCGCCGACATGATCTGCCACCCATCGATGCCGGGCAACATCACGTCGAGCACGATGAGTTCGTACGCGTTCGCGAGCGCTTGATGCAGACCGTCGGTACCGTTGCGGGCGAGATCGACCTGATAGCCCGATTCCGTCAGGCCCTTCTTCAGATAATCGCCGGTCTTGCGGTCGTCTTCGATCACGAGGATGGTCATGCTGGGGCGGCCTTGATTGCATTGGCGACATTTTAGCGACCGCTGGCTCGAGCCATTCCTTCATGACAAAAAAGTCATCGATGGGTCATCGATCGATCAGCGCCGCGTTTCTACCATGTCAAGCGTTTTGGCTCCATCGAATGCGAGGCATGCCGTGCAAAACCAAACGCAGCACCCTACCCAGCCTCTCTGGTTGCGCATCACGCACTGGATCAACGCACTCGCCATCGTGATCATGGTGACGAGCGGCTGGCAAATCTACAACGCATCGCCCCTGTTCCAAGCGCTGACGTTTCCGTCCGCGGTGACGTTGGGCGGCTGGCTCGGCGCCGCGACCGAGTGGCATTTTGCGGCGATGTGGTTATTGGTCGTCAACTTCGTGGCCTACCTCGCGATGAACGTCGCAACCGGGCGTTTGCGGCGCCGCCTGTTTCCGTTGAGCGTGAAGACGCTCATCAAAGATGCGAACGCCGCCCTGCGCGGCAAATTGGGCCACGACGATCTCGCTCATTACAACGCCGTGCAAAAGCTTGCGTATCTCGCGGTCATCGCCGACCTCGCCATCGTCATGCTTTCCGGCCTCGTCGTCTGGAAATCGGTGCAATTCCCGCTGCTACGGACGCTCATGGGCGGCTACGACAACGCGCGCATCGTGCACTTTTTCGGCATGAGCTTTCTCGTGGCGTTCTTCGTCGTGCATGTGGCGATGGTGGCGCTCGTGCCGCGCTCGCTCGTGCTCATGATTCGCGGGCGGTGACGCCGCGCCAACGGATATTCGACCATGTCATTCAAACGCTCTCTCGTTAGGCCCGATGCCGAACTCATCGTCAAGGACGCGGCGAAAGAATTGAAAGCGCCAGCGCGCCGGTTGTTCGGCAAGCGCATCCTTTCGCTCGGCGGCCTCGCGATGCTCTCGGGCTGCAGCATCACCGACGACCAGTCCGTGAACGCGATGCTGCGCAAGATGTCGAGGTTCAACGACGACGTGCAAGCGCTCTTGTTCGATCCGAACGCGCTTGCGCCGACTTATCCCGAGTCCATGATCACGCGCCCGTTCCCGTTCAACGCCTTCTACGACATAGACGAAGTGCCGCAAGTCGATCCGTCCGGCTACAAGCTCACGATCGGCGGTCTCGCGAAAGGCAAGCGCGTATGGACGCTCGACGAGCTGCATGCCATGCCGCAAGAAAGCCAGATCACTCGGCATATCTGCATCGAGGGCTGGAGCGCGATCGGCCGGTGGGGCGGCGTGCGCTTCGCGCATGTCCTGGCCCACGCCGGAGCCGATACGAGCGCGAAATACGTCGCCTTTCACTGCGCCGACAACTATTCGACGAGCATCGACATGCCGACCGCGCTTCACGCCCAGACGCTGCTCACGCTCACCTACGACGGCCAGATCCTGCCGCCGAAGTACGGCTTCCCGATGAAGCTGCGCATGCCCACCAAGCTCGGCTACAAGAACCCCAAGCACATCGTCGCCATCACCGTCACCAACGAATACCCAGGCGGCTATTGGGAGAACCAGGGCTACAACTGGTTCGGCGGTTCCTAACGTTCACGGTCCGATCACCCTCGACAACTCAAGGAGCTTTCATGTCGATTCGAAGCACACTCACTGCCAGCGTCGCCACGTTGACGCTGGCCTCCATCACCTGCGCAGCGCTCGCTCAAACGCCGGCCAAACCCACGCGCATCCGCGGCGACATCGTTGCGCTCTCGGCCGATACGCTAACCGTGCATCGCCGCAGCGGCGATATCGTGAAGATTTCGTTGAAGGGCGACACGCCCATCAACGCGCTGAGGAACATCAAGCTCCAAGACATCAAGCCCGGCTCGTTCGTGGGCACGGCGGCAATGACGGGCGTGGACGGCAAGCTGACCGCGACCGAAGTGCTGGTTTTTCCCGAATCTGCGCGCGGCACCGGCGAAGGCCACTACGCATGGGATCTGGGTCCGAACAGCACGATGACGAACGCGAATGTCGACCAAGTCGTGCAAAGCACCGACGGACGCAATCTGAAGCTCTCGTACAAGGGCGGCTCCAATGCGGTCACGGTGCCGGAGAACGTGCCTGTCGTGACGTTCGCGCCGGCGACGCGCAGCGATCTGCAGGCCGGCAAGCAAGTGTTCGTGGTTGCGAGCCCGATGGGATCGGCTTATACGGCGCAACGCATCGTGGTGGAGAAAAACGGGGTGAAGCCACCGATGTAAGGGGCGCATCGATCGGCGCCATGCCCATGAAACACGTCTGTTTGACCATACGGCGCTCGCACTCCTGACTAGCTGAACGGCCCGAGTTGCGACTCGGGCACGTCGATCCGCAAATCGTCCAACAGCACTGTCTCGATGAGCTTGCCCCACGCCCCCTCGCTCGCCGCCTTGACGGGCAGCCCCAGGCCGAGATCGAACCACAATTCGTAGCGGCACACCCCCGCCACCCTCTGCCCGGGTTCGCCCGTCACGATCACATGCGACGCCCGGCGCGTGCCGATGGTCTCCACGCCGACCACCTGGGTATCGCCGTGTCGTTGCAGCTCTCGAATATTGACGAGCAGCACGCCAATGTCCGACCGGTCGATGCGATGCCCTTGCGGACTCTGGATGACGGGATTGTCGGGGCTTAATGCGAGCTTGGGCAACCTGCCGAAACCGAAAGGCCAAAGCGTGACTTTCCCGGTTTCAGGGCTGTAGACGAGCGTCGTGCCGGCATGCGGCCGGATGCAATCCATGCGAACGAAGCCCGGCTTGCGATAGCTATACCTTATCTCGACCGGCTCGGCGCCCGCAGCGGCCGATGCGAGCGTGACCTGATAATTGGCGAGCGCATCGAAGCGCGCCTGCGCATCGGCAATCGGATCACGATCCGGCATTCGAGCATCCGTCATCAAGTAGGTTCGCGCAACGGCGCCAATGCCAGGATGGGCATCGTCGCCTCCTAGGATTTACCGCTACGGCATCATGGTGCGGGAACGCGGGCGCTTACCAGCGCGGCCGCTTCGACAAGAGCGGCATCATCGCGACCAATCCGAACACCGGACCGGGCAATAACAGAAACGCGACCCGGACGTCGATATCAGGGAACGCGCTCGTCGACACGAAAATCGAGCACGCTGAAAGCAGAAAGCCAAGGCTGTTTTGTAAGGTCAACGCTCCGCCGATCTGCTGCGCAGGACATGCCCGAACGGAAAGCGCGGAAAACTGCGGCGAGTCCGCGATCACGCTCACGCCCCACGCGAGCAGCAACCCCAGTTGGGCGTAGGTCCCGAGCGAAGCCAGCAGTGGATAAGCGGCACATATCGTGCCCGAAATGGCCAACGCGCCCCAGGCCGTCCGAGCGCTACCGATCCGCTTGCTCAGCGAGCCTCCGGCCACGCAGCCCACCGCGCCGATCGCGATGATGGCAAACGACCAAAACGCTATGGCTGCTTCCGCGTGTTCAGCCGAAGCGCCGAACGCGTGCCGCACGAGCAAGGGCGTCAAAGTCCAAAATGCGTACAACTCCCACATATGTCCGAAATACCCCAGCGCGGAAGCACGGAATTCGCGCACTCCGAGCACGCTGCCGATTCCCTTGAAGCGCGCGGCCTTGGTCGCAACGCGGATATGCGGCCCTTCGCCCAGGCGGTAGACCATCATAGCCCCGATGGTCGCCAGCGCCGAAGAGGCCAGCACGGCCGACTGCCAGGGTAGCGCGCTGAACGTGGCGCGAATCGCATGGACCGAGGCAGTGCCAAGCGTCAACATGGCCACGAGCAGAGCGAGCGTCTGCGCCGCGCGCGAGGGCGCCCACGTGACGAGCAGCTTCATCCCCAGGGGGTAAATCCCGGCAAGCGCAACGCCGACGCCAAACCGAAACGCGATGGCTGTCCCGAGGCCGGAACCGTAGAGCGCAAAAAGCGCGTTCAATAACGCCCCAGCCAACCCGCATGCCGCAAATACACGGCTTGCGCGCAGTCTGTCGGCAATGCCAGTCAGCGTAGAGACGAGCGTTCCTATGATGAAACCGGCTTGAACGGCATTCGTGAGCCAACCCACATCGGCCGAGGTCAGGTTCCAGTCCATCTTGAGATCGTGCATGGCGGCGTTCGCGCTGAACCACAGCGAAGTGCCAAGCAATTGGGCAACCGCGATCGTCCACACGGCGCGCCTTTCACGCACGCCATAGCTGGGCGCCCCAACGGCATTGAGCATCTCGTCCACCGTATCTCCTGCTCGGTATCGCCACCTTATGGACAGCAGCGGCCGTTCGTCACCCCATAGGTTACCGAACAAACCTACCCCTATCTTAGGATGCGCACGGTAGGTACCCTATCAATCCCTCGGCGCCAATTTCTCATCCCTTCTTTCATACTGCCGCCCAGTATGCTACCTTATACTGCACCCCAGTTCCCTTAGCGAGAAAAATGCCACACACCGCAGCAGAGAAAAAGCGCGTCCTCGCCCGCGTGCGCCGCGTGAAAGGACAGATCGACGCGCTCGAGCGCGCGCTCGAGGAAGGTGCCGACTGCGGTCCGATTCTTCAGCAGATAGCCGCCGTGCGCGGCGCCATCAACGGGTTGATGGCTGGTGTTCTCGAAAGCCATTTACGAGAAGAGTTTTCGCATGTCGCGCAACCAAACGGTGCTCAGCAAGGATCGATCGATGACGTCGTCTCCCTCGTGCGCTCCTATCTTCGTTGAACGTATTCAGCGGCCGCCGATCGCGCCGGCTGAGTTTGCCCTCTTTTGCTCAAAGGACTGACATGAAATCACGTGCTGCCGTTGCATTCGGGCCTGGCAAACCCCTCGAAATCGTCGAGATCGACGTCGAACCGCCGCGTAAGGGCGAGGTGCTCGTGAAGATCACGCACACGGGGGTCTGCCATACCGACGCCTTCACGCTCTCGGGCGACGACCCCGAAGGCCTCTTCCCCGCCGTGCTCGGACACGAAGGCGCGGGCATCGTGGTTGAAGTCGGCGAGGGCGTGACCAGCGTCAAGCCTGGCGATCACGTGATCCCGCTCTACACGGCGGAATGCGGCGAGTGTCTTTTCTGTAAAAGCGGCAAGACCAACCTGTGCGTGGCGGTGCGCGCCACGCAGGGCAAGGGCGTGATGCCCGACGGCACGACGCGCTTCAGCTACAACGGCCAGCCGGTCTATCACTACATGGGCTGCTCGACGTTCAGCGAATACACGGTGGTGGCCGAAGTCTCGCTGGCCAAGATCAACCCCGATGCGAACCCGGAGCAGGTCTGCCTGCTAGGTTGCGGCGTCACGACCGGACTCGGCGCGGTCAAGAACACCGCGAAGGTGCAAGAAGGCGATTCCGTGGCCGTGTTCGGTTTGGGCGGCATCGGTTTGGCCGTGATCCAAGGCGCCAAGCTGGCCAAGGCAGGCCGCATCATCGCCATCGATACGAACCCGAGCAAGTTCGACCTCGCACGGGTATTCGGCGCGACCGATTGCGTCAACCCGAAAGACCATGAGAAGCCGATCCAGCAAGTGATCGTCGAGATGACGGGCTGGGGCGTCGACCACAGCTTCGAATGCATCGGCAACGTCAATGTCATGCGCGCGGCGCTCGAGTGCGCCCATCGCGGCTGGGGTCAGTCCGTCATCATCGGCGTGGCAGGCGCGGGGCAAGAAATCTCCACGCGTCCGTTCCAGCTCGTCACCGGCCGCCGCTGGCTCGGCACTGCGTTCGGCGGCGTCAAGGGCCGCTCGCAGTTGCCCGGCATGGTGGAAGACGCCATGGCCGGGAAAATCCAACTCGCACCGTTCGTCACCCACACCAAATCGCTCGCCGAGATCAACGAAGCGTTCGATCTGATGCACGAAGGCAAGTCGATCCGCACCGTCGTTCACTATTGATCGCGAACGACAACAACTGACCCCAACCAGGAGACAGGTCATGACCACGGCAATTCACCCTAGCGTCGACCACGGCATTCAGAAGGGCGCGAGCGATTTCAAGGGCGGCACCTTGCGATGCTCATGTGCAACCGATCCCGTGGAGGTGCGCGTGGATTCGCAGGTGCTGTTCAATCACGCGTGCGGCTGCACGAAGTGCTGGAAACCCGCCGGCGCCCTATTCTCCGTAGTGGGGGTCGTGCCGCGCGACAAGCTGACGGTGACGGCGCACGGTGAAAAGCTCAAGGTCGTTGACGATTCGGCGCTGATTCAGCGTCATGCCTGCACCGGTTGCGGCAAGCATTTGTTCGGGCGCATCGAGAACAAGGACCATGCGTTCTACGGCCTCGACTTCATTCACACGGAGCTGTCGAAGGACGCGGGCTGGGAAGGGCCTGGTTTCGCCGCGTTCGTTTCGTCCATCATCGAAAGCGGCACGCCGCCGTCCGCAATGGCCGACGTGCGCAAGACGCTGCGCGAGAAAGGACTCGAGCCGTATGACTGCCTGAGTCCTGCACTAATGGATCTCCTGGCCGTGCATGCGGCCAAGGCCAAAGGCACCTACCGCGAGGCTTGATCGATATGGAACGCGTTGAGCGACACGTTTGTCATGAGGGATACCAGGAAGTGTGGACGCATGCCTCCTCCACCCTTCAGTGCGAGATGCGCTTCGCCATTTACTTGCCGAGCGCGGCCTTGCGCGGCCAGCCCTGCCCGGTTCTGTACTGGCTATCTGGCCTCACCTGCACCGAGCAGAACTTCATTACGAAAAGTGGCGCTCAACGCTACGCGGCGGAGCACGGCCTCATCATCGTCGCACCGGACACGAGCCCCCGCGGAGACGAGGTGGCCGACGATCCGAGCTACGATCTGGGCAAGGGCGCCGGCTTTTATGTCAACGCTACGCGGCAACCGTGGGCCAAGCATTACCGCATGTACGACTATGTCGTCGAAGAACTCCCGGCACTGATCGAAGCGCAATTTCCCGCCACTCAGGCGCGCTCGATCAGCGGACACTCGATGGGGGGGCACGGCGCATTGACCATCGCGCTGCGCAACCCGGCACGCTATCGCAGCGTGTCGGCGTTTTCGCCGATCGTCGCCCCAAGCCAAGTGCCTTGGGGCGAAAAGGCGTTCACGGCCTATCTCGGCGACGATCGGCAAGCGTGGAAAGAGTACGACGCGGTGGAGCTCGTCAAAGCAGGGGCCGACCGCTTGCCGCTACGGATCGATCAAGGCGGCGGCGACGAATTTCTCGACAAGCAGTTGAAGCCCGAACTGTTGCGCGCAGCCTGCGACGCAACGGGACACCCGCTCGAACTGAATCTGCGTGCGGGCTACGACCACAGCTACTACTTCATCGCCAGCTTCATCGGCGAGCACATCGCCTATCACGCAAAGGCGTTGCGTTGATTGGCATGCAGGCGCCGAAGCGCGTCTAGGTCGACCCAGCCCTGCTCCATCTCGACCATGCCGTTCGGCAGCGGCTGGTCCGGGTCGCCCAAGTGAGGCAGCACGCACAGCGCGCCTTCGAAGCGCTGCCGCGCGGTGTAGGCCGTGGTCGTGATCAACGTCGGAATACCCGCCGCGCGCGCCGCACGCAGCCCGTTCTCCGAATCTTCCAGCGCAAGGCATTCATCCGCCGGCAACCCGAGTTCGCGCAACGCGGCGTAATACACGTCGGGGGCGGGCTTCTTCACCGGCGCAGTCGACGCATCGCACACGGCCGAAAACCGCTCACGCCAAGCCACCCCCAGCGCCGGGCACAGTAGTGCGTCAAGATTGCCGGGTGTCGTGGTCGTGGCGATCGCCAGCGCCAAGCCGGCCGCGCTCGCTTCTTCAACCAAACGCCGGATACCCGGCCGCAGCGGCAACGCGCCGCCGCGCACGCGCTCCACATAGTGGCGCGTCTTGATCGCATGGATCGCCTCGATGGTCTCGGCGATCGCGCCGCCCGCCGCCTCCTCGGGCTCAACGCAGCGCCAATAGTGACCGATGCGCTCCTTGCCGCCCGCCACGTGGAGCAAGCGCGCATAGAGGCGTTCATCCCACTGCCAGTCCAGACCGACCTCCGAAAACGCGGCGTTGAACGCGTCGCAATGGGCCGCCTCGGTGTCAGCCATCGTCCCGTCGACGTCGAAGATCAATGCTTGCATGCCCGTTCCCTCCATGCGTGCCGCACCGCCATGGCTCCCGCCACGCGATTTCGGCGAATCAATCTCGATCTCGTGAACCGTTTCAGGCACGCGATCGCGCTCCTCCGAATGAAAGCGAATCGATTCACGCGGGCCTGCGTCATGGGCTCACCCACCCGCACCGTACGACCGCGCCATGCGTTCGAGCGGAACCGGCTTGATCTTGGGCGCCTGCCCGCTGCAGCCGAATGCGTCGAAGCGCGTGACGCAAATGCCGCGCGCCGCTCTTTTAGCCGCTGCAAATGCCTTGCGCGGATCGAATTCCTCAGGCTGCTCGGCAAAGAGTTGTCGCATCGCGCCCGTCATCGCGAGACGGATATCCGTGTCGATGTTGACCTTGCGCACCCCGCTGCGAATGCCACACTGGATTTCTTCGACCGGCACGCCGTACGTCTCTTTGATCTCGCCGCCGAAGCGCCGGATGATCTCGAGCCATTCCTGCGGCACCGATGACGAGCCGTGCATCACGAGATGCGTGTCGGGTATATGTGCGTGGATCTGCGCGATGCGGTCGATCGCCAGAATGTCCCCACTCGGCTTGCGCGTGAACTTATACGCGCCATGCGACGTGCCGATGGCGATAGCGAGCGCGTCCACGCCCGTGCGTTCGACGAAGTCCTTCGCCTGAGTAGGATCGGTCAGCAGCATGTCGTGCGAAAGCCTGCCCGCCGCGCCCACGCCGTCTTCCTCGCCCGCCTCCCCGGTCTCGAGGGAACCGAGGCAGCCGAGCTCGCCCTCGACCGAGACGCCGACCGCATGCGCCATCTCGCAGACAGTGCGCGTGACACGCACGTTGTAGTCGTAACTCGCCGGGGTTTTCATGTCGTCTTCGAGCGAGCCATCCATCATCACGCTGGAAAAGCCCGAGCGGATGGCGATCTGAGAGACGGCCGGGCTCGCGCCGTGGTCCTGATGCAGCACGACGGGGATGTCCGGGTGCGCTTCGATCGCGGCCAACACCATGTGGCGCAAATACGGCTCGCCCGCATATTTACGCGCGCCCGCCGACGCCTGCAGAATGACCGGGCTTTGCGTGTCTTGCGCCGCTTCCATGATCGCTTGGATCTGCTCGAGATTGTTGACGTTGAATGCAGGCACGCCGTAGTCGTGCTCTGCCGCATGGTCGAGCAATTGGCGCAGTGAGATGAGAGCCATGGAAGTCTCCTGTCGAATGGATCAATGCAGCGAGACGACGTGTTCGGCCATCTCTGCAATCGAAGCGAACACCCGGTCCGGATGCGCATCCTCGATCGGTTCGCCGTAGTTGTAGCCATATGGCACCGCCCACGCGGCCACGCCCGCACGATGCGCAGACTCCACGTCGGTGCGCGAATCGCCCAAGTGAGCGACCGCTTGCGCGGGCACGTTCAAGCGGTCGATGCAATAGCGGATGGGTAGCGGATGCGGTTTCTTGTAAGGCAGGCTGTCGCCGCCGAGCACCACGTCGAAATAGCTAACCAACCCGGCGTTTTCCAACAAGCGCAGCGCGAACTTTCGCTCCTTGTTCGTGACGACGGCGAGGTGAATGTCCGCGGACTTCAACGTCTCGAGGGCGTCCGGCACGCCCGGATAAGGCTGTGCGGTCGAACCGGCAGTGGCGTCGTAATGCTCGACGAACACAGGCATCACCGCATCGAGTGCGATCACGCGGTCGACCACGACGCTGGCGAGCACCTCGCGCATAAGCGCGTCCATGCCGTTGCCGATGAATCCGGTGACCGCACCGAGCTCGATCGGCGCGTACCCGTATGCTTGGAGCGTACGATTGACCGCGAGCGCGATCTCGGGCGCCGTGTCGAATAAGGTGCCGTCCAGATCGAAGGTGATAAGGCGCGCTCTCATCGCCGGCCTGCCTCCCTAACCTTAGGTGAGTCACAAGGTTAAGCGGCGCGATATCCGTTGAACATTCACTTTTTCTTTGCTCTCGATTAAGGGTTTCTAATCGGAGGCGGGTCGCGCTCGAGCAACGGCGTGTATTCGCGCTGCAGATACGGTGCGGCCTCGTCGAGCAGAAAGTGACGAAACACTTTGCAGGTGGGCGATAGCTGCTTCGAGCGCATATGAACGATCTGCCAGGTGCGTTCGATCGGCGTGCCGTTCACGTCGAGCAACGCGAGTTCGGCGGTGCGCAGTTCCAATTGAAGGGTATGCAGCGAGATCAGGCTCACGCCCATGCCAGCGATGACGGCCTGCTTGATCGTCTCGTTGCTGCCGAGCGTGACGATCTTCTTCGGAATGAACAGATGCTGCCGGAACATCTCCTCGGCCGCCATGCGCGTGCCCGACCCCGGCTCGCGCAGCAGGAACGTATCGCCTCGCAGCTCTTGCAGATCGAAACGGCGCGCGCTCGCAAGCGGATGGTCGCTGGGCGCGATCACCACCTGCGGATGGCTGGCGAGCGGCTCCACGAGCGCATCCAACTCGGCGGGCGGGCGCCCCATCAACGCCAAGTCGATTGCGTTGTCCTGCAATAAGCGCAGCAGCGATTCGCGATTGCCCACAGAGAAATGGACATCGACTTTCGGATACTGGCGCGAATAGAGCGCGAGCAGTTTCGGAGCAAAATGCGTCGCCGAACTGACGATACCCACCGAGATCGAGCCGCTGTCCGCCAACTGCAACGACATCATCGCGTCCTCGGCATCCTTGATCTCGCCCAGGATGCGGCTGGCGTGGTGCGTCAAGCGCTCGCCTGCTTCCGTCAACATCAGCCGCCGCGCGACGCGCTCGAACAGCGCGAGCCCGATGGCATCTTCCAACTGACGAATCTGCATCGATATCGCGGGCTGCGTCAGATGCAATTCCTCGGCCGCGCGCGCGAAGCTCGCATGGCGGCTCGCGACGATAAAGATCTGCAACTGACGCAAAGTCAGCGAGCGAATGAAGTTGACGGCCATGCGACTCTTCGTTGGCAGGCGAAATCGGGCGAGGCCGGGGCTCGCGCCAGCAGCGCGAGTTCAGCGGCTTGCGCTCGGCACCGCGGTTGGCGTGGCGGCGGGGGCCGATGCAGCACCGCCTAGCTTGCGCACGGCAGCCTGGAACGTCAGCGTCTCGGTTCTAAGCGGATGCGCGAAATCTCCGTTTGACCCCGGAACCTCGGTGCGGATTTGCGCAACCTGTCCCGGCAGCGCGTCCGCGATCTCGAACGTATAGCGCTTGCCCGTATAACGCGCGAATCGTTGCGCATTCGGATCATGAAGATAGGGCTGCACGACGATGCGCCGGACGGCGACCGATTTGCCGCCGATGCGGCTCATCGCCGGCGTGATCTTCGGCCCTTCGGCCAGCGCCAAACGAAGACGCTTTTGGAAGTAGCGCCGCTGACCGCCGGTGAGGGCCGACATTTCGCTGATATCACGCTCGAGGAAATAAAGGATGACGGGGTTGCAGGGCATGCCTTCCGTCGGCAGCGTGACCGCGCCGCTATGGTCGGACACCTGGGCGTCGCTCTTCGAATTGCCCGCACTGGTGACAAGCACGTGCACGACATCCGAGCCGTTCGCCGCGCCAGGGGAGCCCCCTCGTGCATTGCCCGGCGCTTCGCTGCCCGTGGCGACGATCGCATAATCGAGCTCCGTTTGCGGTGCAATGCCGCGCATGTGGTCGGTCGTGAAGACCAGTTGCTCGGCCGGCGTAATATCGGGCGACGGCTTCGCTACGGCATCCGCTGATGCCGCGGCATCGGCCGCGTGGGCCGCATGCCCCGCGCCGAGCGCGAGAAGGCACACCCCGGCAAGCGCGGCAAGCCGTAACCGGCGCGGCGCGGCGCCTCCTCGCGCGGTCATTGCGGTCCGCCCGATGCTTGGTTGTCGGCCGATTCCACGGGCCTGAGCAACGGTACGTCATAGCTCGTCAAAATGGCGTCGATTTTGTCCTGATGGCTGCCGATCCATTGATCGATCTTGTCGTGCCACGGCTTCTCGCCGTAGCGCACGCCCATCGAGATTTGATAGTCGAACCGGATGTCCTTTTGCGGAGGAAACGGCACGACCCGCACGCTGTCGCCGGCCCGCTTCGCAAAGTAACCGGCAATCGGCCCCCAGAGAAAGGCGACGTCGATATTGCCCGCGGCGAGGTCGTGCTCGACGATCTCACCCGGGTAAACCTGGGTGTCGCCCGATTGAATCTGGTACGAGTGCGCCTGGTCGATGAGGCCGTGGCTCAGCAACCAGTCGACGGCCGGCGTTTGCGTGAAGATCCCGAAACGCAGCTTATGAAGCACGTCGGGCGGCAGCGCAAGGAGATCGTCGGGCGTCTTGACGCTCGCGAATTCAGGTTTGTTCGGCAGCACCATCGCATAGGTGGAACGCAGATACGGATGCGTGGTGGATGTCAGATCGTAGCCCTTGGGCACACCAACGACGAGGTCGCACTTGTAGCGCCCGGTATCGGATATTTTCTCGCGCAGCGTATGGCGGACGAACCCAATGCGCTGCGGGAAATACGTGAACTCGATCTTGTAGCCGAGATCGTGCGCCATCGCGCTCGCGATCTTGTTCTCGTAGCCTTCGCCCTTGTCGTTCGAAAGCGGCATGTTGTTCGGATCGGCGCATACGCGAAGCACGCCGTCGGCGCCGTCGTTGTTCGGCAGCGCCGGCCCGTCCGCACGCACGGCCGCACTCGCGAGCGCCGCACAGCAGAGAGTGGCGGCAGATAGCGCGACATGCGCGGACATTCGTTTACTCGATCGCATCGGGAACCTCCGGGTGAATCGCGGCGCTTGCATCACTCGCTATCCATCAAGGTTAGATCGCCGGGTTGGATCTTTCCGTCGGAACGACCCTTCAGATACGTATAGAGATCCTCCCAATGCTTTTGCATTCTGGGACTCGAACTGAAGTCGGGCATCCCCTTGGCGAGACGGCCGCCGAAAATCGTGCGCTTGAACTCCTTTTCGTCGATGACTTTCAACGCGTCGACCAACGAGGGGCCGACGAGGCCCTGCTGCTGCGCCCCGTGGCAGCGCTCGCAATCGAGCGCGCGCCAGGTATGCCAGCCATCGAACGTCCGCTTGTCGACCTTGTTGCCGTCGACGACCTTGTACGTCACCTGCTGCGCCAGCGCCGGCTGATTCTGAGCAAAGACAACGGGCAAAGCGACGACGGCGCCGATTGTCGTCAGCAACAGGATGGAACGGCCTCTCATACAAACGTCTCCTTCGATATGTCGTCATGGCCCGCGACGCTCACCCCTATGAGCAGCGCGCCGCGGGCGGATACAACTCGGTTACTCTTTCGAACGTTGCAGCGCTTTCGCGCACCGCTCTCGCGTCCCGCGCGCAACGCCCGTCCACGCCGTCAGCTCTTCCCGGGCAACGCGAACACGAACAACGTGCCGCCCAGCGCGGTGTACTTCGCGAGTTCGCGATAGCCGCCCACGGCGCCCAGGCCCTCGTTGGACTTCTTCAGCCCGGCCGCGAGACCGATACCGGCCCAACCGCCAATGCCCGAGTACACGCCCACGTACTGCTTGCCGTCGTACTCGTAGGTGAAGACGTTGCCGATGATGCCCGAGGGCGTCTTGAACTTCCAAAGCTCCTTGCCCGTCTTCAGGTCGACCGCTTTCAAATAACCCTCGAGCGTGCCGTAGAAGGCGATGTCGCCCGCTGTCGTCAACGCGCCCGACCACACGGAGAACTTCTCGGGCTTGGACCAGACGATCTTGCCTTTGGCCGCATCCCATGCGATGAAGTTGCCCATCGCGTTCTCGACAGTCTTGCCCTGGTTGGCGCCACCTACGCCCGGGTCCTTCGGGCCGGGGTACATCGAGAGCGTGGCGCCGACATACGGCTGACCGGCGGTGTAGTCCACTTCGAACGGCTCGTAGTCCATGCAAACATGGTTCGTCGGCACGAAAAAGAGCTTCGAGTTCGGATCGAACGACGCGGGCTGCTCATCCTTCGAGCCGAGCGCGGACGGGCAAATGTTCTTCACGTTGTGATCCGCGCCCGCAGCCTGCGTCGAATACGCCACGTTGCGAACGGGCTTGCCGCTCTTCATGTCGATGTGATCGGCCCAATTGACCGCCGGGTCGTACTTCTGCGCGACGAGGAGCTCGCCGGTCGCGCGATTGAGCGTATAGGCGAAGCCGTTGCGGTCGAAGTGAACGATCGCGGGCACCTGCTTGCCCTTGATCGTGAGGTCGGCCAGGATCATCTCGTTGACGCCGTCGTAGTCCCACTCATCGTGAGGCGTCATCTGATAGACCCATTTCGCCATGCCCGTGTTCAGGTCGCGCGCGAAGATCGTCATCGACCACTTGTTGTCGCCGGGCCGCTGCGTCGGGTTCCACGTCCCGGGGTTGCCAGACCCGTAGTAGACGAGATTGAGCTTCGGATCCCACGCGTACCAACCCCACGTCGTGCCGCCGCCCAGCTTCCACTGATCGCCCTTCCAGGTTTTCACGGACGAATCTTGGCCGACGGGCATCATCTTGCCGTCGGTCCACGTCATGGTCTTCTCGGGATCCAACAGGATTTCGTTGTCGGGCCCCGTGCTGTAGGCCGTCCACGCGGGTTTGCCGGTCTTGATGTCGTACGCGATGATGCGCCCGCGCACGCCGAACTCGCCGCCGGAAATGCCGGTCAGCACTTTATCGCCGAATACGTGCGGCGCGTTCGTATTCGTCTCGCCCTTCTTCGCATCGCCGTTCTTCGCGGTCCAGACGACATCGCCCGTATTCGCATTGAGCGCGACGAGCGTCGTATCGGCTTGCTGCAGGAAGATCTTCCCGTCTCCATACGCAACCCCGCGGTTGACGGTGTCACAGCACATCACCGAGACAGTCTGATCGTCCTGCTGCGGCTGATACATCCACTTGAAGGTCTGATCCTTCAAGCTCACCGCAATGACCTTGTTGGGGTACGGGGAGTGGATATACATCGTGTCGCCCACGACGAGCGGCGAGCCTTCGTGACCGCGCAACACGCCCGTGGACATCGTCCAGGCCACCTGCATGTTCTTGACGTTCGAGGCGTTGATTTGCTTCAGGGAGCTATAGCGGTGATTGGCATAATCGCCTGCCTGCGATGCCCAGTTCGCAGGGTTCTTCATCAACCGGTCGAGATCGGGATCCGCGTGTGCCGCGAGTGTCGTGAAGGCCCCTGATGCAAGCATCGCGAGCCCCAGAACCATGGTGCGTAAGTTCATTGCTCCTCCAGAATTTGTCTTGCTGTCTAACTCACGAACGAATGACCCACGCTACCTGATCGCATCGGGCGCGCTCTCTCGAATGCGGGTAACGATTTACGCTGTCGTCCTCTTCGGGGGTAGGCTTCATTGGCGTGAGCAGGCACAACGCACATTCCATGCCGGTGTGCAGTGCCGCACGCGTCGTGGAAACGGCTTGAAAGAGCATGGCCTTTGGGCATGCGCATTAGCGGCCGAGCGTCGTAGCGAGAAACCCCGTAAAGGCTCGCGCAGGGCATTTCCCCGCCGCGGCGCAGCAATGCTTGTCGCGGCCGGGCGCCCACAGCGCGAGACATACTGTGTCAATTCCGCGATGACACGCGCGGCGCGTGCTCGCACGGTGCAACGTCAGTGGGCGGTGCGAGCCGGCGCCTCGGGGCAAGCACGTCCCTTCGAGCCGGCGAGGCTCCCATGCAATGCGCCGCGCCGCACGCGCTGCCGCAAGCGCCTGGTATAGCACCTGCTTAGCTTCGCCCTGCACGCCACGCCCAACGACACGAGTCAGCCGACATGCGAGAAGCCACCGAAAGGCCCTACATCCTGCACATGCTGACGACTGCGCCGCAGATAAGCCCCTTCGACGTCAACATGGCCGCCGATGCGGGCTATCAAGTCATCGTCCCATACTGCAACGTCGAAGCGACGATGGTCATGAGCCTCACGCAAGACGCGATCTTCTCTCGCGGGCCGAAAGGCGTCTCGCGCACGGGCATCTTCATCGGCGGGCGCGACGCGATGCTTGCGGCCGACATGCTCGAGATCGCGCGCACGGCCATGGTGCCGCCGTTCGAGGTCTCCGTGTTCGCCGATCCGAGCGGCTCCTATACGACGGCGGCTGCCCTCGTTGCGCTCGCGGAGTGCCATTTGAATCGCACGCACGCGATGGAGCTCGGCGGCAAGCGCGTGCTGATCCTCGGCGGAACAGGCGCGGTCGGGCGCACCGCCGCGGCCATGGCGGCCTCGCTGGGCGCCGACGTCACCATCGCAAGCCACCATTCGCTCGCGCGCGCGAGACAGGTCAGCGACGAAATCAACGAGCGCCTGGCGATCATGACGACCGCGGCCAGCACGGCGTCCGTCACGGAATTGCGCAACGCGCTCGCCGACACCGAAATACTGCTCTCGGCCTCCACTGCCGGCATACAGGTAGCCAGCGCCGCCGATCTCGCCCACGCACGACGCCTCTTGATCGCCGCCGACGTCAGCGCGGTGGCGCCGGAAGGCATCGCCGGCGTGAACGTCATGAACGACGGTAAGCCGATCGGTTCCAACGGAGACGCCGGGCCGATCGGCATCGGCGCGCTCGCGATCGGCAACGTCAAATATCAAGTGGAGCATCGCTTGTTCGTCCGGATGCGCACCGGCGGCAGCCCGCTGTATCTCGGATACGAGCAAGCATTCGAGGAGGCGCGCGCCGCCGCGGCCGGGCTGGGCTGAGGCCGCACATTGTGCGCAGGCGAGGCCGCGCGATGACGCACTGTGTCACCCTGCCCAATTGAGCGCAACGGCCGCCGACGCTGGCGTTCCCTTCGCAGGCCGCGATGCCTAGCGCGCTACGATCGATCGGGCTGACTGGCATGAAAACTGTTAGATGGGGCCATCGCGGATCGTCGATCGAGCCTGCTCGGCGCATCGGCGAGGGACGCGGCGGCGCTGGCAGACGCACGCGCGCCAGTCGCATGAGTCGCATGAGAATCGAATGGTCCGCAAGGCGCCGTGCTTTGAGCGAGGAGATCGTGATGAGATTGATGCGTTGCGCCATGATGGCGCTCGGTTTCTGCGCCGCCATGGCGGCGGCCGTTTCGGCCCCGGCCTGGGCGGCTGGCGGCGAGGCAACGAGCGCCAGCGCCGATGGCCGGCCGGCCAACGACTATCCCACGCAAGGCCGCGTGGAATACGTGTTGAGCTGCATGGACGAGAACGGCCACGCGTTCGCGAACGTCTATAAGTGCTCGTGCGTGGTGGACAAGATGGCTGCCTCGCTCAGTTACGACCAGTTCGTGGACGAGTCGACGTTCGCCCGCTACGCGTCGCTCGGCGGCGAAGGCGGCGCGGAGTTCAGGACCGATCACGCGCGTGCACGCGGCAAGGCGTTCCGAGCACTCCAGGCGAAGGCGTACCGGGCCTGCGGACTCGGCATGCAGGCCGTGACGGCCGCCAAATAACGGGGCTCGCCACCACGGCGAGTGTGCCGCGTGGTCCGCTAGCGCATCGCGACCCGCTAGCTCGACGCCGCGGCGCGAGAGCGGCACGCCAGCGCCCCGCGCACGGCCGGCTAATCGATCGCCCGTTTCTCATGCAAAGGTTGCGAGGCGCGGCGCCCTGCCTCGCCCGCCCGGCGTCGGGCAAGCCGAAATCTCGCACCTGCACACCTACCTAATGCGACTCCTTATTGAACAGCTGCGCCATCGAGGGTAAAGTTTTCGCAGTTGGCGCGGCACATCGTTAGCGATAACAATGCAACTTTGGTTCGAGCCGCCGCACACGCGGGCAGGAGAAACCGTGGTGCAAGGGGATAAACGTTAAGTACAGAGCGGTGAAGCGACGCAACCGGAGCGCGGTTGCGCGCGTCGCACGCCTTGGAGACAACCCCATGTCATTGGTCGCCGACAGCAGCTCGCACGTGCGTGAAGTGCTAGATGTCGTCAATCGTCATCCGCATTCGATGAGCGAGTCCGTCGCACAGTCATGGACGCGCTGCGTCAACGAGTTCCGGCTCGACCCGGGGCGGTTCGTCATGCCTCCCGTGCTGACCGATTACGAGTTGACTGCGCGCCGCGAGGCCGTGGGCGATTTGATCGCGTGCGCAAAGCTCGAGATGACGACGCTCTATCAACAACTGGCCGACCCCGAACTGGCCGTGGTGCTCGTCGACGCCGATGGGCTGATCGTTCATCAAGTCTCGTCCGTCCCGTTCGCGCAAGCCATCGGCGCCGACGGGCTACGCGTCGGCGCGCTGTGGAGCGAACGCGAAGCGGGGACGAACGGCATGGGCACCTGCATTGCCGAGCGCGATTGCATCGCCGTGCGCCAGCACGAGCATTTCTTTCCGCGCTATACGTCGCTCACCTGCACGGCCGCGCCGATTTTCGACGAGCGCGGCGAGATTGCCGGCGCGCTGGACGTCACGAGCCGCTCGAAGCTGCTGCAGCAGCATTCGCTCGTGCTCGTGGGCATGTCCCGTCAGATGATCGAAAACCGGCTCATGAGCGCCCGATTTCGCGATGTGAACATCATCCAGTTCCACAGCCGGCCCGAATTCGTCGGCACGCTGCATGGCGGCACGCTCGCCGTCAACGACGACGGCGTCGTTCTCGCAGCCAACCGCAGCGCTCTGTTCCAACTCGGCCATCGCTCGCTCGACGAGTTGCGCGGCAAGCCGATCAACGAAGCGTTCAACGCCTCGATCGAGGATATGATCGCTCGCAGCATTCGCGGCTCGTTCCATCCGATCACGGTCTACAGCGCGAACGGCACCAATCGCTTCTTCCTCATCGCGCAGACGCCGCAAAAAACGAGCGCCGCGCGCACCGCACGAATCATTGCGCCGCAAACCGCGGCCGCACCGGCCACGCGCCGTCCCGCGCGCGAAACGCCCGCCCCCGCGGGCCGGCTCGATAAAATCTCGCATCTCGAGTTCGGCGATCCACGCATGGCCTCGCAGATCCAACTCGCCGCGCGCGTCATCCAGCGCAAGATTCCGATCATCGTGCGCGGGCAAACCGGCACGGGCAAAGATGTGTTCGCGCAAGCGCTACACAGCATCAGCCCGCTCGCAAACGGGCCGTTCGTGCCCGTCAACTGCGCCTCGCTTCCCGAAAGCCTGATCGAGAGCGAGCTGTTCGGCTATCGCGCGGGCGCGTTCACGGGCGCCCAGCGCGAAGGGCGGCGCGGAAAAATCGTTCAAGCCAACGGCGGAACCCTGTTCCTCGACGAAATCGGCGACATGCCGCTCGCCTTGCAGGCGCGGCTGCTGCGCGTGATCGAATCGCACGAGGTCTCGCCCCTTGGCGCCGAGACGACCGTGAAGGTCGACTTTCAGTTGATCAGCGCGAGCCACCGAAATCTGCTCGAACTCGTGCAGACCGGGCAGTTTCGCGAGGATCTCTACTACCGGCTCAAAGGCATCGAGATCAATCTGCCGCCGCTCGCCGAGCGTGCCGACAAACTGCCGCTCATTTTGCATCTGCTCGAGAGCGAGACCGAGGATCCGCCCGAGCTGACGCCCGAAGCGCGGCGCGCCCTGCTCGAATACGCGTGGCCGGGCAACATCCGCCAGTTGCGTCACATCCTGCAAATGGCGATCGCGCTATCCGACGGGCAGCCGATTCAATGCGCGCATCTGCCGCCCGAACTGCTACAGGGACAGTGCGCGGCGGCGGCCGAGGTCCACGCGGCCCCGCCCGCGGCCGCCCGCGAGCCGCTACCTCATCTGGCCGAGGATGCCGATATCGACGGGTTGAACGCGATTCAGATGAACGAGCGCGAGACGGTACTGGCCATGCTCGATGAGCATCGATGGAACGTGAGCAATGTCGCCAAGGCGCTCGGCATCAGCCGCAACACGCTCTACCGCAAGATGCATCGGCTGCATATCCGCCTGTCGCACGATGGGACCTTCGACGCATGAATCCGGCGCTAGCGCGCCGGACTGCGCCAAGCCATCACGCTCGCGATATGGCGCGAAGGGCCGCATCGACCACGGCCTCGTGCGTCAGGTTGAAGTGGGCATAGACCGCTGAAGCAGGCGCCGACTCGCCGAAGCGGTCGACGCCGACCACCTCCCCTTCGAGTCCGACATACTGCCGCCACGGCGCCGTCACACCGGCTTCGACGGCGACGCGCGGCACGCCTGCGGGCAGCACCGTGTCGCGATATGCAGGCGGCTGAAGATCGAACACGGTCGTCGCCGGCATCGATACGACGCGCGCGGCGATTCCCTTTTCCGCCAACGGCGCAACCGCCGCGAGCGCGAGCGCGACTTCGGAGCCCGTCCCGATCAGCACGACGCGACGCGGGGCGCGCTCGGCCTCGCCGTTGCATACGAGGCCACCGGACGCGTCGTCCGGCGCCCAGTCGCGCAAGACATAGCCCCCGCACGCAATCGCGTCGACTTGCGCTTGGCTTCGCGCGCAAAACGGCACGGATTGACGCGAGAGCAGCAGGCACGACGGCCCCTCGCGCTGCACCGCGCTAACCCAGGCCTGAGCCGTTTCGACCGTATCGCAAGGCCGCCAGACATCTAGCCCAGGGACCAGACGCAAGCTTGCGGCATGTTCGATCGACTGATGCGTCGGCCCATCTTCGCCGAGTCCGATCGAGTCGTGCGTGAACACGAAGATCGCGCGTGTCTTCATCAGCGCGGCCATCCGCAGTGCATTGCGCGCGTAGTCGGAGAACGTCAGGAACGTCCCGCCGAACGGCAGATAGCCGCGATGCAACGCGACGCCGTTAATCACCGCGCTCATGCCGAACTCGCGCACGCCGAAGTGCAGATAGTTGCCTCCCGTCGGGCCGTGCTCGCCGCCCTGGACGTCGACGCAAGCCGGCCAGTCCGTGAGGTTCGATCCCGTCAGGTCGGCGGAGCCGCCGAGCAGTTCGGGCAGCGCCGCCGCCAAGGCGCAGATCGCGTTTTGCGAGGCCTTGCGCGTCGCCATCGATTGCCCTGCCTCGTGCGCCGTCTGCACGAGCATGCGCGCGGCGTCCGGCCACGTCGACGGCAACGCCCCCGACATACGCCGCTCGAACTCGCCGGCCTCGCGCGGATAGCGCTCGCGATAAGCCGCGAAGCGCTGCGTCCACTGCGCCTCGTCCTGCGCACCCCGAACGCTCGCGTCCCAGAGCGCATAGACCGGCTGCGGCACGACGAACGGTGCGTGCGGCCAGTTCAGCGCGAGGCGCATCGCCGCGATTTCGGCCGCCCCCAAAGGCGCGCCATGCACGTCGTGCGTGCCTGCTTTCGTGGGCGCGCCGCGGCCGATCACGGTCTTGCAGCAGATCAGCGTCGGCCGGCTCGCCTCGCGAGCGCTGGCAATCGCGCGATCGACGGCATCCACGTCGTGACCGTCCACGTCGCGAACGACGTTCCACCCGTAGGCCTCGAAGCGCGAGGGCGTATCGTCGGCGAACCACCGTTGCACGTGACCGTCGATGGAGATGCCGTTGTCGTCGTACAACACGATCAGCTTGGCGAGCCCAAGCGTGCCCGCGAGCGAGCACGCTTCGTGCGAGATGCCCTCCATGAGACACCCGTCGCCGACGAACGCATACGTGTAGTGATCGACGATCCGGTGGCCAGGGCGATTGAACTCCCTCGCGAGCAGCGCCTCGGCTAGCGCCATGCCGACCGCGTTGGCGAGCCCCTGCCCCAGCGGCCCCGTCGTCGTTTCAACGCCGGGCGTCACGCCCGCTTCGGGATGACCGGGCGTCAAGCTGTGTAGTTGCCGAAAGCGCTCGAGTTCGTCGAGCGGCAATGCATAGCCGCTCAGATGCAGCACGGCGTAGAGCAACATCGAGCCGTGGCCGTTCGAAAGCACGAAGCGGTCACGGTCGGCCCACTGAGGATTGCGCGGGTTGTGCCGCAAGTGACGGTCCCACAGCGCGACGGCGATTTCTGCCATCCCGAGCGGCATCCCCGGGTGGCCAGAATTGGCCGCCTGCACGGCATCGACCGCGAGCATGCGCAGGGCATTGGCCATGAGGGCGGTATCTGACGAAGGCAAACGTTCGGCTGCGGCATTCATCGGGGCGTCTCTCCTTGGGTCGCATTCGGGCGCATCGCACGTTCATGCGCGTGCGCGCCGATCCATCAATTGAAGAATCATCGGCGTGAAGATCAATTGCATCGCCAGTCCCATCTTCCCGCCGGGCACGACGATCACGTTCGGCCTCGACATAAAGGAGTCGTGCAGCATCGTGAGCAGGTATTGAAAGTCGATGCCCCGTGGCCGCGCGAAGCGAATCACGACGAAGCTCTCGTCCGGCTGCGGAATCTCGCGGGCGATGAACGGATTCGAGGTGTCGACGGTCGGCACGCGCTGAAAATTCACGTGCGTGCGAGAGAACTGAGGGCAGATGTGATTCACATAGTCGGGCATCCGGCGCAGGATCGTATCGACCACTGCCTCGTGCGAGTAGCCGCGCAGCGTCTGGTCCCGATGCAGCTTCTGGATCCATTCGAGATTGATGATCGGCACCACGCCAACGAGCAGGTCGGCGTGGCGCGCAATGTCGATCTGCACGTCCTCCACGTCCGCGACCACGGCAGCCCCATGCAACCCTTCATAGAAGAGCAAGTCCGTGCCCGCGGCGATCTCCTCCCAAGCGGTGAAGGTCCCGGCTTCCTGCCCGAATTGCACAGCCTCGGCTTCGTCGTGGACGTAGTGCCGGTAGCGCCCGCTGCCTTCGCGCCCGTAGCTCGCGAACAGCTCCTCAAGCTCCCGCAGCAAATTGGCCCCCGGCCCAAAGTGGCTGAAGTCGCGTTTTCCATCGCGCTCATGCTCTTGCATCGCCGCGCGCATGCCCGCGCGATCGTATCGGTGGAATGCATCGCCTTCGACGATCTGCGCGTTGATGCCCTCTCGTCGAAAGATATGCGTGAAGCTCTTCATGACGGTCGTCGTGCCGGCGCCGCTCGAGCCGGTCACGGCGATGATCGGATGCTTGACGGACATACGTTCAGTCTCCGGTGTAATCGTTGGAATCGGCGCCGCTCGGCGAGTGGCACGGTCAGGCAGGGGTCTCCGGCAAGAACAACGAACGCGGATGAAACAGCGGCGACGTGAACGGCTTGTCCTCGCCGCGATCGAACTCGCCGTGATAGCGGGCGATACGCTCCACTTCGATGCGCGAACCGAGAATCACGGGCACGCGCTCGTGCAGCGCGCGCGGCACGACATCGAGAATGCGCTCGCGTCCCGTCGTTGCCGCGCCGCCCGCCTGCTCGATCAGAAAGCTCATCGGATTGGCTTCGTAAAGCAGCCGTAGCCGGCCCGGCATCGATGGCGTCTTGAAGTCGCGCGGGTACATGAACACACCGCCTCGCATCAAGATGCGATGCACCTCCGCGACCATCGACGCAATCCAGCGCATGTTGAAATCGCGCCCCCGGCAGCCCGTGCGGCCGTCCTTGCACTCCTGGACATAGCGCCTGACGGGCGCCTCCCAGAAGCGCTCGTTCGACGCATTGATGGCGAACTCGCTCGTCTCCGCGGGGATGCGAATGTCCGAATGCGTAAGCACGAAGTTTCCGACGTCGCGCTCGAGCGTGAAGCCATGCGTGCCGTTGCCGACAGAGAGGACCAACATCGTCGACGGTCCGTAGACGGCATAGCCGGCCGCGACCTGCTCGCGGCCAGGGCGCAGAAAACCGGTCTCGTCGCGCGCGCCGTCTGTCGCACGCAAGACCGAAAAGATCGAGCCGACGATCCCATTGATGTCGATGTTCGACGAGCCGTCGAGCGGATCGAACGCGAGCAGATACTCGCCGCGCGGATAGTTGGATGGGATCGCATAGACAGTCTCCATTTCCTCGGAGACCATCGCGGCGAGCAGACCATCCCACTCGCAATGCTGGACGAAGATCTCGTTGGTGGCCACATCGAGCTTCTGCTGCTCCTCGCCGTGCGAATTGATCGAGTGCGCACAGCCGTAGTTGCCGCCGAGCGCGCCGCGCGTGAGCGTGGACGAAATCGTCTTGATCGCCGCCGCCACGTCGATCAACAAGGCCGACAGGCCGGTCGCTGCCACCGGAGACGGCTGGCGATCAAGCGTGTCGATCAGGAACTTCGAAAGGGTCGTACGTCCGTCTTGCATCGCGCTCTCCTGCTGCAGTTCAAATCCGGTGTCCGAGCGGCGGCGCGCCGGCATGCGCGGCTCGCTGCGCAGCGGCATGCGACGGCTCGTCAGCATCTTCCCCCTGCGCCGCAAACACTCGGCTCGCGCGAATATCGTCGGCGGCCAGCTCCATCAGGATCTCGCTGGAGACCGGCGCGCCGCTCGCCAGCGATGCCGCGAATACGCGCCGAGCCTGTCTGAGCCGCGCGCGATCGAGCGCGTTGCGCACCGAGCGCGCGTTGGCGAAGTTCGGTTGAGCCTTGCGCCGCGCGATGTATTCGGCAAACGCATCGCGCGCCGCGTCGTCGAATCGGTAGTGCATCGTCTCGAGCATGCGCTCGGCAATCGCGATCAATTCGGACGCCTCATAGTCGGGGAATTCGATGTGATGGGCGATGCGCGAGCGCAAGCCGGGGTTGCTTTGAAAGAAGATGTCCATACGAGCGGCGTAGCCGGCAAGAATCACGACCAGGTCGTCACGCTGGTTTTCCATCGTCTGCAGCAGGATTTCGATAGCTTCCTGGCCGTAATCGCGTTCGTTCTCGGGGCGGTAAAGGTAGTAGGCCTCGTCGACGAAAAGCACGCCGCCCATGGCGCGCTTGAGCACGTCGCGCGTCTTTGGCGCCGTGTGGCCGATGTACTGGCCCACGAGATCGTCGCGCGTGACGGTCACGAGATGATTGCGGCGGATGTAGCCGAGCCGGTGCAGCACTTCGGCCATGCGCAGCGCGACCGTCGTCTTGCCTGTGCCCGGGTTGCCCGAGAAGCACATGTGCAGCGTCGGCGCGCCGCTGGCAAGGCCCAATTGCCTGCGCGCCCGCTCGACGATCAGCAAGGCCGCGATCTCGCGAATGCGCGTCTTCACCGGCACGAGGCCCACGAGATCGCGATCGAGGTCGTCCAGCACCTCGGCGATGCCCGAATCGCGGTACAGCCCCGCAAGATCGACGCTGCTCGCGCAAACGGCTGCCGCCATCGCATCCTCCCGTTGGTGGGGACTCTGGGTCGTGCTCATCGGTCTTTGTCCGCGTAGCGCTCGCCTGCGGGGGCATTCGTTGCGTAACTCGTGATCGAGTAGTGCTGCATGCGGCCGCGGCCCTCGGTTCTAGTCAATCGGAAACCCGGTTCCACAGCGGGGCGATTGACGATGAACGACAGGCGCATCGTCTCGAAGCCACGCACGGAATCGAACGCGTTGACCTTGATGTACAGGTTCGGGTACGTGGTGCGGCAAGCGCGCACTTCCTGCATGACGCCGGCGGCGTCGCGCAGATCGAACATGGGCAGCCCCCACATCTCCCAATAGGTGTTGCGCGGGTGCGGGTCGTCGGTGAATTCCACCGAGCAGGCCCAGCCTCGACCCAGTGCATAGTCGATCTGGGCGGCAATCTCCTCGTCGGTCAGATCGGGCAAGAACGAAAACGTCCCTTGTGTGATTCGCATGGCAATGACCTCGTGTGGGTTCGGTGCGCGTCAGGCGACGCTCGGCGTGACCGCGAAATCGGGCGTATCGGTCGATGCATAGTTGAAGGTCACGTCCTTCCATACGTCGAGCGCCTGCTTGAGCGGCGTGCAAAAGCGCGACGCCGCCTCGAGAATCTGCGGCCCTTCGTTCGCGATGTCGCGCCCTTCGTTGCGGGCCTTGATCATCGCCTCCAGCGCGACGCGATTGGCGATGGCGCCGGCCTGAATACCGCCCGGATGACCGATCGTGCCGCCGCCGAACTGCAGAATCGCGTCGTCTCCGAAGAGATCGACGAGCTGGTGCATCTGCCCCGCATGGATACCGCCCGAGGCCACCGGCATCACCTTGCGCAGGCCGGCCCATGGCTGTTCGAAGAAAAGCCCGCGCGAGAGGTCGGCCGCATTGTGCGATTCGCGACACACGCTGTAATAGCCCTGCACCGATAGCGGATCGCCTTCGAGCTTGCCGACGGCAGTGCCCGCGTGAACGTGATCGACGCCGGCCATGCGCACCCACTTCGCGATGACGCGAAACGAGATGCCGTGATTGCGTTGCCGCGTGTAGGTGCCGTGCCCCGCGCGGTGCAGGTGAAGAATCATGTCGTTGCGCCTGGCCCAGCGCGACATCGACTGAATGGCGGTCCATCCGATCACGAGATCGATCATGACAATGCACGAACCGAGCTCCTTCGCGAATTCGGCGCGCTCATACATGTCTTCGATCGTGCCCGCGGTCACGTTCAGGTAGTGCCCTTTCACCTCGCCCGTCTCCGCCTGGGCGCGGTTCACTGCCTCCATCGCAAACAGAAAGCGATCGCGCCAATGCATGAACGGTTGCGAGTTGATGTTCTCGTCATCCTTCAGAAAATCGAGCCCGCCCTTCAGTCCTTCGTAGACGACACGCCCATAGTTCTTGCCCGAGAGACCGAGCTTGGGCTTCACCGTCGCGCCAAGCAGCGGGCGGCCGTACTTGTCGAGCCGCTCGCGCTCGACGACGATGCCCGTGGGCGGCCCTTGGAACGTCTTCAGGTAAGCAACGGGTATGCGCATGTCCTCCAGACGCAGCGCTTTCAACGGCTTGAAGCCGAATACGTTGCCGATGATCGACGCCGTCAGGTTCGCGACCGACCCTTCCTCGAACAGATCGAGCTCGTAAGCGATGTACGCGAAATACTGCGGCTCGGCGCCCGGCGCGCCCGGCACCGGTTCGATCCGGTATGCCTTCGCGCGGTACATGTCGCAGGCCGTGAGCCGGTCGGTCCAGACGACGGTCCAGGTGGCCGTAGACGATTCGCCAGCGACAGCGGCCGCCGCTTCCTCCGGTTCCACGCCCGGCTGCGGGGTGATGCGAAAGAGCGCAATGACGTCGGTGTCCTTCGGCGCGTAGTCGGGCTGCCAATAACCCATCTCGCGGTACTTCAGCACGCCCGCGGCATAACGCTCGCTCGGCGTGCGGGCCGGCTGCACGGCTGCCCTGCTGAAATCGTTCATGACCTGTCCTCGGGAGTTGACCTGGGTGCGTCTCGATGGGAAACGAAACGCGTGATGTCATCGTATGCAGGCCGATACCCGTTGAATATTCACGATTTCATTCCCGAGACTTAACGGATGCCTTATCGATTGCAGATCGCGAACGCTCAGTGCGCGATGTGCGAGTGCCCGTTTGCGGGTGCCATGTAGCACCTCGCTCGCACAGAGGCGCCGCGATCGCGTGGCACACTTTGCTGCGATTTCGCGACAGTGAGGCGCAAGCTGCAGTCGTTCGCGCCTCGCGCGAGCCCCGCTCAGCTCGAGCGCGCGCGTGGCGCATGTCCCGGCACGGAGCTTGCATCGTTCGCACGCCGATCGGCGACCGGCACGGCGTCGGCGCCGCCGACGGCGACTTCTTCGAATGACTGGATGGAGGACGATCGATGCAATGGACGACACCTAGCTTCACCGACATGCGTTTCGGCTTCGAAATCACCATGTACATCGCAACGCGTTAAGCGGTAACGGGCTGCCCGCCGGGCGCCCGTAACGCAACGCCCACCGAGCCGATATGCGGACGAAGGTCCGCGCGGCCCGCCGCCATCAAGCTCCCGCACCGCCCGGCTGTTCGCCGGCCCATGCGGCCGGCACGTTCAAGAGACGATCGCGCATCAGCGCGACGTTGTCCTTGCTGAAAAGCTCGACCACGTAATTGGCGTCGCTGACGTAGCCGATGAAGCGCCGGTCGACTACCCCACTGCGAGCATGCGATTCGAGCGGCTCAGCCGGATCGATCGCGCACGCCTTCACGAGTGTGAGCCGCTCTGCATTGAGCATCGTCGAAAGCCATGCGGCGAGACTGTCCGACGTGGCATCCCAATCGCTCATCGCATCGGGCGTGTCGCACATGAGCGCCGTCGGCACCCATACGGCCACGCGCCCGTCGCGCAATGCGCGCCGAATCTTGGCCTCGCTCGACGCAAGCACGAGTTCCGGCACGAGGTCTTGCATCAACACGGCATACTGCGCCATGGCGAGCAAACACATGTTGTGCGCAGCCAGTTGGCCCAAGCGCCACTCGGCTTGATACTGCCGCACCTTGTCCACGAAATCGCCGCCGCCCGGAACGATCACCACGCGTCCCCCGCCCACTTCGGCAAGCTCGGTGAGCCAGTTGCGCAGCGCCGGCTCGTGACTGAGGCCGCCCCCGATCTTCACCACCCACATACCGTTGTCCTCGCATGGTTCGATCCGTCCTCGCGGCTTCGTTTCTTTCCGCTCTGCCGCATGCCCGCACAACCCGGTGTTCCGCCGTTCGACGCCAACACAAACTCGTCTGCGCGCCCGGCATGCGCGGCGCAGGCCGGGCCCGGGACCCGCCGGTCGACGTCGTCGCGCTGAACCACACAAGTTCCATGCCATTGAGCCCGCCCGCGTGGGCGTAAGCGAAAGGCAAGCCGGACGTGCTTCGCCGAGGCCGCACCGGTGACACTGTGCGTCAGAACGATAAACAGTCTGTTCGATGAGACGCACCGCAAACGCGGCGAGCGCTAGCGTCTTGGCGCAACGCATACGAATTGCGCAGTCGGCACAGACCTTGCTCCAGGGGCTATTCACGTCTATCCAGGCTTGCGCAGGCCGCCACAAAGGCCGAGCGTAAGCAATGCGACGAAGGCAATGCCCCGCGTTTTCACGAGACGCATGAAGGCGGCGATTGGAGACAGTCATGACTACGACCCACTCGCGCGACGCGCGAGCGCAAACGGTGCGGCGCGAATCGCCGGAGACGGTCACCCGCTTCACGCCTTCGCTAATCGTGTTGCACTGGCTGATCGCGCTCGCGATCATCGCGCTGCTCGCGCTCGGGCTCTATATGGTCGGCCTGCCAAAAGGTTTGCCCATCAAGGCGACGCTGATCAATCTGCACAAATCGCTCGGGCTAACGGTTTTCCTGCTTGTGCTTATCCGCATTGCCGTACGCATGGCCGCGAACCGGCCGCCGCTACCGCCGATGCGACCGTGGCAACGCGCCGCCGCGCGCACGACGCAGGCTTTTTTATACGTCGGGATGGTTGGATTGCCAGTGAGCGGGTACCTGGGATCGTCGTTCAACAAATACGGCGTGCGCTTCTGGGGCTTTGCGCTGCCGGCATGGGGACGGGATGATCCTTTTGTGCGCGGCCTCTTTTTCGGCGCCCATCACGTGCTCGCTTATGCGATGATCGGGCTCGTCGTCCTTCATATCGCCGGGGCGCTCAAGCACGAATTCATCGATCGCGATGCGCTGCTTGCAACCATGCTGCCGCAGCGAGCGAACTCCAAGGCCCAGAGGCCACGCATATGAGGAACCGCCCAGCATGAAGATCAAGGTGCTCGGCTCAGCGGCGGGCGGCGGGTTCCCGCAATGGAACTGCAACTGCCGCAACTGCGACGGCTTGCGTCGAGGCACGATCGACGCACGGCCGCGCACCCAGTCGTCGATCGCCGTCAGCGCCGACGGGAAAGACTGGCTGCTCGTCAACGCCTCTCCCGATCTGCTCGCGCAAATCGCCGCGCATCCCGAGTTGCAGCCTGCACGGCGCGTGCGCGACACCGGCATTGCGGCCGTGCTCGTGATCGACGCGCAGATCGATCACGTCACGGGGCTGCTGATGTTGCGCGAACGCGGCGCACCCTTGCCGCTCTATGCGACGAACGCCGTCTGGCAGGATTTGACGACGGGCTTTCCGATCGGCCCGATGCTTTCGCATTACTGCGGCGTGACGCACCACCCCATCCCGCTCGATGGCACGCCGCTCACGCTCGCCGCGCTACCGCGCATCGCCATCGAAGCGGTGCCGCTTCTGAGCAAGGCGCCGCCCTACTCGCCGCACCGAGAGGCGCCCGAGCGGGGCGACAACATCGGGCTCGCCATCACGAACCTCGACACGGGCAAGCGCGCGTTCTATGCCCCTGGCCTCGGCACGGTCGAGCCGCACGTGCTCGCGGCGATGCGCGCCGCCGATTTGCTGCTCGTCGACGGCACGACGTGGACCGACGACGAAATGATCGCGCTCGGCCTATCCGGCAAGACGGCGGCGGACATGGGGCATTTGGCGCAGTCCGGTAAAGGCGGGATGATCGAGGTGCTCGATTCGATCGAATCGTCGGCGCGCAGCCGCGTGCGAAAAGTGCTGATCCACATCAACAACACGAATCCGATTCTGCTCGAGGACGGAACCGAACGACGCATATTGACCGAGCACGGGATCGAGGTCGCCGAGGACGGCATGGCATTCGAGCTATGACTGCATGCCGGCGCGTGCACGAATCCGGCGTGACCGCAGGCGCAACCCGAGACAGTTCAGAGGAGACGAGACTCGATGACGATCGACGACTGCTTCGGCACCGCGCCGGTGCGCCAGCCCGACCCGGCCCAACCGGCATTGACGCGCGAAGCGTTCGAGGCCGCGCTTCGCGCGAAAGGCGCCGGCTATCATATCCACCACCCGTTCAACGTGCGGCTCAATTCGGGCGGCGCTTCTCCCGAGCAAATTCGCGGCTGGGTCGCCAACCGCTTCTACTACCAGATCAACATCCCGATCAAGGATGCGGCGATCATGTCGAACTGCCCTGATCGGGAAACGCGCCGCCAGTGGGTCATGCGCATTCTCGATCACGACGGCTACGGCGAGAACGCGGGCGGCATCGAAGCGTGGTCGCGCCTCGGTGAGGCGGTTGGACTGACGCGCAGCGCGCTCTGGTCGCTCGAGGGCGTGACGCCGGGCGTGCGCTTCGCCGTCGATGCCTACGTCAATTTCGCGCGACGCGCGCCCTGGCAAGAGGCGGTCTGCTCATCCCTGACGGAGATGTTTGCGCCGCAGATCCACAAGGATCGCTTGGCGTCGTGGCCACAGCATTATCCATGGATCGATGCCGAAGGGCTTGCCTACTTTCGCTCGCGCATTCCGCTTGCGCAGCGCGACGTCGAGCATGGTTTGAAAGTGACGCTCGACCATTTCAGGCGACGCGATCAGCAAGAGCGCGCGTTGACGATCCTACAGTTCAAGCTCGACATCCTATGGTCGATGCTCGACGCCATCGACAAGGCCTTCCCCTCATGAATACCGACTCGCCAGCGCCCGCGGCCGGCGCACACGATATGCCGCCACGGCTCAAGCCGATCTTTCGCTTGCAGTGGGAGCCTGCGCAAAACGCACACGTGCTGCTCTATCCCGAAGGGATGGTCAAGCTCAATCAGAGCGCGGCCGAAGTCCTGAAGCGCTGCGACGGCACGCGTTCGCTGGATGCCGTGATCGCCGAGCTCGAAAGCGCATTCGGTGCGACCGGCATCGGCGACGAAGTGCGCACGTTCGTTGCTCAAGCGCGATCGCGCGGCTGGCTGGAGTAGCGCAATGAGCGAGATTTCGGCACACGAAGCCTTTGCCGCTGCGGCATCATCCGAGCAAGCAACGCACGAAGTGACGCCACCGCTTTGGTTGCTCGCCGAGCTCACCTACCGCTGCCCGCTTCATTGCGCGTTCTGCTACAACCCCGTGGACTACGCCGCCAATCGGCAAGAACTCGATACGGATCAGTGGATCACGGTCCTTCGCGAAGCGCGCGCGCTCGGCGCGGCGCAGCTCGGCCTGTCGGGCGGCGAACCACTGCTGCGCGACGATCTCACGGCGCTCGTGAAGGAAGCACGAGCGCTCGGCTTCTATACGAATCTGATCACGTCGGGCGTCGGCTTGACCGACGGGCGCCTGGATGAACTCAAAGCGGCCGGTCTCGATCACATTCAGCTCTCGTTTCAGGACTCCACTCAGGAACTGAACGACTTCCTCAGCAGCACGAGAACGTTCGATTTGAAGCGCCGCGTTGCGGCGTCGATCAAGGCGCACGGCTTTCCGATGGTGATCAATTGCGTGTTGCATCGCTACAACCTGCCGCATGTCGATAAGATCATCGACATGGCGCTTGCAATGGGCGCCGAGTACCTCGAACTCGCCAACACGCAGTACTACGGCTGGGCGTTGGCCAACCGCGCGCAATTGCTGCCGACGCGCGAACAGCTCGAACAAGCCGAAGCCGTCGTCGAGGCTTACCGTAAAGCGCACGGCGACAAGTGCCGCATTTTCTTCGTCGTCCCCGACTACTTCGAAGAGCGGCCCAAGCGCTGCATGAACGGTTGGGGGTCGGTGTTTCTCGGCGTGGCGCCCGACGGCACGGCCCTGCCCTGTCACGCGGCGCGCAGCCTGCCCGGCCTCACGTTCCCGAACGTGACCGAGACCGCGCTGCGCGAGATCTGGTACGAGAGCGCCGCATTCAATCGCTTTCGCGGGTTCGACTGGATGAACGAGCCGTGCCGCAGTTGCGAGGAGAAGACCAAAGACCTCGGCGGTTGCCGCTGCCAAGCGTACCTGTTGACGGGCGACGCGGCCAATGCGGACCCGGTCTGCAGCAAATCGCCCGATCACGCGCGCATCGTGCGATTCGTCGAAGACGCACGAGCGCGGCAAAGCACAGCCGAGGCCACGGAACGCCCCATTCTTTTTCGCAACGATGCAAATTCCCGCGCTTTCGCGGCGACCGGCCACGACCGGGGCGAAGGCACGACCTCCGTCTCTGCCTCTACCGCCGGGCCGCGATCGCCTTGACGCGCGGTGCCCGAGCGCGCCGTGCGCTAACCTGACTCAGCGCGATTCGATCGAACCGTCGCTTGGCGGATAGGTGACGATGCCCCATGCGAGCGGCAGATCGCCGATTTGCTTGACGACATGGTAATCGCCCGCATCGATGACGAACACGGCATCCGAGCGTCCGCACGCCAGCAACAGCTTCGAACCATCGGGCGTAAAGCTGAAGTGCCAGCAGCGCTTGCCAACCGGCACTTGAGCGATGGGCTCCAACGTTTTCGCGTCGAACACTTGCAAAGTCTGGTCGCGTGCGGCGGCCACGAACAACCGCTTTCCGTCCGGCCCGAATGCGACGCCGTAAGGGCCGAGCTTCGTATCGACGGACTTCACGATGTGAAAGTCGCCCGCGTCGAGCACGATCATCTTGCTCAGCGATTCGAGCGTCACGACGTATTGCGTGCCGTCCGGGGAACGCCTGATGCCACGGGGCCGCCCGCCGGCCGGCACCTTCACGGTGGCGATCGGCTTGCCGCTTCGCGCGTCGTACACGGACACGGTGTCGTCCCCCTCGTTCGTGACGAGCATTTGCTTGCCGTCGCGAGAGAACTCCACGCCCTCCGTTTCATGGCCGCTCACCACGGAATGCACGATTTTCCAGGTCTTCAGATCGACGATTGCGATCTCGGCCGGCGGCTTGTTCGCGTCGTCGTCTTCGGCGCCCGGCTTGTCGGGCGACGTACCGGCGGCTTTGCCGGCGGGCTTGCCCGAATCGCCCGGCTCGTAGGTCACGTACGCATAGCCGCCGCGCACGCGCACGTATTCGGGGTTTTTGCCGATCTTCACCCGCTCCGCGACGCGGCCCGTTGACGTATCGACCGCCACCAGTTCGCCCGTGGTTTTATCGGCGACGACGAGACGCGTGCCGTCGTCGTTGAGACTGAGCCCGCGCGGCCCCGCAGCGCCGATCGAAAACGTCTTCTCGAGCGTCATCGTGTCTAGGCCGATCACGCCAATGCCGGCCTTCTCGCTCGTGACGTAGGCGAGCGGCGCGGCTTGAAGCGAGCCTGCCGCAAACCATGCTGCCGCGGCGGCAATGAGGGGCCGCAGGATGTGCGTGGCGATGGGTCGAGTCTCCAGCATGTCGTTCTCCGTTGGGTTTCGTTGCGTGTTCGTTGGGATTTCGTTTCAGGTTCATATCCGCCGGGTCGCGGTCGCAGCCTTGCTGCTGTCAGGATCGCTCACCGCGGCGATCGGAGACAACCCACGATTCAAGGATCCACCGCCGCATCGCTCGCGACGCGCTCGCGGCCGCCGCTCGCAGATCGCGCAGGCGTGCATAGCGCCAAACGAGTAGCACGAGCGCAGCGAGCGCCGCGATCCACCGCACGCTCTCAGGCGCGCGCTCATGACGTGCCCAGCGCGCATCGCGCAGCGCCGCCGCGAGCGCAACGGGGCTAGACAGTCTTCGGTACCCGAAGCCGATCCGGCCGGCAACGTCGGCAAGATACCGGCCTCGCAATTCGGAGCGTTCCTCGTGACTCGCGCCGGCGCCAGGGCCGCGCACAGCAGGCGGAATCTGCACGACCTCGGAGGCTAGCCAGTAGCCGATACGATTGCCGCGCTCGTCGGTCTTCGGAATCGGCGCGGGTGCGTCGCCGCCCACGCCGATCAGCCAGCCGCCGATGCCGGGCAGTGCGATTTTCACGGCCGGCCCATTTCCAGGCAGGATCGGCGGCGCCTCCTGACCGTCGGTGATGAACACGACGGCGGTACCGTGACCGAGATCGCGCGCAACCCGGATGGCCGAATACACCCCGCCCTCCGCGATACGGCTCCAATTGGCCCAGCGCATGCGGCCGTCGATGCCGTCGAGCGAAGCCAGAAGCGCGTCGAAATTGGCGCAGACCTCGAGCGGCGGCATCAGCGGCAGCGTGCTTTGCCCGGCAAAGATGCTCCACCCGATGCGCGAGCCGCACGGCAGTTGCGCCAATGTCTCGCGCATCGCCGCTTTGGCGTAGGCGAGCCGGCTCATTGGCGCACCGGAGACGGTGAGATCCTCGGTGTCCATGCTTTGGGTGATGTCGAACGTGACCATGTACGAGAACGTCGTGCGCGGCCATTGCACGCTGGGCGATACGAGCGCGACGGCGAGCAGCGCAAACGCGGCGCATACGGCCCAATGACGTCGCTGCAAGAGCATGCGGATACGGGCGAGTGCGGGTAGTTTCACGGCAGATCGTCGCTCCTCGCACCGCGCAGGGTCACGTGATGTTTCGTCGCCGCGCTTGCCGCATCGAGCTCGGCCGCGCCTTCCGGCGCGAGCCGTAGCGCGCGCTCGAGGTTGTAGCGTGCGTCCCAATCGTCGGGGACAGAACGCAACAGGGCGCGATAGTGCGCTTTGGCTTGCTCGAGCATGGGCAGTGACCGCGGCGCATCGGCCGCCGTCCCCGCGCCTTGACGCAGATAGGCATTACCGAGATCGAACAAGGCAGCACGGCCGATTTCGTCGACTGGGCCGGCTTCGAGTAGCGATTCATAGCGCCGGGCGGCTGCGGGGAAGTTGCCCTCGGCCGCGAGTGCAACGGCCCGCGCGAGCACGATCTGCCGAGGCTCGTCCCCAGCCCCATCGGCAAAGCGCGCCACGGCGCGCGACCAATCTGCATGGCTCGAATCGGCAGCCGCCGGCTCGATGCTCGCCCTTGCTCGGCGGGCGAGCGCATCCGCGGCAATCGTCGCCAGTTCGCGGTCCATGCGCTGGGCACGAGCAAACCGAATGGTCTCGTAAGCCGTTGCGCCCGCACTCAAAAGCGCCACGGCAGCGAAGGCGGCATGGACCGTCGCCCGTTTCATTGCCAGCCCCCAACGCCGATTGCGCGCGCGACGATGAGCATCGCGCAACAAGCGATGGCCACGGCAAAGCACCATGCGCTGCGATCCTGTCGAGGCAATCGCTCGACGAACGCGACCGGGTAGTTCTGTTGCTCGCCGATGGTCCGCATCGCGGCGGCCATGCCGTTCGCGTCGCCGGCCTCGAACAGGCGATACGGTGTGCGCAGCGAAAGGAAGAAGCGATGCAGCCGCGCTTCAGGCGATGCGTCTCCACGGCGCACGGCGACATCGAGGGCGGGCGTGTACACGCTGCTGCGCAAGAATACGAAGTAAAGCGCGATGCGATTTCGCGCAAGCCCATCGGCGATCGCATGGCTTTCTTCCGAGGTGAGAAGCGCACCGCCATCGGACACCATCACGATTGCGCGATGCCCCGTGAACGGGCGGGCGTCGAATTGCGCAATGGCGGCAAGGAGCCCGCGGCCAAGCTGCGTATCCGGCATGCCCCGGCCGATTCGCGTGCCGTCTATGGCGTCCGCGATGATGGCGTGATCGTAGGTGAACGGCATGGCCAGTACCGGGCTGATGCCGAACATCATGAACGCGAAGCGATCATTCGGCCGCGCGCGGACGAATTCGACGAGCGCCGAGCGCGCGACGCTATTCTTGGACTCGCCCGAACTGTTGACGCCACGGCTCGCCATGACGTCCGTCATGCTGCCGCTGCGGTCCATCAAGATCAGCATCTGGGCGCCGCGCCCCGTGCGATGCACGGCGAGGCCGGTGAGGCCCGGGCCGGCCAAGCCCACGACGATGGACGCAAGCGAGAGCGCAGCGCACGCCCGCACCATGATGCCCAATGCACGACCGATACGATCTTCGGGCAGCCAGCCCGCCCACGAGAACGCCAGCGTGTCGTCGCGCCGCGGCAAAAGCGGCCATAGCGCGAGCGGCAGCAGCAGGAGCGCCCAGGGTGCGGTGAAATCGAGCGTGGCGTCCATCATCGGTGACGCCGCCGTTCGGCGCGAAAGAGCGCGCGCAGCAGTGCAACGAGAGCGGCGTCCGCGCTCGGCCGCGACGCCGACTCGGCGGACGGCCGGCCGCCCGGCTCGCTCGACACCGCGAAAAAGCGTGCGTCGGAGCGCTCATAGAACGATTCGAGCTCAGGCTGCATCGGCAGCAACCATGGCGCATGCGCAAAGAGCCGCGAGAGCGAGTGCATGTTGATCACCTGGCCCGCGGTTTCATTCAACGCGCGATGGACGATGTGCCACGCGGCATCGGCATCAGCATCGGCAGGCGCTCTTGACGCGCAGAGCGAGCGCATCCGCCGCCAGCCTCGCGCGAACGGCAGTTGTGCGGCGTCACGATGATTTCGCCATATCCACCATGCCAGCCAGCAGGCAAGCGTCGAAAGAAGACATGCCAGCGCATAGCCGATTCGCCACACGATCGGCGAGAGCGGAATCGGCGAGGCCCCTCGATCCGGCTGCATGGCCGGCGAAGCACTGGAGAGAGCCGTCGGCTCACGCCCCTGCCCCGCTGCAACGATCTGCGCCACCCCGGCTCCGGCGGAGTCGATGTCGACCGGCGCGGCGACCGCATCGGAGATGATCGGCCCGACCGTAATCGGCCATGCCCCGAGTTGCAGAAGATCGCCGCCACGGGTGCGCAAGCTTAGCGCGGGCAGCGCGATTTGCGTGAGCGAGCGCGGGGCGTTGACGATCTGATAGTCCAGGACGAGCCAGCGGCGCCCCTCGCGATCGGTCTCCACCCGCGCGGGACGGCGCTCGAGCCAAAGATCGATGCGGCCGCTCGAGGGCGGCTCGACGTTGCGGACTTCACGGCCCGCCGCGGCAAGCAGCACTCGCTCGGTGACGACGTCGCCGATCGTGTGACCGAAGCCGCGCGGAGGATCGATGCTCGCCGCGTAGGCGGTTGCGCGAGCGGGAAACGAGACGGTGAGCGTGCCCGCACCCGCAAGTGCCTGGGCCAGCGTGAGCGTGAGCGCAACCGTCCCGGAGCGTGGCAGCTTCGGTGAGCGCTGCGTCGGCATGCGACAGCGCGGGCTCATCATGCGGCTCCCTCGATGAAGTAGCGCGAAAGCGCGTCGGCATCGAACGCGCCTGCGATCTCGAACGGCCGCAGGCCGCGCGCGCCGAACAGCGCGGTTAGCGTCCTGCGCCGCAGGCTCACGGCCTCTTCCCATTGCCGCCGCACACGCGAAGAGAGCCAGATCGTGCGCCCCTCACCCGTCTCCGCATCATGGACCGCTAGCAGCGATCCACGCGACGGCGGTGCAAGCTCGGCCGCGTCCCACACGACGATCGGCACGACGCTCGCATGCGCGAGCGTATCGAGCGCGGCCGGGAGGCCATCGAGCGGCCAATGAAAGTCCGATACGATGAAAACCAGCGCCTGCTTGCCGGCCAGAATCTCGACCGCACGGGCAAGCCCATTCGTGCCGCTCGCGTCTACCTGGCCGCTGCCGGTGGCGTTCGCGCTGCGAGTACGGCTCTGGGCCGCCTCGGCCCGCAGCATCGCCGCCATCATGTCCCCGCTGCCTCGGCCGTGACGCGGTGAAACGAAGAGGTCTTCGCGCGCTCGAGCGTCGAACGCGGTCATTCCCGCCCGGTCTCCCGAACGGAATGCACTGTAGCCGAGCACCTCCACGAAATCGGCAACGATCTCGAGCTTCGAGCGCCGTTTACCGAAGCACATCGAAGCCGACACATCGACCACCACATGCACCGGCACCGCCACGCGTTGCAGATGCAGCCGCACGAGCCATTCGCCGCGCACCGATTGCAAGCTCGCGCGAAGATCGACGCGGCGCGGGTCGGGATGGTCGACGAGACGCGCGTGCAGCGCGAACTGCTGACCCGCGCCGAAGCTCGTACCCGCATGCGAGCCGGGACGAAAACCGCCGGCGCGTCCCGGCAGCCGATAGTGGAACTCGCGCGCCTCGTTCATCGCACTCCACACTCGGTTGGAATCTCGGCCCAAGGACCGCTTCCGGTCACAACGGCAGTCATGGCAGTCAAGGCACGGCGAGCCGCGCCACGATCTGATCGACGAGCGCGGCAGCCAACGCTTGCCGGTGCAGTTCATGAACCGGCGTGAAGAACACACGATGGCCGAGCGCGGCGGGCAGCACCGCATGGATATCCTCCGGCACGAGATGCGCGCGCCCCGCGAGCCAGGCACTCACGCGTGCCGCGCGCAACAGCGCGCTCATGCCGCGCGGGCTCGCACCGGCCAGCACGAGCCGCTCCATGTCCACGCCATCGAGCGCGATGCCGAACCGTTGCGGCGATTCGCTCGCCTGCCAAATGTCGAGCACATAGCGCTCGATGGCCTCGCTTGCGTGCACGCCCTGCTGAATTGCCGCACCGATCGTGTTCAACTGCTCCCAGGCGATCACGCCCGGGCGCACTTGCTCGACGAGCGCGTCGACATCGTGATAGGCCGTGTCGAATACGAGCGCGCGACGTACGGCGCGATCTTCAGGCGTCGGCATATTGAGCTCGAATAGGAACCGGTCGCGCGCGGCCGAGGCCAGTTCGAACGTTTCCTCCTTCTCGACCTTGTTGCGGTCTGCGAAGACGATCATGTGCGGAAAGCGGTATTCGCGGTCGAAGGCGAACACCGAACGTTCGGCCATCGCGCGCAACAGCAGCGACTGCACCTGCGGCCGCGCGCGGTTGATTTCGTTGAAGAAGAACGTGGTCAGCCGCTCGCCGCGGCGCAACAGCGGCCCAGGATCGATGCGCGGCTTGCCCTGCGCATCGACATAGGTGTGATAAACGAGATCGCCGGGCATCAGGTCGATGGTGCCCTCCACGCGCTCGAAGTCGCCGCCCACGGCGCGCGCGAAGGCTCTCAGCACGGTGGTCTTGCCGACGCCCACGCCACCTTCCAAGAGCACATGGCCGCGCGCGAACAGCGCGATGTTGATGAGCCGGATCGTGGGTTGCTGGCCGATCACGATCTTGCCCACTTCGTCCTCGAGTCGCAGCGCATCGCTGCGCCAGTCCTGCAACTGCTCGCCCAGTGCCATCGATCGCCTCTCCCTGGCCGTCGCCTGCGCGTCGTCTTCGCCGGACGGGCAAGATCGTCGCGTCCGGGCCAACTCTGCTCGAAGCAGGGTTCATGCCGAGTGGCCGTGCCGTTTTGCCGAACCCGCGCCAGACATGCGCGCGCGGCCGATCGGCAAGGAGCCCCATGACGACGGGCGGGTCTGTCACATCGAAAGAGGACAGTCTGTCACGAGGGCGAATGCCTGCGACGAGACAGGCGCGCTATCGCAACGCCGTGCGCAGCGCCTGCGCGATCTGCCGCTGAGCGAGACGGGCCGCCTGCAGCATCCCGCCCATGCTGATGTAGCCGTGCGCCAGCCCGTGATATTCGACGATCATCGCGTCGTTGCCCGCCTCGAGCAGGCGCTCGCCGAACGCGAGTGCCTCGTCCCGCAGCGGATCGTAGGCCGCCACTTGCACCAGCGCAGCCGGCAACCCCGCCAGATCGGTCGCAAGCAAGGGCGCCGCGCGGATATCCTCGGGCGGTATCTCGCTCCCGAAATACAGTCGATTGAAGTAGTCGATCGTTCGCGCCGTCAACGTCGGCCCTGCGGCATGCACCGTCCGAGAAGCAAACTCGCCATGCCGGCCCGCGCCGGCCGGCGGATAGACCAGCGCCTGAAACGCGATCGCGGGGCCGCGACGGTCTCGCGCCCAGATGCACATGAGCGCCGCCAACAGCGCCCCCGCGCTGTCGCCGGCCACGGCAATGCGCGCACCGTCCGGCAAGAGCGCCTCGGCATGGCGCGCGACCCATTCCAACGCGGCCCACGCGTCGTCGATGGCGGCGGGGAAGACGTGTTCCGGCGCCAATCGATAGTCGACCGAGACGAGCAACGCCCCGCTGTCTTCGCACAGTTGCCGGCACACGCTGTCGTATCCGTCGAGATCGCCGAGCACAAATCCTCCACCGTGGAAATAGACCACAATGCCTTGCGGCGATTCGTGTCGCGGACGATACAGGCGCAGCGCCAACGTGCCGTCGGGACCGTCTATTTCTCTATCCTCCACGCGGACGTCGGCAGGCGGAACATCCGCGGCGGCCAGAATATGACGATAAAGATCGCGGGCCGCAGGCACGGGTAAATCGGCGAGATCCGGCGCACCTGATGCGCGCGCTTGATCGAGGAAGTCCTGAAGCGTTTTGTCGAGTGGCATGGTCGCCCTGAGGGAGAAGTCGATAAGGTCAGCGGTTTCCCATAAACGATATACGCACATATCGTTATGTTTTATAACTTTATTGGAGTCGCTGCATTATCGCATCGGGGGAAATACCGACTTCGGGCCGGGTGGCCTCATCAAACTCTCGTCGCGCCCCGCTGGATGAGATTTCCGCCGAATAGGCGCGACAGAGCCGATTGATTGCGCAAAGCGTTTTCGAGGTTGCGATGTGCGATGCGCGCATGCTCGCGCATCAACGCTTCCGCGCGCGCGCCCTCGCGGCGCTCGATCGCGTCCACCACTGCTCGATGCTGCGCTTGCGCTACGACGAGCACCTGATAGGCATCGGGCGCCGCGGCCTGCACTTTGACGAACCCGCTCGGCGACGCGAAGGGCAGCGCAAGCGCTTTGGCGAGTTGCCGCTCGATCACGCTGCTGTTGCAAGCCGATGCCAGTAGGCGATGGAACCGCTCGTTCAACTCCACATAGCGCGAAAACTTTGCTTCGCCGAATTTCGAAGCGGCCAACAGCACATCGATCTCGTCGACGCAGGTGCGCAGCGAAGCCATCAGCGAGGCCTCGACGCCCCGCTCCGCAGCCAGGCGCGCCGCCAACCCTTCGAGCGTGCCGCGCAACTCGATGGCATCGTAGATCTCGGCACGGCTGAACGAGCGCACCGCGTAGCCGCCCGACGGCACGGCATCGAGCAAGCCCTCGTCCTGCAAGCGCATCAGCGCGGCGCGCACGGGCGTGCGCGACATTCCGAGCCGATCCACCGCCCACAGCTCGGTGATGCGGGCGCCGGGCGCGAGCTCGCCTGCCAGTATGAGTTCGCGCAACCCCAACTGCGCCTTGACCGCCTGCGATGCCCCCGCCGAAGCTACGGCATCGCCCGGCGTTCCGTCCCATTGCTCCATTCACACCCTCGATGTTGTCCAATAGACCGCGCAACGCCGCATCGCCTAGAGATCGAGCACCAGCAAGGGCGATTTCGACCGCGAGCAGCACGGCAAGAACTGATCGTTCGCGGCCTTTTCCTCGTCGGTCAAATACACGTCTCTGTGATCGGGCTCGCCCGACAGCACACGGGTCAAGCAGGTGCCGCACACCCCCTGCTCGCATGAAGTCGCCACCTCCACGCCCGCCTTCGCGAGCGCGGCGATCACCGTCATGTCCGCTTGCACATCGACGATGCGCCCCGTGCTCGAGAGTTTCACTTGAAATGCGCCGCTTTCTTCCCGAGCGGGCGCCGCAGCGAAAAATTCACGGTGCACGTTCGCCTCATGCCAGCCCGCGGCCTTCGCCCCATCCATCACCGCGGCGATGAACCCTGCCGGGCCGCAAACGTAAAGATGCGTATCCGGCCGCGGCCGAGCGAGGACGGCGTCGAGCCGTATGCCAGGGCCGTTGCGTGCGTCGTCGAAGTATAGATGAACGCGCCCCGCGAAACGCGGCTCTGCAAAGCGACCGCGAAACGCGGTGCGCTCGACGCTGCGGGTGCAATAGTGCATTTCGAACGACGCACCCGCGCGATCGAGCGCTTCCGCCATCGACGCGATGGGCGTCACACCGATGCCGCCCGCCAACAGCAGCGAATGACGCGCCCCCGCATGCAGCTGAAAATGATTCTTCGGTTCGCCGATCTCGAGCGAGCCGCCCTCTTCGAGCGCATGCATCGCGACCGAGCCGCCGCGCGAGTTCGCGTCGAGGAGCACCGCGATCACGTAGCGATGCGATTCGTGCGGAGCGTTGCAGAGCGAATACTGACGAACGAGGCCGTCGTGCAGGCGCACGTCGATATGCGCTCCCGCGGAAAACGCCGGTAACGGCGCCCCGTCGGGATGCGCGAGTTCGAAGGCGCAAATATCGGTCGCCACGGCAAACTTGCGCGCGATTTTGACTTTCACGGCAGACCTCACGAAACGGCGGTGACGGCCGGCTGCTGCGCGGCCAGCAAACGCTCGATCACACGGCGCGATTGCACGCCGCCGGCATCGATGTTCAGCTTGAGCAGACTGCGCCGCGGATAGGCGAGCAGGTTGCGTTGCTGCGCTTGCAGCATCTCGAGATCCTCGCTGAAGATCTTGCCTTGGCCTTCGCGAATCGTTCGCGTGAGCTCGGCGTCGCCGGGACGGAAATTGCGCGCCATCCCCCAGAAATACCAAATCGACGTGTCCGTCTCCGGGGTAATGAAATCGACGACGATGCTCGACACTTTGTGCCGGGCATCGGCGTGATAGCCGCCGTGCCCCGCATGCGCCACGCCCACCTCGATCAGCACGTGGCTCGGCGGTGTGAACCGGCAGATCTGCCAGCGATCGCAGGGCACGTCATCCGCTAGCCCATTGCCGCGCAGCGCTGCGGCCCAGAACGGCGGCGGCACAATGTTCTCCATGAAGCGGCTCGTCACGACCGTATCGCCCTCGACTTTGGTTTGCGGCGCCGACTCCTCGATCTCGGCTTGCCCGATGCTCGATGCGTGGACGTATGTTTCGTGCGTCAGGTCCATCAGGTTGTCGATCATCAGCCGATAGTCGCACTCGATATGGTAGAGCCCGCCGCCGTACGCCCATTCGGGGCTATCGGCCCATTCGAGCGGGTGGATTTTCGCGGGATCGGCCTGCGCCGGGTCGCCGGGCCAGACCCAGATGAAACCGTGACGCTCGACCACCGGAAAGCTGCGTGTCGCCGGAAAGCCGCCTACGCGCTGACACGGCATCGATGCGCACTTGCCGTGCGCGTCCACGGTGAGGCCGTGATAGCCGCATACGAGCCGGCCGTCGCGCACGAAGCCCAGCGACAGCGGTGCACCTCGATGCGGACAAAAATCTTCCAATGCGGCGACAACGCCATCGGCGCCGCGAAAAAAGACCATGCGCTCGTTGCAGATGCGCCGGCCTAGGGGTTTTCCGGAGATCTCGTCCGGCATGCAGGCAACGTACCAAGCGTTCGTCAAAAACATTCGAAGCATCTCCTATGTATACAATCTTCAAAAATGAGTGGCCTTTCAGGCAGACAAGAAGGCACCGTAACCTACGTTTTTACCCATAAATACGGATAAACGTCGAACGGTAGCGAGAATCGCTCTTAAACAGAGTCGTTCGATGACATCGAATTGTATACAACACAACCGAGACCACCAGTGTTTGGCCCGCGTGCTGGGGTAAACGACTACGTGACGCGCTGCTAAAGCACAGCCTGCACCGGCCCTTAGGTGAAATAGGTAGTTCCAATTTTAGTTATATGCTATAACTTTCTCGTAGTGCGCAAGCTCGAGCACCGACTGCGCGCACGGCATCAACGACGCCCCATTCCAAACAAGGAGACATCAGCCATGGCAGAGAACGTCAGCACCGCGCTCATCGATCACGACAAATGGACCGGCCGCCTGTTCGGCGGTGCCGAGGGCAGTTGGTATCAGGCCAGCGAGACGCGCGAAGTCATCGAACCCGCAACGGGCGAGCGGCTCGCCAACATCGGCCTCGCACGCGCGGCCGACGTCAAGCGTGCGGCGCAAGCGGCTGCCGCTGCGCAGCCGGCATGGGCGGCGCTGCCCCCGCGCGACCGGGCGGCGATCATGCGCCGCGCCGCGGCGGCCCTCGAACGCAACCTCGAAGAGGCCGCGCGCTACATTGCCCGCGAGACGGGCGGCATTCCCGCCAAGGCGCAACTCGAAGTGGCCGAAGCCGCCACGCAGCTGCATATCGCATCGGGCTTGCCGCTGGCGCCGCAAGGCCTCGTGCTGCCGAGCCCCGCCGGCCGCACGAGCTATGCGCGGCGTGTGCCGCACGGCGTGGTGGGCGTGATCTCGCCGTTCAATTTCCCGTTGATCCTGTCCATGCGTTCGGTCGCGCCGGCGCTGGCGATGGGCAATGCGGTGGTGCTCAAGCCCGATCCGCAAACGCCCATCAGCGGCGGCTTTCTGATTGCACGAGCCTTCGAAGAGGCAGGGCTTCCCCCCGGCGTATTGCAGGTCGTCCCTGGCGATGCGGACGCGGGCGCGGCCGTCGTCGAAGCGCCCGAGGTACGGATGATCGCGTTCACGGGTTCCACCGCCGCGGGCCGTAAAGTGGGCGAGCTTGCGGGTCGCTTGCTCAAGAAAGTCTCGCTGGAACTCGGCGGCAAGAACACGCTGATCGTGCTCGACGATGCCGATCTGGACGTAGCCGCAAGCAACGCCGCATTCGGCGCCTTCTTCCACCAAGGGCAGATCTGCATGGCGACGGGCCGCATTCTCGCGCATCGCAGCATCGTCGCCGAACTGACGAAGCGTCTCGTCGACAAGGCCAACACGCTGCCCGTCGGCGATCCGGCAAGCGGCACGGTGGCGATCGGTCCGCTCATCAATGCGCGGCAGCTGAGCAATGTCGACGCCATCGTACAAGCGTCGATCGGCGCGGGCGCGGTGCTCGAGGCGGGCGGCACGCATGAGCGCCTCTTCTATCGCCCGACCGTGCTCTCGAATGTGCGGCCCGGGATGCGCGCCTTCGACGAAGAAATCTTCGGTCCCGTCGCCGTCGTCACGCCGTTCGACAGCGACGACGAAGCCGTCGAATTGGCCAATCGCACCGAGTATGGCCTCTCGTGCGCGGTGATCGGCACCTCGCTGGCCCGCGCGAGCGCCATCGGCGATCGGCTCAAATCAGGCCTGCTGCACATCAACGGCCAAACCGTCGCCGACGAGTGCGTCAACCCGTTCGGCGGGCGCGGCGATTCCGGCAACGGCGGCAGCATGGGCGGCCCGGCCGACATCGAGGAATACACGCAATGGCAATGGGTGACGGTGAAGGGCGCGGCCGAGCGCACGCCGTTCTGAGCGGCCGAAAGCACCATCCCGATCCAATTGGAGTTCGACAATGAAGATCAAAGCCGCAGTGGCCCGCGAAAAGGGCGGCCCGTTGTCCATAGAAACACTCGATCTCGAAGAGCCGCGCGAGGACGAAATCCTCGTGCGCGTCGTCGCAACGGGTGTCTGCCATACCGACCTCGTCGTACGCGACGGCCTGCTGCCCACCCCGCATCCGGTCGTGCTCGGTCATGAGGGCGCCGGCGTCGTCGAGCGCGTCGGCCGCAACGTACATAAGGTCGCACCCGGCGACGCCGTCGTCATGACCTACGATTCGTGCGGCAGTTGTCCTGCCTGTGCCGCGCACGCGCAAAGCTATTGCCACGCGTTCTTCCCGCGCAACTTCTTTGCGACGCGGCCCGACGGCACGGGCACGATTTCAAAAGACGGCGAGATCATTCACGGCAACTTCTTCGGTCAGTCGTCGTTCGCGACGCACGCGCTGTGCCGCGAAAGCAACGTGGTGAAAGTGCCGGCGGATGCCCCGCTCGAGCTGCTGGGCCCGCTCGCGTGCGGCGTGCAAACCGGCGCCGGTGCGGTCATGAATGCGCTGCGCGTGAGCGCGGGCGCATCGTTCGCCGTGTTCGGCGCGGGCTCGGTCGGGCTCTCCGCGGTCATGGCCGCGCGTGTGGTCGGCGCGACCACGATCGTGGCCATCGACCTGCACGATGCGCGACTCGACTTCGCGCGCAGTGTCGGCGCGACGCATACCCTCAATCCGTCGCGCGACGATATCGTTGCGTCGTTGACGGCGCTGACCGGCTATGGCGTCGACTTCACGCTCGATACGACCGGCGTTGCGGCGGTCATTCGTCAGGCGGTCGAAAGTCTCGCGCCGCGCGGCACCTGCGGCGTGCTCGGCGCGTCCGCCGAGGGCAGCGAGATTACGCTCGACGAGGTGCACTTCATGAGCGGGGGCCGGCGCCTGATGGGTATCGTGGAAGGCGAATCGACGCCCGACACGTTCATCCCGATGCTGATTCGACTTCACCGCGCCGGAATGTTTCCGTTCGATCGGATGGTCAAGTTCTACGCGCTCGACGAAATCAACGAGGCGATCGCCGATTCGCTCGACGGCAGGACAATCAAGCCAATCGTGAAGATGCAATAGATGGAGTGAATGCGGTAGATGCGGTAAGGAGCCGCAAGTAGAAAATCCGTCGCACTGTAGGTTCGTGCGACGGATTTCAATGACCAGCCGCTCACATCACGTTACTTCGGCGCCGCCCCCTGCTGCTCATTGCGACGCGCAAAGATCACTTCGGCATCGTCGGGGCCTGCGGCATACATGGCATCGACCATGTCCATACGATGTTGCAGCACCGCGCGCTGATTGATCGAGCCCTTGTCGGTGATCTCGCCCAGATCGAGCGACGGCGGCACGGCAAGCAAACGCATCCGCGCGATGAAGGTGGCACCCCCGGTCGCCTTTTCGTTCAAGCGTGCAAGCAGATCCGCAAAGAACGCTCGCACCTCGGACGCGTCCAGCACCGTCTGCATGCTTGCGCTCGCAGGCAATCCGGCCAGCTTTCGACAGCTATCGACCCGAGGAAAGATCATGAGGCCCACCTCGTCGCGGTCGATGCCCGTCACGACCGCATCTTGCACGTAAGGCGCCCCTTCGCTGACCACGCGCGCGCGCAGCACGCCCACGCTCACGAACGTGCCCGAGCTGAGCTTGAAGTCTTCGGCGATGCGCCCATCGAACGAAAGGCCCACCTCGGGGCGCGCCGGATCGGCAAACCGAACGGCGTCGCCGGTGCGGTAGTAGCCCTCCTCGTCGAATTCCTTGCCGGCCACCTCGGGCGCAACGCGCCAATAGCCACGCATCACATGCGGGCCGCGAAAGCGCACCTCGAGCTTGCCGTCGACCGGCACTAGCTTGGCCTGGCAACCGGGTGCGGGCAATCCGAGGTAGCCCGCTTCCGAAAGGGGCCCGGTCGTGAACAAGCTCGAAGGCGCCGTCTCCGTCATGCCGAGCCCGGCCATGATGCGGATGCGTTCGCCGCAATGCGCTTGCGTCACGCGCTCGAGACGTTCCCAAGCGGCCTTCGACAGCCCCGCGCCCGCGAAGAAATAGAGCTTCACGCGAGAAAAGAAACAGTTGCGCAAGGCCTCGTCGCCTTCGAGCGCCACGGTTAACTCCTCCCATCCCTTCGGCACATTGAAGTAGACCGTCGGTGAGATCTCGCGCAGATTGCGCAACGTCTCGTCGAACTTGCCCGCCATCGGCTTGCCATCGTCGATATAAAGCGTGCCGCCGTTATACAGCGCGATGCCAACGTTGTGGCTACCGCCGAAGGTATGGTTCCACGGCAACCAGTCGACGAGCACCGGAGGTTCGATGCCGAATTGCGGAAACGTCTGAAGCAGCATCTGCTGATTGGCGCACAGCATGCGATGTGTCGTGGGCACCGCCTTGGGCAAGCTCGTCGAGCCGGAAGTGAACAGAAATTTGGCGATCGTGTCGCCATTCACACCGGCATGCGCGGCATCGATATCGTGCATGGGGGTGTCGAGCAATGTCGTAAATGCCGTCACACGCGCCTCGCCCACCGGCGCCACGCTGATGCGTTCGACGTCGTCAGGCAAAGCCGCGTCGAGCGCGCGCGCGTAGACGCCGATGTCGTCGGCGAAGACGAGCCCCGGCGTGATGAGCGCGAGCACATGACGCAGTTTGCCGAAATCGCTCGACACGAGCGAATACGCGGGCGATATTGGCGCATAAGGGATGCCGGCCCACATCGCACCGAGCGCGAGTTGCAAGTGTTCGATGCTGTTGCCCGAGAGGATCGCGAGCGGCCGCTCCGCGCTCAGACCGCGGTCGAGCAAGGCCTGACCGATGGCGCGCGCCTGCTGCGCCATCTGGCGATAGCTCACGCCCTGCCAGACGCCCGAGCCATCGCGTCGCGCGATCAACCAGCGTTCCGGATGCTCGCGCGCACCGCTTTCGAGTCGATCTGTGACCCGCTCGGGATAGTTGCCGAGCGGCTCCTGGGCTTGCAGGTACCAACACTCGCCGCGCCGTTCGATGCGAGGCGTGACCGAGCCGATGCCAACCGGCCGGTACCCGGGCATGCCGTTGTTTCCGTGGCTTTGGTGCTGTTCCAAAACCTGTCTCCTATTGGGGCCTCTGCTCGCGACGCCTTGCGGGCTACGCAGCGGCGGACCTGATCGATGCGTGCCGAGTCCCGTCAACCGCTGAACGGATCGCCGGCACGCACGGCCTGTGTTATTTCGGATAGTGTGCCGACGGCCTGGTCGCCGGCTCAGCGCTTGTAGGTTTGCAGGCCCGGCTTGATGCTCTTTTCGTCGAGGAATTGCTTGAGGCCCTTTGCACGGCCGCCCTCCGGATCCCGGTAGTTCGCCTGATCGAGCTTCGCATACAGGTAGTCCTCATTCTGCTCCCACGTCAGTTCGCGGCAGCGCTTGAAGCCGTGCTTGGCATTGCGCAACACGACGGGATTCTTGTCGAGCAGCTTGGCCGCCAGCACCAGCGTTTCCTCTTTCAATTGCGCGCGCGGCACGCTCTTGTTGACGAGCCCCATCTTCGCCGCTTGCTCCCCCGTGAACGTATCGCCGGTCATGATGTAGTACAGCGCCTCGCGGTGGCCCACTGTATCGGCCATGGCTTTGCTGACGAGATTGCCCGGCGGGATGCCCCAGTTGATCTCCGACAGCCCGAACACGGCTTCGTCGGCGGCGATGGCCAAATCGCAAGCGACGAGCGGCGAGAAGCCACCGCCGAAACACCAGCCGTTGACCATGGCGATGGTCGGCTTCGAGTACATGCGCAACAACTGCCACTGCCAGCGGCTTGCATCGCGACGGATACGCTCCTGAAATACGTCGGGGCTTCCGTCCACCTCGCGGAAGTATTCCTTCAAATCCATGCCGGCCGTCCACGCGTCACCCTCCCCCGTCAACACGAGCACCTGCGCCTGCGCATCGAGCTCGATCGTCCCCAAGACGTCGATCATTTCCCGGTTCAGCGTCGGACTCATCGCGTTGCGCTTTTCGGGGCGATTGAACGCCACCCACGCGATGCCGCCCTGCACCGTGACGTTGACCGTTTTCCAGCGACCTTCGTAACTCATTTTTTTCTCCGAGAACACTGCCGCCCTTGCGGCTTGCACTCAATTTAATATCAGGCTGCCTGACATGTAAAGTATAATGTGAACCTTTCGGTGTAAACCCGCGCTAGCAAGGAGGCATGAATGGATATCGACCGTCTCGTGGCGATCGACACGCACGTTCACGCGGAAGTGTCGTGCTGTCAGCCGCCCGATCTCTTTGCAAAGGAGTTCGACGAAGCGGCGGACAAATACTTCGGAACGATCCTCAAGGCGGGACGGCGGCCGACGATTCCCGAAACGATCTCGCATTACCGCGAGCGCAACATCGGCTTCGTGATGTTCACGGTGGACTGCGAAGCGAACGTGGGCCGGCGGCGCATTTCCAACGAGGAGATCGCCGGGTTCGCTCGGGAGAACGCGGACATCATGATTGCCTTTGCCAGCATCGATCCGCACAAGGGCAAGATGGGCGCGCGCGAAGCGCGGCAACTGATCGACGCGCATGGCGTGCGCGGATTCAAATTTCATCCGACCATGCAAGGCTTCTTCGCGAATGACCGGCTCGCGTATCCGCTGTATGAAGTGATCGCCGAGCACGGCTTGCCTGCGGTCTTCCATAGCGGGCACTCGGGCATGGGATCGGGGATGCGCGGCGGCGGCGGCCTGCGCTTGAAGTATTCGGAGCCGATCCACCTGGACGACGTAGCGGCCGACTTCCCCGATATGAAGATCGTCATCGCGCATCCGTCGTGGCCGTGGCAGGAACAAGCCCTGTCCATCGCCTTGCACAAGCCCAACGTGTATATCGATCTGTCGGGATGGTCGCCGAAATACTTTTCGCCGGAACTCGTGAAGTACGCGAACACGTTGCTCAAGGACCGCGTGCTGTTCGCCTCCGATTTTCCCCTGATCCAACCCGATCGCTGGCTTGCGGACTTCGACACGCTGCCCGTCAAGCCGGAGGTGCGAGCGCTGATCCTGAAGGAAAATGCGGTGCGGCTGCTCGATCTGCGCAAGCATTGAGTGCGGCTCGGGGCCGCATCGCCGAACCCGCGATGCGGCCCCGCCGCGCTCGGCGTAAGCCCATATGCCATCCGGCTGGCCGATAGATAAACTGGACTATGATGTGCCGGGTGCAAACACCTAACAGCACTGCAACAATGACAACGACGATGGAGAAGCGGCGTCCGGCCGCCACCAAACGCGCGCAATCGGCAAGGTCCGCGGCCGCCCCGCCGGTCCGGGTCTCTTATTTGATCGGCCAGTTGGATCGAGTCGTCAAACGTCGCCTGGCCGAAACGCTGGCCGAATTCGACTTGACCCTGCCGCAGTTCACCGCGCTGTCGGTCATCAACGCCAGCGGCGGCATGACCAATGCAAAGCTGGCGGAACGGTCGTTGATCACGCCCCAGTCCGCCAATGAGGTCGTGAAGACGATGGAAGCGAACGGATGGGTGGGGCGCACGCACCATCCTACCCACGGGCGTCTCATTCATCTCTTTCTCACCGATGAAGGGCGCCGCGTCCTGCGCGGCTGCGATGCCGCGGTGGACGCGCTCGAAGCATCGATGCTCGAAGGCATCACGGAAATCCCGCTCGATACGCTTCGCAAGGTGCTGCAGCGCTGTGTTTCGAATCTGCGCGAATGACGTTCGAAAGCACGTTGCGAGCCGCGGAATTGGGATACGTGCATGTTATGATCGTCGATCCCTCAGCATTCCAACGCTCTTCCTCATGCCCTCGATGCCGCCCGCTCCCGAAGACGACACAAGCGAGCAGACCGACCAATCCGAACTACTCGAGCTAGTCGGCTACAACATTCGGCGCTCCTATTTGGTTATTCAAGCCTACTTCGACAAGGAGATGGAGAAGCACGAGCTGCGGCAAGCCGAATTCGGCGTGCTGTCGGTCGTGCGCGGAAACCCCGGGATCAGTCAGCGCGCGCTGGCCGATGCCCTCGCGGTCGCGCCGCCGAACCTCGCGACGCTGCTCGACCGTCTCGAAGCGCGCGGCTTATTGACGCGCCAACGCAGCAAGGAAGATAAACGGGTGCAGCACGTCGGGCTGACGACGCAAGGCGTGCGCATCTACAACCGCGCGCTGAAAGCAGCCGCGGTCGCCGATCGCCTAGCGCTCGAAAGGCTCAGCGAGGATGAGCGCGAGCAGTTGAAGGCGTTGCTGCGCAAGATTTTCGTGGCGTGAGCGCCGGCGTCTATCCGCTTATTGTTCCCCCCTCCAGAACGCGAGATAGCGAGTGGTCATGAATGAAGGGTGAAGGGCTTTGGAGCGATGCGGCGCGAGCCGCGCCGATGCATCGCTCCGAACCTTATACGCGCAAGACGGTCACGTCAGAACCGCGTCTGCAGCCCGATACGCCCGATGAACTGCGACGGCGAACTGGACGCCACCATGACATCGTTGATCTGCGCATTCGCCCCGGCGCTCGCGCGCTGGTAGACGGCCGCCACGTACACATTGGTGCGCTTCGAGAAGTTGTATTGCAGCTCTGCCGTTAGTTGGTGCGCATGGTTGTTGTCGACCACATGATTGCCCTTCATATAGGAATACACCCCGCTTACGAGCCACGGGCTGTCGAACGAGTATGCCGCGCCTATTTCCGCTTGCCATACGGCCGCGCCGTTCAACTCGTTGCGCACCGTCGTGAAGAGTGCCGTCGTCACCATCCTGCCGATGTGGTAATGCGCGCCGACACCCCAGTTGCGCACGCTGTCCTGCACCCCGCCCACATCCGTCTTCGTCAACGTGTAAGCGGCATTGGCGCCGAACGGGCCATTGAGGTAGTTGATCCCGATGCTCTGCGCATTGCCTGCCCCGATCGATCCCGCGACGTTCCCGAAGCCATACATCGCACCGACGGAAAAGCCGCCGAATCTTGGGCTCAAATACTTGACGGAGTTCTGCACCCGCTCGCCGGCCATGCGGTCCCAATCGAACGCGCCCGTCGGATTGTTCGGCAGCGCAAGGCCAGCAAACGGGCCGTTGCGGAAATCGTAGACCCCTTGCGCATAGAATGCCGCATCGTCGAACCCGAAAAATAGGGAGTCGACCATGAAGTCGTACTGGTTGCCCAAAGTGAGCCGCCCCCAGCGTTGATCGTCGAGTCCGACATAAGCGTTTCGGCCGAACAGGCTCTGCCCCGGCATGAACGACCCCGTACCGAGCTCGAACTGATTGGTCAAGTCGAAGATGGCTTTCAGCCCGCCGCCCAGATCCTCCTTGCCGTCGATCTTGAGCAAGTTCGGCACCTCGATGCCGTCGTCGAACTTCACGACGCTCTTGCCGCCTTGGTTGCTGATATACGACACCCCGCCGTCGATCAACCCGCTCAGGGTCACGCTGCTCTGCGCGAATGCGTGCGATGCGAACAGCGCGCCGGCCGCCGCGAACATGGCCTTACGTTTCATCTGATTTCTCCTTGCCTGGTATGAAGTGCCCGCGGTCATCGCCGGCGGATGCATTGGTATGGGTCAAGCCACATCGCGCGTTGCGCCGAAGACATCGCTTGCGGCCGCGCCTCGCTTGCACGGCGCCGTTTCCAGCAGGAAGAGCGACACCACGGCGCCCCCCACGAGCCCGGCGAGCGCAAAATCGAGTGTCATGGGCAAACCGAAATGCTGCGCAATGAAGCCGGCAATCACGGGCGCGAGACCGCCGCCGAAAATCTCTCCCGTGCCCGACACGAAACCCACCGACGACGCCACGAGTCCAAGCGGCGCCGCCTCGGTGGCGATCGGCCCGCTCAACAGACCAAGCAACCCGAGCGCGAACATCGAGATGCCGAACAGCAGTGCGAACAGGACAGGCGGGTTTGCCCCGACGAGCGAGAAGACGTAGAGCAAGACGGCCGCGCAGACGAAAGCGATGATCGCCGCGGCGCGCCGGCCGATGAAGTCCGATACGCCGGCCACGCCGAACGACCCGATGAAGCCGCCGAAGCCGATCGCCGATACGACGAAGCCCATGCTTTGCGTGTCGAGATGCAGCACTTCGACGAGATAGGTCGGCACCATGGCGCTCACGACGAAGATGCCGGACATCGCGCACAAAATCGCTAGCGTGGCCAGCACGACGTTGCGGCTGCGAAAGAGCGAAGTCCACCGCGCCTTAGCGTGTGCGGCATCGGCGTGCGGCAGCTCGTTGCGCGGATGCTCCCGCAACATCACGGCGATCAACGTCGCGACGATGAGCCCGGGCACCGCGGAAATCATGAAGACCCAATGCCAGGACGGGACGACGCGCAACAACTGGGTGGCGATGATCGGCGCGAATCCGAGGCCGAGCAGCGAGAACATGCTCAGTTGCAGCCCTTGGTTGAAACCCCGCCGGGCAGGCAGCGACGCCTCGCCCGTGGCGGCGACGCTGGCAGGCGTGAATGCGCCTTCGGCGATCCCCATGATGGCGCGGATCAGCATCAGCCCTGCGAAGCTGGCCGCGAGCCCCGACAGGCTCGAAAGCAGCGAGAAAGCAATCATCGTCACGACCAGGATCTTCTTGCGCCCGATGCGATCCGACACCGGCCCCATCGCGATGGCCCAGATGCCCCATGCAACGCTCAGGATGCCGATCAAACTGCCCAACTGCTGAAAGTTCAGGCCAAGGTCGCGCATCATGTGAGGAAAGAGCGGCGCGACGATCCAGCGGTCCAAGCCCACGAGGCCGAAGCCAAGTCCAAGCAGAATCAGGGTCTTGCGCTCGTAGGCGGTGTCGTGCCTAGAAAGGGTGCTCATGAAGGTGTCTCCGATTGTTGTCACTGTCGATATAGTTCTTTTTCATATTTGTTATAAAGCATAACGACTTGCCGGTCGAATGCAAGCGCGCGACGATAGGGGAAAACGCGCAATCAGCGCCGGACTCGCCTCGGAGATCCTGAATTCGTGGGCCTTGGCGGCCCGGGCGGCCTCGGAACACTTCAACCAGAGCAAGGGAAAAAAACGAAGCGGGCGCTTCATTCCCAGGACAGGATGGCAGGTCGAACCGGCATCCGGCATGGATACCGGTGCGGTTCACCGCATGGTTCAGCGCGACCGGGACAACCTGCGATGTCGGTGCCTCTCTATTGGAGCGGGCCGCCCCTTGGTCGAATCGCGTTCCGCCGCTTCGTGCGGAGCTGGTTGCCTAATCGGGCCGATCGAGTCGATACGGCGTCACCGCCGCTTGCGAAAAGCGTTCGGCGCGCTGCCGGTCAGCCGTTTGAAGAACCGGGTGAAGTAAGCGGGTTCGGAGAAACCGAGCAGATCGGCGATTTGACTGACATTGAGCGTCGTATAGACGAGATTGCGCTTCGCCTCGAGCAGCAGGCGCTGATGCACGATCGACAGTGCGCTCTGCCCGACGAGCCGTTGGCAGACCGCATTCAAGTGCACAGGGGTGATGCCCAGTTGCGATGCGTACTCGGCAATCGGGAGATGCTCGCGATAATGCTTCTCCACCAGCTTCGAGAAGACCCGCAAATGGGTCTGACCGCGGTCTAGACGTTCGCCCGCATCGTGCAGCCTGCGCGCGTCTTTGCGACTGGTCCAAACCACCAACGCGCTGACGAGGGAGCGCAATAACAGATCACGTGAGGGTGCGGGATTGGCGTATTCGCGATCGATCGCGGCGCACAACGTGTCCAGATAGCGCTTGTCCGTGCCCACTGCGTGGCACGCGGGATAGTGAAGCACCGGGCGCTGCGCGTCGATCTGCTCTTGCAGCCACGCAACGAGCGGGGCCGCGAGCGTGACGACGAAGCCATCGACGTCATGGCTGAAGCGAAAGCCATGCACACATAGCGGCGGCACGACTTGGATCGACGGCCGCGCAACCTCGGTGTGCGCGCCTTCGATATCGATGCACGCCGATCCTTTCTGCAGGTAAACGATCTGCGCGAGGTCCGCATGCCGATGCCGGCGGATCTCCCAATCGTGCAAGCGACTGCGCTTCGGAATGGATTCGCAGTGCAACAGATCCGGTGTGCGCCAGTCGTGCCCCTCGCCGTACAGCTTGAATACAGGGATGTCTTCGAGCGGCGAATAGTCCATCGGTGCTCCTGGCCCCCGCCTCGCGCCGCCTGATCCACGGCACACGGGCTGCAGCGAGATCTTTGAAAAGTCCAATTCTATTGCATAAATGTGCCTTCTTTCCCGTGTGCTATCGACGAAAAATACAAGCATACAAAAACATCGTCATCACGCGCAGCGTGTATCAGGAGACATCACCGTGAAAACGCGAATCGCCATCATCGGCGCCGGCCCATCCGGCTTGCTGCTCGGCCAACTGCTGCAACGCGCCGGCATCGACAACATCGTCCTCGAACGCCAAAGCGCCGGCTACGTGCTCGGCCGAATTCGGGCGGGCGTGCTCGAGCAAGGCACGGCCGATCTGATGCGCGAAGCCGGCGTCGGCGCGCGCATGGAAGCGGAGGGGCTCGTGCACGAGGGTGTCGAGCTCGCCTTCCACGGCCGTCGCGACCGCATCGATCTGAAAGCGCTGACGGGCGGCTCGACGGTCATCGTCTATGGACAGACCGAGCTCACGCGCGATTTGATGGCGGCGCGCGAAGCGAGCGGCGGCACGACCATCTATGAGGCACGCAACGTGCAATTGCACGGAGTCGAAGGCGACACGCCGCACGTCACCTTCGAGAAAAACGGGGAGACGGTGACGCTCGAATGCGACTTCATCGCCGGTTGCGACGGCTTTCACGGCGTATCGCGCAAGACCATACCGGCCAATCGTCTCACGCAATACGAGCGCATCTTTCCCTTTGGCTGGCTGGGGCTGCTCTCCGATACGCCCCCGGTCAATCATGAATTGATCTACGCGAACCATCCGCGCGGCTTTGCGCTGTGCAGCCAGCGTTCGACGACCCGCAGCCGCTACTACCTGCAGGTGCCCCTCACGGAGAAGGCAGAGGATTGGACGGACGAGCGCTTCTGGGAAGAACTGAAAAGGCGCTTGCCGGGGGACGTTGCCAACGATCTCGTGACGGGCGATTCGCTGGAAAAAAGCGTGGCGCCGCTGCGCAGCTATGTGGTCGAGCCGATGCAATACGGCAAGCTCTTTCTCGTGGGAGACGCCGCGCACATCGTCCCGCCGACGGGCGCCAAGGGCTTGAACCTCGCCGCGAGCGACGTCGGCGCGCTGTATCGGATCCTTCGCGGCGTCTACGAGAACGGGCGCACCGATTGGATAGAGAAGTACTCCTCGATCGCGCTACGCCGTGTTTGGAAGGCCGTGCGCTTTTCATGGCTCATGACGAACCTGCTCCACGAGTTCCCCGAGCGCGACGCCTTCGACAAACAGATGCAGCGCATCGACTACGAGTACTACACGGGCTCGAATGCCGGGCGCAGGATGATCGCCGAAAACTATGTGGGATTGCCGCTCGATGTGATCGAATAGGATCAGGATCGCGGCAATCGGCGATAGCTTTCGATCGGCACCTGCGTCACTCCCGGCCGCGCGCGTCCGCTTCGCGGCGTGCGCTTGTCCGCCCTACTCCTGTTTGATGCCTTCGGCCTGAATCTGAAGCTTGGTCAGCATATTGAACCCAAGCTTCTGCCCGATATCGATGCCGAAATCGGCCCGATTGAACTGCGCGCTCGCCTCGACGCCGCATACCTCACGCTTGAAGTACGGATTGATGATGCATTTGAACGATTCGATCTTCAGATTGACGGGCCGCGTGACGCCATGCAGCGTCAGGGTGCCGACCACCTGATCGGGCCGATCGCCGTCGAACCGGATTTGCGTGCCCTTGTATGTCACCTTCGGAAACTGCGTCGTATCGAACCCGTCCTTGCCCTGCAAGTTGTGATTGAGTTGCGCGTTGCCCGTGTCGATCGATGCCGGATCGATCGATACCTCGACGGTCCCCGTTTTCTTCGCGAGATCGAGCGTCACGGTGCCGCTCGACTTCGTAAATTTCCCGCGCCAGACCGAAACGCCTCCGAAATGGTCCACGGCAAAACTGGGATAGGTATGCGTCGGATCGAGTTGATAGGTGCTCGCCAAAGCGGGGGCCGAGCACGACGCCACCGCGGCGGCGAGGCCAGCCGTGACAAGCAGGTTTGCTTTGTTCATTGTCTCCTCCAGATTCGTTAAATTGGCTGCTCTTTTAGAACTTCGGTGCAACGAGGTGAAATTTGATAATGACTTCGTCCGCGACGATCGACGTGTCCTTCCATTCGCCCGTTCCGATGTCGAACTGCGAACGCTTGATCGGCACGCTGCCGTCCAGCGTCTGCGTGTGATCGCGCTCCGTGAACGTGACGGGAACCGTAACGATCGCCGATTTGCCCTTGATCGTGAGCTTGCCTGTCACGTTGTACTGATTGCCGCCGGCAGCGGCAATCGCACTCGAAGCAAACGTGGCAGTCGGATAAGTGCGGGCATCGAACCAGTCCTTGCCGGCCACCTGGCTGTCGTAGCTGGGGTCGCCCAGATCGTAGCTGCCGACCTCGACCGCGATCTGCGCAATAGCCGCGGATGGTTTGACCGGATCGAAGCTCACATGCGCACTGAACTTCTTGAACACGCCCGCGACAGGCACGTTCATCTGTTTCGACACGGCGCTGATCGAGCTTTTCGCGAGGTCCACCTCGGCGCGCGCCGCGCTAGGCGCGGCCAAGACGACCGACATGAGCGCGGGCGCCACGCAGCGGTAAAGCGATGACTTCATCGAAGATCCCTCGTCATTTGAGAAAAGGCAGCATGCGCGCGAGCAGTCCGTCTCGGTCGATGCACTGATGCTTGAGCGCAGCGGCAACGTGCCCCGCAACGAGCACGAACAGCCCGTAATCGAGCGCAATATGAACGCACTTGAGCCACACCTTGAGCGCCGGGTCCGGCGCGATCAGTCGCGGCAGCGGTATGAGGCCCAGATAGACGACGGGCACATTGGCCGCCGAGCTATAGAGGTAACCCGATACGGGAATCGCGATCATGAGCGCGTAGAGCGCCACGTGGACGGCATGCGCTACGCAGCGCTGCCAGGCGCTCATGCTCGCAGGCAACGGTGGCGCGCGATGGGTCAAGCGCCAAACGATGCGCAGCAGGGCCAATCCGAGCACGGTCACGCCGATCCACTTATGCCAGGAAAAGAAGCGCAACTTATCGGGCGTGATGCCCGGAATGCGGGTCATCGTCCAGCCCAATGCAAAAGCGCCGACTATCAACGCCGCGACGATCCAATGCAACCCGATCGCGGCTGCCGTGTAGGTGTGCGCACCGCAAACGGTGGCAGACGCATGCTTGTCCGCGCGTCTTGCGATGCGCTCATGGCCGGCTGCGCCGGCGCTGTTCGATTGACTCATCGCTCCCCTCCTCGTTCCGCGGCCGCATCGACACAAACGATCCGCTGCACGCCGAGCGCCGACACACCGGCCTCGAGCACATCGCCTGCACGCAGATATCGCCCGTAGTGGCTGCCGATGCCCGCCGGCGTGCCCGTGCAGATCAAGTCGCCCGGGTGCAACGACGTGTGCCTCGACAAATACGCGATCTGCTCGGCAATGCCGAAAATCATGTCGCCGGCCAGCCCGTCCTGCATCAAGTCGCCGTTCAGCCGCAACCACGGGCGCAACGCCGATGGCGCCTCGACGTCCCATGCGGGAACGAGCCACGGACCGGCCGGCAACCATCCGGGTCTCGATTTCGACTGCACCCAATCCGTTCCGAGCATCGGCACATCCGCTCTCGCTATGCGATCGCGCAATGTGATGTCGTTGACCACGCAATAGCCCGCCACATGATCGAACGCGCGTGCGGCCTCGACGTTGCGTGCGTGCCGTCCGATGACGACGCCGATCTCCACCTCCCAATCGAGCGTCGCCATGCCGCCTTCGACGGGCAATGGGTCGAACGGCGCCGCCACCGCTGCCGCGCCCTTCAGGCACACGTAGGGCGCGCCCTCGCGCCGCCGCGTTTCGATCGATCTGAGCACAGCTTCTCGTCGGCCGGGCGCATCCGCTGCGTTCTGCGCATCGAGCGCCGCCTGCAGGACCTGCTCCCGATAATTACCGATGGTGCAGTAAACCTGCCGCGGCGCAATCGGCTCATGGACCCGGAAGGCGGTAAGCTCGATGCCTTGCTCCACGATGAGCGCCTGCGTTGCTTGCGATCGGACGACGTGCTTCAATGGTTCGGCATTGCCCTCCCACTCATCGAGCAATTCACGCATCGACGACGTGCCGCGCAGACCGTTAGTGCGCCAGTGCGCCAAGGCCATTACGCGAGAGTCGAACAGCAGCGCCGGAAACGGCATGCACGCGGCGATCGACACGTTCACTAGTACCGGAAACATGGCCGCTCACCGAGCTTGGGTGAAAGGAGCCGCGACTGCATCGCCGCCGGGGCGTGCGCGCGAGCGCCGGCGCGGCGCGGTTTCAACGAGCAGCACGGCAACGCCCGCTCCCGCGATGAGGCTGTAGAACGCGAAGTCGAGGGTGCGGGCCAAGCCGAAATGCTGCGCGATGAAACCGGCAATCACGGGTGCAACGCCGCCCCCGAACGTCTCGCCCACCCCCGACACGAAACCGATGGCCGACGCGACCAGACCGAGCGGCGCCGCCTCGGTGGCGACCGGCCCGCTCAGCAATGACAGCAAGCCGATGGAGAAAAGGGAGACGCCGAATAGCAACGCGAACAGCATCTGAGGATTCGGGCCCGAGCGCGCGAAGCAATAAAGCAGCAGCGTCGCGGCGGCGAACCCAAACAGCGCCGTCGGGCGTCGGCCAACGTAATCGGAAATGCCCGGCAGCGCGAAGGAGCCCGCAAACCCGCCAAAACCGATTGCCGACGCCACCAAGCCCATAGTGCGCGGGTCCAGATGCAACACGCCGACGAGATACGTCGGCACCATGGCACCGATCACGAAAATCCCGCCCATGGCGCACACAATGGCCGCGGTCGCGACAAGCACGTTGCGCGTGCGCAGCAATTGCGTCCATTGCATCTTCATTGTGCCTTGCGCGGCGAAGGACGCATTGCCGCGCGTGCGCTCTTGCAACAGGCGCCAGATCAGCACAGAGACGATCAACCCCGGCACGGCCGAAATCATGAATACCCAGTGCCAGGACGGTAAGATCCGCAGCAACTGCGTCGCGGCGATCGGCGCGAAACCGAGGCCGACGAGCGGAATCATGCTCAGTTGCAAGCCCTGGTTCAGGCCGCGTCGAGTGGGGCGTGACGCTTCGCTGTTTGCCGCGAGGCTTGCGGGCGTAAATGCGCCTTCGGCGACGCCCATCGCGGCACGCAACAGCAACAGGCTGCTAAAGCCGGCGGCGAACCCGGCCAAGCTCGATAGCACGGAGAAAACGATCATCGTCGCGACGAGAATCTTCTTTCGTCCGATGCGATCCGAAACCGGCCCCATCACGATGGACCAGATGCCCCACGCCACGCCGAGCACGCCAATCAAGCTGCCCAGTTGCGAATAGTCGAGGCCGAGGTCCTTCATCATGTACGGAAACATCGGCGCCATCAGCCACCGGTCGAAACCGACCAATCCGAACCCCAGGCCCAGCAGGACGAGCGTTTTGCGCTCGTACCCGATGTCATGGTGAGATGTGGTCATCTTTTGTCTCCATTAAGTTGTCTTTCGTGTGATGTGACGACGGGCGCCGATGAGCTATCCGGAGGCACCACGCTCCAGTTGCCATCGTCGTGCCGGAAGAAAAAGATCGTGACCGCATGGGCCGGCCGCGCCAGGCACACTCGAACGCAACGATGCCGATTGCGCCTGACAGGGGGGACGCGGCTCACATGAACCGCCTCGTCCGAGTCCCTGCCGAACCACTTCTCGACCACGCAGCGCAAGGATCTGTCCTCGACAAGCACGCTCTCCTCCTCCGTGCGATATACGCCCATGACGGCATTCCTTCCCTCACCGCCCCGCACGCTCAATGCTAACGTTAGCGTAGATTAGATGCCTGTTACGGCGCTGTCAATTGCGTACATCTACTGATTTCTATGCTTACGTACGCACCAGACACAGATAAACCCATGATTCAACGCCGAGATTGCTCGGTCACCGTCATATCAGGCGGTCGAGATCGGGAACTGCTCAGCGGCGAGCGAGTGTGCTATCGTTTGTCCGGATCCGCTTCATTGGAACGCTATGATCACCATCAAAGACATCGCCACCCGTCTCCAGGTCTCTCCTTCGACGGTTGGCCGCGCGCTCGCCGACGATCCGAGAATCAGCGCCGCCACGAAAAAGAAGGTCACGGAAGTCGCCAATGAAATGGGCTACGTGGCCAATCTCGCGGCCCGCATGATGCGCGGCGTGTCGAGCAATCTCATCGGCCTCGTGCTGCCCGACATTCGCAATAGTTTTTACTCGACCATTGCGCACGCGCTGTCCAAGTGCGTGCAGGGCGCGGGCTTTCAATTGATGTTGTCGGAAACCGAAGACGACCGGATGGTCGAGCTGCATCACATTCGGGAGCTGACGAGCGCGAACGTGGCCGGGATCATCATCGTTCCAACGGCGAGGCCGCATCGGGAAGCCACGCGCCTGCTCAAATTGTTGCCGCACGTCCAATTGATTCGCCGGCAAGCGGCCATCGGCGATCAGTACTTCGGCATCGACGATACGCAGGCGCTGTTCGACGCGACGAACCATTTGATTGCGCTTGGCCACCAACGCATCGCCTACCTCGGCGGCACCGACGAGCTGCCCACGGGTGAAGCGCGACTGCAGGGTTACCGCAAAGCCATCGAAGCCATGCCGCGCAATGCAGGGCCCGGCGCCGAGCTCGTCCGGCTCGGCCCGCCGGGTTCGATCGACTTCGGGCGGGAAGCCATGCGCGCCATCCTGTCGCAAGCCTGCGCGCCGACGGCAGTCGTGGCCGGTTCGGTACGCATCACGCAAGGCATCGTGGAAGAACTCACGGCTCAACGTATCGCCGTTCCCGAGCAACTTTCGGTGGTGGGCTTCGGCGATGAGATGGGATTCAGTTGGTGGGGGCCGGGTCTCACGACCGTCGGCCTTCCCGTTCACGATCTGGCCACGGCGTGCGGCCTCTGGTTCGTGCACCAGATCCGCGAAAATGCTGCCGCGCGCGCGCCCTACGCTTCGATTGCCACGGCCACGTTGATCCAACGCGGCAGCACGCGCGCGCCGGCATCCGCCGCGCGAGAGCGCGCTACGGCCGCGGTCAGTAGGAGTAAAAGCCCCGCTTAGCCTTACGGCCGAGATAGCCCGCGTCCACCATCTCTTTAAGCAAGGACGCGGGCCGATATTTCGTGTCGCCCATCTCGCGCTGAATCACCTCCATGATCGCGAGCACGGTGTCGAGGCCGATCAAATCGGCGAGCGCCAACGGCCCCATCGGATGACGCGCGCCTAGCTGCATGCCTGCGTCGATTTCCTCCGCGCTCGCCAATCCCTCCTGCAGCGCGAATACCGCTTCGTTGATCATCGGCACGAGAATGCGGTTGACCACGAAGCCGGGGGCATTCTTCACCTGGATCGCGGATTTACCGAGGCGCTCAGCAAGCGCAACGGTCGTCTCGAACGTGGCATCGCTCGTTTGCATGCCGCGAATGATTTCGACGAGCGCCATCGCCGGAACGGGGTTGAAAAAATGCATGCCGACGAAACGCGACGGGTCGGCGAGCGTAGCCGCCAATTGCGTGATCGACACGGACGACGTGTTCGTTGCGATGATGGCGCCCGGCTTGGCGATCGCGTCCAACTCGGGCAATAACTGGCACTTGATCCGGACATTTTCCGTGGCCGCTTCGATGACGACATCGCATGCGCCGAGCGCGGCCAATTGGGACGTCGTCTCCACCCGCGCCATCGCTTCGGCAACGTCGCCGGCTGTCATCTTCTGCTTCGAGACTAGGCTGTCGTAGCCCGCCAAAAGCCGCTCGCGCCCGCGCTCGAGCGCGCTTTCATCGACATCGCTGAGCACGACCATCAGGCCCGCTGCCGCGCACACTTGTGCGATCCCCGCGCCCATCTGGCCTGCTCCGACGATGCCTATCGTTTCGTAGTTCATGGTTGCCTTATGTATTCGGATAATCCGGTACGACGCCGCTTCGGCCGCGACCATTCGCCGGGCTGGCCCACATTGCGCAACTCGGCTTCGTCTTTTGCGGCTCGAATCGCACCGTCGAACGTGCGCTCGGTAGCTACGCACGCCCGATCGACGATCACTACCCAGTTGTCGAACGAGTATCGCCACCGTATGCGGCGCTCCTCCAACAGCGCGGAAAACCACCGCCAGACCGATGCATCTTCCGCATTGGCCACTGCGGCGGCATCGAAGCGAGTGCGTTGCATCGCATCCATATCGTGACTCCAGTAGACGCGCGGATTTCGCGCTCACTGTCACCCGCATCTATGCGAGCGCTTCGACCAACTCGGGAACCGCGGTAAATAGATCGCCGACGAGGCCGTAATCGGCCACGCTGAAGATCGGCGCTTCCGGATCCTTGTTGATCGCCACGATCACTTTCGAATCCTTCATGCCCGCCAAATGCTGAATCGCGCCGGAGATGCCCACCG
>NZ_JAKWFK010000039.1 GCF_029522115.1 Trinickia sp. Y13 | reverse complement strand
TGTTGCGCGCAAAGTAATACTGAGCCACTTCGCGCAAAGTAAATCTGAGCCACCTTTCAGTACAGTCAGCCTTTTTTGCGCGAAGGCTGGCGATGCTCCAGAAGGAACAGTGGATGCAAATCCATGTGCTCAAGGCTCAAGGGTTGTCGTTGCGAGAGATCGCACGGCACTTGGGCGTGTCTCGCAACACCGTGACGCGGTACTTGGCGTCGCAGGACGTGCCTCGCTACAAGCAGCGTGAGCCGCGGCCAACCAAGCTCGATTCATTTCACGCGTATATCGTCGAGAGAATGCAAGCGGCGGCGCCAGAGACGATCGCCGCGCCGGCGCTGCTGCGCGAGCTCCGTGCGCTGGGCTACGAAGGTCAGCTACGCAGCATTCAAGCTTTCATGAAGACGCACAAGCCCACACCGGCACCGGATCCGATCGTGCGCTTCGAGACCGAGCCGGGGCGGCAGATGCAATGCGACTTCGTCGTATTTCGTCGTGGCGCCAACCCGCTGTACGCGTTCACCGCGACGCTCGGCTTTAGCCGTTGGCGCTGGGCGCGCTTTGCTACCAACGAGAAGGCAGAAACGCTGATCGCTTGCCACCACGCGTTATTCGAAACGCTCGGCGGGGTGCCGCGCGAGATTCTGTACGACAACGCCAGGACGATCGTGCTTGAGCGCGATGCTTACGGCAAAGGCGAGCATCGGTGGCATCCGGGGTTACTCGACCTAGCGAAGCGCTACGGCTTTATGCCCAGGCTCTGCCAACCGTACCGTGCTCGCACGAAGGGCAAGATCGAGCGCTTCCATCGCTATCTGCGCGGCAACTTCTACGTGCCGCTGTCCAGCTGGCTCAAACAGTCCGGCATGCTGCTGGACGTCGAGACGGCCAACGCGGAAGTCGGCAAGTGGCTGCGCGACGTTGCCAACCAACGAGTGCACCCGGTGACCGGAGCGCCGCCGGCAAGCCTGTTCGAAGAACGCGAGCGGGACACTTTGCGCAAGCTGCCCGGATTCGCGACGCCACTACCAGTGGCATCGCCCGCAGCAAGGCCGGCGACACCTTCGTCGTTATCGCTGCAGCATCCCTTGTCGGTCTATCAGCAATTGCTGACGGAGGTTCGGGCATGAATCTGCAGCAAGAACGCATCGACGCTCACTGCCAAAGCCTGAAGCTGGAAGGGCTCATGCAGCGCTACATCGCACTCGCTAACGACGCGGCGGCCAAGCAGTGGAGCTTCCTCGATTTCCTTGAGCAAGCACTGGCACATGAGCGCGAGATGCGGCAGCTTCGATCGCGACAGACACTCGTGCGCATGGCAGGATTCCCGGCAATAAAGACGCTCGACGATTACGACTACAGTTTCGCCGTCGGGGCGCCGCGCAAGGCCATCGACGAATTAGCCACGCTGCGCTTCGTCGAACGTGGCGAGAACGCCGTTTTGCTTGGTCCGTCCGGCGTCGGCAAGACGCACCTGGCGATAGCCATCGGATACGCGGCTACGCAAGCGGGCATCAAGACGAAGTTCATCACGGCGGCCGATCTGATGTTGCAGCTCGAGGCAGCTCGCCGCCAAGAGCGCTATGACGCCGTGCTTAGGCACAACGTTATCGGGCCAAGACTGCTAATCGTCGACGAGATCGGGTACTTGCCGCTTTCCGGGGACCAAGCAAGCCACTTCTTCCAGATCGTGGCAAAGCGCTATGAGCGCGGCTCGATGATTCTGACGAGCAACCTGCCGTTCACCCAATGGGACCAGACCTTCGGCGGCAATGCGACGCTAACCGCGGCCATGCTCGACCGCATCTTGCATCACGCTCACATCATCCAAATCAAAGGAGACAGCTACCGACTTAAACAGCAACGAAAAGCCGGCCACGTTCCGGCATCGAAGAACTAGCGACTGGCTCACTTTTACTTTGCGCGCTCACGCGCGAAGTGGCTCAGATTTCGAATGCGCTTGACA
>NZ_JAKWFK010000037.1 GCF_029522115.1 Trinickia sp. Y13 | reverse complement strand
TGCATACTGCCTCCCAAGCTCTTGCCATTGAGCGGCAAGCGAGCGCTCAACCTTCCTTGGCCGAACGTGTTTCGAGGCCCAAAACTCGTGCCATACTTGGCCTCATGCGGTTGAATTTCCTATCCGTGTGGAGGCGGAGATCCGATGCGGCCGGGCGGGGTCAGCCCAGCGTCAGCGCAATGACGCCCGCTACGATCAATGCGGCGGCGGCCATGCGCTGTTTCATGTCACCCTCGTTGAGCAGGCGCACACCGAGGAAGGCGGCCACCATCATCGACAGTTCGCGAGCTGGAGCGACATGCGAGACCGGGGCCTCTTGCAGCGCGGTCAGTACCAGGATGTAGCTAAGCGGCGAAAGCAGCGCGATGCCCAGGATTTCCTTCTTGTGGCGCTGCCATAGCAGCGTCACATGCGGCCATTGGGTGAATGCGCGCGGTGCGCTCATTGCGCCGCGCACCACCCCGCTGAAGTAATCGAGCAGCAGGGGGGCGATCAGCAGCACCTTCACGCCGTAGCCATCGACCAGTGTATAGGTGGCGATGAACAGTCCCGTGAGCAAGCCCCAGCCGACCCCCGATTCGAGATTGCTGCGGAACGCGCTGGCGCGGAACAGGCGCCGTCCGCCGGCCAGCAGCAGCACGCCGCTGATCACCAGCAGGATGCCGCAGGCCGCCAGCCAGCCCGGCCGTTCGCCAAGCACGAAGATCGCGCCGATCGACGACAGCAGGGGGCCGGTGCCGCGTGCCAGTGGATACACCACCGAAAGATCGCCGGTTTCGTAGCCGCGCTGCAATACCAGCGAATAGCCGTAATGAAGCACTGCGCTCAGGCAGATCCACAGCCAGGCTTTCAGATCGAGCGTGTGGGATTCGGTCGAGAGGATCCAGACGGCGGCCGGCAGATACAGGACTGTGACGCCGAGGGAGGTGAGGAAGACCAGCGGCGAGCCGCCGCCGGTACGGGCACTGATGCGTTTCGCCAGCAGATTCCATCCAGCGTGGAGGAAGGCGGCCGTGACAACCAGTGCGAGGGCGTAAAGCGACATGACAGTTTGATGACAGGTTGCCGTGATTCTACCGGTAAACCCCTGTGCGCGATCTTATCGCAACTGAGTTGCAGGTGTTTGATCCCTATGGTTAAATGGCTGCATGCAGTCCGATCCGTTTCATGCCCCTCCTGTCAGCTTGTCCGATGCGGCGCGGGAACGCCTGCGCAGTCTCGGGGCGCGCGTCACGCAGCCGCGAGTGCAGGTGCTGGCCTGCCTGATGGCCAGCGAGCACCCGCTCACGCACCAGGCCGTCCTGGAGCAGATGGCCGTGGCCAGCGAACCGGTCGACCGCGTGACGGTCTACCGGATTCTCGACTGGCTCGTCGAGCAGCATCTGGCCTACAAGCACGCCGGTGACGACCGCGTCTATCGGTTCAGCCTGACCGAGCATGTGGAAGCCGAGGCGCAAGCGCATCGGCAGCACGGACATTTCGAATGCGTGTGCTGTCACCGCACCTACTGCCTGGACGGCCCCGCCGCGCCAGTTGCCGACATGGTGCCGGAGACCAGCGTACCGGCCGGCTTTGCCGTCGAACATGTCGAACTCACCCTGAAGGGTCGTTGCCCGCAATGCCACTGACGCCAGCCGGCGTCCCTGCATCACCTGTGCATCGCTTCCTTCACCCCCCACTTTTTCTGCTGGAGTCACTCCATGTCCAAACTGGTCCCGGCCACGATCCTGACCGGCTTTCTCGGTAGCGGCAAGACCACGCTGCTCAAGCGCATCCTGAACGAAGCGCACGGCATGAAGATTGCCGTGATCGAAAACGAATTCGGCGAAGAAAACATCGACAACGAAATTCTCGTCCAGGACGGACGCGAACAGATCGTGCAGATGAGCAACGGCTGCATCTGCTGCACCATCCGCGGCGACCTGGTAGCCGCCCTGTCGGACCTGATGACGCGCCGCGACGCCGGCGAGATCGAATTCGACCGCGTGGTCATCGAAACCACCGGCATCGCCAACCCGGGCCCGGTGGCGCAGACCTTCTTCATGGATGACGAAATCGCTACGCGCTATCTGCTCGATGCGGTCATCACGCTGGTGGATGCCCGCCACGGCAACCAGCAGCTCGACCAGCACGAGGCCGCCCAGCGCCAGGTCGGGTTTGCCGACGCGATCTTCATCACCAAGAGCGATCTCGTCAGTGCCGACGACGTAGCCGCGCTGCGCCATCGACTTGTGCATATGAACCCGCGCGCGCCGATTCGTACCGTCAATTTCGGCGAGACGCCGCAAGACATGCTGGGCTACAAACACAGCGGCTTCTCGGTGGACGCCGGTGTCTGCATCGAAGCCCACGACCGCGCTGCGCTGGAGCGGCTGCTGCGCTATTGCGCGCGTCCACCGTTTTCCATGGAGCG
>NZ_JAKWFK010000036.1 GCF_029522115.1 Trinickia sp. Y13 | reverse complement strand
TTACCGCCGCTCTCAGCGGCGAGTTTGGTGCCAGCACACCAAAGTAGCGGTGCCGGTGGGTGCGTGGCGGTGGCACCAGCGCGGCGATGCGGTCGATCAGTTCCAGCGGTGTGAGGTGCAGCTCATCAACCTTGGCACCGCGCTTGTCGCTGGTGGGTTCGCTGCGCTGCTTGCCGCAGCGGTACACCAGTTTGCTTCCCTCTTTGCGTAGGCGCTCCATGGAAAACGGTGGACGCGCGCAATAGCGCAGCAGCCGCTCCAGCGCAGCGCGGTCGTGGGCTTCGATGCACACCCCCGCATCCACCGAGAAGCCGCTGTGTTTGTAGCCCAGCATGTCTTTGGCGTCACAGTTCTCCAGCAGGCCCCGAGCAACGAAGGCGCGCAGGATGCGTTTTTGCAGTGTGGTCTGCACTGGGGCCACGGTAGCCGCATCGATGCCGGTGGCCGCGTGAAAGATGACACCCGGCGATGAGATTCGAGGGGTCGCATCAGCATCGCCCTCGCCCTCCACTTCCTCAAACACCCCGACTGCAAGTAGCGACGGCGGGCACGTTCCTCGGCGCTGGCGGTGAGAAAGATCTTCAGCGGCGCGTCGGCGAATACCACGGTGCCCATGTCGCGGCCATCGGCCACCAGGCCGGGCATTTCGCGAAAGGCACGCTGACGCTGCAGCAGCGCTTCGCGTACAGCCGGCAGCGAGGCGACCATGGAAGCACCGGCGCCGATCTGTTCGTTGCGGATGGCATCGGTCACCTCCTCACCTTCGAGGATGATGCGCTTGTCGATGAACTGCACATCCAGATGCGCGGCCAACTGCTTGAGCGACTCTTCGTTGGTCAGGTCGATGCCGTGGTTGCCAGCGGCGAAGGCCAGCAGGCGATAAAGCGCACCGGAGTCGAGCAGATTCCAGCCGAGCTGCTTGGCCAGCAGCGCACAAAGCGTGCCCTTGCCCGACCCGCTCGGCCCGTCGACGGTGATTACCGGGGCGTTCATGCGTTGCCCTCTACGGCCACGTTGATACCGACTTCAGCCGCTAGGGCAAGGAAGTTGGGGAAGGAGGTGGCGACGTTGGCGCAGTCGTGAATACGAATTGGCGCACTGGCGCGCAGCGAGGCGACGCTGAAGGACATGGCGATACGGTGATCGCCATGCGCCCAGACTTCGCCGCCACCAATGGCGCCGCCTTCGATGATGATGCCGTCCGGGGTCGGCTCGGCCTTCACACCCAGCGCGATCAGGCCGTCGGCCATGACCTGAATGCGATCGGACTCTTTCACGCGCAGCTCTTCGGCGCCGCGCAACACGGTGCGACCTTCGGCACAGGCAGCGGCGACGAACAGTACCGGGAATTCATCGATGGCCAGCGGCACCAGATCTTCCGGGATATCGATGCCTTTAAGCTTGGCCGCACGCACGCGAATATCTGCCACGGGCTCGCCGCCGACTTCACGCTGGTTTTCCAGGGTGATGTCGCCGCCCATCAGCTTGAGAATGTCGATCACGCCGGTGCGAGTCGGGTTGATGCCGACGTGTTCCAGCACCAGCTCCGAGCCTTCAGCGATGCTGGCAGCGACCAGGAAGAAAGCAGCCGAGGAAATATCCGCCGGTACTTCGATGCGCGTGGCGGTCAGCTTGTGCCCGGCCTCGACACTGACGGTACTGCCTTCGACGCTCACCGGGTAGCCGAAGCCGCGCAGCATGCGCTCGGTGTGGTCACGGGTCGGCGCCGGCTCGGTCACCGAGGTGCTGCCAGCGGCGTACAAGCCAGCCAGCAGCAGGCAGGATTTAACCTGGGCACTGGCCATCGGCATGTCGTAGGCCATGCCGGTCAGGCGCTGACCACCTTTGATGGTCAGCGGCGGACGACCTTCCGGACCGGTCTCGATGACCGCGCCCATTTCACGCAGCGGCTTGGCCACGCGGTTCATCGGGCGCTTGGACAGCGACGCATCACCGGTCAGCGTCGTGTCGAACGGCTGCGCGGCCAGCAAGCCGGAGAGCAGGCGCATGGAGGTACCGGAGTTACCCATGTACAGCGGGCCGGCCGGTGCTTTCAGGCCATGCAGACCAACGCCATGGATGGTCACGCGGCCGTGGTGCGGGCCTTCGATGACCACGCCCATGTCGCGAAATGCCTGCAGCGTGGCCAGGGCGTCTTCACCCTCGAGGAAGCCTTCGACCTCGGTGGTGCCTTCAGCCAGCGAACCCAGCATGATCGAGCGGTGCGAAATGGACTTGTCACCGGGGACGCGGATACGTCCAGCCAGCGAACTACCAGGTTTTGCCAGGAAAATCAGATCGGTCGAGTGCATAGCGTCCACATAGGCCCTGCGGGCCAGAATTTTGCTGAAATGTTCGCGGGCCACGCGGGCGCGGGTGAACACGCCCAGCAGTTGATGCCCATCCCCGGCGTCGACCGCATCGCGCAAGGCGTCGAGGTCGTCGCGAAACGTATCCAGTGTGCGCAGCACGGCCTCGCGGTTGGCGAGGAAGATATCGTGCCACATCACCGGATCACTGCCGGCGATCCGCGTGAAGTCGCGGAAACCGCCAGCGGAATAGCGGAAAATTTCCAGGTTCTCGCTGCGCTTGGCCAGCGAGTCGACCAGGGTAAAGGCCAGCAGGTGCGGCAGATGGCTGGTGGCGGCGAGCACCTGATCGTGATGCTCGACCTCCATCGCCTCGACATCCGCCCCCAGCTCGCGCCATAGCCCTTCGACCAGCGCCAGAGCGGCCTCATCACTGTATTCGCACGGAGTGAGAATAACCTTGTGGCGGCGGAACAGCTCGGCGTTGGCCGCCTCCACCCCGCTCTGCTCGGAGCCGGCAATCGGGTGCCCCGGTACGAAACGCACTGCCTGACCGGCAAAGGCCAGACGCGCCGCACGCACGACATTGCCTTTACGGATAGGAAATTCAACCGCATGAGGCCAAGTATGGCACGAGTTTTGGGCCTCGAAACACGTTCGGCCAAGGAAGGTTGAGCGCTCGCTTGCCGCTCAATGGCAAGAGCTTGGGAGGCAGTATGCA
>NZ_JAKWFK010000035.1 GCF_029522115.1 Trinickia sp. Y13 | reverse complement strand
ATCGGATTTCTTCGGAAATTGCGGAGACGCTCTCGTTATAGGGTCAAGCGAACAAGTGCATGTGGTGGATGCCTTGGCGATCACAGGCGATGAAGGACGCGGTAGCCTGCGAAAAGCCCCGGGGAGCTGGCAAACGAGCTTTGATCCGGGGATGTCCGAATGGGGAAACCCACTCCGTATGGAGTATCCGTAGCTGAATACATAGGCTATGTGAAGCGAACGCGGCGAACTGAAACATCTAAGTAGCCGCAGGAAAAGAAATCAACCGAGATTCCCAAAGTAGTGGCGAGCGAAATGGGAAGAGCCTGTACGTGTTATCTGTGTTGTTAGCTGAACGCTCTGGAAAGTGCGGCCATAGCAGGTGATAGCCCTGTAAGCGAAAGCAGCGTGGAAGGACTAGGCGTACGATAAGTAGGGCGGGACACGTGAAATCCTGTCTGAAGATGGGGGGACCATCCTCCAAGGCTAAATACTCGTGATCGACCGATAGTGAACCAGTACCGTGAGGGAAAGGCGAAAAGAACCCCGGGAGGGGAGTGAAATAGATCCTGAAACCGCATGCATACAAACAGTCGGAGCCTCGTAAGGGGTGACGGCGTACCTTTTGTATAATGGGTCAGCGACTTACGTTCAGTAGCAAGCTTAACCGATTAGGGCAGGCGTAGCGAAAGCGAGTCCGAATAGGGCGTTCAGTTGCTGGGCGTAGACCCGAAACCAAGTGATCTATCCATGGCCAGGTTGAAGGTGCGGTAACACGTACTGGAGGACCGAACCCACTAACGTTGAAAAGTTAGGGGATGAGCTGTGGATAGGGGTGAAAGGCTAAACAAACTTGGAAATAGCTGGTTCTCTCCGAAAACTATTTAGGTAGTGCCTCGTGTATCACCTTCGGGGGTAGAGCACTGTCATGGTTGAAGGGTCCATTGCGGATTACTTCGCCATAGCAAACTCCGAATACCGAAGAGTGCAATCACGGGAGACAGACATCGGGTGCTAACGTCCGGTGTCAAGAGGGAAACAACCCAGACCGCCAGCTAAGGTCCCCAAATATGGCTAAGTGGGAAACGAAGTGGGAAGGCTAAAACAGTCAGGAGGTTGGCTTAGAAGCAGCCACCCTTTAAAGAAAGCGTAATAGCTCACTGATCGAGTCGTCCTGCGCGGAAGATGTAACGGGGCTAAGCCATATACCGAAGCTGCGGATGCGTGCTTGCACGCATGGTAGGAGAGCGTTCTGTAAGCCTGCGAAGGTGTCTCGGAAGGGATGCTGGAGGTATCAGAAGTGCGAATGCTGACATGAGTAGCGATAAAGGGGGTGAAAGGCCCCCTCGCCGTAAGCCCAAGGTTTCCTACGCAACGTTCATCGGCGTAGGGTGAGTCGGCCCCTAAGGCGAGGCAGAAATGCGTAGCTGATGGGAAGCAGGTCAATATTCCTGCACCATTGTTAGATGCGATGGGGGGACGGATCGCGGAAGGTTGTCCGGGTGTTGGACGTCCCGGTCGCTGCATTGGAGAAGGCGCTTAGGCAAATCCGGGCGCGTAATTCAAGGGTGTGGCGCGAGCGGCTTTATGCTGCGAAGCAATCGGAAGTGGTTCCAAGAAAAGCCTCTAAGCTTCAGTCTAATGATGACCGTACCGCAAACCGACACAGGTGGGCGAGATGAGTATTCTAAGGCGCTTGAGAGAACTCGGGAGAAGGAACTCGGCAAATTGGTACCGTAACTTCGGGATAAGGTACGCCCTTGTAGCTTGACTGGCCTGCGCCAGAAGGGTGAAAGGGTTGCAATAAACTGGTGGCTGCGACTGTTTAATAAAAACACAGCACTCTGCAAACACGAAAGTGGACGTATAGGGTGTGACGCCTGCCCGGTGCCGGAAGATTAAATGATGGGGTGCAAGCTCTTGATTGAAGTCCCGGTAAACGGCGGCCGTAACTATAACGGTCCTAAGGTAGCGAAATTCCTTGTCGGGTAAGTTCCGACCTGCACGAATGGCGTAACGATGGCCACACTGTCTCCTCCCGAGACTCAGCGAAGTTGAAGTGTTTGTGATGATGCAATCTCCCCGCGGCTAGACGGAAAGACCCCATGAACCTTTACTGTAGCTTTGCATTGGACTTTGAACCGATCTGTGTAGGATAGGTGGGAGGCTATGAAACCGGAACGCTAGTTTCGGTGGAGCCGTCCTTGAAATACCACCCTGGTTTGTTTGAGGTTCTAACCTTGGCCCGTGATCCGGGTCGGGGACAGTGCATGGTAGGCAGTTTGACTGGGGCGGTCTCCTCCCAAAGTGTAACGGAGGAGTACGAAGGTACGCTAGGTACGGTCGGAAATCGTGCTGATAGTGCAATGGCATAAGCGTGCTTAACTGCGAGACCGACAAGTCGAGCAGGTGCGAAAGCAGGTCATAGTGATCCGGTGGTTCTGTATGGAAGGGCCATCGCTCAACGGATAAAAGGTACTCTGGGGATAACAGGCTGATACCGCCCAAGAGTTCATATCGACGGCGGTGTTTGGCACCTCGATGTCGGCTCATCTCATCCTGGGGCTGTAGCCGGTCCCAAGGGTATGGCTGTTCGCCATTTAAAGAGGTACGTGAGCTGGGTTTAAAACGTCGTGAGACAGTTTGGTCCCTATCTGCCGTGGGCGTTGGATATTTGAAGGGGGCTGCTCCTAGTACGAGAGGACCGGAGTGGACGAACCTCTGGTGTACCGGTTGTCACGCCAGTGGCATCGCCGGGTAGCTATGTTCGGAAGAGATAACCGCTGAAAGCATCTAAGCGGGAAACTCGCCTTAAGATGAGATATCCCCGGGGCTTCGAGCCCCTTGAAGGGTCGTTCAAGACCAGGACGTTGATAGGTCGGGTGTGTACATGCAGTAATGCATTTAGCTAACCGATACTAATTGCCCGTACGGCTTGATCCTATAACCGGAGCGTCTTACTCCCCACTCATGAGGGAGAGGAAAGCTCAAGGTTTGATCCTCGCAGTGCCACACAATCGCTGCCCAAGCACCATCCATTACACCGGTTCAGTCCGGATGCTTCTTCCCAGATTGGCTGCTAGCCCCACAGGCTCGCAGCAACAAGTCATGCCTGATGACCATAGCGAGTTGGTACCACCCCTTCCCATCCCGAACAGGACCGTGAAACGACTCCACGCCGATGATAGTGCGGATTCCCGTGTGAAAGTAGGTAATCGTCAGGCTCCTCCTCTGTACCAAACCCCCGTTAGCGAACCGCGCTAGCGGGGGTTTGTGCTTTTATTCCC
>NZ_JAKWFK010000034.1 GCF_029522115.1 Trinickia sp. Y13 | reverse complement strand
TGGCAGGCCGAGCTCGAGCGGATAGAGAAGCTGCGATGGTGGGATAAGGTGCATGGAGTTGCTGGGTTGCCTGCCGATCCGGCGGTTTATCATTTTCATCCGGTGGGGTTGGTGGGGAATTTTGTTACCACGTTGCTGACCATTGAAGAGGCTAGAGTGAGAGCATTCCTGCGTATGATTCGCGTCGGCGAGGGTACGGAGGGGGCAGCGGGGTATGCGCGATTGTTTGGGGGAGAATCTTTTGTTAAAAATTATGGACGAGACTTTAGGGATCATCCTCGGATCTTGATTACGAGGACGAACAGCAAAGGCAAGACGCTAAAATCCACGGCCGCCGGTGCTTATCAGGTAATGGGATATACATGGGATGATCCGGCAAATGTACAATATCGAACAAAATACGGTATTGATGATTTTTCGCCGGCTAATCAGGATAGATTTTGCGTCATTCTTCTGAAATTCAAAAGGCACGCCATTGGTGATATAAAGTTGGGAAACTTGGAGCGTGCGATTTTTGATGATCAATGTAACAGAGAATGGGCTAGCCTCCCGGGTGACGTATACCAGCAAGGTGGGGTCTCTATGGACAAGGTCAAGGAAAAATTTTCGCAATATCTGGACGATGAATTGAGCGGCAAAAGTGATCTTGCAGTTTCTGTTGGTGCCCTAGATGATTTGATCAAATAACGTGGATGTATTGCAATGAAAACCAAATTTATTTGTGTATTCTTTTTTGGGGTACTCTTTAGTTTTTCGACTCTGGCGGAGAATAATCATCAAAGACCTAAATTTTCAGACTATCCGATGCCCCTCTATACTGGGAGGCTTCTAATTCCGTCGTATTACGTAAAATCTGGAGATACGTGGCGGGACGATATGGGGAAGGAGGTGGCTCCACCTACAATTAACTTTTCGGGGAAGTACCATGTCGGCCTTCACAGTTGTGGAACCGAATGTCGTTACTATACATTATCTGATTTATCTACTGGAAGTGATTCAAAAGCTCTGGATATGTTTTCATCGGACGGTGAAAAGCCTACTAGAACGAAAGATGGCCGTTCATATATAACGGACTTGGTGACTCGTCCGGCTAGCGCGATGATAGTGGCGCAGTATCATATCGACGCATCTGGTGATCGTCCAGCCGAATGCCGCGAACGCGTATTTCTGTTTAGTCAGAATGACGACGTGATCAAGCCTATCACGGCAACGATAAGCGGGTGCGACAGTCATTAGCAGACTGTTGAAGTATCCTCCCTCATGGCGAGACGATAGCTTTTCCAAGAGGTGCTACGCCGATTTTGAGGGTGTCGATTTGATGCTGGATTTCCTTAATTCGGGCCGATTCGATGTCGTTTCCTCGCCAACTTTCGCCGCTACGCCGCTTTTGCCGCGAGCGTTCGCATGTGCGTGCGATGGTTGTAGGCCGCCCGCGTCAGCAGGAACGATTGTTCGACTCGCTCGCGCCCGCGACACATGACCTGCCGAATCCAGCCAATCGTCTTGCCCCAGCCAAACACCTGCTCGATGCATTTGCGCTTGCGCTGGCTGATGGCGTAGCCCGCAACACGCCCACATTGTAGAGGTAGACAGACAGTCGATTCCTCAGGAAATCTCGGATCAGGTTGCCGCCGGGGGCAAGGATGAAACAGCGATTGATGCGAGCAAGATTGCAATTCGAAACTGGTTGCTCGGGCAGCTTGCGGGTACGACAGCATTCCTCAACGACAACAAGGCGTGGATTAAAGAACTGTGGTCTGAACGATTCCGTTTGATGAAGATAGTCCACAAGAATGCTGGCGAGCGCTGGTATGTCGTATTCACAGGGAATCCGCGATCGCGTAGATTGATAACGGCCTCCCGCTATGGCGTTAAGCACGAAAAAGTGCTGACAATTGCCGGTGGGGCCGGTAGCGTCGAGTCGGGTACGGCCGCGGCGTGGGAGGGAATCAGAGGTGTGGCAAAGAAGGCCGGGTTAATCGCATTGATATTTACTATGACCCTCGACGCTGCGGAGTGGCCGCGCGATTACGAACAGATAGGACCCGATGGGAAGCGGAGCAAAGATTTTGCCGATTTGCTAGGAAAGCTCGGAATTGATTTTCTAAAGGCGGGCATAAGTGCCGCGATCGCGTCAGCTGTCGTCGGAGCGGCGGTTGCGCTATTGGCGGGGTCGATCATGGTGCCGGTATCGGCTATCGTAATTGGCACGCTCGTTGTTGCAGCTCTCGTCGGTTACGGTATTGATTTGCTTGATAAGAAGGTCGATGGTACCGCCCATGGAATTGCTTTTGTTAGAGTGATTGGTGAATCGTTGAAGCATTCGGTAGAATATTTGCAGAAAGCTGTGGAAAATGACTACGAATCGTATTCGCTAATGTTCGCGGGCGAAGGCGGGTATGAGTCGTATAACAGCGGAACGAAAGATATGCCTGGTAGACGGGTGGGACATTCCTTCCCGCATCCGCCAGCGGGAACGGTGACACATAAAACCATTAATGATATTCTTACCACGGAATCGCTTTCCGGGACCGACCCAAATCGCTTTTTTGCGACTGGGAAATATGAGACAACGTTGAGTACGCTGCGGGCGGCGAGGAACGCTCTCGGTCTTAGCGGAAATGAAAAATATGACGTGAATATGCAAGAGCGCGTATTTCGTGACTTCCTCATCAACGACGCCGGTGGCGAAGGTTTGGCCCGATTTGTGAAGTATGGCCGCGGTACCGTGTACGACGCACAATTGGCGACGGCCAAGTGCTGGGCGTCGATAGCGGCACCGAAAGGCGCAAAGATTAATAGTGGCAAGATTTCGGATGGCACAATGTCGTACTATGAAAGTCGTGCCAATCACGCATATCAGGCATCGACCAATAAGCTGGTCGATTTGCTAAATAAGATTGCGCAAGAGAGAGGAATTTGATGAAAGTGACACTGGTAACGCTTCTGGTTTCACTGATTGTTGCGGTTAGTCATGCCAATGCCGCAGAGGCTGCGATGCAGTTGGGTAATCATCCATTCGAAAAGGTGCAAATTGATTACCCTTCCGGGGAAGGATGCTCTTTTCAATATAGTCCAATTCAATTTTGTGACGAAAGGCATGTCGATGAAATAAAGCGTGCTATTGCGGCAATGGCCCCGAATTTCAACCACCATTATATTCTTTTGATTATGCTCGAGCGTAAAAAATATTACGAGCATTCGGTCGTTGCTATAGACTCAAAAACAGGAATCGCTTATCCACTCCCGTTCGACTCGTATTCAGGTGATGTCGATGCGAAAGGCAATATACATGGTTATGGTCATATTTTGTATGATCTTAATAGCAATCGCGTCTGCATTTCTGGAGCTATTGTTGCGTATCGGCAAATTGATAGTGGCAAGCTCTGTTGGAGCTTCGATGGTGCTAAATTCGTCGGGCGCCATACTCCTTATATGGAGTAGACGAGTTTAATACACTGAACGGCGAGTGTGGCGCATGCATGCACCAATCAGAGTTATTATAAATTGACAAAGAGAAACTTTGTATGGATCTCGTTGGGGCTGGGTACGCTTTTCGGTTTATGGCGTGGTGCGCTAGCTGTTTCGGTTGCGGATGAGGAATCGTACAGGGTAAGGGCATGTCGTTATACAAAAATGTCGGTGTCGCCGTCATCGCGTAATAAGCGCGTGGTTTCCGCGGCGATAAGAATTTTCGTAAATCCCTTCCAGATCGTCTCAGCGCTGGGGATCGTTCGGGGGCACGATTGATTTCGCCGAGTTCAAACCATTGAAAATCCACGGATATTACGTGCCGTTGACTTACTTGCCCTTCGCACAACTGGATATCGCTAAGTGCCTCTCGCTGCCCGAAGCATCGGCGGTCGACTTGAACAAGGTTCATCATATTAAGGACCCGAAAGATCATGGCACTCGCTAAGCTCCAGAAAATACTACCGCTGGTTGTGGGTGTGGCCGCTATTTTTGGATGCACTGGCGTGCGTGCGGGCCCACTGTCTATTTGCCTATCCGCGAGTGACGTTTCCAGAATCAAGCGGGAGTTCTTTTCTACCTTTCCCGATCATGCCGCATTTGACAATTACGTCGATCAGTCAAAATTTAAGTTATTGACCAACGTTATCAATGGTGCAGCGCTGCAGAGCAGTGGAAGGCCTGTCGGCGAAAAAATCGATTGGTTGATGACCACGTTCGACGAACACAAACCATTATTTGAGAATATGAAAGGGCTCGATCAGCCTACTTTTTCCTATATCAAGGGTGAGTTAAGGGGGCGCCAGTTGTCCGTCGATAATGGGAGAACGTCAACGCATTTTCCCAAGAATGAATGTGTGCGAGACGTAGAGTTCACGGCCGTAGGTACGCAGTGCGTGATGTCTCAACGACTACAGAATTTGACTTTCAGCTTTATAAAAAATGAAAATAGAACAATATTGGCGTCCGTAGGCATTTATTTCATTGCATGTCAGGACAAGAAGCTCCCGTGAGCTAGGTTGGCGCATGTCGTTATACACAACGTCCCGGTCGTTCGGCGCAGGCGACGAAGCCCGTTTACTTTCAATGATATACAGCAGCGCTTGTAAACTGTCCGCGTTTCGCGTTTCGCGTTTACTCTCCGCTTTTGAGCGGACGCCTTGTTCACCGAATCGACGCCCTGGACACAAACGGAATTCGAGCAACTGGACCTTGGCGACGCGCGCCTGAACAAGCGAGCGAGGCTTTTAATGGAAAGGATGGCGGCCGAGCCGACGGCCAGCGTGCCGCAGGCATGCCACGGTTGGAGCGAAACGATAGCGGCGTACCGCTTCTTCGATAACGAGAAGGTCCAGTGGCATGCGATTCTGGAGCCGCATTGGCAGCAGACGCAAAAGCGGATGCAAACGCATCAGGTCGTGCTCTGTCTTCAAGACACCACCGAGCTTGACTTCAACGGTCTGGAGGCGATCGGAAGTGGCTTCGGGCGCGATGCTGGTCGATGTGGCCGATGCCACGGAGACGGTTAAACGCGGCCTGATGCTCAAGTCTCTTGCAAAAGACGCCGGCAACGCGCCGTGGGTCAAAGTGCAACCGACGCGCG
>NZ_JAKWFK010000033.1 GCF_029522115.1 Trinickia sp. Y13 | reverse complement strand
AGACAGCTACCGACTTAAACAGCAACGAAAAGCCGGCCACGTTCCGGCATCGAAGAACTAGCGACTGGCTCACTTTTACTTTGCGCGCTCACGCGCGAAGTGGCTCAGATTTCGAATGCGCTTGACAACGCCCCTATACCGCAGCTCGCCGGCCGTGTCGGCGACCGCCACGGCAATCGTTTCCTGATGTACATCCAGGCCCACGTACTTGCTAAACTTGTTCATGACCTGTCCCCTCAATGCGGCTCTGAGCCGCGGTGTAACCTACCTCAAGCTCAATCCGCGTACCTTTAGGCGCGGCAGGTCCATACATGATGTCTAGTAGAGCGCGTGATCGATTGAACGGACTTTAGTTGCCGCCAAAACCTTGCGCCGTCGATTGAAGCACGGCGCCGCAGCTCGTCTTGTGCCCATCGAATGCTACGGCTCGCCCGTCGACGACGAACTCCGAATCCCCTTCGACGATGGTGCAGTTTTGATGACCGTCCATCGGACACGTGCAGGTATCCCCTACGCATGCGACGGGGATGCCGTCGACCTCGAAATTCGATGCACCGGTCATTACCTTGCCGCCGTGGCTAGTCGGGTCGCCGACGCGAATCACGTTTTTCATAAAAAGGCCCTCTCGGAAATGTTGTGATCGGGATTATACGAAGATAGGTTATCGCAAATTGGGCCGGCTCATCGATCGATCGCTCGGCTGTGAAGAGCCTGCGAATCGCTTCGACGTCGGCTCCGGGGGGGGGATAAGCGACCCTGCTCAGATCGGGTCGGCCGTCGATTGACAACGAAGGATACGCCATCGTCGCCGCGCCGGGTTCGGCGTGGAGTGTCCGCGCGTTACTGCGCTCGGTGAGGGCGACGCCGTTGTTACTGGCCGAGCTTGTCGTTGGCGCAGCCTGTGCTGTTGCACTCGCGCTCGCGTTCTTGGAGGAATGCGAGGCGTTGCTGCGTCATGTTCACGGCGCAATCCAGATTGACGAAATAGCCGCTTTCCTTTTCTTCGCTGCATTGTTGGTCGCGTTGCTTGAGCCACTGCAACTGTCCGTTCTTTAACGACGTTTATTGCGCTGGATTCAAGTGGGTGCGCAAGCGCGAGTATTGCTGATTCAAGTCGCGATCGGCCTGCGAGAACACCGTGCTCGCGCAATAGACCTGATCGAATGCGTTACGGGGCTTGCCGCAACCGGCGGCATGCGCCGCCAGCGGGAGGAGTGCAGCGGCTACTACAACGGCGAATTTCTTCATGATTTTTCCTTTTTATTGATACACGAAAACAAAAAAGCAACCGTTTATTGCTTCACGGACGACAATCCATGACGCCTTTGGAAATTGCGTTGGCCAGCTTGTCGATCGTGGCTGGCTGTGCCAAGCGCCGCTCCTCGTCGGGATTGACGATGACCCCGGCTTCTACCAGCACCGCCGGCATGCGAGCCGTTTTGAGCACGACCAAATCGTCGAATTTGTGAATACCGAGGCGCCGATCGATCAGCGGGCGGTTTTCCCCTTTGACTGGCGTTGCGTGGTAAAGCGACGGCGATTCTCCGGCAGCCTGCAAGCGCTCGCCTATCGCCTTCGCGCAGGCAAGACTTCGCTGGTAGTGGGGATTCAGTTCGGAGACGAAGATCGCGTAGCCTTTGAGCTCTTTGTTGCGTCCCGAGTCGATCCAGGCTTGCTGCATCGAATCGTGGTGAATGGAGATAAAGAAGTCCGCTTTCGGCGCGGTGTTTGGACGATCGGCCAAGGCGATGTCGAAGCCATCCGCGCCGGAGCGGGTTACACGATCGCCAGCCGCTTTGAGATCGTTAGCAACGGCTTTGCTGAGGTCGAGGTTATACAGGTGCTCGACGCGGCCGCTCGCGCCCGTCGCGCCGGGGTGGGCTGGCGTATGCCCCGCGTCGACGATGATCCACGCTGCATGGCACGTCGTCACGACGCAGGACAAACCAAAAGCGAGCGCAGCGAGGCGCAAAACGAGAGTTCTCGACATTGTATGAATTGAGCGCGGATTTAAAAACGGTGGTTGTGATCGGCGCGAACTGAGATATAAAACTACGCTTGCTTTCTCGATCAATACTAAGTAGGCGCATCTTTACTTCTCGACATGCGCAGCAGAGACCGCCTTGTGACGAAGCGATATTCTAATGGATACGCGGGGCTGCAGCGAGCGCGCTTACTTCGGGTCTTGGCTTATGAATCGACCAGCCTGCGGATCGTAGAACCGATGCCGGTTGTAGCTGAGTCCAGTTTCGTCATCATGCTGCTGCCCCTGAAACCGAACCGCGTCCCCGGCGTGGTGTCTGGAACGCGGTTATCCGGCTGACGTGCTGGTCGAGTTCAGATTCATTCGTCGTCTTCATCGATCATCTGTTGAGTCTGATCGATGTACTTGCGAAGCAGTTCGCAAAAGCTTGGCTCCACCACCTTAGGTGCATGCGCGGCGAAGTCGTATCCGCCGTACGCATACACTGCGAATGGGCTAACCGTAGACAGAGCGTAAGTGATTCCGTCTCCACTTGCGGAAATCACAACAAATTCAGCGGGCAGTCCATGCTTCCGCTCCGATTGGGTCACCCAGACACAGCTCGGAACGTTGGATTCAAGGGATGGCTCGTGACCGAGAACGCCATAGACTTCGAATCCGTAAAAATCAGCTGCACCAAAATCCCGGATAAAGCTCCTGTATTCCGTGGGGAAGATGACCCCCAACGCGTCCTCGGCGCTCCTAACATCGGCGTCGGCACGCGAGCCGTAGATGCGGCAGTCATCCGCGTGTTCTGCAACGATCGTTCGTAGTTCGTCGCGAAGGGTTTCATAGCACATGTCGGCATCCTCATGCTCAACAACCATTGTCGGTGGATTCTAGGCCGGTTGCTCGATCCTTCCAATACTTTCGCTTCCACGAGTTGAACTCGGGCCTGTCGATTCCCGACGGTATCGAGTTCGGGTTGATGTGCAGGGTCGAGTAGTTCTGCTTGTGGAAGCTGCTTGTAACCTCTGCAATCGGTCCGTCATGCGATTGAAGCATGTGGTGGAGTTCGACAGAGTTTCCATCCGTCCCGATCGGAGCGACGCCTCGTCTCATCCGCTGCAGGTTCGTCTCTCCGTTGAATTCTGCGTTCGGATCAAAGATATCGTCCCGTTGGTAGACCTTATTGCCTCGGAAATTCGTCACCTTCCGCCAAAAGCAACGACTCAATCCTGTGGCGTCGGCCCACAGCGTTGGATTGGGCGCGTATTGATACAGATTGAAACCGCCAGCAAGACGTATCGGGTCGTGACTAATGAAACGGCCCGTCGTAGTGTCATAGTACCGATGCCGGTTGTAGTGAAGGCCGGACTCTTCGTCGAACTGCTGCCCCTGAAACCGTATCCGTTGCTACCCCATCGCGGTCGTACGTCGCGGATGTACGGCTCGTGCGCAAGTGAATCCAGCGTTGGCGCTCACTGCTCCAGCTATGAAAGCGCCGCCCGCCGAAGAAAATCACTGGCTACGTTTTTTGTCGCCGAGGCAACTCTTTACGAACCGATGTACTTGTATTTCAGCTCCAGGTTATCGCTTGCCCCCCTCAATTCGACGTGCAAAATGGGCTCCGCGGCCTTCCCGTCCACCCAAAGTACGCACTCCGCCCCCCACGATTGACCGTCGTCCATTTCGAACAGATCAATGTATGGCCGCGTCCCTCTCTTGCCGGAAAAGGCCACTTCGATCGGCGCAAGGCTGATGTCGGGCTTCCTGCCGAAGTAATCATCGAGGGACTCGCATATCTCGTCGAGAATCGGCTCGGTGACCCCGAACCTCGACTCCAGCGTCCTTTTGTCCATTGCGTTGAGCGCGTTAAGGAATTCGGCGATCGCCTTATACGCTGGATCATTTAGTGATGTGTTCATCTCAGCCTCATACGTTTCGATGGCGTGATCGTGCCAGAACCGGCATTTGCACCGATGCTAGAGAAATAGCCTCGTGCGCGCAGGACAGCACACTTGGCCGCCTTGGAACTAAGTCCGGCAGCCTTCAATGAGTTGAAGGCTACTACGGTTTCGCTACCTAATGTGCCGGCGGGAGACGCGTTGTCCTGCGTCCGATTCGCACGGTAGTGAGGCGTTCCGCGAGTAGTGCCGTCGGCATTCCGGCCCTGTAGGCTAATCGCCGGGGCGTCGTTGTAGTTGTAGTTCGGTAGACCGTTGACCGCAGCGTCTTGGTAAATGTGGTGAGAATCTTGCAGCCCTCCGATCTTCCTTAGATCGCCGTGCCTGCCGGTCACCACCCCTTCGTCGGCGAGGACTTTTTCGCAGTCGTCGGTGCAAGGACACTTCGCGAGCCCGAGCGGATCGATCCATTGTGTAGGGTTGGGCGCGTACTGATACAGATTGAAGCCGCCAGCAAGACGTATCGGGTCGTGACTAACGAAACGGCCCGTCGTAGTGTCATAGTACCGATGCCGGTTGTAATGCAGCCCCGTCTCAGGATCAAGCTGCTGCCCCTGGAATCGCACTGCACTTCCAGAGCAACCGCGGCTGGACTGCTCTGGAGACCGCGATCGCCGCCGGCAGACACGAACCCGACACGGTGCGCATTCGATGTCAAAGACATACCGTAGCTGACTTCTATACGCTCAATCCCAAGTCCACCCAATCCTGGAGCGTCGACGCGATTGTCACGAACTCTGACGGGTCAAGATCCCCAAGCCCAGAGCCATAAATCCTCCCTGCGTCATCCTTCAAATCAATCAGGAATCCACGACCGCCGCTGTCATCTCCGACCAGCAGAAAACCAGGGCAGTACTCAAGAACCTCATACGTGGTATTTCGCTCTACCAGATCGTCTACCGAGTAGATCGAAACTCCGTTGTCGAGCAACGCGCCATTCGAATACCTCATCAGCTCGCGATAGGCTGTTGGTAGCGTAACGCCGAGGGCCGCTTCGATCGAATTGAGTTCAGCATCGGCTGCACCCGGCTTGAATCCAGAAAGATTTGATATTCCGGTGAAGTTCATTTTCTAAATGCTCCAAGGCAATCAAAGTACTTGTAGCTCTTTCTCATCGCGCGCCGCGCGACGTCTTGTGGTACGCCAGCGTTGATCATTTGCCGATATCCGATGTTGAACTCGTCAGTAATAGACGTAGATCCCCATTTGCCCCCGGGCTGCGTTGCCAGATTTCGACGAAGCGCACGTTGCGCTGCTGATATTTGGGCGTGGGAATCCCCACTTGCGGACGGCAGCAACACTGCCGGCGCGGCGTTCCTATCGTACCCGGCAACGTTATTCTCCGCCCATTCGTTTTGTACCGAATGGTGCGACTGAATAAAGCCATCATTTCGGATGTTGCGGTTTCCTGGCGCCCGGTTTGCGTTGGGACTCAGCTCCCCATGACGGCCGGTATCGTGTTTGCAAGCTCCGCCAGGCAGGACGGCGAGGCCTAGCGGATCCGCCCACATCAAGGGATCATCGGCATATTGGTAGAAGTTCATCCCGCCAACGAACTTGATCGGATCCGAGCTAATGAAACGGCCCGTCGTAGTGTCATAGTACCGATGCCGGTTGTAGTGCAGCCCCGTCTCAGGATCAAGCTGCTGCCCCTGAAACCGGCTGCACGTCCCGTTTGCGCCCGATTCCGACCATGCCCGACCACGCGTCTTACAAAGCATCGTCATCAAGCTGCCCCGACATCGCAAGCTCAATTGCTCCGGTAAACGTTGCAGAAAGCTGCTTGATTTCTGCCGGGTCCAGATCGCCAAGAATTGACGCTCGCGAAGGCTGGCGATTTTTACGCCTTCGACGCCGCGATACAAGCCCTGGGCCACCGGGCTTGATAGCCGCTTCAATGGCAGAGGGCCGCGCTAGCGGCCCTCTGTCCGTTAACTAAGATCCAAGAAGCTATCGTGCTGCGCGTAGTAGTTGAGGCAACGAATCACGTCATCTGTCGATGCGGTCAGCCTTTGCTTATAGGCGACATCGACAACATCTTCGAAGTGTTCCTGCATATAGCCACGCTCCAGTCCCAGCGCAATTACTGACTCTGGAAACACCTCGTTGTCGTCATCATCGAACGCAGGAACATCGCCGACGTACACGTCCATGCCGGACACCAAATCATCGGTGCCCTTCGGGACGTAAATCATATAGATCGCATCTCGTCCCTTCTTTTCTTTAACCAGTCGAACCAGTTCCTCGATCTTGTAGAACCTATTCGTCACGAAGTCGCTGTTCATAATGGGCATCCTGTAGCTGCGTCTAGCTTCCCTTTTCGACCGGGGGCTACTCGGCCACCTCGGCTTTATGCCGGGCGAGCACGTCCATTTCTCCGTCGACTACATCAAACGGCACATTGTCATCCGGCAAGCTTTCGACTGATCGCCGCCTCAATGACAGAGGGCCGCGCAAGCGGCCCTCTGTCATTACGGTGCTACATCGAAGTACCAAACTAAGAAGTCATTGAAGGTCGCCCAGCGCGCTGGCACATTCCCTTCCAAGAAGTCATCCAGCACCCCAATGTCGAGGTCATAGACGGCCCCGTCGTCCTTGCAATACAGATACATCCCCTCGCTCTCGTCGGAGGTAAGCGCAAGGTATTGCTGGGGAACATGGAATCGATCTCGGACATAGTCTGTCTGATCGGGTATCGCTGGTATCGCCGGTCCTTCGATATCAAGAAGCTCAGCTACAGGGCGTGGGCTTATAAAGCTCCCTTGATATTTCAGATAGAACTCGCCAAATTCGGAACCCGGGTCTACCCCCAAACTGCGGAGCACTTGCTCTGCCGATTTCGGATCAGTTCGCTTCACGTCGCCGGTAGCCGTAGCCAGATGCGATTCAACTTTCGACGGAATCATTACTTACACCCTCCATTCCTAGACTGATTGGCAGCAGCAGCGCGGTCTTTCCAATATTGATTTCTGTCCACGTCGAACGCGCTTCGGTCCACAGGGAAATCGGGATTCTTTTGGCTCCCGAACGGATGCAGCGCTTCCCGGCCGGCGCCGCTTGCCGCTCTATGCGTGCTGGTCGTTACCTCAAATAGCGGACCTGTCGATTGCTGCCGCGAATGGTGCAACTGAATTTGTTGCGGCACGCCATCCTTCATCATGAACGGCGCACCACCTTCCATCGCACGCTGCAAATTCGTCTTCCCCCGGTGCTCCATATCCCAGTCGATGTCTTGTTGGAAAACGGTGTATGAAAGACCTGTTCCACGCTTACACGGCCCCCATGTTCCCTTCTTGAATCGGCTCAACCCCAGCGGATCAATCCACTGAATCGGGTTGGGCGCGTACTGGTGCAAATTGATCCCACCCGCCAAACCGATGGGGTCCATCGAGATGAAGCGGCCGGATGCCGCATCATAGTACCGATGCCGGTTGTAGTGCAGCCCCGTCTCGGGATCGAACTGCTGCCCCTGAAACCGAATCGAATTCCCCGGCGTCACGCCCGCCGCCTTCGACACCCGTGCAATAACCTCCTGCGTCTCCCCCCAAGCCTTGTACGTCGCCTCCCACACCACATCGCCCGCTTCATCCGTCATCATATACGGCGTGCCGATGTGATCGCACTGGTAGTAAAACACCTGCGCCTGCGCCGCCGGTTGCGCCACGCGCTGCAGCGGGTCTTCCTCCGGCAGATAACGATCCGTCGACTTCCACACGGGCGTCTCGATCCCCCGCACCGGCGCCTGCGACACGAACTGCGCCAGCGGCACGAACGAACCCGCCTCGTACACGTAATGCCTGCTGCCTTGCTCGCCACTCTCGTATGCAAGCGTATCGCCGTCCCACCCGAACAGCGTTCTCTCCCCGTTCACGCTCTTGGCAATGCGCCTGCCCAGCGCATCGTAGAAGTAGCTCGCCGCCACGCGCCGCTCGCCTTCCTTCACCATCGCCGTCATCAAGCGATTGAACGCATCCCACTCGTACCGCTGCTCGCCCTTGGGCGTGCGCTTGGCAATCAAATTGCCCCGCTCGTCGTACTCGAAGTGCATCCCCGCATAGTGCTTGAGCAAATTGCCGAGGATCTTAGGCACCTCCCGCGGCAGCGTGCTCTCCTCTCGCGGCTTATACACTGCAGGCGTCATATGCGGGCGACCCTTCGCTCCCGCATCGCTCGCTGCATCCACGATATTGCTCGCCGGATCGAACGCGAACCGCTCCCGGCTCCAGGGACTGGCCGCCTCGATCAGCCTGCCCACCGGGTCATACCGGTAGTCGATAT
>NZ_JAKWFK010000032.1 GCF_029522115.1 Trinickia sp. Y13 | reverse complement strand
AACATCGTCTCGGTGTAGCCGTCCGCTCCGCGCATCGCTTCGCTCTCAGTGTTGGTCGATTCCTTGTTTCAACGTTTACCCCTCCCGCTCGGATGACGTCTGCGGGAGGTTTTTCAACAGCCTGCTATGCCACGCTCGCGATGGCGGCAAAGGTTTTCGATGCCGGGGTCTGCGACAACTTCGCGAGCGTCGCCGCCCTGTCCTATGGAAAGCAGGCTCAAGAGGCGGGCCGCTCATCCCTGGAGCAGGTGCGGATGGTTTCCCGCGGCGAGCACACCTGGGCCGAGGTGCATGGCGATGCCGAGGCGCCGCCCGTCGTCATGGATCCCTGGTCGGAAGGCCATGCCGTGTTCGCGGAGGATAGCCGGCTCGGCAAGGATCGCGCGCAGGTCGAGACCCATGCCGCCTTCGATATCGAGCGCGCGGCCGAGTACCACGAATGGACGGAGGAGTTCGCCGCGGGATTTCGATCGCAGATATGGCAGCGCCTGGACCAGGCCGAGGAGGCGTTGGAACAGATGTCGCCAAGGAATCACCCGGTTCCGCAGCCGGTGCTTGACGACGGCTTCGCCGGCCGCGTGCGCGATCGCCTGCAGGCGGCCGATCCATGGACGTCGGTGGTAACGGAGGTGCGGGCGGCCGGCATCTCCGCCTCGTTTGGCGGGCGCGGCGTGCCGAGCCTGCTAACGGACGCGCAAACGATGGTCGAGGCAACGGCGAACTTCGTGATGCCTGCCCCCGAGAACAGTCCGACCTGATATGCTCGCCTGCCTGTAGCGGCCCGACTGTCGAAGGAAGCCGTCAAAAAGCCTCGGAAGCCGACTAGCGATACATGAGTTTACCGTAGGCATCAGAGGGGCAGCCGCGCATGAAAATCACCCGCGGTCGCGGGATGGTCTCAATGTTTCAGATGGAGGAGATAGATGAACGAACCGACCTATGGTGAGCCGGCACCGCCGTGCGCCGCAGCGCACGACGAGGTTGAGCTCCCTGCCTTCGACATACCGTTTGGCGCGGTCGATACCCACGCCCACGTAATCTCTGGCGATCCGGCTTATCCGATGGTGGCCGCCGCCGCACGCAGCTATACACCGCCGCCAGCCCCTGAAGACAAATATTTGGCCATGCTCGATGCTCTGCGCATGACCTACGGAGTGCTGGTCCAAATCAGCGTGTATGGCACGGATAACCGCTGCATGCTCGAAGTGCTGCAGCGCCACACAGACCGCCTGAGGGGCGTCGCCGTAGTGTCTCCCGACGTCACCGACCGGGAACTGGAAATGCTGCACGAAGCCGGCGTGCGCGGCCTGCGTATCAATGTGCTGTTCGGCGGCGGCATCGGCTTCGCGGCGATGGAGACGCTCGCCCAACGCATCAAGCATCTTGGTTGGCACATGCAGTTCCTGATGGACGTTCGCGACCTGCCCGAACTGATGCCGCGCATGGTAAGCCTGCCAGTCGTAGGCGTCATCGATCATCTGGGGCATATGTCCGTAGCCGCCGGCCTTGAGAATCGGGGCTTCACCGCGCTGCGGCACCTTGTCGCCGATCACGGCTACTGGGTCAAGCTGTCAGGTGCCTATCGCATCAGTGATCGCTTTCAAAGCTTCGAGGACGTCACCCCTTTCGCCCGGACGCTGATCCGGGACGCGCCGGACCGCATGTTGTGGGGAAGCGACTGGCCTCACGTATCCCTGAGCCGAACGCCGGACACCGGCAGGCTGCTGAACCTGCTCGCCGAGTGGGCGCCCGACCCAGAAATTCGCCGACGAATCCTGGTCGCCAATCCCGCCCGCCTTTATGGCTTTTCGTGCAGCCTCGAGAGCTGTCAATCGAACCAAACATGGAACTCCGAGCGGAGCTGAAACCCCTGCCAGGCAGGACGCGCTGAATCGAGTTTCGGCTCTTTGTATCCACGCCCGACCAGGTGATCATCGTGACGGAACCGTTGAACCTCGAACGCCGCGCCCAGGTCTGGGAAACGCTCTCGGAACTGTTCGTCGGAAAGGAACTCCAGGACTACGATTACGCCAGGATTGCCGAAACACTGCGCGCATTCGGTTACCCCCTCGACCAGCTCGAAAAGGTACTGCGCGAAGAGGTCGCGCCGGTTTTTCGCAGCAATCTTTCTGCGCTCGCTGTGCCCGAAATGGAAGGGTGGGCACAAGACACGGTCGTGAAGGAGATACGGGCTTACCTTGAACGCGAGAGAATCGGCATATCCCGCCTGTTGATGCGTTTGGGAACGTCCAGGTCGCTGCCGGATGCCGCGACTAAGCGGTGGCGGCGAATCAGATCTTTGCTTTCGTAACGTGCCATGAGGCGACGCTCCCTCGGGTGATCGAACCATCGTAGTCTGCCCCCGGGCCCCGCTCCGCGAGTTCGGTCCATGACCTTCGTACCAACAGCGATGAAATCCACACGTGTTCTTTGGATCGCCATCGGCATCCTGGCGGCGTTGCCTGCCGCCGCGTTTGCCTTTGTAAAGCCTCTTCGCGTCGTCGCGCCCACGCTGATGCCGGGAATTGAGTGCCCTAGCCCCAACATTTGCATCGATAACGCTGCGTTGCTCGGCGATGCGCGACGGCTCTACCGCGAAGGGTATGAACAAGCGGTTGCAGCCGTCGGGCCATTCCGCAGCGCACCGCGTGTGGTGTTCTGCACAACGGCCGCGTGTGCCGACGAGTTTGGCCTAGGGCGGCGTGCAGCGGAGACCGCCGGCGACTTCGGCATGGCCGTGGCACCGCGTGGCTGGAAGCCGTTCTACCTCGTGCATGAAATGATCCACTACCGCCAGGCGGAATCGCTCGGCAACATTGCCGTAGCGACGAAACCGAAATGGCTGATCGAAGGTATGGCCTATTCGCTAAGCGGAGATCCGCGGCACCCATTGAGCAAACCGTTTGAACAATGGCGGTCTCAATTCAACGCGTGGTATGCGAACGTCGGGCCGCAGGATCTTTGGAAAGCGGCCCAAAGTGCGCGTTGACTCGCTGGCGCTGATGGGCGGGCGGAAGCTCCGGCTGTGACGGCGAAGTCACTGCACTTTCTCATCATCTGCTTTAAAAATGACCGGACTTACCCCTTGAATCGGACCATTCCCACAGCACACAATGAACGCACAGAACTCGTTGGACGCATCATCCGCACTGGGAAGAACGGAACACCGCCCAACGCCCAGCGCCACGCAGAACAATCGTTACGCCGGAGCATCGACGTCAACGCTTGAACTCAACGGTTGATCACGCGAGTCACCCGCCATCAAGGCACCGATGGTGCGATGTCAACGGTGACGGGGTCGCTTAGGAAGGATTCCATGGCGGCCGCAAGTGCGAGCGGCGTTTCGTTCATTGGGTAGTGGCCGGCGTTTTTCAGCATGTCGACGCTCGCGAGAGGATATCGACGCAGATAGGTGTCGGCCATCAATCCGGCAGTGAACGTCGGATCATGTTCGCCAACCAATACCTTCACCGGATGCACTCCGGCAATCTCATCGCTGAAATCCGTATCGGCCCAAGCACGAAGGTACGCTGCAAATGCTTCGCCAGAGGAACGCGATGCGGAATACGCCGCCTTCCAGTCAACCCAGGATGCGGGCAATCGGTTGCCGGTACTGCGATCGATGATGGTCCTGCGACTTTCCAAGAGGTGCGCAGCGTCTTCCAGAAAGCGCCGTGTCGTGGAGTCATATCGTATGCCGCCGCATGGAACCGGGGCAACGGCGACCATGGCCCGCACCCGGTCTGGCGTGAACGTGGCGATCCGCTCGATCGCCATACCACCCATCGAGTGGCCGACCAGACTGAAAGTGGGCAGCCCAAGTGCGTCAGCCAGAGTCAACGCATCGGTGGCGATCTCGTCGATCGTATATGCTCCGTGCGTTTCCCGCATACCTCCGTAACCACGATAGTCCATGAACACGTAGCTGAAAACATCAAGGGATAGCCAGGGTTCGATCGGCTCGAACGAGTGGGCGTCGCCAAACCAACCGTGTAGAACGAGAACGGGGTGCGGACCGTTCCCCACGCGATGAAACGTGTTGGGCATATCGATTCCAGTGCGAATGAAAGGGGCGTCGTTCGCCGCACGGCGAACGCTGACGAGACGCCACGCAACGATGGCTGCAAATCGTAAAGCCACCACCCCGCGCCCGCCTTCGGTATTGGGTCATCCACTGTAGAATTCGGGCCATGCGAAATACACTGGTCGATCCGTTCGAGGACATCCCACGAAGCGTGGTCGTGACCGCGAACGCGTATCCGGCCGGCTCAACGTTTCCAATGCACACGCATCGGCGCGGCCAGTTCGCGTTCGCCTCGCACGGAACGATCAGCGTGGCAACCCCCAAAGGCCGCTGGCTCGTGCCACCGCAACGGGCCTGCTGGGTACCGGCCGGCGTTGCGCACGAAATGACAATGAGCGGCCCGGTGACCATGCTCAATGCCTTCGTGTCGTCGGACGAAGCAAGTACCGCACGTATGCCGGCCCGTTGCGTCGTCTACGGCGTTTCTGCGCTTCTGAAGCAATTGCTCGAAGAGGCGATTGATTTGCCGGCCATGTACGACGTCAATGGACGCGCCGGCAAGCTGATGAATCTCCTTGTCGCTGAAATAGCGTCGATGCCGCGCCTTTCGCTTCACGCACCGCTGCCGAGCGATCGTCGCCTTGCACGTGCGTGCCGACGGTTGTTCGACACACCATCCATCACGATCGGACTCGACGCGATGGCGGCGGATGTCGGCATGAGCCGACGGACCTTTACGCGACTTTTCCGTGCACAGACCGGCGTCAGTTTCGCCGAATGGCGCCAGCAGGTTTGCCTACTCGCGGCCATCGAACGTTTGAGCAGAGGACAGGCGGTAACACGGATCGCGCTCGACCTGGGCTACACCAGTCCCAGTGCGTTTTCCTCAGCATTCCGTCGAGTCCTTGGGGAAACGCCGAGTCGGTATCTGGAGAGTCGCCGCCCGGCATGAGCGGCTTGCCCACCACGAGAAAGGCGTACCACGACGGAAAGACGTTACCGAACCGACCTGCCTCGGCCGACAGGTCGATCCGCCCTGCTCTACCCGCGCTACCTGTCCGGTGCAATGCCAGCACCGGAGCCTGGCTTTTGCCTGTGGCGATGTTCCGGATGTATGGCCGCAATCTCAATCATCGAGCCGCCATCAAACGACCGCTTCTGGTAGAGCAAAGCTCCCGCGACCGAAAATAGGATGCCCCGACCATCGACCTCTCCTATGTTTCGCCGACCGTCTGTAGATGGAAAATGCGCGGTGACGTAGATCCTGAAGAAAACTTCGATTTCCGGCGATCGCCTGCAGCAGTTCAACGATGGCATCGTCGATCGATAGCCCTTGCTCGAGCCAAGCGACCGCCAGACTGCACCAATACGGAGTTGGCCAACGCCGGCCCGCAACCACCATGTCGATGCGATCGGTCCGATGAAGCGGCGGAGAACGGCCGCGATGCAGCACACTCGCGTCCGGCAGCACGCACACCCTGAGCGGTCATTCCCGATAGCACAAAGCGCTTCCCTCTTAGCTGTAGTGCCCCTTCATTTTCCCTGCGAAGAACTGCACAAAGGCCTCCACCTTCTTCGGGCGGTTGCGTGCCTTCGGAAATACGGCATAGATGGCCGGGCATTCTGAGGGCATGTTCATCGCATAGTCGTCCAACAAGCGGATCAAACGTCCGTTGCGCAGATCGTCGTTGACAAGCCATTCTGGCTGAATCGTAATCCCGAGCCCGGTCCGGGCCCATGCGAGCAGCGCGTGCGATTCGTTGCTCGCGTGCGCACCTTTAACGGGGATCTTCACCGTGACGCCATCAATCCGGTACTCCCAGTGCAGGGAATGCGGCTCATGACGATACAAAAGACATTGATGCTGCAGTAGATCCGAGGGGTGCTCTGGCGCTCCATTCAGTGCAAGGTACTTGGCGCTGGCGCAGGTAATACGGCGATAAGACAGCAATCGGCGAATCATTAGATCGGAGTCTTTGGCATGGCCGGCACGAAGGGCAAGGTCAAAGCGATTCCCGACGAGGTCGACAATCCGGTCGCTCACCTGAAGATCGAGATCGATCTTCGGAAACTGCATTGAGAATTCATGCAGATGGGGATAAACGAAAGTCATCGCCACGCCTAAGGGCAACGTGACGCGAAGAGCGCCACGCGGTTCCGCAGCCAAGCTACGTACAGCGTCTTCTGCCTCCATCGACTGCTCGATGATTCGGTTGGCATGCACATACCAAAGCCGCCCGGCTTCCGTGACGTTGATGCGCCGCGTGGTGCGGTCGAGCAGGCGCACGCCGAGTTTCTTTTCCATCCGCGCCAAAACACCGGTGACGGTGGCGGGCGCAAGGCCGAGCACGCGTGTGGCCTGCGCCAGGCTGCCCGAGTCGACGATCTGACAGAACACCCGCATGTTGAAAAACTGGTCCATCCAGCAATTATTCAATAAACGTGAAGAATGCATTAACGGCCAGTCACTTTATCAAAGTTTCAACCGGCTGTAGAGTTTTTGTATTGCCTGTCTTGACCCATCACCGACAAACGGGAGAACCTCATGACTCAGCGCGGAAGCTGTCTTTGCCGGCGCGTACAGTACCGCATCCACGGCCCAATGACTGACGTTCTCAACTGCCATTGCTCAATGTGTCGAAAGATGCACGCTGCAGCCTTTCGTACACGTGCCAAGGTGGCGAGCAAAGATTGGGAATGGGTATCGGGAAAGAAACTCGTCAAGTACTACGAGTCCTCGCCGGGCGAACACAAGGGTTTTTGCAGTGAATGTGGATCGAGCCTGTTGACGCGCTTCGACCAACATCCGGAAGTGGTTGGGTTCCCACTCGGAACTTTGGATACCAATCCCGGCGTGCGGGCAGAGCGGCATGTTTTCGTGGGAAGCAAGGCTCCGTGGTTCGACATTACAGACCAACTTCCCCAACATGAAGAATACTGACGACACCATCCAGGCGAGCGTTTGAAGCCAGCTTTGCACGTCATTTTATTCGCAGGCGACGCCACCGTCGCAAAGCGGCATTGAGCCGACGGGCCAAACGCAGGAACAGCTCGTCAACGTACAGAACGTCACGGCGACCGTCGAGAAAGCGCATCAGACCGCTCTGCCCGCGTCTGTATAACGACATGCCTCCGACCTCGTTTCTTCCCTGCTTGAGTTTACAGACTCAGCAATCGATTCGATTTTCGGGGGCAAATCCACGTCCTTCTATCGACGCTTCTGGGACCTTCCGCAGTGACCCGCACCTCCGGAATTTCAGCAGCCTGCCAAGCTCTGCAGCCGTAACCTCAGATCCCAGACAATCTTCCGCTTTGTTGTTGGCAAGCGAAAACGTTTTCAAATAAATTATTATGCTCCGCATAAAAAATTTTTCGTTGCCATAGCTGCGCTCGATATATTATTTTTCGCCCTGGGCCGCGCGACGATGCTGGTATCGTTTCGTTAAAATTATTTATACAAAATAGAAATATATCTCCTAAGCATGCATTTTTCCTTACCCGCAGCCTATCTGCATAAATAAGCAAGCGCGCTTCAATCTGTGATTGAGATCTACCCGGATGGTGACTCTTAGATAGTAGTCGCCAGGGTACCGATTTTAAATTCCATTCGATGAAACTCCGGAAGTATCATGGGTAATGATGTGTGTGATTCTGTTTGGTATTTTGCTTATGGATCGAACATGGATCCTGCTCGTTTGATCGATGCCCGTCTCGCTCCCGCAGGCGCGGCCTGTTACGAACGTGTGCTGGGGCGGCTCGACGATTGGGCGTTAACGTTCGACAAACCGTCGGCTTACTTCCCCGGTGCAGCGGCCGCAAATTTAGTGGAAAGCCGTGGAGCGCATGTTTTCGGCACCCTGAATCGCATATCGGGGCACGGACTCAACGTGCTCGATCACTATGAGAACGTCGCAAGCGGCCAATATGAGCGTGTTATCGCTCGCGTTTTGCGCCCCGAGAACAATGAATACATCATCGCTACCACGTATGTCGCTCGTAACAACCTCGATTCACAACTGAAACCGCGGCTCGCGTATCTCAACCATCTCCTCGCCGGATCCGATATTCTTCCCGAAGCCTACGTCGAGCGACTCAAGTCGCTTCCGGTATGTGTCGAAGTCGCAGATCGTTTGCCGGCGTGAGCGCCGCGCGTTAGCAACGCCCGTTCAACTGTTCCACTCAGGATCCCCATGTCATTTCTAGCCGAACGTTTGTCGTCTGTTAAACCGTCCGCGACGCTCGCTATTACTCAGAAGGCTCGTGTTCTCCGCGCCGAAGGCGTCGATGTCATGTCGTTGTCGACGGGGGAGCCAGACTTCGATACGCCCGACAATATCAAGGAAGCGGCGATTGCCGCAATCCGGCGCGGCGAAACCAAGTACACCACGTCGGCGGGCATTCCTGAGTTGCGCGAGGCGATCGCACGTAAGTTCGAACGCGAAAACGGCCTGATCTACAAGTCCTCGCAGACGATCGTGAGCGCCGGCGCGAAGCACGTGATTTTCAACGCGTTGCTGGCGACACTCGGGCCGGGTGACGAAGTCCTTATTCCGAGCCCTTACTGGGTTTCGTATCCGGAAATGGTATCCCTATGCGGCGGTACGCCGGTCGCAGTTCCGACCCACAAGCACCATGCATACAAACTGCAGGCAGAGGACCTCGATCGCGCGATCACGCCGCGCACCAAATGGATCATTCTCAACTCGCCGTCGAATCCATCGGGAGCCGCCTACACGCGTGATGAACTCAAGGCGCTGACCGATGTCCTGGTACGCCATCCGCATGTATGGATTCTCACGGACGATATGTACGAGCACCTCGTCTACGATGATTTCGAATTTGTGACGCCAGCACAGGTCGAGCCGTTGCTGTACGACCGCACCTTGACCATGAACGGCGTCTCGAAAGCCTATGCGATGACCGGTTGGCGGGTCGGCTACGCCGCCGGTCCCAAGGTGCTGATCGACGCGATGGACCTGATCCAAGGTCAGCAAACTTCGGGGACGTGCTCAATCGCCCAGTGGGCCGCAGTCGAAGCGCTGAATGGCCCGCAGAGCCATCTTCCTCGATTCAGGAAAGCATTCAAGGAGCGTCGCGACCTCGTTATAGGCCTTCTCAATCGCACGCCGCATCTGCAGTGCGGCACACCGGAAGGGGCCTTCTACGTTTATCCGTCATGCGACGGGGCAATCGGCAAACGCACATCGAAAGGCAAGCTGATCGCGACCGACGAGGACTTCGTCACAGCGCTGATCGAAGACGAGGCGGTGGCTACCGTGCATGGTAGTGCGTTCGGGCTCGGTCCGAACTTTCGCATCTCATACGCGACATCGACGCAGGTCCTCGAAGAAGCATGCGGCCGCATCCATCGGTTTTGCGAAAGCCTGCGGTGATCGCACCCGCCCAATCGAGCCAGACAACCCGCATTCAATTAGAACAACGACAACATGATAAGCCCCCCCCCAATCGCAGTCGTGCCGCTGGCGACGTACTACATGATCATGTCCGTTACGCCCGGCCCCAACAACGTCATGTTGACGACCTCCGGAGCCACATTTGGTTTCGGCCGGACGCTGCCGCACGTCAGCGGCATCGTCTCCGGGTGTGCGCTCCAAACGTTCTTGCTCTGTATCGGCTTCGGCGTCGTATTTGTTTATTTCCCTTGGCTTCAGGGCGTGTTGAAATGGTGCGGCGCGGCTTACCTGCTTTATCTCGCGTACAAACTCGTCGGGGCGAGAGTCGCGAAGGCCAAGGCGGTAGTGAAGCCCTTGACCTTTTTCGACGCCGCGCTCTTTCAGGTCGTCAATCCTAAGGCATGGGTCAAGGCGATCACGACTGCCACGTTGTTCCTTCCGCCCGGAACGTCGGCTTGGGCGGCAGGCATTCGCATCTTCACGATTTGCGCGCTGGTGAATTTCGTGTCCGGCTCGATCTGGACGTCTTTCGGAGTGGGGATCGGCAAGTTATTGACCAATGAGTTTCGACTGCGGGTTTTCAACGCGGGCATGGCGCTGCTGTTGACCGCGACGGCCATCATCGTAGTCGTCTGAAGTAGACGGCAACCAACGTAGGTATGAATACAAAATAAAGAGAGGTCAACGTGCGAATTCTGATACTCGATCGCCTCGATGACGATTTGGCGAATCATGTTTTGGCCAAAAACGTCATCTATCGGCCCGACGTGCTCCACAAGGGTCCAACCGTTGTGCGCCGCGTCCTGATCGAAAGCGATGTCGATGCAGTTGTGACGCGCACCGCGTTGCCCGGCGACGTCGTTGCCGATTGGGCCGGCGACCGATCCGAGCCGTGCTACTACGTCTTGATCGGTGTGCGGGGCGGCGAGGACGACTCCGGTGCATTCGGGAGTGCGGTCGTGCTGAGCATCGAGGAGAACGGCGACGAAGATGCGTATATCGGGGCGCTGAAGACACTGGAACACGCTTTCACTGCTCAGTATGACGAGCGTTACCACGCCGGTAGCCGTCGCGTGTCTGCATCACGACGAGTGACATTGATAGGCGGCGGCCTCGTCAACCTCATCACGGCACACTACCTTTCGCAGCGCGACTACGACATCGAGATAGTCGACGCCCGTCCTGACCCGCGCACGGAAGCCGACTGGATGTCGTTCGGATGCAGCCGCGGTGGTGACGACGCTCGGATGTTCACGTTGTCGGAGATGGACAACTATAACTCGCGCGAAATTCACGAATCGATGAACACCGCGTTCCAGCGTTCGGTATCGGAATTCGGTTGGGCAACGCACCACGCCGGCAGCTTGTCGCAAGAGGAACATGCCTGGGTGGCGGAGTTCGAAAGCATTCCGACTTGGCTGGCCGATAGCTACAACGATGACATTTTTTCGCTGACACGCGAAAGCAGGGAGCTGTGGGATGCATGGATCGACAGTGACCCGCAGCTTTTCGAAGATAGCCTGATCCGTGAAGGCGTGTTGCGGATCTATTCGGATACGGAAAATTTCGCAGCAGCTGTCGCACGGCAAAGGCGCATCGGTGCGGCCCGCTCGATACTGTCCGGCGCGGATGTTGCTCGTGAACAACCGGCACTCGCCGCGGCGGTCGACGCTGGCCACATCGCCGGCGGCGTGGACGTCGTCGGTTTTACGATCAACGCGCACAAGTTTATGCGGCTGCTGATTGAGCGACTGGAGGCGAAAGGCGTTCGCACGCACTGGAACCGGCGCGCGCAGCAACTGGTATTCGAGGGACGCGGCAAGGTGGCCGGCGTGAGGCTTTCCGACGGCATGCTGACATCGGAAAATATCGTCATCTCACCGGGCGCATACGGCAGCACGTTGTTGAAAGGCACCGCTTCGGAAGGCAAGATCAATGGGGTGCTCGGAGCTTGGCTCAGGTTGCCGAACATTGATTGGTCGCTGCGCAATTCGCTCAAGCTTGCGCGCAAGGGCCACGTGACCGAGGACGCGAACATCACCGTAGCTACGGACGAGATCGGTGCCCCAATCATGATTATCGGATCGGGCTACGGCTACACCGGTATCGATGCGAACAATATCGATGCGCGTCTGCTCGAGGTCATGTACGCGGGACTGGTCGACACAGCACAGAAGTATTTCCCGGCCGCCTATCACGCTGCGATGGCGTCGGGCGATCTCAAGAGCGAACTAAGGTATTGCGTGCGCCCGTGGACCTCGTCGAGCCTTGGGATATTCGAAACAATTCCGACCGTGACCGCTGGACATTGCATCATCACCGGCGGCCACAACACGGGCGGTTTCGCGCAAGCGCCTGCCGTTGGAAAGGCCGTCGCCTCGTTATTGAACGGAGAGACACACCCGATGCATACGCTGTATCACCCTGATCGGGCAGCCGCGTTTCTCGCTGGTGCCCGAACGGAACGGACGGTCTTGCGATCTGCGTGACCACCGGAATGAAGCACAATTCGGGCGACATCGAAGCGGTAGCGCTGCACGGCCGGTACGTCAGCCTGATTCCGCTCGATCCTGCTGTTCACGCCGAGCGCTTGTATGCCGCCTGCCACGGCCCCGCATGCGAGGACCTGTGGCGCTTCCTGCGCGACGGTCCGTTTCCCGACGTACCGACTTACCGTGTGCATCTGGAAAGCATCGCTGGTCTGGATGGGTTTATGCCGTTCGTCATCGTGGACAACGAATCCCGCGACGTTGTCGGCAAAGTGAGTCTAATGCGCTACAGTCCGACGCACCGCTCCGTCGAGATCGGCTACGTGTTGTTTGCTCCCGTTCTGCGAAACAGCCGAGGCGGAACCGAGGCACTGTGTCTCCTGGCCCGACATGTCTTCGAGTATCTGGGCTGTCGTCGCTGCGAATGGCGAAGCGATGCAGCGAATCAAGCCTCCGCTCGCGCGGCGCTGAGATTTGGTTTCCACGCGGAAGGCGTTCTTCGGCAACACATGATCGTCAAGGCACGAAGCCGCGACACTGCGGTGTTTTCACTTCTCGACGCAGAATGGCCCGCGCGGAAGGCGGCGCTACATGCTTGGCTTGAGCCCGCGAACTTCGATTCGGCGGGGCGGCAGATCGTTGCGCTCAGGCGTTCCGAGCTGAGTGACCTTGCCCCCGCAGAGGAAGCTCGAAGCCCGCTTGAAGCACCCGCCCGATATATCGCCGAGGGCCGGCCAAATCCGTCCTCCGACTAACTTGGCTGCACTGACCGCACGGCCGAAACCCCGTACCGCGTCGTAGCTGCTCTCGGCCATGTCCTCGGCTTTGATCGCCAATGTGTTCGCTGCTAACGCCCGGTGCCGCCGCGTTGCGCAAGCGCCGACAGCAGAACGTTCGTTTGTTCCATCAACGTGGTGTGATACGTCGGTGGCATAACGACATCCTCGGTGCGCGCGAGCAGTTCCTCGACGCCTTGGCGGAACGAACGATCGATCTGCGTGCACTGCTCGGCAGCAAGTTGCGGCAGCACAGCGTCGATGAACTTGCACAGCACGCCCAAGCGGGCGCCGAAGCGCGCCACCGCCTCGCTGTTGCGTCGCGCAGTGCTGGCCGCCCCGTCGGTGAGCCGGTCCCGATTCGTTGTGTCATGATTTTCCATCTGAAGCGCACCTCCGTCGGGCATGCGGCAATAACGTAAGCGCCCACGAGGGCGGCGTCATTGCGTTCGATTACGGTCGGGCATAGGCGCCCCATTCCCGTTCTCGACGCCTACGTCCTCAATACGCACAACCGGCTTCCGGAAAGCGCGCGAACGATTCGTCATATATAGCATGGCGAAGCTTGCATGCGGTTTGCACTGCGTTTCAAATTCATATGAGGCGACGCTGATTTCCCGTAAGAAATCCTTAACGAACGCTCGAGTTGAATTCGCCACCTCGCATGGGAATGCGCAACAGACAATCGCCCATGTTGTCCGCGAAAAGTCGGCTAAATCAATAGAGGTGGGCTTCGAAAAACCCCGTGAGCAGGATTCGCGATCGGCTGTAGATGAAATAGACGGCAGACGCTTCGGAATGGCGCGGCGACGGGCGAAGTCATCGGGCAATTCAAATCGCGTCATCGACACCCCCCTCACCTGCAGCATAGGCTGTGCAGGCGTCACGCGGGTGCCAACGCAGTATCTGGAAACAATCGCTGCATGAACAAGGAATCCCCACTGCCCGTTACCACGAGCTGATTGGTCGAGCGCGTGGCCGCGATGTAGAACAGACGCGCTTCCTGCTCCAGATCATCCTTCTCCGCCGACAAGGCCCCCACGCCTGGGATCGCGACGAAGGGGTATTCCAGCCCCTTGCTGGCGTGCATGGTGAGGACGGTCACCATATCGGCGGTCGGCGAGTACGACTTCTTGCTTTGCTGCTGCCACTGATAGGGGATCCTGGCCCTGTCCAATGCATCGACGCAAGCCTTGCCGACCGACCACGTTCGATAAACGACCGCCATGTCCTGCCACGCGACGCCTTGTTGATGCGCCTGAGCCAGACGTCGAGCAACTTCGGACGCCTCGTCCCGAAGCGACGGAAGCTTGATCAACAGCGGCTGCGGTCCCTCCCGCCCACAACTGACCGGACGGATCAGCGGCACGCCGTCGTCGTCAGTCGCCTTCGGATCGAGGATGTCTTTCGCGATCAGAGCAGCCAACTCGAGGATCTGCCGCGTATTGCGGTAGTTGATTTTCAGAATCGTCGTTCGCCCCTGGGCCTGAACACCAACGCTCTTGAAACTGAATCCGCGATGGCTCGCCCGGTTGAAGATCGACTGCGCGTCGTCGTACAGCACCAGCAGACGGTTGCTATCGGGCGACACCATTTGCACCACGAGTTTGAACCAGGCCGGCTGGAAGTCATGCCCCTCGTCGATCAGAATCGCGCCATACTGCGCCGCCGGGATGTGGCCACGATCGACGCATTCGATGACACGTTGCACCACTGCAGGGAAAAAATCAGCGCCCCGTTCCGTGGGCAGGGACTGGTGATACGTGACCAACTGGTTACGACACCAACCATGAAAACTACGGGCATCAACCTTTCCGTTCAGCCCCTTGGCGTCCATCCAGCTCCTCAATCGCTTGGATAGAGGTTCGCTGAAACAGAGGATCAAGATAGGTTTGTCCGAGCAACTCGCCAAATATTCGGCACGGTACCCAAGGATCATCGTTTTGCCCGAGCCCGCGACACCGTGAATCACCCGATGACCGTCCCCCAGGCTGCGCGCGAGCTGCTCCTGCTGAAGGTCCATCACCGCCATGATGTCCGGAAGCTCGGCCTCGGGCTCGAACAGCGCCTGCTGCTGGGGCGTTATGCGAATCTCGGGGAATAAAATCCATCGAATACGATCGATTTGCGGCAGCGTCAGTTTCTCTCGGAACTGATACTTGAACATCAGCCACAACCGCTGCTGAAATTGTTCCGCGTCGACCGCTTCGGTCATCTCATCGGAGCAGATCACAAGACCCGGCTCGATCGCTCGATCGAGCCCACCGTCCATGAACTGCTTCCGAGTCATGTTGGACAACACCACGCCGAACGCCCACGGGAATCGCAGCTTCCCTTGATAAGCATGCCCCGCCGGGTGCACGAGCTGCGGATCCCGCTGAAGCTCGTCGATGATTTCCAGCGTGTAACCCCTGGCTTGCTCAAGTGGGCTGACGACCGTCTTCGGGCCATGCTCCCCCAGGATCTGCCACTCGCTGCGATCGGCCTTCACAATGACGGAAGGCTTCCAGTCCTTCACCTCGAGAACGAGCAATCCTCGCTGAGGATGCAAAATCACGAAATCCGGGTAGGACTGCATGGACGCGACACGCACGTCATACCAGATCAGGTAATCGCTCTCCAGTTTCTGTTCAAGTCGCTCGGCAAATCGCCGTTCCCCGGCTTGCATTTTGCCGACGCACGAGGAAAGCGACGGGACGATTGTGGCCATACTCGGAATATTCGATTTATTGGAATATTGTCAATCTACCATGCTCTGATTGACTGCAATGGCTGAATATAACCACCAATCGTTCTATAACCACCGATCGTTCCGGCATTTGTTTCGATGACGCATCGGCACAAGGCTTCGCTATGAGCGATCGCGGTCTTGCGGACATAGCGCCATCATGGCGCGTCTCCGGCGTCCTCCAGCACGGGATAGACGACAACCGAATGCCCCGGCCCCGCAGCGTCCTGGAGTTTCGGCAGCGTTTTGCGCAATCGAGCGCCGGAGACCGGGTGCGTCAAGACGATCAGGTCCGAAAGCGCGCCGCGGGAGGGGTCTTGCAGCAGAGAATGCGCGGAGATATTCGCATTGGCCAGCACCCGCCCGACCTCGGCGTTCACACCGGCGCGGTCTTGGAAACGCAGCCGCACGTAGTACGCTTGGTCGAGACTGCGCCGCTCCCCCGCGGGCGCAGTGGACGGCGCGTCGTCGCGAAAGCCCATGTTATAGCCACCATTGCCGTTCGCGAGTTCCAGCAAGTCCGCGAGCACGGCGCTGGATGTCTGCCTGCCGCCGGCGCCCGATCCATAGAGAAACGCTGAGCCGAGCAGATCCCCCTTAAGCAAGATGCCGTTCATGGAGCCGCCGACCTTGGCCAGCATCGAGTGGTTCGATACGAGCATCGGCTCCACGCCAACGTTCACACAGTCGCCCGCACGCTCGGCGCGGGCGATGAGCTTGGTTTCGTACCCTAGCCGCTTCGCGAACTCCATATCCTCGCGCTCGACCTGCGTGATGCCCTTGAAAACAACATGACCGAAGTCGATAGGGACGCCGAAAGCGAGCGAAGCCAGCAAGGCGATCTTATGCGCCGCGTCCTCGCCGTTGATGTCGAGCGTCGGGTCGGCCTCGGCGTACCCCTTTTGCTGGGCTTGCGCGAGTGCCGTCGCGAAATCCTTGCTGTGCTCGCTCATTTGCGAGAGCACGTAGTTCGAGGTGCCGTTCAGAATGCCGACCACCGACGTGATGCGGTTCGCCGCGACGGCCTCGCGCAGCGTCTTGACGATTGGAATCGACACGGCCACGGCGCCTTCGAACAGCACTCTGCGCCGAGCGCGCGACGCGGCCGCCATGATCTCCGCCCCGTGGCGCGCGAGCAGTGCCTTATTGGCCGTGATGACGTGCTTGCCCTGCGCAAGCGCACGCAACACCAATTCGCGGCCCAGCGGCACATTACCGGTCAGCTCGATCACGACATCGACCTCGGGGTCGTCCACCAGCCCGTGGGGGTCATCGTCGATCACGCAGCCCGGCGGTACGCGCCCGCGCGCGCGCGACGGCGTACGCGTGGCAACCCGAACGAAGTCGATCGGCGAACGCGCCTTGGCAAGAATGATGTCCCGGTTCGCCAGGAAGCTCTCGAGGGTGGCAGCAGCCACATTGCCGAAGCCCACGATGCCAGCTTTCATCTACTTCCTTGAATGTGTTTGTCGGATGGATTCAAATGTACGTTTCTATTTCCATAGCCGTGCGAAATAGTATCAACGCGCTTCTTCAGCAGGTGGACCGGCCCGGTAAATTTATGCCCCACGCAAATTTTCGGGCGTACAGTTTTTTTAAACGAATATTGGGTGTGACCGAAGACCACTGCCGACGGAAAAAGCTCGCCGTCCCCGGCTATCCAGGCGTACTGGGATTCCATGCGACCACGAAGCAGGTCTATTGGGACAAAGGCAACTGGTTCGAGAGCAGCGATCCCGATATCTATTCCACTGTCTTGTTTCGGTGACCTTGAGAACCGGCGTATTAACAGGCTGTTGAAAAACCTCCCGCAGACGTCATCCGAGCGGGAGGGGTAAACGTTGAAACAAGGAATCGACCAACACTGAGAGCGAAGCGATGCGCGGAGCGGACGGCTACACCGAGACGATGTTCAC
>NZ_JAKWFK010000031.1 GCF_029522115.1 Trinickia sp. Y13 | reverse complement strand
GGGCGACAACGTGGCAATCACGGTCAAGCTGATCGCCCCGATCGCCATGGAAGAAGGCCTGCGCTTCGCCATTCGCGAAGGCGGTCGTACCGTCGGCGCCGGTGTCGTGGCCAAGATCATCGAGTAAGCCAGTTATTCTCGTTGATCGGTTGTTTCGGGGTTGGCTGTAGGGCCAACCCCAAATGGTTTAGGGGTATAGCTCAACTGGCAGAGCGTCGGTCTCCAAAACCGAAGGTTGGGGGTTCGATTCCCTCTGCCCCTGCCAAAATTCTGCGTCGAACAGGCGCAAGTTAGGGTGTTATGGCGAATCCTTCCGTCGAAGCTGTGGATACTTCCAGCGACAAGTTGATGGTTATCGCGGGCGTATTGCTGGTCTTGGCCGGATTCGTGGGTTTCTTCTGGCTGAGCGGCCAGGAATGGTACGTGCGCGGCGCGGCGCTTTTGGTTGGCGTCGTTGCTGGTGTTGTAGTTGGTCTCCTGTCCTCCCCCGGTAAGAGCTTCATCGCTTTCGCCAAGGATTCCTACAAAGAAGTCCGCAAGGTCGTTTGGCCGACTCGCAAGGAAGCAACGCAAACCACACTCGTCGTTTTCGGCTTCGTGCTGGTGATGGCGGTACTGCTGTGGATCAGCGATAAATCCATCGAATGGGTCATTTTCTCGGCGATTCTGGGTTGGAAATGATATGAGCGATACTCCGGCATCCCCGAGCGGTAAACGTTGGTATGTGGTCCATGCCTATTCGGGCATGGAGAAAAGCGTGCAGCGAGCGCTCCAAGAGCGTATCGAGCGCGCCGGCATGCAAGACAAGTTCGGCCAGATCCTCGTTCCGACCGAGGAAGTTGTGGAAGTGAAGGGCGGTCACAAGTCGGTGACCGAGCGTCGATTCTTCCCCGGCTATGTTCTCGTCGAAATGGAAATGACCGATGAAACCTGGCACCTCGTCAAGAACACGGCGAAGGTAACGGGGTTCATCGGCGGCACGCGCAACAAGCCGAGCCCGATTTCCCCCCGGGAAGTCGAGAAGATCATGTCGCAGATGCAAGAAGGCGTCGAGAAGCCCCGGCCGAAGACGCTGTTCGAAGTGGGCGAGATGGTCCGCGTCAAAGAAGGCCCGTTCACGGACTTCAATGGCAGCGTCGAGGAAGTGAACTACGAGAAATCGCGTGTGCGCGTCTCGGTCACGATCTTCGGGCGTGCCACGCCTGTCGAATTGGAATTCGGGCAGGTCGAAAAGCTGTAACTCATTCCAGCGGGTCGCCCGGTAGCGGGCGGTCCGCTTTCGCGCTTACGGTCCGCGTAATGGCCGTTGAGGAGCGCCAGTAATCGCAAGGCTGATCGCGGTGAACGCGCGCTACTACTCACCGAACGCTCACGCGTTCCAACGAGGTTTTCGACATGGCAAAGAAAATCATCGGCTTTATCAAGCTGCAGATCCCTGCAGGTAAAGCCAACCCGTCGCCGCCGGTCGGTCCGGCACTGGGCCAGCGCGGCCTGAACATCATGGAGTTCTGCAAGGCGTTCAACGCGCAGACCCAAGCGATGGAACCGGGCCTGCCCGTTCCCGTCGTGATCACCGCGTTTGCCGACAAGAGCTTCACGTTCGTCCTCAAGACGCCCCCCGCTACCGTCCTCATCAAGAAGGCAGCGAAGATCGACAAGGGCTCGAGCAAGCCGCACACCGACAAGGTGGGCAAGATCACGCGCGCACAAGCCGAAGACATCGCCAAGGCGAAGATGCCTGACCTTACGGCGGCCGACTTGGACGCCGCGGTTCGTACGATCGCCGGCAGCGCCCGCTCGATGGGCATCACCGTGGAGGGCGTGTAAATGGCTAAGGTTTCCAAGCGTCTGCAAGCATTCGCAAATAAGATCGATCGCCAAAAGCTGTACCCGGTCGATGAAGCGCTGTCGCTCGTGAAGGGATGCGCCACGGCAAAGTTCGACGAGTCGATCGACGTCGCCGTTCAGCTCGGTATCGATGCGAAGAAGTCGGATCAGGTCGTTCGCGGCTCGGTCGTGTTGCCTGCGGGTACCGGTAAGTCGGTTCGCGTCGCTGTGTTCGCGCAAGGCGAAAAGGCTGAGCAAGCCCGCGCCGCTGGCGCTGAAATCGTCGGCATGGAAGACCTCGCCGAGCAGATCAAGGGCGGCAATCTGAATTTCGACGTCGTGATCGCCTCCCCGGACACGATGCGCGTCGTCGGTACATTGGGTCAGATCCTCGGCCCGCGCGGCTTGATGCCGAACCCGAAGGTCGGGACGGTCACCCCCGATGTCGCCACGGCGGTCAAGAACGCCAAGGCGGGTCAGGTGCAGTTCCGCGTCGACAAGGCAGGCATCATCCACGCGACGATCGGCCGTGCCTCGTTCGAACCGGCAGCCCTGCGGACGAACCTGTCGGCGCTGGTCGAAGCGTTGCAGAAGGCAAAGCCCGCGACGAGCAAGGGTGTGTATCTGCGCAAGATCGCTCTGTCGAGCACGATGGGCGTGGGCGTGCGTGTCGACCAAGGGTCGCTCGCAGCGCAGTAAGAGAATCAATCGCGCCGCGGTCCGCAGTTTCGGTCGCGGCGGTATGAAAGGGCTTTGGGCGGTCGCGGGGAGCGTCGAGCTTCACGCGACCGGTTGTCAAAGACCGTTGGCGGACACGCAGCAGTCAGGCGTTTCCTTAATGCGAGCCAACGCAGATGGCGAACCCGAAAAAGTTTTGCAGTCATTGAGTTCATGGGCGTTGCGCAGCGATGCGCGCCGCCGATGGTCGAAATACTCCTAACCCTCGGACGCCGTTGTTGAACGCGGTGTATCGGGCTTAGCCGTTCGATACATCGAATCTGGAGGTTAACCGTGCCACTGAACAAAGAAGATAAGCAGGCCGTCGTGGCTGAGGTTTCCGCGCAAGTCGCGAAGGCCCAGACCATGGTGTTGGCCGAGTATCGTGGGATCACGGTTGGCGATCTGACGAAGCTGCGTGCGAAAGCACGCGAGCAGCAGGTGTACCTGCGCGTGTTGAAGAACACGCTGGCGCGTCGCGCCGTCGAAGGTACCCCGTTCGCTCCGTTGGCCGAGCAGATGACCGGTCCTCTGATCTACGGCATCTCGGAAGATGCCATTGCCGCCGCCAAAGTCGTCAACGACTTCGGCAAAAGCAATGACAAGTTGATCATCAAGGCTGGCTCATACGAAGGCAAGGTGATGGACAAGGCTGGCGTGCAAGCGCTTGCCAACATCCCGAGCCGTGAGGAACTGCTCTCCAAGCTGTTGTTCGTCATGCAAGCGCCTGTTTCGGGCTTTGCGCGCGCGCTCGCCGCGCTCGCCGAGAAGAAGCAGGGCGAAGCTGCCTAAGCAGGCGGTGCATGGCGCACTCCAGTCGAGCGTAACCGGTCGCTGGCTGTATCCGAATTCAATTTAGGAGTATTTCAAATGGCAATCGCAAAAGAAGACATCCTCGAAGCCGTTGGCGCGATGTCGGTTCTGGAACTGAACGAACTCGTCAAGGCGTTCGAAGAGAAGTTCGGCGTGTCGGCAGCTGCTGTGGCAGTGGCTGGCCCGGCGGGCGCTGGCGGCGGCGCAGCTGCTGCCGAAGAGCAAACGGAATTCACCGTGATCCTGACCGAAACGGGCGCCAACAAGGTTTCCGTCATCAAGGCCGTTCGCGAACTGACGGGTCTCGGCCTGAAGGAAGCGAAGGATCTGGTCGACGGCGCACCGAAGCCCGTGAAGGAAGCGGTGCCCAAGGCTGCTGCTGAAGAAGCGAAGAAGAAGCTGGAAGAAGCTGGCGCGAAGGCTGAAATCAAGTAAAGCCCCTCGCGTTGAGCGCAGGCTGGCGGTTTTCCACCGCCAGCCTTTTTGTGCTTTTGTGGGACTTTGTTTTTGCCCCGCGTTTCGAGGCGGGAAACATGGCCCCAGAGGCCAAAGAAAATTGCCCTTGCTCGCACCTTCGGGTGTCGATCGACCGGCACTTCTCTTTGTCTTCTGAAGCGACTGCAGAAGGCAAGTTTGGTCGGGTAGCGGGCAACATTGGCATCCGCTGCCGTCAGCCAGCGGTTGGTAGCGGCCAACCACCAAGCTTCTAGGCTCGTTCAAGCCTCAGGACGGCCATCGGGTCTCAGTCGGTGAACACTCGGGTTGTCTCATCCTGGCGCCTTGCCTCGACACCATGCCCGCCGTGATTCGGAGATCGTATGCAATATTCCTTCACCGAGAAGAAGCGCATTCGTAAGAGTTTTGCGAAGCGCCCCATCGTTCACCAAGTACCTTTCCTGCTGGCCACCCAGCTTGAATCATTCAGCACGTTTCTGCAAGCTGACGTACTCGCAAATGCTCGCAAACCCGAAGGTTTGCAGGCCGCGTTCACGTCCGTTTTCCCCATCGTCTCGCACAACGGTTTCGCGCGCCTGGAGTTCGTGAGCTACGCGTTGTCGCCGCCGGCGTTCAACATCAAGGAATGCCAGCAGCGCGGTCTCACCTATTGCTCGGCCTTGCGCGCCAAGGTGCGCCTGGTGTTGCTCGACAAGGAATCGCCGAGCAAGCCCGTCGTCAAGGAAGTGAAGGAGCAGGAAGTCTACATGGGCGAAATTCCGCTCATGACGCCCACCGGCTCGTTCGTCATCAACGGCACCGAGCGTGTCATCGTCTCGCAGCTGCACCGCTCGCCTGGCGTGTTCTTCGAGCACGACAAGGGCAAGACGCATAGCTCGGGCAAGCTGCTGTTCTCGGCGCGGATCATTCCTTACCGCGGCTCGTGGCTCGACTTCGAATTCGACCCGAAGGACGTCCTCTATTTCCGCGTCGATCGTCGCCGCAAGATGCCGGTCACGATCCTGCTGAAAGCGATTGGCCTGACGCCGGAGCAGATCCTCGCCAACTTCTTCGTCTTCGACAACTTCACGTTGATGGGCGAAGGCGCGCAGATGGAGTTCGTCCCCGAACGCCTGCGCGGCGAAGTCGCGCGCTTCGACATTACCGACCGCGACGGCAACGTCATCGTCCAGAAGGACAAGCGGATCAACGCCAAGCATATTCGCGACCTCGAGAACGCCAAGACGAAGTTCATCTCGGTGCCCGAGGACTATTTGCTCGGCCGCGTCCTGGCGAAGAACGTCATCGATAGCGAAACGGGCGAAGTCATCGCGAACGCGAACGAGGAAATCACCGAAGGCACGCTCGAGAAGTTGCGCGAAGCCAAGGTGAAGGACATCCAGACGCTCTACACGAACGATCTCGATCAAGGTCCGTACATCTCGTCCACGTTGCGTATCGACGAAACGACCGATAAGACGGCCGCGCGCATTGCGATCTACCGCATGATGCGTCCGGGCGAGCCGCCGACCGAAGAAGCGGTCGAGGCATTGTTCAACCGTCTGTTCTACAGCGAGGACGCGTACGACCTGTCCAAGGTCGGCCGCATGAAGTTCAACCGCCGCGTGGGCCGTGACGAGATCACGGGGCCGATGACGCTGCAGGACGACGACATCCTCGCCACCATCAAAATCCTCGTCGAGCTGCGCAACGGCAAGGGCGAAGTGGATGACATCGACCACCTCGGCAACCGTCGCGTGCGCTGCGTGGGCGAGCTCGCGGAAAATCAATTCCGCGCCGGCCTCGTGCGCGTCGAACGCGCGGTGAAGGAACGCCTCGGCCAAGCCGAAAGCGAAAACCTGATGCCGCACGACCTGATCAACTCGAAGCCGATTTCGTCGGCGATTCGCGAGTTCTTCGGTTCGTCGCAGTTGTCGCAGTTCATGGACCAAACGAACCCGCTGTCGGAAATCACGCACAAGCGCCGTGTTTCCGCATTGGGCCCGGGCGGTTTGACGCGCGAGCGCGCAGGCTTCGAAGTGCGCGACGTGCATCCGACCCACTACGGCCGCGTGTGCCCGATCGAAACGCCGGAAGGCCCGAACATCGGCCTCATCAACTCGCTCGCGCTATACGCGCACCTGAACGAGTACGGCTTCCTCGAAACGCCGTACCGCAAGGTAGTCGACGGCAAGGTCACCGATCAAATCGACTATCTGTCGGCGATCGAAGAAGGCCGCTACGTGATCGCGCAGGCGAACGCGGCGGTGGCCGACGACGGCACCCTCACCGACGAACTCGTCTCCTCGCGTGAAGCGGGCGAAACGCTGATGGTCACGCCGGACCGCATCCAGTACATGGACGTGGCGCCGTCGCAGATCGTCTCGGTCGCAGCCTCGCTGATCCCGTTCCTCGAGCACGACGATGCGAACCGCGCATTGATGGGCTCGAACATGCAGCGTCAAGCGGTGCCGTGTCTGCGTCCGGAAAAGCCAGTCGTCGGGACGGGCATCGAACGTACGGTGGCGGTCGACTCCGGCACGACCGTGCAAGCGTTGCGCGGCGGCGTCGTCGATTATGTCGACGCGGGCCGTATCGTCATTCGCGTGAACGATGAGGAAGCCGTCGCCGGTGAAGTTGGCGTCGACATCTACAACCTGATCAAGTACACGCGTTCGAACCAGAACACGAACATCAACCAGCGTCCGATCGTGAAGGTCGGCGATATGGTGTCGCGCGGCGACGTTCTGGCCGACGGCGCGTCGACCGACCTGGGCGAGCTCGCGCTCGGCCAGAACATGCTCGTCGCGTTCATGCCGTGGAACGGCTACAACTTCGAGGATTCGATCCTGATCTCCGAGAAGGTCGTGGCCGACGATCGCTATACGTCGATCCACATCGAAGAGCTCAACGTCGTCGCTCGCGACACGAAGCTCGGGCCTGAGGAAATCACGCGCGACATCTCGAACCTGGCCGAAGTGCAATTGGGCCGTCTCGACGAGTCGGGCATCGTCTACATCGGCGCCGAGGTCGAAGCGGGCGACGTGCTCGTCGGCAAGGTCACGCCGAAGGGCGAAACGCAGTTGACGCCGGAAGAGAAGCTCTTGCGCGCGATCTTCGGCGAGAAGGCATCCGACGTGAAGGACACGTCGCTGCGCGTGCCCTCGGGCATGAGCGGCACGGTCATCGACGTGCAGGTGTTCACGCGCGAAGGCATTCAGCGCGACAAGCGGGCGCAACAAATCATCGACGATGAATTGAAGCGCTATCGCCTCGACTTGAACGACCAGCTGCGTATCGTCGAAGGCGACGCGTTCCAGCGTTTGGCGCGCATGCTCGTCGGCAAAGTGGCGAACGGCGGTCCGAAGAAGCTCGTCAAGGGCACGAAGATCGACCAAGCGTACCTGGAAGATCTCGACCACTATCACTGGTTCGACATTCGTCTGGCCGATGAAGAGGCCGCCGCTCAGCTCGAAGCGATCAAAGATTCGATCGAGCAGAAGCGCCACCAATTCGATCTGGCTTTCGAAGAAAAGCGCAAGAAGCTCACGCAAGGCGACGAGTTGCCCCCGGGCGTGCTGAAGATGGTCAAGGTGTACTTGGCCGTCAAGCGCCGCCTGCAGCCTGGCGACAAGATGGCCGGCCGTCACGGTAACAAGGGTGTGGTGTCGAAGATCGTTCCGATCGAAGACATGCCGTACATGGCCGATGGCCGTCCCGCCGACGTCGTGCTCAATCCGCTCGGCGTGCCGTCGCGGATGAACGTGGGCCAGGTGCTGGAAGTGCATCTGGGCTGGGCGGCGAAGGGTCTCGGGTGGCGTATCGGCGAAATGCTGCAGCGTCAGGCGAAGGTCGAAGAGCTGCGCGTATTCCTGACCAAGCTTTACAACGAGTCTGGCCGCGCGGAGGAACTCGAAAGCTTCTCGGACGACGACATCATCGAATTGGCGAAGAACCTGCGCGAAGGCGTGCCGTTCGCGACGCCGGTGTTCGACGGCGCGACCGAAGAGGAAATGTCGAAGATGCTCGACCTCGCCTTCCCGGACGACATCGCGCAGAACCTCGGCATGACGAAGTCGAAGAACCAGGTGCGTCTGTGCGACGGCCGTACGGGTGAGCCATTCGAGCGTACGGTCACCGTGGGCTACATGCACTACCTGAAGCTGCACCACTTGGTGGACGACAAGATGCACGCGCGTTCGACGGGCCCGTACTCGCTCGTGACGCAGCAGCCGCTCGGTGGTAAGGCGCAATTCGGTGGTCAGCGCTTCGGTGAAATGGAAGTGTGGGCGCTCGAAGCGTATGGCGCTTCGTATGTGCTGCAGGAAATGTTGACGGTGAAGTCCGATGACGTGACGGGCCGGACGAAGGTGTACGAGAACCTCGTCAAGGGCGACCACGTGATCGACGCGGGCATGCCGGAATCCTTCAACGTGTTGGTGAAGGAAATCCGCTCGCTCGGCATCGACATCGATCTCGACCGCAACTAATCGGACTACGGAGAGAAGGCAATGAAAGCTCTGCTCGATCTATTCAAGCAAGTCCAACAAGAAGAAGTTTTCGACGCGATCAAGATCGGTCTGGCCTCGCCGGACAAGATTCGCTCGTGGTCGTTCGGCGAAGTCAAGAAGCCCGAGACGATCAACTATCGTACGTTCAAGCCCGAGCGCGACGGCTTGTTCTGCGCGAAGATCTTCGGGCCGATCAAAGACTACGAATGCTTGTGCGGCAAGTACAAGCGCCTGAAGCATCGTGGCGTGATCTGCGAGAAGTGCGGCGTCGAAGTGACGCTCGCCAAGGTGCGCCGCGAGCGCATGGGCCACATCGAACTGGCTTCGCCCGTTGCGCATATTTGGTTCTTGAAGTCGTTGCCGTCGCGTCTGGGCATGGTGCTCGACATGACGTTGCGCGACATCGAGCGCGTGCTGTACTTCGAAGCCTACGTGGTGATCGATCCGGGCATGACGCCGCTCAAGGCGCGTCAGATCATGACCGAAGAGGATTACTACAACAAGGTCGAAGAGTACGGTGACGAATTCCGCGCCGAGATGGGCGCGGAAGGCGTGCGCGAGCTGCTGCGCGCGATCAACATCGACGAACAGGTCGAGACGCTGCGCACCGAGCTCAAGAACACGGGCTCGGAAGCGAAGATCAAGAAGTTCGCCAAGCGCCTGAAAGTGCTCGAGGCTTTCCAACGTTCGGGCATCAAGCCCGAATGGATGGTGCTCGAAGTGCTGCCGGTGCTGCCGCCCGAGTTGCGTCCGCTCGTGCCGCTCGACGGCGGCCGTTTCGCCACGTCGGATTTGAACGACCTCTATCGTCGCGTCATCAACCGGAACAACCGGTTGAAGCGTCTGCTCGAGCTCAAGGCGCCTGAGATCATCGTTCGCAACGAAAAGCGGATGCTGCAGGAAGCCGTCGACTCGCTGCTCGATAACGGTCGCCGCGGTAAGGCGATGACCGGTGCGAACAAGCGTCCGCTCAAGTCGCTCGCCGACATGATCAAGGGCAAGGGCGGCCGCTTCCGTCAGAACTTGCTTGGTAAGCGCGTCGACTACTCGGGCCGTTCGGTCATCGTGGTGGGTCCGACGCTGAAGCTGCATCAGTGCGGTTTGCCCAAGCTGATGGCGCTCGAGTTGTTCAAGCCATTCATCTTCAACAAGCTGGAAGTGATGGGCGTGGCAACGACCATCAAGGCGGCGAAGAAGGAAGTCGAGAACCAAACGGCGGTGGTGTGGGACATCCTCGAAGAGGTGATCCGCGAGCATCCCGTGATGCTCAACCGTGCACCTACGCTGCACCGTCTGGGCATTCAAGCGTTCGAGCCCGTGCTGATCGAAGGCAAGGCGATCCAACTGCACCCGCTCGTTTGCGCGGCGTTCAACGCCGACTTCGACGGCGACCAGATGGCCGTGCACGTGCCGCTGTCGCTCGAAGCGCAGATGGAAGCGCGCACGCTCATGCTGGCGTCGAACAACATCCTGTTCCCGGCCAACGGCGATCCGTCGATCGTGCCGTCGCAGGATATCGTGCTCGGCCTGTATTACGCGACGCGCGAAGCCGTCAACGGCAAGGGCGAAGGCATGACCTTCACGGGCGTATCCGAAGCGCTGCGCGCGTATGAGAACAAGGAAGTCGAGCTCGCCTCGCGCGTGAACGTGCGCATCACCGAAATGGTGGTGAACGAGGACACCTCGGAAGGGGCGCCGAAGTTCGTGCCGAAGATCTCGCTCTACGCGACGACGGTCGGCCGCTCGATTCTGTCCGAAATTCTGCCGCCGGGCCTGCCGTTCTCGGTGCTGAACAAGCCGCTCAAGAAGAAGGAAATTTCGCGCCTGATCAACACGGCGTTCCGCAAGTGCGGTCTGCGAGCGACGGTGGTCTTCGCCGATCAACTGATGCAGTCGGGCTTCCGCCTGGCGACGCGCGCCGGTATCTCCATCTGCGTCGACGACATGCTCGTGCCGCCGCAGAAGGAAGTGATCGTCGGCGACGCCGCGAAGAAGGTGAAGGAGTACGACCGTCAGTACATGTCGGGTCTCGTCACCGCGCAAGAACGTTACAACAACGTGGTCGACATCTGGTCAGCGACGTCGGAAGCGGTCGGCAAGGCGATGATGGAGCAGCTCTCGACCGAGCCCGTGATCGATCGCGACGGCAAGGAAGTGCGTCAAGAGTCGTTCAACTCGATCTACATGATGGCCGACTCGGGCGCTCGCGGCTCGGCGGTGCAGATTCGTCAGCTCGCCGGTATGCGCGGCCTGATGGCCAAGCCGGACGGCTCGATCATCGAGACGCCGATTACGGCGAACTTCCGCGAAGGCCTGAACGTGCTGCAGTACTTCATCTCGACGCACGGCGCGCGTAAGGGTCTGGCCGATACGGCGTTGAAGACGGCGAACTCGGGTTACCTGACGCGGCGTCTGGTCGACGTGACGCAAGATCTCGTGGTGACCGAAGAGGATTGCGGCACGAGCAACGGCGTGGCGATGAAGGCGCTCGTCGAAGGCGGTGAAGTCGTCGAAGCGTTGCGCGACCGGATTCTCGGCCGCGTGGCGACGGCCGACGTCGTCAACCCCGAGTCGCAAGAGACGCTTTACGAATCTGGCACGCTGCTCGATGAAACGGCCGTCGAAGAGATCGAGCGCCTGGGCATCGACGAAGTTCGCGTGCGCACGCCGCTCACCTGCGAAACGCGCTACGGCCTGTGCGCCTCGTGCTACGGTCGCGACCTGGGCCGCGGCTCGCTCGTGAACGTGGGCGAAGCGGTGGGCGTGATCGCGGCGCAATCGATCGGCGAACCTGGCACGCAGCTCACGATGCGTACGTTCCACATCGGTGGCGCGGCATCGCGTGCGGCGGTGGCTTCGTCCGTCGAAGCGAAGAGCAACGGCACGGTTCGCTTCACGGCGACGATGCGTTACGTCACGAATGCGAAGGGCGAGCAGATCGTCATTTCGCGTTCGGGCGAAGCGATGATCACGGACGACCACGGCCGCGAGCGCGAGCGTCACAAGGTGCCGTACGGCGCCACGCTGCTGCAACTCGACGGCGTGCAGGTGAAGGCCGGTACGCAGTTGGCGACGTGGGATCCGCTGACGCGTCCGATCATCACCGAGTACGGCGGTACGGTGAAGTTCGAGAACGTCGAAGAAGGCGTGACGGTTGCCAAGCAGATCGACGACGTGACGGGCCTTTCGACGCTCGTCGTGATCGACGTGAAGCGTCGCGGTTCGCAAGCGAGCAAGAGCGTTCGTCCGCAGGTGAAGTTGCTCGATGCGAGCGGCGAGGAAGTGAAGATCCCCGGTACCGAGCACTCAGTGCAGATCGGCTTCCAAGTCGGCGCGCTGATCACGGTGAAGGACGGCCAGCAAGTGCAGGTCGGTGAGGTGCTCGCGCGGATTCCGACGGAATCGCAAAAGACGCGTGACATTACCGGTGGTCTGCCGCGCGTGGCCGAGCTGTTCGAAGCGCGTTCGCCGAAGGATGCCGGCATTTTGGCGGAAGTCACGGGTACGGTCTCGTTCGGTAAGGACACGAAGGGCAAGCAGCGTCTCGTCATCACCGACCTCGAAGGCAACCAGCACGAGTTCCTGATCGCGAAGGAAAAGCAGGTGCTCGTTCACGACGGTCAAGTCGTCAACAAGGGCGAAATGATCGTGGACGGTCCGGCCGATCCGCACGACATCCTGCGTTTGCAGGGTATCGAAGCGCTGTCGCGTTACATCGTCGACGAAGTGCAGGACGTGTATCGACTGCAAGGCGTGAAGATCAACGACAAGCACATCGAAGTGATCGTGCGTCAGATGCTGCGCCGCGTGCAGATCACCGACAACGGCGATACGCGTTTCATCCCGGGCGAACAAGTCGAGCGGTCGGACATGCTCGACGAGAACGATCGGATGACTGCGGAAGACAAGCGTCCAGCTACGTACGAGAACGTCTTGCTCGGTATCACGAAGGCGTCGCTGTCCACGGATTCGTTCATCTCGGCGGCATCGTTCCAGGAAACGACGCGCGTGCTGACCGAGGCTGCGATCATGGGCAAGCGCGACGATCTGCGTGGCCTGAAGGAAAACGTGATCGTCGGCCGCTTGATCCCGGCCGGTACGGGCCTGTCGTTCCACAAGGCGCGCAAGGCGAAGGAATCGTCGGATCGCGAGCGATTCGATCAAATTGCTGCCGAAGAGTCGTTCGAGTTCGGTACGCCGGAAGCCCCGGCTGCCGAAACCCCGACCGACGAATCGCACCAGCAGCACTCGGCAGAGTAAGTCCGGGCGGCCTCGTGCCGCATTCGGATATGCTCCGCGCGGGCGCTACCAGCGCAAGAACCGCTCAGTTTCGACTGGGCGGTTTTTTTTTTGAGCAGAGCAATCGGAGGGCGTGCATGAGATCGCGCCGCGCGACGAGCGTTTTCGTCGACCGAACGGCCAACGTTTGCACGACGCGCGTCGCAGCGCCGACCCGATTGGTAGAATTGCGCTCATTCGCCGTTTGTCGTTTCAATCGCCTACATGTCGCGTGCTCTAGAAATTCTCAATGAAGTCTTCGGTTACCCCGCCTTCCGAGGGCAGCAGCGCGACATCGTCGAACATGTTGCCGAAGGGGGCGATTGCCTCGTGCTGATGCCTACGGGCGGCGGCAAATCGCTCTGCTATCAAATCCCGTCGCTCGTGCGGCGCGAAGCGGGGTTGGGCGCAGGGGTCGTCGTTTCGCCGCTGATCGCGCTGATGCAAGATCAGGTCGCAGCGCTGAAAGAAGTCGGGGTGCGCGCAGCCTATTTGAACTCCACGCTGACGGGCGCTGAGGCCGCGGCCACGGAGCGCGCGCTCCGTGACGGCGATCTCGATCTGCTCTACGTCGCGCCCGAGCGATTGATGACCCCGCGGTTTCTCGAGTTGCTCGAGCGCGCACGCATCGGTTTGTTCGCAATCGACGAAGCGCATTGCGTGTCCCAATGGGGGCACGATTTCCGACCTGAGTACATGCAGCTGTCGGTGCTGCATGAGCGTTTTCCATCGGTGCCGCGCATCGCGCTCACGGCCACCGCGGATGCGATCACGCGCGACGAGATCGTGCATCGCCTCGCGCTCGACGAGGCGCGCGTGTTCGTGTCGAGCTTCGATCGGCCCAACATTCGTTATCGCATCGTCGAGAAAGACAACGCGCGTTCGCAGTTGCTGGACTTCATTCGCGCCGAGCACACGAACGCGGACGGTACGACGGACGCGGGCGTGGTCTATTGCCTGTCGCGTCGCAAAGTCGAGGAGACGGCCGATTGGCTGAAGACGCAGGGCGTGCGCGCACTGCCTTATCACGCGGGGATGGATTTCGAAACGCGGCAGCGCCACCAAGAGATGTTCCAGCGCGAGGAAGGCGTGGTCATGTGCGCGACCATCGCCTTCGGTATGGGCATCGATAAGCCCGACGTGCGTTTCGTCGCGCATTTGGACTTGCCCAAAAGCGTCGAAGGCTACTACCAGGAGACGGGGCGCGCGGGACGCGATGGCCTGCCGGCGAATGCATGGATGGCGTACGGGCTCGGCGATGTCGTGCAACAGCGCAAGATGATCGACGAATCCGACGCCGACGAGACGCATAAGCGCGTGCAGACGGGCAAGCTCGACGCATTGCTCGGCTTGTGCGAGACCGCCGCCTGTCGGCGTGTGCGCTTGCTCTCGTATTTCGGCGAGGCGAGCGAACCATGCGGCAATTGCGACACTTGCCTTGAGCCGCCCGCGACGTGGGATGCTACGCGCGAAGCCCAAATGGCGCTCTCGTGTGTGTTTCGCGCGCGTCGGGCGAGCGGATTTCACTTTGGGGCAGGGCACCTGATCGACATTCTGCGCGGCAACCGCACTGAAAAGGTGCGCGAACGTGGGCATGATACGTTGAGCACCTTCGGCATCGGCGCCGAACTATCCGAGGCTGAATGGCGGGGCATATTCCGTCAGTTGGTGGCCTACCGGTACCTCACGGTCGATCATGATGGCTTCGGCGCGTTCGTGCTGACCGAAGCGAGCAAGCCGGTGCTCAAGGGCGAGGAATCGGTCACGCTGCGGCGCTACGTGAAGCCCACGCGTACTCGCCAAGCCTCGTCGCGTACGGGCGAGCGGGCGGATCCGACAGCCGGGCTCGGGCCGCGCGAACGCGCTCGCTGGGATCGGCTGCGCGCTTGGCGCACCGATACGGCAAAGCGCGATGGCGTGCCGGCCTATGTCATCTTTCATGACGCCACGCTGGCCGAGATCGCGCGGTCGGCGCCCGATACGATCGATGGTCTGCGACACATTCCCGGCATCGGGGCGCGCAAGCTGGAGCGATTCGGGGATGAATTGATCGAGGTTGTCGCGGCGGATTGACGGTTCGGGGCGACCCCAACTTTCTCGGCATTGGGCGTGTAACGCACGACGCAATCGCAGGGGCTCACGCAACCTATTGACGCGCTTGACCTTTTCGCATTATCATGCCGGGTTCCTGTTCTTGGCTCTTGGCCGAGGGTCCGTCCATGCGTGGGCGAACCGCGCCAAGGCCTTCGCGGGAAGTTTTGACACGCATCGCGCGCTGCTTTGCCCAGCGGGCGGTGCGGTGTTTTCGATCAATTTCAGGAATACACAATGCCAACCATCAATCAATTGGTTCGCAAAGGCCGTGAGTCGGAAACGACCAAAAGCAAGAGCCCGGCCTTGCAGGACTGCCCCCAGCGTCGCGGTGTGTGCACCCGTGTGTACACCACGACGCCGAAGAAGCCGAACTCGGCGCTGCGTAAGGTTGCCAAGGTTCGTCTGACGAACGGTTTCGAAGTTATTTCGTACATCGGTGGTGAAGGCCACAACCTGCAGGAACACTCGGTCGTGCTGATTCGTGGCGGCCGTGTGAAGGACTTGCCGGGTGTGCGTTACCACATGGTCCGCGGCTCGCTCGATACGCAGGGCGTCAAGGATCGTAAGCAAGCTCGCTCGAAGTACGGTGCGAAGCGCGCTAAGGCGGGTAAGTAAGCAGGCAGGTCAGTCGCCTGTCGGCGTAGTTTGGGCGGTGGTGCCGGAATCGCCGGTGCTGTCGAGTAAGTGGTCACCCGGCCAAGCTGGTTAGTCGTCAAAGATGGATCGGGTTAGTTGGTGGCCGCGGGGCTCCAGATGAGCTCCAACTGAAAAAGTCAAAGGAAGAAACATGCCGCGTCGTCGCGAAGTCCCCAAGCGGGAAGTATTGCCGGATCCGAAGTTCGGCAACGTAGATGTAGCTAAATTCATGAACGTGCTGATGCTCTCGGGCAAGAAGTCGGTGGCCGAGCGTATCGTTTATGGCGCTTTCGAACAGATCCAGACCAAGGGTGGCAAGGACCCGCTGGAAGTGTTCACGGTGGCGCTCAACAACGTCAAGCCGGTGGTCGAAGTGAAGAGCCGCCGCGTTGGTGGGGCGAACTACCAGGTTCCGGTCGAAGTGCGTCCGTCGCGTCGTATGGCATTGGCGATGCGTTGGTTGCGCGAGGCCGCGAAGAAGCGCAGCGAGAAGTCGATGGCTCTGCGTCTGGCCGGTGAACTGCAAGAAGCCGCGGAAGGCCGCGGCGGCGCGATGAAGAAGCGCGACGAAGTCCACCGGATGGCGGAAGCCAACAAGGCGTTCTCGCATTTCCGTTTCTAAGCCACGGCTTAAGCAACAGCGGAAAATTTCCGGGCGGGTGCGCTGTTTAAGCGCCTCGCCCGTTTGTGTTAGGGCGCGAAGGCAATCGATAACCTTCGCGCTATCCCAATAGAGGATCAAAGTGGCTCGTAAGACACCTATCGAGCGCTACCGCAACATCGGTATTAGCGCTCACATCGACGCCGGCAAAACGACGACGACCGAGCGCATCCTGTTCTATACCGGCGTGAATCACAAGATCGGTGAAGTGCACGACGGCGCGGCGACGATGGACTGGATGGAGCAAGAGCAAGAGCGCGGCATCACCATCACGTCCGCTGCAACCACGGCCTTCTGGAAGGGCATGGGCGGCAACTATCCGGAGCACCGGATCAACATCATCGACACCCCGGGTCACGTCGACTTCACGATCGAAGTGGAGCGCTCCATGCGCGTCCTCGACGGCGCGTGCATGGTCTACTGCGCCGTGGGCGGCGTGCAGCCGCAATCGGAAACGGTGTGGCGTCAGGCCAATAAGTACAAGGTGCCGCGTCTCGCGTTCGTCAACAAGATGGACCGTACCGGTGCGAACTTCTTCAAGGTCTACGACCAACTGAAGACGCGTCTGAAGGCCAACCCGGTGCCCGTCGTGGTGCCGATCGGTTCCGAAGAAAACTTCAAGGGCGTCGTCGACCTCCTGAAGATGCGCGCGATCATTTGGGACGAGGCGTCGCAAGGCACCAAGTTCGACTACGTCGATATCCCCGCAGAGCTCGTCGATACCTGCAACGAGTGGCGCGAGAAGATGATCGAATCGGCCGCCGAAGCCAGCGAAGAGCTGATGGAAAAGTACCTCGGCGGCGAAGAGCTGACCGAAGCCGAGATCGTCAAGGCGCTGCGCGATCGTACGATCGCGTGCGAAATCCAGCCGATGCTGTGCGGCACCGCGTTCAAGAACAAGGGCGTGCAGCGCATGCTCGACGCCGTGATCGATTTCCTGCCGTCGCCGGTCGATATTCCGCCGGTCAAGGGTGAGCTCGAAAACGGCGATGCGGCTGAGCGCAAGGCTGCCGACGACGAAAAATTCTCGGCGCTCGCGTTCAAGATCATGACGGACCCGTTCGTCGGCCAGTTGATCTTCTTCCGCGTGTACTCGGGCGTCGTCAACTCGGGCGACACGGTCCTGAATTCGACCAAGGACAAGAAGGAACGTCTGGGCCGGATTCTGCAGATGCACGCGAACCAGCGCGAAGAAATCAAGGAAGTGCGCGCCGGCGATATCGCCGCGGCGGTGGGATTGAAGGAAGCGACCACGGGCGACACGCTGTGCGATCCGGCTCACCCGATCGTGCTCGAGCGCATGGTGTTCCCGGAACCCGTGATTTCGCAAGCCGTCGAGCCGAAGACGAAGGCCGACCAGGAAAAGATGGGCCTCGCGCTCAATCGTCTGGCTCAGGAAGATCCGTCGTTCCGCGTCCAAACGGACGAGGAATCGGGTCAGACCATCATCTCGGGCATGGGCGAGCTGCACCTCGAAATTCTCGTCGACCGCATGAAGCGCGAGTTCGGCGTGGAAGCGACCGTCGGCAAGCCGCAAGTGGCGTATCGTGAAACGATTCGCTCGACGGCCGCCGATGTCGAAGGCAAGTTCGTCAAGCAATCGGGCGGCCGCGGCCAGTACGGTCACGCGGTCATCACGCTCGAGCCGAACGAACAAGGCAAGGGCTACGAGTTCCTCGACGAGATCAAGGGCGGTGTCATTCCGCGCGAATACATCCCCGCGGTCGACAAGGGTATTCAGGAAACCTTGAAGAGCGGCGTGTTGGCGGGCTTCCCCGTCGTCGACGTGAAGGTGCATTTGACGTTCGGTTCGTACCACGACGTGGACTCGAACGAAAACGCATTCCGTATGGCCGGTTCGATGGCGTTCAAGGACGCAATGCGCAAGGCGAGCCCCGTCATCCTCGAGCCGATGATGGCGGTCGAAGTCGAAACGCCGGAAGACTACATGGGCAACGTGATGGGCGACCTGTCGGGCCGTCGCGGTATCGTCCAGGGCATGGAAGACATGGTCGGCGGCGGAAAGATCGTTCGCGCCGAAGTGCCGCTGTCGGAAATGTTCGGCTACTCGACCTCGCTGCGTTCGCTCACGCAAGGTCGCGCGACGTACACGATGGAGTTCAAGCATTACTCCGAAGCGCCGCGCAACGTCGCTGAAGCGATCATCAGCGCGAAATCGAAGTAAGCCTCCCGGCTTTTTCATCGACTACTTTTGAAAGAAGAGAATCATGGCAAAAGGTAAATTCGAACGGACCAAGCCGCACGTGAACGTCGGCACGATCGGTCACGTGGATCATGGCAAGACGACGCTGACGGCGGCGATCACGACGGTGCTGACGGCGAAGTTCGGCGGCGAGGCGAAGGCGTACGACCAGA
>NZ_JAKWFK010000030.1 GCF_029522115.1 Trinickia sp. Y13 | reverse complement strand
CGATTGGCGCAAGCGGCGCTGTCTTGATCACCCGTCTTTTGCACCAGATGCAGCGGAACGGCGGCCGACGTGGCATCGTCACCCTCTGCATCGGTGGCGGTCAGGGCATTGCGCTCGCGCTCGAGATGCTGTGAGATTCGCGCGAATGGAAACGGAGCGAAGGCCTTGGGTCACGCTCACGACTTCGATACCTCGTCATCAGGTTTCGGTCGCGCGTTCGCCGTCGGCATTGCGCTCAATATGAGCTTCGTGGCGGCCGAAGCGCTTTTCGGCTGGCGCGCCGGCTCGCTCGCGCTGCTGGCCGACGCGGGACATAACCTTAGCGATGGGGCGTTAGCGTGGAAAGCGGTGCAGCGCTTGCACTCGCCCGCGCCGGTCGAAGGCACAACTAAGATGCGCGTTGCCGGCATCGGCATCGCTGTCAACGGCATCACGGCAGCATTGTTCATGGCGCGCAAGAAGGAGGATCCGAACATTCGCGGCGCGTTCCTCCACATGCTGGCCGATGCACTGACCTCGATCGGCGTGGGATTCGCGGGAGCACTCTACGTCTGGCGGGGAAGCGAGGCGGGGATTTTTCGGCGGAAGTAATAGCGCGCGCCACGGCGCGTAAGGTGGCTTGTCATTTGTCCCGGTGTACCACCCACCTTGTCCACCATACCTAAACCCTTGCTGCGCTTGGAAAATCCTTATTCTACAAGGGTTTGGGTTGACTGGCGGAGAGAGGGTGAGACCAATGTCGGCCGGAAAGCCACGCCCGATATGGATTCCATCTTTGTGATCGCGGCCTACCCACAACTCTACCCACAAGCCGATGTTTGCTGTTGACGCCCCTCGTGCCGATGGCGGTGGTGGATGCAGTGAAAATGCGCGCGCGAGGGCGATATGGGCAAACAAAGATGTGGGTGGGTATGCGGTACATCGCCGGCATACGGAAAGTCGTGCTCATGCCCCGCTTGCGTGAGCCGAAACGCCACGCCTACTTTCCGCGGGCCGCATTCGCTCCGCTCTGCTTGGCGCTGCAACTGAATTGCGCGTGGTACCAGCGGGAGAATGCGCTCAGCGCGGAAAACCCCAGCAAGGCTGCCACTTCTGTCAACGGCCGATCGCTTCCATTGACTTGCCGGACCGCCAGCTCTCTGCGGACGTCGTTCATGATCGACGAGAAACGCTGCCCCTCGTCCGCCAAACGGCGTTGTACCGTGCGGCACACCACGCCCTGTTCTATCCCGCAACGCCCGCCAGGCAGTAACAGCACGATCGCGCGCCGCACGTCCTCGAGCGTGGTCGCCTGCGCCGGCGGGACTGACGCGTCGAGTAACTGCTGCGCGTACCGCGCCATTGCCGGATCCGCTGACGGATTGCGCGCATCGAGATCTGCCTTTGCAAAGACGATGCTTGAGCCCCCTCGCAAATTCGTTTTCCGCAGCGAGGGGCTTGTTCGGGTCCGAGACAAATTTCCTGCAGAGCGGACGACAAAGCGAGCGCCGCACCGGGCACGCCCAATCCTGATCCGTTCCGTTCTTCAATGCGTTCGCGACCTTCACGACGAGCAGGCCATTGCCGTCCCCAACGGGGCTTGAGAATGACTCGAACGTTTCGTGGGCCGGACGTTTCAGCCGCACAAGCGTTCGACGTGCGGCCCTACTCCTGCAGACCACCTCTCGACCCATTCAGGCGCGTCGGACGAGGGGCGAAGTGTTTCGCGATTCGCCGTCACGCCGAGAATAGCTGGGATGCCGTGTGCGCGCGCAATGATTGCGACACGCGAAGTCGCACTCCCCGACGTACAAACAATGCCCAAAATATTGCGAAAATCGGCGCGAGCCAACTCGGGCGCGCTAAGTTCCTCTGCAAGGATGATGCTTGGGCCGGGCAGTTCGCCCAGCGAGGGGAGCGGCTTGCCTAGCAGCGACCGCCCGTGTCAGCCCGCGAATATCGTCGGCGCGGATGCGCAGGTACTCGTCGGGCAACGTCTCGAATGCGACCGCCAGATCCATGCCGCATTTCAGCGTGGCCGCTTCGGCAGTCCATTGTGAAGACACCAAGGCACGAATCGCGCCGGCGAAGTCGTCGCTTCGCGCCACTTCCGCGATCGCGTCGAAAATTTCGTCGTGCTCGGCTGCGTCGCCACACGGTGCAAGCATCGCGCGCAGCGTGTCCTCGAGTGCCGTGCCGAAGCGGCATAGTTCATGATCCACCTCATGCGGCGCGACGGACCGCCTATCAGCGAAGATCTCTTCTCTGAAATAGGCATACGTCTGCCCGAAAGCGAGACCCTCGCTCGCCGCCACCCCTCTGAATAATAGGCCCGACGCGTTAGCCTGGGGGGCATGCGAACGTACCGCCAAGCTATACAGAGCACCCATCCGCTAAAACGGCGTGAAGTGCGGCGTGACACGGTATCGGCATCGTCTGCGCCTGGATCGGCACGGAAGTGCGCACTACGGCCACGACCGGAGCTAAACCGATAGATTGAACGTCGAAACGGCCGCGTGCAGAGTATCCGCCTGCCTTTCGAGCGAATGCGTGACAACAGCCGTTTGTTCGACCATCGCCGCATTCCGCTGTGTTGCTTCATCCACCAACGCGACGGCACGACTCACTTCCGCGATACTCTGGCTTTGGTCGCCGCAAGCCGACGCAATCGCGGTGACTAAAACAGCGACCCGCTCGATTGCTTGCATCGCGCCGTCCACAGAGCGGTTGACTTCCGTCGCTTGTCCCGCACTGTCACGAATGACCTGCACCGAGGAATCGATCAGATCACTGATTTCTTTGGCAGCGGCCGCACACCGCTGAGCCAGGGCTCTCACTTCGCCCGCCACGACAGCGAAGCCACGCCCTTGCTCGCCCGCTCGCGCCGCCTCCACTGCGGCATTGAGTGCCAGGATATTCGTCTGAAACGCGATGGCTTCGATGATGTCAGTGATTTCCGATATCTTGCCTGCCCGCTCACCCACTCGTTCGATCGTACCGACGAGCCGCTGCGTTGCCTCATCCCCTGCGCGCGCAAGGCCCGATGCCTCGCTTGCCAAGCAATTAGCCTGCAGTGCAGCATCCGCATTACGCTTCACCGTATCCGCCAGCCGTGCCATGGTAGACGCGGTTTGCTCGAGCGAGGCGGCCTGCTGCTGCGTTCGCGCCGACAAATCCATGTGACCCGACACGATTTCAGCCGTCGCCGCCCGCATATCTTGCGCCGCGTGCCGCACTGCGCCGATCGCGCGTTCGATTCGCGTCAGCAATACGTTGAACGCCGCAGCCGTTCGCCCGATCTCGTCCGCTCGCTCATCCGATGCTCGCAGGCTTAAGTCGAGCGAACGGCTCACATCATCGAGCGTCGTTTCGATCGCACCGAGACCGCAGTTCAACGAACGCATCTGCAGCCACACGCCGGCGCCCAGGAAACTGCCGCCAATACCGAGGGTGGCGATCATCACGATCAGCAGAAGGTGCGCCGCGTTCGCACCGGTGTCGCGCGCTTGACGAGACTCGGCTGTGAGGCGCTGAATCAGTTCGCCAATGTCTCGTCCTTCTGACATCCCTGGTGGCCGAAGCCGCTGCTGTACGGTCGTAAGCGCTGCCGCGCCATCGCCATTTCTTACCTGGTCGATGGCGGCTGTCATGGCGCTCATCGCCGCCGAACGGTCCTGGGTGAACCGATCGGCCGCCGCCATCGCATCCTCGTGTTTCTCAGCGCCACTAAATAGTTGCGCTTGCTCATCGGAGGCGTGTCGCATGAGCACGGCAAAGTCCGCGCTTTTCTGACGTGAAACCGGATCAACGTTCGATATGGCTTCCATCAGTGCGAGCGCCGCCAACAGCTGGAAGCGATACGTCTCCTCCAAATACTGGATGGAAAGCGTGATCGTTCGATAGTTATCTTGAGCGCGTCGCTCGGATGCCGACACGCCCCATATACCCATCGCCGCGGCGATCGCGCACAGCAATCCAAAGCCAGCGAAAAGCAGGGCAATCCGAGTTCTCAAGTCTCTCATCCCTTTCCCCGTTCGCGCGTGCTGTCTTCTCCGACAGCACGCGCAGCACGCTGCCCATGCCTCATGCTGCTTGCCGAGGTTCGTCAGTCGTCAACGCGACCACACCCTTACGTCGAGGTGCAGTTTCGACAAGCATAAGCACGACGAATATCCCCAGTACGAGGCCGCCAAGCGCAAAGTCGAATACATGAGGCAATCCGAAATTCTGAGCGACATACCCCGCGATGACGGGTGCCACGCCTCCGCCAAAAATCTCGCCGATCCCCGAAATCAAACCGATCGTCGAAGCCACGAGTCCTGAGGGAGCCGCTTCCGTTGCAATGGGGCCGCACAACAAACTCAGCAAGCCGATCGAACACATCGAGATACCGAACAGGAGTGCGAAGAGCTTCACGGGGTCCGCCCCAGTCCTCGCGAACATGAACAGCAAAACCGCCGCAACAGCGAACGCACCGATCGCCGCGGCCTTCCGCCCCACGTAGTCGGAGATCCCTGACAAGCTGAACGAGCCGATGAAGCCGCCGATACCCAGCGCCGAAGCGACAAAGCCCATGCTTTGCGCGTTCAAGTGCAGCACTGCGATGAGGTACGTCGGCACCATCGCGCCGATGACAAAAATACCCGACATTGCGCAAAGCATCGCTGCGATTGCCACAACGACATTCCGATTGGCAAAAATCGAGCGCCACTGGACTTTGGCACGATTGGTCGAGTTCGCGCGCACCGTTGCCGTCCGCGGCCGATCGCGAAGGATCTTGGCATACAGCGCCGCCAAAATCAGGCCCGGTACGGCGGAAACCATGAAGACCCAATGCCAGGAGGGCATGACACGAAGCAACTGCGTGGCGAGAATTGGGGCAACGCCAAGCCCGAGCAACGAAAACATGCTCATTTGGAAACCGAGATTGAAACCCCGCCTTGAAGCGAGCGACGCTTCGCTGGTAGCCGCCACGCTGGCCGGCGTGAATGCGCCCTCGGCGATACCCATGATCCCCCGGATCAGCATGAGACTGGCGAAACCCGTCGCGAGACCCGAAAAACTCGAGAGCAACGAAAAGGCGATCATCGTCCACACCAGGATCTTCTTGCGGCCGATTCGATCCGAGATCGGCCCGCTCGCGATCGCCCACGCCCCCCAGGCAACCGCCAGCACGCCGATCAAATTCCCGAGCTGCTGGAAATTCAATCCCAAGTCACGCATCATGTACGGGAACAATGGCGCGACCATCCATCGATCCAATCCGACCAACCCAAAACCAACCGCCAACAGCAATACCGTTTTCAACTCATAAGCACTATTGTGCCATCCTTGCGTATCCATGTTCTCGTCTCCTCCAGTGATGCCTTCTAAATGGTTTCACTCGGTTCGGCCTGGCAATGCCACCAAAACCTATTTACTTCGTACTCCTAACTATTCCCGCCGAATTGCAATGAAAAAGCTTGCCCCTGCAGGGGGCCGCTGCGTCTAAAGTTCGCGAACGGAACGCTATCGTCTCGCGGTCGATAGCTTGCTAGTCAAACGCGCTACACGATCGTGCAGGCTTCGTCGAACTCCAATCGAGGACTGCGCGGAAAGAGCCCGGCCGGATCGCCATAGCCGAGGCAGCAGAGAAAATTGACACGCAACGACGTGCCTTCGAAAAACAGCGAATTGACAGCCGCCGCATCGAATCCCGACAGCGGTCCGCAGTCGAGCCCCAGCATTCGCGCCGCGAGAATGAAGTAACCACCCTGCAACGAACTGTTTCTGAAGCAAGTCTCCTCGGCGAGCGCGGGCCGGTCCCGAAAAAGGTCCCCCGCATTCGGACGATGGGGAAATAGCTTCGGTAGTTGCTCGTAGAACGCAGTATCGTGAGCGACGATCGCCACCACGGGCGCGGTGCGGACTTTCTCCGCGTTGCCGGACAAAACCGCCGACAGTAGCCGCGTGCGAGCCGCCATCGAACGTACGAACATCACGCGCATAGGCGAGCAATTCATGCTCGTTGGCCCCCATTTGGCGAGTTCGTAAAGTTCACGCAGCGATTCGTCGGACACCGGGCGAGGAAGCCAAGCGTTCTGACTCCGGGCATGCGTCAACAATTGCGCTCGAGTCCGGCTATCTAGAGGGAGAGGCTCCGTCATCGGTGCGTACTCCAATTCAGCGTCACTCACAACGCCGCCCCGCCCTGCCGGCGGTTAGCGCCCACCATGAAAAACGCGACGACCGCGGGCGCATCGCTCTTGTTGCGCCACGCGTGCCGCGTACCCTGCTGCACGACGACATCCGTCGGACGTAGCAATGTCTCGTTTCCATCATCGACCTCCAACCAAATCTCTCCCGACAGCACGATCCCGTAATCGACCGTATCGGTCCTATGCATGCCAGGGCAATCGGGTTCGAACGTTCGCGCAAGGTCAGGCATTCGAGCAAGGCACTCCTCGCCCGCGGCGACGGGGTCGAAGCCGGGAGCGCTCATCGTGCTATCGGGCGGAAACGTGACGACCAAAAGGCTCGTGCCGCCCGAAGGAGGCAGTAGATCGGTTTGCCCGTCGGTAGGATCGGCATTGCCAGAAGGCACGACAGGCGTAGGCGGTGTCGTCCAAACCTGGGCGAATGCGTGCCCAGGGATCGATTCGAAGTTAACGGTGCGCGGCGTGGCGCCATCGTCAACCACCACGGAGCGGCCTTTATCGTCGTGACCGGTTACCACGCGTCGGATAGTCATCAATACACTCTATGCGGGAGGTGAAGAAAGGCCACACGCCCGGCCGGAAAGTCACTCGCCGGCCAGGGGCTCATGCCATGCTCAAGGGCAAATCACGTAATTGCTGAAGCCGCCGTTGCGATTCTCGATGCCGCCGAGTGCAGTGTTGATGTCTTCAAGCTTGAAGGTGCAATGCTCGAACACCGACAAATCGACCACACCCGATTCCACCATATCGGCCATCTCCTGCCCCTGTCCCGCCGTGAACCAAGCCGAACCGCTAAAGCGCTGATCGTTGTCCATCATGTAGTGCAGATTGATCGGGACTTCGCCCGCCACGGCACCGATATTGATCAGATGGCCACCGCGCCGCAGCGTCTTCAACGTCTCCCGCAGTGTCTCTTGCGGTGCACCGGGGCCCAATGCGTCGATAACCGCATCGACGCCCGCCCCTTGCGTCACGCGCTCGGCCCACTCGCTGACCGAACCGTCATCGAGCGACATGATTTCGATGCGATCGGGCGCCAACGCCTTGACGCGCTGCAGGAGTTCCCGGTTACGCGCCGTGCCGAGAATCTTCTTCGCACCCATCGCCAGGCCGAAGAGCGCAACGCCGATACCCAGTGTGCCGCTGATGCCGCTCACGAGAATCGTGCTGCTGGGGCCGACCTCGGCCTTCTTCAATGCGCGATATGCCGTGCCCAAGTAGCCGAAGCGCGCGGCCGTTTCGTGACTGAGATTGTCCGGAATGCTCACGAGGCTGTATTGCGGTGCAGTCATGTACTCGCACAGGCCGCCGTACGGATAATCGTCGAACAATGCCTGCGAACGTTTGCTGAAGCCGAAGTAGCCGTTGAACGTGTAGTAGGGACACGCCGTCGTATCGCCGGCGCGGCAAGCACGACATCCGCCGCAATAGCGCGCGGGGTTGACGTAGACGCGATCGCCCGGCTTGAACGCATGGACCTGGCTGCCTACCTCTTCGATCACGCCTGTCGCATCGAGACCGAAGATAGCCGGCAGCTTCGGTAGCGGAAGATGCGGAAACCACTTCTCCCAATTGCTCAGGACGTTGCCGAGATTCGGCACGATGCCGCATGCCTTCACTTTTACGAGCACGTCGGTCGGGCGCGGCGCTGGAACCGGGATGTCCTCCACTACCATCGGCTCGCCTACGTTGTGCATGCGCGCCGCCCGCATCATCTTCGTCGTCATCGTTTGTCTCCTGTTTATCGATACGTGCACGATATTTATTTTTGTGCACAAAGCAAATCATCGTTTACCTGAACGTCACCGCAGCCCATCGAGCCCTTGGATTTCCGATGCCTGTAATCCACCGAGCCGCGCGTGCACGCGTCCGCCCGTCGCCATGGCCAGTGCAAACGCGATCTCGTTGCGGCGCGGGCCGTCCCACACCGTGACCTCGCACGTTCCGAAATGGCTGCGAACATAGGAAGCTTGAATGTGACCGAGCGGAACCATCAGACGTGTGCCCACTCCGCCGATGGTCTTGGCCGACGGCACGATCGCCTTCGGGCCTCCCAAGGTTTCGCGCATCGCCCAGCCGCCCGCCTCGTGCCAAACAGCGCCGTGCTCAAGTTCGCCGTCCTCGCCGACGATCGCGCCCTTTCCATATGCCTGCACCTTCGATGTACCGCCCAACTGCGCCACGAGACGGGACGAAAGATCCGCTCCGAGCTGCCGCAACGCACTCATGAACGGCAATAGATCGGGCTCGTACCGTCCCGCGTAAGGATTCGCGACGATCGCCGTCGCCACGGCAACCACCAGCGGCTCGCCGAGCCGCTCACCGCCTTCGTGCCAGATCTCTTCGATATCCAGCTTGACCTTTCTTACATTGACTAGCGACATCCGCTGCTCCGAGGAAATAGTTCGCATCCACTGCTTCGTCCAGATCGACTACTCAGCCGGCGTTATCTCACACGCCAGCGCTTGCATTATATCCATCACGGTGTAATATGCACAAAAATATCTTTTATGCCCATCAGGAGCGAACACATGAAACTGGTCTCGTACCGACACCAAGGCCAACCGGGATTCGGCGCAGTCAAGGGTGAGGGCATCGTCGATCTGGCGACACGGCTGCCGGCCGTCCCCGATCTCGCGGCGCTCGTATCGAACACGGGCGCACTCGACGAGGCGCGGCGGCTCGTCGATGCGGCCGAGGCTGACGACTTCGCGCTTACCGCGGTTGCGCTCGAGCCGGTCATTCCTCGGCCGAACAAGATCATTTGCGTCGGGATCAACTATGTTGCCCACGCCGCGGAGGCGGGACGCACGGTGGGACAATACCCGGTCATATTTCATCGCTTCGCGCAAACGCTCGTGGCGCACGGCGTGCCGATCATCCGGCCGCGCGTGTCGGAGCATTTCGACTTCGAAGCCGAACTCGCGGTCGTGATCGGCAAGGGCGGCTCCCACATCAAAGCGGAAGATGCGATGGACCACGTCGCCGGCTACACGTGCTTCAACGACTCGAGCGTGCGCGACTGGCAGTTTCATACGCACCAGTACGGAATGGGCAAGAACTTCCGCGGTACGGGTTCGCTCGGTCCCTGGCTCGTTACAGCGGATGAAATCCGGGACTATCGGGAATTGTCGATTCAGGGGGTGCTCAACGGCGAACGCATGCAAACCGGCAAGTTATCCGAACTCGCCTTCGACATTCCCCACCTGATCGCCTACGTCTCGCAGGCCCTAGATTGGCAACCCGGCGATATCTTGGCGACGGGCACGCCGAGCGGAATCGGTTTTAAGCGTCAGCCGCCGATCTTTCTGAAGCCGGGCGATACATTCGACGTCGTCATTCCGGGCATCGGAACGTTGTCGAACCCCGTCGCAGACGAGACGTGAACGGGCGGACGCATGAGCCGCCCTGCATCTAAACGTCCAACCAGTTGAACAAAACGCAAACGAGACATCCGGAGACATCCATGGCAGCCCTGCCGAAAATTCAGTTCACGCACTGCGGGATTTTTTGCAGCGACCTCGAAATGATGGTCGACTACTACCGAAAATTCCTGGGCTTCGTCGTCAGCGACAGGGGTGTCGCCTCGACAGGCCACCGTCTGTATTTCATGACGCAGGATCCCGAGATCCACCATCAACTCGTCTTGTTCGATGGAAAGCCGACCGATCTTCCGTTCAACCCTGTCAATCAATTGTCGCTTCTGCTCGATTCGCTCGCCGATTTGCAGTCGTACTATCGGCGGGCCGTGCAAGCCGGGGTCAAAGGCATTGAGCAAGTCGACCACGGCAACGCCTGGTCGATCTATTTCAAAGATCCCGAAGGCAATCCCATCGAGTTGTACGTCGATAGTCCGTTCTTTACCGCTCAGCCGTGCCGAGAACCGCTCGACCTCGACCGTTCGATAGACGAAATCCTGAAGCAGACCGAAGCGATGTGCCTGCGCCGTCCCGGGTTCTTGTCGCGCGAGGCTTGGATTGCCGAGATGCGCGAGCGGATTGCCGCCCAGCGCGTGGCGTTCGACGCTTGAGTACCAACCAGGCCTCTATATGAAGCGCAATTTTATCGGTGGCCACTGGCACGAAAGCGCGGCATCGCGCGGCGACCTCAATCCGTCCGACCTGGACGATGTCGTCGGGGAATACGCCCAAGCCGATGCCGACGATGCGCGAGCTGCCATCGAAGCGGCTCGCACGGCACAAGCCACGTGGGCGCATAGCGGCATTCAGGCGCGCTCGACGTCACTAGATTTTATCGGCTCCGAGTTGCTGGCGAGACAAACCGAACTCGGCACGCTGCTTTCCCGCGAGGAAGGCAAGACGCTTGCAGAAGGTATCGCGGAAGTGGCGCGCGCCGGCCAAATCTTCAAGTTCTTCGCCGGAGAAGTCCTGCGCACGGGCGGCGAAAAGCTGCCGTCCGTTCGTCCGCTGGTCGACGTGGAAGTCACACGGGAACCCGTCGGCGTTGTTGGCATCATCACGCCCTGGAATTTCCCGATCGCCATTCCGGCTTGGAAGATCGCGCCCGCGCTCGCCTACGGCAACAGCGTCGTGTTCAAGCCCGCGGATCTCGTTCCCGCATCGGCATGGGCGCTCGCCGAGATCATTTCTCGCAGTGCAATTCCCGCGGGCGTATTCAACCTTGTCATGGGACGCGGCAGCGTCGTCGGCAGTGCGATCGTTTCGTCAGCCGATGTCAACGCCGTGTCGTTCACGGGCTCGGTCGAAACCGGACGCACGCTGTTGCAACGCGGGGCGCAGCAGTTCAAGCGCATGCAGCTCGAGATGGGCGGCAAGAACCCGCTCGTCGTTCTCGACGATGCGGATCTCGATGTTGCGATCGATTGCGCAGTTCAAGGTGCCTACTATTCGACGGGGCAACGGTGCACAGCTTCGTCCCGGTTCATTGTGCAAAAGGGAATTTATTCCCGGTTCGTTTCTCGTCTGACGGAAGCGGTCGAGAGCTTACGCGTCGGCCATGCGCTCGATCCGCAAACGCAGATCGGCCCGGTAGTCGACGAGTCGCAGTTGCGGCACGACGAGGGCTATCTGAATATCGGCAAAAACGAGGGTGCCAAGCTTGCCTGTGGTGGCCAGTTCCTGACGCGAGACACCCGTGGCCACTACCTATCGCCAGCGCTATTCGTTGATGCGACACCGAAAATGCGCATTGCACGGGAAGAGATCTTCGGCCCCATCGCGTGCGCCATCGCAGTGGACAGCTACGAGGAAGCACTCGCCGTCGCGAACGACAGCCCGTTTGGACTCTCGTCCGGCATCTGCACGAGCTCGCTCAAATACGCGGCGCATTTCAAGCGGCATGTGCAAAGCGGCATGACGATGGTGAACGTGCCGACCGCCGGCGTGGATTATCACGTGCCGTTCGGCGGAACGAAGGCGTCCAGCTACGGGCCGCGCGAACAAGGTACGTATGCGGTCGATTTCTTCACAACCGTCAAGACCGCTTACACGAAGGCATACTTCGATTAATACATGCGCCGGCCAAGACAGCCGGCGCACCGCAAACGCCGCCTCGCGCGCGCTTGCGCAATAGCATTCCTTAAGGAGGAGACGTGGACTTCGATTTGATCATCGTCGGGCTCGGACCGGTAGGCGCGGTCGCGGCCAATCTGGCCGGCGAAGCCGGGCTGCGCACGCTCGTGCTCGAAAAGTCCCTGGCGGTCTTCGATAAACCTCGTGCAATGGGCTTCGATCAGGAAATCATGCGGATCTTCGGCGATCTCGGACTCGCCGATAAGCTTGCGCCTTACGTCATGCCCTATCGCCCTTCGGAATATCGCACGACCGATTCCAGCCTGATTCGCCGCATCGAGGCTGCCGAGCCGCCGTTCCAACTCGGCTGGGCACCCAACTACGTTTTCATGCAGCCTCAGATCGAAGGCATCTTGCGCGAGAACCTAGCCCGTTTCCCATCGGTGACAGTCAAGCTCGGCGCGCAAGTCGAAGCCGTGACGTCGGGCGACGACGGGGCGTCGGTGACGGTTGTCGAATCGTCGAACGACCAGAACCTGCCGAATGTACCCCGCACGTACCGATCGCACTATGTGCTCGCATGCGACGGCGGCACGAGCCCGATCCGCATGGGGCTCGGGTTGGAGATGGAAGATCTCGACTTCGACGAACCTTGGCTCGTGGTCGACATCGTCCTCAAGGAGGGGTGCGGCGAAAACCTGCCGGCGACCAACGTCCAATATTGCGAGATCGAGCGCCCTTGCACATTCGTAGTCGGGCCGGGTCAAGTCCGGCGCTGGGAATTCATGATCAACGCCGGCGAAACGCCCGCACAAGCGACGGAGCCCGCGTTCGTCCGCCGGCTCATCTCGCGCTGGCTCGACGAAAGCGAATACGACATCTGGCGCGCCTCAGCTTATCGTTTCCATGCTCTCGTCCTGCGCCAATGGCGGTCGCAGCACGTGTTCTTCCTGGGCGACGCCGCGCATATGACGCCCCCGTTTCTGGCGCAGGGGATGTGCCAAGGCATCCGTGACGCAGCCAATCTCGTCTGGAAGCTCGCGCTCGTCAACCGCGGCGCGGCCGGTCCCGGCCTGCTGGACACTTATCAGGCCGAACGGCTCCCGCACGTGAAGCAAACCACGCTCGTCACGAAATCGCTCGGCAAGGTGATCTGCGAGCGCGATCCCGTAGCCGCACTCGAGAGGGATAAACGCTTGCTCGAAGAAATGGCCGCCAATCCGCGCGGAACCGTCAGGCAATCATTGATTCCCGCGCTCAGCGCGGGCCTCTTGGCCGCATCGAGTGACGGCCCGCGCGGTCAATTATTTCCGCAACCGCTCGTCAAAACCGCGGACGGTCGTCAATGCCTGCTCGACGAAGCAACCGGGATGACGTTTCGCATCGTCGTCGAGAGCGACACCGATGCAGCCATCATCGAACGCATGGCGGCGCAATGGGATGCACTGAGCGATATTCCGGCGATGTGGGTCGTGATCGGCACTGAACCGCTCAAGTCCGGTGCACCGTCATATGCCTATCAGGACGTCGATGGCGTACTCGTCAGCTGGATGCAGCTGCATGGTTGCGCCGTAGTGATCGTGCGTCCCGATCATTACGTGTACGGCGGCTGCCGCAAAGCAGAAGACGCAGTTGCGATGATCAGTGTGTTGGCCGCCGCGCTGAGAGCGGGCAACGCTCACGAACACTCCGTAACCTCAGCTTGCGCCTGATCGAAAACGCACTCTGTGCAGCGCGAGGGATCCCGACCCTCGCGCTTTTTTTGTTTACGCGGCGAAACACTCAGACCTTGCATATCGATCAATTTTGCGCATAAAATGCATTTCATCGACAAATGCGTAGTCAACCCAAGCCATGGACTCGACATCCGCTTCGAATGGTGTACCGCTGATCGACGTAGCCTTCGCCCGGATGAAGACGTCCATCATACGCTGCGAACTCGCGCCGGGCACCCGCCTCAAGGTCGAAAGCCTCTCCAAGGCATACGGCCTCAGCAGCTCGCCGATTCGCGAAGCCTTGAACCGGCTCGCACAAGACGGCATCGTTCAAGCGACGGAAAACCGTGGGTTCTGGGTCGCCCCAATCAGCATCGACGATTTCAAAGACATCACACGGCTGCGCGTGCTGCTAGAACTAGAGGCGCTCAGCGATTCGATCGCGCATGGCGACGAAGAATGGGAAGTGGCCGTGCTCACGGCCTTTCATCGATTGAGCCTCGCGGAGAAACGTCTCGGCTCCGGCCCGGTAGCACTCGACGACGACTGGTCCGAACGCCACCGTGCCTATCATATGGCGCTGCTGTCGGCCACGCCCAGCCCTCTGCTCTCCAATATGGTGGCTTCGCTCTTCGATCGCGCCGAACGGTACCGCCGCTATTCCGCACTGCATCGAACCGAAGAGCGCCATAAGAACAGCGAACACGAGGCACTGATGAAGGCTGCGATCGATCGAGACGCGGAAAAGGCTACGCGTCTGCTGCGCAAGCATATCGAAGGCACGCTGACACGTGTCACAGGCGCGCTCGAGCGCCAATCAGCTACGGTCCAATAAGCAAGCGCCGTGCTGATCTGAAACCGCACGGCGCCTCCTTTGTGGCGATATCGGCAAGGCAACGTTTTGCCTCACCTTGCCGAAATCCACGTCCTCAAAACATCGTTTGCATGCCGATCCGGCCGATGAACTGCGACCGGCTGCTCGACGGGCCGAAGGTCCCGTTGATGACCGCGGTAGCGCCAGCGTTGGTCAACTGATAGGCGCCTTGAACATAAACCGCCGTACGCTTGGATAGGAAATACTTGGCAACGGCACCAACTTGATGCGCATGGTTGTGATCCACCCCTGCGTTGCCCCACATATAGGTGTAGGCGAGGCTTGTGGAAAAGGCCGCCGTAAAGCGATAGAGTGCGCCGACTTCCGCGGCGTTCACTGCCGCACCGTTCTGCGTGTTGCGCGTATTGGTGAAGAGCGCCGTCAACAGCAGTTTCTGTCCGTTGTATTTCGCACCGAAGCCGAAGTTGCGAATGCTGTCGCCGAGCATCGCCGCGTAGCGAATGTCCGTATAGGCTGCACCGAACGCAAACGGCCCGGTGGCGTAGCTCGCACCGAAACTATCCGCACTATTCTGACGAAAGTTCCCGGCAGTGCCGCCAAAGGCGTACATGCCCCCGAATCGCAGCCCTCCGAAAAGCGGACTCGTATATTTGACCGAATTATTCAGCGGGGTATCGCCGTTCATCCGATCGAAATCGAACGCCTCATCCGGTGGTGAATCTGGAATGCCCAGCTTGGCAAACGGGCCATCGCGAAACTGATAAAAGCCGCCGCCATACATCGCCATATCGGCGCCCACGTCTGCAAACAACGTGTCGACCATGAAGTCGTATTGGCGGCCGAGCGAGAGCTTCCCATACCGATCGTTATCCAGACCCACCCACGCATTTCGTGCGAATAGGCCGACTCCGGAGCCGCTGCCGTTCGATTTCTGGGAAACGAGCGTTCCATTCAAAGAGAACTGTGTCGTCAACTGAAAAACCGCGCGGGTGCCGTTGCCCAGGTCTTCTGTGCCCTTAAACCCCATCAGGTTCGGCAGCGCGATGCCGTCGTCAATCCTCCATGCGGAATGCCCTCCGATATTGCTGATGTACGACACGCCGGCATCGAGCAAGCCCCACAGCGTCACGCTGCTTTGAGCGTGCGCGCTCGGCACGGCGCCGACACACGTTCCCACCGCGACTGTCGCCGCGGCCATGATGCGCTTCTTCACTATCGTCTCCTCCGGTTACATTGCTCAGATCACATTTAACGCACAAACAAACACCTAATCCACGTTTTATCTTTTTATGCATATTCAACCAAGCGTCCATTTTGGTCAATGCCGGTGTGGGCAAATCGGACTCAGTGTTTACTCGTGTATGCGTGCGTGTGCATCGTGGAAGTCAACAGAAGCATCGAACTTGCGAAGGCGAAGGCGAGTTCACATCGTGAACGGGGGCCTCGCACGTGGGATGGCTACAACCAGGAATGGGCTAGGATGAGGACGCGCTGCGTCTTGCTGCTGGAACCGCTTTGTCACGACATCCACGGTGCCGTAGTAGTAGATGCGTGGTACCCAAGCCCGGAGTGATAGGCCTAGTAGCGATGAAGCTCGTTCTGCGTTTGCTGTTCGAGTTGGAGAGCCCCGGAACGCGTCCGGTGCGTTCGCGATCGTTCGGAAGACCGCCCAAGTCCACGCCGGTCGGCTTCATCTTTCGCGGCTCGAATTGCATCGTAGAACGTGCGCTCGGAGGCGACACGTGTTCGATCGACATTCACTATCCAGCTATCGAACATGTAGCGCCAGCGGATGCGGCGCTCTTCGAGCAGCGCCGAGAACCAGCGCCAGACCGACGCGTCCTCGGCGTTGACGGCGGCGGCTGCGTTGACGCGAACGCGTTGCATGGCGTCCATGACGTTACGCTCGCCCGAGCCCATTTTCTATAGACATGTCGGCGCCGTGGTCACGCCCGAGCGTCGGGATAGACGTAAAAACCCCGCCCGCTCTTTCGTCCCAGATATCCTGCATCGACCATCTCCCTGAGCAACGGCGCGGGGCGATATTTCGGATCGTTGAACTCGCTGCACAGCACATCCATGATCGCCAACGCCGTATCCAACCCGATCAGATCGGCCAATGCGAGCGGCCCGATGGGATGATTCGCTCCGAGTTTCATACCCGCATCGATCTGTTCGGCGCTCGCGAGCCCTTCATGTAGTGCGAAAATCGCTTCGTTGATCATCGGCACGAGAATCCGGTTGACCGCGAATCCCGGCGAGTTCTTCACGTCGATCGGCGTCTTGCCGACTCGCTTTGCGAATCCGACGACCGTGTCGAACGTCGCATCGCTCGTCTGCAAGCCGCGAATGACTTCGACGAGTTCCATTACGGGTACGGGGTTGAAGAAATGCAGCCCTACGAAGCGGCTGGGGTCTGCAAGCACGGCCCCGAGTTTCGTCACTGATACCGATGACGTATTTGTCGCAATGATGGCATCGGATCGAACTATGCCATCGAGCGCCTTGAGAATGTCCTGCTTGATCTGCAAGCGCTCGGTCGCGGCCTCGATGACCAACTCGCAAGCCGCAAGTTGCCGCACCTCAATGCTTCCGCTGATTCGCGCGCGTATCGAGCCCACCTCGTTTTCCGCAATCGTTCCCTTCGACACCATGCGCGCGAGGCCAGCCTCGACACCGAGCAAACCACGACGTATCGCTTCATCGTCGATGTCGTTGAGAATGACGTTCGATCCCGCGACGGCGCAGACCTGCGCGATGCCGCGCCCCATCTGTCCCGCGCCGACAAGCCCTACCGTCTGTACGTTCATATCGCTTTCTTCGTGCGTAACGCGCCAATCTCCACCGCAGTCGCGGCCAGCCAATCCGACAACACCTCTTCTGTATGCTGCCCGAGCGTCGGTGGCGCGCTCCGATACTGCACGGGCGATTCGGAAAGGCGAATCGGATTCGCCACGAGTGCAAGATCCTTCGCCAAGGGATGAGGCATTTCGATGCGAGTGCCGCGCGCTTGCACATGCGGATCGGCAAATACTCGATCGAGCGTGTTGACCGGGCCGCACGGTACGCCAGCCGCTTCCATCGCGGCCACCCATTCGTCGGTCGTACGACCCACCGTCATACCGTGAATCAGAGCGATAAGCTCGCCCCTATGCTTCACGCGTTGCGGGTTCGTGACGAAGCGTTCATCACTGGCCCATTCTGGTTTGCCTAGCGTCTTGCAAAGATTCGCGAACTGACTATCGTTGCCGACAGCCACGATCATGTATCCATCGGCTGTCGGAAACTCCTGATACGGAACGATGTTCGGATGCGCGTTGCCCATGCGCTGCGGCACGATACCGCTCACCAGATAGTTCGCCGCCTGGTTCGCCAGGCACGCGATCTGCACGTCAAGCAGCGCGAGATCGATATGCTGGCCCTCGCCGGACTGCTCGCGATGCTTCAATGCGGCTAATACCGCCACGGTCGCGTACAGCCCCGTCATGATGTCGGTCAATGCAACGCCGACCTTCACCGGGCCGGCGCCCTCCGCGCCGTCGGGACGGCCGGTCAAACTCATCAGGCCGCCCATGCCCTGAATCAGAAAGTCGTAGCCAGCACGCGACGCATAAGGGCCCGTCTGACCAAATCCGGTGATCGAGCAATAGACGATCCGCGGATTGATGGTTTTCAGGTTGGCGTAATCGAGCCCGTATTGCGCTAGGCCGCCCACCTTGAAGTTCTCGAGCACGACGTCAGACTTGGTCGCCAACCGCCGCACGAGGCTCTGCCCCTCCGCACTCGCGATATCGATCGTCACCGATCGCTTATTGCGATTGGCGCTCAGGTAATAGGCCGATTCGCCCGTCGAATGGCCATCGGGACCGTTCAACCACGGTGGGCCCCAGGCGCGCGTGTCGTCACCCGCACCCGGGCGCTCTACCTTGACGACGTCGGCGCCGAGATCGGCCAGCAACTGCCCGGCCCACGGGCCCGCAAGCACACGAGAAAGATCGAGCACGCGCACGCCCGCGAGCGCGCCCGGTTGCAAGTTATCGTTCATGGCGATCGGCGCTTAAAACGCGGCGATGCCGGTCATGGCGCGCCCGAGAATCAGCGCGTGGATGTCGTGCGTCCCTTCATAGGTGTTGACGACTTCCAGATTCACGAGATGGCGGGCGACGCCGAATTCATCGCTGATGCCGTTGCCGCCGAGCATGTCGCGCGCCGTACGCGCGACGTCAAGTGCCTTGCCGCACGAATTGCGCTTCATGATCGATGTAATCTCGACGGCGGCCGTCCCTTCGTCCTTCATGCGGCCGAGCCGCAAGCAGCCCTGAAGACCGAGCGTGATTTCAGTCTGCATATCGGCGAGCTTCTTTTGAATCAGTTGGTTCGCCGCGAGCGGCTTGCCGAATTGCTTGCGATCCAGCACGTATTGGCGTGCGCGGTGCCAGCAATCCTCGGCCGCGCCGAGAGCGCCCCAGGCGATACCGAAGCGTGCACTGTTCAAACAAGTGAACGGCCCCTTCAAACCACGCACATCGGCAAAGGCGTTCTCTTCCGGGCAGAAGACTTCGTCCATGACGATCTCGCCGGTTATCGATGCCCGCAATCCGACCTTCCCGTGAATCGCGGGCGCCGACAGTCCCTTCCACCCTTTTTCGAGCACAAAGCCGCGAATTGCGCCTTCATCATCCTTTGCCCACACGACGAAGACGTCGGCGATCGGGCTGTTGGTGATCCACATTTTGTTGCCTGTCAGCTGATATCCGCCCGCCACCTTGCGTGCACGCGTCACCATACTTCCAGGATCGGAGCCGTGATTAGGCTCCGTCAATCCGAAGCAGCCGATCCACTCGCCCACCGCGAGCTTCGGCAGATATTTCTGTTTTACGGCCTCGCTGCCAAACTCGTTGATCGGCACCATCACAAGCGAAGACTGCACGCTCATCATCGAGCGATAGCCCGAATCGACGCGTTCCACTTCGCGTGCCACGAGACCGTAACTGACATAGCTGAGGCCCGCCCCGCCGTAGGCCTCCGGAATCGTCACGCCGAGCAGCCCCAGTTCGCCCATCTCACGGAAGATTGCGGGGTCCGTCTGCTCGTTGCGAAATCCTTCCAATACTCGCGGGGCGAGGCGTTCCTGGCAGTAGGCGTGCGCCGACTCCGTGACCATGCGTTCCTCTTCGGTCAACTGCTGTACCAGCAGTAAAGGATCATCCCATTGAAACGGTGAGGATTTGTGCTGTTGACTCATTTCTGACTCGGGGCTATTGATCGTGAAGTCAATTTATCGGCTGAGCTACGATGGAACAAACGATTTCTTGTCAGCCACCTGTGCGAAAATCGCACAAATCACCCGTACGAGAGGATGTGCCAATGCGCCGAAAGATCCCGTCAACCCTGGGGTAATCCCCCCGCTTTTAACGCGAGTCAGAAGTAGAGACTATGCCGCGGCCATGAGCCGCTGTTTCGGCGTCATGCCGCCAAGGCCCATGTTAGGGCGCTCGTGATTGTATTGCCACATCCATTCG
>NZ_JAKWFK010000002.1 GCF_029522115.1 Trinickia sp. Y13 | reverse complement strand
AGATCATCGCGCCGGTGCCGGGCGGCACGGCGCAGGTCGATCGCGCGTTTGCGGGGCAGACGGTGACGATTCGCCTGGCGCAGGACGTGGACGTGTCGCGCGGCGACACGTTCGTGGCCGCGCAAGATGCGCCGCAACCGGCCAAGAAGCTCGAAGCGGATTTATGCTGGTTCGATGAAGAGCCGCTTTCGACGCAGCGTAAATATCTGCTCAAGCAAACGACGCATACGGTATTTGCGCGCATCGGCGCGATCAAGGAAGTACTCGATGTGCATACGCTCTCGCATACGAGCGAGAAGGGCGCATTGGCGATGAACGATATCGGGCGCGTGGCGTTGACGCTGCAAAAGCCGATCGTTTGCGATGCCTACGACGTGCATCCGGGGACGGGCGCGTTCGTGCTGATCGACGAAACGACGCACCATACCGTGGCCGCCGGCATGATTCGCACATCGTGTGCATGAGTGTATTGCGCCGATTGAAATAATCGGTGTAGACAAAATGCCACGTTAAACAAAAAGTTCATAAAACGCCAATGAAAATCGGCAAGAATTCGCCCCGGCGCTAATGGGGCCGCTTTCCATTCCACAAACGGACCAATCAATACAATGATGAACAAACGTATTCTTGTCGCCGCCGTGCTTAGCAGCATCGGCGTTGCAGCGCATGCACAAAGCAGCGTGACGCTTTACGGTGTGATCGACGCGGGCGTGAGCTACGTCAACAACAGCCGCGACGCGACGGGGCATTCGAGCCGCCTTGCGAAGTTCGATGACGGCGTTGCACAAGGCACGCGCTGGGGCCTGAAGGGCAGCGAAGATCTGGGCGGCGGCCTCAAGGCGATCTTCACCCTCGAAAACGGCTTCAGCATTGCTAATGGCACGCTGGGGCAAGGCAACCGCGAATTCGGCCGCCAAGCCTACGTTGGTCTCGCGAAAAACGGCGTCGGCGCGCTGACGTTCGGCCGTCAGTACTCGCTGTCGACGGACGTGTTGGCCGCTTATTCCACCGGCGGCAACACGGTGGCAGGCAACTATGCCTTCCACATCAACGACGTCGACCAACTCGCATCGAGCCGCATCGACAACTCCGTCAAATTCGCTAGCGCGAACTTCTCGGGCGTCACGTTCGGCGCGTTGTACGGCTTCTCGAACCAAGCCGGTGCGTTTGCAGGTTCGCTCGCGAACGGCGCCGCGAACCCGGGTTCGTCGCGCACCTACAGCTTCGGATTGAACTACGCGGCTGGCCCCGTCGGCGTGGGCGCGGCCTACACGGATATTCGCTATCCGGGTAACGCGACGATCGCGAACACGGCGCTGACCAACGTGCAAGAACTGCGCACGTTCGGCTTGGGTGCGCGCTATCTGCTCGGCCCGGCGACGTTCTGGGCGCTGTGGACGAACACGCGCTTCGTGCCGGTCGCCGGCACGGCGCTGCTGTTCGACGCCTATGACGTGGGTGCGAAATATGCATTCACGCCGGCGCTCTCGGCTGGCCTCGGCTACACGTACATGCATTTGAACGATGCCGCCAAGGGCCACTTCAATCAAGTCGACTTGAGCTTGGACTACGCGCTCAGCAAGCGCACCGACGTCTATGTGCTCGGGATCTACCAGATCGCCTCGGGTAACAACGGCGCGACGCGCGTGCAAGCGCAAATCGGCGATTCGGCGGGCTTCTTCAGCACGTCGGGTTCGGATTCGCACTCGCAACTGGCCGCACGCGTGGGCATTCGTCACAAGTTCTGACCTAGCGGTCGAGGCCGCCTAGCGGCTGCGTCGTAGTTCGAATGAGAAGGGGCGCTCGGAGACCGAGCGCCCCTTTTTTTGCAAGCGTCGTGCCGTTATTTGCTGAGCTCGTAGCCGACTATGCCGCCGGCCACCGCACCGCCGACCGTGCCGGCCGTGCTGCCGTGGGTCAGCTTGTTGCCCGCATACCCGCCTACGGCTGCGCCGCCCAGCGTGCAGCCTGTCAGAAGCGCGACCACGACGGCGCCGGCCGCACCGGCGAACTTGAATCGTCTGAACGGTTTCACGATCGTCTCCCTGTTTATGAAAACAGCATGACAACGATCACGCAAACATCGTGCCGGTCGGCTCCTCGCTCACACGGATCGCCGTGCCACATCGGAGAGGCCGTCGAGATCCAAAATTTCGACCTCTTTGCCGTGCACCTTGATGAGCCCCTGCTTTTGAAAGCGCGACAACGTTCGACTGACCGTTTCGAGCTTGAGCCCGAGAAAGCTCCCCGTCTCCTCCCGCGTCATGCGCAACACGAACGCATTGGGCGAGTACGAGCGCGCCTGCCACCGACGCGATAAATCCAGCAGGAACGCGGCGACCCGTTCGTCGGCCGTCATCGTGCCGAGCAGCATCAATGCATTGCTTTCGCGAACGAGATCGGCGCTGAGCATGCGAAAAACGTTATGTTGCACGGCCTTGACTTCGCGGCTGAGCAATTCGAGCAGATCGAACGGCATCACGCATACGCTGCTGTCTTCGAGTGCAATGACATCGCTTGCATAGTGGTCCGTCGAGATGCCATCGGCGCCGAGCAATTCTCCCGAGACGTAGAAGCCCGTGACTTGTTCGCGGCCATCGGCCAGCAACGTGACTTTCTTGTACGAGCCCGTGCGCACGGCATACAGATTGCGGAACGCATCGCCGACCCGATAGAGCGCATCGCCCTTCTTGACGTGGCGATACCCGAGGATCAAGTCGTCCATTTGCCGCGAGCACGCGAGCTCGTCGGGATTGACGGAACACACGGAGCGCAGCGTGCAATTCTTGCAGGAAGACGAAGTGCCACGTACGGCGGGCGAACGCTTGATCGTCTCGGCACGCGCGGAAATGGGCAGTGGGGTCTTGCTCATCGCGTCGCGCGCGCTGGCTCGTTCGCTGGCACCGAACATGTCATGCTCTCCTTGGTTTGATCGATAAACGCGGGACGGCTTACGCCCCACACCCGCATCGCAGGCGGCATGCAACGGCTGTCGACACAAAGTGTCCGCTGGCGGCCCACCCGAGCCTATCGGGTTGCGCCGAGAGTTTTGTCGGCCCTCGCTCACTCGGTGTCAGCCGATTCCTACAACGAAGCGCCCCCACCCTCCGACGAAGGCCATTCTGGCTAGCTTCTTGCGTTACGCGACATTTGTCACGCATAACCCGCGCGACCAACCGTCGCAAGGGCTGCGCACAGGGTGCGTCCGACTGGCGCAGGTCTGATTTAGATCAACCCGTGAGGTATCGGTCCATGTTCTAATCGTCGGGTTTTGGCGATCGAATCGAGACTCAATGCCGCATCGGGTTTCGAGTGCGTCCTCTCGCTGCAGACAGTGCTGTGGGATTTCGTCTGTTTTGATTAGAATCGACGGCACAGCTAGAGAAGACGCATTGCCGTTTCGGTCCGCACCGCTGCGAGGCTTAAGCCGTGAAAGCCGTGGGCGCGCCGCATATCGTTGGGTGTCCCCGGAGACGATGAAGTGATGCTGAGAAGAAGAACTGCTGCTGTAGTGGCTGTCTTTGCGAGCCTGGTGTTGGGGGGGGCCGCTCACGCGCAAGATGCGCAAACGGAGCGGGCGCCCGATACGATGCAAGCGCGAGTGCTGGCCTGCGCGGCCTGCCACGGCGCAAAAGGCGAAGGCACCGATAACGACTACTTTCCGCGCCTGGCGGGCAAACCCGCGGGCTATCTCTACAACCAACTGATCGCCTTTCGCGACGGTCATCGGCAGTATCCGCCGATGAACTACTTGCTCGCGTATCTGCCCGATGCCTATCTGCATCGGATCGCCGAGTACTTCGCGAGCCAACGCCCGCCCTATCCGCCCGCATCGACGCCGGCCATCCCCGCCTCCCTGCTTGCGCGCGGGCAGCAACTGGCGAAGCGGGGCGATCCGTCCAAGGACATCCCCGCCTGCGCTTCGTGCCACGGCGCGGCGTTGACCGGCATGGAGCCGGCGATCCCCGGCCTGCTCGGCTTGCACGCCGACTACATCAGCGCGCAATTGGGCGCATGGCGTTACGGCACGCGCAAATCGTACGCACCCGATTGCATGCATGAGGTCGCTTCGCGTTTGACGAACGATGACATCACGGCCGTCGCAGCATGGCTTGCGGCGTCGCCGGGTCCGGCCAATCCCGCTTTCGCTCCCGCGGGAAGCTTGAAGATGCCGCTGCGTTGCGGCAGCGAACCGCAATGATGGAGTCTTTCGTGCCTGCCATTCTTTCTCTTACACGCACGCTCGCTCGCGCGGGCGCGGGCCTCGCACTTGCCGCATCGAGCGCACTCGCTTTCGCCCAGGGTCCGAGCGGCGCGTCGGCCGACATCGTCAAGCGCGGCGAGTACCTTGCGCGCGCCGGCGATTGCGTGGCCTGCCATACGCAGCCCGGCGATAAACTGTTCGCGGGCGGACGCGCCATGCCGACGCCGTTCGGCACGCTTTACTCTCCGAACATCACCCCCGATAACCAAACGGGCATCGGCAAATGGACCGCCGACGAGTTTTATCAAATGATGCACACGGGCCGCTCGCGCGACGGTTCGCTACTGTATCCCGCGATGCCCTATGGCGCTTATACGAAGGTCACGCGCGCGGATTCGGATGCGATCTTCGCGTACCTGCGCTCGGTGCCGCCCGTGAATCAGCCGAACCGGCCGCACGAGATGCGCTTCCCGTACAACAACCGCGAGTTGCTGCTCGGTTGGCGCACGCTGTATTTCCGTGAAGGCGAATACCAAGCCGATCCGACGCGTTCGGTCGAATGGAACCGGGGCGCTTATCTCGTGCAGGGGCTCGGCCACTGCTCGATGTGCCATACGGCGATCAATGCGCTCGGTGGGAGCTCGGAGTCCAAGGCATTCGAAGGCGGGTTGATTCCGATGCAGGACTGGTACGCGCCCTCGCTCACGTCCAACAAGGAAGCCGGTCTCGGCGATTGGAGCATCGAAGACATCTCCGATCTGCTGCAAAAAGGCGTAGCCAAACGCGGTGCGGTGTACGGCCCGATGGCCGAAGTGGTCTACGACAGCTTGCAGTACCTGTCCGACGACGACGTGCGCGCGATGGCCGTCTATCTGAAGTCGTTGCCGCAACACGGGGGCGAGAACGGCGCGAACGGCAAGAGTGCGATGTCGGGCGAAGAGCGCGAGCTGCTCGTGCGGCTCGGCGCGAAGATCTACGACGCACAGTGCGCCACTTGTCACGGCAAGCGCGGCGAAGGCAAGCTGCCCGATTTTCCGCCGCTCGCGAACAATCAGTCGATCCAAATGACTTCTGCGGTCAATCCGATTCGCATGGTGCTCAACGGCGGCTATGCCCCCGGCACGATGAAAAACCCCGCGCCTTACGGCATGCCGCCGTTCGCCCAGTCGTTGTCGGACGAGGAAGTCGCGGCGGTGGTCACCTTCATTCGCACGGCTTGGGGCAACCGCGGCACGCCGGTCACGGCCAAGGAAGCCAATGCTTTGCGCTCCGCGACGCTTAATTGAATCGAGGCACGCCATGAATCCGAACAACGAGGCGCGAGCGGGCGCCGGTGATCAAGAAGACGAGCGCGTGGACGAGATCGTTCGCTCGGGGCCAGCGGGGGCGATCGCGGTGGCCGGCATCGCCACCGCCATCGTCGTGGCGCTCTGGTTCGCGTTCTACTTCCTAGTCTTTTTGCCGCGCGGCGTCATCCACTGAGCGAGCGACATGTCGAACATTCCATCTTCCAACCACGACGAAGGCGCCGCGGTTGCCGCACGCGTGGAGCGCAAATGGGCGGCCGTCTCGGTCGCGATCATCCTGCTCCTCATTGCGATGGTCGTCTTCACCGGGTTGCATTGGGCCGCGATGCCGCCCTCGCGCGTCGAAACGATAGACCCGACGACGCTTCACGTATCGGGTGAATTCATCGAAAGCAACCTGGGCAGCGCCGTCGAGACCGACGGCTCTGTCACGGTGCGTATCATCGCGCAGCAGTACTCGTTCACGCCGCAGTGCATCGTCGTGCCGGCGGACACACCCATCACGTTTCGCGCGACGAGCGCCGACGTCGTGCATGGCTTTCTCATCGCCAATACGAATATCAATTCCATGGTCGAGCCGGGGTATGTCTCGACCTTCAAGACGAGCTTTCCCGAAAGCGGCGATCACTTGATGCCCTGCCACGAATACTGCGGCACGGGTCACGAGGGCATGTGGGCGCACGTGAAAGTGCTCGATCGCGCCGCATTCGACAAGCTCGCGGCCAATGCTCGGAGGCTTAGCTGTGCTCAATAACAGACGACTCGTACTCGCACACTTCTGGTTCGCCTTCGCCACGTTCGGCGTCGCGCTGTTGCTCGGCGCCTGGCAGATGTACGTGCGCAGCCCCCTGCATATATGGCTCAGGCAGCCCGAGCTCTACTACCGCTCCGTCACGGCGCACGGCTCCGTCATGGGGTACGTGTTCCCGACGTTGATCGCGATGGGCTTCGGCTATGCGATCAGCGAGCTGTCGCTCGAGCAGCCGCTCGTGGGCAAGCGTTGGGCGTGGATCGGCTGGTGGCTGGTCGCGATCGGTTCGATCACGGCGATGATCCCCGTCTCGCTTGGCCGCGCATCGGTGCTTTATACGTTCTATCCTCCGATGGTCGGTAATCCCTTCTATTACATCGGCATCGTGCTCGTCGTCGTGGGATCGTGGATCTGGGTCGCGCTGATGTCGATCAATCTGCGCACGTGGAAGCGCGCGAACCCCGGCAAGCCCGTGCCGTTGCCGATGTTCGCCAACGTGGCCGGATCGTACTTGTGGGCCTGGACCGCCGTGGGCGCCGCGATCGAGATCTTGTTCCAGATTCTGCCTGTCGCCCTCGGCCTGAAGACGACCATCGATTCGGGCCTCGCTCGCGTGTTCTTCTCTTGGACGCTGCATGCGATCGTCTATTTCTGGCTGATGCCGGCCTACATCGCGTACTACACGCTCGTGCCGCGCGCAGTCGGGGGCCGGCTCTACAGCGATGCGATGGCGCGCATCTCGTTCATTCTGTTCCTCGTGGTCGCGATGCCGATCGGTATCCATCACTTGTTCGCCGATCCGCAAGTCGGCTCGGGCTTCAAGTTCCTGCAATCGGTGTTCACGGCATTCGTATCGGTGCCGACGCTGCTGACGGTGTTCACGATCTGCGCTTCGATCGAAATCGCGGGACGCCTGCGCGGCGGACGCGGACCGTTCGGTTGGCTGCGCGCCCTGCCCTGGCATGAGCCGATGATGCTGGCCGTCGCCTTTTCGTTCGTCATGCTCGGCTTCGGCGGCGCGGGCGGGCTCATCAACATGAGCTACCAGCTCGATTCGACGATCCACAATACGCAGTGGATCACGGGCCACTTCCATCTGATCTTCGGCGGCGCGATCGTCATCATGTACTTCGCGATCGCTTACGACCTCTGGCCGCAGCTCACGGGCCGCGTGCTGACGAGCGTGAAGCTCATGCGCTGGCAACTTTGGCTGTGGTTCATCGGCATGATAGTGACGACGTTCCCCTGGCACTATGCCGGGATTCTCGGCATGCCGCGGCGCATGGCGTACTTCGACTACAGCAATCCGGCGCTCGCCCCCGAGGCCATCACCGTCGATATGTCGTTCGTCGGCGCGCTGATTCTCGTCGCTTCCGCCGTGCTGTTCTTCATCGTGCTCGCGCGTGGCCATCGCGGACCGGCCGCGGCGCCGCAGAAATTCACATTCAGCACCGCCGTGCATCCGCCCAAGACATTGCCGATCGCGCTCAATAGCTTCGGCTTGTGGGTCGCGCTGATGATCGCGCTGACCGTCGTCAACTACGGCTATCCGATTGCGCAGTTGCTCGTCCTCAAGCAAACCTCGGTGCCGGCTATCTACATGGGGGGCGCACGATGAGCACCGAACGCTTGTTCTCGCTGCGCAACCGGTGGTTTACGGTTAGCGTAGGCTTGACCGCGGGCGTGGCCGTGGTTTCGATCTTGATCGGCTTCATCTGGTTGCCGTCCGTCCAAACCGGTTCGCAATTCGCCGGCGTCTGGAACGCGATCTGCAGCGCGGCCGGGGTTCCGCAACAATGGTTCGTTTCGACCCCGGTGACCTCGCGCGTGAAGACGAGCCAAGTCGTCGTGACGCCGACGATGTTCGCCAATGCCGATGCGCTGTCGATCGGCCGCGGCGCGACGCTTGCGTTGCGCTGTTCGATGTGCCACGGGCCGCAAGGTGTCAGTCAAGCCAATTCGCCGAACCTCGCCGGCCAATACGAAACGGTCGTCTACAAGCAGTTGAAGGACTTCCAGACCGGTGCGCGCACGAATGCGGTGATGAGCCCGATGGTGCAGACGCTGTCCGATCAGGATATGCGCGACCTCGCCGCGTACTACGCGTATCTGCCTAAGCTACCCGGCTACCATCCGGCCAACCAGGTCGTGCCGCCGATCGTCGCGACGGGCTCGCCGATGCGCAACATCGCACCATGCGCATCGTGCCACGGCGCCGCCGATCACAAGACGGGCACGCCTTGGCTCGAAGGCGAGCCGGAGGTCTATATTCGTGCGCAATTGCAGGCTTTCGCCGCGGGCGATCGTCACAACGACATCAACGAGCAAATGCGCAATGTCGCGCGGCAGATGACGCCCGCAGAAATCGAAGCGGCGGCGCGCTACTACGCAGGCCAGCCGTAACCGGCGTTGCCGTCAAAGCTGCGTGAGGGCTTTGACGGCCATCGCCACGGCGATGGCGCCCGCGAAGACGGCGAACGCTTGCTGCAGGCGTGCACCGCTCAGCCGCCGGGCTAGGAGCCGCCCGCCGAGCATGCCGGCGATCGCACCGGCGGTGAACGGCAACGCCGCCGCCCACGCCATCTGACCGGCTAGCCCGGATGCGACGACGCCCGACACCGATACGAGCGCGATGACCGCGAGCGAGGTGGCCATGATGTTCTCTATCGCGATGTCCGAGACGCGCCGCAACGCGGGCACGATGACAAAGCCGCCACCGACGCCCAGCAACCCCGACAGCAGGCCCGCGATCGCGCCCGATAGCGTCAACGCGCGTGCGCAAGGCGCGGTCCAGACGAGTTTGCCGCGCGCGTGATCGATGCGGCACGCCGCGTCGCTCGGCGCCTGCACCGGCTTGCGCGACGCGCGCCCGAAATGCTGCAGCAACATGCGCGCGGCAACGTAAAACAGCACGAACGCAAACAGCAGCATGAGCGGCGCATTCGGAACCCGCCGCGCGAGCCATAGGCCGAGCGGCGAGACGAGCGCGCCCGCGCCTGCCATCAGCGCCGCGGCCTTGTACCGCACGCGCCCCTCGCGCAACGCGAGCAAAGCGCCTAGCGCCGCGGCGAGCCCGACTGCAGCTAGCCCGATGGGCCCGGCGGTCGCGACATCGAGCCCTAAACCGAAGACGAGCAGCGGCACCGCGACGATGCCGCCCCCGGCCCCCGTCAAAGCGAGAATGACGCCGACGAGCGAGCCGAGCGCGGCGCTAACGATGAATGGATCGAACATGGCAGGCTAGGTCCATCAAACGCTCGTGCCCGTGAACCATTCGCGCGCTTTGAGCATGCCGTTCCAATAGAACCAGGGCAGCAGCTTGGCTTTGAGCAGCCAAGCAAAGGCGCTCGGGCGGCGCGGATCGAGCGGAAAGGTGGGCAACAGCTTGCCGCCGTAGCCGAATTCGGCCAGCACTACCTTGCCCCGCTCGACCGTCAACGGGCACGCGCCGTAACCATCGTAGCGGCGCGGCAGCGGCCGTCCAGCGCGCATCGCGAGCAGGTTCGATGCGACGATGACGGCCTGCTTGCGCGCGGCGGCGGCCGTCTTGGCGTTGGGTGCGGAGCAGGCGTCGCCGAGCGCGAACACGTTCGGATAGCGCGGATGCTGCAGCGTGGCGGGATCGACTTCGCACCACCCGGCTGCATCGGCCAGTTGGCTGTCGCGGACAAAATCGGGTGCGACTTGCGGCGGCACGACATGCAGCATGTCGAAAGGCTTGGCCACGCGCTCGGTGCCGCCGTCGGCATCCTTGACATCGAAATAGGCGAGCTTGTTCGGCCCGTCGACGGCAACGAGATTGGAGCCGAATGCGAGGTTGGCGCGGTAGCGCGACACGTATTGCATCAGCGCGGGCACGAAGGCGGCGACGCCGAACAGCACGGCGCCATCGGTATTGAACTCGACGTTGATTTTGTCGAGCGCGCCGACGCGCTGCCAGTGATCGCAGGAAAGATACATCGCTTTTTGCGGGGCGCCCGCGCATTTGATCGGCATGGCCGGCTGCGTGAAGAGCGCCGTGCCGCTGCCCATCGCGCGGACGAGTTCCCAGGTGTAAGGCGCCAGGTCGTAGCGGTAGTTCGACGTCACGCCATACTTGCCGAGCACCGCTTCGAGCCCTTCGATGCGCTCCCATGCGAGGCGCAGCCCCGGAGCAACCACGAGGTCCCGATAAGGCACGGCTTCACCGGTGTCGAGCCGCACCCGGTTCTCGTCGGGCTCGAATCTCGCGACGGCGGCGCGAATCCAAGTGACGCCCTTGGGCATGACTTCGCTCATCGGCCGGCGCGTCTTGCGTGCATCGAACAGGCCGCCGCCGACGAGAGTCCACGCGGGCTGATAGTCGTGCGTGTCGCGCGGCTCGATCACCGCGACATTGAGGCCCGGTTGACGGCGAAGCAGGCTGGCCGTCACGGCGATCCCTGCGCTGCCCCCGCCCACGACGACGACGTCGAACGTCTTTTCCCAGGTGCAAGCCGGCGCAATGGATGATGCCTTGGGAGCTTGCTCCGGCGTGGTCGCGGCTCGATACAGTCCCGCGGACCGGTTGCCCGTGCGGCAATAAGCGAGCACGGGCTTGGGCATCGTTTCGAGCAAGCGTGCGAAGGCTTGCGCTTGCTCGGGTGTCATCTTGCCAGGCTCGACGGGCAGATAGGCGAAGGCGATCCCGGCGCGCTCGGCTGCCTCCCGCATGGCCTGTGAGTTCGGCTGCGAAGGGCCGCCTTCGCCGTCGGGACGATTGCAGATGAGCGAGCGGAAACCCGCGGCGGCGATGCCGGGCAGGTCGTCCGGCAGCACCTGCGCGGTCGTGGAAAAAGTCGGATCGTGCTGCACGAATGGCGTGGACATTGGCGCGAACTCCGTTTCAGGCGCGTGCGGCGTGCAGCCGCGTGATGAGCGAATGAAGGCTCATGCCCGCCAACATCGCGAGCACGAACAGCCATGCTTTGGGTTGTCCGCTCGAGGCGGCGACGAGCGCCGGGCCGGGGCAGAAGCCTGCAAGCCCCCAACCGACGCCGAACATCGCGCTACCGAGGATAAGGGCACGATCGATGCGCGTGGACGCGGGCCACGAGATCGGTGCGCCGAGCAGGCTGCGGCTGGCCCGGCGCGTAAGCGCGAAGGCGATGGCGCCGATCGCGACGGCGCCGCCCATGACAAACGCGAGCGAAGGATCCCAGCGGCCGGTCAGGTCGAGAAAGCCGAGCACCTTCTCGGGATTGGCCATATTGGAGACGATGAGACCCAAGCCGAACAAGAGACCTGCGGCGAAACCGGACAAAGCGAGCATATTAAAAGTGGCGAAGCAGGAAGACGGTTAGGAACCCTAACGAGAGGAACGTAAGCGTGGCCGCGATCGAACGGGCCGAGCCGCGGGAGATGCCGCATACGCCGTGGCCGCTCGTGCAACCCGAGCCGTAGCGCGTGCCGAACCCGACGAGCAGACCGGCGGCTATCAGCGTGGGCGGCGAGGCTTCGATGACGGCTGCGGGCAGCGGCGCAGCCAACCGCCACAACCACGGCGCTGCAACGAGCCCGAGCAGAAAGGCGAGCGCCGAAGCGCGTTCGAGCGTTTGCGGCTCCAACACGCGGCCGATCATGCCGCTGATGCCGGCAATGCGGCCGTTGAGCAGCATGTAGAGCCCCGAGGCCGCGCCGATGAGCAGCCCGCCCGCGACGGCCGCGGCAGGCGTGAAATGCGACATATCGACGATCATGCCTTCGCCCCCTTGGCCTTACCGCAAAAGAGCTTCGACAAAGTTTGCATGATGGCGATGACTTCCTCGCTGGCGAGGCTGTAATAGATGTACTTGCCCTCTCGCCTTGCGGCGACGAGCCCTTCTTCACGCAACACGCCCAAGTGTTGCGACAGGCTGGGCTGATGCAGGCCGACGCTCGCTTCGAGCTCGCCGACGTTTTGCTCGCCCTCGGTGAGCTGGCACAGCAATAGCAGCCGATCCTCATGCGCCATGGCTTTGAGGAGCGCGCAGCACTGCGTGGCCGAGTGGCGCAGGTGGTCCAACGTTTGCGGCGTAAGCTGGCTTTCCATGGAATGCGTTCTGTGCAGGTTCAACAATATGTTGAACAACATTATATGAATTGATATATTGTTTGGCAACTCCACTTTGGAAGGGATTGACGATGCGTCCCCAAGTAGTGCCATTCTTCGATTGTGCGACCTCGACGTTCACGTACGTCGTGCATGCCGGCGACGGCACGCCGGCGGCCATCATCGATTCGGTGCTCGACTACGACCCGAAGTCGGGCCGCACGAGCACCGCTTCGGCCGACCGAGTCATAGCGTTCGTGCGAGAGCATCGTCTGCAGGTGCAATGGTTGCTCGAGACCCATGCGCATGCCGATCATCTTTCGGCGGCCCAATACCTGAAACGCGAGCTGGGCGGCAAGACGGCGATAGGCGAGCAGATCCGCACGGTTCAGGGCGTGTTCAAGCGCGTGTTCAACCTTGGCGGCGACGTGCCCGCGGATGGGACGCAATTCGACCACCTGTTCGCCGCGGACGAGACTTTCACCTTCGGCGAATTGACCGGGCGCGCGCTGCACGTGCCGGGCCACACGCCTGCCGACATGGCGTACCAGATCGGCGATGCGGTGTTCGTGGGCGACACGCTGTTCATGCCCGACGTCGGTTCGGCGCGCTGCGATTTTCCCGGCGGCGACGCCCATGCGCTTTACCGCTCGGTGCAAAAGCTACTCGCCTTGCCGCCGCAAACGCGCCTGTTCATGTGTCACGACTATCCCCCGCCTTCGCGCGAGGCGCGCTGCGAGACGAGCGTCGAGCAAGAGCGCCGTGCGAACGTGCATCTGCACGATGGCATATCGGAGGATGCATTCGTCCAAATGCGGACGGAGCGAGATCGCACGCTCTCGATGCCGGTGCTGATCCTGCCGGCGGTCCAAATCAACATCCGGGCCGGCGAGATGCCCCCGCCCGAATCGAACGGCGTGCGCTATCTGAAGATTCCGGTCAACGCGTTCTGACCGAAGGCGGCTCGCGACGGTGTGAGCCCCGCTATTTGCGCGCCATGCGCACGAGCGGCTGCTCGGTGGAGCTCAACCCGAGCAGCCGCGATAGCTTGCCCTGCTCCGCTGCGATATCGGCCAGCGTGAACTTATCCAACACCTCGAAGTACGCGCGCAGCGCGGTGCCGAGGACGCCGCGCAGGCCGCATGCGGCCGTAATCACGCAGGCGTTGCCCTCGGTGTCGAAGCACTCCACCATCCGAAAGTCGGCCTCCATCGTCCGCACCACATCGCCGACCGTGATGCGCGAGGCCGGCCGTCCCAACTTCAAGCCGCCCGTGCGGCCGCGCGTCGTGCTCAGATAACCGGCGCGTCCCAGCGCATGCACGATCTTGACGAGATGCCCGCGCGCGATCCCTAGCGCCTCGGAGATTTCGGCAATCGTGACGAGTTCGTCCGAGCGCACGGCTGCATACATGAGCACGCGCAAACTGTAATCCGTGAAATCCGTGAGTCGCATACGCCACCTATAAAGTGGATCCATTGTATATCTTTTACGCGCATCGCGGACCTTGCGGCTAGGCAAGACGGCCGCCAGGAGCGCGCCGCCGAACGAAACATTGATGACATACATCAAGTTCTGATGGACTGCCGGTTCGATAATGATCGCAGCCGGCATCGCTGCCGGCGGTGCACGTCCATGGGAACGAATATGTCTGCAGATACGGCGTCAAGCCGCGAAACCTCGTCCTCTACACCGGGATCGGATCTCGATCGTTTCGCCGACATCGAGATATCGGAGGCGTTGATCCGCCGCTTCGACAATGCGGGGCCGCGCTACACGTCCTACCCGACCGCCGATCGATTCGTGCCCAGCTTCGACGTGGCAGCCTATCGCGCTCATCTGGGCGAGCGCGCCGCCGCGGCGGTCAAGCCCCCGCTCTCGGTCTATGCGCATTTGCCGTTTTGCGAATCGCTCTGCTATTTCTGCGCCTGCAACAAAGTCATCACGCGCGAGCATGGGCGCGCCACCGAGTACCTCGACTACCTGCTGCGCGAAATCGAGATGGTCGCACCCGAACTGGGCGACGATCGGCGCACCTCGCAACTGCATCTGGGCGGCGGCACCCCGACCTTTTTCAGCATGGCCGAGCTTGGCACGTTGCTCGATGGGCTGCGTCGGCATTTCGACTTCGTGCCCGACGCCGAGTTGGGCGTCGAGATCGACCCGCGAACGGTAAAGCCGACGACATTGGCCGAGCTCGCCTCGCTCGGCTTCAATCGCACGAGCTTCGGCGTGCAGGACTTCGATCCGGCCGTGCAGCAGGCCGTGAACCGCATTCAGCCGCTCGACATGGTCGAGCGTGCATTGGGCGCGAGCCGCGACGCCGGCTTTCAGTCGATCAACATGGATTTGATCTACGGTCTGCCGCGACAATCGGTCGCTAGTTTCGAGCGCACACTCGACGAAGTGGTGCGCCTCGCCCCCGATCGCATCGCGCTCTACAACTACGCTCACCTTCCCTCGCGCTTCAAGGCGCAGCGTCTCATCGACGCGCGCGAGCTGCCGCTCGCCGAGGACCGGCTACGCATTTTCATGCGGGCGACGCGCAGGCTGCTCGACGCGGGCTACGTCTACATCGGCCTCGATCATTTCGCCAAGCCAGACGACGAATTGAGTCGTGCGCTGAGCGAGAACAGCCTGCATCGCAACTTCCAGGGCTACACGACGCAGGCCGAATGCGATCTGGTCGGTTTCGGCGTGTCGGCCATCGGTAAGATCGGGCGGGCCTACTGTCAATCGACGCGCTCGGTGAAGACCTATTACGAGCGGCTGAACGAAGGGCGCCTTCCGGTCGAGCGCGGCATGACGCTGAGCGCCGACGACCTCTTGCGCCGCGAAGTCGTGATGACGTTGATGTGCAGCATGCCGCTCGTATTCGGCGAAGTCGAGGCCAGGCACGGCATCGAATTCGCGCATTACTTTCAGGGGGAGCTCGCGGCGCTCGCGCCGTTCGAGCAAGCGCAGCTCGTTGCCGTCGACGAAGATTCGATTCGAATCTTGCCCAAAGGGCGGCTGTTCGTGCGCGCCGTGGCGATGATCTTCGACAAGTACCTGGGGCGACCCAGCGCCGCGTCGTATTCGAAGCTGATTTGACTCTTAGCGGATAGGGGCGATCGATGCAAAAAGGGAAGATTCGCGTTCAGGACTTTCTCGCCCGAATGCCGCTGTTCAACGAGCTCACGGAAGCCGAGCTCGATCGTGTCGCGCTCGGCACGACGCAGCAACAGGTTGCGCGAAAAGAGATGGTGTTTCACTGCGGCGACCCTTGCACGGGTCTGCACGCGGTCGTCTACGGTCAGATCAAGCTCAGCGTGACCTCGCCCCTCGGCGAAGAAAAAGTGGTGCGGCTCGTCAGCCCAGGTGACAGTTTCGGCGAAGCGCTGATGTTTCTGGGCAAGCCGTACTTCGTATCGGCGCAGGCGCTCAGCGATTCGTTGCTGCTACACGTGACCCGTGCGGCGATTATCGACGGCTTGCGCACCGATCCCGACTTCGCCTGCAAGATGCTCGCCGGTATGAGCGCGCGCCTGCATGCGCTCATGCGCGACGTCGAGGCCTATTCGCTGCGCACGGGCACGCATCGCGTGATCAGTTATCTGCTCGCGCAAAAAGGCGAGCCGGAGCCCGGGTGCGCGGAGTCGGGGCGGCGCGTGCTGTTAGAGGCGGGAAAGAAGATGGTCGCCTCGCGCTTGAATCTCACACCGGAACATTTCTCGCGCATCCTGCATGAGCTGGGCACGCGCGGGCTCGTCACCATTCGCGGCCGCGAGATCTTGATCCCGGATCCGTCAAAGCTCGAGGCTGCTTGCGCGTACTGAAGCGAGCTCGCGCACCACCCGCACATACACCCGCAACGCGCTCGCGATATTTGCGCCGAGCCATAGGTTCGACACGACGAACGCCAATGCGGCGGGGCGCGATAACCACGCGGGCGACGCGCCCGCGGCGACCAACAGCATGAGTGCGATCGAATGCGCCCAATACTGCGCCCGGGCGTGCGTGTCGGGCAGCACCGCTTTGACTTTCGGCACGATCGATGAGCGCACGTCGATCGACGCTTGCATGTGATACCAAAGCAAGAAGGGAATGATCTTGTAGAGCATCCCGCTGATTGCCGACCAAACGCCGCCTGCAAGCAACAAAATCCCCACGATGACGCCGGCCGATGGACGGTCCGCCACCACACCGATGGCCCATACGGGCGCCGCGCAGATGACACTCGTCATCGACGTGCGCCAAAAGAGCGTCGTCGCATCGGGTGAAGGGCGCTTGCGGCGATGGAGCAGCGCGAGCGTCACCACCGCGAAGCCGCAGTACAGCGCAAGCAATGAGCCGTGCAATGCAGCGGTGGCGATGGACCCATGCGCGGGGAGTCCCGAGCCGGCTAGCGTGAGAAGCACGAGCGCGCAGAACGAGAGCGGTGCGAACGCACGCGTGAGCATGCGCGGGTAGGGCTCGGTGACCTGAAACATCGGGATCACTTGATAGGCCACGCCCGCGGTGAGCAATCCGATCCATCCGGCCAGCCCCCAAGCGAGATGGAGGTTCGTCAGCGTGAGGATCGGTAGCGACAGGGGGCGCGACAACGACAGCGCGAGCATGGCGCCAAGTGCGACCGTGACGAGCAGGGCAGTCAACGCGAGGCGCACCGCCCGCACGATGTCGGCCGTGCCGCGCGTTCTAGCGGAGGACCGTCGCGCGAGGCCGATGGCGCAAGCGAGGACGAACCATGCGGCCGCGGCGGCGCATAGCGAACCGGCGAAGGGAAAGAGGGCGCTCTTCGCGCTTAAGAATGCGGCGATGAGCAAGAGCGTGCCGAGCGTGAGCAGCGCATGAATGCCGATGGCGCTCGTGCGAGCCCATGCGATTTGCGCGCCTGCCACGACCGGCAGGATTTGGATTAACGCACCCATCATGACGCTTGCGAATGCGCCCAGCGTGAGCGCGTGCGTGGCGGCGAGCGCAAACGGCGACCAGCGCGACGCGAACGCGGCGGGACCGGCATAGAGCAGCAGCACCGCGGCGATCGCCGCGAACACGGGGGCGTTCAAGAAGAAGCGCAACGGTGCGCCGAGCGGCGGCGATGCATCGAGTTCCAGATCGCGCCGCATCACGCCCTGCGCCAAATATCGATCTCGTAGCGCCCGCCAAGCGACCCGCGCATTTCGTAGTCGTAACCGCCGCGCGCGAGCAGCGCAAATAGAGGCAACGGCTCGCGATCGATGTGCATGGTCAGGAAGCAATCGTCGGCGAGCGTGCGCAGCGCCGCGATCACGCGCTCCATCGGTTCGGGAGGTTCGAGCCCGCATAGCGCGAGCATCGTTTCACAAGCAAGGGGTTTCATCATGGTTTCATCAGCGATCGATTGTCGCACCGAAGCTGCGACCGGTTCTTGATCCAGATTAAGGTCCGCAGTCGTTCTCCCCCTCACACTACCGGTTACTGCGATCGTCGTGAGGTTGTCCCGTGTCAGTGCCGAAGGCTGTATTCGAACCCCTGCGCATCAAGGGCAAAGCGTTGCTGCCCATCGTGCAAGGCGGAATGGGGGTGGGCGTATCCGCGCATCGCCTGGCTGGAACCGTCGCCTCGCTCGGTGCGCTCGGAACGATTTCGAGCGTCGATCTGCGCCGCCATCATCCCGATCTCATGGTCAAGACGGCCCGCTCGCGCGACCGCGCGTTGATCGACGCCGTCAATTTGGAAGCGCTCGATCGCGAGATTCGCTCGGCCCTTGCGTTGTCGGGCGGCCGCGGCGCCGTGGCCGTCAACGTGATGCGCGCGGTTTCGGCCTATGCCGATTACGTGCGCCGCGCGTGCGAAAGCGGGGCTCATGCCGTCGTCGTCGGCGCGGGCTTGCCGCTCGATTTGCCGGAACTCACGGCCGACCATCCCGAGGTGGCGCTGATCCCCATTCTTTCGGATGCGCGCGGCATCGGCCTCGTGCTCAAAAAGTGGATGCGCAAGCAACGTTTGCCCGATGCGATCGTCATCGAAAATCCGCGCTACGCGGCGGGCCATCTTGGCGCACCCACGCTCGAGAGCGTTGCCAATCCGCAGTTTGCGTTCGCCGAAGTCATCGAAAGCACGCTCGCCTTGTTCAAGGAACTCGGGCTCGAACGCGAGCGCATTCCGCTCATCGCCGCCGGCGGCATTCACACGCCGGAGCAAGTGCGCGAGTTGATGTCGCTCGGCGCGAGCGCGGTGCAACTGGGTACGCCGTTCGCAGTGAGCGAGGAGGGCGATGCGCATCCGAACTTCAAGCGCGTGCTGGTCGAGGCAACGCCCGATGACATCGTCACGTTCATGAGCGTGGCGGGGCTTCCCGCGCGCGCAGTGCGCACGCCTTGGCTAGCCGACTATCTCGAGAAGGAAGCCAAGCTGCAGCGCGTGGCCAAAGCGCGCAAGTGCACGGTCGGGTTCGATTGCCTGGCCCAATGCGGCTTGCGCGACGGCATCGCCAAGCACGGGCAATTTTGCATCGACACTCGACTTGCCTATGCGCTCGCCGGCGACGTCAAGCGGGGGCTCTTCTTCCGCGGCTCGGAAACGCTGCCGTTCGGCAGGCAGATCCGCCCCGTGCGCGATCTCATCACCTACCTGCTGACCGGCGTCAAGCCCGCGGAGAACGAAGCGAGCGCCGGGACGCCCGAGGCAGACGACGCGTCGCACGCGCGCATGCCCGTGGACGCCGCGGCGTAACTCCATAGCCGTCTGGCCGTATGGCGGCGCGCGCATGACAGCGCATTTTTCATGAAGAGGCATTCCCAATAGATGGAGCTCGTCTGTCCGGCCGGCAGCCTGCCGGCATTGAAGACCGCCGTCGATAACGGCGCCGATTGTGTCTACCTCGGCTTTCGCGACGCGACGAACGCGAGAAACTTCGCAGGCTTGAATTTCGACGAAGCGTCGATTCGCACAGGCATCGACTACGCGCACGAGCGTGGCCGCAAGGTGCTGGTCGCCCTCAATACGTACCCGCAACCGACGGCGTGGCCCGTCTGGCGCACCGCTGTCGACCGCGCGGCCGAAGCCGGCGTCGATGCCGTTATCGTGGCCGATCCGGGGCTCATGCGTTACGCGCGCGATCGCTATCCGGATCTGCGCTTGCATCTGTCGGTGCAAGGGTCGGCGACGAACTACGAAGCGATCAACTTCTATCAGCAGCATTTCGGGGTCTCACGCGCCGTGCTCCCGCGCGTGCTCTCGCTCACACAAGTCGAGCACGTGACGGAAAACACGACGGTCGAACTCGAAGTGTTCGGCTTCGGCAGCCTGTGCGTGATGGTGGAGGGGCGCTGCGCGCTGTCCTCGTATGCGACGGGCGAGTCGCCCAATACCCACGGCGTCTGTTCGCCCGCGAAGCACGTGCGCTGGCAAAAAACCTCGCAGGGGCTCGAGTCGCGCTTGAACGGCGTGCTGATCGACCGTTACGCCGATGACGAGAACGCGGGCTACCCGACGCTGTGCAAAGGCCGCTTCGATGTGGCCGGGGAAAGCTATTACGCAATCGAAGAGCCGACGAGCTTGAATACGCTCGAATTGTTGCCGCGCCTCATGCAAATGGGTGTGAAGGCCATCAAGATCGAAGGCCGGCAGCGCAGCCCCGCCTACGTGGCGCAAGTCACGCGCGTATGGCGCGACGCGATCGATCAATGCCAGGCCAACCCACAGCGCTACAGCGTCAAGCCCGCTTGGATGGGCGAACTCGACAAAGTGGCGGAAGGTCAGCAACACACGCTGGGCGCCTACCATCGTCCTTGGAAATGAGGCGCAGTGCAGGAGAGCAAGTGAAGATCGCAATCGGTCCGATTCATTACTATTGGTCGCGCGTCAAGACGCTGCAGTTTTACGAAGAAATGAGCACGGCGCCCGTCGACGTCGTGTATCTGGGCGAGACGGTGTGCTCGCGGCGTCACGAGTTGCGCCTGCCCGATTGGCTTGAGATCGCGCAGATGCTTTCGCAGGCAGGTAAGGAAGTCGTGCTGTCGACGCAGATTCTGCTCGAATCGGGCAAGGACGTCGCGACGATGAAAGCCGTGACCGGCAATGGCCGGTACCTCGTCGAAGCGAACGACATGGGCGCGGTTCGCAACCTGCAAGGCAGTGCGTTCGTCGCGGGTCCCTGGCTCAACGTCTACAACGAGCCGACGCTGGACGTGCTGGCCGGCGTGGGCGCCAAGCGCTGGGTCATGCCGCTGGAGATGAGCGCCGATGCGCTCGCGCAGATGCAGCGCGCGCGGCCCGATGGCGTGCAGACCGAAGTCTTTGCCTACGGGCGTTTGCCGCTCGCGTTTTCCGCGCGGTGCTTCACCGCGCGGCAACGAAATCTCCCGCGCGAAAACTGCCAATACGTCTGCATCGAACACCCAGACGGTCTCATGCTGCGCACGCGAGAAGGGCAGCCCTTCCTCGTCTTGAACGGCATCTCGATTCAATCGGCGCGCGTCTACAACCTCGTCGATTCGATCGATACGTTGAAAGCGCTCGGCGTCGATGTGCTCCGCTTGAGCCCGCAGTCACAAGGGATGAGCGAAATCGTCGCCATCTTTCGAGATGCGGCCGATGGCAGGCTAAGCGGTACGCGGGCCTTGGAGCGCATGGCGCTGCTCATGCCCGAATCGCGCTGCGACGGATACTGGCACGGCATGCCGGGGCTGGCTCAGAAACAGGAATCGACGCAGGTGGAATCCATTAGGAGTGCTCAATGAGTCAGAGCGGCTACGAGGTGCCTTCGCTGATACGCGGCGTGCTGTCCAAGCTCCCGGCGTATCCGGGCTCGCTGTTGTTCGTCGGTGGCCTCAATTTGACGGTGAAGCCTCATCTTCCCGACGATACGCTCGCGCATCTGCAAGATCGTGCGTTGCGAATCGAAGTGCGCGACGCGGGCGTGGCGTTCGATTTCGTCTACCGCGGCGGCGCGTTTCGCGCGGCGCGACACGTCGGAGACGTCGCGCTGACGATTAGCGCGAGCGCTTACGACTTCTTTCAGCTGGCGCGGCGCACGCAAGACCCCGACACGCTGTTTTTCAGTCGCCGGTTGACGATGGAAGGCGACACGGAGCTCGGGCTGCTCGTGAAGAATTCGCTCGATGCGATCGACTTGTCGAACTTTTCGCTCGAGCGCTTCGCGCCCGCGTTCGCAGTTCGCGGCAGGCGCAGCCCGCCGCGATAGCAGGGCGCCTCCCGCGGGGGGCGGCTCCCACGCTCGTCGGCGGGGAGCATGGTCACGGAGGTTTGAAGATGAACAACGAACGTCGCGCGTTACCGCTCGTCTACTCGTGCTCGGGGTGCTCGAGCGCGGCGCAGATGGCCAACTACGTCGCCTTGCAGCTCGACCGGCGCGGCATGGCCGAGATGTCGTGCATCGCCGGCGTGGGCGGGGATGTCCCCGCACTGGTCAAGATCGCCCTCTCCGGGCGGCCGATCATTGCCATCGACGGGTGCCCGCTCGCATGCGTGAAGAGTTCGCTCGCGCGGCACGACATTGCCGCCGACGAATATGTGCAGTTGGCCGAGCATGGGGTGAAGAAGCGATTTCATGCCGACTTCGACGTGGAGCAGGCGGAGCAGGTCATCGAGGAAGTCGCGCGTGCGGCGAGCTCGCTCGTCGAGGGCGAAGCGCAGGCTTGCGATACCGCCTCCGCGGAGCATCGCTGAGCCTAGCCGTCGATTGGCGAGCGCGGCTAGGGCGTCTCGCACATACGGCATCGCCCGCCGCGCCCAACGCCTAGCCGCGCCTCACATCGAACGTAGGAAAGAGCCGGCTCATTTCATCGAGCGTCGGCCCGCTCGGGTAGCCCGTCGTGCCTACCGCATTCAACGCGGCATCGGCTGAGCCTTGCTTGCGGAAGATCTGCAGGTAGTGCTTTTTCACGCCCATGGACGAGAGAGCGTGCGCGAGCTTGAGCAGATCGGCATCGGTCAGCAGGCTTGGGTGCGCCGTCGTCCTGCACTCGTAATCGATCCCGCTGGAAAGCAGCGCTTCGAGGCTGCGCTGCGCGAACGTGCCGCTCTCGCGGATGCGCGTGACTTGCTCGTAATCGTCGAACGGCGCTTTCACGTCGAAACCGACCCAATCGACGAGCGGCAGCACGCGTTCGAACCGCCGCGGATGCGTTCCCGCGCTGTGCAGTCCGATCTTGAAACCGAGCGCGCGCACATCGCCGATGGCGGTGGCCAGCGCCGGGTCGGAGGTCGGCTCGCCGCCGCTGAACACCACGGCATCGATCAGCCCGACGCGGCGCGCTAAGAAACTCATCACCTTCGCCCAAGATACGGCGCCCTCGCGCGTGCGCGGCTGCAAATGCGTGTTGTGGCAGTAGCCGCAACGCCACGGGCACCCTTGCACGAACACGACCGCGGCCAACTGGCCCGGATAATCGGTGGCCGTGAACGGCGCGATGCCGCCGACCTTGAGCAGTCGCAGCGGCGTCGCGCGCTTGGCAGCGGGCGCGGATTCGGCCTCAGGCAGCAAGCGAGGCCTCTTCCGTGAAGTAGGTGCGCTCGTAGAATTCGCCCTTCTTGCCGGTGTTGAACGAGGAGACCGGGCGGTGGTATCCCATCACGCGCGTCCAGATCTCGCAGGGCTGACGTTCTTCATCGAGCAGCACGGGGGTGGCGTTTTGAGTGGTCGCGTTCATTGTTAGGACTCCGTAGTTTCAGTCGTTGCGGGTTGATTGCATTTGCGTTGAAGCAGCGCCTCGTCGCATTTGGGACAAAACTCATGCTTGCCGGGCAGATACCCGTGCTTTGGACAAATCGAGAACGTCGGCGTGACGGTGATGTACGGCAGCGAGAAGCGGCTCAGCGTGCGCTTGACGAGTTCTCGGCAGGCGTCGGTCGACGATAGCGGCTCGGTCATGTAAAGATGCAGCACCGTGCCGCCCGTGTATTTGCGCTGCAAGTCGTCTTGATGCTCGAGCGCTTCGAACGGATCTTCGGTGAAGCCGACCGGCAACTGCGACGAGTTCGTGTAGTACGGCATCTCGGGCGTGCCGGCTTGCAAGATGTCGGGGTAGCGCTTGCGGTCTTCCTTGGCGAAACGATAGGTCGTGCCTTCTGCCGGCGTGGCCTCGAGGTTGTACATATGCCCCGTTTCCTCTTGGAACGCGAGCATCCTCGCGCGAATCCGGTCGAGCAGACGCACGGCGAACGCATGGCCCCATTCGGTCGTGAGGTCGTGCTCGTCGCCCGTGAAGTTGCGGATCATCTCGTTGATGCCGTTCACGCCGAGCGTGGAGAAGTGATTGCGCAGCGTGCCGAGGTAACGCTTCGTGTAGGGGAAAAGCCCGTTGTCGATGTGCTTTTGAATGACGAGCCGCTTGATCTCCAAGCTGTCCTTGCCCAACTCCAAGAGGGTGTCGATGCGCGCCATGAGCGCCGCTTCGTCGCCCGCATACAGATAGCCGAGCCGCGCGCAGTTGATCGTGACGACGCCGATCGAACCGGTTTGCTCGGCCGAGCCGAACAAGCCGTTGCCGCGCTTGAGCAACTCCCGCAGATCGAGCTGAAGGCGGCAGCACATCGACCGAATCATGTTCGGCTTCAGTTCCGAATTGATGAAGTTCTGAAAGTACGGCAGGCCGTAACGCGCTGTCATCTCGAACAGACGGTTCGCATTGGGGCTCGTCCAGTCGAAGTCTTCGGTGATGTTGTAGGTCGGAATCGGAAACGTGAAGACGCGGCCCTTGGCGTCGCCGGCCTGCATGACTTCGATGTAGGCCTGGTTGATCATGTCCATCTCGGCTTGCAGCTCGCCGTAGGTGAAGTCCACCTCCTTGCCGCCGATGATGGGCACTTGCTCGCGCAGATCCTCCGGGCAAACCCAATCGAACGTGAGATTCGTGAACGGCGTTTGCGTGCCCCAGCGCGAAGGCACGTTCAGGTTGTAGATGAGTTCCTGAATGTATTGGCGCACCTCGTCGTAGCGCAGGCCGTCCGTGCGCACGAACGGCGCCATGTACGTGTCGAATGAGCTGAACGCTTGCGCGCCGGCCCATTCGTTCTGCAGCGTGCCGAGGAAATTGACGATTTGCCCGACGGCGCTCGACATATGCTTGGGGGGGCCTGCTTCGACCTTGCCGGGCACGCCGTTCAGCCCCTCGGTCAGCAACGTGCGCAGCGACCAGCCGGCGCAGTATCCCGAGAGCATGTCGAGATCGTGGATATGCAGATCGGCGTCGCGATGCGCTTGGCCGACGGCGGGCGGATAGATATGGCTCAGCCAATAGTTGGCGACGAGCTTGCCCGAGATGTTGAGAATCAACCCGCCCAGCGAGTAGCCCTGATTGGCGTTCGCATTGACGCGCCAGTCTAGCCGGTCGAGATATTCGTCGATGGCGGAACCGACTTCGACGAAAGGCTTGGACCGATCGGCCGCTGGCGCGAGACGAATGGCTTGGGGGAGACTGTCAAGCGTTGGCTGGCGTTCCATGCGGTCCTCGATGAGCACAATATGTTGTGATGTTGCTCATCGTATGCACCATATATGGTGGGGTCAATGCCGGTTGTCGGCATTATCGCGTCTTCTTGACCTGGGTTAAGTTTCGAGCGGTCGCGCCCCCACGCGGTGCGCGACCGATTGCCGTGGCGGCTGGCGGTTCCGCCGCTGGCCTGCCGGGGCTGCCCAGATGCCGAGCTGCTTAGCCGCCGCTGCAGCCGCAGCTGCCGGCGCCGCCACCGGCGCAGCCGCCTGCAGAGGATTGCTCGGCGGCGGGGGCGCCTTCGTTTGCGGTGAGCCAGATGCCGAAGTCGATGGCGACGCGCTCAGGGGAGCGCTCGACATACTGAATGCGGACCTGGTCGCCGTAGCGCTGCTGGATTTGATTGAGCAGCGGCAGTGGATCGTGATCGTTGACGAAGCGCATCGTTTCGCCGTGATCGAGCGTCTCCAGTGCCGCGAAGATTGCGGCGTGACGGAAGCGCTTGGCGATGCCGCGGGCATCGAACAGATAGGTGGCGTCGGGGGAAGGGTGGGCCATGCTTGACTCCGATAGGCAAATCAAAGGAAAAATGCGGTCCGCGCCGAGAAGCGCGCCGCCGGTAATCGATAGAGAGAACGGTTAGGAGTGCGAATTGCTTGCGTCACCTCCTGTGCGAGACGGTGCGCGATTCGATGCGCGATTCGGTGCGCGCAGCCCACGCCGCCCGCGCCATGACGGCGACGAACAATGCGAGCGCAATGGCATTGCCGATGGCGCCCGCGCGGCGCAAGGCGAACGCATCCATGAGCGCGCCGGCCACGCGCGCGGCGAGCGCGATATGGAGCGCGACGAGCGGCAGGTAGAAGACGGGGCGATAGCTCACGCGCAGGCGTGCGACCGCGGGCAGCACGATCGGCGCATGGCCGAGTGCCATCGAGATCACGAAGCCGAGCGTGAGCGCATGCAGCGCGGCGTCGTGCCAGGGGTGGCCGACGCGCCAAGCGCCGAACACGCCTAGCGCGCCGCTCAGCGCCAGCCATGCATAGCCCGACAGCAAGCACACTGCGATGAAGCGCGTCAGGCCGCGTTGGCGCACCGTGACGCGCGCGATGTCGTAGCGCGTGAGCCACGCGGCTAGTAGCGCGAGGCATGCGGAGAAGATGCGCAGGCCTGCGTCGGGCATGCGCAATGCCCAAACGACGCTGGCGAGCAAAACGACGACGATCGTCACGAACCAGGCCCGTGCGCGCCGCGGCGTGGGCCGCAGGCGTGTGAGCTCGAGCCGTTCCGCGGCGATCGTCAAAACGAGAAACGCGATCCAGCTCGGCACTGCGACGAGGGGCGTGCTTGTCGTGAGCCAGAGTAGATCGCCGAACCACCAGCTCGATACCCCGAGTGCGAGTATCGCCAGATGCAACTCGGTGTGACGGCGCACCAAGCCCAGCACGCTCGCGAGCGCGAGCGAGGCGCCCGCGAAGAGCAGCAGTTGCGCGAACATGGGCGGCGCGCCCGCCAACAGCAGCACCGCCGCGAGTGCGACGGCCACCGGCGCGGACAGGTGACGGCCGCCGCCGAGCGCGACGGCTCGCTCCAAGCTCACCACCGCGCCGAAGAACATGGGCAGCACCAGCACGCCGTGCCACACCGCATTGGTCAGTGCATGGCGGGGCAGCGCCACGCCGAAGCGCGCCAGCCCGGCGAGCACGCCGCAAGCGAACGTGAGCACGATTGCCGCGGCGAACGCAAGCCGCATGGCAACGCGTAGCGGCGGGGCCTTCGAAACGGCGTGCGGCATCCGGTTCAATCGTCGCTCCATCCCAGTGTGTCGCGCGCCGCATCGCTCATCATGGACGGGTCCCAGGGCGGTTCCCAAACGAGATCGATGTCGACGCTCGTGCCGATCGAGAGCGATGTGTCGATGACCGCGCGCACGTCGTCGAGGATCGATTGACCCATCGGGCACGCGGGCGAGGTCATGGTCAAGGCGATGCGCCAGCCTTCGTCGTTCGATTCGACGTCGTAGACGAGGCCCAGATCGACGATGTTGATGCCGATCTCGGGATCGATGACTTGCGTGAGCGCAGCGTGTATCAGCTCGCGCGTCATGGGCGCGGTGGAGGCGATCGGTGTGGCGTTCATGGTATTTCTCCCAACAAGTTCGATGGCCAGACGGCCGGACCCAAGGGTCCGGCCGTCGCGAGGCGTCATGCGAACACGAGCCCTATCAACTGAGCATGGCGCGATTTACACGCGATGCACCGCGGACTTCACGGGCGCTTCGATCGGCCGGCCGGGACGCAGCAGGCGCAGGGCGAACCACCCGAGGTAAAGCACACCGATCGCGAACAGGATGTCGCCGGGCACGCGCACCCAGACGAGCGCCTGCATGATCGGCGCATGCACGACTTCAGGCGAGCGCGCGTACCAGAGCCCCTTGCTGACGCTGGCCCATGCTTCGTAGATCCCCGACGGCAGGATCGAGAAGAACACCATCATGAATAGACCAATGTTGAGCAGCCAGAACGCGGGCTTGAGCAGCGAGTCGTCCCAAGCTTCGCGCGCCGACAGGCCGCGCAGGCAGAACAACATGAGACCGATGCCGAGCATGCCGTAGACACCGAACAGCGCGGCGTGGCCGTGCGCGGGCGTGATGTTGAGCCCTTGCACGTAGTAGAGCGAAATCGGCGGATTGATCGAGAAGCCGAGCAGCCCTGCGCCGACGGTGTTCCAAATGCCCACTGCGACGAAGCAGAGAATGGCCCACTTGTACGTTTGAACCCACGGCGCCGCCTTCGTCTTGCGGTACGTTTGCCAGCCTTCGAGCCCGATGAGTGCGAGCGGGACGACTTCGAACGCGGAGAACACCGCGCCGACAGCGATCACGGCCGTCGAGGCGCCGGTGAAGTACAGGTGGTGCAGCGTGCCGAGAATGCCGCCGAAGAGGAACACGATCGTTTCGAGCACGATGGCGTTGTTGGCCGACTCGATTCGAATGAGGCCCAGGCGCGAGAAGATCAGTGCGATCACGGCCGTGGCGAACACTTCGAAGAAGCCTTCAACCCACAGATGCACGAGCCACCATCTCCAGTACTCGATCATGGAGTAGTGCGTGTGCTGGCCCCAGGCGAGCGAGGTCGAGTAGAACGCGCCGATACAGGCGGCGGACAGGAACACCATGCCGATCAGGCCGCGTCCGTTCGTCTTCGGGTTCTTCAGCGCAGGCATCAATGCGCGACCCATCAACACCAGCCAGAACAACAGGCCGACGAACAGCAGGATTTGCCAGACGCGACCCATGCTCGTATAGGCGAGCCCCTGGTTGCCGATCCAGAACGCGAAATCGGTGCCGCGATGCTGCAGCGTGCCGAGCCAGCCGAATGCCGTCGATCCGACGACGATGAACAGCAGCGCGTAGAACAGGACATCGACCCCGAGCTTTTGGTACTTGGGCTCGTGTCCCGACAACAGCGGCGAGATATACAAGCCGGTCGCGAGCCAGGCCGTGGCAATCCACAGCACGCCGAACTGCGTATGAATCGTGCGGCTCACCACCCACGGCAGCACCTCGGCCAGCGGGAAGCCGAAGAAGCTGTGACCCTCGACGGCATAGTGGGCCGTGATGGCGCCCATGCCAACTTGCACGAGCAGCAAGCCGATGACGACGTAGAAGTACTTCTTGGTCGCCTTCATCGAAGGCGTTGCCTTCACATTGAACAGCGGGTCTTGCGCGGGCGGCGCGACCGGCGCTTCGCCGGAGTCGTGCGCCGAGTGATACCAGATCATGGCGGCAATACCGGCGAGCAACAGGATCACGCTCACGATCGACCACATGCCGTTGGCGACCGTCGGATTGTTGTCCACGAGCGGTTCGTGCGGCCAGTTGTTCGTGTACGTGATGTTCGATTGCCCGGGGCGATCGGTCGTTGCCGACCAAGCCGACCAGAAGAAGAACGCGGCGAGTGCTGTGCGATCGTCTGCGCTTTGAACCGAACCCGCGTTCATGGCGTATTGATCGCGCAATGTATCGAGCGAGTGATCGGTGCCGAACAACGCTTCGTAGTGAGCGGCGACATCGCGGGCGGCGCTGGTGCGCGCATCGGACAACGTGATACGGCCCGTCGTGGCGTCGTAGCGGTTTGCGCGCATCTCGCGCTTCAGGCGCGCGTCCAGCGTGCCTTGCTCGTCCGGCGTGAGCGCCGCATACGGCTTGCCGAATTGTTGCTGGGCCCAGTTTTCGCGCAGTTGCAGCGCTTCACGGTGCAACCAATCGGCCGACCAATCGGGTGCAACATAGCTGCCGTGACCCCAGACGGTGCCGAGCTGCTGGCCGCCGGCTGCGAGCCAGACTTGCTGGCCGCGTTTGACTTGATCGCCGGTGAACAGGACTTGACCGCTGTCGCTTACGACCGCGCTCGGAATAGGCGGGGCGGCCAAATAGATTTCCCTGCCCAGCCAAAGCAAGGCGGCGAACGATAGCAGGCAGACCAGGCCCAGCCATCTCCATAAGCGTCGTGTTGATTGCATATCCTCTCTCCTAGAGGGTGAAGTGCCGGGGACGTGGCGCGATTCGCGATGCGATCCCGCTGAAGCTGCGTTTAACATGCATTGCGTGTACATGTTAAGGCGGATCATAAGATCGATTTTTGATCTATGTAAAGGTTGAGCGCAGGTTGCATGCTGCAGTTTTGCGCGGGGTACGCGAGAAAACATCTATAAGAAATCGATGTTTATGGGCGCTTTGATGGGGATTCGCGCCATATTGACGCAGGGACTTGAAGACGTTGTTGCAGCGGTACGGCGGTGCGTTCAGCCGGCGCCGTGCAACGTCCTGCGTCTGCGCATGCCGTCGGCGAGCGACAAAATCTGATCGCGCGGCAGCCGCAGGATGGCGCCGAATACTTCGCGTTCTTCGCGGTCGGCATAGGCGGGGTAGCGCGCGGCGAATTTGCCGAGCACGTCGGGGCGCTTCGATGGGCGTCGGTCCCGCACCCCTTGCAGCCAAGCGCGCACGGCGCGCCAGGTGCGCATCAGCGATTCGTGCTCGGCGTCGAGGGCGTCGAGCGATTGCACGATGTCGGTGTCGCCGAGACGACGCAGCGTGGGAAACAAGTCGCCGCGCTCATCGGCGTGGTGCAGGGGCACCTCCTGCTCGAAATAGGCGAGGATGTCATGCGCCGTCGAGCGCGCCGTATCGTCGGGCCCGTAATGGATGAGATGGATATCGAGCCGCAGCATTAGGCCCGAGAAACGGCGAATGTCGGCATGACAACCCAGCAACTGCTTCATGGGGTCGGCGAAGCCGATGTCTTGCGGGGCTAATGACGGAGGCATGCTCGATACGCTCGGGGACCAGGATCGGCGTATTGTTGCAGCGCTCGGCGCGGGGCCGAGTGATATATGTCAAGGGTTTGCGAAGAAGCGAACCGCGGTTCATGGTCGCGTCCGGTGGACGCTGGCCGCTCCTACGCTCAGGTTGCCTTGCCGCATTCGGGATTGAAGACCCGCTTGCTCGATGGGGGATTGTTGGCCAACTTGGTCGCGGGGCGGCGTGGCCGCGGGACCAACTCGCCGCCGCAATTGGGGCAGGCGCCGTGCAGGACGTTCGTCGCGCACTCGGCGCAGAACGTGCATTCGAATGAGCAGATTCGTGCGTCTTCGGCTTGGGGCGGGAGATCTTTGTCGCAGCATTCGCATCCTGGGCGCAGTTCGAGCATGGGCGCTATTCTCCTGCTTGAGAGAGGGGGGATGGCGGGGGCGCGGGCTGTGCGGTGGCCGATGCGCCGCGCAAGCACAAAAGCAGGGTATCAAGGCGGCAACGTCGATGACTGCCATTTAGCTGTCAGTGCCGCCTTCTACTTCTGCATCGAGCCATCGGACCCATGATGTTGCATCATGCCCCCCTGATGCCCTGCCATCGCGTCGCGGCCGTGGTCGGACACCTGCGCGTCGAACCATTCATGGATCGCTGCGACGAGGCGAGGGTTGCGGCTGCGATAGGCGACTTCGCCACCATCGGGCACGTCCCGATAGTGAATATCGAGCTCGCCCTGCCGTGCCGCACGTAACGCCCGCAGGCCCGGCATGTCGTTGCCGTGAATCTGCTCCGGTGCATCGAAATGCCCTGCCGCAAAGTCCTGGGCGATCGCCGCAAGATGGGCGCGAATCAATGCGACCTGCTTCGGGTCCGGGCGCTTTTTCGTGAGTACCTGCTGGATTCCGCCGTCTGCCGTCTTCGTAAAGACGTGAGTGGTCGCGGTAAGGGAAAACGGCATCACCTGCGATCCGCGTCGCGCGACATCGCTCTGGCGTGCGGTGGTTTCGGCAATAGCGGGCGGCGCGAGCACAGCGGCGCCGAACAAGACGGCGGCCGAGGCTGCGATAACCACGATGGACGAGCGTTTCATCGAATACACCTCAGGCGCGTTCGTACCAGCCTTTCGAACGATTGACGATGCGCACCACGAGCAGCATGACGGGTACTTCGATCAGCACACCCACCACGGTTGCCAGCGCCGCGCCGGAATTGAAGCCGAATAGGCTGATGGCGGCGGCGACCGCGAGCTCGAAGAAGTTGGACGCGCCGATGAGTGCAGACGGACAGGCGACGTTGTGCTTTTCGCCGACCGCTCGGTTGAGCCAGTACGCGAGCGCCGAGTTGAACAGCACCTGGATCAGAATGGGCACCGCGAGCAGGGCGATCACGAGCGGTTGCTCGAGGATCGCCTCGCCTTGAAATGCGAACAGCAGCACGAGCGTCGCAAGCAACGCCGTGATCGACCAAGGCCCGATCGTTTCCATCGCCGCATCGAATGCGGCTTGTCCCCTGCGCAGCAGTGCCTTGCGCAGCATCTGCGCGAGCATCACCGGAATCACGATATAGAGGACAACCGAGGTGAGCAGCGTGGCCCATGGCACGGTAATGGCGGAAATGCCGAGCAGCAACCCGACGAGCGGCGCGAAAGCGATCACCATGATGCTGTCGTTCAGCGCCACCTGCGACAGCGTGAACAACGGATCGCCGCCCGTAAGCCGGCTCCAGACGAACACCATCGCCGTGCAGGGCGCGGCGGCGAGCAGGATGAGGCCTGCGACGTAACTGTCCAGTTGCGCGGCAGGCAGCATCGGCGCGAACAGGTGCTTGACGAACAGCCAGGCGAGAAACGCCATCAAGAACGGCTTGACGAGCCAGTTCACGATCAACGTGACGGCGATGCCTTTGACGTGCTGACGAACTTCATGCAACGCGCTGAAGTCCACCTTGACCAGCATCGGAATGATCATGATCCAGATCAGCAGACCGACCGGTAGATTGACGTGCGCGTATTCCATTCGACCGATCGCCTGGAACACACCGGGGAGCAACTGGCCGAAGACGATCCCGGCGACGATGCATAAGGCAACCCAGACGGAGAGGTATCGCTCGAAGAAGCTGATGGGCGCTTTCGCCAGGGACTTTTTCGAAGGCGTGACGTGAGTGGCGGTCATGAGATTTTTTGGGCAGGTCCGGCGGTTCAGCGCGTTTGAATGCCGTTCAACGCGTGTCGAAGCTCGGTGTCGCTTAAACGATCGAGCGGAAGTGCGAGCAACTGCAGCATGCGGTAGCCGATCGCCTGGCGTGTGAGTTCGAACGCCTGCCGTTTGCCCTCGTCGCCGCCAGGCGCATTGGACGGATCGGGGTAGCCCCAGTGAACCTTGACGGGGCTTGCAGGCCAAAGCGGACATTGCTCCGCGGCCGCGCTGTCGCACACCGTAACGACGATACGCATTCGCGGCGCATCGTCGGCGGCGAATTCATCCCAGCTTTTGCTCCGATAGCCGGCGGTATCGACGCCCGCATTGGACAGCGCTTCGAGCGCGAACGGATTGATGCGCCCGCTCGGCGCGCTGCCGGCGCTGTAGGCGCGCACATCCTTGCCCAGCTTGCTTGCCCAGTGGTTCAACATGCCTTCGGCAAGCACGCTGCGCGCGGAATTATGGGTGCAGAGAATGAGTACGTTCGTCGTCATTGCGGGCTTCGCCTGATCGTCGTGAAGTGGGCTCAACAGCAGGCGGATCCGGCCGGTTTGACAGAGTCGTCGGCGGCTTTGCCCGGTGAGGCGCAGCAAACCGATGCACGCGAGGATGACGTCTGCTGACTGCCGCCGCCAAAAACCGGAACGTTATCCAGCGTATGAAAGTGTTCCCAAGCGATACCCTGCGGATCGACGATCCAGTGCTTGTCGCTGCGCGCATAGCAACATGTGGTTTCGCCCTGGTCCAGCAAGGCCATATCGGCGGCCTTCGCTCTCTGCGCGAGGTCGGCGAGGTCTGCGGCCTCCTCCACCTGAAAGCCCAGATGGTCTACGCCGGTTTTCGTGCCACGAGTCGAAATCGCAAAGTTGATGCGAGGATCGTCCAGCATCCATTTGGCGTAGTCCGCTTCGAGCTTTGCCGGCTCGGCCGCGAACAGCTTCGTATAAAACGCGACGCTCTGTGCCAGATCGTCGACGTGAACATGGACGTGAAATCGCTTCATGAGGGTGCTCCTTTCAGCACTTGCAGGAATCGGCGCTCGGCGCGAGGCAAGCCTCGCCCTGACAACAGTTTTCCGTGAGGAAGCCCAGCAGCGCGTTCATTCGCTCGAACGCGGTCCGATAGATCAGGCTGCGCCCGTCGCGCTGCTGAGTGACGAGGCCTGCGTGCATCAACTCCTTCAGATGAAAGGAGAGGGTTGCATTGGGGATATCGAGCTCGCCCGCAATGGCACCCGGCGTCAGGCCGCCCGGTCCCGCGACGACGAGCATCCGGAACACGCGCAAGCGCAACTCGTGAGCCAGCGCCGCAAGGGCGCGGATGACTTCGTTCTCTTCCATATTTCCAATATAATCGAAATATTATGCCGCCGCAAGGCGCGGCGGATGCGCCGCCTGAATCGGGCGCGGGCTGCAAACGATGAAGCGGCTTGCATCGCCCGATTGCATCACCCACCTGGTGACGGGTGATGCATGGGCACACCCAGATCAGACCGTTGCCAGAACGAGCCGCGTCGGTGGCGCGCCGAGCTTCAACCCATCCGCGCGGTTCGCGAGATAGCGCTCGTTCAACTCGCTCGCGGTCCAGCTCATGCTGCCGCTGAAGCCGAGCTTAGTCAACGTCTCGGTCAAAGCGGCAGGTTCGAAGAAGCTCTTCCACGGCTCGCCGCGCTCGGCAAATTGCGCCGTTATCTGCTCCATTGCGATGCGCATGATGGGGGGCAAGCTCGACAGCGGCACCGCGTATTCGAACAGCACGGCGCTGCCCTTGGCGCAGTTTGCGATGAAGCGCAAGGTCTCGGTGACGGCGTCCTCGTCGAGATACATCGTCACGCCCAGCCAGCTGAAATGAGCCGGGGCGCTAGGATCGAAGCCGGAGCGCGCCAAGCCTTCGGCCAGCCCGATGCGCTCGAAGTCGACCGGCACGAAACGCAGCGACTGCGGCGCCGCGAGGCCGGCTTCTTGCAGGCGCGCGCGCTTCCACTCCTGGGTGGCCGGCAGATCGACTTCGAAGACACGCCCCGGTGCATCGGGATGCCTGTAAGCGGTCGTATCTAAGCCCGCGCCGAGGACGACGTATTGGCGAACGCCGCGCTCGAGCGCCTCGCCCCACACGTCGTCGGCCAACCGGCTGCGTACGACCAAGGAACTGCGCATGCCTAAGGACACCGGCTGACGAAACTTCTCGAGGTTCTCGCGCAGTGCCTGCTGCTCGCCTTCGCCAAGAAGCGCCAGCGCGAGCGGATCGTCGAGCACGAGCGGACGATCGAGCAACTGGTGCGCTGCCCGCTGGATGGCCACGGTCAGTGCGCTCGGTTTGGGTCCAGCGGCAGCGGGGGTGAAGTCGTTGCCCACCATGCGCGCCTTGTGCAGATAGGCGAGCGTCGCCTCGTCGAAACCAATGCCCAAGAACAAATCCGGTTCGCGCATCAAGGCTCCGCGAACACAGGCTTCCAACACAGCGTCGTCTCCGCAGAAGCTTTCGCGAAAAAGCTGCTGCCAGCGCTCGACCATCGCCTGCACGGGGGCAGCCCTCACATCCGTGCCAGCCTCCATGTGAGCTCGCAGTTCAGTAATCAGCTCGGGCTTCGCTCGCCGGTTCTTGGGCGCGAGCTGCCGACGCCGCACCTCTTCGGCCTGCGCGGCGCTGAGATACTTCGCGAATACCGCGCAGCGCGCGTGGATGAATGCTTCCTCGATCCATGCGAGCATCGCTGCGGTCATGCCCGCGACTTGCGGGGCGGGCAGCTCGCCAAGCTGCATCCTTAGGAGCTCGAAGGCGAGGGTCGAGTCGTGGGGTGTCATTAGGGTCAAGGATCGGATCCAGCGCCACGCTAGCGCCTGCGCCGCATGGCTCGCGGCGGGCTGCGCTTGCGCCACTGCTTGGCGGATCTCTTCGACGAGGGCGATCCACGCCGGGTCCGTGCGCGCGACGGCATCCGGCCCGGAGTCATACGTGGTGTCGAGTCCGTCGCTACTCGCGTGTTTTGATTCCATGCGCATTTGCTCCCACGTATTGGGTCGGTCGGTCGCCGCTGTTTTCATCGCGGGCGGCGGGCGTAGGGATCCCATACCGGCTGTCGAGATTCGCTTTCGCATGCGCAATGCGATGCAAGCCGTGCAAATCTCGTCAGCGCGATCGCAGCGACGACGCGACTGATTCCATCGGCGCGCGCATCCCTTGCTGTGCAGGATTGCCGCGCATGCAGCCATGCTAGGCCAAATGAAAGCCTAAGCAGGGCAGCGCGACGGGCGGTAGAAACAATACCAGCTTTCGGCGCGACGGCACGCAAAGCGATGCACAATATCGGGCATGCAAGCCCCAGACCTCGAACGCCTCGTCACCGTCGCCATGCCTTTCGGCAAATACAAGGGCCGGCTCATCGCCGATCTGCCCGGCCACTACCTCAATTGGCTGGCGCGCGAAGGGTTTCCGCGGGGCGACATCGGCCGGCTGCTCGCGCTGATGCACGAGATGGACCATAACGGCTTGAGAGGCTTGCTCGAGCCGCTGCGCAAACGCGGATAGCGGCAACTGTGAATTGAATCGAGGGGATTGGATCACTGATTCGGATCAAGCGGCCGCGTAGCGCCACTCGAAGCCATTGTCGAGCCGCTTGACCGTCCCCGCCGAGGTCTGTGCGAAGTGCGCGGCAAATATCGTCGCGCCCGTCTCCGCGGCATACGTCAGCAAGTGTCGACGCGATGCGCGCGCCTGCTCTTGATCGAGACAGAACACCGAATTCCATTCCGGCCGATGCACTTGGACCGCGCTGTGCATCACGTCGCCGGAGAAAAGCGCCGCTTCGCCGCGCGAGCGTATCTCGATCGCCATGTGGCCGATGCTGTGGCCGAACGTCGGTAGAAAGCGAATGCCATCGAGAATTTCTTCACCCGCGTCCGGCACTACACGCGCCTGTCCGGCTTCGATAACCGGAAGCACGCTATCGTCGAAGACCATTTGCCGCGGCGCCCCTTCCGGCGTGGCGAAAAAATCGCGCTCGCGCTCGCCGAATACATACGTCGCGTTCGGAAACACGGGCGCCCAGCGACCGTCCTGCCAATGCGTATTCCAGCCGACATGATCGACATGCAGATGCGTAAGCAGCACGTAATCGATCTTCTCGCGCTTGAACCCTGCCGCGTCCAGGCGCTCGAGCACGGGGTTGTCGAGCTTGTCGAACAGCGCACTGAACGGCCGCCCCTTGCCATTGCCGATGCCCGTATCGACGACGATCGTCGCGCAGTCGATTTCGACCACCCACAGATGCGTGTGCAAGGGCACGCGCTGGCGCCGTAGAGCACGATGGCGAGGCCACTGCAGCATGCAAATCGATCGCGACGTCGGCGCGCGGGAGCAGCTCCGTTTCGACGTAGTGCGCGATCATCTCCGTGGGGTGCCCGTTGCGCGCGCCGGGGAACAGTCGGTTCAGATTGCCGTGATCGATCGGCGAGGTGCGGGTGCCGTTGATGAAAGCCGGGAAATTCAGGCCGGGAACGACGATCAGGCGGCCGCGTATCGACAGCGACGGCATGCGCTGCATCCGCTTCATCAGCGCGACGGGGCCTTCATATTCGTCGCCGTGATTGCCGCCGGTCAGCAGAACGGTGGGCCCGGTGGCGGCGCCCGCATTGAGCACGGCGAGGGGAATCGGCACATGGCCGTATGCCGACCGGTCGTGTGAATAGGGCAGACGCAACGTGCCGGTTTGGAAGCCGGTGCGTTCGAAGTCGATATCGGTGGCGATGAGCGTAGCAGGACGGGACATGGCGCGTGCGAGACGATGCCGCTCCACGCGGCGTTTTCGACGAAGCCGATGCGCAAGTGGCCCTGCACGCCCGATGCGATGCGGCGCGCTAGCCGGTTCGCGCCATCGACGCGAGCGAGGATGTCGCGCGCCTCCGACAGATACGCATCGCCTGCGGGCGTCAGCGTCAAGCCGCGCGGCGTGCGTTCGAACAGCGCCGCACCGATGGCCTCTTCGAGATCCTGGATTTGGCGCGAGATGGCCGGCTGCGTCACGTGCAACTGCTCGGATGCGGCGCGCACGCTGCGCAGCTCGGCGACGGCGATGAAATAGCGAAGATGCCGAAGTTCCATGCTTGATCCAGGCAGGATGGGTTGTAGGCGATGCTAAGGAGACTCGGCACCGCGCGCGTTGCGCCGAATGGCTTGCGGCGGAAGGTGAAAGTCGCGCATGAAGGCCTCTCGCATATGGCGGCGGTCGCGGAAACCCGTTTCCTTCGCGATCACGTCGGGCGGGTAACGGCTTTGCTCGATCATCAGCCGCACTGCCTCGATGCGCAACTTTTCGATCGCTTTTGCTGGAGACCGACCCGTTTCGAGTGAGAATACACGGCTGAATTGACGCGGATGCCTTGCGTAGGAACTTCAGGATCTTGTCGTCTGCCGGCGAACCGAGCGAGTCGTTCACGCCAGCGACTATCCACGTGTCGACGTCGATCCGACCGCGCAGCGGCCGCGTTCGTATTTTGCGGAACCGGCTTCGGTTCAACTCTCTCCTTCGGCTTCCCGCAGTTCCGATGGCGTCAGATAAAAGTCCCGGCTCGCACTGATCTGCTCGATCATGAAATCCACCAACCGCCGCACACGCAGCGGCTGGTCCGTGCGGCTGCGGTAGTAAACGTATAGCGATTCGCGTTGTGTGACTGTTTCCGTCAAGAGCGGCACGAGCCGGCCGGCGCGAATATGCGAGGCCGCCGTGAAGCTCGCGAGTTGGCCTATACATAGGCCAGCCAGCACGGCGTCCGTTTCGGCGTCGACGTCGTTGGTCGAGACGGACGGCTGAATTTCGCGGTATTCGATCTCTTCGCCCGACTGGAATTCCCATGGCGCGAGGCGTCCCGTGTTCGCCCGGCGGTAGCCTGTGCATGCGTGCGCGGCCAGGGCGTCGATCGATGCCGGCTTGCCGTGGCGCGCTAGATAGGCGGGCGCCGCGCAGACGATCAGCTGAATCGGGCTCAGGCGTCGCGCAATGACGCCGTCGGCCGGCGGCGAGCCGCCGCGAAATCCCACATCGACGCGCTCCGCTATCTGATCGGTGAAGCGGTCGTCGAACTGCGCATCCACCTGCACTTCCGGATACATCCGCGAGAACTGCAGGATGTGCGGCCACAGGACCTTGACGCCGAACGCGCGTGGCGCGCTCACCCGTAGCGGGCCACGTACCTCTTCGCGCGAACGGCGTGCTTCGTCGATTGCGCGAGTCAGGATCACGAGCCCCGGTTCGACCGAATCGAGGAAGCGTTGGCCTTCTTCCGTCAGGCTCAGCTTGCGCGTCGAACGGTGAAAGAGCCGTACGCCCAGTTCTTTTTCCAGTTGCGCGAGCGCCTGGCTTGCGGCCTGCGGCGACACGCCGAGATCAACGGCCGCGCGGCGCAGGCTTCCGAGTGCCGCTGCACGCGTGAACACGGAAATCGCGCGGATTTCGTTCATCTGCACTCCAGGTTGGCTCAATATTCTTGCGAATGAGCGGTCGATTAGCAAGTGAATTTGGATTATCAATCTGCAGTTTGCCGCCTAGTGAGCAGCAACGTGCCTCCCTAAACTTTGTTCACCGTTCAACCATCAAGCGGAAACACAGATCATGAATGAAGCGAAACAGTTCAGACGGGTATGGTTGATCACCGGCGCGGCGCGCGGTCTCGGCGCCAAGATCGCAGAAGCGGCGTTGGCTGCGGGCGATGCGGTGATCGCAACCGGCCGCGATACGAAAGCCGTGACGGCACGGTTCGGCGATAACCCGGCAGTTTTTGCCGTCAAACTCGACGTGACCGATGAAGCACAGGCGCGCGCCGCTGTGGAAATGGGTGTCGCGCATTTCGGCCGCATCGACGTGCTGGTGAACAACGCGGGCTTCGGCCTGCTTGGCGCGGTCGAAGAATCGAGCGATGCCGACGTGCGCAGAATGTACGACACCAATGTGTTCGGGCTGCTCAACGTTACCCGGGCCGTCTTGCCGAAGCTGCGTGCGCAGCGCTCGGGCCACGTGATCAACGTCTCGTCGATCGGCGGCTTTCGCGCGGTGGCTGGATTCGGTGCGTATTGCTCGACCAAGTTCGCCGTCGAAGGCCTGACCGAAGCGCTGCACGCGGAACTCGCGCCGCTTGGCATTCATGTGACCGTGATCGAGCCGGGCTACTTTCGCACGGACTTCCTCGACGCTTCGTCGCTCGCCATAGCGCCCCACGTGATCGACGACTACGCCGCGACTTCCGGCGCGACTCGCGCGCGTGCCGGCGGGCTGAATCGCCAGCAACCGGGCGATCCGGCGAAGCTCGCCGCAGCGGTCGTCAAACTGGTGGATAGCGGCACGCCGCCTGTGCGCTTGCCGCTAGGCAACGACACGCTTGCGGCAATCGAACAGAAGAGTGCCTTCGTTGCGGCGGAAACAGAAGCGTGGCGAGCGGTGTCGTCGTCAACGGGCTTCGAGGACGCATAGCGGACCCCAAACAGAGGTGAGGCGGCGCGCAACGGGACCCGGCATGTTCGAGTGCGGCAAGGCGCAATGCGAGCCGCGCTCAAACGCTCGCCAACGCCTCGATCGTCGCATCCAGAAGTGCCCGTAGTCGCGCGACGCGACGCAGATCGCGATGATAGCCAAGCCAGACATCGCGCCCCGGCGGCGCCTCGCCAAGATCGATTCGCCGAAGTTCGGGCGTGGCGTCGCCAAGCGGGCAAGGCAGCACGGCGAAGCCGCTTCCTTCGACACACATGCGCGCCTGCACGCTGCGATTGTTGCTGCCAAACACAATCTTCGCCTTGGGCAGCATGCGCCTGACCCACTCGACGTCCGGCAGCGAGCCGAACGCGCTGTCCATGCTGATGAGCTTATGACCGTCACCGTCTCCGCGTGAAGGCGGGACCTGATCGACATGCCCGTACAACGCGTAGTCGATGTGCATGAGCTTGCGCTGGATGACGTCGGGTTCGTCGAAGGGGGTGATGCGGAACACCAGATCCGCTTCGCGCCGAGCGAGGTTGTACAGGCGCGAATCCGTGACGAGTTCCAGCGAGATACCCGGGTGTTTTGCCAGAAAGCGCGCGAACACCGGCGTGAGGATGTGTATGCCGAACCAGTCCGACGACGAAACCCGCAGCAGCCCGATTAGCTGCGTTTCCTTGCCGGTTAGCGCCCGCGCGAAGCCAAGCGCTTCCTCTTCCATTCTCTCGGCATAGGACAGCACGGCCGCGCCTTCGTCTGTCAGGACGAAGCCATCGCTGGTGCGCTGAAACAGCGTGTGTCCTAGGTCTTGCTCGAGCGCGCGCAACCGGCGGCCCATGGTTGGCTGGGTCTGTCCAACGCGCTTTGCGGCCGCCCCCAGCGTGCCGCAGCGAGCAATCGCCAAAAAGATCCGGACGTCGCTCCAGTCCAAGTTCATGCCATTCATTTTCGTTTGGATCTCATGCGATAACGTTGATGTACATGCATTCTCGCATGGTCCATTCTGCACGTATCCCCTTGTTTGTTCCATCGAAAAGGAAATGACCATGTCCATGCAGGCGCTCGTCCTCAGTCGCTACAACGGCCGGCTCGAATTGACGGAAATCTCGATACCGCAGCCCGCGCACGGTCAGGTGCGGGTGCGCATTGCCGCGAGCGGCCTCAACCCGCTCGACACCAAGATCCGCGCCGGAAGCGCGGCGCATGCGAAACATCCACTGCCGCTGGTGCTCGGCATCGATATGGCCGGCGTTGTCGACGCCATAGGCCCCGGCGTCACCGCTTTTAATGTCGGCGACAAGGTGTACGGGATGACGGGCGGCGTCGGGGGCATTCAAGGCTCGCTGGCCGAGTATGCGGTGGTCGATACTGATCTGCTCGCGATCCATCCGGCCAATCTCTCGATGCGCGAAGCCGCGGCACTGCCCCTCGCGTTTATCACGTCGTATTCCGGCATCGTCGACCGGGCGCATTTGCAAGCGGGGCAAACCGTGCTGGTGCAGGGAGGAGCAGGGGGTGTCGGGCACGTCTCGGTGCAGCTGGCGCGCGCGCTCGGCGCACAGGTCTTCGCGACAGGCAGCGCCGGGGACCAAGATCTCATTGCGCGTCTTGGCGCTACGCCGATCGATTACCGGGCGCAGTCCGTCGAGCAATACGTCGCATCATTGACGCAGGGCGCAGGTTTCGATGTGGTGGTCGACACCGTTGGCGGCGCAACGCTCGACGCTTCGTTCGCCGCGGTCAAGCATTTTGGCCATGTGGTCAGCGCATTGGGTTGGGGCACGCATTCGCTGGCTCCGCTCTCGTTTCGCGAAGCCACATACTCAGGCGTGTTCACGCTTTATCCGCTCCTGACGGGCCTGCATCGCGCGCACCACGGAGCGATGCTGCGCGAAGCCGCACGACTGGCGGAAGCCGGCAAGCTCATGCCGAATCTCGATCCTCGCCGGTTCGACCTAGGATCCGCGGAACTCGCCTACGACGCCATAACGAATGGCACCGCACGGGGGAAAATCGTGGTGGACGTAGCGTGAGGCGAGTCACCTGGTGACGCTCGCTCTCCCGACGGCAAGGGCGTAGAGCGCATCGCGGTGCGCGGTCGTCTCGATGTGAACGGCGGGCTTGCGCTTCGAGAAGCCGCGCTTGCGGGATTGGGCATCATTCTGCAACCGCAGGTGATGCTGCAGGACGATTTGGATGCGGGGCGGCTCGTTCGGCTTTTTCCCGACTGGCCGCCTCCCACGTGGCCTGTACATGTGGTGCATCTGCCCGATGCGCACCTGCCACCGAAGCTGGTCAGTTTTATCGCCTTTCTACAGGAAACGTTGGGTCGGGGCAGCGAGCCGTGACCCCGCCTTGTCGGTGAAGCCCGGCCTGCATCCATTTATCCTCGCCCCGGTTATTGCACGAAACGGGCGTCTAGCGCAGACAGAGTCGGCATGACCTCGAAGTACAGTTCTGCCGGAGAGCGGATCAGTAGCGCAAACGAATCCGCGTGATAGTGCCCAAAGGTCATGTAGACAAAACCGAAACGGTAGTCGACGACGAGTCGGCATTGCACGTGCATACCGTCTTGGCACGTGTATTCCATGAATTGCCCTTGGGTCGTCGCGCCGGCCGACGCTTGATTATGCGGCAATGCGCCGACGGTCACCGCGGCGTTCCGGATGACCGGCGCACTGACCTCGTGCCGGAGTACCGGCCCGTCATCCTTGAACGGCAAATAGCCATGCTCGTTCTGATGTATCGAGCGAGCATTGACTTCGAAGCTGTGAGCGAGGCTGTTCGTCCGCATCGCCTTGCGAAGCCGTTGCAAGAGAGTGTATGTCGCTGGCTTCCCTTCGAGACAGTCGTCGTGGAAGATGGGGACGGCTCTCTCCCTGTGGCGGCTGTCGGAAAATGTCAGGCATCCGTGGTAATGCCGGGAACCGCATTGATTGAAAAAAGTCCTCAGTTCAGACGGAAAATTGCCGCCGGATCCGTCATCGCTTCCAGGAACTGCTTGAAATGGCATGGTCTCCTCGCATTTATAAGAATTCACGTCACAACGCCAACTGACCGAGGCGCCTATCGTCGGTACGCTCGCACGCAGTGGGTCGGGTAGGCCTGCCACAGGCCGCATCCTCGCACATGTTGCATGCGCGCGGCTTCACATCGTCGCCGAAGTCTTCAAGAGAATATCGGTGAATGCCTCGGGGGCTAGCCGCGGAATATCGTGTGCGCAATCGAGCCGATGCGTGGCCCATTCAGGATCGCGTCGCAGACGCTCGTACAGGTCGAGAAACGGACTCGCCTCCCAGCCGAACGCGGCAACGAAGGTCTTGCTGCGGATATCGCGCCAATGGCCGGTTAGCTTGATTGCTTGCAGAAAGGTGGCGATGGGATGGGGCCGGCATCGGCTATCGAGATGCGCCGGGGGCGTGCAATTGAAGCCGTCTGCTGCCACGCCCGCTATGAAGCGTTCCCGATAGACGTGGCTGGTGAGCGACCAAACCGATGCTCCGCTGTCCGGCACATAGGCGTCGGCGTAGACGAGGGCCGCTACACGCGACGGTTCCTTGTCCGCCGCGCCCGTGATGACCATTCCCCCGTACGAGTGCCCCACGAGAACGGCGGGGGTATCCTGCTTACGAATCGCCTGCACTACGTCTTCGATATGGCGGTCTAGATTGATACCGGCCGAAGCCTCTTCGCCGAGCCCTGAAAGCGTGAGCGCCTGAACTTCGTGGCCCGTGCTCGTCAACAGCTTGCTGACGGCATCGAAGGCCCAACCTCCGTGCCAACCGCCTGGCACCAAAACGAATCGCGTCATGTGTTTTGTCCTCTCGAATGCGTCGGCGCTAGCCGGCGTTGGATGGTGGGTCACGGCAACGTCGATACGACCGTCGGCTCCAATCCGCGCCCCACACATGCGGGAACTTTAGCCGGTAAAAGAAGCGGCGCCTCAAAGGATCGACAGCGCCCAACATACGAGCCCATCTTTTTCTGCTCTCATGGAATAAGGTACGTACGCGGACCGTTTATGCCATGTCCTTGGACGCTAAGGAGGCGGAGATGAGATCGATGCGGATGCTTTTTGCCGTATTCAGCGTGCTTGCGCTCGTGTTGTCCGCTGGCTGCGGATCGATGAGCGGCATGTCCTCGTCGGGGCAATCGACGAGCGGTGGCTATGGCAGTGGCGCCAGTAGTGGCGGAAGCGGCAGCGGTGGTTACTGAGCGAGGTGTTCTTCAGTGAGCTTCGAAGCTGACGTCGTCGGGTGGCTTCCGCAGTTGCGGCGGTATGCGCGCGCGTTGACGGGCGATTCGGCTTGGGCAGACGACTTGGTGCAGGACACGGCCGAGCGTGCGCTCACGCGCGTGCGCGCTTTCCGCCCTGATAGCAACCTGCGCGCGTGGTTGCTGACGATTCTGCGCCATCTCTATATCGATCAGCTGCGTGCGCGCCGTGAAACCGCGATCGATAGCGAACATGCGCTGTGGCAAGGGCTCGAGGCGCCGAGCGGCCAAGTCGACTCGCTCGTGCTGCGCGACGTCCAGCGCATGCTTTACCGCTTGTCGTTCGAGCAGCGGGAAGTGCTTCTGCTCGCCTGCGTGGAAGAGTTGAGTTATCAGGAGGTCTCGGCAGTGCTCGGCGTGCCGATCGGCACGGTGATGTCGCGGCTGGCGCGCGCCCGCGAGCATATGCGGCAATTGCTTGCCGATGGTTCGCCGCGTCACGCGCCCTCGTTGAAAGCAGTGAGAAATACCAGATGAGCGACGATTCTCACCCCACGCCCCCGGATGGCTTCAGCGAAACGGAACTCGACGCGCTGTCGGCGTTCGTCGATGGCGAACTGCCGGAAGCGGAACGCCGGGCTGTCGCCGAGCGGCTCGCTGCCGACCCCGGTGCGGCGAGTCGCGTCGCGCATTACCGCGCGCAGCGCGCTGCATTGCGGGCGCTGTTTGCCGATCCCGCGGCGCAAACGAACGGCCCCTGCATCGTGCTGCGCACACGCACACCGTGGTGGCGGCAAGCCGCTTTGGCTGCGTGCTCGCTCGCAGCGGGTGCTGCGCTCGCGTGGTTTGCCGGTGGGCTTGCGGTTTATCGTGCGCCACCGGCTGCGCAGATGGCATTCGCTCGGCAGGCCGACCTCGCCTATGCGGTCTACGCCCCTGAACGGCAACATGCGGTTGAAGTTGCGGGCTCGCGCGAGGGAGCGCTCGTCGGTTGGCTCTCGAAGCGCTTGAATCGCCCCCTTTCCGTGCCGTCTCTCGACGAGTACGGCTATTCGTTCCTCGGCGGGCGATTATTGCCGGGCATAGGCGGCGGCCCAGCCGCGCAGTTCATGTATGAAAGCCGCGACGGCGAAAGACTTGCGCTGTATGTGAGTGCGGCGGCGCCTCGCGAGGCGCCGGTTCGGCTCTGGCGCCAGGGCGAGCGCCGCACGTATTACTGGGTGAGCCGGCAGACGGCTTATGCGCTCTCGGGAGAGATTGCGCAGGACCGACTGCGTGCGATCGCCGTGGACGTATGCGGCGATCTCGGCGGCCAGCCCGAGCAGTGGCGATAAAGACGCATGACGCTGAAAGATTGGCGCGGCCACGAGAGGACCATGAGTGCGTTGGGTGCATGGCTAAAGGCAATCGCGCGGGTGACGTGCGTTGCCTGCGCGGCGCTCGGCGTTGCCGTTGCGAGCGGCAATGCAAGCGACAGTGTCGCGCTGGAGCGGTATCGGCTGGACCCCGCGCGATCGGGCGTGGCGTTCGACGTCAAGTACTTGTGGCACTCGCGGCTCTCGATGCGGTTTGGCCGTATGCGAGCGCAGCTAGCGGGGGCCGAGGACGGCCTTGCCGCCGCGCGCGTGAGCGTGACGATCGATGCGGCGAGCCTCGAAACGAACATGCCGTTCGTGGCTGGGATCGTCGAAGGCGATGAGATGCTCGACGCGGCGCGCTACCCGTCGATTCGCTTCGTCAGTACGCGGTTCGTGCGCACGGGCGCCTCGAGCGGCCTGTTGGAGGGTCAGCTGACGATTCGTACGACGACGCGCCCGGTTACGCTCGTCGTGACGTTCGATGAAACGCCGCGCGGCGCGCCCGGCGATGCGCGACCGCTTGCTTTTTCGGCTGACGGCCATTTCAGCCGAGCGGCATTCGGACTATCGAGGTGGCCTGCCGCGGTTGGCGACGATGTCCACATGAGGATTTACGTCGAATTCGTCAGGGAGCGGGCGAATCCCTAGTCATTGCGTTCCCGTATTGCAACTGGAGACCGATCATGATCAAGACCTTGCTGTGTGTCGTAGCGTGCGCTGTATCGACCGCATCGTTCGCGGAGCCGCCGAAGATTGCGAATGGGATGGTGGTCGACGACGAAGGCATGACGCTCTACACATTCGACAAAGACACGACCGCGGGCAAGAGCGCCTGCACCGGCGGCTGCGTGGCGAAATGGCCCGCCGCGCTCGCCGATGCCTACGACAAGCCGAGCGGACAGTGGGGGCTCATTGCCGCCGCCGACGGCAAACACCAGTGGACTTATGAAGGGCATCCGCTTTATCGCTTCGCAGGCGACAAGATGGCGGGTGAGAAGAACGGGGATGGGTTTGCCGGGGTTTGGCACGTTGCGAAGCCGTAGCGGGGCGGTGAACCGGATGGCGCGCTCGCATGGCGACGGGGGGGGTTGCCCGCTTCGCGCGCCTAGCCGCGTATTCGCACCTCAGGCATTGCCCATTTTGCATTTAATGCATTATGGGTTCACGTGAGGCGATCTGCCATTGGCTCGACGATGTCGAGCCGTCACCAGGCAATACGCCTTCGAGTTGGTTTCCGGCGAGCCCGACATCATGCGAGGGCAGGCTGCGTACTCCTATCGTGCTTCGATGAGTGTAGGCGGAGAGGCGGGTCATGACGATTTCCGTGCCGTTAGCTGAGAGTCAAGCGCAGGTATCCGATCTTTTCCCAACCAATGGCGGCGACCAAGGGTTCGGCCAATTAGAGCTCATGCTGCTCCAGCTCATCGGGCAGCTATTGATGAAATATTTATCGTCGTACGGGGGAGGCTCGTGGAGCGGCGGTGGGACCTCGCAACCGTACCGGCAGGGATCGTCCACCGTACCCACTATTTCGTCGAACGACGCGGCCCAGGCCGTTGCATCCGATCTCGAGCAGCGCTATGGTCTGACGCCCACGCAGGCTGCGGGCGTGCTGGGCAATATGCAGCAGGAAAGCGGGATGCAATGCAACGTCAACCAAGGCGGCAGACGGGGTGCTCCGAACGGCGATTGCTCGGGCGGCGCCGGCTATGGGTTGGCGCAATGGGATGGGAGCCGCAAGGCGGCCGAGATCGAATATGCAAGAAAGCACGGTCTCGACCCCGGCAGCCTTCAGGCCAACATCGGCTACATGAACCAAGAGCTCGATGGGCCCTACAGCAAGACGATTCGCGATATCAAGCAAACGTCGACTGCCGGCGAAGCGGCAAGGGTTTGGGAGAGGGACTTCGAGCAGGCGGGGACCCCCGCGATGGGAAATCGCATCGAATACGCCGATGCTTTCTTGCGCAAAGGGCTTTGATGAACGACAAGCTGTCTTCGGCGTCTGCGCAGGCACCGGCATTAGGCCGCGGCGCAGCCCCATCGGAGCGCTGGCTGATTCAAAGGTGATTGACTCCGACATACGCAGTGGGCGGGCATTGCCGCCGCCGATGGCAAACTTATCGCGTTGCTTGTGTCGCGCGATCGCCCGATTCGGGCCGGGTTTCGGTCAGGGCATCGACGATGTTGCGTATTGCATCGATGTGCGGCATCTCGTTGGCTAGATTTTCGGGGAGACACCACGGATACGGAAGCTGCTGGGCCCATAGGATAAGGGGCTCGGCAGCCTCTTTGGGCAAGACGATCATCTGCTCGATCGTGATCTGAAGGCGCGAGACTTTTGCCGAACGGTCGGCACGCCGCCAGTCGTATCGGCCATAACCGATTCGTGCAGCCCCGGTTTCTTTTTCCGTCATGCAAACTAGCCAGCCGCATTCGAACGATCTTGCGTCGTCGGGTGGCGGCGCGCTCAGGCAGAACGTGAAGACGTTCTCGTAGCGCTGGGCAAACTGCGTGACCAGCACCGACGCAATTTCGGTTCGTCCATGGGCCTCGGCGGGGAACGAGATCTGATCGGTTTCGACGATCATGGTTAGCGCCGCGTCGCTCTCGAAGGCTTGCGCCATCAAATAGGGGCGATTGTTGTCTTTTGCGCGAATGTAGGCGTCGATGGCGTGTGCAAATTGCGTCATGGGGCTCGGTTCCCGGGTTGATGATGCTCGGCAGTGTCCCGGCTTCCGCTGCGCTCTGGGGCGCGCTTGATTCTCGGGCCGCGGGGTAGGGATTCTGGATCAGCAGTTGGCGGTTGTCGATAAAGACCGGGTTGGGCGAGGTGGGATAGGGGTAGTGGAGGAGCGACTGATCGTCTTCCCTGCAACCGTTCGCTGATCCTTCGACGCCCGGCCGCGCGGCATCAGCGCGGCCACTTCGCGCGGTTTCTGCTGGCCCCCTTGGTTGCTGATCATCGACGCCGTGAACCACGTCATTGCTGATTTGCTCGCGAGGCGAGAGCGCGGCCTGTGCCCTGCATGAGAACCGGCCCAGCAAGTCTCGAGCGTCGCTTCACGGTAGGTTACGAAAGCGAAGATCTGATTCGCTGCCACCGCTTAGTCGCCGCATCTGGCAGCGCCCTGGACGTTCCAAAACGCATCAACAGCCGGGATATGCCGGTTCTCTCGCGTTCAAGGTAAGCCCGTATCTCTTCCACGACCGTGTCGTGTGCCCACCCTTCCATTTCGGGCACGGCGAGCGCTGAAAGATTGCTGCGAAAAACGGGTGCGACCTCTTCGCGCAGTACCTTTTCGAGCTCGTCGAGTGAGTAACCGGATGCGCGCAGTGTCTCGGCAATCGCGGCGTAATCGTAGTCCTGGAGTTCCTTTCCGAGGAACAGTTCCGAGAGCGCTTCCCAAACCGCGGCGCGGCGTTCGAGGTTCAACGGTTCCGTCACGATGATCACCTGGTCGGCCGAGGGTACAAAGAGCCGAAACCGGCTTCAGCGCCATAGGTCGCGAGCAGGCCACCAACGAACGCGATCGCGCCGACGCACACCGGCGCAGTCGCCGCGCACACGCCCACCGCAACCGCTGCGCTGCCAGCGGCCCAGCCACCGATAAGACCGGCGCCGGCCAGGGCGCCTTGCCGCATGACTTCACGCGGTTTGTCGTCGGCTTCGACGACATCATAGGCCGCGACCGCGAGCGACACCAACAACAGCCGGCGGCCGGCTCGCCCCAGTTGTCGTCACCCTGACGAACTGCAACTGGCAACACGTCCGGCCCGGCACCGTGCAGCATGAGGTCCTCGAGGGGGAAAGCGCTACTGCGTTCGCGGATGGTAACGAACTCGTATTCAAGGTCAACTGCGCGGAGGACGGCGGAAAGCTGCAGGGGCCAGTTTCGTTTGCGATCAAGGTCTTTTCGCCCGTCGGTCTCTACAAATCATAGCTTGCGTAATGGCCGGGAATCCCCGCCCCGCCTAATCCTCGCTCCAAATTGTCGAGCGCGTTCTAGATCAGCTCGGCCGCGTCGCGAATACGTTGAGCGGTTGGAGGTGGATCGTTACGTTCAAGTGCTTGAGCGAAATCTTCCGGGGTCGGCTTCGGGTTTCTCAACCGTGCGCGCATGCCCTTGAATGTCGTCATGGTGGCGATATGGTTCGGATCCCATTGGTTGATAATGAAACGGTCGGGATGGATGACTTCGATTCCGTAGGGATCGACGATTTCGGCCGGGAAATCTCGCAGGTTGGCCGTCACAATACAGTCCGTGTGGCCCGCGATTGCTGCTGCCAAAACGTGCTGATCGTCAGGGTCCGGTAGTTTCATATTTCCGACGAGCGGGGTCCATGCGGATTCGTCTACTTCCCAGTCTGGCACCGCTTCTCGCATGTCGTCTCGCCGACCTTGGAGCTTACCTTTTAGATCAGGTCGAAGGGTAATCCTCCCGTCCAGTAAGCGGGATCAGAAGTAGAATTTCCAGCAAAGGGAGTTCTACGCAATGAAGAAGTCGAAGTTCACGGATAGCCAGATCATGGAAGCGCTCAAACGGGCGGAAGCTGGCGTGGCGGTACCGGAGATCTGTCGGGAGCTGGGCATTGGCCGTCGAAATCGTGAACCTGGTGAAGGAGATGCCGGTGGCCCAGCGAATGCACGACCCGGCGCGTTCGGATCGCCCGGGGAAAGCAAGCGAGCGACGGGTCGACGGCGACCAACTGATCGGCCGAGGCCGTAAGGGTAATCCTGCCGAATGGACACGGTAGGCGCCTTTCTCGAAGATTTGCGACAGCGCAAGAAATTTGCGCTGTCGCAAATCGGCGCTTGGTCAGTTCGCGGACTTATGACGAGACGCGGTAGTTCTTCAGCGCACGGTGTCGGCCGTGCGATTTCATAACATAACGTAACGCGGCAATCGTAACGTAACGTATCAAGGCAAGTACCGGAGGCGATTCAGCTGCGATGACCGAATTGATGGACAGGGCCTGCCCCGGCGCGGCGGGTAGGACTAAGCCCCTTGAGTGGTCCCTTGGTGCGTCTCGGCGCACTGCTCCAGCATCCATAAGTGGCCGTCGAACGTCGCTACAAACCCGTCTCCGTTGCGAATAGGACGGCGCTGGTCGAGCAGCCGGAACTCTCGCATCCCGTTGGCATCAATGTTCACCGCGCCGGTCTCAATTAGCCATCGCATCGCTTGAAAGAACTGTCCGTGGCCAAACATTGCGATCGTAAAGTCCGACGAGCAGCGGAGTGTCGCGAGGCGGCACAATGCGGCTCGCACTCGTTGGATGAAAGCAGCGAATGATTCCGCTCCGGGGCCGTCCACATGAGTCGGATCGGATGTGTCCCAGTATGTTTCGACCCATGGACGCCGGTGCATTGCCGCCGTTCCGGCGCATTTGCCGGGCTCGAGGTACGTAAACTCCTGAATCGGCCATGTCTCCGTGGGTGTCAACGGAAATCGGCTTAACGTCGGAGCTGCTGTTTGTCGGGCGCGGAGGAAGGGAGAGCAAATTAAGCGGTTTGGCGCAGTGGCAAAGCGTAGGCTTATCGCGACGGCCTGCGGCCGTCCATTTTGCGTCAAGGGAATTGACTCCGGGTCATCGGTCGCATCTCCGGCGTTTGCGGCGCTCTCGCCGTGACGAAAACATGCGAGTCGGAGGAGGGGCGCGTGGGTAGGTGTTTGAGCAAGCATCGACGGGAGTGGTGATCCGGGCGGTAGTTCTTCAGCGCACGAGCGTAGCGCAAATCGCACGTCGAAATTGCTTCGCTTGAAGTATCTGCGTCTCGCGATTCCGGTGCGGCTCTTCGTCAGCGGTCGGGGGGCGCGCAGGGCGCGCTCGCTGCCTTTTCTGACGGCAATATCGGACCGATGGCTTGCAGGGCAAGGCATCGTATGCGCCTTCAACGCAAAAAATTGCGACAGCGCAAGAAACGCGGTCGGTTTGGTTCTAAGGCAGGATAGGCTTGCGCCGGTATTCGTCATATGTCAGTCCGAGGGGGCTCTGTCGGTCTCACGATCGATCATCTTGCCGGAGCGATGGCCAGCGTGTCGGCGGCGCTGGAAGTCGTGAGAAAATACACTGGCGAAGAGCATCGCTGCTGACCGAACTGCTTCGTCAGCGGGGGTTCTGATTCAGTGCTGTCCCAGAATGCAACATGCTAACAATCCATGCCCGCGACGCCCGGTAAAAAAAACGAGCTTGAAAATGTTCTCCGAGCACGATCGAAGCGGCGCGGTCAACTTGACACGTCTGTCTTGTTCGATCAACTGCGACTTTCGTTCCGAAACTCTCAGAAGCCTGTCGAAGTAGATTTTCGCCAGTTGGTCGACTGGATTCGGCTCGGCGATCAGGAGACGCACCTGCTGCACCCGTATCCTGCGAAGCTACTTCCTCACATTGCTCATTTCTTCGTGCATGCAAGTACCTTGGCAGGTAAAAAATCGGTCGTCCTAGACCCATTCTGTGGATCTGGGACGGTTGCCCTGGAGGCTTCCCTTGCTGGGTGCTCGCCGTTCGTCGCGGACGCGAACCCCATGGCCCTCCTTATCACACAAGTTAAAACGACGTCTTATGATCCCGAGCAGTTGAGAGAGGTTGCAAGGAACATCTGTGGTCGCGCTAAGCGGCTTCGTATAGCCCCGGTCATCGCAATTGTGAATGACCACATGTGGTATTCCGAAGAACGGAAGCGACGGCTAGAGATCATCTTGCGCGCTGTCCGGGAGGTAGCCGCCGGCAGTGTCGAGCAATTTTTCTTAGTTTGCTTCTCGGTTCTCGCGAGACGGCTCAGTAATGCCGACCCGAACGTCTCCGTACCTGTGCGATTGAACGACAAGGAAGCGCTCCCCGATGCCGTGCGGGCGAGAATAAAGGATCGTCTCGCTTGGCTGGAGAAGGTCGACCCTGTCGAGGAATTTGCCAGAATTTGCGCTTGGAACGTGCAACGTGTTGAGGAAGCCAATTTAACAAACCCTCGGCGCAAACAGGCGCAAATCGCCGGGCATGACGCGCGTAGGTTGATCGATCCGTTCGCTAAAGCTAACGCGCCGCTGGGCTCCGGCACTATTCCATTGATCGTGACCTCTCCACCGTACGGGAGCGCCCAGAAATACATACGGGCAACAAGTTTGTCACTCAATTGGCTGGGAATGGCCGAGCCTCGCGAGCTAAAACATCTAGAAGCTCAGTCAATAGGCCGTGAGCATGTTCCAATGCGTGCAAACGACTTTGATACGGGAAAACTTCCGCGACGCTTCGAGACGTTGTTGAAGCGAATCGAGAAGGCGAATCCGACGCGAGCGAAGATCACTCGGGTGTACTTCTTTGAGATGGCTCAGACACTAAAGGAGCTAGCTCGGGTGGCAAGCGTTGACGGGCGTATTGTTTTGGTGGTTGGAAATAATGCGGTGACTGGCGAGGTTGTTAGAAATGACAGCTACTTTTCTGAGATCTTGCAAAATTCGGGTTTGGAGTTGGAGCTTAGCCTGCTTGATGATATTAAATCAAGAGGGCTGATGACAAAGAGAAATCGAACCGCATCCGTGATCTCGCGCGAAAGCGTATTGGTTTTTAGGAAGATCTCCTCAAAATGAGCGCCGAAGAATATCAACAAAAATTGCGGGTTATTGTCGAGCAAGCCTGGGATGGTGAGATCCGATGGCCCGAGATAGAGGCGTGGGTGCATAATTTCACCGGCGAATCTTGCTCTGCCGAAGACGAGCAGAGGCTGGCTCTGCTGATGCTGACTCGATTCATGTACTTCAGCAAAGGCCTCGTTCGTCAGATGCTCAAGGCAGTATATCGGGATCAAATTGAAAGCCCGATCAAACAGCGGATACGACGGAATTGTGGTAACACCAGGGATTTCGATCTTGTTCAGAGGTTGTATAGCGATGAATTGGCGTCGACGCGTTTCATCGGTGTCGGAAATCCGGCGGAAAGTGGAGCGCATCTTTTATATTATTTCAGACAGGTAAACTATCTGAAGAAGGATCTGTTTTCCGATGTGACTAGTGCGTTCGTGCCCGTCGCGGATCCGACTGGACGCATCATATATAAGCAGCGCGAGGCGCAAGTTGCGCGGTATGTTTTTTTTGATGATTTGGTCGGGTCTGGAACGCAGGCCACGGAGTATCTAAAGCCGTATATTAAACTCATTCGTGAAAACAGTCCTGGTGTCGAGTTGCGCTTCGTTTCGCTCTTTGCGACGACCAGCGGCCTAGAGAAATTGTCTGCAAGTGATTTCTTTGGAAAAGACGTTACGACTCTCTTTGAGCTGGATGACACATATAAAGCATTTGGCCAGGAAAGTCGCTACTTTAATGCGCCGCCCGACTGGTTTTCACTGGACGCCTTGAAGAATATGTGCTCGCTTTACGGGGATAAGCTCAATCCTAGCATCCCGCTCGGATATAAAGATGGGCAGCTACTGTTGGGTTTCTCGCACAATACGCCTGACAACGTGCCTCCCGTATTTTGGAACGAGGGGAGAACTGTTCCTTGGCGACCGATATTTGTTCGCTACGACAAAAAATATTGATGGTGGTGAATATGGATCGCACTAATCCGTTTGCTTTCTTTAAGGCGTCCGATTACACGGACGAGCAGATAAATGATCTCTGGGTGGAAATTGGTGGTAGCACTATCGATGAAATAATTGAACCTCGATCTCCCGTCTCTAAAATTATTTTGGGCGGAAAGGGGACGGGAAAAACGCACCTGTTGCGATATTATTCTTTTTCGGCAATGCGTCTTAGATTCCCGAAAATGAGCGGTGTGGATATTGTCAAAAAGAACAAGTTTTTGGCGGTATTTTTGCGCGCGAATAGCTTTGATGCCGCTCGATTTGAATTTCAGGATAACGACGGCGGTGCGCGATGGTCGAAGGCATTTTCGCTGTACTTAGAATTGCGTCTTGCAGAGGTTGTGCTGGAGACGCTTGATCTGATAAAAAATACATCGCCAAACGACAAATTTGACGATGTAGGTTTTATCAGAATGGCTGCATCGTTTATTACTGACCCTCAAGTAGAAAAGCTTGAGTCGGTCTCATCTTTCGCTAGATGGGTGACAGCCCAACGGAGGGAGATCGATGAGCAAATCAACAATTTCGCATTTTCAGGTGAATTGAATCTGTCGGTTCCATTCGCTGTTGGCGCATTGTCGCTAGGTATGAGTAAGTGTATAGCGCAATGGCATCGTTCGTTGGATGGTCCGTTGCTATACCTCATCGACGAAGTGGAAAATTTTTCTGTGGTGCAGCAGCAGGTGCTGAACACCATGATTCGGTTCGGCGAAGGGCGGTCTACCTTTCGGATAGGCGGTAGAATCTATGCCATGAAGACGTTTGCGACTTTGGCAAACGGGGAAGTCAACCGAGAAGGCTCTGAGTTCAAGAAGGTTTTGTTGGATGATATTTTGCGGAATTACGCAAAATATCCTGAATTCGCGCGTAAATTTGTAATTAAACGGTTGGTGACGGCTGGGCATCTTTCGCTGGACGGCATAAGGTCTGCCGCGACCTTGGATCCTAAAAATTTCTTTGACGAGATCGATTCGTCGAATTTCTATCAGAATTTTCTATCCCGCTTGCTTCCTCAGGGCATGGAACCGCTGTTTCTTCGGAATTTCCGCAGCGCGCTTGAGCCATTGGTGGATAAGACTACCGGGGCACGGGTTAATGGCGAGCAAATCTGCGGCTTACTGACGGATGGACTGCCCGTGCTTCTTAAGAAGCTAAACATTCTCCTGTTTTGTAAGAAAGCGAAGGGAAATGGCGCGTGCGAGCAGGTCGCGCGTACACTTCACGCTGATGCGCTGTCATACGCTAGTGGAGCGGCAGATACTCCAAAATATTACTCGACGGCCTACGGGCATTACGCAAGCGATCTATTAGCACAACTATGTCGAGAGCTTCGACGTAGCCGCAACTTTCCGTATGCGGGCTTCGATACCTTTGTGCAAATGTCCTCTGGGAATCCTCGTAACCTACTGGTTGTTTTAGGACGGGCTTATAGTGTTGCAAAATTCAAGGAATTGGATTTTATAAACGGTACTGCCTTAGATATAGATTCACAGAATCAAGCAGCCAACGAGGCGGCGCGGTTTATGCTCGAATCGGATGCCAATATAGGAAGTCATTCTGAAAGTGCTGGCGATGTTGTTGGAAAGCTAGCGTCATTGCTGCGAACGGCGAGGTATTCGCTTAATATCCCGGAGGTTTCCCCTTTGGCTGTCAGTTTCGCCGATGAGGATCTTAGCGAAGTTGCGAGAAGCGCCTTGAGGTGGGCTCTGAATCTCTCGTTTGTCTTCGAGATTGGTGAGGGACGTCCAGATCGAAATAGCCATAAACTACTTCGAAAGATTCAGTTGAATCCTGTGTTGTCGCCGCGGTGGGATCTCTCTATTGGTCGAAGGGGTGATATAAGCCTTTCGCGTGATCTATTGACGGCTATATTTGAGCCGGGGCGCAGGGATGAGTTTGATTTGCATTTGAAGGTGCTTGAGGGTAGGTGGAATAATCCCTTCTCAAAGCGATCCGTGATCGTTGACCAGAAAGAGCTATTTTGAATGAATGTCGATTATGGTTGTTTCTATAGAAGACCCATTCATGTCGAACGGATATCAGACGAACTTCCGGTGTTTGATGTATTTGTTTCGGCTTTCAATAATAGCGATAGGGTTAATAATGTTTTTGGCTCGGTGAGGGCAGGTAAAAAGATCTGGCTCGTGCATCCTGAATACCAGTATGCGCCTGTCGAGCAGCCTACTGGGGCCGTTATCGTCGCTCCTAGTGCGCGTGATGAAATAGCACAAGTCTCGGCTTTGTTGCTCGAAATGGGAGAGTTGGCGGGGAAGAATATCTGTATTGATGTCACAGGGTTTATGCGTCATGTTCTTACTTTTTTGGTAGTGAAGCTGGCTGTCGGTGGGTTAAAGCAATTTACAGCGCTTTACTCTGAGCCACTTTATTATGTACGGCAAGAGCAAACCAACTTCAGTACGATTACGAGCGGAGTTGTGCGCCCCATTCAAGGGATGCGGGGTGTGAACTCATCGCAGGGTAAGGACTATCTGCTGGTAGGGGTTGGCTTCGATCATAAACTAATTGGCGAGGTAGCGCATTACAAGGACAATTCAATTGTCTATCCTTTGTTCGCGTTTCCGTCACTTAGTCCGGATATGTATCAACAGAGTGCTACGCGTGCATACCAGAGCGGTGATGTGGCCTTGTCACCAGAATGGATTAGTAATCGCCGATTCGCGCCTGCTAATGATCCATTTTCCACTGCTGGAATAATTCGGGATGTCATACGGGAGATCGATCGATTGGACGGGAGCGCGAATATCTACATGGCTCCGCTTTCCACGAAGGTGCAGGTGTTGGGTTTTTCATTGTACTGGTGGCTTGAAGGTCGGCATAGAGGGCGTGTGAGCGTGCTTCTTCCTGAGTGTGTTAGATATTCTAGGGAGACGAGCGTAGGGCTGAAGCGTCTTTGGAGCTTTACTATTGAGACGTGATGCCGAATGCATTCAACGTCTCGTGGCGGAGCGAATCCCTTTTCGGGATGCTTGCCGTTTTTTTCGGATTTTCCAACGAATGGGTGTGCGGGGAAAGGGCGCTTGGTGTCGTTACTTGCGGCTAGCATAAGCATAACCTTTGCGGCGGCGTCACAAGAACGTTGTTTGAGCGGGGGTGTCGAAGGTTGTAGGAGCTTAGCCGCAAGCGGCCGTGCGCTAAGCTCCCTGTTTGATTGTCGGTGCGAACAGCACTGGTCGGACGCGGGAGTTACCCCAACTTGGCTATCAGGGTCTCGGGTCTGAGGTGCGTATATCGCTTTAGCATCTGCATGCTTCTGTGGCCAGTAATCGATGCGACTTCCATTGGATGGAGACCCTTCTCAAAAAGCCTGGAGGCTGCTTCGTGGCGCAGATCATGCCAGCGAAGCGTTAGAAGTTCGGGATCATGCGTTCCGGCCGCCCGGAGGATGCGTTTCCAGACACAAATTACTGCATTCGTGCTGGTTGCAAAAACGGGTCCAGATAAGTCTTGCCGAGCGTCGACGGGGCCATAGAGTGCGCGCCTAAGGCGAGCCTCTTCGCCTTCAGCGATTGCTGCGAGATGGCGGAGGATGTCGGCTGCACGTATGGATAGCGGTAAGACTGCCGGCACACCTTTATTGTCGGCACCTCGCGCATCCGAAGGGAAGCGAATAACGCGTGTCGCCACGTCCACCCATTCCCAGCGGAGGCTGAATAAGGCGCCTTGACGCAAGCTGGTCTCGATGGCGAGTTCAAAGGCCGGAGCAACCCATGGGTTACGACTGGCGGACAGAAGTGCTTTCAGCTTGTCGAATTCACCTGGACGCAGGCGCCTGTCGCGAGCCTTGCTTCCCGACGGCTTCCTGATTGATGTATGCCATTCCAGACTCCATGCGAAAGATTGAGATCGCTTGGTCTGGATTCTTCCGTTCCGGCAGTTTTCCGGCAAAGGCCAGTTTTTGGCGCCCGCACACGCACCCTACAGACGAAAAAAAAGCACCGCGATCGCTCGCAAGTGCCTGATTTCCTACAGCAGAATTCGGTGGTGGGGCGTGAGTGGCTCGAACACTCGACCTACGGATTAAGAGTCCGCTGCTCTACCAACTGAGCTAACGCCCCAAGAGACTGCGAATTATGCAGGACTTTTTTATGCTTGCCTAGTCCCTTTTCGTCATTTTCCCAAAAAATCTTCGCTGATCGCCTCTGGACGGGCTCCCGTTGGCGAGAAACCTAGCGCCGCTCAAACATACGATCTTTCCGTCCCCGGTATCATGTCGCCACCGTGACGCGGCGCTTTGCCGCAAAGTACGACCGCAAAGCACGACCGCAGAACCCAAACCCCGAAGCCAGCGTCGCCCGCACCCACTCCCGACAGGAGAGCCCAATGACCGAATCCGCCGTCCTCGATCTGCTCGACCGCGTCCTGGCTCCGTGGGTGCGCGCGCTCGCGCTCAAGCCGGTGTCCGTCTCCGACGAAGGCGCTACGCTAAAACTGCCGTTTTCAGGCGAATTGCGCCACTCCGGCGGCGTGATCTGCGGTCAAGTCTTCATGGCCGCGGCCGATACGGCGATGATCGTCGCGATTTCGGCCGCGCTCGGCGAATTTCGCCCCATGACGACGGTCTCCCTGAACATCAACTTCATGCGCGCCGTACGTAAGGGCGATGTCCTCGTCACCGCGCGCGTACTGCGCATGGGCCGCAATCTGGTCTTCGGCGAAATCGAGCTCGTCGACGAAGAAGGCAAGATGGCGGTCCACGCGACGACCACGTACGCGCTCATCAACTGACCGGCCCCCTTCACCGCACGCGCGCACCGAAAAGGAATCAGCCATGTTCGATCAGGTCGTGTTCGCAGGCGGCGGCAACCGCTGCTGGTGGCAGGCCGGCTTCTGGGACGTCGTCCAGCCCGAACTCGCACTCGCGCCGCGCGTCATCACGGCCATCTCGGCCGGCGCGGCGACAGCATGCATGCTCTACACGCGCGATTCGCAGTGGGTCATGCGCTATTACGAAGACGTGCTTCGCCACAACAAGAAGAACGTCTATTGGGGCAACCTATGGCGTCGCGGCGCAGCGGTATTCCCGCACTATGAGATCTATCGCCGCGCATTGCTCGACATTTACGGCGAACCTTTCGCCAAGCTCGCGAGCGCGCCCGAAATTCGCGTCGGCGTCTCGCGCGTGCCGCGCTGGCTCGGCGCGCGCACATCGGTCGCCGCGGGCCTCATCGCCTACAACATCGACAAGCACATCCGCAAAGTGCTTCACCCGACACTCGGCCGCTCGCTCGGCTTTCGGCCGGAATTCGTGCGCGCGCAAGATTGCCTCGTCGTCGACGAGTTGGCTGACCTCATCTTGCAATCGTCCTGCACGCCGCCGTTCACGCCCGTCCTGCGGCGCAACGGCCGTCCCGTGCTCGACGGCGGCATGGTCGATAACGTACCCGTCGACGCGCTCGACGCAACCCCGGGCCGCGTGCTCGTCATGGTCACGCGCCGCTACCCGCGGCCGCAAACGTTCGTGATTTCGCACGGCTCGCAACAAAGGCTCTATGTGCAGCCCTCGCGCAAAGTGCCGATCTCGAGCTGGGACTATACGCAGCCCGCGCTGATGAGGCCCGCCTACGACCTCGGCCGCGCGGATGGCGAAGCATTCCTCGAGCGCCTGCCGCAACTCTCGGAACTCGCCGTCCACCAAGCTTGATCAACGAGCGAACGAGCGAACGAGCGAACGAGCGAACGAGCGAACGAGCGAACGAGCGAACGAGCGAACGAGCGAACGCGGCGCGCGAGCCGAAGCCCGCGCCCCTCGCATGCAAGCCTGCGAAAGCCCGCCGAAGCAAACGCCGATCAGCGCACCGGGCGCGCTCAGCGCCGCCGCACCACGCTCAACGCCTCCGAATTGACGACGCTCGCCATATCGCCTTCATCGAACGCAAGAATGTTCTTGAACGCCGCGCTGAAATACAGCTCATAGCTTTCGCGCTCGACATAGCCGATGTGCGGCGTGCAGATCACGTTCTCCATCCGCAGGAGCCCATAGCCTTGCAAGATCGGCTCGCTTTCATACACATCGATTGCGACCATCCCCGGCCGATTGTGCGAAAGCGCATTGACGAGCGCGTTTTCTTCCAGCAATTCGGCCCGGCTCGTGTTGACGAACAGCGCCGTCGGCTTCATTCGCAGCAGATCGGCTTGCTTGACGATCCCGCGCGTGTCGTCATGCAAGCGCAGATGCAGCGTCAAGACGTCGCTCTCTTCGAATAGCGCTTCGCGGCTCGCCGCCACTTCGTAGCCGTCGCTCTTCGCTGCTTCCAGCGAGTGCTCGCGGCCCCAGATCAACACGCGCATGCCGAAAGCTTTACCGTAGCCGGCTACGATTCGGCCAATCTTGCCGTAGCCCCACACGCCCAGCGTATGCCCGCGCAGCACGGTGCCCAAGCCGAAGTTCGGCGGCAAGGCCGAGGTCTTGAGCCCCGACTGCTGCCAGGCGCCCTGCTTCAGGTTCGCCACGTATTGCGGAATGCGCCGCTGCGCGGCCATGATGAGGGCCCACGTCAATTCGGCGGGCGCGATCGGCGAGCCGACGCCTTCGAGCACGGCAATGCCGCGCTCGGTACACGCGGCCAGATCGATATGGCTCGATACCTTGCCCGTCTGGCTGATCATGCGCAGATGCGGCAGTTTGTCGAGCAGTTGCGACGTGACGCGCGTGCGTTCGCGGATCAGCACCAGCGCGTCGACTTCGGCGAGCCGGCTGGCCAGTTGCCCGAGCCCGCGCACGGTGTTGTTGAACACTTTGACGTCATGGCCGGTCAGTAGTTGGAAGCAATCGAGTTTGCGGACGGCGTCCTGGTAGTCGTCGAGAATGGCAATCTTCATAAGCAAGGAATTGAGTTTTGCAGCGCACGATGCACGCTATAGACGGAGTGATATGCTTCTCGGTTCCAACCTGTCACAGGATCACAAGCTGGCATGAGCGATGCAACGAAGCTCGTCACGATGCTCAAAGCTTTCACTAGGCAGGACTGCGTCTTTTTAACAGCTTGTCGCGCCCGCGCGCAAGCCGACAATTGCCTCCGCGCGCCCCGGCGCGCCCGTATCGCGCCTGCCCCGCCCATGGGCAGGCGATCTTTCCCGCTCCTGACGCACTCGTTCTCGCGCGCAGCGTACGCGCATGAACGCGCCTCTCGCATGCAGCGTCAGCGAGCGACACCCGTTTCCTTCTTAACGATCACAAAACGGAGACTGCTCGATGAATCATTCCGCCTTTGGAGGCCCTGCCACAGTTGAAGCGCCCGCTTACGTCAAACATCGCGGGTTGATTGACTGGGTCCAGCGCATCGCTGCCCTGACGAAGCCCGATCGCGTGCTTTGGTGCGACGGATCGCAGGAAGAATACGATCGCCTGTGCGAACAGATGGTCCAGGCCGGCACGCTCAAGCGCCTGAACGCGGAGAAGCGGCCGAACTCGTATCTCGCATGCTCCGATCCGTCGGACGTCGCTCGCGTCGAGGACCGAACGTTCATCTGTTCGGAATATAGCGACGACGCAGGCCCCACCAATAACTGGATGGAGCCTTCGCAGATGCGCGAGACGCTCGACGGTCTGTTCGACGGGGCAATGCGAGGCCGCACGCTCTACGTGGTGCCGTTCTCGATGGGACCGGTCGGCTCGCCCATCGCGCATATCGGCGTCGAGTTGACCGATAGCCCGTATGTGGTCGTCAACATGCGCATCATGACGCGCATGGGTCGCTCCGTGTATGACGCGTTGGGCGAGAACGGCGATTTCGTGCCGTGCGTCCATTCGGTCGGCGCGCCGCTCGCGGCCGGTCAAGCCGATGTCGCGTGGCCTTGCAATTCGACCAAGTACATCGTGCATTTCCCCGAGGCGCGCGAGATTTGGAGCTTCGGTTCGGGCTATGGCGGCAATGCGCTGCTCGGCAAGAAATGCTTCGCGCTGCGCATCGCTTCGACGATGGGACGCAAGGAAGGCTGGCTCGCGGAGCACATGCTGATCCTCACGGTCACCTCCAACGAGGGCCGCAAGTACCGTGTGGCCGCGGCGTTCCCGTCGGCGTGCGGCAAGACGAATTTCGCGATGTTGATTCCGCCCCGCTCGATGGACGGCTGGTCGATTTCGACCATCGGCGACGATATCGCGTGGATCAAGCCGGGCAAGGACGGACGTCTTTATGCGATCAACCCCGAGGCGGGATACTTCGGCGTCGCGCCTGGCACGAGCGAGAAGACGAACTTCAACGCGATGGCCACGCTCAAGCGCAACGTGATCTTTACGAACGTGGCGTTGACCGACGACGGCGATGTCTGGTGGGAAGGGATGACGGATACGCCGCCCGCTCATCTCATCGACTGGCAGGGCAACGATTGGACGCCGGAGATCGCCAAGGAAACGGGCCGCAAAGCCGCGCATCCGAATGCCCGCTTTACGGCGCCCGCTTCCCAATGTCCGTCGATCGATCCCGATTGGGAGAATCCGGCGGGCGTGCCGATCGATGCGTTCATCTTCGGCGGCCGGCGCTCGGGCACGGTGCCGCTCGTGACGGAAGCGCGCAATTGGGTGGAAGGCGTCTACATGGCCGCCACGATGGGCTCCGAAACAACCGCTGCGGCCGCGGGCAAGCAAGGCGTCGTGCGACGCGACCCATTCGCGATGCTGCCGTTCTGCGGCTATCACATGGGCGATTACTTCGACCACTGGTTGAACGTGGGCGAGCGGCTCGACGGCCTCGGCGCGAAGCTGCCGAAGATCTTCTGCGTCAACTGGTTCCGTAAAGGGCCGGATGGCAAGTTCGTGTGGCCGGGCTTCGGCGAAAACATGCGCGTGCTGCGTTGGATGGTCGGGCGCATAGAAGGCCAAGCGCAAGGCGTCGAGCATGCGTTCGGCGTGTCGCCGAGCTACGAGGACATCGACTGGAGCGGGCTCGAGTTCACGCGCGAGCAATTCGAGCAGGTCATCTCGGTCGACGATGCCGATTGGCGGAGCGAATTGTCGCTGCACGCCGAGTTCTTCGATTCGCTTCGGCAGCGGCTGCCCGCGGCGCTGACCGCGACGAAAGCGGAAATCGAAAGCCGGCTCGCCTCGGCTTGACGATTTTAGGGCGCGATTAGAGCCTCTGCTCGGCGCCGGCGGCATCGATGGCGTCGAGCGGCGCGCGCGTCGGCGGCGTCGCACGGCGTTGCCCCGCATTGCATCGCTTCGCTTCACTCAAAAGCCCGACCAGAACCGCCTTCGGGCGGTTTTTTTGCACTGGACGTACGTTCCGTCCGATTTCACCGCCCACATTCCGCAATCGTTCCGACCGCTTGTTTCTTGCTACGAAATAAAAATTGGCTGCGCGCGCAACTCTGCGCCCGTTTCAAAGTCGTAGGACAATTACGGATTGGCTCAGAATTTTTTTTCTGAGTAACAACAAGCGGCAGGAGTCGTCAATGGATCATTTGCAGTCAATGCGTGTATTCGTGAAGGTGGCGGATCTTGGCAGTTTCGCCCGTGCGGCCAGCGCGATGGACATCTCCAACGCCGTGGCTACGCGCCACGTGGCAGACCTCGAAGGCCGGCTCGGCACGCGCCTGCTCAACCGCACCACCCGCAGCCTCTCGCTGACCGAGTCGGGCCAGGTCTATCTCGAACGCGCCCGTCAAATCCTCGATGAGCTCGAGGATGTCGAGCAGATGGTCGTCGCGCGCAACCACGAGCCCGTCGGCACGCTACGAATCGTCGCACCGGTCGTCTTCGGGCTGCACAATCTCGCGCCCGTCTTGCAAACCTACACCCAGCGTTTTCCGCAAGTGGTGCCCGATCTCACGCTGGTCGATCGTAGCGTCGATCTGGTCGAAGAGGGCTTCGACGTAGGCATCGTCATCGCCCAAAAAGTGCGCAGCGCGAGCATCGTCACGCGCCGGCTGACGACGGGCTGCATGATCGTCTGCGCCACGCCGGCCTATCTGGAAAAGCACGGCACGCCCACGCGTCCGGAGGAACTGCTCGAGCACGCGTGCTTGAGCCTGCCCACTGAGTATTGGGGCGATGAGCGGGTCTTTACGGGGCCGGAAGGCGAGGTGCGCGTGCGGCCGTCGAACGTGATCATCGCGAACAATACGGAGATGTTGCGGCAGTTCGCGCTGCTCGACATGGGCATCGCGATTTTGCCAAGCTATCTGATCGGCGGCGATGCGACGCGCGGCAATCTCGTGCGCGTCTTGTCGGATTACCGGCTGCCGCAAGTGGAAATCAATATCGGCTATCCGAGCCGCCGGCACTTGCCCGCCAAGGTGCGCACCTTTATCGACCACCTCGTCGAGCATTTCAGCCAAACGCCGAACGGGACGCTCGGCGAGCTATGGCTGAAGGACGCGCCGGCTTCGCGCGCGCCGGCGTCCCCCTTGGAGCCGCCGATGGAACCGGCCGAAGCGGTTGACGATGAGGCGTTCGAAGTCGAAGCCGAAGCATTCGGCGGCCGACACGATGTGCCGTCGTCGCGCAAGATGGCGCGACCGCCGCGCGGGCGCGTCAGCCCACCGTCGTCGCTTTGACATAGCGCGCAAGTGCGCTTGCGCGCGGTGAGTCGGTGAACCGCCGGAGGGATTCGGCAGAATAAAAAACGAGCGCTCGAGGGCGCTCGCTTTGTATTGCCCCTTGCACTTCCGCGGCCTGCGAGGGGTTTGGTCTCTGCTCGTTAGGCGTTGACCTTTCTAGCTCCCGCGCGCTTGACCGGCGTTTTGGCAGGGGCGCTCTTCGCGGCGCTCTTGGCCGCCGTCTTGGCCGCGGCTTTCTTTGCCGGAGCGGCTGTGGCTGCCTCGTCTGCCTCGTCGGTCGGCGCGTTGCCCGCGGCGGCCGCACGTGCCGCAGTCTTGGCGGCAGTCTTGGCCGAAGGCTCCTTCTTCTCGAATTCGAAGCCGATCTTGCCGTCGCTCTGCTTGACGAGATACGCCTTGAAATTGCGGCCCGTGCGCGACGACTTGAAGCCCGTCAGCAAATCGGTGCGCCCTTCGCCCAACAACTTTGCCATCTGCTCGCGCGCGATCTCCTGTTGCAAGATGACCTTGCCCGAGCGGAAATCGCAAGTCTTCGGATTGGCGACCGAGTTTTCACACACGTAGCTCATGCCGTGCTCGAACACGCGAGCGTGACACTTCGGGCACGCGCCCACGCTTTCCTGCTCGGAAAAATCGGGCGCTTCGCCATCTTCGCCGCCCTGGTCCTGGCCGAAGTCGAACTCGAGCTTGTAGTTCTTCGTTTCGTCGTCGAACGTGAGCTTGAGAATGGCCGAGAACGGGCGGCCCATCTTGCTGCGAAAGCCCGACAGCGGCCCGATTTGCTTCTCTTTGAGCAGCGTTTCCACTTCATCGACTTCGAACTGGCGGCTGCCGGGAATCTTGGAGATGGAGAACTCGCACTGCGTGCAAGCGAAGCGCCGGTAGTTCTCTTTGACTTGGCCGCCGCAGTTCGGGCACGGCGTGGCGAGCGTCGCGTAGTCGCCAGGAATCGTGTCGGAGTCGTATTCCTTCGCACGCTTGACGATCGTTTGCGTCATGCGGGCGATTTCCTGCATGAATGCATCGCGCGCAAGCTTGCCGCGTTCCATTTGCGCCAGCTTGTATTCCCATTCGCCGGTCAACTCCGGCGCCGTCAATTCTTTGACGCCCAGGCCGCGCAACAGCGTCATCAACTGGAATGCCTTCGCGGTCGGAATCAACTCGCGGCCTTCGCGCACGAGGTATTTCTCTCCGAGCAACCCTTCGATGATCGCCGCGCGCGTGGCCGGGGTGCCCAGGCCCTTGGCGGCCATCGCCTCGCGCAGTTCGTCGTCCTCGATGAGCTTACCCGCGCCTTCCATCGCCGAGAGCAGCGTCGCTTCGTTATAGCGTGCGGGCGGTTTGGTCGTCAGGCCATGTGCTGCGATCTCGTCGGTCTTGACCTTTTCGTCCTTCTGCACCGGAACGAGGTTCGCATCCTCGCCGCTCGACTCGCGGCCGTAGATCTGCAGCCAGCCCGGTTCGACCAGCACCTTGCCTTCGGTCTTGAAGTGATGCCCGACCACTTCGGTGACGCGCGTCGTAATGCGGTACTCGGCAGCCGGGAAAAACACCGCGAGGAAGCGTTTGACGACGAGGTCGTACAGTTTCTGCTCCGGCTCCGAGAGCGCTTTAGGAGCCAGCAGCGTCGGGATGATGGCGAAGTGATCGCTGATCTTCGAATTGTCGAAGATGCGCTTGTTCGGCTTGACCCAGTTCTTGTCGAGCACCTGCTTTGCGAACGGCAGATAGTTGTTGCTCTCCTTGAGCATTTCGAGCGTGCTCTTGACCGTGCCGATGTAGTCCTCGGGCAGCGCGCGTGCGTCGGTACGCGGGTAGGTGAGGACTTTGTGCTTCTCGTAGAGCGCCTGGGCGAGCCCGAGCGTGTTCTTGGCGGAGAAGCCGAAGCGGCCGTTCGCCTCGCGCTGCAAGCTCGTCAGGTCGAACAGCGCCGGCGACAACTGCGTCGACGGTTTCGATTCTTCCGAGACGGTGCCGATCTGATCGCGGCAAGCGGCCACGACCGTTTCGGCCGCAGGCAAGCTCCAGAGGCGCGAATCGCGCTTTTCCGGATCGAATTCGTCGCGCTTGAACTTCGGATCGAACCAGCGGCCCTCGTAGAAGCCGCCCGCGCAGACGAATTGCGCGCGCACTTCCCAATAGTCGCGCGGCACGAAGTGACGAATCTTCTCTTCGCGCTCGACGACGATCGACAGCGTCGGCGTTTGCACACGCCCCACCGTGGTCAGGAAGAAGCCGCCGCCCTTGCTGTTGAAGGCGGTCATCGCACGGGTGCCGTTGATGCCGACGAGCCAGTCTGCCTCGGAACGGCAGCGCGCGGCATCGGCGAGCGGTTGCATGTCGGCGTCGCTGCGCAGATGCGCGAAGCCGTCGCGGATCGCGGCCGGCGTCATCGATTGCAGCCAGAGCCGCTGAACCGGCTTCTTGACGTTCGCATGCTGCGCGATGAGCCGGAAAATGAGCTCGCCTTCGCGCCCCGCGTCGCACGCGTTGATCAGACGTTCGACATCCTTGCGCTTGATCAGCTTGGTCAAGACCTTCAGCCGCGACTCGCTTTTTGCGATGGGGTTGAGGTCGAAGTGCGGCGGAATGACGGGTAGATGCGCGAAGCTCCATTTGCCGCGCTTCACTTCATATTCTTCGGGGGCGGCGATCTCGAGCAGATGGCCGACCGCGGAAGAGAGGACGTATTCGTCGCTCTCGTAGTACTCGTCATGTTTGGTGAAGCCGCCGAGGGCGCGCGCGATATCGTTCGCGACCGACGGCTTCTCCGCAATGATCAGTGCTTTGGACATGACAGGATTAGTTTAGTGACCGGGGTCCGATCCCGGATTGGGTTCCCTTCAACGACCGCTTTATAGCACACGGCGCGAAAGCGGCGTCCGGTTCCCCCGAAAAAGCGTCGGGCTGGCGGCTGTGTGGGCGCCCCGAGCACCCGTGCGGCAGGGCCATCGAGGGCGGCGCGCCGGCGTGCTCCCCGCTGCATGGATCGTGCCGCGGCGTCTCGGCCCCGCCGCGTCGAGGGCCGGGGACGGATCAGGCCGTTGCAAGGGCCGGGCGAACCTTCGGCGCGCCCACTGCCTCGGGCAGCGCGGTCAGGTCGGACAGCAATCGGTCGGCGATTGCGCCGTGCGGCAAGACGGTGCCGAAGAAGCGCGTCGTGACGTCGTCCTCGATCAATAGCGTCGGAAAATTCTCCACGTCCAGATCGTCGAAGCGATCCGCGTGCGTTTCGATATCGATCCAAACGAAGCACATCTCGGGATGCGCATCGGCCAGCGCGTCGAACGTCGCGCGATATTCGCGGCAGGTGCCGCACCATTGCGCGCAAAGGCAGGCGACAAGCAGCGTGTTCGGCTCGTTGATGCGCTCGGCGACCCGGTCAGCGTCGGTATCGAGGTTCAGCGCGGGCATGATGCATTCCTTTCTTTCTATCCCGGTAGCGATTCGGGGACTTTAGCACGGCGGATTCGGCCATCGTTCCGGGTCAACGGCGGACGTGCCGAACGTAACGGCCGCCGGGCAAGACAGTTAAATGCCCGCGTAGCTCTAGCTCCAGGAGGGCGCCCTGCAGGACTGCGCTGCTCATTTCGGTGCGAACCGCCAAAATTTCAAGCGCTGCGGGCGCGTGCCCGAGGGCATCCAGCACGCTTGCGGCGGCGGGCGAGAGCTCGGCTTCGGGCGGCGGCGCGGATGGGGTCGGTGGGTTCGTTCGATGAGTTCGATGAATTCCAGAAGATTGATCGAAGTGATCGATTTCATCGACTTGATAGCGTGGCGCAGGCGGTAGCCCGTCGAACAGCGGTAGCGCCGTGGGGACGGGCCGCGGGCGAGCAGGCGCCCGCCGTCGGGTGCCCCGCTGCGTGCTGCCGACACGCAGTTCCGGGCCGTCGTCAGGCCTGTCCCCTTTCGGCCCGCCGCTCCCAACTGAACTGGAGGCGGTAGGCCCGGCCGCCGCTGATCGAGGCCGCCGCGCCGGCGGCGCGATCGACGACCGGCTCATCACCGGGCGCAGTTCGTCGAGCACGTCTTGGGTGGACTCGGTCAGCTTCGCGCCTTCCTTGATGAGCTGATGGCAACCGCGCGCGAGCGGCGCGTGGATCGACCCGGGGATGGCAAACACCTCCCGCCCCATTTCGTTGGCCAGCCGGGCGGTGATGAGCGAGCCCGAGCGCTGGGCTGCCTCCACCACGAGCACGCCTTGGCTCATGCCGGCGATTAGCCGGTTGCGCTGCGGAAAGTGCGCCGGCTTGGCCGGTGTGCCGAGCGGCCATTCCGAGACGATGGCGCCGCGCGCGATGATCGCGCGCGCTAGCGCCGCGTGCTGAGCGGGATAGACGAGATCGGCCCCCGTGCCGACCACGGCGACGGTGAAGCCGCCGGCCGCCAATGCGCCGCTGTGCGCGGCGGCGTCGATGCCCAGCGCAAGCCCGGAGACGATTGCCAGCCCCGATGCCGCGAGCTCGCGCGCGAAGCGTCCGGCGTCGTCTACGCCCTGTGACGTCGCATTGCGGCTGCCGACGATCGCCAGACTCGGCGCGTGCAGCCAGTGCAGCGCTCCCCTCACATAAAGAAGGGGCGGCGGATCGTGCATAGTCAGCAGCGCAGGCGGGTACGCGGGGTCGTCCAGCGTGAGCAGCGTGTGACCGGGCGCGGCGCACCAGGCGCGCGTACGCTCGAGTTGCTCGGCGATGTCAAAGCGTGCAGCGGCCGCCACGGCGCGGGCGGCGCGCTCGCCGGCCGTTTCTGCCAGGGTGTGAAACGGCTGCGCGATCAGCGCTTGCGCGTCGCCGTGTGCGCACAGCAGCTCGCGCAGTAGCGCGGACGGCAAGCCGCGCACCGAGCACAACGCGAGCCAGGCGCTCAACTGCGCCGGTGTTAGCGCTCGCGCCTGCATAGCGCCTCCACTTCGCATGAGCGCCTGCGCGCTCCCGTGCGTCGTGATAAGATTTTCACCATCCGAAATACTCCGACGTTGCCGGCACGCGTGGCTGCCGCTGCTGCGAGCGGCGCCCAAAGCGTGCGTGTTCGGCGTTATCTTCGGGGTCTGCCGAGGGCGGCGCCAGCCGGCCGGACGGCCTACCGAATCGTCGATCTTCAACGCGCGTCGCGGCTGCGTCGCCACCACTTTTGACAACATGGCTTTACTGAGCATCCTCAACTATCCCGATAAGCGGCTCCATAAGATCGCCAAACCGGTCGACAAAGTCGACGAGCGTATCCGCAAGCTCGTCGCCGATATGGCCGAAACGATGTACGCCGCGCCCGGCGTGGGCTTGGCCGCGACGCAGGTCGACGTGCACGAGCGTGTGATCGTCATCGACGTCTCGGAGACGCACGATCAACTTCGCGCCTTCATCAATCCGGAAATCATCTGGTCGAGCGACGAGCGCAAGATCAACGAGGAAGGCTGCTTGTCGGTGCCGGGCATCTACGACAGCGTCGAGCGCGCCGAGCGAGTGCGCGTGCGGGCCCTGAACGAGAAGGGCGAACAATTCGAACTCGACTGCGAAGGGCTGTTGGCCGTCTGCATCCAGCACGAAATGGATCATTTGATGGGTCGCGTCTTCGTCGAGTACTTGTCGCCGCTCAAGCAGACTCGCATCAAGACGAAGATGAAGAAACTCGCGCACGCGATGTGATGCGTTCTCCGACTGGCCGTTTTCCGCCGTTCTCGCTCATTCCATGACCCACACACTGCGCGTCGTCTTCGCCGGCACGCCCGAATTCGCCGCGGCAGCGCTCGCCGCCATCCATCAAGCCGGCTTTCCCGTGCCGCTCGTGTTGACCCAGCCCGACCGGCCAGCGGGTCGCGGCATGAAGCTGCAGGCAAGCGCCGTCAAACGGTACGCGCTCGAACATGGGCTTTGCGTCGCTCAGCCGCCGTCGCTGCGCCGCACGGGTAAATTTCCCGCTGAAGCCGCGCAAGCGATCGATCAATTGCGCGCCACACCCCATGACGTGATGGTCGTGGCGGCCTATGGCTTGTTGCTGCCGCCGGAAGTGCTCGACATCGCGCCGCACGGGTGCATCAACATCCATGCGTCGCTCTTGCCGCGCTGGCGCGGCGCCGCGCCGATTCATCGAGCGCTCGAAGCGGGTGATGCGCAGACGGGCATCACGTTGATGCAGATGGACGCGGGACTCGATACCGGCGCGATGATCGAGGTCGCGCGCACGCCCATCGACGCGCACGACACGACGGCCACGCTGCACGACAAACTCGCGTCGCAGGGGGCGCGGCTCATCGTCGAGGCGCTCACCGTCCTCGAGCGCACGGGCAGTTTGCCCGCGACGCCGCAGCCGGCCGAGGGGGCGACCTACGCGGAGAAGATCGCCAAGCACGAAGCGGCCCTGGACTGGCGCCGCAGCGCCGTTGCGCTCGCGCGGCAGGTGCGCGCTTTCGATCCGTTCCCGGGCGGCGTTGCCACCCTGGAGGACGGTACGGCATTGAAGGTTTGGTCGGCCGAACCCGTCGAGGCGGCGAACGAGGCCGCCCGGGCCGAGCCGGGGACGATCGTCCACGTCTCGCCGGAAGGCGTCGTCGTTGCCTGTGGCGAAGGGGCGCTGCGCTTGACGCAACTGCAAAAGCCGGGCGGCAAACGCTTGCCCGTCCGGGAATTCCTGGCTGGCGCCCCCTTGGCGCCGGGCCAACGGCTGCGTCTGCCCGAGGCGGTCTGACGTCGGACCGGTGGCGCGCGGCTTGGCCGAACAGACGAATGCACATCGCCGGCGCTCCATGCGAACATGGAGGGTCGACGCACTTGGCAAAGGAGCCCACCAGCATGTTCGGCATTGTCCATTTTCCATTCTTCGTCGCCGCGGTCTTCTTGCTGAACGTGACGCCAGGCCCCGACACGGCGTACATCGTGGGCCGCAGCGTCGCGCAGGGGCGCGGCGCCGGGCTGATGTCGGCGCTTGGAATCTGCACGGGCTGCTGCGTCCATACGATCGCCTGCGCGTTCGGCTTGACGGCGGTGCTGGCCGCCTCCGCCACGGCTTTCACCGTTATCAAGTTCGCCGGCGCCCTCTATTTGATCTACCTCGGCGTGCGGCTCGCTTTCTCGTCCACAGGCAAATCGCAGCAGGCGCGAAGCGACGCCGCGCAGGACGCCGCGTTGGCGGCCAAGTCCCTTCGGCAGCTTTTCCTGCAAGGCTTTTGGACCAACGTGCTCAATCCGAAGGTCGTGCTTTTCTTCGTCTCGTTCTTTCCGCAGTTCGTGTCGAGCGAAACCGAACACAAGGCGCTGGCTTTTCTCACGCTGGGCGGGGTTTTCATCGCGATGAGCGTCGTATGGTGCTTGTTCCTCGTGTGGGTGGCGAGCGGCGTGACGCGCCGCTTGGGCGGCAAGCCCGGCGTGAAGAAGTGGCTCGACCGCGTTGTCGGCAGCGCCTTCGTCGGTTTGGGGCTCAAACTGGCGACGGCCACGCGCTAACGGCGCGCCGCGCCCGGCTGCAGCGCGCCCCAACTCGTTTCTGACAAATCGCTTACAATTGGACCGTGCTTTGGCGGCGGCTCGGGTTGAGCCGGCCGTTCGGGGCGCATTCGGAAAATAGGAGCACACATGTTCAATTGGGTCAAAACCGCGATGCTGATGGCCGCGATCACGGCCCTGTTCGTCGTGATCGGCGGCATGATCGGCGGCTCGCGCGGCATGATGTTCGCGCTCGTGATCGCGCTTGCGATGAACTTCTTTTCGTACTGGTTCTCGGACAAGATGGTCCTGCGCATGTACAACGCGCAGGAAGTGGACGAAACGAGCGCTCCGCAGTTCTACCGCATGGTGCGCGAGCTCGCCACGCGGGCGCAATTGCCGATGCCGCGTGTCTACTTGATCAACGAAGATGCGCCCAACGCATTTGCCACGGGGCGCAATCCCGAGCATGCGGCGGTGGCTGCAACCACCGGCATTTTGCGTGTCCTGTCCGAGCGCGAGATGCGCGGCGTGATGGCCCACGAGCTGTCGCACGTGAAGCACCGCGACATCCTGATTTCGACGATTTCGGCAACGATGGCCGGCGCGATCTCGGCGCTCGCCAACTTCGCGATGTTCTTCGGCGGGCGGGACGATGAAGGGCGTCCAACCAATCCGATCGCTGGGATCGCGGTCGCGCTGCTCGCGCCGATTGCGGCAGCGATGATCCAGATGGCCATCTCGCGGGCGCGCGAATTCGAGGCCGATCGCGGCGGCGCCCAACTGTCGGGCGATCCTCAGGCGCTTGCCTCGGCGCTGGACAAAATCCACCGTTTTGCCTCGGGCATTCCGTTCGCCGCGGCCGAAGCGCATCCTACGACGGCGCAGATGATGATCTTGAACCCGCTCTCGGGCGGCGGCATAGCGAATCTGTTCTCTACGCACCCGGCCGCCGAGGAGCGTATCGCGCGCCTGATGGAAATGGCGCGCACGGGCCGCTACGAGTGAGCGTCTAGGCTCCCCGAGCAGCACGCTTGCGAAGCGGGCCGGGAGGAGCGGCGATCCGATTGCCGCGCGTTTCGGCTCGTTTCGTTTTGTGCGCAGGCCGTTTTCAGGCGGCTGCCGTTAGCGGCTTCACGATACGGGGCGCCATCGGGCCGCCCCGGCCACGCGGTACAATGCCTCGTTTATTTCCGCGTCTAAGCGCTAGTCGTGACGCCGCTCGACGTCACGCGGCCGTTCATCTCGCGTCGCGCGAAGATCCGCCTTCCCAATGACTCGATCCGCCTCTTCCCGGCGTTCCGCGCCCCAATCCGGCGCCGCGCGCTTCTCGACGCTTCATCTTGCGCCCGATTCGCTCGGCTTCGCACTCGATGGCGCCGCGCTTGCCGTGGGCGCCGTCCGCGGCGGCACGGCGTTGCCGGCTGCGCTGGCCGCCGTGCAGGCCGCGATGCCGGCGGCGAGTGCGACGCTCGCGCGCGGCGCGATTCAAGACATCGCTTACCGGACGCTACGGCGCCTGGGGACGGCCGACTGGCTCGTCGGTCAACTCGTGCGCAAAGCGCCGCCCGCGCATATCGGCAACGTGCTCGCGTGCGCTTTCTCGCTGCTCGCCGACGATGGCCCAGCCGCGGCATACACGGCCTATACGGTCGTCGATCAAGCGGTCACCGCCATCGCCTCGCGGCGCGAGTGCGCATTTGCCAAGGGTCTCGTCAATGCGGTGCTGCGAGGCTTTCTGCGAGAGCGGGAAAGCTGGCTCGCGAAAGCCGCGCTGGACCCCGTGGCTGCGTGGAATTATCCGCAGTGGTGGATCGAATCGGTGCGGCGTGCGTGGCCCGATGCTTGGCAGCGCGTGCTGGCCGCCGGCAATGCGCCGGGGCCGCTGACGCTGCGCGTCAACGCGCGGCGCGCGACGGTGCCCGAATATCTACGCACGCTCGATGAGCACGGGATCGCGGCCGCGGCAATCGGGCCTAGCGCCGTCAGGCTTGTCGCGCCGGTTCCCGTCGATCGCATCCCTGGCTTCGCGCAGGGAATCGTCTCGGTGCAAGATGCGGGCGCACAGCTGGCCGCTCAATGGCTCGGCGTGCGCGACGGCATGCGTGTGCTCGATGCGTGCGCGGCGCCCGGCGGCAAGACGGGCCACGTGCTGGAGCTGGCCGACGTCGAACTCGTGGCGCTCGAAGCGGATGCGGCGCGCGCCACGCGCATCGACGAGAATCTGTCGCGGCTCGCTTTACCGCAGCCGGAATCGAAGGCGACGGTGCAGGTGCTCGTCGGGGACGCGAGCGCCCCGTCGCAGTGGCACGATGGGCGAGCGTTCGACCGCATTTTGGCCGACGTGCCGTGCTCGGCGTCGGGCATCGTTCGCCGCCATCCCGACGTGCGTTGGCTGCGGCGCGTGGCCGATGTTCCGGCGCTCGTCGCGCAGCAGCGGCGCATCCTCGACGCGCTCTGGCCGCTGCTCGCACCAGGCGGCGAGTTGCTTTACGTGACGTGCTCGATCTTTCCCGAGGAAGGCGAGGAACAGGCGCACTGGTTTGAACGCGCGCATGAAGATGCGGTACGATTGGACGCGCCCGGGCAACTGCTGCCGACCTGCCGGGGCGCTGCAGCCGAGTTCTCGGCTCCCTTATCCACCGGAGAGCGCGCCGCTGAGTTCGAGCGCACCGGGGCCGACATCGACCACGACGGTTTTTTCTACGCGCGCTTTCAGAAACGGTGACGATCAGCACTCGCTTTTTTCCGCTTCGGCTCATGGCCTTGCTCTGGATCGGGCTGACCGTTTGCCTCGTTGCGGCGGGCTCTGCGCGTGCCGATACGGTCGCCGTGCAGCGCGCGTCGTTGCAGGCTGACGGCAACGGCTGGAGCCTCGACGCGCGTTTCGACTTCGAGCTGAACAGCAGTCTCGAAGATGCCGTCAACAAAGGCGTGCCGCTTTATTTCACGACCGAGTTCGATCTCACGCGTCCGCGCTGGTATTGGTTCGACGAGCAGCCCGTCTCGGTCACGCAAACACTGCGGCTGTCGTTTCAGCCGCTGACGCGCGAATATCGCGTATCGAGCGGCGGCCTGCAACAGGGCTTCTCGTCTCTGGCCGACGCCTTGGCCGTCATCAAGCACGTCACCTCGTGGCACGTGATCGATCGCAATCAGGTCCAGCCTGGCGAAACGTATTCGGCGTCGGTGCGCATGCAACTCGACACGGCGTTGATGCCCAAGCCGTTCCAGGTCGATGCGGTCAACAACCGCGACTGGACGCTCGTTTCCGATTGGAAGCGCTTTACCTTCACGGTGGCCGAACGTGCTAAATAGCATGCGTCGAAAAGCGGATCTCAGCAGCATCGTGGTGCGCGTGATCGTCTCGACGGTCGCCGTCACGGCGCTGCTGCTGCTCGTGCTGCTCGCGGCGGCCAGCGCCAATACCGAGTTCTTCGATCGCTACTACTCGTGGCTCTATGCGGCGAACATCGCCGTGGCGCTCGTCTTTCTGCTGATCGTGCTCGCGCTCGTCGCGATGATTCTCGCGCGCCTGCGCAAGGGCAAGTTCGGCACGCGCCTGCTCGCCAAGCTAGCGATTTTTTTCGCGTTGGTGGGTGTGCTGCCCGGCGGCATCATCTATGTGGTGTCGTACCAATTCGTGTCGCGCAGCATCGAGTCGTGGTTCGACGTCAACGTCGAAACCGCGCTGACCTCGGGCTTGAATCTGGGCCGCGGCATGCTCGATGCCTCGTTGTCCGATCTGCAGACGAAGGCGCACGTCATGGCCGATCAGCTGGGCGGCACGGCGCCGACGAACACCACGCTGACGTTGTTGCGCATGCGCGATCAGTTCGGCATCCAAGAGGCCACGCTGGTCGAATCGGCGCGCAGCGTCTCGGGCGCGTCGCCCGATGTGCACGTGGTGGCGCAAGCCTCGAGCAACATCGCTTCGCTGCTGCCCGACGATTTGCCGACGCAGGCCATGCTCGAGCAAGCGCGCGGCCGCGGGTATGCGGGCATCGAGGGCGAAGTGGACGGCGATCCGCACGCAAAGGGCGCCAAAGGCACGCTGCGCCTGCGGGTGGTCGTGCGCGTGCCCGATTCGAATACGTCGCTGTTGCAGCCCGCGGAACGTTTCCTGCAGCTGACGCAGCCGGTTTCGCCATCGCTCGCGCGCAATGCCGATGCCGTCCAGCGCGCCTATCGCGAGTATCAAGAGAAGGCGCTCGGCCGCACCGGTTTGCGCAAGATGTATATCGGCACGCTGACGCTCGCGCTCTTTTTGGCCACGTTCATCGCGATGATGCTCGCGCTCGCGCTCGGCAACCAATTGGCGCGGCCGCTGTTCTTGCTCGCCAAGGGCACGAAGGAGGTGGCCGAGGGCGACTACACCCCCAAGCGAGAAATCAAGTCGCGTGACGAGCTCGGCTTTTTGACGCAGTCGTTCAACGCGATGACGCGCCAGTTGTCGGAGGCGCGCGCGGCGGTCGAGCGCAACCGCATCGCACTGGAACATTCGAAGGCGTATCTCGAGAGCATCCTCGCGAACCTGACGGCCGGCGTGTTCGTGCTCGACCGCCAATTCCGCTTGACGACGGCCAATCGCGGCGCCGAGCGGATTTTCCGGCAGCCATTCCAATCGATGCTGGGCGCATCGCTGGACACCATCGGCGTGCTGGCCGAGTTCGCCGCGATGGTGCGCAAGGCATTCGCCGATCGCGAGGCGGCCAGCGAGGGCGTCGTCGAAGATGGCGGCCATTGGCAGCAGCAGGTGGCGGTGTCGGTACCCGGCGAAACGGAGCCGCTGACCTTGCTCGTGCGCGGCTCGCGCTTGTTGGCGGCCACCCCGGGCGAGCATGGGGACGAAGCGGGGACGGCGGGCTACGTCATCGTGTTCGACGATATTTCGGACGTCATTTCGGCGCAGCGCTCGGCGGCTTGGGGCGAGGTGGCGCGGCGCTTGGCTCATGAGATCAAGAATCCGCTCACGCCGATACAACTGTCGGCCGAGCGGCTGCAGATGAAGCTGGCGGACAAGCTCTCGCCGCACGATGCCGACGTCCTCAAGCGCGGTGCGACGACGATCGTCAACCAGGTGTCGGCGATGAAGCAAATGGTCGACAACTTCCGCGATTACGCACGCACCCCGCCCGCCGTGCTCGCGAATCTGCAATTGAACGATCTCGTGGCGGAGGTGTTGACCTTGTACGGTGTCGAAGAGCGCAAGAGTGCGATCACCGCCGAGCTATCGGCATTGCCCGTGATCCGTGGCGATGCGACACAATTGCGGCAAGTCATACACAACCTGCTGCAAAACGCGCAGGATGCGGTGGCCGATGTCGCAAGTCCACGTGTCGTCATCGAAACCAAGACAGTAGAATATGGCGACCCCGATGCGCAGGGCAAAGTGCGCGTCGCGGTTCGCCTGACCGTATCCGATAACGGCCCGGGCTTTCCCGCCCGCATCCTCACGCGAGCGTTCGAACCTTACGTGACGACGAAAGCCAGAGGAACGGGGCTTGGGCTCGCTATGGTCAAGAAGATCGTCGATGAACACGGCGCGCGAATCGATATTCGGAATCGAGTGAAAGCAGGCGAAGCAATCGAAGGTGCGCAGATTTCGATTTTGTTCCTGCAATTGGCAGACGATGCGGCGCCCTCCGGGGGAGCGGCCTCTCACGGCGGCGCAGTGCCGGGTGCAACAAAAGCAATAGCGCAGACAAGGGCAGCATAAATGGCGACCATACTGGTGGTAGACGACGAAATGGGTATTCGGGAATTGCTCTCGGAGATCCTCAGCGACGAGGGGCATGCCGTGGAGGTGGCGGAGAATGCGCAACAAGCGCGCGACTACCGCTTGCGTCAGGCGCCCGACCTAGTACTGCTCGACATTTGGATGCCGGATACGGACGGCGTCACGCTGCTCAAAGAGTGGGGCGCGCAAGGGCAATTGACGATGCCGGTCATCATGATGTCCGGCCACGCGACGATCGATACGGCGGTCGAAGCGACCAAAATCGGCGCGCTCAATTTTCTCGAAAAGCCGATCGCGCTACAGAAGCTGTTGAAAGCGGTCGAGCAGGGGCTCGCTCGCGGTAGTGCCGCGCCCACCGTCGGCTCTGCGGCCGCGAAGGCTGTGGCGCCCACGAATGTGACGACGGTTGCGGCAGCCGTCGCGTTGCCGATGCTCGCGGCGGATGCCGTGGCAACCAGCCACCCTGCGCTCCCGCAGGCTGCGTCGATTTCATTCGACATCCCGCTGCGCGACGCGCGCGACGCCTTCGAGCGCGCCTATTTCGAATACCACTTGGCGCGCGAGAACGGCAGCATGACGCGTGTGGCGGAAAAGACGGGTCTCGAGCGCACGCACCTTTATCGCAAGCTCAAGCAGTTGGGCGTCGATCTGAGCAAGAACAAGGGGGAGTGACGAGGAGTGACTCGCCCCTCGCGATGCCGAGTGCATACGCCGCTTTCGTTCCCACACTGATCGATTCGTGGTAGGGCTCCTACAACGCGTCGGGTGGAGACTAGATTGGCTTCCTGATTCAACTCGGGAAAGCATGATGGAAATCAAGTCTAGCCGTGTCGCCGCCACCGTTCGAGACTGGTTCTCCCGGCGGTCGCACGCAACCAATCCGGCAGGTGGGCCGTCAGTTGGTGCGCCGTCTAGTCACGCATCACACCCTCTCCAAAGCGCAGGGCGTCCCCCCTGGCCCTCGCCTCCCGCTGGACAGGACGCAGGGCATCCCGCCTGGCCCTCGCCTCCCGCTGGACAGGACGCAGGGCATCCCGCCTGGCCCTCGCCTCCCGCTGGACAGGACGCAGGGCATCCCGCCTGGTCCTCGCCTCCCGCTGGACAGGACGCAGGGTACCCCGCCTGGTCCTTGCCTCCCGCTGGGCAAGACGCAGGGCTTCCCCCCTGGTCCTCACCTCCCGCTGGAGCACCTCAGGCTGTTGGCCCGACTCGAAGGTCTTTCCTCCATAGCACCGCGGCGAAGGTCACCCTCATAGGGGTGGCAGCTGTGGGCGGCGGCGCTTTGCTGGAGAAAATCGAAGGCGACGACTTCGATCGAAAGTCGTTACCGCCTAAGGAGCCCGGCATCACGATAGCCCCTAATATTCAAGCGCCGTCCGCACCGGCGCTGTCCGCGACATCGGCGATAGAAAATGTTCCGGCCGTGAAGGCAGCGGCGCAGAAGCTAAAAGCGTGCGCCCAAACCGAGGCAAAACTGATCCGGGCCCAACCCGAATCGTCGATACCCGGCTATCTCAAGTCAAGTTATGCGAATGTGATAGCCGCGGCGTCTGAGTCCGGGGGAGAAGGTCTCCAAAATCTAGTGGAAGCATTGGATGGTTATGCGACGATCCTGTACCTGTATAGGGATTCAACCCCCTTTCCGGAATCGGGACCGCTACATCGCGCTAGGTTGGACCGGGATGGCGCGCTGCTCGATTTCGCCAATGAAGTGATTGCGGCGTCTCAGCAGAATACCAACGCGCCGAATGCGCAAGACCAGCTCCTCGTCGAGCGAGCCAGGGTCATTAGTCGGGAAGCGCCATCGATGACCCTCCGAGATCAAGTTCTTCCTACCCAATGAAAGCCGTCTGAGTTTCGGCAAGCGGGCCTGCCGAAACTCGGGTCGACGCTCAGGATTACTGGGCGGTTTTGCGCTGCCCGATTCCAAAGCCGGATGAATAGGGTTCCTCGGCCGCCGACGAGCGGACCTTCCCCATGTTGTGCGAACGCATCGGAAGAAAGTCTTGAGCGAGGCGAAACTCCTTGCTATACTCTCGCTTCTTCGTGGCCCGGTAGCTCAGTTGGTAGAGCAGCGGATTGAAAATCCGCGTGTCGGTGGTTCGATTCCGCCCCAGGCCACCAGCAGTATCCAACCCCAAGAATCGCAAGGTTCTTGGGGTTTTTCTCATGGCGACGAAGCGGCAGGTTCGATCGTGGTCCGGTGGGGCGGCGATTCCGAGCCCGTATCCGAGCCGGATTCCGAGCCCGAACCCCGTCGGCGCTGCTGCACGGTATAAGCGGGGCGCAGCCCGGCTCGCCGGGGCGGGGCATATACTTGCCAAGTGCCGCGCGGTGGCACCGGCGGTGCAGCGCCGCAACGTGGGCGCACGCCACGCGCAGCCATTTTTGATCACGTCGACGGAGTTATCACGGTGATTCGGACAGACGCGAAGCATGGCGCGCTCGTGTTGTTTTCGGGCGGTCAGGATTCGACCACATGCCTTGCTTGGGCGCTCGAGCGCTATGAGACGGTCGAGACGCTGGGTTTCGACTACGGCCAGCGTCATCGCGTCGAACTCGAGTGCCGCGACGGCGTGCGTCAGGCGATCATGCGGGAATTTCCGGCCTGGGCAGCGCGCCTGGGCGACGACCACATGATCGATTTGTCCGTGCTGGGCGCGATCAGCGAGACGGCGATGACGCGCGAGATTCAGATCGAATCCGCGGCGAACGGTTTGCCCAATACCTTCGTGCCCGGCCGCAACCTGATGTTCATGACGATCGGCGCGGCGATCGCGTATCGCCGTGGGCTGTCGGTGCTCGTCGGCGGTATGTGCGAGACCGATTTCTCGGGCTACCCCGACTGCCGGGACGACACGATGAAGGCGCTGCAAGTTGCGCTCAATTTGGGGATGGACAGCCGCTTTTTGGTCGAGACGCCGCTGATGTGGCTCGACAAGGCCGACACGTGGCGGCTCGCTCGCGAGTTGGGCGGCGACGCGCTCGTCGAACTGGTGCGCGTCGAGACGCATACGTGTTACGTTGGCGAGCGCGCCGAATTGCATCAATGGGGCTTCGGCTGCGGCGAGTGCCCGGCCTGCCGTTTGCGCAAGCGCGGTTACGAGGCATTTCTCGCCGGCGAAAAGGTGACGCAGCCGGCGTAACGGCAGAACGCGGCTCGGTGTTTTTGCACCGGTGCGCCGCGGAGCAACCAAGTTGGACGAATCGAGCGCAGCATGACGTACGCGGTCAAAGAGATTTTCTACACGTTGCAGGGCGAAGGTGCGAATGCGGGCCGGCCCGCCGTGTTTTGCCGGTTCGCCGGTTGCAACCTGTGGTCGGGCCGCGAAGAGGACCGTGAAAGCGCGGTATGCCGCTTTTGCGATACCGATTTCGTCGGCACGGACGGGGAGAATGGCGGCAAGTATCGGGACGCCGGTGCGCTCGTCGACCTCATTGCATCGCTGTGGCCGGAAGGCGAGGCGCAGCGCTTCGTGGTCTGCACCGGGGGCGAACCCATGCTGCAGATGGACGAGCCGCTCGTGGCCGCCTTGCATGCCGCCGGCTTCGAGGTGGCGATCGAAACGAACGGCTCGCTGCCCGTGCTCGAATCGATCGATTGGATCTGCGTGAGCCCCAAGGCCGACGCGCCGCTCGTCGTCACGAAGGGCAACGAGCTCAAGGTTGTCGTGCCGCAGGATAATCAACGGCTTGCCGACTATGCCGAACTCGACTTCGACTACTTTCTCGTGCAGCCGATGGACGGCCCATCGCGCGAGATGAATACGCGCCTGGCGATAGACTGGTGCAAGCGCCATCCGCGCTGGCGCCTGTCGATGCAGACCCACAAGTATCTGAACATTCCCTGATTCGCCGTGCTGACGATTACCCGAAAACTCGAATTCGACGCGGGCCACCGCATTCCCGACCACCGCAGCCAGTGCCGCAACTTGCACGGCCATCGGTACGTGCTCGAAATCACACTGCGCGGCAAGGTGGTGGAAACGGAAGGCGCCCCGGATCGCGGCATGGTGATGGACTTCGCCGATGTCAAATCGCTCGCCATGGAGCACATCGTGAGCCGCTGGGATCACGCGTTCATCGTATTCGAGGGCGATACGCGCGTGCGCGAATTCCTGCAATCGATGCCGGATCACAAGACCGTCGTCATCGATCGCGTGCCGACCGTCGAAAACCTGGCCGCGATCGCCTTCGAGACGCTGGCGCAAGTCTACGACGTGCATTACGGCATCGATCTGCGGCTGCATCAAGTCCGCCTCTACGAAACGCCGAACTGCTGGGCAGACGTCGTGCGCCCTGCCGAATGATGCGGGTTGTCGCAGCCGGCCGCGGCGGCCTTCGTGGCGTCGCGTCGCCGCTCGGGTGCGAACCCGTTCCTTGCCGCCCGAACCCTCGTGCAGCATCGCACTGAGGCCGCTTATTGTCAGGGTATGATCGAGGCAGAGCCGGTTTTATGCGCAGCGACGCGTCCGGCCGATAGACGTCCCCAAGGAGCGAGACATGCCGGGCGCCGCATCTGCGAGCTCACGTCGTTCCTTGCCTGCGAGGCGTAGGCGTGGAGCAAACCGATGAGCGCGTTCACCAACCCCCTGAAACAGCGTTTGAAGGAAGACGACGGCCAGCCGTTGTATGGGCTCTGGCTCTCGCTTGCCAGCGCGGATGCGGCCGAAGCGCTCGCGCATGCCGGCTTCGACTGGCTGTGCATCGACATGGAGCATGCGCCGAACGATTCGGCTGACGTAACGGCGCAATTGCGGGCGATCGCCGCGGCGCATTTGCCCACGGAGCCGATCGTGCGCGTGCCCGCGAGCGAAGGGTGGCTCGTCAAGCGCGTGCTCGATGCGGGTGCGCGCACGCTGATGTTCCCGAACATCGAATCGGCCGAGCAAGCGGCGCACGCGGTGCGCCTGACGCGCTATCCGGATGCCGCCGCCCCCGATGGACTGCGCGGCGTCGCGGGCGTCGTGCGCGCGGCCGCATTCGGTGCGCGCCGCGATTACGTGCAAAGCGCCAATACGCAGATCGCCACGATCGTGCAAATCGAATCGGCGCGCGCGTTGGAGCAGGTGGAGGCCATCGCCGCGACGCCCGGCGTCGATTGCTTGTTCGTGGGCCCAGCCGATTTGGCGGCAAGCCTCGGTCATCTTGGCGACTCGAAGCATCCGCAAGTGCAGGCCGCCATCGCGCGTATCGTCGAGGCCGCGGGCCGCGCCGGCATCCCGGCAGGCATTTTTGCGCTGGACGTCGCGCTCGCTCGGCAGTATCGCGAAGCCGGCTTTCGTGTCATCGCGCTTGCCGCGGACATTATGTGGCTCGTCCGCGCGACGCGCTCGGCATTGCAGGAGGTGAGATCGTGAAACAACGAACGATCATGGCGCGCACGCTGTCGCTGCTCGTATGCGGCGCGTCGGCGTGGTCCATCGCGTGCGGCGCAGCCGCGCAAAGTGCGGCGCAAGCGCCAACGCAGCCGCCTGCAAACGGCGGTGCGCAAACGCAGACGGCCGTGGCCGACTACAACGCCGGCAACCTGCCGGCGGCGCTCGCAGAATTTCGCGCGGCGGCCGAGCGAGGCGATCGGTTGGCGCAATTCAACTACGCGATGATGCTGCTCAACGGCGAGGGCGCGGCGGCCAATGTGGAAGAGGGCCGCAAATGGCTGCGCAAGGCCGCCGACGCGAACATGTCGCACGCTCAGTACGTCTACGGACGGATGTACGACGACGGCGAGTTCGTCGCTCGCGATCCGGCCGAAGCGCATCGATGGTTTTTGAAGGCGGCGCAACAAGGCCACGTGCAGGCCGAGCTTGCGCTCGCCAATCAATTTCTCGACGGTCGCGGCACGCCCCGCAACAACGCGCGGGCGTTCTTCTGGTATGAAAAGGCGGCCGAGGGTGGCGACATGACCGCACAGTACGTGGCCGGTTCGTTCTACGAGCGCGGCGGCGACGGCGTCAAGCGCAACCTGAACGTGGCGCGCGCCTATTACGCGGCCGCCGCGGCCCAGGGCGACCCGGCTGCGAAGCTCAAGTTCCAGGAACTGAGCCGAGAGCTCAGGGAGCAGAACAAACAGCAGAAAGCGAAGTGACGTGAAGCCGGGGCTCGCTCGCGAGCCCTGCGATGAGCGCGAGCAGCCCCTCGGCCCTAGCTCTTCATCAAGCGCTTTTGCCGGCCGATGCTCATGATGAGGCCGACCGCGGTGCCGAGCGTCGTCAGCGCCGTTCCGCCGTAGCTCATGAAGGGCAGCGGCACGCCGACGACGGGCAAGATCCCGCTCACCATGCCGACATTGACGAACGCGTAGGTGAAAAAGGCCATGGTGAGCGAGCCTGCGAGCAGCCGGCCGAACAGCGTCGCACCGTTGGCCGCGATAAAGAGGCCCCGCGCGATCAACGCCACGTACAGCGTCAGCAGCACGAGTTCGCCGACGAGCCCGAATTCTTCCGCGAACACCGCGAAAATGAAGTCGGTGTGCTTTTCGGGAATGAAATCGAGGTGCGCCTGCGTCCCCTTGAGCCAGCCCTTGCCGAGCGGCCCGCCCGAGCCGATGGCGATCACCGCTTGAATCGTATGAAAGCCCTTGCCGAGCGGATCGGATGTCGGATCGAGCAGCGTGCAAATGCGATGCTTCTGGTAGTCGTGCATCAGCGGCCACTGCACTTGCGGCTGGCAGATCTTGTCTTGGAACGTCGCCACCGACGCGATGCCGATGACGGCCGCGATCAGCACGGGCACGATCAGCTTGAACGAAAGCCCGGCGAAGTAGATGACGAATAGGCCCGCCGCGAACACGAGCACGGCCGTGCCCAGATCGGGCTGCTTCGCGATGAGCCCCACCGGCAGCAATAAGATGGCGAAGCCGACGACGAAGTCGTACCAGCGAATCGAGCTTTCCCGGCGTTGGTAGTACCACGCCAACATCAGCGGCGTGGCGATCTTCAAAATTTCCGACGGCTGAATCACGACGCCGACGTTGATCCAACGCTTTGCGCCTTTCTTCGTGATGCCGAACACGGCGACGGCCACGAGCAACGCCACACCGAACGTATACAGCGGCACGGCAAAGCGCATCAGCGTGGTCGGCGGGACGGTTGCGAGCGCCCACATCAGCACGAACGTGAGCACGATGTTGCGCAACTGGTCCTCGACCCGCCCAGGCACGTCGATGCTCGCGCTATATAGCGTGACGATGCCGACGCACAGCAGCAGGAAAACCGTCAGTGCGAGCGGACGATCGAACCCGACGAACATCTTCTTGATGCGTTCGAGCCAGGCGCGCTTGTCGTTGGGCATGCCTTTCTCCGTTAATCGTTGGGGCCGGAACCGTCCGGCGTAGCCGCGCTCGCCCCCGGGCGATGCTCGCGCGGCGCGGTGAGCGCGGCGCTCGCGGGTTCGTCGGACGACGCGGGCCGCTTGTGCGGCGAGCCGGGCGCGCTGTGCGCCGCGGCGCCTGACGGCGCGGCCCGATGCAGCCGGCGAATCGCTTCGGCGGCCGAGGCGGGCGGCGCCGATGCCTTCGAGCGCGAGGCTGCGGCGCTCGTCGCGCTATCGCTGGCGCTGCGAGGGAGGGTATCGGCGGCGTTCGCGGCCGAGGCAGCCGAACCGGCTTGCCCTGCCGCAGCGCGCTCGGCGGCGACGACATCGGTAGCGATCAGCGGCGCCGACGCATCTTGCGGCGCCGAGGCCGGCAACACGGGCGGCGGCAGGGCTTTGAACCCGGCGGCCACCTTCACGCTAGGCGTGGAGCCCTCGGCATCCGTCGCGCCGATGACCGGGCCGGCGGCGCCCTGCGTGGCCGAGGCGGCCGCCGAAACGGCGGCTTGCAACACGCCGGGCTTGCCGCGTTGAAGCAGGTAGTAGTCGAGCACGCGCCGCACGATCGGGCCGGCCACGCTCGCGCCCCAGCCGCCGTTTTCGACGATCGTGGCGACGGCGATGACCGGATGATCCGCCGGCGCAAAGGCGATGAACAGCGAGTGGTCGCGCAGATGCTCGGCCAGCGCGCCGCCGTGATACTTGGCGCCTTGCAACGAAAACACCTGCGCCGTGCCGGTCTTGCCCGCCACAGTATAGGGTGCGTTGCGAAACACTTCGTAGCCGGTGCCGGACGGGTTGCTCGTCACGTTCACCATGCCGCGCTTGACGACGTCGATATCGGCTTGGCTCACGGCGATGCGGGCGCTTTCATGCGGCACCGTCAGCCGCATCTCGCGCGTGATCGGGTTCTCGATTTCCTTGACTAGATGGGGGCGCATGACGACGCCATCGTTGGCGAGCGTCGCCGTCGCGTGTGCGAGCTGCAGCATCGTGAACGAGTTATACCCTTGGCCGATGCCCAGGCTGATCGTCTCGCCTTCGTACCAACGCTGCTGCTCGGGCTTGCGATAGGCCTTTTTCTTCCATTCGGTCGAAGGCAGAATGCCGCGCGCCTCGCCGGCGATGTCGATGCCGGTGATCTGCCCGAAGCCCCACGGCTTCATGAAATTGGCGATCGCGTTGACGCCCAGATCATGCGCGAGCATATAAAAGTAGGTGTCGTTCGACACCATGATCGCGCGGTTCATGTCGATCCACCCCTGGCCTTGCGGCACGTCGTTGCGGAACGTGTGTCCGCCGAACGTGTAAAAGCCCGGATCGTGGAAGCCCCACTCGGGTGTGCGCTTATGCAGCGTGAGCGCGGCGAGCGCCATGAAGGGCTTGTAGGTCGAGCCCGGCGGATAGGCGCTGTGCAATGGCCGGTTCAACAGCGGGTGATCGGGCGAATTGTTCAGTTCGTCCCACGTCTGCTGATCGATGCCGTCGACGAACGCATTGGGGTCGAAGCTCGGTGCGGAAACGAAGGCGAGGACATCGCCCGTCGCGGGTTCGATGGCCACGAGCGCGCCGCGGTGGCCCGCGAACGCCTGTTCCGCCACTTCCTGCACGCCGATATCGAGCGAGAGCACGAGATTGTTGCCGGGCGTGGCCTGCGTGCGCGAGAGTGTGCGCACGGGCCGCCCGCCCGCCGTCACTTCGACTTCCTCGAACCCCGTCAGCCCGTGAAGCTCGGCCTCGTAGCTCTGCTCGACGCCGATCTTGCCGATGTAGTCGGTGCCCTTGTAGTTGTTCGCATCCAGCCGCGGATCGTAATGATCGGGGTCGCTGTCGTTCTGCTCGCTGGTCGCGTCGATCTTTTCCTGATCGCGTTGCGAAATGCGCCCGATGTAGCCAATCACGTGCGCCGCGGTGGTGCCGAGCGGATATTGGCGAAACAGCCGCGCGCGCACATCCACGCCCGGAAAGCGGAAGCGCTGCGCCGTGAAGCGCGCGACTTCTTCGTCGGTCAAGCGCGTGCGGATCGGCAGGCTTTCGAAGTTCTTCGAATCTTCGAGCAGCTTCTTGAAGCGGCGGCGATCGCGCGCATCGATCGTGATGACCGAGGAGAGCTTATCGATGACGTGATCGAGCGAGTCGTCGAGCTTGGACGGCGTGATTTCGAGCGTATAGGCCGAATAGTTGCGAGCGAGCACCACGCCGTTGCGATCGGTGATGATGCCGCGATTGGGCACGATCGGCGCGACCGAAATGCGGTTCTCGTCGGCTTGCAGCGAATACTTGCTGTAGTGCCACACCTGCAGGAACAGAAAGCGCAGCACGAGCAACCCGAAGCAGACGAGCACGAACAGCCCCGCCGCCGCTACGCGGAAGCGGAACCTCATGAGCTGCTGCTGGGTGTTTTTGAATTCGGTCATGCGTCGGCGGACAGCCCGCTCAGATGGGCCGCGTGTCGTCCGGATCGGCCGGGCGACGCTGCGGCATGAGAAGCAGCGAGCAGGCGAGCGGCCAGAGCGCGGCTTCGACGAAGCCATGCACGAGTTGGCCCCAACCTGGGAACGGCGCGCCCGTCAGCAAGCGCGTGACGAACGGCACGAGTTGCGCGACGACGAGCAGCGGCGCGACCGCGAAAACTTGCAGGCCGCGCGGCATCCATAGGACGCGCCGATGAATGGTGATGGCGCCGTACGAGAGCAGCGTGTAGGCGAGCGCGTGCTCGCCGAGCAAGCTCGCATCGTGGACGTCCATCAGCAACCCGAGGAAGAATGCGATGCCCATCCCCACTTTACGCGGCTGATGAACGTTCCAAAACAGCAGCACCAGCGCGACGAAATCGGGAATGCCGATCAACCGGCCCCACGGCATCAAGTTCAGCAAGAACGCCGCGGCGAGGCTAAACGCGATGAAGTACGGATTCACCGGCAGCAAGATGTACTGCGGACGATTCATCGCGCGGCTCCCGATGCGGTGCGCGCAGCCGGTGCGCCGGGGGCTTTCGCGTCGGCCGCCGGCTTCTCGGCTGACTTCTCGGCTGACTTCTCGGCCGTCTTCCCGCCCTTCTTGGCCCTGGCATCTTTCGGCGGCGCTGCGGGTTCTTCGGGACGGGGCGGTGCGTCGTTGCGATAGTGCAGCACGAGCACGTCGCGCGCACCGCGCACGGCGGCCACGGGGACGCAGACGACGCGCGCGAACGCCGTGTCGGCTTGCTTGTCGACGCGTACGACCTTGGCGACGGGCAACCCCTGCGGATAGACGCCGTCCAGGCCGCTCGTCACGAGTTCGTCGCCGGCGACGACGTCGGCGCTGATCGGCACGAAATGCAGTTCGAGCGTGTCGCCGGCGGCCGTGCCGTAGACGATACTGCGCAATCCGGTGCGCACGACTTCGACGGGCACGGCCTCGTCCTTGTCCGTCAGCAACGTGACTTCGGATTGCATCGGAAACACGCGCGTGACTTGCCCGATCATGCCGTCCTCGCTGACGACAGGCGAGCCGTTCTGCACGCCTTGCTGAGACCCGCGACCGATCACGACCTTCTGCGTGAAAGGATCGCGCATGCCGTACTGCACTTCGGCGGGAATGGACTGCGTGGAAGCGTTGCGCGACAGATCGAGGAGCGCGCGCAGATGCGCGTTCTCGGCGCTGAGCGTAGCGACTTGGTTCGCCGTGAGCGAGAGTTCGAGGTTCTTGGCGGCGAGCGTTCGATTTTCGCTGCGCAACGTGTTGTTCGTGACCGCGAACTGCGCGGCGCCAAGCGCGAGATCGCGCGGCAACAGCGCCGCGCGCTGCAAGGGGTAGAGCCCTGCGTCGAGCACGGCGCGCACGACTTCGAGCGTCTTGAAGCGCGCGTCGGAGACGAGCAGCACCAGTGCGAGAACGACAAAGAAGATGAGCCGCGCAAGCGCGGACGGACCTTGCTTAAAAAGAGGCGGCGGACTGTATTCCATGGTCGACGCCGAGAGCGTGAACGTTTGCGGGTGTCGGCAAGGTGCGCACCGGCGCTCGATCGAGGGCGAACGAGCGCGGCGCCGCTTTCACGTGCAACGTCACTCGTACGAGAAAATGCTGCCGAGTTTGTCCATGCGCTCGAGCGCCATGCCGGATCCGCGCACGACGCAGGTGAGCGGATCCTCGGCGACGAGCACGGGCAGGCCGGTTTCCTCGGCGAGCAAGCGGTCCAGATCGCGCAACAGCGCGCCGCCGCCCGTGAGCATCATGCCGCGTTCGGCGATGTCGGCGCCCAGTTCGGGCGGCGTTTGTTCGAGCGCGATCTTGACCGAGGAGACGATTTGATTGAGCGGATCGGTGAGCGCTTCGAGAATTTCGTTGCTCGAAATGGTGAAGCTGCGCGGGATGCCTTCCGACAGATTGCGCCCCTTCACTTCCATCTCCTTGACTTCCGAGCCCGGGAACGCGGAGCCGATTTCCTTCTTGATGGCTTCGGCCGTTTGCTCGCCGATCAACATGCCGTAATTGCGGCGGATGTAATTGACGATCGCTTCGTCGAACTTGTCGCCACCGACGCGCACCGAGCCCTTATAGACGATGCCGCCGAGCGAGATCACGCCGACTTCGGTCGTGCCGCCGCCGATATCGACGACCATCGAGCCCGTCGCTTCGGACACCGGCAGGCCCGCGCCGATCGCGGCCGCCATCGGCTCCTCGATCAGATAGACCTGCGAGGCGCCGGCGCCGTGCGCCGCTTCCTTGATCGCGCGGCGCTCCACTTGCGTCGAGCCGCAGGGCACGCAGATGATGATGCGCGGCGACGGCGAAAACATGCGCGATTCATGAGCCGTCTTGATGAACTGCTTGATCATCTGCTCGGTGACCGTGAAATCGGCAATGACGCCGTCTTTCATCGGGCGAATCGCTTCGATGTTACCCGGCACCTTGCCGAGCATTTGCTTGGCCTCGCGGCCGACTGCCTGAATGGTTTTCTTGCCGTTGGGGCCGCCTTCTTGACGAATCGACACGACCGACGGCTCATCGAGCACGATGCCTTTGCCGCGCATGTAGATCAGTGTGTTGGCGGTGCCGAGATCGATGGCCAGGTCGTTGGAGAAGTAGCTGCGCAAAAAGCCGAACATGAAATCCTGTCTCGCGGGAGAGGCCTCGCTTCGCCCTCAAGGCGCCGCGCGGCGGCGGAAAAAATAAAAGCTTCGGGTTCTGAGCGGCTGCCGTTCGAGCGCCGCCACGCGAGCGCGAAGCTGCAAAGAATTCGACCGGAGGCTGCGGCACGGGAGGCGGCGGCTCAGCGTCAAGGCGCCTAGTGGCCGCTACGGGGCCGGTCCGGGTTTGGTTCGAACGCGTAATGATACCTTATAATTTCGACCTATTTGTAGTAAACGGGCGGTCCTTTTTGCCGTTCCAGCCCCCATGTCCGAGGGCGCGGTCCGATGCCCTAACCCCGCGGCGCAACACAGTTTTTTCCGCGTTGCGCCGTGCTCTAGATCCCGGTGAGACGCATGGCTTTGACCCTGACCGATGTGACACGCATCGCCCACCTCGCGCGGCTCGAATTGGCCGATGCCGACCGCGAGCACACGCTTGCTCAGCTCAACGAGTTTTTCGGACTCGTCGAGCAGATGCAGGCCGTCGATACCTCCGGCATTGCGCCGCTCGCGCACCCGATCGAGCAGATCGAGGACGTCGCGTTGCGGCTGCGCGAAGACGCCGTCACGGAAACCGTCGAGCGCGAAGCCAACCAACGCTGCGCGCCCGCCACGCAGGACGGGCTGTATTTGGTCCCCAAGGTGATCGAGTAACCGTCTTCGGCCGCATGACTTACGGAAAAAGTTAACGACATGTACGAGAAAAGTTTGAGCGAGCTCGCGAGTGCGCTCGCCGGCAAAGCGATTTCGGCCGTCGAACTCGCGCAGTTGTATTTGAAGCGGATCGAAGCGGCGCGCGATCTGAACGCGTTCATCGAAGTCGAGCCCGAGCGCACGCTCGATCAGGCGCGCGCCGCCGACGCGCGGCTCGCGCGGGGCGAGGGCGGCCCGCTCACGGGCGTGCCCGTCGCCCACAAGGACGTCTTCGTGACGCGCGGCTGGCATTCGACGGCGGGCTCTAAAATGCTCGCGAACTACGAGAGCCCGTTCGATGCGACCGTCGTCGAGCGGTTGGCTCGCGCGGGCATGGTCACGCTGGGCAAGACCAATATGGACGAGTTCGCGATGGGATCGTCCAACGAGAACTCGGCGTTCGGCGCCGTGCGCAACCCGTGGGACGCGCAGGCGGTGCCGGGCGGCTCCTCGGGCGGCTCGGCGGCCGCCGTGGCCGCACGCATCGCGCCCGCCGCGACGGCGACCGACACGGGCGGCTCGATTCGCCAGCCCGCTTCGTTCTCTGGCGTGACGGGCATCAAACCCACCTATGGGCGCGTCTCGCGTTACGGGATGATCGCGTTTGCCTCCTCGCTCGATCAGGGCGGGCCGATGGCGGCAAGTGCAGCCGATTGCGCGCTCTTGCTCAACGCGATGGCCGGCTTCGACGAGCGCGATTCGACGAGCTTGCAGCGCGCCGACGAAGACTACACACGTTACTTGGGGCAGCCGCTTGCCGCCGACGCACCGGCGGGCAAACCGCTGTCGGGCCTGCGCATCGGCTTGCCCGCCGAGTATTTCGGCGCGGGGCTGAGCGAAGACGTGCGCGCGGCCGTCGATGCGGCGCTCAAAGAGTACGAGGCGCTCGGCGCGACCCTCGTGCCCGTCTCGCTGCCGAAAACCGAGCTCTCGATTCCCGTCTACTACGTGATTGCGCCGGCCGAGGCGTCGTCGAATCTGTCGCGCTTCGACGGCGTGCGCTACGGCCATCGCGCGAGCGAGTACCGCGATCTACTGGACATGTACAAGAAATCGCGGGCGGAAGGGTTCGGCCCCGAGGTCAAGCGCCGCATCCTCGTCGGCACGTATGTGCTCTCGCACGGCTACTACGACGCTTACTATCTGCAGGCGCAGAAGATCCGCCGCATCATCGCGCAGGACTTTCAGGAAGCCTTCAAAGCTTGCGATTTCATCATGGGCCCGGTCGCGCCTTCGGTTGCCTGGGACCTCGGCGCCAAGGGCGACGATCCGGTGCAGATGTACCTGGCCGATATCTACACGCTTTCGGTGAGCTTGGCAGGTTTGCCCGGAATGAGCGTGCCGTGCGGTTTCGGCGCCGGCGGCAATGCGAAGCGTCCGGTCGGCCTGCAGATCATCGGCAACTATTTCAACGAAGCGCGCATGCTGCAGGTCGCCGATGCGTTCCAGCGCGTGACGCACTGGCATCGCCAAACGCCGCAAGCGGCCGCTCTGGGGGCATGAACATGGAATGGGAAGTCGTCATCGGACTCGAGACGCACGCGCAGCTGTCTACCGTTTCCAAAATTTTCTCGGGCGCGTCGACGCGCTTCGGCGCGCAGCCCAACACGCAGGCTTGCCCGGTCGACCTGGCATTGCCGGGGGTTCTGCCCGTGATGAATCGGGGCGCCGTCGAGCGCGCGATTCGTTTCGGGCTCGCGATCGGCGCGACCATCGCGCCGCGCAGCATCTTCGCCCGCAAGAATTACTTCTATCCCGATCTGCCCAAGGGCTATCAGATCAGCCAGTATGAGATCCCCGTCGTGCAAGGCGGCACGATCACGATCGCGGTGCCGGCCAACGACAAAGCCGGCACGGCGGCGTACGAGAAAACGATCCAGTTGACGCGCGCCCATCTCGAAGAGGATGCCGGTAAGTCGCTGCACGAAGATTTCGCCGGCATGACCGGCATCGATCTGAACCGTGCCGGTACGCCGCTGCTCGAAATCGTCACCGAGCCCGACATGCGCAGCGCCGCCGAAGCCGTGGCCTATGCGAAGTCGCTGCACGCCCTCGTGGTCTGGCTCGGCATCTGCGACGGCAACATGCAGGAAGGCTCGTTCCGCTGCGATGCGAACGTCTCTGTGCGCCCGGTCGGACAAAAGGAATTCGGCACGCGCGCCGAAATCAAGAACCTGAACTCGTTCCGTTTTCTCGAAGAGGCGATTCACTACGAAGTGCGCCGCCAAATCGAGCTGATCGAGGACGGCGGCACGGTCGTGCAGGAGACGCGCCTGTACGACCCCGATCGCCGCGAGACGCGTTCGATGCGCAGCAAGGAAGACGCGCACGACTACCGCTACTTTCCCGATCCCGATCTGATGCCGCTCGTCGTCGACGCGGCTTGGATCGAGCGCGTGAAGGCGCAGATGCCCGAATTGCCGGCGTCGATGCAGCAACGCTTCGTCGAGCAATATGGCCTCACGGCCTACGACGCCACGGTGCTCACGTCGAGCAAGGCCATGGCCGGCTACTTCGAGGCGGTGGTGGGGAAGACGGGCCCGGCGCAGGCGAAAGCCGCCGCCAACTGGCTGATGGGCGAAGTGTCGTCGCAACTGAATCGAGATGGTCTCGACATGGATGCGTGCCCCGTTTCGGCCGCCCAACTCGCACTCGTCTTGCAGCGGATCGCGGACGGTACGATATCGAACAAGATCGCCAAGGAGATCTTCCTCGCGATGTGGGACGAGAAAGCAACCGATGAAGACGCGGCCGACCGCATCATCGAAGCGAAGGGCTTGAAGCAGATTTCGGACACCGGCGCGCTGGAAGCGATCATCGACGAAGTGTTGGCGGCGAACCAGAAATCGGTCGAGGAATTTCGCGCCGGCAAGGAAAAGGCCTTCAATGCGTTGATCGGTCAAGCGATGAAGGCGACCAAGGGCAAAGCGAATCCTCAGCAGGTCAACGAGTTGCTCAAGAAGAAGCTTTCTTGACGATCGCGCCGCGCATTCGTCGCGGGCGGCGATATGCGCCGACGTGCCGCCCGCGTGGAAAGCGAGCCTAACGAAGAGGGACGAAACGATATGGCCAAGCGCAAGCAATTGGACGACTTTCGCGTCCCTTTTTCCAACGGGGATAAGGGCGGCAAGGTTTTTTCGCTCGCCGATTTCGATCCGGCCGGCAAGCCTTTTTCGGCCGGGTCCAAGCAGGCCGATCGAGAGCGCCTGATGGCGTACGCCGCGCAATTGGACGAGATGCAGGAGCGCTTGCACGCGCAGCGACGAGAACGCGTGCTGCTCGTGCTGCAGGGCATGGATACGAGCGGCAAGGATGGCACCATTCGCGCCGTTTTCCACGAGGTCGATCCGCTTGGGCTGCGCATCGCCACGTTCCGTGTGCCGACGCCGGACGAAGCCGCGCACGATTTCCTCTGGCGCGTGCATCGACAAGCGCCCGCCGCCGGCGAGCTGACGATCTTCAATCGCAGCCACTACGAGGACGTGCTGGTCCCGCGCGTGCGCGGCGAAATCGATGCGGACGAACTGAAGCGCCGATACGCGCACATCCGTCATTTCGAAACGCTGATGGCTCAATCGGGCACGGCCATCCTCAAATGCTTCCTGCACATCTCGAAGGATGCGCAGCGCGAGCGCCTGCAGGCGCGCATCGACGACGAAACGAAGCATTGGAAATTCGACCTGGCCGATATCGAGGCGCGCAGGCACTGGGACGACTATCAACTTGCCTACGAAGAGGCGCTCGCCGCGACGTCGACCGAACACGCGCCGTGGTATGTGGTACCGGCCGATTCGAAGCCGCATCGCAATCTGATGGTGGCGGCTTTGCTGCTTCGCATGTTCCAGAGCCTTGACTTGCGCTACCCGCCCGGGAAGGAGTCGCTCAAGGGACTCACGATTGCTTAACCGCTCAGCGCCCGGCGCCCAGTGCTTAGCGACGATCACACGTGTTGAACTCGACTACGACAAGGATGACGCATGATGCGAGTGATTACGGCCAACTTGAACGGCATCCGTTCGGCCGCTAAGAAAGGTTTCTTCGATTGGTTCGGCCAACAAGATGCCGATATCGTCTGCGTGCAGGAGGTCAAATGCTCGCAGGACGACATGACGCCGGAATTTCTCGCGCCGCACGGCTACACCGGCTACTTCCAACATGCGGTGAAGAAGGGGTATAGCGGCGCAGGTCTGTACACGCGGCACGAACCGGACGATGTCGTCATCGGTTTCGGCAGCACGGAGTTCGACTCCGAGGGGCGTTACGTCGAGGCGCGCTTCGGCAAACTGTCGGTCGTCTCGGTCTACGTGCCGTCCGGCTCCAGCGGCGAGGACAGGCAGCAGGCGAAGTTCCGCTTCATGGACGAGTTCATGCCGCATCTGGCCGCACTGCGCAAAGAGCGCGAGGTGATCGTCTGCGGCGACGTGAACATCGTTCACAAAGAAATCGACATCAAGAACTGGAAGAGCAACCAGAAAAACTCCGGTTGCCTCCCGGAAGAGCGCGCCTGGCTCACGCAGTTATTCGATGAAGTCGGATACGTCGATGTGTTCCGCCGGCTCGATCAGCGGCCGGAGCAGTACACGTGGTGGAGCAATCGCGGCCAAGCGTATGCCAAGAATGTCGGGTGGCGCATCGATTACCACATCGCCACGGCGGGCGTTGCCGAGACGGCGCAGCGCGCCGCGATCTTTCGCGACATCAAGTTCAGCGATCATGCGCCACTGACGATCGACTACGCGCATAGCCTCGTGTAACCGCGGCAAGGGCTGGCTCGCCGCGGCGCCGGCGGCTCCCGCTCATCGACGGCGATCGCGGTACAACTGCGGGTTCGCCTCGAAATAGCGGCGTAGAAGCGAATGCCGGGGCGCGTCGAGATCGGTGATCGTTTTCGTTTCCACGGCGATCTGCTGACGCAGCAGGCCGCCGCGTTCCTCGCGCGAGGCGGGCCACTTGGGCAGCGACGGATCGTTGGGCGTGCCTGTTTTCACGAAGTGCGCCACGTAGCCCGAGAAAATTCGCGACACGGCGTGATCTTCCGGTCGCCACACGAAGCGATTCGACAACCCCAGCGTGCCGAGCGCGTACTTGATCTCGGCGCTGTGCACCGCGCCGTCCTCGGGCAGTTGCCCCGCTTCGGGGTGGCGTTTCTGCGGGCGCTTGTGCGTGTAGTAATAGAAGTACACGGGCGAGCCGCCTGTCTGCCGGTGCGCATCGACCCAGCGGCGCGTGGCGTGGCTGATGAACAGGTCGCTCGCAAGCGAGGTGGCGGAGCGCCGCACTTCGTCGTCGTCGTTGCCGGGGTAGAGCGCGAGGACATCGGTGGCGTATGGCCCGAAGATGCGCTTGAGCGTGGCGCGCCAGTGTTGCGGGGTGGGCGGATGTTGGTCGAGCACCATCGTGTGCGGCGCTTCGTGCGAGTTGCTGCCGACGAGCAGCGGCACGCGCGCTTGCGAACCCGCCTCATAGGTTGCTTCCAGCGATTGTGTAAGAAAGCGGCCGTCGACCGACGGCCAAAAGAGGAACGCCGGTTTTTCCTTGGGACCCGTGCCGGCGAGCAGGACATCGGCCGGCATGCTCCGCAGTGCGGCAAGCGACGCCGCTTTCATCTTCTCTTGAAAGTGCTCGGCTGCCGTTCGTGCATCGTCGGGCGACCACACCGTGAGCGGTCCCATGGCCGCGCCGCTTTGACCGAGCGCGCGAGCGAAGAGCCCACGCGAGAGCGGCGACGCCATATGGGCGCTGACGGCCACCGAGCCGGCCGACTCGCCGCCGATCGTGACCTTATCGGGATCGCCACCGAACTTCTCGATGTTTTCGCGCACCCAGCGCAGCGCGGCGTGCTGGTCCAGCAACCCGTAATTGCCGGCAGCGCCATGGGGTGATTCGCGCGCCATTTCCGGCAGTGCCAGGAAACCGAACACGCCGAGGCGATAGTTGACCGTTACCGTCACCATGCCCCGCGCGGCGAGGGCTGCGCCGTCGTAGCGCGGCTCCGAGCTGTCGCCTGCGGCGAAGCCGCCGCCATAGAAGTAGACGAGCACGGGCAGTTTCTCGCCGGAGGCGCGCGCCGGCGTCCATACGTTCAAAAAAAGGCAGTCCTCGCTCATGCTGCGCGAGCGAAATTCCATCTGAAACAGCGGTAATTGCATGCAACGTGCGCCGAACTCGGTTGCGCTGCGCACGCCGGCCCACGCGCTGACCGGCTGCGGCGGCTTCCAGCGCAGTTCCCCCACGGGCGGCGCCGCGTAAGGAATGCCTCGAAATACCCGCAGTTCGACACCTTGAATGGAGCTCTTGGCGCCTTCGATCGCGCCCGCGGGCAGATCGATTCGGGTGGATGGCGGGTTTGTCGCCGCGCCGAGTGGGGCCGACGGCAGCCATGCCAGCGAGGCGGCGACGAAGACGGCGGCGGCGCGATGGCGGGACGGGCTGGAAAGGCTGGAAAGGCTGGAAAGGCTGGAAAGGCTGGAAAGGCTGGAAAGGCTGGAAAGGCTGGAAAGGCGGGAAAGGCGGGAAAGGCGGGAAAGGCGGGAAAGGCGGGAAAGGCGGGAAAGGCGGGAAAGGCGGGAAAAACGAATGCGTCGAATCATCCTCAATTGAGTCTTCATCTTGATCCTCTCAGGTCGTTAAGTGATGAGCGTGGACCGCATTTCGCATTGAAGACGCGAATAAGCCATCGACGCCATGAGTGAGCGGCGTAATGACATTGACTGCTCGATTGAATTTTTTCAGGAGCGAAGCGATGGGGCGTCGTTCCTCAGGCGCCTTGCGCAGTGTGGCGAGGGCGTGAGCGACATTGTGATGTAGATTCTGCTGGCAATTGCCGTAATTTTTCCAAATCAGACCGAGCGAATAACGCTAGGACGAAATGATGCAATTGCCTAGGGGTATGTATTCGATTCCATGCAACGATTTATCGGATAGCTATAAGACGTTTTGCATCGAATTGCATGGAATCGATTTTACGCTTGCGGAAAGAATGTAATCCAATTCGAAGCGATTGCAATCGTATTGATCGATAGCGAGGCTAGCTGCGCTCCCGCCACGGGGCGATCTTCGGCAATAGCAGCATCCCGGGGGCGGCCAGCACGGCGCACACGAGGAAATAGTCGAACCAGCCTATCTTCGCGACGACGAATCCGCTCGCCGCCGAGGCCAGCGTGCGAGGCACCGAGGCAAGGCTCGTGAAGAGCGCGAATTGCGTGGCGGTATAGCGCGGATCGGTGGTGCTCGCGATATACGCGGTGAAAGCCGCGAGCGTGAGCCCCGTCGCGAACGTTTCGAAGCCGTAGATCAGCGCAAGCGCGGCCGGCGAGGGGCCGATTTTCGCGAGCCATGCGAAACCGAGCGTCGAGACGATCTGCAGGAACCCGAAGATCCACAGCCCGCGTGCGATGCCGATTTTCACGAGCCAGGCGCCACCGATGATGCCGCCCGCGAGGCTCGCCCAAAACGCGGTCGTCTTCGCAATGACGCCAATCTCCGTCTTGTTGAAGCCCAGGTCGAGGAAGAACGAGGTCGAAAGCGTCGTCGCCATCGTATCGCCGAGCTTGTACAGGAAGATGAACGCGAGCACGAGCAGGGCCGCCTTGAGCCCGTCGCGCGTGACGAACTCCGCGAGCGGGAACGTAATGGCTTCGCGCAAATTCTTCGGCGGCGCGCCATGCACATCGGGCTCGCTCACGAGCAGCGTCAGCACGATCCCGGGCAGCATGAATGCGCCGGTGACGACGAACACGGCCGTCCAAGGCAGGTGGTCGGACAGGATCAACGACAGCGAGCCGGGCACGAGCGCGGCGACTTTGTAGGCGTTCACATGCACGGCGTTGCCGAGCCCTTGCTCGGTGTCGGCGAGCAATTCGCGCCGGTAGGCGTCGATCACGATGTCCTGGCTCGCCCCGAAGAACGCGACCAGCGTCGTTAGTGCGGCGACGGTCCAAATCGCGTCGCGAGGCGAGACGAATCCGAGCGAGGCGATCGCGCCGGCAACCAGCAATTGCGTGCAGAGCATCCAGCCGCGGCGACGCCCCGGACGCCAGAACGGCAGCCTCGGGACGTAGCGGTCCATCAGCGGCGCCCAAACGAACTTCCACGTATACGGAAATTGAATCAGCGCGAAGAGGCCAATTTCCTTCAAGTTGACGCCTTCCGAGCGCAGCCATGCCTGCACGAGATAGACGAGCGTGAAGAGCGGCAATCCCGACGTGAAGCCGAGAAACACGCAAATGAGCATGTGCCGGTTCAGAAACGCGCGCCAGCCGGGATGCGCCTCGTGAGCGCTCAGCGCGGCGCTTTCGTGGGACGGGGGCGGGATGTCTCGTTTGATGGCGAACCTCTTCGGAGCGGCGCGTTCAACCGGGCGTCGGCCCGTTCGGGCTGCGCCTGACGCGGTAGACCGCAAGACTACCACGCCAGTTCGCGCCCCAACGGACCACGCGGCCGCCGTGCAGCACCACGCGGTCGAGGATTTCGATCCCCACTTCCGGTGCGAGCGCCTCGAAGTCGCGAATCGTGAGCACGCGCACGTTCGGCGTGTTGTGCCACTGGTAGGGCAGCGACTTCGAGACAGGCATGCGCCCGCGCAGCACGGACAGCCGATGCGGCCAGTAGCCGAAGTTCGGAAACGAGACGATGCACTCTTTGCCGACGCGCGCCGTCTCGCGCAGGATCGCCGCGGTTTGGTGGATCGTCTGCAGCGTTTGGGAAAGGATGGCGAAGTCGAAGCTGCCGTCCTCGAATAGCCGCAGGCCGTCTTCGAGATTTTGCTGGATCACGTTGACGCCTTGCCGCACGCAGGCGAGCACGCCCGCATCGTTGATTTCGATGCCGTACCCCGTCACGCCGAGCTCCTCGATGAGCAGTGCGAGCAGGCTCCCGTCGCCGCAGCCCAGATCGAGGACGGTGCCGTTGGGCTCGACCCAGCGGGAGATGGCTCGGAAATCCGAGCGCGTCGAGAGCGAATCGATGGCGGCCTGATTCATGCGCTCACCTCCTGTGCGATACGTTCGTAATAGGCGCGCACGACGTTGTGATAGCGCGCATCGTCGAGCAGAAAGGCGTCGTGCCCGTGCGGTGCGTCGATCTCCGCATAGGTGACCCGCCGCTTGTGATCGAGCAGCGCCTTGACGAGCTCGCGCGAGCGCGCCGGGGCGAAGCGCCAATCGGTGGTGAAGCTGGCGATCAGATACTGGGCGCGCGAGTGCGCGAGCGCGGCCGTCAAATCGCCGTCGAACGCCTTGGCCGGATCGAAGTAGTCGAGCGCGCGTGTGATCAAGAGGTACGTGTTCGCATCGAAGTAGTCGGCGAACTTGTCGCCTTGATAGCGCAAGTACGATTCGACCTCGAACTCGACGTCGAAGCTGAAACGATAGTCCTCCGCGAGGCTGCCCGTCGCGCTGCTGGCCCCGCCGGTGGCGCCGGGCCGGCGCAGTGCGCGGCCGAACTTGGTGGCCATGTCGTCGTCGGACAGGTAGGTGATGTGGCCGATCATGCGCGCGACGCGCAGGCCCCGCTTGGGTTTGACCCCATGGGCGTAGTAGTCGCCGCCGTGGAAATCCGGGTCGGACAGGATCGCCGAGCGCGCCACTTCGTTGAACGCGATATTCTGCGCGGAAAGCTTCGGCGTGGAGGCGACGACGATGCAATGGCCCACGCGATCCGGATACATGAGGGTCCAGGCGAGCGCCTGCATGCCGCCGAGGCTGCCGCCCATGACGGCGGCGAAGCGCTCGATGCCGAAAGCGTCGGCCACGCGCGCTTGCGCATGAACCCAATCTTCTACGGTCACGACGGGGAAGCGCGCACCGTAGGGTTTGCCGGTCGCGGAATCGAGGCTCATCGGCCCCGTCGAGCCGAAGCACGAGCCGAGGTTATTGACCCCGATCACGAAGAAGCGGTTCGTATCGAGCGGCTTGCCCGGCCCCACCATGTTGTCCCACCAGCCGACGTTCTTCGGTTCGCCCGCGTAGACGCCCGCGACGTGGTGCGAAGCATTCAGGGCGTGGCAGACCAGCACGGCGTTGGAGCGCGCGGCGTTGAGCGTGCCGTACGTCTCGACCATGAGGTCGTAGCCGGCGAGCGTCGAGCCGCTTTGCAGCGCGAGCGGCTCGGTGAAATGCATGCGTTGTGGAGCGACGATGCCGATCGATTCCATGTATTCCGCCTTCCAAATGGGCGGCTAAATGGTGTCGGCGGTGCGCGGAACGAAACGGAGCGCGGCTGACGACCTCTTTAGCCGCATTTATAGTGAACCCGCGCATTCGGTGCTCGGGTTCGCGCGCCCGCAATCGAGTCGACAAATCGGCGCGCTGGCTTTGGCGACACCCGGCCGGGTGGTTCCGCGCAAACGACGTGCGCTTTCGCTCAAAGCAATAGAACGGCAAAGGATAGCGGAAAACCCGAAAACGCGCTATTGCGCTATTGCAGGATCAAGCGCAGTTGAGCGTCGGCATGCTCGGCCGGCGCACGCGTGAACCCGCTGCGGGCGTAGCGGTGCCATCGGCCGACGACGTAGCTGACCAGCAGATTGGCGCGCACGCCGGGGTCGTAATCGGCTGGAAGCGGCCCCGGCGCGGACGCGGCTGGAGCGGCCTGGCCCTCGCTTTCGGCTTGGTGCGCTTCCATCAGCGCGATGCGCAAGCTTTGCTTGACCGACGCCTCGACGCGCTCGAGCATGTGGGCGACGCGTTCGGCGAGCCGCTCGTGCTCGCCCACGAGCGCTTCGCCCGTCAGCACGCGGGTCATGCCGGGGTTCTTGCCCGCGAAGTTGAGCAGCATCATGCCGATGGCGCGGGCTTGCAGCACGCCGTTCGGCTCTTTTTCGGCGATTTGATTGATGAGCCCGAAGAAAGTCGCTTCGATGAACTCGATGAGGGCCTCGAACATCTGCGCCTTGCTGGCAAACTGGCGGTAGAGGGCGGCCTCCGAGACGCCGAGCCGGGCGGCGAGCGCGGCGGTCGTGATCTTCTCGCTCTTGGGCGTCTCCAGCATGGCGGCGAGCGTGTGCAGGATATGCACGCGCCGCTCGCCCGGCTTCATCCGCGGCGTGCGTGCGGCGTGCTCCGGCTGTGTATCGCGGTCTAGTTCCGCGTCCCGCTCTTCGATCGGTTCCATTTGCGCCCCGCTCCGTGACCCCGTTTCAGCGATTTTAGCGAACGAATGCGACGATCGACATAGTGCGGACGTCCGGTGCCCGCCATACGGCCGCGGCTTTCCTGCGTGCGGGCCGCACGGGGCAGGTGGCCGACGATCCACACCGTGCCGATGCCGAGCCGCCGGTAACGCTTCAAATGCGAGCGCGTGTCCTCGACGAGGATGGCGTCGGCGAGCGGCACGCGCGCCTCGCGCAGCACGCGGCGCAACATTGCCAGATCGGGCTTGGCGTGCCACGCGCCGCGCCGGCGCATATGTTCGATCGCGATGACGCGCTCGAACAGCCGCTCGATCCCGAGCTGCGCAAGCACGGCGCGCGCGTAGCGTTCCGGGGCGTTCGTCAGGATGATCTTGCGGCCGGGCAGGGTGGCGATCAGCCGGGCGAGCCCGCGCTCGCCGCGCACCATGGCGGGCAGATCGGGGAACGTGTGGACCGAGCGCAAAAAATCGTGCGGATCGATCGGATGGTGCCGCGCGAGCCCTAGCAGCGTCGCCCCGTAGCGCCGAACATAGCGCAGGCGCAGTTCATCGGCTTGCGCGGTGGCCATGCTGAGCGCATCGACGATATAGCGGGTCATCGCCGCATTGATCGCGGGAAAGATCGCGTGCGAGGCGTGGTGCAGCGTGTTGTCGAGATCGAAAAGCCACACCGGGCTGCCCGCGCGCGGGCGTGCCCGGCCTTGCCTGCGGGACGGCGGCGACAGGGACATGAACGGGTGCTCCAAAGCGGCGCGGAGACGGGGCGCTTTTGCCCGCCCGGCGCCGAGGACGGGCAAGCTCAGTGCGAGCGAATCATCGTGCCGAACGGTTGCTCGGTCAGAATTTCGAGCAGCACGGAGTGCTCGATGCGTCCGTCGATGATGTGAACCGAGCGCACGCCGCTCTTGGCGGCGTCGAGCGCCGAGGCGATCTTCGGCAACATGCCGCCCGAGATCGTGCCGTCTTCGAACAACGCGTCGATCTCGCGCGCCGAGAGATCGGTGAGCAGCGTGCCCGCTTTGTCCATGACCCCTGGGATATTGGTCATCATGACGAGCTTTTCGGCATTCAGGACGACGGCGAGCTTGCCGGCCACGAGATCGGCGTTGATGTTGTAGGACAGACCGTCTTCGCCGAAGCCGATCGGCGAAATGACCGGAATGAAGGCGTCGTCCTGCAGCGCGCGCACGACGGCCGGATTGATCGATTCGACTTCCCCGACTTGCCCGATATCGACGTATTGGCCCGGATTGTCGCGGTCGGGCATCATCAACTTGCGCGCGTGGATGAGCCCGCCGTCCTTGCCCGTGAGGCCCACCGCATGGCCGCCGAAGTGGTTGATGAGCGTGACGATGTCTTGCTGCACTTCGCCGCCGAGCACCCATTCGACGACTTCCATCGTTTCCTCGTCCGTCACCCGCATGCCTTGGATGAACGTTCCTTGCTTGCCGATCTTCTTGAGCGCCTGATCGATCTGCGGCCCGCCGCCGTGCACGATGACGGGATTGATGCCGACCAGCTTGAGCAAAATGACGTCGCGTGCGAAGCCTTGCTTCAGGCGCTCTTCGGTCATGGCATTGCCGCCGTATTTGATGACGACGGTCTTGCCGTGATACTGGCGGATATAGGGCAAGGCCTCGGCCAGAATTTCGGCTTTCAGCGTGGGCGCGATCTGGGAGAGGTCGAGAGGCTCTGACATGGCGGCAAGCTCGGCAGGCAACGGTTCAAACGGGGGGCGGGCGAAAACAGGCGCCAATTGTACAGGACGGAGAAACGCAGCCGCGGTTTTTGGTCGCAGCGCGCGTATGACGCGCCATTTCTTTGACATAGATGCATGCGGCATGCCGAGAACGCTGGCATCATGGCCGCATCGTATTGTTTTTACGACATTTTTTTGTGTGTTGTTGCCGATGGCGTCGTCCATGAGCATCCGTGACTGCCAGGCGAAGCAGGATTTTCGCACCCGTTGTCCGCGTTGCGGCGTCGCATTCGACTGCGGCCGGTCGTCGCAGCCGTTCGACTGTTGGTGCGCGAATCTGCCGCCTCTGCCGGCCGCCGCCGTGCTCACCGGTGCGGCGTCGGCGCTTTGCCTGTGTCCGGATTGCTACGCCGATGCGCTTGCCGCTTCGGGCAATCCCGGCGCCGTGCGCGATCCTCCGAATTCTTGAATTGTGATGCAACGTATTACGAATACCGGCCGCGTCAACCTCGGGCATCTCTTTTGGTTGCGCTGCCTCGCGATTATCGGGCAGCTCGTCACGATCGCCGTCGTTCAGCAGTTCTTCGGCGTGCATCTGCCGTTGCCGGCCATGCTGATCATCATCGCCCTCGAAGCGATCTTCAATGCGGCGACTTGGTTCCGCGTCGCGAGCGCTCGGCCCGAAACGGACCTCGAGCTGCTCGGGCAGTTGTGGGTCGATTTGGGCGCGCTGTCGGCGCTGTTGTTTTTATCCGGCGGCACGACCAATCCGTTCGTTTCGCTTTATCTACCCTCGCTCGCCATCGCGGCGGCCGTGCTTCCCTGGCGGCACATGATCTGGCTCGCGATCTTCGCGATGTGCTGCTACGTCGCGCTCGGTTTCGATTCGGTCCCGCTGAACATGGATAACCCTGCGAACCTGTTCGATTACTACCGCACGGGCATGTGGGTCAACTTCATGGTGAGCGTGGGCTTGATCGCCTGGTTCGTCGCTCGCATGTCGCACGCGTTGCGCCAGCGCGATGCGGCGCTCGGCGATGCGCAGCAGCGGCTCTTGCGCGACGAGCGCGCCGTGGCGCTGGGCGTGCAGGCGGCCACGGTGGCCCATGAGATGGGCACGCCGCTATCGACGATCGCGATGGTGACGGAAGAGTTGCGCGAGGCCGCGCGCAGCGACGAGGGGCTCGCCCCTTACGCCGACGATTTCGGGCTGCTCGAGCAGCAGATGACGCTGTGCACGTCCGCGCTCGCGCGGCTGCGCACGCGCGCGTCGGTGGCGCCCTCGCGCGAGCGGCTCGATGTGTGGCTGGCGAGCTTTTGCGAGCAGTGGCGCTTGCGTCATCCGCACGTGAAGTTTCTGCGGCTCGGCGCGGCGATCGACGATGCCTGGCTGGCCGAAACGTCGGCGGTCGGGCAGATCCTGACCATCTTGCTCGACAACGCCGCGCGCGCGAGTCGCGACAGCGTCACGCTCGCTGCCGCCGTCTCGGACGGCTACATCGAATTTCAGATTTGCGACTCGGGGCCGGGCATTTCGCCGGCGCTGCGCACCAAGCTTGGCAGCGCCCCGGTCGACAGCACCCAAGGCGGCCACGGCGTGGGGTTGTATCTCGCATTCGTGGCCGCGGCGCGCTTGAACGGGTCGATCGAACTGCTGGACGGCGAACCGCGCGGCACGCGCGCTGTCCTGCGCGTGCCGGCAGCGAACGACGACGGACAACTGCAGCGCGCCGCGCTTTCTACATCGGAATAAGGAGAACGCACTATGAGCGACACGAATTTTCTCGTCATCGACGACGACGAAGTCTTCTCGGGCATCTTGGCTCGCGGGCTGACGCGGCGTGGCTATATCACGCATCAAGCGCACAACGCCGAGGAGGCGATCGCGCTCGCGAACCAGCACAAATTCGACTTCATCACGGTCGATCTGCATTTGGGCAGCGATTCGGGGCTGAACCTCGTCGCACCGCTGCGCGAGCTGCAACCGGACGCGCGCATGCTCGTGCTGACGGGCTACGCGAGCATCGCCACTGCGGTGCAGGCGGTCAAGGATGGGGCCGACAACTATTTGGCCAAGCCGGCCAATGTCGAATCGATTTTGGCGGCGCTGCAAACGGAAGCGAGCGCCAACCAAGCCGAGGCCGCCATCGAGCACCCGACGCTGTTGTCCGTGGCGCGGCTCGAATGGGAACACATTCAGCGCGCGTTGGCCGAGAACGGCGGCAATATCTCGGCGACTGCACGCGCGTTGAACATGCACCGGCGAACGTTGCAGAGAAAGCTCGCGAAGCGGCCGGTCAGGCAATAACGAGCGCGACCGGCCGCAGCGCGCTATCGAACGACGGGCGCCGGTGCGCTCTCCGCTAGCGAGTCGGCCGGCGGCTGCGCGGTAAGGTCCTGCGACGACGCTGGGTTATCCCAGGCGGAATGCGTGTTTTCGCCGATGATCTGCAGCAACGTGCCTTGATTCTCCACGCGCGAGGCGGGCCAGTTCGGGACCGAGCCTGCCTGTCGCGGCGCCTGATCGGCGGCCGATTCAGCCCCGGGCGTCGTACCGTTGGGGTCGCCGGTTTTCACGAACCGTTCGATGTAGCGCGAAAAGATGCGAGAGACGTCGTAGTCGGCGGCCGTCCACGTATACCGCTTTTGCACATCGAGGTTGCCGAGCGCGTAGGGCACCTGGGCGTCTTGCACGCGGCCCAGCACCGGCGGTGGCACGCGGTCCGTCGGCACATCGATCTCTGCCGGCAGCCGTTGCGTGTATCGATAGTAGAAGACAGGCGCCTGCCCCGTCTGCCGGTGCAGGTCCATCCACCGCCGCGTGCTCTGGCTCACCTTGTCGCTGCCAGGGTAAAGCGCGAGGCCCTCGTCCACGTGGTCTCGGAACGCCGATAACTTTTCTTGGAGCGTCGCGAGCCGAGCGCCCGATCCCGGGACGGTCGCTTCCGCTGCCGCGCCAACCCCCGGCAACACCGCGTCTTGCGCATTCGATCCCAGCAGCAGCGGAACCTGCGCTTGCCCGCCTCGAGTGAATACTTGTTCGGGCGACTCGGTGAGGAAGTGACCGTCGATGCTCGGCTTGAAGCTCGTGGGCTCGTGCGAACGTTGCGCTTGCGCTGCCGACGTGAGCAGCGTCTTTGCCGGCAGCGAGCGCAATTGCTGCAGCGACGCGGCGCCGATTCGCGCCGTGAACGCCTTGGCTGCGCGCTCGGCTTCCTCTCTCGACCATATGGCGTCGGGCGCGAACGCCGCGCCGCTGTGCCCGATCACGCGCGCGAAGAGCCCGCGCGAAAGTGGCGAGGCCATATGCGCGCTGACCGACGTCGAGCCGGCCGAATTGCCGGCGATCGTGACGTTAGACGGATCGCCGCCGAACTGGGCGATATTGTCGCGCACCCATTTGAGCACTGCGACTTGATCGAGCAGGCCGTAATTGCCTGCGGTGCCGTGCGACGACTCGCTGGCCGCTCCGGGCGCCGCGAGGAAACCGAACGCCCCGAGCCGGTAATTCGCCGTGACCACGATCGCCCCGCGCGAGGCGAGTTGCGCGCCATCGTAGCGGGGTTCGGAGCCGTCGCCCGATACGAACGCGCCGCCATGGAAGTAGACGAGCACGGGCAGCTTGCCGTCCGAACCATTCGCGCTGGTCCAGACGTTCAGATAAAGGCAGTCTTCGCTCATGGTCGTCGAGCGGAAGTCGAGCTTGCCGGCGACGAACGATTGCATGCAGCGCGGGCCAAATTGCCGCGCGTTACGCACGCCGGCCCATCGCGCGACCGGTTGCGGCTCGCGGAAACGGAAATCGCCGACGGGCGGGGCCGCGTACGGGATGCCTCGAAAAATGCGCACCTCCTTGTGCTCGCCGCGCATCTTCACGCCTTCGACGACGCCGTCGGCGAGCGTGACTTGCGGCGACTGCAGCGCCCGCGCGGCATGTGCACCGTTGGTGGCAAGTGTCAGGCTTAAAAGCGACGCGGCCGCCGCAATGGCAGCCGGGATGTGATGCTTTGCGGCGCGATGAAATGAAACGATCATGGATTTGCCTCCTTTCCGGATGAACATCGGGTTCAAAGCCCACCGTGGGTGGGAGGCTCGATCATCGACGCGAAAAGCGTCTCAAAATCTGTTGTGCGTTCGAATCAGACGGATTGCCGGCGCCGCCGTCACGGGAGGCGTTCATTCCAGCAGGCAGGCGAGGTGATCCGAGCCGCAGGAGCGGGCGAAGATTCGGGATAAGGCGAAGAGGCCAGCGGGGCGGTGATTTCGCGAGAGCCTGGATTGGCAGTGATCAGTGCCGCCCATGCCGACCCAAAGAGTGGCGCTACTCGTCTGTCCCGATCACGATCTTTATATCGACGACGGGTGTACCGTCGATTGCTTCGATGGGGCCGACGCGCAGCCGATGGCCGGCGAGTTCGCGCACGGTCACGCGGTGCAGCCCGATCGGGTTGGGGCGGTGCGGCGAGCGCGTCGCGAACACGCCCGTGAGCGGCCGATCGGATTCGCCGCGCGGGCGCACGGCGAGCTTCGTGCGATCGGCTTGATGAAACCAAGCGAGCACGATCACTTCATCCCCGACCGACAACCCTTTCAATCCTTCTGCGTACCGCGGATCGATTTCGATCCAGGCGTCCGGCGCGCCTTCGTGGCCTTGATGCGGCGCGCGAGCCGGATCGCCGAGCGTGGATCGAACATGGCCGATCGGGGTGAGGCTGCATGCATCGGATGGCTGTGACATCGGATTTGTTTTCCTCTCGCGTCGTCGGGGACCGTAGCCTTATTGTCCGAGATTTGTCCGCTCAGAGCACGTACCGCGACAAATCCTCGCTTTGCGCGACCTCGCCGAGCGCGCGATCGACGTAGGCCGCATCGATCGTCACCTTCTGACCGGTGTGATTGCCGGCCGAGAACGACACTTCTTCGAGCAGCTTCTCGATCACCGTATAGAGCCGGCGTGCGCCGATGTTCTCGGTGCGCTCGTTGACCGAAAACGCGATCTCGGCCATTCGCTTGATCCCATCGGGCGCAAATTCGAGCTCGACGTCCTCGGTGGCGAGCAGCGCCTGATATTGCTTGACCAGGCTCGCGTCGGTCGCCACGAGGATCGATTCGAAATCCTCGACCGACAGCGAATCCAGTTCCACGCGAATCGGAAAGCGCCCTTGCAACTCGGGAATCAAATCGCTCGGCTTGGACAGATGGAATGCGCCGCTCGCGATGAATAGGACGTGGTCGGTCTTCACCATCCCGTAACGCGTATTGATCGTCGTGCCCTCGACGAGCGGCAGCAAGTCGCGCTGCACGCCTTGGCGCGAAACTTCGGCCCCGCCCGCTTCGCTGCGCGAGGCGATCTTGTCGATTTCGTCCAGAAACACGATGCCGTTCTGCTCGACGTTCTGCACCGCCTTGGCCTTCACTTCTTCCTCGTTGAGCATCTTCGAGGCTTCTTCGTCGGTCAGCACCTTCAGCGCCTCGGCCACTTTCAGCTTGCGGCGCGTCTTCTTGCCGCCGCCCAGATTGGCGAACATCGAACGAATCTGCTCGGTCATGTCCTCCATGCCCGGCGGCCCCATGATGTCCATGCCCACTTGCGGCATCTCGACGTCGAGCTCGATTTCCTTGTCGTTGAGCTGGCCTTCGCGCAGGCGCTTGCGGAAAGTCTGACGCGTCGCGTTGTCGCTGCCTGACGCCTCGTTCTCGATCGACGAGCCGAAGCCGACGGGCCGCGCGCTAGGCAGCAGGATGTCGAGGATGCGGTCCTCCGCTTGATCTTGCGCCTTCGAGCGCACCTTGCGCATCTCCGATTCGCGCGTCTGCTTCAGCGAGATCTCGATGAGGTCGCGCACGATGCTGTCGACGTCGCGACCTACGTAGCCCACTTCCGTAAACTTGGTCGCTTCGATTTTGATGAATGGCGCATCGGCGAGCTTGGCCAAACGTCGCGCGATCTCGGTCTTGCCGACGCCCGTCGGCCCGATCATCAAGATGTTCTTCGGCGTGATCTCCTGGCGCAGCGGTTCGGCCACCTGCTGCCGCCGCCAGCGGTTGCGCAGCGCGACGGCCACGGCTTTCTTGGCCTTGTTCTGGCCGATGATGTGCTTGTCGAGTTCCGAGACGATCTCGGCCGGGGTCATGGTGCTCATCGGTTCCTACCTCACTTACTCGATCGTCTCGATGACGCGGTTATGGTTCGTGTAGATGCACATGTCGCCCGCAATCTCGAGCGACTTCTCGACGATCTCGCGCGGCGAGAGCGTCGTGTTCTCGGCGAGCGCACGCGCGGCCGCCTGCGCATAGGCGCCGCCCGAACCGATCGCGCAAATACCGCCTTCGGGGTCGAGCACGTCGCCGTTGCCGGTGATGACGAGCGTCGTCAGCGCATCGGCCGTGATCAGCATCGCTTCGAGCCGGCGCAGCATGCGGTCGGTGCGCCAATCCTTGGCCAGCTCGACGGCGGCGCGCGTTAGGTTGCCCTGGTGCTTCTCGAGCTTCGCCTCGAAGCGGTCGAGCAGCGAAAACGCATCGGCCGTCCCGCCGGCAAAGCCGACGAGCACCTTGCCGTTAAAGATGCGGCGCACTTTCTTTGCGCCGCCTTTCATGACGATATTGCCGAGCGTCACTTGACCGTCGCCGCCCAGCGCGACTTTGTCGCCGTTGCGCACGGAGACGATCGTCGTGCCGTGAAATTGCTCCATGGTGCGTTCCTCGAGAATGCGAAATGGGCTCGGTGGCGTGCGAGCGCCGCGCGAGCGAAAAACGGATGGCGCGCCGCGCCGCAGGCGGGAGGCTTCCCGCGAGCACATTCAACCCATTTTAGGGCGTACTCGGGTTTATCAAGAGGCGGCCGCCACGGAGCTTGGCAGGCTTCGGCCGGCCGTACGCCAGCCGAGCGGTACGCCGCTTGGAGCGGTAAGCGAGACGGTTCGACACCCGGTGTTCGGGCGATATCGGTAAGCTTTGCCGACGGTGGAGAACGGATCGGCAGCTAGACAGAACGCAAAAACGGCACGCAAAAACAAAAGGCGCGCGGGATTTCCGCGCGCCTCGTCCGAAGCAGCGTCAAAGCGCGCGGCGCGTCGGGCCGCGCCGCCGCGCCCGTCAATCGCCGAACAGCTTCTGCCGCAACTCGCGGCGCTCTTGCGCCTCGAGCGAGAGCGTGGCGGTGGGCCGTGCGAGCAGACGCGGGATGCCGATCGGCTCGCCCGTTTCTTCGCACCACCCGTAATCGCCCGATTCGATCCGCGCGAGCGATTGCTGAACCTTCTTCAGCAGCTTGCGTTCGCGATCGCGCGTGCGCAGCTCGAGCGCATGCTCTTCCTCGATCGTTGCGCGATCGGCCGGATCGGGAACGATCACCGTCTCGCGCAAGTTCTCGGTGGTCTGTCCGGCGTTGCGGAGGATTTCCGCTTGAAGCTGTTCGAGCCTGTTCTTGAAGAAGGCGAGCTGATCCTCGTTCATGTAATCCTTGTCGCTCATCTTCAGGATTTCGGCTTCGGTCAAGAGTCGTTTCGTCGTCATCTGCGTGCTTCTTCAATGTGAGGCAAAACCCATACATATTGCCCGCACTTTCGTATTGCCCGCAAGCGGTGCCTTGGAAGCGCCGACGCCCGCGGCCCATGGGCCGTCAAGACGCCGTCGCGCCGATGCGGGGCCGAACTCCTCTGGAAACCGATCCTCGGGTGCCTCTACCCAGTCGATACGGCATCGCAACACGAGAAGGCCGGTAATGCGCGAACTCCCGTGCAGCGTTTCTTTCGGTGTCTCGAAGTTTTTGCTTTGGCGTAGTCCGGATAAGGTTTCCCGGCGCCGTCGTATTACCCGCCGCCCTGGCGGCGGGGCGTATTGTAACTGAATCGATCTCGAGCGCCGCAACAGAGAAAACCCTGCCGAGGCACCCTCGTTATCATGAAAATATAGCGCGCGCTCGTCCAAAAAGCGAACGATCGATACCTTGCGCGCGTGCGGCATCCCACGCCCGGCGCAGCTTCAGACGAGGCAGGCGTCGAGTCCGTCGGTGATGAGGTCCTGCGGCAGATCGATGCCGATGAAGACCATCTTGTTCGTCTTCTTTTCGGCGGGAAGCCATTTGGCGGCAAGGTCGCTTCCCATCATTTGATGCACGCCCTGGAACACGACTTTCCGGTCGACGCCCTTCATATACAGCACGCCCTTGTAGCGCAGCAGGCGTTCGCCGTAGATCTGCAGCACGCCGCCCAGAAAATCTTCGAGCTTGTTCGGATCGAACGGGCGATCGTTGCGATAGACGAACGACTTGATGCGATCGTCATGGTGCGCGTGGTGATGATGCGCGTGGCCTTCATGGGCGCACTGGCCATGGTCGTGATCGCAATGCTCGTGGTCATGGCCGTGATCGTGACCATGGTCGTGATGGGCGTGATCGTGCTCGTCCTCGGCCAGGAAGTCCGGGTCGATCTCGAGCTTGGCGTTCAGGTTGAAGCCGCGCAGATCGAAGATTTCCTTGATGTCCGCTTCGCCGAAATTGACGACCTTGATCGTCGCTTTCGGGTTCATGTGCACGAGGCGGTGCCGCAGCTCCGACACGGCGGCCTCATCGACGAGATCGGCCTTCGTGATGAACAGGCGATCGGCGAAGCCCACTTGGCGCTGCACGACTTCGTGCTCGTCCAGTTGCGCGTTCGCATGCTTGGCGTCCACGAGCGTGATGATCGCATCGAGCAAGAACTCGTCGCCGATCTCGCTATCCATGAAGAAGGTTTGCGCGACCGGCCCGGGGTTGGCCAAACCCGTCGTTTCGATCACGACGCGATCGAACGCGATCTCGCCGGCGCGCTTGCGGGAAGCCAGATCGCTGAGCGCACGCGCCAAATCGCCGCGGATCGTGCAGCAGATGCAGCCGTTGCTCATTTGCACGATCTGCTCCGCTTGGTTCTGCACCAAGATCTCGTTATCGATGTTTTCCTCGCCGAATTCGTTCTCGATCACGGCGATCTTCATGCCGTGCTTTTCGTTGAGGATGCGCTTGAGCAGCGTGGTTTTGCCGCTGCCGAGGAAGCCGGTCAGGATGGTGACGGGGATCATGTTCAATCGCCTATGAGTCGAAAATCAGGGACGGTTCAGTCGAGCCGACCGGGAAAATATGCAAGCATACCGGCCCGCTGGCCTTTGCGCCGGCCGCCGGCAAGCGGAGCTTTGCGGCGGCGCGCGAGGCCGAGTCAGGACAGGATCGCCGAAGAAACCGCCCGTAAATGGGGCCGGTCAGGCGATTTGCAACAGCAATCCCTTCAGATACTCGCCCTCCGGGAACGCCGCCAGCAGCGGATGATCCAGCCCGGCGCCCAAACGCTTCAAGATCCGCGCGTCGACGCGGGCATCGGCCGCCGCGCCCGCGACGATCTTTTGGAACAGCTCCGCATCGATCGCGCCCGAGCACGAGTAAGTGAACAGCAGGCCGCCCGGGCGCAGCAGCCGAAAACCCGACAAATTGATGTCCTTGTAGGCGCGCGCCGCGCGATCGACGTGCTCGCGCGCCGGGGCGAACTTGGGCGGGTCGAGCACGACGAGGTCGAACCGGTCGCCCGCATCGACGAGGCTGCGCAGCGTGCGGAAGGCGTCCGCATCGAGCCATTGCGCTCGCTCGGCATCGAAACCGTTGGCTTCTACGTTTGCCCGCGCAAGCGCGAGCGCTTCCCCCGACGAGTCGATCGAGACCACGCGCGCGGCGCCGCCGCCGAGCGCCGCCAGGGAAAAGCCCCCCGTGTAGCAAAAACAGTTCAGGACGTCGCGCCCGGCCGCATAGGCTTGCACGAGCGCGCGGTTGTCGCGCTGATCGATGTAGAAGCCGGTTTTATGCCCGGCGCGCACGTCCACGTGATAGCGCACGCCGTTTTCGCGTGTGATGAGGGTCGCGGGCGGCGGCTCGCCCGCAAGGACGCCCGTCGTTTGCTCGAGGCCCTCCTTCTCGCGAATCGACACGTCCGAGCGTTCGTAGACATTAGGGCACCCGGTGGCGCCGACGAGTGCGGCGACGATTGCCTCCTTCCATGCTTCGACGCCCGCTGCCATGAACTGGCAGACCAATTGACCGCGGCCCGCGCCGCCTGGCGCATCTTCGATGTAGTGGTCGACGATCAATCCCGGTAAGCCGTCCGCCTCGCCGAAAACGAGCCGCACCGCGCCCGTGTCGCGCACGAACGCCTGCCGATGGGCGAGTGCGCGTTGCACGCGCCGCTTGAAGAAGGCGTGGTCGATCGGCTCGGTTTCGTCGAAGCTCCAGACGCGCAGGCGGATCTGCGAATGAGGACTGTAGGCCGCCCGGGCGAGAAAACGGCCGTCGTGAGCGCGCACGAGCACGGTGGCGCCGAGGGCGGGTTTGCCCTCCACGCGCTCGATCGCATTCGCATAGACCCACGGATGGCGGCGCAGCAGAGATTTTTCCTTCGAGGGTTTGAGCGTAACGGTCTTCATCGATGACTTCTAAAAAGCGAGAGGTAAACGGCAGCCGCGCCACCGGCGTTGCCAAACGGGGACGAGCGTGTTAGTCGCGCTTCTTGGCGCGCGGGTGCGCACTGTCGTAGATCCGCGCCAGATGCTGAAAGTCCAGCGAGGTGTAAATCTGTGTTGCGGCCACGCTCGCGTGGCCGAGCAGCTCCTGCACCGCACGCAGGTCGCCGCTCGATTGCAGCAGGTGCGTCGCGAAGGAATGGCGCAGCACGTGCGGATGGACATTGGCCGGAATGCCGGCTGCGAGCGCGGCGCGCTTGACGCGCTCGCGCACGACGTTGGGCGACATGCGCGCCCCGCGCACCGATACGAACAACGGATGCGGATCGGCCTTCAACCATTGCCCGCGCACGTCGAGCCAGGCGGCGAGCGCTTGCATCGCCTTTGCGCCGACGGGCACTGTCCGCCGCCGCTTGCCTTTGCCGAGCACGGTGACTTCGGCCGAGGCGAGGTCGAGCCAGCCCGACGAACGGTAGCCCTCGCCCTCGGCGTACGCGGCATCCAAGCCGACGAGTTCCGAGAGCCGCAGTCCCGACGAATAGAACAACTCGAGGATCGCATGGTCGCGCAGGCTCTCGGCGCTCTGAGCGCTGCGCGCTTCCATGAGCGCATTGGCGTCGTCGACCGAGAGCGCCTTGGGCAGGCGCTTGGGCTGTTTCGGCGCCCGCACCGCGGCGACGGGATTGGCCGCGAGTTCCACGCGATCCCCGAGCCAACGGTAGAACGCGCGCCAGGCAGAGAGCCGATGTGCGATCGAGCGCGGCGACAGCCCAGCCGCGTGAGCTTTCGCGACCGCTCCCCGCATATCGATCGCCGACAGGCTCGCGAGCGGTCGGCCGCCGGCGAGTTGCGCCAGCATGTCGAGCTCGTGCGCGTAGCTGCGCAGCGTATGGTCCGAGAGCCGCCGCGCGTGCGTGAGGGCGGCGAGGTAGTCGGCGATCAGGCCGGAATCGGCCGGCGACATCGGGGGACGCTCGCTCGTCGACACGGCGCAAGCGGCGCTATCGCGCGAGCAGGCGGCTAAGCGCCGCGCTTGCGAGCGCGCCGATCTGCATCAGAAAATCGGTCGCCATGCCTTCGTGGAAGCGGCGCGGATCGGGCGAGCCCATTACCAGCAAGCCGAACGCGGGCGCGGGGGCCGCGCCCTCCGATTCGCCTGCGCGCTCCGCCGAGCCGGTCGAGCGCGGGTCGCGCAGCGCCAGCAACGCCACCGACTGCGCGACGTTGGATTCGCCGGCGGCCGTCTCGCTGGAGGCCGCGGCGCTTGCATATTCGCCGTCTGCTAGCCATTGCGCCGCTTCGAAGCCCGCATTCGCGCCGCAATAAGGCGCATCGAGCCCATTGGCGAAGAGCCGCACTTCTTCGCCCACTTGACGGGCGAATTCGGCGTCGCGATAGGTGTCGGCCAAGTCCCAGAGGCGCAGCGCCGCTTGTGGCACGTCGAACACTTCCATCAGGCCTTGCGCGACGGTGCGCGGCAGTGCGTGGGCGTCGCGCTGCGCGATCACGCGCGTGGTCCAGCGGTTGAACTTCGCGGCGATGCTGTCGTTTTCGTGGCCGTAGCGCAGCAGCTCGGCAAGGCGCCGTTCGAGCAGCTTGTTCTTTTCGCGCAGCATGTCCATCTGGCGCTCTTGCAGCGAGATGGCGGACTTTCCATGAGGGTTCGCAAGGCGAACGGCCGCGAGCAGCTCGGCATGTTGCGAGAAGAATTCGGGGTTGGCGAGCAGATAGTCGGCGACGTCGCGATCGTTCATGGTGTCGGCAAAAGGGCGAGCAAAGCGGATGGGAGAAAAGGGCGTGTGGTGTCAGGATCGGTCGTCGATCTCGATCTCCCCCTCGAATACGGTGACAGCAGGCCCCGACATGAGGAGCGGGGCGGCTTCGTCGCGCGCGCCGTCCCATGCGATCGTCAGCGTGCCGCCGAGCGCATGAACCGTCACGGGCGAATCGAGCAGGCCGCGGCGAATGCCTGCCGCGACGGCCGCGCAGGCGCCAGTGCCGCATGCCAGCGTTTCGCCTGCGCCGCGCTCGAACACGCGCAGCGCGATTTCCCGGCGCGAGCGCACCTGCACGAAGCCGACGTTCACGCGCTGCGCAAAGCGCGCGTGATGCTCGATTTTCGGCCCGACCTGCGCGACCGGATAGGCGCGGACATCGTCGACGATTTGCACGGCATGGGGATTGCCCATCGATACAACCGAGATCCAATGCGTATCGCCGTCGACATCCAGGGGCCAAACGGTATCGGCGCCTTCGCGGCGGCCGCTCAAGCCTGTCGTGTCGAACGGCACGCGCTCCGGCTCGAAGACCGGCCGGCCCATGTCCACGACGACTTCTCCGTTCTCCTGCATCGTCAGCGTGATGAGGCCGCCTTGCACTTGCACCCGCACGCTGCGCTTGTCGGTGAGCCCGGTGTCGCGCACGAACTTGACGAAACAGCGCGCGCCGTTGCCGCAGTGCTCGACTTCGCCGCCGTCGCAGTTGAAGATGCGGTATTTGAAATCGGCGCCTTCGACCGTGGGCTGCTCGACGAGCAGCAACTGATCGGCCCCGACGCCGAAATGCCGGTTGGCGAGCGCGCGCACTTGCGCGCTCGTGAGGGCGAGCGGCCGGCTATAGCCGTCGAGCACGACGAAGTCGTTGCCCGCGCCATGCATCTTGGTGAACTTGAGCTTCATGATCCGGCTATTGTACGGGACGCGGCCCGCCCCCTATTCGTAGACGCTCGGCATGCCCGGCGGCCGCGTTTTGAATCGCTTGTGTACCCAGTAATACTGTTCGGGGATGAGCGGGATCTGCTCTTCGAGAAACGCGTTCATGCGGCGCGCGTCGGCGTCGTCGTCGCCCGTGGGGTAGTTGTCCCAAGGCTTGAAGACTTTGAGCCGATAACCCTTATAGTTCGGCAGCACTTCGCCGATGAAGGGCAGCACTTGCGCGTGCCCCACCTGCGCGAAGCGGCCGACCGCCGTCAGCGTGCAGGCGGGCAGGCCGAAGAAGGGCACGAAGGTCGAATTGCGCTCGCCGTAGTCCATGTCCGCGCCGAGCATCACGGGCTTGCGCTCGCGCAGCCAGCGCAGCACGACGCGGGCGCTGTCGGCGCGGCTCGCCATGTCGGCGCCGAAGCGGCCGCGCGCGGTCTTGGCGATCTCGTCGAGCTCGGGATTGGACATCGGCTGATAGAGCGCGGCGCATTGGCGTTGCAGCGCGACGTTGATGAAAACCGAGCCCGCTTCGATGCCCACGAAGTGAAAACCGAGCAGCAAGGTGGGCGGCATGTCGGGATCGGTCAAATCGACTTCGCTGTCGACCTGCACGAGCTTCTTGAGCTTTTCGAGTGAGCCGAACCACTGCACGCTGCGCTCGACGTAGCTGCGGATCGCGTGCCGGAAATGCTTCTGCGCGATGTCTTCGCGTTTTTGCTCGCTCCACTCCGGAAAGCACAGCGCGAGATTCGTGTGAACGATCCGGCGGCGCCTGCTCGGAACTTGATAGAGCAGCCAGCCAAGGCCATCGCCCAAGCGAGCGACGAAACCGTACGGCAGAATCGCGAGAAACTTGAGCAGGCCGACGGCAAGCTTCGTGCCGAGTCGCGTCAACATGCTCGGACCTCCAACGGCCGAGCGCATTGGGGCGGCAAAGCCTGCGCCGAGCGCGCGAGCGGCGCGCAATTGGACGAATAGACGGAAAGAGGCACGGCAATTCGCTCTGTGACAATCTGAAGAAGCCGCTATAATAAGGGCTTCGCCGAGTTAATAGACAACTTGCGGGGCGAAGCCGCCGGGCGCCAGCAGCATCCGGTGCGTTAGGAAATCCGCTAAAGCGTCGCCGCTTCAGGCTCCCGAAGCTGGCTACGTGAACTCAAACACCGTAACCAAGGAGTCTGCAACGTGGCAAACGACTATCTCTTCACGTCCGAATCCGTTTCCGAAGGCCATCCGGACAAGGTCGCCGACCAAATCTCGGACGCCATCCTCGACGCCATCCTCACGCAGGACAAGTACTCTCGCGTTGCCGCCGAAACGCTGTGCAATACGGGTCTCGTCGTTCTGGCGGGCGAAATCACGACGACGGCCAACGTCGATTACATCCAAGTCGCGCGCGATACGATCAAGCGCATCGGTTACGACAACACCGATTACGGCATCGACTACCGCGGCTGCGCGGTGCTCGTCGCGTACGACAAGCAATCGCCCGATATCGCGCAAGGCGTGGATCGCGCGCACGACAATAATCTCGATCAAGGCGCGGGCGACCAAGGCTTGATGTTCGGTTACGCCTGCGACGAAACGCCCGAGCTGATGCCGCTGCCGATTCACCTGTCGCATCGGCTGGTCGAGCGCCAAGCGTGCTTGCGCCGCGACGGCCGTCTGCCTTGGCTGCGTCCCGATGCGAAATCGCAGGTGACGGTGCGCTACGTCGACGGCAAGCCGCATGCCATCGACACCGTCGTGCTCTCGACGCAGCATTCGCCCGAAGTCGAGCTCTCGACGTTGCGCGAAGCCGTGATCGAAGAAGTCATCAAACCGACGTTGCCGGCCGATCTGATCAAAGGCGACATCAAGTTCCTCGTCAACCCGACCGGCCGTTTCGTCATTGGCGGCCCCCAGGGCGATTGTGGCTTGACGGGCCGCAAGATCATCGTCGATACGTATGGCGGCGCGGCGCCGCACGGCGGTGGCGCGTTCTCGGGCAAGGATCCTTCGAAGGTCGATCGCTCGGCCGCTTACGCCGGCCGCTACGTCGCGAAGAATATCGTCGCGGCGGGGCTCGCCTCGCGTTGCTTGATCCAAGTGTCGTATGCCATCGGCGTGGCGCAGCCCACTTCGGTCATGGTCAATACATTCGGCACGGGCCGCGTGTCGGATTCGACGATCACCGCGCTGGTGCGCGAGCATTTCGATCTGCGTCCGAAGGGCATCATCCAGATGCTCGACTTGCTGCGCCCGGTGTACGAGAAGACGGCCGCATACGGCCACTTCGGCCGCGAAGAGCCGGAATTCACGTGGGAAGCGACCGACAAGGCGCTTGCGCTCGCCGAGGCGGCTGGTACGGAGCCGGTCGTGGAAGTGGCGTAAGGAGCAGCCGCGCCAATGCGGCGCGGCATGCAAAAGCGGCAGTGATCTGATCGCTGCCGCTATACAAAACCCTGGCTGACCCCAGGGTTTTTTTGTATGCGCTGAGCGAAGATGCTCGGTTGATCTTCATCGCCGCTTCGAGCGTCCGCCTGCCGCTGCCTGCCATGTGATCGACATGCGCGTGGGTTGCGCGTGGACGGGACGGTCCGTATGGACGGATCGGCGGGCGGCGTTACGCCGCATGTCGCCGATAGAGCGCGAGCGAGCCTGCGAGCGCGACGAGCATCGCGCCGCAGATGCGCTCGAGCCAGCGCGCGCCCGCTTGCTTGAGCAAACGGATCGCTCGCGCGCCGAATAACGCGTAGCCGAACATGATCGACAAATCGAGCAGCGCAAAGGTGACGGCCAGCGCGCTGTACTGCGGCGCGAGCGGCTGCGTGGGCGCGATGAACTGCGGCAAGAAGGCTGAAAAGAACAGGTAGCCCTTCGGATTCGTCACCGCCGTCAAAAAGCTTTTCAGGAAGATCGACCGGTTGCTGTCGGCGCTTATGCCGCTCTGATCGGCGGCGTCGAACGCGCCTTTGGACAACAATAGCCGGATACCCACGTAGGCGAGATAGGCGGCGCCCACCCACTTCACCACCGTGAACCAGAACACGGATGCTGCGAGCAACGCGCCAAGGCCGAGCGCTACGGCGAAGATGAGCACGAAGTCGGATGCGACGGCCCCCGCGAATCCGTAGGCGGCGCGCTTGACGCCATAGCGTGAGCCGTTGGTGAGAGCGAGCAGCACGGTCGGTCCCGGCGTGGCGATGCCGACGAACGAGACGGCAGCGAATAGCAGCAACGTGGTTTCATGCATGACGACTTCCTCGTTTCGATCGGCGCATCGAGCCGAGTATATCGACGTCGGCGCCGTGACACGAGCAGGGCGTTTCGTAGTCGAGGCGGATCAAGCATCGCCGGTCGGCACGATAGCCTCGCCTTCCACCATCAAAATGATCGTTTTCTCCGGCGCCCGCGGCCGGTGCAGGACGCCTTTGGGCACGACGAACGCTTGCCCCGCGTTCAAATCGACGGTGCGCGCTTCGAGGTCGATCGAGAATCGTCCTTGCACCACGTAGAAGAACTCATCGAGATCATCGTGCTTATGCCAGTGATATTCCCCTTGCACGACGCCGAGCCTAACCACGGATTCGTTCACGCGGCATAGCGTTTGATTGAACCAAGGATGACTATTGCCGGCGGCGATCGCTGCAATGTCGATCAATTCGCCCGGCCCGTGCAGCACGTCGAGGCGGGTCAAGTAAGGATACGGTTCGGCGTTCATTTCGGCCTCCTGAGGTTGCGCATTGGAATGCAACGACACTGTAGTGCCGAGAGGGCGATCGATCTTGTACGCAACCGGCAATCGTTGGGACGCTAGCGATGTGCCCGCTTCGAGGCGCGGTAAGCTCCGGGCGTTACGCCGAGCTTGCGGCGGAACACGCGCGTGAAATGGCTTTGATCGGCGAAGCCCGCTGCTTCGGCGATCTGCGCGAGCGGTTCCCCGGTGCGCGCGAGCTTGCCGGCGGCGAAGTCGAGGCGCAAGTCGCGCACGTACTCGCCGACGGTGCAGCCCAGGTGCTTGCGAAACTCGCGCGAGAGATGGTCCGCGCTGACGTGAACTTCCGAGGCAATGTATTCGAGCGATAAAGGCGCTTGAAACCGCTCTCTGAGCAGCGCTTCGGCGCGCGCGAGCCAACGGCGGGACGAGGAGGACGAGGAGGACGAGGAGGACGAGGAGGACGAGGAGGACGAGGCGTGACGCTCGCCCGGCTCGCAGCGTGCGCAGGCCGCGACGAGCTCGAGCACGAGACCTTCGACAGCGAGCGGCGTGGCGCCGTCTTGATGCGCGATTTCGAGCGCGAGGCGCCGCATCAGCGACATAGGCGCCCCCCGTGCGAAATCGCCGGGACGATGCAGCACGCGTGTGCGGCTGCCCAGCCTTTCGAGCCAAGCCGAAGCGAACTCGAGGTGCAGCACACGGCCGCCGGCGCCGTGCCAGCAGTTCGCGTGTGGCAGGGCCGCCGGGAAAAAGGTGAGTGACATCGGCGCGTGCTCGCCGGCGCGCGTGGCCCACGATCGTGTCCCACGCCCCGCGAGGACGTAGCAGAAGAAGGCGTTGACGTGCTCGTGCTCGGGAATGATCAGATCGTTGGCGAAGCGCGTTTCCACCACGGACAAACCTTCGCCGCCGTAGTGTTCGATGGTCTCGCCGAAGTAATCGCCGGGCTCGAGGGTTCTGAGCATGCTGCCGCTTCCGCTTGGGGTGCGGTCGATTCTACACGGCGGTTTTGCGCCGCGCGCGGGCAGGCCAGCCGGCGGGGCTTGCCGCGCACGCGGGTGGGGAGGCGCCACGGCCGGCGGCTAGCCGTCCTCGCCGATCTCCGTGGGATTGGGCAAGTCCGGCAAAGGCTTGTCGCTGGGCGCTTTCGGCTCTCCGCGCGGTTCGGTGTCGGGATTCGGCGAAGGCTGCTGTGGCGCAGGCTGCCCAGGTTGCGCCGTAGCGCATTCCACTTTTCCTGCACCGCGGCAGCACACGGCGACGCGGCGCTCGCGCGTCGATAGAGTCGATTGGGTGATCATCGAACGCTCCTTCGTCAAGTGCAGTTCGGTCACCACGTCGCGCAAACGCTATGCCGGCCACTAGCCGTCGGCGCTGTTCCAGCCTGCCTTCAGGGTGCGCTTCAATCCCAGCAGTTGCGGAAAGCAACGGCGGCGATCACGGGGACGCAAAGCACCATGGGAATGGCGAAGTACGGGACTTCTAAGTCGGTGATCCAGCTGTAGACGAGCCAGCCGATCCCGGCGGCGAGCGTTGCCACGCCAACGAGCGCCGTCAACACATTGAGCGTACGCTTGGACGGCCCCTTACGCGTGTGCGGTTCGGGAGTGGGCGTATTCATGACGACATCCTGGCCGCTGGGCCAGGCCATTCGATGTAGACCACTCGATTCTACGCCAGCGCGATGGCGCCGAACGCCGAGGCACCCCTGCGCAGACGGGAGCGAAGGGCGCGGGCGGGCAGCGGCTACGAGCAGTGACTACCGGCTAGCGAACCCGAACCAGCCCGCGCTGCCCGCCAGCCGGCGCGGCCGGCGATTGCCGCCGGCGGTCGCCGAGCGTTTGGCCGGCGCGACCGCCGAACGACGGATCGTCGCGCGCCGCAGTAACCGGCGCAGCAGCAGGCGCCGCGCCCGCGTGCCGGTGCGCAATGCCGAGAGAACGGCGCTGAGCCAGGCGCGCAGGCCGTGCGCCCGGCCGGACGAGGGTTGCGCGTGCGCCGGTTGCTGCGAAAGGGCGCGCGTGCGTACTGCGTGGTGTCGTAACGCGGGCATCGGCGCGCGGCGGATCGGCCGCGCAGGACTAAGCGTCATACGGTTGTGGCGAGAAGCAAGACGTTTATGCATGGCGAAAAGAAAACGGGGTGCTGCCTCGCATGGAGGGCGAGGCTGCCGCATCGACGCAGCAATCGTGCCTGATGTGCGCGGTGACAGCGAATTCGGTAGGAGCGTGAACGGCGCGCGGCGCGATATGGCGTCGCAAGCGGCCGGCAATGGCAATCGACATGCGAGGCAGACTACACGCGAATCGTGACGCGTGTAAGTCGTGCAGACCCCGCCCCTCTCTGGTGCAGCGACGCACCGCTCGCGCCCGCCGTAAAATAAAACGTTTCCGCTACGGGCGGCCCTTCAGCAAGGAAGGTTTCATGTCAGCGCAATCGAAAAAAGAACAAGTGCAAGTGCTGCGCGAGCGCGGCTTCGTGGTCGTCAAAGGGCTTTTGGCGCCGCAGCGGTGTGCGGCGATCAAAGCGGTGGCCGAGCGCCAATTGGCCGAAGCGGCGCAACCGCTAGAGTACGAAGCCGATCTGCGCTATCCGGGCGCGCCCGAGTCCAAGCATGCGCCCGGCGGCCAGACGGTGCGCCGCTTGCTCGATGCCTATGCCCGCGACGCGCTATTTCGGGAATGGGCCATGGCGCCGGAAATCAAGGGCTGGATGGAGTTATATTTCGGCGAGGCGCCGCGCCTGTCGCGCGCCCACCATAACTGCATGATGACCAAGCACCCCACTTACGGAAGCTTGACCGGGTGGCATCGCGACGCGCGTTACTGGTCGTTCGAGCGTGACGATTTGGTCTCGACCTGGCTTGCGCTCGGCAACGAGACGGTCGAGAACGGCGGGCTCTGGTTCGTCCCTGATTCCCACGCGATCGCCTTCACCTCCGAACGGTTCGACGGACAGAAGTTTTTTCGCGCGGACCTGCCGGAAAACGAAGCGTTGATTCGGACGGCGGTATCGCCGGAACTCGAGGCGGGCGACGTCGTCTTTTTCCACTGCAACACGCTGCACTCGGCGGGGCAGAACCGCAGCGACCAGGTGAAGTTCTCGCTCGTGTGCACCTACCATGGCGCGAGCAATCTACCGCTGCCCGGTACGCGTTCGGCCTCCAAGCCGGAAGTCGCGCTGTGAACGACACGACCCGGCATGGCCGTTCGCTGCCGGGTTCAGCGCTTGCCGAAAGAGGTGGTCAAGCCGACGATGCCGGCGAGCGTCGCGACCGCACCGCCCGCGATGAGCCATATCGTCTTGTTGGTGGGCGCGCCGGTGAAGGTACGCGAGAGGTCGTTCGCAAACGAGTGGAACGACTGGCCGCCGAAATACAGGAGCACCACGCCACCTGCAATCAACGCTATGGAAATCGCTTTGATCATGTTGGTCTCAATGATGGTTCGAGCAGGCGGCAGTGTATGAAACTTGCCGGGCGCGTGTCCATCGATTCGCACTCATCGCCGCCGCGCGCGATCTCGCGCGACGGCTTCATCCACGGTTTACATCGAGGAACTCCCATGGCTTATGACGCTGCGCCCGCCCGCTATTCCGACATGCAATACCGCACCTGCGGCCGCTCGGGCCTGAAGCTGCCCGCGCTCTCGCTCGGCTTATGGCACAACTTCGGCGATACGACACCGTTGTCGACGCAGCGCGACATGCTGCGCACGGCCTTCGATCTCGGCATCACCCACTTCGACTTGGCCAACAACTACGGGCCGCCTTACGGCAGCGCGGAAACGAATTTCGGCCGCCTGTTCAAGGACGATTTTCGTCCGTACCGCGACGAGCTGTTGATTTCGACCAAGGCCGGCTGGGACATGTGGCCGGGGCCCTACGGCCAGGGCGGCGGCTCGCGCAAATACGTGTTGGCCAGCCTCGATCAGAGCCTAACGCGGATGGGCCTCGATTACGTCGACATCTTTTACTCGCATCGGTTCGACGCCGATACGCCGCTCGAAGAAACGGCCGCTGCGCTCGCGAGCGCCGTGCAGCAAGGCAAGGCGCTCTATGTCGGCATTTCCTCCTACTCGGCAGCCAAGACGCGGGAAATGGCGTCGCTGCTGCGCGAGCACAAGGTGCCGCTCTTGATCCATCAGCCGTCCTACAACATGCTCAATCGCTGGATCGAGCACGAGTTGCTCGACGCGCTCGACGAAGCGGGGGCCGGGTGCATTGCGTTCACGCCGCTGGCACAGGGCCTCTTGACCTCGAAGTACCTGCATGGCGTGCCGGCCGATGCGCGCATCAACAAACCGGGCGGCGGCTCCCTTCAGCAAAGCCACCTCAGTGCGGAAAACATCGAGCACGTGCGCAAGCTCAACGCGATCGCCGAACGGCGTGGCCAAAGCCTCGCGCAGATGGCGCTCGCATGGACTTTGCGCGACGCCCGCGTGAGCTCGGCGCTGATCGGCGCGAGCCGCCCAGAGCAAGTGCGCGAAAACGTCGGGGCGCTGGCGAACCTCGCGTTTTCGCACGAAGAGATCGCCGAGATCGATCGCTATGCGACCGAGGGCGGCATCAATCTGTGGGAAAAGCCCTCGACCGATCAGCGCGTATAGGCGAAGGGCGTAGCGCTCGTGCGCCGGGCGAACGCGTGGACGACGTTCGCCCCGGCCCTACATCAGCGCGGGCAGCCCTTCGACGAGCACGACGGCGAAGCCCACACCGATCAGTGCGCCCAGCACGCGCAAGACATTGTGCAACGAGCGGGAGGACGTCGGCAGCGCCCCTAGAAACAGCGCACCCGCTAGCGCCATCGGAATGATCAAGATGAAATCGCTGATCGTGAAGGATGTCGGCATGCTCGTCCCCTCCCTGTTGTCTCTGTGGCGCTACGCCGCAGGCGTGCGTATGCGTTGATCGAGTATAGGAGACATTGCAGCGTTTGCTACATGGCGGCAGCCTACGGGCGCACCGGGCATCAATGGTTCGGCGGCAGGCTACCGGCGTTGCGCCGTCATTGTGGAGGCGCCGATTCCGCTGCCGGCGCGGGCGGCGCGCTGGGCTGCGACGAATGATATGCCGTCGTCGCCGTCGGTTTGACGTTGTCCAGCCCCTGCTGCGCGCAAGCGCCGAGCGCTAGCGCGGCGCTCGCGAGGCCGAGCGAGCGGAGCCACGCGCTGTGCCCTGCCCGTAGCCGATGCGGCGCGCTGCATTGCGAAGATCGTGTCATCGCGGTTCTCCCTTTCGTGCTGATCAAGCACCGTAACGCTCGGTGCAGGAGGCGGCGTGTCATCCGTGCGCCGCCGCGATGCGCGCCCGAATGCTGCGGCGCGCAATAGACGCTCGCCCGGGTCGCGCTATGCTTTGACTATAGCGCTCGTCTGCGATGCGCGCCGCGCGCCCTCGCCGAACGCAACGGCGTCGCAGCCGCACGGCGCGCGAGCGTAACTGTTCGCCATCTAGGGTAGTCAGTTTGCTGTAAGGATGATCGGGAGAAATAGCACCCAATAGACCATCACATTCGGCTTTTCTCGATGGCCCGTTCCGTGAACAATCGAGTCATCGCTCAAATACCCTGAGGGGATACATCATGCAAATCGGTTCAATCGTCAGGTCGGTGCATATGGCCGTGCCGTCAGGGGCCCGCGGCATCGTCATGCGCATACTCGGCGATATGGCGATGGTCGTTTGGTATGCCGGCGAGCCCGGCTCGTCGCTGCAGCTGAACACCGAGCCGTTCTTTCTGGAAGATCTGATCGACACGGGCGAGCTCGTCGCACGCCCGGCCGGTTCGCTCGTGCATTGACCCGTGGCGCGCGGGGTCACAGCCCGCACCCTGGCCGCGCCGCGCACGGCCCGGACGCAATGCCGTTCGCTCGGCCTGCCTCGTCCCGGCGCCACCTCGTGAGTTGCCCCATTCCGGCACGGTAAGCCGCCGTGCCCGGCTGCTTGTCCCCGCAGCGTACAATTCGTTCCTCACCGATCCGCGGCGCTCGATGCAGCGCTCGGGTACCCGCGTTAACGCCAGACGCATCCGCCTGCAAGCGACGACGCCGTCATGCAATGCTTGCAAGGCTCGTTTCGTTTCGAAATCGGTGCGTCGACGAGGCCGCGCTCTCGCGCAAGACCCGCCATTGACCTCCCGTCGTGCCGCAGGGCAGATTGGGCTTTGCTTGACAACCACGACATGACACATACACCGACCGCCACGCCTTTCACCACGCTCGCGCTTGCGCCCGCCATGCTCGCCAACCTCGACCGGCTGGGCTATACCGACATGACGCCGATCCAAGCGGCCAGCCTGCCCGTCGCGCTCGCGGGACACGACCTCATCGCTCAGGCGAAGACGGGAAGCGGCAAGACGGCGGCATTCGCGCTCGCGTTGCTCGCGCGGCTCGACGTTCGTCGCGTGCAAGTGCAGGCCATGGTGCTGTGCCCGACGCGAGAACTTGCCGACCAAGTGACGCAGGAAATCCGCCGCCTCGCGCGCGCCGAGGAGAACGTCAAGGTGCTGACGCTATGCGGCGGCACGCCGATGGCGCCGCAGAGCGCGAGCCTCGAGCACGGCGCGCATATCGTGGTGGGCACGCCCGGGCGCATCATGGATCATCTCGAGCGCGGCAGCCTCACGCTCGATGCATTGAACACACTCGTGCTCGACGAAGCGGACCGAATGCTCGATATGGGTTTCTACGACGACATCGCGACGGTGGTGAGCCAGTGCCCAAAGGAGCGGCAAACGTTGCTGTTTTCCGCGACCTACCCCGAAGGCATCGCCAAACTGAGTCAGCGGTTCTTGCGCAATCCGAAAGAAGTGCGGCTCGAAGCGCATCACGACGATCGCAAGATTCGTCAGCGCTTTTATGAGGTGACGGAAGACGAGCGGCTGCACGCGGTCGGGATGTTGCTCAATCACTATCGCCCCGTGAGCACGCTCGCGTTTTGCAACACGAAACAGCAATGCCGCGATCTGCTCGATGTGCTGCGCGCGCAAGGTTTTCATGCATTGGCGTTGCACGGCGAGCTCGATCAGCGCGAGCGCGATCAGGTGCTGATCCAGTTTGCTAACCGCAGTTGCTCGGTGCTCGTGGCCACCGACGTTGCGGCGCGCGGCCTCGACTTCGCGCAGCTCGAAGCGGTGATCAACGTCGACGTGACGCCGGATCCCGAGGTGCATGTCCATCGGATCGGCCGCACGGGCCGGGCGGATCAGGACGGTTGGGCGTTGAGCCTCGCGAGCATGAACGAGATGGGGCGAGTCGGAAACATCGAGCAGGCGCAGCAACGCGAGTTCGAATGGCACGCGCTTGCCGAGCTGCAGAAAGCAGACGGCGCACCGTTGTTGCCGCCGATGGCAACGCTGCAGATTCTCGGCGGGCGCAAAGAGAAGATCCGCCCCGGCGACGTGCTCGGGGCGCTGACCGGCGAAGCGGGCTTTAGCGGCGCGCAGATCGGCAAGATCAACGTGACCGACTATTCGACCTACGTCGCCGTCGAGCGAAGCATCGCGCCCGATGCGGTGCGCAGGCTCAGCGCCGGCAAGGTGAAAGGCAAAAAGGTGAAGGTTCGTTTGATGGACGAGTAGGGCGACAAATAACGGTTTGCCGCCGATGCGGCACAATGCGGGCATGAACGATCCGCTTTCTCCCGATTCCTCCGACGTGCACGGCGCAAGCGCCGCGCATCCTTTCACCCGGCTCACCCCGGAGTGCGTGCTCGACGCGATCGATAGCGTGCTGGCTCGAACCGGTGTGCGCACCGACGGGCGGCTGCTGTCGCTGAACAGCTACGAGAACCGCGTCTATCAAGTCGGCGTCGAGGACGGCCCGCCCGTCGTCGCGAAGTTTTATCGGCCGCAGCGTTGGTCCGACGAAGCGATCCTCGAAGAACATGCATTCGTCGCCGAACTCGTCGAAGCGGAAATTCCCGCGGTGCCAGCGCTGTCGATCGACGGCGCGACCTTGCATACCTTCGACGATTTTCGGTTCGCGGTGTTCGAGCGGCGCGGCGGGCGCTCGCCCGAGCTCGACCGGCGCGATACGCTCGAATGGATGGGCCGTTTCATCGGCCGCATTCACGCGGTCGGCAAGCGCAAGCCCTACGTGTCGCGGCCGACGCTCGATATTGCCTCCTTCGGCTACGAGCCGCGCGAGTTTCTGCTCTCGCACGATTTCTTGCCGCCGGAGCTGCGCGCTTCCTACGAGGCGGCGGCGACGCTTGCCTTGGAGGGTGTCGAGCGCGCCTTCGAAGCGGCTGGCGACATCGCTCACCTGAGGCTGCACGGCGACTGCCACGCAAGCAACGTCCTGTGGACCGACGCAGGCCCGCACTTCGTCGACTTCGACGACAGCCGCATGGGCCCAGCGATTCAGGACTTATGGCTGCTGCTTCCGGGCGGGCGCGCGGACGCCTCGCGCGCGTTGACCGACTTGCTCGCAGGCTATGAAGACTTTTGCGAGTTCGAGCCGCGCGAGTTGCATTTGATCGAGGCCCTGCGCACGCTGCGGCTGATCCACTACGCCGCTTGGCTTGCGCGGCGTTGGGACGATCCGGCGTTTCCGGCCGCGTTTCCCTGGTTCAATACTCAGCGCTACTGGGAAGCGCGCGTGCTGGAGTTGCGCGAGCAAATCGGCGCGATGCTCGAGGGGCCGCTTTGGCCCGTCTGACCCGGATGATCCGGATGACCCGTCTGACCCGGATGATCCGGATGACCCGCGGGACCCGTCCCGTCGATGCAACCGCTGCGCCCCGTGCAATCGCGCGTGCGCTTAGATCTGCGCGCGCCCGGCGGCCCGCATCGAACCGCCGCATCGCCTAAAGCTTGAACATCAGCCGCATGACCGCGTGAAAACGCCGCCCGTAGGGAGGCAGCAGTAGCGCGCGTGCGTTCAGGCGTGGCTGCACGAGCACGGGCTTCATTTGCGAGAACGTCTTGAAGCCGTCGTATCCGTGATACGCGCCCATGCCGCTCGCGCCGACGCCGCCGAATGGGAGTCCCTCGCACGCGATGTGCAGCAATGTCTCGTTGACGCATACGCCGCCCGAGACGGTTTCGCGCAGCACGCGCTCGACGCTTGCTCGCTCGTCCTCGAATAGATAAAGGGCGAGCGGCCGCGGCCGCGCGTTGACGTGGCGGATCGCGTCGTCGAGCGTCTCGTAGGGCACGAGCGGTAGCAGCGGGCCGAAGATCTCTTCGCGCATCAGTGCGCACGTATCGGGCGCATGGGTGACCACGCAAGGCGGGAACAGCCTGCGCGTGGCGTCCGGTTGCGCATCGGTCAACGGATGCAGGACGGCGCCGGCCGCCACCGCTTCGTCCGCGAGTCGTTGCAGCCGCGCGAAATGGCGCTCGGACACGATGCTCGTATAGTCGCGATTGGCGGCGAAGCTTGGGTAGAGCCGAGCGACGCGTGAGCGTGCACGTTCGATGAACGCTTGCTCCGAGCCCCGCGGCACGAGCACGTAATCGGGCGCAATGCAGGTCTGGCCCGCGTTGAGCGTCTTACCGGCGACGATGCTATCGACCGCGGCGGGAAGGCGCCCGCGCGGTCCGACGATCGCAGGCGATTTGCCGCCCAACTCGAGCGTCACGGGCGTCAAATTGGCGGCTGCCGAAAGCATGACTTCGCGGCCGACCGCCGTCGATCCGGTGAAGATCAGATGGTCGAAGGGCAACGCAGAGAACGCCGCGCCCACCGAGGCATCGCCGGTCACGACCGCGACGTGCTCGCGTGCGAACGTGCGTCCGACGCATTGCTGGAACAACTCGGCCGTGCGCGGCGTGAGTTCCGACATCTTGATCATCGCGCGATTGCCCGCCGCCAGCGCGCAGATCAGCGGGCCCACGGCGAGCAAGAGCGGATAGTTCCATGGCGCGGCGATGCCGACGACGCCGAGCGGCTGGGCGACGAGCTTCGCCGCGGCGGGCCGCAGCCAAATGCCGGTGGCGCGCCGCTGCGGCTTCATCCAATGCTTGCCGTGCTTGAGCGCCGAGTCGATTTCGCTCTTGGCGAGCCACAGTTCGGAGAGCAGCAGTTCGGCTTTCGAGCGCTGGCCGAAGTCCGCCTCGAGCGCGGCGGCGAACGCGTCGACGTTCTCGAGCAGCATGGCGCGCAGCGCGCGCAAATGTGCGGCCCGCATCTCCCACGATGGGTAGGGCTCGCGCGCGTACGCCTCTCGCTGGACCCGCAGCAAGGCCACGAGCGTCGTATCGGCGGGCAAGTCGTTTTTCATTCGATGATCTCCAGTGCGCAATGGGATGGTTTCGCTAGCACGTTGTGGCGTTCGTAGCCGCGCCTTTCAGCGATCGCTGCCATCGTGTTTCAGGCGCCGAACGCGTGCTCCACGATCGCGCCGTGATCGAAGGCGGCGGGCAGCGTTCCGTACACACGTCCGCAAGCGAGGCCCGCGTCGACGGCGGCCAGTCTCGTCGCGGCAAATGCCTGCGCGTGCTGGGCGGGCGCCGTGCGCAAGAGCAACACCGCCTGGGCGCACAAAACGAGTTGTTGCGCCAGCGCGCGGGCGGCCGCTTCACGCTGCTCGGCAGATGCGCCGAGCGTGGCTTCGAGTGCATCGAGCGCGCGAGCGAGCGCGCTCGTCTCGTGCGCATCGGCGCGCCAGTCGGCGATCAGCGCATGTGCCGCTTGGGGATCGCGCTCGAGTGCGCGCAGCACATCGAGGCACATGACGTTGCCCGACCCCTCCCAGATGGAATTGACGGGCGCCTCGCGGTAGAGGCGCGCCATCGGGCCTTCTTCGACGTAACCGTTGCCGCCCCACACTTCCATGGCTTCGCCCGTGAATTCGAGCGCGCGCTTGCAGACCCAGAACTTCGCCGCCGGGGTCATGATCCGGCGCCACGCGCGTTCTAGGTCCGACTCCGCGGCGCCGGTCCGCGCTGCGGCCAGGCGGGCGTCGAATGCGCGTGCGAGCCGCATGAAGAGCACGGTGGCCGCTTCGCTTTCGAGCGACAGGTCGGCGAGGACGTTGCGCATCAGTGGCTGATCGACGAGCTTGCGGGAGAACGCAACGCGATGGCGCGCATGATGGATCGCTTGCACGAGTGCGGCGCGCATCAGCGCCGCGCTGCCGATCACGCAATCGAGCCGCGTGTAGTTCGCCATCTCGATGATGGTCGGCACCCCGCGTCCCTCGTCGCCCACCATGATGCCGTAGGCGTCGACGAATTCGACTTCGCCGCTGGCGTTGGAGCGATTGCCGAGCTTGTCCTTCAAACGCTGAATGCGGATGGCGTTGCGTGCGCCGTCGGGGGCGAAGCGCGGCACATAGAAGCACGAAAGCGCCGCGTCGGCATGCGTGCGGGCTAGCACGAGATGCGCATCGCACTGCGGCGCCGAGAAGAACCATTTGTGGCCCATGAGACGATACTCGCCCCCGCGTCCGGTCGTGCTCGCCGCCGCCGTCGCGCGCGTTTGGTTCGTTCGCACGTCCGAGCCGCCTTGCTTCTCGGTCATGCCCATGCCGACCATCATCGAGCGCTTGAGCGCGAGCGGCGCGTCGCTCGGGTCGTGTTCGCGCGCATAGAGCTTATCTGCGATCTGCGCGAACAGCGCGGGCTCGCGTTGCAACACGGGGATGCTCGCGAACGTCATCGTCAGCGGACACAGCGAGCCCGATTCGAGTTGGCCATGCAGAAAATAACCGGCGCAGCGTGCCGCCATCGCCCCCGCGCGAGGCGTATCGAAGGGCAGCGCATGCAGCCCTTCCTGTCGCAGCAACGCGAGCAATCGATGCCAGCTCGGATGAAATTCGAGCGCGTCGATCCGCTCGCCGCGCGGGCTAAAGGTGAAAAGCTCGGGCAGGTGACGGTTCGCCGATGCGGCGAGCCCGAGCGCCTCGGGCGTACCGAGCGCGGCGCCGTCGCGCGCGAGCGCCTGGGCATGCCAATCGGCGCCCTCGCGCTCGACGGCGGCCGTGAGCGTCGTATCGCATTCGAACAGGTTGTAGTTTTCGAGCGGCGGTACCTGATTCGTGACCTCGTGCGTAGCCGGCGGGGCTTGCGGTTCCATGTCGAGCGTCTCCTGTGATCGGGCCGGAGGGGAGAAATTTTTCGGCGGTGCGTTCGAAGTTGGCGCGTCGGCCGTGAGCAGCGGGCGAGGGGCTCGGGATGGCCGTTTGATCCAGGCGCGCACAGGCCGCGCGCGGGTGTGCGCTTGACTCAATGATAGGTTCGCGCAGGCTCCGCCGTTTAGAGGAATCGCTCTGCGTCCCCGGCCACGCGTGCATCGCGGCGCTCTTTACAATGCCCGAAAACATAACGACGAACGCCCATTGGCGAGGCTTGCCGCAGGGCGTCGAGACAGGCGTGAAGGAGGAGCGAATGCACTACGACTACATCATCGTCGGCGGCGGCTCGGGCGGCGCAGCGCTCGCAGGACGGCTCGCGCAACGATGCCCGGACGCGACCATCGCATTGATCGAACGAGGCGCGCATACGCAGCGCAACTGGCTCGTCAATACCCCGCTGGGCATTGCCGCGCTCGTGCCGTTCAAACTGAAGACGAATTACGGCTATCGCACTACGCCGCAGCCGGGGTTGGCCGGGCGCAGCGGCTATCAGCCTCGCGGACGGGGCCTGGGCGGTTCGAGCGCGATCAACGCCATGATCTACACGCGCGGGCACCCGCTCGATTACGACGAATGGGCGCGCTTGGGCTGCGCGGGCTGGGGCTGGACCGATGTGTTGCCGTATTTTCGCCGGGCCGAACGCAACGAGCGGGGCGAGGACGAGTGGCATGGCGCGAACGGCCCGCTCAGCGTAGCGGACTTGCGCTTTCGCAACGCGTTTTCGACACGCTTCGTCGCCGCCGCCGTCGAGGCCGGGTACCGCCAGAACGACGACTTCAACGGCGCGGAGCAAGAAGGCGTCGGCTTCTATCAGGTGACGCAACGCGGGGGCAGGCGCTGCAGCGTGGCGCGTGCCTACTTGTATGAAGCGGCGGGCGCCCAGGCCCGCATGCCCGCCAACATCGACGTGCTCGTCGATGCCTGCGCCATGCGTGTCCTGTTCGACGGCGCGCGTCGCGCCACGGGCGTCGAAACGATGCGCGGCGGCCGCATCGTGACGCTCTCGGCGCGGGCGGAGGTGATTCTTGCGGCCGGTGCGTTCGGCTCCCCGCAATTGTTGATGTGCTCCGGAATCGGCCCCCAAGAGACGCTGCGCGCGTTCGGCGTGCCGCTCGTGCACGAGGCGGCCGAGGTTGGACGCAATCTGATCGACCACATCGACTTCACGTTGAATGTGCGGGTCGCTTCGACCGATCCCGTCGGCTACTCGCTGCGCGGCTTCGCCAAAATGGCGGCGCAACTACCGGCGTATCTGCGGCGCGGCGAGGGAATGTGGTCGAGCAACGTTGCGGAGGCGGGCGGCTTCATCAAGACCGACCCCTCGCTCGATCGCCCCGATCTGCAATTGCATTTTTGCGCGGCGCTCGTCGACGACCACAGCCGGCGCTTGCATTGGGGGCACGGCTACTCGGTCCACGTCTGCGTGCTGCGGCCCAAAAGCCGCGGCACCGTTTCACTCGCGAGCGCCGACGCGCGCGCCGCCCCGCGCATCGATCCGCGTTTTCTGTCGGATCCGTACGATGCCGACACGCTCGTTGCCGGCGTGCGCATCGCGCAGCGCATCGTGGCCTCGCCTTCGCTGGCCGAAAAAGGCGGCCGCACGCTCTACATTCCGCCGCATGCGACCGACGCCCAACTGCGCGAGGTCATCGCTCGGCACGCCGACACGATCTATCACCCCGTCGGCACTTGCCGCATGGGCGGCGACGCGTGCGCGGTCGTGGATCCCGAACTGCGGGTGCGTGGCGTGAGCCGCTTGCGCGTGGTCGATGCCTCCGTGATGCCGACGCTGATCGGGGGCAACACGAACGCGCCGACCGTCATGATCGCCGAGCGCGCCGCCGATTTCATCGCGTCGGCGCGCGGCGCGATTCAGGCCGAGCCCGGCGCTGCGGCGTTGTCCGAGCGCGTGTAGACGAAGTCGTCGCCGGGCTGTCCCGGCAGCGTTTCGCGCGCGACTTGCAACCAGGCCCGCGCGGCATGCGAGAGGTAGACGCTCTTGCGCCAGGCGATGGCCATTTCCCAGCGGATTTCGGGCTCGACCACGGGCCGGCAAGTGAAGTGCGCCGGATCGAGCCGCCGGCAGTATGGCGCGGGCAGCAGCGCGATGCCGACGCCCGCGTGCACCAGTGCGGCCATGAAATCCCAATGACTGCTGCGCGAGACGATTTGGGGCGCGAAGCCTGCGTCGCGGCAAGCGCGCGTGACGACATCGTTCAGCGCCAGGCTTTCGCCGTAGAAGACGAACGGTTCGGATGCGAGTTCGGGCAGGCGAACTTCACCTGCGCCGTCGAAGCGCGAGCCGTGCCGCGCGACGACCCACAGCAGTTGCCGCGAGATCGGCAGCACGTCGAACATCTGCGCATCGACGGGCAGCAGCACGCCGCCGAACTCCAATTCGCCCGCGACGAGTGCGGCTTCGATCGCGCGCGAGCCCTGCTCGAACAGCTTGAGCTCGACTTTGGGATAGCGCGTGCGAAACGCCGCGATGACCGGCGTGAAGAGCGAGCCGCCCATCGGCGGAATGCCTATGGTCAGCGTGCCGCGGCCGAGCGTGCCCACATCGTCGAGTTCGGCCTGCAGTTGGGCGTAGGCCGCCAGCACGTCCTGCCCGCGCTGAAAGACGATGCGGCCTTCGTCCGTCAACACCATTTGCCGGCCCTCGCGAAGCAGCAGCGGTGCGCCGATCTCTTCTTCGAGCGCTTTGACCATCTTGCTGATGGTGGGCTGCGTGACGAACATGTGTTCCGCCGCCAGCGTGAAGCTTTGCTGCCGAACGACTTCGACGAAATAGCGCAGCGCGCGCAGTTCCATGACGTGGCCCCGGAAAGTTCCAAATTGGAATGATAGCGATAAGTTTAAGTCATTTTATTTATGGATTGCTCGCTCTTACAATTTGGTTGTGATGTCAATAGGGGGTTGCGCCATGACCAGATCGATCGAACGCCTGACGGGCTTGGCCCGCATTGCGGCGCAAAGCGCGTTGTTGGCCGGCGTGTGGTTTGCCGCCGATTTCGCCGCACGCCATTTGAGCTTGCCGGTGCCGGGCGGCGTCCTGGGACTCGCGCTGCTCCTCGCGCTGCTGCTCACGGGCGGTATCGCTCCGCGCTGGGTCAAGGCGGGAGCCGACTGGCTGCTTTCCGACATGCTGCTGTTCTTCGTCCCCGCGGCCGTCGCGGTCGTGCAGTACGGCGGATTGTTCAAGTCCGATGGCTGGCGCCTTGCGCTCGTCGTCGTGGTGGGCACGTTGCTGGTCATGGTGGCGGTCGCTTACACCGTCGACCAGGCGGTGCGGCTCGAACGCGTTTTGGCCGCGCGCCGCGTCGCCGCGATGCGGCGCGCATAGTCCGGCCGCGCGCGCAATAGCGAGGGTACGTCGATGTCGCTTTCGTCGATTTTGTCTTGGCCCGTTACCGAAGCGGGACCGCGGTGGGTGGCGGCCGCGTGCTTCGTGTTGACGATCGCCTTTTACGCAGTGGGCAAGCGCCTGTACGCGCGCTTCAAGCGGCCCTGGCTCACGCCGCTCGTGATCGTGCCGGCCATGCTCGCCGTGCTCGTGGTCGGCATGCGCATTCCGTATTCGGTTTATTTCGCCGACACGCGCTGGTTGATGTGGCTGCTCGGGCCGGCCACGGTCGCGTTTGCGGTGCCGATCTACGAATATCGCGACCTCATGCGCCGGCATTGGATTTCGCTCGCAGCGGGCGTCACGGTGGGGATCGTCGTGGCGGTCAGCGGATCGCTCGCGCTGGCCAAGCTGCTGCACCTCGCGCCCGATGTCGCGCGCAGCTTGATGACGCGCTCGGTGTCGACGCCATTTGCCCTTGCGGTGTCCGATCAGATCCACGCGCCCAAGCAATTGACCGCGCTGTTCGTGATTGCGACCGGCGTATGCGGAATGTTGCTAGGTGAGCTCGTGCTGGCGTTTCTGCCGTTGCGCAGCCGCTTGGCGCGCGGCGCGATGTTCGGCGCGGCGGCGCACGGCGTGGGGACGGCGAAGGCGCGCGAGCTCGGCAGCGAGGAAGGTGTCGTCGCCAGCCTGACGATGATGATTGCGGGTGTCGTCATGGTGTTGCTGGCGCCGCTGCTCGGTGCGACCTTCGGGTAGCGCCTTTGGTCGTCGTCACCAACGATCTTCATTCGGCAGCATGCGGGTGAAGAGCCTCGCTTGGCGCGCTGGCCGGCTCGCCGATTTTTGCTACAATTGCCGCGTTTCCGAGGAGCGTTGCGACGGACCACTTCCGCCAGGCTCGGGAACTTCAATCGGACGGCATGCTTTCGCGCGCAATGCAATGGCGCGCTGGCGGGCTCGCTCCATCGAACGGCGCTCACGTCTATATTTTCTAGAACTCATTTAGAAAAGGAGGGCGTGATGAACGCCGCTGTGATCGATTCGAAGCAAAACCAAGATTTCGTCGTTGCCGACCTGTCGCTGGCCGATTGGGGGCGCAAGGAATTGACGATCGCCGAGACCGAAATGCCCGGTCTCATGCAGATCCGCGATGAATACAAAGCCGCGCAGCCGCTCAAGGGTGCGCGCATCGCCGGCTCGCTGCACATGACGATCCAAACCGGGGTGCTGATCGAGACGCTCAAAGCGCTCGGCGCCGACGTGCGCTGGGCGTCGTGCAACATCTTCTCCACGCAGGATCACGCGGCCGCCGCCATCGCCAAGACGGGCACGCCGGTGTTCGCCTTCAAGGGCGAATCGCTCGACGAGTACTGGGAGTTCTCGCACCGCATCTTCGAATGGCCGAACGGCGAGTTCGCCAACATGATTCTCGACGATGGCGGCGACGCGACGCTGCTCTTGATCCTCGGCTCGAAAGCCGAGAAGGACCGCTCGGTGATCGCCAAGCCGACGAACGAGGAAGAAGTCGCCTTGTTCAAGTCGATCGAGCGCCACCTCGAGATCGACTCGACTTGGTATTCCAAACGTCTCGCGCAGATCAAGGGCGTGACGGAAGAAACGACGACGGGCGTGCATCGTCTCTATCAAATGGAAAAGGATGGCCGTTTGCCGTTCCCGGCCATCAACGTCAACGATTCGGTCACGAAGTCGAAGTTCGACAATCTCTACGGCTGCCGTGAATCGCTGGTGGACGGCATCAAGCGCGCGACGGACGTCATGATCGCGGGCAAGGTCGCCGTGGTGGCCGGTTACGGGGACGTGGGCAAGGGTTGCGCGCAGTCGCTGCGCGGACTCGGCGCGACGGTGTGGGTCACCGAAATCGATCCGATCTGCGCGTTGCAGGCCGCGATGGAAGGCTACCGCGTCGTCACGATGGAATACGCGGCCGACAAGGCCGACATCTTCGTCACCGCGACCGGCAACTACCACGTGATCAACCACGATCACATGAAGGCGATGCGTCACAACGCGATCGTTTGCAACATCGGCCACTTCGATTCGGAAATCGACGTCGCATCGACGCGCCAGTACACCTGGGAAAACATCAAGCCGCAAGTCGATCACATCGTTTTCCCGGACGGCAAGCGCATCATCTTGCTGGCCGAGGGCCGTCTCGTGAATCTGGGCTGCGCGACGGGCCATCCGTCGTTCGTGATGTCCAATTCGTTCGCGAATCAGACGCTGGCGCAAATCGAACTGTTCACGCGCGGCGGCCAGTACAAGAACAAGGTGTACGTGTTGCCCAAGCAATTGGACGAGAAGGTGGCGCGCCTGCACTTGGCACGCATCGGCGCGCATCTGACCGAGTTGACGGACGCGCAGGCCGGTTACATCGGCGTAGAGAAGAACGGCCCGTTCAAGCCGAATCACTACCGCTATTGATGTAGGCGGGCGTTGGCGTCGCGCGTCTTGCGAGAGCGAGGCGCGCGGCGACGCGGCCCGTATATGATCGCGGCGCAGCCGTTGGCGACGCCGCGATCATCCACTTAACACCGACTACCGGCTCGCGCCGTTAGCCGTCGCCAGCCTTGCCGCCGTTCGCCAGACCCGAAAACCGAATACCACCGACCCATACGCCGAAGGAACCGCTATGACCGTGCTGCTGACCTGGATCATCAACGCGCTTGCACTGTTGATCATCACGTACCTCGTGCCGTCGATTCACATCCGCAGTTTCGGCACGGCGCTCATCGTCGCGCTCGTGCTCGGGCTCATCAACGCCGTGCTGCGGCCGGTGCTGATTTTGCTCACGCTGCCGGTGACGATCGTCACGCTCGGCGTCTTCATCCTCGTCGTCAACGCGTTGTGCTTTTGGTTGGCCGCATCGCTGCTCAAGGGCTTCGAGGTCTCGGGATTCTGGTCTGCGTTCTTCGGTTCGATTTTGTACAGCATCGTGTCTTGGCTGCTGTCGGCGCTGATCTTCGGCAATCGCAGCCTCGGCTGATTGCGCATCCATCGCATCATGACCATCGAAATCTCGTTTGAATTTTTTCCGCCGAAGACGCCCGACGGCGTCGAGAAGCTACGCGCGACACGCGCGCAATTGGCGTTGCTCAAGCCCAAGTTCGTCTCGGTGACGTTCGGCGCGGGCGGCTCGACCCAGCAAGGCACGCTCGATACGGTGCTCGACATGGCCAAGGACGGGCTCGAAGCGGCGCCGCATCTGTCGTGCATCGGCTCGTCCAAGGACAACCTGCGCGAGATCCTCGAGCGCTATCGCGCGAACGGTATTCGCCACATCGTCGCCTTGCGTGGCGATTTACCGTCAGGCATGGGCGAAGTGGGCGAGTTGCGCTACGCCTCCGAACTCGTCGCGTTCATTCGCGCCGAGCACGGCGACTGGTTCCACATCGAAGTGGCGGGCTATCCCGAGTACCACCCGCAGGCGCGCTCGCCGCGGCACGATTTGGAAAACTTCGCGCGCAAGGTGAAAGCGGGCGCGAACGCGGCGATCACGCAATACTTTTACAACGCGGACGCCTATTTCCGTTTCGTCGACGATGCGCGCAAGCTCGGCGTCGACGTGCCGATCGCGCCCGGCATCATGCCGATTACGAACTACTCGCAGTTGATGCGCTTCTCGGAGATGTGCGGGGCGGAAGTGCCGCGCTGGATTGCCAAGCGCCTCGAAAGCTTCGGGGACGACAAGGAAGCGATTCGCGCGTTCGGGCTCGACGTCGTCACGCAGTTGTGCGAGCGGCTCGTCAGAGAAGGCGCGCCGGGGCTGCATTTCTACACCCTCAACGCGGCCGCGGCGACGAAGGCGGTCTGCGAACGGTTGGGGTACGGCGGGCGGCTGGCTTAGCCTAGACCCATCGATTGTTCAATAGTTGAGTTCCGTGCTCCGGTGCGGCGCCGGAGCATTGCCGCGTTCTTGTTATCGGCGCGATGATAAGAAGATGATCGCGGTCGGATGCGCTGCGCGCTCACCGTGCCGAGCCTACTGCATGGTTGCATGCCCTCGCAAGGAGGGACTCCTTCTGGCGGCCATCGACCGGAAGGAGAGAGGGAGCTCATGCCATCTTTCAGCCGCCTCTTGCGACGTTGGACGAGCACCAGGCGCACGAATGCCCGTCGACGAGCGCCGTCATCCAGTGACGTGAGGGCGCCTGACGAGGCGCCCGTGCCCGGTTACGATCGGGTCGCGGCGGGATATGGTCTTCCCCCCGGCTATGAAGTCGCGATGCGGGGAATGCCGCCGAGATATGTCGAGAAGACAAGCGGCGAAGATCCTGCGGCGGCTAGCGCCAAGCCCCCACGTTACCAGCGGGTGCAGGCGTCGTCTGTGCTCGACGATATCAAACACGAAATGGATACGTTATCGAGGCAGATGGAACAAGAATTGTCTCGAGAGTTCAAGTCCGATCTTCCAAGTTGGCGGCAAACCGCCGCGCTTCGCGCCAGCAGCGATGAACAGTTCCGCGAATTCTCGTATTTGCGCGAGTGGCGGTTGGCTCGACAATTGGACCTGCTGGACCTATTTGCGGGCAGGACCATCGACGTTTTTCGACGCGTCGATTTACAACAAAAAGGGCTTAGCGATCCAAAGCTCAAGCGTGAATTGCAACAGCGGAAGGTTTGGCTAAGGCACCTATACGAGTACTACGCGACGCGGCACAAACATCTGCGCGATACGAGGCGCACATGACGCTGCCTTCCGTCGGGATTGCACCGAAACGTCGGCGTCCTCAGGCGGCTGTCGTTAGATTGCTGATGTCGATGAGTCGATGGGTCGATGGCGAGGCGAATACCATCGTTCGTTCGGGGCCGCCGACACCCGCTGCTCCTGCCGCCGCGGGTATCGGCACCCTTCATGCTGCGCTCCGCTTGCGTCAATACCCGAGCGCCTCGCCTGCCGGGCGTCGTTCGTCGTTCGCCCCATAGAAGTAACCCACGCGCACCTTGCCCGATACGGAAGAATCGTTGCCCGAGCTTTGCGACGTGTCGGCGGCCAGGCCGGGTAGTCCCACTTCGATCAGTTCGGCCGCGCCCCAAGGCGTTTGCTGAACCATCTTGTAGCCCTCGCTCGCGAGGATCTTGAGTGTATCGGCCGACAGCCCATACGGCTCGTAATAGACGACATCGGGCAGCCATTGCTCGTGAATGCGTGCGGCGTCCACGGCTTCTTGCGGCGCCATGCCGTAATCGATGATGTCGATCGCCGTCTCGAGCGTCGTCGTGATGATGCGCGAGCCGCCCGGCGAACCGATCACGAGGAACACCTTGCCGTCCTTCGTCACGATCGTCGGCGCCATCGACGATAGCGGCCGCTTGCCCGGCGCGATCGCGTTGTTCGGGCCTTGCACTAGGCCGAACATGTTTTGCGCGCCCACCTTCGACGTGAAATCGTCCATTTCGTCATTCAGGAAGAAGCCCGTGCCCGGCGCGATGACGACGGCGCCGAAGCGGCCGTTGATCGTATAGGTGGTCGACACCGCATCGCCTTGCTTGTCGACGATCGAGTAATGCGTCGTCTCTTTCTTCTCGGGCAACGAGGCTGCGTCGGCGAGGTCCATCGACGGGGTGGCTTTGTCGGGGCTGATCGAAGCGCGAATCTGCGCCGCGTACGATTTGCTGAGCAACTGGTCGAGCGGATTGTCGATGAAGGCCGGATCGCCAAGCTTCGTATTGCGATCGGCATAGGCGTGCCGCATTGCCTCCGAGAGGTAATGCACGGCCGTCGCCGAATGCCATCCGAAGCCCTTGAGATCGTAGCCTTCGACGGTATTCAAGATTTCGCACATGGTCGTGCCGCCCGAGCTAGGCGGTGGCGCCGAAATGAATTTGAAGCCGTGGTAGTCGCATGTGACGGGCGTCATTTCGGTTGCGCGATAGTTCGCGAAGTCGGCCGCGGTCAGCAAACCGCCACCCGCCTTCGATGCGGCTTCGATCGTCCGCGGGATCTTGCCCTTGTAGAACGCGTCGGGGCCGTGCTTCGCGATTGCTTCGAGCGTCTTGGCCAACTCCTTCTGCACGAGCCGATCGCCAGGCTGCAACGGCGTGCCGTCCTTGCGCAGGAAGATGCGCGCGGCGTCCGGATCGTCCTTGAAGCGCTTGACCGTCGTATCGAGGATGTCGGTGTCCGCGCGCGTGAGGATGAAGCCGTCGCGGGCGAGGCGGATCGCGGGCGCCATGACTTGCGCGCGCGTGAGCTTGCCGTACTTGCGCTCGGCCAGGTCGAGCCCCATCACGGTGCCGGGCACGCCAGCGGCGGCGTAGCCGTAGAGGCTCGCGCCTTTTTTCACGTTGCCGGCGGCGTCGAGGTACATGTTCGCGGTGGCTGCCGCCGGAGCGGTTTCGCGGAAGTTGATGAACGTGTCGCGTCCATCGGCGAGATGAATCGTCATGAAGCCGCCGCCGCCGATATTGCCGCAGCAGGGATTGACGACGGCTTGCGCGTAGCCGACGGCCACGGCGGCGTCGATCGCGTTGCCGCCCATCTTGAGGATGTCGACGCCTATTTGCGACGCCAAGTGTTGCGAGGTGACGACCATGCCGTTCGCCGCTTCGACGGCGGGGCGAGAGGCGGCCATCGCGCCGCCGGCTGCCATGCCGGAGGCGACGAGCGCCGCGACGAGCGCGGCCATGCATATGCGGTTCTTGTTCATCATGTTCACTCTGACTGTGAGGGATCTCGTTTCGTTGGGGATGATCGGCCGGTTACGCGTCCTCGGCGACGCGCCCGGCTCTCAGTGCTTCGATGCGTTTCAATCTGGCTTTGGCTTCGTCGGGCAGCCGATGCACGAGCGCGGCGACGATCGATTCGGTTTGCGCGAGTGCAGGCACCTTCGTATCGAACGGCGAGGCGCTTTGCACGAGGGAGACGAGCACGGCATCGGCGAAGCTCGAAATCGGCGAGCGCCATTCGTCGGTGAACAACACGACCTTCGCGCCGAGCGTCTTGGCCGCGCGCGCGAATTGAACGACGCTTTCCTGGTACCGGCGATAGTCGTAGACGACGAGCACGTCGCCGGGTTCGAGATCGGCGAGCGCTTCGGAGCTGCGTTCGAGCGACGGTTCGATATGGCGCGCGTGCGAGCGCAATTGGCTCAGCAACGTGACGAGCCACGAGGCGATGAAGCTGCTCGCCCGGCCGCCGCAACTGAAGACGGTGCGCCGCGGGTCGGCCAGCAACGACACGGCCGCCTCGAAGTCATCGCGCGACGCTTGCTCGGCCGTATTGCCGATAGCGAGGGTGAGCGAGCCGAGCATCGCCTGCTGCATGTCCTGCGCGTGAGGCTCTGCAGCAGAGGCTTCCAGGCGCGATAGCGGCGAATTCATCCGTGCATCCACCTCGGCGAGCAGGGCGCGCTGGAACTCCGGATAGCCTTCGAAACCCAGCTTGAGAACGAGGCGGTGGACAGTGGGATCGCTGACGCCGGCGCTGCCTGCGAGCTGCGAGATCGAAGTGAGCGCGGCGCTGGGGTAATTGGCGAGCAGCACGCCTACGACGCGCCGCTCCGACACGGTAAAGGTTTCTTCGCGCTGTTCGAGCAGGGTCCGCACGGAAGGGCGCACGCAAATGCCTCATTCGATGAAAGCTTCGAATACACGAGCGGGCCGAAGACACCGCTGTGTAATGTCTGTTACGTGGAGTCGATGCTAACAAGCCATAAATGAGCGTCAATGGTGCAATTGATCGGTGTTTACCCGCTGCGAATATGCGCGAAGATCGTGAGCCGCGATTTTGGACGTGATGGTTATTACATTGCGCGCAGCAAGGCTGCCGAAGGGCCGTGCTACGCTTGGCGCCTCAGTCATGGAAGGAGCGCATATGCCGGTGTGTCGTCCGCTTTTCGCCGTTCGTTTGACTTCTCTGATCATCACCGCCGCAGGCGGCGCCTATGCGTTATTCGGCGGCGGCAGCAGCGAAGCGGCCGAGCTGCCCGCGAAAACGCTCGTGTACTGCTCCGACGCGAGCCCGGCGGGCTTCGATCCCGCTCAATACACGACGAGCGTCGAGTTCTCGGCGGCGGCCTACACGGTGTACAACCGTCTCGTCGAATTCGAGCACGGCGGCACCAAGGTCGAACCGGGCCTCGCACAGAGTTGGGAGATTTCCGATGATGGTCTCGTCTACACGTTTCACCTGCGCCATGGGGTGAAATTTCACACGACGTCGTATTTCAAGCCCACCCGCGAGTTCAATGCCGACGATGTCGTGCTGACATTCGAGCGCATGCGCGACCCCGCCAACGCACTACGCGTCGCTTATCCGGCGGTATTTCCGTACTTCAACGATCTCGGGCTCGCGAAAAACCTCGCCAAAGTCGAAAAGCTCGATCCGTACACGGTGCGAATGACGCTCAATTCGGTTAGCGCTCCGTTCTTGTCGGAATTGGCGATGCCTTTCGCTTCGATCCTCTCGGCCGAATATGCGGAGCAATTGATTGGCGCCGGCAAGGCGGCGGATCTGAACCGCTATCCGATCGGCACTGGGCCCTTCATTTTTCACAGTTACGAAAAAGACGCGACGATTCGCTTCGACGGCAACCCCGGGTATTGGAAGCCCGGCGTCGTGCGCGTTGGCAAGCTCGTGTTCGAGATCTCGACCGATCCTGCCGTGCGCGAGCAAAAGCTCAAGGACAACGAGTGCCAAGTCATGAGCTATCCGCGCCCGGCCGATATCGCTTCGCTGTCGGCAGATCCGAACCTGCAAATGCCGCATCAAGTCGGTTTCAATCTCGGCTTTCTCGCCTACAACACGACGCACAAGCCGCTCGACAACGTCGACGTTCGCCGCGCGCTCGACATGGCTATCGACAAGCAAGCGATCATCAAATCGGTGTATCAAGGCGCGGGGCAAGCGGCCGTCAATCCGATGCCGCCGACGCAGTGGTCGTACGATGCCAGCCTCAAAGATGCCCCCCTCGATCCGGCTCGCGCGAAGGCGCTGCTCGCCAAGGCCGGATATCCGGAGGGGTTCGAACTCACGCTATGGGCGATGCCGGTCCAGCGGCCCTATAACCCGAACGCACGGTTGATGGCCGAAATGATTCAGGCAGATTGGGCGAAGATCGGCGTGCGCGCGAAGATCACGACGTACGAGTGGGGCGAGTACGTGAAACGGGCGCACGCGGGCGAGCACGATGCGATGCTGATCGGCCTGACGGGCGATAACGGCGATCCTGACAATTGGCTTGGCGTGCTGCTCAGTTGTTCGGCGGTGCACGGCAGCAATTTCGCGAAGTGGTGCTATAAGCCGTTCGACGATTTGATCGTCAAGGCGCGCGAGACGAACGACATGGCAGAGCGCGTCAAGCTCTACACGCAGGCGCAGCGCATCTTTAAACAGCAAGTCCCCTTTACCCCCATCGCACATTCAACCGTGTACCAGCCGCTGCGCAAGAACGTGGTCGGCTTCAAGATCGACCCGTTCGGGCCGACGCAATTTTGGAACGTGGGGCTGCGTTAGCGCCTCGGGCGGCATCGCCTTCATCTGGCATGCGCGGGGCCGTTTGGGCGGCGACTGTCTCGATGCGACGGACAGCCGCGCCCGCGGCGCTTGGCGCCGTGCTGCGGGAAACTGCGTGTTGAAAGATCCGAATATTGGCCTAGACCTCCGTAGGCGCCAGCGTCGTGCATAATCGACCTGCAATTTTAGTGGCACTAAACATGCGGCGCGGCCAAAGTCAACGCGTACAAGTGCGGGGCGTTGCCTTTTCCCGACCGCTTGTTCGGGGTATCAAAGCTCAGTAATATCCGCGTACGCTGGCTTCTGCCGGTCTCAGAATTGGAGGAAACATGAAGCAAAACAGACTGTTGCGCGCCGTGCGGGTGACCGCGATCGCGGCCGCCGCCGTGACGGTATCGCTTGCCGCATCTGCTGCGCACGCCGCCGACATTCCCAATAAAACCCTCGTTTACTGCTCGGAAGGCAGCCCGGCCGGCTTCGATCCGGCGCAATACACGACGGGCACGGATTTCACCGCGAACACGTTTACGGTCTACAACCGCCTCGTCGAATTCGAGCGCGGGGGCACCAAGGTGGAGCCCGGGCTCGCGGAAAAGTGGGACGTCTCGCCCGATGGCAAGACCTACACGTTCCATCTCCGTCATGGCGTGAAATTCCAAACGACGGATTTTTTCAAGCCCACGCGTGAATTCAACGCCGACGACGTGATCTTCACGTTCGAGCGCATGCTCGATCCGAATCAGCCGTTCCGCAAGGCGTATCCGGTGCAGTTCCCGTACTTCACCGACATGGGGCTCGACAAGCTGATCGCCAAAGTCGAAAAAGTCGATCCGTATACCGTGCGCTTCACGCTGAAGGAAGTGAACGCGCCGTTCATCCAGAACATGGCGATGGAGTACGCGTCGATTCTCTCGGCCGAGTACGCCGACCAGTTGCTCAAGGCGGGCAAGGCCGCCGACATCAACCAGAAACCCGTCGGCACGGGGCCGTTCATCCTGAAGAGCTACACGAAGGACGCAACGATCCGCTACGAAGGCAATCCCGACTATTGGAAGCCCGGCGCCGTGAAGATCAAGCATTTGATCTTCTCGATCACGCCCGATGCCGGTGTGCGCGTGCAGAAGCTCAAGCGCGACGAATGCCAGGTCATGAGCTATCCCAAGCCCCAGGACATCGCGCCGTTGAAAGCCGATTCGAACATCGACATGCCGTCGATTCCGGGCTTCAACTTGGGCTACGTTTCGTACAACGTTCAGCATAAGCCGCTAGACAAGACCGAAGTGCGCCAAGCGCTCGATATGGCCATCAACAAGAAGGCGATCATCGAGTCGGTCTATCAGGGCGCGGGCCAGAGCGCAACGAACCCGATGCCGCCGACGCAGTGGTCCTACGACAAGAATCTGAAAGCGCAGTCGTACGATCCCGAAGGCGCGAAGAAGCTGCTCGCGAAGGCGGGCTACCCGAACGGCTTGCCGCAGGAGATCACGCTCTGGGCGATGCCCGTGCAGCGCCCCTACAACCCCAACGCACGCCTGATGGCCGAAATGATCCAGGCCGACTGGGCCAAGATCGGTGTGAAGGCGAGGATCGTCAGCTACGAGTGGGGCGAGTACATCAAGCGCGCGCACGCGGGCGAAGACGACACGATGTTGATCGGTTGGAACGGCGACAACGGGGACCCCGACAACTGGCTCGGCACGTTGCTCGGTTGCGAGGCCATCAACGGCAACAACTTCTCGAAGTGGTGCTACAAGCCGTTCGACGATCTCGTCCAAAAGGGCCGCAGCACCAACGGCGTCGCGGCGCGCACGAAGATCTACACGCAAGCGCAAGAGATCTTCGCCAAGGAGTTGCCGTTCTCTCCGATCGCTCACTCGACGCTCTACCAGCCAGTGAGCAAGAAAGTCGTCGACATGCGCATCGACCCGCTCGGCTACGCCCGTTTCGACGGCGTCAGCGTGAAGTAACGACGATGCGCTACGCTCTCTCGTCAAGCGGGAGAGCGCGTACGTCCTCCGGCGACAGGGGCCGGCGCTGCACGCGGCGCCGCTTCTCGTCGCCGGTCGCATTTTTTCTTGCAAGCTGAAGGGACGAACTATGTTCCGATTCGTTTTACGCCGCATCGGCATGGTGATACCGACGTTCATCGGCATCACGATCCTGGCGTTCGCCTTGATTCATTTGATCCCCGGCGATCCCATCGAAGTGATGATGGGCGAGCGCGGCGTCGATCCGGCGATGCATGCCGCCGCTTTGCACCGGCTCGGGCTCGACGAGCCATTGCCGATGCAATACATCCACTACGTTTGGCGCGCGTTGCACGGCAACCTCGGCGATTCGATCATCACCAACACGAGCGTGATGGGCGAGTTTCTCGCGCGCTTTCCGGCCACCGTCGAATTGTCCATTTGCGCCATGCTGTTCGCGCTCGTCATCGGGCTGCCCGCCGGTGTTTGCGCGGCTTTGAGGCGCGGCACCATCGTCGATCACGGCGTGATGGGCACGGCGCTTGCCGGCTATTCGATGCCGATCTTCTGGTGGGGGCTCATTCTCATCATGCTGTTCTCGGTCACGCTCGGTTGGACGCCCGTGTCGGGGCGCATCGCCGTCGAATACGACATTCCGCACGTGACCGGCTTCATGCTCGTCGATTCGCTGCTCGCCCCCGACGAAGGCGCCTTCAAATCGGCGCTGAGCCATTTGATCCTTCCGGCCATCGTGCTCGGCACGATCCCGCTCGCCGTGGTGGCCCGCATGACGCGTTCGTCGATGCTCGAGGTGCTGCGCGAAGACTACATTCGCACGGCGCGCGCGAAGGGGCTTTCTCCGGTGCGCGTAATTGTCGTGCATGCGTTGCGCAACGCGCTGATTCCTGTGGTGACGGTGATCGGCTTGCAAGTGGGCACGTTGCTCGCCGGTGCGGTATTGACCGAGACGCTGTTTTCTTGGCCGGGCATCGGCAAGTGGCTCATCGACGCCATCAGCCGGCGCGATTATCCGGTCGTGCAAGGCGGCATTCTGATGATCGCGACGCTCGTGATCGTCGTGAATCTGTGCGTCGATCTGCTTTACGGCGTGCTCAATCCCCGCATTCGCCACACGCGCTAAGGAGCCCGCAACCATGGCAGATATTCAAAACGCGGCGCCGCAGAGCGTCACGCCGCCTAGCGGGCGGGCCCTCGCGTTACGCGAGTTCTGGCACAACTTCTCACGCAACCGCGGCGCGGTGGGGGCCGGCGCGATCGTCCTCGTGCTCGTCGTCGTCGCGATCTTCGCGCCGCTCATCGCGCCGCATAGCCCGGTCGAACAATACCGCGACTACGTCAAGATCCCGCCCGCCTGGCTCGATGGCGGCAACTGGAGATTCGTGCTCGGCACCGATGAAGCGGGCCGCGACATCCTCTCGCGCCTCATGTTCGGTGCGCGCATGTCGTTCTGGATCGGCTGCGTGTCCGTCGTGCTCGCGCTGTTTCCGGGTATCGTGCTCGGGCTGTGCGCGGCGTTCTTCGAGTGGGCCGACACGCCGATCATGCGGGCGATGGACGTTTTGCTCGCATTGCCGTCGCTGCTGCTCGCGGTGGCCGTCGTGGCCATCATCGGGCCGGGGCTGACCAACACGATGTTCGCAATCGCGATCGTTGCGCTGCCCGGGTACGTGCGCTTGACGCGCGCCTCCGCGCAGGGCGAATTGCAGAAGGAATACGTGACGGCCTCTCGCGTGGCCGGTGCGGGCACGCCGCGGCTCATGTTTTCTCAAGTGTTGCCCAATTGCACCGCGCCGCTGATCGTGCAGGCCACGCTCGGTTTCTCCTCGGCGATTCTCGACGCGGCCGCGTTGGGCTTCCTGGGCCTGGGCGTGCAGCCGCCGACGGCCGAATGGGGCGCGATGCTGGCATCGGCGCGCGATTACATCGACAATGCCTGGTGGATCGTGACGATGCCGGGCATGGCGATTCTCATTTCGGTGCTCGCGATCAACTTGCTCGGCGACGGGCTGCGCGACGCGCTCGATCCGAAACTGAAACGGATGGCTTGAACATGAACGATCTTTTGACCATCCGAAACCTGGCCGTCACCTTCGGCGGCGCACCGGCTGTCGACGGTGTGAGTTTCTCGGTCGCGCCGGGAGAAGTCGTCGGCGTCGTCGGCGAATCGGGCTCGGGCAAGAGCGTGACGATGATGGCGCTGATGGGACTCATCGATGCGCCCGGCGTCGTCACCGCCGACGAAATCACGTTCGACGGCAAGGACTTGCTGCGTGCCTCCGCAAAAACGCGCCGCAGGATTATCGGCAAGGACGTGGCGATGGTGTTCCAGGACGCGCTCACGAGCCTGAACCCGAGCTACACCGTGGGCTATCAAATCAAGGAAGTGCTGAAGCTGCACGAGGGCCTGCGCGGCGCGGCGCTCGATCGGCGGGCGCTGGACCTGCTCGACCAAGTCGGCATTCCCGATGCCAAGAATCGCATCGGCGCTTTCCCGCATCAGATGTCGGGCGGGATGAATCAGCGTGTGATGATCGCCATGGCGGTTGCATGCAACCCGAAGCTATTGATCGCCGACGAGCCCACGACGGCGCTCGACGTGACGATCCAAGCGCAGATCATGGATTTGCTCGTCACGCTGCAAAAGGAGCGCGGCATGGCGCTCGTGTTGATCTCGCACGATCTGGCCGTGGTGTCGCAGGTCGCGCAGCGCGTGGCCGTCATGTATGCGGGCGAAGTGATCGAAACGAACCGCGTGCCCGATATCTTCGCGCGGCCGCATCATCCGTACACCGAGGCCCTGCTCGCCGCCATCCCCGAGCACAACCGCGGGGCCAAGCGATTGTCGGCGCTGCCTGGAATGGTGCCCGGGCGCGACGACCGGCCAAGCGGCTGCTTGTTCGCGCCTCGCTGCAAGTACGTCGCCGACGATTGCCGCAAGGGGCGGCCTCCGCTCGATCCGCCGCAGCCGCACGATGCGCTCGCCCGGGCGCGTTGCATCAAACCGTTGAATCTAGATGCCGCTCGCTCCGCGAGCACACACCAGGGAGGCGCCCGATGAACGCAGTACCGGAAAATTCGCGCGCGCCGGGACATGAGGCGGATACCGTGCTCGCGGCCGAGCAGTTGACCAAACACTACGCGGTGCGGCGCGGCATGTTCGGCCACGGCACCATCAAGGCGCTCAACGGCGTATCGTTTTCGCTGACGCGCGGCAAGACGCTCGCAGTCGTCGGCGAATCGGGGTGCGGTAAATCGACGCTGGCGCGCCAATTGACGATGATCGAGCCGCCCACCTCCGGGCGTTTGCTCGTGGAAGGCGAGGACGTCGCGGGAGCGGATCGCGCGAAGATCGCACAGCTGCGTCGCCGGGTGCAGATGGTGTTTCAGAATCCGTTCGCATCGCTCAATCCGCGCAAGACGGTCGAACAGACCCTGGCCGAGCCGCTGCAGATCAACTCGCAGCTGAGCGCGACCGAGCGCGCGGGCCGCGTGGCGCATATGATGCGCACGGTCGGATTGCGGCCCGAGCATGCGAAACGCTACCCGCACATGTTTTCGGGCGGACAAAGGCAGCGCATCGCGATCGCTCGTGCGATGATTCTGGAGCCGCGCATCGTGGTGGCGGACGAACCCGTTTCGGCGCTCGATGTTTCCATCCAGGCGCAGATTCTGAATCTCTTTATGGACTTGCAAGAGCAGTTCAAGACGAGCTACGTCTTTATTTCGCACAATTTGGCCGTCGTCGAGCATATCGCCGACGACGTCATGGTCATGTATTTCGGCGGCGTGGCCGAACTGGGCGATAAGAAGACGGTCTTCGCCAAGCCGCGGCATCCCTACACGCGCTCGCTGATGTCGGCGACGCCGGCTATCTTCGAATCCGACCGGCGTGCGCAAATCAAGCTGCAGGGCGAGATGCCCTCGCCGCTCGATCCGCCTTCGGGCTGCCCCTTCCACCAGCGCTGTCCGTATGCGATCGAGCGCTGCCGGATGGAAGAGCCCAAGCTGCGCGAGGTCGACGCTCGGCTCGTGTCTTGTCACCGTGCCGAGGAGGTGGGGGACGTGGATGCCTGAAGCGCGGGCGGCGCGTAATCGTGCGCGCCGTTCGCGTCGGGGCGCGCTAGCGGTGGCCCTCGTGCGGCGCGCGCAGGCGCTCGTGCTTGCGCTGGTCTTCACGTTGGCAATCGATCCGCGCTCGGGGGGCTTGATCGCGCCGGCGTTCGCCGGGCCGGCCGTCGCGCCGGTGGTGCAGGCGGCGCCTGGCGCGCCGGCTGCTCCGGGCGCGACGATTCCTGGCTTTCACGGGCCGCCGCCCGACTTCGGCGGGACGAGCGCGAGCGGGCCAGTGCGGGCCGAGCCGGCGCACATGCCGTTTTACGTCGCGACGAAAGGCACGACGACGATCTACGTGCTCGGAACCTTGCACGTGGGCGACCCTTACGACTACCCGCGAAGCCAACCGTTTCGGCCGCCTATCTTGGCGGCGTTGGCGGCATCGCCTACGCTCGCGCTCGAAATTTCACCGGACGACCTGCTTCAATCGCAGGATGACGTCTCGAAGTACGGGGTCTGCTCGTATGCATGCTTGCCGCGTCTTCTGCCCGATGCGCTATGGCGGCGGCTGGCGTGGCGCCTGCGCGGCAATCCGGGTGCGCTCGAGGAAATCAAAAAGACGCGGCCCTGGCTCGCCGCGTTGCTGGTCGAAACCTACGATTCGATCGCGGCCGGCTTGCAAACCGAATACGGAACCGAAGCGCAATTGCAGAATGTGTATTTGCGCACGCGCGGCAAAGTGGTCGGACTCGAAACGCTGGCCGAGCAAATGCGTGCGTTCACGAGTCTGACCCTTGCCCAACAGCGCGAGATGCTTGCTCAGGATCTTGCGCAGACGCCTGCGCAGAATATCGACGATGTGAAGACGCTGCACCGGCTTTGGCGTGTGGGCGACGCCGATGCAATCGCGGCATGGGCGTCGGCGAAGTCGGAGCGGCTTGCGCGCACGCCGGAGATCGCGCGTGCGTTAGACAACCGCATCGTCTACGCGCGCAACCGGCGCTTCGTGGTGCGCATGATGGCGATAGCGGCGCCAAACCGGCCGATCTTTGTCGCGATTGGGTCGCTGCACCTGGGCGGGCCGAAAGGGGTGCTGAACTTGTTGCGTAAGCGGGGGTTTGCTGTGGAGGCGGAGTAGGACCCACCGCAGAGCCATCTCATCTGGCGTGCGGTTCCTTAACTGTCAAAGGCCGGCGGTCTAATCCGCGTGGCCTGCGATCCGATCAACCGAGTGCGCTTGCGCCTGGCATTGGGCGAGGCCGGTGTCGGGTAGTGGCTGGCGGCGACGGGAGCGGCGGCGACGCGGGAGCCTCGTGGGGCAGGCGGCCGGTTACGCCCACACCTCACGATTGCCGCCGTTGTCAGCGCCGCCGGAACCCTGGCAATCGGGCTGGTGGCCGCCGAGACGCGCGCAATTTATAGCGGACGGCATCGGAAATCTTGCCGTTGCGGGGTTCGCATTCTTCATGGCATCGTCAACGGCTCGCAGGCGCGAGCCTAGATCTCAATTCGACTGCGCGGAAGCGGCATGCACAGCGATGCCGTTCGCCTCGAGCGTGTCGCGCAATCTCTGCGCGAACACGAGCGCGTGCGGGCCATCTCCGTGCAAGCACAACGTGCGCACGTCCAGCGGCACCCAGCCCCCCGTCACCGCGCGCACCCGCTTGTCGCGCACCATCGACAGCACGTGCTCGAGCATTTCGTCTTCATCGTCGATGAGGGCGCCGGGTTCCGAGCGCGGCACGAGCGAGCCGTCGCCGCGATAGCCGCGATCGGCGAATCCTTCTTCGATCGCCACGAGTCCCGCCCCGCGCGCCATCGCGATGAAGCGGCTGTTGGCCAGGCCGAAGATGGCGACCGACGGATCGAAGTCGTGCACGGCGGAAATGATCGCTTCGGCAATGGCCGAATCGCGCGCGGCCTGGTTGTAGAGCGCCCCGTGCGGTTTCAGATGGGCCACCCGTGCGCCTTCGGCTTGCGCGATTGCAGATAGGGCGCCGAGTTGATAAAGGATGCCGGCGTAGATGTCGTCGGGCGGCAGATGCATTTCCTTACGCCCGAAATTGGCTGGATCGTGAAAGCTCGGATGCGCGCCGATCGCGACGCCGCGCTGCACGGCAAGCCGAACGCTGTCGCGCATGGCATTGGCGCCCCCGGCGTGCCAGCCGCAGGCAATGTTCGCCGAACTCACGAGACCGAGCAGCGCTTCGTCCGCGTCGCCGCCTTCGCCGAGATCGGCGTTCAAATCGATTTGCATGACATCCTCATTCAAAACCATCAAGCGGCGTGCGCGCGCCCGGCAAGGCGCTGCATCTGCTCTTCATGCATGGCGATCGCGGCATCGATCTGCCGCAAATACGCCTGCTGCTCGGCGAGCGCGTAGCGCGCTTCTTCGCGCGTCGAGCGCACGAAGCGCACAGCCCCGCCTAGCCGCACCTGCGCAAGCTTCCATAGATCGGCGGCGATGACGACGCCGATGCGCGGATAGCCGCCCGTCGTTTGCGCATCGCTCATGAGCACGATCGGCTGGCCATTGCTCGGCACTTGAATCGTGCCGGGCAGCACCGCGTGCGAGAGCATGTCGCCCCTGTGCGTGCCGGTGAGCGCGCTGCCGGCCAGGCGGTATCCCATGCGATTGCTTTGCGGTGTGACGCACCATTCGTCCGACCAGAACGCCGTACGCGCCGCTTCGTCGAAAGCATCGTATTCAGGCCCACGCAGCACGCGGATCACCGCCGCGCGCTCGGCGCCGGCGACGTGCTTGCCGCGCCGCACGGGCTCGTGCGCCACTTCGGCGAAGCGGCACCATTGCGGCGCCTTGACGCCGAATGCCGGCGCGTCGACCGCTGAAGCGCCGCGCAGCGCCGCCGCGGGCACGCCCAGCGCGAGCCTGTCGCCGTCGCGCAGCTTGCGGCCGCCCAACCCGCCGAAGCGCGCGGCAAGATCGGTGCTGCGCGAGCCCAGGACGGGCAGCACGTCGATGCCGCCGCGGATGCACAAATAGCCGCGCATCCCGCGCGTCGGGCCGTGCAACACCAATTCTTGCCCGGCGCGCACCGGCAAGCTCCACCACGTATAGACGGGCACGCCATCCAGGGTGGCGGCGAACTGCGCCCCCGTGATCGCGACGCGCGTGGCCCGTGTGAAGCGAAACGCGGCGGGGCCGACGGTGATTTCGATCGCCGCGGCCTGCGGCGCATTGGCGACGAGGCGGTTGCCCACTTCGAGCGCGAGCGTATCGAGCACGCCGGCTTGGGCAACCCCGAGATGCCGCAAGCCCGCGCGGCCCAAATCCTGCACCGACGACAGCACGCCCGCGCGCAGCACCTCGATCATAGGGCGACCTCCACGACGGAAAACCGAACCCGATCGCCGCTTTGCAGCAGGGTGGGCGGATTGCGCGCGGGATCGAACAGGGCCGACGCCGTGCGCCCGATCAGCTGCCAGCCGCCGGGCGACGCGGCCGGATAAACGCCGGTTTGCGCGCCGCCGATGCCGACCGAGCCGGCCGGCACTTCGAGCCGCGGCACCGCGCGGCGCGGCGTATGCAGCGAGGCGTCGAGCCCGCCCAGATAGGCGAAGCCGGGCTGAAAGCCGATGAAGAACACGACGTATTCCGCACTCGAATGGCGCCTGACGACTTCCTCGGCGCTGAGCCCCGCGTGCTGCGCCACCTCATGCAAATCGGGACCGTCCTCGCCGCCGTAGCGCACGGGAATCTCGATCTCGCGGGCGGCGGCCTTAACGGCCACGGTGCGGTCCCAAGCCTGCGCCAGTTGGCGCGCGAGCGCTTCCATATCCGCGCGAAGCGGATCGAAGACGATCGTCAGATTGTTCATGCCCGGCACCGCTTCGACCACGTGCGCCCATTCGCGCGCCGCCTGCGCGAGCGCCCAGATGCGCTCCTGACATGCGAGCGTAGCCGGTGGCGGCGCCTCGCAGACGAGGGCGCTGTCGCCGAACGGATAGATACGAGGTTCTGTCATCTGAGCGCCTTCGCCGGTCGCATGCGTGCGTTGTATGTGATCGCATTATCGATAATTTATCGACATTTTACCAATAAGAGTTTTCGCTAATGCTGACCGGGTAGCGGCCGGCGTACACTTCGCCCACTCCTTCTCATCCTCGGCAGCAGCCCGCTATGTCGCGTCACCCGACCAAGATCGTGTCTTCGGAACATCTCGTCTCCGAGACGAGCGTCCAACTATCCGAGTTCGAATACGGGCTCATCATGGCGAGCAACGCGTTCAACCGCTGGATGGTGCGATGCATGTCGGCGGCGGGCGCCAAGGACATGACCGCCATCGAAGTCTCGCTGCTGCACCATGTCAGCCATCGCGAACGCAAGAAAAAGCTCGCCGATATCTGCTTCGTGCTCAACATCGAAGACACGCATGTCGCGACTTACGCGCTCAAGAAGCTCGTGAGTAGAGGGTATGTAAAAAGCGAAAAGACCGGCAAGGAAGTGTTCTTCTCCGCGACCCCGGCGGGGCGCGAGCTTTGCGGCAAGTACCGGGAAGTGAGAGAAAGCTGTCTGATTGCGGCGCTCAAGGAGAGCACGCTCGCGAACGAGCAGATCGGCGAGGCGGCCCAACTCATGCGCAATGCATCTGGCCTGTACGACACGGCGGCGCGGGCCGCCGCTTCGCTTTAAGCGTAAGCCGCCCGGCGCCGGGCCCGACGCGGCGGCGGCCTGCGCGCAAACATCTGCGCCTAAGAACGTTCGATGGCGTGTGCGCTCGCGAATAGCCCGGCGTCCGTGACGACGGCGTCGAGCGCAATGTCGTGCGGCTCGCGCGGCAACGCGGTGCGGCATGCCTCGTAAGCGATGCCGAGCGTGACCGGCTTGGCGATATCGGGCCAAGCCGCGAGCGTGCGGTCGTAATAGCCGCCGCCGTAACCGAGGCGAAAGCCGTCGTCGTCGAATCCCACGCAGGGCACTAGCAGCAAGTCCGGCAAGATCGATTGCGCCTGCTCCGGCTCGGGGATTCGATGGTGGCCGACGCGCATCGGCGCATCGGGCGTCCACGCATGAAACTCCAACGCATAGCCCTTCATGGCGACCACCGGTAGCGCGGCTTGGCGACGCACGTCCTGTGCCAGCCATTCGGCGACGATCGTGCGCGCGTCGAACTCGCCGTCTAGCGGCCAGTAAAAGCCCACAGTGTGGGGCGCATAGCGCGCCAGCGCGGCACGCAAATGAGCCGCGAGCAAAGGGTCGGCGCCGCCTGCCGCCGCCGCCTCGCTGCGAGCTTGCAGCAAGCGTTTTCGCAGCTCGGCTTTCGAATTTGTCGAAGGGTTGCGTGCTATGCTTTCGCTCAATTTTCGCTCCACGAACCACGATGTCGAAACGCTTCGCTCGAGTATATCGCGCGGCCGCTCTGGCGCTGGCCGCCGTTGCGCTCGTCGCCTGCGGCACGGCCAGCGCCGGCCGTCACGCCCGCCCCACCGCGGCGCCCACCGACGATCAGATATTCGTGCGCTTGCGCGAAGCTGCCCGCAACAATGACGCGGCGCGTGCGGCGCAACTCGCGGCTATGATTCCGAACTACCCCGCGCCGTCGTACCTCGAGTATTTCCAGCTCAAACCGCAATTGTTCGACGGCAGCGGTCATGCGCGCATCGACGCGCCGGACGCGCCCGTGCTCTCGTTTTTGCAGCGCCACGACGGCGAAGCGATCGCCGATCGGTTGCGCAACGATTATCTCGTCGTACTGGGGGCGCGGCACGACTGGCGCGATTTCGATGCGCAGTACGCGCGCTTCGTGCTGGACGACGACACGCAAGTGAAGTGCTACGCGCTCGAATCGCGCGCCGCGCGCGGCGAGAACGTCGCCGAAGCGGCGCGCGCGCTGCTCGTCGAGCCCAAATATTACGGCGATGGCTGCGTCGATTTGATCGTCGCGCTGGCGGCCAACCATCAGTTCAGCGACGACGACGTCTGGCAGCAAATCCGTCTTGCCTACGAGCAAAACAGCACGAATACCGGCAGCCGGTTGTTCGACGCGCTCGGTGCGACACGCCCCGATCCGAAGCTCGTCGATCAAGCCACGAGCGCCCCGCCGCTGCTGCTCGCGCGCGGCGTCGGCCGCGATTCGGCGTCGCACGCACTGGCGTTGCTCGCCATCACGACCATGGCACGCAACGATGCCGTATCGGCCGCGGCCACCTTCGCCACGATCGCGCCGTCGCTGACGTTGGCCGAGCGCGCGATCGGCTGGGGCACGATCGGCTATCAGGGTGCGGCGCGCCAAGTCCCGGGAGCCGTCGATTGGTTCCGGCTGTCGGCGAACGCGCCGCTCTCGTATCCGGCGTATATGTGGCGCACGCGCAGCGCGTTGCTGGCCGGCGATTGGACGATGGTGCGCTGGTCGATCGAGCAGATGCCGGCCCCGCTGCGCAGCCAGCCGGCTTGGGTGTACTGGCACGCGCGCGCGCTCAAGCAGATCGGCGATGCCGACGACAAGGCGCTCGCCAATCAGGAATTCTCGCGCATCGCCGCAGGCTTCAATTTCTACGGGCAGCTCGCCAGCGAGGAGCTGGGCCGCAAGATCACCGTGCCGCCGAAAACGAGCGTGACCGATGCCGAAGTGCAAGCCGTGAGCCACACGCCAGGCTTCGACCTTGCTCGGCGCTTTTACGCGCTGAACCTGCGGCTCGAGGGCAATCGCGAGTGGAACTGGCCGTTGCGGGGCATGAGCGACCGGCAATTGCTGGCCGTGGCCGAATACGCGCGCCGCATTGAGCTCTACGATCGCACCGTGAACACGGCCGACCGCACGCAAGCCGACCACGACTTCTCGTTGCGCTATCTCTCGCCGTTCCGCGACATCGTGGAGCGCGACGCGAAATCGACGGGGCTGGACGTCGAGTGGGCCTACGGGCTGATTCGGCAAGAGTCGCGCTTCATCATCAATGCGCGTTCGGAAGTGGGCGCAGGGGGGCTCATGCAATTGATGCCAGGGACGGCGCGGATGGTGGCCCGCAAAATCGGCCTCGGGCCGCTCTCGCGCGAGCAGATGAACGACATCGACACGAACATTTTGCTGGGTACGAGCTACTTGTCGATGATCTACAATCAGTTCGACGGTTCCGCCGTGCTTGCCACGGCCGGCTACAACGCCGGGCCCGGCCGTCCGCGCCAATGGCAAGCGGCGTTGCAGCGTCCCGTCGAAGGCGCGATCTTCGCCGAGACGATTCCGTTCAACGAAACGCGCGACTACGTCAAGAACGTGCTGTCCAACACGGTCTACTATGCGGCGCTGTTCGAAGGCCGCCCGCAATCGCTGAAGGAGCGCCTCGGCGTCATCCTGCCGCAAACGCCCTGACGGGGCTGCGCGGTCAGCGAGGGGCGGCGGCAACGCGGTAGCGGTAGTCGCTCGCAGGGAGGCGAACATGCGGCATCAATCGATTGCATTGATAGGCGGTTCCGGGTTCATCGGCAGGCATCTGGCCAACGCGCTCGTCGCCGCGGGCAAAAACGTGCGAGTGGCAACTCGGCGCCGCAGCCATGCGAGCCACCTCACGATGTTGCCGCTCGACGTGATCGAGCTCGATGTGTTCGATCACATCGAATTGGCCCGCTTCGTCGAGGGGGCCGATGCCGTCATCAACCTCGTCGGCACCTTGCACGGCCGGCGCGGCACGCCGTACGGGCCGGAATTCGCCAAGCTGCATGTGGAACTGCCGTCGAAGATCGCGGCCGCTTGCGAAGGCAAAGGCGTGCACCGACTCATCCATCTGAGCGCGATCAATGCCGATCCGAACGGGCCGAGCATGTATCTGCGCTCCAAAGGCGATGGCGAAAAAGCCGTGCGCGCGGCCGCTCAACTCGCGACGACCATTTTTCGGCCGTCGGTGGTGTTTGGTCCCGAAGACCATTTCCTCAATACGTTCGCGGTGCTCGAACGCCTATTTCCCGTATTGCCGCTCGCCAAGCCCGATGCGAAGTTTCAGCCGGTGTATGTCGGCGACGTGGTCAAGGCGATCGTCGGCACACTCGATCTCGATGCGGCCCATGGCAAGACCTACGAGTTGGGCGGACCTACCGTCTATACGCTCGAAGCGCTCGTGCGCTACTGCGGCGAGGTCATCGGGCGTCAAGCCCGGATCGTGCGGCTGCCCGATGCGCTCGCTTATATGCAGGCGCTGACCTTCGAATCGCTACCGGGCGAGCCGCTCATCACCCGCGACAACCTCGATTCGATGTCGCGCGATGCGGTGCTGAGCGGGCCGCTTGCGCCCGAGTTGGACTTGGCGCCCGTCGCCGTCGAGGCGATCGCGCCGACGTACCTGAACGACGCATCGCTGCGCTCGCGCTTCAACGTATTTCGGACCACGGCGGGGCGCTGACCGGGCTCGTCGTGCGCCGATCGCCGCGAGACGATGCCGGCGCGATCGGCGTACGCGCTGCGCGCTTCGAGCGCATGCTCGGCGCGCCTTGCCGTCGCTTTGAAAACCGGCTCGCCGCCCTCGGTGCGAGCCCGGCACGGCGCGTCCCTCGCTGCGCGGATTGCGCCATCGTGGCACCATGGCGGTTCTTGCTTTCTCCCATTCGGTCGACCAACCAATCAACCAACCAATCAACGTTCGTGGCGGTGACGCATGAAACTCATTATCGGTGATAAGAACTACTCGTCGTGGTCTATGCGGCCTTGGGTCATGATGAAGCACATGGGCATCGACTTCGAGGAAGTGATCGTGTTGCTCGGCGAGGCCGATTCGAAGGCCCGAATTCTAGAGCATTCGCCGTCGGGCAAGATCCCGTGTTTGATCACCGACGAGGGGCAAGGGATTTGGGAGTCGCTCGCGATTCTCGAGACGCTGGCCGAGCGTTATCCGCAGCATGGCGTGTGGCCGAGCGACCCGGCCGCTCGCGCTCACGCGCGCGCGATCGCGTGCGAGATGCACGGGGGCTTTGGCGAAGTGCGCTCGCAGATGTCGATGAATGTGCGCGCCCGGCGGCCGGGCAGGGGCGCAACGCCCGCGGTGCTCGCCGAGGTCGCGCGCATCGACGCGATTTGGAGCGAGTGTCTCGCACGCTACCAGGGCCCGTTCTTGTTCGGCAGCGCGTTCGGCGCGGCCGATGCCATGTATGCGCCCGTCGTCTCGCGTTTCATCACCTATGCGCCGCCCTTGTCCGATGCGGCGCGCGCTTACATCGAAAGCGTGCGTGCCGTGCCGGCGGTGCGCGCTTGGTTCGACGATGCGCAGGCCGAGACGCATCGCATTGGCTATTACGAAGACGACGCATGAAGATTTACGCAGTGGGCGGGGCGATTCGCGATGCGCTGCTCGGCGTGCCGGTGTCCGACCGCGATTATGTCGTGGTCGGCGCGACGCCCGAGCAGATGGTGGCGCAAGGGTATCGCCCCGTCGGCAAGGATTTCCCCGTTTTTCTGCATCCTGAGACGCAAGAGGAATACGCGCTCGCTCGCACCGAGCGCAAGACAGCCGCGGGCTATCACGGCTTTCAGTTCTACTACGCGCCCGACGTCACGCTCGAAGAAGATCTTGCTCGCCGCGATTTGACGATCAACGCAATGGCGCGCGAGGTGTGCCCCGACGGGTCGATGACCGGGCCGGTCATCGACCCGTTCGGCGGGCAAGAAGACCTGCGCGAGCGGCGCTTTCGGCATGTCGGCGAGGCGTTCGTCGAAGATCCGGTGCGGATTTTGCGCGTGGCCCGGTTCGCGGCGCGCTTTCACGATTTCACGCTGGCGCCCGAGACGCTCGCTTTGATGCGAACGATGACGGCGGCCGGCGAAGTCGATGCGCTCGTGCCCGAGCGCGTCTGGCAGGAAATTTCGCGTGGGCTGATGGAGCGCAAGCCCTCGCGCATGTTCGAAGCGCTGCGCGAATGCAGCGCGCTCGTGCGCGTGCTGCCGGAAGTCGATGCGCTGTTCGGCGTGCCGCAACGGGCCGACTACCATCCCGAGGTCGACACCGGCGTGCACGTGATGATGGTCGTCGATTACGCAGCCGCGCGCGGCTATGCCTTGCCGGTCCGGTTCGCCGCGCTCACGCACGATCTAGGCAAGGCGACGACGCCCGACGATATCCTTCCGCGCCATATCGGTCACGAGACGCGCAGCGCCGATCTGCTGCGGCCGCTATGCGAACGCTTGCGCGTGCCGAACGACTGCCGCGACCTGGCGCTGCTCGTCGCGCGCGAGCACGGCAATATTCATCGGGTGATGGAAATGGGCGCCGCCGCGCTCGTGCGGCTGTTCGAGCGCAGCGATGCGCTGCGCAAGCCCGCTCGCTTCGCCGAAGCGCTGCAAGCATGCGAATCGGATGCGCGCGGCCGGCTCGGCTTCGAGACGCGCGAGTATCCGCAAGCCGAGCGGCTGCGCCTTGCGCTGACGGCCGCCCGCGCCGTCGATGCGGGTGCGGTTGCGCAAGCGTTCGCCGGTCAGCCGGCGAAAATCAAAGACGCCGTTCATCGCGCGCGGGTCGAAGCCGTGGCGGGCAGCTTGGGGGAAACGGCGTAACGTTCAGAGCGTATGCGATCGATCGCCGCGCGCGAACGCATCGATCGGCTCGTCGATGCCCCGCGAAAACGCGATCACTTTGAACAGCTCGCCCATCTCCGCTTCGGACAGTAGCTTTTGCACGGCGTTGGCCGCGGGCAAAAAGCGCGCGGCGTCGGCGGGGTCGATTTCGGACAGGGCCTCGGTGATGCCGGCGTTCATCAGAAAACGCGCTTGCGAGGTGTAGCCGAGCAGGTCCGCCCCCGCATCGACGCCCGCCTCGGCGATGCGCGTGAACTCGACGTGTGCGGTAATGTCCTGCAGCCCCGGATAAAGGAACGGATCGCCGTGCGCGCGGTGCCGGTAGTGACACATCAGCGTGCCTTCGGTGCGTTGCGGGTGGTAGTACTCCGCGCGCGGAAAGCCGTAATCGATCAAAAAGGCCGCGCCCTTTGCGAGCATCGAACAGACCGTGCGAGTGAAGGCCGCGCCGGCAGCGTGCGTTTCGGCGACGTAGTCGAGCGCCGGGTCGATATCGGCGTCGATTTCGGCGAGCAAGGCGGCATCTTCCTTGGACAATCGGACGCCGGCGGCATCGAGCGCGCGCACCTCGAAACGCAAGCTGCCGTTTTCGCCGGAGGCGGCGACGCCGCGTGCATGCCAGATGCCTCCCGTACGCACGAAAAGCGCCACCGGCATGGCATCGAGCACTTCATTGCCTAGCACGACGCCTTCGAAGCGCGCCGGCAGTGAGTCTAGCCAGCACACGCGTGCAGCCAGTTCGCCCCCGAGCGCTTCGATCGTTTCGCGCTGGCGCTCGCGCAGCTCGCCGGACAGATCAACGATGGCATATCGCTCGAGCGGCGCGCCGAGCGCATCGAGGGCGGACAGTACACCGGCCGCGAGCCGCCCCGTGCCGGCGCCGAACTCCATGACTTCACGCGTGCCGCTCGCTGCCAGCGCTTGGGCGACGGGGCGGGCGAGCGTGCGTGCGAACAGGGGCGACAATTCCGGCGCCGTGACGAAATCGCTGCCGTCCTCGGCGCGGCGGCCGAATTTGCGCGCGCCGCCGCTGTAATAGCCGAGCCCGGGCGTGTATAGCGCGAGCTCCATGTAGCGATCGAACGGCACCCAGCCGCCCGCCGCCGAAATTTCGTGACGGATGTGCGCGACGAGTGCGGCGCTGGCCGCGAGCGCATCGGCGGCCGGAACGGGTAAACTAGCGGGTTCGTGAGCATTCTGATTCATCCCGGCATTGTAAATGACCGCTTCCCCCCATCCTCGATCTGAAGCCGGCGCTGCCGCGGCGCCCGCGCGCGTCGTCCTGGTGACGGGCGCGGCGCGGCGCATCGGCCGCGCGCTCGCCCTTGGCTTCGCGGCGCAGGGCTGGGATGTCGGCGTCCATTACGGCGCATCCAAGGCCGAAGCCGATTCGCTCGTCGCCGAAATTCGCGCGCTGGGGCGCCGCGCCGTGGCGCTGGCGGCCGATCTCGCCGTCGAGCGGGAAACGGCGGGGCTCCTTGCGACATGCACGGCCGCGCTCGGCCGGCCGGTGTGCGTCGTCAACAATGCGTCGCGCTTCGTCGAAGATACCGCGCAAGACGTCGGCTACGAGACGCTGCTCGCGCACATGGCCGTCAATGTCGCGGCCCCGCTGGTGCTCGCGCGCGCCCTGTTCGATGCGACCCCGGAAGCGGCGCGCGAGGACGAAGCGCTGCGCGGCGTGGTCATCAACGTGCTCGATCAGAAGCTGTACAACCTGAATCCGGATTACTTGTCGTACACGCTGTCGAAGGCGGCGCTGCAGAGCGCGACGGTCACGTTGGCGCAGGCGCTGGCCCCGAAAGTGCGCGTCGTGGGCATTGCGCCGGGCTTGACGCTGCAATCGGCCGATCAAACGCCGGACGAATTCGCGCAGGCGCACCGCGTTACGCCGCTCGGCCGGGCATCGACGCCCGAGGACGTGGTGGCGGCGGCCTGTTACTTGGCGCAAGCGCATGGCGTGACGGGCGCCACTTTGATCGTCGACGGGGGGCAGCATCTCGTGCCGCTGCCGCGCGACGTAATGTTTTTGACGCGGTGACGCGCGTCGGCCCCGGCTCCCCCGGGCCCTCGCGCTTTGCGCGCGTACTTTGACTGGAACGAACATGGTTGCCTCACTCTTGCATCCCCGGCTCGCCGATTGCCGCAGGCTTTTTCTGCGCAATTACGAGGTCTATATCAACATCGGCGTGCACGAGTTCGAAAAGCGCGGCGAGCAGCGCGTGGTGATCAACGTCGAGCTGTTCGTGCCGCTGGCCGACACGACGCCGGTCGAGGACAAGCTGCATGAAGTGCTCGATTACGACTTCATGCGCGCGACGATCGCGCGCCGCGTCGGGCTGGGGCACATCCATCTGCAAGAGACGTTGTGCGACGACATCGCGGCGACGATGCTCGAGCATCCGCGCGTGCGGGCTGTTTCCGTATCGACGGAGAAGCCCGACGTGTATCCCGATTGCGACGCGGTGGGCGTCGAGGTATTTCGGATCAAAGAGGCATCGGTATGAACGCGCCAGAGACGATCGCGCAACCGGGCGCGGCGGCCCAACCCGAAACCGCCGGGCTGACGCAGGAAGCGGCGGGGCAGCCGGAGCCGGCCCACGCGCGCCCCGCGCTCACGCGCCGCGAGCAAAAGGAAGCCTACGAGAACAACAAGCTGTTCAAGCGGCTGGCTCGGCTCGTCGGCCAAGCGATCGGCGATTTCAACATGATCGAGGACGGCGACAAAGTGATGGTCTGCATGTCGGGCGGCAAGGATAGCTATGCGCTGCTCGACGTCTTGATGCGGCTGCGCGAGCGCGCGCCGATCCACTTCGATATCGTGGCCGTCAACCTCGACCAGAAGCAGCCCGGTTTCCCCGAACACGTCTTGCCCGACTACCTGACGAGCGTGGGCGTGCCGTTTCATATCGAGAATCAAGACACGTACAGCATCGTCAAGCGCCTCGTGCCCGAGGGCAAGACCACCTGCTCGCTGTGCTCGCGGCTGCGGCGCGGCATTCTCTATCGCGTGGCCGGCGAACTGGGCGCGACCAAGATCGCGCTGGGTCATCATCGCGACGACATCTTGCAAACGATGCTGCTCAATCTGTTTTACGGCGGCAAACTGAAGGGCATGCCGCCGAAGCTGCAATCCGACGACGGCAAGCACATCGTGATTCGGCCGCTTGCGTACGTGAAGGAAGTCGACCTCGAGAAATACGCGCAATTGCGTGCGTTCCCGATCATTCCCTGCAATTTGTGCGGGAGCCAGCCGAACCTGAAGCGCGCGGAAATGAAGGCGCTGATCCGCGATTGGGACAAGCGCTTTCCAGGGCGCGTCGAGAACATGTTCAATGCGTTGTCGAACGTGGTGCCGTCGCACTTGATGGACCCCGCGCTGTTTCCATTCTCGGGTTTGCGGGCGACGGGCCAGGCCGATCCGGACGGCGACATCGCCTTCGACGAAGACCCTTGCACCACGGGGTCGAGCGGCGAGAGCGGCCAAGCGATTTCGTTCGTTCAGTTCGACGATCTTTGACGCGCTCGCGCGCGCGGTAGCGCCCTGAGCGGGAGGGTTTCGACGCTTTGCCGGGCGGCCTTTGGGCGGCTTGGCGCGTGTTAAAATCGCGCACTTTGTCCCTTACTCTTTCGCCGATGCCATGAACATCGTCATTTTGGCTGCAGGCACCGGTAAGCGCATGCGCTCCGCGCTGCCGAAGGTGCTCCATCCGCTGGCTGGCCGTCCGCTTCTCGCTCACGTCATCGATACGGCGCGCGAGCTCGATCCGGCCCGAATCGTGGTCGTCGTGGGGCATGGCGCGCAAGCGGTGCAGCAAGCCGTCGCCGCGCCCGATGTCGCGTTCGCGGTGCAGGCCGAGCAGCTCGGCACCGGGCACGCCGTGCAACAGGCGTTGCCGTTGCTCGATCCGGCGAAACCTACGCTCGTGCTGTATGGCGATGTGCCGCTCACGCGGGCTTCGACCCTCAAGCGCTTGGCCGATGCGGCCGTCGATGGCCGCTACGGCATATTGACCGTGACGCTCGACGATCCCACCGGCTACGGCCGCATCGTGCGCGACGCGGCTGGCTACGTCACGCGCATCGTCGAGCAGAAGGATGCGACGCCGGACGAGTTGCGCATCCGCGAGATCAATACGGGCATCGTCGTTACGCCCACGGCCCAGCTTGCCATGTGGCTTGGCGCACTGAGGAACGACAACGCTCAAGGCGAGTATTACCTGACCGACGTCGTGGAGCATGCCATCGAAGCGGGCTTCGACGTCGTCACGACGCAGCCCGACGAGGCGTGGGAAACACTGGGCGTGAACAGCAAGGCGCAACTGGCCGAACTCGAGCGGATCCATCAGCGCAACATTGCGAACGCGCTGCTGGGCGTCGGCGTGACCGTCATCGACCCCGCGCGGCTCGATGTGCGCGGCGAACTGACGTGCGGCCGCGATGTGTCGATCGACGTCAATTGCGTGTTCGAAGGCAAGGTGACGCTGGCGGACGACGTCACCGTCGGCGCCAACTGCGTGTTGCGCGATGCGACGATCGGCGCGGGCACGCGTATCGAGCCGTTCACGCACGTCGAGGGCGCGCAGGTCGGCGCGCGCGCCGTGCTCGGACCGTACGCGCGGCTGCGGCCGGGCGCTGTGCTGGGCGACGAAGCGCATGTCGGCAATTTCGTCGAAGTGAAGAATGCGACGCTGGGACAGGGTTCGAAGGCGAACCATTTGACGTACCTTGGCGATGCGGACATCGGCGCGCGCGTGAATGTCGGGGCGGGCACGATCACGTGCAATTACGACGGCGCGAACAAGCATCGCACGGTGATCGAAGACGATGTTTTCGTCGGTTCCGACACGCAATTGGTGGCGCCTGTGCGCGTTGGCCGCGGCGTGACGATCGCGGCGGGCACGACGGTGTGGAAGGACGTGCCCGAAGGCGCGCTTGTGCTCAATGAGAAGACGCAGGTGGCGCGTGACGGTTACGTGCGTCCGGTGAAGAAAAAGCGCTGAACCGGCGCGGCGTTGACGGCGCATGCGCTCACGCACAGACGTGGGCGCGAATGCACGGCAGGATCGAAAAGAGAAGTACTACTCGCGAAAGGAAGGGTTCCCATGTGTGGCATCGTCGGCGCCGTTGCGCAGCGTAATATCGTTCCTGTTCTGGTCGAAGGACTGCGTCGCCTCGAATATCGCGGCTACGATTCGTGCGGCGTCGCCGTGCTGACGAACGGCGAGCCGCGCCGCGCGCGCAGCGTCGAGCGCGTGGCCGATCTCGACGCGCAAGTGCGCGCGGGGCATCTCGAGGGCGTCACCGGCATCGCGCATACGCGTTGGGCCACGCATGGCGCCCCCGTTACCGATAACGCGCATCCGATTTTTTCGCGCGATGCGGTGGCGCTCGTTCATAACGGCATCATCGAAAACTTCGAGCCGTTGCGCGAAATGCTGCGCGGCAAGGGCTACGTGTTCGTTTCGCAAACGGATACGGAAGTCATCGCCCACCTGATTCACAGCCTATATCGCGGCAGCCTTTACGACGCCGTTTGCGAAGCGGTCAAGCAATTGCATGGCGCGTATGCGATCGCGGTCGTGCATAAGGACGAGCCGAACACAGTAGTGGGTGCGCGGCAGGGTTCGCCGCTCGTCGTCGGGGTGGGGCGGGGCGAGAACTTCCTTGCATCCGACGCGTTGGCGCTCGCGGGTAGCACCGAACAATTCATGTTCCTGGAAGAAGGCGATGTGTGCGAACTCACGCTAAGCGGCGTTCGCATCAGCGACCGGGACGGCAACGCCGTCAAGCGCGAGGTGCGCACGGTGCAGGCCTACGGCGGCGCGGTCGAACTGGGCCCGTACCGTCACTTCATGCAAAAGGAAATCTTCGAGCAGCCGCGTGCGATTTCCGACACGATTCCGGCCAGCGATACCTTCGAGCCGACGCTGTTCGGCGACGCCGCGCCTGCCGCCTTCGACGAAATCGACAGCATTTTGATTTTGGCTTGCGGCACGAGTTATTACTCGGGATTGACGGCGAAATATTGGCTTGAATCGATTGCGAAGATTTCGACGCAGGTCGAAATTGCGAGCGAGTACCGTTATCGCGAATCGGTGCCGAACCCGAAAGCGCTCGTCGTGGTGATTTCGCAGTCGGGGGAGACGGCGGATACGCTGGCTGCGCTCAAGCATGCGCAAGCGCTGGGTCATCGGCATACGCTGGCGATTTGCAACGTCGGCACGAGTGCGATGGTGCGTTTGACGCAGATGCAGTTCTTGACGCGTGCGGGGCGTGAGATCGGTGTGGCTTCGACGAAGGCGTTCACCACGCAGCTCGTGGCGCTCTTTACGCTGGCTGTGGCGCTGGGCAAGATGCGTGGCCGTGTCGAGGCCGCACAGGAAGCGGATTACATGCGGCAGTTGCGCCACTTGCCGGCCGCGCTCAATAGCGTGCTTGCGCTCGAGCCGCAAATCATCGCCTGGTCGGAGGAGTTTTCGCGCAAAGAGAATGCGCTGTTCCTCGGCCGCGGGCTGCATTATCCGATCGCGCTCGAGGGTGCGCTCAAGCTCAAGGAAATCTCTTACATTCACGCCGAGGCTTATCCCGCGGGCGAGTTGAAGCACGGGCCGCTTGCGCTCGTGACCGAAGCGATGCCTGTCGTGACGGTCGCGCCGAACGATACGCTGCTCGAAAAGCTGAAGTCGAATATGCAGGAAGTGCGGGCGCGTGGCGGCCAACTGTATGTGTTCGCCGATTCGGATACGAAGATCGTCAATGAAGAAGGCATGCACGTGATTCGCATGCCGGAGCACTATGGGATGCTGTCGCCCATTCTGCATGTGGTGCCGCTGCAGTTGCTGGCGTATCACACGGCGTGTGCGCGCGGGACCGATGTCGATAAGCCGCGGAATTTGGCGAAATCGGTGACGGTGGAGTGAGGGAAGAGGGGCTATTTGCCAAGCTGCTGAGGTGCATTAATTTCGGTTGCGGCGCATCGTTTTTGTTTTGGTTACGGGGGCTTTTACCTGCCGTTTAGCCTTGTCTAACAACGCGTAGCCGAAACTATTGCCAAAGGGGCGGGGGGGCTTTTTCCGACTCCCCTTTTTGCGGTTGCCCTGCGGATGCGCTACGGATTGCGGCATGGTCCGCCCAGATTCGAATATTCCTGGCTAGCGACTCACAAGGCACGTCAACTCTCGCATTTGAAAACGGGGCGTTCCAGCACGCATGCGTCATCGACGTCTACTGATTTCTGTCTTCAGGAGTGTATGGCATGAACTGAGGAGCGCCCCATCTCCCGGCCTTTCCCGTAGCGCATGCACGCAACGCCGCTCACATGCTTTGCACTTAGTCATCGCACTCAGTGCGAGCGGGCTCGGTTCGTCAATGGTTTTCCCCCCGAAAGGATTGCCTCGTGAATCCGTTCCACCACGTCCGGCGCTGAGCAACCGCGGAGCATGGTGGGCGCACAAGCGGTCACGTCGGCGCTGGAGTTATTGCGGGCAGTCCGGAAGACGATGTCGTCGCCATTATTACCAAATCATTGAGAGGAAGTGCAAAGTTGACGAAGGTTAGCGCGCTTCGTAACCGGCAGGGGTCTGCGTCAATGTACTTTCGCACCTCGCCGCCGTCGGCCGAAACCACGTATCGACCGAACTTTTCCGTTAAGCTGTTTCGATAACGACTTGCTCGGTGTAGGAAAAACGGCGCCAGCCCTCGATACCCGCAAAGGCGCAAGGTATGCCGTGCGCCGCAGCTGCCTCGGCGAATTTCGCTATGCATAGGGCTTTCAGCTCGGCAATTGCTTCATCGGTAAAGTCCGTGGAACTTACAAACGATATCGACGCGACGAGGCGGCCTCGCGCCTCTTGGAAACCTTCGTCATTCGTGCAGATGTCGTACGTCGGGACCTCAACGTCATTATGGCCGCCATACATCGACGACAAGCCCCGATACTCCCCTTCAATCGCGGCGCGGGCGTCGTCGTGGACGTCACGCACGATGTCGGGAATGTCCCCACCGAATTCAGCCGTCAGCTCCGCGAGCTGGAACTGCACTGCAATCCATGCTTCTTCAAGTAGCGAGTTGCTGCTCGACACGGCCATGTCCTGTTCCTTCGATTGAAGCAAATGTCAGGGAGTATATTGTCCGCAGGCACGGCCGTATCGCTTTTTGACGACACGATGTCTGTAGCCAAGTGCGTGCGGCTATCCGTCGCGTTACCCATGGCTGTCTACCCAGGCGCGGCACCAGTTCAGGCCGACGAACTGTGCCTCGTCCTCGCTATCGAAGGTGCCCAGCACGCCCGATGTTTCGATGAGCTTGTTGTTTCGGGTAACGGTGCCACTGGCGGCGTATTCGTGGCCTTGCCGGATAGCATGTCCCCAAATCGAATATCCCTTGTAGGTTTCCGCGTCCATCAGCGAGCTACCGCGGGCCGCGCACCGTGCGAATCGACCCGCAGGACATTGCCCTCGGGCGTGAGTAGAGGCGGGAGGCTCTGTGCGCGCGGCTCGGCGTTGATGCGGACAGCGCGTCCAGCATGCGCTCGCTTGGTCGGCGTGGGCACGCAGGCAACCGCACGGGATGCCTTCGCCTTCGTAGACCGCTTTGCCGACAATCGATGCGCCGCTGGCTTGTGGTGCGCTTTGTGGGGCGAGTGCAGCGCGTGCATAGCCTCCGGCGGATTCCACACCTCGCGATAGTGTTCGCCGGCATGGGCAACGGATGCTCCTGCCAGCAATATCACACCTAGAACACGCAACATCTCATCTCCCTACCTTCGAGGCAAACAGCGCCATTTCGCTACAACGGATGGCCTGGCCGACACATCTGCCGTCACAGCCCGCGCAATAGTGTCGGTCAAGCAACGTTTTGTCGACACGCCAGACATTGTGCGCAGTTGGACTTGGCGTACCAACAGAGCGGCCATTTTCGTTCGCGAAGAACGTGGGCTCGCCCGCCCTTCCGCGTCGCACCGCATCGTCGATAACATCGTCGCCGAATGCTGCTCTCAGAGCGGCGACGAACTCGGCCATCTCGGGCATCGGGTGAGTGACTGGTTTGCAAACTCGCGTGCCCATAGCTCGATGCCTCAAGAAACGCCGCGTCGACAATACCGGAGCTGAGTCCATGATACTGTATATACATACAGGACGCCATGCCTTACTTGTGTTCGCGGTTCCGTCTTGGCCGAGGAGATTCACTCGTGGCTTGGTGACCTGCGTGCATAGCGAAAAGCCGGTACAGCCCATGTCGGGAAGCTCCAGCGTGGCTACGTGGATGTCCAGCCAGTTTCGTAAGATGACGGTCAAAAAGGCGTATATTCCTGTTGCGCATCGGGAACGCACAAAGGCGTGATTTCTACGCAATTCGCTTAGTAAACCGTCAACGCACTCCCTGCAAAGCATTACATGTAAAAGCGCAATCACTGTCACGGTTCAACCTGGTTGACGTCGTTCACAGCAATGGCGATTCCGTTGAACTCGGTGAGAACAACGGGGAACGGGGTGATGACGAACGGGCAGACAGACGGCGTTGATGAGTTGACGAGTAGTGCTGATATAAAGCGACCGAGCGTTCAGATTATTGCCGACCTGACGATAGGGTATGCGGCGATTCAGAACAACGTTCCGGTCATCCGCGAAATTCTGGTCACGAACGATGGGGAGGTGGCGCTCTCTGATATCGAACTGCTCGTCAAATGTGTGCCGGCCTTTGCCGAAAGCGCACGTTTCCGTTTCGAAGCATTGGCGCCCGGCGAAAGCCGCCGTCTAGCACCTGTCGACCTGCGGCCCGACCACCAGTATTTCAGTCAGCTAGACGAATCCGAGCGGGCAGTCATCACGGCATCACTGCGTGTTCAGGAAACTGAGCTCGTAACGGCAACACACAACATTGATGTACTTGCGTACGACCAGTGGGCCGGCGCGCGGTCGTTGCCCGAACTGTTGGCTGCGTTTTGCATGCCGAACTCGCGGGTCGTGGACAAACTTCTCGCGCGGGCATCCGGGCTTCTGCGGCAGACGTCGCCCGACCTATCCATGGACGGCTACCAGTCCAAAAATCGCGAGAAGGTCTGGAAGCAGGTGTCAGCTATCTACAGCACGATAGTTGCCGAGGATATCCAATACTCCAATCCACCGGCGTCGTTCGGAAACGACGGCCAGAAAATCCGGATCCCGGAGCGTATTCTCGACGGTAAGCTGGCGACATGTCTGGACCTTGCCATGCTGTTCGCGTCTTGCTTGGAACAGGCTGGGCTGCACCCTGCCGTGTTGTTCAAAGAAGGCCACGCGTGGGTGGGCGTTTGGCTGATAGAGACCAGCTTCCCTACCGCCTTGGTGGACGATATTCAGGCGATTCGCAAGCGGGTGAAATCCGGCGAGTTCATGGTCTTCGAGACCACCGGAGTGGCGAGCGGCCAGAAGCCATCCCTCAGGTGGGCCTGCACTCGTGGCGAAGAACACTTAAACGACGAAGACCAGTTCGCGTATGCAGTGGACATTCGTCGCGCACGAGAAGTCCGGATTCGCCCGCTGCCATCCCGTTCGTCGCCGGCCGATGAGCCTGCTGTCCCGATTGCGAAAGCCGACACGCCCGTCATTGAGGACGTACCGCAACTGCCACCGCTGGACCCGGTCGTCGTACCGTTGCGCGTCGACGCGACACCCGACACACCAGAGGGTCGCCTAGCGAAATGGAAGAGCAAGCTGCTCGACCTGACGCTCCGAAACAAGCTCCTGAATTTCAAACCCACTAAATCCACGCTGCGAGTCATTTGCCCGGACCCGGGTGCGCTGGAAGACCGATTGGCAGAGGGGAACGAATTCCGCGTTCGTGCGAGACCGAAGTTGATGTCCGGTTCGGATGGTCGCGATGCCAATGTGTACGCCGGCCGCAATGGTACGGCTGCATTGGATGACTTGGCGACCGACGCCCTTGACCGAAACGAAATTGTCACAGACATCGAAGAGGAGGCGCTGGAAGGCAGGCTGCTGGAAATATTCCGCGCGGCCAGCACAGGCATGGAGGAAGGCGGGGCAAACACCTTATTTCTGGCTTTCGGAATGCTCGAATGGCAAGAAAGCAAGGACGCCGAATCCAGCCATCTTGCTCCGATTTTGCTCATCCCGGTCACGTTGTCCCGCCAGTCTGTGAGGAGTGGCTTCCGCTTGGCTCGTCACGATGACGACGCGCTCGTGAATCCGACGTTGCTACAGAAATTGCAACAGGATTTCAGCCTGAAAATGCCTTCGTTCGATGTCTTGCCGACGGATGACCGTGGCATCGATGTCAACCGGATTCTGCAGTCCTTCCGGCTGCATGTGGGCGAACTGAAGGGATGGGAGGTCAAGGAGCAGGTCCATCTGGGTATCTTCTCCTTCACGAAGTACCTGATGTGGAAGGACCTCCAGGACCGCCAAAAACAGCTCCAGGAAAACAGTGTTGTCGCTCATTTGATTAACAATCCCGGCAAGGCATTTGCTGACAGCGCGACTGGCTTCGAGCCCAGTACCCTGGATGAGAAGTTCCGGCCTCAAGACCTGTTTACGCCATTGCTGTCGGACTCGTCGCAGTTGCGTGCTGTTTGCGTCGCTGCCGAAGGCAAGAATCTTGTCATCGAAGGCCCGCCAGGGACGGGTAAGAGCCAGACTATCTCGAACCTGATTGCCCATCTGTTGGCCACCGGGAAGACGGTGTTGTTCGTTTCGGAGAAGATGGCGGCGCTGGAGGTGGTGCATCGCCGGCTTAGCAGTCTGGGCTTGGGACCATTTTGTCTCGAGCTGCATTCGTCCAAGGCAAAGAAAGCGGACGTCCTAAAACAGCTGGGCATCGCGCTTGATGCCGCCGGTGCCCGCACTGTGAAGGACTGGGAGCGAGAGTCCGAAAGACTCCTGACGCTCCGCACAGACCTCAATGGCGTAGCGCGTGCGCTCCATCGCATTCATCCGAACGACCTGACCGTGTACGACGCCATCGGTACCAGCTTGCAGCACGCGGAAATGCGACCTGGCGCGATGCCGTGGACCGATGCGGATGCGCATGACCGCGCCCAGCTAGAAGCCCTGCGTGAGACCTGTCGCCAGATGGGCGCTCTGGCCGGTCAGTTGACTGGCTTACAGAATCATCCCCTGGCAGTCATCCACAAGACCGAATGGATGCCGTCCTGGCAGCAAGAGTTTCTCGATGCGGTTTCGGCATTCGAAGCCCACATCAAGAAACTGGATGAGGCCACATCGAACCTGCTGAATCAGCTGGGCCTTCCCAAGGTAGCTCTCTCCCTGAATGGGCTTGGCAAATTCGATGTACTGGCCGACGTGCTTTCCGCCGCGCCCACAGTTCCGGTCGAGGTGGCCAGGGCGGCGCATGACGAGTCCGTGCGCGACCGGCTCGCCGCCCTTCGTCAGCATGGTGTGGCGCGCAATCAGGCGTGGGAGCCGCTGAGCAAACACTACGTCGACGACGTCGCCACCCTGAATGCGTCCGAGCTCAAACTGCAGTGGGCCGCCGCAACCAATACCTGGTGGCCGAAGAGCCTGTTTGCGCAGCGCGCGGTTACCGGACGACTGCGCTTGTACCGACAGGACCAGCGTCGGCCGCAAACTGGGGATGTTCCGGCCGTCATCGCCGCATTGACCGCCGTCAATGCCGAGGACAAGGTCATCGAGTCCATGTCTCACGACGCGTCGCAATTGCTGCATGAAGCCTTCGCTGCGTCGAAGACGGACTGGAACGCCGTCGAGTCGGCCGAGCGGTGGGCGACGTCATTCGCGGACGCCGTAACGGCAATCGCGAGCAATGACATCGAATTGGCCCAGACGCTCCGCGCAAAGCTGCAGCCATTTGTTTCCGACAACCGGGGCATGCTGAAGGCAGACACGCCTCTCGGCTCCGGTTTGTTGTCGTATCGCGATTGCTACCGAGACGTGATGGCTCAACTCCGCACGGTCATTGAGCTTGGCCATTGTCAGGCAGACCTCGGACTTGACCCAGCTGCCGCCGGCGTGGTTCCTCGACTATTGAGCCTGCTTCAAGGATGGCAATCTGCTTCGAGGCAGCTGCAGCCGTGGTGCCTATGGAGGAAATCCCGCGCCCATGCAATCAGCAGCGGGTTGCAGGGCATTGTGGACGCACTGGAGGGTGGCCAAGCGCCTTTGTCCAGTGTGGCGACGTTCTTTGAATACAGCTACCAGAGCTGGTGGCTGCGGAAAGCGATTGACGGGGAGCCGGTGCTCTGCAATTTCTCGAGTGCCGAGCATGACCGCAAGATTGCTGAGTTCAAGGAGGCCGATGAGCGTTTTCAGAGGCTGACCCAGCAATACATTGCGGCCAAACTGGCGGGCCAGATTCCGGCGAGCGTCGAGGTTGTGCCTGGTGCTGATTCCGAACTAGGGAAACTGCGCCGCGAATTGCAGAAACAGCGCAAGCACATGCCGATTCGCCAGCTGGTGCAAAGCCTACCGAGCCTGATGACCCGTTTGAAGCCATGCCTGCTGATGTCACCTTTGTCGGTCGCCCAATATTTGGACGCGTCGCACGCGCAGTTCGACGTGGTCATCTTCGATGAGGCGTCCCAAATTCCGGTGTGGGATGCTGTCGGCGCCATCGCTCGCGGCAAGCAGCTTGTCTGCGTCGGCGACCCAAAGCAACTGCCGCCGACCAGTTTCTTCTCTCGGTCTGATGACTCGGAAGACGCTGCGGATAGCGATGATGTACAGGACCTGGAGAGCATTTTGGACGAGTGCCTCAGTATCGGCCTGCCTGAGCTGCGGCTGAATTGGCACTACCGAAGCAAGCATGAAGGGCTGATTACCTTCAGCAATGTCACGTACTACGACAACGAACTTGTCACGTTCCCGTCGCCGGTGACAAACGACCAGAGCGTGCGTTTTGAACGCGTACAGGGTGTCTACGACCGCGGCGGCTCGCGAACCAATCGGGCGGAAGCCGATGCCATCGTCAAGGCGATTGAGCGGCACTATCTGGATTCGGCGAAGCGGCATCTGACGCTCGGCGTAGTGACATTCAATCAGGCGCAGCAAAGCCTGATTGAGCGGATGCTGGATGAACGCCGTCGCGCGTCTCAGCAGCTAGACCAGGCAGTTTCACAGGCTGCGCACGAGCCGCTGTTCATCAAGAACCTCGAGAACGTTCAAGGTGACGAGCGGGACATCATCTTCTTTTCCATCACCTATGGTCCGGATGCATCGGGCAAGGTCAGTCTCAACCTTGGGCCGTTGAACTTGGAGGGTGGCCATCGGCGTCTCAACGTGGCCGTATCGCGCGCCCGCGTTGGTGTCGTGATTTTTAGCACGCTGCTTCCGGAGCAGATTGACCTGTCGCGTGTCCGGGCCGCCGGCGTACGAGACCTGAAGAACTACATGGAGTTCGCCATTCGCGGCCCGCGTGCCTTGGTTGAGCAAAGTATGCCGACTGGACGGGAGCCCGATAGCCCGTTCGAGCGTCAGGTGATTTCCGCTCTTCGTGAGAAAGGATGGACAGTCCATCCGCAGGTCGGCGTGTCCGGATACCGGATTGATATTGGCGTGGTCGACCCGCGTGCGCCGGGCCGCTATCTGCTGGGTGTCGAATGCGATGGCGCCATGTACCACTCGGGCGCAACTGCCCGCGACCGTGACCGGCTTCGCCAGCACGTCCTTGAAGGCCTTGGTTGGGAGCTGTACCGCATCTGGTCTACCGACTGGTGGCTGAATCCAGAAGAGCCAATGCGAAAACTTGTGGCTCGACTGGAAGAATTGGTGGAGACGGTGCCGACGGAGGATGAGCCGGTTGTTGAGCTGCCAGAAGAAACTACACCCGAGGAAGAGTCGCACGCTTTGTATGCCGGGGCCGAATCCGTCGTAGAGTCGATTGCGCCCGCCACTCAGTCGCTCGAATACGAACTAGCCAGTCTTGATAAAGGAAATCCGGACCTCTTCTATGAGCGCGGCTCGATTTCGACTTTGACAAGCCAGCTACTCAAGGTAATCGAAACAGAAGGTCCGGTATCGCAGGCGATAGTGTTCAAGCGCGTGACGCGCGCTTGGGGGCTGTCTCGCGTCGGAAGCCGCATTGAGGCTCATCTGAGCGCATTGGTTCCCCGGCAGATAACTCGAACAACGGACGACGGTGTTGCCTTCTACTGGCCGGAACATGCCAATCCGAGTATCTGGGAAGGAATCCGAGTGCCAAGCAGCGACGCGGAAACCCGTCGCGGTATTGACGAGATTAGCCTCGAGGAACTGGGCAATGCGGCCGTGTACATCCTGTCGCTGCAAGGTGGCACATCGCACGATGGACTTGCAAAAGCGGTTTGCCGGTTGCTGGGCGTGGCCCGGACAACTTCTGAGGCTGGAGTGCGGATTTCACGAGCATTGACCCATGGACGGGTTCAGACGCTAGTGGCCATCGAGGACGGTTCTGTCCGTTTACGGAAATGAGCTGCTGCGTGCGCGGCGTGGCATCGGCGCTGACGGCGTATATTTATAAAGGGAAGTCATGAGTCTGGCGGTTCATCAATACCACATGGCGGATGTCCAGATTCAACATGTTGCCGGGGAGCGTGGCCTCGGCATACACGCATTGAGATTCAGCGTTAACTTCTCAATCACCAATCAGTATCCCGGCGACCTGCCGGGCATGTTCATCGATTGCCTGCGTGCAAACGTGTGGGTTCATGCATCCAATAGAGGGCGCCTCCTTCTGGGAACCGGAGAGTTCGAGAAACCACTGATTATCCGCAGGCTGATGAATTCCTCAACGCAGTCGTCGCTGCTCCGCGTGACGTTCGGCGATGCGCAATTGCTGGCTCTGGAAGAGCTGCGGGGCGGTGGCGGCGTGGTGTTCGAAGTCGAGGTCATAGGCCTGGCCCATGCTCCTAATGACACCCACCCGACAGAGCATACTGTCCGCTTCGAGATGAATCTCAGCCATTGGGCGAAAGTCTTGGAATCCTTGGGGGCTGCCGATTCAATTGTAGTTGGGGTAGACATTCCCCTGAACGCTCCCACGCGGATGGTCCATGTAGTGACGTGCCTGAAAAAGGCGCGTGATTCACTGGTCGCTGGGGAATATCATCACGCTGTCGGCTCCTGCCGGCTCGCTCTGGACAGCCTAAAGGAAGCATCGCCAGTCCTTCAGGAATTGAGCAAATCCGTCTGGGGAGGGAGGAGTAGCGAGTTCTCAAAACCGCAACGTGCGGCTGCGATTTATAACGCGGTCCGCAACTATACCCACCTCAGTCATCACGTAGGTGGCGAGGGCCAGCCCGAGGTGTTTAGTCGCCGGGACGCCGCAATGGTCTTGACCACGACGGCTTCGCTAGTCGGCATGATGGTAGAGCTGGAGGAGTCGGCGCAGCCTGTCGCAGAGGAGTAGCGCGAAGCTGTCGCAGCGGTGCCGTCATTTGATGGCTGCTACGTACCGAGCCTGAGTTGCGCGCGTCACAAGATTGGTAGACCGTATGCGCGCTCCAATTTTCTAAAGAGTAAGCTTACTACTGCCGTTACCCCTGAATGGATAGTTAGCCTCTTTGTAGGCACGAATCGAAACATGCACAGGCGATATGCATAACTGTGCTTTGGACATGGGAGCTTGATGGAACCATACGAGAACATTGTGATTGGCAACTTTCTCTATAGCTTCGGGCTGGCTATCGGCCAGGTCAGTACAGCGGATGTGCGACCAATGTGCATCAATTTGCTGCAGCAGACACCGATTGACCGAGCGCTGGGTGACCTCATGTTTGCGAATGCTGGCGTCACGAGGCTATTGGAGTTCAAACGCAGCAGAAATGACTCCGACAAAGAGGAGACCAAGCGCACGATATTGTCGCGGGTTTTGGCCGGCGACACCTACATGCAGGCGATATCGCGAGAGATTCACTGGTACATCGAGACATCGGAGGACGTGGCGAGCTTGGTTTCCCGAGTCGTTCCTTACCTCGATTTTGCAGAAAAGAAGGTCGTCGGCACAACCATCGAGAAGTTCACGAACGCAGCCGCTCTCGATGCCGTTTCCATGGAAATTGACGCAGAAACGCGGGCTGCTTACGAGAAGTACGTGAATTTGGTTGCAGTCTCCCATGGCGGTCTGCAAGGGGCGTCGGGCGGTCTCATCGTCAACTACACCAAAGAGCATGGCATTCGTTATGTGCCGGTCTCCGATATTCGAGACCTACTGCTCAACCATCGGTTGGTCCGAGAGGTGTACTTTAAGCGCATACAGGAAAAAGCCATAGAACAGGACCGTGAGAACGCTGTGATGGCAAGGTCACGTGGAAAGTCGTTAACTAGAGAAATCGAACGTGATGGACCAACCTACGAACGCTGAAAAAACGAAGATTTTTTACGACGCTCTTGGGACTTTACTCGAGCATGCCATCCGCGACCAGAGGTTAACGGGTGAGGCTATCGAGGAAATGAAACGTGTCTCGAAGGCGCTTGAGAAGCAGGGGCGTGAGTTGGGTGCGAATGTTGTTGAGACCGTCAAAACGGACGTTTCGAGCACGATGAAAACTGCGTGTGCGGACCTCGTCAAGCAGGTGACGGATGCGAACATCAAAGCTACCGAGGCGGCAGATGCATTTCAACGTGCGAGGAAGAGTGCGACATTCTTTGTATTTCTGCCGGCAGTTCTCGCCACATTGGCGGCAATGGGAACCTGGTATGGAATCACCGCTTACAAGGTTCGTCAGCTCGAAGGGGAAAAAGCCAGCCTGCAGCAAACGGTCGATACCCTCAACAGTCAAGGTGGCCGTCTCGACGTCGGAACCTGCCAATTGAAAAATGGGAAGACCCCCGTTTGTATCCGGGTTGAGGACGATGTGTACGGGAAAGGATATCACATTCCCCTCTGGGTCAAATGATGCCCCTATGGGTGTTTCGAAGCTTCACCAGTGCGATGCCTTCTCGCTGCACTTCCGTTGGATGCGCTCTTGGCTCTCGTGTCGATGCGTTGCTTTCACCGAGTGACATGTCATAGGATTATGAGTTGGAATTGAAGTGCGGACGGCCCGGTAATCGAGCTTAGAGTAAGTCGGAAGGTTAGATTCCTGTATCCAGACGGACAACGGGGGAGAAAATGCGGCTGGTACGGTTCGAAATTCGCAATTTCAAATATATCGAGTACGCTAGTCTCGAGTGGATTGACATGCTCGTCCTCATCGGCGAGAACAATGTAGGAAAGTCATCGGTTCTATCAGCGATTGCCATCTTTCTCAGCGGAAGCGCAATCAGAGACTTATCGCTTTTTCGAAGGCACCAGGCTGAGGAGCCGCATGCCATCGAGCTCATCGGGCACTTCGATAACTTGAGTGACGAAGAGAAAGACCAAACCGCCGTCCGTGGACGTATGGAAGGTGAGCGATGGGTCTTGAAAAAGAAGTATTGGTACGAGGCAGGCAATGATGGGGAAGCCGGCGGATGGAAGGAGCAACTTTTCTCGTATTCAAGCACGGAGCGGTTCGTCGATTGGCCCGAAGCAGACAATACTTGGGGAGCTTTCCCTAAGCAATATCGAGCTCTAGTTGAAGCTTTGCCGGACCGCGGAGCACGTCCGAACGCAGCACAAAAGGAAGCCCTCAGAGCTGCGGTGCGCCAGCAACGGCCGGACCTGATTGTACGAGACGCGCCGAACTGGGTGGCGAACCCGGGTGGTGGAGGGAACTGGAAAAGCAACGCTAACTCCATCCTTCCGCGTCCGATACTGGTGAGAGCAGTACAGGAGGCCAGCGATGAAACAAACGCGAAGGACGCGTCGACATTCGGCAAGCTCGTGAACCTCATTGTCGAACGTAGTCTGATGGAGCGCCCGGAAATGGCTCGCCTGCAGGCGGCGATGGATGAGGTGCTCGCCCTATTTAGGCTAGATGAATCACATCCTGAGCGCCAAGCACAAGAAGTCAGAGACCTCCAGGAGCGCATCAATCGAAGCCTGAACGAGGTGGTTGGCGGCCACGCGGTGATACGCACGGAAGCGCCCCAGGCTCGCACAATGGTGCTTCCATCAACGTCCCTAGTGATTCGCGACACGCTTGCAGGAATCGAAACCGAAGTGGGCCATCAAGGCCACGGCCTTCAGCGAACTCTAATTATCACGCTCCTACAACAGCTAGCTGATGCTCAGGCGGAGCCGGCGGCAGGAGTTCAAGTTGGACCGCGTCGGTCTACCATACTGCTCGTCGAAGAACCCGAACTCTATCTGCACCCGCAAATGGAGCGGCTCATGCGAGACGTGTTGCAGCGACTTGCGTCTCAAGGGGGTATGCAGGTCGCGTGCTGCACACATTCTCCAATCTTCCTGGACATCGCCGGCAACTATCGCGCAATCGTAAGGATGTTCAAGAATGCCCAGGGTGATACCGCAGTCAGTCAAGTCACACGGGAGTTGTTCCCGGGCGCGCCCAATCAATCAGACAGGTTGCGTTTGAACACCGTGGCGAAATTCGACCCCACAGTGAACGAGCTGTTCTTTGCGAAGAGCGTCGTGCTCATGGAGGAGTTCAGCGCCATTGCTGCTTTCGAACGAGCGGCGGAGCTTATGGGACTGTTTGAGCGGCATCCGAGGCTGCGCTAATTGACTGCAACGGAAAGCACAATATTGTCGCGTTTCTTCGTGTGCTCAACGCATTCGACATACCGTATCGCGTGCTTCATGACGAAGACCCTGGTAGCGACACTGAGCAAGCGGAAAACGGGAGAATTCGCGCGCTTTTGCCGGATAGAGGGGCGCCGCTACACTTAGTAACCCCTGACCTTGAGGGCCTGTTGGGATATGAACCACCCAAAAAGAACAAGCCATTTACGGCGGTTCTCAACGTCGAGAGGCTCCACAATCAGGGGCAATTGCCTGATGCATTCCAAGAGGCAGTTCGCATTGCGTATTTCGGCGGGCCGATTGAACCGCAGTGAACGCCAAGTTTGCGCGGGTGTCCGCCATAGGCTGACAACGGCCTATCGGCGGAGCCGACCGAAGGCTTCGCTGCTGGCGAAGTTTCTCGAGCCGTATACCCCACCCATAACGCAGTCCGTCGCGACGCACTCGAATGTGCTGTCCTGAAGGGTAATAACGAAATGGCGCCGCGGATGATGCCGCGACACCACTTTCCATTGGTCGGTGACAAACGATGAATTCATGACCTCGTGAACCGAGTACCACTTCAGGCCCAGAGCCGCCAATGGGTGAGCACCTAAGCCCTCATCGTTGGGAGGTCCCAGCCGATGGAACGCCGCCCACGGGAACAGCAGAAGGCAGAACGGTTCGTCGTCGTCCCGGAAGGGTCCAAATCGCTCGAAATCGATTGGGGCGATTCGATATGCCAGTGCAACCTGATGTTCGTTCGCGACGACGAATGGCTCTGTCGCGCCCGAGGCCGGCCTCGGATAGGAGTCCAGTAGGACTACAGTGCCCGTCTGCGGGGTCTTGCGAAGTAGCATGTTCGACGAGGAACCTTTGCTCGCGACTCTTAGGCCGCGGCGTCGATTAAGAATATTCCGCGGTCCTTTACGTTCGCCATCCACGCTGGCGCGGGCCCACGTCCCGACCATGTAGCGCCAGTCTCGGGGTCGCGATACTTCGCCGGCTGCGGACCGCGAGCATAGTTGCCGGGTCGTTTCGCTTTGGTGCTCCCAGACGTAGAGGCATTCGACGACTTTCCATCAACAAGGAACCGGTCTCGATTCTTCGCGCTCGCAATCCACGCCGGCGCACGACCACGGCCCGACCACGTCGCTCCAGTCTTCGGATTCATGTATTTCGCCGGAACAACCGCAGCGGCCGCCGTCGCCTTCTTACCGGGTTTTGGTCCGCGCTTCTTGCCACCAAGGTGAGCCTCGATGTCGGCCACCGTAACGCCGCTCTCGTGCATGAGTCCGACGATACGGTCGAGTGTGGCCGAGGCCTTCTTCGCCTTAATGGCTTCGGCTTGTTCCTGCAGGCGGCGAATCTTTGTCTGGATTGCTTCCAGGGTGGGCATGGGTTCCTCTCAAGAAAACGATTTCGACGCACTATGCCACGGCGGCATCGGTTCTGCCAGCAGGGCGTGCTCTTGGGGACACCGCGGCGTCTTTTGAGCGACCGTTCTGCTACGGGAGTTTCGTGCGCGGGCGTGCCATTTTTGACTCCCCGAGCTATTCTCATCTACTCCTGGAGCCGACTTGCAATATGGGCGAGCGTCGTGTTATTTATTCGCCCGACAATATATAAGAACCGAGGGTATCAAGGCATGAATCGTAGTTATCTGAAGGTCGGCGATAAGTCGTCCGCCGGCGGAACCGTGGTTGAAGGAATTCCGGGAACCACTCACAACGGAACAGAGCTCACCTTCGTCGGAGCACAGGTCTCCTGTCCTGCGTGCAAATCAGTCGGACGCATCGTGGCACAGGGCCCACGGTGGCCGGATTCATGGATGGACAAGCAGGCTGCACTGGAAGGCGATATTTGCTCGTGCAAGTGCGAGCCGCCTCCGGTCATGCTTGCCTCTCAATCCGACATGTACGAGACGTACGAAGGCCATGAGTTGGCAAGCATGGGCTATGCGGCGACGGGTGAACTGCTTGAGCACGCCTCCAAGACCTACGACCAACACTTTCGAATTGTCAACAGCGACGGAGAACCTGTGGAAGGCCTACCGTACCTGCTCAAGAGTGCAGATGGGACCACAGTGAAGGGCGTCACGATGGCCAACGGGAAGACTGAACTTCTCTCGGCGAACGACGCGCACGAAGTGCAATTCCTTCTTCACCTGGCGGCCGGGAGCGAGTGATGCAGCTAGCCAACGCTTTGATGACGCCGAAGGACGACCGGAAGCCCGTCACCGTTCAATGCAAAGTCTACTGGATTCACCGTCATGAATGGAATGCCCAGTGGATTGCGACGTACCACACTGCGGCGCCCGCGCTGGCAAAGGAGATTCAGGCACGCAAGGTCGACATGTCCAAGCTGGAGAGTGAGCCCATCGACGGCTCTCCTACCGGCGGCAGCGACGCGAATCGGTTCACTTGTGAAGACTTCGCCTTCGAAGTCCTCATAGAATTCGCTTCGCGGAACAAGCTCCCGTTGAAAATCAAGACGAACTCGGCCGTGTTCAAGAATATCGACAAGGAGTACCTGTCCGGAAATAAGACGGCTCCGCCGACTCCCGCTGGTTTCGCGCTCGATGTCGCTTACGCGAGCGGCGCCCCAGACGTGCTGAAGAATTCTTCTCCTGTTGCTGACGGTGACCTGTTACCGGGTGACCTCTTCGTTGAGTTCAACGGCGGCCACATCCAATTAGTGACGGGCGTCGAACAGGGGAAGATTGAAATCATGCAGGGCAATTTCCCCGGCCCCGGTGAAACCCCGCGTCGGAAGTGGACGAGCTACCTAGAGCTTGGGCCCTGGCTGCGTGCGACGAACGACGGAAATCGGGATAGCTCGAACTACCTTGGCTCGCCTGTTCAGGATGCCGTTTATGAACAACGTAGCGGAAAGTGGATGTATCAGCGTCTCTACGGAAACTACAGGGATTGGGATGCCGATGTCTGGGGAACGATGAACAAGCATGTGCGCTGGAATTTTGCGGAGTTCAACTACCTATGAAGCTTGGAGCCGCTATCGTCGTGCTCGTGCTCCTTGTCGCGTGCTATATCGCGGCGGGGGCGCCTGCAGTTGGCTTGCTATTCAAACCGTCCGTCCTAGGTGACGCCCTCGCGCTCAAACCAATTACTTACCACTGGGCGAATCGCTTTGACCGCGCAATTCCGGAGGCGGAGTTATTGGCGAGCCGCTTTTACGTACTGATACTTGCAGTCGTCAGCGCGGTGGCGGGCATTTCCGCGTTTCGGGTCGATGCAACCGGTCGCCGCTTCGCTTTCATGCTTTCCTGGTCCATCGTGCTGCTCGCTCTCCTCGCCTATGCGCAGATGCAAGCCTTTTACACAGTGGGATAACTATGAAACCGCGAGCGAGCATTCTCGTGACATTCTTCGCTGGCATCATCTCACTAGTCGGCCTCGTTCTTACCATCGGAGCGCTCGCCCCGCTGAGAACTCTTGATGGACTTCATCGTCTCCTGACGTACGACTACGTCAGCTTTGTCGATGGCGTGACGATGGGGGGGATGGTCAGTGACTTCTTTGTCGGCGTCGCATTGCTTCTGGTCGGTAGCGTGATGTTCACGAAAGTGGACCGCGTTCGCCGTTACAGCAGACTCGCGGCAGGCATCCTCTTTCTTTTCATCGCTCTGACGCTCGTTTACGCGTGCATCAGCCCGCGCATCGGGATTCGACCGTACTGACGCGGTAACGAAGAGCGGCGAGCGCCGCGGCGTTGATGAATCCTGAAAGAACGCGAGGTCAGGATTGAGTCTTGGCTTCGCAGACCTCGACAATTCTCTGCGCGAGTTCCAGGGAGGTTGAGCACCGATACGGCGTGTAGCGGTCCGCACTCGCCTGGGCTTTGCTCGGTTGGATGACCCACTTGGCGGAAGCGTCCCTTCCTACGTGACGCAATTGTTCCATTCGGATGAACCACGTGGCGACGAACTCCGTGAGCTCAGTGTTGAAAAGCGCTGCCAGCAAATACGCCCGCCGTGCTCCGTTGAACGCGGCCTTTCGAACTTGGAAGTAAGTGACGTTCCCTCGGTCATCCGAACTGCGCTTGCGAGTGGTGACAGTGCGACACTTGAGTTGTATCGCGAGCGAATTGCCGGTCTCCTTGTCGAAGAAGAGGACATCGAGGCCGTCGTCATCCGCAATCGACGTGAACGGCGAAATGCGCTCATCGCTTGCCTTCATGACGGCGTTGACCAGGAGATTCTCTCCGATGACGCCGACCTGAGTTGACGAAAGTGACACGTGACGTCTCCGTTTGTGTCTGCTCCCCGGAGAGAGGGGGAAGTCTGCGCGTCACTCTCCTCGTGTCAAGGATGACAGCTATTTGCGAGGCGGAATTCCAGCCGGGAGGGAAGCAGCGGCCCCGGAAGATGCGCTTCGGGGTGACGATTTATTCGCCGAGGCTTCGCTCGGGGGCAGCTCGGGACGGGAGTTTCGCAACGGGGTGGTCATCCTTGCCACGGATGCGTTCAAGGGGAGTGAGTCCGTCGTCGCCTTGAAAGCAAGGAGGTCAGGTTTTGCAATCAAGCCGAGAGTGAGGAGTATCGTAAAGAAAGCGGCAACGATGAGGGCGATCTGCGCTCGAAGCACCCATGTCGCCTTTGCTTTGCTTACGCTCTCGACGGAAGCATTTGCCCGCTTAAGTTCGCCTATCAAAAAATCAAGCAGTTCGGCTTCCGCCGCCTTGAAGTCGTCCGGCGCGTTTTGATTCATCAACTTCGCGTACTTGGGCTCGGTCTCGGCGACGCTCGCTGGTAGGTTTGAATCTCGCGCGTACATGGCCCATAGCGCCATCAAGACGCTGACGCCGAGGGCGACTGTGATTGCGACGAGAGCAGTCTGGGCAAGCGAGCCGGGGGCATCACTCATCTTGGCGACAAAGCCCAAGTCCGCGGCGAGAAGCGCACCGGCGATTGTGGTCGTCGCTTGCGCTTTGCGGTCCGCTGTGTCGAAGACGTCGCACTGAAGCTTATACTCCTTTTCTGCTCGTTCAATCGCCGCAATGCGTGCGTTGCAATGCAGGGTTGCGATGTCCGTGGTCATAATTCCGTGCATGGGGGCGTTGGTTATTGTTCCATCATGTTACCGTTTTATAGCGAGAAAGATGCGCCTGCAATTTCGAGAAACTCTCAGACTCGTCATGAAGTCGGTCCTCTGGGGTGCTCTCGTCGGACACTCGTATGACGGGCGCCAGTACGAAAGACTTACTCGAAACAAAGACGGCCGCTACAATCGGGGCGCGTTGTTCAAGCTTGAACTGCAAGTCCGCTTGGTGAAATCACCGCCGGGAACGGCAATCGTCACTCGTTGGGAACAACCTCCGACGGTCTGACCGTTGGAGCTGGGAGCCCTCTTAGTGCTGGACATGGCTTTGGGGCTGACCGTCAGCATATGGCGGCCAAGGCCGTTGACCTCGACGACCATTAAGTGACGTTCATCCGCGTGGTGGATTGCTCTTTTGGGCATGACAAATCCGCACACTGTTCTCAGCTCAGTGCCGAGGCCCGCCGTAACCGAAAATATTGGAAATGCGAGGATGTTGATGTGCAACGTCTCCGCGCAAACATCCGCCCGATTGGACGTGCCAGCGCCGGGGCGACAAGTTATTGTTTTTCCAACGAAATCTGCGCGTAATCGGAACTGACGATGGCGTGTAACCGAAGCTATTGCAATTCAGCACTGGCAAGTCTTAATAGTTTTACTTCACGCGGGTCGCAATGTTTCACTTAACGCACGACGAAATTCCTGCAAACGGCCGCAGGGCGACGACAAAGGCGCACCAAATTCCCTAACCATCGAATCGACAAGCCTTTCGAGCAGGCAACGAGTGCATCGGAGACATCACGCGTCTCTTTATGCCGCCAACCGATGCTCGTAGTACGGCCGTTCCCTGTCATCAAGTATCGCGTATTGCGCCTCGATGTTGTCCGCCTCTGGCACCAGCCACGCATCAACATTCTCGGGCTTTATCGGGATGATGCATCGGTCGTGGCCCGCGGCGGCCACTTCAGGGGGAGGCTCGTCGGTAATGGTGGCAAACGAGAGCAAGTCGGGCGCGTCTGTTCCAGTCCAGCGTGACCACAAGCAGGCCACCAGCATGTCTTCCGCCGGGCGGGGCTCGAATCGCAAGACGATGTTTTCGTCTTTTTCGCCGTCTTTGAGTTCACGCCTCTCGAGCTTTGCTTTGCCGACATTCTCGAAAAACGCCGTTGCGACCAGCACGCCGTGCGAGTAACCGAACAGTTGCCGCCAGAAGCCTTCGAGGCTGTCTCGTCTGGCGTTATACGTACCGGGAAACTTCTTGTCATAGAGCGCGGGTTTGCCAGCAGGGCGGCACTGATATCGCATAGGCTTCACAACCCGCTCGCCGTTCTCCATGACGATGACCGGCGCGTAGTGCCCGGGAAAAATTCGCGCGTCGCGTTCGAGCAGTTCCGTTCGCCATAGGTCGTCCAGCCGGCGACGCAGCGCTTCTACTTTGTTGGTCGCAATCCGTTTGCTTTCGGCCGCGGCCTTCGTCACCTTTGCTTGTAGCGCCCGCTCGGCGTCGGCAAGACGCGTGCGTTGCTTGAACAATTCCTCCTCGAGCTTGGCTGCCTGAGACTGGTTGAATCGTTCAATCATGTCTTTGATGCGCTGCTCGTCGGGCGTCTGCGGCTCCAAGAACATCGCGTCGACTGCCTTTGGAATCAAATGCGTCGCACCTTGCTCTCGTTCCCAGTACAGCCTCGTGAACTCATCGAGGCCGATGCGCGCGCCGAAGGTCCTGACGAATCGTCCGTAGTCCGCCTTTATCTGAGCCGAATAGCACATCTCATCGCCTCCTGAATACCTAGCTCAGGATAGTATGGACTTCGCTGCGCGTATGCACAGGTGCAAAGCAAGAACACGTGCGCAGACCAAGGTGCTCTCTTGGTTGAGGATGGCCGAGATCGTTCCATAACGCTATGCAAAACGCTATTCGGGGGCGACCCCCAGAGCATGGGCGACCTGCGCTTGGCGATCGCTCTGGTAGACCATGCCGATCGTCATCGTTTCTCTCCGCAGTGAGCGAGGCTCCCTCAGTATGAGTTCTTGAATCACCTCTGCTGGCAGCGCCGTTGCTCTCATGGCATAGTGCGTCCATTCGTCTTTATGGAGGAACCCATGCCCACCCTGGAAGCAATCGAGATCAAGATCAAGCGTCTGCAAGAGCAAGCCGAGGCGATCAGAATCAAAGCGGCGTCGGCTACGCTCGATCGCATTGCCGAACTCATGCGGAAGAATGGAATTACGGTTGCAGACGTCGAGGCTCATCTTGGCGGCGCGAAGCGCAGGGGAAGGGTCGGTAAGAAGGCAACCGCAAGCGCTTCAGCCGTTGCACCGAAATACATCAACCCGAAAACCGGCGCGACATGGTCTGGCCGTGGTCGCGCGCCGGCTTGGATTGCCAATGCGAAGAATCGCGACCGCTTTCTCGTCGATGGCAATGTAGAGAGTCCTGCGGCGCCCGATGCGCCTAAAGCGAAGCGACAGGGTAACTACGTCAAAGGGCAGCAGCCGGCGAAGTACCGCGACCCAGAAACCGGCGCCACATGGTCGGGCCGTGGTCGCGCCCCGGCATGGATAGCGAATGCGAAGGATCGAGCGAAATTCGAAATAGCGGCGGCCAACGGACGTGCGAAGGTCACGTCGACGCGTGCAAGTAAAAAGACCTCGACCGCCGCCAAACGGAAAGGACCGCCTAAAGGCAAGCAGGCTGCCAAATATCTGAATCCCGAAACCGGCGCGACGTGGAGCGGGCGCGGTCCAGCGCCGGCGTGGCTCGCGGCTACCAGTGACCGCTCGGAATTTCTGATCCGTCCGAATGGCGCGCACAAGGCCACTGCCTAAGTGAGGCGTCGCATCGCTCGGCAAGGTCCAGCCGGCGCTCTGCGACCAGATTGTGCCTAAATCGGCTCAATATCTGCTCACGCATTCGTAGTATCTGCTCACCTGCTTGAAGTATCTGCTCATTTCTATAGAATCTGCTCAAATTTGAGCAGGTTCTGAGCAGATAAATGACCAAAGTGACACCGGAAGTCATCCTGGCGGTCGTCCAGCGCCTGGCCGAAGCCGGGCAGCCGGAGGTGTCCTCCGCCCAGGTCATTGCCGCGACGGGCGGCAGTTCGGCCACCGTCCGACGCCATCTCGAGGCGCTGCGCGATAGCGGAAAGCTCACGCGCAGCGGCCAAGCCCGGGCAACCCGCTATCGACTGGCTGCGGGCGCCTCCACTGCGCAACCTATCGCCCCCACGGCACCGACCGAAGTCGAAACGCCATCTCAGCCGGTATGGTCGGCCGCAGCGATCAATCTGCGCAAGAAGCTCGACGTCCCTCTTGCCGCGCGCGACCCGGTCACATACCAACGCGACTTCGTCGAAAGCTACGTTCCTAACGATAGTTGGCTGATGCCGAGGGGCCTGGCCGAAGCGCTTTATCGTGCGGGGAGCATGAAGGAGCAATTGCCGGCTGGCACTTACGCGCGCAAAGTGCTCGAGCAATGGCTGATCGACCTGTCCTGGTCGTCATCTCGCCTGGAAGGCAACCCGTACACCATGCTGGCAACCCAGGAGTTGTTCAAGCGTGGAACGGTCGACGACGATGCCGATGCAGTGATGCTGCTCAATCACAAGGCGGCTATCGAATTCCTCGTGGACGCGGTCCCGCTTCAAGGGTTGTCTAGTTCGCTCATCAGAAACCTACACGCCGTGCTGATGCAAGACCTTCTCGCGGATACCCGGGGGTTGGGGGCGATTAGAAGGAAAGTAGTCAATATCAGCGACACGGTTTATGTGCCGACGCAGGTACCGGCCATACTCGAAGAGATGCTCGAGAGCATCCTGAACAAGGCGAGATACATCAAGAATCCGATCGAGGCGGCCTTTTTCCTCTGGGTGAATCTGGCCTATCTGCAGCCGTTCGAGGACGGCAACAAGCGCACTAGCCGCCTAGCGGCGAATATCCCGCTGATGCTGTACAACTGCGCGCCGCTATCGTTCTTGGACGTCGAGCCATCCGACTATGCGCGGGCAATGCTCGGCGTGTACGAGTATAGAGACACCTCGCTAGCCGTGGATCTGTTCGCGTGGACGTACCGGCGCTCGATGAAGCGGTATGTCGTCGTCATGGAATCGATGGGTAGGCCTGACGCGCTTCGGCTTCGGTACCGTGAACGCCTGACGGAGGCCATCGTTTTGGTCGTTGCAAACCGCAAGTCCGCACAGGCCGCGCAGGCCGAATTGGGGCTCTCGGAGAGCACGGCGCCAGGCTTTGATGTCATGCTGCTCGATGAATTGGAGAAGTTGGAAGTATTCAACTGCGCTCGGTATCGATTGACACCGAACACAGTGCAAGCGTGGCTCGATGCAGGCCGCCCGCATTAAACGCGAGTGCGCGACAAGCGGAGACAAAGCAAGCGGCCGCCCCACACTTAAGAAGCCAGCGCCTCCGTAATCGCTTCGCACAGCTCCTTCGGCGCGAACTTGGCCACATAGCCGTTCGCGCCCGCATTGCGCACATGCGCCTCGTTCGCCGATCCCGTCAAAGACGAATGAATGATCACGGGGATATGCTTGAGCCGCTCGTCGGCTTTGATACGGCGGGTCAGCATGAACCCGTCCATTTCAGGCATTTCCAAATCGGTAATGACAAGCGAGATCTTGTCGCGCGCCGGCACTTTTTCTTTCTCGGCTTCGTCGGCGACGCGCTGCAGCATTTGCCACGCTTCTTCGCCCGTCGTCGCGAGCATGTGCGGCGCGCCGATTGCCGTCAGCGCTTGATCGAGCAGGGTACGGGCAAACGCCGAATCGTCCGCGGCCAAAATCTTTCCGCCTGCCGCATAGGTGATTTCGGTGCTCAGCTCCGCTTTGTCGACGTCGCGATGCTGCTCGGGGAAAACGTCGCGCATGACTTGCTCGACGTCGAGCACTTGGGCAAGGCGTAATTCGCCCGATTCCCCATTGAAGCGCGCAATGCTCGTGATATAGCCCGCGCCGCCCGCGCATTCCGCCGGATGCACCTGGCTCCACTCGAGCCGGACGATGTCGTCGACGTCTTCGACAGCAAACGCCTGCGTCGTACGTGCGAACTCGGTAATCAACAAGATGTTCGGTTCGCGGGTCGGCGTGCTGCGCGTGAGCTTGCACAAATCGATCACCGGAATGATCTGCCCGCGAATATCGATGGCGCCCGACACCGCATCCGGCGCGCCGGCAATCGGCGTAATTTCACGGTTCGTGATGATTTCTCGAACCTTGAAAACGTTGATGCCGTACAGCGCCTGCTCCGCACCCGGGCGTGCTTGGCCCAAGCGAAAGAGAAGAAGTTCGAACTTGTTCTTGCTCGTGAGCTGCGTGCGCTCGTCGTGCGTGATGTCGTGGCTAGTCATGCCTGCCCTCTGCGTAGAATCCCAACGGCGCCCCGCGCTGTTTCGCCAAGGACGCCCACTATCTATCTGGTTGTCGGCGGCATGCGGATAAAACTAAAGGCGCGTTACACGCTCGATTCGCCGAAAAAATCGGGGCTCGGTTAGTGGTGCGGGGAGACCCGCAATGAGGGCCAAGGGCAGCGCAGCCCGCCACCACGTACCGAGCAGGCAGCAAGCACGCACCACTCCAGCGGTTCGCCGATCGCCAACCCAGCGGAGCGGATCGCCGCTCCATCAGGGAAAACACTCACCTGATCGTCGAACCGAGTTCGAATTTATACGGGGCTCTTTCGGACGGCGATACACACGCGAAAGTAAGGAATGGATTCGGCTGCACGGCCCAGGCCGCCGCGGGCCTGTTTATTGCAGCCCGGAATGTGCCTACGTAACGACTCTTGGGGGGCGAGCATGAACCAGCGTAGCAAGGAGCCGAAACAGGTGGCCGATCGGCCCGAGCCGGCGCATCACAGCGATAACGCGCGTAGCCGCATGCCGGAACGCGACGATCGCGGGCGCAAGCAGTCTCCGGCCGATAAGCCGGGGCGGCAGTCTGGCGAGGGCGAGCCGAGCGTCGGCTAGCCTTGGGGTTTGCGCGGGACGAACCGGTGCTGATCGGCTCGCCCCGCTTTTCAGTGAAGCCTTACTTGGCGGCGTCCGCTTCGCACTTCTTCATGAAAGAGGCCTTCGCCGCGCCGGCGAGCGGCTTGCCGTTCGAGCCGACGGCCTTGGTTTCACATTCCGCCTTCGCCGACTTCATCTTGTCGGCCTTGCATTTCTTGATGAACGACGCCTTGGCCGCGCCCGACAGCGGTTTGCCGTTCTTGCCCACTGCCTGTGCCGCGCAATCCGAGGAAGCGGGCGCAGCCGCCGCACCGCTTGCCGCCGCGGCGCCGGAGGCTTGAGCGTGGGCCATGCCCACAGCAAACATGCCCGCGATAGCCGCCAAGACAAATTTGTTCAACATGACCATTCCCTCCTGAAGTGGTGTGAAGCAAAAGGCTTCTCCCCGTTAACGGTGCGCGACCCCGCCGGTTGACCGCGCGGACTCCTACGCATTCGTGCAGCGCCGCTAGCGTACATCCCCGCTCCCCTTATCGCGCGCCGCGATCAGCCGTTCGACCCGACGGTCCGGCACGAGCCACAGCAACGCCACTCCGGCGAAGAAGGCGAGACCGATGCGCGGATAGCCTGCCCACGCGGCCGCGATGCCCAGCAGGTACAAGAGCGGCGAAGCCTTTCCTTTCGTATCGCGGCCAATCGCCTGTGCAAGGAGACTGCCCGGCCCATGATGGCGCACGAGCCCCGTTTCCAAGATGAACCAGGCGCACGCGCATGCGAGTAGGTTCACGCCGTAGAGCACGGTCGGCCATCGTGCGAAATGGTTCTCACCCATCCATCCCGTGCTGAACGGCAGTAGCGACAGCCAAAACAAGAGGTGCAGATTCCACCAGAGAATCGCGCCGGTCACGCGGTGCGAAGCCTGCAGCAGATGATGGTGATTGTTCCAATAGATGCCGATGTAGATAAAGCTGAGCACGTAGCTCATGGCAATGGGCCAAAGCTGCGCCAGTGCGGGCAGGTCCTCGCCGTGCGGAACTTTCAGTTCGAGCACCATGATGGTGATGATGACGGCCATCACGCCGTCGCTGAATGCTTCCAATCGGTTTTTTTCCATTGTCGTCGGTTCGCGGTTCTACGTGTGTTCGAGCTAGGTTAAATGACTGCGGTCGCTTCGACTTCCACCTTGAAGCCGTAACGTGACCGCCGATGTCGCGCCCCTTGATTTGAGCACAGGTCGCGGCACGGAAGCGGACGCCGCGCGCGCACGAGGGTCCGGTGCTAAATAAAAAGATACTTAAAAGATTAAGCGGGCCGCCTCCGGTGCCGATAAGCAGTGCGGGAAATGCTCTTTTAAGCATTTACACGGACTTCTTACTTTCGACTATGAACGCTCTTTCTCAAGTATCTGTGGCCCGTAAGCTGCAGATCGTGCTTGCCGTGGCATTGGCCAGCCTGTTGTTGGTCGGTGGGTTCGGCGCCATTCAAATCGCGCGGATCGCGTCCCAAAGCGGGGCGATCAGCGGCCGATGGATGCCCACGGCCATGGGGGCGCAGCGCACCGCTCAACTCGCGGCTACCGTGCGCAACAAGGAATTCGCCTACATTCTCGTGCGCTACGATCAGCGCGACCAAGTGTTGCCGGAGCTGAAGAAGAGCATCGATGCGATGACTGCGCAGCTCAAAGCGTTCGGCGAACAACAACTCGGCGATGCCGAGCGCAAGACGTACGAGCAAGCGAGCGCCGAGTGGCGCGACTATCTCGCGCTCGATGCGAAGCTGCAAGACGAAGTCGACAATGCATCGCCCAACGCGGCGCGCGCCATCATCATGCAGGACAGCGCAAAAAGCTTCGAGCGTTTGACGACCGAACTCTCGGAATTGGCGAGCGCGAGCCAGGGCGAGGCGACGCACGCAAGCGACGCGGCGACGAGCGCCGCGCATCGCTCGCTCACGTTGATCGCGATTGCGGTGGTGATCGCGGCGGCCATCGCCGCAATCTTGATGACGCTCGTTGCGCGCGCGATCAGCGTGCCGCTCAATGCGGCGGTGGACTTCGCGCAGACTGTCGCGCGCGGCGACTTGACGGTCAACCTGCGCGCGCAGGGCGACGACGAAGTCGCACGCATGATTCGTTCGTTGTCCGAAATGTCCGATCGCCTGCGCACGCTCATTGCCGAGGTGCGGGACGGCGTGGAATCGGTCAATACCGCATCGAGCGAAATCGCGGCGGGCAATCTCGATTTGAGCGCCCGCACCGAGAAAGTCGCGTTCAGCGTGCAGCAAACGGCGACGTACATGGACCAACTGGGCCAGTCGGCTTCGCAAGCGACCGACACCGCGTTGCAGGTCAACGCGCTTTCGCAGCAGGCGTTCAATGCGGCCGAGCGCGGCGGCGATATCGTCTCGCGCGTCGTGACGAGCATGAACGAGATCACGGCCTCGTCGAGCAAGATCAGCGACATCATCGGCGTGATCGACGGCATCGCATTCCAGACGAATATCCTCGCGCTGAACGCTGCGGTCGAAGCTGCGCGCGCGGGTGAGCAGGGCCGCGGCTTTGCCGTGGTCGCGAGCGAAGTGCGCGGCCTCGCGCAACGCTCGGCTGCCGCCGCCAAGGAGATCAAGGAGTTGATCGAGTCGTCGGTCGCCAGCGTGGGCGCGGGCGGCCAGCTCGTGGGCGAAGCGGGCGGCGCGATGGGCGACATCATCGAAGCCGTCCGCCACGTCGGCGCGCTGATCGGCGAAATCGCCGACGCTTCGCACGCACAGCAACGCGATCTCGTGCAAGTGCGCGAGGCCGTGGTGCATATCGACGAGACGACGCAGCAAAACGCCGCGCTCGTCGAGCAGTCCGCATCGGCCGCTTCGTCGTTGCGTGATCAAGCGGACCGGCTCGCTTCTCTCGTGGCAGTGTTCCGGGTGAGCGCAGCATGAAAGCGATCGATTTTCTAGGCGCTTCGCTCTTTGCAGTGTGCCTCTGGGCCGCATCCTGGACGGGCGCCTCGGCGCAAACGGACGCGCCCGCTAAACCGAAGATCGGCATTGCCATGGCCGAATTCGACGACAACTTCCCCACGCTTTTGCGCGAAGCGATGTCCAAGGAAGCGCGCAAGCAAGGGTGGAAACCCGTGTTCGCCGATGGCCATTCCGATCAGCAGCGTCAAAACGAAGAGGTCGCCTCGCTGATCGCGAACGATCACGTCGATGCGATCGTGATCTTGCCCGTCGATGCCACGGCGACGGCGACGATGACCAAGACGATTCGCGACGCCAAGGTGCCGCTCGTCTACGTGAATCGCAAGCCGAGCGAGCCCATTGGCGAGGGCATGGCGTATGTGGGATCGCAAGACATCCTGGCGGGGCGGATGCAAGCCGACTACGTTGCGCAGCAACTGGGCGGCAAAGGCGAGGTCGCGTTGATGGTCGGCCAGTTGAGCACGGAGGCGGCGGTCTTGCGCACGCGGGGGTTCAAGGAAGTTCTGGCGCATTATCCCGGCATGCATCTGGCCATCGAACAGGTGGGCGATTGGTCGCGCGAGAAGGGCATGGCGATGACGGCCGATTGGCTCAAGCAGGACAAAAAGCTCGATGCGATCGTCGCGAACAACGACGAGATGGCGATCGGCGCGATCATCGCCTTGCACAAGGCGGGTCGCGCGCCCGGCAGCATGTTCATCATGGGCATCGACGCCACCCCCGATGCGCTCGCGCAGATGGATCGAGGCGCGATGAAGGCGACCGTCTATCAAGACGCGAAGGGACAAGGCGTGGCGGCCGTCGATCTAGCGATTGCCATGAAGAAGGGCGAGCCGAACGTGCCGCGCGCCGTCGACGTGCCGTTCAAGCTCATCACGCCGCAGAACTATAAGGACCTCATGGCGTACTGAGCGCGCGGCGGGGGCACCCGGCCCGATCATTGGCATCGAATTTGCTGAGAACTTGCTGCGAGCTGCTTTAGAGGCAGCGCAATCAACGGCCTGGCATGCCGATGGCGCGGCCCGCGGCCCGCGTTCCGTCCGCCGCTCGCGCACGACTGTCCACCGTCAATGAGGAGGTGATACGCATGCAATGTCCCCGCAAAATCGGCTCACCGCTGCTTTGGGTTGCCGCCGCCGCGCTCTACGGCGCGCCGCTCCTAGCTCAGGCGCAGCAGAGTGCATCGATGCCCAGCATGAGCAGCACGGCCGAGGCGCAATCGGCGCCCGCAGGCAGTCAAGGCGCGACCGGCGATTCAACCGCCGCATTCAAGTCCGCGGACGAGCGGATGATGAAGTCGATGGAAGGATCAGCCTATACCGGCCATGCCGACGAAGATTTCGTGTCGCACATGATCCCGCATCATCAAGGCGCGGTGGACATGGCGCAAGTCGAGCTCAAATATGGCAAAGACCCGCAGCTGAAGCGCCTGGCCGAGCGCATCGTGGCGAGCCAGCGCAAAGAGATTCAGTTCATGAAAGCGTGGCAAGCCAAGCACGCCAAGCGATAAGCCGCCCAACGCGGCCGCTTTAGCCATCGTCCCCTCTCCTCTTACCGGGCGCTATGTGCGCCCGCTCCCCGCCTGTCGTTCATTCGGTCCGGTGCCCCGCATGGCACGTCCGTAGCGCGTGCGCTTCCTATCAAGCTTGACGGGTTCGTTGCGATCGCGCCCTCCGTTAAATTCGCCTAATCGAGATAAACGTCGCCCGTGTAAGATTTCGTGGCGATGACTCACCGAATGTTGGCATTCCCGGCCAACGTCCCGCAGGAGGTGTCCTGCACTCAATTAGGAGTCCGAAATGAACGACGTGTCGCACTACTTCGAGCCGCCCAAGGTGCAGCCCATGCCCGTGAAGATGGGCGTTTGGTAAGCGGTCCGGTATAGAAGCGAGAAGGGGCCGTGCGCCCCTTCCATTTGGAGAAACGCATGCAGTTGCGCTCAGGCAGCACGCTCGTCAAATTCGATCGCCAGTTTCCGATCTACAACTTCTTCTTTCCGAACCAGGGAAAAGCGCGCGCTGCGTTGTCCGTGCCGCAAGTCTGGAACGAGGCGGCGCGCCATGTGCGCTCGCGCGCGCTGTATTTCCACATCCCGTTTTGTGACACGATCTGCAACTTCTGCCCATTTACGCGGGGCCGCTATTCGAGCCGCGCCGTCATCGACGAATACTTCGCGAGCTTGCTTGCCGAAATTCGTTTGAAAGCGGATCTGATCGACTTGAAGCGCGTGCCGGTTTCGGCAATCTTCTTCGGCGGTGGCACGCCAAGCTTGCTGGATCCGGAGCAGATCGTCGAACTCGGCGATTTGATACGGCGCACCTTCGACTTGTCTCACCTGCGGGAATTTTCGTTCGAGGTCGAAGCCAAGAGCTTGACCCAGGAGCGCGCGCAAGCCATGCGCGCCATCGGGGTTACGCACCCGCGCTTCGGCTTGCAGAGCTTTTCGCTGAAATGGCGCGACATGTTCGATCTGACCGCCACGCTCGATCAAATCCATGATGCGGCCGCGCTGTTGAAACAGTGCTTTCCGTATCAAACGTTCGACATCTTGTACGGCATGAGCGGTCAAGACGAAGAGGAGTTGATCGCCGATCTGGAAGCGGCCGTTGCGCTCGGAACGACCAACGTCGACATCTATCCGATCGATAACATCGTCACGCAGGTCGGCTTGCACGCCAAACTGGAGGCGGCCGGCGCCGCGCCCACTTCGGCCATGCGCAAGTTCGGCATGAACCTGTTGATCGATCAAGCGATGCGCCACGCGGGGTTCATGCCGCATAACGGCCACGGCTACGTTCGCACGCCCGCTACGGGCGATGTCGTGAGCGACGCATATTCGTTCGTCTATCACGAGCATGTGTACGGCTATCACGATCACGACCTGATGGGCTTCGGCGTCAATGCGATCAGCTCGACGATCGGGCACGTGCTGACGCAAACCCACAGCAAGAAGGTTTATCGCGAGGCAATCGCGCAAGGCCGCGTCCCTTGCGAAATCAGCCGGCATGAGCGGGCGCTCGATTTCGCCCGGCCGATCGTGCTGCGTTTGCCGTATCACGGCCGGCTCGATAAACGGCACGTGCGATGGGATGCCGTGCATCCGGAAGTGCTGGAAAAGCTGGACCGCGTTCGGCAAGAAGGATTCGTCGTCGAGGACGATACGTCGTTGGCGTTGACCAAGCTCGGCTGGTATTGGTACGTCAATCTCATGTACTACCTCATGCCGAACGCGGACCAGTTGCTGATGAACGGCATGGTGATCGATAAGCTGAAAGACTCTGGCCGGCGGTTCTCCAAGCGGGAACTGTTGTTTCCGCTCGTGTCCGCGCAAGTCGCCGAGGGATGACGATGCTCGCGATGCTGCGCAAGGAACGCCGGCTGTCCATCCTGCTGACGGGCAATCTGCTGTCGCAGATCGGCGACGGCGTTCACGAATTCATCTTCATCGTCACCGTGCTCAACGTCACGCATGCGAACGTGGCGCTCTCGGGCGCGATCTACTTCTTCCGATTCATCCCGTACGTCGTGCTCGGACCGCTGGGCGGCGCGCTATCGGATCGGCGCTCGCGACGTTCGTTGATGATCGCCGCCGATCTGGCGCGGATGAGCATTACCGCCGTGTTCTGTTTTCTGTTGTCGAGCACGCAGATCGACGTGGCGGCGCTGGCCCTGATCGGCATGTCGATGACGGCGTTTCGCACGCTGTTTCAGCCCGCGTTCCAAGGCACGATCCCCTTGCTGGTGCGGGCCGATCACTTGCCCGCGGCCAACGGCGCAGCGCAAATGGCGGCGGAAATGGGCGGGCTCGTCGGTCCCGCGCTCGGTGGCGGGCTGCTTTATGCCGTGGCCGACTCCGGCTACGTGCTGGCGATCGATGCGGCCACTTATTTGATCTCGGCGCTCTGCGTTTGGCGAACGATCGCGGCATCGGAACAGGCCGCACACCGTGAGCCCATCGCGCGCTGCACGCTGCGCGGCTTGTACGGCGAGTTCGCGGCGAACTTCAAGGCATCGCTGGCCAAGCGCGAGTTATTCGTCAGCATCGGATACTCGGCGTTGTGCATTCTGTTCGTCGGCGCGGCCTTGCGCGTGCTCATCCCGACGATGCTCAAGAGCGAAGGCTACGCCGACAGCGTCATCGGCTTCGCAATGAGCGCCATCGCCCTCGGCGCGTTCAGCGGCGCGCTCGTGTGCAGTAGCGTCTCGCGCGATTTCAGCACGCCGAGCTTGATGACGTATTGGCGCTGCTACGGCTTCATGCTGGCGCTGCTGCCGTTGTGCGCGGTCAGCGCGCCGGCGACGTTCGCCGGTTGTTTCGTGCTCGGTGCGATCGGTGCATTCGTCGATGTGGTGTTGCCCACCAACATTCAGCGCTTGTCCACCGACGCGAACGTCGGCAAGAACTTCAGCTTGTTCTCGACGTTGGCCAACACGAGCGAGGCGATGTCGGGCGCGTTCGCGGGTGCGCTCAGCGCCATTGCGCCGGTGGCCGTCGGGATATCGATCATCGGCGTAGCCGTCGTATCGGTGGGCTATGCGGGCACTGCACGGGCGTCCAAACGTCATGAGTGAATCGCCGCATCTGGCCTATGGCCGTCACGTGCTGGTCGACATTGCACAAGCCGACCATGCGCTGCTCAATGATCGCGGGGCACTCGTGCGCGCGTTGACCGATGCTGCGGTGGCCGAGGGCGCGACCGTGCTTGGCACGATCGAGCACGCGTTCGAACCGAACGGCGTCACGATCTTGCTGCTGCTCGCCGAGTCGCACGTTTCGCTGCATACGTATCCCGACGAAGGACGCGCATTCTTCGATGCGTTCACGTGCGGCGTGCGGTGCGAGCCGGTCCGGATCTTTCGCCGGTTCGTCGCCGCGCATCCGGTGGGCACGTATCGAATGGTGTTTTGCGAGCGCGGCGAAGCCGGGCCGCGGGAGACGGTGCCGTGCGGGGCCGGTGGCGTGGCCTGAGATGGAGAGAAGGCTGCGCCGACCGCATGCGGGTGAGCACGGGCACTTTTATCGCTAATCGCGCCGCAGTGGCTGTGCCAAGTCTCGGCTTCTGCGGTCCTCGGCTGTGCTCGGCAGGATTCACCCGTACGCCGCTGTGCGGCAATTTAGAGCCCATGCCGTCCATCGACAGCTTGCCACCGCTTATTGCCGTCCTTAAACTCGCGCGTGATTCCAATACGCCGCCGCACCAAGGCGGTCCCCCCACGCGAGAAGGAGCCCAATCAGCATGGCCGAGTCCTATTTTCCGCGCTGGCGAGTCGCGCCGCGCGCCGCCGAGGGCCGCGTCGTCGCGCCCGACGAGCGTTTGCCCTGGCCACAGACGTTCGCAATGGGCGTTCAACACGTGGTCGCTATGTTCGGCTCGACCGTGCTCGCCCCGCTGCTCATGGGCTTCGATCCGAACTTGTGCATTCTCATGTCCGGCATCGGCACCTTGCTGTTCTTCGTGCTCGTCGGCGGTCGAGTGCCGAGCTACCTGGGCTCGAGCTTTTCGTTCATCGGGCTCGTCATCGCCGTGACGGGCTATGCGGGACACGGCCCCAACCTGAACATCCCCGTCGCGCTCGGCGGCATTATCGTCTGCGGCGTGGTGTACGCCATCATCGGGCTTGTCGTCGCAGCGGTCGGCACCAAGTGGATCGAGACGCTCATGCCGCCCGTCGTCACCGGTTCGATCGTCGCGGTCATCGGCCTGAACCTCGCCCCCATCGCCGTGAAAGGCGTGAGCGGCTCTAACTTCGATTCGTGGATGGCCGTCGTGACCGTGCTCAGCGTCGGCATCGTCGCCGTGTTCACGCGCGGCATGGTGCAGCGGCTGCTCATTCTCGTAGGCCTGCTGATCGCCTACGCAATCTACGCCGTCGCCACCAACGGCATGGGCCTTGGCAAGCCGATCGATTTTTCGATCGTCGGCAACGCCGCCTGGTTCGGCATGCCGCACTTCTCGGCGCCGGTCTTCGACGGGCATGCCATGTTGCTGCTCGCGCCCGTCGCCATCATCCTCGTCGCCGAGAACCTCGGCCACATCAAGGCGGTGAGCGCGATGACGGGGCACAATCTCGATCGCTACATTGGTCGCGCCTTCGTGGGCGACGGCCTCGCGACCATCGTTTCGGGCTTCGCCGGAGGCACGGGCGTCACGACCTACGCGGAAAACATCGGCGTCATGGCGGTCACCAAGATCTATTCGACGATCGTGTTCGTCGTCGCGGCCGTCATCGCCATCGTGCTCGGCTTCTCGCCGAAGTTCGGCGCGCTGATCGAGACGATTCCCGGACCCGTGCTGGGCGGCGTGTCGATCGTCGTCTTCGGCCTCATCGCCGTGACGGGCGCACGCATTTGGGTCGTCAATAAAGTCGACTTCTCCGACAACCGCAACCTGATCGTCGCGGCCGTGACATTGGTGATCGGCGCGGGCAACTTCTCGTTGCAGCTCGGCGGGTTCGCCCTCGGCGGCATCGGCACCGCCACCTTCGGCGCCATCCTCCTCTATGCATTGCTGCGCCGCGAATTGGCGCGCGGCCCGGTGCTCTAAGCGTAAGCCCCGTCATCGGTCTTGCCGCGTGCGTGATTGCACCTCGATGGTGCGAGCGCGCACGCCCTGGCGCTGCGTCTGTCAAGACGCTTGAAAGCGCCAATCTCGCCACCACTCGCTGCGCGCTCGTCGCGCCGCCGCGCCATGCACCGATGATCGCTGCGCACGGACCTTGCTTTGCTCCCGGCTGCCACTACAGTACAAAGAACCGAGGGAGCCGTCGATGAGGTCTATCGTCATGTGTGTTCGTCGTCATCGTTCCAGCGTCGTGTCCGGCGTTCGCGCGCGCCGCGCGTGGGGAGCGCCATGGTGATTTCCGTGCGGGAAAGCGGCGTAGCTGCGCCGCGATCGCTTGAACCCGATCTGATCTCCGGGTTGCAGCGCTACGCGTTGCGCCATCGCGACCTCACGCTCACGAGCGTGTTTCAGCCGATCTTCAGCTTGTCGCACTTGCGCGCCGTCGGCTACGAGGCGCTGCTGCGCGCCCACGATATCTTCGATCGGCCCGTGCCGCCGCTCGACGTATTCGGCGACGCGGCGCGCCAGAGCGAGCTTCACTATGTCGATCGTCTCGCGCAGTCGTTGCATTTGGAGAACTTCAAGACGCTGCATGCCGAGCGCGAGTGGCTCTTCCTGAACATTCACGCGGGCGCGCTCGCCGACTCCTATCACGAGGCCGCGCTGCGCGCGCACCTCGAGCGGCTCGAACTGTCGCCGCGCCGCATCGTGCTAGAGCTCCAAGCGGTGCGCGCCGAAGACTTCGACAAATTGGCCGACGAAGCGCGCCGGTTTCGCGCGCAGGGCTTCTTGATCGCACTCGACGATTTCGGCGCGGGCGATTCGAATTTGGAGCGGATTTGGCAGCTCGATCCCGATATCGTCAAGGTCGATCGCATGATGCTCTCGCAAGCGGCGCATCGCACGGAAGCGGCGGCCATTCTGCCCGGCTTCGTGGCGATGCTGCACGAGGCCGGCAAGCTCGTGCTCATCGAGGGCGTCGAGACCGAGCACGAGGCGCAATTGGCGTTTTCCTGCGATGCGGATTTCGTTCAGGGCTTTCACTTCGGACGGCCGGGTCCGGGCGCTGCCGATAGCGCCTACGCCGCCGAGCGCATTGCGGCCTTGGCCGAGTGCCACCGCGCGCAGACCCAAGCGCGCGAGCGTGCGCGTGCCAGCCGGCTCGCGCCCTACGTGCGCGCGTTCGAACGCGCGGCTGAGCGCCTCGCGCAAGGCGAGCCGCTCGATGAAGTGTGCTGGAACTTCCTCGCGCTCGATCATGCCGCGCGCTGCTTCCTCCTGGACGAAGAGGGCCGCCAGAAGGGCCGCAACGTCGTGCTGCGCGCCGATCGCGCCGGGCACGAAGCGCGGTTTTTACCCGTGGCCGACGCGCAAGGTGCGAACTGGATGCGCCGTCCTTACTTCCATGCTGCGATCGAGGCGCCCGATCGCGTTCATGCCACCCGGCCGTACCTGTCGATCAACGAAGCGCTTCCTTGCGTGACGCTGTCGGTGGCCGTGCGGATCGGCGCAGGCCTGTGCGTTCTGTGCGGCGACATCGATTGGCAGGAAGACGCCACTGGCCTTTAGACGTGCTTGGCGGGCCGCCATCCGCGACCGCCGCCGTCATCTAGATACTATGGGAAGGGCTGTCTCGGACGCATCCATTTGCGTGCTCCTTACCAAAACGAGTCTGCGAACTCTCGTTTTACTCCAAGGGGCTTACTGAGCAGCCCTTCCCATTGTATCTAGCACTCGCTCGCTTGATCTGCCCGGTTCGACGCGTATCATCAAGACAGCGCGGCGGGCTGGGCGCGATCGATGCTTCGCCGGCCCGAGCGGCGCGGCGCGTGGATTGCTACTAGCGATGCGCGCGTCCGCAGCCGCGGCTCGGCGTTCGCTGCCCCTATGGCCGAGACGCGCTCCCCGTTCATAAAAACCACAAGGAGCACAGACATGACGGTTCGGCAACCCGCTGCAGCGCGCGGATGGAGCAGTTTGAGGCGAGCGGCGCTCGCCGGCTTCGGCATAGCCGCGTTATCGATCGCCGCCGCCCCTGGCGCGGCGTGGGCGCAAGAGACGATCAAGATCGGGGTGCCGGTGCCGCTGTCAGGCGGTTACGCGATGGCCGGCAAGGATATCTTGAACGGCGCGCAACTGGCCGCCGACGACATCAATCGCCGGGGCGGCGTGCTCGGCAAAAAGATCGAGCTCGTGCAGGAAGACGACGAATGCGACGCGGACAAGGCGGCTCAGGCTGCACAAACTCTTGTGGGGAAGGGCGTCGTGGCGGTGGCGGGCGGCTACTGCTCGAGCGCGGCGCTGCCCGAGTTGCGCGTCTTTCACGGCGCTGGCCTGGCGTACGTGATGGATGCGTCGACGAATCCGGAGCTGACCGAGAAAGGGTGGGACAACGCGTTTCGCACGATCGGCCGAGACGACGAGCAGGGTCCATTCGCCGCCAAGCTCATGAAGGAAGTCCTGCATGCGAAGTCGGTGGCCGTGGTGAACGACAACACGACTTATTCGAAAGGGCTCGCCGAGAACGCCGTCCAAGCGTTGAAGCAGCAGGGCATCGAGGTGGTGTACGACGACGCGCTGACGCCGGGGCAAATGGATTACGCCGATCTCGCCAAGCAAGTGGCGGCGCTCAAGCCCGACGTCGTCTACTACACGGGCTATTACCCCGAGGCCGCCTTGCTAGCGAGGGATTTTCACCAGTTGAAGCTTCGCGTCAAATACTTCATGGGCGGCGACGGGACGACGCAGCCCACGCTCATCAAAACCGCCGGTAGCGCGGCAAACGGCATGATTTGCACCACGGCCCCGCTGCCCGCATTCCTCACCGGCGCGAAGGCGCGCCGATTCGTCGACGCTTACAAGAAAGCTTACGGCGTCGAGCCCGGACCGTATTCGATTTACGAATACGATGCCATCGCCGTGACGGCCAAAGCGATCGAGAACGCCCATTCGACCAAGCCCGCGGACATCGTCGCCGCTCTGCATAAGATATCGAATTTCAACGGGGCGACGGGCGAGATCGCGTTCAACGAGAGAGGCGATCGCTCCAAGGCAGTCTATGTGGCCGTGATCGTGAAAGGCGGGAAGTTCCAAGCCTACCGGCATCTCGATCGGAACGGGCGCTGGGTGGCGTCGAAGTAAGCGGAGTAGCGGGCGCCGCCGGAACGCGGCGCGCCTTGTGTGCCGAGTCTCTTTTTCTTATTTCGCAACGACGACCGGGATGCCGCGCAGCGAGCCCGCGCCCTTCATCTCGTCGAGCGCGTGTTGCACGGCGGGGCTGGTCGCCGCTTCCAAGCCAAGGCGGGCAGCCAGCTCGCGCTCGCTGCGTTTCACGCTGGCAAGGTTGCGCAGTTTCACGTGCCCGTAGCCGCGCACGCGAGCATGCAGTTCCGCTAGCTGCGCGATCGCTTCGGCATTTTCCGCGTTCATCCGATCGAACGCGCGCTCCATCGTCGTTTGGTAATCGTCGGCAAGCGCGCGTTCCATGCGGCGTTCGGCGGTGCGGCTGAACGGATCGAGCGCGGTGCCGCGCAAACCGCGCCATTTCGCGAGCATGCCGAGCACCGGCCAGAGCCATTGGCCGAACGTCAGCTTGCGCGGCGCCTGGCCCGGCTTGGCTTTCGCGAGCGCCGGCGGCGCCAAGTTGAAATTGACGCGAAAATCCTTGCCGGCCTTGCCTTCGAATTGCGCTTCGAGCGCCTCGCGGAATGCGGCGTCGGTATGCAAGCGTGCGACTTCGTATTCGTCTTTGACGGCGAGCAAGCGGTAAAACGTGGTCGCGACGGCGCGCGTGACCCGCGCTTGCGGCACGCGGCTTTCGGCCTGGCGCGCCGCCGCAACGAGCGCGCCGTAGCGCTCGACGTAGCGCGGTCCGCCATAGGCGGCAAGGCGCCGTTCGCGATCGGCGACGAGCGCGTCCAGTTCGGCGAGCGCGTCCTCGGACGTCCCAGCGGCCGCGCGCGCCATATGACGCTCGGCCCAAAGCGCTTCGAGCGCGGCGGCATCGCCCGCCGCGAGGCGGCCCACCGAGAACGCGAGCTTGTTCATCGGCACGGCGACGTTGTTCAACTCGATCGCGCGCATCAATGCCGCGTGCGAGACCGGCACGAGGCCCAACTGCCAGGCGAAGCCCAGCATGAGAATGTTCGCGCCGATCGAATCGCCGAGGAACTTCGCGGCCAGCGCCTGCGCATCGCAGGTCGACATGAATTCGGCGCCTGCGGCGGCGCGCATTTTGTCGACGAGCGCATCGGCGTGCAAATTCGCGTCCGGATCATGGACGAACGAGGCGTTCGGGATCTGGTGCGTGTTGACGACGATTCGCGTGCGGCCGTGGCGAACCGTTTGCAGTGCGTCCGCGCTCGCCCCGACGACCATGTCGCAGGCAAGCAGCACGTCGGCTTGCTGCGTGTCGATGCGCACTTGGTTCAGCCACTCGTCGCGCGCCGCGAAACGCACGAACGAGAGCACCGAGCCGCCCTTTTGCGCGAAGCCCATGAAGTCGAGCACCGATGCGCTCTTACCTTCGAGGTGAGCCGCCATGCTGATCAGCGCCCCGACGGTGACGACGCCCGTGCCGCCCACGCCGGTCACGAGGATGTCGTAAGGCGCGGCGTCCAGATGCGTGCGTGGAACGGGCAACGCCTCGACGCTGTGCGCCAAAGCCGCTTCGTCGAACGCCACGCCGGCCGCTTTCTTCAGCTTGCCGCCTTCGATCGTGACGAAGCTTGGGCAAAAGCCGTTCACGCAGGAGAAGTCCTTGTTGCACGACGATTGGTCGATGCGGCGCTTCCGGCCAAGCGGCGTTTCCACGGGTTCGACCGACAGGCAGTTCGACTGCACGCCGCAGTCGCCGCAGCCTTCGCAAACCGCTTCGTTGATGAACAGCCGCTTGTCCGGGTCGGGGAATTCGCCTTTCTTGCGGCGGCGGCGTTTTTCGGCGGCGCAGGTTTGATCGTAGATGAGGACCGTCACGCCTGGGGTGTCGCGCAACTCCCGCTGGACGTCGTCGAGTTCGCGCCGATGATGGAACGTCGTGCCTTTCGGGAACAGGGCGTGATGCCCGTCGTACTTCTCGGGCTCGTCGGAGACGACGACGAAGCGCGAGACGCCTTCGGCTTCGACTTGCCGGGCGATCTGTGGCACCGAAATGCTGCCGTCGACGGGTTGGCCGCCCGTCATGGCGACGGCGTCGTTGTAGAGGATCTTGTAGGTGATGTTGGCCTTGGCCGACACGGCTTGGCGGATGGCGAGGATGCCCGAATGAAAATACGTGCCGTCGCCAAGGTTCTGGAAGACATGCTTGGTCTTCGTAAACATCGAGTGCGAGGCCCAGTCGACGCCTTCCCCGCCCATCTGAATCAAGCCCGTGGTAGCGCGATCCATCCACGAAGCCATGAAATGGCAGCCGATGCCCGCATGAGCGATCGAGCCTTCGGGCACCTTCGTCGACGTGTTGTGCGGGCAGCCCGAGCAGAAGTAGGGCGTGCGGCGCACGGCGTCGGCCGCATTCGAGAGGATGCTCGGCGCGACGAGATCGACGACGCGCTCGCGCCGGTCCAGATGAGGCTTATGCCGGGCCAGCCATTGCGCGAACACGGGCAGCACGCGCGAGGGACGCAGCTCGCCGAGCTCCGACAGCAGCGGCGCGCCGCCTGCATCGTGCTTGCCGACGATCGCCGGGCGCTCGCCCGCCGGGCGGTTGTACAGGTAGTCCTTGATTTGTTGCTCGATCACCGGGCCTTTCTCCTCGATGACGAGCACTTCGGAGAGTCCCTGCACGAACGTATCGATGCGCGATAGTTCGAGGGGGAACGAGAGCCCGACCTTGTAGATGCGCACGCCCGCGGCGTCGAGATCGGCGACGGTCAGATCGAGCCGGCGCAGCGCCTCCATCAGATCGAGATGCGCTTTGCCGCAGGTGACGATGCCGATATTGGCGTTCGGGCTTTGAGCGATCCATTTGTCGATGCTGTTGACCCGGGCGAACGCGCGCACGGCATCGAGTTTGGCGGCTAGACGCGCTTCGATGGTTAGGCTCGGCAAGTCGGGCCAGCGATTGTGCAGGCCGCCCGCGGGCACCGCGAAATCGGTGGGGGCGGGCCAGTGCGAGGCCAAGGCGTCTAGATCGACCGTGGCGCCCGATTCGACCGTCTCGGAGATCGCTTTGAAGCCCACCCATGCGCCCGAGAAGCGCGAGAGCGAGAAGCCGTATGCGCCGAATTCCAGCATGTCGGCGATGTGCGACGGGTTGACGATCGGCATGTGCCACGCCATGAGCGCGAAGTCGCTTTGATGCGGCATCGAGGACGATACGCAGCCGTGATCGTCGCCGGCCACGACGAGCACGCCGCCGTGCGGCGACGAGCCGTAGGCGTTGCCGTGCTTCAGCGCGTCGCCCGCGCGGTCGACGCCTGGGCCTTTGCCGTACCACATGGCGAAGACGCCATCGACGGTGCGTTCGGGATCGGCTTCGACGCGCTGCGTGCCGAGCACGGCCGTGCCGCCGAGTTCTTCGTTGATCGCGGGCAAAAAGCGCACATCGTTCGCATCGAGCAGCTTCTTGGCCTTCCACATCTGTTGATCGACCATGCCGAGGGGCGAGCCGCGGTAGCCGCTGACGAAGCCTGCCGTATTCCAGCCGAGCGCGCGATCGAGCTCGCGCTGCATCAGCATGATGCGCACGAGCGCCTGTGTACCGGTGAGAAAGATGCGGCCGCGCGTGGCGGTCAGGTTATCGGTGAGGCGGTATTCCGATAGAGCGGGCGTGCCGTCGATCGGCGGGCGGGCGGTCATGGTGTGTCTCCTTCAAGCTTTTTTTTGCCCCATCCAAGACCGGTGTCCGGCAAAAGGGGGTAACGCCCGTCCGACGAGGGGCAGCGAAGGCTCTATTCTTTAGCGAGGCAGCCGGAGGATTTTTTCTATCTCGTCGATGGCGACACGCAGGTGCGGCAATTTGTCCGCGCCAAGGCTGGGATTGGAGAGGAATTTTTCGCTGAGGGGATTGCGAGGGCAGGTTATGCCGGGTTCGAGGCCTGTGTGCCTGCCTCGTTTTCATCGTCCAGCGCAACGACTTCGTCGAATTGCGCGTAGTCGATGTGCGTGATGCCGTCCTCGTCCTCGTGCAGCAAGTCGACGAATCGCTGCTGCCAGCGAATCTCCTCATGGCCCCACGAACGGCGGCCGTACATCATCTGCGTGGTGGTTTCGTCGGCCCCCTCGATCATCAACATTAGCGACGCTTCGCTGGCGGCGAGGCTTTCCGCCGTTTCCCCGTAGAGCGGGCTCGTTTCGTCGATCACGTGCATCAGATTCCAACCCAGCAGGAAGGTGGGGTGCTGCTCGCGCACGAGCTTTAGGTCCTGGATGCGCCACAGCGGATAGCCCTCGGGCTTGCGCTCGTAGCGCATCAGCCGAAGCTTGGCCTTGGCTTCCACGATGAAGTTTTGCCGCGCGTTGGCGGCGCGCAGCATCAGCGTCGGTTTGCCATCGAGCGGGCGCACGACGGCATAGCGCGCGAAGATGATGCGAGCCCGGGGGCGGGAAAAACGCACGAAGATGAGGCCCGTCGCCAAAGCGATGCTCGACATGCCGGTGAAGATTTCGAGCGTCGCGATCGCGTGCGCGTAGACCGTCTGCGGGTGCATGTCGCCGTAGCCGACCGTCGCGAGCGTTTCCACGCTGAAGAAGAACGCGCCGAGAAAGCCATCGGGGGCTTGATTCGCGATCGGTGCGTGGCCGAACGAGTAGAGCGCGGCGAATGCGGCGTTCAGCAGCACGAAGAAAGCGGCGAGTGCGCCGAAGAACATCGGCCAGCTCGCCGTTAGCGCGCGATGGTACAGATCGAGGCTCGCGCGGCCCGGCAATCCGTGCGTGACGACCGTGCCCGTGCCCGTGCGCAGGATGCGGCCGCCTCGGCCGCCGGCGCGCGCACGCTTGGCCGCTTTCGGGGCGGGACGGGCATGGGGCGAGCGCGGCACGCGCGGCGCGGCGCGCTCGCAGGTGGCTTGGCCCGCGGGCGGGGCCGACTCGGGTGGATGGGTCTCGGTCGACATCGATGCTGCGCTTCATCGGGAACGGGCGCAGCGTAGCACGCGCGGCTTCGGGGCGCGACTACGGAAATGCTCTGGGCTTGGGCACGCCGGCGCCGTGCTCGATGTCGGCTTGAGCTTGCAAGCGCGCCGATTCGATGGCCTCGGCGGCCTGTGGATAACCCGTGTCGCCGCCCACCGTCGTCCAGCGCTGCACGGGTTTGTCCTGCTGCCGGATTTCATACTCGGCGTCCCAGCGCGAGCCTTCGAGCTCGATGGGGCGCACGTGAATCGAATAGACGCCGTAGACGTAGCTCTCTTCGGTCATGTCGAACCTCCATTCGCCTTGCTTCGGTCAGCGTTCGAAGCCGAGGCGGCGCCCGGTGCAATGGACGCGCCGCCGCACCGCAGCTCGCGCTACAACTCGATTTCGCCGAGGATTTGATGGGCGAGCGCTTTGGCTTCTTCGAGCGCCTCCGAGACGGTTGCGCTCACGCCCTTGACTTCATAGACCGTCGTCTCGGGTTCGGCCGCGTCGTCGCGCGCCAGGTGAACGACGCCTTGAAACCGGCCGTCGTCGAGTTGCTGAACACCGGCCGTGGCCGTGTAGATGCCTTTGGTGTAGGTGACGTCTTCCATGATGACGCTCCTGTCCGGGACGCATGAAATCATCGTAGCACGCGCGGGTAGTGTGCACCGGCGTCAAGCTCGAGTGGCGGCGATCGAAATGGAACTGGGCGTCTTTATCCCACGAGGCTTGGCGCCGTCCTACTCGAGTAGCGCAACGATCTCGTCGAGCGACGGCGAATGCGCCCCCGCATGCCGGCACGCCGCCGCGCCCGCCGCCAATGCGAACGCCAAGTGATCGCGCCAGCCGCGTTCGGGCCGCTGCATCAAGCTGAACAGCAGGCCGCCGATCGAAGCGTCGCCCGCGCCCACCGTATCGACGACTTCGACCCGCGGCGGCATCGCCGCAATCGTCTCGCCCGGGGCGATCAACGTCGCGGCGCCCGAGCCGCGCGTGACGAGCACGGTTGCAGCAGGGTTCATCGCGCGCAGCGTGTCGAGCGCCGTGTCTTCGTCCGTGCCGAAGAGGCAACGCAAATCTTCGTCGGAGACTTTGACGAGGTCGGCGAGCGCCGTCATCGTTTCGAGCATGGGCCGATAGCCGTGCTCCATGACGTTGCGATAGTTCGGATCGAAGCTGATGCGCACGCCCTGCGCGCGCAGCTCGGCCGCCAACCTCGATAGCGTGGCCGACAGCGGCGCGCGCGCAAGACTGATGCCGCCGAAGTGCGCCCAGCGTGCCGCGCCGGTCCAGCCTTGCGGCAGCGACTCGGGGTCGAACGCGAGGTCGGCGCTCGCATCGCCGATGAAAAAATAAGCTGGCGGATGCGTGCGATGCACGATGGCCAACAGCGGCGCCCGGGGGACGCGCTGCAAGAAGCGCAAGTCCAGGCCCGCCGCATCGCTCGCGCGCCACAAATCGTCGGAGAAGCAGTCGACGCCGATCGCGCCCGCAAATGCCGTCGGCACGCCCAGGCGCGCCACGGCGCGCGCCACGTTCCAACCGGCGCCGCCCGGGTGAGAGGTCCAGTGCGGTCCGTCCGTGCGGACGAGATCGGTCAGGATGTCGCCCGCGCTGACGAACATCGGGAGGGCGGGCCGCTCGCTGTGCGCGGCGGCCGATGATGCGCTCAAAGCGCTCGGGGTTTGCATAGATCGTCCGTTCAAGCCGTTCAAGCGCGGCTCGTCAAGCCGCTGCCGTTGCCATTGCCATTGGCAGTTCCGCGGCCATGTCCGTCGCCGGTGGCCGCCTGCAGGCTAGAAGCCGGGGTGAGGCCGTTGCCGATTGCATTCGCATCGCCGTTCACGTGGCTTTCGCCAAGCGCGTTCAACACTTCGTAGCATGCGCCCATCGTGTGGTAATCGGTCTTGCCGGCCGGGCTTTTTTCATCGCTGTATTTGCGGTTGTCGCATGTGAGGATGCGATACCAGGCGCCATGGCGATGGTCCACGAAATGCGTCCAGCTGTAGCTCCAGATCTCGTCGTACCAGTCCCAAAAACGCTCGCTGCCGGTGCGATGGCCGAGCAGCGCGGCGGCCGCCAGCGTTTCGGCCTGCACCCAGAAGTACTTGTCGTGATCGCAGATCTTGCCGTCGGGGCCGAAGCCGTAGCAAAGGCCGCCGTGCTCGTCGTCCCACGCGTGCGTGAGCGCCGCATCGAACAGCTCGACGGCGCGCGGCAGCAGCCAGGGCAGGGGGCGATGGCGCTCGAGGATCAACAGCAGCTTGGCCCATTCCGTCTGATGCCCGGGCTGAAAGCCCCAGGGCCGAAAGATGTTCGAGCTGTCTTCTTCGTTGTAGTGCCAATCGACCGACCAATCCGCGTGGAAGTGCTCCCAGACGAGCCCGTGCGAAAGGTTGGCCTGCCGCTCGGTGATGTGGGTGGCGACGCGTTCGGCCCGGTCGAGATAGACGAGGTGCCCGGTCGCCTCGTAGGCCGCGAGCAGCGCTTCGGTCGCATGCATGTTCGCGTTCTGCCCGCGATAGGTCGAGACGTGCCAGTCGGGCGTCGCTTCATCGGCGTAGAGCCCGGCGGCCGGATCCCAGAAACGGCGCTCCATCAGCTCGAACGTTTCGGCGATCTGCAACCGCGCCTCTTCGATCCCGGCCATCGCCGCATGGGCTTGCGCGAGCAGGACGAACGCGAGGCCGTAGCAGTGCCGGGTGCCGTCCACCGTGTGCTTATCGCGGTTGCGCCATTCGATCTCCCAGTCGTAGCCGCGATGTTCCGGGTCCCAGTGGGCATCGCGCAAGAATGCGAGGCCGTGACGCGCGTATTCCAAGTATTGCGGATCGCGCAAGTGCCGGTAGGCCATCGCGTAGTTGAAGACGAAGCGGCAACTGCTCACCAGGTGACGCGAGGTGCGGTTGTAGACCGTGCCATCGTCCTTGAAATAATGGAAGAAGCCCCCCGAGGCGTCGTAAACGGTCGGCGCGTAGAACCCGAGCGTATCGGCCACGTGCTCGAGCAAGAACGCGCGATCCCGAAAATCGTCGACGGGCGGTACGAGGGCGTTCGTGTGGACGGTGCCGGGCGCCGGCTTGATGCCTCGAGTGGCGTTGGGAAGCTTCGTCATGATGTGATTTCCGATTCGATGCCGGCTTGACCGAGCGCGTGCTGCGCGCCGGCGCCGCCGACCGTGCTGGCCCGCGCGACGAGCCGCACCGGCAGTCGTACCGTCAACTCGACGGGCGTATCTTCGAGCAGCAACTGCACGCCGCGCGCGCCGAGGGCTTCTTTGTCGATCGCGATCGTCGTCAGTGCGGGCGTAGCGTGGGAAGCCGCGGGAATGTCGTCGAAGCCGACGAACGCGATGTCCTCGGGCACGCGCAAGCCGCGTGCTAGCGCGACGCGCATCGCGGCGAGCGCTGCAACGTCGTTATAGGCGAAAACCGCGTTGGGTATGCGTTCTGGCCCTTGTGTGTCGAGCAGCCGTTGCATCGCCAATTCGGCGCCTTCGTCGGGCGGCAGGTGGGCGTCGATCGAGGTCTCGAGCGACGGGTCGAACAGCAGCCCCGCTTCGAAGAAGGCGCGCCGGTAGCCGAGGGCGCGCTGCGCGATGCTGTAATGCGCGAGCGAGCCGCCGATGAACGCGACGCGCTTGCGCCCGAGGGCGAATAAGTGCCGCATCGCCAGCATGGCGCCCTGGGCGTTGTCCAGATTGACCGAGCGCATATTCGGCGCCCACAGATCGATCAATACCAGCGGGCGCTGCATCGCGGCCACGGTAGCCAGCGTTTCCGGCTCGACGAAGCCCGCCACCGCGATGGCGTCGGGCGCGTGCAGGCGCAATTGCTCGGCCACGTCTTCGGTCGGACCGGCCGTCAGCAGCGAGGGCACGATGCCGTGCGCACGGCAAGCATCTTCCACGCCGTGCAGGACGTGCGAGAAAAAGGGGCTCGCGCCGAAATTGTTGTGCTGCCGGTGCAGCAGGAAGGTGAGGCGGCGGATGCGCGGGCGCAATTGCGCCGCGTCGTAGCCGAGCCGTTGAGCCGTCTCCACGACGCGCAGCCGCGTGGCTTCGGACAGCCCCGGCTGGTTCTTCAGGGCGCGCGACACGGTGCCGATCGACACGTTCGCCGCGCGGGCGATATCGCGAATCGTGGTGGCCATGGTCGCTCGTTCCTAGGGTCTCGGTGCGGGGATTGTATAGTAAAAACCGCAAAAAAGACCGCCATATGAGCTACATGATTGTCCTTATGCGTTCACCCATCAATGATTCAGGAACATTTTTCTGTTTAGTAAAAATTACTAAACGTGCCCTTCGCGTGCATGCATGAGCGCAGCGCCTTCGTCGAGATCGATGACGAATACCCCGGTCGCGTCCTGTTTTGCGCGGTGCTTGGCCAGCGCGGCCACCGAGGCGATCTCCTCGCTGCCATAGCGCGCATCCTCGCCGCGAGCCGGTTCCACGCGCACGCACCCGATCGCCATGGTCACGAAGCCGAAGAACGTCGGGTTGCCGCGCCGGTCTTCGCCATGAATGCCCCCGGCCTCTCGGTCCTCGTCCGCATAGAAATGCAGGCTGCCCGTGTTGAACGCATCGACCGCGCGCAACACGCGCGCATGCCAGTCCTCGCTTTGGAACAGGATCAGGAAGTCGTCGCCCCCGACGTGGCCGAGAAAGTCGCGCGTCGGATCGCACACGTCGGCCAGCACGGCCGCCGCGAACTTGAGCACTTCGTCGCCTTGCCAGTAGCCGTAACGATCGTTGAAAGGCTTGAAATGGTTCAGATCGACGTAGCAGGCATGAAACCGCACCCGATGCCCGATGAGCCGCGAGATATGGGAGCTGATCGGGATGTTGCCGGGCAGAAAGGTCAGCGGATTGGCGTAGCGGGCCGCTTCGATGCGCACTTCCGTGACGGCCCTGACGAGGCTTTCCCCCGTGCCCAGGCCCACGTAGCGCCCTTCGTCGGTGATGACGAAGCCGTCCGCGAGGTAGCGCTGGTCGTCGCTCGCAAGGAGCTTGGCCATCTGCTCGACGGTCATGGATTTTTCGATGACGACGGGCGGCGCATTGGCGAACAGCATGCACGGGCGTTTGCCGAACAGCTCGCGGTGATAAGGCAGGGCGTAGCGGTCCATGAAGCTGCGCCGATTGATGAGCGCGATCGGCTCGTCTTGCTCGACCACGGCGAGCGCATGCAGCGTCGGCAGGCGATTGAACAGAGCGAGGACGTCATTGTTCGTCGCGCTCGTGGGCAACGCGGGCGCCGGGACGATCATTTTCGCGGCAGCCATGCTGCCCGAGGGCGATGCGGCGATCGAGGTGCGCGTCGCCCCTGGGAATACGGCAATGTGATCGGCGCCCAGGGCCTTGCGCGCGGGTTCGGCGAGCTTGCGCGAAGCGCTCGGATCGGGCCGGCCGAGTAAAAAACCTTGGCCGAGCGCAATTCCCATGTCGCGCACGACGATCAGATCGGCCGCGTTTTCGATGCCTTCGGCCACGAGGCGTGCGCCGCTCGCTTCCGCGAAATGCTGCATCGCGCGAACGGCCTCGAACTTGAGCGGGTCGTTGGCGATATCGTCGATGAAGAAACGATCGATTTTGACGACGTCCGGTTGCAGGCGCACCCAAAGATTCATGCTCGCGTTCGCCGTGCCGTAATCGTCGAGTGCGAATTGGATGCCAGTCTCGCGTAGCGACGCAACGGCCGGTGCGAAACTGCGTACGTCGGCAATCGTGCTTTGCTCGGTGAGCTCGACGACCAGACGCTCGGCCGCCACGCCGCATTGCTGCAGCCAATCGATCATGCGCTCGTGCGTCGCCTGCAGCGCGACGAGGGCGTCGGCGCTGAAGTTCAGGAACAGCTTGCCTTCGCATCCGAGTTGCGCAAACGCCGTCGCGCAGGTGCGCGCCGCGGCATGCTCGAGCGCCACCGATTGCCCCTGGCGGGCGGCGCGATCGAACAGCGCGCCCGGCGATTCCAGAGAGGATCCGGCCGGGCCGCGGATGAGCCCTTCGTAGCCGAGGATCGTGCCGCCGTCGAAATCGACGATCGGTTGAAACACGGCGGTGAGCGCGCGCCGAGCGATCAGCTCGGTGACGGATGGCTCGCCGCGCGGCGAAGACTGGCTCAATGACATGACGAAGCGACAAGCCGGAAAGGATTGGATAGTCGGCTTATCGACGTTGTCGATTGAGAGTTGAGTGAATTTTTGGTGAAGCGATGCACCACTGCGGTGCATCGCGGCGCACGCCGCTCCCGGGAGCTAGTCGGCTACCGGTTCGCAACCGGGCTGGGCGACTGCGTCGTTCGCCGCGGCGATGCCTGCATGTTCGCGCACGAGATCGGCGATAGCGATCGGCTCGGCTTCTATGGCCGGCGCGGCATCGTGCGTGCGCTCTGCGATGACGACGCGGTTGCGGCCGCTGTCCTTCGCATCTAGCAATGCGCTATCGGCCCGCCGAATCACGCGCTCGATCGGCTCGCCGCGCACGTGTTGCGCGACGCCCACGCTGATGGTCAACGTGACTTCGAGCTGGCGGGCATCTTCGATCCGTTTGCGCAGCCGCTCGGCGACGCGCGCCGCGTCGTGCTGATCGGCGGCGGGCAGCAGCACGACGAACTCCTCGCCGCCGAAACGGCCCGCGACGTCGGTCGGCCGCATGCTGTCTTGGATATGCCGCGCGATCAATTGCAACGCGCGATCGCCCGTGTCGTGGCCGAAGCGATCGTTCACCGACTTGAAGTGATCGGCGTCGATGTACAGCACGGAAAAGGGCTGACCTAAGCGCTCGGTGCGCAGCAGAATGCGGCGCCCCAGTTCGAACACGCGGCGCCTGCGGGGCAACTGCGTCAGCTCGTCGATGTCGGCGAACGCGCGCAGCTGGCGCTCCAACCGGAAGCTTTTCTTCTGCGAGCGCAGCGCGAACAGGTTCGTGACGAGACTCGTCGAAATGGCGATGAACATGGAGAGCACGACGCCGAACTGCTCGACGGCGGGGGGCTTACTGAGCGCGACCAGCGCGAGCGGGCCGGCAATGGTGAGCGCGGCCGTGGCCGGAAAATCCCATCCGCGCAGCAGCACGGGACTGAAGGTCAGCGGGATCAGCACGAATGCTGGGAGCACGATCAGCATGCCGTCGCCCCATTGCAACGCGTGCAACACGATGCCCGCTTCGAGCGAAGCGATGAAAGCGAGCGCGGCCAGACTTGCCCGCAGCCCGCTGCCTTTGGTCCAAGCCACGGCGAGCGAGGCCGCCATCGGCAGCGCAGGCAAGGAACTCGCGAGCGCGGCCGGCGCCATGCGTTGATTGTCGAGCCAAGCGTCGCCGACCACCAGCACGACGTAGCCGACGAGCGCGGTCGCAAGCTGGGCGCAGAGAAACGACCACAGGCGATGGGCCGCGTAGTCTTCGAACGATTGGTTGTCTTCCGGCGCCTCGATGGTCTTGGCGCGCTGCCCCCGGATGCGCCGTACGCGGCGCGCCGCCCCTTCCTGGCGTTCGTCGTCGGATCGATCCTCGCTGCTCATTTATTTTCTCGCTTGGACGTGCAACTTCGGCATTTACTGAAAAATCTTATCGGCACCCCGTTCCGTCGCGCCATTCTAATAGCGCTAAATGCCGAATGGGACGATTTTAAGAAGATTTATGAGTGGCAGTTGGCCGCTCACGGCGTCGTCGCCTTGTAAGCGTTATCCGGCGGTGCTCCGGCGCCGTGCTGCGATAACCCGCCCGGTACTTTGGACGCTGCGCGTTTCACAGAATTTGGGTATCGAAGAAACCGCAAACGTTTGCCGTTTGCAATGCGGTTTTTTCGTCGCAAAAACCTTTGCGTGGTTATCGCCTTTCGTGATTCGGGCCGATTTTCGGCGCAAGCCGATCTGCGTGCCGGCGGCGGGCGCGGCGATGTGGCCCGCGCCCTGTCATTCAGTGTTCGGCGTGCGCCGCCGGCCGCGGCCCTTCATCGTGGACGTTGCGCGCAGCCCATCGCTGGGCGAGCGCTGCGCAGACCATCAGTTGGATTTGATGAAACAGCATGAGCGGCAAGACCACCGCGCCGACGGCTTGCGAGGCGAAGATCACCTTCGCCATGGGGATGCCCGATGCGAGGCTCTTCTTCGAGCCGCAGAAGATGATCGTGATCCTATCTTCGCGATTGAAGCCGAGCCGCTTGCTGGCAAGCGAGGTGAGCGCGAGCGCCGCGGCGAGCAATAGCGCGTTGACGACGAACAGCCCCGCCAGCGCGCCGAGCGAAAGGTGACGCCAAAGGCCCTCGTTCACGGCTGCGCTGAATGCCGTGTAGACGACGAGCAGAATCGAGCCTTGATCGACGAAGCGCAGGACCCGCCGGTTGCGGTCGAGCCACGGGCCGATGAGCGGCCGCAGCAACTGGCCTGCGATGAACGGCACGAGCAATTGCATGACGATCGCGCCGACGGTGTGCCAACCGGAGCCGGACGCCCCTGCATGATTCGTGATGATTAGGCTCACGAGCGCGGGCGTGACGAAGATTCCGATGAGGCTAGAGGCCGAGGCGCTGCAGACGGCGGCCGGTACGTTGCCGCGCGCGATCGATGTGAATGCGATCGAAGATTGGACCGTCGAGGGCAGCGTGCAGAGAAACAGGATGCCCGTGTAAAGCTCGGGCGTCACGAGCGGGGCGGCGAGGGGCTTCATCGCCAAGCCGAGCAGCGGAAACATGACGAAGGTGCTCACGAGCACGAGCGCATGCAGCCGCCAATGCGTCGCGCCCGCGACGACCGCTTCGCGCGAGAGTTTCCCGCCGTGCAGAAAGAACAGCAAACCGACGGCGATATTCGTCAGCCAATTGATGGCCACGGCCGTTTCACCGCGGCAGGGCAAAATGCTCGCCAGCACCACCGTGCCGATCAGGGCGAGCGTGAAGTTGTCTGGCACCAGAAAAGAAGGACGACGCATGGGTAAAGCTTCTCGTAAGCGATAAAAAACGCGCGGCAAAAAACGCGCATGAAGCGGTAAAAAAAATCGGCAAACAAAACCGTGGCGGCAGCGGCCGAAAATGGTCGCACGAATACCGCCGCATCGACAAAACCGCCACAGTAACACCACGTTACAACGGCGTTGCTCGCCTAACATTTTTTGCCTCGACACCTGAACGGGCGGCCCATAAATTACCCGAAGAAATCCCTCGGAGCACCGATTTATCTGACGACCGCTCGGTGAAGGAGGCGCCCCGCCGCGCGCCGATGCGCGACGGCCTCCGAGAGGATGGTTGGCGAGTGCATCGATCATGGCCGATTCGGCATTTCATACCTTTTTGCGTTGGGCCGCGGTTGCGTTGTGCGCAGCCGCGGCTTCGCTCGCCTATGCTCGGCCGCCGCAAGGTTCGCATGGCGGTCGCGGCGGCGGGCAACGTTCGTTCGTCGTCACGACGAACCCCTACGGTCACGGCGGCCCGCGCGTGGCGCCCGCGCCGTCGATCGCCGCGGCCGCCACCCCGTTCCGGCCGGTCAGCGACGAAGCGCGCGCTCTGGCGCGCGACGGCGGCGCCGCGTTCCTGCGCGCGGGTTCCATCCGCGCCGATATCGCCCGCTACAACGAGGAGCGCGGCCCGACCCGCGTGCCTCGTCCCCCTTCCGCGGGCGGCCGTCCGCCTCAAGCGATGTCCGGTTTTCGCAACTGACGCCCCCGGCGGCGCACCGAGCCGATCTTAGACGGCTCTTTCTGTTTCCCCTCCTTCTCGAGGCGGGTCTTTCCGGCGCGGCTCGCCGTTCGCCGGCTCGACGCCTCGCTTTGCGTTCGCCGCCTTCCTTCGGGGTGATGCAAATACGCCACACTTTTGCCGCCGAAACTGCGCTTCGAGGTCACGGGAAAGGGGTCCTCGGACGAAATCATTTTGTCGTCGCGCGAGCCTGCGTCACTATTTCCACCTATCTCGTCCGAATGCTTGCGAGCGAGCGTCGACGCGGTTCTCCGGCCGGTCGCCAGGCGCCCGGCAGGCGCCGCGACGGTGCGCGCCGCACCGCGTGCGGGCGGCCGCGCCCCGACTCGGCGCGGGCTTAAGCAAACCGCTATACCGGCAATAAGCGGACGTAATTTTGTCCAGAAAAATGGTCCGTAACGATGGATCCGCCCCCGAACTAGCTAGTCAAGGCGATCCCAGGCCCCGAGAACGGTTCGCGCGCTTCATTTTTTGACAAAGACAGGAGAACTCATGAAAGCCAACGTCAGCCGCGCGCTGAAAACAATGCTTCGTATGGCGGCGCTCGCCGCTTTGGCCGCCGGGGGCGAGATCGCCCACGCGCAATCGAGCGTGCAACTGTATGGGCAAGTCGACGCTTGGGCCGGGATGCAGCAGTTCCCCGGCGGTAAGCGCGCGTGGGTGGAAGGCGGCGGCGGGATGTCGACGTCCTACTGGGGCATGAAGGGCGCCGAAGATTTGGGCAATGGCTATCGCGCCGTCTTCACGTTGGAAGACTTCTTCCTGCCCCAAAGCGGCAATTACGGCCGCTTCTCGGGCGATACGTTCTTTGCCCGCAACGCGTACGTGGGGATCGAATCGCCCTATGGCACGGTGACGGCCGGCCGATTGACGACGCACCTGTTCGTCTCGACGATCCTGTTCAACCCGTTCATCGATTCGTACACGTTCTCGCCGATGGTGTATCACGTGTTCCTCGGCAATACCGCGGTTCCGTCCGGCGCGACGTACGCGACGGATACGGGCGTCGTGGGCGACTCCGGCTGGAACAACGCGGTTCAATATTCCACGCCGAACTACAACGGCCTGTCGGGCAGCGTCATGTACGGCCTGGGCAATCAAGCCGGCAACAACGGGGCGAAAAAGTGGAGCGCGCAGTTCCTCTACTTCCACGGCCCATTCGCCGCGACCGGCGTCTACCAATACGTCAATTTCAACAACGCGCCTAACGACTTGCGTCAGGTCACGCCCTTCGGCACGATCGTGCCGTTCAAGAGCCAGGGCGTGGCGCAGTTCGGCGCCAGCTACGATCTGAAGTTCGTGAAGTTCTACGGCCAGTACATGTACACGAAGAACGACGCGTTGACGGGCGGCGGTTGGCACGTGAACACGGGGCAAGGCGGCGTGACCGTGCCCGTGGGACCGGGTACCGCGATGGCCTCGTACGCGTACTCGCGCGACAGCGGCGGCTTGAATCAAACCCGTCGCACCTGGGCGCTCGGCTACGATTACCCGTTGTCCAAGCGGACCGACCTGTACGCGGCTTATATGAACGACCAGATCAGCGGCCTGTCGACGGGCCAAACGGTCGGTGCGGGAATCCGGGCCAAGTTCTGATCGGCTGCTGGGCCGCTGCCATCCTCGGCGCTCGGGCCGGGGCGGCGGCGATGCGGCCTTGCGGCCGAGTCGGGGCGCTGCTGGGGCGATGCGATCGCCCGGTCAAGCCGTCAGTGCCGTCAACCTGGTCAATGCAACTGGCGCCGCCGTTGGCGCCAACTCGCGTAGGTCGACAGGCCCGCTTCCACCGCCGACGCGTCGAGCGGCGCGAGACTGTAGAAAGCACGCTCCCATCCCGGCACCGGTATCGGCTGCGCAGTCGGCACGATGGCCCGATTCGGGCGATATGCTTGATCGGGCCAAAACAGCGGCATCAGCGATCGCTTTTCCATCCCCTTGCGCATCCAGTCGGGCCCGCCGGCGTCGGCTACCGTATCGCACTGGAACGCCCATTCGTCGGCATCCCAGGCCACGAAAACACTGGGCTTGCCCGCTGCATCGAACAGGAGCACCGCGTCCTGTTCCGGGCGCCAGTAATATTCGACGAAGTTTCCGCGGGCGGCCAAATCGTCGAGGACTTGCACGACTCGAGGATCGCAATAGGTCGCCCCCACGTCGTGGACGCCGATGCACCCGCGCAATCTGCAGTGTTTTTTATTCGCCTCGCGTAGTGCGCCCGCCAAGGTGGCCGGCATGACCGTATCGCCCTTGCGCAGATAAATATCGATGAGTCCTGCGTTGAAGGCATCCACGGCTTGCCGGTCGCCCGCCGCTCCGGTCAACAGGATTTTCGTGCAAACGATATCGCTGATCGATTCGAGAAATTGGACGCCGTCCATCCCCGGCATTTCATAATCGACGACGACCGCCGCCACTTCTTCGAATCTCGTTGGGTCGCACAGCGCATCCTTGCCGAGCGCATTACCGCCGCCTCGTTCCACTCGAGAATACCCTTCGCCCGCCATTCGGATAAGCGGGACGCTGCGATCTCGCGAACGCATGAAATCGAGCGCCGCCTCGGGGTGCATGAAAAAGCGGTTCAGTTGCCTGTCTCGAAAAACTCCACGTAACCCATCCAGAAAATCGGCGCTGTCATCGAGAAAAACCGCAGATGCGGGATAGAACAGCGGCTGCGTGACAAAAGAACTCATACCGGCCTCGTGAAAAAAGAAAAGCGGAGCGACACCGCGGTCGGCGCTCGGCCCAATTGTTACCGATTACGGTCCTCGAAAAATAGGCGGGGTAAGAATCGCACATTCCCCAGGCTTTTGGGGAATGCGCGCTACCGCTCGTAGCAATTTCCGAGGAGTTTATCCATGTTGACGCGAGAAACCGTTCCGCACCTTCTTTCCAATGGTGCGGCGCTCTTGACGCCCGAGGCGCTCGATGTTGCGGCGCCCAAGACTTTCCACCATACGATCGACATCTATCTGAAGGACTCCAATTCATTCATGAACACCTATTTCGCCCGATATTTCGAATGGCAGGGAATCTGCCGCGAACGCTGGTTTTACGAATGCATCGACAATAATCTGCTCGGCGCGGGCGGCGCATTCGTCACGAAACGCGCTCATCAGGAGTATGTCCAGGAGACGTTTCCGTTCCAGCGAGTCGACTGTTATCTGAACACGGTAAAAGTCAGGCAGTGCTCCTCCTATTTGCTGTTCCGGTTCTACGTCGGCGGCCGGCCCGTTTCGATGGGCTATCAGCAGATCCTGTTCGCAGGCCCGGACAAGCGCATTCGGCGTTTCCCCGCTGGCGTGATCGAGCGCGTGACCGAATACGAGTTGGACTTGCCGTCCGATCGGGATTGATCGCGCGCAATGCGCTCGGTTGACCCGGCCGATTAGCGTCGGCCAATGAACGGCGGATCGTGCGGCGCCATGATCCGCCGTTCATCGCGGCCCCGGCAGACGCAGCGTGAAGGTCGTGTGCACGCCGGGCGCGGACTCGCATGAAATGCCGCCGCCGAACGCTTCGCAGACGCGGCGGCAGAAGGTCAGGCCGACGCCCGCCCCTCGTCCGTGAGCCTTCGTCGAGTAGAACGGATCGAAGATCCTGGGCAGTGCGTCGGCGTCGATGCCGCAGCCGCTATCGCTGAAGCGCACGACGCAGTAGCCCTCGCGGCGGCATGCGTTGATGGCGATATCGCCCTTGCCTGCGGCCTGGATCGCGTGAATCGCGTTCTTCAACAAGTTGAAGAGAACGAAGATCAGCAAGGAATCCGAGCCGACGAATTGGATCGCGGGGTCGATCTGCGCCACCGAAACCAGATTTCGCTCTCCCGCCCGAAACGGATAGCGCTCCAGAGCCGATTCGATGCAGGTGCCGATGGCATGGGCGGAGAATGTGCGCGGATCGAGCCGGTTCAAGGTGAGCGATGCGAGCGACATCTCGATCACGGTGCTCGTGCTGTCGACCTGACGCCGGATCGCCGATGCAAGCGCAGGCAATCTGTCAGGCTCTTCTCGCAGATAGAGGCCGTCGCCGCATAACCGATGTTGCACCGCCAGCCGATAGCCGTGCATCAGTTCTGGCAGTGCGCGGCGCAGTTCGTCGGCATGCAGGCCGATCGTCGCAAGCGGCGTTGCGACTTCGTGCGCGACCGTCGCCAGCATGAGGCGAGGACTCATCAATCCGTAGCGGACGATGGAGACCGCAAGTATGCCGAGGCTTACGGCGATGAAGACGGCGCCGAGCGGGTAGAACGCATAGCCGTAATTCACGGCGTAATCGGTTGCGGCAAAGGAATAAAGGCCGAGGCTGACGAGGCACAAATCGAGCAGCTTCCGGGGCCGCGAGGCGCGCGCCCTGCGCATTTCCCTAATTAACAGCCAGCCGCTGCGCCCGGCCAGAAAAACCGTTTGCGCGACGTGAACCGGATGCAATGGGCCGGCCTTCGGGTAGTATCCGAAAAAAAACGAGCGAAAGCCGTCGATCACTTCATTGCCGCTCAGCAATAACACCGCAAGTGCCGCGCATAGCCCGTAAGACACCGTCAATAGCCACTTTTCCGCGCGTGCTGCGGCAACTTCCACCACGAAGTGATAGAAAGTGGTCGGCAAGAACAAGATGAACAAATAGCCGATCTTCACGAGCTCGCTCGCCACATGCGGGTCCGTGGTCTGAAACAAAAATGCCCAGGTGGCTTGCCAGACGAATGTCGTCCCGCACATCGCGATAAATGGCGTCGCCACCCGCGTGAAACCCTCGGTTACCAGCACATAAGCACCGAAACCCAGAAACAACGCCGACACGAAGGCGGGTAAGAGCGAATACATGGCGCGTTCTTCGTGATGCCTCGGCGAGCCTATTGGCCGATAGCCACATTCAACGAAAACAGACGTGTCTGTTTTGTGTAGGCTGCGCGATGGCAGAGGATCGATAAATCCATGCGAAAAGGGCAGAGCGCAGATATAGGCATGCTTCGTTTCGATGGGATGGTGTCGAGCCACGATATTAACGCATTCGGGTTTCACCGAGCTTGCCTGATTCGCCATAAATCGCACCGGCAATTACGGGCGTAATGGCATTGCGGCGGCGCTGCAATCGATGGGCCGGCATGGCGCCGTTGCCTATACTTCGAACATTAGGCGCGCAGCCGGCATGCGCTAGCGAGGGAACCATGACCGATCTTTCGACGCCGCAACGTCTCGGCCCGGCTCGGCCGAGTCCTGCCGCCCGGTTGCGTTTCGTGACGGCCGCCGCGCTGTTCGATGGCCATGACGCCGCGATCAACATCATCCGGCGAATCTTGCAGGCGAGCGGAGTCGAAGTCGTGCATCTCGGTCATAACCGTTCTGTGGCCGAGGTCGCGCGCGCCGCGCTCGATGAGGACGCCGACGGCGTGGCGGTGTCCAGCTACCAAGGCGGCCACATCGAATACTTCAAGTATCTGGTGGACGCGCTGCGCGATGGCGGCGGCGAACGGATTCGCGTGTTTGGCGGCGGCGGTGGGGTGATCGTGCCCGAAGAGATCGAGGCGCTCGAGCGCTACGGGGTCGAGCGCATTTATTCTCCGCAAGATGGGCAACGCCTGGGCCTGCAAGGGATGATCGACGACATGATCGCGCGCTGCGGCAGCGCGGCCGCTTTGCCGCCCGGTGCGCTGCCGCCAATCGAGACGCTGGCGACCGCGGGCGATCGGGCTTGGCGCGCCTTGGCCACGCTGATCAGCGCACTCGAAGACGATCGCGTCGATCCGGCGGTGCGGGCAGCGCTGCGCGATCGTGCCCGCTTGCAGGGGGCGCTCGCGCCGGTGCTCGGCGTGACAGGCACGGGCGGGGCCGGCAAGTCGTCGTTGACCGATGAACTCGTGCGGCGTTTTAGGCTCGACTATGCCGACGAGCTCGCGATTGCGATCCTTGCGATCGATCCGTCGCGGCGCAAGTCGGGCGGCGCCTTGCTTGGCGATCGGATTCGCATGAACGCGATCGGCGATTGGGGGCGCGGGCCTCGCGTGTTCATGCGCTCGCTCGCGACGCGCGAAGCGGCGACCGAATTGCCCGATGCCATCCCCGATGCAATCGCGGCCTGCCAAGCGGCGCGTTTCGACCTGATCATCGTCGAGACCTCGGGCATCGGCCAAGGCGACGCCGCGATCGCGCAGGTGGCGGATCGTTCGCTCTACGTGATGACGCCGGAGTTCGGCGCGGCGAGCCAACTCGAAAAAATCGACATGCTGGACTTTGCCGACTTCGTCGCCATCAACAAGTTCGATCGCAGCGGCGCGCTCGATGCGCTGCGCGATGTCGCCAAGCAGATGCAACGCAATCAAGGCGCGTTCGATGTGGCGCCGGACGCCATGCCCGCGTTCGGCACGATCGCCTCACGTTTCAACGACGAGGGCGTCACGGCGCTTTACCAGCGCATCGCGCTCGCGCTCGGCGAGTGCGGACTGCGCTCGCCCGCGCTCGGGCCGCGCTTGCCGCGCGTCGATGTGCGCCACTCGCGCGAGGGCGGCGCGATCGTGCCCGCGGCCCGCGTTCGTTACTTGTCCGAGATCGCCGCGACCGTGCGCGCCTACCGCGCCCGGGCCGACGAGCAGGCGCAATGCGCGCGCGAGCGTTGGCAGTTGTGCGAGGCCAAACGGATGGCGATGGCGACGAGCCACCGTGCGGGCCGAAGCGACGCCGGGTGCGAGCCTGCCACGCATGACGCGGCCGCTGCGAATTCGGCGGCTGCTTCGGCCGCTCCAATCGCGCCGACATCCGATCCGGTCGCCGCCCGCCTGGACGCGTTGATTGCCGAGCGCGAAGCGCGGCTCGGCGCCCGCGAGGGCGCGTTGCTCGATGCATGGCCGCATACCGTCGCGCAATATTCGGGCGAGGAGCGCGTGGTGTCGATCCGCGGTCGCGAGATTCGCACGAAACTGACCGAGACCACGCTGTCCGGCACGCGATTGCGCAAGGTGTCGTTGCCGAAGTTCGCGGATCCGGGCGAAACGCTGCGCTGGTTGATGCTGGAAAACCTGCCGGGCGCGTTCCCCTTCACGGCCGGCGTGTTTCCGTTCAAGCGCGAGAACGAAGATCCCACGCGCATGTTCGCGGGCGTGGGCGACCCGCCGCGCACGAACCGCCGGTTCAAGCTGCTTTCCCAGGGCATGCCGGCGCGACGTTTGTCGACGGCGTTCGATTCGGTCACCCTCTATGGCGAAGACCCCGACGAGCGCCCCGATATTTACGGCAAGATCGGCAACTCGGGCGTGTCGGTGGCAACGCTCGACGACATGATCTCGCTCTATGACGGCTTCGATTTGTGCGATCCGGCAACGTCGGTCTCGATGACGATCAACGGTCCCGCGCCCACGATCCTCGCGATGTTCTTCAACGCTGCGATCGATCAGCAACTGGCGCGTCTTCGCGCGCAATGCGCTGCGCAAAACCGGACGCCGAGCGCCGGGGAAATCGAGCAAGCGCGCGCCAATGCGTTGCGCGAAGTGCGCGGCACCGTGCAGGCGGACATCCTCAAAGAGGATCAGGGCCAAAACACCTGCATTTTTTCGACCGACTTCAGCTTGAAGATGATGGGCGACGTGCAGGCCTATTTCATCGAACACGGCGTACGCAATTTCTATTCGGTGTCGATCTCCGGCTACCACATCGCCGAGGCGGGGGCCAACCCGATCACGCAGCTCGCTTACACGCTCGCCAACGGCTTCACCTACGTCGAAGCCTACTTGGCACGGCATCTGGAGATCGACGATTTCGCACCGAACCTGTCGTTCTTCTTCTCGAACGGCATGGAGCCGGAGTACACGGTGCTTGGCCGCGTGGCGCGCCGGATTTGGGCGATTGCCTTGCGGGACAAATACGGCGCCAACGAACGCAGTCAAAAGCTCAAGTACCACGTGCAGACATCGGGCCGCAGCCTGCATGCGCAGGAGATCGAGTTCAACGATATCCGCACGACGCTGCAGGCGCTGATCGCCGTCTATGACAACTGCAACTCGCTGCATACGAATGCGTTCGACGAAGCGATCACGACGCCGACGGAAGCGTCGGTACGCCGCGCAATGGCCGTGCAACTGATCATCAATCGAGAATGGGGCTTGGCGAAGAATCAAAATCCGAATCAGGGCAGCTTCGTCATCGAGGAATTGACTGATCTCGTCGAAGCTGCGGTGCTGGACGAGTTCGACCGGCTGACGGCTCGCGGCGGAGTGCTCGGTGCGATGGAGACGGGCTACCAGCGCGGACGAATCCAAGACGAATCGATGCGTTACGAGCATCGCAAGCACGATGGCTCTTATCCGATCGTGGGCGTGAACACGTTCGTCGGCGAACGAGAAACCGAGCGGGCGGGCCCGTTGACCTTGGATCGTTCGACGACGGAGGAAAAAGAGCGTCAGCGCGAACGGCTGGCGGCGTTTCACGCTCGCCATTGCGATGAAGCGGCGCCGATGCTCGAGCGCTTGCGGCGCGCCGTCATCGATGGGGAGAACGTATTCGCTGTGCTGATGGATGCGGTGCGCGTCTGTTCGCTCGGGCAGATCACGCACGCGCTGTTCGAAGTCGGCGGACAGTACCGGCGCAACATGTGAGCGGCGCAAGCGCGTACCGCCGAGGCGCGAACGTGCGAACATGCGAACGGCGGCGCGAACGCGTTCCGCGAATGGATCGCGAGCGAGACCGCCGTCTCGCCCGGCGAGGCTCAGCGCGCCGCGACGAGGCGGGAAAGGGCGTCGTCGTATTCCTGCTTGAGGCGCGCGACGAGCTCCGCCACGGTAGGCACGTCATCCATCAAGCCGACGCCTTGCCCCGCGCCCCAGATGTCCTTCCACGCTTTGGCCTTGTCGCCGCCGAAATTCATCTGCGTTTTGTCGGACTGCGGCAGCGCCTCGGGATCGAGCCCGGCGTTGACGATGCTCTCGCGGATATAGTTGCCGTGCACGCCGGTGAACAAGTTCGTGTAGACGATATCCGACGCACTTGCGTTGACGATGGCGCGCTTGTAATCGTCGACGGCATGCGCTTCCTGCGTCGCGATGAAGCGTGTGCCCATGTAGGCGAGATCGGCGCCCATCGCTTGGGCCGCGAGAATCGAACCGCCATTGGCGATCGCTCCAGAGAGCACGATCGGCCCGTCGAAGATGCGCCGCACTTCGCCCACCAGCGCGAACGGCGAAGTCGTGCCCGCGTGCCCGCCCGCGCCCGCCGCCACGAGAATCAAACCGTCCACGCCGGCCTCGAGCGCCTTCTGCGCATGACGCAAGTTGATCACGTCGTGCAGTACGATGCCGCCGTAGCTGTGGACGGCGTCGATGATCTCTTGGGCTGGGGCGCGCAAGCTCGTGATGAAGATCGGCACCTTGTGCTCGACGCATACGCGCACGTCCTGCTCGAGTCGCACGTTGGACTGGTGCACGATTTGATTCACGGCGATCGGCCCGATTCGTGCAGCGGGATGCGCTGACCGATAGGCGGCCAACTCCTCGTTCATCTGCGTGAGCCACTCGTTCAGCAATTCGGCGGGCCGAGCATTCAGCGCGGGAAACGAGCCGACGATACCAGCCTTGCATTGCGCCAGGACGAGCTCGGGGTAGCTGACGATGAACATCGGCGACGCCACGACAGGCAGCGTCAGATTCTGTAAGACGGCGGGCAGGGCCATGACGCGTGTCTCCTTGCTTTCCAAAAGAACGATCGTTCGATTATAGGGGATGCGAAGCGGCCGAAGGGCGGGCTCGGCGTTGGAAGAAGTGCTCTGCTTCTACGTTTCGTGGCGCGGCGAACGAGCGCGCGTCATCGGGCCGCCTAGAATACGAGAAGTTCGAACAACGATAAGCAGCAGGAGTGAGCGTGATGAGTTTTGCCGACTTTACCCCGTTTCGCGTCGACGCCGGTGGCGTCGAGATCTTTGGCACGAGGGGCGGGGAAGGTCCTCCGTTATTGCTGATGCATGGACATCCGCAAACGCACCGGATCTGGGAACGCTGTGTGCCGCATTTGGCCGCGCATTTCACCGTCGTCGCGACCGACTTGCGCGGCTACGGGGGATCGGGCAAGCCGCCGAGCGATGAGACGCACGCGCCTTATTCGAAGCGCGCCATGGCCGCCGACCAAGTCGCCGTCATGCGTCACTTCGGCTTCGAGCGGTTTCTCGTGTGCGCGCACGATCGCGGCGCGCGCGTGGCCCATCGGATGGCGCTCGATCATCCGGACGCCGTCGAGCGCATGATGCTGCTCGACATCGCACCCACCCTCGCGATGTACGAAGGCACCGACCGGGCGTTCGCCACCGCCTACTTTCACTGGTTTTTCTTGATTCAGCCGCAGCCCTTGCCCGAAACCCTGATCGGCGCGGATCCGGCGGCCTATGTCAAGGGCGTCATGGGCAGCCGTCACGCGGGGCTCGCGCCGTTCGACCCGGATGCGCTGCAAGCCTATTGCGATGCGTTGTCGGCGCCGGGCGCCGTGCATGCCATGTGCGAAGACTATCGCGCTTCGGCCACGATCGATCTCGAGCACGACCGGGCCGATCTCGAGCGCGGCCGCAAGGTGGGCTGCCCCGTGCGCGTGCTGTGGGGCGAGCAGGGCGTCGTCGCGCGCTGCTTCGATCCGCTGCGCGAATGGCGCAGCGTCGCGCGCGACGTCAGCGGGCGCGCGCTCGCTTGCGGCCATTACATTCCCGAAGAAGCGCCCGATGCGCTCATCGCCGAAATTCACGATTTCTTCGAAACCGACGAATCGGGCGAACGCGTTTTGGGCGCTCGCGGCTTGGGCTGAGCCGCCGCCCCCGCGTCGAGCGCCGCGCGCACCTTGCGCGGCTCGCCCGGCGCGAGCGGCGGCAGGCGCCGCGCGACTGGCGTCGCCTTCACGATGGCCGTGCTCGTCTCCGCTCGCTCGCCCACCTTCGACAAGATTCCGTCGAGTTCCTCGATGTTGCGCAGAAACAGGCGGCAGACGAAGCAATCGTCGCCTGTCACTTTGTCGCATTCGACGAATTCGGGAATGCGGCGGATTTCGTCTTCGACGAGATGCAACTGCCCCGGCAGCGGTTTGACGCGAACGATCGCCTGCAGCGTGTAGCCGAGCGAGCGCGGGTCGACCTGCACCGTGTAGCGCTCGATGACGCCTTGCGCTTCGAGCCGCCGTAGCCGCTCGGCCGTGCTCGGGGCCGAGAGCCCCACCTCGCGCGCTAGATCGGCGGTGGCTGTGCGAGCGTCTTGTGCGAGCAGGCGCAACAACGTCCGATCGGTGTCGTCCAGCGAGGCCGTTGCATCGCCGGAAAGGCGTTTGGTCATGATCGCCTTCGTTTCAAAGAGAAAATCAGAATTTCTCCTAAGTTTAGCTATGTCGCCGTCGAACGCAAATCGCTAGACTGATTCGCATGACGTTCGACCGATGCGTTGCGGCGGCGGTCCGAAAGAAGGATCGTCGGCGCAATGCGGGCAATGCAAAATCAAGAAATGGACAGGTGCTGACGTGGCGACTAACGAAGCAGCAAAGGAAATCCGGCGCGGCGCGATCGAGATGATCGCCGCGATGCTGATCTCGGGCACGATCGGATGGCTCGTCGTTGCATCGGGGCAATCGCCGCAAAACGTCGTATTCGTGCGTTGTTTGCTCGGCGCGCCGACGCTCGCGGCGATTTGCGTAGCCCTCGGGCTGATTCGTCGCGACGTGCTGTCCTGGCGCGTGCTCGGTCTCGCGGCGCTAGGGGGCGCGGCGATCGTCGCGAACTGGGTGTTGCTGTTCGCGGCGTATTCGCGCGCTTCGATTTCGATGGCCACCGTGGCCTACAACACGCAGCCGTTCATGCTCGTGGTGCTCGGCGTCGTCGTGTTTCGCGAGCGGATCACCGCGTCGACGGCCGCATGGCTCGCGCTCGCCTTCGTCGGTCTCGTGCTCGTCGTCAAAGTCGAGCCGGCGGTATTGGCCGTGCCCGGGCAGTACCTCCTGGGAATCGGCTATGCGCTCGCCGCCGCCTTCTTTTACGCCGTTTCATCGATCATCACGAAGCGGCTCAAGGGTACGCCCCCGCAATTGATCGCGCTGATCCAGGTCACGCTCGGCATCTTCTTGCTCGCGCCGTTCGTGACGCTGCATGCGCTGCCCACGTCGTTCATGCCGTGGGCCGATCTGGCCACGATCGGCGTCGTGCATACCGGGCTTGTCTACGTCTTGCTTTACGGCGCGATCCAAAAGCTGCCCACCGCGATGACGGCCGCGCTCTCGTTCATCTATCCGATCGTGGCGATCGTCTGCGACCGGTTCGCGTTCGGCCAGACGCTCGCGTGGGTGCAACTCGCCGGCGCCGCGCTGATCTTGCTCGCGGCAGCGGGCGTCAATTTCGGCTGGCGTGTCCTGCCCCCGCGGCGTATCGCCGCTGGGCCGGCCGCGTACCGCGGTGCAAAGGGCGAGTGAGGGCGCGCCTGCCGCTCTGCAGGGAAATCACCGATGCGTGGCGTCGGTGCGCATCGGTATCATGACCGCTGACGCTGATCACGTCGAAAATTGCGCCGTTCGTCCTCGTTGATGAACGGCTTTCTTTTTTTGTGCGCGCCTGCAGCGTCAAGATGTGCGCGCCGCGCGCCGCCGCCTCGACGGTTGCCGGGGCGGTTCGGCGCTAGGCGCGTAGTGCGACGTCGGCCACCGGCGCGCCGGTCAGCGCGATCAGTTCCTGCGGCGATAGATTGAAGACTGCGTGCGGATGCCCCGCCGCAGCCCATAGGCTGTCGAGCTGCAACAAATCGGAGTCGATCAGCGTGACGGGTGGCGTGAGATGTCCGATCGGACACACACCGCCGATCGCATAGCCCGTTTTCTCCCGCACGAACGCTGCGTCGGCGCGCCCGATCTCGCCCACGTGCTGCGCCACCTTCTTTTCGTCGACACGATTGACGCCGCTTGCCACGACGAGCACCGGCGCATCGTCGTGGCGGCGGCGAAACAGAATCGATTTGGCGATTTGCGCGACGGAGCAACCGAGTCCCGCCGCGGCCTCGGCTGAAGTCTTCCCCGTTTGCGACAACATGACGACCGGCTTTTCATGACCGCGCTCGCGCAGCAGCAGTGCGACGCGGCGGGCCGTCTCGGGCAGCGCGGTCACGTTCATGATGCGCATGCGGCGTTGGCCGCTTTGGCGAGCAGCGCGCGGCCCGCGCGCGAGGCGTTTTGCCGGCCGATCGACGACGAAATGAAATCGCCGATCGCCACCACCGCGTCCAAGTCGATGCCGGTGTCGATGCCGAGACCGTGCATCAGATACAAGACGTCCTCGGTTGCGACGTTGCCGGTCGCTCCCTTGGCGTAAGGACAACCGCCAAGTCCAGCCACCGATGCATGAAAAATCTCGATGCCTTCGAGCAGCGATGCGTAAATGTTCGCGAGCGCCTGCCCGTAGGTGTCATGGAAATGCCCCGACAATTGCTCGCGCGGGAACACCTTCGTGACGGCGGCGAACACTTCGCGCGTGCGTCCCGGCGTGCCGACGCCGATCGTGTCGGCGATATCGATCTCATCGCACCCGAGCGCGGCCATGCGCTGCACGACGTCGACCACTGACGGAACCGGTACGTCGCCTTGATACGGACAGCCGAGCGCGCAAGAGATGCTGCCGCGCACGCGCATGCCGGACTCCTTGGCGGCGCGCGCGACAGGTTCGAAGCGCGCGATGCTCTCGGCGATGCTGCAGTTGATGTTCTTCTGCGAGAACGCTTCGCTTGCCGCTCCGAAGATCACGATCTCATCGGCATGCGCGGCAAGGGCGCCGTCGAAACCTTTCATGTTCGGCGTCAGCACCGAATAGATCGTACCTTCGCGGCGTTCGATGGCGCTCATGACCTGCGCGCCGTCGGCCATCTGCGGCACCCATTTCGGCGAGACGAACGCCGCCGCTTCGATATTGCGAAACCCTGCTGCCGACAGACGATTGACGAGATCGATCTTGACCTCGGTGGGCACGAACTGCTTTTCGTTTTGCAGCCCGTCGCGCGGGCCGACTTCGACGATTTTGACTGCAGTCGGCAAAGACATGGAATGTCTCCTCGATAAACTCGTTCGGAATACTAAGCAAATCGGTTAGACGCTGTGAAAGCGCACACTCGGTTGCTCAGCTTCGTATGCTTGAATCCGTGAATGCTAGTAACCGCGCCGGCGGTCGACGATGCCGCCGATGGCGTCGCCGCGCGCGAGTGCGTCAATCTTACGCGCAATTTGTTCGACGGCAGGCTCTCGCAACGTCAGCGCCGCGATATGCGGGGTGATCGTCACGCGCGGCATGCGCCAGAACGGATGATCGTGTGGCAGCGGCTCCTCGCAAAAGACGTCGAGCGTGGCGGCCGCGAGACGGCCCGTATCGATGGCGTCGATCAGATCCCGTTCGATCAGATGCGCGCCTCGAGCCAGGTTGACGAGGTAGGCGCCGTGAGCGAGACGAGAAAACGTCGTCCGGTTCAGGATGCCGTCGGTCGCGGGCGTGCTCGGCAGCAGATTGACGACGAGCTTGAGGCCTTCCAAGAACGCTGGCAGTTCGCGCTCGCCGGCGAACGTCGCGACGCCGTCGATCGTTTTTTCGCTGCGGCTGTAACCGCGCACGGGCAAGCCGAACGATGCCAGCGACTTCGCGACCTGCGCCCCCAGCGCCCCCAGGCCGAGCACGCCCACATGGAACGTTTCGGGCGCATGCGGTTCGAGCACGCGCCACCGTGCTCGTTCGTCGTGCTGCCGCTGCGCTAGGTCGTATTCGTCGAAGCGGCGCAGGTAGCGCAGCGCGGCGTACACGGCGTACTCTGCCATTTGCGCGGCCATGCCCGTATCCTCGAGCCGCACGAGCGGAACATCGGGGGGCAGCGTACCGGGTCTCGTTCGTTCGAGCGAGAGCAACGCATCGACGCCCGCGCCGAGCACGAAGATGGCGCGCAAGCCCTCGCGCGGGGCAAATAACTCGGCGGGCGGGCGCCAGACGATGGCGAAGTCGGCGGCAGCCGTGTCGCCGGGCGTCCATAGACGCACATCGGCCGCGGGCAACGCGCGCGCGAGCGACGCCAGCCAGGCCGGCGCGTCGTCGGCCTGCGGGGTGTAAAAGACGATCTTCATGCTAGGGCATGTTTACGCTAATAACGGGCTTGCGCTGGCCGCCAGCCCCTAGGGTGCACGAGGAACGCACGGCCCGTATCGATGGACGTTGGCCGCTATTTTACGGCCAACGTCGCGGCGTCGCGCAGGCAATCGGCGACCGATCGGTGATGGCATCACCCCGTGATTCGATCCGAAATCCAGCGCAATCCCGCCCGCGCGCGCCAATCGGCCCGATGATGTCGCCTCCTAACCGAATCGAGTCAAACGATGCATACCGAAACGATTTACCTCATGACCGAGAATGGCCGGTTCGTCTGCACGAGCCCGTACGGCGACGTCACGATCAAAAAGAATCGAGCGGACGACAGTTGCAAGTTGAGCGCGACGTTCGGCGGCGGCGATGCCACCGTGGCGCTCTACAACGCGGCAACGGAGCGATATTGGAACGTCGCGCCGGACCCTGCCACGCCGCATGTGGCGCACCTCCTCACGGCGCGCAAGGACGGCTGGACCGAATTTTCCTATGCGTACGCCGATGCCGATCAGACGCTGATGACGTTGCGCAACGGCAATGACGGATACGTGTCGCGCATCGACATCGGCCGCCCTCACGAACATCTTGCCGCCAGCGCGGCTAGCGCCGACGAGGCGAGCCGGTTTCGCGTGATTCGCTTCGCGGACGAAGCCGAGTAAGGCGCGGCTGGGAGCGTGCTCCCAGCCACGCTCCCAGCGCTCACTCGTTCGAGGCCGTCAGCCTGCGGCAGCGGCCTGCGCGCTCTGCGCGCGAATCCCGAGCCGCTCGAGCAACTTGCGATCGGCATCGGCTTGCGGGTTGCCAGTCGTCAGCAATTGATCGCCGTAGAACATCGAGTTGGCCCCGGCGAGAAAGCAGAGCGCCTGCAGCGCATCGTCCATCTGTTGCCGGCCCGCAGAGAGGCGCACGACGGCGCGGGGCATCGTGATGCGGGCCACGGCGATCGTGCGCACGAACTCGAAGGGGTCGATCGGATCGACATGACCGAGCGGCGTGCCTTCGATGGCAACGAGGTTGTTGATCGGCACCGACTCGGGGTAAGGGTCCATGTTCGCGAGTTGCGCGATGAGGCCCGCGCGCTCGCGGCGCGATTCGCCCATGCCGACGATGCCGCCGCAGCAGACGTTGATCCCGGCGTCGCGCACATGGTCGAGCGTATCGAGCCGCTCCTGATAGCTGCGGGTGGAAATGATTTGCCCGTAGAACTCGGGCGACGTATCGAGGTTGTGATTGTAGTAATCGAGCCCCGCTTCGCGCAGCGCATGTGCTTGATGCGATTCGAGCATGCCGAGCGTCATGCACGTTTCCATCCCCATGGCCTTCACGCCGCGAATCATCTCCTTGATCGGTTCGAGGTGGCGATCCTTCGGGCTGCGCCAAGCCGCGCCCATGCAAAAGCGCGTAGCGCCGTTTTCCTTGGCCAGGCGTGCGGCGTCGAGCACCGCTTCGACGTCCATCAGCTTTTCCGCTTTCAAACCCGTGTCGTAGTGCGATGACTGCGAGCAGTACTTGCAATCCTCCTCGCAGCCGCCCGTCTTGATCGAAAGGAGTGTCGAGAGCTGCACCGTGTTGCCGTCGAAGTGCTCGCGATGGACTTGTTGCGCACGATAGAGCAGGTCGTTGAACGGGAGTTCGTAGAGCGCGATCACGTCGGCGACGCGCCAGCGCTGGGCGGTGCGCGCCGCATCGGGAACCTGCGTCGTCTCGGTGATGGCGGGCGCTGCGGGCGTAGCGTGTTGAGCTTCTGTCATGTCGTTCGTCCTGGTTGGGATTCGATCGAATCGAAAGGCAAGGGATGAGGGCCGCTCAAGCGTTCGGCTGCAACGCGCGCACGAGCCCGTCGATGTCCAGATGGGTCGAGGCCTGCTCGGGCGAGGGCGGTGTCAGGTGCGGCACCGTGCCGATGAGCGGCGCGCGATGTTCACGTTCGAGCCGCGCGCGCACCGTGTCGATGTTCTCGTCGATGAACTGCATGGCGGGGTCGACGATGTTGGCGACCCAGCCGACGAGGCGCAAGCCGCGCGCGGCAATCGCATCGGCCGTGAGCAGCGCGTGATTGATGCAGCCCAAGCGCAAGCCGACCACGAGGAGCACCGGCAGCGCGAGCGCGACGGCGAGGTCGGCCGTATCGCGTTCGTCGTCGAGCGGAACGCGAAAACCGCCCACGCCTTCGACGACGACCACATCGGCGCGCCGCATCGCTTCGCGATGACAGTCGACGATCGGCGCAAGTTCCAGCGATCGGCCTTCCCGCGCCGCGACGATGTGGGGGGCGGCCGGCGCCTTGAGCAGATAGGGCGTTCTCACGTCGGGCGGCAAGATGGCGCCGGCGGCGGCATCGAGTTGGTCGGCATCCTCGTTGTGCCACAGCCCGTCTTCCGCATCGAAATGCGCGCCAGCGGCGATCGGTTTCATGGCGGCCGCGGACAGGCCGGTTCGAGCAAAGCCGCGCAACAGCGCACAGGAGACGAGCGTTTTGCCGATCTCCGTATCGGTGCCCGTCACGAAAAGCGAAAGAGCGGGGTTCAAGCGAATGCTCCCGTGCGGACGAGGGCCGCTTGCAACCGGTCGAGGTCGTCGAAGCCGTGCCCGGCCGACAGCGAAATACGCAAGCGCGAGGTACCGGCCGGCACCGTCGGCGGCCGGATCGCGGGCACCCACAAACCTTGCTCGCCGAGATGGGCGGCAAGTGCGAGCGTGTCTTCGTTGCTGCCCACCACGAGGGGCTGCACGGCGGTCGGCGAATCGATCGCCCGCCAAGGCGTCTCGTGCAAGATTTCGCGCGTGCGTGCGATCAACCCTGCGAGGTGCTGGCGCCGCGTCTGTCCTTCCTCGCCCGAGATCAGTGCGAGACTGGCCGATACCGCGTGTGCGACGGCCGGGGGGGCGGCCGTTGTGAAGATATAAGGCCGCGCGCGTTGCAGCAGCCATTCGATCACGGTCTCGTGCGCGACGACGCCGGCTCCGGCCACGCCCGCTGCCTTGCCGAACGTGCACAAGTAGACGAGGTGCGGCGAGCGCAACGCGGCTTGCGCGAGCGCGCCGCGCCCTTGCGGGCCGAGCACGCCGAAGCCATGTGCGTCGTCGACGACGAGCCACGTGCCGTGGCGCTCGGCAAGCTCGACGAGCCGGGGAAGGGGCGCGATATCGCCGTCCATGCTGAACACGGCGTCGGTGACGATGACCTTGGTCGCGGCGTCGGACGCGTCGAGCATAGCGGCAAGCGCTTCGGTATCGGCGTGCGGATAAATGTGGACGTCGGCGCGCGCAAGGCGCGCCCCATCGATTAGCGACGCATGATTGAGGGCATCGGAGAACAATGCCGCGCCGCGTCCGGCGAGCGCCGTCACCGTCGCCAGGTTCGACATGTAGCCGGTCGAGAACGTCAGCGCGCGCGGCGCGTCGACGAAGCCGCCGGCGAAGGCGGCGAGTTCCTCTTCGAGGCGAGCATGCGCACGCGAATGCCCGCCGAGCAGATGAGAGCCGCCGCTGCCCGCGCCATAGAGGCGCGCGCCTTCGGCCAAGGCCTCGCTCAAGCGAGGGTGCGCCGCGAGCCCGAGATAGTCGTTGCTCGCGAAGCCGACGATCGCCTCGCCATCGACGGTCATCCGCGCCGCGCACGGCGTATCGGCGATCCGTCGCCGACGCGTCAAGCCGCGCGCTTCGAGATCCGCAAGGCCTTCATGCAAGGTATCGAGCAGTAGCATCAGTGAGTTCCGTCCGAGAGCGTTGCTTGGAGCGTCGCGAGCGTGCGCGAGGCGAGCAGCGCGATCGTTTCGGAGTCCAAAATATATGGCGGCATCAAGTAGACCGTCGTGCCGATCGGGCGCAGCAGCAATTCGTGCGATAACGCTTGCTCGAAAAAGCGCCGCGAAAACGCGCTGGCGGCCGCGCGTTCGAGCACGACGTCGAACGCGACGATCGTGCCCCTGCGCCGCAAGTGGCGCACGCGCTCGTGCGCCCTCAACGGCCCGAGCGCCTCCATCAACGCGGCCGATTTTCTTTCGTTCGAGGCCAAGACGTCGCCGCGCTCGATGAGATCGAGCGTAGCAAGCGCGGCGCGGCAAGCGAGCGGATTGCCCGTGTACGAATGCGAATGCAAGAAGCCGCGCGTGGTGTCGTCGTCGTAAAACGCGGCATAGATCGCGTCGCGCGAGAGCACGAGCGATAACGGCAGGTATCCGCCGCTAATGCCTTTGGACAAGCACAGAAAGTCGGGCCACACCTGTGCTTGCTCGCACGCGAAGAAGGTGCCGGTGCGGCCGCAGCCCACGGCGATCTCGTCGGCGATCAAATGCACGTCGTAGGCATCGCACAGCTTGCGCAGGCCCGCGATGTACGACGTGTCGTGCATCGCCATGCCGCTCGCGCATTGCACGAGCGGCTCGACGATGAGCGCGGCGAGGTGCGAAGCGCGCGCGTCGAACAGCTTGCGCACGTGTTCGAGCGCGCGCGCGGCGACGTCGGCAGCGCGCTCTCCCGGCTCGGCCGACCGTGCGTCGGGCGAGGCGACGACGTGTGCGCCGCGTATGAGCGGATCGTAAGCATCCCTAAACAACGCGACGTCCGTCACGCCTAGCGCACCGATCGTTTCGCCGTGATAGCCGCCCGCAACGCAGACGAATTCGCGTTTCTCCGCGCGGCCGCGATTGCGCCAGTAGTGCGCGCTCATCTTCAGCGCGATTTCGACGGCGCAAGCGCCGTCCGAGGCGAAGAATGCGTGTCCGAGCGTGCCCTGCGTGAGCGCCGACAAACGCTCGGCGAGTTCGACCGCGCTTTCGTGCGTACAGCCTGCCAGCATGGCGTGCTCGAGCGTTTCGAGCTGCGTCTTCAACGCCGCGTTGATGTCCTCGTTCGCGTGACCGAAGAGGTTGACCCACCAAGAGCTGATGGCATCGAGATAGCGGCGGCCGTCGCGGTCGTAAAGCCATGCGCCCTTGCCGCGCGCGAGCGCGACGAGCGGCAGGCGCTCGTGATGCTTCATCTGCGTGCAGGGGTGCCAGACGGCGCGCAGGCTGCGCGCAACCCAGTCGCTAGCCTGCGTATTTCGATCGTCGACGACTTGCGTATTCAATCACCGCTCCATGGGATGAACGTCCGCGTCGTACCGCTCGCTGCTACGAAAATGCGTGACAGGTTGGTCTATTCGCATCTGTAGGGCCGCGCCTCACGGACAAAACCGGCGTGAGATTAGCGCGTTCGGCGAGCGATTGCACCTACCCGAATGGCGCGCGCGAAGTGCTCGTTCCGGGCAGTTCGGCGCAGCTCGCGACGCTTCGAATCAAATCGATCGAGATGGACTGAATTGACGACGTCAGAGTGAGTCCGGCCTCGGAAAAAAATTTATGGCGGCCCGGGATGGAACCGATTTACACGCGATGCGCGAAAGCTGAATCGAGGGGCCGTGCTCAAACGTGTGAGGTTTGACTGCTGAAATGCCAGCCTGCGTGGAGCAGGCCATCACGGCGTTTGGAGGGAAGGATGAAGACGGGAAAGCGCGGTTTGCGTCGCGAGGGGCGATCGGCTCAGTCCCGGCTTGCAAGCGCCGGCTGTTCCATAGCCATCGCAGGCGCGTCTTCGTGCGCGTTCGACGAGGCCGTTTGCGAACTCGCCGATTTGTCGTGCCAGACGACCTCGTTATCGACCGCATAGAGCTGGCAAGGCGAATTGCCGTTTTCTTTGCGGCAGTTCGCGAGCGCGACCGACATCGGATCGTCCCCGCCTTCCGCCCACGACCATGCGCCCGAGGACGACACAGCGAACGCACGCGTCGGGTACTGGCTCAGGAACTTGCGATACGCCTCGCGTCCCGCCGCATCGACATAAGGAACCGAGCGAATGGAATCGACGGTCGCGTATCCCGACGCGGGCGGCAGCGCGGGGCCTTTGACCTGGTATTGCACGTGCGTCGGCATGCCGATGCGCTCGAGGAAGGCGTCCACGGCCGGCCACCAGACTCTCACGCCGTCGCGATCGACGACGAGCCGATGCGCGTCGTTCTTGTAATCGCCGAAGTCGACCATTTTCGCTTGCGCGCCGTGCGCGACATAAGCGGCGTACATACGCTGCGTCAAATCGGGGCTCCACACCGAATCGTTGTCGCCGTAGATCCACAACGACGGCAAGCGCACGGCTTGCCCGTACTGCTCGAACGCACGCGTCAGATTGTCTTGCCAGCCGGCGCAGGCGTCCTGCCGCAACCCGCCCGAGAAATTGATGAGACCGCGCACGCCTCGGGCGGCATCCATGCCATAAGCGATCGTGGTGAGTCCGCCGTGCGAGGTGCCGGCGACGACGATGTGCGATGCGTCGACATACGATTGTGCCGACATATAGGCGATCGTGGCTTTCACGTCTTGCGCTTGCGCGATGCCGTTGCGCTCGACGTTGCAGCCTTCTTGACGGTACGTGCCGCCCGAGCCCGCGAAGCCTTCGCGATTGGGTGCGACGACGGCGTATCCGCGCTTAACGAATTCGCGCGCGAACGACAACGGCCGGCTGCGCGATTGCGCGCGCGGATCGCCTTCGATTTTTCCGTGATTGAACACGACGAGCGGGAACGGCCCCGCGCCGTCGGGTTTGTAAATGGTCGCCTCGAGCGTGATGGTCCCCTCGGCATCGACGGGAATGCGCACGATCTGCTCGTTGAGATTGCCGGCGAGCGCAGGCAGGGCGTAGGGCCCGTGGCCGAATTCGAGCGGGGCGATCGATGCCCGCGAAAGCGGGCGAGCGTCGTTCGAGGCGAGCGAGATTTCGCGCATCGCCTCGCCGGCCGACTGTGCACTTCCGGCCGAACCGGCGAAAGCGCCGGCCCATGCGCACGCACACAAACAACCGACGAATACGTTCTTCAAACTCATGCGCGTGTCTGCCCCAATTCCCAAAAATGCATCGCGACTTCCAAGCTGGCATTGCTTTTCCGCTCGGCTCGATTAGTATCCGCGAGTCGCTCGCGGCCCCGTTGCGCGAAAAGAGGCCGACGCGGGCCGCAATTCGTCCCTTCGGCGGCGAAATCACGGCAGCCGATGGTGCAAAACAACGGAAAGGTGCTACATGGCGACGATTTGCTAAGGGTTACTACTAGCCTCGAGCAAGCGGGTTGTCGCCGGCATGGGTGCGCGCCGGGGCGTCGCGGGACGTCCGAGCCGATGCATCACAAGCGAGGTCATCGTAGCGTCGCCGAAATATTTCGTGCAATGCAGGAGAACCCGGGGCGCGGCGCGGCCCGAGTGGCGGCATCGGCAATCTTTGCCGTGACAAAGACCGCCGACGGGTAGAGGTAAGTCAGCGCTCGCTAACGTCGCCGTCCACGTAGCGCCAGCGTTCATCGCCATCGTCGCGCACGAAGCGGCTTACTTCGTGCAGGCGGTGACCGCGCCCGCCGCTCTTGTAGCGCGCCACGAATTCGACGATCGCATGACGCGCGTCTCGTTGCTCGAAGCGCTTGATCTGCAAGCCGAGCCAGCGCGGCGCATCGGGTGCGTCCGGGTCGGCGTCGAGATCGGCAGGGCAGGTGGCAGGATCCCACGTCGCGCGCAGATAGTCCGTGTGGCCGAGCACATATGCCGAGTAGCGCGAACGCATGAGTTCGAGCGCGCTCGGTGCGATGGCTCGTCCGTCGAGGTAGGGACCGCAGCAGGCCGCGAAGCGCGGGGCACGGGCCGAGGGCGGACGCCCCGGGGCCGCGCCGCCGCACGGGCAATCGAGCGGCGCTGGCCGCTTGGCCGAGCCCGTCATGCGCTCAGGCCTCGAGCGATCAAGATTTTCTGGATGTCGCTCGTGCCCTCGTAGATTTGGCAGACGCGCACATCGCGATAGATGCGTTCGACGGGGAAGTCGCTGACGTAGCCGTACCCGCCGAACGCTTGCAGCGCCGCCGAGCAGATGCGTTCGGCTGCTTCCGACGCGAAGAGCTTTGCCATCGCCGCTTCGGTCAGACACGGCAGGCCTGCGTCCTTGAGCGATGCGGCGTGCCACACGAGCTGGCGGGCGGCTTCGAGCTGCGTGGCCATTTCCGCGAACCGGAACTGCACGGCTTGGTGCGCATAGAGCGGTTGGCCGAAGCTTTGCCGCTCGCGCGCATAAGCGAGCGCCGCCTCGAATGCGGCGCGCGCCATGCCGACGCTTTGCGCCGCGATGCCGATGCGTCCGCCCTCGAGCCCCGAGAGCGCGATTTTATAGCCTTCGCCTTCTTCGCCGATCCGATTGGCGGCCGGCACGCGACAGCCTTCGAACACGATCTGCGCCGTGTCCGACGAATGCTGGCCGAGCTTGTCTTCGAGCCGCGCGACGATGTAGCCGGGCGTATCGGTCGGCACGAGAAACGCGCTGATCCCGCGTTTTCCCGCGGTTTTGTCGGTGACGGCCATGACGATGGCGACATCGCCGTGCTTGCCGCTCGTGATGAATTGCTTGACGCCGTCGATCACATAACCGTCGCCGTCGCGCACGGCGCCCGTGCGCAGCGCCGATGCGTCCGAGCCCGCTTGCGGTTCGGTCAAGCAAAACGCGCCGAGCATCTCGCCGCGCGCGAGCGGCGTGAGCCAGTCGCGTTTTTGCTGCTCGCTGCCGTATGCGAGCAAGATGCTGCAAACAGGGCAGTTGTTGACCGAAATGGCGGTGGAGGTGCCGCCGTCGCCGGCCGCGATTTCCTCGAGAATGACGGCGAGCGCAAGCGCATCGAGCCCCGCGCCGCCGTATTCGGTCGGAACCAGCACGCCATAGGCGCCAAGTTCGGCCAACTGGCGATGCACGTCTTTGGGAAACGTGCGCTCGCGGTCCCATGCGGCCGCATGCGGTGCGATGGCGTCGCGCACGAAGGTGCGCACAGCGTCGCGGATCATTGTGTGATCCTGGTCGAGCACCATGTCGACGTCTCCTTATCGATGATCTTAAATGCTTAGGACTGCCTACGAGTTTCTATGACGGGGTCCTACCAATCGATGCTCGTCCCGTCGTACTGGACGAATCGTCCGTGATAGGTTTCGCGATCGACGGCCGCCGCGGCGAGGACCGTGCGCATGCCTGAAACGCTGCGCTCGACGTCGATGGCCGCATGGGCACCGCCCATGCCGGTGCGCACCCAGCCCGGATGGAGCGCGATGCAGGTCGCGCGTCGCGTTTGCAAGGCGGCCGTGCGCAATGCGCTGTTCAGCGCGGCCTTGCTCGCGCGATAAAGCCAGCCCGTCGTGCCCGTGGCTTCGGCGATGCTGCCCATGCGGCTCGACAGCACGCCGAACACGCCTTGAGCCGATTCGACGAGCGGCAACAATATCGGCATCAGCATCATTGGCCCGCGCACGTTCGTCGTCATCACGTAGTCGAAGTCCTCGACGCTGAACGCCTCGACGCCTTCGGTTGCGGGACCATAGACGCCGGCGACGATGAGCGCCAAATCGAGCCGCTCGCCCGCCAGCTTTTCTTCGAGCGCCGCGATGTCGACGGGTTCGGCGACGTCGAGCGCGAGGGTTTGCGCGCCGAGCGCCTCGAGTTCGGCCAGCGCACGAGCATCGCGCGCCGTAGCGATCACGCGCCAGCCCGCGGCGCTGTACTGGCGCAAGAACTCGTGGCCGATGCCGCGCGATGCGCCGACGATCAGTGCTGTCTTCATCAATGCCTCCTCAACCGATCGGAACAAACGAGGCGCATGCCCCAAGCGGTGCGCGCTCTCAGACGAGTTCGATGCCCATCGCCGTCGCTTCGCCGCCGCCGATGCACAGGCTCGCCACGCCACGCTTGCCGCCGCGCGCGCGTAGCGCGCCGATCAGCGTAACGAGAATGCGCGCGCCCGAGGCGCCGATGGGGTGACCGAGCGCACATGCGCCGCCGTTGACGTTCACCTTCTCATGGGGGATCTCATGGTCTTTCATCGCGGCCATCGTCACGACCGCGAACGCTTCGTTGATTTCATAGAGATCGACCTCGCCCGCGCGCCAGCCGTTGCGCGTGAACAGCGTGCGAATCGCTCCGACGGGCGCCGTCGTGAACTTCGACGGTTCTTGCGCGAACGTCGCATGCCCGACCACGCGCGCGAGCGGCGTGACGCCGAGCCGCTCGGCCGTGGAGGCGCGCATCATGACGAGCGCCGCGGCGCCGTCGGAGATCGACGACGAATTCGCGGCGGTGACGGTGCCCGTCTTGCTGAATGCAGGCTTGAGCGTCGCGATCTTCTCGAGATTGGCCTTGAACGGCTGCTCGTCCCGCGAAATCGTGACCTCGTCGCCTTTGCGGCCCGCGACCTTCACCGGCGCGATTTCCCAGGCGAACGAGCCGTCCTCGTTCGCGCGCTTGGCGCGCACGAGCGACTCGACGGCGAAGGCGTCTTGCGCTTCGCGCGTGAAGCCGTAGGCGCTCGCGCACTCCTCAGCGAAGGCGCCCATGAGGCGGCCTTTCTCGTAAGCGTCTTCCAGGCCGTCGAGGAACATGTGATCGAGCACTTGGCCGTGCCCCATGCGCATGCCGGCGCGCGCCTTGGGCAGCAGATATGGCGCATTGGTCATGCTCTCCATGCCGCCCGCGACCACGACCTCGACCGAGCCGGCCGCGAGCATGTCGTGCGCGAACATGGCGGTGCGCATGCCCGAGCCGCACATCTTGTTGACGGTCGTGCAGCCCGTCGCGAGCGGCAGGCCCGCGCCGAGCGCCGCTTGGCGCGCGGGCGCCTGGCCGAGGCCGGCGGGCAGCACGCACCCCATCAGCACTTCTTCCACTTGCTGCGGCGTCAGTCCCGAGCGTTCCAACGCAGCGGCGATCGCCGCCGCGCCGAGTTGCGGCGCGGTCAGCGAAGCGAATTCGCCTTGGAAGCCGGCCATCGGTGTGCGGGCCGCCGAGACGATGACGATCGGATCGTTCGTGTTGCGCATGGCGTCAGTCATGTTTGATCTCCTTGATCACACCCTGTACGACTTGCTCGATATTGGCGAGCGTGGCGGCATCGGCAGCGACGACGTCGTTTTGCGCCGAGCCGGCTTGCTGCGCCGAGAGCGCGGCGACGCAGCGTCGATAGGTCGAATCGAGCATGTCGGCGTTCGAGATGGTCATGCCGAGGTTGCGCACGCGCCCGTCGTGAACGCCGTAGGCCAAGCCGTGGACGGTGAGCGGCTGGCTGCGCGCCCAGGCGTCGTTGACGATGGTCGTGCGGCACACGTTCACGACCTGCTCGATCGTGTTCAGTTCGACCAAGCGCCGATGGCGCGCCACCATGGGCCACTGTTCGAGCAGCGCGGCGTGCTTGGCGCGTACGTCGTGAATGTGATGCAGCCAGTTGTCGGCCAAGCCCACGCGCCGATCGTGCAGCGCCGCGCCGACGCCGGAACACCCGTAGTGGCCCACGACCATGATGTGCTTGACCTTGAGCAGGTCGACGGCGAACTGAATGACCGACAGGCAATTCAGATCGGAGTGGACGACGACGTTCGCGATGTTGCGATGAACAAATACCTCGCCGGGCGGCAACCCGATGATCTGATTGGCGGGCACGCGCGAATCGGAGCAGCCGATCCACAGGTACTCTGGCGCTTGCTGATCGGCAAGGCGGGCGAAGTATTGCGGGTCTTCGGCGAGCTTGCGCTCGACCCACGCTTCGTTGTTGGCGAACAGCTGAGCTAGCGGATGGTTCTGATCGTTCATAGTGCGTCGTGGCGGTTGGACCCTAACGGGCTAGGGCGATGAGAGATGCGACCATGGGCGCGCGGCCGAACTCATGCCGCGCGCGCCGCATCCGGTCCGCCGCCGCTGCGCGGCGCACCGGGCGGCGCGTGCTGCGCCGCGCCTGCTGCGCCGGCCGCTTGCGGCTGGGCGAAGCGCTCCGGATAGCGCACGCAGAAGCGGGCGCTTTGGTCGTAGGGAAAGAAGTCGGGCAATTCGCCCTTGAGCAGGAATTCCTTATGTTTTTGCCAAAGCGCGGGATCGAAGAAATCGGCGTGATGGCGCATGAAATAACGGCGCACGGTGGGGTCGCCGAGCAGAAACGTCGAATAGGTTTCGGGAAAGATATCGTTGGGCGCCACGGCGTACCACGGCTCGGCCGACAACTCGTCTTCCTCGGTTTGCGCCTGCGGCACGCGGCGCACGTTGCAGTCGGTCAGATATTCGATCTCGTCGTAGTCGTAGAACACGACGCGGCCGTGGCGCGTCACGCCGAAATTCTTGTAGAGCATGTCGCCCGGGAAGATGTTCGCTTGCATGAGCTCCTTGACCGCATCGCCGTATTCCTTGATGGCGTGCTCGATGTCGGCTTCGGTGCCGTTTTGCAGGAACAGATTGAGCGGCACCATGCGCCGCTCGATATAGACGTGCTTGATGACGAGGCAATCGCCCTCGTACTCGATCATCGACGGCGCTTCTTTCTCCAACTCGCGAATGAGCTGCTCGTCCAAACGCGCGAGCGGCAACGCGACGCTCGAATACTCGAGCGTGTCCGCCATGCGGCCCAGCCGGTCGTGTCGTTTCACGAGCTGGTACTTCTCTTGGATCTTCTCGCGCGTGGTGTCCTTCGGCGCGGGAAATGCGTCCTTGATGATCTTGAATACGTACGGGAACGAGGGCAGCGTGAATACGACCATCACGAGCCCCTTGATGCCGGGCGCGATGATGAAATGATCGCTCGAGTGGGACAGATGTCTGAGCAGATCGCGGTAGAAGTTGTTCTTACCTTGCTTTTGCAAGCCGACGGAAGTGTAGATTTCCGCTTTCGGCTTACCCGGCATGATCGTGCCGAGAAAGTCGACGTAGGCGGAAGGCACGTCCATATCGACGAGAAAATACGAGTGCGAAAAGCTGAAGATGATCTGCAACTGCTCGCGCTTGAGCAGAACCGTGTCGAGCGTGAGCTGGCCCGACGCTGCATGGCGGATCGGCACGGCGAAAGGCAGCAGCACCTCGCCGTTGATGATGCGGCCGATGATGTAGGCCGCTTTGTTGCGGAAGAACAGCGACGAGAGCACGTGCACTTGGAAGTTGAACGCTTCCGCAAACGGCCCGTAGTTTTCGTGGATCGCATCGATGATGCAGGCGACGTCGCGCTTCAAATCCTCGAACGGGTGGTCGAGTTGGAAGTTCGTGACGATGCGCTCTAGCGTGGCGGCCAGCCCATCCTTGCCCGGGTAGTACGCGCGATAGGTCGGCTTTGCCGCGGGTTCCTCGTTCTCCAAATATTCCGTGGAGATGACGGGCCGCACGAAAATGAAGTCGTTGTTGAAATACGACCGGTGCAAGATCTTGCAGCACACCGAATTGAAGAACGTCTCGGCGCATTCGGGCTGCAGATGGTGCGTCAGCAGGCCGATGTAGTGCAGCTTGATCTGCTGCCAGACTTCGTCGTCGATGTTTTCGGCGTCGTATTCGTCTTCGAGCAGCCGCACGCATTCGTCGACGCGATCGTCGTAGGAGGCGATCCGATCGCGTGCGAGTTTTTGCAGCGCGAGCCAGTCGGCGGTCTCGAACAGCGTCTTGGCGTGCACGGCTGCAGCGCGAAAGTGGCTGTAGTGGCGGTTGAAGCCTTCGAGCATCGTTTGCGCGACATCGAAGCCGATCTGCGACGACAGCAGCTTAGGAAAGTGCTTCATGGTCCCTCTGATTGCGCGGCGCGCTCGATTGCGGCGCTCGCGCGCCCGGCGTCCACGCCGTTTTCGGCCAGCATCGAGCGGCACTGCGACTCGTACTGTGCAAGATCTTCCAGCGTCGCGTTCAAATCCTCCAGTTGGCGCTCCAACACTTGGCGGTGCTCGGCGATGGTCGCGAGGAACGCGTGCAATTGCGGCACGGTATCGGTGGGCGATTCGTACAGATCGAGCAATTCGCGAATCTCCGACAGCGTGAAGCCGAGCCGCTTGCCGCGCAGCGTGAGCTTGAGCCGCGTGCGGTCGCGGCTCGAGTAGACGCGCCGTAGGCCGCTTGCGCCTTCCCTGCTCGGCGCGAGCAGCCCTTGATCCTCGTAGAAGCGAATGGCGCGGGGCGTGACATCGAATTCACGCGCAAGCTCGGTGATCGTAAAGTGCTGGGTCATGGTCGAACGCGTCGGATAAACGGCGCCGGCGGGCGGCCGGGGCGGAAGGCGGCTCGTGATTTTAACGCCGTCGATCAGGTAGAATCGATGAACGTTTACGTTATCGTCAACTTCGACAAAGCGCAACTGGCCGGTCCGGCCGTTCGCCTAGGACGCTCCTGATGAATGCATTGGAACATCAACTCGACTATCCGTTCGCCGATACTTTGCCTGAGCCGGGCCGTCTGCTCGAAGTGGCGCCGGGCGTTTACTGGGTGCGGATGCCGTTGCCGTTCGTGCTCGATCACATCAATCTCTGGCTGTTGCGCGACGAAATCGACGGCCAGTCCGGTTGGACCGTCGTCGATTGCGGCATTGCCGACGCCTCGATCAAGGCCAACTGGGAGCGGATTTTCGAGCGGGAGCTGGGCGGCTTGCCGGTGTTGCGCACGATCGTGACGCATTGCCATCCCGATCATCAGGGGCTGGCCGATTGGATCTGCCGCGGCGGCGAGCGCGAGCGCTGGAATGTGCGCCTATGGATTACGCTCGGCGAATACATGCTCGGGCGCGTCATGGCCGCGGGCGACGGCTCGAATGCGGGCGGCGAAGGCGCGGCGCGCCATTTCGAGCGCCATGGCCTGGCCGATCCGGTTTCGCTCGAAAAACTGCGCAACCGGCGCGACTATTACTCGAAACTCGTGCCGTCGATGCCTTCGCAGTTCCGTCGCTTGCGCGAAGGCGATGTCGTGCGGATCGGCGCGAACGACTGGCGCATCGTTACCGGATATGGGCACTCGCCCGAGCACGCGGCGCTCTTTTGCGAATCCGCGGGCGTGCTCATTTCCGGGGACATGGTATTGCCACGCATCTCGACCAACGTTTCGGTGTTCGACATCGAACCGGAAGGCAACCCGCTCGCGCTGTACCTCGAATCGCTGGGCCGCTATTTGACGATGCCGGCCGATACACTCGTGCTGCCGTCGCATGGCAAACCGTTTCGCGGCCTGCACACGCGCATCGCACAACTGCGCGCGCATCACGACGCGCGGCTCGCCGAAGTGCGCGAGGCGTGCGCCGCCCGGCCGATGAGCGCGGCCGAAATCGTGCCGATGATGTTCAAGCGTGCGCTCGACATTCATCAGATGACGTTCGCGATGGGTGAGGCGCTCGCCCACTTGCACTTGCTGTGGCTCGCGGGCGAGTTGGCGCGCCGGGAGGACGCGGACGGGGTGGTGCGGTTCGCGCCGGCCGGCCCCGTTGCCGTCCTATCCGCCTGAAGCGCGCCCGCCGTTGCCCGCCATGGATGCTGCGCGGGCCGCTTCGACCGCCGCCGCCGCGTCGAGCATGCCCGCGCCGCATAGCGTGCCCGTCTCCGTCTTCGCGCAGGTCGAACCGTCCGGGTAGCGGCGCACCGCGCCCACGAGTTTTTCGCGAATCGATTCGGGCGTGAGCTTGGGGTCGACGGCCAGCATCAGTCCGATCGCGGCCGACACATGCGGCGCTGCCATGCTCGTGCCGTTGTAGCGCTTATAGTTATCTTCGGCGGGCACGGTCAGCCCGGCATTGGCCGTCGATACGATGCCGACGCCGGGCGCGCCCAAATCGATGCGCGCCCCGGCATTGCTGAACGGCGCTTTCTCGCCTTTTTCGTCGATGGCGGCCACGGCGATCGCGCCGCGGCAACTTGCCGGTTCCCCGACTTCGGCCCCGCTATTGCCCGCCGCCGCCACGACGCTCGCGCCGCGCACGATCACATCGTCGATCGCCGCCTGCATGGCGTGGCTGCACGGTTGCGAAGTGCCCAAGCTCACGTTCACGATCTTGGCCGGATGCGGATTGTCGGGCACCCCCGGCACGGGCAGCCCCACGGCCCAGCGCATGGCGTCGATGATGTCGCTGGCCGGGCCGCCGCATTTGCCGAGCACGCGCACCGGCAGGATTCGGGTGTGCCAAAGCCCGCCCGCGCCGCCGATCTCGTTGTTCGCCACCGCGCCGATCGTGCCCGCCACATGCGTGCCGTGCCACGAACTGTTGCCTACCCAAAGATCGGTGCCGTCGCACTGGCGCGATTCTTCGGCCGTTACCCAATCGCCGGGATCGGACGCGTCGGCGTCTCTGCCGTCGCCGTCGTTGGAGAAAAGCGGATTGCTGACGAAGTCGTAACCGGGCAGCAAGTGCGCCGCGAGATCGGGATGCGGACGGTAACCCGTATCGGCCACGGCGATCACGACTTCGGCCGAACCTGTCGCCGTCTCCCACGCAGTCTCGAAACGGGCTGCGCCCGTTGCATCGCGATAGCCCCATTGTTGGGCGTACAGCGGGTCGGTGGGCGCAAGCTGGCGGTGCAACCGATAATCGGGCTCGGCGTATTCGACCTCCGGCTGCGCCTGAAGCCGCTCGGCGATCGTAGTGGCCGCGGCATCGCTGATGGGCGAGCCGAGCGTAGCGACGTGCGCGCCGCCGGACATCGGCCGAATGTCGGCGATCGCTTCGGCCGCTCGGCGACGGGCGCGCGGGCGATGGTTCCCTGCCCTCGGCGATTACGCGTTCGATCACGCGCCGGGCGAGCGCCGCATGCGCATCGCGGTCGGCGGGGCCCGTCTGTATAGATTGCGCGGTCGCCGGCATTTTGACTTTCACGATGAACTGTGAGACTCGCTCGGCAAGGACGGGGGTGGCGGTGTCGGCCGCGCGCGTGTCCTGCATCGCTGGAGCGAGCGAGAGCAACGCGACGACAAAACGATTCGTGATGCATCGGGCAGGTGTCATGAGCGCTCCTATGTGCTCGGGGTGAAAGCAAATAGAAAGCTTTCATAGCACGTAGCGTTCCCGGCGCCCAAGCTACCTGCAGTCGCAGTTTCCCCGTATCGCGCTCGAGCCGGCGCGCATGCGCGATGCTGCGCGGTCGGGCATACGGATGAAGTGCCGCAGCCAAGGGCGGCGATTCGCCGGAAGCCGTCGATGGGGCTAACCGGGGTGAGTCAGGCGGGCTATGCGGGTGCGCCGCGCCCTGCTTTCCGCGGGAAAGCACAGGATGGGCGAGGGCTAGCGTCGATCCGAAGCCATTTCGTTCGCACGCACGAGCAACAAGTCTCGCTCGCGCGCATTCTGCGTCATCGCGGCGGCCCGCTCGAATTCCGCGCGGGCTTCGTCGAACCGCCCGAGCTTGGCCAGAAAATCGGCGCGCACGCTCGGCAGCCAGTGGTAGCGGGCGAGCGCGGGGTTGGCGGCGAGCGCCTCGACGATCGCGAAACCCGTCTGCGGGCCGAACGCCATGCCGACGGCTACCGCGCGGTTCAGCTCGACGACGGGCGAAGGCGCAACTTGCACGAGCGCATCGTAGAGCGCGACGATCCGGGCCCAATCGGTATCCTCGGCGCGGTGCGCGCGTGCATGGCAAGCGGCCAACGCGGCCTGCAGTGCATAAGGACCCAGCGCGCCGCCCAGCGCTTCGGCGCGCGCGAGCGCCGCAAGGCCGCGGCGAATCAAGAGCGGGTCCCAGCGAGAGCGGTCCTGCTCGGCGAGCAGCACGGGGCGGCCGCTTGCATCGACGCGTGCGTGCAGGCGCGAGGCCTGCAGCTCCATTAGGGCGACGAGCCCATGCACCTCGCTGTCCTCGCGCGCCAGTTCGGCGAGAATCCGGCCGACGCGCAGCGCTTCGTCGCACAGCGCGGGCCGCATCCAATCGTCGCCCGCTGTGGCCGAATAGCCTTCGTTGAAGATCAGGTAGATGACTTCGAGCACCGATGCCATGCGCGTTTCGCGCGCGTCGGCGCGCGGCACCTCGAACGGCACGCGCGCCTCGCGCAGTGTGCGCTTGGCGCGCACGATCCGCTGCGCGATCGTCGCTTCGGGGGCGAGGAACGCGCGTGCGATTTCGTGCGTCGCCAGCCCGCCCAGCAAACGCAGCGTGAGCGCGACGCGCGCATCGGTCGACAGCACCGGATGGCATGCGGTGAAAATCAGCCGCAGCAAGTCGTCGCCGATGTCGTCGGCGCGCGCGGCGTCGAGCGAGTCGACGAAATCGGGCACCACGTGCGCTTCGAGCGCGTCCAAGTCGCGGCCCATCGCTTCATGCTTCTTCGCGTGAAGGGCATCCTGGCGCAGCTTATCGAGCGCCCGATGCTTGACCGTCGCCATTAGCCAGGCGCCGGGATTGTCGGGCACGCCATCGCGCGGCCAATGCTCGAGCGCGGCGACGAGCGCGTCTTGCGCGAGTTCCTCGGCCACGCCGATATCGCGCACGAAGCGCGCCGCATAAGCGACGACGCGGGCCGCTTCGATGCGCCAGACGGCTTCGATCGCGCGATGGGTGGGATTCGACATCGTTCAGCCTAGGTTGGCGTCGATTTCGCGAATGCGCTCGACCGCTGCGCTCGGCTCGAAATCGTCGAATTCGTACAGCGGGCGCACCTCGATTTCGCCTTCCGCCATTTCGCCGAATGGCGCCGGGAAGCGCCGCGCCCATTCGAGCGCCTCTTCGCGCGAGCGCACCTGGATCAGCGTATAGCCGGCGATCAGTTCCTTGGTCTCCGCGAATGGCCCGTCGATGACGGTTCGCTTGCCGTCCGCATAGCGCACGCGCCAGCCTTTGGAACTGGGCTGCAGCCCGTTCGCATCGAGCAGTACCCCCGCTTTGGCGAGTTCCTCGTGATACGTCGCCATCGCCGCCATCAGTTTCTCCTCGGGCATGGCGCCCGATTCGCTTTGCCCGTTGGCCCGAACCATGATCATGAATCGCATCGTTGCGCTCCTCGAAGTTGACGGAGACCGCTCACCGGCTCCTGACTTCACGACGAACCGAGCGAGCGCAAATCGACATCGGCTTGGCTATTTTTGGGAAACCGGGGAAATCGCGGAAAGTGTCGAAATGGCCGGCGCCTGAGGTGGCAAAGGCCGCGGGCCTCACTCGTAGCAGGGCGCGAGCCGTCTGACTTCGACCGTGCACCATTGTGCCGCTGGGCATTCGACGGCGATCGCCAGCGCGTCTTCTTCTCGCTCGCAGTTGAGCAGATAGAAGCCGCCAACCATTTCCTTGGCCTCGGCGAACGGACCGTCGATGAAGCGACGCTCGCCGTCGCGCACCTCCACCCTTACGGCCTCCTGCGTCGAGGCAAGCGACTGCGCCGCGACGAGCACGCCGCGTTCTTTCAACGCTTCGCCAAAGCGAACCATCGTGTCGTAAGCGGCATGCGAGGCCTCGGACGTGCGCTCGGCGCGCTGGCCGATCGGCTCCATGATCAACAGCAGATAAGACATGGCCAACTCCGAAAAAATCGCGCCGGGGCGGCGCTGCGTTCGCCCTGAAGGATAGTGCAGCCGCGCCGGCGCCGCCACGAAGTGCGCAGGGCGGCTTGGCGCTTGGGATTTGGCGGTGGCGGTGGACGAACGCGAACGCGAGGGCGAGGGCGCTAGGCAGCGCAGGCCTTCCCGCCCTCGCAGGCGTTCGGCGGCCTTCAGGGCTCGATCGAGCGGGCGTCGGCCTGACGCAGCGCGGTCATATTGCCGACGAATGCATCGACGATCTGCTGGGCGAGCGCGGCGACGGCCGTGTTCCGATCGGCGCGCTCGAAGGCGAGCTTGGCCGGCACGACGTACGGACGCCACTCGCCCTGAACGCTCTGAGCGTTTTGTGCGCCGCTGGCGACGAGCGGCGCGCCGAGCACGGCGAACGGCGTATCGGCGCTGTGTTCGAGATCGGCGACGGTGATGGAAACCTCGGCGCCCGCCGCTTCCCGTTCGGCCTCGGGCACGGCGCTATCGGAAGCGGCTGCCGTTGCTTCGCTTTGCAGGTGGAAGACGCCGCCGATGAGCCATCCCGTCACGGGAGGCGGCTCTCCCGGCGCGAGGTAGCGCGCGGCCACCCCCGCATGGTTGAGCCGTTGGACGACAGCTTGGGCGACGAGTCCCGCGTCCCGGCCTGCCGCGCGCGCATGCAAGGCCGCGCGCAGCCGGGCGAGCAGGCCCGAAGGCGCCGCGCCCGCCGGGGCGGCGATGAAGTGAGTGACGTAGACGGCGCCCGGCACCGCGACGATGGGCGCGGGCCCGGAGTGCGGCGCGGCGATTGGCGCGGTGGGCGTCGCCGTTGCCGGTTCGGATGCGACGTTCACCTGCGTGACGAGCATCGGCGTGACTGCAACGGAGGCGGGGACCTCGGCGTCGGGCGCGGCGGATTGAGCGAAGGCGGCGCTAGCCGCGGTCCAGATCGTGAAAGCCGCCACCGCGCGGCCGAGTTTTCGCATGACTACCCCGTAATGCGTGAATCGACGTGTGGTTTTCCGTAGCGCACTTGCGCCGCGCTCTAGGCCGGGCCATGTTGGGCCTGGGCAGGCGCGCCCGTGCCATCGCGAGGCTTCGCCACGCGGCGGCGAGCGTGAACACGCGACGCCACGTGCGGAACGTCGACCGATCGGCGCTTGACCGTGCGCTAGGTTACGGCGGCTGTGTGACAAGCGTCAACGGGCCGCCGTTCGTCGCGCACGCCCTGCGCGCCGCGTCATTGCACCGATACGGCCCCGAAGTTTTGCCGGCCGAACGCGCTGACCTTGTAGCCCGTCACGGTGCTGCGAGTGATGGCGCTCGCCGTGGGATAGCCGAGGGGGATCCAAAGCGCTTGATCGTGGATGATCTTCTGCGCCGCTTCATAGTCCGTGGCGCGCGCCGCTTGATCCGTTTTCGATCGGGCATCCGCGATCAGCTTATCGAGCGTGTCGTTGCAATAGCGGGCGAAGTTGATGCCCGATTTGACGCCGTTGCAACTGAACAGCGGCGTGAGATAGTTGTCGGGATCGCCGTTGTCGCCGGCCCAGCCCATGAACAGCATGTCGTGCTCGCCTTGCTTGGCTTGTTTGATGAGTTCGCCCCATTCGATGATCTTGACCTCGGCTTTCACGCCGATCTTGGCCAGATCCGCTTGCAGCAATTCCGCGCCGACTTTGGGCTTCGGATTGAGCACGCTGCCTTGCGGGCGCACCCAAATCGTCGTCGAGAACCCGTTCGGATATCCGGCTTGCGCGAGCAGCGCTTTGGCTTTGGCCGGGTCGTAGGGGTAAGCGGCGATCGCTTTGTCGTAGCTCCACGTGTTGGACGGATACGGATTGACTGCCGGCGCCGCCGTGTTTTCAAAGACGACCTTCAGATAGTTGGCGCGATCGAACGCCATGTTGATGGCCTGACGCACGCGCTCGTCGTCGAGCGGCTTGTGTTGCGTGTTCAGCGCGACGAACGCCGTCATGAATGCGGGTGTCTGCACGACCGCGAGCGATTTGCTTTCCTTCGCTTGCGCAACGTCGCTTGGCTTGGGCGAGAGCGCGATCTGGCATTCGTTGGCCTTGACCTTTTGCATGCGGACCGACGGGTCGGGCGTAATCGCATAGATGAGCCGATCGACCTTTGGCTTGGGTCCCCAGTAGGTGGGATTGGCGTCATAGCGAATCACGGCGTCCTTCGTATAGCTTTTCAGGACGAAGGGGCCGGTGCCGATGGGCTTGGCGTTCAGATCGGTTTGCGTGCCGGCCTTGAGCAACTGATCGGCGTACTGGGCCGAATAGATCGAGGCGAAGCCCATCGTCAGCATGGGCAGGAAGGTGGCGTTCGGCTCGTTCAGATCGAATTGCACCGTGTGCTCGTCGAGCTTCTTGACGGCTTTCACTAGCTTCACGAGCCCCATCGATTGCGCGTGCGGGAAGCCGTTGGGGCCGGCCACCTTGTGCCAGGGGTTGGCCGCGTCGAGCATACGATCAAACGTGAAGACGACGTCGTCGGCATCGAGCGGCCGTGTCGGCTTGAAATAATCGGTGCTTTGGAACGCCACGTTCGGACGCAAATGGAACGTGTAGGAGAGACCGTCGCTGCTCACTTCCCACTTCTCGGCCAACGACGGCACGACTTTCTTGTTCGCTTCGTCGTAGTCGACTAGCGTGTTGAAGATCACATCGGCCGAGGCGTTGGTCGTGACGAGCGAATTGAACTGAACGACATCGAAGCCGTCGGGGCTCGCCTCGGTGCAAACGGTGAGCGGCTTGGCGAGCGCGAGGGCGGGCAAGACGGCGAGCGTGGCGGCGAGCAGTTTGACGCGCATGGAAACTCCAAGTGGGTCGAGGGACGGCCGGAAATAGTGGATGCGGCTGGGTCGAGCCAACGAGCTTAGCCCAAGCGCGCGGTGTCGACAACGATAGGCCCTTTATATGGATATGGGGTCTCGCTGCGAGCGCTGATTGTTTGGCGATCGAAGGGCTGTGGCGATGAGGCGATGAGGCGATGAACCGATGAACCGATGAACCGATGAACCGATGAACCGATGAACCGATGAACCGATGAACCGATGAGCGACGCAGCGCGAGTCGACCCGCATCGGCTCCCATGACGCGCGTGCGCTAAATGCCGCGTGCTACCGCTTCGGCAAGTCCTCGCAAGTAGTCGATGCCCTCGATTGCGCGCGAGCCGTACCACGAGGTCAGTTCACCGTCGATGAGTTGCACGGTCTTGCCCGCGAGCCGTGCGTCCGCGGCCAGTTCGTCGCGATGCTTCGCGGTGAAGCGATACGGCTCGGACGAGAGCAGGATGCGCTCGACGCTGGCGAGGGCAGGGTCGTCGAAATCGAACGTAGGGTAGCGGTTGCCGCCGGTGTAGCCGCCTTCGATGTCGGGCCAAGTGTGCCAGTTGACGAGGCGAAGCATCGAAGAAATATAGGTGTCGCGCGCGATCGTCATCCAAGGATCGCGCCAGATGACGTAAAGCACGCGCCGCTCGGGCCAGGGCGCGTGTGCGATGGCATCGAGCCGTGAGGACAGCGCCCCGCCTAGGCTTTGCGCTGCCTGTTCTCGGCCGAAGATCGCGCCGAGCATGGCGTAGAGCGAGAGGTTATCGTGCGCAGCGAGAGGGTGCGTGACGATGACATGCGGAACGAACTCGGCGAGCGCGTCGATCGTGGGCTTTTCGTTTTCGTCGATGTTGACGATGACGTGGGTCGGCGCGAGTGCGCGCACGGCATCGAGTTTGACTGCTTTGGTGCCGCCCACCTTGGGAACGGCGCGCACGGCGTCGCGCGGATGCACGCAAAACCCCGTGCGACCTACGATGCGCTCGCCTAGCCCCAATGCGAATAGGAGTTCGGTGATGCTGGGGACGAGGGAGACGATGCGGGCGTTATTGCTCGCGCGCGGATGTTCGACTCCGGCGGCATCGATTCGGCTCATGGGATGGCACGCATTGGGGATGAAGCGGGGAATGGTACTTCGGATCGAGGGCGGTTCCTCTACCCCACCGCCCGAGGCTTACGCGGTGCTTTCTCGAAGACCCGATCATACATCCAGCGCGGCAAGCACCGCAGCAGCATCGCGACGAGCCGCATCGGCCAAGGGAAGACGGCGAATCGCCGCTTCCGAGCAATCGCGCCGGCAGCCCTGCGGGCAAAGCGCTCCGCGTCCATCAGAAACGGCATCGGGTAAGGGTTGTGCGCGGTCATCGGCGTACGGATATAACCCGGCGCGATCGTCACCACGGCCACGCCGAACGGGCGCATTTCGACCCGCAGCGATTCGAGGTACGTCAGTGCCGCCGCCTTCGAGGCGCTATACGCGCCGGAGCCCGGCAACCCGCGCACGCCGGCCACGCTCGCGATGCCGACCAACGTGCCGCGTCGCGCTTCGCTCATTGCCCTCGCAAACGGCTCGAACGTCGCAGCCATACCGAAGCAGTTCACGTCCATGACTTCGCGAAACGCCGCGAGATCGCCATGCCCCGTGGCAACGCCCTTGCTGATGCCCGCATTGGCGATGACGACATCCGGCAACCCGTGCTCGCCGATGAATAGCGCCGCCGCATCCGCCAGCGCGGCATCGTCGCGTACGTCCGCCGCGTAGACCGAAATCGATAGATGAGGAAAACGCCGAGCGAACTCGGACAGCGCGTCGAAGCGGCGCGCAACCAACCCGAGCGTTGCGCCTTGCCGTGCATATTCCGCGGCCAGTGCGAGGCCGATGCCGCTGGACGCGCCGGTGATGAAAACCTTCAACGATGAAGTCATGCCGGCGCGCAACCGCTTACATCTTCTTCGCGCGAATCTGCGAGATGAGGTAATCGAGCACTTGGATGGTGCCCGGCAGACTGTCGGTGGCGGCGGGGCCTGTTTCGTACTTGCCTTGCACTGCAATCGTGGGCACGCCGTCGATCTTATAGTCCTGAATCAGTTGCTTATCGCGGTTCAACGACGATTGCGTCGAAAACGAGTTATAAGCGGCCAAGAATTTCTTCGAGTCGACGCCCTTCGTCGCCAGGAATTTGGCTTGATCGTCCGGCGTCAACAGGTAGTTCTTGTTGACATGGATTTCATGGAAGATATCGGGCGTCAACTGCTGCACGAGACCCATCGCATCGAGCGCGTGAAGGAGCTTCGAATGCGGAATGAAATCGTCGCGAAAGGCAACGGGCACCCGCTTGAAGACCACATCGGGCGGCAGCGCCTTGACCCACTTCTCCAAATACGGGTCGAACTCATTGCAGTGCGGGCAGCCGTACCACATGAATTCGATCACCTCTATCTTGCCGGCCGGGACATCGACGGGCTGCGGCGTCTTCAGAATCGTGTAGTCCTTGCCAGCGACGGGTGCCGCGGGCGACGCATGGGCAAAGCCCACGCCGAGGACACTCAGACTGACGGAAAACAACAGCGTGCGGATCAGTTTTTTCATGTTGGGTTCAGGTGGAAATGAAGCACCTACTCGACGCGCCGCGGCGCGTGTGCGCATCGACGCACTGCCGGTTCAGACCCACGCCGTGCGCGATTGGTTCAGTGGCGCACGGCGAGGACCGTCATTGGGGTTACTGCTTGGCGAAGCGAATCACAGCCGTGTCGATGCCTGCATCGGACAGACGCTGACGCGTCGAATTCATGTCCTCGAACTTCGAGAACGGCCCGATTCGGACGCGATAGTACGTCACGCCGCCCGCATCGCGCTGCGACACCTTCGATTCGAAGCCCTGGAAGGCCAGTCGGGCACGCTGTTGCTCCGCGTCGGCGGCGGTCTTATACGCGCCCACTTGCAGGAAATAGCCCGTGTTCGCATCGGCCGCAGCCGGCGCGCCATTGTTCGCATGCGGCGCGCTGCCCGTGGCCGCCGGCGGCACGTTGGCCACCTGAGGCGGCTTCTTCTGAGCGGCCGCGTTCGGCTGGTTCTGCGCCTGCTGTTGTTGCTGCTGTGCAGGAGCGTTGCCGTTGGCGCTCGACGCACCCGACGGCGGCACCTCGACGATTTGCGGCTCTTGCAGCAAGCCAGGCGCTTGCGGCTGCACCGACGATTGCCCCGGCGCGGTATTGGGCGGGGCGGGCGGTTGCTGAGCGGCCTGCGGCACCGGCTGGCCCGGCGTCTTGCCCTGCAGCGCCCGGTTCGGGTCGAACTGCTGCTCGACCGTTCCTGCCTCGGATGCCGCGTTCGGCGCGACCTTCGCCACGAACGGCGTGGGCGCGCGCGTGATGTACAGCGCGACGACGACAGCGATCGCGAGGCCGACGATCAAGCCCAGCACGACGCCGAGGAATGTTCCCCCGCTTTGCTTCGAGTGCTTGGATGGATTGCGTGGCGAAGTGCGGCTCGGTTTTGCCATTATCTGAATCACCTGCGAAAGAAACACGGGGGGCGGCACACGCCAAGCGAATGCCGCGCGGCGGCGGCATCGATTATAGCGACGGTGCGTTAAGCCGCGCGGCGAACGTGCGCAACGTTACATCTTGGCCGGCGCCGAAACGCCGATCATCGCGAGACCGTTGGCGAGCACTTGCCGTGTGGCCGCCAACAGCGCGATGCGCGCGTCGCGCTCGGCTTGCACATCGACGAGCACGCGCTCGGCATTGTAGAACGAGTGAAATTCGCCCGCGAGTTCGCGCAGGTAGAACGCGATCGCGTGCGGTGCGAGCTCGGAGGCCGCGTGCGTGAGCATGTCGGGGTACTCGGCGAGCTTATGCATGAGCGCCATGGCGCGCACGCTCGTGAGCGCCGACACGTCCATCTGCGGGAAGGCGGCTTCGTCGCCTCCGAAGCGCGTTTTCCATTCGGCGAGAATCGAGCAGATTCGCGCGTGCGCGTACTGCACGTAGTAGACGGGGTTCTCGTCGTTCTGCTTGAGCGCGAGATCGACGTCGAAGACGAACTCCGTGTCGGCCTTGCGCGAAATCAGGAAGAAGCGCACGGCGTCGCGACCGCGCTGGATCGTCGCTTCGTCGAGCAAATCCGGCGCGGCCTCTTGCCCCGGCTGCGCGCCGCCCGACCATTCGATCAAGTCGCGCACCGTCACATAGCTGCCGGCGCGCTTGGAGATCTTCACTTCCTGGCCGTCGCGCATGACGGTGACCATTTTGTGCAGCACGTAGTCGGGGTAGCCCGCGGGGATGCCCACGCCGAGCGCTTGCAGGCCCGCGCGCACGCGTGCAATGGTGCCGTGGTGATCGGAGCCCTGCACGTTGATGACCTTCGAGAAGCCGCGTTCCCACTTCGTGACGTGATAGGCGATATCGGGCACGAAATACGTGTAGGTGCCGTCGGACTTGCGCATCACGCGGTCTTTGTCGTCGCCGTATTCGGTCGTGCGCAGCCACAGCGCACCCTCTTGCTCGAAGGTCTTGCCCGTCGCGATCAGGGCGTCGACCGTCTTGGCGACGCGGCCTTCCGTATAGAGCGACGATTCGAGGTAATAGCGGTCGAACTTGACGCCGAACGCTTGCAAATCCATGTCCTGCTCGTGGCGCAAATAGGCGACGGCGAACTTGCGGATGGCGTCCAGATCGTCGATGTCGCCGGTGCCTTTGACGGGCTCGCCGTCTTTGGCCGCGACCGTCTCGCCGGCCAGGTAGTCGTGCGCGATGTCGGCGATGTATTCGCCGTTGTAAGCGGCCTCGGGCCAGCCGGCGTCGCCGGGCTTCAAACCCTTCGCGCGCGCTTGCGTCGAAATCGCCAAGTTCTGGATCTGCACGCCCGCGTCGTTGTAATAGAACTCGCGATGTACGTCGTAGCCTTGGCTCGCGAGCACGTTGGCGAGGGCGTCGCCGAGCGCGGCTTGCCGGCCGTGGCCCAAGTGCAGCGGGCCGGTGGGATTGGCGGACACGAACTCGACCAAGACGCGTTTGCCCGCGGCGTGCGCCGAGCGGCCGAATGCGGCGCCTTCGGCGATGACGGCGGCGACCACCGCCTGCTTCGCGTGCGGCGTCAGGCGCACGTTGATGAAGCCGGGACCGGCGATCTCGGCCGTCTCGATCAAGTCCTTCGCGCCCTCATGGGCGAGCAGGGCGTCGACGATGCGCTGAGCGAGCTCGCGCGGGTTCTTCTGCAGCGGTTTAGCCAACTGCATGGCGACGTTGCAGGCGACGTCGCCATGCGCAGCCGCCTTCGGGCGCTCCAGAGCGATGGCGGGCACCGCGGCGGCATCGCCGTTTGCTTCGGTGACAACTTGCTTGACGCTGGCGGCGAGCAAGGCTTCGAGACTTTGTTTGTGTGCAGGCAGCATGCTGTTTCGATCGGTTCGGCAGTGGCAGTCCGCCGGGCGGACGCGGAAGGTTGGCGCGAGGCGGGAAGGCAGCGCCCGCAGCGATGACGGGCGCGGGCCGCAAAGGTGCGCGTTTGAGTCTAGGCGGATTTTAGCAGGTGCTAATATGTCTCAATGAGGCGCCCGGCAAGGGTGGCTCGGTTCGCATGCTGCCTGGCGCGCCGAATGCGCGCGGTAAGCGATGCGGCGGGGCGCCGTCAGGCGAAAGTAAACAGAACGAAACGGGTCCATCATGTTGATTACATTCAAGTGTCGTGCGGCGCCGGAAGTGGTTATGCTCGAAAATCTGGCCCAGTACCTCGTCGGGATCATCGGAAAGCAGTTGGGCGCGCGTGGCGTCATCACCCACGACGAATTGCCCGCGGCCATCTCGAAGCTCGAGGCGGCGATCGTGACCGATAAGCAGGAAATCGCCGAGCACGAAGGACACTTCCACGAGGGCGAAGAGGGTCACGAGCACCACGAGCTACCGATTGGTCTCGCGCAGCGCGCTTTCCCGTTCCTCGACATGCTGCGGGCCGCGCACCGCGAAAACTCCGACGTCCTGTGGGGCGTGTGAAGCGCCCCCAAGAACGCCCCTAAACGTTCCAGGTCGCGCAAGCTGGCGCCGAGCCCGAACGGCGGCGCGGCAGACGAGCCGCTTTCATTGGCGCTTTTGTCGGATCAAAGGCAGTCGATCGCATTCCAAGCCCGGCATACGTGAGCGCGTGCGCCGGGCTTTCCTTTATGGGGCGCGGCCGCGTCCAGCTTCCGATGCCTGCCTATACGCCGCCTGCCGCCGACGCTCATAAGAGCGGCGCGAGCGCCCGCTCCGCTTCGGGCAGGCTGAGCGCATTGCGGCGTGCGAAATCTTCGACTTGATCGCGCCCGATCTTGCCCACCGAGAAATAGCGGCTCTCGGGATGGGCGATGTAGAAACCCGACACGCTCGCGGCAGGCAGCATGGCGAGCGATTCGGTGACGGTCATGCCGATTTCGTCGGCCCTGAGTGCGGCGAACAAGTCGCGCTTGACGAGGTGGTCGGGGCAAGCGGGATACCCCGGGGCGGGACGAATGCCGGCGTACTGCTCCGCGATCAGCGCTTCGTTATCGAGCGCCTCGCTTGCCGCATACCCCCAGATCTCGCGCCGCACGCGGGCGTGCAAGGCTTCGGCGAACGCTTCGGCCAGGCGATCGGCGAGGGCCTTGAGCATGATCGCGCTGTAGTCGTCGAGGTCGGCCAGGAACTGCTTTTCTTTGGCCTCGACGCCGATGCCGGCTGTAACGGCGAACATGCCGATGTAGTCGGCCACGCCAGAATCCTTCGGCGCGATGAAATCGGCGAGCGAGCGATTCGGCCGCATCACGCCGTCCACGACTGGCCGCACGCTTTGCTGACGCAAGTTGTGCCAGGTCAGCGCTACCTGCGTGCGCGATTCGTCGGTGTAGATCTCGATGTCGTCGTCGCCGACGGTATTGGCGGGAAGCAGTGCGATCACGCCGTTCGCCGTTAGCCAACGGCCCTGGATCAGCCGCGCGAGCATCGATTTCGCGTCGGAGAACACGCGCCGCGCCGATTCGCCGACGATCTCGTCGTTCAAAATGGCCGGGTAGGGGCCGGCCAAATCCCACGTTTGGAAGAACGGCCCCCAGTCGATGTATTGCGCCAACTCGTTCAGATCGTAGTTCTTGAACACGCGCCGGCCGACGAACGCGGGCTTGACCGGGTGGTATGCCGCCCAATCGATCTTGGTCTTGTTCTCGCGCGCGGCCGCGAGCGTCACCATCGGCTGCGCCTTCTTGTTGGCGTGCTGCTGCCTGATGCGATCGTAGTCGGCCTTCAACTCGTCGAGATACTTGGCTGCCCCTTCGTCCGACAGCAGGCTCGATGCGACCGAAACCGAGCGCGAGGCGTCGGGCACGTAGACGACCGGTCCTTCATAGTTGGGCGCGATTTTCACGGCCGTGTGCACGCGCGACGTGGTCGCGCCGCCGATCAGCAGCGGAATCTTCTTGATGCGGAAGTACTCGTCGCGTTGCATCTCCGATGCGACGTAGGCCATCTCTTCGAGGCTTGGCGTGATGAGGCCCGAGAGCCCCACGATGTCGGCGCCTTCCACCTTCGCTTTGGCGAGGATCTCGTTGCACGGGACCATCACGCCCATGTTGACGACTTCGAAGTTGTTGCACTGGAGCACGACCGACACGATGTTCTTGCCGATGTCGTGGACGTCGCCCTTGACGGTGGCGATCACGATCTTGCCTTTGGCGCGCACGTCGCCGCCCGCTTCGGCCAGCCGTTTCTTTTCTTCTTCGATGAACGGAATCAGATGCGCGACGGCCTGCTTCATCACGCGCGCCGATTTGACCACTTGCGGCAGGAACATCTTGCCCTGGCCGAACAAGTCGCCCACGATGTTCATGCCGTCCATGAGCGGCCCTTCGATCACGTTGATCGGCCGCCCGCCCGCTGCGGCGATCTTCGCGCGTGCCTCTTCCGTATCGTCGACGATGAAATTCGTGATGCCGTGCACGAGCGCATGGGCGAGCCGGGCCTCGACCGGCTGATTGCGCCACTCGAGGTTTTCCTCCTTCTTCGCGGCGCCAGTCTTGAACTTGTCGGCGATTTCGAGCAAACGATCGGTGGCGTCGTCGCGGCGGTTGAGGATGACGTCCTCCACGCGCTCGCGCAATTCGGGATCGAGATCGGCGTAGACGCCGAGTTGCCCCGCGTTGACGATGCCCATGTCCATGCCCGCTTGAATCGCGTGGTAGAGGAACACGGTGTGAATCGCTTCGCGCACGGGATCGTTGCCCCGGAACGAGAATGAGACGTTCGACACGCCGCCGCTCACCTTCGCATACGGCAGATTCTGTTTGATCCAGCGCGTGGCGTTGATGAAATCGACGGCGTAGTTGTTGTGTTCCTCGATGCCGGTGGCGACCGCGAAGATATTGGGATCGAAGATGATGTCTTCGGGCTCGAAGCCCACTTCGTCGACGAGGAAGCGGTACGAGCGCTGGCAGATCTGCGTTTTGCGCTCGAAGGTATCGGCTTGGCCCGTTTCGTCGAACGCCATGACGACGGCCGCCGCGCCGTAGCGACGAATGAGCCGCGCGTGATGGCGGAACGCCTCTTCGCCTTCCTTCAGCGAAATCGAATTGACGATGGCCTTGCCTTGCACGCATTTGAGGCCGGCCTCGATCACCTCCCACTTGGACGAGTCGATCATGATCGGCACGCGAGCGATGTCGGGCTCGGAGGCGATGAGATTGAGAAAGCGCACCATGGCCGCTTTCGAATCGAGCATCGCCTCGTCCATGTTGATGTCGATGACCTGGGCGCCGTTTTCGACCTGCTGGCGCGCGACGGCGAGCGCTTCGTCGAACTGGCCGTTCAGAATCATGCGTGCGAACGCCTTGGAGCCCGTGACGTTCGTGCGCTCGCCGACGTTGATGAAGAGCGCGCCCGCACCGACGTTAAACGGCTCGAGGCCCGCAAGGCGCAACATATGTTCGGTCATGGTGATCTTCGATGAAAGCAGGGTGTTGTGCGGCGAGAAGGCGTGCGATCGTCGGCCTCAAGCCGCGTCGCGATAGTGCGACCACGCGCGCGGCTTCACGCCGCTCAGCGCCTTGGCGATCGCCGCGATGTGCTCGGGCGTCGTGCCGCAGCAGCCGCCCGCCAGATTCACGAGCCCCGCTTGCGCGAACTCCTTGAGCTGACGCGACGTATCCTCCGGCGTTTCGTCGAAGCCCGTGTCGCTCATCGGATTGGGCAGCCCCGCGTTCGGATAGCACGACACGTAGGTATCGCACAGCTTCGCGAGTTCGGCGATATACGGGCGCATCAGCGCCGCGCCCAAGGCGCAGTTCAGCCCGAACGTCAGCGGTTTCGCGTGGCGCAGCGAATTCCAGAAGGCCTCGACCGTCTGTCCCGAAAGAATGCGGCCCGATGCGTCCGTCACCGTCCCGGAAATCATCACGGGCAACACTTCGCCGGTGTTCTCGAACAGTTCGTCGAGCGCGAACAGCGCGGCTTTGGCATTGAGCGTATCGAAGATCGTTTCGACGAGGAACACGTCCGCGCCGCCTTCGAGCAGCGCTTGCGCTTGTTCGTAGTAAGCCGCGCGCAGTTCATCGAACGTGACGTTGCGCGCGCCCGGATCGTTGACGTCGGGCGAGATGCTGGCCGTTTTCGGCGTCGGCCCGATTGCGCCCGCAACGAAGCGCGGCTTGTCGGGCGTCGAATACTTGTCGCAGGCCGCGCGTGCGAGCTTGGCCGATTCGAGGTTCATCTCGCGGGCGAGCGATTCCATGCCGTAATCGGCCTGCGCCACGGTGGTGGCGCCGAACGTGTTGGTCTCGATGATATCGGCGCCGGCCGCGAGATACTGCTCGTGGATCTCGCTGATGATTTGCGGTTGCGTGAGCGAGAGCAATTCGTTGTTGCCCTTCACGTCGCGCGTGAAGTCCTTGAACCGCTCGCCGCGATAGCGCGCTTCGTCGAGCTTGTAGCGTTGGATCATTGTACCCATCGCCCCGTCGAGGATCACGATGCGCGACGCGAGCAGCGCGGGCAAGCGAGCACCTCGCGTGTAATGGATGCCGGAAGGAAGCGATCCGGCGGCGGGCGAGCCCGCGGGAGCGGCAGCGGACGAATTCATAGCGAGCGAGCGCGATGCGCGATTCGGGAGGGAGGAAAACCGTCATTGTAGCGGCTGCCGGGGTAGGCCGCCGGAGGCCGACCGGGTCTGCTGGCCCCGGGGGGGCAAAACAAAAACCCCGTCCGGCGAGCCGAACGGGGTTCGATGGGGTGCCGCTGCGCCCGCCAGGCGGGCTATTGCGTCAGTGAAGCACGACGGGTTGCGTCATCAGGCTATCGAATTGACCCAGGAACTCGTCGACTTCATCGAGCGAGGGCTCTTCTTCGATGAGCTTGCGAACGTGTTCGCGAAACTGCGCCGCCAGTGCACCGTCGATGAAAATCTCGCGCTGCGTGTTCTTGTCTACGATTTCGTAGCCACCTGCGTTCATCGCGAGATGGCCGGCCTGCGGCGCGAATTCGACGACACAATAGTTGGGGCTGTTGTAGATCATTTGCATGGCGACACTCCTTTATTCCGATTGGCTCCTGGCCGTTTTCCGCCTAGTACGTGGAGCGCGTTGCATGGAATTTCAAGGGCTGGGTCTTAAACGGCGCTTAAAACGGGTTGGAACATTGCAACCAAACATTGCCGCCTGATACATCGCCGACCTTATCGTCCACATGAAAGTTAGACCTTACCCATGCAAAACGTTCGCGCGGGAGGGAAAACATCGAGGATCGTCCGTGTGCCTCGATACTCTTGGTTACGGCACGCGCGAGCTGCTGGTTTAGGGCTGTTCCCGCACGGGTTCCGGCGCGCTGCCTGCCGGTCCCGAGTCGGACGAATCATCCGGTGTCGTTCCGCTGGACGCATTTTCCGCGCCCGGCGGCGCGAGGCGGCCACGCCAGAGCAGCTCGAACTGCGACCCATTGGGCTCGGTTTGCATAATACGGACCGGCAGCCAGCCCAACGTTGGCGCAAGCCACACGTCGATGCGGCGTCGATCGCCCTCGCGCCGCGGCAGCCTCATGAAGTGGCGCGCTTGCACGAATCCCTCGGCGGTGCGTACCGGTTCGTCGCCGATGGTCTCGATCGGCCACAGCTCCCCGCTATCGTCGTCCGCCACGTAGAACGCACGTGTGACGCCGGGCTTGTAGGCATCGGGATCGCCGCGCACGAGGCTTGCAAGCTGCATCACCATGCTGAAGCGGTCTTGCGCGCCGTCGGGCAACGCCAGCGTCGCGCTCGTGCGGGTGAAGCCGATGCGCCCCGCCGTACGGTCGAACGTCGTCACCTCCTCGGGGCGGCGTCCGCGCTTTTCCGTGTAGCGCGCGGGGGCAAGCCCGAAGGCGTCGATGCGGCCCTGGCTGGCGTACGTGTACGTGCCGACGAACGGCAGCGGCACCGAGACGACCATCTCGTAGTCGTCGCCCTCGCTGGCCCAGTGGATCGTGCCCGGCGCATTTTCCACACCGTTGTAAAAGGTGTTGTAGTGGAGATCGCCCGACGGAGGTACCGAGAAACGTACGCCCGCGCTCGTTGCACTCGCCGCGATCGGGGCGGCTGCGTCCGTCGAGCTCGCTGCGTGCGGCCCGGCGGCGCGATCTGACGTCGTTGTGTCCGCATCCGTTGCGCGGGCCGCTTGGGTGGCGGGCGGCGCGCTCGGCTCGGGCGCGAGCGCGTGCAGCACCGGCGCTGGCCGCCCCGCGCTACGCTTGCCGCGCCCAAGCGCCATAGCGGAACTGCGTTCGGCGGGAGCGCGAGCGATCGGCCGCGCGGTTAACAACGCGATCTGCACCGGTGGTTTCACGACCTCGGGTGCGAACGTATCGCGATGCGCCTCGAACCAAAGCAGCGCTGCGCCGTGCAGTGCGATCGTCGCGCCCAGCACGAGGCCCCACCGCAAGGCGCGCCCCCGGGGCTCGCTGCGAGCACGATCGGCATGAACGGCGTCGGAGACCAAGATGTACGACATAGGGGCAAGCTCGATCATGGCCAAAACGGCCATGCGGCGAGCGGCGAAATTGCGTCAAGAAGGACAGACAACGACGATGATGCCTGCAAATGGCCAAGCTTGCCCGATGCGGATGCAGCGGCGGCTTCGACCGGCCCCTTACGCAGGGACCGCAGCCACGGCGTTAGCGCGCGGTTTCGCTGTAGCCGAGCTCGTACGACAGGCGCTGCGCGCATGCCTTGAGTTCGACCGCGATCTGGCCGTCCCACGACAGGTCGAACGCGCCTTCGTGTCCGAGCGCGATCAGTCCCAAGGCAAGGGCGCCCGAGGCGTCGAACACGGGCATGCAGAAAGCGTGAATCGTCGGCAGCAGCATGCCTGCCACGCGCGCTGCGCCGTTGACGCGCACTTCGTCGAGCGCGCGTTCCAATTCCGCCTCGCTGCGCGGCCCGCTCGCATGGGCCGAGCGGCGCGAGTCGGCCAGTTCGCGCTCGATCATCGGCTGGGTCTTGCCCCGAGGCAGATAGGCGGCAAACAGCAGGCCGGTGGCCGATCCGAGCAGGGGCATGACGTCGCCGAGCCTGAGCGACGCTTTTGCCGGGTGGCTCGACTCCATCCAATGGACGACGGTCGGCCCGAGATTGCCCCAGACGGCGATGCCCACCGTGATGTCGAGCCGGTCGCGCAATTGCGCGAGGGCGAGCCTCGCGAGCTTGACGCCATCCACGCGCGCAAGCCGCGCGAGCCCCATTTGCAGCGCGAAACCGCCGAGCTCGTAACGCCCCGAAACAGGATCTTGCGCGACCACGCCTAGGCGCGAGAAGCTCACGAGGTATCGGTGCGCCTTGGCGGGGCTCATTTGCGCCTGCTTCGCCAGATCGCGCAACATCATCGCGCGCGGTTCCCTCGTCAAGACCTCGAGCAAGCGAAACCCTACTTCGATCGATTGGATGCCGGAGCGGGCCTTCTCTTCGCCTTCGCCATCCGCCGCATCATCCAGCGCATCGAGCGAATCGCTTGGCGTGGAATCGGGTGTGTCGGGCGAGCGAGGAAAGGGCGCGGACATGGCAAGGCGATAGCGAAAAAAGGCCAAACGGCCGATAGTGGCGATAAACAACGGGGCCGACGAGAGTGGCGCACGACTGGCGCGTGACCGGGAGGCCCACGACGTTCACCATCGTAAAATACATTCCCTCTATCGTCATCTCACGGCTCCGATCTTCTCACATGAAACTCGCCACGCTCAAAGACGGCTCGCGCGACGGTCAACTGATCGTCGTCTCGCGCGACCTGCGCACTGCCGCGATCGCAGACGCGATCGCGCCGACCTTGCAGCGCGCGCTCGACGATTGGCCCTTCTATGCGCCGCAATTGGCCGAGCTCTACGATGCGCTCAATCAAGGCCGCGCGCGCAATGCCTTCGCGTTCGAGCCGAGAGACTGCATGGCCCCGCTGCCGCGCGCCTTCCAGTGGGCCGACGGCTCTGCCTACGTGAATCACGTCGAGCTCGTGCGCCGTGCGCGCGGCGCGCAGATGCCGCCCGAGTTCTGGACCGATCCGCTGATGTACCAAGGCGGCAGCGACGACTTCCTCGGCCCGCGCGAGGACATCGTCTGCGCATCGGAAGCCTTCGGCATCGACTTCGAAGCCGAAGTGGCGGTCGTCACTGCCGACGTGCCGATGGGCGCGACGCCCGAGGCCGCGCTCAAGGCCGTGCGCCTGCTCATGCTCGTGAACGACGTATCGCTGCGCAATTTGATTCCGGCCGAACTCGCCAAGGGCTTCGGCTTCTTTCAAAGCAAGCCGGCCACGGCGTTTTCGCCCGTGGCGGTGACGCCCGACGAATTGGGCGGTCATTGGCGCGGGGGCCGCGTGGAGCGCCCGATGATCGTGCATTGGAACGGCAAGAAGGTGGGGCAGCCCGATGCCGGCGTCGATATGGTGTTCCATTTCGGGCAGCTGATCGCGCACGCCGCGAAGACGCGCAACCTGCGTGCGGGTACGATCGTCGGCTCGGGCACCGTATCGAACAAGGACGAGAAGCGCGGCTACTGCTGCATCGCCGAGAAACGCTGCCTGGAAACGATCGCGAACGGCGAGGCGCAGACCGAGTTCATGAAGTACGGCGACACGGTCAAGATCGAGATGTTCGATGAGGCGGGCAAATCGATCTTCGGCGCGATCGAGCAATCGGTCGCGCCGCTCGAGGCCGCGTAAGCGCTCGGCTGGGCGCGCCGGGTTTGGCCCGATGCGCGCTCGTGCGCACGGGCCTACACTGGCATCGATCGTGCGCCGGGGCGCGTATCAGCATCCCCGATTTTCGAAGTTTCTTTTCCGAACGAACACGAGCCGATCCGGATGACCGACACCACGAATCTCGGCGATCTATCGCCCTACGCCCACTATCGATCGCTGCGTTTGCGGCGCCATCCCCACGGCGTGCTGGAAGTCGTCATGAGCGGGGAGGGCATGAACAAGAGCGGCCTTGCCGCCGCCGACGAGCACATGCATCGCGAACTCGCCGACATCTGGCGCGACATCGACCGCGATCCGGATACGCGCGTGGCCGTGATTCGAGGGGAGGGCAAAGGCTTCTCGGCCGGTGGCGATCTCGGGCTCGTCGAACAGATGGCCGATCGCTTCGACGTGCGCTCGCGCGTTTGGCGCGAGGCGCGCGATCTCGTCTACAACGTCATCAATTGCAGCAAGCCGATCGTCTCGGCGATGCACGGCCCGGCCGTCGGCGCGGGACTCGTCGCCGGGTTGCTGGCTGACATCTCGATCGCAACCCACGATGCGCGCATCATCGACGGGCACACGCGGCTGGGCGTGGCGGCCGGCGACCATGCCGCCATCGTCTGGCCGCTCTTGTGCGGGATGGCCAAAGCGAAGTATTACTTGTTGCTGTGCGAGGCCGTGAGCGGCGCCGAGGCCGAGCGCATCGGCCTCGTTTCGCTGGCGGTCGACCAAGATCAGTTGCTGCCGAAGGCGTTCGAGGTCGCGTCGCGGCTCGCGCTCGGTTCGCAAAGCGCCATCCGCTGGACCAAATACGCGCTCAACAATTGGCTGCGCATGGCGGGGCCCACCTTCGATACGTCGCTGGCGCTCGAATTCATGGGGTTTTCCGGCCCGGACGTGCGCGAGGGGATTCGTTCGTTGCGCGAGCGGCGCGCGCCCGACTTCCCGGGCGAAGATTTTTCCTGACGCCTCGCGCCGGCGCGTCTGCATGTAGCGTCTGCACCTACCTTCACCTTCATCGCTCAAAAGGGGCACTCGATGACCGACTCCACCGGCGGCAACCCGCCTTTCCCGGGCTTTCCGGGTTTTCCGCCCGCCGAAATGCTCGACAAGATGTGGGACATGATGCGCATGACACCGTTCGGCGCGGCGTTTCCCGGCATGCAGCCGGGCACGGCGCAAGGCTTCGCTTCGCCGCTCACCGCCATGTCGGAGATGATGTCGCCGCTCATGAACGTCGAGGAGCTCGATAAGCGCATCACCGACATGCGCGCCGTCGAGCAATGGCTCAAGCTGAACCTGAACATGCTGCAGTCGGCCATTCAGGCGCTCGAAGTGCAACGTGCGACGCTCGCGACGCTGCGTGCCTTCGGCGCGTTCGCGCAGGATGCGATGGCGCAGCCGGCCGAGGGCGCGAGCCAGGCCGGTGCGCGCGCGAGCGGTGCATCGCCGTGGAGCGCCGCGGCGAGCGGGGCCGGTGCGAGCGCCGAGGGGGCCAAGGGCGCGACTGCATCTGCAGACGCGCAACAGCCGCAGGCCAGCGCGGAGGCATCGGCAGGCGAGGGTGGTCCGGCGTTCGACCCGTCCGCATGGTGGAATTTGCTGCAGTCTCAGTTCAACCAGCTCGCCGCCTTCGCCATGACGCAACCGGGCGCGGGTGCGAATGCCGACGGCGAGGCCGCGGCGAGCGCGGGCGCAGCGAAGAAGAAGACTGGCGCTGCAGCGCGCGGGGCCAAGAGCGCAGCAGGGGGCGCCTCCACGGCGAGCGCGAAACCGGCGGCCAAGCGCGCGCCTGCGCGCAAGAATGGCGCGACGCCCGCTGCGGGACCGGAAGGCGGCGCGGGGCGCGGCGAAAAATGAGCGGCGCTCATATGCGCATGCTCTGCCGCGCGGCGCGTTCCTCTCGTTCGTCGCGGCCGCGGCACGCACCCTGCGAGGCGAAGTCGATGTTCTTTCCTACCGATCGCTCACGGTGAAGCTCGCGTTGGTCCTGATGGGCGGCGGCGCGCGGGCCGCCTACCAAGTCGGTGCGCTCAAGGCGCTGCACGATATCGCACGCGAGTTGGCGCCGAACCGGCGCGCGAGTCCGTTTACGATCGTGTGCGGCACGTCCGCCGGTGCGATCAATGCCGCGTCGATTGCGAGCCATGCCGACGACTTCGAATTGGGCGTGCGCCGGCTCGTCGATTTCTGGTCGAACATTCGCGCGGAGCAGGTCTACCGCACCGATTGGCGCGGCGTGGCTGCCGCCGGGGCGCGCTGGCTCGCGGCGATGAGCTTCGGCTGGGCGGTGCGGCGCTCGCCGCGGGCGTTGTTCGACAACAGCCCGCTCGCCGAATTGCTGCACGAGGCGCTCGATTTTTCGCGCATTGGCGAAATGCTCGATTCGCACGCCCTGCATGCGTTGTCGGTGACGGCGCTCAGCTACTCGAGCGGCCGGCATATGACGTTCTACCAAGCCGAGGAGCCGATCCAATCGTGGCGACGCGCCCAGCGCGGCGCGCGCATGGTGGCGCTCACGCCGGAGCATCTGCTGGCATCGGCGGCGATCCCCTATTTGTTTCCGGCGGTCCCGCTGGAATTGGACGGCTGCACGGAATATTTCGGCGACGGTTCGATCCGGCAAACCGCGCCGCTGAGCCCCGCGATCCACTTCGGGGCGCATCGGATCGTCGTGTTGGGCGCGTCGGCGCCCAGGCCCGAAGTACCGGCTGCGGCCGGCATCGAAAGCGGCTACCCGTCGCTGGCCCAGATCGGGCAGCAGGTGCTTGCCAGCGTCTTCCTCGATTCGATCGGCGCCGACATCGAGCGCATCGATAACATCAACCGCATGATTTCGTACCTGCCGCAGCACGTCGAGCCCGAGAGCGCATGGCGTCACGTCGAGGTGCTGCCGATCGCGCCGAGCGAGCGGATCGAAATTCTCGCGGCGCGCCATCTCAAGCGGCTGCCGGTCACGGTGCGAGGACTGCTCGGCGCCGTCGGCGGCAATCGCGCGGCGGGCGCGTCGTTTGCGAGCTACTTGCTGTTCGAGGCCGAGTTCGCCGCCGAACTGATCGAGCTCGGCTTTCGAGACGCGCTGGCCCAGCGCGGGCGGTTGGCCGAATGGATCGGCTCGATGCTCCACGGGGACGAAGCAGGTATGGCGCTCGGCGGGGCGGGCGGCGTCCGCGCACACGAGACCGGGGCCGGCGCCGATATCGAGCGCACGAACGACGATGGCTGAGCATGGCCAAAACCGTTGTTGCGGCGCGTCGGCTGGCCTTGCGCGGCCGGCGGCGTAAGCCGCGCATGCTATCATTCCAAAGATTTCGATCCGTGGGCGAATAGCGAAAAACCATGATCGCGGCAGGTCGTTGCGCCGCCGTCCGCCGGATACCGAAAGCGGCGCGGAGCGCGGCGCCGTGTTCGATCATCGCCAAGGCGCTTCGCGCCAGCCGGCGCCTTCAGTCATGTGCGAAGGCGTCGCCGTACGGGCGGCCTTGAGTTCGATCAATAAACGGACGCGATCGCCGCGTAAGATGCCGGTTTTCGCCGCGCACGCGGGTGCGACATACACGCACACGTGCGCGGCAATAGTCATACGAGTTGCAATGGGCAGACCAGGGGCGGGACCTATGAACACCATGCTTTATCCGGAACTTTACAAATCGCTCGAATCGGTCCGATGGGATATGGAGAAGGACATTCCCTGGGACAAATTCGACGCGTCGCTGCTGACCGACGAGCAGGCGACGACGATCAAAATGAACGCCATCACCGAATGGTCGGCGTTGCCCGCCACGGAGATGTTCCTGCGCGACAACCATCACGACAGCGATTTTTCGGCGTTCATGAGCGTTTGGTTCTTCGAGGAGCAAAAGCATTCGCTGGTCTTGATGGAATACCTGCGCCGGTTCAAGCCCGAGATGGTGCCGACCGAAGCCGAACTGCACGCGGTGCGCTTCGAATTCGATCCGGCGCCGCCGCTCGAGACGCTGATGCTGCATTTCTGCGGCGAGATTCGCCTGAACCATTGGTATCGCCGTGCCGCCGAATGGCACACCGAGCCCGTGATCAAGCACATCTACGAGACGATCTCGCGCGACGAAGCGCGTCATGGCGGCGCCTATCTGCGCTACATGAAGAAGGCCATGACGAACTTCGGCGACGTCGCACGCGCAGCCTTCGCGAAAATCGGCGTGCTGATGGCGTCGGCGCGCCGCACGGAAAAGCCGTTGCACCCCACGAACCTGCACGTGAACCGCGATCTGTTCCCGCGCGACACGATCCAATCGCGGCTGCCCGATCCGGAATGGCTGGAGCGCTGGCTCGACGAGCAAATCCGTTTCGACGACGGCTGGGAGAAGAAGGTCGTCGAGCGCATCTTGCACAACCTGTCGCTGCTGTTCGAGCGCACGTTCACGACGGCTCAGGAATTGAACCGCTATCGCAAGGAAGTCTCGGCGCGCTTGCAGCCGCCGGCGGCGGCCGAGCAGCATCAGCCCGCTTGATGCGCTCATGACCACTGCGGCTCCCGTCTCGTTCGAACGCAAGATCGTCACGCGCGAGGCGCTCGCTGCGCGACGCGATGCGCTGGCCGCGCCGGTCGTTTTCACGAACGGCGTCTTCGACATTCTCCATCGCGGTCACGTGACTTACCTCGCCCGCGCGAAGGCGCTCGGCGCGTGCCTGATCGTCGGCGTCAACAGCGACGCATCGGTGCGCGAGCTAGGCAAGGGGGATGATCGGCCGATCAATCGCGAGGACGACCGGATGGCTTTGCTCGCCGCGCTGGAAAGCGTCGACTGGGTCGTGCGGTTCGAGGAGCGCACGCCCGTCGAGTTGATTCGAGCGTTGCGCCCTGACGTGCTCGTCAAAGGCGGCGATTACGACATGGACGCGCTGCCCGAGTCCGCGCTGGTTCGCGGCTGGGGCGGCCGGGCGCTGGCCATTGCATTCGAGCATCAGCGTTCAACCACCGCGCTGCTCGAAAAGGTTCGCTCGCAGGCGGGGCGCGCCTAGCCGTCCCCGGGCAAGTCGCACGGGGGGCGGAGCGGTGCGCTACGGCGCCATTAGCTCTTATCCGTTATCCGTTACCTGCCGAGCGGCGCTGCCGCGATCGCGGGCGTTGGGTCAGGGCCGCCGATAACGGGCTGTTCGGCCGCGTCGGCTTCCGAGATCGGGCGCGTCTTCAGCCACTCGGGATGGACTTGGCGTTCCAGATGATAGGGTTCGCGCGGCCCCGACGCCGGCAGCGGGCCGAACATGCCGCTTGCCAATCCGAAAGCGATCAAATTGGCGAGAAACAAAATAGCGATTAGCCAACGCAACATCGTCGTGTCTCCAATTTCGACACCTACCGGTTCGGGTCTACTTCTCTTCGCATCCCGCTCAACGACGGCGCGCACTGTCTTCGGCCGCGATCAACGCAAGCCCCGAGAGCACGAGCGTGTCGTGGCGCGTATGCGGCACGTCTAGCGCGGCGGCCACCTCGTGAGCCGCGCCGCCGCCCACGATCAAGCGCACGTCTTGCTGCCATGCGCGACTGAGCTCGCGCCAGGCGCGTTCGATGAGCCCAGCTTGAGCCAGTAGGGCGCCGGCCGTCATCGCATGGCGCGTATCCGCGGCGAACCAGTGCTGCGCCAGCGCGTCGCCCACGAGCGTGCGCGCCGACTCGGCCGCGAGCGTCGGCAATTGCGCCGTATGCTCGCCCAAAGAGCGCATCATCAGCGACCACCCCGGCGCGATCATACCCCCGACGAAGCTGCCGTCCGCGGTGAGCGCTTCGAGTGTCGTCGCGGTGCCGAGCGTGGCGATCAAGAGCGGCTCGCCCGGGAACGCGGCATGGGCGCCGATGAGCCCAGCCCAACGGTCGCTGCCGAGCCGTTCCGGGACGCCGTAGCCGTTGACCACGCCGCATTGGCGCGCGCACGCGCGCACGAATGTGCGCGGCAGGCCCGGCCACCGCGCATCGAACAGCGCATGAAGGCGCTGCTCGACCATATCGCCCGCGACGTTGGAAATCCACGCCGCGCTCGGCCGAGGCAGGGCATCCCAGCCGGCTGCGGCCGCCTTCGAATCGATCGCAGCGGCCGCTTGCACTTGCGCATCGGGATGCTCGCCCGCCGCGCCGCCGCACCGCTCGCCGTCTTCGCTTTGCGGTTCGTGCGCGAACACGCCTGTGTCGAGGAAAGCGCCGTTCGGGGCGGCGAGCGCCCATTTGACCCGGCTATTGCCCGCATCGATCAGCAGGAACGGCGCACCGCCCTTCATGGCGCGTCCGTGGCAAGCCGCAGCGAGACATCGCCCGTCGCGATGGTTTGCACGCCGGTGCTGGTCGACAGCAGCAGTTGACCCGAACCGTCGACGCCCGTGGCGATGCCGCGAGCCAGTTCGACGCCTTTGTCCAGCAGCACGACTTCGCGATTCGCATACGCGTGACGGGCGTTCCAGCGGTCGACGAACGCGGCGAAACCTTGAGTGCCGAAGCGCTCGATCATGTCGGTCAGCGCTTTGACGACCACGGCCAGCGTATCGGTCAGATTCGCGTTCGGCAGCGCCTGCGAGAGCGCGGCCGGTTGCGTGGCGCGCGTTTGGGCTGGAACCTTCGCCGCGGCGGCGTCCAGTTCGGCTTCGAGCGCTTCGTCGCGGCGCACGTTGATGCCGACGCCGATGACGACGGCGCTGGCCGTATCCGTGCTCCAAGCCGTCTCGATCAGGATGCCTGCGAGCTTGCCGCCGTCGAGCAGCACGTCGTTCGGCCACTTGAGCGCGAATCGCTTGGCTTCGGCCGGAGCCAGGCGCGCGAGGCTTTCGACGACGGCGACGCCCGTGGCCAAACTGAGGCCGGCGAGTCCCGCGAGCGGCTGCGGCAAAACGCAGGCAAGCGAAAACGTCAAAGCGTGTCCGGGGGTCGTTCGCCAACTGCGGCCTTGTCTTCCGCGCCCCGCTGTTTGCCGGTACGCCGCGCGCACCGCGTGGACGCCCCAAGCGGTGCGCTCGCGCGGCAACGCCTTCATGCGCGCCATGAGGTCGCTGTTGGTCGAGGCCGTCTCGTCGACGATCTCGAGTGCGTCGGCCGCGATCGCCCCGGCTGCGCCGGCGCGTGCTCGCTCGCGATCGATGCGCCAGTCGTCGGATCGGCTATCGGCGTCGGCGCCTGGGCTCGGAGGAGAAAATGGGGTATCGGTCATGGCTGTATTGTAGTGAAGGCCGAGCGCGCCGGGTCGTCAACCGCGCGGCGCGCCCGAGCGGCCATGCGAAATTGCGCCGTCGCGCGCGGGCCGTGGTTCATCGCGCATGGGAGTGAGCGCGCAGCCCGCTACAATGCAATGGCCCCAGTTCCGTTCAACGTGAGGAAACGCCTTTCTTGAACTTCGACACTCCGCCCGGCCTGCAGATCGACACCAATAGCCGGGGTCCGCTCGTTACGCTGTCCGGCCAGTGGACCGCGCTGGCGCTTGCCCGCGACCGGGCGCGCGCGGGCGCCACCTCGCGCTTGGTGGCTTTGGCGCGCAGTGCGCCGGCGCAGTGGGACTTGTCGGCCGTCGAACGGATGGATCACGTCGGCGGGCAGGCGCTGTGGCGCGTGTGGGGGCGAAAACTGCCCGAGCAAGTCACGCTCACCGACACTCAGCGCGACATTTTCGCGCGTATCGCTTTGCTCGAAACGCAGCGCGAGGCCCCTGCGCCCGTCGTGCGTCTCGACGCCGTCACCGCGCTGGGCGGTTCGGTGCTCAGTTTCGGCAACCACGCCTATGGCGGCTTGACGATGTTCGGACGGTTCGTGCTCGACCTGCTGGCAGTGCTGCGGCGCCCGGCACGCGCGCCTTGGACCGAAATTTCGGCAAACGTCTACAACGCGGGCGCCAAAGCGTTGCCCATCACGGCGCTCGTTGCTTTCTTGATCGGCATCGTCCTGAGTTACTTGTCGGCGCAGCAACTGCGGTTGTTCGGCGCGAACCAATACATCGTCAACATCCTGGGGCTAGCCGTGATCCGCGAGCTCGGCCCGGTGCTATCGGCCATTCTCGTCGCGGGGCGTTCGGGCTCGGCCATCACGGCGCAGATCGGCGTCATGCGCGTGACCGAAGAACTCGATGCGATGCTCGTCATGGGCATCCCGCATGGGCTGCGGCTCGTGCTGCCGCGCGTCATCGCGCTATCGGTCGCGATGCCGCTACTCGTCATGTGGACCAATGTCGTCGCCCTTGCCGGCGGCGCGCTCGCCGCGCAAGTCGTGCTCGGCATCGACATGGCTTACTTTGCCCGCGCCCTGCCGAGCGTCGTGCCGATCGCCAATTTGTGGATCGGGCTCGGCAAGGGCGTAGTGTTCGGCATGCTGATCGCGCTCGTCGCCTGCCATTTCGGCTTTCGCATCAAGCCGAACTCGCAAAGCCTCGGCGTCGGCACGACATCGGCGGTCGTTTCCTCGATCACCGTCGTCATCCTCGCCGATGCGATCTTCGCCGTGCTGTTTCAGAACGTAGGCTTATGACCGCGCCGCTCTCCGCCGCCGTGCGCAACCGTCCGCTGCCGGCGATCGCCGAGCCGGTGATCGGGGTGCGCGATTTGACCAAGCGCTATGGCAGCGTGCTCGTGCATGAGCACTTGAACTTCGAGGTGCGGCGCGGTGAAGTCGTCTCGATCGTCGGCGGATCGGGCTCGGGCAAAACGACGCTCATCCGGCAGATCCTCGGTCTGGAGGCGCCCACTTCGGGCACGATCGAAGTATTCGGTCGCGACATGTCGACGATCGACGAGCAAACGGCGCGCGTCATGCGCAGCCGCGTCGGCATGTTGTTTCAGCATGGGGCGCTGTTTTCGTCGATGTCGGTCTTCGACAACATCGCTCAGCCGATCCGCGAGCTTGGCCGCGTGCCGCCGCCGCTGTTGCAAGACATCGTCATGCTCAAGCTCGAAATGGTGGGGCTGCCGTGCAAACATGCATCGCAAATGCCCGCCGCGCTCTCGGGCGGCATGGTGAAGCGCGTCGGCATCGCGCGTGCGCTTGCGCTCGAGCCCGAATTGCTGTTTCTGGACGAGCCGACGGCGGGGCTCGACCCGCAGGCCTCCGAAGATTTCGTCGAACTGATCGCCACGCTCCATCGTGCACTCGGCCTCACAGTGGTGATGGTGACGCACGATCTGGACACGATGACTTCGCTATCGACGCGGGTGGCGGTGATCGCCGATCGGCGCGTGCTCGTGGCCGCGCCGATCGAGGAAGCAGCCGCGGTGGACCATCCGTTCATCCGCGAATTTTTCCTCGGCAGGCGCGGGCGGCGGGCGCTGCAGGCGCTGCCGCCCGAACGCCGCGCCAAGCTGCCGCCGGCCGCGCTCGAATCGGCGTCGGCCGAGGTGCAGATATGACGCGATGAAGCGCCGCTTCCGGACGCCTCGCGCAACGACGGGAACCCAAGCGAATGGAAAACAAATCGCATGCATTCTGGGCTGGACTCTTCACCATCGGGCTTGGCGTCGCCATTGCGCTCACGGTCGTGTGGTTCAACCTCGACCGCGCCGTGCGCGTGCCTTACGACCTGATTTCGCACACGAACGTGACGGGGCTCTCGACCGATGCCGACGTACGCTATCGCGGGCTGGCGGTGGGCAAGGTGCAGTCGATTCGCTTCGATCGTGCGCACCCGGGAACGATCGTGATTCGCATCCTCGTCGACAAGAACGCGCCCATCACGCGTTCGACGTTCGGCAGTCTAGCCCTGCAAGGGGTCACGGGGCTCGCCTTCGTGCAACTCGACGATACGGGCGCAGATCTTGCCCCGGTGCCGACATCGCCGAAAGACGTGGCGCAATTGCCGATGCGCCCGGGTTTGCTCGATCAGTTGCAACAGCGCGGGGACGCGCTGCTGAGCGAATTGCAAAACGTTGCCGCGCGCGCGGACGCACTGCTGTCGGATCAGACGCGCGTGCAACTGATGGCCACGGCGGCGAGCTTGCAGCACGCGGCCGACGCCGTGACCACGCTCGCGCAGAAGGCCGCGCCCGCTGCCGAGCAATTGCCGGGCACGTTGAACGCGCTTTCTCACACGCTGGCGTCGACGGACACGCTGGTTGCGACTTTGTCGTCTCCGAGCGGCCCGCTCGTTTCGAACCTGAACAAGATTGGCGCGGCCGCCGATCGCGCCGGCGGCGCGCTGGCGACGATGGATGCATCGGTTCAGGACGTGACCTCGCGCTTGGACGGCGAAACGCTGCCGCGCGTGAATGCGCTCGCAACCGACGTGAGCGGTGCGGCGCGCTCGTTCGATCGTGCCGCCAACGTCTTCAGCACGAGCCCGCGCAGCGTGCTGTTCGGCGTCGCGCGTGCGCGGCCGGGTCCCGGCGAACCCGGTTTTGCGTGGCCGCGCCAAGGCGACGCGCAGACGCATCGTTAAACGGAAAAGGATCCGAAGCACATGGCACGTTCATTCGACATTACGACTCGGTCGCGAAGCGGTAGCGGTAAGTCGGGTCGCGCCGCCGCGCCGCGCTCGCGCCGCGCGATATGGGCGCTGGCGCGCTCGCTCGCGGCGGCGGCATGCATGCTGACTGCGGGCCTCGGCTTGTTCGGGCCGATGGCGGGCTGCACGCTGGGGTTGCCCCAGGCCGTCTCCGACATTCGCTACGACTTCGGGCCGGCCCCGGCCGACCTCGCGTCCAATGCCGGCGCGTTGCCGCCGATACGGTTGTTCGACGTACGCGCTCCGCGCGCGCTCGAAACAGACGACATTTTGTACCGCATGAGCTATGCCGATCCGCGGCAGACGGCGACCTATGCGAACAGTCATTGGACGATGCGCCCGGCCCAGTTGTTGAGCGAGCGCGTGCGTCACGCGCTCGCCGCGCACGGTGCGGTTCTCGGCGGCGGCCAGGCCGCGCAGGCGCCGCAACTGACGATCGATCTCGAACAGTTCGAGCAGGTGTTCGACAGCGAGGGGCAGAGCCATGGCGCATTGACGGCGCGCGCGACGCTCTTGAAAGACGGCAAGGTGATCGCGCAACGCACGTTCGTTGCGCGTGCGCCGGCGAGCATGCCCAATGCCGCGGGCGGCGCGCATGCGCTCGCAACGGCGAGCGACCAATTCGTGGCCCAACTCGCCACGTGGCTCGGCATTGAAGCGGGGGCGCTCACGCAGTGAGCGCGCTGCGCGGATAAGCATGATGACGGGCTGGGCATGCATGCGCACAAGCCCAGTGCGAGCCCATCGCTCAGGGCCATGCGCAGCAAGGCTTCAGCGCCCGCGAGCGTCGCTCGCTATAATCGGCCGGGTTTCCCATCCGACTAGCGCCCAATGGCGACGCGGCGCGCGAGCCGTGCGCCGCGATGGGCGATCGCGTCGGCGGGCCCGGCTCAACCAGACCTCCTACCGAAGACCATGGACTCCTTCTACAAGTACCACGTCTTTTTTTGCTTGAATCAACGCGACCCTGGTGCCGAGAGGCCCAGTTGCGGCCGGCGCTGCGACGCCGAAAAGATGCTCGATCACGCCAAGAAGCGCGTGAAGAAACTCGGTCTCGCCGGTCCCGGCAACGTGCGCATCAACAAGGCGGGCTGCCTCGATCGGTGCGAGCAAGGCCCGGCGATCGTCGTCTATCCCGAGGGCACCTGGTACACCTACTTCGACGAAGCCGACCTCGATGAAATCGTCGATTCGCACCTGAAGGAGGGCAAGATCGTCGAGCGCCTGCTGATCGATCAGCCTGCCTGAGCCACCGAGTTTCGCTGCCTCATGAACGTTCACACGAAAAAATTCCTGATCGACGGCCCCGTCGGCAAGATCGAGGTCGCGTTCGATGCGCCCGAGAGCGAGCCGCGCGGCATCGCGCTCGTCGCGCACCCGCATCCGCTGTTCGGCGGCTCGATGGACAACAAGGTCGCGCAGACGCTCGCGCGCACGCTCGTGCAATTGGGCTACGCGACCTATCGCTCGAATTTTCGCGGCGTGGGGCAGACCGAAGGCCAATACGACGAGGGCGTGGGCGAGCGCGAGGACTTGCTTGCCGTCCTCGCGCACATGCGCGAGCAACCGGGGCACGCATCGTTGCCGCTCGTGCTCGCGGGTTTCTCGTTCGGCACCGCCGTGATCTCGCACGTCGCTCGCATGCTGGCCGAGCGTGGCGAGGCCGTCGAGCGCATGGTGTTCGTCGGCACCGCGGCGAGCCGCTTCGAGGTGGCGGCCGTGCCCGAGAACACGCTCGTCATTCACGGCGAACAAGACGAAACGGTGCCGGTCGCCTCCGTGTTCGACTGGGCTCGGCCGCAAGAGCTGCCCGTCGTCGTGATTCCGGGCGCAGAGCATTTTCTGCATCGCAAGCTCCATATCTTGAAGCGGATCGTGATCGATGCTTGGCGCTGAGCCGGCAATACGCTGACGATTGAGCGGCCCTTGACGGTTGCGCCACGCCTTGCGCGCCGTCAAAAAGCCCGTTTTCGAGTAGACGCGCCGCGTATAATGGGCGAAATTTTTTTGCGCGCCGTCTCGTCGATGCGCCCTGCAAGTGCGATGCGTAGGGCGCATGTCGGCTTACGGAGCGAACGACGCGAACCGAATCGCGCGCCAAGAGTCAAACCGGCGCCGCGCTGGCCGCGTCGCTCGCGTACCGTTCGCCCGATGGGCGACGAGAACCGCCTATCGGCGGCAGGCACATCCCGCTGGTGCATGCACCGCGCCTCGTTTTTCTGCACGAAATCGATCTATGCGTTCTTCCTCTTTCGGCCCTGCGTCGCTCACATCGTCTTTGGTCCCTTCCTCGCTGCAACGCTCGGTGAGCGTCGCCGCGCTCGTCGCCGCAACGCTCGCGGGCGGCCTCGCCTATGCGCCGGCGGCTTCGGCCCAAGTGCCGCCGCCCGCCGTGACAGCGCGCTCGTGGGTGCTCGTCGATGCGACGAGCAATCAGGTGCTCGCTTCGGGCAATGCCGACGAACGTGTCGAGCCTGCCTCGTTGACCAAGCTGATGACGGCCTATCTCGTCTTCGAAGCGTTGCAAACGAAGAAGATTTCGATGGATCAGGTGGTCACGCCCAGTCTGGCCGTGCGGCGCGTGCGCAACGACGAATCGCGCATGTTCATCGAGGCCGAGAAGCCCGTCACGGTGCATGATCTCGTCTACGGCATGATCGTGCAGTCGGGCAACGATGCGGCGATCGCGTTGGCCGAACTCGTCGGCGGCAGCGAAGCGCATTTCGTCGAGATGATGAATACCGAAGCCCAGCGGCTCGGCATGAAGGGTACGCACTACGCCGATGTGAACGGCATGCCCGATCCGCAGCACTACACGACGGCCGCCGATCTCGCGGTTCTCTCTGCGCACCTGATTCGCGACTATCCCGAGTACTACCAGATCTTCTCGGTCAAGGATTTCACCTACAACAAGATCAAGCAGCCCAACCGCAATCGGTTGTTGTGGCTCGATCCGACCGTGGATGGCTTGAAGACGGGCCACACGCAGGCCGCCGGCTACTGTTTGATCGCTTCGGCCAAGCGTCCGCTACCGGGGGTGCCCGATGCGTCGCGCCGTCTCGTCAGCGTGGTGATGGGCGAGCAAAAAGAGCATGAGCGCGTCCAAGACAGCATGAAGATGCTGAACTACGGCTATAGCGCATACGACACCGTGCGCTTGTTCAAGGCGAACCAGGCCGTGCAGACGCCGCGCGTCTACAAAGGTGCGGCCGACGCCGTGCAAGTGGGCGTGAAGAGCGATCAGTACATCACCGTGCCGCGCGGCATGGGCGAGAAGGTCAAGCCGCAGTTTGCTCTGACCGAGCCGCTCGTTGCGCCGATCGCGAACGGCCAGCAAGTGGGCACGGTGCAGATCGTGGCCGACGGCAAAACGCTCACGCAGTTCCCCGTGGTGGCGTTGCAGGCGGTGCCTCAAGCGGGCATCGGCGGACGCATTTGGGATTCGCTCTTGCTCATGTTCAGCAAGAAGAAGTGATGGAGGTGTGATATGAGCCCGGTGAACGAGTCCCTGTTCGAGTTTCCATGCGACTTTCCGATCAAGGTCATGGGCAAGTCGCATCCCGAGTTCACCGAGACGATCGTCACGGTCGTCCGGCAGTTCGATGCGACCTTCGATGCCGAGCGCATCGAAACGCGGCCGTCCAGCGGCGGCAACTACATCGGTTTGACCGTGACGGTTCGGGCGCTGAGCCGCGAACAACTCGACGACATTTATCGCGCCCTCACGGGGCATCCGATGGTGTCGGTGGTGCTGTAAAAAGCGCGCGAAAGCGCTCCAGTTCCTCCAACAGCCACGTGCGAAACGCCTGCACCCGCGCGCTGCTCAAGAGCGGCGGCGGGCACACGAACCAATAAGCGGACGGGCTTGGCGCGTCGATGTCGAACAAGCGCACGAGCCGCCCCGCGGCGAGTTCGTGGGTCGCGATCGATCGCCGCACGAGCGCAATGCCTTGACCATCGATCGCCGCCTGCAGCAGGTTCGACGAGTCTTGATACATCACGCCGCGCCGCGGCTCCGACACCCCGGTCAGGCCCGCCGCCTTGAACCAGGCACTCCACATTTGGTCGTCCGAGCGCAATAGCCGTGGCGACGCCGCGAGTTCAGCTGGCGTTTTCGGTAGGGCGCCCGGATTGTAGGTCGGCGCGCACACCGGAAACGCCACCTCGTCGAGCAGCCGCTCGGTATGGAGATCCGCATACCCGCCTGGGCCGAAGCGAATGGCGACGTCGACATCGTCGCGCGTGAAGTCGGTAAGGGCATTCGTCGATAAAAGCTCCAGATCGAGTTCGGGATGGCGCTCGATGAAGCGGCCGATGCGGGGCGTCATCCAGCGAGCCGAAAAGGACGACATCGAGGAAACCACCAGACGCCGCGCCCGTTGACCCTCCCGCACGGCGCGCGTTGCGTCCGCGAGCGACATCAACGCCGCACGCACGTCTTTCGCATAGCGGCAGCCGGCGTCGGTCAGACGCACGCGCTTGCCGTCGCGTAGAAACAGCGGCGTGCCGAGCGCGTCCTCCAAAGCCCGGATCTGATGGCTCACCGCACCGTGGGTGACGAACAACTCGTCGGCGGCGCGCGAAAAGCTCTCGTGGCGGGCGGCCGCTTCGAAGGTCTTCAGCGCATTGAGCGCGGGCAGTTGTCGAAGGTCCATGAGATCGGGTCTGTTAGTTTTTCTCACATCGACGTGAGAATTGATCGTTTTGCCAAAAGCCTTGGCGCGCCTACGATTCTAGCCACGGAACAACTTTTGGTGGACCCGATCATGAGACAAATTTCTTCAAGCTTCACACTCGAACTCGGCCCCGGCGAACTCGTGCCGATGATGGTTGCCCATAGCACCCGCTTGTCCGTGCACGGCGCACCGGTATGGGTGACGCGCAGCAACGATGTCGAGGACTACTGGCTCGCGCCGGGCCGCTCGCTGCGTCTGCGGCGCGGTGAGCGGCTCTGGCTCAGCGTCGAAGGCGAGCGTGCGGCGCGCGTTGCTTTCGTGGCGCCGCTGTCGCGTACTGCATTTTTGACCGATTTGGTGCAGGTGGTGACTGAATGGTGGGCCGCGCGTTTTGGCGGATGGCGCACCGTGTAAGCGCTCGGCGACCCGGCCGCCCCCCGCGAAGCGCTTGATTTCGCGCAAGAATCGTGGCCTGGGCCGGGCGAGCCGGGCTCGATTCCGGTAAACTGCGGCGATCATGTGCGCCGCATCGTCTTTTTCGTCCGTCCCCCTGCCGTCGTCCGTTTCGGAGGCAGTCGTGCAGGATCCGGCGCCAGACGGCGCCTCGCATCACGCGGCTCATGCCTGCGGTCCCGCCACGATCGTTCGTTGGCGCGGACGCGTTCCGTATGATGCCGCGTTCGACGAAATGCGCGCCTTCACCGAGGCGCGCACGGTCGACACTCCCGACGAGATCTGGCTCGTCGAGCATCCGCCCGTCTTCACGCTTGGCCAAGCCGGCAACCCCGCCCATTTGTTGGCGGCCGATCCGGCCATTCCGCTCGTGAAGGTGGATCGCGGGGGACAGATCACCTATCACGGCCCCGGCCAGGTTCTCGCCTACTTGCTCCTCGATCTGCGCCGCCGCAAGCTGATGGTGCGCGAACTCGTGACGCGGATCGAGCAGGGGGTGATCGATACCCTCGCGGCGTATAATCTCGTCGGCGTGAGGCGGCCCGGCGCGCCGGGCATCTACGTGGCGCCCGGGCCGGCTGCTCGCGGGCACGAGGGCGCGAAGATCGCCGCGCTGGGCCTGAAAATCCGCAACGGATGCAGCTACCACGGCGTCAGCCTGAACGTGGAGATGGATCTGCGGCCGTTTCTCGCGATCAACCCGTGCGGTTACGCGGGGCTCGAGACGGTCGACATGGCGACGCTCGGCGTCGCCGCCGGCTGGCAGCAAGTGGCCGAAACCTTGGCGGCGCAGCTCGCCGCGAACCTCGACGGCGCTACTGCGCATCGCTCATCGACTGGATCACCGAATGACTGACGTTACCGCTCAACCGAGCGGCGCCCTCGACGCGCCGCAAGCCGCTTCCACGCCGTACGACGCTACTGCCAAGCAGAAAGCGCAGGCCAAGACCGCGCGTATTCCGATCAAGATCGTGCCGATCGAAAAGCTGAAGAAGCCGGAATGGATTCGGGTGAAAGCCGCAACGGGTAATTCGCGCTTTTCGGAGATCAAGCAGATTCTGCGCGAGCACAACTTGCACACGGTGTGCGAAGAAGCGAGTTGCCCGAATATCGGCGAGTGCTTCGGCAAGGGCACGGCCACGTTCATGATCATGGGTGACAAATGCACGCGTCGCTGCCCGTTCTGCGATGTCGGGCACGGCCGCCCCGATCCGCTCGATACCGAGGAGCCGCTGAATTTGGCGCGGACGATCGCGGCGCTCAAACTCAAGTACGTGGTGATCACGAGCGTCGACCGCGACGACTTGCGTGACGGCGGCGCAGGCCATTTCGTCGAATGCATCAAGCAAGTGCGCGAGCATTCGCCGCAAACCCGCATCGAGATTTTGACGCCCGACTTCCGCGGCCGGCTCGACCGCGCGCTCGAGATTCTGAACGCCGCGCCGCCCGACGTCATGAACCACAACCTCGAAACGGTACCGCGGTTGTATAAGGAAGCGCGTCCCGGGTCCGACTACGCGCATTCGTTGAAGCTGCTCAAGGATTTCAAGGCGCTGCATCCCGAAGTCGCGACCAAGTCCGGTCTGATGGTGGGCCTGGGCGAAACCGAGGAAGAGATCCTGCAGGTGATGCGAGATCTTCGTGCGCACGATGTCGATATGTTGACGATCGGTCAATACCTGCAACCGTCGGAGCACCATCTGCCGGTGCGCGCCTACGTGCATCCGGACGTATTCAAGATGTACGAAGAAGAGGCCTACAAGATGGGCTTCACGCACGCAGCCGTGGGGGCGATGGTTCGCTCGAGCTATCACGCGGATCAGCAGGCGCATGATGCGGGCGTAGTGTGAGGCGTAGCCCGCTGCGTTGAACCTCGAAACGGCCGAGCGAGGACTTCGTTGAGCCGTTTGGTTAGTCGAAGACACGAATGACTCCCGAGAAGGCGCTCCCGCTTTCTCGGGCATCGAATTGCTTCGTATGCCTCGCGGGAATGTCACCGCGCAGCGCGGACCGACTTCCGGTAACACCATTCCCACCTTTCTGCGCATCCCTCCGGAGATCCGGACGGACCCCATCCGAGATTCCGGAAACTCGGACGCCAGGGACGCATCTCGTAAAAAATATTCAATAAAATCAACAGCAAAGTTCGTTTATCGGACTGGCATCGACCTTGCAATCGGTACGCTCCACGAACGGCCGCCTTGGCCTATCGATTACATCCTAAGCTGGGAGACACCCGATGCGTCCTCTGAAGAAACCCTTCTACCGAATTCTCTACGTGCAGGTCATCGCCGCGATCATCGCCGGCATCCTGCTTGGTCATTTCTCGAGCGCGCTCGCGATCGACATGAAGCCGTTTGGGGACGCCTTCATCAAACTGGTGAAGATGGTCATCGGCCCGATCATTTTCTGCACGGTGGTGTCCGGCATCGCGGGCATGGAGGACATGAAGAAGGTCGGTCGTGTCGGCGGCAAGGCGCTGCTCTACTTCGAAGTCATCTCCACGTTCGCGTTGGTGCTTGGCCTCATCGCCACGCACGTGCTCAAGCCGGGCGCGGGCTTCAACGTCGACGTCAACACGCTCGACGGCAAAGCCGTAGCCTCGTATGCGGCGAAGGCACATGGCCAGAGCGCGGTGGACTTCTTCATGCACATCATCCCGCACACGATGATCGACGCGTTCGCGCAGGGCGAGATCCTGCAGATCCTGCTCATCGCGTTGCTGTTCGGCAGCGTGCTCGCCACGATCGGCGAGCGCGGCAAGCCCGTCACCGATTTCATCGAAAGCATCTCGCAAGTGCTGTTCGGGATCGTGCGCATCGTGACCAAGCTCGCCCCGATCGGCGCTTTCGGCGCGATGGCCTTCACGATCGGCAAGTACGGCCTCGGCTCGCTGCTGCCGCTCCTGAAGCTGATCGGCACGTTCTATCTCACGTCGATCGTGTTCGTGCTCGTCGTGCTCGGCACCGTCGCGCGGCTCGTCGGCTTCAACATCGTGCGCTTCATCGCCTACATCAAGGAGGAGATGCTGATCGTGCTCGGCACGAGCTCGTCCGAAGCCGCGCTGCCGCAGCTCATGGGCAAGCTCGAGAACCTCGGCTGCTCGCGTTCGGTTGTCGGTCTCGTCGTGCCCACGGGCTACTCGTTCAATCTCGACGGCACCAACATCTATATGACGATGGCCGTCTTGTTCATCGCGCAAGCGACGAACACCGATCTCACGCTGATGCAGCAGCTCACGCTGATCGCCGTCGCCATGTTGACCTCCAAAGGCGCGAGCGGCGTGACGGGGGCCGGTTTCATCACGCTCGCGGCCACGCTCGCCGTCGTGCCGACGATCCCGCTCTCTGGCATGGTGCTGATTCTCGGCATCGACCGCTTCATGAGCGAGTGCCGCGCGCTGACGAATCTCGTCGGCAATGGCGTGGCCACCGTCGTCGTCTCCGCTTGGGAAAAGGAACTGGACCGCTCGAAGCTGCGCGCGGCGCTGGGCCGCGGCGGCGATGCGGCCGCAGCCGATGCGCAGACGAGCTCGGCCGGCGTTTAAGCGCATCACCCGGCGCGGCGCGGGCGGGCGGCTGCGGCGGCCTATGCCACAATAGGCCACTGTCCTGCCAGGAATTCGACACCGTGACGCGCCGTCTCCTTGTCGTTCTCGCGCTCGCGGCGGCGCTCGTCGCCGTGTGCGCCGCCACTTGGCGCCTCGCTTGGCTGCGCGGGATCGACGCCCTTCAGCAGCAAGCCGACGTGCGGGCCGACCGCACGGTCACCGCGCTCGGCGACACGCTCGAGCGCTACGAATCGCTTTCCTACCTCGTCGCCAGCCACCCGAGTGTCGGTGAAGCGCTCGAAACGGGCGCCTCCGACGCCATCGCTCGCGCCAACCGCTACCTGACGGACGCGAACGCGCATTCTCACGCCGACGTCACCTACATCATCCGCGCCGACGGCCTGTGCCTTTCCGCGAGCAACTGGGACCGCCCCGATAGCTTCGCCGGGTCGCAGTACCGTTTTCGGCCATATTTCGTCGATGCGATGGGCGGGCGCGTCGGCCGCTTCTTCGGTATCGGCACGGTGTCGCACGTGCCTGGCTATTACATCTCCCAGCCCGTCTATCGCGGCGGGCGCATCGTGGGCGCGGCGGTCCTCAAGCTCAATCTCGAATGGTTTCCGGGCACCGATGCGAACGAGCCGGTTTTCGTCGTCGATAAACATGGCGTGATCTTTTTGTCGTCCGTGCCCGCTTGGAAATATCGGGCGGTGCGCGACTTGCCGCGCGAAGTGGCGACTGCGATCGAGGAAACGCGCCAATATGCGCAGCAGTCGCTCGCAAAGCTGCCGATCACGCCCGTGCGCGCACTCAATGCCTCGGATGCGCACGTCGTGCGAGTTGGCGCCAAGCGCTTCTCTCCCTATTACCTGCTCACGCAGCGCCGCCTTGGCGCACCCCAGTGGCAGTTGATGACGCTCGCGCCCGTGGACTCGGTGCTCGACGACGCGCGTAATACCACCGCCGCCGTCGGCTTCGGCTTCGTTTCACTTTGCTTGCTGGCGTTCTATTGGCGCATGCGGCGCGCACGCCTGCGCGAGGTGATGAAGGGCCGGGCATTGCTGCAAAAGGCGTATGCGGAATTGAACCAGCGCGTCGAGGAACGCACGGCCGATTTGTCGGCGGCCAATGCACGACTGCAGACAGAGGTGGCCGAGCGCACGCGCGCGGAGAACGAGCTGCGCGCCGCCCATGCGGAGTTGCTTCAAACCAGCAAGCTGGCTGCGCTGGGGCAGATGGCCGCGGGCATTACGCACGAACTCAATCAACCGCTGAGCGCGCTGCGCACGTTTTCCGACAACACGCGCGTGCTGATCGAACGCGGGGCGCTCGCCGATGCGCGCGAGAACCTGGAGGCGATCGGCGCACTGACCGACCGCATGGGCAAGATCACGAATCAACTCAAGCTGTTCGTGGGCCGCGCGCAGACGCACAATGCGCGCTCGCCTGTGATGCGGGCGCTGCGCAATGCCCTGCAATTGCTGCAAAAGCGGCTGCAGCGCATTTCCGTGGAGGTCCGCATTCGTGACGTTGCGTGCTTGGGCGATCGGGCAACGCAGCCTGCGCCGGCCGAGGCGGGGCTTTACCGGCCAGTGGATCCGGCGGCGAACGACCTGTCGCTCGTGGCCTACTGCGACGATCTGCGGCTCGAGCAAGCGCTCATCAATCTCGTCGGCAACGCGCTCGATGCGCTCGAGACGGTTGACGATCCGCGCCTTTCGATCGACATCGACGTCGGCCCGGACGCCTTGGCGATCGTCGTGCGCGACAATGGCCCTGGCATTCCTGCGGATGTCCTGCCCCGGCTTTTCGAGCCATTCTTTACGACGAAAGCGATGGGCAAGGGCCTCGGGCTCGGTCTGGCGATCGCTTCGTCGATCGCGCGCGATTGCGGCGGCTCGCTGAGCGCGTACAACGAAGCGGGTGGGGGTGCCGCATTCGTGCTGACCTTGCGCCGCGCGGACGCAGCCACGAGGACGCTGCCCGATGCGGCATCCTCGCGCTAGCGCGGCATTCGCTTTGCCCGTTCCGAATTTTCGAATTTCCACTACCGACATGAACGCGACGGCGACGACAGACAATCCCCAGGTCATCTTCATCGAAGACGACGAACTCGTTCGCCGCGCCAGCGTGCAGAGCTTGCAGTTGGCGGGGTTCGCCGTCAGCGGCTACGGTTCGGTGGAAGCCGCGCGCAGCATGCTGGATGCGTCGGGCGACGAATTCGAGGGGGTCATCGTCAGCGATGTTCGGCTGCCCGGCGCGAGCGGGCTCGAGTTGCTCGCGCACTGTCGCGAGCATGCGCCCGACGTGCCCGTCGTCCTCGTTACCGGGCACGGCGACATTTCCATGGCTGTGCAGGCGATGCGCGAAGGCGCATACGACTTCGTCGAAAAGCCGTTTGCCGCGGAACGGCTGGTGGACACGGTGCGGCGCGCCCTCGAGCGGCGGCGCCTTCTGCTGGAAAACGTCGCGCTGCGGCGCGAACTGGCCGTCCGCGACGCGCTCGTGCCGCGCATTATCGGCCGCAGCGCCGCCATCGATGCGGTGCGTCGCTTGATCGTGAACGTCGCGCCGACGGACGCATCGGTGCTCATCATCGGCGATACGGGCGCGGGCAAAGAACTCGTTGCGCGCAGCCTGCACGAACTCTCGCCGCGCAGCGCCAAGCCGTTCGTCGCGGTCAATTGCGGCGCGCTGCCCGAGGCGATGTTCGAGTCGGAGATGTTCGGCAGCGAGCCCGGCGCATTCACCGGCGCGACAAAACGCCGCATCGGCAAGCTCGAATACGCGTCGGGCGGCACCGTGTTTCTCGACGAAATCGAAAGCATGCCGCTGGCGCTACAAGTGAAGTTGCTGCGCGTCTTGCAAGAAGGCGCGCTCGAGCGTCTCGGCTCGAATCAGCCCATTCGGGTCGACTTGCGCGTGGTGGCCGCGGCCAAGGGCGATATGCAAGCGCTGGTGGCGTCGGGGGTGTTCCGTCGAGACTTGCTCTATCGGCTCAACGTCGTGACGATCGAGTTGCCGCCGCTGGCGGAACGCCGCGAGGACATCGTGCCGTTGATCGAGCATTTCGTGCTCGAGGCCGCGGTGCGCTACGACCGCCCCGCACCGGTGCTGACGGCGCGCCAGCGCGCCGAGCTGATGGCTCGGGACTGGCCGGGCAATGTGCGCGAGCTGCGTAATGCGGCGGACCGGCTCGTGCTCGGCATCGAGCGGGCATCGAGCCTCCCCGGCGGCGAGGCGGCGCCGGGGCATTCGCTCAAGGAGCAGGTCGAACGATTCGAGCGAGCGGCGATTGCCGAGGCGCTGGCGCGGCACGGCGGCGCCGTGCCGGCGGCCGCCGATGAACTGCAGATCGGCAAGGCGACGCTTTACGAGAAGATCAAACGATATGGCCTCGCCGAGCGGGGCGAAGCCGCGAAGGACGGGAACTGACGCGCGGGGCCAGCCTTTGGGGGGCGGCGCGCGCCGAGACGGTGCGCGATTTGACTGCGGCCGGCGCTCTTACTGCGCTGCGGCCGGTCGCCGGGCCCCGGACGCGGAAGCGAAGCGGTTTATGCAGAACCGAGCGCCTTTTGCAGCAGTTGGTCGAGTTCGGCGAACTGCGGCTCGCCGACGTAGCGCTTGAGGATCGTTCCGTTCTTGTCGACGACGAAGGTCGTCGGCGTCATCTGGACGTTGCCGAACACCTTGGCGGCGCTGCCGTCGTCCATTGCGACCTTGAACGGCAATTGACGCGTTTGGGTGTAGTTGACGACGTACATCGGCGCGTCGTACTTCATCGCCACGGCGACGAATTCGAGGCCGCGCCCCTTGAAACGGTTGTACGTGTCGACCATTTGCGGCATTTCCTTGATGCAGGTTTCGCAGTCGGTCGCCCAGAAATTCACGAGGTAGACCTTGCCCTTCAAGTCGCTGGTCGATACTTTTTGCCCCGACAGCAACGTGAACGTGGCATCGGGCACGTGCTGGCTGCTGCCGAACGTGAAGTAACCGGCGACGGCAATCGCGGCGGCCGCAGCGGCGAACGCGACGTAGCGCAGGGCGCCCGAGCGGCGGGCGGGGGAAGCGGGAGTTTGGCTCATGGATACGACCTCGTGCGGGTGATCGCGGCCCGTTGCAAACGAAACGCCGGTGTGGGCGCGGCAAAGGCGCGATTTAGCGCCGCTATTTTAGCCTTATTTGCCGAACGCGGCAGGTGCAAGCTCGTTCGGATCGGCAGACAGGAGGCGTAGGGGGCCGATGACGGATAATGGGGGTTTGCTCATCTGCGAGGTCGGGCCCCCGCTCTCTATGCGTTTTCCTTTCTCCGGCTTGCTAGCCGGCCCCCTGCCGATTTCCCCGCGCGCACGCATGCCGTTCGCCGCGCTCGCCGCGATGGCATGCATGGCACTCGCTGCGGCTTGTTCACCGGCTTACAACTGGCGTACGGTGACCGACGCGGCCGAAGGCTATGCGATCGATTTGCCCGCCAAGCCGACCGTCGACGAGCGGCGTGTCGACATCGCCGGCAATGCGTTGCCGATGCATGTTCGCGCGGCTCACACGCAAGGCGCTGTCTTTGCGATCGCCGCGATCGATTTGCCGCGTGACGATGCGCGCCTGCGCGAGTCCGTCGTCGAGGCCTTGCGCGGTGCGTTGGCGCGAAACGTGAGCGCGTCGCCCATCGAGCGCCCCGTGCAAGTGCCGGTGCAGACGGGGGCGGGCATTGCGGGGATCGAGCTCGTTGTCACGGGGGCGGCCGGAGAGGCGCACGAGCAGCGGACCATTCACGCGTGGGTCGTGGGTAGCGGCAGACATGTCTATCAGGCGGCAATCGTCGCCGCACACGCGCCGCCGCAGGAGCAGGTCGATCAGTTCTTCGGCTCACTGAAGCTCCAGTAGAAAAAAATCGTGGCGGTCCGCGACATATCGTCCCGCTACGAGGCACGACGGACGGCGTATTCGAATGAAGGTTCCGCGACAGGAGATGCCGCTAACGCGCGGATTTTTCGCCGCTTTTCATGCTATCCACAGACGGTGTGGATAACTCTGTTGAGAACTAGCCGCCGCTGATGCTCTGAAGCCCGCCGGACGGGGCTTGCGTGGTAGCGTGCCGCGCTCGAGGATCCTTAAATATCGTTAAGAATCAATGTACTGGGAAGGTAGGTTTGCGAGACGCCCGCAAACGATCGTCTAGCGGTATCGAAAGCGACAATGTGTATAAGTCAAGTCTTGACAGCGCTTTTTTTGCTTCAACCTGCCGGAAAGACGCGCCGGTATTGAATCGCTTCGGCAATTTGGCCGGCGTGCGGCATGGCGTCGCCAGCCAAATCGGCGATCGAGCGGGCTACCTTCAGAACGCGATAGTAGGCGCGCGCCGACCAGCGAAAGCGCTCGCTTGCTTCACGTAGCAGTGCTTCGCTGGCGGCATCCAGGTGGCACACGTCGTCGGCTTCGCGGCCGGTCAATTCGCGATTGGTCTTGCCTTGCCGGGCGAGTTGCCGCGCTCGTGCTGCGGCCACTCGCGCCGCTACGACGGCGCTGGGCTCGCTTTTCTCGGCGGCGCGCGCGCTCAGCTCGGCCGGTGTTAGGGCCGGCAGTTCTATCTGGATGTCGATTCGGTCCACGAGCGGGCCAGACAGTTTGCGCAAGTAGCGCGCTGCGACCTCGGGCGTGCAGCGGCAACGGCCGCTAGGATCGCCGCGCCAGCCGCAGGGGCATGGGTTCATGGCGGCGACGAGCTGGCAGGCGGCTGGGAAGTCGATTTGCAACGCTGCGCGCGAGACCGTGATGCGTCCGGCTTCGAGCGGCTCGCGAAGCATTTCGAGCACGTGGCGATCGAACTCCGGGAGTTCGTCGAGAAACAGCACGCCGAGATGCGCCAGCGTGATCTCTCCCGGTTGTGGAGGATTACGGCCCCCGACGAGTGCGGCGGCGCTCGAAGAATGATGCGGAGCGCGAAACGGGCGTTGGCGCCACTGCGCCGGGGCAAAGCCGAGTGCGCTGGCCGAGAGCAAGGCGGCCGAGCTGAGCGCCTCCTCGTCCGTCATCGGCGGCAACAGGCCGGGCAGCCGAGCCGCGAGCATTGACTTGCCGGCGCCTGGCGGGCCGACCATCAGCACATGATGACCGCCGGCCGCCGCGACTTCTAGCGCGCGACGCGCGCCTTGCTGGCCGATCACGTCGGCTAGGTCCGGTGACGCTCTTTGCAGGGTGGCTCGCTCGGGTGCCGCCGACGCAATCGGCAGGAGTCGCGCATCGGCTTCGCCGCACAAATGCGCGCACAACTGCGGCAGCCCGGTGGCGCCAAATACCGCGACGCCTGGGACCAGCGCTGCTTCGGCGGCGCTCGGCGCCGGTAGATACAGTTCCGGCAGATCGGCGGGCGGCGACGAACAGTCGACCGCGTCGCGGAAGTTCTCCGGGCCATCGTGCGGGCTTCGAGCGGAGGCGGCGCGGCCGCTGCGGGCGGTCCCGCACGCCATGGCGAAGGCACCGCGCATGGGCCGCAGCGCCCCAGTAAGCGAGAGCTCTCCGGCGAACTCGCGTTCTCCGAGGGCGGCAGCGGGAATCTGACCGCTGGCAGCGAGGATGCCCAACGCGATGGGTAGATCGAAGCGGCCCGACTCCTTCGGCAGATCGGCCGGCGCTAAATTCACGGTAATGCGGCGAACGGGAAAATCGAAGCCGCAGTTCTGCAGCGCGGCGCGCACACGTTCTCGGCTTTCGCGCACTTCGAGATCGGGCAAGCCGACGATCGAAAACGAAGGCAGCCCGTTGGCGAGATGAACTTCGACGGTCACTTCGGGCGCACGACCGGCGGCCGGCGCGCGCGAGCGCACCACGGCTAGCGACATGGATTCTCCTGCAGGCTGGGCGGGTGAGCACTGTAGCGCAGGGCGCTCAGCGCCCACTAGCGTTGAGCCGCAGCGGTAGCCGTTCGGTCTAGCAAATGGAGCTCTATACGGTCAAAGACGTTCTTCTCTTACAGATCCGCAGCGCGCTTGCGCAACCGCCACTAACTAGAGCGGGTGCGCTTCAGGCGAGCAAGAGACCGAGACACCCGTTCATGCCCTTTTTGTGAATTAGTATTACTTTTCTCAAAACCTTCACACACCCTCCCTACCATCCGGTGTTTTCCAGCACTGAAACACATTGGGGGTATCTCGTGTCTGCATCATCGGGCATTCAGATTCGTGCGTTTGCGGCAGCAGCGTGCTTATCTTTCCTTGCCGCCGCGTGCGGCGGCGATCCTTCCGGCGTCGACGTTCCGGCTGCGCCCGCCGATCCGGGCTTTGTCGATAGCGCGCCGGCGCCGGCGGTGGCCGCATTCGTCGACACCTACGCGACCAATCAACGTGGCGACGCGCGTTACGCCACGATGAGCACCAACGCGGGCGTGCGTGTGCTCGCGGGCTTTCGCACGCTTTGGCAGCCTCTGACCGATATCGTCGACGCGGGCGTCTCGGCGCCTGCCGTCGATGGCTTTCCGGCCGTCGTGACATCGACGTGGACGGGCATACCGACCGGCGGCGCGCAGAACGGCACCGCGTTGAACCCCACGGTACTGAACGCGAACGTGCAATACGTCATCGACGCAACGACGGCGCGCACGGCCGCGCAAGCGCAAGCCGCCTACTACGACGACCGTCGCGGCAAGGGTTACAGCGTGTCCGACGGCATGGGGCCGCTCACGAGCGCCTGGCGCGCAGCGGCGCAGCAGACGACGAGCATCACGTCGATCCCCGCCGACGCGACAACCACGCTATACAACGACAGCGGCAACAACACGGGCGTCGGGAGCTCGTCGAACGCGACCTTCGGCAAAGTCGTCGATCTGATCAACGCGGTGGGGGCGAATGCGTCGACCGAGCCGGCAAAGCGCTTCTACAAGTACGAGCGCCCCTATCGTTGGAGCAGCAGCGTCGTGGTGGCGCCGACGCTCGTGCCGGCCGAGAGCTCGACGCCCGCGACCGACGGCGGCTTCCCGAGCGGCCACTCGGCCGAAGCGGTGCGCGATGCGCTGGCGATGGCCTATCTGGTCCCAGAGCGCTTTCAAGAAATGCTGAGCCGCGGCCTCGAGCTCGGCGAAAACCGGATTCTCGCCGGCATGCATTCGCCCCTGGACGTGATCGGCGGCCGGGTGCTCGGCGAGGCTTCGGCTGCCGCGAACCTGGTCGCGCCGGCCAACGCCACGTTGAAACAGGCGGCCTTCGCCCAAGCGCATAGCGCGCTCTACGCGGCCACCAACACCGATGCGTCCACCTTCGCCGCCTACGCGCATTCGGGCTCGGCCGCGACGGACCGCTTCGCCGATTACGCGACCAACAAGGCGAACTATCTGCGCCGGCTGACCTTCGGCTTCAATCAAATTGCGCCGACGAGCATGGCAGCCACCGTGCCCAAGGGCGCAGAAGTCCTGCTCGAGACTCGGCTGCCCTATTTGAGTGCGGACCAGCGTCGCGTCGTGCTGAAGACGACCGCGCTGCCATCGGGTTATCCGATGCTCGACGACGCGGAAGGATGGGGGCGCTTGAACCTATTCGCCGCTGCCGACGGCTACGGGCAATTCAACGGCAGCGTGACGATTTCGATGGACGCCTCGCAAGGCGGTTTCAATGCGGCCGACACCTGGCGCAACGACATCGGCGGGACCGGCAAGCTCACGTTCAACGGTACGGGGGCATTGACGCTGGCGGGCGCGAACACCTATTCCGGCGGTACGCAAGTGCAGGGCGGCGTCCTGATCGCCGGATCGGTCCACGCATTCGGGACGGGAGACGTGTATGTCAGCGGCGGCACGGTCGCGATCGCGTCGGCGGCGCGCGCTTCGATCGCCGGGAAATATACGCAATTGAAAAACGGCACGCTCGAACTGGACCGTGACGCAGGCGACGCAGGGCGCCTCGCGGTGACGGGGCGTGTCACGCTCGCCGGCGGCACGCTGCACGTCAAGTTGGGAACCGGCTTGACGCCTCGGACGGGCGACCTCATCGATCTCATCGATGCGAGCCAAGTGTCCGGCCAATTCGATTCGATCGTGGTCGACGGGCACAAGGCGACGCCGCTGTATCGGCCCTCGGGCGTCGAAGTTCGCATCGACGGCTGATGCTCGTCGCGTGAAGCGACCGCGGGGGTGAAGCAACCTAGGGCCGCCGCGCGGGCGGCCCCCGCTTTGCCCCGCTCAGGGCTCCTGAACCGCCGCCAGCCGCTGTTCGAGCTCGGCCACGCGGCGCTCGAGTTCCTCGAGGCGCGTGCGCGTTCTGAGCAGCACTTGAGCTTGCGTATCGAATTCCTCGCGCGTGACGAGATCGAGCTTCGAGAAACCCTGCGAGAGCATGGCTTTGACGTTGCGCTCGACGTCCTTAGCCGGCGAGTGCTTCAGTAGCTCGCTCATGCGGTTCTGAAAATCCTGAAAGAAATCATTCGGTTGCTTCATGGTGGTTCCCCTTCTTGCACAAAAAACGTGCAGCTTTTCTTCCGATTTGCGTCCGCGGCGCACGAGCGATCGAACTTGGTGCGTGCTGGGCACGCGCTTGTGCGGCGGTGAGCGCCATTGGTGCGGACCCGGATTCCCGGGCGTGCGAACACTCTAGCAACGATCGCAAGCCCGCGCCAGCACGGCAGCGCCGCGCCGGCCAAACTGCCGGCACTCTCGCGCCTCGCGTCATTGCCTTCTTCCGCGCGCCGATGCGTCGCATGGCACGACAGTTGCTTTTTCTGGCCGCACGAATCGGGGGCTGGCACCCGGCGTCGATCGAACGATAGGCGGCGGCGCACGGCAACACAGTTTTCGCAACGAAAAGAGGACTTTCATGAAGCTCATTACCGCAATCATCAAGCCCTTCAAGCTCGATGAAGCGCGCGAGGCGTTGTCGGCGATCGGCGTGTCCGGCATCACCGTCACCGAAGTGAAGGGTTTCGGGCGCCAGAAAGGCCACACCGAGCTCTATCGCGGCGCCGAGTACGTCGTCGACTTCCTGCCGAAGGTGAAGATCGAAGCGGCCGTCTCCGACGACATCGTCGAGCAGGCGATCGAAGCCATCGAACGTGCGGCGCGCACGGGCAAGATCGGCGACGGCAAGATCTTCGTCACGCCGATCGAGCAGGTGATTCGCATCCGCACCGGGGAAACGGGCGCCGACGCCCTGTAACTAGAACTTCGAAGACATAGCGACATAGAGGAAACCGAAGATGCGCAAACTATTGATGTCATTGGCGATGGCCGCGTCGCTCTTGGTGGGCGGCGTCGGAGCCGCGTTCGCCGACGACGCTGCGTCAACCCCGGCCGCCGCAGCGGCCGCTTCCACGCCGGCCGCGGCCGAGCAAGCGAGCGCCGCCTCCGCTGCCGCCGCGCCCGACGCATCGGCTGCCGCGGCGCCGGCTGCGCCCGCCGCGCCGTACTCGGTCGATTCGTCGAAGATCAGTTCGGGCGACACGGCCTGGATGCTCACCTCCTCGGCGCTCGTGCTGTTCATGACGATCCCCGGCCTCGCGCTGTTCTACGCCGGCATGGTGCGCAAGAAGAACGTGCTCGCCACCGTGATGCAAAGCTTCGCGATCACCTGCGTCGTGACGGTGCTCTGGACCGTGGTCGGCTACAGCCTCGCGTTCACGCCGGGCAACGCGTTCATCGGCGGCTTCTCGCGCGTGCTGCTCGCGGGCATGACCTACATCAAGGGCGACAAGGCCACGACCTTGACCGTCAGCCACCTCGCGCCGACGATCCCCGAGACCGTCTATTTCATCTATCAAATGACGTTCGCGATCATCACGCCGGCACTGATCACGGGCGCTTTCGCCGATCGCATGAAGTTCTCGGCCATGCTCGTTTTCATGACGCTGTGGTCGCTGATCGTCTACTCGCCGATCGCCCATATGGTCTGGGAACCGACGGGCTGGCTCTCGTCGGCCGGCATTCTCGATTTCGCGGGCGGCACCGTCGTGCACATCAACGCGGGTATTGCTGGTCTCGTCTGCGCGCTCGTTCTCGGCAAGCGCGTCGGCTATGGGCGTGAAGCGATGGCCCCGCACAATCTCGTGCTGACGCTCATGGGCGCGGCGATGCTGTGGGTGGGTTGGTTCGGCTTCAACGCCGGCTCGGCGGTCGCGGCCGACGGCCGTGCGGGCTTCGCGATGCTCACGACGCAAGTGGCGACGGCCTGCGCGGCGCTCGCCTGGATGTTCGTCGAATGGATCGCCAAGGGTAAGCCTTCGGCGCTCGGCATTGCCTCGGGCGCCGTCGCCGGCCTCGTGGCGATCACGCCGGCTTCGGGCTTCGTCGGTGTGGGCGGCGCGCTTGCCATCGGCCTCATCGCCGGCGCCGTCTGCTTCTGGTCGGCTACCTGGCTCAAGATGAAGCTCGGCTACGACGACTCGCTCGATTGCTTTGGCGTGCACGGCGTGGGCGGGATCATCGGCGCGCTGCTCACGGGCATCTTCGCGGTGAAGGACATCGGCGGCGCCGACGGCAGCCTTCTGCTGCAAGCGAAGGGCGTGCTGACCACGGTCGTCTACAGCGGCGTGCTCAGCTACGTCCTGCTCAAGATCATCGATCTCGTGATCGGCCTGCGCGTCGCGGAAGAAGAAGAGCGCGAAGGTTTGGACGTGGTGCTGCACGGCGAGCACGTCGAATAATCGAAACGAGCGCGGGGCGCGCCCCAGCCGCTCATCGAATCGAATAGAAGCGCAGCGACTTTCCCCGCCTGATGGCGGGGTTTTTTATTTTGGCTATCGGACCGATAGAAACCGCGCTGCACGGGCCTCTCTTGCGATCGGCAAAACCGCCCCCAAATCGTCCAGGCAATTGCCCTACAATCTCTTTCTCCCCTGTTCATCGAGTAATCAATGGTTCCGCACCTAGTTACGGCGTTAAACGGTCCTCTGCTCGATTTGGAGCGGAAGATTCTCGACGCCACGCCGGCGATCGAACGGTGGTTCCGGCTCGAATGGCAGGAGCACACGCCGCCTTTCTATTGCTCGGTGGACCTGCGCAACGCGGGCTTCAAGCTCGCGCCTGTCGATACGAATCTGTTTCCCGGCGCCTTCAACAATTTGCCCAATGAAGTGCTGCCGCTGGCGGTGCAGGCGGCAATGGCCTCCATCGAGAAGATCTGCCCGGACGCCAAGAATCTGCTCGTGATCCCCGAGCGGCACACGCGCAACGCCTTCTATCTGGAGAATGTCGCCCGCTTGGCTACGATCATGCGGCAAGCCGGGCTGAACGTGCGCTTCGGCACGCTGGACGAAACCATCGTCGGGCCAGTGACGATCCCGCTCGCCGATGGGCAAAAGATCGTCCTCGAGCCGCTCGAGCGCACGCCGCGGCGGCTCGGCCTGAAGAATTTCGATCCGTGCTCGATTCTGCTCAACAACGATTTGTCGGGCGGTTTGCCGCCCGTGCTCGAGAACCTGCATGAGCAATACGTCTTGCCGCCGCTGCACGCCGGTTGGGCCGTGCGCCGCAAGTCGACGCACTTCTCGTGCTACGACGACGTAGCCAAGAAGTTCGCCAAGCTCGTCGAAATCGATCCGTGGATGATCAATCCGTACTTCGCGCATGTCGAAGGCGTGGACTTCGAGGCGCGCACGGGCGAGCAAGCGCTCGCCGATGCGATCGACGCCGTGATCAAGAAGATCGCGCGCAAATATCGCGAGTACGGCATCGGCGAGAAGCCGTACGTCGTCATCAAATCCGATGCGGGCACCGACGGGCGCGGCGTGATGACCGTCCACGACGCCTCGGAAGTCGCGAACTTGACCAAGGGCGAGCGCTCGCGCATGTCGGCCACCAAGGAAGGCCTGGAGGTGCATGATGTGATCGTGCAGGAGGGCGTCTACACCTTCGAGCGCATCGGCGAGGAAGTGGCCGAACCTGTGGTCTATATGATCGATCGCTATGTGGTGGGCGGCTTTTATCGCGTCCACGGCAGCCGCGAGCGGGATCAGAACTTGAACGCCCCCGGCATGCACTTCGTGCCGCTCGGCTTCGAGCACACGGCCTTGCCCGATGCGCACGCCAAACCCGGCGCCGCACCGCCGAACCGTTTCTATATGTATGGCGTCGTCGCGCGGCTCGCGCTGCTCGCGGCCTCGGTCGAGCTCGAGAAGACGGATCCCGAAGCCATCCAAGTCTGACTCCCGGCGCAGGGCGCAGGGGGTCGAGAACGCAACGAACACAGGAGCCCCCACCGGGGGAGCAGGGGTTTCATGGACATTCTTTTCATCGCCGATCCGCTTGCGCACTTCAAGATCTACAAGGATTCCACCTACGCGATGATGGCGGAGGCCGCGCGTCGCGGCCACGTCGTCTATACGTGCGAACCCAAGCATCTGGCGTGGGTGTCGGCGAGCGTCGAGGCCACGGTGCGCCGCGTCGACATCGTCGGCGACACCGCCGACTTGCATCGCCATCCGTGGCACGAAAACGGTCCGCACGAGCACCGGAAGCTGACTTCGTTCGGCGCCATCCTCATGCGAAAGGACCCGCCTTTCGACATGGAGTACGTGACATCCACGTGGCTGCTGGAGTTGGCCGAGCGCGAGGGGGCGCGTGTTTTCAACAAGCCCCAGACGATTCGCGACCACTCCGAGAAACTCGCGATCGGCGAGTTTCCTCAGTTCGTTGCGCCCACCCTCGTGACCCGCGATGCCGCGCGGCTGCGTGCGTTTCACGCCGAGCACGGCGACGTGATTTTGAAGCCGCTCGACGGCATGGGCGGCATGGGCGTGTTTCGCGTCACGCGCGAGGGCATGAACCTCGGCTCGATCATCGAAGTCCTCAGTCACGACGGGGCGCGCTCGGTCATGGCGCAGAAGTTCATCCCCGACATCGCCGCGGGCGATAAGCGCATCTTGCTGATCGGCGGGCAAAGCGTCCCGTATTCGCTGGCGCGCATACCGCAAGGCGGCGAAGTGCGCGGCAATTTGGCGGCGGGGGGGCTCGGCGTCGCCCAGCCGCTCAGCGCGCGCGATCGCGAGATCGCCGATACGCTCGCGCCGGTGCTGGCCGCGCGCGGGTTGCTGCTGGTCGGTTTGGACGTCATCGGCGACTATCTCACCGAGGTCAACGTCACGAGTCCGACTTGCTTCCGCGAAATCATGGAGCAGACGGGGTTCGACGTCGCGGGGATGTTCGTCGACGCGCTCGAGCGCGCGGTGCAATGACGGCTGCGCGCGTCGGGCAAGAAGCGCCGCTTCGGGGCAAAATGGGCCTGCTACAATGACCGCTTCCTGAAACGGTTTGCTCGCGAGCCGGTCCACGCGTATGGCGGGGTCCGTATTTCGCGTCGCGCCCCTGTAGGCGGCCGTCTGGATCTGGCCCTTTGCGGCGCTTTCATTGCCAGACTGACATGAAACGATCCCCCACTCTCGCTCGACGCGTTGTCCTTCCCGCAGGATTGACCTCCCGTTCGGCGCCTCTTGGCGCGTGCTGACATGGCCGGCATCCTGATCATTGCGCATGCGCCGCTCGCTTCGGCATTGAGGGATTGCGTCGCGCACATCTACGGCGGGCTGCCGGCGCGCATCGGCGCCATCGATGTGCTGCCCGATAGCGATCCCGTTCAAGTAGTGGCTCAGGCCAATAGCGAAATCGAGCGCTTGCGCGAGGAAAACGGCATGCTCGTGCTGACCGACATGTTCGGCGCGACCCCCGCCAACATCGCGAGCCGGCTGTCTGCGCTGCCCGGCGTGCGGGTGCTGGCGGGCGTGAATTTGCCGATGCTCGTGCGCGGCGTCTGCTATCGCACGTGCGAACTCGATCTGCTCGTCGAGAAGGCGCTCGCCGGCGCGACCAAGGGCGTGCATGCGATCGGGCCGCTCGTCGAGTCCGCACCAGCGGGCGCCCTCTGCAGCGACTCGGAATGCGCCGCGCCGGGCGTGCCGGTCGTGACATCGGCCGAGCGAGCTGGGGCGATTGCCGATGCCGGCTCAGGCGAAGGCGGTAGCTCGACTGCGAGCACGGGCAGCCCCAGCGGTTCGCAGCACTGATCTCGGATTTTCTCTTTTTGCTTTTCAGGACGAGCACATGCTTCAAAAAGAAACGACAATCGTCAATAAGTTGGGATTGCATGCACGTGCATCGGCCAAGCTCACGCAGCTCGCGGCCAATTATCAAGCGGAAATTTGGATGACGCGCAATGGCCGCCGAATCAACGCGAAAAGCATCATGGGCGTGATGATGCTTGCGGCCGGCATCGGCAGCACGGTAACGATAGAAACCGAGGGCCCAGACGAGCACGACGCAATGGAAGCATTGCTCAAGCTCATCGCCGACAAATTCGGCGAGGGACAATAAGCGTTAGATGAGCCGCTACGCTTGAAGTGCGTAGCGGCCGCGCAGCACACACGCCGCGGTGCTCCGCGGCGTTTTTGTTCGCGCTGCGTTGCCGGGCGCGAAGGCGCCGCCGCACGAATACACCCAGACTCGTACCGCGCGGTTTATCCTTCCTAGGAAGCGCCTTGGCGGCGGGCGAGTGCCCGCGATGCTGCGCCGCACGCAGTCAGCAACGGTCTGTGGAATCTATAATCTCGGGCTAGCGGTATTTGCCGCGGCATCACACAAATCGAGGAGGTGCGCGTGTCGTTTTCGCTGCATGGTATTCCGGTGTCACGCGGCATCGCGATCGGGCGCGCCTATCTCATTGCGCCTGCAGCGCTCGACGTCGATCACTATCTCGTGGATCCGCCGCAAATCGAAGGCGAGATCGAGCGCTTTCGCGCCGCTTTGATTGCCGTGCAGAACGAACTCGATCGGTTGAGCGACGATTTGTCTGCCGATGCGCCAAGCGAAGTCGGTGCATTCATCAACGTTCATTCGATGATTCTGAATGACGCGATGCTCGTGCAAGAGACGATGGACCTCATCCGCACGCGGCGCTACAACGTCGAATGGGCGTTGACCGAGCAGCTCGAGCGGCTCGCGCGCCATTTCGACGATATCGAGGACGAGTATCTGCGCGAGCGCAAAGCCGATGTGCAGCAAGTGGTCGAACGCATCTTGAAGGCGCTCGCGGGCGCGCCGTCGGCGGCGGCGCTCATCGATGGCGCCAACGCGCAGTCGGCCGACGACATGATCGTCGTCGCCCATGACATCTCGCCCGCGGACATGCTGCAGTTCAAGACGCAGACTTTCCAAGGGTTCGTGACCGACTTGGGCGGACGCACCTCGCATACGGCGATCGTCGCGCGCAGCCTCGGCATTCCCGCGGCGGTTGGCGTGCAGCATGCCAGCGCGTTGATTCGCCAGGATGATCTGATCATCGTCGATGGCGACCGTGGCATCGTCATCGTCGATCCCGCGCCGATCGTGCTCGAAGAGTATTCGTATCGGCAAAGCGAGAAACTGCTCGAGCAAAAGAAGCTGCAGCGGCTCAAGTTCACGCCTACGCAAACGCTGTGCGGCACGAAGATCTCGCTCTTTGCCAACATCGAGTTGCCCGAAGATGCTCGGGTGGCCGTCGAGGCCGGCGCCGTCGGCGTGGGGCTGTTTCGCACCGAATTCCTGTTCATGAACCACAAGGACAGGTTGCCGGAAGAAGAGGAGCAGTTCGAAGCGTACAAGCGGGCCGTCGAGTTCATGGGCGGCTTGCCGGTGACGATCCGGACGATCGACGTCGGCGCCGATAAGCCGCTCGATTCGATCGGCGTCGAGGGTTACGAGAGTTCACCCAACCCCGCCCTCGGCTTGCGGGCGATTCGCTGGAGCCTATCCGAGCCGCAGATGTTCCTCACGCAGTTGCGTGCGATTCTGCGCGCCTCCGCCTTCGGGCAGGTGCGCATTCTCGTGCCGATGCTCGCTCACGCGCAGGAAATCGACCAGACGCTCGATTTGATTCGCGAGGCCAAGCGGCAACTCGACGACGCCGGGCTGCCGTACGACCCCGGTGTGCGCGTAGGCGCGATGATCGAGATTCCGGCAGCCGCGATAGCGTTGTCGCTGTTCTTGAAACGTGTGGACTTTTTGTCGATCGGCACTAACGATTTGATCCAATACACGCTGGCGATCGATCGGGCGGACAACGCCGTTGCCCATCTGTACGACCCGCTGCATCCGGCCGTGCTGCATTTGATCGCATTCACGCTGCGCGAGGCCAAACGCGCGGGCGTGCCGGTGTCCGTTTGCGGGGAGATGGCGGGCGACCCGCAGCTGACGCGGCTGCTGCTCGGGATGGGACTGACCGAGTTCTCGATGCATCCGAGCCAATTGCTGGTGGTCAAGCAGGAGATCTTGAGAGCGAATCTGTCCGCGCTCGAGAAGCCTGCCTCCGATGTGCTGGCCGCTTTCGAGCCGGAAGAAGTGCAGGCCGCGTTACGTTGTCTCGCGCAAGTTTGAGCCGCCGCTCCCGCATACGGGGCAGTCGCTTTGACGCGCGATTTTCATCGTCGTCCATTCCATCCGCAGCGAATCGAGCATCATCAGCCGGCCCGTCAAGGGCTGGCCGATGCCGCCGATCACGCGCAAAGCCTCTGCAGCCTGCATCGTGCCGATGATGCCGACCGTGGGCGCGAAAACGCCCATCGTCGAGCATGCGACTTCCTCGAAAGGCTGATCTTCGGGGAACACGCACGCATAGCAGGGCGAGTTGGCGTCGCGGAAATCGAACGTGCTGATTTGCCCGTCGAAGCGCAATGCCGCGCCCGATACGAGCGGGACGCGGTGCTTGACGCAGGCGCGATTGATCGCATGGCGCGTCGCGAAATTGTCGGTGCAATCGAGCACCACGGTGGCGGCGGGAACATGCGCATCGAGCCACGCGTCATCCACGCGCCGGTCCACCGCCTCCACGCGCACCTCCGGATTGAGCCGTGCAAGCGCTTCGCGGCCCGACTCCACCTTTTTGCGACCGACCGTCGCGGTCCCGTGCAGAATCTGCCGCTGTAGGTTCGTGAGATCGACGACATCGCCGTCCACGAGCGTCAAGCGGCCGACACCAGCCGCAGCGAGATACATGGCGGCGGGCGAGCCGAGCCCGCCCGCGCCGATCACGATCGCGTGCGCGTCGAGGAAGCGTTGCTGCGCCTCGATGCCGATCTCGTCGACGAGGATATGGCGGGAATAGCGAAGAAGTTGATCGTCGTTCATGGCGGCGCGCGTCGGAAAGCGCTGATGCGGTGGCGCCGGTGAAGCTGCGCCCTCGCTGCCCCGCGCGATGCCCGGCTGAGCCGGGCGAGCGGGGGCAGCGAAGACGGCCCGGCGGTGTTACTTGCTTGGCGACGCTGCCGGTGCAGACGCCGCCGGCGCCGGCGATGCCGGCTTGACGGCGATCGGCGCCGAGGCCGAGCGCTGCGGCTTGTTCTCCGCGAGCTTGCGTTCGGTCACCGACTTCGACAACTGCACCGGCTTGCCTTCAAGCTTGTTCAGGGCTTGCTGAAGCATGAAATCGTCGGCCGAGCCGAACTCGATCGGTTTGCGTTCGCGATCCTTGGCGCGCTGCTCGGGCGTCTTCTTGTCGTTCTCCTCTTCGAGTTGCTGAAGCTGCTGCAAACGATCCTTCTCGCGCTGCTCTTGCTCCTTCTTCTCGTTCGGGTCTTGTTTGTTGGCCAGGTGGTTCGAGTAGTCGACCTCGCGCGTGACGAGTGCGTCGTCGGGATCGCCCTCGGCGTATTGATCGACGGCGATGTCGGGGCGAATGCCCTTGTTTTGAATCGAGCGGCCGCTAGGCGTGTAGTAGTAAGCCGTCGTCAAACGCAGCGCCGTGTCGGACGTGAGCGGACGCACCGTTTGCACCGACCCCTTGCCGAACGTGGTTTTACCCATGATCAGCGCGCGGTGCTGGTCTTGTAGCGCGCCCGCGACGATTTCGGAGGCCGACGCCGAATAGGCGTTGGTCAGCACGACCATCGGCACGCTCTTGTAGACGGCAGGCAGATTCTTGAGCGGATCGGAATCGAAGGAGGGCAGACGGTAGTTGTCGTAGGTGTCGCGGTAGACCTGCTTCGAATCGGCGATTTGGCCGTTGGTCGAGACGACGACCGAATTAGCCGGCAAGAACGCCCCCGCGACGCCGACGGCGCTTTGCAGCAGGCCGCCGCCGTTATTGCGCAAGTCGAGCACGAAACCCTTCAGGTTCGGCTGCTCGCGGGCGATGTCTTCGAGCTTGGATGCGAGATCGGGAACGGTGCGCTCCTGGAAGCTCGTGATGCGCACATAGGCGTAGCCGGGGGCGAGCACCTTCGTCTTCACGCTCTGCACGCGGATGATCGCGCGCGTGACAGTGACGGGGAACGTGCGATCGTCGCTCTTGCGGAAGATCGTGAGCGTCACCTTGGTGCCCGGGTCGCCGCGCATTTGCTTGACGGCTTGGTCGAGCGTCATGCCGCGCACCGGCTTATCGTTGATGCGCGTGATGAGATCGCCGGGGCGCAGGCCCGCACGGAACGCGGGCGTGTCTTCGATCGGCGAAATCACTTTGATGAGACCGTCCTCCTGCGAGATCTCGATGCCCAAACCGGCAAATCGCCCCTTCGTCTGCTCTTGCAGTTCCTGGTAATCGGTCTTATCGAGATAGGACGAGTGCGGATCGAGGCTGGAGACCATGCCCTTGATCGCCTCGGTCAGCAGTTTTTTGTCGTCGACAGGCACGACGTAATCGTGCTTGATCTGCCCGAACACCTCGGCGAAGAGACGCAACTGGTCGAGCGGCAGCGGCGTGCTGACTTGCTGCTGCGCTGCGGCAGAAAATTGCAGCGTCGCAAAGACGCCGGTGGCGAGGCCAGCGGCGATCAAGCCGATGTTCTTGAGTTTCGTGCGCATAGAGTCTGGTGCGGTCGGGAAACAGGGTGTGAACGCCGAAGGCGAGGGACGGTCAAGTATAACTGGTCGGCGGGAGCGCGCGGTGGCGCAGCCGCGATAGGTCTAGATTGGACCGTCGACGGGCCGTCCGGTTCGCGCGCGACGCGCCGGGGCGGCCGCCGCGCGCGCGAACCGGCGCGGGTCAGCCGGCTTTGCCTTGCTTGGCGACGGCCGCTTGCGCCTTGGCGATCGCCTCTTCATCGCCCAGATAGTAGTGCTGGATAGGCTTCAAGTTTTCGTCCAGCTCGTACACGAGCGGCACGCCGTTGGGAATGTTCAGCCCGACGATGTCGCTGTCGGAAACCCCATCCAAGTATTTGATCAGCGCGCGCAGCGAATTGCCGTGCGCCGCGATCAGCACTTGCTTGCCGCCCTTGAGGGCCGGGGCAATGGATTCGTTCCAGATCGGCAGCACGCGCGCGACCGTGTCCTTCAGACACTCGGTGAGCGGCAATTCGGCGCGCGGCACCTTCGCGTAGCGCGGATCGTCATACGAAGCGCGCGGGTCGGTCGGCTCGAGCGCGGGCGGCGGCGTGTCGTAGCTGCGGCGCCAGATCAGCACTTGATCGTCGCCGTACTTGGCTGCGGTTTCGGCTTTGTTCAGTCCGGCGAGCGCACCGTAGTGGCGCTCGTTCAAGCGCCACGAATGGACCACGGGGATGTACATGAGGTCCATCTGGTCCTGCACGTGCCAGAGCGTGCGGATGGCGCGCTTGAGCACCGAGGTGTAGGCGATATCGAACGTGTAGCCGGCTTCCTTGAGCAACTGGCCCGCTTGCTGGGCCTCGTGGTTGCCTTGCTCGGTCAGGTCGACGTCGACCCAGCCGGTGAAGCGGTTTTCCTTGTTCCACGTCGATTCGCCGTGGCGGATGAGAACGAGCTTGTACATGAGGTTGTCGGTCGGTAGTGAGGAAGCGCATCGCGCACCGGCGGCTCGGCCGAAAAGCCGAGCGCCATCGCGTCAGACGGTTATTTTATAATGGCCGGATTGCCTGCTCACTTTTGGCGCACTTTTGGCGGATACCCGTGACGTTTTTTACCGATTACACCAACCTCGTCTTACTCGCGGCGCTCGTCGTCTCCGGCGCTCTGCTGCTTTGGCCGCTCGTTACGGGACGCGGCCGCGGCGGCTTGTCGGCCGCCGAAGCGACCCAGCTCATCAATCGTCGCAATGCCGTCGTCGTCGATTTGCGCACGGCGGCCGATTATGCCGCCGGCCACCTGCCGGCAGCGCGTCACCTCGCGCTCGACGAGCTGCAAGCAAAGATCGGCCAAATCGCGAAGAATAAGGCTACGCCGGTTTTGCTCGTTTGCCAGACGGGGCTGCAGTCGAATAAAGCGTCGCACATCGTCAAGGCGGCGGGCTATACCGAGGTCCACGTGCTGCAAGGCGGTTTGACCGCGTGGCAGCAGGCCGGCATGCCGGTCGTCAAGTAAAGGAGTGCGAGAGTGAATTCGGTCGTTATGTACAGCACGCAGGTGTGCCCGTATTGCCAGATGGCTGAGCGGCTGTTGAAGTCGCGCGGCGTCCAACACGTCGAAAAGATCTTGATCGACAAGGACCCGGCCCGCCGCGAGGAGATGATGACGCGCACGGGGCGGCGCACCGTGCCCCAAGTGTTCATCGGCGATACCCACGTCGGCGGCTATGACGATTTGTCGGCGCTCGACCGGGCCGGCGGCTTGATGCCGCTGCTCGGCCAGGCCTAAGCGCGCGGGCGGGCAACCGCACGGCGCGCTTTCGACGCGATTACTTCACGCTTTCCAAAGGCCATGCGCCCGAGCTTCGGCCCGGGCGCCCCCCCGCACGCAAGCGGCCCGTTTGCATATTGCCGCGGCGCATTCATCTATCGGAGTCACCATGTCGGATCAGAACAACCAGCCGTTCTTCAACATTCAGCGTGTCTACCTGAAGGATTTGTCGCTCGAGCAGCCCAATTCGCCGGCGATCTTCCTCGAGCAGGACATGCCTTCGGTCGAGGTCGAAGTCGACGTCAAGGCCGAGCGTCTGGCCGAAAGCGTCTTCGAAGTCATCGTCACGGGCACGGTCACGGCCAAGGTGAGCGATAAGGTTGCGTTTCTCATCGAGGCCAAGCAAGCCGGGATTTTCGATATTCGCAACATCCCTGCCGAGCAGATCGATCCGCTCGTCGGCATCGCTTGCCCCACGATCATCTTCCCGTACTTGCGCTCGAACATCGCCGATGCGATCACGCGCGCGGGCTTCCCGCCCATCCACTTGGCCGAGATCAACTTCCAAGCGCTCTACGAGCAGCGTCTCGCCCAGTTGAGCGAGGACCAGCAAGGCGGCGCGGCGGCCAACGCCACGCAGCATTGAGCTTACGACGGCGGCGCCGGCCATGAAGGTCGCAGTACTCGGGGCCGGAGCGTGGGGGACCGCGCTCGCGGCGCATCTGGCCATGCGGCACGACACGGTGCTGTGGGCGCGCGATGCGGCGCTCGTCGCCGAGCTCGCCGCCAAGCACGAGAACACCCACTACCTACCGGGCGTTGCATTGCCTGCTGCGCTTCGCTATGAGGCGAGCTTGCGAGCGGCGCTCGCGCATGCGGCCGACGATGCCTCGCTCGTGGTCGTTGCGACGCCCGTCGCCGGGCTGCGTGCGCTGTGCCGCGCGATGCGAGACGAAGCGCAGTGTGTGCCGGCGCATTTCGTCTGGGTTTGCAAAGGCTTCGAAGCCGATACGCAGTTGCTTCCGCATCAGGTGGTCGCGCAGGAACTGGCGGGGCACCCGAGCAACGGCGCGCTGTCCGGCCCGAGCTTCGCACGCGAAGTCGCTTCGGGCTTGCCCGTTGCACTGACCGTCGCGAGTGCCTCGGCCGCTTGCCGAGAGCGCACGCTCGCGGCGTTTCATCATGGCGCGATGCGCATCTATACCGGCGACGATCTGATCGGCGTCGAAGTGGGCGGTGCGGTGAAGAACGTGCTGGCGATCGCCACCGGTATCGCCGACGGTCTTTCGCTCGGCATGAATGCGCGGGCGGCGTTGATCACGCGCGGGCTTGCCGAAATGTCCCGGCTCGGCGCGGCCCTCGGCGGTAGAGCCGAAACGTTCACGGGCCTGACCGGGCTCGGCGATCTCATTCTCACCGCCACGGGCGACTTGTCGCGCAACCGGACGGTGGGATGGCAACTCGCGCAGGGCCGCACGCTCGACGACATCCTTGCGGCCCTCGGCCATGTGGCCGAAGGCGTTCGGTGCGCGCGAGCGGTGCTTGCCATAGCGCGCTCGCATGGCGTGGATGTGCCGATTACCGAGGCGGTATGTTCAGTGCTGTTCGATGGCGTAGCGCCGCGCGCGGCTGTCGACGTGCTGCTGCGCCGCGATGCGCGGGCCGAATCGCCGGGGGCGAAGCCTCCGGCGGGCTGATACCGGATGCGCGGCGCGGGTCGATGTGGGTCGAATTGCGATCGTCGCTGCACATCGATCGCGGCCACGAGCCTTTGGTGGCGCTGTATTGGGCGCATCCCGCGGCACACGCCGGCGTGCGCGAAAAGGAGCCAGCCATGTCTTCGCTTATGCTTGGCGCATGCCGATTGGAGGCGTGCGAGGCCGACATCACGACGCTTGCCGTGGATGCCGTCGTCAACGCGGCCAACACTTCTCTGCTGGGCGGGGGCGGGGTGGACGGCGCGATTCACCGGGCGGCTGGCCCCGACTTGCTGCGCGAATGCGCAACGCTAGGCGGTTGTGCGACCGGGGACGCGAAACGCACGCGAGGCTACCGCCTTCCCGCGAAATTCGTCATACACGCGGTCGGTCCTGTCTGGCGCGGCGGCGCTCACGCGGAAGCCGAGTCACTCGCATCGTGTTACCGGCGCTCCCTCGAACTGGCCCGCGAGGTCGACTGCGCAAGCATCGCTTTTCCCGCTATCAGTTGCGGGGTGTACCGTTTTCCCGCCGAGCAAGCGGTGCGCATCGCGATCGATAGCGTCGCCGATGCGTTGCCTGCTTCCCCGCGCATGACGTGGGTCGTCTTCGCTTGTTTCGACGAGCCGATGCTGCGTTTGTACGAGGCCGAACTCGCGCGCCGTTAGGCGCCGCCTTCGAATCCCGCTTGGCGCCAAGCCTCGAACACGACGATCGCCACCGTGTTCGATAGATTCATGCTCCGATTGTCTGGGCGCATCGGCAGTCGCACCCGCTGCGCGGCGGGAAAGCGCTCGAGCAGGCCGGCCGGCAAGCCGCGGGTCTCGGCGCCGAAGACAAACCAGTCGCCCGGTCTGAAGCTCACGTCGTGAAAACGTCCCGAGCCGCGCGTCGTGAAGGCGAACATCCGCGTGGTGTCGGGCGCTTCGCTCGCGAGCAGCGCGTCCCAGCTTTCATGCACGCGCATTTGTGCATACTCGTGATAATCGAGGCCTGCGCGCCGCATCTTCGCATCGTCGAGCGGGAAGCCGAGCGGTTCGATCAAATGGAGCCGCGCGCCGGTGTTGGCGCACAGCCGGATCACGTTGCCGGTGTTCGGCGGAATTTCGGGTTCGACTAAAACGACGTTGAACATGGTGTGAGGGCGGCGAAAAATTAATCTCGTGGGGTGCGCAGCGCGACGAAACAGGTCACGCGCCGGGCGCCGGCGGCCTTCAGCTCGCGCGCCGCTGCGTCCAGTGTCGCACCGGAGGTCATGACGTCGTCGACCAGGCCCACGTGCAGGCCTCGCACGGGCTGCCTCACGCGAAAGGCGGCCGCAACGTTGCGGCGGCGCGCCCCGCGATCGAGCCTCGATTGCTGAACCGTATCGGCGATACGCTGAAGGAGCGTGGGTTCGGCCGCCACGCCGAGCGCGCGTGCAAGCGGGCGCGCAATTTCCCACGCCTGGTTGAAGCCGCGCGCGATGAGCCGCCCGTGCGCGAGCGGCATCGGCACGATGACGTCCGGCCGCGGCGTGCAGGCCGGGTGATCGTGCGCGAGCTGCGCGAGCCGCCTGCCGAACTCGCGCGCAACGGCCAAGCGCGAATGGAACTTGAGCCCGAGCGCGAGACGCTCGAGCGGCGGACGGTAGTCGGCCAACGCCAGCGTGGCATCGAGCGTGGGCGGCACACGCGTGCATCCGGCGCAGACGAACCGCGCCGGCGACGCTCTCGTCGCGCGCAACGCGGGCAGCGGCAGTGCGCATTTCGTGCAACGAAGCCGCGGCTCGTTCCAATACGCGGCGTCGCAAGCCGAACAGATCGGGCCTTGCGGCATTGGGTCGCAAACCAAACCGCAAAGCAGGCATTGACGCGGCAGGGCGATGCGAGCAAAGCGCCGAACGAGCGGGGCGAACCGCGTGAACGGTGCAAGCGTTGCTAGCCGCGCGGTTGCGCGATGCCAACGGCGTTCGGATTGGCCGTGGGCGCCGCCGCGGCTCGCGTTCGGCTCGCGAAGATGCGGCAAGGGCCCCAGTGCATGCGCCATGAATGCCTTCCTCGCTGGACGGATTGAAGCGAGCGAGTATACTTCGGGCTCTTCGCTCGTTCGACCGTCATGTCTCCTACTGCCGCAAAGTCCGGCCGTCCGGCCTACGATTCCCGACTTGTACGGCGAATATTCGACCGCCGCGCCGCAACTTTCGGCGAAGTGGCTTTTCTGCCGCGCGAGATTTCGCAGCGCATGCGCGAGCGCCTCGAATACATCAAGGTCAGCCCCGCTAGCATGCTCGATGCCGGTTGCGGCGTGGGCGACGATCTCCCGCTCTTGCGCGAGCGCTTTCCCGAAACGCCGCTCGTCGGCGTCGATCTATCCCTCGCGATGCTGGTCCGCGCGTTGCCGCAAGCGGCCGGCCAGCCGGGATGGCGGCGGTTGCTTCCGCCCGCGCTGCAACGCTCGCTGGGCGGGCGCGGGCCGCGCCTCGCGCAGGCCGATTTCGCGGCGCTGCCGTTTGCGGATGGCGCCTTCGATTTCATTTGGTCGAATCTGGCGCTGCATTGGCATTCGCAACCCGACAGCGTCCTGCCCGAATGGCAGCGCGTGCTCCAGCCCAACGGTCTATTGATGTTCAGCACGCTCGGCCCCGATACGCTGCGCGAGCTCCGCGCGGCCTATGCCGAAGTCGAGGCGGCGCATGGCCTGTCCGCGGCGCCGCGCGTCATCGATTTCGTCGATATGCATGATCTGGGCGACATGCTTGTCGAAAGCGGCTTCGAGATTCCCGTGATGGATCAGGAGACGTTGACGATCACCTACACCTCCCCCGAGTCGCTCTTGGCCGACGTGCGCCGCTGGGGCGCCTACCCGCATCGCCGCGCCCGTGCCGCGACGCAGCCCGCTCACCCGCGGCGCATCCATGCCGCACTGCGCAAGGCGCTGGAAGCGAGGCGGCGCGCGGACGGGACGATCGCGTTGACGTTCGAGGTGATATACGGCCACGCGTGGAAAGCGGTTCCGCGCACGACGGCCGATGGGCATGCCATCGTTCGGGTCGAAGACATCGGACGCCGGCGCCCCGGCTAGAGCCGTGGGGCGGGGCGGGCAGGTGCGATCGCACCGTCGTATCGCGAAATTCGCAGCTGCGACGCTTTGTCGCGGATCGTAAAGCTCTGATCGGTTATGGTCGAAATCAGTGAGCGAGGCAACGCGCAAAAGCCCGCCTGAAAGCGCGCAAACGCTTGTCGCACCTGGCTTTTGAGCCGATAGTCGTTTGCTTGTGGATGCCATTGAACCCGCCTATAATGCGTCAGTTTGTCGCCCGGAGATCCCCACATCACGGGGCGGCAGGCCCCGAAAAGCGCGGTGTGCTCAATGGCATGCGCAGGAGGCGGCGATGGCGGCAGCAACCCTGCAGACGGAGGCGGAGCCCGTCGTTCGAGATTGGCTGATGAAGCGCAATTGCTCGGTTTCGCCACGGCAGTTCGTTTTGTTCTATGCGTCTTTGGCCTTGTTTTCTTCGGCCATTGCGGCGTCGCTCGTCTTGCGCGGCGCGTGGCCGGTGGTGCCGTTCACGGGCATCGAATTGCTGGTGGTCGGTGTCGCGTTCGTGATTCATGCGCGCCATACGATCGATTACGAGCGTATCCGGCTCTACCCGAACCGGCTCGTGATCGAGCAGATGAGCGCGCAGCGGTTGACGCAATTCGAATTCAATCCGCGTTGGGTGCGGGTCGAGCACGGTGCGTCGCCGCGCGATCCGGTCAAGGTCGTATCGCGCGGGCAAGCGGTCGTGGTCGGCGTGCATCTCGCGCAATACCGGCGTGCGTCGTTCGCGCGTGAGTTGCGCTCGGCGCTTGGCGCGTGCGGTTGAAGGGGGGGCGGCGCTTGCGCGGTCGATGCATGCGGTTGATGCGAATCGGGCCGGCCATCGGCGGGGGCGAGGGTTTGAATGGAAATTTTGGGTAAGGAAGCTATGAAAACAATCAAGCGAGCCCTGATGGGCGTGCTGGCGTCGTGCGGGCTGCTCAGCGCGCATGCTGCCTTGGCAGTCGGCGATAGTCCGGGCGGCCCCGCCGTCAACGAAATCAATTTCCAGCCGCCCGTGACGAAAATCGCCGAAGAGCTGTATCACCTGCACATGATGATGTTGCTGCTGTGCACGGTGATCTTCGTCGGCGTCTTCGGCGTGATGTTCTATTCGATCTTCAAGCATCGCAAGTCGAAGGGGCACAAGGCTGCCAATTTCCACGAAAGCACCACCGTCGAAATCATTTGGACGATCGTGCCGTTCGTCATCGTCGTGCTCATGGCGCTGCCGGCCACCAAAACGGTCGTCGCGATGAAGGACACGAGCAACGCCGATCTCACGGTCAAAGTCACGGGCTACCAGTGGAAGTGGGCCTATGACTACGTCAAGGGTCCGGGCGAAGGCATCAACTTCTTCTCCACGCTCACCACGCCGCGCACCGAGGTGAATGGCCAGGCCCCGATCACCGATACGTACCTGCAGGAAGTCGACAATCCGCTCGTCGTCCCGGTCGGCAAGAAGATCCGCATCATCACGACGGCGAACGACGTCGTTCACTCGTGGTACGTGCCGGCATTCGGCGTCAAGCAAGACGCGATTCCGGGCTTCGTGCGCGACACCTGGTTCAAAGCCGAGAAGACCGGCACCTTCCGCGGCTTCTGCACGGAGCTGTGCGGCAAGGAGCATGCGTTCATGCCGGTGGTCGTGACGGTGCTGTCCGACGACGACTACGCCAAGTGGGTCGACGACCAAAAGAAGAAGATGGCGAACGCGAACGACGATCCGAACAAGACGTATTCGCTGGCCGAACTGATGCAGCGGGGCGGCCAAGTCTACAAGGCGAACTGCGCGGTGTGCCACCAGCCGACGGGCAAGGGCGCGGGCGCGTTCCCGGCGCTCGACGGCAGCAAAATCGTCAACGGCCCGATCGCCAATCACGTGAGCATCGTGCTGAACGGCAAGAATGCGATGCCGACCTGGGGCAAAACCCTGAACGACGTCGAGATCGCTTCGGTCATCACGTTCGAGCGCAATTCGTGGGGCAATCACACGGGCGACATCTTGCAACCCAAGCAAGTTGCCGACGCTCGCAACGGCAAGATGCCTGAAGGCGGCGATCACCTCTCGGGCGCGGCCGCCCCGGCGGCTGCGAGCGGCGCGGCTGCGGCAAGCGGTGCCGCAGCGAGCGGCCCGACGGCTTCACTTGGCGCTGCCCGCGCCACGCTGGCCAACCGCGTGGGTACGAATCAGCCGGAAGCGGTCGCCGTGCGCACCGCCCCGGCGGCTTGACGTGTCGCCGCACTATTTGCATTAGGAGATTCTCATGTCTAGCATCGGACACGATGTAGCCGCGGGCCATGGCCATGACGACCATGCGCACGCCGCGCCGCATGGCTGGCGCCGGTGGCTGTTCGCCACCAATCACAAGGACATCGGAACGATGTACCTGCTGTTCTCGTTCACGATGTTTCTCTCGGGCGGCGTCGCGGCGCTGATGATCCGAGCGGAGCTGTTCGAACCGGGCCTGCAGATCATGCGTCCCGAGTTCTTCAATCAGCTCACCACGATGCACGGCCTCATCATGGTGTTCGGCGCGATCATGCCGGCCTTCGTCGGCTTCGCGAACTGGATGATTCCGTTGCAGATCGGCGCGGCCGATATGGCGTTCGCGCGCATGAACAACTTCAGCTTCTGGCTGTTGCCGGTGGCGGCGAGCTTGCTCGTCGGCTCGTTCTTCGCGCCGGGCGGCGCGACGGCCGCGGGCTGGACGCTTTACGCGCCGCTCTCGACGCAGATGGGCCCCGGCATGGACTTCGCGATTTTCGCGGTCCATATCATGGGTGCGTCGTCGATCATGGGCTCGATCAATATCATCGTGACGATCCTGAACATGCGCGCGCCCGGCATGACGCTCATGAAGATGCCGATGTTCGTGTGGACTTGGCTCATCACGGCGTATCTGCTGATCGCGGTGATGCCGGTGCTCGCGGGCGCGATCACGATGGTGCTGTTCGACCGGCACTTCGGCACGTCGTTCTTCAACGCCGCCGGCGGCGGCGATCCGGTGATGTACCAGCACATTTTCTGGTTCTTCGGGCACCCCGAGGTTTACATCATGATCTTGCCGGCGTTCGGGATCGTGTCGCAGGTGATCCCGGCGTTTTCGCGCAAGCCGCTGTTCGGCTATAGCTCGATGGTCTACGCCACGGCGTCGATCGCGATTCTCTCGTTCATGGTGTGGGCGCACCACATGTTCGTGACGGGCATGCCGGTCACGGGTCAGTTGTTCTTCATGTACTCGACGATGCTGATCGCGGTGCCCACGGGCGTGAAGGTGTTCAACTGGCTGGCGACGATGTGGCGCGGCTCGCTGTCGTTCGAAACGCCTATGCTGTTCGCAATCGGCTTCCTGTTCGTGTTCACGATGGGCGGGTTCACGGGCCTGATGCTGGCGATGGCGCCGCTCGACATCCAATACCACGGCACGTATTTCGTGGTGGCGCACTTCCACTACGTGCTCGTGGCCGGATCGCTGTTCGCGCTGTTCGCGGGCTGGTACTACTGGGCGCCGAAGTGGACGGGCTGGATGTACAACGAGACGCGCGGCAAGATCCACTTCTGGGCGTCGATGATCTTCTTCAACCTGGCCTTCTTCCCGATGCATTTCGTCGGGCTTGCCGGCATGCCGCGTCGCTATGCCGATTACCCGGCGCAGTTCACGGACTGGAACCAGGTCGTGTCGATCGGCGCGTTCGGTTTCGGTTTGGCGCAGGTCTACTTCCTGTTCGCCGTCGTGCTGCCGGCTTATCGCGGCGGCGGCGAACTCGAGAAAGCGGCCGACAAGCCGTGGGACGGCGCAACGGGGCTCGAGTGGACGGTGCCGAGCCCGGCTCCGTTCCATACGTTCGAGAATCCGCCCACGGTCGAGTGAATCGATGTGCGCCGCCGCTGGCCGGCCGGCGCCTGCCTAGAAGCAAGCAGGCGCCGGCTGCCCTAGCGGTGGTCTGGAAAGCAGAGCCGGGCGCGGTCCGCCGCGTTCGGCTCGGTAACGAAATAGACGATGAACCACCCACAAAAAAGACGTACGCCGGCGCAAGTGCGTGCGGGCAACCTGCGGCTCGGCTTGATTTTGCTCGTCGTCGTCGCCGTCTTCTTTTTGGGCGCCGTTCTGAATCAGTGGCTGTCTCACTGAGCCGCGGTTGCACGTGTAGTGAGGAAGAGAATGTCGACGCGTACGCCGCTCGAGTCGGATCGGTCGTTCAGATCGTTCAACCGATCGATGCTCGTGAAGCTGATCGCCATGCGAACGCGCGCGGCCCGCTCCGGTTCACGCCGGAGAGCAACGGTCTCGACGTTCACCCCGGCCAAGTGACGGTAGTGAAGTATCACGTGACGAACGAGCAGAACCGCGCGGTGAGTGCGCAGACCATTCCGAGCCACGCGCCGCAACTGGCGGCCGGGTACTTCAAGAAGGTCGACCGCTTTTGCTTTACGCAGCAGACGCTCCCGGCGCATGCGTCGCGCGAGATGCCTGTTGTGTTTTACGTCCATCCGAAGCTGCCGCGCGACGTGAGGACGATCACGCTGTCGGACACGTTTTTCGAGCTCGACGTACCGGCGGGCAAGACGGCGCAAAGCGGGGCCACGCAGGCGAGGGTGGCGTTGAAGGCAGTCGCGCTCGCGCGCGGTGCTTGATGCAAGTGAGGATGTCATGGAGACGGCAATGACCGCAGGCGGAAAGAGTAGCTTCGCCAGGACGATGAAAGCGGTGCTGTGGTCGTTTTTCGGCGTGCGGCGCCGGACCGATCACGAGGCCGACATGCAACTGAACCCGTTGCATCTGATTGCAGCGGGGCTGATCGCGGCGGCCGTCTTCATCGCCGTGCTGATCGCGATCGTGCATGCGGTCGTGAGTTGATCGGGTGGGCCGGGCGAGGCAATTTAAAAAAGCGAAGCGGCGCGGTACCCCCAAGGGGACTTCCTACGGGGCGTCGACGCGCCGCCGGATACTGCATAACTGGACTGAAGTGGAGAATCAACAATGAGCGGTCAAAACGAGAGCCCGTATTACTTCGTGCCGAACCCGTCTCGACACCCGGTCACGGCGTCGATCGGCGTCTTGGTCATGCTCGGGTCGTTGGCGCTTTGGATCAACGATACGCCTTGGGCTCCGTACACGATGTTCGCGGGCTTGCTGTGGCTGCTCTTCGTGCTGTGGCACTGGTTCGGCGACGCGATTTCCGAGTCGGAAAGCGGCATGTACGGCAAGCGCGTCGACACTTCGTACCGCTGGAGCATGAGCTGGTTCATCTTCTCCGAAGTCATGTTCTTCGGCGCGTTTTTCGGGGCGTTGTTCTACGCGCGGATGATCGCACTGCATGAGCTGGGCAGCCTCGACTACAAGCTCATTTGGCCCGACTTCACGGCCGTTTGGCCCAACGAGGGACCGGCCGCTCTTGCCGGCCACTTCAAGGCGATGGTGCCGTGGCCCGTGCCGACGATCAACACGGCGTTGCTGCTGAGCTCGGGCGCGACGCTCACCGTGTCGCATCATGCGCTGCGCGACAACCATCGGACCAAGGCCATCGCCTGGCTTGCCGCAACGGTCGCACTGGGTGTGTGCTTCCTGTTCTTGCAAGCGTTCGAATACGTCCACGCGTACAACGAGTTGAATCTGACCTTGTCCTCGGGTGTGTACGGTTCGACCTTCTTCCTGCTGACGGGCTTTCACGGCTTTCACGTGTTCCTCGGCGGCACGATGCTCACGGTCGTGCTCGTGCGCTTGATCCGGGGCCACTTCACCGCCGATCACCACTTCGCATTCGAAGGCGCCGCGTGGTATTGGCACTTCGTCGACGTCGTTTGGCTCGGCCTGTACGTCGTCGTCTATTGGCTGTAACAAAGGTGCGAGGTTCGTCCCGCCGTACGCGGGACGCGCTAGAGGTGCATCGCCCACGGGCGATGTGTCGCGATCAAATCCTGGGGCCTTGACCGGCGCGCGCCGCCTTCGAGTCGATCGAGGCGGCGTTTGTGTTTCTGGCAGGAAGGCTGCGGCAAGATGTCGCAGCGATTGGCGGCGGAAGGTGCGGCGAGCGGGCCGCATGGTGCCACGTCCTAGCGCACGCTGGCGCGTTCGGACGCGGTCGCTCAGTGTGCGATCGCCCCGCTTAGCGGCCGAGCGGCACCTGGCTGTACTGAATCCAGCCGAGCCAATGTGCGAGCCAGAGGAAGAGGAACAGCGAAATGGAGAGCCCGACGCGGGTGGCGAGCGACCAGACCATTCGCTTGGTCTTGCCGCGGTCGTGCATCATGAAATAGAGCGCCGACACCATACTGGCGACGATGAGGGCGAAAGCGACAGCTACGAGAATGTGCATGGAACCAACCGATATCCGAAATCGACATAAAACAACCGATGCAATTATCGCACTCGCGCGCGGCAATCGCGCGCCGTGCGAGGGCGAGGCGCAACTCGTGCGCTTGCTGCGGGCGCACGGCCTTCTCAATGCGGCATGCGCCGTGTGCCCGGTACGAGTATGAAGATCCGCCTAGTCCCCGCCCTGCTCATTGCGCTCGTCATGGCCGTGACGATCCGGCTCGGTTTTTGGCAGCGTGACCGCGCGCATCAGAAGGAGGCGCTGCAGGCGCAGATCGAGCGCTACGAGCATGCTCCCGCGCAGCCGGTCGGCGCCGAGCCCATTGCGGTCGCGTCGATTGTTTATCATCGCGTCAGAGCGGTCGGGCGCTTCCTGCCGGAGCGCGTCGTCTATCTCGACAACCGGCCTTACCAAGACCGGCCAGGCTTTTACGTCGTGATGCCGCTGCAGCTGGCGGGCGGCGGTTACGTGCTCGTCAATCGCGGCTGGCTGCCGCGCAACGCCGACGTGCGCACGGCGATGGCGCCGTATCGGACGCCATCGAGCGAGGTCACGATCGAAGGCATTGCGCGCGCTAACGCATCGCAGGCCTTCGAGCTGGGAGAGGGCGGTTCGGCCGCGCATCAGCAAATTCGGCAGAACCTGGACGTCGCCGCATTCGCGGCGGAGACGGGGCTCGCTTTGCAGCCGTTCGTCATCGACCAAACGAGCGATGACGGCGACGGGCTCGTTCGCGACTGGCCCGCACCCGCGATGGGCGTCGAGCGCAATTACGGGTACATGCTGCAATGGTGGGGCATGGCGGCCGCGGCGCTGGGATTCGGCTTGTACGCCGCCAGGCGCGCCGCGAAGAAAGAATCTTGAGAGGACATTACGTTGTCGAAGTCATCTGAACTCATGAAGGAGAGTGGCCCTGCCAGCACGGCGCGCGCGCGCGGCGCTACGGCAGAGCGCGGCTCGTGGACTCGTGGCCGATGGATGGTGCTGCTCATTGCGCTCGTCTGCGCGGCCCCCGTGATTGCTTCGTATTTCACGTACTACGTGCTCAAGCCGAAGGGCGGCGCCACCAATTACGGCACACTGATCGATCCTCAGCGCCCGATCTCCGAGGCGCTCATCGTCAAAGACGAAGCGAACAAGCCGATGGCCCTCGCATCGCTGCGCGGGCGCTGGCTTATGATCAGCGTCGATCGCAGCGCGTGCGATCAAGCGTGCGCGACCAAGCTCTATTTCATGCGCCAGATTCGCGCGACGCAGGCCGGCGAACGCGAACGCATCGTCACGGTTTGGCTGCGCACGGACGCCGATGCCGTGCCGCCCGCCATCGAGCAAGCCTATCCGGACACGCGCAAGCTGATCGCGGATCCCGCGGCGTTGGCGGCTTGGCTGCCGACCGAGGCGGGCACGCGCGATACCGATCACATTTATCTCGTCGATCCCAACGGCAATTTGATGATGCGCTTTCCGGCTCACCCGGATCCGAGCAAGATCAAGCGCGACATCAGCAAGCTCTTGAGTTCGTCGAGTATCGGCTGACGCCCCGGGCGCGCCGATTGGTTGGAGGTCATCCCGATGTTTTTGCTGCAACTCGCCGCGACTGGGCTATGCATCGCGTTGCTTCCGCTGAGCTATGTCTGGATCAAGGCGAGCGACGACAAGTTTCGCAAGCTCGTGTGGGTCACGACTTTTCTCACGCTCGATCTGATCATGTTCGGCGGGTTCACGCGCTTGACCGATTCGGGCCTGGGTTGCCCGGACTGGCCCGGTTGCTACGGCACGGCCTCGCCGTTCCTGGCGCACGCGCAGATTGCAGCCGCGCATGCGGCCATGCCGAGCGGGCCGGTCAGCCTCATGAAGGCCTGGATCGAGATGATCCATCGCTATTTCGCGATGGCGATCGGCGTGCTCATCATCGCCCAGACCGCAAGCGCCTGGGTGGCGCGCATCAAGCGCAAGGCGCTGACGGTGTCGCCGTGGTGGCCCACGTCGCTGCTGCTACTGATCGTCGTCCAAGGGATATTCGGCGCATGGACCGTGACGATGAAATTGCAACCCGTGATCGTCACCACTCATCTGCTGCTAGGTTTGACGCTGCTCGGAGCGCTGGCGTGGTTTGCCGCCCGCTTGACGCCGATGCCCGCCTACGAGCCGCAAATCGCGCGCTATCGCGCCGCCGCGCTCGCGGGGCTCGCCCTGCTCGTGGTTCAACTGGCGCTCGGCGGCTGGGTGAGCACGAATTATGCTGTGCTCGCCTGTACCGACTTTCCAACCTGCAACGGGCAATGGGTGCCGTCCATGAATTTCGCGCAAGGGTTTCACCTGTGGCGTGCGCTCGGCATGACGGGCGACGGCGAAGTCATTACGCAAGATGCCCTCGTCGCGATTCATTGGACGCATCGCACCTTCGCGTTCGTCGTGCTCGTCTATCTGGCCGCGCTCGCCTGGAAGATGCGCCGCTTCGAATCGCTGCGCCGGCCGGCGACGGGCGTGTTGATCGTGCTGGCGCTGCAGTTTGCGACGGGCCTGTCGAACATCGTGCTGCAATGGCCGTTGCCGATCGCCGTGGCGCACAACGGCGGGGCCGCGGTCCTACTGCTGCTCGTCGTTGTGCTAAACTTTCGAACCGCTTCCAGCCGACTTGGCCGCGCCGCCGTTCCACCTCGCGAGGCCGCTCCCGCGTGATCCCATGGAAAGCACGACACTAGCTCGCCACCCCGGCTCCCGAATTTCTCAATACCTTGCGCTCACCAAGCCGCGTGTGACGCAGCTCGCCGTGTTTTGCGCGGTCATCGGCATGTTTTTGTCGACCCCTGGCATGGTGCCGTGGAAAGCGTTGGTCGGGGGCACGATCGGCATTTGGTTGACCGCGGGCGCCGCCTTCGCGATCAATTGCCTCGTCGAACAGAAGATCGACGCGATGATGCGCCGTACCGCCTGGCGTCCCTCGGCGCGCGGCGAGATCACGACAACGCAAATTCTGCTGTTTTCCGCCGCCCTCGGCGGGGTGGGGATGTGGACGCTCTATACGTTCACGAATCCTTTGACGATGTGGCTCACGTTCGCGACGTTCGTCGGCTATGCCGTCGTCTACACGCTCTTGCTCAAGCCGGCCACGCCGCAGAACATCGTCATCGGCGGCGCCTCGGGCGCCATGCCGCCTGCGCTCGGCTGGGCCGCGGTCACGGGCGCGGTGCCGGGCGATGCGTGGATCCTCGTGCTCATCATCTTCGTATGGACGCCGCCGCACTTTTGGGCGCTCGCGCTTTATCGGCGCAAGGACTACGAGAACGCGGGCTTGCCGATGCTGCCGAACACGCACGGCGAACAGTACACACGCTTGCACATCTTTCTGTACACGGTGATTCTCTTCGCTGTCACGCTGATGCCTTTCGTCTCCGGCATGAGCGGGATCGTCTATCTCGTATCCGCCGTGCTGCTCGGCGCGATCTTCCTCGCCTACGCTTGGAAGATCTACCGTGAGTATTCGGACGCCCTGGCGCGCAAGACTTTCCGCTATTCGATCGTCTATTTGTCGCTGCTGTTCGCGGCGCTGCTGGTCGATCATTACGCGCGCGCCTTGATCGGCGCGTGAGTTCCTCATGAGCCACTTTCCACTTGCGCGTATCGCTCGCATGTTCATTGCCGCGTGCCTCGTTGGTGCGGCGCTCGTCGTCGCGGGCTGCGGCAAAAGCCAGCCTGCGTTTCAGAATCTCGATCTGACCGGCAATACGCAGTTCGGCTCCGATTTCTCGCTGCCTGATACGAGCGGTAAACTGCGTTCGCTCGCCGATTACAAGAACAAGGCTGTCGTGCTGTTCTTCGGCTACACGCACTGTCCCGACGTCTGTCCGACCACGATGGCCGAACTCACCCAAGCGCTGCAACAGCTTGGGCCGGACGATGCGAAGCGCGTACAGGTTCTTTTCGTCACGGTCGATCCCGAGCGCGACACCTCGCCGGTGCTGTCGCAGTATGTGAAGGCGTTCAACCCCTCCTTCGTGGGCCTGCGGCCAAGCGACGCGCAACTCGCGAAAGTTGCAAAGGACTTTCGCGTCTACTACGCGAAGGTGCCCGGCAAGACGCCTGACAGCTACACGATGAACCACACCGCGGCGAGCTACGTCTTCGATCCTTCCGGCAAGCTGCGCCTGTTCGTTCGCGATGGGCAAGGTGCGCAGCCTTGGGTTCACGATCTGAAGCTGCTGCTCGACTGAGCCTCGCTCTCTCCCATTAGTTCGGTGTCCTAACCGATTACATATGCCGCGCTCCGACGTGCGGCATATCCATATGAGTTCCGCGTATTTCCCTTCACGTCGGTGCTATGACACCATCGCATGGTTTTCCTCCCTCTCCAATAAAGAAAGCGAGTCTCCATGCAACGCAAAACGCTTCTGAAGTTCCTCTCGTCGGTCGCCGCTACCTCCGCATTCATTTTCGCTTCTACCGCTCACGCCGAGAATCAAGTCGTCAAGGTTGGAACGATTGCAGGTCCCGATGAACAGACATGGGCTGTCGTTCAGAAAGTCGCCAAGAGCGAAGGCCTCGACATCAAGATCGTCACCTTCAACGACTACGTGCAGCCGAATGCCGCGCTCGATGCGGGCGACCTCGATGCGAACGCCTTTCAGCATCAGCCCTATCTCGATAGCCAAGTCAAACAGCGCGGCTACAAGATCGTCACCGCCGGGCTCACCTACATCTCGCCGATCGGCATCTACTCGAAGAAGCTCAACGCCGTGAAGGATCTTCAGCCGGGCGCGAAGGTCGCTTTGCCCAATGACCCTTCGAACGAAAACCGCGCATTGCTGTTGTTGCAGGCTCAGGGACTCATCAGGCTGAAGCCGGGCGCCGGCACGAACGGCAACAACGCGACCACGCTCGATATAGCCGGCAATCCGAAAAAACTCAAGTTGCTCGAACTCGATGCTGCGCAACTGCCGCGCTCGCTGGGCGACGTGGATGCGGCCGTGATCAACACGAACTATGCGTTGGCCGCGGGTCTGCAGCCCACCAAGGACGCGATTGCGCGGGAGGACGTGCATAGCCCGTACGCGAATTTGATTGCGGTGCGTGCGCAGGACAAAGACAAGCCTTGGGTGAAAAAGCTCGTGGCCGCCTACCACTCGCAACAGGTGCGCGACTTCATCGACACGCAGTTCAAAGGCGCCATGGTGCCGTCGTTCTAATCGACGCGGGACGGACCCGACGGCGCGCTGCGCGACTACGCGACCTGCCGGCATAGCGGTAAGCGATGCGTGGACTCAGAGCGTACGTTCCCACGTTTGGGTAAGCAGGTTGCGCCCAAAGCGCCGCTCCGGCTCCGTCCCGACACAGCCAAAGCCGGCACGCTCGAACACCTCACGGCCGTCGTCGAGCGCCCCGCAGGTCGTGAGAACCAGTTTCTCGTATCCGGCGCGCTGGGCAAAGCCAATGCTTTGCGTGACGAGCAACGTATCGATCCCCAGGCCCCGCGACTCGGGCTCCACATATAGCAACCGCATGCCTGCCGTGCGCCCCGACAGCGCCGCGACGAACGCCCCCCCGACGATGCTCTGCCGTTGCTCCGCGATCCAACACATCGCGCGCTCGGGATCGCCCTGCTGCACGAATTGCGCGATTTCCTGCGATGCAACGGCTTCGAAGCGCGGGTCCGCGCCATATTCGGCTTCGAACAGCAACGCCTGACGGTGTACGAGCCAGCCGTAATCGCCGGCCTTGGGCGCACGCAGCAGCACCGGGCTTCGCGACGACGTGCGATCGAGCAACCGCTCGATGACGCGCATTGCTTCGAGCAATTGTTCCTGTCCCGCCGCCGACAACGCACTGAGCACGCCGCGCACTTCGTCCAGCGCGGCGACTTCGAGCGGCGCATAGGCGGCGCGTCCCACCGGCGTCATGGCGAGCAGCGATTGCCGCGCGTCCGCTTCCGATTGCCGGCGCGAGATCAATTGGCGGCGCTCGAAGCTCGTCAATACGCGGCTCAGATAGCCGCTGTCGAGACCGAGCGTGCGCGCCAGCTCCGTGGCGGTCGAGACGGTGCCCAGCGCGAGCTCGCGTAGCACCCGCACTTCGGTCAGCGAGAAGGGGCTTTTTTGCAGAAATTCGTGCAGCACGCCGATGTGCTGCGTGTAAAAGCGATTGAAATGGCGCACCGCCTCGGCGCGGCGCATCAAGATAGGGTCTGTCAATGCAGGCTTTCTCCGGTTCGTCACCGTATCGTCTAAATTAGTCAGAACTATATGGGATCGCGGTCAACAAACAAGCTTTGCTCGACATCCCAGCTGGTACTAAACAGGTACTTTCGTCTGCAATAACAGCCTTTTACCGCCCACTGGCGGGTACGCCGGGCATGCGCTCCGGGTAAGTCCCGATGCGCCCATACGGCTGGAAAAATCGGCCACGATACGCCGAAAGCCTTATCCAGAAAGGATTTCTCGGGTTTTCGTGTGCGCTCGTAGCCTTCATTGACTGGTACTATTCTGGTTATATAATGGGCTCCAATTTGATCGCCCCTACCCACGTCCGAGGACGCCCCGAGGTGGGCTCGCACGCGACACGCAGCAACGAAGGCGCGCACCGTGCGCCCGCTCCAGTTTTTTTGAGATAGCAATCCCATGTTGAACGGAAACATCCTGACGCCGGACGGTTGGATACGCGGCACGCTCCACCATGAGAACGGAAGGATCACCTCGCTCGAGGGAGCGGCGGACGACCCCGCGACCAACGCCGATCCCTACATCCTGCCGGGCTTCATCGACCTGCATGTTCACGGCGGCGGCGGCGCCGACGTGATGGAAGCGGGGGCCGCGATCGAAACGATCGTGCGCACGCATGCCCGCCACGGCACGACGAGCCTGCTTGCGACGACGATGACCGCGCCGCGCGACGAACTTCTCGCGGTGGTCGCCGGCTTGGGCGAGGTGACCCGCACGCGTACGCCCGGCGGTGCGCGCGTGCTCGGTGTGCATCTGGAAGGCCCCTACATCAACCCCGGCAAGCTGGGCGCGCAGCCCGACGCTGCCGTTAGCGCCGTGCTCGACGAAGTGCTGAAGTACTTGTCGGTCGCGCCCATCCGCGTCGTCACGCTCGCCCCCGAGATCGCGGGGCACATGGAAATCATTTCGGAGATGGTGGCTCGCGGCGTTCGCGTGCAGCTCGGTCACTCGCTCGCCACCTATGACGACGCGGTGGCAGCGCTCAAGCACGGCGCTTGCGGTTTCACGCATTTGTTCAATGCCATGTCGCCGATGCACCATCGCAATCCGGGATTGGTCGGCGCGGCGTTCGCGCACGCCGAATTCGCGGAGATCATCCCGGACTTGCTGCACGTGCATCCCGGCGCGATTCGCGCGGCGCTGCGGGCCATCCCGCGCCTGTACGTCGTGACGGACAGCACGTCGGCGACCGGCATGCCCGACGGCGAATATCGCCTGGGCAGCCAGCACGTGACGAAGTGCCTCGGCGGCGTTCGGCTAGCGGACGGCACGCTCGCAGGCAGCACGCTGACGATGGATACCGCGCTGCGCAATCTCGTATCGCTGGGCCTACCGCTCGCCGATGTTTCCAACCGCATGTCGCGCTACGCCGCCGACTACCTCGGTATCGAAGATCGAGGCCGGCTCGCACGCGGTGCGTGGGCCGACGTCGTCGTGTTCGAGCGCGACCTGACCTTGGCGGCGACTTTCGTCGAAGGGGAGCAGATTGTCGAATATGCTTAAAGAGGCGCTCGCTGCGAGCGCCGTCGTGCAAAGCCAGTGCGCCGACAGCGCACGGGTCGAGGCGCTCGCCTCGGTGTTGGCGGCCAAACCATGCCACGTCGCGCTCACCGTTGCGCGCGGCAGCTCCGACCACGCCGCGAGCTACTTCGCCAGCCTTGCCATGAGCCGCATCGGCTTGCCCGTGGCGTCGCTGCCCATGTCGATCGCGACGCTGCAAGCGGCGCCGCTGCGCGTGGCCGGCGAACTGGCTGTTGCGTTTTCGCAGTCGGGTCGCAGCCCCGATCTCGTCGACACGATGACGGCGCTGCGCGATGCCGGCGCGCTTACCGTGAGCGCCGTGAATGCGCCCGTCTCGCCGCTCGCCGATGCTTGCGAATGGCAACTGCCGCTGCTGGCCGGTCCCGAGCGTTCGGTCGCGGCCACCAAGAGCTACATCGCCATGTTGTCGATCTCGGCGCAACTCGTCGCGTATTGGCAGCGAGACCCGGTGTTGATCGATGCGTTGCGGGCGTTGCCCGACACGTTGCGCGACGCTGCCGTGATCGATTGGTCGCTCGCGGTCGATACGCTGCGCGAGGTCGAGCGCATGATCGTGATCGGACGCGGCCTTGGCCTAGCGGTCGCGCAAGAAGCGGCGCTCAAGCTGAAAGAGACGTCGGGCATTCAAGCCGAAGCGTTTTCGAGCGCCGAGGTGCGCCACGGCCCGATGGAACTCATCGATCGAGGCTACCCGTTGCTCGTGTTCGCGCCGCGCGGTCCCGAGCAAGCGGGGTTGATCCGGCTCGCCGCCGACATGCGTTCGCGCGGCGCGCGCGTGTTGCTTGCGGCGCCCGAGGACGTCGAGGACGCGCAACTGCGGCTCGCGACGAGCCGCCACCCGGCGCTCGATCCGATCGCCGTCATCCAAACCTTCTACGTCATGGCCGCCGAACTCGCGGCCGCGCGCGGCCGCGATCCCGACGCACCGCGCCATTTGAACAAAATCACCGAAACCCACTGAGCGAGACATGCCGATGGAACGTGCTGAGGAGTCCCGATTAATGAATCAATCCCCGGACAAACTGGTCCTCCTGGCGCCGCTGACGGGCCCAGTGGTGGCGCTCGCCGACGTCCCCGATCCGGTGTTCGCCGAGGGTATGTTTGGCGACGGCCTCGCCATCGATCCGCTCGAAGGGCGCCTCGTCGCGCCGTGCGACGGGCTCGTCACGCATTTGGCGCGCACCGGTCACGCGGTCACGCTGCAAACGCCGGAAGGGGCCGAGATTCTGTTGCATATCGGCATCGACACGGTGGAATTGGGCGGCGCCGGATTCACGGCGAAGGTCACGCAGGGCGCGCACGTGCGAGCGGGTGATCTGCTCATCGAATTCGATCAGGATACGGTCGGCACGAAGGCGCCCAGCTTGGTTTCGGTCATCGCGATCGCCAATTCCGACGTGTTCGAAATCGTCGAACGCGCATCGGGCCGCGTCACGGCAGGCGTGACGCCGTTGTTGGCCGTGCGCGTCAAAGGCGGCGCGGCGCAAACACAAACGCAGGCCGCGGCGGGAGGGGCGCAAGCGGCTCAACCGGCAGACGTCGAGGTGCAGGCGAGCCGCATCGTCACGTTGATGCAGTCGGGCGGATTGCATGCGCGTCCAGCGGCGCGCGCGCGGGAATCGGTGCGAGGCTTGCAGGCGCACGTCGAAGTCCATCACGATGGCCGGCATGCGAACGTCCAAAGCGTCGTCGGCCTGCTTGGCCTGGGCGCGGGCGAAGGAGCGACGGTAGAGATCGTCGGCTCCGGACGCGATGCGGCGCGAGCCGTGGAGGCGGTCGCGCGCGAATTGCTGCGTGAGGTGCATGGCGAACTCGAGGAAACACCGGCGCGTGTGAAATCGCCGGCGCCGGGGCAAGCGGCGCGGCCCTCGGGCATGCCGCTCGACCCCAACACGCTTGCGGGCGTATGCGCGGCGCCCGGAATCGCCGTGGGCACACTCGTGCGCTGGGACGATGCCGAACTCGTTCCGCCCGAGCGCGCGAGCGGAACGCCGGCCGCGGAAAGCCGCTTGCTCGATCGCGCGCTCGCGACCGTCGATCAGGAATTGAACACCACGGTGCGTGACGCATCGCAGCGCGGCGCCGTCGGCGAGGCGGGCATCTTCGCCGTGCATCGCGTGCTGCTCGAAGATCCGACGCTCGTGGACGCCGCCCGCGATCTGATCAGCCTCGGCAAAAGCGCGGGCTTCGCCTGGCGCGAAGCGATTCGCGCACAAATCGCGGTGCTCGCGCATGTCGAAGATATGTTGCTCGCCGAGCGCGCCGCCGATTTGCGCGACATCGAAAAACGCGTCTTGCGCGCGCTGGGCTACGCCAACCCGGCCGCACGCACGCTGCCGAGCGAAGCGGTCTTGGCCGCGAACGAGTTCACGCCATCGGATCTGTCTTCGCTCGATCGCGCGCGCGTGACCGCGCTCGCGATGGCGGGCGGCGGCGCGACGTCGCACGCGGCGATCATCGCGCGGCAACTGGGCATTCCCGCGCTCGTCGCGGTGGGCGACGCACTGCACGCCATTCCCGACGGCACGCAAGTCGTCGTCGATGCGAGCGCCGGCCGGCTCGAATACGCGCCGACCGAACTCGACGTCGAGCGCGCGCGTCTCGAGCGCCAGCGCCTGGCGGGCGTGCGCGAAACGAACCGCCGCACGTCGCGGCAAGCGGCGGCCACGCGCGATGGCCGCGCGATCGAGGTCGCGGCGAACATCGCGACGATCGACGATGCGCGCACCGCGCTCGATAACGGCGCCGATGCCGTCGGTCTGCTGCGCACCGAATTGTTGTTCATCCACCGCGAGTCGGCGCCCAATGCCGAGGAGCATCGCCAAAGCTATCAAGCGATCGTCGACGCGCTCGAGGGCCGCACCGCGATTATCCGCACCCTCGATGTCGGCGCGGACAAGGAGGTTCCGTATCTGACGCTGCCTCCCGAGACGAACCCCGCGCTCGGTTTGCGTGGTATCCGGCTTGCGCAGGTGCGCCCCGATTTGCTTGACGAACAGCTGCGCGGCCTCATTGCCGTTCAACCGCATGGTTGCGTGCGCATCTTGTTGCCGATGGTGACCGATGCGGGCGAACTCGTGCGCGTGCGCAAGCGCATCGACGACCTCGCGCGCGGCTTGGGCCGCACTGACGCCATCGAGGTAGGGGTGATGATCGAGGTGCCGTCGGCGGCGTTGCTTGCCGATCAGCTCGCGCGTCACGCCGATTTTCTCTCGATCGGCACGAACGACTTGACGCAGTACACGCTTGCCATGGACCGCTGCCAGGCCGATTTGGCCGCGCAGGCCGACGGCCTGCATCCGGCGGTGTTGCGCTTGATCGAGCTGACGACGCAAGGCGCAGCCAAGCACGGCAAGTGGGTGGGCGTATGTGGCGCGTTGGCGGGCGACCCCGTGGCCGTGCCGCTGCTCGTGGGCCTTGGCGTCACCGAACTGTCGGTGGATCCGGTGGCCGTGCCGGGCATCAAGGCGCGCGTGCGCACCCTCGATTATCAACTGTGCCGCCAACGCGCGAGCGATTTGCTCGCGCTCGATTCGGCGCAGGCGGTAAGAGCAGCAAGCCGCGAGATCTGGCCCATGGATTAGGTGTTCCAACTGATCCGACGCCCGAAATCGCACTTAGACGATCGACCACAGACGACACGAAACATCAACGACGAGACGGACCAACTGGAGGACTCAATGGACGCGAACCCATTTCTAAAGGTGCAGCGCTTAGGGCGGGCGCTGATGCTGCCGATTGCGGTATTGCCGGTCGCGGGCATCTTGCTCAGGCTCGGCCAGGCCGATGTGCTCAACATAAAAATGATCGCCGATGCGGGCGGCACGATCTTCGACAACTTGCCGCTCTTGTTCGCCATCGGCGTGGCGGTGGGTTTCGCGAAGGACAACAACGGCGTGGCCGCGCTCGCCGGTGCGATCGGCTATCTGATCGAGATCGCCGTGATGAAGGACATCAACGACAAGCTCAACATGGGGGTGCTCTCGGGCATCATCGCGGGCGTTGTCGCTGGGCTGCTTTATAACCGGTACAAGGACATCAAGCTGCCCGACTACCTGGCCTTCTTCGGCGGCAAGAGGTTCGTGCCGATCATCACGGGGTTAGTGTGCGTGGTGCTCGGCATCGTCTTCGGGTACGTCTGGCAACCGGTGCAAATGGCCATCGACGCGACCGGGCACTGGCTCACCACGGCCGGCGCGATCGGCGTGTTCGTCTACGGCACGTTGAACCGGCTGTTGCTGGTCACGGGTTTGCATCACATCATCAACTCGCTCGCTTGGTTCGTCTTCGGCACGTTCACGCCGCCGGGCGGCGGCGCGGCCGTGACGGGCGATCTACATCGCTTCTTCGCTGGCGACCCGACTGCGGGCGGCTTCATGACGGGTTTCTTCCCCGTGATGATGTTCGGTTTGCCGGCCGCGTGTCTGGCCATGTTCCATGAAGCGCCCAAGGAGCGCCGTGCATTGGTGGGCGGCCTGCTGTTCTCGATGGCCCTCACATCGTTCCTGACGGGTGTGACCGAGCCGGTCGAGTTCACCTTCATGTTCCTCGCGCCCGTGCTCTACGTGATCCACGCATTGTTGACAGGCCTATCGCTTGCGATCTGCCAAGCGTTGGGTGTGCATCTGGGCTTCACGTTCTCGGCCGGCGCCATCGACTACGTATTGAATTACGGCTTGTCGACGAAGGGCTGGCTCGCGATTCCGATCGGCCTCGTTTATGCGGTGGTCTATTACGGGCTGTTCCGCTTCTTCATCCGCAAGTTCAACATGGCGACTCCGGGCCGCGAGAGCGCGAACGGCGATGCGCAGGTGCAGTCGTTTGCCGAAGGCGGCTATGTCGCGCCCGTCGCTGGAGCAGCCGCTTCGCGGGCCGATCGCTACATCGCCGCGCTGGGCGGCGCGCAGAATCTGACGCTCGTCGACGCTTGCACGACGCGGCTGCGGCTGTCCGTCGTCGACGCCGGGAAGATATCCGAGCCCGCGCTCAAGGCAGCCGGCGCACGCGGCGTGCTCAAGCGCGATGCGCACAACGTGCAGGTGGTGATCGGGCCCGAGGCAGATATGATCGCCGATGAAATGCGCGCCGTGATCGCTGGCGGGGCGGGGAGCGCTGGCTCGCCAGCGCCGGCTACGCAAGCAGGGGTTGCCGGCCCGCTCGATCCCGACCCGATGCGCTGGCTCGCCGTGTTCGGCGGGGCGACCAACGTCGCTGCGCTCGATGCCGTGGCGGCGACGCGACTGCGCGTGGTGGTGCGCGATCCGTCGGCGGTCGACCGGCAACGGCTTGCCGCGCTGGATGTGGCCTGGGTATCGGCAGACACGTTCCACATCGTTTGCGGTCCGTCCGCGCAGCGCTATGCCGAGCAACTGGCTACGCGTTTGCCTGCTGCGGGCGGCCCTTCGCCTCAGCCGGTGTGATGCGATGAAGTGAGCGCGCTTCGAATAGGCGAAGCGCAAAGCAGCAACGAAAAGCGGCGCCCGTCGAGGCGCCGCTTTTCGTTTGCGGTGAAGCTTGGGGATGAGCGGGAGAAGCATGTCCGCCCAGGTGCAACGACCCTTATCGCTCTTGGGCGATTCTCGCTTTTTCAACTCTCGATTCGAGCCACATCGCGTTGATGATGCCGAAACCGAGCGCGAGACCGATGCCGAGAATCCAACTGAAGTACCACATGATTCGTTCTCCTAACCAAAGACCAGATCCACTATTTGGAAATCGATGCCGATCAATACATCGAATGGCGGTTTTCCTCGAGCGCGGCCTGCGTGACCTTGCCGCGCATGACGCGATAGACCCACCCCGTATAGACGAGAATGATCGGTAAGAACACGATCACGGCGACGAGCATGATCTGTAGCGTGAGCCGGCTCGAGGTCGAATCCCATACCGTCAGGCTGCTCTTCGCATCGAGCGAGGACGGCATGATGAACGGAAACATCGAGAAGCCTGCCGTGAGAATCACACCGACGATCATGACACCCGTCGCAATGAACGCGGTCTTCTCCAAGCGCGAGCGAGCGACGGCGAACGCGACGAGACCGCCTGCGAAGCCGAGTGCAGGTGCGATCATCATCCACGGAAAGCGCCCGTAGTTGGCGAGCCAAAGCCCCTTGCCCGAATCGACGGTTTTCAGCAGGGGATTGGCGACCGTATCGAAGGGCGGCGCGCTTTCGATTCGATAGCCGACGACCGACGTTGCGATCAGCGCGCCGGCCAATGCAAAGCAAAGCAACGTGATCGCGGCTGCGCCTCGCAGCGCGAGCCCGGCCCGCGCGGACACCACGCCATCGGTCTTCATCTTCACGAACGACGCGCCGTGCGCGATCAGCATCGACAAGCTGACGAAGCCTGTCAGCAGCGCGAACGGATTGAGCAGGGCGAAGAACGAACCGTGATAAGTCACGCGCATATCGCTATCGAACGAGAACGGTGCGCCTTGCAGCAGATTGCCGAAGGCGACGCCGAACACGAGGGCGGGTACGAAGCCGCCCGCGAATAGCGCCCAATCCCAGGCGCAGCGCCACCGTGGATCGGCGCGTTTGCTGCGATAGTCGAAGCCGACGGGCCGAAAGAACAGCGCGAACAGCACGAGCAGCATGGCGAAGTAGAAGCCCGAAAACGAAGCCGCATAGACGAGCGGCCAGCTCGCGAACATGGCGCCGCCGGCCGTGATGAGCCAAACTTGATTGCCCTCCCAGGTCGCGCCGACCGTGTTGACGACGATGCGGCGTTCGTCGTCGGTTTTACCGACGAACGGCAGCAAGATGGCCGCACCCATGTCGAAGCCGTCCGTCAGCGCGAAGCCGATCAGCAGCGTGCCGATGAGCGCCCACCAAATCACCTTGAGCGTTGCGTAGTCCATGATGGTCCTTTGATCGATCGATGACGTAGATGCATCCGCGGCTTCATGCTGGCGTGTCGTTCGCGACGACCGTCGCCGGTTTTTCCGGGTCCGTCTGGTAGCGGCCCGTGTGCAACGAGGCAGGGCCCAGGCGCGCGTACTTGAACATCAGCGTGATCTCGACGATGAACAACGCCGTATAGAAGAGCGCGAATCCCGCGAGGCTCAGATACACGTCGGTGGCCGAGAGGCTCGACACGGAGAGATGTGTCGGCAAGATGCCGGCGATCGTCCAGGGCTGACGTCCGAGCTCGGCCACGACCCAGCCGAATTCCGCCGCGAGCCACGGCAGCGGAATGGCCCACACGGCCCAGCGCAGGAACCAGCGGCGGCGATCGTCGAGCACGGCGCGACGCGCGCACAGCCAGAATGCGTAGACGAAAGTCGCGAGGAACAGGATCCCCAGACCGACCATCAGTCGGAAGGAGAAGAAGATCGGTGCGACCGGCGGGATGGTCGATGTGGCGGCTCGATGGATCTGCTCCGGTGTCGCATCGGTGACGCGCGGCGCCAGCGGCTTGAGCAACAGCCCGTAGCCGAGATCGCTCTTGTGGGCGTCGAAGGCGGCGCGCGCGGCGGCGGACGTATCGCCTTGCTTGAGTTGCTGCAAGGCGGCGTAGGCGAGCATGCCGTTTCGGACGTGCGTCTCGTTTTCAGCTACCAGGTCTTTCAGGCCGATCACCGGCTCGTCGAGCGACCGCGTGGCGATGAGGCCCAACGCATAGGGGACGCGTAGCGCGTAATCGGTGCGTTGCTCCGCCTGATTGGGAATGCCGAACACGGTGAACGCTGCGGGCGGCTTGGCCGTTTCCCATTCCGCTTCGATGGCCGCGAGCTTGACCTTTTGCACTTCGCCGGTGTTATAGCCCGATTCGTCGCCGAGCACGATGACGCAAAGCGTCGATGCAAGCCCGAACCCCGCTGCGACGGTGAACGAGCGCAGCGCGAACTCGACGTTGCGGCGCTTGAGCAGGTACCAGGACGAGATCCCAAGCACGAACATCGAAGCGGTCACGTAACCGGCCGATACCGTATGAACGAATTTGACCTGCGCGATCGGATTGAAGATCACGGCGAACAGGCTCGTGAGTTCCATGCGCATCGTTTCATAGTTGAACGCGGCGCCAACCGGGTAATTCATCCAGCCGTTGGCAACGAGAATCCACAACGCCGAGAGGTTCGAGCCGAGCGCCACGAGAAACGTGACGACCAGATGCTGAACTTTCGAGAGGCGATTCCAGCCGAAGAAGAACAGGCCGACGAACGTCGATTCGAGAAAGAACGCCATGAGCCCTTCGACCGCGAGCGGCACGCCGAAGATATCGCCCACATAGTGCGAGTAGTAGGCCCAATTCGTTCCAAATTGGAATTCGAGCGTGATGCCCGTCGTGACGCCCATGGCGAAGTTGATGCCGAACAGCTTGCCCCAGAACTGGGTCATGTCTTTGTAGACTGGCTTATCGGTCATCACGAACACGGCTTCCATGATGACGAGCAGCCATGAGAGGCCGAGCGTGAGCGGGACGAATAAAAAGTGATAAAGGGCTGTCACGCCGAATTGCAGGCGCGAGAGATCGACGACTTCACTACTGAGCATGGCCGACTCCTTGTGACACGCGAGGGGCGGGAGAGGAAAGCAGCGCCCTCGCGACTTCTGCGGGCGGCAGCGACATATCGCTCGCGCGAGGGTGATTGAAAAAAGCCAACTTCAGTCCGATCAGCAATACGACTTTGAGCGCGAGCACGAGCGTGATATCGCGTGCGAACGTTGGGCCTCGCGCCCATCGGCCGAGCGATGCTGCAAACGAACGATGGCCGCTGCCGGAGGGGGGCGCGGCATGCGCGGTGGTTTTACGATGGAGGGCTCGCATGGCCTCGGATTCCTGTAATTGCCGCATTCGGTCTGAGGAGTGTCCGTTTCACCTACCGGAGGAGGTGAGAGACAAACGTTCAAGCCGCCGAAGCAGTCGAATCCATCGTAGGTCGAACAGGGGGGAGAGCAGTTGACCTGCGACAATGGCGCGGCGTTTTAGCGCAGGGGGATCGGGGGCTGATTAAGAGGAGCTGTTCTGAGCGGTTAACAAAGCGCCGATAGGAGGCCGCCTGCGAATGCGGTTGAGCGGGCCACCTGCGTGTGCGGGAGCGCGGGCAAAAAAAATCCCGCTGCGCAGATGCAGCGGGACTTTGATGAAGCGACGAGGCGAAACGCCGCGAGCTCGCTTATGCGTACTCAGCCAGCGCCGTGCGCATCTTCTTCATCGCACTGGCTTCGATTTGACGAATGCGCTCGGCCGAGACGCCGAATTCATCGGCGAGTTCATGCAGCGTGGAGCCGCCGGAGCCATCGTCGGCCACATTGAGCCAACGCGCCTCGATGATGCGACGGCTGCGCGCATCGAGGGAATCGAGCGCTTGAGCGATGCCGTCGGTCTGCAAGCGGTCGTTCTGCCGCGCGGCGAGCACGGCTGTCGGCTCGTTGTGCGAATCGGCCAGGTAGGCGATGGGCGCGAACGATTCCTCGCCATCCTCGACCTGCCCTTCGAGCGCCACGTCGCCGCCCGATAAGCGCGTTTCCATCTCCGACACTTCTTCGCGCTTGACGTTGAGCTCTTTGGCGAGACCCTCGATTTCGTCGGGCGTGAACGCATGCAGGTTTTGCTTGTGGCTGCGCAGGTTGAAGAACAGCTTGCGCTGCGCCTTCGTGGTCGCGACCTTGACCATGCGCCAATTGCGCAGGATGTATTCGTGAATCTCGGCCTTGATCCAGTGGATCGCGTACGACACCAGGCGCACGTTTTGCTCTGGATCGAAGCGCTTCACGGCCTTCATCAGACCAATGTTGCCTTCTTGGATCAGATCCGCATGCGGCAGACCGTAGCCCAAGTAGTTGCGCGCGACCGAGACGACCAGGCGCAGATGGGACAGGACGAGCCGGCGCGCGGCCTCCAAGCTGGCTTGCTGACGGTATTCGGTGGCGAGTTCGCGTTCTTCTTCCGCGCTCAGCATCGGGATGCGATTGACGGCTTGGATGTAGGCGTCGATGTTGCCGAGCTGCCCGGGCAGCATCGACGGCGCGAGCGTGAGAGCACCTGCCGAAGCGGCCTTAGCGGACGCCGGGCTCAGAGTGTTCGGAAGGGTCATTGCGTTGCTCACGTAAGAAACTCCTTGTGAATCGAGTACTGCTCAGTCACGAAGACAACTCCACCGGGGATATTAGCACTCCGTTTCGGAGAGTGCTAAGCGTTCGAGTCCACCGTCCCGCCGAAGTTCCCTTGATCTATCAAATTGTGGGTTTCGATAGCTTATTTTACGCTTCTGTCGAACGGTCTGCAGGGAGGTTCCGTGTGCCCGAACCGCGCGCCAGCCTTGCGCCGTTTGCAAACAATGTTTTGCCAGAAACAGTACCTTTGAGCTATTGGCCACACAGTATGATCATTCGACCCGCCGCGGCGGACGGGGATCATCGGCGTTCAACGCGTATGGTTGGAGTATCGAGATGAAAAAGAAAAACGATTTGATCGGGCTCAAGAACGCGACACTGCGCGGCATCGTCCCGGCGCTGCTGCTCGGTGCCGCCGCAGGGGCGAGTGCGCAGGAAACGGCTGCGGCGGCGTCTGCGGATCACACGTTCGGCGCCCAAATCGCGGTCGGCGTCGCGCAGCACAAGGTCAAAAAGGTCGAGCTCGGCTTCGTTTGGGACCCGGGATTGAACTTCTGGCACATCGGCGGTTGGCATTTTTCGCTGCTCGGGGAGGCACACCTCGGATACTGGCACACCAATGAGGGCGCCTTTCACAACGACGTCTACGAAGTCGGCCTGACGCCGATGGTGCGTTTCATCAAGGATTCGGGGGGGATCCGTCCGTACCTCGAAGCCGGGGCCGGGATACGCGTCCTGTCGCATCCGACCATCACCGATTCGTACACCCTTTCTACCGCCTTCCAATTCTCGGAGACAGCCGGCGTCGGCGCGCAGTTCGGCTCTCGCCAGCAGTACGCGGCGGGTGTGCGTTTCCAACACGTGTCGAATGGCGGTATCAAAGAGCCGAATCCTGGTATAAATTTCACCCAGCTATACCTGCAGTACAACTTCTGACGGCGGCGCACGCGCGCCGGTCGCATGGGGGCTGAGCGATGGCGGCGAAGGTGATCGAGGCGATTCGGGCGCTCGAGCGCGATCGGTTTCGCGCGATGGTCGATGGCGACGTGCCGGTACTGAACCAACTGCTTTCGGAGAGCGTCAGCTACGTTCACACGAACGGCAAGCGCGAGACGAAGCGGCAGTTCATCGATGCCATTTCCGGCGGTCACCGCCGGTACCGGCAGATCGAGGTGCAATCGCAGGATGTTCTGCCCGTCGGCAGCGACGCTTGCGTCGTCACGGGCCGCGCGTTGGTGGAGATGGAGGCGAACAACGGCGCGATATTGTTTCCGATCGCCTACATGGCCATTCAATCGCGAGAAGACGGCCACTGGCGGCTCCTCGCCTGGCAGGCGACACGCTGCGCGCTCGAGTAGAACGCGCAGCGCATCGCTCGCGCCGCCTGCTCGTGGCAGGCGCGCCCAGGTTGCAGCAAACACGCTCAAGCCGCGGCGGCTTCGTCCTCCCGCTCGCGGCTCCATTCCAACCGGTTGACTGCAGAAACCAGCGCATCGGCCGCGGCCGTCGCCGGATTTGCCGCTACGCCCACGCCGTACCGTACGCCCTGGCTCGCCGCCGCGTTTTGGCCCGGTTCTTCGAGGCGAACCGCGACGAACACGGCCGTGCGGCCGTCGCCAGTCGTGAGGCTCTCGTAATCGCAAACCTGCACGCGCTGGCGCGCGGCCGTCGACATGGCATCGGCAAGCGCGCGTACCCACGCTTGCCCATCGTCGTCGCCGGTCGCAGCCTCCACGCGCGCCACTTCGCGCCGGCGCCAGCGCACCACCGATTCGACCCGCTCGGCAGGGCCTTGCACATCGAAATATTCCCGTGCGAACAGGGCGCAAACCGCCTCGCCGGTAACTTCGGTGCCCGAGTCGTCGGCCAGACGCTGCACCGCATGGCTGAACTCGATCTGCACGCGCCGCGGCGGCGCGAAGCCGAGCCCGCGCTCGAGCAGATAGGTCGCGCCACCCTTGCCCGACTGGCTGTTGACGCGAATCACCGCCTCGTAGCCGCGGCCGACATCGGCCGGATCGATCGGCAGATACGGGACCTCCCAGAGGCCGTCGGACGATTGCTGCGCGAATCCTTTGCGGATTGCGTCCTGGTGCGACCCCGAGAACGCGGTGAAGACGAGCTCGCCCGCATACGGGTGGCGCGGATGCACGGCGATCGCATTGCAGCGCTCGACCACGCGGCGCACGGCGTCGATATCGGAAAAATCGAGCCTCGGGTCGACACCCTGCGTGTAGAGATTGAGCGCGAGCGTCACGAGATCGACGTTGCCGGTGCGCTCGCCGTTGCCGAACAAGCAGCCCTCGATGCGATCGGCGCCCGCAAGCAGCGCCAGTTCCGCCGCGGCCACCGCGGTGCCGCGATCGTTATGCGGATGCACGGACAGCACGATGCTGTCGCGATAGGCAAGATTGCGGTCCATCCATTCGATTTGATCGGCGAAGACGTTCGGCGTGGCCGCTTCGACGGTTGCCGGCAAATTGACGATGATTTTGCGTTCGGGCGTCGGGTGCCACACCGCGCTCACGGCATCGCACACTTCGCGCGCGAAGGCGAGCTCGGTCATGCTGAAGGTCTCGGGCGAATACTCGTAGGTCCATTGCGTTTGAGGCCGCCGCTCGGTTTCTTCCTTGATGAGGCGAGCGCCTTGTACGGCCAGCGCTTTGACTTCGCTCTTGGAGGCGTTGAAGACGATCCGGCGAAACGAAGGCGCGATGGCGTTGTACTGATGGACGATCGCCCGTGGCGCGCCGTCCAGCGCTTCGAACGTGCGCGCGATCAGATCGGCGCGCGACTGCACGAGCACTTCGATCGTCACGTCTTCGGGAATGCGCTTTTCGTCGATGAGCTTGCGCACGAAGTCGAAATCGGTCTGCGACCCCGAGGGGAACCCCACTTCGATCTCCTTGAAACCGATCGCGACGAGCATCTCGAAGAATTCGAGCTTTTGCGCGATGCTCATGGGCTCGATCAGGGCCTGGTTGCCGTCGCGCAAATCGGTGCTCATCCAAATCGGGGCCCGCTCGATGGTGCGGTTCGGCCATTTTCGGCCGGCCAACTGCACGGGCGGGAAGGATCGGTACTTTGCGGCAGGGTTGCGAAGCATGGGTGCGACCTCGTTCGTCGGGTCGTCTGCGAAAGCGCGGCTGATCGAGCGGCTAGCCGATCATGCCGGACGCGATGTTGCCACGTCGGCGGATTCGCGATTCGGCGAAGCGGTACTCGGCCGAATGCTGACGACTACGGGTTGTAGAAGGAACTACGGTTTGGGTGAAACGGAAACTGCTCGGGATGCTGCGGGAGGACCGCGCAAGGCGCGGCGCTACGACAGGCTTACGCTAGTCGTAGCGATAGGGGCCGCGCTAGGCGGCCGGAGGTAATTCGGAGGGAGTTCAGGATTGAACGCATGAGCCGCACTGTATGACAGCGCGCTGCACGCTGTCAACAGTGCCGGTGCGTCAGGGGTTGGCCGTGCCCTCGTTCGCGCGCGCGATGTCGACGATGATCTTGACCTGACGGGCCAGTGTTGGCGGCACGGCGGCGTCGCCGCGCAGCACGGATTCGATCCAGCGCGCCGTCGTTTCCGCGTCGCGAGCGGCGGGCAATTCGGGCTCGGCTTCGTCGGGCGAGCTGCGCTCGGGCGTGACGAGGGTTTGGGCCAACCCGTCGTGCAGCCAGTCGATCTGCACTTGACGGCGTGTGTCCGCGACGGCTTCGCCCTCGGTGCCCCGCGCGAGCAGCGCGCCGCCGCGGGCGACTTCCGGGTGACCGAGGAAGAGGGCGGCCAAGCTGTCGCGGTAAGCCGGATGCGTGTAATTGACGAGCCGCAAGCCGGCAGGCGAGAACGGCTGAAGGATCTTCACCAGCGTGTGGGTCGAGTTGCGCACGCCCATGACACGCCGCAAAGCGAGCAGGCGCGCGAGCTTGGGCGCGAGCACGTCCACGGGCGCAAACGCCAACCGGCGCTCGGCTAGCGCCGCTTCGATCGCATCGTGCGAGGCGGCCGCCTCGATCCCCAGGCACGCGAAGATTTCGGCGCTCGTCACGCGGCCCGGATCTTCCGTGACGCCGTGCACGAGCGTCGGCACCCCCTCGCGCGCCAGCAGCAGCGCAAGCAGCGGCACGAGGTTCGGTTGCTTACGTGCGCCGTTGTAGCTCGGGATCGAGACGGCGCCGAGTGCGCGCACCGGCATCATCGACGCCTGGGCCGCCGCGAGCATGGCGGCGAGTTCGTCGGCCGTCTCCCCTTTGAGGCGGTAAGCGAGCAATACCGCGCCGAGTTCGAGGTCGGAGACGCGGCCGTCGAGCATCGCGCCGTAGAGCGCAAAGGTGTCTTCGGACGATAGCGCGCGGGCGCCGTGCGGGCCGCGCCCGATTTCCTTGATGAAGCGGGCGCAGGGAAACGGTTCGGCGAGAATGGGTTCGGTCATGGCGCGCGGGGACGAGAGTCGGTGCTCTGCGAAGAAAAGATTGGCGAAGTTTAACGAGTACCGCATTCGTTCCCATCTGGCAAGCCGCGAGATGTCGAGCCGCGCGGCGTCGCCGGTGCGCCCGCGCTACACTCGATGCTTTCGGCCGTGCGGACCCTACGCGCGCGGCGCCCATCGAATCCGAAGGAGAAAGCGATGGAGTATGTGTTTGCCCCGGCCCCCATCGTCGCGGTGCCGATTGCGGAAAGCGCCGGCGTCGCGAGTGCGCGCGAGCGCTTTCCGGTTCGCCGCATCTACTGCGTCGGCCGCAATTATGCGGCCCATGCTCGGGAAATGGGCCATGATCCCGATCGAGAGCCGCCGTTTTTCTTTGCCAAACCGGCCGACGCAATCGTGTATGTCGCGCTCGGCTCGACCGGCGAATTCCCGTATCCGTCGCGCACGAACGACGTGCATCACGAGATCGAGCTCGTCGTCGCAATCGGGCGGGCGGGGCGCGATATCGAGGTGGATCGCGCGCTCGATCACGTCTACGGCTATGCGTTGGGTCTCGACATGACCCGCCGCGATCTGCAAGCCGAGGCGAAGAAAATGGGCCGTCCTTGGGACGGTGCGAAAGGCTTCGATCATTCGGCGCCGCTCGGCCCGATTCACCCGGTATCGCGCGTCGGCCATATCGAGCAAGGCGCGATTCGACTGGCGGTCAATGGCGTCGAGAAACAGTGCTCCGACGTATCGCAGTTGATTTGGTCCACGGCCGAGACGATCGCGTATTTATCGACGCTGTTCGAGCTTCGCCCCGGGGATCTGGTATTCACCGGCACGCCCGAAGGCGTCGGCCCCGTTGTGCGCGGCGATTTGTTGACGGGTTCCGTGCAAGGGCTGGGGGAATTGAATGTGCGCGTGGTGTGACAATCCGCGCGTTTTGGGAGGGGGACACTCGATGAAACTTTATAGCTATTTCCGCAGTTCGGCGGCCTATCGCGTGCGCATTGCGCTCAATTTGAAGGGCCTGCCCTATGAATATGCCAGCGTGCACCTCTTGCGCGGCGGTGGTGAGCAACTGAGCGCCGAGTATCGGCGCATCTGCCCCGACGGCATCGTGCCCTCGCTCGTCGACGGCGACACGGTGCTGCGGCAGTCGCTCGCCATCATCGAGTATCTCGAAGAGGTGCACCCCAATCCGCCGCTACTGCCGAGCGCACCCGCCGATCGGGCGCACGTGAGAGGCATCGCGCTGCAAGTCGCGTGCGAAATCCATCCGCTGAACAACCTGCGGGTGCTCAAGTATCTGAAGCACGAGCTCGGCGTCACGGACGATGCGAAAGACGCTTGGTACAAGCATTGGGTCGAGAACGGTTTTACGGCGATCGAGGCGGAGCTCGCGTCGGACGCGCGAACCGGCAAGTTCGTTTTCGGCGATACGCCGACGATGGCGGACCTCGCGCTCGTGCCCCAGGTGTTCAACGCAATCCGCTTCAGCGTGGATATGCAACCGTTTCCGACGATTCAACGCATCTACGACGAAGCCAGCCGGCACGAGGCGTTCGCGCGCGCGGCGCCTAGCGAACAGCCCGATGCCGAGTAGGTGCCTGACGAGTAACGGAAAGCTTGCGCGCGTTTGGGCCGCGAAGCGCGCGCATGGCGGATGGTTGGGCGGCTGCCGTTAGCCGAGCAGCGCGTCGGCGAATTCCTCCGCGTTGAACGGCTGCAAGTCTTCGACCTTTTCCCCGACGCCGATGAAGTAGACCGGGACGGGACGCTGGCGCGCGATGGCCGCCAAGATCCCGCCTTTGGCGGTGCCGTCGAGCTTCGTGACGATCAGGCCCGTCAGCGAGAGCGCATCGTCGAATGCTTTGACCTGCGCCAGCGCGTTTTGGCCCGTGTTCGCATCGATGACGAGCAACACTTCGTGCGGCGCCCCTTCGAAGGCCTTGCCGATCACGCGCTTGACCTTGCGCAGCTCTTCCATGAGGTGCAACTGCGTGGGCAGGCGGCCCGCCGTATCCGCCATGACGACGTCGATCTTGCGGGCTCGCGCCGCGCTAACCGCATCGAAGATGACGGCGGCCGGATCGCCGCTTTCCTGCGCCACGACGGTCACGTTGTTGCGCTCGCCCCAAATCGCGAGTTGCTCGCGGGCGGCGGCGCGGAACGTGTCTCCGGCGGCAAGCAGCACCGACTGATCGAAACGTTGCAGATGCTTGGCGAGTTTGCCGATGCTCGTGGTTTTACCCGCGCCATTGACGCCCGCGATCATCATCACGAGCGGTTGTGCTCGGCCTAGCACCAGCGATCGCTCGAGCGGCTTGAGCAGATCGACGATCAACGCGCGCAGCGCCGCCTTGACCTGCTGCGGATCGGTTAATCGCTGCGTGCGTACCTTTTCGTGCAATGCGGCGAGCAAGAACTCCGTCGCCTCGACCCCGGCATCGGCCATCAGCAACGCCGTTTCCAGCTCCTCGTAGAGCTCGTCGTCGATCTTCGTGCGCACGAAGATGCCGGTCAGCCCGGCGCTCGTCTTCGATAGTCCCGTGCGCAGCCGCGCGAGCCACGATTGCTTTTGCGCGGGTTCGACGAGCGGGGGCGGCACGATTTCCTCGGTCTCGATCTCGTTGACCCCCGTAGGTTCGATGGCGGTGGCCGAGGCCGAAGCGCCCGGGGCGTTGCCGCTAGCGAACGGTTCGGGCGCAGGCCGGGGCGGCGCGGCAACCGCGGCGCTCGCCGGGGCGGGCGTGACCGCCGGCGGCGGGGCCGACGCGGCGGGGGCAATGGACTCGGCGGGCGCGGCCGATGCAGCGGGCGGCGCAGCGGAAGCGGCCGGCGCGACGGGGGACGTGGGCGCTTGGGTTGGCGAGACGACTGGCGCAACCGCCGGTGCTGCCGGGGCTTCGTCTGCTTGCGTGTCCTGCGGCGTATCGGCGGCTTTGCCGCCCTTGAATCGTTTGAAAAAGCTGAACATGGTGTGCCGTGATCGGTGCCGAGGCGAGCTGCCTGCGGCGGCAATAGATGATGGCGCGCGGCCGCGCATGCGCCGCGGTGGACCGGCAATGCGGCAATGCGCTCGAAACGCGCATTTTACCAGGCGCGCGCCCGCGCTCCTCGCCCGTGCCGTGGCGGCTGTGGTAACGTTGGCCGTCGCGCCCGAGCGGGCATTGCCGTTCGGGTGCCATCCTCCCGTCAATCGTATTCATTTGCATGCCTCGTTCCTCATCCGCCTCGCGCGCGTCCAGCGCGACGTCCTCTCGCGGCAAGCCGCACACCGTTCGCATCATCGGCGGAGATTGGAAGCGCACGCCGTTGCCTGTGCTCGATCTCGAAGGCTTGCGGCCCACGCCCGATCGCGTGCGCGAGACCTTGTTCAATTGGCTCGGCCAGCGGCTGGACGGCTTGCGCTGCCTCGATCTATTCGCCGGCACGGGCGCATTGGGTTTCGAGGCGGCATCGCGTGGCGCCGCGCGGGTATTGATGGTGGAGCGCAATGCGAAGGCGGCGCGCCAGCTGCGCGATGTTCGCACCCGCCTCGCCGCGCAGTCTGTAGAGGTGGTCGAAGCCGATGGCTTGCGGCTCGCGACGGGCTTGCCGCCGCGCTCGTTCGACATCGTCTTCCTCGATCCACCGTTCGGAGAGGAACTGTTGCCGCGCGCGCTCGAAGCGACGGCGCCTCTCGTGGCCGAGCAAGGCTATTTGTATGTCGAATCGGGTGAGCCGCTCGACCTGGATGCGCTCGAGGCATTGGCTGGCTGGACCATGGTGCGGCAGGGGAAGGCCGGCGCCGTGTTCTACCATTTGCTGCAGCGCGAAAATGATGAATAATGCGCGTTTTCAACGGAGACGGACGCTGGCCGCATCAAGCCGCGTCACGGGCGGCAGCGTCGCAGTGGGCGCGGGTTCGGGTCCCAATTGGATGAAGACAGGAGATGGTCGATGGTAGTCGCCGTGTACCCGGGTACGTTCGATCCGCTCACCCGCGGCCATGAAGATCTCGTTCGGCGCGCGTCTAGCATTTTCGACACGCTCGTCGTCGGCGTGGCCGACTCGCGCAACAAGAAGCCGTTCTTCACGCTGCAGGAGCGCCTCGACATCGCGCAGGAAGTGCTGGGCCACTATCCGAACGTGCAGGTGATGAGCTTCAAGGGGCTGCTCAAGGATTTCGTGCGCGCGAACAATGCGCGCGTCATCGTGCGCGGCTTGCGCGCGGTTTCCGATTTCGAGTACGAGTTTCAGATGGCGGGCATGAACCGGTATTTGCTGCCCGACGTTGAAACGATGTTCATGACGCCGTCGGATCAATATCAGTTCATCTCGGGCACGATCGTGCGCGAAATCGCGCAATTGGGCGGCGACGTCAGCAAATTCGTATTCCCTTCGGTGGAAAAATGGCTCACGGATAAGGTCGCCGAGATGGCGCAAAGCTCGCCGTCGCAGCCGTGAACCCTACGGACGCTAGGGCTTGTGCCGGCCGCGGGAGCCAAGCCAGGCGTAGAATATCGAACGTGTTTTCGTTCGATACCGTGTTTCCGGTGACAGCATGGCCTTAATCATTACCGACGAGTGCATCAACTGCGACGTTTGCGAGCCCGAGTGCCCGAACGACGCGATTTCGATGGGCCCGGAAATCTACGTGATCGACCCCGCGAAATGCACCGAATGCGTCGGCCATTTCGACGAACCGCAGTGCCGCCAGGTCTGCCCCGTCGAGTGCATTCCGAACGATCCTCGGCACGTCGAGACGCCGCAAGGCCTGCTCGCGAAATACCACGCGCTGCAAGCGGCCAAAGCCGAGGAGAAGGGCTGAGGTCGCGTCGATCTGCGCCGCGGGCCTGGCAACTGCAGCGCTTGCTTTGAAGTTGGCGGGGAGCGTCTCAGCTGCTGTGCAACTGCATCATCGCGCGCTCGGGCGCGCCCTTCACGACGTGCGGCATGACGGCGAGCGAGCGCTCGATGGCCGCATCGATCACGCTTTGCTCTTCCTTGCGCGGCGGCTTCAACACGAAATTGGCGACATCGGGTTTCGCGCCCGCCCGCGCGCTCTCGGGAATCAAATCGCGCGGATGACCGATGCCGATGCGAAGCCGCCAGTACTGCTGCGAGGACAAATGCGCCGATATGTCCTTCAGCCCGTTATGTCCGCCGCTGCCTCCACCGAGCTTGAGCTTGACCGCGCCGGGCGGCAGGTCCAGTTCGTCGTGCGCGACGAGAATCTCATCTGGCAGGATCTTGAAGAAATGGGCGACGGCAACGACCGATTGCCCCGACCGGTTCATGTAGGTTTGCGGCTCGAGCAGATGCACTTCTTCGCCATGGAGGCGCGCCTTGGCGTACAAGCCATGGAAGCGGCGCTCGTCGCGTAGCGAGGCTCCCGCTTCGCGCGCGAGCTGATCGACGAGCCAAAAGCCGGCGTTGTGCCGCGTTGCCGTATATTCCGCGCCCGGGTTTCCGAGGCCGACGATGAGCTTGATCATGCTGTTATGCCGGCTAGCCGGCTTGTGTACGAGGTAGGATCCATGGCGAAAAAAAACCCGCCGGGTAAGCCGCGGCGGGTCACGTCGTCCGTTCCATTGAAACGGATCGAGAGGATAGGCGCGAAAGAGCGCTTACGCGGCCGGCGTTTCGCCTTCCGCAGCGGCTTCAGCCGCAGTCGCGCCGGCCGGTACCGCAGCCGAAGCGATCACGGGGTTTTCGCTTTCGATGTGCGCGACGAGCGAGACGCCCTTCGGCAATGCGATGTCCTTAGCGTGCAGCGATTGGCCAGCTTCCACCTTCGCGAGGTCGAGCTCGACGAATTCGGGCAGGTCGGCCGGCAGGCACTCGATTTCCACTTCCGTCACGACGTGCGAAATGATCGCGCCGCCAAGCTTCACGGCGGGGTTCGTTTCTTGGTTCATGAAGTGAACCGGCACCTTCGTGTGCAGCTTCTTGTTCGGGTCGACGCGTTGGAAGTCGACGTGCAGCACGAGCTGGCGGAACGGATGGTATTGCACGTCACGCAGCAGCACGGGTTGCGACTTGCCGGCCACTTCGAGGTCGAGGATCGACGAGTGGAAGGCTTCTTTCTTCAGCGCATGCCACAGCGCGTTGTGATCGAGTTCGATCAGTTGGGGTTCAACGGCTGCGCCATACACGATCCCCGGCGTCTTGCCGGAGTTGCGCAGGCGGCGGCTCGCACCCGTACCTTGCAGGTTGCGCTCGAAAGCGACGACTTTCATGTTCAATCTCCATAGCTGCCCGCGACCAGGCAGTGATAAGGCGCCTTCCATGCCGCTACCGAACGGTGCAACACGTCAGGCCCCACACAAAAACGGCGCGTTTCGTCGACCGAAGCGCGCCAAGGTGCCAAAGCCGCATGCATAGTGCCGCGACTTCAGCGTATTCGATAGGCTCAGCTTTCCGCGAACAGCGACATCACCGAATCGCCGCGCCGGATGCGCGAGAACGTTTCGGCGAGCAGCCCCGCGCACGAAAGCGAACGGATCTTTGCACACACGCGCGCTTCCTCGCTCAGCGGAATCGTATCCGTGACGACGAGTTCATCGAGCGACGAGTTCGTGATGCGTTCCGCGGCGCCGCCGGACAGCACCGGGTGGGTGGCGTAGGCGACGACTTGTTTCGCTCCACGCTCTTTGAGCACTTGGGCAGCCTTGCACAGCGTGCCGGCGGTGTCGACCATGTCGTCCATGATCACGCAGGTGCGGCCTTCGACTTCACCGATGATGTTCATCACTTCGGCGACGTTCGCCTTGGGGCGCCGCTTGTCGATGATGGCCAGATCGCAGTTCAACTGCTTGGCGAGCGCGCGAGCGCGAACCACGCCGCCGACATCGGGCGACACCACCAGCAGATTCTCGTAGTTCTGCTTGCGCAGATCGCCGAGCAGCACAGGCGTAGCGTAGATGTTGTCGACGGGGATATCGAAGAAGCCCTGGATTTGATCGGCGTGCAGATCCATCGTGATGATCCGCTCGACGCCGGCGATTTCCAGCATGTTGGCGATGACCTTCGCCGAGATCGCGACGCGCGCCGAACGCGGGCGCCGATCTTGGCGGGCATAGCCGAAGTAGGGGATGGCTGCGGTGATCCGGCCTGCAGACGCGCGTTTGAGCGCATCGACCATGATCATCAATTCCATCAGGTTGTCGTTCGTCGGCGCGCACGTCGATTGAAGGACGAACACGTCCTTGCCACGCACGTTCTCTTGAATCTCGACTTGGATCTCGCCGTCGGAAAAACGGCTGACCATTGCTTTGCCGAGGGGGATGCCGAGGATTTTGACGACTTCCTGTGCAAGCGCCGGATTTGCGTTGCCAGTAAAAACCATCAGGCCGTCATGGCTGCTCATCATGCACCTGCTGCTGGAGGCGGGAACTGCGGGAATGTTTGGCAGGGGAGGAAGGACTCGAACCCTCGCATGCCGGAATCAAAATCCGGTGCCTTGACCAACTTGGCGACTCCCCTACACTGACTCTGAGCTTCGTCGGGCCTGCGGGACAGCCCCGACGATGCAAAACCTATGACGCGAACGCGAAAAGTGGATGCGTATCCAAACTCGATGCCACAGCGCTCGCCCAATCTGCTGGCAGTTGCGCTTGCGCCGCTTTCGCTTCGCCGATGCTCCGGAACGCGGCAAACACGCTTGAGCCCGATCCGGTCATCCGCGCTGGCGCAATGGCTTCAAACCATTCGAGCACCTGCGCGACTTCCGCGTATTTTCCCACGACAACAGGCTGCATGTCATTCCGGCCGAAGCTTTCCGGCCATCTTGCGCTGCAGCTTTGCTGTGCAAGAAAGTCCGTAATTGTGACGGCTTCGGAATCTCTTGTCAACGACTTGTCGGAAAAAATCGCTGCCGTCGGCACATGCGCCTTCGGGGTGACTACAAGGAACCAGCGAGGCGGCAATTGTACAGCCTCGAGCGCTTCGCCGACACCCTCCGCGAACGCGTTTTTGCCGAAGACGAAGAAGGGCACGTCGGCCCCGAGCCGCAGCCCCAATTCTTGCAGCACGTCGCGAGCAAGATTCAGCTTCCACAGCCGATTGAGCGCAAGCAGGGTCGTGGCCGCATCGGAGCTGCCGCCGCCGAGCCCCGCGCCCATCGGCAAGCGTTTTTCGATTTCGATGTCGACCCCGAGCGTCGTGCCCGAGTGCCGCTTGAGCAGCTCGGCCGCACGCACGACCAGGTCGCTTGCTTCCGGGACTCCGGGGACATCGGTCTTGCGACGCACGAGACCATCCTCGCGCAGCGTGAAATGCAGGACGTCGCCCCAATCGATCAACTGGAATGCGGTCTGTAGCGTGTGATAGCCGTCGGGCCGGCGGCCCGTCACGTGCAAGAACAAATTGAGCTTGGCTGGCGCCGGACACTCGCGCAGCGAATCGGTCGTTTCGATCATGTGGAAAGCGGTGCGGGACGGAAAGCGCGCGGTCAGCGATCGAGCACGAGCTTGATGTCTAGCGGCGGGTTCTGCCGCGTCAAATCGAGGCGCTTGACGCCCGAAGCGGGCGCATCGGCGTAGGCTAGGTATTGGATGGTCCAACCCTCCTGGTCGATTTCCTTCATATGCGAGGTTTGCTCGGGATCGACGACCGTCTTCGCGCGAGAGCTTGGCGCGGGCGAAGAGGCGAGCCAATAGCGCAACCCCTCGACCGGCAGCGGGAAGCCTAGCGTGTGCTGCATCAACTCGCTGACGTTATCGGCCGTGACCGGTTGCCGGTTAGGCAGTTCGAGCGTGGCCGCCGCCGGCGACGACGTCACCACCGCGAGCGTCTGCCCCAGCGGATTCAAAAGCTGCAGCGTGACGGTATCGCCCTGTTGCTGCCAATCGAAGTTGCCGTAGGCGTTGCGCGTTCGACCGTTCTGATCGACGTAGCGAACGGAGAAGCGGCCGTGATAGGCGCTCGCCGTTTGCGTCGAAAGCTCGGGGGTAGCGTTCGAAGTCGATGGGCCGTGAGGGGGCGTCGACGCGCAGCCCGCGAGCATGACGGCGAGGGCCGCCGCCGCGCTCAGTGAAGCGCGGCGCGCGAACGCAAAAGAAAAAGCGAAAGACGAAGCTTGCATCAGAGGTTGTCTGCGTTCACTTGAAAGCGTTCGAGCGTCTTGACGAGCGTGTCGTTGTCCGGCTCGAGTTTGCGCGCGCTGCGCCACGCGTCGAGCGCTTGCTTCTGATCGCCGCTCTTCCACAGCACCTCGCCCAGATGCGCACCGATTTCCGCGTTCGGCTGGATTTCGTAGGCTCGCTTGAGCAGCTTGGCCGCATCGACCGTATTGCCCTTGCGATATTTGACCCAGCCGAGGCTATCCATGATGAACGCGTCGTTGGGCGCGAGCGACGAGGCCTTTTCGATGAGCTTGTCCGCCTCGTCCAGGCGCAGATTGCGATCGGCCAGCGAATAGCCGAGCGCGTTGTACGCCTGCGGGTTGTCGGGCTGCTCTTGCATGACCTTGCGCAGCACGCTTTCCATGAGATCGTAGTGGCCGTTCTTCTCGGCCGCCATCGCATAGTCGTATTGGATCTCGGGATCGCCCGGGAACGCTTCGTTCGCTTCGTGCAAGCGCGACTCGGCGTCTTGATAGCGCTTCGCATCGAACAGGATCGCAGCGTCGGTGCGCGCGACGAGCGCTTGCTCGCGCGGATCGGACGGCTGCAGTTCGCTCAGGATGCGGCGCGCATCGTCGGGCTTGCCGGACTTGGCGAGCAATTGCGCGCGCGTCACGCGCGCCGTGATGTATTGCTGGCTCGACGGTTGAACTCTATCGAGCCATTTGGCGGCATCTTGCTCGTGCTTTTGCTCGAGCGCGAGTTGGGCGAGGTAGAGGTACGCTTGGCCCGGATCGGCGCCCGGCGTCTTTTCGGTCAGATCGGCGTATTGCGTGAGGTACTTTTGCGCAGCGTCGTACTGCTTCTGCTGGACCTTGATGAGCCCGAGCGCGAGCAGGGGCATCGGATCGTGCGCATCCATCGAGCGCAAGGATTCGAATTGCTTTTTCGCATCGTCGAGCCGGTCGCTCGACAAATAAAGCTGGGCCAACGCGAGGCGTGCATCGCGCGCCTTCGGATTTTGTTTGACGTACGACTCGAACGAAGCGATGCCTTCCTTGCGCTCTTCGGGGCCCATCTGACCGAGCGAAAGGGCGGCCGGCAGAAAGTCCGGCTTGAGCTTGAGCGCGCGCTCGAACGATGCGCGCGCGCCGGGCCGATCGTCGGCGAGCAATTGCTGACGGCCAACCGCGAGCTGCGCTTCGGGGCGACCCATATCGTCTTTCAACAAATCCTGCAGGACCTGCAGGCCGCCGACGCGGTTCGGGCCGCGCGAAAGCAGCGTTTGCAGCGCCAACAGGGCGTTGCCGCGATTCTCGGCCGGCACTTTCGCAAGCTCGCGGGCGAGTAGCGGCTTGGCGTCGTCCGGCTTGCCAGATAACACCAGCAGGGACGCGTCCAGTTGCGCGGCGCGCTCGGAATCGGGCGCGTACTCATGCCAAAGCTGCGCGGCGGCCAAGGCGTCGGACGGACTCTGCGCCGCGAGCGCGATCTCAGCGGCGCGCTGCGCCATGCGGGGATCGTGCGTGTCGCGGGCGAGGGCGAGATAGGTTTGATACGCCGGCGCGGGCTCGTTTCGCTGCAGCGCGATTTCGGCGGCCAGCACTTGAAAGACGATTTGGCTCGACAATTGAACGTCGGGCAGATCTTTGTTCTCTTCGGGAAGGCTGGACCCGAACAGATTCGCCGCGTTCGCGGAACTGTCGTCCGACGGCCCCGGATCCTGAGCGTGCGCCGGGATGGCGGCGAACGTCCAGGCGCACAGAACGGCGCCGACGATGCGGCTCGCGGGCGCGACGCGCCAAGCGGGGCGGGCGCCGACCGGGCGCTTGAGGAGCTGCTTGATGGACAAAATCATGGAGATCCGTTCGAGGTTTCGGTCGATTGTAACGCGCTCGCTACAATACACGCAGATTCGACAGTGCACGTTACAGACCTATCCCCACCTATTTTAGAGATGCCAGAGCTTCCGGAAGTCGAAGTCACCAAACGCGGCATCGAGCCGTACGTCACGGGCCGTCGCGTCGAGCGCGTCGACGTGCGCACGCTCATGCTGCGCTGGCCCGTGCCGCCCGATTTGGCGCGCACGCTCGCGCGCCAGGCGGTGCATCGGGTAGAGCGGCGCGGAAAGTACTTGTTGTTCGAGACCGATGCCGGGTGGTTCATCGTTCATTTGGGCATGACGGGCACGCTGCGCGTCTGGCCGCGCGAGCAGGCATTGGGGCCGGCCAAGCACGATCATATCGACTGGGTCTTCGACGAATTCGTGCTCCGCTACCGCGATCCGCGTCGTTTCGGCGCGGTGCTCTGGCATGCGCGGGCCGATGGCGACATACAAGCGCATCCGTTGTTGGCGAGCTTGGGCGTCGAGCCGTTCACCGACGAATTCAGCGGCGAGCTCATTTTCCGGCGCACGCGCGGACGCACGGCATCGATCAAGCAGGTGCTCCTCGCGGGCACGATCGTCGTCGGCGTCGGCAATATTTATGCGTCCGAGAGCTTGTTTCGCGCAGGCATTCGGCCGACCACGCCCGCGGGCCGCGTCTCGCTGGCGCGCTGCGAGCGCCTGGCCGACGAAGTGCGCGCCACCCTGGCCGCCGCCATCGAGCGCGGCGGCAGCACCTTGCGAGATTTCGTCGGCAGCGACGGCGCCAGCGGGTATTTCCAACTCGATTGCTTCGTCTACGATCGTGCCGGCCAGCCGTGCCGCGTCTGTGGCGGGCCGATTCGCCAAATCGTCCAAGGGCAACGTTCCACTTACTACTGCGCGCATTGTCAGCGCTGACCTATCGCCTTCATGTCCGCTTCTCCCATTGCCATGACGCGATGCGCCGCGTCGCTGCAGGACGCCTTCGCCACGCGGCTCGTCGACTGGCAACGCCGTCACGGGCGCCACGATCTGCCTTGGCAAAATACGCGCGATCCCTATCGCATCTGGCTGTCGGAAATCATGCTGCAGCAGACGCAGGTATCGACCGTCATTCCGTATTACGCAAAGTTTCTGGTGCGCTTTCCCGATGTCGCAGCGCTTGCTCGTGCGCCGATCGACGACGTGATGGCGCTTTGGGCCGGACTCGGCTATTACTCTCGCGCGCGCAATCTGCATCGGTGTGCGCAGACGGTCCTCGAGCGGCACGGCGGGACGTTTCCGGCTTCGCCCGATCAATTGGCCGAACTGCCCGGCATCGGCCGCTCGACGGCGGCGGCGATCGCTTCGTTCGCGTTCGGCGCGCGTGCGACGATCTTGGATGGAAACGTCAAACGCGTGCTGGCGCGTGTGTTCGGCATCGATGGTTTCCCGGGAGAAAAACGCGTCGAAAGCGCGATGTGGGCGCTCGCAGAGCGTTTGATGCCCGGACAGCAGGCCTCGGACGACGACGTGAGCGCCTACACCCAAGGGCTGATGGATCTTGGCGCCACGCTGTGCGTGCGCGGCAAGCCCGACTGCGGCCGCTGTCCGTTTGCTGCCGATTGCGTCGCCCATGCGACCGGCCGGCAGCGCGAATTGCCCGCGGCGCGCCCGAAGAAAGTCGTGCCACTGCGCCAAACATGGATGCTCGTGCTGCGCGACGGCGCTTCGGTGCTACTCGAGCGCAGGCCGCCGTCCGGTATCTGGGGCGGCCTATGGAGCTTGCCGGAAGCCGCCGACGAAGCGGCCTTGGCCGAGCGTGCGCGGGCATTGGGCGCTGCGCCGGGCTTCGAGCGCTTGGCGCCGCTCACTCACACGTTCACGCATTTCAAGCTCGATATCGAACCGCGCTGTGCCGATCTTGCCTGCCCGGGTGCGGTGGCGCCTGTCCAAGCGCGCGAGGACGAGACGGCGTGGGTGCCGCTCGCGCAAATCGACGAATACGGCGTGCCCGCGCCCGTGCGCAAGCTGCTCGACGCGCTCAAAGGGTCATTGATCTGACTAGATAGAGGAGGCTGCGCGCCGCGTCGTACACGCAGGCGTTCGCAGCGAAGCTACAGCAATTGATGCTGCTGCATGTAGTGATGAACGGCGTCGATCCGCGTATTGCAATCGGTCAGTTCCATCAGCTTTTGCCGAGCCCGTAGCGGAATTTGCAGGATCTCCGAGAGGCGGTTCGAAACCCAGCTGGGGTCGTCGAGGCGAAACGGCGCGGCGAACGGCACGCTGTCGGCGTCGCGCTCGCGAATCGTTTCGATGATGCGCTCGAGCACTTCGGCGCAGGCGCCGAACTTGGCGAGCGCGTCGCTGCCTTCGAGCGGGACATCGTCGGGTAGCGGCTCGGCCATGCCCACGAGCAGACCGCTCGGTTCTTTGCGATGCGACAGCAGGCGAAAGCGGCGCGTGCCGCGTGCGCGCACGAGCAGCATGCCGAAATCGTCGACGTCGCATTGCTCGATCGTCGCCAATGTGCCGATGAGTTCGGGCACGCACGGCACGTTTTCCTGCGCGACCTCGCCGCCGCTTTTGAGCAGGCAGACGCCGAAGGGCGCGCTTTCGCGCAGGCAGTCGCGCGCCATGTCGAGATAGCGCGCCTCGAAAATCTTCAACGGCAACAGCCCGTCCGGGAACAGCACGGTGTGCAGTGGAAAGAGCGGCAGGTCAGCGAAGACGGCAGGAGTAGTGGACATGGCGCACGCTTCGAATTGCCGCGTATGCCGCGGCGGGTTAAGCCGTCACCAACCGCGAAGACTCGTCAATGGCGACCGGCGCATCGCGATGCCGTACGATCACGCTCGCTTCGCGAGCAACCCGCGCAGCGAGCGTTTCGGCGATGAACACGGAGCGGTGCTGCCCGCCCGTGCAACCGATGGCGACGGTCAAGTAGCTGCGGTTGTCCTCGCGAAAACGGGGCAGCCACTTCATGACGAATGTGTGGATGTCGTCGATCATTTCCTGCACGATCGGCAACGCCTCGAGGTAATCGATGACGGGCTGATCGCGCCCGGTGAGCGGGCGCAAACGGTGATCGTAGTACGGGTTCGGCAAGGCGCGCACATCGAAGACGAAATCGGCGTCGAGCGGCAGACCGCGCTTGAACCCGAACGATTCGAACATCAACATCAGACCTTCGCGTTGTTCTTCGATGAAACGCGTCACCCAAGCGCGCAGCACGTTCGCGCGCAGATTGCTGGTATCGATCTGATGGCCGAACTCCGCGAGCGGCGCGACGAGATCGCGCTCGCGCTCGATCGCTTCCTCCAGCGAGGCAAGCAAGCCGACGTCCGCGTCGTGCGCGGGCGTGCCGGACAGCGGATGCCGCCGGCGCGTCTCGGAGAAACGCTGAATCAACGACTGCGTACTCGCATTGAGAAACAGGACGCGCACGTCATGTTCGCTCGCCAAATCGCGAATGATGCCGGGCATTTCGTCCAGCGAGGCGCTCGAGCGCGCGTCGATCGCCACTGCCAGGCGCTCATAGCCTTCGTCTTCGCTCGCGAGATACTGCGTGAGCGCGGGCAGAAAGCGAGGCGGCAGATTGTCGACGCAGTAATAGCCTGCGTCGGCCAGCGCGTTCAACGCGACGGACTTGCCGGAGCCGGAGATACCGGTGATCAGAACGATGCGCATGGGGAAGAACCAGTTCGTTTCATCATAGCACTGTCGCCCCGGCGCGACTGTCCTCGCCAGTGCTTGTTTTCGGGTGGCGGCGCGCCTGATCCGCAGTTCGCTACATGAGCTTGCCGGGCAATTGACTGTCCGGATCTTGCATCGCGATCCGTTGCCGATCCATGAAATCGCGCAAAGTGTCGATCCCGCGCAGTTGCAGGATCGTATTGCGCACGGCCGCCTCGACCAGCACGGCAAGGTTGCGGCCGGCCGCCACTTGAATCGTCACCTTGCTGATCGGCAGCCCCAGAACGTCCACGGTTTGACTTTCGAGCGGCAGGCGCTGGAATTCGCCGTCGGGCCTGCGCACGAGTTGGACGATCAACTTGAGCTTCATTTTGCGGCGCACGGCCGTTTCACCGAAGATCGTTTTGATGTCGAGCAGGCCGAGGCCTCGCACTTCGAGCAGATTCTGCAAGAGAGGCGGGCAGCGCCCTTCGACGAAATCGGGGCCCAGCCGGACGAAATCGACGGCGTCGTCGGCCACGAGCCCGTGCCCGCGGCTGATGAGCTCCAGGCCGAGCTCGCTTTTGCCGAGGCCCGAATCGCCCGTCAGCAGCACGCCCATGCCGAGAATGTCGAGAAATACGCCGTGCAGCGTTGCACGCGGCGCAAGGATGCGCGACATATAAAGGCGCAGGCTGTCGATGACGGCGGCGGGCGACATCGGCGTCGTAAACAGCGGCGTGGAAGAGCGCGTGCAGCGCAAGACGAGTTCCGGCGGCGCTGCGACGCCCCCCGCCACGACCAGAAACGGCGGCTCGAGCGCGATCAGCTCGGCCATGTGGCGCGAGCGGTCCTCGTCGGTCTGTCTCTGGTAGTAGTTGACTTCGGCCTCGCCGAGCACTTGGATCCGGTTCGGGTGGATCAAATTCAAGTGGCCGACCAGGTCGGCGCTCGACGTCGCATTGGCGACGGTTTCGGCCGAGAAACCGCGTTCCCAGCCCTCATGCCCCGTCAGCCAGCTCAATTTGAGCATGGCGGCGTTGTCGTCGAAAATGCTTTGGGCGTTGATGCTGGACGTATCCATGAATCCGTTGCTCCAGTTTGACCGCGGCGCGCGCGGCGACGACATGCGTCGAACTGCCCGCCAAGGCCGATGAGCGGCGCCGGTCATGCGCCGTGCCGACGCGCCGCAGCTCGAGGCTCCGGCGTTACGGTATGCTCAAGGGTGCCATTGGGTGAGCAGGCGATGCAACTCTTCGCGGTTTTGCTCGGTGTGCAGGCGCTCGCGCGCTTCGCGGTCGGACAGCAATTGCGCGATTTCCGAAAGGATTTCCAAGTGCTGCTGCGTGGCCTGTTCGGGCACGAGCAGAAAGATCAGGAGCGAGACCGGTTGCCCATCGGGCGATTCGAAGGGGATCGGCTGATCGAGGCGCACGAACGCGGCCAGCGGCTGCTTGAGCCCCTTGATGCGCCCGTGAGGGATCGCGACGCCTTCGCCTAGCGCGGTGGAGCCGAGCCGTTCGCGAGCAAAGAGATTGTCGGTCACTGCGCTGCGGGCGATTCCGTTCTGGTTTTCGAAGATCAAGCCCGCTTGCTCGAACACGCGCTTCTTGCTGGTGACGGAAAGGCCGATAACGACGTTTTCGAGCGGTAGAAATTTGGCTAAACGATTCATGTTGGCAGGCTAACGCGTCGCCTGGGCGCTCCTCGCGGCAACTGGCTGGTGTCGATTTCGGCCGTGCGCGCCGGCTGTGTTCTCGCCGGCGCCGACGGGCTGCAGTGTGGCCGGCTGCCCCTCAATAACCGGCACATTATAGAACAGGGCCGAAGCAGGTGGTGTGCCGGCCCTAGTGCAGCACTGCAAGTTCGCTTCGCCATAAAAAAAGCCGCTCGACGGAGCGGCTTTTTGCGCGGGGTGAGACGGTCTCGGCGTCGATCGTCGTCTTACGGCTGTGCCTGCTCGCCTGCCAAAGGCACGTCCTGATGTTTGATCGCATCGTGCTGATGCTCTTGAATGCGCCCTTTATGTCGTACGACCTGCCGGTCGAGCCGATCGACCATGAGATCGATGGCTGCGTACAGATCGCCGTTGGCGCTTTCGATGAAGATATCCTTGCCCTTTAAGTGAAGGTTGATTTCAACCTTCTGCCGCTTATCCTTTTCCTTATGGTTGTCGACCGAGAGGACCACATTGCCATCGATCACCTGATCGAAATGTCTTAGCACCTTGTCGAGCTTGGTGATCACGTATTCTCGCAACGCCGGCGTAACTTCGAGATGGTGTCCACTGATCTTCAGATTCATAGTGCTCTCCAAACAAAAGGCTGCCTGGACACCATCGGTGCGCCTGCGCCGGTCGGGAGCGGCCCGCTCGAGTCATCACCCCGCGTGACTGACGAGCGGCGGGTCGTATCGGCCGGCCAAATCCGCTGATGGCGTCAGGGCCGGTAAACGCTCTCCGCAAAACGCGGAAAGCTTAAAGAGACTTACGCAAATTGACTGCGGGGATCTTGAGTGCTTCGCGGTACTTGGCGACCGTCCGGCGTGCGACCACGAATCCTTGCTCCGCCAGCAGTTCGGCTATGCGGCTGTCCGAAAGGGGAGTTTTCGAGTCTTCGGCTCCTATCAGTTGCTTGATCAGCGCGCGAATGGCCGTGGATGAGGCCGCGCCCCCCGTATCGGTCGACACGTGAGACCCGAAAAAGTACTTGAACTCGAGCGTCCCGAAGGGGGTGAGCATGTACTTGCCCGTCGTCACACGCGATACCGTCGATTCGTGTAGGCCCAGCGTATCAGCTATTTCTCGCAAAACCAAGGGGCGCATCGCGATTTCGCCATGCACGAAAAAGTTCTTTTGCCGCTCGACGATGGCCTGCGCGACGCGCAGGATCGTCTCGAATCGCTGTTGGATGTTCTTGATCAGCCAGCGCGCTTCCTGCAACTGCTGGCGCAGGGAACCGCTACCCGGATCGCCGCGGTTATTGCGCAAAATATTCGCGTAGAGATGGTTGATGCGCAAGCGCGGCACCACCTCCGGGTTCAACTCCGCTTGCCAGCCGTTCGAAGTCTTCCTGACCATGATGTCGGGCACGACGTAATCGGCCTCGGCCTTGCCGTAAGCGGCGCCTGGAAACGGTTCGAGCGAGCGGATCAGCGTCTGCGCATCGCGTAGCTCGTCGTCGGTCGCCTTTAGTTGCTTGCGCAACCGCGTGAAATCGCGCGCCGCTAGCAATTCGAGATGGTTGGCCGTGATCTCGAGCGCGAGCTTGCGCGTGGGCGAATCGGGTAGCCGCAGCAACTGCAGCTTCAGGCATTCGGAGGCAGAGCGCGCGCCGACGCCCGCCGGATCGAAGCTTTGTAGCAGGGCAAGTGCGGCGCCGAGTTCGTCGAGGTCCACCTCAAGCTCGTCCGGCAGATCGGCCAGTATCTCGTCGAGCGAGGACGTGAGGTAGCCGTCGTCGCCGAGCGATTCGATCAAGAACGTGATCAGCGCGCGATCGCGCGGGCTTGCTTGCGTCACGCGCAACTGTGCCATCAAGTGGTCGCGCAGCGTCGTAGTGGATTCGTGGATCTGCAGCGGGGGTAGATCGTCGTCGTCCGAGGCGCCGGACGAGCGGCCGTAATCGTCCAGATTCCATTGCGAGGAATCGTTGCCGTCGCTTGCGCCGAGCGGGCTGTAATCGTCGGAGCTCGACGCCTCGCCGCCCTCCGAGCGCTCGGAGGGCTCGGACGAACTCGCCCCGCTCATAGGCTCCGGCGCCGAAGACGTGGGACTTTGCGCGATGACGGTGCCGTCACCGGCAACGCGCAACGGGCTTGCGATCCATTCGTCTTCGGATTCGAGCAGCGGATTTTGCGCTACCGCCATCGCGACTTCCTGCTGCAATTCGAGCGTCGACAGCTGCAGCAATCGGATCGACTGCTGCAGTTGTGGGGTCAGCGCAAGATGCTGCGATAGGCGAAGTTGGAGGCTGGCTTTCATGGCAATGTATCTTTCATTGTAGAGACTTTGCCACGCGCCGGGAACCTCGCGGCGACGATGGGATGCGTCGAACGGCCACGCGCCGCCGCGCGGCCTCGTAAAAATTGCTGGAGGCGGCGATCCGGACCTTACATGCGGAAGTGCTCGCCGAGATAAACGCGGCGCACGCTTTCGTTTTCGATGATCTCGCGCGGCGCGCCGGCCGCCAGCACCGAGCCGTCGCTAATGATGTAGGCGTGATCGCAAATACCCAGCGTTTCGCGCACGTTGTGGTCGGTGATGAGCACGCCGATGTTGCGCTGCTTGAGGAACTTGACGATCTTTTGAATCTCGAGGACGGCGATCGGGTCCACGCCGGCGAACGGCTCGTCGAGCAGAATGAAACTCGGGTTCGTGGCCAGGGCGCGCGCAATCTCCACGCGGCGGCGCTCGCCGCCGGAGAGCGATAGGGCCGGGTTTTCCCGCAGATGGGCAACCTGTAGTTCGTCGAGCAGCGCCTCGGTGCGCGCTTCGATCGACGGCTTCGAAAGGCGTTTGCCGTCGTTGTCGCGCTGAAGCTCCAACACTGCGCGAATATTCTCTTCGACCGTCAGCTTGCGAAACACCGACGCCTCTTGCGGCAGGTACGACAAACCGAGGGCCGCGCGTTTGTGGATCGGCAGCAGGCTGATCGAGTTGCCGTCCAGCACGATTTCGCCCGCATCGAGCGGCACCAGGCCGACGATCATATAGAACGACGTCGTCTTGCCCGCGCCGTTGGGCCCCAGCAGCCCCACCACTTCGCCGCTTTTCACGTCGAGCGAGACGTCCTTGACGACGGTGCGCGTGCCGTAGCGCTTCTTCAAGCTGCGCACGACGAGCGAACTCGCGGGGCGGTGCTGCTCGGGCGCGCTTGCGCCGTCCGTCGTCGCGGCGTGGGGGGATAGCGTATTCACTGCGGCACGTTTCCTTGAATGTGCGAAGCGGGCGCGAGCGCGGCAGGCGAGCCCGTGAGGGGCGCCGGCGCGCCGTTGCGCGGCGAGAGCATCGCGCGGACCCGGCCGCTCGGATTGCCCGGCCCCGCCACGTCTTTGCCCGCGCGCGCGGTGTAGAAGTCGTTTTGGCCGTCGTAGGTGATGACGCTGCCGTGGACTTCATCCACTAGGGTCGTCAAACCTTGCAGGCGGCGAACGGTTGCGCGCGTGGTGAGGGTCGTCAAGTCTTGCTTGCCATCGTAGTCGATTCGCTCGGCGTTGCCCTCGACATATTCGTCGATGCCTTCGCGTTTTTGACGGAAATAGGCGAGATCCTTGCTGCCGGCGGCCATCGTGCCGGTCGCATATTGGTAGCCTTGCGGATCTTGACGCACGTCGACGCGATCGGCCTTGATGAGGATCGTGCCCTTCGTGGCGACGACGTGGCCCGTGAAGATCGTGACCTGTTTCAAATCGTCGTAGGTCATCTTATCCGCCTCGATGTTGAGCGGCTTGTCCTTGTCGGCGCGCTCCGCGTGCGCGGCTGGGCCGAACGCAAAGCTGGCGAGCGCGACCAGCGTCGCTGCGAGTGCGACGCGGGCTGACCGGCGTCCGATAGGCAAGAACGATTCGTTCATTCAGTCACGCTACGAAAAGATGAGTCCCGGCTACTTCGTCCCGGCCGCGGTGCCGCCGCCGGAGATATCCGAAGCCGCGATGGCGCCCCGGACATTGCCGAAAAGCTGCATCACGCGGGTGACATTGTTGTAGTTCATGGCGCTTGCCGTCGCGATCGACAGGCCGCGCCGAAGTTTAACCGGCTTTTCCGTCTCGATCACATCGTCGTTCACGAGCACCCGGAAATGGACCGAGTCGGCTTGCATCTCGGGGTCGCCCGCGCCTGCTGCGCGGACGATGCGCGCGTTATCGTACAAATCGACGATCGAGGCGTCGCCGTTGACGGTGCCGCGCTCGCCGGTGGCGGTCACGATGGGCCTGCCCGGCTGGAACGCCCGGACGGCGGGACGCGTGAGATCGCTGTTCTCGTCGTCTTCGTAATGCACCATCTTGGCCGCCGTCAGCCGGTACTGCGTCGTGCCGGACTGATCGAGCTCGGATACGGAGAAATTGTCCGCGAAGTAATCGGGCGTATGCGTCTTGACACCTGCATCCCCGCGCGCGGCGGGCGGCAGCGTTGCCTGCAGCAGCCAATAAGTGCCGCCTGCCAGCGCAGCCAGCGCGAGCAGCGACAAGAACGACGCGATGCGGGAGGAATTCATGCGGGCGGCGTCCCGCACGCGGCGGCGAGCAGCGCTTCATAGCGGTTCTGCGCGCGCAACAGCGCGTCGCATACTTCGCGCGCCGCGCCTTGCCCGCCGCGCGCCTCCGACACCCAATGCGCGCGAGCGATCACTTCGGGATGGGCGTTGGCCGGGGCGGCGGCGAAGCCGCAGCGCGTGATGACGCCGAGATCGGGCCAATCGTCGCCCATGTAGCCGCATTGCTCGGCCGTGACGTTCGCTTCGCGCATCAACTCGACGAACGTCGCCACTTTATCGGCCGAGCCTTGATGAATGTGCGAGACGCGCAATTCGGTGGCGCGCGCGAGCACGATGTCCGAGCGGCGGCCCGTGATGATTGCCGTTTGGATACCCGCCTCGCCGAGTAGTTTCAGGCCGTGGCCGTCCATCGAGTTGAACGACTTCATGTAGTCGCCTTGAGCCGTAAACATCAGGCTGCCGTCGGTCAGCACGCCGTCGACGTCGAAAATCATCAGCTTGACGCGGCGCGCGCGTTCGCTGGCCGTGAGGGGCGAGGCGGCCATCAGATCACCTTCTTCGAGAACAGGTCGTGCATGTTGAGCGCACCGATCAATTTGCCTTCGCCGTCGACGACGAGCATTTGATTGATGCGGTGACGCTCCATCGATTCGACGGCCTCGACCGCGAGATGGTCGGGGCCGATCGTGCGCGGCGTGCGCGTCATGACGTCGACGATCGGCAAATCGCGGAAATCGCCCGTGCGCTCGAGAACGCGCCGCAGATCGCCGTCGGTGAAGATGCCTTCCACGCGGCCCGCTTCGTCGACGATCGCCGTCATGCCCATGCGCTTGGCCGTCAACTGGAACAAGGCATCGCGCACCGTCGCATCCGCGCCGACCTGCGGCAACTGATCGCCCGTGCGCATCACGTCGCGCACATAGGTGAGCAGCCGCCGGCCCAGCGCGCCGCCCGGGTGGGAGCGCGCGAAATCGTCGGCGCCGAAGCCGCGGGCGTCGAGCACCGCCATTGCGAGCGCATCGCCGAGCGCGAGCGCGGCGGTGGTGCTGGCCGTGGGGGCGAGATCGAGCGGGCACGCTTCCTTCGACACTCCGGCGTACAAGTGCACGTCGGCGAGCTGCGCTAGCGACGATTGCGGCCGGCCGGTCATCGCGATCAGCTTCGCGCCGAGGCGTTTGACGAGCGGCAGGATCGCGACTAGTTCTTCCGATTCGCCGGAATTGGAAAGGCCGATGAAGACGTCGTCCTTCGTCACCATGCCGAGATCGCCGTGGCTCGCTTCGGCTGGGTGCACGAAGAAGGCGGGCGTGCCCGTGCTTGCCAATGTGGCGGCAAGCTTGCGTGCGATGTGGCCGGATTTGCCAATGCCTGAAACGACGACGCGACCGCGGCAGCTCAGGAGTAAGTCGACCGCGGCGACAAAGCGCTCGTCGACTTGTTCGCGAAGCCCGCGCACGGCGTCGGCTTCGATGTCGAGGACTTCCCGGGCGAGCGCCAATGCCCGGTCGCCATTGATTTTCGCTATCATTCGCCGGAGTATAGCAAAGGCATCGTTCGCCCCGCCGGGCCGCGCTCGACCGCCTGGCCCATAGCCGCCTGACGGCGCTCCAAACCGCCGAATGCGCGGCGCGTTGCCCGTGTTCGCGCATTTCGCTGTCGACCGAGGACGCTTCGCACTTGATTTCTCCGCTCGAGATGACGCTCTTCCTGCTGCTTGCATCGGTAGTGGGCGTCGTATTGTTCCGCTCGTTGAATTTGCCGCCGATGCTCGGGTATCTGACGGTGGGCATCGTCGTCGGGCCACATGCGCTCGGTCTCGCGCCCGATTCGGAGCGCGCGCAGAATCTCGCCGAGTTCGGCGTCGTCTTCCTCATGTTCTCGATCGGGCTCGAGTTCTCGCTCGCCAAGCTGCGGGCGATGCGCAGCCTCGTGTTCGGGCTCGGCCTGCTGCAGGTGATCGGCACCGTGGGCGTTTCGGTGTTGGTGGGCTTGTTGCTCGAGCGCTGGATGCATGTGACGTGGCAAGGCGCCATCGCGCTCGGCGGCGCGCTGGCGATGTCGTCGACGGCCATCGTCAGCAAAATGCTCGCCGAGCGCCTCGAAATCGAGACGGAGCACGGGCGCAATATCTTCGGCGTGCTGCTATTCCAAGACTTGGCCGTGGTGCCGCTTTTGATCGTCATCGCCGCGCTAGGCGGCGATTCGCACGATTTGGCGCGAACGCTCGGCATCGCCGCCCTCAAGATCGTGGTCGCGCTCTCGCTGCTGCTCTACGTCGGCCAACGGTTCATGACGCGCTGGTTCAACGTCGTGGCGCGGCGGCGCTCGCAAGAGTTGTTCGTGCTGAACCTCTTGCTCGTCACGCTCGGGGCCGCGTTCATCACGGACAAGTTCGGGCTATCGCTCGCGCTCGGGGCATTCATCGCGGGCATGTTGATCGCGGAAACGCCCTACCGCCACCAAGTGGAAGAGGACATCAAGCCGTTTCGGGACGTATTGCTCGGGCTTTTCTTCGTCACGACGGGCATGTTGCTCGATCCGCGCGTGCTGATCGCGCATCCGCTGCTCGTGCTCGCGTTCTTGATCGGCCCCATGTTGCTGAAGATCGTCATGATCACGGGGCTCGCGCGGGTTTTCGGGGCGACGCCCGGTGTGGCGATGCGCACGGGCTTGGGTCTCGCGCAAGCGGGTGAGTTCGGTTTCGTGCTGCTGAACCTGATTCTGGACAAGCGTCTCGTCGATGCCACGCTGCTGCAGGCGATTCTGGCCGCGATGCTGCTCTCGATGCTGGCCGCGCCATTCTTGATTCAAAACGCCGACCGCATCGTTCTGCGGCTCTCTTCGACGGAATGGATGCAGCAATCGCTGCTCATGACGCGCATCGCCACGCAAAGCCTGCGGCAAAATGCCCACGTGATCATTTGCGGCTACGGTCGCGCAGGGCAGAACCTCGCGCGCATGCTCGAGCACGAAGGATTGCCCTACGTCGCGCTCGATCTGGATCCGGATCGCGTGACGGCGGCCGCGGCGGCGGGCGAATCGGTCGTGTTCGGCGATGCGGCGCGGCGCGAGTCGCTCGTTTCTGCGGGCATCCACCGGGCCGCGGCCGTGGCCATCACGTATGCGAATACGCCTTCGGCCCTGCGCGTGCTGCACCATGTGCATGAGCTCGAGCCGGCGCTGCCTGTCATCGTGCGCACGGTCGACGATGCCGATCTCGAGAAACTGCTCGCAGCGGGCGCGACCGAGGTCATTCCCGAGATCGTCGAAGGCAGTCTCATGCTCGCATCGCACACGCTCGTGCTGATGGGGGTGCCGATGCGACGCGTGGTGCGGCGTGCCGAGGAGCTGCGCGACGCCCGCTACAGCTTGCTGCGCGGCTACTTTCGCGGAGCCGACGATCCGGGCGACGACGACGGCCATGACGCGGTGCGGCTACAATCCGTAGCGGTCGACGGCCATGCCGACGCCGTCGGACGCACGCTCGAGGAACTCGGGTTCGCTTCGATGGGCGTGGAGGTCACGGCGATCCGGCGGCACGGTATTCGCGGCGTCGAGCCGGGCCCGGAGACGAAGCTGCGCGAAGCCGACATCGTCGTGCTGCGCGGGTTGCCCGAGGCGCTGGCGTTGGCCGAGGAGCGCTTGCTGCGCAATCGCCGCGCCGGCGTGTCCACCGTTTGACCGAGGCGCGCTGCCTGCTACCTCACCCATTTCATCAATCGATAGCGGCTGTCCCTTTACGAGGACGGCCGAATCCCTGCGGAGAATTTCATGTCCAATGCGCCCGCCGATGCGCCCCACGACGCCGCCGCGTTCATCAAGAGCCAAATTCGCACGATTCCCGACTGGCCGCTGCCCGGCGTGCAGTTTCGCGATATCACGCCGCTGTTGCAGCGTCCGAAAACGCTGCGGGTGCTCATCGATCTGTTCATCGAGCGCTATGTCGAAGCGAAGCTCGACTACGTCGCGGGTCTCGATGCGCGCGGCTTCATCATCGCGCCGATCGTCGCCTACGAATTGAACCTCGGTTTCATTCCGATTCGGAAGATCGGCAAATTGCCCTATAAGACGGTATCCGAGTCGTATGCGCTCGAATACGGGACGGCCACCGTGGAGATCCACGAGGATGCCTGCGAGCGGGGCAGCCGTGTCGTGATCGTCGACGATCTGATCGCCACGGGCGGCACGATGATGGCAGGCAAGAAACTGCTGGAGCGGCTCGGTGCGGTTGTCGTCGAGGGCGCTGCCATTGTCGATCTGCCCGATTTGGGCGGCTCCAAGCTGCTGCGCGACAGCGGCTTGCCGCTCTATACGGTGACGGATTTTCCGGGGCACTGACGGGCAGGTCGCATCGCTACGCCAGCGTACCCGTGCCCGACGCGCGCCACTCGCTCCATCGAATTCGATAGACCAAATCCAACATGCCGAACCTACCGTTGTTTCTCGCCGCGTCCGTGGCAATCACGGCCGCGCCTGGGCCGGACAATTTGCAAGTGCTCGCGCGCGGGATCTCGCAGGGCCGCGCCGCGGGCCTCGTGGCGGCGTTCGGCTTCGCCGCCGGGCTGATCTTCCATACGACGCTCGCCGCGTTCGGCATTGCGGCGCTCTTGCGCTCGTCGCCGCTCGCGTTCGAGATCGTCAAGATTGCGGGCGGCCTCTATCTGATTTGGGTCGGCGTGAAGGCGCTGACGAGCCGCGGCTTGGCGAGCGCTCACGAGCGCGCTCCCGTGCCGCTTCTCACCGTGTTTCGCCAAAGCGTCGTCGGCAACATGATGAACCCGAAGGTGACGCTGTTCTTCGTCGTGTTTCTGCCGCAGTTCGTCAATCCGGGAGGCACACAGCGCGTCGCCGTCCAGATGATCGAACTTGGCCTCGTTTTCATGCTGCAGGCGCTGGCGATCTTTTCCGCGTTCGGTCTGTTCGCCGGCGCGCTTGGCGCGTGGCTCAAGCGTCGCCCGCGCGCCGGTGTCTGGCTCGACCGGCTCGCGGGCGCGACATTCATCGCGCTTGGGTTGCGCGTGGCCTTGCGCGATTGAGGCAAGATCGATCCTCTCGCCAGCCGTACCGTTAAGGAGTTTCAATGAGCTTGCCCTGCATCGCCCATGCGCGCCGCTTCGAGGCGCAGGCGCACCGTCGGTTTTTCATGGCTTCCGAGCAAGTCGGGTGGATTCGCGAGCACGACGTCGCGCTGCTTGCGCGTTGGCCCGACGTTTTCGAGATCGATGCTGCGGCGGTGACGTTGGCCGCTCGTTTCGATGCGAACGCCGATACCCGGTCCGCGGCGCTGGCCGCTGTCATCGGTGCGCTCGCGGGGCAGGGGCGCATCGTCGGTTGGCGCGACGAGACTTACGCGATTCGCAACACCTTCGACGCCGCGCCGCTCGCTTATATCGAGCGGGCGGCCGCACGCTTCTTCGGCGCGACGACCTACGCGGTGCATTTGAACGGCATCGTAAAATACGCGGGTCGCGCCCCGCAGCTCTGGATCGCGCGCCGCAGCCAGACCAAGGCGACCGACCCGGGCATGCTCGACAACGTGGTCGCGGGCGGCATTGCGTGGGGCTTGTCGATCGAAGAGACGATCGTCAAGGAATGTTGGGAGGAGGCGGGCATCGAAGCGGCCTTGGCCGGCCAGGCCGAACCCGGACGCACCGTGCACGTGCTGCAGTCGCTGCCCGAAGGCACGCAGGCCGAGCAGATCTTCATCTACGATCTGCCGTTGCCCGAGGATTTCGCCCCGCGCAACCAGGATGGCGAAGTGGGCGAACACCGGCTCGCTCGCGTTGAAGAAGTCGCGCGTTGGATCGAGGACGGCGAGATGACCGTCGATGCGAGCCTTGCGACGCTCGACTGCATGCTGCGCCACGGTTGGATCGATGAGGACGCCTGCGCGGGCATCGATACGCTTTTCGCCGCACCGCTCGTCACGCGCTGAATGCGCTCGATACGCAAGCGCCGCGGCAGGGATCAAACACAGGAGTCAACTCGGTCATGTCGACCCAACACAGCTTCATCTTGAAACTATCGTGCCCCGATCGGCCGGGCATCGTCCACGCGGTATCGGGTTTCTTGTTCGAGCGCGGCGCCAATATTCTCGACTCGGCGCAATTCGGAGATAGCCGCACGGGCGAATTTTTCATGCGCGTGCACTTTCAACAAGTGGGCGGCGACCCGGGGCTCGATGCGCTGCGCGAGGCGTTCGCGCCGCTGGCCGCGGAGTTTTCGATGCGATCGGAGATCCACGACGCGGCGCTCAAGCCGAAGGTCGTCATCATGGTCTCGAAGATCGGCCATTGCTTGAACGACTTGCTGTTCCGCTATCGCACGGGTCAACTGCCGATCGAGATTGCCGCGATCATTTCGAATCACAAAGATTTCTATCAGCTCGCGGCGAGTTACGACATTCCGTTTCATCACTTCCCGCTGGTGGATTCGACTGGCGCTGCCAAAGCCGCGCAAGAGGCGCGCGTGCTCGAAGTGATCGATCAACACGCGGCGGATCTGGTCGTGCTCGCGCGCTATATGCAGATCTTGTCGCCGAACTTGTGCGAGCACTTGTCGGGCCGGGCGATCAATATCCATCACTCGTTCTTGCCGAGCTTCAAGGGTGCGAAGCCGTACTACCAGGCGTTCGATCGGGGCGTGAAGTTGATCGGCGCGACCGCCCATTACGTCACGACCGACCTGGACGAAGGTCCGATCATCGAGCAGGAAGTGGAGCGCGTCGATCACAGCATGACGCCCGACCAACTGACCGCGATCGGCCGCGACGTCGAGTGCGTGACACTAGCGCGCGCGGTGAAGTGGCACGTCGAGCATCGGATCGTGTTGAATGGGACGAAAACGGTCGTGTTTCGTTGAGCGCGCGAGCGATCGGCAACGGCGGATGAACGTGCCGTGCGTCTTGGACGACCCATCGATCGTTCGAGACGCAGGTATTGGCGGGACCTTGAGAGCGCGCCAACCTTAAACGAGCCGCAGATAAACGAGTTCGCGTTTGATGTAAGCGTAGAAGATCGGCGCCGCGATGAGCCCCGGCACGCCCGCCGCCGCTTCCATGACGAGCATGGCCAGCAGCAGTTCCCAAGCGCGCGCCTCGATTTGTCCGCCGACGATCCGCGCATTCAGGAAATATTCGAACTTGTGGATCAGCACGAGAAAGACGAGCGAGGAAATGGCCGTTGGCAGGCTGACCGCGAGCGAGACCGCGACGATCAGCGTGTTCGAGATCAGATTGCCGATCACCGGCAGCAGCCCTGCGATGAACGTGACGAGCACGAGCGTCTTCGAGAGCGGCAGCCGCTCATGAAAAACCGGTAACGCGATCAGCAAGTAAAGCGCCGTGAACACCGCGTTGATCGTCGATATCTTGACCTGCGCGAACACGATCCGCCGAAATGCATCCGCAAAGCGCGAGGCGCGCGCGGCGAGCGCCCTGGACAGCGGCAGCCGCTGAATATGACGCTCGCTCGTGATGGCGATCATCGCGCCGATGATCATCCCGAACAGGACATGGCCGAAGCCCCGCGCAACGTTCTTGCCGCCTTGTTGTAGTTGCTCCATGTGCGTATGCACGAGCATCCCGGCCTTTTCTTTCATCTGCGAGACATCGCCCGGCAGCATGGCGGAGAGCCAATCGGGCGAGCGCGAGCGCGCTTGATCGACGATTTGCATGACCTGGTCGAGCAAGTTTTGAATGTTCGGCACCGCGTGCTCGAAGTGCTCGACGATGCCGATCGAGAGGCCCGCCAATCCTCCGACGACGACGGTCGCGATGACCACGACCGCGACCCAGCGCGCGCGTTGGTTGGACATGTGGCGCGCGATGCCGGGCGCGATCGTGTGGACGAGCTGATAGACGAGCATGCCGGCGAGCAGCGCGCCGAGTAGCTTGAAGTGCAGAACGGCCCACATGCCGACGAAGGCGAGTAGATAGCTGCCGATCTCCACTGCCGACAGCGTCGGCAAGCTCATGTCGCTGCTGAGCCGCACGGGACGTCCGACGACCTCCCGAATGCGGGTGTCTTCGGGAGCCTCGTTGCGCTTAGCCATGATATGTCTGGTCTCCAACCGATGTCGGGCGGCGTGACGCGCAACCGCGAACGAGCGCCGCGTTTACCGGCGATCGAGCAGCGGCGCGAGATACCGTCCCGTAAAGCTCGCCTTTGATTTTGCAATCTGCTCCGGCCGGCCTTGAGCGATGATTTGCCCGCCGCCCGCACCGCCTTCCGGACCGAGATCGATGACCCAGTCGGCAGTTTTGATCACATCGAGATTATGCTCGATGATGACCACGGTATTGCCATGATCTCGCAACCGGTGGATGACTTCCAGTAGCAATGCGATGTCGTGGAAGTGCAGCCCCGTGGTGGGCTCGTCGAGAATGTATAGCGTGCGGCCCGTGTCGCGCTTGGACAGCTCGAGCGACAGCTTGACGCGCTGCGCCTCGCCGCCCGAGAGCGTCGTCGCCGATTGGCCGAGCCGGATATAGCCCAGGCCCACATCGAGCAGGGTCTTGAGCTTGCGGGCGATCACGGGCACGGCGCCGAAGAACTCGTGTGCATGCTCGACCGTCATATCGAGCACTTCGCTGATGTTCTTGCCTTTGTACTGAACGTCGAGCGTTTCGCGGTTGTAGCGCTTGCCGTGACAGACGTCGCAGGGAACGTAGACGTCGGGCAGAAAGTGCATTTCCACCTTCAGCACGCCGTCGCCCTGGCAAGCCTCGCAGCGGCCGCCTTTGACGTTGAACGAGAACCGGCCCGGGTCGTAGCCGCGTTCCTTCGCGGCGGGCACGCCCGCGAACAGCTCCCGGATCGGCGTGAACAGCCCCGTGTACGTGGCAGGATTCGAGCGCGGCGTGCGGCCGATCGGCGATTGATCGACGTTGATGACCTTGTCGAAGTGCTCCAACCCCTCGATTTGCTCGTAGGGAGCCGGTTCGGTCGACGAGCCGTACAAATGCTGGGCGACCGCGTGATACAGCGTGTCGTTGATCAGCGTGGACTTGCCCGAGCCCGAGACGCCCGTGACGCAGGTCAAGAGCCCCACCGGCAGGTCGAGCGTGACGCGCTTCAAGTTGTTGCCGTACGCCTCGACGATGCGCAGACGCCGCTCGTCGGGCTCTTTGCGCTCATCGGGAAACTCGATGCGGCGCTCGCCCGCGAGGTATTGGCCCGTCAGCGAAGCCGGATCTTCCTGCACTTCGCCCGGCGTGCCTTCGGCGATGATCATGCCGCCGTGCTCCCCCGCGCCCGGACCCATGTCGACGACATAATCGGCCATACGGATCATGTCCTCGTCGTGTTCGACGACGATGACCGAATTGCCCAGATCGCGCAGATGCTTGAGCGTTGCGATCAGACGGTCGTTGTCGCGCTGATGCAGGCCGATCGAGGGTTCGTCGAGCACGTACATGACGCCCGTCAAACCCGAGCCGATTTGGGAGGCGAGGCGAATGCGCTGCGCCTCGCCGCCCGAGAGCGTATCGGCGCTGCGCTCGAGCGAAAGGTAATCGAGCCCGACGTTGTTGAGGAACATCAGGCGCGCGACGATTTCCTTGACGACTTTCTCGCCGATCTCGCGCTTGGCGCCTTCGAGCTTGAGCGTTTGGAAGTAGCCGAGCGCGTCGCGCAACGGCCAGCCGCTCACTTCGTAGATCGCGCGCGCGTCGCCGTCCATCCCGAGCCGCACGAAGCGCGCCTCGCGGCGCAGGCGAGTGCCGTTGCAAGAGGGGCAGGCTTGATTGTTCTGATACTTCGCGAGCTCTTCGCGCACGGCAGCCGAATCCGTTTCGCGATAGCGGCGCTCGAGATTCGGAATGATGCCTTCGAACACATGCTCGCGCACGGTCGCGCGCCCGCGCTCGTTGATATACGAGAACGGGATTTGCTCCTTGCCCGAGCCGAACAGGATCAGCTTGCGGATTTTCTCCGGCAAATCCTCGAAGGGTGTATCGATCTCGAATTCGTAGAACGCCGCGAGGCTTTGCAGCATCTGGAAGTAGAACTGATTGCGGCGGTCCCAGCCTTTGACCGCGCCGGCCGCGAGCGACAGCGACGGATGCGCGACGACGCGCTTCGGATCGAAGAACGTGATTTGGCCTAGTCCGTCGCAATCCGGGCATGCGCCCATCGGATTATTGAACGAGAACAGGCGCGGCTCGAGTTCGGGCAGCGAGTACGAGCAGATCGGGCAGGCGAATTTCGAGCTGAATAGGTGCTCTTTATCCGTATCCATTTCGAGCGCGATCGCGCGGCCGTCGGCCAGGCGCAAGGCCGTTTCGAACGATTCGGCCAAGCGCTGCTTCATATCGGGACGTACCTTCAGCCGATCGACGACGACATCGATCGAATGCTTGTCGTTCTTTTTGAGCTTGGGCAGGGAATCGACGTCGTAGATGTGCGCCGAGCCTTCGTTGGCCGTGCCGCCTCCCGAGCGAATCCGGAACCGGATGAAGCCTTGCGCCTGCATTTGCTCGAATAGCTCCGCGTGCTCGCCCTTGCGGTTCGCCACCACGGGGGCGAGGATCATGAGCTTCGTTTCCTCGGGCAGGGCGAGGGCGGCGTCGACCATTTGCGAGACGCTTTGCGCCTCAAGCGCGATCTCGTGCTCGGGGCAGTACGGCGTGCCGACGCGCGCATAGAGCAAACGCAAATAGTCGTGAATTTCGGTGACTGTGCCGACCGTCGAGCGCGGATTGTGCGACGTCGCCTTTTGCTCGATCGAGATGGCGGGCGACAGGCCCTCGATCAGGTCGACATCGGGCTTCTCCATCAGTTGCAGGAACTGGCGCGCGTAGGCCGAAAGGCTCTCCACGTAACGACGCTGACCCTCTGCATAGAGGGTGTCGAACGCCAGCGACGACTTGCCCGAACCGGACAAGCCGGTGATCACGATGAGCTGGTGGCGGGGCAGATCGAGATTGACGTTCTTCAGGTTGTGGGTGCGCGCCCCACGGATACGAATCTGTTCCATGAACCTGGGGAAGGGAGGGGGCCAAACCTGCTACTATAACGACTTTTCCAGACCGCCGTTACAGCGTCCTTACAGCGGGCGGGAGCGCATGAGCCCACGCTCGCTATATTTGCAGCCCCCGGCGGGTTGCCGCGCTCGAGGCGGCCCGGCGCCCAAAGGCGCACCGAAAGCCGGCCCTTAGGGGGAAGTCCTCTTGCGGGGGCGGCCCGAACGGGATTCACTTGGGGGCTGGCTGTGGCCTAAAGGCGTCGCCCCGGTTTCTTCCACGCTCGCTTCCGATGTCGAATCCGTCCGTTACATCCTCGCGTATGAGCGCGCCCGAGTTGCGCGCCACGGTTTCGCTTGCCGGCATTTTTGCGCTGCGCATGCTGGGCCTGTTCATGATCATGCCCGTCTTCTCGGTGTACGCGAAGACGATCCCCGGCGGCGAAAACGTCCTGCTCGTGGGCATCGCGCTCGGCGCGTACGGCGTGACGCAGTCGCTCTTGTACATCTTTTACGGCTGGGCGTCCGACAAGCTCGGGCGCAAGCCCGTCATCGCCACCGGCTTGTTGATCTTCGCGCTCGGCAGCTTCGTCGCGGCGATGGCTCACGATATGACGTGGATCATCGTGGGCCGCGTGATTCAGGGCATGGGGGCGGTATCTTCCGCCGTGATCGCGTTCATCGCCGATCTGACGGCCGAGGAGCACCGCACGAAGGCGATGGCGATGGTGGGCGGCAGCATCGGCATCTCGTTTGCCGTGGCGATCGTCGGCGCGCCGATCGTCTATCAGTGGGTTGGGATGAACGGCTTGTTCGCGCTCGTGGGCGGGTTGTCGCTGCTCGCCATCGGCGTGGTGCTGTGGGTCGTGCCCGACGCGCCCAAGCCCGTGCACGTGCGTGCGCCGTTCGCGGAGGTGCTGCGCAACGTCGAGCTGCTGCGGTTGAATTTCGGCGTGCTCGTGTTGCACGCCACCCAAACGGCGCTGTTTCTGGTGGTGCCGCGCATTCTCGTGGCGGGTGGCCTGCCTGTCGCCTCGCACTGGGAAGTGTACTTGCCGGTCATGGGCCTTTCGTTCGTCATGATGGTGCCGGCCATTATCGCGGCCGAGAAACGGGGCAAGATGAAGCCCGTGCTCTGCGGCGCCATCACGCTTATCCTGATCGGCCAATTGCTGCTCGGCACGGCGCCGCATACGATCTTGTCCGTGGCTGCGATTCTGTTCGTGTACTTCCTGGGTTTCAATATTCTCGAGGCGTCGCAGCCTTCGCTCGTGTCGAAGCTTGCGCCCGGCACGCGCAAGGGCGCGGCAGCGGGTGTGTACAACACGACGCAGTCGATCGGCCTTGCGTTGGGTGGCGTCGTGGGCGGCTGGCTGATGAAGTCGGTCGGTCAAGACGCCGTGTTCTATGCATGCTCGGGCCTCGTGCTGGGCTGGCTTATAATCGCCGCCAATATGAAGCCTGTGCGTAAGATTTGACGCGGCTCTACGCGTCGCGTGCTTGGCGCTCGGGCAGCGGGCGCCGTCGCGCAATGGATTAACTGGAGAGACTCATGGCATCCGTAAATAAGGTCATCCTCGTCGGCAACCTCGGGGCCGATCCTGAAATTCGTTACCTGCCGAGCGGGGACGCCATCGCCAATATCCGGCTGGCTACGACGGATCGCTACAAGGACAAGGCATCGGGCGAAATGAAGGAAGCGACGGAGTGGCACCGCGTTGCATTCTTCGGGCGCCTTGCCGAGATCGTCGGCGAGTATTTGAAGAAGGGTTCGGCCGTGTATATCGAAGGCCGGTTGCGTACGCGCAAGTGGCAAGGGCAGGATGGGCAGGATCGGTATTCGACCGAGATCGTCGCCGATCAAATGCAAATGCTTGGCGGCCGCGGCGGTGCTGGCGGCGGCATGGGCGGTGGGGACGATGGCGGCTATAGCCGCGAGCCGGCCGAGCAGCGTGGCGGTGGTCGCGCGATGGGCGGCGGTGGTCGTAGCGGGGGGAGTGGCGGTGGCGGCGGTGGTGCTAGCCGGCCGAGCCAGCCCGCAGCGGGCGGCGGGCTCGATGATATGGATGACGATATTCCGTTCTAAGCGGAAGCCGTCCATCGGCTGCTGAACCCGGGCCGGAAAAACCAAGCGCGATCAAAGGATTGCGTGCGGCTTTTCCGGCCTTTTTCTTTTGGTCCGCGGTTCGCCGAGTGGCTGACTTGCTTTGCCGTCAGCGCTATATCGTCTCATTCATGCCTTTGACTCCCGGCGAGACGCTCACGCGCGTTGTTGATCGCACAACAAATGTTGCTCAAACTGCTACGATACGGGAAGCAATGTTGGCCAGTATCCATCTCGTTCGCGAGCGCATCGCCGTGGTGATCCGCGTAGAAACAAGCCTATTGGATATCGTGACGCGCCGGAAGGGCTGCAGATACGTCGTAGCCGGTCCTTATGCCTAGGCGTCAATCGATCTGTCGTTGAGCGTGTACATTGGCACGAGGCCGCTTGCCGAAAAAGCCGCGCCTGTCCCCTAGCCGCCGCGATATCGCGCGCTCAAGTCCGCCGCCCGCTTATCGAAGGCGGAAGTCAGGCATTGCGTGTTCACGCAATCATGAACAACCGACTCCAGCCAACGTTCCTGCTCGATCCGAATTCCGTTGTCGACGCCGCCCAGCCGCCGTTGCGCCGCCTCGTATTCCATGAGCTCGCGTCGGTAGCTTTCGGCCAACGCGGGGTTCTGGCATACCTTCTTGCCGAAGAACGTTCCGTCGTCTTTGCAAGCAACGACAGGGGCACTATCTACCGTATTCGCTGCTACCACTCGGTTGCGCAGCGAGGGACTCGTTGACCGTGCCACCGCTTCAGGCTGTATCGGCATTCGGCTCGGATTTTCCGCGGGCGGTTGCACGATTGGCTTGGCGCCGCGAGGGGTAGGGGCGGGGTGAGTGGCCGTCCGCATGTGTGCTAGCAACTGCGGAAGCGGAGTCGAGGGATCGAGCGTTTCCTGCCGCTCATAGCGGGCAATCGCCGCAGTCGTGAGCAGGCCGAAATTGCCGTCGGCTTGCCCATGAAGATAGCCATGAGCGATCAGGAAACGTTGTACTGCGCGGCGAGTGTCGGCTGGCTGTTCAGTGCTGGCCGACGCTGTTGCCGGCGTCGAGTTGGCCAACCCGGCGAACAATCGGTGCGCGCCGCTCCCCGGCGACGTATGTGCAATCGCGTAATCAAGAACGGGTGTCGTCACGGTCCGGATATTCGGCACCCATTGCATGGCTGCCGCCGCTCCGTAGAGGGCGCCGACGAACGATGCCGACATGGCGAAAAGGCAAGCGCCCTTGAAAGGCGCCCAGTTGCGACCGCGCTGCCGGTACTCGGGCGGTACCTTGAGCCTGAAGAGAGAACTGACCGCAGCGCTCAATATCCAGCCTGCCGGCGACACGACGAGCATCGCCACAGCCGCGCCCGCCACGGCGACACATAGCGGTAAGACCGCATGCAGCGGATTGGCCGGCGAGAACGCCGTGAAGGCGTTCGCCGCGTAGACAAAGCTTGCGATGGACGGGACGAGTGCCACCAATGCCCAGGCAGCACGTGAATTGGCCGGCGATACCTTGTCCAAAGTATGCAGGAACGCAGTAGCAATTGCGCTCGCTGCCTCTCTCGAGATAAATCCCTCAGCGACTCGAATTACCGCAGGCGCAGGATTCGAGCGGGCATCCTTTCCTAGCTTCGCGACGCTTTGCAACGCGTTGTCGAGTATGGGGACCCCGCGAAACACTGCGAAGAGGCGTTTGGCCTGCCGACGAATGCCCGTACGACCGCGTTTGGCCCCGCTTGCTAGCGATGCGATGTCCTCGAGTTCGCGCGCCAACAGCTGATCGAACACCGGCGGCGTTTTGATCGGAATGACATGTGTGCCCGCAGCGGCAACCGTGTAGTCGACTCTAGCGACGGCGATGCCTAGTTCGACGACGTCTGCCGTGCCCGTGTAGCGCACGACCCAGTGGTCGCTTTCGCTGTATTCGCTGCCGGCAAGGTCGAGCGGCACCAGTTCGCGTACCGTGCGCGGTCCCCTCGACTCCATTGCACGCACCAACGCGTCCGCAGCCAGGCCAGTATGTTTTGGTACGTGCCATGTCGGTCGGGCGATTGCCCTCACGTGGCAGACATCCGTGAAGAAGCCGTGTCCAGCGCATGCATTGCACGTTTGCTTACCTGAGCCGCCGCAGCTCGTGCAAACGACGCGTCCGCCACCGCCGCACGAAGAACACGTACGCTGAACTACCTGCGAGTAGCTTTCGTGGCGGTGACCGTTCCAGCGCGTGTGCGTGATCGTCTCGTTGTGCCAACCGGCGCCACCGCATCCGCCGCAACTTCTTTTGCCTCTGCCGATGCAAGCGCCGCACGCGATTCTCCCGCTTCCGGTGCAGGCTCCGCACTGACGGAACAGTGAGTACGAGCCGAAATCATGTACCGGCTGGACTGCCGAAGACAATTCGAGCGCCCCGGCCCCAGCAGCATCGATACGCTGCATGAAGGCGCCGCGAATGTCTCGACTGTGCACCGCCTGCTGACACAGCCGTTGAAGATGGTTTTGATAGTCGGCGGCCCGATAGCCAAAATGGCCATTTGCAACCGAGGCGTTGCCTTTCAACGTCGACGTCGTCAGGTCGTGCTCGAATTGCCAGGCGACGTAGGCCGTTGCCGTGTACTTCTCGCTCGACTCGCTGGTCGGCCGTATGTCGCTCGCGTCTACGTGGTTGCCACCGAAGAGCTTGCGTAGGTTTTGCAGTAGCGTTTTGCCGTGTCGGCCAAGTTGCATTTTAGATTTCGTTCAATCCAGGGAGTCGGCAACGCTCGAATGGGTCGCCTGGGTTCACCGCCATCTGCTCTTGGAACCGCTCGGCTATATCCCACCCGTTGAAGCTGAAACAAACGATTACCGGCGACTCTGCGATGCAGCTGCCGTGCCGGCCTCAACTTGAACGAACCCGCCCCGACGATTCCCGGGGCGGTTCAACCATCGCTCCTCGATCAATTCACTTTTTCACCGCTATCCTGCGCGGCCGTGGCAGCGCCCGTCGCGGAAGCCGCCTCCGGCGCCGAGGCTTGATCGGGCGCATCTTCATCCTTGATGACATAGCGCGGATTATGGACCCAGCGACTCAAGTCTTTACTTATGACCACAGCCGTGCGGTCGAGAATCGAGCACGTGCCTTTGAAGGCGCCCCACATTCCGCCGACAGACCAGCGTTTGAACTTCGTGTGCCGCACGACCTGGCCGTTGTCGATGAGATCGGCGGACAGCGAGATGGCTTTGGGCCCCGTCCATGCGCCGCCGCCCACGCCCATCACGTAGGTGATCTGCAGCTTTAGGATCTCGGCATCGCCCGCTGCGCCGTTCGCTTCGATCGTCCCTTCGCCAGTTCGATTGAGCCGGCGAAGCGCCTCTCCGACGTGGCGCGTCAACATATCGTCGATGTGGCACTCGTCCTTGACTCGCTCGACGACGCCTGCGCCCGCGGCGTAGGTGACGGGCGTTTCGAGTAGAACCTGTCTGCGCTCGCCTGCGAAGACCGAGGTGGACGCCAGGCACAAGGCAATCAAAAGAAAGCGTTTCATTGAATTATCGATCCCCGAATGTAGTCGGCCGATATTGTCGCATAGGACATTCATAATAAATGCGATGCGAGCATTCCAAGCGATGCGTGCCACGCCAACGAGACGCTGGCGTGTTAGACGGCATTGCCAGTGCCGCCCGTAAAGCGGTGGTGAAAGAATGAGGAGGCTGGTTTGACGACGAACAGTCTCATCTCATTTTGCTAAAGCGTCATATGGTCGCATAAGAAAAGATGAAGTCCGTAACCACCCGGCCGCGTGGTTTCCCAATCCCCGTAGTCGCGAACTTCGATGGCCGGTGCTAGATAGGGAGTCGGCAGCGCGGGCAAGCAATGCCGCCATGTGCCTGCGTGATAGTATTTCGCGGCCGGCAAATTCGAAGCGAGGAAATTCCGTGTGAGCCAACAGAGCGATCTGGCAGTCCTGCTGCGCGAGATGGCGCCGCGGTTGGCGTCGCCGCACTATGTGTTCTGCAGCTTTGCCGATCACCGCCTGCCCGATGGGCTCGATCCGATTTGCCTCTTCCGCGAAGCCGAAGGGCTTACGGCCATCGTCGAGAAAGAGGTCGCCGAATCGCGGTGCTTGCCGTATTCCTTCGAGTCGCGCTTGATCACGCTCGAGGTCCACTCCGACCTCGCCGCAGTCGGTTTCTTGTCGTCGGTGTCCACCGCCCTAGCCGAGGCCGGCATTGCCTGCAACGCCGTTTCGGCCTTTTACCATGATCATCTGTTCGTCCCGGTCCAGCATGCCGCGCGGGCAATGGCCGTGCTTTATTCGATCACGACCGGTACGGCGCCCCGAGAAGGGCTTTAGCGCCGTCGATGTGCGTGATCGTGCCGCTCGCCGCTCCATCGATGGCGTAAGCCGCACTAGCGCTCGGCAATAATTTTTAAACCGCGATACCGATTGATGCTCGCTGGATAGAATTCGGCGCGGCAGGTCATGGCAGCGCTCTGGCCAGTCGCCTCCGTTCCGATTTTCCTATTCGACGGCATTGCGATGAATCGACAAAATGCAGGCCCGGGTTCCGTATGGGCGGATGCGGATCAGGTTCATAGAGAACTCGCCGAACGCGGGATGAGTGCGATAGACCTGCGGGGAATCAGCCAAGTGCGCCCAGCGTTCGACATCGCTTTCGATTGGGCGCTCATTATGGTGGCGGTCTCGTGCCTTTGCCGTTTCGGCATTGCCGCGGCCGTGCCGGCGCTATTTCTCATCGCCAATCGGCAACGCGCGCTCGGCAATCTCTTGCATGAAGCCGGTCATCGAAATCTTTATCGAACGCCTCGGCTCAACGATATGATGGCGGGCGTGTTCTTGGCGCCCGCACTTCTCGCGGATCTCGCGCGTTACCGGTCCACCCACGCCCGTCACCATGCGATGTTGGGCATGAGCCAGCACGATCCCGACTACATCGCGCCTGCGACGGGTTCGTTCCCGGATTGGTGGCGCACCTATCGCAAGCTCCTTCTTTCTGCGAGAGGCTGGCTCGCATCGGTGGCCGGCCACCTGATCGATTCGAACGTCGGCGCGGGGCGGCGGTGGATGCTCGTCGGCTGGTGGGTCGCTCTCTCGGCTTTGTTGGCACTGAGTGCGGGACCCGGATTTGCCGCCGTGTTCGTCATCTCTTGGTACGTTGCGAAAGCAACCGGTTTCCATGCAATTACGACGTGGCGTGAAATGTGCGATCACTATGGAATGACCGCTGGCGGAATTTATTCGTTTACTCGGGATGTGGCCGTCGCGCGCCGCTGGCGCTGGATCGTTCACCCGCATAACAACGGATACCATCTCACGCATCACTTGGTGCCCGCGGTGCCGTACTATCGCCTGCCCGAAGTCTGGCGCACGCTTTCGTGCTTGCCTAGCTACTGCGCACGCGGCGTCGTATGCACGTCGTATCTATGGGGTAGCGCCGCCGCCGTGCGCTGCCGTCAAAGCATGGCGCCCGCCCGATGAGCGGCGATCGGTTGGGGGCGATGCAGGTTGCGGCGTTGCTCGTTTCCGCAAGCTACGGCATTGGATTTCTCTTCGGCTCAGGCGAACTCGCCATGTCGCACGGCATGGCTGGCTGCCTGTATCCGTGGCTGACTGGCGCCGGCATGCTGCTTCTTGCGTTTCTGTCGGCTCGCCTATGGCGCATCGGCATGCCCGTGTGGGATCTATTCGGGAACCGATATGGCACCGTCGTGAAGCGCTATGTCGCCGTGCTCTCGGTCATCTGGATGACGGGCGTGCTCGCTGCGCAAATCCAAGGGGCGGGCACGACGCTATCGATGGTAGGCGTTCCCGGCGCGTTGTCGCTGCCGATCGTGTCGCTCGCGATCTTCGTTGCCGCGCAGCTTCGCCTAGGGGTGGCTTCAAAGATTTTCGCGCTGTGCTTATTGGCCGGCAGCATCGTTCTGCTGCTAGCGGTTCTCGATCTCGGCGGACTCGACATTTATTTGCATGCCATCCCGCGCTTTGCGAGCGATCTTCATCGGGTGGGCGGCTCGGAAGTGGCGACAATGACGATCGCGGTCGTCTTTCTCGTCGTAACCGGCGCCGACTATCAGCAATTCATCATCGCGGCCCGCAGCCCAGCCGCCGCCGTGGCAGGCTGCGCGCTCGCCGCCGTCGTGCTGATCGTCGTGGGTGCCCTACCGGCATCGGCGGTGCTCGCGGCTAGCGGCGCGGGCTGGCTCGCGCACACCGACGAGGCGAAGCAAGCGATCCCGTTGGTCCTCGCCCACATGTCGGACCGCCTCGGAAGCGGGGCGGGGACGGTCATGCTGCTCACCCTGATCGCCGCGGCGCTCGGCTCGGGCGCGGCCGTCGTCCGTGCCATGTCGACTGCGGTGCTGGCGATGCCCGAAACGACGCGAGAGGACGCGAAGGCTCCGGCGTCGGCGGTCGTGGTGCTGTTGGGCACCATCGTCGCGAGCCGCGGGCAGGCGATCATCGAAACGATGATCGACCTGAACATCGTGTACATCGCAAGCATCGGCCCGCTGTTCGCGCTGCTGCTGTTGAACATTGGCGTGCCGCCGGTTGCCGCGCAACGTGCGCTCGTGGCGGGCTGTCTTTCGTCGATCGCCCTTTACGCGACCAAATGGTTCGGTCTCGTCACGGGAAACGTCGAGCTGATGTTCCTGGGGGCGGGCATGCTCACATCGGTCCTCGCGCTCGAAGTCAGCCGGCGCCGATTCGCGCGCGCGGCCTAGCGGCGCTTTCCGTCTCTTGGAGCGATACGTCCGGCGGTTCGCTGAAGGCAAGCGCGGCGCGCGCAAAGCGCACGATGAAATCGGTGACTTGGCGAGCGAGGGGCGGCTCCTGCTGCCAGTGATGCCAAAACAAGGGGATGGAAAGTCCGAGCTTCGGGCAGAGATCGACGAGCTCCCCGCTTGCTAGCGGCCTTTGCGCTTGTTGCATCGGAACGAGGCCGTAACCATTGCCGCTTTGAATGGCGCCGAGCAACGCTACGGGGGAGGGGAAGTAGTGGCGCGGATACTGTCGCGGCTCCACGCCGAACAGCATCTTCAAAAAATCGTCGTGGAGGGAATCCTTGCGATTGAATAAGATCGCCGGCGCCGAGCAGAGCTCGTGCACGGTCAGGCCATTGGGGAAATGGCGCTGCGCGAAGGCGGGCGCGGCGACGCAGCGATATTCCATCGAGCCGAGGCGGATCGCTTCGAACCCTTGAGCGGGCTTCGACTCGCTGCACACACACCCGACGACCTCTCCCCGAATCAGCATGGGCCCTGTATGGTCCTGATCTTCCACGAGCACCTCGAGCGCAACGGGCAGCGCTTCGAGCAACGCCTGTGTGCATGCGCCGAACCACGACGCAAGCGAATCGGCATTCACGGCGACGGCCAGCCTTGCGCGTTGATGCCGCCCGCCTTCGGGCACGAGTTGCCGATAAACGTCTTGTTCGAGCAGGCGCACCGCGTTGACGTGCCGAAGCAGGACTTCGCCGGCGACGGTGGGCAGCACCGGGCGATTTCGAACCAGCAGCACCGCCGAGAGCGCTTCCTCGAGCGCTTTGATGCGCAGCGAAATCGCGCCGCGCGTGATGTTCAGCGCATTTGCGGCACGCTCGAAGCTTTGATGTTCGACGATCGCCGCAAAAGCTTCCAATTGGCTTCTGTCAAGCATGGCCGCTCCGGTCTCGGAATATTGGTTGGACGTTGAAAACTTGCGATCAAAATTGGCAGGAAACCGCCGGCGATAGTATCACGCGGCCCGCATCGTTCTAGCGCGCCTTATTCAAGGCGCGTTGTCGGGAAAAATCGATTTCAAGCATCGTCGTTTAGAAACATTCTCGCTCAACCAAAGAAATTGAACGGTGATACGACGGCGCGAGCGGCTGATAGCATTGTCGCCGAAATTGCTTAGGGTGACGGAATGACATTGCGAGAAAAATTAGAACGATCTGCGGCAATCCGCCAGTCTTATACGCGTCTTCCATTTCAGGGTTTTTGGACATGGTTGACGGGCAAGGAGTTGCACGGCAGGGTATCGAGGCCGATCAGCCCGCTCGAATCCACCGCTTGGGCCATTGCGCTTTTCCTTGGCGGGATGGCGGCATCCGTGGCGGTATTGCTGTCTGCCGCCAGCGCCTTTTGGCTTTTGCTTTCCGTGACGCTCACCGTTTCGGGAGCGCGCTATATCGTCGCCACCGTTATTCATCATGGGGTCCATCACGCGGTCTTCCGCTCGGAACGGGCGAACCTGATTTTGTGCGAATTATTGTCGACGCTTACCGTCGTGCAGCCGTTCCATGCGTACCGACGGTTTCATGTGTACGAGCACCACGGCCGCGATTTTTCGACGATGGAAGATCAAGATCTGGCAGCGATCTATATGTTGGGATTACAGCCTGGCGTTCCCGTTGAACGGATGCGATGGATCCTGCTCTGGCAATGCGTCAATCCACTGTTCCATCTGCAGTACGCGTGGGGGCGAATCAAAAGCAATTTGATCGATGCGCCCGCCTACAGGGTCGCGATGACGCTCGCGTGGTTTTCCGCGCTGGCGGGCGTGGCCCACGGGCTGGGCTTGCAGGTGTTTTTGATTTCGATCGCGCTTCCGCTCACCGTGATCTATCAAATCTGCTCGTTGCTTCATTTGGTGACCGAGCACGCTTGGGTGCTGCGAACGAGCGGCGAGAAAGTTCGAGACTCGCACGTGAAGAACAGCCACGGCCGTTTTTGCGGGCGGATGCTGCCTGCCTACGGACTCTCCGGGATCCGGTGGCTGCGCGCTTGGAGCGGATGGTGGGCCGAGCATTTACTCATCCATCTCCCTGCGCGCCTACTGATCGTGCAAGGATCGCTCATCGTTCACGATTGGCATCATAGAGCCGGAGCGGATCGCGGTTGGCCGAACGCGATCCAACGGCGCGAAGCGGATCTGCAAAACGAGTTTGCGCGAGGCATGTACTCGTACACGGACATATGGGGTATTCACCATGTCATCGACGAGGTCATGCGACGAATCAGTGCGGCGCCGGCTGCCGCGCCGGTGGAAGGGTTGCGCTACCGGCTGAATTGACGGGCTTGATGGGCCGGCGCTAGTAGAGAGACGAAAAATGAAAAGAGAACTCATCAATATCGTGAATGGCTTCAAGTTCGTGCCCGGCAGCGCGTACCTCGAAGGCCTAGGTGACGAAGCGTACCGATCGTTCAAGCGCTTTTACGATGCGCAGGTGAAGCCCGATCCTTACGCCGCGGTGCGCGATCGGGCGATGATCAAGATCGTCTACGACAGAAAGACGGCGCAGATACGCCTGAACCCGAATCAGTCGTACTTTCAATCGTACGGCGCCAACGATAGCGATGGCGGGCGCGTCAGGGTGTTTCCGGCGATCGATGAATCGATTCTCGAGAACCGGGTCTTTCGCCATCTTTTCCAGTGCGACAGCACTTACATCGACGAGTATTGCGATCGGGTGCGGCAGGAGATCGTCAACATCAGCGTGCATTTCATTCGATACAAAGCAAACTGCGGCGGGGCGTCGTACAGCTCGCCCGTCTGGCTGCATCTCGATGACGAGCCGTTGGTTTTCATTCATTTGATCGAGCTGACGCGAAATGCGATTGGGGCGGACAGCGTGATTTCGGAAATGGACAGCAAACCCACGAACGTTCTGCGGCTGTCGAATCCGTTCGATACGTTGATCGTCGATCGGGCGAAGAAGCACGCGGTGACGCCTCTGGGGGCGACGCAAGGCACCGCGTACCGCGACGTGATGCTCGTCAACCTCGAGGCGGAGGTTCAGCAGAAATGAGCGGTCGATTGGACGGACCCGCACAAGGCCGAGGCCCTCAGATATCCGACGAGCGGTTGGGCCAGCTCTATATGGCGATTGCGATGGTCATCTCCGGGACCATTGGGTTCTTCGTGCTGATGTCGCAGCAAAGCCCCTTCAATGTCGTCTGGTTCCGTTGCGCCATCGGCTCCGTGGGTCTTGCAACGTATTGCTTCTTTCGTGGGTACTTGCGCTCGCTGCGGCTCGACAGGAAGGAATGCGTCAACTTGTTCTTCGGGGCGTTGACGCTCATCGCCAACTGGTGTTTTTTATTCACGGCGTACCGGTTGACGTCCGTCGGCATCACCACGGTCGTGTATAACGTGCAGCCGTTTCTGCTGTTGATCGCAGGCTTTCTCGTGCGGCGCGAGCGTCCGTCGCGCGCGGCCATTGTGTGGCTCGTCCTCTCCTTCACCGGGCTCGTCGTGCTCGCGCAGCCCGGCGTTCAGCACGACGATCGTGCGTATGGCCTCGGCATCGCATGCGCGCTGGCGGCGGCCACGCTCTATGCGGCCACGACGTTGTTTACACGGTCGCTCTCGCGATCGCTTCGACCGGAACTGATCGCGGTGGGGCACATGGTGATCGGAACCGTGGTTTTCATCCCGTTGGCCAATTTCCACGATTTGCCGGCTTCGCCGTCGCAAGTGACCGCAATCGCAGCGCTAGGGCTCGTTCACACGACGTTCATGTACATACTGCTTTATGGCGCCTTCAAAAAGGCCGCAACGAGCAGTATCGCGGTGCTCAGTTTCGTGTATCCGCTCGTGGCCGTGACGGTCGATTTCTTCGCGTTCGGGCGGATATTGACGCCGGCGCAATTGGGCGGCGGCGTGCTGATCGTGGCCTCCGCGGCAGCCTACGCGAGCGGCGTCAATCCATTCTCCACCGTTTCTCGCCTTGCGAGCAGAAGCGGCAAGAAAAGCACTCACGGTGCGTGAGGAGACCAGCAGTGAAAAGCAATCTCGACGCTCTCATGAAAGCCTACGGCATCAGGCCCGGAGATCGCGTCGGCATCATGGGGGATCGGCCAGCCGGGGCACAGCGCTTGGCCGATCTATTGGACTGGCAGTTGTGCCGGCACGTCTTGCTCGACCCCGGCGAAGCGCTCGTGAGTCTTTCGTCGAAAGTCGTGCGGCACGGCATACGCATGGTTTTCGTGTGGCCGGAAAGCCGAAGCATTAGCGAAAAGCTCCCTCTGTGCGTCGGCCTAGCCGATGCGTTCCTTGAAAAAGCTAACCATGGTTGATCGATTCGACGATTCCATGCCCAACTTCGCCACGATTGCATTGTTCGACCACGACGCCTATGCGCGCAGCTTCAGCGCGACGGTGCTTGATGTGAGGGACGACCTGATCGCGCTCGATCGAACGTTGTTCTACCCAGCGGGGGGCGGGCAGCCGGGAGACTCAGGGTTCTTGCAACTGAAGTCGGGCACTGCGCGCGTGGTGGAGACCTTTCGCGACGATGCCAACCGCGCCGTCATTTGGCATCGCGTGGCGACGCCGGGCCAAGCGGGGGACGTTGGAGGCGCCGTGGACGGCGCCATCGACTGGGAAACGCGCTACGAGAACATGCGGATGCACACCTGCCTGCATCTGCTTTGCTCGTTGATCAGTGCGCCGGTTACCGGCTGCGGCATGGGCGGCGGCAAAGGGCGGCTCGATTTCGATCTGCCGGAAATGGAATTGACCAAGGACGTCATCACGCGCCGGCTGAACGATCTGGTCGAGGCGGGGATCGAGGTCGCGACGTCATTGGTTGCGCCTCAAAAACGCGCGGAGCTTCTCGGCCTGGTGAGAAATCGCTATGCGTTGCCGCCGGAAACTAGCGACGCGATAAAGATCATCGACGTGCAAGGCATCGACGTTCAGCCCTGCGGTGGGACGCACGTGGCGAAAACGACGGAGATCGGGCGGGTCGTTTGCGAGAAGATCGAGAAAAAGGGGCGGTGCAATCGCAGGGTCGTGCTTCGCTTCGAGCGCTGAATCGACGCAATCGTGCGGTGCTCGGCTCGTTCACCCTATCCCATGACGCGTTGCAACGCCGCCCTCATGTCACGAAGGAGGCGCCTCGTTCGCCCTCAGCGCGCGACCAGCGCACAGTGATCGATCGTGCGCGCGTCGTACTCGGACACGACGTCGAAACCTGCGTCGCGCAACCACGTCGTATGGTCCCGCACCGGATAGGCCATGCCTTGTCCGCTCGCGACCGTGACGAAGTACAGCGACGACTTCACCGATTGCAAGCCGCCCGCTTCATCCGGATCGCACATCAGCGACCAGACGAACAAATGACCGCCGTCGGCGAGATACGCGCGCGTTTTCCGGTAGAGAAACTGGATCTTTTCCGGCGAAAAGATCTCGAGCACGTGCGAGAAGATCACGCCGTCGCAGCCTTGCGGCCAGGGGTCCGTGAACATGTCGACCGCCTCGCACGTCACGCGCTCTTCGAGGCCGCGCGCGGCGATGTTCGCTCGGGCTTTTTCGATGACGGAGGGCAAGTCGATCAACGTGACGCGCACTGACGGATAACGCTCGCACAAACGAATCGCATTGGTGCCGTCGCCGCCGCCGACGTCGAGCAAGCGCGACACGTCGCTGAATTCCTCGATGGCCATCATGCGCGGCGACAGCCGCGTGTACGCGCCCATGCCTTCATGAAAGAGCCGCTCCAATGCCGGATTGGCCGCCATGCGTCCATAGAGCGTGGGCGTGTCGCCGGGAAATTCGTCCAGGCCCGCGTTGCGTCCTTCGCGCAAGGCCTGCGTGAAATGCAGACAGGCGCGATGCTGGATCTTGTCGTTCAGATGCACGAACGGAACCATCGATTGCGCGGACCCTCGCAGCAGGCAGCGTCGCGTGAGCGGCGCGTTCTCGATCTTGCCCGTTTCGCCGACATTGATCAGCTTCAGGTGTTTGAGCCCAAGCAGCAACACGCGGCAGCCATGCTCGTCGATTTCGAGTTGCCGTGGCAAAGAGGCAAGCGTCGCGCCTCGCTCGATCACGTCGAATACGCCAAGATCGCAGGCGCTGGAAAGCACCTGAGTCTTGATGTAGCCGTTCATCATTTCACAAAGCGATTGCCATTCTTCCCACGACAATTCGTCCATCGTTACAGATCCTCCTTTAAAAGTGTCGACGCTTCAAACGGCAGCGACTTCATCGCTGGCCAACTGCGCTTTGCGTTGCGCGAGCCGCGAGCGGATGAACTCGCCCTCGCTCGCGGGTAGCCGGTGCGCGTTCCAACGCAGGTAGCACTCGAGCTCGTGCACGCGCATGCCGAGCGGCGTCGATTCGCCGTCGATGAACAGAATGTCATGCAGGGCCATCGCGCGAATCACGAACATCGGCACGTCGGCTCGCATCGGGCGGAACGTCGGTGAGTGCGCACCGCGCACTGTGCTGTCGGGATGGAATTCTCCGAGCATCAATCCGCACTCCATGTAGAACGGCTTCAAGATCCCATGCGTGCAGTCGATGAACTTGTAATTCGCATCCGCACGCAAGCCGAGCGGAAAAATGGCGAGCGAGAGGAGATCGGACGGCTCGCGGCGTTGCTTGGCGAGCCGATCGAATATGCTCGGCAATCGCATCAAGGTGTCGATATACGTAGCGAACGGCATATCCGCCGCGTCGAAGGCGCAAAAGAGCAAGGCCTGTTCTTCGTGCGCGGGCTTCGCGAAAGGGCAGACGGCGCCTTTGCGCCCAAGGTTCGGGTGCGGCTGCATGATGAAGCGCCGGATCCATGCGAGGCCCGTTGCATACGTGCTGCGCAATGGCCCGTGGGGTTGCCCGTCGATCTCGGTCGACACGCACAGCGATCGCTCGATCTGCGCAAGGGCGTGCGAAACCGGTTCCGCTGCCGGCCTGATAAGGCTCTGCTCGTTCATACGGTGCTTCCTTGTTTGAAGTGCTTGTGACCGCTGCGCTTCTCGTTGTCGAGCATGGCTTCGAACAGGCGTCCCCATTCGTAATCGATTCGATCCGGATGGAAGGGGAACACGCCAGCACCAGGGGTAAATGTCAGTTCTCCGAAGAGAATTTTGCCGTCGGGAACGTACAAATCCACACGGACGTAGCCGAGACCGTCCGCCAAACGCGTGGCGAGACGCACGATTTCATCCCAATGCGGGGGCGCCGGCGGTGCAATCGCGCTTTGGGGATAATGGCCGACGGCAATGTCGACGCGATTCCATCGCACGTCGAATACGTCGCCGTGCGGTGTGCCGAAACGGTCCGATACGATGCCGGCGTAAATGATCGGATCGCCATTCGCATCGCGGCCGAACATATTGAGTTTTAGATCGGCGGGCACGTGGCCGCTTTGATCGAGCAGCAATTGCTCGAAGTAAAGCCGCGGCTCGATGGCGCGGTAATGCCGCTCGCGAGACGCGCGAGAAAAATCGTCGGCCAGCCATTTTTGCGCGAGGCGGCTCAATTCGTCGAAGGACGTTTGGCGTTTGTCGTGGACGATCTTGACGTAACCGCAGCCGTGATTGGTCTTCATGACGAAGGCGTTCGGCAGGGAGTCGAACAGCGCTCGATCGAACACGTCGGGGATGGCGATGAGCGGGACGAGATGCGCCTCGCCGATCCGCTCCTTCACGAACTGGCGCACGGCGAGCTTGTCGGCGAGCACGCTCCATTGGGGGTCGGGGTGCAGGCAGCGTCGAAGAATGAATTCGTTGAAGGTTTGCGGCTTGACGAGGTTGGGCCAGCGGCGGACGCGGCGCCAGTGCGACAAGCAGAGGAACAGCGCATCGGGGATAAAACGCTTGGCCCCATGCCATGCGCCGCGCAGGCCTGCCTCGAGCGCCGAACGGGCCCGCGTTGGGACGCTCTGCGCAAAAGGGAGGTGCAGGGACGCCGATTCGGCGCGCGCGCCGCATGCTGGGAGCGCCGCACCCGACAATAAGAGCGCGGCGCTCTCGCAGCCGGGTCGCTCGATCGAGGCCGGCGGCTGCGAATCGGGTTCGGCTACGGTCGGCATGTGTTTCCCTTCCCTTCGATGCGTCTGCTTTGGGGTTGCTTGGTTGCACACAAATAGAACCATTGGGAATTTGGCCAAGCAATAAGCCGAGCCGGAAGTCGGGAACGTTTGGCGTTTTATGACGTAGTTCTTCGCGGGTCTGTTGCGAAGCAATCTTTGCTTACAGAAATAGAAATTTGTTTAGTCTTGTTACTTATATGCTCGCCGTTATGCCTTGGTATGAGGTAATGCGGATAAGTTAGAAGAAACGTGCGACGGCGTGCGCAACCGGCGTTTAAAGCTTCGCGTTGCAGTAGGGGTTTTTCGGACATGCGCTGCCAGGCGGTTGATAATGTCCGATGCGCAGTGGTCGTGGAGGGCGTCGATTTTTTTGGCGACGCCCGCGTGCGGGCTTTTCCCTCAGTCCCGGGTCGCCGCCAGCTCGTGTAGCCAATGCGTGTCGTACGGAGCGTACTTACGATGACGCCGCGCGCCTCGCGTGCCATTGCCGCACTCCACGGCCGGCGGCAATTGACTGCCGCTGGCCGCCACCGCTTACCCCGATTCGCTCGAACCCTTGCAGGGCGGGGCTAGAGGCAATCGGCAGATGAAGTCGATCGGGCCCCTGAAGCGCCGGATTCGAGCCGCTATAATGCGGCGCATCGTCACACCGCTAGCCTTCATGCCCCGGTTTATTTGCGCTTTGCTCCTCTGCCTTGGGCTGGCCGCGCCCGCGATCGCGCAGCCGTCCGACGCCTCGGCGCCCGCTGCCGAGCCGCCGGCCGCGGCGAGCGGAGCCATGGGCGCGGAACTGCACCGTATCCGCGACTTGCTCACGCACAAGTTCGGGCTCGCCCGTGCGAAAGCGGAACAGATTTCGGCAGCGGTCATGGCGTCCGCCTCCAAATATTCGCTCCCCCCGGCGCTCGTGCTGGCGATCATCTCGATCGAATCGCGGTTCCAGGAACGCGCTCGCGGCGCACACGGCGCGACGGGACTCATGCAGGTCGTGCCGGCCGCACATAAGCGCCTGGTCAAGAACCTCGACCTTACCGAGCCGGCGGCGAACATCGAGGCGGGATCGGCAATCTTGCACGGCTATCTCGAATCGGCTCGGGGGGACGTGAGCGCCGCGCTCAAAAGCTACGGCGGTTCTTCGGCCTATGCGCAAAAAGTCAGTTTGCGGGCGAAGGATTTCCAGACGGTCGACGGGGCAAGCGATGCCGGAGTGCCCGCTGCGCAATCGCCGCAGTGACAGTGCGGCGGCGAGCGCCCGCCGCATTCGCGTAGTGGATGCCGCTCGGTGAGCGCATCGAGCTCACCCGATCCTGCACTTTGCGCCAGCACTGCGTGAATCAGGACATGCTGCCTGTCGCGCCGCTCGCATGCTCTGCTAGAATCTGACCCATCGTGCGGCAAATATGCAGGACTCCAAAATAATTAACGAATTCGCAAGCAGGGCCAAATTCGAACGTCAGGGAAAAGAATATGAATTGGCTCCGCCCACTTATCGTCTTCACGGTTGCGCTCGGCTCGACAGCCTACGCGGACGCTACGCAGTGGACCGCACTGAAGAGCGCTAGCGACCTGGCTTATGCCGTCGATACCGATAGCGTTGCAACCGATTCCGACGGCTACATCGAATACACCGCCAAAACCACGTGGAAGGCGCCTGCGATGATGCCGGGCGCGAGCGCGCCCGTTGCCGTATCGGTCTCGCGTTATCAAATCGATTGCGCCGGTAAGCAGTGGCGCACGCTCGATACGCATTATTTGCGCGCAGACGGTGCACCCGCGGGCGCCGTGCGTTCGCCCGATGCGCCCTGGGTGGCCGTGAGTCCGGGCACCGTTGTCGACACGATGTTCCGCAAGGTGTGCTAGCGGCAATCGCGCCGCGCGCGACGGCTCGTCCGCACGCTTTTTCTCCAGTTGCTCTAGTATGTGGGACGCCGCCGGGATGCGGGTGTTGGCGCACCGGCGGGGTCTACCGACAGGAGAACAACATGCATGCAATGCGAAAGTTGAATGTCGCGGTTCTGTTGTGGGCGCTCGCCTCGGGCGCCGCTTTTGCCGACACGGTCAAGCTCACTGCGAATCTGGAGCCGTCGAGTGAGGTGCCGCCGACGACGTCCCCGGGCAGCGGCAAGCTCGACGCCGAATTCGACACGTCGAGCAAGGTTCTGAAGTGGAACATCTCCTACCAAGGGCTCACAGGACCGGCTACGGCGGCGCATTTCCATGGCCCGGCGGCCGTGGGCAGCAATGCGCCGCCCGTCATACCCATCCCGAAAGACAAGCTTGCGAGCCCCATTACCGGCTCCAAAACGCTGACTGAGACTGATGCTAACGACCTGATGGCCGGAAAGTGGTACTTCAACGTCCACACCAAAGCGAATCCGAGCGGTGAGATTCGCGGCCAGGTGAGGCAGCGATAGTTGCCCGCGTGTGCGAGTCAGTCAGGTTGCGCCGGTACATGGGCGCCCGCGCGCGCTGGTGCGTTTGACGTAAGGCTCGTTCGTCGTTCGCGGGGTGCGTCGCGATGAGCTGGCAAAGCGCGATCGCCTGTTGGCTGCTGAAGCGCCACTTTCGTCCTGAAACGCTCAAACCGCATGTGAGCGTCGAGCGCGCGCGTGCGCATGCGTCCACGCGCATTCGAAGAGTATCGGTTCCATCGGGCTGGCGGTTAGCCGTGCGCGACGGAGCGGGCGATGCACCGCTACGCGGGGAGTGGCTGGAACCCGAAGCCTGCGGCTCGGTTGCACGCACGATGCTGTATTGCCACGGCGGCGGCTACTACTTTTGCTCGCCGGCGTCGCATCGTCCCCTCGTCTTCGGTCTTGCCGCGCGCGCCCGCACGCGCACGTTTTCGCTCGATTACCGCCTGGCGCCCGAGCATCCGTTCCCGGCCGCGCTCGACGATGCGCTGGCGGCATACAGGCGCTTGCTCGCCGACGGCACACCGCCCGAATCGCTCGTCGTCGCCGGAGATTCGGCCGGCGGGGGCCTTGCGTTGGCCGCGCTCGTCGCCTTGCGCGACGCCGGCGATCCGCTGCCGGCCGCCGCTGTGCTGTTTTCGCCGTGGACCGATCTCGCCGCCACGGGACGCACGATCGAATCGAACGATGGCCGCGATCCGATGTTCTGCGGGGCCGCGATCGGCCGGGCTGCAAAGTTCTATGTGGGCGACGCGGACCCGACCAATCCCTATCTCTCGCCGCTGTACGCCGATTTCTCCGGATTGCCGCCGCTCTTGATTCAAGCGAGCAGCACCGAGGTGTTGCTCGACGATGCTCGTCGTGTCGCCGATCGCGCAAGTGCCGCAGGGGTGCGTGTCGAGCTCGAGGTTTGGCCCGAGCTGCCGCATGTCTGGCATCTATGGACGCCGTTCGTGCCGGAAGCGAAGCGCGCGCTGGACCGCGCTGCGCAGTTCGTGCGGCTTCATGCGTGTGAGCGCGCCGGTCAAACGGAGCCGGGCGCGACGTCGCGATAAGCGGCTTGCACGATCTCGCTGCCGTAATGCCGCTCGAGACGGCGCACCGCGAAATGTCCGTGCGCCGTTTGCTGAAAGTGATCGATGAAGACCGTATTGACGAGCGCGCCGAGCACGGCGCCGATTGCGGGGATCGATTTGGCGGCCACTTGCTCGCTGACCTGCGCCGAGAAGCGCGCGGCAATCGCGTTCATGAGCCGCACGAGCGCCGGCGCGCCATGCGCGGCGACCCCTTTGCTGGCCAATTCCGACGACGCCTTCGAGACGGCCTGCGCGAGCGCGCCGCGCGCGATGAAGTAGCCGAAATCGGCTTCTTCGGCCTGCACGCTGCGACCCATGCCGAACACGGCCAGGCACTGAAGCCTTGCCTCGAAGCTACGCAAGTCTTCTCCTTCGCTACGGGCTATATCGCAGATGGAGCGGAACATGAGCGTTGTCGTGACCGGCAACTCGGCCGGTAGCGCGAACAAGCCGAATGCGCCACCGGCGGCGCCGGTCGTCGCCACCGCCGCCTTGTGCAGCCAGTCGCGCGGTTTCGCAATCGCGCCGCTTCGCGTGGATGCATTTTCATCGGCGGCCAAAGCGGGCGCGCCGAGTGTCGCCACGGCCGCTTGAAGGGCTTTCTCGAGCGAACGCCGCGTTGCGTCGGCGATCGTCGCGTGCGCCGAAGCCGGCAAGCGCGCCATCAGCCGCTCGAGCGGCGTGCCCACGGCGTCGGCCAGCTTCATCGCCAAGGGCTGCGTCTCCAGCGCCCGCTTGGCTTTCGCCAGCGTAGCCAGGTCTTCGGCGGACAGACGCGCGTCGACGATGGGGATCGGTTCCATGCGGTAAGTTGGCGAACGAACGCCGAAGTTGAGTGGGTTCACGAAGTCTATGCCGGCATTTGCCGCCAGCCAATCGGAGTCACACATGCTATCATTTCGCATTCTTTGACTCGTCAACGATTGCGGTTGCAAAAAATGGCCGTCCACACCGCACCCCAACATTCGCGGGGGCAACTACTGCCGTTTCGAGAGTCGCTGCTGGCGATGCTCGGCATCTCGTTCGTCACGATGCTCGTCGCGTTCGATCAGACCGTGGTCGGCACGGCGTTGCCGACTATCGTCGCGGAACTGCGCGGTTTCGAGCTGTACGCGTGGGTGGCCACGTCTTACTTGCTGACATCGGTCATCACTGTCCCGATTTTTGGGCGGCTGGGCGATTACTTCGGGCGCAAACCGTTCGTGATCGCTTCGATCGTCGTGTTCACGGGCGCGTCGGTGCTGTGCGGCGCCGCCAACAGCATGCTGTTTCTCGTGCTCGCGCGCGCCTTGCAGGGCATCGGCGGCGGCATGCTCGTCGGCACCGCCTTCGCCTGCATTCCAGATCTGTTTCCGGATTCGGTCGTACGTCTGCGCTGGCAGGTGCTCATGAGTTCGGCATTCGGCATCGCCAATGCGATCGGGCCGTCGCTCGGCGGTTTTCTGACGCAGTACTACGGCTGGCGCTCCGCCTTCTATGTCAATTTGCCCGTCGGACTGCTGTCGCTCATTTTCGTGTGGCGCTATCTGCCGCACCTGCGGCATATCCAGACACGCGGCAAGATTCGGTTGGATTGGCCCGGTTCGCTATTGATCGCGGTTGCGCTCGGCGCGCTGCAATTGCTCGTCGAATCGCTGTCGCAGCATGGTTTTTCGACGGGCGTGGCGGCCCTCGCGGTGCTCGCCGCCGTGGCGGCGCTAGGGTTATGGAAGTGGGAAGGGCGTGCCGAGCAGCCGATCCTCCCGCTCGATATGTTCGCCAACCGCAGCCTCGCAGCGCTCTTCGCGCTCTCGCTGCTCGGCGGTTTTTCCATGTTCTCGCTGATCTTCTATGCGCCGCTGTTGTTGCAAGGCGGATTCGGGCTATCGCCGAAGGATGCCGGGTTGGTCGTGACGCCGCTCGTCGTGTTCATCACGATCGGCAGCATCGTCAATGGCCGCATCGTGACGCGCATCCCGCGCCCGAACGCGATGCTCTATGTCGGCTGTGCGTTGCTCGCGTGCGCTTGTGCGGGCACTGCGCTCGCCACGCGCGTCATGCCGCATGCGCTGTTGATGGGTTTGATGATGCTTGGCGGCGTGGGGCTCGGCTTCGTGCTCCCCAATCTCACCGTCTTCGCTCAGGAAACGGCGGGGCGCGAGCACCTGGGCATCGCGACGGCGCTGCTGCAATCGCTGCGCATGATCGGAGGCATGTTCGGAACGGCCGTTACCGGTACGTTGATCACGCATCTTTATGCGCGCGGCGTGCGCGACGCACTGACCGCAAGCAATGCGATGCAGTGGTGGCCCACCATGCGCGACCCGCAAATCCTCGTCAATCGCGACGCCCAGCACAGTTTGCTCGATGCATTGGCTCACGCCGGCCGCGGCGATGGTGCGGCGTTGCTCGAACTGGCGCGCGAGGCGCTAGTGACAGCCATTCATGCCGGGATCGCCGCGGCCGCCGTGGTTGCGCTCGTGGCGTTATGGCAGTGCAGGCGCGTGCCTCATGTCAGCATCACGCGTCGCGCGCAGTCCGCGCCCGCGGCGGAATAGCCGAGCAACAAGGGTTACACCATGGAAGATTACGTCGCCATCGTTCAGCAGTTCGGCCGGACCTACCGGGCGTTCCTGTCGGCTTTCGAGTCGCAGGTCGGACATGCCATGCCGCGCTGGCGTATCTTGCTCGCGTTGACGGAGCCGGACGCAGCGTGGTCGCAAAAGCGGCTCGTCGAGCGGTTGCGCATCGATCCGGGCGCGCTCACGCGTCAATTGAAGGCCCTGGAGGCGATCGGGTGGGTCGAGCGCAGCAGCGACACGCGCGACAACCGCATTACGAACGTGCGCTTGACGAGCGAAGGGCGGCGCGCCGTGGAGGCGAGCTTGCCGCAGCGCAACGTGTTCCTGCGTGAAACGATGGGTGCATTGCCAGACGAAGCCCTGGCCGCCCTATCCGATGCTTTGACCAAGCTCGAGGCGCGCATCGCCGGGCTCGGACAATGCGTGCCGCTGCCGGGCGACGCAGGAGATCGAGCCCCCATCGGTCGCGATGCGCCGGAGACGGCCGATGAGGCAGATACCGCAGGTGCGCCAGATGCGGCCGATGACCTAGATGCACCCGATACAGCCGACGCCTCTCGCGGCGCGGGCTCATCGTCGGCAGCCCCAACCCGCTGAAGCCGCTCGGCACGGCGGCGCCTTGCTCCCAGCGCCCCCATGCCGTCCCGCGACTCAGAAGAACGTCTCGACCACTTCCTTGACGCGGTAGCTCGAATCGACGACCAGCAACTGACGCCACTTGTCGAACGTCAGGCAAGGGTGGGAGATGTCGAACGCCAGCATATCGCCGACTTTCAGATCGGCGCCTGCGGGGATGCGCAGATACGCATGCTGATCCATCATCCCAGTGACTTCCCAGCCTTCTTTCGGCGCAACCGTGCGCGGGTGCGCGGCGCCGGCGCCGGCGCCGGCGCCGGGCCGGTAATGGCGCGCGGCAACCGGCATTCCCGCGTCGAACGCGGCGTCGCGCTTGCCGAATCCGACGATCGCTCGATCGGGCTCGGGAATCGACTGCACATAAGCCCACAACTGCAGCGCCGGCAAGAGCGCCTCGCCCATCTTCTTGGCGATCGGATTGCGCGCGAGGATCTCGCTTTGCGCTTTCTTGTAGACGCCGACGTCATGAGTCAGATAGCAGCCCGGGCGCAGGACGACTTCGATCGCACCTGCTTTGGACTCGGCGGCGAACTCTTCCGCCACCACGTCGTACCAGGCCGAACCCGCGCCGGAGAGCAGGGCCGGCGTGCGTTGGAAGCGGCCATCCGCGGCCAGCCGTTCGGTCGTCTGCACGGCGCGGCGCAAGAACGCGCGCACCGCTTGCTCGTCGGAAATGATGCCCTCGTACAATTCGATGCCCGCGAGCAGCAGCGTTCCCTCGTGGCGAGCGATGGCCGACAGCACCGCGTCGAGCTGGGCATCGTCGCGCACGCCGGTGCGCCCGCCCGCCACGCCGAGCTCGATCAACACCTGCAGGCGGCGGCCCGCCGCCTTGAAGAACGCGCCGAGCTGGTCGACGCCATCGACCGAATCGACGAGACAGAAGAATTCGAAGTCCGGATCGCTGAGCAATTCGGCGATCATCGCCATGTTGTGCTTGCCCACGAGCTGGTTCGCCATCAACACGCGTTCGATGCCGCCGTGATAGGCCGCCCGCGTTTGATGCGCGGTCGCGAGGGTGATGCCCCAGGCGCCCGTTTCGATCTGCCGTCGAAAGAGCTGCGGCGCCATCGTCGTTTTGCCATGTGGCGCGAGCTGCACGCCGTATTCGGAGACGAACGCCTGCATCCATTTGAGGTTGTGCTCGATCCGGTCCTCATACAGAACGGCGGCGGGCAAGCTCACGTCCTCGTCCAGCAAGTTCCATTCGAGATTCGCGGCTTGCGCGAGGGGCACGCTCGCGCTCGGGACCGTGCCGAGCCCCTTGCCGAGCGGATCGATAGAAGCGGACGAGTAGCTCGTCATCGTCAATGTCATCGGAATCGTCCTCGCAAAAACGTGCGCCGGCGACATAGCCGACGTTTGGGCCCCCATGGTACCGAAAGTGCGAGTAGGATTGCCCGAATCGTCGACGTCGCGCTGTGCCGTTGGACTTGCCGCCGGCTTTCGCCGCACCCGAAGCCTCAGCCAACCCGCACCCGATCCGCGGCCGCCCCAGCAATCGCCAATCGCCAATCGCACCCGCATTTGCACCCCCAATTCGCATTCGGAGACGCCTATGCATTCTCATCCCGAAGCCGCCGATACGCTCATCTACGGCGCAACGCTCTACGATGGCACCGGCAAGCCGCCGGTCGTGCGCGATGTCGCCATTCGCGGCGATAAAATCGCCGCCGTCGGCAACCTGTCGAATTGGATCGCGGAAGAGATCGTCGAAGCGGACGGTCGCGCACTTGCGCCAGGTTTCATCGACGTCCACACGCACGACGATACGCACGTCATTCGCGAACCGGAAATGTTGCCCAAGCTCTCGCAGGGCGTCACGACGGTGGTCGTCGGCAACTGCGGCATTAGCGCCTCGCCCGTCACGCTGCGCGCGCAACCGCCCGATCCGATGAACCTGCTCGGCGAGCGCGACGCCTTTCGCTACCCTACGTTCGCCGCGTATGTCGACGCCGTCAACGCGGCGCACCCGGCTGTCAACGTGGCGGCGTTGGTCGGCCATACCGCATTGCGCAGCAATCATATGGACCGGCTCGATCGCGCCGCCACGCCAGCTGAAATCGACGCGATGCGGGCGCAGCTCGTCGAGGCGCTCGAGCATGGGGCGCTCGGATTGAGCTCGGGGCTCGCTTATGCGTCGGCGTTCAGCGCGCCTACCGAGGAAGTGATGGCGCTCGCCGAACCGCTCGCACAAGCGGGGGCGCTTTATGCAACGCATATGCGCAGCGAATTCGAAGCCATCTTGGACGCGTTCGACGAAGCCTGCCGCATCGGCCGTCATGCGCGCGTGCCGGTGATCGTGTCGCACTTGAAATGTGCGGGGCCGCGCAACTGGGGACGCAGCATCGAGGTGCTGGCCGCGCTCGAACGGGCGCGGGACGCGCAGCGCATCGGCTGCGACTGTTATCCCTACGACCGTAGTTCGACGACGCTCGACCTGAAGCAGGTCACGGGCGACATCGACATCACCGTGACCTGGTCGACGCCTCATCCCGAAGCCTCGGGCAAATTGCTGTCGGCGATCGCGAACGAGTGGGGCGTGACGCAGCAGGAAGCGGCGCAGCGTCTGCAACCGGCCGGGGCCGTTTATCACAACATGTCGGAGGAGGACGTTCGGCGCATCCTTGCGCATCCGGCGACGATGGTCGGCTCCGACGGCCTGCCCAACGATCCGCTGCCCCATCCCCGGCTATGGGGCACGTTCCCGCGCGTGCTCGGTCATTACGCGCGCGACGTGCAACTGATACCGTTGGAGGAGGCCGTGCGCAAGATGACGGGGTTGTCGGCGCGTCGCTTCGGCCTCGAGCGTCGCGGCGAAATTCATGTCGGCTACCACGCCGATCTCGTCCTGTTCGATCGTGCTCGCGTGCGCGATGCCGCGACGTTCGACAACCCGCGCCAAGTGGCCGACGGGATCGAGGCCGTCTGGGTCAACGGTGTGCTGTCGTATCGCGACCGTGCGGCTTCGGGGCAGCGCGCGGGCCGCTTCGTGCCGCGCGGGGCAGCGGCCGCCGGTGACGCCGCGGCGCCTGCATCCGAACCGTTTTGAGCCTCGCGGCCACGGCATATCGGCGTGTTCGCGCCGTCGCCGCGCCGCGCGATATCGCCTTGCGCTATTGCCGTGCGGTGCGCGCGTTGTCGGGCATCGGCAGGTTGTAGTTGGTGCGGAACGGATTGATGTCGAGCCCGCCGCGCCGCGTATAGCGCGCGTAGACGGCCAGTTTCAGCGGGTGGCACTTGCGCAGGATGTCGATGAAGATGCGCTCCACGCATTGCTCATGAAAGCCCGTGTGCAACCGGTACGAGATGATGTAGCGCAGCAACCCTGCGTGATCGATTTGCGGGCCGACATAGTGAATCTGCACGCTGCCCCAATCGGGCTGCCCCGTCACTGGGCAATTGGATTTCAACAGATTGGAGTACAGGGTTTCTTCCACGGGCGCTTCGTCGAACGCGGCCGTAAGCAGTGTTGGATCGGGCTCGTACACGCTCGCATCGAGATCGAGCCGATCGAGCGAGAGGCCTTCGAACTCGTCGAATTCCAGCTTGGCGAAATCGACGGGCGCGGTGAGTCGCACCGAGACCGTCGCGCCGCACGCCGCGGATACGTCGCGCTTGAGCGTGTCGCGCAGCGCGTCGATCGACTCGACCCGCGTTTGCGCGAACGAGCCGAGATAAAGCTTGAACGATTTCGATTCGACGATGTTCGGCGATTCGGCCGGCACGAAGAACGTCGCGATCGCGATCTGCGGCTTGCCGCGCGCATTGAGCCAGGACAGCTCGTAAGCGTTCCAGATGTCGGTGCCGAAGAACGGCAGCGCCGCGCCGATCCCGATCGCTTCGCGGCCTTGGCTGCGCGCGATCGGAAACAGCAGTGCCGGATCGTACTGCTCGGTGTAGGTGGTGCTCTTGCCGAGCGGGGAGTGTTCGGGAGTCATCGGGTTCGGTGATGTTCGGGCGCCGGCGTCAGCACGCGCGGCTGGCTGGTCTCATGCAAGAAACAGCCGGTAAACGGGATTGCTGCTTTCGTCCCAATACGGATAGCCGAGCGTCGACAAGAACGCCGCGAACGCCGCGTTATCGGCTTGCGGGACCTGGATGCCGACGAGGATCGAGCTGTAATCCGCGCCTTGGTTGCGGTAATGGAACAGGCTGATGTTCCAATCGGGCGCCATCGACGAGAGGAACTTGATCAGCGCGCCCGGGCGCTCCGGAAATTCGAAGCGGAACAGACGCTCGTCGTGCGCGAGTGGCGAGCGCCCGCCCACCATGTAGCGGATGTGCTGCTTGGAAAGCTCGTCGCCCGTGAGGTCGACGGTGGGAAAGCCGTGCGCTTCGAACGTGCTCGCAATGGCGGCCGATTCGCCGCGGCTCTTGATTTGCACGCCGACGAAGATATGCGCCGCGCTCGCATCGGCGATCCGATAGTTAAATTCGGTCACGCTGCGCTCCCCGCCCACGAGTTCGCAAAAGCGCTTGAAGCTGCCGCGCTCCTCGGGAATCGTCACGGCGAAGACGGCTTCGCGCGCCTCGCCCACCTCGGCGCGTTCGGCGACGAAGCGCATGCGATCGAAGTTCATGTTCGCGCCGGAGGTGACGGCCACCAGCGTCTTTCCGGTCACACCCGTGCGCTCGGCATATTGCTTGGCCCCGGCCACCGACAATGCGCCGGCCGGCTCCAGCACGCTGCGCGTGTCTTGGAAGACATCCTTGATGGCGGCGCACAGGGCATCGGAATCGACCGTGAGAATGTCGTCCAACAGCTCGCGGCACAGGAGGAAAGTCTCCTCTCCGACGAGCTTGACGGCCGTGCCGTCCGAGAAGAGCCCGACCTCCTGCAGCGTCACGCGTTCGCCCGCGCGCACCGACTGCGCCATCGCGCACGAGTCCTCCGTTTGCACGCCGATGACCAAGATGTCCGGGCGGACGGCTTTGACGTACGCGGCGATTCCCGCGGCCAGGCCGCCGCCGCCGATCGGCACGAAGATGGCGTGAATGGGCGCCTGGTGTTGGCTGAGGATTTCCATCGCGACGGTGCCTTGGCCCGCGATCACGTAGGGATCGTCGAACGGGTGCACGAAGGTCAGGCCCCGCGCCTTTTGCAGTTCGATCGCGTGCGCGTAGGCGTCGCTGTACGATTCGCCGGCTTGCACGACTTCGACCGTCGGCCCGCCATGCGCGCGCACGGCGTCCACTTTCACTTGCGGCGTCGTGACCGGCACGACGATGACGGCTTTGACGCCCAGGCGCGCTGCCGAATAGGCGACGCCTTGCGCGTGATTGCCGGCCGAAGCGGTGATGACCCCGCGCCCCAGCGCGTCGGCGTCGATGTGAACCATCTTGTTGTACGCGCCGCGCAACTTGAACGAGAACACGGGCTGGTTGTCCTCGCGCTTCAGAAAGACACGATTGGACAGGCGAGTCGACAAATTGCGCGCCGGTTCGAGTTCCGTTTCTCGGGCCACGTCGTACACGCGGGCGGTCAGGATTTTCTTCAGGTAATCGTGGGATGAGGACATGGGAGTTGCGCGCGCGGCGCTCGGCGTAGGTCGGGTGCGAAAACGTCAATGATAGCGCCAACGGCCTACGCTTTTCCTCGTTGGAGCGGCAATGCCGGGCGTTTGCGAGCAAATCCGCATTGACCGGATGGACGGTCGGTCGGGCGCGCGCGGGCCGCTATATCGGTGTTTCGGGCGCGCCGCCGCGGGCGTCCCGGTCGCGAAATCGACGGTCCACGCATATCCGGATGATGCGGTAGAATTCTGTTTTAAGACCAGGACCGGATAATGCGCTGGCAGCCACGGACCGCCTCACTCACCCCAGCCCCGCGGGAAGCGCGTCCCGCGGCGCAGCGGCATGCCCGTCACGCACGATCGTGCTTCTGATTAGAGTCGGCCGCGCTTGCGCCTACGGGCGCCACGACCGCTCGCTCTCGACGCCCAGTTTCCAAAAATCATTGCGCGTGTCGCGCATTGCCGGCCGCAGTCGTCGATCGACGCTTTGTCCGGCCTATCGATCCGTCCGACCATGAACGCACCTCAAGTCTTCGACCCGCATGGCGCCGCGGCCACTGTCGCCGCCGACGCCGAACCGCGCTTGCGCGAGATTCCGTACAACTACACGTCGTTCTCCGATCGCGAGATCGTGATCCGCCTGCTCGGCGACGAACCGTGGAAAGTGCTCGACGAGCTGCGCGCCGAGCGCCGCACGGGCCGGTCGGCGCGCATGTTGTACGAAGTGCTCGGCGATATCTGGGTGGTGCGCCGCAACCCGTATCTGCAAGACGACCTGCTCGACAATCCGAAGCGGCGCGCGTTGCTGATCGAGGCGCTGAACCACCGATTGAACGAAATCGAAAAGCGCCGCCGCGCCGATTTGACGGAGCATGCCGACGAGGCGGGACTCGAGCGCGCCGCGCGCGTCGAGATGCTCGTCGCCGCAGCCCGGCGCGCCGTCGAATCGTTTGCGGCGGAGTTCGGCGCGATGGCCGATCTGCGCCGCCGGGCCACCAAGGCGCTGGGCCGGTGCACGCAGAAGGACAATATTCGCTTCGACGGCCTCTCGCGGGTGTCGCATGTGACCGATGCGACCGATTGGCGCGTCGAGTATCCGTTCGTCGTGTTGACGCCCGATACGGAAGCCGAGATGGCGCGTCTGGTCAAAGCGTGCTTCGAGCTCGGACTGACGGTGATCCCGCGCGGAGGCGGCACGGGCTACACCGGCGGCGCGGTGCCGCTCACGCCGTTTGCGGCCGTCATCAACACGGAAAAGCTGGAGCAGCTAGGCGCGGTCGAACTGACCGAGCTGCCGGGCGTGCCCACCAAAACCCCGACGATCTTCTCGGGCGCGGGGGTCGTCACGCGCCGCGTGACCGAAGCCGCCGAGGCCGCGGGCTATGTGTTCGCCGTCGATCCGACTTCGCTCGACGCCTCCTGCATCGGCGGCAACGTGGCCATGAACGCGGGCGGCAAGAAGGCCGTGCTGTGGGGAACGGCGCTCGATAATCTGGCCTGGTGGCGGATGGTCGATCCGGAGGGTAACTGGCTCGAAGTCACGCGGCTCGAGCACAATCGCGGCAAGATCCACGACGTCGATGTCGCGCGCTTCGAGCTGAAGTGGTTCGATGGCGAGTTCGGCCCGGGCGAGCGCTTGCTGCGCACCGAGACGCTCTCGATCGAAGGTCGGCGCTTTCGCAAGGAAGGTCTCGGCAAGGACGTGACCGACAAATTCCTCGCCGGCCTGCCGGGCGTGCAGAAGGAAGGCTGCGACGGCTTGATCACGTCGGCGCGCTGGGTGTTGCACAAGATGCCGGCCCACACGCGCACGGTGTGCCTCGAATTTTTCGGCCAGGCGCGCGAAGCGATCCCGAGCATCGTCGAAATCAAGGATTACCTGTTCGAGACGTCCAAGCGCGGCGGCGCGATTCTCGCCGGGCTCGAGCACTTGGACGAGCGCTACCTGCGCGCGGTCGGCTACGCGACGAAATCGAAGCGCAACGCGTTTCCGAAGATGGTCCTGATCGGCGACATCGTCGGCGACGACGCCGATGCGGTGGCCGCGGCCACCTCGGAAGTCGTGCGCATGGCCAACGGCAAGAGCGGCGAGGGGTTCGTCGCCGTCAGCGCGGAAGCGCGCAAGCGGTTCTGGCTCGACCGCAGCCGCACGGCCGCGATCGCCAAGCATACGAACGCCTTCAAGATCAACGAAGACGTGGTCATCCCGCTGAACCGGATGGGCGAGTACACCGACGGCATCGAGCGCATCAACATCGAGCTGTCGATCAAGAACAAGCTGGAGCTCGTCGACGCACTCGAAGCGTTCTTCAAGGGCGGCAATTTGCCGCTCGGCAAGACCGACGACGCCAACGAGATCCCCAGCGCCGAATTGCTCGAAGACCGGGTGCAGCAAGCGCAGCAACTGCTGCAGCGCGTGCGCGCGCGCTGGACCTTCTTGCGCGACAAGCTCGACTTGCCGCTGCGCGAGGCGCAGCACTACCTCGTGCAACTGGGCTACGAGGCGCTTGCCGAAAAATTCGCCGATCGCGTGGACGATCAGCCGGGCGTGACGGTTTTCCACGTGACGCAAGACCGGACGATTCGCGCCTCTTGGAAGCAGGAAATCCGCGCGGAGCTGCGCCAGATTTTCAACGGAGGGGAGTTCAAGCCGATCCTCGACGAAGCGCAGGCGATCCACAAGCGCGTGCTGCGCGCTCGCGTGTTCGTCGCGCTGCACATGCACGCCGGCGACGGCAACGTTCATACGAACATCCCCGTCAACTCCGACAACTACGAGATGCTGCAAGACGCGCACAAAGCGGTCGAGCGCATCATGAAGCTGGCGCGCTCGCTCGACGGCGTGATCTCGGGCGAGCATGGCATCGGCATCACGAAGCTCGAATTCCTCACAGAAGACGAGATCGCCGATTTCCGTGCATACAAGGAGCGCATCGACCCGCAGGGCCGCTTCAACAAAGGCAAGCTGCTGCCGGGCGCCGACTTGCGCAACGCGTACACGCCGAGCTTTGGCCTCATGGGCTACGAATCGCTGATCATGCAGCAGTCCGATATCGGCGCGATCGCCGATTCGGTGAAGGACTGCCTGCGTTGCGGCAAATGCAAGCCCGTGTGCGCGACGCACGTGCCGCGCGCGAACTTGCTCTACAGCCCGCGCAACAAGATCTTGGCCACTTCGCTGCTGATCGAGGCGTTCTTGTACGAAGAACAGACGCGCCGCGGCGTGTCGATCAAGCACTGGGACGAATTCAACGACGTGGCCGATCACTGCACGGTGTGCCATAAGTGCGTGACGCCGTGCCCGGTCAAGATCGACTTCGGCGATGTCTCGATGAACATGCGCAACTTGTTGCGCAAGATGGGCAAGAAGAAGTTCAACCCCGGTTCGGCTGCGGGCATGTTCTTCCTGAACGCGACCAATCCGCAGACGATCAATCTCGCCCGCACGGCGATGATGGGCGTCGGCTACAAGGCTCAGCGGCTCGGCAACGACATCTTGAAGAAGTTCGCCAAGAAGCAAACGGCGCATCCGCCCGCGACCACGGGCAAACCGCCGGTGGTCGAGCAGGTGATCCACTTCGTCAACAAGAAGATGCCCGGCAATTTGCCGAAGAAGACGGCGCGCGCGTTGCTCGATATCGAGGACAACAAGATCGTGCCGATCATCCGCAATCCGAAGACGACGACCGTCGATTCGGAGGCGGTGTTCTACTTCCCGGGCTGCGGCTCCGAGCGGCTGTTCTCGCAGGTGGGTCTGGCGACGCAGGCGATGCTGTGGGAAGCGGGCGTGCAGACTGTGCTGCCGCCTGGCTATCTGTGCTGCGGCTATCCGCAGCGCGGCTCGGGACAGTACGACAAAGCGGAAAAGATCGTCACGGACAACCGGGTGCTGTTCCACCGAGTGGCCAACACGCTGAACTATCTCGACATCAAGACCGTGGTCGTCTCGTGCGGCACCTGCTACGATCAGCTGGCCGGCTACGAATTCGAGAAGATCTTCCCGGGCTGCCGCATCATCGACATCCACGAGTTCCTGCTGGAAAAGGGGATCAAGCTCGACGGCGTCAAAGGCACGCGCTACATGTACCACGACCCGTGCCATACGCCGATCAAGACGATGGATTCGGTCAAGCTCGTCAATGAGTTGATGGGTTCGAGCAACGACGGCTACAAGATCGAGAAGAACGAGCGCTGTTGCGGCGAGTCGGGCACTTTCGCGGTGGCCCGCCCCGACATTTCGACGCAGGTGCGCTTCCGTAAGGAAGAAGAAATCCGCAAGGGCGCGGCCAAGCTGCGCGAGATTCCGGTCGCCTCGGCGAACCCGAATTCGGGCGCGGCCGACGGCGGCGCGGCGGCCAACGGTTCGGCCGACGTCAAGATACTGACGAGCTGCCCGTCGTGCTTGCAAGGACTCTCGCGCTACAACGAGGATGCCGATATCGAAGCCGACTACATCGTCGTCGAGATGGCGCGCCTCCTTCTGGGCGAGGACTGGATGGCCGATTACGTTCAACGCGCGAACGATGGCGGGATCGAGCGGGTGCTGGTGTAATAGCGCACGCGTGCAACTGCGCACGCGTGTAACCGCGCTCGCCGTCGTGGGTCGAACGCGAAGGGGCGATCATGGATTGCGTATTTTGCCGTGAGGAAGGCGGCGTCGTGCTCTGGCAGGACGATGCATTGCGCGTCGTATTGGCCGACGAGCACGACTATCCGGGCTTGTGCCGCGTGGTTTGGAACGCCCACGTGGCCGAGTTTTCGGATTTGGCATCCCAGGAGCGTCAACGCGTGATGCTGGCCGTGTATGCGACCGAGCGCGCGGTACGGCGCGTGCTGGCCCCTACCAAGGTGAATCTCGCGAGTCTGGGCAACCAGGTGCCGCACGTGCATTGGCACGTGATTCCGCGGTTTTCGAACGATGCGCATTTTCCGCTGCCGATCTGGGCGCCGCGGCAGCGGTCCGTCTCCGAGGCATTGCTGTCGCAGCGGCGCGCACAAGCCACGCTGATCGCCGACGCGCTGCGCCAGGAAATGACGCAGGCGGGCATGTGAAGCCCGGCTGCCGTGGGATGCGACGCGCCGCCGCAGGAGGGCGCGCAATCCGATCGCTGAATCGAACGAGAGGCAAGCAATGAGCGGAATGACTTCGCGCACGCCGGTGCCCACGGGCATCGTCGTTCATGCAAAATCGCGCACGCTGGAGCTGCAGTATGGGGACGGCGCGAGCTACCGGATTCCTTTCGAACTGATGCGGGTGTATTCGCCGTCGGCCGAAGTGCGCGGACACGGGCCGGGACAGGAAACCCTGCAAACGGGCAAGCGCGAGGTGTCGATCGTCTCGCTCGAGCCGGTCGGCAACTATGCGCTGCAGCCTACCTTCTCCGATGGCCATTCGACGGGCATCTATTCGTGGGATTTGCTCCACGAACTGGCGACGCGCCAGGACGAGCTGTGGCGCAGCTACTTCGATAGGCTTGCAGCCGCCGGCGTCGATCGCGACGCGCCGATGGCCGCGCCCGCCGCCGCGCGCGGCCACTGCCACTGACCGCACTAGCAGGGGCCGCTTCGCGAGTCGTTCGCGGCCATTTGTCCTTGCCTGCAAACGGCGCTCGCTGGAACGGCGCGGCGTGCGCTGATACGATCGCGCACCTATTTGAAAAACGCGGAGGATAACGCGATGAGCAAGACCCACTTCGGCTTCGAAACCGTCGACGAGCAGGAAAAAGCGAAGAAGGTGGCGGGCGTATTCCACTCGGTCGCGACCAATTACGACTTGATGAACGACTTGATGTCGGGCGGGCTGCACCGCGTTTGGAAGCAGTTCACGATCGCGCAGGCGCACGTGCGCCCCGGCTTCAAGGTGCTCGACATCGCGGGCGGCACGGGCGATTTGTCTCGCGCGTTCGCCAAACAGGCGGGACCGACCGGCGAGGTCTGGCTGACCGACATCAACGAATCGATGCTGCGCGTGGGGCGCGACCGCCTGCTCGACCGTGGCCTCGTCACCCCCGCGCTGCTCTGCGACGCCGAGAAAATTCCGTTTCCCGACAATTACTTCGACGTGGCGACGGTCGCCTTCGGCCTGCGCAACATGACGCGCAAGGAAGTCGCCCTTTCTGAGATGCGGCGCGTGCTCAAGCCGGGCGGCCGTTTGCTCGTGCTGGAATTCTCGAAGGTGTGGGAGCCGCTGAAGAAGGCGTATGACGTCTATTCCTTCAAGGTTTTGCCTTGGTTAGGCGCCAAATTCGCGAAAGATGCCGACAGTTACCGATATCTTGCGGAGTCGATCCGCATGCATCCAGATCAAGACACCTTGAAGACGATGATGGAGCAGGCCGGTCTCGACAGCGTGAAATATTACAATTTGTCAGCTGGCGTGGTAGCCTTGCACGTGGGGGTGAAGTATTAGAACCTCTAACTCATTGTTTTTATAAGGAATACTGCAATGGCCGATTCGCTTTCTCATTCTTCCAAACAGCTTTCATGGCATTTGACGAAGCGAATCAGGCTCTTTGCAGTGGCGACGATGCTAGCCGCCGGTACGCTTGCGACGCTCGATGCCGAGGCCAAACGCATGGGCGGCAGCCGTAGCTTCGGCCGGCAATCGCAGGCCACGATGCAGCGCGACGTCACGCCGCCCGCCCAGCAATCGACCCGCACGGCGTCTTCGGGCGCGCAAACGCCTGCCGGCGCGCAAGCGCAGCGCACGCAAAATCCACAGCCCGCGCAGGCCACCCCGGCGCGCTCGCGCTGGCTTGGGCCGATCGCCGGGTTGGCGGCGGGCCTGGGCATCGCCGCGTTGCTGTCGCACTTCGGTCTAGGCGGGGCATTCGCGAGCGCGATGGCAAACGTCATCGTGATCGCGCTGATGGCGATGGTCGGGATTTGGCTCGTGCGCAAACTGCTTTCCCTGCGCCGCCGCGGCGCAATCACGCCCGCGCTGGCGGGGGCCGGCGGCGCCTCGTCGGTGCGCCACGACGTCTTCACGGATCTGACGGCCAAGTCACAAGCCATGAGCGCCTCGGGCTCGTCCGCCGTGGCCGATGCGGGGCACGCGGCCTTCGCGCGTCCGGACGATTTCGACGAAGCGGCTTTCTTGCATCACGCGAAGGTGAATTTCGTGCGTCTCCAGGCCGCATGGGATGCGGGCAATCTCGCCGATATCGGCACGTTCTCCACGCCCGAAGTCTTCGCCGAACTCAAGCTCGAGCATGCCGCCCAGGCCGGCGAGCGCAACCAGACCGATGTCGTGCAGCTCAATGCCGAACTGATCGATCTCGCGGAAGATCCCCTCGAATATCGCGCGAGCGTGCGTTACAGCGGCCTGATCCGCGAGGTTTCCGGCCAGGCGGCGCAGCCGTTCGCCGAAATCTGGCAGTTGAGCAAGCCCAAGCAGGCCGGCGCAGGATGGGTGCTCGCCGGTATCGAGCAGGCTGCCGTGCATTGAGCGGCGCCGTCCGTTCGGCTCGGGGCATTCGTGCCGAGTCGTTTGGCCGGCGGTAGCGCCCGGGCGTCGGGCGCTACAATAGAGGCCCGCATCGGCTGCCGCCGGCGCGGGCTTTTTATTCCTACCCGATGACTCTTGCCGCCAAGCCCTTTGCCGCCGCCGTCAACCACTTGCTCGCTCGCGAAGCCTGGGCGCGCGAGCGCCTCGCGCCTTACGCCGGCAAGACGGCCCGTCTCGCGTTTTCCTCGATCGTTTTGACCTTCGCCATCGAGTCGGACGGCTACCTTGCGGCCGTCGATGCAAGCGATGCGAGAGCCGTCGACGTTTCGCTGGCGATCGGTCCCGATGCCCTCCCGGCCTTCATGCAAGGCGGTCAGGCGGCGGTGATGAAGCACGTGAAGATCGAAGGCGACGCCGAATTGGCCACGCAGCTCGCGAAGCTGGCCGAGCACTTGCGCTGGGAGCCCGAGGAGGATTTAGCGAAATTGATCGGCGACGCACCAGCCCACCGCGCCGCTGGCCTCGTGCGGGCGGCGGGAGATCAGGCCTTGCGTGCGGGTCGCAGCCTGCGCGATTCGATTGCCGAATATCTGCTCGACGAGAAGCCGCAGCTCGTGCGCCGCCGTGCGCTCGACGCGTTCAACGCCGAACTGGCGCGTACCCGCGATGCACTGGCGCGCGTCGAAAAACGGATCGAGCGTCTCGATCAGCAGGCGCTTGCGCGCCAGGCAGGCGCGTTGCGCCGCGTACGTTAGTCCGCGGGCCAGCCATGCGTCTACTGCGTTTTTTCAAGATCGTGTACACCGTCGTGCGCTTCGGGCTCGACGAAATGATGCTCAATCGCATCAGCGATCGCCGCGTGCGTTTTTTGCTGCGCATCACGACGGTCGGCCGCCGGTTCAAGGCGCCGCCGGCCGTGCGGCTGCGGCTCGCGCTCGAAAGCTTGGGCCCGATCTTCGTCAAGTTCGGGCAGGTGCTCTCCACACGCCGAGACCTGCTATCGGCCGAAGTCGCCGTCGAACTGGCCAAGTTGCAAGATCAGGTGCCGCCGTTCGACTCCGACGTCGCGATCGAAATCATCGAAAGATCGCTCGGCGCGCGCGTGGACGTATTGTTCGACGAGTTCGAGCGCGTGCCCGTGGCGAGCGCGTCGATAGCGCAGGTGCATTTCGCGAAGGTGAAGTCGGGCCAACATGCAGGCAAGGACGTCGCGATCAAGGTGCTGCGGCCGAACATGCTGCCCGTCATCGATTCGGATCTCGCACTGTTGCGCGATCTGGCGACCTGGGCCGAGCGGATCTGGGCCGACGGCAAGCGGCTCAAGCCGAGAGAGGTGGTCGCCGAGTTCGACAAGTACCTGCACGACGAACTCGACCTCATGCGCGAGGCGGCCAACGGCAGCCAATTGCGGCGCAATTTCGCGGGCCTCGATTTGCTGCTCGTCCCCGAAATGTACTGGGAGTTTTGCACCCAGAACGTGCTCGTGATGGAGCGCATGGTTGGCGTGCCGATCAGCCAGGTGGAGACGCTGCGGGCGGCGGGCGTCGACATCCCGAAGCTTGCGCGCGAAGGCGTCGAGATTTTTTTCACGCAGGTGTTTCGCGATGGCTTCTTTCATGCCGATATGCACCCCGGCAACATTCAGGTCAGCCTCGACCCGGCGCACTTCGGGCGCTATATCGCGCTCGATTTCGGCATCATCGGCGCGCTGTCCGACTTCGACAAGAATTACCTGGCGCAAAACTTCCTTGCGTTCTTCAAGCGCGACTATCACCGCGTGGCGACGCTGCATTTGGAATCGGGATGGGTGCCGCCCTCGACGCGGGTCGAAGAACTCGAGAGCGCGATTCGCGCGGTGTGCGAGCCGTATTTCGACCGGGCGTTGAAGGACATCTCGCTCGGGCAGGTGTTGTTGCGTCTTTTCTCCACCTCGCGCCGCTTCAACGTCGAGATTCAGCCGCAGCTCGTGCTGCTGCAAAAGACGATGCTCAACGTCGAGGGCCTCGGCCGCTCGCTCGATCCCGAGCTCGATTTGTGGAAGACGGCCAAACCCTATCTCGAGCGGTGGATGAACGAGCAGATCGGCTGGCGCGGCTGGTACGAGCGGCTCAAGGTCGAGGCGCCGCAGTGGAGCAAAACGCTGCCGCAGTTGCCGCGGCTCGTGCACCACATCCTCGCTGAGCGGCAAGACGGCGGGCGCCACACGCAAGATACCGCCATCAAACTGCTGTTGCTCGAGCAAAAGCGCACGAACCGTCTGCTCCAAGCGCTGTTGTTGTTCGGCGTGGCCGCGGGCGCGGGCGCCGTGCTGGCCCGAGCATGGCTCGCCCTCGCTTACGGAGCGTAACGCCATGGCCAAATCCTCCGCGCCCGGTCCGCGCGCCGCCGCCCACACGAGCGCCGGCGGCGCAAGCCCGGTTTTCTCGACGCGGGATCCAAACACCGCGGAGTTTTGGGACGAACGATTTCGCGAGGGCTACACGCCGTGGGACCAGGCCGGCGTGCCTTCGGCGTTCGCCGACTTCGTCGCGCGAAGCGCGCCGCGGACCGTGTTGATCCCCGGGTGCGGTAGCGCGCACGAGGCCGCTGCGCTGGCGCAAGCCGGTTGGACTGTGCGCGCGATCGATTTTTCGGCGGATGCCGTCGCCGTGGCGCGCAAGCAGCTCGGGGCCCGCGCCGCGCTCGTCGAGCAAGCCGATTTCTTCACCTATCGTCCGCCATTCGCGCCCGAGTGGATTTACGAGCGCGCGTTTCTATGCGCGTTGCCGCCCAAGCGCCGCGCCGACTATGCGGCTCGGATGGCGGAACTGCTTCGGCCCGGAGCCGTGCTGGCCGGGTTCTTCTTTTTCGACGAATCGCCGAAAGGCCCGCCGTTCGGCATATCGCGTGCCGACCTCGACGCATTGCTGGGTGACTCGTTCGAGCTGGTCGAGGACGAAGCGGTCAGCGATTCGATCCCGGTGTTCGCGGGGCGAGAGCGCTGGATGACCTGGCGTAGGCGTTGATCGCCCGGCCCCCCGGGGTTGATTTTTTGCGACCACGCCCCCATCTCGCAAACCGCGCAGGGCTGCGCCCGGATCACGGGGTGCGGCCAATTGCGGCTATAATTCAACGCTTTGCAAGCGCTCAACCGTTTTTTTGTCGGAAATAGTCGGGAACAGAATCATGCCGATCTACGCCTACCGTTGCGAATCGTGCGGCTTCGAGAAGGATGTGCTCCAAAAGATGAGCGACGCGCCGCTAACGCAGTGTCCGCATTGCGAGAAGGACTCGTTCCGCAAACAGGTAACGGCCGCCGGTTTCCAGCTCAAGGGTTCCGGCTGGTATGTCACCGATTTCCGCGGCGGCTCGAACGGCTCGAAAGGGGCCGCCTCGAGCGCCGGAGCAGCCAATGCCGAGGCCAAGCCTGAAGCGAAGGCCGAAACGAAGTCGGAAACGAAGTCGGACAGCGCGGCCGCGCAACCGGCCGCTAGCAGCGCGTCGGCCGCGACCGACGCGTAAGCGCCGCATCGCTAGCACGCGCCGCCGCCCGCATCTGCGCGCCGGTCGCTGCACGCGCCCTCGCGCCCGTTCGCGCATCGGCTCTCGATGTGCGCCGGCGCTAGGACGCGCGCCGATTCCTTTAGAAGCGGTTCCCTGGCGGTAGACATGAAGAAGACGACGCTGAAATCCGTGTTTTTGACCGGCTTGCTGGTTCTCGTGCCCTTGGCGATCACGCTTTGGGTGCTGGGGCTCATCATCGGCACGATGGACCAGACGCTGTTGCTGCTGCCCTCGGCGTGGCAACCCGAGAAATTGTTCGGCTTTCACCTGCCAGGCGTCGGGGCGTTGCTCACGCTCGCGTTCATCTTCATCGTAGGCTTGTTCACGCAGAACTTCGTCGGCCAGAAGCTCGTCACGTGGTGGGATGCGATCGTGCGGCACATTCCAATCGTCGGCCCGCTGTACACGAGCGTGAAGCAGGTGTCGGACACGTTGCTTTCGAGCAGCGGGAATGCGTTCCGCAAAGCGCTCCTGATCGAATACCCGCGGCGCGGCTCGTATACCATCGCGTTCCTCACGGGCACGCCGGGCGGCGATGTCGTCAATCACCTGCAAGCCGAGCATGTCAGCGTGTATGTGCCGACGACGCCGAACCCGACGTCGGGCTTTTTCCTGATGGTGCCCAAAGCGGAAGTCGTCGAGCTCGATATGACTGTCGATGCCGCGCTCAAGTACATCGTCTCGATGGGCGTCGTCGCCCCGCAAGGTCCGGCGAGCGTGCCGGCCCGCCGTCCGGTCGAGCCGCCCCTTTAGACCCTAGGCGCCGCGCCGCGAGCGAGTTCGCCGCGCGTTGCCCCTTTATGCCAAACGAAAGACGAATACCATGTCGATGAGATCTGAATACTGCGGTCTGGTGACCGAACACCTGCTGGGCCAAACCGTTTCGCTGTGCGGGTGGGTGCATCGCCGGCGCGACCATGGCGGCGTCATCTTCATCGACTTGCGCGATCGCGAAGGCTTGGTTCAAGTCGTCTGCGACCCGGACCGTGCCGAGATGTTCAAGGCGGCCGAAGGCGTGCGCAACGAGTTTTGCGTGCGCGTGGCGGGCGTCGTGCGCAACCGTCCGGAAGGCACGACCAATGCCGGGTTGAAGAGCGGCAAGATCGAAGTGCTTTGCCATGAGTTGACGGTGCTCAACGCATCGATCACGCCGCCGTTCCAACTCGACGACGACAACCTCTCGGAAACGACGCGCCTCACGCACCGCGTGCTCGACCTGCGCCGTCCGCAAATGCAGAACAACCTGCGTTTGCGCTATCGCGTCGCGATGGAAGTGCGCAAATATCTGGACGCGCAAGGCTTCATCGACATCGAAACGCCGATGCTCACGAAGAGCACACCCGAAGGCGCACGCGATTATCTCGTGCCCTCGCGTGTGAACGCCGGGCAATTCTTCGCGTTGCCGCAATCGCCGCAGTTGTTCAAACAGCTCTTGATGGTCGCGAACTTCGATCGTTACTACCAGATCGTGAAGTGCTTTCGCGACGAAGATCTGCGCGCCGATCGTCAGCCCGAATTCACCCAGATCGACTGCGAAACTTCGTTCCTCGGCGAGCAGGAGATTCGCGATCTGTTCGAGCAGATGATTCGCCACGTCTTTTCGGAGACGATCGGCATCGCGCTCGACGCGCCGTTCCCGGTCATGCAGTACTCCGAAGCGATGGCGCGTTTCGGCTCGGACAAACCCGACCTGCGCGTGAAGCTCGAGTTCACCGAGCTCACCGATGCGATGAAGGATGTCGACTTCAAGGTGTTCAGCGCGCCGGCCAACACGAAGGACGGCCGTGTGGCGGGGCTGCGGGTGCCCAAGGGCGGCGAGCTCTCGCGCGGCGATATCGACGGCTACACCGAATTCGTGCGCATCTACGGTGCGAAGGGCCTGGCGTGGATCAAGGTCAACGAGGTGGCGAAGGGCCGCGACGGCTTGCAAAGCCCGATCGTGAAAAACCTGCATGACGCGGCGATCGCGGCCATCCTCGAGCGCACGGGCGCGCAAGACGGCGACATCATTTTCTTCGCGGCCGATCGCGCGAAGGTGGTCAACGACAGTCTCGGTGCGCTGCGCCTGAAGATCGGCCATTCCGAATTCGGCAAGGCGAATGGGCTCGTGGAAGCCGGCTGGAAGCCGCTTTGGGTCGTCGACTTCCCGATGTTCGAGTACGACGAGGAAGAGGCGCGCTACGTGGCGGCTCACCATCCGTTCACGAGCCCGAAGGACGAACACCTGGAATTCCTCGAATCGGATCCGGGTCGCTGCCTCGCCAAGGCTTACGACATGGTCCTCAACGGCTGGGAAATCGGCGGCGGCTCGGTGCGGATCCACCGCGAAGAGGTGCAGAGCAAGGTCTTCCGCGCACTGAAGATCAGCGCCGAGGAAGCGCGGGCCAAATTCGGCTTCCTGCTCGATGCGCTCCAATACGGCGCGCCGCCGCATGGCGGCATCGCATTTGGTCTCGATCGCATCGTCACGATGATGGCCGGCGCCGATTCGATTCGCGACGTCATCGCCTTCCCGAAGACGCAGCGCGCGCAGTGTCTGCTCACGCAGGCGCCGAGCGCGGTGGACGAGCGTCAATTGCGCGAGTTGCATATCCGCCTGCGTCAGCCGGAGCAGCCGAAGGCCTGACGACCGCCTGCCGGTCGCTGCCCGAAAGGCGGTTTTCGACGTGAGCACCCCGTATATTGGATAGCCTCCGATTTACGGGGTGTTTTCGTTACCGGGTGTGGGAGCGGCCGCGTCTACCGTGATCGCTTACCGACGCAGGGCGGCATTGCTCTGCTCATTGCGCGCCCGGCGGGCCTCATCGACGCGTCGCCGCACCGCGTGTATCGCATACATCTGTCTCACGCGCTATGCTGACGGGCAAACGCGCACCCATCCGACACCATGCTCAAGCCGCCGAAAATTCCGGAGTCCGTCCTCGTCGTCATCTACACGCCCGCGCTCGACGTGCTGATCATCGAGCGCGCCGACCGGCCCGGCTTTTGGCAGTCGGTGACGGGCTCGAAAGATCGTATCGATGAACCGCTCGAAGAAACCGCTGCGCGCGAGGTGGCGGAAGAAACCGGCATCGTCGTGGGAAGCGCCCTCGTGAGCGCCGACGCGCTCGTCGATTGGGGCGAGCAGATCGAATACGAGATCTATCCGGTCTGGCGTCATCGCTATGCCGAAGGCGTCACGCGCAATGTCGAACACTGGTTCGGGCTCGAAGTCCCGCACCGGCTGGAAGTCACGCTCGCGCCGCGGGAGCACACGGCGCACCTCTGGCTGCCGTACGAGCAAGCCGCGGTGCGCTGTTTCTCGTCGTCGAACCGCGACGCCATCTTGCAACTGCCGCGGCGCCTCCACGCGGGCGCGTCGCTCGCGGGCGCTGTGCAGCGGCCCGAAGGCGCATGAGCCACCGGGGCGCGCGCCGCCTCGCGCGCATCGGTCGGGCGCTCGTATCGCGACGCCGCGCCTCGCGGCTTCATTTCACGGCCGGCAATGGGGTGCGGCTCTTCGCAAGCGGTGCCGACTACTTTGCCGCGTTGATTGCGCACGTCGATGCCGCCCGCGTCAGCGTCTCGATCGAAACCTATATCTTTTGCGATGACGAGGCCGGCCGCCCGGTGTCCGACGCGCTCGTGCGCGCGGCGCTGCGCGGCGTGCGGGTGCGCGTGATCACCGACGGCTTGGGCACGGGCCGGCTCGCGCTATTCGACGAGTGGGTCGCGGCCGGCGTCGAGCATCGCATCTACAACCCCGGTTTGCTGGGCCTGTTTGGGCGCTTCGGCCTGTCGCGCACACATCGCAAGCTCGCGCTCGTCGACGAGCGCGTGGCGTTCTGCGGCGGCATCAACGTCGTGGACGACTTCGCGGCCACGAGCGGCCGTCTCGAGCATCCTCGCTGGGATTTCGCCGTCGAGTTGACGGGGCCCGTGGTCGCAGACGTGCGCGCGGCGCTGGATGCGCAGTGGCGGCGCTTGACGCTCGGGCATCGCCCTTACGCGGAATCGATGTCGCGCGCGCTCGTGCCGTTGACGAAGGCGATGTCACGCGAGAGCGACGCGAGGAAGGAATCGGCTGCTCGCGCGGCCCGGCGCGCACTGAAAGCGCCGAGCGTGGCGTTCGTCGCGCGCGATAACTTCGTGAATCGGCGCGCAATCGAGAAGGCGTATCTCGTCGCCATTGGACGAGCTCGGCATGAAGTTCTGCTCGCGAACCCGTATTTCATGCCGGGCCGCAAGCTGCGTCGCGCGCTCGTGCGTGCGGCGCGGCGTGGCGTAGCCGTGCGCCTGCTCGTGGGCCGCAAGGAATTCGCCGCGCTCGACTGGGCCGTGCCGTATCTCTACCGCGTTCTTCTGAAAGCAGGCGTGCAGATCGGCGAGTACGAGAAGACGATGTTGCACGGCAAAGTGGCCGTCGTCGATTCGGACTGGGCGACGGTCGGATCCTCGAACCTCGACGCGCTGAGCCTCGTGCTCAACAATGAAGCGAACGTCGTGCTGATCGAGCATCCGGAAATTGCGCAGTTGCGCGAAGCGATACTGACGGCGTTCGACGAAGCGCGCCCGATCGATGCGGTGTGCTACGCCGCTCGGACGTTGCCCGAGCGGCTGACCAATTGGTTCGCCTATGCGCTGTATCGGGCGGTGATGAAGCTGTTGACCGTCGGCGGTTACGACTAGGCCGATCCGTCCCTACGTGGGTTGTCGCCCCGTCAGGTTAGATTCCGGTTTCTAATAAAGTCCTTGTTTCAAGGACGGTCGCGCTCAATAATAGTACGGCCGTTCGATTTTTTGGTTGCACAGCTATAAGAACGGTATAGAGACGCTATGCGAAAAGGTGAACAAACGCGAGCTGCAATTCTAGACGCAGCGCTCGATTTAGCGAGCCGGGACGGGCTCGAAGGCTTGACGATCGGCTTGCTCGCCGAGCGGATGCAGATGAGCAAGAGCGGCGTCTTCGCGCATTTCGGCTCGCGCGAGGATCTGCAGGTGGAGGTCGTTCGGGAATACCACCGCCGTTTCGAGGAGGAGGTGTTTTTCCCGAGCCTGCGCGAGCCGCGCGGCTTGCCGCGCTTGCGCGCGATGCTCGGCCGCTGGATGGAGCGGCGCATCCAGGAAGTCACGACGGGGTGCATCTACATCAGCGGCGCGGTCGAATACGACGACCGTGGCGACAACCCGGTTCGCGAGCAACTGGTGCTGAGCGTATCGACTTGGCGGGCGGCGTTGCTGCGCGCCATTTCGCAAGCTGTCGAAGAAGCACATTTGCGCTCGGACACCGATCCGGATTTGATGTTGTTCGAACTGTATAGCTTCACGCTCGGCCTGCATCACGACGCGCGCTTTCTGCATCTGCCCGATGCCGAGCGCCTCACGTGGGCCGCGTTGGAAAAAACGATTGTTTCGTATCAGAGCGAGAGCCGCCGGTAGTTGCGAGGTCATGTTCGGCGCATCGACCTGGCAGGCCGCTCGATCTCATCGTTGGAAACCTTTGGAGGAAGTCATGGGTCAGTACGCCGCGCCGCTGCGCGACATGCAATTCGTGCTGCACGAACTGCTGAACGTCGAAGACGAAGTGAAGGGCATGCCCAAGCATGCCGATCTGGATGTCGACACGATCAACCAGGTGCTCGAAGAAGCCGGCAAGTTCTGCGCGCAGGTGCTGTTCCCGCTCAATCAAAGCGGCGACCAGGAAGGCTGCACGTACGCGGGCGACGGTGTGGTGACCACGCCCAAGGGCTTCAAGGAGGCTTACCGCCAATACGTCGAAGCGGGGTGGCCTGCGCTCGGCTGCGATCCGGAATACGGCGGCCAGGGGCTGCCCGCATTCGTGAACAACGCGCTTTACGAAATGCTGAACTCGGCCAACCAAGCGTGGACGATGTATCCGGGCCTGTCGCACGGCGCCTACGAGTGCTTACATGCGCACGGCACGCCCGAGCAGCAGAAAGTCTATCTGCCCAAGCTCGTGGCGGGCGAGTGGACCGGCACGATGTGCTTGACCGAACCGCACTGCGGCACCGACCTCGGCATTTTGCGCACGAAGGCAGAATCGAACGGTGATGGTTCCTACCTCATCACCGGCACCAAAATCTTCATCTCGAGCGGCGAACACGACCTGGCCGAGAACATCGTCCACCTCGTGCTCGCACGCCTGCCCGATGCGCCTCCCGGCACGAAAGGCATCTCGCTGTTCATCGTCCCCAAGTTCGTGCCGAACGAAGCGGGCGAGCCGGGCGAGCGCAACGGCGTGAAGTGCGGCTCGATCGAGCATAAGATGGGCATTCATGCGAACGCCACCTGCGTGATCAACCTCGACAACGCGAAAGGCTGGCTCGTCGGCGAACCGAACCGTGGCCTGCAGGCGATGTTCGTGATGATGAACGCGGCGCGTTTGGGCGTGGGCATGCAAAGCCTGGGCTTGACGGAAGTGGCCTACCAAAACTCGTTGGTCTACGCGAAAGAGCGTCTGCAGATGCGCTCGCTCACGGGGCCGAAGGCGCCGGACAAGCCCGCCGATCCGATCATCGTGCATCCAGACGTGCGCCGCATGCTGCTCACGCAAAAGGCCTATGCCGAGGGCGCGCGCGCGTTCTCGTACTGGTCCGCCGTCCAGATCGACAAGGAACTCTCGCACGGTGACGAAGCCGTGCGCAAAGAAGCGGCCGATCTCGTTGCGCTGCTCACGCCGATCTTGAAGGCGTTCCTGTCGGACAACGCGTTCGAATGCACGAATCACGCGATGCAGATCTTCGGCGGTCATGGCTTCATCAAGGAATGGGGCATGGAGCAGTATGTGCGCGATGCCCGCATCAACATGATCTACGAAGGCACGAACGCGGTGCAATCGCTCGACTTGCTCGGCCGCAAGGTCTTGGGCGATATGGGCGCCAAGCTGCGCAAGTTCGGCAAGCTCGTGACCGATTTCGTCGAAGCCGAAGGCGTCAAGCCGGAGATGCAGGAGTTCATCAACCCGCTCGCCGACATCGGCGACAAGGTGCAAAAACTCACGATGGAAATCGGCATGAAGGCGATGCAGAACCAGGACGAAGTGGGCGCGGCGGCCGTGCCGTACTTGCGCACGGTCGGCCACCTCGTGTTCTCGTACTTCTGGGCGCGCATGGCGCGCATCGCGCTCGACAAAGAAGCGTCGGGCGATCCGTTCTACAAATCGAAGCTCGCCACGGCGCGTTTCTACTTCGCCAAGCTGCTGCCCGAGACGGCCAAGACCATCCGTGAGGCGCGTGCAGGCTCCAAGACTTTGATGGAAGTCGACGAAGCGCTGTTCTAAGTCTGCGCAATGCAAAGCCGCGCGGCGCGCACGAGACGGCGCGCCACGCTCAACCGGATTTACCGCGGCTCGGCGCTGTGCGACGTACGCACCGAGCCTGCGAACATGCATGACTCCGAAGGAGGATAGACGTGAGCAATCTGATCATTCGCAAGGTGGCCGTGCTCGGCGCCGGCGTGATGGGCGCGCAGATCGCCGCGCACCTGATCAACGCCAAGGTGCCGGTGCTGCTGTTCGATCTTCCGGCCAAGGAAGGCCCGAAGAACGCGATCGCGTTGAAGGCGATCGAGAACCTGAAGAAGCTGTCGCCCGCGCCTTTCGGCGTCAAGGACGACGCCCGCTATGTCGAGCCGGCGAACTACGAGGACGACATCGCCAAGCTCGCCGAGTGCGATCTCGTCATCGAAGCGATCGCCGAGCGCATGGACTGGAAGCATGATCTGTACAAGAAGGTCGCGCCGCATCTCGCGCCGCATGCGATCTTCGCGAGCAACACGTCCGGCTTGTCGATCACCAAGCTGTCCGATGGATTCTCCGACGAATTGAAGTCGCGCTTTTGCGGCGTGCATTTCTTCAATCCGCCGCGCTACATGCATCTGGTCGAACTGATCCCGACTTCGCACACGCGGGCGCAGATCCTCGACGATCTCGAATCGTTCCTGACGAGCGTCGTGGGCAAGGGCGTCGTGCGCGCCAAGGACACGCCCAATTTCATCGCCAACCGCGTCGGCGTGTTTTCGATTCTCGCGGTCGTCGCGGAAGCGGCCAAGTTCGGTTTGCGCTTCGACGAAGTCGACGACTTGACGGGTTCGCGCTTGGGTCGCGCAAAGTCGGCCACGTTCCGTACGGCCGACGTCGTGGGCCTCGATACGATGGCCCACGTCATCAAGACGATGCAGGACAACCTGCCCGACGATCCTTTCTTGCCCGTCTACGAGACGCCGGCCGTGCTGGCCGCGCTCGTCGCCAAGGGCGCGCTCGGCCAGAAGAGCGGCGCGGGTTTCTACAAGAAAGAAGGCAAGACCATCAAAGTGCTCGACGCGAAGACGGGCGAGTACGTCGAAGGCGGCGCGAAGGCCGACGAATTGGTCGGGCGCATCTTGAAGCGTCCTTCCGCCGAGCGCCTGAAGTTGTTGCGCGAATCGGAGCACCCGCAAGCGCAATTCCTCTGGTCGATCTTCCGCGACGTGTTCCACTACATCGCCGTGCATTTGGCGTCGATCGCCGATAACGCGCGCGACGTCGACCTCGCCATCCGCTGGGGCTTCGGTTGGAACGAAGGTCCGTTCGAAGGCTGGCAAGCCGCGGGTTGGAAACAAGTGGCGCAGTGGGTGCAAGAGGACATCGCGGCGGGCAAGGCGCTCGCCAATGCGCCGCTGCCCGGGTGGGTATTCGAGAGCGCGGTCGCGGAACGCGGCGGCGTGCATACCGACGAAGGCTCGTGGTCGCCGGCATCGAACACATTCGAGCCGCGTTCGACGCTGCCCGTCTATCGTAAGCAAGTATTTCGCGCGCCGCTCGTGGGCGAGACGGGCGTCGATCCTAAGCGCTACGGCAAGACGCTGTTCGAGAACGATTCGGTCCGCGCGTGGGTCGATGACCGAGCCGGCGAAGACGATGTCGTCATCGTCTCGTTCAAGACGAAGATGAACACGATCGGCCCGGGCGTGCTCGATGGCCTCGCGCAAGCGATCGAACTCGCGGAGCAATCGTACAAGGGCGTGGTCGTGTGGCAGCCGAGCTCGCTCAAGCTCGGCACGCCGGGCGGCCCGTTCTCGGCCGGCGCGAACTTGGAAGAGGCGATGCCCGCGTTCATGATGGGCGGCGCCAAAGGCATCGAGCCGTTCGTCAAGAAATTCCAGCAAGGCATGCTGCGCGTGAAGTATGCGAACGTGCCCGTCGTTGCGGCGGTCTCCGGCATCGCCCTCGGCGGCGGCTGCGAGTTGATGCTCCAGAGCGCCAAGCGCGTCGCGCATATCGAAAGCTATGTCGGCCTCGTCGAAGTCGGCGTCGGTCTCGTGCCGGCGGGCGGCGGGCTGAAGGAAGCCGCGCTGCGCGCCGCCGATGCGGCTGCGAGCGTCGGCGCATCGAACGGCGAATTGCTCAAGTTCCTCTCGAAGTCGTTCGAGAACGCGGCGATGGCCAAGGTGTCGGGCTCGGCGCTCGAAGCGCGCGCCATGGGCTACCTGAAGCCGTCGGACACTATCGTCTTCAACGTCTTCGAATTGCTCGATACGGCGAAGAAGGAAGCGCGCGCGCTTGCCGCGGCGGGCTACCGTCCGCCGTTGCCGGCCAAGCAGATTCCCGTGGCCGGGCGTTCGGCAATATCGACCATCAAAGCCCAACTCGTGAACATGCGTGACGGCAACTTCATCAGCGCGCACGACTTCTTGATCGCCTCGCGTATCGCCGAAGCGGTGTGCGGCGGCGACGTCGAAGCAGGCAGTCTCGTCGACGAAGAATGGCTGCTCGCGCTCGAGCGTCGCGCCTTCGTCGATCTGCTGGGCACGCAAAAGACGCAAGAGCGAATCATGGGCATGCTGCAGACCGGCAAGCCGGTGCGCAACTAATTCGGCAGGAGCTGCAAATGAGCAAACAAGTGCAAGACGCATACATCGTCGCCGCTAGCCGCACTCCGATCGGCAAGGCGCCGCGCGGCGCGTTCAAGAACACGCGGCCGGACGAGCTGCTCGTCCACGCAATCAAGTCGGCCGTTGCCCAAGTGCCCGGACTCGATACGAAGGTGATCGAAGACGCCATCGTCGGCTGTGCGATTCCGGAAGCCGAGCAAGGGCTCAACGTCGCGCGGATCGGCGCATTGCTCGCGGGTTTGCCGCAGTCGGTCGGCGGCGTCACGGTCAATCGCTTTTGCGCCTCGGGCGTGACGGCGCTTGCCATGGCGGCCGATCGCATTCGCGTCGGCGAGGCCGAGGCGATGATCGCAGGCGGCTGCGAATCGATGAGCATGGTGCCGATGATGGGCAATACGCCGTCGATGTCGCCGCATATCTTCGACACGAACGAGAACTTCGGCATCGCCTACGGCATGGGCCTGACGGCCGAGCGCGTGGCCGAGCGCTGGAAGGTGAGCCGCGAAGATCAGGATCGCTTCTCGCTCGAATCGCATCAGAGGGCGATTGCCGGGCAGCAATCGGGCGAGTTCAAGGACGAGATTGCCCCGTACGCGATCGTCGAGCGCGTGCCCGACTTGGCGACGGGCGAAGTGAAGACGAAGACGCGCGAGATCGCGCTCGACGAAGGCCCGCGTCCCGATACCACGCTCGAAGGGTTGGCGAAGCTGCGTGCGGTGTTCGCGAACAAGGGATCGGTCACGGCGGGCAATAGCTCGCAAACGTCGGACGGCGCGGGCGCGCTCATCGTCGTATCCGAAAAGATCCTGAAGCAATTCAACCTGACGCCGCTCGCGCGCTTCGTGAGTTTCGCCGTGCGCGGCGTGCCGCCCGAGGTGATGGGCATTGGGCCGAAGGAAGCGATCCCGGCGGCGTTGAAAGCCGCGGGTCTCACGCAGGACGACCTGGATTGGATCGAGCTCAACGAAGCGTTTGCCGCACAGTCTTTGGCGGTGATTCGCGAGCTCGGACTCGACCCGGCGAAGGTCAATCCGCTTGGCGGCGCAATTGCGCTAGGCCATCCGCTCGGCGCGACGGGTGCGATTCGCGCTGCGACCGTCGTGCACGGGCTGCGCCGCCGCAACCTGAAGTACGGCATGGTGACGATGTGCGTCGGCACCGGCATGGGCGCCGCGGGCATCATCGAGCGGCTCTGATCGACACCGCGACCCGGTCATGACGGTTCGTGCGCTTCGGAGCGTCGATGCTTCGGGGCCGCGAACCGTTTTTTATGGAGAGAGACGATGGACATCGTGATTGAGCGCAGTGCCGAAGGCGTGCTGACGGTCGCTTTGAACCGGCCGGAAAAGAAGAATGCGATCACGTCGGCCATGTACCAGAGCATGGCCGACGCGCTGGCCGATGCGCAAGAAGACGCGGCGGTGCGGGCGATTTTGATTCGCGGGGGCGAGGGCGCGTTCAGTGCGGGCAATGACCTCGAAGACTTCATGAAATCGCCGCCCGGAAGCGAAGATGCGCCCGTGCTGCAATTTTTGCGGCGCATCAGCGGCGCCGAGAAGCCGATCGTCGCGTCGGTTGCCGGCGTGGCGGTGGGCATCGGCACGACCTTGCTGCTCCATTGCGATCTCGTGTATGCAGCCGATTCCGCGACGTTCTCGTTACCGTTCTCGCAATTGGGGTTGTGCCCCGAAGCGGCCTCGAGCCTGCTTCTGCCGCGCATCGCCGGCTACCCGCTGGCCGCGGAAAAGCTGTTGCTCGGTGAAGCGTTCGATGCGCAGGAAGCGCATCGCATGGGCATCGTCAATCGCTTGCTGCCGGCCCGCGAAGTCGATGCGTTCGCCCACGCGCAAGCGGTCAAGCTCGCTGCATTGCCGGCATCGTCGCTGCGTGTGACGAAGATGCTGATGAAGCGGGCACAGGGGCAGGAGATCGCCGAGCGCATGAAGGAAGAAGTCGTGCACTTCGGCAAGATGCTGCTGGCGCCCGAGGCGCGCGAAGCCATGATGGCGTTCTTTCAAAAGCGCAAGCCGGATTTCCGGCAGTTCGATTAGGCGTGCCGCGCCGCATCGACGTGACCGCTCTTCGAAAGGCCCGCGCCAGCCCTACGAAGCGTCGTACTCGACGTAGCTCGACTCTCTGCAAAAGCTGACGAGCCGAATTCCCGCTTCTCGCGCAAGTGCGATCGCAAGCGAGGACGGCGCCGATATCGTCGCCACCATCGGGATGCCGACGCGCGCCGCCTTGCGCACGAGTTCGTAGCTTGCGCGGCTCGATAGGAAGACGAAGCCGTTCGTCGCGTCGAGCCGATCGCGCACGAGGCGGCCGATCAACTTGTCGAGCGCATTGTGGCGCCCGACATCCTCGAACGCGAAAGCGATCGCACCGCTGGCGTCGCACCAGGCGGCGGCATGCAGGCCGCCCGTCATGCGCGTGAGCGCTTGATGCAGCGGCAGTTCGTTCGCCGCGCGCGCAATCGCGCCGGGCGCGAGCCGCTCGAGGAAACCGGTATCGGGCACGCGCTCGGGAGCCAGATCGAGCAGCTCGATGCTTTCGATGCCGCATACCCCGCAGCCGGTGCGGCCGGCCAGCGCCCGCCGGCGCGCTTTCAGTGCGGCGAACGCCTGCTGCGCAATCGTCAATTCGACTTGCGCATACGGCGTCGCTACGCCTTCGCGATGGAACGTGACCTCGATGTCGCGAATATCGCTTGCGCGCTCGACGATGCCTTCCGAAACCGCAAAACCGGCGGCGAATGCTTCCAGATCGCGCGGCGTGCACATCATCACGGCGTGCGAGATGCCGTTGAAAACGAGCGCTATGGGCCATTCCTGGCCGACGTGGTCGTGCGCCGCCTCGACGTGGCCGTCACGATGCCTGCGCACTGCTTGCTCGATGGCGCCGCACTCCTCGGCGTTTTCCAACGGGTCGTTCAAGGTCGTTCCTCGGTCAGTCTCGTACAGACCTTCTAAAATACCCGAAGCGGGCGCCGCGTGCCCGCTTCACCCGGCGCAAGCGCGCAAAGGACTCTGCCATGGGATTGCATGAAACGCCGCTGCTGTTCGATTTCGAGCTCGTATCGTCGGAGGATCTCACGTATATGCCGATGTCGGTGCGCTTCAACCTCGACCGCTTCGGTCTTCGTATATCGCTCGCGCAATGGCAACTGCTGCCGCATGCCGATCGCACCTTGCTCGCCCGCTTTCCCGTTGAAGAGGACGCGGCGATCGAGCCGAACTTCGATCATGCCCTGTTCGAGATGATGCGCACGCACGCCAACATCGAGCCCGATTGGTTCACGCCTGACGCCGAGCCGGTCTGGCGCAAGGCCGACGCGATTCCCGATGGTGTCGTGCAACACAGCCGTCTCGTCGGCGCTCCGGCCCCAACCATCGAACGCTGGGGGCGTCTTGACCCCTTTAAACGGTATGTTCTGGCGAAACTGACCCGCAAAAGCGAACCGAGCCATGATTTCGTGCCGGCCATGCGCGAGTTCGGGCTGATGGAGTAAGCTCCCGGCACGCCGTGCCGCCACCTCTGCCGGGCGTCGAAGCGATTTGCAAGCTACGAACGAATTTTTTCTGCGACGACCCTCAACCCGCCGCTCAACCCTGCCGTTATTCATAAGTTGGCGCGCAAAGGCCCGCGTCGGTCCCACATCGAAGGGCCGAGCAGGTTCGCAGTTTTGGAGGCTACCCAGCCGCGCCGCCCCTCCCTGAGCGCTTCCCGCCGGTATTTCGCATCAAGGCACGGCGCTCGATACGACCGGCGTTCGGAATCCATGAGTTCCTTTGTATCGAAACGGCTGCTGATTAACGTCGCGGTCGCCGCAGCTGCGATAGGCGCAAATGTGTTCGTGGCCTACGGGCAGATTCGCAGCGAGCGCGCTACCGAACTGCGCACGATGCGCTCGATGAGCGTCAAGCACGAGCTCGACGACTATCGCACGGCGCTTGGCGCCGGGCTGGCTGCGCTTGGCCGTTTCGCGCAGTCCGGTGCGCCGATCGGCGATGCCCTCGAGCGAGAGCGCGAGGCGACGCTCGAGCGCGACGAGGCGCAATTGCGGGCGGCGCTGGCCGACGACACGGCCGTGCGCGGCGATCTGCGGGTGTTGTTCGACCTTGCGGACGGCGTGGAGCGCGAGACCCGGGCGGCATTCGCGCGGGCGGCTCAGCACAGTGTGGGCGCGCGCCAAAGCCCTGACGACGGCTCCGATGCGCGCGCTTGGGCGGCGCCCGCCTACGTGCGCGCCGGCGCGACGCTCGATCTGGTGGATGCGGCGCTCGCCAAGCTGCGCTGGCATCAAGACGCGGCGCTCAAGTCATCGCTCGCGGCTTCCGCCCATTCGACGCGGCTTACCACGCTGCTGCTCATCGTGACGATGGCGGCCGGTTGCGGCATGCTCATCTACACGTTCGGCGTCAGGGAAAGCGCCGCGCGCGCGAAGATTCGGGTGGCGCGCGCCATGCGCCGCAGCGACGAGCGCTTTCGGGAGCTGTTTGACGCGCATCCGGTGCCGATGTGGGTGTACGACCGCGAAACGCTGGGCTTCCTCGCGGTCAACGCCGCGGCGGTCGAGCAGTACGGTTACAGCGAAAGCGAATTTCTAGGTATGACGATTCGCCAGTTGTCCGCGCCCGACGAACTCGCGCGGCTCGAATCGCACCTCGCGCGCGAGCAGGCGTCGCCGCGGCGTGGCCGGGTGGCGGCAGGCGTATGGCGGCATCGGCGCAACGACGGCACGCAGTTGAGCGCCGACATCACGAATCACGCATTGACCTTCATGGGCCGCCCCGCGACGTTCGTGCTGGCCGACGACGTTACCGAGCAGATCAAGGCCGAGGCCGAGGCTCAGCGGTCGAACCAGATGCTCGAAACGGTCATCGACAATATTCCTCAGCGCATCTTCTGGAAAGACCGCGATTCGCGCTACCTCGGCTGCAATATGGCGTTCGCGCGCGACGCCGGGTTGGCATACACCGAGCAAGTGATCGGTAAAACCGACCGTGACATGCCTTGGGGCGAGTTGGCCGATGCATTGCGCAAGGCCGATGAGGAAGTCATCGCGACCGGCGTGCCCAAGATGAACCACGAGTTCGAGGTGCTCATCGACGGCGTGCATCGCGCGGGCATCACGAGCAAGCTTCCGCTGACCAATGGGGACGGCACGGTCATCGGCGTGCTCGGCTCCTATACCGACGTGACCGATCGCAAGCGCTCCGACTTGGCACTGCGCTTGCAAAGCCGCGCGCTCGATGCGAGCGTCAACGCGATTCTGATCACGGCCGCCGCCGAAAGCGGCCATGTCGTCGAATATGCCAATCCGGCGTTCAAGCGCATCACCGGCTACGATCCCGCGGAGGTGATCGGGCAGGATTGCCGTTTCCTGCAGCGTGACGACCACGACCAGGAGGGGCTCGTTGCCATTCGCGAAGGCCTGGCCGCGAACAAGGAAGTCAGCGCCGTGCTGCGCAACTATCGTAAAGACGGTGTGCTGTTCTGGAATCAACTGTTCATCGCGCCGGTGCCGAACCCCGACGGAAACACGACGCACCATATCGGCGTGATCAACGACGTCACCGATCTCATCCGCTATCAGGAGCAGCTCGAATACCAAGCGAACTACGATAACCTCACGCGCTTGCCGAACCGCAATCTGCTGCGCGAGCGGCTCGATCAGGCCATCGCGCGCCGCAAACCGCTCGCCGTCGTCTTCATCGATCTGGACGGCTTCAAGAACGTCAACGACAGCCTTGGCCATAGCGTCGGCGACCGGCTGCTCGGCGTCGTTGCGGAGCGGCTCGCTCGCAGCGCGCGGCCGAGCGATACGGTTGCGCGCCACGGCGGCGACGAGTTTGTGATCGTGCTGACCGATGCCGTCGCCGAGCAGACGCTGATCGGATGGATGGAGCGTGTGCGCGCGACGATCTCCGAGCCGGTCTGGCTCGACGGCACGGAGTTATACGTCGGCTGCAGCATGGGCGCGAGCCTGTACCCGCAGGATGGCGAAGACGTCGAAACGCTGTTGAAGAAATCCGATCTCGCGATGTACCGCGCGAAGGACATGGGGCGCAACACGTTCCAGTTCTACCAGCCGGAAATGAACACCAGCGTGGGCGCGCGGCTCAATCTCGAGCGGCGGCTACGGCGCGCGCTGCGCGACGGCGAGTTCTTGCTGCACTACCAGCCGCAAGTCGACATCGAAACGGGGCAAATCGTGGGCATGGAAGCGCTCGTGCGCTGGCACGACCCCGAAGTGGGGCTGGTGCCGCCCTCGGCGTTCATACCCGTGGCCGAAGAAAGCGGCCTCATCGGCCCGTTGTCCGAATGGGTGCTGCGCGAGGCGTGCCGGCAGAACAGAGCCTGGCAGGACGACGGTTTGCCGCCTGCCCGGGTGTCGGTGAATTTGTCGGCGCGGCAATTTCAGCAGGGCGACATCGCCAAGCTCGTCATGGCGATCCTCGAAGAAACCGGCCTCGAGCCGCAGTACCTCGAACTCGAATTAACTGAAAGCACGATCATGCACAATGCCGAAGAGGCCGTGACGATGCTCAACGAGCTGCACGCGTTGGGGATCGGCCTTGCCATCGACGACTTCGGCACCGGCTATTCGAGCCTGAGCTACTTGAAGCGCTTCCCCGTCGACCGGTTGAAGATCGACCGCTCGTTCGTGTCGGATATCGGCGCATCGAGCGACGACGAAACCATTACGTCGGCGATCATCGCGCTCGCGCATTCGCTACAGTTGCAGGTGATCGCCGAAGGCGTCGAGACGGCCGCGCAGCTCGATTTCTTGAAAGAGCGCGCTTGCAATGAAATGCAAGGCTATTTCTTCGCGAGACCGATGCCGCACGACGCAATCCCCGCGCTCCTGCAGCGCACGCGCGCCGAACGCCGCGCGATTGCGGTCTGACGCACGCCGCCGGAGCGTCGCGGGCTGCGGCGCGGTTACTTCAATTCGGGCAATTTGCGCGGGCGGCGATCGGCGTCGGTCGCGACGTAAGTCAGCGTGGCCTCGGTGACCTTGACGAGTTCCTCGTCCAAGCTCATACGCTGCGCGAACACTTCCACCGAAATGGTGATCGAGGTCGTGCCCGTTTTGACGATATCCGCGTAGAAGCTGAGCAGATCGCCGACGAACACGGGTTGCTTGAAGACGAACGAATTGACGGCGACGGTGGCGACGCGGCCGTTGGCGCGGCGGCTAGCGGGAATGGAGCCCGCGATGTCGACTTGCGCCATGATCCAGCCGCCGAACACGTCGCCGTGGACGTTGGCGTCGGAGGGCTGAGGCACGACGCGCAAGGCGCAGGTCTTTTGCGGAAGCAGTGGGGTCGAGATAGTCATTGAGCGTACCGGTTCTGCAACAATGGGCCGAGCCTGCCACAATACGGTCGCTAGCCCGAGCAGCGAAATTGTACGGGCAAAACGCATAGAGAGTGCGGCGGCGGCATCAGCGCCCCGCATTGGCTGCCTCGGCCGCCGATCGACCGATGCTCGTTCCGCCGCCTTGCGGCTTCGCTCCAGTCCACATCATGCATCGCCATAGCCCTTCGTCCGAACCTTCGCCGCCACCCGCCGCGGGCAGCCAACGCCGCGATTGGCAAACGATCCGTTCCCTGCTGCCGTATCTCGCGGCGTATAGGTGGCGCGTCGCGTTCGCGCTTTCGTGCCTGATCGGCGCGAAGGTCGCGAACCTCGGCGTGCCGATCGTGTTGAAGCGCATCGTCGATGGACTCGCGTCGATGCGCCAATTGACCGCGCTGGGGCGCGCGCAGCACGAACCGGCGATCGTGCTCGCCGGCGGCATCGGCCTGCTCGTCGTCGCCTATGCGCTCGTGCGGCTCTCGACGTCGCTGTTCACCGAGCTTCGGGAGATCCTTTTTTCGAAGGTGACGGAAAGCGCCGTACGCCAATTGGCGCTCAAGGTCTTCCGCCATTTGCATTCGCTCTCGCTGCGCTTCCATCTCGAGCGCCAGACGGGCGGCATGTCGCGCGATATCGAGCGCGGCACGCGCGGCATTTCGCAACTGATCTCCTACTCGCTCTACAGCATCTTGCCCACGCTCGTGGAAGTTGGGCTCGTGCTTGGTTTTTTCATCGTCAAATACGAGGCGTACTACGCGATCGTCGCGTTCATCGCGTTGGCGGTGTATATCGTGTTCACCGTCAAAGTCACGGAATGGCGCACGCATTTCCGCCGGACGATGAACGAGCTCGATTCGCGCGCCAACTCGCGCGCGATCGATTCGCTCCTGAACTACGAGACGGTCAAATACTTCGGCAATGAAGAATGGGAGACGCGGCGCTACGACGAAAACTTGCAGCGCTACCGCGCCGCGGCGATCAAATCGCAAAACTCGCTATCGCTGCTCAACTTCGGCCAGCAAACGATCATCGGCACGGCGCTCGTTTTCATCTTGTGGCGCGCGACGCAGGGCGTCATGGCCGGACAGCTCACGCTGGGCGATCTCGTGCTCATCAACACGTTCATGCTGCAGTTGTATATCCCGCTCAATTTCCTGGGCGTCGTCTACCGCGAGCTGAAGCAAAGCCTCACGGACATGGACCGCATGTTCTCGCTGCTTGGCGCGGCACGCGAGGTGCCCGATGCGCCCGGCGCGCCGCCGCTCGTCGTGCGCGGCGGCGAAGTGCGGTTCGAACACGTGCGCTTCGGCTATGAGAGCACGCGCATCATTCTCGACGATGTGACGTTCTCGATTCCGGCGGGGACCACGACGGCCGTCGTCGGCCCGAGCGGATCCGGCAAATCGACACTGGCGCGGCTCCTGTTTCGCTTCTACGACCTGGACCGAGCGGGCGGCGGAGCGATTACGATCGACGGCCAGGATGTGCGCGACGTGACGCAAGATTCGCTGCGCGCGTCGATCGGCATCGTGCCGCAAGACACCGTGCTGTTCAACGACACCATCTACTACAACATCGCTTACGGGCGCCCGACGGCATCGCGCGACGAAGTGATCGCGGCGGCGCGCGCGGCGCACATTCACGAGTTCATCGAAAGCTTGCCCAAGGGGTACGAAACGCCCGTGGGCGAACGTGGGCTCAAGCTTTCGGGCGGCGAGAAGCAGCGCGTCGCAATTGCTCGCACCTTGCTCAAGAGCCCGCCGATTCTCGTCTTCGACGAAGCCACTTCCGCGCTCGATTCGCGCTCGGAGCGCGCGATCCAGCATGAGCTCGATCAAATTGCGCGCGGGCGCACGACGCTCGTCATTGCACACCGGCTCTCGACGATCGTGCATGCCGAGCAGATCCTCGTCATGGATCATGGGCGCATCGTCGAGCGGGGCACGCATGCGCAGTTGCTCGAGGCGGGCGGCGCGTTCGCGCAAATGTGGGCATTGCAGCAGCGCGCTGCGCATCGCGCACAGGCGGAGCCCGCGGCGCACGGTGAAGACGCTTGAGAGGACGGACCGCGCGCAGCCGCTAGAGGCGGCCCCCGCTCGATCTTTGCCGCCGGTATTTGCGCAGCCCGCCCCGCGCCGCTAGCGCGAAGCGGATGCCGCGTCGCGCAGGGCCGCGTCGAGCGCGTGCAGTTGCTCGGGCGTTCCCACGTTTTCCCAGCGTCCTTCGTACAGCTCGCCGCTTGCGCGACCTGCTGCGATCGTGTCGCGATAGTAGGGCGTCAGCGCCCGGCGTTCGCCGCGCGCCAAGCCGCGGAACATGCGCGTGTCGTAAAGGCCGATGTTGCCGAAGGTGTAGCGCCGATCGCCGTCGAGCGAAAGCCGCCCCGCGGCATCGAGGGCAAAATCGCCGCGCGCATGAAACGGCGGGTTCGGAACCATGACCAGATGCATGCCAGGCTGCTCGCAATCCTTCAGGCGCGTGGCCGCCTCGTGCAAGCGCGCGTAGTCGAACTCGCAGAACACATCTCCGCTCACGGCGAGAAACACCGCGGGCGCGCCGCTCGTTTCGAGCAGCGGCAATGCCTGTGCGATGCCGCCCGCGGTTTCGAGCGCCACGGCCTCCGCCGAATAGGCGAGCCGCACGCCGAAGCGCGAACCGTCGCCGAGCGCTGCTTCGATCTGCTCGCCGAGCCATGCATGATTGATGACGATGTCGACGATACCCGCTTGCGCCAGGCGCTCGATCTGCCAGACGATGAGCGGCTTGCCGCCGGCATAAAGCAATGGCTTGGGCCGCGTGTCGGTGAGGGGGCGCATCCGCTCGCCTCGGCCCGCAGCGAAAATCATGGCCGTCGTCAAAGCCTGCGTCATCGATTGGGCCGCTTTCAAAAGGTGTAGCCGACTTGCCGCGAACGATCTTCGAGATCGTCGAGCAAGCGCGCGAACGGCGCCAGCGGGCGATAGCGCTCGCATACCTTGCGCGCGTACCCGACAAAGCGCGGCAAGTCGGTCAGATAGCGCGGCTTGCCGTCCCGGTGATGCAATCGGGCAAACAGCCCCAGCACTTTGATGTGCCGCTGCAGCCCCATCCATTCGATTTGCCGGAAGAACTCGCCGAAATCGGGATCGACGGGCAGGCCCGCCTTTTTTGCGTGTTCCCAGTAATAGGCAAAGCAGTCGAGTTCGAACGCCTCGTCCCAACTGATGAACGCGTCGCGCAGTAGCGAGGCGAGGTCATAGCTGATCGGGCCATAGACTGCATCTTGAAAATCGAGCACGCCCGGATTCGGTTCGCAAATCATCAAATTGCGCGGCATGAAATCACGCAACATGAATACTTGCGGCTGCGCTCGCGCGCTTGCGATCAACAGCGCGTAGGTGCGATCGAGCACGCCGCGCATCTTTTCATCGACCTGGCGGCCGAGATGGCGCGTTATATACCATTCGGGCATCAGCTCCATCTCGCGGCGCAAGAAGGCTTCATCGAAAGGCGGCAGGACCCCCTCTCGCGAGCTCGACTGCCAGCGGATCAACGCGCCGATCGCATCGCGCATCAGCGGCTTTGCGCGCGCGGTATCGTTGGAATCGAGCGCGTCGATATAGCTGTGCGTCCCGAGATCGGTGACGAGCATGAAGCCGTCGTCGAGATCGCATTCCAGCACGCGCGGCGCATGCACGCCCGCATCGCACAGCATCTGCGCCACTTGCGCGAACTCGCGGCATTTCTCGGGGGGCGGCGCATCGACGGCGATCAGCGACGCACCGTGCTCGCTGGCGCTCGCGAGCCGGAAATAGCGGCGGAAACTGGCGTCGCTGGAGGCGGGCGCGAGGGTTTGGAGGGCGAGGCCGTAGCGGTGCGCGAAGGTGCCGAGCCAGGCGGCGAGGGCATCGCGCCGTATATCGGCGGAGGAATCGGTCATCGTGGGTGCGGGCTGTAAAACGTCTTGCCATATAATACCCGACGACTTTTTGTGTTGCGCCCCAGTTCCCGTGTCGGCTTTCGCACGGTCCCGTTCGATTGCTCGTCGCTCGCGCGAAGCGCGCTGCGCGGCAACGCCGCCTGTCGCGGCCGAAGCGGGCGACGTGCGATGGGTGCCGCGCCAGCCTCGAGCCGATTCGCCAAACGATAGATGCCGCCAAGACCGCTCCTTTCCAAGAATTTTCCCGGCGACGCGTTGCCACGCATGCGGCGGCTGGTTGCGGCGCTCATCGCCGTACCCGGCTTGATGCCCGCCGTGTCGCACGCACAGTTGACGGGCGCGGCCGCCGAGCCGCAGCCGACGGACGTCCCCTGGGGCTTGCGGCTGGCGCCGCAATTGACCGAGCATCCGTTGCAGCAGGGCAGCGCGCCTGCGACCTTCGTGCTGGCCGACCAGGCGAACGGGACGTCGGACCGCGACGTCGCAGCCAAGGGCGCAGCCGAATTGCGGCGCGGCGTGGCCGTGGTCAAGGCGGACGCGTTTCACTACGATCAGGACACCGATATGGCCGACGCGTACGGCCGAGTGCGCGTGATCAACAATGGGGTCCTGTTCGCTGGCCCCGAGGCGCATTTGAAGGTGGGCGCGAGCGAGGGCTACATGCCTTCGCCGAAATACCATTTCAACTTGAACGGGGCCTCGGGCAGCGCCGCGCGCGTCGATATGCTCGACAGCGAGCGCTCCGAATTCACGAGCGCGACGTACACCGCGTGCCAGTGCGCGGATCCGGCGTGGTATATCCGCGGCAGCCGCTTCGATTTCGATACGGGCGCAGAGGAAGGCGTGGCGCACAACGGCGTCCTGTTCTTTCAAGGGGTGCCGATTTTCGCGAGTCCGTGGCTGTCATTCCCGCTGACGGGCGATCGTCGCAGCGGCCTATTGCCGCCGCAGTTCTCGATGGGCTCGAACAATGGTTTCGAGTTGTCGCTGCCTTACTATTTCAATATCGCGCCGAACCGCGATTTGACGTTGACGCCGCGGCTCATCTCCAAGCGCGGCGTGCAGACTCAGGCGGTGTTCCGCTATTTGTCGCCGAACTATTCGGGCACGTTCACGGGTGAATTCCTGCCTAACGATGCGCTCAAGCACGAGAACCGCTACGCCGTCTACTGGCAGCACAACCAGAATCTCGGCCACGGGTTCGGCGCCTATGTGTCGTACAACAAGGTATCCGACGACACGTATACGCAGGACCTTTCGTCGGTCAGCAATCAGTTCATCGTCGGCACGCAGCTGTTGTTTCAGCAGGAAGCTGGGCTGACGTATAGCAACGGCCCCTGGTCCGTGCTCGCGCGTGAGCAGCATTGGCAAACGTTACCCGGCTCGACGCCGCCGTACGGCCGCGAGCCCGAGTTGAACGTGAAGTACACCAAGTACAACGTCGGTGGCTTCGACTTCGGCGCCGAGGCTGACTACACGCGTTTCAGAATCACCACGGCCGATGCGACCGAAGGCGACCGGGTGGTGTTCAACCCGTACGTCTCATATGGGATCGTCGGCCCGGGCTATTTCGTCGTGCCGAAGGCGCAGTTCCATTTCGCCTCGTACGACCTCAGGAATATCTCGACCGGGGCGCCGGCCGGGCAGCCGAAGGCGTTCACCGAATCGATTCCGACCTTCAGCTTCGATACGGGGCTCATATTCGATCGATCCCTGCGCCTATTCGGCCAGGATTACATCCAGACGCTGGAACCGCGCCTGTACTACGTCTATACGCCGTACCGCAATCAGGCGTTCGCCCCGCTGTTCGATACGGCCGAGTCCGACTTCGGGCTTGCCGAAATCTTCACGCCGAACACATTCGTCGGCAATGATCGCATCGCCGACGCGAACCGCCTCACGGCCGGTTTGACGACGCGTTTCATCGATGCGGCGACGGGCGACGAGCGCGCCCGGTTCGTGCTCGCGCAAGAGTATTACTTCACGGATCAGCGCGTGGCGTTGTCCACGGGCACCCCGACGCCTGCCACGGGGCATTCCGATCTGATCTTCGGCGCCTCGCTCAAGCTCGGCGCCGGTTTCGCTTCGGAAACAGCGTTCCAATATAATGCGGACGACAACCAACTCGTGCGATCGAGCATCGGTTTCGGCTTCAGCCCCGACGATCGTAAGGTGCTCAATGTGGCCTACCGCTACACGCGGGCGAATCCGACGCTGAGCAATCAGGCGATCAACCAGGTGCTGTTGTCGGCGGAGTGGCCGCTCACGCGTCGGCTCTATGCCGTCGGGCGGTTCAATTACGATCTGCAAGGGCATCGCCTCGTCGACGGCCTAGTCGGCTTCCAGTACGATGCCGATTGCTGGGTTCTCGGCGTCGGCGCGCAGCGTTATGCGAACGGCTTGAATTCCTCCGGGCAGCATACGTCGGCGACACACGTGCTTGCGCAACTGACGCTCAAGGGCTTCACGAACGTCGACAACGGGCTCGTGGCTGCGTTCCGCGCCGGAGTGGCGGGCTATCGGGAGCCGCCGCCGCCACCGCCGCCGCTGGCTCGTTTCACCAATTACGAGTAAGCGCCGAGCGAATTCGAGCGGGATTCAAGTAGGCATGCGCAAAAAAGGGCACGTGACACACGTACCCGAGACATTTGGAGCATCTGTGGCAATCGTGAATAAAGTTCGCTTGGCAACGCTGGCAGCCTCCGTGGCCACCGCCATTTTCCTGCCGGCCGCGCCGGCTGCGGCGCAAGCCCTGAAGCCGCAAGCCGGCCAAACGGTCGACTCTGTCGCGGCCGTCGTCAATGGCGACGTCATCACCGCGCGCGAGCTCGATCAGCGCGTGGGGCTCATTGGGCGGCGGCTGGAGCAACAGCACGCGCCGGTGCCGCCGCAAGACCAGTTGCGCGCGCAGGTGCTCAATCAAATGGTGATCGAGCGCATCCAGTTGGAAAAAGCGAAAGAAGACGGCATCGTCGTCGATGACGCGGCCGTGCAAAAGACGCTGCAGCGTCTGGCCGCCGCCAATCACTTGTCGCTCGACGTCTATCGGTCGCGAATCGAGGCCGAAGGTGTGCCTTGGTCGGTCTTCACGCGCGACGCGCGCAACGAGCTCACGCTGTCGAAGCTGCGCGAGAAAGAGGTCGACAGCAAGGTGACGGTGTCAGATGCGGAGGTCGCCAACTACATCGCCAGCCAGCGCGGGCCGGGTGCGCGGGCGCAGCAAGACTTGCGCATCGAACACATTCTCGTGAAGGCGCCCGCCGGCGCGGCGCAGACGGAGATCGACGCCGCGCAGAAGAAGGCCGAGGCGATTCTTCAGCAAGCGAAGGGCGGAGCGAAGTTCGAATCGCTGGCGAAGGAGAACTCCCAGGCCGCCGATGCGGCCAAAGGCGGCGATCTCGGCTTCAAGTCGCCGGGAAATCTGCCTGCGCCGTTCGTGGCTGCCGCGTCCCAGTTGCGTCCGGGCGAGATCGCCCCGGATTTGATTCGCACCGACGAAGGTTTCGAGATCGTACGGCTCGTCGACCGGCGCACGGGTATCGGCGGTTCGGCGGCCGACGCCCCCAAGCTCGTGCAAACGCACGTGCGCCATATTCTGGTGCGCGTCGGCGATGGTCAGCCCGAAGGGGCGGCGCGGCAAAAGCTGCTCGAAATTCGCAAGCAGATCGAGGCGGGCGGCGATTTCGCCAAGTTCGCGAGCACGTACTCGCAAGACGGCTCGGCGTCGCAAGGCGGCGATCTCGGCTGGGTCAGCCCCGGCGAAACGGTGCCGGAATTCGAGCGCGCCATGAACAACTTGAAGGACGGCGAGATCAGCGAGCCCGTGCGCAGCGAGTACGGCTACCACTTGATCCAAGTGCTGGGCCGGCGCGAAGCGGAAGGTTCGGTGCAGCAGCAGTTGGATTTGGCGCGCCAGGCGATCGGTCAGCGCAAGGCCGAGCAAGCATACTCGGATTGGCTGCGGCAATTGCGCGATTCGGCCTACGTCCAGTACAAGATCGGCGGCCCGCTTGGGCAGCAGCAGTGAGCCGCTAGACGATGACGAGCGCCGTCGGCACTGCTGCCTTGACCATCGCGATCACGACCGGCGAGCCTGCCGGCGTGGGGCCGGAATTGACGGCGGCGGCGCTGGCCGGCGCGGCGGCGCATTGGCCGGGGGTGCGGTTCGCGGTGCTGGGAGATGCGGCGCTGCTCGAGGCGCGGGCTAAGGCCGTCGGCGTCGATTGGCCGGCGTTGCTGGCCGCGGGGCGGGTGTGCGTGGCGCATCGGGCATTGGCGGCGCCTGCGCAGGCGGGACGTCTCGATGTGGCAAACGGCCGGTATGTGCTGGGCTTGCTCGACGACGCAATCGACGGTGCGCTGGGCGGCGCTTTCGACGCGATCGTCACGGCGCCGCTGCAAAAGAGCACCATCAACGACGCCGGCGTTCCGTTCACGGGGCACACCGAATATCTTGCCGAGCGCACGGCTACGCCGCGCGTCGTCATGATGCTGGCGGGCACGGGCGATCGTCCGTTGCGGGTGGCGTTGGCGACGACGCATTTGCCGCTCAAGGATGTGGCGGGTGCGCTCACGATCGACGGTCTGGTCGAAACCATCGCCATCATCGATCGCGATCTGCGCCGTTATTTCGGTTTACCGGTGCCGCGTATTCTCGTCACCGGGCTCAATCCTCACGCGGGCGAGAACGGCTACTTGGGTCGGGAAGAGATCGATGTCATTGCTCCCGCGCTCGCTGTGGCGACGGGGCGCGGCATCGACGCGCGCGGCCCTTATCCGGCCGATACGCTATTCCAGCCGCGCTACCTCGATCAAGCCGACTGCGTGCTTGCGATGTTCCACGATCAAGGGTTGCCTGTGCTCAAATATGCGACCTTCGGCGAAGGCGTCAACATCACGTTGGGGCTACCGATCATTCGCACATCGGTCGATCATGGCACCGCGCTCGACCTCGCGGGCACCGGGCGCGCCGATGCGGGCAGCATGATCGCGGCTATCGACACAGCCGTTACGATGGCCCGCAACCGGCGCGGCGGCTGACGGACGGCCGCCTGCAGCGAGGTTGTTCGCCGCAGCGTTTCTCGACTTATTTCGGATTCCTCACGATTTCGATGTCCACCAGCAGACAGCATCAAGGCCATTTCGCGCGCAAGCGGTTCGGACAGAACTTCCTCGTCGATCTCGGCATCATCGATTCGATCGTCTCGCTCATTGCTCCCGAGCGCGGCCAGCGAATGGTCGAGATCGGGCCGGGCTTGGGTGCACTGACCGAGCCGCTGGTCGAACGCCTCGCCACGCCCGAGATGCCGTTGCATGCCGTCGAGCTCGATCGCGATCTCATCGCGCGGCTCCAGGACAAGTTCGGCGAGCGGCTCGCTCTGCATGCGGGCGATGCGCTCGCCTTCGATTTTTCGACGCTCGTCACGACGCGCGAGAAGCCGACGCTGCGCATCGTCGGCAATTTGCCTTACAACATCTCGAGCCCGTTGCTGTTTCATTTGATGGCGTTTGCGCCGATCGTGATCGATCAGCACTTCATGTTGCAGAACGAAGTGGTCGAGCGGATGGTGGCGGAGCCTGGCACGAAGGCGTTCGGGCGGCTTTCGGTGATGCTGCAATACCGATACGTGATCGACAAACTGCTCGACGTGCCGCCGGAATCGTTCCAGCCGCCGCCGAAGGTCGATTCGGCGATCGTGCGGATGATTCCATACGCGCCGCACGAGCTGGCGAGCGTCGATATGCGGCTGTTCGGCGAGCTCGTGACGGCGGCGTTTTCTCAGCGGCGCAAGATGTTGCGCAATACACTAGCGGCCTATCGAGACAAGGTCGATTTCGAAGGGCTTGGCTTCGACTTGGCGCGGCGTGCGGAAGATGTGCCCGTCGACGAGTACGTGCGGGTGGCGCAAGCGCTGGCGGCGGGGCGGTAGTGCGCTAGGTCGGCGCTGCCCGGCGCGCCGGCGCATTCACGAGCACGATGCCCGCCAGCACGAGCATCGAAGCCAGAACGAAGCGCGTGCTGAACGATTCGCCGAGCAGCACGACGCCGAAGCCGACACCGAAAAGCGGTGTCAGAAACGAGAACACCGACAGGCGCGAGGCCATATACCGCGTCAGTAACCAGAACCACGTCAAATAGCTGACGAACGCGACGGCGACGGCTTGATAGGCCAGGCTTGCCACGGCCAGCGGCGTGACATGGACGCGGTGTTCTTCCCCCAGCGCAAACGCGATCGCGAGCAACACGACCGCCGACACGGCAAGCTGATAGAACAAGGTTTTGCTCGCGCTCGTCTGCGAGAGCGAACTCGCGCGCACGACTACCGTGGTCGCGGCCCACATCACGCCGCCGAGCACGCCGAGCGCATCGCCCACCACGCCTGCCAGCGCAGACGCCCCAGCGGCCGGCGCACGCGCGAAGCCGTCGGCGAATGCGAGCGCGATGCCGACAAACGCGATAGCCACGCCGCACCATTGCATGCGGCGCATCTTCTCGCCAGCCACGAACGCATGCAGACCGAGGGCCGTGAAGCACGGCGCCGTGTACAGAAAGACAGCCATGCGCGAGGCGCTCGTGAGCGTGAGCCCCGCGAAGATGCAAATAAATTCGCCCGCGAACAAGATCCCCGCCAGCAGCCCAGGCGCAAGCGTGCCGTCTTGCCGAAACAGCGGCGTGCCGCGCAAGCGCGCCCAGCCCAAAACCAGCAGCGCCGCGATCGTCGAGCGCAAACCAGCCTGGAACATCGGGCCGAGCGCGCCGTTGGTCGTTTTGATGGCCACTTGCTGCAGCCCCCAAATCGCGCACAGCAGGATCATCAGTGCGATGGCGAACGCATCCGGCGCTCGTCGCGCGGGAATCGTCGTACCGATTGCTGCAGTGGCGGTGTTCATGCGAAGTCGTATCGATCGAGAGAGGGACGTGCGGCGCCGGCGGTTGGGCACGGTAGCGGGCTTGTGCCGGGCTGGTTTCGACCAGCCCACGTACCATACCAAAACGGCGCGGCGAACGCTTGATCGCGCCCAAAGCGGCCGCATCGCCGTCACAGCGAGCACGCTGGGCAGTTTCTTGCTAGATTTCGCTTCTTCGCCTCATTTGTCATGAAACTGGAGACTACGATGCGCTTGCTGCACACGATGCTACGGGTCGGCGATCTCGATCGCTCGCTCAAGTTCTACACCGAGTTGCTCGGCATGAAGCTGCTGCGCCGCCAAGACTACCCCGAGGGCCGCTTTACGCTCGCCTTTGTCGGCTACACCGACGAAAGCGAAGGCGCCGTCATCGAGTTGACGCACAACTGGGACACCAAATCCTACGACCTAGGCACCGGCTATGGTCATATCGCGCTAGAAGTCGACGACGCCTATGCGGCGTGCGACAAGATCAAAGCGCAGGGCGGGACCGTCGTGCGCGAGGCTGGCCCGATGAAGCACGGTACGACCGTGATCGCATTCGTCACCGACCCGGACGGCTACAAAATCGAGTTCGTTCAGCGCAAGACCCACTGACTCGGTGCGCGCATGGTACCGGCTTCCCGTGCGCATGTATCCGTCGATGCATCGGCGCACCGGCGCAGCCTGCGCTCATCGTCACAGCGTCGGTAGCAATTCCGGCGGGTGATGCTTGAGCGTATGCCGCGCTTCGCGAAACTCGGGGAAGATCGATTCGACCGTTTGCCAAAAGCGCGGGCTGTGGTTCATTTCGCGCAGATGGGCGAGTTCATGCGCGACCACATAGTCGATGATCGACAGCGGAAAGTGAATGAGCCGCCAGTTCAGTCGAATGCGACCGTCGCTCGAACAACTGCCCCAGCGCGTGGCGGCCGAAGACAGCGCGTAGCCCTTGTAAGCGACGCCGAGCTTAGTCGCATAGTGCGCCAGCCGTTCTCCGAACAGACGCTTCGCCTCCGTTTGCAGCCAGCCCTGAACGCGGTCTTTGATCTGTTGCGCATCGGCGTGCGCGGGTAAGGCAAGCGCTAGCGCGGCGGCTTGCTCGTCGTACGAGAGCGCCGCATGAGTGGAAGCGAGCGCGATGCGCACGGGCTTGCCCAGAAACGGAATGAGTGCGCCGTCGCGCCACTCGATGCGCGGCAGTGCGCGTTGCTCCGTGCGCGTCTGCCATTCGGCGAGCTTCGCAAAAATCCAGCGCTCCTTGCCGACGATCGCCGTTTCGATGTCCGCGAGCGTCACCCATCTCGGCGCCGTGATCGTCAGGCCGCTGCCGTCGATCGAAAAACCGATGGTGCGCCGCGACGAACGCTTGAGGCCGTATTCGAGCGTGCGCCCGTTCAGCGTCAAACGCCGCGGCTTGACGCCGTTCGGCGCGGGATCGGGGCGCGGCGGCGAGCCGCTTGCGGGCGGGGAGAGCATGCCTTCACCGACAGGCTCCGAGAACAGCGGCAGGTCGAGCTGCCGGCTGTCGAGGGCTGTTGCGGGGGGGGGCTTGGCGGATCTGGGCATCGTGCGCTGTCGATTCGGCCGTCAGTTGCGCGCGGCGTCGGCGCGCTTACGGACGCGCAGGCCGGCGCCGCTCATGTCGGTGTCGCGGTAAGCGTCGGGATCGATGCGGCGCATCTCGGTTTCGATCCATGCTTCGACGCGCGAATTCAGTTCATCGGGCGTGAGCCCTGCCGATTCGATCGGCTTGCCGATCGATACCGTCACCGTGCCCGCGAATTTGATGAACGAATTGCGCGGCCAGACGTGGCCGGCGTTGTGCGCGATCGGCACCACGGGCGCGCCCGCATCGATGGCGAAGCGCGCGCCGCCCGTCTTGTATTTGCCTTGCGAGCCCACTTGCGTGCGCGTGCCCTCGGGAAACATGATCACCCAGGCGCCGTCGCTCATGCGCTTGCGCCCCTGCTTGACGACCGAGGCGAACGCATATTTGCCTTCCTTGCGGTCGATGTGAACCATCTTCAACATGCCGAGCGCCCAACCGAAGAACGGCACGTAAAGCAATTCGCGCTTGAACACGTAGCAAAGCGGGCGCGGCATGATCGCGGGAAACGCAACCGTTTCCCAGGCCGACTGATGCTTCGAAAGCAGTACGGCCGGCCCGTTGGGCAGATGTTCCATGCCCTCGATTCGATAGCGGATGCCATTCAGATGCCGAGCGACGAACAGTGTGCTGCGGCACCAGCCGACGGCCATCCAGTAGCGCCGGTCGGCATTGAGGAACGGGAAAGCAATGAAGCAGGCGATCGCGTACGGCACTGTGTACACGATAAAGAATAGGAACAGCAGCAGTGAGCGGAGGAAGCGGGCAAGTGGCATTGAGGTCTTCGATCGGTTGGCGTCGAGCGCGCTTGCGCGGCTCAGTCGGCGTGGCTCGCTAGGAACGTCAGCGCGAACGCCTTCAGGTCGTCGTGCACTTGTGTTCCATCGGGCAAACCGCCTGCCGCGAGCGCTTTTTTGCCCTTGCCGGTCAGCACGAGATGAGTGGGAAACCCGAGCGCCGCGCCGGCTTGCAAGTCGCGCAATGCATCGCCCACCACGGGTGTCGTAGCCGGATCGATCTCGAAGCGATCGAGGATCATCTGCAACAGGCCGGGCTTGGGTTTGCGGCACTCGCATTGATCTTCGGCCGTGTGCGGGCAGAAAAAGACGGCGTCGATGCGCCCGCCGACGGCTGCCGCTGCGCGATGCATCTTTTCGTGCATGGCGTTCAACGTGGCCATGTCGAACAAGCCCCGGCCGATCCCGGATTGATTCGATGCGACCACGACGCGGTAGCCGGCCTGGTTCAATCGCGCGATCGCCTCCAGGCTGCCCGGAATCGCCACCCATTCGTCGGGCGATTTGATGAAGGCGTCGGAATCGAGGTTGATGACTCCGTCGCGATCGAGGATGACAAGCTTCTTGCCCGAACTCATAAGTTTCTCTTTCGCTCTCTCTCGCTCGTTACGCCGCGAGCTTGGAGATGTCGGCGACGCAGTTCATCTGCGCATGTAGTTCGGCCAGCAACGCGAGCCGGTTTTTGCGCAACGCCGCGTCCTCGGCGTTGACCATCACGTCGTTGAAGAACGTATCGACGGGATCTCGCAGCGCCGCGAGCGCCGAGAGCGCACGCGTGTAGTCGTGCCGCTCCAATTGCGCTTGGACGGTGGGCGCGACCCGCTTCAACTGTTCGTTCAGGGCAAGCTCCGCCGGTTCGACGAGCAAGGCCGGTTGCACGGCGAGCGCTGCCGAAGCAGCCACCGCCGATGCGCCGGCGCCGGCTGTTGCAACGCTGACTTCGGCTTCCGATTTCTTCAGGATGTTCGTGATCCGCTTGTTCGCCGCGGCCAGTGCGCCGGCTTCGGGCAGCGCGGAAAACTCGCGCACGGCATCCAGGCGGGCGACGATGTCGTCGAGCCTCGTAGGCTGAAGGCTCAGCACGGCCTCGATCTCGCTTGCGGCGTAGCCGCGCTCGCGCAGCAGGCCCCGCAGGCGATCCATGAAGAACGCGTAGAGCGCGTCGGTGCAATCGGCCACTTGCGGCGTGGTGCGAAAGCACGCGGCGGCCTCGCGCAGCAGTGCAACGAGATCGATCGGCAACGCTTTCTCGATCAAGATGCGCAGCACGCCGAGCGCGTGGCGGCGCAGGGCGAACGGATCCTTTTCCCCGGTGGGCACGAGGCCAATGCCCCAGATGCCTGTCAGCGTTTCCAGTTTGTCGGCCAGCGCGACCGCCGTGCCGACGCCCGTCGCGGGCAACGCGTCACCCGAGAAGCGCGGCTGATAGTGTTCCGTGCAGGCAAGGGCGACTTCCTCCGCTTCGCCGTCGTGGCGCGCGTAGTAGGTGCCCATCGTGCCTTGCAGCTCGGGGAACTCGCCAACCATGTCGGTCAATAAGTCGGCCTTCGCAAGGCGCGCCGCGCGTGCGGCCAGCCCGGGATCGGCGTCCAGGTGCGGGGCGATCAGGCGCGCAAGCGCTTCGAGCCGCTCCACGCGCTCGAGTTGCGTTCCGAGCTTGTTGTGATAAACGACGTTCGCAAGCAGTGGCACGCGCTCGGCGAGCGGCTTCTTCTTGTCTTGCTCGAAGAAGAATTTGGCGTCGGCCAGGCGCGGACGGACCACGCGCTCGTTGCCTTCGACGATTTCGCTCGGCGTGTCGGTGGCGATGTTCGAGACGATCAGAAAGCGCGAGCGCAGCTTGCCGGCTTCATCGGTCAGCGCGAAGTACTTCTGATTCGTCTGCATCGTCAGGATCAGGCACTCCTGCGGCACGGCGAGGAACTGATCGTCGAAGCGGCATTCGTAGACGACGGGCCATTCGACGAGCGCCGTCACTTCGTCGAGCAGGGCCTCCGGCATGACCACGCGATCGCCGTGCGCATGGGCGTTCAATTGCTCTACGATGCTTTCGCGCCGCTGCGCGAAGCTGGCCATCACATGGCCCTTGGTGCGCAGCGTGTGCGCGTAGTCGTCGGCGTGCAGGATGGCCACGAGGCCGTCCGAGAGGAAGCGGTGGCCAAGCGTCGTATCGCCCGCGTCGATGCCGAATGCCGTGACGGGAACGACCGCTTCGCCATGCAAGGCGGTGAGGCGTTGTACCGGGCGCACGAACTGCACGCTCGTGCCGTCGGGGCGCTGATACGTCATCATCTTCGGGATCGGCAGCTTGCCCAGCGCGAGGACTTCGTCGAGCGCGGCTTGCAGACCGTCGGCGAGCGTTGCGCCCGGCGCCGAATAGCGCAAAAAGAAGGCTTCGGCCTTGCCGTCGGACGCGCGTTCCAGATCGCCGAGCGGGATATCCGGAAAGCCGAGCGCCGCGAGCTTCTTGGCGAGCGGCGCGGTAGGCTGGCCGTTCGCGTCGAGCGCGACCGACACGGGCAGGACCTTCTCGCGCACTTGCTTCTCAGGGGCGAGCGCGCGCACGTTCTTGATCGCGACGGCGAGGCGGCGCGGCGTGGCGAAGCGTTCGAACGACGGCTCGCCGTCGATGAGGTCGCGCGCCGCGAGGCGTTCGACGAGATTGTGCGCGAAAGCGTCGGACAGCCGCGCCAGCGCTTTGGGCGGCAGTTCCTCGGTCAATAGTTCGACGAGCAGTGTGGCTTGTTGGGCTTGATTCATATTCGTTGCAGTCACGTCATTCCTTGTCGATCGCGCGCTCGACCTTCAATGGCGGCGCCCACGCCGGCATGGCGGCGTCCTGTTCGTCGGTGGTCAAGCCAGGTACGCCGTGCACGGGATTGCCGAGCATCGGAAAGCCGAGCTTCTCGCGCGAGTCGTAGTACGCCTGCGCCACGAGCCGCGACAGCGCGCGGATGCGGCCGATGTACGCCGCACGTTCCGTGACGGAGATCGCGCCGCGCGCATCGAGCAGATTGAACGTATGGGCGGCCTTGAGCACGAGCTCGTAGCCGGGCAGCGCGAGCTGCGTTTCGATCATCCGCTTCGCTTCGGATTCGTAGCTGCTGAAGAGCGTGAACAGCAGGTCGACGTTGGCGTGCTCGAAGTTGTAGGTGGACTGCTCGACTTCGTTCTGGTGGTAGACGTCGCCATAGGTGAGGCGACGCAGTTCGGGGCCGTTGGGGCCCGCTTCTTCCCATTCCGTCCAGATGAGATCGTAGACGTTTTCTACCTTCTGAAGATACATCGCGAGCCGCTCGAGCCCGTAGGTGATTTCGCCGAGCACGGGCTTGCAATCGAGCCCGCCCACTTGCTGGAAGTAGGTGAACTGGGTGACTTCCATGCCGTTGAGCCAAACTTCCCAGCCGAGGCCCCAGGCGCCGAGCGTGGGGTTTTCCCAATCGTCTTCGACGAAGCGCACGTCGTTTTGCTTCAGGTCGAAGCCGAGCGCTTCGAGCGAGCCGAGATAAAGATCGAGAATGTTTTCGGGCGCCGGCTTGAGCACCACTTGGTATTGATAGTAATGCTGCAGACGGTTCGGGTTGTCGCCGTAGCGGCCGTCTTTCGGGCGCCGCGAAGGCTGCACGTATGCCGCGCGCCACGGCTCGGGGCCCACGGCGCGCAGGAACGTGTGGACGTGCGAGGTGCCCGCGCCGACTTCCATGTCGATCGGCTGCAGTAGCGCACAACCCTGTTTGTCCCAATAGGATTGCAGCGTCAGGATGATTTGCTGAAACGTGAGCATGTCTTGCCTTTCGAGGCAGGCGGCGCGTGGGCGCCGCTGCGATGCCGAAAACGGCGGAATCGGGCGCCCGTCCGGCCGGCCGGGGTGCGGGCTGTGGCGATCGCCGCCGTCTGCGCGGTGAAAACGCTAGATTTTACCGGATTGGGACTGCCTTGCGGCTGTCGCGGGCAGCGAGGCCCGAAGGGGCGGCGGCATCGATGCGGTCAGCGCGGTCCAGGCGCCTGCCACGAACGTGGTGCGCGAGGCATTGCGGTAAGCGATTTAGCTTCGTGCGGTTCGGGAGGCGGCACATGAAGCGGACAGGTTCGGTGGCGGGCGTGCATATCGGATCGGTCTGAATTGTTGATGCCGGTAGGCGCAACGCGTACGAATGTCGCAAACGTTTCGTATTTCCGCTGCATGTTGCACATGGGCGAGAGGCGAATGTTCATTGGCGGCGATTTGGTTGACGAATATCGGAAGGAGATCGAGGTATGCAGATACGCGTGATTCCAATACGCAGGGGCGTCACGTCCGGGGCCATAGGCGGGTCCGGCCGGTGTATGCTACTGAGCATGAAAAAGACGCTGTCTCCTATCGAATCGGAATTCGCCACGACCGACGAGGCCGAGGCGTATCACCGCTGGTTCTGCGCGAAAATTCAAGCGTCGTTGGCCGATTCGCGTCGGGGCGTTGCGCACGATCGGGTGATGGCGGAAATCGATGCTGTCATCGAAGCCGCGGAGTCCGGGCTCAACGCCAAACGGTCATGACGGCTTGCCGTTAGCGCTCTGGCGGCTAGTTCGTATGTTGCCGATCGAATGGCGCGTTGGCGCGCGCAATGATCTTGTCCAAATCATCGGCTTCATTGCGCGCGAGAACCCTGCAGCAGCACGACGCCTGAGGGAATTGATCGACGCCGCAACGATTCCTCTCGCAGAGCATCCCTATCTGTTTCGGCGAAGCGACTGGGTGCCGGGCACGCGCGAAGTGGTGTGCATCCCAACTATGTGATGGTCTATCAGGTGAGTTCGACAAGAGTCGAAATCGTGGCAGTGGTCCACACTCGCCAAGCATTTCCGGAAACTCGTTAGCCCGCCGTCCACCGCGACCAGCGGCCGCGGACCCAAGGGCGGCCGAGGCTCACATGGCCCTGGCCGGCTCGTAAGCCTGGAGTGAGCGTGAAGAGGCCCTAGCTAACGCGGCCCGGAGCGGAGCCCCCGGCTCAACGCGGCGCGTCACCGCCTAGCGCGGCGCGAGCCGAACACGAAGCCTAAGGCGAGCAGCACGAGCGAGGCGGCCAGCACGAGATCGTTGCCGACGGTGATATACGGCGTGCGTCCCGTCATCCCCTGCACCTGCGTTTCGATTTGACCCGTCGTGAACGGCTGCAGGCGTGCGGTTACCCGTCCTTGGGCATCGATCACCGCCGTCATACCGGTGTTGGTCGCCGCCACTAATGGCCGGCCGGTCTCTAGCGTGCGCATGCGCGCCATCTGCAAATGCTGATCGAGCGCGATCGTATTGCCGAACCAAGCGAGGTTCGACGCGTTCACGAGTATGCCCGCCGGCGTAGCCGCTTCGCGCAATCTACGCGCGATCTCCTCGCCGAAGATATCCTCGTAGCAGATGTCGACGTCGATCGTCTCGTTGCGCACCGTGAACGCTTTTTGCACCGGCGCGCCGCGTGCAAGATCGCCGAGCGGGATGTTCATTAACCGCACGAACCAGTGAAAGCCGAGCGGAACGAACTCGCCGAACGGCACGAGATGGTGCTTGTCGTACCGATAGAGCTGGCGCGCATTGGGCGTCACACCGAAAAAGCTGTTCGTCTCGTCGGTGAACCGTCCTTCGGGCGTAACCGTTGCGCCGAAGGTGCCCAACAACAGCGACGAGCCGGTAGTGTCGGCAAACGTGCGCAGGGTCCTCGCGAACGTTTCGGGGAACTGCTGCGGCAATAGGGGAATCGCCGTCTCGGGCGTGACGATCAAATCGGCCGCGCGCGCCGTGATCATCCGCTCGTACAGATCGAGCGCAGCACGCACCCCCGCTTCGTCGAATTTCATTTCTTGCTTGACGTTGCCCTGCAGGATACGCACCCTCAGCGGGGCGTCGTTGGGCCGCGTCCAGCTCACGCGGGAAAGCAGCATGCCGGCCGCGACGAGTAGCAGCGCGACGCAGACCGGTAGAAGCGCGACCCTGCGCGAGCGAGATCGCGCCAAGCAGGCGTAGGCGCTTTGGACGACTAGCGCCGCAGTGAGCGCCAACACCCACCCCACGGCGTACACCCCTCCGATCGCCGCAAACCCCGAGAATGGCCCGTCCATCTGCGCATAGCCGCTGGCGAGCCAGGGAAAGCCCGTGAAAACCGTACCGCGCAGCCACTCGCCGAGCGCCCATGCGCTCGCGAAGGCGAATGCGCCATACCAACTCGGCGAAAAGGGGCGATCGTCGCGAGCAGCACTCGAAGCATGCCCCGCGCAAAGCGACCACAATCCAGCCGAGAGCGCCGGATACAGCGCCAGATAGAGCGAAAACAGGATGAGCGCCGCGCCTGCAAGCGGCGCAGCCATCTCGCCGTAATGATGCATGCTGACGTAGAGCCACCAAACGCCCGTGACGAGATTGCCGAAGCCGAATGCACCTCCCGTCAGCGCCGCGCTTTTCCAGCCGCCGGTTCTCAGGAGCCAGGCATAGAGCACGGCGAAAATCGCCAATTCGAGCCAACCGCCGTGCGGCGTAGGTGCGAAAGAGAGCGTGTTCAGCGCGCCGAGCGCGAGCGCGACGACGTAGTGCCAGCGGGAGAGCGGCGAGGCGGCCGCGCGGGTGGAAGCGGCGCCGCGCGCACGGGAGGTGATCGTTTCGGCCATGAATAGGCAGCGTGGGAGTGCGATGAAAGTTCAGTGCCCGGCTAAATGCCGGCTCGGGCGCTTTTGCTCGGTGTTTGTGCGGCGCTGGCGCGCATCGTTCGGGCGTGCAGTGGGCGCACGAACTCCCCGGCGCGCGAGCCGGCCGCACGGTCGTTTCCGCTCAAGTCTGAATGTGTTGCGCGTCGCGCTCGCGTTGTCCGGCCAGCGGATCGCGCCGCACGAGCAGTACATGCACCTGGCGCGCGTCGCCGCGCAGAATTTCGAAAATGAGATCGTCGATGCGCACGCGCTCGCCGCGATGCGGTACGCGGCCGAAGTGATGCGTCACCAGGCCGCCTATGGTATCGACTTCCTCGTCGGAAAAATCGGTGCCGAACACTTCGTTGAATTGCTCGATCTCGGTGAGTGCGCGCACACGATAGCGGCCGTCGGGCGAAGCGATGATATTGCCGCTTTCCTCGTCGAAATCGTATTCGTCTTCAATGTCGCCGACGATCTGCTCGAGCACGTCTTCGATCGTAATGAGTCCGGCCACGCCGCCGTATTCGTCGACGACGAGCGCGATGTGATTGCGGTTCATGCGAAAGTCGTGCAGCAATACGTTTAGCCGCTTGGCTTCCGGAATGAAGACGGCTGGCCGCAGCATGCCGCGCACGTCGAACGATTCCTCGGCGTAGTAGCGCAGCAGGTCCTTGGCGAGCAGCACGCCGATGATGTTGTCGCGGTTCCCTTCGTAGACGGGATAACGCGAGTGCGCTTTCTCGAGAACGAACGGGATGAACTCCTCGGGACTGCGCTCGATGTCGATCGCATCCATCTGCGCGCGCGGGATCATGATGTCGCGCGCGCACAGATCGGACACCTGAAATACGCCCTCGATCATCGACAACGAGTCGGCGTCGATCAAGTTGCGCTCGTGCGCGTCTTGCAAGATTTCGAGCAGTTCGGCCCGCGAATCGGGCTCGGGCGAGATGAAGTCCGTTAGACGCTCGAGCAGCGAGCGTTTCTCATTGGGCTTGTCGGTATGGCGTCGACTGGGATAGGCGTCGTTCATGGCAATGCGTCCGGCGCGGCTGGACGCGTGGTAAGCGGAGAGTAAAGGATACACCACGCAAAAGCGGGGACCATGGCAGAAACGGTCTTGCCGAAGTGCAATTTGGCTTTACCACCGCTTTCTACCTCGTTTGCGCGAAACAAATATGTCGGAAGCGTTTGAAGTGCGCTGGCCGCACGAAGAAGCGCTCGAACATGCCGGTCACCATCACCATCACGCCGCTCCCCCTGCGGGGCGCCGGTCGATGCGTTCGCCCGCCGTATCGCCGTCATGACGGCCATTCTGGCGACGATCGGCGCCGTGTTTTCGTACCAAGGGGGATCGACCGAAGGATCGGCGCGGTGGCGTTCTTGAGCTATTTGAGGGTATCGAAGGTATCGAAGGTATCGAAGGTATCAAGCGGCTCGCGACGCGCAACAAGCAGTCGCGCCGCCCGCGTGGCCCTATAAGCAACGCTCGAGCAACGCTTCCAGCGCCCGGTCGGGCATGCCGCTTTCGCGCAGCGCCGCGACGGTGCGGCAGACGTAATCGAGTGTCGTGCCGTAGCGCCCCTGCGCGCAGCCGAGCACCGTTCTGATGATTTCGTCAGACAATCTGCCCGTGTAGGTCGGCACGTCGCGCCGCATCACGAACGCGAGCGCCTCGATGCGGCGTCCGTCGGCGAGCCAGCACGGCAGCCAGGCGGGCCGATAGGAACCCATCGGCATTTCGCGCTGCCACAGCGCCTGTAGATGGGGTGCGGCGCCTTCGCCAGCAAGCCGGAAGGCCATGCCCGTACATGAGCCGCCGCGATCGAGCGCCAGCACGAGCCCGGGTTGCTCCGGCGTGCCCCGGTTCACGCGCGACCATAAGTAGAGCCCGCGATGGTAGCCACGCACGCGCGCACGCACGGTTTCGGCTGCGGGCATGCCGGGGTTCCAGATCAGCGAGCCATAGCCGAATAGCCATAGGTCGCTGCGGCCGTCCCAGTGCCTCATCGTGTGGGCCAGCGAATGCGCAAGTTCGGCGTCCGTGAGCAGCCGCGCCTCGCCGAGTGCGGGCGGGTAGCCGTGGCAAAGAGGCTCAACAGGCGTGAGGGGCGGGCTCGTTTCGGACATCGCGCGCGCGGGGTGTGTTTAGCGGGGACGGTCTCCGTAGGGATCGGCAAAGCCGAGTCGCCCTAGGATGTCGGTTTCGAGCGCTTCCATTTCCTGCGCCTCGTCGTCGGTTTCGTGGTCGTAGCCCTGCGCATGAAGCGTGCCGTGCACGATCATATGCGCGTAATGCGCTTCGATCGATTTGCCTTGTTCGGCAGCCTCGCGTTCGATCACGGGGCAGCAGAGCACGAGATCGCCCGAGACGGGGTCGTCCTCGCTTTCGGCGTAGGCGAACGTCAAAACGTTCGTCGAATAGTCCTTGCCGCGGTACGCCCGATTGAGCGCGCGACCTTCCTCGGCATCGACCAAGCGTACCGTCAGTTCGCCGTCGGCAAAGAGCGCAGCCTTGATCCAACGCGCGACATTCGCGCGCGAGAGCACTGTCTTATGGCCGGGGAACGCCTTTGCCGCCGGAAACTGCAGCGTCAGCTTCAATTGCGGCGTACGTGTCTTCTCGTTCATGCGTTCGCTTGGCTGCGCGCTATGGGTTTCATCGCCCATCGGCGGGCGTGGGCTCGTCTTTTTTCGTGTGCTGGTCGTAAGCCTCCACGATGCGGGCGACGAGCGGATGACGCACGACGTCGGCGCTCGTGAAGCGCGTGAGCGCGATGCCGCGCACGTTGGCCAGCACTTGTTGCGCCTCGATCAAACCGCTTTTCGCGCCGCGCGGCAAGTCGACCTGCGTCGTGTCGCCGGTCACGACCGCCTTCGAGCCGAAACCGATGCGCGTGAGAAACATCTTCATCTGCTCGGGCGTCGTATTTTGCGCTTCGTCCAAGATGATGAATGCGTGGTTCAGCGTGCGTCCGCGCATATAGGCGAGCGGCGCGATCTCGATCATCTGGCGCTCGAACATCTTGGCCGTTTTGTCGAAGCCGAGCAGATCGTAGAGCGCGTCGTAGAGCGGGCGAAGATACGGATCGACCTTTTGCGCGAGATCGCCGGGCAAGAACCCCAAACGCTCGCCGGCTTCCACGGCCGGGCGCGTGAGCACGATGCGCTTGACCTGATCGCGTTCGAGCGCATCGACGGCGCAAGCGACGGCAAGGTAGGTCTTGCCCGTGCCGGCAGGGCCGACGCCGAACGTGACGTCGTGCGAGACGATTTGCTTCAGATATTCGCGCTGCGCTGGCGTGCGGCCGCGCAGGTCGGCTCGGCGCGTATAAAGCTTGGGACCGAGCTCTTCGACGTTTTCGTCGTCCAGGCCCGCCGGCTCGTCGAACGGATGGTCGGGGTCGTAGCGGCCCGAGCCGCCATCGTCTTGACCCGCGCCTGCGCGGTTGCCCGCGTGCCGGGTTTCGACGAGCGCTAGCTGGATGTCGTCGACCGAGAGCGGTTCGCGCGCGCGGTTGTAGAACGTCTCGAGTGCGCCGAGCGCAACTTTCGCACCGCGTCCGCGGATCGAAATGCGATGGCCGCGCCGCTGTAGCGTGACGTCGAGCGCTTGCTCGATCTGCCGCAAGTTTTCGTCGAGCGGGCCGCAGAGGTTGGCAAGGCGCGCGTTGTCTTCGCGCGGGGCGGTGAATTCCAGGGACTGGGCGGTCTTCAAGGCGAGAGGGCGTTCCTTAGGTGATGGGTTCCGCGTGCTCCGCGAGCACCAACTCGCCGCGCAGCGAATGCGGATAAGCGCGCGTGATGCGCACGTCGATCATCTGGCCGATCAAGCGCGCATGCGAGGCCACCGGCGCGGGGAAATTGACGACCCGGTTGTTGGCCGTGCGGCCGGCGAGCTCGTTCGGATCTTTGCGCGCCGGGCGCTCGACGAGAATGCGCTCGACGTTGCCGACCATCGCTTCGCTGATGCGCACGACATTGGCGTCGATCGTCGCTTGCAAATGTTGCAGGCGTGCCAGTTTGACTTCGCGCGGGGTGTCGTCGGCCAGGTTCGCGGCCGGCGTGCCGGGGCGCGGGCTGTAGATGAACGAGAAGCTCGTGTCGTAGCTCATCTCGTGCACGAGCGCCATCGTTTTGTCGAAGTCGCTTTGGGTTTCGCCGGGGAAGCCGACGATGATGTCCGTCGACAGCGACAGATCGGGCCGGATGGCGCGCAGGCGGCGGATGACCGATTTGTATTCGAGCACCGTGTAGCCGCGCTTCATCGCCATTAGGATCCGATCCGACCCGTGCTGCACCGGCAGATGCAGATGCGAGACCAGCTTGTCGACTTTCGCGTAGACGTCGATGAGCCGTTGCGTGAACTCCTTCGGATGCGACGTGGTATAGCGGATGCGCTCGATGCCAGGGATATCGGCGACGTATTCGATGAGGGTGGCGAAATCGGCGATGTCGCTCGAACCGGCGGTCAGCGCGCCGCGATAGGCGTTCACGTTCTGTCCGAGCAGCGTGACTTCGCGCACGCCCTGATCGGCGAGACCCGCGATTTCGGTGAGGACGTCGTCGAGCGGACGAGAGACTTCGTCGCCGCGCGTGTAGGGGACGACGCAGTAGCTGCAATACTTGCTGCAGCCTTCCATGATCGAGACGAACGCGCTCGGGCCGTCGACGCGCGCGGGCGGCAGGTGGTCGAACTTCTCGATTTCGGGGAAGGAAATGTCGACCTGCGCGCGCCCGCTCTCGCGGCGCGCATCGATCATTTGCGGCAGCCGGTGCAACGTCTGCGGGCCGAACACGAGATCGACATACGGCGCCCGGGCGACGATCGCCGCGCCTTCCTGGCTCGCTACGCAGCCGCCGACGCCGATCAGCAAACCGGGTTTGGCTTCCTTGAGCTCGCGCACGCGGCCAAGATCCGAGAACACCTTTTCCTGCGCTTTTTCGCGCACGGAGCAAGTGTTGAAGAGGATGACGTCGGCGTCTTCGGGGGAATCCGTCTTGACGAGTCCTTCAGCGGCGCCGAGCACGTCGACCATTTTGTCGGAGTCGTACTCGTTCATCTGGCAGCCGAAGGTTTTTACGTAAACTTTCTTGGTCATGAAGCTCGCCGTTCGCAGTGGTTGACCTGGGGGCGTAGGTAAATCGCGGGGCCGGCAAGGACGCCGCCCCGAATAGGGCGCTGCCGGGGAGCGGGCGCCGGACGTCGCTCGGATGGCCCGAGCAGGCGCCAAACCGGCCGCATAACCCAACATTATAGCCGGTCAGCGCATCAGCCCGGGCAACTCCGGCCAGTCGCGCTCCACCTGCGCGAAGCGTTCGATCAGGAAATCGAGCAAGGCCCGCACCCGCGGCGGCCGGTACCGATTGCGGTGAAACAACGCGTGCAGCGGCGTATCCCAGGCATAGCGCCAATCGCGCAGCACGATGCGCAGCCTGCCCGCGCGCAAATCGGCATCGATGTCCCAGAGCGACTTCAAAGCGATGCCGTAGCCATCCACCGCCCAGATCCGCGTCACGGCGCCGTCGTTCGTCTCGCGGGAGGTTTCGAGCGGCGCGGTGTAATCGGCGGTCTCATCGCCGCGGACGAAACGCCATTCGTTGAGCGGTCCCGATGCGATGGAGAGCACGATCGTATGAAATCGCGCCAGGTCGGCGGGCGAGGCAGGCTCGCCGTGGCGCGCCAGATAGTCGGGCGACGCCACCAGCACCCGCCGGTTCGCGGCGAGCGGTCGCGCGATCAACGACGTGTCCTCGCGCGGCGCACCGAAGCGGATGGCCAAGTCGATCTCGTCGTGCAAGAGGTTGGAGACCGAATCGGCCAACGTGAGCGCGAACGTGACTTCGGGGTAGAGCGTGTTGAATTCGTCGAGCCAGCCCATCAGCATGTTGCGGCCGAAATCGGACGTCGTCGAAATCCGGATCTTGCCGCGCACCACGGTTCGGCCCGCTTGCAGCGCGGCGTCGGCATCGTCGAGCGCCTGCAGCGCGCGCATGCAGTGCCGCAGGTAGAGCCGGCCCTCGTCGGTCAACCGTAGTTGGCGCGTCGTGCGCTCGAATAGTCTCGTCGACAGAGACGCTTCGAGCTTGGCCAAGCGTGCGCTGGCCGCGGCCGGCGTGACGCCGAGCTTTCTCCCCGCCGCGGAAATACCGCCCAAGCGCGCGGCTTCGACGAAAAGACGGATGTCGCCAAGTCGGTCCATTGGCTATTGTTCCAAGAAATTTGAAAATGATTCAACGACGAAGCCAATTATCAATCACGTTGATTGTCCCGACAATACCGGCTCACGTCACCTTGCGTTCATAGCCGGAGAACCGACATGCCTATCCCACTGCTCGCGCTTGCGCTGAGCGCTTTCGCCATCGGCACGACCGAGTTCGTCATCATGGGGCTGTTGCCCGACGTGGCGCGCGATTTGTCCGTTTCCATTCCCTCGGCCGGCTTGCTGGTCTCCGGCTACGCGCTCGGCGTGGCCGCCGGCGCGCCCGTGCTTGCGGTCCTCACGAGCAGGATGCCGCGTAAGGCGGCGCTGCAAGCGCTGATGCTCGTGTTTATCGCCGGTAACGTGCTGTGCGCCGTCGCCGGGGACTATCGAATGCTGATGCTCGCCCGCGTCGTCACGTCGTTTGCCCATGGCTCGTTCTTCGGCATCGGCGCCGTCGTCGCCGCGTCGCTCGTCGCCCGCGAGAAGCAGGCCAGTGCGATCGCGCTGATGTTCACGGGACTCACGCTTGCCAATGTCCTTGGCGTACCGTTCGGCACGTTCGTCGGTCAATCGTTTGGGTGGCGCCTGACGTTTTGGATCGTGGCCGGCCTGGGCGTGCTTTCGCTTGGCGGCATCACGGCGCTGCTGCCGAATCGGCACGATTCGGGGCCAGTGGGCCTCGCGCGGGAGATGCGCGTGCTCAAGGAGCCGCAAGTATGGCTCGCGCTCGCCATGACCGTGCTCGGCTTCGGGGGCGTGTTCGTCGTCTTCACCTACATCGCGCCGATTCTCGAACAGGTGAGCGGCTTTTCGCCGCGCGCGGTCACGTTGATTCTCGTGCTGTTCGGGGCGGGCTTGACGGTCGGCAACGTGGTGGGGGGCAAGCTGGCCGACCGCGCGCTGATGACCTCGCTCGCGGGCATTCTCGTCCTGCTAGCACTCGTGATGGCCGTGTTTGCGCACACGAGCCACGCGGCCGTGCCCGCCGCCGTCACGGTGTTCGTTTGGGGGATCGCCGCGTTCGCCACCGTCCCCCCGCTGCAGATGCGTGTCGTCGAAAAAGCACGGCATGCGCCGCATCTGGCATCCACGTTGAATATCGGCGCGTTCAACGTCGGCAATGCGGCGGGCGCCTGGCTCGGCGGCCTGGCGCTCACGCACGGCGCGAAGCTCGACGCGTTACCGTGGGTGGCGGTCGCGGTGACGGTTGCGGCGCTGGCCGTCACCTTGCTCGCCGGATATCTCGATGCGCGCGATGCACGCGCACCGCGCGCAGCAACGCGGGGCGTGTCGTGAGTAACGTGGAAGGCGGTGGCCCGCCCCGGCGTGTTGCCGCGGCCGATTGCCCGTAACACGGCGAGGGGCTTGCGCGCGATGCGGCCGCGCCTCGTGTATGCTCCGTCGGGCCGGCATGGTGCCGGCGTTCTTAAATGAGTGCGTCTTCAGGGCGGGGCGAAATTCCCCACCGGCGGTAAGTCGGCAGCGGCGGTGCGCGGCAAGTGCATCGAGCGTCGGCAAGCCCGCGAGCGCCCGCATCGAGCGGCCACGGTTCGTGGCGAGTTCGCGCGGGGTCAGCAGATCTGGTGCGATGCCAGAGCCGACGGTCACAGTCCGGATGGAAGAAGATGCGCAAGCAGTGCCGCTCTTTGCACGAGGCTGGGGAAGGCGTTACGCGTCGCCCTGGGTTCGGCCGCACCCGGCTAGGCATGAGTCCGAACGGGTGCGTGCATGCTCGCGTCTGTTTGCGATGCCCTGAAACGTTTTTCGCTTTTTTCTCTCGCGAGGAGCGTTTCACATGTCTTTCCCGTTTTCCACGGCATTCGCCGAAGTCCCGTTTCTCCCCTCACACCCGATTCCGCCGCGGATCTCCCGCGCACTCGAGGCATTGCGCGAAGGCCGCGCCGTCGTTTTGCAGGACGATCACGATCGTGAGAACGAGGCCGATCTCATCGTTGCGGCCGACCGCCTGACGGTTGAGACGATGGCGTTATTGATCCGCGAATGTAGCGGCATCGTGTGCTTGTGCCTGCCCGACGAGAAGATTCGCGCGCTCGAATTGGCGCCGATGGTCGCGCACAACGAAAGCCGTCACGGCACGGCGTTCACGGTGTCGATCGAAGCGCGCGACGGCGTCAGCACGGGCGTGTCGGCCGCCGATCGAGTGACGACGATTCGCGCCGCGATTGCGCCGCACGCGCGGCCTCACGACATCGTGCGTCCCGGGCACGTCTTTCCGCTGCGCGCACAGCCAGGCGGCGTGCTGGCGCGCCGTGGCCACACCGAGGGCACGGTCGACCTGGCGATTCTCGCCGGGCTCGTGCCGGCGGGCGTGCTGTGCGAACTGATGAACGAAGACGGCACGATGACGCGCGGCGCCGATGTCGAACGCTTCGCCGTCAAACACGGCTTGCCGATGCTGACGATCGAGGAACTCGTGGCGTTCCGGCGCGGCTTGGCTGCCGCTGCCGCTGTGGCTGGGGAGCGCGAATGCTGCGCGAACGACGCCTGACGCGCGCCGCTGCTGGCCCGTTCGCAAACCCGTTGTTGCCGTGAGCCGGCCCTAAGACTGCAATTGCGCGAATTCGCCGCGCAGGCCGGCGGCGATGAGCGCTGGCAGTTGCTCCATGCGTTCGACGATGCGCGTCACGCCCAAGTTGCCTAGCACTTGCGCATAGCCTTTGGGCACATGGCTCGCACCGACGAACGCGATCGTCTTCATTCCGGCGGCGCGGGCGGCGGTCAAGCCCGTGATGCTGTCTTCGACCACGAGACAGCGCGCCGGCTCGACGCCCAGTTCGCGTGCGGCATGCAGATAGACGTCCGGGTGAGGCTTGGGCCGCTCCACCTGCTCGGCGCTGAACACGCGCGGGCCGAATAGATCGGTGAGCCCGACGCGCTCGAGCGACGCCGCGATTCGCGTGAGGCGGCTGTTAGAGACAACCGCCGCGGGCAGCGTCACTTGCGTGAGCGCATCATGTACGCCGGCGACGGGCGCCAGCGTGCGCTTGAGTTCGGCGTCGATCTCTTGCTCCACGGTAGCGAGAAAGCCCGAGGGAATCTCGATGCGAAAGCGCGCTTCGAGACCGGCGAGAAAGAGGGATGTGCGCTGACCGAAAGCCAGATGGGCGACAGCGTGAAAGTCGATGCCCGGAAACTCGGCCGACAACGCGCGCAGCAGCGTGCGCTCGGCTATCACTTCACTGTCGACGAGCACCCCGTCGCAGTCGCAGATCAGATGGTCGAACATGAAGAAGAGGCGCACGCTCGGTGCCGGTCCAACCCCGTCGCGCACATTGTCGTGTAGTAAGACGCCAATGATACGGACATTGGCGCGCGTGCGCTCTGCTTCTTCGGTTCGTTTTTCCGCGGGTATGGGCGTCCGGTCATAGGCCCAAGCGCCCTCTCGCACCGCGCGGCATGTGGCCGCGCCCGTGCCGCTCTCAGTGGGCGTGGACGTACACCCACGACGCCATGGCGCCGCCGGCCAGCGGGCCGAACACGGGCACCCAGGCGTAGCGCCAGTCGCTGCCGCGTTTGCCCGGAATCGGCAGAAGCGCGTGCATCAAGCGCGGCGCGAGATCGCGCGCGGGACTCATCGCATAGCCGGTCGGTCCGCCCAGCGAGATGCCGATGCCGAGCACGAGCAGGCCGACGGGCAGTGCGTCGAGCGCGCCCAGGCCCACTTGAGGCGAGGCGAGATAGAGCACGCCCAGAATCAGCACGAACGTGCAGATCATCTCCGTGAGGACGTTGTGCGGCACGCTGCGGATCGCCGGCGCCGTGCAGAAGCAGGCGAGCTTGATATCGGCGTCTTCCGTCGTCGAAAAATGCTGGCGGTAAGCGAGCCAGACGAGGAACGCCCCCGCCATGCCGCCGAGCATTTGCGCCGCCACGTAGCCGGCCACTTTGCTCCAGGCGAATTTGCCGGCCAGCGCGAGGCTGACGGTGACGACCGGGTTCAGATGCGCGCCGCTGAACGAAGCCGTCACGTAGACGGCGACGAACACGGCCATGGCCCAACCCCAGACGATGACGATCAGATCGGCGCCCTTGCCCTTGGTGCGTGCGAGCAATACGTTGGCGACGGCGCCGTTGCCGAGCAGCACGAGCAGCGCCGTGCCGAGAAATTCTGCGATTAAAGGCGACATGGTGTTGTCTCCGGAATGGCTATCGTTGAATGTGTTGGTTGATTGAATGGCGCAAATGCGCGCATGCACGGCTGGCCGGGCTCGTGGGCATGCACGCGGAGGATCGAGCGGCGCTCGGCATCAAGCGGAGCCGGCGTCGGCCCATGCTTTCGCTGCGTTGATCGCGCGCTGCCAGCCCGCGATGCATTGGGCGACGTCGGCTTGCGGCATCGCCGGCGAAAACCGTCGATCGAGTTGCCATTGGCTCTCGAGTTCGCCGATATTGCTCCAATAGCCCACGGCGAGGCCGGCCAGGTAGGCGGCGCCGAGCGCGGTCGTTTCGCTCACGCGCGGGCGCACGGCTGCGACTCCGAGCAAGTCGGATTGGAACTGCATCAAAAGATTGTTGGCGCAGGCGCCGCCGTCCACGCGCAGCTCGCCGATCTTGATGCCCGAATCCGCTTCCATCGCCTTGAGCACGTCCAGCGATTGATAGGCGATCGAATCGAGCGCCGCGCGTGCGATATGCGCGCTCGTCGTGCCGCGCGTCACGCCGAAGAGCGTGCCGCGGGCGCGCGGGTTCCAGTGCGGCGCCCCCAACCCGGCGAACGCGGGCACGAGATAGACGCCGTCGCAATGCGCGACGCTGCCGGCCAACGCTTCGATTTCGGCCGCGCTCTTGATGATGCCCAGTCCATCGCGCAGCCATTGCACGACGGCGCCCGCGATGAAGATGCTGCCTTCGAGCGCGTAATTGACTTCATCGCCGATCTTCCAAGCGATCGTCGTCACGAGGTTGTTCTTCGACTCGATCGGTTTTTCCCCGGTGTTCATGACGAGGAAGCAACCGGTGCCGTAGGTGTTCTTGACCATGCCCGACTTCGTGCACATTTGGCCGAACAGCGCCGCGTGCTGATCGCCCGCGATGCCGGCGATCGGGATCTTCGACGCGAACACGGTGGTCACGGTATTGCCATAGATTTCCGACGACGCGCGCACTTCCGGGAGCATGCTGCGCGGGATGTCGAGCGCCTCGAGCAAATCGTTGTCCCACTGCATCGTATGAATGTTGAACAGCATCGTGCGCGATGCGTTCGTCACGTCGGTGATGTGCAGTTGATGCTTCGTGAAGTTCCACACGAGCCAGCTATCCACGGTGCCGAACGCGAGCTTGCCCTGCTTGGCCTTCTCGCGCGCGCCCTCGACGTTGTCGAGAATCCAGCGGATCTTCGTCGCGGAAAAATACGCATCGATCGGCAGCCCCGTCTTCGCGCGCACTTTCGCTTCCAGGCCTTGCGCCTTGAGCGTGTCGCACAGCCCGGCGGTGCGGCGGTCTTGCCAGACGATCGCGTTGTAGATCGGCTGGCCGGTCTCGCGATCCCAGACGATCGTGGTTTCGCGCTGATTCGTGATGCCGATGGCGGCGATCGACGTGCCGTTCACGCCCGCGCGCGTCACGGCTTCGGCCGCGACACCGGCCTGCGTCGACCAGATCTCTTGCGGGTCGTGCTCGACCCAGCCCGGTTGCGGGTAGATCTGCCGAAATTCCTTTTGTGCGACCGAGACGATGTTGCCCTTGCGATCGAACAGCATCGCCCGCGAACTCGTGGTGCCTTGGTCCAGCGCAAGGATGTATTGATCCTGCATTGTCTCTTCTCCATGTGTTGTCTTGACGTGCCGCGCGGATCGGGCGCGCGGGGCTGCTAACTACGGCTGGTCCTGCTGGTGCTGCTTTGCTGTTTTGGCTTTTGGCTTTTTTTGCTTTTCGATTTTCGCCTCTCGACTGCCGCCCGGCTCTTGCCTGCGCGGCCTGCTTCGGGCGCTTTCGACAAGGGGCGCCGCGCGTCAACCTGCCAAGGCGGATCGAGCGTGCGGGGCGTCCGGCGCGGGGGCGAGGGCGAACCAAGCGTCCACCTCGCCCGTCACGTGTTGCGCCGTGCCGGCGGGCAGATGCAGCCCAAGCTTGGAGCGGCGCCAGAGGACGTCTTCGGCGCAGCGCGCCCATTCGACATCGTGCAAATAGCGCAGCTCTTGCTCGAACAGCCCCGGCGCGAATTCACGCCCGAGCTCGGACAGCGCTTTGGCCGTGCCGACGAGCGTGCGAGCGCGCGTACCGTAAGCGCGGGCATAGCGCCTGGCCAGCTCGGCCGGCAGCCATGGATGTTCGTTTGCGAACGCTGCGGCGAAAGGCTCGAACTTCGCTTGGGCGATATCGCCGCCGGGCAGCGGCACGCCTGCCGTCCATGCGCCCTTGGCGATCGGTGCGACGGTCGCCAACTGGTCGACGGCTTCTTCGGCCAGCTTGCGGAACGTCGTGATCTTGCCGCCGAAGACCGACAGCAAAGGCGCCTCGCTCGCATTCGCGTCGAGTTCGAGCCGGTAATCGCGGGTGACGGCCGAAGGGTTGTCGGCGCCTTCTTCTTCGAGCAGCGGACGCACGCCCGAATAGGTCCAGCAGACATCGCTCGGCGCGATCTTGCGTTTGAAGTAGCGGTTGATCGATTCGCACAGGTAGCGCGTTTCGTCCTCGGTGATGGCCACCTGCGCCGGATCGCCGTGATATTCGACATCGGTCGTGCCGATCAGGGTGAAGTCGCGCTCGTATGGGATGGCGAAGATGATTCGCTTGTCCGGGTTCTGAAAGATGTAGGCATGATCGTGATCGAACAGGCGCCGCGTCACGATATGGCTGCCTTTGACGAGCCGGACGCTGTGGTGCGCGCCGCGACCGAGCGCGTCGTGCAGGAGTTGGCCCACCCAGGGCCCGGCCGCGTTGGCGATCGCACCGGCGCGGACATCGAGCCGCGAGCCGTCCGCGCGCCGCAGTTGCGCATGCCATTCGCCGCCCGCGCGCACCGCGCCGACGAGTTTCGTGCGAGTGAGCACCGTGGCGCCGCGCTCGCGCGCATCGAGTGCGTTGAGCACGACGAGGCGCGCGTCGTCGACCCAGCCGTCCGAGTAGACGAAGCCGCGCGCGATGGAATCGACGAGCGGCGCGCCGGCCGGGTGACGCCGCATATCGATGCCGCGCGAGCCGGGCAACAGTTCCCGCCGCGCCAAATGATCGTATAGGAAGAGCCCCGCGCGGATGAGCCATGCGGGCCGCAGATTAGGCATGTGAGGCATGACGAAGCGCAACGGCCAGATGATGTGCGGGGCTGCGCGCAGCAGTGTCTCGCGCTCCTGCAGCGCTTTGCGCACGAGGCCGAACTCCTTGTACTCGAGATAGCGAAGCCCGCCATGGATCAACTTGGTGCTCGAGGAGGAGGTATGCGACGCCAAATCGTCCTGCTCCACGAGCAGCACCGACAAGCCGCGCCCCGCGGCGTCGCGCGCGATGCCCGCCCCATTGATCCCGCCACCCACGACGAGCAGATCGTACCGGCTGCCTTGCGTCACTTGCTCTGTCCCCTCTAATGCCTGCGACTATCGTCTGAATAAAACGAACCTATCAATGTTCGTTTGCGAAATTTAATGAACATTTTCGAAAAAGTAAAGTGCGCGTTTAGGGTTCGGATTCGAACGATGCGTGTAAGGGGGAAGGGACAAAGCGATGTTGGTCAACCGGGGGGCTGCATCGGCTACCATCTTCCAAAACGAGGACGAGGTGGGCGATGCGTGGATCGACAGCGGGTTGGAGCGCGGCGACGCTGGCGGCGGGTGCGGTGCTGCTGGCCGGTTGTACCGTTATGCCGGAACTCAGCGGAGCGGCGGGAGCGTCGCGGTTCGCTGCGTTGCAGACGATGTGCGGCGCGCAGATCGATTACGGCGCCGACGCGCAGTCCGTCTACGCGACGCTGTTCGACGCCTACGTGGCCTATCGCCACGGGAAGCTAGCGCAGAGCGACTATTGTGCGTTCGAAGCAGGCATCGCCGAGCATTACCGCCTGCGCGCAGGCGGCGGGGCCGACGCGCAGCGCGCGTGGGTGCAGTACTTCAACGCTCAACGGGTGAGAGCCATCGATTGGCGCGCGCAGGTCGACCCGACCTTGCGAGGAGGGTGACTTCAGTCAGACGCGAGGGCGCAGCCATGCGGGCGGCAGATGCCGCCAGCCGGTGCCGCAACGAGAGAGCGCTAGGAAAAGCGTTTGATGGCGCGAATGGCTGAGTCGCCCGACTCGGTCAAGCGCCATTGTTGATGCCCCGAACCGAGGCTTTCGAGCCGCACGAGTTGTTGTTCGAGCAGGGCGTCGAGTTCTTCGCGATCCATATCGACTTGATTGGGAGCGTCCTTGACGAGTAGCAACGTGGCGAATTCATGCGGACTCAGCATTGTTCTCTCCATGGGCAATCGGATTGCCTCGGCGGACGATGTTCCACTGCCGCCGTGCGCTCGATCTATCGGGAGTAGGAAAGCGATCGCCTCGGCACGCGCTCCTACGCACGTGCGTCGGGAACTGGAGTGTAGTCAAGCGCTCGTTCTTATCCAAACCGTTCCCTGAAAATTTTCCCTTTGACAAGCGCGAGCACAAGAAGCGGTTCGCTTGTCGCGCCAATTTCGAGAATCGACTTGAACTTTAGCGTGCGCTGCAGCATGGAATAACGCGCGCCACGGCTCAGACGGCAGGCGCCACGTAGACCTGCGTGCCGGCGGCGGCGAGCGTCTCGGCCATCTCCGGGGGCGTGTCCCGATCGGTGAACAGCGCATCGATCTGGCTCAGATGCCCCTGGCGCACGAGCGCAGGACGACCGAATTTAGAATGATCCGCAGCGAGAAAGACCGTTCGAGCATGCTCGATGATGGCCTCCGATACGCGCACTTCGCGCGTATCGAAATCGCGCAGCGTGCCATCGGCTTCGATGCTCGACGTGCCGATGATCGCGAAATCGACCTTGAACTGGCGGATGAAATCGATCGCCAATTCGCCGACGATTCCCTTGTCCCAGGGGCGCACGATGCCGCCCGTCACCAGCAGTTCGCACTCGGGGTAGCCGCTCATCATATTGGCCACGTTCAGATTGTTCGTGACGACGCGCAGCCCCCGGTGGCGGTTGAGCGCCCGCGCGACTTCCTCGGTGGTCGTGCCCAGATTGATGAAGAGCGACGCTTGATCCGGAATGTGTGTGGCGACGAGGGCCGCGATGCGCCGTTTTTCGTCGTGGAACATGCGTTGGCGCGCCGTGTACGAGACGTTCTCCGAACTGGTCGGCAGGCTCGCGCCGCCGTGATAGCGACGCAGCAGGTTCATGTCGGCCAGCCAGTTGACGTCGCGCCGGATGGTCTGCGGCGTGACGGCGAAGTGGGAGGCTAGATCGTCGACCGTCACGAAGCCGTCGCGCTGCACCCAATCGAGCAATTCTTGTTGACGGGCGTTCAGGCTCAGGCGGGGGTCTCGGCTCATGGCTTGCGGCGGCGGGGCGGTCAAAGTAGCGCTATTGTAAGACCTTCGTGCAAGCGCCTTTTTTGCAAAAGAATCCTTTTCGGAACGGGAATGCGACATATGAATCGATTCGACTGGCACAACCCCTATCCCACGCCGCGCTTGCCCGTCTTCGCGCGCAACGTGGTGTCGACTTCGCATCCGCTGGCCGCGCAGGCGGGCTTGCGCGTCCTTTGGCAAGGCGGCAACGCGGTGGATGCGGCAATTGCGGCCGCGGCAGCGCTGACGATTGTCGAGCCGGTTTCCTGCGGCTTGGGGGGAGATGCGTTCGCCCTTGTTTGGGACGGAGCGAAGTTGCACGGATTGAACGCCTCGGGCGTGGCGCCGGCTGCTTGGAGCGTCGACTATTTCAAGCAGCGTTACGGCGAAGCGGGCGGGGTAGCCCAGCAGCCCAAGCGCGGTTGGGATACCGCTACGGTGCCGGGCGTCGTGGCGGGCTGGGAGGCATTGCATGCCAAGTTTGGCTCGCTGCCTTTTGGCGATTTGCTGGCCGGCGCCATCGATATCGCCGAGCGCGGCTACGCGGTGGCGAGCATCGTTGCGCAGAAATGGGCGGCGGCCGTGCCCGAGCTGAAGGATCAGCCCGGCTTCGCGGCGGCATTCATGCCGCATGGGCGCGCGCCGCTCGTCAGCGAACTCGTGCGGTTGCCGGGTCACGCGAGCACGCTCGGATTGCTGGCCGCGCAGGGGCCGCGAGCGTTTTACGAGGGCGAGCCGGCGGCGAAGATCGCCGCGTTCGCGCGCGAGGGCGGCGGGGCGATGACCGAAGCCGATTTGCGCGACTATCGGCCGATGTGGGTCGAACCGATCGGCAAGGACTACCACGGCTACACCGTCCATGAAATTCCGCCGAACGGACAAGGCATTGCCGCATTGATCGCGCTCGGCATTCTCGATCGATTCAACCTGCGCGATTTGCCTCGCGACGGCATCGACTCGCAGCACTTGCAGATCGAGGCGATGAAGCTCGCGTTCGCGGACGTGTACCGGTACGTGGCCGACCCGCGCGCGATGGAGGTGACGCCGGAGCAGATGCTGGGCGATGACTATCTCGCTTCGCGCGCTGCGCTGATCGATCCAAAGCGGGCGACGCATTTCGCGTTCGGCATGCCGCGGGCCGGCGGCACGATCTATCTGACGGCGGCCGACGAGCGCGGCATGATGGTGAGCTTCATTCAATCGAACTATATGGGTTTCGGCTCGGGCATCGTCGTGCCGGGGACGGGCATTGCGCTGCAAAACCGCGGCTGCGGTTTTTCGATGGATCCTCGTTCGCCGAACGTCGTCGCCGGAGGAAAGCGACCCTTTCACACGATCATTCCGGCTTTCGTGACCGAGCGTGTCGACGGACGACAGTTGCCGGTGATGAGCTTCGGCGTGATGGGCGGCGATATGCAGCCGCAAGGACACCTGCAATCGATCGTCCGGATGCTCGACTACGGCCAGCAGCCGCAAGCGGCGTGCGATGCGCCGCGCTGGAAGGTCAATCGCGATTTCACGCTCGATATCGAATCGACATTCGATCGTGGCGTGGCGCAAGCGCTCGAGGCGCGTGGGCACAAGATCCAAGCGATCGACGATCCGTATATGGATTTCGGCTCGGGCCAATATATTTGGAAGCTGTCGCATGACGAGCCTGATCGCGGGTATGTGGCGGCCAGCGATACGCGGCGCGATGGGTTGGCGGCGGGGTTTTGAATGGCGGGCGGCGCGTATCGCCCCGCGCGAGGTGGGGTGCGTCGCGCGAAGATGCGCGCGGAAAAGGGGTGAATTCGCGCTTTGCAAGGATGCGCGGCTGGGAGTGCCGATCTTTCTGAATATGCCAAATGCGGCTTGACATTCCTTTTCCTGGACACGGTGATCATATAGAATCGTCCCCGAAAAAATATTCGAATAAACGAGGGCCGCGCAATGAGTTTTACCCCGCTTTTCGATGCGCTGTTCTATGGACATGCGCAACGCGATCGTTTGATCAAGCTCGATACGCCGCTCGGTGAAGATTGGCTTGTGCCGTTGCAGGCGAAGGGTACGTCTCGCCTTGGCCGAGACTATGAATTCATTGTAGACGTTGTCTCGTCGCACGGTGAACAGATCGACGTGAAAGCGCTTATCGCGCAACCGGTTACGTTGTGGATTCAGCAAGCGAACCGGGCTTATCTCCCTCATCACGGTTATGTGAAAACGTTTTCGAGGTTGGGCAGCGATGGTTTCTTAACCGTTTACCAATTGCGATTTTCTTCGTGGATGTGCTTTTTGCCGTTGCGTCGCGATATGCGCGATTGGCAAGAGCAGACGGGCGAGCAGATCGTGGCCGATGTGTTGGATGAGCATCCGCAAGCGCAAGGCGCTTATCGGTTCGATTTGCGGCAGGCGATGCCGCAGTATTCGAACCGGGTGCAATGGGAAGACGACTGGAACTTCGTGCATCGCAGCTTGGAGGAAGCGGGCGTGTTTGGGCGCTTCGAGCAGGCGGAGGATGGCAAGTCGCATACGCTCGTGCTGATGGACGATGTGTATTTTGTGCCGCAGCTCGAGCAGAAGACGGTGCGCTTCGTCCGCACGGGCTTACGTGAAGAGGTGGAAGGCTTCACGCAATGGAAAGAGCAGCAACAGATTCAGAGTGCCAAGCTGACGACGCGCACGTTCGATTACAAGCGGCCCGATCTGCCTAAGGAGGTCCGCAGCGCGATCAGCCCGCGCGACGATATTCCGGCACAGGGTGAGGTGTACGACTACACGGGGGCGTATTCGTGGGGTGTGCGCGATAGCGGCGAACATCGAAATGCGGTGCGGGTCGAAGCATGGGAATCGCAGATGAAGCGGTTTCACGGCATTGGCAGCTTGCGTTCGGCCATGCCTGGGTATTGGTTTGTGCTGGAAGGGCATCCCGTTCACGATAAGGAACCCGCCAAGAGCCGCGAGTTCGCGATCATCGAGACGACGTGGACCATCCGCAACAACTTGCCAGGCATGGATGAGGTGGCGGACTTCGCGGAAAGCCTGCGCTCGGAAGTCTTGGCGGCGGCGGGAGCCAATGCTGGCGGCGTCAAAGTTCGGCATGCCGATGGCAGCGAAGGGTACTTTCAAGTCGAGATCGAGGCGCAAAGGCGGCGCACGCCGTTCCGTAGCCCGCTCGAGCACCGCAAGCCGGTGATGGAACTGCAGACTGCGATCATCGCGGGGCCCGATAGCGAGGAGATTTACACCGATGCGCTCAATCGCGTGAAGGTGCTGTTTCCGTGGAATCGCCGCAATGAGGGCGATGAGCGGGCATCGGTATGGGTGCGGGCTGCGTTTCCCGATGCGGGTTCAAAACGCGGCGGACATTTTCCACTGCGCAAGGGCGATGAAGTGATCGTGGGCTTCATGGGCGGCGATTGCGATCGTCCTGTGATTCTGGGCCGCATGCATGGCGGGCCGACGCCGCCGGTTTGGCACACGAATGGTTTGCTCTCGGGGTATCGATCGAAGGAATACGGCGGCAGGGGGTTTAATCAACTCGTCATGGATGACTCGACGGGGCAGAACCGAGTTCACCTGTATTCGACGAGCGCCGATTCGCATCTTCACCTGGGGTACTTGGTCGATCACACCGGCAATACGCGTGGCGGGTATTTGGGCAGCGGCTTCGATTTGAAGTCGAATGCGCACGGTGCGATTCGCGCGGAGCAAGGGCTGTATGTGTCGAGCCATCCCACGTCGGTTAAGCAACCGATGGATGTGCGGCAGGCGAGCAGTCAACTCGTCAATGCGGAAAGCGTGATTGAAGCCCTATCGGATGCGAGCGCGACGCATCAAGCGGAAAGCTTGAAAGACGGCTACGACTCGCTGAAGGCGTTCACTGATGCGACGCAAAAGAGTGTCGCGGGTGACGCGTCGGGGGCGGGGCGCACGGCGGGCGGCGGGACCGGTAATGCCAATGGCTTCGCCGAGCCGATCATGCTGATGGCGAGCCCATCGGGGATTGCGCTGTCGACACAGCAGTCGACGCAGATCGCCGCGGACAAGCATGTGAACATCGTTAGCGGTGCGAGTACGCATATCGCTAGCGGGAAATCATTGATCGCTTCGATTGGTGAAAAGCTGAGCCTGTTTGTACAGAACGCGGGGATGAAGCTTTTTGCGGCGAAGGGCAAGGTCGAAGTGCAGGCGCATTCCGATGGAATCGAACTGACGGCGCATAAAGGCGTGAAGGTGATTTCGATCACCGATGTCATCGAGATGGCGGGCAAGCGCGAGATTCTGCTGACATCGGGCGGCGCCTATGTCCGCATCAAGGACGGCAACATTCAAATTCACGCGCCCGGCTTCGTCGATGTGAAGGGCGCAAAAAGGGTATTCGACGGGCCGACGCACATCGCACACGCGATGCCGACGTTGCCGCAATCGGAAGGCGCTTACGACCAAGCGTTTATCGCGTGCTGGCAGGGTACGGACATTCCGGCAGCCGGCATACGCTACCAGGTTTTTTCTGGCGATAAAGTTCTTGCCGAAGGGGTGACGAACGAACGCGGGGAGACGTCCCTGGTGCGAAGCCATATGCCGCAGGATGCGCAAATTCGCTTTTTGGAGAACGAATGATGGCGGAGAAGGATCCACCCATCCTCGGAGAAGGGAGCTCAATGCTGACCCCGACGGATCACAAGATCCGGCCTACGGTTCAGGTTGGACGTTGCATTAAGGAGGTGCCGCCTGCTGCGGAGTCGATCCTCGGAAAGTGCACGTATTACTATCAGCCGCTGCACGGCGAGTATCTCGAGACTGTCGAGAAGGTGAGTGTGTCGAGCGCGTGGGAAACAGTGAAGGCGTTCGCCTCGTCGTGGGATCCATGGAAAGACAAGGAGGTGGCTCGTCGTCTACTACATCGGCGCGAACGATTGATTGCGCCAGAAAGCACCGATTCTGATTGGTCACGCCATGGAAATTTCATGATGCGGCATATCGGCTGCGGGCATAAGCCGCCATCGTATTACGTCAGTTATGGGTATTACTACTGTTCTCACTACGGAGCGGAACTTTTTCCGAAGCTGAGCGCGGCTGGAAAGGAGTGGCTTATGTTGGCGAGACGTTATCTGCAAGTAAATATGGAGGATGGTCTCGGGCAAAATATGCGTGGCGACATTATTGATATCGCTAGCCAGAAACCAGGTAATGGCAGCTTCTCTATGAGTGTCCAGAAGCATGAGTTGGAGTTAAATGACGAGACGTTCCAGCGGTTTGCCTTCAAGACGCACCCGTTGGCCTATCTCGACGGCGGTATCGCACATCTCCCCGCGATGGACCTTATCAAGATCGCGGGACAGCCAAACCTGCAGGAGTGGGGTAGTTTCGGTACTTACGAGCAGGTGAAGGATACCGGCATAGGCTCAATAAACACATGGGCGCGTGACGCCGCAGACTCGGTTTCTGAGGGAACGGCGGATATCATTAATCGAGTACTCGATTCATTGATGGCAAAATGAATGTGCAAAATCTAATGCGTTCCAGAATCATTCTTGGCGTGCTAATCTTGCTCGCCGCCGCAAGCTACGGATATCGGAAAATGACAACCCCGCAATGGACGACCGTTACGACAGGCTTTGCAAAAACAGACAAACCCTACGGGGGGGGCGCATTCCGTATTCGCGGCAACGAAGTGATGACGCTTAAGATTGCCGGCCCCGAGCTTCGTTTCCACGTTGTCGGATTAGACAAGGGCTATGATGCGGCGCAAACGGTAGCTGATGAGCCGTGGATGGACGACGTGAACGAGCGTCTTAACCGCAAGTCGGTTAGCGTTCTGCGGGGGAAGTTGGGCGGCGCATTCACTCGCGATTTCTCACAGCAGGCCCAGCATGCCGCCTGGTCGTACTCAAAGGATTGGGGCACGCTTTACGTCGCCACTGATTGGATGAACTACAAGGTCCCAGAGCCGGAGAACGGGCTATCGCCGCACATTGCGAAGCTGTGGCGTTCCGGAGACGGCGGCAAAACGTGGGTTCAGCTGAAATGGCCGCAAGACCGGAACATCAACAGCTTGTTCTTTTTGGACTCGCAGCGCGGCTACGCGATCGGTTGGGGGCCGCACATATGGCGCACGGCCGACGGCGGCCAGTCGTGGGAGGAAATCGCCCTCCCACCGACAGCGGCTAATGCGAATCAACCGCGCAAGACGTTCGATGCGGCGGATCTAGGCCCCGATGGCGTACTGCGCGTCGCCTATTACACGCGGATGCTCGGCACCGTGCGATCGTCCAGTGTGGTGTATCGGCTGTCGTGGGATGCTACGCAGTTCGAGCAGGACGCTGTCCTGCCTGATCAGGTGATCGTTCAACTGGGTACGACTGACGGGGCGCCCGGCCGCGCCTATTCGCTTTATGCGCTTTCGCGGTTGGGGCCGCCTCGGGACTGGGACGCCGCCGATGACAATGGACATCGAACAGGCGCGATCTCAACCTGGACGAGCCATGGTCGGTCAAATATCGTCCAACTTCACACGTTCGATCCACGCTATACGCTTGACGGACTCAGCGTCGGCACGAAGGGCGTGCTGCTCGTCTATGCGACCGACGCGAGCCGGCGAGGCGCCCCGCACGATTTCACGTTCTACAGCCGCGATGCCGGGCGATCATGGAACGATATGGACGATGGCATCGGACAAGGCGGTTGGTTCGACCCAGAGACTAATACGCAGTACGCGCTCTATGCGTATACGCTCAAAAAACGTCAGTTCTAAGTTGGACTGTGCCGGTAGGCGTTATGGCGGGGAAGCGGACTCGCGGCATGCAATCTCGGCGTAATGCTTACCCAAAATGACATGAACGCAGCGAAACGCTGGAAGTCTCTCTTGGCCGGGGCAGCGCTGTCCTGCGCATTTATCTACGGATGTCACGGCGCGACAACTGGCTGGGAAACGATCACGACAACTTTTGCCAAGACCCAAAAACCGTATGGCGGAGGCGCGTTTCGTATACGCGACAACCGCGTCATAAGTCTAAAACTCGCTGAGCAGCCCATCACTTTCAAGCCGCGTGGCGAACAGAAGAGTCCAGGAGTGGCAGAGCCGACGGAGGCCTGGATGAATGATTCCTCCGAAAGGCTAAATCGTCGGTCGGTAGTTTTTCTCAAGGGGACGCTGACCGGGGAATTGGCTCGGACCTTCGAGCAACCAGGCCAGGATGCTGCATGGTGGTATTCGGACGATTGGCGCAGGATCTTCGTTAGCACCGGATGGATGGACTATAAGGCACCAAAGCCAAACGGGCTTGCACCGCAATTCACCAAGCTGTGGCACTCCAGCGATGGAGGTCAGCAACTGGGCGCAATTGCACTGGCCGGAGGACCGCGAGATCGAGCAACTGATGTTTCTCGACCCACTGCGCGGTTATGCCGTCGGATGGGGTCCCCACGTATGGCGTACTGCCGACGGTGGGCAATCACGGCACGAAATCAAAGTGCCTCCGCTTGCCGCCGATGCGGGAAAGCCCTGAAAGACCTTTAGCGCAGTGAACCTAGGTCCTGACGGTGTTCTGCGCGTTGCCTATTACGCGCATCAGTTTGGCGACACCAAAGCGTCGAGCCAGGTCTACCGACTCGCTTGGGATCAAACTGCGTTCGAGCAGGATGTTGTGCTGCCGGATCAAGTGGTGGTGGATCTTCAGTCCTCCCCGCAAACGGCGCAGCGCTATTCACTCTATGCCCTATCTCGGCTCGGTACGCCACGAAATATCGATGACGTCAGCGACAACGGGGACCGTACAGGCGCTCTATCGACCTGCAAGAGTGTCCAGCACCCGAGCGTGAAGCAGGTGAATACCTTCGACCGTCTGATGCTCGACGACCTAAGCGTCGGTAAGGATGGCGTGTTGCTGGTATATGCGACGGACGCATCAGGCGATGGGGCACCCCGCGATCTGACGTTTCTCAGCAAAAACTTCGGCAAATCCTGGGAGGAGCTTTACGACGGTTTTGCTCTAGGCGGCTACTTCGATCCCGAGACGAATACGCAATATGCGCTGTTTGCCTATAAAAGAAATATCGACACCGCACGGCGAAGCCATAGCCACCAGCTTCGCAAAGGGTGACAAACCCTACGGGGGAGGTGCATTCCGTATTCGCGGCAACGAAGTGATGAGGCTCAAGATTGCCGGCCCTGAGCTTCGTTTCCACGTTGTCGGATTAGACAAGGGCAGGAAGGTGTCCTCCCCGGCGCCAGTGCTGCGTGCGCCAGGAGCTCCGCGCGCACGCGAGCGGCTACGTCGCCGCCTTCGTTTGGAGCGCGGCGATCAGGACGTTGGTCTGTTGGAGCAACGTCTCGTGATACGTGGTGGGCACCTCGATGTCGTCCGTATTCGACATCGCGTCCTCGATGCCTTGCCGGAACAGCCGACCGACCTCCCTGCACTGCGCCGGCGTCAGTTGCGGCATCACGGCATCGACGAACTTGCACAGGACCACCATGCGGGCGCCGATGCGCGATACGGCCTCGCTGTAATCACTCTCGGCGTCCGGCCCCGGAGTCGGCATAGGCTCCGCGCTACGCTCGTTCACGGCGTTCTTCAGAAGACCTCCCAGGATGCGTCGGACGAGCGGACCGCGACGGCTTCGGCGGCAGCCGATGCGGTGAGGTCCGACCGTGCCCCGGCCTTCGAAGTCAGAAGCCTCGAAGGCCCGGCCGGCGCGGGTGCGGACGGCACGGCGCTACGTCCGCTCGAATGCACGCTCGAAGACTCCGAATCGGCGACCTTGAACACCGAAACCGCGCCGCTCAGGCTCGCCGCCTGCTCCTCGAGCGACTGGGCAGCGGCCGCCGCCTGCTCGACGAGTGCGGCATTCTGCTGCGTCATCTCGTCCATTTGCATCACGGCCTGACTGACTTGCTCGATGCCCCGGCTCTGCTCTTGCGACGCCGCCGCGATTTCGCCGACGATGTCGGACACCTGTTTGATCGCCTGCTTGACATCGCCGACGGTCGCGCCGACCTGAACGGCCTGCCGCGCGCCGTCCTGAATCATCGCGACCGACGATCCGATCAGATCCTTGATCTCCTTCGCCGCGGCGGCCGAGCGCTGCGCCAGGCTGCGGACCTCGCTCGCCACCACCGCGAAGCCGCGCCCCTGCTCGCCAGCCCGCGCGGCCTCGACGGCAGCGTTCAGCGCGAGAATGTTCGTCTGGAACGCGATGCCTTCGATGACGCTCGTGATGTCCGATATCTTCGCCGAGCTGCCGCTGATCTTTTCGATCGTCCCGACCATGCCCTGCACCGCCTCGTTGCCGCTGTCGGCCATGTCGGTGGCCCTTGTCGCCAGCGCGTTGGCTTGCCGGGCGTTGTCGGCGTTCTGCTTCACCGTCTCGGTCAACTGCGTCATGCTCGACGCAGTTTCCTCCAGGGAGGCGGCTTGCTCTTCCGTGCGCACCGAAAGATCGGCGTTGCCGCTCGCGATTTCCTTCGACGCAACCTGGACCGACTGCGTCGCCGAATGGATGCCCCGCACGACGTCCGCGAGATTGCCGTTCATGACGAAAAGCGCGTGAAGCAGTGTACCGACTTCGTCGCGTCGACCGGTTTCGATGTGCGATGTGAGATCCCGCGAGGCGACCGTCTCCGCCACCCGAACGGCTTGCCGAATCGGCATCGTGATGCCGCGGGTCGCGAGCCACGCGACGGTCAAGCCCCCCGCCACGCCGGCGCCGCACATCGCGAGCAGCCATGCGATGCCTTGCTCGTACGTGCCGCGCGCATCGGCAGCCGTGCCATTGCTCTGCCCGATCTCATAGTCGCTGAACCGTGTCATCAGTTGGGTCCAGCGGCCCAGCGCCGGAGCCGCTTCGTTCATCATGACCTCGCGCGCACTTGGGGCGTTCGCGAGGCGAAGACTGACCACCTTGTTCGCCACCGACAGCGCATTGCTGCGCGCCGCCTTCATTTGCTTCAAGAAATCGCGTTCGTCGACGCCGGTTCCTGGATCTCGGCCAAACAGATCGTCGAGTTTTTTCTCCACGTCTTGATAGTTCGCCACGCTTCGATCGAAAGCCTGTTTCTCGGTGGCGACGCGCGAGGGATCGTCGAGAATGATGAGGTCGCGCATCGCCGCCGCGGCTTCTTGTGCGCTGCCGAGCGCCTGGGACACCAGGCTGCTCTCGTTCCCGCTGAAATCGACTGAATCGACGAGCGCGCCTTCCATCGCGCCCAGTCGCATGATGCCGATGGCCGTCATCCCCACCATGAGGGCAAGGAGCACGCCGAAAGCCAGTCCGAGCCTGGCGCCGATTTTCAGGTTCGCTAAAAGCGCTCTCATCGTTTCTCTATCCAGTAAATATTCAGGGAAAATTGATTCGAAATCTTGTGCCGTATCCGCTGAGCGACGTCGAAAATTAAACAAAATTCAGTTTGGCAGCCTCGCGCACCATAAAACGCGGGTACGGACAGAGCGGTTTCAACCAGAGCGTAACGACGAGCGTAACGAATCACGATTTCCGAACTCGATAAGGGTGGACGATGGAAGTCGGTTAAGCGAAGCACTCGACATCCACTGCGCGTCAAAACTTATGCGGGTGCGGCCCCCTTGCGCAGCAACATGCGCAGCAAGACCGGCAGTAGCAACAGCACGAGCGGCAACTGCACGATGAGGCCCGATATGATGGCCACGGCAAGCGGTTGTTGCATCGCCGAGCCCTGCCCCAGCGCCAGCGCGAGCGGAGACAGTGCGAGGACGGCGGCGATCGTGGTCATCGCGATCGGGCGTATCCGATTGCGGCCGGCCTCGATCAGCGCGCGCTCCACCGGCATGCCTTCGTCGCGCATCAATCCTTGCAGCTCCGACACATAAAAGATGGCGACCTCGGTCACGATGCCGATGATCATCGTCATGCCCATCATGGCGGAGATATTCAGTTCGATTCGCGTGACCCACAGACCGATAAACACCGCGCCGGCGGCAAGCAACGGCATGGCCATGACGGCAAGCGCCACGCGCAACCGCTCGTACAGGAAGAGCAGCAGTCCGAACACGAGCGCGACAGCCGCGCCGAAGACCATCATCAATCCGCGGAAAGCGATTTGCTGCTGCTGATAAAGCCCGCCGAGCTCGTAGTAGACGCCGGAAGGCAGCAGGCCGGGTTCGCCCAGCGCGCGCTGCACGTCGGCGATGCTCGAGCCGAGATCGCGGCCGTCGATGCGAGCGGTCACGGCCACCATCTGCTTGAGGTTGTCGCGGGTGATCTCGGGCTGCCCCGTCAGCACGACGCGCTTGGCCACGCGCTTAAGCGGGAAGAGATGGCCGTCGGGCGCGCGGATCAGCAACTGTCCCAACGCCGTGTCGGTCAGCTTCATCGAGCCGCCCGCGCGTACGCGCACACCGATCGTCTTGGGGCCTTGTTGGAACTGCGTCGCCACGTCGCCGTCGACCATCTGCGAAACGACTTGGGCGATCGATTGCGGGTCCATCCCCTCAGCCGCGGCGGCGTCGGGGCGGATGCGAACCTCGAGGGCGTCGCCGGCCGGATGGATGCCCGGATCGATATCTACGATGCCGGGAATCTTGCCGATGCGCGCGGCTACCTTCTGTGCAGTGTCGTCGAGCACGGCGTGATTGTCCGAATAGATCTTGATCTGCACGGGCTGCGGCACAGCCGTCAAATCGCCGATCAAATCTTCCATCAATTGTGCGAGCTCGATGTCAACGCCCGGCACTTGCGCGGAAATCGATGAGCGAATCTCCTCCATCACTGTTTCGATAGGCTCGCGATTGCCGGACTTCAACCGGACGAAGAAGTCGCCCGCGTTCGGTTCGTTCAGATCCCCGCCAAGGCCCGCGCCCGTTCGCCTCGAATACGTTTGGACGTTCGGGTTGGCGCGCAAGATGGCTTCGATTTGGCGCATGAGCCGATCGGTCTCGCTCATCGAGGTGCCCGGCTGCGTGTGGTAATCGAGCACAAAGCCTCCTTCGTCCATCGCGGGCATGAAGCCGCTGCCGACTTGTGTGAAGGCGAAGGCAGAGGCCGCCACGAGCGGCACGAGCGCCAGCAGCGCGAGGGCGGGGCGCTGGCTTGCGCGCGTCAAAGCGCGCGTATAGCGCTCGTTGAGCCAAGCGCCGAAACGCGACGGCGCGTGCTCGCGAGCATCGTCGGCGGTGAGCCAATGGTCGCAGAGGATCGGGACGGCCAGCCACGTCACTAGAAACGAAATCAGCAGGGCGCTCGCCATCGTGATCGACAGCGCTTTAAAAAACGCGCCCGTGACGCCGGACAGGAAGGCCAGCGGCACGAAAATGATGAGCGTCGCGGCGGACGAGCCCGCGAGCGGCCGCGTGAACTCGAGCGCCGCCGTCATGACGCGACCGTGAAAGGCGTGCGCTCCCGCTTCGCGGATTCGTCTCGCGATGTGTTCGATCATGACGATGGCATCGTCGATGACTAGGCCGACCGCGGCCGCCATGCCGCCGAGCGTCATGATGTTAAAGCCCATGCCGAACGCGTCCAGCAGCAAGATCGTCGAGGCCATGACAACCGGCACGAGCGCCACCGCGATGGCCGTGACCTTCCAATTGCGCAGGAAGACGAACAGCGTGAGGGCGGCTAGCACGACGCCGATCAAGATAGCGTCGCGCACGCTGGCCGCCGAGGCCACGACGAGCTGGCTCTGGTCGTACCAGTTCGCCAAATGCACGCCGGCCGGCATGTTGCGCTCGAACGCCGCCAGCCGGGCCTGCACCGCACGGCTCATCGCGACGCTGTTCGCACCCGGCCGCTGATAGACGTTGACGAGCACCGCATCATGGCCGTCGGCCGTGACGCGAACCCATTGAGGTACCGTGCCGCGGTAGACGCTGGCGATATCGCCGAGGCGAACTTGCGTCCCGCCGTTGGCGGAGACGACCACATGCTTGAGTTCATCGAGCTGCGTGAGCGGCGCGTCGGCGATGACGAGATAAAGCTTATCGTGATCCTCGATGCGTCCCGTCGCCATCAGTACGTTGGCGGCGCCGATCGCTTTCGATACGTCTTCGAGCGACAGCTTGTAGGCTGCTAGTCGAGCAGGATCGATCTGCACTTCGAGCTCGTCTTGCGCGCCGCCTGTCACGTCCACGCGTGCGACGCCGTCGATCGACGATAGTTGAGGTCGAAGCTGGTATTGGGCGAGATCGCGCAATGCCGAAAGCGACTGCTCTTTCGATGTGAGGCTGTAGGCGAGCACGGGAAATACAGTCGGGTCCATGCGGCGCACTTGCATGCTCGTCCCGCTCGGCAACGTCGTGAGGATTTCGCTGATGGCCGATTGCGCTTGCAGCGTGGCTTGCGCCATATCGGTCCCCCAGTTGAAGTTCATCGAGATCTGCGCCGATCCGCGGCTCGTCGTCGACTGGACGTCTACCACGTTCGGCACGCGCCGCAATGCTTCTTCCACCTTCGCCGTGACGAGCGTCGCCATTTGTTCGGCCGGCCGTTCGCCCGCATCGAGCGTTACCACGGCACGCGGAAACGAAACGTTCGGGAAGAGAGAGATCGGCACGCGAAACGCGGCGAGCGCACCGGCGATCGCAAGCAGCGCCACCGCGAACAGCAGCGAGCGCCGGTGCATCTGCATCCATTGGCCGAAGTTCATCGAGCGGCGCCTCCCGCGCGACGCACGCTCATGCCGTCCTTCAGCTCGTAGTTGCCCATGGCGACCACGGGCAAGGCGGCGTCGAGCGCGCCGTCCACGCCGTAGCGCTGGCCGTCTTCGACTGCGATGCGCACGCTAACGCGTTTGGCTTTTTGATTCGGGGCGACCTGAAAGAGATAGGCGCCCTGATCGTCGGTCAGGACGCAGGAGCGCGGCACGATCCAATGCGTACCGGCTTGGGTGGCGATATCGGCGCTTACGTGGGTACCGGGCATGAACGGCGTGCCGCGGAGCGGGACGGTGGCGCCCACGTCGACGAGTTGGCTCTGGCTGTCGAGCGCCGCACCGACCACCGTGACTCGGCCCGAGATCGCCGCTTGCGAGAGCGCGCTCGACAATCCATGCACCGTCACTGTGTCTCCCGCATGGACGGTGGCGACATCGTCGGGCTCGACGCTGAGCATCACGTTGGCGTGCGATGCCGTGCCGATGTCGGTCTGCGCGATCTGCATGATGGCCGCGCCCGCGGGGACCTGATCGCCTTGCGACACCGACACCTGCAGCACGACACCGCCGATTGGCGCGTAAATCGTCGTGATGCCGGCGCCGACGCCCATGCGTCGTTGGGCGTCCAGAGCATCGCGCGCATCGGCCACGCCCTTTTTCGCCGCGGAGAGTTGCGAGGCGGTCGCGAGCGCGTTGTCGAAAAGCGACTGTGTTCGCGAGAGCTCGCTCTGCGCGAAGGCGAGTGCGCTTTTCGCTTGCGACGCGGCGAGCACGGCGGACGGATCGGCCGTGACGGTGGAGAGCGGCGCGCCGCGCTTGACGGTTTGACCCGCTTGTACGAGCAGGCGCGCGATGTGAGTGCCGTACGGTAGCGTCACGGTGGTCACACTCGCACCAGATGCCGAGACGATACCGTAGGCACGCACGGGCTGTGCGATCGGCCCGCGCTGGGCCGGCACGGTTTGGACCGCAACGGTTCCGGTAGCGGGATCGGCGTCGGCGGCGTGCGCGTTGAGCATCCCTCCGGCCATGCAAAATACGGCGGCGGCCAGGCTCGTCGTCAAGCGCTGCAAGCGCATCGACAAAAGATTATTTCGCATGGGATTCGGTAAAGCTTGCTTGGGAGGACAAGGTGTCGGGGATTGCACTGCCGAGCAGTGCTTGTAAGGCGATGCGCTGTTCCGCGAGCGATTCGCGCAGCGTCGCGACGTCGATGCGTTTGGCGAGCGCTGCACCTTTTGCGTCGGCGTAGGCCCCAAGCGTCAAATCGTGCTGGGCATACGATCGTCCGGCATCGCGCGCCGCATGCTCGGCGCTAGGCAACGTGCTTTGAGCGCGCTGCAGCTCGCGATCGAGGATCGCGGTGTCGGCCCGCAAGTGCGCGACATCGGCGTAGGCCTCATTCAAGCGTATCTGGTATTCGTCGCGTAACCTCGTGCGCGTCGCGCGTTCGATCGCGATGTTGCCGCGGTTGCGGTTGAAGATGGGCAGCGATAGGCTGATTTGAAAGCCGCTCGTGTAGGTTTGCGATGTATCGCGCGCCCGCACGAAGCCGACCGATAGGCTCGGAAACTGGTTCAGCACCGCCGCGCGGTATTTTTCCTCTTGTGACGCATAGCCGGCTTGCAACGCGATGAGGTCCGGCCGGCGCTTGGGCAAGGCCGCTACGGCGGCGTCGATGGCGTTGTCGTCGACCGGGGCGCTGTCGTCGGGGCCGATCAGCGGCAACTGCACGTCGGGCGACAATCCAAGCAGCGCGTTGAGATCGTGGTGCATCTGTCCGGCGGTGCGCTCTGCTTCGTCGTATTGCTTGCGTGCGTCGCTATAGGCGAGCTGCGCCGTGGCCGCGGCATCTTCCGTCAGGTCGTGCGTTTCCAGCGCCCGCTCGGTGCGCTCGTAGCGCTGTCGAGCGAGATCGAATTGTTGTTGCAATAGCGGCAGCGTTTGCTCCGACAGACGCGCCTTCAGGTACAACTGCTTGGCTTGCGCAATGATTTGCCATTCCTGCCAAAGCAACGCCAGATCGATCTTCGCGACGTTCGCCTCGGCCGAGCGCTGGTTCGCGCCGCGCGTGACGACCGCCATCAGGTCCATGCTCAAACCGTAACTGAACGCGCGCGAGAAACCGGCCGAACCGGGATAGTCGCTCGATGCGCTCAACTGCGGATCAGGCAGTAGCCCGGCGGAGAAGGCTTGAGCACGAGCGATCCCTAGATCGTCGCGGGCAAGCTTCAAGTCGGGATTGTCGACGACGGCGAGCATCGCCACATCTTCGATGTCGAGTCCGTGAGAGGGGTCGAAACGATGGGCGGCGAGGGACGTCAACGGCATGGTCGAAGGATCGATTCGAATGCGTGCCAACGCGTCGGCCGTGGTGGACGTAGCATGCTGCGTCAGCGGTGCCGAGCGGTACCACGTGCAGGCCGCCAGCAGCAGTGCGAACGAGACCGGGAGCAGACGCCCGAAGCTTCGGGCAAGCGCCGCTGCTACGCGGCGCCGCCGTGCGACGGTGAGAGGGGAGAGGCGCAAGATCGGCTTCCTGAAATAAATGGCAATGAATCGTCGGCGTCGGGTAAGGGTTGGTTAGACGGTGCGCCAGTTTGGCGGGTATGGCCTTAAGCGGACCTTTTCGCTATCCAGGCACGCCGACGGTGGTCGAAGCGAAGCTTCGATTCAGCAAGGTGACGGGTAAGGCATGACACATCCGTTCTCAAGCGTGCGAGCATGCATGGCTAAGCCGTTTTCGATCGCAAAACTAGAAAGGAATGCGAAAGCGCCCGGGCATGCATCGCGTAGCGTCGCGTCGATCAGCAAGGATTTGATGCCGTCATGCATGACGGGGCGGGCGAATTGCCGCCGTTGCACACCCGTTTGCGCCGCACGCTCGTCGACGAAAAGGGCGACGACGCCGGAGAGTCGCTCGGCCCAGTCGGACGGCCGGAATGCGTACCCCCGATGAGTGAGCCCCGGAATCAGATAGTGCGCCGCTTTGGAATCATCGATTGACGCAGCATCGGCAGGCCCTTGCCGCTGCCGCAGCGCATCGCTAACTTCGAGCGGCGGCGCGACTTTCTCGTCTCGCATCGTAAATCCTGTTGAACCGAATACAGGACGACGATGTTAGGCCACGCAACCTGACGACTGGCTGTCGCGCAATCCTGCGGTTTACGCCTACTTCCTACTTATTAGCCGAATCCACGAACGCGGTCGTGTACGTTTTCGATAAGTCGATGTCGGTCGTCTTCGTGTCGGGATCGATCGTCGAGAGCAGCGCAAGCACTGCTTGCGGTCCGCCGTCCGGCATGCGGCCGTCGGCTGAGAACATCGGCTTAAAGGCCTTGAGCGCAGCCACGTAGAGCGCCTTCTTTCCCTTGTAATAACTCGGCGGCAATTGGGCGACGATCTGCTCGGCGCTATGGGTACGGATGTACCGCAACGTTCGGACGAAGGCGTTGACGAGCTTGCCGGCTTCGTCGCGATGCTCGTCGACCCAAGCATTAGACATGTAAAGACATCCGGCGGGATAGATGCCGCCCAGTGCGTTTCTTGTGCCCGCTTCGGTTCTCAGATCGATAAGAATCTTGGCTTCGCCGCTGGAGAGCAATTCCGACGCGGTGGGATCAGTCGTCATTCCCGCAACGATGCGCTGGCGCCGCATGGCGTCGATGAACGTCTTGCCCGCATCGACAGGCACGAGTCGATAGTCGTTCCTCCGAAGTCCGGATTTCTTCGCCAAATACCGAGTGAGAAAATCGGTGGAAGAGCCCAAGCCCGTTATGCCGAGCGATTGCCCCTTGAAATTGGCCGGCGTTTTGATTTCGGCGGTGTGCGATGTGGCAACGAGTTCCACTTCCCCCGGAACCGTGGTGAACTGAACGAGCGATTCCACTTCAGTCCCTTCGCTCTGCAAGTCTATCGTGTGATCGTAGAACCCTACGACGCCTTGCACCGCCCCCGCGATCATTTCATCTTCGGCATCGACGCCGGCCGGTTCGGTCACGACATCGACGTCCAATCCTTGCTGCGCGAAATAGCCGAGCCGTGTCGTGAGGATCGCGGGCAAATAGATGACCTTATCCATGCCGCCCACCATGATGGTGATCTTCTCCTGAGCGTGAGCGGCGCTCGCCGAGCATATCCCGATCATGATCGCGGCCATGGCGGCCACGCCTCTTGAGGTACTCATTGTCGTCTCTCCATCTTGTATCGGATCTGCTTCGGCGCGGTGGGGCGAGGCGTGCGACGTCTCGTGCAGCGCTTAGGTTTCGCTGGCGGGCAGTCGCACGATTGCGCTGAGTCCGCCGCCGGGGCGCGTCGCGAGCTCGATCTGAGCGCCGCATGCTTTGGCCGCCTCGCTGACGATCGCCAGGCCGAGGCCGAAGCCGTCGTTGTCGGACATGCTGCCGCGGCTGAAGCGTTCGAACACGCGGGCTTTGAGCGTATCGGGAATGCCGGGCCCGGTATCGTCGACTTGCAGTATCGCGCCTTCGCCGTCGGACCCGACGTGAACCGTAACGCGGCCGCCGTGCGGGGTATAGCGCACGGCGTTATCCACCAGGTTGAAGAGCATGGCGTGCAACAGTGTCGGATAGGTCCATATCGACGCTTCGGTACTCGCCGCGCTCAGGCCCAGATCGATGCCCTTGTCGTCGGCGAGGACGGACAAGTCGACCAGCACATCTTGCGCAAGATGGAGCAGGCTCGCCTTCTTGCGCGGCAGATTCGCGCCGCGGCTCGACTCCGCGTGAGACAGGCTCAGCAATTGATTGATGAGGTCTTTCTGGCGGCGCGCACAGGCGCGCACCGCACGCAAGGTTTCGCTGAGTTCGGGATCCTTGGACAGGTGCGCCGCGTAATCGAGTTGCGTGCTCATGAGGGCCACGGGCGTGCGCAATTGATGGGCGGCATCGGCAATGAAGCGCTTTTGAATATTGACCTGTGCGGTGAGGCGAGTCGCGTACTGATTGATGGTTTCGACGATGGGGCGCAGCTCTCGTTGAAGCTGCATCGTGCCGAGCGGGGTTAGATCGTCCGCTTCGCGCGCCTGCAGGTCTCTGCGCAGTATCAAGAGCGGCTTCAGCTCGAGCGTGAGGCCGATCACCATCAGCGCTAACGCGAGGGCGAGCAACGCCGACTCTTGAACGAGCACGGGCCGCCACAACGTGCCGAGAAGATGAAAGTAGGCATGGCGGCTTTCGGCCACGCTGACAAGGACAGCGCTCGTGCGGCCGTCGCGATATAAATGGCGAGTCATCGTCACCATGCGCAACGCGCCGCCGTGATATTGAATGTCGCTGTAACGGGGCGCGTTGCCGGCCGTCGGATCGCCCTTCGCGAGGTCGGGCCAGCCAGCCAGCACCTCGCCCGGCACCGCACGCACTTGAAAGTAGACGCGATCGCGCTCGCGTGACGCGAACATTTGGAGCGCGGCGGGGGGCGTCTCGGTGCTCAGCCTACCCTGCTGCCAACCCACTGCGCCGGCCATGACTTCGGCCGATGCCAGCAAACGCCGATCTTGCACGAGCAGGGCGGTACGCCGCGCGTTCTGCCAGGAGAGGACGGCCATCAACGCCAGCACCAGCGTCATGGGCACGAGCACCCACAACAGCAACCGTACGCGCAACTGATTCATGTCGTGGCATTGGCGTCGCGCAGCAGGTATCCGAGCCCGCGCAAGGTGAGAATGCGCGCTTGCGAACCTGTCAGCTTGCGGCGCAGCCGGTGCACGTAGGTTTCGATGGCGTTCTCGCTCGCTTCGCTGCCGATATCGAACACCTTCACCATGAGTTGAGCCTTGGTGACCGTCTTGCCTTGCCGCAGCATTAGCGTTTCGAGAACATGGTGCTCGCGCAGCGTCAACTCGAGCGACTGGCCCGCGGCACGGAACTCATGGGTATCGAGATCGAATTGGAGATCTGCGCATTGGACAATCGATTGGCTGCTGCGGCCGCGGCGTCTGATCAGCGCCTTGATGCGGGCGACGAGTTCGCGCATCTCGAACGGCTTGCCGACGTAGTCGTCCGCGCCTAGATCAAGACAGTCGACTTTTGCGTCGACGGATGCGTTCGCTGTGACGACGAGCACCGGCGTATCGTTGCGGCGTCGTCGAAGGCTGCTTAGGACGTTGCGCCCATCCATGCCGGGCAGGCGAAGATCGAGCAGCAATAGATCGTACTGCGCCTGGCCAAGCCGATCGATCGCAGCCGAACCGTCATGCACGCACTCGACGGTGAATCGTTCGGCTTGGAGCGCCTTGCTGAGCCAAAGCGCAAACTCCACGTTGTCTTCTACGAGCAATAGTTTCATCGAGGCAACCCAACGTATGATGCAAATTACGAGCGGGTTACGTATCCGAAGACGCAAACCTCGCGCGCCCCTTACGAGGCGATGTCAGTGCGCATCGGCTAGCGCGCGCGAACGAAAACGGAGCGATGCAGAAGCGTCGAATCCCGAGGCGGTAGCGCCTCGGGCGATGAAACGCGATCTGAACGGCTTGTCTCCTCCGCGGCTCGCGCGATGAACGCGTTTCGCAGGCCTCATACCGAACGGCGTGGTATGGATTTTCCGTGATTCGCCGCCGCGATCAGCGGCTTAACGCGTCGGGATATTCGCGCGGTGCGAATATCCCTATCGGCCTGGCTTCTCTGGTGCGCGGGAGGGGCTTAATGCAATTTACGTGCCCCCGGGGTGTAGAGCAATCCGTTATTTCCCTGCGTTTGCGTCCTTGGCGAGCAGCGCGTTTGCCTTGATGACGTACTCATTCGTATAAGTCTTATCGAGGTCGATGGGCTTGGTCACCTTGCCGGCCAGCTTCTCGACCGCCAGCACAGTATCCGGCCCGTTTTTCGGCATCATGCCGTCGGGCAGGAATTGACCTTTGTCTTGTGCCAGCGCATCGATGTATTCCTGCTTCGTCGATAACTGATTGCTCACGAAGTCGGGCGGAAGATGATCGGCGATATCGGCGGCGCTATGTGTGTTGATCCAGTGCATCGTCGCGACCATCGCGTTGACGACGGCTTGCGTCTCCGTCGGATGCGCCTTCACCCATTCCCCGCGTGCGAGTACGGTGGCCGTCGGCCAATAGCCGCCGAGCCACTTGTTGACACCGGGGCCCGTCGCAAGGTCGATCGCGGAATAGCCGAGCTTCATCTTCTCGACGGCGTTGACGGTCGGCTGCGTGGTCATCCCACAGGCGATGCGATTGTGCTTGAGCGCGCCGATCAGCGTCGGACCCGCGCCCACGCCCACTCGTGTGAAGTCCTTCGACGTGAGGTGATAGCGGGCCGCCAGATACAGCGTCAGGTCATCGGTGCCCGAACCGACGTCAGTCACGCCGACAGTCTTGCCCTTCCAATCGGCTGGCGTCTTCACGCCCGAACTCGGCGTGCACATCTCGCGCTCGCCCGGCGCACCGCTCAACTGGACGATGCCGATGACGTTCTTGCCGTGCTCCTGGAACTCGAGCGTATGGACGTACCACGCACCGGCCATGTCGACCTGGCCCGAGATCACGGCATCCTCAGCGCCGACGCCGCCGGCTTGCTCGGTGCTCAACTCCATATCGACGCCGTACTTTTTGAAGAAGCCCAGATTCTGGGCCAGTTGATAGGGCAGATAGATTTGCTTGTCGATTCCCCCCACCATCAATGAAACCTTCGGCAGCGGCGCTGCCATGCATGCCGAACTGAATACCCCGGCCGCACAAGCCAGGCCCGCCAGCAATGCCGTTGTGCGTGATTTCTGTTTCATAAAACACATCTCCTTGGTTATTGGAGATCCCGTGACGGGATCTCTTATGAAGTAGTCCTAAACGTTTTCAGTCCAACCGATATTAGACGCCGGCTCGATTGCTGTCGGCGGACGAAGGCGGCTGCCACGAGAGCAGCTTCTTCTCGAGCATGCCCATCATCACTTCGGCGCTGAGTGCAACGACACCGATGATCAGCATCGCGCCGAATACGCCATTGGCGTCGAACGTGTTTTGTGCTGTCGCGATCACGAGCCCAAGGCCGCGCTGAGCACCGAGGAATTCGCCGACGATCGCGCCGATGATCGAGAAGCCGAGCGCTACGTGCAGGCTCGCGATGATCCACGTCATGGCCGAAGGGAAGACCACGTGCCAGGTCACCTGGAGGCGCGACGCGCCGAGGATGCGGACGTTGGCGATCAAGTTGCGATCGACGCTGCGCACGCCTTGGAAGGCATTGAAGAAAACGACGAAGAACACCAGGACGGCCGCCAGCACGACCTTCGACGGCATGCCGAGGCCGAGCCACATGACGAAGACCGAGCCGAGCACGATCCGGGGGAGCGCGTTGACGACCTTGATGTAGGGGCCGACGACGTCAGCGAGATAGGGGATCTCGCCCAAGAGCACGCCGAGGAAAACGCCGCTAGCCACGCCGACGAGAAAGCCGAGCAGCGACTCTTCCAGCGTCACCCAGATCTGCAGCCAGATCGAACCGTAGGCCGTTCCCTTGTGGGCCCAATCCAAGAGCCGCAAGACGATGCCGCTTGGCGAACCGAAGAAGAAAGGATCGACGAGGCCCCAGTCGGTGGAGATCTGCCAGCCGCCTACGATGAGGATGAGTAGCCCGATTCGTCCAAGCAAGACGAGTGTTTTGTGGCGCTGCGCTTTGCGCCGCGCGTTGCCCGCCACATCGGCCGGGTCAGTCTTTGCGGTTTTAAGTTGCGCGCTGGAGTTGACGCTTGTCATGCCGCGCTCCCTTCGAGATTTGAAACGGACGTCGTGCGCGAATAGGCTTGCTCCACTTCCTCGCGCAGGGACTCCCAGATTTGTTGATAGAGATCGAGGAAACGCGGGTGGAAGCGGATTTCCTGCACTTCTCCGCGGGGCCGCGGCAGATCGATGTCGAACACGGCCTTAACCGTGGCGGGGCCAGCGGTCATCACGACGACGCGGTCGGCCAGTGCGATCGCTTCCTCCAGGTCGTGCGTGACGAATATCACGGAAGGGCGCGTGCGCTCCCACAGACGGAGCAGCTCGTTCGACATGATGGCGCGCGTTTGCACGTCGAGCGCAGAGAACGGTTCGTCCATCAGCAGCATCGACGGCTTATTGATGAGCGCGGCCGCGAGGCTCACGCGCTTGCGCATGCCGCCCGACAACTGATAGGGGAAATAGTCTTCGAAGCCCGCGAGGCCAACGGTGCGGAGCCATTCGCGCGCTTGCTGCGTCGCCTCCTTCTTCGGCACGCCGCGAAAGATCGGGCCGAGCGCGACGTTCTTGAGAATGGATTTCCATGGTAGAAGCGCATCGCTTTGGAATACGAAGCCGGCGCCGCTCGTGATTCCGTCCACGATCTCGTCCGACACGCGCACGACGCCGGCGCTCGGGCGATAAAGCCCCGCTGCGAGGGTGAGCGTCGTTGACTTTCCGCATCCTGTCGGTCCGACTACCGCGCAGAACATACCAGGTTCAATGACGAGATCGACGTCGCGCAGTACGGTCTTCTCGGAGCCGTCGCGCGTGGGAAAGCGCTTCGTCACCCCGGAGAACTGAACGCCTCCTCGCCTCGTTGAAGTTTCTGACATAACAAACCTTATTTCGTGGGCCCATCGGCTACCGATGGGCGGATTGCATTGAACTTGCGCCGCCCGGATTTTTCCGTTTCGCGCTCCTATCCGGTCGCTCTTTCAGCCGTCCGTTCTTACGTTGGATACGGGAATGGGAAAAAGCGGCGACTGCTCTTCGTGGCATTGCAGTAATCGATGAGAGGTGGCTCCTTTGAAGGGCGGCATGCGGGACCGGGTCTTGCACATGCCGCTGAACGCTGAGGTCGTTGGTCTTTAGAAGTGCCAGATACCGCCGGCTTCGAGGCGCCAGGCCGATTGGTTGCCCAGGCCCGTGCTCGCTTGGAACGTCTTTTGCCCCCACATTGCTTCGAGACCGACGTCGACGGTGGGAACAGGGCGGTAGATGAAGTTCACGTGGACCGTTTTCGTGGTGACGGCGTTGTTCGGATCGGCCGGCACGAACGCGGCGAGGCGCTGGTGGTTGTATCCGAGGCCGAGGTTCGAGCGCAGCTTCTTCGTCCACCAGTGTTGGAAGAACAACTCGGCGCCCGCATCCGGCTGGATTTCGATATTGGCTGCGCCCGTGGGATTGGCTGCCGTACCGTTATCGACTGCAAGGACCGATGCGACGTTTGCACCGAAGTCGTCAGGCAGGTAGCGACCGACCGCGCCGTACCAGATCTGGCCGCCGAAGTTGTCCTTGCTGTGCGGCAGATTGAAGGTGACGCCCATCAACGCCGCCGCGCCGAACTTTGTCTTACGCGCGCCGTTTTGATCGGTGAACCCGAGGTCGCGAGCCAAACCCGAGACTTGGAAGTGCCCCCAATCGCCTTCGCGCTCGTACTTCACGGAAAGATCGGGGAGCGGATTCGTCTTGGTGTTCGCTTCGATGTTGTCTCGCGTGTCTTGATAGCCCGTTTGCGGGTTTTCAAGTGCGAACGACAACGCGCCTCCCTTTCCGAGCGGCATCGTGTATCGGATCTGCGGCGTGCGTGCCGCGGGCAAACCGGCTGGCCCGGCGTTGTCGAACGACTCGAGCGAATCGGGATCGTCGATGAAGTTTGAGTTGGCCATACCGACGAGGAACGGCCCGATCGTGCCGTACGCCGTGACGATCCGTGCACCCCAACTGTTGTTTTGGAGCGCTTGGTTGTTGTCGCCGCCCGAGACGAAGCCGTAGAAATCGAGGCCGAAGTTCGTCGTGATGTTGCCGTACGGGCTTGGCGTGCTGCTACCGACTACCAGGCGCGACACCTTGTCTTGGAAGTGGAACGTACGTGCCGATTGTGCGCGAGCGTTGCTACCCTTGGGATCCAAGTTGCCGATTGCGAATTTCGGTCCGAGGTTTTCGGTCGGATCGTAAATGCCTTGGAAGTTGATGAAGCCGCCGATGCTGAGCGACGTATCGGTGCCTGGCACGATGAATGAATGCGGCATCGTTCCGCGCCGCACGTACTCGGCCGAAGTGCTCAATTTCTCGGCTTTCATCGGCGTGAGTTCGACGCCCGGCGCTTGCGCCACGGCCACTGGCTGAGCCAACTGCTTCGCTTGCTGCGCCTGCGTGGCGGCTTGCTGCGTCTGCGCAGCCTTCAATTGGTCGAGCTGCACCGAGAGATTGTGGATCTCGGCTTGAAGCGTACTCAGTTGGCTCGCATGCGCGGCGGGCGCGGCCGCCAGGCCGGCTATCGCGCAGTAAAGTATCTGCCCCGGTAACGACGTCTGTTTCTTCTCACGCCGCTGTTTGATCGGATTCGTCCACCTTTCCATCGAATGTCTCCAGCATCTGATTGTTGTCTCGGTTGCCGCTCGTCGAGTTCTTCGAGCAGTGACCGGATGGTATGGAGGGCAAGCTGTCTACCGGCTGTCAGAAAAGCGCCTTTTACGTCCGTACTTACCCCATTGCGTCCGTGGCGATTGGGCGACGCCGACGCGTTGTTACAAACCTGGCGCGCGCTGACAGCTTTCTTTGAAACGGGCTGAATACAATGCGCTAATTCGTTGCACGCCAGGTGGAGACCCATGAGCGTTTTTCTAAGAACAATTAAATTCAAGATTTCCGTTTCCTTCTTCGCGTGCATCGCATTGATGGTTGTGATCGGACTATCGGGGCTTGCCGGCGCGCAGAAGATCGCACGCAATAGTCAGGCATCCTATTCATCGGTGACGATGCCGATCGTGCAGATTTCCGAGGTGAGATCGCTGCAGTTGAAGGTGCGCGTCGCGCTTCGACGCATGCAAGCACTGCGGACGGATTCGGGGGTGAGAGAGAGCGTGCCCGAGCTCGAGTCGGATCTTCAGAAGCTTGACAGTGTGTGGGCCGACTATGCCCGTGTAAGCTTTAGCGATACGAAGGAGCGCATGATCGCCGAAACGGTGTCGCGCGAGTTGCCTGCATTCAAGTCCAGTGTCGACGACATCGTCGTCATGCTGAAAGCCGACAACTTCGACGCGGCCGATAGTGCGATCGCCGCGGTCGAGCAGCGTTCGGACGCACTCGGCGCCGCTCTCGAGGAAGATGCAGGCGTGAATGCCGAAAAGGCGAAGCGATTCATGAGAGACAGCGCTTCGACGTATAAAAGCGTGCTCTGGACGTGCCTGGCCTGTATTGCTGCGGGTGTGCTGATGGGCTTCGGCGTATCGATCTTCTTGACACGCGCTATTACCGCGCCGCTAAGCCAAGCGGTCGGCATCGCGCGCCGGATCGCCGAGGGCAAGCTCGACAATCGCGTGTCAGTGTTCAATCAAGACGAATTCGGCGCACTGCTCGATGCGCTGAAAACGATGGATGCGCAGCTTAGTGCAACAGTGCGCGAGATTAAGACAGCGTCCGAAGCTGTGAGCACGGCGGCCGACGAGATCGCCAACGGCAACGCGGATCTTTCCGCGCGCACGGAGACCCAAGCGGCCTCGTTGGAAGAAACCGCCTCGAGCATGACTCAGTTGACGGAAACGGTGAGGGGTAACGCGGACAATGCGCGTGAAGCGAATGCGCTGGCGGTGAACGCGACGACGATGGCCGACGAAGGAAATGAACTCATGCAAAACATGGTTGGCACGATTGCGCGGATCAGCGAGAGTTCATCGAAGATTTCGGAGATCACGAGCGTGATCGAGGGAATCGCGTTTCAGACGAACATTCTTGCGCTGAACGCCGCGGTGGAAGCGGCCCGCGCCGGCGAGCAAGGGCGGGGCTTCGCGGTGGTGGCCGGCGAAGTGCGCAGCCTCGCACAACGATCGGCCGCGGCTGCCAAGGAGATCAAGGAGCTTATCGGTACTTCCGTCGAGATGATCGAAAGCGGGTCGCAGCAAGCGGCGAACGTTGGTGTAACGATGGGCCAAGTGAAGGACGCGATCAAGCGCGTGGCGGAAACGATGGGCGATATCGCAGTCGCCTCGACCGAGCAAAGCCGTGGCATCGAGCAAGTGGGCGAGGCCGTCGTGCAGATGGATGGGGTGACGCAGCAGAACGCGGCGTTGGTCGGGCAGGCCGCGGCCGCAGCTCAGTCGTTGAAAGAGCAGGCCGCGAATCTGCGCAGGACGGTGGCCTCGTTTGCTGTGGGAGAGACGCTTCCTTAAACGAACGGATCCACGCTCCCGTTCCCTCCGGCGGCTCATCCCTCACATCATTCGGCAGCGTCTTCTCGCGCTCGAGCGCGGCGACGATGTCATCGTCGGCGTGCTTTGAGCGCGCGCCGCCTTCCCCCGCTTCGTTGAAGAAACGACGGTTCTAGCGATGCGCGCGTGTCGTCAAGGCGACTGATCGTTGTCATCGGTCAATCGCCGTCAAGATCTGAAAAAACAAATAGCCACGAAAAAGCAAACGTTTGCTTTTTCGTGGCTATTTGGTGTCTCGACGAATTAATCATTCGTGTCGCGATTTCAATCAACGCGGATAACAATCTTTAGCCTTTTATGGCTAAGAATTTTTGTATTGTCTCTCGCTATGTGAGTCACCACGGTCTTCGTTCACTCAATCGAGTTTCTTCTGACATTCGAGACGCGGCACCCCGCGCTCGCATCTATTACATCGTTCCATCGGCCCCGACCAATCGATAAGACATATGCGGAAAAAATTTGATCCTCAACCCACAACGCATGGCTATACGAGCGCGTTCGCCGCTCACAATCGCTCGGCCGGCCAGAGATTGAAGCTATACCCAAAGGCGACGACGCTCGCTGTCCTTGGCTACATCTCACTGCTCCCCGCGCTGGCGCATGCCAACTGCACGACGTCGGGTTCGGTCACGACCTGCGACACCAGTTCGCCGTCGCCATGGCCGACGCAAATCGGTGCCGGGCCGAGCACGGCATCGGGCGCCCAGGTCACGATCGGTTCCAACGCGCAGATCATCGTTGGCGACAGCAGCGCGATCGCGCTATCGGACAACAGCAACATCGTCGTGCAATCCGGCGCGCTCGTGCAAAACGCTGCGACGAGCACCAGCGGCACCTACGGCACGGGCGGCAATACGATCGATTTCCGCAACAACTCCACGCTCACCGTGCAGCAGGGTGCAACGGTGCTGGCCTCCGGCACGCAAGGCAGCGCCGAAGCGGTCAACCCGGAAGGCACCGGCAACCAAATCGTCAACAATGGCACCATCCAAGGCCTGCATTCCGCCGCCATCTGGTTTCAAAACACCTCCGGCACGAATACCGTCATCAACAATGCCACCGGTGTAATCCAGGCGCCGGGCAATGTCATGGGGGCGTCGGGCAACGGCGCCGTGGTGTTCTCCAATCTCGGCAAAGTGGTAGGCAACCTGGTTTTTGCAGGCGGCAACGACACGCTCAACCTGTACACGGGGTCCAGCGTCTCAGGCTCCATCAACGGCGGGGGCGGCAACGATCTGCTCACGCTCAATGGCACCGGCTCGGCAACGCTGCCCACGACGGTCACCAACTTCGACACGCTTCAAAAGAAAGACAGCGGCATATGGACGATCACAAATTCGATCGGCAGCATGGGCGTGACGTCCACCGAAGTCCAACAGGGGACGCTCGTGCTGTCCGGCAACAATGCGACCTACTCGGGGACGATGCTCGTCGACCAAGCCGGCACACTGCAGGCGAGCGCACAGAGCCTACCATTGGCCGTGACCGACAACGGCCTCGTGCAATTCGAGCAGAGCACGGACGGGACGTACACGGGCCTCATCACCGGTTCGGGCGCGGTCGAGAAAGACGGCGCCGGCACGCTGACGCTGGCGCCGTCGGCATCGAGCGGCAATACCTACACGGGCGGGACCCTGCTCAAGCAGGGCGTGTTGTCGGTGTCGGCGGACAATGCGCTAGGCGGCGCGGCGGGCGGCGTGACGTTCGACGGCGGCACGCTGCAACTGGGCGCTAGTCTGGACCTGGCGAGTACGCGCGCCATCTCCGTGACGTCCAATGGCGGCACGATCGATACGCAAGGTTTTCAAACGACGATCAACCAGGGCATCGACGGCGCGGGGATCCTGGCGAAGACCGGTTCGGGAACGCTGACGGTCAACGGCGCGGTGACCGGCACGGTCGCAGCCGAGGTCCAGCAGGGCACGCTGGTGCTCGGCGGCAGCGGCGCTCAGTTCGCGGGCGGCGTGACCGTCGATCAGGCGGCCGTGCTGCAAGCAAGCGCGCAGAGCTTGCCCTCGGCCGTGACCGACAACGGTCTCGTGCAATTCGAGCAGAACACGAACGGGACGTACGCGGGCCTAATCAGCGGCTCAGGCGTAGTCGAGAAGGACGGCGCGGGCACGCTGACGTTGAACGGCGCCAATGTGTATTCCGGCGGTTCGACCGTGGCGGCCGGTGCGCTAATCGTCGGCGATGCGTCGCACAGCACCGCCACGATCGCCGGGGCGACGTCGGTTGCCGCGGGCGCGACGCTGGGCGGCTATGGCGCTGTGAACGGCGACACAGTGAACAACGGAACGATCGCCGTCGCCAATGCGTGGAACGCGTTCGCGACGAATGCAAGCGGTAGCTTCGCGATCAACGGCAAGCTGACCAATGCGGGGCTCGTGCAATTGGGCGGCGGCAACGGTCAGGTCGGCAACACCCTGCAGGTGCACGACTATGTCGGCCAGAATGCGACCATTGCACTGAACACCGTGCTCGCAGGAGACAACTCGGCTTCGGACAAGCTCATCGTCAATGGCGGCGCCGCAACGGGCACCACCACGCTCAAAGTGACCAACGTGGGTGGAGGCGGCGCGCCGACCGTAGCGAACGGTATCGAGGTCGTGAACGCGGCCGGAGGCGCGACGACCGATCCGAACGCGTTCACGTTGGCGGGCGGCGTGATCAAAGCCGGCGCATACGAGTACTACTTGGCCAAAGGCGGCGTAACGCCGGGCACTTCGGAGGATTGGTATCTGCGCAATACGGTGGCGGCTGCGACCGATCCGTCGTCCGCAGGCGGCAGCCATGCGTCGGCCGGGGCAACTGCCGTGGGAACGCCTGCATTGCCGGCCGCAGGTAGCCAAGCCATCACGCTGTACCGGCCAGAAGTAGCGCTCTACGCGCAGATGCCCAACGTCATGCGTCAACTCGACTGGATGCAGATCGACGAATTCCATTTGCGACAGGGCGATCAAATGCTGCTCGGCGAAACTGGCCGCCTGCCCGCCTCGTGGGGCCGGGTATGGGGCGCGAAATCCGTTCTCTCGGAAGCGGGCGATGTAAGCCCGCAATTCGATGGCACGCTCGGCGGTGTGCAGATCGGTCAGGACATCTACGCCGATGGGACGCCTAGCGGTCATCGCAACCACTACGGGTTCTACTTCGGCATGGCCCGCGCCACGGGCGAGGTCAGCGGAACGGCCGTCGGGATGCCGAACAGCGACGTCGGGCATCTCTCCGTCAATGCGTACAGCCTTGCGGGCTACTGGACGCATATCGGCCCGAGCGGCTGGTACACGGATGCGGTGGTCTCCGGAACCGCCCTCTCCGCGGACGCCCATTCGCGCGACAACGTTCAGGCCAGTACACATGGGACCGCCGTCACAGCCTCGATCGAAGCCGGGATGCCGATCGCGATCGGTCATGGTCTGACGATGGAGCCGCAGCTGCAATTAAGCTATGAGCATCTGTCGATCAACGACTTCACCGACGCGGCATCCAAAGTGCAGTTCGGTGACGGCAACACGGTGCTTGGCCGCATGGGCGTGCGATTTGCCGGTATGTGGGACGCAATGGGCGCAACGTGGCAACCGTATTTCGGATTGAACGTCCTGCACGCATTTGCCAACGGCGACCAGCAAACGTACGACGGCGTCACGTCGATCGGCACGCCGGTCAACCAAACGACGGCGCGTGTCGACGTGGGCACCGTCACGAAGTTCTCGAAGCACGGGAGCGTGTATGCGGCCGTCAGTTGGGGCACCAACTTGGACGGTGAACACGTCCGGACCATCGGCGGCAACGCCGGCGTGCGCTGGTCTTGGTAACTCGATCGTCTTGAGCGCCGCTTCGCTCGCGCAGCCGTTTCCACTGCGGACGGCCCGATGCGAGGCGGTGCGCTGCACTTGGCGAAGCCGCGCGGCAAGCGCGGCGTAATATTCGCGCCCCCAAAGCCACTTCACCTCTTCAGTGGAAGGCGGCTTACCGTTGCGTCCCTATTTCTATCGCCCTTTTGGCGTATCCGCGTCCGCGAGAACGCAAAGCGGGAATTCGTCGCAATTTCCCGCGTCTCGAATCTCTCGTCTAATACTTCGTAATACGATTACGCCCCACGTATGCGCGGCCTCCGGAACCGAACTTCAGGTCCATGGGTCTGTGCATGATCGAAGCAGTTTCGTGGAACTGCGGCTAAGATCCATAGTGATAAGCCCTAACGAAATTTCACCGGCGCCGTATTTCGATTTCCGCAACAAGCTTTTGCGAGGGCCGTTCGCCGCGCGACGCGGATTGAGAGGTGCGGTTTTGGGAGCGTAACGCCATGACCATCGACTCGAAACATGTGATGCCTTGGCGCATCGAGGATATCGATCTCTCCCGGATCGATCGTCAACGCGCCGCGGCCAATGAAGACTTGCTGCTGCTGCTGTGCGCGGCCTCGTTCATCGAAAGTGGCACCGATCTGTATACGAGCAATCTCACGGCGTATTTCGACGGCGATCCGGAAGTATCCGCCTGGCTCAATCGGGAATGGGAGCCTGAGGAGCTGCAGCACGGGCGCGCGCTGAAAGCCTATATCGCCCACGTGTGGCCCGAATTCGATTGGGACACCGCATTTCGCAATTTCTTCGACGAATACTCGAAAACCTGTTCACTCGAAGAGTTCGAAAAAACCCGTGCACTAGAAATGGTGGCGCGTTGCGTCGTCGAAACGGGCACGGCCACGTTGTATCGGGCCATCAACGAATGTTCCGACGAACCCGTGCTCAAGGAGATCACCGATCACATCCGCAGCGACGAAGTGCGCCACTACAAACACTTTTTCAAGTACTTCAAAAAATACAACTTGATCGAAGGCAATGGCCGCCTGGCCGTGCTCGGGGCGTTGCTGCGCCGTGTGATCGAAATCAAGAGCGAGGATTCCGAGATCGCGTTGCGGCACGTGTTCGCGATTCGCTATCCGGAGCGGGTTCACGATTCCGCGTACAACCGTGAGCGCGCATCGCGCATCAGTTCGCTCGTGCGGCGCAATCTGTCGGCCGATATGTGCGTGAAAATGCTGCTCAAGCCGCTCGACATTCCCGCACGCATCCAACCGGGTGTGCACTATCCGCTCGCGAAAGTTGCTCAGCATGTCTTCTTCCGCTGAGCCGGCGGCGGCACGCGCGCTCGAGCAGTGCGCGTTCGACGCGTGGCCGCCTTCTCTCTTGGCGCTGTTCGATGGGACGGCGCTCGCTTCGAAGGTGGGTTTCAGCGCGTCGCTCATCACGTGCGACGCACAAGGGCGTTTGCGTACGTCGCTGCTCGGCCTGGGCGAGCTCTATGCGCCCGATGCGCGACATCTCGCGTTCGCGCTGTGGCCGAGTTCGCGCGCGGTCGGTGCGCTGATGTTTGCAGACGAAGCTGTGGCGGCTCAGCGGACGGAGTCGCACGGCCAGCGTATGGCGACGACGCAGGGCGACCGTCGACGCGCGCAAGCGGCGCTCACCTTCGTGCATGAAGGCGCGTTCTATCAGGTGCAGTTGTCTGTTGAAACGATGTCTGCGCGCGAAGCCGGTGAGGGCGGTGGAAGTGGTGGAAGCGGTGGAAGTGGTGGAAGCGGCGCACCCGGAATGGCTGCCCGTGGGCTGGCGCAATTCATCGCAACGATCGATGCAGGTGAAATCCAGCAAGTGGGATACGCCCGCCTAACCAGCGGGATCGCATTTGAACTGACTGGCGCAGCAACCGATCGCTCGGCCGTACTCAACCGTTGGGGAAAGCAAATCGAGCAGCTGCGGCAAGCTGCTCATACGCATCTTGCGGCGGGAGCGACCACCGGCAGTTAAACACCGCGCGGGCCCGGTTTCGCCGCACGGTCGTGCCAAAGTCACGGCCGCGCCCCCATTTTGCATCCAGCGCGCCGCGCGCGGGCTGATTGGCCACGCCCGGCTATCAGCCGCCGCGGTGGGCGTTGCGCGCGCCACCGCTACGCGGCTTGCCGCCCAGCAGGGCGCCCGGATCGTTTGCTTGGCGACGACGGTCGCTCGGAGCGGCTCCCGTGCCTGCACGCGGCGGCTCGGCCGCGGTGCGCGCTTTCCCTTGAGGCTGGCTGCGCCCCGCCGCATGGTCGGCCTGTTGTCCGCTTTGCGCCTGCGGCTTGCGTTTGTTGGCGTCAGGCTTGCCTTGCTGGGACGTCGCTCGGCCTTGCGGCTGAGCCGGCTTCGCCCCTGCCTGCTGCTTGCTTGGTTGCTGCGGCCGGCTTTGCTTTTGAGGCTGCGCCGACTTCGGCTGCGATGCGTCCTTCGATTTCGGCGCGCGGCTGCCTTTCTCCGAATCGGCGCCGCCGCGCCCTTCGCGCCGCGCTTCGCCCGCACGCGATGCCGCTTGGCCACCTTGCGAGCGCCCCGTGTGCTTGGCTGCCTCGCCGCGCGGCGGCCGCCCCGCATTGCCCTGGCCGCGTCGCAACTGAATTGGCTCGGGTTTCGCGTTCGGATCGGGCTCGAAGCCGGGAATCACTTCCTGTTCGATCGTGGTCTTGATCAGCTTTTCGATGTCCTTGAGCAATTGCCGCTCGTCGACGCAGACAAGCGAAATCGCTTCACCCGTCGCGCCCGCACGACCCGTCCGGCCGATGCGATGGACGTAGTCCTCGGGCACGTTCGGCAAGTCGAAGTTGACGACGTGGGGCAACTGGTCGATGTCGATGCCGCGCGCCGCGATATCGGTCGCGCACAGCACCTGCAGCGTGCCGTCCTTGAACTCGGCAAGTGCGCGCGTACGCGCCGATTGGCTCTTGTTGCCGTGGATCGCCAGCGCGGTGATGCCATCCTTGGTCAACTGCTCGGCCAGGCGATTGGCACCGTGCTTCGTGCGCGTGAAGACCAGCACCTGGAACCACCCGTGCTGCCGAATCAGATGCGTGAGCAATTCGCGCTTGCGATCGCGGTCGACAGGATGGATCTTCTGCGCGACGAGTTCGGTCGTCGTGTTGCGGCGGGCGACTTCGATCAGCGCCGGTTCGTCGAGCAAGCTGTCGGCGAGCGCTTTGATTTCGTCGGCGAACGTGGCCGAGAACAGCAGGTTCTGCCGCTTCGCGGGCAAGCGCGCGAGCACGCGCTTGATGTCGTGGATGAAGCCCATGTCGAGCATGCGGTCAGCTTCGTCGAGCACGAGGATTTCCAGCTCGGAGACGTCGATCGTTTTTTGCTGCATGTGGTCGAGCAAACGGCCCGGCGTCGCCACGACGATATCGACCCCGCGCTTGAGCGCCTCGATTTGCGGATTGATGCCGACGCCGCCGAACAGCACGGCGGACTTGAGCTTCACGTACTTGCCGTAGGCGCGCACGCTTTCTTCGACCTGGGCCGCAAGCTCGCGCGTGGGCGTGAGGATCAGCGCACGCACCATGCGCTTCGCACCCGCGCGGGCATGCGGCTGCGCCTCGCTCAAGCGCTGCAGGATCGGCAACGTGAAACCGGCCGTCTTGCCCGTGCCGGTTTGGGCGCCTGCCAGCAAGTCGCCGCCGCTCAGTACGGCCGGGATGGCCTGTTGTTGAATCGGGGTCGGCTTCGTATAGCCGAGTTCATGGACGGCTCGGACCAGCGGTTCGGACAAGCCAAGGGAATCGAATGACATAGAGAATTCTTCGCAATGCGGTGAGGCGGCCGACGTCCGTGTCGGACTTCGTGCGCGCTCGGCGCTCTTGGCGCCGGCCGGCCGCTTGGGTCCGGACTCGGCCGTTTCACCGGCTCCGGAAAAGATAAAGGCGCGGCCGCGGTTGCCCGCGTAGCCGCGCCCAAGGGTGCATTATGCGCTTAGTCGAGCGGCGCCGAGCGCAGATCGCTCACTTGCTGCGGCGACACCGGCGTGCCGTGGTTGCCCCACGACATCCGGATGTACGTAACGACGGCGGCAACTTCCTGGTTCGACAGCGATTGCGCGAACGGCGGCATGCCGTACGGATGCGGGTTGCCCACCGTGCTCGGCGGGTAACCGCCGTTCAACACCATGCGGATCGGATTGACCGCGGACGGCATCTGAATCGACTGGTTGTTGGCGAGCGGCGGGTAGGCCGGCGGCTTGCCCAGACCGTTTTCCGCATGGCACTTCGCGCAGTTGTCGGCGTAGATCTTCTTGCCTTGCTGCAGCAGCGCGTCGCCGTACTTCTCCGACGTTTCGTACTGCATCGTCTCGGGCGCTTCGCTCTTTTGCGGGATCGTCTTCAGATACGTAGCCATGGCGCGCACGTCCTCGTCGGACATGTACTGCAGGCTGTTGTGGACGACTTCCGCCATCGGACCGAACACGGCGCCGCGCTCGGACACGCCGTTCTTGAGCAGATCGCCGATGTCCTTGATGTCCCAATCGCCGAGGCCCGCTTCCTTGTTCGACGTTAGCGACGGGGCATACCAGTTTTGCAGCGGGATCAAGCCGCCCGCGAACGCGGCCGAATTGACGGGGCCGCCCATCATGTTGATGGACGTATGGCACATCGTGCAGTGGCCCAGACCTTCGATCAGGTATGCCCCGCGGTTCCATTCGACCGACTTGGTCGGATCGTCCTTGTAGGTGCCTTCGCGGAAGAACAACGTGCGCCAGCCGATCAGCAGGTTACGGTTGTTGAACGGGAAGCGCAGTTCGTGCGGACGGCTGGGCACGGCCACGGGCGGCACCGAGCGCAAGTAAGCGTAGATCGCGTCGGAATCGGCGCGCGTGACCTTCGTGTAGCTCGCGAACGGGAAAGCCGGATAGAGCAGGCTGCCGTCCTTCGAGCGGCCCGTGTGGAGCGCGCGGTAGAAGTCGTCCGACGACCACTTGCCGATGCCGTATTGGTCGTCCGGCGTGATGTTCGGCGTGTAGAGCGTGCCGAACGGCGTGGCCATCGGCAGGCCGCCGGCGAACTGCTGACCGCCGCGCACCGTGTGGCAGGCGATACAGTCGCCCGCGCGGGCAAGGTATTCGCCGCGCTTGATGAGCGCGGCTTGGTCGGCCGGAGTGGCGGCTTGCGCCGAGCCGTTGTGCAGGTTGTCGGAGCCCGTCCAGAGCACGGGCACGAGCGCGGCCGCGGCAACGACGAGGGCCGACAGAGCGAACAGGGACTTGCGTTTCATAGGTGTGTCTCTCCTCGCGCTTACTGTGGTTCGCTACCGCAAGCAAGCGGAGTCTTCATCGAGCGGGCCGGAGCCGGGACCGGGTTGGACGGGGCGGGTTGCGTCGACAGCCAAGCCGCGACTGCCGTCACGTCTTCGTCCGTCAGGCGCGAAGCGATTTCGTGCATGCAATCGGGCGCGATCGCGTGGCGCGTGCCCGAGCGCCAGGCGCCCAGCTGGGCGCTGATGTAATCGCTATGCAAGCCGACGAGGCCCGGAATGGCGGGCTCCATGCCCGTCAGCCCCTTGCCGTGGCAGGCTGCGCAGGCCGGGATGTTCTTCGCCGTATCGCCATGGAGCACGATCTGCTTGCCGCGCGCGAGGACGTCGTTCGACACCGTCGGCTTGGCCGGGGCGGGGTACGGCGGGCGCTGCTGCGAGAAGTAGGTCGCGATTTGATGCAGGTAGTCGTCCGAGAGGTACGTCACGAGGTAGTTCATCGGCGGGTACTTGCGCCGGCCCGCGCGGAAGTTCTCGAGCTGGTTGTACAGGTAATCGGCAGGCTTGCCCGCGAGGCGCGGGAAGTAGTCGTTATCGGTGCCCTGACCATGCGTGCCGTGGCAAGCGGTGCAGCCTTGCACGCGCGCTTCCATCGTATCGGGGGCCTTGGGCTGAGTCTGCGCTTGCGCAGTGCTGAAGACGCCGGCACCGCCAATCAACAGAAGGGCGAGTAGCGGGCGGAAAATGCGTCTAGAAGACACGCGTAACTCCATCGTTATTCGGGGACCTACCGGGCTACGGTCGGCTCGGTATGGCTCTGTGGCTTGGGATTGAAAGTTCGATGCGCGATGTTGCAGCGGTCGCGGCAAGGGATTCGCCGGGCAAACGCACGGGCAGCCCAGGCGCTGCGACGCAGCATTCTATCATCGATGGCATAGGCGAGCTATTTGCCGAAAGCGCCGCCCATCGGGCGAGACGCGACATAGCGACAATATGCCGCGCGTAATCGAGTCGCGGCGCGGCTCTGCAGGCAGGCGCCCTCATTGGCATCACTGTCTCCTTTTTGCACATCGGGCATAGAAGAAGGGCCGACATCGGCCGGATCGGGCCCGTTTTGCGCCGAAAAGGACCATGAGACGGCCGTTTCTCGATGCGGCGCAGTAGCAGCATGCACCGTGCCCCGACCGCGAGCGCCGATGGTCGCGCGCCGCGGCCTTCGCACGTACACTCTCGCCTGCGGCGCACGGCGGCCTGCCTTCAGCGAGCTTGCGCCCGTGCCGCTCCATCCCAAGCCTTTCGAATTGCTTCCAATGACTCTTTCTTTCGCGCCACCCCTCGCTCGATGAACGCAACCGGACTCTCGATCGGACAGGTCGCGCTCGCCGCGCTCATGGATATCGCCTTGGCGTTCGCCATCGGCTCCGCCCTGCTGGAACGATGGCTCTCGTTCGAGGGCCAGTTGGCTCGCGCCGCCTGGCAGCGCGCCCGCTCGTCGCTGGTGGCCGCGACGTTCGCGCTCGTGCTCTCGGATCTGCTTTGGCTGCTCTATCAATCGGCATCGATGAGCGGTGTCGGGCTAGGCATGGCGCTCGGGGCGGTGCCTACCGTGATCGGCCACACGCAAGTGGGCCATGGTTGGGCCATCGCGTTCGCGGGCGCCCTGCTGGCGTGGGTTTGCGCGCTCGCGGGCCGTGGCGGCCGCGCGGGGCTGGCTGTGTTCTGGTTGGCGATCGTCGTGATCGCCGTGGGCAAGGCGTCGATCGGCCATGCCGTGGACGCGGGCTGGTTCTCGATCGCCGTCGCGGTGCAGACCCTGCATGTGTTGGCGACGGGCGTTTGGGGCGGCATCGTGCTCGCGGGCGGCATGCTCGTGCTCCCCGCGCTCGATACCTCGACCACGCGCGGCGTGCTCATTCGGGTGGCCGTGCAGGTTTCCCAATGGGCGGCGGCGGCCTTGGCGGTCGTCGTCCTCACAGGGATCTTCAACGCATACCGAGGCCTCGGCGGTTCGCTCGCGCCCCTTGCGGATAGCACCTGGGGGCACGTGCTGACGCTCAAGGCCGCGCTCGTGCTGTTCGCCGTCCTGCTAGGCGGCCTGAACCGCACGCTGGCGCTGCCCCGCCTGCGCCGGACCGCATCGACCACCGACGCGCACACCTTCAACAACGTGCTGCACCTGGAGGCGCTCGTCATGCTCGGCGTGTTCGTCGTGGCGGCCGTGCTCGCGCGCTGCCCGCCCGGTTACACGGCGATGCATTGACGGCGCGGGCGCGAGGCACTCGCGCGGCGCCCGCGCCTGGGCATCACCATTCGGCGACGCTGCCGTCGGCGTGCCGCCAGACCGGATTGCGCCACCGGTGGCCGGTCTTGGCCATCTCGCGCACCTTGGCTTCGTCGACGTCGACCCCGAGGCCCGGGCCTTGGGGAATCGCGACAAACCCGTCCTGGTACTGGAAGACCTCGGGATTGTGCAGATAGTCGAGCAGATCGTTGCCTTGGTTGTAGTGGATGCCTAGGCTCTGCTCTTGGATGAAAGCGTTGTAGCTGACGGCGTCCAGCTGCAAGCAGGCGGCAAGCGCGATCGGCCCGAGCGGGCAATGCAGCGCGAGCCCCACGTCGTAGGCTTCGGCCATCGACGCGATCTTGCGGCATTCGGAGATGCCGCCCGCGTGCGAGGCGTCGGGCTGAATGATGTCGACATATCCCTCGGATAGGATCGACTTGAAATCCCAGCGCGAATAGAGCCGCTCGCCCAGCGCGATCGGGGTGTTCGTTTGGTTGACGATGTCGCGCAGCGCCTCGACGTTTTCCGACAAGACGGGCTCTTCGATGAACAGCAGCTTGTAGGGATCGAGTTCTTTGGCGAGCACCTTGGCCATCGGCTTGTGGATGCGGCCATGGAAGTCGACGCCGATTCCCACGTGCGGCCCCACCGCTTCGCGCACGGCGGCCACGTTCGCGATCACCAGCTCGACCTTGTCGTAGGTATCGACGATTTGCACTTCCTCGGAGCCGTTCATCTTCAGCGCCTTGAAGCCGCGATCGACGACCGCGCGCGCGTTGTTGGCCACGTCGTGCGGACGATCGCCGCCGATCCACGAGTAGACCTTGATCCGATCGCGCACCGCGCCGCCGAGCAGCGCATGGACCGGCACGCCATGGTGCTTGCCGAGAATGTCCCACAGCGCCTGATCGATGCCGGCGATCGCGCTCATGAGGATCGGGCCGCCGCGGTAAAAACCGGCGCGATACATGACCTGCCAGTGATCTTCGATGTGGCGCGGGTCCTTGCCGACGAGGTAGTCGGCCAATTCATGGACCGCGGCCTCCACCGTGTGCGCGCGCCCTTCGACGACGGGCTCGCCCCAGCCGACGATGCCTTCATCGGTCTCGATTTTGAGAAATAGCCACCGGGGCGGTACGACGAACGTTTCTAGTTTCGTAATCTTCATGAGCGAGATCTCCTCCTCTCGAATCTGGATCGACCAAGACGGCCGTACGGGCGAGGGCGGCCCGATGCGACGGCGCGTCGATGGCCGCATCTTACATCAATTTTTATTGAAGTACTATTAATAGTATTAATGGATTCGTCTCTTTTCCGCGAACGCGGGGCCGCAACCCTTGCGCTTTACGGTGCGGCCGCGATAATCGCCCCAGCGGCCGAGGCGCGGCGAGCGCTGGCACGAAGGACGCATGCCTGTTCGGCGTGCCGTCCGCGTGGGCCGAAACCACAGGGAGAACGATGATTCAACGTGATTTGCATGGGCGCGTCGCTTATATGCTCGCGACCTCCATCTTGCGCGGCGACTATGCGCCCGGGACGCTGTTGCCCCGCGAGGCGGAACTGATGCAATCGTTCGGCGTGAGCCGCACGGTTTTGCGCGAGGCACTGCGGACGCTGACGTCGAAGGGGCTCGTCGAGTCGCGTCCGAAAGTCGGCACGAAAGTGAGACGCCGCAGCGCATGGAACCTGCTCGATGCAGATCTGCTCGAGTGGTATTCGCAGGTCGCGCCGCAGCTCGAGTTCGCGCTCAAATTGCAGGAAGTGCGCGAGATGGTCGAACCGTATGCGGCCGCGTTGGCCGCGCGTTCGCACACGCGCGAATCGATCGACGCGCTCGAGCAAGCTCACGCGGCGATGGTTGCCGCTCGCAACATCGACGAATGGGTGCGCGCGGACCTGCGCTTTCATCTGGGCATTTTGACGGCGTGCAGCAACGAATTGTTGATGCCGCTTGGTTCGCTGATCGAGCGCACGCTCGAATCGCAACTGCGGCTCAATGCGAAGCGCGCCGATGTCTTCAACGCCGCTTTGCAGCAACATACGACCGTCTACGACGCGATTCGCGCGCGCCAGCCCGACGAGGCGCGCGCCGCCATGGCCGACCTGCTAGGCGTCACGCGCAAGCGGATCGAGGCCTAGCCGCATTTGCAATCGCATCGCGCTCGGGCGGTGCGTGGCGCCGCAGTGCGCACGCATCCTTCGGCGAGGTGGAACGCGCGTTGCTGATCTAGAGTTGGGTTTATCGGCAATGCGCCACGTGCGCAAAGGAGGACACCATGCCGCTCAAACGAGGAACATCCCGCGACGATATCTCCAAGAACGTGAAGACCGAGATGAAGCACGGCAAGTCGCAAAAGCAATCCGTTGCGATCGCCCTGAATCAGGCCCGCAAGTCGGGGGCGAAGATCCCGAAGAAGCACGAGAAGTAGCCTCGCCGCGCTACTGCGCGGATCAAAGGGTTTCGTCGGGGCGGCGGCGCCGCGCCGTACTACAATACGCGCGTTTCAGGCCCCCATGCCGCCCGTCGGCGGCGACACCGGCGCGATGCTCGCAGAACAACGTCACCAACATATCCTGTCGCGCCTCGCCAAAGACGGCGCCCTGTCTGTCGCCGAGCTCGTGAGCGAGCTCGGCGTTTCCCGCGAAACCATTCGCCGCGATCTGCGCGTGCTCGCGGAGCGCGGGCTCGTCGTCACGACACACGGTGGCGCGTTGTCGGCCGAGCGGCGCGAGCCCGATCTGGACGCGAGAGAAGCCGAGCATGCGCCGGCCAAGCGCGTCATTGGCCTGCGCGCCGCTCAGTTGGTGCCGGACGGCGCCTCGGTCGTGATCGATTCGGGCAGCACGACGCAAGCGGTCGCGCGCGCGTTGATGAATCATCGCCGGCTGTCGATCTATACGAACGACTGGCGCATCGCGTTGCTGCTCGGCCGCCGCAACGAGAACCGCGTGACCTTGCTCGGGGGTGAGTTGGCCGAAGGCGAGGACGCCGTCTTCGGGCTCGATACGGTCCAGCAGTTGAGCCAATATCACGCCGACTTCGCGTTCGTCGGCGCGGGCGGCGTCTCGGCCGAAGGCGCGTTGACCGACTACACGCGCATGGCTGCCGAAGTGCGCGCACGAATGCTGCGCGCGGCCAGCACTGTCGTGGTGGTCGCCGATCACTCGAAGTTCGGGCGCGTCACCCCTGTGCGCATCGACGGAATCGAATTGGCGCGCTACGTGATCACGGAACGCGCGCCGGCGCGTCCAATCGTGAAAGCCATAGCGGCGCGCGGCCCCAAGCTCGTTACGGTCTGACGCGAAGCGGTCTTATCGAACTCGAATTCCGAGTTGCTCCACGGCTGCTGCGATCGCGCTTACCGCGCGACGCATATCCCCCGCATCGATCGCGCCGATGCAGCCGACGCGAAACGTGTCGACGCGCGTCAATTTTCCCGGGTAGAGAATGAAGCCCGCTGCGCGCACGGCAGCGTAAAAATCGGCGAACCGCCAGTTCTCATCGCGCGGCGCGTGGAAGGTCACGATCACGTCCGATTGCACGGCCGCAGGCAAGAACGGCAAGAAGCCCAACGCGTTCATTCCTTCGATGAGCGTCGCGCGATTGCCCGCGTAGCGCGCGGCGCGTGCAGGCTGCCCGCCTTGCGCAGCAAACGCATCGATCGCACGGCGCAGCGCGGCGACGACATGCGTCGGCGGCGTGAAGCGCCATTGGCCCGTCTTGCGCATGTACACCCACTGATCGTGCAAGTCGAGCGCAAGCGAGGGCGAGCGCTGCGCGCATTGTTCGAGCAGTGTTCGGCGCACGATCGCGAAACCCATGCCGGGCGGCCCTTCCAAACATTTGCCGCTAGCCGATATCAATGCGTCGATGCCCGATCCGCGCAGATCGATCGGCACTGCGCCGAACGAACTCATGGCGTCGACGATGAGCCGCTTGTCGTGACGCGCGCAGACGGCGGCAATCTCGTCGAGCGGGTTCAGCAAACCTGCGCTCGTTTCCAAATGCACTTGTGCGACGTGCGTGATGCCAGGCGCGCTCGCGAAGGCTGCTTCGATCACATCGGCTCGCGCCGGCTCGTCGTCCTCGAGCGGCAGCGTGACGTAGGCGATGCCCATGCGTTCGAGGATGCGAACGATGCGTGCGCAGTAGGCGCCGTTGTTCGGCACGAGCACGCAGCCGTTGCGCGGCACGAGCGTGCCGAGAGCCGCTTCCACCGAGAACGTGCCGCTGCCTTGCATCGGAATGCACACGTATTCGTCTTCGCCGTGGACGATGGAGAGCAGATCCGCGCACACGCTCGAGGTGATGCGATTGAATTCGCCGTCCCAAGAGCCCCAGTCGCGCAGCATGGCTTCGCGCGTGGCAGGGGCGGTCGTGAGCGGCCCAGGGGTGAGCAGGATCGGGAAGGAAGCGGACATCGGCAGGTCTCCAATCGAGGCGTAGGGCCCAAACCGCAAACGAATCATTAGGCGACACGGCGGCCGGTGCGCGCAGTTTATTGGCGAAATGTGTCAAAAAGTTGCATTGAAGCCGGATGTCACGGCGCTGTCACCAAAGCCTGTGAATCTTGCGATGCTCGGCGAGTGCGCCGGGATGTCCAGAAAAACGCTTCGACCGACACCTTTGGAGATCGACATGACACGGAGCCACAGCGCCCGCATCCAGGGCCGCCTAGGCCGCCTGCTCGCAGCGATGGCCGCGGCCGCTTTGTTCGAAACGCTCGCTTTGCCGGCCCACGCCGCCGGCGCAGTCGTGCTGTATACGGCCGACGGCCTCGAAAATCTGTACAGGGACGTGTTGCCCGCCTTCGAGAAGCAAGAGGGCGTGAAGGTCAACATCGTTACGGCGGGCAGCGGTGAAGTGGTCAATCGCGCGACGATCGAAAAGGATTCGCCGAAGGCCGACGTCATCGTCACGCTGCCGCCGTTCATCCAGCAGGCCGATCAAAACGGCGTGCTGCAGGCGTATCCGAGCGTGCAGTACAAGAACGTCCCCGCGATTGCGAAGGCGAGTAACGATGCTTGGGCGACCTTCGTCAACAACTACTTCTCGTTCGCGATCAACCCGGATGTCGTCAAGAACCAGCCGAAGACGTTCGACGATCTGTTGCACCCCGGTTACAGCGGCAAGATCGCGTACTCCAATCCCGCCACGGCCGGCGACGGCATGGCCGTCATCATTCTGACGACCGCGCTCATGGGCGAGGACAAGGCGTTCGACTACCTCAAGAAGCTCGAACAAAGCGCCAAGTTCCATACGAAGGGCACGGGTTACCTCGACGTGCTGCTCTCGCGCAATGAGATCGCGGTGGCCAACGGCGATTTGCAGATGGATTTGGACGACGCAGCCAACGGCGGGTTGACGCTCAAGCCGATCTTCCTCACGGACAAAGCCGGCGGCCAGCCCACGACGTTTCAACTGCCGTACGCGATCGGGCTCGTCAAGAACGGTCCGAACCAAGCCGAAGGCAAAAAGCTGATCGACTATTTGATGTCGGCTCAGGTGCAAGCGAAGGTGCCGGACATCTTCGGCATTCCGGGGCGTACGGACGTCAAGCTCGCGGGCAAGAACGGCGAGGCGGTCAAGCAAGCGATCGCGGGCGTCAAGCTCATTCCCGTCGATTGGACCGCCGTGATGGCAAAGAAAGCCGATTGGACGGCGCGCTGGAAGAGCGATGTGATCGGCAACTCGGGCAAGCAGACGGACGTCGTCAAACCTAAGCAGTAAGCGATCTAACGCCGACGGAGGGCGAGCCCGGTGAATACCGCAGGACTGGCGTTACAGGGCGCGCGAGCCGCTGCGCCTGCGCACGAGCCGGCGTTGCGCGCGCAAGCGCAAGGCGTCGAGATCGAACGGCTGAGCGTGCGCTTCGGCGCACGCGCGGTGCTCGACGATCTGTCCCTGTCAATTGGGCGCGGCGAATTTTTGACGGTGCTCGGGCGCAGCGGCTGCGGTAAGACCACCTTGCTGCGGTTCATCGCCGGGTTCGTCAAAGCCGACTTCGTCGCTGGGCGCTTGCTCGTGGCGGGCCGGGATCTCACACACGAGAGCGCGCATCGGCGCAATCTCGGTCTGCTGTTTCAGAACTATGCATTGTTCCCGCATTTGAGCGTGTTCGAGAACGTGGCCTTCGGGCTGCGCGCGCGGCGCGCGAACGCAGCCGACATCGCGCGACGGGTGGCCGATGCGCTCAAGCTCGTGCAACTGGCCGACGCGGGCCATGTCATGCCTGCTCAGCTCTCGGGTGGCATGCAACAGCGCGTGGCGCTGGCGCGTGCCCTCGTCATCGAACCCGACGTGCTGTTGCTCGACGAGCCCCTCTCGGCGCTCGACGCCAATTTGCGCGCGTCGGTGCGCTCGGAGTTGAAGGCGCTGCACGAGCGGTTGCCGAATCTGACAATCGTCTGCGTCACACACGATCAAGACGATGCGCTCGTGTTGTCCGATCGCACTCTGCTGATGCGCGATGGCCGAATCGCGCAAATCGGCACGCCGCAGGCGCTTTACGACGCGCCGGCCGATGCCTTCGTCGCACGTTACCTCGGCGTAGCGAATCTGCTGCCGCCGCACGTGGTGTTTCCCGTCGGCGACGCGCGTCATGGCGAACGCGATCGGCTCGCTTGCTTGCGGCCGGAAAGGCTGCACCTCGTGCCGCTTGGGCAAGGACATCTGCACGGGACGATCGCTACGGTCGACTGGTACGGCCCGGTGCTATCGGTATCGGTCTCGCTCGATGCGGCGCCCGAGACGCCCGTGCTCGTCACGACGGCGCGCGGACACGGTATGACACCTGAGAAGGGCGCGCGCGTGTCGCTCAGCTATGAGGCCGATCATGTCATCCTCGTCGAACCTTGACGCCGTCGGGCCCAGCCTTGGCGTGACGACGCAAGCGGCGCCGATGCCCGCGCACGGCCATGCCGCATCCCACGCCAATGCCGGCGCGCGCCGCAATCGCCTCGCATCCTTGCACGTCCTGTTGGTCGCTGTCATCGTCCTCGGCCCGCTCGTGATCTATCCGCTCGCGCGCCTGGTCGTGCTGAGCTTGACCGGCCCGCACGGAGGGTTCGGGCTGCACGCCTACACCGCGTTTTTTTCGAACCCCGACACGGCGGGCGTGGTGGGCACGACGATCGCGATCGTTTTCGCGAGCGCCGCCATCGCGTCCACGCTTGGCGTCGCGCTCGCCGCTTTGCTGTTCTTCAAGCCGTTCCCGGGAGCGGCGCTCATTACGCGCTTTCTCGAACTGTTCGTCGCCTTTCCCTCCTTTCTGGTTGCGTTCACGCTGATCTTTCTATACGGCTCCCAAGGATCGATCAGCATTGCGCTACAGCGGCTGTTTCACTCCAGCACGCCGCCGCTCGATTTCTTGTTCGGTGTGGGCGGAATCGTGCTCGCCGAAGTCGTCTTTTACGCGCCGTTCGTCGTGCGTCCGACGCTCGCTTCGTTCGCGACGATCGACATGCGCCTGGTCGAAGCAGCGCGCAGCCTCGGCGCGAACGGCGTCATGGTCGCGCTGCGCGTCGTCGCGCCGCTCGCATGGCCCGGCATCGCCGCCGGCACGATCTTGTGCTTTCTGCTCACGCTCAACGAGTTCGGCATCCTACTCGTGCTCGGCAGCGCTCATCTCGTGACGCTGCCGGTTGCGATCTATAGCGCCGCCACCGTCGATCTGGACTTGCCGACGGCGGCCGCGGGGGCCGTCGTGATGTTGGCGATGTCCCTTTCCCTTTACGCGCTGTATCGCAGCGTCGATCGCCGGCAGGCGATGGGAGCGAAATGATGGCGGCGAACTTGGAAGCGCACGCACAAGCGCGCGCAGCGGCAGGGTTTCGCGCCTCGCGCGGCGTTCTCACGCGCTTAGCGGGGTGGGTGGTCACGCTGGCGGCCGCGCTGCTGTGCGTGTGGCTGTTCGTGCTGCCGGTCGCGGTGGTGGCGCTATCTAGCGTCGCCTCGCATTGGTCGGGCACGATCCTGCCCGACGGCTTCAGCACGCGCTGGTTCGAGCGGCTCGGTTCGAGCGATTTCGACGCCGTCGTGGCCAGTCTCGAAATCGGCTTTGCCGTGGCCGTGCTCGGCACGGCGCTCGGGCTTTGGCTTGCACTTGCTCTGGAAGGGCGGACGCGGCGAGGGCTCGGCGCGCTAGTCGACATGGTGACGATGATGCCCAACGGCGTGCCGAGCGTTGTCCTCGGCCTGGGAGTGTTGATTGCTTATCACAAGGCTCCGCTCGATTTATCGAGTTCGCCGGCCATCGTCGTGCTGGTGCAACTCGCTCTCGTGTTGCCGTTCAGCTATCGATGCGCGGCTGCCGCGCTGCGCCCCGAGTTGACGGTGCTGCGCGAAGCGGCCGCGAGCCTGGGCGCCCCGCCTGCCATGGTGCTGTGGCGTGTCGTGCTGCCGCAACTCGTGCCCGCGATCCGGGCGAGTCTCGCGCTCGGCTTCGCGCTTTCGCTCGGCGAGCTCGGCGCCACGCTCACGGTCTACCCGCCCGGCTTCGCGACGGTGCCGATCGTCGTCGTCGGCCAGGTCGAGCGCGGCTATTACCTTCCCGCCTCTGCGCTCTCGCTGATCCTACTGCTCGTGTCGCTGGCGGCGCTGTCGCTAATAGCGGCGCGCGCACCGAAGCGCCGGTCGACGTGATGCAACGCGTGTCGCGGGATCGGAACCGCCATCGGCCGCATCGCCCTTAGCCGGTAGCCGGTAGCCGGTAGCCGGTAGCCGGCGAAATCCTTGGCGCTCGCGGTTCGAGACCGTCAACGCTCGTTCGGAAATGTGGCAAAATGTGGCAAATTGATTGATAAATTGCGAGGGGCAAGATGGGGTATATGAACCAAGCACCGACCGAAGAGCAGGTCGTCGAAGTCAACGGGCGCAGCTACGATCTAACCGGATTGGCGCGCACGCCCGTTGCCGTCGTCTGCGTCGACGGATGCGAGTTCGACTATCTGGAAGCGGCGGCGCGGGCAGGCGTCGCGCCCTTCATCGCGCGCCTGTTGAACGATGCGGCGGCCACGGCGGCGCGCGCCGACTGTGTCATGCCATCGTTTACGAACCCGAACAACCTTTCGATCGTCTGCGGCGCGCCGCCTTCGGTTCATGGCATCTGCGGCAACTACTTCTGGGACCCGCGCGCGAACGACAGCCAAGGCGCCGAAGTGATGATGAACGATCCCGCCTACCTGCGAGCGGGCACGCTGCTCGCGGCCGCGGCCCAAGCCGGCGCGCGCGTGGCCGTGGTGACGGCCAAAGACAAGCTGCGGCGCTTGCTCGGCTGGGGACTGCGGGGCATTTGCTTCTCCGCCGAGAAAGCCGACGCAGTGACCTTGGCGGAGAACGGCATCGACGATGCTCTGGGGCTGACGGGCTTGCCCTTGCCCGATGTCTACAGCGCGTCGTTGTCGGAGTTCGTGCTTGCAGCGGGCGTGCGCTTGGCCGAGCGCGGCGACGCCAACCTGATGTACTTATCGACGACCGACTACGTCCAGCACAAATGCGCGCCGGGCAGCAGCGGCGCCAACGCGTTCTACGCGATGATGGACGGCTATTTGGCTCGGCTCGATGCACTCGGCTGGACGATCGGTCTGACGGCCGACCACGGCATGAACGCCAAGCACGATCCTAAAACGGGCGAGCCCAACGTCATCTACTTGCAAGACGTGCTGGACGGTTGGCTCGGGGCGCAAGCCTCGCGCGTGGTGCTGCCGATCACCGATCCCTATGTCGTTCACCACGGCGCCTTGGGCTCGTTTGCGACAGTGCATTTGAAGGATGCGGCGCACACCGCTTCCATCATCGAGCGCATCGCCCAGTTGGACGGTATCGAACTCGTGCTCGATAACGGAAAGGCGTGTGCGCGCTTCGAGTTGATGCCCGAACGCATCGGCGACATCGTCGTCGTCTCTCGCCGCGATGTCGCCATCGGGTCGCGCCGCACGGCCCACGATCTCTCGGGCTTGACCGTGCCGCTGCGCTCGCACGGGGGCCTTTCGGAGCAGACCGTGCCGCTCGTGTTCAATCGCCGCGTCGAGCGGATCGAGACGCTTTACGGGGGACGCCGCTTGCGCAACTTCGACGCGTTCGATATCGCACTGAACCATGCGAGGCAAGCATGAGCGTCGTCGCCTCGCAAGCGGTTCGCGATCATGAGCGGTTTCGCGCCGAGGCGCTGCGCCTGGCGGGCAAGCGGGCGTTTCGCGCGCGCACGTTCGACGTGTTCGATCCCTATACGGGCTTGCGTGTGGGCACGGTGCCGCTTGCGAGCATCGACGATGTCGAAACCGCGCTTCGGCATGCCGCCGCCTTTCGTTCTACGTTGTCGCGCTTCGAGCGGGCGCAGATCCTCGAGCGCGCTGCCGCGTTGCTGCGCGAGCGCGTGGAAGCGGCCTCCGATTTGATCACGCTGGAGTCGGGGCTTTCGAAGGAAGACTCGCGGTACGAGATCGGGCGCGTGGCCGATGTCATGAAGTTCGCCGCGATGGAAGCGCTGCGCGACGACGGACAAAGTTTTTCCTGCGATCTGACGCCTCACGGCAAGAGGCGGCGCGTGTTCACGCAACGCGAGCCGCTTGCCGGCGTCATCGTTGCGATCACGCCGTTCAACCACCCGATGAATCAGGTGGCCCACAAGATCGCGCCGGCGATTGCGACCAACAATCGCGTCGTGCTCAAACCGTCGGAGAAGGTGCCGCTATCGGCGCTTTGGCTCGCCGATCTGCTGTACGAAGCGGGGCTGCCGCCGCCGATGCTGCAAGTGCTCACGGGAGAGCCGAGCGAAATCGCCGATAGGCTCGTCACGCATCCGCTCGTGGATCTCGTGACGTTTACCGGGGGCGTTGCGATCGGCAAGCGGATCGCCGAGCGAGCAGGGTATCGGCGCTGCGTGCTCGAGCTGGGCGGCAACGATCCATTGATCGTGGCGGACGATGCCGACGTGGAACGCGCGGCTGGGTTGGCGGTGCAGGGTTCCTACCGTAACTCGGGGCAACGTTGCACGGCGGTCAAACGCATGCTCGTCGATAAACGCATCGCCGCATCGTTTACCGAGTGTGTCGTCGAACTGACGCGCGCATGGACCTACGGCGATCCGTTCGACGAAGGCAATCGCATGGGAACCGTGATCGACGAACAGGCGGCACGCAGCTTCGAGGCGCGGGTCAGCGAAGCGCAAGCGATGGGCGCACGCGTCTTGGTGGGACACCGGCGTGACGGCGCGCTCTATGCGCCGACCGTCGTCGATCTCGTGAATCCATCGATGCGCCTCGTGCGCGAGGAAACGTTCGGCCCCGTTTCGCCGATCATTGCGTTCGATACGATCGACGAGGCGATCGCACTAGCCAATGGCACGGCCTTCGGGCTTTCGTCGGGTGTTTGCACGAATCGCCAGGATCTCATTGCGCGTTTCGTCAACGAATTGAGAGTGGGAACGGTCAACGTGTGGGAGGTGCCAGGGTATCGGATCGAATTGACTCCCTTTGGCGGCATCAAGGATTCGGGCCTTGGTTTCAAGGAAGGCGTGCAAGAAGCGATGAAAAGCTTCACGAATCTCAAGACGTTTTCGCTGCCGTGGGAGTGAGCGATGGCACTGAATCTCAGCGATATTCGTTCTCTGTTCGAGCGGCACGGCGCGATCGCATACAGCGGGGAGCCGGTCACTCAGTTGCAGCATGCGCTGCAATGCGGCGCGCTCGCGCAAGCGGCCGACGCCGCGGATCCGCTGGTCGCGGCGGCGTTTTTGCACGACCTCGGTCATCTGTTGAACCTGCAAGGGGAGACGCCGAGCGCACGCGGTATCGACGATGGTCATCAATACTTCGCCTTGCCGTTTCTGCGAGCCTGGCTGCCCGACAGCGTGTTGGAGCCGATTCGCTTGCACGTGGACGCGAAGCGCTATCTATGCGCGATCGATAGCGGTTACCGGCAACGCCTTTCCGCCGATTCGACGCGCAGCCTGGCGCTGCAGGGCGGCACGTTCGACGATGATCAAGCTCGCGCCTTCATCGGCAGGCCCTTCGCGCAGAAAGCCGTGGACCTTCGCCGCTGGGACGATGTGGCTAAAGAGCCGAGCATGCGCACGCCCGGTCTCGAACACTTCTTGGGTGTCGTCGAACGTGTGGCGCATGCGAAGGCGAACCCGGGCGAGCCGCGATAGCGGGCCGCCCGGCGCAAGGCTACGGTTAGGGCGCGGCGAACACGTCGGTCGGATTGGCCGTGTTGCCCGAGTTCGTTTGCACGAAGAAAGGCAGGAACGATGTGCCGCGCGCTTCTAGTCCTTCGTAGTCGCCGATGAAGTATCCCTCGGCGTAAGGCGCCGTTTTCAAGTCGAACGAGCCCGCCAGATGCGTCTCGTTGCCAAACGTCTTGCCGCCGTCGGCCGACGTCGTCATCCAGTAGTCGGTCGGCAGCGTCGACGTATCGCCCGCGGCAAGGTTGCGCAGGTCGTAGTAGGTGACGGCGACCTTGCCCGCGCTGTTCACGCGCACCGACGGATTGAAGGCCAGTTTGCCCGCCGGCGTGTTGACGCGAATCGGCGTGCTCCAACTATTGCCGCCGTCGCTCGACGTCGATAGCGCGATCTCGTCGTACTTGCCGCCGTTAAAGCGCGCGTCTTGCCACACCACATAGAGCTGCCCGGTGGCGGGATCGATCGCGGGCTCGGGGATGATGTCCCCTGTGCGCAGCGCTTCACCCGTATTCGGATCGACCGTATCCACCGTCTGCAAATTCGCGATGACGCGCGGCGACGTCCATGTCGCGCCGCCGTCGGTCGATTTGATGAATGCGACTTTGTACGGCGAAGGCTTTTGCGGCGGCGTAATCAGATCGAAGAAGTCGTAGAGCGTCCCGTCTTGCTGGTTGACGACGATCTGATTGCCGATCGTCTGCTGGCGCGACGGCACTTTGACGATCTGAGTCGGGGCGCTCCAAGTTTTGCCGCCGTCGACCGTCTTCGAGAAATACGTCGGGCCGCGATAGGCTTGCGCATGCAAATCGGCGTAAGGGTTCGAATTCGGTTCTTCGAGTCGATCCCACACGGCATAGGCGACGCCGGCCTTGAGCGGGTCGGCCGTCACCGATTCCTTGTCGTTGAAAAATTGTGTCGACGGTTCGTTATCCGCGATCAGCACGCTCAAGTTGTTCCAAGTCTGCCCGCCGTCGTTCGATACGGCCGCGGCCACCGAATTGCTGTTGTTCGATTGATTGAACGAAATCGACACGGTATAGGCCGTGCCGTCCGGCCCGATCGACACCCATGGGTCGGATGCGCGTTCGTAACCGAGCCCGCCCGCGCAAGCGCTGAACGGCAGATTCGTTTGCTGCCAAGTTTGTCCGCCATCGAACGAATATCCGGCCACGAGACCGTGGGCGCCGCCGTTGGACCAGCGGTCTTGCTGCCAGGCGCCGATGACGTTCGACGGATTGGCCGGATTGACGGCGACCCAAGGTTCGACTTCGGCATTGACGAAGCTCGTGCCGGGGCCGCCGATCGTGCATGTGGCGAAGGGACTTTGGCCGGAGACGCGCACGGGGGCGGCGGTGGCTGCCGCCGCCGAAGTGAGGCCGAGCACGGTGACGGCAAGGTGCATCAAGCGGATTCGAGGCGTGGTATGGCGTCGCATGGAAGACCCTCTCGTTGAAGTACGGTCCACTGCACATGTCGCGCGACGCCTTCGGCCGGCGATGGCTTGCGCCAACCTAAGCTCTGTCGTGACATGGCGGGTCCCGTGGGCGCTGGTTACCGCCAGCGCGGCGGTCAGACTTCATCGACGGCTGCATCCCGATCGAGGCGCGAGTGCCTTGATCCGGGCGAATGCGAAGAGCACGGACATGCAATGTAGGTAATGCGCGATGCGTTCGCGAGAGATTTTTGTAACAGCTAGCGAAACGCTACGAACCTCCGTGGCGCTAGGCGAAAGGAATCATGTGGGTCAAACGTTCGAATGATTTTTCGGGCCCTCCGGGGCTGAGTGATCGGGGCGAGTGAACCTGGCCGCGGCGAGACATCGGCGCCGAGCGGCCAGGAGAACGGCGCGGGGCTGTCGATAAAATTGTAACGGCGTATTGTCACGATCGTTTCATGGCGCTACGATCATTGCAAGTAAATCACCACTCTGTGTTGTGCATCGCACAATGCTCGTTCCCATGTCCGACGCTTCGACGCATTCGTTCGTTTTGCCGCACGGCCTCGCGGCGGCCCACGATGGGCGCAATCGCGGGGTGCCGTTCGACGCCGCTTGGATCGACGGCTTGCGCGTCAATCAAGCGGCTGTCGAGCGCCGCACGGCCACGCTTGCGCCGCGCCGCTCGGTCAAGAAAGACGCGCAGGCGGCGTGGCTGCTCAAGGCCATCACTTGCATCGATCTCACGACCTTGAACGGGGACGACACCGAAGGCCGCGTGCGGCGTCTTTGCGCGAAGGCGCGACGCCCGGTGCGCGCCGAGCTCGTTCGAGCGCTGGGCCTCGATCCGGATGCGATCGCGACGGGGGCCGTCTGCGTCTATCACCGCTTCGTGGCCGCCGCGGCCGATGCGCTGCGCGGCACGAGCATCCCCGTCGCCGCGGTATCGACGGGCTTTCCAGCCGGTTTGAATCCGCATCCGCTCAAGCTCAAAGAGATCGAAGCGTCGGTGGCGGACGGGGCGGCCGAAATCGACATCGTCGTCACGCGCGAGCACGTTCTAACGGGCAACTGGCGCGCGCTGTACGACGAAGTTCGCGAGTTTCGCGCCGCGTGCGGCGCTGCGCATTTGAAAGCCATCCTCGCGACGGGCGACATCAAGACGCTCACGAATGTCGCGAAAGCATCGATGGTCTGCATGATGGCCGGCGCGGATTTCATCAAGACTTCCACCGGCAAAGAGAGCGTGAACGCCACGCTCGACGTATCGCTCGTCATGGCTCGCATGATCCGCGAGTTTCGCGAGCGCACGGGCGCTTGCGTCGGCTTCAAGCCGGCGGGCGGCGTTTCGACGGCCAAGGCGGTGCTTGCCTATCAAGTGCTGATGAAGGAAGAACTCGGCCGCCCTTGGCTCGAGCCGTCGCTGTTGCGCATCGGTGCATCGAGCTTGCTCGCCGATATCGAGCGGCAGTTGGAGCACCACGTCACGGGCCGCTATTCGGCTTTCAACCGTCACCCTGTTGCGTGAGCACATTCACGATGAGCGTTGCCGAATACTTCGAGACGATGGATTACGCACCTGCCCCCGAGGACGATCGAGCGGCACGCGACTGGCTGAGCCAGCACGATGCCGCGTTCGGTCATTTCATCGGCGGGCAATGGCGCGCGAGCGCCTCGGGCGAGCGGTTTGCCGTGCACGCGCCGGCCACGGGCGAACCGCTGGCTGAAGTCGCACAAGGCGGCGCGGCCGATATCGATGCCGCCGTTGCAGCGGCGCGCGCGGCGCAACCGGGCTGGCTTGCCGCGGGCGGCGCGCAGCGCGCACGGCATCTGTACGCGCTCGCGCGCATGGTGCAGCGGCACAGCCGCGTGTTCGCCGTGCTCGAAGCGCTCGATAACGGCAAGCCGATTCGCGAGACCCGCGACATCGACGTGCCGCTCGTCGCGCGGCATTTCTTGCACCACGCGGGCTGGGCGCAGTTGCAAGAGACCGAGTTCGCCGGGTGGGCGCCGCTTGGCGTCATCGGCCAGATCGTGCCGTGGAATTTTCCGCTGCTGATGCTCGCATGGAAAGTCGCGCCCGCAATCGCGCTCGGCAATTGCGTCGTGCTCAAGCCTGCCGAATACACGCCGCTCACCGCGCTGCTTTTCGCCGAACTGGCCAAGCAAGCGGGTTTGCCCGACGGCGTGCTCAACGTCGTCACCGGTGACGGCCGCACGGGCGCGGCGCTCGTCGAGCATCCCGGCGTCGACAAGATCGCCTTCACGGGTTCGACCGAAGTCGGTCGCGCCATTCGCGCGGCCACGGCAGGTTCGGGCAAATCGTTGACTTTGGAACTTGGCGGCAAATCGCCGTTCATCGTGTTCGATGACGCGGATCTGGACGGCGCGGTCGAGGGCGTGGTCGACGCGATTTGGTTCAACCAAGGGCAAGTGTGCTGCGCGGGCTCGCGCTTGCTCGTGCAGGAAGGCGTCGAAGATCGCTTCATCGCCAAGCTCAAGCGACGTATGGCCACGCTGCGCGTGGGCACGTCGCTCGACAAGGCGATCGACATGGCGGCGATCGTCGATCCGGTTCAATTGGCGCGCATCGAATCGCTGGTCGAAGCCGGGCGGCGCGAGGGGTGCGAGATTTGGCAGCCGCACGAAGTCGCGCTGCCTGGCGCGGGCGGTTCGTACTATCCGCCCACGCTAGTGACGAACGTTGCGCCGTCGAGCACGCTCGCCCAGGAGGAGATCTTCGGGCCGGTGCTGACGACGATGAGCTTTCGCACGCCCGACGAGGCCGTCGCGCTCGCCAACAACACGCGCTACGGCTTGGCGGCGAGCGTGTGGAGCGAGACCATCGGCCGCGCGCTCGATATCGCGCCGCAACTGGCTTGCGGTGTCGTTTGGGTCAATGCGACGAACCTGTTCGACGCGAGCGTAGGCTTTGGCGGCTATCGCGAGTCGGGCTATGGCCGCGAAGGCGGCCGCGAGGGCGTCTACGAGTATCTGAAGCCGGTCGGCTGGGGTAAGGGCGCATTGCGCGAGGCAGCGGAGCGGCCGCTCGGCGGCGGCTTGGCCGAGCCCATGGCTAGTCTCGATCCGATCGACCGGACGGCAAAGCTGTTCATTGGCGGCAAACAAGCGCGCGCCGACGGCGGCAGTGCGCGCGCGGTCTATGCGCCGAGCGGCGCGCGCGTGGGCGAAGTGGCCGACGGCAACCGCAAGGACGTGCGCGATGCCGTGGCCGCGGCGCGAAGCGCCGTCAAGTGGCCGCAGATGAACGCGCACGCGCGCGCCCAAGTGCTCTATTACCTCGCCGAGAACCTATCGGCGCGAGCCGACGAGTTCGCGCGGCAGCTGATGCGGCGCACCGAATGCGATGCAAATGCCGCGCAGCGGGAGGTGCAAGCCTCGATCTCCCGGCTCTTTACCTACGCCGCATGGGCCGACAAGTTCGACGGCGCCGTCCATACGCCGCCGCTGCGAGGCGTCGCCTTGGCGATGCACGAGCCGCTCGGCGTCGTCGGCATCGCCTGCCCCGACGAAGCGCCGCTGCTGGCGCTGATTTCGCTCGTCGCGCCCGCGCTGGCCCTTGGCAACCGTGTGGTCGTGCTGCCGAGCGAGACTGCGCCGCTGACGGCGACCGACCTTTATCAAGTCGTCGAAACGTCCGATGTGCCCGCCGGTGCGCTGAACATCGTCACCGGCGCGCGCGATGCGTTGCTTGCCACGCTCGCCAAGCACGACGACGTCGACGCGCTGTGGTGCTTCGGCCGCGCGGCCGATTCCACCTTGGTGGAGCGTGAATCGATCGGCAATCTCAAGCGCACGTTCGTCGACTACGGGCGCCGGATCGACTGGTTCGAACGCACGAGCGAGGGAATTGCCTTCTTGCGTCAAGCGGCGCAAGTGAAGAATATTTGGATTCCGTACGGCGACTGACCGTGGCGCCGCGCAGGGAGCGATGCGAGCGCGGCCGCCTCTGGCGCACGACGGAACCCGATAACGACTCATGGAGACACTGTGCTGAAGAACCTCGACCCGCTTTTGAACGCCGACATCCTGCACGCGCTGCGCGCGATGGGCCATGGCGATGAAGTCGTGATTTGCGACGCCAACTTCCCGGCCGACTCGGTTGCGCGGGCAACCGTCACCGGCAAGCTGCTGCGCATGGATGGCGTCGATTCGGCCCGCGCCGTGCGCGCCGTGCTCTCGGTGCTGCCGCTCGACACGTATGTCGAAGCGCCGGCGATGCGAATGGAGGTGGTTGGCGATCCTCAGGCGCTGCCTACCGTGCAGCGCGAGGCGCAACGGGAAGTCGACCACGCCGAAAACCGCCCGGTGCCGTTCGCGTCGATCGAACGGCATGCCTTCTACGCACGCGCGCGCAAAGCGTACTGCGTCATCGCCACGGGGGAGACGCGCGGCTACGGCTGCTTCATCTTCACCAAAGGCGTCATCCTCGCTCCCGATGCGCCGCTCGACGCCGGCGGCGCGCGCACGGGAGGCTGATCGATGAACGGGCGCGTCGTCATCCTAGGCATCTACGTGACCGATCTCGCGTTCCGGGCGGAGCGCATGCCCGTGATCGGCGAGACCATCGCGGGTTCCGCGTTCGCGATGGGGCCCGGCGGGAAAGGCTCGAACCAAGCGGTTGCCGCCGCTCGCTCCGGCGCCGATGTGGTGTTCTGCACCCGCTTGGGCGACGACGCCTTCGGTGCGATCGCCCGCGAGACCTGGCAGGCCGAAGGCATCACGGCGCGCGCCACCGTCGTCGACGGCATGGCAACGGGCGCCGCGCATATCTTCGTGGACGCCGCAACCGGCTCCAACGCGATCATCGTCGCCGCGGGTGCAGCCGGCACGCTCGGCCCGGCCGACGCGGAGGCGATCGAAGCGGATATCGCCGCCGCGCAGGTGTTCGTCACGCAATTGGAGCAGCCGGTCGCGGCGGCGCGCCGGGGGTTGGAACTCGCGCGCAAGCATGGGGTGACGACGGTACTCAATCCCGCGCCCGCGCTACCGCTGCCCGACGACATTTTTACGCTGTGCGATTACATCACGCCGAACGAGACCGAAGCGGCCGCGCTCACGGGCATCGAGATCGCTTCGCCCGACGACGCGCGCCGCGCCGCCGAGGTGCTGCTTGCGAAAGGCGTGCGAACGGTGATCGTGACCTTGGGCGAAGCGGGCGCGCTGCTGCATTCGCGCGCGCAATCGGAACTCGTGCCGGCCTATCGCTGCGGGCCGGTGATCGAGACGGCCGGCGCCGGCGACGGTTTCACGGGCGGATTCGCCGCGGCGCTTGCCCGTGGCGAGAACCCGCTCGCCGCGGTGCGTTTCGGCTGCGCGCTCGCGGGCATTTCGGTCACCCGTCCGGGCACGGCGCCGTCGATGCCGCGCTTGAGCGAGGTCAATGCGCTGATCGGCGCGGGCGCTGCCGTTTCTGCTTCCGCGTGACGGCCGGGAGGCGTTGCAGCGTCAAGGTGGGATCTGCATAGGACGACTTGCGTTGCGGTAAGCATGGCGCAAGCGCCGGCCGGAGCGGCTAGCGGCATCGGCTCAGGCATCGCATCACGCATCACGCATCACGAATAAAGGCATCGCTTATGAAAGGGAAAAGCTCGTTCGTTCTCGCCGGTTGGTTCGGCGACCGGCAGTTGAACTTTCTGCTGGGCGTCAACGTGCTCGTGGTGGTCGTGGCCGTGTGGCTTTCGCACGGTCAATTCGTGTCGATCGATAACCTTCAATCGATGGGCTCGCAACTGCCCGAGGTCGGTCTGCTTGCGCTCGGCATCATGCTGTCGATGCTTTCGGGCAACGGCGGCATCGATCTGTCGGGCGTGGGGCTCGCTAATCTATCCGGCATGATCGCCGCGCTCGTCGTCCCCAAATGGATTAGCGGCGACGATTCGCCGGTGCTCTACACGACGCTCTTTTGCACGATCGTGGTGGCGATGGGCTTCATCGGCGGCATGATCAACGGGTTGATCATCGCGCGGCTGCGGCTCACGCCAATCCTCGCCACGCTCGGCACGCAGCTCCTTTTCACCGGGATTGCGGTGGCGCTGAGCAACGGCGCTTCGGTGCACGTCGACTACGTCGAACCGCTCGCGGACATCGGCAACGGCACCGTCTTCGATGTCCCGATCTCGTTTTGCATCTTCATCGCGGCTGTGCTGATCCTTGGCTGGCTGCTGAAGCGCACGCCGTTCGGCTTGAGGCTTTACTTGATGGGCACGAACCAGCGCGCCGCGTTCTATGCCGGCATTGGCCGCGAGCGCATGCTGATCGCCACCTACACGATATGCGGCGTGCTGGCCTCGCTCGCAGGGCTGGTAAGCGTTTCGCACACGCTCAGCGCGAAATGGGATTACGGCAATTCGTACTTGTTGATCGCAATCCTCATCGCCGTCATGGGCGGCGTCAATCCGGCCGGCGGCTATGGCCGCATCGTGTGCGTGTTCTTTGCCGCCACGGTCCTGCAACTGCTTTCGAGTCTGTTCAATCTGCTCAACGTGTCCCAGTTCTTCGGCGACTGCACATGGGGCTTCCTGCTGCTGGCCTCGCTCGCATTCTCGGGCGGCGGCCAACTGCGGGCGATCTTCGGTCTCGCGCGCGCGGACAAGCCGCACGGCGGCGAGCCCGGCAAAAGCGGATCGGGCGGACGGTGAATCGGGCGGCGCGGTAAGCCGCTATAGCGGGTTCGGTAGTCGGCGGACATCTGGCCTCGGGCGTCCGTCAGCGCAAACAAGGGGCGGGGAAGGAGACATTGCAGATGAAGCTGAAACGAACGAGCCTCGCGCTCGCGGCTTGCGCGCTCGGCGCGGGCGTCGTGTTCGCCGCGCAGGCGGCGACCAATCAAACGATCGTCACGGTCGTGAAGGTGACCGGCATCAGCTGGTTCAATCGAATGGACGAAGGCGTCAAGGAATTCGCCAAACAAAACCCCGGCGTCACGACCTACCAGACCGGACCGGGTCAGGCCGATGCCGCGCAGCAACTGAAGATCATCGAGGACTTGATCGCCAAGAAAGTCAGTGCGATCGCTGTCGTCCCGTACGATCCGCCGACGCTCGAGCCTGCGCTGAAGAAGGCCATGGACCGCGGCATCAAGGTCGTCACGCACGAGGCCGACAACGAGAAGAACACGATGGTCGACGTCGAAGCGTTCGACAACAGCGCCTATGGCGCGGCGCTCAACGACCGCTTGGCTAGCTGCATGCATCAGGACGGCAAATGGGCCACGTTCGTCGGCTCGCTCGGCAGCCGCTCGCAAGTGCAGTGGGCCGACGGCGGCATCGACAATGCGAAGAAGAAGTACCCGAAGATGCAGCTAGTCGAAACCAACATCGAGACCAATAACGACGGCGAGCACGCCTACCAGCAGGCGAAGGAAGTGCTGCGCAAGCACCCGGACATCAAGGGCTTCCAAGGCTCGTCTTCGCTCGACGTGCTCGGTATCGGCCGCGCTGTCGAAGAAGCCGGTCTCGTCGGCAAAGTGTGCGTCTATGGCACGGGCCTGCCCACCGAAGCAGGCAAATTCCTCGAAAGCGGCGCGATCAACGGCATCGCCTTCTGGGATCCGAAGCTCGCCGGAGAGGCGATGAACAAGATCGCGAAGATGCTGCTCGACGGCAAGACGGTGCAGAACGGCGCGAACCTCGGCCTGCCCGGCTACGAAAAAGTGACCGTGACGAAGGGGCCCGGCAAGGGCGTGATCGTGCGCGGACAAGGCTGGGTCAGCGTCGATAAGTCGAACTACAAGCAGTACAACTTCTAAACGGCGGCAGGCGCGCGGCTATGCGCCGCGCGCGCCGGGCGGCGGTTGGATTCTTTGCGGGCGAAGAGCATGACGATGAGCGACGAGAACGGTGCTTCGGATTTTTTGCTGCAAGTGATCGACGTGCATAAGCGCTTCACGGGCGTCTATGCGCTGCGCGGCGTCACGCTTTCGTTCGTGCGCGGGCAGATCTATCACTTGCTAGGCGAAAACGGCTGCGGCAAGAGCACGCTGATCAAGATCATTTCCGGCGCGCAGCCGCCGGACGCAGGCGAGCTCGTCATCGAAGGCAAACGTCACGCGCGGCTCACGCCGCTCGAGGCGCTCGCGGCGGGCATCGAAACGGTCTATCAAGACTTGTCGCTGCTGCCGAACATGAGCGTGGCGGAGAACGTCGCGCTCACGTCGGAACTGGCCGAGCACGACGGGCGTCTCGCTCGCACCGTCGATCGGCGCGCATTGCAGCAGAGGGCGGGGCGAGCCCTCGAAGCCGTGGGCTTGCCCTCGGACCTGGAGTTTCAAGCGACGCTGATCGAGGCCTTGCCGTTGGCGACGCGCCAACTCGTCGCGATCGCGCGCGCCATTGCGAGCGAAGCGAAGTTCGTGATCATGGATGAGCCGACGACCTCGCTCACGCAAAAGGAAGTGGCGAACTTGATCGCCGTATTGGCATCGTTGCGCGCGCAAGGGGTGACGGTGCTGTTCGTGAGCCACAAGCTCGACGAATGCTATGCGATCGGTGGTGAAGTCATCGTGTTGCGCGACGGGCAGAAGGTGGCGCAAGGACCGATCGCGAACTACACGAAGGCGCAACTGAGCGAGCTCATGACGGGCCGCGAGCTTGCGCATACGCGTTACAGAACGCAAGAGCACGAGGCGGCAGACGTCGTGCTCGATGTGCGCGGGCTCGGCCGCGGACGGCTTTTCAGCGGCGTCTCGTTCTCGCTGCATCGCGGCGAGATTTTGGGCGTGACGGGCTTGCTCGATTCGGGCCGCAACGAACTCGCGCGCGCGCTCGCGGGCGTCGCGCCCGCCGACGCTGGGACGATCACGCTCGACGGCCAGCCGATCGCACTGTCCACGCCGGCCGACGCCAAACGGCACCGCATCGGCTATGTGCCCGAAGACCGCTTGAGCGAAGGACTGTTTCTCGACAAGTCGATCCGCGACAACGTCGTGACGGCGATGATCTCGAGCTTGCGCGACCGCTTCGGCCAGCTCGACGGCAAGCGCTCGCGCGAGCTTGCCGAGCGTACGGTAGCGGAGCTGCAAATCGCCACGCCGGACATCGACAAGCCCGTGCAATCGCTCTCGGGCGGCAATCAACAGCGTGTGTTGATCGGCCGCTGGCTCGCGATCGATCCGCACGTGCTGATACTGCACGGGCCGACGGTGGGCGTCGACGTGGGCTCGAAGGACATCATCTATCGCATCATGCAGGGGCTGTCGGCGCGCGGCATCGGCATCGTGCTGATCAGCGACGATTTACCCGAATTGCTGCAGAACTGCGACCGGATATTGATGATGAGCAAGGGCCGCGTGACCGGCGAGTACCGAGCGGCGGAATTGACCGAGGCCGAGCTTTACCGCGCGCTGCTCGCACAAGCGGCTTGAGATGCGCCGCGGCATGGCATCGACATGAACCAAGCGTCACGATTCGCGACTATGAACCAGACAATGCGCTCCACCGAAACAGCGGAAATGACCGAGCGGCCCCGCCCGCCCGATTGGCGCACGAAGTTTGCGCGCCGCCCCGAATGGCTGCCTGCGGGCTTGATCGTGCTCTCCTGCATCGTGGTGGCAGCGCTCAACCCGCGCTTCCTGCAGTGGGCGACGCTGTTCGACCTGCTGCATTCGGCGACGACGACGACGCTGTTCGCGCTAGGCACGCTGGTAGTGCTCGCCGCGGGCGGCATCGACGTGTCGTTTACTGCCATCGCGGCGCTGACGATGTACTCGATCACGAAAGCGGTATTCGCTTGGTGGCCCGCCGCGCCGTTCTGGCTCATCCTGCTCGCGGGCGCGGTCGGCGGCGTCGTGCTTGGGATCGTCAATGGCTTGCTCGTGCATCGCTTGAAGGCGCCCTCGCTGATCGTCACGATCGGCACGCAGTATCTTTACCGCGGTATCTTGCTCACGTTCGTCGGCACGACGTTCTTCATGAACATCCCGTACAGCATGGATCGTTTCGGCCGCATTCCGTTGTTGGCCTATCACACCGTCGACGGCCTCGATGCGGTGTTGCCCGTCTCCGTGCTCGCGCTCTTCGCCGCCGCGGCGCTCACCTGGTGGCTGTTGAACCGGACGATGATAGGGCGGGCGGTCTACGCCATGGGCGGCAGCTTGGCGATTGCCGAGCGGCTCGGCTACAACCTGCGGGCCGTGCATGTGTTCGTATTCGGCTATACGGGCATGTTGGCCGGCATCGCGGGCATCTTGCATGTCGCCAATAATCGGCTCGCCAATCCGTTCGATCTCGTCGGTTCCGAGCTCGACGTGATCGCCGCGGTGATTCTCGGCGGCGCGCGCATCACGGGCGGCAGCGGCACCGTGCTCGGCACGCTGCTGGGCGTCGCGCTCGTTACGCTCGTGGACAACACGCTGATTCTCGTGGGCGTGCCCAGCACTTGGCAGAAGGTGATCGTCGGCGCGTTCATCCTCGTCGCAGGCGTGCTGTTCGTGCTACGCCGACGCAGCTGACGCCGCACACGAGCGACGGGCGCCGCACGCTGCGGCGCTCTGTTTGTTATGCGCGCCGCTCGCGCGGCTCGAGCCCGTTCTCGGTGATGATCGAATCGAACTCGTCGATCTGCGAGAAGCGCACGGCTTTGACCACGCCGAATTTGCTCGTATCGGCGACGAGATAGCGCTCTACGGCGCTCGTCATGGCGGCTTGTTTGATCGCCACTTCATGGAAATTCCAGCAGGTCACGCCGCGCGCGCTATCCACGCCGCCTGCGGAAATGAAGGCCTTGTTGATGCCCATTCGCCGCAGCATCTCGAGGCTCTCATCACCCGCGAACGAATCGGACGAGGGCACGTATACGCCGCCGAGCAAGATCATCCGCACGTTCGGCATGCGCCGCAGGATCTCGGCGATATTGAGCGAGTAGCAGACGACGGTGACTTGAACCTGCGCCGGGATGAGGCGTGCGAGGGTGGTGAGCGTCGTGCCGCAATCGATGAAGATGGTTTCGTTATCGACGATCAGTTGCGCCGCATGGGCCGACGCTTGCGCCTTGGCTTGCGCGAAGTGGTCTTGCTCCTGCTCGAGCGAATAACCGGCGGCGTTCGGCACATTCGCGGCGCTGACGATATAGCCGCCCAGATAGGTGAAGCGCTCGGGATTGGCGGCGATATCGCGCCGCACGGTCATCTCCGACACGCCGAGCAAAGCGGCCGCGTCGCGCAGGCGCATGACACTGTGCTTGGCGAGCGCATCGGCCAGCGCTCGCAGGCGATCGGGTTTAATCATGAATGCGTGTCGAAAGCGCCGGAAAAGTAGGGGTGGAACGCGCGCGTTAGCTTTATAGCGTGAGCGTGATCGGATTATAACAAGCGAAGTTGCCCCGCGACGTCATTTTGTTTTGATTTAGATCAATGCGGCTTGGGATCGGGATACTGCAGGCTTCTTATCGGGCCGTGCGCCTTAGTGGTTTTGCTGTCGATCGAAATGAACCGTAAGCGGGGATTCGATCATTCCCTTTTTTATTGAACTGGATTGGCGCGCACGACGCACCGACCGGACTCGGCTGGGTTCGAGCGCTATCCTGTAGCCTCATGTCGAATATAAAAATCGATAAAAGCGCCCATGAAGAAATGTTCGGTGCAATTTAACGTTTCCGCTAACGTTTGCGACGATTGAAAACGTTTTCTATCGTTGGGGTTTATGAGTACTTCAGATCTGCCCGCATGGGCCGTTATACCGAACGTGGCTATGAAGGAACCGCCGAAATGGGATTGCCTGTACTGGTCGTGGACGATTCGACGCTCGCCCGCCGACTGCTAATCAACGCTTTGCCGGAAGCGTGGGACGTCGAGATAACGCAGGCAGCGAACGGGCAAGATGCGCTCGCTGCCTATCGTGCCGGGCAGGCATCGGTCATGTTCTTGGATTTGACGATGCCGGGCATGACTGGATTCGACGTATTGGAAACCGTGCGCGCAGAAGGGCTCGACAGTTTCGTGATCGTCGTGTCCGCCGACATTCAGCCCGAAGCGAAAGCGCGTGTGAAAGCGCTGGGCGCTGTGGCTTTCATCGACAAACCGGTGACGAACGCCAAGCTGATGCCTGTTCTGAAAGAGTACGGTTTGTATGAGTGAGCCCATCCTCACCGAAGATCAGCGCGACGCGCTGCAAGAGATCGCGAACATTGGCATGGGCCAAGCGGGCGCGCGTCTTGCCGCGCTGCTCGGGCGCTTCGTGCATCTATCGGTGCCTCGCATTCGCATGGTCGATACCGACACCTTGCCTTCCGCCGTGCGCGACATGCTCGATTTCACGGAGCCGGTCACGGCGCTGCGCCAGAGTTTTCGTTGCGATATCGCCGGTGAGGCGATCTCCCTGTTCGACAGCCGCAGCGCGGAGCACATGAAGTTCGTGTTCCGCGCGCAGGATGCGTCCGACGAGGAAGCGAGCAACGAAGACATGTCGGATGCCGAAGTGCTGTCGGACGTGGCGAACCTGATTGCGGGCGCATGCTTGACGGGCCTGTTCGAGCAGCTCGAGCAGTTGCCCACGTTTACGCCGCCGCGGTTGATCGGCGTGCAACTGGACCTCGAAGAGGTGTTGCATCCGTCGAAGCTGCCTTGGGACCGTGCGCTGTTGCTCGAGGTGAACTTGCAAACCGAAGACGGCGTGTTCGGCTCGCATTTGCTCACGCTCATGACCGCCAAGGCGGTGCAGTCGCTCGTCAGCGCGCTCGACGGTTTTCTCGCGAATCTTTGAACGAATAGAAGTTGCAGATGGACATTCCAGGCACCGCTCGTCTAAGCGAGCTCGCGCTCGAGCGCGTTGGCCTCGGCATTTTCGCCGTGGATCGCGATTACCGAATCGTGCTGTGGAACCGCTTCATGGACGAGCATAGCGGCCTGCCCGCAGCGAAGGCGATCGGTTGCAGTTTCTTCGATTGCTTCCCCGATTTGCCGCGCGCTTGGCTCAAGCGCAAATTCGACACGGTGTTTTTGCTGCATAGCGGTTCGTTTTCGTCCTGGCAACATCGCCCGTGGCTGCTGCCCTTCGAGCACGATTGTCCGATCACGGGCTCGCTCGATTTGATGCAGCAGGACTGCGCGTTCATGCCGCTGATCGAGAACGGCGAAGTCGTGGCCGTCTGCGTCACGATTGCGGATGTCACCGAATTGGCCGTTGCATGGAAAGAGCGTGAGGTTGCGCTCGAGGCATTGCGCGATTCCTCGGAGCGCGACGCATTGACGGGGCTTTACAACCGCCGCCACGTCGACCGGCGCTTGCAGGCCGAATACAACAGCTGGACGCGTCACCAGGATGCGTTTGCCGTGCTGTTGTTCGATATCGATCATTTCAAGCGCATCAACGATACGTACGGCCACCCGATGGGCGACGCCGTGCTGCGCAAGATCGCGGCGACCGTGTCGCCCCAATTGCGCAACAGCGACGTGGTGGGGCGTTACGGCGGCGAGGAATTCATCGTGATCCTTCCGCATTGCGACGAAGTGGGCGCGGCGGTGGTGGGCGAGAAGATCCGGGCCGCCATCGAGGACGATGCGCTCGAGGTATCGACGGGGCCGCTGAAAGTGACGGTGAGCGTGGGCGGCAGCGTGGCTTACGATGGGCTCACGAATGTTGCCTCGCTTGTATCGGAGGCGGATCACGCGCTCTACGATGCCAAGCACGGCGGCCGCAATCAGGTGTGCATCGTGCACACGCATTCGGCGTGAGTGAGCCGCGGCGGCCGGTGCGCCGCGTGCCGGTTGCCGCCTAGTGCCTGGTAGTACTGAGTACCCGACGCCTAGAACGGCTTCTCCCTCAATGACGCTCGGCGCGCGCGGCGATCCAGTCCATCGTCGCGAAGAGCACGCCCGAGACGATGAACGTCAGATGCAGCACCACGAGCCAGCGCAGACGAGGCTCGTCGAGCGAGATGTCCCGCTCGGTCAAGCTCATGAACGCGCGCAGCAGTGAAATGGCCGAAATCGCCACGATCGAGCCGATCAACTTCATCTTCAAACCCGAGAAGTCGAGCGTACCCATCCAACTCGGCCGGTCTTCGCTATCGCCGGTGTCGATCTTCGAAATGAAGTTCTCGTAGCCGGAAAAAATCACGATGACGACGAGATTGGCCGCGAGCGAAAGGTCGATGAGGCCGAGCGTCGCCAGAATGATTTGCTCGGCGGTTGCATGCATGAGGCCCGTTAGGCCATGCACGAGCTCATTGACGAATGCGACCAGCAGCATTACCAGAGAAAAGACGAGGCCGACGTAGAACGGCGCGAGCAGCCAGCGGGATTTGAACAGCGAGAACTCGAGCAGTTTTTCGAGGGGGCGGCGTTGATGCATGGGGTGTCGTTCCTGTCGTGGGTCGGGCGTTGGCGCACATGGCGCGAGCGTCGCCAGGTGCCGGGCGAAGCCGCAATTTTACAATTACCTTGTGACTTAGCGTTGCCCAAATACTGCCACCCCATTGGTGGCGCCGACATACACATGCCCATGCGCGATCATCGGCGTGATGAACTTGTTGCCCGCACCGAAGTGATCGCGCGTGCCTGACTGATTGCTGTTGTAAAGCTCGTGCGACAGATTGCTCGCGTCGAATGCATGCAGCGCGCCCACGCTGCCGTTTTCCGCGGCCCAAACGATGGCGTTTTGCGAGCCATTGGCGGAGATGCTCGGCGTCGCGCCGGGATAGGGGAAGACGCCCGGGCTCTTCGACGCCGGCGTCGCGGCCAAGCGTGCGGCGGTAATCGGAAAGGCTTTGAGCGCATCGCCGACGGCGCCGTAATAAACGACGTTGCGGTAATACGCCGGCATGCTGAACACGCCGCCGCCGAGTTGCCCGTCGATTTCCTGCCAGATGGCGTTTTTCGTGCTGTTGAATTTGCCCATCGCATTGCGATCGACGACATAGATCTTTTTGTCTTTACCTGCGCCGACGGCGAGATGCCGTGTCGTGCCGTTTGCATCGACGAGATCGGGGAGTACGAGCACACCGCCCGAGCCCAGATCGATATCCTGATTCGACTCGGTCACCGTGTCGAATGGCGCGAAATAATCGATCACGGAAAGCTTCGGCGAGATTGCCAGCTTCAGGAATGTATTGCCGTAGTCCCCGCGCGACGGGAAGCCGTTGCCGTCCAGCGTCGTATCGAATGTGCCGTTCGCGTCGAGGAAGTAGAGCGACGTGCCGTCGGAGGCCATCCCCGCGCCGCTCATCCAGACGGAGCCTTCGCTGCCGTTGGGGGTGACGTTCAAGACGCTCGTTTGTGCGAGCGTGTCGGCGCTGTAGGCCATGATCCAGCCGGCGTATGCGCCCTCATCGCAATGCGACGTCCACGCCAGATAGAGATTGCCGCCCACGAGCGTTAGTGCCTGACGCTCGGCGTATTGCTTGGGATCGAAGAGGGTGACGCCGTTGGCGCTGTTCGCACCCGTGCCGGGGAACGTTGCTGCGATCTCGACCGGGCCGCGTAGCATCTCGGTGCCCGTGGAGAGATCGAGCGCGTGAAGCCGCTGATGATAGGCGCCGTTCGCGTCCTTGCTCATCGCGACGGCGTAGATCACGCCATGTGCGCCGCGCGAACGGTCGATGACGGGCGTGGACGTGATGCCGATTTCCGGTGTGATCTGGCTGCAGCTTCGGTTGTCGCTGGGGGTTTCGCCGCTGCCCAGTAAAGAACGCTGCCAAAGCTTGGCGTAGCTGTCGGCGTCGTAGGCGTACAGGCTCGCGTGTTCGGTGGCGACATAGACGACGTTGTGCGTCGCGCCGTTCATCGATACGTTGCTCACGTAGAGCGGTTGAGCATCGACCTTGCCGTCGGCGGCGAGGAATGCGACTTTGCCGAATTGCGCGGCCTTCACGTTGGACGGCGTCAGCGTCGTTTCGGCCAGGTATTGACCGGTGCGCGCGAGATCGTTGTGATAGGTGAGGACATCGGTGGAGGGGGCGCCTGCACCCGCCCCGGAGCCCGATCCTGCGCCACCGCCTGTGCCGCCCGAGCTAGCGGTGGCTGGTGCGCCTCCGCCTCCGCTACACGATGTGCAAAGCGTGGCGAGCAGACAGGCGATGGCGCTTCGCAGAACGATGCGGGACGTAGCGTGCGTGCGAGCGGAGCAGTCCATGACCTTCTCCCAGGTACGGCCACCGGGTAACGCCAAGCATTTCTTGTACCTTAAAAACAGCGCCTCGGCCAGGTGTCGGAGCTTGGCGACTCGCGATGCCTCGTGGCCGCAGGTGACCGCAGAATGACTGGCTTGGTATTTCCGTTTCGGACGGATCGACCTCTTTGTTCTGCTTTGGGCGGCTGGAATGTCCGTTTGCGGACGCATGCGCAGCCTTCGTCGAAGGAGGTGTGTGATGTCCTTGAATCGATGCTGGAAGCTTCTGCCGATCGTTGGTGCGGCGCTGTTCGCCGACAACCCATTCGACACCCATTTAGCCCATTTCTCCGCTGTCAGATAAATGGGTGTAAATGGGTGTAATATCGGTTCATGTTCCGAACCGACACCCTCCAGATCACACCGGAAATCTTGAGCCTGGTTGCCCGGCTCGATGAATTCAAGGGCGCATGGCGCGCCTTGGGCACGCTCGCGCCTGATCGACTTTCCGCCTTGCGACGCGTCGCTACCATCGAGAGCATCGGGTCATCCACCCGCATCGAGGGCAGTAAGCTGAATGACCGTGATGTCGGGCGACTGCTATCCAACATTGCCATCAAGCAGTTCGAGACGCGAGACGAGCAGGAAGTGGCAGGCTACGCCGAGTCGATGGACTTGATGTTCCGGGCATGGGAAGACATCCCGTTCAACGAGAACCACATCAAGCAACTCCATCAGATTCTGCTGCAATACAGCCAGAAGGACGAACGCCGCCGGGGCCACTACAAGACGAGTTCCAACAGTGTCGCCGCCTTCGACGAGAATGGCGTGCAGATCGGCATTGTGTTCGAAACGGCATCGCCATTCGACACGCCTCGCTTGATGGCCGAACTCGTGCAGTGGGTCAACGATGAGCGCGAAAAGGCGCAACTGCACCCGCTGCTCATCATCGCTGTCTTCGTGGTTGTATTCCTGGAAATCCACCCGTTTCAGGATGGCAACGGACGGCTCAGCCGCGTGCTGACGACCTTGCTGCTGCTTCAGACGGGCTACGCCTATGTTCCATACAGCTCGCTGGAAAGCGTGGTCGAGGTGAACAAGGAAGCCTACTATCTCGCCCTACGTCAGACGCAGGGCACGATTCGTACCGATGCGCCCAACTGGCAGCCGTGGCTGCTGTTCTTTCTGCGCTCGCTGGCCGAGCAGGTGCGGCGGCTCGAGAAGAAGGTCGAGCGAGAGAAAATCGTGCTGGCTGCGCTACCTGCGCTGTCCCTGCAAATCGTGGAGTTTGCCCGCGAGCATGGGCGCGTCACGATGGCCGAGGCGATCAAGCTGACAGGCAGCAATCGCAACACCTTGAAGCTGCACTTCCGCGTTCTGATCGAACGCGGACATTTGGAGCAGCACGGCAGTGGGCGCGGCGTCTGGTACGGAATGAAGTGAGTCCACGGAAGGTAGCAGTGGCGTGTAGCACCCGCTCCCGGAAAACCGCCCGCACCTAAAACGCTCGCGCGCTTTGGACGCCCAATGCGCCTGTTCGGGCGCATTACCATCGTTCCAAGACAAAAAAGCCGCTGAACCTTGCGGAACAGCGGCTTTTTCTCGAAGCTGGTGGCGAATCAGGGATTCGAACCCCGGACCTGCGGATTATGATTCCGTCGCTCTAACCGACTGAGCTAATTCGCCGAAAGAAGACGGATTATGGTGAAGCCTGGCCGCGCTGTCAACCCCCTGATGCGACCCCGCTCACGTCAAATCCGAGCCACACCGCGTGCCAGCCCGGCGCCACTCCGCGAGGCCGCCGCCCAGCGGCCCCGCACCCCGGCCCGGCACGCTTTCCGTCACTCCATCAATCCTGCGCGTAGATGTTGGAGTCCTTGGTCTCCTTCACGAACAACATGCCGATCACGAACGTGCCAAGCGCGACGACGACCGGATACCACAACCCCGAGTAAATATTGCCCTGCGCCGCGACGATCGCGAACGCCGTCGCCGGCAGGAACCCGCCGAACCAGCCATTGCCGATGTGGTACGGCAGCGACATCGACGTATAACGGATCCGAGTCGGGAACATCTCGACCAACATCGCCGCGATCGGCCCGTACACCATCGTCACGTAGATCACGAGCAGCGCCAGAATCGCCACGGTCATCGGCCAATTCAACTGCGATGGATCGGCCTTCGTCGGATAGCCCGCGCTCTTGAGCGTACCGCTCAGCGTCTTGTCGAACGCCTTCGCCTTGTCCTTCGCGTCCGCCGCCTTGCCGTCGTACGTGTCGATCACGGTGTCGCCCACCTTGATCTGCGCTTGCGTGCCCGCCGGCGCCGCAACGTTCGCGTAGTTCAAGCCCGACTTGGCCAACGCGCTCTTGGCGATGTCGCACGAACTCGTGAACTTCGCCGTGCCCACCGGGTTGAACTGGAACGAGCATTCGTCGGGGTTGGCCACGACGACGATCGGCGCTTTCTGCTCAGCCGCTTCCAGCGCCGGATTCGCATAGTGCGTGAGCGCCTTGAACAGCGGGAAGTAGGTCAACGCGGCAATCAGGCAGCCCGTCATGATCACGGGCTTGCGGCCGATCCGGTCCGACAGCGAGCCGAAGAACACGAAGAACGGCGTGCCGATCAACAGCCCCAGTGCGATCAGGATGTTCGCGCTCGCACCATCCACCTTCAGCGTTTGCGTGAGGAAGAACAGCGCGTAGAACTGGCCCGTGTACCAAACCACGGCTTGACCGGCGGTGAGGCCGATCAACGCGAGAATCACGATCTTCAGGTTGCTCCATTGACCGAACGATTCGGTCAGCGGCGCCTTCGACGTCTTGCCCTCGGCCTTGATCCGCTCGAACGCCGGCGATTCGGACAACTGCAAGCGAATCCAGACCGACACGCCCAAGAGGATCAGCGACGCGATGAACGGAATGCGCCAACCCCACGCGCCGAACGCTTGCTCGCCCATCGTCGTGCGCACGCCGAGGATCACGAGCAGCGAGAGGAACAGACCCAGCGTCGCCGTCGTTTGAATCCACGACGTGTAGTAGCCGCGCCGATTGGCCGGCGCGTGTTCCGCAACATAGGTCGCCGCGCCGCCGTACTCGCCGCCGAGCGCAAGGCCCTGCAGCAACCGCATGGCAATGAAGATGACCGGGGAAGCAAACCCGATCGTCGCATAGCCGGGCAGGAAACCGACGACGAACGTCGACAAGCCCATGATCACGATCGTGATCAGGAACGTGTACTTGCGGCCCACCATGTCGCCCAGCCGCCCGAACACGAGCGCGCCGAACGGACGCACCGCGAAGCCGGCCGCAAAGCCGAGCAGCGTGAAGATGAAGGCGGCCGTGGGGTTGATGCCGGAGAAAAAGCTCTTGCTGATGTAAGACGCGAGCGAACCCGCTAGATAGAAGTCGTACCACTCGAAAACGGTGCCGAGCGAAGAGGCGAAGATCACCCGCTTCTCGTCGCTCGTCATCGGCGCGTGCGAAATTTGCCCGCCAACGGTTGCCATGTGTCGTCTCCAATCGATTTTGATAATAAGTGCGCGCAGGTGGCCGTATTCGGCTCACACCCGTCGTCGATTATTGGAAGGCAAACTTACGGCCTACTGACGGCGGAGCATTCGGTGTTGTCTCCTTGTTAGGCATCCAACTTCTTCTAATTGTTGTGTTCGTCGTCTAAGTTGGCGCTAATATCTTGTATGGTCGCGCTAAGGCGGCATTTTGCCGCTGGAATTCGGCCTCCTTGGTCTTGCGGCCTAGGGTAACTCCGGGGTGCTGTGCGAAATCGGCAGACTGACACGAACGAGCGTGCCCGCCAGGCGCAGAGAGGGTTGATAGACGTGGTCGTCGAGCGTCAGCGTGCCGCCGTGCATCGTCGCGATTTCGCGGACGATGGCAAGGCCCAGCCCGCTGCCGTCGCCTTCGCGTCCCAGAATCCGATAGAAGCGCTCGACCACCTTCGGACGCTCGGCCGGCGCGATCCCGGGCCCCGTGTCTTCCACTTCGAGGTGGACTTGGCCGGCCTCGCGCTGCGGCGAGACGCGAACCGTGATCCGCCCCCCGGCTGGGGTGTAGCGGATGGCGTTATCGATGATGTTCGACAGCATTTCCCGCAGCATGACCGGGTTCCCATCGACGAAAACAGGCTCCTCGGGGCCTTCGTAGCCAAGATCCATTTGCTTGGCGAGCGCCGCGCGCACCCAGTCCCGCACGGCCAGACGCGCCAGATGCGCAACCTCCACGTGCGTGAAGACTTGTCCCGACATCCGGTTCTCGGCCCGCGCGAGAGCGAGCAGTTGCGTCACGAGGCGCGCGGCTTGATCGGCGCCCGTCGCGATTTGCTCGAGCGAGCGTCGCACTTCCGGCGATGCATCTTCTCGCAGCGCGAGCTCGGCTTGCATGTGCAGGCCCGCCAGGGGCGTCTTCATCTGATGCGCCGCGTCGGCGATGAAACGCTTTTGCAAATCGATGTTCTGTGCGAGCCGGGTCAGCAATTCGTTGAACGAAGTGACGAGCGGCTCGATTTCCGGCGGCGCGCTCGACGCTTCGAGCGGCGAGAGATCGTCGGGATGGCGCGCGCGCAGGTTCTCCTGCAGCGCCGTGAGCGGGGCAAGCCCGCGCGAGAGCCCGAACCAGACCAGCACGATCGCCAGCGGCAGGATCACGAACTGCGGCAGGATCACGCCCTTGATGATGTCGTTGGCAAGGACGCTGCGCTTGTCGAAGGTCTCCGCCACTTGCACGAGCGCTGCTTGCCCGCCGCTCCCAGGTAACTCCACGGTCGTATAGGCGATGCGGATGTCGTTGCCGTGCAGCGAAGCGTCGCGAAATTCGACGAGGCCGGGCTGCGGTCGATCGTCCTCGGGCGGCAGCGGCATGTCGCTCACGCCCGCCACGAGTTCGCCGTGCGTGCCGAGCACTTGGTAAAAGACTTTGTCGACGTTGTCGCCGCTCAGGAAATCGCGGGCGGCGTCGGGCAGCGTCAGCGTCGCCACGCCGTTCACCGGATGAATCTGCCGCGCCAGCACGTAGGCGTCGGTTTCGAGGCCGCGATCGAACGGCCCGTTCGCAATCGTCTTGGCGACGAGATAAGTGACGGCGATGCTCATCGGCCAGAGCAGCAAGAGCGGCGCGAGCATCCAATCGAGAATCTCGCCGAAGAGCGAGCGGGGCCGGTGCGGCGTGGCCGTATCCGTTTCGTCGGGCGGCGCGAACGGGTTTGGGCGGCGGGCGTCGGCCGCGGCGCCGGCCGGCGGGGACGGGGGCGGCGTGGCCGAAGCCGGGCCGGGCGCGCGCTCGGCGCCGTCATTCGCGGAAACGGGCGAAGCCACGGGATGCCTATTTCGTTCGAGCGTTCGCGGCGGGCTCGGCCGATGTCGAGGCGGAGACAGAGGCGCGCACGCGCGCGACGTCCTCCGCGCTCGCGGCCGCACCGCCGGTGCAGGTCGAAGCGGGCTTCTCCAAGCAGTAGCCGAGGCCGCGCACGGTGATGATGCGCACGCCGCTCGGTTCGATCTTCTTGCGCAGGCGGTGGACGTAAACCTCGATCGCGTTGTTGCTGACTTCTTCGCCCCACTCGCATAGATGGTCGACGAGCTGCTCTTTCGAGACGAGCCGGCCGATCCGCTGCAGCAGCACTTCGAGCACGCCCAACTCGCGCGCCGACAGCTCGAGCACCTGGTCGTTGACCGATGCAATTCGTCCGACTTGGTCGTACGTGAGCGAGCCGTGCCGCACGACCGCCGGGCCGCCGCCGCTGCCGCGCCGCGTGAGGGCGCGCACACGCGCTTCGAGTTCGTTCAGATGAAAAGGCTTGGCCATGTAATCGTCGGCGCCCAGGTCGAGCCCTTTCACGCGCTCGTCGACGCCGTCGGCGGCCGTCAGAATCAGCACGGGCAAGCTCGAGTTGCGCGCGCGCAAGCGGCGCAAGACCTCGAGCCCGGACATGCGCGGCAGGCCCAGGTCCAGAATCAATAGGTCGAACGATTGCATCGACAGGGCGGCATCGGCTTCGCTGCCGCCTTTGACGTGATCGACGGCATAGCCCGATTGGCGGAGTGATCGGACGAGACCGTCCGCGAGTATGCTGTCGTCTTCGGCAATGAGTATTCGCATGGTGCGCCGTGCGGCCGGCTGGTGCTTTCGCGCCGGCGTGGGGCCGCTGTCTCCGATGGTCTTATATAGATCTGACGTGGGCGGTTTGCAAGGCGCCGCCTGGGTGCTCCGTTGCCGCAACGCAAATCGCCCCTATCGGGCTTGCAAAGAACCCTGTTTTTTTATACAGTGTCTGCGTTTCGTGCGCTAGCCGGAAAGACCTGTCGCGAGTACTCGCGAGCGCGCCACAAGCCTGTGGCGTCAGCCTCTCTTCGCCGGCCCGCCCGCCTCAGACGCCCGCTCATCATAGCAAAGGACGATTCATGGAAGAAAGCAAGAAAGGCCAGGCTGGACTGACGGCTGAAAAGAGCAAGGCGCTTGCCGCGGCGCTCGCACAGATCGAAAAGCAGTTCGGCAAAGGATCGGTCATGCGGCTCGGGGCCGGCGAAGTGGTCGAGGACATCCAAGTGGTGTCGACGGGCTCGCTCGGTCTGGACATCGCGCTGGGCGTCGGCGGTCTGCCGCGCGGGCGCGTGGTCGAAATCTACGGGCCCGAATCGTCGGGCAAGACCACGCTGACGCTGCAGGTCATCGCCGAAATGCAAAAGCTCGGCGGCACGGCGGCGTTCATCGACGCCGAGCACGCGCTCGACATCCAGTATGCGCAGAAGCTGGGCGTGAACGTCAGCGATCTGCTCGTCTCTCAGCCCGATACGGGCGAGCAGGCGCTCGAGATTGCCGATGCCCTGGTGCGCTCGGGCTCGATCGACATGATCGTCATCGATTCGGTCGCGGCGCTCGTGCCGAAGGCGGAAATCGAAGGGGAGATGGGCGATTCGCTGCCGGGCTTGCAAGCCCGCCTGATGTCGCAGGCGCTGCGCAAGCTCACCGGCACCATCAAGCGCACGAACTGCCTCGTCATCTTCATCAACCAAATTCGGATGAAGATCGGCGTCATGTTCGGCAATCCGGAAACGACGACGGGCGGCAATGCGCTGAAGTTCTACGCGTCGGTGCGTCTGGACATCCGCCGGATCGGCTCGATCAAGAAGAACGACGAAGTGATCGGCAACGAAACGCGCGTGAAGGTCGTCAAGAACAAGGTGTCGCCGCCGTTCCGCGAAGCCATTTTCGACATCCTCTACGGCGAAGGTATTTCGCGCCAAGGCGAAATCATCGATCTCGGCGTGCAAGCGAAGATCGTCGACAAGGCCGGTGCTTGGTACAGCTACAGCGGCGAACGAATCGGCCAAGGCAAGGACAACGCGCGCGAATTCCTGCGCGAGAATCCCGAGATCGCGCGCGAGATCGAAAACCGCATCCGCGAGTCGCTTGGCGTGAATGCGATGCCGGTGGGCAGCGGCGCTGTCGAAGTGGCCGACGAAGAAGAGTAAGCCTCGCGTGATACGTAAAGGGCGGGCGGCGCCGGGTGGGCAGCGCGAAGCGCACCGCCCGGGTGTCCGGCACGGGCATCGAACGAAATCCGCGCGTGCGCAAGCGCCTTGCGCGGCGGCGGATGCGGGCGCCGATCCACTTGACCCATCGTCGAATTACCCGGCGCCTGATCCATCGTCTTCCGCCCCCGAGCCGGGCAGCCGTTCGCGCCGGCCCACTCGCTCTCTCAAGATGAGAGCGATCGCTTATCTATCCAGGCGCGAATACAGCCGCGCCGAACTGGCCCGCAAACTGACGCCGTTCATCGAAGAAGGTGATGCGCAAAGCGGCGCATTGGATCCGCTGCTCGATTCCCTCGAGCGTGAAGGCTGGCTCTCCGATGCGCGTTTCGCCGAAAGCGTGATGAATCGGCGTTCCTCCCGCATGGGGGCAAGCCGCATCGTCAATGAACTGCGCCGGCACGGGGTCGATCAAGGCCTCGTCGAATCGGTCAACTCGCAACTGCGCGACACCGAGCGCGCTCGCGCGCTGGCGGTATGGCGCAAGAAGTTCGGTGAGCCGCCGCAATCGCCGGCCGATCGCGCCAAGCAGGCGCGCTTCCTTGCCATGCGCGGGTTTTCGCACGCGACCATCTCCCAGGTGCTCAAGGGCGACGACGATTGGAGCGACGCGAGCGACGAGTAGGACATAGGACGCGCTCGCGAGCCGGGCGGCAAGCCTTACCTGCATCTCAGTCCGCCGGTGTCGCCGATCGCCACCGCACGCCACGGTACCGGCCCGGCGAAATGGGACGCCGGCGTCTCGAATACTCAGTATGGTAAAATCAGTCGGTTTTCCTCTGCAGCCGTTCCCCTCGCATGCCGCTTTCTCCGCCCGTTTCCCGCCAGTTGCGCCATCGTCGCGCGATCCGAGCGGAAGCCTACGAGCGTGACGACGGCCTGTGGGACCTCGAGGCGTGTCTGACCGATCACAAGCCGCGCGACGTTGCATTGGCGCCCGGTGTCCGGCCTAAAGGCCTACCGATCCATGAACTCTGGCTCCGCATCACTATCGATCGCAAGCTCACCATCGTCGACGCCGAAGCTTCGTCGGAATGGGTGCCTTATCCCGGTCACTGCGAAGCTGCCAATCCCGCCTACCGCGCCCTCATCGGTCTTAACCTCCTCCAAGATTTCCGCCGCCACGCACAGCGCTTGCTCGGCGGGACGGCAGGCTGCACGCATCTCACCGAACTGTGCTCCGTCTTGCCTACGGCCGCGATTCAAGCGTTCGCCGGCGACGTCTGGAGCACGCGCGACAGCGCAACCGACATGCACGAGAACGAGCCCGCGGGCGAGGCTTCGCACCGCGAGCCGCCGTTCCAGCTCGACCGTTGCCATGCGTTGCGGTTCGACGGCGAAGCGGTGCGGCGCTTCTATCCGCGCTGGTACGGTCACGTACCGCGCAGCGTGGCGCAGGGCCCAGCGGCCGGGCAGGCGCCGATGCGCATGACCGCGGCGGCGTCCGGGGCGAGCGGTTCCGCGGCGCTTAGCGATAAAGATCACGAAGTTCAATCCAACTCTCAGACTGAAGGGAATCACGCATGAAGATTCACGAGTACCAGGGTAAGGAAATCCTGCGGAAATTCGGCGTCGCGGTACCGCGCGGCAAGCCGGTGTTTTCGGTGGATGACGCGGTCAAGGCCGCTGAAGAGCTCGGCGGCCCGGTCTGGGTTGTCAAGGCGCAAATTCATGCGGGCGGTCGCGGTAAGGGCGGCGGCGTGAAAGTGGCCAAGACGCTCGAGCAAGTTCGCGAGTACGCGAATCAGATCCTCGGCATGCAGCTCGTCACGCACCAAACCGGTCCGGAAGGCCAGAAGGTGAACCGCCTGCTGATCGAAGAAGGCGCGGACATCAAGAAGGAACTCTACGTCGGTCTCGTGATCGATCGCGTTTCGCAAAAGGTCGTCGTGATGGCGTCCAGCGAAGGCGGGATGGACATCGAAGAAGTGGCCGCAAAGACGCCGGAAGCGATCCACAAGGTGGCCGTCGATCCGTCGAAGGGGCTGCTCGATTCGGAAGCCGACGATCTCGCCAAGAAGATCGGCGTGCCCGACGCTTCGATCCCGCAAGCGCGCGCCATCCTGCAAGGTCTGTACAAGGCCACGTGGGAAACGGACGCATCGCTCGCTGAAATCAACCCGCTGATCCTGACGGGCGACGGCAAGGTCATCGCGCTCGACGCCAAGTTCAACTTCGATTCGAACGCGCTGTTCCGTCATCCGGAAATCGTCGCGTACCGCGATCTGGACGAAGAAGATCCGGCCGAAGTCGAAGCGTCGAAGTTCGATCTCGCGTACATCTCGCTCGACGGCAACATCGGCTGCCTCGTGAACGGCGCGGGCCTAGCCATGGCCACGATGGACACGATCAAGTTGTTCGGCGGCGAGCCGGCGAACTTCCTCGACGTGGGCGGCGGCGCGACGACCGAAAAGGTCACCGAAGCGTTCAAGCTCATGCTGAAGAACCCGGGCCTGAAGGCGATCCTCGTGAACATCTTCGGCGGCATCATGCGCTGCGATGTGATCGCGGAGGGGGTGATTGCCGGCTCGAAGGCCGTGAACCTGAACGTTCCGCTCGTCGTGCGCATGAAGGGCACCAACGAAGACCTGGGCAAGAAAATGCTCGCCGAATCCGGCCTGCCGATCATTTCGGCGGACAGCATGGAAGAGGCGGCCCAGAAGGTCGTCGCGGCTGCCGCGGGCAAGTAAGCGCTTCGCATCAAGGATACGCATGGCGGCGCGAGTGCGCCCCGCGGCGTGCCATTGCACGCAGGGGACGCGGCGCGGCGCCGAACGAACAGAGGTCATACATGTCGATTCTGATCAACAAAGACACGAAGGTCATCACGCAGGGCATCACCGGCAAGACCGGCCAGTTCCATACGCGCGCATGCCGCGAGTACGCGAACGGCCGTGAGGCATTCGTTGCGGGCGTGAACCCGAAGAAGGCCGGCGAAGATTTCGAAGGCATTCCCATCTACGCGAGCGTCAAGGAAGCGAAGGCCGAAACGGGCGCGACCGTCTCGGTGATCTACGTGCCGCCGGCAGGCGCCGCGGCAGCCATCTGGGAAGCGGTCGAGGCCGATCTGGACCTGGCGATCTGCATCACCGAAGGCATTCCCGTTCGCGACATGATCGAAGTGCGCGATCGCATGCGCCGCGAGAACCGCAAGACGCTGCTGCTCGGGCCGAACTGCCCCGGCACGATCACGCCGGACGAGCTCAAGATCGGCATCATGCCGGGCCACATCCACCGCAAGGGCCGCATCGGCGTCGTGTCGCGTTCGGGCACATTGACGTACGAAGCCGTCGGTCAACTGACCGCGCTCGGCCTCGGCCAATCGTCGGCGGTCGGTATCGGCGGCGATCCGATCAACGGTCTGAAGCACATCGACGTCATGAAGATGTTCAACGACGATCCCGATACGGACGCCGTCATCATGATCGGTGAGATCGGCGGCCCGGACGAGGCCAACGCCGCGTACTGGATCAAGGACAACATGAAGAAGCCCGTCGTCGGCTTCATCGCCGGCGTGACGGCGCCTCCGGGCAAGCGCATGGGCCATGCCGGCGCGCTGATCTCGGGCGGGGCCGATACGGCCGAAGCAAAGCTCGAAATCATGGAAGCCTGCGGCATCAAAGTGACGAAGAATCCGTCGGAGATGGGCCGCCTGCTGAAGTCGATTCTGTAAGTCAGTGCGGGGCTCGCCCGGCGGCCGTGCAGCGCCGGCGCGAGCAGTAAGCGTTTTTGGTATCCTTGCGAAATTCTTTCGTAAGGCTGCCGACAGGCTAGAAGAAGCGAGGGAGAGAAGTTATGCTCCCTCGCTTTTTTATCGGCGCAGCTAGCGCCCTTTCCCCTGGACCCTGGAACGGCGATTGCCCTCATGCTCGACGCTATGCTCGAATTCTTCTCGACGCTCCATTGGGGCGCAGTGTTTCAGATCATCGTCATCGATATATTGCTCGGCGGCGATAACGCCGTCGTGATTGCGCTCGCGTGCCGCAACCTGCCCCCTGCGCAGCGCATACGGGGCGTCCTGTGGGGCACGGCCGGCGCCATCGTGCTGCGCGTCGTGCTGATCGTGTTCGCGGTCGCGCTGCTCGACGTCCCGTTCCTGAAATTCGCCGGCGGTCTCTTGTTGCTGTGGATCGGGGTGCGTTTGATGGCGCCAAGCCACGACGCGCATGAGAACATCAAACCGGCGGACAAGCTCATTTCCGCCATCAAGACGATCATCATTGCCGATGCCGTCATGAGCCTCGATAACGTGATCGCCATCGCGGGCGCGGCCGAGGCGGCCGATCCCGCGCATCGCATCGCGCTGGTCGTATTCGGCCTCATCGTGAGCATTCCGTTGATCGTCTGGGGCAGCACGCTCGTCTTGCGCATGCTCGATCGCTTTCCCATCATCGTCACGCTCGGTGCGGCGCTGCTCGGGTGGATCGCGGGCGGGCTCATCATCAACGATCCGGCTGGCGATCGCTGGCCGCTGCTCGATACGTCCACAGCCGAATACGGGGCGCACATTGCCGGTGCGCTCTTCGTCGTGCTGCTCGGTTATTGGCTCAAGCGGCGTGCGCTGCGCCGAGAGGCGGCCGCGGGCTCGCGGCCGCATCACTCGCGCTGACGCGCTCGAGCGCATCGCCGTGCGGCGGGCCGGTTCTTGGCCCGCACCTGGCCATCTGGCCGACTGCCCCGCCGGGTGTTGCGGGGATACGCTTCGCACCTGTTGCCCGCTCCTTCGTTGGCGGGCCGCCGTTCAGGAGCGTACCCCCCGATGTCAGCCGTCGTTGTTTCTCTTGTTCATCGTCTAGTGTCTTGCGCGGTCCGGCGCGTGCCATCGTATCGGGTGGCGCACGAGAGGCCGTTCGCGACCGCCCCGCGAGCCGACAAGCTCGGCTTTACGCTGATCGAGCTGATGATCGTGCTCGCCATCGTCGGGATCGTCGCCGCTTATGCGGTACCGGCCTATCAGGATTATTTGGGCCGCAGCCGGGTGGGCGAGGGCCTTGCACTGGCCTCGGGCGCGCGGCTTGCGGTGGCCGAGAACGCCGCGGGCGGCAATGCATTGAGTAGCGGTTACGTCGCGCCGCCCGGCACACGCAACGTCGAGTCGATCGACATCGACGACGACAGCGGGGAAATCACGATCCGCTACACGCAGCGCGTGGCGCCGGCGGGCAGTGAAACGCTCGTGCTCGTGCCGTCGCTGCCCGATGCCTCGGATCCGCCCACCTCCAGGGTCGCGCTCGCGTCCGGTGTGGTGCAAGGCGGGACACTGACGTGGGAATGCTTTGCGTCGGGCAAATTGTCCTCGACGCTGCCCGCGCCGGGCGAGGGGCCTGCGCCGCTCAGCGCCGCGACGCTGCCCGCCAAGCTCGCGCCCCCGGAATGTCGCGCTTAAAGAGGCGCGTGCGATAAATCGGCGCGGACACTGAAAGAAAATTTTTGTATAGTGCGCCGGTTGCCGACGGTCCCCACCCTCATGACCTCTCCATTTGCACGCTATCTATCGTTCACGTCTTTGGCCCTTGCGTTGCTGGTGCCCTATGCGGTCACCCGCCATACGTACCCGATTCCGACGTTCTACGCCGAGTACACAGCATTGGCGCTGTACCTGCTCGTCGGCGCTTCCGTCCTGGTCCTGACGGCGTCGGAGGGGCCACGTACGCCGTACGCATTGCCCACCGTTGCGCTCGTGCCGCTTGCATTCGGCGGTTTGCTCGCCTTGCAGACGGCGGTGCTGCCTCTCGCACAGCCTTCGATGGCATGGCTCGGCGCGGGCTTTCTCTTGGCGGGGGTCATGGCCACGCAGGCCGGTTATGGGTTCGCTCGGGCAGGTGTTGCCGACCGCGCGCTGCGCTGGGCCGCGGGCGCGCTGATCGTCGGGGGACTGTTCGCGGTGTTTTGCCAACTAGTGCAGTTGTTTCATGCGGAAGCGCGATTCTCACCCTTCGTCGTCGCTTACAACGTGACTTCCGACCGGCGTCCGTTCGGTAACATGGCGCAGGCCAATCATCTCGCCACGGTGATCGCCTTCGCCCTCGCAGGCGCGATGTATTTGGTACAGACTCGCCGCTTGAACGTGACGGTATGGGCGCTTGTATCGTCGATCTGCGTGCTCGGGCAGGCGCTGACGGTGTCGCGCGGGCCTTGGTTGCAAACGGCCGTCATCGTGGTCGCCGGCTTTTGGATGGCGCTCGTCCTGCGGCGTCGAGACGGGACGCACCGGCGAAGCTTGCGAGCATGGATGATCCCGGTCGCGCTCATCGTCTTGTTTTGCGCCGTGAATATCGGCGTGCGTTGGGCAAACACGCGCTTCGACCTTGGATTGGATGTGTCTGCCGCGCATCGTTTTCGGGACAAAGGCCAATTCGTCTTGCGACTGGCGATGTGGAAATACGGATGGACGATGTTCACGCAGCATCCGTTGCTGGGTGTGGGCTGGGGCGAGTTCCCTCGTTATGAGTTCGAGCTCGTCAGGCGTCTTGGCGATGTCGAAATCGCGAACAACTCGCACGATATCGTGATCGATTTGCTCGCGAAAACCGGCATTGCAGGCATCGCCATCATTTTATCGGGGCTGCTCGCGTGGCTCTGGCGCGTGTTGCGCGCCCCGCATACGGCTGAGCGCGTGTTCGGGTTGGCGTTGATCGGTGCGCTGCTCATGCACGCGCTGGTCGAGTATCCGCAGCAGTACATGTTCTTCCTGCTGCCGGCCATGTTCGTGTTCGGCATTTTGGAGACGAAGCCGATTTCGTTCGTGCCGCCTCGCATCGCGATGGGCTGGCAACTGCTGCTCGTCGTCGGCGGGCTCGCCGCCTTGCACCCGATCTACCGCGACTATTCGCGCGCGGAAGTGTTGTACTACGGCGCGCATCCGGCCGACGAATACCGGGCTGCACCATCGAAGCTGTTCGGCGCGTGGGGCGAGTACGGCATGGCGACGCTGCTGCCCATCGACGGCAACGACTTGCCTGCGAAGCTGGCGATGCATGAGAAGGCGCTGGCGCTCTTGCCCGGCGAGACAGTGCTACGCCGTTATGCGGTCTTGCAGGCGCTGGATGGTAAACAGGACCAGGCGTTCGATACGGTGGAGCGGCTGAAGATTTTTGCCGGTGTGCTGCATGACTGGCCGGCGCAGCTATCGGCGCTATACGACTTGTGCGAGGACGAGCCTAAGCTCGCGGGCTTCAAGGCCGAACTGTTGAAGCGTTATGGGCCGGCACCGAAGGCGGCTGCCACCGAGGACGACAGCGATAGTGATGAATGAGGCGACGCGGCGGTGCGATCCGGGTTCGCACGGCGTCGCCCGGGTGCGCGGGACCCTTTATAAAACGAGGCCTCACCCGCCCGCCACCCAATCCCCCGACTTCCCGCCATGCTTCTCCATCACCTTCACATCGGTGATGGTCATCCCGCGATCCACGGCCTTGCACATGTCGTACACGGTGAGCAACCCAACTTGCACGGCCGTGAGTGCCTCCATTTCCACCCCCGTGCGGCCGAGCGTTTCGACCTGCGCCGTGCAATGCACGCCCGGCAACGCCTCATCCAGCGCAAAATCGACGGCAACGCGCGTGAGCGCGAGCGGGTGGCACAACGGGATCAAATCGGCTGTGCGTTTCGCCCCTTGAATGGCGGCGATGCGGGCGATGCCGATGACGTCGCCCTTCTTGGCGTTCCCATCGCGGATGAGCGCGAACGTCTCCGGCTTCATCCGAATCGAGCCGCGCGCCACGGCGATGCGTTTCGTTTCGTCTTTGCCGCCGACGTCGACCATATGGGCGTGGCCGGCCGCGTCGAAATGGGTCAATTCAGGCATTTCATGCTCCTTCGAACGGACCCTATCTTAGCAGTCGTCGAACGAGCGCAAGACGTGCGACCGAGCGACCACCGATAGGCCGGCGAACCGCCGCCGATCAGCGGTTCGCAGCCGCCTCACGCAAACCCGAACAGCTTAGCCGGCGTGTCGACCAGCACGGCGCGCCGTGCGCGCTCGGTCGGCAACAGCTTGAGCGTCAGCGCATAAACGGCATCGTAACTTTCGACGTGTTCGAACTGCGTATGCGGCCAATCGCTGCCCCATAGCAGCCGGTCGAAACCGAACGCGTCTTCGAGCAGGGGCATGGCCGCCAGCGCGGTTGCTGCGCCGTTTGCATCGGGGCCTGTCTTCGCTACCGCGTTGCGGTACGCGCCCGACACCTTGACCCACACGCGCCGCGTCGCACCGAGCGTGAGCAGATAGCGAAAGCCCGGATCGTCGACGCCAAGCACCGGCTTCGGTCGCCCGAAGTGATCGACGACCACGTCGATCGGTTCCCCATGGCGGTCGACCAATGGTCCGACGACGCGAGGCAACCGCTGCGCCTCGCAATGCACTTCGATCTGCCAGCCAAGCGAAGCGATCTTCTCGAGCGTCGCTTGCCAAACGGCGCTGGTGTAGTCGGGATCGGGAAGGCTGAACAGATTGAGCCGAATCCCGACGATGCCGGCGCGTGCAAGCGCGTCCAACTGACCTGGCTCTGCCGCCACGGCTGCCGGATCGATGACGGCGATGCCGCGCAAGCGCTGCGGCGCCTGCACGATCGATTGCGTCAGATATCGGTTGTCGGCGCCTAGGAAGCTCGGCTGGATCAGCACGCCGTGCGACACGTCATGGGCATCGAGCTGCGCGAGGTAACGCGAGAGCTGCGCATCGTAGGCCGGCGCGTAGCGGCGCCGCTGCGCGAGCGGCAGGTCATGGGAAAACACGTGCGCATGCGTGTCGATCGCCGTGATCTTGTCGGCGCCCGCACGTTTGGGCGTATCCGCGCAGGCGCCTAGCGCGGTCGTCGTCAACATGGCCAATAGTCCTCGATTGAAAGTTCGGCGCGTCATACCGTTCGCCATTCGGTCGTCTGCGGTCATGTTTCGTGTTGGACGGGACGCCGGCGCGCGGCGGCCCCGAGAGTATGCCTGGTGCGTTCAACGGCGCACGGGCGCAGCGCCGGGTGAGCGCTCGTGCGCGTCGGCCTCCGGCAACGTGTCCGCGAGCGCGCGGCCGCGTGTTTCGGGCAGCATCAGGACGGCGAAGACGACGATGGCGTACGCGACCGCCGCATCGACGCCGATAGCGAACCCGAGCGTCGTGGTCTTGGCGAGATGGCCCACCATCACGGGAAAGGCGGCTGAGACGACGCGCCCGAAGTTGTAGCAAAAGCCCACACCCGTGCCGCGCATGCCGCGGGGGTACAGCTCGTTGAAGAGCGCACCCATGCTGGCGGGGATGCCCGCGGCGAAGAACCCGAGGGGGAAGCCGACCACGAGCATCGCGCCATTGGTCAACGGCACGAACAGATAGACGAGAACGGTGGCGACGCACGCTATCGAAAACAGCAAGATGGTGCCGCGGCGGCCGATCCGGTCGAGCAGGTGCGAGCTTGCGATGCAGCCGCAAAAGAACGCGAAGATGATCACGGCAAGATAGCCGCCGGTGCCGAGGACGGACAGGTGACGCTCGGTTTTGAGGTAGGTGGGCAGCCACGTCATGAGGGCGTAGTAACCGCCGTGCGCCCCGACGCCGAGCAATGGGCCGATCAGCGTCATCCGCAAGACGCGCGGCGAAAAGATATCGAAGAACGGGATGCCGGGCGCGCTGCTTCGTGTGGCGTTGCGGCGTTCGGCGGGTGCCACCGGTTCGACCACCCCACGGCGCACGTAGACGACGAGCAAGGCAGGCAGGAGGCCGAGTGCGAACATGGCGCGCCATGCCGTCGCGCCGGGGAGCAGCGAGAACATGGCGGTATAGAGAAGGACGGCAGCGGCCCAGCCTACGGCCCACGCGCTCTGAATGGTGCCCATCGCTTTGCCGCGATGCTCGGCGCGAATCGACTCGGCCATCAGCACGGCTCCGGCTGCCCATTCGCCGCCGAAACCGAGCCCCTGTAACGTCTTGAGCACGAGGAACTGGGTGAAGTCCTGCGAGAAGGCGCAGGCGAAGGTGAAGACCGAGAAGAACGCCACGGTGAGTTGCAGCGTCCGGACGCGGCCGATGCGATCGGCCAGTGCGCCCGCAATCCAACCGCCGAGCGCCGAAGCGACGAGCGTCGCGCCGCTCACGAGGCCTGCTTCGGTTTTTCCGATGGCCCATTCGGCAATGATCGCGGGAATGACCAGGCTGAACATCTGCACGTCGAGCGCGTCGAGAGCCCAGCCGCCGAAGCACGCCCAAAACGTGCGGCGCTCGGTGGGGGAAATGTCTTTGAACCAGCTGAACATCGTCTGTCTCCTGATAGCGCTTGGGCGCTAGTTATCCTGGCCTGCCGCGCGTTGACTGCGGTGCGGCGCCTTGCAATCGGGCGGCGTCGTCACCGAATCTCGACTTGATAAATGAATTCGCTAGCAGGCCCGCGCGAGCGGCGCCATTCGAGCGGCCGGCGGTCGTAGCCGTAGGCGAGCCGCTCGATCACCACCACGGGCGTGCCTGGCTCGGTCCGCAGCAGTCGTCCGTACATCGCGTCGACTGTCTCGACGGTGAGCGTCTCGCTTGCCGACGCGATGACTTGGTCGCACTCGGCTTCGTAGACGGGATAAAGCAGATCGCCGATCTCATCGGCGGCAAGCGTCGCGAACGCGGCAAAACGCTCGTAAGGCAGCCAGATCTCCTCCGCGAGAATCGGGTGCCCGTCGACCAGACGCAGCCGCGACATGTGGATCACGCGCGCATCGGCATCGATCTGAAGCGCCGCGCTGACTGCCGAGGGCGCCGCCACCACCTCGCGCATCAAAATCCGGCTGGTCGGAATGCGGCGCTCGCCCCGGCGGTTTTGAAAGCGGAAGAAGCGGAAGAGCGAGCCGTCGAAGCTGGCGCGGCGCACGAACGTGCCGCGTCCCTGGAAGCGCTCGAGCATTCCCTCGGCGACGAGTTGATCGACGGCCTTGCGCACGGTGCCCACGGCGACGCCGTGGGTGCGAGCCAGTTCTTGCTCGGTCGGTATGGCCTCGCCGGGGCGCCACCGGTGCTGGCCGATTTGGGCGGCGAGTTCGTCGCGCAGACGCTGATAGCGGGGGAGGCGTTCGTCGGCTTGCATGAGGCGATTCCGAATAAGGGAAGGAAAGTCTAATCAACTAGTCATCTATATGTTTGTATAAATTCGTATTCAGGGGAATCGGTGAAGACCCTCGGGCATTCTACGCAGGGACACCGCGTTGTGATGAGGGCCAGATGTCGCTCGGCTTGTTACCGAGCGCAGCGTCGCGGCCGGTCTCGACCGCACCTGGCGGGCGAGTGTTTACCTCTGACGCGGCGCAAAATACCGTCGGATGCGCGACCGACATCAAATGTCGTGGGTTGCGCGAACCGGATACATGGAGAGGCGCTATGGAAGCTCTGCTGCGAACCCGTTCGGCGCTTATCGTGTTGGCGCTGTTGCTGACGGGGTGTGTTGTCGCTGGTGGCGTAGCGCCGCCAAGCGGTCGGCATCTGAGCCCAACGGAGTGCCGCGATCTGGCCGCGCTTAGGAGCAATGCGCCTCCGACGATGGCGCAACACCGCAGTGAGCTTATTGCTCTAAGGAAAGCGGGCTACGACCCGTCACCGCTGTACGACGACCCCTACTACCCGGAGGATTTAGAGGCGGCGCAGCGCGTAGTCGACTATTGGTTCAGAACGGAGTGCCAGCAGCTTACACCCGGGTGACAGCCGCGTTGTCGGTGTTTGTCACCGCGGTACGAGACGACGGCTTAACGTCGCTATCCATTAAAGCTAATCGCGAATCTGCCGTTAACGTGAGTCGCACGCACGGTCCATTGGGCTTTCTCAATCCAGACTTGTGTTCGGCCGCGCTGAATTGGCCGAAACGATTGATGGAGGGCCTTATGGCTTCTGGGCGCTGCCATCTCGATAACACGTTAGCTCGGAAACCGATCCCACAAATGAACCTGAGAAATCTCTTTTTGTTGCTGTCTATCGCTGCGCTGGCTGGATGTGCGACGACGCCGCCGATGTCGGTAACCCAGCAGGAGCAGCACGAACTTGGAGCGGTAGCCGGTGCGCTATTCATTCCGCAGAACAGCTTGCTGGTGACGGTGACACCGACCAATGCAGGCGCCACGGGCATCCTCGGCGCTCTCCTCGCAGCCGGCATCGATGCGGCCCGGCGTGCGTCGGCGGAAAGCTCCGCCGCTCCGATACTCGCGCAACTCCACGATTATGATTTCCGCGCCATCATGAAGCAGGCGTCCGACAGCGCAGTTGGCACGCTTCAGGGCATCAAATTCTCCGGACCTCTTGATGTGGAGACTGTCAATTCGAGCACGCAGAAAAGAATCGTCTTTGACAATGCTTCAGCAAGCGCGGTCTTGTTCGTCGATGTTGGCTACCAGTTGCAGTCGGGAAATCTTTATGTTTCTGCGAATGCCGTGATGTATCCGAAGGCCAACAACCTGTTGCAGTTCCGAAGAAAACCGAGCGATTCCGATCCGCTCGATGCGGGCAATGCCATATATAGGAAAACGTTCAACTACGCGAAGTTGAATGTGGGAGCCGACGACATCAAAGGAGATTTGACAGAAGCGGCAAATAACATTGCGTCTCAGCTCGCGGCCGACCTGAATCATCCGATCTAATTCGAGCTGATAGCGCGCAGTCGCCGGACGCGCTTCGCACCACGCGAGCGCGTCAAACTCGTGCGCGACAGGCACGTCGCAGCGATGCTTTTTCCCTTGCTCGCGGGTAGCCAATCCGAATTCTCAGTTTTCCCTAGCGGCCCTACTCCCCAAGCGGCCCATCAGGGGGCGAGCCATGATCGATGCCCCTGCCGGACTGGTCACGAAGCCGAAGCGCGCCGGCAACTCGACACCGCGTACCGTTTCGATTACCAGCCGCCGATCGGACCGCCATTCGAGTGCGCCCGACAGCCCGTCGGCATCGAGCGTCGCCAACTGGGCGAACAAATCCAGATCGTGATCGTGCAGCAGCGCGACGCGAGCCGGTTGCGATGCGTCGCCGAACAGGACGCTGCCTTCATCGTCGATGAGGACAGCCGCAGGTTCGAACGGCGCACCCGTTTGGTCGGTCAGCGCCGGCGCGCCGGGCGAGGGCGCGGCAAGCCGCACGACCCACGGCGTATAGGCCAATTCGACGAACACGCGTTGCGGCCCGTTCTGAAAGAACCAGCGGCCCGCTTCGTCGCACGCGTAGTTGCGCTCGATGAAGCCTCGAAGCGCAGCGTGGCGGATGGGCGTACCCAATTCCCCGCGCGCCTGTGCGCCATCGTCGCGCATGCGCCACTCGCCGCGCCGATCCAGCAGCAGCCAGCCCGTGCAATGCGGCACGTTGGGCCATTTGGCGAGCGCGGCTTTGACGATGTCATCCATTACGCGTGTACGGTTCGAGGAAGGTGAAGATGCGCCGCGGCAGCCAATCGATGCGGCCCGGAAACGGCCCGGTCATGAAGCCGACGTGACCGCCCGCCTCGGGCTGATCGAGCTCGATCGCGGCCGAGACTTCGGCGCGCGTAGGCAGCGCGGCGCTCGGTAGAAACGGGTCGTTGCGCGCGTTGAGCAGGAGCGTGGGCACGACGACCTCGGGCAGGAGCGGGCGGGTCGTCGCTCGCGTCCAGTAATCTTGCGCATCGCGAAAGCCGTGCAAGGGGGCGGTCACCGCATTGTCGTACTCGTACATGGTCCGGCTCGCCAACATGGCGTCGCGGTCGAACAGCCCCGGATACTGCTCCAACTTTTGCAGCCCCTTGCGCTTGAGCGTCTTCAGGAAGCTCAGCGTATAAACAAGTGCAAATCCTTGCGACAGCGCACGGCCGCCCGCGTGGACGTCGAGCGGCGTCGAAATGGCCGCGGCCGCCGCGATGAACGTGGCATCGGCGCCGCGCTCGCCGAGCCAGCGCAGCAAGACGTTTCCGCCGAGCGAGACGCCGGCTACGACGATAGGCCCGGGGTGCTCCGCGTGCAGCCGGCGCAGCACCCAGTTCACCTCAGCGCTGTCCGCGAGATGATAGAACCTAGGGGCCAGATTGATCTGGCCGCTGCAGCTACGAAAATGCGGCACGACGCCGTGCCACCCGAGAGAGCGTGCCGACGCCATCAATACGCGCGCGTAGTGCGAATCGGAGCTGCCTTCGAGCCCATGAAACAGCACGAACAACGGCGCGTCGGGCGCGGGCGCCGCGGCCGAGCCCGGCGGATAGGCGATCCAATCCAGGTCGATGAAGTCGTGATCGGGCGTGTCCCACCGCTCGCGTCGATAGTCGACGCTCGGCCGGCGCGCGAACAGGGCGGGGATGATCGTTTGAGCGTGGCTGGTGGGCAGCCATCGGGGCGGACTATAGAGCAGTTCGACGAGCCTGCCTGCGGCTGCGCGTTCGTCGGCCAGTGACGAAGCCGGTTTGTCATGTGTGGTGCTCATGACCATCCCCAAAAACAGGCCCGCAGCCGGCCCGCCGTAGGCGGGTGCTCGCCGGGGACCTCAGTGCAATGCCCCTTGTCCGTGTCGAATCTTGGCGGCGAACTCGCTGGCCGTTTCCTCCGGCATCGGGCTCGCGTGAATATGTGCGATCCGCCATTCGCCGCGCTCATGAACCATCACGTACGTTGCATAGACCATCCGCGGCGGCGCGAGCGGTTCCTGGAACCGATGCGCTTCCGCGACCGTGTAGACGACGGTGCCGAGGCTGTCGTACACGCGCACGTCGAGCGGATCGATCGCCGTCGGCAGCGCGTGGGCGTCAGCTAGGGCGACCAGGCCGGCGCGGATCTGATCCACCCCATGCCAGTGCGCCCCGCCCGCGTTGACATAACTCGCGAACTCCTCATCGATCCAGAGGGCCATCAGCGTGTCCACGTTGCCGTCGGCGACGGTCTGATAGAACGCGTTGAGCGTGTCGGCTGCAGCTTCGAATAAGCGGGCAAAACGTGGCATGGCTCTGGGCTCGTGGGTAGCGCGCGCACAATCGCGCCGGGCTTTCGTTGATCAGTCAGGCTCGGCGAGCGGCGTCCACGAGACAATGAACGCACAAAGGCGCGCGGCCTTCCGTGCGTCAGCGCTCGCCAAGCAGCATGGCGCGCAAATCGGCGAACACTTGCTCCGGCGACAACTCGCGCAGGCAGCGCAAATGGCCGAGCGGACACTCGCGTGCAAAGCACGGACTGCACTCGAGGTGCAGCCATTGTACCTTCGCAAAGTCCGATAACGGCGGCGTGTGGCGCGGATCGCTCGATCCGTAAATGGCCACGAGCGGCCGGCGCAGCGCCGCGGCGACATGCATCAGGCCCGAGTCGTTGCTGACCACGGCGCCCGAGCGCGCGATCAACGCGCAGGCTTCACCGAGCGCCGTCTGCCCGCACAAGTTGCGCACGTTTGGCGCTTGCTCGGCGATCGCTTGCGCGAGCGGGGCATCCTTGTTCGAGCCGAGCGCGACGATCTGCGTGTAGGGGAACGACTGGCCCACCATGCGCGCGAGCGCGGCGAAATGCTCGGCTGGCCAGCGCTTGGCGCTGCCGTACTCCGCGCCGGGGCAGAACACAAGAAGCGGCACTCGCGTATCGAGGTGAAAACGCGCCGAGACCCGAACCGACTCGTTCGGATCGGCTTCGAGACGCGGCATCGGCAGCCGCGCGCCGAGATCGGGCACGTTCGCGCCGGGCGCATAGGCGAGCGAGGCGTAATGCTGCGCCATCGGCCCGCGTTCCGCCTTGCTCGGATTGGGATGGCGCACGTTCAGCAGCCCGACGCGCCCTTCGCCCGTGTAGCCGATGCGCAGGCGAATGCCGGCAAGCCAGGGAATTAGGGCCGATTTCAGCGAATTGGGCAGCACGTATGCGGCGTCGTAGCCGTGCTCGCGCAAATCGCTTGCGAGCTGCCAGCGTTTGAACAATTGCAGCTTGCCGTGCGCGAGATCGGTGGCGTGTACTGTCCCGATTTCAGGCATGCGTTCGAGCACGGAGGCGACCCAAGTGGGCGCAACCGCATCGATGACGAGGCGGGGGTGAAGTTGTTTGAGCAGCGTGAACAGCGGCTGCGCCATTAATGCGTCACCGATCCAATTCGGTGCGATAACCAACGCGCGACGCATCAGTGTGTGTCCGAAAGAAGGCTAGCGCGGCGCGCGATAAGCGCCGCATTCGGCGATGAGGTGGCGGGCGTCGCCCGGCGGTTCGAGGCTCGCCGACTGACGGCGACGGCGAGCCGTTACCCGCTGAGCGCCGTCACGCGTAGCGCCCGCTTTGCGCGGCGCTACGCGCCGGGCGGCGCAGCGGGGGACGCGGCGAATCAGTGGTGCTTGACGATCTCTCCGTCGCGCAGCTTGTAGCGCGTGCCGCAATAGGGGCAACGCGCTTCGCCGTGCGTGACGTCGATGAACACGCGAGGATGCGCGCTCCAGCGCGGCATCGACGGGTTCGGGCAATAGGCGGGCAAATCTTTGGCCGACAGCTCGACCAACGGCATTTCCTTCGTTTCGCTCATGAGACGATTCTCGTTATAGGCGGTATGGCGTGTGGCGTCCCGATTCAGATCTTCGTGAGCCAGTGCGTGTACTTCGGATTCTTTCCGGCGATGACGTCGAAGAACGCCGACTGCAGCTTTTCGGTGATGGGGCCGCGCGAGCCGGCGCCGATCGTGCGGTTGTCGAGCTCGCGGATCGGCGTGACTTCGGCTGCCGTGCCCGTGAAGAACGCTTCGTCGGCCGTATAGACTTCATCGCGCGTGATGCGCTTTTCGATCACTTCGATGCCGGCGTCGCGCGCGAGCGTGATCACCGTGTCGCGCGTGATGCCGTCCAGGCACGAGGCGAGATCGGGCGTATAAAGCTTGCCGTTGTTGACCAGGAAGAAGTTTTCGCCCGAGCCTTCCGATACGTAGCCGTCGACGTCGAGCAGCAGCGCCTCGTCGTAGCCGTCGGCCGTGGCTTCCTGGTTCGCGAGGATCGAGTTCACGTACCAGCCGGACGCCTTCGCGCGCACCATCGACACGTTCACGTGATGGCGCGTGAACGAGGAAGTCTTCACGCGAATGCCCCGGGCCATGCCTTCTTCGCCGAGATAGGCGCCCCACGGCCAGGCGGCGATCGCCACGTGGATCGTGTTGCCGCGCGCCGAGACGCCGAGCTTTTCCGAGCCGACCCAAATGATCGGGCGCAGATAGGCCGTCTCGAGCTTGTTCTCGCGCACGACCTCGCATTGCGCGGCGGCGAGCGTCTCGTGATCGAACGGCACGATCATTTGGAAAATCTTCGCCGAATTCAACAGGCGCTTGGTGTGCTCTTTCAGGCGGAAGATGGCGGTCGCGCCATCGACGCTCTTGTAAGCGCGCACGCCTTCGAATACGCCCATGCCGTAGTGCAGCGTATGCGTGAGGACGTGGATCTTGGCGTCGCGCCAGTCGATCAGCTTGCCGTCCATCCAGATCTTGCCGTCACGATCGGCCATTGACATACGAATCTCCTAGCGTTGCGGTGGGGCTAGCCCGACGAGTTCGCCATTTTAGCGTCTTTTGCCACAGTTCCAATCACACGCTGGCGGGTTTGGGTCGATCGGCCTCTATAATCGGACACCTTCCAATTCGAATCATGAGCGGCGGGGTGCGTCAGACGCGCCGCCGCCGCGCGCCGCCCATGCTCTCTCGCCTCAGCCCCGCCGATCGCGCCGCCTTCAAGAACGGCGTGCGCGACTATTCGCCGACGCTGATGGCGATGTTCTCGTGGGGACTCGTGACCGGCGTGGCCATGAGCAAGTCGGTGCTCACGGTGCCGCAGGCGCTCGGCATGTCGCTGCTCGTCTACGCGGGGTCCTCGCAGCTCGCGATTCTGCCGCTTTTGGCGGCCAAGCTGCCGATCTGGACCGTCTTGCTCACCGCCGCGATGGTCAATACGCGCTTCATCATCTTCAGCGCGGGGCTCGCGCCGCACTTCTCGTATCTGCCCTTTTGGCGGCGGCTGTTGCTCGGCTATTTCAACGGCGACATTGTCTACCTGCTGTTTCTGAAGAAATCGTTCGCGAACGGCTATGTGCCGGGCAAGGAAGCGTATTTCTGGGGGATGTCGGTGCTGAGCTGGGTGTTCTGGCAAGCCTCGTCGATCGCCGGCATCCTGCTCGCGAGCGTCGTCCCCGACAATTGGGGGCTCGAACTGGCGGGCACGCTCGCGCTCGTGCCGCTCATCGTCAGCGCCGTCATGAACCGCTCGACGCTGGCGGCCGCGGCCGCGGCCGGCGTGGTCGCGCTCGTGGCGATCGATTTGCCCTACCGGCTGGCGCTGCCACTTGCCGTGTGCGCGGCCATCGCGTCGGGCAGCATCGCCGATTTGCTGGCCGAGCGCGCCGATTTTCGCCGCATCCGCGCCGCGCGCCCCGGGGAGCGCAGCGCCGGTTTCGGCAAGGAGCGTTGAGCGATGTCGGCTACGCAGATCTGGCTCGCCATCATCGGCATGACGCTCGTCACGGCCGCGACGCGCGCGTTCTTTCTGCTCGGCGGCGAGCGCGCCGTGCTGCCCGAGCGCGTGCAACGGGCATTGCGCTATGCCCCGGCGGCGGCGCTCGTGGCCGTCGTGCTGCCCGATGTCCTGCAAACGCCGCAGGGCCTTTCGGTCGCGCTCTCGAATCACGCGCTCTACGGCACGCTGGCCGGGCTGGCTTGGTTCCTGTGGCGACGCGGGATGCTCGGTACCATCGTGGTCGGCATGCTCGCCTATACGGCGCTGCGTTTTTGGGCGTAGCAGGGCCCCGCCGGATTCACACAAATACGACATACCTTCCCCGAATACGCGACATTCGTCCGCGCATCGGCGAGGACAGGGGGACGATCGGCTAAAATGCACGTCTGCCGCCGTGCCGTGAGCTGGGCCGACCCGTTCGCCGCGCGCGCCGCCGCCCGCCAATCAACCTGCATGCGTACATTCCCATGAGCCAAGTATTGCGTCTCTCCGATCTGATCGCAAAGGGCTTGCTGTCCGGCAAGCGCGTCTTCATCCGCGCCGATCTCAACGTGCCGCAGGACGAGCACGGCAACATCACCGAAGACACGCGCATCCGCGCGTCCGTGCCGGCCATCCAGGCCGCGCTCGGCGCCGGGGCGGCGGTGATGGTCACCTCCCACCTTGGGCGTCCGACCGAAGGCGAGTTCAAGCCTGAGGATTCGCTCGCGCCCGTGGCGGCGCGGCTTGGCGAGTTGCTCGGCCGTGAAGTGCCGCTCGTCGCCAACTGGGTCGAGAACGGCGTGAACGTCGCACCGGGCCAGCTCGTGCTGCTCGAAAACTGCCGCGTCAACAAGGGCGAAAAGAAGAACAGCGACGAGCTCGCGCAGAAAATGGCGAAATTGTGCGATGTCTACGTGAACGACGCGTTCGGCACGGCGCACCGGGCGGAAGCCACGACGCACGGCATCGCCAAGTACGCGCCGGTCGCCTGCGCCGGCCCGCTGCTGGCGGCCGAACTCGAGGCGCTCGGCAAGGCGCTCGGCAATCCGAAGCGCCCGCTCGTCGCCATCGTCGCGGGCTCCAAGGTTTCGACCAAGCTGACGATCCTGAAATCGCTCGCCGAAAAGGTCGATCAGCTCATCGTCGGCGGCGGCATCGCCAATACGTTCATGCTCGCGGCCGGTCTGAACATCGGCAAGTCGCTCGCCGAGCCCGATCTCGTGAACGAGGCGAAAGCCATCATCGAAGGCGCCCGCGCGCGCGGCGCGTCGGTGCCGATCCCGTCGGACGTCGTGGTGGCCAAGGAGTTCTCGGCCACTGCCGCCGCCGTCACCAAGCCGGTGGCCGAGATCGAAGCCGACGACATGATTCTCGACATCGGTCCGCAAACGGCGCAGGCGCTCGCCTCGCAGCTCGCCAGCGCAGGCACGATCGTCTGGAACGGCCCGGTCGGCGTGTTCGAATTCGATCAGTTCGGCAACGGCACGAAGACGCTCGCCGAGGCGATCGCGCATTCGTCGGCGTTCTCGATCGCCGGTGGCGGCGATACGCTCGCGGCGATCGCCAAATACGGCATTCACGACCAGGTCAGCTACATTTCCACGGGCGGAGGCGCGTTCCTCGAATTCCTCGAGGGCAAGAAGCTGCCCGCCGTCGAAGTGCTCGAGTCGCGGGCCTGACCGTGGGCGCGCGCGCTCCGAAGTCCACCAAGCGCCCGGCGCGCCGCCCCGCGGCCGCCGAAGCTGCGGCTCGGGCGCAGCCCGATTCGGCGGCCCCGGCAGTGCTCGGCGAGCCGCCGCTGCCCGCTCGGCCCGCCAAACCCGCCGCCGCGGCCGCGCCCACCGGCACGGCCGCGGAAGTGCTCGCCATGTCGGATCCGGCTATCCTCAATAAAGTCCATAAAGCGACGCCGGCACGATCCGGCGCGCAACCCAGCACGAGCGCTTTGCCCCAGCCCCAGGCGCCCGACGCATCGTCTCGCAGCCCGTTTACCAGCGACACCACTCAGACGAGGAGATACATGCATCGCGCCACCAAGATTGTCGCCACGATCGGACCGGCATCGAGTTCGCCCGAAGTTCTTTTGCAGATGATGCAAGCGGGCCTGGACGTTGTGCGCCTGAACTTTTCGCACGGCACGGCCGACGATCACCGCAAGCGCGCCGAATACGTGCGCGAGGCGGCGCGCCAGACGGGGCGCGAGGTCGCCATCATGGCCGATCTGCAAGGCCCGAAGATTCGCGTCGGCAAGTTCGAGAAGGGCAAGACGATGCTGGAGCCGGGGCAGCCGTTCGTCCTCGATGCGAACTGCGAACTCGGCGACGACGAGCGCGTCGGCCTCGATTATCGCGACCTGCCGCGCGACTTGCGTCCGGGCGACGTGCTGCTGCTCAACGACGGGCTCATCGTGTTGACGGTCTCGCGCGTCGTCGGCGAAGAAATCCACACGATCGTCAAAGTGGGCGGCGAGCTGTCGAACAACAAAGGCATCAACCGTCAAGGCGGCGGCCTGACGGCGCCTGCGCTGACGGCCAAGGACATGGAAGACATTCGCACAGCGATGTCGATCGGCGTCGATTACATCGCCGTGTCGTTCCCGAAGAACGCGACCGACATGGAAATGGCGCGTCAACTCGCGAACATCGCCGGCGTGCCGTACGGCAACAAGCCCAAGATGATCGCGAAGATCGAACGCGCCGAGGCCATTCCGGCGCTGCAAGGCATCTTGGACGCCTCCGACGGCATCATGGTCGCGCGCGGCGACCTGGCCGTGGAAGTGGGCAACGCCGCCGTGCCCGCGCTGCAAAAGCGCATGATCCGCATGGCGCGCGAATCGAACAAGCTCGTGATCACGGCCACGCAGATGATGGAGTCGATGATCCACGCGCCGGTGCCCACGCGCGCCGAAGTGTCGGACGTCGCGAACGCCGTGCTCGACGGTACCGACGCCGTGATGCTTTCGGCCGAGACGGCGGCGGGCAAGTACCCCGTGCAAACGATCGAGGCGATGGCGGCGATCTGTATCGAAGCCGAAAAATCCGAGCACGTCGAACTCGACAAGGATTTTCTCGACCGCACCTTCACGCGCATCGATCAGTCGATCGCCATGGGCGCGTTGTTCACGGCCTATCACCTCGGTGCGAAGGCGATCGTGGCGCTGACCGAATCGGGCGCGACCGCCCTGTGGCTCTCGCGTCACTGGTCGCACGTGCCGATCTTCGCGCTCACCTCGCGCGTGGCGAGCGAGCGCGGCATGGCGCTGTACCGCAACGTCACGCCGCTTTCGGTCGAGCCTAACAGCGATCGCGATCAAGCGCTGAAGCAGGCGGTCGAAGTGGTCGTGTCCAAGGGCTTCGCCTCGCACGGCGACATGGTCGTGCTGACCGTCGGCGAGCCGATGGGCCAGGCGGGCGGCACCAATACGCTGAAAATCGTGCGCGTGGGCGACCCCTATTGACGACTGTCGGCGCAGCCGTTGGCAGGCGGCGCGCCGGACGTTGTCCGGCGCGCCGCTCGATCCCAAGTGCGGGTGAGGCCCCCGCTTCGCGATAAAATCGCGCATTCGCACAAAAAAGTGCCGACCGAGCACCCCAGATTTCAATCCAAGGAGTACAGCATGCCTCTCGTATCAATGCGTCAACTGCTGGATCATGCCGCCGAGCACGGCTACGGCCTACCGGCATTCAACGTGAACAACCTCGAGCAAGTGCAAGCGATCATGGCGGCGGCAGATCAGGTGGGCGCCCCGGTCATCATGCAAGCGTCGGCGGGCGCCCGCAAATATGCGGGCGAGGCGTTCTTGCGTCACTTGATCGAGGCGGCGATCGAATCGTATCCGCATATTCCGGTCGTGATGCATCAAGATCACGGTCAGTCGCCGGCCGTGTGCATGGCCGCGATCCGCAGCGGCTTCACGAGCGTGATGATGGACGGTTCGCTCCAGGCCGACGGCAAGAGCGTCGCCTCGTACGAATACAACGTCGACGTCTCGCGCAAGGTCGTGGAGATGGCGCATTCGATCGGCGTGACGGTGGAGGCCGAGCTGGGCGTGCTGGGCTCGCTCGAAACGATGAAGGGCGACAAGGAAGACGGCCATGGCGCCGAAGGCACGATGACGCGCGAGCAGCTCTTGACGGATGTCGAGCAGGCCGCCGATTTCGTGCAAAAGACGCAGTGCGACGCGCTTGCAATCGCGATCGGCACCTCGCACGGCGCCTACAAGTTCACGAAGAAGCCGACGGGCGACATCCTCGCCATCGACCGCATCAAGGACATCCACGCGCGCATCCCGAACACGCATTTGGTCATGCACGGCTCGTCGTCGGTGCCGCAAGAATTGCTGGCCGAGATCCGCGAGTTCGGCGGCGACATGAAGGAAACCTACGGCGTGCCGGTCGAGGAAATCCAAGAAGGGATCAAGCACGGCGTGCGCAAGATCAACATCGACACCGATCTGCGCCTGGCGATCACGGGCGCGATCCGTCGTTACCTGTTCGAAAATCCGAGCAAGTTCGACCCGCGCGATTACCTGAAGCCGGCCCGCGAAGCCGCCAAGAAGGTGTGTGTCGACCGCTACCTCGCATTCGGCTGCGAAGGGCAGGCAGGCAAGATCAAGCCCATCGCGCTCGACAAGATGGCGGAGAAGTACAAGGCGGGCGAGTTGGCGCAAGTGGTGCGCTAACCCCGTTGCTGCGCCCTGGCCTGTTCAAGCGCGTGGCTTGCGTGCGAGCATGGTCGGGCCGGGCGCGCGCCTGGTGTGAGCGATCGCCGTTCCCGATCCAATCGATGGGAACGGCGTTTGCCTTTTGTTGTTTTGCGGTGTTGGTTGTTTTGCAGTGTGTGGTTGGCGGGCGGCCGCTCTCGACCGCTTGCGCGCATGACGCTTGCCGGCGTCTTTCGTTTCATTCGTTCATCACTTTTGACTGACGGCTCACGACGATGTCTACCCTTTACGAATCTTCGCTCCACTCGCTGCCGCTGCTCGGCCGCGGCAAGGTCCGCGACAACTACGCGGTCGCCAACGACAAGCTGCTGATCGTCACGACCGATCGTTTGTCGGCGTTCGACGTCATCATGGGTGAGCCGATTCCGCGCAAGGGCGAGGTGCTGAACCAGATGGCCAATTTCTGGTTCGAGCGGTTGCAGCACATCGTGCCGAACCACATGACGGGCATCGCGCCCGAGTCGGTCGTCGCAGCCGATGAAGTCGAGCAAGTGAAGGGGCGTGCGGTGGTCGTCAAGCGGCTCGAGCCGATTCTCGTCGAGGCCGTCGTGCGCGGCTACCTCGCCGGCAGCGGCTGGAAGGACTACCAAGCGACGGGCGCCGTTTGCGGCGTCGCGCTGCCGCCCGGGCTGCAAAACGCGCAGAAGCTGCCCGAGCCGATTTTCACGCCCGCGGCCAAGGCCGAAATGGGGCAGCACGACGAGAACATCACGTTCGAGGACTGCGAGCGGCGCATCGGCACCGAGCTTGCCGCAACCATCCGCGACATCTCGATCAAGCTGTACAAGGAAGCGTCCGAATACGCCGCCACGCGCGGCATCATCATCGCCGACACCAAGTTCGAATTCGGTCTGGACAACCACGGCGAGTTGTTCCTGATGGACGAGGCTTTGACGGCGGATTCGTCGCGTTTCTGGCCGGCCGATCAATACCAAGTCGGCACGAACCCGCCGTCGTTCGACAAACAGTTCGTCCGCGACTGGCTCGAAGCGCAAAACTGGGGCAAGACGGCGCCGGCGCCGAAGCTGCCCGAGGATGTGATCGCCAAGACGAGCGAAAAGTATCAAGAAGCGCTCGAGCGGCTGACGGGTCGCAAGCTCGCGTGAGCGAGTGCACGCTTCGAAAGGAAAACCGCACGATGAGCGAAGTAGCACAAGCGGCCCACACGCATAGCGCGCCGGTGATCGGCGTGTTGATGGGATCGAGTTCCGATTGGGACGTCATGAAGCACGCCGTGGCGATCTTGCAAGATTTCGGGGTGCCCTACGAGGCGAAGGTCGTCTCGGCGCACCGCATGCCGGACGAAATGTTCGCGTATGCGCAAACAGCGCGCGAGCGCGGCTTGCGTGCGATCATCGCCGGCGCCGGAGGCGCGGCGCATCTGCCCGGGATGCTCGCCGCCAAGACCACGCTGCCGGTGCTGGGCGTGCCCGTGGCCAGCAAGTATCTGAAGGGTGTCGACTCGTTGCATTCGATCGTGCAGATGCCCAAGGGCGTTCCAGTCGCGACGTTCGCTATCGGCGAGGCTGGTGCGGCGAACGCGGCGCTGTTCGCCGTGGCGATATTGGCGGGTACATCGGCCGAGTACGCCGAGCGGCTCGCGGCCTTTCGCGTCAAGCAAAATGAGGCGGCCCACGCGATGGTGCTGCCGGCGCTGTAAGAGCGGTGGCCCGCCGTGGCGGCGGGCCTCTTCACCGGTCCCGTTTTCGCGACCATGGCTCCCCGTCCCGCTGCGGCTTGATGCGCCGCGGGCGTGACCGATCGACTCAACGATGAATCAAGAGAACACCCCCGTTTCACCGATCATGCCCGGCGCTTGGCTCGGGATGGTCGGCGGCGGCCAACTCGGCCGCATGTTCTGCTTCGCGGCCCAGGCGATGGGCTACCGTGTGGCCGTGCTCGATCCCGACGAAGCGAGCCCTGCCGGCAGCGTGGCCGATCGGCATGTACGCGCCGCCTATACCGACGAAGCGGCGCTGACCGAACTAGCGCGCCTGTGCGCGGCCGTATCGACCGAATTCGAGAACGTGCCGGCCGCAAGCCTGGACTTTTTGGCCCGCACGACGTTTGTCAGTCCCGCCGGACGCTGCGTTGCGATCGCTCAAGACCGGATCGCCGAAAAGCGCTTCATCGCCGAAGCCGGCGTGCCGGTTGCGCCGCACGTCGTAATCGAGTCGTCCGATACGCTCGCCGCCATCGACGACGCGGCCCTCGCAGCGGTGCTGCCGGGCATTTTGAAGACGGCGCGGCTCGGCTACGACGGAAAGGGCCAAGTGCGCGTCGCGAGCGTCGACGAGGCGCGAGAGGCTTACGGCGCGCTCGGCGGCGTCCCGTGCGTGCTCGAAAAGCGGCTGCCCCTCAAATACGAAGTCTCTGCGCTCATCGCGCGCGGTGCCAATGGCGCGACGGCCGTCTATCCGCTCGCGCAAAACCTCCACCGCGGCGGCGTGCTCGCGTTGACGGTGGTGCCCGCGCCTGAAGCGTCGCCGGCAATGGTCGAACAAGCGCAGTTGGCCGCAATCAGTATCGCCGAGAAGCTCGACTATGTCGGCGTGCTCTGCGTCGAGTTTTTCGTGCTCGAAGACGGCTCGCTCGTCGCGAACGAAATGGCGCCGCGCCCGCACAATTCCGGCCATTACACGGTCGATGCCTGCGCGGCGAGCCAATTCGAGCAACAAGTGCGCGCGATGACGGGCATGCCGCTAGGCGACACGCGTCAGCATTCGCCTGCAGTCATGCTCAATATTCTCGGCGACGTCTGGTTCCCCGCGAGCCCGAAGGGCGGCGCCGGCACGACGCCTGTCACGCCGCCCTGGCACGAGGTGGCGGCGATGCCGGCCGCGCGCCTGCATCTGTACGGCAAGGAAGATGCGCGGCCCGGGCGTAAGATGGGGCACGTGAATTTCACGGCTGCGACGCTCGACGAAGCGCGCACGGCCGCGCGCGATTGCGCACGGCTGCTGCATATCTCGCTCGCCTGAGCGAGCGGCCTATATTTAGCCCATAGTTCAGACGTGGCGACGATGCCCAACCGCCCTCTTTCCCCCGGCGTTCCGACGGTTTCCGACGCGCAAATCGACGAAGCCGCTGCGCTTCTGGACGCGGGCGAACTCGTTGCGTTTCCGACCGAGACCGTCTACGGCCTCGGGGGCGATGCCGAGAGTCCGGCTGCCGTCGCGCGAATCTACGCGGCCAAGGGTCGGCCGGCGAACCATCCAGTGATCGTTCATCTGGCGCCGCAAGGTGACCCGCAATACTGGGTGGCGCATTTGCCTTCCGATGCGCGCAAGCTGATCGACGCGTTTTGGCCGGGGCCGCTCACGCTGATCCTCGAGCGTGCACCGCACATTCCCGATGCGGTGAGCGGGGGGCAAACCTCCGTCGGCTTGCGTTGCCCATCGCACCCGGTGGCGCAAAGGCTGCTGGCAGCGTTCAGCGCGCGGCGCGGCGGGCATGGCGGGGTGGCGGCTCCGTCCGCCAATCGGTTCGGGCACGTGAGTCCGACCACGGCGCAGCACGTGCGCGACGAGTTCGGCGAAGCGATTCACGTGCTCGACGGCGGGCCTTGCGATGTGGGGATCGAATCGACGATTCTCGATCTTTCGCGCGGCTTTCCTGCGTTGCTGCGCCCGGGGCGGGTGACGCCGCTGGAGATCGCCGCGGTGCTCGGCGTCGCGCCGAAGCTGCCGGACGGCAGCGATGCGACGGCGCCCCGCGCCTCGGGCACGCTCAAAGCGCATTACGCGCCGCGCACGCCGCTCGCGCTGTTGCCGTTCGCGGCGCTCGAACCGATGCTGGGCGAAGCCAGCGCGGCAGGCGTGCGCGTTGCATTGGTTGCCCGCGTTTCGCGCGCCGGCGCATGGGCGGACGCGGCCAACGTTCATTTCATCGCGGCGCCCGAAGATCCGCATCTTTACGCGCGCGAACTCTACGGCTTGCTGCGCGCGCTCGATCGTGCGCAGGTGGCTCGCATCTTCGTCGAAAAGCTCCCCGACACGCCCGAATGGATCGCGGTCAACGATCGACTCGGCCGCGCGGCGGCGGCGTTTGCATCCGACGCATAGCGCTCGTTCGTGCCTTCTCGGCCTAGCCGGGCGCGCCGATACGAAGCAAAACGCCCGGTTTCGCGGGAGCGAAGAACCGCGCGTCAGTTGGGGAGGGCCTTCTTCACTCGTTCTCAAAAAACGGCATGCCGCGTCGAGGCCGAGCGAGGCGGGTTGCGCCGCCTCGCCTCCACATTACTTGCCGATACCGGCTGCCGCGATCTGCCGTTCGACTTGCTGCGCGAACAACGCGTGCAGGCGCGTCGTCGGATGCACGCTGTCGGCGAACATATAGCTCTGGTCGGCCCCGGTCGTCGTGTACATCTGCGGCGAGCAGAACAGCGACGAGGCGAGCGAAGCGCCGAACTGCGCCGGCGTCATGCCGTTCAGGACGCTCGGGTTGGCCTGGCCGTACGCCGTGGCCGAGGAGGCCATCTTCGTGAGGTTGCAGGCCGTGCCCGTATTGGCGACAGCGAAGCCGTTGGCCGTTGCGTTCGCCGACATGTTGTCGATGAACGTATAGGCGTCGACGTAGATCACCTTGTTCATGATGCCGCCCTGCGTCAGAGCCGTCGTAAGCGTCAGATTGAATACCTGGCTCAACTGCGTGAGGAGCGCGCCGCCGTCCGACGACGACAACCCGAGCGGCGTCTTGCCGATGTCGGGCACGTTCACGAGCACGACCTTCGTCGCGCCGTTTTGCAGCAGCGTGCCGACGGCGCCGGCGAGTGCTATCGCCGCGTTCTGCACCGCGGTCACTTCCGTTGCCGCGCTGGCCGGATTGGCGGCGATGACTGCCGCAGCCGTGAAGATGTCGTTCGGACCGCCTTGGATCATCACGAGCTGATTGCCGTTGAAGCTGCCGTGCGCGCTCAGGTAGTTTTGGATCTGCGTCGTAATCGGCACCGTGCTCAGAACCGGGTTGCCGACGCCGGGTTGCAGGGCGACGCGCGCACCGCCCTGCGCGTAGCCTAGGCCCGATTGCGCCGTGGGCGTCGCCATCGTGAAGCCGCCGGAGTAGGCAGGCGCGAGCGAGCTCCCGTAGTAGGCCGCGACGTCTTCGACCCAGATCGAACCCGGGTTCGTCGTGAACTCGCCGCCGCCGAAGTTGGCCTTCGCGTACCAGGCGTAGGTGCCGACGTCGGAGAGACTATCGCCGAACGAGACCGCCTGCAGCGCCACGCCGCCGGCCGGCGTCGAACTGGCCGGCGGCGAGCTGTCGCCACCGCCGCCGCAAGCTGCGAGCAGCGCGAACGCCGCGCACGCGATCGAGCTTTGCGCGAGGCGCAGCCAAGTGCTTTTTCGTGTCTTCTTACCGTGTTCCATCGACTTCATCTCCTCGTGTATGCGGCATGGCCGTGATCTGGTGCGTATTGCGCTCGCGCCGCGTGGTAAGCCGTCGCCCATTCGGGCGGTCCGAAGATCGCGCGCAGTTTATCGGCAAAGCGGGGCGCCTGCATCGCATCGGCGAGCATCGAGCGCCATTCGTGGAAAGTGGCTGTCAAGGGGTTGTACGTGCGCAGCGGTTCGACGATGCCGTACTGCGGCGCATCGTCCTCGTCCTCGGGCACATAGGTGCCGAACATCCTGTCCCAGATCACGAGCACGCCCGCAAAATTGCGATCGATGTAGCGCGGGTTGCGTGCATGATGGCAGCGATGAATCGACGGTGTGTTCAGCACGTATTCGAGCCAGCCCAAGCGGCCGATGGCCTGCGTATGGACAAAAAACTGGAACGCCAGATTGATGAGGACGATGGCGACGATCTGGTTCGGCGGGAAGCCGAGCAGCGCCAGCGGCGTCCAAAACGCCCACATCCCGGCGATCGGGTACATCAGGCTTTGCCGGAATGCCGTCGATAGATTGAGGCGCTCAGATGAGTGATGGACGACATGCGCGGCCCAAAACCAGCGGATGCGGTGGCTGCACCGGTGGAACACGTAGTACAGCAGGTCTTGGGCCAGGAATAGCACCGCGAACGAGAGCCACCCGCCGTGCCAGGTAAAAAGCCGGAAATGCGCATAGACGTATGCGTAGAAAGGCACGACGGCTAGCCACGCGAGCTTGTCAGCGCCTTGATGCAGCAGGGCGAGCGTGGCGTTGCACAGCGTGTCGGGCCAACTGTAGAGCCGATCGGCCCGGCGTGTGCGCGCGAGGTGCCATGCCTCCCAGCCGATGCATGCGAGAAAGACGGGCGCCATGGCGAGCAGAAGCAATTCGGCGTCGAATTGCATGACGTCTTCCTCCTTCGTGTCTCTTAGTTATGGATGCCTGGGTCCTCGCAGCATGCGCGGCCGCCTTGCCGGCGGCGCGTGGGACATACGTCCCCATCGGTCTCACGCCGGTCGTTGCCCGACAGCGTACACGCTCGCGCCGCGGCCGGCCTCATTTGATCGTAGAAGAAATATTCGGTGGGCGCGGCCCTTGGCAGCGCCGCCGAATGCCCCGTGGCTAGCGCAATCCCCGATAGACCCATTCGAGCAGGGCGTCGTGGGCGGCGCGCGCCGCGCCGGCGCGTTTGTCGTTGATGAAGCTGACCACCACGTAGCTTTGGCCGTCCGCGGCCGCGACGTAGCCTGCGATCGCACGTACGTCGTTGAGCGTGCCCGTCTTGATATGGGCATTGCCGAGCACCGGTTCGCTGCGCAGCCGGTTGCGCATGGTGCCGTCCACGCCTGCGACGGGCAGCGACGCGACGAACACCTGAGCGACGGGGCTCTCGTTCGCGTTTTGCAGCAAGTCCGCCATCGATTTCGCGCTGATGTGTTCCTCGCGCGAGAGGCCGGAGCCGTTCGCGAGCGTGAGCTCGGGCATGTCGAGCGCTTGCGTGCGCAGAAACCGTTCGATCACGGCGGTGGACTTCGCGGGCGTGGCGGGCGGTTTGTCGACCACGGCGCCGATCGTCAAGAACAAGTTGCGCGCCATGACGTTGTTGCTGAACTTGTTGATGTCGCGCACGACGTCCGACAGCACGGGACCGCGGTGCGTCGCGATCAGCCGCGCGCCGGAGGGGACCGGCCCCTCATGCGTCGTGCCTTCGAACGAGCCGCCCACCGAGCGCCATAGCGCGAGAAAGCCGCCCGCGAAGAAGGCCGTGTGATCGAGCATGGCGAGATTGATCGTGCGTGGCCCGCAGCGCAGCGGGTAGTCGCCCGAAAACAATGCATCGACGATGCCGTCTTGCCTGCGCGTGACGCTCGGCGTGAGCGCCGTATCCACGCCGACGCAGGCCCCGGCGCTGGCGTGCAGCGTGTTGTCGATCTGCAATTGCGCGAGCGCCGGAATGACGTCGATCGCGACGCTGCCGTCGGGCTCGGGCGTGAGCGTGAACGACAGCGATTTGAAGGCGTAAAGCAGCGGATCGGGGCCGACGTTGTACGGCGCTTCCGCATCGTCGTCGAAGGGCGGCAAATCGCGCGTCGAGGGATCGAAAAAGCGTTTGTCGAGGACGAGCGCGCCGTCGATTCCGCTAATGCCGGCTCGACGGATTTTATCGACTAGATCGATGAGCTCTTCAGGCACGAGCTTCGGATCGCCCGTGCCTTGGATGTAAAGATTGCCGTGCAGGACGCCGTTGCGGTCGAGCTCGCCGTCGGCATAGGCGCTCGTGCGCCAGCGGTAGTCGGGGCCGAGCACCGACAGGCCGGCATAGGTCGTGACGAGCTTCATGGTCGACGCCGGCAGCATCGGCGTTTGCGCATTCAGGGCGACGAGCGGCGTGCGATTGCCGATGCGCTCGACGACGACGCTGACCGACGAAAGCGGCACGTCCGCGCGCTTGAGCGCGCTGGTAACCGACACGGGCAACTGCGCTACGACGGGCGCGCGAGCATGATGCCGCAGCTTGCGGGCGTCGGCCGGGCCGGCCGCAGCCAGTGCGATGGCCGTGACGAGCGCGCATGCCACGCGCCAACGCGCATCGCCGTGCGGCGGGCGCGGGGCGGATGCGGCGCCTGCACGGGTCGCGGGCGACGGATCGAGCGAGGGACGGCGTGAGAAAAGGCGGAACGAAGCGAGAACGGCGGGGCGGCGAGTCGACGGAAAGAGTGAAGCGATCGTCATGGAGGATTGCGCAAAAAGCCGATGGCGAGGGCGCGGCGCGCGGGATGCGACGCGGCGAGCGCTCATTGTAGGGCGCTCGCGGCGAGAACAGCACGGGAAGTTTCCGGATCGGACCCGCTAGAATGCGCGTATGTGGGTCAACTCCGAAGTGCCGAGACTGAGTGTGAGGCGATGCGAATATTGCTAGTCGAAGACGACCGGATGATTGCCGAAGGCGTGCGCAAGGCGTTGCGCGGCGAAGGCTTCGCGGTCGATTGGGTGCAAGACGGCGAGGCTGCGCTGACCGCGGCGGGCGCCGAAACCTACGATCTCGTCCTGCTCGACTTGGGCCTGCCCAAGCGCGACGGGCTCGACGTGTTGCGCGCATTGCGCGCGCGCGGCAATGCGCTGCCGGTGTTGATCGTGACGGCGCGCGACGCCGTGGCCGATCGCGTGAAGGGGCTCGACGCCGGCGCCGACGACTATCTGGTCAAACCGTTCGACCTCGACGAGCTCGGCGCGCGCATGCGCGCGCTCATTCGACGACAAGCCGGCCGGTGCGAGTCGGTGATCCGGCACGGCCCGCTGACGCTCGATTCGTCCGCGCACCAAGTGACGTTGGACGGCGCGCCGGTCGCGCTCTCGGCGCGCGAGTTCGCGTTGCTCGAAGCGCTGCTGGCCCGGCCCGGCGCGGTGCTCTCCAAGACCCAGCTCGAAGAGAAGATGTACGGCTGGGGCGAGGAGATCGGCAGCAACACCGTCGAGGTGTACATTCACGCGCTGCGCAAGAAGCTCGGCGCCGATCTGATCCGCAACGTACGCGGCCTTGGCTACATGATCGCGAAAGATTAGGGCGACCGGCGCGACCCGACGCGACGCACTGCAACGCAAACCGAGGAACCGACGTCTCGATGCAATCCATTCGCCGTCAATTGCTGTTTTGGCTGCTCGGAATCGTGCTGGCCGGCGTGGGACTGGCCGGCTGGCTCATTTACCGGCAGGCCTTGGCCGAGGCCAACGAGCTGTTCGATTACCAGCTGCAGGAAATCGCCGCTGCGTTGCCGTCCGAGCCGTTCGCGCAGATTTTCGGCGCGCACAACGACGCCGACGAAGGCATCGTCATTCAGATCTGGAGCCGCACGGGCGCGCTGATGTACTACTCGCATCCGCGCGCGCCGCTGGCCCCGCGCGCCGAGCTCGGGTTTTCGACCGAACGCACGGACCGAGGCGATTGGCGCGTATACGGCGCCATCGTGGGCGACAACGTCGTGCAACTCGCGCAGCCGTTGTCCGTGCGCAATCGTCTCGCGGCCAACGTCGCCTTGCGCACATTGTGGCCGTTGATCGTCTTGTTGCCGTTTCTCGGCGCGGCCGTTTGGGGCGTCGTCGGACGCGGGCTCGCGCCGCTCGCGCGCGTCACGCGCGCGCTCGACGCGCGGCGGCCCGAGGCGCTCGACCCGCTGCCCGATGCGCGGCTGCCGCTCGAAGTGCGTCCGCTCGTGCGCGCGCTGAACGGGTTGCTCGCGCGCTTGTCGTCGGCGCTGGACACGCAGCGCGCGTTCGTCGCCGACGCCGCGCACGAGCTGCGCACCCCGCTCGCCGCCGTGCAAATTCAATCGCAACTGGTCGCGCGCGCGCAAGACGCCGATGCGCGCAAAGAGGCGCTGGCCGATTTGCAGGCGGGCATCACGCGCGCGACGCGCCTGGCCGAGCAACTGCTCGCCTTGGCGCGGGCGGAGCCCGATGCGAACGCCGTCAAGGAAGCCGTCGATTTGCGCGCGCTGCTCGCCGATTGCGTCGCCGCGCACGCGCCCATCGCCGAGCGCCGCGGCATCGATCTCGGCTTCGAGCAAGCGCAATCGGCCACCGTGTCGGCCGATGCCGATTCGCTGCGTGTCATGTTCGGCAATCTGCTCGACAATGCCGTCAAATACACGCCGGCCGGCGGCCGGATCGACGTGACGCTTTCCGCGCAGGCCGACGGCAGCGGCGCTTGCGTGCAGATCGCCGACAGCGGGCCGGGCATTCCGGCCGATGAGCGCGACCGCGTATTCGACCGCTTTTATCGGGATGCGTCGGCGCGAGCGCGCACCGACGTGTCGGGCAGCGGGCTCGGACTTGCGATCGTCAAGCGCGTCGCCAACCAGCATGGCGCCGCGATTGAACTCGGCGATGCGCCGCTCGGCGGCCTGCTCGTCACGGTGAAGTTTTCCTGAGGCGCAAAACGGCGCGGCGCCTGCCTGCGGCGTCGCCCGCAGGCAGGCGGGCGATGCGGCGGCTCACCTGCCTCGTTTCGGCCCGGCAATCGGACCCTTTCACGGTTAAGTCTCCTTTAAGCCAGCGCTTTTACTCTGCCTCACATCAAGCAAGGAGGCCTTTTCCTATGAACGCAAGAACGCTCTCTCGCGGCGCCGTGGCGATCGCCGTCGCCGCCGCGCTCTCGGCCGGCTACGTGGCTGGCACGCGTCACGCCGATCCGCAAATCATCACGGCTGCGCAAGCCGCCGCGATGATGCCGGCCGAGGCGGCCGCCAAAACGGGCATCCCCGACTTTTCCGGGCTCGTGGAAACGTACGGGCCGGCCGTCGTCAATATCAGCGCGAAGCATGTCGTGAAGCACACGGCGCGCCGCTCGATGCAGCAGTTGCCGGTCGACCCGAACGATCCGTTCTACCAATTCTTCAAGCGGTTCTACGGCCAATTCCCCGGCTTTAACGGTGGCGGCGGCGATGATGGCGGCGGCCAAGACGACACGCCGAGCGCGAGCCTCGGTTCGGGCTTCATCATCAGCAACGACGGCTACATCTTGACGAACGCGCACGTGGTCGATGGCGCGAACGTCGTCACGGTCAAGCTGACGGACAAGCGCGAGTTCCGCGCGAAGGTGGTGGGCACCGACAAGCAGTCGGACGTGGCGGTCCTCAAGATCAGCGCGACGAATCTGCCCACGGTGAAGATCGGCGACCCGAACCAGAGCAAGGTCGGCCAATGGGTAGTCGCGATCGGCTCGCCGTACGGTTTCGACAACACGGTCACCTCGGGCATCATCAGCGCGAAGGCGCGCTCGTTGCCCAACGAGAACTACACGCCTTTCATCCAAACGGACGTGCCGGTCAATCCCGGCAACTCGGGCGGCCCGCTGTTCAATCTGCAAGGACAGGTAATCGGGATCAATTCGATGATCTACTCGCAGACGGGCGGTTTCCAAGGGCTCTCGTTCGCGATTCCGATCGATGAAGCGATGCATGTCAAGGACGAGCTCGTCAAAACCGGCCACGTCAGCCGCGGCAGGCTCGGCGTCGCGGTGCAGGGCGTGAATCAGACGCTGGCCGATTCGTTCGGGCTGCAAAAACCCGTCGGTGCGCTCGTCAGCTCGGTCGATCCGGGCGGTCCTGCCGCCAAGGCGGGCTTGCAGGCCGGCGACGTGATCCTGGCCGTGAACGGTTCGCCCGTGAACGACTCGACCGATCTGCCCTCGCAGATCGCCAGCATGAAGCCCGGCACCAAGGCCACACTCGATGTCTGGCGCGACAAGAGCAAAAAGCAGTTGACGGTGACGCTCGGTTCGCTGACCGACACGAAAGTTGCCGATAGCGGGGCGAAGGCCACCGAACAGGGCCGCCTAGGCGTCGCCGTGCGCGCGCTCACGCCACAAGAGCGCAGCGGCACGTCGCTCTCGCACGGGTTGCTCGTGCAGCAATCGAGCGGTCCGGCGGCCAGCGCGGGCATTCAGCCCGGCGACGTGATTCTCGCGGTCAACGGCCGCCCGGTCACCTCGGTGGAACAGTTGCGGGACGTCATCGCCAAGGCCGGCAACAGCGTCGCGCTGCTGATTCAACGCGACAACGCACAGATCTTCGTACCCGTCGATCTGGGCTGAACCTGGCGCGCGCCGTCCCCGAGCCGGATGGCGCGCGGGAACGGGCCTTGCTCGCCTGTTCCTTTGAGCGCTGTGGTCGTCGTTTAAGCATACGTATCGACGACGCGCGCACGATCTAAAAGGAGCGATGCTATGAAAACGCAAATGAACAAGAAAACCGTCCTCGCCGCGGCTTTTGCCGCGCTCTCGCTCGGCGCGACGGCCGGAGCATTTGCGCAGAGTTCCGGCGCGGTCGGCGGCACGACCACCGATATGACGAGCGCCGGCAACGAGAACGGCAGCGGCATGCCGCAAATCGAGCACCAGGGCGACATCGCCTATGTGTCGGGCGGCGTGGGGAGCGACGAATCGGCGGCGCTCAAGCGCGCTCAGCACCAATGGCCGCTCGCCATGCGCTTCACGGGCCCGGGCGCCGACTACCTCGCCGACGTTCATGTGCGCATCGTTGGCCCGCACGACTCCGAGGTTCTCAAAGCCGATTCGAACGGTCCTTACATGCTGGTGAAGCTGCCCCCCGGCACCTATACCGTCCACGCGCGGTACAAGGACGAGGACCAAACTCGCCAGGTTCACGTCTCCAAGGGGCCGGGCGCGCGCGCCGATTTTCATTGGAACATCCAGTAGCGCACAGTCTGGTCGCCACGCGGCCCCACTTTCGCAGATAATGAAGCCACGGGCGCCCGCTCGTGGCTTTTTTTGTGCATCGCACACGGGCACCCGGCATACGCCTTGCGGGGGGAACTGCCATGACGAATGCCGATGCCTCACACCGAGTTGAAATCGAGCCGAACCGCCATCGTTTGCGCGTCATCCATGGCGGCATCACCATTGCCGACACGCGGCGCGGGTTGACGGTGAAGGAAACGGGCTTGCCCGACGTTTTCTATTTTCCGCGCGAAGACATCAACATGACGCGCCTGCAACGGTCGCAAAGCAAGTCGCACTGTCCGTACAAGGGCGATGCTTCGTACTTTCATTTGCTGACCGAAGAGGACGGTCCGGTCATCGATGCCGCCTGGAGCTACGAATCTCCGTTGCCAGGCGCCGAAGCAATCAAGGATTGTCTCGCGTTCTATTCGTCGCGCGTCGATCGCATCGACCAGACTTCCTAGCCGCCGCAAGGGCCATCGAGGAACCGCCATGGAATTGACCGACGCGCTGCGTGTCCCGCTCGCCCCGTCAGCGGTCCGCGAGGCTTTGCAGGACATCGCGTTGTTGCGCGCAAGCGTCGAAAATTGCGAGACCTTTAGCCGGTTGCCGAGCGGCGAGTACGCGCTGACGCTCACGGTGCCGCTCGGCCCGCTGCGTGCGCGCTACGAGGTGCGCGCGCATCTTGCCAGCTCCGACGCACGCCAGGCCGGGGGGCAAGACTCGCGCGCTGACGATTCGCTGCATCGCACGTTGAACTTCAAGGCGTGCGCGGCGGGCGTGGGGTCGCTGCGCGGGCAGATCGATGTGACGCTTTCCGATGGCGGGACCGTCGAAGGAGGGGGCGCGCAGGCCGGCGAGCCGACTGGTGAGCAGGCTGGGGAGGCGAATGAAACGCGCATCGACTATTCCGTTTGGGCGACACTGACCGGGCCGCTCGCGGAGCTGCCGCCGCGGCAGATCGAAAACGCGCTTCACGATCTCGCCGACGATTTCTTCGCCGAATTCTGCGCAGTGGTCGAAGCCAAACATGGCAGACGTGCGAACCGTGCCGCGGGCGGTGCGCGGCGTCAGCATGTGTTTCTCCGGCCGATCAGCCTCGCGCGTCATGGACGCAAGTCCTGGGAAAACGATGCGGCGGCGGCGCTCGGCGGCAGAGCGGCCGGCACGCTGGCGTCGCTGCGCGACGCTCACGGGCTGCATCGCGCGTCGCCGCCTCAGGCGATGCCGGCCTGGGCCTGGGCGGTGGCGGTCGTGCTCGTCGCCGTGTTGCTCTACGCATCGCACTGGTTCACCTGAACCGGCAAGTCCGTGTCCGGGCCCAGCAAGTCATGTCCCTCGGAATTCACGCCGGTAGTTCGATGGCGAGGTCTTGAACGCCTCGGCGAAATGCTGGCGCAATGAGACGGCCGAGCCGAAGCCAGCCGCCTCGGCGATGCCGTCGATGCTGTCGGTGGTGGTCTCGAGCAATTGCTGCGCGCGAGCAAGCCGTGCGGCGAGCAGCCATGCCCCCACGGTCGTCCCCGTCGCCAACTTGAAGCGCCGCGTGAACGTGCGGCGGCTCATCAATGCGCGCTCGGCAAGAGAATCGAGCGAATGCGATTCGGCCAGGTTCTGCTGCGCCCATTCGAGCAAGGTCGAGAGGCGATCGTCGCGCGCATCGACGCCGACGGGTTGCTCGACGAATTGCGCTTGATTGCCCTGGCGATGCGGCGGCACGACCAGGCGCCGCGCGACATAATTGGCCGCTCCCGCCCCGCAGCGGCGGCGCAGCAGATGCAGGCAGCAATCGAGACTGGCGGCGGTCCCCGCCGAAGTGAGCACGTCGCCGTCATCGACATAGAGCACGGCTGCATCGACGCGAATCGACGGGTACCGGCGCGCGAAGGTCTCGGCCCAAGCCCAATGCGTCGTCGCGGGCCTGCCGTCGAGCACGCCGGCCGCGGCGAGGACGAAGGCGCCCAGGCACAGACCCACCATCAGCGCGCCGCGTGCGTGCGCGGCGCGCAGTGAGGCAAGGAGCGCGTCGTGCGGTGTTTGGTGTGCGTCGCGCCAGCTCGGCACGATGACGATGTCGGCCTCGTCGATCGCATCGAGCCCGTGCGGCGCGCCGATCGTGAAGCCCGCCGTCGTGCGCAGCGTGCAGGGCTCGGCGGCGCAGACGCGCAGGTCGAAGCGGGGCACGCCGCCTCCGGCATAGTCTTCGCCGAAGACGAGACAGGGCACGGACAGATGAAATGGGCTGATGCCGTCGAACGCGACCACGGCGACGACGGGCGGGCGATCGGGCAAGCGGGCAGCGAGCGTCAAGGCGGTCTCCGGGCGCAAGGCGAACGAAATCAAAAGAGGGGGTGAGGCATATTGGCCCGATTCTATCGATATCTGGCTTTGGGGCCACTGTGACAGCCCATGCGATCGGGGAACAATGAGGCTCATCCCGTCGCCGCGCCGCTACCTCGAACTGCGAGGCGACGCCCTACAGTCAAGCATCGAAAGGAGTAGAGCCATGACCACGTCCCCGCGCCGCGCACTGATCGTCATCGACGTTCAAAACGAATACGTCACCGGCGACCTGCCGATCGAATACCCGCCCGTGCACGTTTCGCTGGCGAACATCGGCCGCGCGATCGACGCTGCGCATGCGCAACATGTGCCGGTGATCGTCGTGCAACATCTGTCGCCGCCCGACGCGCCGCTATTTGCGCGCGGTTCCGAGGGCGCCGCGTTGCATCCCGTCGTCGCTAGCCGCGCCTATGACCATTTGATCGAAAAGGGCCTGCCGAGCTCGTTCGCGGGCACGGACCTGGCCGATTGGCTCGCCGCACGCGAGATCGATACGCTCGCGGTCGTCGGTTACATGACGCAGAACTGCAACATATCGACCGTGCTGCATGCTTCCCATGCGGGGATGAAGGTCGAGGTGCTCAGCGATGCGACCGGGGCGCCGTCGTACGAGAACGAAGCGGGCTACGCAAGCGCCGAAGAAATCCACCGCACGTTCTCCGTCGTGATGCACGCGCGTTTTGGGGCGGTCGTCGGCACGGACGATTGGATTGCGGCGGTGAACGATGGCAAGCCGATCGCGGGCGGCTCGATCGCGGCGTCGAACAAGAAGGCGCGCTCGCGCGCGGCGCTCGGCGCTTGACGAGGCTGAACCTCGAACCCGCATTCAACCGCTCACTGCATGGGCCGGCTTGCGCAGCGCCGCGCTCGTGCGCAGGGCGTCGATGCAAGCATCGATGAACGCGTCGGTGTGCGAAGCGAACTCGACCGAAGCGGGCAGCAGCAGCGTGTCGCGCAAGCATCCGCCCACGACGGCGTGCAGATAGAGCGCGCTGCGGCGCGTGTCGAGGTCGGCTGGCAGTTGCGCCTTCTCCACGGCGAGCAGCAAGTCCTGCTCGATCTTGCCGACGCCTTCGCGCATGCTGGTTTGATGGCGCTCCTTGACCGGCCCCATCTCATCGACGAATTCGCATTTCAGAAACAAGATGTCGAACACGCGCCGGCGCCGCGCGTCGTCCGATGCCGCATGCAGACACCATTTCAAGACCGTGGCGAGGCGAGCCAGCGGATCGTCGTCGTCGAGGTCGTCGGGCCGCGCGCCGAGCTCGTCGAGCGGTAACAGCACGCGGTCGAACATGGCCGTGAACAAGTCCCCCTTGTTGGCGAAGTGCCAGTAAATCGCGCCCCGCGTGACGCCCGCCTGCGCCGCGATATCGGCGAGCGACGTGCGCGACACGCCCTTGTCGTAAAAGACCTGCTCGGCCGCATCCAGGATGCGATTGCGCGTTTGCAGAGCTTCTTCCTTCGTTCGTCTGACCATTTTTGCGATGCCCGTGGCGCGGGCGTGAAAGCGCGGGGGGTGCCGCCGCCGGCTGCTTTGCTACGAATTTGCCCGAAAAGGGCAAGCCCGGCGCGGGCCTGGAATCTTGTGTAACAGATGCCATTTTACATACAGTCGAGTATGTATATACAATACGCCGCAGCGTTTGAAGCGCCGTGAGTGAAATCGCGGGTAATATCGTCAGTCGTTTGTGCGCGTAAGCCGGCCGTCGTTTGCCGCCGCTCGCGCGCTCCTCGCGCGGCTCGTGCAGCGCCCCCGATGCGGGGCGCGCGATCCTCGTCCCTCGGCTGACATCAAGCGTCAAGCGTTTCGCGACGACCGTCGCGCTTCGCGCCTCGCGGGGGAAGAGGCGCGACAGGATCATTTCATTCCCAGTCAATAGACCAGAGGTTGCTCCATGCGTGTCCAACCGGTTCCATTTCGCTTAATCTGCGCCGCGGCGGCGGCTGTCGCGCTCGCAGCGTGCGGACAGAAACCCTCGGCGCCACCGCAGCAAACACCGGAAGTCGGTGTCTTCACCGTGCAGCCGAGCGCCGTGCCGGTGGTCACCGAGCTGCCGGGCCGCACCAACGCGTTTCTCGTCGCCCAAGTGCGCGCGCGCGTGGACGGCATCGTGCAGCGGCGCGAATTCACCGAAGGCAGCGAAGTGAAGGCGGGCCAGCGGCTCTACAAGATCGACCCGGCGCCGTATCAAGCCGCGCTCAACAGCGCGAAAGCGACGCTCGCCAAGGCGCAAGCCAATCTCGCCACCACGACCGCGCAGGCCAATCGCTACAAGGTGCTCGTTGCCGCGAACGCCGTCAGCAAGCAGGACTTCGACAACGCGGTGGCCGCGCAAGGTCAGGCGCAGGCCGATGTCGCCGCCGGCAAAGCGTCGGTGGAAACGGCTCAGATCAATCTCGGCTACACCGATGTCGTCGCGCCGATCTCGGGCCGCACCGGCGTCTCCCAGGTCACGCCCGGCGCCTACGTGCAGGCGAGCCAAGCGACGCTGATGAATACGATCCAGCAACTGGATCCGATGTACGTCGATTTGACGCAATCGAGCCTCGATGGCCTGAAGCTGCGCCGCGACGTGCAGGAAGGGCGCTTGAAAACGACAGGCCCGGGCGCCGCCAAGGTCACCCTGATTCTCGAAGATGGCCGCCCGTACCCGCTGCCGGGCAAATTGCAGTTCTCCGACGTCACCGTCGATCAATCCACCGGTTCGGTCACGATCCGCGCGCTGTTTCCGAACCCCAACCGCGTGCTGCTGCCCGGCATGTTCGTGCGGGCGCGCATCGAAGAAGGCGTGAACGAGCACGCGATGCTCGTGCCGCAGATCGGCGTGACGCACGACCAAAAGGGCACGCCGATCGCGCTCGTGGTCGGCCCCGACAACAAGGTCGCACCGCGCACGCTCGTCACCGCGGGCATGCAAGGCCCCGATTGGATCGTCGATAGCGGATTGCAGCCGGGCGATCGCGTGATCGTGCAGGGCACGGAGAAGGTGCACCCCGGCATGCAAGTGAAGGCCGTGCCGGCCCAATTGCCGGCGACCGCCATCGGCGCGTCGGCCACGCCCGCGCCCGCCGCTTCGGGCGGCAACGCGGCTGCGGCTGTCGGCGGCTCGGCCGCGCCGGCGTCCGGCGCGTCCGCAGGTTGATCACGGAGAGCCCGCTACATGGCTAAATTCTTTATCGATCGGCCGATCTTCGCCTGGGTGATTGCGATCATCCTGATGCTCGCGGGGGTCGCGTCGATCTTCAATCTTCCCATCGCGCAGTACCCGACGATCGCGCCGCCTTCGATCCAAATTTCGGCGAGCTACCCGGGCGCGTCGGCCAAGACGGTCGAAAACACGGTGACGCAGGTCATCGAGCAGCAGATGAGCGGGCTCGACCATCTGCTTTATCTGTCCTCGACGAGCGACGACTCCGGCACCGCCACGATCACCTTGACCTTCGATGCCGGCACGAACCCGGACATCGCGCAGGTGCAGGTGCAAAACAAGCTGTCGCTCGCCACGCCCTTGTTGCCCACGGTCGTGCAGCAGCTCGGCACGAAGGTGACGAAGTCGAGCAGCAGCTTCTTGCTCGTGCTCGCGTTCGTCTCCGAAGACGGCAGCATGAGCAAGTACGATCTTGCCAATTACGTCGCGTCGCATATCCAAGACCCGATCAGCCGGCTCAATGGCGTGGGTACCGTGACGCTGTTCGGCACGCAATACGCGATGCGGATTTGGCTCGACCCGCACAAGCTGACCAACTACAGCCTGACGCCGGGCGACGTCGTCACGGCCTTGCAGCAGCAAAACGTCCAGATCGCGGGCGGCCAACTCGGCGGCACGCCGGCCGTTCCCGGCCAGATGCTGCAAGCGACGATCACCGAGCAGACTTTGCTTCGCACGCCAAAGGATTTCGGCGACGTCCAGTTGAAGGTCAATCCGGACGGCTCGCAAGTGCGGATCAAGGACGTTGCGCGCGTCGAGCTCGGCGGCGAAACGTACAACTTCGACACGAAGTACAACGGTCAGCCGACGGCGGGCATGGGCATTCAGCTCGCGACGGGCGCGAACGCGCTGCAGACGGCCAAGGAAGTGCGCGCGAAGATCAACGAGTTGTCGAAGTACTTCCCGCATGGCCTCGTCGTGAAGTATCCGTATGACACGACGCCGTTCGTGCGCTTGTCGATCGAGGAAGTGATCAAGACGCTGCTCGAGGGCATCGTGCTGGTCTTCCTCGTGATGTACCTGTTCTTGCAGAACTTGCGCGCCACCTTGATTCCGACGATCGCCGTGCCCGTGGTTCTGCTCGGCACGTTCGCTATCATGAACGTCGTGGGCTTCTCGATCAACGTGCTGTCGATGTTCGGCCTCGTGCTGGCGATCGGTTTGCTCGTCGACGACGCGATCGTCGTCGTCGAGAACGTCGAGCGCGTGATGAGCGAGGAGGGCCTCTCGCCACGGGAGGCGACGCGCAAGGCGATGGGGCAGATCACGGGCGCGCTCGTCGGCGTGGCGCTCGTGCTGTCGGCCGTGTTCGTGCCGGTGGCGCTGTCGGGCGGCTCGGTCGGCGCGATCTACCGGCAGTTCTCGTTGACCATCGTCTCGGCGATGGTGCTGTCGGTGCTCGTCGCATTGGTGCTGACGCCGGCGTTGTGCGCGACGATCCTCAAGCCGGTTCAGCCCGGCGAGCATGCTGCGACGACGGGCTTCTTCGGCTGGTTCAACCGTACCTTCGACAAGAGCCGCGACAAATACCATCGCGGCGTGCATCACGTCATTCGCCGCTCCGGGCGGTGGCTCGTGATCTATCTCGCGGTGATCGTGGCCGTCGGCCTGCTGTTCGTGCGTCTGCCCAAATCGTTCTTGCCCGAGGAAGATCAAGGCCTCATGTTCGTCATCGTGCAAACGCCGACGGGCTCGACGCAAGAAACGACGGCGCGCACGCTGGCGAATATCTCCGACTATCTGCTCAAGCAGGAAAAGTCGCTCGTCGAATCGGTGTTCACGGTGAACGGCTTCAGTTTCGCGGGGCGCGGCCAGAACTCGGGTCTCGTATTCGTGCGGCTGAAGGACTATGGTTTGCGCCAGGGCTCCGACGAGAAGGTGCAGGCGATCATTCAACGGATGTTCATGCATTACTCGCGTTACAAGGACGCGATGGTCATTCCGTTCAATCCGCCGTCCATTCCTGAGCTCGGCACGGCGTCCGGCTTCGATTTCGAGCTGACCGACAACGCGGGTTTGGGTCACGACACGCTGATGGCTGCGCGCAATCAGTTGCTGGGGATGGCGGCCAAGGATCCGACGCTCGCGCTCGTGCGACCGAACGGCCTGAACGATACGCCGCAGTTCAAGGTCGACATCGACCGCGAGAAGGCGCAAGCGCTTGGCGTTTCGCCGCAAGCGATCGACCAGACCTTCTCGGTGGCGTGGGCCTCGCAGTACGTGAACAACTTCCTCGATACCGACAACCGGATCAAGAAGGTCTACGTGATGGCCGATGCGCCATTTCGCATGACGCCCGACGATATGGGCCACTGGTACGTGCGCAATGCGTCGGGCACGATGGTGCCGTTCACTTCATTCGCCACGGGGCATTGGACTTTCGGTTCGCCCAAGCTCGAACGTTACAACGGCATCTCGTCGATGGAAATCCAAGGCGCGGCCGCGCCGGGCAAGAGCACGGGCCAGGCGATGCAGGCGATGCAGAAGATCGCGGCCAAGCTGCCGGCCGGCATCGGCTACTCGTGGACGGGGCTTTCGTTCCAGGAAATTCAATCGGGCTCTCAAGCGCCGATTCTCTACGGCGTGTCGATCCTCGTCGTGTTCCTGTGCCTGGCCGCACTCTACGAGAGCTGGTCGATTCCGTTCTCGGTCATCATGGTCGTGCCGCTCGGCGTGATCGGCGCGCTGCTCGCCGCGACGCTGCGCGGGCTCGAGAACGACGTGTTCTTCCAAGTCGGTCTGTTGACGACGGTCGGCCTTTCGGCCAAGAACGCGATTCTGATCGTCGAATTCGCGCGCGAACTGCAACGTGGCGAGGGCATGGGGCCTGTCGAGGCCGCGATGGAAGCGGCGCGGTTGCGGTTGCGCCCGATCTTGATGACATCGCTCGCGTTCATTCTCGGCGTGCTGCCGCTCGCGATCAGCAATGGCGCGGGCTCGGCCAGCCAGCATGCGATCGGCACCGGTGTGATCGGCGGTATGTTGACGGCTACGTTCCTCGCCATCTTCTTCATCCCGATGTTCTTCGTCGTGATCCGCGCGAAGTTCGCGGGAGAGGCCGAGGACGCGGACCAAGCCGCACGCCGCGCGGAGGCGCACCACGCAGCGCCGCATTTGCCGGGTAATGGCGAGAACCAGAACGGCGACGAAGGACATTGAGATGCATATTCGACACCCATCCTTGATTGCGCTCGCGGTCGCGTGCATCGCAGCGGGCTGCTCGTTCGAGCCGAAGTACGAGCGCCCGGCAGCGCCGGTGGCGGGGACGTTCCCGGCCTCGGGCGTCTATGCGACGCAGCCGGTCACGACCGCGGGCGACACGGCCGGCGGACGGGCGGCGGCCGACATCGGCTGGCGCGAGTTTTTTTCCGATCCGCGGTTGCAGCGTTTGATCGACGTCGCGCTCGTCAACAATCGCGATTTGCGTGTTGCCGTGCTCAACATCGATGCCGCGCGTGCGCAATACCGCATCACGCGCGCGCAACTGTTCCCGGCCATCAGCGCGCAAGCGAGCAAGTCGGTGCAGCGCACGCCGCTCGATCTCTCGCCAAGCGGGCGGACGATTTCGCAGGAGTTCGACGTCGGGCTCAACGCGTCGTGGGAGATCGACTTCTGGGGCCGCATTCGCAGCTTGAAAGACCAGGCGCTCGAGCAGTATCTGTCGACGGCGCAGGCGCGCAAGGCGGCCGAGATTTCGCTGGTCGCGCAGGTGGCGAATCAGTATCTGCAAATGCTCGCCGTCGACGATCTGCTCAAGATCACCGACGACACGTTGAAGACGGCCGAGGCTTCGTACGCGCTCACGAAGCTGCAGTTCGACAACGGCACGGGTTCGGAGCTCGATCTGCGGCAAGCGGAGACGATCGTCGAGCAGGCGCGCGCCAATCGCGAGGCGCAAGCGCGGGCGCGCGCCCAGGCCGAGAATGCGCTGGTCCTGCTCATCGGTCAGCCGTTGCCGGGCGACCTGCCGCAGGGCCGCGGGTTGGACGATCAGAAGCTGTTGACCGACATCCCCGCCGGCTTGCCTTCCGATTTGCTGACGCGCCGGCCGGACATCATGCAAGCCGAGGCGACGCTGCGTGCGGCCAACGCGAATATTGGCGCTGCGCGGGCGGCGTTTTTCCCGCAGATTTCGCTGACGAGCTCGCTCGGCACGGCAAGTCCCACGCTAGGCGGCTTGTTCAAGCCGGGCTCGGCCGCGTGGGCGTTTGCGCCGCAGATCAAGCTGCCGATCTTCGAGGGCGGGCAAAACCTCGCCAACCTCGATTTGGCCAATGTGCAGAAGCGGATTGAAATCGCGCAGTACGAGAAGGCGATTCAATCGGCGTTCCGCGAGGTGGCTGACGACCTCGCTGCGCGCAGCACCTACGACGGGCAGATCGGCGCGCTCGAACGCACGACGTTTGCGCAATCGCGCACGTTGGAGTTATCGCAACTGCGATACAAGAACGGCGTGGACAGCTACTTGCAGGTGCTGACGGCGCAGACGAACCTTTACGCGGCGCAGCAGTCGCTCGTCAATGCGCGAGCGGCGCGGCTCGAGAACCTCGTGAATCTCTACGTGGCGCTCGGCGGCGGCTGGATCGCCAATACCGGCGAAGCGCCGCGGCCGGCCGATGCGCCAGTCGATTACGGTGCTGCTTCGGCGCCGGTGGGGGCATCGGCGGCGGCCAGATCGGCGGGGTGACGTAAAGCGCTATAACGCCAAGCGCGGCGCCACGTAGGCGCCGTACTGCGGTCCAATGCCCCAAGACTGCACGGGTATCCGGTAGCCGCTCACGAAATGCCCTTCGATGTACTTGTCGCTGCCGCCATAGCTTCCGTCGACGTGGAAGGCGGCAAATGCGACGATCGGCACGTAGCTGTGCGTATCGATCTGCGCGGCGACCGGGATGACGATCGTCATGCCAACCGGCACGTCGTCGTAGATCGTCGTCTTCACCCCGGGCTCGATCCAAATGCTGTCGCCGATCGAAAGCGGCGAAGGGTTGCCCGATGCGATGAGCCCGCGCACGGTGGGCACATCGTCCGCATTGACGAGAAACGCCGTCCATTGTCCGGCTTCGCAACTTGCGCCATAGAGGTGCCCGTTGCCGATCTGAAACTCGTACGGTTGCCCCGTCGACGGATCGATCGTCGGTTCGTTCGTTTGCGCGTCCCAGTACTGGTTCAACACGCACTGATCGACCACCATCGGAAACAGTCCTCCAGCGCCGATGGTCGAGGGAGCGGCAGCCACCGCAACGGCCGTGGCGCTCGTCGGCGTACTCAGCAGATCCAAAAAACCGCCAAGCAGCAACGAGACGGCGCCGCCGTTCGCGCTCGCGCTACGCGTGATCGTCACTTGCACCGCGGGCGCGTCGTAGGTGCCGGGCGTGATCGTCTGGGCCTCTAGCGTCGAAGGCGCGCCAGTCAGATTCCAGAACCCCGTTTGCACGCTCGCGGCCGAAAGCTTCGTGCCATCCGATGCGTTCAGCGAAACCGCAGCGCTCGTCGCGTTGGCCGCATCGGACCAGTCGGGGCCGTTGCCACCCGAGAGCAGTTTCGACGCGCCTGCAAGCGCCGCGGCATCGGCGGCGTTCTGCAACTCGTTGCGTACGGTCGCCACGCGCGGCAAATCGACGGCGAACGCGCCGAACGTCAAAAGAATCGAGACCGTCAGCAAGAACCAAAGCGGGACCGAGCCTCGCTGCCCGCGCAGCGAGGTATGCATCGATGCACGGTGCGTGGTTCGTCTACTCATAGTTCATGACCGTCGTCGCCGTGACTGTGACGGGTCCCGTCAACGAACTGAACGCCGAGCCCAGCACGAGCCCCTCATAGGTATAAGTGACCGTGACCGCGAGCGGGCTGCCCGGCGACGTACCTGCGGACTGATCGACATTGACGGTAGGCGTCGTCGCCGTGCCGCCCGTCACCAAACTGCTTTGCGCATAAGAGAGCGCGACGTTTGCGACGTCGGTCGCGGCCATCTGCGGGACTCGCACCACCACGCCGGCGCGCGCGGCTTCACGGCTCGCATTCGTGATGACGGCTTTGTCGCATAGAAGCAGGCTCGTATCGACGATGCCGAACAACACCGTCATCAAAAACGGGAAGACGAGCACGAATTCGAGCGCGACGACGCCGCGCTCGTCCGATACGAAGCGCGCGGGCCGTTTCATTCGATGGCTCCAACGATTGCCGGATGTGCCGGCGGCACCGCTTCGACGCGTGCGGCGCCGGGTGCGGCGATGTCGCCAGTCGAAGCGGCCGAATCTGCTCCATCGGACCAGCGTTCGCGCAGCTCGCGGTAGAACGATAGGTTGTCCTCTGCCGATGCAGCGGGCATGTCCGCCGTGAGAATGCTTTTTGCCGCTTCGGCGTTGCCAAGCAAACCGTAGGCGAGAGCCAAGTTCTCGCGTGCTTGCGCGGGCGCGTCGGGCAGCCCCGCAATGTCGAGCAGCACGTTCGCGCCTTCGCGCGCGCGCCGCTCCAAGATCAAGGAGAGTCCGAGATTGGCCTTCAAGCCCTGAGCTTCGGGGTGGTGCGTCAACGCTGCGCGGTAGACGGCCTGCGCCTCGGTGTGGTGGCCTTGCAAATCGAGCGCGGCGCCGAGCCCCTCGGCGACGACGGCGTTTTCGGGGTGCGCAGCGGCAAGCCGTCGATAGCGCGCGATGGCTTCATCGAGTCGGCGCTCGCGCAACGCTACACGCGCGAGCCCGAGCTCGGCGCGCGGATTGCCGGGCTCGGCGGCCGCCGCCTGCCGGTACAGCACGCCCGCGCGCGCGAGGTCGCCGGTGCCGTAGATCGCGTCGGCAAGGCCGAGTTGCGCGGGCAGCGAGCGCGGATCGGCTTGGAGCGCGCGCTCGAACAGCGAAATGGCGAGCTGCGTGTCGCCGCTCTCGAGCGCGCTTTCGGCGATGCGAAGGTCGGTGCTCTTATCGGCGCCGCGCTCGGCGACGACGGCACGCGTCTGAACCTGCGGCGCGCTCGCGCAGCCGGTCAACAGACCGGCTGCGAGCGAGGACATCGCCAACGCAGCAACGACGAGGCGCCGCGGCGTCGTCAGGATCGAATGCATGAAACCTCCCGCGGTCGTTTCGACCGTCAACTTCAATGATGATGAAACACCGCAATGAGCCGGATGACGGCCGGCCCCGCCGCAATCAGCGCAACGGTCGGCATGATGAACAGCATCATCGGCAGCGTCATCTTCGGCGCTAGCTTCGCGGCCTTTTCCTCGAGCGCGATGATCTGCATCGCGCGCTCGGTGCGCGAGAGCATGCGCAGCGACTGCGTAATGGGCGTGCCGTACTGCTGCGACTGCACGAGCGTCGTCACGAGGGCGCGCATCGAAGTCAGGCCGATGCGCGCGGCCATCGCATTGAGCGCCGCCGCGCTGTCGCCGCCGATCTGCAGCTCGTCGGCCGTCACCGCGAATTCGTCGGCGAGCGCGGGGCAGATCGTGCGCAACTCGGCGGCCACGCGCTTGATGGCGACGACGAGGCTATTGCCCGCGTTGGTGCAGATCACGAGCAAATCGAGCGCATCGGGCAGCGTGAGCGAGATCGCGCGCTGCCGGCGCTTGATCGCGAACCCGAGCGCGATCTCGGGCAGCATCATGCCGACGACGAAAGCGGCCGCCATCGTCAATGCACGCATCACGAAATAGCCGCCGATGCGCGGAATGTGACCGGCGAGCATGATCGCGCCGAACGCGAGGCATACGCCGCAGACGATCTTGAGCCCCGCAAGGATCGAAACGGCGCGTTTTTCGCGAAAGCCCGCGCTCGCAAGGCGCATCGCTAGCTTGCCTCGCTCGGCTGCATCGATGATCGGCATGCGCTCGCCGATGCGCGCGACTTTGTGTGCGAGCCGTTGCGGCACGTTGCTTTCCCGCGGCTGCGCGCTCGCTTGCGCGATGCCGTGGCGCACGCGTTGCACGATGCGCGAACGGGTGCTCCTGCCGCGCAGGAGCAGCCACAGTGTCGCGCACGCTAGCAGGGCGACGAGCGCAAGGTTCATCCAAATGTCGGTCGCGTTCATCGGGAGGTATCCAGATTGGCGATCTTGCGAATCAACGACATGCCGATCACGAGCAGCACGGCCGCGAGCGTGAGCATCTTGTGGCCGGCGCGCGTATTGAACAGCAGCGCCACATAAGGGCGGTTGACGAGGTAAAGAAAGCCCATGATGAAAAACGGCACGCCGGAGATGATTTTGCTGGCGATGCGTCCTTCTGCGGTGAGGGCCTTGGTTTTCGCGCGAATGTCTCGGCGCGTGCGCACGATGCCGGCGAGGTTCTCGAGCGTTTCCGCCAGGTTGCCCCCCGTTTCGCGCTGCAAGACGAGGCACACGGCGAAGAAGGAAAAGTCGGCGAGCTGCAGTCGCGCGGCCGCTTGTTCGAGCACGTCTTTCACTTCCGCGCCGACGAGCAAAGCGTCGCCCATGGTGCGAAACGTCGAGCGCACGGGTTCATCGCTCTCGACCCCGGCCGTGCAGATGGCTTGGACCGCCGGAATACCCGCACGCACCGCGCGAATGATCAAATCGAGCGTGTCGGGAAACGCCGCGAGAAAACGCTGCTTGAACCGAGCGATGATGAAAAGATAGACGCCGCGCACGGCGATGAGGGCGTCGACGAGCGCGCCGAGCGCGCGCGCCCACAGCGGCAGCCCCGCGAGGGATGCGGCCACGAACGAGGCGAGACCGGTCAGCACGGCCGCGGCGACGATGGTGCGAATGCCCGCACGGCCCGCGATCGTCTCGATGCGTTGCTGCTTGGCGCGCAACCATGTCTGCCAGGCCGGTTCGTCGCCGGTGGGGCGGCCCAGGCTCACGAGCTGATGCGAGGGCGTTGCGTTCGGCGTTTGGCGGCTCTGCGCCTGCGGGTCGCGCAGCGCGGTGACGCGCATGGCGATGCGCTGTGCAGGCTGGCGTCGCACCATCTCGCGCAGCGAGCGAGCGATGAGCCCCGCGACGACGATCGCGAAGAACGCGGCAGCGGCGACGACGTCGGCGGGCGTCACGATTGCATCGCTCCGATCAGTTGCTCTTCGAGGCCGTAGTAGGCGGCGCGCTGAGCGAACGCGGGCCGCAGCGACGACGATTCGAACGCGCCGCGTACCTGCTCTTCGTAAGCGCTCGCATTGAAGCGAAAGGCGAACAGATCCTGGGTGATGACGACGTCGCCCTCCATGCCGGAGATTTCCGTCACGCGCGTGACGCGGCGCATGCCGTCGCGCATGCGCTCGATTTGCAGAATCATGTGCACGGCGCTTGCGATTTGACGGCGGATCGATATTAGCGGCAGGTTGCCGTTGGCCATCATCACCATGCTCTCGAGCCGGGTGATCGCATCGCGCGGCGTGTTCGCGTGGATCGTCGTCATAGAGCCGTCGTGGCCCGTGTTCATGGCTTGCAGCACGTCGAACGCCTCGGTGCCGCGCGTCTCGCCGAGGATGATGCGATCGGGCCGCATCCGCAGCGCGTTGCGCACGAGATCGCGCTGCGAAATGCCGCCGAGGCCTTCGCTGTTTTCGGGGCGCGTCTCGAGGCTCACGACGTGCGGCTGCTGCAGTTGCAGCTCGGCCGCGTCTTCGATCGTCACGATGCGCTCGTGCGGATCGATGAAGTTCGACAGCGCGTTGAGCAGCGTCGTCTTGCCCGAGCCCGTGCCGCCGGAGATGACGATGTTCAAGCGGCAAGCGCTGGCGATGCGCAGCACCTCCACCATCGCCGGGGAAATATTGCCCTGCTGCGCCATGCGGGCGAGCGTGATGTTGCGCTTGGCGAACTTGCGAATCGAAATCGATGCGCCGCGCAAGGCGATCGGCGGCAGCACCACGTTGACGCGGCTGCCATCGGCCAGGCGCGCGTCGACGAGCGGGCTGCTTTCGTCCACGCGACGGCCGACGGCCGCGGCGATGCGCTGCGCCACGTTGACGACGTGCGCATTGTCGCGGAACTTCAGCGGTGTCAGCTCGAGGCGCCCGCCCCGTTCGACATAGACCTGATCGGGGCCATTGACGAGGATGTCGGTGACCTTCTCGTCGGCGAGTAACGGCTCGATCGGTCCGACGCCGAACATGTCGTTGAGCATTTCGTCGACGATGAGCGCCTGCTCGGCCAGCGAGATCGTCAAGCGCTCGCGTGCGATCGTTTCGGCGGCGATCTGCTCGATGCCTTCGCGCACCTGCGCGCGCGACATCATGAGCGCAGCCGACATGTTCATCGACGAGAACACCGCCGAGCGGATCGTCTTGAACATGTCCGAGCGAATCAGCGCGTCGTGGCGATCGATCGGCATCGGCGCCGTGGCGGCCCCGTTGGTGCGCGGTTCAAGGTCGTGTGAGAGCGCGGGCGCGGCGGGCGGCGCGCTGGGCGCGGCGGCCGCACCCGCGGCTGCGCGGGGCGCATGACTTGCCGCGGCCGCGCGCTCGTTGGTCCGGGTGCGCGCGTCGACGTGCTCGGCATCGAGCGCGGCGCTCGATTGGGGCGCGAAAGAGGGCGGGTTGCTGCGGCGGCCGAACATCATGCGGCGCTCCGTTTCGGCAGCAGGCGCGCATACCAGGGCCTGCGGGCGGCAACGACAGGGGCGTCCGAGCCCGTGATGGCATCGGCGAGCGCGACGACCGCGCGCGCAAACGCGGAATGCTTGCCGTCCGCGATCGCCTCGCCGAGATTTTCCGCGACGGCGAGCGTTTGCGGCTCGTACGGGAACTCGAGCACCGACGCGCGCCCGAGCGCATGCACGAAGTCGGCCTGCGCGACGCGCCCGCGCACGGGCTGTTGCGCATTGTTCAGGAGCACCGACACGGCGGCATCGGCCGGGCGTCCCTCGGCGAATCGGCACAAGCGCGCCGTCTCGCGCGCGGCATGCACCGAACGATCCGCGACGACGTGGATCGTTTCGCAGGCGTCGAGCGTTTCTTCGACGAAGCCGCCCGCGCGTTGCGGCAGGTCGAGCACGACGTAATGAAAGTGGCGCTTGAGCGCCGCGACGAGTTCGCCGACCGTGCCGGGACGCAACGCGAGCGGCTGCTCGTAGGGCAGCGCGGCGCTGAGCACGGAGAGGCGATCGCTCTGTGCGACGGCGGTTTGATGAATGAGTTGCTGATCGAGCCGCTGCGTGTTTTGCAGCAGCTCGGCAAGGCCATTGTTCGACACGATGCCGAGCATCGATGCGGCCGCACCGCCGTGCAAGTCGAGATCGACGTACGCGATGCGCCGGCGGGTCTTGTCGGCGAGGTGCCGCGCCAGCGCGGTGGCAATCGTGGTGACGCCCACGCCGCCGCGCGCACCGATGAAGCCGATCGCCTTGCCCGCGCGCACGGAGGCGGACGGGTCGCTCGCCGTGAGCGCGCGCTGCACGAGTTCGACCGTCAGCGGCTTGACGAGATAGTCCTCGACGCCCATGCGCAAGAGCGAGCGAAACAAGCCGACGTCGTTGCGATCGCCGACGACGACCACGTTGACCGAAGGATCGACGACTTCCGCGAGCCGCATCAGGTCCGACACGGGCATCGACGAGTCCGAGACATCGACGAGCAAATGCCGCGGCGAATGCCCTATCCCGCGCATGAGCTCGATGGCATCGCCGATCTGCCCGCGCATGACGAAAGCGTGCGCGATGCCTTGATCGAGCATGAGGTTCTTGACGACTTCTTCGCTGCTCGCATCCCCGACTACCGCGACGATGCGATCGGTCGCTTGTGGAGCGGCGCGACGATTGGCGGAGCGCAGTTCGAAAGCACCCATGGTATGTCCGTCCTTAATGCGCGACCGACGTCGTGGTGGAGGTCGAGCGCAGGGGCTGCGCTCGTCCTTCCTCATAGGCGCGCACGGCGCTGGCGGCGAGCGCGGCATCTGCGCCCGCATAAGGCAAGGGGGCCACGAGATCGGCCGGGCGCACGAGCATGGCCGCGAGGTTCGAATAGGTCGCGCAGCCGAAGGCCACGCCCGGCCGGGCACGACCCGCATCGAGCATATGCGACGGCTGATTCAGTTGATCGCATGACGGCGCAACCGCCTGCCCGCCGTTTTCGGAGGAAAAGCCGATCACCGAATCGTTCGGCATGCCGAGGGGCGGGTGCTCCGACATGCAGCCCGTCAAGCCCGAGCCCGCGGCGAGCACCATGATCGAGGAAACGATGAGGGTTGAGAATCGATGACGCATCGCTTGGCTCCTATCCTATTGTCCGGTTCAGTACACGAAGCCGGCCGCGCCGACGAGGCGTGGCCCTTTTCCCGCGAGCGGATCGAGGCCGATCGCGCGCTGCAGTGCGTATTCGACGTCGCTGCTCGGACGCGTGACGCTGTCGAGCGCGTCATGCGTCTGTCCCGGGCCCACCGGTTGAACGATGTAAGGCGTAACAATCACGACCACTTCGGACTTGTTGTTCAAGTAGTCCTTCGAAGAGAACAGCTTGCCGAGGACTGGCAGACGTCCGATACCGGGCAGTTGCGAGAGCACGTCGCTGGTCTTGCTTTGCAGCAGGCCGCCGATCGCGAAGCTTTGGCCGCTCGCGAGCTCGACGGTCGTCTCCACACGGCGCACCGTCAGCGCGGGGACTTTGATCGAGCCGGTCGTGACGCTATTGGTCGGATCGATCTCGCTCACCTCGGGCCGCACCTTGAGGCTGATGCGGTTGTTCGCGAGCACGGTCGGCGTGAAATCGAGCGAGACGCCGTAAGGTTTGAACTCGATCGTGATTGCGCCCGTCGTGTCTTGAGCGACGGGAATCGGAAACTCGCCGCCCGCAAGAAAGCTCGCCGTCTGGCCGGACATCGCCGTCAGATTCGGCTCGGCGAGCATCGTGATCAATCCTTCCTGATCGAGTGCGTCGAGCACGCCGTCGATGGATGTGTGCGAAGTGTGAAATCCACCCAGCACGGAGAAAGCGCCGGTGGGCGACAAATTGAAGAGCCTTGCCGTCGAATCGACGATGGCGCGCCCGCCGAAGAGCCCGCCGACGAAGTTGCCGCTCGAACCGAACGCGCTCCAATTGATGCCCAATTGCTGCGTGATGTTGCGATCGACTTCCGTGATGCGTACGCGCAGATGGACTTGGATCGGTTGCGCGAGCGCCAACCGATTGACGAGCGTTTCGTGCTCGTGCAGATACGGTTTCAACGTTTGCGCGACGGCGTCCGCATCGGCTGCGCTGGGCACGTGCCCGCTCACCATCAACGATCCTGGCGCGCTCGCGACCGTCAATCGCCATTGGGGGAAGCGCGCATCGAGCAGCCGCTGAATCGACGCTATGTCCGTCGCCACGTTGATCGTCTTGCGCAGGATGGGGCGATTGTTCGCGCCGAGCGCGAACAGCGTCGTCGTGCCGGCCTTCTTGCCGAGCACGAACACCGTTTTTGGGGTGGGCACGTGGACGTCGGCCACATCGGGGTCGGCGACGAAGACGGCCACGGCCGCCTCGGGCAACTGCACCATTTCGCCGCCGCCCGCGGGCACCGAGAGCACCGAGTCGCTATCGGCCGCGTGGGCGGGCGCCGCCGTCAAGTAAAAGCAAGCGACGGCATAGAGCAGGCCCGCGAAGATGGCGAGCAAGCGCGAGCGGGGGTACGGATGAGCGCGTCGCGGCATAGGTCGCTGAAGACGCAAAAAAGATCGGTTCGTGCGAAGCATCATTTGGCGACCCTAGGCAGCAGGATGAGGTGTCGTCGCCGTTCCCGGCTGCGCACCGGTCGCGGCGGCGGGGCCGGCAGGCGGTGTGCCCGAGGGCAACGGCGGCACGCCCGGTGCGATCGTGGCTGCATTCGGCAGCCCCGGCGAATTTGTGCCGAAAGCCTCGGTTTGCTTGGAGCCGCGGTAGACGAGGACCGTGCGCGCGCTTGCCGCCGGACGCGGGGCAGCCGCGTGCGCCGGTGCTTGCGGCGCGGGCGTCATCGCGCGCAAGCCGCGCGATACGTCGCGCGCCCACATGGGCGGGGTCTGCGGCTCGATCACGTCTTCGGGCTGGGATGCGTGCCGGTCGCGCGTGGCGAAGCTGCGCAACGCGAGCGAGAGCGAACCCAGATGCGCGCCCACCGTGACGACTTCGGCGCTGCGCGGGGTCACTTCGAACGTGACGGTGCGCGCGCGGGCGTTTGCAGTGCTGGGCTTGGTGTCGTCGTCCTTGGGACGCTTGAACGCGGTGCCGACCGCCAGCACGCGCACGCGTTCGGCAATGGTTTCCGTCTCGACCGTTCGATCCGAAAGCGAGGGCGCCCCCGGCGCAGTGGCAATTTGCTGCGTAAGCAAGACGTCCACGTAATCGCCCGGCTCGATCAGCCCGGCGTTGCCGGAGACATCGTCGATCGCCACCGAAATGGCGCGCATGCCCGGCTGAAGCGCGGCGGCGAGAAAGCCCGGCGAGCTCGGCGAGATCACGTCCGAGGCGCCAAGCGGCGCGCCTGCTTTGACTGCGTGACGCAGCAGGTCGCCCTTGAGGTCGACTGCGTCGGCTTGACCATCGACGAGCGCGCCCGTCGGCGCGTCGCTGCGCGGCACGCTTTTCCACATGAGATCGCTATCGCGCAGCAACAAGCCGTCCGGCAGATCGGCCGCGGCGGCGCGAATGCGCACCATCGCGGGCGGCTTCGCGGGGCCAGGGCGCGAGGCGGCGACGTAGAGCGCCCGCAAGACGAATGCGCCGATGGCCGCGACCACGATCAAGCCGGCGAGTTTGAGAAAATTTTGCATGGCGACGGCGATCCGTTATGTGAGCCGTGCGTGAATCAAAAGCGACCAGGCTGCGTGCCCCAATACGGGCGCATGGCCGATCGCGGGGGGCAGCCAAATTGCGGCGATGCCGCCCGCCGCGAGGGCGACGCCGTAGGGCACGCCGCGCGCCGGCGCGAGCCATCCGCGGTCGGGGTCGATCGCGGCCGCGCTCGGTACTCGCCGCAGCGCGAGTTGAGCGAGCGCGAGCAGCAAACCGAGAAACGAGACGATGAAGAATACGGTGCTCGCGTGCGCGGGACCGGACCACAAGAACACCGCGGCGAAGAGCTTGGCATCCCCGCCGCCGAGCCATCCGAAACGAAACAGCAGGGCAGAGAGGACGAGTGCGAGCGCGCCGGTGGCCAGATGGTGCTCGAATCCGGTCGAATTTTCCGCCCCGAGCCACGCGTGAGCGAGGTAAAGCGCGGCGAAAGCAGCCACGCTCGCGTTGGGCAGGCGCCGCCGACGCAGGTCGGAGAGCGCCAGCGTCAACAGCAGGGCGCTGGCTAGTGCGTTGATCAAGAACATACGTTTGCCTGTCGATCGACGTGCGCCATAGCCCGCAAAGAGGAGCCGTTCGGCGCACTGGCCGAACGGACTCATTGCATCAATGACCGTTGGTCTGAACGCTAGTCACGTGGGTGATCATGTTGTTGAACAGGGCCGGTAGGCCGTCGGTGCCGCCGAAGATCGCGCCAGCCGCGGCAACAGCCACCACGACGATGCCGGCCAAGACCGAATACTCGAGTGCGCTGACGCCGCGCTCGTCGCGCGAAAGGAACCGTACGAAACGCAACATATTTAGGACTCCTTATTAAGAGACGAAGAGGGCCGCTGGACCACTTTCGCAACAGGGGGAGGGAGGCATCTGCTCCCAAATTTGTTTACGGCAATCGTTTGCGCGGCTTTAGTCGTACTACTCGATCCCGGGGCTTTTCGTCACCGAAACCATTTCGTATGAATAAAATTTTCGCGGATGCTGGTTCCCCTGAAAGCGAGAAACGGCGCGGGTTTTCAGGAATATGGGGGCAATGCCACGGCTATTTATCATACTAAAGAGCATCGGTGTAAACGATAGCTAAGTTCTCCTAACTATCTTGTCGATGAGGGGCGGCGCTGTATGCTGCGGCACCCCAGTGTGCGACGCGCGGTCGCGTCGGCCCGAGCCGAACGCTGCGGCCCGAGCGACGCCTCGCCCGCAAAAAAAATGAAGAGCGCGCTCGAGCCTAAATGACTCGATGCGCGCCCTTGGCGAGGGAGGGATGCGGGCGAAATCAGTGCATGGATTCAGCGCATATCGACGGCTCCCTGCTCGAGGGAGGCATGGCGCGAGTCGTTCGCTTCGGCCTCGGTCGATTCGGGCGTGCGCGAGACGCCGTTGAAGATCGCGTTTAGCAGAACGGCAGACGCGGAGGCGAGCAGAATCCCGCTGTGCAGCAGCGGCGAGAGCGCGTGCGGCAATTGGATGAAGAATTTCGGCGAGACCACCGGCACGAGGCCCAGGCCCACGCTTACCGCGACGATGAACAGATTGTGCGGCTGTGTCTCGAAGTCCACCCGCGAGAGCGATTTGATCCCGTTCGCCGCGACCATGCCGAACATGACGATCCCGGCGCCGCCGAGCACGAACGGCGGGACGGAGGCGACCACTTGCGCCATCTTCGGAAAGAGTCCCAGCGTGACGAGAATCAAGCCGCCCGTTGCGCAAACGAAGCGGCTTCTGACCCCGGTCACGCCGATCAGCCCGACGTTTTGCGAAAACGACGTATGCGGGAACGAATTGAAGATGCCGCCGATTAGCGTGCCCAGTCCGTCCACGCGCAGGCCGCGCACGAGGGTCGCGCGATCGACGGGACGTCCAACCATGTCGCCGACGGCGAGGAACATGCCCGTCGATTCAATGAACGTCACGAACATGACGGTGACCATCGTCGCTATGGCTAGCGGATCGAAGTGCGGCAGGCCGAAGTGAAATGGCGCGACGATGCCGACCCAGGGTGCAAGACGCACGCCGTCGAACGAGACGTGCCCCGTGACGGCCGCGGCGATAAAGCCGGCGACGATGCCGATGAGCACCGAGATGTTCGCAAGAAACCCGCGGCAAAACTTGGTGATCACGAGGATCAGCGCGAGCACGAACAGCGACAGGCCAAGGTACGCGGGATTGCCGTAGTCGGGGTTGCCGACGCCTCCGGCCGCCCAGTTGATGCCGACCTCCATGAGCGACAAGCCGATGACCGAAATCACCGTGCCGACGACGACGGGCGGGAAAAAGCGCAGCAGCCGGCCGATGGCCGGTGCGAGCACGATGCCGATTGCGCCGGCGGCGATGGTGGAGCCGAATATGTCGAGCAAGCCCAGTTGCGGGTTCGTGCCGATTGCCACCATCGGGCCGACCGCCGCGAACGTGCAGCCCATGATCACGGGCAGCCGGATCCCGAATACCCACAACCCGAGTGTTTGAATCAGCGTCGCAATGCCGCAGGAGAATAGGTCGGCGCTGATCAGGAAGGCGATCTGATCTTTGGGCAGTGACAGCGCGCTGCCGACGATGAGCGGGACGGCCACTGCGCCGGCGTACATGACAAGGACGTGCTGAATGCCGAGCGTAAGCAGTCGCCCAAGCGGCAACTGCTCGTCGCACGGATGAACCGTGTTCGAACCCATGTGTCTCGCTCCATTGCTGTCTTGATATCGGGGGTGGCTCCACGGTAGGCGCTCGGCGAATCGGGCACAAGACGGCGTGGGCTATTCCGCCCTTTTGGGTGCCGATATGGTCCCGCGAGGCATGCGCCTATGCACGTCGAGTAGGCAAGCGTTGCACAAGGGGCGCCCTCACGAGCACCCCGATCAAGGCTAGGCAGACAAGTTCCGCATTGAGCAACCGGATGTCGACGTGTTCGCGCGGGCGCGCCTGAGGGGCGGTCGACACTAACGCTGCGGCGTCATGAGGGTTACGACCATGGCGACTATTTCATCGAGATGTTCATCGAGGATCGGATCGCACATCACGCACGCGCGTTGATCTATCGTAAAAAAATTTCGGACGCTCGTGCTACGCTCGAACATTCGGGCGCAGACAGCCCCCCTCTTCCGAGGGCGAAGGCCGACATCGCACGCGCCCGAGCTAGCGAGTCAGCATGCCTATTCATTACCTTCGCGCATTGACGGACCCCGAGCGCACGGACGAAGCCAACCGCCGCCTGGGGCGCTCGCTCGCGTTCGTGGCCGGCGCGGCCAACGCAGGCGGCTTCTTGGCTGTGGGGCAATATACGTCGCACATGTCGGGGATCGTCTCCACCACGGCAGACGCTTTGGCCCTCGGCGAGCTGGGGCTCGCGGGAGCGGGCTTCGCGTCCCTTGTCTCGTTCATCACGGGCGCGGCGGTATCGGCGATGCTGATCAATTGGGGGCGCCGCCAAGAGCTGCGCAGCCTCTACGCGATGCCGCTCATGCTCGAAGCGTCATTGCTGCTCATATTCGGCTTCCTCGGAGCGAATCTTGAAGCGCATCGCGTGCTGTTCGTGCCGGCAACGGTCGCGCTGCTGTGCTTCGTGATGGGCTTGCAGAACGCGATGATCACCAAGATTTCGAAGGCGGAAATCCGCACCACGCACGTAACGGGGCTCGTGACCGACATCGGCATCGAGCTGGGCAAGCTCTTCTATTGGAACGGCCCGTTCTCGCATCCGACGCTCTATGGCGCGCCCGTGTTGGCTGACCGCCGCCGGCTAGCGCTGCTGGCATCGTTGCTGGCTTCGTTCTTTTGCGGCGGATTGGCCGGTGCCATCGGCTTCAAGCACATGGGCTTCATCTCGACGGTGCCGCTTGCGACGGTGCTCGTGGCGCTTGCCGCCGTGCCCTTGGTGGACGATGTGCTTGGTCAACGCTTGTGACGCGCACGCTCACACTTGCTTGATGGGCCCCGCGTATTGAGCGACGAGCGGATCCGTCGTGACGAGCACGATGCCTTCGGCGATCGACTGCGCGACGAGCATGCGGTCGAAGGGGTCCTTATGGTGCCCCGCTAAGCCCTTGAGCGCGAGCACGTGCTGATTCGTAATCGGCAATTCCAAATAGCCGTTATCGACGAGCGCGCGGCGAAACAGGCGCGGATCGACGCGGAAGTCGCGCCTGCCCAAATCGCTTTTGATCGTGATCTCCCAAAGGCTGGCGGCGCTGAACACGAGCGCATTGTCTTCATCTTCCAGCAGGGCGCGTGCAGCCGGCGAAAGCTGTTCCGGTTGCGCCGCCGCCCACAACAGCACATGCGTATCAAGCAATAGTCTCATGTGCCTGCGCCTCCGAAGAGGTGCTCGATCTCCCCGGCTTGCATGCGATCGAAATCGTCCGGAACGAGCAATTCGCCCGCGAGGAACCCGAGACGCCGCTGTTCCTCCGGAGCGAGGGCGTCGAGCGCCACGACCTTGACGATAGGTCTGCCCGCCTTGGCGATGATGAAAGGGCTGCCCAGCGCGGCTTGATCGACGAGCCGCGACAGGTGGGTCTTCGCTTCATGGATGTTCACGATTTTCATGGTGTGGTTGCAATGGACTAAGTTTCGTTAGTTTAGTCCATTTTCGCAATAGGCCGAAAGGCCAACCCGCTCTTGCGCACCGCATCATCGAAAGTCCCACCCCCGCCTTGACACGCCAGAGCGTGTATCCGATCATTCGATCACCGGTTGAGCAATTGCTCTTCGAATGAGCGAACGCTCTGCGGGATCGGCAGTCCGGAAACAATCGCAAGCAGGGGGGGCGAGCTTCCCGCCCCAGCTGTGTACGAACCGCGCTCTCCACGAGAGCGCACATGCCTTTCCACCACAACGTACAAGAGTTAAAGGAGACAAGCGATGCAACGTAATTTCGGCTATGCCTTGGCGTCGACACGGCGTGCGATCGCCGCGGGCGCTCTCATGTCGATGGCCATGGCCGCTTTACCGGCGGCGGCGGCCACCATCACGATCGCCGTGGTGAACAACCCCGACATGATCGAGATGAAGAAGCTCTCGTCCGATTTCGAAAAGAGCAATCCGAACATCAAGTTGAACTGGGTGGTGCTCGAGGAGAACGTGCTGCGTCAGCGCGCAACGACCGACATCACCACAGGCAGCGGCCAATTCGACGTCATGATGATCGGCGCATACGAGGCGCCGCAGTGGGGCAAGCGCGGCTGGCTCACGCCGATGAGCAATCTCTCGGCCGATTACGACGTGAACGACGTCATGAAACCCGTGCGCGATAGCCTGTCGTACAACGGCACGCTTTATGCGTTGCCGTTCTATGCGGAAAGTTCGATGACGTTCTATCGTAAGGATCTGTTCGCGGCGAAAGGGCTGACGATGCCGCCCAAGCCGACCTACGACCAGATCACGCAGTTTGCCGACAAGCTGACGGACAAGGCGGCGGGCATCTACGGCATTTGCCTGCGCGGCAAGGCCGGGTGGGGCGAGAACATGGCCTATCTGACCACGCGCGTGAACACGTACGGCGGCCGCTGGTTCGACGAAAAGTGGCAGGCGCAGTTGACCTCGCCCGAGTGGAAAAAGGCCGTGAGTTCCTATGTCGAACTGATGAAGAAAGACGGCCCTCCGGGGGCGAGCTCCAACGGCTTCAACGAAAACCTCACGCTGATGTCCTCGGGCAAGTGCGCGATGTGGATCGACGCCACGGTGGCTGCCGGCATGCTCTACAACAAGAGCCAGTCGCAAGTCGCCGACAAGATCGGCTTTGCGGCGGCGCCGACCGAAGTCACGCCGAACGGCTCGCACTGGCTGTGGGCCTGGGCGCTGGCCGTTCCGAAGACGTCGAAGAAACAAGACGACGCCAAGAAGTTCATCGAATGGGCGACGGGCAAGCCCTACATCGAACTCGTCGCCAAGGACGAAGGCTGGGCGTCGGTGCCGCCCGGAACGCGCGAATCGACTTACAACCGTCCCGAGTACAAGCAGGCGGCGCCATTCTCCGAATTCGTCGAAAACGCGATCAAGACGGCAGACCCGAATCACCCGACGGCCAAGCCCGTTCCCTACACGGGCGTGCAGTTCGTCGGCATCCCCGAATTCCAATCGTTCGGAACCGTCGTCGGGCAGAGCATCTCGGGTGCATTGGCCGGTCAAATGAGCGTCGATCAAGCGCTCCAGGCCGGTAACGCCGCCGCCAACCGTGCGGTGCGTCAAGCCGGCTACCAGAAGTAAGAAGGTAAGCCGGCGGGCGGTGCGCGGCGCGCGCGCATCGCTCTCGTGCGGGCAGCCGGCCATGTCGCGCGGCCGCCCGCTTTCGATGTCATCGGGCGCGGTGACGCGATCGTTAAGGAGTCCGAACGATGGGACATCTTCATATGCCGCTCTCGCACGCCGCGGAGCAAGACGCCTTGCCCACCCCTGAGCGGCGCGCCGGATCGACGCGTTGGCTGGCGGCCCCCTCGGTCGCCGTGCTGGTGCTGTGGATGACGATACCGCTCGCCATGACGATCTGGTATTCGTTCTCGCGATACAACTTGCTCAATCCCGACGAGAAAGGTTTCGCGGGGTTGGACAACTACCGCTATCTGGTCACCGATCCTTCCTTCGTGCCGTCGATCGTGCACACGCTCGAGCTGATCGGCTCCGTGCTCGTGATCACGGTCGTGGGCGGCATCTTGATGGCGCTGCTGTTCGATCGGAAGTTCATCGGCCAAGGCATTGCGCGCCTGCTCGCGATCGGCCCTTTCTTCGTCATGCCGACGGTCAGTGCGCTGATTTGGAAGAACATGATGTTGCACCCGGTGTACGGGGTGGCCGCAGCCGCGATGCGCTCGCTCGGCATGCAGCCGGTCGATTGGTTCGCCACCTATCCGTTGTCGGCCATCACCGTGATCGTCGCCTGGCAGTGGCTGCCGTTCGCGTTCTTGATCCTGTTCACGGCGATTCAATCGCTCGACGAAGAGCAAAAGGAAGCCGCGCGCATCGACGGCGCCGGCCCGATCGCGATGTTTTTCTATATCACGCTGCCTCACTTGCGGCGCGCGATCGCGGTCGTGGTGATGATGGAGACGATCTTCTTGCTGTCGATCTTCGCTGAAATCTATACGACCACTTCGGGCGGCCCCGGCAATGCGACGACGATCCTTTCGTATTTGATCTATGCGCTGGGCCTGCAACAGTTCGATGTCGGTCTTGCATCGGCGGGGGGCATTCTGGCCGTGGTGCTCGCCAACATCGTCGCGTTCTTCCTCGTGCGCATGCTGGCGAAGAACTTGAAGGGAGAATACGAAGCATGAGCCATCCAACCGTACCCTCCGCGCGAGCCGGGCTCGCGCAAGCGCCAGCCTTGGACGCGGTGAAGCGGGCGCTGCCGGGCCTGCTCGCCTGGATCATCGCGCTCGCGTTGTTCTTCCCGATCTTTTGGATGACGATCACGGCGTTCAAGACCGAGCGCGACGCATACTCGATGTCGCTGATCTTCACGCCGACGCTCGACAGTTTCCGGGAAGTCCTGGCGCGCAGCGACTACTTTCTGTTCGCGCGCAACTCGATCCTCGTGTCGGCGGGCGTCACCGTGCTGAGCCTGCTGCTTGCCGTGCCCGCTGCTTACACCATGGCGTTCTTCCCGACGCGCCGCACGCAAAAGCTGCTGCTGTGGATGCTGTCGACGAAGATGATGCCGTCGGTGGGCGTGCTCGTGCCGATCTATTTGATTTGGAAGAACGCGGGCCTGCTCGATACGGTAACGGGGCTCGTCATCGTCTATACGTTGATGAACCTGCCGATCGCCGTGTGGATGGCGTTCACCTACTTCAACGAGATTCCGCGCGACATTCTCGAAGCGGGCCGGATCGACGGGGCCGCGACATGGCAGGAGATCGTCTATCTGTTGATGCCGATGGCGTTGCCCGGATTGGCCTCGACTGCGCTCTTGCTCGTGATTCTGTCGTGGAACGAAGCGTTCTGGAGCATCAACCTGTCCAGTTCGAGCGCCGCACCGCTGACCGTGTTCATCGCTTCGTACTCCAGTCCCGAAGGGTTGTTTTGGGCGAAGCTGTCCGCGGCTTCGCTGCTTGCGGTCGCGCCCATTTTGCTCGTGGGCTGGGTATCGCAAAAGCAGTTGGTGCGCGGTCTGACCTTCGGAGCCGTCAAATGACGGCATCGACCACCAACGCAGAGGCGTTGCGGCGCGATCGAGTGCTGATTTGCGATTGCGACGGCGTGCTGATCGACAGCGAAGCCGTCGCGGCGAAGATGCTCGTGAGCGAGTTGCAAGCGCGCTGGCCGCATGTCGACGTAGAGCCGGTCGTATTACCGCTGCTTGGCTTGCGCATCGAACGCGTGCTCGAGGCGAGCGCCGCTGCATTCGGCGAAACGCTTGCGGCCGTCGAGATGGATGCGATCCGGCGCAGCGTCGAGGCGGCGGCGCAGCAAGCGCCGATCGTTGCGGGCGTGGAGGCGGCGCTCGGGCAAATAGCGCTGACCAAGGCCTGCGCGAGCAATAGCTTTACGGCTTATGTCGAAGCCGTGCTCGCGCGCACCGGCCTCGCTCGGTTTTTCGGCGCGCGCGTGTTTTGCGCCGATCGCGTGCCGCGGCCCAAGCCCGCTCCCGATATCTATATCGCCGCGGCCGAGGCGCTCGGCGTTGCGAGCAACGCTTGCCTGGTCGTCGAGGATAGCGCGGCGGGCGTCGCCGCCGCCACCGCGGCGGGCATGCTCGTGCTCGGTTTTGCGGGCGGCACGCATGCGGGGCACGGCGGCCGCGCTCACGTCGACGCGCTCGTGCAGGCGGGCGCACAGCAAATATTCGACGATATGCGCGCATTGCCTGCGCTTGTCGATCAATGGATGGCCGGCTTCGCCGATACGGCGCGCACGGCGGTGAATGGGAAAGGAGACGGATCATGGCAAGCTTGACCTTGCGCGGCATCGCCAAACGTTACGAGGAAAATGAGGTTTTACACAACGTGAACCTCGATATCGCCGATGGCGAGTTCGTCGTGTTCGTGGGGCCGAGCGGCTGCGGTAAATCGACGTTGCTGCGGATGATCGCAGGGCTCGAGAGCATCAGCGGCGGCGAATTGCTGATCGATACGGCGCGTGTCAACGACGTGCCGCCGGCCAAGCGCGGAATCGCGATGGTGTTCCAGTCGTACGCGCTTTACCCGCACATGTCGCTCTACGACAACATGGCGTTCGGGCTGAAGCTTGCGGGAGCCAAGAAGCCGGAGATCGACGAGGCGGTGCGCAATGCGGCGAAGATCTTGCACATCGATCATTTGCTCGACCGCAAGCCCAAGCAGCTCTCGGGCGGCCAGCGTCAGCGCGTGGCGATCGGACGCGCCATCACGCGCAAGCCGAAGGTGTTCTTGTTCGACGAGCCGCTATCGAATCTGGATGCCGCATTGCGCGTGAAGATGCGGCTCGAATTCGCGCGGCTTCACGACGAATTGAAGACGACGATGATCTACGTGACGCACGACCAGGTCGAGGCAATGACGCTTGCCGACAAGATCGTCGTGATGTCGGCGGGCAACGTCGAGCAGGTGGGCAGTCCCAACCGGCTTTATCATGCGCCGGCCAATCGGTTCGTCGCCGGGTTCATCGGATCGCCGAAGATGAATTTCCTCGATGGCGTCGTCGAGCAGATCGTCGACGACGGCGTGCTCGTGCGCTATGCAACGGGGGAAACGCAGCGCGTGGCAGTCGAGACGCGCGCCGTGACTTCATCGAACGTGCGCACGCTGCAACTGGGTGCGCGCGTGACCGTGGGCATTCGTCCCGAGCATTTGCATCCGCGGCAGGCGGGCGGTGCCAACGTGTACGGCGTCGCGGCGCGCACGACGACGGTCGAATCGCTCGGCGACGCGGCCTACCTGTATGCGGAAACGCCGGTTGCGCCCGACGGGCTGATCGCACGCATCCCGCCGCTCGAGCGGCACGAGCGAAACGAGACGATCGTGCTTGGCGCGGACCCGGAACATTGCCACCTGTTCGACGAGGAAGGGCTTGCGTACGAGCGCAAGATCGTGGAGGTGTTGTCGGCGGCCTGAATGAAAAGGGCGGCGTAACCGAGCCCACGCGCGCCGCGCGACGGCGCGCAGGCCGGGCGCACATCGATCAGACGCGACGGGTGCGGATCCGGTTGGCGCGAGACAGGCTTTCCGCGCGCAACGCTCGGCGCGCTAGTCGAACCGCATCGCTGTTATGCGTGCCGCCCCTGGTGGGCGAGCATATAGGCCCGCAGCAGTTTGTTGATGCGCGTTTGGTAGCCTTGGCCTTGCGCCTTGAACCAGTTCAGCACGTCAACGTCGAGCCGCATCGTCACCGCCTGTTTCGGTGGGACGTGCACTTCGGCGCGAGCGAAGAAATCCTCGCCCAGTTCAGGGATGTCGCTGGTGTCGATGTGCTCCTCTTTCAGCTTCTCGACGCGTTTCCAGTCAGTTCTTGACGCTTTGCTCATAACGTTTGACCTCATGCTTGGTTGCTTTGCGAGCGGAGACGATGCGTATGACCGGGCCATAGCGCTCCACGTACACGACGACGGCCATGATCGCCTTCATCCACCCGAGGGCAATCCTGCGCTCTTCACCATAGTCTTCGCGGCCGTCGAACGCCGTGAGCACAGGGTGGTTGAACACGTCGATTGCATCGGCGAAATCGATCCCGTGTTTGAGGATGTTGATTCGATTCTTCCTTTCGTCCCATTCGAACTCCACAGCTCATCTACTTTGCAAGTGTATTGACATTTGTATGCACGCGCTAGAGGGCCTCACCCCCTGCCGGCGAACGTCGACTGTCCACCGAGCGGGTTCTGCCGCTCGAGAGAAGCGATTGGGGAATGTGAGGGATAGGCTGCCGGATGCGGGCGCATCGACGATTTAACAGGACGAAGAGAAAGCGCTCGAAGCGTGCGATAAGCGGGGCGGGTCCTTGTCGATTTTGGGCGGCCTTGTTCGTCGAGTAGGATCGAAGGGGCCGTCCCTTCGCCGAACGAGTCCACCAAGGAGCCCAACATGCCTACGAATACCGTCCGCCTGCACCGCGTCTTGCGCGCCACGCCCGAACGTATCTACCGAGCCTTTCTCGATGCGGCGGCGTTGGCGAAATGGCTTCCGCCCAATGGATTCACCGGCACCGTGCATCACCTTCAGGCCGAAGTGGGCGGCAACTACAGGATGTCGTTCACTAATTTCACGACGGGGGATGGGCATTCGTTCGGCGGAGATTATCTAGAACTGGTGCCGAACGAGCGGATCCGCTACACCGGCAAGTTCGACGACCCGAACCTGCCCGGCCAAATGCAAACGACGGTGACGCTCACGCAAACGCCTTTCGGCACCGAGGTGAACATCGTCCAAGAGGGCATACCGGAAGTCATTCCCGCGCAAGCCTGCTATCTCGGGTGGCAGGAGTCGCTGGCCCTCTTGAAGTTGCTCGTCGAAGCGGAAATCCGGCAATAGCGAAGATTGCGATCAGGCGTTCGCATGCGCGCTGCGTCCTTTGGCGCGCTTGGCCGGGTGCTCGCCATCGCCGAGTGCAGCGCGGGCGCATGCCTCGTCCGTGACGAGCCCCGATAGCCAGCCGCCCTTGAGCACCGCGAGCACGGCGCCATGTTTGCGCGCACCGCCGGCAAAGGCGATCGTCGGGCGTTTGGGCGGAGAGTCGAGCGGAACGCTGGTCACGCGTCGCCCGGTCGGCGAATCGACCGGCGCGCCGTTGGCATCGATCGGCAGTCCCAACATTTCGGCCACGGCGCCGCGGCCGGTCAACTCGGCGACTTCAGCCGCGGTAATGAACCCGTCGATATGCAAGGGACATTTCGGGCCAATGTCGCCGATACCGACGAACGACACGTCCGCCTTCGCCATCAACGATTCGACGATGCGGTAAAGCCGGTGATTGACCCACTGCGCGCGCTCTGCCTCGCTGTCGGCGATCAGCGGAGCAGGCAGCAGAAAGTGCTTGCCACCCGTCTTTTCCGAAATACGCAGTGCGACGTCGTAGCGGTTGGACGAACCGTCCTGCGCGATCGCGCCGACCATCGAGACGAGCCGATGCTGCGGCCGGTCGATTTGCGCGAGCTGATCGACGGCGGCTTTCAGCGTTCGCCCGCTGCTGACCGAGACGATCATCGGCTTTTCCTCGGCCAAGTAGCGCTCCATGACCTGCGCGCCGGCGACGGCGAGCTTGCGATCGACCGCTTCGGGTGTGTCGTCGTCGACGGGAACGACTTCGCACATCGATAGGCCATAGCGGGCCTTGAGCTGCTCGGCCAGCGTCAGGCAATCGGCGAGCCGGTGCTCGATGCGCACTCGCACGAGATTCTTCTCGACGGCGAACGCAACGAGACGCTGCGCGACAGGGCGCGACACCTGCAGCTTTTCGGCGATCTCGTTTTGCGTATTGCCCGCGACGTAGTAGAGCCACGCCGCGCGTGTTGCCAGGTCGAGCTTTTCGTTGGATTTGGACACGGTCGTATGCGCTGAGCGGATGAAACTGCGACGGAGAATATCAAGCCAGCCGCGCGCGCGAGGGCTCGAACAGCGGCCGCACGTGGCGGTAGAGCTCGCGGTACGCGGTTAGGCGCGCGCGCAATTGCGCGTGACGCTGCGGGTTCGGCGTGAATTGTGCGACCACGGGCGGTTTGGTCAGGACTTCTCGCGGCTCGCCACCCGCAGCAAGCCAGCCCAAGCGCGCCGCGCCCAGGGCCGCGCCCGTTTCGCCGCCTCCGTGCTGACGTGTCGTGGTGGCGAGCGCATCGGCCAAGAGCTGCGCCCAAAACGCACTGCGCGCACCGCCACCGAGCAGCGAGAATGCGCTCGGCGCGGTGCCGGCGGCCGCGAGCGCGTCGAGCCCGTCGGTTAGCGCGAGCGTGACGCCTTCGAGCACCGCGTAGCCGAGCTGCGCGCGATCGGTCGCGTGCGTCATGCCGAAGAAGACGCCTTGCGCGTACGGATCGTTATGCGGCGTGCGCTCGCCCGAAAGGTAAGGCAGAAAGATCGGCGCCGATTCCAGTGCGTCGGGCGTGAGCGCGGCGGCTTCGCCAACGAGCGTCGGCTCGTCCGTGCCGGTCAGCTTGCAGACCCAGCGCAGGCAGCTCGCGGCCGAGAGCACGACGCTCATCTGATGCCAGCGGTCGGGAATCGCATGGCAGAACGCATGCACGGCAGAGGCCGGATTAGGGGAGAAGCGGTCGCCGACCACGCACAGGACGCCCGAGGTGCCGAGCGAGACGAAGCCATCGCCCGGTTCGGTTGCGCCGATGCCGATCGCACTCGTTGCGTTGTCGCCGCCCCCGGCTGCGACGACGACTTCCTTGTCGAGCCCCCATTCGCGTGCGATCTCGCGGCGCAGCACGCCAGAGGGCGCGCTGCCTTCGCAAAGCGCGGGCATCTGCGCACGGCTCATATCGCAGGCCTCGAGCAGCGCATCGGACCAATCGCGCCGCGCGACGTCGAGCCAGAGCGTGCCGGCGGCGTCGGACGGATCGGAGACTTTCTCGCCCGTCATGCGCAGCCGCAGATAGTCCTTGGGCAGCAGCACGCATGCGGTGCGACGAAAAATATCGGGCTCGTGCCGCGCGACCCACAGCAGCTTCGGTGCGGTGAAGCCCGGCATCGCCAGATTGCCCGCCACCGCGTGCAATTGGGGCGCTCGCTCGGTGAGTTCGTCGCATTCCGCGACGCTGCGCATGTCATTCCACAGGATGGCCGGGCGCAGCACGCGATCCGCCGCATCGAGCAAGACGGCGCCGTGCATTTGCCCCGATAGGCCGATGCCGCGCACTTGTGCGAACGCGTCGGGACACACGGCGCGCAGCTTCGCGATGGCTTCGCAGGTGCCGCGCCACCAGTCGGCCGGGTCTTGCTCTGCCCAGCGCGGGTGCGGGCGCGAGACGTGAAAGGGCGAGCCGGCCGTGGCAAGCACGCGTGCGTCGGGCGAGAGCAACAAGACTTTGACTTCTGACGTGCCTAGGTCGATGCCGAGATACATGGCGGGCGGCCCCTTGGTCGATGCGGTGAATCGTGGCGAAGACGACAACGAAGACGAAAACGCGAATGCGCTACTTTAGCCGCGCAGCGCGCAATGCGCCAATGTGCTCGAGGAGCGCGCCTCAGCGCGAGGCGAGCCAGGCGTCGACGCGTTCCAGCGCAGCTTCGATCACGCGTAGCAGCCGCGCATCTTGCGCCATGCCGCCCCAAAGCGTGCGCGCGGCGCAGAACTGCGCGAGCGGGTTGGGTGCGGCGAACCATGCTCGCACTGCCGCTTCGTCGAGCAATCCGTCTTGATAGGCGTAAGGCAACGCGCCTTGGCGCCAGCGGTCGAGAAAACGGAAGAACAGCGCCGGCAAGATCGCCGTGGCGTTGGGCTGCGCGTTGCGGGCGAAGCACTCCGCCAGCGTCGGTGCGATGAAGCCGGGAATCTTCGAGAAACCGTCCGCCGCGACGCGCTGATTCGTGTCCTGGATGTACGGGTTGCTGAAGCGATCGAGCACGACGTCGCGGTACCGCGCCAGATCGAGCGGGCTCGGCGTCAAACAGGGGATCACGTCTTGCGTCACGTACTCGAACGCCAACCGGCGCACGTCGGGATCGGCGGTGCCTTCGTGAATGTAGGTGTGGCCGACCAGCGTGCCCGCCCAAGCAATGCAGCTGTGGCTTGCGTTCAGAATGCGGATCTTCGCTTCTTCGTACGGATGGACCGAATCGACGAGCTCCGCGCCGACGCGTTCCCATGCGGGCCGGCCGGCCTTGAAGCGATCTTCGATGACCCACTGGATGAACGCCTCGCCCATCACCGGGCAGGCGTCCGGCACGCCGGTCGCCTCGAGCACGCGAGTGCGCACTTCCTCGGTCGGGCGCGGCGTGATGCGATCGACCATCGAATTGGGGCAGGCAGTATTGTGCTCGAACCACTCGAGCAGCGCCGTCTCGCCGCGCGCCGCGAGAAACGCCCGCATGCCGGCCTCGAAGCGCTCGCCGTTGCTGCGCAAGTTGTCGCAGCTTTGCAGCGTGACCGCGCCCGAACCGGCCGCTCGCCGCGCCTCGAGGATGGCGGCGAGCGCGCCGTAGATCGTCGTGCGCCCGCCCGCCAGATCGGCGGCCAGGTCCGGATTGACGGTATCGAGCCGATCGTGTTCGTCCAGGTAATAGCCGCCTTCGGTCACCGTAAACGAAATGATCTTGCAGGCCGGATCGGCGCCGGCTTCGACGAGCGGTGCCAGGGTCGCCGACCACGGCAGCACGCGCTCGATCGAACGAATCGTTTCGTAGGCGCGCTCCCCTTGTGGCGTAACCGTCTCGAGCGTGTAGACGCCATTCTGTTTCGCGAGCGCATCGAGCGTGGCGTTCATATCGCCCCGAATATTGCCCACGGTGAGGGACCAGCGCGCCTCCCCGGGCGGCGTCGCGGCGGCCAGCCGGTGCAGATACCAGGCCTGGTGGGCGCGATGAAACGAACCCACACCCAAGTGCAAGATGAAATTCGAACCTATGCCGCGCTCGCTAGCCATCGTTTGTCTCCCGCTCCAAATCGGATCTTTTGTTCTCCGGATGAGCGAATGATCGGTTTGCGGCGCGCGAAAGTCAAGGCGCGCTGCAACGAAGGCGAGTTCGGAAAGGGGGGCGCTAACGAGTGGGAATGCGCCGCTATCGCCGGCGCAGTAGGCTCGCGCCGTAAACGAGGGCGGACAAGGCCGTGATCCAAAAGCTCGTCGGCCAATCGGTATAGAAAGCCAACGTTACGCCGAGCCACGCCTGCGCCAGCGCGAACAGGGCGGCAAGGCCCACGCCCGTCGCCAGCCGCGTCGACAGGTTCTGTGCGGCGGCGGCCGGACCCACCATCAAGGTGAAAACGAGGAGCACGCCGACGATTTGAGTGCAGGCCGCGACGGCGAGCGCCGCGATCGCGAGAAACAGCACCGAGACCAGGCGCAGCGACACGCCTTTGGCTTCGGCAAGCTCGGGTTGCAGCGTTGCGAACAGCAGAGGCCGTGTTATTGCGCCCAATGCGAGCAGGCTCGCGGCGCCGATACCGGCGAGTACGAAGAGCGTCGACGTTGTGACGCCCAGCACATTGCCGAACAGCAGCGCCGTGACTTGCGTCGCATAGGCCGTGAAGAAGTGCAGGAACAGCAGGCCGCAACCGAGCGCGAGCGAGAGCACGACGCCGATTGCGACATCGCGGCCGGACAGGCGTTCGCCGAGTGCGCCCATCGATACGCCTGCCGCCAACGTGAAGCCGATCATGCCCCAGAGCGGCGAGATGCCGACGAGCGCCGCGCCGGTTGCGCCGGTGAACCCGACGTGCGACAGCGCATGTCCGGCGAACGTTTGTCCGCGCAATACGAGGAAATAGCCGACGATGCCTGCGAGCACGGCGACGATTCCGGACGCCGCGAACGCATTCACCATGAAGTCGTATTCAAACATCGTGCGTGTGTCCCTGTCCCTGTCCGTGTTCGTGTTCGTGCGAATGGCCGTGACCGTGCGCGGCGTGCTTGGGGCCGCTCATGTGATTCGCTGGGCCCTTGCCATGCTCGTGCTCGTGCTCGTGCTCGTGCTCGTGCTCGTGCTCGTGCTCGTGCTCATGCTCATGCTCATGCTCATGCTCATGCTCATGCTCATGCTCATGCCCGTGATCGTGCTTTTCGACTTCCACGTCGCCGGACATGACGAAGATACGCCCGCCCACGCGCACGACATCGATGGGCGCACCGTAGAGCCGTGACAGCACGGGCCGCGTGATCACTTCATCGACGGTGCCGAGTGCCGCCGCGCCGTTGCCGAGGTAAAGCACGCGATCGATGGCTTGGAGCAACGGGTTCAGTTCGTGCGCGGAGAACAGAACGGTGATGCCCAGCTCTCGCTGCACGCGGCGCACGAGTTCGACGACGATTCTCTGACGATGGGGATCGAGGCTAATGAGAGGCTCGTCGAGCAACAACAGCCGCGGTTTGCCGAGCAGGCATTGCGCGAGCAGCAGCCGTTGGCGCTCGCCGCCCGAGAGTTCCGATAGAGGGCGGGCGGCCAGCGCTTGCCCGCCGACAAGATCGAGCACACGCTCGACGTCCGCGCGCGTCGCCGCATCGGCGAGCGGCAGCCCCCACCGATGCCCGTCGGCGGCCATCGCGACAAATTCGCGTCCGAGCACGCGCCGGCTCGCGAGTGCGCTGCGCGTTTGCGGCATGTAGCCGATCAACGGATTGCCGCGTTCCACGGTGCGTCCGCCGATGCGGATCGCGCCGCGCGCCACGGGGACCAGACCGAGCACCGCGCGCATGAGCGTGGTTTTGCCTGCGCCGTTAGCGCCGAGCACGCCGATGAACTCGCCTTCTTCGATGGCAAGGTTTGCATCTTTCAGGATCGCGCGCCCAGCGAGCTCGAGCGAAACATGCTCGAGTTCGAGGGCCGGGCTGCTCGCGGGAGGATGGCGGACCGCGGCCGAAGGCTGCGCGCGGCGCTCCCTTTCGTCGTTCATGGCTGGCTATCCCCCAGTGCTTTTGCGAGCGAGTCGATTTGTCCGCTCATCCACTGTTGATATGTCTGTCCGGCCGGCTCGGTTTCGGTGACGCGCACGGCCGGCACTTGCGCTTGCTTTGCCAGCCCCAGCATGCGCTCGGTCAATTTGCTGACGGCTTGCGCGTTGTAGATGAGGGCGCGCACGCGTTTGCCGCGCAAGTCTTGCTCGAAGGCGACGATATCGGAGGCCGCGGGCTCGGTGCCGTTCATGACCGACAACTGAAAGCGCGTGTTGCGCATCGAAAGGCCGATCGCATCGGATAGATAGCCGGCGACGGGCTCGGTCGCGGTCACCGGGGCGCCCGCATACGATTTGCCCAGCCGGGCGATGCGCGCGTCGATGGGCTTGAGCGATTCGATGAAGCGGGCCAGATTCGCGTCGTATTGCGCGCGATGTGCGGGATCTGCCGCCGCAAGTGCGGCACTCACCGCGCGGGCAACGGCGGGCATGGTTTGCGGTTTGTACCAGAGATGAGGATTGTCGCCGGGTTTGGCGCCGACGAGCGCCGCCGCCACGATGACGGTGCGTTTAGGCGAGGGCGACGCGGCGAGCAGCTTCTGCATCCACGGATCGTAGGCCGCGCCGTTATAGACGACGAGCGTCGCGCTGTGCAGCGCGCGCGCCGTTTTGGGGCTGGCCTCGAATAGATGCGGATCTTCGTCCGGATTGCTGAGAATGCTCGTCACGTCGACGTAATCGCCGCCCAGTTGCTTGACGACGTCGCCGTAAAAATTCTCGGCGGCGACGACGCTCACGCGCGCTTGCGCTGCCACCGCAGGCGTGCAAGGCGCTAATGCCGCCACGGTCGTCAGGCCCAGCGCCATCCCGATGCGCAAGGCAGCGCGGGCGATCGCTCGGATCGAATTCATTCGTTCTCCTAATTGAGCATTGCTCGAGGTCACCGCGGTGAAGCCGGGGCTCGTTTGCGTTTGCAGTCGCTACAGAGCCCGCTCAATTCGACGACTTGCTTGTGCACTTCGAAGCCGTGCGCGGGCGGTGACGACGAGAGCCGTTCAGCGAGCTCTTCGCCGGGGATTTCGAGCGTGTCGCCGCAGCGTTCGCAGATGAGGAATTGGCTCTGATGCGGCTTGCCGATCTCGCAGCAGGCGACGAAGGCGTTGCGCGATTCGATGCGGTGCACGAAACCGTGTTCGACGAGAAAGTCGAGCGCGCGGTAGACGGTCGTGGGCGGCACACGGCCGCGCTCCGGCTCGAGCGCGGCGAGCAGATCGTAAGCGCCGATGGGCTTGCCGGCCTCGGCGACGAGCGCATAGACCTGACGCCGCAATTGCGTGAGCGTCAAGCCGTGCTCGGCGGCGTAGGCGTCGGCAAGGGCAAGGCGCTCGCTCAAGGAGAGGGTATCGGCCGACATAGAATCGTTCCGGGGGTCATGTATCGATGACATGATATAACATATCAATCGATGATGCGCTCCGATGTGCGCGATGCCGTTTGCAAGGACGCGAGCCGGCCTGCATGCGCCGCGGGCGCTGCGTAGTTTGGCCGGTGTAATCCACCGTGGCATCGGGTGCGGCCCGTGCGCTGCGTGCGCGGCGCTCGCGCGATGCCCTATCCGCGGCGAACTCGCAAATGTTGGCATAGATGCGGCCACCCGAGCCGCCGATGGTGGAGCGCCTAAGCGCGACAGGCTATCGTTGCTCGATGTAGCCGCGTGAGCGGCGGTGGGCGCCGGGCTTGCACGACGCAGACTTGTCCAATCGCTACCATGGGTTTTTGCTGCTTGCCGCCGACCAAGAGAGACGCGCGTCCCGCCCCGAGTCGTCAGGCGCGACCGGGCTCGGTGCGGGCGGCAACGATCGAGTCCGGCCGCCGGCGCATGGAGCTCGCCGCCAGGCGTCTTCCCCCTCCCGGGCTCCGTGCGGAGCCGTTTGGGGACCGGCCCGTCCTTGCCCTCTTGCACCATGCGGCGCTGCTCGCTACCGCTGCGGATTATGTGGCCGGTATCGGTCTGTCGTGCGAAACCACGCGTGAAATCGCAGTAATCGAGAGAACCCCGCGGGTTCAACGAGAAATAGACCGCCTGACCCGTCTCATCGCGTCGAGCAAAGATCTCGCGCGCTTTATCAAGACCCCGCATGCGAAATGCTACGAAGCATCCCGCGTGGCGTGCGACGTCTTATTCAGGGCTGGTTATGTCACGCAGTTGCGCGTACTGGGCATGTGGGACGGCATCGGCGACGACATGCGCAATCACATGGTCGTGCTGGCGAGGATGGACGGGGTGGTGTTCTTCGTCGATATCACCGCGCATCAGTTTCCCGAGGTGGGCGTCGAAGGGCCGCTCGTCGATATCGAACCGAACGCAATGGCGAGATTCATCGCAGGCAGCGCGGCGCTGATCAAGTATTGCGACTTTTCCTATCACGGGCCGGCGCTTGCCTTTGCTTCCTTTTCCCTGCTCTCGGTCGCCCAACAACCGCTTGCCGCTGCGACCGTGGTGAAGCCGTTCCCAGATTGGTATGCGCGCAGCCTTGCCAAGCTTGGCCCGACCTGACGCGGCCTCCGGCTTGTCGCGCCCCGGCCGATACAGGAGCGCGGCGCCGAACCTACAACATGGTCCGTACGTGCCAAAGCTCGGGAAACAGCACGACGTCGAGCATCTTGCGAAGATAAGGCGCTCCGCTCGTGCCGCCCGTGCCCTGCTTGTAGCCGATGATTCGTTCGACGGTCGTGACATGGCGGAATCGCCATTGCCGGAACGCATCTTCGAGATCGACCAGCTCTTCGGCCATCTCGTACAGTTCCCAATGCTCGGCCGGGTTGCGATACACCTGCAGCCATGCCGCTTCGACGGAGGCATCGTGGACGGTCGGCTCGGTCCAATCGCGCTCGAGGCGCTCCGGCGCGATCGAAAACCCGCGCCGCGCGAGCAGGCGAACGACTTCGTCGTAGAACGAGGGCGCTTCGAGCGCGGCCTTTACCTCAGCGAGCACGTCGGGCCGATGCGCATGCGGCCCCAGCATCAGCGCGTTTTTGTTGCCGAGCACGAACTCGATCTGCCGGTACTGATACGACTGGAAGCCCGACGACGAACCGAGATAAGGGCGCATCGCCGTATATTCCGACGGCGTCATCGTCGCAAGGACGTTCCACGCCTGCACGAGCTGCTCCATGATGCGCGAGACGCGCGCCAGCATCTTGAACGCCGGCGGCAGCTCGTCGCGCTGCACGCAACCGAGCGCCGCGCGCAATTCGTAAAGCGCGAGCTTCATCCAAAGCTCGCTGGTTTGATGCTGAATGATGAACAGCATCTCGTTGTGGTCTGGGGAACGCGGGTGCTGCGCGTGCAGAATCGAGCCGAGCGAGAGGTAGTCGCCGTAACTCATCGATTTCGAGAAATCGAGCTGCGCGTCGTGCCAGCCTGCGTCGCCTTGCGGCACATGCGGCGCAGCCTTCGGAATGTCACCTTCGGCTTGATCGGCGCCGGTGCCCCCGTGGCCGAACGGACAGCCGCCTATGTTGCGCGGCGCACTTTCCTGCGTATCTGGCAGGTCGGATAAGCGCATATGTTCAGTCATTTCCGGCTCCTTTCCATTCAGGTGACCGAGTGCCGGGCGGCGAATTCGGGCGCGCGCCACGCATTGGTTTCCAGCACGTCGCGCAGCGTCTCGACGGCATCCCACACGTCGACGAAGCGCGTATAGAGCGGCGTAAAACCGAACCGCAATACGCGCGGTTCGCGGTAGTCGCCGATCACGCCGCGGGCGATCAAGGCCTGCATGACTTCGTAACCGTGCGGATGCTCGAAGCTGACATGCGAGCCGCGCTGCGCGTGCGCGCGCGGCGTGACGAGCGTCAGCGGCTGCCCGGCGCAACGGGTGTGCACGAGTTCGATGAACGCATCGGTGAGCGCCAACGACTTTCGCCGGATCGCTTGCATATCGGTGGCGAGAAACACGTCCAGCCCCGCTTCGACGAGCGACATCGAGACGATCGGCTGGGTGCCGCACAGAAAGCGGCCGATGCCTTGGCCCGGCGCATAAACCGGATCCATTTCGAACGGGGCGCGATGTCCCCACCAGCCCGACAGGGGTTGCGCCAACGCGTCCTGATGGCGTTTGGCGACCCACGCGAAAGCGGGCGAGCCGGGGCCGCCGTTCAGGTACTTGTAGGTGCAGCCGACGGCGAAATCGGCATGCACGCCATTCAGATCGACGGGCACCGCGCCGGCCGAATGGGCGAGATCCCACAGCGCGAGCGCGCCCGCGCGCTGAATGACCTGGGTGAGCGCGGCCATGTCGTGCATGTGGCCGGTTCGGTAGTTGACGTGCGTGATCATCGCGACGGCCGTGTCCTCGTCGATAGCGTCGGGCAACTCGGCGGGATCGTCGACGAGCCGCAACGTATAGCCCCGATCTAACTGCTCGATGAGTCCTTGGGCGATGTACAGGTCGGTCGGAAAGTTGGCCCGTTCCGAGACGATCACGCGCCTGCCGGAATCGCGCTCGCTAGCCATCTTGAGCGCGGCGGACAGCAACTTGAATAAATTGACCGAGATCGTGTCGGTGACGACTAGCTCGTCGGGTGCGGCGCCGACGAGCGGTGCGAGCTTATCGCCGAGACGGCGCGGCAACGCGAACCAGCCCGCGGCGTTCCAACTGCGAATGAGCCCTTCGGTCCACTCGTGCGCGATGACCTCTTGCGCCCGGGCGGCGGCGGCAATGGGCGGCACCCCGAGGGAGTTGCCGTCGAGATAAATGACGTCGGGGGTCAGCGCGAAGCGGTCGCGCAACCGTGCAAGGGGATCGTCGCCGTCGAGCGCGATCGCATCGTTACGAGTCTTCATGATGTCATCGAAGGGTTGAAGGCAATGAAAGGTCGGCGCGCGTGTGGAGAAAAGCCGAAGCGACCGGTGCGAACTCGGCGGCGAATGCGCCGCGGTTATCGCCTGAGCACGGCCCGCACAGGGCTCGCGTCGAGCGCGGTGAACTTGAGCGGCAATGCGATCAACTCGTAATCGCCGGGGTCGACATCATCGAGCACGAGTCCTTCCAAGATCGACATCCGTTGAGCGCGCACGCGCCCATGAGCGTCCATGGTCTTGGACTCCTGCGGGTCGAGCGAGGGCGTGTCGATGCCGATCAGCGTGACGCCGCGCTGCGCAAGAAAATCGATGGTCTCGGGAGCCACGGCGCAAAAAGTGCTGTCCCAGCGCGCGACGGGGGCGCGCGCGTAAGTGCGCAACAACACGCGCGGGGGCAGGGCGTCGGCATACGGGGCGACGTGCTCGCGCAAGACGAGCGGCGCGGCGCCGATGCAATGGATGACGCGGCACGGGCCCAAGTAGGGAGCGAGGGGCACGGCTCCGATTGCGGCGCCGTGCGCATCGTAGTGCAGCGGCGCATCGGCGTGCGCGCCCGTGTGAGGCGAGCAAGTGAGCCGCGCGACATTGACGGGCGAGCCGGCTTCCATGCGCCATACGCGCTCGACGCCCACCGGCGTGTCGCCGGGCCAGACCGGCGTATCCGCGCCGATCGGCGGGGAGATGTCCCAAATTGTCTCCTGCATGTCTCCTCACTCGTGCGCAAGCGTTGCGTCGATGATAGGCAACTTCGCGCGCAAAGTGCTTGCGAAATTCTCGCCACCAACGGGGCGGACTAGAACATAATTCGAGATAAACCTAAAAAGGGGGCCAAAAATGAACGCGATCTCGCTAGACGCCACGGATTGCCGCATCCTGAGCGTCCTGCAAAACGAAGGTCGGATCAGCAATCTGGATCTGGCAGACCGTATTTCTTTGTCGCCGTCGGCGTGTTTGCGCAGGCTGCGGTTATTGGAAGAGCAAGGCGTGATCGAGCGCTACCGGGCCTGCCTGAACCGCGAGGCGCTGGGTTTCGAGCTCGAAGCTTTCGTTCAGGTTTCAATGCGCAACGATCAGGAAAATTGGCATGAACGGTTCGCCGACGCCGTGCGCGCCTGGCCGGAAGTCGTCGGGGCGTTCGTCATCACCGGGGAAAGCCATTACCTGCTGCACGTGCTTGCGCACAATCTCAAGCATTACTCGGACTTCGTGCTGAACAAGCTGTACAAGGCGCCCGGCGTCATGGACATCCGCTCCAATATCGTGCTCCAGACATTGAAAGAGGACTCGGGCGTCCCGGTCGTGGCCGAAGGCGCGCCGCGCTAGCGCGGACGCGCCAGACGTAAGAAGAATCGAAAATGGCGCTCGGGCGAGGGTAATTCGGTCCTAGATGGCGGCTCGAATGCGCTTGTCGGCTAGCGTCGCCGTAGGTTGTGCGCTCTTTGCGACCTTTGCATGGAGGCACGAATGAAGTGGAAAGAAGCGGCCATCGTTCTTCTGGATCCCGCCGATCGGGTCATCAGAGATGCGGCGTATGTCTGGCGCGAGCGCTATAGCATTCCCACCGAGCGAAGCTTCTCGTTTCGATATCCGCCTGGGCGCTCGCTGGCCGGGCAACCTCCGTTGGGGTTCAAGCCGCTCGAACCGGGATCGTTGTCGTTCAGCAGCCTTGGAACGAAGCTGATCGTCGTCAGCCACGGGCTGCCCGACGGATTGGCGCTGCAGCGCACGATCCTCGGCAGCGGACAAGTCGCGAAATTGCTCGCGGTATGCGGCCTGAAGGAAGTCGGCCTGCTTGCGTTCAAAGGGTGCCTGATCGGCAAGGGTACGTTCCTCGACCGGCTCGTCGCTCATCTGTCGAGCCGGGACATCGGGGTGGGCTGGTTGATCGGCTACAAGGACGTGTCGCGCACGCAAACGCTGATTCTCGAAACGCCCGCGAGCGGGCCGCGCACATACGGTTACGAAGCCATCGGCACGATGGACCTGCTGATGCGCAACGCCACGGAGAAGCTACCCGACGCCGAGCGGGTCAAGATCGTCAAAGGCAACCGCTTCGTCGTGCCGCCGGGCGGCGCGAGCCGGCGCTACGGCGCCCAAGCGACGTGGGTGTGATCGTGGGGTCAGATGGCATGGGTGGATCGATCCGCGCCGCGCGGATCGCCCGCCGGGTGCGCTGCGGCGCTAGAAGCTGGCTGGGGATCTAAAGCGGCTTGACCGCGTGAAACGCCCCGCCATGAAAAATGAGCGGGGCGATTTCGTCGGCGTTCGGATGTACGCCGCAGCGTTCGACTTCGCCCACGAAGATCACGTGGTCGCCTTCCTCGTAGCGGCTGCGGTTATGGCACTCGAACCACGCCAGCGCGCCGTCGAGCACGGGCATGCCCGTGTCGCTGGCCGCGTGCGAGACGCCGGCGAAGCGGTCGCCCTTCACCGTCGCGAAGCGTTTGCACAGATCGAGCTGCTCGGCCGCCAGCACGTTCACCACGTAATGGCTGTTCATCTGGAAGACGGGCATCGAGGCCGACTTCGTCGCGAGACTCCACAGCACGAGCGGCGGGTTCAGCGACACCGAGTTGAAGGAGCTGGCCGTGATGCCGATCAGTTGCCCCGAAGGCGCGCGCGTCGTGATGACCGTTACGCCTGTGGCGAACTGACCGAGCGCGTGGCGAAAGGCGGCGACGTCGAAATTCGGAGGGCTGGCGCGTTTCATGGGGCCACGGCTCCGGCTTGCGAGGCGGCCGCAGAAGGCAGCCCATACGGGAGCGCGGGCGAAAAGAAGAAGTCCAAAATTGAAATTTCGTTGCTTAAGTCGGCGAGTAAGCTGAGATTTTAATGGAATCGGGTCATCTTGCCGCACCGCGCATCGCGGCGTCGTCCTCGAGCGCCGATCGCCGTCGCAGGTTGTCTCAAAACGCACTAAGCTTGTCTCTCTGAGCGCAGCGTATGGGCGCTGCCGCACTGCACCGTGTCGTGCTTGAGATAGGAGAGCGAAAGCCATGAGTCAGACGAGCGAAACCGCCACGTTGGGCGGCGGATGCTTCTGGTGCCTAGAGGCCGTCTACGCCGATGTCGAGGGCGTCAGGAGCGTCGAATCGGGCTACGCGGGCGGCGCGCTCGCGCATCCGACGTACGAGCAGGTGTGCGACGGCGGGACGGGGCATGCCGAGGTGGTCAAAGTCGAGTTCGATCCTGCGCAGATCAGCTACCACGAGATTTTGAAGATTTTTTTTGCGATCCACGATCCGACTCAACTGAACCGCCAGGGCAACGACGTGGGCGAGCAGTACCGTTCGGTCGTCTTTACGCATGACGACCGCCAGCGCGACATCGCGCTCGAGGCGATTCGCGAGCTCGAACGCGACCATGTCTACGATGCGCCGATCGTCACGCAGATCGAACCGCTCGACGGCAATTACTGGCCCGCCGAGTCCTATCATCAGCGTTATTTCGCGCAGCATCCCGAGCAAGGCTATTGCACGTTCGTCGTCGCCCCGAAGGTGGCCAAGTTCCGCGCGAAGTTTGCGAGCTGGATGCGCCCTGGCGCGTGAACCGCGCCGGCCGCGCCGTGCCACGCGGCCCGCTCGCGCTTATGCCGCCGCTGCGCCCTCGCTCGGCTGCGCCTCTTCGCGCAACCGAGCGCAAGCGGCTGCGATCTCGCGTGCGAGCGCGACGCAACTCAGGGGCGCCGAGCCTTCCGCTTTGTTGTTCGTGACGATCAACACGGGCTGGCCCGCGATGGCATACCGGGCGGCGAGGTCCGCGAGCGCGGCGCGAGTGGCCGGGTCTTCGTCGACGAGCTTGTCGAACGGTTCGTACTTGGCCTTCGCTTGCTCATACTTGAAGCCGCCATGCAGGCTCCAGCGCACGATGAGCGGCCCGCGCGGCGCGTCGCCGTCGAGCAGCGCAAGCGCGGCCGCTTGGCGCAACGGCTCGGGCATGCGAGCATGCAGCCCCACGCAATAGCGCACGCCGCGTTCGCGCAGCATGCGGATCAAGCGCGGCGTGAGCAAGCACGCATCGCGGATTTCCAGCGCGTAGCAGGGATCGAATGCATGGGCGGGGTTCGCGCTGAACGAGGGCAATGGCGGCAGTGCATCGAAGAACGCGCCGAGTCTGTCGACGAACGCGGCGGGGTCGGCCAGGATGCGCTCGGGAAGTGGCGGGAATTGGAACACGAGCGCACCCGCCTTCGCACCGAGCCCTTCCAGGCAGGGCGTCACGAATTCACGGCTGGCGAGCTGCGCGTCGAGGAAGCAGGGATTGTCGGCGATCGGCACGCCGCGTTCCGCGCGCAACGTGGCATCGGTTACCGAGGCAGGCGCTTTGACGATGAAGCGAAAGCCGTCGGGAACCTGTTGCGCATAGCGCAGGTAATCGGCCACTGAAAGCGGCGCGTAAAACGAGCGGTCGATGCTGACCGTGCGCAGCAGCGGATGTGCGCCGTAGGCGCCGAGACCGTCGCGCGCGAGCTTGGCGTCGCTGTAGGCTTGCCCGTAGACGATGCCTTCCCAGCCTGGGAAAGACCACGACGAAGTGCCCAGATGCACCTGCCGCGGCAGCGCCTGTGCCGCCTCCAGTACTTCGGGGGAAGGTGTCGCGGGCAGCACGGCTTTAGCGCGCCGCGGGCGCTGGCCGGGCGCCTCGTCGCCGGCGGCGGGATGCCGGCCGCTCGTGGGCGGATGGGGCGCGCGAGGTGGCGCCGGCTGAGGCGGGCCGGCGTCGGATTCGCCGAATAAATCGAATTGCGGGTCGTCGTTCTCTTCTGCCATCGAATGCCGGGCCCGCCCATGGGCCCAATTCCACGCTATGCGCCAAGCGGCCGATCGTACATGTAGCGGCGCGACCAAGGCAACGTTTGGGCGCTGCGGCCGGCTTTGCGGCAGACGATTTGGAACAGCGAGACGTCGTCGTGTTCGAATGCATAGGCGCAGCCCGCAAGGTACACGCGCCAAATGCGGAACTTCTCGTCGTCGACGAGCCCTTTCAGCGTTTCGCTCTTGGCCTCGAAGTTCTCGGTCCAGATTTCGAGCGTGCGCGCGTAATGGCGCCGCAAGCTTTCGGCGTCGACCGGCTCGAGACCGCCGCGCTGCATCGCTTCGAGCGCGAGGCTGATATGCGGCAGCTCGCCGTCCGGGAACACGTAGCGATCGATGAAATCGCCGCCGCCGAGCGCCGTTTCACCGCTGTCGTAATCGGTCGACGTAATGCCGTGGTTCATCGCGATGCCGTCGTCGGTGAGCAACTCGCGAATCTTGCCGAAGTAGATCGGCAGATTCTTACGGCCGACGTGTTCGAACATGCCGACGCTCGTGATGCGGTCGAATTGGCCTTCGATGTCGCGATAGTCCTGCAAACGGATTTCGATCCGATCGGCGAGACCCGCCGCTTTCACGCGTTCGGTGGCCAAATCGAATTGATTCTGCGACAGCGTCACGCCTACGCAACGCGCGCCGAACTTGCTCGCCGCGCGCAACACGAGGGCGCCCCAGCCGCAGCCGATGTCGAGCAGGCTGTGGCCCGGTTGAACTTGGATCTTGGTGAGGATGTGATCGATCTTCTTGATCTGCGCGGTGGCCAAATCTTCGTCGCCGTTCTCGAAGTAGGCGCACGAATAGACCATGTTCTCGTCGAGCCAAAGCTGATAGAACTCGTTCGAGACGTCGTAGTGATACTGGATCGCTTTCTTGTCGGACGCTTTCGTGTGATTGAAATAGCGCCGCACGCGGGCTAATTTGCTCGCGCTCGTTACGGTGCTTTTGGCGAGCGAATAACCGACCGTGATGATGTCCGAGAGCTTGCCCTCGATGTCGATCTTGCCTTTCACGTAGGCTTCGCCGAGATTGTCGAGACTGGGCTCGAGCAAAAGCGGCAATGCCGAAGCGCTATTGACCTTGAGCGTGACTTGCGGCGCGGCGAAACTGCCGAAGTCGAGTTGCTGCCCATTCCATAAGACGAGACGCGCCGGCAGATTCGTTTTATCGCGTACGTCGTCCACCCACTGTGCTAGCTTTTTCTCCCAGAACATGCCTTTTCTCCGTATTCGTCGTTGAAAATGCAAAGCAGAGCAAAGCAGCCGTCCGCAGCTCGCGCGCGAACGCGGGCGGCGATTTCAATTCGTTGCAGCGACGCGCGAGCGGCGCGCCCTAGCGCACCACGCTCGCGGCCGGAGAGCCCGGGGGCTTCGTGCGGCGCACCGCGCTCGCCGCTAGGGCGCAAGGCGCGAGATGCGCCAGTCGCCGGCGCTCTCGCGCGTGTAAAGGATCCGGTCGTGCAGCCGCGATGGCCGTCCTTGCCAAAATTCGATGGTCTCCGGCACGAGCCGGTAGCCGCCCCAGTGCGGTGGGCGCGGCGGATTATCCCCGAAGCGCTCGGCGAACGATTTTTCGCGCGCTTCGAGCAATGCCCGGCTTTCGATCGGACGGCTTTGCTCCGACGCCCATGCGCCGATGCGCGAGCCAAGCGGGCGCGATTGGAAGTACGCGTCGCTTTCTTCGGCGCCGGTCTTGACCACGGTGCCTTCGACCCGCACTTGGCGTTCGAGCTCGATCCAATAGAACAGCAGGCTCGCGTGCGGGTTGACCGCCAAATCGGCGCCTTTACGGCTTTCGTAATTCGTGTAGAAGACAAAGCCGCGTTCGTCCACGCCCTTGATAAGCAGGATTCGCGCCGAGGGATAGCCGCGCCCGTCCACGGTGGCGAGCGTCATCGTATTGGGTTCGGGCAGCCGGGCATCGAGCGCTTGCTTGAACCAAGTCTCGAATTGGCGGATCGGATCGGCGTCGACGCTCGTTTCATCGAGCGAGCCGCGGGCATAGTCTTTACGGAGATCGGAGAGGGTAGTCATATTCTTATGTGACCGCTTCAGTCGGGGGTCAGTATAGCCAACCCGGAAAAAACGTGCCGCGTGTCGGCCAGCCGCAGCGAGAGGATCGTCCCCGAGTTCGTTGGCGCCGCGCCCGGGCGGCCGCGAGCGGCTCGGCGCGGGCCGATGAGGCACAATACGAGCTTCGTTCGCATCATTGTCACGCATCATGTCCAGCCTTCGCGCCACTGTGCTCAATCCGGATCTTACTCCCGCACCGGCGCTTGTCGACGCGCCCGAAACCGCAGATCGCGAGCGACGCTTCGGCGGGGTCGCGCGGCTTTATGGCCCGAGCGCGCTCGCCGCGTTCGAACGCTCGCATGTCGCCGTCATCGGCATCGGCGGGGTGGGCTCTTGGGCTGTCGAAGCGCTCGCGCGCAGCGCCGTGGGCAAGCTGACGTTGATCGACCTCGACAACGTGGCCGAAAGCAACACGAACCGCCAGGTCCACGCGCTCGACGGCAATTACGGGAAGCCGAAAGTCGATGCCATGGCCGAGCGCATCGCGCTCATCGACCGGCAGTGCCAGGTCGTGCGGGTCGAGGATTTCGTCGAGCCGGAAAACTTCGACGCATTGCTTGGCGGCGGCTTCGATTATGTCGTCGATGCGATCGACAGCGTGCGCACCAAAACGGCGCTGATCGCTTGGTGCGTCGCGCACGAGCAACCGCTCGTCACCGTCGGCGGGGCCGGCGGCCAATTCGACCCGACGCGCATTCGGATCGACGACCTCGCGTTGACGATTCAAGACCCGCTGCTCTCGAAGGTGCGCGCGCAGTTGCGCAAGCAGCATGGCTTTCCGCGCGGGCCCAAGGCGAAGTTCAAGGTCAGCGCGGTGTATTCGGACGAGCCGCTCGTCTACCCCGAGGCGGCCGTTTGCGATATGGACGACGTCGCCCAGCACGTGACGACGTCGCCCGGGCACGCCGGGCCTGTCGGCCTGAACTGCGCGGGGTTCGGCTCGAGCGTGTGCGTGACCGCGAGCTTTGGATTCGCCGCCGCGGCCCACGTGCTGCGCGCGTTGGCCAAGGCGGCGAACGCCGCCGGATGACGCGCGGCCGCTAGCGGTTTCGCTCGGTGCGGCCGGCTAGCGGGGCGTGGGGGCGGCGGGAGGCACGAGGCAGCCATGGCCGCCGCTGCGTCAATGCAGCGCAGCGCTGAGCTTGCGGCGCCACGCCGAGACGAGTGCGTGGTCGTGCGCCGCCAAGTCGAACACCGACAGCATGGTCTTGCGGCCGACGTCGTCCCTGAACGAGCGATCGCGCCTGACGATTTCGAGCAGGTGGCCGAGCGCCGGTTCGTACGCGCGTCGCGCAATCAGCGCGTTGGCCAGGTCGAAACGCGCGTCGAGGTTGGCCGGATCGGCCGCCACGGCGGCTTCGAGCGCATCCGTCGACGGCAGCTCCGCCACCGCATCGAGTGCGTCGAGCCGCGTCTTGAGCGCGTTGTAGCGCACGTCGATGCCCTGCGTCGTCTTCGGCGAAAGCAGCCCCGCTTCGCGGCGTGCGTCGTCGCTCCGATCTTCGTCGAGCAACAGCTCGATCAGATCGAGCCGCGCCTCGTCGAAGCCCGGATCGAGCGCGAGCGCCGCTAGCAAGTGGTCGCGCGCCAGCGCGCCTTGGCCTTCTTGCAGGGCCTGGAGGGCAGCGCGCCGCTCGAGCTGCGCCGGATTCGGCACGAGGCGCTCGATGAAGGCGCGCAATTGGCTTTCGGGCAGCACCCCGGTGAACTGATCGACCGGCCGTCCGCTCGCAAACGCGACCACGTGCGGAATGCTGCGCACCTGAAAGTGCGCGGCGAGTTGCGGGTTCTCGTCGACGTTGACTTTAACGAGGCGCCAGCGGCCGGCGTAGTCATGCTCGAGTTTCTCCAGCAACGGGCCGAGCGACTTGCACGGGCCGCACCACGGCGCCCAGAAATCGACGAGGACGGGAACGAGCGCGGAAGCCTCGATCACGTCGTTTTCGAAAGTGGCTAGGGTGGTGTTCATGATCTCCCTCGTTAGGCGTTGATCAATGGCGCAGATAGGGGCTCACGCGCGCCATTTCAACGGTCGAGCGGTTCAGATAGTGGGAGGCCGCAGCGGCCTGTGCAGGCGGGCGTCGGCCTGCCTGCTAATGGGACGGGCGCTCCGGGAGCGGGATCCATTCGGTTTCGCCCGGAACCTTGCCCATCGTTTGCGCAGCCCAAGCTTGTTTCGCGCTTGCAATTTTTTCTCGGGAACTCGCGACAAAATTCCAGTCGATGAAGCGCTCGCCCTCTAGCGGCGCGCCGCCGAGCAGCATCACCGTCGCACCCGCGCGGCTCGAGAGCGTGACGGTCTCGCCGGGGACGAGCACGGCCATGTGGGTGGCGGCGAGCGGCTCGCCGTCGATCGCGAGGTCGCCGTCGACGAGATAGACGCCGCGCTCTTCGTGTTCGGGCTCGAGCGCCACTGCGCCGTCGGGGGAAAAGCTCGCGGCGACGTACAGCGTGGGTGAAAAAGTGCGGGTTGGCGCCTGCGCGCCGAATGCGCTGCCCGCAATGACGGTCAACGCGACGCCGTTGCGTTCGAGTTGCGGCAACGTGGCCGCCGCGTGATGCTCGAATGCCGGTTCCGCGTCTTCGTCGGCGAGCGGCAGTGCGACCCAGGTCTGGATGCCGTGCAGGACCTGCCCGCGCGCGCGCGCTTCGTCGGGCGTGCGCTCGGAGTGGACGATGCCGCGGCCGGCCGTCATCCAATTGACGTCGCCCGGCGTGATTTTTTGCACGGAGCCGACGCTGTCGCGATGAAGCATCGCGCCTTCGAACAGATACGTGACGGTTGCGAGGCCAATGTGCGGGTGCGGCCGCACGTCGACGCCGGTGCCGGGCGCATAGCGCGCAGGGCCCATATGGTCGAAGAAGATGAACGGGCCGACGAGCCGGGCGGCGAGCGCCGGTAGAACGCGGCGAACCGTGAGGCTGCCGATGTCGCGCATCGACGGCTTGAGAATGGCTTTGACGGATGACGGCAAGGCGCGCTCCTTAGATCGGCGGATCATTGTACTGCGGGCGGCGCCTGCGCTCGGCGTGTTCGAGCGGCCCAGCGTGCGGCGGGCCGAGCACAGCGCCGCGCGCCCATCGCGCGCCGTCACGCCATCCGATTCTTGGCGAGCGGCGGGTTAGCCGCGAAGTAACGTTTGATGCCCTTCAGGATCGCGCTCGCCATCTCCGTGCGATAGCCGTCGTCATTTAAGCGAGCCTCTTCCTCGGGATTGCTGATGAACGCTGTTTCGACGAGGATCGACGGAATATCGGGCGCTTTGAGCACGGCAAAGCCCGCTTGCTCGACCGAGCCCTTGTGCAGCTTGTTGATCTCGCCCACTTCCTTGAGCACGAACGAGCCGTAGCGCAGGGAGTCGCGAATCTGGGCGGTCGTCGACATGTCGAACAACGCGCGGTTCACGGATTCGTCCGCCGTCTTGACGTTGATGCCGCCGATCAGGTCGGACGAATTCTCCTTGTTGGCCATCCAGCGCGCCGCGGCGCTCGACGCGCCGTGCTCGGACAGCGCAAATACCGACGAGCCGCGCGCTTGAGGCGTCGTGAAGGCGTCGGCGTGGATCGAGACGAACAGGTCCGCGCCGACGCGCCGCGCCTTTTGCACGCGCACTTGCAGCGGCACGAAGAAGTCGGCGTCGCGAGTCATCATCGCGCGCATGTTCGGCTGGGCATCGATCATCGCGCGCAATTTCTTGGCGATGTCGAGCGCCACGTGCTTCTCGTACGTGCCGGCGCTGCCGATCGCGCCCGGGTCTTCGCCGCCATGTCCCGGATCGACGGCGACGGTCAACAGCCGTACGGTCTTGCCGGTTTTCGGCGTAGTGAAGGTGTAGGTGTCGCCGTCGGCTAGGCCGTCGCTGCCGGAATTGCTGCCTTCGGGCTTGTGCTGCGCGAAGGTGGGCGGCTGTGCGGCGGGCTTTGCCGGCTTGCGCGCGTTACCGGCGGCGCCGTTCGCGCTTGGGCGGGAAGGACCCGGCGCGCCCGGCGGCGTGCTTTGCGCATAGCGCTCGAAGAAGGCTTCGCTGTTGTCCGTCGCTGCGGGCGGCGGGGCGGTGGGGCCGGCGAGCGGGGCAGGCGCCGGCTGCAGCGCGTTTTGGCTACGCTCATTCTGGTTCAAGCGCTTTTCTTTGCGTTCGGTTTCCGCCAGCAATTCCATCAGCGGATCGGGCGCGACGGCTGGATACAAATCGAGGACCAAACGGTAGCGATAGGCGCCGACGGGCGGCAGCGAGAAAACTTGCGGCTTGACCGAACCCTTCAGATCGAATACGAGGCGCACGACGTGCGGCTGGAATTGGCCCACGCGCACGGCGCGAAGCTGCGGATCGTTCGGCGTGATCTTCGACACGAGATCGCGCAGCGCCTGATCGAGATCGAGACCGTCCAGATCGACGACGAGGCGGTCGGGCCCTTGCAACAACTGTTGCGTGGATTGGAGCGGCTGGTCCGACTCGATCGTCACGCGCGTGTAATCTCGCGCGGGCCAGACGCGCACGCCCAGCACCGAGCTGGCCAGCGCCGAGCGCGCGAGACCGAGCGACGTGGCGAGCCCGACGATGAGCGTGGACGCGCCCGCGCGCAGCATTTGGCGGCGGCGCCAATTATGCGTGGCCGTCGCGGCCGATTCGATCGATCTAAACGGCTTGATCAACATCTTTCGAGACATGCTTTTCCTGATTCGCTGTACGCGCGTGCGTCGAGCAGGCGCCGCTCGTCGTCGAGCGTATCGAGCGCGAAGACCAGATCGGGCGTAGCGAGCAGCGCGCCCGCCTTTTGCGGCCATTCGACGAGGCAAATCGCACCTCGATCGAAGTATTCGCGAAAACCGGCGTCGGCCCATTCCGCCGGATCGGCGAAGCGGTAGAGGTCGAAATGAAACACTTCGAGCGAGCCGCCTTCGCTTGGTTCGCGCCCGAGCGTGTAGGGCTCGACGAGCGTGTAAGTGGGACTGCGCACGCGGCCCGAATGGCCGAGCCCTGCCAAGATGGCGCGCACGAGCGTGGTCTTGCCGGCGCCCAAATCGCCGAGCAACTGCACGTGCAGGCCGGTGAAGCCCGGTGTTCGGCGCACCTGATCGATGGCATGCGCGAAGCGCTCGCCGAATGCGTCGGTGGCCGCGAGGCGATCGAGCGTGAAGCGGCGCTCGAGAAGCACTTTCGCGTGGGGAACAAGCGACGGATCGGGCGAGACGGGCATTCTCGTAAAATAGCGGGATGAAACGAAGTTCCGAACAGGCCGGCGCCGGCGCGTGCCATGCGGCCGGCCCTGCTACCCCGCCCCTCGACGATGCCGCTTTGGCTGCGCTTGCCGCGCGCATCAAGGCATGGGGCCGCGAACTCGGGTTCGGCGCCGTCGGAATTAGCGACACCGATCTTTCCGAAGCGGAAGCGGCGCTTGCCGCTTGGCTCGAGGCGGGTTGCCACGGCGAAATGGATTATATGGCCAAACATGGCGCCAAACGCGCGCGGCCGGCCGAGCTTGTGGCCGGTACGCGACGGGTCATCACCGCCCGGATGGCCTATATGCCCGCGGCGACGCTCGCGACGGCCGCGCCTGAAAGCACATCGTCAGCTGCGCTGGGCGGCGCGAAGCGCGATTGGCGCGCGCGCGAGTTGGCGCGTTTGGCCGATCCGTCGGCGGCCGTGGTCTCGGTTTACGCCCGCGGCCGCGATTACCACAAGGTGCTGCGTCAGCGTCTGCAGCAATTGGCCGAGCGCATCGAGGGCGAGGCCGGCGCGTACGGCTATCGCGTTTTCACCGATTCGGCGCCGGTGCTTGAAGTCGCGCTGGCGCAAAAGGCCGGCATCGGTTGGCGCGGCAAGCACACGCTGCTGCTCGAGCGCGACGCGGGTTCGCTGTTCTTTCTCGGCGAAATCTACGTCGACATTCCATTGCCGACCGATGCGCAGAACGCGCCCGAGCGCGCGACGCGCGAGGCCGGCGCCCATTGCGGGCAGTGCACGCGTTGTATCGACGCCTGCCCGACAGGCGCGATCGTCGGGCCGTTTCGCGTCGACGCGCGCCGTTGCATCTCGTATCTGACGATCGAGCTCAAGGGCAGCATCCCCGAGCCGCTGCGTCCGCTGATCGGCAATCGCATCTATGGCTGCGACGATTGTCAGCTCGTGTGCCCGTGGAACAAGTTTGCTCATGCTGCGCCCGTCGACGATTTCGACGTGCGTCATGGGCTCGATCGAGCGCGGCTCGTCGATCTGTTCGCGTGGAGCGCCGAAGCGTTCGACGAACGCATGCAAGGTAGCGCGATCCGGCGCATCGGCCACGAGCAATGGCTGCGCAATTTGGCGGTGGCGATGGGCAACGCGCTGCGCGGCGCAATCGATGAGGCCGAAAGAGCGCGCATCGTCGCGGCGTTGCGCGCGCGAGCCGACGACCCATCGCCGCTCGTGCGCGAGCACGTGCAATGGGCGCTGCAAGCGGCGTAAGCTTGTGCCCGTTACCGGAGAGAATCGATGTACAACGCTGTCGTGATCGCACCGTTCGGCAAGGTCGGCGTGCAAGTGGACGCCACGGCTGGCTTTGTGCGCGAGATCGTCTATCTGGACGATTCGATTCCGGCATCGGCGCCTGATTCCGCGCTGGCCGAGCGGGCCGCGCTGCAGATCGAGCGCTATCTCGCAGATCCTACCGCGCCGTTCGAGTTGCCGCTCGCCGATGTCGGCACGCCGTTTCAACGGCGCGTGTGGCAAGCGATGTGCGAAATTCCCCTCGGCAGCGTCCTCACCTATGGCGCGCTGGCGCGGCAGATCGGCGGCGTGCCGCGCGCGGTGGGGCAAGCGTGCGGCGACAATCCGTTTCCGCTCGTGATTCCGTGTCACCGCGTCGTGGGCGCGAATGGACTTGGCGGGTTCTCGCATCACGGCGGCGATGGTTTCTACCCGCGCGTCAAGCGCTGGCTGCTCATGCACGAGAGCAATCAACTCGCGCTTGCCCTATGAGCGAGACGAACGCGCCGCCGCCCGTGGCTCCGCTCGATGTTCTGGAGACGTCCAAGGGCGCCGCATCGCCCGGCCAGATGCCGCCCGATGCCGCGACGCTCACGCTGCAGTCCGGCAACCAGCGCTCGATCGACGCCTTCTCCGACGCGCTATGGCTCGAGCACGGGCTTGCACGCAACACCCTCGACGCCTATGGGCGCGATCTTCGGCTCTTCGCCGATTGGCTCGCGCGCACGCACGGCGTCGGCATCGATGCGGCCGCCGAGGGGCACGTCAATGGCTACCTCGCGGCGCGCAGCGACGGCAAGACGACTTCGGCCAACCGCCGTCTTTCCGTTTTTCGCCGCTACTACGCGTGGGCGCTGCGCGAGCATCGCGTGACGAACGATCCGACCATGCGGATTCGATCGGCGAAGCAAGCGCCGCGTTTTCCGTCGACGTTGACCGAAGCGCAGGTCGAAGCGCTGCTGGCCGCGCCCGACGTCGAGACGGCGCTGGGCCTGCGCGACCGCACGATGCTCGAACTCATGTATGCAAGCGGCCTGCGCGTGAGCGAGCTCGTGTTGCTCAAAACCGTCGAAGTGGGCTTGAACGAAGGCGTCGTGCGCGTCATGGGCAAGGGCTCGAAGGAGCGGCTCGTGCCGTTCGGCGAAGTGGCCCACGGCTGGATCACGCGCTACCTGCGGGAGGGGCGGCCCGCATTGATGGCCGCGCGCGCGGCCGACGCGCTGTTCGTGACCGCCCGCGGCGAAGGCATGACGCGCCAGCAATTCTGGAACATCATCAAGCGGCATGCGCGCGCGGCCGATGTCCGAACGCCGCTGTCCCCGCATACGCTGCGCCATGCGTTCGCGACGCACCTCATCAATCACGGGGCCGATTTACGCGTGGTGCAGCTGCTGCTCGGCCATGCCGATATTTCGACGACGCAAATCTATACGCACGTCGCGCGCGAGCGCTTGAAGACGCTGCATGCAATCCATCACCCGCGCGGTTGAGCCGATCGCGTTCGCCCTGGCGCGATGCCCCGGCCGCGACGTGAAATCACGGCGCGGTTGCGCTTACAATGCGCCGATGAGCAAAAGCAAACATATCTCGGAGACCCAGGCGACGCAGTTCTTGCGGCGCCATGACGTGAGTTTCGGCGAGCACCCGTACGATTACGTCGAGCACGGCGGCACGGCCGAATCGGCGCGTCAGCTCGGCGTGGACGAGCACCTCGTCGTGAAGACGCTCGTCATGGAAGACGAGCACGGAAAACCGCTCATCGTCCTCATGCACGGCGATCGCACGGTGTCGACCAAGAACCTCGCGCGGCAAATCGGCGCGAAGCGCGTCGAGCCGTGCAAGCCCGAGGTCGCCAATCGCCATTCGGGTTATCTCGTCGGCGGCACGTCGCCGTTCGGCACGAAGAAGACGATGCCGGTCTACGTCGAATCGAGCATTCTCGAACTCGATTCGATCTATCTGAATGGCGGACGCCGCGGCTACCTCGTCAGTCTCGCGCCCTCGGTGCTGACCGCGTTGCTCGATGCGCGCCCGGTGCAGTGCGCAAGCAGCGAATGAACCGTGCGCCGCGAGCCGCGTAGAATGAGCCGCCCGCGCGTTTACCGGGCGATGCCCGCCCAATCGAAAGAGTGTCGTTTATGCAAATGTTGATCGCTACCGTTGCTGCATATCTGATCGGATCGATCTCGTTCGCCGTGATCGTCAGCGCCGCCATGGGGCTCGCCGATCCGCGGTCCTACGGATCGAAGAACCCCGGCGCCACGAACGTCCTGCGCAGCGGCAACAAGGCTGCCGCCATCCTCACGCTGCTCGGCGACGCGTTCAAAGGCTGGTTGGCCGTTTGGCTCGTGGCCCGCTTCGGCCCGCGCTATGGCTTGGACGACACGGCCGTGGCGTTAGCCGCGATCGCCGTCTTTCTCGGGCATCTATATCCCGTCTTTTTCAAGTTCAAGGGCGGCAAGGGCGTGGCCACCGCTGCCGGCGTGCTGCTTGCCATCCACCCGGTGCTCGGCCTTTCGACCGTGCTGACCTGGCTCATCATCGCGTTCTTCTTTCGGTATTCGTCGTTCGCCGCGATCGTCGCCGCCGTCTTTGCGCCGCTGTTCGACCTATTCCTATTCGGCCCCAATCGCATCGCTTGGGCCGTGTTCGCCATGAGCGCGCTGCTGCTGTGGCGCCATCGCGCCAACATCGCCAAGCTGATCGCCGGCACCGAAAGCCGGATCGGAGAAAAGAAGGCGACGGCCGGCGCCAAGCACGATAGCGCCGGCGCCCACGCGCGCAAGCATTGAGAGCTGCGCGGGCGCGCCGTGCACGCGCAGGCTGAACGCGTCAGTCGCGGAAGTTGTTGAAGTCGAGCGGCGTATCGGTCACGTCCTTGCGCAGCATGGCGATGACGCTTTGCAGATCGTCTCGCTTGGTGCCCGTCACGCGCACGGCGTCGCCTTGAATGCTGGCCTGCACTTTGATCTTGCTGTCTTTGACCAGCTTGACGATTTTCTTCGCGAGATCGCCCGAGACGCCCTTCTTGATGGTGACGACCTGCTTGACCTTGTCGCCGCCGATCTTCTCGATCTTGCCGTAATCGAGAAAGCGCACATCGACGTTGCGTTTGGCCATCTTCGATAGCACCACGTCTTTGACTTGGCCGAGCTTGAAGTCGTCATCGGCGAACATCGTCAGTTCGCGCTCCTTTTGCTCGACTCGCGCGTCCGATCCTTTGAAATCGAAGCGCGTGGAGATTTCCTTGTTGGATTGCTCGATCGCATTCTTGACCTCGATCATATTGGCTTCGCAGACGACATCGAACGACGGCATATTCGTTTCTCCAGACTGTGGGTGGGACGGCAGTGCAACGCATGAAGCGCCAACGGCCGCCGCAATGGCTTGCATGAGCGCGGCGCCGTGGCACGGCGCGCACTCGCTATAATCACGACCGACCGCCATTTTACCGACGCCTTTCTTCCGAGAAAACGCCGGACGGGCGTCGCGCAGCGACATGCATCGCATTGTGCGACGGTTTGTCCGGCTGCACACGCAAGCGCGCCCCTGCCGATGTCCGTTTCCGATACCGTACCGCCTCTTTTGTCCCACTATTCCCTACGCGGGCACAACACGTTCGGTCTCGAGGCGTTTGCGCGCTGGTTCTGCCGCATCGAATCGCCCGAGCAGTTCGCGGCCGTCTTGCGCGACCCGCGCGTGACGGGTCTACCGCATCTGGTGCTGGGCGGAGGCAGCAACGTCGTTCTCACGCGCGATTTCGAGGGCGTTGCGATGCTCGTCTGCCTTGCGGGCAAACGTCTCGTGCGCGAAGACGATCAAGCTTGGTACGTCGAAGCCGCCGCGGGGGAAAACTGGCACGAGTTCGTTGCATGGACGCTCGCGCAGGGGCTGCCGGGCCTCGAAAACCTCGCGCTGATCCCCGGGACGGTGGGGGCGGCGCCGGTTCAAAACATCGGCGCCTACGGGCTCGAGATGGCCGAGCGCTTCGCCTCGCTGCGCGTCGTGGAACTGGCGACGGGCGAAACCCGCGAACTCGATGCGGCGCAATGCCGTTTCGGCTATCGCGATAGTTTTTTCAAGCGGGAAGGGCGCGGGCGCTTTGCGATCACCTCGGTTACATTCCGCTTGCCGAAGGCGTGGGCGCCCCGCGCGGAGTACGCCGACGTCGCACGTGCACTTCAAGCGAGCGGCGCGCAAGCGTCGCCGCAAGCGATTTTCGATGCGGTGGTGGCGGTGCGCCGCGCGAAATTGCCCGATCCTGCCCAGCTCGGCAATGCAGGCAGCTTCTTCAAGAATCCGGTTGTCGACGCGCAGATGTTCGAAGCGCTGCATGCGCGCGAGCCGCAAATCGTATCCTATCGGCAAGCCGACGGGCGCTTCAAATTGGCGGCCGGCTGGCTCATCGATCGCTGCGGTTGGAAGGGGCGGGCGATCGGCGCGGCGGCAGTGCACGAGCGGCAAGCGCTCGTGCTCGTGAACCGCGGCGGCGCGACGGGGGCGCAAGTGCTTGCGCTCGCGCAAGCCATCCAGGAAGACGTTCGCGCGCGTTTCGGGGTTTGCCTCGAAGCCGAGCCCGTGGTGATTTGAACCGCGGAGCAACGCAAGCCGCTCGGGCCCGCCGAGCCCGTCAGTGGTTGAGCTTGCCGAGCAGCAAGAACTCCATCAGCGCTTTTTGAACGTGCAGCCGGTTCTCGGCTTCGTCCCATACGACGCTTTGCGGCCCATCGATGACTTCGGCGCTGACTTCCTCGCCGCGGTGCGCGGGCAGGCAGTGCATGAACAGGGCGTCGGCTTGCGCGCGTCCCATCATGTCGGCATCGACGCACCATTGCGCGAACGCGGCTTTGCGCGCCTCGTTCTCGGCTTCGAAACCCATGCTGGTCCAAACGTCGGTGGTGACGAGGTCGGCCCCTTCGCATGCGACGTTCGGATCCTCGAATTCCTCGTAGGCCGACTCGGTTTCCGGCGCCACGAGCGCCGGGTCGAGCTTATAGCCGGCCGGGGTCGACACGCGCAGCTTGAAGCCGAGAATGTGCGCCGCTTCGATCCACGTGTAGAGCATGTTGTTGGCGTCGCCGACCCAGGCCACAGTCTTGCCGGCGATGGGGCCGCGGTGCTCGTAGAACGTGAAAATATCGGCAAGGACCTGGCACGGATGGTATTCGTTCGTCAGTCCGTTGATGACGGGCACGCGCGAATTCTCGGCAAAGCGGCGCAGGATGTCTTGCCCGAAGGTGCGGATCATGATGATGTCGACCATGCGCGAGATCACCTGGGCGGCGTCCTCGATCGGTTCGCCGCGACCGAGCTGGGTATCGCGCGTGCTCATGAACACGGCGTGGCCCCCGAGCTGGAAAATGCCGGCTTCGAAGGACAGGCGCGTGCGCGTCGAGTGCTTCTCGAAAATCATCGCGAGCGTGCGGTCGTGCAGCGGATGATAGGTTTCGTAGTTCTTGAACTTGCGTTTCAGGATGCGCGCACGCTCTAGCACGTACTCGTAGTCGTCCCGAGAAAAGTCGTTGAACTGCAGGTAGTGACGGATTTGTTTGGCGGCCATGAAAACAAATACGGCGGGCTTGACCCGGTGCGCCGGCACCGGACGGCGCCGCCGTCGGATGTGGTAACTCCATGCAGCATAAAGGATTTTTTTCCGTTTGACGAGCCGCCAGGGCGCGCGCCGTGGCGCTGCCCCGTTTGTGTGCAGTGCGGCAAAGACCCGCTGGAGTGATATAATTGATGAGTTTTCCCAAGCCCGGCGGGCAGGCTTCGGGCAAGTCTCATGGGTTTCTTACATGGCCGAAGCATCCCACACTGAATACTTCATTCAAGGCATCACGAAGAACGGAAAGAAGTTCCGTCCAAGTGATTGGTCCGAGCGTCTCGCAGGCGTCATGTCCTGCTACGGCCCGGGCGCCCAAGGTCCCAACGCGCGGTTGCAGTACTCGCGCTACGTTCGTCCCATCCTTCTTGGCGATCTAAAGTGTGTCATCGTCGATTCGCGTCTGCGCGATATCGAGCCGATGGCGTTCGACTTCGTCATGAACTTCGCGAAAGACAACGATCTGGTCGTGACCGAGGCGTGCGAGCTGCCCGACGATCACGGGGCGTCTCGCCGGAGATAGGCCGAAAGAGCGGCCGCTTCCTGTTCGAGCAGAGATCGAATCTGCCGGGTGCGTCGCCGCACCGAACATGCATCGCTCGAACATTAATACGCAAAAAGGCCCGCAGTTCTGAACTGCGGGCCTTTTTGCTGATGGGTGCTATTGCGGCGGGCGCGCCCGATGGACGTTCCGCACACGAAGCGAGGCGTCGCGCGCCTCGCTCATCGCATCCTTACTGTGCGGCGGCGGCTTGCAGACCCTTGATGGCTGCTGCCAGGCGGCTCTTATGACGAGCGGCCTTGTTCTTATGAACGATCTTCTTGTCGGCGATGATGTCCATCGTCTTGGCCGACGCGCGGAAGAGTTCCGCTGCCTTGGCTTGATCGCCGGCGTCGATCGCCTTGCGAACGGCCTTGAGCGCCGTGCGGTACTTCGAGCGCAGCGCCGAGTTGTGCGAGTTCGCCTTGGCGGCCTGACGGGCGCGCTTGCGTGCTTGTGCGGAGTTAGCCATGAGAGTTCCTTGTCCTGTACTGTTTCGGCGCCCGGCCGGTAGGCCGATCGAGTGCCGCTTTTTGGTCCATACCCCTGGAAGCGATTGCCCAGAGGCGCAAAAAACATCGGCGTAGCGTGTTGACGGTTTTCGCGAATTGCCGCGAACAACGCACGCGCCTAGTTACTGCGCGACACCGCTCGCCGCGGGTCCTTAGCCGGCCTTTCGGGCGGCAACCTGGGCCGGCTGAAAACGAGAAAAAGCCGGCTGGCGACCGAGGTCGAGCTTCGAAACGCGCGAGTATAGCAACAAAATCAGGTACATGGCAAGCGCGAGGGGAATCGCGCTTGCTTGCAACCCGCCGCCGCTTTGCCGGTCGAAACGCCCGGATCTGTGATTGGCCGGGCCGCTTGCGCCCACGGTGCGCCGCCCGCAAGCGGCGCTCCCCGTGACGCGCGCACGTGCGCGCGCCGATGTCTCGACCCCCGCCGGCACGGCGGCGACGTGGCTCGCTGGCTTCCGATATCCGTGTGGCCGAGCCGCGGGTGTCCGTATAATGAGCGCCCCATGAATCTATTCCGAGCCCTGCTGACGGTCAGCGGCTTCACGCTGCTCTCGCGCGTGACCGGTCTGGCCCGCGAAACGCTGATTGCGCGCGCGTTCGGCGCCAGCCAATTCACCGACGCATTTTACGTCGCCTTTCGCATTCCGAACCTGCTGCGGCGCTTGTCCGCGGAAGGGGCGTTCTCGCAAGCTTTCGTGCCGATCCTTGCCGAGTTCAAGAATAGCCAAGGGCACGATGCCACCAAAGCGCTCGTCGATGCCATGTCGACGGTCCTTGCTTGGGCGCTCGCGCTCGTCTCGGTGCTTGGCGTGCTCGGCGCGTCGTGGGTCGTCTACGTGGTCGCCTCGGGTCTGCGCGAGGACGGGCAGGCTTTCGTGCTTGCGACGTCGATGACGCGCATCATGTTTCCCTACATCATCTTCATTTCGTTGACCACGCTCGCCTCCGGCGTGCTCAACACGTACGGCAGCTTTTCATTGCCGGCGTTCGCGCCGGTGCTGCTCAACCTCGTGTTCATCGTCGCGGCCGTTTTCGTCGCGCCCCATATGAAGGTGCCCGTGCTCGCCCTTGCATGGGCGGTGATCGTCGGCGGTCTGCTGCAGTTTCTCGTGCAACTGCCTGCGCTCGGCAAAATCGACATGGCCCCACGCATCGGGTTCAATCCGATCGCGGCGCTCGCGCATCGCGGCGTCAAGCGTGTGCTGCTGAAGATGGTGCCGGCCACGTTCGCGGTGTCGGTCGCCCAACTGAGCCTCATCATCAACACGAATATCGCGTCGCGCTTGGGGCCGGGCGCCGTCTCGTGGATCAACTACGCCGATCGGCTCATGGAGTTTCCGACGGCCTTGCTCGGCGTCGCACTCGGCACGATCTTGCTGCCGAGCCTGTCGAAGGCGCACGTCGACCAAGATCCGCACGAATATTCGTCGCTGCTCGATTGGGGTTTGCGAGTGACGTTCCTGCTTGCTGTGCCGAGCGCGCTCGCGCTGTTCATATTCGCCGAACCGCTCACCGCGACCCTCTTCAATTACGGGCACTTCGACGGCCGCTCCGTCGTGATGGTGGCGCGCGCGCTGACGGCCTACGGCGTCGGTTTGATCGGACTCATCCTGATCAAGATTCTCGCGCCGGGCTTTTATGCCAAGCAGGACATCAAGACGCCCGTGAAGATCGGCATCGCCGTGCTGGTCGTCACACAGCTGTCGAACTACGTGTTCGTGCCGGTGTTCGCCCATGCCGGATTGACGCTCAGCGTCGGGCTCGGCGCTTGCGTCAATGCATCGTTGTTGTTCGTGGGATTGCGTCGGCGCGGCATCTATACGCCGTCGAGCGGCTGGCTGCGCTTTTTCGTGCAGTTGGCCGGCGCCTCGTTGATGCTCGCGGGCGCCATGCATTGGTGCGCGATCAATTTCGACTGGATTGGGCTGCACGCGCGCCCCGTCGCGCGCATTGCGTTGCTCGCGGCGTGTATCGTGCTGTTCGCCGCGCTATATTTCAGTATGCTCTGGCTGATGGGCTTCAAATACGCGTACTTCAGAAGGCGTGCCAAGTGACGGCTATGACATCCGTTCTCGATTACTTTGCCACCCTCGTTGCCGACGACGACACCCTGCCGCTCACCGAAACGGCGATCTCGCTCGCTCAGGATGCGTACCCCGATCTCGATATCGAAGCGGTGCTGGCGGAGCTCGACGAGTTGGCGTTGCGCTTGCGGCGACGCTTGCCAGAGGCCGCGGATCTGACCGAAAGAATCGGCGTATTGAACCGCTTTTTCTTTCGCGAGCTCGGCTTCGCCGGCAATCTGAACGACTACTACGACCCGGACAACAGCCATCTGAATATCGTGCTCAAGCGCAGGCGCGGTATCCCGATTTCGCTGGCGGTGCTCTATCTCGAGCTGGGCGAGCAGATCGGCGTTCCGGTGAAAGGCGTTTCGTTCCCCGGCCATTTCCTCATGCGTGTCACACTGCCGGAAGGCGATGTCATGCTCGATCCGACGACGGGGCAGTCGCTGTCCGAGGCGCAGATGGTCGACATGCTCGAGCCGTACATCTCGCACACCGAGCAGTCGGTCGGCACGGCGCTGCGCATGCTGCTGCAGCCGGCCACGCCGCGCGAGATTCTCGCGCGCATGCTGCGCAACCTGAAAGCCGTTTACCTGCAAACCGAACGGTGGCAGCGGCTGCTCGCAGTGCAGCAGCGGCTCGTCGTTTTACTGCCCGAGAACATCGAAGAAGTGCGCGATCGCGGCTTCGCCTACGCTCGGCTCGATTACTTGCGGCCGGCGCTGGAGGACCTCGAGCGCTACCTGGAGGAGCGGCCCGATGCCGAGGATGCAACGGCGGTCGAGTCGCAATTGAGCGAGTTGCGTCAGCGGGCGAACTCCAGCGGCGACTGACTGCCGATACGTGCGGCGTTCCGCGCGTCGCCCGACACCACCGCTTCTCGAAACACCTCAACACAACGACACAACGCCCGCTCGGCGCTTGCGCGCCGGCGGGCGTTTGCATTCGGTACGGGCGGGCGGCCGCCCTGTAGCTTACTTCGGCTGCATCCGGATTGCGCCGTCCAGACGGATCACTTCCCCGTTGAGCATCGGATTGTCGAAGATCTGCTTCACGAGCATCGCGTATTCGCTGGGCTTGCCGAGACGAGGCGGGAACGGAACCATGGCGCCAAGCGCATCCTGCACTTCCTTCGGCATGCCGAGGAGCATCGGCGTTTCGAAGATGCCGGGAGCGATCGTCATCACGCGGATCGCATTGCGCGAGAGGTCGCGCGCGATCGGCAGCGTCATGCCCGCCACGCCGCTCTTCGAGGCTGCATACGCGGCTTGCCCGATCTGCCCGTCGAAAGCGGCGACCGAAGCCGTATTGACGATGACGCCGCGCTCGCCGTTCGTGTTGGGCTCGTTCTTCGCCATCGCGGCGGCCGCGAGCCGCAGCATGTTGAACGTGCCGATCAAGTTGATTTCGATCGTGCGCTGGAACTTGTCGAGCGGATGCGGCCCGTCCTTGCCGACCGTCTTGATGGCCGGCGCAACGCCCGCGCAGTTGACGAGCCCGACGAGCGGACCGAGCCTCGTAGCCGCTTCGACCGCTTGCGTGGCATCGGCCTCGCGGCTGACGTCGCACTTGACGAAGACGCCGCCCAACTCGCTAGCGAGCGCCCGACCTGCATCTTCGTTCAAATCGGCGATCACGACCTTGCCGCCTTGTTCCGCGATCAGGCGTGCGGTTGCCGCCCCCAGACCCGACGCGCCGCCGGTGACCAAAAATGCGTTGCCGCGAATCTCCATGCTAAAGGCTCCTTACGTGTTCTGAGAGGGTGCAGGCCCGGCTCCGCACGGCTCGTGACCGCTTGGCTTTCGGGCCGCCGACGATTGTATACGGTCGCGGGCGCAAAAAAACCCGCCGGTAGGGCGGGTTGCACGGCGTTGCCGGGGCGTTACTTCAGCGCTTCGAACACGCGCTGACGAATTTCGTCCACGCTGCCAAGGCCTGAAATGCGGCGGTATTGCGGGGCGCTCAGACCATTTTCGATGCCGCGCTGCGCCCATTGCTGGTAGTAGTCGATGAGCGGTTTGGTTTGCGCGACGTAGACATCGAGACGCTTCTTCACCGTCTCCTCTTTGTCGTCTTCACGCTGTACGAGCGGCTCGCCGGTCAGGTCGTCCTTGCCTTCGACCTTGGGCGGATTGAATTTGACGTGATAGCTGCGGCCCGATGCCGGATGCGTGCGGCGGCCGCTCATGCGGACGATGATTTCGTCGAAAGGAACGTCGATCTCGAGCACGTAGTCGATCGCGACCCCGGCGTCTTTCATCGCTTCCGCTTGCGGCAGCGTGCGCGGAAAACCGTCGAACAGATAGCCGTTCTTGCAATCGTCTTGCAGCAGGCGCTCTTTGACGAGATTGATGATCAGCGCGTCCGGCACGAGTTCGCCCGCGTCCATGTACCGCTTCGCTTCGACGCCGAGCGGCGAGCCCGCCTTGACGGCAGCGCGCAGCATGTCGCCGGTCGAAATCTGCGGGATCCCGAATTTTTCTTTGATGTAGTTAGCCTGGGTGCCCTTGCCGGCGCCCGGTGCGCCCAACAGGATCAAACGCATGCTCATTCTCCGAATTGTTGTGAATGCTGCGGCGCGAAAAACAAGGCGCAATGGCCAAGCGCAATACGCTTTTGCTTCGACGAATCGGGCCGTCGGCGGCGCAAACGCGCGGCGGCCGCATGAGGCTCGTCGCATCGTTCGGAACGAGGCGCAAGCCGCTCACGGGCGACACGGCGGACGAACGGGAATCGGAAGCGAATAGTGCGAATGCTCGCGCAATCGGCCCTGATTATGCCATGCGTTAGGCCTTCGACAGGAAAAAGAAGGTTAGCTTTTCGACAGGAAAAGTGTGCGCACGCGCTCCAAATCGGCGGGCGTATCGACACCCGGCGCCGGTGCTTCGTGCGTGACGCGCACCGCGATGCGCTCGCCGTGCCACATCGCGCGCAACTGTTCGAGCATTTCCGCTTGCTCGATCGGCGCCTGCGCGAGGCTGGGGTAAGTGCGCAGAAAGCGTGCACGGTAAGCGTAAAGGCCGATGTGCCGGAAGACGGTGTCGGCGGGCGCTGCGGGCATCGCGCGGACGTCGATCGCTCGTGCGCTCGTTTGGCCTTGATAGGCGTCGCGCAGCCAAGGGATCGGCGCGCGCGAGAAGTACAGCGCGACGGCGCGCGCATCGAGCACGACTTTTACGACGTTTGGGTTGAAGACTTCGGCCGGATCGGAGATCGGGTGCGCGGCTGTGGCGATCGCGCAGTCGGGATGCGTCGCAAGGTGCGACGCAACGTCGCGCACGAGCGCCGGGTCGATCAGCGGCTCGTCGCCTTGCACGTTGACGACGATCGTATCGTCGGCCAAGTCGAGCCGCACCGCGACTTCGGCAAGGCGGTCGGTGCCGGACGGATGATCGGCGCGCGTGAGCAACGCTTCGAAGCCGTGGGTGTGCGCGGCCTGAAGCACGCGCGGATCGTCGGTTGCGATCAGCACACGCTCGGCGCCCGCTTCACGCGCACGTTCGGCGACGCGTACGACCATCGGTTTGCCGGCAATATCGGCCAGCGGTTTTTCCGGCAGGCGCGTCGAGGCGAGACGCGCAGGGACGACGGCGACGAAAGGCGGCGCGTCCGGAAGGAAGGAGGCGGTCATCGGAGATGAGCGAGCGGAGCCAATACGCGTTGGGACGCGGCGCGTCAGGCGCCGCCCTGGGCCGGGTCGAGCGGTTCGACCGGGGTGCCTTCGACGGTTTGGCGCGCTTCGTCCACGAGCATGACCGGGATGCCGTCGCGAATCGGGTAGGCCAGCTTGTCGGCGTGGCAGATGAGCTCTTGCTGCGCCCGGTCATAGCTGAGCGGACCCTTGCAGATCGGGCAAACGAGGATTTCAAGCAAGCGAGCGTCCACGGAGTTTCTCCACAACCAAAGCGATGAGGCGAGCGGGGAGCGTGGCTTCGACCGGTACGACCCAGATTCGAGCGTCACGCCAAGCGCTCAATTTTACTGCATCCTTCTCGGTCACCAGGATTGCGTCGACCGGTTCGTTGACGAAAGGGTTGTCGCGAAAAGCGTAGTGATCGGGTAACGGCCGCGTATCCGGCGCGATGCCGGCGGCGCGCAAGGTCGCAAAAAAACGCTCGGGCGATCCGATGCCGGCTGCCGCCAACACGCGCGCGCCGGCAAACTGCGCGAGCGGTCGGCGCAGGCTCGGATCGCTCAGATGCCAGGCGTCGCCGGGCGAGAGCGTCAGCGCGAACGTGTCGGGCCACGGCGGTAACGCGCGCTCGAACGGGTTGTTGACGAGCGTCGCGTCGCGACGGCGCGACAGCGGTTCGCGCAAGGGCCCGGCCGGCAGCAGAAAGCCGTTTCCCGCCAGACGATGATCGAACACGACGAGTTCGACGTCGCGCGCCAGGCGGTAATGCTGCAGGCCATCGTCGCTCACGATCACGTCGACGTCGATATGCGCCGCGCGCAGCGCCTGCGCACACGCGACGCGATCGGGCGAGACCCATACTGGCGCGCTCGTGCGCCGGGCGATCAAAACCGGCTCGTCGCCGACCTGCTCTGGCGCCGAAGCCGAAGTCACGGGGCGCGGCTCGCGGCCCTTCGCGCCATAGCCTCGCGACACTACCCCCGGCGTGAACCCGGCCGCGCGCAGCGCTTGAACGAGCGCGATCACCGTCGGGGTCTTGCCTGTGCCGCCCACCGTGACATTGCCGACGACGATGACCGGCAAGCCCACATCCACCCGCTCACGCCAGCCGAGCGCGAAGGTGGTCCGCCGGATGGCGGCGATGGCGCCGAATACGCAAGCGGCGGGCGTCATCGCCCAAGCGAATGCGCCGCGGCGTTGCCATTCGCGCGTCACGTACGCCTGCACGCGGGCTTTGAGTCGATCGGCGAAGCGGTCCATGGTGATAACGGTTGTGAGGTCGTCGAAAGGTCGTAGCACGGAGCCGGCACTGTAGCCCGGCCCGCGCGCCGCCCGCAAGCCGCTTCGAGGCAGATCGTCGGCAGATTAGCCAATCTGCCGACGGCATGCCAGATTCGAGCGCGCTGTGGATAACTCTGTGAAGAACTTCGCCTGTCGCGCGCCGGAAGGCCGGTAAATCAAGCTTCTTATCGGTCGTGACTAAAGTCCTACTAAAGATTTTTCTTTATAAATCATTGCATTACGGCGTGGCGGCACGGCTTTTAGCGGGTCCGGCGGCCATTCGACGCGAATCTGCGCAGCGCTTCGCTATGTGGGAAACCTTGCACGAATTTGCGCGGGCACTGGACGGCGGCCGTGCGACGGTCTATCGTCTGACCGGCCAAAAACCAAGGTTCCGCATGCCATCCCGTTCTTCATTTCCGCCCTCGGCCGGGGCCGCGCCACTCGGTCCGGGTTCGTTCGAGGCCGATGTCGCCGTTCCCGTCTCCGTGCTCAACCGTGCGATCGGCACGATGCTCGAACGATCGTTTCCGCTCGTTTGGGTGGCGGGCGAAGTCTCGAACTTTACGCGGGCCGCCAGCGGGCATTGGTACTTTTCGATCAAGGACGCGCAAGCGCAGATGCGCTGCGTGATGTTCCGCGGGCGCGCCCAGTACGCCGAGTTCGTTCCGCGCGAAGGCGACAAGATCGAAGTGCGCGCGCTCGTGACGATGTACGAGCCGCGCGGCGAACTGCAATTGAACGTCGAGGCGGTGCGCCGCACCGGCATGGGGCGTCTGTACGAGACGTTTTTGCGGCTCAAGGCGCAGCTCGAGGCCGAGGGGCTGTTCGCGCCCGAGCGCAAGCGGCCGCTGCCGACGCATCCTCGCGCGATCGGCATCGTGACTTCCCTGCAAGCCGCGGCGCTGCGCGATGTCCTGACGACGCTCGCGCGCCGCGCGCCGCATGTGCCCGTCATCGTCTATCCGGCCCCGGTGCAAGGCGCCGGCGCGGGCGAAAAACTCACGGCGATGATCGAGACGGCGAACGCGCGCCGCGAAGTGGATGTGCTCATCGTCTGCCGCGGCGGCGGCTCGATCGAAGATCTGTGGGCGTTCAACGAGGAAGCGCTGGCGCGGGCGATTGCCGGCAGCGCGTTGCCGATCGTCAGCGGTGTCGGCCACGAGACCGACTTCACCATTGCCGACTTCGCGGCCGACGTGCGCGCGCCTACGCCCACGGGGGCCGCCGAACTCGTCAGCCCGCAGCGCACGATGCTGCTGCGCGAGCTCGATCATCGCACGGCGGCGCTGGCGCGCGGGTTCGGCCGGTTGATGGAGCGGCGCGCCCAGCAGCTCGATTGGCTGGCGCGCCGGCTGGTGAGTCCCGCCGAGCGCTTGCGCCGGCAGCGCACGCACCTGCAGCAGTTGCAGGTGCGCCTCGCCTCGGCGGGGGCGCGCCCCTTGCGCGATGCGCAGGGGCGTTTCGCGCTCGTGCGGTTGCGTTGGCAGCGCTGGCGGCCGGATCTGTCGGCGCCGCGTGCGCTCGTGCTGGGATTGCGCGGACGTCTCGATTCTTCGTTCGAGCGCGACCGAGAGCGCCGGGGCGCGAAGGTCGCGGCGCTCTCGGCTCGGCTCGATGTGTTGAGCCCGCAGCGCACGCTCGAGCGCGGTTACGCCGCGCTCATCGACGCGCAAACGGGGCGCGCGGTGCGTTCGCCCGCGGCGCTCAAGCGCGAGCGGGCCTTCACGGTTCATGTCGCCGAAGGCTCGGCCGACGTCACGCTCAAAGACGTGCAACCGCGGTTGACCGACGGTTTTTGATCCCGCTGCGCTAAAGCGGCGTGCCAAGCTCGCGACGGTTTTCGCTGTGCTCGCAACCGGCGCAAGCGCGCCGAAAGCCCCGGCTACCGCAGACGGACGCACGTGGCTGCCGCCATCATCGGTCATCTTCGCCGATCCACTGCGACGAAATGCACCTTGCTGAAGCATTTTTTACGCAAATTGCGGCGCGCGACGGTCGATGCTGCGCATAAAGGCCGCTGGTTTGCGGGGTTATTCCAAGTCGCCTACAATCCAGTGCTCTACAGCGTTAGCCGCCTACATCCCCATAACACACAAGGATCAGCACCATGGAACATACGCTCCCGCCGCTGCCGTACGCGAAAAACGCGCTCGCTCCGCATATGTCGGAAGAAACGCTCGAATACCACTACGGTAAGCATCACCAAGCCTACGTCACGAACTTGAACAACCTCATCAAGGGCACCGAGTTCGAGAATCTGCAGCTTGAAGACATCGTCAAGAAGGCGTCGGGCGGCGTCTTCAACAATGCAGCGCAAATCTGGAATCACACGTTCTTCTGGAACTGCCTGAAGCCGCAAGGCGGCGGCGCGCCGAGCGGCGCCCTGGGCGATGCGATCAACGCCAAGTGGGGTTCCTTCGATGCGTTCAAGGAAGCGTTCTCGAAGGCTGCAGTCGGCAACTTCGGTTCCGGCTGGACCTGGCTCGTGAAGAAGGCCGACGGCTCGCTCGACATCGTGTCGACGAGCAACGCCGCCACGCCGCTGACGACCGATGCCAAGCCGCTGCTGACGATCGACGTCTGGGAGCACGCTTACTACATCGACTACCGCAATGCCCGGCCGAAGTTCGTCGAGGCGTTCTGGAACCTGGTGAACTGGGATTTCGCGGCGAAGAACTTCGCGTAAATCCGCACACTGCATCGAAAGGCGGGCGCGCAGGAAGGCGCCTGCCGCGATGAAAGAACAAAAGGCTCTGCACGCATGCAGAGCCTTTTTTCATACGCCGCCGGCATCGGCCCGTCTCATGCCGTGTGGGGGGCTCGGCTCAGAGCATCGTATGGCGCGCGACGTCGGCCAACGAATTGCGATCGTTGAGCACGTCGTCGATCAGCCCATACTCCTTGGCCGCGACTGCCGACATGAAGTTGTCGCGGTCCGTGTCCTTGGCGATCTGCTCGACCGACTGTCCCGTGCGCTCGGCCAGCACCTGATTGAGCCGCTCGCGTAAGAACAGGACTTCCTTCGCCTGAATCTCGATATCCGCCGCCGTGCCTTGGCTGCCGCCGGACGGTTGGTGAATCATGATGCGGGCGTTGGGCAGCGCGAAGCGTTTGCCTTTGGCGCCCGCGGCCAGCAAGAACGTCCCCATGCTCGCGGCGAATCCCGTGCATAGCGTCGAGACTTGGGGCTTGATGAACTGCATCGTGTCGTAGATCGCCAGCCCGTCGTAGACCGACCCGCCCGGCGAATTGATATAGAAAAAGATGTCCTTGTCGGGGTTCTCCGATTCGAGGAAGAGCATCTGAGCGACGATGAGGCTGGCAGTCTCGTCGGTCACGGGGCCGACCAGAAACACGATACGCTCGCGCAAGAGCCGCGAGTAAATGTCATAAGCGCGTTCGCCGCGACCCGATTGTTCGATGACGGTCGGCACGAGCTGGCTTTGAGGGTAAGAATGCATGGGCGCTTCCTCGCATGAGATCGACGGTGGCCATGGTTCGAGGATACTCGCCCGCGGCCTTCCTTGTCATGACGCCCGGTGAGTTGCCGATGTGACGCAAATCGTCGATGTTCGCGGCCGCCGCCACAAAAAACAAAAAAACGGGGAAGCGCGTAACATCGGCACGCGCTCGAACGTCAACTAAATGAGGTGCGGCGCGCGCCGCTCGCTCGACTTTTGGAGCCACTCAATGACGAAAGAAGAAACAGACAAAATATCGGCTTTCGAAGCCGCTCGCACGCGGCTCACATCGATCGCCTATCGCATGCTCGGCAGCCGGGCGGAAGCCGAGGACGTCGTCCAAGATGCTTGGCTGAAATGGCATGCGGCGGCGCGCGAAGAGTTGCGTACGCCGCTCGCGTGGCTAACGACAGTGACGACGCGGCTTGCGATCGATCGCATTCGGCGTTTGCAGTCGGAGCAGGCGGCGCGAGCGAGCGAATGCTCGACGCAGCCTTGGCTGGACGAGTGGGCGCCCTCGGCCGAGGATGCCGCGCTGCATGCGTCGTCGGTCTCGGAGGCCGTGGCGCGGTTGTTCGAGCGGTTGTCCGCCGACGAGCGCGCAGCATTCGTGCTGCACGAGGCGTTCGATTGCGACTACGCACAGATTGCCGAAGTCGTCGGCAAGACCCCGGGGCATTGCCGGCAATTGGCGCATCGCGCTCGCCAGCGCTTGCAGGGCGAGCAAGCGCGGCGCGCCGATGGGCGGGCAAGCCGGCCGGCCGGCGAAGCGCGCGTCGTGAGCGCCGAGCGTTTGCGCGAGGCGATCGTTCGCGCCGACGCCGTGGCCGCGATGCAGCTATTCGCGACACGGGAGCCAATGGTCGCGGCGGCGACGTGCGATGCGGCCGGGGCGGCCCATGCGCGTGCTCGGGCGTCGCTTCGCGCGAAGGACGCTTCGGCGCTCGCGGCCTATGCCGCGGCCGAAGCGCACCCGCTGCCGTCCGGCTTCGGCTCGGGCATTGCGCTCGTATGCGCATGCGAGGTCGTCGCGATCGTGCGCGTGACGCCGCGTCCATCGAATTGCACGGGGAAGGCCTGCGCGATGGCGATCGTGACCGATGGCCCACTCGTGCAAGCACTCAACGCGCGCTTCGGCTTGCGCGCGATCGAGCATCTATTGGCGCGCATCGCGGGCGCTGCCGCTACCGCCACCGCAGGCTGCGCGAACTGATAGCGCCGCGCCGACGATGCACTCACGCGCTCACGCCCTTACCGCGCGCGCGAAGCGCCTTCCCAATCGATATCCACACAAAGCACTTGCAGCCCATGCGCCGTTTCGGCCGCGACGGACGCCGTCACGCATAGATGCGCCTCGTTCAACGATAGGTAGGGTGCCGTGACATGCACGGGGCCTGGCGCTCGAACGGCTGCCGTGAAGTACGGCCGGTGCGCCCAACTCGCCCCCTCCGAATGCAGCAGCGGGCTGAAACGCTTTGCGCGGCGCGAGACGACGCGCCCCGTGGGCACGAGGTTGTCGCCGATCTGCCGGCCATGTGCGTCGAGCACGAAGCAGCGCGCCGTATCCGGAAGCGCGAGCAACGCCTCGCAGGCCGTCTCCACCGGCGTCCCATCCACGAAACTCACACAGGCTTTCGCAAGCGATTCGACGTACGGCGCCAGACGCTGGCGTTGCTTGCGCTCTCTGCGAGCCACCCGCTCTCGCAGCGCCGCCGAAAGCGTGTCGATGAGCCCGGCGGCCGCCTGAGGTTGCACGGGGTCGACGCTCGGCTCGGCGAAGTAGCTGCCCTGCACGAAATCGACGTTGCATTCGAGTGCGATCAGCGCATCGCGTTCGGTCGTGAGGCCCCCCATCAGTACCAACTGCCCCGATTCGTGCAGCAGCGACACGAGTTGCGGCAGCACGCGCTCGAAATGCGAATGCTCGCTCGCTTGCGCGAGAATGCCGCGATCGAGCGAGACGATGTCCGGATGCAGATGCCAGACACGGTCGATGTTCGAGTGCTTGGCGCCAAAGCCGCCGAGCGCGATCAGAAAGCCCGATTTGCGCAGGCTATCGACGATCTCGGCGAAGCGGCTCGTTTCCCCGCCGGCTTGCTCGGGCACTTCCAGCACAACGCGCTGGGGCGGCAGGCCCAGCGATTTCAGATTGGCGAGCAGTGCGTCGCCGTAGCTCGTATCCATGAGCGCGGCCGGATGCAAGCTCAGAAACAGCCATTCGTCGTGCCCGTCGATGGCGCTGAAGTTGCCGAGATGGAGCGATTCGGCCAAGCGGCCAAGCTCTAGCAAGTCGCCGCGCCGGGCCGCCTGCGCGAACACGTCGCGCGACGGCGCGAGCTGGCCGTGCTCGTCGTGCGCACGCAAGGAGGCGTGATAACCGATCGCGCGTCGATGCGAGACCGAGAACACCGGCTGAAAGACGCTGAACACGGTGTAGCCGCCGTAGACAACGGTGCGGCGGCTACCAGCGTCGTCCGCGACGGGACGCGGCGGCTGAAAGCCGGGAGGATCGAGATCGACCATGCTCATTGAAGTCGGAGGGAGATGAAAATGGCGCCGAGGCGCACGCTTGCCGGCGCCGATCGGTACTTATTACAAACTGTACAGCATACTTGAGCAAGATTTATGCGAGATGTCAACGCGTCACGCAACCGCCCTCGGAGCGTGGGCCGCCCGCTCGAAGCGCCGCAGCCGCGCACAGGCGTGGTGCTCTCGCCGGTTTCGGCGCTCGTGCGCGGCGCTTGCGTGCCCCACCGGCGCACGCGTGGGTCGAATTCAGTCGAACAGCGTCATCGCGCTCTCGCGCGCACTGGGCGTGTCGTCGTTCGGTTCGAGCGCCGCTGCGCGCTCGAAAAACCGCAGCGCACGCGGATCTTGGGCGTAGGCCGCATTGATGCGGATCCACGGGCTCGGCTCCCCGTGCGGGCGGAAGTAGCTGCCTGGCGCGATCGTTACGCCGCAGGCGGCGGCGCAGTCGATCAGTTGTTGCTGATCCTCGATGTGCGGCACGCGAGCCCAGACGAACTTGCCGCCGATGGGCGATGCAAACAACTGCCAGCCGCAGGCTTCGAGCGAACGCGTGGTCGCGCCGAGCGCGTCGCTCATGCGCCGGCGCAGCCGCTCCAAGAACTTGCGATAAGCGCCGCGCTCGAGCATGGTCAGCGCGACGGCCTCGGCGAAAGGCGATCCGCTGATGCTCGTGAGCATCTTGATGTCGCCGAGGTCTTTGACGATGCGGCGGCTCGCGGCGACGAAGCCGATCCGCAGCGACGAGGACAGGGTTTTCGACAAGCCGCCGATATAAATGACGCGTTCGAGTTGATCGAGCGCGGCTAGCCGGTCCGTGGTTTCGCTTTGAAAATCGGCGTAGATGTCGTCTTCGATGAGCGTGAAGTCGTATTCGTGCGCTAGCTGCAGCAGCCGGAACGCAACGGACGGCGCGAGCACCGTGCCCGTCGGATTGTGAAAAACCGAATTGATGAACACGGCGCGGGGCCGATGGCGTTTCAGTTCCGCTTGCAGCACCTCGATATCGGGCCCGGACGCCGTGCGCGGAATCCCGACTACGTTGATGCCGTGTAATTTCAGTAGCCCGAACAAATTGTAGTAGCCCGGATCTTCGACGAACATCGTGTCGCCCGCGCGCAGCAGATAGCGCACGATGAGATCCACGGCTTGGCTCGCGCCGAAGGTGATCAGAATCTGCGAGGCGTCGGCGCGTATCCCGAGCGGCGCGATGCGCGCCTGCAAATGTTCGCGCAATGCGCCGCTGCCGAGCGGCGTCGCATAGTCGGTCAACGCGCTTTGATCGGCGCGGGCGACATGACGCACCGCCTGCGCGATCCCGTCCATATCGCGCCATGCTTCAGGGATGAAACCGCTGCCCAGTTTGAGCGTGTCTCCCGGGTGATTGAACTGCTGCAGGATGTAGTTCGATTCGTCCTCGGCGCGTCGCGGGTCGGAGGCGCCGCAGCGATCCAGCGCCGCGTGCGCGCGTGCGCTCACGTAAAAGCCCGACCCATGGCGCGATTCGATGTAACCGAGCGAGACGAGCCGATCGTATGCCTCGATCACCGGAAACCGGCTGATGCCGCAGTCCTGCGCGAGCTGCCGGATCGACGGGAGCTTTGCTCCCGCGTGCGCTTCGCGTGAGCGAATCCATTGCTCCATGGAAGAGACGATCTGCTCGGTCATCGGCACACCGCTCTCCCGGTCAATCGCAATCTTCATCGCTGCTCCCAACTGTTCGGTTTTTTAACTGAACAGTTTCGACAAAACTGTTCATTACTGTGCATGTGATTGTAGCTGTCCGCTCGCAATAATGCGTAGACGAAATGTTTTTGAAGGAGTAGTGCGATGCGCGAGATCCGGACGTTCGAGATGGAATACGACGAACCCGCCGCCGTGTGGCGGGTGGAGCACCCGCTAATCGTCGAAGTGGCGCGCGGCACGCTCTGGCTGACGCTAGAGGGCGACGCGGAAGATTACTGGATCGATCCTGGCGAGTCGTTTCTGTTGCCCGTGGGCGCGAAGGCATGGATCGGCTCCGGGCGGGGCGACGTGCGCTTGACGGTGAGGGGCGCGGGCGCGAGGAACCCGGCAGATGAGAGCGCAGCGCTCTTGCGTCCGAGCATCGAGCCGAGTCACCGCCGGTCCGGACTCATGTCGATGCCCCGTTGGCCTCAGGCGGCGGCTTGACACTGCATCCGGCGCCCGACGAGCGGCGGCGCACATCACGCCGCGCGTTCATCGGGGCCGACGTAACGGGCGCGCGGGCGGATCAAGCGGCCGTCGTCGTATTGCTCCATGGCATGTGCGATCCAGCCGGCCGCCCGGCCCAGCGCGAATAGCGAGAAGGCCGCGCCTTGCGGCAAGGCGAGCACGCGCTCGATCGCGGAGAGCGCGAAATCGACGGTGGGCGCAAGGCCAGTCGCTGCGTGCGCCGTGCGTACGAGCGCATCGATCTCGGCGAGCGTTTGCCGCTCGGCGCAGGCGGTCGCGCTCTGCGTCAGCAATTCAAGCAGCAATGCACCGCGCGGATCGCCCGTCGGGTACAGCATGTGGCCGAAGCCGGGCAAGACGGTGCGCTGCTGCGTTTCGCAGTGCGCGAGCCGCTCCGTCACATAACGATCGAGGTCGCCGGCTGCGCTCGCTTCCCGAAACAACGCCGTGACGAGCATCGTTTCGCCGCAATGGCGCGGCCCCGCCAAGGCTGCCAGACCGCCCGTGACGGCGCCGAACAAGTGCATGCCCGTCGACGCGATGCAGCGCACCGTGAAGGTCGACGCATTCAATTCGTGATCGGCACACACGACGAGCGCGGCGCGCAGCAATTCGACATGAAGGCGATCGCGCACGCCCCACGCGGCGGCAAGCTGCCGATGCAGCGGCTCGCGCGCGGGCTCGCGTTCGATTAGGGCGGCGGCGAGCACGCGCAGCAACATGGCGGCGGTCTGGCGCAATTGCGTTTGGGTGTCCCATGCGAACAACCGCGGCAGGTGCGCGGCGGCGATTGGCAGCATGACCAGCGCACGCTCGTGGGGCGCGCTCGCGCCCGTCTGCCGCAGCCACGCGTGCCACGTCGCCCGCGTCAGTGGGACGTCGGGCGTTTCCTCGAAGCAGGTGTGGTCGCACTCCCAAAGCAGGGCGGCAGTCTCTTCGAGCGTGGCCGTGCGCGCCAGCTCGATGGCGTCCCGGCCGCGATAGACGAGCCGTCCGTCCGCGATGAGCGTGATCTTGGATTCGAGCACCGGCACGCCCCAATCGAGCACCTTCTGGGCGACTTTCCCGGCCCGCTTGCCGTCGGCTTTGCGACGCGCGAGACGCCGCACTTCGTCGGCCGCATAGAGTCGCCGTTTGCCGCCTGTATGCGGGGCCGAACGAAGCATGCCGCGGCTGACATAGGAATAAAGCGTGGGCACGCTGACGCCAAGGGTCGCGGCGGCTTCGGCCGCGGTCAGGTAGTGGGGCATGGTCGCGCACGTCGTCGAGGAGAAACCAAACTAATCGATATATGTTGATTGTTCGAATCAAGATTGATCGACAGCGAACCCGATTCTAGACTCGCCGACATCTTCATTGCGATTGGTTTCGAATCATGACGGCCTTCCGTGCGCTCGAACATATCTGGTCGCTGGCCTGCTGCGACGCCACAGCGCTCGACGACATACGCCTGTTCGGCGACGACCCAGGTCTGCCGTCGGTCTATCGCGTCGGGGCGCTGGCCAACGCGACGATCGGTGCGGCTGCGCTTGCCGCGGCCGAATATCACCGGTTGCGCACCGGCTGCCGGCAGCGTGTCGAAGTGGAGCAGCGGCGCGCGCTCGCAGCGTTTCGCAGCGAGCGATATCTGCGCATCGACGATGGTCCTCCGCCGCAGCTGCGCGATCCGTTGATGGGCTTTTTCGAGACTCGCGACGGGCGTTGGATTCAGTTGCATACGAACTTCGAGCACCACCGAACAGGCGTCGTCAAGCTGCTTGGATGCAAGGACGATTACGCGTCGGTGAGCGCTGCGATCCGAGAGCGCGATGGCGCATCGCTCGATCAGGCGCTCGCCGACGCGGGTCTTTGCGCCGCATTGGTTAGGAGTCCAAATGAATGGGCAGCGCTAACGCAAGCCTCGGCGCTCGCGTCCTTGCCGCTGTTCGAAATCGAGCGCATCGACGCGGCGGGCAATTCCGACTCGGGGCGAGTGCCTCTCGGCCGGGACGCGGGTGACGGCGCCGCATCGGGTCGCGCAGCCACGCCATGCCTGCCCAGTGTATCGGCTGCTCGGCCGTTGAGCGGCGTGCGGGTGCTCGACTTGACGCGAATCATCGCGGGTCCGGTCGCCGGGCGCACGCTGGCTCAGCATGGCGCCGATGTCATGCTGGTGAATGGCCCGCATTTACCGAACATCGCGCCGCTCGTGATCGACAACGGACGAGGCAAGCGATCCGTGTTCCTCGACTTGCGTCGCGAGGCGGAACGAGCGACGTTGCATGCGCTGCTGCAAGACGCCGATGTTTTTCTGCAGGCTTACCGTCCGGGGGCGCTGGCGGGGCACGGTTTTTCGCCCGAGGCGCTGGCTCTGGCCAAGCCGGGCATCGTCTACGTTTCGATCTGCGCGTACGGGCCGATAGGCCCCTGGGCTCGGCGGCGCGGGTTCGACTCGCTCGTGCAGTCGGCGAGCGGCATTGCCTGGACGGAAGCGCAGGCGGCAGGCACACCCGCTCCGAGGCATTTGCCGTGTCAGGCGCTCGACCATGCGACGGGATATCTCGCCGCGTTCGGGGCAATGGTCGCGCTCATGCGGCGGGCAACCGAAGGCGGCAGTTGGCACGTCAAGGTGTCGCTCGCCCAGACGGGGCAGTGGCTGCAATCGCTGGGGACGCTCGCCAACGGATGGCGTGTGCCCGACGTATCCATGGACGACGTGCGCGACCTGATGCAAACGATGGACACACCGTTCGGCAAAGTGTTGGCCGTGGCGCCGGCCGAGACCTTATCGGCCACCTCGCCGCGCTTCGAGCGCCCGAGCGTGCCGCTCGGCACGAATTCGCCGTCCTGGGCCGCTTAGCGATGCGCTCGCACGGGCGGTGCGCGGCGTGTGCGCGCCTTCACTTGCGCAGTTCCGCGACGAAGTCGTAGTAGTCGTTGCGGCAGTAGGTATCGGTCAGCTCGATCGCGCGCTGATCGGCGCAGTAGCCGATACGCGTGATGAGCAGCAATGCGTCGTGCGGCGCGATGCCCATCTGCTGCGCGATTTCGTCGCTCGCGTTGACGGCGCGAAAGTGTTGCAGCGCGCGCACGATGCTCAGGCCGCGCTGTTCGAGGTAGCTATAGAGCGAATCGCCGATCGCATTGGGATCGGGTATGACGGAGGCGGGCAGGGTGGAATTTTCGACGGCCATGACGATACCGTTGGCCAGGCGCAGCCGCTTTAGCCGCGTGACGGCCGCTGCGGGCGACAAGCCGAGTTGAATCACTTCGTCGCGGCTGGCGGGTTGGATCTCGCGCGAGATCCATTTGGAGCTCGGCGTGAAGCCGCGGCGACGCAGCATCTCGCTGAAACTGGAAAGGCGCGAGAGCGGATCGTCGTAGCGAGGCGTGATGAAGCTGCCCGCGCCTTGGGTGCGGCGGATCAACCCTTGTTCGACGAGCAGCGCAATTGCTTTGCGCGCGGTAATGCGCGATACGCCTAGCGCGTCCGACAACACGCGCTCCGAAGGCAGCGCTTCCCCAGCGTTCCAGCGGTTCTCGTGGATCGCTTGGCCGAGCTTTCGTGCCAACTGCAGATAGAGCGGCGTGTCATTGTCGGGATCTGGGCGAAGATCGCGCCAGCGGCCTTCCGAGGAAGCGGTTGTCATGGAGTTCGCGCGGCGAGGGGCAAGCGGCAATTCTAAGGCATCGCGGTTCGGGTGTGCCGTGTGAGCCATTTGTCCAATGGATCGATCTTGCTTGGCGCGCAGCGCTGAGCGGCGAATGCCAGCGGCGTGAAGGCGTGTGATGCCGGCGGTGTAGAGAAGCGAGCGCGAACCGACGGTCGGGCGACTACACTTCACGGATCGTCGATCGTTCGAAGGAGGCTGGCATGACTCGCGCCGACGCATTCGTCACCCTGCCGGATGGCGAGCGCATCGCCCGGTTGGGGCAAGGCACATGGGAAATGGGTGAGCGCCCCGAGCGGCGCGGCGCCGAAATCGACGCGCTGCGCGCAGGCGTCGATCTCGGTATGACGGTGATCGATACGGCGGAGATGTATGGCGAGGGGGCCACGGAAACACTGCTCGGCGATGCGCTCGCGGGGCTGCGCGAGAAAGTCTTCCTCGTCAGCAAGGTCTATCCGCATAACGCAAGCCGGCGTGCGGTGGTCGCTTCGTGCGAGGCGAGCTTGAGCCGCTTGAAGACCGATCGGCTCGATCTCTATCTATTGCATTGGCGCGGCGCGGTTCCGCTGGAGGAGACGGTGGAAGGCTTCGAGTCGTTGCGTCGCCAGGGCAAGATTCGGCATTGGGGCGTCAGCAACTTCGACGTGGACGATATGGAGGCGCTCAGGGCCGCCGGGGGCCTCGCGTGCGCGACGAATCAGATTCTGTACAACGTCGCCCGGCGCGGATCCGAATTCGACCTGCTGCCTTGGATGAGCGCGCACGCCATGCCGGCGATGGCGTACAGCCCAATCGATCATATGCGCTTGCCCAAGCGGTCGGTGCTCGATGAGATTGCGCGTGCTCGCCAACTATCGGCGGTTCAGATCGCGCTAGCTTGGGTACTCGCGCGCCCAGGTATATGCGCGATTCCGAAAGCGGGAAGCGTCGAGCACGTACGCGCCAACCGGCAGGCGCTCGAGGTCGCATTGAGCGAACAGGAACTCGCGGCGATCGATGCGGCGTTCAAGCCACCGCGCAGAAAGACGCCACTCGAGATGTTGTAACTGCGAACCTTCAGTGACGGTGGAGTGCGTCGCATGAAGCGCAATGCCGGTCGGTGCGTTGCCGTACCGTCAGGGAAGGTGTGCGGTCGGCGCGAATTGCCGATGATGACGCAAGATTGAGACAGGCGCTTCGGTAGGGGAGCGATCGAACGGCGGTGGCTACAACGCGAACACCGCCGTTCGATACGCGGTGGCAATGTCAGTGACCGCCGCTCGAGCCGTGGCCGCCGCCCGCGCCATTGCCGTTTCCTCCGCCTGCGCCGTGACCGCCGCCCGAGCCGTTGCCGTGACCACCGCCTGCGCCGTGACCGCCGCCCGCGCCATTGCCGTGACCGCCGCCTGAGCCGTGGCCTCCGCCTGCGCCGTTGCCGTTTCCGCCACCCGAGCCTGCGCCGCAACCGCAACCGCCGCCTCCGTGTCCGCCGGAACCGCCTGAGCCACCGGAACCGCCCGAGCCACCACCGGAACCGCCCGAGCCACCACCGGAGCCACCACCGGAGCCACCACCGGAGCCACCACCGGAGCCACCACCGGAGCCACCACCGGAGCCACCACCGGAGCCACCACCGGAGCCACCACCGGAGCCACCACCGGAGCCACCACCGGAGCCACCACCGGAGCCACCACCGGAGCCACCACCGGAGCCACCACCGGAGCCAC
>NZ_JAKWFK010000029.1 GCF_029522115.1 Trinickia sp. Y13 | reverse complement strand
GGCATGCATGGCCGGCTCCGTTGTCCCGCGTGGAACCGACCAGCATACCGAGGTTAAAACACGACATTTCTATCTAGCTAAAACACGACATTTGCATAAAGCCCTAACACCCAAAACGTTGATAATTCATGTTATGTCAAATCAAGAATATCCCACCTAGCCCCCGGCGTTTCCGCCGCGAGCCTGGCCCGTAACGTTCCATGCATCCAAACTGCACGGCCGCCGTGCTTGCTCGCGGCTGCGCTGCGCGCCGGTCACCCGGGAATTCGATACCGACGGTACATGCCCGCTTCGTAATGGCCCGGCACATAGCATGCGAACAAGATCGTTCGCGTGCTCAACCGGTCGAACCGCCAGATCAAAGTTTTGGTTTGCCCGGGCTTCAGGCTCACGACGTTCGCATCATCGTGCGCCATGCCCGCCATCGCCGACATGGGTTGAGCCATCTCTCGCTGATGCTCACGCCGGAACGCGGAATCCCCGATCGCAAACTCGTGCGGCGCCTGTCCGACGTTTTCAACCACAAACTTCACCACGTCGCCACGCCGGATATCGATGGAGTCGAAATTGAGCCGCATTTGATCCGAAGCCTGAACGTGGATGGTCTTAGTCACATCCGCCTCGTTCGCCGGCTGGCCAAAAGCGAAAGTGTGTTCCATGGCCATCGCCGGCATCCCAGCCCATGCCGTGACCGTGGACAATGCACCGGCTAGGCTGGCACCCAAAACAGCGACAAACAACCCCTTGATATTCATTCTCGTATTCCTCTCGTAGTCAACACCGCAAAGCCGTCTGCGGCCGAACTGATAAAAACGTCTGAAGTCCCATACAAAAAGCCCGCCGAACGATCGCAGCCTCACCGCGTTGCGCTCAGAGCATCACGGGCGCAGCGGATGGCGGCCCCCCGCTTGCTTTCGTTGCAGGATAGTGGTGCCTGAGGTGGCGCGCGACCGCTCGAATACCCGACAGCGTTCCATCCCGATAAGCGCGTCGGCCGAACGCCGCTTCCATGGTGCGGCAAATGGCCTGCCACTCCCCCGTCCCGACCTTCGCATGCACGCCGCGATCGGCGACGATTTCCACCGCATGATCGGCCAGCAGCATGTAGATCAGCACACCGTTGTTGTGTTCGGTGTCCCAGATCCGCAACTGCGAGAACACCTCGAGCGCCCGCTCGCGCGACGACTGTCCGCGAAACAGCGCGCCACCGTGCAACGCGCTCTCGACCGCGAAGCGAACTTCGCCTACATGTTCGGCGTTGCATGCCGCAATCGCAGTTTCGATCTCGAGCAAGCTGGCGCGGCCGAACGCTCGCCCGAGCGCCCAGTGCGTGGTACACAAATGCCGAATAACGCGTGAAGCGTTCATCGTCACCACCTGCCCGAGGCGCCGCCGCCTCCAAAAGTCCCGCCGCCGCCGCCAAACCCACCGCGCCCGTCGGAACTCCCGCGCCGTCCGGCGCCATAGCTGCCGACGTAGCCGCCCATGCCCGCCCCAACCAGCGTAAACAAGAATACGATCGTGCCGGCGACGATGGCGGCAAGCATCCCGGCGGCCGTCAACCAAGCAATCAGCGCCGCGCCCCCGCCCGCGATCAACGCCCCGGGCAACCGCCCGAACACAGCTCGCAGCACGCGGCCGAACACGATAGAGAGCATCAGAAGCAGCGGCGCGAGCCGCCAGACACTCGCCGCCCCCTTTTCCGCGGTCGGGCTAGGCGGCGGCAATGCCTCGCCGTCCGCGACGCGGATCATTTGGTCCACACCCGCCGCGATACCACCGTAAAAATCCCCGTGCTGAAACCGCGGCACGATGATCTCGCGAATGATGCGGCTGCTCACGGCATCGTTGAGCGAACCTTCCAAGCCATAGCCAACCTCGATACGTAGTGCGCGGTCGTCCTTGGCGACGATGAGCAGTGCCCCATCGTCGACGGCCTTGCGTCCGAGCTTCCACGCTTGAACGACGCGCAGCGAATATTGCTCGATGGCCTCCGGCTGGGTCGTCGGCACGATCAGCACGGCGATTTGCGTGCCCTTGCGTTGTTCGAACGCTTGCAGTACCTGTTCCAACGCACTCTTCTGTTCAGCGGTGAGCGTGCCGGTTTCGTCGGTTACGCGCGCCGTCAAAGCCGGAACGGCAACGAGCGCATGCGCCGCAAAAGCGCCAAAAAGCGCCGCGCATGCGAGCAACGCCATCAATAGTTGCCGTAGCGCTTTCACGTTCACCGTCCTCTTCAGTTCGACGACGCCGCCGAAGCTGGCTGCGCCCCCGGCGTCGTGCCGAATTCCACGCGCGGCGGCTTGGCGATTTCCGTTTCGTTGGCGACCGAGAAGGTCGGCTTCTCGTTGAACCCGAATGCCCGCGCAGTGAGATTGGAGGGGAATGAGCGCACGGTCGTGTTGTAAGCCTGGACGGCCTGGATATAGCGATTGCGTGCAACGGTGATCCGGTTTTCGGTGCCCTCGAGCTGAGCTTGCAAGTCCCGGAAGTTGGCGTCCGATTTCAGTTGCGGGTAGTTCTCCGAGACAATCAGCAGCCGCGACAGCGACGAAGTCAACTGGCCTTGCGCGGCCTGGAATCGAGCGAACGCTTGCGGATCGTCGAGCATCGCAGGCGTGACCTGCACCGAGCCGGCGCGGGCGCGCGCCTCGGTCACTTGCGTAAGCACCTCGCGTTCTTGCTGCGCGTAACCCTTCACCGTGCTCACGAGGTTCGGGACCAAGTCGGCACGCCGCTGGTATTGATTGACGACCTCCGCCCAACTCGCCTTGACTTGTTCGTCTTCGGTTTGCAGCGTGTTGTAGCCGCATCCCGCCAACAGCAGCGGCACGAGCATCGTTAGGGCAAGCCATATTCGTCGCATCCCGACTCTCCCCTATCGTATCGACGTCATCAGGCGACTCGCGCACCTGCGCCGGCCGCTATATCGATGTTACTGCCCAGCCGGGCATCGCTTTTGACCCATCTCAACGAATCCATCTGTCACGGCCTATCGGTTGCGTTTGCTAGGATCGAGACCCACAGCCCGGACCGACGCGCTGTGCGTGCAATGCCAGACGAACAGGGCCTCTATCTGCGCGCTCTACAAGCGGGCCAGTCCGCGATATGCTCCGGTATGCCGTTACCGCATCGCGCACCGAACGTGCGATCAGATCGATAGCGGCAGTCCATCTGTCGCCCACTTTCTCGATCGAGCATGGCTCACCACGATTCGCCCTCGCTGCCTGCTCGTTCCAACTGGGAGCGCTGGCTGCCGCTATGGCCGCTGTTGCGCAACTATCAACGCAAGTGGTTGCTGAAGGATCTTTTCGCGGGACTCGCGCTTTCCGCGATTCTCGTTCCGGTGGGATTGAGCTATGCCGAAGCGGCCCGCTTGCCGATCATGGTCGGCCTCTACGCAACGATCGGCGCATTGGTCGGCTATGCACTTTTCGGCCCGAGCCGCATCCTCGTATTAGGCCCCGATTCCGCGCTGGCCGCGCTGATCGGCGCGACGGTCGTTCCTTTGGCGCAGGGCGACGCGGCACAAACGATCGCGCTCGCGTCGGCGCTAGCGGTGATGGCGGGTGTCATCTGCGTGATGCTCGGGCTTGCGAAGCTCGGCTTCGTCACCGATCTTCTGTCCCAGCCCATTCGCTACGGCTATCTGAACGGCATCGCCGTGACCCTCATCGCGAGCGAACTGCCTCGACTGCTCGGGCTTCCGAATTCCGGCAGCACCGCCATCGAAAGCGTCTCCCACATGGCGCGGGGCATCGCCGGACACGAGGTCAACGTCGTGTCGGCCGCTATCGGGCTCGCCTGCATCGCCGTCGTCTTGCTACTGCGCCGATACGCACCACGCGTGCCCGGCGTCTTGATCGCGCTCATGGGCGCCGGGTTCGCAGGCTGGTGGCTGCATCGTCAACAGGTTGCGGTAGGCCCCGCAGTCGAACCCTTCGCGGCAGGATGGATTGCGCCGCATTTGCCCCGTTTGTCGCTCACCAGTATCCAAAGCATCGCGAGCGGCGCCATCGCGATCGCGCTGATTTCGTTCGCCGACACCAGTATATTGGCGCGCGTTTTCGCGCGCACACCCGCCGAGCAAACCGATCGAAACCAAGAGCTGGTCGCGCTCGGCGCGGCGAACTTGTTCTCCGGGCTCTTGAGCGGTTGCCCGGTAAGCAGCAGCACCTCGCGCACGCCCGTCGCGCAAGCGGCCGGAGCCCAGACGCAAGTCGCGAATCTCGTGGCCGCGGCGATGACCGGCCTGCTGTTGTTCGTTGCGCCTTCGCTGACCACTTACCTGCCCGATGCCGCGCTCGCCGCGGTCGTGATCTGCGCGGCGCTCGCGATCGTGGAGATCGGTCGCGTCGCTCGGTTGTATCGCATGCATCGCAGCGAGTTCGCGGTCTCTCTCCTATGCGTCGGCGGCGTCGTGCTGCTGGGCGTGCTGCCCGGTATCTTCGTCGCGGTCGGGCTTTCGCTGGCCTCGTTTGTCTGGCGGGCGTGGCATCCGTATGATGCGGTGCTCGGCCGGGTGCCGGGCAGGCGCGGTTACCACGACATCAGCCGACACCCGGAAGCCCAACGGGTCGAGGGCTTGCTGCTGTATCGCTGGGATGCCCCGCTCTTCTTCGCCAATGCGGAAATCTTCGCCGCTCATCTGCGCCGCGCCATGGCTCGAGCGCCAGCGCCCATCAAATCTATCGTCATTGCCGCCGAACCGGTGACCGACATCGATGTCACTGCAGCCGACGTATTGGCCAATCTGCACGACGAACTGCGGGCGGCCGGCGTTCGGCTGTGCTTCGCCGAGATGAAGGGGCCGGTCAAGGACCGCTTGCGCCGGTACGGTCTGTTCGAAGTGTTCGGGGGCGACGGCAGCTTCTTCGCAACGGTAGGCGAAGCCGTCGACGCTTTTCTCGAACGGCAAGTCCGGGCTGCGGCGACACTCCGGAAGCGCCGCACGGTGCGCCGCCGGCCACGCCGCGGGCGACATCGGCCGCCGTTCCAAGAGCGCTGACTCGAATCGCCTCGATAACCGGCGATCGCCTTGATGTCGGTCAATTAGGCACGCGCTGCGAAATGCCAATATCGATCGAACGATGCGACATTCGAGGAGATCGACTGTGAGCGATAAGATGCAAGCGGCGGCGCGCGAGCCGCTCCTCCCCTCGCTGAATGCACAAGCGAGCGTGGCTCAAAAACTTCGGCATGCAATCCAATGCGCCGTCCTGGCGCCATCGAGCCACAATTCCCAGCCGTGGCGTTTCATCGTCGCGGACGACGCCATCACGTTATGTGCGGATCGCATGCGCGCCCTGCCCGTCGTCGATCCGTTCGACCGCGAACTGATCATCAGTTGCGGCGCCGCGCTGTTCAACTTGCGCACCGCGTTGAATCGCTATGGGCTGAGCTATCGGATCTCGTTGTTCCCGTCAGAGGTCGACCCCGATGTGCTCGCTCACGTAGAGGTGCACGAAGCCGGGTTCAAAGACGACAGTCTTGGGCCGCTTTTCAACGCGATTGAGCAGCGCGCGACAATCCGCAAGCCGTTCGCGCGCACGCCCGTGTCGGATGCTATGAAGCGCAGCTTGACCGATGCAGGTCAAGCGGAGGGGGCGCGAGTCGTTTGCATCGAAGATGCAGCGGGGAGAGAGCGCATTGCCGAGCTGATCGCCCAAGCCGACGCGCAGCAATTCGCCGACCCGCGCTTTCGGCGAGAGCTGGCGGCCTGGATTCACCCGAAGCGCAGCGTCGACGGTATGCCGACCGAGGCGGCCGGGGTCGCCGCCCTGCTCGATCTCGCCGTGCCGATCGTCGCTTCGGCCATTCGCACTTTCGATGTCGGCGGCGGCATGGCCGCCATGCATAGCGAACTGCTCGAAGGCTCGCCGCTATTGCTCGTGATTGCCACGGATCGAGACGATCGCGAGGCCTGGCTCGCCGCCGGCCAAGCGTTGGAGCGAGTCTTGCTTTGCGCCGTCAATAACGGCTTGAGCGCTTCCTATCTGAACCAGCCTATCGAGGTGGAATCGTTGCGCGCACGGCTGCGCACAGAAGCCGGCATCGAAGCGGCCCCGCAGGTGTTGTTGCGCATCGGCCATGGACCGCAGCCAGTCGAACGTTCGCCGCGGCGAGCGCTGAGCGATGTCATTTGGTGATGGCCGGCAAGCCGATCGCCCGCCTAGCCCGAGGCAATGAACCCATGAAAGCGCATGCCGACTACGAGACCGAAGCCGAGGCACGCGAGCGCGTGAAGCGGCTCGTCGCGAGTCCAAGCTACCAGCAAGCCGATGAGGACAGGGATTTTCTGCGGCGCCCGGAAATGTGCGGCGTGCGCTTGCAACTGGACTTTTGGAAGACGGAAGAGCTCCTGCTGCTGCATGGCATCAAGCATACGGTGGTGGTCTACGGCAGCACGCGGATCGCCGAGCCGCAAGCGGCGCGCGAACGGCTGCGCGAAGCCGACCGGCTGCTTGCAAGCGATCCGTGCAACCGCGATTACGCTCACGAAGTGGATATCGCGAAGCGGTTGCTCGACAAGAGCCGATACTACGATGTGGCGCGCGAGCTCGGCTACCTCGTGGGCACCTGGCGCGCGACGAACGTGCTGCCGCGGCTCGCGATCGTGACGGGCGGCGGTCCCGGCATCATGGAAGCGGCCAATCGCGGCGCTTTTGAATCGGGTGCGCCGAGCATCGGCTTGAACATCTCGCTGCCGCGCGAGCAAGAGCCCAATCCCTACATTAGCCCCGACCTGTGCTTCAAGTTGCACTACTTCGCCATTCGCAAGATGCATTTGCTCGAGCGTGCCAAGGCCGCGGTGTTCTTTCCCGGCGGCTACGGCACGTGCGATGAATTGTTCGAGATATTGACGCTGCTGCAGACGGGCAAGATCGCGCCGCTGCCTGTCGTGCTCGTCGGCAAGCAATACTGGCAACGCGCCATCGATCTCGACTTCCTCATCGACGAGGGCATGATCGCGCCGCACGATGCGAGGTTGATTACATTCGCCGAATCGGCCGACGAAATCTGGGACGCGATTTCGAGTTGGTACGAGCGAGAGGCGCCCCCGCGCGACGACGGTGCGACGGCGCCCCCCACGACCGCGGGAGGCCCGCTATGAAGCTCACATTCCTTGGCGCAACCGAAACCGTCACCGGATCGAAATACCTGCTCGAAGGCGCGGGCATTCGCGTGTTGATCGATTGCGGCTTGTTCGAAGGCACGAAGAACCTGCGCCTGCGCAATTGGGCGGAGCTACCCGTGTCCGTCGAGACCCTGGACGCCGTCATCTTGACGCATGCGCACATCGATCACTCGGGCTACCTGCCCGTGCTCGCCCGCATGGGATATCGCGGCCCGGTCTATGCGAGTTCGGGCACGGCCGATCTGTGCGGGATCATGCTGCGAGACAGCGCCAAGCTGCAAGAGGAAGAAGCCGAGTTCGCAAATCGGCATGGCTACTCGAAGCACCACCCCGCTTTGCCGCTTTATACGCTGGACGATGCCGAGCGGGTGCTCAAGCAGCTCGTGCCTTGCGATTTCAACGAACCGGTGAAGCTAGCCGAGCATGCGTCGTTTCGCCTGCTGCCGGCGGGACACATCCTGGGCGCCGCGAGCGCCGTCTTGTACATGAACGAGAAGCTGATCGTCTTTTCCGGCGATCTCGGCCGCTACGCCGATCCGATCATGCGCGAGCCGATGCCCCCCATGCATGCCGACTACTTGGTCGTCGAATCTACTTACGGTGATCGCTTGCACCCGGCGAGCGACCCCTCGGCCGAGTTGGAAGCGATCTTCGCGCGTACCTTCAGGCGCGGCGGGGTCGTCGTCATTCCCTCGTTCGCCGTTGGCCGCACGCAAGAGATTCTTCATTACATCGCCGTGTTAAAGGAAACGGGCCGCATGGCGAACGTCCCTGTGTTCCTCGACAGCCCGATGGCGATTGCCGTGACCGACCTTTATCGACGTCATCTTCGCGAACATCGGTTGACGATGAGCCAAGCCAACGCCATCGGCAAGGCCGCCACGATGGTCGGCACTGTCGATCAATCGAAGGAAGTGTCAGCCCGGCGAGGACCCATGGTCGTGATTGCCGGCAGCGGCATGGTGACCGGAGGGCGCGTACTGCATCATCTCAAAGCGTTCGCGCCGGATGCGCGCAATACGATCGCATTGGTGGGTTATCAAGCTGCAGGAACCCGCGGCGCGGCGCTGGAAGCCCATGCACCCACCATCAAGATTCACGGCGAGTATGTGCCCGTGCGCGCAAAGATCGAATCGATTTCGTCGCTATCGGCTCACGCCGACTACGACGAAATCCTGCGGTGGCTATCGTCGATGACGAAGGCGCCAACCCGAACCTTCGTGACTCATGGCGAACCGGCGGCAGCCGACGCACTGCGGCGACGCATCGAAGAGAAATTCCATTGGCAATGCGAAGTGCCGACGTATCTCGAGGCGGTCGATCTCGCCGAGGCGCCGGCGCAAGAGCAGGCGCTCTTCTAATCTGATCCGAGGCGGCGTGCAAACAACCATGCGGCGCCGCGCTCGACCGCCGCGCGATGGCGGTTCGTTATCGGCAGAATGATTTCGCCAACTTGTGCCGAATCCATGTCGTGCCTTCGCGCAAGCCATCCAACACGGCGTCTTGTTCGGTCCGGAAAACCTTGAAGTGCTTGAACTGATGTTGGAACTTGCCCTTTTCCTCCCGATGAACCACGTGGATGGTGCAGGCGAACCCCTCCTCGGTCGGATGAGTTTGCACCGAAACAGACCAATCGCGGTCGCTGATCTTTCCTGACATCGCCATGATGCATCCTTCGATAAGACCGGACGGCGCCACCCTTACGCTCGGGCCCGCGTAGGAGCCAAGATGACACTCGTCCTGGTTGTATTGAATCTCGCCGTCTTTCTGCTCGAGCAGGCAGCGCCTGAACGCTTGATCGACACGTTCGCCCTTTGGCCGCCCGCCCATGTCAGCCAAGCCGGCGCCCCTCCGTTTCATTGGTGGCAGTTGCTGACCTATAGCCTGCTGCACGCCAATCTTGCCCATATCGCATTCAACATGTTCGGGCTGTACCTGTTCGGCCGCGACGTCGAACGCGCGATCGGCCGCAGCCGGTTGGTATTGCTGTACGTCATGAGCGTCGTGGCTGGCGGGCTCGTTCAAGTTGCCGTGCTGCTCTTGAGCGAGCCGCACGGCTATCCGACGATCGGTGCGTCGGCCGGCGTGTTCGGATTGCTCGTGAGCTACGCTATCTTGTTCCCGCGCCGGCGTCTCGTGCTGCTCTTTCCGCCCATCCCGATGCCGGCATGGCTGTTTGCAACGGGATACGCCGTCCTCGAGCTGCTGCTCGGCGTAAGCGGCGAAGCGTCAGGCGTCGCCCACTTCGCGCATTTGGGCGGGATGCTCGGCGCCCTCGCGTGCTTGTTGGTGTGGTCGACCGGGAGACGGCGCGCCTCCTAACCCTCGAATTGCACGACCACCGGGATCGAACGGAACCGAAAAAAAGGCGCGGCTCGATCCAACTTAGCCGCGCCCAATACAGCCCAGCCCCTCAAATCGATCAATTGATTTGCAAACGCTTTTGCGGCGCACTCTTCTTCTTTTGCAACGTCAGCGACAACACGCCATCCTGGTATTGCGCCGACGAAGCGCTTTCGTCGATGTCGCTGTCCAGCGAGAACGAGCGGCTGATCATGCCGGAATAGCGTTCGCTGCGAATGACGCGCTCGCCTTCCTTCAGTTCTTTGTTGCGTTCTGCCTTGGCCGTGATCGACACGACGTTGCCGTCGACTTTGACGTCGATGTCTTTTTTGTCGACGCCCGGCAGTTCAGCCTTCACCGTGTACGCGGTGTCGCTCTCCGAGACGTCGATCTTGACGTCCGAAAGCGGTGTTTCGCCGGCTAGCGCGAGGCCGCGCATGGGTCTGAAGAATCCCTGGAACAAATCTGCCATTGGTTCCAGCGACAACGGGTCAAAACGGGTTAGGTTGCTCATCGCATTCACTCCTCGTTCGCGGTTAATCGTGGACGCACGCACGCCCACTCCAGCCTTCGTCCCGCGTTGGTCGAACCGGCCCTTCGAGCAATACGGGTTGATGCAGAACTCACTGTAGACGGCGTGGCGCGCTACCCGTTGATTTGCGTCAACGGCGCTATGCGTCGCCACGGGACGGCGGCGCGCGGCCGCAGGCGGTCACGAGTCGATGAGCTCTCACGTTCAAAGTCACAAAGACCATAGATCAAAGACGCTTGTCTTGTCGCCATGGGATCGTCACTGCATGTGCATTCCGCCGTTGACCGCCACGTCCGCTCCGGTCACGAACCCCGCATCGTCGGAGCAAAGAAAAGCGACGAGCGCGGCAACCTCGTCGGGGCGGCCGAGTCTGCCCACGGGAATCTGCGGCAGCACGCGCGTTCGCATCACCTCTTCCGGCACCGACGCGATCATCGCCGTATCGAGGTAGCCGGGCGCTACCGTATTGACGGTTACGCCGCGCTTGGCCACTTCGAGCGCCAACGCCTTCGTGAAACCGTGTAGGCCCGATTTGGCCGCGGCGTAGTTGGTCTGGCCGTATGCGCCGCGCGATCCGTTCACCGAGCCGATGTTGACGATTCGGCCGAACCCCCGCTCCACCATGCCCGCGATAAACGGCTTGGTCACGTTGAATAGCGCGTCGAGATCCGTATGCATCACCGCATCCCAATCGGCTTTGGTCATCTTCAAGAAGGATGCGTCGCGCGTGATGCCCGCGTTGTTGACGAGCACATCCACTGCCCCATGGTCTTCGATCACGCGCTTGGCACAGTGCGCGCAGGAATCGAAATCGTCGACGTTCATCTCGTACGCATGGAACGTGCGGCCGGCGTCACGCTCGTGCGTGAGCCAAGTCGATACATGATCGTTGTGTTCGGAATGCGACATCGCGACGGTCATGCCCATGTCGTACAGACGCCGACTGATCGCGGCGCCCAACCCTCCCATTCCTCCAGTGACGAATGCGACACGCTTGGCGGACACGGCGTTCTCCTCATAGGGCTGAAGATAGGATTCGACGTGCCACGCGATACGCTCTCGCATTGCGTTGTGGCACCTCTGCTATCGAACACTGTAGACAGTTGCTGCACCCAGCCGTTTGACCTCAATCAAGCCATGTCGCATGCGTTCGACTGGCCTTTGGCAGCGCCGCGGCGTTTAGATTTTTGTATCCCGGCAAAGTGGAATTAGCGCGATTTCGCTTGACCTGCGTCAATCGATAAAACGGCCTAGCTCCTAGACTGGGAATCACGATTCAGTGCTGCGATTCGTTCATGGGAGCTATCGCAATGAGTTACAAAAGCATCCTGGTTCACCTCGATACGAGTAAAGCCGTGCATAGCCGGCTCGACCTCGCCCTGTCGCTTGCCACGCAATTCGAGGCACACCTCACCGGCTTCTTCACGGTTTTCACGCCTGAGCCGGGGTCGTTCTACGTCATGGCGGGCAACGCCGAGTTTTACGTCGAGCAACGCCAGCGCCGTGCCGAGCAGCAAGGCGCGCTGGAGCGCTTGTTCCGCGCCGAGTTGTTACGCGCGAAGGTCCAAGGCGACTGGCAATCGTCTGCCGAATACGCCAATGAGGTCGTGCCGCAGGCGGCGCGAATCGCCGATCTCGCCATCGTCGGCCAATACAATCGCGACGATCCCGATTCTTTCGTCGCCGAGCAATTCATCGAGAGCACGGTGCTTTCCGCGGGGCGCCCTGTGCTCGTCGTGCCTTACGCCGGCCAGTTCGACGCAATCCCCTCCCATGTAATGATCGCCTGGGACGGCAGCCGCGAAGCCACGCGCGCCTTGCACGACGCGCTGCCATTTTTGACGCGCGCGAAACGCGTCACCGTGCTGACGATCAATGCGATGCGTACCGACCCTGCCGCGAGCCGCATACCGGGCACCGATATCGCGGCGATCGTCTCGCGTTACGGCGCGAATGTCGCGATAGAGGAAGTCGAAGGCGTCAAGGGCGAGCCGATCGGAGAATTGCTGCTTTCCCGGGCCGCCGACCTTGGCGTCGACCTGATCGTGATGGGCTGCTATGGCCACTCGCGCTGGCGCGAGCTGGTCCTGGGCGGCGCTACGCGCTCGATCCTCAAATCGATGACGGTGCCCGTATTGATGTCGCATTGACTGCCGCGCGACCCTGCCCCACTCGATTCGATCAAGCGAACCTAACGAGAGGTCTCATCATGTACCAACGAATCCTCGTGCCGATCGACGGCAGCGAGACCGGGCAACGCGCGTTCGACCATGCGGTCGCACTGGCGCGCGAGACCCACGCGGAATTGATCCCGCTCTACGTCGTCGATATACCGCTGGTGGCGTACGAAGCGCCCGGCTTCGATCCGTCGATCGTGCGCGACGCCTTGTTGCAAACCGGCGAGGAGCTGAAGAAGGAAGCGCTCGCCGCGATGCAGCGCGAGAACATCAAAGGTGCACCGCGCGTGGTCGAAATCAAGTCGACGGGCGTCGACATCGCCGAGCGCATTCTCGAAGAAGCCCGCGCCGCGCAATGCGACCTCGTCGTCATGGGTACGCATGGGCGGCGCGGCGTGCGGCGCCTCTTGCTCGGCAGCGTCGCCGAGCGCGTCGCGCGTATGTCCTGTTGCCCGGTCCTGTTGATTCCCGGCAGTGTTGAAAACGCAGCGGCAACGCCGCCCTCCGCCACCCACCGCACTGAAAAGGTCCTGTTATGACTTACAAGACTTTGCTCGTCCATATCGACGACAGCCGTCGAAGCGAAGCGCGCACCGCGTTTGCGCTCGATTTGGCGCTCAAGCACGACGCGCATTTGATCGGCCTGTACGTGGTCTGCCAAGACCTCCTGCGCCCGCTCGTCAAACGCGATGACAGCCTCAATCTGGGCAAGCTCGAGGCTCAGGGCGTGGAACGGATGAACCGAGCTCGCGAACAGTTCACGGCGGCGGCGCAGCGTGCCGGATGCCCGTTCGAATGGCGCGCCCCTGCCGGCCCCGCGATCGATGTGGCGGTTCTGCATGCGCGGCACGCAGACCTGCTCGTGATGGGCCAGGAAGACCCCGACGACCAAGCGTCGTACGTCGCCCGCAATTTCGTCGAAGAAGTCGTGATGAGCGGCGGGCGTCCCGTGGTGGTCTTGCCCTTTGCGGGCCACGTCGCCACGTTCGGCGAAAACGTCGTCGTCGCTTGGGACGGTAGCCGGGAAGCGGCTCGGGCGCTCGCCGACGCCTTGCCGATTCTGAAACGCGCGCATTTCGTCACGGTTTCGACGGTCCAGAAACACCCGGAGGGCGAGCCAGGCGCTGGCTTCGACGTGTCGGGCTATCTGGAGCGCCATGGCGTGCGCGCCAGCTTCGTATCGGTCCCGCGCGCTCCCGGCATGACAACCGCCGCGACGCTGCTCAATCAGATCAGCGATTTGCATGCCGACTTGCTCGTGATGGGCGCCTACGGGCACGCGCGCGCGCGAGAGCATGTGCTCGGCGGCGTCACCTACACGATGCTGCAAACCATGACGGCGCCCGTGTTGATGTCGCGTTGATCCATGCAGTCTTCGCCCCGGCGCACCGGGGCGAATCTTTTACTGGGCTTTGACCGGATTCGCCCTTCTTTCTCACTCGCAGAAGCGAAAATACCCGCTGTGCAGCCGGACGGGCTTGCTGCCTAGCTCATGCAAGAGCTTGCGCGCGGCATGCTCGATCTTGTCTCGATGGTGCTTGAACGCCCGCAGGGTGTCCTCCTCGCGCGAGGAGGCCGCGCCGAAATGATCTTCCAGGGCCTCTGCGGTAATCGAGCAGGTCACGCGCTCGCCGTCGACGACCGCCGGAAACGTTAGCACCAACTCCGGTCCGCAATACTGCGGTGGATCGTGCGGAAAGTGGATATGCATGATCTTCACCTTGACGTGTATCAATCTGACATGAGGGCGTGTCCATACACTGAATGGAACGTCCCTATTGGAGTCAGGCAGTGAATACGCGACCCCACCCATTCATGATCGGCGCGGCATGCATCTTCGCTGTTGCATTGAGCCGGCCGGTATTCGCACAATCCGAGCCCACCGATCTGGTCAATCGGCAGCACTGCATGTTTTGTCACACAATCGATGCGCCTTTCCTTGCGCCGTCGTTTCATCAGATCGCCGAACGATATCGGCGCGATCCCCACGCGGCCGATCGCCTTGCCGAAAAGTTGCGCGTCGGCGGCAAGGCGCATTGGGGGGATACGCCTATGCCGCCTGCCGCCGATCGCGGCGGCCCGCTCTCGCCGGACGAGGCCAATACGCTCGTCGATTGGGTGCTGCGTCAATGACGGCCGCAGCCGCGCTTATTTGCGCGAATCGGCGTGCTCATCGGCGTCGAATCCTGAAGCCGGATTGAGCAGCAGCACGAAGGTTGCGACGCCTGCGAACACCGCTGCTACGCCATAGCGCACCGCGCTGTCTTGATCGAACAACAACCCGCGAATCGAGGCCGCGATGCCTACGATGGAAACGAAAATCGCGAGCGTGGCGAACGCGACCCGGTACTTGCCTTGCATCATCGAACTCCTTTGGCCGGAAGCAATCGCACGGTCGGCGTGCTCCATTGCGGTTGGCGACTGGCGATCATCGGGCGGCTCGACAGCGCCCGTGTTCGAACCTATAGGTTCTATCTTCTTGCGTTGCGCGAATTCGTACTTGATATGGGTCAATCGCAAGCGGTATGCGCTTTCCCGCTGTGGGCTTCGACACGGTCAATGCCGCTTGCGGTCGCACGATTGACGTAAATCAGGGTCGAGCGCGCCTGACTGTGCAAGAGTGCATCTCAGATCGATTCGAACGGAAACCACCCAATGGATACGCGCCTGAAACCGGAAAATGCCACACACGATTCCGTCCCGGCACGCTCGCCCGAGAGTCCATTTCGCTCGCTCGATCACGCCAAGGACGCTTGGATCGCCCGCGCCACGGGCGGCTTGTCGCCTGCCGCGCTGACGCTTGCGCTGTCCGACTGGCTCATACACATGTTTGCGGCGCCGGGCAAACAGTTGGAGTTGGCCTCGCTGGCGGCGCGGCAGGCTCGAGAAGTGGCGGGATCCGCTTTCGGCGCTGAAACGTTCGATCCACCGCTTGCCGAGGACGACAGGTTTCGGGCGCCTGCTTGGCAAGAGATGCCGTTTCGGTGTTGGCAGCAAGCGTTTCGACTGACAGAGCAGTGGTGGTGCGCGGCAACGCACGGGATTCCCGGCACGACGCGCCATCACGAGGATGTCGTCTCGTTCGCCGCTAGGCAATGGCTCGATCTGTTCTCGCCCAACAACTTCGCGTTGACCAATCCCGAAGTGCTGAAGCGCACGGCCGAGACGTGCGGCGCCAATCTCGTGCAGGGCGCGCGCAACGCGCTGCAAGACGCATGGCGCGCCGCTAGCGGCCAGCCCTCCCCCGAGGCGCGGCAGTTCAAGCCCGGTGTCGATGTGGCGGTCACACCCGGCGCGGTGGTTTTTCGCAATCATTTGATCGAACTGATTCAATATCGCCCGTCCACTCCCAAGGTGGCGGCCGAGCCGGTGCTGATCGTGCCTGCGTGGATCATGAAGTACTACATCCTCGATCTATCGCCGCACAATTCTCTCGTGCGGTATCTCGTCGATCAGGGGTACACCGTCTTTTGCATTTCCTGGCGCAATCCGGATGCGCAAGACCGCGATCTGGGGTTCGACGATTACCGCCGATTGGGCGTCATGGCCGCTTTGGATGCGATTTCGCGCATCGTGCCGGCGGCGAAGATTCATGCGGCCGGCTATTGCCTGGGCGGCACACTGCTCTCGATTGCAGCGGCGGCGATGGCGAACGAGCGCGACGAGCGCCTCGCCACCGTGACATTGTTCGCCGCCCAAACGGATTTCACCGAGCCGGGCGAGCTGCAGTTGTTCATCGACGAAAGCCAGGTTTATTTTCTCGAGAGCCTGATGTGGGCGCGCGGTTATCTTGGCGGCGAGCAGATGGGCGGATCGTTCCAACTGCTGCGATCGAACGACCTCATTTGGTCGCGCGCCGTGCACAACTACCTACTCGGCGAGCGCGCGCCGATGAACGACTTGGCGGCGTGGAACGAGGACAGCACCCGCATGCCGTTTCGTATGCATTCGCAGTACCTGCGCGAACTCTTCTTGAACAACGACCTGGCGTGCGCGCGTTACCGCGTGGACGGCCGCCCTATTGCCCTGCGCAACATCCGCGCGCCGATGTTCGTCGTCGGGACCGAACGCGATCACATCGCGCCGTGGCGGTCGGTCTATAAGATTCATCATTTGGCCGATACGGACGTCACGTTCGTATTGACGAGCGGCGGTCATAACGCGGGCATTGTCAGCGAACCGGGCCATGTGCATCGTCATTTCCGCATCATGTCCACGGCGGAAGCCGACCTGAGCGTCGGTCCCGACGAATGGGCCGCAGCGGCCGACTTGCAAGAGGGTTCCTGGTGGCCGGCGTGGACGGCCTGGCTCGATGCGTATTCGCAAGATGCGCGCGTCGCGCCCCCCCACATCGGCCTGCCCGATGTACAAACCCCCATCCTTGCCGAGGCTCCCGGTGAATATGTTCTCCAAAAGTAGGGAGCCGCTCGTGGACGATGCTCATTTGCGCGCCCCGCTCGGGGAGCATGGCCGCTACGAAGCGTTCATTCGCGCCGCGCGAAGCCGGCCCGCCTTGCGCACGGCGATCGTGCACCCCTGCTCGCCCGAAGCAATCGGTGCGGCGGTGGAGGCGCGCGACGAAAACCTGCTTGACCCGTTGCTCATCGGTCCCGAGGCGAAGATCCGCGCGGCGGCCGACCTCGCTCAGGTGAGCCTCGCCGGCATCGAGATCGAGTCCGTCGAGCACAGTCATGCGGCCGCCGCGCGCGCGGTCGAGCTCGGCGCGGCGCGCAAGGTCGCCGCGTTGATGAAAGGCAGCTTGCACACCGACGAATTGCTGGCCGCGGTGGTCGCGCCCAATTCCGGTTTGCGCACGGAACGTCGCATCAGTCACGTCTATGCCATGGATGTGCCCGCGTATCCCAAGCCGCTCGTCGTCACCGACGCCGCGATCAACGTCGCGCCGACGCTCGATCAAAAGCGTGACATCTGCCAGAATGCGATCGATTTTCTACGGTTGATGGGAGTCGAACTGCCGCGCGTCGCCGTATTGGCCGCGGTGGAAACAGTCAATTCCAAAATGCAGTCCACGCTCGATGCCGCCGCGCTCACCGTCATGGCCTCGCGCGGGCAAATCACGGGCGGCCTCGTCGACGGTCCGCTCGCGTTCGACAACGCGGTCAACTTTGCCGCGGCGAAAACCAAAGGCATCGTCTCGGCCGTCGCGGGGCAAGCGGACATCTTGCTCGTGCCCGATTTGGAAGCAGGCAACATGCTCGTCAAGCAACTGATGCTGTTTGCCGGCGCGGACGGCGCGGGGCTCGTGCTCGGCGCGCGCTTGCCGATCATTCTCACGAGCCGCGCCGATTCGCTGCGGGTGCGCCTGGCGTCCGCCGCGCTCGCCAAGCTCGTGGCCGAACGCACCCGCGATGGAGCTGCACGCTCATGAGCGATCCGCTGTTGCTCACGTTCAACCCTGGATCGTCGACGATCAAGTTCGGGCTCTTTCGCATCCACGGCGGCACGCCCGTGCATCTCGGCAAAGGCGCGATCGATTTGCGCGGGGATCCGCTCGCGCTCGAATTGTCGAGGGACGGCCAATCCGTTCGCATTCAGTTGCGCGCGCGGCTCACCGACGATCTGCACGAAGTCATCGACGAAACGCTCGCTTGGTTTTCGACGCATTTCTCGCTGCGCGATTTCGCCTCGGTCGGGCATCGCGTCGTTCATGGCGGCGATCGCTTTGCGGGGCCGGCCGCCATCGACGACGAGACGCTTGCGGAGATCGAGGCCCTCGTACCCCTTGCGCCGCTGCATCAGCCGCAATGCGTGCGGCTCATTCGCGCGATTCGGGCGCTGCGGCCACACTTGCCGCAGTGCGCGTCGTTCGACACCGCATTCCATCACCGGCAATCCGACCTCGTGCGCCGTTTCGCGATCGCGCGGCATTTATTCGATGCGGGCATCAAGCGCTACGGCTTTCACGGTCTTTCGTATCAATTCATCGCCTCTCGGCTCGCGCAAGCTTTTCCGCAAGTGGCGGCGGGCAAGGTCGTGGTCGCGCATCTGGGCAGCGGCGCAAGCCTATGTGCGCTCGATGCGGGCGTGAGCCGCGACACGAGCATGGGTTTCTCAACGCTCGACGGCGTTCCCATGGCAACGCGCTGCGGCGCGCTCGATGCCGGTGTCGTCTTGCATTTGCTTGGCGAGCGCGACTGGAAACTCGCCGATGTGGAGCGGTTGCTGTATCACGAGTCGGGTTTGCTGGGCGTGTCGGGCGTGAGCGCCGATAGCCGAACGTTGCTGGAAAGCACCTTGCCTCAGGCGCGTGAAGCGATCGATCTATTCGCTTTCCGCATTGCAGGTGAAATCGCACGGTTGGCCACATCGCTCGGAGGGCTCGACGCGCTCGTGTTCACGGCGGGCATCGGCGAGCACCAACCCGAAATTCGTGCCGCGATCTGCGAACGCCTAGCGTGGCTGGGCGTCACGCTCGATCCGCAAACGAATGGTGGCAATGCCCAAATCGTCAGCAGCGCTAAGAGCTGTGTGGCGGTGCTAGTCATTCCCACGGACGAAGAACAGATCATCGCGCAGGATGCCGTATCGATCTTGCATCGCTTGGCCCCTGCCGACTGAAGAAATCGAGTCGTATCCCGTCGAACATTGGACAGCCTCTCCGATCGAACCAACCCGTGATCCGGCAACAAAAAGCGGCGCGACAGCGGTTGAGCCGCCATCGCGCCGCGTTGCATCCGAAATCAACCAACTGCACTCAGGTTGCGTCGATACGTCGGCTCTTGAAGCTGACGCTTTCCTTGAAATCCTGAACGGACCCCACCCGGCGCAGGTTCGCCCACGTACCCTTGTAGTACGGCACGACGTTTCGGTCCGTCCATGGGGTCGTCACGTTGCCCATGATGCCGTTGAAATGCCCGAACTGCATGAAAGTCTGGCCGTGCTTGATCGCCGGCTCGAGGTAGGCCATTGCGTAGGTCGAACCGTAATCGTTATAGACCTCGACGACGTCACCGGACGTGACGCCGAGCGAGCGCGCGTCGTCCGGGTTGAGCTCGAGAAAAGCCATCGGTACGCGTTCGCGCACGAACTCGTTGTATTGATCATGGTAAAGCGTCTGCCAGACTTCGTTGACGCGGCCGTTGTTGATCCAGAACCGGTACTTCGCCTTCTGGTCTGCCACCGGCTTCGGCAGCCCTGTCCACTTGGCGGGCTTGAACTGCGCCTTGCCGTCGGCCGTGTCAAATCTTCCATCCGTGTAGAGCATTTCGGTCCCGATCAGCTTGCCGCCTTCGAATGACTTGGCGGGCAACTGGACCCCGTTGTTGCCCATCGCGCGAAGCCGCGCGTAGGTCACCAGATTGCCGGTCTTGCCGCCCTGACTGTCGATTGGTTCGACGCCGGCTTGGCCCGCCTGCCGGAAGCCGTCGTTGAATGCGTCTTCTTCTGTTTTCCAATCGAAGCCGTTAAACCGGGCGGCCATGTCGCTCTTCCCTTCCGCCTCGTACATCCGCTTGAGCGTGTTCGCGATCGCGGCTGCAATCAGGCAGTCCGGCATCGCGGAGCCGGGCGGATCCATGAAGCGCTCGGAGAGCCGCATGCGTCGCTCGCCGTTCATCGACGTCAGATTCATCTCGCCAGGGTGTGCCGCCGGCAATATCAGATGTGCCGCTTCGGCGAGCTTGGTCGGGTAGAGATTGATGTTCGTGAAGAACAGTCCGCCCTTGTTCTTTACGGCGTCATAGGCGACGTCCACGAGCTGTGCAGTCGAAGCGCCACGCTCGCGCGACATCGCTTCTCGCACGATGCCGGCCCGGTGCAAGATGACCGCGCGATGTTCTTCCGCATTCAATGTCGTCTGGAATGGATTCGCGCCCCAGGCCGTGTACATCATGCCCTTGCCGTGAATGATCTCCTGGTCGACGTAGATCTTCGTGTTGCCGGGATACGGAGGCCGTGTGTAGCCTTCCTGGTGTCCGCCCATCCTGACGACGCCGGTGCCGCGCCGACCGACGTTGTGTGTCGCCAGCACGACGTCGACCAACGCGGATTGGATCAGGTAGTTGTCGTTACCCCAGATGATCCCCTTTTCATAGGCGTGCATGGTCCGCGGGCGGTGTCCCGATGCCTTGGGTTTGTATGCCCATTCGGCCGCCTGCTTCAAGCGCTCGATGGGCACACCGGTAATGCGACTGGTCTCGTCCAGCGACAAGCGGTTCGTCTTCAAGGCATCGTCAAAAGCGTTGGTGTATTCCGCGATGAAGGCCTTGTCGTGCCATCCCTGATCGACCACGTAGGTCAGCAGACCGTCGAACAGCGCGATATCCGTACCGGGCTCAATGTCCAGATGCAATACGTTCGGCTTGCCGGCGACGCGCTCGGCGATCGCAATCGTGGTCGTGCGGCGCGGGTCGACGAAAATGATCTTGGCGGCCGCGACACTCTCGCCTGGGAAGTGCTGCTTGCGTTTGTCGACGGTCTGCCCCTGCAGGTTCGGCAGCCAGTGGGCAAGGAAATAATTCGTCTGCGTTTCATATGAGTTGCAGCCGATCGCCATGATCACGTCGGCGAGTTCGGCATCCTCATAGCTGTTGTTCAACTCGCCGATGCCCATCTCCCGCGTGGCATGGCATTCCGAGTTGTAGGCCGGTCGATTGTGGATGCGCACGAGCGGCGTCTTGAGCGCAGTGAACATCAGCTTGCCCGTGCCCCATGTGTTCTCGAAGCCGCCACCGGCGCCGCCATGGTCGAAGCAATCGAAAGCGAGCACCGACGGGCCGTCGTGATCGAGGATCTTCTTGGTCAGGCCGGCATACAGCGCGAGCGCGTTTTCCCAGCTCGTGTCCATCCATTGATCGGACAGGTACACGCGAGGGCTGCGCAAGCGCTCCTTGGCGACGCCGCCATCGGGGTTGTACATCACCTTCGCGAGTTGTCCGCCGCGTGTCGACGACAAGCCTTGGTTGACGCTGCATGTCTTGTCCGGCACGACCATGATGTTGTACCGGCGACCGTCCTTGTCGGTAATCGTGTTTTGCATCGCCGGCGTCATCACGATCGACAACGGCGGCAACTGGGTGCGGAAATCCAGCCCCAATGCGTTCTGGTTCGGTGCTCGCCCGCCTTCGACATTTTCGGGCCATTTGAACACGTGGTATCCGCATCCGACGATGCAGAAGTGGCAGGTCAGATTCGCGCGCTGGGCCTGAACGGGCGGCAGTGCCACCCGATCCTTGTTCGTAGCCATGATCGCTCCCTCTACAGCAGGTTGGCTTGGCGGCCGTAGATCAACCCATCCACTGCAATCGCGCGTACCGTGCCATTGCTGGCGTTGTAGTCGAGCACGATCGAGGGAAGCTTTTCCGTTGCCTGCCCCGAAATCATCTGGCCGGCTTTTTCAGCATCGAACTTGCTGAAGTGGCAAGGGCAATTAAATTCGCGTGTGGCGGCATCGTATGCGACCGGGCAGCCCATATGAGTGCACAACACGCTGAATGCGACGATGTCTTTATCGGGGCCGACGCCACCGGGGACGGGAGTCCCCATCTTGACTACCGCACATGGCGATGACGAATCCGGAAAGGTAAACGCGAGGGGTACGTTTGGCCGCAATTGCCCGGCGCGTGCAATCACTTTGGGCGTATAGGGCAGCGTCGTTCGTCCGGCTTCAGCCTGAGCGGCCTGTGCCGATGGAGCCCCAGCCACGGTTACGCCGGCGGCTGCCCCGCCAGTGAGTTTGAGAAATTGCCTGCGGTTAAGACTCATGGTCTCCTCCATTTCGACATTTGATAGGCGGATTGCTCGATCGCGTGTACGAACTGGATTCTTATCGAAATGGTGGCGGACGCAACTTCTTAGACGAAATGCGGCGTCCGGATTTTTATAGTATTTCTTGAAGTATTATTTTGTATTTAGAGCAAACTTTTCAGAATTTCAAGGTTCGCGAGTACCCGAACACAACGATGCCGGGCTTACTGGCAGATCATGCGACCGGACGTGTGATTTTTTTAACACCGTCGCACCGGGCACTTCGCTGTCCGGCACGATCCGGGGCGCGGAATGAGTCACACCCCGTCCCTGTGAGGAGCATATTCATGAGCAATAGAGAGATCGTCCTGTGCAACCCGGTCCGCACTGCGATCGGAACCTATGGCGGTTCGGTAAAGGACGTGCCAGCACCCGCCCTCGGGGCG
>NZ_JAKWFK010000028.1 GCF_029522115.1 Trinickia sp. Y13 | reverse complement strand
CGTTGCGCGCCCCCTGACCACTTCCGGTGCCGGTGCGGCCCGCAACGCCGTGCTACGCGCGACGTCGCGGCCCGCACCGGACATTTCTACTTTGCGCGCCACCGGACATTTCTATTTTGGGTTGACAGCCCCCTTGGAAACCGCCGCCTCCGAGCGCGACTACTTACCCGCCGTCGGCGCCCCGCTGAGCACCCACGCGACCACGGTCCGAATATCGGCATCACTCATCCGCGGGTGCGAGGGCATGGGAATGACACCCCAAACCCCGGCCCCGCCGTCGCGCACCTTCTTCTCCAGCCGGCTTTCCGCGCCCGCATCGCCCTTGTACTTAGCGGCGATATCCCTAAAAGCGGGCCCCACAAGCTTCCGATCCACGGTATGGCATCCCAGGCAGGCGTTCTGCTGAGCGATTTGATACCCCGCTGGCGCCGAAGCCGCGACCGCCGCCCCGGGCCACGCCACCCAAACCATCCCAGCCAAACCAACAGCCAGCCCACCCCGCAAAAACCCGCTCATCATTGCTTAACCTGCCCCGAACTCCCCGGATGCACCTCCGTCGAGTTCGAAACCGGCGCCGCCGTCTTCTGATCCAACGGCTGCGCCGTCACGCCGCCCATCGGCACCGCCCCCACCGTCGGCTCAGCCTCGGCCGATTGCGCCGAACTAGGCGCGCTCGCCGCTTGCCCCGCCGCCGGCGCCAAGGTCTGCGCGTCTTCCGGCTTGATGTACTGGAACACCTTCACGACGCTCATCACCCCCGGCACGTTCGCCGCCACCGCCGCCCCGAGATTACCCTCCTGCGTCGTCACGAGCCCCATCAAATAGATGTTCCCGCGCTCGCCCACCACCTTGAAGTCGTTCGCCGAAATGCCCTTCTCGGCAATCAACGCCCCCTTCACCCGGGCCACCAGGTACGAGTCGTTCGCCCGGTCGGAAAACGATGTCTTCGGCGCAATGGCAATCTCATTGACGATCGATTCGACGTTCCCCACGCCGCGCGTGATCTCTTCCGCACGCCGCTTCGCCGCATCCGTCGGCACTTCACCCGTCAGCAGCGCGCGCCGGTTGAACACCGTCACGTCCACGTGCGTGTCGTCACCCAGTTCGTTGGCGATCTGCGAATAGGCCTTCACCTGAATCTCGCGATCCTCGGTTTGCGTGCCCACCGTGCGACGATCGGTCGCCACCAGCGCCCCGCCGCCTGCCGCGCCCGCCACCGCCAGCACACACCCCTGCAACGACGCCACCAATGCCGCCGCCGTCGTCACCGCCAGCGTTCCACGCACGAACGTCTTCATGACGCGATCTGCCCTCATCAACGAACTCCTTCGAAGTCAATCTTCGCCGAGCAACATGGCATCGATGCCGTCGCACAAGCAGTGAATAGCCAACACATGCACTTCGCGAACCCGCACCGCCCGCCGCGACGGCACGCAAATCTGTATGTCCAAATCCGCCAGCGCTTCGCCCACCTTGCCGCCGCCGTCCCCCGTCAACGCAATCACGATCATTTCGCGCTCGTGCGCTTCCATGATCGCTTCGAGCAAATTAGCCTCATCCCCCGCCGACGCAATGACGAGCAGCACGTCGCCCGCATGACCCAAGGCGCGCAACTGCTTAGCGTAGACGGTATCGAATGCGCCACCCGCGCTCAGCGCCGTCAGCACCGAGCTATCGGCCGTGAGTGCGATGGCCGGCAAGCTAGGGCGCTCGCGCTCGAAGCTGCCGATCAAATGCGCGGCGAAGCACTGGGCGTCCGCTGCGCCCGCGCCGTTGCCGCACGCGAAAATCCGGTTGCCGTTCGCAAGCGCACCGAACAAGGTGTCGATGGCCGCGGCAATCGGCATCGACAACGCATCCAGCGCCTCGAGCTTCAATGCCGCGCTTTCGCGAAAATGCTGTTGAATTCGTTCGACTGACATCGGTTCTCTATTCTGCCGGCCCCGCCAATACGCGGCCGTTCGTCAGCGCGCAAGTTTACCGTACTGGCCGGTCTCCTCAGGCACGTTTTAACTCCCATCCTCGCGAAAAGCGTCGCGCAACCAAATCAGCCGCCGCCCCTCGAACACGACGACATCGAAGCGGCAAGCGCTAGCGCCCTCGCCCCGCGTCGCCAAGAAGTACCGAGCCGCCAGCAAGATACGCCGGCGCTTGTGTGCGCCAATGCTCGCCGCCGCCCCGCCGTATCGCCCACCCGCCCGCGCGCGCACTTCGACGAAAACGAGCGAGCCGTCCCGGTCGCGCATCACGAGATCGATCTCCCCGCCGCGGCAACTGACGTTCCGTGCGACGAGGCGCAGCCGCTGCCGCCGCAAAAAATCAAGCGCGTGCGCTTCGAATACGGCTCCGAGGCGTTTCGACTCGCCCCGCCCGGAAAAGTTGTCCACACCATTCGATCCGCTTTCACCCGGCGGCCGCGGCCCGCGCCCACCCACCGTCGCCGCCTGCCGCGCATGGCACAATGGCGGCCTTCCCTCGCTCGTTGGCGTCTCTCGCTTCATGTCCGATCTCCTCGATCTCGCGCAGCGGCAGCAGTACCCGGCCGCCACGCTCTATGTCATTGCAACGCCGATCGGCAATGCCGCCGACATCACGCTGCGCGCGCTACACGTGCTCGGCCTAGTCGATCGCATCGCCGCCGAAGACACACGCAATACAGGGCAGTTGCTCGGGCTATACGGCCTGTCCAAGCCACTCGTGGCCGTGCATGAGCACAACGAGCGGGAAGCAGCCGAACGTATCGTCGAATGCCTGCGCGCCGGGGAACGCGTCGCCTATGTCTCCGACGCCGGCACGCCCGGCGTATCCGACCCGGGCGCCAAGCTCGTCGACGCCGTGCGCGAAGCAGGCTTCGCCGTCGTGCCGCTGCCCGGCGCGAGTGCAGTGACGACGGCCGTCTCCGCCGCCGGGGATTTTGTCGGCACGTTCTCTTTCCTCGGCTTTCTGCCGACGAAAGCCAAGCAACGCGCCGCGAATCTGCAATCGCTCGCCGCGCATCCGCACGCGATGGTCTTTTACGAGGCGCCGCATCGGATCGTCGAAACCGTGCAAGCCCTGGCCGACGCGTTCGGCGGCGAGCGGCAACTCCTGGTTGCGCGCGAATTGACAAAACTACATGAAGCGATTCACCGCTGCACCCTAGCCGAAGGGCCAACGTGGCTCGCTGCCGACCCGAATCGGCAACGCGGGGAATTCGTGCTCGTGGTTCAAGGCGCACCGGCTCGCACCGACGAAGACGAGGCGGCGCACGACGCGCTGCTGTCGTTGTTGCTCGAAGAGGTGTCCGTCAGTAGCGCGGCACGGCTCGCGGCTACGATTACCGGGGCCTCTCGGAACGCGCTGTATGCTCGGGCGTTGGAGATATCGAAGCGGGAGGGCTGACGGCTTTGTGGCGGGCAGCGCGCTATCGATCGCAGGCGCCGCGCTCAACACGCGCGGCGATTCTTCAAACAAGCTCGATCGCGCCGGGTAACGGCTTCCCTCTCACGAGCTCGGCTCCGTTCTGCGCCGACACGAAAGCCAACTGCACGAAGCTATTTACCGGCGCGTAATGCGCAAAAACAGTTTCGAGCACGCGTGCAAATACACTCATCGCGCAATCGGCGAGCAGCGCCTCGTCGACGGCCAAACGCACGCGCATACCCCGCATCAAGCTCGGTTGCGGTTCCCTTACCACCCAGTCCAGCGCGTTTTCGTGCGAGAGATGGATCAAGCTCTCGATGTGCCGTTTTGCGCACGCCGATTGCGATGGCGCATGAGCCGTCAATAGCGCCTTGAACGCAGGCAGACCGGCCTCGCAAATCGACAAAGGCCCCGCCGACAGCATCGCAACCACATCCCATAGCTGATTGCGCACATTCGACCGGGCAACGCTTGGCGTCGGCCGTATGGACATCGACACGCGCCCCGTCAGCGCCTCATTGCTGTAGACGAAGTCCCCGCTCGGATAATCGATCTGCAACTTGGCGGGCGCATTGCCGTTCGTGCAGGTTAGCTCCATGCCAATCTGCGTTCGCCGCACCGTCAACGTCCCGCCGCTGGCATCAACGAGCGAAAGCAGCATGTTCTGCTCCGCCTCTGTTTCGGCGAACCGTGTATCGCGTTCTATTAGCCAATACATCGGAAAGTCATGTTGAGGCGTGTGATACGTGTGCTTAGAAAAGGACAAAAAGGGCGAGACGTTCCTGACGATGGTTCCCTTCGGGGTATCCATGGTGGCGGTGACTTCGTCGACGCGGTACACCACGGCCTCAGGTCCGCTCACCTCGCCCGGCATGATCGGGAAGACGGCGGGCTTCGTCTGTTCTTGTGCGATCGGCTCTGCCCGCGTGACGAACAAATTGACGACTGGCGTGCAGAGCAATATGAAGTTCGCCGCGTCGATCGCTTGCAGATGTTGGAACAGGTGCGAATCGCGATGCACGCCCTTGATTGGCAAATGCAGGGTCACGCTATGACACGAGCCGGCGATCTGCATTAGCGCGGAGACGTCGACATCGATAAAGTCGAACTTCTCCGGGAACGAGAAGTATTCGAGCAGGACTCGGAAATGTGACTGATTCGTGTCGCGCCGCTCGATGAGCGCCTCGGCAACATCAAACCCCGCCGCCGATACCGGCACAGGATCCAAGGCAATCCAAGTTCCGTTTCCGTCGACTTCGACAAACGCATTCGATGTGCGAAGCAACAAGGTATCGATGATGGCGGCAACCTCGCGGCGATTGCCATCGACGAAGACGCGTACACGTTCGGGAATAGCGCTGCTCGACATGAGGCCCGCAGACAGCCCGCCGAACTTGATCGAAACGATGCCTGTCGTTTCCTCGTGCAACCGAACCTTTGCTGGGGCTGAGGTGGGCGGCGCGTACCCTGCGTCGGTGATCCGCAATGGCGAGAAAGTCACATCGTAGACCGTACGAAATCGATACTCACCGGTCCGCGTTTTGAGTTCGGTTCCGCGTTCGACGGTGCAGGGACTCGTCAGCTTCGCGATGGCCTGGCCGCCTTCGAAGCGGGCGATTGAACATGACGGGAATGGTCGGAGATACTCCGGTCGAAGGATCTCGAGTAGGCCGGTCGGCAATTCCGGGTAGTTGTCGTTAATGCGCAGGCTCGCTCTAGCATTGAGCAGCGCGGCGGATTGAATCAATCGTTCGATGTGCGGATCGTCCGAGTGCTCACCGGAAATCGAAAGCCGCGCCGCAGCTTCTGGGTTGCGTTGCGCGAATTCAGCGAGGGACCCGCGCAATATCGCCAATTCATGCTCGTAGTCGGGGAGTAGGTCGTCGACGGAATCGGTCATAGGCGGCCCGACGTCGGGATGCTCGATATCAGTGTCGCGCCGCAGGAGGTTTTGTGCCCGTGGAAGGCGACGGGACGGCCGTCGATCAAGACCTTGTCATCGCCTTCCATGATCGTGCATTTTTGATGTCCAGATACCGGGCATGCGCATTCGTCGCCGACGCATGCAACCGCCCGATCCATCACGGTCGATTGTTGCCTGCCTTTCTTTACGATGCCGCCGTGCGACGTTGAATCGCCGACGCGAATCACTCCGCGCATGTTTTCATACTCCAGGTTGGGTTGTCCCTTGCATGCCGCCCTCGTTAGTACGTGAATCCTTGTCTCGGGTACGCGACGTCGCGCCGGCGTCCCCACCAAGGAAGGTATGCATCGCCCTCCCCGCGCGCCCTGAACCAGTTTCGCGCTGTATCGATCGGGATCAACTGAGCCGGCGGTGTGACGATCACCGCGCTCAGTTGGGTGGGGTCCGTTGTGCCGGCAACCAAGACATGTCCCCCGAGATGATTCGCTCGGCCGATCGCCAGCGCTATGTCGGTAAGTGCTGTTCCGGCTCCCATCTCGCCGAGCAACCCCGGCGTGTTGAAGGTCTGTTTCCGGAAGTCGAAGTCGGGCAACGTCTCTGTAAGTGTTTGCCCCAGCGCCCCAATGCGGTCGGAAGCGGCGTCGCTGCCCTGGCCGGCGTCGTGGATGACATAGCTGATGTCGGATGATTTGATGTTTGCATTGACGGCGGCAGCGTCGATCGCGGCTTTCCAGGCTTGCACTTTGCGGGATGTGCCTACCTTCCGCTCGAAGTCGCTAACGTTCGCGGACGCAACTCGGCTGATCCAAGCGAGGGGATCACGCTCGGTCTTCATATGCGGCCCTGCAAGGATCAGCAGGGTCATGTTTTCGTTCATCTGCTCGTCGTCCGGTGGAAAACTGGGGGCATCCCAGTTCATCACCCAAACGCTTTCCTTCGGATGCGATTCAAGATAATCGAGGGCGGCGTTTAGCGAAGCGAAGCCTGCGTTGGGGCCGCCGAGGGTGACGTGAACGTCCGGTGGCGTGTCTTTGGACCACAGATCGGGAAAATAGCGGTTGCCAATGTTGAATAGCCCGACGATCTCCTCTTGCAAGCAATCACGTGCTGGTTCGGGCTCCAGCCTACCTACCGGAAGTGCGTATTCGACGTGTATTCCGGCCAGTTCGCGCCAATCGCGCTTCCACGTCGATGCCACTGTGTAGAAGTACTGTTCGTTCATCACATACCTATCGGCGAAAACCCGTAACAATCGGCGGACATACTTGCGATGAAATCCCTCAAATGTTTCCTCCCCCCAAAGGCCGTTCACTACGATGGCGACTGGTTGAACGGAACCGAATTTTGCCGGCTTGGTTCGCACCACATCATCGTTGGGATTGGGCTTAACCAGGCCGAGTGTCCATAGCAGTTGCCACTCCGTCGGGTAGTCTCGACGCTGCAGCGGATTGAGCCATTCGACGCCAACCACTTGCGCAGTGAATTTTTGAGGTGCTTCCGACGATGGCGATCCCGATTCGGCGCCTTTGATGGCATCCATCCGAGCTGGCGTAGCGGCAGCAGTGGAAAAGCATAGAACGGCAGTGGCCAGCAGCGCGGGAAACACGAAGAGTTGGACAGTCACTTCCTTCAGGCTCCATGAACGATGTGCAGCTTCGCCAGAGAACATCAGCACCGCAACACCAAACGACGCGCTAAGCATCACAAGTGCTGCCAGCCCGAAGCGGCGGCGCCAAGTAGAAATAAGGTTCATAGGACGCCGTCTCGCTGATCGAAGATCTTCGATGGCATCATCGCTTCGGGATCTGCCTTCAGCCAATCGCTCAACGGTTGCTTTCTCACGACGCCTTCCACGAAGTACTTGGCATACAGATGGTCAGGATCGTCGGTCTTCGAATCGTCGCCAAACCGCCAATCTGCAGCGACGCGAAGCTTCGTCAAATCTTCCTCCGACAAGTAGCAAAGCCCAATCGCCACGTCATACGCCAGCGCCTTCTCCGCATGCTCGGCATTGGTCATGATCGTCGAGTGATTCGTCGCGTTGTTGTCGACGCCCTGCCTGAGAATCGCGTTGATCTGGTCTTTGCGCCAATATTCGTACTCGACGCTTGCTTGGCTCGGGTCGTCTTCACCTACGACGTTGCCGTCCTTATCCACCCAGTCTGGGCGATTCTCGCGACGAACCAGCATCCTCAGCGCCGCATGGTCTTCGTACCGCTGCGCCGCCTCGGTTTGCACCGTGCCCAATCGTTCTCCTTGCCACGCATCGTAGGGATCGTTTGGATTCAACGGCGTGCCGTCGCTGCCCTTATCTTTGTTGAGGGCTTGAGACGGAGGATCGAAGCCCTCGTTGAAATCGCTCCGGTGCTCCCCATCCTGGACGATGGACACCGCGCCGAACCGGACCGCTTTCGGCTTGAACGGCGTCTTCAATGCAGGCGCATTGATATAGATCCGCCAATCGGGATCGGGGCTAGCATTCACCGGGATCCGCGTGAATACGTTGACCAAATACAGCACCGGCGCAGTGGCCAAAGTCATGATCTGCGGCAGCGGATTCATGCCCGCCCTCAGGCCGCGATCCAACGAGAAGCGAACGGCGGGCGAAGCCGGAAACCAGAACCCTTCCTTTTTATTCTTGCCACTGCGCCAGTCGTCGTCCCAGTAGTGGTAATACACACCGGTATTGCCCACTTCGAACCCCGACGAAAACACTCGCTGGGTAAACACACCATCGGCATTCGTATCGGCACGCTCCTTGTCGCTCAACCCACGCCAGCCGATGCCTTGGACGGTCTCAGCCGATATGACTTGATCATGCGGGCAGCAATAGAGCGTGACGCGTCCGTAAGTATGTCCGTTCAACCGGTGCGCGGTGCGATCGTCGCCCGCGTTGTACGCCGCGCCACCACTTGCTGACGTCCGCGAGTTCGCCATCTCCTCATCGAGTTCCGCAGCATTCGGCTCGCGGGCCGCGCGTTCACGCAAGATCTCGAAGTAAGCTTTCAGCGTCTCGGCGCGCGCCATGTAGCTTTCTCGTCCTCTGCGGCCACCCCGATCCTTGATGCCGCGCTGCGCCCATGAATCGGTCCCGATACTCGGCACAAGGCTATACGGCGGATTGCAGAGCACGTACGTATCGGCGACGCACCTGCCGCTCGCGCCAAACACGTCGGTCACCTCGGCAAGCCGGTCGCCGAGGAACGCGGCGGCCATCCCAACCATGTTTCCCTGACTATGACAAACCACTGTGATCGGCGTATCCGCCTGCTTTCGACGAATCGACTCGATCAGCTTGGCGAGGCGCAACGCGGCGAGGACCATGTAGCCGCGAGGCGGGCATTGGTACACCTTGCGTGCAGGCACGGAGTTCAAATGCTGCACGGTGATCCAAAGAAACAGCGTGTCGTTTAGCCCTTCGTGCCATAGATCGGGAAGGCTCGAGGTGCCGTTGGCAAACGGCCCACCGCCCCAGTAGTTTTGCTCGTTCAGAAAGATGTTCGACCCGTAACGCTTCAATTCTTCTTTATTGGCCTTGTATCCCCAGCGAAAGTGAATGACGGGGGAGAACGATGCTTCCTGCTTGATGTAAGTCTTGGAGGTCATCTCCGGATTGATGTAGCCATCCGCCGTCAAGCTCTCGATGTATTGCACTGGCAAGAGCTGCCCCGCTGCAATGCCCTTGTATTTCAGTTGATCGTCTTTCCGGCCGAGCCGCGCATTCAAGCCGCGACACAGCCCCTCTTCCGAGGCGCTGTACCATTCGCCGTCCGAATTCACGCCATGCACGAAGATGACGATACCGGGCAACGGCATTTGCTTCACGCAAATGAGCGACGCATCCCGGTCGAACAACATCATTCCGCGCGTGCTGCTTACGAGTACGCGCGGTATAGTCGAAGAAGCGGTCATAGATCGGTCCTCGCTTTCTTGCTTCTTGTTCTTGAAGAAAATGACGACCAACGGCGCGGCAGGCTGGGGTAGATCACGACGTGTTCGCTCGCTCAAAGATCAAGCGGGTGATTGAACACGTACTCACTGCGAACGGGCGAAAAGAGAAAGATTTTCAGACTACCTCACGCATCAACGACCCGCTCTGCATGACTGAGCATGCCAGGTGGAAATCGGTGCGTCGCTCTAACCAACAATTAGTACTCCTGAATAATCTCACCTTCCGGAGCCGCGCACGGCAGTCATGGCGTGCTATCTAGTTAGTACTCCTGAATAACCTCACCCAAACAAAAACGGCGCCCCACCGGGCGCCGCCTTCGAACCAACAAACGAGCTACGGACCAGCCGAACCGGAACGATTCGTTCAGTTCCCTCCGTCCTTCGACACACTGCTCGCCAACATTTCTGCCCGCTCCGCGCGCGCCTCTTCCTGCGACAGACCTTCGATCTTCACGCGGCCCGTGCCCACATGCTGCAAGCCCAACATCTTCGCCGCGGCATAGGACAAATCAATGATGCGCCCGCGCACGTACGGCCCGCGATCGTTGATCTTCACGACGACGGATTTGTGATTCGCCGTATTCGTCACCCGCACATACGCAGCGAGCGGCAGCGTCTTGTGCGCCGCCGTCATCGCGTTCATGTCGTAGCGCTCGCCGCTGGCGGTTTTCCGGCCCACGAAGCGCCCGCCGTACCACGACGCGCGACCCACCTGCTTGAAATCCGATACGTCGGGTGCGTTCTCGTCGATAGGCTGCGCATCTGCAAGCGATTTGTCGTGCGCAGCAGGCAGCGCCGATGCGCCGCCGAATGCGACGGGCGCGTTGGCCGCCTGGGCCACCGCAGGAACAGCGCCTGCGCGACTGGTTTGCGTCGTAGGCTGCACCGCACAACCCGTAAAGGCGCCGGCGACAAAAAGCATCCCCAGCGATCGACGAAATCGATGTTTCATATGACGTTTAGCCAATCTGTCGAGCCGACGCGCGTGCAATGTTTCACATCACGGTACGACTCGGGCAATCAAGCACGACACAACACTCACGCTTTGAACGCGTGCAGCGATATGGCACTTGGCTGCGGCCGCTTTCGACCGCATACAGCCCGGTTGGTGTTCACGTCTGGTACAGCTGTCCCCATCAGCTTGACCAGACCCCACACGCCGCCATCGAACATGGCTACCACGTTCTTGCGCGCTCGAAAGCACGAGGAACGGCGGCGTAGGCCTACTCAGCAGTACGGCCGATGGCCGCATCAGGCGCGCGGCGCCTGGCTGAGTAAGACGTGTGCGTCGAACTACATCGACACCGAAACGAAGCCACTAACCCGCGACTTCGGACTTCAATTGACAGCGACCGGCACGAGCTAGTTCAACAAGGGCCGTATCGCTCGTAGAGCAGCGCAGGACTCTCCCCGCGCAGTTGCAGCCGCATTATAGCAGGAAAGCGAAGCAATCCTGGGCGCCGGCCGTCGCCGGTCATTGATTCTCCCTATGGGTGCAACAATGCGCATTGGCAATCGGCCAATCGGCTAGGCGGCACGGCCTCGAGCCGGCTGGTACCATCGTTCTTTTGCTGCCTGCGCTCATTCAGATGAAGGTCTTCGTCATCCCCGTCACGCCGTTTCAACAGAACTGCTCTCTCCTTGTGTGCGAAGCCACGCAGCGGGCGGCCATCGTCGATCCGGGAGGCGATCTCGATCTAATCGAGCGCGCCGTCGCCGAGAACGGCGTCACCGTCGAAAAGATCCTGCTCACGCACGGCCATGTCGATCACTGCGCCGGCGCCAAAGCCCTGGCCACCCACTACGGCGTGCCCATCGAAGGCCCGCATCCCGACGAGCGGTTTTGGATCGAGCAGTTGCCCGAACAAAGCAAGCGTTTCGGCTTTCCGGCGGCGCAAGCCTTCGAGCCCGATCGCTGGCTGGCCGATGGCGACACCGTCACGTTCGGCGAAGAAACGCTCGACGTCTATCACTGTCCGGGACATACGCCCGGGCACGTCGTGTTCGTGAGCGCAAAACATCGCGTGGCGCTCGTCGGCGATGTGCTCTTCGCCGGGTCCATCGGTCGAACGGATTTCCCGCGCGGCAATCACGCCGATCTCATTCATTCGATTCGAACCAAGCTCTGGCCGCTCGGCGACGACATCACGTTCGTTCCGGGGCACGGCCCAACGTCGACGTTCGGCGCCGAGCGGCGAACGAATCCCTATGTCGCGGACGGAGTAAGCGCGTGACCGACGAAATCTATGTCAGCACCGACATCGAGGCCGATGGCCCGATTCCCGGCCCGCATTCGATGCTCAGCTTCGCATCGGCGGCCTATACGGCCGACAAGCAATTAGTCGGCACCTTCTCGGCCAACCTCGAAACGCTGCCCGGCGCAAAACCGCATCCCGTGCAGGAAGCCTGGTGGAAAACCCAACCCGAAGCATGGGCCGCCTGCCGCTCCGATTTGCGCAGCCCCGAGCAAGCCTTGCTGGCCTACGTGGAATGGGTCGAGGCGTTGCCCGGCAAGCCCGTGTTCGTCGGTATGCCCGCCGGCTTCGACTTCACCTTCATGTTTTGGTACATGATGCGCTTCACCGGCCGCTGCCCGTTCTCATGGTCGGCGCTCGATATCAAGACGCTCGCGTTCGCGATGACGGGCCTGCCCTATCGCAAATGCATCAAGCCGCGCATGCCGAAACATTGGTTCGACGATCACCCGCACACGCACGTGGCGCTCGACGACGCCATCGAACAAGGCGCGCTGTTCTGCAACATGCTCAAGGACTTGCGCGGCTGGCAGGCCGCGTCGGCCGCCGCTGCGGAGGCGCAAGCGCGCAGTGCCGAAGCCGATAAGACGGGTGTAGAACAAAACGACGCGGAGAGCCCGCCGAATTAGGGAAAATCCCTCTCAGGCGCGCCGTTCGATTGCCTTTTATTTCTTCCGCCACTAATATCAATCGAAATGGCAGTCGGAAAGGGAGGCGCGGATGACACTCGATACGTTTTCGCAGAAAATCCTGCGCCTATTGCAGCTCGACGCGCGCCGCTCCGTGCAGGAAATCTCGGAGCAAGTCGGGCTGTCGAGCACGCCGTGCTGGCGGCGCATCAAGGATATGGAGCAGTCGGGCGTCATCCAGCGCTATACGGCGCTGCTCGATCGCGAAAAGCTCGGGCTGCATGTCTGCGCCCTGGCGCACATCCATCTCACGCGCCATACCGAGGGCGGCGTCGAGCAATTCGAGCGGGAAATCTCCACGTGCCCGGAAGTGACCGAATGCTATAGCACCACGGGCGAAGCCGATTACATCCTCAAGATCGTCGCACCCGACATCAAAGCCTACGACGCGTTCTTGCATGAACGCATCTTCAAAATCCCCGCCGTCGCTCAAGTCCGAACGAGCGTCGTGCTGCGCGAAATCAAGTTCGATACGCAGTTGCCGCTTTGAATCCACGGTATCGGCCGATCGGGCCGATCGCCCCCGTTGCGGGCCTAGGCGTGCCCCGGAGCCCGCGCAGTAGCCGGCGCAAGCTGCCGCTGCACCGTCACGTTGCGCGCCCCCAACCGTGATTTGATCTGCGCTAGATCGATGCGTCCGATCAGCTCGGCATCGTGTTCGCGATCCGCCATGGCATCGGCCGGCAACGTGATGTCGACGTCAAGTCCGGTGCTCAAATAATGCACATTGAGGCCGGCGGCGCGCAGCCCGTGTTTCGCTAGCTCGGCATCGACGAGCGCCGCAACGGCCGCGCGCGTTGGCAGGCGCGCGGGCGGATGAGCGAGTGCGTCGTTCTCCGGGTCGACGTGGATCAGCGCATCGAGCACGCGCTTGTCGGTCATGACGCGCGTGCGCGCCGATTCGGCGATGTAGTGCCCCTCCGACACGGAAATCAGCGGGTCGACCAAGATATGAGCGTCGACGAGCGCCAGATCGCCCATCTTGCGCGTGCGCAGCTCGTGCACGTCGCGCACCCCCGCGGTGGTCATCAGCAACCGACGGATATCGTCCGTCGCGGTCTCGTCGAGCGCTCGGTCGGATAGATCTTGCAGGGCATCCCAGCCGAATACCCAGCCCATGCGCGCCACCAGGAACCCGACGATAGCCGCCGCGATCGGATCGAGCAGCCGCACACCGAACAAGCTGCCGACGATGCCTACCGCCACCACGAGCGAGGAGGCGGCATCGGAGCGCGCATGCCAGGCGTTCGCGATCAACATGGCCGAGCGTACGCGCTCGGCCTGACGCAGCATGTACCGAAACAGCCCTTCCTTCGATACGAGCACGAGGACGGCCACGACCAGCGCGCTGACGTGCACGGCCGGGATGTTGTCCATGTTCGCCAAGCGCGTACCGGCGCGCCAAAGCATGCCCACACCCACGGTGACGAGCAGCGCGCCGAGAAACAGCGAAGCCACGGTCTCGTAGCGGCGATGTCCGTAGTTGTGATCGGCATCGGGCTTTTCGGCGCTGGCTCGGTTCGCGACGAGGACGATGAAATCGGAAATCAGATCCGCGAGCGAATGGACACCGTCGGCGATCAACGCCTGAGAATGGGCCAAAACACCGATCACGACCTGCAAGGTCATCAGCACGAGGTTCAGCGCCACGCTGACGAAAGTGCTTTTACGCGCGACAGCGTGCTTCTCAACAGATTCGAGTTCGACGGTATGGGGATGGGGATGCATCGGAGAGAGGATGGCGAAAACGCGTGGTTTACCGCGATTCTACCAAGCGCCGGCCGCCCGCGCAGTGAGAGGCGACGCCTTTTTTCTTTCAAATCAGGAGGTTATGAGAACGCGACCCATTCTTATTCCAACTCCCGTCCGCAGCAGCCTGCCGCGGCAAAACCGATTGGTACGTATTCTCAAAAATCGATACATTAGACGAATAAAACCGCGAACCCGGGGGGTTTCGCGGTTCTTTTTGAGCTGCACAAACAATCGCGCCGGCGCATAGACGCCGACTTCAATCCGAACAGCCTATTGCCGATAGTTACTTAATCAGGAACTGCTCGCGATCTTGGCCGGCAATCCACCGGGGCGGCTTGCCGCGGCCCGACCACGTGCTGCCGCTCGCGGGATCGCGATACTTGGGAGCAACACCGGCGCGGGCACGACCAGCCTTGCCGAGCTTGCCACGGCCACCGCCGAGTTCGGCGAGCGTAATGCCATAGTCGGCCATTTTCTGTTTGATCTCGTTCAGCACTTCGGCGTATTCCTTCGCCTTGGCCTCTTCGATCTGCTTCTCCAGCTTCTCTCGTTGAGCGAGAAGTTCCTTGTAAGAAGACATACGTTCCCTTGTGGTTTCGATAAATGGCGCCGATCTCCTGCCGGGTATTGCCATCTGAATGCGTGGTGCCTCGGATATTTCGGGAGCGAGATTAGCACAAAAGGCGCGCAAACGAAAAGCCCGAAAAGACCATCATTCGAAAAAGGTTCTCATTGATTTGTTTCGCCGATTGCTCGTCCTCAGCCACATCTCGATTTACCCAATGTACGTGTCATCTCATATTTTTAGTCGGTGACAGACATTGCGGAAGCCAGCTTTCAATTGGTGAAACGGATATCGCATAAATGGAGGAAAGTTATCATGGAATGAAAGGATGCTGCACCAGGCCGGGCGGGCAGGCCCGAGCGAGGCCCGCCGGTGCGGCCGACGTCGTCGTTTTCCCTATCAGAAAAACCGGACAGCTATTTGGCGTGGTCGGACACACACTTTGCCAGCGCTTGCTCCAGTTCGGCCATATCGGTTTTCGGACAATCGAACGCATAGCGCAGACGTTCGCCATCTACCAATAAATCGGCGCCGTATCGGTCCACGCCCGCCACTTGGACCAACGCGGAAGGGCTAATGCGCCCCTCGACGTATTCGATCAGCGCGGTTTCGTCTTCGTCGCCCAACGGCGCTAACGGGTCCAGCTCTTCCGCATTGAGCCAACCCATCGCGCCGAATCCGCCGATGTATCGCATGCGTTCGATTTCGAGCACGCGAAACGAAAAATCCCCGAGCGCGAGATAGCGCTCGGCATCCGGGTGATAGCGTAAGTACCGCCGCACGAGCGACGGCTCGAGGCCGCGCGTCTCGAATAGACCCAGCAACGTCAAGCGCTCCCCGTTGAGCACGTCGTCGCCCGCGGAGTCGACGACGAGAAAGCCCGCCCGCCGGTCGGCTTCCAAGTTGCGCGCATGCTCGGCCAAGCGGCTTACGAGCACCATCGGACGGTGCCGCGCATCGGGCGCAAAAGGCAGCGCCGTCGGATAGGGGAAGCCGAGCGGATCGCGCGAATGCGTGGCCAAAGCGCCCGTGGACTTGCGGTGCAATAAATGTAGCGGCGCGTGTGCAGAAATATGCATGATGCGTGTTCCGGTTGGTCTCTGTGCGCTTGGCCTGCCAGCGAGGCGTGAGGGCCTCCGATAGAATCGGAGGCTTTCAATCATCTTAGCGTTCGCGGGCGCCGTTTGCTTCGCCGGCCCGCGCATGTTCTCGCCCTTTTTAGACCAACGCTCTCCGCCCGTGTCGCAAACCTCTTCGTCGCAATCGTGCTCTCTCCCCGCCGCTCACCGCCAGCGCGCGCGCTACGCGACGATGGCGCTGTTTTTTATCGCCGGCATGGCCTACGCGTCATGGGGCGTGCACGTTCCCACCGTGCGCGACAAGTTCCGGCTCGATCCTGCGGCGCTCTCGCTTGCCTTGTTCGTTCTGACCGGGGGCTCGATCGCGGCCACGCTCACCAATGCGAAATGGATCGCACGCGTCGGCACCCGCCGCGCGTGTCTCGTCGGCGGCCTGGTCATGTCCGTCAGTATGGCGCTGATTTTAATCGCGCCCACGTATTCGATTCTCCTGCCCGTGCTCGCAGCGTTCGGCGCCGGCATGGCGACGATGGACGTGGCGATGAATGCGGAGGCCAGCGCCGTCGAGCAAGCGCTCGGGCGGCCCATCATGTCCTCGCTGCATGGCATGTTCAGCATCGGCGGCATGATCGGCGCGGGGGCGGGAGGCCTGGCGCTGGCGCACGGCCTGGCAAGCGCGGTGCATATGCTGCTCGCCGCCCTGGTCAGCGGCGCCGTGCTCGCGATCGCCTGCCCGGCGGTCCTGCCGCATGTTCCCCCTGGCGAAAGCCATCACGGCAATGCGCGCCCGAGCCGCTGGCGCTCGCCCGTGCTTTGGGCGCTCGGCGCCGTCGCGCTGATCGCGTTGATCGCAGAAGGCGCCATGTACGACTGGGCGGCCGTCTATATGCGCGACGTCGTCCGATCGACGCCAGCGTTTGCCAGCGCAGGGTATGCGGCGTTCACGGGCGCGATGGCCGCCGGGCGGTTCGCCGGCGATGCCGTGCGCGCGCGCGTAGGCGCCGTGCAGCTCGTGCTAGCCAGCGCCTCGCTCGCTTGTGCCGGCATGGTCGGCGCCCTCGTGTTGCCGTTTTCGGTCACCGCGCTGATCGGCTTCGCGATGATGGGCCTCGGGCTCGCGAACATGATGCCGGTGCTGTTCGCCGCCGCCATGCGCATCAAAGGCATCCATGCGGCGGAAGGGCTCGCGCACGTGGCGAGCATTGCCTATGTGGGCTTGTTGTTCGGCCCGGTCCTGATCGGCGGGGTCGCTCAGGCCACCAATCTCTCCATCGGGCTCTCTGTCGTGGCGCTCTGCGCCGCCCTCGTCGCCATCGTCGGACCACGCGTCCTCAAGCGGCTCGGCGTCTGAGGGCTGCTGTGTCTTCGCAGCAAGGATCCAAGGTAAACATCAAAAAGAAGGGCGCGCACGCCACCGCGTCCGCGCCCTTCTTTTCCTGTCGAAGATAGCCGGCCGCCACGCGGCCCGCCATCCTCGAAGGGGTCGGCCGAAGCCGGTCGATTACATCGACACTTCGTTCAGCAGCGTCTTCTTGCCGTCCTTGTAGTGATACAGCGAGATCACGCCGTGCTTCAAGTCGCCGTGCGAGTCGAACGTCGTCTCGCCGATCACGCCCTTGTAGTCCGTCGAGGGCATCGCGGCCAGGATCTTAGCCGGATCCGTCGAATTCGCGCGCTTCATCGCGTCGACGATGATGTACACGGCGTCATACGTGAACGGCGCGTAGATCTGGATCGGCACGCCGAAACGAGCCTTGTACTTGGCTTGGAACTCTTCGCCGGCCTTGCCCATCTTCTCGAGCGAGCGACCCGCTTCCGAGCACACGACGTTATCCGCCGCTTCGCCAGCCAGCTGCGAGAGCTGGTCGGTACACACGCCGTCGCCTGCCAGGACCTTCGCGGTGATGCCGAGCTGGCGCGCTTGCTTCGCGAACGGGCCGCCCGTGGCGTCCATGCCGCCATACATGATCGCGTCGGGGTGTTCACCCTTGATCTTGGTCAAGATCGCCTTGAAGTCGGTTGCCTTGTCGTTCGTCGCGTCATGCGACAGGACCGTCATGCCGAGCGCCTTCGCCTTCTTTTCGAATTCGTTCGCCAAGCCTTGGCCGTAAGCGGTCGCATCGTCGACCACGGCGACTTTCTTCAGCTTGAGCTGATCTGCTGCGTAGTTTGCGAGAGCCGGGCCTTGCTGCGCATCGGTCGCCACGACGCGGAACGTCGTCTTGAAGCCTTGCAGCGTATATTGGGGGTTCGTTGCCGACGGCGAGATCTGCACGATGCCCGCGTCGCTGTAGATCTTCGAAGCCGGAATCGTCGTACCGGAGTTCAGGTGACCGACCACGGCGACGACCTTGTCGTCGACGAGCTTCTGCGCAACTTGCGTGGCCGTACGCGGGTCAGCCGCGTCGTCCTGCGCGTCCAGTTGCAGCGTGACCTTCTTGCCGCCGATCACGAGGCCCTTCTTGTTGATTTCCTCTACGGCCAAACGTGCACCGTTTTCGTTGTCCTTGCCGAGGTGAGCGATTTGGCCCGTCAGCGGCGCGACGTGACCGATTTTGACGACTTCGTCTGCCACGGCACCCGTTGCCATCGTCGCGAACAACATTGCAGCCGCGGTGATCGGCAACAGTTTTTGCATCTTGATATTCATGTAAGTCTCCGGTTTCGGTCCCAAAAACGACGTCATCGCCCTATTCCCCGCCTTCCTCTTGTCAGTGTCGAAGGGAGGCAATTACGCCGGATGCATCGTCATGCACTTGGTCTGACACGCTAGCCGACCTGTTTGTGACAAGCCGAGCCTTCGTGCTGCGCGCAAGTGTAGGGCAACAAATTAAAGTTGGGGACTTTTTTGAGAAAGTGGGAAGAGTACTAATAGCGCCCATCGCAAAAAAGGCCCGACGAAAGTGAGGCCGCCGCCCCGAAACGCAATGCACATGCGGGTTTTCGAGGGGGAGGCAAGCTTGCGCAGTGTACCGCGCGCTGCTTGCCAATACTGGCGCAATCGTTCCAAGGTATTGATTGCGATCAAAAAATAACGTCTGGCTCGACATAGAAACGCCATTGATCGTGGCCGCTGGATAGACTGTTTATTCCACTGCGGGTGATCGTGAAACTTCCCCTAAAGCGGCTTGCGGGCCAATCAGCGAGCCGCCTCCCGACCGAGGGACTCGTTCTGCAAGCGAACCGATTCGGTGCCAAACTGGCGCCCCCAACGACTACGAGATTGAGGTTGCCCATGAGCGTGACGACACGATGGATCGAAATCGACGCCGGCGGCGGCGAACGCTACGACGGCTATTTGGCGTTGCCGCGCGCCGGCAAGGGCCCCGGCGTCATCATCGTGCAAGAGATTTTTGGGGTGAATGCGCATATCCGGTCCGTTGCCGAACAATTCGCGCTCGCGGGCTATGTGGCGCTCGCGCCCGACCTCTTTTGGCGCGAAGAGCGGCGCGTGGAACTGGGCTATGAAGGCGCGGACCGCGACAAGGCGTTGGCGCTGCTAAAGCGCATCGACGCCGACCGGAGCGCCGCCGACTTCGGAGCCGCCGCCGCCACGCTGCGCGCACTGCCCGAAACCAGCGGCAAGATCGCAGCGGTTGGATTTTGCTTCGGCGGACAAGTGGCGTATTTGATGGCCGCCCATGGCAGCGTCGACGCGGCCGTCGCCTATTACGGCGGGGGCATTCAAAACAAGCTGGACAAAGCCGATCAAGTTCGCGTGCCGATGCTGTTCCACTACGCGGAGCACGATTCGTCGATTCCGCAAACGGCCGTCGCTCAAGTCAAAGCCCGCCTGGCAGGGCACGCCGGTGTGCAGTTCTTCGACTATCCGGGCGTCGCCCACGGCTTCAACTGCTCGGATCGCGCCGCCTACGATCAGCATGCTTCGGCGCTCGCGCACGGGCGCACGCTTTCGTTTCTTTCGTCGGTGCTGTGAGGGGATCGAAGCGCTAGGGATCGAAGCGCTCGAAAGGCGCGGCGGTTGGGAGGAAGGCCCGAGCCGCGCCGAATCGTGTGGGACGCGAATTACGCCTTCTTCGATTACGCCTTCTTCGTATAGGCGCTGCACCAGCCCTTGCCGGCCACTTGCTTGCCGCCGAACATCGGGCACGGCGCAAACGCGTCGGTCGGTTTGCCTTGGAAGAATTGGCAGTTGCTGCATTCTTGCCCTGCTGCGTACTTCGCGTATTTCGCCTTGTCGACCTTGGTGGCATCCATCTTGTAGCCGAGCGCTTTCGCGGTCGCGTCGTCTTCGGAGACCTTCGGCGCATCGGCCGCCAATGCCTGGCGCGAACCGAGCGCGAGCGCGGAAGCAGCGCCCAGGGACGTGATCAGAAACGTGCGACGGGACGATTTCATGGGGACTCTCCTAGTTATGGGGCAGGCTCATCGCTGCTCTGCGGCAGCAGTGGGGCAAGCATAGCAACGAAGCGCGCCCGGCGCACCCCCCGTTCGTCCTATGTCGCGGATAACGGCGTCAGCTTGTCGCACCCACACGATCGTCGCCACACCCATCTCGGCGTTTCAACGATGGTTCGTTAGGCTCGCGACGGCCTTCTTCTCGTTTTCTTCTTTTCTTCGTTTGCGCAGGCGCTTACGCGCAGCCTACGAGCTCGCACACGCGCTGTGCGATGGCCAGCGACGCCGTCAGACCCGGCGATTCGATGCCGAACAAGTTGACGAGGCCGCGCACGCCATGCGCAGCGGGGCCCTGGATCACGAAGTCCGCAGCCGGCTCGCCCGGCCCCGATAGCTTCGGACGAATCCCGGCATAGGCGGGCTGCAACGCGCCGTCGGGCAACGCGGGCCAGTACTCGCGAATGGCCGAATAGAATGCGTCGGCGCGACGCGGATCGACGTCGTAGTTGATCGTATCGACCCATTCCACATCGGGGCCGAAACGCGCCTGTCCGCCCAGGTCGAGCGTCAGGTGGACGCCCAGCCCCGCTTCGTTCGGCATCGGGTAAATGAGCCGCGAGAATGGGGCGCGCCCCGAAATGCTGAAATAGCTGCCGCGCGCCAAGTACAGGGGAGGCACGTGCCGGGCATCGAGGCCGACGATCTTGCGCGCGAGCGCGTTCGCGTGCAGCCCCGCGCTATTGATCACGCAAGCGGACGAGAGCGTGGTCGGGGATTGACCGCCCACCGTCACGATGAAGCGGCCTGCCCGCGCTTGAATCGATTCGACCGGCGAATGGAAAGCGCAGACGCCGCCGCTGCGCTCGGCGTCGCCTTGCAACGCGAGTAGCAGTTGGTGGCTATCGACGATGCCCGTTTGCGGAGAAAACACGGCGGCCTCGCACTGCAAGGCCGGTTCGAGTTCCTGAGCGTCGGCGCCGCTCAAGCGCATCAAATCGAGCACGCCGTTTTCCTTGCCGCGCGCTTCGATCGCCGCGAGCTGCGGCAATTGATTGCGGGCCGTCGCAACGAGCAGCTTGCCGCAGCGCTGGTGCGGCACGCCGCGCGCCGCGCAATAGTCATAGAGCATTTCGCGGCCGCGCACGCACAGCGTCGCCTTCAGCGAGCCGCGCGGGTAGTAGAGCCCCGCGTGTATGACCTCGCTGTTACGCGAGCTGGTGCCGGTGCCGATTGCTTCGGTCGTTTCGAGCACGATCACTTCGCGCCCGCGCTCGGCCAGCGCGCGCGCCACCGCGAGACCGACCACGCCAGCGCCGATCACCACACATTCGATCTCATCCATGTTTGTCGTCGCGGCCCGTTCGGCCGCGCTTCTCCATGCGCGTGCTACTTCGGTGGGACTTCGTCGCGAGCGCGCTCATGACACCTGGACCGCTCAGTCTCGCATCGCGCGGCGCGCATCAAGCGGCGCGGCGCCGACACCTGAGGCCAATTGTACGACGCAGCACGCGAGCGACGCCGATTGCCCATGCCTTAACCGTGCGCTAACGGCCGCAGCGCCGTCAAAAGCCAATGGGGCGGCGGCGCGCGCCGCGTTCGGGGCGGATGTCGTCGGCACGCACGACGTCGCGGCCATCGACACGCGCCGTCCCGAACGCATGCAAGATGGCGCGGCGCATGTCGCGCGGCGAGGCGCGCGAGAGCGCCTCTAGCGCATCCTCGTCGAGCTTGGCCGGAAAACGCTGCCCCCAGTTGTGCGCGCCGCGCACTTCTTCGTAGATCGTCTGCGCGATGCGGCGCGCGCCGTCGCGATCGGGCGGAGCGATTTCGTAAATGCTCATCCGGCTGAGAATGGGCGCGGGGATCGTGCGCTCGTCGTTGGCCGTCGCGATCCAGATGACCTGGCCCGCATTGATCGGCACTTCGGCGAATTCGTCGATGAAGGTTTGCGCGGTCTCGTGCTCGAGCAACGCGTAGAGCGCGCCGAGCGGATCGTATTGAGAATCGCCGCTCGCCTTGTCGATTTCGTCGACGACGATGACAGGGTTCGCATAACTGCCGTTGACGAGCGCTTCGAAGACTTTGCCGGGTTTGGCGTTCTTCCATTGCGAGGAAGCGCCCGACAGAATCCAGCCCGCGGTGAGCGAGCTCATCGCGACGTACTCGTGCGACGTGCCGAGCAGACGGGCGAGCGCCTTGGCAAAGTGCGTCTTGCCGATGCCCGGATCGCCGAGCAAGAGGATCGGCATCAGTTCGAGCCTGTCCTCGGTTTCGACGCACAAAGCGACTTGGCGGCGCACGTCTTCCAAGGGATCGGCGAAGTTGGGCAGCGCGTCGATCAACACATCGATCGCGGGCATTCGGTTCGGCTTGACGCAAAAGCGCAAGTTGCCGATTTTGAGCATTTTTTCGTAGGTCGAGCGCAGCGCCTCGCTCGCGCCTTCGCCCAAATCGCTCAGCGCAGCCTCGACCCGCTCCAGATCGTAGACTTTGCTGAACGACGCCACTGCAATTTCCTGCTTCACCATGGCCGTCGTCATCGCTCACCTCATCTGCTGCCACCGAGCGCGCCCCGCCGATTGCTGGTGTCCTGCCTGCGTCCGGCCGAGGGGCGGCGCATCGTTCGCTTCATCGTCGTTTCAGTGTACTCAAGCAAGTTCCATGCGAAAAGCCAGCAGCGTCGCTCGCGTGCTGCTAACACGCGCCGCGGGCTTCGCCGTGTCGCGCAATGGGCTTATTTGCGCCCCGCCACCCTCGTGGGCCGAGCGCCTCGTTAGGCGTAAGATGGGCGCTTGTCGTCCCGCCCGCGTCATTGGTCTGCGGTAAGGAGAGAAGCTCGATGAGACGTGTCACCCGCATTGCGGCCTGCTTCGGCGGTGCAACGGCCGGTGTCGTCGGCATTGCCGCGGCGCTCGCGCTGCTCGGCGCCCTTTCCGCTAGCGGAGCGATGGCAGCCGGCGATGCGGCTTCTTTGCCGAGCGCCGCCGGGGCATCGGGCGCCGCGACAGGCGAGAACGATCCGCCTGTCGTACAGTGGCGGCTCGAAGTCGTACGCGACGGGCAAACGATCGATACGTTCGAGTCGGCCACCACGCTCGGCCAGGGCTTTAGCGCCACCCATCACCACGAAGTCACGCACCGCGTCGGCTGCAAGGAAAACCCTGCGGGCGGCATTGATCTTGCGCGAACGATCTCCATCTCTCCGGTTGAGGCCGACTTGAGCGGCGTCACGCTCTCGATCGAGGCGAACGAGACGATCGAAGACGATACGGCCCCGTCGACGCCCGAAGGCTGCGCGCTACCGCCGCAACCACGGCGCGTGAGCGCGAGCCATCCCGGCTTGTTCATCCCCATCGGCGAGTGGGCGGCTTGGACGCTGATCGACAAGAATCCAACGCTCGTCTACCGCGTGCGTGCGAGGGTCACGTCTCATTAACGGTTGGAAGAAGCGGAAGCAAAGCGGCATGCGAAACCCGGAAGAACTCATGCATATAGGCGAGGCAGCCCCACAGAAGAAGGAGTTCGTCGCTGTCAGTTGGAATCTGCACAAGGGCCGCTCGCCGCTTGGCTTCACCGCGTGGAAGGCGATGCAGCGCTGGGTCGAATCGACGCAGGCCGACGTCTACTTCCTGCAAGAGGCGATGGCTCGGCGCATGCCCGGCCCCATGCTCGCGACGAGCTTCGGCGCGCCCGTGCATGAGCCGCTCGCGGACGTCTGGGAGTGCCAAGCGACCGAAATCGCCCATGCGCTGGACCTCGAGATCGCCCTCGGGCCGAACGTATTCAAGCCTTCGTGGCGCCACGGCAATGCCATCCTCTCGCCGCATCCGCTCGATCTGAGCGGGCGTTGGGACATTTCCGCGCACCGGTTCGAGAAGCGGGGGCTGCTCGTCGCCCGCGCGACCTTTGCGGGCCAATCGGTGACGCTGCTCTGCGCCCATCTCGCGCTCACGCGCTCGGCGCGACTGCGGCAAATGCATTGGATCGCTCATTGGATCGCCCGCGAGGCGCCCACTGGGCCGCTCGTGCTCGCAGGCGACTTCAACGACTGGCGCAACGATTCCGTTCCGCTGTTCGGCGAGCATGGCCTGGTCGAGGTCTCGACGCTGCTGGGCCAGCCTGCGCGCACATTCCCCGCGTTCTCGCCGGCGCTCGCGCTCGACAAAATGTTCGTGCGCGGCCTGCGTCCCGTCGCGTGCGTGCAACCTACGCAGGACACGGCTTGGCTGTCGGACCATTTGCCCTATATCGCTCGGCTGGAATTGAGCCATTGAGACAAAGTAGAAGCCGGTTGCGCTAGATTAGCGGTTTTGAAGTTCGCTTTGCTTTCCGCTTCTCCGAACCGGCTCTTTTCTTGGCGTCCGCTGCGATGCATTACATCCCGATCCTGCTGCAAATTGCCGTCATCTATCTCGTCGCGGCGGCCAGCCCCGGACCGAATTTCTTCATGGTCACGCAGCTTTCGCTCGCGGGCCGACGCGGCCTGGGGGCGGCCTCCGCGCTCGGTGTTTGCACCGCGTCGATGCTTTGGGTCACCCTCGCCATGCTCGGGCTCGCCGCCGTATTGCAGCGGCTCGAGTGGCTCTACACGGGCGTGCGCATCGCCGGTGCGCTGTATCTCGTCTATTTCGGATTGAAGCTGCTGCGCTCGAGCGCGCGCGCCAATGCGGCGCCGCACCTCACCCCAGGCGCGGCGCCGGTCGCACATGATGCGGCGGCCTGGCTACGCGCCTACCGATCGGGCTTCGTCACCTGCGCCACCAATCCGAAATCGTGCGCGTTCTGGACGAGCGTGTTCGCCGCGATGTTTCCCGCCCATCCGCCGTTCTGGTTCTATGGCGCGGTGTTCGCCACCATCGGCTCGCTTTCGGCCAGTTGGTATTGCGGCGTCGCCTTCATGTTTGCGACCGAACGCACCCAGCGCGGCTATCGCAAGCTGCGGCGGCCGATTGACGCACTGTGCGGCGCCGCGCTCGTCGGACTGGGCGCAAAACTCGTCGCCGAAAGATGAATCGCCCCCCGCAGGCAGGCGCCAAGCGGGGCTGAGCGTGCCGCTGCGGGCGACCGCGCGGGCAAGCACCCCCTTGCCGCGGTTATATGGGCATGCCGAATCGACATAGAACCCTCCCCCACGAGCCTGCGGCAGGCGCGTTAAAATAGCGACCTTTCGCGTCTTGCGACGCATCGCGACAGCCCTTCGCGCGCCCCGCCCCGCCTCGCTGGCCGGAGCGCTCGTGCGCCGAGCGCTTTGGTGCCCACCTCTTCGCACTTTCACCGTAGCCATGAGCAATCTGAACCCGCAAACCGTCCTTTCCGTCCACCACTGGACCGATACGCTCTTTAGCTTCACCTGCACGCGCGATTCGTCGTTTCGATTCGAAAACGGCCAATTCACGATGGTGGGACTGGAGGTCGACGGCAAGCCGCTGATCCGCGCCTACAGCATGGCAAGCGCCAATTACGAGGAAAACCTCGAATTCCTGAGCATCAAGGTGCCCGACGGCCCGCTCACCTCGCGCCTGCAACACCTGAAGGTCGGCGACCAAGTGCTGATCGGCAAGAAGCCGACGGGCACGCTGATGGCCGACAACCTGCTGCCGGGCAAGACGCTCTGGCTGCTGTCGACCGGCACCGGCCTCGCGCCGTTCATGTCGATCATCAAGGATCCGGGCGTCTACGACCGCTACGAAAAGGTCGTGTTGACGCACACCTGCCGCTTCGTCGATGAATTGGCTTACAAGGATTACATCACCGAACACCTGCCGGCCCACGAGGACATCGGCGAAATCGTGCGTGAAAAGCTCATCTACTATCCGACCGTCACGCGCGAGACGTTCCAAAACCGCGGCCGGATCACCGAACTCATCGATACGAAGAAGCTGTTCGAAGATCTGGACGTGCCGCCGTTCTCGGTCGAGCACGATCGCGTCATGCTCTGCGGCAGCCCGCACATGCTGCGCGACACGCGCGAACTGCTCGACGGTCTCGGCTTCAAGGAAGGCAGCAATAACGAGCCGGGGCACTACGTCGTCGAAAAAGCGTTCGTAGGTTAAACAAGCCCGAGCGGGCCGCCCGTCGCGCAGAGCGGACCGCCGCGCCGCCGCTTGCGGAGCAAGGGAACGCCTTTCCTGCCCGCGACAAGCGTCACTGGACAAGAACCGGAGCTTATGCTCCGGTTTTTCTTTTGGGCGCTCGACTGACGCACGCTCGCTTGTTACAAGTCGACGCGCGTCGACGCCGTTTCCTCGTAGGAAATTTTCCTACAGGATCAAAACTGCCGGGCTGTCAATCAGGGCTTTTCGACCCACGGAAACGGTTGCCGCGTCTGTATTTTTCTTAATTTTGGGATATTATCCGCCCCAATGAGGGGTCGAATGAAAACGTTCTTCCTCCGGCCCTGCCTGTTACCAGATGTAAATTGCGTTACCTGGCGCGTCCTGTTTTCCGACGCGATGACGTGAAAATTCGAGATGATCTCTTCGCGATGAATCAACGTCTGGCTGCTGCCGCTCGGCAACACGAAACCTTGGACTTATCGCGCTTCGGCGCGCCTGCCCCGGAAGCGGGCGCGAGCGGCGACGACCCGCGTTTGCGCGAACTCGCAGCCGAGCTGGCGCAGACGCGCGAATCCATCAAGCGCCATCTCGCCCGCGAGATCCATGACGGACTTGGCGCGGAACTGACCGCGGCCCGTTTTGCGCTCGCCAACGTCGAGCACGCGCTGACGGCCGCGCAGGACGTCGCCGCGGCAGTCACCGCGCTGGCCCTGGCGCGGCGCTCGATCGAGGCCGCCTGCGAAGCGGGCCGTCGCTTGGTGCACGACCTGCACGCGCCCCGCGTCGAGGGAGGCATCGTCGCCGCGCTTGCGCACTGGACGCGCGAGTTTGCCGAGCGCACGGGGCTGGACACGAGTTTCGTCTGCGCCGCCGACGTGCGCCTCACCCAACTGCCGCCGGACGCGGCCCTCGCCGTCATGCGCGTGGCCCAGGAAGCATTGAACAACGTCGCGAAGCACGCGAAGGCGTCGCGGGCGGACGTGCGCATCCAAACGGACGCGAAACGCTTGACGCTGATCGTCGAGGACGACGGCCGCGGCATGCCGCCGCGCGCGCGTCGCGCCGGCGCGCCGAGCTCCGCCGCCGCGCGCGGCTTCGGATTGCCCGGCATGCGCGCGCGCTGCGAGGCGTTCGGCGGGGCGCTTCGCATCGCCTCGCGGCTGCGCGACGAGT
>NZ_JAKWFK010000027.1 GCF_029522115.1 Trinickia sp. Y13 | reverse complement strand
GCTCCAACACGCGCAGCCGCCCAATCTCGCGCTCGCTCATAGTGAGTTCCATCCGCGCCTCGCTCGATCATGATCGAGCGGACATTTTTACTTTGCACGGAGCGGACATTCTCACGTTGGGCTAACAGGCTTCCAAGGGGGCTTGTCAAACCCCATAGCCCCGTGCCAGAATTGCTGCTTCGTTGGGGCGGTAGCTCAGCTGGGAGAGCGTCGCGTTCGCAATGCGAAGGTCGTGAGTTCGATCCTCATCCGCTCCACCAATAAAATCAAAGGGTTACAGGCGATTTGCCTGTGGCCCTTTTGTGTTTCTGTGGCTCGGTAATCAAATTTGGTCTATCTCGCTCCACCAGCGAATGGTTATGCGCCCCGTCCTATCTCGGTGCGGCTCTAGCGTTCTCTTCAGTCGGCTATGTACGACAATCCGTTGATTCGGCCGGGGCGCCGTCGGGCTTGGCGTACCACCAGCCTGAGTTTACGCACTGGAACGAAGCGGTGCTTACGGGCGGCGGTCGCGCCCGTCACGGGCAGAGGAAAGAAGTCAACTTCATTCTCTGTCATCGGTTGCGTCCGCAAGTTGTAGTTGCGGACGCAGGCCGCGCCCAATCAGATTGGAATTCTAAGTGCGCTTAAATTCGCGCTTACGGGGACCGTTGCCTACGTGCCTGCGCTAATAGCCAGTGGAGTCGGCTGTCCGAATCCAGGATAGTTCGTGCTACATAAGCCCCTGCCGATGGTCAGCGATGAGCTCTGTATCAGCGCCAATCTTGGCGGAGGGTGTCAACATCGGTCCTGTGGCTGGAATTCGAGGCATCGAGAATCCACGACGAACTAGACGTTCTTTTCTGGACCATGCGCCATTTCGACTCAGCGCACGACTGATCGTCGCCAGCACCTAGTACCGGACGCGTTTCTGGGCAAAGACTCTGCACCTCAATGCGAGGTATCTCGAAAATGCTACCCATAGTCTGTAGCACCAAAATCTGCGGCCGGAAAAAATTGGCGCTTTGATTCTTCCGATGATGCCGCGCCGTCCCGAGTCCGCTCTTCTTGAGATCCTGGCAGAGAATATCCGGTCATTCCGCGCTGAGAGAGGGCTCTCGCAGGAGGCCCTGGCGGATCTTTGCTCGCTCCACCGAACCTACATCGGTTCCGTCGAGAGGCGGGAGAGAAACGTGACCATCGCGTCCTTGGCCGTACTGGCTGGCGCGCTCGGCGTAAGTGTCCCGGAACTGTTGACGCCGAGGGAACATGACAAGAAGAAAGCCCCATAGCGCTGGCCCCCGATTGAGGGACTGAGATGCTGCGCATACCCAACCCGGGATCTGATGTCGCTATGTTTGTGCGGATATTCCGTGATCTGCACGCTATCCTCAAAGATAGGGAGGACTTCGATCTCGATGACATGACGCTCGCGATGCTTGAGCGGAACAACGTGTCGTCACAAGGGGCGTTTGGTCATGAAGCCCTCCGCCGGTCGACTCGAGAAGATCGTTCCCGCGACCCGCTCTATAACCAATCCAAGATGTACGCCGAGCTTTTCCGCACGCTCGGCTGGTTGCAATCGACCGCGGGAGCGTTGCGGTTCGCATTCTCGTGGCTGGGCGAGCACGCTGCGTTGACGCCGGATCCGAGGCGGCTGACGGAAGAGTGTCTGCTTGGTATGGCGTATCCGAACGATGTCCTCGGCGTACAGGGGGAGCACTCGATACGTGTTTTTCCCACCATCCTCAGAACTGCGCTCGCTCTTGGTGGTGACATCACTCGCGACGAGATGATTGTCGGGCCATTGAGCATCTCAGACGACAGAGACCCAGACGCAATTGCGTCAATGATTGATAGGCTGCGCTCTTGTCGTTCAGAGTTCGGCAGGCAGGCCATTGAAATAGCGAACCTGTCTGCATCGCGTCGGATTTCCCACGTGACCATGGGGAACTACACGCGCTTCCCAATTGCGGCGATTCAATGGGCCGGTTGGTGTGTCAAGACTTCGCGCTCCATGTTCACCCTGACGGACGCGGGGCGCGAGACGCTTGAGCGTCTCGCGACGCTCCGCGACGTAAGAGTCTCCGACTTCAAAGGGCTGCCGGACGGTGCCAAGGCGCCATTCATGCGCCTCTCCGCACACCTGATGCTGGCTCGTGCCGGCTTCGACGTTACGTCCGCCTGGGAGGGGATGGCAGAGGACAGAGCGGCTTTGTCCGACTTGGGGGTGCCGACGAATCCGGAGCCGCTGTTCTCGCCATTTCAACAGATAGCAAGGCGCGAGGTCAACGCCGCATTCCCGCACTTGGAACGCGAGCCCAATTGCACTGATGTAGCGGCAACGCCGCGCCTTGTCGCAGTTGCAGCGCCGGGGCGCACGCGTGAGAAGGCGATGATCTTGCCGGTTCCATCGGCTGCTGCAGTCGTCAGGGACGACGAGACTTCTTCGCTCGAGCGAGAGCTTCTGGCCGATTTTAAGTTGGAAGGGGCGCATGCTGCTGCAGTTGAGGCATTTGCAAGAAGGCACTCCAACGATAACCAGGATGTTTTTTATCCCTTGGTTGCCGCGTTGCTCCGCATTGTCGGGTTTGAGTGTCGGACTTCCCGTCGCGGGGTCAATTACGACAGGGCCGACGCCATGATTGTCGACGCCACAGACAGCATTCCCATCGAGATCAAGTCACCTGGCGAGGAGAGAGAGCTTTCGGTCAAGGCGATTCGCCAGGCAGTGGAAAACAAGATCATCCTGCTCTCGCGCAGGCAGTTCGCAACTACCCGCGGCACCACCACGCTGGCCATCGGCTTCAATGCACCTAATGAGCGATCCGAAGTAAGGGAACTGATTGGCGACGTGCATACCGCCTACGGCTTTAACGTCGGCGTCCTTGACATCAGATCACTTGCCGCCCTCGCACTGACGGCGGTGTTGGGCGGGACAAAGCTGTCCCTGAACGGATTCACACAAATGAAGGGAGTGGTTGATGTCGCGGATCTTCTTCTGTAACGACGGCGCTTCTGTCCCGCGTAGATCGCTCGGCAGAGGGCTCGTCCCGATTTCGATCGAGGTCTCCCCGGGAGAGCGAGGTGTTGTGAGGTTCTCCGATGGGTCGTCGTCCCAGGCGTCGTGTCTGCGGTGCGTCGATGCGCCTTGCATGTTCTTCGGCGATGCTGAAGTAGTGTCGGCATCGCTGCCTGATTTCCCTGCCGACCGAAACCCGACCGTCTGTCCAGCGGGGGCTATGTCCCGCGCAGACGGTGGGGCGCCGTCGATTGATCCAGATGCCTGTATGTTGTGCGGCGTTTGCGCAACGCGCTGTCCTACTGCAGCGATCAGTATGATTCCGCATGCTGTAGTGGACGACTTCGCCCGTGCGGCCTTTCCGGAGACGTCGGAGGCAGCATCTGCAGACGCCGCTCTTGTGGCATTAGCTGCGGCCCCAAGAACTGGGGAATTCCTTATTGAATCAGACGCCGTTGCAGAGCACCTGAGAGAAAAGCTCGTCTCAGCTTGGGCGCGGGTGGGAGACCGCTTCCCTGATCATCTTGCCCGGAATTTGCTTATCGCGGCCGGGTGTGGGGCCGCAATGCGGCGGAAGGGCGATGTATTCGCCCGCATGGACATAGTCCTCGGATCTCCATGGCCCAATTATGGGTGTGCTGAGGCGGAGTTCGGCGATGTGGCGGTGCTGGATGCGCCACGCGACCTACTTGACGACGTGGCCGTGTTGGTTGGGAGGTTTGGCAGAAATCTGGACTCGGTGACGACGCTCGTCGTCACCGATATTCTGCCTAACCGCCGTTCCGAATACTGGCGCATTGTGCAAGACATAAGAAACGTGCTCGACATCAAGATCGGTACAGTAACCGTGCTCGCCCTGTGCCTACTGGTCTGGCGCGGCGGCAAGTTATCCGATCTGCCGCCCTACCTGTTTCACGTCGACATTGATACTCCGTCCTACAGGACTTCGGTGCTCGAGCCGCTCCTGGGGCGAAAACTCAGAATAGGCTCAGTACTTCGTTCGTCGGTGGAGGTGGCGAAGTAATAGGGGCATCGCTGAGCCACTCCCCGAAAGCCTCCGGCGGAACCCCGGGGGCCACCCGGCCCTCGTTCCATGCGGCGATGCGATCCTCTGCGATCTCGGCGTACGCGGAGTTTAGCTCGAATCCGAGATAGCGCCGCCCCGCCATACGCGATGCAAGACATTCCGATCCGCTACCGACGAACGGGACGAGTACGAGTTCCCCCGGGTTTGAAAAGTGCCGCACGATTCGCAGTGAGAGAGGTATTGGCTTTTGCGTTGGGTGATTCACCTTTTCGGGGGCGAACCTACGCCCTGCGAGAACGGGGAACCGCCAGATGTCGCCGGCCATGCGACCTTCGGGATTTGGCGTCCACGATTTCCCATTCTTTGTGACTTTATGCTTCAGGCGCTCCGTGCTCTTGTAAGGTTCCCTGATTGGATGATAGGTGTACGAGTCGCCCTTGCTGAACCATAGTAGCGGTTCGTAGTGGGCGGCCAGCGATTTCGTGTATCCAGCGAAGCCGTTCTCGTAGCTCCATATAATCTGCCGCCGATAGGTCAAGCCGAGACGGTAAAGCTCACACTGCACCCAGCAGAGGTGTCGATGGATGCCGTAGACGAAGATGGCGCCACCCGGTCTTAGAACTCGCTCAGCCGCGGCTAGCCACGCGTGGGTCCATTCGATCCAGTCCTTCTCGCGTTCAGTCTCCTTCCAAATGCCGAAGTCCTTCCCGAGGTTATAAGGTGGATCGGCGACGATTAGATCGACGCTGCCTTCCGGCAATGCATTCATACCGTCAATGCAGTCGCCGATGATAATGCAATCCGTTTGAGAGCCGTTCGTCATGTCAGCGCCTTCGGCTTGCGCCGGCGTTTCACCTTTGGCTCACCATCGGCCACCGCGGCCTTTGCCTTTTTGTCCTTCGCGTTCTGGAGGATCAGGATGAACTGGTGGTGAATGTTCGGAACGTAGGCGTACGGGTACCCGTATGGGAATACCCGCTTGTGTCGCTGGTAGAGCACCTTGAGACCGCGCATTTCGAGGCCATAGGGCTGGAGGGCGGCCGCGAGGTCGGCGTGGAACATCACGTATTTGGACTTGTCTCGAAAGTCCGACACGACGACAGCCATGTGCTTGCCGGCCTTGAGTGGTCGAGCACAGGCTCCGAGGATCGAGGAGAGCTCGGTTATAAAGTCGCCGTATTCCTTGACGTTACCAAGGTCGCGGGGATCGTCGCCGTACCGGGTGTCCAAATCCTTTTCTACGCGCTCCTGGCGGGCCTTGTGATCTTCCTTGTGCAGAATGATCCAATAGGGGGGCGACGTGACAATGAGATCAACCGAGTCGTCCGGCAATTCCTTGACCAAATCTCGGGCGTCGCCAAGGCGGACGTCCTGTGAGTCCTCTGCCCATAGGTCACGTACCTCGGATCGAAGTCGTTCGCGGGCTAGCTCCGCGTATCGCGGGTTGAGCTCGAACCCGATGCCTTTTCGGCCTTCCGTCGCGCAGGCTTTGAGCGTCGACCCGACGCCGACAAACGGGTCGAGCACCGTTTGGCCACGTTTTGTGAAAAACTTAACCAGCCGCGCCACGTCTGTGAACGAGAACGGTGCCGGATGTTCGCGCTCGATGCGAGCGTCCGGATGATTCGCCCCGAGCCCGCGCTGAGTCCAGACCGAAACGGTTTCTGGTAGCCACTCCGTCGATGTCAGTTCGTTGAGAGCGTTCCTCGGATCCACGGTTTTAGGTGCGATTTGCACTTCCGCGACGGTGTCCGCGCGTTCCGTCTTGGGCTTGCGGCCACGCCTCTTAGGGGCTTGCGCTAGAGGCCCCATTCCGGGTAGCGTCGCCCCCTCGTTTTCTGCATCAACCATTTCGGTCTTTTCCATTCTTTCCGATTCCCTCGCGCCACCGGCGCAATAAAGCGACTGCCTCGTCCTCGCCGAGCATCGCCAATATATCAAGCGCGACTCTAGCCCCGGCCGGTCCGCGTCCGTGCAGATAATCCACGTATGCGCGTTGGCTGACCCCGAGCCGCGCCGCCATCTCGGCTTGGCTAATTCGGCCGCTCTCAGCGGCCTCGATGCGGTGGTGAGCTTCGCGGAGGATGGCTCCCAGTCTCGCGGCCGCGGCTCCGTCGTGTGCTTTCATGCGTGATTTGTGTAAATTTTCGCGCAGTTCGTGCGCATTTCTGCGCAAGAGTATACGTACAGGGAGGCATGTTGGCTAGCGATATGGAGGAATTTTCTGCTCCTATTCGCGTACCCCCTGCAATCTACGAACAGCTCACTTGGTCCATTTGAATCGAACTGGTTCTGGGAGCATGACTTCCTGCTGTTAGCTGAGGCTCAGTGGCGTCACGCTTGGATCGAGCAAGTACGTCGTCCGCTGTTGCGATCGCTAAGGCAATGAAATCGTGTTCTGGCATTTCGTCAAACATCCGCGGAAACGGGAGGTAAAGCTTCACAATCCAGTCTTTTCCGCTCTTGCGCGCGGCGTACGGGTGCAGGATCTCGCCGTCCGTTGCCCGCCGATCAATGCGCAGTACGCCTTTATTGGGATATGAGGGCGAGGAGCCCTCGAGGCGCGCGCGCATCATCTGGGTGACGACCTCGTGAGGAAAGCCAGGGTGGCCCGATGTATCCGCTTCCTCGATCGCAGCACGAATGGCGTCGTATTCCGTGAGATGGCAGTCCGCCATCTCATGTTCGTCAAACACCTCCTCCGTCGCTACGTAGGGCGGCCCGCGATACCAGTTCGGATCGTCATGCGTTAATGGGATGGCGACGATCGTGCGAGTGCCGACATCGGTGCAGCGCCAGCGGAAGCCGGCTGTGCCGAGGAATTCCAGGCCGATGTGAAAGTCGGAGTGCTTCATGGCTCGCGGGGTAGGCTACGGGAATGACTATTGTGCCAGCGCCGTGGCCGCGCTCTCAGTCGGACGAATCTCGATTCGCGCGAGGCTAATCAGTTTCGTCTTATCGGCGGGTCGCACGAACCCCTCAATCTGTGAGGCGCCGACCGCAGACAGGTAAGCGGGCTTGGCCGAGCTATATGGCGATCGCAAGATCACGAAACGCGCCACTCAGGCTGTCCTGCAAACCCAGGGTAACTGGGGAGTAGTTCAGCGCGTCGAGCGAGGCAGCGTATGAGCGCTTCCCACCGGTCCATCGCCCGGCGTATGGGCGGGCGGCGAGTGTGGGAAATCAGCATGATGCGGCGATTAGCAGCCATTTTCCCGCAGATTATGCGGAGAATGCCTTGCTACTGCAGTGAATAAGGCATCTAATCCCCGCATGAAAAGCGGAGAAAATCTCTACATCTGGCAGGCCGACGACTGGCCGAATTGGCGCTACGACCTGTCGGCGCTCGTCGGGCCGTTGACCGAGGTCAGCCGCGCCCAAGGCGCGCTGTTAGGCCGCCTGTCTGACGTGGGCATCGCGCTGCGGGACCAGGCGAGCCTAGCCGCGCTCACCGAGGACGTGGTCAAGACCGGCGAAATCGAGGGCGAGGTGCTCAACGTCGAATCGGTGCGTTCCTCCATCGCCCGGCGTCTGGGCGTGTACATTGGAGCGATCGCGCCGGTGGATCGACACGTCGAGGGCGTGGTCGAGATGGTGCTCGACGCCACCTCCAACGCCGCCTCCCCATTGACCGCCGAGCGCCTGTTCGGCTGGCACGCAGCGTTGTTCCCGACCGGCTACTCGGGCATAAGCAAGCTCGCTGTGGGCCAGTGGCGCGACGATGCCGCCGGGCCGATGCAGGTGGTTTCCGGCCCGGCAGGGCGGCGCAAGGTCCACTTTGAAGCGCCGCCCGCCAGTACGCTCCCCGTCGAGACGGCGCGTTCCCTCGATTGGGCGAACGAGGAAACCGGCGAGCCCATACTCCTCAAGGCCGGCCTGGCGCACCTGTGGTTCGTCACGCTACACCCGTTTGACGACGGCAACGGGCGCATCGCCCGCGCCGTGGGCGACCTGTTCCTGGCTCGCGCCGACGGTAGTCCGCAACGCTTCTACAGTCTGTCGGCGCAAATCCAACGCGAGCGAAAGGACTACTACGATGTGCTCGAACGCACGCAGAAGGGTTCGCTGGATGTCACCGGCTGGCTCTCGTGGTTCCTCAGCACGCTCGGGCGCGCCATCGCCAGCGCGCAGACCACGCTGGATGTCGTGCTGGTCAAGACGCGCTTCTGGCAACGTTGGGCTGGCACGCCGTTGAACGAGCGGCAGGTGAAGCTGGACAACCGGCTGCTCGACGGTTTCGAGGGCAAGTTCACGAGCAGCAAGTGGGCGGCCATCGCCAAGTGCTCGCCCGACACTGCGCTACGCGATATCACGCAGTTGCTCGAACTAGGCGTGCTGGAGAAGTCGCCCGGAGGCGGGCGCAGCACCGCCTACGTAGTCGCGGATCGTTAAGGCGCATCGCCCGAACGCCCCCTCAAAGAACGCTCAGATTTCCCGCGAAGTCATCTAACATTCAGCCCGCTGACACTGTGCTCCGCCGACCTTTCTTTTCGCCGGATTATGGCCCCGCCGTGTTGATCATCTTGGTACGCCGGACATTCCGATTGCCGAATTTACTGCAAACAAGATAGGCGTTGAATGATGACGAAGCAGCCAAGCAGTAAAGGATGAACCGAGCAGCCTCGCGGTTTGCTATTCTCGCCATTTATGAATTACATAACGCCCGTCGTGCCATGAACCGCCGATTCGCCCCACTGCTTGTTGCCCTAGCAACGTCTCTATTAACGGCGATTGCCCAAGCCGACGGCACCGCCCATTCCCTGGCCCAAGTTCCATCAAAATTCGAAACCAACGAAGCCCGCGCCGCGTACAAGAACGAAATGGGCATCGCGCCCGAATCCGACGGCTTCGGCACTCGCTTGCCCGCCGGCTTCACAAAACAAACCGTCATCGCCCAAGTCGCTCCGGGGCAAAACTCCGAGCGAGCCGTATTGGTCGGCGTCAAACCTTGGCCGCAACGCACTGGCGCGTACGTGGCGATCGTCTGTATTGCCTCGACCGACGCGATTGCTGAACAGGCATTGCGGTCGCCTGCATCCCAACAATGTGACGGCGTCGGTCGAACCAGCGACGACGCAAAGACATCGCAAAATCTAGTCTGGCTGGGCATATTCGAGCGCGGCCCTGACGGTGCACCGAAACTGGTAGCCCGCACCGAGCGTCCCGTTGACCAGCCAACCGACTGGAGCGCAACGAACATCCAAGCCCCCGATGACTTGGACGACAAGTCCGATAGCAATCAAGCACTCCCGGAGCAATGGCGGCGTTTCGACCTCGCGCCGTACCAACTGCGCGCCGGTGACTACGCATTCGGCGTCCGAGCGGGGTGGGAGATCGGATACTCGGGTGGCGGTGCTTCATTCGAAGCGCTGTACTTGTTCCGAATCGACGGCGCTGCGCTCCGCCTAATCTTCGCGCAGCCGATGATGTACTACCGCGATATAGCTGGCGATTGGCACCGCGACGGCACACGCGACCATGACATTGAGGACGGCAGCAACGCGTTATCGATGCTACCGACATCGACAGATGGCTTCCGCGATTTGCAATTGCGCGCGCGTGGCGGCAAGTGGCGTCAAACATTCGGCTGGTCTGCTCAAGACGGAAAATACGTTCCGCGCTAGAGGTCGTCCGGCGGCGGGCGCAGCACCGGCTACGTAATCGCGGATCGTTAAGGCACATCGCGCGAACGATCCGTCGACGAACGCCGCAGATTTCCCGTGAAGTCATCGAGCATCCGCGCGTCAACACATCCGCCCATGGGTCGAGCGTGAGCTGGCGCGCTACCGATACCTCCCTCCCACCGAACCGCTCGCCGACGCACACGCGCCCACCGGCACTGCAACGCTCGCCATTCGGTCCTTCGCGCATCGGTCCACCGATTCGCGTCCTGCAATTCCGATCGGCTCCTTGCCCACTAACATCGCAGCGTTAAGTTGGTGAAATGCTTCGCGTTGAGGCGCCGCTTTGCTTGGCGCCCAGACCGTATCGCACGCTCTCGGATTCCAGTGTCACATGGCTCAAAGAGACTCAACGGTTCTTACGTCAACACGGCCCATTTCCGACGAGCTTCGGGGGCAGCCGACATCTCGTGATCGTTCTCGAGCTAGCTTCTGGCGATGTTGCATCGACATCGCCACGTGGCTCTATACCTTTGGCGGCTATGCGCTCGCGATATATCTTGTGACGCGCCCAGGCTGGGGCCTGCCTCTTCTCGGCGTCCTGCTGATGACGCACACGATGATCCTGAGTGCCTTGCTTACTCATGAATGCATGCATGGAACCATGGCGCGAAGTGCCGCGTTCAATGCATTCCTGGGGCGCGCCACCACGCTGATCAGCGGTGGGTGCTACGTACCCTATACGTTGCTGCGCCGACAGCATCTGAACCATCACGGCAATCGCGTGGGCTACGATGGCTTCTCCATCACGCGGTGGGTGGGATCCCTGCCGCCGCCAATGCGCGCCGTGATCATTGCGCTTGAATGGTGCTATTTTCCGGTGCTCAGTTATATCGCGCGAGCCCGTTCGCTGGCGGTTCCTTTTCTCGAAGAAAGACACCGGCGGTTGAGAAAAAGGATCGCGTTGGTGTTCCTTCTGCGAGCCGGTTTTTATCTCGGTCTGCTTTACATTTCGCCGTGGAGCTGGGTATGGCTGTTCACGTCTCATCTTGCCATGCTGACCATACTGCGAATATACGACTGCTTTCACCATACCTTCGACATCACGTCACTAGGCGCGTCTGTACGAAGATTCGATGGGGACCATGAACAACGCAACACGTACTCGTCGCTGATCAGTTCAAAACATGCTTGGCTCAACGCGATTTTCCTCAACTACGGATATCACAACGCCCATCACGCCTACCCCCGCGCGCACTGGACGGAACTATCGAAAATCGATCTCGACCTCTACCCCACATCACGTGCGCATTGCCTCCACTTTGGCGACTTGCTGCACGGGTACCACCGATATCGCACCACGCGCATCGTAAAGGGCTTGGGTCGGCCGAAAGTCGTCGACGGACGGCTGGCGCTGGACGGTTACTTCGGCATCATCATGAATATTTCATTCATTGTTTACGACGTTTGAGGGGGCAACATGGACGAGATTGTGTTGTTGTCCACCGCGGGCCGTCCGGCTCGGACGGAGCAGGGATTTTCATATGACGCTGTCGCCAGTCAGCTCGGAGCGCCGAAATCGGTGTTCATGTTCGTGGCGGAAATCCAACCCGGCGAGACGATTCCAGCGCACATACATCCGGCGGGGACGGAGACGATCGTCTATATTCAGAGTGGCGAGGTTGAACATCGATATGGCGATGGGCTTGCGAAATCGATGGTCAACCGCGCCGGTGATTTCATCTTCATCCCGGGCAACGTCCCGCATCAACCCATCAATCTCAGCGCCTCGGAACCCGTCAGAGCGATCGTCGCATGCAACTTCGATCTCAACGTCGAGGGTCATTCGATTCCTTATCCGGGTGGCGGTTAGTTTGCCCCGTTGGATCGCCCACATCCAACTGACTTCGTTCGTTAGTGGCAATTGAGCTACTAGCCTTTACTACGCCGCCTCCAGTTCGATATGCGCGCGGCGGCCGAGTGCCGTGGCGATATTCACGAGAGCGTCCAACGAGAACCGTGAGACGCATCCCCGTAGCAGATCGTTGATGCGCGGCTGGTGACGCCACAATGCGCGGCAGCCTCTGCTTGCTTCCAGTCGTTTGCCTTGACGATCGCCGCGATTTGCATCATCAGATCGGAACGTGCGCGCAGATTGGCAGCTTCCTCGGGAGTGTCTGCGATAGCGTTCCATACTCTTTTGTCTTCCATGGCCTTAGTCATATCGCATCTCGCGCTGCATCTTGTCCAACTGGCAACCAGCGTCTTGACGAACGTCCCCCGGAAAGAGTCTATGATTCGATTTTGACGCTCGTGCACGTCGCTCTATGAAGACCGCAAAGCAGTCGGGACCCGCACTTTGGAGCCCGGAATGAAAGCAGACAAAGCCATCGCCACCTACCGGCGCATGCGTGCCCAGCCGCTCTGGCGCCTGCTTGCCTCGAACAATGGTCCTACCGTCATTGGTCTGCTTCAAGCTCATCTCTATGAGAGCGAGCGAAGCCTTCCCGCCTCCATCTTTCACGAACGAATCGGAAGAGATCTCGAAGAGTTGCGCGCGCGAGGTGAGGACTTCCCCCAAACGGCGCAGGCGTATGTCGCCAGTTGGCTCGCGGACGGTTACTTGGAGCGACGCTTTCCGGTTGGCGCTTCGGAGGAGGAGTATGAACTCTCCACGCCTGCCGTCGAAGCCATACGATTTGTCTCTGGCTTGGCGCAGCCGCACTCGGCCGCAACCGAAAGCCGGCTGGCGCTCGTTATCGAGGCACTCGCTCGACTCGCAGACGACACCGACACCGACAAATTCCGCCGCATCGACCGGCTCATGGCCGAGCAGGCGCGCATCGACAAGGAGATCGATGCCATCCAGAAGGGGCAGATGCGCGTGCTACCTCATGCGACGGCGTTGGAGCGCACGCGGGAGATCATCACGCTGGCCGATGATCTTGCAGGCGACTTCCGTCGTGTCCGCGATCAGTTCGAGCAGCTCAATCGAGATCTCCGCGAACGCATCATGGACAACGATGGCAATCGAGGTGATGTGCTCGACTCGCTGTTCGCCGGGATCGACCTGATTTCGGAAAGTGACGCAGGGCGCACTTTCTCCGCCTTTTGGCGATTGCTTACGGACCCAGAGCAGGCCGCCACGCTTGATCAAGCGCTTGATAGCGTCATGTCGCGTGAGTTCGTGGGGCAGCTCGACGTCAAGGACCGGCGGTTCCTTCTTCGGCTCACGCGTACCCTTCTCGAGCAGGGCGGCATGGTTCACGAGGTGCTCCAGACTTTCGCGCGAAGCCTGAAGCACTTCGTTCAGAGTCGCGAATACCTTGAGCAGCGCCGGCTCAATCAACTTCTGAAAGACGCGCAGCGTGCGGCGCTCGCTCTGAAGGACGAGGTTAAGGCCACTGAAGCGATCCAGTACACACTCGAGCTCACGAGCAGCCGTTTGCGCTCGTTGTCTCAATGGGTACTGCACGACCCCTCCCTGCAGGCATTGCCTGGGCAAATGGCGGAAGGGGACGCCCCGCCCATCGACCTGGAATCCGTAAGCGAGCTGGTCGCCCAATCGGAGATCGACTTCCGCACACTGAGGGCCAATGTGCTGGCAGTCCTGGAGCGACGATCGCAGGCATCCATTGCCGAGGTGCTCGAGCAATTCCCGGCAGCGCAGGGTTTGGGCAGCGTCGTCGGCCTGCTTGCCTTGGGCAGTCGACATGGTTTAAGGGCCGACCATAGCGAAACCGTGGGCTGGATTGGAGGCGACGACGAACTGCGCAGCGCCCGAATTCCAAAGATCTTTTTTTTGAGGGAGCGGGCCAATGAACTGGTCTGAGAACAATGCAGCGGCTGCGTCTGTCGAAGAACACGATCCAGACGCAGCACAGGCGCCTGCGAACTCCCTTTTCATGGGCGACAGCGGCGAGTTGGCCATGGATACCCGGCGTGCCCTTGTGCAACTGCTAGCAGGGCCATCGCTCGACGGACGTCGACATCAAAAGCTCTGGCCGATCTTGGTGCGAGACGAAGCGGTGATCCGTCGGCGCCTTGCCGATCTGTTTCTCGAACTAGTGATCGATCGGGACCTACAAGTTGCCTTCACCCGTCAGGCGGATACCGGCGACCTTGAAGTGCCGGTCCTACTGCGTCGCGCCCAGTTGACCTTCATCGATTCGATTCTGTTGCTGCACCTTCGCCAGCGCTTGACCCAGGCGGACTCCCACGGCGACCGCGCCGTGGTGTCGACGGACGAGATCATGGAGTTCCTCACGCTATATGAGCGAGCCGCCAACACCGACCGAGCAGGATTCATGAAACGGGTTCATGCATCCATCGAGAAGATCAAGAAGCACAGCATCCTCCAAAAGATTCGTTCCAGCGACGATCGATTCGAGATTTCACCGACGCTCAAGCTCCTCTTCTCGGCGGAGGAGATTCAAGCCCTAACCCACTTGTATCAACGCATGGCTGCGGGCGAAGCGCCAGCGCAGCTGGCTCAGATCGAGTCCGACGAGGAGGCCGACCAATGAACTCGGAACCCCAATCCGCGTCCTTGTTCGCCCGAGAGCAATTCCGAATGACCCGGCTGCAGGTTTTCAACTGGGGCACATTTTCCGGCCTGCACGACGTACCGATCAGCGAACGGGGCTTTTTGTTCGTCGGTCGATCGGGGGCTGGGAAATCAACGCTTCTCGACGCATTCTCTGCATTGCTGGTGCCCCCTCGCTGGATCGATTTCAATGCTGCCGCACGCGAGGCCGATCGCAGCGGCCGCGACCGCAGTCTCGTCACTTACATCCGCGGCGCATGGGCTGAGCAGAAGGATGGGGAGTCGGGTGAGATCGCCACCCGCTACTTGCGCTCGGGAACGACGTGGTCGGCCTTGGCACTGACCTATCAAAACCCATTGGGCCATGCCGTCGTGCTCGTTCAGGTGTTCTGGTTGCGCGGCAATGCGAATGGCAGCACCGACGTCAAACGACACTACCTTGTCATGGAGCGGGCCTTTGATCTGCGCGAGCTGGAGGATTTCGGTCAGTCCAACTTCGACATCAGAAAGCTCAAGCAGACTTTCCCCGAGGCCTTCGCCCGAGACGAGTTCCGTCCGTATTGCGAGCGGTTCTGTCGCCTGCTTGGCATCGAGAGCGAAATGGCGCTGCGTTTGCTACACAAAACACAGTCGGCCAAAAACCTCGGCGACCTCAACACGTTCCTGCGCGACTTCATGCTCGACAAGCCCGAGACCTTCGAGGTGGCGGATCGTTTGGTCAGCGAATTTGGCGAACTCAACGCTGCGCATCAGGCGGTAGTCACGGCCCGTGACCAGGTTCAAACGCTGGCGCCAGCGCGGGAGCAGCATCAGCGCAGGGATTCGTTGACGCTGCTGCGCAATGGGCTGGCTGAGCTTCGCCTAGGCGTCGATGGCTACCGGGAAACTCGCCGGGCTGACCTGCTCGAGCAGCACGTGGCATCGCTGGAGGTCCAAGCCAGCGGCTCGGAAGGTGAGGCGAGGCGACGCCAGAGCATCTTGGATAACCATGCCACAAACCTACGCGATCTGGAGCGACAGCACCGCGAAGCCGGTGGCGATCAGATCGAGCAATGGGAGGCGGAGAAATCCGGGTTGGAAGGCCAGCGCGCGGATCGCGTGCGCAAACTCGGGCAGACCGAAGAGGCTTGCAAGAAGCTTGGCTGGCGCCTCCCCGATTCGCCGCAAGCCTTTGCTGAACTGTTGGGTAACGCGCGGCAGGAGGTCGAAATCTGGCAACGACGCGGCAACGAAAGCCGCGAAGAGCAGTTCCGCTTGGCAGGTCAAAAGAAGGACGCCGAAACAGCTTTTTCGCAAGCGGTGAGGGAGGTGCAGGCACTCCAGCGCCAGCCATCGAATGTGCCTGCCGATGTGCTCGAAATGCGCCGCAATATTGCCGCGGCTATTGGGATTTCAGAATCGGCGCTTCCCTTCGTTGGCGAACTCATCGAGGTGAAGCCCGATGAGGCAGAGTGGCAAGGCGCCATCGAGCGCGTATTGCACGGATTTGCGCTCTCTCTTCTGGTGGATGAACGTCAGTATTCGGCGCTGGCCAATCACATCAACAGCACCCACCTTGGGCAGCGTCTGGTCTATTACCGAACTGGCCGCCCGGAAACCTGGCAGGCAAAGCCCATCGGGACCAACTCGCTCGTCCTCAAACTGAACGTCAAGGAAGGTCCGTATTCCGATTGGCTGCAGGTTGAGCTACGGCATCGTTTCGATTATGCGTGCGTCGATTCCATTCAGTCATTCCGGAGTGCTGATCGGGCCATCACCCGAGAGGGCCAGGTCAAGCACAGCAAAACCAGGCATGAGAAAGACGACCGCAGAAGTGTCGGCGACCGACGAAACTGGGTGCTCGGGTTCGATAACCGCGAGAAGCTCGCGCTCTTTCAAGCGCAAGCCCAGGAGCTGGGCGCCACTATTGCCCGCCTCCAAGGCGAGATCGATGCCCTTGCCGACCAGGACAAGGATCGTGCGACCCGAGCGATGCAGTGCCAGACCTTGGTGAATCTCCAGTGGCAGGAAATCGACGTGATTCCGTTGCTGGATCGCATTTCCACCATTGAACGGCAGCTTCGCGAAGCACGGAAGGGCAATACGACCCTGCAGCAAATCAGTGATCGGATCGATAAGCAAAGAAAGCTCGTTGAAGATGCTGAGAAGGCGCTTCGGCAGGCAACGCGCGCGCACGACTTGCTTCTCGAACAGATCAAAAGCAGTGCGCAAAAATTGGCGTCCATCCGGCAGGATGCGTCCATCGTGCCATTGACCCCTCATCAGGTCACGGGGCTCGATGAACGCTTCGCCAAGCAGTCAGAGGCAGTCCGGCTAGACACCCTCGATAAGGTTTCGACTTCGGTTGAGCGCGCACTCAACGCGGAAATCGAGGAGATCAATCGTGGGATTAGCGATTGCGAGAAGGAAATAGAAGCGCGCTTCACCGATTTCAAACGGCAATGGCCCATGGATGCTGGCGACATGGACACGAGCTTGGCCAGCGCGCCAGATTTTTTCGCCAAGTTGGTTCGACTTGAGACGGATGGCCTGCCGGCCTACGAGCAACGATTCTTCGAACTGTTGCAGAACCAAAGCCATCAAAATCTGGCCGCACTCTCCACTTACCTGAATGACGCCCGTAAGGCCATCCTAGAACGCATGGATCTGGTGAACGATAGTCTTGGCCAGGTGCCGTTCAATCAAAGCACCAATCAACGCACCTATCTTCATATTGACGCCAGTGATCGGCAACTCGCCGACGTCAAGGAGTTCAAGCAGGAGATTCAACAGGCGCTTAGCCATGCATGGTCCGACGACCGCGAGTTTGCAGAGGCGCGGTTTCTGGCCCTACGTCGGCTTGTCGATCGGCTCGCCAGCCAGGACCCCGAGCAAAAGCGCTGGCGCGAGACCGTGCTGGACGTTCGACAACATGTCGAGTTCATTGGGCGGGAGATCGATGAAAGCGGCGTCGAGGTCGAGGTCTACCGCAGCGGTGCCGGCAAGTCGGGAGGCCAGCGGCAGAAACTGGCCACCACATGCTTAGCTGCAGCCCTACGCTACCAGTTGGGAGGGAACGACCACGGCGTGCCGATGTACGCGCCGGTCGTGCTCGATGAAGCATTCGACAAGGCCGACAACGAATTCACTGCCTTGGCGATGAACATCTTCACCAATTTCGGATTTCAAATGGTCGTCGCTACGCCGCTGAAGTCCGTCATGACCCTCGAACCGTTCATCGGTGGTGCCTGCTTTGTCGATATTAGCGACCGGCGCGTGTCGGGCGTCCTGCTGATCGAGTACGACGGTGATCGTCAGCGATTGAAGCTGCCGGAACATGCGCGAGAGGAGGCAACTATTGAAGCTTCCTGAGGAAGTCCGTCAGGTGCTCGCGCGCCGGTTTCAGAACAAACACCGCGAGTGGTTGGTTGGCGATGCAGGCGAAAATCAATGGCCGCTGGAAATTGCGCTCGGCCTTCCGACGGAGCAAGCTGCTTTGCGGCAAGTCGACGGCGTTCGCGCGTGGGTGAACGCATGGCAGAACTGGCAAGGAATCGGCACCCTGTCCTGGTGCGAGCGCCGTTGGAAAGCGCTTGGCGTTCAGCGCCTGCCAGAGAAGCTGGCGTTACATGGCGCTGAAGATGTTGCCATGTGGATCGGTGAGTCTGCACGGTGGGAGCGGGCCCAGTCACGTTACCAGACGCTCATCGCTCGCTGGCCGTTACTTGCTCGGCAATTGCCGAGATATTTCGATGTCCTCGCTGACTACGGCGAGGATGATTTTCGTCGGCTGGCAGAGATGCTCGATTGGATCGCGAACAATCCGAACTCCGACCTCTATCCTCGCCAGTTGCCCGTATCCGGACTGGACAGCAAGTGGCTTGACGGGCGCAAAGGGCTGCTGACGGATATGGTCGCCGCGATACAAGAAGACACATCCAGTGATTTGGACTTTTACCGGCGATGCGGCCTAAAGGCGCCTCCGCTGCTCGTGCGAATGAGGGTCCTTGATCAGTCGTTGCGCGCCAGGATTGGTGGCGTGGGAGACATCACTGCGCCGGTTGAGGATCTGGCGATTATCGATTTGCCGGCCTCGCACGTGTTCATTGTCGAGAACCTTCAAACCGGCTTGGCGATCGCCGACATACCGGGTGCTGTCGTGTTCATGCGTCTTGGCTACAACGTCGACGTGCTTGCCCGTCTGCCTTGGCTTTCCCGTGCGAAGTGCGTGTACTGGGGCGATTTGGATACCCATGGATTTGCGATCCTGCATCGAGCCCGTTCGTATCTTCCAGAGTTGCGATCCGTGCTAATGGACGAAGACACCTTGCTTCGACACATGGCGCTCTGGGTGGATGAGAATGAGCAACATCCGGCGGCGGAACTCGCCCTTCTGACCGAGGCCGAGCAACGGCTCTATCGGAATCTCAAGCAGCAGCGATGGGGGCAGAATGTGCGCTTGGAACAGGAGCGCATCGATTGGGATACTGCCTGGCGTGCGTTGCAGCGCGCGATTTTTTAAAGCCGCGTGCCCTGCGGCAATCGACTGCTGATAGTAGCCACTCGATCAGCGCAACGCGTTGAGTATTTTTTCCGCTTCTGGCCAGGGCAGCCGTCGCTTCCCCGACTTCATTCTGTCTAGCGCTCTGATAGCATCGTCGACCGTTAGCAGTTGGTTCTCGACCATGGCGCACAACAGCCCGATGGTGCCCATGACCTCGACCTGTTCCTTGTTCGCAACAATTCGCAAATTGGCGTCGCCCGTGAGTAAGGTGCAGGCTTCCTGCTTCGCAAGTGCCAGTGCAAGGTAATCGTTGTGACTGGGCTTGGGGCCGCTTTTTGCGGGAAGCAGGTGATTGTGCTGGCCCGGCAACTGCCCGGCATACGCCACGAAGTCGCCGTTGACCTCCATGATCTGCAAGCCCAGATCTTCAAGCCCCGAACTGCCTGGCTCGATTTCTTCGTAGTACAGCAGATCAGGGATGCCGAACTGCATCGGAAGCCGAAAGAGCACATCCATCAACCCTCCCGCTTCCATATCGATCAAGATGTTGGCATCACTGATGAGCAATCGCATCCGACGATTCCAACTGGCGTTCTTTATGAAAGCGCATCATCGGGATGCCCAGCAATTCCGCCGCCTTGCCTTCGGAAATGTATTGCTCGGCCAACGCCCGGTACACCAACTGATCAAACAGCCGTGGATGCTCTTGCGGCAGCGGCTCGCCCGGCTCGATCCTCCGCCAGCCCTTTGCTGAAAAACGCTTAACCATCGAAAGATGCGCGGCGTCCGTGATCACGCCACACTGCTTGGCACGTTGCAGCCATCCCGACATCGATAGGCCGAACTCGTGTTTGAGCACATAGAGTTCTTGCCATTCCAGCGCATGGCGCTGAGCCCCGAGCAGCTGAAGCACCGCGACACGCGGAGCCAAGAATGCGCCGGCGAAACGGTCGCAGGCCTTTTCTTCGTCGACGCCGCCCACTAGTCGACCTTCGAGCAGCAGATGCCCCAGTTCATGCGCGAGGGTGAACCGCTGCCGATCACCGGGCCACCGTTTGGAAACAGCCACGACAGGATATTGCCTGCCATCTTCGGTTCGTGCCCTCGCAGTCAAGCCAGAGAACCCAGCGTTCTCTTCATCGACCACGATGACCAGCAAACCGAGCCCCTCGAGGGTATCGGTGAGGTCGGCTATTGGGTTCATACCCAGCTGCCAAGCGTTGCGGACCGTATCGGCGAGCCTGTCGATCTCATCCAAAGAAGCGACGCGCTCAGGCAGATCTGCGGGAGGTGAGAACACCGGGACCGGGAGCTCGGGAAAAGCCCCGAGCAACTCCACGCGTTTTTCCACCAACTCGGTGACCTTGATCTTCAACGCATCTTGCGCCGTCTTGCCAAAAGTCGAGAGCTTGCGGAACTCCGGCTGCAGCAGTTCCACCGTATGCGCACGGAAGAAGTACTCCGTCCGAATGCCGCACGCACGGGCAAGCTTGAGCAACTGCGCCGACGATGGCGTTAAAAGACCCTTCTCGTATTTCTGAATGGCGGTGTGAGAGACGCCCACCTTTTCGCCCAAGGCGCCCAGGGTCAGACCTGCAGCCAATCGTGCTTGACGAATGCGATCTGCAATCATGACGCCTCCCCGGGCGTTGGTTTAAAACGAACCGTATTCTAACAGAATTTTAAACCTGGCCTGCTCTCGAGCAGGACGGTAGCGAACTCATCCGTGGGCGAGCATTTCCCAGTGGGGGGCCGCAGGCCGCAGAACTTTCGCTTTCTTGGCTGCAAGCGCGCTGCAGCTACGCACCCGCCGCGCGAATAGGCTCACGGGGCACCCTATTCGTCCGCGCGACGCGTTTCTCAAAGCCAAATTGTGCCCGCGCGTCAGCAGCAGAATGGTCCCTCCACACCCCCTCCGCATGAACTAAACTTAAACCCCCCGGCAGAAAAGCCCGCTCCGCCATGCCGCACCTTTTCTTCGCCCCATCGATCCAACGCCACCTCCCGCTACCCGAACGCGACGTCGCGGCGCGCTCGGTCGACGAGGCGTTGTCCGTCGTCTTCGCCGAAGAGCCGCGCTTGCGCGGCTACATCCTCGACGACCAGGGCGGTTTGCGCCGTCATTTAGCCATCTTCGTAGACGGCAGGCCTTTGCGCGATCGTCGCCGCCTTTCCGACGCAGTCGAAGCGGATAGTCGCATCTACGTAGTGCAAGCGCTATCGGGCGGCTAATCCAGCGACACGACCGGCGCACTAAAGCAAAATCGGAGACAACTCGGAGACAACCGTGAACGATGACCGCTTGCTCATAGGCACCCGTAAAGGACTCTTCATATTTGAAAAAGATGCTACGAACACGCGTAGCTGGAAGCAAATCGCCCATCATTTCATTGGCGAACCCGTCAGCTCCGCGCTGGCCGATCCGCGCGACGGCACGCTATACGCCGCGCTGAACCTTGGTCATTTCGGCGTGAAATTGCATCGCCGGCGCGCCGGCGCGCAAGAATGGGAGCCATGTGCGGCGCCGATGTATCCCCCGCAGCCGCAGCCTGAAAACTCAATCGCCCCCACGTCCACACCGAACCACGAAAACGCCGAGCAGCCCACCGAGCCCCTATGGTCGCTGGAACAAATCTGGACGCTGGAGCCAGGCGGCAACGACCAGCCTGGCACGCTCTGGGCAGGCACCATCCCCGGCGGCTTGTTTCGTTCCGATGACAGCGGCGAAAGCTGGACGCTGATGCGTTCACTGTGGGACCGTCCCGAGCGCCATGACTGGGGCGGCGGCGGCTACGATCACCCCGGTATCCATTCGGTATTGGTCGACCCGCGCGATAGCCGCCACGTAACGGCAGCAGTTTCGACGGGCGGGCTCTGGCAAACGCACGACGGGGGCGAAACGTGGCGTCAAACGGCCCATGGCATGCAAGCCGATTACATGCCACCGGAGCGGCGAGAGGAGCCGAACGCGCAGGACCCGCATCGGGTCGTGCAATGCGCGGCCGCGCCGGACACGTTATGGACGCAACATCACTGCGGCATCTTTCGCTCGACAGATGGCGGCAATCATTGGTCGCGCGTCGAAGCGCAGCCGTCGAGCTTCGGCTTTGCTGTCGCCGTCCATCCGCATGACGCCGATACGGCGTGGTTCGTGCCCGCGATCAAGGACGCGTTTCGCATTCCCGTCGATGGGCGCTTCGTCGTCACGCGCACGCGCGATGGCGGCCGCACCTTCGAGCAGTTCTCCGAAGGCTTGCCGCCTGCACCCGCTTACGATCTCGTCTATCGGCACGGTTTGGCCGTGGACTCGACGGGCACCGGCTTAGCCATGGGTTCGACGACGGGCGGCCTGTGGACGTCCGACGATGCCGGTGAAAGCTGGGGCGAAATTTCAGCGCATCTTCCGCCGATCTATCACGTGAGCTTCGCATAACTGGCGATGCGACATATCCACCGGCAAAGTTCCTGCGGCAGGCAAGTCGCTCAGCTTCGACTCGTTCGAGAAGCAGGTCGTTCGCCGCACGTTCTCAATGGCCCGAGGCCGACCAGTAGCACGCCGATGCGCCCAGAGTGGTGTGACTGCGATGCATCGGAGCCGCGCGCGCTCATCGTTCAACGAAGCTTTGGCGAAGACTCCGCGAAGGAGCAGCGAAAGATCAACGAAAGTCCTCGGATGTAACCCCGAGCCGGCGCATCTTGTCGTAAAGCGTCTTTTTCGGCAGGCCTAAGCGCTCGCAGGCGAGTGCGGCTCGCCCCTGACATGCGCGCAGCGCTTCTTCGATTAGATGCCGCTCGAAGCGATTGACTTGTTCTTCGAGCGTGCGCGGCGCCGCGCCGATAGAAGCATCCGCATCGCCGACATCGGCCAGCAGCCCAAGCGTGAAACGTTCGGCCACGTTGCGCAGCTCGCGCACGTTCCCAGGCCAACTGCGCGACATCAGCGCTTGCATTTGCTGCGGGCTCAATGCATCCGGCGCCGCACGTTCATAGCGCGCCGACGCTTGCAAGACGAAATGATCGAACAACAGCGGAATGTCCTCGCGCCGCTCGCGCAGCGGCGGGACCTCGAGCACCACGACGCCGAGTCGGTAATAAAGGTCATCGCGAAAGCGTTGCTCGCGCGAGAGCGCCAGCAGGTCGGCCTTCGTGCCCGCGACGATGCGGCAGTTCATCGGCAGCAACTCGTTCGACCCCACGCGCTCGAATGCGCGCTCTTGCAACACGCGCAAAAACTTCGCTTGCAGCGACATCTGCATCGTTTCGATCTCGTCGAGAAACAGCGTGCCGCCGTCGGCGTATTCCAGCTTGCCGATTCGTCGCTTCACGGCACCCGTAAACGAGCCCGCCTCATGACCGAACACTTCACTTTCGAACAGCATCTCCGGGATGCCCGCGCAGTTGATCGCCGCGAAGTTCGCATCGCCCCGGCGGCCCGCATCGTGCAGGCACTGTGCCACGACTTCTTTGCCCGCGCCTGTTTCGCCAAGGATCAACACGTTCGTGTCGGTATCGGCAAGATCGACAATCACCCGCCGCAGCCGTTCGATCGCTGGCGATTGCCCGAGTAGCTTCGTCTCGATGCGATTGCGGCTGCTCGCCTGCCGCCGCAGGGCGTCGAGTTCGAGCGTAAGGTGGCGCTTCTCGAGCGCGCGTTGCGCGACGTCGGCGATATGCTCCGACGAGAACGGTTTCTCGATGAAATCATAAGCGCCGCGCTTCATCGCTTCGACCGCCATCGCGATATCGCCGTGACCGGTCACGAGGATGACCGGCAGATCGGCATCGATCGACCGGACTTGTTCGAGCAGCGCGAAGCCGTCGATGCCGGGCAGACGCACGTCGGTGACGACGATGCCGGGAAAGCCCTGGCGAATATGCCGCAACGCTTGCTCCGCGCGCTCGAATGGCTGCACGTCGATGCCGCGCAATTGCAACGCTTGCACACCCCCAAGGCGCACCGCGGGTTCGTCCTCTACAAGCAATACCTTCAGGCCATCGGACTCCGTGCGATCTACTGACATCATGCTTTCCTTGCTGGCGGCGGTTGCAGCGGTTGCGTGGGTTGCTTCGATTGGCTCGGCTGCGTCTCTTGCATGGGTGACGACGGTGTCGGCTCCTTCGGCTCGGCGTCGACCCACGTATGCGCGGTGGAACCGTCCACGTGCTCATCTTGCGTCTGAGCATTCGCTCGACGCAGACGTAACGCAAATGACGCGCCCTGTGCCGCGGCAGACTCGGCCTTGAGCGTGCCGCCCAATTCCCGAACGATCCCCGCCGAAATGGCGAGGCCTAAACCCAGCCCAGCCCCTGGCGCTTTCGTCGTAAAGAACGGTTCGAACAGGCGTGCGCGCGCTGCTTCGGGTATGCCCGGTCCGGTGTCGGTGACAGTGATCTTAGTGAAGGCGTCGTCCGTTTCGTCGGCGCGCACGCTGATGGTGAGACGGCGCACGTCACTGTCGACCATCGCATCGAGCGCGTTCGCGAACAAGTTGACGAGCACCTGCTCGAGCCGGTTTGCATCGCCCAGCACCAAGCGCTGTTCGGGAGTGGACGCATCCAATCCGTTGCGCACGACTTCAACGTTCTCCTTGCGCAGCCTCAACTCGACGAGGAACAGCGCATTGGCAAGCGCACGCTCGACGTCGACGGGCGCAAGCTCCGCGGGCGCCTTGCGCGAGAAGCGGCGCAATTGGGCGGTAATCGTGCCCATTCGTTCGATGAGCCCCGCGATGATGCGCAGATTGTTTTCTGCGTCGTTTCTGCGTCCGCGTTGCAGAAACAGCAGGGCGTTGTCGGACAACGTGCGCAGCGCGGCCAACGGTTGATTGAGCTCGTGAGTGATGCCCGCCGACATTTGCCCGATGAGCGCCATTTTGCCCGCTTGCACGAGCTCTTCGAGTGTGGCTTTCAACGTTGCCTCGGTGCGTTTGTGTTCCGCGATTTCACTGCGCAGGCTTTTGTTCGCACGCGCAAGCGCTCCGGTGCGCCGCGCGACCTTCCGCTCGAGTTCGTCGTTCATGCGCTCGAGCGTTTCGCGCATGGCGAGGCGTTGCGCGATCACCTTCCGGCGTTGCAGCAAATAGAGCGCAAGAATCGTCGCGAGCGACAAGCCAAGCGCTGCAACGAGCGCCGCATAGCGCGCGCTCTTGCGTGCGGGAGCGATGTCGGTGAGCGACATGATGCGCCAGTCGGTGCCCGACACCGTTCTGCTGACGACGACGAATTCGTTTCGATGCGTTGCCGCTTCACCCGCAGCGAGCGCGTCGCCGGGCGCTACCGCATCGATCTCGGCATCGGGCGAGAGACGGCGGCGCCGCACGAACCCGATGTCCGCGAGCGCGCCTGGGCCGTCGTATTGACGCTTGGCGTCGATGCGCGCGCGAGCCGCGGCCGAGAGAGGATGCAGCGTGCGGTATTTCCACGGTGCAAACGAACTGAGGAACACGACGCCGCTCGCATCGGCCACGAGCACGGTTTCGTCCCCGCGTGTCCAAAGCGCTTCGATCGGATCGAGACTGATCTTGGTCGCGACGACGCCCAGTCGCTTGCCATCGGCATCGATGCGTGCGGCATAGAAATAGCCGGGAAGGCGGCTCGTCGACCCGAGTCCATAAAAGCGCCCCGTGCCGCTATTCAACGCATCGATGAAGTAGGGCCGGTAGGAAAAGTTCTGTCCGACGAACGTGATGGGCTGATTCCAATTACTCGCCGCGAGCGTCGTACCCTGCAGATCGAGCACGTAGATGGCGGCAGCTTGCGAATCGGTCGTCACATCGGCCAAGTAGTGGTTTACGCGCGCAATGAGCGCGGCATCGTGGGGATGCCGCAGCAACAAGGCGATGTCGGGGTTCAGGCTCAGCAGCGCCGGCAAGTAGTCGTAGCGTGTGAGCTCACCCTTGAGCGTGCGCTCGTCGATGTCGAGCCGGTGTGTGGCGCGCTCGATCATCGCACTCGTTTCGGCTTGCTCCGCATAGCGGTAGGCGATCCATGCCCCGGCGGCGACCAGTGCGGCGAATGCGAACGCCTTCGCCGTCTGCGAAGCGCTGGGCAAGCGGGCGGCGATGCGGGCGGGTAAGCGTAGCAGCGGCGCGGGGGCAGACTGCTCGGATGGGCTCATCTACTAGGACAAACGCGAAAAGGAGTGCGGCCGGGAGCGCGCAGTTTAGCGAAAACGGCGGTGGGCCGCGATTCGGGTAAATAGGGGCGGCGCGTTCAGCGTTGTTGTCGGGGTGATAACATTTGTTGCCATCGCAACCGCCGCATCGTTACTTCATCTCATGCCCGAGACGTTCGACCAACTGGCCGCATTGATCCGCGCACGTTTCGCGGAATGGAGCCCGCAGTTTCAAGCGGGCGCTGCATTCTTGCTCGACCATCCCGACGAAGTTGCCGTGCTGTCGATGCGCAAGGTTGCCGAGCGCGCGCAGGTCCAGCCTGCATCGTTGGTGCGCTTGTCGCAACAGCTCGGTTTCCCGGGGTGGAACGAGTTGCGCGATTTGTTCGTCGCTCGTGTGCGCACGCGCCCCGAGCCGTTGACCGCACGCGCCCGATCTCTTGTTGCCGGGAACAAGAAGGATACGTTCGCGCATGATTTGCTGGTGGCGCAACAGCACAATCTGGAAGCGACGGCAGCCTTTAACGAAAACAACGTCTTGCAAGCGGCTCGTGTGTTGCGCAAAGCGCGACACGTTTATGTCGCCGGATTTCGCTCGTGTTATGCGGTGGCATTTGGTTTGGTGTACGGCTATGGGTTGTTCCGGCCTTCCGTGTCGCTTTTGACGGGGGAAGCGGGAACGCTGGAAATGCAATTGCGTAGCATCACGCGCGATAGCGCTACGGTCGTGATCAGCTTTGCGCCTTATTCGGTTGAGGCGGCGCGCGTCGCCGAAGCCGCGATCGAAAAAGGGAGCCGTTTGATCGCGATTACCGATAGCGCCGTGTCGCCTATCGCTTTGAATGCCGACAGCGTATTGATTTTTTCTCACGAAAGCCCGTCGTTCTTCCCTTCGCTCGTTGCCGCCACGGCGCTGGCCGAATCGCTGGTCGCGCGGCTGCTGGCGCTCGAGGGAGGAGAGGCCGTCGAACAGCTGGAATTGGCCGAGCGCTCGCTGCATGCGAAGGGCGCTTACGTGCCATAAGTGATTAATGGGGCGTCGGATGGCAACGAACCCACATAGTGAGGGATGGGGCTGTCTGATAACGATTACAGGCCGTGGCCGGGTCTGGGGATCCGTCTTTTCCTTCAATGTGCCTTGCATTCCCGGCTTCGTCAGCTTGCCCAACCGTGTTCCGCCAATGACATTTGCATGAAGCAAATACGATTGGTGTCGGCATTAATTGCCGGGTTGCGTCGTCGTCAGCGCTGATGGCGGGACTAATTACTCGTCGAATTGAGGTTTATTCCTATTCGATAGATTGATCGGTAGATTTGTCGGTCGGCATTCATTAGAATCTTGCGCACTTAAAAACAAAGCAAAGAATCGCCATGGCCGACGCGACCGTCTTGCAACCCAAACCGACCGACGTCTACGTAGCGCCGCTGACTGCGATGCATCGCGAGGATGTCGATTCGGCCATCCACGAGCTGGACGTATGGCTGCGCAAGATC
>NZ_JAKWFK010000026.1 GCF_029522115.1 Trinickia sp. Y13 | reverse complement strand
CGAATGGATGTGGCAATACAATCACGAGCGCCCTAACATGGGCCTTGGCGGCATGACGCCGAAACAGCGGCTCATGGCCGCGGCATAGTCTCTACTTCTGACTCGCGTTAAAAGCGGGGGGATTACCGCCCCGAAGCCCAGGATTATGTAGCTAGCAAGCTCAATCCGGTTGAGATGGCCCCCGATATTGCTAGAAAAATGTGGCGCTGTGCTGCAGAGCAAGGTGATGGTCGCGCGGCAAATCAGCTTGGGATTGCTCTATCCATTGATGGCAGGTTCGAGGATGCGCTATCGGCATTTCAACTTGGGGTGCAGGCTGGCGAAACGCAATCGGCGTACAGCCTTGAGCAAGCGTTTAAAGGGCCACCGCCGTCCGACAAGATCAACTATCTCGGGCTCGCTAATGATCCCGAGCGATCGAGGCGATATGAATTGATCGGCGAATTTACCGACAGGAATGATGGTCGAAACCCGACGGTTCCCGACATTGAGAAGATCGTTCCGCTTCCGCCCGCACAGCTTCCCGCTTGGGACGGCACGTTCCAATGGGAAAAGGAACAGGCTTCGGCGAAGCCGCCAGAGAAGCCATCGGACGAGCTTGTCGATCGACTTGCGAAGGACAAGCATCTGGATCCAGCGACAGGCTTGCCGCTACCGGGCGCGCTGGAAAAAACGTCCGCGTTGGATCGGCAGCCCTCGGCGGTTACGGCAACGGTCGACCGTCTCCCGCTCGGCGCGGTCGCACTCACCGGCGATAAATGTCCGGAAGACGGTGTCTGGTGCGCGAACTTAGGCGGCCGGCAAGCTACGAATCCTCAGCACCGATTCGCGAAAGGCGAAACGTTACCGCCACTTTCCATTCAAGCGCCGAGACAGATCGCCATTCTTGATCGCTTGATGGGGGCGAGGGAGCGAACGGAAAACGTCATCTGGCAGTTGATGTCGTATGTCGATCAGGGATGACGTGGCAACAATATATCGCAGGCACTGGGCCATGGCGCGCAAAAACGCGGCTGATCACGGCAACGTGCAGTAGCACGTTGCCCGAGAGTTGCGACGCTACCGCTCCGCCGCACGCTGTTCATTTTCTTTTAGAGGATCGATGGTGACCCGTCTACTTCGCACAGTGTATTGCGTTCTGGTTTTGCTGGCTCCCCGGATTTGCTTCGCCATTGGCGACGGGGCGGATGCCATTGGCATCTTGGGCGAACTCGCGAAGCTCGAAGCTGGATGGACGCTATTTGTACTAGTTGTCTTTCTGCTCTTGCGGTTGCTCAAGATGTCGAACGCGAGGCGGCTTCTATATTGCATAGTGCTGTGGGCCGCGCAATTCTGGGTCCCTTACATTGTGAGTTTCGGAATGATGCTTCTGGCTACCTGAGTGCGACGGACGCCGAGGTGATCGAGGTGATAACAAACTCCGTCGATCAGGCGCGTGGCCGGCATGAGTGCCGCATAAGCGGCTCGAGCCACGCGCACCGACAAACGAAGTTTACTTCCGCAACTCCGGCGCATTCGCCAATTCATCCTGCAGCTTCCCGACCGCATCGGCGGTAGCCAACTGCGCAGCCAACCCAAGGTTGTGCTTGAACTGGCTGAATTCCGCATGCCCGTTGCCGGTCACTTTCTTCGTCACGACTTCTTGCCCCGTCGGATCGGTCACCGTGCAAGCCAGCGTCACGGAGAAGTCGGTCGGCGGCCACGTCACGAGGCTGTGGGAAGACGACGTGGTGGTAATCGTCGGCACGATGACGTAGTCGAGGTGGTTCTCACGAACCGTATCGGCAGTCGGGGCGGTCTTCAACTTCTTCACGTTCTTGAACACGTGCCCCAACTCGATGTACAACGGCAACTCCAAGTCGTGATACGGGTGATAGCTGACCTTGTCGCCGCCGCCGCCCGGCGTAATCACCTCGCGTGCCGATTGCTCCGGCGTGATCACGAGTGCGACAGTCTTATCGAGCGGCGCGCTCGAGAGCGTCGGAAGTTTGCTCGTATCGCCGGTGAGCGAAATCTCATGAGCGCAGCCCGACATCAGTGCGACTACGCCGGCCGCGGCCAGTGTGCGAATCAACATCATCGTTTGGTCTTCCTCGGTGGTGGGTGAATCGTCGTTGTAAGTCGAATAGCTAAGCGGCAATCGCAATGACGCTCTATTCGATCGCTTGGCGGAACGCAGGATCCGCGTAGAGTTGCCCAAGCAGCTTTTGCACGGCAGCGGGATATTCCTCGCGCGCTTTAGGGACCGCGATCATCGCGGCGAATGCCGAATCCCACTGCGTTTGCGCCGTCACGACCTTATCGAAACGCGTTTGGCCGCCCCGCACCACGATGAACCGCGCCGTGAGCGTCGCACCGCCCGTGGCGATGCCCACGTCGATATCGTTTTTGATCAACGTAGCCTTGATTTCCACGTCGCTCTGCGGCGAAAGCTTGCCGGCCATCTTCAACTCTTTGGTCATCGCATCGGCCAGATAATCGCCGAACGAATGACCCACGGGCGAGCGCAACACGTTTGCACGCAGCGGCACGGGATAGTAGTTGCCCGGACCCGGCGTCGAATCGAATGCGCCGACGTGCGCTTTCGCATTCGCTACGCTCTTGAGCGTTTCGATGTTGTCGACATCAGGGGAATATTGTGGCGCTACAAGCGCGCAAGCGCCGAGCAGTGCGGCAGGCGCGCCGATGAGCAGCAGGCGGGCAAGGCGAACGGCCATGTCAGGTCCTCGTATGGTTCGGTTTATTTGCGTTCTATTCGATTTTCGCCACCGGCAGCGTCCCGCCTTCTCGGAGCGTCTATCCCCACGGTTTACGGATAGGCAAAGGAAAACTTTAGGCGAACCGACACGCTGGCTTACTTTACGAATTCGTAATTTAAGAGAAAACGTTTGCGCTGCGTCTTGCCACATCTCATTTCGGCCGCTGGGCATCATGGCGCAAAACGACGAATGGTCGTCCGTATTTGCGGGCATATTTCCCTCGAATGCGACCTAATAACGCTTCGTAAATGATCTACGCTAAGGCGCATAAAAATTCGTCGAAAAAACGCGCCGATTCAGTACGTCAGGGCGTTGGGCCCATCCGAGCCCCGTTGAACATCACAACCAGTCGAGTGCGGAGGCTTCATGAAAAGCAGAAGCAATAGGTATCGTTGCGCGGAACCCAAATTAATCTCATCGCTCGTGCGGGGCGCCATCGCTGTGCTGTGGGGTGTCGTCTCGATCGCGCATGCGCAGGTGCTGCCAAGCGGCGGCAGTTTCGTGGCAGGCAGCGGGACGCTCCAACAAAACGGCAGGTCGCTCTCTATCGTGCAAAGCACGCCGCGCGGCATCATAGAATGGAACAGCTTTTCCATCGGCAAGGGCGCCCATGTCACGTTCGACAACGGCAACGGCGCCACGCTCAACCGCGTCACCGGCAGCGACGTCTCGTCGATCCTCGGCACGCTTTCCGCCACGGGCAGCCTGTACCTCATCAATCCGCAAGGCATCGTCATCGGATCGAGCGGTGTCGTCTCGACGGGTGGCCGTTTCGTCGCCTCCACGCTCGATACGGACAACACGTCGTTCATGAACGGCGCGCAATTCGCACTCATTGGCGTATCCGGCGGGAAAGTCGTCAATCTGGGCAAGATCGGTTCAACCCATGGCGACGTCTTCTTGATCGCAGACGCTCAAGTGGAAAACAACGGCACCATTCACGCGCCGAACGGCACGGCTGAACTCGTGGCTGCGGAAGCGGTGCTGCTGCAGGATGCGTCGAGCGGCAAACAGGTGTTCGTCGCACTGGGCGATAAAGGCAGCGTCCTCAATCGCGGCACCATCCGCGCCGCACAAATCAGCTTGCAGGCCGCGGACGGCAATGTCTTTGCATTCTCCGGCAATCACGCCGCCCTGCGCGCGACGGGCACCGCGACGCGCGATGGCCATATCTGGCTCGTTGCCGATACGGGCCATGTGCGACTGGGCGGACGCATCGAGGCCAAGAACGCCAATGGCACAGGTGGCACGGTCGATACGGTGGCCGGCGATCTGACGTTTTGTCGTTGCGGCCCGACCGTATTGGCCGGGGTTTGGAATGTTTCGATGCCGAGCGCGACGATCGGCGTCGGCGCGGCGCAAGCGTTCTCCCGCAGCTTGAGCAAGGGCACGAACGTGAGCGTGCTAGCGACGGGAGCGCAAGGGGCGGCCGGCGATATCGACGTGGCCTCCGCCATCGGCTGGAAGGGCGCGGCGTCGTTCACGCTGACCGCATTGCACAACGTGACCGTCGACAAAGGCGTGACGATCAAGAACAAAGGGGCCGGCAACTTGGCGTTGCGCGCCGATGCCGACGCAATCGACAACGGCGGCAGCATCGTCAACAATGGCACGCTCGATTGGTCCAAGAGCACGGGGCTCGTCACGGCGTATTACGACGAGAAGGGCACCTATACGGCCGGCGCTCAACTGGCCAATGCCGCATGGCGCGCGCCGCAGTACAGTGGCTTGAAGACGCAGCTCTCGGCCTATCAATGGGTCAACTCCATGGACGAGCTGAACAACGTCGGCGGAGCGGGCAATTACGCGCTGGGCAAGGATATCGCGCTGCCCTATTGGGCCCTCGTTCAAATCGGCGGGCCTTTCACCGGCCAGTTCGATGGGATGGGGCACACGATTTCCAATGCGGTCGATATCATCAATGCGCTGTTCACGACCATCGGCCAAGGCGGCGTCGTGCGCAACCTGAACATCACCAATGCGGGCGGGTCGACGCTAGCCAAAGGCGTGCCCGGGGGCCTGCTGGCGGGCGACAACCAAGGCACGATCGCCAACGTCGTCGCATCCGGGTCGATGCAAGGCAATCTCTTCGATTACAGTGCTGGCGGCGCGCCGCCGGTCGGTGGCCTGGTCGGCACGAACGAAGGTTTGATCGTGCGCTCGGGCGCGAACGTGCAGGTGTCGAACGCCGGCTTTGCGGGAGGTCTCGTCGGGCAAAATTCCGGCACCATCTTGCAGTCGTACGCCACGGGTGGCGTGAGCGCGCTCACCAATCCGTACAGCGGCGAGACGAATCGCTTGGTGCAAGCGGGCGGCCTCGTAGGCGCCAACTCGGGCACGATCGCGCAGTCGTATGCGACGGGTGCAGTCTCGGGCACTTCGCTCGAAGGCGGTGGGCTCGTCGCCGAGAACAGCGGCACCATCACGCAATCGTTCGCGAGCGGCAACGTCAGCGGCATCGCCCAAGGTTCAACGGCGCCCACGCTAGCGGGCATCGCGGTGGTGAACACCGGAACGATCGGCTCGGACGTATATTGGAACAAACAGACGAGCGGCCAGGCCGCGGGCGGGCCGGGCGTCGCGGCGGCCAATGGGCTCACGAGCGCGCAGATGATCGATCCCGTCAGTTTCGCCGGCTGGGACTTCGGGCTAGGCGGGGCATGGGCGATGCCGGCGAGCGCAACGAATCCCGTTCTTCAGTGGCAACTGAGCGGCGATTGATTGCCGGCGAACGCAATGTAGAAGCCGCTTGCGCGCAATGCGATGGCGCGGGCGGCTGTCGTCGATAGCGCCTTACGATCATCGAACTGCGTGCTGATCAACCACGTACATGCAGCGCATCGTTCAGCGCTAGGCGGCGCAAAGACACACAGCGCCTCGCCGTCACCTGCGCGGCCTACTGCCCGATCTGCCAGCTCAAGATCGGATGCGTTGCGTTAGGCAACATCGTCCACACGCCGCCTGGCCCGAAGTCGTATCCGGCGAACGACGACGGATCGCTCATTTGTGCTGTCGTCAGACCGTTTGCGGCCGGCAACTGCGTCCCGGAGTAGATGCCAATGCTCGCGCCCGTCGTGTCCTTGTTCCAATAGACGTCGTTGCCGATCGTCCCGGTGTTGTATGTGGCGATGCCGATCGCCGGTAGCGTCGGCGCATCGGGAAGATCGGGCTCTGTGACTTGGCCCGTCGCGAACGATTGCGTGATCGTGCCGCTGTTGTACCGGACGAGGCCCGCGGCGCCGGGCAGGCAGGCCTGTCCGGAGTTCGGTCCGCAGTAGTCGGGGTTGAATGACACGTTGCCGGTCGCGTACGACTGCGTAACCGTGCCCGCGTTCGAGCCGGCCAGGCCGCCGCCGCCGCCCGAGTGCGCCTCCGAATCCACATTGCCGGTCGCGAACGATTGCGCGATGGTGGCCCCAGCGGCGTTATCGCCCACGAGCCCGCCGTTGTTGCCTTCGGAAGAAATACCCGCGCTGCTCGACGAACGCCAGATCGTGCCGCGATTCTTGCCGACGAGCCCACCGACGGTCGAGGCATAGGCGAATCCGGAGAAAACAGAGATACCGCCAGAGGAACGCGCGCCGACGATCGTGCCTTCGTTGATCCCGGCGAGCAGTCCATACGCCGCGTATTCGCCGTAGCCATATCCATTGCCATTACCACTCACGCCCACGTTGCCGACGAGGCCCGTCGGGCCGATGAAGCCGAACAGACCTTGAGTCCGAAGCACCATCCCCTGTTCGCCATGATCGCCGGCCACCGATTGATAAATCGAGAGGTTGTCGATCTGATGCCCGAAGCCGTTGAACAGGCCGGTAAACGGCGTATCGACGTTGCCGATCGGCACGTAATTGCGGTCGCTGGACGCGCTGGCATCGATGTCCTTACCCAGCGCGTAATTACCGGATAAATCATGCGCGACGTTTTGAAGATCGGTGTACGAATTGACGAGCGCGTAGCCCGTGATTTGATCGCGCACCCCGCTCAGCGGTGCGCTCGTCCACGCGGCATTGACCGTTTGCGTGCCGGGCGTGTACGTTCCATTCATGTCGTAGAACGCCGTCACGGTGCCCAAGCTCTTGGACCAGTCGATCGCGCCGAGATTGGTGAGGCTGCCGCCGGTGTCGAGCGCATTGGAATCGGCGCGCAGCGTGAGGTTGCCCGTGCCGCTATTGGCGAGCGTCGCGCCCGCTTCGATCGTCAGAGACCGATAGGCGCTCAGCGTCAGCGAGGCCGCCCCGGACCAATGCAGGCTCGACGCCACGTCGATGTCGCCCGTCGCGCCTTGCTCACCGCTCGTCGCCAAAGCGATCGACGTCCCCGCGTTCAAGCTGCCGCTCAATGCGTTCGCCGCCGTGCTGTCGATGGTGTAGACGGGCGTCGTGATGTTCCACTGCTTCGCCGTGACGAGCGCCGTGCCGCTCACGGCGCTGCCGAGCGAGAGCGTATGCGCGCTCACGTCCACCGTGCCGCCGCTGCCGTTGGCGTTGTGTGCATCGATCGGGCCTTGCAAGCTGACGGCGCCCGTATCGGCGACGAGCCAGACGTGGCCGTCGCGGGTCGCCGTGCCGGTCGCGCGAATCGAGGCATGGTTGCCCGCGAGTGCGAAGACGTTCCCGTCGGCCGCTTGCAAGCTTGCCTGCGCCGCGCGAATGTCGCCCATGTTGACGACGGAGCCGCCACTGCCGGTTTGCACGAGGACGGGCTGGCTGCTCGATGCATCGGCCAGTAGCACGCTCGCACCGGCCGCCATTGCCGCTACGCCATTGGGCGCGCTGATCGAGCCGGCGTTGGCGACCGACGAGCGCGCGATCAGAAAGACGTCGCCCCCGGTCGAGCCGATCGCGCCCATGTTCACTACCGACGCGGTCGAGCTGCCCGTGAACGTGGGCGCGTTGCCTTTCATGAAGGCGCAATCGCAGGTGTCCAGCGTCGAGGCGACGAAGCTGCCGCCAGTCGTCACGGCGCCTCCGGGACCGACGACGACCCCTTGCGGATTGATTAGGTAGACGCTGCCGGTGGCGGAGAGCGCGCCCAGAATGACGGACGGATCGGCTCCCGTGACTCGATTGAGCGTCGCACCGTTGCCGTTATGAAAAGACAAGGTATTGCCGCGTCCAATCGAGAAACGCGTCCAGTCGATCACGCCGCGCGAGGTGGTTTGGTCGATCGTCATCGCCGGGCCGCTCGTGTCGATCGAACCCGAGCCGGCCACGAACGAGCCATTCGTGGGTAGCGCGCCAGCGCTCGCCACGACCGGCGGCAAGCCGGACATCACCGCTGCGATGGCGGGCGCGAGGGATGCAAGGATGCGGCGCGGCTTGAATCGCTTCGCGCGATGACCGCTCGATTCGGGTGAGTGATGTCTCGCGGCCGCCGAAGTGCGATGCAATGTGCCGATGCCCATAGCCGTCCCCACTATCTGGTTGAGTGCCATTCACTCGATGAAACGCCGTTGCTTGGCCAAGCCGTTTCACGATAGTGCGTGGGCAGCAACGCCCTTGCGGCAGATGTAGAAGAAATGCGCCAATCGTTCGTGATTTTCGGTCGGCTTGGGATGGGCGAAGTGGCGAGCGGGAACTCGACCGCGACGGGTCATGTGAGCCATGCTCATGCGAAGCCCGCGGCAGGAACATTGCCGCGGGCTTGGGTGCGGGGACTACATCGCGATGCCGCGCTTCAACAAGTTCCGATACAACGCGCGCACGCCGAACCGCCACGGCGCGATCTCGGTCGAGAGCCGCACGGTATTCACGAGCGCGCCTAGCGCGGGCGTCGCAATCGTCACCACATCGCCCAGGTGATGCGTGAAGCCGCCGCCTTGGGCGTCGCGGTCTTTGATCGGCGAGAACATCGTGCCGAGAAACAGCATGAAGCCGTCCGGGTACTGATGGTGCGCGCCGCAGGTTTGCGCCACGAGATCGAGCGGGTCGCGGCTGATCTCGCGCATATGGCTCACGCCTTCGAGCACGAAGCCGTCCTCACCGGCGATCCGCAGCGACACGCTCGCGGCGCGCACGGCATCGAGCGTGAAGTCGCCATCGAACAGCCGCACGAAGGGACCGATGGCGCAGGAGCCGTTGTTGTCCTTCGCTTTGCCGAGCAGCAGCGCCGAACGTCCTTCGATGTCGCGCAAGTTGACATCGTTGCCGAGCGTCGCGCCGATCGCCTGTCCCGCCGAGTTGACGGCCAACACGATCTCGGGCTCCGGGTTGTTCCAGGCCGAACTCGGATACAGGCCGACGTCGGCGCCGAAGCCGACCGCCGACATCGGTTGCGACTTGGTGAACACTTCCGCGTCTTCGCCGATGCCCACTTCCATGTATTGCGACCACGCCCCGCGGCGTTTGAGCTCGTCCTTCAAGCGCAGCGCGGCCATCGAACCCGGCTTGATCTGCGCGAGGTCGCTTCCGATGAGCTCGTGTAGCGAAGCACGAATTTCGGCTGCGCGCGCCGGGTCGCCCCCCGCTTGCTCTTCGATCACGCGTTCGAGCAAGCTGACGGCGAAGGTGACGCCGCAGGCCTTGATCGCCTGCACGTCGCAAGGCGCCAGCAAGCGCGGCGACGCGCCCGGTTCGCCCGTGGCGCTCGCATCGAGCAGCGCCTGCACGGGGCCGAGGGATTCGCCCTGTGCACCGCGCGCAAACGCGGCGACATCGTCGCGATCGAACAGATCGCTCGTCGTGGGGGCGCTGGCCGTGATGTCGAACGCCTCGCCGCCGCGAACGACGATGACGGACGGTCCGTCGATGGGCTCGCCTCGCCAGACGCGGCCGACGAGGACAGCGCGATCGAGGTCCGAGGGGAGACAAGAAGCGGGGGCGATATGCATAAGGATGAGTTGCGTTGAGGTCTCAATGAGAATGGCGCGGATCGCCGCGGGTCTCGATCACTTTGAGGTAGAGCGTGGCGGGCTCGAGGCACCCGCCGGTCGATAGTTGCCCCACGAACTGCCGGTAGATTTCCTGCCAAGGCGTTTGCGATTCCGGCACGCTCGGCGGCGCTTCCGCTCGGCGCTGCGCGAGCTGCGCTTCATCCACGAGCAACTCGACGCGCCGGGCATTCAGATCGACGCGGACGCGATCGCCCGTGCGCATCAACGAGAGCCCGCCGCCCGCGGCCGATTCGGGCGACATGTTCAAGATCGAGGGGCTGGCCGACGTTCCGCTTTGCCGGCCGTCGCCCATGCACGGCAACGACGTCACGCCGCGTTTCACGAGTTCGGCCGGCGGGGCCATATTGACGACTTCGGCGCTGCCCGGATAGCCGAGCGTGCCGCAGCCGCGCATGACGAGGATGCAGCGCTCGTCGATCTCGAGAGACGGATCGTCGATGCGAGCCCGATAGTCTTCGGGGCCATCGAACACGACGGCGCGCGCCTCGAATGCATTCTCGTCGCCCGCCTCGCTCAGGTAGGTCTGACGAAACGCTTCGCCGACGACCGACATCTTGATGATCGCGCTGTCGAAGAAGTTGCCGGAGAGCACGATGAAGCCCGCGCCGTGCTTCAAAGGTTCGGAGAACGAACGAATCACGTCCCCGTCCGCATCGGGCGCTGCCTGCGCGATATCGCCGATGGTGCGGCCCGATACGGTCAGGCAGCCGTCATGCAGCAAGCCGGCTTGCGCGAGCTGGCGCAGCACGGCCGGCACGCCGCCCGCGCGATGGAAGCTTTCGCCCAAGTACTCGCCCGCGGGCATGCAGTTGGCGAGCAGAGGCACGTCCGCACCGAGACGCTGCCAATCGTCGAGCGTGAGTTCGACGCCCATGTGGCGTGCGATCGCGATCAAATGCGGCGGGCAGTTCGTCGATGCGCCGAGCGCCGAGGCGACGACGATCGCGTTTTCGAATGCTTCACGCGTGAGAATGTGCGAGGGCCGGATGTCCTCGCGTACGAGCTCGACGATACGCTTGCCGGTCGTGTAGGCCATTTGCCCGCGCTCTCTATAGGCCGCCGGAATCGACGCACAGCTTGGCAAGGACATGCCGAGCGCTTCGGCCAAGCTGTTCATCGATAGGGCGGTCCCCATCGTGTTGCAGTGGCCGATGGACGGCGAGGCCGCGGCCGTGAGCCGCATGAAGCCTTCGTAGTCGATGTCGCCCGCGGCCAGCAAGTTGCGCGCATGCCAAATGACGGTGCCCGAACCGACGCGCTGGCCCTCGAACCAGCCGTCGAGCATGGGGCCGCCCGACAGCACGATGGCCGGCATATCGACCGTCGCCGCCGCCATCAAGCCCGCGGGCGTGGTCTTGTCGCAACCGGTCGTCAAGACGACGCCATCGAGCGGATACCCGTGCAGGATTTCGACGAGCCCGAGATAGGCGAGATTGCGATCGAGCGCCGCGGTGGGGCGGCGGCTTTGCTCGGCCAGCGGGTGAACCGGAAACTCCATCGGAATGCCGCCCGCATCGCGAATGCCCGCTTTCGTGCGCGCGGCCAGTTCGATGTGATGCCGGTTGCAGGGCGCGAGATCGCTGCCCGTTTGCGCGATGCCGATGATCGGCCGGCCCGATTGCAATTCTTCGCGCGTTAGGCCGTAGTTCATGAAGCGCTCGACATAGAGCGCGGTCATGTCGGCATGCGTCGGGTCGTCGAACCAGTTCTGACTGCGCAGCCGGCGAGTGGGCGTCGATGACATAAGTGTTGAGTTCTCCTAATTCCCAATGAATGCGGGGCGAGGCTCGCGGCCGCTTACGACGCGCGCACGAGCCCCCGCATGAGGACGTTTTGCGGCAAGCCCGGCACCGGGGAGCGAAACGCGAACAAGCCGCCCGCGAGCGTTTCGCGTTCGCGCTTGGCTGCGCTCAGCCCCTTGAGGGCCGTCGTCACATAGGCGGTGCGCAGATCGTCGCCGCCGAATACGAGCTTGGTGATGTTGGAACACGGAAAGGCGACGGTGTCGATCTGCTTGCCGTCGTTCGAATAACGTTCGATGCACCCGCCGCCGAACAGCGAGACCCATAGACAGCCCTCGGCGTCCACGGCCATCCCGTCGGGGTGCGCCGTGCCTTGCACATGGATGAACGCGCGCTTATTGGAGAGCGTGCCGGCCTCGTCCAGATCGAACGCGTAGATGGTCCGTCCGAGCGTGTCCGTGTGATAGAGCGTGCGTCGATCGGGGCTCGTCGCGGGCCCGTTGGTAATCACATAGCCATCGTCGCAGCGCTCGATTGCACCCGTGTCGCCCACACGGTACAGCGCACCCGTGGGCGCATCTTCCTCGTCGTCCATCGAACCGAACCACAAGTAGCCTTGCGGGTCGACGAAGCCGTCGTTCAAGCGATTCATGGCGACGTCGCGCTCGACGTCCTTGAGCTTGTCGAAGGCGCCCGTGCGCGGATCGAATCGATACAGTCCTTTGCGTAGGCCGCAGACGAAGTCACCGTCCGCGCTCGGCACGACGAAGCAGGCCTCGCTCGGGGCGGGCCAGGTCATCGTCTCGCGCGTCTCCGCGCAATAGCGGTGAACGTGCTTGCGCTTGATGTCGACGAAATACACGGCTTTGTCGCGGCTACTCCATATAGGCCCCTCGCCGAGCTCGGCGCCTAGCGGCCAAATACATTCCGGTGAAATCATGAAGATGCTCCATACCACCCCGCATCGACGAAGTAGTCGCGTCCCGAGCAGCGCGAGCCGTCCTCGGATGCGAGAAACAAGGCCATTCTTGCGACATGCTCGGGCTCGACCCGCTCGGGTAGGCATTGGTCGGCGACGAGCTTCGCCTCGCTTTCGGGCGATTGCCACAGCTTCATCTGTCTCGGCGTGCGGACGGCCCCCGGGATGATGGCGTTGACGCGGATGCCGAACGCGCCCAGTTCTCGGGCGAGTGCACGGGTGAGCCCTTCGATGCCGGCCTTGGCCGTCATATAGATCGAAAGGCTCGGCAGCGCAAGGTGCCACGAGATCGAGCCGAGATTGAGAATCACTCCCTTACCCGCAGTCTTCATGCCGGAAGCGGCATGTTGGGCGCAAAAAAATTGGTGCCGAAGATTGACGGCAATGCGCTCGTCCCAATAGGCGGGCGTAATCTCGCCGAACGGGTGGCGATCGTCGCTCGCCGCGTTGTTCACTAGGACGTCGATCGCGCCCGCTTCGGCGGTGATGGCGGCAAATACGCGCTCGATCGCTTCGGTGTCGCGCAAGTCGCAGCGGTGGAACGTGGGCGGGTAGGCGCAATCCCCTAGGCTTTGCACGAGCGCTTCGGAATCGCTCTCGGCAATGTCGAGAAAAAATACACGCGCCCCTTGGCGGGCGAACGCTTCGACGATCGCCGCGCCGATGCCGCTGCCGCCTCCCGTGACGACGACGTTTTGCTCGGCCAAGCTCGGATAAATGGCGTACGACATGCGAAATTCCATGGTTGAAGAAAATGCCGCGCGTTGCGCGGCTACGTTGCAGCGCAACACGCGTTGCACAAGCTCGGGCTTTTTCTACCGCCGGTTGGTGCGCGAAACGACGTCGATCCACACCGCGAGGACAAGGATCGCGCCTTTCGCGATCATTTGCCAGTACGCGTCGACGTCGAGCATCGACATGCCGTTGTCCAGACTGGCCATGACGAGCGCCCCGATCAGTGCGCCGTAGACCGTGCCCGAGCCGCCGCGCATCGACGTGCCGCCGATGAAGCAGGCCGCGATGGCGTCCAGTTCGCCCATCGTGCCCGCCGAAGGCGAGCCCGCGGCGAGCCGGGCGGTATTGACGATGCCTGCGAACGCGCACATCAGCCCCATCAGCGCGAAGATGGCGAGCTTGACGCGGTTCGTATCGACCCCTGAAAGCCGCGTGGCTTCGAGATTGGAGCCGACCGAGTAGATTCGGCGCCCGAACACGGTTTGCGTGGCGACCCAGGTGAACACGCCGAGCAGTACCAACACGAGCAACACCGGCACCGGAATGCCGCCGTAGCCGTCGAGCGTCGCGACGAACGCGAAGATGATGGCGCCTGCGCCTACGATCTTCACGGCGTCTTGCCACAGCGGCGGGACGGGCAAGTCGTAGCGGCGCCGATTGCCGCGCTGGCGCGCCGTCACGAACGCGAGCACGCCGAAGAGCAGCGCGGCGAGCGCATCGCCCGCGAGGCGCGGCAGATAGCCTTGGCCGAGAAACACGAAGCGATCGGAGACGGGCGCGATCGTCGCGCCGCCCGTGATGCCGAGCAGCACGCCGCGATAGGCGAGCATGCCGCCGAGCCCGACGATGAACGAGGGGATGCGCCGGTAGGTCGAGAGCCACCCGTTGAACATCCCGGCCAGCACGCCGAGCGCCAGTACGGCGGGGATCGTCGCTTCGATCGGCCAGCGGCGATTGGCGTCGAGGATCGCGGCGATGCCGCCGAGCAAGCCGAGCAAGGAGCCGACCGACAGATCGATTTCGCCCGCGATGATGACGAACACCATGCCGCACGCGAGCGTGCCGCTGATCGCCATTTGCCGCAGCAAATTCGACAGGTTGCGCGGGGTGGCGAACGCGCCGTGCGTGAGCACGGTGAAGAACAGCCAAATGAGCGCGACGGCCAGCAACAGCGCGAGAATCTTGTAGCGCGCGAACCATTGGCGCACGCGGTCCGCGCCGCCTTGGGCGGCATCGCCGCGCAGGCGAGCGGAGGAAAGGTCGGGTGTCATACGGGAGCCGTTTCGTTGGGGGGCAAGGCCGCGGCCCGGTGTGCCGGTTCGATGGCGGCCGTGAGAATGGCCTCTTGCGTGAGGCCGTCGTTCAGGAAATCGCCGCGCAGCTCGCCTTCGCCCATGACGAGCACGCGATCGGCGAGACCGAGCACTTCGGGCAATTCGGAGGACACGACGACGATCGCCATGCCTTGCTTGGCGAGCGCGAAAATCAGTTTGTAAATTTCATACTTCGCGCCGACGTCGACGCCGCGCGTCGGTTCGTCGAGGATCAGCACTTTCGGTTCGGTCAGCAGCACGCGCGTGAGCACGGCCTTTTGCTGATTGCCGCCCGACAGATTGGCGATCGGCAAGAACGGATGCGCGGCGCGCACCGACAGTTGCCTCATCGACTTGTGGATTGTGTCGAGCTCGGCGGCCGCGTCGATCGAGCCCCGCTTGACGAAGCGCTGCAGCACCGAGAGCGTGATGTTGTGGCCGACGCCCAGGTCCGGCACGATGCCATGCGCCTTGCGGTCTTCCGGCGCCATGCCGATACCGGCCCGAATCGCATCGCCCGGTGCGCGCACGGCGATCGTCTTGCCCTCGACGCGCACCGTGGCGCGGCTCGTGCCGGGATACGCGCCGAAGATCGCCTGCATGAGCTCGGTGCGGCCCGAGCCGACGAGCCCCGCCACGCCGAGGATCTCGCCGCGCCGTACGCTGAAGGAGACGTCGTCCACGCGTTTGCGGCGCGGGTTGGTCACGTCGAAGCAGGTCACGTTGCGCGCTTCGAGCACGACCTCGCCGATCTCGTGCGCCTCGCGCGGAAATAGGTTCGTGATCTCGCGCCCCACCATCAAAGCGACGATGCGCGGGGCCGGCATGGCGGCGAGCGGAGATGTTTCCACATGCCGCCCGTCGCGGATCACCGTGACCGTGTCGCAGACGGCTTCGACTTCGTCGAGCTTGTGCGAGATGTAGATGCAAGCGACGCCGCGGCGCTTCAAGTCGCGCACGATGTCGAGCAAGATGCGCGTTTCGGCCGCCGTCAACGACGAGGACGGTTCGTCGAGGATCAACAAACGCGCGTTCTTGTTGAGCGCCTTCGCGATTTCGATCAGTTGCTGATGCCCGCCGCCGAAGTTCATCACCGGCTGCGCCACATTGATGCCCTCGATGCCGAGGCCTCGCAGCAGCTCGTCGGCGCGCCGGTGCATCGCCGCATAGTTCATGCGGCCGCCGGGCAGTGTGATCTCGTTGCCGAGAAAAATATTCTCGGCCACCGAGAGCTCCGGCACGAGCATGAGTTCCTGATGAATGATGACGATGCCCGCGCGCTCGGTGTCGCGCACACTCGCCGCTTTCAACGGCGCGCCGTCCCAGACGATCTCGCCGTCCCAGGTCCCGTGCGGATACACGCCCGAGACGATTTTCATGAGGGTGGATTTGCCTGCGCCGTTTTCGCCGCATAGGCCGACGCACTCGCCGGGCGACACCGACAGGTGAATTCCGTCGAGGGCCTTCACGCCCCCGAATGTCTTGACGATGCCATTGAGCGATAGCAACGGTTGTGCTTGCGCCATGCGTCTCGTTCCTTGATTCGACTGAACAGGCGCCGATGCCGCGCGGCCTGCATTGCAAGCAGGCCGCGCGATCGCATCGGGCGTTATTGGCTCGAGAGCTGCGCTTGCGTATAGAAGCCGTCTTTGACGACCACATCGACGTTCTTCTTGGTCAGCACCGTCGGCTGCAGCAGGATGGTGTCGACCTTCTTCTTGCCGTTGTCGTACTGGGCGTTGAACTGCGGCTTCACGCCTTTCGCGAGATCGACCGACAGTTGGGCCGCTTTGGTGGCGATGAGCTTGATCGGCTTGTAGACCGTCATCGTTTGCGTCCCGGCGATCACGCGCTTGACGGCGGCAAGATCGGCATCCTGGCCCGAGATGGGCACTTTGCCCGCAAGCTTTTGCGCGGCCAACGCCTGAATCGCGCCGCCGGCCGTGCCGTCGTTGGACGCGACGATCGCATCGATCTTGTTGCTGTTGGCCGTGAGCGCATCCTCGACGATGCGCAGCGCCGTGGCCGCGCTCCATTCGGGCACCCACTGCTCGCCGACCACCTTGATGTCGCCGCGATCGATCGCGGGCTTGAGCACCTTCAACTGGCCTTCGCGCAGCATCTTGGCGTTGTTGTCGGTCGGCGCGCCGCCGAGCAGGAAGTAGTTGCCTTTGGGCTTGGCATCGTAGACGCCCTTGGCTTGCAGTTCGCCCACCTTTTCGTTGTCGAACGAGATGTAGGCGTCGACGTCGGCGTCCAGAATCAGGCGGTCGTACGACACGACCTTGATGCCGGCCTTCTTGGCCTCGGCGACGACATTGCCGAGCGTCTTCGAGTTGAACGGCACGATGACGATCACGTCGACGCCGCGCGAAATCAGGTTCTCGATCTGCGAGATTTGCCGCTCTTCGCTCGCGTCGGCCGATTGCACCGATACGGTCGCGCCGAGCTTTTTCGCCGCGGCGACGAAGTAATCACGGTCGCGCGACCAGCGTTCGACGCGCAGATCGTCGATGCAAAAACCGATGACGGGATGCTCCTTGCTCGCGTGCGCGAGCGGTGCGGCTAGCGTGAGGCTCGCGAGGACCGCGCCTGCGACGAGCGAACCTAAGATGGACCGACGCTTTGCGAATGCCATGTCTCCACTCCATTTTTGTATATTGGGCGTCGCCTGCTTTGCCGATTCGGTAGCCGTGCGCGGCGACTCGCGCGATCGCGGGCCGATGCCCGCGGTGGCCGGCCGGCGCGCCATTCTTCGAGCGGCGGCCGGTTATCGGAGTGCGGCCATGGTGCCAGCGGGGCCGCGCCACCCACAATTGCGAAATTGCGCAGCGGCGCTAACGTTTCTTGCCGGTGCGCGAGCCGTTTCCCGCAGGCGCGGCATTCCCGCCTAGAATCGCGGGTAGCGCTCCATCGGTGCCATGACGAGCACGGGCCGAGCACGGACGGCCAAGGCGGCCGGGGCGCCCGGGGCGCCCGGGGCTGGCGGCGCGGCAACTCGCGGCGCCATCGACGCGGGAGCGAAAACGACAGGAGACGACCTCATGCGCGAGCACGAACGCGCTGCAGCATGGATAGCCGGGCACGAGCGATGACAAAGGCGGCCATGCAGCAGAAGGCGCATCGTATTGCGCTGCTGTTCAATGCGAACAAAGTCTACGACCGCGAGATCATCGCGGGCGTCGGTCAATATCTGCTTTCCACGCGCGTGGGTTGGAACCTCTTTCTCGAAGAAGACTTCCGTTGCCGCCTCGCCGGCATCGAGCGTTTCGACGGCGACGGCATCATCGCGGACTTCGACGACCCCGCCGTCTGCGATGCGCTTGCGCGCTGCCCGCTGCCCGTCGTGGCCGTCGGTTCGTCGTTCGAGGATCCTTCGCACTACCCGTCCGGCGTGCCTTATATCGCGACCGATAATCTGAAGCTCGTATCGCTCGCCTACACGCATTTGATCGAGGCGGGACTCAGGCATTTCGCGCTCTACAGCCTGCCGCCCGCGAACGAGCACCGCTGGGCCCACCAGCGCGAGTTGGCGTTTGCGCGACTGCGCGAGGCCGACGGGCGCACGCGCGAACAGATCGATGCCGAGATCTATCGCGGGCTATCGACGAGCGCCCCCACTTGGAACCAAGCGATCGAGCAATTGACCCAGTGGCTCGACGCGCTGCCCAAGCCCGTGGGCGTGATCGCCGTGACCGACGCGCGAGCGCGGCATCTGTTGCAAGCGTGCTTGATCGCGGGTATTCCCGTGCCCGAGGATGTGGCCATCATCGGCATCGACAACGATCCGCTCACGCGCACGCTCACGCGCATCCCGTTGTCTTCTGTCATCCAAGGCACCGAGGAAATGGGCCGCACCGCCGCGCACTTGCTGCACCAGATGTTGCACGGCGCGCGCTTCCCGGGCCGTACGATCCTCGTGCCGCCGGTCGGCATCAACGTGCTCGATTCGACGAAGCATCAGCCGCTTGCGAGCCCTTATGTCGCGCGGGCGCGCCATTTCATTCGGCAGTACGCATGCCAAGGCATCCGCACCGAGCAGGTGGCCGACTACGTGGGCGTGTCGCGCTCCTCGCTCGAAGAGCATTTCCGGCGCGAGTTGCAATGCACCGTCCACCAGGAAATACTGCGGCAAAAGCTCGATGCGGCCAAGGCGCTGCTCGTCAAGCGCGATGTGTCGAGCATCGATGTCGCCGTGCGCTGCGGCTTCAAATCGGTGCAGTATCTGCACGCGGTGTTTCGCCGGGAGCTCGGCTGCACGCCGCGCGAATACCAACTGCGCGCGACGAGTGCGCAAGAGACAGCCTGAGCGGGCCTGCGAGGGGTCGTTTTCCATCCTTTTCACCCTTGTTCACCCTTTTCCACCCGACATTCAAACCGTACATGTCCCTATGATGAGCACTGCCAAGTTGTCGCACGAATCGTGGGGCGTTCTGCCCGACGGCCAAACCGTCGATCTTTTCACGCTGCGCAACGCGCATGGCATGCGCGTATCCATCAGCGAACTGGGCGGCGCGATCGTCTCCTGGCATGCTCCAGACCGCGCGGGCCGGCTCGGCGACATCATGCTCGGGCACGACACGCCCGCCGATTACTGGGCCGCGACCTCGTACATGGGCGCGCTGGTCGGGCGCTGGGCCAATCGCATCGCCCGCGCGCGCTTCACGCTCGACGGCATCGAGCACAACGTCGATCGCAACGAGGGCGAGAACTCGCTGCACGGCGGCGCCACGGGCTTTCATCGCGCGCTGTGGCAGGCGCGCGAAGACGATGGCGCGCTCGTGCTGACGCTCGATTCGGAAGAGGGCGACGCCGGGTTTCCCGGAAACGTGCGCGTGCAAGTGCGCTACACGCTCGACGATGACGGCGAATTGACGATCGACTATCGCGCGACGACCGATGCCCCCACGCCGCTGAACCTGACCAGCCACGGTTACTTCAATCTGGCCGCGCAGCCGGGCGCCGATATCAAGGGCCACGTGCTGTCGATCGATGCCGACGCGTTTTTCGAAGTGGATGCGGGCTTGATTCCCGTGAGGCAGACGGCCGTCGCCGGCAAGGCCTTCGACTTTCGCGAGGCGGCGCCGATCGGCGCGCGGCTCGAATGGCCGCATGAACAACTGTCGCTCGCGCGCGGTTTCGATCACTGCTATGTATTGCGCGAGTCGCAGCCGGCGCTGCGCGAGGTCGCGCGGCTCTACGAACCGGCGAGCGGGCGCGTGATGACGGTATCGACCGATCAGCGCGGCTTGCAGTTCTACTCCGGCAACTATTTGGAAGGCGTGCGCGGACGCAATGGAATGACGTATGGCGCGCACGCGGGGCTTTGCCTCGAAGCGGGCGGCTTTCCCAATCAGATCAACATGGCGGATCGTGAAGACGTGATCTCCCGCCCGGACAAGCCGTACCGGCAGATCACGAAGTATCGCGTCGGCGTGCTCGTATAGCGGAGCACCGGGTGGGATAAATGCAGGCGGGTTGCGCCCCGCCCGTCGCATGGCGCGCCCGGCGCCGACCGTTATCCAGGCGCTATGTCGGCGTCATATGATTGTCATGGGATTGTTGCGACGTTGTCATCGCGGCGCTATGACACACGCATGTATCGACACACCTCGTGTTCCGCGCGAATGCCCGGATGTTCGCGCGTGGCTTGCCAAAGGGGCGACTTTCCGATGCTGCCGTGTTGCGCATAGTGGCCGCGCGCCAATGCGATGCGGTGCGCCTCGGCGCTGGTCCAGCGAGCGAAGTTGAGCACGGTGGCTTCATCGGTGGTGGCAAAGAAGTTCGCCGAAATCAAACCGTCGGGCGGCTCGGCGTCGCCATTGAGCGCAAGCAGGACGCGGTCGATCCAGCTCGTTTGGATCACGGGGTTGGGTTTTTCGAGCGGCTGGCGCACGAGCACCAAACACTCGCCCGGCCCGCTGCGCCCCGACGTCCAGGCGCCCGCGGGCGTGGCCACGTCGACCCAGGCCGGCGTGGCTTCGCCGCGCAGCGGCTCGATTGCATGGGCGATGGCGTCGACGATGGTGCGCTCGGCCGCGTCGAAGCGGTTCACGCGCCATGCAGCGACGAACAGCAGGGCATTGGCATCGACGTCGCGGAAAACATCGGCGAGGGTGCCCGTCGGCACGGCGCGCGAACGTACGATAAGCGGCTCCATCGCGCGCTCGAGCGCTTCGCTGGAGGCGAACTGCACCCGGCCCGCGGCCAACAGGCGAATGTCGGGGTCAGTGCAGCAGAAACGGTTCGACATGGAGTTCCTCCTCTCTATTGCTGCCGGCGCGATTGACCGCGTCACGCTTCGTTAGACGAGCGCAGGCGCGCCGCTATTCCCGTCGAGCTCAACTATGGACGCGTGCGGCGCGCACGGCGTTCATCGCGCATAAGAGTAAGTTAGCGCTTCTTGACCGAAGCTGCAGGATCGCCGCTTCGCAAGCGCGGTCATTTGACAACACCCTTACGCTCGCGTAAATTTCGCGCACGCGTCGGGAGAGCGTGTTCGCGGCAGGGTTTTCACCTGCCGGGGCGCCGCCGAAGGGGCACACCCGCAAACTCTCAGGCAAAAGGACCGACCGCGTCGAAGGGCTCGCGCATCGCGCGGCTTTTCGCACTCTGGAGAGAGGCGGTAGCCCGCGCCTGCGCGGCGGCAAGATTCGAAGGCCGCCCCCGCGAGCAAGCCGCCCACCGAAGGGGCGCGCGCAACGCTGAAAAAACAAATATTTTTCGGCGGCGCAATCTCTCAGGTATCGAGGACAGAGGGGTCATGCACCGTATAGGTCGCGTAATACAGCTTTCGAGCTGCGCGCGCAAATCGGCCGGCATGGCCCTTTTTTGTTTTCGCCTATACCTTTGCGCGCCGAGGCCCCGATGACCGAACTCAAACATACTCCGCTCAACGCCGTTCACCGTGCCCTCAATGCGCGCATGGTCGATTTCGGCGGCTGGGACATGCCTGTCAATTACGGCTCGCAGATCGACGAACACCATGCCGTGCGCGGCGACGCGGGCATGTTCGACGTGTCGCACATGTGCGTCGTCGATTTCACGGGGGCGCGCGCCCGCGCGTTCTTCGAATATGCGCTCGCCAACAACGTCGGCAAGCTGCAGACGCCGGGCCGCGCACTGTATTCGTGCATGCTCAACGAGCGCGGCGGCGTGATCGACGATCTCATCGTTTACTTTTTCTCCGATGAATGCTTCCGCGTCGTGGTCAACGCCGGCACCGCGGAAAAAGATATCGCGTGGTTCAACCGCTTGAATGCCGAGCGCGGCTTTGGCGTGACGATCACGCCGCGCCGCGATTTCGCGATCGTCGCCGTGCAGGGTCCGAACGCGCGCGCCAAGGTGTGGCAGGTGCTGCCGTCGGCGCGCGGCGCGACCGAGCCGCTCAAGCCGTTCAACGCGGCGCGCGTGAGCGACGCCGCTTTCGGCGATCTGACGATCGCCCGCACGGGCTACACGGGCGAAGATGGATTCGAAATCATCGTGCCGGCGCAGAAGGTCGCCGCACTTTGGCAGGCACTGCAAGCGGCGGGCGTGCGCCCGTGCGGGCTCGGTGCGCGCGACACGCTGCGGCTCGAAGCCGGCATGAATCTGTACGGCCAAGACATGGATGAAGAGGTTTCCCCGCTCGATGCCGGCCTTGCTTGGACCGTCGACCTGACCGCACCGCGGGAGTTCGTGGGCCGGGCGGCGCTCGAGCAACACGGTGCGCGCAGCGATTTCGTCGGACTGATCTTGCAGAAGGAAGACGGCAAGGCCGGCGGCGTGCTGCGTGCGCACCAGACCGTGGTGACGCCGCACGGCGAAGGCGAAATCACGAGCGGCACGTTCTCGCCGTCGATGCAGGAATCGATCGCCTTTGCTCGCGTGCCCAAAGGCGTGAAGCCGGGCGATCTCGTGCAGGTTCAGATTCGGGGCAAAGCGCTGCCCGCAAGCGTGGTAAAACTGCCGTTCGTGCGCAACGGCAAGGTGCTCGCCGCCTAACGGGCCCTGCGCGCGTTTTTCGGTCCTTACGCTTTCAATTCAACGCAAGTCCTATTTCACCAGGAGCAACACATGAGCAACGTCCCGGCCGATCTGAAATACACCGAAGAACACGAGTGGGTCAGAACCGAAGCCGACGGCACGGTGACGGTGGGTATCACCGATCACGCGCAAGAGACGCTCGGCGATATCGTCTTCCTCGAACTGCCGGCAGTCGGCAAGAGCTTCACGGCCGGTGACGCCGTGGGCGTCGTCGAATCGGTCAAGGCGGCTTCCGACATTTATGCGCCGGTTTCGGGCGAGGTCGTGGCCGTCAACGAAGCGCTCGTCGACGCGCCCGATGCAGTCAACCAAGACGCTTATGCGAGCTGGCTGTTCAAGGTCAAGCTCGGCGCCGGCGCCGCGCTCGACAAATTGCTCGACGCAGACGGCTATCAGAAGCTCGTAGGCTAACCCTTTCTCCCGTTTTTGCCGCGCGGCGCATCCGGCATGCTCGACGCCGAACCGCCGCGCCCCAGCCCCGCCCTATCATGAAGCTCGAACACCCGGATCGTCTGATGAACCGCACCCCTTTCTCGCTCGCCGCGCTCGAAGTGCATGACGCCTTCGCCGAGCGGCACATCGGCCCGGACAGCGCGGACCAGCGCACGATGCTCCAAGCGCTCGGTTTCGAATCGCGCGTCGCGCTGATCGATGCCGTGATCCCGAGCGCGATCCGCCGCACCGATGCGTTGCCGCTCGGGCCGTTCGCCGAGCCGCGCAGCGAGGCCGAGGCGCTGGCCGAGCTGCTGCAGCTCGCGGACAAAAACGAGGTGTTCCGCTCCTTCATCGGGCAGGGCTACTACAACACGCACACGCCGGCCGTCATTCTGCGCAATGTGCTGGAAAACCCGGCGTGGTACACGGCCTACACGCCGTATCAACCCGAAATCTCGCAAGGCCGGCTCGAGGCGTTACTGAATTTTCAGCAGATGATCGGCGACTTGACGGGGCTCGAGATCGCGAATGCGTCGCTGCTGGACGAGGCGACGGCCGCGGCCGAAGCGATGACGCTCCTGCAACGCGTCGGCAAAGCCAAATCGAACCTGTTTTACGTGGCCGACGACGTGCTGCCGCAAACGATCGAAGTGGTGCGCACGCGCGCGGAGCCGATCGGCATCGAAGTGCACGTGGGACCGGCGCACGAGGCGGCCGCCGCGAACGCGTTCGGCGTCTTGCTGCAATACCCGGGCGCGGGCGGCGACGTGCGCGACTATCGCGCATTGACCGAGGCCGTGCATGCGGCGGGCGGCCATGTCGTGGTGGCGGCCGATCTGCTCGCGCTGACCCTTTTGACGCCGCCGGGCGAATGGGGCGCGGACGTTGCCGTCGGCACCTCGCAGCGCTTCGGCGTGCCCGTGGGGTTCGGCGGCCCGCACGCCGCCTACATGGCGGTGCGCGACACGTTCAAGCGTCAAATGCCGGGCCGGCTCGTCGGCGTGACGGTCGACGCCCAGGGCAAGAGCGCGCTGCGACTTGCGCTGCAGACGCGCGAGCAACACATTCGCCGCGAAAAGGCCACCTCGAACGTGTGCACGGCGCAAGCGCTGCTCGCGATCATGGCGAGCATGTATGCCGTCTATCACGGGCCGCAAGGGCTCAAGACGATCGCTCAGCGCGTGCATCGCATTGCGAGCCTGCTCGCCGCGGGCGTCAAGCAGCTCGGCTATGCGCTCGTGAACGACACCTTCTTCGACACGCTGACGATCGAAACCGGCGCGCGCACGGCCGCCGTCCATGACGCGGCCAAGCGCCTGCGCATCAATCTGCGCCGCGTGAGCGACACGCGCGTGGGCGTATCGATCGACGAAACCACCAAGCGCGCCGATTTGACCGATCTCTTGAGCGTGTTCGCGACCGCGGCGGGCGCGATCGACGTGCCGCACGTCGACGTGCTCGACACGGCGCTCACGCGCGCGCAAGAGGAAGGCCGCGCGAGCGAGGCGGCCGCCCTTCCGGCAACGCTCGTGCGCACGAGCGCCTATCTGACGCACCACGTTTTCAACCGTCACCATTCGGAGACGGAGATGCTGCGCTATCTGCGCAGCCTCGCCGATAAGGATCTCGCGCTCGATCGTTCGATGATCCCGCTCGGCTCTTGCACGATGAAGCTGAACGCGACGTCGGAGATGCTGCCCGTCACGTGGCCCGAGTTTTCGCAGATCCATCCGTTCGCGCCGGCCGAGCAGACGGTCGGCTACCGCGAGATGATCGACGAGCTCGAGCAAATGCTGGTCGCCGCGACGGGCTATGCGGCCGTATCGCTGCAGCCCAACGCCGGCTCGCAAGGCGAGTACGCCGGCTTGCTCATCATCCACGCTTATCACGCTTCGCGCGGCGAAGGCCATCGCGATGTTTGCCTGATTCCGGCGTCGGCCCACGGGACGAACCCGGCGTCGGCGCACATGGCGGGCATGAAAGTGGTCGTGGTGGGCTGCGACGAGCAGGGCAACGTCGATATTGCAGACCTCAAGGCGAAGGCGGCCGAACATGCGGCCAACCTGGCGGCGATCATGATCACGTACCCCTCGACGCACGGCGTATTCGAGCAGAACGTGCGCGAAATTTGCGAGATCGTGCATGCGCACGGCGGCCAAGTGTATGTCGATGGCGCCAATATGAACGCGATGGTCGGACTCACGGCGCCGGGGCAATTCGGCGGCGACGTCTCGCACTTGAACCTGCACAAGACGTTCTGCATTCCGCATGGCGGCGGCGGCCCCGGCGTCGGCCCCGTGGCGGTCGGCGCGCACTTGGCGCAATTCCTGCCCAATCAGATCTCGTCGGGCTACCGCCGCGCCGAGAGCGGCATTGGCGCCGTGTCGGCTGCGCCCTATGGTTCGGCTTCGATTTTGCCGATCTCGTGGATGTACATCGCGATGATGGGCGCGAAGAATCTGACGGCCGCGACCGAAGTCGCGATCTTGAATGCGAACTATGTCGCCAAGCGCCTCGCGCCGCACTATCCGGTGCTTTACGCAGGCCCGGGCGGGCTGGTCGCGCACGAGTGCATTCTCGATCTGCGCCCGATCAAGGAGACGAGCGGGATCACGGTCGACGACGTGGCCAAGCGGCTGGCCGATTACGGCTTCCATGCGCCGACGATGAGCTTCCCGGTGCCGGGCACGCTGATGGTCGAGCCGACCGAGTCGGAATCGAAGGAAGAACTCGATCGCTTCATCGAGGCGATGATCGCGATTCGCGAGGAGATCCGGGCCGTGGAGGAAGGGCGGGTCGACCGCGAGGACAATCCGCTCAAGCATGCGCCTCATACGGCGGCCGTCGTGACGGCCGATGAATGGCCGCACGCCTATTCGCGTGAGGCGGCGGCCTATCCGCTGCCGTCGTTGGTGGCGCGCAAGTATTGGCCGCCGGTGGGCCGCGCGGACAACGCTTATGGGGACCGCAATTTGTTCTGTTCCTGCGTGCCGGTGGCCGATTACGCATGACGGCGCGAGCCGGAGCGTAACGGCGCGAGCCGACGACATGCCCGCTTCGCGCGGGCATGCGTCGTTCGTCGTCAATACGGGCTACCATCTGACTCCGAAATCAAGCCAATGAAGGAGCGACGGATGGGGCAAGCGGCCGACACCAAATTGACAGCGCGGGCATCGCTTGCGGCGTGCCTGTTCGCCTGCGCGGGCGTGTTCGTCCCCGTCGACTCGGCCTGGGCGGCGATGAACCTTTGCGCGGCGCCTGCCATGCAAACGAGCGAGCGCACGAGCGCCGCGCCCATTGCGCAAGGGCTCGTCAAACGCGTGGCGGCGCGATTGAACGATCAGCCCAAGCCGCTCGCGCGGCTGCACACCGAAGGGACCTTGCCGCACGAAGGCATCTACGACGAGAGCCTCGCAGCGGAGCAGGACCTGGCGCTCATGCGCGATGCGGCGCTCGTTTGGCGGGCGACGGGCGACGAGCGGTATCTGCGCCTCGTCGATCGTTTCCTGTTCGCTTGGGCGAGCACCTATCAACCGAGCTTCAATCCGATCGACGAGACGCATTTCGACGCGATGATCCTCGCCTACGACATGACGGCGAGCGCGTTGCCGGTGAAGACGCGCAACGCGGCGTCCGCGTTCATCGCCAAGCTCGCGAAAGGCTACGTCGAGCGCGTCGATGCGCAGCCGCGCCCGCTCACGGGCACGTACCGCAACAACTGGGAGAGCCACCGCGTGAAGCTCGTCGCGATGGCGGCCTTTACGCTCGACGACCGCAAGCTCATCAATGCGGCGCAGCGGTTGTTCGTCGAGCAGATCGGCGCGAACGTCGCACCCGACGGCGCCACGGTCGATTTCGCCGAGCGCGATGCGCTGCATTACGTGACGCACGACTTGGAACCGCTCGTGATGGCGGCGCTGGCCGCGCGGCGTCACAACCGCAATTGGCTCGTGCTGCGCGCGCAGAACGGCGCGACGCTCCAATTGGCGCTCGATTGGCTGATGCCGTATGCGCTCGGAGAGAAGACGCACGAAGAGTTCGTGCATTCGAGCGTGGCGTTCGACGCGAAGCGCCGCGAGGCCGGGTTGCCGGGCTACGCGGGGCAATGGGACCCGAAAGACGGGGCCGAGCTGTTCCATCTTGCCGCGCGGCTCTCGGGCCGCTATACGGGCCTCGCGCTGCGGCTCGCGCCCACGCCTCCGGCTTGGCTTGCCGTGTGCCTGCCGCTGCCGGCGAGATAACGCGCTGGGCGTGCCCGGCGAGGGGCAGGCTAGCGCATTGCTTGCTGGAAGGGCGGCGACAACCGTAACCGTAACCGTAACCGTAACGGCGGCAGTGGGCTTCGGGCGGAGCCTTCATCACCCGAAACGGCGCGCGTTAGCTGCGTGCGCCCCTTCGAACAATTACCCTGTGGAGCAGCAATGGCAGTCAGCGTCTTCGATTTATTCAAGATCGGCATCGGTCCCTCGAGCTCGCATACGGTCGGGCCCATGCGCGCGGCCCTGCTGTTCGTCCAAGGGCTCGAACGCGACGCCTTGCTCGAGCGCACCGCCGCGGTCAAGGTCGACCTCTACGGGTCGCTCGGCGCAACGGGCAAAGGGCACGGCACCGATCGCGGCCTCATGCTCGGGTTAATGGGGGAGGCGCCTGATACCGTCGATGCGTCGACGATCGCGGCTCGGCTGGACGCTGTGCAGAAGGCGCGACGGCTTAACTTGCTCGGCAAGCACGAAATCGCCTTCACGCCCAAGGACCAGATCGCCTTCTACCGGCAAGCGCTGCCCGAGCATCCGAACGGCCTGAAGCTGCGGGCGAGCGACGCGGCGGGCGAGGTGCTGCGCGAGGCGACCTATCTGTCGGTGGGCGGCGGCTTCGTCGTGACCGCCGGCGCACCCAACACGAAAGTGCTGCAGGCGGCGGACCAGCGGGCGCACCCGTTCAGCACCGGTAACGAACTGCTGGCGCTGTGCGCATCGACCGGTAAATCGATCGCCCAGCTCATGTGGGACAACGAACGCGTCTGGCATACCGAGGAAGAAACGCGCGCCGGTTTGCTGAAGATTTGGGATGTGATGCAGTCGTGCGTTGCGCGTGGCTGCGGGATCGGCAATCCCGACGCCGACGGCACGCTTCCGGGGCCGTTTCAAGTCAAGCGCCGCGCGCCACAACTCTATCGCACGCTATCGAGCAACCCGGAGCAGGGGCTGCGCGACCCGCTTTCAATGGTCGACTGGATCAACTTGTACGCCATTGCCGTGAACGAAGAGAACGCGGTGGGCGGACGCGTCGTCACCGCGCCCACCAACGGCGCCGCCGGCATCATCCCGGCCGTGCTGCACTACTACACGCGTTTCGTGCCCGGTGCGAACGAGCAGGGTGTGATCGATTTTCTGATGACGGCCGCCGCGATCGGCATTCTCTACAAGCTGAACGCATCGATCTCGGGCGCGGAAGTGGGTTGCCAAGGCGAAGTGGGCGTGGCCTGCTCGATGGCGGCCGGCGCGCTGGCCGCCGTCATGGGCGGCACGCCGCGGCAAGTCGAGAATGCGGCCGAGATCGGCATGGAGCACAACCTCGGCCTGACCTGCGATCCGGTGGGTGGCATGGTGCAGATTCCCTGCATCGAGCGCAACGCCATGGCCGCGGTCAAAGCCGTCAATGCGGCGCGCATGGCGTTGCGCGGCGATGGCAGCCACTACGTGTCGCTCGATTCGGTGATCAAGACCATGCGCGAGACGGGGGCCGACATGAAGACCAAATACAAGGAAACGTCGCGCGGCGGGCTGGCCGTGAATATCGTCGAGTGCTGACAGCCCATGCGCCGGCTGAATGCGCATGGGCGTGGCGCGACATCGGGCCGCAGCGCCGCGGCTTTGCGCATTTTTCGGCAGTGACAGTGCGGCCGACCCAGGCGTAAGCTGTCGGCGCCGTCTCGCAACGCGCTTTGCCCCGTTGCCACTTCCTTCGAACAACATCGCCAGATAAGCAGGAGGTTGCCGCACATGTCGAATGCCGCCGATACCACCAACGTGACCGGAGCGCGATTGCTCGTCGACGCGCTCATCACGCATGGAGTCGACCGTGTTTTCAGCGTCCCCGGCGAGAGCTTTCTCGCTGTGCTCGACGCGCTCCACGATGAAACGGAACGCATTCGCACGTTTGTCTGCCGCCACGAGGCCGGGGCCGCGAACATGGCCGAGGCGACCGGCAAGCTCACGGGACGGCCCGGCGTCGCGCTCGTCACGCGCGGGCCGGGCGCGACGCATGCCTCGATCGGTGTGCATACCGCCTTTCAGGATTCGACGCCGATGATCTTGCTGATCGGCCAGTGCGCGCGCGAGCATTTGGACCGGGAGGCGTTTCAAGAGATCGACTATCGGCGCATGTTCGGGCAGATGGCGAAATGGGTCGCGCAAATGGACGACGCGCGGCGCATCCCCGAATATCTGAGCCATGCGTTCCATACGGCTTGCGCGGGGCGGCCGGGGCCGGTCGTGCTCGCGCTGCCCGAGGATATGCTGTCCGATCCTTGCCCGCGCATGCCGGCCGCGCCGCCGTTCAAGCGCATCGCCGCCTCGCCTTCGCATGGGCAAATCGAAACGCTGCGCGCATTGCTCGAAGGCGCGCAGCGGCCGATGGTCATTGCGGGCGGCAGCGGCTGGAATGCGCAGGCATGCGCCGATCTGCGGCGCTTCGTCGAAACCTGGCAACTGCCGATCGGCTGTGCGTTCCGCTATCAAGACACGATCGACAACGATCATCCGAACTACGCCGGCGACGTCGGCCTGGGCATCAATCCCGCGCTGGCACAACGCATTCGCGATGCGGACTTGCTGCTCGTCATCGGTCCCCGTTTGGGCGAGGCGACGACAGGCGGGTACACGCTGCTCGGCATTCCGAAGACGAAGCAAACGCTCGTGCACGTTCATCAAGGCGCGGAAGAACTCGGGCGCGTGTACGCGGCCGATCTGCCGATCGTCTCGGGCATGCCCGAGATCGCAGCCGAGCTCGCGGTGCTCGAGCCGAGCGGCGCGCTGGCGTGGGCGGGCGCGCCGCAGCAGGCCCACGCGGCCTACCTTGAGTGGCGCGCGCCGCGGCCGATGCTCGGCGACGTGCAACTGGGCGAGATCATGGCGCAACTGCGCGCACGGCTGCCGGACGACGCCATCGTCACGAACGGCGCCGGCAATTACGCCATCTGGCTCCATCGGCATTTCGCCTATCGGCAATGGCGCACGCAGGTTGCGCCGACGAGCGGGTCGATGGGCTACGGGGTGCCCGCGGCGATTGCGGCGAAGGCGCTCCATCCCGACCGTACCGTGGTGGCGCTTGCCGGCGACGGTTGCTTCATGATGGCTTCGCAGGAGCTCGCCACCGCGATGCAGTATGGCCTGAACGTGATTTTCATCGTCGTCAACAATGCCCATTACGGCACGATCCGGATGCATCAGGAGCGGCATTATCCGGGACGCACGCATGGGACCGGGCTCACCAATCCCGACTTCGCCGCGTTCGCGCGCTCGTTCGGCGCGCACGGCGAGACCGTCGAATGCACGGCCGATTTCCTGCCCGCGTTCGAACGCTGCGCGGCGAGCGGCTTGCCCGCGCTCATCGAGATTCGCGTGCCTCAGGAAGTGAGCACGCCCACGGCGACGCTCGGCGATATTCGCGAGCAAGGCCGGCGGGCGCGCACGGGCGCTGCGCGATAGCCGCCGCCGTTCGCGTTTGCATGCTGCCTGCTGCGTGAGCGGGCCGATGCGCCTATGCTGGCGGTAAGCGGCGCATTCGCGCCGCGTGCGACCGCCCGCGGGCGTGCGCTGGCCAACTTACAGCCGCGCCAGGACCGTCCCTCATATGTCTGACGGCCACCTGGCACAAGAAGGCGAGTATGACGAATCGGCGCGCGCATCGATGGCTGGCCAGCCTAGCGATGGCGCAGGCGGCGTGGAGCGCGGCGGCTGCGGACACGGCCTCGCCGCCGCCCGTTTGCGTGCCCGCGCTGTCGGCCAACGACGTCGAGCACGGGTTTCATTTCGAGCGCGGTTGCGATATTCCACCGAGGCGGCTGGCGCGCTTTGCGCTCGACGCCGAGCGCGCCGCGCGCCGTGTCCGCCTATCGGGCCGTGAGCGGGTCGCTTTCGCCAAAGGCGCCGATCTGATGTTCGCCGCCGCGCCTCGAGCGTTCGAGCGCGTCGCGCCGCTTGTCCTGACGCTCGCCGCCCAAGGCGCGGGCAGGCCCGGCTTCGATTTCGTCGCATACGCGCGCAATTGGGTTGCCCGCTATGGCCTGCTGCTGCGGCAGATGCGCGTGTTATGGACCGACGATCCGCTCGAGCCGCAAGCGCAAGCCGCGGTCGCTGCGCTCGACCTCGATACCGCTGCCACGCTGCTGTCGGCGGAACTCATCGAGCTGGGCGCGCCCGTCGAGTTGACCGCCACGCGCAGTTTCGAAGCGGGCCTCGTCGAATGGCTGCGGTTCTCTCCGAAGCGATCCCTTACGTTCATGCGTTTTGCGCACGCCATGCGGCCGGGCGATGCCGATATTGCCGAACTCTATGGCGATCTGCTCGAAGAGATGAAATTGCCCGAGCAAGCGCAGCCCGTGGTGGAGGCGCTCGCCTTGCGCTATCGGGCGCTGGCGCAGGACAAGCCCGACCGATGGCGGCCCCGTTATGCGCGCGAACTGACTCGGCTGGGCCGTCTGTACGTGGAGTTGGCGCTGCCGCAGGACGCCGAGATGGCCTATTTGCGCGCACTGGCCGTGACGTGGGGCTTGGCGCGCGAGCGGCCGGAGCGGTATGGGCCCGATGTCGCTGCCTTGCTGGAGGCGCTCGGCGCGCTTTATCGCGACGCCGACCGGCCCGGCGACGCCATCGACATTTACCGCGAGGCGCTCAAGCTCGAGCGAGCGCTCGTGCAATACGACGCGGCGGCCTATAGCGCCGGTTTGGCGACGACGCTCAACGACCTCGGCGTCTTATACGCGACGATGCACCGTGCCGACGATGCGCAGCACGCTTACGCCGAGGCGCTCGGCTTGCAACGCGCGCTCGTGCGCGAGAACGCGCTCGCTCACCGCGCCGCGCTTGCGCGCACGCTGAACAACCTGGGAAATCTCTACAGCGATGGCGGGCGGCTCGACGAGGCCGAGCAAGCTTATGGCGAAGCGCTCTCGATTCGTCGCGAGCTGGCGCGCGAGAGCCCGTCACAGGACGGGCCGGACATGGCGCGCACGCTCACGAACATCGGCGTGCTCTACCGCAAGCAAGGCCGGGCGCTGCAAGCCGAGCATGCTTACCGCGAAGCGCTGCGCACGCTGCAACCGCTCGAGCGCGCCGCGCCCGGGACGTTCAGCGCAGACCAGGCGCGCGTGCTGAACAATCTCGGGGTGCTGCTTAGCAAGTCGCACCGCCCTTCGGAAGCCGAAGGCGCCTATCGTAGGGCAGCGGCCCTGTATGCCCGCCTGGCCAAGAAGCAACCGGCCGCCTATCGCTCCGACTATGCGCGCGTGTTGGGAAACTTGGCGAAGCTTTACGCGGCGATGGGCAGAAAGCGCGAGGCGCAAACCGCGCAGGAAGCGGCGAGCCAATTGCGCAGCGCCGAGCATGCGCCGTAGCGGCGTCCGGTAGAAAGCGAACTGAAGCGATGCGCCGCGGCGCCTCATGCGTGCATCGCAAGCGCACCCTCATCGCCGAGAGGACCGTGGCGCGCGTGGCGGCACGAAACGCCACGTGAGCAGCACGGCGAGGGCGAACGACACATAGACGAGCGTAAAGACCCACGTCGGCAGCGAATAGTAGAGCAGTCGTCCGAGCCAATACTCGATGCATCCTTCGTTGCCGGCGGCGCCGGTGCGCAGCCGCGCTTCGAGCACGGTCAGCGGGCAGGGCACGTCGAGTGCGGCGAGTAGCGCTACCACGCCGATGGCGGCCAGATGCACCGAGCGGAAGCGCCGGTCTCTCACCCATTCCCAATGCCACGCGGCGCCGAGCCAAGTCGCGGCGAACCCGCCGACGATGAAGAGCACGAAGAGCGCGTGCAAGACGAGCACGGCATCGGCCAAGACGGTCATGGGCACATGCATTGGGATGGACGGCATTGGCGGAAGATGGCCAGTATGGCACCGAGCGATGCCTACGAGCACCAACAAATCCATACGCGGAAGGCGAGATCGCGCCCGCGTTGCGTCCGTTGCTCAATCGTTCGATCGCGAGTACGCTATCGAACGGTCGGTTCTTCCCGCTTCGGCGATGCCGTCGCCGCAGCCATTCGGATCAATTCGGATGGGTTCCGAGTGTATTCGGCTCGATCCGATCGACCGCCAAACCTTCATCCATTCGACATCGATGACGAACGTCAAGCGCACACGCAGCCTACTGAACCGTACGTCCGACGCACACGTCGGTGTTCGGTGCGCGTCGCGTTCGACCGTCGCAGTCCTCGCCGTCCCCGTGCAAGCCGGCTCGCCTCCCCCTGCGAGGCAAGCCGTAGCCGGTATCGCCGCGCCTCCGCCGGCGCGCGTCTAAACCCCGGCTTTTCCGTATCCCGCCAACGCCGCTGCGTCTCGCTTCGCACTCGACCGCGAGCGCGAGCCGAATGCGCATGACACGCGTTCGCGGGGTTCACGCAACCTTGCACAGGTGGTCTTCAAATGAACTCGATTCGAGCCGCACTGACGGCTTACGGTACGACTTCGCTGTTTATTTTGCTTTGGAGTAGCGGTGCTATTTTTGCCGAGATCGGCATCGAGCACGCCAGCGCCTTCGCTTTTCTGTTGATGCGCTTTGCGCTCGCCTGCGCGGTTCTGGCCGCGTTCGGCGCACGCCGCGGGCGATGGCTGCCCGCGCCCGGCACGCGCTGGCGCGTGGCGCTCACGGGGGCGCTGATCACCGGCGGGTATTCGATCTGTTACCTGCTCGCGCTCTCGCACGGGCTCACGCCCGGATTGCTCGCAACGATCCTCGGCGCGCAGCCGATTCTGACCTTGCTCGCGACGCAGCGGCGCTACGGCGCGCGACGAATCGCCGGGCTCGGCATGTCGCTGCTGGGTCTCGCGCTGGTGGTCCATCCGGCGGCGGCCGCGGCGAGCGCATCCTTGGGCGGCGCTGCGTTCGGGCTGGCGGCGCTGCTTTGCATGACCTGCGGCGCGCTGTTGCAAAAACAGATCAAGCAAGCTCCGATCGATGTGCTGCCGCTGCAGAACGCCGTCAGCCTCGCACTATGCGCGGCGATCGCGCCGTCCATGCCGCTCGCCGCCCGCTTCGACGCGCCGCTCTTCGTTGCGTTGGTTTGGCTCGGGCTCGTGATTTCGGTCTTCGCGCAGTTGCTGTTCTACCGATTGGTGCAGCGCGGAGACCTGGTCAACGTGACGAGCTTGTTCTACCTCGTGCCGATCGTGACTGCGTTGATGGACTATGCGTTCCTCGGCAATCGGCTGCATGCCCCGGAGCTCGCCGGGATGGCCGCGATCTTGATCGGACTCGCGCTCGTGCTCGGAGCCGAGCGCGCGCCGAGTGTCGCGCGGCGCGCTCGATAGGCGGGGGCTGCGCTCGTCCCCCAGCCTAACCTGCCTCGCCGTCCGCCCCGTCCGCCATTCTCCCGGTTCCGGCGCGAAGCGGGCGGGCGAGCCGGGCGGCTACAATGGCGCACGCAAGCCGTGCGCCTCTTTTTTCTCATCCGATTCATGTCCAACGTTGCCCGGGCCGATCTCCTTGGCCCCCTGCTCAAGAGTGTTTCGCGCTCGTTCTTTTTGACCTTGCGTATTCTGCCGGGGCCGATGCGCGAGCCGGTCGGGCTCGCCTATTTGCTCGCCCGGGCAGCCGACACGATCGCCGATACCTCGCTCGTCGATCCCACGCGCCGCTTGCGCTTGCTGCTGGCGCTGCGCGCGGCGGTCGGCGGCGACAAGAGCGCATCCACGCTCGCCGCGATCGGTGAAGTCGCCGATGAAGTGGCGGGCCAGCAAGCGCTTGCCGACGAAAAACGCTTGCTCGAATCGCTTACCGCGGCCCTGACGCTGCTCGAGCAACTCGCGCCGGCCGATCGCGCCGCGGTGCGCGAGATCGTCACCACCCTGACAACCGGTATGGAATTCGACCTGCGCACCTTCCCTGCCGAAGATTCGGGGCGGATCGAAGCGCTGCGCGAGCCGGCCGAACTCGATCGTTACACGTATCTCGTCGCGGGCTGCGTCGGCGAGTTTTGGACGAAGATGACCTGCGCGCATGTGCCCGGCACGTTCGCCGAGCCGCACGATGCGGCCGTCGCGCGCGGCATCCGCTTCGGCAAAGCGCTGCAGTTGACGAACATCCTACGAGACTGCCCAAAGGATCTGCGCATCGGCCGTTGTTATCTGCCGTCATCCCTGCTCGAGCGTCACGGGCTCACGCCGGCTGCGCTGCTCGCGCCCGAGGCATCGTCGCGGGCCAAGCCGGTGCTGGCCGAACTGATGGCGACCGCGCTCGCGCATTACCGCGATGCGCTCGACTATGCGCTCGCGATTCCGCGTTCGTCGGTTCGTCTGCGGTTGGCTTGCCTATGGCCGATCCTGATCGGCTTGGAGACGTTGAAACTGCTGGCGGAGAACGAAGCCTGGCTCGATCCCGGGCGGATCTCGAAGGTACGTCGCAACGACGTCTACCGCCTCATCGCAGGCTCGACGGCCGCCGTTTGCTTCGACGGCCTGCTGCGCCGCTGGATCGAGGGTTTGATGCGCGAAGTCCAAGCGCGGCTCGGATCCGAGGCGGGCGCCGCCGCCGTTGCCTAATGACCGCGCGGCCGTGCGCGACTCGCGACGCATTCGCGCGAAGCATGGAATAATCGGTCGGACCGCGCGACTGGCGCCGCGAGATGGAGTTCACCATCGGGGAGCGTGGGACCGAATGAGCCGCGCGCCTGGGCATGAATGGCCATCTTTCACCTATCGAGGAGATGCAATGCCTACGTCCAGTTCCCTGCTTGCTTTCGGTCTAGTCGCGCTCGGCATCGCGCTGACGCCCGGCCCGAACATGATCTATCTCGTTTCGCGCTCGCTTTGCCAAGGCCGAGCCGCGGGCATGATTTCGCTTGGCGGCGTCGCGCTCGGCTTCGTGTTCTACATGGTCAGCACGGCATGCGGCATCACCGCGTTGCTGCTGGCCGTTCCATTGGCTTACGACGCGCTGCGGCTCGGCGGTGCGCTCTACTTGGCTTATCTCGCTTGGCAAGCGTTGAAGCCGGGCGGCCGCTCGCCGTTCGAAGTGCGCAATTTGCCCGCGGACAGCCCGCGCAAACTGTTCGTGATGGGCCTCGTGACGAATCTGCTCAATCCGAAGATCGCCGTGCTCTACCTCTCGCTGCTGCCGCAATTCATCGATCCGCACCGCGGCAGCGTACTTGCTCAGTCGCTTACGCTCGGCAGCCTGCAAATCGCGGCGAGCCTGGCCGTGAATACGGTTGTGGCGATGATGGCCGGTTCGATCGCGGCGTTTCTGGCGACGCGGCCCAGCTGGGTAACGGTTCAGCGCTGGCTGATGGGCACCGTGCTCGCCGGGCTGGCTGTTCGGATGGCGACCCAGGCGCGGCGCTGAGGCGTCGCACGAACGCGCTCAGGGTGCGGATGTCGCCCGCATAGGGATGCGGAGCGCGGTTCGGGCCATAGGTCGGTCGGCTGCGCTCATCATGAGGACGATGAACGGGCCCAGGACAATCGACAAAAAACGCGGCGGGCCTGGGGGCGCCACCGCGTTTTTTTCAAAGCGGCCATGCCGCGTTCGGCGTCAATTGCCAATCACTCTCGCTGCGCTGTCGAGTTCCTGATTGAGCATGCGCTGCTCGTCAGCCGATATGCCGTTGTCGTGCTGTCCCGCCATGTCGTGCATCTCTTGACGGATCACATCGAGCCGATGATGCAGCGAACTGCCCGTCGGCGCCGGGTAGTAACCTTGGGCGACGCGTTCGTCGATGCGGCGGTTCAGGCTGTCGATGCGCTCGTCGACCTGCGCAAATCGTGCGAGGTCGGCCTCGTGCGGATTCGGGGCTGGTGGGCGCACGACCACGGGCGGCGGGGGCGGAGGCGGCGGCGCGCGCCTATGCGGGGGCCGCGGCGCCACGCAAGCCGCCAGCGCGGAAATCAGCGCGCAGCCAACGAGTACGCGAATCGAGCGTTGCATCCCATCTCTCCTTCTGATTGTGCATGGGGTCTGTGGGGGATCGATTGTACGAACCATCTCACGTCAAACGTCTCGTGCCCTGTATCCGATGACAAGCGGCGCATGAGCCGGGGCGCACGTACGCGGCGGACTTGCCGCAGCCCGCTTGCCGCCTCAAGGGACGAGGCGCACGAACGGCAGCCGCTTGCCTTCGCGCGCGCTTTCGTTCGCCAGCTCGATGATCGTCATGACATCGACTGCGTCTTGCGGCGTGACGGGAAACGGTGCGCGACCGGCGATCGCTCCAGCTAGCGCACGGTAAAAGTCGACATACGCACCGTCGCGCGTGGGCACCACTCGCTCGACTTCTCGCTCGCCCTCCATAGCACGCAGCGTGCCTGCTGCGTTGCCCGCGGCGAAGCCCGCTTGGCCGGGGCGCAGTCCGGCTTTGAGTTGGTCTTCCTGCGTATCGAGTCCAAATTTGACGTAGCTGCCGCGCGTGCCGTGAAGGGTGAAGCGCGGCGGCTCGATCGCTGCAAGCGCGCTTGCATGGAGAACGACTTCCTTGTCGGGATAGCCGAGCAGGAGGTGCACGTAGTCCGGCGCGCTGGCGTGGTCGCGATGCAATTTGACGCTTGCGTAGACCGATTCGGGCGCGCCGAACAGGGCGAGCGCTTGATCGATGAGATGGGGGCCGAGATCGAACAGCAGGCCGCCACCGCGCGATGCCTCCTCGCGCCAACGCTGGCGCACTTGCGGTCGAAAGCGATCGAAATGCGACTCGAAATGAACGATGCGCCCGAGCGTGCCGCTTTCGACGAGTTCGCGCAGCGTCAAGAAATCGCCATCCCAGCGGCGATTGTGAAACGGCGCGAAGACGAGCCCCTTCTCGCGCGCGAGCCGAGCCAGCGCACACGCTTGCTGCGCCGTGAGCGTGACGGGTTTGTCGACGACGACATGTTTGCCTGCCTCGAGCACTTTGGCCGCGAGCGGATAGTGGGTGTCGTTCGGCGTGGCGATGACGATGCATTGCACCTCGTTCGAGGCGATCAGCGCATCGATGTCGGCGACGATCGCTGCTTGCGGGTAGTCGGCGCGGGCGTGCTCGCCTTGACTCGTGGCGATCGCCGCGACGCGCGCATAGGGCAACCCGGGAGCGTCGAGCGGCGCACCGCAGTGTTCGATGACGGGCGCGTGGAACGTCGCGCCCGCGAATCCGTAGCCCATCAAACCAATTTTCAACGTCGAAGCCATGCGTGCTTCCCTCCGCCTGAGGACAGGTGAATGAGGCTCGCGCGGCGATTCGCCGGAAAAGGGCCGGACCGCCCGCGCGGCAAGAGAGTCGAACATTGTGGCACGCATCGCTCGCCGGGAGGAACCGATCCCACCGCGAGCGCCGGTTCGGGCGTGCATCCGTGTTAACATCGCGCACTTGCCCTCACGGCTTCGCGCGCCGCATCGGCTGTATGCATCGATGCGCTCCGGCGCGGGCCGCCAACCTCGTTACACCATCCACACGAAGATGTCCGCAGGATTGAACCCCGCGCAGAGCGAAGCGGTGCGCTACCTCGACGGCCCGTGCCTAGTTCTGGCCGGCGCAGGCAGCGGCAAGACGCGCGTCATCACGCAGAAGATTGCACACCTGATCGAGAACAAGGGCTTCGAGCCCCGCCATATCGCAGCCGTTACCTTCACGAACAAGGCGGCGGCGGAAATGCGCGAGCGCGTCGGCAAATTGCTCGAAGGCAAAACGCTGACGACGCCGGGCAAAGAGGGCCGGAAGGTGCCCGTCAACCAACTGACCGTTTGCACATTCCATTCGCTGGGCGTGCAGATCTTGCGTCAGGAAGCCGAGCATCTGGGGCTCAAGCCGCAATTCTCGATCATGGATGCCGACGACTGCTTCGGCATGATCCAAGAGCAGGTTGGCTCGACGGACAAAGGCTTCATCCGCAAGATTCAATCGATCATTTCCCTGTGGAAGAACGGGCTGATCGATCCGCAGACGGCGCAAGCGAACGCGGCGAACGAAGACGAGCACCAGGCGGCGATCGTCTACCGCAATTACGTGGCGACGCTGCATGCTTATCAGGCGGTCGATTTCGACGATTTGATCCGTTTGCCCGCCGAGCTGTTCGCGCAGAACGAGGCCGTGCGCGACCGCTGGCAAAACAAGCTGCGCTACTTGCTGATCGACGAGTATCAGGACACGAACGCGTGCCAGTACACCTTACTGAAGTTGCTCGCGGGGCCGCGCGCCGCGTTCACGGCGGTGGGCGACGACGACCAGGCGATCTACGGCTGGCGTGGCGCCACGCTGGAAAATCTGGCGCAGCTCGGTCGCGATTTCCCGAAGCTGCACGTGATCAAGCTCGAGCAAAACTATCGCTCGACGGTGCGGATTCTGACTGCGGCCAACAACGTCATTGCGAACAATCCGAAGCTGTTCGAGAAGAAGTTGTGGTCCGAGCACGGCATGGGAGATTCGATTACGGTGACGGGGTGCAACGACGAAGAGCACGAAGCCGAATCGGTCGTGTTTCGGCTATCCGCGCACAAGTTCGAGCGGCGCGCGCAGTTTCGCGATTACGCGATCCTTTATCGCGGCAATTTTCAGGCGCGCATCTTCGAACAGGTGCTGCGCCGCGAGCGGATTCCGTACGTGCTGTCGGGCGGGCAATCGTTTTTCGATAAAGCGGAAATCAAGGACATCTGCGCGTATCTGCGCTTGATCGCGAACCCCGACGACGATCCCGCGTTCATCCGCGCGATCACCACGCCGCGCCGCGGCATCGGCAATACGACACTCGAGGCGCTGGGCTCGTTTGCGGGGCAGGCGAAGGTGTCGTTGTTCGAAGCCGTGTACATGGGCGGGATCGAAGCGCGGCTTTCCGCGCGGCAGGTCGAGCCGCTGAGGGTGTTCTGCGATTTCATGCAGCGCATTGCCGATCGGGCGACCAAGGACCCGGCCACGACGCTGATCGACGACCTCATGGAAGCGATCCATTACGAGGCCTACCTGTACGACACGTTCGACGAGCGGCAGGCGCAATCGCGCTGGCAGAACGTGCTCGAGTTTCTCGAATGGCTAAAGCGCAAAGGGACCAAGCCCGAGCCGGAACAAGCCGAGGATGGCGAGGCGAGCGGCTATGACAACGCGGACGGACTGGGCGATACGGGCAAGAACCTGCTTGGCCTGATTCAGACTGTGGCGTTGATGTCGATGCTCGAGGGCAAGGAGGAGGATCCCGATGCGGTGCGGCTTTCGACGGTGCATGCGTCGAAGGGGCTCGAATACCCGCACGTGTTCCTGGTGGGGGTGGAAGAAGGGATCATGCCTCACCGCGGCGGCGCCGAGGACGAGCCCATCGACGATGCACGCATCGAGGAAGAGCGGCGCTTGATGTACGTGGCGATCACGCGCGCGCAACGCAGCTTGCACTTGAACTGGTGCAAGAAGCGCAAGCGGGCGCGAGAGACGGTGGTGTGCGAGCCGTCTCGGTTCATCCCCGAGATGGGGCTTGACGAAGCGCCGCCGCCCACTGCCGAAGAGGCGCCGATGACGCCGAAGGATCGGCTAGCCAGCCTGAAGGCGCTGTTGCAGAAGCCTTGAGAGGGAGGGGCGGGGCTTGCGGGGCCGACTAGCCGAACGGCACGGGCATGTCTCGGTGGCGGCTGCGCGGTCGTGGCGGTGGTCGCGGTGTTAGCTGCTTCGCGAACCGCCAGCGGCGCTTGGCGCGGCGGTCCACCTTCGGCGCTTGGCGCATGCGTTTAGGCCCCAAGCTGACGCTCGGGGCCTAAACCACTGGTGGACTCTCGGACTTACTTCGCGGCGTTGACCATGTAGTCGACGGCGGCTTTGACGTCGTCGTCGGATGCGCTGGACCCGCCTTTGGGCGGCATCTGTCCTTTTCCGTGCAGGGCGTAGTTATAGATCACGTCCATCGGGTCTTTCAGGCGCGGGGCCCATGCGGCCTTGTCGCCGAACTTCGGCGCGCCCAGCACACCTGCGGCGTGGCACGCCTGACAGACTTGCGTATAGAGCGCTTTACCGGCTTGTTCCTTATCCGCGCTCGACGATGCGGGACTCGGTGCGCTGGGCAATGCGGCGATGGCGGCTGCGGCTTGGTCGTTGACGGCGCCCGTGCTGGCGCTTGCGCTTTGCGGGGCCGATGCGGCTGCGCCTTGGGTGGCGGCGGCGCCCGACGCGGGGGCGGCCGGTTCGGGGAAATTCGCGCCGGCGTGATCGGCCATGTAGACGACGGCGCGGGCGATCTCGTAATCGCTGTAGTCGTCGGGGCTCGTGCCGCCGCGGGGCGGCATGGCGTTCTTGCCGGTCAACGCGTTGTGCAGCAGGGTATCGTAGCCTTGGGCGATGCGCGGCGCCCAGTCGGCGTTGTTGCCGAACTTGGGTGCGCCGGCTGCGCCGGGCGTGTGGCAGGTTGTGCAAACGGCCTTGAATACTTCTTCGCCGGTCTTGAACACGTGCGGTGCGTTGGCATCGCGGACGGTGACTTGGGCGATCGGCGCGATGCGGCTGGCGACGGTGGTGTCGGCTAGACCGTTGGTGCCGGCGCCTGTGCGCACGGATTGGTTGACGTAATACGCCAGCAGGATGATGACGACGATCGGAACGGCGAACGCCGCAATGACCGCGGCGATCAACTGGCCGGGCGTTTTGATCGGGGCTCCGTGTGGTGCTTCGCTCATGCTTGTCTCGTCTCCCGGGGAATTTTGTTGGTGAGCGGTACAGCGCGACGGCAACAGCTAAAAAACCTGAAACGGCTAAGTCGGCAACGACTTAATTAATTCGGTCAAAACACGGACGATTATAGACGCAACGTTTTGGCCTCGGCGAGCGCCGCGCGCGGGGCGAGGGCGGCGTTTACCCGGGCTTGCTTTAATGGGGCGGCAACGGTGGGGCTTGGTGGTAGCGGTCGTGGTGGGGCTGCGGGCGTTCGCGCGTGCCGAGGCTGGCCCCGCCGGGCGGGGCCCGGTGGACGCGTTTGGCGAAAACAGGTATGCTCTCGGTCTTGCTTGGCGCTGCGATTCCTCGTTTTACACTCGCGCCAACATGTCTTAGCGCCCGTAGCTCAATGGATAGAGTACTGCCCTCCGAAGGCAGGGGTTGCTGGTTCGATCCCAGCCGGGCGCGCCAAAAAAGATAGACAAAACAGTGGCCTACGCGCGTTGCCTCTCGCAGTCTAAATTTCGTACGGAAATGGTACGGAAATCCTCCTAGCGCTGCATATGCCTCGCGCAACCTCTCATGACGATACTTGCGGTCCGCTAACGTTTTGACCGGCGGAGAGTATGGTGGACTGTGCGGCCGGCGATCGACCTGCATCTATTCTGTCAGGAGTCGCGATATCCGCGTTGCCAACATATGTAGCGTCTCAGTACGTGCATTGAGGCGAGATGGTGACGGCGGGACTACCCGGACGGTGTATGGATCGTGCCGGGTTGCTTTTCTGCGGCAGCCATGATCCAATTGAGTCCGCCGTGCGCGTGGTACTGTCCACCGTCGGTTGCTTTGCTCGGTGCCGCAACGGCAAATCCCGAGACACCACTACATACAAGACGCAGCCTACCTGTGTCGTGAGTATCCCCGTGAAGGATGCTCCACCCATAAGCCCGCAACGGGCAATCGACAAGACACTTCAGACTTAAGCGCAACCTGCTCCGATCAACGCGTCGGGGGTTTTGCTTTTCCAAATCGCGCTGCATTTCGCCAGCGCAAATCCATCTACTGCTAACGATTGTTCCGCAAGAGCGGAAGGGAGAAGGCGTGGCTTGCCCATCTTCATGGTTATCTGCTGACCGACAGCAGAACGCTCAGTGTGGCGTTGCTTCAATAAGCACTGCTACAAACATAAGCTCTGACCGTCTTATCGACATCAAGGAACTGATCAACCTCACCGGTGACAGCCGATCGGGCGCGTATGCGAAGATGCAGCCGGCATCAAACGCCTACGACCCAGATCATCCCGTCGGCGTGAGGCTGGGTCGAAAATCTGTACGCTACCGGCTTAGTGAGGTTCTCGCCTATATCGCGTCTCGTCCGCGTGTACGGGACATCGATGATTTGGAGGGCAAATAATGGTTATCCGGCCATCCCCGCCCCCTGTGTTGCAGAAAAGAGACCTTCCACCGCTCTTTCAAGAGGTGGCGGACGAACTCTCGCCTGGCGGCCACGCTTTGCCGATCGTCCTGTCGGCCATGCTCGCGGCGGTATCCTTTGCCACCGCCGGCATCCGGCGGGCTCGGACGCCCGGCGGCCTGATCTATGACCATTCCATTTTCGGTCTGGTCATTTCGCCATCTGCAACGGGTAAAACGTTTTTCCTCGACACGTTGCTTCGCGATCCGGCTAAGGCGGCGGTCGCGCAGTACCAGCGCGAGGCGAAGTCAGAAATCGCTAGATTGAAAGCCGCGCACGTTTCTTGGTCGCTGCGCGTAAAGGGTAAGGAGAGCGCTCTCAAAAAGTCATCCACTGAGACCGAAGTTGCCCATCTCGAGAAAGAACTCGCGGACCTCATGATGAATGAGCCGCCTCGGATTCGTCGGCTCGACTACATGCTTCCTGGTGATGCGAGCTGCAAGGCCGTCACGACCGAGATCCTGTTCGAGTATCCGTATGCTGGATGGGTTGCCCCAGAAGCCATGCAGATTCTCGGAGAAATGCGATCTGGGGACGAAAATCGGCTGGCTGAAATCTGGGACTGCAAGCAATTGACGTGGGCCCGGACGGGCCGAGAGGTCAGGCAGATTGACCCGCATCTGACCTTGCTCTGGATGGTGCAAAACGATCGCTGGCAAGCCTATCAGGCCAGCCCTCGTAGCAGGCGCTGGCGTGGCAGTGGTGCTGCCGCGCGGATGTTGCCCTCGCTCATGCGCGACGATTCGATCGCGGACTGCGGCGAGATTGGCCCTGCAACGCGGCTGTTCCGCGACCTCGTCCAATCCAGGCTGTTGCAAAACATTGCCAATAGCCGGAATGGATGGAGCGAATTGCCGATCTCCGATTTTTCGCAGGATGCAGCCGCCTGCCTCCTTGCGATCAAGTCACGTTACGAGTCGATGAAACGGGACGCGCGCCATGAGCCATACAAGGACTTCGTGGGACGGATGCTCGATCATCTCTGCCGTGTAGCATCGGTGCTTGCCGCGACCGATGCGGATGCTTGGGAAATCAGGCTAGAGCATGTGGAGTATGCCGAGGCCATCGTCGATTACCACTTCGACGTATTCCGCCACCTCCATCCGCCGGCCGATGAGCGGTCTTGCGAACAGGTCGATGCCGAGACGCTTTATTACTGGCTCCGGGCGAACCACAAGCTGCCCGACAGACGAAAACGACATGTTGAACTGGAATTGGGCATGACCAACGGGCGCATGCACCGCGCCGTTAGCGAATTGTTTCGGCTTGATCTCGTGCAGTTCAACGATGCCGGAGAGGTGGGGCTGGTCCTGAGGCGCGATGCCAGATGGGCACCGCACTGCCTTGGCCCCGGCGGGGTGCATCCGCCACGTTTGTTGAGCGCCTTTTAAGAGCTATCTCTGCGGAGTGGAAACGATGGCGACCGGCTGGAGCTGCCGTTTCGCCTCCGTTGTCTACTGCTGAATCATTGATTAGTCGTTCGGATTGGATTCTGGTTTTTAATGAGATAGATAATAGATAGGATAGATAATAGATAGGTATAAAAAATAAATGTCAGATATTCAATAACCAACCCATAGCAAACAACATTGGCTTTCCATAGCAAGCGAGCAGGATAGTAAACGCGTCATGGATACGAATACGCTAGATGAAGAATGCCTCGACTTGGATGAATCTCTATTCGAGTTGAAGGGTGAAGATGTCGATGACCGCATTGAAACGGCTCATCGATTCGTTGACGAAGCCAATACGGTTTCATCTGAAGGAGGAAAGTCGCTTGTTGTCGGGAGAAGCCTGAGGCTGCTGGCTTCATTAACAGGCTGTTGAAGTATCCCCCTCGCAGCGCGACGGTAGCTTTCTCAAGAGCTGCTGCGCCGACTTGGGGGTGTCGATTTGATGCTGAATTTCCTTAATTCGGGCCGATTCGATGTCGTTTCCTCGCC
>NZ_JAKWFK010000025.1 GCF_029522115.1 Trinickia sp. Y13 | reverse complement strand
GGGCGATGATGCGGGCCGAACCGGCCCCGCATCATCGCCCCGCTTGCTGCTCGGCGCGGCTTGCTATGCAAGCCCCCCCTGACACACATACTTGATCGACAAGTAATCGTCGAGCCCATATTTCGAGCCTTCCCGGCCGTAGCCCGACTCCTTCACGCCGCCGAAGGGCGCAGCCTCGCTGGCCAGCGCGCCTTCGTTGACACCGACGAGGCCCGCTTCGAGCGCGCGCGACACGCGTTCGATGCGCTTCATGTCGTTCGTGTAGAAGTACGACGCCAGTCCGTACGGCGTGGCGTTGGCTGCATCGACCGCTTCCCGCTCGTTCTCGAAGCGGAACAACGGCACGACCGGCCCGAACGTTTCTTCGCCGCATAGCTGCATGCTCGAATTGGCGTCGGCGAGCACGGTCGGCGCGTAGAAGTTCGGGCCGAGCTCCGGCAGACGCTTGCCCCCCGTGACGACGCGCGCGCCGTGCGCGAGCGCATCGTCCACATGGCGCTCGATCTTGTCCACCGCGCGGGCGTTGATCATCGGCCCGATCTGCGTGTTGGCCTCGCGCGCCGGGCCAACCGCCATGTCTCGTACGCGATCGGCCAACAACGTGGCAAAGCGCTCGTACACGCCGCTTTGTACATACACGCGATTCGGGCAGACACAGGTTTGGCCGCCGTTGCGGAATTTGGCCGCGATGAGTCCGTTCACGGCGGCGTCGAGATCGGCGTCGTCGAAGACGATGAACGGCGCGTTGCCGCCGAGCTCGAGCGAGAGCTTCTTGAGCGTGCCGGCCGATTCGCGTGCGAGATGCTTGCCGACGGCCGTCGATCCCGTGAACGTGATCTTGCGCACGCGCGAATCGTCCAACCAGTCGGCCACGGCCTCGACGCCGCGCTGGCGCGACGCCGTGATCAGATTGAGCACGCCCGGCGGCACGCCCGCTTCCTGCGCGAGCAGCACGAGCGCCGACGCCGTCAACGGCGTATCCTCGGCCGGTTTGGCGACGACAGTGCAGCCGGCCGCCAGGGCGGGGGCGATCTTGCGCGCGATCATCGCGAGCGGGAAGTTCCACGGCGTGATCGCGGCGACGATGCCGATCGGCTCTTTGACGGCGCTCATGCGCTTGCTGCGGTGCTGTTGCGGAATCAAGTCGCCATAGATGCGCGTCGCTTCTTCGGCGAACCATGCGACGTACGAAGCGCCATAAGCGACCTCGCCGCGCCCTTCCGAAAGCGGCTTGCCTTGCTCGCGAGAGATCAGCGCACCGAGCGCGTCCTGGTTCGCGAGGATCAACGCATGCCAGCGGCGCAGGATTTCAGCGCGTTCTTTCGGCAGGGTATCGCGCCAAGCCGGCAGCGCCGCGGCGGCGGCATCGGTGGCTGCGCGCGCGTCCGCTGCGTGGCTATCCGCCACTTCGGCGATCAAGGCGCCATCGGCCGGGTCGGTCACGGCAAAGCGGGCGCCGTCCGCGGCAGGCAGCCAGCGGCCGCCGATGAAGTTCTCCGTCCGGATCAAGGCTTCGGGGGTAAAGGTTTTCGTCATGCTCCTGCTCCTGCTTCTGATCGGCGCCGGCCGTTGCGCTCCGGCGGTTCGGCAGCCGCACCGCACCGCAGCGCGGAGGCCGCCTTTTGGATTTACTTGTTCGCGACTCGTTCGGCAATGGCCGCGCCCACCTCGGTGGTGCTGGCCTTGCCGCCGAGATCGCCCGTGCGTGGGCCTTCTTTCAGCGTCGCTTCGATGGCGGCGAGCATGGCGTCGTGCGCCTCGCGCTCTTTGCCGCTGTGCCCGCCAAGGAAATCGAGCATCATCGCTGCCGACCAAATCATCGCGATCGGATTGGCGATGTTCTTGCCGGCGATATCGGGCGCCGAGCCATGCACGGGCTCGAACAGCGAGGGGAACTTGCGGTCGGGGTTCAAGTTCGCCGACGGGGCGAGACCGATGGTGCCGGTGCAGGCCGGACCCAAATCCGACAGGATGTCGCCGAAGAGATTGGTCGCGACGACCACGTCGAAGCGGTCCGGATTGAGCACGAAGCGAGCGCAAAGGATGTCGATGTGCTGCTTGTCCCACGTCACGTCGGGGTAGGCGCGCGCCACCTCGGCGGCACGTTCGTCCCACCAGGGCATGCTGACTGCGATGCCGTTGCTCTTGGTGGCGACCGTCAGCTTGCGTTTGGAGCGCCGTTGCGCGAGGTCGAATGCGAACTTGAGCACGCGCTCGCTGCCATGGCGCGTGAAGATCGATTCCTGCACGACGAATTCACGCTCGGTACCGGCGAACATAACCCCGCCCACCGACGAGTATTCGCCTTCGGTGTTTTCGCGCACTATCCAGAAATCGATGTCGCCGGGGCCGCGCCCGGCAAGCGGCGAGGGAACGCCTTCGAACAAACGCGCGGGCCGCAGGTTGATGTATTGATCGAATTCGCGGCGGAATTTGAGCAGCGAACCCCATAACGAAATATGATCGGGCACCTTGGCCGGCCAACCCACGGCGCCGAACAAGATCGCATCGCAGCGCTCCAATTGCGCTTTCCAATCGTCGGGCATCATCTGCCCGTGTTTCTCGTAGTAGTCGCAGCTTGCCCAATCGATGTGCTCGTATTCGAGCGAGATTCCGAATCGCCGGCTCGCGGCATCCAGCACGCGCAACCCCTCGGGCATGACTTCGACGCCGATGCCGTCGCCTGGGATGACGGCGATTCGATATTTGCCAGTCATTCTGACTTGCCTCCAAAAAGCGTAATGAGCGAAACGAGAAATCAACCGCCCGCGCCGGCGCGTCGTCGATGAGCCATCGGCTGGTCGCGTTGCAGGCGGCGCAGGTTACGAATGCGGAAACAGCACTTCGAGCGGGTAGTGCGTTTTCACGAAAGGCGATTTGATGATGACGTAGCTGAAATACTTTTCGATACCGATATCGCGTTCGAGCAGCCCTTCGATCACGCTTTGATAGTGGCTGACGCTGCGCGTCACGAACTTGAGCAGATAGTCGTAGCCGCCGCTCGCGAGGTGGCATTCGATGATCTCGTCGACGTCCTTGATCGCGGCGACGAACCGGATGAAATCCTCGCGACGGTGGTCGGCCAGCGTGACTTCCGTGAACACGATCTGCACGTCGCCGAGCTTTTCGAGCTGGATCTGCGCGCCGTAGCCGACGATGTAGCCGGCCTTCTCGAGCCGCTTGACGCGTATCAAGCACGGACTGGGAGAGAGGCCGACGGCATCGGCGAGTTCCACGTTCGTAATACGCCCACGTTTCTGAAGTTGCGAAAGGATCCGTAGGTCGATCCGATCAAGCTTGCAATCGCCGCTCATCGTGCTGTCGCCAAAGTCGTGCCACTAACGGTGAGCGATTACTTTAGCACGCTGCCACGCGCGTTCGGCGATCGAGCGCGGCTCGCACCTCCGGTTGCCCCAGCACCTCGTCGAGGGTGTTGCGCAAGCGCTCGAACAGCAGATCGAACTCGTCGGCGCTATAGGACAGGGCCGGGGCGAATCCGAGGATGTTGTCGCCGAACGCACGGAAAATCAACCGGTTGCGATACGCGGCGGCCGCGATCCGATCCGGCAGGGCGAGCGCCGCGTCGAAGCCGGCTTTGCTCTCCTTGTCGGAGACGAGCTCGAGCGCGCCGAGCAGGCCCCGGTGGCGCGAATCGCCCACGAGCGGGTGCTCGAGCAGCGCGTCGAGCCCTTGCGCGAAGCGAGGGGCAAGGGCGGCCGCGTTCGCGAGCAAGCCGCCTTCGTGATAAAGGCGCATCACTTCCAGCGCGATCGCCGCGCTGACCGGGTGCGCGGAATACGTGTAGCCATGGCCGATCGCCGCGCCTGGGCTGCCGTCCGCGATGCCGCGGTAGACCTCGTCGGACATGAGCACGGCGCCCATCGGCGCGTAGCCGGCCGTCAGTCCCTTGGCGACCGTCATCAGATCCGGTTCGACGCCTTCCGCCTCGCAAGCGAACAGCGGGCCCGTGCGGCCGAAACCCGTGATGACCTCATCGGCGACGAATAGGATGCCCAGCCGGCGGCATGCGTCGCGCATGGCTTTGAGCCAACCGACGGGGGGCACGATCACGCCGCCCGATCCCTGTATCGGTTCGCAGAAGAAAGCGGCGACGTTCTCCGCGCCCAGTTCGGCCACCTTCGCTTCCAATGCGGCCACCGACGCGGCGATGAGCGCCGCATCGTCGGCGAAATCATTGCGGTAGGCGTAGGGCGACGCGATGTAATGCTGATGCGGAAGCGGCAGATCGAAATGGCGATGAAAGACGGGAAGCGCGGTCAGGCCGGAACCCACGGAGGACGAGCCGTGATAGCCGCGCTCGAGCGAGATGAATTGCTTCTTCTGCGGCCGACCGGTCGCATTGAAGTAATGCGTGATGAAGCGCACGGCCGAATCCACGGCATCGGATCCGCCGAGCGTGAAGTAGACATGCTGAAGCGAGGCCGGGGCGCGCGCGACCAACTGCTCGGCCAACTCGATCGCGGGCACGGAGCCGAAGTGGAAATACCCCGTTGCGTAGGGCAGCTTCTTCATTTGCTCGGCGGCGGCATCGACGATGCTTTGCTGGCCATATCCCACGTTGACGCACCAAAGCCCGGCGAATGCATCGAGTAGCTCGTTGCCCTCGGCATCGGTCACGAACGAGCCGCGCGCCGATTCGAGGATCGTGACGCCACGCGCCTCATGCGCACGATAGTTGACGACGGGATGAATGAGATGCTTGCGGTCGGCTTCGATGAGCGAGGAAATCGACATGGTGGCGGGCTCGTACGGGTGTGATCGATGAATCCATGGTACCGATCGCGCGCCTCGCTTCGTTTCCGAAAAAAGCCTGTGAAAAGCGTGCGCCGAGCGTTTTGATGCGTGCGGTCAGCATTTTCTGCTGACCGCTAGAGGCGGCCGGCGCTGCGTCGGTCAGTAGCCGCGGCGGCGATCGATTTCCCCGATCATCGGCAGTCCCGAGCGATGCCGGCGCAGGTTCTCCAATACCGATTCGACCGCCGTCTCGGGGCGCGTCGCGCTCGCGATATGCGGGGTGATGCGAACGCGCGGGTGCCGCCAAAGCGGATGATCGGCCGGCAGCGGCTCCGGCGTCGTGACGTCGAGCAGCGCGTAACGCAGGTGGCCGTCTTCGAGCAGGCGCAGCAAATCGTCTTGAACGAGGTGGGCTCCACGGCCGGTTTGAATCAACGATGCGCCGCGCGGCAGCTTCGCGAGCAGGCGCGCGTCGAGCAGATGGTGCGTGGCGGCCGTGAGCGGCAACAGGCAAACGAGGATATCGGTGCGCGCGAGGAACGCATCGAGCCCTTCTTCGCCCGCATAGCAGTCGACGCCTTCTATGCGGTGCGCGGACCGGCTCCAACCGGCGCAGGGATAGCCGAACACGCGCAGCTGTTCGAGCACGGCCGTCCCCAATTGGCCCAGCCCGAGGACGCCGACCCTGCACGAAGCGGCCGCGCGCACCGGCAATTCGCGCCAGCAAGCTTGCCGCTGTTGCTCGGCATAGTCGAAGAAGTCGCGATGGACGGTCAGCACGGCGTGCGTGACGTACTCGACCATCCCTTCCACGATGCCCGGTTCGACCATCCGGACGACGGGCACATGCTGGGGAATGCCAGATAGATCGAATTGATCGACGCCCGCACCCACCGAGAACAGCACCTCGAGATTGGGCAGCGTGCGCATCGGATCGTCGGGCGGCTGCCAGGCTGCCAGATAGCGGATCCGGCTTGGGTCGCCGCCCATATCGGGCCAGACGTGAAACGCGATATCGGGCGCGCGTTCGGCGAACAGCTTGGCCCATACCGCGCCGCGCGCGGGATCGGCTTTATAGAGAAAGCTCATGACGCGCGTCAGCCGATGGCTTGATTGATGATGCCGTACTGCGCGAGCGCTTCGTCGGACGGCGGCATGCGCTCGGCGTTGCGCGCCATTTTGACGACGCTGTCCACGCGCGTGAGGCCCAGCGCTTCGAGCCATTCCGTCAGGCCGCTTTCTCTCGGTGTGTCGATGCGAATGAACATGCCCGGATTGGAAGCGAGCCAGTGGCCGATCATCGCCTTCGCCCGCACCGGATCCGCATCGCGCGGTGCGACCACGGGACCGATGGCACGACCGCGCCCGAACCGGCGAAAGAGCGCAAAGCCGATCAACTCGCCGTCGCGGTCGAGCCCGATGCCGTCGGAGCAGGCTAGCAGCGCGGGCAGCACGGCCGAACGATCGAGGCCGCTCGCGCGCGAGGCCAACTCGACGAGCCGCGGCGTGTCGTTCACGCCCAGCGGGCGCAGCCGTTCCCGCGCGGGCAACGGCAACAAAGGCGGCTGTAGCGCCGCGCCTTGGTGTTGATCGAGCGTGCCGATGGGCGCGAAGCCGAGCTTCTCGTAGAGCGGGAGGCCGGCCGGCGTCGCATGCAGGACCGTCGCCCTGGCGCCGAGCGCTTCGAGCGCCATTTCGGCCAGCCGGCGGCCGATGCCGTAGCCCTGGAAAGCAGGCGAGACGATGACCATCCCGAGCGACGACGTATCTTCGCCGTACTTCCAACAAAGGACGGTGCCGATGACGCGCCCGTCGCGCTCGGCTACGAAGCCCTCGCCGAGATTGGTGACGAAATGCCAATCCTCGGCGCGATGCGGCCATTTGAGTTCGAGCGTCAACGCATGGGCGGCATCGACGTCCGCCACAGTAAACGGCCTGTAATGGATGGAGTCGGACACGCGAGGCCCCTCTTTATGTTGATGGGTAAGCACTGTGTCATGCGGCGCGAGCGTTGACTAGGACGATCTTTTTATCGGCTACCCCTGGCGCGCTCATGAGTGCGGCGCGCAATCGCCCGCCAGCTAAGGCGCTCCGTTTGTGCAATGCAATCTCGCTGCTATGCGGCGCAACGACGCTTGCGTTGTGCGGTCTCGGTAATTTTGTCGATGCAATATGCTGTGGCGCTCGTCTTACGATCTTCGTCATGGAGCGAACGCGCAACCGCGCCGACGCTCGACCGATCGATCTACGGCAACGGCTCGCTGGCCGGATGCCATGCCAAGACGGAGCGAATGCCGTGAACACCTTCGACCCCAATGCGATTGCAGTGCGCAGCGGCCATTTCATCGGCGGCGCGTATCTCGACGCGCAAGGCCCGACACTCGACGTTGCTCGCCCATCGGATGGGCAAATCTATGCATCGGTGCCGATCGGCGACGAGAGCCTCGTTGCTTACGCGGTCGACAACGCGTGGAATGCATGGCGCAAGAGCGGATGGGCGACGATGCCGCCGCGCGAACGCGCGCGCATCTTGCGCCGCTTCGCCGATCTCATCGCCGCCGATGCCGAGACGCTGGCGCCGTTGGAAGCGCTCGGCTCGACTCGGCCCGTCCGGGACGCGTTCGCATGGGACGTTCCGTTCACCGCCGAAGGCATTCGCTTTTATGCTGAGTTCGCCGACAAGATCGGCGGACAAGTTGCTCCGACCGACCGCGAGCATCTAGGCATGACGATTGCCGAGCCGATCGGCGTCGTCGGCGCGATCGCCCCGTGGAATTTTCCGCTGGTGATGGCTTCATGGAAGATCGGCCCCGCGCTTGCCGCGGGTAACGCCGTCGTCTTGAAGCCCTCGGAAATGACGCCGTTTTCTGCGCTACGGTTGGCGGAGCTGGCGATCGAGGCGGGCGTGCCCGCCGGCGTCTTCAACGTGGTTCAAGGCGATGGCCGCACGACGGGCGATGCGCTCGTGCGGCATCCGCTCATCGGCAAGGTGACGTTTACGGGGTCGACCCGGACGGGCGCCGCGATCATGGCCGCCTGCGCGCTATCGGGAACGAAGCCCGTTACGCTCGAACTCGGCGGCAAGAGTCCGCAGATCGTCTTCGCCGATGCGCCGCGGATCGAGGAGGTCGCGCGCCGCATCGCGTCCGCCATCACCACCAACGCTGGGCAAGTCTGCGTGGCCGGATCGCGGCTCATCGTCGAGCGCTCGATCGCCGAGCCGCTGGTCGAGCGCGTCGCGCAGATCTTCCGCGGGTTCGAAGCGGGCGCGACTTGGCATGCGCATGCGAATCTCGCGCCTATCATCTCTCCCACTCAAGCCGATCGCATCGATGCGATCGTGCAGGCGACGCTCGACGATGGCGCACAAGCGCGCTGCGGCGCGCGCAGAGCGACGACAGACCAGGCAGGCGCCTATTACATGCCGACCATCGTCGAAAACGTGACGGCCGATTCCGCCGCGGTGCGGGAGGAGATTTTTGGCCCGGTGTTGACGGTGCAGACGTTCGAATCGGAAGACGAAGCGCTGGCGCTGGCCGCCCATCCCGACTACGGCCTGGCCGCCGGCGTCCATACGGCGAACCTGGGCCGCGCGCTGCGTTTCGTCAGAGCGCTCGATGCGGGCACGGTCTGGGTCAATCGTTACGGGCGCAGCAACGACTTCGTCATTCCGACGGGCGGCTACAAGCGCTCGGGTATCGGCAAAGATCTCGGGAAAGAGGCTTACGAAGCCAATTTGCGCTTCAAAAGCGTCCTCATCGACTTGAACGACTGAGCGGCGAGCGCGCCCGGAGGCAAGCCTGGCGGGCGCGCCGCAGACTCTGCTGTCGAACCGATGCAAAACACGCGCTTTATGTCGTGGGCAGCGACCACTTTAGAGACATCTTTGTTTTTGCATTGATTAAATCGTTCTTAGGCGTGAGCTTTCGCGCAACCACGCGGCGGCTCGCGAGCAACCGATAACGGATGAACTTACCAGAGGATGCATTGAGATGATCGATTTCGAGCCGAAATACATCACGTTCGACTGCTACGGCACGTTGACGCGATTCCGTATGGCGGATATGACACGCGAGCTTTATGGCAAGGAACTCGATTCGGCCCAACTCGAAAGCCTCGTCAGTGCATTCGCCGGTTACCGCTTAGACGAGGTGCTGGGTGCGTGGAAACCCTACCGTGACGTCGTCGTCAATGCGTTTCGCCGGGCCTGCAAGCGCGTGGGCGTGCCCTTCGACGAAGAAAAAGCGGAAAGCTTCTATTTGGCCGTGCCGACCTGGGGCCCCCATCCGGACGTGCCGGAAGGGCTCTCGCGTCTCGCCAAGAAATACAAGCTCGTGATTTTGTCGAACGCATCGAACGACCAGATCCAGAGCAACGTCGACAAACTCGGTGCGCCGTTTCATGCGGTGTTCACCGCCCAGCAAGCGCAGTCGTACAAGCCGCGCATGCAAGGCTTCGAATACATGTTCGACAAGCTCGGTTGCAATCCGCAAGACGTCTTGCACGTGTCGTCGAGCCTGCGCTACGACCTGATGACGGCGCACGACTTGGGCATCAAGCACAAAGCGTTCGTCAACCGTGGACATGAGCCCTCCACGCCGTATTACGAGTACCACGAAGTGGACGGCATCCCGCAGCTCGCGTCCCTGCTCGGCCTGTGATCGTGCGATGGTGCCGCCATTGAACCGAGGAACGTCACGATGAAGCTAGAGTCCTACTGGCTCGATACCGCGCCCGCCACGCCGCTCGGCAACGAGGGGCCCGTGCAGGGCCGCGTGGACGTCGCCGTCATCGGCGGCGGCTTCACGGGGTTGTCCGCGGCCGTTGCGCTCGCGCGGCGCGGCGCGACGGTGGCATTGCTCGATGCCGGGCGTATCGGCGGCGGCGCGTCGGGCCGCAACGGCGGCCAGGTCAACACCGGTGTCGCACAGGATTTCGCGGCGCTCGCGGCGCAACGGGGTATCGACCGTGCGCGCAGCTACTACCTCGCTTACGCGGCGGCGGTCGATACGGTGGAGCGCTTGATTCGAGAAGAAGCGATCGATTGCGACTATCTCGCAACAGGCAAGCTCAAGCTCGCCGCCAAACCGCAGCATTACGAACATCTGGCGAAAACTGCCGCGTTGATTCATCGTGAAGTCGATCAAAACATCGAACTGATCGATGCCTCGCGGATCGGCGACGAGGTGCAGTCGGAGCGGTTCTACGGCGGTTTGCTGCAGCGCCATGGCGGGCAGATGCATATGGGCAAGTTCGCCGCTGGCCTCGCGCAGGCGGCGCGCCGGCACGGCGCCACCTTGCACGAGCATGCGCCTGTCACGGCGATCGTCAAGCAAGGCGGGGGCGGATATCGCGTCGTCTCCGACCGTGGCGAGCTTGCCGCAACGAACGTGCTGATCGCGACGGGGCCGTCCAAGCATGGCCCGTTCGCATGGTATCGGCGGCGGCTCGCACCGGTCGGGTCGTTCATCATCGTGACCGAGCCGATCGGCGCCGAAGCGGTGGCGCGCATCTTTCCCCAGCGGCGCGCCTATACGACGACGCGCCTGATGCACAACTACTTTCGTGTGACGGCCGACACAAGGCTCGTGTTCGGCGGCCGGGCACGCTTCACGGCGTCGGAGCGGCCGTCCGACGAAAAGAGCGGGCGCATTTTGCAGCGCAACCTCGCGGAGATGTTCCCGCAATTGGCGAAGGCGCGCATCGACTACTGCTGGGGGGGGCTGGTCGACATCACGGCGGACCGCTTGCCGCGAGCCGGGCAGCACGATGGCTTGTATTTCTCGCTGGGCTACAGCGGGCATGGCACACAGATGTCGACGCATATGGGGCAGGTAATGGCCGACGTCATCGATGGCCGCACCGACGCCAATCCATGGCGCGACCTACCGTGGCCCGCGATTCCCGGCCACACGGGCAAACCCTGGTTTCTGCCGATCGTCGGCGCCTACTACCGTATCAAAGACGTGTTTTATTGAGATCGGGCCGACGAGCGCGCTCACAGTCGTTGCAGCGAAGGCCGGAAAACCTTCGTTGAACGTAAAGGCGTATTAAAACCTTCTAGTTGACCGCCGGTTAACTGTTTTTTGCCAGCCTTGGCTTACTTCGCGGAGAAGTGAAATGAAAAAGGACACCTCACAATACGGTGCTGTCGGAGCCGAGACCACACTCGAGCAATTGACCGCGAAGGGCGCATCGCGCCGCGACGCGCTACGTGCGCTCGTGGCGGCGGGGCTCGTGTCGGTGACGGGCGGCGGCTTGCTCGTGGCGAGCACGGCCGCTCAGGCGCAAGCCAAGCCGAAGCAGGGCGGCAAGATTCGCGTGGCGACGCAATCGTCGTCCACGGCGGACACGCTCGACCCCGCGAAGGGGGCGTTGGCGACCGATTATGTTCGCTGCAACATGATCTACAACGGCTTGACCGAGCTCGACGAACATCTCGGCGCGAAGATGGCGCTCGCCACTTCGTTCGATACGCAGGACGCCAAGGTATGGGTCGTGAAGTTGCGCCCCGGCGTGCAGTTCCACGACGGCAAGGCGCTCACGCCGGCCGACGTGGCCTATTCGCTGCTGCGCCATAAAGATCCGGCCACGGCTTCGAAGGCCAAGACGCTTGCCGATCAAATCAGCGATGTCAAGGCGACGGGCCCGAACGAGCTGACGATCACGCTGTCCGGCCCGAATGCCGATTTGCCCGTGATTCTCGCCGACGCCCACTTCCTCATCGTGAAGGACGGCACCAAAGACTTCTCGAAGACCGCCATCGGCACGGGCCCGTTCAAGCTCAAGGAATTCACGCCGGGCGTGCATACGGTCGTGGTGAAGAACGACCATTACTGGAAGCCGGGCTTGCCGCATCTGGACGAGATCGAGCTCATCGGCATCTCGGACGAATCGGCGCGCGTCAATGCGCTGCTCTCGGGCGACGTGCAGCTCATCAATCAGGTGAACCCGCAATCGACGGGCCGCATCAAAGCCACGCCAGGCTTTACCGTGCTCGAAACGAAAACGGGGCAATACACCGACCTCATCATTCGCAACGAGGGCGGGATCACTGGCAATCAAGATTTCCGTCTCGGGCTCATGCATTTGCAGAACCGCGATCAGATGCGTCAAGCCGTGTTTCAAGGCTACGGCGCGATCGGCAACGATCAACCGATCGACCCGACCAACAAGTACTACTTCGCCGGGCTGCCGCAGCGCCCGTTCGATCCCGAGAAGGCGAAGTTCCACTTCAAGAAAGCCAAGCTCGGCAGCACGCCGATGCAAGTCTATGCTTCCCCGGCCGCCGACGGCTCCGTCGACATGGCCATGCTGCTGCAGCAGGCCGCGCCGCAAGCGGGTCTGAACTTGCAGGTGATGCGCGTACCCGCCGACGGTTATTGGTCCAACCACTGGATGAAGCACCCGCTCAGCTACGGCAACATCAACGCCCGGCCGACCGCCGACATGCTCTTCACGCAGTTCTTCGCGTCCAACGCGCCCTGGAACGAAGCGAACTGGAAAGATCCGCAGTTCGACCAAATGCTCGTTGCGGCGCGCGGCGAGCCGGACGAAGCCAAGCGCAAGAAGATCTACGGCGATATGCAGGTGCTCGTGCATGAAAAGGGCGGCCTCGGCATTCCGATGTTCCTGAGCTCGCTCGATGCCCATACGACGAAGCTGCAAGGGCTCGGCTCCATTCCGCTGGCGGGGCTCATGGGCTTCGCGTTCGCGGAGCATGTGTGGCTGGAAGCCTGAGCGATGCCCGGCGCAATGCGCCGGGCGCGCATAAAAAGGAGGAGACTGAGAACGCCATGCACGAGATCGAAGGAGAGGCCTGTAAATGAAACGTCAAGCTTATAGGCTGATTGCGAGCCGCCTCGGCCTTGCGTTGCTAACGTTGCTGATTGTCTCGGCGCTGGTATTCGCCATGACGGGTCTGCTGCCGGGTGACGCCGCGCAGGAGGCGCTCGGCCAGGCCGCGACGCCCGAGGCCGTGGCGGCGCTGCGGCATCAATTCGGTTTGGATCAACCGGCGCTGCACCGCTATTTGGTGTGGCTTGCGCATGTCGTGCGAGGCGACTTCGGCATGTCGCTCTCCAATAGCCTGCCCGTCAGTGAACTGATCCGAACGCGCCTGCCCAACTCGCTGATGCTCGCAGGGTTGACGACGGTCGTTTCGGTGCCGATCGCGCTCGCGATCGGGATCTTTTCGGCGATGTTTCGCGGCTCCTGGATCGATCGGGCGCTCAATATCGTGACGCTCTCGACGGTGGCCGTGCCCGAGTTCTTGGTCGCGACCGTGGCCGTACTGATCTTCGCCGTCAATCTGCATTGGCTCCCGGCGCTGTCGTATCTGTCTTCGGTGTCGTCGTTCAGCGATATCGTGCGCATCTACGCGATGCCGGTCATGACGCTGTGCTGCGTGCTCGTCGCGCAAATGGCGCGCATGACGCGGGCGGCCGTGCTCGACCAGCTCAATTCAGGCTATGTCGAAATGGCTTACCTGAAGGGTGCATCGCAAGTGCGCGTCGTGTGGCGTCACGTGCTGCCCAATGCGATCGGCCCGATCGCCAATGCGGTGGCGCTCAGTTTGTCGTACCTGTTCGGCGGCGTGGTCATCGTCGAATCGATCTTCAACTACCCGGGACTCGCGAGCCTGATGGTGGACGCGGTGACCAATCGCGACATGCCGCTCGTGCAAGGCTGCGTCATGGTGTTCTGCGCAGCGTATCTCGCTCTTGTTTTGATGGCAGACCTATGTCAGATCCTTTCCAATCCGAGGCTCCGTCAACGATGAGTCGCCCTATTCAATCCTCGATTCCGCACCCCGGCACCCAGATCTACGACGACGCGGAGGCAGAGACGGCGGCCCCGGCGCGCCGTCCGCGCCGCGCTCGCTTGTCCTGGCTCGGAAGAATCGGCATGACGCTCGTTTGCTTCTGGCTGGCGATGGCCGTGTTCGGCCCGATGCTCGCGCCCTACAAAGAAGGCGTGCTTGCGTCGACGCTGAGCTTCGCCGGCTTTAGCGCCGCTCATCCGTTCGGCACCGACTATTTGGGCCGCGACATGTTGAGCCGGATTCTTTACGGCACGCGCTATACCGTCGGGCTCGCCCTGGCAGCGGCCGTGCTCGCGAGCGGCATCGGCACGTGCTTGGGGCTCGTTGCCGCCGTGTCGCCGCGCTGGGTGGACGAGGTCATGTGCCGCCTCTTCGACGCATTGATCTCGATCCCGAGCAAAGTGCTGGCGCTCGTTGCCATCGCCGCGTTCGGCTCGTCGGTTCCGATGCTGACGCTGGTGGCGGCCGTGGCTTACATTCCCGGCGCGTTCCGTATTTCGCGGTCTCTCGCAGTCAATTTGATGACGCTCGAATATGTGCTCGTGGCGCGTGCTCGCGGCGAACGCTTGCTGTACATCGCTCGCGTCGAAGTGCTGCCGAACATGATCCATCCGGTGTTGGCCGATTTCGGCTTGCGCTTCGTCTTCATCGTGCTGCTGCTCAGCGGCCTCAGTTTCCTCGGCCTGGGCGTGCAACCGCCCAACGCGGATTGGGGCTCGCTCGTGCGCGAGAACATCGGTGGTTTGTCGCAAGCGGCGCCGGCTGTGTTGATGCCGTCGATCGCCATCGCGACGCTGACCGTCGGAATGAATTTGCTGATCGACAGCTTGCGGCGTCATGCCGGATTCGGACAAGGAGGACGGCCGTGAGCGACGTCATGATCGAGGTGAAGGGCTTGCGCATCGTAGCCGGTAGCCCTGGCGGGGACGCCGCGGAAATCGTGAAGGGCGTCGATTTCACCGTGAAGCAAGGCGAAGTGCTGGCGCTGATCGGGGAATCGGGCTCGGGCAAGACGACTATCGCGTTGTCGCTGCTCGGTTATACGCGGCAAGGGTGCGCGTTCTCGGGCGGGAGCGTGCGCGTAGGCGGGACCAACGTGCTTTCCCTCGATGAAGCGGGCCGGCGCACGTTGCGCGCCCGCACCGTGGCGTACGTGGCGCAAAGCGCGGCCGCCGGGTTCAATCCGGCGCGCACCGTGATGGATCAAGTCATCGAGCCGGCGTTGCTGCATCGTTTGATGACGCGCGAGGCCGCGAGCGCTAAGGCTGTCGCCCTCTTTCGCGCATTGGCGCTGCCCGATCCCGAGCACATCGGAGAGCGGTATCCGCATCAAGTGTCCGGCGGGCAGTTGCAGCGCCTAATGGCCGCCATGGCGTTGATCACGGATCCGGCGGTGATCGTTTTCGATGAACCGACCACGGCGCTCGACGTGACGACGCAGATTGAAGTGCTGGTCGCCTTCAAACGCGTGATCAAGGAGCTGGGCACGACCGCGGTCTACGTCTCGCACGATTTGGCGGTGGTGGCGCAGATGGCCGATCGGATCGTCGTGCTCAACGGCGGCGAAGTCCAGGAGTGCGGCGATGTCGATCAAGTGCTCGACGCGCCCGCGCATGCTTACACGCGAGCGCTGTTGGCTGCATCGGCGGGTCGGGAGGGGCGCGCTGCGTCCAGCCAAGCGGCTGCGGCCGCGCCCAGCGTACCGTTGCTCGAGATTCGAGGCCTCTCGGCGGGCTACGGACGTGTCGATCGCCATGGCAACCCCGCGGTGCGGGTGCTCGACGATGTGAACTTGTCGATTCCGCGCGGCAGCGCCCTTGGCGTGATCGGCGAGTCGGGGTCGGGTAAGACGACGCTCGCGCGCGTCGTTGCCGGGCTCGTTGAGCGCACGAGCGGCGAGGTGCTGTTCGAGGGGCAGCCTTTGTCGTCCGGATTGCACGGGCGCACGGCCGATCAATACCGCCGGATTCAGCTCGTGTTTCAGAACGCCGATACCGCGCTGAACCCGAGCCATACGGTTGCGGAGATATTGGGCCGCCCGTTGGCATTCTATAAGGGCTTGCGCGGCGCGGCCGCGCAGCGGCGCATCGGCGAATTGCTCGATCTGGTCAAGTTGCCGGCATCGACGGCCGTGCGGCGGGCTTCGGGCTTGTCCGGCGGACAAAAGCAACGTGTGAATTTTGCGCGAGCGCTGGCCGCCGAGCCGTCGCTGATCCTGTGCGACGAAGTGACGTCGGCGCTCGACACCGTAGTGGGCGCAGCGATTCTGGACTTGCTGCGCGAGTTGCGTCGCGAGCTCGGCGTGTCGTATATGTTCATCAGTCATGACATCTCCACGGTGCGCTCGATCTGCGACGACGTGGTCGTGCTCTATGCAGGTCGACGCGTGGAAGCGGGACAGCGCCGCCTGTTGGACCAACCGCCGCATCACCCCTATACCGAGCTGCTCGTCGATTCGGTTCCTGCACTCAAGCGCGGCTGGCTCGACGCTCATCGCAACGTCGGCAACTGTGCGCTGCCGCCGCTGTCGGAAAGCGCGTCGGGCGAAGCGGAAGGACTCTGCAGTTTCCGGGCGCGTTGCCCCGCGCGGGTGGAAGGACAATGCAATGCCGTGCAGCCGCCGGTGAGAGTGCTGCCTTCCGGCGCGCAGATTCTCTGCCATCGTTCGGCCGATGAATTGAAGCTGCTTCAGCCGTTGCGAGGCGCGGCATGAACGGACGCTTCGTGCGCGTAGCGGAACGCGGGCGAAAGACGTTCACGATCAAAGTCGACGGCGTCGCATGTGAAGCCGCCGAGGGCGATACGGTGCTCGTCGCATTGCTCGGCTCGGTGCGTGCGGTGCGCGATTCGGAATTCGGCGATGGACGCCGTGCGGGCTTCTGTCTCATGGGCGCGTGTCAAGACTGCTGGGTGTGGTGTGACGACGGCACGCGTCTGCGCGCATGCACGACGCCCGCCGCGCCGGGGATGTCGCTCGTGACACGTCTGGCGGCGGCCGGAGAGGGTGTATGGCCGCGCGCATAGTCATCGTCGGAACGGGCCCCGCGGGCGTGCGCGCCGCGCAAGCGCTCGTGAAAGCCGGGCATCGCCCAGTTGTCGTCGACGAGGGAAGACGAGACGGCGGCCAGATCTATCGCCGGCAACCCGAAGGCTTCACGCGCTCGTACGAGACGCTCTACGGCACGGAGGCCGCTCGCGCCAAAGCGTTGCACCGAAGCTTCGATGCCTTGAAAGGCCACATCGAGTACTTGCCCGAGACGCTCGTCTGGAACGTCACGCCCGGCGAAATCCATCTCGTTGCGGGCGAGCGATATCGCGCGCTCGCCTTCGATGCGCTCATCGTCTGCAGCGGCGCGACCGATCGGTTGATGCCGGTCAAAGGCTGGCAATACGCGGGCACTTACAGCCTGGGCGGCGCGCAGATCGCATTGAAATCGCAGGGCTGCGCCATCGGCAGCCGCCCGATTCTGCTCGGTAGCGGGCCGCTGCTCTATCTGCTTGCCGCTCAGTACGTGAAGGCGGGCGCCAATCTCGTTGCGGTGCTCGATACGTCGAAGGCGCGCGAGCGCTATGCAGCGCTACCGGCGATGCTCGCGGTTCCTTCGGCCGTCGTGAAAGGGCTGAAATTGCTGCGCGTGCTGCGCAAGGCGCGCGTGCCCGTGCATTGCGGCGTGCGGCCTCTGGAAATCCTCGGCACGGCCGAAGACGGCGTATGCGGCGTCGTAGCCGAGCAAGCGGACGGCAGCCGGCTCGAACTGCGTTGCGACGCGGTCGCGATGGGGTACCACTTGCGTCCTGAAACGCAGTTGGCCGATCTGGCCGGTTGTGCCTTCGAGTTCGACGACGCCGGCAGGCAATGGCTGCCGAAAATCGACGAAGACGGGCGCAGCAGCGTCAAGGGCGTCTATCTCGCAGGCGACGGCGCCCGCGTACGCGGGGCCGATGCGGCCGAGCGTGCGGGGCGCATGGCTGCGTTGGCCGTTTTGCGGGATTTGGGCCTGCAGACGAACGGGCCAGGGGCGGATGCAGAACCATTGCGCAAGGCGCTCGCTCGATACACGCGCTTCGCCGATGGCTTGCGGCGGGCGTTTCCGTGGCCCGCCCAGCAAGCCGCGCGGTTGCCTGACGATACGATCGTGTGCCGCTGCGAAGCGATTACGGCGGGCGCCTTGCGCGAAGTCGTTCGCGCGACGGGGGCCAGCGAAGCGAATCGCGCCAAGGCATTTTCACGAGTGGGCATGGGGCGATGCCAAGGCCGCTATTGCGGCCATGCCGCGGCCGAGGTCATTGCAGCCGAGGCGGGCGTGCCGCTCGTGCAAGTGGGCAGGCTGCGCTCGCAAGCGCCGGTGAAACCGCTGCCCATGGCAATCGTCGAGGACTCCGAAGCATGAAGACGCTCGAATCGGATGTCCTGATCGTCGGCGGCGGCATCGTCGGAACGACGACTGCGTTTTTCCTGCGGCGCCGAGGCCAATCGGTGCGCTTGCTCGAACGAGGGCTGACCGGCCAACAAGCGAGCGGGGTGAACTTCGGCGGCATTCGGCGGCAAGGGCGGGCGCTAGAGCAATTGCCGCTTGCCAATCGAGCGCTGACCACGTGGCGGCATGCCGCCGAATGGCTCGGCGAGGACGTCGAGTTTCTCGCCAGCGGACACACGCGCGTGTGCTACCACGAACAGGACGTCGATACGTTCGTGCGCTATGCAGCCGAGGCGCGCGAGTGCGGGCTCGATCTCGAAGTGTTGCAAGGACGGGGGCTGTTCGAGCGCTTTCCGTTTCTGGGGCGCGAAGTGTTGGCGGCGTCGGTCTCGCCGTTGGACGGCCACGCCAACCCGCGACTGGCGGCGCCGGCATTCGGCCGGGCCGCTCGCAGGCTGGGCGCCGACGTGCATGAAAACGTCGAGGTGGTTCGCGTCGAACATGAGGGTGCGGGCTTTCGGGTCGAAGATAGCGCGGGTCGGATCTATCGCAGCGCTCAACTCGTGATTTGCGCGGGCGCATGGGCGAACCGGCTCAGTTCGCAATTTGGCGAGCCCGTTCCGCTCGAATCGCGCGGCCCGCAAATGGCGGTGACCGAGCCGGTGCCTTACGTGTTTCATTCGTCGATGGGCGTGTTCACCTCGGTGAAGGCGGAAAGCGTCTACTTCCGCCAGATCCCGCGCGGCAACCTGATTCTCGGCGGCGGGCCGCATGGTCCGGCCAGCATCGAAACGAACCGCGCCCGCGTCGCGCCGCTCAACACGGTGCGCCAGATGGCGCAGTTTAGGCGGCTCGTGCCCGGTCTTGCGCCGCTGCATGTGATTCGGACTTGGAGCGGTGTCGAAGGCTACTTGCCCGACGCCGAGCCGGTGATCGGCCCGAGCCGGGCGATCGATGGTCTTTTCTACGGTTTCGGATTCAGCGGGTCGGGGTTTCAAATCGGGCCCGGGGTGGGCGAAACGCTGGCCGAATTGATATCGACGGGCAAAACGGCTATCGCGCTCGATAAGTTTTCGATCGGCCGCTTCGGCGCGAACGCGGCAGCGAAGCAGGCAAAAGTAGGTGCAACATGACGCGATCAGAAGGGCTTGACCTAGCCAGGGCATTCATCGAGGCGCATTTCGCCGAACCGCTCACGCTCGAGCAGATGGCGGCGCATGCGGCGCTGAGCATCTCGCGTTTCGCTACCGTGTTTCGCGAGCGTTTCGGTTCGTCGCCTTATCGCTATCTATGCGGCTTGCGCATCAAACGGGCGCAATCGTTGCTGCTGGCCGGCGTGCCGAGCGTGGCGGTCGCGACCGAAGTCGGCTTTTTCGACCAAAGCCATTTCGGGCGGCATTTCAAGCGCGTGTGCGGTATGACGCCTACGGCTTTCGTGGCTGCCGGCGGCGCGGCGCTCGGCAAGGCCAAGCGCACATCGGGCAAGCGTGCGGCGATGGATCAAAGGCATTCAGCGTAAGGAGCGATCGAGCCTGATAATCTAGGGCGCTGGTAGCACACATCGCAGGCGCGCCTCAACGCAGGCATGACGCCTGCATCCGAAGCCTTCCCACCGGAGCCGTTTGCAGTGAACGACACAACAGCGCCGCAGAGCCGAATCGATCTCGCGCAATTAATCGAGCGCGTGCGCGCCATGCAGCGCGGCGCGCGTCAGCTCATCGCCATCGCCGGCGCGCCGGGTGCGGGCAAGAGCACGTTCGTACAGTCGCTATGCGACGGTTTGAACCGCGATCGTCCGGGTTTCGCCTGCATTCTCGCGATGGACGGCTTTCATTTCGATGATCGCGTGCTCGAGGCGCGCGGCCAACGCGCCCGCAAGGGTGCGCCGCATACGTTCGATGTCGGGGGGCTCGAAGCGATGCTCGAACGCCTCGCCGCCGACGATGGAAAAGAGATCGCCGTTCCGGTGTTCGACCGCTCCCTTGAGATCGCGCGGGCGGGCGCGGAAATCATCCAGGCCTCGGCCCGGTGCATCCTGGTCGAAGGCAACTATCTGCTGCTCGACGATCCCGCATGGGCGCCCTTGCGGCGGTTCTTCGACGTCACCGTCATGCTCGACGTACCGCGCGAAGTGCTGATCGATCGCCTGGCTGCGAGATGGCGCGGGTACGGGATGGATGAGGCTGCCGTGCGCGCGAAGCTGGACGGCAACGATCTGCTCAACGCCGAGCTAGTGCTGTCGGGAAGCGTGGCCGCGCAGTTCGTCGTGGCGAACGTTTAGGCGAAACGCCAGCGAGCAGAGCAACACCGGTCGCCGCGCCGAGCGCGCCGGGCGTCACTGCGGATCTTCGCGGCGGCGCATGCGAACGATCAGCGACGGCTCGCTTGAACGGCGCGTTCGATGTCGGCAATGACGATTTTCTTCATCTCGAACATGGCGCGCATGGCGGCGGAGGCCGCAACGGGGTCGTCGCCGCATACGAATTCGAGCAGACGCCGCGGCGTGACTTGCCAACGCAAGCCGTAGCGGTCGACCAGCCAGCCGCACGGGCGCTCCTCGCCGCCTTCGCCCAGCTTCGTCCACAGTTCGTCGACCTCGTCCTGCGTTTCGCATTCGACGAGCAACGAAATCGATTCGTCGAATGTGTATTGCGGGCCGCCATTGAGCGCATGAAATCGTTGACCGGCAAGCTCGAACGTGACGACCATGACCGACCCCGCTTTGTCGGGCACGGCGTCTGGGTAGCGGCTCGCGGTGACGATACGGCTGTCGTCGAAGAGCGACGTGTAGAAGCGGGCGGCTTCTTCGGCCTCGGTATCGAACCAAAGAAAGGGCGCAATCTTGTGGCTGAGTTTGATCATCTCCGTCTCCTTGCGAATAGAACCGCGTGAGATCGCCGATGGGATGCTCAGTGATCGGCGATGGGCCGCGTCGTGGCGGCGCCGTCCGCACTCAATTCCTTCATCATGCAAACGGCCGATGCGGGGCACAACGACGCAAACTGCGCACTCGACCGTACGCGGACCGGAGCGTCGCTTCTCGAGACTACGCGATAGCCCATGTCCGCGAAATAGCCGCTCGCAGAGGTCGTCAGCAAGAATAGACGATGTGCGCCGCAGCGTGCAGCTTCTTGTTGCGCACGACCGACGAGTGCCGCGCCCAGACCCATTCGCTGCGCGTTCGTTGCAACCGCCACCGATCGCAGCAACGCGTCGGCCCCGTAGGGCTCGATCGCGGCGCAGCCCATCGGCGTGTCGTCACTGGCTGTTGCAACGTAAAAGCGCTTGGCGTCGCCGGCGGTGACGTCGTCCGTGGGCAAGCCGTGCGCGACGAGCAACGCACGGATCGCGGGAAAGTCATCGGGGCGTGCGGCACGAATCCTGCGGGTGGCCGCGGCGGGCCTCGCGTTCATATTCAACCCTTTGCCTTCGGCGCTTGGATCATTTTCCAGCCGTTTCCGGCAGGATCGCGAAAGCCCGCGTCGACGCTGCCATAGCGGTCGATCGGCTCCTGCGTGAATTCGACGCCGCGCTCGCGCAACCGTTCGTACGTCGCGCGGCAATCTTCGACGGCGAGCACGAGCGGCGGCATGGCGCCCTTGGCGACCATCGCGCGCAGGCTTTGCGCGGTGGCTTCGTCATGCATGGGCGGCCCGGGCCTAAACAGCCCGAGCTGAAACGACGGTTGGTCAGGGTGCTGAACCGTAAGCCAGCGGTAGTCGCCGTTGCGCACGTCGGTATGAACCTTGAAGCCGAGTTTCTCGACATAAAACGCGAACGCCTCGTCTTGGTCGCCGACATACAACCCTACGACATCGATGCCTTCATTCATAACGCCTCCTTGGTTGAAGGCGGCAATGTAGCGTTTGCCGCACGCCGTCGCTTCTCCGAAACTGCGATGGTGATATCGGGGCGCTGCGCGGCCTTCAGTACACAGGCTGGCACGACGGACAGACGGCCGCGCTCTGCCTCGGCTTGCTCGCGCAAGGCGCCGGGGCTGTGACCGGTGACGTCGCGAAAGATGCGGCCGAACGTGCCCAGGCTTTCCCAACCGGTGGCGAAGGCGATTTCGGTGATGCTCAGATCGCTCTCGCGCAACAGTGCGGCAGCTTGCTCGATGCGCCGCGTAAGGAGGTAGCGGTGCGGCGGCAAGCCGAAGGCACGCTTGAACGAGCGCGCGAAGTGGGCTTCTGACACGCCGCTTATCTCCGCCAGGCGCCTGACGGGCCACGCCTCATGCGAGGCGGCGTCGATGCGATCCTTCGCGCGAAGCAAGCGGCGCAGCAACGCGGGATCTTCCAACGGAGCCGAAGTGGCGGGCGCAGGCGAGGTCGCTGGCGGTGGCGCGGGCTGTTCAGCGGGCAGCGTCTCCAGCTCGGCTTCGGCTTCGGTCTCCGATGCCTCTTGCGCCTTTGCGGTCGCATATCGCGTAGGCGGCACGCCCACGACGCGCGCGAATGCAACGCTGAACGCGCTGGCCGAACGATATCCGACGCGCTCCGCCACCTCGGCCACGCTGGCTTCGTTTTGCGTCAAGAGGCGCTTGGCCATCGCCATGCGCCAATTGAGCAGATACTCCATGGGCGCAACGCCGACAGCGCGGTTGAAGCGATCGAAAAACGCCGAGCGCGACAGCGCCGCCAGCTTCGCAAGCGCGGGCACCGTCCACGATTGGGCGGGCGCTTCATGCATGGCGCGAATGGCGGCGGCGAGCCGTTCGTCGGCAAGCCCGCGTAAGAGCCCCGGCGGCGCTGCGGCCCCCGTCGTCGAGCGTAGCGCTTCGATCAGCAAGACCTCCAACAGCCGCGTCAGGATCACGTCTCGCGCGGGACGCGCTGCGCGCGATTCATCCCCCACGAGTTGCACGAGCGTAGCTAGCCGTTTGTCGCCGCGAACGTGCACGAGTTGCGGTAGCAACGAAACGAGCAGACCCGCATCGGGCGAGCCGAAGACACAATGGCCGATCAGAAAACGAACGTCCACCGGGCCGCTTTGGAGGCCGAGCCGAAATTGGCCGTCGCTCAGGCGCACCGGGGCGGTGACGGTGTCGTTCGACGAAGGCGGCGAGAGGCTCGACATCGAGCGGGCGAAGCCCGAAGGAATGAGAACGAAATCGTCGGCCTGCAACGTGATCGAATCGCGGCCGTCGACAGTCAGGCGACACGACCCTTCGAGGATCACGCAGTAGAACGGCTGGCCCGATTCCGCGCGCCGCACGCGCCAGCGGCCAGCCCCGCCGACGACTTTCGAGAATGCCGCGCGCGGTTGCAGCAGTGTGACGACTTCGGACAGCGGATCGACCATGGCCGGACTCCTGCGAACGAAACTCGGACTCCGGATTGTAGCTAATCCGGAGCCGGGCCTCTATCGTCTCGATACCGCAACGATCCATAGGAGTGCCAAATATGAAAACCATCCTGATCACGGGCTGCTCGTCGGGGTTCGGGCGCGATACCGCCCGATATTTTCTCGAGCGCGAATGGAACGTCGTCGCAACGATGCGCGCGCCGGGCCCCGACGTGCTTCCTCGCTCGGATCGGCTGCGCATCGTCGCGCTCGATGTCACCGATCCCGAGAGCATCCGCCGCGCCGTGGATGCCGCGGGGCCGATCGATGTGCTCGTCAACAACGCGGGGATAGGCGTGTTGAACGCACTCGAAGGGATGGCGATGGATACCGTGCGTGAAGTGTTCGAGACGAATACGTTCGGCACGATTGCCATGACGCAGGCCGTGCTGCCTCAATTCAGGCAACGACAGGCGGGCGTCGTAGTGAACGTCACGTCGAGCGTGACGCTGAAATGGCTACCGCTGCTTTCCGTCTACACCGCGAGCAAGGCCGCTATCAATGCGTTTTCCGAAACGTTGGCATTGGAGCTGACGCCGTTCAACGTGCGCGTGAGGGTCGTTTTGCCGGGGCGCGCGCCCGAAACCCGCTTTAGCGAGCATGCGCGCGGCCGAATGCAAAATGGCATTCCCGAACCGTACGCCGATTTGGCGCAACGGGTGTTCGCGGGATGGGAGCAAGCAACGGCGGTCACGCGTTCGCTCGACGTCGCCGAGGCCATTTGGCGGGCAGCGACCGACCCGGCTTGCCCGATTCGTCTTGCCGCCGGCGAGGATGCGATCGCGTTGATGCCGTAGGGCGCCGTCTCGCAGGCATGAACCGGCGCGATCTAGCGTCGAGTCGCACCGAGTGCGATCGTGACGAGGGCCGTCCATGGCGACGGTATACAATCTCGCGCGTCACGATCGCAATGGTGAATTCATGAATCCGTCTCTACAGTCCTTGCTGCAAGCCGTCGATGCCGATAAGGCAAGGCTGGATACCGCGCAGCCGTTGCCGCTGCATACGCTCGAAGCGCTGCGCGAGCAGTTCACGCTGGAGTGGACCTATCACTCGAACGCGCTCGAGGGCAATACGCTCACGCTGAGCGAAACGAAGGATGCGCTCGAAGGCGCCGCGGCTGGCGGCGAGCCGTCGCGCGAGCGTCTTGAAGCCGTAAACCATCGTGATGCGATCCTCTATGTCGAGGATATCGTCGCGGGCAACGAGTCCCTGTCGGTGCAGCACATTCAACAGATCCACCGTTTGCTGCTCAAAGGCATAGACGAAACGCAAGCCGGACGATATCGCGAGCGGAACGTACCGGCCGCCGGCGCGTGTCCTGCTCCGATAGACTGCTCGCAGGTGCCGGCACAGATGGCCGCGCTGATCGAATGGCGTGCGCAAGCCGAAAAAATGCATCCGCTGGCGCGCGCGGCGGAACTCCACACACGGTTCTTCAAGATTCACCCGTTCGTGGGAGCGAATCGAACGATAGGGCGGCTACTGTCGAATCTCGATGCGATGAAGGCGGGGTATCCGCCAGCGATCATCCGCAGCGATGACCGCGCGACCTACGACCACGCCCTCGAAGGCGCATGCACGACCGGCGACGTCAGCGCGTTGACGCTGCTCATCGCCGAAGCCACCCAAAGGACGCTTACCACTTACCTGAGTTGCCTCGGGTCGGGCGATTGACGAGCGCTTCGGCCCGCGGCGCATCCAGCGCTGCTCCGTTGCCTAACGTGAAGTTGTTCATCGTGCCCAGTTTGCGCTCGTGCTCGGGATGACGATAAGCATGCATTAGCACGATCGCGCAAGCGCAAATGCCCTCGTCGTAGACGCATTTGCAATGCGCGACGCGCACCGCCTTATCGAGCGAACGGACGGCCTCTCCGCATGTGCCGATGCGCTCGTCGATCTCCACGCGCCGCAGCTCTTACAGCAACATGGGCAACTCGATGTTGCGTACGAACAGCTTCGGCCGGTTTTGATTTGCGATACGCAGCGCCTGCGCGAACCCGTTCGTGATCGCAAGCACCGTGCGCTCGCCTTTGCGTTCGAGCAAGGCACGGGTGGCGACCGTCCTGCTCATCCGAACGCATTCGATCGAGTGCGCGGGAACGGGGGCGCGGTTCGGGACACCGAGTAGTTCGCGTATCCCACGCACTGCCGAATCGCGATAGCGCTCGGGGTTGTCCGAGAGCGCCTGGTGTGTAACGAGCATGCCGCCGGGGCGCCGCGCGACGATGTCGGTGAACGTGCCGGTGAATCCCGCTTCGCCCTTGGTCAACCCGCAAGTGGCGATCCACGCAGGGATGACGAAGCTTAGAACCCCACGTCAAAGGACAGCGAGCGATGCGTTGGGGATATCGGTCACCAGCATGTGGCCGGGACGATGGGCGATCGCAAACGGCAGCCGCGCCGCTTCGATCGCGCTTTGCGGGGTCACGCCGCATGCCCAGAACACGGGCACTTCGTCTTCCCGGATCGTGACGGCGTCGCCGAAGTCCGGACGCGAAAGATCGGCGATGCCGATGGCGCGAGGGTGGCCCAGATGTACGGGAGCGCCGTGCACCGACGGGAAGCGGCTCGTGATCTGCACGGCTCGGATCGCATTCGCGCCCGTCATCGGCCGCATCGAGACGACGAGTTGTCCGCCAAAAGGCCCGGCCGGCACGTTGGCGACGTTGGTGCGGAACATCGGCACGTTAACGCCTTCTTCGACGTGCCGCAGGGGAATGCGATCGTGCGCGAGCATCTGCTCGAACGAGAATGAGCAGCCGATCGCGAACGCCACGAGGTCGTCGTTCCAGAGCGAGACGACGTCGCCGGGTTGCTCGGTCAACGCACCGTCGCGATAAACGTTGTATCCGGGCACATCGGTGCGCAGATCGAGGTCGCGCCCGAGCGAGGGGATGGCCCATTGTCCCCGCTCGCCCACGCCCAGCAACGGGCAAGCCTTTGGGTTCCTCACGCAAAAACGTAGGAAATCCTCGGCATAGGCGCTCGGGATGATGACGAGATTGGCTTGAGCGTACTCGCCGCACTGGCCTGCCGTGGGACCGGTGAAGTCCTTATGGCGCACGAGTTGGCGGAAGCGGTGGGGCATGACGGTGTTCCTCGAATCAGTGGAGCAGTGAAGCAATGGCGCACGGCCATGGCCTAGACAGGAGATTGGGTTCAAATTTAATGACACGCCAGCAAGTTATTCCGCGCGGTGTCGTCAAGGTTTTGTTAACGCGTTCATGCGGGTTTTCCCGGCGAAGCGGCGAACGATCGGGCGTCGGGGTGAACGTCAGAGCCGCGCCGAATAAGGCATAGGCGATTCTTATCGGTTTCCCTGAGGTGTGCATCCGGTTGACCAATCTGGTGCAAAATCCGGCAATAGATGCATCGAAAAGTTGGGCGTGGGCTTTATATTCTGCTTAACATCGGCGCCAGGATGCCGATAAGAATGACCGGGGGCCGCGATGCTTTCGCTCGGCCAGCCCGCTATACGAACAAGCCCTATTCGTCGGAAGAAACACTATGTCCCATTTGACGTTGCGACAAAAGCTCTGGATCCCGCTGCTATTGACCTGGGTCGGATTGCTGACGCTGACCGTCTGGCACGCGTTGCAGATGCGCGAATTGCAGTTGACCGAGCGCAAGCATGCGCTGGCGGACGTTACCGAAATGGCCTATTCGATCGCCGCGGGCCTCGATCGCGATGCGCAGGCGGGAAAGATCGGCGCGGACGCGGCCAAACAGCAAGCACTCGCGCGCATTGCCGATCTGCGCTATAGCGGCAACGGTTATGTCACGGTTGTCGGTGCCGATTCCGTGGTGGTCATGCATCCGATGTCCCCCAAGCTCAATGGGAAGGACATGTCGCAATGGAAGGATGCGAAGGGCAATCTGCTCTATAAGGACATAGCGGCGGCGGGCGCGTCGCCGGCCGGCACCGGTTACGTCGAATACTGGTGGCCCAAGCCGGGTGAAAAGGCGCCGAGTTCCAAGCTGGGCTTCGTCAAACGGTACAAGCCGTGGAATTGGGACTTCGTAGCGGGGGTTTACCAGGACGATATCCAAGCGGCGTTCTATCACACGCTCGTCACGTCGTTAGCGGTGCTCATCGTGCTCGGCGCGGCGATTTCGCTGTTGACGTCGTTGGCCGTCAGGAGCGTGCGCCGCTCGGTGGGCGGGGAGCCTTCTCGTGCGGCGGAATTGGCGCGCCAGATCGCTTCCGGAGATCTGACCGGGCGCATCGATGTTGCGCACGGCGACGACGAAAGTATTGTATCGGCGATCGCTTATACGCGGCAAACGCTCGCGGGCGCGGTCTCGCGCGTCAAGTCGGCTGCCGAAGCGATCCATACCGCGGCGGCCGAGATCGCGACGGGCAATGGCGATTTGTCGAGCCGAACGGAACAGCAAGCGGCCTCGCTCGAGGAAACGGCTGCGGCCATGGACGAGCTCACGTCGACCGTGAAGCAAAACGCCGAGAATGCCTCGCGCGCGACGGAAGTTGCGGCGAGTGCATCGTCGGAAGCCGAGCGCGGCGGGGGCGTGGTCGGCGATGTCGTGAGCAAGGTGCGGGCGATCGCCGAAAGCTCGAAGAAGGTGGCCGACATTACGTCGGTCATCGACAGCATCGCTTTCCAAACGAACATTCTCGCGCTGAACGCGGCGGTGGAAGCGGCGCGCGCCGGCGAAAACGGGCGCGGCTTCGCCGTGGTGGCCAGCGAGGTGCGCAGTCTCGCGCAACGCAGCGCGGCCGCCGCGAAGGAGATTCGCGTGCTCGTCGATACTTCGCTGACACAGGTGGAAAGCGGGGCCGCGCTGGCTGAGAGCGCCGGTCAAGCGATGGACGGCATCGTCACGGCGGTCAAGCGCGTCACGACGATCGTCGACGAGATCGCCACCGCGTCCGTGCAGCAAAGTACCGGCATCGATGAGGTCAACCGTGCGATCGCGCAGATGGACAGCGCAACGCAGCAGAACGCGGCGCTCGTGGAGCAGGCCGCAGCCGCGGCTGCCTCGCTGAACGAACAGGCGCAGCAATTGGGGGCGGCTATCCGGGTGTTCCGGGTGGAAGCCGATGCGGCGCATGCGGCCAGTCGATGAATACGCGCTTTCTTGAAACCTTCGTCACCCTAGCGGAACTCGAGAGTTTCCGCGCCACCGCGCGCGTGTTGCACGCCACGCCCGCGACGATCTCGTTGCGGATCAAATCGCTTGAAGACGACCTGCGCACGCAGCTCATCGATCGCACGACGACACAATTTCGGCTGACCCCGGCGGGCGAAAGCTTGCTGAGCCTTGCGCGCAATGTCGTCGATGCCGCGCAGGCGCTGCGCGAGGCCGCCGGGCAAGAGGTCGTCGTCGGCGGAAAGCTTAGATTGGGCGTGATCGAGACCGTGGTTCATTCATGGCTGTCGCATTACATCACGCACCTGAACGCGAAATTTCCGCAACTCGATGTGGATTTGACCGTCGATTCGAGCGCCGTCCTACAGCAGCGGTTGCTGGCGGGCGAACTCGATCTGGCGATTCGCGTGGAGGGGATCGACAGCACGAAAATAGCCTCTAGCGCGATCGCCAGCTACCCGGTGCGCTGGATTGCTCGCCGCGGGTTGCTGTCGCGGCGCACGACCGGGCTTGCCGCGCGCGTGTTGCAGCGGCCGATCTTGACGTTCGGCCGCGGGACGGCGCCGCAAGTGGCGTTGCAGAGCATCGTCCATACGCTCGCTCGCCAGGAACAGATCCGCCCCGAGCAAACCCGGGTGACCTGTTCGCCGTCGGTCGCCGCCATCGTGCAGCTCGTTCGCGACGGCTATGGCGTCGCTTGTATTCCGAGCCTGTTCGTCAACGACGAGCTGCAGACCGGCGAATTCGTCGAGCTCGCGCTCAAGCCGGTGCCGCCGCCGATCATCGTGTCGGTCTGCAAGCCGATGAATGCGAGCGCGATGGTGAACGCTGCCGCGAGCGCGGCGCATATTGCGTGTTCGACCTATTGCCGGACCAAGCGCCCGGATTTGGTCGAGGCGCTTTGAGGCGGCGTCGCGCCCCGTTGTGCGCGGCGAACCGGGCAGGGGCTATTGCCCGGCGGCCAGAGATCGGTCCTCGGGTACCGCCTGGTATCATCTGGTATCAACCATTTTGATACTTCTCAGATTCGATGATACTCGATGAAACTTCCGAGCCGGACCCGTGGCATTTCGCTCGCTCGGAACTCGCGAGCGCCTATCTCGACGCGTTCGATTTGAAGCTGTCATCGGCGCGGGGGCTGTTTGCGCGCCGGCGCATGGGAAAGACGGAGTTTCTGCGTCGCGATTTGCTGCCCGCGGCGCGCGAGCGCGGCTATCTGGTCGCGTACACCAACCTTTGGGACAGCCGCTCGGCGCCCGATGCGGCCCTGCTGTCGGCGCTTGCCGATGCGCTCGAGCCGCAGGGTGTGAAGGCCGTGCTGAACAAGCTGGGCAAGCCCGTGCGAAGGCTCAGGGCGAGTGCGAGCCTGCCCGGTGCTGCGGGCTCGGTCGAAGCCGAGTGGACGCCGCCGCGGGGAGAGAGCGGCGCGACGTTGCGAGAAGTCATGAAGCAGTTGGATCGGCAGAAGAAGCCGCTGCTGCTCGCGATCGACGAGGCCCAAGTGCTTGCGCGGGCGGCCCACGGCGATTTCGCGCATTCGCTGCGCGCCGCGCTCGACATTCGCAAGCTGCGAGTCAAAGTGATTTTCGCGGGCAGCTCCGAGACGACTTTGAGAGAAATGTTTGCGCGCGCGTCGGAGCCGTTTTACAACTGGGCGACGCTGGAGCCGTTTCCCTTGCTCGGCGACGAGTTCGTTGCGTTTACCGTCAAGCTGATGAACGCGATGATCAAAAATAAGCTGACGCTGGCGCAAGGCAGGCGCGCTTTCGATGAATTGCACCGCACACCGGAGTTTTTCAAGCGGTTCGTCGAGCGGTACATGCTCTATCAACCGCAGGGCGTGGACGCCGCGCTCGCGCATACGAAGGCTTCGGTATTTTCCGACGAGCACTTTCTCAAGCAATGGAGCGAATTGAGCCTCGCCGATCGAGCGGTCGTGACGCTGATCGCACGCGGGGATGCCGATCTGCATGGGACGCAAAGCTTGGCAACCTTATCTGCCTGGACGAACAAGCCTGCCACGAAGAACACGGTGGCGCACGCATTGAGACGGTTGCAAGCGGACAACCTCGTTACGCGGTTGTCCGTCGGGCACTATCGCGTGGAAGACGAGGCCTTCGCGGAGTGGCTACGGCGCACAAGGCAGCCGCGATAGGGCCTGCGCTACGTGCGCGCCTACACCGCACCGGAAGCGCACGCCGCGAACAGCCATCTCCGAAACGCGGGTGCGGCGGGCGTTTCGGGACGTGCCGGCGGACATACCAAGAAATATCCGCGCGCCGTGGTAACGGGCTCGTCGAACAGCATCACGAGCTGACCGCTTCGAATGAGTTCATCGACGAGCGGCAACCAGCCGAGCGCGACGCCCTGGTGTGTGAGCGCTGCGTGCATGACGAGCGCGTAGCTGTTGAAGGTCGAACCGTGTTCGTCGGGCGGTGCGGATAAGCCGTGCATCGCGAACCAGCCATTCCATCCGAGCCAGCGCTCGGGCTCGGTGGGCTGCACGTGCAGCAGCGGCGCCGTGCGCAGATCGGCCGGGGTGGCGATCTCCGGATGCGCTTGGGCAAAGGCGGGCGAGCAGACCGCGACGACTTGCTCCTGAAACAGCCGTGTTGCCGTGCATGGCGACCAATCGCCTTCGCCGAACGCGATCGCTACGTCCGCATGGTCGCGGCGCGGGTCGAACGCCGATTGGGAGGTCACCACTTTCACGGTGACGTCCGGGAGCAGGCGCCGCAAATCCATCAAGCGCGGGACGAGCCAGTAGGTCGCAAAGCCTGCGTCGGTCAATATCGTCAGCGCGCCTTTCGCCCGTGCGGCGCGGATTTCCGTCACGGCATCGCGAATCGTTCCGAGGCTTTGACGCACGGCCTCATAAAGACGCAAACCTTCGACCGTAAGCGTCACGCCGCGGTGACCGCGCTCGAACAGCGGTGTGCCCAGCTCCGCTTCCAATTGCACGATGCGCTGGCTGACGGCCGGCTGCGTCGACCCGAGCTCGCGCGCCGCGGCCGTGAAGCTCGCCAGCCGGGCGGCGGACTCGAACACCGACAGCATTTGCAGCGGTGGCAAACGGTCTTGATCAGACATAAGCACGCCTTATGGGGCCATAAGAAACGAGTGTCTTCACAGGCGAATTGTGGGTCGACATATTGAGGTCACGCGCTCCGGGCGCCGCTATCGTGCAGTGCAGCGGCGGTGGAAGGACTCGAAGCCCGTGCATGGCCCCCGGTTCCGATGAATCAACGCATTGTAGACACGAGTTCATGAAGCCCAACACAGGAAAAAATATCCTCGTACTGATGGCCGACCAGATGACGCCGTCATCGCTGCGGTCTTACGGCAATGGCGTCTCGAAGACGCCGCGCATCGATGCGCTCGCCCGCAACGGCGTGACGTTCGATTCGGCCTATTGTGCGAGCCCGCTGTGCGCGCCGTCGCGCTTCGCCTTCATGGCCGGCAAGCTTGCGTCGAAGATCGGTGCTTACGATAACGCGGCCGAATTTCCCGCGCAAACGCTCACCTTCGCCCACTACTTGCGCGCCGCGGGCTATCGGACGGTGCTGTCGGGAAAGATGCATTTTTGCGGCCCGGACCAGCTGCATGGCTTCGAAGAACGGCTGACGACCGATATCTATCCGGCGGACTTCGGCTGGGTGCCCGATTGGGAGCAGCCGCAAGTGCGGCCAAGCTGGTACCACAACATGAGTTCCGTGCTCGACGCGGGTCCGTGCGTGCGCACGAATCAGCTCGATTTCGACGATGAAGTCACGTTCACCGTCAGGCAAAAACTCTACGACATCGCGCGCGAACGGCAGGCCGGCGCCGACGTGCGGCCCTTTTGCGTCGTGGCCTCGCTCACGCATCCGCACGATCCTTATGCGATTCCCGAGCCGTACTGGAATCTGTACCGCGACGAAGAGATCGACCTGCCGCGCACGACGCTCGGCTTCGAAGAAAGCGACCCTCATTCGAAGCGTTTGCGCCATGTCTGCGAAAACGATCGAACGCCGCCGACCGAGCAACAGGTGCGCAATGCGCGCCGAGCCTACTACGGTGCGCTCTCGTACGTCGATGCGCAATTCGGTGCGATTTTAGATGCGCTGGATGCGACGGGCATGGCCGACGACACCATCGTGATCGTGACGTCCGATCACGGCGATATGCTCGGCGAACGGGGCCTTTGGTACAAGATGACGTTCTTCGAAAACGCTGCGCGGGTACCGCTGATCGTGCATGCGCCGAAACACTTTCAGCCTCGGCGCGTGGCCGAATCGGTATCGACGATCGATCTGCTGCCCACGCTCGTCGAATTGGCCACGGGAAAGCGAGAGGCGTGGCCCGATGCCGTGGATGGCCGCAGCCTCGTGCCGCATTTGCGCGGCGATGGCGGCCATGACGAGACCTTCGGCGAATATCTGGCCGAAGGCGCGATCGCCCCGATTGTCATGATTCGTCGTGGGCGGTACAAGTTCATTCATACCCCGGTCGACCCCGATCAACTGTTCGATCTCGCGGCCGACCCGCGGGAACTGAACAACTTGGCGAGCGACCCGGGACATGCACGGATCGCGGCCGAGTTTCGCGCCGAAGTGCGACAACGGTGGGACCTCGACGCACTCCATCGCGAGGTGATCGCCAGCCAACGGCGGAGGCGTTTCCATTACGCGGCGACCACGCAAGGGCGAATTCAATCGTGGGACTGGCAACCGTTCAACGATGCGAGCCAGCGCTACATGCGCAATCACATCGAGCTCGACACGCTCGAAGCGATGGCGCGCTATCCGCGCGTGAAGCGCGAGTGACGAGCGTGCCGCACGCCGAGGCGAAATCGAACGAAGCGGATTTGACCGAGCCGGTTTGGATGAACCGGCTCGAACGAGCGAACCGCATGACACGACACGACACCACACCACACGCCGACCGACTCTTGAGGAGCGAGAGATGAACCGAAACACGTATTCATGGCCCAGGCGCTTGCTGTCTGCGATCCTCGTTGCGGTCGCTGCCGCGATGGCGCCGGGGACGCAAGCGGCCGAGCCGAGCAGTTGCACGCAGGTGCGCATGGCCGACCCTGGTTGGACCGATATCGATGCGACCAACGCCATGACCGGTGTCGTGTTGAAAGCGCTCGGCTATCAGCAGAGCGTGGCGAACTTATCCGTTCCGATCACATACGAAGGGCTGAAGAAAGGGCAGGTCGATGTGTTCCTCGGCAATTGGATGCCGGCGCAAGGGCCGCTCGTCAAACCCTTCGTCGATAGCCATGCGATCGACGTGCTGCATGCCAACCTGACCAATGCCAAGTTCACGCTCGCGGTGCCCGACTACGTGGCCGCAGCGGGCGTTCATTCGTTTGCCGATCTCGCGAAGTACGGCGACAAGTTCGGCGACAAGATCTACGGCATCGAGCCCGGCGCGCCGGCGAACCAGAACATCACGAAGATGATCGGCGACAAGGCGTTCGGTCTCGGCAATTGGACGTTGGTGGCCTCGAGCGAGACGGCGATGCTGACCCAGGTCGAGCGCGCCGTGCGCGACAAGCGTTGGATCGTATTCCTAGCTTGGGAGCCGCATCTGATGAACACGAAGTTTCATTTGACGTATTTGTCGGGCGGCGATGCGTACTTCGGACCGAACTATGGCGGCGCGACCGTGAATACGGTGACCCGCACCGGGTTCGCCGATCAATGCACGAATCTAGGCAGGCTCTTCAAACAGATGACGTTCAACGTGGACCTCGAAAATCGAATCATCGCGAACGTGCTGCAAAACAAGGTCAACGTCAATACAGCGGCGCGTGAGGCGTTGAAGGCCGATCCGAAATTGCTTGGCCCTTGGCTCGACGGCGTAACGACCGTGAGCGGCGCGAACGGCCTGCAGGCAGTCAATGGCGCATTGGCCGGCCACTGACATCCCCACAGCGCAACACAACACACCACAACACAACGAGACCTTCACCATGAAAGCACTTCGCGCGCCGATCCGGTCGGGCGTGGCGCTGGCGCTCGCCAGTCTGCCCGCCCTGAGCCACGCTCAAAGCAGCGTCACGCTGTACGGCATTCTCGATGCCGGCATCACTTATGTCAGCAATACGGGCGGTTCGCATGTCGTCAAGTTCGACGACGGCATCTCGTACGGCAACCGTTGGGGCATCAAAGGCAAGGAGGATTTAGGGAACGGCCTCGCCGCGGTATTCGCACTCGAAAGCGGATTCAAACTGGGTACGGGCCGGCTCACGTTCGGCGGAGCCGAGTTCGGGCGGCAAGCCTATGTGGGCCTGTCGAGTCCGTGGGGTACGGTCTCGTTCGGCGATCAACTCGATATGACCGAGGAGATGGTGTTCCTATATAACGTCTCCGCGTGGGCGAGCGGCTATGCGATTCACCAGGGGGATTTCGACCGATTCAACGGGGACCGGTTGCCCAACTCGGTGAAGTTCATGTCGAACGACATCGACGGCTTCAAGTTTGGGGGCATGTGGTCGTTCGGAAACGTTGCGGGAAATTTTCATCAGGCGAGCGCCTATAGCGTCGGGGCGCACTATGCCCATGGCCCGTTCACGATGGGCGCCGCCTATACGCAGTTGAACAATCCGAACGGCATCTATGCGTTCGATCCTTACGCGATGATCGGCACGCGCACGTTCCTGGGTAGGCCGACCGTCAGTGTGGACCCCGCGACGGGAGCAGTCACGGATCTTTATTCGAGCACCGCGTTCGCAGTGGATAAGCAAGGCGCGTTCGGCATCGGGGCGAGCTATGCGCTCGGCCCCGTGACGCTGATGGGCAACTACTCCTATACGACGATCAAAGCGTTCGGACAATCGTCGCATATGCAAGTCGGGGAGGGCGGCGCATCGTGGAGCGTGACGCCTGCATTCACCGTGGATGGAGGTTACCAGTACACGCATTTCGAAGGGCACCATTGGAATCAGCTGTCGGCGGGGCTGCACTATCTCTTGTCCAAGCGAACGGACGTTTATATCTCCGGGGATTACTTGAAGGCGTCGAGCGGGGTCGATGCCGTGATCGGGTATAGCTTCACGCCGTCGACCACCTCGACCCAGGCCGATATACGCATCGGTTTGCGGCATTCGTTTTAATCCGGCTCCTCGTCGTACTTGGGCGGGCGTGTCTTCGGACGCGGCCCGCCGTTTTTTTGGGGGAAGCGCAGCGCGCTCGAGACGCCGCCCACGACCGTCAAACTTCACGTAGACTTCGCTAAGTTTGCCGTTTGCTTGCTCGCCACGATAGTGGCGGCGGTCCCAGCTCCCTTTTGCAAGGAGGCGTCACGCATGCAATCTGTGCCACTCGTGGACAGCAGTGTCGTCGATCCGCGCGCAAGCGCGCCCGTACGTGACCTGCGCCGTGTGCCCATCCATCCCGATTATTGGTATCCGCTTGCTTGGTCCAAGGAGGTCAAGCGCGGCAAAACGTATGGTACGCACTTCGCGGGCGAGCCCATCGTGCTCGTGCGCACCGAGTCGGGTGCGATTTTTGCACTGGAAGACCGCTGCGCGCATCGACAGGTGCCGCTGCATGCGGGCGTCGTGAAAGGTGAATCGATTCGCTGCGGGTACCACGGCTGGACTTATGACTGCTCGGGCCATTGCGTCGAGGTGCCGTATCTCGGGAAAGAGCGGTTGCCCAACGGTGTGCGCGCCTATCCGTGCCGCGAGGCCTATGGCCTGATCTTCGTGTTTCCCGGCGATGCGGCGCTGGCGCAGACACGGCCGTTTCCTGCGCTGACCTCGGTAGACGACAAGGCGTACAAGACGCGTCGCTTCGGTCGCGAGGTCAAGTGCCACTACTCGTTCATGCACGAGAACCTGATGGACATGAACCATCAGTTCCTGCACCGGCGGTTGATGGGCCACATGCGCACGCGTTCGCTGGGCCGTCGGCGCGGCGAGGATTGGGTCGAGGTGGATTACACCTTCGCACGCATGGAAGGCAAGCAGCCGGTCGGCGAGGCGCTCGTGTTCGGGGCTAGCAAGGCGCGACGCGAGCAGGATAAGGACGTGATGACGATCCGCACCGGCTACCCTTATCAAACGCTGCAGATCCGGTCGCCCGAAGGCACGCTGGTCATGGATTTGTGGATCGTCTATGTGCCGCTCGACGCGCAGCAGCGCACCAACCGGACGTTCGGGTTGCTGTCGATCCGCAAGCCCAGCCTGCCGTTCGCGCTCGATCTAGCGTGGCCGCTGTTGGTCTGGTTCACCGAAGGCATCTTCAAGGAAGATCGGTGGATCGTCGAACTCGAACAGAAGGCCCATGACAAACAGGGCGCCGATTGGAACCACGAAGTATTTCCCGTGATAAACGACTTGCGCGACGTGCTGCGCAATTGCGGGGGCGCCAGCGTCATTCCGATTCGCCCGGTGAGTGACTTGGGCTGAACGCCTGGCGTGAGGATAGCAACCACTCGCGAAACGCCACGAGCGCAGGGTGATTTCGCACGCGCTCGGGGTACGTGAAGTAGTAGGAACGCGAGCTGGGCACCGGCTCGAACGGGCTGCAAAGCGACCCGTTCGCCAGTTCGTCTTCCACGAGCAGGCGCGGCACGAGGCCCACGCCAATTCCGGCGGCGACCGCCTGAATCAAATGCGAAGTCAATTCGAAGCTCGGTCCCAGCCGCAGCGCGTGATGCGGTAAGCCGAAGTGAGCGCACCATTCGCGCCAAGCGTCGGGGAAGCTGCCCACCCTGAGCAGCATCGAGCCTTCGAGCATCGCGACGCTCGGGTTGACATGTCGTTCGCTCGCGGCCCGCGCGCGCCCAGTTCTGCTGCGCCCATGATTTGCCAATTTCAGCATTCCAGGGCTCGCGATCAGAACCAGTTCTTCGGGGTACAGTCGGTGTGCGATCACGTTAGGCCAGCGTCCGTCTCCTACCGTGATGGCCGCGTCGAGCGGTTGCGATGCGAAGTCGATGTCCTCGATGCGCGAGTGCAAATCGATCTGTAAATCCGGGTGCGCACGATATAGCTCGTGCAGCCTCGGCAAGAGCCACTTGGCGCCGAACGTTGGCAAGGTCGCCACACGCAGATGTTTGCCGAATGCGTCCGAAGATAGAGCTTGCAACGTCGCGTTGCGGATCTGTGTCAACGCTGCCCCGATCTCGACCATGTAAGCGTGGCCCGCGTCGGTGGCCATGATGCGCTTGCCTTCACGCATGAACAACGCCACGCCCAACATCGCTTCCAAGGTCTGAACTTGTCGGCTCACTGCGCTTTGAGTCAACGCCAATTCTTCGGCGGCGCGAGTGAAGCTCTCGTGTCGAGCCGAGGCTTCGAACGCCAACAGGAGCGACATCGATGGGGTGAGCTTGCGGTAATTCATTCATAAACCTCATGAATATCCCAAGGAACTTCCGTTTGCGGGGTGGAAATAGGGCAATCAGAATGCTGTACTGACACAAAATGTGCGCCGAGTTGCTATTCCAATCATGCAAAGTCTACATGGATCCGGATGCGGCTCGGCGATTACCGAGCGCGAACCATGACGATTGCACGCCTTCCCCTCGACGATTCCTTAGCTACGCTCGATGCGCGCTTCCTAGATGCGTTGCGAGCGGCGGGCTTCGAGGGGGATATCGACGGCAGTCACGCGCTGCGCACGGTGCTTGCAACGGACAACTCCATCTACCAGCGATACCCGAAAGCGGCGCTGTTCCCACGTCACGCGCGCGACGTGCAGCGCATCGCAACGCTCTTGGGGCAGGAAGCGTTTCGTGAAGTCGTCGTCGCTGCCCGAGGCGGCGGCACAGGCACGAACGGCCAATCGCTGACAGACGGGATCGTGGTGGACTTGTCCCGGCATATGAACCGGATTCTCGAGATCGATCCGCAATCGCGGACCGTGCGTGTGGAAGCTGGCGTCGTGAAGGACCAACTCAACGCCGCGCTCAAGCCACACGGGCTGTTCTTTGCACCCGAGTTGTCCACGTCCAATCGCGCCACAATCGGCGGCATGATCAGCACCGACGCGAGCGGCCAGGGGAGCTGCACGTATGGAAAGACGCGCGATCACGTGCTGGCGGTCGAGTCGATCCTCGTCGGCGGCGAGCGTTTATCGAGCGCGCCGGTCGACTCGATGCAATTGAACGATCTTTGCCGTCGCAACGATGCGGTAGGGCGCGTGTACCGCGCCGCGCGAGAGATCGGCGAACGCGAAGCCGATCTGATCCGGGAGCGGTTTCCGGCATTGAACCGCTGCTTGACGGGCTACGACCTCGCGCATCTGCGTGATGCGGATGGCCGCGTCGACCTCAACAGCGTCCTATGCGGTTCGGAGGGCACGCTGAGCTTCGTCGTCGAAGCCACGCTGAACGTGCTTCCCATTCCCGCGCATGCGGCGCTCGTCAATATTCGCTACATGAGCTTCATGGACGCGCTGCGCGACGCGCGTGCGTTGATGAAGCACCGGCCGTTGTCGATCGAAACGGTGGATTCGACCGTATTGGCGCTCGCGCGCCGCGACATCGTATGGACGAAGGTGGCCGAATTCTTCCCGGATACGGAATCTGCCACCGACGATGCGGGTGGCATCAACATGGTCGAATTCAGCGGCGACGAAGCCGACGCGGTGCGCACGCGGGTATCGGGCTTTATCGAGCAGATCCGCGCGGACACTACCGTGCGCCGCGTTGCGATCACGGTCGCGGATGGCGAGGCGGCGATCGAGCGTGTCTACGCGATGAGAAAGCGCGCTGTCGGCTTGCTCGGCAACGTCAGCGGTGCCAGCCGTCCGCAACCGTTCGTCGAGGACACCGCCGTCCCGCCGGAGCACCTGGCCGATTACATCGCCGAGTTTCGCGGGCTGCTCGACGGTTTCGGCTTGCGTTACGGCATGTTCGGGCATGTCGATGCGGGCGTGTTGCATGTTAGGCCAGCGTTGGATATGCGGGACCCGCGGCAAGCCGCGTTGGTTCGCCCGATATCGGATGCGGTTACGGCGCTGACGATGAAATACGGCGGTTTGCTATGGGGCGAACACGGCAAGGGCGTGCGCTCGGAATACGCGCCCGAGTATTTCGGTCCGTTGTATCCCGCCCTGCAACGGCTCAAGGCCGCATTCGATCCTCACAATCAGCTCAATCCTGGCAAGATCGCGACGCCGTCCGGAAGCGGTGCGTCGTTACTGCGCATCGATAACGTGCCGATGCGCGGCGCGGCCGACCGGCGCATCGACGAGCGCGTGTGGCAGCGCAATGCCGACGCGGTGCATTGCAACGGCAACGGCGCTTGCTACAACTTCGATCCCGACGACGCCATGTGTCCGTCATGGAAAGCTACCCGCCAGCGGATTCACTCGCCGAAGGGGCGCGCATCGTTGATGCGCGAGTGGTTGCGTCTGCAGAGCGAGGCGGGCGTCGATCTGACGGCGAAGCCGAGGACGGCGCCATTACCGGTCCGGGTTGCCAATAGCTTGCGCAAGCAGCGCGGGCAGAGCGACTTTTCGCATCAGGTGTACGACGCGATGGCCGGATGCTTGGCGTGCAAATCATGCGCGGCGCAATGCCCGGTGAAAGTCAACGTGCCGGAGTTTCGCTCGCGCTTTCTCGCGCACTACCATACGCGTTACGCACGGTCGCCGCGCGACTACCTGATCGGCTCGCTCGAATTCTCGGTGCCCTACATCGCCGCGGCGCCCGGCGGGAGCCGGCTCTACAACGCGCTCATGCGGGCTGCGCCGGTGAAGGCGTTGCTGCGCAGCGTAGCCGGCATCGTCGACAGCCCGTTGCTCAGCACGATTTCTTGGGAGGACGTGTGCCGTCGATGGTCGCTGGAGCCGGCCTCGGAAGCGGTGCTGGGCGGGTTGAGCGAAGCACAACGTGCGCGCACGATCGTATTCGTTCAAGACGCGTTTACGCGCTTCTTTGAAACTCAGGTGGCCGCTGCGTTCGTGGAGCTCGCCGTGCGGCTCGGGTATCGGGTGCTGCTCGCGCCCTATGTGCCAAATGGAAAGCCGCTGCACGTCCAGGGGTTTCTTGGCGCGTTCGCGCGCGTTGCGCGAAGAAATGCGACGCGATTGGCTGCGCTCGCACAGTTCGACGTGCCGTTGATCGGCCTAGATCCGGCGATGACGCTCGTTTATCGGCAGGAATATCGAAAGGTCGCGCAGGGCGAGACCTGCCCGCGCGTTTTGCTGCCGCAAGAATGGCTGATTGGCGCGCTCGATGGCGTGCTGCCGGAGCGGGCCCCAAAAAGGCAGCGAAGCTACCGCATGCTGCCGCATTGCACGGAGCGCACGAGCGAGCCGGGGGCCGCGGGATTGTGGCGAGACGTGTTCGCGCGCATGGGGTTGTCGCTGTCGATGCCGGCGAGCGGATGTTGCGGCATGTCCGGTACGTATGGGCATGAGTTACGCAATGTCGAAACATCGAAGACGATCTTCGAGCAGTCGTGGGCGCGCCATGTCGACGACTGGGTGGCCCCGGGCGGCGCCGGCACGACAGCGGATGCCGAACGGCCGGAACTGCTGGCGACCGGCTACTCATGCCGATGCCAAGTCGCTCGCTTGCGCGGACGCCGGGTTCGCCATCCTATCGAGGCATTGCTCGATTTCCTTCGTTGAGTTCATGCGATCTAGCGCTGAAATCGCGCATGGCGCGGCCGCGAAGCGCTTGGTCAAAAAGGAGGGCTCGGTTGTCGAAAGAACGTTGACGGACACCCTGCGAACGCTGCAGGAAGTGTAAAAACGGGCGAACCCGACAGTTCGCCCGAACGGCAGGCCCCGCATTGTGTGCGACGCGCGGGGCGCTGTCGAAGAGACCGATGTCCTTATTGCGTCTTCGTCGTCGTTTCGGTCTTCACATCGGCCTTCACATCAGCCTTCACATCAGCCTTCATATCGGCCTTGGCCTTTGCCGGTTGCTGATCGGCGCTGGGCGCCGTTTTGGTCTCGTTCTTCTTGCTGGCCTTGTGCGTGTGCGTCTTCTTCAGATGCTTGGCCGTGTGCTTCGTCATCGTGTTTTTTTCTTGCGCCGCACCGGCTTCGTTCGTCGCTTTATCAGCCTTCGTCGCATCGGCTTGCGCCCGCGTGCTTGCCTTCAAGTTGGCTTGTCCGGCCTGAACGGACGTGTTTGCGTTGATTCCCGGCGCCGAGGCGGGGGCCGCGGTTTGAGCGAAAGCCGTCGAAACGAGCAGGGCGGAAGCGAGAGCAGCGAACATCGTCTTCATCTGTGAACTCCTATTGGGGCGGCTGAGACAATTCAGCGCTGCCGGTTTAACGCTAGGGCGACGAGGAGAGTTGACCCCGCTCTGGTGACAAAACGTAAGCACTGTGACGAAACCCTCGGTGACCAGCACGCTTCTCCGGCAGGTGCGCTATCCTTGCGCGTCGATCGGCAATTCCCTATCGAGGATCGTGTGGGCAAGACGAACAAGCATTGGAAGTGGCTAACGATCGTGTGCGCGGGCGCCGCGCTCACGTTGGCAGGATGTGACGACCGTCAAGGCGAGCAGGCCATGGGAAAACTCAAAGCTTTCTTCAATGCGATCAAGCCGGACGAGTTGCTCCTGCGAGGATTGACGCCCGGTGTAACGACCGAGACCCAAATTCGCGAGCAAATGGGGCAACCCGAAACCGAGCGCACGCATGCGGACGGATCGAAGCGGCTCGAGTATCCGCGCGGCCCGCAGGGCACGACTACCTATATGGTGGATGTCGATTCGCGCGGCAGGCTAGTCGCCGTCACCCAAGTATTGACCGCCGAAAACTTCGCGAAGGTCCGCATGGGGATGACGGCCGATGAAGTGCGTCGGCTACTCGGCAAACCGGGCGAGATCGCCGTGTACCGACTGAAGCCAGAAACGGTGTGGAGTTGGAAGTGGCAGGAGGGTGGCCCGAGCGGCGAAGCGTATTTCAACGTTCACTTCGATGCATCGGGCGTCGTGTACACGACTTCGCGTTCGGACATCATCAGGGGGCATTGATCAACCCGGCACGCGCACCCAGCCCTCCATCAACACGCGCGCGCTGCGGCTCATGATGGCCTTTTTGACGACCCACTGACCTTCCACGAGAGCCGCCTGCGCCCCAACGCGCAAGGTGCCGGAGGGGTGCCCGAATCGAACCGCCTCGCGCTCGCCGCCGCCCGCCGCCAGATTGACGAGCGTGCCCGGAATCGCGGCGGCGGTCCCGATAGCGACGGCCGCCGTGCCCATCATCGCGTGATGCAGTTTGCCCATCGACATCGCGCGCACGAGTAGATCGACATCCCCCGCGCCGACCGCTTTACCGCTCGAGGCCACATAGTCCGCAGGCGGCGCGACGAAAGCGACCTTCGGCGTATGCTGCTTTTTCGCGATCTCGTCGACGTGCGCAATGAGGCCCATCCGCAACGCGCCATAGGCGCGAATCGTCTCGAACATCGCAAGCGCTTTTTCATCGCCGTTGATGGACTCTTGCAGTTCGGTGCCCTGATAGCCGATCGCCCGCGCATCGACGAAAATCGTGGGGATGCCCGCGTTGATCATCGTCGCCTTGAGCGTGCCGATGCCGGGCACGTCCAGATCGTCCACCACGTTCCCCGTCGGGAACATCGCGCCACCCGCACCGTCCTCGTCCGCGGCCGGGTCCATGAACTCGAGCGCGATCTCTGCGGCGGGGAACGTCACGCCGTCCAGTTCGAAGTCGCCCGTCTCCTGCACCGCGCCATCGGTCATCGGCACATGGGCGACGATTGTCTTTCCGATATTGGCTTGCCAGATTCGCACGGTAGCCGTGCCGTTGCGCGGCAGGCGCGCAGCGTCGATGAGTCCGCTAGCAATCGCGAAAGGGCCTACGGCGGCCGACAGGTTGCCGCAGTTTCCGCTCCAATCGACGAACGCCTTGTCGATCGCCACCTGCCCGAACAAGTAGTCGACGTCGTGACCGGGCCGCGTGCTCGGCGAGACGATGACGGTTTTGCTCGTGCTGGAGGTTGCGCCGCCCATGCCGTCGATGTGCTTGCCGTAGGGATCGGGGCTGCCGATCACGCGCATGAGCAGGGCGTCGCGCGCCGCACCGGGCGCCTGCGCCGAGGTGGGCAGGTCTTGCAGACGGAAGAACACGCCTTTGCTCGTGCCGCCGCGCATGTACACGGCGGGAATTTTGATTTGAGGTAGGTGGGCCATTCGTTAGTCATCCTTACTGATGCCGCTCACGCCGCCATCGACGATTCGAGGAAGTCTTGCGCGAAGCGTTGCAGTACGCCGCCCGCTTCGTAGATCGAGACCTCTTCTGCCGTGTCGAGCCGGCACGTGACCGGCACGGTGACGCGCTCGCCGTTCTTGCGCGTGATGACGAGCGTGAGATCGGCGCGCGGCGTGCGTTCGCCGATCACATCGAACGTCTCCGTGCCGTCGATCCCGAGCGTCGTGCGCGTCGTGCCCGGCTTGAACTCGAGCGGCAGCACGCCCATGCCGACGAGGTTCGTGCGGTGAATGCGCTCGAATCCTTCCGCGACGATCGCCTCGACGCCCGCAAGGCGCACACCCTTGGCCGCCCAATCGCGCGATGAGCCTTGGCCGTAGTCCGCGCCTGCGATGATGATGAGCGGCTGCTTGCGCTCCATGTACGTCTCGATCGCTTCCCACATGCGTGTGACGCGGCCCTCCGGTTCGATGCGCGCGAGAGAACCGGTTTTCACCTGACCGTTCTCCACGACCATTTCGTTCTTCAGCGTCGGATTGGCGAACGTCGCGCGCTGGGCGGTGAGGTGATCACCGCGGTGGGTGGCGTACGAGTTGAAGTCTTCCTCCGGCAAGCCCATCTTTTCGAGGTACTCGCCCGCGGCGCTGTTGCGCATGATCGCGTTGGACGGCGAAATATGATCGGTCGTGATGTTGTCGCCGAGCACGGCCAGCGCGCGCATGCGCTTGAGCGTGCGCTCGCCGGCGAGCGCGCCCTCCCAATACGGCGGGCGGCGAATGTAGGTGCTTTGCGGCCGCCATGCGTAGAGCGGCTCCGCCTGTTCGGCGCGCTGCGCGGCGAGGGCGAACATCGGCTCGTAGACGCGCCGGAACTGCTCGGGCTTCACGCTCGACGCGACGACGGCGTCGATCTCCTCGTCGGTCGGCCAGAGGTCCTTGAGCGTAACCGGCTTGCCGTCGCGGTCGACGCCGAGCGCGTCTTTCTCGATGTCGAAGCGAATCGTGCCCGCGATCGCATAGGCTACGACGAGCGGCGGCGAAGCGAGGAACGCTTGTTTCGCGTACGGATGAATGCGGCCGTCGAAGTTGCGATTGCCCGATAGCACGGCGGTGGCGTAGAGATCGCGCTCGACGATCTCCTGCTGAATCTTCGGATCGAGCGCGCCCGACATGCCGTTGCAAGACGTGCACGCATAGGCGACCACGCCGAAGCCGAGCTTCTCGAGTTCCGGCAGCAGCCCCGCCTCTTCCAGATACAGCGTCACGGCTTTCGATCCGGGGGCGAGCGAGGACTTGACCCACGGCTTGCGCACGAGGCCCAAGCGATTGGCATTGCGCGCGAGCAGGCCCGCGGCAATCATGTTGCGCGGATTGTTGGTGTTGGTGCAACTCGTGATCGCCGCGATGATGACGGCGCCGTCGGGCATCTTGCCCGGCTCGTTCTCGACCTTGCCGCTGATCCCGCGGGCCGCCAGCTCGGTGGTCGGCACGCGGCGGTGCGGGTTCGACGGCCCCGCGATGTTTCGCGTGACGCTCGAAAGATCGAAGCGCAGGACGCGCTCGTATTGCGCGTTCGTGAGCGTGTCGGCCCACAGCCCGGCTTCCTTGGCATACGTTTCGACTAGCTTGACGAGTGCGTCGTCGCGGCCCGTGAGCTTCAGGTAGCGGATCGTCTGCTCGTCGATGTAGAACATCGCGGCAGTCGCGCCGAACTCGGGCGCCATGTTCGCGATGGTCGCGCGGTCCCCGAGCGTGAGCCGCGATGCGCCTTCGCCGTAAAACTCGAGGTACGCCGATACGACCTTCTCCTTGCGCAGGATTTCGGTCAAGGCCAGCACGATGTCGGTTGCCGTGATGCCGGGTTGGCGCGCGCCGGTCAGCTCGACCCCGACGATGTCGGGCAGGCGCATCCACGATGCGCGGCCGAGCATCACGCTCTCGGCTTCGAGGCCGCCCACGCCCACGGCGATGACGCCGAGCGCATCGACCATCGGCGTATGCGAATCGGTGCCCACGAGCGTGTCGGGAAACGCGACGCCGTCGCGAACCTGAATGACCGGGCTCATGCGCTCGAGGTTGATTTGATGCAGGATGCCGTTGCCCGGAGGAATGACGTCCACGTTCTTGAACGCCTTCTTCGTCCAATCGATGAAGTGAAAGCGGTCTTCGTTGCGGCGATCCTCGATGGCCCGGTTCTTCGCGAAGGCATCCTTGTCGAAGCCGCCGCATTCGACGGCGAGCGAATGATCGACGACGAGTTGCGTCGGCACGACGGGATTGACCAAAGCGGGATCGCCGCCGCGTTCGGCGATGGCGTCGCGCAGGCCCGCGAGATCGACGAAGGCGGTTTGGCCGAGGATGTCATGGCATACCACGCGCGCGGGGAACCACGGGAAATCGAGGTCGCGCTTGCGCTCGATCAGTTGCTTGAGCGCATCGGTCAGCAGCGACGGCTCGCAGCGGCGCACGAGATTCTCGGCGAACACGCGGGAGGTGTATGGCAGCGTGTCGTAAGCGCCTTTTTCGATCGCTTCGATGGCCGAACGGGCGTCGAAATAGTCGAGCCCGGCGCCGGGCAATGCTTTGCGGTAGTCGGTATTCATAGCGTATGAGGCGAAGTTGCGCCGGGCTCGCGGCGATCGATTCGTGGTCGATCGCGATGAGCCGGCTGCGGAAACGGTTAGTGGAAGCGCAGGAACGTCATACGTCGATCGCCGACACGGATTTGGCGAGTTTGCGCAACTCGAACTTCTGGATCTTGCCGGTCGACGTCTTCGGCAATTCGACGAACTCGATCGCGCGCGGCACTTTGAAGCCGGCCAGATGCGCCTTGCAATGCGCGATCAAATCGGCGGCGCTCGCCGTCGCGCCAGCTTTGAGTTCGACGAATGCGCACGGCGTTTCTCCCCAGCGCGGATCGGGTTTGGCGACGACGGCCGCGGCCAGCACGGCGGGGTGCCGATAGAGCACGTCTTCGATCTCGATGCTCGAGATGTTTTCCCCGCCCGAAATGATGATGTCCTTGCTGCGATCTTTGATGCGCACGTAGCCGTCGGGGTAGGCCACGCCCAAGTCGCCCGTATGAAACCAGCCGCCGCGAAAGGCTTCTTCGGTGGCGGTGGCATTCTTCAGATAGCCCTTCATCGTGATGTTGCCGCGGAACATGATTTCGCCGATGGTTTCGCCGTCGGCAGGCACGGGCGTCATCGTCTCCGGGTCGAGCACTGCACAGCCGTCTTGCAAGTGATAGCGCACGCCCTGACGCGCGTTCAAACGCGCGCGCTCGCCGATGTCCAACGTGCGCCATTCTTCTTGCTGGGGACACACGGAGGCCGGCCCGTAGACTTCCGTCAGGCCGTACACGTGCGTGAGCTCGAAGCCGAGCCGCTCCAAGCTTTCGATCAGCGCGGCGGGCGGCGCCGCGCCGGCCACCATCGCATGGACGGGATGGGTGATGCCGCCCTTTAATTCATCCGGCGCATTCACGAGCATGTTGTGAACGATCGGCGCGCCGCAGTAATGCGTGACGCGCTCGGCGCGAATGAGATCGAAGATCGTCTTCGCGTCGACTTTGCGCAGGCAAACGTTGACCCCCGCGCGCGCGGCGACAGCCCAAGGAAAGGTCCATCCGTTGCAGTGAAACAGCGGCAACGTCCACAGGTAAACGGCATGCTTGGGCATGTCCCATTCGAGAATGTTGCTGATTGCTGCGGTGTAGGCGCCTCGATGGTGATAGACGACGCCTTTGGGATTGCCCGTGGTGCCCGACGTGTAGTTCAGGCTGATGGCGTCCCATTCGTCGTTCGGTGGCTGCCAGGCGTAGTGCGGATCGCCGCTATCGAGCAGCGCTTCGTATTCGATTTGGCCGATTCGCTCGCCGGGTCCCGTATAGAGCGGATCGTCGACGTCGACGACGAAGATGGGCCGCTCCACGGCCGGCAGAACGGAGCGCATGAGGTCCGCGAATTCGCGATCGACGAGCAAGACCTTCGCTTCGCCGTGATTGAGCATGAAGGCGAGGGTGGCGGCGTCCAGGCGGGTATTGAGTGTGTTGAGCACCGCGCCGGCCATCGGTACGCCGAAGTGGGCCTCGATCATGGCGGGGGTATTGGGCAGCATCGCGGCCACGGTGTCGCCCGTGCCGATGCCGCGCGCCGCGAGCGCCGACGCGAGGCGCCGCGTGCGTGCGTAAGTTTCCTGCCAGGTTCGGCGAATCAGGCCGTGCACGACGGCCAGGCGTGTCGGATAGACGCTTGCCGCGCGCTCGATGAAGCTGAGCGGCGTCAGCGCGGTGTAGTTTGCCGTGGTCTTGCCAAGGCCTGCTTCGAACATATCTGTGCTCATGATTGTCTCCCCACCTCTCCCATGGTGCTGCTGCGGGCCCGAGTCGAAGGCGCGGCCCGCCCCTGCGATCAGCGTTTGCCGATCGGTGCGAACTTCAGGTTCTCCGGTCCAGTGTAATTCGCGCTCGGCCGGATGATCTTGTTATCGACGCGCTGCTCGATGATGTGCGCGCTCCAGCCCGAGGTGCGCGAGATGACGAACAGCGGCGTGAACATGGCCGTGGGCACGCCCATCATGTGGTACGACACGGCGCTGAACCAGTCCAGGTTCGGGAACATTTTCTTGGCGTCCCACATCACCGTTTCGAGCCGCTCGGCGATGTTGAACAGGCGCATGTCCTCGGCTTCCTTGGACAGCTTGCGCGCCACTTCCTTGATCACCTGATTGCGCGGGTCGGAAATCGTATAGACCGGATGCCCGAAGCCGATCACCACTTCCTTGTTCTCGACGCGGCGGCGGATGTCGGCCTCGGCTTCGTCGGGCGTGGTGTAGCGCGTTTGAATCTCGAATGCCGCTTCGTTGGCGCCGCCGTGCTTCGGGCCGCGCAGCGCGCCGATTGCACCGGTGATGGCCGAATAGATGTCCGAACCGGTGCCGGCGATGACGCGGCCCGTGAACGTGGAGGCGTTGAACTCGTGCTCGGCGTACAGGATCAGCGACGTATGCATCGCTTCGACCCACGATTTGGACGGCGTCTTGCCGTGCAGCAGATGCAGGAAATGGCCGCCGATCGAATCGTCGTCGGTTTCCACTTCGATGCGCCGGCCGTTGTGCG
>NZ_JAKWFK010000024.1 GCF_029522115.1 Trinickia sp. Y13 | reverse complement strand
TGCATACTGCCTCCCAAGCTCTTGCCATTGAGCGGCAAGCGAGCGCTCAACCTTCCTTGGCCGAACGTGTTTCGAGGCCCAAAACTCGTGCCATACTTGGCCTCATGCGGTTGAATTTCCTATCCGTCAAGTTTCAGGCGAAAGTCGCCACCATGGCGGTGGGCGATCCGCGCGAGGGCAAGACGCCGCTCGGCGCAGTGGTTGACGCCAAGACCGTTGGCTATCCGTTGATCGCTGCCGGCGTCGATCCGGCCCATCTCTACGAGGATCAAGCGTCGGGCAAACGCGAGGATCGTCCCGGCCTGTTGAGCTGCCTGAAGGCGCTACGACCGGGGGATACGTTGATGGTGTGGAAACTTGACCGGCTCGGGCGCGATCTGCGGCATCTCATCAACACCGTGCATGACCTGACCGGGCGAGGCATCGGTCTGAAAGTGTTGACTGGGCACGGTGCAGCCATTGACACCACGACGGCCGCCGGCAAGTTGGTCTTCGGCATCTTCGCCGCGCTGGCCGAGTTCGAGCGCGAACTGATTACCGAGCGCACGATTGCAGGATTGGCTTCGGCGAGGGCGCGCGGTAGGAAGGGCGGCCGGCCCTTCAAGATGACTGCCGCCAAGTTGCGGCTGGCGATGGCCGCTATGGGGCAGCCCGAAACCAAGGTCGGCGATCTATGTCAGGAACTGGGCATCACAAGACAGACCTTGTATCGGCACATTTCGCCGAAGGGCGAGTTGCGCCTTGATGGCGAGAAACTGCTCAGTCAAGTTTGATGACAGGACAGCGGTTACTGTAGACGAATCGTGACGACTGGTTGAGTCAGTATGTCCTACCTGTTATCACTTGAACGCCAATAACAGAACGCCTCCGGCGACCATCGAAATGCCGGACCACTCCCTCAGTGACGGGCGTTCGCCCAAAAAGGCGAAAGCAAATACCGCCACCAGGACAAGACTGAGTTTATCCACTGGCGCAACCTTGGATGCATCGCCAATCTTGAGTGCGCGGAAGTAGCAGACCCACGATGCCCCTGTCGCCAAGCCGGACAGCCCGAGAAAAAGCCATGTCTTGGGTGATAACTCCAAGGGGTTGGTCCATTTCCCCGTGTAGGCAACAAACGCCGACAGGACGACGATGATGATGGCCGTGCGGATCAAGGTGGCCAGATCGGAATCAACTCCCTGAATGCCAACCTTGGCAAAAATAGCCGTCAGTGCCGCAAGGATAGCGGACAGCAAAGCCCAATAAAACCACCCCGCCGAATTAACCATTTAGCCTGCCTCCGCGTTTCTCAAACCGCTACCGCATGGGAGCGATAACGGCAACATTTAAGCCAGTTTGCTTCTCTTGATCTGAGAAGTCGAGGCGGATTTCAGCACCGATGCGATTGGCAATCGTCTGGACAATGGATAGTCCCAGACCCGAGCCGATCTGCTCGCTCCCCAGCGTGCGGTAGAAGGGATCAAACACTCGATCCCGTTCAGCCAACGGAATGCCAGGCCCACTGTCCTGAATACGTAGTACGACCTTCCCTTCCGAAACACCCACAGAAAGATCAACACGCCCTCCCTCTGGCGTGTAGCGGATGGCGTTATCGACTAGGTTCTTGACCACAGCGATCATGTCCAGCTCGCTTGCCCACACTTCGGCGTCCAGCGCGCCTTCGACACCGATGTCGATGTGCTTGGCCTCGGCCAGCGGCATGAGGTCTTCCAGCACGCGGCGGTAGATGCTCTGGACAGATACAGGCGACTTCGGCAGGTCGGTGGCCGACTGTGCCTTGGCCAAGGTCAAGAGTTGATCGAGCAGGCTGCGGCCGCGCTCGATCCCTTGGCGCAAAACCGTCAGCCGTTCGCGCGCCACGCTGGACATTTCCGCTTCCGCGAGCCGTTCTGCTTGCAGCGACATGGCTGTCAGCGGCGAACGTAGCTCGTGCGCGGCATCCGCCACAAAGCGGCGCTGAGATTCCATCGACTGGCTGACACGAGCGAGCAGGCGATTGATCGCCACGACAAACGGACGTACCTCGACCGGAAGGTGGCGGTCTTCGACGGGATGCAGTTCCTGCTCTGCCCGCTGGTCTATTTCCTTGGACAGCGCCGCGATGGGCTGGAACATCTTGCGCACCAGGTCAGCAACGATCAACAGCAGCACCGGCACGAGAATCAAGAAAGGCATCACCGTGCGCAGTGCCCCGTCGCGGGCAATTTCATTGCGGAAACCGGACTCCTGAGCCACAGCAATGCGTTCGCCGCTCGCCGTGGTCTTGACCAGCACGCGAAACGTCTCGCCACCAACTTCCAGCGTGTGCAATCCATCCGCCAAGGTCGCCGGGAGCGGGAGCACGCCTCCTGCATCCACGCCTACCGTAGAGGGACTGACCTCACCCAAGCGCTGGACGATCACGCGCGACTCTTCATCGACATCCTTGAGACGGATATCGGTGGTTGGCACGGCAGGCAACAAGCGCTGGCGATCCATGAGCTGCGCCACCTGGCGCAGTACATCGTCCTGTAGTTCGTGCGCTTCATCGAAGGCGGACAGGAACGAGAATACGCCCGCCACAACGGCCACCACGAGGATGGCCAGCGACAAGGTGAAGGACAGCTTGAGCTGAACTGATTCGTTCAAGCGCCTTTTGAGACCATCCATCCGACCCCCCTGACGTTCTTGATGACCTCGCCACCGAGCTTGCGCCGCAGTGCGTGGATTAGATATTCGACGGCATTGCTTTCGACTTCTTCCCCCCAGCCATAGATGCGATCCTCCAGTTCGCTGCGCGAAAGGATGGCACCAGGCCGAACCAGCAAGGCTTGCAGTAACGAGAACTCGCGGTTGGACAGTTGCACTTGGGGGCCATCATTGGCACAAGCCTCTTTGGTGGCCGGGTCAAGCGTCACCACGCCGTTGCTGAGCACGGGAGCTGCCGTGCCACCTTTGCGCCTCAGGACGGCGCGCATCCGGGCCAGCAGTTCCGCCATCTGAAAGGGCTTGGACACATAGTCGTCGGCCCCGCCATCCAGGCCGCGCAGGCGATCATCCAGACCATCGCGAGCCGTGATGATGAGCAGGGGAACCGGGTTGTCCTTGGCTCGGATGCTGGCCAGCACCTCCAGCCCATCCTTTCCGGGCAGACCGAGGTCGAGTAGCACCAGGTCGTAATGCTGGCAGCCCAGCGTGGTGAGCGCCGTCTGCCCGTCCTTCACCCAGTCGGCGGCGTAGGACGCATCCTTCAATGCGCCCTGGATCGCGTCACCGATCATGGGATCGTCTTCGACCAGCAATACCCGCACTCACCCTCCCTTCAATTGTTGTTCAATGCGCCGTCCTGGCGGCTCGCTGCCTGAACAGCAGGATTGCCACCACTATGAAGGTGAGCAGCGCGGCCGACGCTGAATAGCGGCTCAGCGCCAAGCCGCCCGCGCTCACCGGCTTGTCCAGAAAATCGCCGACCACGGCACCTAGCGGACGCGTCAGGATGAACGCCGCCCAGAACAGCAGCGTGCGGGACACGCTCGTCCAGTAGTAGGCTGCCACGACCAGCGCGAGCAGCCCGCCGAACACGACGGCCGCACCCGTGTATCCCAGGCCCGCCGTATCAGCCGTCCAGTCGCCCAGCGCGGTGCCCAGCGTCTGGGAGAACATAATCGTCAACCAGTAAAAGGCTTCCGCCTTGGGCGAGCTGACCGTGCTTACCGACACGGAGCCAAGGGTGCGATGCCAGACGAAGAGAGAGCCAAGCAGCAAGGCCAGCAGCAAGCTCGAACCGCCAGCGTACCCGATTCCGAGCGATCGGTCCGCGAAATCGGCCAGCGTCGTGCCGACCGTGGTTGTCGCGATGATGGTCGTCCAGTACAGGAAGGGGTGGAAGTCCTTGGCCTTGACCTGCGCGACCACGGCAGCCAGGAAGATCGCCGCGAAGATGGCTGTACCGACCAGGTAGCCCAGGTTCATGGACATCGAAACCGCATCACCGCCAGTTTCACCGAGCGTCGTGGCGGCAATCTTGATGAGCCAGAAGCCCAGCGTAACTTCGGGCACCTTGGCCAAAGCGTGTTCAGTGGATGTTTTCATGGGGCGCGCTCACTTTCCTTCGAGCGTGTTAAAGGTTTTCAGCAGGGCATCCATCGCAGCCTTGCAGTCAGCCTGGCTTGGCGTGTCTGCGCGAAGCGTCGCAAGCGACTTGTCGATGGCCTTGTCGAGCAGATGCCAGTCATCTGCCGCGCGCGGTTTGAGTCCGGCTTCGGCCGAATCCCATGCGACTTCCAAGTCCTTGATGCGTGACTTGGCAGCAGGCAGATCGCCCTTGTCAACGATGGCGGCGACATCAGTGGCGATGCTGCGGAAGGCCGACAGGTCGCCCAGCTTGGATGCAGTTTTGACTTGCAAGGCCGAGACAGTCTGGGCCGGTGTAGTTGATGCCGAGCTTGCGTTGTTCTGATCGGCAGATTTGGAACAACCAGCCGCGAGGGCCAAGAGCACGGCGGCCGAAATAGCCGCAACAGAGCGAGCGATTGAGTGCTGTATGAACATGTTTTTCTCCTTGTGTAGAGCGAAGAGGGTTATTCGACGAGCTGGGCCGAGCGGCGTCCATTCATGCCGATCTGCGCGACGGCCACCAGCATGACGATCACCGTGAGGAACAAGGCGCTTGTCCACATGGCACCCATGCCAAGGCCACCATAAGTCTTGGCCTGCGTCAGCAAGTCGCCGAGTGCGGCCCCGAAGGGGCGGGTCAAGATGTAGGCGATCCAGAAGGTCAGAACGGCGTTGCCGCCCATGCGCCAGGCGGTATAGGTGATGCCAATCAGCACACCGAACGCCACCGCGCCCCAGGTAAAGCCCAAGCCCAATGCCTCGGTCGCCAAATCGCCAGCAGCCGTGCCCAGCGCGAACGTGCAGAGGATGGCAGCCCAATAGAACAGCTCCCGGCTGCGCGTCACAATGTCGTGAATGGACAGGGTGCGCTCGATCCGATACCAGACGAAGAAGATCGCGGCGAGCGCAACGGCGAACGCCGAGGTGCTGATGTACAGGCTGACGCCAAGGCCATCGGTCAGCAGATCGGTGATCTGGGTGCCGACCACGCTGACCAGTACCACCGTCAGCCAGTAAATCCAAGGGGTATAGCGTCGGGTGCGCAACTGCATGAACAAGGCGGCCGCCAACAGGGCAGCCATGACGGTTCGAGTCACGCCTTGCCCCCACCCTGCGTTGACCGCCAGGAAATCGGCTCCCGTCTCGCCCACCGTGGTGGACATGATCTTGATGATCCAGAACGACAGCGCGACTTCCGGGACTTTATTGAGCCAGCCAGTGGTGCTGCTCGTGGGCAATTTGTTCATGGTGTTCTCCTGCCGGGGGTGAAATGGTTTGCCAGCAGTTTGAACATGCTGACTTAGCCCGCCCATAGGCTCACTCGCGCACCCATCCAAGCGCGATCAACCCGCTGAAAAGCCGCCGATGGATTCCGGTGGAAAGTTGATAACTTGGCAATAGATACCAGTGTGCTTCACGTAACGTCAGCCAGGCACAGATTGCAGCAACGGCGATGGCCCCGAGCATGTCGAATGGGAAGTGCACTCCAAGGTAGATGCGCGCCCAGGCAATGGGAACGCCCAGCAAAGCCAAAGTCACGCCTGCAATTCGTGGGCCTCGTTGCAGCGCGAGGCTGAAGGCAACCGCCCACCACAGCGTCAGGTGATCGCTTGGGAAAGACGAATCGGCAACATGAGGGATGAGGGTGTGACCCAGGCCGATCATGAAAGGTCGAGGATGCAACCAAGCCAGGCCGATGATCTGGTTGATGAGCAGGCCCAGCAATCCCGATGCGCTAGCAACGAGCATCGTCTTGCGGGTAGGCTCGCCGCCGCGAAGCCAGCCGATGCCGATCAGGAGTGGAACCGCCCAGATGAGCTGTTCGGCAAAGAAGGTGGCCAACGTCAGAGCCAAAGCACTGGGATGCTCCGGTGCGTTGAGCCAGAGAAAAAATGTATGGTTGAGTGATTCCATGAGGTCTCCGGGCCGGATCGCCTCCGAGGGAAACGATCCGGCCATACTGTCGGGAGTCAGTCCCGCTTGTCGTGGTCATCATCGTGATCCGCCTTGTCCTCGGCAGACGAGATGACCGTGCCCTTGTCGGCATCGACCCGGACATCGAAGACCTTGGCCCCGCTGACGACTTCCACGTCGTAGACCCAGCCTTGCTTCGAGTTCTCGTACTCGGCGCGTGACGCCTTGCCATTGGCGTGCTGCTCGGCGACGGTGACCGCCTGTGTGAGGGGAATCTTGGCCTTGCTGATTGCCAGGGCGTCGTTTTCCATACCGCCATTGGCGGCGTAGGCGACCGCGCCGGTTGCAGCGATGGCGACGGCCAGAAGGGAAAGTTTGGTGTAGCGGTACATGATGCTTCTCCAGAAGAGTGCAGGGATTTGCACAGTGGAGAAGGTACGCAGGCAGACTTAGCTCGCACTGAGCCGGGAAGTTTTCGCTCTCGCCGATGTAGTGTTATCGACTTCTAATAATTGGTGCAGTCGTCTTCTGAAAATGACAGATAAATCGCATGACGGCCTTTTTGGCCGGGGGTAGCATGACCGGACACTTTGCGTATACCCAAAATGACCGGAGGAACCCATGACCAGCCGCAACGGCTACTTCCCAGGCATGTCATTTTCAGAAGGCGACTGCACGGAATGTCAGGAGTCGGCTGCACGGCCTGTCGGGGCTATTTTTTGCGGGAGCGTTCCATGTGCAGAACAGCGTCAAGCAATGCCATTGAATCGCAGGTGTCGGATGCGTAGACCGTGCGCGTCCTTGGGTCATACGACACCATGACGAACGGGTCTGAGGTACGTTCCGTGCTCCGGGGCGCTTGACGCTTGGAGCGGTAGGTTCTGCATACCTCCCTCTTGACCTTGCCCCTGTTTGCTGGAGTTCTTAGCCCACGGATTACGCGGCCTTTTTACGCTGTGCCTCGTACCAGCGTTGCTCATATTGCATCGGGCTGAGGTATCCCAGCGTCGAATGCAATCGTCGGTGATTGTAGAAAGCCATCCAGTCCAGCACCGCGTCCATGGCCTCACGCCGGGTAGCGAACTTCCTGCCGTACAGGCTGGCCGTTTTCAATCTGCCCCAGAAGCTTTCGGTCGGTGCATTGTCCCAGCAGTTACCCTTCCTGCTCATCGATGAGCGCATCTCCCAGACACGTAGCGTGTCCTGGAATTCGTGGCTGCAATATTGACTGCCACGGTCGCTGTGGAAGATGAGGCCAGCCTCAGGGCGGCGCCGGAACCACGCCATGGTGAGCGCATCCTTGACTAGACTGGCTTGCATATGGGCTTGCATGCTCCAGCCCACCACCTGACGGCTGAACAAATCAATGACGCCCGCCAGGTACAACCACCCCTCGTCGGTAGCGATGTAGGTGATGTCGCCACTCCACAACCGGTTGGGCGCCTCGGGATTGAAGCGCCGCTGCACGAGGTCGGGCGCCACCGGCAGACTGTGCCGGCTATCCGTGGTCACCACGAATTTGCGCTTGGTCTTGGCTTTGATGCCGTGCTGCTGCATCAGGTGACGTACCCGCTCTTTACCGACACGAATCCCGCGTGCAAGCAGCTCCTTGTGCATACGCGGCCAGCCGTACTCCTGCTTGACCTCTATGTGAATTGCACGCATGTGGGCCAGTAAGGCTTCGTCGCTATGGCGGCCAGCAGGCCCTGGGCGAGCAGCGTCACGGCGGCGCTGCCAGACAAAATAGCCACTGGCGCTGACCTCCAGCACTTCGCAGGAGATGCTCACTGGATACTGGTTTCTCATTTGGTAAATCCAGGCGTACCTCGCAGCGTGTCCTGCGCGAAGTACGCCGCGGCTTTTTTTGCGATGTCTCGCTCCATTCGAAGCCTGGCAACCTCAGCACGCAGGCGCGCCAGCTCCATTTGCTCAGGCGTGACGGATGCAGGTCTGTCTCCTACACCGCCCACATCACCCTTGGCGCCGCGGCGTACCCAGTTGCTCAGGCTGGCCTTGGGGATACCCAATACCTTGGCTGTGGCAGCAATGGATTGCCCACCCTTGACCTGACGCACCGCCTCCAATTTGTATTCCCGCGTGTACTGCGCTCGAACTTGCTTGTCTGACATTTCTTGACTCCTTGGTCGTATTTTGAACAAGGCTCAAGAACTCCACTTTCCGGGGGCAAGGTCATCTTTTCGGCAAGCTGCTGGCCGATCTTCTTCCAGTCAAAGAGATAGTCGGGATACAACCGGCGCATGTCTCGCTTGTCCTGCGGCTCAAGCGTGTAATTGCGAATCCGCATGATGTTGTAATTGCTCCTGCCGACTTTGACCGTGAGATAGCAAAAGCCCTTTCTGGTCGTGACGAAGGCACTGCTTTGCTTGCGGCTCATGGTTGCTCGCTCCCGCCTTGCAGCGCGGCGTATAGGGCCGTCTTGCTCACCTTGAGCCGTGTAGCAGCCTCCCGGACGTTCAGCCCGTTGGCAATATGCTCCTGCGCCCGCTGCAACTTGTCGGCAGTGACAACCGGCTTGCGCCCGCCCTTGCGCCCGCGAGCGGCGGCAGCGGTCAGCCCGGCCTTGGTGCGCTCACGGATCAAGTCGCGCTCGAACTGGCCCAGCGCGCCGAACACGTGGAAGATGAGCCGCCCGCCCGGTGTGGTGGTGTCAATGCTTTCTGTCAGCGACCGGAAGCCGACGCCACGCGCTTCCAGCGCGCCGATTGTCTCGATGAGGTGTGGCATCGAGCGCCCGAGCCGATCCAGCCGCCAGACGGCCAGCACGTCGCCGTCGCGCAGATAGGCCAGCGCGGCGGCCAAGCCGGGCCTGTCGGCCTTGGCCCCGGAAGCCGTGTCCTCAAAGACGCGCTCGCAGCCCGCCTTGCGCAGTGCATCCGTCTGCAAGGCGGTGTCCTGTTCAGCCGTCGATACCCGCGCATAGCCGATGAGTGCCATTACCGCCCCTTTTGTCCGTTTTTCCGTCCGCCTATCATAATGTCCGACAACCCGTTATTCAAGCGCATTGCCGGACAGTGACCGGCTTGGCCGACTAATGATCGTTTGACGGACAAGGCGGCGCATGTGCCGCCATCCCGGCGCAATGGAACAGCGAACCGACTTAAGCCGGAACCGCCGAAAATTCCGGCGCGATACCGAGTAAGCCGGAATCCCAGATTTTTCCGGCACCGGGTCAAATAACGCCAACGACCAACAGGAGCGCCCTATCTATTGCTTTCATTCGCTCATCGTCGAGGCGGCCAAACGGTTCACTGATTTTGGTGCGCGGTAGCGTCGAGAGCTTGTCCACCATAACTTGCGATAGTGCGCGCAGCCCGTTAGCTGGATTCGGTTCCACGGTGACGCGAAACGCGGCATTGCGCAGGTCGCTTGTCACTGGGCACAGCACAACGCTTTCCAAGTCGGTTAGTAGGTCTGATTGAACGATCAGGGCTGGTCGTGGTTTGCCGTAGTCACCCTGCAATGAAACCGTCACGAGGTCGCCTCGCTGCATCACTCCCAGCCCTCAACGTGCGATGCCGCCTCTTCGGTGAAGCGCAAAACCTCTGCTTCTGCTGGGTCGCCCTTCAGGCTTTGGCATTGCTTGCGCACTTGCGCCGTGAACTCAGGCGAACGGGTGTCCGGCACCCAAAACTGCACAGGCCGCAGCCCCGCCGCGCGCATCCGTTCGCGGTGTCGGGCTACCTTTGATTCGTGAATTGATGGCATGGTGCTCTCCATTGGTTGCATGTATGGTTACATGATACTGCGCATGAAACCATAGCGCAAGCCAAGCCGTTCCGCAACGTCGTGCAGGGAAGTTCTGCGCAATTTCCGCCCTTCTTGGAGTTTCGTGCATAGGACTGCTGACACGACCCGGTCAGAAGTCGGCTGCACACGGGGCGGCCAGCCTCATGAACTGGTGCAGACGTCTTCTGAAAATGACAAGGCAAGACCAAGGCGAAGCGCAGCGCGATCATCACGCCGCGCACCGCCCAGGAAACACAGATTGCGGCCATGCCGCGCCAGTCACGCGCAGCGCGCCAGGCGCTCGCCAAGACGCCACCGCTGCGCGTCGGCGGCGATGGCCTGGTCGAAGGTGCCGACCGCATCATGCGGACGCCGACCGAGCACCAGGCCGCCGGCGTCGCTTTCAAGGTCGCGCGCATCTACTTGCGCGTCAGCACCGACGAGCAGGACTTGACCAGGCAGGCCGCCATCGTGGAGAGCACCAGGGCCGCCGGCTTCTACGTCGCCGGCATCTACCGCGAGAAGGCTTCGGGCGCTCGCGCCGATCGCGCCGAGCTGCTGCGCATGATCGGCGACCTGCAACCCGGTGAAGTCGTCGTTGCGGAGAAGATCGACCGCATCAGCCGCCTGCCGCTGCCCGAGGCCGAACGCCTCGTGGCCTCGATCCGCGCCCAGGGCGCGCGCCTGGCTGTCCCTGGCGTGGTCGATCTATCCGACCTGGCCGCCGAGGCGAAGGGCGTGGCAAAGGTGGTGCTGGAGTCGATCCAGGACATGCTTTTGAAGCTGGCGTTGCAGATGGCCCGCGACGACTACGAGGATCGCCGCGAGCGGCAGCGGCAGGGCGTCGAGCTGGCGAAGGACGCCGGCCGCTACACCGGCCGCAAGGCCAACACAAAGGTGCATGAACGCATCGTGGCGCTGCGCAGCGCAGGCCACAGCATTCCAGAGACGGCCAGGCTGGCCGGGTGCAGTGAAAGCCAGGTCAAGCGCGTATGGGCGCTGCACAACCAGGCGCAGGCGTGACCTACTCGGCCGCCTCCAGCTCGCGCAGGCATTCCATGATCGCCGCCCGCTCCAGCGGATCGAGCTTGGCGAGCTTCGCTTGCCAGCGGGCTTTCTTCCGCTTGATGCGCTCGCGCTCGCGGAAGTTGCTGCCGAGGTAGCGCAGATCGTGCAGCTCGGCCGGCTCGGGGTAGTTCATCCACAGCCGTTCGATAGCGATGCCGCCGCGCGTCATCGCGTTGAAGTCGATGGTTCTCCATGACGCCAAGGGAGAGCTGTCATAGATCGTTGAGCTGTAGCCCGACACCATCACCGCGCACGGCAAGCCGGCCAGCACGTCGAGCAGCCGCACGTGGTCGGCGTCGTCGTATTCGTGGCGGTATAGCTTGCCGCCGCGCCGGCTGTCCATCACGTAGGGCGGATCGGCGTAGACGAACTCGGAGCCGGTGAACTGGTGGGACTCCAGCCAGGCCACGGCGTCGCCGTGGTGCAGCTCCAGGCCGGGCACGTCGAGCTGCTGCCAGACCTCGATCACCTCGGGATCAACGTCGATGCCGACGCTGCGGGCAGCGGGCCGCTTGCGCTCCAGGATGTTGCCGCCGCCCAGGTGCGTTTCGATGTACGTGTCGTGAGGCGGGATGTTGTTGATGATCGTCTGGTAGACGCCGGCACCGCCCTTGCCGCCGGGGTATCTCATGGCCTTCTTCCTGGAGTAAATCGGGACTTGGCCAGCATCGTCAGAAATGGCGATGCTGTCAAGGGAAGCCGGCCGGGCCTGCATCGTCAGAGCCGACGATGCGAAGCTGCTGGAGCGTCCTGCAGCACCGCCAGGAATGGCGATGCCGGATCGCTCAGTAGGTGGGGATGTAGACCACCTCAATGTCCACGCGCTGGTTCTCGCGCCGGCCCTCGGCCGTCGAGTTGTCTGCCACGAAATCGGCGGCCGATGCGAAGTTCACCATGATCTTGAGCGGCGAGACGCCGCGCGCCACCAAGTACGACCTGGCCGAGAGCGCACGGCGTAGTGCAAGGGCCTCATCGGCCGCGCTGGGCCGTAGTGTGCTGGTGCGCCCGCTGATGTAGATGATCGCCGCATTCCTAGCGTCGGCCAGCAGCTCCAGGGCCTCTGGCGTCGGCTGGAATGTCGCGCTGCTGTCGGGGAAGGACACCGATACGCCGGACTTGATCGGCGTGCCGAAGTTGCCGGCGTCGCCGGCGGCCAGTGCGCTTTGCGCGCTGACCAGGAACGCCAGAGAGAGGGCCAGAAGAACGGGTTTTCGCATGGGGCAGGACTCCAATCAGAAGAACAGGTAGCCGGCCTTGCTCATGGGGATGCGGATCAACCAGAGCGAGGCCAGGTGCAGCGGGTAATAGGCGTAGAAGGCCCAGCGCAGGCGCGGCACGCGCACATCCACCCGCGAGGCCAGGAAGAGCACCGGCAGGGCTGCCAAGGCCCACAGGTTGCGATTGACGAACCACAGGGCCGCGCAGGCCAGCACCGCGACCGCCGCGGCGGCCCAGCTCGGCCGGCGCGTGTACGACCACACCGCCAGGCCGAAAGCCACGGCCGGCCACCAATATTCGACCGAGCTGCCGCCGACCAGGAACACCACGCCGGCGGCCGCCAGGTGCAGCTTGCCGCCACGTTCGACCAGGTAAGCCGTGGCCGTGACGACCAGCAGCGTGAACATCACGTTGAGCGGCCACCAACCGGCGTACAGGCCGCCGAGGGCCACGAAGGGCACGGAGGCCAGCGCGCCGAACATCGCCAGGCGCGACATGGTGCGGCCGTACACGCCGCGTTCGAGCGTGCCCGGCCGGGCCAGGTTGTAGGCCAGGACGAACACGAAAAGGGGGAGCGCCACGCGGCCGGCCTCGAACAGCACCGGCAGCGTCGCGTTGAACAGGTACTTGTTGACGTGATCGCCGGTCATGAGAACCAGTGCGAGCCACTTCAACGCTTCGACGGTTCCATCAGGAATCCGCAGGGCCTTCATCAGCGCCGGCCCCCGCGAATCGCGTAGGCGCGCAGCACCAGGAAGATGATGTAGAGCGCTGGCAGTGAGAGCACGAAGGCGATGGGCTTGCCGATCCACGCCGGCAGCGCCCACAGCAGAAGGCCCAAGGCGAAGATCGGGCCGAGGCCCAGCAGAAGCAAATCGAGCTGGTTCTTGGCCTGTCCTTCCGCCCACTTGCAATAGGCTTGAAGCAACCGGCCGACGCCCAGCGTGTACCGCATCATGAAGGCGTGGAATTTGTCCATGTTTAGCCGCTAAATCGGAAGAGCCGGCCTACTCGGCCGACCCCTCGCGTGAAGTGTTGAAAGACACCGTGCGGGGCACGTAGCCGGCCACCGACACGCTGCGAGCTGCTGCGGCCGCTGGGGCGGCCTGCTGGGGTGCTGGTGCCGGCCTGGCCGCCGGCGTCGCCCGCTGGGCCACCGTCGCGGGCTGGCTGGGCGTCGAGGGCGTGGCCCCGGCCTTCGTCACGTCAAGCGTGACGAACCGAGCTTCGAGCCAATCGGCCCACTTCGACGCCTTGCGCATCAAGTCGGCCCGGTACACCGCGTTGTACTGCGGCGTGCGCGAGTGGTAGTTCGCCGCCTTCGTCCAGAGGTCGCCCTTGTCGTTGCGGATGTGCATCCGCAGCCGCCAGGCGGCCAGGTCGAACGAGTAGCAGCCGGCAGCCGCCACATCGTTCGCCGTGATGCCGTATCGGGCCAGGTCGCCCAGGTACGCGGTGTTGAACTGCATCGGGCCAACGTCATGCGTGCCATTCGAGTTGCGCACCCACTGGCCCGGCTTGCCGCCCTCTTTCTCGGCGACGGCCAACACGATGTTGACCGGCACCTCGTACTTGACGGCGGCCGAGATCGAGCAGACGACGCGCTCCTGGAGCTGCGGCGGCAGATCGGCGAAGAACGGCATGCCCTCCCCTCCCTCAGTTCAGCCAGGACTGACGGCGGCGCTCTTCGTCCTCGCGCCGGATGCGTTCGTTGTACTCGGCCAAGGCGCGGTCATAGTCGCGCGCTTCGACCCAATACCCGCCCCGCTCTGGCGTCCCGACATAGCGCGGCAGCGTGCCGCTGCTGGCGAAGTCGGTGTAGGCGTGGCCGGTGTAGGCCCCGCAGTAGTCAGGCAACTGGTTGCTGATGTACGTGCGCCCATCGTCGTAGCCGCCCGTCCACATCACCAACGTCGAGTTCAGCGACTGCGCGTCGCAACGGCCAGCGCCGCGCGAGATCGCCGACACGAGCGACTGCATTTCCGGCGTCTGGCTCGCCACCGGGCAAAGCTGGAGGAAGTTCAGGCGGGCGCGGATCGTGTCCGACAGCTTGCGCTTCGTGATGTTGAAGTACCGCGACAGCGACGGCGTGCATTCGCTCGGGCGCGTGCCCGACGACAGGCACAGGATCGCCTCGCAGGCCAGGCGCGTGTCGCCGGTCAGCACGTCTTGCGCGCTGGCCGTGCCGGCGGTCGATCCGAGGGCTGCCACGAGGGCGGCCAGGGCAAACAGTTTCTTCTTCATGGTTGGACTCTCCTTGGTTACGCAGTTGTGCCGTCGCGGCCTTGCTCGCGGTTGGCGAACGCAGCTACTTCGGACTCGGGATCGGCATCGGCGGGGCCGCCTGCCAGGCTGTTGTCGCCGAAGCTCGGCGCGGGCTGCTGGTCGGGCACGTCGATGTTCTCGGCCGTGCCGCTTCCTTGCGCCTTGATCGCGGCGGCGATCTTTCCGCCAGTGGTGTCGGCGATCCGCTCGGCTGCGGCTTCGCGCAGGCTCGCGGCTTTGGCCTTGGCAACATCGGCGGTTCCCTTCGCCAAGTTCGCGCCGGCGTCGGCGGCGATGCGGCCGGCCGTGCCGAGGGCCGATGCGGCCGATGCGAGCAAGCCGGGGCCGGTGCTGCCCGGTGCGGCCTGCTGCCCTTGCCCTGCCCCGCCGGCGGGCTTGGGTTCGTTCTTGGCGGCCTTGTCGGCACTGCTGCCGGTGCTGGCCGTCGAGCTGCTGCCCTGGCCGCCGGCGTCGGCTTTGCCGCCGCCCTTATCGCCGCCCTTCGAGCTGCCCGAGCTGCTGCCGGTCGAGGGGCTGCCGCCACCCGACGAAGAGCCACCGCCGGAGCTGCCGCTAAAGCCCGCAGCCTGAGCGAAGGGCGTGCTGCCGGTGCCGGCGTCGCCGCCGCCGCCCGCACCGCCGCCCGAGCTGCCGCCGCCCGAGAAGGCCGACATAACGTCCGTGCCTGCCGACACGTTCTCATTGGCCTTCGAGAAGGCGGCCATGACGGCAGAGGCACCACCGGCGGCCGAGGCTGCGCCGGCGGCCAGAGCGGCGCCGCCGGTCGCGGCCGCTGCTGCTGCCATGCCTGCGGCACCCAACGCAGCGCCTGCACCGAACTGGCCGATGCCGGCACCGCCCACGCTCGCGCCGGTGATGATCCCGGCGATGAGCGGCGGAATCTTGTTGACCAACGCCAAGAGGATGATGACGACGATCAGCATCACGCCCATTTCCTTGAGGCTGATGCCGGCGCTCATGCGCGAGTAGTAGTCATCGAGGAAGGTCTTGCCGATGCCCACCAGGAGCACCATTGCGAAGAGCTGCGCGGCCACGCCCAGGACGACCTTGTAGTAGTTGATCGCCATGTCGGAAGTCCAGCGCGAACCACCGAAGCCGAGGAAGAACACGCCGCCGTAGGCGAGCACCCAGCCCGACGCGAGCAGCAGAAGCATATTCACACCGACCAGGGCCAGGATGACCAGGATCGCCACGGCCATGAGGATGCCGGCCATGCTGTCCACCGGCGACCACACCGAGGACTGATCCATCACCTTGTCGAAGATCGCAAAGCCCACGTCCACGATGCCCGAGGGCGACAGAGCATTGCCCAGGCCCGTCGCGTTGCCGGCGAGCTGCCGCAACGACGCATAGATGGACGAGGCGAAGTTAGGGCCGTTGGTCAGCGCCCACCAGAAGAAGCCGGTAAAGATCGTGAAGCGGACGAACTCCGCGAAGAACTCGCCAATGTCGGCCTTGCGCAAGGCCATCATGCCGAACGTCCAGACCATCGAGATCACAACCAGCGTCCAGAAGAGCCAGGTTGCGGCCGTGGTGATGACACCGGCCCAGCCGCTCGCGGCGGCCTGGTAGCGATCCAGCACGCTATCGAACACGCCGGCGTTGTCGATGGCCGCGTGGGCATCGACCGCGAAGAACGCCAGCCAGACGAACAGCGGCAGGGCGAGGGTTTTTAGATTGGCTGGCATTCTCATCGTCAGCACCTCACCATTCGCGTTTCGGGCTGGGCTTGAAATCCCCACCACGACGCAAGCACAGCGACGAAAAAGCCTGCTGGACGCCCTTGTCCTCGATCTTGGCGATGTTCTCGGGCTTGCAGTTCTCGTCGTTCACTTCCGGCATGGGGGCCGTGGCCGGCTTGTTGTCGCAGCCGGCGACCAAGGCCGCCACGAGGGCGGCCGAGGCCAAGGACAGAGCCTTGATTGCTTTCATGAATCCCCCTTACCAGGTGCGCGCCGGGCTGGCCCGGTAGCTGCCCTGGCGCAGTTGTGCGGCCGCTGCCGCCTGCTGGGCTTCCTTGTCGGCGTCGGCCTGCATCTTGGTTGCCATCGCGTTCTGCTGCGCGATCAGCAGGCCACGAATCTGCAAGAGCTGGTTGGCCTGCTGGCTGGCGAGCTGGTTGGCGTAGCCGATGGCCTGCATTTGGCCCTGCGCGCCCTGCGCTGCCGATTGAAGACGCTGCAACGTCGCTGCATCGGCCGTGAGATTCGTTTGCTGCCTATCGAGGCCCTTGAACAAGGCATCGTTGGCCTTCTTCTGCGACTCGCTCGCGAGCTGGGCCACATTCCGAAGTGCTGCGCGTTCCGCGTCGGAGCACCCTGCCGCCGTAAAGCACGGCGAGTTCTTGTAGTAGTTCACGTCCTGGAACTTGCCGATGTAGCTGTCCAGGCTGCCGAGTTGGGTCTTGTAGTAATCCAGCGTGTTGACCGCGTTCATCAACCCGTTGATGGTCGATTGCGCCTGATCCCAGATATACGCGGCCGGGGCCATCGTGTTCTGGAGTTGGTTTTGATACTGCTGGAGCTGGGTGCTGTACTGCTCAATTTGCTTGAGCGTCTGGGCCACCGATTCGATGGCCGTCATGATGTTCTGCGACAGGTTGGTGCCGTCGATGACGGGGATGCCAGCCTGCACAGGTGTGACCGCCAGCGTGCTCGAAACAGCAATGACGAGGGCCAATTTAGCGGCTAAAAACTTCGGCTTCATGGTGCTTTTCTCCTATGGCGTTAGTAATCGAAGGAACGGTACGGCTTGGAAAACGTCATGTCCTTCGTGACCACGACGTTGAAGCGATACCCCGGCCGAATTTCCAGCGTCGGCGAAATGCTCAGGTTCTTGGCGATGAGTTGCGCCGTAACCTGGCCGAGCTGCTGGCCGAGGGCTTCGCTTAGGGCACTGCTGGCGCTCGGTGCGCCATAGGTGTTTGTGGCCTGGTTCTGGCGTTGGCTGTAGGTGATGCCTGCTGTCACGCCGGACATGAGGAAGGCCGAGCCGAACAGGCGCACATAGTGGTTGTTCACCTGGTCGTGGAAGCCCGCGTATCCCGCGCTGTCCGCGCCTGGCATCGCGCCAATGTCCATCGCCTTGCCATCGGGGAACACGATGCGTTGCCACGCAACCAGCACGCGCGCTTGGCCGTAGGCCACGTCGCTCGAATACGAGCCGACGAGGCGCGATCCCTGCGGGATCAACAGGTGCTTGCCGGTCGGTGTGTCGTACACGTCCTGCGCGACCTGGGCCATGATTTGGCCCGGCAGATCGGAGTTGATGCCCGAAATGAGCGTGGCCGGCACGACGAAGCCCGCGCGCAGCTCGAACGGTGTGCGCGGCGCTTCCGGCTGCGAATCCAGCTTCCAGCGGTCGCCCTGCCCACCTTGGCCGAACTGCGCCATGCTGTTGCGCCCGCCGCCGCTGGTCGAGGTTTGCAGGAGCTGCGGCGCACCGCCCGCGCCCATGCCGCCGGCGGCCGGAGCCGCGCCGCCACCACCGACGCCCATGCCGCGAATCTGCGCCAGGCGTGCTTGATAGGCGGCGGTCGGATCGTTGCTGCGCTGCGCGTCGATTTGCTGCTGCACCGCTGCGATGCGGTTCAGCATTTCATCGCGCGTCTGCGGCGTGCCGGTGTAGGTGCTCGGGCCACCCGGCGCGGAGCCGTTGCTACGCGGGGCATCCACGCGCACGGTGGTCTTGGCCTTCACGGCTTCGCCGAACATCTGCATCTTCGCCATGCGGATGCGCTGGGCCTCGTCGTCGTTCACCGGCTGGCCCGGGTTGCCGGGGTTGGCCGGCGGGGCCGGCGGCGCGTCCGGGTTGGACGGCCGCGCGATCTCCAGCGGAGCCGACGCCGGGCCGGTCGGCATGTCGGGCACCTTGAGCGGGCTTGCCGGCTCGATCAAGCCGCCGGTCTTGTCGCCTGCGATCTCCTTGGCGAACATCGACGTGTTGCCGGCCTTCTCCTTGGGGCCGTCCGCCGGCGCGTTCTGCTTGGCCGCGCGATCCGCCGCGACCAGGGCCATGACCAGCACGAACGACAGCAGGACGCCGCCGAGGATGTACATGGGCATGTTGTTGACGCGACGGACGCCCGCCTTCTTGGACACTTCGCCAGGCGAAGCGTCAGGTGCCATCTGATCGGCGTTTTCTGTCATGGCGTCACTCCTTGCGCACCCAGTACCCGGCCGGCGCGAACGTGCCGTTTTGCGCCAGGTAAGGGCGGGTGATGGATTGATTGCCGACCATCAAGGTCAGGCGGTACAGGTTCGAGTCGCCAGCCTGGTCGAGCACGTAGCGCAACGGCAGGCCGCCCGACGCGGCCGTGGTGGCCGGTGCGCTCGCCTGCGATGCCGCCGAGGCCGGGGCCTGCGTGGAAGCGCCGGCCGGGGCGTACTCCAGGAGGGCATAGCCCTTGTCGCGCAGCGACTTGACGAGCGCCTGGCCGAACGGATCGGGCGTCGGCTGTTGCAGCTCCAGGCGCGTGCGCGCCGGCGCGTACAGCGTGGCGAGCTGCTGCACCGCGTCGGTGGCGAGCTTCTGCTGATCGAGCGCGGCCGACTGGACGAAGTTGCCGTACTGGCTGGTGGTTGCGCAGCCGCCGAGGCCCAGGGCGAGGGCGAGCAGCGCGAGAGAGACGATCTTGCGCATGGTCACTTCCTCCGGCTGATGGTCACGCGGTCTTGGCTACTGCCAACACCGGCAATCAGGATCGCGCGGTCAAACACCGTGTCCACGATGTAGCGATTGCCCTGCACGCGGTAATTGACCAGCACCGTTTCGTCGTCGGTGAACAAGCCGCCCTCTTTGCGCACGACCAGGAGCGTCGGCGCTTCGGTCTGCTGCATCGTGCCGGGCATTTCGATGATGGTCTTGCGGCCATCGTTGTAGACGCGCACAGGCTTCCAGCTCGCCGACCCGGACAGCTCATAGTCGAACGAGAGATCGCCCAGGTACTCGCCCGTCGCCGGCAGGGTGTTGTCGGTGCGTTCCTGCTTCTCGCGGCGCTGGATCGCGTCCCACTTGGCTTGCGCTTCCTCGGGGTACGTGAACGAGACTTGCGGCATGTACTCGGTGCGATGCGAGCGCAGGCGGAAGTGGTAGCTGCGGCGGTTCGTGGTCACAACCAGGCTGGTTTCGAGGCCCACGTCCATCGGCTTGATGATGAGGTGCTGAACCTCGGTCGCGCCGCTGCCGGTGATGGCCGGTTCCACCGTCCACCTGGCCGTGTCGCCCAGGTTGATCGAGTTCACTTGTTCGCCGGGCTGCAAGGCCACGTCGCACACCTGGAGCACCGCGCAAACGATGCTCGGCTGCTGCGCGCCGTACACGAACTTGATGGCACCGCCCGAGCCGGCCACCGGCTTGATGCCGGTCGCCGACCCCGCTTCCCACCGTTTGGCGATGGCGAGCGCCGCGCGCTCTTGAGCGGTCAGCGTCGGGTTGGTCTTGTTGAAATACTTGTCGGCAATGTCGTCGCCAGGGGCGGCCAGAGCCAGGGAGGGCACCGCCACAGCAGCGCCCACGATCAAAGCGGAGAGGGTTTTCTTCATGGTGGATGACCTCGAATTCATTGGATGCGGGACCAGGAGTAATCACGCACGTAGATGCTCAACGGGTTGTTCCGCAGTTGCTCATCGGTGGTGTTGGGCGTGACCTCGGCGATGTAGGTAGTCACGAGCGCGCGCCAGGTGACGGGCTGACCTTTCAGCGTGCCTTGGCGGTCGCGCGTGGTTTCCACCCACTCGACTTGCCAGGTGTCGGGCGTTTGCGGGATGACGGTCTTGATCTCGACGCTGACCATTTCCTTCTCGGCGCGCTTGAACGGGCTGGAATCGGGCGTGCCGTTCAACCACTCGTTCATCTTTGGCGTCGCCGGATCGTTGGGGGCGAGCATCGAGTACGCCTTGAACACGCACTTGCGCTGCAAGGCCACGTCAGGCGACACCATGCGCGCGCAGCTCATCCAGTCCGCAACGGCGGCGTGGATGACACGCGGATCGGCCTTCCCTGCGGCCTGCACCGGGCCGGCGGCCACCGTCTGGCCCAGCTTGTCCACCTCGACCACGTAGGGGATGAACTTCGACTGGCTGCCGATGTGGATCACGCCACCCACGCCGGCCAGCGCGATCAACAGCGACAGGATGCCGATCACCTGCCAGGTTTGGCGCTGCGAGACGACGCCGCCCACGTGATCGTTCCAGGTGCGGCGCGCGGCCAGGTAGGGGTTCTCGGCCTCGCCCGCACGGCGGCCGCCGGCGAGCGGTTCCTTCGAGCGGCGCGGATCGCGCGGCTCGGCGGAGTTGGCGGGCTTCTTGAAGATCAAGCCCTTGAGGGTGTCGGCGATGCTCATGCGGCCTCCAGGTAGTCGTTGAGATTCAGCCCACGGCCGGCCAGCCACTCATGCACCCATTCGTGGCCGAACTTGGCTTCGAGGCTCTTGATGGTGGCGACCGATTCCTTGTCGGACGCACCGACGAAGGCCAGGGCCATCGGCCCCAGGGCAAGGTCATAGAGACGGCGGCCGTTCTCCGAGACGTAGTAGTACTGACGCTTCGGAATGGCAGTCGCCAGGATTTCGATCTGACGCGCGTTGAGGCCCATACGGCGATAGAGCGCCGATGTGTCCTCATCCCTGGCGTAGACGTTGGGCAGGAAAATCTTGGTCGCGGTCGATTCCACGATCACGTCCAAGATGCCCGAGTTGGCCGCGTCGGAGAGGCTTTGCGTCGCCATCAGCACAAGGCAGTTGGCCTTGCGCAGCACCTTGAGCCATTCCCTGATCTTGGCGCGGAACGCGGGGTGGCCCAGCATCAACCAGGCTTCGTCCAGGATGATGACGGAGGGCTGGCCTTTCAGTGCGCGCTCGATGCGGCGGAACAGGTAGAGCAGCACCGGCAGCGCGAACTTCTCGCCCAGGTTCATCAGCTCTTCGATCTCGAACACCGTGAAGTCGGACAGCGACAGGCCGTCCTCTTCGGCGTCGAGCAGGTGGCCCATCGAGCCGTCCACCGTGTACTGCTTGATGGCCTCGCGGATCGCCTCGTCCTGAATCGTCACCGAGAACTCGGAGAGCGTGCGCGCGCCGCTGGCGTGCATGCTCATGATCGCGTTGCCGATCTCGTTGCGCTGCGCCGGCGTGGTGTTGACGCCGTTCAACGCCAGGATGGTGTCGATCCACTCCATCGCCCAGGCCCTATCCCCCTTCGTTTCGAGGAACTGGAGCGGGCAGAACGCCAGGCGGTCATCGTCGGCGGCCACCGTGAAATGCAGGCCGCTCTTGCCCTTCGTGGCCGCGCGGATGCCGGCCGCGAGTGGGTACATCGACATGCCCTTGTCGAAGGCGTAGATCGACATGCCGGCGTAGCGACGGAGCTGCGCGGCGATGATGCCCAGGTGCGTCGATTTGCCTGCGCCGGTCGGGCCGAACATGAAGGTGTGGCCCAGGTCGCGCACGTGCAGGTTCAGGCGGAACGGCGTAGCGCCCACCGTCACGCAGTGCATGAGCGCCGGCGACAGCGGCGGGTACATCGGGCACGGAGCCGTGGCGCTGCCCGTCCAGATCGAGCTTGTCGGCAGCAGGTCGGCCAGGTTCATCGTGTTGATGAGCGGCCGGCGCACGTTCTCGACGCCGTGGCCGGGCAAGCTGCCCAGGTACGCATCGAGCGTGTTGATCGTCTCGATACGGGCCGCGAAGGCCAGGCGGTTGACGGCCTTCTCGACCAGGAGCGCGGAGGCCGCCAGGCGCTCCCGATCCTCGTCCATCAGCACGACCACGCTGGTGTAGTAGCCGGCCGCCACCAAGCCGCTGTTGACCTCGGCGATGGCCGCCTCGGCGTCGCCGACCATCGCGGCCGCGTCCTGGTTGATCGAGCCGGTATTCGTGTTGAACACCTGATCGAAGAAGCCGCGAATCTTCTGCTTCCACTTCTTGCGGAACTTGTCCAGGTGCTTCAAGGACTCGTGCTGATCCATGAAGATGAAGCGGCTCGACCAGCGGTATTCGCTGGGCAGCTCGGCCAGGGCCGAGAGCACCCCAGGCGTTGACTCCAAGGGGAAGCCTTCGATGGCGACCACCTGGATGAACTTGCGCCCGATCTTGGGCACGACGCCGCCCCACAGCTCTTGCCCGCCGATTACCGCATCGAGGTACATCGGATTGCTGGGCAGCATGACCGGGTGATGGAGGCCCGTCACGCAGAACTGCAACCAGCTCAGGAAGTCATCGTGCGTGACTTCCCTGCCCTCTTCCGACACGACTTTTTGGCCGCGCAGGCGCGTCATCTTGACCGCCGAGGACAGGCGCGATTCCAGGCTGGTGATCTCGCGCTTGAACTGCGCAATCAGGCCCGTAGTGCGCGCCGTATGGTCGGGAGCCACCGCATCGTCATCGAACATGAGTTCGACAAACTTGCGCTGGGCCAGCACTGGCGGGAACCACGTGACGGTCAGGACAAAGTAGCCCTCGAACATCGCGCCCAGGCCCTCGAACAAGCGCCGGCGTTCCTCGTCAATGGCGAAGGAAACGGAGTCGGGGAACGATGACACGCCCCGCTCCGAGTAGTTCGGCGCAGGCCGACGCACAGCATCGACATGCACCATCCAGCCGTTCCCCAGGCCCGCCAGGGCCTGGTTGATGCGGAACGACACCATTTCCCGCTGTTCCTCGGTGCTGCTGGCGTTGTCATCCCCCTTGTACAGCCAGGCGGCCATAAAGGAGCCGTTCTTGCCCACGATCACGCCGTCATCGACCACGGCGGCGTAATTGAGCAGATCGGCCAGGCCGGCATCCTTGGCGCGATGCTTCTTGAGCTTCAGCTCGGCATCGACAGCCCGGATGCGGGCAAAGAGGATGAGCAACAGAACCGCACCGAGCACAGCAATGGCAATTGCGATTGCTTCGATCATTTGTATTGCTTCCCTTGACTCGGCGTGTTGTCACGGAAGGGCGTGCTGCGAGCCGGGTAGTACGGCTTGTACCGGCGGTGCCGCAGGTACACGTGTCGCAGCTTCGGATCGGCCTTCGCCATGAGGCGCAGCGCGAAGAGCGCGCCGAACCACAAGGCGATGCCGAACACCGTTGCCCTCACTTCTTGGGCGCTGAAAATCAGCGCGCCGGCCAGCAGGCCCGAGAACATCACCAGCTCACGATCCCCGCCCATGAACAGGTTTTCTCGGTTGCCGGCCCTACGGATGGGGATCGCGCGCAGAGCCATGACTTACCCCGCGATGTGGCCGCGCTCGGCCCAGCGCATGACGGCTTCGCCGGGGAAGCCGGCCACGTCCAGCGCGGCGACCTTGACCTGGTGCAGCGCGCCATCGGTCAGGGCGGCGATTTCCGCGCCACGGCCGAAGAACGTGCTCATCATGTTCTGCGCGCCGACCAGCAGGGCCATGACCAGGACGATGAAGATCAACGTGCGGAAGAAGCCGTTGAGTTCGCCGCCGAAGATCAGGATGCCGCCGGCGACCACGATGCCGATGATCGACAGCGCGAAGGCCACCGGGCCGGTGACGGAGTTGCGGAGGTTGGTCAGCCAGCTCTCATACGGCAGAGAGCCGCCGGTGCCCTCGGAGGCGAATGCGTGCTGGGGGGCCAGCAGGAAGAACGCCAGGAGGGCGAAGAGGCCCATGTAGAACAGGGCGTTGCGGTTGAGGCGGAATGCCGGGAAGGTTGCTTGCATTGGTCGTAACTCCTAGTCAGAGGGTTTTGGTGATGTACTGGCCGTTGGCGAACCCGGAAACCTCCAAGATTTCCTGGATGCGCCGCGAGCCTTCGACGCGGGCGATATGAACAACCACGTGAACCGCCTCGCCGATAAGCGGTTCAATGGGTTTCGGGGAATCGGGGTGCATGCTGATGAGCATGGCGAGCCGATCCAATCCAGCTTTGGCGTTGTTTGCGTGCAGGGTTGCAGCACCTCCTTCGTGCCCGGTGTTCCAGGCCATCAACAGATCAAGGGCTTCGGGGCCGCGCACCTCGCCGACCAGGATTCGGTCGGGGCGCATGCGGAGGGTGGTTTTCAGCAGCGCCGTCATGTTCACGTCGATGCTGGTGTGGTACTGGACGTAGTTCTCGGCGGCGCACTGGATTTCGCCGGTGTCCTCGATGATGAAAACCCGCTCGGTCGGGTCTTGAATCACCATCTCGTTGATGATCGCGTTCACCAGCGTGGTCTTGCCCGAGCCGGTGCCGCCGATCACAAGGATGTTCCGGTGCGCGCGCACCGCTGCAATCAATGCCTCGCGCTGCGGCGCGGTCATGATTCCGCGTTCGACGTACTGATCGAGCGTGAAGATGGCGACGGCCTTCTTCCGAATGGCGAAGGTGGGTGCGGGCACAACCGGCGGGAGCTGGCCGGCGAAGCGACTGCCATCAAGGGGCAGCTCGCCTTCCAGGATCGGCTTGGAGCGCGTGACTTCCTTGCCGTGGTAGCCCGCGATGGTTTCGATGATGGCTTGCGCCTGCGCGACGCGCAGCGTGCCGATGCACTTCATCGGCTCGCCCAGGCGTTCGAGCCAGAGCTTGCCGTCCGCGTTGAGCATGATTTCAACGGTCTTGGGATCGTTGAGGGCGGCCAGCAGCTCCGGCCCCATGTCGCGTTCGAGCTTCTTCTTCGCCCGTTCCTTGATGCTGTTGTGTTCTGGTTTCTGGTCGGTCATTCCGTATGCCCTGTATGCCGTTGCGTTTCGCGCATTCTATACAGGTTCATACGATATACCGAACTAATTTCGACCGCAACACCGAAGCGCACAAGGGTGACTTCGGCCGCGACGTTGCATCGCGGATTGCAGGGGCGAAAGAGGCGACAACGCGGCGCATGCTCCGTGCGCCCTCGCGCCGAACCCGTGGCGTTTGCGTTATGGGTTGTCCGGGGGTTGAGCCACCCCGGCGGGCTTTAGCGGCTAAAACTTGGCTGGCTCTTGTGGCTCAGTTCCGCGCCGCTTCCCTTCCCTTCTCACATCCTGGCGTCAACTCCCTCTAAGTTTCTTCCTTGTCGCTTCGCCCCACTTCTTGACGATGAACGCCTGGTGTTCTGGCAGCACGGCCGCCACGCGCTCGAAGCCTGGCGGCAGGCTTCGGGGTGCCTTGCCGCCGGCCAGGGCGTCAAGGGCTTCTTTGTCCAGGTCGGTCGATTCAAGCAGGAGCGGCAGGGGAGTTTCAAGGGCCTGCGCAATGTCCTCCATCACCTTTAGGGAGGGGTTGGCTTTGCCAGTAGTGAGATCGGACAGGAAGGAGATCGAAACCCCCGACCTGTCCGATAGCTCCTTTTTCGTCATGTGCCGCTCATCGAGCAGCCGGAGCACGTTCGTGAAGAAGATGTAGTTGTACAAGGCCCGTATGCCTTCTCGGTGCGGGCGGCAGAAAATTTTAGCCGCTAAAGTTCTTGACCACGGACGCAGGTTTAGCTAAACTGACGACTCCATTAGCGAAAGGAGCATGACGAATGAGCCACAACCTGTTCCAGTTTATCGGTAATCTTACCCGCGATACCGACGTTCGCCATAGCGAAAACAGCGCCCGCGCCGTTTTCGACCTGGCTGTCAATCGCGTGTGGCGCAACGCAGCCGGTGCGAAGCAGGAGCAGACGGACTTCTTCCGCATCAAGTCGTTCGGCGGCCTGGCCGAGAACGCGGGCAAGTACCTGGGCAAAGGCTCCAAGGTGTTCGTCCAGGGCCGCATCGAGCCGACGAAGTACGAGAAGGACGGCAAGACCGAATACGGGTTCGATTTCATCGCCGAGGAAATCGAATACCTGGACACCAAAGCGCCAGGCGGCGGCCAGTAAGGCCAGGCCCGGCCACGGCCGGGCAGTATGCTAGGAGGGAGATTAGATGCAGAACGAGTTCAACGAGCAGGAATACAGGCGCAAGCTCATCGAGGGCGGGCTTAGCGAAGCCGACGCCACCGACCTTGCCGCCCGTACCGCCGCCGCTCGCAGGGACTCGGGCAGCGCCGGCGGGGCCTTCCGCCCCGCCGGTTCCCTCTTCGAGCTGCCGGCCACGGCCGGCGACAACGAGGCGGCTTTGCCGCCGAAGCTACCGACGCCGGCAAGTGCCGCCGTCGAGCGATCCGAGCGCATGGCGCAGGAATCGGCCGAGCTTGCGCGCACGATGGGCCTGCCGCCCGAACCGCGCACCGCCGTGAACAAGATGGCCGAGCAGATCGGCGCGCTGGCCCAGGACAAACGGAGTAGTGCGATGGCGACCAAGAAGCGAACGGCCGGCGGTGAGCTGGCCGAGAAGGTCAGCGAGGCCAAGCAGACGGCCTTGCTCAAGCACACGAAGCAGCAGATCAAGGACATGCAGCTCTCGCTGTTCGACCTGGCTCCCTGGCCGGATCACATGCGGGCACTGCCCAACGACTTCGGGCGGTCGGCGATCTTCACCGTCCGCAACAAGAAGGTGCCGCGCGCCGCGCTGCAAGGCCAGTCGATCTACCACGTCAACAAAGACGTGGAGATCACCTACACCGGGATCGAACTGCGCGCCGACGACGACGAGCTGGTATTCGCCCAGGTGCTGGAGTACGCGAAGCGCACCGCGCTCGGAGAGCCGGTTTCCTTCACGTTCTACGAGCTTTGCCAGGACTTGGACTGGTCAATCAACGGTCGGTACTACACAAGGGCCGAGGAATGCCTGACGCGGCTCCAGGCGTCGGCCATGCAGTTCTCATCCCAACGCATCGGCCGGCTCGAATCGGTGTCGCTGATCCGGCGCTTCCGCGTCCTGGATCGCGGCAAGCGCACGTCGCGCTGCCAGGTCGAGATCGACGCCGAAATCGTGGTGCTGTTCGCCGGCGACCACTACACGAAATTCGTGTGGGAGAAGTACCGCAAGCTGTCGCCCACCGCGCGGCGCATGTTCGACTACTTCGCCACCCACAAGGAGCCGTACCCGCTTAAGCTGGAGACGTTCCGGCTGATGTGCGGCTCGGATTCCACCCGGCCGAAGAAGTGGCGCGAGCAGGTAGGCGAAGCGTGCGACGAGCTGCGCGAAAACGGCCTGGTCGAAAGTGCGTGGGTGAACGACGACCTGGTGCATTGCAAGCGGTGATCGCCCCCCTGCCCTCCCCTGGAGCCGCCCGAGATCGAGGCGGCTTTTTTTCTCGAGCATCGCCACTTCCGGCGAGGCAGTACCGCGCACCAGCTCGCGCACGTCGAGCTGCAGCATCGTCACTTCCGGCGAGGCTGGCCACGTCCTGGCCACGTCCTGGCCACGGTCGACCATCGCCACATCCAACGATGCCCCGAGGGCCCCATCGCCACTTCCGACGATGAGATCCGCTCTTTGACATTTGAGGGGCCAAGCTGCGGGGGATTCTCCCGGCCGGCGGCCGCGAGAACCGGCTATGTCGTGCTACGCATCGAGCCAGGCGGCCACGGCCGCCCGTCTCGCCCCTGGCGGGCTTCCAGCGCCTTCCCGACGCTCACCGGGCCGGTGGCCCTCGCCGCTAGGCTACGAGGCCCTGGCGGGCCTTTCTGGCCCCTTCTCGGGGCCATAGAGGGCCGGCGCTGCCTGGTCGGCCTTGTGGATCGTTTGGGGACAAAACGCCGGCTGGTGACAGTTGAGGGGCGTTTCTTGACACTTGGGGGGCAGCGCACCCCGGCGCGATGCTGACAGATGAGGGGCCGGCCTCGAAATCGGCCGGCTGGAGCCGCGCCGGAGGCCGTCGAGGCGGCCTATGTGCTTGATCGGGCTGGCTTTATCCACAGAAGTTGTGGATAAGCCTGTTGGCAAGGCCCTTGCCGTACTGACACTTGAGGGGCGGGGGTGCTGACAGATGAGGGGCGCGATCCTTGACACTTGACGGGCAGACTATTGACCCTTGAGGGGCTTATCCATTGACACTTGAGGGGCGGCCCTTCGAGCCTTTTCCTTGGCGTATCAACGGCTTGCGCGCGTTTTCCGGTCAAGCTAACCGGCTTTTAACCCTTCATAACCTTTATATTAAACCTAGTTGTTATAACCGGGTGTCGAAAAAAGCGGCAAACCGGCCCAAGGTGCCCCGCAGAATAATCGGCCGCCGAAGGGGGGTGCCCCCCCTTCTCGATCCCACCCGGCCGCTAAAGCGGCCTCCCATCCCCCCAGGGGCGTTGCCCCTCGGCCTACGGCCTTCACCCCAAGAATGGAGCGCCTACGGCGCTACGGCTGACCATAGCCAGGCGCAAGCGCCTGGCAGAAGTTCGTGCTCTTCCAAAGGGGGCCAAGGCCCCCTCTGGACTCCCCAACTGTCAAGGCCGCGGTGACTCCTGCGCCGTCGCCAAGTCGGAAGATGGCTCCAGCTCGAAGGCCGCAAGGTTGAACGCCAAGGGAGGGGTCGGCCTGCCAGGCCCAGGGCGTGATTGCGCCCCTCAAGTGTCAAGAAGCGGGGGAATTCAGTCGTCCGCGTCGTCGTGCAGGATCGACTCGTAGTCCTGCCCGCCGTAGAACACGCCGATGATGGAAACCAGATCGCCGGCCACATCGAAGGCGATCACGGCGCGCTTGCGGTAGTTCGTGATGCGCAGGCCGGGCCGCACATCGTCGCGCATGGTGCCGCGCAGTGGAAACGTGCGCAGGCTTTCGCAATAGGTGACGATTGCCTCGGTGTAGCGAGCGGCAACGTCAGGCGACGCCGCCGCCGCGATGTAGCGGTACAGCTCGGCAAGCTGCTCTTCGGCCTCGGGCGAGAAGACGACCGCGTAGCTCATTGCGCCTTCGCATGCTCGGCGGCCAGGCGGGCGCGCACCTGGTCGGCGGTGACGGCTCGGGAGGGATCGGCTTTCAGGGCGTCATACGCCGGGCCGACCTGGTTGTGAAGCCAGGACTCGACGGCGCGATCACGCGCGAGTAGCGCACGCAGGCCGTCGCGGATGACCTCGCTTTCGCTCGCGTACTCCCCGGTCTTGACCTTCGTTTTCACCACGTCGGCCATGTCGTTCGGCAGGGTGATGCTCAGTTGCTGGGTGGTTCGCATGGCGGCCTCCATTCGGTTCAATAGGATTCAATCCTATCACTCCAAGGGGACGAAGTCCAGTTTAGCGGCTAAAGTTTAGCTAAAGTGCTTGACAGGTTAGGACATTTTGTCCTAATATACGTCTTGAAGGCCGGGCATGTCGCCCAGGTCAACTACCGGAGAGTTCCGATGAACACCCAAGACCAACCCGTCACCGCTTCCCTGGTCGCCGAGGCCCAGCGCCTCGACTTCTTGCCTACCTACTTCGGCCCGCGCCTGATGATGCGCGGCGAGGCCCTTGTGTACGCCTGGCTGCGCCGGCTCTGCGAACGCTACAACGGCGCGTATTGGCACTACTACACCCTGTCGGACGGCGGTTTCTACCTGGCCCCCGACCTGGCCGAGCGCCTGGAGATCGAGGTAGACGGCAACGGCTTCCGGGGCGAACTGTCGGCCGACGCCGCCGGCATTGTCGCAACCCTGTTCGCGCTCGGCCAGCTCGCGGCCGAGATCGCCGGCACGGACGCGGCCGACGCCCTGATCGACCGCTATCACTTCCTGCGCGGCTTCGCGGCCGGCCACCCCGAGGCCGCTGCGATCTACCGGGCTATTGACTGATGAGGGGCGGCCCCGGCTCCGGCCGGGGCTGCACCAGGAGCACGTCAAGCGATGGCGAAGCGAACAAAGCAACCGGCCCAGGCGGGCCAGGACTGGAGCGCGCCGGCGGCCGAGCTGCTGGCCGAGCTGCCGGCAGACCGTGACGGCCTGCTGGCTGCGGCCGTTGCGGCCGTGGTGGAGATCGACGCGGCTGTCATGCGCGGCGACGGGGCGGCGGCCGAGCTGGCCGGCGACCGATACGAGGCGATCATCTGGAAGCTGAACGGCGGCACGAACTTCGGGTGCATGGCCGACGACGAGGCCGCCGGCCGCGTCATCGAGCGGCATTGCGCTGCGGTGCCGGGGGACGTGCCCTTGTGGGGCCAGCGCGGCCAGTTCCTGGCCGTGGCGGGCGACGTGCGCGCCCTGGTGGAGTACGAGGCCGGTTATGGCGGGCCGCTCAACGCGCATTTTCAGTTCCACGCGGTTGACCTGGACAGGCCGTTTATCTCGGCGACGGGCTATCGCTCGCACTTCGACACGGCGCGGGGCTGCATGACCGTGGACGAGGTTGCGCGCGGCATCCTGACGGCCATGCTGGCCGAGAAGAAGCGGCCGGTGTTGATCGAGGCCAACTACCGCGACCGCTTGGCCGACGCTCCCCTGCCCGATTGGCTGGCCGGCCTGGTGCCGCCGGCGCGGCGCGAGCCGGCGACCGTGACGATCCCGCCGGGCTTCGTCTTGGTCGATGTGGTGCTGCCGGCGCACAAGGCGTTCATCGCGCGGCGCTGGGCGGCCGAGGCGGCGGGCAAGGTCAAGGCGGCCAGGGCCGCCAGGTCGAACGCCAAGGGAAAGGCCGGGGGCCGCGAGCGAGATCCCGCATCGGCGGAAACGGCGATGCGCTGCAGCACCGCCAAAGCTGACGATTGCAAGGCCGAGGCTGGGCCTGTATCGCCAGAAGCGACGATGCCGGGCGCAGGCGAAGCATCCTGCAGCACCGCCAGGAATGGCGATGCAGGCCCGGCCGACCTGGTGGAGTTCACGCCCGCACCAGGCCAACGGTGCGAGATCGTGAGCGTCCACCATCCGGTGTTCGCCAAGGAGATCGGCAAGCGCGTCATCATCGTGAAGGTGCATCCAGACACCCGCCAGGTGTGGGCGCATGACGACCGGCCGGTGACATACAAGACCAACCGCGCGGGCCGCCGTGTGGTGGATTCAGACCCGAGCTGCATTCAGTCGATCTACGGATTCGACCAACTGCGGCTTATCACGTGACCAGGAGAAGAAACGAATGACGAACGACGCCAATATCCGGCTGGAGTGCTTGAAGCCGGCCGAGCGGTGGGCGCAGCCGAGCGGCGAAGAGGTGCGCGAGGTGCTGCGCCTGGCGGGCCTCACCGGCGGCAAAGCCGCGAAGGTGCTGGGCCTCGGCCCGAAGGGCGACCGGACGATCCGGCGATGGGTGGGCGAGGACACGCCGATCCCTTATGCCGCGTGGGCGCTGCTGTGCGACTACGCCGGCCTCGGGCTGATCTGGAAAGAGGCTTGACGCCAGGGAAAGAGGCTTTAGCGGCTAAAGTGCTAGGCATCGGACTACGGTAAAGCGAAAATAGTTTAGCTAAAGTGCTTGACAGGCTAGGACATTTTGTCCTAATATAGCACTTGAAGGCCGGGCATTCCGCCCAGGTCGATTACCGGAGAGGTTCCGATGAGCAAGAACAAGATCATGCCTTGGGTTGACGCCCTGCCGAATGTGGAAGCCACCGACTTCCAAGCCCGCCGCGACCAGATCGAGGCCACGATGGCCGAGGCGGCCGAGCTGGTGAAGCAGGCGGAAGAGCTGCGCGGCAAAGCCTATTTCGCCGCCTTGAGCCTGGAGGCCAGTGCCAAGGGCGAATGGTCGAGCCAAGCGGTCGAGCAGGCCAAGCGCAGCGTCGGCTGGTAAGGGAAGGCGGCCCGGCTTCGGCCGGGTCATCAACGGAACGCCAAGAGGAAACAGTCCCATGAGCAAAGGCAAGATCGAGATCATCGAGACGTGCTGCCGGCGCTGCGGCAAGAGCATCCGAACCTTGAGCCACACCATCATCGGCGCCGATGATGCCCGCGAGAAGTTCGGCAGCATCTGCGGCGGCTGCATCACGCCGGAGGAAGATAACGAGCTGACGGAAATGCTGCTGGCGGCGGCCGTGCGACGCATGAGCGGAGCGACGCTGCAATGACGGCATTCCACACGTTCGACGGCCCCAGGTGGAGGAACGCCCCGGAGTGATCCGGGGCGCTTGGCCTGGTGCTGGCACACCGTAACCATGCTTCCGAGTGGGAGCATCCAGCATTCAACACGTAACCGCGTGGAGGGTCAAGCCATGTCCAACATCGTCAAGTTCCCCAGGGCGAGCAAGCCGCCGGCTCCCGAGCCGGTGCAGCCTGCCGCGCCCGCTGCTGCGCCTGCCGCACCCAAGGCCGAAGGCCGGGGCCTGGTGGCCGGCCTGGTCAAGTTCGTATGGGTGGCGACCGTGCTGGTCTGGCCGGTGCTCAAGTGGGTGCTGGCGATCATCACCTTCTTCCAGTTCGTGCGGATGCTCTACCACTGGAACACGCCTGGCGTGTATGCCGGCTGGTCGTTCCTGGCGTACTTCGCGGCACTGACCGCGATCACCTACTTCGTTTCGATCTACAAACCGAAAGGGCTTTGACATGGCAAAGCAGACCCTCCCCTACCCGCCTGGCTTCGTGGAGCCGACCACTGGCCGCGTGGCCGTCCTGGTGCGCGAGTACGCGGACAGCGACTTGAACGGCGACGCGCCGGCCTACTGGTACAGCGCGCAATCCGAAGAATGGGGCCTTGACCCCTGGCGTCTCGTGGAGGGCGTCGATCCGCACGTGGGCGGCGGTTCCTTCGACGTGTGCTTTGCCAGCGGCGGCACGCGCACCGTAGGCCCGCTGATGACGTTCTTCCTGAGTGCCGCCCATGCGGCACAGCTCATTGACGCCAAGGGGGAAGAGTTGGCCTTGCAGCGCGCCACCCTGGCCGTCATCGCGGACGGGCTGGGCCTGCCTGCCAAGGCGCTGCGCATCGAGGCGAAGGTGGAGGGCCGGCCGGCCGTGTTCTACGACCAGGACGGGGCCACGCTTTGCGCGTGCGCGGTGGATTCCGACCACTGGCGACAGGCGCGGGCGACGGCCGCAACGGCATCGGCCATCGACAAGGCGCGAACAAATTTTTAGCCGCTAAAACGCTTGACGGCTTCGCATGGTTTAGCTAAACTTCTGCACATGGTCGGCGGCTGGCACCGCCATTTGTTCAACAAACCGGGTGTGGAGTGTTATGGGTGCAATCCATGAAGAAACGGCTAACCGAAGCCCAATTCCAGACGGCCATCAAGGGGCTGGAGATCGGGCAGCAGACCATCGACATAGCGCGCGGCGTGCTGGTCGATGGCCGGCCCCAGGCGGAGTTTGTCACTTCGCTGGGGCTGACCAAGGGGGCGGTGTCGCAGGCGGTCAGTCGCGTATGGGCAGCAGCAGGGGAACAGCTCCCCGAGGGCTTCGAGCGAGTGACGGCGGTACTGCCGGAGCATCAAGCGTTCATCGTCAAGAAGTGGGAAGCAGACGCCAAGAGGAAACAGGAACCCAAGTCATGAAAACACTGGTCACGGCAATTCAGAAGGGCGGTCAAGGCAAGACGTTCGCCACCTGCCACCTGGCATTCGACTTCCTGGAGCGCGGCCTTCGCGTGGCCGTGATCGACCTGGACACCCAGGGCAACGCATCGTTCACGCTGTCGGCGTACCAATCGGGCTACCTCGCCAGCCAGTTGTTCACCGGCGACACCGATGACCTGCGGTATTGGTTCGGCAAGCGCGAGGGCGAGAGCCTGGCGCTGATCGCGGCAGACGCCAACCTGGCGAACCTGGACAAGATGGAGCTTTCCCAGGCGGCCGCCGCGCTGCGGGCCAGTGTGGCCGCGCTGGGCGAGTTCTTCGACGTGTGCCTGATCGACACGGCCCCCTCCCTTGGCGTCGCCATGACGGCGGCCGTGCTGACGGCCGACTACATGCTGTCGCCCATCGAAATGGAGGCGTACAGCTTGCAGGGCATGAAGAAGATGGTCGCGGTCATCAGCAACCTGCGCAAGCAGAACCCCAAGCTGCGCTTCCTCGGCATGGTGCCGAACAAGGTGGACGCGCGGAAGCCGCGCCACGTCAACAACCTGGCGACGTTGCAGCAGGCATACCCGCAGCTCATCTTGCCGTTCAGCATCGGCGCGCGTGACAGCATCGCCGAGGCGCTGGGCGAGCAGATGCCGGTGTGGAAGATCAAGAAGACCGCCGCGCGGAAGGCCACCCAGGAGGTGCGTGCGCTGGCGGATTACGTGTTCACGAAGATGGAGATCGCGCAATGAGCGCCAAGACCAACGCCAAGAAGAAGGAGCAGGACAAGCCGCAATCGTCCGGGCTGGGCCTGGACGGGCTGGGCGACCTGGCCGGCCTGCTGAACGAGCAGCCGGCGGCCAACGCCGGCGGCGCAGGCCCGCAGGAGCTGCCGCTTGACCTGATCGACGAAGACCCGCACCAGCCGCGCACGGCCGACAACCCCGGCTTCTCGCCGGAGAGCATCGCGGAGATCGGCGAGACGATCAAAGCGCGCGGCGTGAAGTCGCCCATCAGCGTGCGCGAGAACCCGGACGCACCGGGGCGCTACCTCATCAACCACGGCGCGCGGCGCTATCGCGGCTCGAAGTGGGCGCACAAGACCACGATCCCGGCCTTCATCGACAACGACTACAACGAGGCCGACCAGGTTATCGAGAACCTGCAACGCAATGAGCTGACGGCGCGTGAGATCGCCGACTTCATCGGCCGCGAGCTGGCGAAGGGCAAGAAGAAGGGCGAGATCGCCAAGGAGATCGGCAAGTCGCCGGCCTTCGTCACGCAGCACGTCACGCTGCTGGACTTGCCCGAACCCATTGCCGAGGCGTTCAATAGCGGCCGGGGCAAGGACGTGACTGTCATCAACGAGCTGGTGACGGCCTACAAGAAGAACCCCGACGAGGTGGCCGCCTGGCTGGCCGACGACAGCCAGGAGCTGACGCGCGGCTCGGTGAAGCTGCTGCGCGAGTTCCTGGAGGACAAGCGCAGTCACGAGGACGGCGACCGTGATCCCAACACCGTCGATGCGCTGACCGGCAAGACCGACGCCGAGGCCGGCGACGGCGAGCAGGGGCCGCAGGATGATGACGCCAAGGGGAAGAAGGAGCCGAAGGAGGCCGACCCCGACAAGCTCAAGAAGGCCATCATCCAGGTCAAGCACGACGACCGGCCGGCACGGCTGATCCTCAACCGCCGGCCCCCGGCCGAGGGCTGGGCCTGGCTCAAATACGAGGATGACGGCCAGGAGTTCGAGGCCGACCTTGGCACCGTGCAGCTTGTCGCGCTGCTGGAGGGCTGACACGCCCAGCGCCGGGCATCGCCGACCACCGACCCCCACCCATCGCCCCGCCATCGAGCGGGGCTTTTTTTTGCCCGCGTTTTAGCCGCTAAAAAAAGTTCAGCTAAACCGCTTGCGTAGTGTTGTATGTTGTAGTATGCTACACGCTACAACATACAACCGGCCAAAGGAGGCCCGACATGGCGATCTCGAAGGAGCAGATATTTGCGGTGGCCGACGAACTGGACGCGGCCGGCCAGAACCCCACGCTGGCGAACGTGCGCAAGCAGCTCGGCAGCGGCAGCTTCACCACCATCAGCGAGGCGATGAACGAGTGGCGCGCACGCAAGGCCAGCCAGGCCGCCCCGATCCGCGAGCCGGCACCGCAGGCGATCACCGACAAGCTGGCCGAGCTGGGCGGCGACTTGTGGGCCGTGGCGCTGGAAATGGCGAACAACCGCCTGGCCGCCGAGCGCGAGGCGCTGGAGGCCGTGCGCCAGGAGACGGAAGCAGCGCGCCAGGAAGCCGCAGAGCTGGCCGACCAGCTCACCGGCGAGCTGGACGAGGCCAAGGCCCGCGTCGCGGCCCTGGAGGCCGTCGAGGCGGCCGCCAAGGGCGAGGCCGACGAGCTGCGCGGCAAGCTCGCGGCGACCAGCGAGCGCGCGGCCACGGCCGAGGCCAGGGCCGGCGAGCTGCGCACGGAGCTGGATCACGCCCATCAGGAAGCCCGCCAGGCGCGCGCAGAGCGCGACAAGGCCCAGGAGAGGGCCACGGCCAGCGCCGACCAGGTGGAGGCCCTGCGGGCCGACCTCGCGGCCGCGAACAGCCGTACCGCCGAGATCGAGCGCCGCGCCGGCGAGCTGCGTGCCGACCTGGAGCGGGCGAACCAGGCGACCGACCAGGCGCGCGCCGCTCAGGCCGAGCAGCGGAAGGCCACCGAGGCGGCCGCCGCCGAGCGCGACCAGGTGCGCGCGGAGCTGGTGAAGGTGCAGGCCAAGGCCGAGGCGGCCGAGCAGGCCCACCAGGAGCAGCGCAAGGCGATGGCGGCCGAGGCACACCGCCAGGCCGAGCGGCTGACCGCCGCCCAGGGCGAGCGCGACCAGGCGAAGCGCGACGCTGCCCAGGCCCGCGAGGAAGCGGCCGGGCTTCGCGGCCGGCTGGAGGCCCTGGAAACCGTCATGGCGCAAGGCCGGGCGGCCGATCCGACCAGCGGCGGACGCAAAAAGACCTGATAAATCGGTTGGTTTTCCTTAAAATTACCCTGGAACCCTGACAAAACGCACAACCCGGCCGCTGGGAAGAGCCGGCCTCGCTTTGCCGAGGTCGGCTTTTTTGTTGGAGCGCGGCTTGCATGGGGCCACCATCACCCTTTTGAGAACCACGGCAACCATAGGAGTGCCCGATGAAAGAACGCCTCTTGGTCATGAACGGTCAACGCATCGTTCAGGCCGAAAAGGACGGCGCTTGGACGAATCAGAAAGTAGACAAGGCGGGCGCGTTGAAGCCCGGCATCTACAACCTGTACACGGCCCAAGCGGCCGACAAGAAGCAGACCCACGCCGGCGTGATCGTTCATGCCGACGCCACCAACGTGTACCAGCAGATCGGCAAGAACTTTGTCATGCACGCTCGGTCAGATTTCGATAAAGTACCTGAAATTGGGAGCGCAAAGAGCATCAGCTACAACGCCCAGGGCAAGGCGGCAGTCGCCGCAGAGGCCCCGAAACTGACGCGGGGGCGCTCCATGTAGCTTTAGCGGCTAAAAAGGAGGCACGCCCTTGAAACGACTCACCATCCCCGGCAGCGGCACCGAGAGCCGCGCCACCAAGCCGGCCCGCGTCAGCGCGCCGGCCACCCTCGGCGGTGCCGCCTTCGGCGCTTCGCGCGAGGACACCGGAGCCGACTTGCTGGAGGCCGCCCAGGCGGCCGAGATCGAGCAGCAGGCCACCCTAGAGGCGGCCCCGGTCGAGCAGTCCTACCCCGAAACCCTGGCGCTCTACGTGCAGGCCAAGCACGACCAGGTGGAGCACATCGAGGACAGGCTAGAAAACCTGATCGACCGGCAGCAGGCCCGCTTGCAGCAGACCCAGGCGTCCGCGCCTGGCCGGCTTTCCTTGCCCGGCTCTAAGCGAGCCTGGCAGAACCAGCAGGCGCAGCAGCAGGCCCGCTTGCAGACGCTTCACGCGCGCCTGGAGGCCGTCCGCGAGATCAAGGAAGGCATGGGCCTGCACTCGCCGAAGATCGAAGAGCTGGCGACGCGCAAGATGCGCGCCGAGAACCCCGAGCTGGCTTCCGATTGGGATGCCATGCGCGAGGCCGCCCGCCGGCATGAGCTGCTGATGCGCAAGCAGGAGCAGGAGCGCAAGCAATCCCAGGCCCAGGAGCGGCCAGGGAGATCGCAGTCCTTGGGCCTGTCAGCCAGGCCCGCATAAAAACGAAGCCCGGCGGTCGCCGGGCTTTTTTCTCGAGCATCGCCATTTCTGGCGAGGGAGGCCCGCCGAGGGCCTGGCGGAATCATCCTGCAGCATCGTCACAAGCGACGATGCCGGGAGCTGGCCAGCATCGCCGAACCTGGCGATGCCGCCGGCGCGGTCGACCATCGCCAGTTCTGACGATGAGATCCCGCATCGCCATCTACAGCGAGGCCCACAGGGCCAGGCCGGCGGCCACGACCGCCATGCCGGCCGCGACCATGTTCATCATGGCGACGCGCCGCGCCTCGCGGATCGGCGCGACGAGCTGCGCCGTCACCGCCTCAACCTCACGCCGCACGGCCTCGGCGGCCGCCTTCGCGCCCTCCTGCATTCCCCGCGTCATGGCGTCCTTGCTGGCCGCCAACGCCGCGTTGAGCGTCCTTTCCGCCTTTCCCTTGGCGTCATCACCCCATCGGTGGGCGATGGACTCCAGTTCCGACTTGAAGGCGTCCAAGATTTCCTGCTGGGCCGATGCGCTGTCCTGCATCAGCTTCATGTTGATGGTCTGGAGGATCAAGATCGGATCGTCGCGGCCCACGGCGATGCCGTGCTTGGCCGCGATCTCCCGTATCAGCTCCTCGATCTTGTCGTCGGCCGCCATCAGAGCACCGCCGCGTTTTCGAGCTGGGCGAAGAGCTGGGTTTTCACGATCTTGAGCCGCTGCCGCGTCATGATCGTGAGCGCCGAATCGGCCAGGGCCTCATCGAAGGTGCGCCGATCCTGGAGCATTTCGGCGAAGTCGCGGCCGTAGGTTTCCTCTTTCAGCGCCGGAATCTGGATGATGGCGGACACACGGCCCTTGTTGGCCGTGTACGCCTTCAACTGCTCGAACCCCTTGCCCTCGTGCTCGATTGGCCCCCAATACGGGTTCAGCCAGACCACGAACAGGCATTCGGCCGGGAACTGGCTGGCGAGCTGGGCGAAGCCGCTCACCGTGTCCACCAGGGCCTGGCCGCCGGTGACGACCGTATGCACCACGAGTTCGTGGCCCATGTCCTGGAGCAGCGCCGGCACCTGGTTGCTGATGAGGTAGTGCGACAGCGGCACGAACGAGCTGGCCCCGTTGTCGATGATGACGTCGCCCTCGGCCGACGCGATCATCTCGACCAGGGCGTCGAAATTCCGGGTGTTGATCTCGTCGCCGTCCATGATGTTGAGCCGGCGCACGTTGAGGGCTTTGTAGCCCTCGAACGTCGCGTTCACCGGATCGGTGTCGATGCAAAGCGGCTTCTGTCCCTTGCCGGCTTTGTACTGCGCGATGGTGGCCGCGATCATCGACTTGCCGACGCCGCCCTTGCCTTGCAGAACCATGTGAATTTTCGCCATTACAGTAAATCCTCTTTCTTTGGAGTCGCATCAAACGTGAAGCCGCCGATCTTGGGCGGCTCACTCTTGGATTCCGAGGCCGGCGGGGCGGCCTTCGGCTCGGGCTTCGCGCCCTTGGGCTGGCTGTCCGGGGGAGTGGCGGGAGGCGGCGGGGAAGCTACCGGCGCGGCCTTGATGTACCGCTTCACGTGCTGGGTGAAGGTTTCGTACCGACAGCGCAGCCGGCCGGTTTCCTTCATGTGCTCCCAGATCGTTTTCATCGCATAGCCCGCATCGAGCGCCGCTTGAACGTCGCTCTTGACGGCCAGGAACGCGACCACGTGCTTGTCCTGGCGCGGCTTCTTGGCTTCCCGTCCCTTCACCCATTCAGCCAGCTCTTCGGGGTAGGTCTTTGGCATCGTGTTCGTCCATCTAATCCTCTCATCGCAAATGTAACGCTACTAAGCGGCGCTACGGAAACGCAAAAAGTCCGCTATCGGCGTGCATTGGCACGCTTCGATAGCGGCATTATGGGCCATTGTGGCGGGTTTCGCTATATCCGTTGCTGCTTTTGCGGCCTGATAGCGCGATAGTTGCGGATAAATCGTAATGGCTGGTGTAGACTTTCCTTGGTGTTATTAACGCCGTAAGGCGGGCAGGATGTGTGAAGTTAGCTAACCGGCGAGCCGGTTATCTATCTTCACTGTCCCTTATTCGCGCCGGGGGCGCTCAACGGGTCATCCTGCTCTGCGAGGCAGCCGGCTACCGCCGGCATGAGAGACGAGGCGAGGCATGGAGAACGACGAAAAGGAACACGGCCGCCGGCGGCGGCAGCACCTGCGGGTGCCGGTGTTCCCCGAAGAGAAAGACGAGATCGAGGCGAACGCCAAGAGGGCGGGCGTCAGCGTGGCGCGCTATCTGCGCGACGTGGGCCAGGGCTACCAGATCAAGGGCGTCATGGACTACCAGCACGTGCGCGAGCTGGTGCGCGTCAACGGCGACCTTGGCCGCCTTGGCGGCCTGCTCAAGCTCTGGCTGACCGATGACGTGCGAACGCTCCAGTTCGGCGAGGCGACCATCCTGGCCCTGCTGGGCCGGATCGAGGCCACCCAGGACGAAATGAGCCGGATCATGAAGGCCGTGGTTCAGCCGAGGGCCGAGCCTTGACTTCTTTAGCGGCTAAAAAGCCGGAGGGGCGGCCATGATCGCCAAGCACGTGCCGATGCGCTCGCTTGGCAAGAGCGACTTCGCGGGCCTGGCGAACTACATCACCGACGCCCAAAGCAAAGACCACCGGCTGGGCCACGTGCAGGCGACGAACTGCGAAGCCGGTTCCATCCAGGACGCCATCACGGAGGTGCTGGCGACCCAGCACACGAACACCCGCGCGAAGGGCGACAAGACCTACCACCTGATCGTCAGCTTCCGGGCCGGCGAGCAGCCCAGCGCCGACACCTTGCGCGCGATTGAGGAACGCATCTGCGTCGGGCTGGGTTATGGCGAGCATCAGCGAATCAGTGCCGTCCACAACGACACCGACAACCTGCACATCCACATCGCCATCAACAAGATTCACCCGACGCGGCACACGATGCACGAGCCGTACTACCCGCACCGGGCGCTGGCGGAACTCTGCACGGCCCTGGAGCGCGACTACGGCCTGGAGCGCGACAACCACGAGCCGCGCAAGCGCGGCGCGGAGGGCCGGGCCGCCGACATGGAGCGGCATGCCGGCGTTGAAAGCCTGGTCGGCTGGGTCAAGCGCGAGTGCCTGGACGAGATCAAGGGCGCGCAGTCCTGGCAGGAACTGCACCAGGTCATGCGCGACAACGGAATGGAGCTGCGCGTCCGCGCCAATGGCCTCGTGTTCGAGGCCGGCGACGGAACGATGGTGAAGGCGAGCACAGTAGCCCGCGACCTTTCCAAGCCGAGCCTGGAGGCGCGGCTTGGCCCGTTCGAGGCTTCGCCCGAACGGCAGGCGCAAACCACCGCGAAGCGGCAGTACCGCAAAGACCCCATCCGCCTTCGCGTCAACACCGTGGAGCTGTACGCGAAGTACAAGGCCGAGCAGCAGAACTTGACCACGGCGCGCGCCCAGGCCCTGGAGCGCGCCCGGCATCGCAAGGATCGGCTGATCGAGGCGGCCAAGAGGTCGAACCGCCTGCGCCGCGCCACGATTAAGGTGGTCGGCGAGGGCCGCGCGAACAAGAAGCTGCTGTACGCCCAGGCGAGCAAGGCCCTGCGCAGCGAAATCCAGGCGATCAACAAGCAGTTCCAGCAGGAGCGCACGGCCCTCTACGCCGAGCACCGCCGGCGCACGTGGGCCGACTGGCTCAAGAAGGAGGCGCAGCACGGCGGCGCCGACGCCCTGGCCGCCCTGCGCGCCCGCGAGGCGGCCCAGGGCCTCAAGGGCAACACCATCCGGGGCGAGGGCCAGGCGAAGCCCGGCCACGCGCCGGCGGTGGACAACATCACGAAGAAGGGGACGATCATCTTCCGCGCCGGCATGAGCGCCGTGCGCGATGACGGTGACCGCCTGCAAGTCTCCCGCGAGGCCACGCGCGAAGGGCTGCAAGAAGCCCTGCGCCTGGCGATGCAACGCTACGGCAACCGCATCACCGTCAACGGCACGGTGGAGTTCAAGGCGCAGATGATCCGCGCCGCCGTCGATTCCCAGCTACCCATCACCTTCACCGATCCGGCTCTTGAGAGCCGGCGGCAGGCGCTTTTGAACAAGGAGAACACCCATGAGCGAACCGAAAGACCAGAGCATCGAGGACGAACTGGACGCGGCGCTGGCGGCCCTGGACAGCGGCCCGCTGCCGACCAGCACGCTACCGGAGCCGCAGCCGTCGCCCGAGCAGGCGACGGCCGGCCAGCCGCCGGCCGAGGCGACCGCGCCGACGCCGGCCTTCACGCCGCCACCGTCCACCGGAAGCCCGACGTTGGACGCCTTGGAAGAAAACCGCCGCCCCAAAGCCAGCACCGTTTGCGAGCACTGTCCGAACTCGGTGTGGTTCGCATCGCCGGCGGAAGTGAAGTGCTATTGCCGCGTGATGTTCCTCGTCACGTGGAGCAGCAAGGAACCCAACCAGATCACGCACTGCGACGGGGAATTTCTCGGCCAGGAACAGGAGTAGGCCAGACGCCGCCGGGCGTCGCCGCCGCCGACAAGTACATCGCCGAACGCGAGGCAAAGCGCCTAAAAGGTTTCGATATACCGAAGCATTCCCGATATACTGCCGGTGATGGTGCGCTCACGTTCCAGGGCACCAGGACTATCGAGGGCCAGGCGCTGGCCCTCTTGAAACGAGGTGATGAGGTCATGGTTATGCCCATCGACCAGGCCACGGCCCGGCGCTTGACGCGCATCGCGGTCGGCGATGCCGTCTCGATCACCGCGAAAGGCTCCATCAAAACGTCGAAAGGAAGGAGTAGATGAAGATCAAGATGAACAACGCGGTAGGGCCGCAAGTCCGAACCGCCAAACCGAAGCCGAGCAAGCTGCTGCCGGTGCTGGGCGCGGCCTCGATGGTCGGCGGCCTCCAGGCCGCGACGCAGTTCTTCGCCCACACGTTCGCCTATCACGCGACCCTCGGCCCCAACGTGGGCCACGTGTACGCGCCCTGGTCGATCCTGCACTGGACGTACAAGTGGTACAGCCAGTACCCGGACGAGATCATGAAGGCCGGCAGCATGGGGATGCTGGTTTCGACCGTGGGCCTGCTGGGCGTGGCCGTGGCGAAGGTCGTCACGTCCAACAGCTCGAAGGCGAACGAGTACCTGCACGGCTCGGCCCGCTGGGCCGAGAAGAAGGACATTCAGGCGGCCGGCCTGCTGCCACGCGAGCGCAACGTCCTGGAGATCGTCACCGGCAAGGCCGCACCCACGGCTACCGGCGTGTACGTGGGCGGCTGGCAGGACAAGGACGGCAATTTCTTCTACCTGCGGCACAGCGGCCCCGAGCACGTGCTGACCTACGCGCCCACGCGCTCGGGCAAGGGCGTCGGCCTGGTGGTGCCCACGCTGCTGTCGTGGGGCGCGAGCAGCGTCATCACCGACTTGAAGGGCGAGTTGTGGGCCTTGACCGCCGGCTGGCGGCAGAAGCACGCCAAGAACAAGGTGCTGCGCTTCGAGCCGGCCAGCACCTCGGGCGGCGTCTGCTGGAATCCGCTGGACGAAATCCGCCTCGGCACCGAATACGAGGTGGGTGACGTGCAGAACCTTGCCACGCTGATCGTTGACCCGGACGGCAAGGGCCTGGACTCGCACTGGCAGAAGACCGCCTTCGCGCTCCTGGTCGGCGTGATCCTGCACGCGCTGTACAAGGCCAAGGACGATGGCGGCACCGCCACGCTGCCGTCCGTCGATGCGATGCTGGCCGACCCGAACCGGGACATTGGCGAGCTTTGGATGGAAATGGCGACCTACGGGCACGTAGACGGCCAGAACCATCACGCCATCGGCTCGGCGGCCCGCGACATGATGGATCGGCCCGAGGAAGAAGCCGGATCGGTGCTGTCCACGGCCAAGTCGTACCTGGCCCTGTACCGCGACCCCGTGGTGGCCCGCAACGTCAGCCGGTCGGACTTCCGCATCAAGCAGTTGATGCACGAGGACGACCCGGTAAGCCTCTACATCGTCACCCAGCCCAACGATAAGGCCCGCCTGCGGCCGCTGGTGCGCGTCATGGTGAACATGATCGTGCGCCTGCTGGCCGACAAGATGGACTTCGAGGGCGGCCGGCCGGTGGCGCACTACAAGCACCGGCTCTTGATGATGCTGGACGAGTTCCCGAGCCTCGGGAAGCTGGAGATCATGCAAGAGTCGCTGGCCTTCGTGGCCGGCTACGGCATCAAGTGCTACCTCATCTGCCAGGACATTAACCAGCTCAAGAGCCGCGAGACGGGCTACGGCCACGACGAAAGCATCACGTCGAACTGCCACGTGCAGAACGCCTACCCGCCCAACCGCGTCGAGACGGCCGAACACCTGTCCCGCCTCACCGGGCAGACCACCGTGGTGAAGGAGCAGATCACGACCAGCGGCCGCCGCACGGCGGCGATGCTGGGCCAGGTGTCGCGCACTTACCAGGAAGTGCAGCGGCCCTTGCTGACGCCCGACGAATGCCTGCGCATGCCGGGGCCAAAGAAGAACGCCCAGGGCGAGATCGAAGAAGCCGGCGACATGGTGATCTACGTCGCGGGCTACCCGGCGATCTACGGCAAGCAACCCCTGTACTTCAAAGACCCAGTGTTCTCGGCACGCGCCGCGATCCCTGCGCCCAAGGTCAGCGACCGCCTGCGCGCCGTCGCACAGGCCGAGACGGAAGGGGAGGGCATCACGATATGAGCCGCATCCTGAAACGCATCGCGGCAGGCGTCGTCATCGCGGGCGTGGCCGCCCTGCTGCTGGCCGCCGGCGGCTATGCCGCCGGTGCCCGCGTGAACACCACCAAGAGCATTCCGGTCGGCCTGTACTGGACGAGCAGCGCGCCGGTGGAGAAGGGGGCCTACGTCCTCTTCTGCCCGCCGCAGCTCGGCGTGTTCGATGACGCCAAGGAGAGGGGCTACATCGGGGCCGGCTTCTGCCAGGGCGGCTACGGCTACATGATGAAGCGCGTTTTAGCCGCTAAAGACGATGCCGTCGCCGTCGCCGATGACGGCGTGCGCGTCAACGGCGAGCTGCTGCCCCTCAGCGCGCCGATCAAGGCCGACAAGGCCGGTCGGCCGCTGCCGCGCTATCAGTCCAACAGCTACACGCTCGGCAATTCCGAGGTGCTGCTTATGTCGGACGTGAGCGCCACATCCTTCGACGGCCGCTACTTCGGCCCGATCAATCGTTCGCAAATCAAGACCGTGATCCGTCCGGTCATCACCTGGTAGGGAGACACACCATGCGCCTTTTCATCGCAGAAAAGCCGTCCGTCGCCAAGGCCATCGCCGGCGAGCTGGGCGCGACCGGCAAGGGCGACGGCTTCATCGAGTGCGGCACCGACAAAGTGACCTGGTGCTTCGGGCACATGCTCGAACAGGCCGACCCCGACGAGTACACGCCCGATGACGTGCCGCGCGGCCAGTCCGGCAAGAAGGTCTGGCGCGTCGATGAGCTGCCCATCATCCCCGAGAGCTGGATTCTCAAGCCCAAGGACGACGCGAAGAAGCAGCTCGCCGTGATCGGCAAGCTGCTCAAGGAGGCCAAGGAGATCGTCAACGCCGGCGACCCCGACCGCGAAGGCCAGTTGCTGGTTGACGAAGTGCTGGAGCACTTCCGCAACAGCAAGCCGGTGCGCCGCTTTTGGGTGAGCGCGCAGGACTCCGTTTCCGTCAAGCGCGGCCTGGCCGCGTTGAAGGAGAACACCACCTATGCAGGCTGGGCCGACGCTGCACGCGGGCGGCAGCGCGCCGACTGGCTGATCGGCATGAACCTCAGCCGCGCGTACACGCTGCGCGCGCAGCGCGGCGGCTCGCGCGCCCTGCTGACCGTGGGCCGCGTGCAGACGCCGACGCTGGCCCTCGTGGTCGCCCGCGACCGCGAGATCGAGGCATTCAAGGCCGTGCCGTACCACACCATCCGGGCGGTGGTGCAGCACGCCGGCGGCAGCTTCGCCGCCGCATGGAAGGCGAAGGAGGATCAAGCCGGCCTGGACAGCGAAGGCCGCCTTGTCGATACCGCCGTCGCCGACGCCCTGGTGGCCGCCGTCAAGGGCCAGCCGGGCACCATCGCCGCGTACAAACAGGAGGCCAAGAAGCAGAACCAGCCGCTGGCCTTCGCCCTGTCCGACATTACGGCACTGGCCTCGGCCAAGTTCGGCTACAGCGCCGAGGACGTGCTGAACACCTGCCAGGCGCTCTACGAGACGCACAAGCTGACCTCGTACCCGCGCACCGACTGCGCCTACCTGCCGGAGTCGCAGCACGCCGACGCGCCGCGCGTGCTGGAGGCGATCAAGCACGTCAACCCCGAACTGGCCGGCCTGGTCGATGGTGCCGATCCGCGTATCAAGTCCAAGACGTGGGACGACTCGAAGATCACCGCGCACCACGGCATCGTGCCGACCATGCAGAAGGGCAGCAAGGCCGCCCTCAGCGAGCGCGAGCGCAACATCTACGACCTGATCGTGCGCGCCTACCTGGCGCAGTTCTACCCGCTGCACGAGTACATGCAGACCACCGTGGGCGTCGAGATCGCGGGCGAGAACTTCGCCGCGAGCGGCAAGGTAGTCACGCGCAACGGCTGGCGTGACGTGTACAGCCAGGCCGACGAGGAAGGCGAGAAGGACGAGGACGACGACAGCGGCACGCAGGCCCTGCCGTCGATGGCCCAGGGCGACGCCGTGACCTGCACGGACGCCACCCGCAAGGACGCCAAGACGAAGCCGCCAGCGCGCTTTACCGAGGGCACGCTGATCCGCGCGATGGAGAACATCCACAAGTTCGTCAGCGATGCCGAGCACAAGAAGATGCTGCGCGAGGGCGACGGCATCGGCACGTCGGCCACCCGCGCGTCGATCATTTCCGAGTTGAAGCGGCGCGAGTTCCTGGCCGTCAAAGGCAAGCAGATCATCAGCACGACCCTCGGCCGCAGCGTCATCGACGCGCTGCCCGAGGTTGTGAAAAGCCCGGTGCTGACCGCGCTCTACGAGCGGATGCTGAAAGGCGTCGAGCAGGGCACGGCCGCCCTGGACGCCTTCATCACGAAGCAAGAGACGTTCATCCGCGACCAGGTGGCGAAGGCCAACAGCGGAGCCGTGACCATCGCCGGCGGCAAGGAAGCCGCGCCGGTGTCATCCCTTCACAAGTGCATGGCCTGCGGCAGCGGCTTGTCGCGCCGGCCGAGCAAGAAGAAGGGGCAATTCTGGTGGGGTTGCAGCAACTTCCCCACATGCAAGCAGACCTACCCCGACCTCAAGGGTCGGCCCGACTACAGCAAGGGCCGCAACGGCCCGGCATCCGAATGACCACAGCGAAGGAGATCGACCATGAACGAGCAAACCACCACCAACACCGCCGCCCACGACGAGCCGCTGGCCGTCCTGCCGCCGGTTGACGACGACGCCGCCGGCCGCGAGGCCGTGCGCGAGAAGATGGCCGACGCGCTGACGCCCGGCTTCCAGGTCGAGTTCGACCCCGACGAAGCCGAGCGCGTGGGCGCGTTCGTGGAGGACGCGCTGTCCGAGCAGGACGCCGCCGCGAGCGGCGACGACCTGGTGGAAGTCGATGGCGCGCTGGAGCCGGCATTCCTGGACGACGAAGGCCCGAGCGCCGACATCCCGCCGTTCATCACCACCACGAACGCCCGCGAGCTGTACGACCTGCGGCCCGGCGAGACGGTTGCCCAGGCCGCCGCGCGCAAGGCTTCGGAGGGCTGACCCATGCCGATCACGAAAGCCGAGGCGCAAGGGGTGACGCGGGCTTTCGTCCGCGACTACCCCGGCGCGCTGGAGCTGGCCTACAAGTTCCGCGAGGACGCGGCCGAGCTGTACGGGCCGCGAGCGGCCGAGGTGCCGGCCGACATGAAGGGCGGCTACGTGCCCAAGGAGACGCTGCACGCCGGCCGCGCCTACCGTGGCCGCGTGGACGTGCCCTTGCAGAACGTCGAGAGCGCCAGCGACCTACTGATGACGCTGCGGCACGAGGTGCTAGGCCACTACGGGGCCAACACCTTCGCGCCGGGCGAGAAGCGCGCCTTGCTGGACGGCCTGGCGGCCGCCCGCAACGAACCCACCCTCAAGCCGCTATGGGATGACGTGAACCGGCGCTATGCCGGCCAGTCCCTGGACGTGCGCGCCGAGGAAGTGTTTGCCCTGCACTGCGAGGGCATCGAGCCGAGCCAGCACCAGGTCGCCGACCAGGTGCAGCAGCGCGGCCAACAGTCATTCACGGAAACCTGCATCGCCCGCGTGCGGCCCATGCAGGCCGACGACCTGCACAACATCGTGTGCATGGTCGCCCAGGGCCTGCGCGACCGTTCCCGGACACAGCAGAACTTCCCTCAGTTCAACGAGCTATTCCGAAGGGACGAGAACATGGAGCCGAAGAAGCCGTTTCACGAAGTCGTGGCCGAAAAGCTGATCGAGCAGCTCAAGGCCGGCACCGCACCGTGGCAAAAGCCGTGGGAGCCGGGCGAACCCAACGCCTACCTGCCGATGAACCCGACCACCGGCAAGCGGTACAAAGGGATCAACGCCATCCACCTGATGGCCCAGGGCCGCAGCGATGCGCGCTGGATGACCTACAAGCAGGCCGCCGCCGTGGGCGCGCAGGTTCGCAAGGGCGAGAAAGGCACGCCGGTTCAATACTGGAAGTTCAGCGAAGAGCAAGACAAGCTGGACGACAGCGGCCGGCCCGTCCTCGATGCGAAGGGCCAGCCGGTCAAGGAAACCGTCATGCTGGAGCGGCCGCGCGTGTTCTTTGCGACCGTGTTCAACGGCGAGCAGATCGACGGCCTGCCGCCGCTCCAGCCGAAGAAGGAACAGACTTGGAACGCCGTCGAGCGCGCCGAGCACATCCTGAAAGCCTCGGGCGCGACGATCACCCACGCCGCCGGTGATCGGGCGTTCTACCGCCCTTCGACCGACAGCATCACCCTGCCGGAGCGCGGCCAGTTCCCCAGCTCCGACCGCTACTACGCGACCGCGCTGCACGAGCTGGGCCACTGGACGGGCCACGCTTCGCGCCTTGACCGCGACCTGGCGCACCCGTTCGGGAGCGAGGGGTACGCCAAGGAAGAGCTGCGCGCCGAGATCGCTTCCATGATCGTCGGCGACGAGCTGGGCATCGGCCACGATCCGGGCCAGCACGCCGCCTATGTGGGTTCGTGGATCAAGGCGCTGCAAGACGAGCCGCTGGAGGTGTTCCGCGCGGCCGCCGATGCCGAGAAGATTCACGACTACGTGCTGGCCTTCGAGCAGAAGCAGGTTCAGGAGCAAGACCAGCAGCAGAGCCAGGCCCAGGACGAAGCCGTGGCCCAGGCCCTGGCCGTGGACATTGCCGAAGTCCTGGACAACCCGGACGTGTCTTTCAGCCACTACCAGGCATTCCAGGGCGACACCCTGGAAGACGCCTTGCGCAGCCGTGGCCTCGAAACCGTGGGCAGCATCACCGGCACCGATCCCGAGCAGTTCTACGCGGTCGCGCATGACCGGCTGTCGCCGGTGTTCGGCATCGACCCGAGCCACACCGACACCGACAACGCCTACCTGGAGCGCAAGGGCTTGGCGCAAGAGTTCGCCAACATGGCCGAACAGCTCCACCTCGCGCAGCAGCTCCAGCAGCACGGCGAACAGATCGTGTCGAGCATCGACGCCGAAGCCAGGTGGAGCGACGGCCAGCGCATCTTTGCGTTCCACGACCAGGACGGTGAACCCCACCAGGTTCGCAGCCTGGACGAGCTGAACAACTACGCGCCCGACCAGTTGATGGCCCTGCCGGCGCTGACCCAGCAGCAAGCGGCCGTCGCAGACCAGGAGGCGAACATGACCCCACCGACCAACGACCAGGCGGCCGCCCTGCTGGCCGCCCATCCTGCCGACGCGGTGCAGGGCATCGAGCAGGCCGCCGCCGCGCGCCGGCAGCTCGCCGCCGGCGAGATCGACGGCCAGGCGTTCGCCGACGCGACCCGTCAACACCTTGGCGTTGAGCTGCCGCCCGACTGGAGCGGAGAGCTGCGCATCGTCGGCGTGGCCGAGCAGGACGGCCAGACCGTCGATGCCGCCCAGGCCGGCATCGAGCCGCAGGCGTTCCAGGTCTACGCGCGCAAGGCCGATGCGCAGTTCGGCGAGGACGCCTTTGCCTTCGTCGCCGGCACCCGCACCGAGGGCCAGGCCGAGGCTCTGGCCGAGCGCCTGCACCTGGTCGATGCGCTGGGCACCGACAACCAGCACGAGCGCGCCGCCAAGCTGGCCCGCGTGCAGGAAGAGCGTGTACGGCGCGACCCCAACGCGACCGAAGAGGACATTTCAGCCGCTAAAGAGGCACGCAAGACCGCCGAGGCGTCGGCCATGCTCAACGACAGCGACGCGCAGCGCCGCGCGGCCGAGCTGGAGCGCCAGGAACGCGAGCGGCAGCAGGCGCAGCCGCAGGCCGAGAAGCCCGAACGGCAGTACATCAACGTGCCGTACAAGGAGAAGGACGAGGCCAAGAGCCTCGGGGCGCGTTGGGATCGGCAGCAACAGTCCTGGTACGTGCCGCCGGGCACCGATGCCGCTCCCTTCGCCAAATGGGCGCAGGGAGCCGCTACAGCGGCCGTAGAGCCGCGTTCGGCCCAGCCGGCACCCGAAGCCCAGGGCGAGGCGCAGAAGCCCGCGCAGCAGGCCCAGCAGGCCCGCCAGTACCTGGCCGTGCCCTACGAGCAGCGCAACGCGGCCAAGGCCGCCGGCGCGCTTTGGGACAAGGCCGCGAAGTCCTGGTATGTCGGCCCGCGCGCCGACGCGGCGAAGCTCGAACGCTGGAAGCCCGAGAACGTGCAGGCCCAGCAAGGGCCAGCGATGACGCCAAGGGAAGAGTTCGCCGAGGCCATGCGCAGCGCCGGCCTGTTCACCGGCAGCAACGCCCAGGGCGATCACCCGATCATGGATGGCAAGCGGCACCGCGTGCCGGTCGAGGGCGGCAAGAAGGGCGCGCTCGATGGCTTCTACGTGGGCCACCTGGACGGGCACCCGGCCGGGCGGATCATCAACAACAAGACCGGCACGGACATTACCTGGAAGAGCAAGGGCTACGCCTTGAGCGACCAGGAGAAGGCCAAGCTCCAGGCCGAGGCGGCCGAGAAGCTGGCACAGCGAGCCGTCGAGCAGGACAAGGCCCAGGAGGCCACCGCGCAGCGCGTCGGTCGGCAGATGGCCGACCTCGTGCCCATCGAGCAGCCGACGCCCTACCTGCAAGCCAAAGGCATCCAGGCGCAGGCCGGCGTGATGACCGACCGCGAAGGCCAGAAGACCTACATCCCGGCCTTCGACGCAGAGGGCAAGCAATGGACGATGCAATACATCCAGGAGGACGGCACTAAGCGGTTCGCCAAGGACTCGAAGAAGGAAGGATGCTTCCACCCGGTCGGCGGCATGGACGCCCTGGCGGCCGCGCCGGCGCTGGTGATCTCGGAGGGCTACGCCACGGCGGCCCAGGTGGCCGAGGCCGTGGGCCACGCCACGGTCGCCGCCTTCGACAGCGGCAACCTTGAGGCCGTGGCGAAGGCGCTGCACGCCAAGTTCCCGGACAAGCCGGTCATCATCGCCGGCGACGACGACCGGCACCTGGTCATGACCCACGGCAACAACCCCGGCCGGGAGAAGGCCGAGGCGGCCGCCCAGGCCGTGGGCGGCAAGGCGATCTTCCCGATCTTCGCGCCGGCCGAGAACACCTACCCGCGCGACTTGCCCGCCATCACGCCCGACAGCTTCAAGACCCACCTGCGCGCCGAGCAGCGCCTTGCCGACGCCGCCGCCGGCAAGGTCGAGCTGGCCGGCGACGAGGCGGCCAAGCTCAAGGCGTCGATGTTGAGCGGCGCGCAGATCGCGGCGCTGTCCACGATGAAGCAGCACACCGACTTCAACGACTTGGCGCACAAGAGCGAGCTGGGCATCGAGGGCGTGAAGCGGCAGATCGGCGCGGCCATCAGCCAGGTGCAGCGCGACGAGCAGCAGCACCAGGAGCAGAAGCACGTCGAGAAAAAGCAACAGCAGATCGAGCAGCGCCCACGGCGGGCCGCTCGCATCGGATAAGTCGAAAAATCCGGCTAAAGTGGCCGAGCTGCACATCAGGCCGCGCGGTTTTCCTCCCTGATCGCCGGCGCGGTTTCTTCCTCCCTGAACCGCATGCAGACTTGCCGCCTCGGACACCCCGAGGCGGTTTTTTTTCGCCTCGCTCGGGGTCTCCTCGTTTTCAGTGCAATAAGTGACGGTACGCAAAGCTAGCACTGGCGCGGGGGTGGTCTGGGTAGACCGTTGATTTCATTGACTTTCCTGTTCGCTTTGTAAACGGGTATGGTGGCCTCCCACTTTTGAGGTTCACGATGCAGGGTTGGCACACAACGTTTTTGGGGATGCGTGGGCTCCCCCGCGATATCAGCGACTTCGAGATGAAGGCATTTTTCACCTTCGATGGTGCCGAGCGCGACGCAATCAATGCACGCCGAGGTGATTCCCACAAGCTTGGTCTGGCGCTCCATATTGGTTTCCTGCGCATGAGTGGGCGTTTGCTCGGTGCCTTTCGGGTAATTCCAGTAGCCTTGTGGCGCCACCTTGGCAACGAGCTTGGCATTGCAGCACCAGAAGTCGCCTCGCTGAGAGCCATGTATGAACGCGGGCGCACGCTATTCGATCACCAACAAGTAGCCTGCACGGTCCTTGGATTCCAGTGGATGAGCGAGCACCAGCGCCGCTCACTGGTACGTGAACTGCGCGACGAAGTGGCGCGCTGCGCCGACCGCGATCAGCTACTCGTGCGGGCGCGTCAATGGCTGTACAAGAACAAGCTGGTGATCGTGCACGAGCGGGCAATTCGGACACTGATTGCGGCGGCACTTGCCCAGCTTGAAGTTGAAACAGGCACCGCCATCGCCGCCAGCGTTGATCCAGCAACACTTGATCGCTGGCGAGCCTCAGTTTCAGAGCTGCGCCCAGATGGACAAACCCAGCAGAGTTGGCTATGGGCTGCACCGGCGAAACACTCAACCCGCCAAATCAGCGAGGTACTGGAGCGCATCGACCTGCTTTACACGCTGGACGTTCATAAGCACCTGGCAGACATCCCCGATCTCATCTTGCGCCGCTACGCGCGCCGACTTGTCTCCAGGCCGCCCTCAGCCGGAGCCAAGATCAAAGAGCCAGCGCGCACCGTGGAGGTCGCATGCTTTCTTCGGTATTGCCTGTTCACCACCACAGACCAGTTGATCCTTATGGTGCAGCGCCGGATCGCCGATCTGTGGCGTCAGGCTGCCGCCGATGTCCCCGCTACCGTCAATTGGGCCGCAATGTACAAAACGCTGCTCGGCGAACTTGTTGCCTTGAGCGCGCAAGGTGCGGTGCCAGATGCTGAGTTGCGTGCCCGTCTTGAAGCCTTGATCACCGAAACCCAGAAACGCAAACCACCGAGCAGGGCCTCCCTGGTCCGCGAGGGATTGATTGATGGAATTCGCCCCGTGCGGTCGTTGCTCGTCGCCATTGCAAAGCTGCCCTGGCAGGCCACCGGCGAGCATCCTGCCATCGAGTACCTTGCCAAGCTGCAAGCTTTATATCTCAAAGGATCCAGAAAGCTGCCAGTTGAAGTGGTGGCACCAAGTCTGGGAATGATCTGGCAGGTTTCGATCTCCAGCCCAGACCGGGAACGGGCGTTTCAGGCGTTGGAGGTGGCCACCCTGTTTGCCCTGCGCCGCGCGGTGCGCAATGGCTCGGTCTGGATTGAGCACAGCCTGAGCTTTCGGGGTCGTGCGCGCTTGTTCTTCACGGACGAGCGTTGGCAGGCAGAGTCCAAGAAACACTATGCCCGTCTATCGTTACCCAGCAAGGCTGCCACTTTCTTGAAGCCTTTGCTGGCCAGAGTAACTGCCGGTGTCGATGCGGTGGCCGCTGCAGCCCGCAGTGGCGTACTGCGCGTGGATGATGAACTCCATTTGTCGCCATTGCCCGCAGAGGACGAAGACCCAGAAGTGACCAAGCTGCGCGCGGCTTTGGATCACCGCATCGGTGAGGTTCAATTGCCGGAAGTGATTCTGGCCGTTGACGCCCAGGTGCGCTTTAGCTGGATCATGCTCGGACGTGAGCCGCGCTCTACCGACGAGCTGCTGATGGTCTATGCCGGCATCATGGCCCACGGCACCAGTCTGACTGCGGTCGAATGCGCGCGCATGATTCCGCAATTGTCTGCCACCAGCATTCGCCAGGCCATGCGCTGGGCGCGGGACGAACGGCGTCTGAGCCAGGCCTGCCAGGCTGTGCTGGAATTCATGCAGCGACACCCGATTGCCGCCACCTGGGGGCGGTCCGATTTGGCATCTTCTGACATGATGAGCATGGAGACCACCAAACGGGTGTGGCAAGCCCGGCTTGATCCTCGGCGCAACACACCTTCCATTGGAATCTACTCCCATGTAAAAGACCGGTGGGGCATCTTCCATGCGCAGCCCTTTGTGCTCAATGAGCGCCAGGCGGGCGTGGCCATTGAAGGTGTCATCCGCCAAGAAAAGCTGGAGACCAGCCAGCTTGCTGTGGATACCCATGGCTACACCGACTTTGCCATGTCACATGCCCGTTTGCTTGGTTTTGATCTTTGCCCGCGGTTGAAGGAACTCAAACAGCGCCACCTCTTTGTGCCACGCGGCACCAAAGTGCCCGCAGAAATCGCTGCGGTGTGCGAAGCCAATGTCGACGTCGCTTTGATCGAAAAGCATTGGGATAGTCTGGTGCACCTGGCAGCCTCGGTCATGAGCGGACATGCCAGTGCGGTGGCAGCTCTTGCGCGGTTCGGTTCTGCCGCCCAGGGCGATCCAATCTATGAGGCTGGCGTGCAATTGGGGCGGTTGCTGCGTACGGCGTTTTTGGCTGACTACTTTGTCAAGGACGCTTTCAGGAACGAGTTGCGCCGGGTGCTCAATCGGGGCGAGGCTGTTAACGCCCTCAAGCGCGCCATTTATACCGGCCGGATCAGCCCGGCGCAGGCCAAACGTGTCGATGAAATGCAGGCTGTGGCCGATGCGTTGAGCCTGATGGCCAACATCGTGATGGCGTGGAATACCTCACAGATGCAGGCGGTCCTGGATCGCTGGTCGAACCGCCGCCAGGTCATTCCACCGGAACTGATCGGGAAGATTGCGCCCACCAAGCTGGAGAGCATCAACTTGCGGGGTGTGTTTCGCTTCCCGGTTGACCGCTATGCTGACCAAATCCTGCCTTCGCGGCCAAATGCATCGATAACTGGCACCAATGGATGAAACCGACCACGGTTTGACGCCACGAATCGCAGATTTGAAAGTGAACAGGAAAGTCAATGAAATCAACGATCTACCAACACCACCTCCGCGCCAGTGCTAGCTTTTCGTACCGTCACTTATTGCACTGAAAACGAGGAGACCCCTACCAAACGGTAGCCGAGCACTACGAGACCTGGCTAGAGTTGGCCAGCGCGGGTCAGTTCGACGGCCAGGGCGACCACCACACCCCCAAGCCCTTCGTGCGCAAAGCGTTTGCCAAGTATCTTGAGTGCGGCATCTTTGCCCATGGCTTTGCCCGCGCTCGCTGCGGCGACTGTGGGCACGACTACTTCGTCGCTTTCTCCTGCAAAGGCCGGGGAGTCTGCCCCTCGTGCACCACCCGGCGCATGGTGGAGACAGCAGCGCACCTGAACGATCACGTATTCCCCCGCCTGCCGGTGCGCCAGTGGGTGCTGTCGGTTCCCAAGCGGCTTCGTTACTTCATGCAGCGCGACGGAGCGGTGCTGAGCATGGTGCTGCGCATCTTTCTGCGGGTGATCGCACAAACTCTGCAGACCCACAGCCCCGGTGCGGCCCATATGGACAAGGCAGGCCTGCACATCGGTGCCATCGCCTTCATTCACCGATTCGGCTCCAGCCTCAATGAACACGTCCACTTCCACGTTTGTGTGGTGGACGGGGTGTTTGAGGAAGTGGAGGGCGAGGGCGATGCTGATGCGACCCCTCGAATCTCATCGCCGGGTGTCATCTTTCACGCGGCCACCGGCATCGATGCGGCTACCGTGGCCCCAGTGCAGACCACA
>NZ_JAKWFK010000023.1 GCF_029522115.1 Trinickia sp. Y13 | reverse complement strand
GCTGGATCTGGCTGTAGCGGTTTTGCGCATCGATGAGCCGTCCGCTCTGGTCGTAGGCAAAACGCTCCTCGCTGTCGCCAGAGCGCCGGGCAGCAAGCCGCCCGCCTCGGTCGTATTCGACCTGCGTCGTTTGCCCCCCCTCGTCGATCGAAGTCAGCCGCCCGCTGGATTGGTCGTACGTATAGCGCGTGCGCTTGCCGTCGAACGCCACCTCTTCGAGCAACCGGCCCACCGGGTCGTAGCGGAAGCTATAGGTCGCTTGATTGGCATCGGTGAGCGCCGTGAGCCGCCCCAGCCGGTCGTAGCGGTATGCGATCGTCTGATCGAGCGCATCCACACGCGCGGCGATCCGCCCCGCGCCGTCGTACTGGTAACGCGTGTTGCGGCCCAACGCATCGGTATGGCCCCGCAGCCGCCCCTCGGCGTCGTATTGGATCTGCTCGATGCCCGCAGGCGATTGAACTTGCGTCAGCTGCCCGTTCTCGCCGTACGTGTACTTCGTCGTATTGCCCGCCGCGTCCGTCGTCTCGGTCAGCCGCCCGTGCGCATCGTATTTCCACTTGGTCGTCTTGCCCGAGCAATCGGTGTAGCGCGTCAGTTGCCCCGCGCCGTCGTAGCCGAGCAGCTTCACGCCGCCCTTGGCGTCCTTCACCTGCGTCACGAGCCCTTGCTCGTTGTAGCCGTATTCGGTCTTGTGCCCCAGCGGATCGAGCTGCGCGACCAGGTTCCCCTTGCCGTCGAACTCCTGACGCCAGACGTTCCCGTGCGGGTCCGTCAGCGCAATCATCTGCTCTTTCTTGTCGTACGCCATCTCCACGACGCTGCCGTCCACCCGATGGTGGCGGATCAAGTTGCCGCGCGCATCGTAGACCATCTGCTCCACGCCGCCGTCGCGGTGCACGTATTGCGTCAAGTTGTCGTGCTTGTCGCGATACATCCACTCTTCGCTGCCGTCCGGGTGAACGATGCGAAACGTGTACCCCTTGATGTCGTAGTAGTGCTGCGTGACGTTGCCCAGCGCATCGGTCACATCCACACGCCGGAAGTTCGGATGCCACGCCAAGCGAACTTCGTCGCTGCCGTCGTCCAGCCATTCGCGCACGCATTTGGATTTCGGATCGGTACCATCCCACTGCAGGTTCGTGCCGCGCCCCGTGCGATCCGTGTAGCGTGTCACCAAGTGCCGCTTGTACTGGTACTGCCACTTGTTGCCGTAACGATCGGTGGCGGCGATGAGGTCGTTCTCGGCGTCGTACGTGTAGCGCGCGAGCTTGGCGGTCAAGTTGCCGTCGGCGTCGTATTGCCCCGCCTCGACGATGCGTGAGCGCTCGTCGTATCGGAACGCCACCTGCGTGGCCGGCAGCATCAGCCGAAAGAGCCGCCCCTTCTCGTCGTAGTCCAGCCCGATCTGATTGCCCTTGCGGTCGCGAATGAGCCGCAGCCGGAAGCGATCGCCCGCTTTCTCGAACAATTCGAGCAACTCCGGGCCGCGATTCAATGCGAGCGTATGCTCGTCCAGCCGCGTCAGCGTCAGATCGGCCGCAAGGTTATCGTAAGACTTGCCCGGCTCGAGCAGCGGGTAATCGACGCTGCGCCCCGCCGCATCGTGGTAGACGAGCTTCGTCTCGTGGATGTCAAAGCGCGTCGTGTACGGCGTGATCCAGCGTGCGCCCAGCGCTCCGTCTTCATCGTTGGCGTCGAAGAACGAGCGATACGTGCGCTGCCAAACGATGGGCATCGGCCCCGCGATGGAGAAGTCCACGTGCTCGATCGTTTCATCGCCCAGGGCAAAGCCGACCGACCAGTTCGAGGCTTGCGCGGGCGAGGCCACCGGGCAATGCAGCTTGCACGGTTCCACGCCCGGGTGCTTGGCCGGCGCCGTACGCTCGATCGTTTCAGCCGCGCCTTCGGTGCGCTGCTCGATCACGCGCGTTTTGCCCGAACTCGGGATGGCGACGACATGGTGCTGCACCTTGACCTTGCGCCACTTCTCGACCCCTTGCTCGCCGATCTGGATCAGCCAGCCGATCTGGCCGATGTCGTTGCCGTTCAAGCTGAGCACGCGCTGCTTCACTTGCGGGATGCGCGTGCGCAAACCGTCGGCGATCACCTTCAGGTCGTGCCCGTAGTTCGGGTCGATGTACTTGGCCGTTTGCGTGGCCGCGTTCAGTGTGGCCTTGCCGTCCATCTTGAGCCAGTCGACCAGCAGCCCCCCGATGCCGTGCAGCGCTTGCTTGGCGTCGTAAGCGGCAAAGCCCGCGCTCACTTCGCTCGCGTGATGCTCGGCGGCGCGCACGTTGCCCGCGATACTGAATTGCTTCTCGCCCGCGACCTGCGCGAATAGATCGGCCAGCGCCGTCATCAGATCGCCCACGAGCTTGGCGCAGTGCTCGAGCATCTCGGCGAGCTTGTCTTTGACGAGCTTCAGGAACGATTCGATCTCGCCCGCGTAGCGCGCGTTCAGGCTTGCCACCAATGTCTCGACGATAGCCGTGCCCAGCACTTGAGCGCCGCCTTCGAGCGCCGCCCTGCCGCTGCCTGCCACGCTCTGGCGGATGAGCTTGAGCATCGGGCGCGCGCCCATGCGCAACTCGGCCATGCCCAGGGGAATCGGCACGATGCCGATCAGGTCCATGCCCAGATTGAGCCAATCGAAGGTGTCGATCGGCTTATCGCCGTGCTCGATCATCGCGCGGATGTCCGCAATGACATCGACTGCCGCGAAGATGTTCGCCAAGACGGGGACGTTTTGCGCAACGCTCTCCAAGCGCTCGACCGTAATGAAGTCGTGGCTGATCTTGCGCAGCCATACGTCCAGCTCGTGGATGGCCGAATCGACATCCTCGCGATGCATCGCAGTCAGCGGCGCTACGTAGACGTCGGTCGGTTTGGGTTGCAAGACGGTCGCGTCGGCCATGGCGTCGTTATGCTTCTTTAAAATTATTAAGGATCACTAACGAACCGGCGATCAGCCGAATTTCGGCATGGAAAGACCGCCGAGGCCACTTTGCAGCAAGTGACTCATCGTGGGCGCCGCGGTGCCGAGCTGGTTGGCCTGCGAGAGGGCGCTTTGCGCGCTCGATGGCAGCACTTTGGCGATGGCTTGTTCGGCGAAGCTCATGCCTTGCTTCATCGCTGCGCCCATCCCCGAAGAAGCGCCTTCGGATGAAATCGCCGAAGAGCCGGCGAATCCGTTGCTCAATCCGCTTGGCATCGAGGGCATCAATTCCCCGAGCGAATCCCCCGCGTCGGCCGTGGCGCCGCTCTGTTCGCCATTTGCTCCGTCCGCTGTCGGCCATTGCGGCATCTTGAACTTGCTCGCCGTTTGATCTTGTGTGCGGGGATCGGCGCCGAATTTGACTTGCACGACGCCGGACGGTAGCCCGCTCACGATCGTCTTGCCGCTTGCGTCGAGCGCGCCCTTGTTCAGCAAGGAGCCGTTCGAATCGAACACTGAAAACGCGCCGCCTTTCACCGCCGCTTCGTTCGCGTACTTATGCACGAGTTCAAGCTGACCGGGTGCATCGGGCCGCGCTGAAGGCAGCGGATAGCCCATGCTCGCAGGGCCGTTGAATAGCCGCTGCGCGCCTTTCACATCGACGGTGCCGGGCCCGTGAATCTCGATGTTGCCGCCTGCAATCTTGATGTAGGCGCCGCCGCTCGTGAGCACGATGCCCTGATCCGCCGCGATCTCGATCGCGTCGGTGGACGAGACGATCTTCACGCCTTTCTGCGCGGTGAGTTCGACGTTGTCCGATTGCGCTTGGACTTCGATCTTTCCCTTCGCCGCGAACAGCTTCATTCCGGCGTTCTGCACGAACAGGCTCAGCTTTTCGCCGACACTCGCAAGCAACGATTTTCCGGCCGCAAGATGCATGCTCTGGCCGGTTGCGAAGTTCACGTGATCCGTCGCCGACACGTGTACCGACTGCTGTGTCGACAGACCGATGCCCGAGGGGCTGCCGAACAGCAGCACCGGTTGCTCGAACCCGTTGGCATTGCCCGCCCCGCCACCCGCCGTGCGGCCACTGCCCGAGACGGCGCCAGGCACGCTTTTACGCGTGGCATCCGTGTAAGCGCGCATGGCCTCGTAACCGTCCTTGAGGCTTTCGGCCTGATGCTGCTCGCTCGCTTGCGATAACGCTTCGACGACACTCTCCGCGTTGATCAACTGACTTTGCGATTCGCCGACGTCGAGCGGCTGGCTGCCCGAGCCTTTCGCATACGTCGAGACGTAAAGTCCTTGCCCGGCACGAATAGCACCGTAAGCATTCGACTTCAGATCGAAGCCGCTGCCAAGGTACGCGCCGCGTGTATTGTTCGTGTGATCGACCAGATAGCCCAAATGCAAATGCGAATCGGCGCTGGTCGAATAAAGATGAATCCGATTTTGCCCGGTGGCGTCGTCCATCACGAGCTGATTGAAGCCGCTGCCCGCATACTCCTTCGACCGATATCCCGACAGCAAGCCGTGCGTGTGCCACGTCGGCGGGGCTGCGCCTCCATGCATGCGGCTCAGAATCACGGGACGGTCGCAATCGCCTTCCATGAATCCGATGATGACTTCGTCGCCCTTTCGCAGCGGGTAGTGGCCGCCGCGATCGCTGCCGGCATCGGGAAACGCGGCGCGCACCCAAACCGATGCGCCTTCATCGCCCTCGTTGCGCCGATTCCAAGGAAACCAGACCTTCACCCGGTTCAACGCATCGGTATAGATCTCTTCGTCGTTCGGCCCCGCGATGATCCCGGTCTGCAACTGCATGACGGGCTTGCGATGTTCGAGCGCGCTGCGAAACGGCGTGCGCCGGCGTTGCGCTTCGATCTCGACTTGAAAAAAGCCTTCGCTTCCATCGGGATGCCTAACCGCGACGCCGCCGATGCTCGCGGCTGCGGCATGATTGACCTCGGCGCGCAAACTCTCGGGGAAATCCGCCACGCCGTCCATGCCGGGCAGGTTGTTGCGGATGATCCACGTGGTGCCGATGATGGCGAACTCGCGATCCTGCGGTGCATCGCGATCGTGGACGGGATGGCCGTTCAACCTGAACCAATAGCCGGGGCTAGCCGAGCGCAAGCTGCCAATGCCGTGATAGCGCTTCGCCTGCGATTGCCACGCCTGCGTGCGCACGGAGGCCTGATGCTCGCCGCGATCGCGCGGCCCCCAGGTGTAGGCGCCCGTGTAGTCGTATACCTCGCCTTGCGCGGGTATGTCTTCATGCGCGTTGATCGCGCTCGTGACTTCCTTCGGCAAGTCGGGACGCTTGTAATCGAACGTGCGCGTCTTGAGCGTCGCGCTTTGGATTGCTTGCTGTTCCTTCCATTGCGTGAGACCGTCGACTTCTTCACGCAAGCCGGTGCGGCGAAACTCGACTGTCTTGGGTTCGAGTTCAGGCAGCAAATACGCGTCGTCCATCAACACGAGCGTGTGCGATTTGCCGTCGGGCGCTTGTTCGAAGCGGCCGAAGACCCCTGCTTCCTCGAGACTGCGATGGACGAAATTCCAGTCGTATTCCCATTGCACGCGATTCGAATACTGCGGCATCGGCTGCCGCAAATCGAAACGATAAGCCCCTTGCGCCTGCGGATGCTGGTCGAAAACATCGGCGATGATCTGTTCGCCCGTTTGCTCTTGCCAATCGCGCATGTCGCGCCGCAGCCGCAGAAAATGCAACCACGAGGAAAATCGCAATTGGTAGTAAGTAAGCGACCCATCCGTTCCCAATCGGCTGAACGCATGCACATAGCCGTGGTAGGGCAGATAGGCGCCGTCGGTTTTCTGCAGCCAAAGCGTGATCGGCTGCCCGATTAACGCGTCGAGCTTGATTTCGCTGCCGCGGATCGAGGCGACATCGACAATGAATTCGTAATCGCGCCCAAGCTGCGCGCTGCCTTTTGCTTGAAGCGGCACCAGCCAATCCGCGCCAAGCGGCGTATCGAGCTTGAGCAGGCGATTGCGCTGGGCTGCGCCGTAATAGAGCGCATCGACAAGCGTATTGGACGTCATTCCGCCATTCCTTTAGAGCAAGGGCTGCGCTATCGACAGCGCTAGGGAGGCGGTGATTTTAATAGACCTACATGACGAAATCGATAGCGATTACGTTCCAAACAAGCGAATGACTCGCGCAATGAGATTTATCGAGCTGTGTCGTGATTGTTTCGCATTGATGCAAGAAAAAAATGCAGATATTCTTGGGAATGACTTCACTGAATCGGAAATATTTCCCGTACAGAACGAACTGTATAATTCGATGGCGGGTGATGGGCGTTCGATTTTGACCTTCGAGGAAGGGTTATGCGCCCATGGCCTTGCGGATCATTTGGCCGGCGGCGCCGAGCACGAACAGCAAAACGATGATCCGAAAGGCGTGCGGCGGCAGTTTGTCGCGCAGCGGGCGCGCGATCAGCATGCCGGCGATGACGGGGATGCTGGCGGCGGCCGAGATGAACAAGTCCGCGCTCGACGCGTGCGCGCCGCTCTTGAAGGCGAGCAGTAGTGTCACGATCGAAACGACGAGAATCATCGCCATTTGCTTCGTGAACGCCTTGCCGCGGGCGCCGGAGGAAATGAGGTAGATGGCGAGCAAGGGCCCGGGGATCGACGCGATGCTTTCCATCAGGGCCGCGCCGAAGCCCAGGGCGAAGCCGACAGGCTTGACCCAGCCTGGCGCGAGTGTGAGGCGAGGCGAGGCCAGCAGAAGGGCTGCGGCCAATGCGAGTAACGCACCGGCCGCAGCCTGTGCGTGATGCGGCTCGAGCGAGATCAGGATCGACACGCCCACGATATTGCCGAGCACCGTTCCCACGAGCGGCGCGAGGATGCGCCGCGCGGTGGCCAGTGTTTCTCCGCCTTCCAATGCTTGGGGAATGTTGCCGAGAATGACGGGCATCGACAGCAGCAGCACCGCCTGCTTGACCGGCATCATCTGACTGAGGATCGGCATAGCCACGAGCGGCACGCCGATGCTGACGATGCCCTTGACCATTCCGCCCACGAGCAGGGCGGCGACGATACCCGCGAGGGCATAAGGGTCCATCGCATGCAAGGTGGAACTCAACATGCCTTGAGCCGTAGGAAACATGATTTAGGGGTGTCTACGGTTCATTGCGGTGGGTTCGTGCCGTTCGACGGTGGCGCACCAGCGGGTGTATTGAACGGCGGAACACCGGATGCCGCCGCCGGCGCCGGCGCCGATGCCGATGCCGATGCCGATGCCGGCGCCGATGCCGATGCGGGCGAGGGCTTGGCCGTGGCCGTGGCCGACGCCGCAGAAGCGGGGGGCGTCGCGGGGACATGCGAAGCAGGAGCGACCGCAGAAGCCGCCGAGGCGCCCTCGGCCGCCGCCGCGCTTGCCGCAGCGGGCGCTGTGGCGCCCGTGCTGCTTTCGTCCTCGTCGCCGTAATTAGGCAGCGCCGGTGGCTTCGACGAATCCGCACCCAGTGCGGCGCGACGTTGCTGCGTATAGGCGTCGCGCACGAACGAATATTTGTCGAGCGCAGCCTGTTCGAGAATATTCGTCGCTCCGAGCATGTCCGACCTTGCACTGACGAACTGCAAGGCGTACAGCGGCCTTTTCGAATCGGTAGGCGCGTAAATCATCGGGCTGAAGCGCGTGTCGACGGCAAGCCCCACGCCGTCGCGGAACGAACTCGGTCCAAAGATCGGCAGCACGAGGTAGGGCCCGGATGGTATGCCCCAGTGACCAAGCGTCAGGCCAAAGTCTTGATGGTGCTTCGGCAAGCGGGCTGGCGTGGCGAAATCGATCAGCCCGCCGATGCCGAACGTCGTGTTCATCGCGAAACGAATCAAATCTTGCGTGGCATCGGTGATCTTCAACTGCAGCAATTCATTGGCGAAGTTATTCAGATCGCCCAAGTTCGAGAAGAAGTTGCTGATCGCCGTGCGCAGCGGGTGCGGCGTGATCTTCTGATAGCCCTTGGCGATCGGCACGGCCACAGTGCGATCGATCGTGTCATTGACCTTGAATATCACACGATTCATGGGCTCCAAAGGGTCGCCCGCGGTGCGCTGATCCGGGCTCGCGCAGCCGCTCAAAAGGGCCGCGGCGAGCGCCGTCGCGGCCAAGGTTCGTAGGTTATCCATCAATTCCTTCTAATCCGTCCTTTTGGGCGCGGGCGGCGCGTGGTTTGCCCATGAGCACGGGCTGGAACACGACCGCGCCGATGAGCGTGCAAGTCAGCGCGAGCGCCAGTAGGCGGCCCATGCTGGCAGTGCCGGGATGGTGCGATAGCCATAAGCTGCCGAAGGCCGTGGCCGTCGTGGCGGCACTGAACAATACCGCATGCGTGAGGCTCGACGCGAGCAGGCTGGTCTGGCCGGCGCGCCATGCCATCACGAAGTAGACCTTGAAGGCGACGCCCACCCCGAGCATCAGCGGCAACGCAATGATGTTCGCGAAGTTCAGCGGCATGTCGAACGCGACGCAGAGCTCGAGCGTGACCAGAGCGGAGACGAGCAGCGGAATCATGGTCCGCAAGACATCTCCGAATCGGCCCAGCGTGACCCATAGCAGCAGCGTGATCGAAAGGACTGCCCAAGCTGCCGCTTGCAAGAACGCCGAGATGATCGTATTGGCCGAATGCAGGATCGAGATCGGTCCGCCGACCGCATTCGGCTCGGCCTGCTTCACCGCGTGGGCGAACTGGCGCAGCATCGTATCGTCGTTCGAGTCGGCGCCAGGCGACACGCGCGGTGAAATTTGCACGAGCGCGCGGCCGTCGGGGGCGACCCAATCGCGCACGAGTGCGGGCGGCAAGGTCTCGCGCGTGATGACCGACGGCTGCAGCAACATCGTGAGTTGCCGCAGGGCGAGCCGCAACGGGGTCGAGAAGGCCGCCTCGGCCCGGTCGCGCATTGCGGCGTCCGCGGCCGCGAGCTTGGCGAGCGAGGCCGATAGCCGCCGCGCTTCGTTCGCGCCGGGGCCGGGGTGGTCGTCGGCCGCATACGTGAGCTGATTCGACGCGCGCTTTAGTGCGGCGACACGCTGCGCGTCGGCCGCCGGGGGCGCGGGCGGTTGCGTCAGTGCAGGCAGCAGGGCTTGCGCAGCCGGCTCGATCAGGGAAATCTTTTGCGGCTGGTCGGGCGGGATGAAGCTCGTGAGCGTAGTGACGCGCCCGACTTCGGGCAGCGCGCCGACGCGGCGAGCCGTCAAATCGGCCGCCGCGAGCGAAGGCGCGAGCACGGCGACATCGTTGATCGAAGCTTCGGGCGAATCTTTCAGCGACAACAGCGTCGCCATCGATTCGGTCGTCGGATCTTTCAAATGCAGCGGGTTGAAATCGAAACGCAGATGCAGCAGCAACGGCGTGGCGCCGAGCACGATGACGAGCGTGCCCAGCAATATCGGCTTGCGGTGGTCTTGCAGGAAATCGTCGACGGGCGCCAAGCGCGCGAAGCCGGGACGCGACGCCTCTCCCGGAGGCGCCATCAGCTTGAGCAGCGCGGGCAGTAACGTCATCGTGCTGAAGTAGGCGACGATCATGCCCACGCCGGCGATCAGGCCAAGTTCCGAGACGCCGCGGTAGGCGGTCGGCAAAAACGAAAAGAAGCTGGTCGCGACGGCTGCCGCCGCCAACGTGAGCGGCAGTCCCATCGAGTGGGCGGCGCCGACGAGCGCATGGTCGAGCCGAGGGTCGCGGTGCCGTTCCTCGCGGTACTTCACGCCGTATTGAATGGCGAAATCGGCGCCCAGCCCGATGAACAACACCATGAACGCGACCGAGATCATGTTCAGCGAGCCGACCATCATGAGGCCGAGCGCTGCTGTGATCGGCAAACCGACGGCCAGCGTAACGAGCACGGCCAGAATCATCCGCTTCGAACGCAATGCAAGCCAAAGAATGGCCAGGACGACGAGGAGCGTGCCGATGCCGTTGACGATCGCACCGTCTTGGACCGAAGCGAATTCTTCGTCGGCAAGCGGTTGTGCGCCGGTCAGGCGCACGACGGCGCCATAGCGCTTCTGCAGATCGAGTTCGCGTGCCACGGTGCGAATCGTCTCCGACGCCTGCGCGCCGGCTTGCAATGCGCCGTAGTTCACGACCGGTTGCACCGTGACGAACGCTCGGGCCGGTTGACGGGCCGCATCGGCGTCGACCAGCGCTCGCCATGAAAAGGCCGCATTTTTACCGGCCAGGACGGCGTCCACCGTATTGGCCGCCCGTGTCAGCAGGTTGGCCATGGCGGGCAATTGCACTTGGCCCGACTGCAACGGCAGCCCGAGCATCGTCGATAACGTCGTGGCAAGGCCCGTGACGCTCGGATCGTGCGCCAGCGTGTTGATGAGCGGGCGCGCTTGCGAGAGCTGCGCCGTCGTTTTCGCTACGCTGTCGGCCGGCAAAAACAGCATGCCGTTGTGCTCGAACAGGGGGCCGCCGCCCGGCTGCGAAACTGCGCCGACCCGGGAGCGGTACGCGGGGCTCGCCAGCCCGGTGGCCAGCGCATCGGCGGCGGCGTCCGCCAATTCGGGTGCGCCCGCCTCGACGACGGCAAGGATGGTCTGATCGCGATCGGGGAACGCCCGGTCCATTGCGCCGCTGAGCGCGGACCATTGCGCATCGGTTTCGATCAGCTTGCTGACGTCGGTGTTGATTTTGAAATGCCGCGTCATGTATACGCTGCTCGCTGCCGCCAAGACGAGCGCGAGCGCGACGATCCAGACCGGGCGGCGCACGGAAAAGGCGACGAGACGAACGATGAGAGGCGTCAGCATGAATCGACCGGCAGCGGAAATCGGGGAGGCAAAACGCCTAAGTATACCGGGGGACGGCTCATGGCCCCCGCACGCAGAGCACGGCGGTGCGGAACCGGCCACGCCCGGCATGCGTCCAACCCCAGGATGGCCGCACTAGGACCGGTATACTGCCCGGATCGCACGATGACCGCGCTCGCATGCCCAGGCTCGAGCGGCGCTATCGATCCCCTTTCATTCGAGTTCGACATTCCATGAAACGTCATCTGTTTGCATTTTTCACCGCGGCGTTCGTCAGCGCCGCCGCCTGGGCGCAATCGGCTCCCGTCGATGTGGTCAAGCAAGCCGTCGTGGGCACCGTGGACGCCATGAAGCAAGATCCTGCCGCGCGCGGCGGCGACATGCCGAAGATCACGCAAATCGTGCGGAGTCACTTCCTGCCCGCGACCAACTTCGAGCGGACCGCACGTATCGCCGTGGGCGATGCGTGGAAGCAAGCCACGCCGGCGCAGCAACAGGAATTGACGAAGCAATTTAAAGTCCTGATGACACGCACTTACGCGGCATCGCTTGCGCAGCTCGGCACCCAAGATGCGCGATTCTCCTTCAAGCAGGAACAAGCGAGCGCCAACGATGCGCTGGTTATGTCCACCGTCACGACGCCCGGCGACAGCCAGCAGGTCGGCTATCGGCTCGGCAAAGCCGGCAACGATTGGAAGATTTACGACATCGACATGTCCGGCGCGTGGCTCATTCAGGTCTACCAGAATCAGTTCAAGCCCCAGTTGGCCAAAGGCGGCGTCGACGGCCTAATCAAGTACCTGACCGAGCACAACGCCCGCAGCGAGTGAGCGAGCTGCGCCGGTCAACGCCGGCGCCGTTCGACGGCGAACTTGATCAGTTCGGCCTGCCCTTCGATCTCGAGCTTGCGTTTCACGTTCAGCCGGTGGGTTTCCACCGTGCGCACCGACAACCCGTAGCGCTCGGCAATCTGCTTGCTCGACAGTCCTTCCGCGAGCGCATCGAGAATTTCGCTTTCGCGCGGCGTCAGGCGCTCCACCGGTGTTTGCAACGTGCTGGCTTGAATCATGCGCGCCGCGATTCCGGCGCTGAAGAACGTTCGGTTCTGCAGTACGGCCGCAATCGCGTGAACGATCTCAGTGGCCGGCGAATCCTTCAACACATAGCCGCTCGCTCCGGCCCGTACAGCTTGCATCACATACTCGATGTTGTCGTGCATCGACAGCATCAGCACGCGCACGGCCGGGAAGCGTTCGTGGAAGACGCCGGCCAACGCGATGCCGCTCATGCCGTTCATGCCCACGTCCATCAACGCGAGATCGGGTGAAAGCGTTTGCGCCAGGGTTAGCGCTTCTTCGGCATTGCCCGCTTCTCCGGCCACGACGAAGCCGGGCAGGCCTTCGAGCCGTAGTCGCAAGCCGTCGCGCACGAGCGGATGGTCGTCGACGAGGATGATGCTGGCCGGTTGCGAGGAGGGGAGTGGGTTCATAGGCGATGAGTGTCTTGCGAAGAATCGGCCGCCCGCGCCGGTGCGGGGTGCGGCAGCGGCGCCGATGCGGCGACGACCGTTCGACCCGGTTGCGATGCGATCGTCAGCGTGCCGGCGAGTGCATCGAGCCGCTCGCGCATGTTGCGCAAGCCGATGCCGCCGCGAGCATCCGCGTGCACACGGTCGATGTCGAAGCCGCGCCCATCGTCCGCAATCGTCAAGTTCACGGCTTGTTCTGCAACGGAGAAGGCCAGCGTGACATGCGCTGCCTGCGCGTGCCGCACGATGTTGGTCAGCGCTTCCTGAGCGACCCTGAACAACGCCGTGTTGATGGCCGCCGGCAGCACGGCGGCGCGCGAGGCGGCGTCCGTTTCGACCCGCATGTCGATCCCCGTCTCCTCGCCGAGTTCGCGCGTCAACTGCTCGAGCGCGGCGGCCAAGCCGAGGTCGTCGAGCATGGAGGGACGCAGCGCATGCGAGATGCGTCGCACTTCGCGCAGGACATGCGATAGCCGCGTAAGGGCGGTGCCGAGCGCCGATTCGGCACTGGGCACGCGCATTTGGGGGTGGCTTGCGTGTTCGAGGCGCGCGAGCGCCGATTCGAGCAAGAGCTTGACCGACACCATCATTTGACTGATGCCGTCGTGCAGTTCGCGGGAAAGTCGCGCGCGCTCATGTTCTTGCGATTCGACCACTTGTTGTGCGAGGCGCTTGAGCTTGGCGTCGGCGCTGCGATATTCGGAGACGTTCAAGAATAGCGCGCAGGCCGTAATGACCCCGAAGCCGGCGAGTGCGATGACGCCGATCCACGTCATGGTGTGCGTGATGTTGGTCGAAGCGCTGGCGTCGATGCGCGTGAGGGCCTCGGTGACGCCGTCGAGATAAATGCCCGTGCCGATCATCCAGCCCCAGCGGGGCAAAGGTACGACGTATCCGAGCTTGGGTTCGAGGCGATGCGTGGACGGACGATGCCAAACATAGCGCACGTAGCCCCCGCCCGCGTTCGCGGCCGAGATGAGCCGCTGTATCGTCAATCTGCCGCGGGGGTCCTTGAGCAGCCACCAGTTGTGGCCGACGAGATCGGGCTCGCGCGGATGCATCAGCGAGTCGCCCTTCATGTCGTAGACGAAGAAATAGCCATCCGGCCCGAAGTCCATGCGCTGCAGCATGGCGAGCGCTTCGCGTTGGTGCGCCTCGTCGTCTTTCGCATCGCCGCCCGCCTCGTAAAGCGGCGTGATGGCCGTTACCGCGAGGTCGACGTAATGCTTGAGTTCGGTCCTTTTGCTCGAGAGATACGCGGCTTCCACGGTCTCGCGCTGCGCTTTGACGAGGGCGGCGGCCTGCAGGCGCACACCGATGCCGATGCCCGCGATGGCGATGACGAACGGAACGATCGCCAGCAAAAAGATCTTCGTCTTGATCTTCATCTCGACAGCGCCGCGTTCTTGGAAACGGGCATTCGTGTGAACAAAACCGCTGATGTTTCGCCGCAAAACAAAGCGGCGCGGCCCATCGGGACCGCGCCGCTCTGGCGAGGCGTACCAAGAACCGACGCTTAGTGTACCGCCGCCGTGCGTGCTTTCTTCGTATTGGCTGCGCGCCCGATTTCTTCGAGCTTGATCTCGACGTGGCGCGAGAACACGTATTCGGCGGGACGCTGCTTGTCGAGCGGAATGTCCTTGGCGAATGCGCCTTCGATCTTCGGGCCGCGCATGCTCACGCCCAGCGCCTTCAGCGGATGCGCCACCGTATCCATGACGGCGGTCGCTTCGAAGCCGCTGTGAACCATGCAATCGGCGCACTTCTCATAATTGCCGGTGCCGTACGCGTCCCAATCGGTTTCTTCCATCAACTCTTTGAAGGTCTTTGCATAACCTTCGCCGACGAGATAGCACGGGCGCTGCCAGCCGAACACCGTACGCGCCGGGTTGCCCCACGGCGTGCAGTGATAGGTTTGGTTGCCCGCGAGGAAATCGAGGAACATCGCCGATTGGCTGAACGACCAGTTCTTGCCGCGATTGCCGCGCTTGAAGATCTCGCGGAACAGTTGCTTGGTTTTATCGCGGTTCAGGAAGTGCTGCTGATCCGGCGCACGCTCGTAGGCATAGCCGGGCGAGACGGTGATGCCGTCCACGCCCATCGGCCCGAGCGTATCGAAGAACGCTGCGACGCGCTCGGGTTTAGCATCGTTGAACAGCGTGCAGTTGATGTTGACGCGAAAGCCGCGGCGCTTCGCTTCGCGAATTGCGGCGACGGCCTTCTCGTACACGCCTTCTTGCGACACCGAGTGATCGTGCATCGCCTGGTCGCCGTCGAGGTGAACCGACCAAACGAAGTATGGGCTCGGCTCGTAATCGTCCATCTTCTTTTCCATCAACAACGCGTTCGTGCAGAGATAGACGAACTTCTTGCGCGCGATGATGCCCTTGACGATGGTGGGCATGTCCTTGTGCAGCAGCGGCTCGCCGCCGGCGATCGAGACCACGGGGGCGCCGCACTCGTCGACTGCGCCGAGGCATTCTTCGATCGACAGCCGTTGATTCAGAATGGGATCGGGATAATCGATCTTGCCGCAGCCATTACAGGCGAGATTGCAGCGAAAAAGCGGCTCGAGCATCAGCGCGAGCGGATAGCGTTTGTTGCCGCTGAAATGTTGGCGCGCGATATAAGCGCCCACGCGGACTTTCTGCAAAAGCGGGATCGACAAGGCAACCTCCTTAAACTTGGCGTGCGTCGGCAGGCTCCGTGAGCTTTGCCGGCAGCTTGAATTCGACTTTCTCTTCCCGGCCCGTCATGGTCGAGACTTCGACAGGGCCCAGCGCGCGCAGCGCATCGATCACGTGTTCGACCATTTCCTCCGGCGCCGAAGCGCCGGCCGTAATGCCAACCGCTCGCGCGTTGGCGAACCATTCGCTTTTGATCTCGGAGCCGTCGGCGACGAGATAGCTCGGCACGCCCGTTTCGGCGCCGATCTCGCGCAGCCGGTTCGAGTTCGAACTGTTCGTCGCACCCACGACGAGCAAGACGTCGACTTGCTCGCTCAATTCCCGCACCGCGGCTTGCCGGTTCTGCGTGGCATAGCAAATATCGCGCGTATCGGGACCGACGATATTGCTGAAGCGCTGCATCAGCGCTTCGATGATGCCGCGGGTATCGTCGACCGACAGCGTGGTCTGCGTCACATAGGCGAGCGGCGTGTCCTGGGGCAGGTCGAGCTTGGCGACTTCGGCTTCGCTCTGCACGAGCAGCACCTTGCCCGGAATCTGGCCGATCGTGCCTTCCACTTCAGGATGCCCCGCATGCCCGATCAGGATCAGCGTGCGGCCAGCAGCCACGTATTGGCGGCCTTGCACGTGTACCTTGGTGACGAGCGGACACGTGGCGTCGAGCACATCGAGCCCGCGCGCCTGCGCATCGTCCTCGACGCTTTGGGCCACGCCGTGTGCGCTGAAAATAGCGACCGCCCCGTGCGGCACTTCGTCCAATTCTTCGACGAAACGCGCGCCTTTACTGCGCAAATTCTCTACGACGTGCCGGTTATGCACGATTTCATGCCGCACGTACACGGGCGCGCCGTGCCGTTGCAATGCGCGATCGACGATTTCGATGGCGCGAACGACGCCCGCACAAAAGCCGCGGGGTTGAGCAAGGATGACTCGCATGTATGGCGAACTCCGACCGAATCGGGATATCGGGCCGCCGGCACTTAGCGGCATGATTGCCCAGATTCAAACCTATTATTAGAGAGCGGGCGTGATAGCCGGCAAACCAACCCAAACGCGCATTCTAACGCTATCGGACCTCGAACGCTTCCAGCAAGGCAGGCGGGCGTTGCAAGAATGCCAGCAGGCCGCTCGGCGCGGTCTGCGCCAATGGCGCCGGCAAGCCGGTAAACTAGCCGAGCGGGCCGCACCTAGCCGGCCGCACGCCTTTCCGTGCGCCTTGTTTGCGCAAATCCTTTCATTTTTATTTCGATGACCCCGTAGGATGCCCTCCGCTCACTATTCATATCGCTTCACGCCGTGCTCCGTCGAGCGCCCGCATCCGGTCGCGGGCGCGGCCGTTCGCGGTGATCGGCCCGCCGGCCTCGTTGCCGTGAGGGGGCGCGCATGACCGCCGCGCTCTTCGGATTGTCGGCGCTTTCTCTGATCATATGGTGCGTTCTGCTCTTCGCGCGTGGCGGGTTTTGGCGCACGCGCTGCGCGCCGAAAGTCGCCGCCGACGCTATCGAAGCCTTCGGCTCATGGCCCGCGGTGGTCGCGGTCGTGCCGGCGCGCAATGAAGCGGACGTGATCGGCGCGGCTGTGACGTCGCTGATCGAGCAAGCCTATGAGGGGGCCTTCCACGTTGTCGTCGTCGACGATCACAGTACAGACGGCACGGCCGATGTCGCACGCGCCGCGGCGCTCGCGCGGGGCGTACCCGAGCGGTTGACGGTGATCGCCGCCGAGCCGCTGCCCGCCGGATGGTCCGGCAAAGTGTGGGCGCAGTCTCAGGGCGTCGCCGCCATCGAGGCGCGCGGCCTGCCTGCCGATTTTCTGCTGTTGACCGATGCCGACATCGCGCATCCGCCCGATGCCGTCGCGCAACTCGTTGCACGTGCAACGATCGAGCGTCGCGATCTGGTTTCGCTGATGGTGCGGCTACGCTGCGATTCGTTCTGGGAAAAGGCCCTCATTCCCGCGTTCGTTTTCTTTTTCGCCAAGCTCTACCCGTTCAAGTGGGTCAACGATCCTCGCAACAAGACAGCCGCGGCGGCGGGCGGGTGCATGCTGGTGAAGCGTGCGGCGCTGGAGGAGGCCGGCGGCATGGCGTCGATCCGCGCCGCCTTGATCGACGATTGCTCGCTCGCGGCGCGCATCAAGCATCGCGGCCAAGGCCGCCATGCGATTCGTCTCGACGTGGCCGCGAGCAGCCACTCGCTACGTCCGTACGACGGCCCCGGCGAAATCTGGAACATGATCGCGCGTACGGCTTTCACGCAGTTGCGATATTCGCCGTGGTTGCTTGCGGGAACGTTGGCAGGGATGGGCGTGATCTATCTGGCGCCGCCAGTGGTGGCGATGGCGCTCGGCCCGCTCGGCTGGCCCGCGTGGCTCGCTTGGGCGGCGATGTGCTGCGCCTACGCGCCCATGCTGCGCTATTACGGCCGCTCGCCCTGGTGGGCGCCCGCTTTGCCGCTCATCGCGCTCTTTTACGTGGGTGCGACGGTGGCATCCGCCGTGCGGTACTGGCGCGGCAAGGGGGGGCAGTGGAAAGCTCGCGTGCAAGCGCCCGCGCAGGGCAATTGAGCCTGCGCGGTCAGGACTGAGTCAGCATGAGGTAGAGCTCTACGGCGGCGTCGGGGGAGAACGTGAACGGCACCCAGCCGTGACCCGTATGCCGCGCGACCAGCAGACGGTCGCCGTTCGCTTGCTTCTGCATCGCTATGGCGGGGTTCTTGGTCGAAACGAAACGCCAGCCCGGCGGGAGCGCCATCGACGGCTCGGGTGTCATCGAGGCGCGGGCGTTGGCGAGCTCCTCGATCAATTGGCCGATTTGCTCCGGGTGCAGCGTGACGGACTGCGAGCCGATGCTGAGCGTCAGCGCGTTGTGCGCCGGACGCGCGACGCGCAGCGTCGGCCGTGCGTCGTTTGGCGCGTGCGTATCGTCAGCGGATTGCTTCGGCTCGCTTGTCGCGGCGGGCTCGGCCGCCTCGGCCGCGGCTGGCGCTCGTTCCGGCGCGGCATGCGCTGCCTGCTCCGCGGCCGCCTGGGCGAGCCGAAGGAGTTCGCTAAGCCGATCGACCTGCGCGTCGATCGCACCGATCTGTTCTTCCAAGTTCATGCGGCGGCTACTTCAACCAAAGAGACGCGATTCTACCGGGTGCGTGGCCCCTCTATTCGAGCGTGCCGCCGTCCAGTTGTAACAAAATGCACGCGCGGGGCTCACGTGCGCAGGTAGCCCGCTTCGCGAAACCATTGCAGCGCATCGCGCAAGCCGTCCAGATAAGGCCGCGCCAGGTAGCCGATTTCCCGCTCGGCCTTCGCCGACGTGAAATACATTTTGTTCTTCGACATCTTGAGACCGTCGACCGTGACGAACGGTTCGCGCTTGGTCACCTTCGCCACGCATTCTGCGCCGAATGCGAGGGGATAGAGCGGCCAGCGCGGCAAGCTGATCGAGGGCGGTTTGCGGCCCGTTTCCTTGGCGATGTCGGCGAGCATTTGCTGCAGCGGTAAATTTTCGCCGCCCAGAATATAGCGTTCACCGATCGTGCCGCGCTCGAGCGCCAGCAAATGACCTTCGGCGACATCGTCGACATGTACGAGATTCAAGCCCGTATCGACGAAGGCCGGGATTTTGCCGAGTGCGGCCTCGACGATGATGCGGCCGGTCGGCGTGGGGCGCACATCGCGCGGACCAATGGGCGTGGACGGATTGACGATGACTGCGGGTAGCCGGTCGCGTTCGATCATGCGCTCTACGGCGCGCTCGGCCAACACTTTGCTGCGCTTGTAGACGCCGATCGCCTGTTGTGCCGTGAGGGGCGCGGTTTCGTCGGCAACGCGCCCTTCGCGGGTGACTTTCAGCGTTGCGACGCTGCTCGTGTAGACGATGCGCTCGACGCCCTCGGCGAGCGCGGCCCGCATCGTGACTTCAGTGCCTTCGAGGTTGGCGCGTTCGATCTCGGAAGGATCGGGCGCCCATAGGCGGTAGTCGGCCGCCACGTGAAAGAGATATCGCGCGCCGCGCAGCGCGGCCCGCATCGAGCGTTCGTCGCGCATATCGCCGACGACGATTTCAGCGTCGAGCGATTCGAGGTTTTTGCGTGGGCTCGTCGCGCGCACGAGCACGCGCACGCGCATGCCGCGCGCGAGCGCCGTGCGTGCGACGGCTGAGCCGACGAAGCCCGATGCGCCCGTGACAAGCACGAGATCGCGGGAAGATTCGGTCATGGTATGGCGCGTATGAATTGATTACGTCGATGCGCCGAGATTGTACTTGGTGTTGTGTCCGCGCTTCAGGCGTAGGTCATCGTGCCTTGGTTGAACTGCGTAATGAAAGCGTGGGCGTCGGCGGCGGGCATCGGGCGAGCGAAGCGATAGCCCTGCACCACGCTGCAGCCGTGCCGGCGTAGAAACGCGAGTTGCGTTTCGGTTTCGACGCCCTCGGCCACGACTTTGAAGCCGAGCGCGCGACCCAACGACAGAATCGCACGCGTGATGACTTCGTCCTCGCGATGCCGGCCGATGCCGGAGACGAACGACATATCGAGCTTGAGTCGTTCGGCGTGGAAGTTGCGGATGTAGGACAGGCTCGAATAACCGGTGCCGAAATCGTCGATGGCGATATCGATGTCCATCGCCCGCAGCGCGCGCAGCACGTCTAGCGCGCCGATCGTCATGAGCGCGCCCTCGGTGATCTCGAGCTCTAGCAATCGCGGCGAGAGTCGCGCCCGCGAGAGTGCCTGCTGCACGACGCGCAGAATGTCGGCGCGCGCAAATTGGCGCGGCGACAAATTGACCGACATGCGCAACCCCGGAAGCGACGCTTGCCAGACTTGCGCTTGAAAACATGCTTGCTGCATCACCCATTCGCCGATCGGAACGATGAGGCCGTTTTCTTCCGCGATCGGAATGAAGGTCGCCGGGCTGACGCGGCCGAGTTCACTGTCGGCCCATCTCAACAGCGCCTCGACGCCCGTGACGCGATTCATATGGAGATCGACTTGGGGCTGATACTCGAGGCAGAATTCGCCATTGGCCAACGCGGCCCGCATGCGGCGCGATAGGGCTAGACGTTCGTCGGCGCGCCGGCCCAGATCGGGGGAGAAGCGTTGCAGCGAATTGCGGCCGTTCGATTTGGCGCGATACATGGCAAGATCGGCGCGGCGCAGTAGCGTCTCCGGATCGCCGCCGTCGTTGGGAAAGCATGCAACACCAATGCTCGTTTCGACATAGAACTCCGTGTCGTCGATCCAAACAGGCCGCGCGAACGCTTGCGAAGCACGTGCGAGCACCTCGGTGAGGCGGTCTTCTTCGCCGCTCTCGGAGATCACCATGACGAACTCGTCGCCGCCATAGCGCGCCACGGTGTCCGTCGCGCTCACGCAGGCGGAAAGACGCGCGCTGATTTCTTGCAGCAGGCGGTCGCCGATACCGTGACCGAGGCTGTCGTTGACATCCTTGAAGTGATCGATATCCATGAACACCACTGCGACGTGCGTCTCGTCGCGCCGGGCATCGCCGAGCGCTTGAGCGAGCCGTTCGTTCAAGCGATAGCGGTTCGGCAGCGAGGTGAGCGAATCGTAATTGGCTTGTTGGCTCAGTAAGTCACGCGATTGGACGAGCTCGGTCACGTCGTTGACGACGCTGATGTGATGCGTGACGGTACCGTTCTCGTCACGTACCGGCGCAATGTAGATCTGATTCCAAAACAGTGTGCCGTCGCGCCGGTAATTGCGCAGCAACGTCGTAATTTCGCGCTCTTCGGCCAAGGCGCGCCGGATCGAATCGATGCCGTCCTGTTGCCGGTCTTCGCCTTGCAGGAACCGGAAATCCAGACCTTTGACGTCCTCTACCGAATACCCCGTAATGCGCTCGAATGCGGGGTTGGTGTATTCGATCAAGTTGCCGTCTTCGGTCACGCGCGTGATGAGGACGGCGTTGACGATGGCATCGAGCGCGCGGCTGCGCAAATGCAGCGCAAGCTCGACGCCCTTGCGTTCGGTGATGTCTTCGTAAGTGGCGAGGAGACCGATGACTTTGCCGTGCGCATCGCGCAGTGGCACCTTCGTTTTACGCAGCCACCGCGACTTGCCGTTCGCCGCGGGCGAAAACTCTTCGTAATTCGCTAGCGGCTCGCCGCTTTGAATGACTTGGCGGTCACGCATGCGAGCAGTCTCGGCGCCGCTGCGCCAGGGGAGATCGTCGTCCGTGACGCCTACGATTTGCGAGGCATCGGTCAGACCCACATCGTGCGCAAACGCACGATTGCACCCGAGGTAGCGCGATTGCGTATCTTTCCAGAAGATGCGCTGCGGCACGCTGTCGATGACGGCCTCGAGCATTTGCTTCGATTCGCGCAACGCTTCCTTTGCGCATTCTTTTTCGGTCACGTCGATGGCCACGACGAAGCACGCGCGCCGATGTGCGTAGGTCATGAAGTGATACGACGCTTCGACGAAAAAGCGCGAGCCATCTTTGCGCACGTGCGTGCGCACGTGGGTGGAGCCGCTCGTCGTGTTACCTGCCGATGCCAACTTGATGAAGTTCGCCAAGAAGGCGGCACTGTCTTCGGGCGGGCGCAGCGCGGCGATCGACATGCCCGCGAGTTCGTCGCGTTCGTAACCATACTGCCGCACTGCGGCGCCGTTGATTGCGGCGATGGTGAGCGTTTCGACATCGTAGATGAGCATCGGTAAGGGATGCTCTTCGAAGTACTCGCGAAAGCGCGCTTCGCCTTCTTCCGTTGAAATCCGGGCGCGGGCGCGTTCGAGGCCGAACCGATGATTCGCGAGAAAGCCGTAGACCAGAAAGACGAAGGCCGCTGCCGCGGCGGACGCGAATGCAATGCGTTCGGAGGCATAGCGGCGCGCCATCTTGGTTGCTTGCGCGCCGGCGGACACGTCTTGGTCGGCGTCGAGACGGCGCAGATCGACGCTCACTCGATGCCGGCTCGTTTCGACGGCTACCAGCGCATCCCGCGGCAATTCGGCCGCTTGGGGCTGCGTGCCGCCTAGGGCTTGTGCGACGCTGCGCTGCCATTCGTGCGTAGCAGCGCGCAACGCTTCGATGTGTGCCGTTCGTTCTTTCGACGAATCGCGATTGCGTTCCAATGCATTGAGCGTTTGCTCCGCGCGCTCGATGCGCGAAACGGGCCATGGCGTCGCGCGTGAGGCCGGATCGGCGAGCACGCGCAAGAAATCGGCGTCCGCATCGGCGTAAATGCTTTCTAGATCCTCGACGTTGTCACGAATTTGTAACGCGCGCGCGAAGCGAGCGTCGTCGAGTTCGCGCGCGGCGAAGATCTGGCTGGCGCCGAACGCGACGATTCCGACCGCGATCGCGCATACCGCGACGGTCAGGATGGCGGTGCTATTGTCGTCGAGCCAGCTTCTGAGCAAGCGGGTGCGACCGATTTTCGCCCCGTGATCCTGTAGCGCCACCTTGAGTCTCCTCTCGCCAATTGACCTGTCGCGCATAGGCAATCAATGCATTTAACGACCGGCAAGTGACTTTTCTTTAGCGTTGACGCCGCGACGGCTTTCAAAAGCATTCGCGGCATGGCGATTACAATGCGGCGTTAGTGAGATCGCTGCTGGAGCAGGCAATGGAAGGTCCGGATTTGGACAAGAAGGTCGAGACATACTATGTGCGCGTCCGAGGTGTCGTGCAAGGGGTGGGGTTTAGGCATGCGACCCTACGTCAAGCGCATGCGCTCGGCATCACCGGTTGGGTAGCCAACGTGGCCGACGGCTCTGTGGAAGCGATGTTGCAGGGCACAGCGAATCAAATCGATCGGATGCTCGAATGGATGCGACGCGGGCCGCCTTCGGCGCGCGTGACGGAATGCGTTAGCGAGGAACGCAAGATCGATAAACGGTTTGCACGTTTCGAGCAGCATTGAGAAATCCCACAATCTGAGTTCTGTACGAACTGCGCTAACGAACCCGCTCGGCGCTGAACGGCTGGGTAAGAAAATGAAACGACAGGAAACGGGGCGTGGCATCGCACTATCAGTTGCAGCGACGACGTTATTCGCGCTTCTGTCGGTGTATACCCGGATGCTGCATCCGCTCGGCGGGCTCGATATTTTCGCGTGGCGGATCGTATGGACGGTGCCGGGAGCGTTGGTATTGGTCGCGCTGCGGGGGCGTGGTGCACAGATGTTGCAGCTCATGTGCGCTGCTGTGCGCGACCCGTTACGAGGGTTGATGCTGTTGCTCGCCAGCGGCTTGCTCGGCGCTCAGCTTTGGCTGTTCATGTGGGCGCCGCTGCACGGACGCATGCTCGAGGTGTCGCTCGGCTATTTTCTGCTGCCGCTGACGATGGTGCTGGTAGGGCGCTTCTATTACCGCGAGCGCCTCGTGCCGCTGCAATGGCTGGCGGTGGCATGCGCTACAGTGGGCGTGGCCCACGAATTGTGGGTCACGCATGCGTTTTCATGGCCGACGCTGGTGGTGGCCGTCGGTTACCCGCCTTACTTCGTGCTGCGTCGCAAGTTAGGAGGAGACTCGCTCGCGACGTTCGCCGTGGAGATCCTGTTGTTGCTGCCTGCGGCCGTGCCCGTCATTGCGATGAGCGCCGGCGCACAGGCGGCATTCCAGCGGCCGCTTTTGTGGGCGTTGCTGCTGCCGGGGCTGGGCGTATTGAGCACGATTGCACTCGCCAGCTATTTGAAGGCGAGCCGTATGTTGCCGATGGCATTGTTCGGGATTCTGGGCTATGTCGAGCCTGTCTTGCTCGTTTTGTTTTCGGTGATGTTCTTGGGCGAATCGCTATCGGCGCAACAGCTCGGGACCTATGTGCCTATTTGGATCGCTGTCGTGGTGACCGCCGTCCATAGCGTGCTTCTATTGCGCATGCGAGACGGCGTGACTCAGATCGGTTGATGCCTGTTGTGCTGGCCCTCGCGCAGCGCGCTGGCTTTGCGATCGACGCAATCGCGCAGTGCGCGCCGCCAGCCGAAACCGAACAGAATTTCGGCGAGGACGAATAGCGGGCCGATGACAAGGCCGATCAGATCGTCGGCGAAGGCGGGCTTGCGATGTTCATACGCGACATGTCCCACGAATTGGAACACCCAGCCGACGATGAATAGACCTGCGCCACTGCCCGCCCAGGCGATAGACGATGCTTGGGCGAGTATCGCGCCGATGATCAGGCAGCCTGCCGAGATCAGCGCCATGAGAAACCCGAGCGCCGCGTCGAGCACGATGTAATAGACGGTCGCGCAGAGGAACAGGGCCAGCGCGGGGGAGAGGCCGAACGGCAATGCGGCGACATGCCATTGAGGGCGGCTGAGCAAAATGGCCAACGCGAGCACGATCATCGGAATGCCGACGAAGTGGGTGGCGATGTTGCGCCGATCACGATGGTAGGACGCGTACTGCGCGAGTTGGTCGGTTAGCGTCTTCATATGAGCGGTGCCTTTGCCGATGGGAACTGCTACGAATTTGCGAAACATCGCATGGGCGGGCCGGATCTTCAAGTGCTTGAATGTTTCATTCGCATAAAACTTGGGGCGGCGGTTGCTACCCCCGGTGCATTCGTCGGCCAGTTGCTGCGGCGTGACCGCATGCGTTTTGCGGCGGTCTACCCGCGGTGTACACGCCAATTGGCTTTGCTTATAAAACCCGACCGGCGAGCCTTTTCATAACGGGCCACTGCAGGCATCGCCGGTAAATCGGTAAGAAATGGATGTGCTATCGATGCTACTCGGAAATTCGGAAAATATATCCTATGTGCAGATCGGTATAGTTCGAGACTATCCCCGAATCACCGGCATGTTTGTCGATTTCTTTTTCCGTCTCAATTAGAATTTCGTGCTTCTGGAAATCTTGCAGCCTGCGGACAAATAAGGGGTGCGGCATGGCGTTCGGTGCGCTTTTCGACGCGCTGTTCGATGTCGATAAGGAAGCGTTCGAGCCGAGCGCGGTGAGCGTGTGCGGTGCCGCGCTGATCATAAGGCTAGAGAAGGTGGTGGCGTATTCGATCGACAGAGTTCGGGCCAGCCTCCTCGCAACCCCACCCGAGCGAGGCTGAACAATGCCGGCCTCCCCGCGCCGTCGCCCTCAAACAAACGGATTCCCCACGCTCCCGGTAGCCTCCGGCGGTTCCTCCTTCGCGACATCCGGCAGCGCCTTCTCCCGCTCGAGGGCCTCAACGATCGCATCGACGGCCTGCTTCAGCGCGCGCGCCGCTTTCAACCCCCGCTTGTCCTTGCCGATCTTCAGCGACCCCGCAAATGAAACGCTGGCCGTGCTATTGGAAACAGTCAGCGCATCGCCCTCGATACTGAGCACTTCGTCGTCGTTCGCAAATGCATGAAAGTCAGACACCTTTGAGTCCTCCGATTCGTTGATCCTTCAGCGCGTCCGGAATCCCGGGAAAGTGCATGCCGCTCATCCCTTCGAGTTCGTGCACGGTCTTCATCTCGTAGCGATTCGTCGCGACGTTATCGACGACGATCGCAAACGCTTCCTTCGCCGCAGGCACATATACCACCTTGAACAACTGCGTAGGCACAAAAACGTGCGACGCGCCGATCGTGCGCAACGTTTGTCCGGTGAACAGGGGCCCCGTCATGACGTAAGCCTCGCCATAACGAACCGCGATCTTGCGCACGGCCATTTCGATGTGCGCCCACAAGTGCTGATTGTTCTCCCGATCCTGCGGAACGATATTCGCGAGCGTGAACGATTGAGCCATTGCCTCGCCGTTCCAGCGATCGCCGGCCGGGCTCATGTGTCCACGGTCGAAGCCGCTGCGCTTGTAATCGGCCAATGTTGCGCCTTCTCCCGCCGGCAGTGCAGGATCCTCGAAGAACTTGTTCGTGCGCACCTGCTCGCGCGCCTTCCCCAAATGCTCGCGTGTCAAATGCTCGGCCGACCAAAGTGGCCCGTGCGTCAAGCCGGAATGCAAAACGGCGAAATCGGAGTAGCAGAGCAGGCGCGTCTTCGGCGCCATCTTGGCGTTGGCCAGAACCGGGAATTGCCCGTTGGGGGCGAATTGCTGGCATTCGGGCGCGGCAACGGCGTGCGCGCTCAGCGCGATCAACAGCGTGGCAAGCAGCTTCTTCATAGGGGCAACGAGTACTTTCATGTTCGAGTGTTCAGCGGGACGCAAGTATAGCGGCGCACGCGCCGACACAGAACAACACGGCAGAACAACACGGGCCGTCGCGCCCGCCGGAAAGCGCTGGTCCCTCCTGCGACTCAACCGATTCGAACTCGCGCAGGCCGTCCCCGCTACAGCGCTCATCCACATCCCGCCGGCTCGGGGAAGGGCCATCCCTAGCGCGTCATGACCCGCGGCGCTGCCAATTGCGACTCTGCCTGCGGACGTCGATGTGAAAGTAAGCAATTCGAACCCGCTGCCCGCGTTATCGCTTAGCTAACGACGCGATTCGCGCTAATTAGAAATGGAAAGAAACAAGAAAGCAAAATGAAATTACATAGTTAACAAAGTTAGATTGGCCCCTCTAAAGAGCAATCCGCAGGTTGCTAGTTTCACCTAGCTATCGATTGCTAACCCTGGCTCGTGCATACCGACGGTGCGGGTTGCAACACCTTCGCTCGGGTTGCGATGTGGTTGCTATACAGGAAGGTATGAATCCCTCGCTTACGCCGCATGAATAGCCCGTCGACCCTATGCAAACGGCGTATCACGACTTCGACGGCGCCAGTGCAATGGTTGCACCTTTGAGAAGCTCTCACCGTTAATCTCAAAACCGCGTGCCAACCCAAGGCAAACCACTGCCATCGCATTCGCACCCAAGCGGTGCATTGTGGAAAGAATTGGGATCAGGTAAACCTAATTTAGCTCTATCAAACAATTTTTGACGACCAGTTTCTGGCCTGATATGGTTCCGCACACTGAAGACAAGACAAGCGCTGCTCGTGCGCTAGGCAGCAAAATAAGAGCGCTGCGCAAAAGGCTCCAACGCACACTCGACGAAACGGCAACGGTGGCCGGCATCTCGAAGCCGTTTCTGTCGCAAGTAGAGCGAGGGCTAGCAACGCCGTCCATTACGTCGTTGGTCGGCATTGCGCGAGCGCTAGGGGTAACGGTGCAGTTCTTCGTCGATACGCCGACGGAAGGGAAGTCCGTTCGGCGCGCAGACGAATTGCAGTTCTTTAGCTTTGCCGATTCGGCCAACCTTTTCGCCCGGCTCACGAATGTGCAGGGCGATCGGCAGCTCGACGCGATCCTCGTCAGGCTGCCGGCGGGACAACCGCCGTCGGAAGTCACAACGCATGCGGGAGAAGAATTCCTGTATGTATTGCGCGGTGAGATAACACTAAGCCTCGAGGGCACCACGTTCGTATTGCACGCTGGCGACAGCGCGCACTATGAATCCACTGTCCCGCACGGATGGGCCAACACCGCCAGCGATGAGACGGTGCTCGTGTGGGTCGGTACGCCAAGGTTGTTTTGATTAGCCGCTGTTCGTTTTCCTGCGGCCTCCGGTCTTCGCATGTCAGTTAGGAATCCTAACTAACCAACATGTGGGAATGGAAGCCGAGCGAATCTCGCCGTTCAATTGCGGCCGAGATCGCACGTCTGCACGCCGAGATCCGGTAAGCGGGCGCAATGCATATTCGCTCAGTTAGGACTACTAACCAAGCGAATCGGCACATCCGTCTTCAGTCGAGCGTGTGCCATAGCCGTTGAACGATTTATGACGCAGTGCGAGAACGGGGCAGTCAACAGGGGCGGTGCTGGGGTGCCGCAAGCGAGAGGGTGAGCCATGCCTTCGCGCAGAACAACTTGGCGTTACTGACGAGAGAAGGGGAAAAATGAAACTGACGGCTTTAGGATCGGCCATACGAACCATCGTTTGGGCTGAGGTGGCATTGACGGCGGCGCTCGGCACGTCGGTCGCTTTTGCTCAAAGCCAGCCCGCGACACAGGGCGCGCATTCGACGGCCGCGGCGCCGGTCGGAGCATCGAACGCGGCCGCAGCCAGCGCCGCGGCGTCGGGCACCGCTGCGGCGACCACGGCGGCAGGCGCGGTGGCGAACGGGGCGGCAAAGGCGCCGGGTAACGTTCAGAAGTTGCAGCGTTTCGAAGTGACGGGCTCTCTGATTCGAAGCTCCGACAAAGTTGGTTTCAACCAAGTCCAAACGGTGACCGCCAAGCAAATCGAGCAGAGCGGCGCATCGTCGGTGGCGGACTTTTTGCGCAATACGACGGCCAACTCGGCCAACAGTTGGAGCGAAGGCCAAACCGGTAACTTCGCGGCGGGCGCCGCTGGTATGGCGCTGCGCGGCCTCAGCGAGAAGTACACGCTGGTGTTGGTCGACGGGCAGCGTGTGGCGCCGTTCGCCGCCTTCTCCAACACGGTCGATTCGTTCTTCGACTTGAACACCCTGCCGCTGAACGATATCGAGCGCATCGAAATCGTCAAGACGGGCGCGGTGTCGCAATACGGTTCCGACGCGATCGGCGGCGTCGTCAACATTATCACGAAGCGCAACTTCCACGGCGTGCAACTGGATGGCAGCTACGGTAGCGCGATCAACGCCGGTAACGGCGATGGCACCACCAAGTTCGGCATTCTCGCCGGCTTCGGCAATCTGAATAGCGATCGCTTCAACGTCACTGCGGCAGCAAGCTTTTATCAGTCGAGCGGCTTCACGCTCGCCGATCGCGACTCGACGCGCAGCGAGGATTGGACGGGTAAGCCCGGCGGCTTGTCGGTTCTCGCGCCGTCTTTCTGGAATATGCCCGACGGCAGTGCACATGCGTTGAGTTCGTGCGCGTACGGCGGCTCGGTTCATCCCGCTGCCACCAACTCGTTGACGCCCGGAATGGCAGGCACGCTGTGCGGCATCAACACCGCCAGCGGCATGTCGATCCTGCCGCAGACGCAGCGTCTGAACGCCAAGCTCCACGCGGACTTCAAGGTCGACGATAAGACCACGGCATTCGCGGACTTCCTCGTGAGCCGCAATCAAACGACGACCAATGACGGCATCTGGGGCAATACGGTGGGCAATCCGCAGAACCCGCCCCTCTATTGGAACCCGCAGACGCAACAGCTCGCCCCGTTCAACACGGTGGTGCCCGCCAGCAATCCGTACAACCCGTTTGGCGTACCGACGGCGCTCACGTATTCGTTCCCGAATACGAACGCTGAAAAAACGGATGCCACTTACTGGCGCGCCTCGACGGGTGTGAAGGGTTCGTTCACGCTGCCGTACGGCGATTGGGATTGGGCCACTTCGGTCAGCCACTCGCAAAGCGTCGTCTCGAACACGTATACGAACCAGTTGAACGTCGCCGCGCTGAACAACATTTATCAGAACGGCACGTTCAACTTCGCCAATCCCTCGGCCACGCCCAACGGGCTCAATGGCTTGTATCAGAACGCCGGCAACCTCGGCATTTCGAAGCTCGATACGATCGATGCGACGATCTCGACGCCAAATCTGTTCCACCTGCCAACGGGTGACGTGGGCGTGGGCTTCGGCGCACAGTTCACGCATCAGAGCGTTTCGCTCATGCCGGGTTCGGAGTTCTCGAGCGGCGAAGTGCTTAATCCGAACCTGCAGACGGTGCAAGGCCAGCGTAACGTTGGCGCCGCCTACTATCAGATCGACGTGCCTATCATCCGCAACCTGACGTTCAGCCAATCGGGCCGCTACGACCACTACAGCGACGTCGGCGGGGCGTTCTCGCCGCGCTTCGCGTTGCGTTATCAACCGGTTCAAGCGCTGACGATGTACGCATCGTACAACCGTGGTTTCCGCGCGCCGACGTTCGTCGAGGACAGCCGGTCGCAAACCATGGGGATTCAAGTCGACCCCAATACCGGCCTGAACTACACGTCGATTACGGTGGGCAACCCTAATCTGTCGCCCGAACGCACCCGCAATCTGAATATCGGTTTCCAAGCTTCGCCCACGCGTACGACCGACATCGGTTTCGAGTGGTACAAGATTCGCGTCGATAACGTGATCGGTCAAGGCCGCCCGTCGCAAATCGTCACGGATCCGACCACGGGTGCGATCCTTTACAAGTTCATTCCGTATCAGAACCTGGGCTATCTCGACACCAACGGTTTCGAGGGCACGTTCCGTCAAGCAGTACCGACGCATCTTGGTACGTTCACGCTGTCGGGCGATTGGGCGTACGTGAATCAATTCAAGCTCGGCTCGCCGGGACGCGCCCCGGTGGACGGCGCGGGCAACAACTACACGCTCACGCAACCGTTCGGCGGCAGCTTCCCGCGCTGGCGCGGAAACACGACGTTGGATTGGACGTATCACAAGTTCGATGCCGCGCTGACCTGGCAGTTCACGGGCCCGTACGCGCAAAACTTGTTGGCGGCACCCGCGCCGGCCAAGGTTGGCTCGTACAGCCAGTTCAATCTGATGGTCTCGTACACGGGCTTCAAGCATTGGACGATCTATGGCGGCATCGACAACATCTTCAATCGCACGCCTCCGTACGATCCAATCTTCGCGGAAGGCACGCTCGACCTGAACGGCTACGACCAATCGATCTATACCTACATCGGTCGTTTCGCGCAGATCGGCGCGACCTATAAGTTCTAACAAAAAGGCATCTCGAGATAGCTGGTCGGTCCGCCGCTTTCGCACCCGAGCAACGCTTGGACTCGAAAGCGAGGCCAAGCCTGCAAAGGCGGCGGACCTGTTTTTTTGAGCAGTCGCAAGAAGTCCCTTGTGATCGGCCTCATCCCGCGGTTCGTTGCATGACGAGCGCCGCAATCACGGAACAAGGCGATTCACGCCGGGAGGATCGAAGGTGGTTATGAAACTCGAAGGACAATCGCCCGGGGCTGCATCCGGGATGGCATGGTCAGGTCGCCCGCGCGAGTACGGGCGAAAGCAGCAAAATCCCGCGCGCCGCTTCGGCGGTATCGCGATCGTCATCTGTTTGCACGTCGTGCTGGTCTACGCGCTGCTAAACGGCCTAGCAACGAAGGTCGTGCACGTCATTGCGCATCCGATCGAAACCAAAATCATCGAGCCGGTGAAGCCGCCCCCGCCGCCGCCGTTGCCGCCCGTGCAACTGCCGCCGCCGAAGTTTGCTCCGCCGCCGCCCCCGTTCGTGCCGCCGCCCGAAGTGCCCGTGCAGGCGCCGCCGCAAGCGACGATCACACATCAAGCAACACCGGTGCAGTCGGCCCCTGTCGTTGCGCCGCCCGCGCCCGCGCCGGTCAAGCCCGTCGTGCATACGGAGGTGGGCGTGGTGTGTCCGAACTCGGATCAGATCCGCGGATCGATCGCGTATCCGAAGGAAGCGCAGGAAAACGGCGATACGGGCGATGTGACGATCGAGTTCACGGTCGATCCGCAAGGCCATGTCACCAATGAACGCGTGGCCAAATCGTCGGATCACGACAGCCTCGACGACGCTGCATTCAAAGCGGTCAAGCGCTTCAATTGCATCGCACAAGGTCAAGCCGTTCGCGTGCAAGTGCCGTTCTCGTTCAACCTCAATTGAGCACGGCCGAGCATCGAGCAACCATGCACGTCGGCATTCGAGCGACACAGGTACAACAGGTTTCACGAGTTCAACGATTGAACCGAACTGGAGCAGATTATGAAGAAGCGTTCCCTCGCCGCATTGGCTAGCACCACGTTGATCGCCGTCGCAACGGTCAATTTCGCCTTGCCGGGCATCGCCTACGCGCAAGCGAGCGATACGGCCGCAGCGGCATCCAACACCGCAGCGCCCCCGCAGACCGCAGCTCCCGCAGCCGATCAACCGGCGCCCCCGCCGGCCCCGGCCGCCACCGAAACGGTAACCAACCCCTACGGCCTCGGCGCCCTCTGGAAGAACGGCGACTTCGTCGCGCGCTTCGTGCTGATTCTGCTCGTCGTCATGTCGATGGGCAGCTGGTACATCATGATCACTAAGTTCTTCGAGCAGTTCCGTGCAAACCGCCGCGCGAAGGCCGCCGACGAGCAGCTGTGGACGGCGCCTTCGCTGGCCGAAGGCGCGAAGCAACTGGACGAGTCCTCGCCGTTCCGTTTCATCGCGGAGACGGCGATCGAGGCAGGCGAGCATCATGACGAAGCGTTGCTCGAAGCGGTCGATCGCAATACTTGGATCGACGTGTCGGTGGAGCGTGCGATCACGAGCGTGTCCAATCGTCTTCAAGACGGCCTCGCCTTCCTCGCCACGGTGGGATCGACGGCGCCGTTCGTCGGCCTCTTCGGAACGGTGTGGGGCATCTATCACGCATTGACGGCTATCGGCATTGCAGGCCAAGCGTCGATCGACAAAGTCGCGGGGCCCGTCGGCGAGGCGCTAATCATGACGGCGATCGGTCTTGCGGTGGCCGTGCCCGCGGTGCTCGGCTACAACTTCCTCGTGCGTCGCAACAAGTCGGTGATGGAACGCGTGCGTGCATTCGGCGCACAACTGCACACGGTCTTGCTCGCGGGCGGCAAGCGCGCGGTGCGCGCGGCCAATCGCCCGGCCTCGCTCGTGCAGTAACCCCTGTTCCGACAATAAGCGAGGTCATTCATGGCTATGAGCGTTGGCGGCGAGGACGAAGACGAAGTCATCGCCGCGATCAACACCACGCCGCTCGTCGACGTGATGCTCGTGTTGCTGATCATTTTCTTGATCACCATCCCGGTCGTTACGCATACGGTGCCATTGCAGCTGCCCCATGAAACGGTGCATCCGCTGCAGACGACGCCCAAGAGCATCGAAATCGCTGTCAATAAAGACGGCGACTTCTTCTGGAACGAGACGCATGTCGATGGTCCGACGCTGCTCGAGAAGCTCAAGTCGGTATCGGCGATGGCTCCGCAGCCCGAGGTCCACGTGCGCGGCGATCAGAACACGCGCTACGAGTTCATCGGCCGAGTCATCACCGACTGCGAGCGCGCCGGCATCGCGAAGGTGTCATTCATCACTGAGCCACCCGCGCGCGGGGGCTGATTTGCCCCGAGAGGAAAGGAGTCGAATATGGGAATGAACGTACCTTCTGGCAGTGGCGGCGGCGAACCGGAAGTGATGGTCGACATCAACACCACGCCGCTGATCGACGTGATGCTCGTGCTGCTCATCATGTTGATCATCACGATTCCGATCCAGATGCACGCCGTGAAGATGAATCTGCCGGTCGGCAATCCGCCGCCGCCGGCGGTGCAGCCGCAAATCGTGCAGATCGATATCGACTTCGACGGCACGATGACGTGGAACGGCACGCCGATCCCGGACAAGGCCACGCTCGAATCGAAGCTCGCGCAAGTGGCGGCAGAGCCCGTGCAAGACGAGATCCACCTGCGGCCGAACAAGCTCGTGCCCTACAAAGACGTGGCGGCGGTGATGGCGGCGGCGCAGCGGGTGGGCGCGACCAAGATCGGTTTGATCGGCAACGAGCAATACATGCAATAAGGAAGTGGCAATGCGAACGATTCAACGACGGTTCAAGCACGCCGCGATCGTGGCCGCCTGCGGCGCGTTCCTCGCGCTGGCAGCCGCACCGGCCGCGACGTACGCGGCAGACACGCTGCGCCCCGAGGTGGGCAAGCCTTTGAACGATGCGCAAACGCTCTACCGGGCGCACAAGTATAAGGAAGCGCTCGCCAAGATCGCGCAGGCTGCTGCCGTTCCCGGCAAGACACCGTATGAGAACTTCATGGTCGAGGAAATGCGCGGTGCGGCGGCCGTTGCGGCGGGCGATACGGGATTGGCCGCGCAAGCGTATGAATCGCTGCTCAATGGCGGCAAGCTGCAAGGCGAAGACGAGCAACGCGTGACGGCGACGTTGGCGGGCATCTATTTTCAGGAGCGCAACTATCCACGAGCGATCGTGACCGCTCAGCGCTACTTGAAGGCGGGTGGCGGTGACCCGCAGATGCGCACGATGCTCGTGCAGTCGTACTACCTGTCGAACGATTGCGCGAGCGTCGTGAACTTGCTCAAACCGAGCATCGATGCGCAGACGAAGGCGGGGCATGCGCCCGACGAATCGCAATTGCAATTGCTCGGCACTTGCGCACAGCGCACGAAGAACGACGCGGCCTACCGCGGCGCGCTCGAAGCGCTCGTCGCATACCATCCGAAGCAGTCGTACTGGGATGATTTGCTGGCGGCGATTCGGAACAAGCCCGGTTATTCTTCGCGCCTCGATATCGACACCTATCGCTTGCGTCGCGCAACGAACGCACTGACGAGCGCTGACGATTACATGGAGATGACGCAGCTGGCGCTCGTTGCCGGCAGCAACGCGGAAGCCAAGCAAGTGATCGACCAAGGGTTTGCTTCGGGCGTGCTGGGCCGCGATCCGAAGACGGTCGCTCGCGAAAAGCGGCTGCAGGCGCTGGCCGCCAAGCGCGCGGCGGCCGGCGCCGACAAGGGCGATCCGCCCGCCGCAGTCGACGAGGGCTTGAACCTCGTTTTCGCGGGGCAGGCGAAAGACGGCATTGCGATGATGGACTCGGCGATTGCAGGCGGAAAACTGCAACATCCCGATCAAGCGCAGTTGCATCTAGGCGTGGCGTATTACATCGCCGGACAAAAGACCCGCGCCGTTCAAGCCTTCCGCGCCGTGAAAGGCACGGACGGATCGAGCGATTTGGCGCGGCTTTGGTTGCTGGTAGCGTCGAAGTGAGGCGGCGCTAGGGGGCAGCCGTCGCGCGTGGGGACATCACGCGCGATGGCATTTCAATTGCCTTCGATCGCTCCGATGAATCGTGCGCCGGGCTGCACCGGCGTGCGTCCAAACGCACTGAAAGAATGAGACTTTCCATCTTTCGCCTAGCATTCGCGATGGCGTTGGGGCTGGCGTGCGCGATCGGCGCCCAGGCCAAGCCGGCCATTGCGCAATTCGGCGATCCAAAATATCCGCCGAATTTCACGCATTTCGATTATGCGGATATCGATGCGCCCAATACGGGCACGCTGCATTTTCAGAATTACGACCAATCGCAGAGCTACGATTCGCTCAATCCGTTCATTGTGCGCGGCCTGTTCGCACCGGACGTACGCAATCTGATGTTCGACACGCTGATGCAGCGCAGCTGGGACGAGCTTGCTTCCGAATATCCGCTCGTCGCGGACGATGTGGAAGTCGCGCCGGACGGGTTATCGGCCACTTTCCATATCGATCCGAGGGCGCGCTTCTCGAACGGCGATCCGATCACCGCAAGCGACGTGAAGTATTCGTTCGATACGCTCAAGAGCGCTCAGGCGTCGCCGATGATCTCGTCGCAGTTCTCCGAGATCAAGCGTGCGACAGTGGTGGACCGCTCGACCGTGCGGTTCGAGTTCATCGACAACTCGCGCGCCGCGCCGCTGATTGGGGGGGACATCCCCGTGTTTTCGCCAAAGTGGGGTGCGCTGCCGGACGGAACCCATTTGCCGTTCGACCAGATCTCCGTGGAGCCACCCATCGCGAGCGGTCCCTATCTCGTCGAGGCGCGCAAGAACGACAAGGAGATCGTCTATCGGCGCAACCCGGACTACTGGGCCGCGAATTTGCCATCGCGTCGCGGCATGTTTCATTTCGATCGGATCGTCTTCAAGCTCTACCTCGATCAATACACGAAGCTCGAGGCGTTCAAAGCGGGCAACGACGATGTCGACCGCGAATACAGCGCCACGCAATGGGCGCGCAAGTACATCGGCAAGAATTTCGATTCGGGACTGCTCAAGAAAGAGACGTTTCCCGATGGCCCGGCTCAGATGCAGGGCTTCATGATCAACACGCGTAAGCCCGAATTCCAGGATCGGCGCGTGCGTCATGCGCTCGCGCTCGCATTCGACTACGACTGGATGAACCGCATGATGTTCTACGGTCAATACACGCGGCTCAACAGCTTCTGGGACGCCAGCCCATTCGGCGCCACGGGCATGCCGAGCGAAAAGGAATTGAAGCTGCTCGAGCCGTTTCGCGCCGAGTTGCCGCCGGACGTTTTTGGCCCGATGGTGCAGCAGCCGAGCACGAAGCCGCCGGGCTCGTTGCGGGCCAATCTTCGGCAAGCGCGCGAGCTGTTGGCCCAGGCCGGTTGGCACTATCGCGACGGCGCGCTGCGCGACGCCGCGGGAACGCCGATGAGGCTCGAAATCATGGATGACGAGCCCGGTTTCGATCGTCTGTTGATTCCATATATGCAGGCGTTGCAAACGCTTGGCATCGATGCGCATATGCGCGAAATCGATAGCGCGCTGTATCAGAAGCGGATCGACAGCTTTCAGTTCGATGTGACCACGTACATCTATCCGCCGGTGACGATCCCGGGCATCGAGCTCGAGCGCCGCTTCAGTAGCCGAGCGGCATCGCAAATCGGTTCGGAGAACTACTCGGGCATCCGCTCGAAGGCGGTCGATGCACTCGTGCACGCGGCCATCGCGGCCACTAACCTCGACGATCTCGAAGCGGCGACGCGTGCGCTCGACCGGGTGCTGATCAACGAGTATTACGTGGTGCCGCAGTATTACGAGCGCGATGTCCGCATCGGCTACAAGACGACGATCGGTCACCCGCGTGTCGTGCCCAATTCGTATCAAGCCGAAGATTGGATCATCGATTACTGGTTCCGCGGGAAGAAGGGGGCAGCGACCTTGCAGGCATCGGCGACCCCCGCCAACGCGCAGGGCGCTGCGCACTGACAGATCGAAATACCGAGGATTTCTAACGGCCATGTTCGCTTATATTCTTCGACGTTTGCTGCTGATGATTCCGACACTGATCGGCGTCGTTACGCTGACTTTCGTCGTCACGCAGTTCGTGCCTGGGGGCCCCGTCGAGCAGATGGTGACTCAACTGCGCCACGGCCAAGCCAACCACGGCGGTGATGGCGGGGGCGGTGGCGGTGGTGGATATCACGCGAGCCAGGGCGTCGACCCGCAGCAGATCGAACAAATCAAGAAGCAGTTCGGTTTCGACAAGCCGCCGCTCACACGCTATTTCCTGATGCTCAAGCACTACGCGACGTTCGATCTCGGTCAGTCGTACTTTCAGCATGCGAGCGTGTGGCGCGTGATTCGCAACAAGCTGCCCGTATCGATTTCGCTGGGCTTGTGGACGATCGTGCTCACCTACGCAATTTCGGTGCCGCTCGGCATTGCGAAGGCCGTGCGCAACGGGTCTCGATTCGACGCGGTAACGAGCGTGCTGGTGTTGGTCGGATATGCGATACCCGGCTTCGTGCTGGGCGTGTTGCTATTGATGTTGTTCGGCGGCGGCACGTTTTGGCAGGTGTTTCCGATGCGCGGACTGACCTCCGACAACTTCGCCGATCTGACGACCTTTGGCAAAGCGCTCGACTACCTGTGGCACATGGTGTTGCCCGTTACGGCGTCGGTCGTCGGCAATTTCGCCATCGTGACAATTCTCACGAAGAACACTTTCCTCGAGGAAATCGGCCGGCAATACGTGCTCACGGCCCGCGCCAAGGGGGCGCCCGAACGCGACGTGCTGGGCAAGCATGTATTGCGCAATGCCGCCATTCCCCTGCTGACGGGCCTGCCCGCCGCGTTCGTCGGCGCATTTTTGAACGGCAACCTGCTGATCGAGACGCTGTTCTCGCTCGACGGCATGGGCCAGCTTTCATACGACTCGGTGATCCGCCGCGACTACCCCGTGGTGCTCGGCTCGTTGTTCTTGTTCACATTGATCGGTCTCGTCACCAAACTCATCGCTGATGTCTGCTATGTCCTCGTCGACCCCCGCATCCAATTCGACCGCATGGACCGCTAAGGCGGCCGGCGTCCCGCTAGCGTCGCCCTCGCCGTGGCGGCGCACGTGGCTTCGCTTCAAGCAGCAGCGGCTCGGCTATTGGAGCCTGCTGATCTTCGCCGTGCTGTTCGTCGTCAGCCTCATGGGCGAGGTGCTATGCAACGACAAGCCGCTCGTCGTGCGCTACGACGGCCATTACTACTTTCCGATCGTGAAGACTTATCCGGAAACGCAGTTCGGCGGCGATTTCCCCGCAAAGACGAACTTTCTCGATCCGTATATTCGGTCACGGATCGAATCGAACGGCAATTTCGCAATCTATCCGCCGAACCATAACTACTACGACACCATCGATTACTTCGCCGTGCGGCCGTTCCCCGCGCCGCCGTCATCGGCCAATTGGCTCGGGACCGACCAGTTCGGACGCGACGTGCTTTCGCGCTTGTTATACGGCTTCCGCGTGTCGGTGCTCATGGCGTTGGCGTTGACCGCATCGGGCGTTTTCTTCGGCGTCCTCACCGGGGCGTTGCAAGGGTTCTACGGTGGCCGCACCGATCTGATCGGGCAACGCTTGATCGAGATTTGGGCGTCTATGCCCGATCTCTATCTGCTCATCATCTTCGCCTCGATCTTCGAGCCTACGCTGTGGCTGCTGTTCATTCTGCTGTCGATGTTCGGATGGCTCGTGCTGTCCGACTATGTGCGCGCCGAATTTCTGCGCAACCGCTCGCTCGATTACGTGAAAGCCGCGCGCACGATGGGGCTCTCGAATTGGCAGATCATCTGGCGTCACGTGCTGCCCAACAGCCTGACGCCTGTCATCACGTTCCTGCCGTTTCGCATGAGCGCCGCGATCCTCTCGCTCACGAGCCTCGATTTCCTAGGCCTGGGCGTGCCGCCGCCCACCCCAAGCCTTGGCGAGCTGTTGCAAGAAGGCAAGAACAATCTCGATGCCTGGTGGATTTCCATTTCCGCATTCGCTGCGCTGGTCGTGACGCTGCTGTTGTTGACGTTCATGGGAGACGCGCTGCGCAACGCGCTCGATACGCGCAACCGCGGGTCCGCTTTCGGGGGAGCGAAGTGATGCGCACCGGTCCTTTGCTCAGCATCGAAAATCTGTCGATCAGTTTCGGGGAGAAACAATGCGTGCGTGCGTTGACGCTCGCGATCGCGCGCGGGGAGCGGGTTGCGCTCGTAGGCGAATCGGGGTCCGGCAAGAGTCTGACGGCTCTCTCGATCTTGCGTCTCGTGCCCGATGCGACGGTGTCGGGCCGCATCCTGTTCGAAGGCGAGGATCTGCTGACGAAGACGGAGCAGCAGATGCGCGGCATGCGTGGCGCCGATATCGCCATGGTGTTTCAAGAGCCGATGACGGCGCTTAACCCCCTATACACGGTAGGCAAGCAGATCGCCGAAAGCTTGCTTTTGCACGAGGGGTTGCGGCCGAACGCGGCGCGCGCACGAGGGATCGAACTGTTGCGCCGAACCGGCATTCCCGAGCCCGAGCGCCGCATCGATAGTTTTCCGCACCAGCTTTCCGGCGGCCAGCGCCAGCGCGCGATGATCGCGATGGCGCTCGCGTGCCGCCCGCGTCTGCTGCTGGCGGACGAACCGACGACGGCGCTCGACGTCACCGTCCGGCAGCAGATCGTCGATCTGCTGATCGACCTGCAGGAACAGGAGGCAGCCGAGCGCGGCATGGCGGTGCTGTTGATCACGCACGATTTGAATCTCGTGCGGCGCTTCGCGCAGCGCGTGGCCGTGATGGAAAAGGGCGTGCTGGTGGAAACGAACACGACCGACGCGCTATTCGCCGATCCCCAGCATCCGTATACGAAACGCCTGCTCGATAGCGAGCCGCATCGATGCGTCGATCCGGTGCCGCCCGAATCGAATCCTGTTCTCGAAATCTCCGGTCTCTCGGTCGATTACCGAACGAGTGCGAAGGGGCTGCGCGGACTATTCGGCAGCGCGGCGTTTCGCGCGGTGCAGGACGTCGATCTCACGTTACGGCGGGGCGAAACGGTGGGCATCGTCGGCGAATCGGGCTCGGGCAAATCAACGTTGGCCGCAACGGTGCTGGGGCTGCAGCGTGCGGCTCACGGGGAAATCAAAATCGGCGGGCGCACGCTTGCCAGCTATCGATCATCGAGCGCGCAATGGTGCGCGCTGTGCGCGCGGATGCAAGTGGTCTTTCAAGATCCGTTCGGGTCGCTTTCGCCTCGCATGACGATAGAGCAGATCGTCGGCGAAGGGCTGCGAGTTCACAAGCCGCATCTGGCCGCAAAGGAGCGCGCGGCGCGCGTGGCCCAATTGCTCGAAGAAGTGGGGCTGCCCGCCGATGCCCTGCTGCGCTATCCGCACGAGTTCTCGGGCGGCCAGCGCCAGCGTATCGCGATTGCTCGGGCGTTGGCCGTCGAGCCGCAGTTGCTGGTGCTCGACGAGCCGACGAGCGCGCTCGACGTGTCGGTGCAGCAGCAAGTGCTGACATTGCTCACCGGGTTGCAAAAGAAGTATGGGCTCAGCTACCTGTTCATCACGCACGATCTCGCCGTCATGCGCGCCATGGCGCACCGCGTCGTCGTGATGAAGTCCGGCCGCATCGTCGAGGCGGGCGATACGCTCGATGTGCTGCGCGCGCCATCGCATCCCTATACGCAATCGTTGTTGGCCGCTTCGATGCAATTGCCGGAGCCCGACGCGAGCGAGGCCGTTGCATGAGGGAGCAGCGTTGTAGGCGTAACGCGACGTAGAGCGGCGCAAGCCGGTACGTTTGAGCTAGCGCTCGCATCGCATGGACGAGACACATCACGCCAAACAACAACAACGGAGGATGCAAGCACGTGCCGTCTTTTTTCATCGACCGTCCGGTGTTCGCATGGATCGTCGCGCTCTCGATCATCGTCGCGGGTGCGCTCGCGTTGCCGATGCTGCCCGTCGCCCAGTATCCGCGGCTCGCACCGCCGCGCGTCATCATCGATGCGCAGTATCCAGGCGCATCGGCGGAAGAGGTCGATAGCAACGTCGCGAGCTTGATGGAGCAGAGCTTGGACGGCGCGGAGGGCCTGCAGTACTACGAGACGACGAGCGATGCGCTGGGCGAAGTCGAAATCGTCGCTACGTTCGCGGCCGGGACTAATCCCGATTTGGCGATGGTAGACGTGCAGAACCGCTTGAAGCAAATCGAGCCGCGGTTGCCGCAGCAAGCGGTGCAACAGGGCATTTCGGTGTTCAAGGCGGCAAATACGTTCCTCATGCTCGTGACGCTCGTGTCGACGGATGGAACGCGCGATTCGGCCGCGCTCAGCGACTACTTGAACCGGTTTTTGTTGCGCGAGCTCAAGCGCACGCCCGGTGTGGGCGCGGCGCAACTGTGGGACGCCGATCGCGCGATGCGGGTGTGGCTCGATCCTATGAAGCTGCGCGAGTACGGGCTGTCCCCGGCCGACGTCTCGACGGCCATCCGCGCGCAGAACGCGACGGTCACCGCGGGGGCGATAGGCGATGCGCCGGCCGTCGACGGACAGGCGTTGACGGCCTCGGTCACTGTGCGCGGCCAATTGCGTACGGCGCAGGAGTTCGCCGCCATCGTGCTCAAGGCGCAGCCCGACGGCTCGGTCGTGCGGCTCGGCGATGTCGCGCGCGTCGAACTCGGGCGCGACACGTACACCTTCTGGTCGCGCTTGAACGGCAAGCCTGCCGCGACGGTCGGCATCCAACTCGGGCCGCTCGGCAACGCGCTCGAAACCTCGAACGCGATTCACCGGCGCGTCGCCGAACTGTCGAAGACCTTGCCGCCTGGGATCGCCGTCGAGATTCCGTATGACGGGGCGCATTTCGTCAAGATTGCGATTAGCGAAGTCCTGCTCACGCTGATCGAAGCGATCGTGTTGGTGTTTTGCGTGATGTGGCTGTTTCTGCGCGATCTTCGCTATACGCTCGTGCCCACGATCGTGATTCCGGTCGCGCTGATGGGCGCGTTCGCGGCCATGTACGCGTTCGGGCTTTCGATCAACGTTTTCACGTTGTTTGGGCTGGTCCTGGCGATCGGGATTCTGGTCGACGACGCGATCGTCGTCGTCGAAAACATCGAGCGCATCATGCGCGACGAAGGGCTTGCGCCGCGCGAGGCGACGCGCAAGGCGATGGCGCAGATCGGCGGGGCGATCGTCGGCGTCACGGCCGTGCTGACGGCGGTATTCGTCCCGATGGCGTTCTTCGACGGCGGCGTCGGCGGCATCTATCGTCAGTTCTCGATCGCCATGATTGCGGCGATCCTCGTTTCCGCGTTCATGGCGCTTTCGCTCGCCCCCGCGCTGTGTGCGAACTTGCTCAAGCCGCCGCGCGATGAGGGCGCGACGGGCCGCGGCATGGCTGCGCGGTTTCTTCGGGGGTTCGAACGAGCATCGGACCGCTATCGCGCGATCGTCGCGAAGTTGCTTCGTCATCCTAAGCGTTTCTTCGCCGTGCATCTGGTCATGATAGGTATCGGCGCGCTGTTGTATGCATCGTTGCCCGGCGGGTTTCTGCCGACCGAGGACCAGGGCCAGCTTCAGGTGATGGTGCAATTGCCGCCCGGGGCATCGCAGCAACGCACCTACGCCGTCATTCGCCAGGTCGAGGACATTCTTCATCGGCAAAGCGCGGTCGAGAACGTGACGAGCGTGATCGGTTGGAGCTTTGCGGGCAACGGTCAAAACGTTGGCATGGCGTTCGTTGCTCTGAAGGACTGGTCGCGTCGCAACATAGATGCGCTTGCGTTGCGCGACCGTTTGAATCAGTCGTTCGAGAAGATCGGAGATGGCCAGGTGATCGCGCAATTGCCGCCATCGGTTCCTGGAATGGGCCATGCGGAGGGCTTCACGTTCCATCTCGAGGACCGCGGCGGCATGGGCAATGCCGGCTTGGAAGCGGCCCGCGAGCATATGCTCGAATTGGCGCGCAAGAGTGCCGTGCTGGCCGATGTTCATTCCGAGACGCTGCCCGATGCGCCGCGTGTCGTGCTCGAGGTCGATCGGGCCAAGGCGTATGCGATGAATGTGTCGTTCGATGCGATCGAAGACGTGCTCGGCAACACGTTCGGCATGTCGTACGTCGACGATTACCCCGCCGCGGGCCGCATGTTGCGCGTGCTGGTAACGGCCGAGTCCCAAGCGCGCATGGCCGATGCCGATTTGCTGAGCCTGGCGGTGCGCAATTCGGTCGGCAAGATGGTGCCGTTCTCTGCGTTTGCGTCGTTGAAGTGGTCGCGCGGGCCCACCGTGCTGGCGCGCTACAACGGCTATCCGTCGCTCGACGTGACGGGCCGTGCGGGGGACGGCTACAGCTCCGGTGCGGCGATGGCGGAAATGGAGCGGCTGGCTGCGCAACTGCCCCAGGGCACAGCCTACGATTGGGCCGATGCGGCGCTGGCGGAAACGCAGGCTGCACGGCAGACGCCGCTTCTCATCGGCTTATCGTTGCTCGCTGTTTTCATGGCGCTTGCCGCGCTCTATGAAAGTTGGTCGATTCCGCTTTCGGTGCTGATCGTCGTGCCGCTCGGCATGATCGGCGCTGTCGCGGCGATGCTCGTGCGAGGTTTGCCGAACGACATCTACTTCAAAATCGGGCTGGTGACCGTCATCGGGCTCGCCGGGAAGAATGCGATCTTGATCGTGCAATTCGCACGCGATGCGCGCACTCACGGCGTCGCGCTCGTAGATGCGATCGTGCAAGCATGTGCGATGCGTTTCAGGCCCATCGTGATGACGTCGGCGGCATTCTTGCTGGGCGTCGTGCCACTCGTGTTCTCGAGCGGAGGTGGCTCGGAAAGCCGCCATTCGATCGGCACCGGCGTGTTCGGCGGCGTGATCGCAGCGACGGTCCTCGGCCTCGCATTCACGCCCGTTGCATTCCATGTCGTCATGCGCGCAACGCAGCGGCGCGCTTCGTCGGGCGGCGAGCGGAAAGCAGACCGCGAACAAGCGAGTGCCGACGGCGTGCCCGATCCCGAAAGGGAGTCGTCATGAATGACGGCATGAGGCGCCACCGCAAGACTTACGAACACGGCGCATGGATCGAGGATGACCGGGCGCAGTCCACCGTGCTTGGACCGAAGATTCGCTCGTTGCGCCAGCGCTTGGCGTTGACGCTCGACGAGACCGCCACGCGCGCGGGCATCTCCACGCCGTTCTTGTCGCAGATCGAGCGTGGCCGAGCGCGGCCTTCGCTCGCGACGTTAGTGTCGATCGCTCGCGTGCTCGGCGTCGAGGTGCAGTATTTGCTCGACGCGCCGCGCGAGGAACGATTCGTCGCGCGCGGCGATCACCTGACCTTCTTCGGCTTTGCCGATGCCGACAAGCGTTTCGCGCGGCTCACGCGAATCACCGCCGGCGGCCGCATGGAGGCGCTGCTCGTGCGCATCCCGGCCGGGCGCAAGCTCGACGACATCACCGCACGCGCGGGCGAGCAGTTCTGGTATGTGCTCTCGGGCACCGTGACATTGACGCTCGAAGGCAAGACCTACGTCTTCCGCGAAGGCGATTCGGCGCATTACGATTCGACCGATGCGCATTATTGGGAAAACACGGGAGAGCAGGAGGCCTTGCTCATGTGGGTCGGCACGCCCAACCTTTTGTAGGGGGCGAGCAGCGGCGAAAGCCTAAAACCGACAGCCTAAAACCGACAGCCGTTACGGTGCAGCCGACCGCGGCTTCGTTTGCACTTGCGCGATGGCGCTCAACAACGCATCGAGCATGACGGGCTTGGTCAAATGCGCATCGAATCCCGCCCGCGCGGCCTCCTCGACATCCGACGCTCTGCCGAAGCCGCTGAGCGCAATGGCCTTGATCGATGCGAACTCGGGCCGTCGGCGCACGGCCTGGATGAATTCCAAGCCGCTCATGCCGGGCATGCCGAGATCCGACAAGATCACCGATGGCGTCAGCTTGCCGAGCGATTCGAGCGCTTCGTCGCCGCTCGTGGCGATGGTCACCGCTGCGCCCTCCATTTCCAGCAGCAGTTTGAACGCCTCGAGCGTTTCCTGATCGTCGTCGACGATCAACACGCGCTCGCCTCGCAAGAAGGCCGTCGAGTTCGGGCCGCCAGCCGCATCGGGGACCGTCTCGACGATTCGCGGCAGCTTGACGGTGAAGGTTGCGCCGCGCCCGAGTCCTTCGGAATGGGCTCGTACCTGGCCGCCATGGATCGCGACCAGTTCTTTGACGAGCGACAGCCCGATACCGAGGCCGCCGCGTACGGCCGCAGCGGTGACGCGGCTTTGCCGGTACATCTCGAAGATATGCGGCAGCGTAGCCGGATCGATGCCGACACCGCTGTCGGTCACGCTCAGGACCGCGTCATATTCGTCGATCGAAAGCTGGACGACGATTTTGCCGTCGCCGTCGGTGAATTTGAGCGCATTGCTGACGAGGTTCCAGACGATTTGCTCGATTCGCGTGAGGTCGGCGTTCACGGATACCGGCTCGCTCGGCACCGAAAGCCGGAAATCGACATCCTTGCGCTGCGCTTCGTCGTGCATCGTATGACAGATGCGTTGCACGATTTCCTTGAGGTCGACGGGCCGTCGCGTGATCGACAATTTGCCGGTGCGCAGACGCGACATGTCGAGCAAGTCGTCGATGATCTGCGCTTGCCCGAGGACGGTGCGGCGTATCGTATCGGCCGCTCGGGCGATCGCCGCGTTTGCGCGGGCTTCGGCCGAGCGTGCGATGAGTTCCGTGTTCGCGCTGATCAGGTTCAACGGGTGCTTCAGCTCGTGCGATACGACAGCCAGGAACTCGTCGCGCCGCCGCTCCACTTCGTCGTTGATCTTGCTCGTTTCCTCGGACTTTGCGCTGAGCTCGGCTTTGACAATCCGTAGCGCTTCGCTTGCCGCCTGCAGTTGCTCGCGCGTGCGCTGCAATTCGCGTTCGAGTTGGGCGATGGGAGGCTGGCTCGCATCCTCGGTGTGCCGTTTGCCATCAAGCGCGTCGCTCGCGTGCGCCCCATCGACCCGAATTTCGCCGCCGTTCGATGGAGCGTCACGGCGTTCGGGCGAACGTCCTCGGCTGTGATCAGACATAGCGATCGATATGCACAAATGGAGTGAGCTGGCACAGGCGGCATTGGCGCCTCGCGACGAGTTCGCGATGGACTAGCCGGCAATCCGGCATGAGCCACCGCCGCCCGCGGCGGTTTTTGCTTCGTTTGGGTCGTGCCGCGCTGTATATGATACGCAACGCGTTGCAGATTGCGAGGGTCTAGCCCTTTGTCATGCGCACGGAAGGTATGCGCCCGAACGAAGCGGCAATGCGCTGCGTCCTTCTGCGTCCTTTACGGCGAAGGCGGCGGGCACGGACAACGTCCCGACGGACGTGGTTCCGGAAAAGCAATTGTCGTTCCATCGGCCCGGTGGCGGTGCTTCAATGCTGTCGATTATTCGAAGCTAGGAATGCCTTCGTCGCGGGTTCTGGGCGTCATCGAGCGGACCACCACGTTGAGCGCGCGCCCGAGAGGCAGGCCCGCCAAGAGGCCCCATGCGGCAAATGAAAGCAATGTGAAAGAAAGCGATGTGCTCCAGGACGCATGCGTAGCCATCGCATAACGCTCGATGAATTTGCAGACAAACGAGAGCAACAGCGTCACAAGCAAGCACGGATCTCCCGGTATGCGCACTTTGACGCGGTTATCCGTGACTTTGAACTGTAGAGCCCAACGGCTTGCGTGCAACCACCCCAGGCCCGCCCCGAGGGCCAGCATGGCGAGCGACACGGCATCCATCGATATATCCGCGCCCGGGAACGCGCGGTCAAGGCTCGCTGCACCGAGGGCCAGGAAGCCGAGCGGAAACACGAGCAGGCGCTCGGGGCGCATTGTGCGCGGAAAACACCGGCGCACGCCTAGATAGACGAGTGCGCAGAGCAGAACATATACGTAAGTCGGGATGAAATGCATGCTAATCGCCTCTTCCTTTTTATGACGAATCTTTGATGCGACGCGTTTGCGCGCGAGGAAAACAGCAGTGTATTTCCGCACCGATTCGCTTTGCGCGGCATGCGACGAATAGCACGCGGCGGCGACGAATTGCGGCTAGCGCCGACAAAGCGGAGAAAAGGCTCAGGCACGTCGACTGTGTCAACTCCTAGCTCTCGTAGTCGGCCGGTTTGGGGCCCCGGCGTGGGCAACGCCGCACGCTTCGAACGAGTGCGCTTGCGACGTATTGATGCGCGTGCGTCGTCCGGTTGCGTGATCCGACTATCGATAAAAGAAAGCGGGCGCTATACTCTGTGCCGCATTTCATCGCCCGAGAGCCCGCTTCATTTTTCCTCCGCCGACAAATCGGGGGAATAATGTCGAATAGTCCCAATTCGGAATATGGAAAACAAACAGCGTGGCCAATTGCGCCGAGTGAGTCCCCAATGCGATCCGTGCATGCGGCGCAGGGGCGTTGCGGCGTTGTTTTCGTTTGCCGCCTTGCTCGCCTGCGGCGGTTGCGCCGTCGGCCCCGATTTCAAAGCGCCTGCGGCGCCCGTCGCGGCCAGCGTGACGCGCGAGCCGTTGCCTGCGCAAACGCAAGCGACTCCGATCGAGGGCGGTGCGGCGCAGCGCTTCGACCCCGCGGCTCAGCTTTCGTCGCAGTGGTGGACCTCATACGGTTCGCCTCAACTCGATGGGCTCGTGGCGGCCGCGTTGACCAATAGTCCGACGATCGCTTCGGCGCAAGCCGCGTTGCGCGTGGCGCAAGAACAGGTGAACGCGCAGCGCGGCGGGTTGTTCCCGTCGATCAGCGGCAGCGCGGGCGCCACCCGAGAAAAGCTGAACGGCGCGGCGCAAGGGTTTCCCGGGTTCGGCGATTTTCTGTTCACGCTTTATAACGCGTCGGTGAGCTTGTCGTACAACTTCGATGTGTTCGGTGGGGTGCGGCGCGGCATCGAGGCGCAAGAGGCCGGCCGCGATGCGCAGCGCGAGGAACTGCAAGCGACTTACCAGACGCTCGCCGCCAACGTGGTGACGGCCGCGGTACTCGAAGCGTCGCTGCGCGCGCAGATGGCCGCGACCGAAGAGCTCGTTGCCTCGGCGCAGCACGAGGTCGATTTGAGCCGTCAGGAGTTCGAGCTAGGCGGTGCGGCCCGTTCCGACGTTTTATCGGCCGAATCGAATTTGGCGACGGTGCAGGCGACGTTGCCGCCCCTGCGGCAGCAACTTGCGGCTGCGCGCAGTCAGCTCGCCGTTTATCTTGGCAAGCCGCCGAGCGAATACGGCGAAGCCGCGTTCGACCTCGCCTCGCTGCGATTGCCGCTCGATATTCCGCTGATGGTGCCCTCCGAAATCGTGCGCCAAAGGCCCGATATCCGGCGCGCCGAAGCACAATTGCATGAAGCGAGTGCGCAGATCGGGGTCGCAACGGCGAACATGTTGCCCCAGATCGGCATTACGGGCAGCTATGGCGAATCGACGTCTTCTTTCCGTTCGCTATTCAACAGCACGGTGTTTTCGCTGGGCGCGAACGTGAGCGCGCCGTTGTTTCAAGGCGGAACGCTGAGCGCCAAGCGGCGCGCGGCGATCGCCACGTACGATCAATCGCTCGCGCAGTACCGGCAAACCGTTCTGCTAGCGTTCAAGAACGTGGCCGATGCGCTGCATGCGCTGGACGCCGATGCGCAAACGCTAGCGGCGCAATATCGTGCGCAAACGGCCGCGGCCGACAGCTTGCATTTGATCGAACAGCGTTTCGGTCTCGGCGGCGCGAATCACCTCGAACTGCTCGTTGCGCAGCAGCAGTATCAGCGCTCGCGCGTCGCTTATGTGCAGGCGCTGGCGGCGCGTTACCAAGATACGGCGGCGTTGTTCCTCGCACTGGGCGGCGATTGGAAGCAGGCGGGCGAGGCCGCGCAGGCCGATCGATAGCGGGTAGAGGGCAGAAGAGGGCAGCGAGCAAGATAGCGGTGGCAGGATCATCCAATTCATATCGCGGAAGTCGATTACATGACCGATAAATCGGAGTTGTTGCGGCAGTTGCGGATCGATCGCGACGCACGGCCCACGGAAAGTACGTCGTCGCGGCGCTTGTGGTGGCTGGCGGCGCTGATCGCTTTGCTGATCGCGCTCGGGGCGGCCGCTTTCTTTTGGTTGCATGCCGCGGTGCCGACAGTGAAGGTGGCGGTCGCTCGGCCCGTGGCCACCGGTTCGGGCGCGCAAGGGGGCGCATCGATTCTCGATGCGTCGGGGTATGTAGTTGCGCGCCGTCAAGCGACGGTGTCGGCGAAGATCACGGGCAAGCTTTCGCAGTTGTTCATCGAGGAAGGCGTGCACGTGAAAGAGGGCGACATCGTCGCCAAGCTAGACGATCGCAACGCAACGGCCACGCTGCTTCAAGCGAAGGCAGGCGTGACCCAGGCGCAAAGCACGCTGCTGCAGGCGAAGGCCGCCGCGGCCGATATCGCGCCTATTTACGCCCGCGACCGCAAGCTCGCCGCCGCGGGCGTGATCAGTACCACCGCGCTCGATCAAAGCAAGGCGAATTACGATGCCAAGCAGACGGATGTGGCAGTAGCCGAAGGCAATTTGGCCGTGCGCCGGGCGGCGCTCGAAGTGGCGCAACGCGATCTCGACGATACGACCGTACGTGCGCCGTTCACGGGCGTCGTGACGAGCAAGAACGCACAGCCGGGGGAAATCGTTTCGCCGCTATCGGCGGGGGGCGGTTTCACACGCAGCGGCATTTGCACGCTCGTCGATATGGACTCGCTCGAGGTCGAAGTCGACGTAAGCGAAAACTTCATCAGCCGCGTGCGTGCGGACGAACCCGCCACGCTGAAGCTGAACGCCTATCCGGACTGGAACATCCCTGCCTACGTGATTGCAGTTGTGCCCACGGCCGATCGCAGCAAGGCGACCGTCAAGGTGCGCGTGGGCTTCAAGTCGCGCGATCCGCGCATCTTGCCGGAGATGGGTGCGCGCGTCTCGTTCCTGAGCCGTGCGCAAAGCGGTGCGAACGGTGCGGCGAGTGCCGGCGCGGTCACGTTGCCGGCCGATGCGGTGCAGGCGAGCACCGGTTCGGCGACGGGCACCGTCTATGTACTGCACGACGACACGGTGGAGCGCCGCGAAGTGAAGCTGGGCGCGCGCGACGCCGAGGCCCAAACGGTGCTCGCCGGCCTCGCCGCCGGCGAACGCGTGGCGGTGGGTGATTTCACGAAATTGGCCGACGGTGCGCACGTGAAGGTCGTCGATCGGTAAACCCGAAACGCAACACTCGAACCCAGAATCGAGATCGAAGGAGCAAAGCGAAATGACTGCCATGGTGTCTCTGAAGGACGTCGTCAAGACGTACACGCGCGGCAAGCAAACAGTCGAAGTGCTGCACCATCTCGACATGAATGTGGCCGAGGGCGATTTCGTTGCCTTGATGGGGCCGTCGGGATCGGGTAAGACGACGGTGCTCAATTTGATCGGCGGCATCGATCAGCCGACGAGCGGGGAAATCGTGGTTGCGGGCGAGCGCATCGATCAATTGCGCGGCGGCAGCCTCGCGCGTTGGCGTTCGAATAACGTCGGCTTCGTATTTCAGTTCTACAACTTGATGCCGATGCTCACGGCCGAGCGCAACGTCGAACTGCCGCTGCTGCTCACTTCGCTGCCCAAGGGCGACCGGTTGAAGCGCGTGCATGCGGCGCTCGCCATTGTGGCCTTGGAGGATCGCGCCAAGCACAAGCCGTCGGAGCTGTCCGGCGGGCAAGCGCAGCGCGTGGCGATTGCGCGCGCGCTCGTGTCCGATCCGAAGCTGCTCGTTTGCGACGAGCCGACGGGCGATCTGGACCGCACCACTGCCGATGAGATTCTGCACTTGCTGCAAGTGCTCAACCGCGAGTACGGTAAGACGATCGTCATGGTCACGCACGATCAAAAAGCGGCCGACTATGCAACGCACACGCTGCATCTGGACAAGGGTCGATTCGTCGAAGAGCGGCAAAAGACCGAAGCCTAACGCAAGGGGATAGACGATGAAATTCATCCCGCTGATATGGGCGATGCTTTGGCGCAAGAAGGTGCGAACTTCGCTGACGCTGCTTTCGATCGTGATCGCATTTCTGCTGTTCGGCATGCTGCAGGGCGTGAACTCGGCGTTCAAGCAAACCATCGAACGTTCGAACGTCAATCGGCTCGTGGTAACCAACAAGATCTCGATCACCGAGAGCCTGCCGTACGCCTACATGAACCAGCTCGAAACGATTCCCGGCGTGCAGCGCGTGTCGCACGAATCGTGGTTCGGGCCTTATTACCAGGACCCGAAAAACTTTATCGCCGCATTTCCGGTCGAGCCCGAGCGCGAGTTTCCGGCTCATCCGGAAATGATCGTCCCCAAAGATCAACTTTCGGCGCTCGAGCATACGCGCGACGGCGCGATCATCGGCGCGGGCTTGGCGAAGAAATACGGATGGAAGATCGGCGACCGCATTCCGCTGCACTCCACGATTTGGGTGAAAGCATCGGACGGCAATTCCGATTGGGATTTCACGATCGTGGGCATCTATGAAGTGCCGAGCGAGCGTTCGCGCGAAGACGCGATGTTCTTCAACTACAAGTACTTCGACGAAGCCCGCAGCTTCGCGAAGGGCAAGGTGGGTTGGTACATCGTGCAGGTGAAAGACCCCAGCCAATCGGCGCAGATCGCCCAGGAGATAGACCGCCGCTTCGCCAATTCGCCCGATGAAACCAAGACGCAAACGGAGAAGGAGTTTCAACAGTCTTTCATGAAGCAGATCGGCGACATCAATCTCATCGTCACCTACATCCTCTTCGCCGTCTTCTTCGCGCTGTTGTTCGCGGTTGGCAGCACCGTCATGCAGGCCGTGCGCGAGCAAGTGCCCGAATTGGCCGTGCTCAAGACGCTCGGTTTTTCCGATACGCGCATGCTGGTGCTCGTTCTCGTGCAATCGCTGACGCTGTGCATCTTTGCGGCGCTGCTTGGGCTTGCCATTGCCGATCTGCTCTTTCCGATGCTGCGCGGGACGCTCGGCGTCGTCGACATGCCCGTGACCGTCATCGCGGAAGGCGTCCTCATGGCGGCGCTGCTCGCCGTGGCGACCGGCATCGTTCCGGCTTGGCGCGCCAAGCGGCTCGTCATCGTGGAGGCACTGCGCTCATGATCAAGCAAATCGTTGCTGTCACGTCGATGAACCTGCGTAGTTTGCCGCAGCGCATCGGCACGGCGTGGGTCATCGTGATCGGTATCGCCGTGACCGTCGCGGTCATGGTGTCGGTGCTGGCCATGGCCGCGGGTTTTCAGCGCACGTTGAAGGGCACGGCGCGAGCCGATCGGGCCATCGTGCTGCGTGCGGGTTCGCAGGCCGAGCTCGAAAGCACGATCGATCGAGAAAACGCGCAGACGATCATGGATGCGCCAGGTGTCCGTAAAGACGAAGCCGGGCGGCCGGTCGCTTCGGCGGAAGCGGTCGTGATCGTCGCCTTGCCGCAAAAGAAGGACGGGGCCGACGCGAACGTCACCTTGCGCGGGGTCGGGCCGAACGCGGCGAAGCTGCGGCCTGAGATGCATTTGATAGCGGGACGGATGTTTCGCCCCGCCGTGCGCGAATTGATCGTCGGCAAATCGGCCGTGGCGCAGTTCAAGGGGCTCGAGCTCGGCAGCCACATTGCCTTTCGGGACTCGGAATGGACGGTCGTCGGCATTTTCGAAAGCGGCGGCGATGCGCATGAATCGGAATTGCACGGTGATGTCGAGACCGTGCTCTCCGCGTATCGGCGCAATGGCTTTCAATCCGTGACGGTCATGCTCGATTCGGCGGCAGCGTTCGATCGATTCAAGAGCGCATTGACGACCGACCCGACGCTCAAGGTGGGCGTCCAGCGCGAAGCCGATTACTACGCGGCGCAATCGCGCAACTTATCGAAGCTCTTGAATCTACTTGCGTATTTCGTGGGCGGCATCATGGCGCTAGGCGCGTGCTTCGGTGCGCTCAACACGATGTACACGGCGGTGTCCACGCGCACGCGGGAAATCGCCACGCTGCGCGCGATCGGGTTTTCCGGCATGCCGATTGTGATTTCGGTGTTGGTCGAGTCGCTGCTGCTGTCCATCATCGGCAGTGCGATTGGCTCGGGCGCAGCGTGGCTGTTCTTTAACGGCAACACGGTCAATACGCTCGGCGCGGGTTTCACGCAGGTCGTGTTTCATTTGACGGTCACTGCCTCGTTGCTCGTGTCGGGCGTGTTCGTCGCCTGCACGATTGGTATGCTCGGGGGCTTGCTCCCGGCAGTACGTGCAGCGCGGTTGCCGATCGCGACTGCATTGCGGGCGAATTGAAGGCGAATTGAACACGAGTTGAACGCGAGTTGAAGGTCGCTCTCCCAAGCCGCTTATGGCAGCGCCGCGACGGTGTCCGCCGTCCGGCGCCGCTCGCGCGCGGCGTCGTCTCGATCCTATGGCTCGTCGCGTTCTGCAGCATCGTCAGTGTGGGCTTTTGGACGGCGCATCGCGACGAACCTTTGCTGCGGTATCTCGTGGTCGGAAACGGCATTGGCCTGAGCGCCTCGGCGCTTGGCAGGCTCACAGGCACACTCGGCGCGGCGCGCTTTGGCCTCTTGCCTAGGGTTTTGCTGATTGCGCCGTTGAGCGTGGTGGCGGGCGTCGAAATCGCTGCCTACACGGTCGGCGGCGTGCCGCATTTGCTGGGCCGTTCGAGCCTCGACGCTTGGTTTCACTACGGTACGTCGTTCGTCATTGCGGGCGTCGCCTGTGCGTTCGGCGCCGTATCCGCGCAAGCGATGAGGATGCGCGCATCGTTGGAAACCCAGCGACGCGAGGCGGCCGAGTTGCGGCAAGCCGAGACGGCGGCGCGGCTCGCCCTGTTGCAAGCGCAGATCGAACCGCATTTCCTGTTCAATACGCTGGCCAACGTCCAGAGTTTGATCGAGCGCGACCCGAAGCGTGCGGCATCGATGCTCGATAGCCTCAATCGATACCTGCGCGCGAGCTTGAAACGCACGCGTGATGCCGCCTCCACACTCAAGGACGAGGTCGAACTCGTGGAAGCGCTGCTAGACATTGCCTCGATTCGTCTCGGCGATCGTTTGCGCTATGCGATCGACGTCGTCGAGCCGATGCGACAAGTGCCGCTCGCGCCGTTGCTGATGCAGCCGCTCGTGGAAAACGCGTTGCTGCACGGCATCGAGCCGTCGATCGACGGGGGCGAGATTCGCATCGTGGGGCGAATCGAAGCTGATATGGTGGCGCTCGATGTGATCGACACAGGCGTCGGTCTGGGACACGGCACGAACTTGCATGGCGGCGTTGGGCTAACGAACGTACGTGCTCGCTTGAATAGCGTGTATGGTCCGCGCGCGAGCGTGTCCGTCGCCGCGAACGCCGAAGGTGCGCGCGGTGTGACGTCCAGCCTGCGCATTCCGATTTCTCCGCTTCGCTAGGGAGCGCTCGCTCATGCCGTCCGCCCTGATTGCCGACGACGAGCCGAATCTTTCGGCCGAACTCGCTGCGCGCCTAACGCGCTTTTGGCCCGAACTTCAGATCGTATCGATGCCGCGGGATGGGGTGGAGGCGCTGGCGCAGTTGAACGAGAAGCGCCCCGACATCGCCTTCCTCGACATTCGCATGCCGGGCATCGATGGGCTCAAGGTTGCGCAACTGGCCGCGCCCGTGCGGGTGGTGTTCGTGACGGCGTACGATGCCCATGCGGTGGAAGCGTTCGAGGCCGCCGCGACCGACTATTTGCTCAAGCCGGTGACGGACGAGCGCCTTTTGCGCTGCATCGCGCGTTTGCAGCAGAGCGGCGCGCCGGAGCGCGGGGCAGCGGCCGACGAGTTGGGCCAAGCTAGGGAAGTGGCGCCGATTCGATGGTTGACGGTAGGGATCAAAGAGACGACGAAACTCGTATCGATCGACGATGTGCTGTTCTTTCAGGCGACCGATAAGTACACCGAGGCGGTCACGCGCGATCAGCGGCATTTGATTCGCACGCCGCTGAAAGAGTTACTGCCGCGCTTGGACGGCGACCGGTTCGCCCAAGTGCATCGCGGCGTGATCGTGGCCTATGCGGCGGTCGATCGAATCGAGCGGGATTTGCTGGGCAGGCTGCGCATTCACCTGCTCGAGCATGATGCGGTGCTGCCCGTCAGCAGGGCGTATGCGGGACTGTTCAAGCAGATGTAGATCGCTTACATGCTGCGCAGCGCAAACCGCTTGAGCTTGCCCGTTTCCGTGCGCGGCAATGCGTCGATGAACTGAATGACGCGCGGGTACTTATACGGCGCGACCGTTTGCTTCACGAACGTCTGCAGGGCGGTGACGAGGGCATCGTCGGCGACGTAGCCTGGCTTGACGACGACGAACGCTTTCACGACTTGCCCGCGCTCCTCATCGGGCGCACCGATGACGCCGCACTCGGCCACGGCCTCATGCTGCATCAACACGCTTTCGACCTCGGGCCCCGAGATGTTGTAACCCGCGGACACGATCATGTCGTCGGCGCGCGCTTGATAGAAGACGTAGCCGTCGGCATCGACGTAAACCGCGTCGCCAGGCAGATTCCAGCCGTCTCGCACGAACTTCTTTTGACGCTCGTCGGCCAAATAGCGGCACCCGGTCGGCCCGCGCACGGCGAGCTTGCCGACCGTGCCGACGGGCACGGGCTGCATCTCGTCGTCGACGACCTGGATCACATAACCGGGCACGGCTTTGCCGATCGCACGGGGGCGCACTTCGTCGCCGGACGACGAGATGAAGATATGGATCATCTCCGTTCCGCCTATGCCATCAATCATCTCGATGCCGGTCGCCTTGCGCCAGAGCTCGCGCGTGGCATCGGGCAGCGCCTCACCCGCCGATACCGTCTTCTTCAAGCTCGCGATATCGAAGCGCGGCACGAGCGGCGCCATTTGCCGGTAGAACGTCGGTGCGGTAAACATCGTCGTCGCATGAAAGCGTTCCACGGTGCGCAGCAGCGTTTCGGGTGTGAGCCGTTCGATCAGCACCGTCGATGCGCCAACACGCATCGGGAAGCACAGCAAGCCACCGAGGCCGAACGTAAACGCAAGCGGCGGCGTGCCGCAAAAGACATCGGCGCCAGTCGGCTTTAGCACGTGGCGCGGAAACAGATCGCACATCGCGAGCACGTCGCGGTGGAAATGCATGCAGCCTTTCGGCGCGCCGGTCGTGCCGCTCGTGAATGCGATCAGACAGACATCGTCCGCTGCCGTGTCGCAAGCCGTAAACTGCGTGGGTTTAGTTGCGGCCAATGACTCTATGGCGCCGGGCGCGTCGCTGTGAAACACGCGTACGTCGACGAGATCGGCGCAATAGAATTCATCGTTCTCGTCGCAGCATCGGTCGAGTTCTTCGATCAAACGGGCATCGCAGAGAGCCGCGCGGATCTGCGCTTTGTCGATGATCTGCTTCAATTCCTTCGCTCGCAACAGCGGCATCGTCGGCACGACGACCAGTCCCGCTTTGAGGCTCGCCAGGAACGCCGCCGCCATTTGCAGCGTATTCGGCCCGCGCAGCAGCACGCGGTTGCCGGGAACCAGCGCCATGTCTTCGACGAGCACATGCGCCCAACGATCGACCATCTCGCGCAGCTCGCGGTACGTTGTACCCTTCGGCGTGTCGTCGACTTCCGACCAGATCGCGATGCGATCGCCGTGCCCGGCTGCGATGGTGGCGTCGAGCAGCTCCGTCGCGCAGTTGAAGCGCTTGGGGTAGGAGACATCGGGGTGATCGAGCAGCAAGACCGGCCATTGATCTTGCGGCGGCAAATGGTCTCGCGCAAACGTATCGACATGGGCTGACGGTTCCATGGCTCGCTCCGGGTCAGTCGGGTATCACGGCGGTGGCTTCGATTTCCACTTTGGCGCGGTCTTCGATGAGCGCGGCTACTTGCACGGCGCTCATGGCGATGTCGTAATCGCCGATCAACTCTCTGAACGCTTGGCCGACATCGCGCGCCGCCGCGAGGTACTCGCGTTTATCGGTCACGTACCAGGTCATGCGTACGAGGTGCTCCGGCCGCGCGCCGGCTTCTTTCAATATGGCGACGATGTTTTCGAGCGCTTGGCGTGCTTGCTCGGCGAAGGAATCGGAGCGGAATTGCTCGGTGTGGTCCCAGCCGATTTGTCCGGCGATGAACACTTGCGTGCCGTGCGCCGCGACGCCGTTCGCGTAGCCGCGCGGCTTGGACCACCCGGCGGGTAACAGGGGACGTTTCATCTAAGTGCCTCTTGAGCATTCGGGGATGAAGAAGCGGCCGCACGTTGCAACGCCGCGCGGATATCGTGAGGAATGTCGATCGATTCGCCGCTCTCCAGCGACGTCGTGACCAGTACTTGGTGCGCGACGAACCGAACGCCGTCGAGGCCTCGGCCGACGATATGGATGCCTATCGAGCGCTGACCGACCTTCGTCAACGCAAGCGAGAGCGTGACCGTTTCGCCCATGCGGCTTGGCCGGGCGAATTCGCATTGAAGCCTGACGATGGGCAGGCCCACGCGGCGGCGCGCGATCATATCGGCGTAGTCGATGCCGAGCGAATCGGTGAACCAGTCTTCGACGAGCGCGTTCGTCAGCGTCAGATACTGCGGAAAGAACACGATGCCCGCCGGGTCGCAATGCGCGAAGCGAATGCGCACGGGGCGTTCGAAGACGATGGGCGCTTGCTCGCTCATGGTCATTGGCCCGCCCCTGCGCGTTCGGCCGTCGCAGTGTGTTCGGCATGCGCTTTGAGCAGATCGCGGCCGATGATGAGTTGCTGGACCTCCGTTGCGCCTTCATAGATGCGCAGGGCACGAATCTCGCGATAGAGCGTCTCGACGGGCGCACCGCTGCACACGCCTTGACCGCCCCACAATTGCACGGCTGCATCGATGACGCGCTGCGCGCCCTCGCTGGCGTGCCACTTCGCCATCGCAGCCTCGCGCGTGACGCGTTTTCCTTGGTCGCGCATCCACGCCGCGCGGTAGACGAGCAGGGCGGCGGAATCGATCGTGAGCGCCATCTCTGCGAGCCTCGCTTGAGTCAATTGAAAATCGCCGAGCGTTTGCCCGAACATGCGGCGCGACGTTGCGCGTTGCAGCGCCTGCGCCAACGCGTGCCGGGCGAAGCCGAGCGATGCAGCGGCCACCGACGTGCGAAAAATGTCGAGTGTGCGCATAGCTAGCTTGAATCCTTCTCCCGCGGCGCCTAGCCGCTGGGCTTTGGGCACGCGCGCACCGTCGAAGCGCAGGCGCGCAAGCGGATGCGGGGCGATGACATCGATACGCTCGGCGACCGTGAAGCCCGGCGTATCGGCATCGACGATGAAAGCGCTGATGCCGCGCGCGCCCGGCGCCTCGCCCGTGCGCGCGAAGACCACATAGAAATCGGCGATGCCGCCGTTCGAGATCCACGTCTTCTCGCCATCGAGTACGTAGGCATCGCCCTCTTCGCGCGCGGCGAGAGAAAGTGCCGCGACGTCCGATCCCGCGTCGGGTTCCGAGAGGGCAAATGCCGCGATGGCTTGGCCGCTCGCGACGCGCGGCAAATAGCGGCGTTTTTGCTCGTCCGTGCCGGCAAGCGAGATGGCACCCGAGCCGAGTCCCTGCATGGCAAGCGCGAAATCGGCCAGGCCCGAATGGGAGGCGAGGATTTCACGCAACAGGCAGACGGAGCGTGTGTCGATTGCATCGCCATGGCCGCCGTATGCCGCGCCGCCCACGCCGTAGCGGAGCCAGCCGTCTTCCCCGAGCATGTGCACGAGGCGGCGGCAGTGTTCATCGACGCTTGCTCTGCCGTGCGGGCCGGTTTGCAACGGCTCCCCGTACGTGAGCAGCGAAACGTTCGCATCGCACCATGCCTGCACATCGACGGCTAGCTTGCGATGCCGGTCTTCGAAAAAAGGCCAATCGAGCATGTCCGCCCACTGAGCGTTCGCCATGTCAGTTTCCTTCGAAGAGGGGCCGCGTCTTGGCCGCGAACGCGCGATAGGCGCGCTCGAAATCACGCGTCGCCATGCAGATCGCTTGCGCCTGCGCTTCTGATTCGATCGCTTCGTCCACGCTCATGCTCCACTCTTGGTGCAGCATCTTCTTCGTGACGCCATGGGCGAACGCCGGACCCGACGCGATCGAGCGGGCGAGTTCTTCGGCGTCGGCCAGCAACTGATCGGGTGCGCAGAGACGGTTGTAGAAGCCCCAAGCGAGACCTTCTTCGCCGCTGGCCGAACGCCCTGTAAACAGCAACTCGGAGGCTCGCCCTTGACCGATGATGCGCGGCAGGATCGAGCACGCGCCCATGTCGCAGCCCGCGAGGCCGACTCGCGTGAAGAGGAACGCCAGCTTGCTGCGCGCCGTGGCGAGCCGCATATCGGCTGCCATCGCGATGATCGCGCCGGCGCCTGCGCAGACGCCGTCGACTGCGGCGACGATCGGCTGCGGGCAGTGACGCATGGCTTTGACGAGATCGCCCGTCATGCGGGTGAACATCAGCAGCTCCGGCATCGGCAGGCCGATCAGTGGGCCGATGATCTCGTGAACGTCGCCGCCCGAGCAGAAGTTCTCGCCCGCCCCATGGATCAAGATGGCTTTGACGTCGGTTGCGGAGGCGAGATTGCGAAACAGGTCGCGCAGCTCCGCGTAGGAGTCGAACGTCAACGGGTTTTTGCGCTCGGGGCGATCGAGCATGACCGTGCCGACGCCATCGGCCACGCGCCAGCCGAAGTGACGCGAGCGATACGCTGAAAGGGTCGTGCGATTGCCGGCTCGCAGCGCATCGGCATTCATCGCGGCATCCGTCATTGCTTGGTTCTCCTATTCATTCACATCTCGCAACTGTTTGCTCACTTCAACTCTTGATGCAATCGAGCAGGTGTTGTTTGAGCTTGCCAAGACGTTGCTGCATCTTCGATTTATCGTCGATCGATAAGCCGCCGAACAATTCGACGACCCAACGCTCGTGCGCTTGGGCCATTTTGTCGAACAGCGTGCGGCCGGCTGGCGTGAGCCGCACCGTGAAGGCGCGGCGATCGTTGGGGTCGGCATCGCGCGCGACGAGACCTTCCTTTTCCAACTGATCGGTCAACCCCGTCACATTGCCGCCCGTCACCATTAGACGGCGCGAAATCTCGCTCATCTTGAGCCCTTCGGGGTGACGTTCCAGTTGCGCCATGAAGTCGAAGCGCGGCAGTGTCGTGTCGAATTCCGTGCGTAGGCGGCGGCGCAACTCGGTCTGCACGAGGTTGGTCGTCGTCAAAAGGCGTAGCCACAAGCGCAGGCTAGTGTGGCTATCGGCGCCCGTGCTCATTTCGAGGTCGACGACGTTCTCCGCCCGCGCTTCGCGCGGTGCGGCTTTCTTTTTTGTCGAAGCGCGAACGGCGTCGCTCACATTACTTCTCCGCCAGAGATGGAAATCGATTGCCCCGTCACCGAGGCCGATTCGGGCATGACGAGCCACAGCACCGCATGAGCGACTTCGTCGGGCGTAATGAAACGCCGTTGCGGGTTGGCGCGTTGCAGCGCCGTGCGTGCTTCGGTGGCGCTTCGGCCGGTTTTAGCGACGACCTGATCGAGCGAGGTCTGCAATAGGGGCGTTTCCGTGTAGCCTGGGCAGACAGCGTTGACGGTGACGCCCGTGGTGGCCGTTTCGAGCGCGAGCGCTTTGGTGAGCCCGATGACGCCATGCTTCGCGGCGCAATAGGCGGTCACGTACGGATAACCGATTTGCCCTGCTGTGCTTGCAACATTCACGACGCGGCCGAACCCACGTTCGATCATGGAGGGCAATGCAGCTTGCGTGCAGAGGAACACGCCGGTCAAGTTGACCTCGAGCATACGTTGCCACAACGCGAGGTCAGTCTTCGCGAACGGGGCGGCTTGCGCCTGCCCGGCATTGTTGACGAGCACGTCGACCGGGCCGAGTGCATCGCACGCGGAAGCGAAGGCATCGTCCACGGCGTCGGGGTGAGTGACATCGACGGTGGCGCAATGCACGGCATGCGATGCGCCGAGTGCCGTGCGATGTGCTTCGAGCTTGGCCGAATCGCGGCCCATCAGCGTTACGCGCGCACCCGCATCGACGAGCGCTTGCGCGATCGCCGCGCCAATACCGCTGCCACCGCCTGTGACGACTGCGTGCAGATCGTCGAGCGAGTGCGCCATCGGCTTTGCGTTCATTGTGCCACCTCGGCGGGTGCAGATGCTGCGGCATGGCTCGCGCGTTCGCGCTCGAAGTTGCGTTCGAGCTGGACTTTCGCTGCCGAGTATTGCTTGGGCCAGGCGACATCGAAGTAGCCGATTTTCGCGGCCTCGGTGAGGGTCCAAGCCGGATTGGCCAGATGGGGCCGCGCCACGGCGCAAAGATCGGCGCGGCCCGCGGCGATGATGCTGTTGACGTGATCCGCTTCGGAGATGGCGCCCACCGCGATCGTGGCGATGCCCGCTTCGTTGCGGATACGATCCGAGAACGGCGTTTGAAACATGCGACCGTAGACGGGTTTTTCGGCTTTGCTGACTTGCCCCGACGACACATCGATCATATCCGCGCCAGCGGCCTTGAATGCGCGTGCGATTTCGACGGCATCGTCGGGTGTCGTTCCGCCGTCCACCCAATCGTTCGCTGAGATGCGTACGGAAATCGGTTTGCCTTGCGGCCAGACCTTTCGAATCGCGTTGAACACTTGCAGCGGATAGCGTAGCCGGTTTTCGAGGGAGCCGCCGTATTCGTCGGTGCGGTGGTTCGTGAGCGGCGAGATGAAGCTCGACAAGAAGTAGCCGTGCGCGCAGTGCAGTTCGAGCCAATCGAAGCCAGCTTCCTGGGCGCGTTGGGCGGCGCGCACGAATTGCGCTCCGATCTCGCGCAACTCGTCGTGAGTGGCCGCGTGCGACCACTGGCTGATGCCCGCGAGATACTGTTGCTGCGAAGCCGAAACGATCGGCCAATTGCCGTCGGGCAAAGGCTGATCGATACCCTCCCAACTGACGCGCGTCGATGCCTTCGCGCCCGCGTGGCCGAGTTGCATGCCGATTTTTGCATCGCTCATGTGATGGACGAATTCGACGATGCGCTGCCAAGCATGCAAATGCTCGTCGGTGTACATACCGGGGCAGCCGGGCGTGATGCGTCCTTCCGGCGAAACGCAGGTCATTTCCGTCATGACGAGTCCGGCGCCACCCATCGCACGTGCGCCGAGATGTGTCAGGTGGTAATCGCCCACCGTGCCGTCCACAGCCAAGTATTGGGCCATGGGAGAAACGACGACGCGATTCTTGAGCTTGATGTCGCGCACGGAGAACGGCGTGAACATCGGGGGAATGGATTGCTTTGTATCGCGTGCGCCTTCGACGCCGGCCTTCTGAGCTAGCCATTGTTCGAATGAGCGTACATAGTGCGGATCGCGTTGACGCAAGTTCTCGTGCGAGATGCGTTGCGAGCGCGTGAGCAGCGAGTAGGCGAACTGCTCGGGTTCGAACGAAGCGTAGCGGCTGACGTGCTCGAACCATTCCGTCGAATTGCGTGCGGCGTTCTGAATGCGCAGCACGTCGACGCTGCGCGTTTCCGTGTAATGGGTGAGGGCGGCGCGCAGATCGTGCGGGTGGGCATCGATGCTATCGGCTAGCGCGATAGCGTCTTCGAGCGCGAGCTTCGTTCCGGACCCGATCGAGAAGTGTGCCGTGTGCGCGGCGTCGCCCATGAGCACGATGGGTGTGGCACCGCCGTTCGCACGCGCCCGGTAATGCACCCATTCTTGATTGACGACGCGCGGGAATCGAATCCACTGCGCGGAGCCGCGCAGGTGTGCGGCGTTCGACATCAACGGGTGGCCGTCTAGGTACTTCGCGAATAACCGTTCGCAGAAGGCGATGCTGTCTTCTTTGGTCATTTCGTCGAGGCCGGCCGCGCGCCAGACGCGCTCGGGCGCTTCGACGATGAAGGTCGAGGTGTCCTGATCGAACCGGTAGGCGTGCGCTTGAAACCAGCCCCATTCGGTTTTTTCGAAGGCGAAGGTGAAGGCGTCGAATAGCTTGTGGGTGCCTAGCCAGACGAAACGGCAATCGCGCACGTCGATATCGGGCCGGTAAGTTGCGGCGTATCTCTGACGGATGGGGCTGTTGGCGCCGTCGCAGGCGATGATGAGATCGGCGTCGTAATCGTCGTCGTTCGTCACGTTAGTTTCGAAGACGAGCTTGACGCCGAGCGCTTCGCAGCGTGCCTGAAGGATATTGAGCAGACGTTTGCGCCCGATGCCGCAGAACCCGTGGCCGGAGGAGCGGATGGTGCGTCCGCCGAAATGGACGTCGATGTCGTCCCAGTGGTTGAACGCATCGAGGATCATCTCGGCGCTTGGGGCATCGGCCGTGCGCAGGTTTTCTAGCGTTTGGTCGGAGAAGACCACGCCCCAGCCGAACGTGTCGTAGGGGCGGTTTCGCTCGATGACGGAAACCTCGTGCGCCGGGTTGCGCAGTTTCATCAATAGGCCGAAGTAGAGCCCGGCGGGCCCACCCCCGATGCAGACGATGCGCATGGCGCCTCCTCGCGTGTCGATGGGGGAAATTTAGGTGTAAATAGTTTAGGTGTCAAGTAAACGGAGGGGGCCGCGGGCGCTGGTGTGGGCGCTGATGATCCGATGTAATAAAGTCAGTCTTGGGAGAATGAAGTCTGTCGTGCGGACAGATGGCGGGTACCCTGGCTTAATTCAAGATGGCGGGCTCCGGGTAGGAGCGCAGAATGGCGAGCGGGTTGGCAGGATCGGTCCACGGAGCGTGCGTGCCGCTCGGGTGCCCGCAGGCCCCCTACGTAAAGACGCCCGTCGACGAGGTTTCCGGGACAGCTGCAGCGGTGCATATAGAGAGATACGCGAACATCGAAGCGTGGATGAAGAGTCGATTCATTGCGCCGCTTTTGTTCGGTTAGGATTTGCCGCCGCGGGGAATGAACTTCAAGACTACCTGCCGCGTTTGCCTCGGGAAAGGTGGCAGATTCGTAGAGGCACACTGTCATGTGCGCCAGGCGTTTTTGTTCAGCGCGTTGTATCCCGCTGCCGTACGCGCACCCATTCGGGCGCCACAGCCTGAATTTTATTTGTCAGAATTCCGCCGGCGTAACCGCTTGGCAGACGGCGAAAATCAGCAGGAGTATCGATACCTGTTGAGAATTCGCCGCCATAGTAAGGCCCAATGGCGAAGACCGCACTTCTGGCGCTAGCCATCCGGTCGAGAAAACGATCTGGCCAGCCCCACAGCCAAGGAGCGATATTGATCGGCACAAAGATGATGCTGTTGCGGCATGCCGAAGGAACTATCCCGGTCCACCCGTATGCAACGTAGGAGATCAAACATCGCTTGAGTGTGCTCCGAGACATCGCTTTCACGCCAGGCAGCTCAGCGCGAAAGGTAGCAATGGGGGCGTCTCCGCCGTACACCATCAATCGCTTAGATGCTTCGAATGGTTGCTTACGAAAGGCCGCCGCGAGCAGGCGCCCCTCGTTCGGGTCGTTGCTCTTAATGTTGATCAGGAATCGCCCCGTCGGGAATGTCGCCAGCACGTCGCTAAGGGACGGCATGAGGCCAACTCCCATGCCGCGAAAGGGGTAGGTCCGCCCGCCGTCGGCCGTGTATCCGTAGCCGATATCGAGTGTTCGCAAGTACGCCATCGATTGCTCGCGAGTCACGCCATGGCCATTGGTGCGGCAATCAACGGTCCAGTCATGAAAGACAGCGAACTGTCCGTCCGTCGTGGGATGCACGTCGAACTCGACGATGTCCGCTCCGGCCTCGAAACTGGCTCGCATCGAGGCGATGGTATTCTCAAGATAGGAATGCGTCGGCGGCAGCATCCGTGCTGCCGTGCAAGTATCGTTCTTAAGGTCTGTCTTGTCGAAATCCTGCGAGATGCCTCGATGTGCCAGCAGCATTGGCGTCCCGGACACGCGCTGCATAAAAAGGGTTGAGTTGTTGACGAAGACAAAGGCGATCCATATAGCTACGGTGCCGATAATCCATGAACGCAATTTACGCATATTGGCAAACACTCACTTGTGTGACGGAGCAAGGCGGAAAGACCTGAAGTGTCATCATGCTTTTCCTCCCGATGGGAGACGACTTGGAAAAACGCGATCGAACCACGCTTTGCGAGCAACCTTTGCCGAGAGGGACTCTAGCAGGCTGTTGAAGTATCCCCCTCGCAGCGCGACGGTAGCTTTCTCAAGAGCTGCTGCGCCGACTTGGGGGTGTCGATTTGATGCTGAATTTCCTTAATTCGGGCCGATTCGATGTCGTTTCCT
>NZ_JAKWFK010000022.1 GCF_029522115.1 Trinickia sp. Y13 | reverse complement strand
AATCGTCAGGCTCCTCCTCTGTACCAAACCCCCGTTAGCGAACCGCGCTAGCGGGGGTTTGTGCTTTTATTCCCACCAAAAACTCACCCTCGGGCCGCTAGCGCTCGACGGCCGCGCAGCGTGGCGCGCCGCGCCCATATGGCCCTTGTCCACTGCTGCTCAGGCCGAAGCCTCGCTAGCGCCGGAGACTAGTCCGAATTTTCGCTTCCGCAGCGATTCCGCAGGCCTTCCGACATAGACTACGCAACCTTTATCTCGGAGGTCGTATGTCGTGGAAATCGTTCTCGCTCTTGGTGATTTTGGCGATGCCCATTTCTGTTGAAGCCTTGATGGGCGCCAATGCGGCCTACGACGAGTGCATGCTGCGATCGCTGCGCGAGAGCCGTAGCGGCCAAGTGACGAACTTCATTCGCCAATCTTGCGACGCGATTTACCGCAATGGCGCCATGCTACTGCCGCGCGACCGCATATATCACGAATGCATCCTGCAATCGCTGCCGGGTGTGCGAGACGAAGCTGCAGCTCAGCAAATTGTCTCCATCTGCCGCCGGCGCGGCGGATTGTGATCTCAGCGTGTCCACATCTCTCCATCAGCGTGAGGGTGCTGTCGCATTCCGACGGCGCGCTTTCCATCCCCGATTTTTCCCGTCATTTTCCGAGGGACTGCCTTCCTGAACACCTAACCCGCATACCGGGGCATGACCGTTGCTCGCCGTCATTTGTGGCCGCTGTGTTTGCGGCGCTTCAGATCAAAGGAGCGAACGATGACGAGCAGACCGACACCGCCGATGCCCGAGCAGCAGCAGGAGCAAGTCCCTGGAAAAACTGCACCGATGTCCCCTCAACCGGACCACGGTGAACATGGCTACCAAGGACACGAGCGTCTCCACGGGAAGGCCGCCGTCATTACCGGCGCCGATAGCGGCATCGGCCGTGCGGTAGCGATCGCGTTCGCGCGCGAAGGCGCCGATGTCGTGATCGCCTACTTCAACGAACACGAAGATGCTCGCGAGACCGCTCGTTGGGTGGAGCAGGCCGGCAGGCGCGCCGTGCTCGTCGCCGGCGATCTTGCGCAGCGTGAACACGCGCGCGAGATCATTGATCGAGCGGTCGATGCGTTCGGCCGCATCGACGTCCTCGTCAACAATGCGGCGCATCAAATGAACCACGAAACGGTCGAAGAGATTTCCGATGACGAGTGGGACCGAACCTTCGATATCAATATCGGTGCGATGTTTCGGCTCGTCAAAGCGGCGCTGCCGCACATGAAACCGGGCGCTGCAATCCTCAATACGACATCGGTCAATGCGGACAAGCCGCGCCCCACATTGCTCCCGTACGCCACGACGAAAGGCGCAATTCAAAACTTCACCGGCGGGCTGGCACAGCTGTTGGCTGAGCGCGGGATCCGGGCCAACTGCGTCGCCCCGGGGCCGATTTGGACGCCGCTGATTCCCGCTACTCTTCCGCCCGAGAACGTGAAGGAATTCGGCAAGCAGACCCCGATGAAGCGGCCCGGCCAACCGGCGGAACTGGCGCCCGTCTACGTCATGCTCGCAAGCAACGAGGCGAGCTATGTGTCGGGTGCGACCGTGGCCGTCACGGGCGGGGTGCCGATCATTTGACGGGCGCGCACGCGACGATGACGGGCGTTAGCGATGTGCACGTTGGAGCGGATGCGAGCGAGCCAGCCTACGGCGCTCGGGCATCGTCGCGCCGGCATGGGTTGCTCGAAGTGGGGCGCAATTGCCAATCGATCTTACATGCCGATCGATTCGCACTCCTAATCGATGGGAGTGCCTATTTTTCCGTGCTGCGGGAGGCGCTCGCGCGGGCTGAACGCACGATTTTTATCGTCGGGTGGGACATCGACAGCCGTATGCAACTGGTCCCCGAGGGGGCAAACGATGGCCTTCCGGCCCCCCTCGGGGCCTTCCTGCAAGCGCTGTCGGCCAGGCGCCGACGTCTACGCGTCTACATTCTGGCGTGGGATTTCGCCATGATTTATGCGTTCGAGCGCGAATGGATGCCCGTCTACCAGACGGGTTGGCGCTCGCAGCGCGGAATCGTATACCGGCAGGATGGGACGCATCCTCGCGGCTCGTCGCACCATCAGAAAATCGTGGCGATCGACGATCGGCTTGCATTCGTCGGCGGCCTGGATTTGACGCGCTCTCGGTGGGATACGCCCGCTCACTCGGCTTGCGACACCCGGCGCCGCGACGCCAACGGGGCGCCGTACGACCCTTTTCACGATGTTCAGGCCATGTTCGACGGCGACGCCGCCGCTGCGATCGGCGCCCTGGCTCGAGAGCGCTGGCATCGCTCATGTGGCAAACGGATCGCGTTGCGCGCGCATCGGGCCATCGACCGCGACCAGGATCCCTGGCCGCCCAATGCTCCGGTAGACGTGCGCGATGTGATGCTCGGCATCTCGGTGACCGAGCCGCCTTACCGCTCCCGCGAGCCGGTTCAGCATGTGCGTGCACTAGTCGCCGATTCGATTGCGTGCGCGCGCGCCAACATCTATATCGAAAACCAATACTTCACAGCCGCCGTCGCGCGTGAGGCGCTGGGCAATCGTCTCGCAGAGGACGAGGGTCCCGACGTGGCGGTGGTCGTGCCGCGCGTTCAGAGCGGTTGGTTGCAAGAGGCGACGATGGGTGTGCTGCGCGCACGCTTGTATCGTGCCCTCGTAGACGCGGATGGTCACGGGCGGTTTCGTATGTATTGCCCGCACGTCGAGGGTCTAGGCGAGGCATGTGTCAACGTGCACAGCAAAGTCATGATCGTCGACGATAAGGTGATGACGATCGGTAGCGCGAACCTGAACAATCGGTCGATGGTGCTCGATACCGAATGCAATGTGACGATCGATGCCAATAATGACGCGCGCGTGCGTGCCGCTATCGCGCGCTGGCGCAATCGGCTGCTTGCCGAGCATCTCGATGTGACCGAGGCGGATGTCGCGCGCGTGTTGGCAAGCGAACCCCGATTGAATGCCGCGATTGACTTATTGGGTCGTCCTCGAGGCCGCACATTGCGGCCGTTCACGCCGGTAGTCACCGCGGATCTGGACGCAGTGGTGCCACTCAATGCCTGGCTGGATCCAGAGCGACCGATCGCTCCGGACGAACTCGTGAACGAGTTCATCCCGCAGGGGCGACACCGGTCCCTCACCACTCGTTACTTGCTGCTCGGAGGGCTCGTGCTCGTAGCAGCGGTCATGGCCGCTATTTGGCAGTTCACGTCGATCGGCCATCATCTGAATCTCGTAGAGCTCGCGAAGCTCATCAGACGCATCGAGGCGCTGCCGTTCGCGCCCGCGATCGTGCTGAGCGGATATGTCGCGGCTTCGATCGTTTCCGTGCCGATCACGCTGCTGATTGCGGCGACAGGGCTAGTCTTCGGCGCGTGGCCGGGAATCGGGTACGCCCTAGGCGGAACGATGCTCTCCGCGATCGCCACCTACGGTCTCGGCGTTGTGCTAGGGCGCGATGCCGTACGCCGTCTTGCCGGCACGCGCGCCAATCGGCTCAGCGAGCGTCTCGGCGAACGCGGCATCGTCACGGTCATGGTGCTGCGGTTGTTGCCGATCGCGCCGTTTACGATCGTCAACCTCGTCGCCGGCGCGTCGCACATTCGTCTGCGCGATTACATGATCGGCTCGATCCTCGGCATGGTGCCGGGCATTTTGTTGACCGTGACCTTCGCGCATCAGTTGGTCAATGCGATCCGCCACCCCGATCTCGGCTCGGTGGTCGCGATGGCGGCAATAGGCGCTGCGCTCGTGGGCATCTCCATGTTGCTGCAACGTTGGCTGGGGCGACGCAAGTGAATGCGAATCTGAACCAACGCGCCGCCGCCGCGCTTGCCGCCGTAACGGATGTCGGCGAGCTCGAGCGTCGTGCCGATGCGCCGCGGCACCGAGCCTGCGAACTGAGAATCGCCACCTACAACATTCACGGCGGCCTGGCCTCGTGGACCGCACAGTCGAAGCGGCAGATGGTCGCGCGCATCGCGCAGGTCATCGGCGAGCTCGATGCCGATGTCGTTGCATTGCAAGAGGTGCCGCTCGGCGGTTCTGAAACCCCCGACGTTTTATCGCATCTGCGCGAGGCCACCGGAATGGCCGCCGTCGAAGGCCCGACGCTCGATACGCCGAAACGCCGCTACGGCAACGCGGTGTTGTCTAGATTGCCCGTGCGCATGGCGCGCACGCTCGATTTGTCGTTCCACCGGCGCGAGCCGCGTGGCGCCCTCGATGCCGATATCGAATGCGGCGGGCGCTTGGTCCGGGTCGTGGCGACGCATCTGGGGTTGTCCGCCAGCGAACGGAGCACGCAAGTGCGCACACTGCTCGCCGCCTTCGACAACAGCGACCTTCCGGTCATCTTGGTCGGGGACATCAACGAGTGGTTCGTACGGGGGCGGGCGTTGCGGGCGCTCGTTTCGCATTTTCGGCGGGCACCCGCGCCGCGCACGTTTCCGACGTTTTGCCCGATTTTTGCGCTCGATCGAATATGGATGCACCCCGGCGAATATTTGGTCGACGTGGCCGTTCATCGCAGCGCGCTCGCGCGCCAAGCGTCCGATCACTATCCGCTCGTTGCGCGCATACGTATGCCGGCGTATTCGCCGAATCCGCCGCCGCACCTAGGTCCATTGGAAGGAGAGCTGCCATGAAGACGAGCGAACTCGACGGTAGCGCACTCGATTACTGGTGCGCGCGCGCCTTGGTCGACGACGACGAGGAAATCGTGTTCATTCAAGCCGAACCTAGCGTCGTCGTCACCTTTACCCACAGCGCGCTGCGCAAGCTCGCCCAGCCGTTCTCGCCCTCGGACGCGTGGGGCGATGCCGTCGAAATCTTGGAGCGCGCCGAAGAACTACGATGGCTGCGCAGCGAGCAGGGCACGCACTGCTGGGTCCGGTTTCGTGCGTGCGATGCGTGCGAGGCAGATGCAGCGCATCCTCGCATTGCGCTGCTGCGTGCGTTCGTGCGGGCTCGCTTTGGCGATCTGCTCGAAGCGCATCCGGTCGAACCGCATGCGGTGCGCGAGCGCAAGGTGCACCCGTATGATGCGGGAGGCGTGCCTCCCACCTACGGCGACAACGCCAGCGCCGACAGCGAAATCGGGGATATCCGCTCGGTGCCTCGGCCGTAGCCGCGCGGTTTTCCCTTCGGCCAAGCGTGGGCTTGCGCGCTCAGACGCGCGCGACCGCAACGAGCTGCAGCCGTGTGATTTCCGAAGGCGCGCCCAGCCGCTTGGGCGGTCCCCAATAGCCGGTTCCGCGGCTGGTATATATCCAAAGCGCGCCGAGCTTTGCAAGCCCCGCCGTGAACGGTTGCTGCAAGCGAACGAAGAAATTCCAGGGGAAAAACTGCCCCCCGTGCGTATGCCCCGACAACTGCAGCGTATATCCCGCATCGGCGGCTGCATGGGCCGTGCGCGGCTGGTGGGCGAGCAGCACCTTGAGGAGGACGTCATCGGGCGCGTCGGCCAACGCCGCGGCAGGATCGCTGCGATGCGCTTCGTCGAAGCGCCCTGCCGTGTAATCGGTGACGCCTGCGAGGATGAACCGCGTGCCTTGGTGTTCCAGCACGACGTGCTCGTTCAACAGGACGCGCAATCCGAGGCGCTCGAACTCCGCGATCCATTGCACCGCGCCGGAGTAGTACTCGTGATTGCCGGTGACCAGGTAGGTCCCGTAACGGGCGGTCAAGCGACCGAGCGGCTCGGTGTGGCTGGCCAATTGCGCGACGCTGCCATCCACTACGTCGCCCGTGACCGCGATCAAATCGGGCTGCAGCCGGTTGACGGCGTCGACGATCGCATCGACGTAGCGCGATTTGATCGTCGGGCCGACATGGATGTCGCTGATTTGAACGATCGTCAGCCCGTCCAGCGATGCGGGCAGTCCCTCGATTGGCACGTCGACCGATACGACCCTGGCGCGCCGACGCGCGTTGATGAATCCGATCGTCGTGGATAACAGCGCAAGCACGGGTACGCCCACCGCTGTATCGATCCGCCAGCGATCGAGCAAGAGGACGTGGCGCCATAGCGCATCGATGGTCAACGCCGAGGCAAGGACGATGTCGCGCAGGAAGGTGAACACGAGCAGCGATGAGAACAGCCCCATGACGATCAGGCCGACCCAAGCGATGCGATCGGCGTGCGGCTGACGCTCGAACGTGCGAGCGAGCATGCCGAGCGGGATCAAGCCGCACGAGAGCGCGAGCGCGCAAGCGGCGAGCAGCTTGGCCGGCAAACCGATCGGCAACTCGGGAATGATGCGCAGTCCCACGTACAGGTGCATCAGCACGCCGATGAAAACGGCGCGCGTAAAGAAAGAGGAGCGGCGCATAGAGGAAGAGAAAAGGGCGCGAATCGCGGCTAATCGTCCCGTAGAGGTGGCGACAAGCATTGTACCGAGCCGCGCAAAACGCTGCCGGGAGCCACCGAATGCCCGACAGGGGTGGGTTAACGGCGACTTCCCATGTTATGAAATCGATCTAAGCTATGAGTATCCGCGATTCGATTCCCGGGAATCGGCATTCGCGAGGGAGGGGACGAACGATGAAAGCCGTCAAATGGGGCCACAAGCCGCACCGTGCTCATCATCTCGACTACGAGGGTAGCCATGTCATGCTGCCGCTCGTCGTGCTTTCGCTGATGGCGCTGGCCGTTTACTCCGTCGTACGACGCCTCGATTGGCTGGAGGTCAGTCGCAGCGCGCTATTCGACGTCGTGATGGTATTCGTCGCACTTGGTATCGCCGGATTGTTCGGGGTGGTGGGCGCGTGGTTGCGCTCGGATGGCAACGGCAAGAGCGAAGGCTTTTGCTTCGTCGGCGCATTGATCGGCGCAGCCGTGTTCTATATCGCGTTGCTCACCTAGGCGAGAAAGGGGGCGGCGCGGCGGGCTCGCCTGAGGGGCGAGTCATCTCGACCTGACCGCGTGCGGCGGCGTCGGCCAGCGCAGCCGAGCGGCCTACGCGATTTTCAAGCGATTCGCGCCGCCTCGTCGAACGATAGGCGCGGGTTGCGCGCATTCAGCTTGGAGCGATCGCCGTATCCGAGGTTGATCAGGAAGTTCGATTTGATCGTCGTCCCGGCGAAAAATGCGTCGTCCACCTTGGCCGCGTCGAATCCCGACATCGGGCCCGCATCAAGGCCCAACGCACGGGCCGCCATGATGACGTAAGCCCCCTGCAAAGAGGAGTTGCGCTGTGCCGTGGAGCGAATCGCTGCGTCGTTGCCTGCGAACCAGCTGCGCGCATCCGTGTGGGGGAACAATTTCGGCAGGTGTTCGTAGAAAGCCAAATCCATTCCGACGATGACCGTGACCGGGGCGGCCATCGTTTTGTCGACGTTGCCGGCCGCGAGCGCCGGTTTCAGCTTCTCTTTGGCTTCCGGCGTTTTGACGAAGACGAAGCGGCCGGGGCTCGAGTTCGCCGATGTTGGGCCCAGAATGGCCAATGAAAAAATCTGCCGCAGGAGCGTATCGTCGACCGGCTTGGGCAGCCAGGCATTGACGGTGCGGGCTTCGCGGAACAACTGATCGAGAGCATCGTCGGAAAGTGGCATGATCAACGGTGGTGACGGCACGCGGCCGAGAGTCTCAAAGGGTCCCATGATAGCGACTCGCGCCTGTCCCTGCAGGCGCTCGCAATGGCGTTACCGCAACGGCGCGCTAGGGCGTGACTCAGCAAGATGTCGCAAGGCGCGGTGCGTTATTCGTGCTCTTCTAGCGATAGCGGCATTGGAACGCGAGAAGCCGGCTTGCGGTCGGCCAAGGCGTCCGAATGTATTAGAGGCATCGAAGGCATCGAAGGCATCGAAGGTATTGATGGAATGATCGAAGACATGTTCGGCGGCGTACCGCAGGTCGATGTCGACTGGTATCCGCATTGGCTGTCGCCCGACGAGGCGGCTATCGCCTTGTCCGCCCTCTTGGAGGAGGTGCAGTGGAAGCAGGATGTCATCGGCACGCCCGGCGGCATCAAGCCGTTGCCGCGGCTGACCGCCTGGCAGGGCGATCCCGAGGCGATCTACATCTACTCGGGTATTCGCAACGAGCCGTTGCCGTGGACGCCTACCGTCCAGGCGCTGCGCTCGCTGGCGGAAACGACATGCAAGACCCGTTTCAATAGCGTCTTGCTGAACCGGTACCGCAGCGGAGAGGACAGCATGGGCTGGCATGCCGATCGAGAAGCCGAGCTCGGGGCGGAGCCGACGATTGCCTCGGTGAGCCTCGGCGTCTCGCGGCGATTCGATCTTCGACACAATGCGACAGGCCAACTGCGCGCCTACGAACTGACGAACGGTAGCTTACTGGTCATGCGAGGGCGCACGCAGCGCGAATGGAGGCATCGCATCGTGAAAGTGCCGGGCTTGCAGGGGGAGCGCATCAATCTGACGTTTCGCTTCGTCACGCCTCGGACGGCCGCGCGCTGAACTGGGGCGTGTGCCTCGACCCAAGACGCTGGCCGAGCGGAGCGTCCATGTAGCCGCGTGTGCTCACGACCCACAGCTTCGCCGGCAAGTTGCCCAGCTCGCTCGACTACGCGCTCGGGCAGACCGATAATTTGTTAGGAATCCTAATTAATTGCCTTTGCGCCATCTCGGGATATTTGCGATAAATAAGTTTATGCGCATAAAGTTTTTGTAGATCGTAGGAAATCTGTCCCTTATTGCGGAGGATATGGCGGATCATGCCGATACTCTTTCGCCATGTCGGGCCGCTTGCCTTCTATGCTGGCGGTATGGAGCGGTCTGCCGCGGGTCGATTCGCTCGACCGGCGGTGGCCTGGTTTGAGATGTGGCTCTCGTGCGGTGCGTCGTACGTATCGGGGAGTCGATCGATCCGGACGCGAAAGGAAAGAGAGCCCATGAAGATTGCCCTGGTTGCAAGTGCAGTGATCGTAATGTGGTCGACGACGGCCTTGGCGCAGCAGCCGGCGGTCTATCCGCTGCGCAGTCAGCCTCCGGCGGCGCAAGGCGTCGACAGCGCCTATTGTTATTGGCAGGCGAAGCGTCAAACCGGTATCGATATGACGCATTTATCGCAGCGTCCCCCTCGCATCAAGCCGATTCAATCCGCCACCGATGCGGGCAGGGGCGCCAGCGCGCCGCCGCTGCCGGCTCACGGCGCGCCAAAGGGCGCAACCAAAACGCCGAAGACGCTGGCGATGGCATCCGAAGCGAGTGGCGCATCCCACGGCGCCGGTGAGCCGCCGCCGGCCGCTCGCCCAAACGCCGCATCGGCTAGCGAAGGCTCCGAGCAAGCGGCTGCATCGGCTGCATCGGCCTCGGGGGTGCCCGGCACCGCCACGGGCGCGGCTTCGGCTTCCGCTTTGGCGAACCTCCCGCCATTGCCCCCGCCGCAGCCACCGATGACCATCTATTGGCAAGCGTACGGAGACTGTATGCAAGCCCGGGGTTATGGGGTGCGGTGACAGCCGGCGCGCGAACTTGCATCGGCATCGTTTTCAATGCTCGCCGATCGGCCCACGACGTTTCATCGCTTGAATTCGAGACGTCGCGGCATAGACTTTAGGTCTCGCCGAACATCGTGGGAGGGAAGCAGATGCGCCTGACGATTTTGATTAACGGTTCCGATCCCACTGTCAATCATGACTACGCCGTGCTTTGGCTCGATACGGAAGAGCGCGTGTGGTCCAGAGAATCGCACGATGGGATCGATCTGCCGCCGTGGGGCGAATTGCGCGACGAGGGAGGTGTGACCAAACTCTGCGCACCGACGAACGAGCAGCCGCTATGCACGTTGAGCGGGCTGCACGTCGAATACGATTTCCCAACTGCGGCACAAGGCGGCGCGCAATGGTCATCCGGCAAGCAGCTTCGGACCGATGGCGTCTGGCGTCTGCAGGCGGTCGAAAAGAAAGCCGTCCGCCCCGAAAACAGCGTCTTTCGCCGGTGAGCCAACGCGCCGGGCTGACGGCGCACCGAATGTTTTACCGTTCGTTACGAAGCGCCCGCGGCGAATTTCGATTAGGTATAGTCGGCCTTGGCTATCTCGAGGCCAACCCTCCTAGGCCCGTTCGGCGTTTCGCCGTCGGGCCGTCTTTTTTTCCCCGAGCTTCTATTGCCATTCACATTCGTGAAGGCCTGGCGCTGGCTGGACACGCCCACGGGCGGCGCCTCTCGAAAATGACGCCCCGATGAAAACGTTGCGAATTTGCAACTCACAACGCTGTTGAATAGCATCCGACGAGCTGTGCTCAGCGCGCGTCTATCAGAAAATAAATGTGTTCAAAAACAATAACCTAGGGGTTTATCCTAAGTTGATTGTTTCATTTCCCGCAACAGCCTGTTGTGCGACCCACGTATACCCTAGCTAGGGTCAACACGTAGACTCGGCGCTCATCGGACGGCCTCAATCGTTTCGATTACGCGGCCGCCGCTACTACGGCGCCGGCAGCAAATCCGTCCATTCCGAAGTCTGGCAGTGAGCCAGTTTTATAAAAGGGACTTCTCTAATGAAAAAAACCCTGGTCGTCGCAGCGGTTTCCGCCTCTTTCGCAGTCGCCGCACACGCTCAAAGCAGCGTCACGCTCTACGGCGTGATCGATGCCGGTCTTACGTACACCAGCAACGTCGGTGGCAACTCGAACTGGCAGCAAACGTCGGGTGGCATCAGCCAAAGCCGTTTCGGCCTGAAGGGCTCTGAAGACCTCGGCAACGGTCTGAAGGCAATCTTCACCCTCGAAAGCGGTTTCAACCTGAACAGCGGCCGTTTCGCCAATAGCGGCAGCGAGTTCAATCGTCAATCGTTCGTTGGCCTGTCGAGCAACTACGGCACGGTCACGCTCGGTCGTCAATACGACGCCGCGCAAGACTTCCTGGCACCGCTGAGCGCCACGGGTAGCTGGGGCGGTACGCAGTTCGCTCACGTCGGCAACCTCGACAACCTGAACACGAACGGCGGCCGCTCGGTCAACAACTCGATCAAGTTCACGAGCGCGAACTACGCGGGCTTCACGTTCGGCGGCACGTACGGCTTCTCGAACCAAGCGGGCGCGTTCGCGAACAACCGGGAATACAGCATTGGTGCGGCTTATCAGTTGCAAGGTTTGCGCATTGCAGCTTCGTACGCGCAGCTGAACAACCCGCTCAGCAACACCGTCGGTGCGACCGATAACGCCGCCGCGATCGCGAACGGCAACTTCCGCGACCGTACGTTCGGCGTAGGCGCTGCCTATGCATTCGGCCCCGCACAAGTCGGTGCGGTGTGGACGCAAACGCGCCTGGATAACTTCGCGGTCGCGCAATCGTTGCGCCAAGACAACTACGAAGTCAATGCGAAGTACAACCTGACGCCCGCTTTGGGCCTGGGCGTTGCCTATACGTTCACGGACCAGCAAGGCTCGGGCTTGGCGAGCGGCCTGTCGGCGCGCTTCCACCAAATCGGCGCACAAGCTGACTACTCGCTGTCCAAGCGCACGGACGTGTACGCTCAAGTCGTGTATCAACATGCAAGCACGGCCGGCGCCTCGATCTACAACGGCACGTTCGGTGGCCTGTCGACGTCGGACAACCAAACGGCTGCTACGGTTGGTCTGCGTCACCGCTTCTAAGCCCACACTGCGGGTCTAGTTGCGCAAAAGGCGCCGCGCTTGTCGCGGCGCTTTTTTTGTGTGTGCTTGCCGCGGCGATCGGCCGCGGCGGCTGTAGCGCTTTCGCATCGCTTCCCCCTACTAGCCGGCGGGCCACTGCGGCGAGATCTCCGGGTTCTCCCTATACTTGTTCTTGTCATGCGCGTCGTGACGAACGATTTCACCCACGCATGCACGCGCCATGCAGGTTATCGCACAGCCATCGACATCATCGAGGATCCAACGTGAGCGAAGAAGCGGCATCGGTCGACGAGAGCGTGCTACGCACAGACGTCGTCATCATTGGCGCAGGACCTGTCGGGCTCTTCGCAGCCTTCGAAGCCGGCGTGCTGGGGTTGTCATGCCATATCGTCGATGCGCTCGAGGAAGTGGGCGGCCAGTGCATCGAGCTCTACCCGGAAAAGCCGATCTTCGACATTCCGGCGGTGCCGGTATGCACGGCGCGTCAGTTGGTCGAACGTCTCACCGAGCAGTGCAAGCCGTTCGCCCCGCCAATCCATCTGGCGCAGCGCGTGATGCAGGTCGAGCGCCAGGAGCAGACAAAGCGCTGGCGCGTTGCGACCGATCGCGGGCTCGTCTTCGATACGGCCGCCATCATGCTGGCGGCGGGCAATGGGGCGTTCGTGCCGCAGCGCGTGGGATTGCCCGAAGCGCAAGCGCTCGAAGGCCGGCACGTTCATTACGCAGTGCGCAAGCGCGCGATGTTCGACGATAGTCGCGTGGTGGTGGCCGGCGGGGGCGACTCCGCGCTCGACTGGGTTTTGGCGCTGCGCGGTCACGCCAGGCACATCACGCTCGTGCATCGGCGCGATGCATTCCGCGCGGCCGAGGCGACCGTGCAAGAGGTCAAACGCGCAGCGGCCGCCGGCGAACTCGATATCGTGATCGGGACCATCGCGGCGCTCAATGCGCCAGACGGCGTGTTGCAGTCCATCGGCGTGAAAACGATCGGCGGCGCCACGGCCATCGAGGCAGATCATCTCATCGCGCTGTACGGCCTCGTGGCCGATTTGGGGCCGATCGCCGATTGGGGCATCGACGTCCGGGCGGGCCGCGTGGCCGTCGACACGTCCTACTACGAGACATCCGTGCCCGGCATCTTCGCCGTCGGCGATATCGCCGTCTATCCGAATAAGCAGAAACTCATCTTGTCGGGGTTTCACGAAGCGTCGCTCGCGTTGCGCAAGGCTTATAGCTATGCGTATCCGGATAAGAAACGGGTGCATGTGCATTCGAGCTACGACGCCACGTTGTCTGAACGCATACTCGGTTCGCAGGCGGCAGAGGAGGTCCATTCGTAAGCTCGGCAGGCGATCGAACGGTAGCAACGTCACGATGCTGCTTGGGATGCGAACGGTTTCGAGACAGTCGCGCGCCAGTTCGTGCGCGGCGCAACTCATGGAGAGTGCCATGTACAAGCGGATTCTAGTCCCCGTCGACGGCAGCGAGGGTGCGCGCCGTGCGTTGGACGAGGCGATCAAGCTCGCGCAGCTGTCGGGGGCGCAATTGCAAGCCGTGTATGTGCTCGAGCACCCGACGCGAGTCGTCGATGTCTCGGCCGGCTTCGCCGAGCAAATGCCGGTGCGCGATACGTCGAGCGAAACCGCCACGAGCGTGCTGGGCGAAGCGCGCGAGCGCTTGGCGGCGTTGGCCGATCAAGGCAGCGTACGCGCCGTCGACGCGTATGGGGACAGCCTGGCAACGGTCCTGGCGCGCACGATCGACGAATTCGACACCGATCTCGTCGTCATGTATTCCCATGGGCGCAGCGGCATTCGCCGTCTGTTTGCCGGAAGCGTGGCCGAATCGTTGCTGCACGATACGACCGTCCCGTTGCTATTGCTGCGCAATGGGGAGCAGGAGTAGGGCCGGGGCTCCGGGTCGGACTAGCTATAATGTTAGGTTTTGTCCTATCGATTCCGGTCGATCGGCGCCTCGCTTATAGATAAATCCGATCAGGAGAGGAGGGTTGTTTTGACGCGTCACTCGCAGCAGCACGAGGGCTTACAGCGCGGGCTAAAGAATCGCCACATTCAACTGATCGCGCTCGGTGGCGCGATCGGAACCGGCCTCTTCCTCGGGTCGGCAAGCGTGTTGAAGGCGGCCGGGCCGTCGATGATCCTCGGCTACGCCATCGGCGGTCTCATCGCCTTCCTGATCATGCGCCAGCTCGGCGAAATGGTCGCGCAGGAGCCGGTGGCGGGTTCGTTCAGCCATTTCGCATACAAGTATTGGGGCGACTTCCCCGGTTTCCTCTCCGGCTGGAACTATTGGGTGCTGTACGTGCTCGTCAGCATGGCGGAACTCACCGCCGTCGGCACATACGTTCACTTTTGGTGGCCAGCCGTTCCCACTTGGGTGTCGGCGCTTGTGTGCTTCGCCGCCATCAATGCGATCAATTTGGCGAACGTCAAAGCGTATGGCGAAACCGAATTCTGGTTTGCGCTCATCAAGGTGACGGCCGTCATCGGCATGATCGTGTTCGGCGCCTATTTGCTCGAAAGCGGGCGCGGCGGCCCGCAGGCATCGATTTCGAATCTATGGCGCTATGGCGGATTCTTTCCGCATGGCTTGAACGGCTTGTTCATGACGCTGGCCGTCATCATGTTCTCTTTCGGCGGCCTCGAACTGATCGGCATCACGGCCGCCGAGGCCGACGATCCAGCCCGCACGATTCCGAAAGCCGTCAACCAGGTGCTTTATCGCATTTTGATTTTTTATATCGGCTCGCTCGTCGTGCTGCTTGCGCTGCATCCATGGAACGAGGTGGCCCAAGGCGGGAGCCCGTTCGTCATGATTTTTTCGCAGATCGGCGCGGGGCTGACGGCCAATATCCTCAACCTAGTCGTCCTGACGGCTGCGCTTTCCGTCTACAACAGTTCGGTCTATGCCAATAGCCGAATGCTGTATGGCTTGGCGGAGCAGGGCAACGCACCGCGAGCGCTACTCAAGGTCGATGGCCGAGGCGTGCCGTATGTCGCCATCGGCCTGTCGGCGCTCGCCACGTTTGCTTGCGTCATCGTGGACTATCTAATTCCCGCGCGCGCGTTGGATATTCTGATGGCGCTTGTGGTAGCGGCGCTCGTCATCAATTGGTCGCTGATCAGCCTCACGCATTTGAAGGCGCGCAGGGCGATGGTCGCGGCAGGCCAGCACCTCGTGTTCAAATCGATCGCGTTCCCGTTCGCCAATTGGGTTTGCCTAGCGTTCATGGCGATCGTGCTCGGCATTCTCGCATTTACGCCGGGGCTGTCCGTTGCCGTCTGGCTCGTTCCTCTTTGGCTTTTCGTCATGTGGCTTGGGCATGGCCTGAAGCGGCGTTCGGGTTCGAGCCTGCCGGCTGGAGCCGGCGGCCGATAGGCAGGCGACGCATCGGCAGCCAGCGCGCGCGCTTGCGCAGCCGCGTCGACGCCGCGGGGCGCGCGGGCGGCGCATGATGCTTGAGCGAATCTCGTTGCGCGGCCGATGCATCTCGCGCGTGAGCTTCGATTGCGTCCGCAAAACGTTGCAGTGCCGGCAGCGAACCGGATACGCTGTGATAGGTTTGGCTGCCGATGCGCGCATCGAGCAGCACTTGCAAGCCCGCTTGCCGGGCCAGTTCCAAGATGTCCATGTCACGCCTCCCCGTTCGGCGCTGCCGCACGGTGTAGCGTTGCGAAACCGGCTGAATCACTCGTCCCAGTTTTTTGTGCGTTGCGCGCACCGATCCTGCGCGCAATCGTATTCGTGCCGAGTATTCAGCCGGTATCCCCGCTCGCTCGTTCTCGTTTTGTGCAGACGCCATTGACGTACACGATCGTAAATTCACGTGGAACGGCGTATTGCCATCGATACCATTCCACGTGAGCGTATTCTCGTGCTCGTCGTCCCGTCGCGAATGTGCGGGGGCGAACCGCCCACCGCTTATCGTTGGACTTTTATTCGCGAAAGCGCGCACCGCTCCCTGCGCCGGCGCTATCGAAGCGCCCCCCGTATTTTTCGTTCATCCATTGTTCTGAAGAATAGTAGATGAGCAACGGCGCAAGTGACAGCGTGGTAACTACCTAGGGCGGTGTGGCCCGATGCGGGCAACGCGCGCGCCGAGCTAAACCTGCCGGCGGCGTTTCGCGGGCCGCCAGGCGACGCGCCGGAAACGCTCTCGCTTCTGTTCTTCCTCGAAGTGCAGACGCGCGGGTTTGACGAGATCGCTGCGCGAGACGATACCGGTCAGTTTCATCGATTCGCGATCGAGCACGACCGGCACGCGCTCGAGGCCTTGCACGGCCAGCCGCGCAGCTACGAGGCGGCAGTTTTCGCCCGGCAGGGCGACGACGGGGGGGCTCGCGGCGAGCGCGCCGCCCAGCGTCATGTCGCGGCCGACGCCGTTTTCAGCGTCGGTCAACGCCACGAGCGTCTCGCGATCGGCGACGCCGACAAGCCGATCGCCGCGCACGACCGGGTAGGCGCGATGACTCTGGCTCGGGCCGAAGAACGAAGCCAGCGCTTCGCGCACGGGCAAGCTCGCGTCGATCGTTTTCACGTCGCGCGTCATGACCTCGTCGATGTGATGCCGTTCGAGCGGATCGACGCCGTATTCGCGATAGATGTGATATCCGCGCCGCGCGATCTTCTCCGTCATGATCGAGCGGCGCATGACCACGGTGGTGAAGCCGTGCGCAACGAGCGTTGCGGCCAATAAAGGCAGGAGCGCGTTGCTGTCGTGCGTGAGCCCGAAGGCGAAGACGATGGCGGTGAGCGGCGCACCGAGGGTGGCGCCGAGCGTGGCGGCCATCGCCACGAGAGGCCATAACGCCACTTCATGGCCGGGAAGCAGCGGTCCCATCACGATCCCGAGCCCGGCGCCGAGCATGAGCAACGGGGCGAGCACGCCGCCCGAGGTGCCGGAGCCCAATGCGATGACCCAAATGATCGCCTTCACCACGAGGATCGCGATGGCGACTTTGATCGCGAGATGTTGATGCAGCAGATCGCCGATCACGTCGTAGCCGACGCCGAGCACGCGCGGCTCGATCAACCCGCCCAGGCCGACCGCGAGCCCGCCGATCGCAGGCCACCACATCCAATGCAGCGGCAGTTTGGCGAACAAGTCTTCGGTCGCATAGAGCGCCACCGACAACCCGGAAGCGAGCGCGCCGCTCGCTACGCCGAGGATCAGGCAGGAGACGAGCGAGATGGCGGATGGCGGTGCGGTTTCGAGCGGAAACAACGGCCCGACGCCGAACCAGATGGCGCGCAGGAAACCCGCCACGGCACATGCCAACGCCACGGGCAGAAAGCTGCGAGGGCGCCATTCGAACAGCAGCAGTTCGACGGCCAGCAGGACCGCGGCGACAGGCGTGCCGAACACAGCGGTCATGCCGGCGGCGGCGCCCGCCACTAACAGCGTTTTACGCTCCGCCGCCGTCACTTTGACGCATTGCGCAAGCAGCGAGCCGAGTGCGCCGCCCGTCATGATGATGGGGCCTTCGGCGCCGAACGGCCCGCCGCTGCCGATGACGATGCCGGAAGAAAGCGGCTTGAGCACGGCGACTTTCGGCGACATGCGGCTCTTGCCGAACAAGATCGCTTCGATCGCTTCGGGAATGCCGTGGCCGCGAATCTTGTCGGAGCCGAAGCGGGCGATCAAGCCTACGATGAGGCCGCCGAGCGCGGGGATCAGGACGACCCAGACACCGAGGTGGTTATCGGCGGGCGAATGGTTCGCGAACGAGAACGTGCCGAAGAAGAACACGTTCGTGAACAAGTAGATGAGATTGAGCAGAGCGAAGGCCGCGATCGTGCCTAGCACGCCGATGACGGCTGCGAGCGCGCAGATGCCGGGCAAGCGCGCGTTGGCGGAAAAATCTCTCTTGTTGTGATCCATGTTCATCCATTCGCCTAGTTCATGCACTCATAAATCGATTTGCGGCACGCTGAACGCGCCTTGCAGCGAGTTCAACTCGGCGCGGTGCAGCGCCGCCAGTTTCACCAATACCGTTTCACCCGCTTTTTGCAGATGCACTTCCACTTGCCGCCGGTCGGTCTCGCTCACCTTGCGTTTGACGAGATTGAGCGCTTCGCAGCGCGACACCAGCGCGACGACCCCGTGGTGTTGGGCCTGCAACCGTTCGGCCAACTCGCCGATCGTCGCCCACTCTCGGCCGGGGTAGCCCTTCACGTGCAACAACAGCAAGTACTGCAGCGGCGTGATACCTTCTGCGTGCGCGGCGCGCTCGGAAAAGCGCTCGAAGCGACGCATCTGATAGCGAAATTCCGACAACTGCTCGAAATCGGTCTTGGCCAGCGCACGGGAAGCGGAGAGTTTCATCGGAGTCACGCAAAGGATGAGTTTGAAAGCGAATATAATATCACGATGTGATATATTTTCTCGCTCAGGCCCGTCACATAACGCTTCGACTCTCAGCGTGGCAATGCCAGATCAGCGCGAAGGGTGGGCGGCTCCGATCCTCGTCTTTGTCCGCGCGCTTTCTAGGCCGTCCTCAATTGCCGCGTCTGGGTTTGCCGATGCAGGCCGCCAATCAAATCCGCTTGCGTGATCATGCCGATGAGTCGTCGATCGCCATCCACGACTGGAATATGGTGGTGCCCGTAATGTGCGAACACCGGAATGAGATCGGCCACCGGCAACTGCGCATCGACGGTGCGCACGTTCGGCGTCATCAGATCGTCGACGCAGCGGCTTTCCGTCGTATCGCGCCGCAGTGAGAAGCCGCGATTGCGCGGGCCGCGCAGGCCGAATGCCGTGCGCCCGACGAAATCGGTGCGCGTTACGATGCCCACGACGCGCCGCATCGGGTCGATCACCGGAAGCGCTTTGATGCGATGCCGCTCGAGCAGGCGCCACGCGGCGGCGGCCGTCGTTTCGCTCGATACGTAGACGGCGTCCCGCGTCATGATGTCGGCGCAAGTCAGTTCGCTGAAGCTGCGCGCGTAGGCAAGCAGCTGCGCTTCGCGCACGAGCAATTCGAGATCGTCGGATGCCACGTCGATCAATTCGCCGCGCTGTCGTACCAGCGTTTCGAGTTCGGCGCGGGTCACGCCAGTCGAGCCTGGCGCCGCATGCGAGGCGGCGCGGGCAACGTGCGGATAGCGGTGGCCCGTCACCGTGTGATAGACGATGGCCGATGCAAGCAGCACGAACGATTGCAGCGCGACGGGTTCGAGCACGAAGCGAAGCCCGAGTGTGTGAATGGCAGGGCCGCCGAGCACGGCCGTGAGCGCGACGGCGCCCGAGGGCGGGTGAACGCAGCGCAGCGCGAACATCACACAGGTTGCCGCGGCCAGAGCGAGGGCTGCCGCGGCGATGGGATCGTCGATCCACATCGCACTGAGCACACCGACCGTCGCGGCGACGAGATTGCCCCCGATGAACGACCATGGCTGCGCGAGCGGACTGGCGGGCACGCCGAACAGCAAGACAGCCGATGCGCCCATCGGCGCGATCAAAAACGGGATCTGCGCTTGCGGGCCTAGTAGCCAATGCATCGCGGCGCCGGTCGCGACGATGCCGAGCAAGGCGCCGAAGCACGAGCGCAGACGCTCGCGCCACGAAACGGCGACCGGATGCGGGGCGAAGCTGGCGAACCAACGCAGAACGGCTTGACTAGGCACAGAGGTTTCTTCGGATCACATGATGAAAACGCGGCGAAAAGTCGCATGCCGCGCCGCGGAAGCGCGAGATTATATGTCAATGTGATATATGTGCGCCATCGCGAGCAGGCAACCGTTGCGGCGACGCCGCAAATGTCGTTCATCAGGCGGGTACGATGAAGCGGCGGACCGGACCGGTGCTGGCGCCCTGCGCTCGTGCGCAGCGGGCTGATTAGCGCCTAGAGGGCATCTTTGCTGAGGGTATCGGGCGGGGCGGCGTTTGCCGACAGCACCGGTACGTCCACGATAGCTGCCGCTTCGCGATAAAGCGCCGTTTGATTGATGCGTGCGGCGATCGCTTCGTCGTCGATTGCCGGCGTGTCGGTTTCGCGTAAAAGACCCCAGCGCCGATATTGCGCGAGAAACCAGCGGCCCTCGGATTCGCGCGGGAAATTGACCGCGCCGCCGTCGAAGAACGACACGGGCATCGGCGGTTGCGCGAAGCGCTTGCCGCCTTCCCGGCCGCTCAAGCGCGGGGCGATCAGTTCGAGCGGCACGTCGAGCGCATCGGGTTTGGCAAGCCAATGTGCGATTTCGTCGCGATGAACCGGTGCATCGACCCATCGGCAAGCTTCCAGCATGGTGCAGATCAATGCGCGCGCCGTGGCGGGGTGGCGCGCCACGAAGTCGCGGCGGCATGCCAAGACCTTCTCGGGATGGTTTGCCCAGATCTGGCTGGTCGCGACGACCGTCTCGCCAGCGCCGCGCGCTTCCGCTACGGCATGCCAGGGCTCCCCGGCGCAAAAGCCGTCCAGCGTTCCGCTTTCGAGCGCATCGACCATCCGAGGCGGCGGGATGACGACGCTTTCGATGTCGGCGCGCGGATGCACTCCATGCGCGGCAAGCCAGTAGTAAAGCCAGAGCGCATGGGTGCCGGTCGGAAACGTTTGAGCGAATACCGGCGGGCGCCCGAGCGTGGCGAGCGCCGCCTTCAGATTTCCCTCGATGTCGAGCGCGTGCGCGAGCTGCGTCGACAAGGTGATCGCCTGCCCGTTGCGGTTGAGCACCATCAATACGGCCATCTCGTCGCGCGGGCCGCCGATGCCCAGTTCGACGCCGTACACGAGGCCATAGAGCGCATGGGCGCAGTCGAGCTCGCCCGAGAGCAGCTTATCGCGCACCGCCGCCCACGATGGCTGGCGGCATAGCTCGAGCGTGAGGCCGTGACGATGGCCGAATTCGAGCACCTTGGCCGCGACGAGCGGCGCGGCGTCGGAGAGCGAAACGAAGCCGATGCGCAGATGCGTCTTTTCCAGGGGATGCGCGCCAGGCATTGCGATGTCCATTGCGTTGCTACCTCGAAGATTCGGCCGCTTCGATCACGCGGCGCGCGATCTCGGCCAAGCGTACGCCGGCATCCATGGCTCGCCTGCGTAGGGTGGCGTATGCGTCGTTTTCGGAAAGTTTGCTGTGCTCCATCAGCAGGCGCTTCGCCCGATCGATGGTTTTGCGCTCTTCGAGTTCGGTCTCGGCTTTCGCTAAGCGCTGTCGCAGTCTTTCCTCATGGGCGAAACGCGCGAGCGCCACTTCCAGAATCGGCGCGAGCTTGTCGGGCGACAAGCCCTCCGTCATGTACGCGGTGACGCCGGCGTCGACGGCCGAGCGGATCAACTGCTGATTCGCGTCATGGCTGAACATCAGCACGGGGCGCGGGGCCGTCTCGTTCATCACGGCTAATTGCTCGAGCGTATCGCGCGAAGGCGATTCGGTATCGATGATGACGACATCCGGCCGCTCGCGCTCGACCACTTTCGGCAACGCGTTCGGCGCGGCAGTCTCCGGCAGCATGTCGTAGCCCAGGCGAGCGAGCGCCTCGCGCAGTTCGCCAATCGGTTTGTCAGTATCGGAAACGAGCAAAATACGCAGCATCGAGAGTCTGTTTACATCGCTAACGCACGTGTGTTGCCGCGACCGGGGGCGCGGCTCACGCGGGCGTCGTTGCGTTCAGCAAGCGCTTGATTTCCGGGACGCACGAGCCGCAAACCGTACCGCAACCGAGCGTCGATTTGAGCGCATCGAGCCCTGCTCCGTTCGCTATCGCTTGCTCGATCTGCGGTTGCGTCACTTGCTTGCAATTGCAGAGCACGCGCACGCGCGGCGCCAAACTGCGCGCCGGGGAGTCGCCGCCGAGCAAGACGATGGCATGGCGCGGCCCTTCCCATGGGCTTGCCGTGCGAATTTGCTCGATCAGCGCCGCCGCGGGGCTCGTGTCGCCGGTCACCAGAAAGCCGTCCACCAGATCCCCATTCCAGGCAACGCGTTGCGCGCGGCCGCGACGCGCGTCGCGGTACTCGAGCAACTCGTCGCCACGCGCCAATCCTAGCGCATCATGCAGTCTTTCGGTCCATTGCGCATCGGCGTCGACATCGGCCGCCGAGACGACGACGAGATCGTCGCCCTCGACGCGAATCGAGGCGTAGCGGCGTGCCGCCAATAGCGGTTGCACGGCTTCGCGCAATGCGAGCACGTCGCCGCGTTTCGCGGCAACGAGCCGCCAGGGCAGCTTGGCCGCTTCCACGCGCACCGCCGCATGCTTGAGCTCGGGTTGCTTCGAATCGGGATCGACGGCGCCGATCGTCGCTTCGTTGATGCCGCCGCTCGCCAGAAATTGGCCGCTCCAATGCATGGCGGCGAACACGGTGCCGGAGGGCACGTCGTCGGTGGTTTCGACGGGCAAGACCAAGCGGCCGCGCCGGCTCGTCACGGTGACGAGATCGCCGTCCTTGACGCCGCGGCGAGCTGCATCCTCACGCCGCATCGACAACGTCGCTTCCGGCGCGTGATTGAACGATGCGCCAGTTCGCCCGCTGCGGCTCATGCCATGCCACTGATCGCGCAGCCGCCCCGTCAGCAAACGGAACGGATAGCGCGCGTCGGCCGGCTCGGCTACGCCCCGATACGCGGTGGCGTGGAAACAGGCGCGGCCGTCGGCGGTGGCGAAGACGCCATCGGTGTAGCGGCGCGCGGTGCCCGTCGCTGCATCGGAGGCATAAGGCCATTGCTGCGGGCCGTCGGCTTCGAGCCGCGGGTACGACAGCGCGCCGATGTCCAGATCGCGTCCGACCGTGAGCGCGCGATGTTCGTCGAAGACGTCTCCAGGCGATGCGAACGGAAATAGGGTGGGGCGGTCGGCTCGCGCCTGCCCGCCCGTGAGCCGCGTTTCGAGTCTGCGCGCGATCTCGTTGGCGATCCACCAATCCGGGCGCGCTTCGCCCGGCGCCTCGACGGCGGCGCGCACGCGCGAGATCCGGCGTTCCGAGTTCGTCACCGTGCCCGATTTCTCGCCCCAGCTCGAAGCAGGCAGCAGCACGTCGGCGTACGGCACGGTGTCCGTCTGCGTGAACGCTTCCTGCACGACGACGAACTCGGCCTTGTTCAGGGCCTTGCGCACGCGTTCGATGTCGGGCATCGAATGGACCGGGTTGGTGCAGGCGATCCAAATCGCCTTGATTTTCCCCTCGGCGAGCGCGTCGAACATGTCGACGGCCGGCAAGCCGGGGCGCGCCGATAGCCCGCTCACGCCCCACAGCGCCTCGACTTGCGCGCGATGCTCGGCGTTGCCGATATCGCGGTGCGCAGCGAGCATCGTCGCCATGCCGCCTACCTCTCGCCCGCCCATGGCGTTCGGCTGGCCCGTCAACGAAAACGGTCCTGCGCCCGGCTTGCCGATTTGCCTCGTCGCCAAATGAAGATTGATCAGCGCAAGGTTCTTATCGGTGCCGTGGCTCGATTGATTCAGGCCCATGCAATAGAGCGACAGCGAAGCGGGGCTAGCGGCGAACCATTGCGCGGCCTGCAGCAGATCGGATTCGGCGATGCCGCAGATATCCGCTGCGATACTGGGCGTGTAGCCGCGCACGAGCGCTTTGAGCGCTTCGAAGCCGTTCGTGTGCGCCGCGATGAACGCCGGGTCCACGGCGCCTTCCCAGATCATGTGATGCAGCATCCCGTTGAACAAGGCGACATCGGTGCCCGGTTCGATCGCAAGATGCAGATCGGCCAACGCCGCGACGTCGGTGCGGCGCGGATCGACGACGATCCATCGAATCGACGGATCCTTGGCCTTTGCCTCCTCCAAGCGCCTGAACAGCACCGGGTGCGCGTACGGCATGTTGCTCCCCGCGAACAGCACGGTGCGAGCAAGTTCGAGATCTTCGTAGCAAGTGGGGGGACCGTCGGCGCCGAAGGCCTTTTTATAGGCCGTCACCGCGCTCGACATGCACAAGCGCGAATTGGTATCGATGTTGTTGGTCCGAATCAGTCCTTTCGCGAGCTTGTTGAAGACGTAGTAGTCCTCGGTCAACAACTGCCCTGAAACATAGAACGCGACGGCGTCCGGTCCGTCGCGCTCGATCACCTCGGCGAAACGCGCGGCGACGTGATCGAGCGCGTGGGACCATTCGGCGGCCTCGCGCGGCGCTTCGCGCGTGAGCCGAATCTCGGGATGCAGCGCGCGGCCCGCCACGCTCGCGGCCGTTTCCGGCAGCGAGCGCCCCTTCGTGCAGAGCCGGCCGAAGTTGGCCGGATGCTCGGGATCGCCCTCGATGCCGGTGATGCGGCCGTTTTCCGATTCGATCAAAACGCCGCAGCCGACACCGCAGTAGCAGCAGGTCGAGCGTGTGACCGTTTTGGCGACACCTCCCTCGCGGTCGGTTTTCATCGCAATGTCATCCTCGCTCATGCGAAGCGAACGAACACGGCTTCACCGTCGACCTTCACGGCGAAACGCATCGTGCAGCCTTCGTCGGGCGCGCAGGCTTGACCCGACTCGAGCGAGATGTTCCAGCTGTGCAGCGGGCACGTGACGGTATTGCCGTGAACGATTCCTTGCGAGAGCGCGCCGCCCTTGTGCGGACATCGATCGTGCAGGGCGAACACTTCGTCGTTGGCGGTCCTGAACAGGGCGACGTCGCCATCGTCACGTTTGACGACGCGGCTGCCCAGACGCGGAATGTCGGACACGCTGCACACGTGCGTCCAAATGGAGGAAGTCGGCATATCCATGTATCGATGACCTCAAGCGATGACTTTGATCGGAATGTATTCGCGCCGATGCTGCCCCTCGATGCGCGCCTGCCACGGATCGGGCAGCCCTTCGAGCGAATAGAGCAGGCGCTCGTAGAGCGCGCGGCGACTGGCGTCGTCGTCCACGATCTTGCGCTTGATGTAATCGAGCCCGACGCGCGCGATGTAATGGACGGTGCGATCGAGGTAATGCGCTTCCTCGCGATAGAGCTGCAGGAACGCCGCCGTATATTCCTTCACTTCCTCGGCCGTTTTGACCTTCGCGAGAAACTGCGCGACTTCGGTCTTGATGCCGCCGTTGCCGCCGACGTAGAGTTCCCAGCCGCTGTCCACCGCGATCACGCCGACGTCCTTGATGCCGGCTTCCGCACAATTGCGCGGGCAGCCTGATACGGCGAGCTTGACCTTGTGCGGCGACCACATATTCGCGAGCATCGTCTCGAGGTCGATTCCCATCTGCGTGCTGTTTTGCGTGCCGAAGCGGCAAAACTCGCTGCCGACGCAGGTTTTGACGGTGCGGATCGACTTGCCGTACGCATGGCCCGATTTCATGCCGAGGTCTTGCCACACGTTCACGAGATCTTCCTTCTTGACACCGAGCAAGTCGATGCGCTGCCCGCCGGTGACCTTGACCATCGGAATGTCGTACTTGTCCGCGACATCGGCGATGCGGCGCAATTCGTCGGGCGTCGTGACGCCGCCCTTCATCTGCGGCACGACTGAAAACGTATTGTCTTTCTGGATGTTGGCATGCACGCGTTCGTTGACGAAGCGGCTTTGCGGATCGTCGAGCGCTTCGTGCGGCCAGGTGGATACGAGGTAGTAGTTGATCGCCGGGCGGCACGTGGCACAGCCATTCGGCGTGCGCCATTCGAGGAAGTCGAACACGGCGCGATGCGTGAGCAGCTTGTGCTCGCGAATCGCCTTGCGCACTTCGTCATGGGTTCGATCGGTGCAGCCGCAGATGGCTTTCGTTTTCGGCGTTTCTTGAAAGCTCGTGCCAACCGTGCTCATCAGAATCTGTTCGACGAGTCCCGAGCACGAACCGCACGAGCTCGCGGCCTTCGTGTGCTTCTTCACTTCATCGAGCGTGAACAGGCCCTTTTCGGTGATCGCCTTGACGATGGTGCCTTTGCACACGCCGTTGCAGCCGCAGACTTCATCCGAATCGGCCAACGAGGCGGCGCGGTTGTGGCCCTGCACACCGGCATCGCCGATGCTCGATTCGCCGAACATGAGGCGATCGCGCAACTCGCCGAGCTTGCGCCCCTCGCGCAGCAATTTGAAGTACCATGCGCCGTCGGCCGTATCGCCGTATAGGCAAGCGCCGACCAAGCGATCGTCCTCGATGACGAGCTTCTTGTATACGCCGCCCGCCGGATCCGACAACACGATTTGTTCGGTGGTCTCGCTGCCGATGAAATCGCCCGCGGAGAACAAGTCGATGCCCGTCACTTTCAGCTTCGTCGAGAGCACCGAGCCTTTATACGTGCCGATGCCCATTAACGCGAGGTGGTTCGCGCAGACTTTGGCCTGTTCGAAGAGCGGGGCGACGAGACCATATGCGACGCCGCGATGGCTCACGCACTCGCCCACGGCATAGATGCGCGGGTCGTAGGTCTGCAGCGTGTCGTTGACGACGATGCCGCGATCGCAGTGCAGCCCGGCCGCTTCGGCCAGCGCCGTGTTCGGGCGAATGCCAGCGGCCATGACGACGAGGTCCGCTTCGATTTCTTCGCCGTCCTTGAAGCGCACGCCCGCAACTTCGCCGGCGTCGTTGCCGATGATTTCGCTCGTCGCCTTCGACAGAAGGAACTGCAGGCCCCGCGCCTCGAGCGAGCGCTGCAGCAGACGGCCCGCGTTCGCGTCGAGCTGACGCTCGAGCAGCGTCGAAGCCAAATGCACGACAGTCACGTCCATGCCGCGCAACTTCAGGCCGTTGGCCGCTTCGAGACCGAGCAGGCCACCGCCGATCACGACGGCGCGCCGTTTCACCGTTGCCGCATCGATCATGGCCTGTGTATCGCCGATGTCGCGATACGTGATGACGCCCTTGAGCTGGGCACCGGGCACCGGCAGGATGAACGGTTGCGAGCCTGTTGCGATCAGCAAGCGGTCGTAGGGCGCCTCGACGCCATCCTCGGCCACGACGACGCGGCGCTTGCGGTCGATGCGCGAGATCGCTTTGCCGGTATGCAGCCGGATGCCGTTTTGCTCATACCAATCGAGCGGGTTGAGAATGATGTCCTTGAACGTCTGTTCGCCGGCGAGCACGGGCGAGAGCAGAATCCGGTTGTAGTTCGGATGCGGCTCCGCGCCGAAGACGGTGATCTCGTAGTGATTCGGCGCGAGCGCGAGCAGCTCTTCGATCGTACGGATGCCGGCCATGCCATTGCCGATTACGACGAGTCGGGGCGCGTTCATCGTTGCTTACTCCTTGAACCGTTGAGGTCGCAGCGTCATTGCTCGACTGGGGAAAAATCAAAAGGCATGCATCAACGAAAACGGCGTCCGCTCGTGTCGAGGCACGAGGGGACGCCGTTGTCCTTGAAGCGTGCGCGGGGTGAATCGGCGTTTGGGCGAACTGCCTTCGGCCATCACCTCGCAATCGCGTTGCATTGCATGCATCCCGACGCCATTGCCGGGTACGGGCGAGGTCTACGCAAAGGCTATGCCAGCTGCGTGAAATGCCGATGGGACGGGGCGGTGCGCGGGATTGCGCACCGCTCGAAGGCATGCATGGCGAATCGTGCCGCACCGCAGCAGTGCAGCGCCCGCTCATGTCGCACTCGTTCGGCGCGATGTCGTCCGCTTCGGTGCGCGCTGGCCGTGTTGGACTCGCTCCACGCGGTCTATAATTCGGAGCCTCATCGTTCTCACGCTGCGCGGCCGTCATTGATCGATATCGCGGCGCGTGGATTACCGGCTTGCCAACGTACCTAACCCAGGAGGTTTGAAATGACCATCCGTATTGGCGACGTCGCCCCCGATTTCACCGCCGAAACCACCGAAGGCACGATCAAGTTTCATGAGTGGATCGGCGAGAACTGGGCCATTCTGTTCTCGCACCCGAAGGATTTCACGCCGGTTTGCACGACCGAACTCGGTTATATGGCGCGCTTGAAGCCGGAGTTCGACAAGCGCAAAACGAAGATCATCGGGCTCAGCATCGATCCCGTCAGCGATCATAAGAATTGGGTTGGCGATATCGCGGAGACTCAAGGGCACGCGGTCAACTATCCGATGATCGGCGACGCCGATCTGACGGTGGCCAAGCTCTACGACATGATTCATCCGAACGCCAGCGGCGGCACGCGCACGGCGAACGATAACGCCACGATTCGTTCGGTGTTCATCATCGGTCCCGATAAGAAGGTGAAGGCGATGCTCGTCTACCCGATGAGCGCGGGCCGTAATTTCGACGAAGTGCTGCGCCTGCTCGACGCGCTGCAGTTGAACGCGCAACACGCGGTGGCCACGCCCGTCAATTGGCGTCCGGGCGACGACGTCATCATCCCGACGTCCGTGTCCGACGAAGAAGCGAAGAAGAAATATCCGCAGGGGTTCAAGACCCTCAAGCCGTACCTGCGCACGGTCGCGCAGCCCAAGTAACGGCGGGTGCGTTCGCGCCGCCCGTGGCGGCCGAACGCGAGCGAATTCGCACGGGTAGGTTTAAGGACTTGGGGCTAAGGTCTACCCCAAAACGGCGGCCGCGATCCCCGCGGCGGCGCACAGCGCAACCACGGCCAGCGGCGGCGCCTTCCATCTGACGAGAAGTAGGCACGCTATCGCGGCGATGGCGAAGTCGAGCGGCCTATGCACGGCGCTCGTCCAGACCGGCGAGTAGAGCGCTGTGGCGAGCAGACCCACGACGGCGGCGTTGATTCCCGCGAAAGCGGCTGCCGTCGAAGCCCGAGCGCGCCAAGCTTGCCAGTGGGGCAGTGCCGCGACGACGAGCAAAAGCCCCGGCAAAAAGATCGCGACGGTAGCGAGCGCCGCGCCGGGGGCCCTAGCGCCCGTGCCCGACATCATCCAGCCGAGATAGGCGGCGAAGCTGAATAGCGGCCCGGGTACCGCTTGCGCCGCACCGTACCCCGCAAGGAGCGCATTCGAACTCACTGCGTGCTGGATCGCGCTCTGCTGCTGCAACAGCGGCAGCACGACATGGCCGCCGCCGAATACGAGCGCGCCGGAGCGAAAGAAGGCATCGAAACCTTGCAATGCTTCGGTCGCCGAGCCGCTGATGCCGGGGACGAGCCGCACGGCTGCGGGAACGCCTATCAGCAATAAGCAGAACAAGGCGAAGGCGAGCGCGCCGGCAACGTGCGAGACGCGTCGCGGCAGTAGCGCGCCGGTGTCGCCGTCAATCGGCGCAGGGCGACGCCCGAGCGCGCCGTCGCCGCGCCGGTAGAACGCTAATCCGGCCGCCGCGCCCAACGCAATCACGGCCAGTTGCGCATAGGCCGAATGCATCACAGCGAGCAGCGCAATCGACACGAGTGCGATAGCCGTGCGGCGTAAGTCCGGACACAGGCGCCGGCCCATGTCCCAAACCGCCTGCGCCACCACCGCGACCGCCGTCAGCTTGAGCCCATGGACGAGACCTTGGCCGACGGTTCCTCCAAGATCGGGGGCGAGTGTTGCAAACACGAGCAAAAGCAACACCGAGGGCAGCGTGAAGCCGAACCACGCCGCGAGACCGCCCAGCCATCCGGCGCGCAACAGCCCCACGGAAAACCCGACCTGACTGCTTGCCGGCCCCGGAAGGAATTGGCAAAGCGCGACGAGATCGCCGTAGGCGGCTTCGTCCAGCCAGCGCCGGCGTTCCACGAATTCGCGGCGAAAGTAGCCTAGATGCGCGACTGGACCACCGAACGAGGTCAATCCGAGTTTCAGAAAAACGGCGAGCACTTCGAGCGCGCCGTAGCCGCGCCCGGCCGCGGCGGCGCCGATGGCAAGCGGTTTAATGGTTGAACCTCTTCATCGCTTCGGATTCCATCGCAGCTTGCCATTCTTCCGATGCTTCGATGGGGTTGGTCTCGTCGTCGATCGAGAACTGCGCGCGCTCGGCCGCGGTGCGCGCGTCGCCGAAATCGGCGTCCAAGTCGTCGGCGAGCGTATCGTCGTCCGGCGGCTCGAGCATGTCGCGCAGCATGGCGTCGAGCTCGGGGGTGTCCCACGGTTTGCCGTGCTGCTTGCAGACCTTGATGTAATGCCTGATTTCGGCGTCTTGTTCCGGTGTGAGCGGAAGTCCGCGGAAAGTCCGCGCGGGATCGATGTCGGCCATGATGCGCTCCGCGACGAAAGATGTCTGAGTGTAAGCCCCATTGTTCGAGTGTAGCCCCGTTGCCCCCTTGTGCGCTAGACCGAACGGTTTGGCGACTCGCATTCGTCGGCGGCCGCGATCGGCGGGGGAGCGGGGGCGCCAATCGCAACGTGCTACGAAAACACGTAAGCGCGTCCACGCATAACGCGTCCTACAATCTTTGGCGTTTGCCCACCCACTTGGAGACGCCGATGCGCGCGACGAACGTACGCCCCATACCGGAAGGATTTCATACAGTGACGCCGTACATTACGGCGTCCGACGCTCGAGCGGTGATCGATTTCCTGCAACGTGCGTTCGACGCCACCGTTTTCGAGCGTATCGACGACGATAAGGGTCGCATCCGACACGCTCAGTTGAAGGTCGGCGATTCGGTGCTGATGCTGACTGACGGCAACGACGAATGCCGCCCGGCGCCGGCGGCATTCTATCTGTATGTGGAGGACGTCGACGGGGCTTATGCACGGGCGCTACGCGCCGGTGGGGAATCGGTGATGGAGCCGGCCGATCAGTTCTATGGCGATCGCAATGCGGGGGTGCGCGACGCGTGCGGCAACACGTGGTGGCTCGCAACGCATATCGAAGATGTATCGAGCGAGGAAATCGCGCACCGCGCGCAAGCCGCAAGCCGAACGTAAGCGGGGCGCCACGCGCACGGATATCTCAGCTTAGGTTCGACGTGGGGTACGCGTGGGTGCGATACGCAGGGCGCACTTTTTGGCTGACGGCGTCGATTTCGGGTGGCGTCGCACGTCGAGCCTATGAGCTCGGCAGAAGATCGATCGACGCGGATCGAAAACGCGATGGCAGGTCGTTCGCCGCTGAGCCGCCTGCACGCATCGGCGTGCGCCCGAATCCATGGAGCCAACGACGCTATGAAGCTATACGCCCACCCGTTTTCCGCCTATTCCCAGAAGGTCCTGACAGCGCTGTACGAGAACGGCGCGCCGTTCGAGTTCGCCATGCTTTCGCCCGAGCACCCGCAGGTGGGGGCCGAGTTCGCAACGCTTTGGCCGATGCGGCGCTTTCCCGTGTTAGTCGATGAAGGACGCACGGTGCTCGAGTCGAGCGTCATCATCGAGTACCTCGATCTTTTTCATCGCGGCTCGGCGCCGATGATCCCCGAGGACCGGCGCGCAGCCCTAGACGTGCGCATGTTGGACCGCTTCTTCGACAACTACGTCATGACGCCGACGCAGAAGATTGTCGGCGATCGGCTGCGTGCGCAAGCCGTGCGCGATCCCCATGGTGTCGAAGAAGCCAAGCAGATGCTCGAAGTTGCATATCGATGGCTGGACGAACGAATGCAAGAGCGCGAATGGGCGGCCGGCGATGCGTTTAGCCTAGCGGATTGCGCCGCGGCGCCATCGCTGTTCTATGCCGACTGGGTTCATCCGATCGACCGCTCGCTGCGGCACGCCCACGGCTATCGACAACGGCTGCTCGCGCGGCCCTCGTTCGCGCGCGCGGTTGACCAAGCGCGGCCTTATCGTTCGCTGTTTCCGCTCGGGGCGCCGGATCGGGATTAATACGCCTGGTCGTCGGGCGCGAAACGCAGGCCCCGCAGAGCCAACGCAGGCATCACGAGCAGATTCAGGGCGGTCGACGTGAGTAGCCCGCCCAAAATGACGGCGGCCATGGGGCCTTCGATTTCGTTGCCCGCGGCGCCGCTCGTGAGCGCGAGCGGCAGCAGCGCGAGCGCCGTGGCGAGCGCGGTCATGAGGATCGGCACGAGGCGCTCCGACGCCCCTCTCAGTACCGTGTCCGCATTCCAAGGTAAGCCATCGACATGCACGAGATGTTCGTAGTGGCTGACGAGCATGATCGAGTTGCGCAGCGAAATGCCCAGCAGCGTGACGAAGCCGACCATGCTGCCGAGCGTCAGGTTGCCACCCGTCGCGGCGACGCTGACCACGCCCCCGACGAGAGCGAACGGCAGATTGAGCATGACCACGGCGACGGCCCGCGCACTGCGCAGCGCAAGCGAAAGCAACACGAGGATACCGACCAGCGAAACCGCACCGTAAACCAGCAAGTCGTGTTGCGATTGGCTGCGCGCCTCGCTTTCTCCTCCGAAAACGGCGTAGACGCCCGCCGGCATGGGTACGTCGCGGCTCACACGCGCCTGTGCTTCCCTTACGAATTCGCTCACTGGCCGGCGACCGAGCGTAACAGAGACGGTTTCCACCCGCTGTCCCCCGTCGTGCGTGATTTGGTACCGACCCGAAACTTGGCGAATCGTCGCCAGCGCGCCGAGCGGCACGGCTAATCCGTCAGGGTTCCTAACGCTCAGTGCGCTCACGTCGCTCAGCGTGCGGCGTGCGGAGGGCGCAAGCTGAACGGTCAAGTCGTAAGCTCGGCTGCCTTGATGAACTTGTGCGACCGTGACGCCCTCGTAGGCTGCCTGGATCGCGTCTAGCACCTCCCCGGGGCGCAAACCGTGCCTGGTCAACTGCTCAGGTTTGAGCCGAACTTCCAGCTCGGGGATGCCCGGGGGCGACTCTACGTTGACGCCCGCGACGCCATGAATCGTGGCCAGCACCTGGGCGATCTGTTGCGCTTTGCGGTCGATAAGGTCGAGATCGTTCCCGTAGACATTGACGACCACGGGCGCGGTGACACCCGAAATCGTCTCGTCGATCCGTTCCACGAGAAACGTATTGATCGAAGTCGTCAGGCCCGGAAATCGTGCGAGGGCGTGGCGCATGGCGGCAATCGTCGCATCCTGATGCGACGGGCTCATGGCGTCGAGCTCGACTTCGAATTCCGAGAGTTGCACCCCTGTCGGATCGACGACTTCGTTGGCGCGGCCGGCGCGCTGTGCGACGAGCCGCACGCCGGGAACGTGCATCAAGGCATTCGAAACCTTCGTGCCGATACGTATCGATGCCGGCAACGACGTACCCGGCGCGAGGCCCATATGCACAATGTAGTGCCCTTCGCGCAGTTGCGGAATGAAATTGCCGTTCATAAAAGGCAGCGCGCCGAGCGCGGCGACGCACAACAGCGCGACGAGGACCATCGTCGTCCTGGTTCGTCGTTCGACTGCCGCGAGCACGCGGGCGTAACGAGCCTTGAGAGCGACGATGGAGCGCGGCTCGCGCGAAGGCAATTCGCCGCGCGATAGCAACGCCAGCGACATCGCCGGCGTGACGGTCAACGCAACGGCCAACGATGCGAGCACGGCGAGGATATACGCGACACCGAGCGGCGCGAACAATTTGCCGGCCACGCCCGATAACGTTAGCACCGGCAGGAAGATCAACATGACGACGAAGGTGGCGAACACGACGGCGCTGCGTACTTCCAACGATGCTTTCAGCACGACGCGCAGCGCGGGCAGCGGCGTAGCGCGGAGTCGATTTTCCCGCAGCCTCCGGTAGATGTTCTCGACGTCGATGATCGCGTCGTCCACCACTTCGCCGAGCGCAATCGCTAAGCCTGCAAGCGTCATCGTGTTCAGGCTGGCGCCGAAAGACGTCAGCACGACGATCGCGGTCAGCAGCGACAACGGAATCGCCGCGGCCGAGATCGCCGCGGTGCGCAGATCGAGCAGAAACAGAAACAGCACGACGACGACCAGCAGTGCGCCGGCCAGCAGCGCGGTTCGCAGGTGTGCGATTGCCGTCGTAATGAAATTGGCCGGGCGAAACACATTGGGTTGCAGTTCGACGCCTTGCCGTGCCAAGACGGGAGCGAGCGCGGCCAGCCGCTTCTCTATGCTGCGCGTCACGGCCATGGTATTCGTGCCGTATTGATTCTCCATGACGACCATGACGCCAGGCTTTCCCATGATCGTCGCAGCGCCGACTTGGGTCGCCTCGCCCCATTTGATCTCGGCGACATCGCCCAAATGCAGGGCTGCGCCGTTGCTCCAGCGCAGCACGACATCGCCAAGCGTCTTCGGATCGGCGATCTGGCCATCGACGTGCACGGCGATGCGTTGATTTTCGTTTTCGATGAAGCCGGCCCCTCGCGTGCCCGTCGCTTGGCGCGCAGCTGCGATGACGTCTTGAAGCGATAGGCCGTAGCGCAATAGTTGTTGCGGCTCGACTTGCACTTGCAGTTGCCGCGCCGCCGCGCCGAACACGATGGCATCGGCCACGCCGGGCGCACTGAGCAACTGCGGTCGAACCGTCCACTGCGCGATGTCGTAGAGTGCGGTCGGCGAAAGCGTCTTGGAGGTTAGGCCGATCGTGCGCACCACGCTCGTCGTCGTCGTGAGCGGGAGCAACGTCGGCGGCATAACGCCCGCAGGCATCGCCGCAGTGAGCGTATTGAGCCGTTCCGAAACCAACTGCCGAACTTGCAGTACGTTGGCGCGATCTTCGAAGACGAGCGTGATCGACGCCAACCCTTGCATCGACCGTGACCGGATCGACTTGAGTCCAGCCATGCCGGCGAGCGCGTTCTCGATCGGCTGCGTCACGAGCGTTTCCACTTGCTCGCTCGTCAAGCCGGGTGCTTCAGCTTGGACGATGCTCATCGGCGGCGCGAATTCGGGAAAGACGTCGAGGTTCGCGCGCGTCGTCGAATAGATGCCATAGCCGGCTGCGGTGAGCGCCAGCGCGTAAATGACGCCGCGAAAGCGCAGCGAAAAACGGATAATGGCTTGGAGCATGGGCGGCCGGGACGCAGGTGAGAGGGCGACGAGCCGCGCCGCGGCCGTCGGCTACGATCAATCGTCGCACTCGGGCGGATCTTTGCAGGCAGTCGCAACGCCTTCTGGCTTCAGCTCTTCGGAGAGCAGCAATTGCGCGCCGCGCGTGACGATCGAATCGCCTGCGCGAAAGCCTGTGGTCACTTCAACCCCCGCATCGTCTTCGCTGGCCGATTGCACGAGCCGGCGGGCGAATCGGTCGGGGGCGGTGCGAACGTAAGCCCAGGTCTGCCCGCCATACCAGACGATCGCATCGGCGGGGATCAACCACGCTGGGGCGCTCTTCTGCGGCGTTGCCGCAACCGCCAGCGTGTGCATGCCGGCCGGCAGTGCGCGCGGCGCGGCATAAAACCATGGGTCCCCTTGAACGGCGGGATCGGCGACGGGCGACGGCGACAGCCTGTGTGCAGTGATCGATTCTCCATCGGGCGCGTGCAAGGTTACGCGCTCGGGTGCGCCGCTTCCGATGGTCGAGGGGAGCGTCACGCGCAGGAGCGACGTGCTCCCGGACTGCAGGCGCGCAAGCCATCCCGAGCCGGGCGAAGCGACTGCGTGCGCGAGGACTTCGCCGAATTGCGCGCGCGCCGTCGCGCTCAATCCCGCCAGCGCCGCCCTCGCCGATTGCAGCTTATCTCGGTCCGCTTGCATGAGCGCATGCGAATCCTGTAGGGCTTTCAGCGAGACGTTGTGATCGTCGTCGAAGAGTTGGCGGCTGCGTTGATATTGAGCCTTCGAGTTCCCCGCCTGCTCAGCGACGGTTGCGACATCGGCTTGCGCGGCGGCGAGCCTCGTGCTCAGATCGAATAACGGTTGCGGATCGACCACGGTCGCATACGCGTCGTATTGCGTCCGGACGCGGGTGGTGGTGACCGGCGCGACCTCGATGCCGCTCGCTCGTTGCGCGTCGAGCCCGATGGTAAGGACCCTTTCTGCGCCGATCGTTTGCACTGCCGGCGCGGATGCGGGCCGGGGCGCGGACGTCGCTGGGCCAGGGATAGCGACGGTTCGAAAAATGTACCAGCCTGCCGCCGTGGCAATGGCGAGGGAGGCTGCTAGCGCCAATGAAAGTCGTGCGTTCATCGTGGTTCCTCCGGCCGATGCGGCCGCAGATCATCCAATTCTTCGCGCTCGAGCGGACGCTGCATCGCATCTTCGAGTGCGGCCGCCGCCTGCTGAGCCGCAACGAGCCAATCCAAGCGAGAACCGGCGTTGATGTCGAAATCGATCTTCGCTTTCGTATAGGCGAGCCGATCGATCTCGCCGGCGGCAAACCGGGCGGCCTCGCCGGCGAGCTGCTTTTGTGCGCGATTCAGTTGGTCGTCTGCGAAGGCGAGCGCGCGAAGCGTCTGCCGGTAGCGCGACAGCGCTTGATCGAGATCGCCGATGATTTTGTCTTGCAGCGCGGCGGTGCGCGCCGCGGCTTCTTTACGCCTGTCCTCGGCTTCGCGAATGCCGCCTTGGTTTTGATCGAAGATCGGCAACGTGATGCCGGCCAAGCCGAACGCGATGCGTCGTGTGCCCGTGTCGTACGTGTAGCCTGGACCCAAATGAACGTCCGGGTATTGTTTTGCGATTTCCAATTGCAGCGCCGATTCGGAAGCCGCATAGTCGGCCAGCGAAGCGAGCAGGTCCGAGCGATGAAAAATCGCGTCGCGCTGCGCCTGGGCTATGGGCGGCACGGGCGGGGGGGCTGTGAAGGAAGCCGTGTCGATATGAATGCCGTCGACGGCTGCGAGCGGTACGCCGATCGCAGCGGCAAGTTGCGCGCGCGCATCGGTCAGCGCCGCGCGGGCTGCAGCGTAGTCGCGCTGCGCCTGGTCCATCGCCAGCGTTGCGGAGCCGACGTCGGCCGCGGAATTCTCGCCAACGGTATGTCGTTTCTCGATCATGGCGACGACGTCCCGCTCGTCCGCGACACGGCGCGCCAGCAGAGAGCAATGTCTTTGGGCGCTGTAAAGCGCAGTCAATGCGTCGCGCACTTGGCCGCTCACCCTCCATGATTCGGTTTGGATGGCCAATTGCGCCGCATCGGAGAGATGCTTCGCCTGGTCGATGCGATAGCCTCGTTTCCCTGCAGTTTCGATCGGGATGTCGAGCGCGAGCCCCATAGTGAAAGGAGCGCCGGGCCCCGGGTTCGGCGTCGCGTATTCGGCGGGCAATTGAAGCGTTGGATTCGGCAAGGCCCCGGCCACGTCGACGCCGGCGCGCGCCGTGTCCGCGTGGGCGCGAGCGACTTCGAGCGCCGGATTGTCGTACCAGGCCGCCAATGTCAGCAACCGTCGATTCCATTTCGTGGGCGGCCAGGGCGTAATGTCGTGGCCGAGCGCACGCGTGACGTAGTCATGCAGGCTTGCATCGGCAAGCGAACGGTGCTCGAAGCTGCGTGCAAGCTCGGCGGGCGCGAGCGGCTGCGCATGGTAAGTGGCGCAGCTTGTCAGCAGGCAAACGGCGAAGGGCAGCAGGCGGCGCATTTCGGTATTGATCGATGAGGCGCTCGATGCGAGGCCTTCGACTGTCGATGCTATCCCGGCGCTTGTGAAATTTTCGTCAAGAGGGGTTACGCCCGGGGCTGGCTTCACCAGCGCCGGGGGGAGGCAGTAGGAGCGACACGCTGGTGCCCCGCGACGGCTCGCTCTCGAGCTGGATCTGCCAACCGTAGCGCTCGGCGATTTTCTTGACGATCGACAGCCCGATACCGGTGCCTTTTTTCGTATGCCGAACCGGATGCGCTTGATAGAACCGATCGAATACGTGCGGCGCTGCGTAGGGTGCGATACCCGAGCCCGTATCTTCGATCCGCAACCACGGGTGAGCGTAGGTGAAGCTCAGGTGACCGCCCACCATGTGGCGCTCGGCATTGTCGATTAAATTCGATAGAACGATCGCCAGTGCGGAAGGGTTTGCCATTACGCATAGATCGGGCTCGATATCAACACGCGTGGCGATGCCTTTTGCGGCAAGTCGATCGGCGAAAGGCGTCAGCGCCTCGTCGATCGCGGTGGCCAAGGGAACGCTGACGGCGTCCCGCACGCTATGTTCCCTGGCGAGTGTGAGCAGCGCATTGACCACCTGGCGCATGTTCTCTGCCGCGCGGTCGATTTGAGCAATCCGTGCGCGCGCTTTCTCGCCGAGCGAGGCGTCTTGTTCCAACAACTCGCAACTGGTTTTGATCGCCGTGAGCGGTGTGCGTAGCTCGTGGCTCACGTTGCCCGTGAATTCCTTTTCCCGCTCGATCATCGCGGCCATGCGGTGGTGATAATCGTTGAAGGCATCAACGAGCGCGATCAGTTCGGTTTCATCGTACTTCCCTGGTTGGATGGGGGCAGAGGGTGTCGATCCGAGCGTTTTCACTTGGTTGGCCAAGCCGGCGATCTGCCGCACGAGCAATCCCGACAGACCGAATGCAAGCCAAATGGTGAGTAATGCAAACAAACCGGTGACTGCCATCAGTGCGTCGATAACCCGCTTGAAACGCTGCTCGTACGCGCTGAAGTTGTAAACGCGGTAAAGACGCGCATCGCCGAACGGCACGGCGGCAACATGAATCTCGCGCCCGCTCAAGATGATTTCATGCACGCCGTCGGGCAACGCGGCGACCGACTCGGGCAGCGCGACTGGCGAACGATCGGCGCTGGAAACATAACCTCGCAGGCGCGAATCGAATGGCGGTAGAAGCGCGGAGTCGGCGCGATAGGCTTTCGTGACGCTGGCCATGTCGTCCTCCACGAGTGCCGTGATGAGCCTTTCTTCCTGCGCCTCGGCGAGGGTGCGCACACCCAGCGCTTGCGCGACGAGCAGCGCGATGGTGAGCACCGAAAAAACGACGGCGACCTTGAAACGAAGGCTACGATGCGCGCGCATGGGAAGGAGCGACGAGCCGGTAGCCGATACCATGGACCGTTTCGATCAGGTCCTCTTCGCCGTGCGCCGTCAACGCGCGCCGCAACGTGTAGACGTGGGAGCGGAGCGTATCGCTGTTGGGCAGCGTATCGCCCCATATCTGCAGTTCCAGTTCCTCCCGACCGAGAACGCGGCCTGGCGACTGCATCAGAATGCGCAACAAGTGAAGACATTTGGGCGACAGGCGCAGCGCGCGGCCGGAGCGCTGCACCGAGAGCGTCGAGATGTCGAGCCGCACGTCCTCGAAGCGCAGTTGGCACGCCACGACGCGCCCCCGATAACGCTTGATTAGTGCTTCCAGCCTTGCGCCCACTTCTTTGAGCGAGAACGGCTTGACCAAGTAATCGTCGGCGCCGTGTTGAAATCCGGCCAACTTATCGTCGAGCGTGTCGCGCGCGGTCAGCATCAACACGGGGGTGTCGCGATGGGCTTGCTCGCGCAACTCGCGGCAAAGCGAGAGTCCGTCCATGCCCGGCAGCGCGAGGTCGAGCAAGATGGCATCCCACGTTTGCTCCACGGCAAAGCTCAACCCCGCCAGCCCGTTCATTGCCAGATCGACATCGTAGCCCTGGCTTGTCAGGTAGTCGTGTAGGTTGGCCGCAATCGCGGAATCGTCTTCGACGATGAGTACCTTCATGGGCAGTCGTTGCGGCGGCGCGGCGCCGCAACGTGCGGCAGACCCTCTACGTGACAATGGGTTGATTAGTGATGACCATACATCGAGTTCCAGTCGGCGCTCGTCGTCATGCGCGAGCCGGACAGTGTGGCGCCGGCCCGTGCGCCGCCAACGCCGCTATTCGATGCCGTGCTCACGCCCGCGTGCATGCCGGCGCGTGCTTCCGCTGCCTGGATATCCGCAGGATAGTGGATTTTATTCGGGACGTAACCGTCTTGCCTCAACTGCGTGAGTTGGCTCATCACCTGCGCGTGCGTGAGCGGCTGATCGCTTGGTTGCGCTTGCGCAAATGTCGCGGCAGACGTGAGGGCAACGGCGAGCGCTGCGGTTTGGAATAACGCCTTCATGATCGGTACCTCCTGTTTCGCTTCAACTGCGAGCGGCGATCGCCCGCAGCCTGCCATCACAGTATGTTCGATCAAGCTTAAGGCTTGGTTAAGCGCCCCTTAGGCCGCTGCCAGCGAATCGCCTACCACGCGCACATGCTCGCCGGGCTGGAACTGAGGCTGCGTCGTGTAGTTGAAGTTCCGGTAGCTGCCGTCTTGCATCCGCACTTGAACTTGGTACGACGTTGCCTTGCGCACTTCATGCTCGATGCCGTTGCCGGCGAGGCCGCCGCCGACCGCGCCAGCGATCGTGGCGAGCGTGCGTCCGCGACCGTTGCCGATTTGGTTGCCGAGCAATCCACCCGCGATTGCGCCGCCGACCGCGCCGATGCCTGTCGTCGGCGCCGGGGCTTGCACTTGGTTGATCGCAACGACTTCGCCTGCGTTCGGATCGTAGGCCGTGGCGCGCACATTACCGTTGTAAGCGCCGGCATTTTGCTCGACGCCGCCGTTGCTGCCATATGCGGGCGAGGGCGCGACCTTCACCACGTGATGATGACGGCGAGCTTCGGCAGCCGCTTCATTGCTAGTTTCGCGGGTTTCGCGATGTACGGGGGAAGGCGTGACTGGTGCGCTGGCCACCTGGGCGCTTTGCATCGCGCTCTGCTCGGGCGGCGCGGAACCCGCATGCGACGTCGGCAGCCATCCGGCAATTGCCGCGATGCCCGTTGCGCTCACCAGCATGACTGCAACTGCAGCGCCAGCGATCAGCGGATGAATGCGGTTGGGGGTTTGATTCGAGGGAAGGTTTGCGTTCATGACAGACTCCGGACAAGGATGTCTGCAGAAACGCCGGATTGCGTGTATCGGTGGACCACGCATTGGTGACATCTGTAAGTAGTTGTAGCGCCGCCCGCGGCGCCGTACTCCAATGCCGATTAAACCAGGGCGCCGGCAAGCGAAGCCGGCGCTAACATCCGGGCGTATCCTCTAACACAGCAGCGGACCGCTAACGCCGCGCCGTGCGCGGCGCGCCGGCTGTGGGCGTAAGCCGCATTAATCGACGAGACGGATGCCGAAAACGGTGGCCTGCGAGCGACGGACGCGCTCGGCTTCGCGGTGGCGCGCCTCGAACGAGTAGTCCGAATCGAGCGGCAGGTGCGGCGAAACGAAGAGATCGTTGATCTTTTGAACGAAGGCGAAAACGAAGCTCATGGCGACTCCCGGGTTGAATGCGTATCAGGGTTTATCCTTAGAATGCATTCTAGGGTTTTCCCTAGGCTAAGTCTAGTGCGCCGCACAAAAATATCGGAAGAGGACCCGCTTTTCCGGGCCTGTGGTCATGTCGCGTTGCACAAAGACAACAGCTCGATAGGGACGCGATTACACATCGCGCCCCCAGACTTGGCCGACGAGATCCTTGCCGAAGCTGTGGTGCGGCGCCTCTTCGAGCAGTTCGAATCCTGCCTTTTCGTAGATGCGCCGGGCATCGGCGAGCACGCTGTTGGTCCAAAGGATCATCCTTTTGTAGCCAGCGAGCCGGGCGAAACGCAGACATTCGTCGACTAGGCGCCGCCCGATGCCGAGGCCGCGTGCGCTCGCCTCGACATAGAGCAACCGCAGTTTCGCCGTGTCGTCGTTCTCGCGCACGACGAACACCGATCCCACAGGCCTTCCGTCCTTCTCCGCGATCCAGCAGCGTTCCGACTTCGGATCGAACTCGCGAATGAACTTGGCGACGATTTCAGCGACGAGCGCTTCGAACTCGGCGTTCCAACCGTATTCGTGCGCATAGAGCACCGATTGCCGATGCACGATCCAGCCCATGTCGCCAGGGCGCGGATCGCGCAGGACGTAGGTGGGCTCGGCTTCGCCGAGCAGCGCATGAATCTGCGTCATGGCGTCGACGAGGTCGAGCTGCGCGGGCTCCGCCAGGCGCTTCAGCATGGCGCCGACTTCGCGCTTCGATGCGTCGTTCAACGGTCGAAACGCTTCGCGTCCTTTCTTCGTCAGTTCGAGTTGTGCCACGCGCGCATCGGTGGTCGAACGTGTTTTGACGAGCAATCCCTTCTTTTCGAAGCCGGCGATGACTCTGCTCACGTAGCCGGCGTTCAAGCCCAACTCCCGACACAAGTCGGAAGCCGTAATGCCGATCCGGTGCGCGAGCTCGTACAGGATGCGCGCCTCGGTCAACGAGAACTGGCTGTCCAGCAGGTGCTCGTGCAAAAGACCTATCTGACGCGTGTAGAAACGGTTGAAGCGACGCACGGTTTCAGTGCGATCGTCGAGCTGGGCTGGCGTCATGGGGAGGTCTCCATATTTGCTTTTAGCACATTATTAGTTGCTAAAAGCAAATATGTCAACGAATCGTCGAAGGCCGAGCCGGGGAGAGCATCGACCGAAAACGCCGAATGCTTGGCGCAATGCGTGGGCATGCGCCCCACTGTTTCGTGAGTGACACCGGCTATCGTTGTGGTCGCGCCCGCCGCTCGGAGAAAGGCGGCGCTGTACGAATTCAATCTTTGGAGACAGGGGATGGCCAAACGTATCGGATCAGAGACCGAGGGTGCTGCTCGCGGTGTGAGTTCGTTGGAGGTTGGCCGGTTTGCGCGGCGACGGCCCGTTGCAGGGCTGATATCGATTGTCGTGGCGTTGTGGGCGTGGGGCGCATCGGCGAAGTTGGCGCATGCCGCAGGACCGCTTCCGAGCGGCGGCCATTTCATCGCTGGTTCTGGATCGATCGGCGGCAACGCCGGCGCACTGACGATCGATCAAGCGACGAGCCGCGGCGTGATCGAATGGTCGAGTTTTTCTATCGGCGGCGGCAACCGGGTGACGTTCAACAACGGTGCGGGCGCGACGCTCAATCGTGTGACGGGCGGCGATCCGTCGGCGATATACGGGACGTTGTCCGCTACGGGCAGCGTTTACTTGATCAACCCGCAAGGAATATTGATCGGGCCGAGCGGCGTCGTCAGCACCGGAGGCCGTTTCGTCGCGTCGACGCTCGATACCTGCACATGCGGCTTCATGAAGGGACATCCGCTGACGTTCAAAGGCAATTCGAACGCGGGCATCATCAATCTCGGCACCGTGGGCTCGACAGGCGGCGACGTCATGCTCATCTCGAGCAACAGTATCGTCAACGCGGGTCGAATCTCGGCGCCCCACGGCACGGCCGAGATGGCCGTTGGACAAAAGGTGCTGCTACAGGACTCATCGACGGGCAGGCAAGTGTTCGTCCAATCGGGCAGCGGCGGCAACATCGAGAACGCCGGGCCGGTCGATGCCGCGCAAATCAGCTTGCAGGCAGCCGACGGCAACATCTTTGCGCTCGCGGGCGAGCACACGACGCTTCGCGCCACCGGCACCGCGACGCGCGGCGGGCATGTCTGGCTCGTGGCGGATACGGGCGCCGTTGCGCTCGGCGGAACGATCGAGGCAAAGAATGCCGACGGCAGCGGCGGCACGGTCGATACCCATGGCGCATTGCTCGAACTCGGGGCGGACGGCATCAAGCCACTGGTGAAGGCCGGAAAGTGGAACGTCAGCACGCCGGATTTGACGATCGACGATCCGGCGGCTGCCACCTTCGCTCGGAGCTTGAACGCAGGAACGTCCATCGATGCGCAAGCGACGGCCGCCCAAGGCGGCACCGGCGACGTCGACGTCATGTCGTCGATTCATTGGAACGGCGCAGCATCGCTGACGCTTGGCGCCGACCACTCGCTGACGATCGAAGATGGCGCGACGATCAAGAATCACGGAGCGGGGAACCTGACGCTCGACGCCGATGCCTCGTCGATCGACAACGGCGGCAGTGTGATCAACCACGGCGCGATCGACTGGTCGAAAAGCACCGGCATCGTCAGCGCGTACTTCGACATGAACGGGACCTACGTTCCGGGCATGCTCTTCAGCAATGCGGCATGGGCGCCGCCTACGTATAGCGGTCTTGCTGCCCAAATCACCGGCTACGAACTCGTCAATACTCTTTCCGATCTGGGCAAGGTACCCGGCAATCCCGCTGGCAACTATGCGCTCGGGCGCGACATCGAGGCGGGCGGCGCTTACATCGAGCCGTTGGCCGACACGCAGCCCTTCAGCGGCCAGTTCGATGGGCGCGGCCACGCTATCGACCAGCCCGGACTCTATGCGCCGGGCCTTTTTGGCGTGATCGGGAAGACCGGATCTGTCCGCAACCTGGGGCTGACGAACATGTCGCCTTACTGTGTCGATTGGTGCATCAACGGGAACCTGGCCGAGGAAAACGACGGGACTATCAGCCGCGTCTATACGACGGGCCGCGTCTCGTTCATCCTCGATCCGGATTCGCCCACGTCGCGGAGCTCCGATTTGGGTGGGCTGGTCGGAACGAACTTCGGTACCATCGCCCAATCGTGGAGCAGCGCCACGGTGATCGGGGCAACCGACATCGATATCGCCCCGGGCGCGGGGCAAGTGGGCGGCCTTGTTTCGTCCAATTACGGCACGATCACGCAATCGTATGCGACCGGAGACGTGAGCGGGGGAAGTGCGTCGACCGTTGGAGGGCTCGTCGGCGGCAATTACGGTTCGGTCACGCAGTCGTTCGCCACTGGTTTCAGTCAAGGCGGTTCAACGGGCGGCGTGATCGGTAGCGGTACAGGCGGCAGCAACGACGACTACTGGAACGCCCAGGCCACAGGTGTCAATGTCGGCGGTGGCGGCATCCCGTCGCAAAACGGTCTCACGACAACACAAATGAGCAACCCGGCGAGTTTCGTAGGTTGGGATTTCGGCGCGGGCGCCGCGTGGGTGATGCCCTCCGGTGCGACGCATCCCGTGCTGCAATAGCAACTGCAAGCGCTGCATGACGCGCGGGGCGTAGCACGCAACCGATCGCCCCGCCTCGCTCACGAAGGACAGCTCAGTTCAGCGTGGACGTGGGCTTGCGCGTGAGATGTTGATGATGCGTCTTGACGGCCATGCTGTGATGCTTCGACGTCGGGCTCGTCGCATCGACATCGCCCACGCGATCCGCTTGCGTGTCGGAGCGATCTTCCGCGCGCGCCAACCCCTTGTCTCGATCGCCGGAGATCGGGCCGTTGGTGTTGCTCATTCCCTTGGCGCTCATATGTCCCGCTGACATTCCGCCTGCGCCCATCGCAGCGCCCGTCGCGCCGCCATGGCCTCCGCCCGCACCGGCGCCTCCATTGCCACCACCACCTCCTCCACCGCCACCTCCGCCTCCGCCTCCGGCAGCGAATGCCGCCGAAGAGACGGCCAGAGCCAAACTAGTCACCGCAATTACTGCGAAACGATTCGTTTTCATATAGTCCTCCCAAGCGAGCGCCTGTGAGGCGATTGTACGAACCTCGTGCCGCAAATCAACGCAACCTTGTTACCGGTTGTATCGAGACGCAACGGGCGTGGACGACCGCGGGACGGCCGGATTGCCCTCGGCGAGCTTGAACGTGGAGACGGCGCCATCCAGGCTCACCGCCTGCTCTTCGAGCGTGCGCGCTACATCCGCGGCCGCCTCGCTAACTTGAGCGGATTCAACGAACCGCGCGGGGCGGCTCCGAGCCCGGCTCGCACAGATTGCATCACGTTGTGATATAAATGTCACCCTGCGGCCGGAAAGGCCATTGCATCAGTGCGTGTCAATCAGAGGAATTTCATGAGCGAGCACAAGGGCGATTTTGCGACCGACGTCAGGCTTTTACGCATCACCGCGATCGCGGCAGTCGGCGGCGCGCTGAGCACGGTCGCTGCCGATTTCTTGCTCCACTTGATTCGGTTGTTCAACAACCTGTTTTTCTTTCAGACGATATCGACGGCCAATCGCTCCCCGGCGGAAAACACGCTGGGGTGGATCGTGATTGCAGTGCCCGTCGTTGGCGGGCTGCTGGTGGGACTGATCGCCCGCTTCGGGTCGGAGCAAATACGCGGGCACGGTATTCCCGAAGCGATCGAGGCGATCTTGTTCGGCAAGAGCAAGATGTCGCCGAAGGTGGCCGTGCTCAAACCGCTCGCGTCCGCCATCGCAATCGGTAGCGGCGGGCCATTCGGCGCGGAGGGCCCCATCATCATGACGGGCGGCGCGATCGGCTCGCTCGTCGCGCAGTTCTTCCATTTGTCGAGCGCTGAACGCAAGGCGTTGCTCGTATCGGGCGCCGTGGCGGGGATGACGGCGGTGTTCGGCACGCCCGTGGCGGCGGTCCTGCTCGCAATCGAATTGCTCTTGTTCGAACTGCGGCCGCGCAGCCTGCTGCCGGTCGCCATCGCATGCGCCGTGGCCGGTTTTACTCGCCCGCTGTTGCTCGGCAGCGGGCCGTTGTTTCCACTGCATACGCTGCCGCTCGGCCCCATCGGCATCGTTTCTTCGGCCGTGGCCGGTTTGATCGCGGGCTCGTTGTCGTGGGGCTTATCGACCTGGCTCTATAAGGTGGAGGACGCGTTCGGCAAGTTGCCGATTCATTGGATGTGGTGGCCGGCGTTGGGGGCCATCGCGGTGGGCATCGGCGGGTATTTTCAGCCGCGCACGCTCGGGGTGGGATACGACGTGATCGGCGACCTGCTGCAAAACCACCTCGTCTTGCACGCCGTTGTTTGGATCGTGCTCGTCAAGGCAGTGATTTGGGTCATCGCCTTGGCCTCGGGCACGTCCGGCGGCGTGCTGGCCCCGCTGCTCATGATGGGCGCCGGGGTGGGAGCCATTGTCGGGCCGTACATGCCCGGCGGCGATCCCACGGTGTGGCCGCTCATCTTCATGGCCGCAGCCCTCGGCGGCATGATGCGCGCGCCCGTGATGGCGGCGGTGTTCGCCTTCGAATTGACCGGCGATGCGAATGCGTTGCTGCCGTTGCTCGCGGCGGCGGCGGTGGCCTACGGGTTTACCGTCTTGCTCATGCGCCGCTCGATTCTGACCGAGAAGATCGCGCGCCGCGGGTATCACATCTATCGTGAATACAGCATCGACCCATTGGAACGGCACTATGTGGACGAAGTGATGACGGTCAACGTCCAGACGATCGATGCGAACACGTCCATCGCCGATGTCATCCGCGAATACTTCGGCGCCACGCAGAAATTTCGCGCTTATCCGGTGGTGGACAAGGGGCGATTGGTCGGCATGGTGGACAAGGCCTTGCTCGATCGTGCTCGCGCGGGGCGGGGAGATAGCCCCGATGGCCTCATCGGCGAAGCGTTCGCGCGATCGCGGCCCGAAACGGCATTGCCGGGCGAAACCTGTAGAAACGTGGCTGCCCGGCTCGCGGCGATGGGGCTCGATCGCGTGCCCGTGGTGGAGGATCAAAAGAACTACCGGCTGGTCGGCATCGTGTCGCGGCACGACCTGCTGAAACCGTCGGTGTCCGTCTTCGCCGAGGAACGTCAATTGGAGCAGTTCCGGCGCGTCTGGCCCTCGAGCGGTTCGCGGTTCGCAACCATCGAGCGCAATGGCGATAGCGAGAGCGGTGACGAAGCCGGGAGCCCACGCATTGGCGTCATCCGCCAAAAGATCACGGCGGAGCACCGCGAGGGGTAGCTCCTCGCTTCGTTTCGTTTCGTCTAGGAACCTGTCAATCGTTCCCGCTGCGCCAGCGACGGAAATACCTTCGTCCAGAGCGCAACGATCAAGATCGTCCCGGCGCCCCCGATCAAAACCGACGGCACGGCGCCGAACCAACTAGCGGTGATTCCCGATTCGAATTCGCCGAGCTGATTCGATGCGCCGATGAAGATCGAATTGACGGCACTGACGCGGCCGCGCATGTCGTTTGGCGTATCGAGCTGAACCAACGATTGCCGCACCACCACGCTGACCATATCGAACGCGCCCGTTAGCGCGAGCGCCGCAAGCGACAACGAGAACGAACGGGACAGCGCGAAGAGCAAGGTGGCTAGCCCATACAGCGCCACGCATCCGAGCATCGTTTTCCCCGCGCGGCGTTCGATCGGATTTCGCGTGAGATAAAGCGAAACCGCCAACGCGCCGCCCGCCGGCGCCGATCTCAACAATCCAAGGCCCCACGAGCCGACATGCAAAACATCACGGGCGAAGATCGGCAGCAGCGCCGTGGCGCCCCCGAACAACACGGCGAGCAAATCGAGCGAGATCGCGCCCAAGATCTGCTCTCGTTGCCAGATGAAGCGAATGCCCGCTAGCAAGCTGTGCAAAGTAACGGGCTCGCGGGCGGGGCGCACATGGTCGTAGTGAATCAAATAGAGCATGACGGCGGCGAATACGGACAGCGCCGCGCACGTTGCATAGACGACGGCCGCCCCGGCTACGTAAATGAAACCCCCCACCGCCGGGCCTAGAATCGTGGCGAGCTGCGATGCGGCCGAACTGATGGCCAAACTTTGCGGAAACGATGCGAGCGGAACGAGGGTAGGCAGCAGCGCTTGCTGCGTTGGCAATTGGAAGGCCCTTGCTGCACCCAACGCAAGCGATGCAAGTAGAAGCACTTCGCGCCCGAGCCATCCATACAGCGTGCCCACCGTCAGCAACAAGGCCGCGCCGCCTTGCACGAACTGGCATCCCATGAGGATATAGCGGCGATCGTATCGATCCGCGACCTGCCCGACGACCAGGCACAGTGCAAGCGCCGGGACGAATTGCGCCAAGCCGACCATGCCTAGATCGAAAGCGCTATGGGTGACGTCGTACATCTGCCAGCCGACGATCACCATCAGCATTTGATTGGACATCGTCGTCGCGATGCGGCTGAAAAGGAAATAGCGAAAGGACGGAATTTCGAGAACCGTGTTTTTCATGTGCCGAGGGGCGCGACGAACGAGGCTCGGTATTGTAGAGCGGTAGCGCGGTAGCGCGCCGCGCGGCGCCGTCGTGCGCCCCCAGCAAGCCTCGCAGTAGGCGCTTCGACCGGCCCCCCCGGCACCTTTTGCTTCCAACCCCCTGCAGCAACGCTCCCTGGCAACCATCGTCAGGCCAACCCCCCCTTGATTTCTGGTTGCAACTTAATACCGCATAAACTACCATTCACATGGTTTTATCTTGAAACCATTATGCGAAAAGACACGCCCCGGTGGACGCCGCGACCGGCCCTTCGAACATCGAATCGAGAAAACAGCCCATGGATATTTCCTATACGCGCTCCTATAAAAACACCGTTGCCTTGGCGGCGATATGCCTCGCGCAACTGATGTTTGCCTTGGAGATTTCGAGCGTGCCCGTGATTCTGGCGACGCTCGAGCAGACACTGCATGCGAGTTTCAAAGATCTGCAATGGATCATGAATGCCTACACGATCGCCTGCACCACGGTACTGATGGCAGCCGGCACGCTTGCGGACAGGTATGGCAGAAAATTGCTATTCGTCATCAGCTTGTCGGTGTTCGCCGCCGCCTCGTTGATTTGCGGCCTGACGCATAGCGCGCCACTCTTGATTGCCGCCCGTTTCGTTCAAGGCATGGGCGGCGGTGCCATGCTTATTTGCGTCATCGCGATTCTCTCCAGCCAGTTCAAAGAGGGCCCCGAGCGCGTCAAAGCGTTCGGCATTTGGGGCATTTTCCTTGGTTTCGGCTTGGGCTTCGGGCCGATGATCGGCGGTGGCATCGCCGCGTTATCGGGCTGGCAGTGGGTCTTTCTGGTTCACGTGCCGATCGGCGTGGTGACCTTGCTGCTTTCGCTCGGCAGCGTGGAGGAGTCGAGCGATCCGGAGGCGAAAAAACTCGATCTCGTCGGTATGGCGACGCTTTCGCTGGCGGTATTGGGCCTCACGTACTACATCACGCAAGGTTCCGAAATCGGCTTCACGAGCCGCGCGGCGCTTTGCATCATTGCCGCTACGCTCGTCAGCTTCATCGTCTTCGTGTGGGTGGAGCAAATGAATCCGCATCCAATGTTCGATTTCTCCGTGTTTAGGATCAGAAGGTTTTCCGGTGCGATCATGGGCTCGGTGGGCATGAATTTCAGCTTTTGGCCGTTCATTATCTTCCTGCCCATTTTTTATCAGACCGGGCTTCATTACGACGTCGTTACCGCAGGGCTTTCGTTGCTCGCCTATACGTTGCCGACGCTCGTCGTCCCGCCTATCGCCGAGCGGCTCTCGCACCGGCATCAACCGGGCGTCGTCATTCCGTTGGGGATGTTTACGATCGGCTTGGGCTTTATCTTGATGCGCTTTGGCGCCACCGTATCCATGGCGAGCGGATGGACGATGCTGCCCGGTTCGCTGATCGCGGGTATTGGCCTGGGCTTGACCAACACACCGACGACGAACACGACGACGGGCTCCGTGCCGTCCAACCGCGCCGGAATGGCCTCCGGAATGGACATCAGCGGCCGGTTGATCAGTCTTGCCGTCAATATCGCGGTGATGGGGTTCGTCCTCGTGGCCGGCATCGTCGACTACTTGCGTCACGCGCTGCCCAATGCACTGAGCGCAACCGATTTACAGACTTTGGCCGAGCGCATTGCGGGCGGCGGCAGCATCGAATCGCTCCATGAGCACTTCCCCGTGCTCGGGCAAGCCGATCCATCCGGCGCTATCATGCATGCCGCGCTGGTGCAAGGATTCAGTTGGTTGATGCTGTACGGCGGGCTGGGCGTTTGGGTGCTCGGCGCAATCAGTTTCCTGATCTTCTCGCCGGGCAAGGCTGAGCAGGGGGCGCGCGCGTGATTGCTGCGACACCGCAGACGCACCATTGACGCCCCGTGTCCGCACAGTCGTCACCGATATCTCGCCCGGCAAAGCGAGTTTTATAATGGGACCACTTGCGCCGCCGCTTCGCACGATTGAGATTCGCGATGTTGCGGCGCACGCGAGGCCCGGCGATCCGGCTTAAATGCAAGCATGATTCGCGCGAAGGCCAAGTCGATCGAGTGTGAGACCGGAGAAGCGTGATGGTGAAGCGAACGAGTCACAAGGAAGCGCCTTGCGCTATTGCGAGGCCCTTGGACGCGATCGGCGATTGGTGGTCCTTGTTGATCGTTCGCGATGCTTTCAATGGGCTCGAGCGTTTCGGCGAATTTCAGAAGAGCCTCGGGCTTGCGAAGAACATCTTGACGGTACGCCTGCGCAATTTGGTCGAGCACGGCATTCTCGAAACGGTCCCCGCCTCCGAGGGCAGCGCTTATCAAAAGTACGTGCTGACCGAAAAAGGCAAGGGGCTGTTTCCGCTGCTGGTCGCGCTTCGGCAATGGGGCGAACAATACTTTTTCGAAATGGACGATTGCCCATTGCGCCTCATCGACAAGCGGCAAGGATTGCCCGTCAGGCGCTTGGAACTGCGCTCGCAAGACGGGCGGCTGATCGGCCCGGACGACACGGCGGTGGTGCCGGTCGACGAGATTGGGTCACCTTATGTGGCGCCTTCATCATCGGTGCGTGACCACGAGACGTCTAACGAAGGGGAACGATAGGGCGCTTCGCAATGAGGACCCGCACGGCGCGGCGGGTCCGTTTCAACGTCGATTGCGGTAGTCCAGGGCTTGTCGCGACGATCGCTCGAGCGCTAGCGAGCCGCAACCCCCTCATGGCCGTTTCGCGTTTGCCACCAGTATCTTCCCGCCCGCAGGTTCGGATCGGTAATCGCCAGATAGGTGGTGCTCCACAGCTGCGCGGCGTTCGCTTCGGTCGCGTCGGCGCTGTGCGTGCCGAACGCTTCGGCCTGATAGGCGCCGTTGGCATATGACCACGTCCACATCTCCGAGGCACGCATGTCGGAGGCGTTCGAAATCACCTGCCAAATTCGCGAGCGCGCATTGGCGAGCAGCGTTCTGATGTCGGCGGGCAAATCCTGACGCGCGAGTTGCCGGTCGAGGCCGGCCACCCACATCGCCTGCTGCCAAGACCAGATCACGGTGCCGTGATACGCCGCGTTGGTGAAGCGTGGCCATAACGAAGAATTGGCGTAGGCCGGATTGGCGATCAGCATCCCCGCATCGGTGACGAGACCCACCGGGAACGGCTGCACGGCGGCGGTCACGATCCGGGAGAGGACGTCGGTCGATGGCGTGCCGAACAGGAGGGCGAAGCCGCCATCTGAGTTCATGATTGGAATCGGATTGCCTTGCTCGTCGAGGGACAGCGCGTAGAACGATGTCGTCGTGCTCGGCAGCGTACCCGCGGGGACGCCGGTCTGCGCGGCGTAACTTGGCACGGCGGTCGCGGCTTGTGCGGCTGAAATCGACACTTGGAACAATGCGGCCGCGGCGGACTCCCAAACCGATGCCTGCTGTGCGGCGTCCGCTAGCGCGGTGCGCTGCTCGCTGTTCAGGTATGGATCGAGCAGGCCGCTGTCGAGGAAACGGCTCGCGGCCCGCAGTGCGGCCGGAACGAGTATCGCGTTGACATCGTACGGGTACACGCCGCCGCCGAGGCCGTCAGTGCTGTCCCGCCAATTACCGACGATTTGGCCGGAGCGTAGGTGAATGAGGTTCGACGCGACGCTTTGCTGTGAAAATGCGCGCGCGGTATTGGCAACATGAACCAGATTGGTCACGAATCGGCTGCCGTTGGTCTGTCCGCCTTCTTCCGTCTGTGCAAGATAGGCGGCCGCCCGGGCCGCGCCGCGTGCATCGTCGATGAGCCACGCCGCCATCACTGGGGCGAGCAGGTAATCGCCGTCGATCATTTTATAGTCGTAGGTGGGCGTGGCCGTGTTGCCGCGCCCATTTCGCTCGTTGTCGATGACGGCGAATTCGCCGATGCCTTCTTCATGCGCCACGATCCCGTCGGACGAGAGCCGGCTCAAGACGGCGGTGAGTCCAGCCTCGATGGCGGGGGGCTGTAGGACGGGCATTAGCATGCGCACGGAGATGAGCGTGTCGCGGCCGAAGTAGGTGTCATACTGCCAAGAGCCTGCGAGGAGCTTGTCCTGGTAGCTCAGGAATTCGACGACGTTCTGGCTTTGCGTATCCGGGTTGACGGTGTTGTTGAACAGGTTGACGTGCGTGATCGGCGTGAGCGGTCTTTCGCCGGTCCACGCGAGAACGCGCAAATGCACGGCGTTATCGCCATGCGCTGCATTGAACACGAGCGAGCCCGCCGCATTCGTGCTGACCGTGCCGCCGTTGATCACCTGAACCACGAGTGCGTAGCCGGGCGCACCGTCGACGCGATTGCGCTGCCAATGAATCGTATTGCCGTTCACGACCGGCTGGGTCTGGACGTTGGGCGGGACCGAATAGCCGCCGTTGAAGTCGCGCATGAAGCGCACCGAGGTGAGTAGCGCGCCACGCAACGTCAATTGATTGGTATTCACGGAAACATTGGCCGAGATCCCATAGAGATCGCGGCCCTGGTTGTCGCGGTTCACGCTGGGAGCGATCGGTGAGTCGAGGGTCCAGGCGACGGGCTGAGCCGTATCTTGGAACCACAGGCCCGTGCCGCTGTTACCGGCGGGAAACACGACCAGCAGCCTTGGTTTGGTGGATGAGCGCATGAGTAAATGCGCGGCCACATTGCCTTGACGGTAGAACGCGTTGGTTTGGCCGCCCGCTTGCATTTGAAAGGCGAGGGCGTCGCCGCTAGGTTGCGCGCTATCGTCGTTGCCGCCGCCGGAGCAGGCGACGAGCAGTGTCGTGAGACCAATGAAAATGTAAAAAGCGCGATTCCAAACGAATTTCTTCACATATGCCTCCATGTTCGTTTGTTATGGAATTTCGGGGATGCCGATTGACGATGGCGTGGAGCGTGCTTGGGTGTTTTCGTTGAGCGTTGGGATTTGCGGAAATAGACGCTCGTGGCGGAGCAAGCGATGTGCCGCTATTTTTAAAGAATCGCAAATTCTCGTTTTTGGCGCTATCGGCCGATTTCGGGCGTCGGGGCCATCACGCTCATTGCAAGCGTGACGCATGAAGTGAGAGAATGTCGTATTGCCGGTTGCAGTGAAGGCTATTGGTTCGTGTATGCGAAACCCGCTGCCGGCTTCTGCAGGGAACAGATGGATGTGCAAGCAAAAACGCCCCTCCCGATGGGCCGCGACGCCTACGGGAGGGGCTGGCCACACCGGGGAGGTGGCCGGATCATCGATATCGATTACTTCGGGCGGATTCTGATGAGAAGGTACGACCCGTCCAAACCGACATCACGAATACAGAGCGCTCAGCGATTGTAGAGAGATATTTGCGCTCTGCGAGTTTTGCACGCTATCCGCATTGACGAACACGAGTTGTTGCCCGTTGCCTTGCAGCGGCCATGAGTACGCTTGATAGGGAACGACGTTTTTGGTGACTTGGCTCGTGGCGCTGCCCACGGCCTGGATGAGCAGTCCCGGGTCGACCAAGGAATTGACCACGTTGACGATCGCGGACTGTTGCGCGAACTGAATCGCGATGAACTGGTTGATGTTGCTTTGGATTTGCGCTTGATACCAATGCGAGGCTGGCACCGTGTAGTAGCGGGTGAATTTGGTGAAGGCGTGCGGTTGACCGTCGGCCGACAACGCTTGGTTGTTGATGCCCGTGGTGTCGACAGGCATCTTGACGCTGGCGATATAGGTTTGGACTTGCGCACCAGGCTGGTTTTGTAGCATGGCGGCCGATACCGTAGTGGTGTCGGAGCCATTGACGAATAGCACGGATGCAAGGCCCTGGTTGCCCGTCGTCCCGGGCACATGGACGGAAGCCGGCGGTTGGGACTGACTCCAGACTACGGAGATGTTGGCACCCGCGTCGTTGCCCGCGCTGTTGTAGAAGATCAGGCCGTATATCTGGCCAGAATTGAGTTGCTGGCAAGTGGCAGTGTCACCCGGATTAAGCGTAATCAATTGCCCTTTGTTCCAATCCTGTAAACTCATGATGGCCTCCTGAGTGGTTCAGTGATTTCGCCCGCTCGAAGGTTCGAGCGGGCGATACAATCGCCAAATTTTTACGCTATGGGGCCTGAGCGTCGCATTAAGCGACAGGCGGCCAGCGTCCGGAGTGACGATATCCCCGGTTAGCGCTTACTTATTTACGAGTAGCGATAATGGCGTCTGTCGGCGCCGCTGCGGCTCGCATTATCGTTGCGAATGCCGACTTTAAATGGCCCGGTCCAAGGGCCTCGCGTCTTTTTAATTCAATTGGTACGCCAATTATTGGCGACGCAGTTCCATTTCGCTACCTAGCAGATGTGGTAGGTAACGAACAAGGCGTACTACAGCCATGTCCAGGCGAGGTCAGTAGGGTGTGCTGCTGAGATGCGATTGGCTCGACAATTCGCGCGTATTGACGCTAGCCGACGGACTGTGACGCAACTCGTCACGACTGGCTCGCGCATCGCAGGCTCCTGCATTGCCTATGCGCGCGCCTGCCAGCCGAACGACGCTAAGACCGATCCGGTCGCGAAACCGCCTCGAATGCGTCGGCTGAATCGCTCAACGGCAAATTCCACCGAGCACTGCGCAGACGATCGCCTCGGGGGCATCCTCCTGAACGAGATGCCCGGCGCTCGGCACTTTGATCAGCATGCCGTGCGCGATTCGGTCCGCGAGTGCCTGCCCTTGCTCGAGCGGAATCCAGACGTCGTCCTCACCCCAGACGATACGGACAGGGAACGGCGGTGGCGCGTAACGTGCTTGGGCTTCCTCGACGTAGCGCTGGTCCATCTGCGCGATCTGGCGATAGAACGCCGCCTGGCCCGCCGCCGTAAGCCACGGCGACCGATGGATGGCCAACGCCTCCTCGTCCAGAGGCCTAGCAGCGGCATTGCGGATATAAGCCGATAGGAGCGCGTGATGCGCGTAGGCGGGTAGGCCAGCGAACGCCGCTTCGTGCTGCGCCACATGCCGCACGAACGGCGAACCTTGGGGCGTGATTGCGACGGGATTGACGAGCGTCAGATCGGCGTACGCGATGCCATCGAGAAAATGCGCCCGCAGCACGGTCGCACCGCCATAATCGTGTGCGAGCACCCGCGGCCGCTCGATGCCCCATTCGCGCAGCATCGCGCCGAAGAGCTTATTTTGGATGCCCAGCGACACGTCCGCGTCCGGCATGTCGGATTGGCCGTAGCCGAGCAGATCGTAGAAGAACACGCAGTGCTTGCGCGCGAGCCACGGCGCGATCCGGCGCCACACCTGCGACGCAAACGGTGTGCCATGCACCAGCACGATGGGCGGGCCGTCGCCCAGCTTGCCCCATGCGATCCGGTGGCCATCGAAGATGAAACGGTTTGGGAGTTCTAGCATCATCGCACTCCTTCGTAACCTGTTAATGACGTATAATAGGTTACGGTAGCTATCGCCGTCACGCAACCGTCAAATAGAAATTAATGGTTACTTCGACTGAACATCCATCTCATGAACATCCATGGGGCGACGCAGACTTCGTCGGTGGTCACCCCGCGCTGGACTTTCTCAACACGGTGGCAGACAAGGGCAAGACGCGCGTGGAGGAGAAGCTCATGCAATGGCGGGACATGCACGCTTGGGCTGCCGCTGCGGGGCTGCTAGCTCCGGATGATCTGAAGCGTTTTCGTCAGCACCCGGGGCTGGACGGCGCGGACGAACTGATTGCGCTGCGTCGGTTTCGCGAAGTCGCGTATGAGGCGATCCTAGATGTGACGAGCGGAAGGGGCGATGGGCGAGCGATGGACTCGCTTGCTGTGGCGATCCGCGACGCGATCGGCCGCAGCACGTTAGCTGCATTCGAGGGCCGCTTCATATGGCGGCCCGACGGGCAGACGGCGTGGCGCTGGGTCGATGCAGTCGCGCTCGCTTTCGAACACCTGATGCGCAGTGACGATTTGGGCAGGGTTCGCCAGTGCGGACGGTGCACTTGGTTCTTCGTCGATCGTGGCCGCGGCGCTGGGCGGCGTTGGTGCGATATGCGCACTTGCGGCAATCGCGCGAAGGTACAAGCGTTTCGCGATCGATGATCGCGTGTGGGTCAGGCCACGGCGCAGCGTGCTGCGCCGGTCCAGGTCAAAACAAATGCCGGATGCCCGCCATCAAGCCCAACTGGCCCGCGCCGGCTGCGGGTGTCGTGCCACCACCGCCCGAGCTCAAGCTGTAATGCGCTCTCGCGCTGTTCCATAAATACGAGCCTTGAAGGTAGACGGCCGTTTCTTTCGACAGGAAGTACGTGCCGCGCAGCGTCGTCATGGTCGCGCGTGTGTCCTGCTCGCTATTGACGATTCTGAACACTTCGCCATCGATCAGAGCTGCTGGTGTGATCAGATACGACGCACCGACGAAGAAAAGATTGGAGCGCACATCGGGGACTGCCGGCGATACGATTTCGACATGACGTCCCAGCCAGCCAGCGCCGAGCTTCACATGGCCGAGCTTCGCGTACCCGCTCGCTAGCATGCGAACGTCCTTGTCTCCCTCGTTGGTCAATCCGAATGGGGCGAGACCGTTGAAGAAATTGGCGGCGGCGCCGGTGCCGCCGCGTTGCTCGTCGTACGCCGCGGAAACGCCGAATACCGATGCGTCGTACTTCACCATCGCACTCCACTGGCGGCATTGCGTGAAATGCCCCGCTACCTGACCGGCGCACGTTCCTTGGCCGGGCGAATTGCCTGTCCCCGTGGAATCCCTGCCGAGCGAGTACGTTGCGCCGAGCGTTAGCCCGTGAAAGGCGCCCATGTACGCAATCGTATTGTCGCTGCGCGCGTTCGGAATATAAGCGTCGAGCGATGCACTGCCGTAAATGTCAGGACCCAGGATATCGGAGTCCGCAAGGCCCCAGAACGTCATCGAGTATTGCCGCCCAAAGGATACTTGCCCCCATGGTCCTTGCAGGCCGACCCACGCTTGGCGGCCGAACAGCCGGCCGCCCTGACCCATATCTCCAGCCCTCGGATTGAAGCCATTTTCGAGCTGAAACACGGTCTTCAGTCCGCCGCCGAGATCCTCGGCGCCTTTGAGGCCCCATCGGGAAGGTAACTCGCCCGTTATACCCGGCATGCGTATCAAGTTTCCACCGGCCGCGTTCGCATGCGATACGTATTCGATACCCGTGTCGATCACGCCGTACAACGTCACGCTGCTTTGGGCGAACGCCGACACGCTGAGCATGCCGAGTCCACCGATCATCCATGTCGATAGTTTCATGTGTCTCCGCTCCGCTAGGAGGTCGTATTTAATTGATTCGATGCATCGATCGCGGACGGGTTACGCGTTCCCGTCCGGGCAAGGGGGCCATCAAGCAATTGCGGGTTTCGTTTCGATCGCTGGGCTCTTTCGGCCACACGCGAAGATTGCGACGGAGGCAATGACCGCCGGCACGGCGACGATCGAAAACAAGATCGGGAAGGTGATGTTGGCCGAGAGCAGCGCCCCTCCAACGAGTGCGCCCACAACGGATCCGAGGCGGCCGATGCCAAGCGCCCAACTGATCCCCGTCACGCGGCTGGCGGTGGGATAGTAGCGGGCAACGTAGGCGTTCGCGCCTATCTGAGAGCCGCTGATGCAGAAGCCGACACCCATGACCGCGGTCGCCAGCAACGCGCCGGTCGCTATGCCGGTGGCGATCAGAAAGAGCCCTCCGAAGGCGTAGGTAGTAGCGAGAACGGCGGTCGGACTGATCTTATCCATCAACCGTCCGATGAGCAGCGCGCCGATCGTTCCGCCGATCTGATACATCACCGCTACTTTGGAGGCGAGAACGAGCGGCATGCCTGAACGATGGATCAGCGTCGGCAGCCAATTCGTCAGCAGATACACGACGAGCAAACTCATGAAGAACACCACCCAGAGCAGCAGCGTGCCCGACCGGTATTCGTGCGTGAAAAGTTGGCGCACCGGCGAGCCGCTCTTTGGCGCCTCCTGCAAGGTGAATCGCGTGTTATCGGGAACCGTGAGCGGTGCGATTTTCCGCAAGAGGGTTGCGATCTTCGCGCGGTGATCGTCGTTTCCAAGCACGAGGTAGCGGACCGACTCGGGCATGGCGGCCAGCATGACTGGGACCAGCATGAGCGGTAGGACGCCGCCGAGAATCAGGACGCTACGCCAGCCGTACGTCGGCAGCAACTGCGATGCCGCCACCCCGCCCAGGCCCGACCCCAAGGTGAATCCGCAGAACATCACGGTTGTGAGGAGCGACTTCTTGCGCTCCGGGCAATATTCGGAGGTCAATGCGATGGCGTTTGGCATCGCGCCTCCCAACCCTAGACCGGTGACGAAGCGCAATGCGACGAGCAGTTCGATGTTGGGTGCGTAGGCCGTCACTAAGCTGGTCGCCCCAAAGAAGGCGACCGTCGCGATGAGCGTCGCGCGGCGGCCGATGCGATCGGCGAGCGGGCCGAAAAATAACGCGCCGACCATCAGCCCGATGAGCCCCGAGCCGAATAGGGCGCCGAGAACGGAAGGGGACAGGCGCCATTCTTGACTGAGCGCTGGTGCAATGAAGCCGACGCACGCCGTATCGAAGCCATCGACTGCCACGCAGGCGAAGCAAAGCAGCAAGACGCGCCATTGAAAGAGGGATATGCGCTGGTTATCCAGCCAACTGCGGATTTCGAGTGTACTTTGGGAAGATTGCATGTTTCGTCTCCAGACTATGTGTGCTCTTTGTTGTGTCGCGAAGGTTGCCGATTTCATATGGGCGCGTCTACGCCGGCACATGAATGCGTGTTATTCACGACAGTTATTTTGGTCTGGAGCCCAAGCCCTACGGCTGGTTTCGATGCGTCGGGTTCGTGTCCAACGACGCTAGATCGAGAATTCGTCGAACACGAGTTGCCGGATCCATTGATTGCCCGGCTCTCGGTGATTCCTCGCATGCCATAACACGTTGATCGCGATATCCGGAATCTTGATCGGACACGGCGCGCTGACGAGGTCGAACGGCGCGAGCGTGCGCGTCGCATAGGCCTCCGGTACGACGGCAATCAAGTCGGTCGTCTGCAGAATGTGACCGACCGCCACGAAGTGCGGCACACGTAGATGAACGTTGCGCTGAATCCCGGCGCGTTGAATCGCGGAATCGACCATGCTATGCCCGGTCCCTTCCGCAATGATCGATACATGCTCCGAGTGCAGAAACGCCTTCATCGTCATGCCGGTTTTGGCAAGAGGGTGTCCTTTCCTGAAGAGGCAAACATACTTTTGTCTGAACAGACGCCGCTGGAAGAAGCCTGTCTTGAGGTCGGGTAAAAAGCCGATGGCAAGGTCGACGTTGCCGCGTTCCATGTCTTCGCGCAGCGTGTCGGATTGATTGCGCACGGTGCTGATCGAGACGCCGGGGGCAACCTTTGCCAACCGCTTCATAAGGTCGGGCAAGAAGTAAATCTCGCCGATGTCGGTCATGGCGATCGAGAACGCGCGCGTACTCGATGCAGGGTCGAAATGGGACGTGACGTTCAATGTGCTATGGATCGCGCCCAGTGCATAGCCGATCGGTTCCGCGAGCGTCTCGGCAAATGGCGTCGGCACCATGCCCTTCGACGTTCTCAGGAACAGCTCATCCCCAAGCGCCTTCCTCAGACGGTTCAGTGCATTGCTGATCGCTGGCTGGGAAATGCCAAGCGTTGCGGCGACGGACGAAACGCGCCGTTGCCGAAGCAGTTCGTTGAACACCACGAGCAAGTTGAGATCGATTTCTTGAAGTTCCACGCTACGTCTCCTCCGATATGCGAACCATTATCACTTGCGGTGATATCGAATATCAACGGATTTCTATTTATCAATGGAATGGCGAACGGCATCATGCGGGCATAAGTTGAACCACCCGGAGATGCTGGTCCCATGGAAGTTTCGATCCTGCCACTGCAACGAACGCTGGACGTGCGTTCGGGCGACAACCTCCTCGAGGCGCTGCGCACGCATCAGATCCCGGTTTCATACAGTTGCCTGGCTGGGCGTTGTGGCACGTGCCGTTGCCGCATCGTGTCAGGCAACGTGCTCATGACCGGCGCGTCCGATACGAATCAGCCTGCGGCCAACGGGCAGTCGGTTCTGGCCTGTCAGGCGACACTGATCGAAGACTGCGTGATCGAAATCCCCGAAGTCGATGAAGTCGTCGTCCATCCATCGAAGATCATGAAGACGACCGTGGTCGGCATCGAGGACCTCACGCACGACATCAAGCGCGTTCGTCTGGCGTTGTCGAAACCGTTCGAATTCTCACCCGGGCAGTACGCCTCGCTGCAGTTCACGCCGCATCACATTCGACCGTATTCGATGGCGGTTACCGCCAACGCCGAGGAAGTCGAGTTCCACATTCGCGTCGTTCCCGGCGGGCGCGTGACGTCTTACGTCTCCACGGAACTAAAGCAGGGCGATCCGGTGCGGTTGAGCGGACCGCTCGGCACGGCGTACCTGCGGCGAAAGACGTCTGACTCGCTTATCTGCATCGCGGGTGGTACCGGCCTCGCGCCGATCTTGTCGATCCTTCGCGGGATGGCGGAGCACGGCATGGCCAATCCGGTGCACGTGTATTTCGGCGTCAAGTCGCCGCATGACATCTACGGCGTGTGCTGGCTAGACGAGTTGAAGGAGCGGCTGCCGAATCTGACGGCCCACGTGGTGGTGACATCGTCGAACGTGCAAAGCGCCTACCGCTCCGGTGTCGTGACGGAAGCGGTCAACAGCGACTGGGGCAGTTTAAAAGGCTGGAGAGCTTATGTCGCGGGCGCACCGGTGATGGTCGAGGCCGCCTCGATCTTGCTGCGGCAGAAGGGCATTCGGGCAGAGCACGTTTACGCGGACGCATTTTACGCAAGCGGCGTGTGACATTGGCCGATCGCGATTCATTTCTAAGTAGGAGACACATTATGAGCGAGGCCCCCGTTGCATTTGTGCGGCCGAGTTGGAAGGACGGCGGATCGAGCCGGGTTCCATTCTGGGCTTACACCGACGCCGATACGTATCGGCGCGAGCTCGAGCGCTTCTTTTACTCGGGCCATTGGTGTTATGTCGGCCTCGATGCCGAGATCCCGAATCCGGGCGATTTCAAGCGGACCGTGGTCGGCGAACGGTCGGTCATCGTGACGCGGACGGCCGATGGCGACGTTGCCGTCGTGGAGAATGTCTGCGCCCATCGCGGCGTGCGTTTCTGCCGGGAGAAGTTCGGCAATCGCAAGGATTTCACTTGCCCGTACCATCAATGGAATTACGACCTGAAGGGGAACCTGGTCGGTGTTCCATTTCGCCGAGGGGTGAAGGCCGATGGCAAAGTCAATGGTGGCATGCCGGCGGATTTCGATCCGAAAGCGCACGGCTTGACGAAGCTGAACGTGGCTCGACGCAATGGTGTGATCTTCGCGTCGTTCGACCATGACCTCCCGTCGCTCGAGCGCTTCCTGGGCCCTACGATCCTCGAATACTTCGACCGCGTGTTCGATGGTCGCGAGTTGAAGATCCTCGGATACAACCGCCAGCGTATCCCCGGCAATTGGAAATTGATGCAAGAAAACATCAAGGATCCCTATCACCCGGGACTGCTTCACACGTGGTTCGTCACGTTCGGTCTTTGGCGGGCGGACAACAAATCCGAACTGAAAATGGATGAGCTTTTCCGCCACGCCGCGATGATTTCGACACGTGGGGCCGGCGGCAAGGGCGAGGTCACGAGCGGCGTGTCGAGCTTCAAGGACCAGATGACGCTCAACGACAATCGTTTTCTCGATGTGGTGCACGAACCGTGGTGGGGCGCGCCTACGGCGGTCATGATGACGCTGTTCCCGAGCGTGATCATTCAGCAGCAAGTCAATTCCGTCTCGACACGCCATATCCAACCGAATGGACATGGATCGTTCGATTTCGTGTGGACGCATTTCGGATTCGAAGAAGACTGCGAAGAGATGACGCGTCGACGCTTGCGTCAGGCGAATCTCTTCGGGCCTGCCGGTTTCGTTTCGGCAGATGACGGCGAGGTCATCGAGTTCTCGCAGGAAGGTTTCGAACAGAAGCCGTTTCATCGAACCGTCGCCGAGCTTGGCGGACGCGAAGTCGAAAATACCGATCACATGGTGACCGAAACGTTGATTCGCGGGATGTATCGATACTGGCGCCAAGTGATGGAGGTTTGACATGCTGGATTTCGAATCGTATCAGCAGGTGCTTGCGCTCTACGCCGACTATGCGTCCGTCGTGGACAACAACGAATGGGACAAGTGGCCGGAGTTCTTTACGGATGCATGCAGCTACAAGATTCAGCCTCGTGAGAACTTCGACCGCGGTTTACCGCTCGCGACGCTCGCATTCGAGAGCAAGGGGATGTTGAAGGATCGTGTTTACGGCATGACGGAGACGATCTTCCACGACCCGTACTACCAGCGTCATGTGGTGGGCGCGCCGCGGATTCTGCGCGTCGATGGTGGGCGTATCGAGGCCGAGGCCAACTACGCGGTGTTCAGGACGAAGCCGGATGAGCTGACGACGGTGTTCAACGCCGGGCGATATCTAGACACGATTCGTTCTACGCCCGACGGGCTTAAGTTTGAATCGCGAATTTGTGTGTTCGACAGCGAAATGATCGCGAATTCGATCATTTATCCGATTTGAGGTGTGTGATGGCAACGCAATGGATCAAAGTGGTCGAGCTATCGGCCGTGCCGAAAGACGACGTGACGGCGGTGAGCGCCGCCGGCCGGGAGTTGGCGATCTACGGCGTCAACGGCGCAGTGTTCGCGACCGACAACCTGTGCACGCACGGTCACGCACGATTGTGCGACGGCTTTCTCGATGGGCACGAAATCGAATGCCCGTTGCATCAAGGGAAATTCGATGTGCGCTCAGGCAAGGCGATGTGCGAACCGCTCACTACCGACATTCGCACCTATCCCGTGAAGATCGAAGGCGGTTATGTCTTCGTCGAACTCCACGCAGGTGATTGAACGACGCTCGGAGCGCACCGTGCGGGGCTTGTTCGCCGACGGTGCTCCTGCGCGCCGCGATCCACAATCGATCGATCATAAGAGGGAGGCACGCATGACAGCTATTACGCTGGGCGAGCAACGCTCGGCATACTACAAGCAACTTCAGACCAGGCGGCTTTCGCCGCTATGGGAGTCGCTGCACAATCTCGTACCGAAGGAACCCAGGCCCCAGGCGGTCGCGGCGATCTGGAAATACGCGGAGATTCGCGATCTCGTGATGGAGGCGGGCTCGCTGATCAGCGCACAGGAGGCGGTCCGGCGCGTGCTGGTTCTGGAGAACCCGGGCTTAGCGGGAAAATCCAGCATTACCTCCACTCTGTATGCCGGGTTGCAACTGATCTTGCCGGGAGAAGTCGCACCGAGCCACCGGCATACGCAGTCAGCGTTGCGATTCATCGTCGAGGGGCGCGGTGCATGGACCGCCGTCGACGGCGAGCGCACGACCATGCATCCGGGCGACTTCATCATTACGCCGTCTTGGACGTGGCACGACCACGGCAACGCGGCCATCGAGGACGGCGGTGAGCCGGTCGTCTGGCTCGACGGACTCGATATCCCGCTGATCGGCACTCTCGATGCGGGTTTCGCGCAAACCTATCCTGAGGTGACGCAGCCGGTGTTGCGCTCGGAAGGCGACAGCTTCGCGCGATTCGGGCACAACATGGCGCCGGTTCGGCACCGAGTCACGAATCCGTCGTCGCCTGTTTTCAGCTACCCGTATGAGCGCAGCCGTGAGGCGCTCGACGTGCTCTATCGAAACGGCGAGTTGGACGATTGGGACGGCGTAAAGCTGCGCTACGTCAATCCGACGACCGGCGGCTGGCCGATGCCCACCATCGCGACCTTCATGCAGTTTCTCCCCGCGGGTTTTGTGGGCAAGACCTATCGCAGCACGGATGCGACGGTCTATTGCGTCGTGGAAGGGACGGGCGTGGCACGAATCGGCACGGAGTCTTTCGAGTTCGAAGCTCACGATGTGTTCGTCGTTCCGTCGTGGCAGCCGGTGAGCCTCACAGCGAACAGCGATTGCGTGTTGTTCAGCTACTCGGATCGTCCGGTGCTCGCAGCGTTGAACTTGCTGCGCGAGGCGCGCCAGTAGTTCTTCGGCAGAGCGTTTCAATGCTTCGAGCGTTTCTGCGCGATGTTTATTTCAAGGCATAAAAACAGGAGTTCTCGTTATGGCGTATGTGTTCCCCCCCGAGGCGCCCATCGCAGTTCCCGTCGCCGGCAGCGATGCGCAGTTGGCTGTACGGCGGGTGTATTGCGTCGGCCGCAACTACGCGGCACACGCGCGCGAGATGGGATTCGATCCCGACCGCGAGCCGCCGTTTTTCTTCTGCAAACCAGCTGACGCCGTCGTACCAGTGGCATACGATGAAACGCTGGAATTGACGTATCCGGGCCAGACAGCCAACTATCACTATGAGGCGGAGTTGGTCGCCGTGATAGGGAAGGCGGGATCGGATATCCCGGTGAGTGACGCGCTCGGGCATGTTTTCGGTTACGCCGTTGGCCTCGACATGACACGCCGTGACTTGCAGATGAAGATGCGCGAAATGGGTCGGCCATGGGAAATCGGTAAAGCGTTCGATCGCTCGGCGCCGATTGGGCCGATTCATCGTGCGAGCGATGTGGGTCATTTCGAACAGGGCGGTATTTGGTTGACGGTCAATGGCGAAACCAAGCAGAAAAGCGATGTTTCGCATCTCATCTGGTCGGTTGCCGAGACGGTTGCGGATTTGTCGAAGTTCTTCCGCTTGGAGCCGGGCGACGTGATCTATACGGGCACGCCGGAAGGTGTCGGCCCGGTCAAGCACGGCGATGTCATGACGGTCGGCGTCGACCGTCTTGGCGAACTGCGTGTGCGGGTCGTGTGACACCGAGAACGGCCGATGCAACTTTATAACTTCTTCAACAGTTCGACGTCTTATCGAGTGCGGATCGCTCTGGCGCTCAAAGGCGTCCCGTTCAGCTACGTACCGGTGAATATCCGTACCGGGGAGCATCGGATAGAGTCGTATGTCGAGCGACTCAACCCGTCGGCGGCGGTACCGGCGCTGGTTGACAGCGATTTCAGCTTGGGCCAATCGCTGGCGATCGTCGACTGGCTCGACGAGCGCTTTCCCGAGCCCAGGTTGATTCCGCTCGACGGCGAGATTCGCGCGCGGGTGCTCGAGTTGTCGTATCTGATTTCCTGCGACATTCATCCTCTCAACAACCTACGCGTCCTTCGATACCTCGAGACGGAATTGGGCGTCACACCGGATCAAAAGCGCGCCTGGTACAACCACTGGATCGAGCAAGGGATGGCCTGTGTCGAGCGACTTCTCGCGAAACATGGGAAAAGGCCTTGGTGTTTCGGCGATGCACCGACACTCGCGGATTGCGCTCTCGTGCCGCAGATGGCGAACGCGTTGCGAATGGGATGCGAGCTGGAAGCTTATCCGTTGAGCCTGTCCGTGTACCGGCACGCGAGCGCGCATCCGGCGTTTGCGGCTTCGCAGCCGAAACTACAGCCGGACTACGTTGCGCCGTGACGGAAGCAAGGTTTTAGCTGGGCGTTGGCACCATGCCGGCGTGGTCGTGCGCAGTGTCGTTCGATCGAACGAGGTAAGGGATAGAGACGCAACGCGATGATTCGCCTGTAGCCCCAAGATTTCGCGCGGGACGGACCATGGCGCCTCGCTAAGGGCTTTAAGCTGAGCGCTCGCCGCGCATATGGCGGTCTTGAGGAACCGGCATGCCTTCCCCGTTGAAATCGACCCTATGCTGCTTCAATCCGTCCGCGCGGCGCACACGCGGCGCTGGTTGATATCAGCGCCTTCATCGCTGGAGCCGCTATGGGTCGAGCCGATGTCCGACATCACCCGCGACAACGTGGCGACCAAATTGGCACAAAGCGTCGGGGCCGCGTGGCCAGCACTGATGGCGGCGTATCCAGACTTGCATCTCGAACGGGAGGTTGGGGCAGGGCGCGCATGGGACGTGAAGGGGGCGGACGGACTTCGGTCATTGGAGGGTATATAGTTTCGCCATAGTTAACATCCCGATGGGAAGGAAATGTCGAATCAAACCGCTGCGCTGCAGACGGCGATCGACGCTAACAAGGCGACGCTTGACGCCGCACGCCCGCTGCCGACGCATACGGTTGCGTCGCTGCGCGAGAAACTGATGCTGGAGTTGACGTATCACTCGAACGCGATCGAGGGCAACACGTTGACGTTGCGAGAAACCAAGGTGGTATTGGAGGGTATTACTGTTGGCGGAAAGTCTCTTCGCGAGCACTTGGAGGCAACGAATCACCGTGATGCCATCTTGTACGTCGAGGAGATTGTCGCAAAGCGTGAGGCGCTAACTGAGTGGCAGATTCGGAATTTGCACTCGCTCGTCCTAAAGAGTATCGATCCCGAACAGGCAGGCCGGTATCGGCAGGAGAACGTGGTGATCGCGGGCACAAGCACGCCCCCCCCGGACTTTATGCATGTGGCGGCTGAAATGGCAGGGCTGATTGATTGGTACGGTCATTCGGCCGACCTGCACCCGGTCGCGCGGGCGGCGCAACTGCACACGCGGTTCGTGAAGATTCACCCGTTTATCGATGGCAACGGACGAACGGGACGGCTGCTGCTGAACTTCGAATTGATGAGGGTCGGTTACCCGCCGGCGATTATCCGTAAGGAAGATCGGCTGGCATACTACGACGCGCTGGACGTTGCGTGCGTTAGCGGTGACTACGGCGAGATTACGGCGCTGGTGGCTGCGTCTGTGCAGCGATCGCTTGCGGTGTATCTCGAGGTGTTGGGGCTGAGGCCGGTTGACGGAGCCGACAGCCCAGCGTCGTCGCTTTGAGAACGGCGCTATGGCCAACGGGCGCTTCACAGGCCGTTGGATACACATTCTGGATTTGACATAATCCCAATTATCAACGTTTTGGGTGTTAGGGCTTTATGCAAATGTCGTGTTTTAGCTAGATAGAAATGTCGTGTTTTAACCTCGGTATGCTGGTCGGTTCCACGCGGGACAACGGAGCCGGCCATGCATGCC
>NZ_JAKWFK010000021.1 GCF_029522115.1 Trinickia sp. Y13 | reverse complement strand
CCAGATGCAGCACCACCACCGAATCCTTGCCGCCCGAGAACAGCAACGCCGGCTTGCTGCATTCGGCCACGAGCTCGCGCAGGATGTGGATCGATTCGGCCTCGAGCCAGTCGAGGTGGTCCATGCGGGTCGTCGTGACCGTGAGCGGGGTCGTCGCGGAAGGTTCGAGAATCGTGCTCATGTTTAACGGTTTCCTATCGTTTGCCCGTGTCCGTCGCTCGGCGCCGGTGCGCTCGAGCCGGCCGTCACGGCGCTCGGATGCTGCTGATGCTATCGGGGTGCTGCGGTGTGTGCGGTTCAAGCTTGGGTCGACGGTTGCGCGGCGCCGGGTGCGAACTGCAACGTCGTGACATGCAGGCCGCACTCTTTCGAATCGCGCGACTCCCACCACCACCGCCCCGCCCGGCTATCCTCGCCCGGGCGCACCGCGCGCGTGCAAGGTTCGCAGCCGATGCTCGGGTACCCGCGCGCGTGCAGCGGATTGACCGGCACATCGTGCAACTTGAGGTACGCCCAGACTTCGCCCTCGCTCCAATCGGCAAGCGGATTGTATTTGTCGATGTTTCGGGCGGCATCGCGTTCCTGCTCGTGCAGTTCGGCGCGCGTGACCGATTGTTCGCGACGCTGGCCCGTGACCCATGCATCGACGCCCGCGAGCGCGCGGTTCAACGGCTCGACTTTGCGAATCTCGCAGCAGCGCTTGCGCAATTCGACGCTTTCATAAAACGCGTTCAGCCCGTGCGTCTTGACGTACTCGTCGACGGCTTCCGCCTGCGGATGAAACTGCTCGATCTCGTAGCCGTAACGCTCGCGAATCCGGTCGATCATCTCGAGCGTTTCGGCGTGCAAGCGGCCCGTATTCAACGAAAAAATGCCGATCGGCAATGCACGCGACAAGATCGCATGCGTGAGCACCATGTCCTCGGCCGCCAAGCTGCTCGCCAGCTTGATCTTCGCGTGACGTGCGGCGATCTCGTCGACGAATGCGTGAAGGCGATCGATCTTCGCCTGCAACGCCGCGTCCAGCGCGGCCGCGGCCGGAGTCCGGTCCTGGCTCATGTCTGCGACTCCGTGGCAAGGGCCGCGCGGCGGCGAAACAGCGGCTGCGGCGTGTCGAACGCGCCTTGATACTTCACGGAGAATTCCTCGAAAGCGCGCAGGGCATCGTGGATGTCTTTGTCGGCGCGCACGGCGAACGCGTCGAACCCGCAGCGCGCCATGAAGTTCAACTGATCGCGCAGCACGTCGCCGATCGCGCGCAACTCGCCGCGCCAGCCATAGCGCTCGCGCAACAGACGCGCCGTGCTATAGCCGCGGCCATCGCGAAACACGGGGAAGTCGACGCCGATCAACGAGATCTGGTCGAAATCGGCGACGAGGTCGGCCGGCTCCTCGTCGGGCGCGAGCCATACGCCCAGCGCATCTTTTCCGCGCGCGGCGACGAGCGCCTCGCGCGCTTCCTTCCAAAGCGCGAACGGCACGAGCACGCGGCCCGCCGGCAACGCGTCGACCTGGGGCAGCGCGCCATCGTCGGACGCGCGCACGACGCTCCAGTCGTCCGCCACCACTGCCCGGTTCTTGATAATCGAAGTCATCTGCAAAAATCCCTCACTCGCCCGATGCTCACGCATGCGCCGGTTGGCGCGACGCGTAGACGCGTTCCTTGAACGGCGCGATGCCGATCCGATTGTAGGTATCGATGAAACGCTCGCCGTCGATGCGGTTCTCGACGAAGGTGTCGATCACTTTGGTCACGACATCGGGCATTTCATCCGCCGCAAACGACGGGCCAATCACGCGGCCCAGGTGCGCTCCGGTCGCCCCGGTGCCCTGCTCGCCGCCGAGCGTCAGCTGGTACCACTCGGAACCGTCCTTGTCGACGCCGAGAATGCCGATGTTGCCCACATGATGATGCCCGCACGAGTTGATGCAACCCGAGATGTTCAGCGACAAATCGCCGAGATCGTACACGTAGTCGAGATCGTTGAAACGGTCTTGGATCGCCTGAGCGATCGGCAACGATTTTGCATTCGCGAGCGAGCAGAAATCGCCGCCCGGGCACGCGATGATATCGGTCAGCAAGCCGAGGTTCGGCGTCGCGAAGCCTTGCTTCTTCGCCGCTTCCCACAGTGCGTAGAGGTCCCGCTTCTTCACATCGGCGAGAATCAGATTCTGCTCGTGCGAGACGCGGATTTCCCCGAACGAATACTGGTCGGCCCAATCGGCGACCGCTTCCATTTGCTCGGCAGTCGCATCGCCCGGCGCACCCTTGGCCGGCTTGAGCGAGAGCGTCACCGCGGCGTAACCGGGCACGCGGTGCGGACGCATGTTGCGCTCGATCCAACGCGCGAACGCGCGGTTTTCGAGCAGATGCTTCTCGAACGACGCATCGGTATCGGACAGCTTCTCGTACGACGGCGGCTTGAAGTACTGCGCGACGCGATCGTATTCGGCTTGCGTGAGCGTCGAGGGGCCATCCTTCAGATGCTGCCATTCCTCTTCGACCTGCTGCGCGAACTTCTCCGGCCCGAGCGCCTTCACGAGAATCTTGATGCGCGCCTTGAACAGGTTGTCGCGGCGGCCGAAGCGGTTATAGACGCGCAGCACGGCCTCGCAATACGTGAGCAAATGCTGCCAGGGCAGGTTTTCGCGAATGATCGCCCCGAGGATCGGCGTGCGGCCCAAGCCCCCGCCCGCGAGAATCGAGCAGACGACTTCGCCCGCTTCGTTCTTCGTCAGATAGACGCCCAGATCGTGGATCTGCACCGCGATCCGGTCTTCCTTGGAAGCCGACACGGCAATCTTGAACTTGCGCGGCAGCCAGCTGAATTCAGGATGGAACGTCGACCATTGACGCAGAATTTCCGCCCACGGCCGCGGATCGACGATCTCGTCGGGCGCGACGCCCGCGAACTGATCGGCCGTGATGTTGCGAATGTCATTGCCGGAGGTCTGAATGCCGTGCATCTGCACCGTCGCGAGATCGGCCAGCAGATCGGGCGTGTCCTCGAGCTGGATCCAGTTGTACTGGATGTTCGTGCGCGTCGAGAAATGGCCGTAGCCGCGGTCGTACTTGCGCGCAATGTGCGCCAGCATGCGCAATTGGTCGCTGCGCAGGTTGCCGTACGGGATTGCGATACGGTGCATGTAGGCGTGACGCTGCATGTACAGGCCGTTCTGCAGCCGCAGCGGACGGAACTCGTCCTCGCTCAATTCGCCCGACAAGCGGCGGCGGACTTGGTCGCGGTACTGCGCGACGCGCTCGTCGACGATGGTCTGGTCGTACTGATCGTATTGATACATTCGGGGACCCCAGGTTGTGTCGCGCCGCACTCGTTCACGGCGCCCGAATCGCTATCGACGCATGCCGCGGGCCGATCCTCGGGCCATCCGCGCATGTGCTAATGACAAAAACAGCTATGCATATTGAAAAACGTCCGTCGATCGTAATAAACTGCCTTTATATTTCAAACGACTAAAAAATTCTTTCCTTATGCCGGTAGGGTTATAAATGAACCTGCACCAATTTCGGTTCGTGCGCGAGGCGGTCCGCCAAAACTTCAATCTGACCGAGGCCGCCAAGGCGCTGTACACCTCTCAGCCGGGCGTCTCCAAGGCGATCATCGAGCTCGAAGACGAATTGGGGGTCGAAATCTTTACGCGGCACGGCAAGCGGGTGCGGTCTCTGACGGAACCGGGCCGCATCATCCTGGCGTCGGTCGAGCGCATCTTGCAGGAGGTGGAGAGCCTAAAACGCATCGGCAAGGACTTCGCGGCGCAGGATCAAGGCAACCTCGTGATCGCCGCCACTCACACCCAGGCGCGTTACTCGCTGCCCGGCGCGATCGCCGAGTTCAAGAAGCGATTTCCGAAGGTTCACCTGTCGATCCTGCAAGGCAGCCCCACGCAGGTGGCCGAGATGGTGATGCACGACCAAGCCGACATCGCGGTGGCCACCGAGGCGATCGCCTCCTATAAGGAACTCGTTTCCCTGCCCTGCTTCCAGTGGCACCATGTGGCCGTCATGCCCGCGGACCATCCGCTGCTTCAACGCAAGCAGTTGTCGCTCGAGGATCTGGCCCAATATCCGCTCATTACGTACGACAACGCGTTCGCGGGCCGCACCAAGATCAATCAAGCGTTCGCGCTGCGCTCGCTTTCGCCCGACATCGTGCTCGAGGCCATTGACGCGGACGTCATCAAAACGTACGTCGAACTTGGCCTCGGTGTCGGCATCATGGCCGACATCGCCTTCAACGCAGAGCGCGATCGCCATTTGCGGGCGATGCCGGTCGGGCACTTGTTCGGCAGCAACCTGACGCGCGTCGCGCTCAAACAAGGCGCCTACCTGCGCAGCTACGTCTACACGCTCGTCGAACTGCTCTCGCCGACCCTGAACCGCAAGCTCATCGAGCAAGCGCTCAAGGGCGAGCACGAGAGCTACGAGCTTTGACCCGATTCCAAAACAGTCGAACAACGCCGAGCCCGCGCGCATGGGCTGGGCAACCCTTCCCTATGGAGACCATGGCATGGCCTTGAACGCACCCTTGCGCCGCACGCTCGCGGCTTTCGCGCTCGCCGGCGCGGCGGCAACCGCCCCGGCTTACGCCGACATCAAAGTCGGCATCGATTTGTCGAGCACGGGTCCGGCGGCCGTCATCGGCATCACGAGCAAGAACGCGATGCTGATGTGGCCCAAGACGATCGCCGGGCAACCGGCGCAATACATCGTGCTGGACGACGGTTCCGACCCGGGCGCGGCCGTGCGCAACATCCGCAAGCTGATCAACGAGGATCACGTGGACGTGGTCGTGGGGCCGAACGTCACGCCGGCGGCGCTCGCCGCGCTCGACGTCGTGGCCGAGTCGCACACGCCGATGATCACGCTGATCGGCTCGGCGAGCGTGGTCGAACCGCAGGAAGGCAAACGAGTCTGGGCCTTCAAGATGGCGCAAACCGATAGCGCGATGGCCGACGTAATGACGCGCTACATGGTCAATCACGGCGTGAAGAGCGTCGGCTTCATCGGGTTCGCCGACAGCTACGGCGACAGCTGGCTGAAGGAATTTTCGACCTTCGCGAAACTGCGGCACATCGACATCGTCGCGACCGAGCGCTACAACCGCACCGATTCGAGCGTGACCGGCCAGGCGCTCAAGCTGATGGCCGCGCGGCCCGATGCGATCCTGGTCGCCGGGGCGGGCACGCCCGCCGTGCTGCCGCAGCGCGAGTTGATCGAGCGCGGCTTCAAGGGCCCGATCTACCAAACGCACGGTATCGCCACGCCCGCATTCATCAAGCTGGGCGGCAAGGATGTCGAGGGCACGTTGTTCCCGACGCAGCCCGTCGTCGTGGCACGCACCCTGCCGTCCAACCATCCGGCGAAGAAGGCGGCGCTAGCGTTCGTGAGCGCCTATGAGGCGAAGTACGGGCCCGATAGCGTGACGCAGTTCGCAGGCGACGCGGCGGGCGTCTATCCGCGGCTCGAGGATGCCGTCGCGCGGGCTTTGAAGACGGCCAAGCCCGGCACCGAAGCGTTTCGCACGGCGCTGCGCACCGCCCTCGAGCAGGCGCATGAGCTCGTGGTGCCGAACGGCGTCGTCAACACGAGCGCGAGCGACCATGTCGGGCTCGATCAACGTGCCAGCGTGATGGGGACCATCAAGGGCGGCAAGTTCGTCTATCTGAGCCAGTAAGCGCCGCCGTCAAGCAAGCTGAAAGCGCGAGACCATGTGCTCCATGCGTTCGGCTTGCTCCCGCAGCGACGCGCTCGCCGCTGCCGATTGCTCGACGAGTGCGGCGTTGCGCTGAGTCACATCGTCCATCTGCGCGATGGCGATGTTCACTTGCTCGATGCCGTCGCTCTGCTGCACCGAGGCATCGGCGATGTCGCCCACGATGCGGTCCACGCGCGCAATCGAATCGATCACGGCGTGAATCGCGTCTTCGACTTGAACGAATAGTGCAGACCCGCCCGTCACGCGCTCGATCGATGTGTGTATGAGCGCTTTCACGTCCTTTGCAGCGTCCGCGCTGCGATGCGCGAGGGCGCGCACTTCTCCTGCAACGACGGCAAAGCCCTTGCCCTGTTCTCCTGCACGTGCCGCTTCGACCGCGGCGTTCAGCGCCAGGATGTTGGTCTGAAAGGCGATGCCTTCGATGACCGAGACGATTTCGACCATGCGGGTCGAGCCGTCATGAACTTGCTTCATCAAGTCGACGGCCGAAGTCACGATCGTTCCCGTCTCCGAAGCGCGGCCTGCCGCTTCCGCGCTGAGCTTGTTCGCGCTCGCGGCGTTGGCCGCGTTGTGGCGCACCGTCGCCGTCAGTTGTTCCATGCTGGCGGCCGTTTCCTGCAGCGACGCGGCCTGCGTCTCGGTGCGTTGCGACAGGTCCTGGTTCCCCGTCGCGATTTCGCCGCTACCGACTAGCACGGACCGCGCGGCCTCTCGCGTCGCGGCGATCGTGCGGGTCCAAGCGGCGACGACGTCGTTGAGCCGGTGCGAGATGAACGCCAGTTCGTCCTTGCCCTCGACCACGAGCGTTGCGCGCAGGTCGCCCGCGCCGATTGCGCTCAACGATGCGGACAGGGCGGAGATGTCCCTCTGTGTGCGCAATGCGAACGCCACGAACAGATAGAGCGCGCATGCAACGGAGATCGCACTGAGCAGCGACAGCACGATGACCTCGTTGCGAGCGCGGACTGCACGCGCATCGAGCCGTGCGCGAACGACGCTCGAAAGTTCGGCATGGGCACGGTACAGCGCGGCGATGGCTTGGGTGCCTTGTTCGAAGAACGTCTTCGCGTCGGTGGAGCCCGCGCCGTCGTGAGCCAGCGCCGCCGCAGTATGACGGAAAGTGTCGAACGGGCCGAAGTCGATTCCGGCCAGTGCCGCCGCCCATGCGCGATCGCCCTGCGCGGGATGCATGCCAGCGACCGCGTGCGTCAGCGCCGCGCTCTCTGCGTCGAGCATTGCCGCCCGGGTTGCCAACACGCCTTTGTCGAGCTCGCTTAGTTGTCCAGCGCTCAATGCCGCGGCGCCCTTGCCGCGGGTCACGCCAACCGTTTCGGCGGCGCTCGGCAGCGCGAACGCGACCGCTTCGATGAGGGCCGCGTCGGAAGCGTCGGGATCGGTCGCAAGCTTCGATTTGGCGGTCAGATCGCGTTCGAATGCGAAGAGCGAATGCACGAAGCGCGTGTGCGACTCGAATAAGTCCGCGCCAGAGACGGTCAGGCCCGCAGCCGATAGCTGAGTGTATTGATCGCTGAGGGCTTTCACCTCGCGCCGCACGTCGAACCGGTCGTTCGCGTTGGCTTGCGCCGTGAGTTGGGCGAGCGAGGCATCGGCATCGGCGCTTGCCGAATCGAATGCGCCGCGCAGGCCGGCATTGCCCGCGAGCACCGAGGCCCCGGCGCCCCGGCGCACTTGCACGGCCTTGAGCCATTGCTGAGTCGTGGCGAGCAGTGCGAGTCCTTCGCGCTCGCTGTGCATCGACGCATAGGCATTCAAGGCCGAATTCAGCGTAATGAACAGCGTTGCCGACAACGGTGCAACAAACAGCAGCGCCAGCACGAGGAGCTTTTTGGGCATCCTCATGCGGCCCATCAATGCCATTCCTGGCGTAAAAAATGCGCGGATCACGGCTTTCCCCCGAAATATTCGGCGTCGAGCCCGGCGCCCGACGCTCGCGTCGCTTGTGAGTGAGCAAGCGATCGATCTTTGCGCTGACGATACGCGCGGGCGGTTTTCGCCCAATTGACGTGAATCAACGGAAAAAGGAGAAAGAAAAGGCGTCCGACGGGTACGCGGCATAAGCGCGCAGGCGGGCGTTCGGCAGAGGGGGACGGGGCGAGGCCTGCACCGCTCGGTTCGGGTCCCGAATGGGTTCGATGCGGAGTTCGATGCGGGTTTGGTGCGCAGGATCTTGTCAGCTGGAGAGAATTACCCCATAATCGCGCTCTTACCGCTCGGCGTATCTCGTACGCCGACACCTGCCCAGGTGGTGAAACAGGTAGACGCAGGGGACTCAAAATCCCCCGCCGCAAGGCGTGCCGGTTCGAGTCCGGCCCTGGGCACCAACGATATTCCAGCAAACTCGGCACGATGCCGAGCATCTGCGCAAGATCAACGGCTGACATACGCAAAACGCTGGCCCTGCCTGCGGCCAGACGTCGCGGCGACGCACCGATCGATGCGCCGCCTCATCAACGGGCTATTCAGCGCTGCTCCTTCACCCGCGACACAAGCTGCGTCGGGCTCACGAACTGCAACGCGATCAGCACCCACACGAGCGTGATGCCCATATAGATCATCGCCATCGCATCGATCGATTGTGGCGCGCGCACCCCCGTCGAGAACACCGCGTAGTACAGCGCCACGACGAGCGTCTGCGTGTCCGGCCCTGCCGTGAAGAACGTCAGTTCGAACATCCCGATCGTGCGCACCAGCACGAGCAACCCCGCGGCAAGCATGCCGGGCACGAGCAGCGGTAGCAGCACGTGGCGGAAGTAGCGCAGCGTATTCGCGCCGAAAATACGTGCGGCGGCCTCCAAATTCGGGTCGATCTGCTCGATGAACGGCGTCATCACGAGAATGACGAACGGCAACGCGGGCACGAGGTTAGCCAGGATCACCCCGGTCAGCGTCCCCGCCAAGCCCACCTTGTACATTACCGTCGCCATCGGAATGCCGTACGTCACGGGCGGCACCATCAGCGGCAGCAGGAAGGTCAGCATGGCGATGCGCTTGCCGGGGAAGTTGGCCCGCGCCAGCGCGTAGGCGGCCGGCACCCCCAGCGCGATCGACAAGAACACCACCGCGCCGACCACTTCCATCGTCACGCGCAGCACGCTCGCGAGCTGGAAATCGCTCCATGCCTGCGCGTACCAGTGCAGCGTGAACCCTTGCGGCAGCAGTGTCCCGAACCAGCGCGTGCCGACCGAGTTGACGGCCACCGTCGCGATCAACAGCACGACGTTGAGCAGAAAGAAGGCCATGACGCCCCAGACCAGCGCGCGCCACAAACGGCTGCCGATGCCTTCGGCGTGCTTGCTCGGGCGAGCGTTCGACACGCCGCTGCCGCTACGCGGCTCGGGCATCGGCAACACGCGAGCGCCTTGATTATCGGTTGCCATCATCCCTTTCCTCCCGTCACGGGACCGGTATAGAAGAACCGGCGCGCGCCGAGCATGCCGGCCACGACGATCAATTGCACGAAACCCATCACGATGGCGATCGTCGAAGCAAGCGAGTAATCGTAGCTCTCGAACGCCGCCTCGGACGCCGCGATCGACATCACGCGCGTGGGACCTGCCGGCGAGCCGAGCAGCACCGCCGACGGGAACACCGAAAACGCTTGCACGAACGACAAGCATGCGGCCATGGTCAGCCCCGGCGCCAGCAACGGCAAATAGATCTGCTTGAACTGCTGCCACGGGCTCGCACCGAGCGTCGCCGCCGCGCGCGCGAGCGTCGGGTCGATGCCCGTCACGTACGAAAGCGTCAACAAAAACGCAAACGGAAAACCCGACACGATCAATGAAATGAGCACACCCCAATAGTTATGCGTGAGCCGCACTTCGTCGCCGTACAGATGCAACGCTTGCACCGCCTGCGGAAACCAACCGTTCGGCGAGAAATACGTCAGCATGCCGTCGGCGATCAGCACCGTGCCGAGCGTGACCGGAATCACGAGCAAGGTCGTCACGAGCTTCTGATACGGCGACTTGCGGCGCAACGAAAATGCCACGGGCACCGAAATGCCGACGTTGATCAGCGTGGCCGGCACCGCGAGCTTGAGCGTCACGAAGATCGTCGGCCACATCGCGCTATCGGTGAAGAACGTCCGGTAGTTGGCCAAGAGTCCTGCGCCGTTCATCGGTTCGAACGACAGCATGAGGCCGTAGGCGAACGGATAAATGAACATGGCGACGATGAAGCCGAGCGCGGGCGTAACGAGCCAACCCTTCATGTCGCGCGGCCCAGACAGCATCAGCGCGCTCATGATGCGACCTCTTGGCGATAGACGAGCGCACGCTCGGTCGAGATCGCGAGCGTCACGCGCTCGCCCTGGGCAAACTCGCCTTCCACACGCGCCCACAGCTTGCCGAACGGCGCGGTGACCAAGAGCAGCGAATCGCGGCCGCCGTATTCGACGACATCGACGTGCACTTCGAAGGTATTGTGCGTGCCTGGCTCCGCCCGCACGAGATCGTCGGGACGAATCGCGATCACCGCATGCTTGCTTTCGAGCGCTTCCATCGGCGTGCCGACGAAGTGCACGCCGCTAGCCGAGACTTCCACGGCTTCACCGGCCGCACGCTCGAGCTCGCACGGCAGCACGTTGCGGTAGCCCATGAAGCGGGCGACATGCAAGTTCTTCGGGCGGCAATAGACTTCCTTGGGCGAGGCGACTTGCTGCACCACGCCTTCCTTCATCACGACGATGCGGTCGGCCATCGATAGCGCTTCGTCCTGATCGTGCGTCACGTAAATCGTCGCGCGGTCGAGCCCTCCGTGAATGCGCCGGATCTCGGCGCGCATCTCGATCCGCAGCTTGGTGTCCAGATTCGACAGCGGCTCGTCCATCAGCACGACGGGCGGCTCGATGACGATCGCGCGCGCAATCGCCACACGCTGCTGCTGACCGCCCGACAGTTGTCCCGGCAATTTGCTTTCGTGCCCCACGAGCTGGACGAGCTGCAGCGCCGCGCGGGCGCGCTTCTCGATCTCGCTCTTGGGCGTGCCGCGCATTTTCAGGCCGAAGCCGACATTCTCGAGCACCGACATGTGCGGAAACAGCGCGTAATTCTGGAAGACCATCCCAAAGCCGCGCCTCTCGGGCGGCAATACGTCGATGCGCTTGTCGTCGAGCCAAATCTCGCCGCCCGTCAGCGGCTGCAAGCCGGCGATGCAGTTCAACGCCGTGGACTTGCCGCATCCGGACGGACCCAGCAATGCAATGAACTCGCCGCGCTCGATGTCGAGGTCGAGGCCCTTGAGCGCCGCGACGTGCGCACCCTCCGCGTTCGCAAAGCTGCGGTGGACCGAACTGAGGCGCAACCGATCGAATGTATGCTTCATGATGAATTTCCTAACGGACCTCTCGACACGTGACCGGTTCGCCCGGCCACGTGCATTTCGCTTTCGTTGCTTACTTCGTCTTCTGCGCGCCTACTTCACGATCCCATTTCTGGAACGCGGCGACCATCTTGTCGGCCGGCAAGGGCAGGGCATTCGGATACTTCGCGATCCAAGCGCCGTACTCGGGACGGCCATACTTCTCGATGACGACGCGGCTCTTCTCCGGCGCGTCCTTGACCTGCACGCCCTTGATCGCCGGCCCCGGATAAAAGTAGCCGTCGTCGTAGGTCATCGCCTGCTGGGCCGGCTGCATCATGAAGTCGAGCAGCTTGTAGAGCACCTCGAGCTTCTCCTTGGACACGCCCTTCGGAATGACCATGAACTGGGCATCGTTCACCCACGTCATGTTGTCGAACGCGGCTACGCGGAAGTTCGCCGGCACGATACCAAGTGCGCGCGGGTTGATGTCCCAGCCCGTCATCGTGACCGTCATGTCGCGCGAACCTTCGCCGATTTCCTTCATCACCGCGGAGGTTCCGCCCGGGTAATAGGGAACGCACTCGTTCAGTTGCTTGAGGAACGCCCACGTCTTGTCCCAGCCCTTGTCCGGGTCCTGAGGATCCTTGTCGCCGAGCAGATACGGCAACCCCATCAGCCAGGCACGGCCCGGCCCCGAATTCGCAGGGCGCGCATAGATCAGCTTGCCCGGATGCGCCTTGCACCACGAGAGCAACTGGTCGGGCGTCTTCGGCACTTCGTTCGGCTTCACGTGATCCGGGTTGTATTCGAGCAGCGGGCCGGCCGGCGAGTAGACCACTTCGAGACCATAGCCTTGCGCGAGATCCTGCATCTTGCGCGGACCCGGTGCGTAACTGTCGAGCACGCCGGGGAAGTGCGCGGCTTGATCGGGCAAGAGCTTCACCCAGAGCTTCTGCTCGATGCCCGCTGCCAGCGCATCGGTGCCCGTCAGCACGAGATCGATATCAGAGCGGCCCGCCGCCTGCATCGCCTTGATCTTGCCCGGCAACTGCGGCGCCGGTGCGTTCGTGTACGTGATGTTGCCGACCAGATCCGGATACTTCGCCTTGAACGCCTCGAAGCCGGCTTTCGTCAGCGCTAGATTGCCCGCCACGTCGACGATGTTCAGCGATACCGGCGCGGCGAAGCTCGCCGTCGCCGCCACCGACAAACTGAGCGCCGCAGCGATGCAGCCGATACGACGCGCGATAGTTGAACCTGCCATGTCTCCTCCAAAGGTTATCGGGATGTCCCGTTTCGTAGATTCGTGTTGCTGCCTGCCTGCTTGCTTGCCTCTGCCTGCTTGCATCGCGTTGCTTCCCTCCTTGCCCGCCCGCTATGCCCCGCCCGCCCGCGTCGCATCGCTCGGAAGCCGCAGCATGGGCTCGGGCAATCCTTCGACGCCGGCATCGAGGGCGAACGTCGCGCCCGACAGCGCGTCGCCTTCGACGCGGATCGACGTGACGAACAGCGTGTCCATCTGCGCGCCGCCGAACGCGCACATCGCCGGCTTGGCGACCGGCACCGCAATGCTGCGATCGAGCTTGCCCGACGGCGTGAAGCGATGCACGAGGCCCGCGTCGTTGCCGCAGATCCAATAGCATCCTTGCGCGTCGACCGCCGCGCCGTCGGGGCGGCCCAGGTGCGACGACGCGGGCATCTCGACGAATACGCGCCGGCCGTGCGGCACGCCGTCGTCGACGTCGTAATCGAACGACCAGATCACGCGCCGGCTCGGATGCGAGTCGGACAAATACATCGTGCGGCCGTCGGGGCTGAACGCCAGGCCGTTCGGCACGATCAGGTCGTCGCAAAGCACATGCAGCTTGCGCCGCCCCGCGTCGAGCCGATACAGACGCCCCGCCGAGCTGGCGAGCGCCATATCGCGCACCATCGTCCCGCCGATGAAGCGTCCTTGCCGGTCGCAGCGCCCGTCGTTGAAGCGCATGTCGTCCGCCGCGTGCACGACCATCGCCAAACAGCCGCCGCTCGTCATCGGCTCGTCGGGCGTGGGCTGTGCCATCAGATAGACGCCGGTCTCCATCGCCAGCGCGATCCCGCCTTGCTCGACCAACGCGAACGAGCCCGCCATCTCGGGCAGCGCCCACGCGTGCGTATGGCCCGTGCAAGCGTCCCAGCGCCATAGCCTGCGCCCGACGATGTCGGTCCAATAGAGCGCGCGCTCGGCCCGATGCCAGATCGGGCTCTCGCCGACACTGCAGTGCATCTCGCCGATTCGTTCGATCGATGTCGTCGCTGCCATGGCGGTCAGTCTCCGAACGGCCCGGCCGTCACGAACGAGCCTCCCTGGAACAGGCGAACGGGGTCGTCGTCGGGAAGCGGCGGCTGCTCGCGTTCGATGCGCTCGCGCCACGGCTCGCTCGACTGGGTCGGCACGTAACCGAGCAGTGCGGCTTGTGCGTTGTCCCACCAGCCATCGCGATTGGCCGATACGCCATAGACGATCGTGCATGCCACGTTCGGCACGAACATGGCGCGCCGCACGAGCTGTTCGAGATCGTCGTAGCCGAGCCAGGTGCACAGCATGCGGCGATCCTTCGGCTCGGGGAACGAGGAGCCGATCCGCACGCACACGCTTTCGATGCCGTAACGGTCGAAGTAGAAACGCGCGAGCTGCTCGCCGAACGCCTTGCTCAAGCCGTAGTAGCTATCGGGTCGCGGTGCGGCCGTCGCATCGATCACTTCCCCTTGCCGATAAAAACCGGTCACATGGTTCGAGCTTGCGAATACGACGCGACGTACGCCATGGCGGCGCGCAGCTTCGTACAAGTTGTAAGCGCCTTGGATATTGGCCGGCAGCACTTCTTCGAATGGGCGCTCGACCGACACGCCGCCCAGATGCACGATCGCGTCCACGCCTGCCACGAGCGCATCGACGGCAGCGGCATCGGCTAGATCGCAGACGAGCGCTTCCTCGCCCTCGCGCGGCTCGCCGAGCGGTGCGATATCGGAGATGCGCAGCACGTCGGCATAACGCCGCAACCGCTCGCGCAATACGCGGCCAAGCCCGCCCGCCGCGCCCGTCAACAAGATGCGGCCGCAGTGCGTGCGAATGCCGTCCAAGGGATCGGCGATGTGAGACGCTTGCGTCATGTCAGGTCACCGGCGCGGGGTTGAACAGCACGAGATCGTTGTGCAGGCCGAGCTTGTCGGCACACACCTGGCGGCGGCCGCTCGCCACTTCCAGAATCATATGGAAGAGCTCCCAGCCGACATCGGCAATGCTCGCCTCGCCCGTCGCGATGCGGCCCGCGTCGAGGTCGATGAGGTCGTACCAACGCTCGGACAGCGACTTGCGCGTCGACACCTTGATCACGGGCGCCATCGCCAAGCCGTAAGGCGTGCCGCGGCCCGTCGTGAAGACCTGCAAGTTGATGCCGGAAGCCAGTTGCAGCGTGCCGCAGACGAAGTCGCTAGCGGGCGTCGCCGCAAAGATGAGGCCTTTGCGCCGCATTCTTTCGCCGGGGCCGAGGACGTCCACGATCGGGCTCGTGCCCGATTTGACGATCGAGCCGAGCGCTTTCTCGACCACGTTCGAGAGCCCGCCGCGCTTGTTGCCCGGCGACGGGTTCGCGCTGCGATCGGCGCGGCCGCCGCTCAAGTAATCGTCGTACCAGGCCATCTCGCGCAAGAGCGCACGGCCCACCTCTTCGTCCACTGCGCGAGGCGTCAGCAGATGGATGGCGTCGCGCACTTCGGTCACTTCCGAGAACATCACCGTGCCGCCCGCGCGCACGATCAGATCGGCCGCGAAGCCGACGGCGGGGTTGGCCGTCACGCCGGAAAACGCATCGCTGCCGCCGCACTGCACGCCGATCACGAGATCCGATGCGGGGCACGTCTCGCGGCGACGCTCGTTCAAGCGCGCGAGCCGCTCGTCGGCCATCTCGAGAATCGCATCGACCATCTCGCCGAAGCCCTCGTACGCCTCGTCCTGCAGCGACAGCACGGGCGATTGCGGCTTACCCGCCACTTCGATCGGAATGCGTCCGCCCGGCGCGAGCTTGGCGGGCACGAGCCGCTCGGGCACGAGCTTTTCGCAGCCCAAGCCGATCACCATCACCTCGCCGCCGAAGTTCGGGTTGACGGCGAGGTTCTGCAGCGTGCGGATCGGCACGATCGCTGCCGGCGCGTTGATCGCGACGCCGCAGCCGTAGGTATGCGTGAGCGCCACCACGTCGTCGACGTTCGGATAGCGCGGAAGCAACTCGCGCTTGATGCGCCCGACCACGTACTCGGTCACGCCCGCCACGCACTGCACGCTCGTCATGATGCCGAGCACGTTCTTCGTGCCGACGGTGCCGTCGGCGTTGCGGTAGCCTTCGAACGTATAGCCTTCGAGCTTGGGCAGCTCCGGCGCTTTGCGCGTGGCGAGCGGCAAGGCGTCGAGCGCCGGCGGCTGCGGCAATTGCACCGCGTTTTCGTCGACCCAGCTGCCGCGTGCGAGCGTCTTGGTCGCGTAACCGATGATCTCGCCGTAGCGCACGATCGCATCGCCTTGCGCCAAGTCGGCCAGCGAAACTTTATGGCCTTGCGGCACGGCCTGCGCGAGCACGGTGCCATCGTCGAGCACCGCCCCCGCCGCAAGACCGCGCGCATTCACGACGATCGCGACGTTGTCGCGCTCGTCCAAGCGAATCGTGAGCGCGCGTTCGGCGGCCGGTTCGGGCGCGGAAGTTGAAGCAGACATTGCAAAAGACCTCATCGTTTAACGTGCTGTCAGCGCACCAGGCACGGACGCTTGTTGTCGAACGTCCAGCCGGGAATCAAATACTGCATCGCGGCCGCGTCGTCGCGGCTGCCGAGGCCATGTTCGAGATAAAGCGCATGCGCACCGGCAAGCGCCTCTTCGTCGAGCTCGATCCCCAGCCCCCCGCGCGCGGGCACGGCAACGCGTCCTTGCTCGATCGTGAAAGGCTCGCGCGTGATGCGCTGGCCGTCCTGCCAAATCCAATGCGTGTCGATCGCCGTGATCTCGCCCGGCGCTGCCGCCGCGACATGCGTGAACATCGCGAGCGAAATATCGAAGTGATTGTTAGAATGCGAGCCCCAGGTCAGGCCCCACTCGGCGCAAAGCTGCGCGACGCGCACCGAACCGCGCATCGTCCAGAAGTGCGGATCGGCGAGCGGAATGTCGACCGCGCCGAGCGTCACGGCATGGCCGAGTTGACGCCAATCGGTCGCGATCATGTTCGTCGCCGTGCGCAAGCCCGTCGCGCGCCGGAATTCGGCCATGACCTCGCGCCCCGAATAGCCGTTCTCCGCGCCGCACGGGTCCTCGGCGTAGGCTAGCACCTCGTCCTTGCCGCGGCACAGGCGAACCGCCTCCGCGAGCGACCACGCGCCGTTCGGATCGAGCGTGATGCGCGCGTCGGGGAATCGCTCGGCAAGTGCGGTCACCGCCGCGATTTCCTCTTCGCCGGGCAGCACGCCGCCTTTGAGCTTGAAGTCTTGGAACCCGTAGCGTTCGTGCGCGGCCACGGCCAGCCGCACGACCGCCTCGGGCGTGAGCGCCGGCTCATTGCGCAGATGGAACCACGGATCGGCCGCATCGGTTTCGCTGCGATAGTTCAGCGGCGTGCGCGTGCGCTCGCCGACGTAGAACAAGTAGCCCAGCATCGGCACATGCGTGCGCTGCTGCCCCTCGCCGAGCAACGCGGCGACGGGCACCTCCAAGTGTTGCCCCAACAAATCGAGCAGCGCCGCCTCGATGGCCGTCACCGCATGCACGGTCACGCGCAGGTCGAACGTCTGTGTGCCGCGGCCGCCCGCATCGCGATCGGCAAAGCGCCGGCGCACCTGGTTCAGCACGTCCTGCCAGCGGCCGAGCGATGCGCCGACCACGAGCGCGCCCGCCTCTTCCAAGGTGCGCCGAATCGACTCGCCGCCGGGCACCTCACCCAGGCCCGTGCGCCCGTCGCTATCTTCGAGAATGACGATGTTGCGGGTAAAGAAGGGGCCATGCGCGCCGCTTAGATTGAGCAGCATGCTGTCGCGCCCGGCCACGGGCACCACGCGCATGCGCGTCACCACCGGGGTCGACTGCGTCGGAGAATGCATCGTCGGATTCGTCATTGCGTCTTGCTCATCGATTTCAAGGTCTAGCCGCTTCGAAGCGGGTTTTCATCGAAGCGAATTCAATGCCGTCGAACGCGGCCGTCAGCGGCGAGCATTCGCGCCGCCGCCACGCACTGCTTTGCCGAAGCTCGGCCGTTTCGGGTCGTAGGTCCAGCCTGGCACGAGATAGCGCATCGCCGCCGCGTCGTCGCGTGCGCCATTGCCGAGCGTGCGATAAAGCGCATGCGCCTGCTCGACGCGATCGAGGTCGATCTCGATGCCCAGTCCCGGCCGGGCCGGCACCGACACTTGTCCCGCTTCGATCGCAAACGGCTCGCGCGTGAGGCGCTCGGCGCCTTCTTGCCAAATCCAGTGCGTGTCGATCGCGGTGATCGGCCCGGGCGCCGCGGCAGCGACGTGCGTGAACATGGCGAGCGACACATCGAAATGATTGTTCGAATGCGAGCCCCACGTGAGGCCGAACTCGCTGCACAACTGCGCCACGCGCACCGAGCCCTGCATCGTCCAGAAATGCGGATCGGCAAGCGGAATGTCGATCGCGCCGAGCACGAACGCATGGCCCAACTGACGCCAATCGGTGGCGATCATGTTCGTTGCCGTCTGAATGCCGGTCGCGCGCCGGAACTCGGCCATCGTCTCGCGGCCCGAGTAGCCATGCTCGGGTCCGCAGGGATCTTCCGCGTAGGCGAGCAAGTGACCTTGCCCGCGGCACAGAGCGATCGCCTCGTCGAGCGACCATGCGCCGTTCGGATCGAGCGTCGCGCGTGCGTGCGGAAAGCGCGCCTTGAGCGCCGCAATCGCTTCCATTTCCTCGGCGCCGTCCATTACGCCGCCCTTCAACTTGAAATCGACGAACCCGTAGCGCTCGGTCGCCGCTTCGGCCAGGCGCGCGATCGCGGCGGGCGTGAGCGCCGCCTCGTGACGCAAGCGCAGCCAGTCGTCGCGCTCGCCGCTACCGTCGACGTACGGCAGGTCCGTCTTCGCGCGATCGCCGACATAGAACAGATAGGCGAGCATCGGCACGCGCTCGCGTTGCTGGCCGCCGCCGAGCAGGTGCGCGACAGGCACGCCCAGGCACTGACCGAGCAAATCGAGCAACGCCGCTTCGACGGCGGTCAGCACGTTGTCCATGCGCAAGTTGATTTCGTGCGGCTGACGCAGCACGGCCGACTCCGCTTCCGAACCGACCTCGTACACGGTGCCCCGATGCGCCTCGCCGCTGCCGCCGGCCAGCGCGCGGCGTATCGCATTGAGCGTGCCGTTCATGCGCCCGAGCTCACTGCCGATCACGAGCGGGGCGATGCGTTCGAGCGCCCCGCGAATGCCCTCGCCCCCGGGCACTTCGCCCGCGCCCATGCGCCCAGCCGAGTCCGTCAACAACACGAGGTTGCGCGTGAAGAACGGGGCATGCGCGCCGCACAGATTGAGCAGCATGCTGTCGCGGCCCGCCACGGGGATCACGCGCATGCTCGTCACGCGCGGCGTGCCGCTTTGCGTGAGGGAATCGGTCGTTTGCCCGTCCACCTTGGTGCTTCTCCTTTTCGATTCGATGCGTTCGATCAGTTCGACGAAGGGATCGATCCGAGCTTCACGCGCTCGATCTTCCCAACCACGAACAGATAGCAGACGCAGGCGACGAGGCCGTGCAGGCCGACGAACACGAGCGCGCCATTGAACGAGCCCGTGTGGCCGACGATATAGCCGACGGCGATCGGCGTCGTGATGCTCGACAAGTTGCCGAACGTATTCATCAAGGCGCCGCTCAGGCCCGCGATCTCCTTGGGCGCGGTGTCCGAGTTGACGGCCCAGCCGAGGGCGCCCAGGCCCTTACCGAAGAATGCCAGCGCCATGACGGCCACGATGATGGCCTGCGCGTCGACGTAATTGCAGATCACCATGCTCATCGACAGCAGCATGCCGAGGACGATCGGCAGCTTGCGTGCGAGCGAGAGCGATGCGCCGCGTCGCAGCAACGCATCGGAAATGATGCCCCCGAGCACGCCGCCCAAGAAGCCCGCGATGGCGGGGACCGATGCAACGAAGCCCGCCTTCAGGATCGACATGCCCCGCGCCTGCACGAGATAGACCGGAAACCAAGAGATGAAGAAATACGTCAGCGCATTGATGCAGTACTGTGCGAGATAAATGCCCATCAGCATGCGGCTGCGCAGCAACTGCTTGATGTGGCGCAGATCGGGGCCTTGCTTGCGCGCACCGCGCACGCCGCGATCCAGATCGACGAGTCCGCCGCCCGCCTCGATGTATTCGATCTCGGCGCGATTCACGCGCGGATGATCCTTCGGGTCTTTCATGAACAAGCGCCACGCAAGGGCCATGGCCATCCCGAGCACGCCCATCACGACGAACACCGAATGCCAGCCGAACGAATGCACGAGCCAGCCCATCAACGGCGCGAAGATGACGGTGGCCGCATACTGCGCAGAATTGAAGATGGCCGATGCCGTGCCGCGCTCATTGGCCGGAAACCATGCGGCCACGATGCGGCTGTTGGCCGGAAAGGAAGGCGCTTCGGAGAAACCCACGAGAAAGCGCAACGCAAACATCGCCGCGATCGCGGCCCCGCCTGCGAGAAAACCGATGGTGCCCTGAAACAGGGTGAACAGCGACCACAGGAAAATGCTGACGCCATAGACGCGGCGCGAGCCGAACCGGTCGAGCAACCAGCCGCCCGGCAACTGCGCGATCACGTACGACCAGCCGAACGCCGAGAAGATATAGCCGAGCGACACGGCGCTGATGCCGAAGTCTTTTTGCATCGCCGAGCCGGCGATCGAAATGCTCGCGCGGTCGGCGTAATTGATCGTCGTCGCAATGAACAGCATCGCGAGAACGAGGTAGCGCACGCGCGTGGCGCGCAAGGCCTGCGGCACAGCCGTCGCGCCCGCTGTCGTGGTTTTGGTTTGCATCGTCCCCTCCTTCGCGCAAGCGCCTTTGATATGCGCCGCGGATGAGTCTTGCGTCCAGGCTCGACGGCCCGGGTTCTATTCATCGGCGCACGCCGGGCGCGCGCCGGTCACGTGAGCCAACGCCTACGCGATGCGAGCGATGAGCGTCTTCAGCTCGGCCTGCTCCGCTTCGGTCAAATCGGTCAGCGGTGCGCGCACCGGACCGGCGCTGCGGCCGATTGCCTTCATGCCGGCCTTCACGATCGACACCGCATAGCCGCGCTTGCGGTTGCGCAGCGCGATGTAGGGCAACACGAATTTGTTCAGGTCGGCATAGACCTTCGCGTGATTGCCCGCGCGCACGGCCGTATAGAAATCGAGCGCGAACTCGGGCACGAAATTGAAAATCGCGGACGAGTACGTGGTCACGCCCAGCGTCAGATACGGCAGCGCGAACGTCTCGGCCGTCGGCAAGCCGCCGACGTAGGTGAAGCGATCGCCCAAACGCGCGTGAATGCGCGTCATCAGTTCGAGGTCGCCCACGCCGTCCTTAAAGCCGACGAGGTTCGGGCACCGCTCGGCCAAACGCTCGAGCGCCACTTCGTCTAGCACTTGGTTGGCGCGGTTGTAGACGATCACGCCCAGGCGCGTCGATTTGCACACTTGTTCGACGTGCGCCGCCAGGCCGTCGGCGGGCGCTTCCGTCAGATACGGCGGCAGCAGCAAGATACCGTCGGCGCCGGCCGCCTCGGCCGAAGCGCACAGTTGCGTTGCGATCGCCGTGCCGTAGCCGGCCGGTGCGATCACGGGCACGCGCCCGCCCGTCTGCTCGACCGCCGCGCGCACGACGCGCTCGACTTCGTCCAGCGTCAGCGAGAAGAATTCGCCTGTGCCGCCCGCGGCGAAAAGGCCCGCGGCCGGATGGCTGAACAACCAATCCAGATTCGCGCGATAAGCGGCATTGTCGAACGAGAAGTCGTCCTTGAAATGGGTGACGGGAAACGAAAGCAGACCGGTGCCGATCTGGCGGGCGAATTCGGTGGGCGTGTAACGTGACATGGCGGGTGGCGCAACGAAGCGCAAGAAAGCGTTGAGTGATGTAATGCAATGCGACGATTCTTGCACCGCGAACGATTCACGTCCAAGATAACGAATGTTTCGATTGATTCATGTTTTGTATCGATGTTCGAACTGAGCCACCTCCGCTGCTTCGTCGCCGTCGCCGAAGAACTGCATTTCGGCCGCGCCGCCGAGCGGCTTCATATGACACAGCCGCCGCTGTCGCGGCAGATCCGGCTGCTCGAGCATCAGGTCGGCACCGAACTGGTCGCTCGCTCGAGCCGCTCGGTCAAGCTCACGGCCGCGGGCCGCAGCTTTTTGCCCGATGCCGCGCGCATCTTGCGCCTGGCCGACGAGGCCGCGGCCACCGCACGCCGCGTGGCGGCGGGCTCTTCGGGCACGCTGGCGATCGGCTTTACCGCATCGGTCGGCTACGGTGTGCTGCCGGCGCTCGTGAGCGCGGTGCGGGCGGCCTCGCCGGGCGTGCGGCTCACGCTCAAAGAGATGGTGAGCGGCGCGCAGTTGGAGGCCTTGGATTCGCGCGAAATAGACTTCGGACTGCTGCGGCCGCCCGTCGAGCACGGCGAGCTCGTCGATCGGCCCTGCCCGAACGATGCGCTCGTGCTGGCGTTACCGGCGGCGGCGGCAAAAGAGTGGCCTGCGCGGCCCACGCTCACCGATTGTGAAGGGCGGCCTTTGTTGATGTATTCACCGTATGAGGCGCGCTACTTTCATCAGCTCGTGAGCGGGCTGCTCGAACGCGCCGGGGTGTTGCCCGACATCGTGGAATACGTGAGCCAGATCCATTCGATGCTCGCGCTCGTGCGAGCCGGCATCGGGGTGGCGTTGATCCCCGCGGCGGCGGCCATGCTCCATTTCAAGGGGGTCGCGTACAGGCCGGTGCGCACGACGCCGCTCAAGCCTGTCGAGTTGCGCTTCGTCTATCGCAAGGACAACGACAACCCGGTCTTCGACGCCTTGAAGGACGATTTGCAGAAGGCCGTGGCGCGTGCGCGGTAAGGTGCGGCGTCGGTCCGCTGCTGCGATGGTGGCGGCAGCGGCGCAGCGTACAATCGCGGCCATTGTGGACCGACGCATGCCATGGACCTCGAAAGCATTCTTTTCACTCAAGGCTTCGGCTCGCGGCGCCAATGCCGCGCTTTGATCGCGCAAGGACGTGTGGCGGTGGCAGGCGGCATCTGCCTAGATGCCGACGCCGATTTCGCGGTGGAGGAATTTACGTTTGAGGTCGATCGCGCCCCGTGGCGTTATCGCGAGCGCGCCTATGCGATGCTCAACAAACCGGCCGGATACGAATGTTCGCGCGAGCCGCAGCATCACAATAGCGTGTTCAGCTTGTTGCCCCCGCAACTCGCGGCACGCGGCGTGCAATGCGTCGGCCGCCTCGACGAAGACACCACGGGCTTGCTGTTGCTGTCCGACGACGGCCAATTCGTCCACACCTACACCTCGCCCAAGCGCAAGGTTCCGAAGACGTATCTAGCGACCACGCGGCACCCGCTCGACGAGCGTCAGTTGCAAGCGCTGCGCGAAGGCGTCCTGCTCCATGGCGAAAAAACGCCGATCGCGGCCGCCGCCGTAGCGATGCGTGACGAAAGGCAACTCGAAATCACCGTCAACGAAGGCAAATACCACCAAGTCAAGCGCATGATCGCGGCGGCCGGCAATCGTTGCGAGGCGTTGCACCGGGAGCGGATCGGCGCGCTCGCGCTCCCTCGAGACCTTGCCCCCGGTGCGTGGCAATGGCTCGACGACGCGCAACTGCAAGCGTTGCGCGGCGCATCGAGCCCAACGCCGGCGTAACGCGCGCCTTCGCCCAGAAGCGTTGCAGGCGCCATGAGTGCCCATAGGCGCCGTATAGGCATCCGAACGCCAACCTAGCGATGCCCCGCACCGAGCTCGAGACGCACGCGCCAAAGGTGCGTCAACGCACGGACCAACGCAAAAGCCCGGCCATATCGGGTCCGCCCCCTATGGGGCGGCGCAGGCGGCCCGCCTATACTGGCCTCAAACGCGGTAGACCGACGCCGGCGCGGGTGGTCTGCCGACAATGAGCTTTGCAGGGGAGGCTGCCGTGGTCATCAACGGTACGTTCGAGATTTCGTACGTCGTACTTGCGTTTGCCGCGCTGGGTGCGATTCTCATCGGCGCGCTGCTGACCGTCATGCATGTTCGGCGCCGGTACGATCCGAACCTCATCGGCGCGTTGATCGGCGCGCTGTTTTGCTTTCTGCTGCTAGAAGCGTTGCCCGCGCTCATTTAGCCTCAGACGTACCCTCGTCCCGACCAACGCCACTCAAAAAATCGTCGACGCTCGGGTAGCGCAGCGCGATGCGCAACTCGCGCCTCAAGCGCGCGTTGGACAAACGCCGAGATTCACGCATGAAAGAGAGCGCCATCGGATCGAGCGTGCGCTCGGCCGCCTCGCGCGAAATGCGCGGCACACGCGGCAAGCCGAACGCATCGGCGACGCGATCGAAATAAGCGCCCATTTTCAGCACGGTATCGTCCGACGCATGAACGACGCGTCCGATGCGCCCGTGCGTCGCCACGCGCAGCATGATCGCAGCGAGATCGTCGGCGTGGATGTGGTTCGTATAGACATCGTCCGCTTCGTTCAATGCGGGTTTGCCTTGCTCTATGCGCGCGAGCGGTAGCCGGTCGCGCGCATAGATGCCGGGAATGCGAACGATGCTCGCAGCCATCGCGCCGCGCACGTTGGCTTGCCGCAACCGCCGCTCGGCCGCCACGCGCCGCTTCGCGCGCGCGCTGGCTGGGCGCACCGGCCGCGTTTCGTCGATCAGCGCGCCCGCGCAATCGCCATAGACCCCAGTCGTGCTCGCATAGACGAGACGGATGGGCGGGCGCAAGTCGGCCGCCCGAAGTGCCTCGGGTACAATACCCCGGATGTGCGGCAAAGGCATGCCGAGCGCCGAGCGCCGCGATGCTGGCCCGCGCGATGCTGCACTACGTTTGAGCAACGGCCTCACGGCAGGCGCGGCGGGAACCGCCGCCCGGTGGCGCTTGCGAGCGCCGAGGGCCGCGATCAACGCGCGTGTGCGCGGATCGTCGGCGCCGCTCGAAGGCGGCGGTGCGAGATGCAGTACGGTGCGTGCAAGTCCCGCCAAGCGGCGCAGGCTGCGCGGCGCGTCGAGATCGCCCACGATCGGCGTGAGCCCATGTGCGCGGAGGGCCGCAGTGCGGTCCGGGCGAGTGGTGAGCGCGAATACGCGCGCTTGCCCGGCGTGCGCGAGCAAGTGCGCTGCGCATCGCAGTCCGACATCGCCGCACCCGACGATCAGCAAGCGGGGCCGGCGCAAGATTCGTGTGGCGTTCATGTGCGCGCATTGTAGCGGTCAACCGTGCCACGCGCCTGCGCCCAAGGTTTTTCGTTTTTTGTTTCGATCGAGCTATGGCATACAACGTGACGATCCGGCAAAGCGGCCGGCAATTTCAAGTGGAACCCGACGAACCCGTGCTCACCGCGGCCTTGCGCCAAGGCGTCGGGGTTCCGTACGGCTGCAAAAACGGCGCCTGCGGCTCGTGCAAAGGCTCGGTCGTCTCGGGTGAAATCGAGCAAGGCTCGCACTCGTCGTCGGCGCTTTCGAACGATGAGAAAACGCGCGGGATGGCCCTGTTTTGCTGCGCCACGGCCCAATCGGACCTCGTCATCGACGTGCGCGAAATTGCAGGCGTGGGCGACGTCCAAGTCAAGAAGCTGCCTTGCCGCGTCAACGCGATCGAGCGCCGCGCCGACGATGTCATCGTGCTCAAGCTGCAATTGCCGGCGAACGAGCGGTTGCAATACCTCGCGGGGCAGTACATCGAGTTCATCCTGAAGGACGGCAAGCGCCGCAGCTATTCGATGGCGAGCGCCCCCAGTCAAGAAGGCCCGATCGAGTTGCACATCCGTCATATGCCGGGCGGCGTGTTCACCGATCACGTCTTCAACACGATGAAGGAGCGCGACATCCTGCGCTTCGAAGGCCCGCTCGGCACGTTCTTCCTGCGGGAAGACTCCGACAAACCGATCGTCCTGCTCGCCTCCGGCACGGGCTTCGCCCCGATCAAGGCGATCGCCGAACACGCGTTCTTCAAGAACGTCGAACGCCCGATCACGCTCTACTGGGGCGCGCGCCGCAAGAAAGATCTCTACATGCTCGAGCTTGCCGAAGGCTGGGCCAAGGATCACCCGAATTTCAAGTTCGTCCCGGTGCTGTCCGAACCCGATCCGAGCGACAACTGGACCGGGCGCACCGGCTTCGTGCATCGCGCCGTCGTGGATGATCTGCCCGATCTGTCGGGCTATCAGGTCTATGCGTGCGGCGCGCCGGTGATGGTCGAATCGGCCCAGCGCGATTTCACCGCACATCACAACCTGCCGGCCGACGAGTTCTACGCCGATTCGTTCACGAGCGAGGCCGATCTCGTCAATGCCGTTTGATGAGGAAAAAATACGACAGCGCAAACGTGGCTGCGATTGCATCTAGGTACACGCTGTCGTATTCTTGCGCCCATGACCTGCCACCTGCCCGCCCTCCGACGTCGCCGCTCGCTCCCGCCAAGGGAAGCCGTCGGCTCGTAGCGGACGCGCGCCTCGCCAGCAGCAAGCGAGCAGGCGCCACCGGTCAAACCGCGAAAGCCACGGACTACCGTGGCTTTTTTCATTTCTCCTTCACTCTTTCTTCATTTTTCGCGGAGCCGTGCCATGCAATCGACAGAGAACGCGACGCAGTCGCTGATGTACATCACCAACCGGCCGGACATCGTATTCACGCGCGGCGCGGGTTCGTGGATCTTCGATAGCGAAGGCAAGCGCTACCTCGACTTCATTCAAGGTTGGGCCGTCAATTGCCTCGGTCACTGCCATCCGGCGATGATCGAAGCGCTGGAAACGCAGGCGCGGCAACTCATCAATCCCTCGCCGGCGTTCTACAACGAGCCGATGGCCAACCTCGCCTCGCTGCTGACCGAGCATAGCGTGTTCGATAAGGTCTTCTTCGCGAACAGCGGCGCGGAAGCAAACGAAGGCGCGATCAAGCTCGCACGCAAGTGGGGCAAGAAATTCAAGAACGGCGCTTACGAAATCATCACGTTCGATCACAGCTTTCACGGCCGCACGATCGCGACGATGTCGGCGAGCGGCAAAGCCGGCTGGGACACCATGTATGCGCCGCAGGTGCCGGGCTTCCCGAAAGCCGAGTTGAACGACATCGCATCGGTGGAGAAGCTGATCGGGGATAAAACCGTGGCCGTCATGCTGGAGCCGATTCAAGGCGAAGGCGGTGTCATTCCGGCTACGCGCGAATTCATGCGCGAACTGCGTGAGCTAACGAAGCGTCACGGCCTGCTGCTCATCGTCGACGAAGTGCAAAGCGGATGCGGGCGCGCCGGCACGCTGTTCGCCTATGAGCTCTCCGGCATCGAGCCCGATATCATGACGCTCGGCAAAGGCATCGGCGGCGGCGTGCCGCTCGCGGCGTTGCTGTCAAAAGCCGAGGTCGCCGTCTTCGAAGCGGGCGAGCAAGGCGGCACCTACAATGGCAATCCGTTGATGACGGCCGTCGGATACGCGGTCATCAAGACGCTCACCGCACCGGGCTTTCTCGAAGGCGTGCGCGCACGCGGCGAGTATCTGCGCGCGCAGCTGCTCGAGCTGTCGGCCGAGCGCGGCTTCGAGGGCGAACGCGGCGAAGGGTTGCTGCGGGCGCTGATGCTCGGCAAGGACATCGGACCGCAGATCGTCGAGAAGGCGCGCGAGCTGCAACCCACCGGCGTGCTGCTCAACGCCGCTCGGCCGAATTTGCTGCGCTTCATGCCGGCGTTGAATGTGACGGACGATGAAATCGATCAGATGATGGCGATGCTGCGCACGGTGCTCGATTCGCTGTAAGAAGGCGTCGCCAGACGGCCGGTTCAACGGTAAAAAAGCCGCATGCGCTCTCGCGCATGCGGCTTTTTACATCGAACCGCTCATCTACATCGATGGCTTACATCGAGACCTTGTTGATGAAGGTCCGCTTGCCTTCCTTGTAGCCGTAGATCGAGATCACGCCGTGCTTCAGGTCGCCCTTCGCATCGAACGTCGTCTCGCCGATCACGCCCTTGTGATCGGTCGTAGGCATCGCGGCAAGGATCTTCGCCGGGTCGACCGAATTCGCACGCTTCATCGCATCGACGACGATATACACGGCATCGTACGTGTACGGCGAATACAACACGACGTCCTGGTTGTAACGCTTCTTGTACTTGGCCGCGAAATCCGAGCCGCCCTTCATCTGGTCGAGGCCGATACCGGCTTGCGAGCAAACGATGTTGTCGGCGGCAGGGCCGGCCAGGTCGACGATGTTAGCCGTGCAAACGCCATCGCCCGCGAGGATCTTCGCGCGCAGGCCCAACTGCTTGGCTTGCTTGGCGAAGGGGCCACCCGTCGCGTCCATCGCACCCACCATGATGGCGTCGGGGTTCTCGCCCTTGATCTTCGTCAGAATCGCGCGGAAGTCGACGGCCTTGTCGTTCGTCGCATCGTGCGACACGACGTTCAAGCCGGCAGCCTTCGCGGCCTTCTCGAACTCCTGCGCGAGACCTTGGCCGTACGCCGTCGAATCGTCGACGATCGCAACCTTCTTCACGTGCAGGTCCTTCGCGGCATAGTTCGCCAGCGCCGGGCCTTGCTGCGCATCGGTCGCGACGACGCGGTAGGTCGTCTTGAAGCCCTGCAGCGTGTACTTCGGATTCGTGGCCGACGGCGAGATTTGGACGATGCCCGCATCGCTGTAGATCTTCGAAGCGGGAATCGACGTGCCCGACGTTTCATGGCCGACAACGGCAACGACCTTGTCATCGACCAGCTTTTGCGCAACTTGCGTGGCTTGACGCGGGTCGCCCGCGTCGTCTTGCGGGTCGAGCGCCAGCGTGACCTTCTGACCGCCGATCACGAGGCCCTTCGCATTGATCTCTTCGATCGCGAGACGAGCGCCGTTTTCGTTGTCCTTGCCCTGGTGAGCCGAGCCGCCCGTGAGCGGCGCGACGTGGCCGATTTTGACGATCGTATCGGCTTGAGCGGAATTGCAAAGCGCGAAAGAAAGCGCGGCTGCTGCTGCGCAGCCGGTGAGAAGCGACTTATTCACTGTTGTAGTTCCCTTTTTTTAGATCGGGTTTTAAAACGATGCTGCTGCGGGCCGTGGCGGCCCTTTGACGGCGCCCGTGCTGGAATGCACGGGCGCGCGAGAGAGTGGCGTTATTCGCCGAGATAAGCGGCCCGCACCTTCGGATCGTCGAGCATTTGCTTTGCATCGCCCGACATCGTGACCATACCAGAATCCATCACGTAACCGCGGTTAGCCGCCTGCAGCGCAAGGCGTGCATTCTGCTCGACGAGCAGCACGGTCAAGCCTTCCTTCGAGATGTCGCGCACGACTTCGAAGATCTTCTCGACCATGATCGGCGACAGGCCCATCGACGGCTCGTCCAAGAGCAGCAGCTTCGGACGGCTGATGATGGCCCGCGCCATCGCCAGCATCTGCTGCTCGCCGCCCGAGAGCGTCCCGGCCAATTGCTTCGCGCGCTCCTTCAAACGCGGGAAGTAGCCGAACATGCGATCGACGTCCTTTTGGATACCGTCGTTATCGCTGCGCAAATACGCGCCCATTTGCATGTTCTCGATGATCGACATGCGCGCGAAAATGCCGCGGCCTTCCGGCACCATCGCCAAGCCGCGCTTGAGCAGTTCATGCGCCGGCACGCCCTTGATCGACTGGCCCATGTACTCGATGTCGCCCGCCGAATACGGCTTCAGACCGGTGATGGCCTTCATCGTCGTGGTCTTGCCCGCGCCGTTGGCGCCGATCAACGTGACCAGCTCGCCTTGCGCGACTTCCATGTCGACGCCCTTGACTGCCTGAATGCCGCCGTAATTGACTTGCAGGCCCTTGATTTTCAACATTGCCGTAGCCATCAGTGGACCCCCGCGCCCAGATATGCCTCAATCACCTTCGGGTCCTTCTGCACGTCTTGCGGCAGACCCTCGGCGATCACCTTGCCGTAATCGAGCACCGTCATGCGATTGCACAGGTGCATCACGAGCTTCACGTCGTGCTCGATCAGCAGAATCGTCCTGCCGTCGTCGCGGATCTTCTCCAGCAAGCGCGTAAGCTCGACCTTTTCCGTCGCGTTCATACCCGCAGCCGGCTCGTCCAATGCCAAGAGCTTGGGATCCGTTGCGAGCGCGCGGGCGATTTCCAAGCGGCGCTGGTGCCCGTACGAGAGATTGCGCGCCGTGTAATCGGCGTACTGCAGCACCCCCACGTATTCGAGCAGTTCGAGCGCGCGCTCCTTGATCTCGCGCTCTTCCTTACGCTCGGCCGGCGTTTGCAGCACCGCGCCGATCAGCCCGTGCTTGGTCCGCACGTGGCGGCCCACCATCACGTTCTCGAGGGCAGTCATGCCGCCGAACAGGCGAATGTTTTGGAACGTCCGGGCGATGCCGGCTTGAGCCACTTGGTGCACGGCGGTGGGCGTGTAGTTCTCGCCATCGAGCTTGAACTCGCCCGAATCGGGCGTGTACAGGCCAGTGATCACGTTGAAGAACGTGGTCTTGCCGGCGCCGTTCGGGCCGATGAGGCCATAGATCGTGCCTTCTTCGATTTGAAGGCCCACGTCCGACAGCGCTTGCAAGCCGCCGAAGCGCTTGTTCACGCCCGTCACGGACAAACGAATGCTTTTGTTGCTCATTTTGCGTGTTCCTCCGCTCTTTACGCGCGCACAGGTTTCTTGGCGCTGCGCTTGGCCAATTTTGCGATCTTGTCCTCATGCTTCGGCGCGGGCCACAGGCCTTCCGAGCGATACAGCATGATGAGAACCATCGCCAGGCCGTAAAGCAGCTGACGAATCACTTCCGTGTCCAGAATCTGGTGGCCGAAGATCCAATGTTGCAGCGGACCCATCGTCGAGCGCAGGAATTCCGGGAAGATGGCGAGCAGCACCGCGCCGAGAATCACGCCGGGAATGTGACCCATACCGCCGAGCACCACGCAAGCAAGCACGACGACCGATTCCCAGAAGGTGAACGACTCGGGCGACACGAAGCCTTGGAAGCCGCCGAACATCGCACCGGAGAGGCCGCCGAACGACGCCCCCATCGCAAAGGCGAGCAGCTTCACGTTGCGCGTGTTGATGCCCATGGCCTTGGCTGCGATTTCGTCTTCGCGGATCGCCGCCCAGGCGCGACCGATACGCGAATGCTGCAAACGGGTGCACACCCAGATCACGAGCAACGAGCAAAGCACGAACAGGTAGTAATAGAGATAGACCGAGGGCAGTTGCACGCCGAAGATCGTGTGCGTTTGCGCGAGACTGAAGCCTGCGACATGCACCGGATCCACGCCGGTAATGCCTTGCGGCCCGTTCGTGATGTTGACCGGACGGTCCAGGTTGTTCATGAAGATCCGCACGATTTCACCGAAGCCGAGCGTCACGATAGCCAGGTAATCGCCGCGCAGACGCAGCGTCGGCGCGCCCAGTAGCACCCCAAACAGTGCCGCGAGACCCATTGCGATCGGCACGACCAGGAAGTACGACAGATGCAGGCCGTTGGGCCAAATGTTGTGGATCCACTCGAACTGGGTGGACAGATGTGGCGAGGTCAACAGGGCCGCCGTGTAGGCGCCGACCGCGTAGAACGCGATGTAACCCAAGTCGAGCAGACCGGCGAAGCCCACCACCACGTTCAGGCCAAGGGCCAGCATGACGTAGAGCATCGCGAAGTCGAGCACGCGAACCCAGTAGTTGCCGCCAGCGGCGCCGATGATCATGGGCGCCGCGATGACGAAGATGGCGGTCAGCACGCCGACGACGAGCGTCTTGGTGGCGTTTTTCTCGGGAATGAGCGTCGTGGACGGCTCGATCGGTTGAATTGAAGTCATTTTCTAGCTCCTTGCCCTTACGCGCGGTCCGCCACACGTTCGCCGAGCAAGCCCGACGGACGGAAGACCAAGACGATGATCAGCACGATGAATGCGAACACGTCCTGATAGTTGCTGCCGAACACGCCACCGGTCAGATTGCCGATGTAGCCCGCGCCCAGCTGTTCGATCAGACCCAGCACCACGCCGCCGACCATCGCGCCGCCGAGGTTGCCGATCCCGCCGAGCACGGCCGCGGTGAACGCTTTCATGCCGGGAATGAAGCCCATGTAGAAGTGGACGTTGCCATATTCGGAGGCGATCATCACGCCGGCCAACGCGGCCAGGGCCGAGCCGATCATGAAGGTCGCGGAGATCACGAAGTTCGGGTTCACGCCCATCAGGCTCGCGACGTTCGGATTCTCGGCGATCGCACGCATCGCGCGGCCCAGCTTGGTCTTATGCACGAGCAAGAGCAGGCCGGCCATCACGAGGAACGCGACGGCGATGATCGTGATTTCCGTGGCCGAGATCACGGCGCCCACGCTCGTGTCGGTCGCCTTGATCACGTTGAGCGGATCGGTGGAAATCAACTGCGGGAACGGCAGCGGATTGCGCGACCAAATCATCATGGCCAGCGTTTCGAGCAGGATCGACACGCCGATCGCGGTGATCAGCGGCGCCAAGCGCGGCGCGCGGCGCAGCGGCCTGTAGGCAGCCCGCTCGATCACGTAGCCCACGATCGCGCAGACGATCGCCGCAACGATCAAACCAATGATGAGCGTCGGGATGTTGCCTAGCCCGGGGAAGTGATTGTGCAGCACGTTGATGGTCGATAGCGCGACCATCGCACCCACCATCAAGACGTCGCCGTGAGCAAAGTTGATGATGCCCAAGATGCCGTACACCATCGTATAGCCGAGCGCAATGATGGCGTAGACGCTACCAAGCACCAGACCGTTGAGGATCTGCTGGATGAAGATATCCATTTAAAGCTCCTTAGCCCGTGCGACTGGATTTTCGCTTCGCGCCGGTTGTAACGCGGACGGTCGACGAAAACCGCAACGGCACTGCGGGTACTGATAAAAAAACCGGTAAGGGTTGGCCGCCTCACGGATACCGCTGAAGCCGTGATTCGGCGGCAGACCCAGTGAGGCGGATGCAAAAACGGCACCGTCGGGTATCCGGTGCCGTCGCGTTCCATGCTCCGTCACTACACTTGCACGACGTCGAGGACCGCGCGTGCGCCGTCCTTGAAGTCGTGAAGCGTAATGGCGCTTTTCTGCGAACCGCCGTCGCCGCCAAATGCGATGGCGCCCCGTCGCTCGCTTGCGCGCGCGGTGGACATCGCCTTTTGCATCTTGGGCGTTTCGCTCGAGTCAGCGCACTTCTTCGCGCTCGATGCCGCGCTAGCGGCATCGAACGCTAACGGCGCCGCTACCGACGCCAATATGCGGGTGCTCGCTTCGCCATGCCGCACGAAGTCCGCATCCGGCCGCCGGCACGCAGCGGCCGAGGCCGCCTGCAAACCGGCGCGACGCAACGGCGCATCGAGCGCCGGCGACGTCACCTTGCGGGCACGCACACCGCCTGCAAGGATTGTTGCTCCGATTTCGAGCGTGGCCTGCGCTGCAGGCAACACACTCGCCGAAAAAATTCTGCCATACCTGCGTGCGCTGGGCCGGGCGCGTCCGATGCGGGTGGGTAGAAGCGCCGGCGCCCTCGCACGCGACATGCTGCGCCGGCAAGGCGGCCGTGCGCGTCGATCCGACCGCGATGCCGCCCGCAGTTTATTTTTTTTCTCCTGAACGAAAGGCGCGGACTCGACCGCCCACCCCTGGATGCTTTCCAAGGTGGCAATAGCCGCCGTCTCACTCGTCGGCGCCGCGACGGCCCGTGCCGCGTCACCGATGCTCGCCTCGCCGCCTCTCGTCTTGCTCGATGCGGCGTAAGCAAACTTGACTTGCATTAACTAGGTCTCCCGCGCCTTACTCAATACCGGTGCCAAAAGGCCCAGGGACCTTGAGGACGCGCGCATTGTAACTCCAATTGCCGAGCGGCCAATATGCTGAATCGCCAGGGTTTTCCTGCATTGCAACCTTTTTTTGGGACCCTTATTTGGTGCACGTCGCAACCTAGTTGCGACATTTCCTCGTTTATTGGGAGCAACCTTCGGATTTACGCGCTTGCGGAAAATAAAAAAGCGCACCGCAAGGGGCGCGCTTTTTTGGGAAAAACACGGTAATCAGGGGAAACCCCAACGCCCGCAACGAGGTTCCCACGCGGCGCACATTCGCCCGCGTGCACGTCAGTTCGGGAGCGAGAGCCCGCGCGGCAATGGAAAAGCAATGTTCTCCTCGATGCCTTCGAGCGCGCGCACGTTGCGCACACCGAGTTCGCGCAGCCGCCCGATGACCGCTTGGGCGAGCACCTCCGGCGCCGAGGCGCCAGCCGTCACGCCGATGCGCTGCTTGCCTTCCACCCAGGCCGGATCGATTTGATCGGGCGAGTCCACCATATAGGCGGGGACGCCGCGCTTCTCGGCCACTTCGCGCAACCGGTTGGAATTGGAACTATTGGGACTGCCGACCACGATGACGACATCGCATTGCGGCGCCATGAACTTGACGGCGTCTTGCCGGTTCTGCGTGGCGTAGCAAATGTCCTGCTTCTTCGGTTCCCGGATGTGCGGAAAGCGCGCCTTGAGCGCGGCGATGATGTCCGCGGCGTCATCCACCGACAAGGTCGTCTGGGTGACGAATGCAATGCGCGACGAATCGGATAGTTCTAGCGCATCGACGTCTTCTGCGCTCTCGACGAGATACATGCCCTCGCCCGACTGCCCCATGGTGCCCTCGACCTCGGGATGCCCTTTGTGCCCGATCATCACGATATCGAGTCCCTCTTGGCGCATCTTCGCCACTTCCATGTGAACTTTCGTCACGAGCGGACAGGTAGCGTCGTAGATGCGCAGCCCGCGCGCCTCGGCCTCTTCCCGCACGGCTTTGGACACCCCATGCGCGCTGAAGATGACGGTGCTGCCCGCCGGGAGGTCGTCGAGCTGCTCGACGAAGACAGCGCCCTTCTTGCGCAAATCTTCGACGACATAGGCGTTGTGAACGATCTCGTGGCGCACGTAAATGGGCGCGCCGAACAGCTTGATGGCGCGCTCGACGATCTCGATAGCACGGTCCACCCCCGCGCAGAAGCCGCGCGGCTGGGCGAGCAAGACTTCCGCCTCGACAGCGGCGATGGAGGTATCCGACGGACTCATGTTTACAGAATTCCGATGATTTGCACTTCGAACGTCAGCGCCTGACCCGCGAGCGGATGGTTGAAGTCGAACAGCGCTGACGTTTCGCCGACTTCCTTGAGCACGCCGGCGTACCGTCCGCCGCTCGGCGCATTGAATTCGATCAGGTCGCCGGGCGCGAAGTCCTCGCCCACCATGCCGTTTTCTCGCAGGGTGGCGAGCGACACGCGCTGAATCAACTCGGGATTGCGCGGACCGAACGCTTGCCCTTCGCCTAGCCGGAAAGTCGAATGGTCGCCGGCCTTCATCCCTATCAGAATGTCTTCCAGCGGCTCGGCGAGTTGGCCCGCGCCGAGCAGCAGGGTCGCCGGCTTATCGCCGAAAGTGTTCACGATGTCGGCGCCGTCGGCGAGTGCCAGCCGGTAGTGAAGCGTCACATGCGAACCCGCTTTCACTTCTGAAATATCGATGATGCTCATGGGATAGCTCGTAGGACGAACGCGACATGCGCGTTGCGATTGGGCCGCGTTGCGGCGGGCTTGGCGCGCACGCTGCGCGTTTCGGCGCCCGGCCTACGGGCGCCCGCACAAAGGCTCCATTGTAAGCCACCTCGCGCCGGGCAGCGCGCGCCTAATGCGCGCACAGTCCGTGCCCAACCCATCAAACGCTTCTATGAGAGATGCATATGCCGGTTAGTTCCGACCTGCTTGGCCCCTTGAAAGCGCTAGCGCCGCGCCGCCCGCGCGGGGCGGCGGCGCGCGACATGCCGCGCGAGCGGCTGTTCGGGCGCGGGGCCGCCTCGCTGTCCGACACGGAACTCGTTGCAATTTTTTTAGGCTCGGGGCTGCCCGGGCACAACGTGTTCGACCTCGCGCGCTCGCTTCTGGCTCGCTTCGGCTCGCTGCGCGGTATCCTCGACGCCACCCCGCGCGACTTCGACGGCGTGCACGGCATCGGGCCGGCAAAGACCGCGGTGCTGCTGGCCGTCATCGAGATGGCGCGCCGCGCCCTGGCCGAGCGGGCGCGCGAGCAGCCGCTCGTCGATTCGACCGAAGCGGTTCACGACTACGTACGCCTTTTGATCGGCGCGCGCCCGTACGAAGTGTTTCTCTGTCTGTATCTAGACGCTCGGCATCGACTGATCGACAGCGAGGAAATCTCGCGCGGCTCGTTGACGCGCCTGGCCGTCTATCCGCGCGAAATCGTGCGCCGCGCGCTCGAGGCCAATGCCGCCAGCCTCGTCGTCGCGCACAATCATCCGTCTGGGGCGGTCAAACCCAGCGCGAGCGACCGTCAGCTCACGCACGTGTTGCGCGATGCGCTCGCGCTGATCGACGTGCGGCTCGTCGACCATCTCGTGGTGGGGCGCCACGACGTCTTCTCGTTCGCCCGCGCCGGCTGGCTGTAGGGTCCGGCTGCCGTTTGTTCGCCGGCAAAATCGCCTGTCCGCAAATTCGGTTTGATTTTTCGGCGCTTTTTCTGCTAGAATCGCCGTCTGCCTGTTTCCAACCTCGTTCAGAAGCTTGGGGGAGGTCGCCGCACTCAGTTGCTGAGCGGCTTCCTTGTGCCCTTTCCTGTTAGGCCCCGACCAGGCTTGAACCCCGAATTTAAGCGTTTTAGGAGTGCTCTCATATGGCACGCGTATGCCAAGTAACTGGGAAAGCGCCGATGAGCGGCAACAACGTTTCCCACGCCAACAACAAGACGAAGCGGCGTTTCTTGCCGAATCTGCAATCCCGCCGTTTCTGGGTGGAAAGCGAAAACCGTTTCGTGCGTCTGCGCGTTTCGAACGCCGGTCTGCGCTTGATCGATAAGAACGGCATCGACACCGTGCTGGCCGATCTGCGCTCGCGCGGCGAAATCTAAGGAGTCCAGTCATGGCCAAAGGCGCACGCGACAAGATCAAGCTGGAGTCGACCGCAGGTACGGGTCACTTCTATACCACGACGAAGAACAAGCGCAACATGCCGGAAAAGATGGAGATCATGAAGTTCGATCCCGTCGCCCGCAAGCATGTCGCGTACAAGGAAACGAAGATCAAGTAATCGGTCTCGTTCGAGCCGAATACAACCAAAAGCCCCGCCACGCGCGGGGCTTTTGCTTTGGTGCGCCCCCATTGCGTCGCGCGCCGCGGTATCCTCCCAAGCTTACCCACGCGATTTTCACACGGCTGCACTCTGCTGCGCGTACGCGCGGGGGATCGGGGACAAGGGAAACACAGATGAATTTCGACGTCGTAATCGTAGGCAGCGGCCTGGCGGGCCTGACCGTTGCGCTGAATCTCGCCGAGAAGCGGCGCGTGGCCGTCATCGCCAAACGGTCGATGACGGAAGGCGCGAGCGACTGGGCGCAAGGCGGAATCGCCGCCGTGCTGGACTCGGCCGATAGCGTCGAAAACCACGTCAACGATACGCTCGTCGCAGGCGCAGGGCTGTGCGACGAAGGCGCCACACGGTTCATCGTCGAACATGGCCGCACGTCCATCGAGTGGCTGATCGATCAGGGCGTGCCGTTCACGCGCGACGATGCGGCCGAGCTGGGCTTTCATCTGACGCGCGAGGGCGGCCACAGCCATCGCCGCATCATTCATGCGGCGGACGCCACCGGGCACGCGGTCGTAGCCACGTTGTCCGAACGCGTACGCCAGCACCCGAATATCACGCTGCTCGAGGATCATTACGCGATCGATCTCATCACATCCGATCGCCTCGGTCTGCCGGGCCGCCGCTGCCATGGCCTCTATGCACTCGACATCGATAGCGGCCGAACGGTCACGCTGGAGGCGCCCCATACGATCCTCGCAACGGGCGGCGCGGGCAAGGTCTATTTGTATACGACGAATCCCGATACGGCCACGGGCGACGGCATTGCAATGGCGTGGCGAGCCGGGTGCCGGGTGTCGAACATGGAGTTCATCCAATTCCACCCGACCTGCCTCTTTCACCCTTACGCGAAGTCGTTTTTGATCACGGAAGCCGTGCGCGGCGAAGGCGGCAAGTTGCTGCTGCCCGACGGCACGCGCTTTATGCCCGCTCACGATGAGCGGGCCGAGCTCGCTCCACGCGACATCGTCGCGCGCGCGATCGATTTCGAGATCAAGAAGCGCGGTATCGACTGTGTCTATCTCGACATCAGCCATCAGCCCGCCGCCTTCTTGCACGAGCATTTCCCGACGATTCTCGCGCGCTGCCTCGAGTTCGGTATCGACATCACGAAAGATCCGATCCCCGTCGTGCCCGCGGCGCACTACACCTGTGGCGGCGTCGTCACCGATTTGGCGGGACGCACCGACCTCGCCGGCTTGTATGCCGTGGGCGAAACTTCGTACACAGGCTTGCATGGCGCAAACCGGCTCGCCAGCAACTCGCTGCTCGAATGCCTCGTCATCGGCCGTTCCGCCGCGGACGCGATCGAGCGCGAAGGCTTCGACGCAGCCGCTCATGCCCCGCTGCCCGACTGGGACGAAAGCCGCGTCTCCGATCCCGACGAGGAAGTCGTCGTCGCCCACAACTGGGACGAGCTGCGCCGGTTGATGTGGAACTACGTGGGGATCGTGAGGACGGACAAGCGCTTGGCCCGCGCCAAGCACCGCCTCGCGCTGCTGCGAGACGAGATTCAGGAATACTACGCAAACTTCAAAGTGAGCCGCGACCTGCTGGAGCTGCGCAATCTGGTCGATGTCGCTTCGTTGATCGTCGACAGCGCACGCTCACGGCGGGAAAGTCGCGGCTTGCACTTCTCGCGCGATTGGCCGTCCGCCCTGCCCAAAGCATTGCCGACCGTGCTCGCGCCCGAGCGCGTTCCGAACCGGCAAGTGTGAGCCGCACACCGTGCGAGGCGGATCGCGCGAAACGCTACCCGCCACACATACCCTATCGGAACCCGTCCTCTGTCAAGCACGGCGGCAGCGGCGGGCGGGGGCACACGCCTCTTTAGCGCCAGAGCCTGTTCACGCCAATTCCAGTTCTTGCGAACGCGCGTTGCCTGGCGTGAAGAGGGCTAAAGAGGCCTAAAGCAACCGCATCGAGAAATCGGTCGCGCGCACGTCTTTGGTCAGCGCGCCGATCGAGATCCGATCGACGCCCGTCTCTGCAATCGCGCGCACGGTGTCGAAATTGACGCCGCCCGATACTTCGAGCAGTGCGCGTCCAGCGGTGAGCTTGACGGCGGCGCGCATCGCCTCGAACGAAAAGTTGTCGAGCAGGATCGACTCGGCCCGGTGCGCGAGCGCCGATTCGAGCTGCTCGAGCGTTTCGACTTCGATTTGAATCGAAACCCCGGCGTTCAATGCGTACGCGGCCTCCAACGCCGGCCCGACACCACCCGCCGCGGCGATGTGATTTTCTTTGATCAGGATGCCGTCGTACAGCGCGAGGCGCTGATTCGCACCGCCGCCCACGCGCACGGCGTACTTCTGCGCGAGGCGCAGCCCAGGCAACGTCTTGCGCGTGTCGAGAATATGGGCGCGCGTGCCCTCGATCGCATCGACATACCGGCGCGTGGCGGTGGCCACACCCGAGAGCAATTGCAGAAAGTTCAAGCCGTTGCGCTCCGCCGTGAGCAATGCGCGCGCCGGCCCGCGCAGAAAGCACACCGCAGAATCGGCCGCCATCCGCTCACCCTCGCGATAGCGCCAATCGATTTCGATCGACGGATCGACCTGTTCCATCACGGCGACGAACCACGGCACGCCGCACAGCACAGCCTCTTCGCGCACCAGAATGCGCGCATCGCGAATCGAGTCGGCCGGCACGAGCCGCCCCGTCAAATCGCCCTCACCCACGTCTTCCGATAGCGCGTCCGCGACATTGCGCGCGAGCGCGGCATCGAACGCGGCGCCGTACTGCGCGTGAATCTCCGCAAAAAGCGGCGATATGACGTCACGGGCCGCCGTAGCTTGTTGCACGGTCATATGATCAATAGTCCTTTGCGCCGCAGCTGGCCGCACCGGCCGCCGCGACATGCGAATGTCGAACGAAGGGATGCGGACGCAAGCCGCGTCACGCTGCGCCGACGTTGGCAAACAGCGACGTGTCGCGCGCGAGGTCGCCGCTTGCTTGCACGCGCTTCTTGTGAGCCGCCGCGAACGCCAACATCCGATCGATCGGCACGCGGGCGCGCTCGCCGACGGATGGATCGATGAAGATCTCGTTGTGGCCGCGCTCGAGCACGTCGACCAAGTTCGCAAGCCCGTTCATCGCCATCCACGGACAATGCGCGCAGCTCTTGCAAGTCGCACTATTGCCGGCCGTCGGTGCTGCGATGAAGGTCTTGCCCGGCGCCGCGAGCTGCATCTTGTGCAAAATGCCGAGGTCGGTCGCAACGATGAAGTGCGTCGCATCGAGGCGCTTGGCGGCGTCGATCAACTGCGTCGTCGAACCGACGACATCGGCCTGCGCCACCACGCTCGCGGGCGATTCAGGGTGCACGAGCACCTTTGCCTGCGGATGCTCGGCCTTCAACAAATCGAGCTCGATGCCTTTGAACTCGTCATGTACGAGACACGATCCTTGCCATAACAGCATATCGGCGCCCGTCTGCTTCCGAATGTAATCGCCCAGATGGCGATCGGGCGCCCAAAGAATTTTCTCTCCGCGCGCGTGCAGATGCGAGACGATCTCGAGGCCGATCGAGGATGTCACCATCCAATCGGCGCGCGCCTTCACGGCGGCGCTGGTGTTCGCATACACGACGACGGTGCGATCTGGATGCGCATCGCAGAACGCCGAGAACTCGTCGGCCGGGCAGCCGAGATCGAGCGAGCATGTCGCATCGAGATCGGGCATCAGAATGCGCTTGCCGGGACTCAGGATCTTCGCGGTCTCGCCCATGAAACGTACGCCCGCCACGACGAGCGTTTGCGCTTCGTGATCGCGCCCGAAGCGCGCCATCTCGAGCGAGTCGGCCACGCAGCCGCCGGTTTCGTCGGCTAGTTCCTGCAACTCCGCGTCGACGTAGTAGTGCGCGACGAGCACGGCCTTTTCACGCTCGAGCAACTCACGCACGCGCGCCTTCAGTTGCCGCTTCTCTTCCGGCGACGGCGCCGGCGGCACTTTCGCCCAAGCGTGGCCGACGCCGCAAACGGCGCCTGCGATCGGCTTGTCGAATTCGACGGTCTTGATGGCCGAGTCCATCCTGTTCTCCACTATCGCGCCTGACGGCCGAGCCGAGCCGAGCGCAAAACAGGCCCCGAACATACGAGGCCCAAAAAGCAACACCCCGCCAAAGCGGGGTGTCGATGACGTACCGAAATTTTAATGGATTTCGCGTGAGCAGGCGCTCAGGCGTAGCGGCGCAGGCGCATCGCGAATTCCTGCAATGCTTGGATGCCGCTTTGCTCGGCCCGATGACACCAGTCCTGCAACTGGGCCAGCAATTGCTCACGAGAAGCGTTCGAGCGCTCCCAGATCGCGCTCAGATCCTTACGCAACTCGATGAACGTGCGCAGGGTTTGGCTGTCGGCGAAGATTTCCGGCAGTTGACGCTTTTGCGGCTCGTCGAGTCCAGCTTCTTCCTTGTGGAACCACTCGCGCGCGCCACGCATCAATTGATACTTTTCGCGCGCGCCGATTTCCTTGAGCCGCGCGAGCTCCTGGCGATAGGCCCGCTTGACGGTCTTGGCATAGCGCGCCATGACCTCGTAGCGATTCGTCAACACCGCCTGCAGCGTGTCCTGGTCGAGCACGGGCTTGCTGGCCGTCAGACGCGGCGTGGGCGCGATCTTCTTGACCTTGGCGAGGCCAACGGCCGACATCAAGCGAATGTAGAGCCAACCAATGTCGAACTCGAACCATTTGTTCGAAAGCTTGGCCGAGGTGGCGTACGTGTGGTGATTGTTGTGGAGTTCCTCGCCGCCGATCAGGATGCCCCAGGGGAAAATGTTCGTGCTCGCGTCGGCCGAATTGAAGTTACGGTAGCCCCAGAAGTGAGCGAGACCGTTCACGACGCCGGCTGCCCAGAACGGAATCCAGATCATCTGCACCGCCCACACGCTTAGGCCGACGATGCCAAACAGCGCGACGTCGATCACCATCATGAGGCTGACGCCAAGGATGGGATAGCGCGTGTAGACATTGCGCTCGATCCAGTCGTTGGGCGTGCCGTGGCCGAAGCGCCGCAGCGTCTCTTCGTTCTTGGCTTCCGCGCGATACAGTTCCGCGCCCTCGAGCAACACCTTCCAGATGCCGCGCGTTTGCGGGCTATGCGGATCCTCTTCGGTTTCGCATTTCGCATGATGCTTGCGATGGATCGACGCCCACTGGCCCGTGAGCATGCCCGTCGTCATCCACAGCCACAGGCGGAAGAAATGGCTCGCGATCGGATGCAGATCGAGCGCCCGGTGCGCCTGGCAGCGGTGCAGATAGACGGTGACGCCGATGATCGTGACGTGCGTGACGGCGAGCGCGAACAGCACAATCTGCCACCACGAAAAACGAAGCAAGCCGTGCGCGAGAAAATCGAGAAGGGTGTTCAGCAAGGTGTTTACCTGTATTACGACGACGCCCGCGACCAAAAGCGGATGCCGAGAGATGAAAGCTAGCTTTCGATAGCTGTCGGCATTTTACTGCAATCGACGCAAGTATTTGTAACAAAAAAGAATTTTTGCGATGCAACAGCCCGCGTGACCGCCATTTTTACCGATTTACGCGGGTTGATCCGCTTCCGGGGCGCGCGGCATATCGCCGCAGCGACAATCAAGCGCCCGTTGCCGCATCTCGAGCGAGCGGCGTGCCCGGTTCGCGCATCTCGTTCGCGCCAGCGCCGATGGACGGATCCTGAGCCAGCTCGACCGCACCGTTCAGCACGGCCGGCAAAGCGCCGACGAGATGGATATCGCGTCGCGCATAGGGAATCGAAATGCCGTGCTCCCCGAACAGCCGCCAAATGTTGCGGTTGACGCTCGAGCGGGTGGCGGCCGTGCCCTTGGCCGCTTCTTCGATCCAGTAGCCGAGCTCCAGATTGATGCCGTCGGCGCCGAAGCCCACGAGATAGGCGGCGGGCGCCGGATCCTCCAGCACCCGCTCGACGCCGTGCGCCGCCTCGACGAGCAAGGCCATCGCTTGGTCGACGTCGGACGTATAGGCGATCTGCACGGCAGCCTTCGCATAGCCGCGCGTCAAATAAGAGGAGTGGTTTTGCACCACGTCCGTCACGAGCTTTTCATTGGGGATGAGAGTCTCGATGCCGTCCAACCCCCGCACCGTGGTGTAACGCGTCGTGATGTGCGTCACCATGCCCTGCAGACCCGCGACGTTGATCGTATCGCCCAGCCGCAGCGAGCGGTCGATCAAGATGATGAACCCCGAGACGTAGTTGCTCGCGATCTTTTGCAAGCTCAGACCGAGGCCCACGCCGAGCGCGCCGCCGAACACGCCAAGCACGGTAATGTCGATGCCTACCAGCGAAAAGCTGACCAGCACGGCCGCCAGCAGCAACAGCGCACGCCCGACGCGCGACAGCACGACACGCAAATTGGCGTCGACCGAATGCGCGCGCATGACGCGGTCTTCGTAGACCGAGCCGAGCCAGAGCGCAAACACGACGGTGGCACACACCCACATCAGCCCTGTCGTGAACGAGAGCAAGGTCATATGCGCATTGCCGACCCGGAACCGGACCGACGCCATCCAGCGCAGCACCTCGTCCTGAATGCCGAGCACGGTGATGCCCATGCCGATCCACACCAGCACGGACACGAGCTTTTCGGCGATGGAGAGCCAAGCGTGGGCGTGGCCGGTGCGCCCGAACACGCGGCGCGCGATGAAAAAGACGAGGTAGATGAGCGCGATCCCAAACAGCGGGACGAGCGCAAGCTCCAGCAGGGAGGTCGACATGGACTCGGCGAGCGCGGTCTGCGCCCCCCAGACGAGCACGCCGCCAAGCAGCGGAAACAACGCTTTGCGCAGGCTTTCCGCGCCGAAACGCACCGCTTCCTGCCGGGCGCGCCGGCGCGATTCCAGAGCGCGGGCGACGAGCCGTGCGAGCCCCCATGCAACGAGCAACGCGGCGAGCAGCGTCGACGCCTGCCAGATCATGACGGGCTGGCCGTAATCGCGCGCGATGTCGGCCAGCATATGGGAGAGGATTCGGTTCTGTGTCATCACGATGAGAGGCCGGCCGCACGCACGGCCGGCCTCGTGCTAACGATCACGCACGGCGTTCGAGCACCGCGGCGAAAAAGCCGTCGGTCGCATGCCGATGCGGCCAGAGCGAAAGGAAATCGCCCATTTCGAGTTCGATGCGTTGCTCGGCGAGCACCTTGCCCGCCGGTACGAGCGAGAAATCCGGGTGATCGGCGAGAAACTGCGTGACGATCGCTTCGTTTTCCGCTTCGAGCACGCTGCAGGTCGCATAGACGAGCCGCCCGCCGGGTTTCACGAGGCGCGCGGCGCTGGCGAGGATCGACGCCTGCTTGGGCGCGAGTTCCTCGACCGAGCCCGGGCTCTGGCGCCATTTCAAATCGGGATTGCGCCGCAAGGTGCCCAAGCCGCTGCACGGCGCATCGACGAGCACACGGTCGATCTTGCCCGCCAAGCGCTTGATCTTGGCATCGTGCTCGCTGTCGATCAACACCGGATGCACGTTCGACAGGCCGCTGCGCGCAAGACGCGGTTTCAGCTTGGCGAGCCGCCGGTCGGAGACGTCGAACGCATAGAGGCGCCCCGTGGAGCGCATGGCCGCTCCGAGTGCGAGCGTCTTGCCGCCCGCACCGGCGCAAAAGTCGACGATCATTTCGCCGCGACGCGGGGCGACGAGCGCGCACAGCAACTGACTGCCCTCGTCCTGCACCTCGATCCAGCCATCCTCGAACGGCTTGAGCTTGGTCAGCGCAGGCTTGCCGACGACGCGCACGCCTAACGGCGCAAACGGCGACGCCCCCGCTTCCACGCCGGCGCTTTTCAGCGCTTCGATGACTTGCTCGCGATTCGCCTTGATCGGATTGACGCGCAGATCGAGCGGCGCCGGGTAATTGAGCGCGGCGGCCAACTGCGCCAGCTCCTGCGCGTCGAACCGCTTGGCCAGCGCTTCTGCGATCCAATCGGGCAAGTTCGTCCGCACGCGCAGCGGCAAGCTGGCCGGATCGATCTTCGAAACGTGCTCGAGCCATGCGCCTTCGGCGTCCGACACGTAAGGCGCGAGCGCGGCGCGGCCGGCCGTCTGCATCAAACCGAGCAGCGCGAGGCGCCGCGTGGGACTGCCGCTGCCGCTCTCCGCCAAGTGGGCGAACTCCATGCGCCGGCGCAGCACCGCGAACACGGCCTCTGCGATCACGCCGCGCTCGGCATGGCCGAGCTTGGGATGGGCGCGAAAGAAACGGCTCGTCGTCGCATCGGCCGGGCCGGCGAACTTGAGGACATCGGCCAGCAGCGTTTCGGTCTGGCCGATCAGGAACCCATGCAGCACCGAATCTCGCTTGCCGCCCGCGCGTGCGGGACCGTGCGCGCCCTTTTCTTTTTTCTTCGTGTGCTTCATACGGCCGCCTCTTGCGTGTCGGAGAAATACCATTGCGGTTCGGGCGGCGTGACGGCCACGCGCAGCCCCGAGAGCGTCAAGCGATCTTCGACGAACCAGCGCACCGCGCGCGGATAGATCACATGCTCGACCGCGAGCAGGCGCTGCGCGAGCGAGCGGGCATCGTCGCCGGCCGTGACCGGAATCGCGCCTTGCGCGACGATCGGGCCGTGATCGAGTTGCGGCGTCACGAAATGCACCGTTGCGCCGTGCAGCGCCACGCCCGCTTCGAGCGCCCGCTCGTGCGTGCGCAGCCCGGGAAAGCTCGGCAGCAAGGACGGATGAACGTTGAGCATGCGGCCGGCGTAACGTTCGACGAAGCCCGACGTGAGCACGCGCATGAAGCCGGCCAGCACGACGAGGTCGGGCGAGAAGCGATCGACGGTCTGCGCTAGCGCTGCGTCGAAGGCTTCGCGATCGGGGTAGCCGCCGTGCTCGACGACGGCCGTGGCGATGCCCTGGGAGGCCGCGAACGCAAGCCCGGCGGCATCGGCCCGGTTCGACACGACGGCCGCGATGCGCGCTGGCCAGCGCTCCTCGCTACAAGCGCGTACGATCGCTTGCATGTTGCTGCCGCGCCCGGAAATCAGAATTACGATATTTTTCATCCGGCGATTTTATCACCCGAGGCCTCGCGCAAATCCGCGCGCGAGCCGGGCCGAGCGCCGAGCGTTTATAATCTTCTGCTTTGCGGCATCCGCCGCCCGTTCATCGATGATCGGCTTCGCGGCAATGCGCCGCCCACCCCAACGGCTATCGTGAGAGTCTTCCGCGGTCTTCCCAACGCCGAAAGCCGCGCGCCCTGCGCGCTGACGATCGGCAACTTCGACGGTGTCCACCGCGGCCACCAGGCGCTGCTCGCCCGCGTGAGCGAAGCGGCGCGCGCGCGCGGCTTGCCCGTGTGCGTCATGACTTTCGAGCCGCACCCGCGCGAGTTCTTCAATCCGGCCGGTGCGCCGCCGCGCATCGCGATGCTGCGCGACAAGCTCGAAGCGCTGCGCACCAACGGCGTCGATCGCGTGGTGGTGGAACACTTCAATCACACGTTCGCGAGCCAGTCGCCCGACGCCTTCGTCAAGCGCATTCTCGTGGACGGCTTGCACGCGCGCTGGGTGTTGATCGGCGACGATTTCCGCTACGGCGCCAAGCGCGCCGGCGATTTCGCCTCCCTCAAAGCGGCCGGGGAACGATACGGGTTCGAGGTCGAACAGATGCAAACGGTCGCCGATCCGAGCGGTGCGCGCATTTCGAGCTCGGGCGTGCGCGCCGCGCTGATTGCGGGCGATCTCGACGCCGCCCGCGCGGCGCTCGGCCGCCCTTATGCCATCAGCGGCCATGTCGTGCATGGGCTCAAGCTCGGCCGCGACCTGGGCTTTCCCACCCTGAATCTGCCGATCGCCCATAAGCGCCCCGCGCTGGCGGGCATCTTCATCGTCCGCGTCCACGGCGTCGAAGCGGCGCCGCTGCCCGGCGTCGCGAGCCTGGGGCTGCGCCCGACCGTCGACGATTCGGGGCGCGTGCTGCTCGAAGTGCATCTGCTCGACTGGCATGGCGACGCCTATGGCAAACTCGTGCGCGTCGAATTTCTGAAGAAGTTGCGCGACGAGGAAAAGTACGCCGATCTCGAGACGCTGACGGCCGCCATCGCGCGCGATGTCGTCGGCGCGCGCGCCTATTTCACGGCGCTCGAGGGTGCGCAAGCGGCCGCCGAAGGCGCGCCCGGCAGCCGCGCGACGGGGTTTTCGACCTCGGCAACCGACCGAATTCGCTAGCCGCCGAACCGGCGCACGGCGCAAGGCGCAGCGCCTGTCCGTGCGGTCATCACTTATTCAATACCGAAGCGCCCACGGCTCGGGCGCCCACCGATTTCAGCGATAGCACTATGAGCGACAAGAAAGCCGATTCGAAACCGCAGGCCAAATATCCGGTCAACCTGCTCGACACGCCGTTCCCCATGAGGGGCGATCTGCCCAAGCGCGAGCCCCAATGGGTCAAGGCATGGCAAGAAAACGGCATCTACGAAAAGATCCGCGCCGCCAGCAAGGGCCGTCCGCTCTTCGTGCTGCACGACGGCCCGCCGTATGCGAACGGCGACATCCACCTGGGCCACGCGGTCAACAAGATCCTCAAGGACATCATCGTGAAGTCGCGCAACATGGCCGGCTTCGACGCACCGTATGTGCCGGGCTGGGACTGTCACGGCATGCCGATCGAAATCCAGATCGAAAAGCAGTTCGGCAAGTCGCTGCCCGCGGCTCAAGTGCAGCAAAAGGCGCGCGCCTACGCGGGCGAGCAGATCGAGACACAGAAGGCCGGGTTCAAGCGGCTCGGCGTGCTCGGGGATTGGGACAACCCGTATAAGACGATGAACTTTTCGAACGAGGCGGGCGAGATTCGCGCGCTCGCCAAGATTCTCGAAAAGGGCTACGTGTTCCGCGGCTTGAAGCCCGTGAATTGGTGTTTCGACTGCGGCTCCGCGCTCGCCGAGGCCGAGGTCGAGTATAAGGACCGCGTCGACCCGTCGATCAGCGTGCTGTTCCCGTTCGCCGAACCCGAGAAAACGGCGCATGCGTTCGGCCTCGCTTCGCTGCCGCGCAGCGAAGGCGGCATCGTCATCTGGACCACCACGCCGTGGACGATCCCGGCCAACCAGGCGCTGAACGTGCACCCCGAGCTCGACTACGCGCTCGTGGACACCGAGCGCGGCCTGCTCGTGCTCGCGCAAGAGCGCGTGCAAGCATCGCTCGAGGAGTTCGGCCTGACGGGCAACGTCATCGCCACCGCATCGGGCGCGAAGCTCGTCAACCTGCGCTTTCACCATCCGCTCTCGTCGGCGCACCTGGGCTATAAGCGCACTTCGCCGGTCTACTTGGGCGAATACGTCACGATCGATTCGGGCACGGGCATCGTTCACACGTCGCCGGCCTACGGCGTGGAAGATTTCGAGTCCTGCAAGTCGCACGGCATGGCCGATTCGGACATCATCAACCCGGTGATGGGCGATGGCCGCTACATCGAATCGCTGCCGCTATTCGGCGGGCTCAGCATTTGGGCCGCGAATCCGAAGGTGGTCGAGGCGCTCGCCGCGGCCGGCACGCTGCTGCATGCGGAAAAGTACTCGCACAGCTACATGCACTGCTGGCGCCACAAGACGCCGATCATCTATCGCGCCACCTCGCAATGGTTCGCGGGCATGGACCTCACGCCGAACGACGGCGCGGCCACGCTGCGGGAAACGGCATTGGCCGGCGTGGAAGCCACCGCGTTCTTCCCGTCTTGGGGCAAGCAGCGTCTTTACAGCATGATCGCGAATCGCCCCGACTGGACGCTCTCGCGTCAGCGCCAATGGGGCGTGCCGATGGCGTTTTTCGTCCACAAGGAAACGGGCGAGCTGCATCCGCGCACGATCGAGTTGCTCGAGGCCGTCGCTCAGCGCGTCGAGCAAGGCGGCATCGAAGCATGGCAGACGCTGGACGCGCGCGAGTTGATCGGCGAGGACGCCAACCTCTATGAGAAGAATCGCGACACGCTCGACGTCTGGTTCGACTCGGGCACGACGCACTGGCACGTGCTGCGCGGTTCTCATCGAGCCGCCTCGCACTTCCCTGCCGATCTTTACCTCGAAGGCTCGGACCAACACCGCGGCTGGTTCCACTCGTCGCTGTTGACGGCGTCCATGCTCGACGGCCGCGCGCCGTATCGCGCACTGCTGACGCACGGCTTCACCGTGGACGGCGAAGGCCGCAAGATGAGCAAGTCGCTCGGCAACGGCGTCGACCCGCACGAAGTCGCGAACCGCCTGGGCGCCGAGATCATCCGCTTGTGGATCGCCTCCACCGACTACTCGGGCGAGCTTGCGATCTCCGAAGAGATTCTCAAGCGGGTGACCGAAAGCTATCGCCGCATTCGCAACACGCTGCGATTCTTGCTCGCCAATCTGTCCGACTTCGATTTCGCCCAGCACGCGCAGCCGGTCGCGCACTGGCTCGAGATCGATCGCTACGCCGTCGCGCTCGCCGCCGAACTGCAACAGGACATCCTCGCGCACTACGAGAAGTACGAATTCCACCCCGTCGTCGCGAAGCTGCAGACGTTCTGCTCGGAAGATCTCGGCGGCTTCTACCTAGACGTGCTGAAGGACCGCCTCTACACGAGCGCGCCCGATTCGCAGGCCCGACGTTCGGCGCAAACGGTGCTCTATCACATCGCCCAAGGTTTGCTGCGGGTGATGGCGCCGTTCCTTTCGTTCACGGCGGAAGAAGCCTGGAAGGTGTTTCAACCGGGCAACGACACGATCTTCACGGAAACGTATTACGGCTACCCGGAGATCCCGGGCGCCGAAGCGCTGCGCTCGAAATGGGCATTGCTGCGCGCGGTGCGCGGCAACGTGACGAAGGCGTTGGAAGAGGCGCGCGCGGCCGAGCAAATCGGATCGTCCCTGCAAGCCGAAGTCACGATCCGTGCGACGGGGGCCGCCTACGATGCGCTCGCTAGCTTGGGCGGCGACTTGAAGTTCGTGCTGATCACCTCCGATGCGAAGATTGTGAAGGTCGATGCCGACTCCGAGGAAGGCGTCGATGTGGTCGCCTCGAAGTATCTGAAGTGCGAGCGCTGCTGGCACTATCGCGCCGACGTCGGCGCGAAGGCGGAACATCCGACACTTTGCGGCCGCTGCTTCAGCAACCTGTTCGGCGAAGGCGAAAAACGGAGCGCGGCATAATGGCGAAATCGCGTTCGATGCAGGCGAGCGGCGCTTCCCTCGCCCCATGGCTCGGTATCTCGTTGATCGTCATCTTGTTCGACCAGTTGACGAAGATCGCCGTCACCAAAGTATTTGCCTATGCCACGCCGCACGCGGTCACACCGTTCTTCAACTTCCTGCTGATTTTCAATCGCGGGGCGGCGTTCAGCTTTCTGTCCAGCGCAAGCGGCTGGCAGCGCTGGGCGTTCACGGGGCTGGGCGTGATCGCCGCATGCGTCATCGTCTATTTGCTCAAGCGCCACGGCAATCAGCGCTTGTTTTGCACGGCGCTCGCGCTGATCATGGGGGGCGCGCTAGGCAATGTCATCGATCGCCTGGTGCACGGGCGAGTGATCGACTTCCTCGATTTCCACGTGGGCAATTGGCACTGGCCGGCATTCAACCTCGCGGACAGTGCGATCGTCATTGGCGCCGCGCTGCTCGTGATCGACGAGTTGCGGCGCGTGCGCGGCGCGCGCTGACGTGCTTCGGAGGCAAAGCTTGGCAACCGCGGAACTCGCAGGCAAACATCTGCTGCTCGGCATGACGGGCGGCATCGCTAGCTACAAGATCGCAGAACTGACGCGCTTGATGACCAAGGCCGGCGCGACCGTCCAGGTCGCGATGACGGACGCGGCGACGCAGTTCATCACGCCGGTCACGATGCAAGCGCTCTCGGGCAGGCCCGTGTTCACGAGCCAATGGGATGCGCGCATCGACAACAACATGCCGCACATCGATCTATCGCGCGCGGCGCACGCGATCGTGATCGCACCGGCATCGGCCGACTTCCTGGCCAAGCTCGCCCACGGGCGGGCCGACGATCTGCTCTCGATCCTTTGCCTCGCCCGCGAGTGCCCGCTGCTCGTCGTGCCCGCGATGAACCGGCAGATGTGGGCGCATCCCGCCACCCAACGCAACGTCGCGCAATTGCGCGCCGACGGCGTCGTCATTCTCGGTCCCGACGCCGGGTCGCAAGCCTGCGGCGAGGTGGGCGAAGGCCGCATGATCGAACCGGAAGACGCCTTCGAGGCGCTCGTCTCGTTCTTCCGGCCGAAACTGCTCGCGGGCCGGCGTGTGCTTGTTACGGCCGGGCCGACGTTCGAACCGATCGACCCCGTGCGCGGCATCACGAATCGGTCGAGCGGCAAGATGGGCTTCGCACTTGCCCGCGCTGCGCAGCAAGCCGGCGCCGAAGTGCGTTTGATCGCTGGTCCCGTGGCGCTGTCGACCCCATGGGGCGTCGAGCGCGAGGACGTCGAAACCGCGCAGCAGATGTACGACGCCGTCATGCAATCGGTCGCGGATTCGGACGTATTCATCGCCGTGGCGGCGGTAGCCGACTGGCGCGTGACCCAAACGAGTCCGCACAAGATCAAGAAAACGGCGGGGCAAGCCGTTCCGACGCTTTCGTTCGTCGAAAATCCCGATATTCTCGCGACCGTTGCGAAACTGCCCAATGCGCCATACTGCGTCGGCTTCGCGGCCGAAAGCGGGGATTTGGCCGCCAACGGCGAACAAAAACGCCTGAAGAAGAACGTCCCGCTCATCGTCGGCAATCTCGGACCGGCCACGTTCGGCCGCGACGATAACGAGGTGATCTTGTTCGATGCCACGGGTGCGAAGCATTTGCCCCGCGCCGACAAGGACACGCTTGCGAGCGTGCTGATCGCCGAGATCGCGCGACGGCTACCCGATACGAGTCTCATTTCGTGATGGCCAAGCGCGCCGAGCCCGCGGCCCAATGAGTGCTCGGCGCGGATCCGCGCCGATGGCACCGGACCTTACCTTGCGGCTTTTATGCCTGTTCATTCATCTATGAAACTCGACCTGAAAATCCTCGACGCGCGCATGCGCGATTACCTCCCCGCCTATGCCACAACGGGCAGCGCGGGCCTGGACTTGCGCGCCGCGATCGAGGCGTCGATCACCCTCGAACCGGGGCAAACGGCGCTCGTGCCGACCGGTCTTGCGATCCATGTCGGCGATCCTGGCTATGCGGCGTTGATCCTGCCGCGCTCGGGCTTGGGCCACAAGCATGGGATCGTGCTCGGCAATCTGGTCGGCTTGATCGATTCCGATTACCAGGGAGAGCTGATGATCTCGACTTGGAACCGCGGCCATACGACGTTCACGTTGAATCCCATGGAGCGCCTCGCGCAACTCGTCATCGTGCCCGTCGTGCAGGCCCAGTTCAATATTGTCGACGAATTCCCCGCGAGCGAACGCGGCGCGGGCGGGTTCGGCAGCACAGGCAAGCATTGATCGATCGCTAGCGTCACGGCACGCGCAAAAACGAAAACGGCGCTTCGAACTGCGAAGCGCCGTTTTCTTTGGCGAACCCCGATCCGCCAGTGCTACCCGTTTACTCGACTTCGACCGCTTCCGGGCTCGCATTGCGCGGCGCGGCATTCTCGTCGAACGTCAACTTCACCTTGTCGCTATCATCGACATCGACCGTCACGCGCCCGCCGCTCATGAGTTTGCCGAACAGCAACTCGTCGGCAAGTGCGCGGCGGATCGTGTCTTGGATCAAGCGCTGCATCGGGCGCGCGCCCATGAGCGGATCGAAGCCGTGCTTGGCCAAGTGCTTGCGCAGCGCGTCGGTGAAGAGCGCGTCGACCTTCTTCTCGTGCAACTGATCTTCGAGTTGCATGAGGAACTTGTCGACCACGCGCATGATGATTTCCTCATCGAGCGAACGGAAGCTGATGACTGCGTCCAGACGGTTGCGGAACTCGGGCGTGAACATCCGCTTGATGTCGGCCATCTCGTCGCCGGTTTCGCGACGCGACGTGAACCCGATCGTGCCTTTCTGCATCGACTCGGCGCCAGCATTGGTCGTCATGATGATGATGACGTTGCGGAAATCGGCCTTGCGACCGTTGTTGTCCGTCAGCGTGCCGTGATCCATCACCTGCAGCAACACGTTGAAGATATCCGGGTGCGCCTTCTCGATTTCGTCGAGCAACAGCACGCAGTGCGGTTTCTTCGTCACGGCCTCGGTCAACAGCCCGCCCTGATCGAAGCCGACGTATCCCGGCGGCGCACCGATCAAGCGGCTGACGGCGTGGCGCTCCATGTACTCCGACATATCGAAGCGAATCAGCTCGATGCCGAGCGTGAACGCCAACTGGCGCGCAACCTCGGTCTTGCCGACGCCCGTCGGACCGGAGAACAGGAACGCGCCGATCGGCTTATCGGTCTTGCCGAGCCCCGCCCGCGCCATCTTGATGGCGGCGGCCAGCGCATCGATGGCCGGATCCTGACCGAACACGACCGATTTCAAATCGCGATCGAGCGTCTGCAGCTTGCTGCGGTCGTCCTGCGACACGCTTTGCGCCGGCACGCGCGCGATCTTGGAAATGATTTCCTCGATCTCGCCCTTGCCGATCGTCTTCTTCTGCTTGGACTTGGGCAAAATGCGCTGGGCTGCCCCGGCTTCGTCGATCACGTCGATCGCCTTGTCGGGCAAATGCCGGTCGGTGATGAAGCGGGCCGACAATTCGGCAGCGGCCGACAGCGCACCCGACGAATACTTGACGCCGTGATGCTCCTCGAAGCGCGACTTGAGCCCGCGCAGGATTGCGACCGTTTGCTCGACGGTGGGCTCGGTCACGTCGATCTTCTGGAACCGCCGCGACAGCGCCGCATCCTTCTCGAAGATGCCGCGATATTCGGTGAAGGTCGTCGCACCGATGCACTTGAGCGTACCCGAGGACAGCGCCGGCTTGAGCAGGTTCGATGCGTCGAGCGTCCCGCCCGATGCGGCGCCCGCGCCGATCAGCGTGTGGATTTCGTCGATGAACAGAATGGCGTGCGGACGCTCTTTGAGCTCTTTGAGCACGGTCTTCAAGCGCTGCTCGAAATCGCCGCGATACTTCGTGCCTGCCAAGAGCGCACCCATGTCGAGCGAATACACCTGCGCATCGGCCAGGATGTCGGGAACTTCCCCGCGCGTGATGCGCCAGGCGAGCCCCTCGGCGATCGCCGTCTTGCCAACGCCGGCTTCGCCCACGAGCAGCGGGTTGTTCTTGCGACGGCGGCAAAGCACCTGCACGACACGCTCGACCTCGGACTCGCGCCCGATCAGCGGATCGATGCGCCCGTCCTTGGCCATCTGATTGAGATTCTGCGTGAACTGCGCCAGCGGCGTTTCCTTCTGCGAAGCGGCGTCTTCCGACTCGGCGTTGGCGTCGCCCGCCTTGGCCGGATCGCTGCTGCTCGTCTTCGCAATGCCGTGCGAAATGAAGTTCACGACATCGAGCCGCGTCACGCCCTGCTGTTGCAGATAGTAGACGGCGTGCGAATCCTTCTCGCCGAAGATGGCGACCAGCACGTTCGCACCCGTGACTTCCTTCTTGCCATTCGACGTCGACTGCACATGCATGATCGCGCGCTGAATCACGCGCTGAAAGCCTAGCGTGGGCTGCGTGTCGACATCGTCGGTGCCAGGCACCGTCGGCGTATTGTCGTGGATGAAATTGCGTAGGTTTTGGCGCAAATCTTCGATGTTGGCCGCGCACGCGCGCAACACTTCGGCGGCCGTCGGATTGTCCAGCAACGCCAGCAACAGATGTTCGACCGTGATGAACTCATGCCGCGCCTGGCGTGCTTCCATGAACGCCATGTGCAGGCTGACTTCCAGTTCCTGGGCAATCATGCTTCCTCCATCACGCACTGCAGCGGATGCCCTGCTTGCCGTGCGTGGGTAACTACTTGCTCGACCTTGGTCGACGCGATGTCCCGCGTATAGACCCCACATACCCCCCGCCCTTCGCGATGCACCTTCAGCATGATCTGCGTAGCGGTCTCTCTATCTTTGTTGAAATATTCCTGCACGATCATCACGACAAATTCCATTGGCGTGAAATCGTCATTGAGCAAGACAACCTTGTACATGGACGGCGGTTTCAGCGCTTTTTCCTGCCGCTCCAGTACGGTGCCATCCTGCTTGTCCGGGATAATCGCCATACACCCATTCTAAACAACTCGGACGGGCTCGCAATGCTGCCAAGACCCGACCGACCGGTTGGTGGACCGGGCCGCCGCCGCCGCGCGCCCACTCGCGCGCCGATCGCCGCCGCTTCCCGCATCATGCGCCTATTCGCGCCGCCGCCATGCTCGCCGCCGCGGCTTCCCGCCGCAGCGATCGTAGCGACCGCATCGAGTATCGCACAGAGCGTGCCGAGCTTCTCGACGCCCACCCCGGCCGCCGGCCGCGCTTCGCGGCATCGGGCACCGGACACATCTGAGTCGATTATGCGACTTTTCAAGAGCCGCCGCTTGCGCTAGCGCACAAACTCTACGCGGGAGAAACCCTGAAAATCGGTGCTCGAAGCAATGCTCCATCGAACATCTCAAAATTCACTTGACACCTGCTTAAAGAGATCCAACAATCAAGCTGGCACTTTTTTCAGCTAGCCAAGAAGTGGACGTACGAAAAAAAATGCCGAGGTGAGCTAGTGCGGAGGGGGCGGCTGCATCATGCGGCTGTCGAGCTTTTCGAGCAGGCTCGTGGGACATGAGTTACAGGGGAAGTTGGTATGGCAACTGGTACGGTCAAATGGTTCAATGACGCGAAAGGCTTCGGATTCATCACGCCCGATGAAGGCGGCGAGGATCTGTTTGCGCACTTCTCGGCCATCCAAATGAACGGTTTCAAAACGCTCAAGGAAGGTCAGAAGGTGAGCTTTGAGGTCGTCCAAGGACCGAAGGGCAAGCAGGCGTCGAACATTCAGTCTGCAGCTTAAGACTGCCTCGACGGCAGCGCCTATGAAAGCCCGGCTTCGGCCGGGTTTTTTTCGCCGGAAAGGAGGCCGCGCCTAGGCCTTGCACCTGCGAGCCGCACCACGGCGCCCCTTTCGTGCAGCATCAACGCACCGCCAGCGTGTAAGTGAAAAACACCTCGTCGCGGCGCCATCCCATCGATTCGTACAACGCCTGCGCCGTCACGTTCGTCTTGGCGGTGGTCAAATCCATTCTAACCTTGCCGTCCGCTAGAGCGCGGGTGTGTGCGGCTGCGAGCAAGGCCCGCGCGACGCCCAAGCGCCGCGCCCGCCGTTCGACGAACAAGTCGTACAGCACGTAGATCGGGGCCGCCGCCACCGAGCAAAACGACGGGTAAAGCTGACAGAATCCCGCGAGCGTGCCCTCACCGTCGTCGGCGACCAGCACGACCGAGTCGCCATTTTCCGTGCGCGCGCGAATGAATCGCTCGGCGTGCATCAAATCGGGGCGCTGTTCATAGAATTGTCGATATAAATCGAACAATCGCGCTGTTTCGGATAAATCGCGCGGCTCGAATGAGCGAATCGAAATCGAAGCGTTCACTGGGCAATATCCAAAAAGGTCGGAACTATTGCATGCGATGCGTTATCGCACCATCGAAAGAAAAACCCCGGCGGGCAAGAAGCATCCGCCGGGGTTCGCAGCAGCCTACGCAAGACTGCCGTGCGTGTCACATATTCTCGACCAACACTTACATATTCTCGATCAGCACCTGACCGAAGCCCGAGCAGGAAACCTGCGTCGCGCCTTCCATCAAACGCGCGAAGTCGTACGTCACGCGCTTTTGCAGGATCGACTTCTCCATCGAGGAGATGATCACATCGGCCGCTTCCGTCCAACCCATATGACGCAGCATCATTTCGGCCGACAGGATCTCCGAGCCCGGGTTCACATAGTCCTTACCCGCGTACTTGGGCGCCGTGCCGTGCGTGGCTTCGAACATGGCCACCGAATCGGACATATTCGCGCCCGGGGCGATGCCGATGCCACCAACTTGCGCGGCCAGTGCGTCCGAGATGTAGTCGCCGTTCAGGTTCAGCGTGGCGATGACGTCGTATTCCGCCGGGCGCAGCAAGATTTGCTGCAGGAATGCGTCGGCGATCACGTCCTTCACGACGATATCGTTGCCCGTCTTCGGGTTCTTGAACTTCATCCACGGGCCGCCGTCGATCAGTTCCGCACCGAACTCCTTCTGAGCCAGCGCATAGCCCGCATCGCGGAATGCGCCTTCGGTGAACTTCATGATGTTGCCCTTGTGCACGAGCGTGACCGAGCGGCGATCGTTGTCGATCGCGTATTGGATCGCCTTGCGCACCAAACGCTCCGTGCCTTCACGCGAAACCGGCTTGATGCCGATGCCCGACGTTTCGGGGAAGCGAATCTTCTTCACACCCATTTCTTCGCGCAGGAACTTGATGACCTTCTTGGCCTGTTCCGATTCCGCCGCCCATTCGATGCCGGCGTAGATGTCTTCCGAATTCTCGCGGAAGATCACCATGTGGGTCTTCTCCGGCTCGCGCACCGGCGAAGGAACACCCTTGAAATATTGCACCGGGCGCAAGCAGACATACAGGTCTAGCTCTTGGCGCAACGCGACGTTCAACGAACGGATGCCGCCGCCGACGGGCGTCGTGAGCGGCCCCTTGATCGAAACGACGTACTCTTTGAGCACTTGCAGCGTTTCTTCGGGCAGCCAGACGTCCGGGCCGTAGATCTTGGTCGCCTTCTCGCCCGCGTAGATTTCCATCCAGTGGATCTTGCGCTTGCCGCCGTACGCCTTTTCGACCGCCGCGTCGACCACCTTGATCATCACGGGCGTGATGTCGAAGCCCGTGCCGTCACCCTCGATGTACGGAATGATCGGCTGATCGGAAACGTTGAGCGAAAAGTCCGCGTTGACGGTGATCTTGTCACCGCCCGTCGGAACCTTGATGTGCTGATACGGCATGATCGACTCCAGTGTTGGCTGTGCGGGTGGAAAGCAGCGATGCGCGGCCACGCGCAACGGGACGTTCATCTCCCGTGCGCCGACGCGCAGCACTTGCCCAATTTTCGGTTCGGCGCTCGATGCGGCCGCGCCAATGCGGCTGGATGGCTATTCTAGCCCACGTCGAATCGACGGCGGCGCAAGCATGAGCGTGCGCCCGGCGCCAGCGCAGTGGCCCGGCAAGCGAGGCGGTCGGTCTTGGGTCTTATATAAGACAAAAGACTTAGGCGTTCCGTATTATGCATTAAGATTCCGCCATTTGCCATAGACGCGCCTGGCAACGCTGCGGCAAGCGCGCTGCAGCATGGAGGCCGCGCTGCGCGCGGCTCGTTCGTTTCGGCGAGTGCGCGCCTCGGCACCTGCTTCTTCACTCAGTCACATGCGCCTCATCGCCCTCAACAAACCGTACGGCACGATCTGCCAGTTCTCGCCACACGAGCGCCATGCCTCGCTGGGCGACTGGGTGGACGTTCCCGGCGTCTATCCCGCCGGCCGGCTCGACGCCGACAGCGAAGGGCTGCTGCTGCTCACCGACGACGGCGCCTTGCAGGCGCGCATCGCCGAACCGCGTCACAAGCTCCTCAAGCGTTATTGGGCGCAAGTGGAAGGCGAGCCCGACCGGGCGGCGCTCGACAAGTTGGCGGCCGGCGTCGACCTCGGCGATTACACGACGCGTCCGTGTCACGCACGCGTCATCGAAGCGCCTGCGGCGCTCTGGCCTCGCGTTCCGCCCATCCGTTACCGCGCAGCAATCCCCACTACATGGATCGAGCTCGAAATCACCGAGGGCAAGAATCGTCAGGTGCGGCGCATGACCGCGGCCGTCGGCTTTCCCACGCTGCGCCTCGTGCGCGCCGGCATCGGTGCCCTCGATCTGATGAAGCTGGGCCTCGCCCCGGGCCAATGGTGCGAATTGCCGCACCGCGCACCGTGGGAGGGCATGGCTGCGCGCAAACGCGCCAAACGGACGGCCGATTGAGCGAGAATCACTAACGTGTCGCACCAGCAAGGTTTCTTGCTTTTCGCCGTGCTGGCGGGCATGCAGGCCGCGCCTCGCCCAGGCCACCTTCGATGCGGCTGCCGCAGGTTCGACAATTTCGCGTCAACCGCCAGTGCGCGTCGCGCGTTATCCGACGCAGATGCCGCTAGAAAGCTATCCGGCATTCGCGTTCGGCCCCGCCGCCCCGTGTTGCTTTCACCAAGCGGAACGTCGACCGAAGCGCTCGCAGACGCGTCGGCAATTTTGTTTGATGCGGCTGTCAACCGAAAGGTGGATGGCACGTTTACCGACATGACTCATTGACCGGGTCATTTGGTTAATTAACTAAAGCTGAGGATTTACAAATGAGCAAACTGATCGCCGCTCTGGTCGCTGGCCTGTTCGCAACGGCTGCTTTCGCACAAGCTTCGGCTCCGGAAGCCTCGGCTCCGGCCGCTGCTACGGCCCCCGCCAAGAAGCACGTCAAGAAGCACGTCAAGAAGCACGCGAAGAAGGCCGCCAAGGCAGAAGCCGCTTCGGGCGCTTCGGAGTAAGTTTGTCGTAACAACGCAGTCAAGAACCAGCAGTACTGCCGTTCTTTACGGCGTTGCAAGGCAGGCGGCCGCAAGGCGCCTGCCTTTTTCTTTTCTTTTTTGTTTCGGCGCATGCACTTTGCTCGGCTCGCGCCCGCTCGCGTAACATGCGCGGGTTCTCGTCGTCCAAAAGGAGTGTTCTCGTGCGATTCTCGATTCGCTCGTGGCAGGCGCGTTTCGCCGCCGTCGCTTTGTCCGCCTTCGCGCTCGCGGCCGTGCAACTCGCGCCCGGCCAGGCCTTTGCCCAAGCCTTGCCCGCCGGTGCCAAGCCGCCCGAGGCGTTCCCGCACGTGAAATTGACCGCCGGCATGTTCGTGATCGATGCGGCCGTCGCCGCCAACGATCCCGATCGCGAGCAAGGGCTCATGTATCGGACGCAACTCGCGCCTAACGAAGGCATGCTGTTCGTCTTCGGTGAAAACGCCGTTCACTGCTTTTGGATGAAGAACACGCTGATCCCGCTATCGATCGCCTTCATGCGAGCCGACGGCACGATCACCGATATCGACGAAATGCAGGCCGAGACCACCAACAATCACTGTCCGCGCAACAACGGCGTCTACGCCCTCGAAATGTCCAAAGGCTGGTTCGCCGCGAAAGGCATCAAACCCGGGATGAAGATCGACGGGCTGCCGCGGCCGCAGTAGCCCCCGCGGCTGACGTGCGCGCGGCGCCTCGCTTGGGCGTGCACGGCGAGGACACACCGTTCTTTGCAAGCCGTTCATCACGCCGCTCCTTTTCGCGGTCCTTTATTAGGCATTGCCGCCGACCCGCAGCGAGCCGTCCTTTTCGTTCGCGCATGCTTCCTGCAAAAGGCTTGGGCAGGCGCTATGCTTGTAAGTCTGCAACACCGCACGCGCCGCGTCCCGGCGGGATCCGATCCCGCCTGTCGCGGCGCCCACATTCCAAGGAGATCGACGTGCCCCGCAAGACTCCCATCGAGCGCTATCGAAATATCGGCATCAGCGCTCACATCGATGCCGGCAAGACCACGACCACCGAACGCATCCTGTTCTACACCGGCGTGAGCCATAAGATCGGCGAGGTTCACGAGGGCGCGGCGGTGATGGACTGGATGGAGCAGGAGCAGGAACGCGGCATCACGATCACGTCGGCCGCGACGACGGCGTTTTGGAAAGGCATGGCCGGCAACTACCCCGAGCACCGGATCAACATCATCGATACGCCCGGACACGTCGACTTTACAATCGAAGTGGAACGCTCGATGCGCGTGCTCGACGGCGCCTGCATGGTGTACGACTCGGTCGGCGGCGTACAGCCGCAGTCGGAAACGGTCTGGCGCCAGGCCAATAAGTACAAGGTGCCGCGCATCGCATTCGTCAACAAGATGGATCGCGTCGGCGCCGACTTCTTTCGCGTCCAGCGGCAAATCGGCGAACGGCTCAAGGGCGTTGCGGTGCCGATTCAGATCCCCGTGGGGGCCGAGGAACATTTCCAAGGCGTGATCGATCTCGTCAAGATGAAAGCGATCATCTGGGACGAGGAAAGCCAAGGTGTGAAGTTCGAGTACCGCGACATTCCGGAGAACCTGCGCGCGAGCGCCGAAGAATGGCGCGAGAAGATGGTCGAGGCCGCCGCCGAGGCAAGCGAAGATCTGCTCGAAAAGTACCTCGAGGATCACACGTCGTTGACCGAAGCGGAGATCAAGGGCGGCCTGCGCAAGCGCACGATCGCCAACGAAATCGTGCCGATGCTGTGCGGCAGCGCCTTCAAGAACAAGGGCGTGCAGGCGATGCTCGATGCCGTGATCGATTACCTGCCCTCGCCCATCGACGTGCCCGCGATTCTCGGCCACGACGAGGACGACAAGGAAGCCGAGCGCCACCCCAGCGACGAAGAGCCGTTCTCCGCGCTCGCGTTCAAAATCATGACCGATCCGTTCGTCGGCCAGTTGATCTTCTTCCGCGTGTACTCGGGCATCGTCAACTCCGGCGACACCGTCCTGAATTCGACCAAGAACAAGCGGGAGCGCGTCGGGCGAATTTTACAGATGCACGCGAACGACCGCAAAGAGATCAAAGAGGTCTATGCGGGCGACATCGCGGCCGCCGTCGGCTTGAAGGAAGCCACGACGGGCGACACGCTGTGCGACCCCGCAAATCCGATCATCCTCGAGCGCATGATTTTCCCCGAGCCCGTGATCTCGCAAGCGGTCGAGCCGAAGACGAAAGCCGACCAGGAAAAGATGGGGATCGCGCTCAATCGCCTGGCGCAGGAAGATCCTTCCTTCCGCGTGCAAACCGACGAGGAATCGGGGCAAACGATCATCTCGGGCATGGGCGAATTGCACCTCGAAATTCTCGTCGACCGGATGAGACGCGAGTTCGGCGTGGAGGCGACGGTCGGTAAGCCGCAAGTGGCATACCGCGAAACGGTTCGCACCAGCGCCGAAGACGTCGAAGGCAAATTCGTCAAGCAATCGGGCGGGCGCGGTCAGTATGGGCACGTCGTCATCAAGCTCGAGCCGCAGCCGCCGGGCAAAGGCTACGAGTTTGTCGACGCGATCAAAGGCGGCGTCGTGCCGCGCGAGTACATCCCCGCGGTCGACAAGGGCATTCAGGAAACGCTCAAGAGCGGCGTGCTGGCGGGCTACCCGGTCGTGGACGTCAAAGTGACGCTCACGTTCGGTTCGTACCACGATGTGGACTCGAACGAAAACGCTTTCCGCATGGCGGGCTCGATGGCGTTCAAGGACGGCATGCGGCGCGCCAAGCCCGTCTTGCTCGAACCGATGATGGCCGTCGAAGTCGAAACGCCGGAGGACTTCATGGGCAACGTCATGGGCGATCTGTCCGGCCGTCGTGGCATCGTGCAAGGCATGGACGACATTGCGGGCGGCGGCGGAAAGGTGATTCGCGCCGAGGTGCCGCTTGCGGAAATGTTCGGCTATTCGACTTCGCTGCGCTCGCTGACGCAAGGCCGCGCAACCTATACGATGGAGTTCAAGCATTACGCCGAAACGCCCGCGAATGTATCGGAAGCCATCGTCAATTCCAAAGGAAAGTAGCGCCTCACAGCAGGCTCCGGCCAACGCCGGAGCCTCGCTCGGAGGCTGCGGGAATTGTCGAGCCCGCCGGGGCGCCGCGCGCCCGGCGGGTTTTTTTCGTTAAACTGCAAACGCATTCGTCGTCGCCGTACCGCTCGTCAACGCCGCGATGCTCCTAGCGAGCGCGCCTCCCACACGAACCGGAACCCCATCGATGAAGAACCCCACAGCGCTTGATCTGTCTCTGGCTGCGGCTCGCCGCGATGCCGACGAACTCGGCAATCACGCCATCGACGAATTCCTCGCTCACCGCCTCTCCCGGCGCGATTTGCTTCGCTATGCAAGCGTGCTGGGCTACTCGAGCGTCGTATTGGCGGCAAGCGGCCTGGCGGCGCCGCTGCGCGCGCACGCGCAAGCGGCCGGCGCGGGCGCGAGCGGCGCCACCATACGCGTTGCGCATTTGACGCCCGCGGGGCGCGTCGACCCGCTGACCGTGGCCGATGCGGCCGGGCTCGCGCTGATCGCGCAAACGGGCGAGTTTCTGATCGACGACGTGGGCGGCGCCGCACCGCTCAAGCCCGCGTTGGCCTTGTCGTGGCGCACGAACGAGAAGGGCGACGTCTGGACCTTCAAACTGCGGCAAAACGTCAAATTTCACGACGGCAAACCCTTCGGGGCCAAGGATGTCGCCGCCACCTTCGACAAGCTCGCCGATACGGCAAGCGGCTCGGCCGCGCTCTCCGTCTTCAAGGGCGTCCTGTCCAAGGGCGGCGCGCGCGTGGTCGACGGCCATACGGTCGAGTTTCACCTCGATGCGCCGAACGGCAACTTCCCCTACTACGTCTCGTCGGACAATTACAACGCGGTCATCCTGCCCGCCGATTTCAAAGGCGACTACGAAACGAGCTTCATCGGCACGGGGCCGTTCAAGCTGGAGCGGTACGAGGCCAAGCGCGCCGCATCGTTCGTGCGCAATTCCGATTATTGGGGCGACAAAGCGCTGCCCGAGCGCGTGCAGTTCGTCTTCTACGCCGATAGCCAAGCACAGATTCTCGCGTTGCAAGGACGGCAAGCCGATGTGATGGGCGATCTCACCGTGCAGGGCGGACTGGGCATCCTGAACAATCCCGAATTCGTCGTGCAAGGCGTCAAGTCGAGCGCGCATCGGCAGATTCACATGCGGTGCGACACGGCGCCCTTCAACGATAAGCGCGTGCGGCAAGCGCTCGCCCTCGCCGTCGATCGGGACGTGCTCGTGCGCGGCCTGTTCAAAGGGCGGGCCGTCGTGGGCAACGACAGCCCGTTCGCGCCGATCTTTGCGTCGACCAATCCGTCCGTGCCGCAACGCCGCCACGACGTTGCCGCGGCAAAGAAATTGCTGGCGCAGGCGGGGCATCCCAACGGGTTCGCCGCGACTTTGACGACCGAGAAGTTCATGGAGATTCCCGATCTCGCTGTCGTCCTGCAAAACGCCCTGAAGGCGATCGGCGTTACGCTCACCTTGAAGGTGGAAAGCCAAGGCCAGTACTACGGCAAGGGAAGCTTCGGCAGTTCCAATTGGCTCGACGCGCCGCTCGGCATCACCGACTACGGTCACCGCGGCGTGCCCAATCTGTTCTTGAATGCGCCGCTCGTCAGCAGTGGCGCATGGAACGCGGCCCACTTCAAGGACCCGGATTACGACAAGCTGGTCGGCCAATTCGTCGGCGCGATCGACGTCGCATCGCAAAAGCGCATCGCCGGTGAAATCGAAACGTTGTTGCTCGATCGAACGCCCTTGATCATTCCGTACTTCTTCGATCAGCTCATCGCCACGCGTAAGAACGTGACCGGGGTGCGCTTCACGGCCATTTCGCAACTCTATTTCGACCGCGCCCAAGTGAAGGCATGACGAGGCTGCGTGCGCAGGCAGACCAATAGTTAGCATCCGTAACCGACCAACCGGCCCGACTACGCCCGCAACGATGTCCGATACCGCTTTTCCGCCGCGCCGTCATGCTGCCCGCGGCAGCGCCGAGCGCATCGCTCGCTTTCTCGCGGGCCGGTTCGCGCTGTCGCTGGTGACGCTGTGGCTGCTGTCGATGATCGTCTTCGCGCTCGGTCAACTGTTGCCCGGCGATATCGGCCGAGCGATTCTGGGTCCGCTCGCCGACGCGCGGGCCGTCGCGGCGCTCGATCATCAGCTCGGCGCCGATCGGCCCGTGCTCATGCAATACGCGCATTGGATCGGGCATTTCTTGCGCGGCGACATGGGCAACTCATACGCGTATCGCTCGCCCGTCGCGCCGTTCGTCGCGCACGCCCTGCTCAACTCGGCCAAGCTCGGCGCACTGGCGTTCGTCATCGTCGTTCCGCTCGCGATCGCCGCCGGCGTCTGGGCCGCCCTGCACGAGGGCCGGTGGCTCGACCGCACGATCATGATCGTCGGCTTGTCGGCCACCGTCGTACCCGAGTTCGTCTCGTCGATCGCGCTCATCCTCGTCTTCGCGATTTGGCTGCGCTGGCTGCCCAGTGAAGCCGGATATCCAAACGATGCAAGTGCGCTGACCGTACTGCGGCATTTGATCCTGCCCGCCATGCCGCTCGTTTTCGTTTTCTTCGGGTATATCGCAAAGATGGCGCGCGCAGGCACGGTGGAAGCGATCGATGCCGATTACACACGCACGGCCGTGCTCAAGGGGTTGCCCGGGCGCGTCGTCCTCGTTCGCCATGTGCTGCCCAATGCGCTGATGCCGACGATCACCGTCGCCGCCACGCAGCTCGGCTATATGGTGGGCGGGCTCGTCGTGGTCGAGACGCTGTTCCACTACCAAGGGATCGGTTCGCTGATCTACAACGCCGCGATGGCTAAAGACTTTCCGATGCTCGAAGCAGGCGTGCTCGCGGTCGGCGTCGTCTATATGGCCGCCAATCTCGTCGCCGACGCGCTGATCGCCGTGCTCGATCCGCGCATTCGCCTTGGAGGCGCGCAATGACCGGCGCAGTCCAGCCCGCCGAAGCGCAGGCGGCAAGCGAGCGTGCGCTGCAGGCGGCGCGCTTCGAAACGTTGCGCGCGCTCGTGCGCTCGCCGACCTTCCTCGCGGGCACGGCAATCCTGCTCTTCTGGGTCGTTTGCGCCATCTTCGGCCCGCTGCTCGCGCCGCTCGATCCGTATGCCTCCGATCCGCTCAATTCGCTCTTGCCGCCCGATCGCGTGCACTGGTTCGGCACCGACCAGCTCGGCCGCGACATATTTTCACGCGTCATCGTGGGGGCGCGCGACATCTTGACGATCGCACCGCTCGCAACGCTCGTCGGCACGGTGGCGGGCACGACGCTGGGCCTGTTGATCGGCTATTTCGGCGGGTGGCTCGACAATGCCTTGGGCCGTCTGATCGATGCGCTGCTGGCCCTGCCGCTCGTCGTGCTCGCGCTTGCGGCGCTGGCCGCGCTCGGCGCATCGAATGCGACCGTCGTGCTCGTGATCGGGCTGACCTTCACGCCGATCACGGCGCGCACCGTGCGCGCGGCCGTATTGGCCGAGCGCCATCTCGATTATGTCGATGCGGCCCAATTGCGAGGCGAGCGTGCGCCTTACATCATGTTCGCCGAGATCTTGCCGAACGTGCTGCCGCCTGTCATCGTCGAAGCCACGGTGCGCCTGGGCTACGCGATCTTCGCCGTCGCGACGCTCTCGTTTCTCGGCTTCGGCATTCAGCCGCCGTCGGCCGACTGGGGTTTGGCCTTGTCCGAATCGTATGCGCTGATGACGGGCGGGGCATGGTGGACCGTCGCATTCGATGCGGGGGCCATTGCAACACTCGTCGTCGGAGTCAATCTCGTCGCCGACAGCGTGCAGGGAGTATTCGACCGGTGAGCGCCGCGCCCCGTGCCTATCCCGCCTTCGACACCGCGGTGAGCGGCGAGGACGATGCGCTCGCCGTCGTGGGCCTGAGCGTCGCCTATCGCGTGCGCGGCCGCGAGCGCGAGGTCCTGCACGACGTGACGTTCCGCGTGCGCCGTGGCGAGGCGTATGGCTTGGTCGGCGAATCGGGCTGCGGCAAGTCCACGGTAGCGCTCACGGCGCTCGCTTATCTACCGCGCAACGGCAGAATCACCGCGGGCCGCATCTCGATCGCGGGACGCGATGTCGCATCGCTTCCGGCCGGCGCTTTGCGCTCGATGCGCGCACACACGGTGTCGATGGTCTATCAAGATCCTTCGCGCGCGCTCAACCCATCACTGACGATCGGCCGTCAGGTGTCCGAAGCATTCGAAGCGGCGGGCGCCACGCGCGCCGACGCCTTCGCGCGCGCGCTCGAGATGCTGCGCCACGTGCGCATCGCCGCGCCGGAACGCGTGATGACGAGCTACCCGCATCAACTCTCGGGCGGCATGCAGCAACGGGTCGTGATCGCGATGGCGTTGGCGTCCAAGCCGGCGCTGCTGATTCTCGACGAGCCGACGACGGGCCTGGACGCAACCGTGGAGGCCGAGGTGCTCGACCTCGTCGCGAAGCTGCGCGAGGAGTTCGGCACTGCGGTGCTCTTCATCAGCCACAATCTGGCCGTGATCGGCCGCATGTGCAGTCGCGTGGGCGTGCTGTATGCGGGCCGTCTCGTCGAAGAAGGCGCGACTGCGGACGTGTTCGGCGCGCCGAGCCATCCGTATACGGTCGGCCTGCTGCGGTGCTTGCCTAGCGAAGGACGCAGCAAAGACGGGGAACCGCTCGACACGATAGCAGGCAGCCTGCCGCCGCCCGGCGCCGCGATCGCCGGCTGCGCCTTCGCGCCGCGTTGCCCGTTGGCCGACGAGCGCTGCCGGCGCGAGACCCCGCCGCCGCAGCGATTTCATGCCGAGCACGGAACGCAGATGTCGCGTTGCCATTACTACGAGCAAGCCAGCGCGCTTGCCCACGCGGTGACGCCGCCCGCCCGCACCGACGCCGCCTCCGATGGGCCGGCGCACGCGCCGCTTGCATTGCATGCGGCGCATTTGTCGAAGACGTTCGACGCATCGGGCAAGCCGATGCGCGCAGTCGACGACGTATCGCTCGATCTCGCCGCCGGCGAGACGCTCGGGCTCGTGGGCGAATCGGGCAGCGGCAAAACGACGCTCGCCAAGCTGCTCGTGGGCTTGCTCGCGCCGGACCCCGGCGCCACGCTGGAACTCGACGGCAAACCGCTGTCCGCGCACGTGGCGGGTCGCGACGACGAGCAGGTCAAGTCACTGCAAATCGTGTTTCAGAACCCAGACTCGGCGCTCAATCGCGCTCATTCGGTCAAACGGCTGATAGGGCGCGCGCTATCCAAGCTCGGCGCGCTGCGGGGACGCGCACATGGCGCGCGGCTTGCCACGCTTGCACACGCGGTGCGGCTGCCTACCCGGTACCTCGACGCGCGAACGCGGCAACTCTCGGGCGGGCTGAAGCAGCGTGTCGCCATCGCGCGGGCGTTCGCCGGCGATCCTCGCGTGGTCGTATGCGATGAGCCTACCTCGGCGCTCGACGTCTCCGTGCAAGCGGCGATCTTGAATCTGTTGACCGATTTGCAGCGCGAACGGGGTGTCAGCTACGTATTCATTTCTCACGATTTACACGTGGTGCGCTACGTGTCTGATCGCATCGCTGTGCTCTACCTCGGCAAACTGCTCGAGATCGGGCCGGCGCACGCGGTCTTCGAAGGACCACATCATCCTTATACCGAAGCATTGCTCTCGGCGATGCCCAGCTTCGACCCGCCGAACGTGCGATCGAACACGCGCATCCGTTTGGCCGGCGATCCGCCAAGCGGAGTAGCGCCCCCTTCAGGCTGCGTATTTCATCCGCGCTGCCCGCGCAAGCTCGGGGCCATCTGCGAGGAACGCGACCCGCCGTTCACCGATGCCGGCGAGGGTCATCGAATTCGCTGCCACATTCGCGTGCACGATCTGCGCGCGCTGCAACGCGAAACACAAAGCGCGTAAGCACGGCGCTATACGTCGCTTCCCGCACCGCCGTTTGCCTCACCGCTTCGCGCTGTCCCACGCCTTCGTCTGCAATCGCTCATAAGAGGAGCGATGTCGCGTTTCACGCGTGAAACGCTTTGAGCCGAATTTCGCTCCCCGATGTTGAAGCGCCGCCCGTGCGCCCAGATGCGGCGCGGCCCAGAGCGCGATGGCACGGTTATCGCGAGACGCCTCGCGTAGCCGCCTAACCGATGTGTACGCCATCGCACAGTTCGCGCATCGTAGTTGGGCCGCTACTTCCACCCTTCGGGGGATGGGAGTACGACGACACTCGAGCGTCGTTCCCAGCGGGGAGATGGCGATGAAGACCAAATCAATTAATAAGGACTCCTATGTATTTCACGGGATCCAGAAGGCGACAGCCGGTGCGGTGCTCGCGCTACTGGCAAGCGGGGCGCAGGCAGGCGGGTTCATCGACGTGATGGGCCGGTGGATGATCGAGACCAGTGCCACGATGCAGGCGGCGACTGCTCATTCCAGTGAATCGGGCTCGCCGACGACGACGCAGCTTCAGAGCGCTGCGCCAATCGACGCCGCGTCGTTGGCGGCCGACTCCAATACCGCGGAGGGAGGCAACCCCTCGGCATCGGCCGACGACAGATGCCGCGATGCGACTGGACGTTGGACATGCGCCGTCGAGCCCGACGACACTGCGGTGACGAACGATGTCGGCGGTACCGGCGATGGAACTTCGGCAAGCGGCGAGGGCAGCGGTGCCGCGCCGGGCGGCGCATTCGGCGGCGGGCGCGGCGACAATGGCGGCGCGGCAGCGCCCGGGCGAGGAGGACCGTCAGGCGGCACGGGTAGTAGCGGCGGCGGCCATGGCGACGGCGGCACCGGGAGTTCGAGCGGGTCCGGCGGCGGTTCGGGTGGCTCGAGCGGTGGATCTGGTGGTGGCTCTGGTGGCGGCTCGGGCGGTTCCGGTGGTGGCTCGGGCGGTTCTGGTGGCGGCTCGGGCGGTTCCGGTGGCGGCTCGGGCGGTTCTGGTGGCGGCTCGGGCGGTTCCGGTGGTGGCTCGGGCGGTTCTGGTGGCGGCTCGGGCGGTTCTGGTGGCGGCTCGGGCGGTTCTGGTGGCGGCTCGGGCGGTTCCGGTGGCGGCTCGGGCGGTTCTGGTGGCGGCTCGGGCGGTTCCGGTGGCGGCTCGGGCGGTTCCGGTGGCGGCTCGGGCGGTTCCGGTGGCGGTTCCGGTGGCGGTTCC
>NZ_JAKWFK010000020.1 GCF_029522115.1 Trinickia sp. Y13 | reverse complement strand
ATATCGACTACCGGTATGACCCGGTGGGCAGGCTGATCGAGGCGGCCAGTCCCTGGAGCCGGGAGCGGTTCGCGTTCGATCCGGCGAGCAATATCGTGGATGCAGCGAGCGATGCGGGAGCGAAGGGCCCACATATGACGCCTGCGGTCTACAAACCGCGAGAGGAGAGCACGCTGCCGCGGGAGGTGCCTAAGATCCTCGGCAACTTGCTCAAGCACTATGCGGGGATGCACTTCGAGTACGACGAGCGGGGCAATTTGATTGCCAAGCGCACGCCCAAGGGCGAGCAGCGGTACGAGTGGGACGCGTTCAATCGCTTGATGACGGCGATGGTGAAGGAAGGCGAGCGGCGCGTGGCGGCGAGCTACTTCTACGATGCGCTGGGCCGGCGCATTGCCAAAAGCGTGAACGGGGAGAGAACGCTGTTCGGGTGGGATGGCGACACGCTTGCGTACGAGAGTGGCGAGCAAGGTAGCCGGCATTACGTGTACGAGGCGGGCTCGTTCGTGCCGCTGGCGCAGTTCGTGTCGCAGGCGCCGGTGCGGGGGATCGAGACGCCCGTGTGGAAGTCGACGGATCGTTATCTGCCGGAGGAAGACCCGCTGCAGCGCGTGGCGCAACCGGCGGCGCAGGCGCAGGTGTTTTACTACCAGTGCGATCACATCGGCACGCCGTATATGATGACGGATGAAGCGGGCGATGTGGTGTGGGAGGCGACGTACAAGGCTTGGGGGGAGACGCAGGAGGTCATTGCGCGGGTGTCGAAGGCGGCGGGCGTGGCGCCGGGGAATTCGATTCGGTTTCAGGGGCAGCAGGAGGATCCTGAGACGGGGCTGCATTACAACCGTCGTAGATACTACGATCCGAGTTGCGGACGATTCATATCGGCGGATCCGGTTGGTTTGGCCGGTGGCTTCAACCTACACCAATATGCGCCGAACCCCGTTCAATGGGTCGATCCACTGGGGCTTACTTGTTGTCCGTGCGGGGGCAAAGCCATCATCCGGCACTACGACATCGAAGGTAGCCGCACCGGGCACTACACCGTGGAGGTGCAAGGCAACGCAGCATCAGTGCATACCCACCAAGTGCAAGATCCAGAAACGGGCGACACTACGATCGTCAACGAACGCCGTGAGCGCTTGATGAGGGGTGACCCTGTCCTGCACACCGCCGAAGTACCTCTACAAAACGCGAATTCGGCAATCGCATATCAACAATCGAAGATCGGTACGAACCTCGGAAAGTACGACGAGAGGACGAATAGTTGCGTTGATCATGTCGCGAACGTGTTGAGGGCTGGGGGGGCGGACGTTCCCCAGGGGCCGCTTGGGCAAATGAAATATCTATCGAAACTCGGATTCAAAGCAAAGGTGCGATGATGCCTCTAGTTATATGCCCGATTCATGGCCGAGCGGGGGGGGACTTGGTTTCCCATGCGCTTGCCGATCTGGTGAACACTCGTTCAGCGTGGTCCCAGGAATCTTTCGTATTCCCAGTCACGTTGACGTTTGAAGATATCGAGTATCCCGGCTACATGCTGCAGACCGATATCACCAGGGTTGTCCAACTAGGCGGCGTGCATGAGGGCGGTGAGATATATCGCTTCACCGACGAGGAGGCGATGGAGTCGGCGATAGGCATGTTTACCGCTGCATGCACGCGCTGTCTGCATGAATTGATCGAAACGCAACCTGCGCGTTAACGTAATGGTTTCAGGGGCAGCAGGAGGATGCGGAGACGGGACTCGCGTATACGCGTAATCGCTATTACGATCCAAGCAGCGGGCGCTTCGTCAGCCAAGATCCTATAGGCGTGCTGGGTGGAGCTAACGCTTATGCTTATGTCCCTAGTCCCACACAGTGGGTCGATCCGCTCGGCCTTCGTAAACGTCTGGGCTGAAAAGGAAAGTTTCATTCGTTCAAGAACTTCAACTTGCCCGAAGACAAGCTTTTCGCCAGCGACGCCGTTCAGTTCCGTATGGCTGACAAAGCACTAATCGAGAGGATGAATACGGACCCGGAGTACCGCAGAGACATGCTGGGCCGCAATCCTGCCTTGCTAGACTGGATGAAGGATCCAGACCTGAGCAAAAGTCCGCCAAACATGACATGGCACCACAATGACGCGCCAGGCGTATTGAACCTAGTTAGCTATGCGGATCACCGGGACAACCACGGCATCTACCATCCAGACGGTACCGGAGGTAGAGACAAGTGGGAAGGCGGTGATCCAGGACGACGAGGCAAACTGAATTCGAGCACGGGATGTCAAAAATGAGTGAATTTAAGAACAAGAAGTACCAGCTAGAAGACTTCATCTCCTTTGTGAGAGACAAGCGGGAGCGCTCTGTCGGATACGACAGAGCCTACCTGTATGACGTGTGCGGCGACGATTCCGACGGCGACATCTTCCACATCGGGCAGACGATTTATGTTGGTGACACCGTCCAGGCGAACGACGATGGTGAGGAAGTGTATCCAGAAGAGGTCACCCACCTTGGCTATGCCTTTCTCTACTCGGGCGAAAACTTTCAGGCAGTCATCGATTTAGCGTACCGTCAGAAGCCAACGGCCTCGACAGATGAAATTGTTCGATGCCTCAACCACTATGCTGAGAACGACGATTTCTTAGACTTGCACTGACGGAATGTCTGGCTGAGATTGCATCGGGAAGCCCGATTCGGTTTCAGGGGCGGCAGGAGGATGCGGAGACCGGGCTGCGTTACACGCGGAATCGTTATTACGATCCGAGCAGTGGGCGATTCGTTAGCCAAGACCCAATAAAACTTCGGGTCGGCATCAACATCTACGCGTATGGCGCTAACCCAATAGGTTGGGCCGACCCGCTTGGTCTCGCGGGCAGTAGCTTGCTGGCATTGCCAGCACCGCCGGATCCAATCCGTGGATGCCCAACTCACCGATGACGTCGGAACCCGTCCCCGCTGGGGGCCTAACTGTTCAGATGGCGATGGCACCGGGCCAGACGCGCCCCGGTGGATGGGCAACGACTGATAACATCCCCGACGTCCACTATGTCCGAAATAACTTGGCTGTAACGCCAGACTTTAAGTCGGACGTTTCGCATGTACAGACGTTCCACGTTCCCGAAGGCGTTCAAGTACAGCGCGGTACTGTCGGCCCGCAAAAGTGCGGTTGCAAACTTTATCCGGGTGGCGGCAGCCAACTGCAAATCCTGAACTTTGCGGACCGTGCCAAGCTTGTTCCGGTTGGACCACCGAGGGCCATCAAATGACCAAAAGCGGCAGCGTGATCGACTTTCATGTCGTCGATCGATTCCCCAGTTACGACAAGGTCAATAACCCATCGCGACGAACGGTTGCAGAGCTCACGCCCCTTGCAATCGCTTGGCGTGACGGAGGCATGCAGAAGCACATTCAAAGCGCTGCCGGCATTTGCGGTGTGCCTCTGGCAGATGGGAGCGGAATCGCTGTGGTCGAGGGGCCATACGACAGCGGCGTCAACAAGGCTTATCTCGTCAACGCTGACGGTTCGCTGAGGGCCGAAGTGGTTTGGGCCGCGTCGACCGGCCAGTTAATGTTCTACGACGTGCTTTACATGGGGGGACGCCTAACGTTTCTTGCGGCAACATCGGATCGCGATGTTCAGATCTGCGTCAACGAGAGCGATGGCGCGGTCCAAAAGGTCGGCGAGTTTCGATAGGTTTCACGACCTCGTTCAGGTGACTCTTGGAGTTGATCGGGACCGACCTCGTGATTCAGAAAAAGTCGATAGCGCGTCACGGCGAAACGCAGTTAAATATCGCGCTCAGCCGTTAAGAGATGCACGGTCGATGCTGCGCTTGCCGCGGCCAAAGCCGATAGTTGCAAGAAATGAGACGCACGGCGATGCATCGACCCTTGCGCGCGGGCCTAGCAAACGCCGCAATCATCCAACCGAAATCCAACCGACTAAGAAGGAGAAAAAATGCACAGCATGGGCTTATGGGCTTGGTTACTCGTTATTGTGGTCTGCCTCGCGATGCTTTATCCGTATGTGAGAATCATCCGCCGTACGGGACACTCCGGCTGGTGGTTCATTACGATGTTCGTGCCGATTCTCAACGTGATCATGCTGTGGGTATTCGCCTTCGTGAAATGGCCTACAGTCGATCGCCCCGTCAGATGACGCGCTGAGCTTTCGAGCACGAAGGTCACGCCATGGCGCGCTATCCACGAAACGAGACGGTTGCGATCGATGTCGCCGGCAGCAGATGCGTGGTCGTGGCCGATGTCCCCGGCCACATCTAGGTCCTACGGGCAGCCGGAAGATCGAAGCGAGAGCGCGCGGTACGCGACGACTCGGACCGCATACAAGCTCAACACGCGGCGATATCGATAAGTGGTAGCGGTCACCCGCTGCCCGCCTTCAACACGGATACCATAGCCGCATCACCGCATGAAAACTCGAAAACACCAACCGGAGGCCACACCATGCACCCCATGAGCCCATCGAATGTCCTATTCGTCGTCGTGATCTTCATCGCGGTACTGTATCCCTACTTCCGAATCATCCGCCGCGCGGGCTATTCGGGGTGGTGGGTTTTGGCGATGTTCGTGCCGATCGTGAACGTGGTGATGCTATGGGTCTTCGCGTTTGCGAAATGGCCGGCTCTCATCGGTCGCGCGGATCGATAACCTCTGGCGGGCCAAACCATGCCGTCCGTCTAGCGGCTAACACCCGACCCTAGCGCAGGCAACGCGCCCGCCGCTAGGGTTTTCCCCTCCGTCGAAACGCCGCAAAAACCCCGCAACGCCTTGTCCCACAGGCCTTTGCGCCACATTTCCTGGCGCACCCCGTTCCATCTCCCCTCTTGACGACCTTTATTGGCGCGATAGCATTCGCGGTGACAACAAATGTTGCTATGAAGCATAAAGACGCACCGCATGTTGCGATGTCGATACAACCGGCCTCGCGGCGAGCCCTTCACTTCGTTGCAGCAAAAGCTTGTCCTTTTCGAAGCGCGCGGATTGCACCGGTGCCCGCGTCGGCATCGGCACCAGCAGCATCCGCAATCTGGAACCGCAACGCCCGCGCGCAGCCGTTCAACTGGCAGTGGAGGCCACCATGGCACGTCGTACCTTTTTGATGTCGTTGATCGCCGCAACGCTGTTCGCTTCAACAGTCGCCATCGCACCCGCGCGTGCGGACGACACGCTAACCGTCGGCGTCGACACGTCGTTCATGCCGTTCGAGTTCAAGCAAGGCGACAAATACGTCGGTTTCGACATCGACTTGTGGTCCGAAATTGCTAAGGACCTAAACGTGAAGTACACGCTCCAACCGATGGATTTCGCCGGTCTCATCCCGGCGCTACAGACGCATAACATCGACGTCGCGCTCTCGGGCATGACGATCAAGGAAGAACGAAGGAAAGTCATCGACTTCTCCGATCCGTACTACGACAGCGGCCTCGCCGCCATGGTGCGCATCGACAACACGACCATTCACTCGATGGACGATCTGAACGGCAAGATCATCGCCGCGAAAACCGGCACGGCCACGATCGATTGGATCAAGGCGCACTTGAAGCCTGCCGAGATCCGCCAATTTCCCAACACCGACGAAGCCTATATGGCGCTCGAAGCGGGCCGAGTCGATGCGGCGATGCACGACACGCCCAACGTTCAGTTCTTCGTCAACACTGCCGGCAAAGGCAAGGTGAAGGTGGCCGGCTCGCCCGTAAGCGGCGACAAATACGGCATCGGTTTCCCGAAAGGAAGCCCGCTCGTGGCCAAAGTCAACGCCGAGATCAAGCGGATGAGAGCCGACGGCCGCTATGCCACGTTCTATCGGAAATGGTTCGGCTCGGAGCCGCCGAAGTCCTGATGAGCAAGGCGACCGTAATCGCCAGACCCCATGCGGCGCATAGCGTGCGCCGCTCTCTCCTTCAATAGGGAGTCAAGCAGTGGATTTCGATTGGTCGGTAATTTGGAGCGCACTGCCGGATCTGCTCGACGGCGTGAAGCTCACGGTATGGATCGCCATCTTGGGCCTCGTCGGGGGATCGGTGATCGGGCTGCTCGCGGGTCTAGCGCGCGCCTACGGTCCGCTCATCGTGAATGTAGCCGCTCAAGCGTATATCGAGCTGATCCGCGGCACCCCCATCGTGGTGCAAGTCATGTTCCTCTATTTCGCTTTGCCGCTGCTCGCTCACATCCGCATCGATGGGCTCACCGCGGCGGTGATCGCGATCGCCGTCAACTCGGGCGCGTATCTAGGCGAAGTCGTGCGCGGCGCCTTTCTCTCGATTTCGCGGGGACTCACGGAAGCAGGCCTCGCGATGGGCTTGTCGATGCCGCGCGTTTTGTTGAAGATCGTCGGCCCCCTCGCATTTCGACGGCTGATTCCGCCGTTCGGCAATCAATGCATCGTCAGCCTGAAGGACACGTCGCTGTTCATCGTCATCGGCGTCGGAGAACTGACCCGAAAGGGGCAGGAGATCATCGCAGGCAACTTTCGCGCGGTGGAGGTCTGGACGGCGGTCGCCTGCATCTACCTCGTTTTGACGGGCGTCATGACGCTCGTGCTCCGAACCGTCGAAAGAAGGATGCGCATTCTATGAGCATGGTCGAATTCAAATCGGTATCTAAAAGTTTCGGGCACCTAACGGTTCTGAAGGATGTCGATCTTCGCATCGATGCCGGTGAAGTGGTCGTGGTGCTCGGCCCGTCGGGATCGGGCAAGTCGACGATGCTCCGCTGCATCAACGCGCTAGAAAAGATCTCGGCTGGCGATCTGCTCGTCGACGGTTTGAGCGTAAAAGGCCGCGCTGCCGACATTCATCGCATCCGGCTCGAAGCGGGCATGGTGTTCCAGCAATTCAATCTGTTCCCGCAGATGACAGCGCTCGAGAATGTCATGTTCGGCCCCATGCAAGTGCGCGGCGCAGCGCGCGCCGAGGCGCGCGAGCAGGCTTTGGCGCTGATTCGCAAGGTGGGCCTCGCGGAGCGAGCCGGCCATTACCCCTCGGAGCTATCCGGCGGGCAACAGCAACGTGTGGCGATTGCGCGTGCGCTCGCCATTCGGCCCAAGTTGATGCTGTTCGACGAGCCCACCTCCGCCCTAGATCCCGAACTGCGGCATGAGGTGCTGAAGGTGATGCAGGATCTAGCCACCGAAGGCATGACGATGATCGTCGTCACGCACGAGGTCGGCTTCGCACGCCAAGTGGGCACGCGCTTATTATTTATGGACCAAGGCGTCATTGTCGAAGACGGCCCGCCGGCAGTATTGCTCGATCGGCCGCCGACGCCGCGGTTGCAGAATTTCTTGAAGCACGTCGCTTGAGGCAGCTCACGCGCGCACATGTTCGAACAAGATTCGTATTGGTTCGGGGCGGCGGGCGATCGGCAAACGTCGCGCTTGTCTTTCATAGTCGATTCAGAGGTACTGCATGTCTTACGTGTTCCATCGGCTGCCCAAAAAGGCGCTTCCCGTTGCCGCGAGGGGCGACGGCATCGAAATCATCGATTCGTCCGGCAAGCGTTACATCGATGCAAGCGGCGGCGCAGCGGTGTCGTGTCTCGGTCATAGCCATAGGCGTATCGTCGACGCCATCGAGCGCCAAGCGCGTCAGCTTGCCTACGCACACACCTCGTTCTTCACGACGGAACCCGCCGAGGCGCTCGCGGAGCACTTGGTCAAAGCCGCGCCCGCAGGCATCGGCCATGCCTATTTCGTCTCGGGCGGTTCGGAAGCGATGGAGGCCGCGCTCAAGCTTGCCCGTCAGTACTTCGTCGAAATCGGCGAGCCCGCGCGTAAGCATTTCATTGCGCGCCGCCAGAGCTACCACGGCAATACGCTCGGCGCACTTGCCATCGGCGGCAACGCTTGGCGGCGTGAGCCGTTCCTACCGCTTCTCATCGACACGCATCACGTAAGCCCCTGTTTTGCGTATCGCTTCAGGCATGAGGGGGAATCCGACGAGGCGTACGCACAGCGGCTCGCAAATGAACTCGAGCAAAAGATTCTCGACCTCGGGCCGAGCACCGTAGCCGCGTTCGTCGCGGAAACGGTGGTGGGCGCGACGGCGGGAGCCGTGCCTCCCGTGGCGCAATACTTCCGTAAGATCCGCGCGGTGTGCGACAAGCACGGTGTATTGCTGATCCTCGACGAGGTCATGTGCGGCATGGGGCGCACGGGTTTTCTTTACGCATGCGAGGAGGAGGGCATCGCGCCCGATCTATTGACGATCGCCAAGGGACTCGGCGCAGGCTATCAACCGATCGGGGCGACGCTCGTGAGTGATCGCGTTTACGATGCGATCGTCGGCGGGTCGGGCTTCTTTCAGCACGGACACACCTATATGGGGCACGCGACGGCTTGTGCCGCCGCGCTCGAAGTGCAGCGTGTGATCGAAGAGGACAAGTTGCTCGCAAACGTGACCGCGCGCGGCGAGCAACTGCGCTCGGCGTTGCGCGAACGCTTAGGCCATCACCCTCATCTAGGGGATATCCGCGGGCGCGGGCTCTTTGTCGGCGTCGAACTGGTGCGAGATCGGGCAACCCGAGCGCCTTTCGATCCGCAGCTCAGGCTACATGCCGCAATCAAGCATGAAGCGATGACGCGCGGATTGATGGCCTACCCGATGGGCGGCACGATCGATGGCAAGAACGGCGATCATGTTTTGCTCGCCCCGCCTTTCATCTGCACGTCTCGCGACATCGAAAGAATCGTGGAGCGTCTGGGTGATGCAATCGATGCAGCGCTTGCCGGCATCGGGACGGTGGCCACGGGAAGCGCCTAGTGAGCGATACTGCGGCCCTATCGAGTAACGAGGGAAATGCCATGAATGCGGAGCGCAAGGTCTCTCGCCTGCCCGAGTTCGATCGGGCTGGCGCCACCCCCGAGCAGGAGGCCGTGTTGGACGAAATCCTATCGGGCCCGCGGGGCAACCTCGCCGGTCCGTTTCTCGCCTGGATTGCCAGCCCGGAACTCGCGCAGCATGCGCAGCGCCTCGGCGCGTTTTGCCGGTACGGGACAGGCCTTCCGCTCCGGCTCTCGGAGCTTGCGATTCTCGTCACTGCCGCGCAATGGCGAGCGCAAGCCGAGTGGCAAATCCATCATCCCATCGCCATCGAAGCGGGCGTCTCTGTCGACGTGACCGACGCGTTGCTCCGAGGCCGCCGTCCCACGTTTGCCGATCCGGACGAAGCACTAATATACGATTTCACGGTCGAACTGTATGACGCGAAACGTGTCTCCGATGCAACCTTCACCAAAGCCGAGCAGCGGTTCGGCCACGAAACTACCGTGAATCTCGTCGGGTTGCTAGGTTATTACGCATTAGTCGCCATGACGTTGAATGTCTTTGCCATGCGTGTGAGCGACGATCGGCCGTTGCCATTCGCCGAATGACGCACTGCCATCGCCAACGGCCGAAATTCTCAACGATCGTTAAGATTCCACTGAATAGAAGAATTAAGTAGACAGACGATTGTCAACGCCACGTTCTTGAACGAGAATGCATTCCACGTAGCCGGTCATGGCGATTCCCAATAGTTGATGCCGGCACAGCGGCGTGGGGCGGTCAGCCCATGACGAGAACGAAAATATCCGAGGGATGCACCATGCTGGGGTGCCATGGCGATGAACATTTTTGTCGATAATTGTTGGAGCAAACGTTTGGTGCGGCTTGGACAAGCCCGTGCCGTTTGCCCATTCGTTCCGTCCTTGGCGTCTCCCTGCCTAACGCTGCAGCATCTGGGCCCTTCTTAATTGCAGACTGGCCCCTCTGACACAGAGGCGGCTAGCCGATCACTGCTGCTGTATTCGCGCCGATCCTGCTGACGAGCGAGGAGGGCCTCGCTTTGCCCACCGATTGACCGGCCAGCGAGGCTGAAGTGTCGGCGATTGCAAGTCGCGCAAGCAAACAACGCGTGTCAGCCACGATGTTAGTTAGTAGTCCTAAGCGATAAACGTCAGACTTTTTGCCGAGCCGGGCTGGAGGCTTGCCCAATGTCTTTGGCCGAAATGTGAATGAAATGTGACTAACGCGATACCGATCGTTTTGTAGAAGACGCAATTTTTCCTTTCGATCGCATTCATTGTTCTCAATCTCATGACAAACCGTGACGGAAAAAGATGAATAAGACATATAAGACGATCTGGAATGAGGCTCTGGGCGCCTGGGTGGCTGCGTCCGAACTCGATCGGTCGTGCGCAAAGCGCGCGAGCGCCGCCGTTTGTGCGCAGGCGCCAAGCGGCGGCCCGAGCGGCGTTGCGAGCGCGGCGGGACCTGCGCTGACATTGACGGCCGCCGCCCTGGCGCTTTGTTGCATGCTCACGCCTGGGCGCGCCCAGGCTCAGTACAACGCCGGTAGCGGCTCCGTTGCGAGCGCAGGCAACGCGGTGGCGGTAGGCATCTCGGCCACGGCCTCCTCGGTCAACGCCACGGCATTGGGCGATTTCGTCACGGCCGCGGGAACGAGCTCGGTTGCGATCGGCGCGTTTTCGAGTGCGGGCAACTTCAGCGTGGCGATCGGCAACTCGGCCTTGGCTTCACCATTGGGCGCGGTCGCAATAGGGAGCGGGGCAAACGCCAGCGGCGTCGAGGCGACCGCCATCGCAAATGGCGCAACCGCGTCGGGGCAGCAGGCTTCGGCGTACGGCTTTGCATCGCTTTCGTCGGGCGCTTTCTCCACTGCGCTGGGCAATCAAGCCACCGCCAGCAATAGCAGTGCGGTGGCCTTCGGCAATCAGTCGACGAGTTCCGGCTCGGCGGCCGTCGCCGTGGGGAGCGGCGCCTTGTCGAACGCGGACGCCGCCGTCGCGATCGGTGTCAACAGCGGCGCGAAGGGGCTAGCCTCCATCGCGATCGGTGCGGGCGGCACCGCAGGCGTCCCAGGCTCGGGCACACAAGCTACCGGTGGAAAATCGATCGCGCTCGGCTTCAATGCCACCGCTAGCGGCATTTTCGCCACAGCGCTTGGCCAACTGTCGACCGCTTCCGGCACGAGTTCCATGGCCCTTGGGGTCAACTCCACCGCCTCCGCGCTGTTCGGGGTCGCGCTAGGCGACCTCGCGCAGGCGACCAACACCTCTGCGGTTGCGTTGGGTGCCGGCGCGACCGCCTCGGGGGCGGGGGCCGCCGCGCTCGGTATCAATGCCGCCGCGACCGGAGGAGATACGGTCGCCGCGGGCGCCACCGCCGAGGCATCGGGGAATCAGGCGATTGCGCTCGGGGCAGTCAGCACCGCGAGCGGTATCGCTGGGATCGCCTTGGGCGTTTCGTCCACTGCCAGTGCGCTCAATGCGGCCGCTCTCGGTTCATCGGCAGTCGCTTCGGCGGTGGCGTCCACGGCCATCGGCAATACCTCGCAGGCGCTGGCCGCATCGACGGTCGCCATCGGCGACAGCAACACCGTCGCCGCCGCCGCGGGCGCGGGCTCCATCGCCGGCGGTCACAACTCCCAGGTGGTCAGCGGCACGGGCGCCGTTGCACTCGGTGAGGGCCAAACCGCAAGCGGGAACGGCGCGGTCGCGATCGGCGACCCCAATGCCGCGACGGGCACGGGCGCAGTCGCAATGGGCGCCGACAATACGGCCAACGGCACGGGCGCGGTTGCGATCGGCAACGGCAACAACGCCCAAGGGCAAGGCTCGATCGCGCTCGGCAACGCTTCGAGCGCCACGGTCGCGGGCACCGTGGCGTTGGGCTCGGGCGCGACGGCCAGCAATAGCGGCACGCTCGCGCTGGGTAGCAACGCGCAAGCGACGGCAGCGAACTCCGTGGCGCTCGGTTCGAATGCCACGACCACCGCGAATCTCGGGCTTGCGGCTTATAACCCGGGAACGGGCGTGCTGTCGGGGACTTCCCCGGTGGGCGAGGTCTCGGTCGGATCGGCCGGCAACGAACGGCGGCTCACGAACGTGGCGGCAGGCGCGGCCGCCACGGATGCGGTCAACGTGAGCCAACTGCAATCGGTTCAAGCGGCATTGACGCAGACGCAGAGCAACTCGCTGCAGTGGGACCCGACCGCCAACGGCGGAACCGGCGCCTATAGCGCGGACCATGGCGGCACCGGGCCGAACGTCATCACCAACGTCGCGCCTGGGGCGTTGACGTCGACGAGCACCGACGCCGTCAACGGTTCGCAGTTGTTCACGACGAATCAAAACGTGGCCAATCTGACCACGGACCTTGGCACGACGAATCAGAACGTCACGAATCTGACGACCGAAGTCGCGAACATTCAGAACGGCGCAGGCATCAAGTATTTCCATGCGAATTCGACGGCGGCCGACAGTCAGGCGACGGGCACGGATAGCGTAGCCATAGGACCGCTTGCGGTTGCGAGCGGAGCCGATAGCCTGGCCGCAGCCAACGGCGCGCAGGCCCAGGCGGCCAACGCCATGGCGCTCGGCGCGCAATCAACCGTGTCCGTCGTAGGCGGTGTCGCGATCGGTGCGGGCTCGGTATCCGACCGCACGTTGGCGCCAGCACAAGGCTCCGTGGCGGCGGGGAGCCACTCGATTCCGTTCAACACGACCGACGCGACGTTGCTCGGCGCGGTCTCGTTCGGAAACGCGGCAGCCGGTAGCCAGACTTATCGGCAACTGACGAACGTCGCCGACGGCACGCAGCAGAACGATGCGGTCACGGTCAGGCAGCTCACCGGTGCGCTGCAAGCGTTCTCGGTGACGTCGACGAAATACTTCCACGCCAATTCCGCGGCGACCGATTCGCTGGCCGTCGGCGCCGAATCGATCGCGGTCGGCCCGACGACGGTGGTCAATGGCGACAATGGCGTCGGCATCGGCAACGGCGCGATCGTAGGCCAGAACGCGCCGGGTGGCGTGGCGATCGGTCAAGCCGCGAACTCGGGACAGGCGGATGCGATCGCGCTTGGCAGCGGTTCGACGGCCAACGGCGCGCAGTCGATCGCACAAGGCGCGAATGCGAACGCCGGTTTCGCGGGCGCCGTGGCCATCGGCTCGGGCGCGACCAGCAGCGCGGTCGATGCGCTCGCGCTCGGGTCAGGCGCAACCGCCTCCTTCGCCAGCTCCGTCGCACTGGGTTCGGGATCGGTCACAGCCATCGGCGCATTGACCAATTACGTGGCATACGGGCTGAGCAGTCCGCAAACGTCGATCGGCGAAGTCAATGTCGGCGGGCGTCAGATCACGGGACTGGCCGCCGGGCGTCTGGGTACCGATGCCGTCAACGTCTCGCAGTTGCAAGCAGTGCAGCAACAATTGACGGCGCTGATCACTCAGGGCGGCAACTTCTCGTCCAGCTCCGGCGGTAGCTCGACACCCGCGTCTTCGACGGGGTCGAACTCGTCGGCGGGCGGTTCGGGCGCGGTGGCTTCCGGCTCGGGCAGTACGGCCGTGGGCAACAACACGCAAGCGAGCGGCTCGGGCACGACCGCCATCGGCGCAGGGGCCACGGCGAGCGGCAGCGGCTCAACCGCCATCGGTGCGGGTAGCAGTGACGGCGGCCGCTCGCAAGTCGTCGCTGTGGGGACGAGCACATCGACGCGTCAGATCATCAACGTGGCCGCCGGCACCGCAGCCAACGACGCGGTGAACGTCCAGCAATTGAACAATGCGCTCACGCAAGCGAACAGCTACACCGACAGCCAAGTGGCGGGCATCCGCAATAGCCTCGACTCTTATCGGCGCGACGCCGACGGCGGCGCCGCGACGGCGATGGCCGTTGCCGGGTTGCCGCAGCCGACCGGGCCGGGCCGGAGCATGGTCGCCATCGCGGGCAGCGTCTATCGCGGGCAGGCGGGTCAAGCGCTCGGTATTTCGACGATTTCCGAGAACGATCACTGGGTCTACAAAGCCGCCGTCTCGTCCAATACGCGCGGCTCGTACGGCGCGGTCGTCGGGGCTGGATATCAATGGTGATTTGATTCACACAGGACTCCTAACGAAAATGAAAGCTCAGTCTATTTGTGCGATTCTCTGTGCCCTGGCATGCGGGGTTGGTCTTGGCGCGTGCGCCGGCCCGACCACCGACACGGCGTTTCCGGATCTGCAATCGGCGACCACGCCGGACGGGACGTTCCCGAATGTCACGAATTTGCGGATGGTCGAGCCCGGCATGACCAAGCGCCAGGTGGACGGCTTGATCGGCCCGCCTCATTTCCATGAGAGTGTATTTCGCGTGCGCGTGTGGAATTACATCCTGCACTTCCGCGATTCGGACAAGACGGTCACCTGCCGATATCAAATCCAATACGACGAGCAGAGCCGCGTGAGCCGGACACGGTGGAGCGAACCGCAATGCGAACGCTTCGCGCCTGCTAAGATCGCCTCCGGCGCCGACGACGACACGTCGGGCTCGAAGGAGAAGATTCAATGAAGGATATCGTCCGGGCAGGCACGCTGATGGCGGCGTGCGCGATCGCAGCCGTTTCGGCGTCGGCGTCGGCGTATGCCGCCGAAGCCGGCGGGTCCGCCGATGAGTTGCTCGGCGCGGCGCAGCACGCGCTGCAGCAGATCGACGCCGGCCAGTATGCTGCGCTCTGGCAAGAAACGGCGCCGTTCGTCCGGGCGAAGTACGCCGCGGGCGGTTTCGAGAGCGGCTTGGCGGCATTGCGCCAATCGGTCGGGGCTGTCGACCATCGTGGCTGGGCGTCGGTGACGCGGCTGACCTACTCGCATGACAAAGTCGTCCCCGATGGTTTGTATGCGAATGTCGACTACGCGACATGGTTGACGGGCGGGCGCATCGTCTACGAAAAAGTCAGCTTCCAACTGGGCAGCGATGGCCGATGGCATTTCACCGGCTACGCGCCGCGGCAGACACAAAACGAATCGCCGCAAGTGCATGTCGGTCAGGCCGCGCAGTGAACGGCACGCGGTGCGAGCGCATGAATGACGAACGCAGTCGGGCAACGCTGCCGCGGCAGCCCACCGAAGTTTTGCAGGCGGTCGATGCGCCATCGCGGGCATCGACGGTGCGTGCACAGATCGATGCCGGCGCGTTGATCGAAGCATCGGAACACCTCGGCGCTTGGTTGACCGAGTCTCCCGCCGACGCCGATGCCTGCACGTTGCAGGCGCAATGCCTGCGGCTATGCGGCCGCTATGAGGACGCACAGGCGTGGCTCGATCGCGCGTTTGCGGCCGTGCCCGCGCATGGCCCGGCCTGGGTCGAGGCGGCTCGCCTGGCGCTTCAGACCGGCGCGCCCGAGCGTGCGCTCGATGCGTTCGAGCGCGCCTCGGGTGAGATGACGCCGCATCCGGATTGGCTTTCGCAGTGGGCCTCGCTCGCGCACACGATGAAGCGCACGGATACCGGGGTAGCCGTCGCAACGCGATGGTGCGACCTGGCCCCGGACTCGGCCGGTGCATGGTTCATGCTCGGCCTCATCCAACAGCAGGCCGGTGCGTTGGATGCCGCCCGGCAGGCGTACGAAAGAGCGATGTCGCTCGATCCCGGGCTGCCGATGCTGCGCAACAATCTGTCGGCGCTCCATTACGATCGGGGCGAATACGAGATTGCGCTACGGATCGGCAACGAGGCGATCCGCGCCGAGCCCAATCATGCGCTGGCATGGACGAACTTGGCCAATGTGTGGCTGCGGTTGCGCGAGCCCGCTCGGGCGTTGATCGCCGCGCGGCGGGCGGCGGCGCTCGCGCCGGAATTCGGCTTGGCGCAGCTCGCCTTGAGCAACGCGGCGCGCGAGTCGCAGCAATGGGGCGAAGCGTTCGATGCGGTCGTTCGGGCGGCCAAGGTGGCCGGCGCCGATCCGAAGATCCAGTTCTCTGTCGCCATGCTGCAATTGATGCACGGCGATCTTCGCAACGGCTGGATCAATTTCGAAGCGCGCTGGAGCGGCTCGCCGGAACTGGCCTCGAGCGCGCAGTTCTGCCCCGAGCGGCGTTGGCGCGGCCAGCCGCTGGCGGGAAAGACGCTGCTGGTTTGGGGCGAGCAAGGGCACGGCGATGCGATTCAATTCATCCGCTTCTTGCCGCTGCTCGCCGAGCGCGTGTGCGAGGCGGGGGGCAAGATCGTCTGCTGCTGTTTCCCGCCGCTCTTCGCCTTGTTCGAGCGCAGTTTGGCCGCCTGGGATGTCGACGTGTTGCCGAGCGATGTCGCGCAGCTTCCGGCGTTCGATTATCAGATTCCGCTGGCGAGTTTGCCGCTCGCGCTCGATGTCACGCTCGAATCGCTCCCGGCGCCCGCTGCCTATCTGTCGCCCGATGCCGGCCGTGTCGATCGTTGGCGCGCTGCAATGCGGCAAAGCGGTGCGCTGAAAGTCGGTCTGGTTTGGTCCGGCAGCCATACGCATCAGCGCAATGCGCTGCGTGCGGTCGCGCCCGAGCGCTATGCCGAGGCGTTCGCCGGGATTGCCGGTGTCGATTGGTACAGCTTGCAGATGGGCGCGGCGCAGGATGTGGCGCGCATGGCGCAAGCGGGATTGCCGCTCATCGATCGCACGAGCGAGTTGGACAGTTTCGACGATACGGCCGCATTGATCGGCAGCCTCGACCTTGTCATCACGGTCTGCACCTCCGTCGCGCATTTGGCGGCCGCATTGGGGCGCCCGACGTGGGTGTTGCTCGATGGCAACCCGCACTGGGTCTGGATGACCGAGCGTCGCGACAGCCCTTGGTATCCGACCGTTCGGCTCTATCGTCAGCGCGATTACCGCGACTGGACGCAGCCGCTTGCCGAAGTGCGGAGCGATCTCGCAGCGATGATCGAGCAGGCAGTCGAGCCGGTAATGCAGCACAAGGCGAATGCGGGCGCCAGCTAGCCATTGTTCTTTCTCCAATGCTAGACTCGGCGTCGCCCGAGTATTTGCCGACGACATGAACCTTCGACGACACGCCCGCATGACTGCATGGCTTGGCCTCATCGCCATGTGGCTCGTCGTATGCGTGCCGCTCGTCAGTCAGCTCGTCGTCGCCTCGCGCGCGCACGAACCCGTCGCGCCGCTGTGCTCCGCCGTGGCTTCCACCGATACCGCGCACCAAGATGCGTCGGCCGCCAATCCGTTATCGGCTTGCGGCTATTGCGATCTGCTCGCTACGCATGCGGCGATGCCATCGGTGCCGCCAGCCCTCGTGCAACCGCTCGCGCTCATCGTCGTCGCGATCGTGCCGATGCTATCGATGCGCTTCACGCCGCTAGGCGCATTTCCGTCCGGACTTCCTCGAGCCCCACCGCTCGTTTCCTGATCGTCATCTCGCTCGACCGCCTAACCGTGCGCCCATAGAAGGCGCATGCGGTCGCTCGTTCAACGCTTTCAGGAATCGACGATGCATCCGTTCGTTCCGGGGTGCGAACTCGCTTGCCGTCGCAAGCGGGGTCGACACGCCGCTCTCGTGCTTTTTCCCGTTTCGCTATTGCCGCATGTCGCTCATGCCGAAGAAGCGGCCGCCGCATTCACGCTGCCCGCCGTCGTCGTGACGGCCAACGCTGGCGCCGCTGGTGCGTCATCGCCTCGCTCCGTCGATCCGAACTTGCCCGCGACGGTCGAGACCGTCACACGCGATCAGTTCTCGCAGTGGAATGTGGTCAACACCGAGGATGCGCTCAAGCACATGCCCAATCTCGCGGTGCGCAAGCGCTTCATCGGCGACTTGAATTCGATCATCGCCGTGCGCGGCACGAGCAATACGCAAAGCGCGCGCGGGCTCGTCTATGCCGATGGTCTGTTGCTCAGCAATCTTCTGGGCAACAGCTACTCGTTTCCGCCGCGTTGGTCGATGGTCTTTCCCGACGAGATCGCGCGCGTCGATGTAGTCTATGGGCCGTTTTCCGCGCTTTATCCCGGTAACTCGCTGGGCGCGACGGTCCTCATTTCAACGCGCATGCCCAAGCGCTTCGAAGCCGAAGCCGATGTGAAGGCGTTCACGCAGCACTTCGATCTGTACGGCGTCAACGCGAACTACAACGGCAGCGAGACGACGGCGACGATCGGCGACAAGATCGGGAAATTCTCCTTCCGGCTCGGCGTCAATCACCTCGAAAACACCAGTCAACCGTTGTCGTTCGCCACGCTCGCGCGCTCGTCGACGCCGGCCAAGCCGGGCGACGCGCCCGTCACCGGCGCCTATTTTTACAACAACCAGACGAACGCGCCGACTGCGGCGCTCGGCGTCAACGGCGAAGGCATCGAGCACACGATTCAAGATCAATTGACGCTGAAGGCGCAATACGATTTCACGCCGACGGTTCAAGGCACCTTCACGCTCGGGTACTGGAGCCAGACTTACAACAGCCAAACGTCTACGTTTCTGCGGGATGCCAACGGCAACCCCGTCTACAGCGGCAAGGTCGATATCGGCGGCTACGAGTACTCGATCCCGGCCTCCGCGTTCGCACCGAGCCTAGGTTCGAACGAGAACTGGCTCTACGGGCTGACGCTGCGCACGCATCAGGCTGCGGGTTGGAACGCCGAGGCGATCGCTTCGTACTACGACGTATCGAACAGCGTAGCCCGCACGGCGAACGCGAGCGGCCCCGGCAACGGGCCCGGCGTCGTGACGTACGGCGACGGCGCCGGATGGAAGACGCTGGATTTGAAGGCGACCTGGACGCCTTCGTCGCGCGAAGCCGGTTGGCGCAATCATTGGCTGACATTCGGCTATCACTACGACGATTACCGCCTGAGCAACGAGACCTACAACACGGCGAACTGGCGAGACGGCGCGGCCGTTTCGTTCGCCAATGCGTTCGGCGGCAAGACCCGAACCCAGGCCTTGTACGCTCAGGATGCATGGCGCTTTCTGCAGCGCTGGAAGTTCGTCTACGGCGCGCGCTACGAAGAATGGAACGCTTATGACGGCCAGCAGGCCGTGGGCGCGAGGGGGCTGCCCTATCCGCAGGCGAACCAGCACCATGTTTCGCCGAAGGCCTCGCTTTCGTTCGACGTCACCGACGAACTCACCCTGCGCGCGTCGATTGGGCGCGCCTACCGTTTTCCCACGGTAAGCGAATTGTTCCAAGGGCAGATCAACGGTTCCTCGATCGTCAACAACAACCCGAATCTGATGCCCGAGGACGATCTATCGAAGGAACTCATGGCCGAATGGTCGCATTGGAACGGCACCTGGCGCTTCTCGCTGTTTCAGGACGACGTGAAAAACGCCATCTTCAGTCAGACCGATACGACCGTGACACCCAACGTCACGAACTTCCAGAACATCGGCAAAGTGCGCTCGCGCGGCGTGGAGTTGAGCTATGAGGGCGCGGACGTGGGTGTGCGCGGGCTCGATGTGTTGGCGAGCGTCGCGTATACACAATCGCGCATCCTCGCCAATGCGCAGAATCCGGCGTCCGTCGGCAAGTATTTCTACCGCATTCCGCTGTGGCGCGCCGACCTCGCGGCGACCTATCACTTCGACGAACGCACCGCGCTCACGCTGGGCGCGCGCTACTCGGGGCGCCAGTACAACACGCTGACGAACACCGACACGAACCCCGACGTGTTCGGCGGCACGAGCACGTACACGGTGGCCGATGCGCGCTTCTCGTTCGAACCGACCAAGCGCAGCGAAATCGGCGTGGGCGTCGACAACCTTTTCGACGCGCGCTATTTCGTCTACCACCCGTATCCGGGCCGCACGTTCTATATCGATGCCAAATTGAGGATGTGACGATGCGAAATACAGGTTATCGCACGCTCTGGCGTTGGCATTTCTATGCGGCGCTGTTCGTCATGCCGCTGTTGATCGTGCTTGCCGTCACGGGCACGTTGTACTGCTTCAAGCCGCAGATCGAGCCGATGCTCTATCCGCATCGCTTGACCGTCGAACCGCAAGATAAGCCGAGGCTCGCGCACGAGTCGTTGCTCGCGCTCGCTGCGGCGGCGATGCCAAAGGGCGCGCGCCCGAGCAGCGCACGGATCGACGACGATCCGGCCCGCAGCGCCGAGTTCGTGTTTCGCTTGCCCGGCGGCGAGCGCGAAAGCGTCTACGTCAATCCGTATTCGGGCGAAGTGCTGGGCACGCTGAGTGTCGAACATCGGTTCATGCAGGTCGTTCGGATGCTGCATCGCAAGCTGTTGCTTGGCAAACCCGGCGAACTGCTCATGGAGTTGGCCGCCTGTTGGACGCTCGTCATGATCGGCACCGGCGTCGCCCTCTGGTGGCCGAGGGCCGGCGCTCGCGCTCGCGATTTATTCTGGCCGAACGGCGCCGTGCACGGGCGCGCCTTATGGAAAAGCGTCCACGCCGTCCTCGGCATCTGGCTCGCGGCAGGCGCGCTCGCATTCATCGTGACGGGGTTGCCGTGGACGGGCTCGTGGGGCAAGCAATTCAAATCGCTCGCAACCAGCGTGAATCTGGGTTCACCGCCAGGCGCGTGGGGCGGCTTGGCGCTGCATTCTCGCGTGCCGGGCGCGGCGAACGCATCCGCGCGCACGGAGTCGGCTTCGTCGACCGACGAAGCCGGTGCGAGCGAGCATCACGCGATGAAGATGTCCAGCCAAACGGATTCGATGCCTGGCATGGTGATGGACGACATGCCGTTGCCGAACGTGCCTTGGGCGGTGGGCGCGGTGCCTGTCCCGCATGCGCCGGCGCACGATGCGGCCGAACGTTTGCCGCTCGGCCGCATCGTCGAGCAACTCCGAGGGTTGGGGCTTTCCGACGACTACGAGATCGTAGTCCCGCGCGGCAGCGACGGCGTCTACACCGTCAGCTATTTCCCCGACGATCCCCGCCATGAGCGCACGCTGTACCTCGATCAATACAGTGGCGCCGTGCTGAAGGACATTCGCTACGGCGACTACGGGGCAGTGGCAAAGGCGGTGTCGTACGGGACGTCGCTGCACATGGGACGCTATTTCGGCCTCGGCAATCAGATCGTCTGCACGGTGATTTCGTTGGGGCTCGCCGCCATGGCCGTCACGGGGTTCGTCATGTGGTGGAAGCGGCGGCCCGCCGGCACGCTCGGCGCCCCTAGCAAAGAACAAGGCGCGCCGCCGATGCGCGCATGGAAGACGGCGCTCGTCGTGTTAGGCATCGTCTTTCCGCTCATGGGCGCGACGCTCGTTGCCGTGTGGGCGGCGGATCGGCTCGCGTTCGGCAGGCGCATGGCGACAGGGTGACGTTCGCGCGGGGCGGTCGGCGTCGCAGGAGGATTATCGGCAAGCGCGACGCCCCCAAAGAAAAACGGCCATCGTCGATCGATGGCCGTTGCATGCTGCGAGAGGCGGAGCCGCTTATTGCGCGGCGATATTCGGTTGCGCCGCGGGGCTCTTTGCCGTGACTGCCGACACGGCGACCGTGATGACGACGTTGACCACGAGCGCGATCAAACCGATATAAGTCGGATACGTCGCGCCTGCGATATGCAGCGCGTAGACCGGCTTCAAGCCCTGCATCGCCGCGAGAATCGTGCCGAGCGAGATACCCGCGAGCCAGCCGAGGAACAAGCCCGGCGTCGTCAGACGACGCGTGTAGAGCGAGAACACGACGGCCGGGAAGATCTGCAAGATCCACACGCCGCCGAGCAGCTGCATATCGATCGCATATTGCGTCGGCAACGCGATGATGAACAGCAACGCGCCGAACTTCACGACGAGCGAGACGAGCTTGGCGTTAGATGCTTCCTTTGCCGGCGTGGCGTTCGGCGCAATCAAAGGCTTGTACAGATTGCGCGTGAACAAGTTCGCTGCACCGATCGACATGATCGCCGCCGGCACGAGCGCGCTGATCGCAATCGCCGCTGCCGCGAAGCCGACGAACCAAGACGGGAACAGCGTGAGGAACAGCGCCGGCACCACGTCGGAGGGCGACTTCACGTGCACGCCGGCCGCGATCGCCATGTAGCCGAGCAGGGCGATCAAGCCGAGCAGCACGGTGTAGGCGGGCAGGAAGATCGCGTTTTTCTTGACGGTCGCAGCCGATTTGGACGAAAGCACGCCCGTCATCGTGTGCGGATACATGAAAGCGGCGAGTGCGGAGCCGAGTGCGAGCGTTGCATAGGCCGTGAACTGCGAGGGCTTGAGCAAGATGCCGGTCGCGCCGCCCTTGGCCGCGAAGTGCTTGTCCGCGATATCGAACAGCGCGCCGTAGCCGCCGAGCTTGGAGGGAATCCAGCAGACGGCGACGATCACCACGATATAGATCATGATGTCTTTGACGAACGCGATCATCGCGGGCGCACGCAGACCGCTCGCATAGGTATAAAGCGCGAGGATCACGAACGCGACGATGAGCGGCAATTCGCCGGTCACGCCCAGGCTCTTGATGACCACTTGCATGCCTACGAGCTGAAGCGCGATGTAGGGCATCGTGGCGACGATACCGGTCAGCGCGACGGCGGCGGGGAACCACTTGCCGCCGAACACGCCTTGAACGTAGTCGGCTGCGGTGATGTGATTGCCGCGGTGGCACGCTTGCCAAAGCTTCGGCATGACGGCGAACACGAACGGATAAACGATGATCGTGTAGGGAAGTGCGAAAAAGCCGTACGCGCCGACGGAGTACACGAGCGCGGGCACTGCGATGACGGTGTAGGCGGTGTAGAAATCGCCGCCTACGAGGAACCACGAAATGACGGTGCCGAATTGGCGGCCGCCGAGCCCCCATTCATGCAATTGCGTGAGGTCGCCGCGCTTCCAGCGTGCCGCGACGAAACCCAGAATCGTGATGAGCGCGAAGAACGCGACGAAGATCACCAGAGCGGTGGTATTGATCGAAGTGGGTTCGGTCATTTGGCGCTCCGGTAGACGGCGTACATCAACAGCGAGGTAATGGGCACCCAGAGGAATTGGTACCAGTAAAAGAACGGGAAGCCGAGCAGCGCAGGGCGGCCGTCGCTATAGAACGGCAGCCACAGCAGGGCGAGATAGGGCAACAGCAATATCAGCGGTAGCCACGCGCGACGTGGGGCGGTGGAGGTCTCCATGATGCTCCTTAGGGGTCGACGATGAGGCAATGGGCGCGTTACGACCGAATGCCGCCCACTCTCTGTCTTTATTGAACTATCGTGGGATGAATCGAGCCAAGCGCGATGTTTCTATGCGGGAACGGCGGGTGTTTGCCCACGCAAATTGCATTGCGATTGACGGGCGTAGTATTTGCGCTCGGTATGCGGACCGCAAGCGCATAACTACTTAAGGGTGCTAAGTAGGATTACGTAGGGGTGGGGTGCGCACGCGCCAGGGCGCCCATTGTTCCACTGCCATTGCCACTGTAACCGCGCCCATTGCAAAAGGATTCATGACGCCGACGGCGAAGAGCGCCGCCATGAAATTGGCGCAGCAATAACCGTCGTGAAGCGCGAGCCGAAGTCCATGTAGCACGGCAGCGCTCGCATCGTCCGCGTTGATACCGCCATACCGGCAGACGTTTTCGCGACACGCGACTCTGCGGGCCTTCCATGCGGTGAACTGAAGGCCCACGGCGAGCAAGAGGGTGACGCCGGAGCATACCGGCATGGCGCGCGCCAACGCGCTCGATTGCATGACGTTTGCCGCGACCGTCGCGCCCACGACGAACACGATCGCGCCGAAAGCGGTCCATGCGCAGAAGTAACTCGCGGCGGCCAACGCCGTAGCGCGCGCGGCCCGGCCTTTGCCCCGGGCGCGAACGCGCTTCCAATACGACAGCAATGCAGGCGCGAGCGACGGCAGCATCATCGGCGCCATCGTCGCGCTCCACATGAAGGTGAACGCCGCCGCAGCGTCGAGCCACGTCTGCCCGCACATCGGCATCCACATGGCGGACAGCGACCAACCCCCCGGCATCGGCAGTTCACCCATCGCAGGCCTCACCGCATCGCATACTCGTCGTGCCGCTTCCACCAAACGCCCGTCTCGTTGCGGCCGAGCGGTGCGCGATCGAGCCACTGGTACATGCCCCACAACGCATCGAGCCCGCGCGCGTACGTCGAGTAGGTGTGATAAATGGCGCCGTCCTCGAGCACGAAGGCGCTCACGCCGGGCCGGTCTCGGGCATAAGTTTTCGCATCGGTTCCGCAGCTTCGAGCGAACTGGTCCACCGGCGCCGGCGCGGGTTCGACATCCATCGCGTGCGCGCCGCGTTGATAGTTGTATTCGATTTCGCCGTCGCGTTGCTGCATCTGCGTGAACGATACGTTGAAATCGAAGTTGAAGTCGCTATCGTGCGACGACGCCCACGGAAAGGTCCAACCCATGCGCTGCTTGTACGCAGTGAGCTTATCGAGGGACGCGCGGGAAACGGCGGTGAGCGTGACGTCGTGATTGGCCAGGTGCACGTGAAAGCCATTGAACGTATCGGCGATCGACGAGCACGAGGGGCATCCCGCCTTGTAGTCCGGACCGAACATGAAGTGATAGACGAGCAGTTGCGAGCGGCCTTCGAACAGATCCGCTAGCGATACCGTGCCTCGCTCGGTGTCGAAGCGGTAGTCCTTGTCGACGCGCACCCATGGCAGCGCTTGTCGTTGGCGTGCAAGTTCGTCGCTTTGGCGCGTCATCGCCTTCTCGGCATCGAGCAGGGCGAGACGAGCGGCGAGCCACTCGTCGCGTGTTCCTATTGCGTGTGTCGTCATGGTTTGGCTCCGTTCGATAGATTGGGTGATCGTTGATTGCGCCGCCGTTGCTCGGCGTGCCGTTTTTGCGCGGGCGGGCGGCTACATGTCGTGACATGTCACGTGCTAGATTAGCGACCGGTATCGAATGCAAGGAGTGACAAGTGTGGCGGGATTCGAATGGACTCGCTGATTGCCGCCGCGTCGCGCGCGCTTGCCGCCGGTGATCCGCTGCGCGCGCTCAATTGCGTGTCGCAGCGCGAGGACGCGCCTGCGCTGGCATTGCGCGGCATCGCCATGGCGCAGCTTGGCGATCTCGCGCGCGCGAGGGTGCTCTTGCGCAGCGCCGCACGCGCCTTCGGGCAGAAGCACGCATTGGCGCGCGCGCGATGCGTCGTGGCGCAAGCCGAAGTCGCACTGGCCGCGCGCGATTTGAACTGGCCGGAGAAATCGCTCGATGCGGCGCGCGCGATGCTCGAAGCGCATGGCGATCGGCTCAATGCGGCGCACGCGCGCAATCTGGCAGCGCGGCGGTCGCTGCTGCTCGGGCGCATCGACGATGCGCAGCGCGCGCTGCTCGTTGGCTCATCCGGTCCGCTGCCTCCGGCCTTATTGGCATCCTCGGAACTGCTTGCGGCGGGCATTGCGATTCGCCGCCTGCAAGCAACGGCGGCGCGTGAAGCGCTTGCACGCGCGGCTCGGGCAGCGCGTGCGTCGGGTATCGCTTCGTTGATGGCCGAAGTGGAGAGCGCCTCGCTGGCGCTTGCCGCTCCGGCCGCGCGCCTGATCTCGGGCGGCCAGACGCGCACGCTGACGCTCGAGCAAGTGCAGGCGTTAACGTCGCCGCGGCGTCTTATCGTCGACGCGTGCCGCCATGCCGTGCGCGATGCCGAAACGACGGTGACCCTCGCCACCCGGCCCGTGTTGTTCGCGCTCGCACGCGTTCTGGCTGAAGCTTGGCCGCAGGACATTCCGAGAGAAGTCATGATCGCTCACGCGTTTCGCGCGAGGTCGATCGACGAGTCGCACCGGGTGCGCTTGCGTGTGGAAATCGGCCGCTTGCGCGCATTGCTCAGACCGCTCGCGGACGTGACGGCGACCAAGCGCGGATTTGCGCTGATGCCCCGCACGGCGCGCGACGTCGTCGTTTTGGCGCGACCCCTCGACGAGAAACATGCGGCGGTTCTTGCGCTGCTGGCCGACGGCGAGTCGTGGTCCAGTTCGGCCTTGGCGCTTGCGTTGGGTGCGAGCCAGCGATCGGTGCAGCGTGCGCTCGATGCCCTGGCCTCTTCCGGGAAAATTCAAGCGATAGGCGAGGGGCGGGCGAGAAGGTGGATGACGCCGCCTGTCGTTGGATTCGCGACGACATTGTTACTCCCTTCGCCGCTACCGAACCTTTAGGATGCCAACGATGAACCTATCGAATGCTGAAATTGTCCGGGAATTCGGCCCGTTGCCGGGCGTCGAGCAAGTCGCCGGCGTGACCTATGACGGCCATCAAGTCTGGTTTGCCGCCGGCGAGAAGCTGTGCGTGCTCGATCCGGTAAGCGGTCGAATGCAATCCGCGCTCGACGTGCCTGCGCATGCGGGAACGGCTTTCGACGGAAAGCACATCTTTCAGGTGGATGGCGACTCGATCCATAAGCTCGACCCGGCAACGGGGCGCGTGCTGCGTACCATCGCGGCGCCGGCCGGCGGCGGCACTTCGGGGCTGGCATGGGCCGAAGGTTCGCTCTGGCTCGGCCGCTATGCCGAACGCAAGATCTTGCAAATCGACCCCGAAACGGGCGCGGTGCTGCGTACGATCGAATCGAATCGGTTCGTCACGGGCGTGACTTGGGTCGACGGTGAACTGTGGCACGGCACGTGGGAGGACGAGCAAAGCGAAATTCGACACCTTGATGCGCAGACAGGCCAAGTGATCGAGGCGCTCGCGATGCCGCCGAGCGTGGTCGTCTCGGGGCTCGAATCCGATGGCGGCACGCAGTTCTTTTGCGGCGGCGGCACGAGCGCAAAGGTAAGGGTGGTGCGCCGTCCTGCGCGCCGGGCGGCGCCCGGCGGCGCATCGAGCAATGCCGGCGAAGGGCCGGGCGATTGACTATATTGCAACGCCCTTAATTCGCCCCGGGTCGCGCTTTCATGATGCGTTCGACGAGGGCTTGCCGCTCGGCGCTCGCATCCCACATGGTGACCGTGTCCTTGCCGATCGCTTGCCTTGTCAAGCCGTCGCGCTCTTGCCGCACGGCCGGCCAACGCGGAGGGCGCACGACGCTCGTCACGCGTCCGAGCCGCGTGAAATCCGATTGTCTATCGTTGATGCCGTTCGGATTGCCCGTCTTCACGAACTGCTCGATGTAACTCGAAAAGATATGCGCGACGGCGCGATCGTCGCTCGTCCACTGATAACGACGATCCTGATCGAGATTGTCGAACACATAGGCTATCTCCGATCGGTGAGGCGCACCGGTGCTGGGTGACGAATTCTCGCCCGCGCTCTCTTGGGTAGCCGATGCCACTGCGGTCGGGCGCGGATGCGTGAACAGATAGAAATACACGGGGGCGCGGCCGGTTTGCCGGTGCAAATCCATCCAGCGCCAGGCGCTGTGGCTCATCGTCAAGTCATTGGCGAGCACCGCCGCCGAGCGGTTGATCTCGTCGGCGTCGTTTCCTGGATAGAACGCGCGTGCTTGTGCGACTTCGTTGCCGAACACGGCGCTGAGAATCAGCGTCCAGTTCTCGGGCGTCGGCGCCATCGGACCGTAGACCGTTCGGAAGTGGCTTTCTTGCGAGTTTGAACCGACGAGCAAGGGAACCGGCGCTTGACCCCCTGCTTCGAAGACGGCGGCAGGCGTATCGGTGAGGAAATAGCCGTCGATGCTAGGCCAGAAAAACGGCTGCGGTTCACGATGAGTGCCCATTGCGGCCTGCACTTTCTCGGCCGATAGCGCCCGCAGTGCCGCGAGCGAATCCGCGCCGAGGCGGGCTGCCAAGCTTCGGCTGACTTTTTCCGCTTTCTCGCGCCGCCAGAAGCCATTGGGCGCGAACGCGCCTCCGCTTTCGCCGATCGCCCGCGCGAACAGCCCGCGTGAGGAAGGCGCGGCCATGTGCGCGCTCACGGCCATCGCGCCGGTCGTTTCTCCGCCGATGGTGACCTTCCGCGGATCGCCGCCGAAGCGTGCGATATTCTCGCGCACCCAGCGCAGCGCCGCCTGCTGATCGAGCAGACCGTAATTTCCCGCCGCCCCGACCGCGCTGTCGCGCGATGCCTCCGGATGCATCATGAAGCCGAACGCGCCGAGCCGGTAATTGACCGTCACGACGATCATCCCGCGGGCGGCGAGATGCGAGCCGTCGTAGCGGGGCTCGGAGCCGTCGCCGAATGCGAAGCCACCGCCATGGAAATAGACGAGTACCGGCAGCTTCGCGCTTTGGCTTGCCGCGGGCGCCCATACGTTCAGGTAGAGGCAGTCTTCGTTCATGCTCGACGAACGAAATCGAATGCCGGGCAACGCCATCTGCATGCAGCGCGGGCCGAAGGCTTTGGCATCGCGCACGCCCGGCCAACTCGCCACGCGTTGCGGCTCGCGCCAGCGGTGGATGCCTACCGGGGCAGCGGCATAGGGAATGCCGCGAAAAACATTGATCTGATGGGTGTCCGTTATCGAGCGGTCCCCGGCGATCACGCCGTCGACGAGCTGCACTTGCGGCGACGGCATCGCCGGCAACGCTCGGGCGATGAGCGGTGTGGCGCAAAGCAGCGCTAAGGCGGCCGAGGCGATCGCCGTGCGAGACGCCGAGCGACTGGTCAATCGTGGATTCATGGTTTGCCCCTTTCGAAGGATCGATGCGAATTGCAATGCGCTTGCCGATGGCAAGCACCTCGATCTTCGTGATTTACCGGGGCTTGAGCGCGATTTGCGCTAAAACAGGACGCATTACCACCCTTAGCGCAAGATAGCGATGGCGAGCTGGTGCTGCGCCGCGGTGTGTCACGCCTTGGCTTGCTTGGGCCGCGCTTGCAGTTGCGCGTAATGCTTTTCCGCCCACACCCAGACACCGCAAAACGCGGCGCACAGGCTCTCGCCGAGTTCGGTCAGTTGATATTCCACGCGCGGCGGCACTTCGGGGTAGACGGTGCGCGTGACGAAGCCGTCTTCTTCCATCTGCCGCAACGTCTTGGTCAACATGCGCTGACTGATGCCGCCGACGAGCTCGCCAATGCGCGTGAACCGCAAGACGCCGTTCTGCGCGAGTACCTCGAGCACGCACATGGTCCATTTATCCGCGACTTTGCCGATGACTTCCATCACGACGTCGTCGATCTCGGGCGTAGACGGCTTGCCCGTGGGCGATTCGAAGACGACGGCGCGCCCCGTCTGCTTTTGTTTTTTCAGGCTCATCTCTATGGCTCGAATTGGTAGGTTAGTTACGAATGTGTTCGTATGATACAAAAAGGTGCCTACTTCCTATATGAGAGTATTGGCGCTATTCTGCCGTCAGTCAACCACGGGAGAGACATCATGCAAGTGACTGGAAACACCCTTCTCATCACGGGCGGTGGCTCGGGCATCGGGCGCGCCTTGGCCGAAGCGTTTCATCGCCGCGGCAATCAAGTCATCATCGCCGGCCGGCGCGAGGACACGCTGCGTCAGGTGGCGCAAGCCAACCCCGGGATGAAGACGGCGCAACTCGATCTACAGGACCCGAAGGGAATCGAGCGCTTCGCGGCGCGCATGGCCGAGGAGTATCCGCAACTGAACGCCGTGCTGAACAACGCCGGCATCATGCAGATGGAAGACTGGGCTGCGGACGAGGTGGATCTGTCGACCGCCGAGGCGACGGTCGCGACGAATCTGCTTGCGCCGATGCGCCTGACCGCGGCGCTGTTGCCGCAACTGAAGCGTCAGCCGCACTCGACGGTGCTGACCGTGTCTTCGGGCTTGGCGTTTCTCACGCTCGCTCATACGCCGGCCTACAGCGCGACGAAAGCCGCGATTCATGCGTTCAGCGACGCGTTGCGCTATCAATTGCGTCATACGCCGGTCGACGTCATAGAAATCGTTCCGCCGTATGTCGCGACCGAATTGATGGGCGAGCAGCAAGCGAACGATCCGAACGCCATGCCGCTTGCCGAGTTCATCGGCGAAGTCATGAGCATTCTCGAAACGCAGCCGAACGCGCGCGAAGTGCTGGTCAAACGCGTCTACCCGCTGCGCTTTGCCGCCGAGCAGGGTTACGAGAAATACATGGAGCAATTCCACACTTTCAACGACCGCTTCGGTGCGGGGCATCTGGGTTGACCTCCGGGCGTCGAGCCGCACGGCGCCCGGCAGAAGGATAGTCGGCGCTCGCACCGAGCGGCGCCTATGGCATGGCGATTGCATAAAACGTCTCAACCCTCCGTCTTTGCCTCGCGCCATGCCCAAGCCTTCTCGCGGTTCGAGCCGCCCGCCTGCACGCGCATCGACACGCAACCCCTCGGGTGGCGATGCGCCCGAGCCTGCCGCGCCGCCGATCGAATTGCCGAAGGACTTGCGCTATGTCGACGACCGTCGTCCCGGCATCACGCGCAAGCTTGTGCGCGGGCATTTCGTCTACTTCGACCCGCAGGGTCGGCGCATCCGCAACGAAGCGGAAATCAAACGCATCGATGCGCTCGCGGTGCCGCCGGCCTATACCGACGTGTGGATCTGCCCCGACCCGCTGGGCCACTTGCAAGCGACGGGGCGCGACGCGCGCATGCGCAAGCAGTACCGCTACCACGTGCGCTGGCGCGAAATACGCGATGCCACCAAATATGACCGGATGGCCGCCTTCGGCGACGCGTTGCCGAAGATTCGCGCACACGTGGCGCGCGATCTGCGCCTACCAGGCATGCCGTGGGCAAAAGTGGCGGCGACCGTGGTGCGCTTGCTCGATGTCACCCTCGTGCGCGTGGGCAGCGCGGAGTATGCGCGCGAAAACCAATCCTTCGGGCTCACGACACTGCGCAAGCGTCACGCGGCCGTGCGCGCCGGGCACTTGCGCTTTCGGTTTCGCGGCAAGAGCGGCATCGAGCACGATGTCGATGTCGACGACCCGCGCGTGGCCCGCATCGTACGACGGTGCATGGATTTGCCGGGGCGCGAACTGTTTCAATACGTCGATGAAAACGGCGAGCGCCGGCCCGTCGGCTCATCCGACATCAACGATTATCTGCGCGAAACGAGCGGCGCCGATTTCACGGCGAAGGACTATCGCACGTGGGCCGGCAGCGTGTTCGCGCTCGCCGCCCTGCGTCAGATCGAGCCGCGCAGCGCGGCCCACGCCCGCAAGCATCTCGTCGAGACCGTCAAGCACGTCGCGGCAACGCTGCGCAATGCGCCGGCGGTCTGCCGGCGCTGCTACATCCATCCCGGGGTCATCGAGGCGTTCGAAGCCGGCGAGCTCTGTGAGCTACCGAAGGTTAGGACGCGGCGCGGTTTGAAGGCGGACGAGGCCGCCTTCGCCGCGCTGCTCGCACGCGAAGCGCGGCGTGCGAAACGGGAGGCGCGCGATCGGGAAACGACGGCCAAACGCGCCAACGGCAAGCACGGCCCCAATTCAGCTACGAGTGGCGATGATTCGAGCCCTCGCGATGACGCACGGCTCGTCAAATTACTCGCTAAATCGCGTGCTGTGGCGAAACGGCGCATAAACCCGAATCGCCGCCACCCGTAACGCTTCGCGGCTTGAATGGGCGGCGCGCGGTCGGGTGCCAATACCGTGGAAATCCACTTGGTGTTTTCGCTTGATCACCATCAATTTTATTTGGCGTTTATTTGACTACATTGGAATACATGAAGACGGGCATTGTGAAACGTCGATAGTCGATCGACGGATCGAATGATGCAGTCGGAATTCCCGTGGCAATTAAGTCGAGGAAATCGATCGGGAATATTCGAACTGTTTTCATGCATTCGATAGCGACGCGGGCTCGTGCAACGGACGCGGCGAAGCGTCTCAATCGATCGCGTTTGAACAGGCGATGCCCGGCAAGGCCGGGGCCACTCGCCCAACCAGCGCCGGCATCGAACCGCATGGCCGCGTAGACCGCGGGCCATGTCTCGGGCCGGTCATAAAACAGACTATCGGTTATGGAGCACATGATGTGCAAATTCCGTGTTATTACGCCAATATGCTTTGCCGTCGCATTGATCATGGGGAGCGGCAGCACCGCCGGTTTTGCTGCTACACCCATTCCCGCTTCCGCACACGCCGCTAAATCAGCCGCACAGGGCAACGTTAAACATTTCACGCTTCGCACGGATATCGCCGACGGCAAGCTCGTTTATGAAGACGAGCGAGGCAATGCCGATCCCGATTTGAAAGTGCAAGTCGGCGATACGGTGGAAATCGCGATCGCAAGCAAGGAGGGCGCGGAACACGACATCACGTTCCCCGACCTGAAAGTCGAATCGAAGCGCTTCAGCGGCGCGAGCGGACCGACGACGCTGCGTTTCGTGGCAACGCGTGCGGGCGAGTTCCCGTACTTCTGCAGCGTGGCCGGCCATAAGGAAGCTGGCATGGAAGGCAAGCTCATCGTGACCGCCGCCGCGGCCCAGGCTCCGGCGCAGGCCGCGCGTGGCGATATGGGCGGTGTCGAACCGGCCTCGGCCCACGGCGGCATGGACGGACACGCGATGCCCATGCCTGCCGTCTACACCGCTTCGGCGGCCCCCGCCTTGCCGGCCAAAGCGGACGCCATCAGCATTGCGGGCGACCCGTCCGCCGTGCCGTCCCCGATCGGCGCTCGCGCGCCGCAGACGCTGAAATACCGCATCGAAACCGATGAAGTCACCGGCAAGCTCGACAACGGTACGACGTTCACCTACTGGACCTTCGACAAGCAAGTGCCTGGTCCGATGCTGCGCGCGCGGGTGGGCGACACGGTGGAGCTGACGCTCGCGAATGCGCCGACGAGCAAGATGAATCACTCGATCGACCTGCATGCGGTGATGGGCGGGATGGGCGGCGGAGGCGATACGCAGGTCGCCCCGGGCCAGCAAAAGACGATTACGTTCAAGCCGATGCACCCGGGCTTGTACGTGTATCACTGCGCGACGCCGCTCGTTCCCGAGCACATCGCGGCTGGCATGTACGGCATGATCCTGATCGAGCCCGAAGGCGGTTTGCCCAAGGTCGACAAGGAATACTACGTGATGCAGGGCGAGATCTACACGACCAAACCGTTCGGCACGCACGTGCATCAACAAGTGGATATGGCCAAGCTGTCTGCCGAGCAGCCCGAGTACTACGTATTCAACGGCGCGGTCGGTTCGCTGACGAAGACGCATAAGCTCGTGGCCGACGTGGGCCAGACGGTGCGTGTGTACTTCGGCGTGGGCGGCCCGAACAAGATCTCGTCGTTCCACATCATCGGCGGGGTGTTCGATACCGTCTATGAAGGCGGTTCGCTGAGCGGCGTCAAGCACGATGTCCAAACGACGATCGTGCCGCCGGGCGGCGCAGCGATCGTCGAAATGAAGATGCAGTACCCGGGCAAGTACATGCTCGTCGACCATGCGCTCACGCGTGCAGGCAAGGGCCTCGTCGGCCTGCTCGAAGTCGGGGGCAAAGCCGACCCGGCGGTCTATCACGTCGGATCGGTACAGGCACAGTAAGCGAGGCGACGAGGGCCTAGGCTAGGCCTGACTTGCCTTAGCCGAGCGCCCCGAACGTTTGCAGCAGGAGCACGACGTTCAGCGCAAGGATGACGACGGTCGCGGCAATCGCGGCCGTCGTCACTTTCGTGCTGTTCACGAATTCGCCCATGATGTCCCGCCGGCTCGTCACGATGACGAGCGCGATCATCGGCGCCGGCAATGCGAAGCTGAGCACGACCTGACTGTAGAGCAGCGCGTCGGTGGCCTGCACGCCGAGTGCGGCGACGACGAAAGCGGGCGCCATCGTCAAAAGCCGGCGCAGCCCGACGGGAATGTGAAGGCCGACGAAACCCTGCATCACCATCTGTCCCGCCATCGTCCCCACGACCGAACTCGAAATGCCTGAGGCCAGCAACGACACGAGGAACACCGCGGCGGCGCCTGCGCCTAGCAGCGGCGTGAGGCTCCGATAGGCGGTCTCGATCTCGGCGACGTCGGCATGCCCTGCGTGAAACGCGCTCGAGGCCATGATGACCATCGCCATGTTCACGAGCCCGGCGAGCGACAGGGCGACGATCACTTCCCGATTGGAAAAGCGCAGCAGTTTGCGGCGCGCCGCATCGTTGCGAGCGGGGGCGCGATGTTGCGTGAGGCCCGAGTGCAGGTAGATCGCGTGCGGCATGACCGTCGCGCCGAAAATGCCCGCGGCGAGCGAGAGTGCGCCGCCGCCTTGCAGATGCGGTACGAAGGCGCCGTGCGCCGCTTCGCTCCAGTTCACGTCGACGAGCATCAACTCGATCACATAGGAGAGCGCGACGGTGCCGATCAAGGCGCCGATGATGAGCTCGAGCGGGCGAAAGCCGCGCTTTTCGGCAGCGAGGATCGCATAGGTGACGATGCCGGTGATCGCCATGCCGGCGATGAGCGGCACATGAAGCAGCAACGACAAGCCGAGGGCGCCGCCGAGGAATTCCGCGAGGTCGGTCGCCATGGCGGCGATCTCGCTCACGCCCCACATCGCGTACACGATGGGCACAGGAAAATGCGCGCGACTGATTTCAGCGAGATTGCGATTCGTGACGATGCCGAGTTTGGCCGAAAGCGCTTGAAACAACATCGCCACGACGTTCGCCGCGAGCACGACCCACAATAGCGAATAGCCGTACTTGGCCCCCGCCTGCAGGTTCGTCGCAAAATTGCCGGGGTCCACGTACGCAATGGACGCGACGACGGCGGGGCCGGCAAACAGCAGGGCCGCGCGCAGCCGCGCGAAGGGGCTGTGCCCGCCGCGCCCGGCGAGGGCGTCGCCGATCGCCAACGTGGCGCGGCCGCTCATTCCCAGTTGCATTTGCGCAGTCGTCATGACGCACCTCGTTCCCCTTGCATGAGGTGTTCATGGTAAAAGCTATCGATATGAGAATGATAATTGTTTTTATAAATGACGCTCATATCGATGGCGGCAACGCCCACCTTGCCCTGGCCGTGGGCGGCGCGTTAGCCGGCCGCCGCTAGGCGAGGACCGGCTCCGCTTCCCTGACGTTCAGTTGCCGCTCGATAGCGTCGACGCCGCGTTAGCGATGGCGAACTGCGGGGCATATTCGACCGCGGACCAATGAAAAGGCAGCGATGCGGGACTGCGTCGCACTTCTTCGACCGTGAACCGCACGAGTCGCTGAGCATCGGCAAACGTCTCGAGCGCAGCGCCTTCCCAGACGATATCGGCGCGCGCAGCGACATAGAGCAGGTCGCCGCGGTCGAAATCGATGAACAGCAGCCCCGCGCGGCTGTCTTCGGCAAGATTGCCGAGCGTATTGAAGAATTGATTGCCGCGATAGTCGGGGGCGACGAAGGTGCGCTCGTCCTCGATACGGACGAACCCCGGCGGTCCCCCGCGATGCGACACGTCGACGCCTTGCGACGCGGCGTCGTCGGCCAGCGTGCTGCGCGTGGCGATGAAATACGTATCGCTGCTCGCGATGAGCGTCCGGTCGGCCGCATCGAGCGTCGCGGCCCGGCGTTCAGAAGCGCGTTCCGTGGCCGGCCGCCCTTGCTCGATGCGAGTCGGCGTGCGGCTTTGGATGTACTTCGCGCAATTGCCGAAGCTTTGGCGCACGTTCACCGTCAGGACGCCGTCGTCGTCCGCGGTCACGATGCCGTTGACGCGATTGCGCCGGCGCGTCGGCGGCTCGATGCCGAGGCCTCCCAACGCGGCGCCTGTCCGCCAGGCGCGGGCGAGCGGATCGCCGTCGAGTGGTTCGCCCGCGATGCGCAGCGTCGTCGCATCGGGCGAAGAGACGAAACCCGGATCGCCCACACGCAATGTGGCCCAGGGCTGCCCTTGGGCATCGATGCCGCCGAGGACGATGAACGGCAATTGCGCGAAGAACTGCCGGTGCTGTTCGGGCAAATAGCGGCGTATGCCGCGCCGCCCGCCTATTTCGGCTTTTTCTCGTACGCCGGCGCGCGTCTGCACGGCAATTTCGCCGGCATGGAACGGTGCGTCGTCGAGGTCCCAGCCGGGCGGCGGCATGACGGGGCGGCGTTCGTGCGTTTCGGTGCTCATGGCGCAAGCATCCTCGTCTAGGAGTAGGGCGACCTACGGGTTCTACGATTGCGTCGCCGGCGCGGGCGCGACTGCCGGCATGGCGACGAAGCCGGGCAGTGCTTCCACCCGTGCGAGCCAAGCGCGCAAGTTCGGATACGGCGCGAGCGAAATACCGCCCTCGGGCGCATGGGCGATGTAGGTGTAGGCCGCGACGTCGGCGATCGTCGGCTGCGCTCCGATGGCGAAGGCTCGCGTGCCGAACATCGGTTCGATGACATCGAACAGCTTGATCGCCGTGCGCACGGCGGCGTCGTAATCGAGGTCGTTGCCGAACACCTTCACGAGACGGGCCGCGCATGGCCCATAGGCGATCGGACCCGCCGCCAGAGCGAGCCATTGCGTCACCTGCGCCGCGCCGACGGGGTCTTCCGGCAGCCACGATGCATCGGCGTAGCGCTTCGCGAGATAGACGAGTATTGCGTTCGAATCGAACACGATCGTCTCGCCGTCCTCGATCACGGGTACGTGCCCGAAGGGATTCATCGCTAGAAAGGCCGGGGTGCGTTGCTCGCCCGCCCGAACATCCACTTCGATCGTTTCGAACGGCAGGCCAAGCAGGCTCAGAAACAGCTTTGCGCGATGGGCATGGCCCGAAAGACGCATCGAGTGAAGGCGGATCGGGCGATCGGGGCGAGCGAGTGGCATAGGGCTGGTCCTTACGATGAAAGAAGATCGATTGACTCGATGCGAAGCGTATCGCAGCCGGATTGGCCGCATAAGATGGATAATCGACGAATCACAATCCATCGAAGGTGGACAATCGCTCATGCCACAATTGCGCGATATCAATCTCAATCGTCTCGTCGTCTTCGCGGCCGTGGTGGAGAGCGGCTCGCTCAGCGCGGCGGCAGAGCGGCTCGGGCTGGCCAAGACGATGGTCAGCACGCATATGCAGCGCCTCGAAGCGGAAGTGGGCACGACGCTGATCGTGCGCACGACGCGGCGCTCGAGCTTGACCGAGGCAGGGCGCACGCTGTACGAAGCGAGCCGGGCGTGCCTGCGCACGGCAAGCGATGCCCTCGCCGCCATCGCCACTCACTCGGGACCATTGCGCGGCGCAGTGCGTATTGCATCGCCGATCGACTACGGGGCGCTCGTCGTGGCGCCGGCATTGGTCGCGCTGCAGCGCACGCATCCGCAGTTGCAAATCGAACTGATGTGCGCGGACGGATACGCCGATCTCGTCGCGGAGCGGATCGACCTAGCCATTCGTTTAGGAAACCTAAAGGATTCGAGCTATCGATCGGCTCGGCTCGGGCAGTATCTGCGCTGGCTCGTCGCCAGCCCCGACTTCCTCGCGCACCACAAGTTGCCCAAATCGCCGGGCGGCCTGAGCGAGATGCCGTTCGTGGCCTTATCGACGATCCCGCACCCCAACACCCTGGCCTTGTCGGGCGCGGGCGGGCAGCGCTTGCGGGTCCGCTGCCAGCCGGCGTTCGTTGCCAATACGGCCACCGCTTGCCGCGCGGCCGCGCTCGCGGGCGCAGGCTTCGCGCTCCTTACCGATTTTTCGATCGAAGAGGACCTGGCGGCCGGGCGGCTCGTTCGTCTATTTCCGCGATGGGCGGGCGAGCCTGCCGCGATCCAAGCCGTCTACCCCTCGGCGCGTCAGCCTTCGCCGAAAGTCGCAGCCGTCATCGAAGCGTTGAAGTCGCATTTGAGCGCCCGCCGATAAGCGAGCGGCGAGGCGCCCACGGCCGCGCGAAACCGATGGCTGAAATGGCTTGCGTCGGCATAGCCGGCTCGTTCGGCGATTTCGTCCAGCGGCAGTAGCGTCGTGCGCAGCAATTGCCGCGCGAGCTCGGCGCGCCGGCCCGCAATCCAGGCGTGCGGCGGCATGCCGAACGAGGCCCGGAACATGCGCGACAGATGAAATTCCGACAGGCAAGCGACCTCTGATAGGTCGCCGAGCGTAATCGCGCCGCACAAATGCGCTTCGATGTAATCGCGCAAGCGCCGCCGCACGACGGGCGCGAGGCCACCCTTGACGGGCGCGTCGCTGCGGCGCACAGATTGGCTGCGCAGCAATAGGCTCAGGATTTCGTGGGCCGCTTCGTTCGCGCGCAGGCGCTCGTCGGGCGCGTCCCACGATTGCGCCGCGAGCGCGCGGCACAGCGCGGCGATATGGGCGTCTTCGAAGTAGGTGCGATCGGCCAGCGTCAGTTCGCGCGGTTCGCGATCGAGCTCTTGCACGGCGCGCTGGGTGAAGTGCTCGGGCAGGAAGTACAGATGGAAGAAATGCATGTGGCCCCGCACCCACCAGCGCGATTCGTGGTCGCCCGGCAGCGCGCACAGCCGAGCCGGCGCACCGTACTGGCCGGGCAGCTTCTGCCGCTCGGTGCGATAGCCGCCGTTCAGGTAGCACGAGAGCGTGTGATGGCCGGGCCGATCGTAGGCCGTTTCGTCTTCGACGATGTCCCGCCGCCAAATCGCCGCGGCCAGCCGATCCCCCAGCCAGGCGAAACGCTCCAGCGTGGCATTCGCGTTGGCCAGCGTCACGCCGACCGAATGCATGCCGAACGGCGGTGCATCGACGCACGAAGCGTCGGTCGGGGCAAGGGCGAAGGGGCTCGCGTTCACGGCGGCGATAAGAATCGGATCATGACCGCATGAGTATAGAGAAAGCGGCGCACCCGTGCCCGCCGTCGCGCCCCGTGCGCGGGAATAAAACCGCAAGGATAGACAACGCGAATCGTGCGCCGCCGCCGCATAGTGAACGCGCTTGGGCATACCGGCCCGTTGCGAAACCTTCGACAGAACATGAGAGCCTCATGAACTTGCTGCTTTATTCGACCACGGTGCTGATTTGGGGCACGACTTGGATCGCCATCAAGTGGCAGACCGGTGTCGTGGAGCCGCCCGTCTCCATCGCGTTCCGTTTCATCCTTGCCTCGATCGTCATGCTGGCGATCGTGCGCATGACGGGCCGCCCGATGCGCCCGCCCCGCGCCGCCTGGCCGTTGTTGTTCGCGCAGGGGTTGGCGCTGTTTTGCTGCAACTTCCTGTGCTTCTACTACGCCGAGCAAATCGTGCCGAGCGGCCTCGTCGCAGTCGTGTTTTCCACCGCCCCGCTGTTCAACGCGGTCAACGGGCGGCTGTTCATGGGCCGCGCGCTGCAGCCGAGCGCGATCCTGGGCGCCCTGCTGGGCCTTGTCGGCATCCTCTGCCTGTTCGCGCCTCAGGTTGCGGACCACGCAGGCGACAAGACGATGTGGCTGGGCCTAGCGATCACCCTGGTCGGCACGATGTGCTTTTCTGCCGGGAATCTGCTGTCCAGCCGGATGCAGTCGATGGGCCTGCATCCTAGCGTGACCAACGGCTGGGCCATGCTGATCGGCGCTAGCGTGTTGACGCTGGGCAGCCTCGCAGCGGGCTTCTCGTTTCAACCCGAATGGACGCCGCGGTATTTGGGTGCCCTGCTGTATCTGGCCGTGCCCGGTTCGGTGATCGGCTTCACCACGTATTTGACGCTCGTCGGCCGGATCGGGCCGGAGCGCGCGGCCTATTCCACGGTCTTGTTTCCCTTCGTCGCGCTCGCGGTGTCGACCGTGTTCGAAGGCTATCGATGGTCGGCCCCGGCGGTGATTGGCCTCGCGCTCGTCGTGCTGGGCAATCTGATCGCATTCAATGTGTTTCGTCAGCTGCCGTTCTTGAAGGGAACCCGTCGCGCGCCGGCGCGCTGAGCGGGGTCTGCCAGGTTCGGCCAGTCGCTCGGCGGGTCTTCGGCCGCCGATGCGACGCAGGTCGTCGGTTTCGGTCCGACCGCGGGCCGGCTTGCCTTTGCGGGCTCGCCGGTCCGCGGTCTTTTTTTGCGGCTCATCGGCGGCGCTCCCCCGTGCGATGCGCTCGGCCTTCTCTTCGTCCCCATGCCGCGCTCGCCCACGGGTGCGGGCACTGCGATTGCTCGCTTATTCGAACGGCCAAAAGCGGTCGAGCGCACATCGACAGCTGGCACATGCATGCTCTGCCGCGCACACTGGAACGAGGCCTCGCGCGCGCTCGGTTCCGCGCACGAAGCTTTTTCGCCCTAGGAGGAGCAGACGATGCAAACGGACAGCGCACTGCAAGCCACGATCGACGCCATCGTGCAAAACGGCAAAGGCCTACTGGCCGCGGACGAAAGCGGCCCCACCATCGCGAAGCGGTTCAAGAGCATCGACGTCGAATCGACAGAGGAAAACCGCCGTGCGTGGCGTGAGCTCTTGCTGTCGACGCCGGGCCTTGCGCAATATGTGAGCGGCGTCATCCTCTATGAAGAAACGCTTGGCCAGTGCGCCGCCGATGGCGAGCCGCTACCGAGCCTCGCTGCGCGGCAGGGCATCGTTCCGGGCATCAAGGTCGATACGGGCAAGATCCCGCTTGCACATGCCGAAGGCGACGAGATCACGCAAGGGCTCGACGGCCTTGCCGCGCGGCTCGAGAAATACAAGGCGCAAGGCGCCCGATTCGCGAAGTGGCGCGCCGTCTACAACGTGTCGGATACATTGCCGAGCCGCCTGGCCATCGAAGCCAACGCCGAGTCGCTGGCGCGCTACGCTGCCATTTGCCAAGCAGCGGGCATCGTGCCGATCGTCGAACCCGAGGTGCTGATGGATGGCGGTCACTCGATCGACCGCTGCGCGCAAGTGACGGAAGCGGTATTGCACGAGGTGTTTCACGCACTGCACCGGCATGGCGTGGCGTTGGAGCTCATGCTGCTCAAACCGAGCATGGTATTGGCCGGCAAAGCTGCCGCGCGTGCAGCCGGCGTGAGCGAAGTGGCTGCGCGCACGGTGTCGGTTCTCGGCCGCACGGTGCCGCCGGCCGTTGCCGGCATCTATTTCCTGTCGGGCGGGCAAACACCGGTGCAAGCGAGCGCTCACCTCGATGCGATCAATCGGATCGGCCGCCGTCCGTGGCCGCTCAGCTTTTCCTATGGTCGCGCGCTACAAGAGCCGCCGCTCGACGCTTGGCGTGGCCAGACCGCCAACATCGGCATCGCTCAGCAGGCGCTGCTCAAGCGTGCGAAATTGAACAGCGCCGCTGCGCGCGGATGCTATGCCGCGAAGGACGAAGCCACGGCGTGAGGATGCGGTGCGACGGTAAAAGAAAGGCGAAGCCAATGGCTTCGCCTTTACTATCGCTTGCTCGATGATCGCGCCAATTCGCTCGGCGCCGCTTACGCCCTCAATGCATCGCCATCTGCACCACCTTGACGATGACGAGCCCAACGGCAACGACGAGGTAGCCGCGCAGCGCCCCCATCCATAGGCGCGTCGTGAGCGTCAGCACGGGCGGCGGCAGCTCGTGCAGCGGCGGCATGCGCCAGGCGTTGCGATGAGCAAGCTCATGTGGCGCAGGCGTAGTCGCCAGCTGTGCATCGTCCTTCGCGCGGGTCATGCGCCGCCACGCTTCCGTGCCGAGATATGCTGCAGCGAACAGCAACGCCCCACCGGCGAGAATCGCGACGATGGCCTGGCCCGAGATGTCGGGAAAGACGGTTGCGGCGGTCAAGATGATCGAGAGCACGACCAGGACGGCGACCACCGCGCCCGTAAACACGTTCAGCCGTTTCGAATTCACCCATGGGCCGAGCACTGCTTTGTCATTGCACAGCAAGAGCAGGAAGACCGTGGCGCTAGGCAGCAGGACGCCGGCCAGCGTTTGCACGGCAACCGTGAGCAGCCCGAGCGGGCTACCCGGCATCAGCACGAGCGCGGCCGCGAAAACAATGATCGCGAAGTAGACGACGTAAAAGCCTTTCGCATCGGACACGCTGCGATGCAGCGAGTGGCGAATGCCGAACACATCGCCGATCGCATAGGCCGTCGAGAGCGACACGGCGGCGGCTCCGATGATGGAAGCGTCGAGCAACGCGACGGCGAAGATGGTGGCCGACGTTTCGCCGACATACCTGTGCAGCCCCGCGATGACACCGCCGGCATCGGTGAACCGACCGAATTCCGGGCGCCCGGCGAACAGCGCCGCCGTGAACGCCATCATTGCGACCGCGCCCACCACGACGAAGCCGATGCCGATCCACAGATCGATCTTTTCGTACTTCATGAAGCGCGGCGTGATGCGCTTATCGATGATGTAGCTTTGCTGGAAAAACAACTGCCACGGCGCAACGGTCGTCCCCACGATGCCGATCACGAGCAGCATGACGTCGGAGAGCCTCGCGTGCTGGGGCCAGCTCGGCACCAGGAAATCGCGTGCGATCGTGCCGACCGGCGGATGGATCGAAACGAGCACTGGCACGAGCAGCAGGCTGAGCACACAGAGCACAATGGCGAACCGTTCGAAGCGGCGGAAGTCGCCCGTGCTGACGGCGGCCATCGTCAAGACGGCCGCGATGCACACGCCGAGCACTTTGGGCACGCCCAAAAAGCCGAGCGCGAACGTGATGCCGATGAATTCGGTGACGATGGTCAGCGCGTTGAGCAGAAACAGATCCACCACGCTGAAGGCACCCCAGAATTTGCCGAAGCGCTGAAAGATCAAGCGGGCGTGTCCTACGCCCGTTACCGCGCCCAACCGCAACACCATTTCCTGGTTGACGTACAGCACGGGAATCAACAGTGCGAGCGTCCACAAAAGCGTCGTGCCGTAGTTCTGGCCCGCCTGCGTATAAGTGCCGAACGCGCCGGCGTCGTTGTCGCCGACCATGACGATGAGCCCCGGCCCCAAGATCGCGAGCAGGGTGCGCAGACGGGCGGCCCACCCGCGGCGCGGCGCCGTGTCGTGGTGAGCGATCGTCCCGAAGGCCCCTTTGATGTCGCCGACGTGCGCGTCGTCGAGCACGGCGCCCCGGGTGGGCGAAACGTTGATGGGTGTGGACATTTCTACTTTCTCTCTAGCGCTCGCGCATGGCGCGTACGACCGTGTTCATCGGCACGGCGGCCGCGCGCTTTAGCTCGTGGCGAGCGCGGGCCGGCGTGTGCGTGCGAACCGCGAGCGCAAGCCGCTCGCGGCTTCGAACCGACGGACGCGCTTGCGTGAGATACACGCGAAGCGGCGTCCGAACGGCGCGTTGGCCATTCGAAAATCGATGCGCGGAGAACTAGGGAGAAACTGCGGCGCGCACCGTCTGCCTGCTGGCAAGACGGCGGCTTAGGGAAGCATTAGCGGACGTCGTGCCGATCAGGCGGAAATACTGTTCGAAGGTCGACTACTGCAACTGTCCAAGGCATATGCCCCATTTGTGGAATTGGTTGAATTTTAGTTGTTGCATCGAAGATGCGTCAATAAGCGAGTTTGGTGCCACCTCAATTTTTTCGCGCCCGAGCGTGCGCTCGAGCGCCAAGAATGCTTCGTCGTCCTGAAGATTGAACGGGTTCGAACCGGCTTGGCGCGCGAAGGCGATGTGGGATCGGCGCAACAGTGGCAACGGTCGGCGGTGGCAGCGGTGGCCTGAAATCGCGCGGGGTTCGTCGAAGCGATGCCGCCCCGTTTCACGAGGCCGGGCGAGGCGGTGGGGCGAGCGCATCGATGAGCGTGCGCATCCGCTCCCAATGCGATCCCTCCCAGAAGACGCGCCTGCATACGTCACAAGTGACGAATTGCGAATGCCGCTCGAGCACGCCTTCGGGGGCGCGGCCTTGCGCTTCGACTCGATCGATTCGCCGCAGCGGCGCGTTGCAGGTGAGGCACAGCCGGAACGCGCGCACGCTCCCGGCCAGGTCGAGCCGATCGACGACTTCCTGCAGTTGCATTTGCGGTTTGAGCGAGCGCACGTAGCAGCCGTGCGTGATCGTGCGGCGCTTGAGCAACTCGCGATCTCGCGTGAGCACGATGCGCTCTTGCGAGGCGGCGAGCGCCTCGATCTCGTCGTCGGCGAAATGGTTGTCGTACAGCGTGTCGAAACCGGCCAGACGAAGCAGCCGCGCGAGGCCGCCCAGGTGCGCATCGGCCACGAACCGTGTTGTGCGCAACGGCCTTTCGCGCACGCGCAGGAGCGGCGTTACGTCGAGCGCTTCGAACTTGGGATAGACGGCGACGCGATCCCCATCCGCGAGCACGCGATCGAATCCCGCCGATTCGCCGTTCACGAGGATCAATTCCACCTCCGTATGCGGCACGCCGAGGGCCTCGATCATGTGCTTGGTCGTGGCGTTGCGGGCGCAGACGCAGCTGAACGCGCGCGAGCGCAGCGGCCGCGCGAGGAAATCGTTCAGTTCTTCGTAAAACCGGAACGTGGCGGTGACGGTAGGCATCGAACGAGTATCGCACCGACTACGCCCGCGTGCGCGGCCCGCGCCGCCCTCGCTGGCCGGCAAATTCGCCGCAATCGTGCTTTACTGCGCTTTTTCGTTTCTGCGAGGGGACAAGCGATGGATGTCGGCTTTATCGGTTTGGGGAACATGGGCCATGCGATGGTCGAAAACATGCTCAAAGCGGGCCATCAGGTGCGCGTATGGAACCGCACGCGCGAGCGGGCCGCCCCGCTAGCGGAACTCGGTGCGCGCATCGTCGACGCGCCGGCGGCCGCTTTTTCGGGCGACGCGGTGTTTTCCATGCTCGCCGACGATGGGGCAGTGCTCGACGTGGTGGATGCGGCCTTGCTCGAGCACGCGCCGCGCGGGCTCGTCCATGTGAACATGTCCACGGTGTCGATCGCGCTCGCGCAGGCGCAGGCGCGCGATCATGCCGCGCGCGGCATCCACTATGTGGCGGCGCCGGTCATGGGTCGGCCCGACGTGGCGGCCGCTGCGAAGCTGACGATCATCGCGGCGGGGCCGGCCGAAGCGATCGACCGCGTCCAACCCGTGTTCGACGCCATCGGGCAGAAGACTTGGCGCATCGGCTCCCTGCCGGAACACGCCAACGTCATCAAGCTCGCGGCCAACTTCACGCTCGCATCGGCCATCGAAACGCTTGGCGAGGCTGCATCGCTTCTCACCGCGCATGGCGTGACGGTAACCGACTACCTCGATGTCATCACGTCCAGCGTATTCCCGGGGCCCGTGTATGCGGGCTACGGCAAGCTCATCGCCGAGCGGCGCTACGAGCCGGCCTTGTTCAAGGCGCGGCTCGGCCTGAAGGACGTCCGGCTCGCATTGGCTGCGGCCGAGGCGAATTCGACGCCGATGCCCATCGGCAGCCTGCTGCGCGACAACTTGCTGGAAGTCATGGCGCGAGGCGAGGGCGAGAAAGACTTTGCCGTGCTCGGCGAGGTAGCCGCGCGGCGCGCCGGGCGCTGATCGATCGCTTGCGTGCGAGGCGAGGCGAGCGCGCCCGCTGCACACGACGCAGCGGCGAAACCCGATGCGCGAGCGCCTGCATGGCTATGAGATCGCGCGCATAATCGACGTTTTGCGCCATTCTTTGGGAAGCCTCGCATCATGAATTTGCACACCTGGTGGTTGTTCGTCGCGACGGTTTTCGTGATTTCAGCCATTCCCGGGCCGAACATGCTCGTCGTGATGACGCACAGCGCCCAGCACAGCCTGCGCCGTGCAACGGCGACGATGGCCGGATGCCTCTCCGCGCTCGTCATCATGTTGTCGGTATCGGCGGCCGGTCTAGGCGTGTTCCTCAAGGCATGGCCGACCATGTTCGACGCGCTGCGTCTGATCGGCGCCGCGTACTTGATCTATCTCGGCGTGAAATCGTGGCGTGCGAGCGTGCCGGCCGCAGCGAACGCCGATGAAGCACTGGCGCAAGAAGGGCCGACCAAACGCGAGCGCTCGCTCGGCGCGCTTTACCGCAACGGCTTTCTCGTCGCGGGCAGCAACCCGAAGGCGATTCTGTTCGCCGCTGCGCTACTGCCCCAATTCATCGACGCATCGAAGGCGACCCTGCCGCAGTTCGGTATCCTCGTCGCCACGTTCGCGGTGATCGAGGTCAGCTGGTACCTCGTCTATGCGCTGTGCGGCGCGCGCATCGGCTCCACGCTCAAGAGCGGGCGCGTCGCGCAGGCCTTCAATCGGCTGACGGGCGGCGTCTTCGTCGGCTTCGGCGCGATGATGGCGCTCGTTCGCCACTGATTCGCGATTGATTTGCCGCCGGTTCCGCACGGATAGCGCCCGCTATTCGTGCGCCCCGGGCAACAGGCCCAGCACGAACGCCGTGCCCGCAAAGGCGAGCCCAACGACGCAAACGCCGCTCCATCCCGCCCAGGCCCATGCTGCCCCGGCCGCCGATGCGCCGACAGCGCCCCCGATAAAGAAGATGCCGACGAAAAGCCCGTTCAGGCGCCCGCGCGCGGCGGGGTTCAACAAATTGATCGCACGGCGGCCGAGCGTTTGATCGGTGACGACGCCAGCATCGAGCGTGGCCGCGCCCGCTACCAGCAGTGCGACGGCCAGGCTCTTATGGGCGCTTGCGTCGAAGCCGAACCAGCCGGCGCCGACGATGCCGCTCGCCACGAGCGCGATCACCATGCTCGTATGACCGGCGAGGAGCGCGCTGCGGCCCCATCGCTTGTCTCCGGCCAAGCCGGCGAGCGGCGTCGCCACGACACCGGCCGCGCCTGCGAGCGCGAACCAGGCGATGTCGTAGAAGCTGAAATCGAAAGGACCGTGTGTAAGGCGCAGTCCGATCGCGGTCCAAAACGCGCTAAATGCGCCCATCGCCATCGCCGCCGAAACCGCGCGCCGCTGCAGCACCCGTTCCGATACCAGCAGCGTCCATAGCGAGCGCAGCAACGCGCCGTACGTCGTCGAAACGAGCGGCGCATGGCGCGGCAAGCGCACGGCGAGCACGAGCGCGAGCACCGCATCGGCGACGGCCGCGACCCCGTAGAAGGCGCGCCAGCCGATCGAGCCGGCAATGACGCTCGCCAGCGGCCGCGACAGCAGAATGCCGAGCATGAGACCGCTCATGACATTGCCGACGGCGCGTCCGCGGCGAGCTTCCGAGGCCATCGACGCCGCCATCGGCACCAGCATTTGAATCACGCTCGAACTGGCGCCGGCCAAGAACAGCGCGGCGAGAAAGACGAGTCCGTCGTGCGCGAGCATTGCGACGCCGAGCAATGCCGCGCAAGCGGCCAGCGTGCGCACCACGAGCCGCCGGTTTTCGAGCAGATCGGAGAGTGGCACGAGTAGGACGAGCCCCAAGGCGTAGCCGAGTTGGGGCAGCATCGCGATGGCGCCGGTCAAGGAGTCGGGCAGGCCGAGCGAGCGCTGAATCGGGCCAATCAGCGGCTGCGCCGCGAACAGGTCCATGACGATGATGCCGACCGCAGCGGCAAATAGGATCGTCAGTGACGTGGTGAGCCGATGCGCGCCTTGGCGATCTAGCGCCGCCGGTGCTGCGCTCGGGCAGGACAACTCGGGGGAGGGGGGAGGACCATTCATGAGGAGGTCGAACGAGCGGTTGGGGAGCGGCCATCGTAGGCTCGTGGGACATATGCGACAATTGAAATATGTCGATATTGATTATGCGGAGTTGTTTTGAATACGCGAGACTTGCAAGCCTTCGTCGAAGTCGTCGATAGCGGATCGATGGTGCGCGCCGCGCAGAAACTGCATGTGACGCAGCCGGGGCTGACGCGGCGCGTGCAGAACCTCGAGACGACGCTGGGTGTGGCGCTGCTCGATCGGCAGAGCAAGCCGATGAAGCCCACCGGCGCGGGCAAGGAAGTCTATGCGCTGGCGCGCGCGGTGCTGCGCAGCGTGGACGATTTGCTGGCCGTTGCCGCGCCCGGCAGCGAGCCCGCCGGCGAATTGAAAATCGGCGTGCCGCCGTTCCTCTCCGAGCTTGCGCTGGAGCAGCCGATCGACCGCTTGCGCGCGGCGTTCCCGCGCCTCACGTTGCGGGTGACGGCGGCGTGGTCGCCCGCGTTGCTCGAGCGGGCGCTGCGGGCGGAAGTGGACGCGGCGGTCATCATGGCGCCGGCTGCGGCCGCGATGCCCGAGACGGTCACCGCGACGCTGCTGGCCGTGCAACCGACGGTCATCGTTGCTCCGCGTTCAATGCAGTTGCCGCGCAGGGGTGGCCGCGGACGAGGCGCGCCGCGGCTTACGCTAGCCGAACTTGCACAACACCCGTGGGTGCTTAATCAGGACGGATGCGGCATGCGCTCGGCGCTGGGCCGGGCGCTTGGCGCGGCCTCGCTGCGATTCGAAGTCGCGGTGGAAGCCTTCGGCTCGGAATTGCAGCTTTCGCTGGTGGCGCGTGGAGTGGGATTGGGCATCGTCACGCCGAGCCAGCTTGCCGCCAGCGCTTACAAAGATGCACTGCAGGCGATCGAAGCGCCCGAGTTTTCGGGCGGCCTGAACGTCTGGTTGGTGCACGGCACGCTGCCGGGCCGGCTCGTGCGGCCCATGGCCCTGTTGCGCGAGGCGCTGATGGACGTGCTCGCGCAACCCGATCGGCTTCGCGCGCCTTAGCCTTAGTAGGCGAAGTACGGCCCCGTGCCGGCTGGCGTCGCTTCTTGCTCGATGGCGGTGTAGACGTTGCGCCCGTAGAAGAACGGTAAGCCCCAGTCGAACACTTGGGAGCCGACGAACGCAGGCCCCGCGAAGAGCGGCATCGCCGCTGCCCCGCCCGATGCTTGCCAGATCTGCGTGGCGTTGCCCACGCTGAACCCGACCGTGCTTGCGACACCGTTCGTGCCGACGTTGGTCGCGCTGAACTGCTCGGTCGAGCCGGGGCAGTAATAGCTCTGATTCGGACTCGCGCAGGCGGGCATCTGGTTCGTGGCGAAGAACAGGCCCGTCGAGCCGCTATCGATGATGCTGCCCGAGTAGGTCGTTCCGTTTTCGGTGGTCGTGAACACGCCGCGCGACGGATCCGCCCCGATCACGTGTGCCGTGGCATCGATCGTGTTGTCGCTTTGCGTGCCGATGCCGAAGATCAATTGTCCCGTCACGCTCGTCGCACTGCCGCTTGGCACGGCGGGGAGACTGACGATGACGCCATTGCCGTCCGCGCCGAAGTAGGGCACGGGGTTGGCGACCTGCCTTGATTCCGCAATGGCGGTCGATAGGCAACTCGTCCCCGCGCAAGCGTAGTAGGTGCCTGCGATCGCTTGGTTGGCGCACGCCGCGCCGCAGTCGTGTTTGAACACACCGATTCCGAGAATGCCGTTGGCCGCGAGCGTGCTCGGCGTATTGCGCGCGGCGCCGGTGTTCGAGCAACTAGCCGGCACGGCCGCGTAATTGGCGTCGATCACTTGGATCGGCAGCGACGCGGCGCGCTCCCCGGCGATCTGCACGTCGGCGATGCGGACCGAGCCCCAAGTGTAGCCGTCGAAAAACTGCATGCACTCGGCGAGGGAGCCGCCGTTGTCGGTGGTTTGTTGCGGCAGCGAGACCGACGCGGGCAACTGCGAGGCGAATACGCGCAGGCCCCATGATCCCGTATCGACCAGCACGTGATCGATCGTTTGGCAACTCGCACCGCCCGGCGTGCAAACGGTGACGCTCACGAACGGCATGTTTGGCACGCCAGCCACGCCATGGTCGACGGCGATCGCCGCGACATTGGCGGCCAGTGACGACGTGGGCGCCGACGTTTGTGCGGAGTTATTGCTGACCGAATTGCCGCCGCCGGAACCACCGCCGCCGCAGGCCGCGGTGAGGCAGGCAATCAGCAGCGCCGCGGCGGCCTTCATCGCTTTCGAGATCGAGAATCGCAACATCGTCGGCGCTCCTAACGAACTACGGTGGCGTCGACGCCATTCGGGAGTGCTTGCGGCAAATACGCGTGTCCCGAGAACGCGCGCAGATGTCCGCTGGAGTAGACGACGAGATCGCTTGCCGACACAGCGAGCGGCCCGCTGCCGCGCGTGGGGCTCGCACCCGTGAAGCGGTCGAATGCGGCGCCGAGCGTGGCTCTCAGATCGGGGAGGGTCGGACCGTCCCATGCAACGCCGAACACGATGCCGTCGGCGCCGGCATATTCGCGCACGACCGTGCCCGAAGGCAGGGTGATCGTGTGAACCGTGTAGGCCGCGTGCACGCTGCTTGCGTGGGCAATGGCGGAAAGGCGCGTTGCGTCGGCCGCGACGCTGTCGGCGCGCTGGCCGAGTGTGGCTTGTGCGGCCGGTGCGGCGATGAATCCAACCGCGGCGAGCGCCACGGCGATGGCGTTCGTAAAGACAGACGATTTCACTGCATTTCCTTCGCTGGCGATGCGACGAATGACCGGCAAGCGCGTCAACCGGGTTCGTGCTGGCGCGCAACCGTGCAGTTCGTTGCTTTCGTCTGCGCGGCGCACGATCGATCTCGTAACCAGTGAGGTGAACGGACGCTCGAGGGCGAACTTTAGGCCGGCGCGACGCTCGCGAGCGGTGAAACGGCTGTTCGAACGGGAGGGAAAGAGGGTTGAATCAGAGTGGCGCGGGTGGGCACGATCACGCGCGGCTATTGCCCATAAGGCGCGCGAGCGCAGTCGCCCTTTGGAACGTTCGAAGGGGGCGGTTGAAGCGACGCTTTGCCGCGAGTTTGAAAAATTTTTTGCCTATGTGAGCAGAAACCCTTATTTTTAACCGAGCGCTGAACTTTCTCACCAAACGCTCGTTTGATCGAGCAGCACGACATCCGTGACAACGCGAATCACCATACGAATGCTTCCGCGGCCCCGGGTCCGGGGGCTGCGACGAGCACTGTGCAAAGGATGAAGCAATGAAGTCCGATTGGTACGGCGCACGAGGGACGGTCGCGAGCGGAACGGAAGAACCCGGCGACGCAAGCGCGGTTGCGCATCCCAAGCGCGTGCTCATTGCCGACACCGACGACGCGGCGCGCCGCATGTTGGTTAACCTGGTCGAGAGCTTGGGCTATGACGCCGTCGAGGCGCACTCGGTTGAGCAGGCGCTCGAGATCGCCCGGCAGGCGCCGCCCGATGCCGCCTTGATCGACATCGGCGCGCCGATGCTGGAGGGCTTGCCGACGGCACGGCGCATGCGTGAATTGGCGGGGGGCTCGTCGTTGCTATTGATTGCGCTGACGGGCTGGGGGCAGCCGCAGTACCGCGACATGGCATTGGCGGCGGGTTTCGACGTTCATCTCGTCAAGCCGGTCGGCGTGGATCAACTCGGCTTTCTTCTATCGATGACTTTGGTGTGAACTTTGCGCCGCAAATGCCAGATGTTGCGCAAGGGCAACGATGCCCGCGAGCGGGTGCAGTGATCGTGTTGCAATGCACCAAACGGTTTGCTAGAGTGAAGTTGTCTCCTCCATGTCTCCTCTGATATGGATTCAGCCCGCCGATAGGCGGGCTTTTTTTTCGCGCGTTCAATTGCCCCGGCAGCGGCGAGCGTCGCCCTAATCGGCCCGCGTGTCAGAACTTATACGAAAGCGCCAGATAGGTGATGATCGGATCGGCCGTCAATTGGGCCTGCGTCGTGCCCAGCAACGTGCCGTCGGCCGCACGCACATACACGGTCGAGCGCGACTTCAGCGGTATATAGGTCACCGATGCGCTCACGCCCCAATGCTCCGTGAAGTCGTAGGAAGCGCCTGCGTTGAACACGGGAGCCCAGGATGGCGAGGCCTTCGCCGAAACGCTCGTCACGCCCGGTCGCGCCGCGCCCGCGGCAAGCACCGAACCCAGGTTGTTTTGCGTCGACGTGACGAAGTTCGGATTGAGCTCGAGATTGGTAAAGAAGTTGTACGAAATACCGATGCCGACGTAGGGGCGAAACCGCGCCGTCGCCGAATTGAAGTAGTACTGAATCATCATCGCCGGGCTCCACTGGCGCACGCTTTTGACGATCGGCTCGTTGGCCGGGTCGTCGAGATTTTCGGTGCCAAGCGCACCGGCGGGGCCGGGCGGGACGATCGAGCCGCGGCCTCTGATCTTGAAAGTGGGCGGCACGCCGGCGACCGTCGTGAGCGCGATGTGATCGGTCAGGAAGTGGCTGAAGACGAGGCCGAGCGTATCCGCATTGTTCGTCGACAGCCCCGTTCCTTGCGAGGTGAATGCGCTTGGCAGCCGCAGTGGCGTATCGATGGGCTGCGGTGAAACATAGGTCGTCATCGGCGTGCTCGAGTCTTGCGGCATGATGTGAAACCAGCCGAGCGTGACGACGTTGTCGCCAGCCTTCTGCGCGTGGGCGCCGCTCGCCAAGGTCCCAAGCAACGCCACGCCGGCGGCGCGCACAAGCTGGCCCAACGTATTTTTCGTCTTCATCGTTTCCTCCCTGTCTTCGTTTTTTTCGATCGGCGCTCCGCCCCTGGCCCGCGAACGGGCCAGCCGGCGCATGCGTCGACTTCGCGTTGTGCGGCGTTTGCGCTATTGAACGAACGCGTTGATCGTGAAGTACGGCGACGAATTCTCGTTGTAGAGATAGCCGAACACGCCGCCCGTGAAGATGAGCTTGCCCGTAGCCGCGCTCGATGACGAACCCGTCACGGCCGATAGCACGACGCCCGGCACGGCGTTGGCAAAGCTCAGATCGAGCGGCGTGGCGGCCGATGCATTGGCCGCCTGATACGGATCGAGCATCGTCGCTTCGGTGCCCACGAGCGCGGTGGCGCGATAAGCGAATTGGCTGTCGACGCCGATGTATTGCCCGTTCTGCGTATTGACGGCGATGGGCGTTTGCGGCGCGAGGATGGTGATGCCCGATTCGTCGTCGGCGGTGAAGGTCGAGGGATTGGCGTATCCCGTCCGAATCAGGATCGGCACGAGTTGATTGCGCAGCTTGCCGACGATCATGAAGCCCTTGCCCGCCGGCGAGACTGCGTTCGTCGGCTTGGCTTGGCTTTGAAACGCGTCGCTCTCGAACGCGCCGCTGCCATCGCTCGACTGGACCCAGTTCGTGCCCGCCTGCTGCGTCTTGCCCGCGTTCACGCCCACGTTGTCGGTTTCGCTCCAAGTACCGTCGGCGTTGATGACGATCTTCGCATCGACGGGCACCGTCGCGTAGTTCTGCGAGGGAATGATGTGATAGCCGAGCTGGTTGTAGGCGCCGGCCACGTTAGCCAGATTCGTCTCGATCGACGAAAAGCCAATGTACGGGAAGTAGGGGAACTTGTTGTCGGCCACGGCGCCGAAACCGACGATCCCGCTGTATTGGATTTCCTTGCCGGGAATCGTGCCGCCGAGCACCCCTTGCCCGACGAAGATGCGAGCTGGCTTGTTCGGGTCCAAGCTCGCACCCTGCAGGTAGAACGCACATTCGTTCTGCTTTTGCGTCGGCAACAGGGTCTCGGGTGCGAGCGTGCCGCTTTGCGACGTTCCCGCTCGGGACGGCGATACCGTTCCTGTCGTGGCGGGAATCGCCGATTCGACATAGGTCACTTGCCACGTCATCTTCGTGGTATCGATCTGCATCTTCACGAGTTCGCCGTCGCCGCCGCCGCCCGTGAACACCGTGTTGTAGTCGAGCGATGCGGGGCAGAGCCGGTCGGCCGCGGCATTCGCGCCACCGGGCACGGCGTTGCTGCCGCCGCCACCGCCGCCGCATGCGGCCAGAAAGGGCGCGACGAGCGCCAGCATCGAAAGGGTGTTCCGTTTCATGTCGTTCCTCCATGCTTATCGTTATCGGGCGTCCGGCTCCCTGTCGGCCGCCGCTTGATTTAGTTCGCACTGCTAACTGATTGCGATAGGTCGCGCGGATCCTCCTTGCGTATGCGCTCACGTCGCGTGGCAGTGGCCGGCCGGCGCGCTCGGGCAGCGTTCGAAACAAACGATCGGGGAAGCGAGCCTGCGGCGCTCCGGCAAGCGGGCGCCACCGAGCGGCGGCCGTTTTGCCGCGCGCTTCGTCGAGCCGGCGTGGGTGTTGCCGGTCGTCTCCCTGATCTCGTTATGCGACATAATGTCCTCGCGCATCTTTTTTGTGTCAATTGATAAAGCCGTCTAAAAAAGCTAATTCAAAAAACCGTGAATCGATAAAGCGAGATGGGATAAGGGATGCAGCGGCGTATTGAAACAAAAAGAGCGTTTCAAGCGCTTGCATGCAAAGCGGCGTTCAGCGCGAGTCAGCACGCCGCTTGCATGGGATGAGGGATGCGGCGCCCGAGTTTCGGCGCTTGCCGGCCGGGGCGCCCGTGCGGAAGGTTGTGCCTCAACGATCGGATGAATGCCGCAGTTATTGCCGGCGCATCACTGCGCGCTCAGCGGCGGCGTAAGTCAATTTGAATATTCGTCGAAGAGATGAGTGCGCCGCTTCTCGACTCATCGCAAGTCGCTATTGCGATGCATCAAATAAAAAAGCCGGCGTCGCCGCCGGCTCTATCGCACGTTCTCGAGTGCTGCTGATCAGCGTTGTAGCCCAGCGTGCTCGTCCGCGCCGATGCTCAAGTTCATGCATTGAACGGCCGCGCCCGAGGCGCCCTTGCCGAGATTGTCGAGCCGCGCAACGGTGACGAATCGTTCTTCATTGCCGAAGACGAACAGGTCGACGCGATTCGTCTCATTGCTCGCCTGCACGTCGAAGAAGCCCGCGTCTAGGTTGTCGTCGGCATCGAACGGCGCGACGCGCACGAACGCTTCGTCCGCATAGTATTCGGCCAACAGCGCTTGCACGTCGCGCGGGCCTACGCGCTTGGCGAGCTGGCTTGGCGAGAAATACGTCGTGACGGCAAGGCCTTTGTAAAACGGCCCGACGATAGGCGTGAAGATCGGCGCCGTCTTTAAGCCGGTATGCGCCGCCATTTCGGGCAGATGCTTGTGACCGAGCGCGAGCGCGTAAGGCCGGGGGCTTTGCAGTTTCGGATTGGCCGCGCCTTCGTAGTCGGCGATCATCTTCTTGCCGCCGCCGCTGTACCCCGTGATCGAATGGCTATGCGCTGCGAAATCGGGCGAGACGAGGCCCGCGTCGACGAGCGGGCGCATGGCGAGCACGAACGCCGATGCATGGCAGCCCGGCACGGCGATGCGTTTGGCCGTACGCAGACGCTCGCGCTGGGCGCGCGTGAGCTCGGGCAGGCCGTAGGCCCAATCGGCATGGGTGCGAAACGCCGTGCTCGCATCGATGAGCACCGTATGCGCGTTCTCGACGAGGCTCGCCGATTCGCGCGAGGCGACATCGGGCAAGCACAGGAACGTCACGTCCGAGGCGTTGATGAGGCGGCGCCGCTCATCGATATCCTTGCGTTTCGATTCCTCGATGCGGAGCACTTCGACGTCGGCGCGGCGCGACAGGTAGTCGAAAATCTTCAGACCCGTCGTGCCTTCCTGTCCGTCGACAAAAACTTTCGTGCTCATTTCGATCTCGCTATGTGGCCGGTTGAGATGGCGCCCGTTCGTGGCGCGAAAGCATGATTTTAAGGGTTAACGGGAGTTGCGGAGAAATTTCGGCGTGAACCGGTACGTTGCCGCCAGAAGCCGGCTCGAACGCATGAGCGGGCAAGCGCGCTTCAGCGCCCGTAGGTCACGGTCAACTGGGCCTTTGCGAGCACCGACGTGTTGATCTCGTGATCGAACATCAGCGCGTGGCGGGCCGGGCCCAGCCGCAAGTCCATGGTGTTCAGCGCGAACACGGTGAGGACATAGCGGTGCGGCTTGCCGGGCGGAGGGCAAGGGCCGCCGTAGCCCGTCTCGCCGTAATCGTTGCGCGCCTCGATCGCACCGATATGCTTGATGGCGCCCGAGGCGCTTGCATTGGACGGCAACGAGCGAACGCTGCTCGGGATCTCGGCGACAGCCCAATGCCACCATCCGGGGCCAGGGGCGTCGAGATCGAACAGGGTGACGGCGAAGCTTTTGGTGCCAGGCGGCGCGTTGTGCCACGACAGTTGCGGCGACGCGTTGCCGCCTTTGCAGTTGTCCTTGTCGTAGACCTGCGCGTTCGGGGCGGGCGCCCCGTCGCGCAAATCGCTGCTCGTCACGGTGAAGGCGCTTTGCGCGGCAACGGGGCTCAGGCGCGTTGCGCACCAGGCGAGGCACAGCGCAGCGATGCCTATGGCGGCTCGCCTAGGCGGCCGCCCGGCGAAAACCGATGCGACGACTTCGCTGTGATTGCGCATGAGCCGATTCCCCGGTCGACGGCGAGAGCAGAGACCGCATGCGGCCCATTTTTCGACGAAAGCATGCCGCAGCGCGGTAGCCAGTCTAACATCGTCGTCCTTCGCCCGTGGCGGCCGCACGTCCGTTCGGCACAGGCGGCACGGGCGATCGAACCTCTCGCAAATCAATCGTCATCGTCAAATGAACGAATTCGCTTCGACACTTCCCTCTTGCAGCGCACAGGCAATGCGGCCCACGCGCGTCGTCGTCGCCGACGATCACCCCATCATCTTGCTCGGCGTGCGACATGCGCTCGATGCTTTCGAGGACATCGCCCTGCTCGGGCAGGCGCGCCAATCCACCGAGCTCGTGGAGATGCTGCGGCGCGCGCCGGCCGATGTGGTCGTGACCGACCTTTCCATGCCGGGCGGGCGATACGGCGACGGTCTCGCGTTGATCGGCTATTTGCGGCGGCATTTTCCCAGCCTTCGCATCGTGGTGCTGACCATGCTCGGCAACGGCGCGCTGCTGCGGCGCCTGTTCGATGCGGGCGCGGTGACCGTCGTCGGCAAATGCGACGACCTCTCGCATATCGGCTTGGCGGTGCGCCATGCAATGCGCGGGGTGCGCCACGTGAGCCCGTCGCTGCGCAGGGCGCTCGAGCGGGCGTCGGTCGGCGGCGGCGTCGCGGCTTTGCCGGCGTTGTCGCCTCGGGAGATCGAAGTCGTGCGCCTATTCGCCTCGGGGCTCAGCGTGAGCGAAATCGGGCTTCAATTGAATCGCAGCATCAAGACGATCAGCTCGCACAAGATGACGGCGCTGCGCAAACTGGGCTTGACGGGCGATGCGCAGCTCATCGAATACGCTCGTGTGAACGGCTTGAGCCATGATGGCCTCGCGCGGGGCGAGCCGGTGCATCGCCGCGGGCGCTGGCGCGTGGATCCGCTCGCGGAGCGTGGCGGGCCGAAAGGGCGGTGCGAGCTGCGAAGAAAGCGAGCGGCGCGCGCGTAGCGTGTACGTGGGGCCGCTCTGCGTTGCGTGAGGCAGGGCGGCCCCACGCTTTGGCTTGCGTTACTGCGGCGTGGCCGTTGCGCCGCCGTGCGCGGCCGACCACTCTGCCGGCGCGTGCAGGAACTTCTCGACTTCGTCGAGCGTTTTCGAATCGAAGTAGCCCGACGCTTTCGCGACGCGCAGCACATCCCACCAGGTGGCGAGCGCGTGCAAGTCGACGTCGATGTCTTTGAGCACCGAAACGCTCTCTTTGAAGATGTTGTAGTGAAACAGCACGAAGCAGTGATTGACGCGCGCGCCGGCGGTGCGCAGCGCGTTAATGAAGTTGATCTTGCTGCGGCTGTCGGTGGTCAGGTCCTCGACGAGCAGGACGCGCGAGCCTTCTTCCAGCTGCCCCTCGATTTGCGCATTGCGGCCGAAGCCCTTCGGCTTTTTGCGCACGTACTGCATCGGCACCATCATGCGGTCGGCGATCCACGCGGCGAAGGGAATGCCGGCCGTTTCGCCGCCGGCCACGGCGTCGATCTGCTCGTAGCCGACATCGCGCAAGATCGTCGTTTCGGCCATTTCCATGAGTGCGCGGCGCACGCGCGGGTAGGAAATCAGCTTGCGGCAGTCGATGTACACGGGGCTGGCCCACCCCGAGGTGAAGATGAACGGCTTTTCGGCGTTGAAATGCACGGCTTGCACTTCGAGCAGAATCTTGGCGGTCGTATCGGAGATCGTTTGGCGATCGAGGCCTGTCATGGGCGAATCCTTGGATGATGGGCATGAGGTGGGCGGTTTGCCCGTTGGCGCAGGCGTGTTTGCTGCGCGCGTAGGCGTGTATTTTACCCGACTTCCGAGCCCGGCCCGCTGGAAACCGAGATTAGGGGGTGTACACTAGGCGCCCCGCGAAACGCTCACGCGCCGTCTGCCTTACCCCCGGCAGGCGCGGCGCCGCGCCCAACCGGCGCAAGCATCGACTGCCGCAGCCGCTACCTTGCCGGCTTGCCCGGCGCGGCCCCGGCATGAGCGTGCCGGCCAAATTCAATTACGTCTCGCAGGCTCAAATATGGACGAACAACTGAAGCAAAGCGCCCTCGCATATCACCAGAATCCCAAGCCCGGCAAGATCTCGGTCACGCCCACCAAGCCGCTGTCGAACCAGCTCGACCTCTCGCTCGCGTACTCGCCGGGCGTGGCGGCCGCTTGCGAGGCGATTCACGCCGATCCGCTCGACGCGCAAAAGTACACGTCGCGCGGCAATCTCGTCGGCGTCGTGACCAACGGCACGGCGGTGCTGGGGCTGGGCAACATCGGCCCGCTCGCCGCCAAGCCCGTCATGGAAGGCAAGGGGTGCCTGTTCAAGAAGTTCGCCGGCATCGACGTGTTCGATATCGAACTGTCAGAGTCCGACCCCGACAAGCTCGTCGAGGCAATCGCCATGCTCGAGCCCACGCTCGGCGGCATCAACCTCGAGGACATCAAAGCGCCCGAATGCTTCTACATCGAGCAGAAGCTGCGCGAGCGCATGAAAATTCCGGTCTTCCACGACGATCAGCACGGCACGGCCATCATTGCATCGGCCGCCATCCTGAACGGCTTGAAAGTAGTGGGCAAGGAGCTGTCGAAGGTCAAGCTCGTCTGCTCGGGCGCCGGCGCCGCTGCGATCGCGTGTCTCGACTTGCTCGTGAAGCTGGGGCTGTCCAAGCAGAACGTGCTCGTCGCCGATTCGAAGGGCGTCATCTACGAAGGCCGGGGCAACCTCGATCCGTCGAAGGCGCGCTACGCGGCCGTGACCGACGCACGCACGCTGGCCGATGCGATCAAATCGGCCGATGTATTCCTCGGCTGCTCGAGCGCGGGCGTGCTCAAGCCCGAGATGGTCAAGGAAATGGGCGAGAAGCCGCTCATCCTGGCGCTCGCCAATCCCGAACCCGAGATTCGGCCCGAAGACGCGAAGGCCGTGCGCCCCGACGCCATCATTGCGACCGGTCGCTCCGACTATCCGAATCAGGTCAACAACGTCCTGTGCTTCCCGTTCATCTTCCGCGGTGCGCTGGACGTCGGCGCGACCACGATCACCGAAGAAATGAAGCTCGCTTGCGTGCGCGCGATCGCCGAGTTGGCTGAAGAAACGGATCAGGGTGACGAAGTGGCGAAGGCGTACGAAGGCCATTCGCTCGAATTCGGCCCTGAGTATTTGATTCCGAAGCCGTTCGATCCGCGTCTCATCATCAAGATCGCGCCGGCCGTTGCGCAAGCGGCGATGGATTCGGGCGTGGCCACGCGGCCTATCCTAGACATGGATGCTTATCGCGAGCAATTGGGCACGACGGTCTATCGCACGGGCATGGTCATGCGGCCCGTGTTTGCCGCGGCAAAGAAGAGTGCCGCGCGCATCGTCTTCGCCGAAGGCGAGGACGAGCGGGTGCTGCGCGCCGCGCAATTCGTGCTGATGGAGAAAATCGCCAAGCCCATCATCGTCGGCCGGCCGTCGGTGGTCGACATGCGCTTGAAGAAAATGGGCTCGAAGCTGAAGGTTGGCACGGACTTCGAGATCGTCGATCCCGAGGACGATCCGCGCTTCACGCAAAGCTGGCAGCTGTATCACGAGATCGGCGCGCGCGACGGCGTCACGCCCGAGATCGCGAAGGCCGCGATGCGCAAGTTCAACACGCTGATCGGCGCGATCCTGATTCGCCTGGGGCAAGCCGACGGCATGATCTGCGGCATGATCGACACGTATCACAGCCATTTGAAGTACATCGAGCAAGTGCTCGGCCGTGCGCCGCAAGCCGAGCATTATGCGGCGATGAACCTGCTGATGCTGCCGGGCCGCAATCTGTTCATCTGCGATACGTACGTCAACGAAGTGCCGAGCGCCGAGCAGTTGGCCGATATGGCGATCCTGGCCGCGCGCGAAATCGAGCGGTTCGGCATCGTGCCGAAGATCGCGCTGCTGTCGAATTCGAACTTCGGCAGCGCGCCGTCGTCCGCTTCACAGCGGATGGCGGCCGCGCGCAAGATGATCGCGGAGCGCGCGCCGCACCTCGAAGTCGACGGTGAAATGCACGGCGACGCGGCGTTGTCCGAAGTCATCCGCAAGCAGTCGTTCCCGGGCACGACGCTCACGGGCGAAGCGAACCTGTTGTTGATGCCGAACGTCGAAGCCGCGAACATCGCCTACAACCTGCTGAAGATGGTCGGCGGCGAAGGCGTGACGGTGGGGCCGTTCTTGCTCGGCGCGGATAAGCCCGTGCATATCCTCACGCCCGCGGCGACGGTGCGGCGGATCATCAATATGACGGCCGTGGCCGCTGCGAACGTGCGGGCGGAGTAACGTCAGAAAGTGCGGCCGCGCGAGCGCAGGCCGTACGCCCCAGAAAGCCGAAGCCAAACAAAATGGCGGCTGTCCTCACAGACAGCCGCCATTTTTGTTGCGCCCATCGGCGCGCCAGGCGCCGCCGATGGACCTATCGGTGGACCTTACGCCGCGTGGCGCGTCGCACCGCCGTCAGGCTTGCGCCACTTGGCAATGAGCTCGTTCCATTTCACGCGCACCGCCTTCAGGTTGTTTTCCTTCACATGCCCGTAGCCGCGGATCCCATCGGGCAGATTCGCCAGTTCGGTCGCAAGCGCGACGTTCTCGGCCTTGAGCCCCGCGATCACCTCGCGCACGAGCCCTTCGTACTCGCCGATCAACGCCCGCTCCGTGCGACGCTCTTGCGTCTTGCCGAACACGTCGAAGGCCGAGCCGCGCAGGAACTTCATCTTCGCGATCAGCTTGAACGCGGAGAGCATCCACGGGCCGTACTGCTTCTTCACGAGATGCCCCTTGGCGTCCTTCTTCGCCAGCAGCGGCGGGGCGAGATGGTAGTTCAGCTTCCAATCGCCTTCGAACTGGTCCTTCAGCTTCGCAAGGAACGCCGGGTCCGTCTGCAGGCGCGCGACCTCATACTCGTCCTTGTACGCCATCAGCTTGTACAGATTGCGCGCGACGGCTTCCGTCAACGGCTCGCTGACGGCGCTGCCGTCGTTGAGCAGGCGTTCGGCAGCCCGCATTTGCGAGACGAGGCTTTCGTAGCGCTTGGCGTACGCCGCATCCTGGTAAGCGGTCAAAAGCTCGATGCGCTTGGCGATCAACGCATCGACCGACTTTTTCGTATGCAGCGAGATGACCGTCGCGCCCGCGTCCTGCGCGCCCGCGGCAGGCTTGGCGGCGCGTTCGACGCTCGCCAAATCGTACGCCGCGCGCCGGCCCCATTCGAATGCGGCGAGGTTCTTCTCCACTTGAACCGCATTGAGCTCGATCGCGCGCACGAGCGAGCGATGCGAGAGCGGCAGCCACCCGCGCTGCCATGCGTAGCCGAGCACGAACGGGTTGGTGTAGATCGCATCGCCGAGCAATGCGACGGCAAAACGATTCGCGTCGATCAGGTCGACCTGATCGCCGGCGGCGGCGCGCACGTCCTGCTCCGTGCTCGCGCCGGGGAAGGTCCAATTCGGATTCTTGATGAACTCGGCCGTCGGCGTTTTCGAGCTATTGACGACCACGCGCGTCAGGCCGAACTTCATCCGCGAGGTGCATTCGTCGCTAGCCGTGACGATCGCATCGCAGCCGATCACGAGGTTCGCCTCGCCCATCGCAATGCGCGTGGCATGGATGTCGGTGGGCGTATTCGCGATCTGCACGTGGCTCATCACGGCGCCGCCCTTTTGCGCGAGCCCGGTCACGTCGAGCACGGTCACGCCCTTTTGCTCCAAGTGCGCGGCCATGCCGAGCAGCGCGCCGATGGTCACGACACCCGTGCCGCCCACGCCCGTGACGAGCACGCCGTACGGGCGCGCGATCTCGGGCAACGTCGGCTCGGGGATCGCCGGTAGCTCGCTGCTGGCCTTCGCGCTGACCGCCTTAGGCTTGCGCAACTGCCCGCCTTCCACCGTCACGAAGCTCGGGCAAAAGCCCTTCAAACACGAGAAGTCCTTGTTGCAGCTCGATTGATTGATCTGCCGCTTGGTGCCCAGTTCGGTTTCGAGCGGCTCGACCGACAAGCAGTTCGACTGCACCGAACAATCGCCGCAGCCTTCGCAGACCGCTTCATTGATGACGACGCGGCGTGCCGGGTCGGGGAACTCGCCTTTCTTGCGGCGGCGGCGTTTCTCGGTCGCGCAGGTCTGGTCGTAAATGAGAATCGTCGTGCCTTCGATCTCGCGCAGCTCGCGCTGCACCTCGTCGAGCTGATCGCGATGGTGGATCGTCACGCCCGGGGCGAGTAGCGTCGTGCCGTGGTACTTCTGCGGCTCGTCGGTGACGATGACGATCTTCTTCGCGCCTTCCGCGGCAAGTTGATGCGTGATCTGCGGCACCGTCAACACGCCGTCGACGGGCTGGCCGCCCGTCATCGCCACGGCATCGTTGTAGAGGATCTTGTAGGTGATGTTCGCCTTGGCCGCAATCGCCGCGCGAATCGCGAGCAGTCCCGAATGGAAGTAGGTGCCGTCGCCGAGATTGGCGAACACGTGCTTTTCGTTCGTGAACGGCGCTTGGCCCGTCCATGCCACGCCTTCGCCGCCCATCTGGCTGAACGTGCTCGTATTGCGATCCATCCAGACCGTCATGTAATGGCAGCCGATGCCGGCCATCGCGCGCGAGCCGTCGGGCACATTCGTCGATGTATTGTGCGGGCAGCCGGAGCAAAACCACGGTTTGCGCTCGGCGGTGACGCGCGGCTTGGCCAGCGCTTTTTCCTTGGCCTCGATCACGGCGATGCGCGCCGCGATACGCTCGCGCACGTCGGAGGGCAATTCGAATTTCTCGAGACGCGTCGCGATCGCCTTGGCAATCAGCGCAGGCGAAAGTTCGTAGTGCGCGGGCAGCAGCCAGTTGCCCATCGGCACGGACCACTCGCCGCCCGCGCCGTCTTTTTCGTCGAACTTGCCGAACACGCGCGGGCGCTGGGCGTCGGGCCAGTTGTACAACTCTTCCTTGATCGCGTATTCGAGAATCTGGCGTTTCTCTTCGACGACGAGAATCTCGTCGAGCCCGCGCGCGAAGGCTTGTGCGCCTTGCGCTTCGAGCGGCCAGACGCAGCCCACCTTATAGAGCCGAATGCCGATGCGCGCGCAGGTCTCGTCGTCCAGACCGAGGTCCACGAGTGCTTGACGCACGTCCAGATAGGCTTTGCCCCCCGTCATGATGCCGAAGCGCGCCTGCGGCGAGTCGATCTCGACACGGTCGAGCTTGTTCGCGCGCACGTAAGCGAGCGCTGCGTACCACTTGTAGTCGAGCAGCCGCGCTTCTTGCACGAGCGGCGGATCGGGCCATCGGATGTTCAGGCCGCCCTCGGGCATGGCGAAATCGGTCGGAAGCACGATTTGCATGCGATGCGGATCGATATCGACCGAAGCGGACGATTCGACGACGTCCGTCACGCATTTCATCGCCACCCATAGGCCCGAGTAGCGGCTCATCGCCCAGCCATGCAGGCCGAAATCGAGGTATTCCTGAACGTTCGACGGAAACAGGACCGGTAGGCCGCACGCCTTGAAGATATGCTCGGATTGGTGCGCGAGCGTCGAAGACTTGCAAGCGTGGTCGTCGCCGGCGAGCACCAGCACGCCGCCGTGGCGCGAGGAGCCGGCCGAGTTGCCGTGCTTGAGCACGTCGCCGGATCGATCGACGCCCGGGCCTTTGCCGTACCACATCGAGAACACCCCGTCGTACTTCGCGCCGGGGTAGAGATTGACTTGCTGCGTGCCCCAGACGGCCGTCGCGGCGAGATCTTCATTGATCCCGGGCTGGAACACGACATGATTGGACGAGAGGTGCTGCTTGGCCTTCCACAGGGCGAGGTCGAGACCGCCGAGCGGCGAGCCGCGATAGCCTGAGATGAAACCGGCCGTATTGAGTCCGGCGGCTTGGTCTCGCGCGTGCTGCAGCATCGGCAGACGCACCAGCGCCTGGATGCCGCTCATATAGGCGCGGCCGCGTTCGAGCGTGTATTTGTCGTCGAGCGTGACGGAAGATAGCGCAGCTTCGAGCGAGGCTCGCTGACCTGCGTCCAGCGGGGCATTCATTATGTTGACTCCTCAACCCTGTTTGGGATCACCAAAACGTCTCAACCTGACGCATCTTGTGGATGCTTCGGCCGGGGCCGCCATATTGGCGGATTTTTTGCGATGGTAGCACTGGTGGAAACCCGCCGCAGCGGTCAAAAATAGTGCCACCGCTTATCTGGCAAGACTCCCCCAGCGGTCCAATATCTCGAAAATGGTGCGTGACGCAGCTGTGTCATGCGCGCGTTTCCTTCTGTAACGCCCGTAACGTGTTGTTTAAAGGGTGGAGCGCGCTTGCCCGACCTGGTCTAATTCTTCAACCCGCCGCTCATTGGCGGGTACGCGGCCCGACCCACGCTGGGATCGATGGCTGCGCGAGGCGCCCCTGGCGGATGGCATGCCATGGCGCCCTTAAATATAAGGAGTACAGATGGAAAAGCGACACATTCAGACTTTCCTCATGATTTCCGCGGCATTTTTCGCGATGAGCTTGCCGGTGCGTCAGGCGCAAGCCGGCGTGATCGCGGCGGCCGTATCGCGCACGATGGCGCAGGCCGGCATCGGCGCGAGCCCGGCCGAGGTATGGGCCGCGTCGCTCGGCGAGGGGAAGGCGGCGCGCACGCCGTTCGCGGCGCGGCCGATTGCGCGGGCCAGCCGCGCGCATGCGTCGAGCGTCGAGGCGGCGGCAGCCAAGCGTGAAGACGCTAGCGCAACTGCGAATACGATGCCGGTCGCTTTGATGTGATCGCATTGCTGCGCTGTATAGCCGCGGCAGCTCTGCCCGCCGCGGCGCCCCCCCTTCAAGCCTGCTCGAGCCCCTTCAAGCGCGGCAGCGTGACGCCGTCGCGCATCCAACCCCTTCAGACCTTGTCCTGCACCACTCCGCGGCGAATCTGATCGAGCTCGATCGATTCGAACAGCGCCTTGAAGTTGCCTTCTCCGAACCCCTGGTTGCCCTTGCGCTGAATGATCTCGAAGAAGATCGGGCCGATCTGGTTCTCGGTGAAGATCTGCAATAGCAGGTCGCCCTTTTCGCCGTCGATCAAAATCTTGCGCTTCTTGAGCTCGTCCAGCGGCTCGCCGTGGCCCGGAATGCGACGATCGACGAGTTCGTAGTAGGTGTCGATCGTATCGAGCAGCTTGATGCCCGTCGAGCGCAGCCCGTCCACGGTGCGATAGATGTCGGACGAGCCGAGCGCAATGTGTTGAATGCCTTCGCCGCGGTAAGCGTCGAGGTACTCCTGAATCTGGCCGGCTGTCTCCGAGCCTTCCTCGTTGATCGGAATGCGGATCTTCCCGCAGGGCGAAGTCATCGCTTTGGATTTGACGCCCGTCACCTTGCCTTCGATGTCGAAGTAGCGGATTTCGCGGAAATTGAACAGCCGCTCATAGAAGGCCGCCCATTCCTGCATGCGTCCGCGATGGACGTTGTGCGTCAAGTGATCGATGTAGGTGAGGCCGTGGCCGACCGGACGCGACGCGGCGCCCGGGATCGGTTCGAAGTCGACGTCGTAGATGTCGATATCGCCCACGCTGCCCGCCGGCGCGCCGTTCTTGCCGCGCCAACGATCGACGAAGTAGATCAGCGAATCGCCGATCCCTTTGATGGCGGGGATGTTCAGCTCCATCGGGCCGGTCTTGTTGTCGAAGCCCCAAGCGCCGAGGTCGAGCGCGTGCTTGTAGGCCTTGGCGGCGTCCTGCACTCGGAACGCGATGGCGCAGATCGACGGTCCGTGCAGCCGCGCGAAGCGCTGAGCGAACGAATCGGGTTCGGCGTTGATGATGAAATTGATCTCGCCTTGCCGGTACAGCGTCACGTCTTTGTGCCGATGGCGGGCGATCGCGGTAAAGCCCATTTGCTCGAACAGCTTGCCGAGCGCCTTCGGATCGGGCGCGGTGTATTCGATGAACTCAAAGCCGTCCGTGCCGACGGGGTTATCCCACGTTTGAACCTGCATGCTTGTCTCCGTCTCTCCGGTCTAGGTGTGGCCTAGCGTCGCAGGCCATGAAGAATAGACGCAAGTGTATAGCGACGGTCATAACAAAAATTTGCGAACTCGCTCGGCGTCGACTACGATTGCGCAACTTTCTGTCTCAATAAACGCAGGGGGAATAAAAAAATGGCTGAGATCGAATTGGACGCCGTCGACAGGCGCATTCTCGCCTTTTTGCAGGTGAACGGGCGCGCATCCAACCAAGACATCGCGGAACGCGTCAATCTCTCGCCAAGCCCCTGCCTGCGGCGTATTCGGCGGCTCGAGGAAGCCGGCGTGATACGCGGCTACGTCGCGCTGCTCGATCCGCAAAAGCTGGGCCTTGGGTTGCTCGCTTACGTCAACGTCCGCCTGGAGAAACGCGGCGGGGCGACGGGGCATGCCGGGACGACGCACGCCGAGCTCTTTCGAGCGGCGGTGCAATCGTGGCCGGAAGTGGTTGCCTGCCACGCGATGACGGGGGAGATGGACTACTTGCTACGCGTGCAGGTCAAAGACATGATCCATTTTTCGCGCTTCGTGCAGGATCAACTGCTGCATCATCCGTCGGTCATCGACGTCAAGACGAGTTTTGCGCTGGAATCGTTCAAAGAAACGACTGCCTTGCCGATCCTATGACCGATCGGCGCCGGCCGGTAGACGTGTGCAAGCGTGGAGGAGAGGGGCGGCGAGGCGGCCGAAGCCGCCTCGTCGCGCGCACCGCACAGGGGAGAGCGGTGCGCTAGGGGGAACAGTCTCGAACAGCCTCGAATCGCCTCGCGTTGACGCGATGAACCGAGGCGCTCGTTCAGGCGAGCGCTTCTGCCGGCATCATCGCCTCGATGATGCGCGCCGTATTGCGAGCTTGGCGCTTGATCGCATAGTCGAACAGCGCCGCTTGCTCTTGCAGCATCTCGGTGATGATGCTGGTTTGATCGGCCGGCGGCAGGGTCAGGTACGCATCGGCGCTTCCGTATGCATACTCGATCTTCATCCCGGCCTTTTTGGCGATGTGCATCATCGTCGTGTTGCGCGACAGGCAGTACATGTAGAGCGTCGTGACGCGCGTATTGCGGCCGTGCATTGCCGCGCGCGCGAACAGCTTCGAGCCTACGCCCATCCCGCGCGAGCTTTCGAGCACGGACACGCCGAACTCGGCGGTGCGATTTTCGCCGTTGGCTGGCAAGTAAGCGAGATGGCCCACGCCCACGAGTGCGAGCGCGCGATCGTAAACACCGAAGACCTTGTCGCGCGTGAAATCGATCGATTGCACGTAGTGTTCGATCACATGATCGGGTGCTGCTTGACCGAAGCGCAGGAGACGATCGTCCGCGTCGAGCGCGAGAAAGTGTGTCAACAGCTGATCGCGGTCGCCCGCCGTCAACTCACGAACGAGCACAGGCTCACGATGCGCCACTTGTGCACGGCGCTCGTGCTGCTCGGTCGAGGCGGCGGCTCGGATAGAGGGCTGCGGGTTCATCGTGGGTTCTCCTTTCGTCGTGCGTCCATTGTTGCGACGCAATGCGAATTCTACCCGATGTGCATCGGTAGCACTAGGGAAAACCCGAGTGCAACCCTGAGGTTGGCCTCTATTGGTGCGTCCGCGAGCACCTAAGTTATTGAATATTAGGTATAAAGTTCTGTGTTGCGGCGATGCGCCGCGTCATTTTGACCGATATAAGACTGGAGTTTTGATGCTGCGCCGCAGCGTTAATCGCGGGCGCGCATGGTCCGGTCACTCGCCCGCTGGAACGAGACCATGCTCCAGGACCTGCATGACTTGGTCGGCAAACTCTCGGTAGCCGAGGCGCCCGCCCGGCTTGAGCCAGGTGAAGGTCCAATTGATCATCCCGAACACCATCATGGTCAGCGCCGTCTGGTTGTCTTTGGCGACGCGGCCGGGGTACGCGCGTGCGAGTTGGCGGGCGAATGCGGCGACGATGTCTCGCTGACGATCGAGAATGACTTCCCGTTGGCTTTCGACGAGGTATTTGACGTCGTTGAGCAGCGCGACGTGCCGGCTGTGCGAGGTCTCGTACTCGATCAGAAACGCCCGCACGAGTTCGGCGAACGTTTCGCGCTCGGACAGGCCGCGCCGTTGGCTCGACCCCTCCACCTCGGCGATGATCAGCATCAGCCGCTTGGTGTAGCGGTCGAGCAGATCGAACAGAATCGCTTCCTTGCTTTCGTAATAGTGATAAAGCCGTGCTTTCGACGTGCCGCTGGCCGCGGCCAGTTCGGCCATCGACGTGCTGGGATAGCTCGTTTGCGCGAAGGCGTTGGCGGCGAGATCGAGGATCTGCTCGCGCTGAGTGTCGTGATCGGGTGCTCGGGTACGGGCCATGGTTGTGTCGTCGTTGGGGGCCGGCCCAGGCGCGAGAGTCGCGTTGGAATCGTATTGATCGTTGCTTTTGCGCGCTAGGCGGCGGATGAGCCGCCGCGCAGCGCGGCCTCGGACCGCCGGGCGCTAGTTTAAGCGAAACGCGGTTGAGTCAAGCGCGAGGCCGGTCTGGACTTCAACGCTCGTCGAAGCTGACGACGACGCGTTCGCTGACGGGATGGCACTGGCACGTCAGCACGAAGCCATCGCGAAGCTCCTGCGCTTCGAGGGTGTAGTTCTTATCCATCTTGACTTCCCCTTCGAGCACTTTCGCCCGGCAGGTGCAGCAAACGCCGCCTTTGCAGGCATACGGCAGCGCGAGACCGGCGTGCAAGCCCACGTCTAGCAGGCTCGCGCCTTCATACGGCAGCCGCATCTTGCGGCGCTTGCCGTCGATGACGATCTCGAGGTCTGCGGCCGGCGTATCGTCGGTGATCTCGACGACGGGCGCGCCCGCTTGCGGCAACGGCGTCCCGAAGCGTTCGACGTGTACCTTCGATTGCGCCACGCCCGCCGCCTTCAGCGCCGCTTCGGCCGCATCCATCATCGGCCCGGGCCCGCAAATGAACGCTTCGTCGATCGCGGCGGCGGGAACGAGCGTGTCGAGAAACGCGGCGCATTTCGCTTGATCGAGCACGCCGTTGAAGAGCTCGACGTCCTGCATGTCGTCGGACAGCACGTGGTACAGGACGAAGCGGTTCATGTAGCGATTCTTCAGATCCTCGAGCTCTTCGGCGAACATGATCGCATCGACGCTGCGATTGCCGTAGATCAGCGTGAAGGTGCTGCGCGGCTCGACCTCGAGCGTCGTTTTCACGATTGCGAGCACGGGCGTGATCCCCGAGCCGCCGGCGAAAGCTACGTACTGCTTGCCTTGTTCTGCGTTCAGATGCGTGAAGAAGCGGCCATCGGGCGTCATGACTTCGATCGTATGGCCGGCCTGCAGCGTGTCGAAGGCGAAGTTGGAAAAGCGGCCGCCGCGCACGCGCTTGATGCCGATGCGTAATTCGCCGTCGCGGTCGTAGTCGGTGACGCCGACGCAGATCGAATAAGAGCGCCGCGTTTCCTCGCCATCCACGTGCGCCTTGAGCGTCACGAATTGCCCCTGCGTGAAGCGATATTGCTCGCGCAGCTCGGGCGGCACTTCGAACGAGACGGAAACCGCGTCGGCGGTCTCGGGCCGCACCTCGCGGATGCGCAGCGAATGGAATTGCGGGGTCGTCATGGGTTCAGTAGGGTTTGAAGTAATCGAAGGGTTCTCGGCAATCGAGGCAGCGGTAAAACGCTTTGCACGCGGTCGAGCCGAACTGCGCCAAGCGCTCCGTATGCGCGGAGCCGCAGCGCGGGCAGACGGGGGCAGCAACGGGGCGCGGGACGAAGCGGACCGCTTGCTCGTGCGCAGGCGCGCGCCCGCACTGGCCGCCGGGCGGGGCGATACCGTACGCGCGCAGTTTTTCGCGCGCCTCGTCCGTGATCCAGTCGGTCGTCCATGCGGGGGCGAGAACTGTCTTGATCCGATGCGGCGTCAAGCCGGCGCGATCGAGCGCTTGCCCGATGTCCTCGGCGATGTGCGCCATTGCAGGGCATCCCGAGTACGTCGGCGTAATGACGACTTCGACCGCGCCATCTTCGGCGCGCTCGACGCCGCGCAAAATGCCGAGTTCTCTGATCGATACGACCGGAATTTCCGGGTCCGGCACCGATTCGAGCACCGCCCAAGCGCGAGCGAGGCCGGCATCCTCGTTCAGCGGCGAGCTTGAATCGGCGCGGTCGACGTGATCGGGGCTGCTTAACATTGGACGGACCTTAAACGATGCGAATATCGGATGGGCTCGATCACCAGGTCGCGCCGGGATGCTGGCGGGCAAGGCTTTGCATTTCCGCGAGCAGAAATCCCATGTGCTCGGAGTGTTCGCCGTACTTGCCCGTGGTCACGTGTTGCACCGGCTCGGGCAGCGTGAGCGTGGCCTCGGCCAAGGTCGCTTGCACGTCGCGCTGCCAGTCCGATTGGAAATCGGCGGCGCGCACGCCGATACCGGCGGCCGCTACGGCGTCTTCGAGCGCGTCGGGTGCGAAGCACTCGCGCATATACGGCATCAAATAGTCGAGCGCCGCTTGCACGCGCCGATGCGATTCATCCGTGCCGTCGCCGAGGCGGATCAGCCATTCGCGGGCATGCTCGAGCTGATAGCGCGTTTCTTTGATCGACTTCGATGCAATGGCGGCGAGCTGCGCGTCCTTCGAGCGTTCGAGTGCGCTCCAGACGTGAGCCATCAGCGCGGTGTAGAGGTAATTGCGCACGATGGTCACCGCATAATCGCGATCGCTGCGCGCCGTGCCGCTGAGCGGCCCGCAATGGGGAAGTTCGACCAACGTGTAGTTGGCGAACTCGCGCTCGGCGCGAAAGTACGCGTAGTCGTCCTCGGTCTTCGTCGAACCGGTGAGCGCGTGCTCGAGCGTCGCGGCGTGCGAGTAGAGCATGCGCGCCTGGCCGATGAGATCGAGACTCATGTTGGCCAGCGCGATGTCTTCTTCGAGCACCGGCCCGTGTCCGCACCACTCGGCGTTGCGCTGACCGAGGATCAGCGCATTGTCCGCGAGCCGCAGCACGTAGGAAAGATGTTCGGGCGTGGTCGTCATGACTCTCTTACATGTGGTTGACTGCGTCGGGCAGCGTATAGAACGTCGGGTGCCGGTAGATCTTGTCGCCGGCCGGCTCGAACAAATCGGCCTTCTCGCTCGGGTCCGAAGCCGTGATTGCCGCGGCCGGCACGACCCAAATGCTCACGCCTTCCTGGCGCCGCGTGTAGACATCGCGCGCCATGCGCAGCGCCATCGACGCGTCGGCGGCGTGCAGGCTGCCGCAATGCTTATGGTCGAGGCCCTGCTTGCTGCGCACGAACACTTCCCAAATCGGCCATTCCTTGTTCATGAATTCACACTCCTGGATGCTTGATAGAACGAAGCGCTTGCGTCGGGCGCGGCGCCTCAGGCCGCCGCTTGTCGCGCGCGCAGGCGCTGTTTTTCGGCATGAGCGAGCGCGGCTTCGCGTACCCACGCGCCGTCCTCGTGCGCCTTGATGCGCGTGGCGAGGCGCTCCTTGTTGCAGGGGCCGTCGCCGCCCACGACGCGCCAGAATTCTTCCCAGTCGATCGCGCCGTAGTCGTAATGGCCGCGAGCCTCGTTCCATTTGAGGTCGGGATCGGGCAGCGTGACGCCGAGCACTTTGGCTTGCTCGACGGTGGCATCGACGAATTTTTGCCGCAGATCGTCGTTCGAGATGCGTTTGATGCCCCACTTCGCCGACTGATTGCTGTGAACGGAATCCTTGTCGCTCGGACCGAACATCATCAACACCGGCCACCACCACCGGTCGACGGCTTGCTGAACGAGCTCGCGTTGAGCAGGCGTGCCTTTCATCATCGCGAGCAGCGCGTCGTAGCCTTGACGCTGGTGGAACGACTCTTCCTTGCAAATGCGGATCATGGCTCGGGCATAGGGGCCATACGTGCAGCGGCACAGCGGAATCTGATTCATGATCGCGGCGCCGTCGACGAGCCAGCCGATGACGCCGACATCGGCCCAGGTGGGCGTCGGATAGTTGAAGATGCTCGAATACTTGGCGCGGCCGCTGTGCAGAGCGTCGACGAGTTCGTCACGCGAGACGCCGAGCGTTTCGCATGCGCTGTACAGGTAGAGCCCGTGGCCGCCTTCGTCTTGCACCTTCGCGATCAAGATGGCCTTGCGCTTGAGACTGGGCGCCCGCGAGATCCAGTTGCCCTCGGGCAGCATGCCGACGATCTCCGAATGCGCGTGCTGCGAAATTTGCCGCATCAGGGTCTTGCGATAGGCGTCCGGCATCCAGTCCTGCGGTTCGATCTTGCCGTCGGCGCCGATGACGGCGTCGAAGCGTTGCTGCTCGGGTGTGCTCGCGCCCGCATCGAGCGCCGCCACGTTGCCCGGAATGTCGAGGGATTGCGTATACATGGAGAGCGGTCTCGTCCTGAGTTGTACGTTGACGCGAGTATAAGCCAACCGACCGGTCGGTTAATAAATTATTTTGTTAGGGATGATACGGATGCGGCGGCGTTCGCAGGGCGACCGGGCGATTTGCGGCGGACGGCATGGCGGCTGCTAGACTGAAAGCATTTCCTTCGACGAGATGACTGCATCGCGACCATGACCACCATCTACTTGGTGAAAAGCGGGGAACAGTACTTGGGCCCGGGAGAGGATGGCGACATCGGCCTCACACCCTCGATCGAAGAAGCCGAGCACTTTCTTTCGTACGAAGAAGCCGAGCGCGCCGCGCATGAGAACGCCGAGCCCGGCTATCAAATCATCACGCGCCATTCGCCGTGATCCGCGAGCGGGCCGGCGAGCTTGGGCCGCCTTGCACCCCAGGGCGCGGGCGTGCCGCGCCCAATCGTGCCTCGATCGTGCTTTCACGGCGCCCGTGGCTACCGGCAGGAAGGCCGCGCAGCCTACCGCAGGCTTCGTCCGTCAGGCACAATCCGCGCTACCTCATTGCTTCTCCACCCGATCTCGATGGTTTTCACTTCCACTTCCCGGTTCAAACGGTGGCTCAAGCGGTGGCGCGCCCGCGCGATTGCGTCGATTGCGCTTATCGTTGTTTGCCTCGACGGCTCGGCGTTTGCCGCGCCGGTCTCAGGCCGTTGGGTGACCGCTTGGGCGAGCGCGATGCAATCGATCCCCGATCTGCCGGATCCGCCGCCGCTGTATCGCACCCCCGAGGTGGCGGGCCGAACGGTCAGGCAGATCGTCTATCCGACGGTGTCCGGGCGCAGTGTGCGCGTGCATCTGAGCAACGCGCTGGGTAGGGCGCCGCTCACGCTGACGGCCGTGACGTTGGCGCAGTCGGTGGGCGGCGCGGCGACGCGCCCGGGCACGTCGGTGCGTGTGACGTTCGGCGGCAAACCGTGGGTCACGTTGAAGCCGGGCGCCGAGGCCGATAGCGATCCCGTTTCCGCGGAATTGACGGCCGGCGAGCCGTATGCGATCAGTCTGGCCGCGGGGCCCGCGCAGACGCTGACAGCCTGGCATCGCGTCGCCAATCAGATCAACTACGTGTCGACGCCCGGCGATCATTCGGCGGACGTCGCGGCAGATGCGTTTCCGCGCAAATTCACCGAATCCGCTTGGGTCAGCGGCCTCGACGTACAGACATCGGGTGCGGTCGCCGTTGCCGCGATCGGCGATTCGATCACCGACGGCCTGCGCTCGAGCTTGAATCGAAATCACCGCTGGCCGGACGCGTTGGCTCGCCGCTTCGAGCAAGCGGGCGTCGAACGAACCGCGGTTCTCAATTTCGGCATCAGCGGCAACCGGCTGTTGAGCGATTCGCCGTGCTATGGCGAGGCGCTCGAGCGCAGGTTCGAGCGCGATGCGCTGGGGCACGCCGCGGTGACCGCGGTCATCGTGCTGATCGGCATCAACGACATCAACTTCGCGTCGATGCCGCCGCGCGCGGGACTCGATTGCGACTTCCCGCACACTTCGGTCAGCGTGCGCAGCCTGACGGACGGCTACCGGCGCTTGATCGAGCAGGCGCACCGAAGCGGCGTGCGCATTTTCGGTGCGACCTTAACCCCCGCCTCATTGCCGCCAGCGCGCGAAGCGGTGCGCTCTGCCGTGAACGACTGGATCCGCGGCAGTCGGGCTTTCGATGGCGTGGTGGATTTCGATGCCGCGTTGCGCGACAGCGCGCATCCCGACCGCTTGCAGCGACGGTTCGACAGCGGCGATCACATTCACCCGAGCGACGAGGGCTATTCGGCGATGGCTGCGGCGATTCCGTTGGAGATGGTCGCAACGGCCGCGCGTCGTTAGAAAAAAGATGCGTCATGCCCTTGTCATGTGGGCGTGTTTGACCTACTATTCGCCTCCTCCTTTGTGAGGCGGCGATGAAACGGGCGCCGGCGGCAACGAGTTTTAAGCGAAGTGCTAAAAAACAGTTGACGCGATGTGAAAGACTCTGCATAATCTCGTTTCTCTGCTGCTGACGCAGCAACGCAAGACAGGCGGTGCTAGAAAGGCTTCTTTCGGTGCTGCTCGGTTGAGCGACG
>NZ_JAKWFK010000001.1 GCF_029522115.1 Trinickia sp. Y13 | reverse complement strand
CCACCTGATGCTTCTGCGCCCTGCCCGTTCAACCCTCATTCTTCTACGCTGCCTGCACGGCAAACCAACGAGACATACGACATTTGTAAATAGCTGGCGCTGCGACATTTGTATCTGCCTTTGACATTGGGTTGTAGCGGCTAAGTTGTAATGTCCGCTTTTAGCTAAGTTCAAATGTCCGCTTTGGCGTGGCGTACGCCGGCCGGCAGCCGATCTCGGCGCCGGAGGCTTCGATGGCTGCGACAGAACGGATCACGATGACGATGCGCGAGCTGGACAGGTACAAGGTGATTCAAGCGGTGGCCGAAGGCATGCTCAAGCCGTGGCGCGCGGCTGAGCGGCTCGGGCTGACGACACGGCAGATTCGACGGTTGGCGGCTCGGCTGCGTGAAGACGGTCCGGGTGGACTGGTCTCGCGGCGGCGCGCGAAGCCGAGCAATAACCGGCTGGACGCCACGATTGCCAACCGGGCGCTGGCGATCATCCGAGATCGCTACGCCGACTTCGGACCAACCTTGGCTTGCGAGAAGCTCGACGAGTGCCACGGCATTCACCTGGCCAGGGAGACGGTCAGGAAACTGATGACGGACGCCGGCTTCTGGATTCCGCGCCGGCAACGTCCGCCGAAGGTCTATCAGCCGCGGGCGCGCCGCGCTTGCCTGGGGCAACTGATCCAGATCGACGGAAGCGACCACCGCTGGTTCGAGGATCGGGCGCCCGCCTGTACGCTGCTGGTGTATGTCGACGACGCGACGAGCCGGCTGATGACGCTGCATTTTACGGCCACGGAGTCGACCTTCAGCTATTTCGAGGCGACGCGTGCGTATATCGAGCGATACGGCAAACCCGTCGCCTTCTACAGCGACAAGTACAGCGTTTTTCGCAAGACGGCGGCGATCGGAACCGGTGACAGCGTGACGCACTTCGGGCGCGCGATGTACGAATTGAACATCGACACGTTCTGCGCCAACAGCAGCTCGGCCAAGGGGCGCGTGGAGCGGGCGCATCTCACGCTTCAGGACCGGCTGGTCAAGGAGCTCAGACTGCGCGGGATCGACACGGTGGAAGCGGCCAATGCCTATGCGCCCTCCTTCATCGCGGCCTACAACGCGCGTTTCGCCAAGCCGCCCAGGAGCGAGTTCGATGCGCACCGGCCGCTGCGCACCGACGAGAATCTCGATCTGCTGCTGACGTGGCGCGAATCGCGCAAGGTGAGCAAAGCGTTGACGGTGCGTTACGACCGGGTCCTGTATCTGCTCGACGATACGGTTGCCAATCGCAAGCTCATTGGGCGGACCATCGAAGTCTGGGAATACCCGGACGGGCGCATTGAGCTGCGTGCCGATGGTCGGGCCTTGCCGTATCGCGAATACGACAAACTGACGGAGGTGGATGCCGGGGCGATCGTTGAACACAAACGCCTGAGCCACGCATTACAGGTCGCGCAGTCGATGCAGGCTCAACGCGATAGCCGCCGGATTGCCACCGCGCCCTCGCGCACGAACCTGGGTGCCGAGGTGCGCTCGCCCGAACGCACACCGGGCACGAAGAAGCAACGCGAACTCACGCAAAAGGATCTGAATCAGGTTATCGAAGAACTGGCGCAGCAGAACGTGCAGACCCAACCTCAACGGCGCAAACCAGGCCGTCGGTCTGCTGGACGGATCGTCTGAGGCGTGAGCGCCCTGCCCGTTCAACCACATGCCTTCTACGCTGCCGCTATCGAGAACCATGAGAACCGACAAACGGCCGAACCCGACATTTCTAATTAGCTGGAAGCGGACATTTGAACTTAGCCCGCACCCGGACATTTGAATCCGGCTTTGACATGGACATCGGGTGTAGAAACCAAGTTCTAATGTCGTATCTGGGCAAAGTTCAAATGTCGCAGTGTTGAGCGGTTTGGGCGCATTCTGGCGGGGTTTTGACCTGCCGGAGATCGCCGTGACTCGTTCAGGACTGATCACCATGAGCATGCGTGAACTGGAACGAGTCAAGGTCATTGAGGCGGTGCTCATCGGCACGGCAGCCTGTTATCCAGTCGCGGCCGTCAACCAACGATCGGCAGTTCGCCGTGCAACTACGGCTTGACATTGCGTAGCTACGTGTCGTCCGCCGGTCATCCGGGCCGGCGGCTTCATTTGGCGACAAAGCTGGTAATGCGCTACGCCCCCCCCCGAGTGATCACTATTTCTTATGCGGTGAATACGCTTGCTGAACAAACGTTCGCAGTTGCGTCGCAAAATCGTCGGTTTGCGCCGCCAAACTATCGGCGCATTCTGAAATCCGATTGCTCCCGCATACGCCGACCGCTGAGCCGTCGTAGAACGTTAGACCGCCAGGGTACCCAGGCTGTGTGAAAGTGAACGCGATTGAATACGCGGTCTCATATGAGTTGGGATCGACGTCCATCAAGCTGAGATGCACTTGCAGCGCGGAGTCTTTAACGTCATCGACCACCCTTAATGCGGACGAACGTCTCAGCTTCTCTTTGAAGGCGTACGCTAGTCGGTTCGACTGCATCCCTGTCTGCGAGGCATCGATATACACAGCCTGCGCATTCGCCGTCAAGCAATACATGCTCAAAAAGCCGCACAGCGCTATCCCAATTGGATTTCTCATTGTAGGTTCCCCGGCTGAACATCCCAGAGCCGCGAACGCTTTAGACAGCGCGCTTTTCTGCGGCTCAGCTATCTAAGCAATCAAGCATGATTGTCCTCGAACTCCAGTGACGAAAAGTTCGCTATCCGTACAGCTCCCTCAGGAAACTTCGCGACAATGTCTAATTGCCCACCCATCGCCTCAATATGCGTTCGCAATGTGGAGATATACATATCAGTACGCTGCTCCAATTTGGCGATGCTAGGTTGCTTCACATGCAACACGACAGCCAAGGCCTCTTGAGAAAGGCCTCTGGCACGCCGCAGTTCGCTCAACGCCATTTCGTCCACTACTTTCTTGACACGGGCGTCTACCCGCGTTTGTGCTTGCGGTGACATCTTGCCCCGCAATTCAGCAAACTTTTTAGCCATCGTCGGCTCCCATACTCCCCAACTCAGCCAGATGCTCGTCGTATAAGGCATCGGCTCTTGGCACGTTCACGTCATACCAACGGTCATCCCCAGTTTTGTCGCCACCTAGCAACAAAATAGCGGCTCGCCGAGGATCAAATGCATACAACACACGGTACGGACGACCTGCGTGTTGAACGCGAAGCTCCCTCATGTGCGCATGTCGAGATCCGTTGATTCCGCTTGAATGCGGGTAACGCAACGCCGGACCATATTGCTCAAGCAGCGCCACCGACACCGCAACGGACTCTTGCTCGCCCTCCGTCAAGCCATCCCACCAGCCGCCGAAAGCGTCGCAATACTCAACCTCCCACCCCATAACCACCTCCTGAAGACAATCCGACCTTTTTTCATCATCTCTCTCCTTGCTAGTGGCGCGGGCCGCTCTGCCCACATATGAAATATAGCCTCGATGGAATATGCTGTCAAGGGAATGTATCCAGGTCTCCGACGTGCATCAGCGCGTTGATCTTGGAACAGCTTCTGGACCAGGGCGCCAGACACACCCTCGAAATGGGCAGGCTACATTTTATGCGGCAGTTTGCTCTGTTGTTGGTGGCGTTAGCGGACCGCCTTGCGGCGTGCCTTCCGTACGCGCCTGTACCAGCCCCTCGGTCATCATCCCCGCCTCTAGGAAGCGGCGAATCAGCTTCAGCACTGTTCTGTCTTGCACGTGCCGCGCAACTCGCGCCATCAGCACGTCATGGTCGACCCGATCGAAGAACTTCTCCAGATCGATGTCCACCATCCAATGCTGACCACCTTGGACATGCCGGCGGGTGGGCGCAGCGGCGGGCAGTTCCCGCATCAGCGGCCGCTCGATCTCGAACAATTCAAGCGGTACTTTGCGGGTGGTGCCGTGGATACGGCGCCCCGCTTCGTGCATGACCCAACGACGTGCTTGCGTGTTCAGATCCGTGAAGTCGCGGAACTGGCGCAGCGGCAAGAAGTTGCCCTTCACGTATTTGACGCCGGCCTCCACGATGCCCTTCTTGGGCGGATCAGCCGGTGGGCAAGGATCGATGCGGAATCCGTACCCTTCGGCGCATTCGGCATAGGCGCGTTGCACGACTGGGTCAGAGGTGCAGACCCGTGTGATCGCGCACTTGGGGTTATCGATGATCACGCGCGTGGGGACACACCGAACCATTCGAAAGCGCGGCGATGGCACCCGAGCCAGGTCGCGACCGTCTGGTCCCAGACGAACTCGACGTACTGGTGTCGCGAGAAGGCAAGCGTCATCACGAACGCCCATGTGCGCCGGAATACACCGTCGGCGTCGGGCAGCATCGGGCCGGCGCCGAAATCGACTTGGGCGGCTTCGCCGGGCGCAAAGGTCAGCGGCACGGTGGCGTCGGGCGGACGATCGGCGTTGATCGAGACGATCATGCGATAAACCGACGAATAGCTGCCGGTGTAGCCGTGCTCGCGCCGTAATGCGGCCAGAATCGCGGTGCCGGGCACGTTCTGCTCGAGCCAGGACGCAATCAAGGCGCGATGGACTTCGAGGCCCGAGACGGTCGACGTGGCCTTGCGCGGCGAGCCCTTGCCGGTAGCCGATCTCGGCGCCGGAGGCTTCGATGGCTGCGACGGGAGGCTAATGACCGACCCGCTGTCATCACACAGGTACGAACCGATGTCATTGTAGTTTCTTCTGTTGTCGAAGAAATTTCTTGACCCATGACGCCAAGTCCTTTTCTTCGACTTCCCACTTCTTCGCTGTTTCTTTAAGCGCTTCTTCACTAGGCATCTTGTTCTTGTCGGGCTGTTTCGCGGCCGCCTCGTGGACAGCCCCCTCCTGTTGAACCCAGCGCGTCACCATCTTCTTCGGGACCTTCCATCTTCTTGCGACTTCTTGCAGCTTTGCGTCTTGAGGCATCTTTTTGTCGCCTGATTGCCCAGCAAAGGCGTCGTCGATAGCCCCGGCCTTAACGCCCACGATACGTCCTCGCGGCAGGTTCTTCTTATCGTAGAAGTCTTTCCCCTGCGCCAGTTTCGCAATGACGCGCGTGTCGGGGTGGTCTGGATCGAACTTGGCTTTCTTATTCGAATCGGCGGGAATCCGATTGTAGATGGCTAGCATGCATCCCTCGCACACCGGCTCTGTCGGCGCCAAATAAGCACATCCGTCGATGTCCGGCTGCGCGTCGGCCCAGCGTAGCGCCCGTTGCTCCGCATGGTGGTCAGTTGCCTCTTCGTGGTTGTAGCCGGAAACGCGGGAATAAGATGTGTCTGCAGGAATCTCGTCCGCACCGGCAACCCTGTGCCCGTCAGGAATGTTGGCCGCGTCGGCAACCGCTGCCACCTTCGGCAGATCAGCTTTTATCGTGTCCCAATCCTTGCTCGCAGCCACTCCCACATGATATGAGCCGTCTTTCTTCCTGAACACGAACGGGAGCACCGTCACTCGGTGGAAGCCATTCAGTGCTTTCAAGAAGTCCGCCCTCATCTGGTCTGCGTCATCGCGCGCTTTCTCGAACGCAGGTCGCTCCGCATCCGGTACATGAATCAGACGTTTCGGGTAACGTGCGCCCGTCGGCCTGTATTTTCCGTCCGGGCCCTTTTCAACGACCTCCGGTTCGCCCGCGGACTCCACGGCGTGCCCTTCCGGTCCGCCCGTCTCATTGCTAGCCGCCGGTTCACACGTCGACAAACCCAGCACATCAACCTGCACGAGGGGATTTGCCGTATAGGCGTAGAGATTGACGCCACCAGACTGACCCACCGGGTCGGACTGAAGGTAACGCCGCAAGACCGGGCAGTAGGTTCGGAACCGGTTGTAATGCAACAGTGTCGCCGGATCGAAATGGTGACCCGCAAACCTCAGGTCATAGGTAATCGAATTACCCGGCGCGACATCGATCCAGCCATAAGGATCGATGCTTTGCGCACGCCACACGACATCTCCGCCGACGCCTTCGATCCACTCAGGCATGCCCACTTGATTCGTCACCACGAAATACGCGTTGCCGTCTTGCGGTTTAGCCTCGATCGAGGCGTAGTCGATGAACATAAACGGAACAAGCGCCGACTCATCCGCGTAGACATAAAAGCGAACGCGCCCGTCCGGATAGATTTCCGCCGCCAGGCGGTCTTGATCCCAGTAGTAAAGCGTACGCGCCGCGCCAAGGCCCTGGTAGATTCGCCTGCAGAGCCCGTCGTAATCGGCGGTCCACACCTCTGCGCGGTCGCTTCGCTCGACAACGGTCAACAGACCCATGCTGTTGTATGAATAAGTCGTGCGGCAGCCGTTGCCATCGAGCTGTTCGGCGAGATGATTGCGATCGTCATAACGAAACCGCGCCGACGATGCACCTGCTAGGCGGTTTCCTTCAAGATAGCGGATCGATGCGCATTCGGGCGTCGATATCAGATTACCCGCGCAGTCATAGGCGAATTGGCGTGTCGGATACCCGGACCGCCACTCCCCGATCAACCGGTGCGCCGCATCGTACCGATACTCGATCACACCGCCCGATGTGCTCGCGATCGCGCGTAACTCGCCGGTTGCACTGTAAATGTATTGTGCCGCCTGAAAATGTTCGGGTTGATCGTCCCGCCACGCGATGCGCCCTTCGCATCTGCCGTCGGCGTCGAACCGGCGTAGCATATTCGTGCCATTGCCCAATTGCACCAGCACGCTACCATCCGACGCGCGCGAGATCCGGTGTATGCCCCCCGCTGGTGTGCGGATCACGGTTTCACCTTGGCCGCTCGGCTCATAGCTCACAGCAAAGCGCTCAAACCACGTCGTGTTCGAACGCTTCTTGTTTGCGTATTTATGTTCGACGCCTAAGCCATCGCGTCGGTCGGAAACGATTCGACCGTTCGCGTCCCAATCGAGCATCACGTGGAACCGGTCGGTGGATGCGTTTGTAAAGTTTCCCTGCGTGTCGTACTGATAGTGATGCGTCTCGCCGCTCTTCAACGCGCGTTTGCTCGGCAACCCGTTATCGCCGATCTCAAAGCGCAGCAGCCATTCGCCGTCGGCGCCGCACTTCTCGACGAGTCTATCGCCGCCATCGTACGTGTAGGTTTCGCGCACGACGCCGTGACGCCTGACGCGAACGAGCCGTCCCCTCAAATCGTAGTCGTAACCGCTTTCGTTGCCGGCGGGATCGATGATCGCCGAGATTTCGGCCTTGTTTGTATAGCGATACCGGATAAGCTTGCCTAGCGGATCGCACGCGCTTTCGTACAGATTCCACGACGTGATCGAGTAGTGATACTCGCCGCCTTCGCGGTCGCGTTTGCATACTACATTGCCCTCGACATCGCGGACTAGATGCTCGACGCGCCCGGCGGCATCTTTACGCGCCACGACCCGGCCGGCCGCATCTCGTTCCTCCATCTGCTTTGCTTCTGGCCTCTCCTGCCCGAAGAGCGATGCCGCATACCGCGCGACGCCGGTTGGCAACAGCAGCGACTCCAACAATAAGTGCCGATCAACCCCGCCCCATTGTTGCTCGAGCGGCGTGGCAGGCAACGCGTACCGGTTCGGGCGGTTGCGCACCGGCGTTTGCGAGTTCGGCGGCCAGCAGTTCCCCCAGCGATCGATGCGGCCTATGCTGCGACCGTTGTCGTCGTACACCCACTGCAGTTCGCGGCCGACGGCGTCGACTTCAAGCACGATGCTGCCGTCCTCCCCTACGACGCGCGCGAGCGCATTGCCGTATGGATCGACGATTCGGTTGACCGTTTTCGACTCGTCGTAGAAGTACGTCCAAGTCCCACCATCCGCGTGAGTGGCGATCGTACGACCGGGACAATAATCGAATGTGACACGCCACATCCCGTCCTGAGCCACCGTTTCGATACAGCGGTTTTCACTGTCGTACCGGTAGCCAAAAGCAAAGCCATTACGATCCGTCTCCCGGATCATCCTTTTCCGCTCGTCGTACCCATAGGACATGGCCGCATTGAGCGGGCCGGTCGATGTGGCCAAGCATCCCGCATCGGTGTAGGTATAGCGGGCAATGCTATGACGCGCGCCATCGCGGCGCGTCATCAGGACCTCCACGATGCGCCGCAAACTGTCATAGGCGAAATGAATCAGATGTCGAACGCAGTTGCGCTCGTCTGTCTGCGAGATGCCGGTCAGCGCATCGGCCGCGTCATAGTGGAATTCGCTCTCGACTCCGTTCTTGATCTGGCGCACTAGCCGGGCGATCCGGTCTTTCTCGTCGCGACGTTGGAACTCCAATTTGCCGGCCACTTCGTGCCACAGCACAAAACGACATGCGTTTCCTTGCTCCAGCCGGTAACCGGCAAACGAACCCTCATAGCGCCCGGTTTCATTTCGCGGAAATTGATACTCGCGGTTCAATGGGTCCACGTAGAGCGCACGTGTGCGAAACAAGCGTAATTCGTGCTGGAAGTTGTGGCGAAAGCCGAAGCCAAGGGCTCCATCCTGGTTGCGCCAACCGCTGCAGTAGTAGCGCTCCCAGCTGAACACTGGGGCGACGGCGTGCGCATAGTCGACGAATTCGTTCTCGGCGGTGCCTTTGACGACATCGACAGGATGTCCATTCCGGCATGGGGCGGCCGCTTTCTGCCTAGCGGCTCCTCGGGCTTTTATTTTCTTCCCGAGTCCATGCTTCGCTCCATGCCACATCATTTGCGAATCCGGGATCGGAAATCCGCCAATCAGAACAGTGTCATTGCCATTCAACAGCATGCCCATGCTCGGCTCGATCCCCGGATCCTTACCCATCAAACTGCCGAGCAACATCATCGCCATGTCGGCGGCAGTCTGGGCAGACATCATCGCAGCTGCCGCGGCCTCCCCTTGCGACAGGTCGTCGGCGGCGCCCGCGACACCGGACCCCGGCCCGATCGCCGCGTTACCGGCCTTCCACGCCATACCTGCCCGCCCCATCCCGCGCGCCCGGCTCGATACATCTGCCGCCTCGGTCGCGATTTCACCACCTTTCGCCGCCGCTCCTTCTGCTTCTCGGCTGGACTTCCCCGCATGCCCCATCGGATTGCAGTGCCGCGTCATATCGATGCCCATGCGCGCCGCGCGCATCCCGCCGATGAACGTATTGCTCGACCCGGTTTGGATGTCGAAGTATGGCGTCATGCCGCAGCAGGTCGGCGCGATGCCGATGTCGGTCACACGCGCGGCTGGGAGGCCCCCGATCAACACGCTCAAGCAGCCGCTGCCGATCGTCGCGCCGATGCTGGGCAACGGGAAGCCGTCGCTCGGGGGATGATCGTGCGCGTGCGGCGTGCCCAAATGCGCCGCGCCGATGACTGCGGCCGGCATTCCCGGCATCTTGTCTAGCAGCGGTATCTGCGCAATGCCGCTATCGAGCAACTGGGAAGGCGCACCCTGAAGCGAGGCAAGCGCATTCACAGCCTCGCTGACGTGATGGATCGCGTCGCCCTTGGATGAGAACGTTTGCTTGAGCGGGTCGTAAGTCGACTTGGCTGTTTCGAGGAGCGAATTGCAGGCCGTATTCACCTTCGTGTCCGATTGCTTACCCTCATGCGGCGGCGAATCGGATGCGTGCGTCAACCGGGTTGCAGAATCGCTCATTGCGGTGCCCCTTTATGACCCGCTCTCGTATCGAGCGGCGTTCTGCGCATCCCGCTCGCGCGGCGTCCCGAAACGCTTCTTTTCCAGCTCATAGGCTCTGGCCTCGTCTTTTAGGCCGGCCTTAGCATAGAGCGACACGATGCGATCGACGATGCGATCGTGCTGCCGTGCGCAGCCAAACTGCTGACACAATCCCTTCGCGTCGATCCAACGCTTAGCAGCTTGCGCTCCGTTGCCGCACGCGAGCAGTGCCGCGCCCGCCTTCTCCATCGCCTCCACCTTCGTATGCACGAGCATCAACCTACCGGCAGCGCAGCTCGCCAGATCGAAATAAACGGCCGACCTCGCATGTTCGCCGAGCGCGCTGCAGCAGTGGCCGGCCGCCATCAGCGAATTGATAACGCCGAGCAGATTGCGGCCCTTTAGTCCCGCCTGCAGCGCCCGCAAATACCACTGCTTCGCCTCTCGTTGCGATCCATGTCGCAATGCTGTGTCGCCCAACCCCTGCAACGCCATCGCGCAGCCCGTCGCATCCTGTCCCTCTGCATGAAACGCATAGAGCGCACGATACTTGCGCTGTGCATCAGGTAGCCTACCGTGCGCAAGATCGATCGCGGCGATCTGCATCAGCGCCTGCATGCGTTGTGCAATCGGCTGCGCCTCATCGTTTGCGACCTCCACCAGATTGCGCGTCGCATTCTCGGACGAAAAGTCGACCGAAAGGATCGATACGTGCTCCGCCTTTCTTTCCCGCGCGAGCGGAATCAGGCATGGATGATATCGATCGTCGCGGATGCAGAAGCGATGCCCCTCCATCCAGTCTTCGAAACCGCTCAGCGCCAGCCATTGCATCATCACGTGTGCGAAGCCGGCGGCATCGCCGAGCGGCGACGGCAACCATGCCCAAACGACTTTCGCGTGCTTCGACACGAGTGCGCGGATATGCACGACGGCATCGCGCAACCGGTCCTGCGGCGCACGTCTTGGATCACAGCATGCCAGCGGCAACAACGGCCAGAGCGCTTCCCCGTGTTCGGCGCGCGCCCGATTCACCTCTTCGAGTTGACGTCCAAGCGCGTCCATGCACGTTTGCACATACGTGTCGATTGCGCTGCATGCAAACGGAAAGATCAAGAATATCGCATCGCCTTGCTGTTGATCGAGCAATTGCAGCATCTTGAGCACGGGCACGGCATCGTTGTCGCTCATTTCGATCAGCAGCGTCGAATCGTCGGGCTGCTCGACGAAAGTCTCGAACGACGATTGGACGGCTTCGAATTCGCGATGCATGGGGCTGAATTCCAGATCAGTTCAACCGGACGTATCGGCTTCGCACCACGGTATCCGCTTCCGTTCGAATGTCCACTCCACCATGGCCGCCTTCGAGTTCGATGGCCTGTGCGCTGAGCCGCAGTTTGCCTGCGACTTCGATGTTTACGTTCCGATTCAGTAACGTGACGACCGGGCCGTCCGGCGACGAACGCACCTGCAACAGCGGGCGACCCGATGCATCCGACAGTTGTATGCACCTGTCCGCTTCGAGCGTAAGCTCGAAGGCGGCCTCGGCGACGGGCTCTACCGGTTCGCTGCATTCCGCCCGCCGCAGCAGGCCCGAGATCACATACTCGGGCCAGTTCGACGGCGACTGCAGCAGCACACAGTCGCCGACATGCGGCTTCACGCCCTCCACGCATTCGAGCCAACGCTCGCACGAGTTCGCATCCCGCATCGGCCATTTCACGCGAACCCGCCCCATTGCATCGGGATGGTGCGTATCCGTTACCTCGCCGATCAGCGTCGTTGGGTCCACCCGTTCGTCCGCCGGGCAAGGATGCGGCGGCGAGTCGCTTGCAAAAAGCCTGCGCAAAGCCGCCAACGTATCCTCTTCTAGCAAGTCATCGACTGTCATCCGATCCAATTCGTTCTCCATCGAATGTCTCCCAATGTTTTCGACGAACGCGAGCAATACCATCGCGCCGCCATCCGCATCAATTGATGTAAGCAATCGTCCCTTGAATCGTCACTCCCGAGCTATCGAGCGTGATCGTGCCGCCACCGGTCGATAGAACGATCTTCGTCGCATTGACGTTGACGTTGCAGATGCCCTTACCATTGTCGATGTTCACTGTCGGGGCCTGAAGATTCGCTGTCGCCTTGCCTGCAAGATTGAGATCGTCTTCGCCATAGATCGTGACGCCCTCTGCATAGCCGGCAATTCCCACGCCTTGATCGTATCCGACGATACTCACCCCGCCGCCATAGCCCGCGACTCCGACGCCAAGTTCGCCGCCCACCCCGCCAATAGACACCCCAACGTCTTCCTTATTGATCGCCATCCCGCTCTGCCCCGAGCCCATCTCTATGTGATTCTTAGCCACCATCGACGCGACCTTCGCAACCTCGACCGCATAGTTTCCCGCCATCACTTGCGCCGCATACGATCCTGCCTCGACCACGTGCGTGCTGTCTCCCTTGACGAACACATCGTGCTTGCCGTTCACCACCGCCAAGCTGTGATTGCCTTTTGCAACGGTGTGCGCGCTGTCACCGTCGACGGACACGCTGCGATCGCCCGTCACTGCGTGCGTCTCATTCCCGCCGATCTGCCCCACCCGATGCCGCCCGATACTCACCGTCTCGTCCTGACCCACGCTGCGTTGCCGGTTGCTCTTCACCTGCATCGTCTCGTCGTTGCCGACCGTATGCGTGTGGTTGTTTCCCACGGACAGCGAGTGATCCAATTCCGTCTCTGCATCGAAATTGCGCTCCGCATGCAGCCATAGCTGCTCAGCGCCTTTGCGATCCTCGAAGCGCAACGCGTTCGCGTGCGATGCCCCGCCACCTGGCGTCGAACGCGACAGCAATCCGCTTTGCGTGGCGCTCATCGGCAGATCCCACGGCGGCATGCGCTCGCCGTTGTAGACGCGGCCCGTGACGATCGGCCGGTCCGGATCGCCATTGAGAAAATCGACGATGACTTCATCGCCCACACGTGGAATCTGCACACCGCCAAACCCGCCGCCCGCCCAGGGGCTCGACACGCGAACCCAACACGAGGCGTTCTGGTCGCGCTGGCCGTAACGATCCCATTGAAACTGCAACTTGACGCGCCCGTATTCGTCGGTCCAAATTTCCTCGCCGGGCGCCCCCACCACGACAGCCGTTTGCGGGCCGTTAGTGCGCGGCGCGCTCGTCTCGCGCGGCGGACGGTAAGGCAACTGCGTCGGCTGTGCCACGAACGTCGTTTCATGTGTCACGTGCTCGTCGGAGCGATCGGTCGCGTAGGGGTTCTCTTGAAACCGATAGCGGCAGCGCACGACCAGATATGCCCGGTTTTGCTCCGAACGGGGACAGCGTTCGAGCTTAAACAAATACCCGGGCGCCATCGCGCGAACGTCGGTATGCGCGTCGACGCGCTCGTGCTCCGACTGCAGCGCTTCGAGGCGCACTCGTCCATAGCGCGTGCCCAACAGGTCGTCATCGTAGCCGCCAGGCCATTCGAACATCGCATACCGATCGTGCTCATGCCCGCGCGGGTCCGTATGCTTGACCGAGAGATCGGCGCGTGGCCTCGTATAGTCGTAATCGCTGGCCTCATAGCCGCCGATGCTGACCTCCTGCGCGGGCCGCCAACTATCGATGTGCTCTTCGTCGCCGATTGCCGTGCGGTCGGCGCCGATGTACGGGATCGTGTCGTAGCCGGGCAAGGCTACATGCGAGGACTGTGCATCGCATAGCACGAGCGTATGCGCTTGCTCGGTGTGTTTGAAGCAATAGTAAATGCCCTCGCTTTCCATCAACCGCGACACGAAAGCGGCATCGGTTTCGTTGTACTGAACGCAGTACTCGCGTGGCGCATAGTGCTCGGCGAGCCGCTTCTCCATCGGGAAGCCATAGGGCGCGAGTACCTCGTCGACGATCTCGGGCACACTCTTGCTCTGGAAGATTCTGCAATCGGAGCGTCGCGTGGCCAACCATAGCCACGGACGCAAGACGAGCTCGTATGCATAGTGCCGCTGCGCTTGGCGCCCGATCAGCGACACACGCGCGACGAGCCCGTGCAAGTAACGCTGTGTGCCTTCGCGCGCCTGAACGCGCACGCACACACACTTTCCGAGCAGTTCGCGCAACGACAATCCGTAGCCGTCGGCGAGCGCTTCGATTCGGAATTCGAACAATCGGCCAAGCGCCTCTTCCCCGTCCAAACGATAGAACTTGAGTTCCTCGCCCAGGGCCGTGTTCAATGTAAATATGCGTGACAAGCTCACTCCTCATCGGTCCGCGTGGGCTTCACGGGCGGGCGCCACGGCTTGCACACCCTTACGCTTTGCAAGGCGAGCAGGCCCCGATCGCGCCGCCCAATCGATCGTCAGCTCGCTTGCGGCCGCCTCGCCGATGCGGCCAAGCCAGATTGAATGGCCCAACCCCTCTCTGGAGCCGAGCGTATGACGTGGCACCTGATCGGCGGCAAGCACGAGTTGCATTGACCAATCGAACTCGGCGCCAAGGTACTCGCGTACCCACTGCGCAAGCCGCCTCGCGTTGCGCCCGTCTGGCAAGAACGTTCGATAGCGCTCGAGCGACATCGGCCCCAACACAAGCCGAAAGCATGACTGGCCGTCGCGCACCGCACGACCGAGCACGGCGCCGCTGCCAAGGCGTTGCTCAGGCTGTTTGGCGCGAAGCGTCGTGCGCTGCGCCTCGTCGATCGGCAGCCACCGCACGACGTGTTCCACCAAGCGCACGTCCACGCCGAAGTCGTGCGAAAGTATTCGAACGAGCCCCTCCGGGTTGCGTGTATGGCGGACCCAATGCCCAGCGTGGAAGCACATCTCGCTCACTGGCAGTATCGCGCCATGCCCGTTCTCGACGCGCTGCGCGCGGCCGATGAGGCTTGCGACGTATCGATCGAACGGCCCCGCTCCGGGACGGTCATGTCCGACGACGGGCTGAGCATCGGCCCACGCGCGATAGAACAACGCGATCGCTCTGTGATGAAAGAGATCCGCGAACGCACTCAACGCATTGCCGTTGGCGTCGTGCACGGTCTCTCGCGCGCGTTCCGTCACATGCAGCGGCATCGGGCCGTTGGGTCCGAACAAACCAAAACCATAAATGAGCAATCGTGGCGCAACGCCTCCTGCCGCACCGGCGACGGCGTGCGCCACCATCGCCGGCGCGAACGACAGCGAAGGCATCTGCCCGAGTCGCAACGGCTCGTCGCGCGGATGCGCAGCACGTCCGATCCGCGCATGCCGTGCGCAGATCGCGTCGAGCGAGCGCAGCGTCCCGAACAGATCGTACGCGGCTGGCGTCGCCAGCAACCGCCTCCAATACGCCGCGTATCGCTCGCCATAATCGGGTGTCGGGTCGTGGGGATTCATAACGTCGGTCGGCGGCCAATGCGCCCGCGCCACGTTGCGAGCGCACCGCGCTGTAGCGAGTGGAGCGCGAGCCGCGTGAACGAGTTGATCGAGGCATAGCGCGCAAAAAACTGTTCGAGCACCGCGCCCAGAAGATAAGGGCTTTCGCCGGAAAAAGCTTGCTCGTCGACCGTCATATCGACCAGCACACCACGTCCGAACGCGATCGGCCCCGCTTCGGGCAAGCGTTCGACGATCGGTGAACACGCAAGACGCCGGATCCCCGCCACCTGCCTTATCATCGACGAATCCACGGGATCTGCATAAAGACTCAGCCATTCGCGCAAATCGCGCGCGCCGGTCTCATCGTCCACTCCGGCTGTTGGCTGATAACCGATGCCGAGTTGATCGATCGCGCGCCAGATCGCTTGGTCTCGGGCAAGCGGAGGTCTCGGTCGCGTAGGACCCCTAACTATTTCGATGCCGTCGATCGGCAGCGAGAGTTTCGCGATGAGATCGGAGCGCGTGCCAGAGGAAACCAGCAGCGGCAGATCGCAATTCGTGCACAATCCCTCCGCCGAGAGCAATTCGATACGTTCATCGAACGGTGCATGCCGTCGGTCGACGAGCGCGACGTAGGTGTCGGTGCCCGTGTAGCCCGTGCGAGCACCGTGCCGCATCGAATGCGCACCGACCAGTCTCGGCTCGCGCCTCAGCGAGAAATACGCTTCACCGTCATGGTCCGCGCCATTCGATGCGAAGAATGGCAGAAACACGGTGCTCGCGCTCGCCTCGTCGCCGAGCCGATGCCCGTTCACGCGCCGAACCGAATGGATCTCATAGTCGAGCGGCCGCGTGCGATCCGCGACGAGCCGGTACTCCGCGCTATGCGACGTGACTGGAATCCGATCGGTGACTCTCGGGAACAGATTGACGACCGGTGTGCAGTGCAGCGCAAGGTGACTCGCATCGATCGTTCGTTCGAGCGCGCCATCGGCTTGATCGAGGAGCACGATCAACTCTAGGCGATGGCTGCGCGTGCGCGACAATGCTTTCCGCAAGCCGCCAATCGAAATGAAGTGAAACCGGGCGGGAAACGCGAAGTACTCGTGCAGAAGGCGATGCCCCTCGAAGCTCCTTGCATCGGTCGGCAGCATCGCCTGTGCCGCGGCAAAGCCCTCATGCGCGATCGCTTGCGGTTCCAGCCAATCGACGCATTCGCCCGAATCGGGGTCGCGGCAGGCAACGGCCAATGCATGCATGGCCAACAGCTCCAGCAGGCGCACAGCCTGAGCATCCGGGCCGCAAAGGTAAAGATCGAGTCGATCGAGCGGAAGCTGATGGAGCGGCACGTGCGTTTGCGATCCGATGACGATGCGCACCGCGCCGCGCGCACTTGCGCGAACGCCCTGCCCCATGGCCGGTAAATCGGGGGGGACGCCCGTCGTCCGAACTTCGTCGAGCGAGATCGGCCATAACGTCAGGGCGTGGGCCGTTCGAAACTCGCAGGTTGCGCCTGCGTCTCCCAAACGGCGGTACAGACTTGCACCGGCTGGCACGACGTAACCTTGCATCAACCTGCTCTCGCGCGGGTCGACATGCAATTTGGCAATCGCCATCGACGGAATCGGCGCGAGATGGTTCGGGAAGACGACATCGAGCAAGCGCTCGGAGAAGCGCGGAAACTCGGCGTCCATCTTCAACTGCACGCGCGCAGTCAGAAAGCAGAACCCTTCGAGCAAGCGCTCGACGTATGGATCGGCCACCTCCATGCCGTGCATGCCCAGGCGCGATGCAGCCTTGGGATTGGACCGCGCGAATTCTGCGCCGAGTTCGCGCAGATACGTGAGCTCGCGGTTGTAGTACTCGAGAAAGCGTGCGTCCATCGCGTCACCGCTCGGCGAGCGCCCGTACCGATGCAGCACCCGACTCGAGATCGAGATCGGTGTAGACGAGCATCGGAACGGGCTGAGGCACGTGCCAAAGTTTCGCGGCAATCTCGAACCGCAGCACGTTGGGATGCTCCGCTCGCGCATCGCCGCCCATATACCGAACTTCGATCGATTCGGGCAGTAGCCGTGGCTCGTAGTGCATCAACGACTGACGAATCTCCGCCTCCACCTGTCCCACGTCGATTTCGGAGATCATTGCACCGGCCAGCGGCGGCACGCCATAGTTCACCACGGAGCTGGCTACCTGCGGATAAGCTGCCGCCCCGTCGGCGTCGAGCAGGCGCGTTGCGTTGAGCAAGCGCGCCATATCGCGCAGCACGCACGCGCGCAACGCCGAATCGCCGCTGTCGTGCTTGCGATCGTGATGCGTCCCCGGCCCAATGAAATCGCCGGGCGCGGCGTCGACGAGCCGATCGAACAACGTGGGCTGCGGGCAGTCGCCGCGCCCCAAGGCTGACCGTGAATGCACGGGCGTTCCATTCATTCCCGCCCCCTCACATTTCCTGGTTCTTTTTGATGTCCCAACCCATCGTGACTTCCGCGCCCTTGCCTCCGTCGGGCGTCTGCTCCCAATATTGCGTCTTCACGCGCGCCGCCTGGAAGCCGTAGCGCATCATGAGCCGGTTCGGCTCGTCCTCCACGTCGGGTCCCGCGATCTGAGCCAGCGTGACGACCACCTCCTCGAGCGTCAGGCGCGAGAACTCGATCTGGTCCCCGCCCGTTTTGCACGAGGAAATCTCGACCTTGGGCACATGCTTGCCGCTCGCGCAGTACTTCAAGATGGCTGGCGTAGCCTTATCCATGAACGCGGTCACGACGAGATCGCTGAAGTTCGCTTTGCCCGCGTTGCCCCCGCCGCCGCTAGCCATGGCCGCCGGCTGAGCCGCCGCCCAAGAAAACATTTGAATGTCGGTCCACCCTTTGTGTTGACCGTCCGCCGATTCTCCGGTCGCCCCTTCGACTCTCATGAACATCGCCATTCCCATCGCGTTCTCCCTCTGAATTCACAATCGGACTACTCGTTCGATGCGCGGATCGACGGCAGCTTCGTGACCAGTCGCAGCGAAACCGTGAGGCCCTCCAACTGGTAGTGCGGCCGCAGAAAGAATTTGGCCGCGTAGTAGCCGGGATTGTCTTCAACCTCCTCGACGACGACCTCGGCGGCCGCAAGCGGCTTGCGCGCCTTCGTCTCTTGCGACGAATTGGCCGGATCTCCGTCGACGTAGTTCATGATCCAATCGTTGAGCCAGCGCTGCATGTCGCTGCGTTCGCGAAACGAGCCGATCTTGTCGCGGACAATGCATTTCAAGTAGTGCGCAAAGCGGCTGCATGCGAACAAGTAAGGCAACCGGCCCGATAGCCTTGCATTGGCCGTTGCATCCGCGTCGTGGTATTCCCCGCTCTGATAGAGCGATTGAGCGCCGATGAAAGCGGCCACGTCCGAATTCTTGCGATGCACGAGCGGAATCAAACCATTTTTGGCGAGCTCGGCTTCGCGACGATCGCTAATCGCGATTTCCGTCGGGCATTTCAAATCGACGCCGCCGTCGTCGGTCGGAAACGCGTGGCACGGCAAGTTCTCCACCGCGCCGCCCGATTCGACGCCGCGAATGGCGGAGCACCAGCCGTATAGCTTGAAGGAGCGGTTGATGTTCGCCGCCATGGCGAACGCCGCATTCACCCATGTGTAGCGATCGTGCCGCGCCGAATCGATGTCCTCTTCGAAGTCGAACGCTTCGACCGGGTTCGTGCGCGCGCCATAGGGCACTCGGCCGAGAAAGCGCGGCATGGCGAGCCCGATATAACGCGAGTCTTCCGATTGCCGCAGGCTTCGCCATGCGGCGTACTCGGTGTTCTGAAAGATCTTCGTCAGATCACGAGGATTCGAGAGCTCTTGCCAAGAGTCCATCTGCATCAAGGATGAAGACACGCCGGCAATGAACGGCGCATGCGCGGCTGCCGAGATTCTCGAGATCTCACGCAACATTTCCACGTCGGGCGGGCTATGGTCGAAGTAATAGTCGGCGACGAGACAGCCGAACGGCTCGCCCCCCAACTGCCCATACTCCTGTTCGTACACTTTCTTGAACAGCGGGCTTTGATCCCAGCCGACGCCCTTGTGGCGTTTGAGCATGCGGGCAAGCTCGCTTTTCGTTGCGGGCAGCACTCGGATCTTGAGCAATTCGTCGCTTTCGGTATTGCTGACGAGATAGTGCAAGCCTCGCCACGCCGATTCGAGCCCTTGAAAATCGGGGTGGTGCAAGATCTCGTTGATTTGCCCCGTCAGCTTGGCATCGATTTGCGCGATCAGTTGCCGGATTGTCTCGTAGGCGTCGTCCGAGACGGTCAGCGAATGCTCGAGCGCTTGATGAGCGAGCGTGCGCATCGCGTTTTGCACGGCGATGCGAGCTTGCTCCGTTTTCGGATTGATTTCTTTATCGAGCAGTGCGGTGAATTGGCTTCTTTCGATGACGGCCAGCGGCGGGCGTTGCTCCTGCTGAGCTTGTGTTTCGAGTCTAGGCATGATCGGCTCCCTGGGCGGTGTCGTCGGGGCCATCGCGGTGCGACGGTTCTTGTAGGGTCGGCGCGGACAACTCAGCCAGCAGCTTGGGATCGGCCAACGCATGCGCAACCAGCATTTCCGCGCCGCGTTTGCCATCGATGTACGAAAGCAGATTCGACAGCTGCGTACGCGCTTGAAGAAGGCGCCTCAAGGGTTCGACGTTTTGCGCGATAGCGCCCGGCGAGAAATCATCCAGACTTTGCAGCGCCATTTCGACGTGAAGCTTTCCCTCGCCAGTCAACGTGTTCGCGACATCGAGCGATAACGCCGGTCCGACCGCCTTCATGCGTTCGTCGAAGGAGTCGATATCGATGTCGACGAAATTGCGTTCGTTCAGATCCGGCAGCTCGTTTGCGCGCGCGCCGGCCAGGTCGGCAAGCACGCCCATCACGAACGGCAGTTCGACCTTGCGCTCGGCGCCGTATAGCTCGACGTCGTATTCGATATGCACGCGCGGCGCACGATTGCGAGCAATGAATTTCTGTCCGCTCGTCGACGACTTGAAAGATGGCATGGCGGTGTCTCTCCTCGGAAGTTCAGTGCGATTGCGGTTATGTTCTTGCGCCGTCGCCGTCCGCGCGGTTATCGGCGCCGCGCCCGCTCAGCGCATCGAGCTTGCCCAACCCCTCGGGCGCAATGTCCCGCATGATTTCGTAGAAGTTGAGGGTGAGCAGGCGCTGGACTCGACGTAGCAGCAACGGAGCCGGATGACTCGGCTCGTGTCGTTCGAAATAGCTACACAGCGCGTCCAAACATAAATTGGCGTCGGCGCGCGTATCGATCGTCATGGCGGGCGACGGTCGCGATTCGGGTTCGCGTGATGTTTGCCCCGAGCCGGACACCGGCGCGAGTGCATGGTCTTTTGCCGCGTGCAAGCATTGCGCGATGACCGACAGATCGCGTTCTAGCGCACTTTCATCGAGCGCCCATTCTTGGCCCAGCCGGGTGTGCAGCGTCGCGCGCAAAGCGCACAAGGCATCGAGGGCGTCGAGCGCGGTGGCAAGCGTTGGGTCGCCCCTTCCATGCGCGGCGCGTAGATCGTCCGCGATCCGCTCGCAGCCGCCGAGACCTTCGCGGGCGCCGATACCGTGGCGCGCAAGCGCGCTTGCGATGGATCGGACACTCGTGGCCCCGAACAGCGGCCATTCACGCATGACGTGCAGGCAGCCGCCTGAACCGGCCATTTCGCGCAGGACATTGACGCGCGGCAGGGGATCGTACTGACCGTCGACCGTCAGTGCGGGATGCACGGCATCCCAATACCTGTCGAGCAGCGCACACGCCATGTGCAGCCCTCGCGCCAACCCCGAGAGGCCGTCGGCCTGCATCCAGGCGCGCGTCAATTGCACAAGCACGCGCAGATCCTTGGTGCGGGCAAGCAGCGACACAGCAAGTTGCTCGATGCGAGACCAATCGGGCGGCTGCGCGGCGATCAACGTATCGCCGTATTGCTGCTCGGACTTGCCGCTCGCATACTCTTGCAGTAATAGAAAATCGGCGTCGTATTCGAGGTTTGGGCCGCACGGCGTGTCCGCATCGATCGGCGCGAGCAAAGTGTCATTCATCGGCGCCTCACTCGAACGAGTAGCGAATCTCGACGGGCGATTCGCCGACGTCGAGCGTGATCGTGCGCACCAGCGGCGGCAAGTTGCCGTTGCGCACTTCGATGCGGTAAGTGCCGGGCGTGAGACTCATCGCCCGAAACGGCGGACTGATGCCTCGCCTCACGCCGTTCACGTACACCTCCCCCCACGGAAAGACAAACAGCCGCACGAGAACCGGCCGAAGCGCTTTGCTTCTCGCCACCGCCGCCGGGCCCGATGCTTGCGACGCATCCGGCTCATTGGCCGCGGGTGGTGCTTCGTCGCGAGAGGCGGGCGAGCGCATCGCGACGGATGCGCGGTTCGATGCTCCGCTTGCCAATGCGGCCGAAGCCGTGAGGTCTGCTCCGCCAGCCGACGCGGCCGGGCTTGCGCCCGACGCGCGGGCAACGGTTGCCGGGGACGACGCCGTTTGCGTCACGGCCGATGCCGGTCCGGAGAGACTCTGCTGCGCGTCAGGCACGGTCGCCGGCGTTTGCGCAGCCGCCAGCGGCGCGCTGCTGCGGGGTAGCGCTGGAAGCGCTTGCGGCGCGGCTAGCTGCGCCATCGATGGTGCGGCAGGTACCGGTGAGGTCTGCCCCGACGGCCTCATGGCCACTTGCAGCAGGGTCACGCCGGCCGCCGCAATCACGAGGAGTGCAAGTGCCCGCACCGCATGCCGCCGTATGCCTAGTGCACTCCAACGCGAAGTATTGGGCCGATCATCGCGATCCGTGACTGAGGTCACATCGATCGCCGACGGCTCCGTCGGCTCCGTCGTGTCCTCGGCATGAAGATCGGCTGTCGATATGCTTGGAGACGCGGCCCTCACCTCGCTCAGGACCGGCTCCGGTGCCGCCGGGACCGGAGCCGATTCGACGGCGGCACTCTCGTCGGAGTGGGCCCAAACCGGCTCCACCTCGATGGGAAAAGGCGCCGAAGCCGCGCGATCGGGCGTCACGAAGACGCCCGGCATCGTCTCGCGCAAGCCCAACCGTTGCGCAAACGCAGGCACCGATCCGGGCCGATCCTCGATCCGCAAAGCAAGCGCCGCGTCGATCGCCGCCAATAGTCGCTCGCTGTAGTGAGTGCCATCATTGGGCCACTGCCGGCCGGCGAGCGGGCGATATTGGTCCTGGATGCTGCGCACGACGGCAGCCGGCGGCAAGTCGCCCGTGATCAACGCGTACGCGACGGCGCCCAGTGCATAGATGTCGGTCCACGCGCCCTGTTTGAACGCCGGATCATCCGTGTATTGCTCGATGGGTGCATATCCGGGCTTCAGAATCATCGCCGTTTCGTCGACGAGGTCGCCGATCAGCTTGCGCGCCGCCCCGAAGTCGAGCAGAACCGGCTGCCCTCCCGGCTGCACCAGGATGTTGTCGAGCGAAATATCGCGATGAAAGCACTGCGCGCGGTGGAGCGTATGAAGCGCCCCGAGCAAAGGCCCAAAAAGACCGAGCAGTTCCGGCTCGCTCATGCGCTCTACTCGGCGCTTTCGCTGCGCAAGTGTCTGCCCTTCGTAGAACGGCATCACCATGTACGCGGTGCCGTGGCTCTCCCAGAAGTGGAGCACCTTGAGCAGCCCAGGATGATCGAATTGAGCCAGCAGCCGCGCCTCGTTGAGAAAAGCCGTGCGCCCTGCTTCGAACGCGTGCGCGTAGCGCGATGCGCGCACGCCTACCGTGTAGTCCCCCGCTCGCAGCGCCAGCATCGCCGGCATGTACTCCTTGACCGCCACGGTTCGTTGCAAGGTTCGGTCGAATGCGCGATAGACGATGCCGAAGCCGCCGACGCCGAGTACCGAATCGAGCTCGAACTCGCCAAGCCGGTGGCCGCTCGGCAGCGGCTTCACCCTGGCGCTGGCGGCGCGATCGGCACTCACCTCGGCTTCAGCGAATCGAGATTCCGTCATAAACCTCCCCTTCAACGTCCTTGTCCGGCCGTCAAACCAGACGCTTCAACCGTTCGCGCGCAACGCGCGTTCGCCGTCGCCGAACAACTTCCAAAACAACGCGCTATCGAGCACCCCGGTATGCGCTTCGACCTTGGCCGATCCGCGCTCGTCCGCGCCCGTCCACCAAAAACTCGTCATCCCGCCGGGGTCGAAATACTCGAGCAAATTCGGCCAGCCGCTCGCGCGCGACACAGGGCCCGGCCCATCTCCCGACACCGAGGCCATCCGTTGCGCGAGCGCGCAATCGAACTCCTCCGGCGCGCGGGCGCACTGAATCGCTTCCGCGAGGACCTCACCGATGGCCGAAAGGCTCGCGCTCGCCCATGCCGCCATGTCGCGAGAAAACCCGTCCAAGTCGAGCATATGGGCGACGAGCAGCGGATAACGGCGGCCCACGCGATCCCGACTTGGCGCGATGCAACCGAACTGCACCCACCCGGCGCCGGCGCCCGCCGGAATCGCGAAGCGCCACATCGGCCCGGGGTCATAGCCGTTCAAAAACGTCTGTGCTGCGCTTTCCCGCATCGATGCCATCGCGCGCGCGAACCACCGCTCCCAAGACTGTGCGAGGGTGCTCGGCATGCGGCGATCGGCGAAATCGCCGGCGCCGGGCAGCTTGCCGTACCAGCCGGGCAGCGCGCGCTGTGCATTCGAGCACGCCTCGCTCATCGTTGCGTCGGGCACGTGAACGACTCCAATTGGGGAAGATCGAGCGGGTTGTGTACGGAACTGGCCGTGACTTCCACAGCGAACGATTTGCCGCCGACGCTGAACCGGGCTCGCGTTGTCTCGGCTGTGCTCGTGCGCATCAGCGACGCGTGATCGAACAATCGCAATAGCGCCCAGGGGCCCGAGGCCGCAAAACCATCGCTCGCCCCCGATTGATCGACGATCTGCAAGCGCACTTGGTTGGTGCCGTTCGGACCGGGCCATTGCACGGTCATCGGCGCTTGGGGGCCGTGTGCATAGCGCACGACTTGACCATCGACATCGAGCGACCACTCGGAGATCGACGGATCCAAGTCCAGCGGCATGATGTTCAGCTTGATCGTCGGCACGCGCTCGCCGCCGCTGAAGAACGCATCTCTGATGACGGCGGCGTTCTCGAACGAAGCAACGAACGGCGCGGTGGCAGCGCCCTTCAAGCGCCACGGATGCGAACTCGTATCGACCCGGCTCTGCAAATTCTTTTGGAAGAACGCGTCCATCAAACCACCGGCGGCAAATAGGTGCGCGAAGTCGTCGGCCGTCGCGTCGCGCGAGGACGAGCGCACGAGCGGGTATCGTCCTGCAATGGCCTGTCGGCAGAAATCGCCGACATCCGATGCGGCGCTGCGCGCCACGTTGGCATCGACAACTTTGACGAGATTGGCGTCGGCCGAGTCGCCCAGATCCGTGAGTATTTGCCTGAATGGCGCCGGCATTCTTCCCGCTTGCGCTTTGAGCTGCGCCGAGGCGTCCGAAGGCGGCGGCGAGCTGCCGCTACGCAACGCCGAATCGGCGCCGACGAGATAGACGTAAAGCGCGTCGATCGATTTCAGCGTATCGCTCATTGCGGCACTTTGCGCTGCGCCGGCGGCGCCGCCCCGCAGTGAGCGAATGTCGGTGAAATGCGCGTCGACGACCGATTCGGGCTCGGCTCGATTCGCCCGCGCTTGATCGCCAGCCGTTGGCTGCGGCTGAAAGATTTGCGACAACGATCGGCGTGCCGCGTCCACCTTATCCTCTGCGCGAGCCGCAAGACCTGCCTGCGGATTGTCGCTGCGCGACAGCGAGGTCTCGGCGGCAACGGCGTTGGCCATACGCACGAGCGGCGAATCGGGCGCGGACAGCAGCCGCGCCATTTGCGCGGTTCGAGCGACCGAGTCGCTCGGTTGCAGACGCAAATCGCCGAGGTAGTCGTCCCACGTCTTGATGAAATCGTCGAAGTACAACGATCGCACTTCGCTCGCGTGCGTATCGCGCGCACCAGGCGTCGCGATTTCAGACGAGGGCAGTCCGAGCACCCAGATCTCCTCGCGCCCGAATCGATCCACGGCATCGGTCAAGCGTTTGTCGAACACGTTCCAATAGCCGCCATACGTGTACAGCCCAGGCACGCTGTCGTTCAAACGCGCGCCGCTTTGGCGCCTAAACGCGAGCGCCGCCGAAGGCCCGGCCATGCGCGCCACGTCCACATCGTAGGCGGTGGCGGCTGGACGCAACGTCCGAGCAAGCTGCGCGTACAGGCGCTGCGCAAATGTCATCCTCAGCAAACCGTCTCGCGCATGAGCGACTAGGGCGTCGTCGCGCGGCAATGGCGAGACCACGACGCGGCCGTCGAACAGCGCGGACAGATGCCGGCGGAGCGCATCGCGCTCACGCGGGGTCATCGGCGCCGAGCCGGCGGACGCTTCCTCGAGCTCCAGCACCGCCTGCATGAACACGGGATCGTAGTGATCGCTCTCGTAAAGCATCAAGTAGGCCTTGAGCGCGGCATAGGCATACGCCGGATCGTTCGCGGGAGCATCGCGCAGCGCGGCTTGCATGCGGCGCACGGCAAGCGGCAGTAGAAGCTCGTCGAGTGCGCGGTGATAGACGTCATCGGCTGCGGATTCGAGCTTGCGGCCTTGAAAGAGCCCCCATCGATAGCGCGCCGCCGGATGATCGGGATCGACCTCATCGGTCAACGCGAGGTTGCGCAACATATTCAGAACCGCAAGCACGTGCCGCGTATCGTTGGGATCGGATATCGGCGCCTCCCTCAGTTGCCGCTCGATCATGGGCACCCGGGCGGCCACTTCGTCGACGTAAGCACGATTGCGCCAATAGCTGCCAAGCCAAGCAATGAGCAACACGCACGATAGGAGCACTACCGCGGCATAGCCCGCGAGCGTCAGCAATCTTCTTCGCAAGCGCCAACGTAAGTCGGTGCCCGCGAGCGAAGCTTCCTTGAAGATCAGATCCTGCAGCAGCATCTTCAGGAAAAAACTGCGCCCCGATGCGACGGCCTGTGCAGCGGGCGGCGCCGGATCGATCCGCAGAAACCGCTTTATCCCTCCCATCACGCGATCGAACACGGTTCCTTCCTGCGTCCCGCTCGTCAGATAGATGCCGCGCAATAGCGGCATCGAGTCGAACTTCGAATGGGAAAATACCTGCGCGACGAATTGGCCGAGGACGTCCTTGAGTCCCGCAAACTGTTGAGGCAGCGAATAGATCAAGTGGCGCCGAGACGGATCGGCCTCGGCGCTCAGCAGCTCCGGCAACGCTTCGTTCAATCGCTGATGCAAAATCGCGTACTCGCGTTCGAATACGGCTCTCACATCGAGGGGTGCATTGGGCGACTCATCGAGCGCGATCGTGAATCCCCATACTTGCGTGCGCTCGGCGCGGCCAAAGGCCGAGAAGTATTCGGAGAAGCCGGCGAGTAAATCCGCCTTGGTGACGAGCACGTACACGGGGAACTGAATGCCCAGCTGTGCCCGCAGCTCTTGCAAGCGCTTGCGCAGCGCCATCGCATGTTGCGTGCGTTGCATCTCCGAGGCATCGAGCAGATCCGACACGCTGATCGTCAACAACGCGCCATTGAGCGGTTGCCGCCCACGATACTTCTTCAGCAGGCCGACGAATCCGGCCCATTCGGCTTCGTCCAGTGCGCGGTTGCTTTCGTGCGTCGTGTAGCGTCCCGCCGTATCGATCAGGACCGCTTCGTTCGTAAACCACCAATCGCAGTGACGCGTCCCGCCTACGCCGCGGATAGCCGCCCTGCCGAACTGCTCCGCCAAAGGAAACGTCAAACCCGAATTCACGAGCGCAGTGGTCTTGCCCGATCCGGGCGCGCCGATGAACACATACCAGGGAAGCTGATACAGATAGCGACGCGTCATCGAATCGAACCAGCGCGCCATGCTCGAGCGCGCCTCGACATCGCCTAAGCGTGCCGACTTCAACAACGCGGCCGCCTCGTCGAAGCGGTTGCGCAACTCGCGCACGTGTGCGGCTTCGGCTTCGCCCCCTCGCGAAGTGGCCGGCGCTTGCTCGTGCAGCCGGGTCAGCAACTCGGCGTTCAGGTGTGCCGCGCGCCAGTGCAGCCAAGCACGGCGAGCCCCCCATATCGCAACGATCGATACCGTCGCCCAAATGCGAGCCGATACGGTCTCGAGCGGACGATAGTCACCCACCGCGATCAGCGGCCCAACCAGCCACAGAGCCACGACCACGGCGACGAGGCCCATCGTCACCCAAATACGGCGGCTAGCGAATGCGCGAGCAATCCTCGGCAACACTGCCCTGAACGAATTCATCGCACCACCCCCGCCGGCGCCGCACGCTCGGGCGATACCGGCGCGGCAAGCAATGTGATCTCGACACGACGGTTACGAGCTCGGCCCTTGGCCGTGTCGTTCGATGCGATCGGATCGGCATCGGCTCGCCCTACCGCCCGCAAGCGGTCCGTTTCGTGCATGCGGTCCGCGAGAAATCGGGCCACGGCTTGGGCGCGCGCCAGCGACAAGTTCCAGTTCGATGGGAATCGGGCCGTGCGAACGGGCTGGTTGTCGCTATATCCAGCGACGACGATGCCGCCCGGGCTTCGATCCAGTGCATCGGCGATGCGCGCGAGCGTGGATTGGTAGCGATCGATGATCGTTGCCGAGCCCGAATCGAACAACCCATCGCCGCGCAAGACGACGACGCTGCGATCGGCCTCGTCGCGAACTTCGACGAGGCCTGCGCGCACTTCGGGCGCAAGAAAACCTGCGAGACGCGGCGCCGTCGACGGCGCCGCAGCAGTCGCTTGCGCGGCGAGCGCTTGCACCTTCGGGATCGGCAGCCGCGCAATCATCGAGAACGCCCGGTCGGAGCGGCCCGCCAACGTGAGCGACAGCGTGACGAACACGCCGAAGCCAAGCAATACGGCCAAGGCCAGGCACGCCCAGAGCGGGATGATCGTGCGCCGCGGATCGCCGCTCGCGAGCGCATCGTGCCAATGCGGCGAGAGCGACCGGTCGAACTCTCCCCGTATGCTTCTGATGGTCGAGGCGAGCTGGCGCCGCAAAGCGTCGAGCTGGGTGTGGCCGTTCTCGAGTACGCGGTAACGCCCTTCGAAACCCAACGCCAAACAGTAAAAGAGCAACTCGAGCAGAAGTAGATGCTCGCGCGGCTGCTTCGATACGCGTTCGAGCACCTGAAAGAATTTCTCGCCGCCCCAGGTTTCGTTGTGAAACGCGACGAGCAGGCTGTCGGCCGACCAATTGGCCGCACTGCCCCACGGGGTCGATGCAGCGGCTTCATCGAGCGCCGTGCACAGACAATAGCGAGCAGCGCCGATCTCTTCCGGCAATATACCGGCCTGCTGCGCGCGAATTTCGAATGCACGAATCTCCGCTGCGAGATGCTCGCGCAGCCAACGCGGGTTCGGATGATGCACGGTACTGCGAATTTGCGGCACTAGGTTGAGCAGCGACCCGGCGGCGCCGACGAGCGGGTTGCGTGGATCGGCCAATCCGGGCAGCGCCGACGCCGGCGAGACCCCATCCTCGTGCCCGCCGGCACCGAGCGGCGCAGCGTCGCCCCGCTCTCCCGCATCTCCGCCGTCGGCCAGCACAACACCGGCCTTGGAGCCGGCCGCAAACGGATCGTTCAACGGGTGCAATTCGTTCATCGCGAGCCTGCCCTCACGTCCTAATGGCCCAAAGTTCCAGCGCGAGACCGGGAAAATCGCCCGCCAAATGCAATGCCAAAGCGCCGGATCGTTCGAGTTGCCGCCAAAGGTTGCCGCCCTTGTCGACCTCGAAATAAACGTGGCCCGCGTGATAGGGAATTTCGCGCGGCGCCACCGGCAAAGGTTGCACCGCAATGCCCGGCAGTTGCAGGTGGACGAGATCGCTGATTCGCTCGACCGGCGCGAGCTTGATTTGTGCGGGTACGCGCAGACGGATATCTTCGGCCCGCAGATCGGCACGCACCGCCAACACGAACCCGGCGTGCTCGCGTAAATCGTCGTCGGCGATCACTGCGACGCTGACGCGGTTGCCTTGATCCTCCAACGGGATCTGCACGGCCTGCTGCGCCAATACGGTCGCGAGCGATCGCCTCAACTGCGCAAAGAGTTCGCCGAAACACGTGTGCAAATCGTCGTGCTCATACGCGGGCAACGCTGGCGGCCGATGCGAGTCGCTCGTAAAGGTCGCAATCTCGTAGGCAAGTTCGAGCCATTCGCTAAACAGCCGCTCGGGATGCATGCGCGGCATGCTCTCGGCATGAGAGCCGAAAGCGAGCGAGCGATTGACGAGTTGCAGCAGGAGGAAATCGGCGACTTCCGATATGCCCGTTCGGCCCGGGGCCGCGAGCCGGCTCGAAAGCGCCTCGCTGCGCGCGAGCAGGAGCCGATGCAACTCTCGTATGTAGCCGCTCAGCACTGCGTCCGCATGGGCGTCGAGCATCGGTGGAATGTAGCCGTCGTCCAAAACCAGTTGGCGATCGGAACGACGCTCGACGATGCGAAGCACGCCAAGCGCGTGCCAATCGGGGCCCAAGTCGCAATCGAGCATCAAGTGCAATTGCAGCCGACCGAGCTGAACGAGCGCCGGTTCTAGACCGATCTCGTTGATGTCGCCAAGCTCGCGCTCGTGTGCCAAGAAGCGGGCTCCTGCGTGCGCGCCATCGGCATCGAACGCAATTTGCACGCCATCGCCGCGCGATAGAGGCACCGCGAGGACCACCGTCGCGCCCTTGACCTGCGCGCCGACATCCAGCGCTTCGGGCACCTCGCCTGCACGAGCAAACTCGAACGGCGTGCCGTCAGGCATCACGCCCGCGGCTTTTTCGATCGCGACCTTGCCGTGCGCCAGTGCCTCTCGGTCGATCTCGAGGGCGGAGAATCCCCAATAGAACGGCTGGCGCTGTACGCATCGGAGATGAACGTAATGCTCGAAGAAGCGCTCCAACTGCTGAAAGTGCTGCGGGCGCAGGAACATGCCCTCCGACCACACGACGCGATCTCCCGCGGTGGCAAGAAGACTAGAAGTCGCGATTCGGCTCATCAGCATCTATCGATTCCCGGTTTGCGTGTCGACGCCATCCTTGCGAAGGACGACGACGAAGTGCATCTCGCGTGGCGGCAGTTGCCAAAACTTCCAGAGGTTCGTTTGCCGCGGTGACGGCAACGCAATGACCGCCTTCCAGCGCATCTTTTCCAGGTTGCGGAAACCGGCGACGACGCCCAACTCGCGCACCGATTCGTCTCCCGTATAGCGAAGGGTGCGCGATTCGCCGGGGCGCAGAATCAACCTGTCGGCGCCGACGAGATCGCCGCCCAGCGCATCCGCCGGCTTGTTTTGCAACGAGAAAAAACCGGCGCGCTCGAATGCATCGCTGGACCTCAGCCGAAATAGCTGCAAGGCAACGGGCGCAGGTCTTCTCTGGCTATCGACATTGACATCGCTTGCCGCTTCGAATGTCACCGAATATGGCACCGGAAGAGATTTCTCGGTTTCGGCGCATCCGCTTAATAGCAACAATACGACGCAAAATGAAGGACGAACAAAAACCCTGCATATGCCGTTCCAAGTAAATAATTGAGCCATTTCGATTCGCGGTTCCGATCGAGATGAGAACATCGAACATCCCAGCGCGAACACGAACGCGCCCAAGGCCGAGGCGAGACCCTATTTCAGGCACCCCTGCGCCGATATTTCAGCATTTGACGAAAAGAGCGTGATCCGCCCCTTACATTATTCGTTTGGCGTTTTGATTACTTCCTCGATCGGAAAGTGAGTAGACTATAGTTCAATTGAAATTGTGCAGCAACCGAAGCAACACTCGAAGAAATGCAAACTTTCTCAAATACACCCCACCAAAATTCGTAGGTGAGTATTAATACAGCCATGGAGCAAAAAGGGAATTTCATGGTAAATGCGCGGCATCGTTGCACGCTGTTGGGCGTTGCATGCCTTTTCGCGGGAATTGCCGCCTGCTCGACTGCGTCGCCTACGCAGCGCGCCGCAGACGAAACACTGCAGGCTGCGCAGGCCTCGTTCGCGTCGGGCGACTACGCGCGCGCGATCCGACTCTTGCGCAACAGCGACGCGGTAACCGACTCGGACCGTCGAACACAAGTCGAGGCGCACAAGCTAATGGCATTCAGCTACTGCGTTACGGGGCGGGTTTCGATGTGTCGTTCGGAGTTCGAGAAGGCGCTTCGTCTCGATCCGAAGTTCGATCTATCGAACGCCGAAAAGGGACACCCGATCTGGGGGCCGGCATTCGAAGCCGCGCGCCAGCGCACAGGCTCCTGACGTAACGGCCGCCGTAACCCCGAACCTTTCGTTCTTGGGACGACTTATGCAACTGACCGTCATCGAATACGCCGGCAAACCCGCCGAATCGAAGACTTCCGTCGAGTTCCTGCCGCCGGGCGGCACGATCGGCCGCAATGCCGACAATCAGTTGGTGCTTCCTGACGAGACGCGCCGCATTTCGCGCTTGCAGGCCTTGCTTCAAACCGATGGCACACATTGCCAGCTGAAGAATTTGAGCAGTGTCGCCCTCGTGCAGATCAACGACGTCTCGCTCGACTGCGCACAAGAGCATGTGGTTCGTCCCGGAGATGCGATCCGCATCGGGCCATACGTGTTGAGAGCCGATTGGGATTCGCCTCATCGGGACGAGGCGCCCACGGCCCGTGCATCGCGCGCTCGTGCGGCAAACGAGGATGCACCGCGCACGATTCCCACCGATCCGCTCGCTTTGTTCATGCCAGCCGCAGCGCAAGATGCACCTTCGCCGGACAGTGCCGATCCGGTCGACGACCCTACGCAGGTCCCGGCTCCCTCTGAGCCGGTGGCTCGGACGCCACCCGGGGCGCAACATGCCGTAGACGGCAACGGCGCCGGCACCGCGTATGAAAGACATGTCGGCGCGCCGGACCCCTCGACGCCGCAAGCACCAGCGACCCGGCGCGAAGCCGATGCACTGCTTGCCGCGTTCCTACATGGCGCGGGGCTTGATCGAGTTGCGTGCGATTGGTCGACGGATCAATTGAAAACGGCTGGGCAACTGCTGTCGCTGTTCGCCAACGGCACCGTGGAACTGCTTTCCTCGCGCAGCATTCTGAAGCGAGAAGTCAAGGCCGACATGACGATTTTGCTCGATCGCGAGAACAACCCGCTCAAACTGCTCCCTGACGGCAGCGCGGCGCTCAAGCAAATGTTCGGTCTGCCGTTCCCTGGGTTCATGACACCCTCGAGCGCCGTAGAGGACGCGTTCCACGACCTGCACGCACATCAGATCGCGATCGTGGCCGGCATGCGGGCGGCACTCATCGATCTGCTGGCCCGATCTTCCCCCGAGCGGATGGCCGCGCGCGCGGGGGCGCCGAACCGGCTCGAACGCGCGCTACCGGTGCTGCGTGCAGCCTCGCTATGGCGCAATTTCACGCGGTTGCACCGCGAGATGACCCTCGCGGTGGAAGACGATTTCGGCGCCGTGTTCGGCAAGGCCTTCTTGAATGCCTACGACGAGGAAGTGAAGACCTATCACACGCGGCGTGAAAACGCCGGCGCCAGTTGACGATGCACGTGTCCTGCGCGCACTTCTCGTGCGCAGGCGCAAGACCGAGCAACCAAGACGTCGTCGGATATCGAATCGACGCCGATCGCGCTTGCTTCGTCGTCAGTGACGGCACCGGCGGCATGCCAGGCGGCGACGTCGCCGCCGAGCGAGCGGTAGCGGCGATCATCGCGCATTGGAGCGAAGCCGATACCTTCTCGCGAGAAACGGCGCACGCATGCGTGCAAGCGGCGTGCGATGCCATCGCCGCAGGGCAGCGGCGTGATCCGTCGCATGCGAACATGAGCGCGACCGTCATTGTGTTGTTCATCGATCGGCTGCATGCGCGCGCGCAATGGTTGCATGTCGGCGATAGCCGGCTGTACCGGTTCAGGCATGGTGCGCTTGCGGAACGCACGTCCGATCACAGCGTCACGCAGCAAATGCGCGATGCCGGATTGGCCGTCGATGGCGTGAACCCAAACCTGCTGCATCGAGCGCTAGGCATGCATGGCCCGCTTTCGACAAGCGAGAGCGGGATCCTGCCGCTCGTCGATGGCGACGCGTTCATTCTCTGCACGGACGGTTTTTGGCAACTGGTGTCGGAGCGCACGCTCGAACGCACCTTGCGCATCGTACATTCCGCCGACGACTGGGCTCGGCTGCTCGAGCATGAGGCATCGCGTCATGCGAGGATCGCGCCGCGCGCCGACAACTACTCGGCCGTCGTAGTGTGGATCGGGCATCCCGAGCATGCGACCTTGGTCGCGTTGGCGTAGGCAAGCGGCACAGGCTCACGACCGAAACGCGCGTGTTCCTCGTCTCCACCGCCCGCAACGAAACCGCAAGAATCCGCTAGTCCGGCACACCGGCGGCGGCGACCATAGCCCGATCGAACTTTCCACAACGGGCTATTCCTCATGCCGGTTCACAGCGCCATCAAGCCGTCCACCACCGATCTGTCGCCCGCCTTTCATCGATTGGCCTGGTCCAACCTCGCCGCGCAATCGGCCGAGCAGATCGGCCTCGCCGCAACGCCGATGGTCGCCGTGTTCGCGCTCGGCGCGGGAGCCGGCCAGACCGGTTGGCTCCAAACCGCGCAAACCTTGCCGTTCCTCCTGTTTTCGATCGTGCTCGGCGTGCGGGCCGATCAAGCATCGCGCAAGAAGCTCATGGCCGGCGCCGAGGCGGTGCGTTGCACGGCCCTGCTCGCCGTGTTCGCAGCCGTCGTCTTCGGCAAGCTCTCCTTGCCTGTGCTCGCCGCATGCGGATTCATCGGCGCATGCGGCACCGTCGCTTACAACGTCGCGGCGCCGTCGCTGATCACCGCGCTCGTCCAACGCCGCGCCTGGGCGGCAGCCAACGGCCGGACCGAATTGGCGCGCAGCGTGGCGTATTCGGCAGGGCCCGCGCTCGGCGGCTTGCTGGTAGGCATGATCGGCGGCGCCTGCGCGTTCCTCGTCGCAGCCGGCCTTTCCGCTTGCGCCGCGCTGCTGCTCGCGGGCATCGTCGAGCCTGCACGTGCGCCGAACCGACGTCGAAGGTTCGCATCGGAACTGCGCGAAGGCGCGGCCTTCGTCGCGGGCAACCCGTTGCTCAGGGCCATCGCGCTGACCGCTATCTTTTTCAATCTCGGCTTTTTCGTCATACAAGCCGTCTACGTCCCGTACGCCAGCCATCGGCTAGGGCTTTCGCCAGCCTGGGTCGGCGTAACGTTGGCCGCGTACGGCGCCGGGATGATCGCCGGCGCCCTCGTGGCGCCGCGCGTGATGGCGCGCTTGCGATTCGGCCAGGTCATCGTAGTCGGGCCGCTGTGCGGATTGGCCGCCTCGTTGACCCTTTGCGCCACCGTGTTCGTCCCGTCGCCGTGGCTAGCCGCCGCCGCGTATTTTCAACTCGGCGTCGGCCCGATACTGTGGGTCATCGGCTCGACGACGCTGCGCCAAGCCATCACGCCGGAGGCAATGCTCGGACGCGTGTCCGCGCTGATCGGCACGGCAACCTATGGCGCCCGCCCCCTCGGCGCATTGATCGGCGCGATGCTCGCAGGCGCAGCCGGGGCCAAGCCTTGCCTCTTCGTGGCGGCCCTCGCCTTCGCCACTCAGGCGCTCGTGATCTTGCGATCGTCCGCCGCACGGCTGGTCGCGCTGCCCGACACCGTCGCTTGACCGCCGATGCCGGTATCATCAGCACCATCGAGCCGGCGCGGCTGCGGCTGCTCGGCCGCGCGTCCTCGTCTATCACGGCATCTATCACGGAGCATCCATGGCCGGTCTGGTCAAGACATTGTTTGGCGACGAACAGGGTCAGCTAACGAGGAAAATCACCGGCCTCTATCTCCTTCTGCTCGCGTTCAACGCGGGTGCGTGGCTATGGGCCTTCGCCGCTTTTCAGCGTTACCCGTTGCTGATGGGCACCAGCATGCTGGCCTATTCCTTCGGTCTCCGACACGCCGTGGACGCCGATCACATCGCCGCCATCGATAACGCGACGCGCAAACTGATGCAGGCAGGCAAGCGGCCCATTACGGTCGGCCTGATGTTTTCGCTCGGGCATTCGACCATCGTCGTGCTCGCTTCGGTCGGCATTGCGGCCACGGCCGTCGCGCTGCAAACCAAAATGGCCGGGTTCAAACACATAGGTGGGTTGATCGGCACGGCGGCGTCCACGCTGTTTCTCGTCGCGATCGCGTTGATGAACCTCACCATCTTGCGATCGGTGATTCGCGCATTCAAGCGGGTTCGACGCGGCGAACCCTATGTCGACGAAGACCTCGACGTCCTGCTCGCCGGCCGCGGATTGTTCGCGCGCATTTTCCGTCCACTGTTTCGACTCATTACCCGAAGCTGGCACATGTACTTCCTCGGCTTGCTGTTCGGACTCGGCTTCGACACCGCGACCGAAGTCGGCTTGCTCGGCATGTCTGCCGCCAGCGCTGCGCATGGCATGCCTATTTGGTCGATCTTGGTGTTTCCCGTGCTTTTCACGGCGGGCATGACGCTGATCGACACCACCGACAGCGTGCTCATGCTGGGGGCGTACGGTTGGGCCTTCGTCAACCCGATCCGCAAGCTTTACTACAACATCACCATCACAGCGATATCCGTCGTGATCGCCCTGCTGGTAGCGAGCGTCGAGGCCCTTGGCCTCGTCGCCGACACGCGGCATTTGACTGGCGGCCTATGGAATCTGATCGGCAGGCTCAACAGCAATTTCGGCATGATCGGCTACGCCATCATCGGCGTATTACTCATCAGTTGGTTGCTCTCGGCCGCGTTTTATAAGTGGAAGCGGTTCGAAAAGTTGGAGGTTCACTCGGAACCGGCTAGCACTGCATGCGAGCTTCCCTAAGCCGAGGACACGCGACGCTCGTTCATCCCCTGCCCCATGCCATGCATACACGCCCCACCGCGATACTGACCGCCCTAACCGCAGCCGCCTTGTTCGGCGCCGCCACGCCGCTCGCCAAAGCGCTGTTGGGCTCGATGTCGCCCTTCCTCGTGGCCGGTCTGTTTTATCTCGGCAGCGGGCTCGGGTTGGGTATCGGCATCGTTGCGCGGAGCGTGCGGCGCCCCCGCGCACAACGCTCGAACCGGCATCGCATCCAAAGAGCCGAATGGCCGTGGCTGCTAAGCGCGATCCTCGCCGGCGGCGTCGCCGGCCCGGCATTGCTCATGCTCGGCTTGACGAGCACGCCGGCAGCCACCAGTGCGTTGCTCCTGAACCTCGAAGCCGTGATGACCGCGGTGATCGCTTGGGTCGTCTTCCGCGAGAACGTGGACAGCCAGATACTGCTCGGCATGATCGCCATTGTCGCGGGCGGCGTCCTGCTCTCGTGGCGCCCCGGTCAGATGGCCATTCCCGTCGGCGCCCTGATGATCTTCGGTGCATGCCTGTGCTGGGCGATCGACAACAACCTGACGCGAAAGGTGTCCGCCAACGATGCAATGACGATCGCATGCCTAAAAGGTTTGATTGCCGGTCCCGTCAACCTTGCGATCGCCTTCGCAACCGGGGCGGCATTGCCCTCTATCGGGGCGGTGGGCGCCGCCATGCTCACCGGGCTCGCCGGCTATGGCATCAGCCTCGTTCTTTTTGTCATCGCACTGCGGCATCTAGGGACCGCGCGCACGGGCGCCTACTTTTCCGTTGCACCGCTATTCGGCGTGGCCCTGTCGTTCGTCCTTTGGCCCGAGTTGCCTTCGATGACGTTTTGGATCGCCGCGGGATTGATGGCGCTGGGCGTGTGGTTGCATGTGCGCGAACTCCACGAGCATGCGCATACGCACGAGCGGCTCGAGCACACGCACCGGCATCGCCACGACGCGCATCATCAGCATACGCACGACTTCCCGTACGAGGGCGACGAACCGCATACGCATCCGCACGTGCATTTGCCTATTACGCACTCGCATGCGCATTTCCCCGATATTCATCACCGCCATCGGCACTGAAGACACAAGACCGTTCACGGTTCGAGCACCGTGCCTTCATTACAAGCAATGCTGGCCGTCCGTCGACGTGCTTCATATCGAGCACCCCGATCAAGTTATAAGCCGCACGGTCGGTCATCCTGTGTCGCGTCCGCCGATTCGCTCGCTCGAACGTGTTCCGTCAGATAGCGTGCGAATGGATAAGCGGATAAACAACAAGCCCCAGCAGTGCTGCCGCCGTGACGACGACCGGTTCCTGAAGTCTCTTGAAACGCCACAGCAGGGCGATTGTCACGAGGGCAATGGCGAGGGTCGGGACATCGACGATCGAACGCTTGGCGATCACGATCACCGAGCCCGCAATGGCGCCGACTGCCGCCGCGGTAATACCGTCGACAAATGCTTTGACGCCGGGTAGGCGACCGTACTTCTTGAAGTACGGCGCGGGGATCACCGTGAAGAGGTAGCACGGCAGGAACGTGCCAAGAGCCGCGACCACGGCACCCGGCAGCCCCGCGACGAGGTAGCCGATAAAGCCAACGGTGATGACGACCGGTCCCGGTGTGATCATGGCAACCGCGACAGCGTCGACGAACTGCTTATCGTTGAGCCAGTGATGCTCGGTCACGACGCCACCGTAAAGGAAGGGGACAATGGCAAGCCCCGAGCCGAACACGAATGCGCCCGCTTTCGTGAAGAACGCGCCGATCTGAGCAAGGAGCGGCCAGTCGAGCCCAGCGGCAATGCCGCTTGCCGCAGCTAAGTTCGCGGCCGCGAGGGCATTCACGCCCCCCTTATGCAGCCACTTCGGCGGAGCGCGCCAGAGCCAGCCGACTAGCCCCCCGGCAATGAATAGCCACGCAATCTCCGATTCCGTCATGAAGGTGACGGTGGCAAGCGTGAGAAAGATCGTCCACAGCAGCTTGTCTTTGCCGACAGTCTTCGTCGTGAGCTTATATGCGCTCATGGCAATGATGCCAACCACGGCCGCACCCACGCCGTAGAACACCGCCTGCATCCACGATAGGCCGCCGAAGTGGGCATAGGCCCAACCGAGCGCCACGACCATCACGAACGAAGGTAAGACGAAGGTGAACCCGACGAGCGTCGCGCCCAAAATCCGGTAGTGGACGAAGCCGAGATAGATCGCGAGTTGCGCAGCCATCGGACCGGGAGCAAGCTGCGCCAGCGCGAGGCCTTCCTTGAAGTCCGATTCGGATATCCAGCCAAGACGTTCGACGAGATCGCGCCGCATATAGCCCGCAAGGGCGACCGGCCCACCGAAGCCGAATGTGCCGAGGCGCAACATGTATCGGACGAGTTGGCCCAATGAATAAGCGGGGGCGGCAGCGGTGACCATGCTCAAGAACGTCCCCCTGATTCTTCGTTTGCGTTCGCGGCGAAATGCGTATGAAGCGCGTCCAATACCGGACTCATCTGCTCGAGCAATTGATCGTCGTTGTCGACACGTCGGCGTGTGCCAGCCATCACCGCTTCGAAGCCGACTGTCTCGGGAGCAGCCGGCCCGCCTACGTCGAGCGCATGGACGATTTCGCCCAGTCTCAGCAGCGCCGGATCCGTGTCGAGGCCGAAGCTGGCAATCAGCACCTCAAAGGTCACGCGCTCACCTACATGGGTGAACGCTGCGCCGTCGAAGTCGAAACCGAAGGCATCTGCCGGGCAGGCATCCGGCGACGGCAGCCAGAGAAAACGCGCGTTAGGATCGATGAAGCGCCGGATGAGCCAGGCACTCGCTACGCGATCGACCCACAGCCGTTGACGCGTGGCCCAAGTGCGGCCCTGGTAGTCCTCGCGTGAAAGCAGACGAATGGTGCGTTCCGATGGATGCGGCTCGCCGGGCGAAAGCACGGTATCGACAAGCGCGACGAAGTCCTGCCAGGCCACCGCTGCACGGGGCGCGGCATCGTCAGGAAAATAGTCGATCGCCTGGATGCCCTCGTAATCCTTGCGCAGGCGGCGTAGCAGCCGGGTCAACTCGGCGGCCGATTGCCCCGAAATCGTTTTTCGCGCCTCCGCCAGCGAGCCGATGAATGCGTCGTAGTCACCTTCCCGGTCGAACGAGGCTCGGAACGCTTCCTCCTGCGACGCGTCGAGGCTCGGCGCTCGCATTAGATGAGCCGTGCCGCCGCTTTCCGCGATCGCACCGGCGAGCTCGTGCAGCGCCTCTTCGCGCGCCTCGCTGTATGGCAAAAGGTAGACGCCGTCCCGAAGGACCGCACAGCCCTTGGCCTTCAGTGCCCGATAAAACCGCATGCGCGCGGTCGCATTCTCAGTGGGTAGCGTCAGCACGAGTAGCGACCAAGTCGATAAGTGATTCATGTCGACAATGCTACTACCATGTCGACATTCATACAAGTTAACTTTGCGATTTATCCATCCGCCCTCCGTCTGCCCATTGCGCGCTTGCGTGCGCCTTTCCCCCGCCGACCGGAATCGACCGAACCTGCGTTTGCGACGCCAAGATGGCGCGGGTTTCATCGAGCACCAAATTTAGACCGCGGCCCAAAGGCCCTCAGGCCAACACGCGCTTCATTTCGAACGCAGACATGCGCTGACAAACGGCCCCCGTCTCAACCCAGTCCGCGACCGCGCGACCAAACAGCGGCGCGAATTTAAAGCCGTGTCCCGAAAGACCCGCCGCTACGAACAGGCCTTGCACGCGCGGATCCGGCCCAAACAACGGATTCCCATCCGGGGTATCGTCGAAGAACGACACGCGGCTGCCGACAGGGACGGCATCGGTGAGCCGCGAGAACCTTCGCGCGGCCCGATCTCGGTAGCGCGCAGCCTGTGCATCGCTCATCGAACAATCCAATCGGTCCGGGTTCACCAGCCCTGAGTCGTCCGCCTGCAGCGAGCCGATGAAGTAGCGCCCAGCCACATCCGGGCGCAGGTAGAAGCCCGCGCGCCGGTCCGACAGGCCGGGCAACGCCTCGCCTGCATCGTCTTCCACCTGCACGATCGCCACGCATTGGCGCGATGCGGTGATCGGCAACGCCGCCCCGCAGTCCTTTGCCAGCGCGGCAGCCCAAGGCCCAGCCGCGTTGACGACGATGCCGCAATCGATTCGCCCGCGATCGGTCTCGACCCCGCAGACACGTCCGCCTTCCGTAACGATGCGCCAGGCCGCGCGGCCGATGTCGATGGCCGCACCGCGCGAGCGCGCGCCCGCGGCATAGGTCAACGCTGTCGCACTCGCGTCGCAGTACCCTGCATTGGGCTCGAACACCGCGCCCGCGAGACCGTCGAGCGCAACGTCGCGATACCGGCTTCGCAACGCCTCGGCGGGCATCCATTGCAGTTCGATACCCATCGCTTGCAGCGATCGCACATGGGCGCGTATCGCTTGCTCGTCCGAAGCCGCGATAGCCGTCAAAAAACCAGTGCGTCGATAACCGCAGTCCCCGCCGACGATCTCTGGCCAATGCCGGTAGGTATCGAGCCCTTCGCGAGCGAGCATCGAGAGCGCCGAGTCCGCGTAGTACTGCCGAACGATCCCGGGCGATGCCCCCGATGATCCCGCGCCGATCCTCGTGCGCTCCACGAGCCGCACGCGCAGCCCGCCGTGCGCCAGGTGCCATGCGATCGCGCAGCCGGTCGTCCCGCCGCCGATCACGGCGATGTCCGCGGTCTCACGCATGTGCTGCACTTCTGTCCGCAACCAGCGCGGGCGGCAGGCACGCATCGAGCGAATCGCGCGTGAGCAGCGCGAACCACTCGCGCCCGGATAATCCACCGCGCGGCCGCGTCGCGCTTGGCAGCGCCGCTCGCATCGGCGCGCCCTCGTGACCGAGGGCATGCCAGATGTCGAAAGCGAGGCGCGGCATCACAGCGGACGCGACACATGCGAGCCCAGCGAGCCAACCATACGCTTGCTGCGGATCGCTTAGATCTGCCCCCTGCTGCGTGCTCCACGCCCGAAGCACCGCACATGCGTCGCGGACAGTCACGGCATGGAGACGGAACGATGCATCCAGCGTTTCGAGCGCGGCGCCAATCTGCGCTTGCCAAGCAACGCCGATACGCATCGATTGCCCGATCACGCGCTCGAGCGCCGCCCCGGCATCATGAATGCGAGCCTGCAGGGTGCCGGCCAGTTCGTCGTTCACAAAGGCGATAAAGGCATCGACGTCGAAGTTCGTCGTCCCGTCTTCCGGGCTTTCTCGCGCGAGGAAATAGCGAACCGCGTCGCTGGTCGCGGGCGTGGCCTCGACGATATCGGCCGCCCATACGACATGCAACCGGCTAGTCGAAAACTTCGCGCCCTGCAGGTTGTAGAAGTAGTTGGTCAGCGCATAGTCGAACGGCTTGCACTCCGGCAATGCACCCATCACCGCCGCGCTGCCCGCTAGCAGAAGCACCGCGTTGTCGATGCCAAAGCTCACGAGCGTGGTCGTCTCGCCGCCGCGCGCCATGGGGTGCGTGCCGTTCCCGACGTCGGCCTCGCTCACCCGCTGCGCGCAGCGATCTCCGCACGTCAACGCATATTCCCAACCCGCTTCGAACAACACGCGCGGATTGCCGAACCGGTCCGCGCTCCACGCGACACCCCAGTCCCCCGGTGCGGTCAGCCGCACGCGCCCCGCCTCCTGCTCGAGAAAGCGGCGAACCACGTCGACGAACCGTGGCGGCGCACCGCTTGCCGCGATCATGCGCAACAGGGTGGCTTGATCGTCGATGCGCAGAAATAGGCTCTCGACTTCGCGCCATTCGAGCGCCTCGTCGCCGACGCGCGCTTGCGGCTCGACCATCGCCTCTGGCCTGAAATGCGCGCCACACGCTTCGCAGAAGTAACCGGCGGCGTCCGCATCGCATTGCGGGCAACGTCCTACAAGCCACGCGCCGGCGAGATAGCGGCCCGTTGCGCGGCTATACAGCACTTTTTCGACGATCGTCTCGGTCAGCCCCCGCTCCACCAGACTCGCGACCGCACGGCGCGCATTCTCGGCATGCCGGTTCGCGTAAGGGCCTTGCACCAGATCGAGAAAATCGTCGACGACAATATCGAGCGCCGAGAGATCCCGTGCGATGCGCGCGTGATAGTCGCGGCACACCTCCTGCGGCGTGCGGTTTTCCTGCAGCGCCTTCCACAATACGTACGAGTCGAAGCCATCGACTGCCGAGACGACATCGACGCGATGGCCGAGCGTGCGCAGATGACGGCCCAGCATGTCCATACGCAAGTAAGGACCGGCGATATGGCCGAGATGCAAACGCCCGTTCGGCGTCGGCGGAATCGGCATCAAGAAGAATCTGCGGGAGGTGGCGTCCATAGCGATCTAGAAGAAGGAAAAAAGCCAGCGGGAATGGCGGCGAGCGCGTGACACGGGCAAGCCTCCGAACCGTAGAACCGTAGAACCGTCAATCGGTCAGCAGACGCAATGCTTCGTGCGCGAGCCCCGGCGATAGCCGAAACCCCGCACCGCTACCGGCGCCCGCGAGGACGATCGGGGCATCCGGCACCCGCTCGACGAGCGGCTCGCCCGTCGGCGTATAGGCGTCGCAAAACACGCGGCCACCGCGGTATGCGTCGCGCGGGCCGAGTCCATAGCGATCGACGATACGCAGTGCGGCTTCACGGTCCTGAGCGGATATTTCGAGCGCGTGCTTCAGCGGCCGGCAGTCCCATTCGTCTGCGCGGAAACTGAACAACCACTGTTTGCGCAGCGGCAAGGGCATCAAATACGCGTCGGCCTGCGGCAGGAACACGGCGGCGGCGTCGGGCGGCGGCACACGATCGACGTGCAGCGCGACGACTTTCTTGATCCTCACCGCGCGCACCGATGAAAGCGCGCCGAACGTTTGGGCGAACGGCTCGCCGACGAGCCACGGCCCCACGGCCACGACCGCTCGCGCCGCATAGACGGCGCAACCGCCCTCGAGCCGCACTTCGACGCCCATTTTGTGACGCGCGAGCTCGCGCACGCCCGCGCCCTCGACACAGAACACTTGCGGCGCACGCAAGCTCGCCTCGATCAGCGCGCGAGCGATCGATGCCGGATCGTGGCTCACGGCTTGCCCGCCGCGCAGCAATACTTCGTTCGCGCCTAGCTCGAGCGGCGCCGGCAAGCGGCCCTGCAATGCCCGCGGCGAGACCGGCGTCTCGTCGATCGCGAAATCGACCGCGACTTCGCGCAATGCCGGTGCGTTCGCGGCGGCCGTGACCCAAAACACGTCGGCTGCGCTCGTGCGCAAGTCCAACGAGGCACGGATTTCACCGTACAGTTGCGCGCCTAGCGCCGCGAGGTGTCGTTCGCGCGGCGTGCGACCCGTCGCGAGCAGCACCCCAGCCGAATGCGCCGTCGCGCCCTCGCTATTGCGAAAGCGCTCGACGAGCAAGATCCGCCATTGCGGAAAGCGCCGCTGCGCCAGCCACAGGGTCCACGCACCGACGATGCCGCCGCCGACGATCACCAGATCGTAATCGCGCTTCATGTCACGCCCACCATACCGAAAAGATCTGTGCGCTTTCGTCACCGGCATTGCGCGTGAAATGCGGTCGCCACGGCTCGAAGAACAGCGCCTGTCCGGCTTCCACGCGATACCACTCGCCGTCGTAACAGACGTCGAGCCGGCCTTTCGACACGAACCAAATCTCGTGCACGGCGTGCCGGTCCTCCCCCGTGCCGCAGCCGGGCTCGATCGTGAAGCGCGAGCTGCGCAGCGGCGCGCTGCCTAACCGGTCGCCGAATGCATGCATGAACAGACGCACGCCCGGTAGGTCGACCGCTTCCTCGACCTCCTCGATCGCTGGCGCACTCGGCACAGCCAAAACCGATGGCGCACGCCCCTCGCCGCGACCGGCCGGCAATCGGCGTTCGCTCCCCCCGGCCGTCAGGTCATTCGATGCGGCGCTCACGACATCATCTCCAAGTCCGGAGTCCCGCTTTGCACGGCCATCGGCTGCGCTTCCCAATGGACGAACGGCGCCGCTTCGTCGACGTCGTAGAGCTGGCATCCCGCCACGCTGTTGATGATTTGCGCACACCGCCACGGGATCAGGCCCAGGTTCGGATCGGCAATGCCGCGTTGATGCTTCGCCGCGTTCTGCACATAGATCCGGCAGCCCTTGGGGCCATCCCAACGGATCGAGTAATCGGGGTTGACGACATAGCCATCGCCGCTGCGCTCGATCCGATCGGCAATGGCATCCAGGCAAGCAGGCATCCCGTACGCGTAGCCCGTGCAAAGCACGACGATGTCGGCATGGATGGTCTCGTGCGTTTGGCGCTGCAGGTGCCTGAACGTGATCGACCAGCCATCGCCCCGCCGCGCGACCGCGATCAATTCGCGCGCTGGCCGCAATTGCAAATTGCACGACATGCCGGTGACGTAACGCAGTTCGTAGACCCGGCGATAAATCGCTTCGAGGAGCGCCGAGGACACGCCATCGCTCGCAAGCTTTTGCTCGGCCAACAGCGTGGCGCGCAACGTCTCGGGCAAGTCGTAGAAGTAATTGCTATAGCCGGGCGTGTAGAGCTCGTTCGTAAACGACGATTCGTCGAGCGGCGCGAAATTCCATCGACGCGATGCCCAAGTCACGCTGGCCGGCATCGCGCCCGAATCGGACAGCAGATGATGAAACACTTCCGCGCCGGTTTGCCCGCCGCCGATCACGACGACGCGCTTGCCTTCGACCGGATTGTTGTTGATCAAGTACTGCGACGCATGGAGCAAGGTGGTGCTGAGCCACGGCTTCGCGCAGTCGGGGACGGCCGCTTGCAGCCCGGTGCCGAGCACCACGCTGCGGGTCGGCTGGCTCCAACCGTTGCCGCGTACGATCAAGGTCTCGCCGTCGAGTTCGACCGCATCCACTTCGCGACCGAAATCGAGGGTGTCCAATTGCTCGCACGCCCACCGGTAGTATTGGTTGAATTCGCGCCTGAGCACTTGCGGGAAATTGGCATTGATGAAGCACAGCAGACGCTTATGCGTGGCCAAGAATTGCAGAAACGACAGTTCGCTCGTCGGATCGACGAGACTGACCAAGTCCTTCAGAAACGGGACTTGCAACGACGCGTTGGGCAGCATTAAGCCGGCGTGCCATTGAAATTGCGCGCGGCGCTCGAAGAAGCGGGCGCGCACGCGGGGATGGCGCTTGAGCAGTGCGGCAAGACTCAAGTTGGCCGGCCCGATCCCGATTCCCACCAGGTCGATCGGGCCGTTGGTTGATGAATAGCGCATTTCAAGTCCTTGTATGGGCGAAGCGACGATGAAACAGCGGACATGCAAATGTCCGAGCGCAGTGCGCCCGGACGCGATAAAGCGCAGCGAAAATCAGGCGACGGCGCCCGGCGCCCGTGCGGCAAGCAACAACGTGATGCGCCAAGAGAAGGCCGCGAGCAGCGACAGCGCGATAGCAAGGCTCACAGCGGCATGCACGCCGCCTGCCGGTTGGGTCGCGCCGAGCAGCAAGCCGAAGATCGCGACGCCGAATGCGGAACCGGTCTGCCGGCTCGCGTTGAGCACACCGGCGGCGACACCGGCGCGCGTCTTGTCGACGGCGCCGAGCAGCGTCGCCGTGGCGGCCGGCGTGATGACCCCGGAGCCGAAGCCGACCGCCGGGAAGCACAACGCGATACGCCAATACGGCGCATCGTGCGCGAGCGCGAGCAACCCCGCGAACCCGATTGCGTAGAGCAAGAAACCGCCGATCACGACGCGACCGGTGCCGTAAGCGGCGCCGAGCCTGCCGGCCGAGAAGCTGCCTGCCGTCACCATCACCGTCAACGGCAGAAACGCGAGACCGGTCTGCAACGATTGCCAGCCGCGGCCTTCCTGAAAATACAAACTCAGCAAAAACAGCAGGCCATAGAAGACGAGCGCGGAGATCAGCGACACGAACACGGATGCCGAGAACACGGGATGGCGAAAGAGCGCGAGCGGGAGCATCGGCCGCATGCGCCGACGCTCGATCAAGACGAATGCGATCCAGCCGGCGACGGCCGCCACGACGCCCGTCACGATGGACGCGGAGCGCCACCCCAGCTTCGCGCCCTCGATCAACACGGCCACCGAACATGCAAGCGCGACGATGGCCGCGGCCTGGCCCGCGAAATCCATGTGTTCGACGCGAGCGCGACGCGTGGCCGGGATGCGCAGCGTGAGCAAAGCGCCGCATGCCGCGATCGGCACGTTGACGACGAAGATGCTGCGCCATCCGAGCCAATGAACGAGCAAGCCGCCGACGAGCGGGCCGGCCGCCATCGCAATGCCGCCACACCCCGCCCAAACGCTGATGGCGCCCGCTCGTTGCTTAGCGTCGGTATAAGCGGCACTGATCAGCGTCAGCGAACACGGCACGAGCAGCGCGGCGCCGATGCCTTGCATCACCCGCGCGAGGACGAGGACCGGTAGATTCGGCGCGAATCCGCACAGCGCGGACGCCGCCGCGAAGACGAGCAGCCCCGTCAAGTAGACGTTGCGGGCGCCGAGCCGGTCGCCAAGCAACCCGCCGGTCAGCAACAGGCTTGCGAAGGTGAGCGTATAGGCATTGACGACCCACTGCAGCCCGGCCACGTCGGCGCCAAGCGAGGCGGCGATTTTGGCAAGGGCGATATTGACAATTGTCGTATCGAGAATTACTACGACGTAGCTCAAACTCGTCGCCAATATTACGCTTTTTTTATATTCGCTCGTTTCATTCACGGCAATGAGTCCGGTTCGGAATGGTCTGTTGACTATAATCTCGTACTCATCGAGAATGCTTCGAAGCGTATCGAAGCATTTTTCGATGTTTTTAAAAAACTACAAAAAAACGATAAATAGATTGTTCGAACCTGAGGGCAACAAACAGTGAGTCAGCACAATATTTCCACCGTCGCGCATTTGATCGCAGAGCCGGTGCGCGCGATCATCCTCATTACGCTCGCGGACGGCTTCGCCCGGTCCGCGGGTGCGCTCGCCGACGCAGCCGGCGTGACCGCGCAAACTGCGAGCTCCCACTTGTCGAAGCTGCTCGATGGCGGCTTGCTGCGCGTCGAGAGCAAGGGGCGGCACCGCTATTACAGCCTGGCGGGCCCGCATGTGCCGCGCGTGCTCGAAAGCCTGGCCTCGGTCGGCCCGGTCACGCCCGAATGGCGTTCGACGCCCAATCGCTGCGCACGCGAATTGCGCTTTGCGCGCTGCTGCTACGACCATTTGGCGGGCCAGGTCGGCGTGGCCGTCACGCAAGCGATGATCGGGCGCGGGTATCTCGCCGAGCGCAGCGACTACGAATACGAACTCACGCCGGCTGGACATGCGCTGCTGCAGCGCCTCGGGCTGGATGTCGGCGGCCCGTTCCCGAACCAAACCGGCCACGCCCACCGCTGCCTCGATTGGACGGAGCGGCAATACCATATCGCCGGGCCGCTAGGCGCGCATCTGATGAATGCTTTCTGTGCCTGGGCGTGGCTCAGGCGCGGGCACGAAACGCGCGCGGTCACGATCACGCCGGCCGGCGCCGATGCGCTGCGCGAACATTTCGGCATCGAACTCGAGGCGCTGCGCAACGCGGGAGCCGGCTTCAACGAGTATCGGGAAAGCGCCTGACCCTCGCTCTCTTTCCTCTCAACCGGGTATGACGGCGGCGGCGGGCAAGCCGAGGCGCGATGCGTCGCCGCATGCGAACGACGCTTCGATCTCGGCAATCCGCCTCTCCAATTCGTCTCCGGTCGCCCGCCAGGCCGGTATCGCATCGGCCAGCCTCGCATGCCATGCACACAGGTTGGGATATGCATCGAACGGCGCACGCGTGCGCGGCACGTGGCTGAATGGCGAAGCGAGATCGATGTCGGCCAGCGTCGGAGTCTCGCCGGTCACGAACGCGCGATCGCGCAAATGCCGGTCGAGCACGGCCGCATAGCGATGAATCGATTTCACCGCATCGGCAACCAATGCCGGGCTCTCGGGTTGCCCCCTTAGCCGATGAATGAAGCGCTCGTCGATGAGCACCGCGGGCCCGCGCCGAAAATGCTCGGCGGCCCAGAACATCCACTTGAGCACCTCGAAGCGCGCAACGCCCTCCGGCCAAAGCGTCGAGCCGGCCCGCTCCGCCAAGTAGATCATGATGGCGGACGCTTCGAACAACGCGATGTCGCCGTCGACGAAGGCCGGAATCGTACCGTTCGGACTGAGCGCGAGATACGCGGGCTTGCGATTTTCGCCGACGAACAAGTTCACGAATTCGAATTCGACGGGCAAATTCAGGTGAGCGATCACCGTCAGCACGCGGCGCGTATTGCTTGATCCGCGATCTCCGTAAAGTTTCATTGCGCCTCCTCGGCTACGAATCGCGGCGGCGCGACCGCGGCGTCGGCCGCTTGCCACGACTGGCAAAGCTCGTGCGCCTGGCGCACGGCTTGGTAGACCGCGTTGACGATCGGTGCGCCCGATTGCGACGCAAGGCCGAGCGTCCATATGCGCTCTGGGTAGGCGAGCCCAGGCAACGACACGCGCAAGTCCGACCCCACGCGCAAACTCGCGCCGGCAGCGGCGGCATGCTCGCCCAGCATGATCACGTGTGCGCTTGCATAGAGCGGCGCTTTGCAAAACCCCGTCGCGCAGACGATCGCGTCGTACTCGTCCAGTCCGCCGTCGTCCCAGCGCACGGTCCACCGAACGCCGCGATCGAGTGCGGCCGGCGTCGCCTTTCTTACCGTCAAGCGTTGCGCTTGCGCGTATTCGATCAGCCTGTCGGCGCTTTGCAGCGGACAGGCGAACAAGTAGCGCCCGACGACGCGCGAGCATTCCGCCAGCGCATGGCGCTGGCGTTCGAGGGGCTCATCGCGCAAGCGCATCTGCGCAGCGTCCATGTGCGCGACGAGAATCTCCTGCCAGTCAGTCGCGCCGCGCCGCGCGAGTTCGGCCTCGCGCCGCATGCGTTCGATCGGCTCGCGAGCGCGCTCCACCTGAGCGCTCAACGGACGTTCCCGCACTGCGCGCGCCGCGCGTGCGAGAATCCGCAAGAGCCGCCACGACAGCGTGGCGGCGGCCGAATCCAAGTCCACCTGAGCCAGCGCCGCCGCATCGACCGGAACCGGGCACGCACGCGGCGTCGCCGTGCGGACGGCAGGCAATCGCCCGGACGGCGAGACGATGTCGATCGAATGCCCGGCCGCGCACAGCAGCAACGCCGAATCGAGCGCAGACAACCGGCTGCCCAGCACCAGCACGCGCGAGCGCGCATCGAGTTCGGCCAGAACGCGCCCTTCCGGGTAGAGACTCTCGAACAACTGCGGCTGTCCCAGATGCGGCCTAACGGCGTCGGGAACGTACGGCGCCCCATGCCCGGTGCAGATGAGGACGTCGGTCGCGTGTAATGTCATGCCGTTCTCGAGCGCGACCCGGTACTCGCTCTCCGAGATGCGTTCGATGCGAAGCGCGGCGGCGGTCACGAGTCGATGTTCGATGCCGGAAGTGCACGCCAGCGCGGCGTATCGGTCATATCGCGATGCGAGGTATCGGGACACATAGGCGCGCGAGACGAACCCATCTCTCGTCGCCATCACGCCGATCGATTGCAAGTACGCGAGGAAGTCATCGGGATCGTCGTCGACGATCGACATCGTCTCGACCGACGTATTGCAAAGCAGCGCGGGATGCTTTGCCGCGAACGCGGTGCCGCGCCCGACGCCTCTCGGATCGACGAGATCGATCGATCGCGCGACGCCATATCGCACCGCCGCCACGAACGCGGCAACGCCGCTTGCGCCGCCGCCCACGATCACCAGCCGGCGTTCACCTCGCCTTGCTGCCATAACGCTCCTGAGAATCGAAGTGCGATTGAAAGCCGCCGTCGCTATCTGTTTCGCCTGTCCTCGCCGCCGCACACGCTTACCGTATTCGAACCGGCTGGCCCGTTAGCGCGCTGCGCGCTCGCCGACGGCGTTCAGCGCGCGAGCCAGTAGCTTCACGCCGTTCCAGCCCCAGTACACGCGATGTTGCGCAATGAGGCCATGCTCGCCGATGTCCATCATCTCCATCAGATCGACTTGATCGCCGGCCGGTGCGACGCGCGGATACTCCCAGGTCAGCTGCCTGCCGTTGACGAAAAAGACGCCGGTTCGATACCACTGGGAAAGATCGCTCGGAAACTTGCGGATGCTGTCTTCGAAGAACGTGAGGATCGTCGAGCGGCCGATGAGGACGCCCGACTGCCGCTCGGGGTAGACCGCCAGCGCCAACGGCGTTTCGAGAATCGCATCCTCCGCGTACAGCGCGGCGGTAGACTTCAGATCGCGTTTGCGGACCGTATCGTGCCAAGTCTCGAAAATGTGCAGCATCAATTTGGCATCGGCGGTGTGATTCATCGAGTTTCTCCGAGGCGTCGCCCGCCTCCATTCGGAGCCGCACGACAGGAACGCAGACTATAGCCGCGAGCGAGCGAAGCTTGTTTCGACGCGTATCGAAGCATTGCGGGCCGACACCGGCTGCACCGGTGCTTGTGTGAAGATGCGTGCCGCTCGATCGGAACAAAGGACATCGGACGGGCGCGCACGCCGGTCGAAGCGCCGTCGAGCAAAGCCGGTGAACCGTGACGCTCGCGAACAACGAGCCCCGTGAAGCGCCCCGTTGATGCCGTGCGCCAGCGCGGATCGAGAGCAGCCGCCCCGTGGCCGGACTGCTAAGATGCATGAACTTATACGACCCTATACGACAGGTCGATCGCGCCCCGCTCGTCATCGAATGCGCGATCGGCTACACCGCGAGGGCCGCGCGCTTGACGGCGCGCTTTCGCGGCACTCTCAGCAAGGAACCCGGTTCGTGACTCACCTCGTATTCTTCTGCGGCCATGCCGGCACGGGCAAAACGACGCTCGCCAAGCGCCTCGTCGGCCCGCTCATGCGGGAAACCGGCGAAGCCTTTTGCCTGCTCGACAAGGACACGCTCTATGGCCGCTACAGCGCTGCGGCGATGGGCGCCCTGACGGGCGACCCCAACGATCGCGACAGCCCGCTCTACTTGCAACACTTGCGCGAGCCCGAGTATCAGGGGCTGCTCGACACCGCGCGCGAAAACCTCGAATTGGGCGTGAGTGCGCTAGTCGTCGGCCCGCTCTCGCGTGAGGTCCGCGAGCGCAAGCTGTTCGATCGCAGTTGGCTCGGCGTCGGCGAAGACGTCACGCTGCGCATCGTTTGGGTCCATACCTCGGAGGCGACGGCACACGCACGCATCATCGCGCGCCACAATCCCAACGACGCCTACAAGCTCGCACACTGGGACGAATACAGGCAGCGGCGTTTCGAGCCGAGCGGCGCGGCGCGCGAAGGCCTCATCATGTTCGACAACACGGCGCCGACGACGGCCGAGTTCGACGCGTTGCTGCGCAAGATTGTCACGGATTCGGGGGAATAAAAGGCTACCGGCGCCACCGGGGGCTCACGCACCGGCGCGGCGGGAGGCTCGCCACGCATGCATCGACGCATGCGTGGCTGCCCTCTTCTGAAGCGGCGTTCTCGAGGCCCTGCTCAGTGCCGCTTTCTCCGCGCGGCGCGCACGGCTGCGCCGCTTCTCTCAGGCTGCCCTCGTCCCGGCATTGCACCGGAGGGCGTATGCGAGGATGTTCGCTAGTGCACGTTCGTCGACTGGCGCGGCTAGGCAGTCGCCATGGCCTCCAGCGTCGCGCCTTCGTACAGCCGGCCGAATCGATTCGCGAGGAAATCGCCCAGCGAAACCTGCTCCTGCCGCACGAACCCGCATTGCGCCAGCTTGCCTTCGCGGAACAAATCGAGCACCGCGCACATCGCACCGGCCGTGGTGATTTGGATCGCGCTCATTGGCATGCCGCATACGGTCTTGGCGAAGATCTTGCGCGTGAACACATCTTGGATGAGCTGACCGTCGCGCATGCCCGTCACCGTGACGAAGATCAGCACGACGTCCTGCGACGTGGACGGCACGGCTCGACGCATGATGGTCTTGAGCGTGTCGCGGTCGCTCGACAAACGCAAATCTTCGAGCAAGAACTTCACGAGGTCGCGATGGCCCGGGTAGCGCACCGATTTGTAATCGAGCGATTCGACTCGGCCCGCCAGCGTCTCGCACAACGTGCCGAGGCCGCCGGAGGTGTTGAACGCTTCATACTCGGTGCCGTCCAGCGAGAAGTGCTCGAGCCCTTCGAGCGGCTGAACCCACTGAGTGCGTGCCTCGCGAATCGCCTCGCACGGCTGGCAGTACTCGTTGATGAGGCCGTCCACGCTCCACGTCAGGTTGTACTTGAGCGCGTTCGTCGGAAACTCGGGCAGCGCGCCGACGCGCATCTTGACCTCACGCACTTCCGAAAACCGCTTGGCCAACTCGTGCGCGGCAATGCCGATAAAGCCCGGTGCGAGACCGCATTGGGGCATGAAGGCCTGCGGCGCGCCTTCGGCGAGCGAGCGAATCGCATGCGTGGCGCGCACGTCTTCGGTCAAATCGAAATAATGCACGCCCGCCGCTTTCGCCGCGGCCGCGACGTTCACGGCCAGGTAATACGGCAGCGCGTTGACCAACGCGTCGAAGCCTTGGACGGCGGCTCGGATCGCATTCGAATCGGCGGAATCGACGCGTTCGGTCGCGATCCCCTCGCGCGCCAGCTTCTCGAGCGCCTGCGGATCGCGATCGAACGCCACGACCTCGTAGTCGCCGGTTTCACGCAGCATATGGGCGATGGTGTGGCCGATCAGCCCAGCACCGACGATAGCGACTTTCATGCGGTTCTCCTTCGTTGAATGTTTCGAGTTTTCGTGGCAAAGGCCTTGCGGCCTGCGCGCCGGAGACGCGCTGCTGCGTTCGAAACAGTGTAGAGAGCCGCGAACACGGAAAATAGGTGCAAAGTGCTGCGCGCGCGTGCGAGTTTTCGACGAAAAGTCGAAGACGCACGACATTTCGTCCGATTTCGCCACGGACGAAGGGCAAAGGCATGTCGCGTCGCCCGCGCGGGGCGCGCGCCGATCAGCCGCCGAACGAGGTGCGGTCGATCTTGCGCGCGAGGATGATCGAAGTCGTCGTGCGCTCCACGCCCTCGAGCGCGCCGATCTGATCGAGCAGTTCGTTGAGACGATCCGGCGAGGGCGCGCGCAGCCAAGCGACGTAGTCGTACTCGCCGCTCACCGCGCACAGCAGTTGGACTTCGGGGATTTTTTCGAGGCGCTTGAGCGTGCTCGGGCCGAATTTCGGCGCGAGGATGATGCCGACATAAGCGTTGATGCTCGCGTCGAGCACGTCCTGCCCGAGCCGCACCCCGTAACCGGCGATCACCTGCATGCGCTCGAGACGCTCGATGCGCGCCAGCACGGTCGTGCGCGCCACGCCCAGCTGCCGCGCCAAATTGGCCACGCTCTCGCGCGCGTTGGCCTGCAATAGCGTCACGAGATTGCGGTCGAGCTCATCGAGCTGGTCCAGGCGCGGAGGTCTCATCGGTGGCGGCGGCTAGTGGAACAAGAAGGGTCGAATTATCGCCCATGCCGCGCTTCATAGGCTTTCACGTGCGTGTAAGCCAGTTCGAGCAGCGAAGGCCGCCCGTCGTTCGTGGCCGGCGCTTTGCGTCTGGCCAGCATATCGCCGAGAACGTGATCGCCCTCCGTGCGCGAGCCGTTTTCGATATCGCGCAGCATCGACGCGGTCAACGACGAGCCCCGCGCGAACAACATGGCGCCCGAGCGTTCGGCGAACGGCGCCCGCATGGCATGCCCATGGGCGGCGGCGATGCCGCCGCATTCCTCGAAGAGCGAGCGCATCGCCGCTTCGCCGCCGGGTGCACTCAAAATGGTGCCCACGCTCGCTCGGAACAAACACGTGCTGGCCGCCAACGTCGCGAGGAAAACCCACTTCTCCCACATTTGCTGCACGATCGCATCGGTCGGATCGACGTCGAAACCGCCAGCGCTCAGCGCTGCCGCGATGGCGGCGGTGCGTGGGCGCTTAGCGCCGTCCAACTCGCCGAAGACGATTGCGTGCATGTCGGTCATCTGAACGATCGCGCGCGAGGCGTCGAGCGTCGCCGCGATCAAGCACACGCCGCCCAAGACGCTCGCGGCGCCAAAGCGCTCGGCGAGCACGTCGAGGTGCCGCATGCCGTTGAGCAGCGGCAAAATCGCCGTCGCTGGGCCGACGGCCGGTGCGAACGAATCGATCGCACTGGCGAGGTCGTAAGCTTTGCAGCTGAGCAACACTAGATCGTAAGGCGCGTCGATGTCTTCACTGAGTACCGTCTTCACGTTGGCGAGCTTCGCCTCGCCGCGCGGGCTCTTGATGACGAGCCCGTTCGCCGCAAGTTCCTTGGCGCGTGCTTCGCGCACGAGAAAGGTTACGTCTTGACCGGCCAACGCCATGCGCCCGCCGAAATACCCGCCCACCGCACCGGCACCCACGACCAAAATCCGCATCATCGCTCCTCGATCATCGCCCCTCGCGGCCACCGCGAGACAGGCACGAGCGCCACTGTAATACAGCCTCGGTTCGCGCGCTGAGCGCGGCACGCGCGCGCACCTGCGACGGCCTGCGCGTATCGACTTGCCGTTTTCGCGCACGGGCGCTTCTATAGAGCAAATACGTTTCAAATGTAAGCGTATGTCTCATTGTTCGATGAGACGGTTCGAGCGGTGGTACAACTGCCGCCAGATCCGTGCACATGCAGCAAGCATGGCCGGTTCCCGCTATACCCACACGACTGCAGGAGGTTCTATGAAACGAACAACGATCGCCATTCTCACTTGCGCCCTCGTCACCGGCGTAGGGCTCGGATCGAGCAGCGTATTTGCTCAAGCTTCGACGCCCGCGGCCGCTTCCGCCGCGCAGCCAAGCGCGTCCAGCGGCCCCGCCGCCGATGCGCACGCGGCTAAACGCGAGGCCCGTGTCGAGGAACGCATCGCGTATCTGCGCACCCAGCTCAAGATCACCCCGGCGCAAGAGACGCAGTGGAAAGCCTTCGCCGAAGTGATGCGCGCGAACGGCCAAAACATGGGCCGGCTGTACCGTCAGCGCATGCAGGCCGAGGCAAGCCAATCCGCGCTCGACAACATGAAGCAATACGCCCTGCTCGCCCAAGCGCACGCCGACGACATGAAGCAGCTCGTTGACGCCTTCGAGCCGCTCTACGACAGCATGTCGCCCGAGCAGAAGAAGCTTGCCGATACGACGTTCCGTCAGCACGAGCGCGGCCGCAACCGCGATGGTCGCCGCAGCAAATCGGGCGCGCCCGCCAAGCCCTGATCGGGGTGCGCGCAAGCGTGCGATGCCCGCGAACGAGCCCACGGCACGTTCGCAAGGCCAAATCAGCGCCAATCGGACCCGCCTAGGCCACACGGCCGTTAGCCGAACGAAAGGCGTGCGCGCCACGCGGTTTCCCGCTACGCTCACGCCTTCTTGGCATTTGGCTGAATTCCCATGATCGAATTGAATGACATCGATTTGCGCGACGATCCCGCCGCAGGGCGATATGTGAAAGATGAAATCGTCGCGGTCGAATTCGCGTCCGCGAGTGGCGAACTGATGAGCCTCGAAGGTGCGAACCGCTACGAACCCGGCGACGCGCTGATCACGGGCACGGGCGCTGCGCGATGGGTCGTCGAACGCAGCCGCTTCGACGCGAAATACGTCCCGGCCGAAACCGCCTTGGCCCACGGTGCGCCCGGGCGGTACCGCAATCGCCCCGCCGTCGTGCTCGCCAAGCGCATGGACGCGCCATTCTCGATTCCGCGCCGCGCCGCCGGGGACGTGCTGAACGGTGCGGCCGGCGATTGGGTCTTGCAGTATGCGCCCGGCGATTACGGCGTGGTGCGCGCCGACCGGTTCGCGCAGGTCTATCGCGCCGCCGAGCCTCATTGACCGCCGCACGCAGGAGCGCCCGTATCCGGGCACGGCCGCGCGCTTAGGCGAACTCGTCGCCTAGCTCGATCGTCACCTCGCGTGCAACGGTTTCGCCTGCGGCGTATTGCTCCTCGAGCGAACCGAGCGCCGCTTCCACGTAGGCACGCAACACGGCATAGCTGCGCGCTTGCGCGCGCGGCGGCAACGCACGGTAGCGAGCGAACGCAGCGGCGGCGAAGGTGATCGCCAGCGTCATGCGACGCGCCGTCGCACCGAAGCGCATCGCAACCCACTGAACCGCTAAAGAAGGCGTCCCGGCATCGTCCGCGCGCTCGGCGAATACCGTCTGCTCGGGAAACAAATCGCTGACCACTCGGGCGAGCGTCTCCACGTCCCCGCTAGTGCATTCGAATCGGTAAGGTTCCATCGTGAGGTCAATGCGTAAGTCGAGCGGGCCGGTTCGGCGGCGCGCCGGCGCGAACCGGGTGCAGGTCAGGTACGAACGTGTGCCGTCAATCGTCCTCGCGCCACACCGTCGAGCGGCGCGCGACGAGTTCCCCCTGCAACATCGCTTCGCGGGCGGGTAGCGCCGCGCCCTCGATGCGTTCGTGCAGAAACTCCACGGCGCGATAACCGATGTCGTAGGTGGGTTGTCGAATGGCGCTCACCCCGATGAGCTCGGCCCATTCGGAGTCGTCGATCGACAAGAGCGCCACGCGTTCCTGCCAATGCGAACCATAGCGGGTATGCAGATGCAATGCCAGCGAAAGCGCGACCGGCCCGTTGGCGGCGAAGTACGCGACGCGGCGGCCGCCCGCCTTCGACGCTTCCTCCAAGTGCCGATCGAGCGCCTCGTGGGTGCGCGCAAGCGCGTGCGCGTCATTCAGGTCGAGCACGATCGTCTCGCCGCGCAGCGAAGCCGCGCCTCGCCCTTGCTCGAGCGCCGCGCTAAACGCGGCCTCGCGCAAGCGCCGCGAACTCACGTGCTCGAAAGGCTGCACGATGAACCGGATGTCGTCGAAGCCCTGCTCGAGCAAATGACGCATGCCGAGCCGGACGGCTTCGCCGTTGTCCAGTCCCACCATGTCCGCCGTGAGCCCGTCGATCGTCCGGTCGACGAGCACCGCCGGGGTGCCGCCCTCGCCGAGCGGGCGCAGCGTCTCTTCCTTGACGCCAAGCGCATTGACGATCACGCCTTCGACGCGATAGGTCGTCATCAGCTGCAAATAGCGCCGCTCCATCTCGACTTCGTTGGCGGCGTTGCACACGAGCGGCATCAGCCCGAGCGCATGACAAGCGGCCTCGACGCCGCGCGCCACGCCGACGGTGTACGGGTTCGTCAGATCGGCCACGAGCAATCCGATAAGCCGGTTGCGGCCTCGCTTCAACCCGCGGGCCATTTGGTTCGGCCGATAGTCGAGCCGTTTGATCGCCGCTTCGATGCGCGCGCGCAAGTCCGACGAGAGAACGTTGGTTTCCCCGTTCAGATAGCGCGACACGCTCGTCTTGCCGGTACCGGCCTCGCGCGCGACATCGCTGATCGTCGCACGGCGCACCGTGCCCAGAGGGCCGATGCTCATCGGGTGGCGGCGCGCGCCGAGCGCGCGCCATCAATGGCGTGAATCAAGAACGATCTCCTGTTCGAAGGCGAAGGGCCGCGCCCCGCGCCGCACGCTGGCGCATAGACAAAAGCGCGCCGCGGCGCGCTTTACGAAACTTCCAGTGGCGGCATCATAGCGCACGGCGATACGCCCGGCCACTCGTGTCGACGCTACGGGCCGGTACCGGGGCTGCATGCGCTCGATTTTACGCGGCAGCGCGTCCCCTAGCGCGCCAAAACCTCGGGGTTGGCAACGTTTAGACGGAGCCTTCCAGCCAAAGCGGCTACGAGGTTTTCGGCTGCGCAGCGGGCCATGGCATGACGCGTCTCGTGAGTGGCCGAACCGATGTGCGGTAGCGCCACGACGTTGCGCATAGCAAGCAGCGGCGAATCGGCGCCAAGCGGTTCGCGCTCGAAGACGTCGAGGCCTGCCCCGGCGATCGTGCCGTTCGCGAGTGCTTCGATTAGCGCCGCTTCGTCGACGATGGCCCCGCGCGACGCATTGATCAGAATCGCGCTGCGTTTCATGGCGCTCAACTGCGCTGCACCGATCAGATGACGCGTTTGCGGCGTGAGCGGCGCTTGCAGGCAAACGAAATCCGCTTGCGCGAGCAACTCGTCCAATTCGACCCGTCGCGCCCCGTACGCGCGCTCGGCTGCCTCGTTGATATGCCGATTCGTGTAGATCACGCGCATGCCGAAGCCGAGCGCGGCGCGGCGGGCCAGTGCGCCGCCGATGCGTCCGAGCCCGACGATGCCGATCGTCTTGCCGTGGACATCGACGCCGTATTGGGCGGGTCCGATGCTCCCGCGCCAATGTCCCGCCCGCACCCACTCGGCCAGTTCGACCACGCGCCGCGCCGTCGATAGCACCAGCGCGAACACCGTATCGGCGGTCGACTCCGTCAGCACGTCCGGCGTATGGGCGAGCACGATGCCGCGGCGCGTCAGATCGTCGAGGTCGAAATTGTCGACCCCCACCGAGATCGTCGAGACTGCCTTGAGCCGCGTTGCGCGCGCGATCATGGCTGGCGTGACCTTGACGCTCGCGCCGATCGCGCCGTCCGCATCGACGAGCGCTTCGCCGAGCGCGTCGGCCAGCGCTTGATGGGACCCGCCGCGTGCACTGTCCACGACGACGACCTGCGCGTGCTCGCGCAGGTAATCGAGCACGTCTTCGGGCAACGTTTTGTACACGACGATTTTAGGCGTCATCGAATTCACTTTCCGTGCGCATGGGCTCGCGTGCCCGCGAGCAGCACGTCGCTCGCGCTCTGCGCCTTGACGGCCAGGGTCAGCAAGACGGCGGCCACGAGCGCCGCGCTCATGAAGGCGTACGAGGCGGCCGGGGAGCCGGTCGTGCCGTTCAGATAGCCGACGACGTAAGAGCCGACGAACGAGCCGAGCGCGCCCATGCTATTGATGAGCGCCATCGCGCCGCCCGCGACGTTCTTCGGCAGCAACTCCGGCACGATGGCGAAAAACGGTCCGTAAGGCGCATACATCGCGGCGCCTGCCACGACGAGCAACGCGTACGACCACCAGAAATGTGTCGAGCCGAGCGTGTACGACACGGCGAATGCGATGGCCCCGACGAGCAGGAAAGGCCACACGAACGCTTTGCGCGTGTTGAGCTTATCGGACGCCCACGACGCGACGAGCATCGCGATGGTCGCCATGAGATAAGGCAACGCCGACAACCACCCGGTTGCAACCATGCCGAGCGTCGAGCCGTTTTTGAGGATCGAGGGCAGCCAGAGCACGAAGCCGTAGACGCCGATGCTCCAGCAGAAATACTGCGCGCACAGCATCACGACGGCCGGCGAGCGGAACGCTTCGGCATAGTTGCGCACGGGTTTGATCGCTGCCTGCTCGGCGGCGAGCGTATCCGCGAGCGCTTGCTTCTCGGCTTGGTCGAGCCAGGCGACGTCACGCGGCTTGTCGCGCGCGACGAACCACCAGCAAAACGCCCAGACGATCGCCGGCACGCCTTCCGCGATGAACATTTGGCGCCAGCCGAACGAATGCACGAGGTAGCCCGAGACGACCGACATCCACAGCACCGTGACGGGATTGCCGAGGATCAAGAACGTATTGGCGCGCGAGCGTTCCCGCTTGGTGAACCAATTGCTGATGAAGATCAGCATGGCCGGCATGACGGCGGCTTCGACCACCCCCAGCAGAAACCGGATGACGATCAGCGACGCAACATTGCTCACGATCCCGGTGAGCGCCGCGCAGCCGCCCCAGAGCACGAGGCTGACGAAGACGAGCCGGCGCACGCTGCGCCGTTCCGCGTAGACGGCCCCGGGGATCTGAAAGAAGAAGTAGCCGAGAAAGAACAGCGCGCCGATCAGCGACGATAAAGCGGGGCTGATGCCGAGATCTTTGGTGATGCCGGCCGCCGATGCGAATCCGAAATTCGCGCGGTCGAGATAGGCAAGACTGTAAGTGATGAAAACGATCGGCATGATCGTCCACCAGCGCCGCGGTGACAGCGTCGTGGTCGTGGGCATGGTTGTCTCCTCCATGGGCCGCGTTGGAAAGGGGTTAGACGGATGCAGCGGAAGTTTCGATGCGTTCGAGCTCGGCGCGCGTGGGCAAGCCCTCGGAATCGCCGATCACCTGAATCGCGAGCGCGCCGATTCGATTGCCGCGGGTCACGGCCGTCAGCCAATCGCGGCCTTCCAGCAAGGCGCTGACGACGCCCACGGCGAAGCCATCGCCCGCGCCCACCGTATCGACGACGTTGCCGACAGGCTGCGCGGCGACGTAACCGGATTCGTCCGCGGTGCGGAAATAAGCGCCCTGCGCGCCGAGCTTGACGATCACGCCGCGCGATCCCTGGTCGAGGTAGAACCGCGCGATGTCCTCGGGCGTGTCGTAGCCGGTGAGTGCGACGCCTTCGCCTAGCCCGGGCAACACCCAGTCCGAGAGCGCCGCCAGCGCGTTGAGCGTGGCAGCCATCGTCTCGCGCGACGGCCACAGCGTCGGGCGCAAATTGGGATCGAACGAGATCGTCTTGCCCTGCTCGCGCATCGACTCGGCGAGGCGAAACGCCAATTCTCGCGAGGTGGCCGAGATCGCAGGCGCAACGCCGGTCAAATGCAGATGGCGAGCCGCGCCCACGTATGCGGCGTCGAAATCGTCGAGCGACAGGTGACTCGCGGCGGATCCCTTGCGGAAGTACTCGACGGCCGGGTCGCGCCCATCGGTTTGCTTGCCTTTCATCTGGAACCCGGTCGGATAGCGCGGGTCGACGCTCACGTGACTCGCGTCGATGCCCTCGCTCGCTAGCGTGGCGAGCACGTAACGCCCGAATGCGTCGGCGCCGACGCGGCTCAGGTAGCCCACGCCGAAGCCGAGCCGCGACAAGCCGATGGCCACGTTCAGGTCCGCGCCCGCGATCCGCCTCGTAAAATGCTCAACGGACTCGAGCGGCCCCGTTTCGTCGGCGACGAAAAGCGCCATGGCCTCTCCGTAGGTCAAAACGTCGAGCGAAATAGACATCGATGCCTCCAAGTGTCGATAAAGCGGCTCAACCGGCCGCTTGCCAAGTAACCACGCGTGCCGCGTCTCACGCCGCCGCGAGCCATGCGACCCAGTTCCGTGCGTCGCCGGCTGCGCGGCTCGGGTCGAGCGGAAACTCGATCGCACGCGGCGCGGTGCGCGGCAACATCCCGAATACGGCAGCGAACAGCGGATCGTCGATCGACGGAGCGATCGGAAACCGCCTCGCGCCCTCGCCTTGCGACGATTTGCAATGGACGTACTCGACGTGGCTCGCCAGCGCGCGGGCCGCATCGAGCGGCGCTTGACCGGCCCACGACCAATTGCCGATGTCGAACGTCATCCCGAGCAGCCGCGGGGCGCCTTCGCGCTCGAGCGCCGCAAACAAATCGACGAACTGAGCCATCGCACCGCTGCGCTCGCTTTGTCCGTTCTCGACGACGAGCCGCGCCCTGCGTCCACCGGTCACGCCAGCGATCGCGCCCGCATGCGCTTGGCCGCGAAAGCCCCCCAATTGCAGCTTCACCCAGCGTGCACCGAGCGCATCCGCCTGCGCGTGCGCCTTGGACAACGCCGCCGCGTCGAGCGCCCCGTCATCACCATACAGTTCGCAGGGCGTCGAATAAACCGCCCACAACCCACGGGCGGCGATGTCGGCACCAAGCGCGCGCAACGCCTCGGGCGACGCATCGGCCTCATCGGCGAAAAGCTCGCGTCGCACCTCGAAGCCCGTCGCCCCCGCCCGCGCGGCGAGATCGATCCACGCGTCGTGGCCCCGAAGACGCACCGCCTGCGCGCCAAACGCGTTCGCCACGATTGCAACTTCAGTCATAGTCCGCGTTTGGTCCGTATGAAAAGATGAAAAGACAAATGGAACCGGTTCCAACAAAATTCCAAAAAAACGAGCGAACCGCTCGATCAGCCTGGATCTTGCACTGCCGGTCCGCGACCGCGCCATCATGGAAATCCCTACACGCGGCCTGCCCCGACTACACCAGCCGTGCGCGTCGCGGCGACCGTGCGCTCGCCCGTGGCCCCACGCCGGTTACCGCGCCCCGACGGGCGGCTCGCTTTCGCACAACGCCAAAAAACCGGTAGCGACCCGCGAAGGAGCGCCTTCGTGTGGAACCAAAATCGAAAAATGGCGTGTCAGCGGAGCGGGCCCGAGCGAAAGCGCAGCGAGCGCGCCATCCTCGTGCCGCATCGCCATCGCCGAGATGAAGCCCACCCCCATCCCGGCGCGCACGGCTTCTTTCACCCCTTCCACGCCGGCTACCGCGAGCGCCACGCGCGGCGCGACGCCCGCAGCCTCGAACGACTGCTCGACGAACTGTCTCACGCCCGAGCCCTCCTCGCGCATGACGAGGGGATAGGCGCCCACCTGCGCGAGCGTCGGAGCCGTCCCGCGCTGCGCCGCTTCGACCGCCAGCGCATGGCCCCGTGGCGCGATCGCGACGATTTCATCCTCGCGCCAGCTCCGCACGCCCGTTCCTTCGGGCAAGCCCGAACCCACCGGCCCCTCGATCATCGCCACGTCCAGCGACGCAAGCGAGGCCACGATCTCGCCGGTGTTGCCCCCTGCCGTCTGAACTTCCACCTGCGGAAAGCGGCGTTGGAACTCGGCAATCAGATACGGCAGCACATAGCTCGCGATGGTCGTGCTCGCGGCGATGCGCAAGGTGCCTTTCGCCACGCCGCGAAGTGCATCGCGATAGGCCTGGGCTTGGCGGAACGTGTCGCGCAGCTTCGCGGCGTAGTCGGCGAGCTGCGCGCCGCTCGGCGTGAGCTGCACGCCCCGCCCGTCGCGCCGATAGAGCGGCTCCCCGAACTCGTCCTGCAGTTGCCGAAGCTGTCCTGAGACCGCCGGTTGCGACAAATGCAAAGCGAGCGCGGCGCGGCTGATGTTCAGCTGTTCGGCGACGGCGGCGAACGTTATCAGTTGATCAGGGGTCATGGCGAGAAATGTATCGGCTCTGCCGATATGTTACGTCACAAATGACGATTTTTCATAAGCTTATCTCCCAGATAGGATTAGCCCATCAAAAACGCCGCAAAGAGGCAAGACGATGTCCAGCTCTCCCACCCTATCGGCGCCGGCGCGGATCGAACCGCACGGCCAACTCAACGGTATTTTGTTCGTCGCGCTGTTCGCCGCGGCGGTCACGCGGCTCGCGGCGTTGCCCGCTATCGCGGCGCTCGGCATCAGCCCGCTCATCGTCGGCATCGCCGCGGGCGCCGTCTACGGCAACACGCTGCGCGCCGGCATGCCCGCCCACTGGGCGGCCGGCGTCAACTTCTCCGCACGCAAGCTGCTGCGCATCGCCGTCGCTTTCTTCGGCCTTCGCGTGAGCTTGCAAGAAATCGCGCAAGTCGGGCTTGCCGGGCTGACCGTGTCGATCGGTGTTGTCGTGAGCACGTTGATCTTCGGCACGTGGCTGGGCATGAAACTGATGAAGCTCGACCGCGACACGGCCATCCTCAACGCAGCCGGCAGCGCGATCTGCGGCGCGGCCGCCGTGCTGGCGTTCGAATCCACGCTGCAATCGAAGCCGGAAAAAAGCGCGGTCGCAGTGGGCAGCGTCGTATTGTTCGGCACCTTGTCCATGTTCCTTTATCCGCTGATGTACCGCGCCGGTTGGCTGCATCTCGACACGCTCGGCGTAGGCCTCTTTTTCGGCGGCACGATCCATGAGGTGGCGCAAGTGGTCGGCGCCGCGAGCAACGTCAGCCCCGAAGCGACGCACATCGCCACGATCGTGAAAATGACCCGCGTGATGCTGCTCGTGCCCGTGTTGCTCGTGCTCGGCGTGTGGCTCGCCCGGGCGCCCCGCCGCGCCGCGCCCGCAACGGCGGGCGGCAAGCACGGTGCCGCGCCCGCGGCGCGCAAGCTCGCCGTGCCCTGGTTCGCGCTGGGCTTTCTCGCCTGCGTGCTCGTCAACTCGCTTCAGGTGCTGCCGCAAGCCGCGACGCAAGCGGTCAATATGCTCGACACGTTCGCACTGACGATGGCGATGACAGCGCTCGGGATCGAGACGCAAGTGGCGCAAGTGCGCAAAGCCGGCCCCCGCGCCTTGGCAACGGGCTTTATCCTTTACCTTTGGCTCATGGTCGGCGGCCTCGCCCTCACATGGGGCGTCGAGCGTCTATTCGCGTAACGCTCTGGATCTAGCGAGCGAACTACGCGCGCGTCGAGCGGCCATGGGCGCTCGACGCGCTGCCTTTTCGAAAGGACGAACATGCCATACGAGCTCTACTACTGGGACGGATTGCAAGGTCGCGGCGAATTCGTTCGCCTTGCGCTGGAAGAGGCGCAAGCGCCGTACGTCGACATCGCGCGCGGCGCCGATGCGCCGGGGCAAGGCGAGTCGGCGCTCATCGCGGTGTTGAACAGCAAGGCCGAGCCCTACCTGCCGTTCGCGCCGCCGTTCTTGAAGGATGGCGATCTCATCGTCTCGCAAACGGCCAACATCTTGCTCTACCTCGGCCCGAAGCTGGGCCTTTCGCCGGAAAACGACTTGCGCTACGCGGTGCATGGCCTGCAGCTCACGATCGCCGATCTCGTCACCGAGGTTCACGACACTCATCATCCGATCGCGAGCGGCCAGTACTACGAGGAGCAAAAAGCGCCGGCCAAAGCGCGCGCCGCCGATTTTCTGGCCCATCGCATGCCGAAATTCCTGCGCTATTTCGAGCGCACGCTCGCGCAAAACCCGCAGGGCGATCGCCACCTCGTCGGCGCCACGCTCACGTACGCCGACTTGTCGATGTTTCAAGTGATCGAGGGGCTCCATTACGCGTTTCCGCGCGCGAGCGCCCGCTTCGCCTCGCACTATCCGCGGCTGGCCGCGCTGCGCAAGGCGGTCGCTGCGCGCCCGAACATCGCTGCCTACGTGGCTTCCGAGCGCCGGCTGCCGTTCAACGAAACCGGCATTTTCAGGCATTACCCCGAACTGGACGCCCCGGCGCACTAGTGCATGGCGCAACAGAGCGAACCGGGCGTCAGCCCGTCGGCCCAGGGCGCGGCGGGCACATCGAGCAAGCCGCGCGCATCGAGCGAGTCCAGCCGATGCTATCCTTGCGCTCGTCCCGACGCCCTCGAACCGCAAGCCTCCGCTTTTTCCGTGCTTTCATTCCTGCTTCGCCTGCGCACCCGCGCACAATCGCTGTTTCGCCTCTCGGAGGCCCACACCATGCTCGTGTGGGCCGTGGTCGTCGGCGTGCTCGGCGCCTTTGCGACGGTCGCGTTCCGCCACGGGATCGATGCCTTCCAGTGGGCCTTCACACGCCACACGGGGAGCTTCGTCGCCATGGCGCGCGCGCTGCCCTGGACCATTCGAATCTGGTTGCCCGCGGCCGGCGGGCTCGTTGCGGGCGGCTTTCTCGTCGTCGCGCGCCGCAGCGCGGATAAGCACGCGAACTCCGATTACATGGAGGCGATCTCGATCGGCGATGGCGTCGTGCCCGTGTGGCAAAGCGTCTGGCGCAGCGTTTCGTCGCTGTTCACGATCGGTTGCGGCGGCTCGATCGGGCGCGAGGGGCCCATGGTGCAGTTGGCCGCGCTGGCCGGCTCGGTCGTCGGCCGCTGGGTCCATTTCGATCCGCCGCGTCTGCGTTTGCTCGTTGCCTGCGGCGCCGCCGCGGGGATCACCTCGGCCTACAGCGCCCCCATCGCCGGCGCGTTCTTCGTCACGGAAATCGTGCTGGGCTCGATCGCGATGGAAAACTTCGGCCCCGTCGTCGTTTCGTCCGTCGTGGCGAACATCGTCATGCGCGAGTTCTCGGGCTATAAGCCGCCGTACGAGATGCCGGAGTTCCCCGCGGTCGCCGGCCCCGAAGTCATGCTCTTCGTCGCGCTCGGCTTTCTGTGCGGCTTCGTCGCGCCGCAGTTCCTGCACCTGATCGAAGCATCGCGCGCGCGCTTTAAGCGCCTGCCCCTGCCCTTGCCGCTACGCCTGGCGCTCGGCGGCCTCGTCGTGGGCATCGTCTCGGTCTGGACACCCGAGGTGTGGGGCAACGGTTACAGCGTCGTCAATTCGATCCTGCATTCGCCGTGGACCTGGACGGCGCTCGTCGTCGTGCTCGTGTGCAAGATCGTTGCAACGGCGGCCACGGTGGGCTCGGGCGCCGTGGGCGGCGTCTTCACGCCTACGCTGTTCGTCGGCGCGACGCTCGGCTCGTTGTTCGGCTTGCTGATCCACGGCTTTTGGCCGCATGGCACCTCGGGCGCGTTCGCCTATGCGATGGTGGGCATGGGCGCGTTCCTGGCCGGTGCGACGCAAGCCCCGCTGATGGCGATTCTCATGATCTTCGAGATGACGCTCAGCTATCAGGTGGTGCTGCCGCTGATGCTGTCATGCGTCGTCGCGTATTTCGTCGCCCGTGCGATCAACAAGACGTCGATGTACGAAATCACGCTGCGCCGCCATGCGGACGAGCAGGAACGGATGCGGCTGCGCGCAGCTCAGGTGCGCGAGCTCGTCAAACCGGCCGATACCGTGGTGCCGCTTGGCGCAAGCGTGCATGACATGACGCGCGTGTTCCTCGAATACCCCGTGAAGTACCTTTACGTCACCGACGACGCCGGGCATTTCCGCGGCGTCGTGGCCTTGAAGGACATCACCTCCGATCTGCTCGAGAAGCGCGACACTTCCGCGCGCACCGCCGCCGATTATCTGCAACCGGAATTCGCCGTCCTCACGCCCGATATGCCGATCGCCCTGGCGTTGCAACGCTTCCTCGTGTTCCAAGGAGAGCGCTTGCCCGTCGTCGCGAGCACGCAGGAGCCCACGCTCGTCGGCGCCGTCTACAAAACGTCGCTGCTCGATGCCTACCGTCGGATGAATCCCTCTATCTGACCGGCGCACCGGCGCCCGGCGCGTAACGCGCGCACGCGCCGATGGCAAAGCGCCACATATTTTCTACAATGAAAGCAGGCCGCCGAGCCTGCCGCGCGCCGCACCCATGGCGCCTGAGCGCAGCCCTTTCGATCGATTAGTCGATTCGGAGCGAAGATGAGCGAACCGTCCCTCGATGCCGTGCGCCGCGACCAAGCGGGTTGGATTTTCGTGCATATCGAAGGCGAGCCCTACGATCGGGGCGAGCAGCACGGCCAATTGCTGGCTGCCGAGATCAACAACGCGATCCGCACGGCCAAGTACTTGGCTCGCTGGGACACGGGAGAAGATTTCGAGACCTTCACCAAAGCGGCGCTCGCGCAGTTTTCGGCGAAGCTCGACACCGAATTCGCGGACGAGATCCAGGGCATCGCCGACGGCGCGAAGCTGCCGTTCGAGGAAGTCCTGGCGTGGAACGGCTACATGGACCTGCTGCAGAGTTGGTGGCCGGCACAAGTGGCCGCACGCGACCCGCATTTGGGCGCCAAGCCCTGGCGCGGCCGGCGCGGGCATCACTGCAGCGCGTTCATCGCCACCGGCAGCGCCACGCGCGACGGCCGCATCGTCATGGCGCACAACTCATGGGACCGCTATGCGGCCGGCGATGCGTTCAATGTCGTCTTCGACATCGTGCCCGACTCTGGGCATCGGATGTTGATGCAAGGACTGCCGGGTTGCATTTCGAGCCTGACCGATTTTTGGGTCACCTCGGCCGGACTCATGATCACCGAAACGACGATTTCGAACTTCGCCGGCTACAACAGCGCCGGCGCACCCGAGTTCTATCGATCGCGCCGCGCCACCCAATACGCCAACAGCATCGGCGATTGGTGCGAAATGTTCTCGTTGTCGAACAACGGCGGCTACGCGAATAGTTGGTTGCTCGGCGACACGAAGACGGGCGAGATCGCTCGTTACGAGCTCGGCTTGCGCTATTCCGGCTTCGAGAGCACGAAGGACGGGTTTTACAGCGGCGACAACACCGCCACGGATTTGAAGATTCGCAACCAGGAATGCATTGGCGAAGGCGAGGACTACACCGACGTGCGCAAGAACGGGGCGCGCCGGTTGCGGTTCATGCAGTTGGCCGAATTGCACCACGGCAAGATCGACCTCGAACTCGCCAAGCAAATGCTCGCAGATCACCACGACGTCTATCTGAATCGGGACGACAACCCCTGCTCGCGCACCATCTGCGGTCATTTGGAACTCGACGATGCACGCTTTGGCGCATCCGACCACGGCCCGTTCAACCCATGGGGCGCGAACGACGGCAAAGTGGTGGACAGCGAAATGGCGCGCGACCTGGCATTTTGGGCGCGCTGGGGGCACCCGTGCGGCAGGCCGTTCGACGCGCAAGCGTTCATGAAGCGCCATCCGCAATGGAATTGGCTCAACGGTTACATGCGCGACCGGCCTTCCTGGCCGTGGACGCGCTTCGAGGTGCTGCGGTAAACCCCTATCTGGGCAGATAGGGGGTTAGGCACGAGGCGTGCTGCACCGAGTGTCGGTGCAAGCCGACATCGATCGGACTGACGGTCTGGCTGCATCGGCGGTACGCACGCTCTTTCGAGGAAGGAGGTCGAGCCATGAAAGTCTCGACACTGGCAACAATGGCATTGCTCTCGGCTTCGTGCTTCGCGGCACCGATACATACCACGGCGCTCGACAGCGTCACCGCGCGCGCGGCGCTGGCGGCTGCGCGGGCGAACGCCGCACCCGTCGCGCCGCCCGCCCCCGACTTCAAGCCGGACATGGCGAACAAGCGCGGGCATTGGACGCGCATCACGCTACCGAAGCAGCACGAACTGGCAAATCACTTCGCCGCCCACGAGCGGCAGGCCCGCACATGAGCGCTCGCGAAAAACCCTCGCATCCTGCGTCCGGCACGCCCGATGGCGGCTCGACCCGCCCCACCAAGCAAGCCGAGTGGAGCACCGCATCCGTGCCCACCGAGTCGATCGAACTGCAGATCGCCGATGTGCTTCACGCGGTGCCATACCCGGCCAACAAGGACCATATCGTCGATGCGGCGCGGCAAGCCGGCGCGAGCAACGAGTTGCTGGCGATCCTCGACGGTCTGCCCGAGCAGGATTATGCCGACGTAGACGCGGTCGCGCGGCTGATCAGCAGCAACTACGGGCCGGGCCTCGGGTCCTGACGGCTTGCCCATGCCGCTCGGTTGCGGCGTGAACCACAACGCTGCGGCTTAAGAGCGTTGCGGCCCGCCCGGGCCACCGAACATGACCTTCGAGAAAAAGCCGGCCAGCACGGCCTCCGTGAGGTCGTCCGTCACATGCTGCGGGTCGCACATGCGAAACGAATGCACCCCCTCGCACAAGCCGATCAACCCCAGCGCGAGGACCTCGGCAGGCAACGACAACGGCGTGCCGACGCGCTCGGAAAACATGCGGATGTAGCCGGTCAGAAACTCGCGCTTCTCGTGAGAAAACGCGTTGAAACGCGCACGAAACTTCGCGTCGCGCGTAGCGAGCAGTTTCGCTTCGGCCCACAGCAAAAAACAATCGTCTTCGCGAAAAAACTGGCTGTACAACGTGAGCGCGCGCGCTTCCATCTCCTCGCGAGTGGCCGTGTCGTCGATGATCGCGTGCAGATCCGACTGCATGCGCTCGTGGTCGCGCAACAACAGCTCCATCAAGATCTCGCCCTTTCCACGAAAGTTCGAATAGAAGGCGCCGCGCGTATAGCCGGCCGCGTTGGCGATGTCTTCGACGCTCGCCGCGACGTAGCCTTTCTTCATGAAAATAGTCTGCGCAGCAGCGAGCAGACGCAGGCGCGTCTGCTCCTTGCTTTCTTCGCGGGTCAAGCGTTTTCGTTTCATGGAGCGAAGTTTAGCACCACCGATCCGTTTAATTCATCTTTGCATTCAAATACAACGTTGTATTAGAATGCGGCCCTGTAGTTCGATGACAGTGCTGCGCTTGGCGCGGCGCTGCAGTGGCGAACCGTGCGGCGGCGCCTCCTCTTGCAAGCGATGCAGCTTGTCCCGATTCGATGTAGCTCTTCTCTCTGGGGTCATCGTGACACGTCCCGGTGTTGACGCGCCTAGCACGGCGCGGGTGCAATTCGACGATTCTCCCTTTACCCGCTGGCACGCCGCGATGCGTCGCTGCGGAGCCACCCTTGCCCTCGGCGGCGCGCTCGCGCTGACCGCTTGCCACGAGCGCGCCAGCGTTGCGATACCGCCGCGGCCCGTCGTCGCCGTCGCCGTCCACCCCGATGGCGCGCCTCCCGAGGCCTCCCTGCCCGGTGACGTCCAAGCGCGCTACAACACGCCGCTTTCCTTCCGAGTCGCCGGCAAGATCATCGAGCGCGACGTGCGGCTGGGCGATACCGTCAAGGCGGGCCAGGTGGTCGCACGGCTCGATCCGGCCGATCTGCAAAAGAATTTGGCAAACGCGCAAGCGCAGTTGGACGCGGCCCAGCATCGGCTCGTCTACGCCAAGCAGCAGCTCGAGCGCGACAGCGCCCAAGCGCACGAGAACCTGATCGCGCCGGCTCAATTGGAGCAGACGCAGGACGCCTACGCCGCGGCCGCGGCACAGCGCGACGCCGCCCAGGCGCAACTGTCGCTCGCGCGCAATCAGCTCGCCTACGCGGCGCTCGTCGCCGATCACGCAGGCGTGATCACGGCCGAGCTGGCCGATACCGGGCAAAACGTCACCGCCGGCCAAGCCGTCTACGGTCTCGCGTGGACGGGCGAAATCGACGTCGTCTGCGACGCGCCCGAAAGCGCGCTGTCGTACCTGCGCGTCGGCAGTGCGGCGCAGGTGAGCCTGCCGGCCCTGCCCGGTCAGCGCTTCGCCGCGCGCGTGCGCGAAGTCGCCCCCGCCGCCGATCCGCAAAGCCGCACCTATCGCGTCAAGCTCACGCTGGCCGCGCCCGATGCGCGCGTTCGGCTCGGCATGACCGCGCAAATCGCCTTCGCTCAAGCGCAAGCGCAGCCGGGTGCGCATCCGTTCACGCTGCCCGTCACCGCATTGTTCCACCAGGGGGCGGATCCAGCCGTCTGGGTCGTTCGCTCGGGCGCCGACACGCTCGAATTGCGGCGCGTCTCCGTGGGACGCTACGATGAGCGCACGTTCTCGGTGACGCAAGGCTTGAGCGACGGCGACCGCGTCGTCTATCAAGGCGTTCACACCGTGAGCGCGGGCGAGCACGTGCGCGTCGTCGCGCCGCTGCATCCCGAGGACTTCGCATCATGAGCGGTTCCGATCGCCGTGACTCGGCCGCCCCGCCCGCTTCCTCCGCATCGTCCGCTTCCGACGGCGCACCGGCCTTGCATGCCGATCCGCAAACGGGCGTCCATGATGAAGGCCGCTTCAACCTTTCTGCGTGGGCGCTGCGGCATCAAGCGCTCGTCGTCTTTCTGATCGCGCTCGCCACGCTCGCGGGCATCCTCGCCTATACGCGCCTTGCGCAATCGGAAGACCCCCCGTTCACGTTCCGCGTGATGGTGGTGCGCACGCTATGGCCGGGCGCGACGGCGCGCCAAGTTCAAGAGCAGGTGACCGACCGGATCGCGCGCAAGCTCCAAGAAACGCCGTATATCGACTTCCAGCGCAGCTACTCGCGCCCCGGCGAATCGATGATCTTCTTCTCGATGAAGGACTCGGCGCCCGTCAAGGAGGTGCAGCCGACGTGGTATCAAGTGCGCAAGAAGATCGGCGACATCGCGGCGACGTTGCCGCAGGGCGTGGTCGGCCCGTTCTTCAACGATGAATTCGGCGACGTCTACACCAACGTCTACACGCTCGAAGGCGACGGTTTCTCCGCGGCGCAGCTTCACGACTATGCCGATGAGTTGCGCACGGTGCTGCTGCGCGTGCCCGGCGTCGCGAAGGTCGATTACTTCGGCGATCCCGACCAGCACATCTACGTCGAGATCGCCAACGCCGAGCTCACACGGCTGAACATATCGCCGCAGCAACTCGCGCAAGCGATCGCGTCGCAAAACGCCGTCGCCTCGCCCGGCACCGTCACGACCGCCGACGACCGTGTGTTCGTGCGCCCGGACGGTCAGTTCAAAGACGTACGGGCGCTAGCCGACACCTTGATCTCGATCGGCCATCGCAACGTGCGGCTAGGCGACATCGCCACCATCAAGCGCGGCTACGACGATCCTCCCGTGACGCAAATGCGCAATCACGGGCATGCCGTGCTCGGCATCGGCGTGACGATGCAACCGGGCGGCGACGTGATTCGCCTGGGCAAAGCGCTCGACGCCACGAGCGGCCAACTGCGCGCGCATCTACCCGCCGGCCTGAAGCTCGAGCAAGTCTCGAGCATGCCCAAGGCCGTCGCGCATTCGGTCGACGACTTCCTCGAAGCGGTCGGCGAAGCCGTGGCGATCGTGCTCATCGTCAGCCTGGTGTCGCTGGGATTTCGCACGGGGATGGTCGTCGTGATTTCGATCCCGATCGTGCTGGCCGTCACCGCGCTCGTCATGTCGATGTTCGACATCGGTCTGCATAAGGTGTCGCTGGGCACGCTCGTGCTCGCCCTCGGCTTGCTCGTCGACGACGCCATCATCGCCGTCGAAATGATGGCCGTGAAGCTCGAGCAAGGCTGGAAGCGCACGCGCGCCGCGGCCTTTGCCTACACGAGCACGGCCTTTCCGATGCTGACCGGCACGCTCGTTACCGTATCGGGCTTCTTGCCCATCGCGCTCGCCAAATCGAGCACCGGCGAGTACACGCGCTCGATCTTCGAAGTGTCGGCCATCGCCCTCATCGCATCGTGGTTCGCCGCAGTGGTGCTGATCCCGCTGCTCGGCTACCACCTGCTGCCCGAGCGCAAGCGCGCCCATGGAGAAGCGCACGACCACGAGCACGAGATCTACGACACGCGCTTTTACCGGCGTCTGGCCACTTGGATCGAGTGGTGCGTCAAACGCCGCTACGTCGTGCTCGGCATCACGGTCGTGCTCTTCGTCCTCTCGCTCGCGGCCTTCTCGCTCGTGCCGCAGCAGTTCTTCCCGAGCTCGGATCGCCCCGAATTGCTGGTCGACATGCGCCTGCCCGAAGGTGCATCGTTCGACGCGACGCTCAGACAAGCCGAGCGGCTCGAGAAGACACTCGACGGCCGCCCCGAGATCGATCATTTCGTCGATTTCGTCGGCACGGGCGCGCCGCGCTTCTATCTGCCGCTCGATCAACAACTGCAACAACCGAACTTCGCGCAATTCGTGGTCACGGCCAAATCGGTCGAAGCGCGCGAGCAGCTCGCGCGCTGGCTCGACACGCGGCTCGAAAACGACTTTTCGGGCGTGCGCACGCGCCTATCGCGCTTGGAAAACGGCCCTCCTGTCGGTTACCCGGTCCAGTTCCGCGTGAGCGGCGACGACATAGCGAAGGTGCGCGCCATTTCCGAAAAAGTGGCCTCGACGATGCGCGCCGACACGCGCACGCGCGGCGTGCAATTCGATTGGGACGAGCCGGCCGAGCGCTCGATGACCTTCGAAGTCGACCAGAACAAAGCGCGTCAACTCGGCGTGAGTTCGCAAGACGTGTCGAACTTCCTCGCAATGACGCTATCGGGCTATACGGTCACGCAGCTGCGCGAGCGCGACAAACTGATCAGCGTGGACCTGCGCGCGCCCAAGCGCGAGCGCGTCGATCCGGCCCGTTTGCTGGGGCTGGCGATGCCCACGCCCAACGGCCCCGTGCCGCTCGCCTCGCTCGGGCACATGCGCAATACGCTCGAATACGGCGTCATCTGGGAACGCGATCGCCAACCGACTATCACGGTCCAGGCCGATGTGCGCGGCAACGCGCAAGGCATCGACGTGACGCATGACGTGGACCGTGCGCTCGCACCGATCCGCGCCTCGCTGCCCCTCGGCTATCGAATCGAGGTGGGCGGCTCCGTGGAAGAAAGCGCCAAGGGGCAGAATTCGATCAACGCGCAAATGCCGCTCATGGCGATCGCCGTCTTGGTGCTCTTGATGATGCAACTGCAAAGCTTCGCGCGCGTGCTGATGGTCGTGCTGACCGCGCCGCTCGGGCTGATCGGCGTCGTCACGACGCTGCTCGTCTTCGGCAAGCCGTTCGGTTTCGTCGCCATGCTCGGGGTGATCGCCATGTTGGGCATCATCATGCGCAACTCGGTGATTCTCGTCGATCAGATCGAGCAGGACATCGCGGCCGGACACAAGCGCTTCGATGCCATCGTCGGTGCGACCGTACGCCGGTTCCGGCCGATCACGCTCACGGCGGCCGCGGCGGTGCTCGCGCTCATTCCGCTGTTGCGCTCCAACTTCTTCGGGCCGATGGCCACCGCCCTCATGGGCGGCATCACGAGCGCCACCGTGCTGACGCTCTTTTATTTGCCCGCGCTCTACGCCACGTGGTTCAGAGTGCGGCTCGACGAACGCGATCCGTCGCCGGACGCGCAAGCGCATACGGGAAATTGACTATGAGCATCTTGCGCATCGTTCATGAACGCCAAGCGCTCGGACCCGCGCTTGCGCTCGCGGCAGTCCTTGCTTTGACCGCCTGCTCCCTCGGGCCGAACGGCGAGCCGCCCGCCATGCCCTCGCCGGCGCACTACGGACAAACCGCGTTGCCCGCGCAAACGGCCGTTGCCGGGGGCGTCGCGCAGCAGTTCGAGGCCGGCGCGCACCCCGTGCCGCAGTGGTGGAGACTGTATCGCTCCCCGCAATTGGACGCCCTCGTCGATGAAGGCTTGAAGAACAGCCCGACGCTGGCGGCAACCGAGCGAACCCTTGCCGGCGCGCACGAGCAGTTGCGCGCACAAATCGGCTCGTCGCTGCTGCCGACCGTCGATGCGGGTGCGCAAGCGACGCGCGAGCGCGCGCTCGGCATTCCCGAAGCCGGCCCGCCGACGGTGCGCTATAACGTCTTCGTCGGCCAGATCCAAGCGCACTACACCTTCGATCTATTCGGCGCCGTTCGCTATGCCAATGCGGCGCTTCATGCGCGCGTCGACGTCCAAGCGTTCGAGCTCGACGCCGCTCGGCGGGCGCTGGCGGCCAACATCGTCACGACGGCGATCACCGCGGCGGCGCTGAGCGACCAGATCGAGGCCACGCAGCGGTTGATCGCGCTCGCACAGCAAACGGCGCGCGAGGACGCACGGCGCTATGCCTTGGGCGCGGCGCCCCACGTGCAAGCGTTGACCTCAGAGCAAAATGCGGCCGCACTCGCGGCCAGCTTGCCCGGGATGCTGCAACAGCGCCAAACCGCGTTACACGCATTGGCGGTGCTGATCGGCCGCACGCCCGACGCAGCGCCGAGCGTCCCCTCGCTCTCGGCAATCGCGTTGCCCGAGCGCGTGCCCGTTGTCGTGCCGTCTGAGCTTTTGCATGCGCGCCCCGACATCGCCGCGGCCGAAGCGTCGCTCAAAGCGGCGGCGGCCGAAGTCGGCGTTGCGACGGCGCAGTTGTTCCCGAGCCTGTCGTTGACGGCATCGATGGGACAAGGCGGGTTCAGTTGGCCGACGGCGCTATCGGGCGCCGGGGCGCTATGGAGCATCGGCGGATCGCTGAGCCAGCCGCTGTTTCATGGCGGAGCGCTGCTGGCGCAACGGCGCGCGGCGATCGACTTTTACGAGGCTTCGGCCGATCAGTACAAAGCGACGGTGTTATCGGCATTCCAGAATGTCGCCGATACGTTGGCCGCGCTCGAACACGATGCGCAGGCGGCGAGCGCCACCGAACAACAAACGCAAGCGGCGCGACGAGCATTCGACGAAACGGCGGCGCGGGGACGCTTAGGCGCAGTTGCGCCGACAGCCGTGCAAGCTAGCGAGCAGCAATATCGCAACGCCGAGCTCGGCGCGATTCGTGCGACGGGACAACGATTGATCGATACGGCGGCGTTGTTCCAGGCGATGGGAGAGTCGCCTGAGCGGAGCATTCCTCAATAGTAGGAAATGCACGCGTGCTTCGGCGCATTTGCTCGATCGTGCTGGCAACGGCACGCTAAACTGACACGACGTCTTGCGCCGGCGACGACTTATCCGTTTCATGCCCGAATGCATCCTTGGTGCGAAAAAACCGGCTCACGGGGCTTTTATCGAGTACGGGACCTCGAAGGCAGCAGACGACCGGTGTCCCCATTCCCACCACGCGATCGGTGGCCTCATTCGAGGTAGCGAATGCCAGAGCCGCAGTCACAGCCATACCTTACCCGCCCAAAGACCCCCACGGGGACAAGAAAGCGCGCCGCGTCCGATGCTCTCGGGGAGGAGCCTCTTCAAAAGCGCCTCGACCAGAACCGACCGGTGTCGCCGCCGCTGGCAACGCGGCAAGGCCGGTATGTTAAAAACACACCACTGGATCAAACGCCATCTGCGCTGCCACCGGTAGCGGAACAACAGGCCACGGATGGCACGGCGGCCGCCAACGGCCAGCAGGCGCCGGCCACCGAGGCGCCTTCGACCTCGGCATCGGAAACATCCACGGCCACGACCACCCCCGCGCCGCCCCCCGCCATTCGACACCAAGACGTGCCGCCGCTGCAAACCTGGGACAACGTCTCAGCCGAACACGGCAAGGCATTGATAACTGCCAAGCAGATTATCGCGGATGTACGGACACAGCTTCGTTTCAGAAGCGCAAATCAAGAGTGGAACTTCGCCCGCTCCGAAGGCCAGCGTGACGAGGTGACCAAAAGAGTGCAGTTTCTGTATCAGTGTGCCAGTTTCTACGTGCAAGACGAGTTGCGGCGCTATATCGCTCGACATGAGCCGGCGCAACGAGCCGCCTGGGTCGACTCCCGGCTCGCGACTTATGCCACACAGCTTGAAGAAAAAAAGGAGCCCCAAGCAGATTCCTTGAAACAGGAATTTCGGCGTGCATTGACAGCAGCGCTGGGACCGGCGGTGAGCGAAGCGAGCGCAGCGGAGGCTTCGAACGTGGCCGTCAAATCGGCAATGGACGACCTTCGCAGCCAAGTGATGAACAGAAAGCCAAGGCTGCGCGCCCTCGCAGCCCAAGCGATCGAAGCGGGAAACTGCGACCAAATGGCCGCGCTCACGTTCATGCTTGCCCGTGAACGATTCGAGCGGGACTATCTCGTTCAGTTGGTCAGCGTTCCGGGTCATATCTTTTGCCGCGTCGGCAAACGGCATTGGCGAGACGAACACTTTATCGTCATCGACCCTTGGCCTCGCGATGCATACCCCATCCTCGCCGGGCACCATTTGGGATACCGCCACGTCATGACGTTGCAACGCAGCAAACCTGGCCTACACGCTTGCGTATCGAATGACAAGCAAGAGCGCTACGCGAGATTCCGCGAAAGCATGCGGTGGGCGTTCGCCCATTACGAGGCCAACACGTGGGTTCATCAGAAGCCAAGCGACTGGTACTGGACGGGCAATTCCTTGCATAACTGCTTGTATCCGACGCCCGCAGATCAGTCGACGATCGTGACATATTATGTCAACCCAGCCACTACAGAGGAAGAAGAACGAGCGCAGGCTGTCTATGAAACGATGCAATCGTTGCTGCAGGCGGTAGACGAGCAGCAAACGCCGACTGATGATGCAACGCTGCAAGCGTTGCTGCGGGAGATTGAAGGGCAGCAGGCGCCGGCTCCTGATGCTGCGCTGCAAGCGTTGCTCCAAGGGATGGAAGCGCCGTCGCCCCGACGAGTGGCGGCGGGACACCAACCGCCGGCGAACCAGCCACAGCGGGGCGAACAACAACGAGGCTGGTTCGACGGGTTGGGACAACTGTACCCCCTCGGTTCGCCACCGTACGGTTTTGACAACTTTTGATTCCCGCCAAAACCGGGGCGGCCCATGCCAAGCGCCCTTACACGCTGCCTGCCAACCGCTTCTTCTCTGCCCTCAGCATGAAGTAATTGATCGCGATGACGCCGATGGTGACCACCCCGATAAACAAGGTCGCCAGCGCGTTCATCTCGGGGTTGAGCCCCAGCCGCACGCGCGAGAATACAACGAGGGGTAGCGTGGTCGAACCCGGCCCGGACAAGAACGCCGACAGCACGAGATCGTCGATCGACAGCGTAAACGACAGCAACCACCCCGACATCAGCGCTTGCGAAATCAACGGCAGCGTAATGGCGAAGAACACCTTGAACGGCGTCGCCCCCAGGTCCAGCGCGGCCTCCTCGAGCGACGGATTCAATTCGCGCACGCGCGACTGCACGATGATCGCGACATACGACATGCACAGCATGACGTGACCGATCCAAATCGTCACGAATCCTCGCCCTTCGGGCCATCCAAGCCACTTGCCCATTTCGATGAAAAGCAGCAGCAACGAAATGCCTTGGATGACTTCGGGAATCACCAGCGGCGCATTGATCATCCCCGAAAACAGCGCGAAGCCGCGAAAACGACCCATCCGTGCGAGCACGAAGCCCGCCCACGTGCCGATGAATACCGATGCACACGCCGTCAATAGCGCGATGCGCAGCGAAAGCCAAAACGCGGCAATGAGTTCGTCGTCCTGCGCGAGCGCGGCGTACCAGCGCAGCGAAAAATGCGTCCAAACCGTCACGAGTTGCGATTCGTTGAACGAATAGACGATCAAGCTCAGGATCGGGATATACAGAAACGCAAAACCGATCCCGAGCGCGGTCAGTTGCAAAGTGCGGTTCGGTTTGATCATCGCCGCGCTTCCAGTTGTTTGGCCTGAAAGTGCTGGAACATCGCCATCGGCACGAGCAACAGCAAGACCATCGCACAGGTGACCGCGGAGGCCATCGGCCAGTCGGCATTGTTGAAGAACTCGTTCCACATGACGCGGCCGATCATCAACGTATTCGCGCCCCCAAGCAGTTCGGGGATCACGTACTCGCCCACCGCAGGAATGAATACGAGCAGGCACCCGGCGATGATGCCGTTCTTCGATAGCGGCAAGGTGATCTGCACGAAGGCTTTCCACGGCTTGGCGCCGAGATCGTAGGCCGCTTCGAGCAGCGTCAAGTCCATTTTCACGAGGTGCGCGTAAAGCGGCATCACGAGAAACGGCAAGTAGGAATAGACCATCCCGATATAAACGGCCGCATTCGTCCGGTACAGCTCGATGGGCGTATGAATCAACCCGATCGTCATGAGGAAATTGTTGAGCAAGCCATTGTTCTTGAGGATGCCGATCCATGCATAGACGCGAATCAAGAACGACGTCCAGAACGGCAGCATCACCGCCATCATCAAGAGGTTGCGCGATTGCGGATTCGAGCGCGCGATGTAGTACGCCATCGGGTAGCCGAGCAGCAGGCAGATCAGCGTCGTGACGGCCGCGACGACGACCGAATTGACGTAAGTGGCGAAGTACAGACTATCGGTAAAGAGGAACGCATAATGCGCCACGTTCAGCGAAATCTGGACAACCCCATCTTTGAACGCAACGAGTTCGGTGTACGGCGGGATGCCGAGCTGCAACTCTGCGAAGCTGATCTTGACGACGAGCAAGAACGGCACGAAGAAGAACATCAGCAACCAGAGGAACGGCCCCGCGACGACGGCCGTGCCGCCCGTCAACTTCAGCTTGCGAGCGGGCCAGGTCGAGAGTGCGAGCACACGCGTCTTCATGCCGTCAGCACCACGCCGGCCGATGCGCTCCAGCGCACATAGATCTCATCGCCCCACGTGGGCGAATCGATTTCCGTCAAGGCAAGGCTCGACACATTGGCGACGACCGTCTTGCCCGAGTCGAGTTCCACGTGATAGAGCGAGTACCCGCCCATATACGCAATGTTGGAAACCGTGCCGCGCCCCCAGTTGAACGCGCCTTCGGGCGGCTTTCGCGTCAGCGCGATGCGCTCGGGGCGGACCGAAATCGTCACCGGCATGCCGAGCGGCCCGGTGATGCCGTGATTGACGTACAGCCGGCAAGGCAACTGCGCTGTCTCGACGAACACATGATCGGGCTCGTCTTCGACGACGTGCCCGTCGAAGAGATTGGTGGAGCCGATGAACTCCGCCGAGAAACGCGAGTTCGGATATTCATAGACCTCATGCGGCGTGCCAAGCTGCACGATCTGGCCTTCGCTCATCACCGCGAGGCGGTCGGCCATCGTCATCGCCTCCTCCTGATCGTGCGTCACCATGATGCAAGTGACACCCACCCGATCGAGAATGTTCACGAGCTCGATCTGCGTGCGCTGGCGGATCTGCTTATCGAGCGCCGACATCGGCTCGTCCAGCAGCAGCAGCTTCGGCCGCTTCACGAGCGAGCGCGCAAGCGCCACGCGTTGCTGCTGACCGCCCGAGAGCTGGTGCGGCTTACGTTTGGCGAACCGCCCCATTTGCACGAGATCGAGCGCATCGGCCACCCGCGCCTTCAATTCGGCCTTTGCCACGCCTTCTTGCTTGAGTCCGAATGCGACGTTCGACTCGACGCTCATGTGCGGAAACAGCGCGTACGACTGGAACATCATGTTGACCGGCCGGCGATACGGCGGCATGAGTGCCAAATCTTCCCCGTCGATCAAAATCTTGCCCGAGGTGACCGATTCCAGCCCTGCGAGCATTCGCAGCAGCGTGGACTTGCCGCAACCCGAGCTGCCGAGCAATGCGAACAGTTCGCCTTTCTCTACCGACAGATCGACATTCTTGACCGCGACGGTTTCGCCGAACTTCTTGACGACGTCGACGATCTGCACGAAGTTGTCGACCGATGCATCGCCGGCCGGCTTTGCTGCTGCGGGTCGCGCGCCGGCAGGCGGCTGTGAGCTCGACTGATCGCTCATGATGTCCTGCTTGACTCCACTCGTTTGATGTACAAAGCCCCCGGCAACGTCTCCGGGGGCTTGATGATTACATGCCGCGCGCGGCGATGAGGTTATCGGCCCGACTTGAATTCAGTCCAAAGCCGCGTCTGCAGCCGTTGAATTTCCGGTGGCAGCGGCTTGAGCAAGAAGAGCGTCTTGACGACGTCGGCCGGCGGATAGACGGCGGGATCGTTGGCGATCTTGGGATCGACGTACTTCTTCGCTTCCGCGTTCGCGCTCGGATAGAACACGGCGTTCGTGATCGCTGCATGAACCTGCGGCGTCTCGATGTAGTTGATCCACTCGAGGGCCGCTTCCTTGTGCGCGGCGTCTTTCGGAATCGCCATCACGTCGAACCAGATGGGCGCGCCGCCCTTCGGCACGTAGTACTCGATCTTGTACGGCTTCTTCGCTTCGAGCGCGCGATGCTTGGCGATCACGACGTCGCCCGACCAGCCGTAAGCGAAGCAAATGTCGCCTCCGACCATATCGTTGATGTAGCCCGACGAGTTGAACTGCGTGATGTACGGGCGGATTTTTTTCAGCATCGCGAGCGCGGCCTGATAATCGGCCGGATTCGTGCTCACCGGGTCCTTGCCGATGTAGTGCAGCGCCGCGGCAAAGACCTGATCGGGCGCATCGAGCACCGACACGCCGCAGGCTTTGAGCTTCGAAATATTCTCGGGCTTGAATAGCACATCCCAATTGTCCAGGGGGACGTTCTTGCCGAGGATTTGCTGGACCTTCGTCACGTTGTAGCCGAGGCCCGTCGTGCCCCAAGCCCAAGGCACAACGTACTTGTTGCCCGGATCGGCGCCTGCGACGAGGGCCATCAGTTGCGGGTCGAGGTATTTGAGGTTTGGCAGCTTCGACTTGTCCAAGGGAGCGAAGATGCCCGCGGCGATTTGCTTGCCTGCGTAATTGCTCGTGGGGACGACGATGTCGTAGCCCGAATTACCGGTCAGAAGCTTGGCTTGCAGCGTGTCGTCGCTGTCGTAGTTGTCGTAGCGGACTTTGACGCCGGACTGTTTCTCGAAGTTGGGGATCGTGTCCTTGGCGATGTAATCGGACCAGTTGTAGACGTTCAGTTGCGTATCTTTGGCCGACGCCGCCCACGGCGCCGCGCACAAAAAGAGTGCAGCCAGTGCGCCCATTGCCTGTTTTTTCATCCCGTTCTCCCATGCGGACCGGTTCGCCGGCCTCAACCCCGCCATGCCGCCACGCCATGCGCGCGGCTCCCGTGAAAAACCCGAAAGCTACCATCAATCATTGGCGCGCGACATAAAAATGCGAGCGGATCGGACCGGTTGTCGCACAAACGGCACAGCCTTACCGAGAACACCTCACGCACGCTTGCCGCGGACTCTCGCGCAACGACAAATCGGGCGCAATTTTATCGGGTTATCGCCCCATGTCTACCGGAATAAAACCTGCCTCGGCCTTTCGGATAGCCTGCATCCGCGCGTCCCCCTTGCGCGCAGGGTGATTGTCCAAGCGGCGACCGCCTCGGATACCATACGGGTAGCTCCGTTTTCGAGACCGTTTTCGATGGCTTCCAACCTCCACGCCCTACCCGACAGCCCGTGCATCGGGGTGTGCTCCACGTTGTTCGACGAAATCTGCAAAGGATGCGGGCGCACGGCCATGGAGGTCTCCAATTGGGTCTTCATGAGCGATGTCGAAAAGCGCGCAGTGTGGGAGCGTATCGAGCGCGAAGGCACGGCGATGCGGTTTCGCAACGACAAGGACTGAGGGCGCGTTGCGCCAATGAAAAACGCCGGACTTGCCGGCGTTGGAGATACGCGGCGCTTCGCGCGGCGGTCAGAACTTCATGCCAATGCCCACGCCCACGACCAACGGGTCGATATGCAGCGTCCCGAGCGAGCTGCCGCCAAGCGAGGCGCCCGTCTTCATCCAGATCTTTTTGATATCGGCGTTCACATAAAGCTTCTTCGTGATCTGCACGTCGACGCCCGCTTGCACTGCCGGTCCGAAGCTGTGATTGTCGATCGAAATCGATTGGCCGCCGGCGTTGAGCCCGTTGTTGTAGAACAGCGTGTAGTTGAAGCCGGCGCCCACGTACGGCCTGATGCGTCCCTGATGGTTGAAATGATATTGCAGCAAGAGCGTCGGAGGCAGGACGCCCACGCCGCCCAGATTGCCGAGGCTGGACGTCACCTGATGGCGCGAGGTGGCTAGGATCAGCTCCACGCCGAGGTAGTCGCGGATCATGTAGGTGAAGTCGAGCTCAGGCACGATCGCGTTGTTCACCCCGACGTTCAGCGCCGAGAGCGTCTCATTCGTGCGCACTGCCGGCTCGATGCTGATGGCGCGCAGCCGCACGAGCCAATCGCCGGCGTGCAATGCGCCGCTACCGGCGTCGGACGCCACCGTGGCCGGCGCATCGACCGGCGAAGACGCATCCGCGGCGAAAACGTCCGTCGCCGCGAACGACGCGCCAATCATGCAGGCCAGCACTGTGCAACGCTTGATGAGGGTGAGACCTTCGGTTTGCATATCAACTCCCTGTCGTCTAAACCCCTACATGATTTGGGGTTAAACATCGAGGGAATTTGACCCTAGTCAAGTCAGGGCTAACGCTAAGCTGCGGCGACCGGTCGCACCGTCATGCGGCCCCTTCCTCACGCGTGGCAAGTTGCGTCCCAGCTGCGCATCGCCGAGCAGCGAGGCGCAGGGGGCGAGCAATATCGTCATCGGCCGGCGGTCCGGCCCAAGTGCAACACATCGATTACTTTGTCGCCTTGTCCGCCGGAAATTGCATCGACTTGTATTCGAGATACTCCTCGAACCCGTAAACACCGTTTTCCCGACCGTATCCCGATTGCTTGAAACCGCCGAATGGCGCTTCCATGTTCCATGCTCCGCCGTTGATATCGACCTGCCCCGTGCGAATTCGCCGTGCAACGCGCGCGGCGCGCTCGTCGCTGCCTGCCCATACGGCGCCCCCAAGGCCATACGGCGTATCGTTGGCGATGCGGATCGCTTCTTCCTCGTCCGCGTACGTGAGGATCGAGAGTACCGGCCCAAAAATTTCCTCTTGCGCGATCGTCGCCTTCGGATGCACGCGACCAAACACGGTCGGCTTGACGAAATAGCCCTTGGAGAGCCCGTCCGGCATCTGCGCGCCACCCGTCACGAGTTCGGCGCCCTGCGCGATGCCGCGTTCGATGTAATCGCGCACGCGTTTCAATTGCGCCGCGGAGGCCAGCGGCCCCAAGCGCGTGCTTTCATCGCGCGGATCGCCCACCACGTACGTCTGGGCGGCCGCCTTCGCCAGATCGCGCGCTTGTTCGTAGCGCGCTACGGGTACGATCAGCCGCGTATGGGCCGAACAGGTTTGCCCCGAATTGAGACAGCACGCGGCCACGGTGCCCTTCACCGCAGCCTCGAAATCGGCATCGTCGAGCACGATCGACGCCGACTTGCCGCCCAACTCCAATGCCACGCGCTTGACGCTGGCCGCGGCGAGTTCGGCCACGCGCTTGCCCGCGCGTGTCGAACCCGTGAACGAGACCATATCGACGAACGGATGGCTCGCGATGATTTCGCCGACGACAGGACCGTAGCCACTGACCAGATTGAACACGCCGTCCGGCAACCCCGCCTCGTGGATCGCTTGCGCAAGCATGAAAGCGTTCAGCGGTGCGACTTCCGAGGGTTTGAGCACCACGGTGCAACCGGCCGCGAGCGCCGCAGCGACCTTCAACGTGATTTGGTTGAGCGGATAATTCCACGGCGTGATCGCGGCCACGACGCCGACCGGCTCGCGCACGACGAGCGAATTGCCGACCCGTGCTTCGAATTGGAACTGTCGCGCGAGCTTGGCGTATGCCTTCCAGTTGTAGACAGGACTGCCCACCTGAATCGCGCGCGACAGCTTCAGCGGCATGCCCACTTCGCCGCAGATCGTGGCGGCTAGCTCCTCGGTGCGCGCCTTCAGATTCGCCGCGATCTTTTCGAGGTATTCGGCGCGCTGCGATGCGCTCGTCGCCGCCCAGCCGTCGAAGGCGAGCTTTGCCGCTTCGACGGCCGCTTCGGCGTCGGCCGCCAACCCTTCGGGGATGCGGCCCATGACGGCTTCCGTGCCGGAGTCGATGACGTCTATCGTGCCCGTGCCCGAAGGCGCGAGCCATTTTCCGCCAATGTACAGGTGATCGTAGGTCTTCATGCGAGTTCTCGCCGATTGGGTTTTCGACTCGCCTATTCTACGCGGCAGGGCGAAGCGCGCGCGGCCCCGCGAGCCGCTGCCGATCCCAAGATTCGCGCCTTGCCGGCGTGGATTGCGCTACAAGCACTGGTTCGGCTCAACGGAATCTTGACGCTCGCACTACGCCTATGACAGATTGGATGTTCCGACCGTCAAAGCGTCGAATTTCGATCTCAGCGATACCCTGGGACGCAACGATGAAATCGTACAGAGCGCGATACGCCGAATTCAAAGACGAGGTCGACACCGCGATGGGTCGCACGCGCGGAAGATGGGCGCGATTTAAAACATTCTTTCTTCGGAACAGTTTCAGCGCCGAGCGCAAACGCGCGATAGAGAATGCCGAAAGTGCCTGGAATGCGCTTAAGGAGCGAATCGAGGCAAATGCGGCGAGACTCTATCAACGGCACAACATTATTGGCAGCACCGGTGCCGAGGGCCAGCGACCGACCGTCTATTACCGCAGCAACAGCGGAACGTTCGGGCATATCACGCAGGAACACGCGCTCGCGGAGAATGTCGGCCGCGAACCGGCAAAGCGGCACCCTCTATACAATTTCGGCAACACAGGGCCCGGCGGCGCGCTGGAGGAGCGGCTGGGCACATCCGTATTCCACCAGTCGCGCAACCCTTTCGTTCCAGTGAAGGACGACGAAGAGCGTGAAGTGCTGAGTCAGGCGCATCGCGACTTCAGGCATATCAAAGCACTTTCTCTGCAGCACGCGCGCCGGTACACGGCCAAACGTCTCGCGCTCGCGCTCTAACGAGCGGCTCGCCCGCCTCCGGCACGATCGATCGCCGCAAACATCCCTTTTACTGCACGCCTTGGCTCGCGAGAAACTCCTCGTAATTGCCGCCGAAGTCGTACAACGTGCCGTCCGTGCGCACCTCGATGATCCGATTGGCCAGGCCGCTCACGAATTCGCGGTCATGCGAGACGAAAATAAGCGTGCCGTCGTATTTGTCGAGCGCAATCTGCAGCGACTCGATCGACTCCATGTCCATGTGGTTCGTCGGCTCGTCCATGAGCAGCACGTTGTGTCGGCCCAGCATGAGCTTGCCCCAAATCATCCGCCCTTTCTCGCCGCCCGAGAGGACCTTGACGGACTTCTTGATGTCGTCGGCGTTGAACAGTAACCGCCCCAACGTGCCGCGCACCATTTGTTCGTCGTCGCCGTCTTTGCGGTAATCGTCGATCCACTCCGTCAGCGTGACATCGTTCGGGAACTCTTCGTACGTGTCCTGCGGCATGTAACCGACATTCGCATTTTCGGCCCATTTGATCGAGCCGCCGTCGAGCGCAAAATTGCCGTGAAGCGCACGCAGCAAGGTGGTTTTGCCCGCTCCGTTTTCGCCGATGATCGCAATGCGCTCGCCCGGCTGCACGCTCAAATCGAAGTTCTCGAAGATCGTGCGCTCGTAGCGCTTCGTGATGTGCTCGGCCACCACGGCGATGTTGTGCAACTTCTTTTCGTATTCGAAACGAATGAAGGGGTTCTGACGCGACGACGGCTTGAATTCCTCGATCTTGATCTTGTCGATTTGCTTCAAGCGGCTCGTGGCCTGACGGGCTTTCGATTTGTTCGCCGAGAAGCGGCGCACGAAATCTTGCAGATCGGAGATGCGCTCCTTGGCCTTCGCGTTGGCCGCGGCTTGACGTTCGCGCGCCTGCGTCGACGCGAGCATGTAGTCGTCGTAGTTGCCCGGGTAGATCTTGAGCGTGCCGTAATCCATGTCCGCCATGTGCGTGCAGACCTGGTTCAGGAAGTGCCGGTCGTGGGAGATGATGATCATCGTCGAGTTGTACTCGTTGAGGATATCTTCCAGCCAGCGGATCGAGTTGATGTCGAGATTGTTGGTCGGCTCGTCGAGCAACAGCACGTCGGGGTTCGAGAACAGCGCCTGAGCGAGCAGCACGCGCAGCTTCCAGCCCGGCGCGATGTTGCTCATCGGGCCATTGTGATCTTCGATGGCGATGCCGATGCCGAGCAACAACTCGCCCGCGCGCGCCTCGGCCGTATAGCCGCCGTACTCGGCGAACTTGGCCTCGAGCTCGGCCGCATGCATGTAGTCGTCGTCGGTCGCCTCTAAGTTCGCATAAATCGCATCGCGCTCGGTCATCGCGGCCCACATTTCCGTGTGGCCCATCATGACGACGTCGAGCACGCGCATGTCTTCATAAGCGAATTGGTCTTGGCGCAACTTGCCGAGGCGAACGTTCGGCTCGAGCATGACCGTGCCGGAGCTCGGCTCCAGATCGCCGCCCAGAATCTTCATGAACGTCGACTTGCCGCAGCCGTTCGCGCCGATGAGACCGTAGCGGTTACCTTCGCCGAACTTGACCGAGATGTTCTCGAACAAGGGCTTCGGCCCGAATTGCATGGTGATATTGGCGGTAGACAGCACAGCGCGTCCCTTTGAATGGTGATCGGCGAAAAACCGTGTATTTTAGCAAGCTTTCGCCGACTTCACCGGCTCGCGCCATCGACACGCCGGCCAAACACGGCCCGCCCCCGTGCGCGGGAAGGCTCAATGCGCCGGCCCCGGCCGTGCACCCGGCGGCGGCGCGTGCGGCGGTTGGCGCATTTGCGCGAGCAGCGCAGCGCACGGCGTCGGCTCCGAACGGCTCGGCGCGATCAATGGAATCAACGCCGCAAGCGGATTGAGCAGCCCGAGCCCGACCGCCGCGCCGGCCCGCAACGCGATCGCGGTTTTGCTGACACCGACGTCCGGATGCTTGAACGTGCCTTTCACATACAGCGGCGAGCGCAGCGTAATGATGCGAAACCCTTTCGTATGAGGATGGATCGTCAGGTCCATCGTCTCGTCGCGCAAATTGATCTTGCCGCTCATGCCGATCACGGCGTCGGTCGTGTCGAGCGCAAACGTGCGCGTATCGAGTACGCCATCGGTCGCGGCGAAGTCGGCCGCCATGCAGTTGATGTCGATATCGCGCGTGCCGAACAGCTTTTCATAGACGACGTTGGCGACGTTCAGTCCCGCCGCCTCCATGATCAAGAGGCTCACCTTGCCTTGCGTGACGAGCGCTTTCGCCTCGCCGTTCAAGGTCGCGGCAAGCGCGGCCGGCGAGTTGCCGGTCGCCGACAGTTGCGCGTCGCCGTTGACTTCGCCCAACGCCGATTGCATCGGCTTCTGCGTCGAGAACAGTTGCTTGAGCTTCAGATGCCGCGCCGATAACTGCATGCGCGCGTGCAGCGGCTCCTTCGCACCGTCCAAATCGAAATCCGATGCCAACGTACCGCCCGCCACCCCGAAGCGCAGCGGATGGAACGACAGGACGCCGTCCTTCATCACGACGTGCGCATCGACGTCCGTAATCGGCAACGAGGGACGCTTGACGATGCGTTGCCCCTTGAAAACGACGTCGGCATCGATGGCCTTCCAGCGATCCGTGTGAAACGGCTCCACCGGAATCGCCCGATTCGCCGGCTGTTTGACGGCCTCGCCGCGCCGCGCCTTACTCGCATTGGAGTCGGCGCCGATAATCGGACCCAAATCGGAGAATTGCAGCAGTTTCGACGACACGTGTCCCGTCAACGACGGACGCGGCGCACGCGATTGGTACGTCAGCGTTCCTTCGATGTCGCTGCTGCCGACGCGGCCCGTGAAGCCGCTATAGGTGAATACATTCGCGCCGGTTTGCAGGCGCCCGACGAGATGCCCATCGGTTGCATACGGAGGGGTTTGCGGTAGCGTGACGCCCAAAATCGAATAAAGATGCGAGAGGCTTTGGCCTTGCAGCCACAACCGCAGATCGAGCGCCGCTAGATGCACCGGGTCGGTCAGCGTGCCGACGAGCGCAAGGCGCGTATCGCCGATTTTCACATCCGCTTGCAGCGGAAACGGCCGCTGTGCGTTGCGCAGCGCTAGCACGTTGCCCAATTTACCCGAACCGGAGATGTCGGTCTTGCGATAGTTGCCCTTGGCCTGCCAGGCAAGCGTGTAGATGAGCGGCGCGCCGCCGCGGGCAGTCGCGCCGGAAGCCGTCGATTCGGCCGATGCCGGTGAAGCGCCTTGCGCCCGCGCAGCGCCCGAAGCCGGTAGCGTGCCCGCTGTGGCGGCAGCGCTCGATGCGCTAGGCGTGCTCGCCGCACTCGCCGCGCTCTGCTCCTGCGCGGCGAGCCGGCGCGCGCCGCTTTGGCCGATGACTGCGCCGGCCGACCCGCGCGATGCATTCTCCTGCTGTTTCAACGCATCGCCGATCGGCAGCGGTTTGCCAAGCGTGTCGACGTCGACGTGCATGTCCACTTGCTTGATCTGGTCGGACAACGCAATGTGCGCTTGCGCGAACCCGAGATCGGCCAGACGCAACGTCCAGCGCGAGGGCCCTTTCGACTTGGGCAAATCGAACGACCAGTTCTCGCGTCCGTCCTCGAGCCGCTCGAGATCGATCGACGGATTGACGAGGTCGATCGAGGGGACCGAGATAACGCGCCCCAACAGCGGCAGCACCTCGACATCGAAGCTGATCTTCGCCAGCTTGGCGAATGCGGGCGAGGCGGCCCAGGACGGGTTGCCCACCGTCACGTCATAGGCGGAGAATCTCGGCCAGGGCACCCAGGCGCGCCAACCGTGTTCGCTCACCGGGCGCTGCCAGTTCAGGCGCAAATCGCCATTGATGGCGAAGGGCCGTCCGATCGCCTGCGAGACTTTGTCGTCCACCCAGGGGCGTGCTCGATTCCAGTCGAACGTGACGACGAACACGGCGACCGCCGCGCACAGCGCGAGCGCTACGACGACGATCCAGGCCAGGATTTTGCCGGTGGTGCGAGCGACGGTAGACGGATGCGCCATGCGGATCTCTGGGATGAGTGTTCGTGTAGCCGCAACGTAACAGGCCGCCTTTTGCGGCGTGCCGAGCCCTTCTGACTCCATCGAGCAGCAATACTCATGCCGCTCGCCATGCTAACCTCGCCGCTGCGCGGGCGCCGGCAGCGATCGCGTTTCTCGCGCTATGCTCGGCAGCGGCCAGCAGGCAGACCTCCTGCGCCGCGTTGTCTTGTCGACGAGTCTTGACCGATGACCGCTCCCATCCTGTTAGAAGCCCGCGGCGTCGTACGCCGCGACGCGCATACGGCCAGCACACTGCTTGCGCACACCGATTTTTTGCTCGCCGCAAACGAGCGCGTCGTGATCTCGGGCCCTTCCGGCGCCGGCAAAAGCGTGTTCCTGCGCGCGCTGGCCCTGCTCGATCCGCTCGATGGCGGCGAAGTGCTATGGCACGGGCGCGGGATCGAGCGCCGCGAGATCCCGCGCTTTCGACGCTGCGTCGCCTACGTCCGTCAGCGCCCGGCCTTGATCGACGGCACGGTCGAAGACAATCTGCGCTACCCCTACTCGCTCGACGCCTACCGAGACGCGCGCTTCGACCGCGAACGCGCCTCTCGGCTCGCCCGCGCGGCAGGCCGAGGCGCGCACTTTCTCGATAAGCGAGCGAGCGAGATGTCGGGCGGCGAAGCACAAGTGACCGCGCTCGTTCGCGTGCTTCAACTCGACCCGGAAGTGTTGCTGCTCGACGAGCCTACCGCTTCGCTCGACCCCGAAACGGTGCTGGCGATCGAAACGCTCGTCGAGCTTTGGTTCGCAACCGATCGCACAGCGCGTGCGTGCATCTGGGTTTCGCACGATCCGGCGCAAGCGGCCCGTGTCGGGCGACGCCAACTCACGCTTTGTGCGGGCCGTCTCGCCGAGCGTCAGGAGAATCTCGCTTGAGCCCGGTCTTGCACACACTGAGTCTGGCCGACGTCGGCATTGCGTCGCTGCTCATCGTCGTTAATGGCGCGCTTTCCGTCGCACTCTCGCTTGGCCTAGGGCGTCAGTTGGCACTGGCCGCGGTGCGCACCGTGGTGCAATTGCTTGCGATCGGCTACGTGCTGGGCTGGGTGTTCGCGGTCGATCGCTGGTATCTGGTCCTTGGGCTGATGGCGATCATGACCGTCATCGCCGGTTTCGCAGGCGCGGCGCGCGGCGCCCATACCTATCGCGGGCAACGGCTCGACAGCCTCGCATCGATCTGGATCAGCGCGTGGCTCGTGACAGCCGTCGGCCTCCTCGCCGTCATGCGGATTCATCCGTGGTACCAACCGCAATACGCGATCCCGATATTGGGCATGATCCTGGGCAATACGCTGACCGGCGTATCGCTTGCGATCGAGCGCATGACCGAGGAACTGACGGCACGGCGCGATCGCGTCGAAATGGCGCTGGCATTGGGCGCCACACGCTGGGAGGCCGCACGCGGCCCCGCGCGCCAAGCAGCTCGTGCGGGCATGATACCGACGCTGAATCAGATGGCCGTGGTGGGCGTGGTCAGCTTGCCGGGCATGATGACCGGCCAGGTGCTCGCCGGGCAGTCGCCGCTGCAAGCCGTGCGCTATCAGATCGTCATCATGTTCCTGATCGCCGCCGCGTCCGCCTTGGGCACGGTCGCGGCGGTACTGTTCACGTATCGGCGGCTATTTAGCGCCGACCATCGATTCAACGCGGCGGAGCTCGTCGAGCGCACCCGCGCCCGGTGATCGCGCCAACGCTGGCGCGCCAGCCAGCCCTAGCGTTTGGCCGAAACCGTGACCTGCGACCCGTCGCTGAGCGTTACGGTCTTTGCGCTGCCGTTCGTCGACATCGTAAAGCGCACGATCTGGCTCAACGTTTGAATGCCGGGGCATTGGATCGTCTTGCCGCCCACTTTCGCATTGGTCTTGCCGTGCGGCGTGCTGGCTTGGACACTGAGCTGCACATTCGCCGTGCCGTTCTCGGCCACGATGGGCGCTAGCCGAATGCGCACCGCTCGCTGCGCGGAACCGTTGGCATCGAGCGAAAACGAACTGTACTTCGGACATCGCTCGGGTACCGCGACAGCGCCGCCGGGCGGCGCCGTCATCCAGGTGTAATCGTCCGTTTGGCCCGAGCGGATGGTGCGCGTCTCCTGCGCGTTGCCATAGGTCTTCGAAGCGATTTTGACGGTGTACTGAATCGGCCCATCGGCCGGCGTCTTCGATGTCACTGTAATCGGCGGCGCCGCCTGCGCCGGCACGACAAAACCTGCCGCCGCGCATGCGGCGACCGAAACCAAAACGGCTACCGGCTTCAAACGAACCCTCATGCTCATCTCCTGGCTGGGCGCGCGCTTGGCTTTGGCCGCGCGCGTGGACTCGTCAACGACGCTCAATCAGTCTAATCCCAACTCGCGCGAAAGACTGCGTTCTCGGCTCGGGAGTTGCCCCGCTTGCGCCCGGCATCGTTATGGCGTTCCGTCGAAAGCGCTGCGCGACCGGCTACAATAGCCGGATTTTCCGCCCGCGGCGGCGGCCGGTTTCCTCCAGCGCATCGTCATCTTCCATGAACCTCGTCGTACAAAGCCCCGAGCCGCTCGCGGCCGCCCATGTCAAGCCGCTCGTCGCGCTCTCTCGCGGCGCCCAAGTGCATTCGATCGACGCCCGTGCGGTGCGCATCGACGACGCAGACCCGCAGCAACGGCTCGACGTCGAATCGTACTGCGCGACCCACGCGCTCGATTACGCCTACGTGCCACCAGGCCGCTCGCTCAAAGATTTTGGGTTGATCGCGATGGACATGGACTCCACGCTGATCACGATCGAATGCATCGACGAAATAGCCGATTTCTGCGGGCTCAAGGCCGAGGTCTCGGCCATCACGGAAGCGTCGATGCGCGGCGAGATCAAGAACTTCAACGAAAGCTTGACCGCCCGAGTCGCGCTGCTCAAGGGGCTCGACGCCTCGGCGCTCGAACACGTGTTCACGGAGCGGCTGCGTTTGTCGTCCGGCGCGCAAGCGATGCTGGCAGGCGCCAAAGCGGCCGGCTTGAGCACATTGCTCGTTTCAGGCGGCTTCACGTTCTTCACCGAGCGGCTCAAAGCGCAGCTCGGGCTCGACTTCGCGCACGCCAATACGCTCGAGATCGTCGACGGCAAGCTGACCGGCAAAGTGACGGGCGAGATCGTCAATGCAAGCGTCAAAGCGCGGACCGTGCGCGAAACCTGCGCGAAGCTCGGCATCCCGACGTCTCGCGCGATCGCGCTCGGGGACGGCTCGAACGACTTGGAGATGATGGCGCAGGTCGGCCTCTCGGTGGCCTTTCGCGCGAAGCCCGTCGTGCGCGCGGCGGCCAACGTGGCGTTCAATCACGTCGGCCTGGACGGGCTGCTGCGCTTGTTTTGAGCGTCGGCGCGCTGGCGCTTCCTACCGAGGATGGCGTGATGCACGCCAAGGCCGAGCGCGAACGAGGCTCGCGCTCGATGCTGGCGTGTTAACCGAGCGCGGCCACCATGGCGCGTTCGATATCGGCGCGCAAATCGGCTTCTTCCTCGAGCCCGACATAAAAACGCACCAGCGTGCCGCGATGCGGCCATTGCGACGCCGAGCGCATCGACGCCACGTCGTAGGGCATCGCCAAGCTATGCGCGCCGCCCCAGCTCCAGCCGATGGCGAAGAGTTCGAGCGCCTCGACGAAGGCATCGATCTGCGTAGGGCCGTAGCGTTCGTCGAACACGACGGAAAACAGCCCTCCCGCGCCCGAAAAATCGCGCATGAAAGAGGCGTGGCCTGGGCAATCTTCTAGCGCGGGATGCAACACCGCTGCGATTTCCGGCCTCGTTTTAAGCCAATGGGCAAGCGCCAGCGCGCTGCGATCGTGCGCCTCGAATCGCGCCTTCATGCTCGGCAGGCTGCGCAGGACGAGCGAACAATCGTCGACCGACACCCCGATTCCCATCCGCATGCGCGCGCGCTTGAGCTCGAGATGAAGTTCGTCGCTGGCGGTGATCGTCGCGCCCATCAGCACGTCGCTGCCACCCGACTGGTACTTCGTGAGCGCTTGCACGGAGATGTCGACGCCATGCTCGAGCGGCCGGAACGCAAGGCCGGCCGAGTACGTGTTGTCGATCGCGGTCACGACGTTGCGCGCCCGCGCCGCGGCCGCGATGGCCGGTACATCGGGCACTTCCATCGTCACCGACCCCGGCGCCTCGATCCAGATGAGGCGCGTATTCGGGCGAATCATGTCGGCGATACCGGCGCCGATCATCGGATCGTAGTAGCGCACCGATAGGCCGAAGTCATGCGCAAGCCAATTGCCGTGCTCGCGATTGGGCGAATAGACGTTATCGGGAATCAAAACATCGTCGCCGGCTTTGACGATGCCGAAGTACACATTCGAAATCGCAGCCAGGCCCGAGGGCTGCAGCAGCGCGTGTTTGCCGCCCTCGATCTGCGCCAGACGCTGCGTGAGCGCAGCCGAAGTGGGCGTGGCATGCAACCCGTAGCGCCACTGCGCGTCATTGCGCCAATCGGCGCCGCGCACGGCGGCCAAATCGGGGAAAACGACGGTCGAGGCGCGCATCACCGGTGTCGAGAACGACTCGAAACCAGGAGCGAGTTCGAGATCGGGATGCACGATACGCGTTTGGCGTGCGCGAGAGGAAGCGGAGTCGGTCATGGTCACGGTGTCGATGAGGGGCCCGCAAGCGGGCGGAGATCGAACGGTTGTGGATCGGAATCGTCGAGGTTCATGCGCTCTCCGGCGAGGGAGCCGTCGGCCGCGAAGCGCCCGACCCAGTTGCCGGTGATCGAAGTGCCGTCGGTCGATTCTTCGATTTCTAGGACATCGCCTTCACGGTCGCCGGCGACGAGCACGACCTGGCCCGTATCGGCGAACTGATATTCGCCGTGCACGCCAGAAGGTTCGTCGGTCTTCTTGCCAAGACGCAAGACGATGCGGCGGGCGCCCAACCTCCCGCCGTAGCGCGGAAATCGTGCGAATTCGGGATTCGGTGCCAGCGGAGCAGGCATGCGCGGCACCGTTTCGGCTGCCGCATCGGCGGATTGCTGCGCCATGGCCCCCGCGGCGTCGGCCGATTGTTTCGAAACCGTTTCCGCGGCATCCGAGGCGCCTTGCCCCACCCAGGCAGCCGCGTCGGAGCGCCGCTGCGCCACCCAAGCGGCTGCGTGCTGGGCCTGCTGCGCGACGGCGCTGGCCGCCTGAGTCGGCGGCCGTTGCGCCCAAGAGGGAACGGGCACGAGAACGATCGGCACCACCGCCCCGAGCCACATCGCGATCGCGCACCCTGCCCGCTTGCGCGCCGCGCTTTGTTCTCGAGATTGCCTATCGAACCACACGATCATCCGTTCGCACCCTCGCTTAGAAATTCGCACCGGCAACTTCAGCTGCCATCGCCTGCCGTCAGACTTCGCCCCATAGGTCGTGGCCGTCGGCGCCCGTGATTCTGACCGAGACGAAATCGCCCGCCTTGTAGCGCTTGGACGCCTTTGTCGCGGGAGCGACATAGACGACACCGTCGATCTCGGGCGCATCGGCCGCCGTCCGGCCGATACCGCCGTCGGCATTGACTTCGTCGACGAGCACTTTGAGCGTTTTGCCGACTTTGCGTTTCATCCGCCGCGACGAGACTTCCTCGGCCACTTCCATGAAGCGCGCGCGCCGGGCCTCGCGCACCTCGTCGGGCAACGCACCGTCGAGTTCGTTGGCGGTCGCCCCTTCCACGGGCGAGTACGCGAAGCAACCGACACGATCGAGTTCCGCCGCGCGAACGAACTCGAGCAGCGTTTCGAATTGAGCTTCCGTCTCACCGGGGAACCCGGCGATGAAGGTGCTGCGGATCGTCAACTCGGGGCACATGCGGCGCCAAGCGGCGACGCGCTCGAGCGTGCGCTCCGCGTTGGCAGGCCGCTTCATGCGCTTGAGCACTTCGGGATCGGCGTGCTGGAACGGCACGTCCAGATACGGCAGCACGTGCCCCTTGAGCGCGCCTTCGGCCATCATCGGGATGATTTCATCGACGTGCGGATACGGATAGACATAGTGCAGCCGCACCCAAGCATCGTACTGCGCGGCCAGCTCGCCTAACGCGCCGACGAGTTCGGTCATGCGCGTCTTGAGCGGCCGCCCGTTCCAGAAACCCGTACGGAACTTCACGTCGACGCCATAGGCGCTCGTGTCTTGAGAAATGACGAGCAGTTCCTTGACGCCCGACTTGAACAAATTCTCGGCCTCGAGCATCACTTCGGCTACCGGCCGCGAAACCAGATCGCCGCGCATCGACGGGATGATGCAGAACGTGCAGCGATGATTGCAGCCTTCGGAAATCTTCAGGTACGCATAATGGCGCGGCGTGAGCTTGATGCCGGCCGCGGGCACGAGATCGACGAATGGATCGTGAGGTTTGGGCAAATGGCTATGCACGTGCTGCATCACTTCGCCCACCGCATGCGGCCCCGTCACGGCGAGCACCTTCGGGTGCACTTGCTCGATGAGCCCCTCGCCGCTCGCGCTCTTCTTCGCGCCGAGGCAGCCCGTCACGATGACCTTGCCGTTTTCGGTGAGCGCCTCGCCGATGGCGTCCAAGCTCTCCTGGACCGCTTCATCGATGAAACCGCAGGTATTGACGACGACGAGATCGGCGCCGTCGTAGGTGCCCGAGATCGCGTAGCCCTCGGCGCGCAGTTGCGTGATGATTTGCTCGGAATCGACCAGCGCCTTCGGGCAGCCGAGGGATACGAAGCCGACCTTAGGTGCGGCCGGCTGAGGTGCGGCGGTCGAGGCGGGGGAAGCGGGCGTGTGCGGCATGAGGTGATCCGGGCAATGGCGACGACTACGGGACAGATCGCGCGAACGGCACCGACACCGACGCTGACACACGACGCCCAAAATAGCCGCGTATTGTACCGCGAGGCCCGGCCCGGCTGCACGATCGCTGCCCGAGCCTAGCGGGACGCACCTTCCCGATCAGCCGTTTTACGACGAAGCCCCAATGACGACCGCCCTTTGCCGATGCAAGGACGGCTCACCCCAGATACAGCATCGGTCCGCGGCCCGCACGCGCGTTGCGGATTCGCGCCGCAGCGACGCACTCCAGCACTACTTCTTCTCCGGCTCGGAACCCGGGCCAGGTTTGTTGAACGTGAACGAACTGAACATCGTCTTGGCCTGGTTCTGCATCTGCTCTTGCATTTGCACGAACATGTTTTTCGATTGCTCGATGTAGCTCGTCATCATGCCTTGCATCATCGGCGCTTGCATGTTCATGAACTGCGACCAGACCTCGGGGTTGAGCGCATTGCCTTCGTAGAGATTCTTCGACTGCTCGGCCAACTTGTTCTGAATCTCGATGAACGCTTGAATGTTCTTTTCCAAGTAGGTGCCCATCATGCCTTGCATCGCGTGACCGTAGAAACGGATGATCTGCGAGAGCATGGACGAGGAGAACATCGGCATTCCGCCGCTCTCTTCTTCGAGGATGATTTGCAGCAAGATGCTGCGCGTCAGGTCCTCGTTGGTCTTCGCATCGATGACCTTGAAGTCCTCCTGATCGAGCACGAGCTGCTTGACGTCGCTCAGCGTGATGTAGGTGCTCGTCTCCGTGTCGTAAAGCCGACGGTTCGGATACTTTTTGATGAATCGCTCGGCTGTTTTCTTTGTAGTCGACATGAAATGCCTTTTATGAACGCAACGCAGCGCAATAACGGCGCTCCTTAAGCCCACCGCGTCTCCCGCAGCGAACCGGACCCCCGAAACCCATACACTTTAACGCGTTTTGCGCCGGCAGCCGTCCGAATCGCCGCCGGCGCGTACGCTTTAGCCCATATGCAAGCCGCCGTTCAGCGAGAAGTCGGCTCCCGTGGCGAACCCCGATTCGTCCGACGCCAGCCACGCGACGATCGACGCGATTTCGTCGGGCGAGCCTAGACGCCGAACCGGGATCGTGGCGATGATCTTCTCGAGCACATCCGCGCGGATCGATTTGACCATGTCCGTGCCGATGTAGCCCGGCGACACCGTGTTCACCGTCACGCCCTTGGTTGCCACTTCCTGCGCCAGCGCCATGGTGAAACCGTGGATACCGGCCTTGGCCGTGGAATAGTTCGTTTGGCCGAACTGACCCTTTTGGCCGTTCACCGACGAGATGTTGATGACGCGGCCGAAACCGCGCTCGACCATGCCGTCGATCACTTGCTTGGTGACGTTGAACAAGCTCGTCAAGTTCGTATCGATGACGGCCGTCCAATCCTCATGCGTCATTTTGCGGAACACGACGTCGCGCGTGATGCCGGCGTTGTTGACGAGCACGTCGATTTCGCCGACTTCGGCCTTGACCTTGTCGAACGCGTCCTTCGTGGATTCCCAATCGCCGACGTTGCCTTCGGAGGCGATGAAATCGTAGCCGAGCGCTTTCTGTTGCTCGAGCCAAGTGACGCGCCGCGGCGAATTGGGCCCGCAGCCGGCGACCACCTTGAAGCCCTGCTTATGCAGGCGCTGGCAAATACTGGTGCCGATGCCGCCCATACCGCCCGTTACGTACGCAATACGCTGTGTCATGAATCACGCTCCATTCCTGATTTTTCGCGGGGCGCCTCGCGGCGCCCCTCGTGTTTGTCGCCGTGGCCCCTCGGCCCAAGCGGCGACGCTTGCGCGCTCTTAGACGCGCTCGACGGCCAGCGCTACGCCCATCCCCCCGCCAATGCAAAGCGAGGCCAAGCCACGCTTCGCATCGCGCTTTTGCATCTCATGCAGCAGCGTCACGAGAATGCGGCAACCCGAGGCGCCGATCGGATGGCCGATCGCGATTGCGCCGCCGTTCACGTTGATCTTGGACGTGTCCCAGCCCATTTGCTTGTGGACGGCCAGCGCCTGAGCCGCGAACGCTTCGTTGATCTCCATCAGATCGAGGTCGCCCACGGACCACCCCGCGCGCTCGAGGCAACGGCGCGAGGCCGGCACCGGACCCATGCCCATGACTTTGGGGTCCACGCCGGCGCTCGCGTACGCCTTGATCCGCGCAAGCGGCGTCAAGCCCAACGCCTCGGCTTTCTTGGCGGACATGACGAGCACGGCGGCGGCGCCGTCGTTCAGGCCCGATGCGTTGGCCGCCGTGACCGTGCCTTCCTTCGAAAACGCCGGCTTCAAGCCTGCGAGCGACTCGGCCGTCACGCCGTGGCGAACGAATTCGTCGGAGGCAAAGCGCAGCGGCTCGCCTTTACGCTGCGGAATCTCGATCGGGACGATTTCATCGTCGAAGCGCCCTGCCTTCTGCGCCGCCTCGGCCTTGTTCTGCGACAGGGCCGCGAACTTGTCCTGCTCTTCGCGCGTGATGCCGTATTCCTTGGCCACGTTCTCCGCCGTGACGCCCATGTGGTACTGGTTGTAGACGTCCCACAAGCCGTCGACGATCATCGTGTCGACGAGCTTGGCGTCGCCCATGCGGAAGCCGTCGCGCGAGCCCGGCAGCACGTGCGGCGCCGCGCTCATGTTTTCCTGGCCGCCCGCGACGACGATGTCGGCATCGCCCGCGATGACGGCATTCGCCGCCAGCATCACGGCTTTCAAGCCCGAACCGCACACCTTGTTGATGGTCATGGCAGGCACCGCGCTCGGCAAACCCGCCTTGATCAGGGCTTGACGCGCCGGATTCTGGCCCGAGCCGGCCGCGAGCACTTGCCCCAGGATGACTTCGCTTACTTGCTCGGGCTTGACGCCCGCGCGCTCGAGCACCGCGCGCACGACGGCCGCGCCCAACTCTGGCGCGGCAATTTTCGCGAGCGAACCGCCGAACTTGCCGACCGCGGTGCGAGCAGCCGATACGATCACTACGTCAGTCATTTGAGACTCCTTGCATGAGGCGGCCTTAACCCATAAGGCCACGCATCGTAGTTAAAAACCTTCGAACGTCCCCGATCGATCGCCGGATCAATCACGCTCCAATACATACCGCCCGGGCGCCGGCTCGATGACCGGATATTCGGCCGATCCGAGCTGCGCGCGAGCCTTCACTTTCTTGCCGCCGTACTGGTCGAGCCACGCCACCCATTCCGGCCACCAGCTGCCGGGCTTTTCGACCGCGCCCTCGAACCAATCGTCCGGGTTCTCGGGCAGCGCCCTTTCGTTGCCCTCGTGACACCAGAAGCTGCGCTTGCCCTTGGCCGGCGGGTTGATGACGCCTGCGATATGTCCCGAAGCGCCGAGCACGAAACGCTGCGGCCCCGTCAGCAAAGGCGCCGAAGCATACGCGGTGCGCCACGGCACGATGTGGTCGTCACGCGAGCCGTAGATGAAGGTCGGCACGTCGATGCGCGACAAATCGAGCGCCTCGCCGCACACCGTGACGGCGCCGGGCTCGCGCAAACGGTTCTCGAGGTACGTGTTGCGCAGGTACCAGACATACATCGGCCCGGGCAGGTTCGTCGAATCGCTGTTCCAATACAGCAAGTCGAACGGAGCGGGCGTGCGGCCTTTGAGATAGTTGTCGACGACGTAGTTCCAGACCAAATCGTTAGGCCGCAAAAACGAGAATGCGTTCGCGAATTCCACGCCGCGCATGAGTCCCGGCGGCGCGCCGTTCAGGCCGCCGATCGCCTGCTCGCGCATGCGCACGTGGGGTTCGTCGACGAAGACGTCGAGCACGCCCGTATCGGAGAAATCGAGCATCGCGGTGAGCAGCGTCATCGATGCGGCCGGATGCTCGCCACGCGCCGCCAACACCGCGAGCGCCGTCGCGATCATCGTGCCGCCGATGCAAAAGCCGAACGTATTGATTTGCTCGCGCCCGCTGATGCGCTTGACCGCATCGATCGCGGCCAGCACGCCGTCGGTCATGTAATCGTCCCAGGTCTTGCCGGCGAGCGATGCGTCGACGTTGCGCCACGAGATCATGAACACTTGATGGCCGCATTCGAGCGCATGCGCGACGAACGAGCTTTCGGGCTGCAAATCGAGAATGTAAAACTTGTTGATGCATGGCGGGACCATCAGCAGCGGCCGCTCGAACACGCTCGGCGTGCGCGGCTTGTACTGGATCAACTGCATCAACTCGTTTTCGTAGACGACCGCGCCCTCGGTCGAGCCGATGTTCTTGCCGACGATGAAGCGCGATTCGTCGCTCTGCGAAATCTTGCCGCGCCGCATGTCGGCAAGCAGATTCATCACCCCTTGCCGCAAGCTCTCGCCATGGCTTTCGAGCAATGTCTTCTGCGCCTCGGGATTGAGCGCGAGAAAGTTGCTGGGCGAGGCGGCGGCCGTCCACTGCTGCACGGCGAAACGAATGCGCTCGCGCGTCTTCGCATCGGTGTCGAGAGCGTCGGCGAGCGCCTGCAAATAACGCGCGTTGAGCAAGTACCACGCCGCTATATAAGCGAAAGCCGGCGTCGCTTTCCAGGCGTCGGCGCTAAAGCGCCTGTCGGGCAGCTCGGGCGGCGGCTTGTCGGCCGCGCTCGCCTGCTGCAAGAGCGCGAGGCAATCGCGCGAGTAGTCGGCCTGCAGCTGGCTCAATCGTTCGGGCGGAATCGACGCTGCGGGCAAATGCATGCCCCCCAGCGCCTGCTGCGCATCGGCCATCATCGCGGGCAATCCCATCGCGGGAAACCCGCCCGCCGGCATCGGCGGCATGGCAAATGGAAACGAAAAGGGAAACGGCGAGGCGCCCGCGCTGCCGTTCGCCGCCTGCTGGGCCGTCCCCGGCATTTGGGCTGCCTGAGCGGCGGCAGGCCATTTGCTCGGATCGGCGAACGAACGCCATGCGCCCATCCATGCCTCGAACATCCGCTGCATGTCCGCATTGCCGGCTTGCGCTTGCTGCTCGCGGCTCTGAGGCGTTTCGGTGTGAGAAGAAGTCGATCGACGTTTTGATGCAGTCATACCCGCTTTGGCCGTGAGTCTAGGAAGACTGAATGAGAGGCGGGCGCCGAGCGCACATGGGCGAACCCTTGCGACCCTCGCTGCGCTCACCCTTGCGAGCGGTCATTCTTGCTCCCCGCCACGAGGCGTGTCAATGCTTTGGACCGATTTTGCCGCAGCGCGATAGCTTTTTTATTATCGTTTTCCCGATGTCGATCGATCGCGCGCGAGCCAAGCGCCGCCGGGCGTACGAGCCATATCACAAAGCCGATGGCAGGCGCACCTGGGCATTCACGTAGGCGCCCGACAGCGCCGTTCTTGTGCGCCGCAGGGTCGCACCGGGCCGTTCACTGCGCAAGCCAAATCAACGCCGCCATGCGTCCCGTCACCCGATCGCGGCGATACGAGTAGAAGCGCTCGGGCTCGGACACCGTGCACGCCTGCCCGCCTGTCACGCGCGTGACACCTAGCCGCGCTAGGCGTTGGCGCGCGAGGGCGTAGAGATCCGCCCGATGCTTGCCGGGCGCATGCGGATGGGGGACGAAAGCGTGCGCCGTGCCATCGCGCTCGGCAGGCTGCGCTGCGGCGAGGAACGCGTCGCGCACTTCATCGCCCACTTCGAACGCGTTCGGACCGATCGCCGGCCCCAGATAAGCGTGCAGATCGGCGGCTTCGCCTTGCGCGAGCGCTGCGACGCGCTGCGCCGTCTTCTCGATAATGCCGGCCGCGAGGCCGCGCCATCCCGCGTGAGCCGCTCCGACCGCCCGGCCTTCGCCGTCGCAAAGCAAAACGGGTAAGCAATCGGCCACCATGACCACGCAGGCGATGCCCGAGGTCGCGGTCACGCTCGCATCGGCGCGGGCATCGAGCGGTGCGTCCGCGGCATCGACCACCGTAGCGCCGTGCACTTGCTCGAGCCAGGCGGCGCGCACGCCCGCGAACGAAAGCAAGCGCGCGCGGTTCTCATGGACGTGCGCGGGATCGTCGCCCGTATGCAGCCCGAGATTCAAGCCGCCCGACGTTTCGCGCCCCGCCACGCGGCGGCCGTAAGGGGGCAGGCTGACGCCGCCGGCGCGGGTGGTGACGAGCGCACGCACCCGCGGCGAAACGCGCCAAGGCGGGTACAGGCAATCGGCTTCGGTCAAGGCAGGTTCCGTCATCAAGGCTTCGTCATCCTCGTGCGCAGTCATGGGGTCGTTCGGTGATCGTGTGTTGCTCGTTGCTCGTTGCTCGTTGCTCGTTGCTCGTTGCTCGTTGCTCGTTGCTCGTTGCTTGTTGCTTGTTGCCCGATAAGCGCGCGCCCGCTCCTATCCGAAGCACGCCGCCGCACGCTCATTCGATGTCGGCATCGTCTTCCGGCTCATCCTCGTATCCGCTTTCGAATCCTTCATACGCATCGTCATCATCCGCCTCGTCGGCCTCGAGGGCCGCGCCATCTTGCCCGAATCCCAACGCCTCGATCAGCACGGTCATATCCTCGGGCAAATCGGCGCGCCAGCGCATCGCGCGCCCCGAGCTCGGATGCACGAGACCGAGTCGCCACGCATGCAGCGCTTGTCTTGAGAAACCGCCCGGCAGCGGCGCGCTCGAGCGACGCCCGCGCGCATTGCCGTAGACCGGGTCGCCCAGCAGCGGATGCCCGGCGTGGGCGCAGTGGACACGAATCTGATGCGTGCGCCCCGTCTCCAAGTCGCAATGGATGGCGCTGATGGTCTGTTGATTCCAGACCGTTCGATCGACGAGGCGAAACCGCGTACGCGCGCGCTTGCCCGTGGCCCCGGCGACGACGGCCATGCGCGTGCGCTCGCGCGGATCGCGTCCGATGGGGGCGTCGATGATCCCTTCCTCGGGCATGGCGCCCCACACGAGCGCGACGTAGCGGCGCTTCACCGTGCGCGCCTGCAACTGACGCACGAGATCGGTCTGCGCCTCGAGCGTGCGTGCCACCACCATGAGCCCCGACGTCTCCTTGTCCAGCCGATGAACGATGCCGGCCCGCGGCAATCCCGCCGCGTCGGGGTAGCGATGCAGCAAGCCATTGAGGATCGTGCCGCTCCAGTTTCCCGCGGCGGGGTGCACGACGAGCCCAGCAGGCTTGTCGATGACGACCAGCGCGTCGTCTTCGTACACGATGCGAAGCGGCACGGGCTCGGGGGTGAACGCAAGCTGCTCGGGCAGCAGATCGGGCGTGAGCTCGATGCGCGCGCCAAGCGGCACGGCCTGCCGCACTTTGGCCGGCGCGCCGTTCAGCAGCACCCGCCCCGCTTCGGTCCAGCTCTGCAAGCGGCTGCGAGAAAATTCGGGAAACACTTTGGCAAGCACTTTGTCCAGGCGCTCGCCCGCGAGCGCATCCGGCACGAGCGCCACGCGAGGCGACGGCGCGCTCGCTTGCTGCGAAGCGCCGGCGCGCCCGATCGAACGACCCGGGCCGGTATCGTCTGCTCGCGCGTCGGCGGGGCCGGCGCTTCGGCTATAATCGTCGCTTCTATCGATAGGGCCGAGCATGTTGCCGGAAGCACGTGTGCGGGTCATTGAAACTGGATCACTGAGTGAGACTGATTGCTAGGATGCATGGAGAAATGCGGCGAGCCCTCAACACCATGATGCGCACGGCCTCGTGCGCAGCGAGCCGCGCGGCTAAGCGTGCGCTTCAATCCGCTTCGGCCGGCCTGGCCCTCGCCGCTGCCGCGGTGCTCGTGGCCGGTTGCCACGGCCTGCCGCAAAAGACCGACGAGACGGCCGCCTGGCCAAACAACAAATTATACTCGGAGGCCCAAGACGCTTTGAGCGGCGGCGATTGGGGCAAGTGCGCCAAGTATTTCGAAGCGCTCGAGGGTCGCGATCCGTTCGGGCACTTTGCGCAACAAGCGCAGATCAACGTCGCCTATTGCGACTGGAAAGACAGCGAAACGGCCGCCGCCGATCAGGCAGTCGACCGCTTCATCGCGCTGCACCCGGATCACCCCGATATCGCCTACGCGTACTATCTGAAGGGCATGATCCACTTCAACGACGATTTGGGTCTGTTCGGCCGCTTTTCCGGTCAGGACATGAGCGAGCGCGATCCGAAGTCGCTGCGCGAGTCGTACGATGCATTCAAGATCGTGGTCGACAAATACCCGAAAAGCAAATACGCGCCCGATGCGGCGGCGCGCATGCGCTATATCGTCAACGCGCTCGCCTCGTACGAGGTGCATGCGGCCGATTACTACTATCGCCGCGGCGCCTACGTGGCCGCCATCAATCGTGCGCAGTTGGCGATCAAGGAGTACAAGAACGCGCCCGCGATCGAAGATGCGCTTCATCTCATGATCTTGTCGTACACGAAGCTGAACGAAACGAAGCTCGCCGACGATACGCGCCGCGTGCTCGCGGGCACGTTCCCCGACAGTCCGTACATCACGGGCCACGCTCGCCCGGGTACGCAAAAGTCGTGGTGGCAGTTCTAACGCCTAGCTGAGCGTACGCTCGGCGTTTTTGCGGCGAAAAAACAAAACCGGCCTCTAGGGCATAACTCTAGGGCCGGTTTTGTTTTGGTCGGCTGTGCCGCGACGTTCACACCGGGCGAGCGGTAAGGGGGCCGCAGCTTCCGCTGTGCACTACCCAACCTGCGTCACGCACGGCAGAACCGGACGGCACGCTTTTATGCGTCTTGCGCGTTCTGTTGCTCCGTCTGCGCAAAGAACTCCCGCACGACATCGATTTCGCGGGTGCGCTTGAACGGCGGTAGGCTCTGCCAGATACGGCGGCCGTACGGCTTATCGACGAGCCGGGTATCGCAAATCATCAATACGCCGCGATCCGTTTCCGCTCGGATCAAACGCCCCGCGCCCTGCTTCAACGTGATCACCGCTTGCGGCAATTGGTGAACGGCAAACGGACTCAGGCCCTTCTTTGTCAACGCATCGAGCCGCGCCGACAGCACGGGATCGTCAGGCGGCGCAAAAGGCAGCTTATCGATGACGACGAGCGACAATGCGTCGCCGCGCACATCGACGCCTTCCCAAAAGCTCTGGCTGCCCACGAGAATCGCATTGCCGTAGGCGCGGAAGCGATCGAGCAACTCCGTGCGGCTCGCATCGCCCTGTGTCAAAAGCGGCATCGACCAGCCGCGCGCTTCGATGACATCGCGCAACTTCCCAGCGATGCGGTCGACGGCTCGCAGCGTCGTGCATAGAAAGAACACGCCGCCGCCCGCGGCTTCGATCGCCGGGAGCGCCGCTTCGAAAACGGCATCGGTGAATGAGGGAGAAGACGGTTGAGGCAAGTTGCGCGGCACATAAAGCAACGCTTGCGTGCCATAGTCGAACGGACTCGGCAGCGTCATCGAGCGGCGCGCGTCGAGCCCCATCTGCGCGGCGTAATGCGTGAAGTCGCCACGCACGGACAGCGTCGCCGACGTAAAGATCCACGCGCGAGGCACGCCTGCCCGCTGCTTGGCGAAGATCGGCGCAACGGAAAGCGGCGTTTCATGCAGTTGCACGGAGTGCGAGAACACCTCCACCCATCGGATGCGCTCGTCCACATCGCCCTTCGCAGCGCCCTCGCCCGTCGCCGGCGAACCGGTTCGTTGCGATGCCGCGTTCGCATCGTCTTCGCCCGCGGGCAGGGCTGTCCATCGACCGAGCTGATCTTGCAGTTCGCGTGCGCGGCGCAGGCAGGCGCCCAACGATTCCGCACGTTCGGCTTGACCAGCGAGCGCCGTTGCCAGCGCCTCCAGCGCGCCCTCCAACGCATCGAGCGCGCCGTAGAGGGCGTGGTCCTCGCCAAGCTGGGCAGCGGACACGCGCAGCGTATCGTCCTTGAACGCAAGCCGTACGTCGCGAGCCGCTCGCTCGAGTCCCGCCCCGAGCTTGACCCATTCGACCGCATCTCGCGCATGCGCGAGTCCTTCGGCAACCGTGTCGCGCGCAAGTTCGAGCAACTGCGCCGTCGATAGCGTTTCGCCGAAAAATAGGGTCGCCGTCTCCGGCAACTGATGGGCTTCGTCGAAGATCACGGTATTGGCCGTCGGCAGCAATTCGGCCATGCCCGTATCGCGCAGCATGATGTCCGCGAAAAACAGGTGGTGATTGACGACCACGATATCCGCTTGCTGCGCTTCGCGGCGCGCCTGCATCACGAAGCATTCTTTGTAGTGCGGGCACTCCTGGCCGAGGCAGTTCTCCCGGGTAGAAGTCACCATCGGCCAAACGGAAGACGTCTCAGGGACGCTCGCGAGTTCCGCCTTGTCTCCCGTGCGCGTGATCTTGGCGAACCGCACGATATCTTGCAGATACGCGGTGTCCTGCCGCGACGGCAACCTGCCGTTATCGGCGGTGCGCTGCAGATAGTAATGACACAGGTAGTTCGCGCGCCCCTTGAGCATGGCCACCGACACCGGCACCGCGAGTGCGTCGCGCACGGTCGGAATGTCGCGCTGGAAAAGCTGATCCTGAAGGTGCTTGGTGCCCGTCGAGACGATGACTTTGCCGCCCCATAGCATGGCGGGCACGAGGTAAGCGAAGGTCTTGCCGGTGCCGGTGCCCGCTTCGACGATCAAGGTGTTTTCGCCGGCAGCGCCTTCGTCCTCTGTGCCGGACGCGGGCGTATCGCCACCGGGCTCGGTCCGCGCATCGGCATCGGCGCGCAAGCGGCGCGCCGGACGGCGCTGTGCTTCGAACATCGCGGGCTCGGGCATGGCGCGACCCGACGCCTCCATGGCTGCGGCCACCGCGCATGCCATTTCGATCTGCGACGCACGCGGCCGATAGCCCTCGATGGTGCGCGCGAGCAGCCCGTCGCCGGCAAAGATGGCATCGAGTTCGGCGCGCCGGCGCGGCGCGAGCGCGACAGCCAACGCGTGCGGCTTACGCACCTGCGGCGCCGGTTGCGCGGCGTGATCGTTAGCCCCCTCGGGCAAGGTCGGCGCCGGCATGCGCGGCGCGTCGGAAGAGGCATCGAGCGGTGAATTCAAGGCAAGCATTTCCCTGCAATGACCGGCGCAGAGCGCGCGGCGCAAACGCCTGCCCGCTCGCCGCTTACGCGTGCCTGTCCGGTTCGAGCTGCAATTGCAGCAACAAGATGTCGTCTTTGACTTTGAGCTTGCGCTTTTTCAGGCGACGCAGCTCGAGGTCGGTAATATCCGACGAGTCCGCCAATTTGTCGATCATGCGATCGAGTTCGCTATGCTCCGACTGCAACTGCAAGATGCGGTCGCGTAGCATGTCCGGTTGGATCGCCTGATGGCCGCGCATGGTCGCCTCCTCGGTTCGGTAGGCGGGAAGCCGCCCATGCAGCCGCCACGCCTGAGGTTGCCGTCCAGCAAAAACCCACTTGCGTCAGTCGCTTTCTTTCTCCTGCTGCAAGCGCTTTTGCTGTTCCTGCTGCTGCATCTGCTGCTCCTGCTTTTCCTGTGCCTTCTGCGCAGCCTGCTTCTGACGGGCTTCGACATCCGCCTTGTGCTGCTGTGCATCGACTTGCTTTTGCGAGAAGTGCTGCGCACGTTCGGCGCGCTCCTTCGCATCCTGCGCCGCGTTGCGCCGGGCCTCGTCGAGCTTGCGCTGGAAATCGGCCTGCTTCCGATCGTATGCCGCTTGATCGGCGGCCCGTTGCGGCGCCTCGGCATTGCGTCGCGCTTCGTCCAGCGCATGCTGGCGCTGCTTGTCCTCGTACGCTTGCTCGTTGCGGGCGGCGCTCGACGCACGCTGCGGGGCTTGCGCGGCATCGCGTTCGCGCCGCAGCGCGTCTTGCTCGTCGCGTTGCCGCGCATGCACGGAACGGCGCTCCTCGTCCAGCGCCAGTTGCTCGGCCCGGATCTTCGCGCGCACCTCGCGCATCTTGTCGCGCGCCCGGTTGATGCACGCGTTGACGAAGAATTTGCTATAGCAGTCATGCACGGCAACGCCGTACGCGTACTCGTTCTCGGCCGTGCGATCGTCGAGCGCTTGCTGACGCGAGCTGAAATCGGGCGCGCCCGCCGACGCCGCATCGCTCGCGATCGGTGCAGGCGCGGGTTGCCCTTCCGGCACGGCTTGCGCGCGCGCGGGCATGGACATGCAAAACGGCACGGCAGATGCCGCCGCGGCCAATACGGCGGCACGCAGGGCGACTGACAAACGGGTGGTTGGCAACGTCGTAGGCGGGGATCGGAACATGGTCGAAATTCTAACACCCGCGCTCGGGCGCCCGAGCATTTGTGGCAAAATGCGCCGCTTCAGCAACCCGGCCCCGGGCCAGCGTTCCGGCTTGCGCCGTGCGCGCCGCAGGGGGCCCAGCAGGCACACGCATCTTCTATGACGGACTCCGTAGCTCTTAAGATCGTACAGCGCATCGCCACCGAATTGACCGTACAGCCGCGCCAGGTCGCCGCGGCCGTGCAACTGCTCGACGAAGGCGCAACCGTGCCGTTCATTGCCCGCTACCGCAAGGAAGTCACCGGCAATCTGGACGACACGCAGTTGCGTCATCTCGAAGAGCGCCTGCTGTATCTGCGCGAAATGGAAGAGCGGCGCGCGACGATCCTCGCGAGTATCGAGGAGCAAGGCAAGCTGACCGACGAGTTGCGCACCGCGATCGAAACCGCGGATAGCAAGCAAGCGCTCGAGGATCTCTACCTGCCCTACAAGCCCAAGCGCCGCACTCGCGCCCAAATCGCGCGCGAGGCGGGGCTCGAACCGCTGGCGCAAGCGCTGCTCGCCGATCCGCGCCTGGATCCTCAAACCGAAGCGGCGGCCTATGTGGACGCCGAAAAAGGCGTCGCCGACGTCAAAGCGGCGCTCGACGGCGCGCGCGACATCCTGTCCGAGCAATTCGGCGAAACGGCGGAACTGCTCGGCAAATTGCGCGACTACCTGACCGAGCGCGGCGTCGTTTCGTCGTCGGTCGTCGAGGGCAAGGAGAACGAGGAAGGCGAGAAATTCCGCGACTACTACGATTACGCGGAGACCTTGAAGACCGTGCCTTCGCACCGCGCACTGGCCCTCTTCCGCGGTCGCAATGCCGGCGTGCTGATGATCAAGCTCGGCCTCGGAGAAGAGCTCGACGCACAAGTGCCGCATCCGTGCGAAGCGATGATCGCGCGCCATGCCGGCATCTCGAATCAAAATCGTCCGGCCGACAAATGGCTCTCCGATGTCTGCCGCTGGTGCTGGCGCGTCAAGGTGCAGCCTCATCTCGAAAACGAATTGCTCACGCAGCTGCGCGAGACGGCCGAGCATGAGGCGATCCGAGTCTTCGCCCGCAACCTGAAGGATTTGCTGCTCGCCGCGCCGGCGGGTCCCAAGGCTGTCATCGGCCTCGATCCGGGCTTGCGCACGGGCGTCAAAGTGGCGGTGGTCGATCGCACGGGCAAGGTACTCGCCACCGATACGATCTACCCGCACGAGCCGCGCCGGGACTGGGATGGCTCCATCGCGAAACTCGCGCGGCTGGCGGCGCAAACGCAGGCGGAACTGATCAGCATCGGCAACGGCACCGCCTCGCGCGAAACGGACAAGCTGGCGAGCGAGCTGATCGCGCGGCATCCGGAACTCAAGTTGCAAAAGATCGTCGTCTCCGAAGCCGGCGCGTCGGTTTATTCGGCATCGGAACTCGCTGCGAAAGAATTCCCCGACCTCGATGTTTCGTTGCGCGGCGCCGTTTCGATCGCGCGCCGACTGCAAGACCCGCTGGCCGAGCTCGTCAAAATCGAGCCCAAGGCAATCGGAGTCGGCCAGTATCAGCACGACGTCAATCAGCGCGAACTCGCGCGTTCGCTCGACGCCGTGGTGGAAGACTGCGTGAACGCGGTGGGCGTGGATGCCAATACGGCGTCGGTCGCGCTGCTCGCTCGCGTATCGGGGTTGAACAGCACGCTCGCACGCAACATCGTGGAATATCGCGACGCCAACGGGCCGTTCCCCTCGCGCGAGCATCTGCGCAAAGTCCCGCGCCTGGGCGACAAGACCTTCGAGCAAGCCGCCGGCTTCCTACGCATCAACGGTGGAGAGAACCCGCTCGACCGGTCGTCGGTGCACCCGGAAGCCTACCCCGTGGTCGAGCGCATGCTGGCGAAGATCCGCAAGCAGATCGGCGATGTGCTCGGCAAGCGCGAAGCGCTCGCGGGTTTGTCGCCCACCGAGTTCGTCGACGATCGCTTCGGTCTGCCAACGGTCCGTGACATCCTTGCTGAATTGGAAAAGCCCGGCCGCGATCCTCGTCCGGAATTCAAGACGGCGACGTTCCGCGAAGGCGTCGAGAAAATTTCGGACCTCGCGCCGGCAATGGTGCTGGAAGGCGTCGTCACCAACGTCGCAGCGTTCGGTGCGTTCGTCGATATCGGCGTGCATCAAGACGGGCTCGTGCACGTCTCAGCGTTATCGACGAAGTTCATCAAGGATCCGCATGAAGTCGTGAAGGCGGGCCAAGTCGTGAAGGTCAAAGTGCTGGATGTCGACGTGAAGCGCCAGCGCATTGCGCTGACGATGCGTCTGGACGACGACGCGGCACCGGCATCGCGCAGCGGCCCGCGCGATGAGCGCGGCGCAAGCCGCCCGAATGGCCCCGGCCGCGGCCCGCAACGCGCGCGCGAGCCGGAGCCGGGCGGCGCAATGGCCGCCGCCTTCGCCAAGCTCAAGCAGCGCTGAGCGGTTCGGCGCACCCTGCGCTTGGGGTAGCCGCCGTCGTACCGCGGCGGCTACCCGAGCAAGCGTCGTCAACGGTTGAAATCGAAGCCGCAAAAAAGCCCGCGCCTGTGAACGAATCGCGCACAGACGCGGGCTTTTATTTTTTCAACTCTATCCGGCTGCACCGCCCGATACGATTCCCACGACGATCAAATTTCGATCTTCGTGCCGAGTTCTACGACCCGATTCGCGGGAATGCGGAAGAAATCCGTAGGCTTCGCCGCGTTTTGATGCATCCACGCGAACACGCGCTCCCGCAAGATGGACATGCCCGGCAGTTGTGTCGGCACGACCGTCTCGCGGGCGAGGAAGAACGACGTATCCATGAGCTCGAATTGCATACCATAGCCGCGTTCGAGTTCGAAGAGCACCGCCTTGACGTCGGGCGTTTCGTTGAAACCGTAAGCGGCCCTGACGAGATACAAACCGCCGCCGACGTCTTTGAGCGTGATGCGATCGTTCTCTTTGACGTAGGGGATATCGCGGGTCAGGAACGTCAAAAAGATGGTCCGCTCGTGCAACACCTTGTTGTGTTTGAGGTTGTGCAGCAAGCTGACGGGTACGAGCGAATCGCTGCCGGTCAGATAGATGGCCGTGCCGGACACGCGATGAGGCGGATGCGCGAGCAACCCCTGGACGAACGGGGCCAGCGGGATACCATCGGCCGCGGTGCGCTCCTTCACGAGCATGCGCCCCTTGTACCACGTCATCAGCAAGAAAAAGAGCATGGCGCCAATGCCGAGCGGCAGCCAACCGCCCTCGGCCACCTTGAGCAGGTTCGCCCCGAAAAACGCGAGGTCCACCGCCGTGAACGCCGCGATGATGATCGCGACCAGCGCCTTGTTCCAATTCCAAACCTTGACCATGACGACGCAGGCAAGCACCGTCGTGATCACCATCGTGGTGGTGACGGCGATGCCGTATGCGGCGGCCAAGCTATCCGAACTCTTGAAGCCGACCACGACGCACAGAATGATGAACAACAACAACCAGTTCACGACAGGCACATAGATTTGGCCAATCGCCAGTTCCGATGTGTGAAGCACCTTCATGCGCGGCACGTAGCCGAGCTGAATCGCTTGGCTCGTCAGCGAATACGCGCCGGAAATCACCGCCTGAGACGCGATCACCGTCGCGACCGTGGACAAAACGACCAACGGCAGGAGCGCCCACTGTGGCGCCATCAAGAAAAACGGGTTCGCGATCGCCTTCGGGTCTTGCATCAGCAATGCACCTTGACCGAAGTAGTTGAGCACCAGCGCCGGCATGACCAGCAAATACCATGCGAGGCGAATCGGGCGTGCGCCAAAGTGGCCCATATCGGCATAGAGCGCTTCGGCGCCCGTCAGCACGAGGAATACGGAACCGAGCACCACATACGCCTGCAGCATGTGCGCATGCATGAACGACAACGCGTAATACGGATTGAGCGCCGCGATGACCTGCGGCGCGCGGGCAATATGGTTGACCCCGAGCAATGCGAGCGTGGCGAACCACACGAGCATGATGGGGCCGAATAGTTTCCCGACGAGCGAGGTGCCGTGCCGCTGAATCCAAAACAGCGCAACGAGAATCACCATCGTGATGGGCAAAACGAGATGAGACAGATGCGGCGTGGCGATCTCGAGGCCTTCGACCGCGGAAATCACCGAGATGGCGGGCGTGATCACGGCGTCGCCATAGAACATGCATGCGCCAAAGATGCCGAGCATCATCAACACGCCCGTCACGCGCGACTTCGAGGAAAACGGCCGCAACGACAGCGCCATCAAGGCGAGCACGCCGCCCTCGCCGTTGTTGTCGGCGCGCATCACGAACAGCACATACTTGATCGACACAACGACGACGATCGCCCAGAACAGCAGCGAGATCACGCCGAGAATCGAATGATCGGTCAGCGCAATCCCGTGCGCGGGACTGAACGCTTCCTTGAGCGCATACAGCGGGCTCGTGCCGATGTCACCGAATACGACGCCAATGGCCGCCAGGGCAAGCGCCGGCAAGGAGTGCTGACGAAGGTTGTCGTGGTTGTTTTGTGTCATAAACGCAAGCGATTCGTACCGGATCAGCCGGCACCGAGCGCTATTCTAGCGGTGCATCGAGGGCGGATACACATAAAAAGAGCGGGGTCGACCGACTCCGCTCTATCGTCGATGCGCTCGTAGTGGCAACACCCAAATAAACGCAACTTGCGTGCCGCAGGTCAATCCTGGGCGACGCCACGTTTGATCCACGCGCCCAAATTGTGCGGCCGGACGGTGTCCCACTCCTCGAACGGCTGGTGAATCCAAGGGTTCGTGGGCAAAGATTGGACGAAATAGTCGGGCTTGACCTTGGAACAGCCCTTGTACCAAAGCACGGCGGAGCGCACCGCGGCGACGGCCGGATAGCGCTCTTTCAAGTGCTGCTGAACCCGCGCCAGCGTGACGCCCGAATCGACGAGATCGTCGACGAGCAGCACGTTGCCCGATAGATCGCCACGCGTCATCGTGATGTATTGCGCGATATCGAGTTCGCCCTGTTGCGTCCCGGCCGCCTCGCGATACGAACTCGTCGCGAGGATCGCAAGCGGCAAGTCGTAAATGCGCGAAAGCTGATCGCCAACGCGCAAACCGCCTCGCGCCAAGCAAAGGATTTGGTCGAACTTCCAGCCCGATTCATGCACCGTGAGCGCAAGCAACTCGATGAGCCGGTGGTATTCGTCCCAGCTCACCCAGAGATTCTTGTCGTCGTTGCGCGGATCGGTCATGGCGATCATCGTCATGTTCTGCGTCATCCTTCAAGCCTTGAACGGATGGCGCAGCAAGATCGTTTCGTCGCGATCGGGGCCCGTGGAGATCATATCGATCGGTATGCCTGCCACCTCTTGCACACGCGAGAGATAGGCCTGCGCGTTGGCCGGAAGCTGGCTCCACTGCGTGATGCCGATCGTGCTTTCCTTCCAGCCCGCGAACGTCTCGTAGACGGGTTCGCAGCGCGCAACCTCGGCCGCCCCGCGCGGAAGCAGATCCACGCTCTTGCCGTCGATCTTGTAGCCGACGCACAGATTCACTTCATCGAGGCCATCGAGCACGTCGAGCTTCGTGATGCACAGGCCCGACACGCCGTTGATTTGAATCGAACGGCGCAGCGCCGCGGCATCGAGCCACCCCGTGCGGCGCGGCCGGCCCGTGACGGAGCCGAACTCCTTGCCGACGTTCGCGAGGGTGACCCCGATTGCAGCTTGCCGCTGCGGGTTATCGGCGTCATACAGTTCGCTCGGGAAGGGGCCCGAGCCAACACGCGTGCAGTACGCCTTGGTGATACCGAGGACGTAATGCAGCTTTTGCGGCCCGACGCCGGCGCCCGCCGATGCGGCCCCCGCGACGCAGTTGCTCGACGTCACGAAGGGATACGTGCCGTGATCGACGTCGAGCAAAGTGCCCTGTGCACCCTCGAACAGCAGGTTGCGGCCGGCAGCGTTCTCGTCGTACAGGCGTCGCGATACGTCCGCCACCATCGGCGCCAGGCGCTCGGCGTAGCCGAGCATCGTATCGAGCGTTTGTTGGAAGTCGACGGCCGATGCCCCCAGATATTGGGTCAGCACGAAATTATGGAAATCGAGGACTTCGCGCAAGCGCTCCGAGAACGCAGCCGGCGCGAATAGATCTTGCACGCGCAACGCGCGGCGGCCGACCTTGTCTTCGTAAGCCGGCCCGATCCCGCGCCCCGTCGTGCCGATCTTGCCCGCACCGCGACGCGCCTCGCGCGCCTGGTCGATCGCAATGTGGTAAGGCAGGATCAGCGTGGTCGCTTCGGAAATGAACAGGCGCTTGCGCACGTCGACGCCAGCAGCTTCGAGTTCTTCGATTTCCTTGAACAACGCTTCGGGCGAGAGCACGACGCCATTGCCGATGTAGCAAGCGACGCCCGCGCGCATGATGCCCGACGGAATGAGGCGCAAGATCGTTTTCTTGCCACCGATGATGAGCGTATGGCCGGCATTGTGACCGCCCTGGAAACGCACGACGCCTTGCGCGTGGTCCGTCAGCCAGTCGACGATCTTGCCTTTGCCTTCATCACCCCACTGGGTCCCGACGACGACGACGTTGCGCCCCGGGGCCGCGTTCACTGCACTGGCAGACATGTTGTTTCGTTAGCTGGTTAAAAACGTATTCTACCCATGTTCGCCGAAGCGTCCGAATTTTTCCGTTTCGCTTCAACAGCATGGACCATTCGCACGCCCTGCCCGGGCATGCTTCGATCGCCTGGATCAACCGCCCGCTTGCAACGGGCGCGCCTCGACCAGCCAAGCGCCTTCGCGCTCGACGAGCACGCGGTCGAAGGCGAACTCGTCGAGTGCGTGATCGTGCCCCGGCAACGCTTGGATCACGACTTCGCCGGCATCGCGCAGCGCGGCGACGCGCTCGCGCAACACATCGTCGTGCTTCCACGGCGCGAGGATCGCACTGCTGCGGGCCTCGATCGGCGAGATTCGCGCGATCTCGCGCAAGTCGAGCGAGAAGCCCGTGGCCGGCCGCGCGCGCCCGTAGGCTTGACCGACGTGATCGTAACGCCCCCCGCGCGCGAGCGCGTTCGGCACGCCATCGACGTATGCAGAGAACATCACGCCGCTGTGATAGGCGTAGCCCCGAAGGTCGGCCAGGTCGATCGCCGCCTGCGCCCCTTCGACGTGCGTCGCGAGGAACGTCAAATCGTCGAGCGCGCGCGTGATGGCCGGCCATTGCGGCAACTGTCGGCGCGCGAGTTCGAGCACCGAAGCGTCGCCATACAGCGATGGCAGCGCGCGCAGCGCGTCGCGTACCGTCGGATTCAAGTCTTGCGTGAGCTCCGCGATACGCGGTACATCCTTGCCCGCGAGCGCCTCGTAAAGCGTTTCGCCGCGCTCGGCGGCAAGCGGGTCGCGCTCGAACAATTCGAGCAGCACGCCCGCATGACACAAATCGAGCCGGACATCGGCAATCCCGGCCAAGCGCAGCACGTCCAACATCAGTTGCTGAACTTCGAGATCGGCTTCGAGGCCCGCGTGACCGTATATTTCGGCGCCGATCTGAATTTGCTCGCGCGTCGCGTGCAACCCGCGCGGCCTCGTGTGCAACACGCTACCGGCATAGCACAGCCGCGTCACGCCTTGGCGGTTGAGCAAGTGCGCGTCGATGCGCGCCACTTGCGGCGTGGTATCGGCGCGCAGCCCTAGCGTTCGTCCCGACAATTGATCGACGAGCTTGAAGGTGCGCAAGTTCAAGTCGGTGCCGCCGCCGGTCAGCAACGATTCGAGATACTCGAGCAGCGGCGGCATCACCATCTCATACCCGTACGTGCGAAAACGATCGAGCAGCGCGCGCCGCAGTTCTTCGATTTTGCGCGCCTCGGAGGGCAGCACGTCGGCGATATTTTCGGGAAGCAGCCAGGTCGACATCGGTTCTGTCCTACAACGTTAATGGGCCGCACAACGCGCAGCCGAAAGCGGGTCAAGCAAAGCGCGAAGCGCCAAGGGCGATCGTCATCGTAGCGTTCAGGTGGCGGCGACGAGCAACAACAAGCCAAGCGCCATGACGATCAGGCCACCGATGCGGATATGATGCGCCGGCCGTTCCGCTATTCTACGAAACGTGTCGCGCCACGCTTTCGGAAAGACGAACGGGAACATGCCCTCGATGATGAGCATCAGTGCGATCGCGAGCAGTAACGAACCGGCCATGTCCATGGGGATGACGGCGCCGCCGATCCAACGGCGGCGCCCCTGAATCAGTGTTTGCGTGACGCCGAGGCGGCCGGATTGGGTGAGACGGCGTTCCCGTCGGGGTGACGCATGAAGCGGAAAAATTCGCTGTCGGGATCGACGACGATCACGTCGCCCGCCTTGAACACGCTTCGATAGGCCTGCAGGCTTTCGTAGAACTGATAGAAGCCCGGATCGCGGCCGAATGCGTCGGCTGCAATGCCGGCCGCTTTGGCGTCGCCTTCGCCCTTGATCGCCTGCGCGGCCGCGTTGGCATCGGCCAGCACGGCTTGGCGCTGGCGCTCCGCGTCCGCCTTGATTTCCGCCGCCTGCGCCGCACTCTGGGCGCGCACGTCGCTTGCCACCTGCTCCCTCGCGGCCGCCATGCGCTTATAAACCGCGTCCGCGCTCGCTTGCGGCAAGTCGATGCGCAAGAGTTGCAGATCGACGATCTCGATCCCGAGCGCGCCAGCGGCGCCGACCGCCGCCGCTTGCGCTTCTTGCACGACTTGCCCTTGGTTCGCGATCACGTCGCTAAGCGAACGCTTGCCGAGCGCTGCGCCCAACGCGGCTCGCAATTGCGCGGCCAGACGCTCGTTCGCGCTTTGCTGGTCGCCGTCGGTCTCGTTGAAGAGCTTAAGGGGGTCGGTCACGCGGTACTTGAGCGCGGGCAGGACGAGCAGGTCGCTTTTGTCTGACGTAACGTAACGGTCGGGGTCGGTCGGCACGAGCGTGCGCACGCGCGTATCGACCACCATTGCCGCTTGGAGCGGCGCAGGCAGCTTCACGTGCAAGCCGGGGCCGACGATAGCCGGGTTCTTGCCGCCGCGCGAATAGACCACGGCGACGTGCCGCTGGTCCACCACGAGCAACGTCGACGAGCCGAGGAACAGCACGGCCACGACTACGATGACGAGCGCAATAATGCGATTCATATGGAGCGCTCCCTATTGCTGCTGTAGATCGTCTTCGCGCGAGCGGCTACGTAGCGCATCGCGGGAACGCACTGCTTCGCTAGCCGCCGCGGCCTGACTGGCCGCGCTCGGAGCGGCTGCCGGCGGCTGCGGCGACGCCGCCGGCGCGGCATTCGCGGCCGAGGCAGGGGCCGGTGCGGTCGGCTCGGGCGCTGCGCGCCGGTTCGACTCGAGGAGCTTGTCCAGCGACAAATTCAGTGTGTTATTGGCACCCTTGCCGCCGACGAACACCTTGGTGGTGTTCGAGTAGATCTCGCGCATGGTGTCCAGATACATCCGCTCGCGCACGAGCGCGGGCGCTTTCGCGTATTGGGCGTAGACCTCTTTGAAGCGTTCCGCATCGCCCTGCGCCTGCGCGACGACGCGCTCCGAATACGCCTTCGCATCGTCGATCGTGCGCTGCGCTTGTGCCTTCGCCCCGGGCAAAATCTGGCCGGCGTACGCCTGTGCCTCGCTTTTCGCGCGCGAGCGCTCCTGCTCTGCCCGCACGGCATCGGCGTACGCGCTCTGCACCGCTGCGGGCGGCTCGATGGATTGAATCGTCACCCCCGCCACGGCAAGACCCGTGCGATACCTGTCGAGCGCGCTTTGAATCGCTTGCGCAAGCGGCTCGCGAATCGCATCGCGATTGCCGTCGAGCAGACTCGCGGTGCTGCGCGCGCCGACGATCTCTCGCACGGCCGATTGCGCCGCCTGCGTGACGCTCAGATCGGGATCGGCGGCGCGAAATAGATAATCGGTAGCCGATTTCACCTGGTACTGGACCGCCACGCGTACGTCGAGGATATCGCCGTCGCGCGTCATGACGGACGCATCCCTCATGCTGGAGTCGCTCATCGGATTGCCGCGCCCGATTTCGACCGACCGCACTTGCGCGACGTTGACGATCTCGTGGGTTTCGAACGGATAAGGCAGCCGCAAATGCACGCCGGGCTCCGCCGTTGAGCGATATTTGCCGAATTGCAGCACGACGCCCGTATGGCCGTCCTGGACGACGAACACCCCGCTGCCGATGTAGATAGCCACGAGAACGCCGATGACGATGCCAACGCCGATACGCGCCGCGCGCCCGTTGTCCGGGCGGCGATCGCCGGGACCGGAACCCTGCCCTTTGCCGCCGAACAAGCGTGACAGGCGGCGATTGAAGTCACGCCACATTTCGTCGAGATCGGGCGGGCCATTGTCGTCGCCGGGCCCGCGCTTCGGTTCGTTCGGACGTTGCCGATTACCGTTGCCGTCGCTGCGCCCCCAACGAGGGTCGCTGATCGAAAGAATGGCGCGCGCACGCAGCCAGAAACTCCGCTCGTTGTATTCGTTCACCTGTGTTCTTTCGCTCGAGTTGGGAGAGCCGGTCAATGCAAATCGGAGCGCCATGGCCGCGCGCCCGACGCAGACGCGTCGAAGTCTTCGCGCCCATGCCCCGGCGGTGCTTCTTCCGGCTGCGCTCGCCCGCTATCTGGGAGATGTTCTGAGGTGGCGATTTCGGCAATGGCGGCGCGCAGCGTATCTAAACCTTGCCCCGTGCGCGCGCTCAAAAAGACGCGCGAAATATTACCATACTCGTCTCGCTCGACCGCTTCGCCACGGGCCGTCAATTCCGGCACCGCGTCTATCTTGTTGAAGACGAGAATTTGCCGCACCGTATGCGCGCCGATCTCCTGTAGGACTTCATTGACTTGATCGATTTGGTCGAGCCGCACGGCGCTCGATGCATCGACGACATGCAGCAGCAAATCGGCGTGAATCGTCTCCTCGAGGGTCGCGCGAAATGCCGCAACCAGTTGGTGCGGCAACTCGCGAATGAAACCAACCGTATCGGAAATGATCACTTGCCCCGCCTCGTCGCCCAGGTACAGGCGGCGCGATGTCGTATCGAGCGTCGCGAACAGTTGATCGGCCGCATAGGCTTGCGCTTTCGTCAGCGCATTGAACAGCGTCGATTTGCCGGCGTTGGTATAGCCGACGAGCGAGACGGACATGGCGCGATTGCGGGCGCGCTGCCGCCGCTGCGTGCCGTGCTGGCGCCGCAGCTTGTCGAGCCGCACTTTGAGCATCTTGATCCGCTCGCCGATCAGGCGGCGGTCGGTTTCGAGCTGCGTTTCGCCCGGCCCGCGCAGGCCGATACCGCCTTTTTGGCGCTCCAAGTGAGTCCAAGCGCGCACGAGCCGCGTGGCCATGTACTGCAATTGCGCCAATTCCACTTGCAACTTGCCTTCATGGCTGCGCGCGCGCTGCGCAAAGATGTCGAGAATCAGACTCGTGCGATCGACGACGCGCCGGTTAAGCGCCCGCTCCAAATTGCGCTGCTGCGCCGGAGCCAATGCGTGGTTGAAGATAACGATCTCCACCTCGTTGGCCTCGCATGCGAGGCGCAACTCCTCGGCTTTGCCGCTGCCAAGAAACAAGGCGGCATCGGGGCTGGAACGGCGCCCTGTCAGCGTCACGGCGGGATGGGCGCCCGCGCTTTGCGCGAGCAAGCTGAGTTCTTCGAGGCTGGCTTCGAAGTCGATCTTGCCGAAATCGATGCCGACTAGCGCTGCGTTGATCAAATTGATGAGCGTCTAAATGAGAAGCGGCCGGCACAGCGCGCCGATGAGTCGGCGCCGTGCCGGCCGCTAGGATGAATTTAGGCCGTTTCCGAATCAGGGTGGAAGTTGACCGGACGGGCCGGCACCACGGTCGAAATGGCGTGCTTGTAAACCATCTGGGTCACAGTGTTACGGAGCAACACGACGTACTGGTCGAACGATTCGATGTTCCCTTGCAGCTTGATGCCGTTGACCAAATAGATGGAAACCGGCACGTGCTCTTTGCGCAGTGCGTTCAGAAACGGGTCTTGTAACAATTGCCCTTTGTTGCTCATAGCAAACTCCGTCGTTTTTTTGCAGGTTGGATCCAGATTGGGACGAAGAAAAAGAAATCCGCCACCAATCGCTACACTATAGCCGATTTTCGTTGCCGCACGGGGCTGCTAGGCCATCCGGCCGACCCCGCCGCACACGGGAATCAGCCCTTGTCCGCGTACGGATTCGTCGACGAGCGAAACTCTATGCGCAATGGAGTTCCGGTCAGCGAGAAAGTTTCTCGGAAACGGTTTTCGAGATAGCGCTTGTAGGTTTCCGTGACCGCGTCGAGCGCGTTGCCGTGGATGACGATGATCGGCGGATTTTGGCCGCCCTGGTGGGCGTAGCGCAGTTTCGGGCGCACGGGGCCGCGACGGCGCGGCTGCTGGAATTCCACGGCCTCGATCAGCGCGCGCGTGAGCTTGGGCGTAGGCAGCTTGGCCATCGCGGCGGCGTAGGCGGCGTCGACCGAACGCATGAGCGGGCCAATCCCCGTCTTCTCGGTGGCCGAAATAAAGTGGAATTTCGCGAACTCGAGAAATTTGAGCTTGCGCGTCATGTCCGCTTTGGTACGTTCGCGCACGTGGGGATCAAGCCCATCCCACTTGTTCACGCCCACGACCAGCGCACGCCCTTGCTCGACCACGAACCCGGCGATGTGCGCGTCCTGTTCCGAGATATCCTGGCGCGCGTCGAGCAGCAGTATGACGACGTTGGCATCGGCGATCGATTGCAGGGTCTTGACCACCGAGAATTTCTCGATCGCTTCGAACACTTTGCCGCGACGACGCAGGCCGGCCGTATCGATGAGCGTGTACTTCTTCCCCTGGCGTTCGAAATCGACATAGATCGAATCGCGCGTCGTGCCCGGCATGTCGAAGGCGATGACGCGGTCCTCGCCGATGAGCGTATTCACGAGCGTGGATTTGCCGACGTTGGGCCGGCCGACGATCGCGATCTTGATGCCACGCCCCTCGCTCGGCTCCGGCTCTTCTTCAGGATGCCCGGCATAGGCGACGTCGAGCGCGTCGTTGATCATTTCCGTGACGCCGTCGCCGTGCGCAGCCGAAATCGCTCGCGGATCGCCGAGACCGAGCTCGTAGAAATCGGACGCCACTGCCGTATATTTCATGCCCTCCGCCTTGTTGACGACGAGCATGATCGGCCGCCCGGTCTTGCGCAGGTAATCGGCGATTGCCTTGTCCTGCGGGGCCAGTCCGTTGCGGCCATCGACGATGAAGACGACGACGTCCGATTCCTCCACCGCCTGGCGCGTCTGCAGCGCCATGGCGTGCAGGATGCCGTCCTTCGCAACCGGCTCGAAACCGCCCGTATCGACGACCAGGTAAGGCCGCTCGCCGACGCGCCCTTCGCCATAATGGCGATCGCGTGTCAAACCGGGCAGATCGGCGACGAGCGCATCGCGCGAACGCGTGAGGCGGTTGAACAGCGTGGATTTCCCCACATTGGGGCGCCCGACGAGGGCTATAACGGGTTTCATCTGATGTTGCCTAAATGGAGCTCGCGCCACGGCATTGGCTCGTCAAAGCGACAAGCCGCGGGAGCATCCGGGTTTCAATGCGCAGCAGCAAGCGATGCGAGCAGGCACGGCGCGCCGGTGACCGTACGCGCTGCCGGCCGCACGAGCGGATGTGCGCGATGGCCGCTTAAAATCATCACGATACAACGGGGGTAAAACCGCCGCATATCGATTCGCCGGCCGCGCACTCGCGCGCCGGCACGTGAAACAGCCGCGGCCGGCTGAGCCGGCCCGCGGTCGCTAATGGCTATTGGACGAGACAGCCGCGCTCAGCGCGACACGAACGCGTACAGGTCGCCGTCGTGCGTTTGCACGATGAGGGTGTTGTCCACCGCTACGGGCGCGGCCGTGATCGCACTGCCGTCCGTCTTCGTGCGGGCGAGGAGCGAGCCGTCATCGCGCGAGAGGAAGTGGACGTAGCCCTGATAATCGCCGACCACGACGTTCGGCCCCAGCAAGTACGGCGCGCTCAGGTCGCGATTTTTGAGCTTATCGTTCTTCCAAAGCGGATTGCCCGTCGTCACATCGAACGCATGCAGCACCGACCAGTCGTCGGGTGCGACCACCGCTCTGTTGTCTTCGGCCAAGCCGCTGACGCCCGAAAACGGCTTCTCCCACACGGGCTGGCCGTTGTTCGCATCGAAACAGCTCACGCGGCCTTGGAACGTGACCGCGCACGCTTGCGCGCCGACCAGTGTGGGCGCGCCCGTCACGTCGTTGATGCGCTCGACTTCGGTCACACCCTTCGGGAACGACACGGGCGCCTGCCAGTAGTCATCTCCGGTCTTCAAATTGATGGCGGCGAGCGAGCCGCCGGGGAAGCCAGCCAGCACGGCCACCTGCCCGGCGAAGGTCATCCCGGCCGAGACGCGCAGATTCAGCGGAACCGCCCGATTGCGATACTGCCAGCGCAATTCGCCGGTAGACGCGTTGAACGCGCTGATTTGACCGTCGATCGTGCGTACGATCACATAGCCGTTGCCCACGAGCGGCGGCGAAACGATCTCGCCTGGCACCGAAGTCTTCCAAAGCAGCTTGCCGTCCGAACCGACGACCTCGACGCCGCCTTTTTCCGCGCCGACCGCCGTGTACGTGCCGTCGCTGCCCACCCCGGCCGTCAAATCCGTATGCAGCTTGGCACGCCAAATGTCTTGCCCGGTCTTGCCGTCGATCTTCGCGACGGTGCCGTTCGAGCCGGCCGCATAAACGGCGTCGCCGACGACGACCGGCGAGAAGAAGTAACGCCCCGCCTTGCCGACGCTTGCCTTCCAGGCCCGCTCGACGTTGAAGACAGGCTTGAACTCGGTGAGCGGCACCGGATTGCGGCGATCGTCCTTGGTGGACGAGCAAGCCGTCATCGCGAGGACGGTCATCGCGCAAGCGATGGGCACGGCGATACGTTTCAGCAAATTCATCGGTGAGCGAAGCTTCGTCAAAAGTTGTTCAGGTTGAGCCGGCTGGGTCGGTGCGGACGCGGCTTAGCCGCCGAGCGCATCGAGCTTGAATTGGATGAGCTGCCGGGCCGAGGTATCGCTCTTGCCGAGCGACGCCAGCGCGAGCTGGTAAGCGCCGCGCGCGTCGGCCCGTTTTCCCGCGGCCGCGAGCAGATCGCCGCGGCGGTCCGCCACTGCGCCCTGGAAGCCTTCGGGGGGGGTGCCGGCGAGCAACGCGAGACCGGCATCGTATGCCTTCTCGTCCAAGAGGAGCGCCGCAAGGCGCAGCTTCGCGACTTCTTTGTACTCGTCGTCCTTGGCGTGGTCGACTGCCCATTGCAGTTGCGCTTTCGCGCCGGCCGCATCGCCCGCCTCGTAGAGCGCCTTGGCGGCTGCCAGCGCCGTCATTTGGCCGTACGCCGTGCCGCCATAGCGCGACTCCATATCTCCGGCGTCGCGCGCGACGGCCGCTTTGTCCTTCGACGACACCGCTTGCTGCACTTGCTCGTAAAGCACGGCGGCTTGCGTGGCCTGACGGCGCTGCCAGAAATTCCAACCGTTCCATGCCGCCGCCGCGACCAGCGCCGCGAGAACGATCCAGGTGGTCGCATCGCCCCATTGCGCCCACCATGCCTTGAAACTCTCAATCGATTCTTGTTCGTCGTGATAACTCATCGCTAAGCGATTCCTTCTTGTCTCGCGCCGATCTGGTCATGAGCGGCAATAGTTGCGTCAGTCGTCACCGTCTTCGGCGGTTGCAACCATCGCATTGATTAGAAATTCGGTCAAGTTTTCGACCGGCACGCTCCGCTGCTCGCTCTTTTCGCCCGCGCCCGCCGCCTCGCGCAGCGGCTTGACGCCGACTGTCCCGCTCGCCACTTCGTCCTCGCCGAGAACCACCGCGAAGGCCGCACCGCTCGCGTCGGCACGCTTCATTTGCGATTTGAAGCTCGCCTGCGCGCCATCGGCGCTGCAATGCAGGATGACGTCGAGCCCCGTGTCGCGCAGCCGCTCCGCGATGATGAACGCCTGGTCGCGCGCGCGCTCGCCCTGATGGACGACGTACACGTCGCAGCCCTCCTCCTGCGGCACGAGCGACTCCTCCTTGAGCAACTCGAGAATGCGCTCGACGCCCATCGCCCAGCCGCACGCAGCCGTCGGCTTGCCGCCCAACTGCTCGATGAGCGGATCGTAGCGGCCGCCGGCGGCGACCGTGCCTTGCGCGCCGAGCTTATCGGTCACCCACTCGAACACCGTCAAGTTGTAGTAATCGAGGCCGCGCACGAGGCGCGGATTGATCGAGAACGGGATGTTGTTGGCCTTGAGCAGACGTTGCAGGCCCTCGAAGTGCGCGCGGGAAGCGTCGCCAAGGAAATCGATGAGCTTGGGCGCGTTCTTGGCGATTTCCTGCAACGCAGGGTTCTTCGTGTCCAGCACCCGCAGCGGGTTCGTGTAGAGCCGGCGCTTGGCGTCCTCGTCGAGCGCGTCGACGTGCTTTTCGAGATAGGCGATCAGTTCGACGCGATGCGCCGCACGCTCGTCGGCCAGACCAAGCGAGTTGATCTCGAGCCGAATGCCCGTGAGCCCAAGATCGTCCCACAACCGCTGACACATCAAGATGATTTCGGCGTCGGCATCGGGACCGCCGAAGCCGAGCGCCTCGACGCCGACTTGATGAAACTGGCGATAGCGCCCGCGCTGGGGACGCTCGTGGCGGAACATGGGGCCGATGTACCAGAGCCGCTTCGGACCGTCATAGAGCAAGTTGTGCTCGATGGCCGAGCGCACGACGGCCGCGGTGTTTTCGGGACGCAGCGTCAAATGCTCGCCGTTCAGCGAATCGACGAAGCTGTACATCTCCTTCTCGACGATGTCGGTAACTTCGCCGATCCCGCGCGTGAACAGTTGCGTGTGTTCCACGATCGGTGTGCGGATATTTTGATAGCCGTATGCGCGCAGCATCGACTTGACGGTCGCTTCGAAGAAGTCCCACAACACGGCATCCTGCGGCAGGATGTCGTTCATGCCTTTGACGCCCGCAAGCTTTTCGAGCTTTCTCTTCTGTTCTGTCATCGTCTTCGGTCTATTGCTTAGTTAGCGACGCTCGTGCGGCCATAACGGCGCTCGACGTAATCGCTCACGATTTGCTGAAATTCCTCGGCGATGCGCTCGCCGCGCAGCGTTTTGACTTTTTCGCCGTCGATGAAAACCGGCGCTGCGGGATTTTCCCCCGAACCCGGCAGACTGATGCCGATATTGGCCTGTTTGGATTCGCCGGGGCCGTTCACGATGCAACCCATCACCGCCACGTGCATCTTCTCGACGCCAGGGTATTGATCGCGCCACACAGGCATTTGCGCACGCAGGTAGCTCTGGATTTGAGATGCCAATTCCTGAAACAGCGTGCTCGTCGTGCGACCGCAGCCGGGGCAGGCGATGACCATCGGCGTGAACGAACGCAAGCCCATCGTTTGCAAGATTTCCTGGCCGACGACGACTTCGCCCGTCCGCGAGGCGCCGGGTTCCGGCGTGAGCGAGATGCGGATCGTATCGCCGATGCCTTCTTGCAGCAGCACACTGAGGGCCGCCGTGGACGCGACGATGCCTTTCGAACCCATCCCGGCCTCGGTCAGCCCCAGGTGCAGCGCAAATTTGCAACGGCGTGCGAGCTCTCGATACACGGCGATCAAATCTTGGACGCCACTCACCTTGCACGACAGGATGATCTTGCTGCGCGCCAAACCGAGCTCGACCGCGCGTTCAGCGGAACCGATCGCCGATTGGATCAACGCCTCGTACATGACGCTCTGCGCTTCCCACGGCTCGCTGCGCGCAGCGTTTTCGTCCATCATGCGCGCGAGCAAATCTTGATCGAGACTGCCCCAATTCACCCCGATACGCACCGGCTTGTCGTAACGGATCGCCGCCTCGATCATCTGAGCGAATTGCGTATCGCGTTTCGCGCCCTGACCGACGTTGCCGGGATTGATGCGGTACTTCGACAGCGCCTCGGCGCAGGCCGGGTAATCGCGCAGCAACAGGTGGCCGTTGTAGTGGAAATCGCCCACGAGCGGCACGGCAACTCCCATGCGATCGAGTTGCTCGCGGATCGCCGGGACGGCTTGCGCTGCCTCGGGCGTGTTCACCGTGATGCGAACGAGCTCGGAACCCGCTTGCGCCAGTTCCTTCACTTGGATGGCCGTGCCGATGGCGTCGGCCGTGTCCGTGTTCGTCATCGATTGAATGCGCACGGGGGCGTCGCCGCCAATGGTCACGAGCTGACCGCCCCAGCGAACGTCGACCGCATGCGAGGCGCGCCGCTTCGCGGGACCGCCGAAAACCGGCTCGGAAGAACAAATTTGACTGCTGCTGTCGGTAGCCATCGAAAGACCCTTGAGTCCTAGTTGTGCTGCGCGCGCGGCGCTGACCGCCTCTGCGCGCCCGAATAAATAAACCGCGGCGCGCCCGCCGCGGCTGTCGATCGTCAAGCGATCGTCAAACCGTCAAGGCAACGTGAAGTGTGCGACGTTGCCCTTATCGGGGCCGAATTTTGCCGCATCGACCTTCTGCCCGTCGAACGTCATCGAATCCAACCCGGCGCGGTTACCCGCGGTGATCTTGAACGGCGGCAGGCCCGAGAGTTCTTTGGTGTCGCCCGCGTGCACGAGCCCGGAGAACACTTCCTTGCCGTTCTTGTCGCGCACGCTGAACCAGCTGTCTTGCGTCACTTTGACCGCGATCGTTGCCGCACCCGGCACGGGCGCCAGCGCCGCGGCCTGAGAGGCCGGCAGCGGCGCCTGAGCCGCCGACTCGGCCGCACCGCCGCTCGCCGGTTGGGCTTGTTGCTGCGCAGGCGCAGCGGCCGACGATGCCGAGGCCGCCGATACCACCGGCGCCGCCTGAGCCACGACCGGCTCAGAGGCCGTGTCCGTCGTCTCGAGCCGCGTGATCGTGGCACCGCTTGCCTGTGCCTCGGAAACGGGCGCGACACCAGAGGCAGCGGCCGGCTGCTCGCCGACCGAGCCCGCCGCCGTCACGGCCGTGCCAGGCGCCACGGCGCTCGACGCCGGGCCGCCGGGATTGGACGCCATCCCGCCCGCGGTCGCCTTCAGGCGCGCGAGCCATGTGGACGAATCGCCGCCCTGACGCCACATTGCCAGTGCAATGAGAACGATCACGCCGGCCGCAACGCCCCACCACCACGACCGATGCTTCGGCGTGCCGCCGAGCGACACGGAAACCCGTCCACGCGGCAAATCGGCGCCCCTCGACGCGGGCATCGACAAATCCGGCTCGGGTTCGCCTTTGACGCGTCGCAGCGCCTGCGCGAACGGCTCGGGATCGGTGCCAAGCATCTTGGCATAGCTGCGAATGACGCCCAGCGCGAACGTCGTGCCGGGCAGCTGGCTGATGTCGCCCGCCTCGAGTGCACGCATCTTGTTCGGCGCGACTTTCAAGCGCGCGGACACGTCGTCGACGGACCAGCCTTTCGCTTCCCGCAACTGCGCCAGACGGGCGCCGACCGCCGCCAGCGAATCGAGCGGCGCAAACGTCGCGCCGGGCGCCGTCTGCGGTAAGGCGCTACCCCCCGCGCCCGAACGTTCCGCGCTCGTCTGCATGCCTTGTGATTGCGGATGCTGCGGCTCACTCATCCCTGATCCTCGCGTCGATTCTCTTTGTCCACTCCGCGCCCGGCCAATCCGACTCATTGGCGTCGATGCGCGAACCGTCAATCTATTCACTACGTAGGCGCGCGCCCCGTTTCCTGCCACGCGGCGCTAGCCGCGGCGCGCCCGCTTTTCGCTTTTGTACCGCACCGGCCTCGCGCCCGTCAGCGCACGGGCCGCACCTCGATCACCTTGCCCGTTCGGCCATCGCCCGCTTGGGCGCTTGCGCCTTGGCCGCCACGCCCCATCCGTTCGGCGACGCGCGTCCGGTCTTTCACGGCGCCCGCGAGCTGGCCGCACGCGGCATCGATGTCGTCGCCGCGCGTCTTGCGCACCGTCGTGACAATGCCCGCGTCGATGAGGATTTGCGCGAACCGCTTGATCCGCTCCGGCTTCGAGCGAAAGAGGCCGGATTCCGGGAACGGGTTGAACGGGATCAAGTTGAACTTGCAAGGCACATCGGCCGTCAGCGCAAGCAACTCGCGTGCGTGGGCGTCGCTGTCGTTCACGCCGTCCAGCATGCAGTACTCGAACGTGACGAAATCGCGCGGCGCCACTTCGAGATAACGCGAGCAGGCGGCCATCAGCTCGCGCAGAGGATACTTCTTGTTCAGCGGCACCAGCATGTCGCGCAATGCGTCGTTCGGCGCATGCAACGATACTGCCAGCGCGACGGGCAAATCGGCGCCGAGCCGGTCCATCATCGGCACCACGCCAGAGGTCGACACGGTAACCCGGCGCCGCGAGAGGCCATAGGCGTTATCGTCGAGCATCAGGCGCAGCGCGGGGACGAGCGCGTCGTAATTGAGCAACGGCTCGCCCATGCCCATCATCACGACGTTCGTGATGACGCGCTCGCCCTTGCTGTCCGGCGCGTGCGGGCGCCCAAGGGCGGCGCGCAACGCGAACTCGGCCATGCGCAACTGGCCGATGATCTCGCCCGTCGTCAAATTGCGCGAAAAACCCTGCTTGCCCGTGGAGCAAAACCGGCAGTTGACGGCGCACCCGGCCTGCGACGATACGCAGAGCGTGCCGCGCGTTTCTTCCGGGATGAACACGGTTTCCACGGCATTGCCGTTGCCGACGTCGACGAGCCACTTGCGCGTGCCGTCGTTCGACACATGATCGCTCACCACGGGCGGCATGACGATGGCCGCGCGGTCTTTGAGCTTCGTGCGCAACGACTTCGCGAGATCGGTCATGCCGTCGAAATCCGCGGCGTTGTACTGGTGAATCCAGCGCTGCAGTTGCTTGGCGCGAAACGGCTTCTCGCCCAGGCTATCGCAATATGCGACCAGGCCTGCGGCGTCGAAGTCGAGAAGATTGACGGTAGTACTGCTCGTCATGTCGGATCCTGCTGTTTCAATGCGGCTTGCCTATCGCCGCCGAACGAAAGCGGCGGCGATAGGCGCGCCAAGCGCGCCAAGCGCCGATTCGCGGGCTCGATTCGCCTAGCCCGGCGATCAGCGCGAGTAGACGTTGATTTCCGGGAAGAAGAATGCAACTTCCACGGCCGCCGTTTCGGCTGCGTCGGAGCCATGCACGGCATTGGCATCGATGCTGTCGGCGAAATCGGCGCGGATCGTGCCTTTCTCGGCCTTTTTCGGATCGGTCGCGCCCATCAGGTCGCGATTCTTCAGAATGGCGTTCTCGCCTTCGAGCACCTGGATCATGACCGGGCCCGAAATCATGAATTCGACGAGGTCCTTGAAGAACGGACGCGCGGCATGCACGGCGTAGAACTTTTCCGCATCGGCACGCGAGAGCTGAGCCATGCGCGCCGCGACGATCTTCAGGCCCGCGTTTTCGAAGCGGCTGTAGATCTGGCCAATCACGTTTTTCGCCACTGCATCGGGCTTGATAATCGACAGGGTACGCTCGATCGCCATAAAAACTCCAAAAAATTAAGGGGTTACGGATTCTAACGAATCTGCAATTGTAGCATGTTCCAGTGTATGATTGCGATCAAACCCTTACGCCTCGGAAAGGTGGCGCAAAATACCCGGCAGCGCTTGAAACTCGCGCGCACCGCACCGATCTTAGGAACGGGTAAGCCAGATGCCCGGCTCGTCGCCGAGCATCGAACGGCCCAGTTCGAATGCGTTTTTACGCAAGGAGAAAGCATGAACGAATATCCGTACAACGTCGCCCGCGGCGGCGCCGTCGGTTCGGCCGCCCTTCGCAACCGGGTGCTACGGAATACCTATTGGTTGCTCGCGCTGTCGATGGTCCCGACCGTCATCGGCGCATGGCTCGGCGTTGCAACCGGCTTCTCGCTGTTTGCCGCCACGAGCCCCGTGATGAGCATGTTCGCGTTCCTCGCGATCGCGTTCGGCTTCATGTTCGCGATCGAGCGGACGAAGGAAAGCTCCGTCGGCGTGCTCGTGCTGCTCGGCTTCACGTTCTTCATGGGCCTGATGCTCTCGCGCATCCTGACGATCATTCTGCACTTTTCGAACGGTGCCTCGCTCATCATGCTCGCGTTCGGCGGCACGGCCGTCATATTCGCGGCCATGGCCACGATCGCCACGGTCAGCAAGCGCGATTTCTCGGGTCTCGGGCAGTGGCTGTTCATGGGTGTGATCGTGATCATCCTCGCGAGCATCGCCAACATGTTCCTGCACCTGCCGGCGCTCATGCTGACCGTCTCCGTGCTGGCCATCGTGATCTTTTCGGCCTACATGCTGTTCGACGTTCAGCGTGTCGTGAACGGCGGCGAAACGAATTACATTTCGGCCACGCTGTCGATCTATCTCGATCTTTACAACGTTTTCGTCAATCTGCTGTCGCTGCTCGGCATTTTTGGCGGCAATCGGAACTGATCGGTCGCGGCGGCCACGCCGCGGGCGCCTGCCCATCGGCAAACGCTCGCCCGCCGCCCCGTCGTAAGAGTGAGCCCCCGTGCGCCTCTCGCGCCCGGGGGCTTATTATTTGCAATATGGCATTCGTACCCGCTCCAACCGACCGCCGCGCCGCACCGACGCGAATCTAGAGCCGACTTCCAGGTTGGCGGGAAATATCGGGATAGCTAAGATGGGCGGCTCGTCAACGCATCGGCATTTGAATCCGTGCGTTGTTCACGCCACGCGTTGCCCCAGCCTGATAGATTTCCTTGCCCGCCGCGTCCCCTGTCATAGCTCTCCTTCATCGTCTTTCGAGCCCCGCCACCGGGCGATGCGGCAAGCGATACGCTGTGCGGCAGCGCTATGCGGCCGCCGCTGCAACCTTCATTCTCGTTCTGTTGCTGCACGCGCTAGCGTGGTGGCGCCTCACTGCCGCGGCGCCTGAACCGGCCGCCGGGGATGCATCGCCGCGCCGCCCAGCGCTCGTCGTCGCATTGCTGCCATCGCTCCCTGTGCCCCACTCGTCCGCTAGTCATGCAGCGCCAGGCAACTTGGTAGCGCTATCGAGGCCGCCAATCCGCTCGGACCAGGGTGCGCGAGCGGGCGGGCCGGGGGTTCCGTCGACATCTGTCGCAGTTCGCCACGCGCAGCGATGGATTTCGCCGCAAGCCGATACGCTCGATCGCACGGTGGATCCGCAAAGGGCTCTCGAGAGTATTGGCAGAACGGAATCGTTCTCCTATCGCAGCAACGCCGAGCGCGCCGCGGCGACGGCTGGCTCGACTCACTCCGCTTCGGCGCCTGCGCAGAGCGAATTGGCGCGGGAAACGGCAAAGGCGGCCTACGTCGATTGCCGCCGAGCCCATGCGAATATGGGCTTGCTTGCTTTGCCGATGCTTGCCTACGAGAGGCTGAGCGCTTCGGGCTGTCGATGGTAGCGACGGCTGCGCTTGACGCTACGGTTTGCCGCTGTCGCTCGCCGTCACGGTTAGCGGTTAGGGCTAACCACTGCGGCTTACCGTTGCCGTTCGCCGTTACCCGCGCTCGAACAACGCGATCGATTCGACATGCGACGTATGCGGGAACATATTGACGACGCCCGCGCCCTTCAAGCGATACCCCGCTTCATGCACGAGCAAGCCGGCGTCACGCGCGAGCGTCGCTGGGTTGCACGACACATAGACGATCCGTCCCGGCAGCGATCCCGCCCCGCTTTGGGCGATCTCGGCGAGCGCCTTTGCGATAGCGAGTGCACCTTCTCGCGGCGGGTCGACGAGGAATTTGTCGAACGGCCCGAGCGTGCGCAGATCGTCGGCCGTCACCTCGAACAGATTGCGGCAAGCGAACGACGTATGACCCTCGACGCCATTGACTTTCGCGTTGGCCAGCGCGCGCGACGTCAGCGCCTCGCTGCCTTCGATGCCGACGACTTCGCGCGCCAACCGCGCAAGCGGCAGCGTAAAGTTGCCCAAGCCGCAAAATAGATCGAGCACGCGTTCCGACGGGGCCGGCGCGAGCAGTCGCAGAGCCCGACCGACGAGCACGCGGTTGATCGCATGATTGACCTGGGTGAAATCGGTCGGCTTGAACGGCATGCGAATGTTGAATTCGGGCAACGTGTAATCGAGTTCGACCTCTTTCGGGTAGAACGGCACGGCCGTGTCCGGTCCCTTCGGCTGAACCCAGAACTGCACGCCGTATGCATCCGCGAACGCACGCACCTGCGCCTCGTCTTCGGCTGTCATCGGTTCGAGCACGCGAAGCACGAGCGCCGTCACCGTGGAGCCCACCGCCAACTCGATTTGCGGCAAGCGATCGCGGATCGACAGGCCTTCGACGAGCCGGCGCAGCGGCACGAGCATCGCCGAAACATGAGGCGGAAGCACTTCGCAGCTCGTCATGTCGGCAACATAGCTACTCTTTCTTTCGTGGAACCCGACGAGGACGCCGCCTTTTTTCGCGACATGGCGCACGGTCAACCGCGCGCGGTAACGGTAGCCCCATGACGGCCCGTGGATGGGCCGGAACACGGTCTCGGGCCGGACCTTCGCCAAGTGCCAAAGGTTATCCTCGAGCACGCGCTGCTTGATCGCGACCTGCGCGCGCTCGTCCAGATGCTGCATCGAGCAGCCGCCGCACGTGCCGAAGAACTTGCATTGCGGCGCGGTGCGCATGGGGCTTGCTCGTAAGACGTCGACCACTTGCGCCTGCTCGAAGCTTGCCTTCTTGCGATAGCTCGAGTAAGTCACGCGCTCGCCCGGCAGCGCGCCTTCGACGAAAATGACCTTTCCGGGCTCGCCGCCCTCGGTTGTCAAACGGCCGACGCCACGCGCCTCCATATCGAGCGAGTCGATTTCGATAATAGGGGCTCGAACGGGTTCGGCGGGCGAAGCGCCGCTCTCGCTGCGACGCGCTTTACTACGAGGAAATTCGGACACCTGCGGCTTCCTGGCGGACATGGGACGAAAGGCGAGATTGTAGACGAACGGCGCAACGCAACGGAGGCGACTGTGAAGCTCGTGAGTTGGAATGTGCAATGGGGACGCGATGCCCACGGCCGCGTCGATCTGCAGCGCACTGTCGAACAAGCCCAGCATCTGGCCGATTTCGACGTGATCTGCATGCAGGAAATCACGCGCGGGTTCGGCGTTCTGCCCGGCGGGCCCGGCACCGACCAATTCGCCGAACTGGAGCACGCGCTTTCGGGTTACACCGTGCTCGATGCGATCGGGGCGGACCTGCCGTCGCTCGACGGCTCGCCGCAGCGGCGCCAGTTCGGCAATGCGCTGGCGACCCGATTGCCGGTTTCGCTGGTCATACGCCACTCACTGCCGTGGCCGGCCGATGCCGCCGCTCCCTCGATGCAACGCGTCGCGCTCGAGGCCGTCGTCGAAACGAATGGCGGCGCGCTGCGCATTATCGTCACTCATCTCGAATTTTATTCGCTGAAGCAACGCCTTGCGCAAGTGGACGAACTGCGGCGCTTGCAACAAGAGGCAGCCGATCATGCCGCGCATCCGGCCGCGGCCGAAAACGCTACCGGCCCGTTCGCACCGACGTCGCGGCCTGTCAGCGCGATCGTCTGCGGAGATTTCAATAGCGCGTTCGGCTCGCAGGCGTACCAACGGTTTATCGCACCGCTAGCGGACGCGCCCGGGTTCATCGATGCATGGACCGCGCTGCATCCGGGCCGAACGCCACCGCCCACCGCAGGCGTCTACGACACCCAGCAATGGAGCGAGGGCCCCATGGCCTGCGATTTCGTGTTCGTCACGGAGGACCTGCGCACTCGGCTGCGAAGTTGCGAGATCGATAGCGCGACGCAAGCATCGGATCACCAGCCGATCGTGCTGGAGTTGGATTGAGGCCGCGATGCGCCTGCAGTGGCTCGAGCGCGACGGAACCGCGAACCGCGAACGCCAGGCGACGGCTCGACGCTGCGTCAGTTCGGCGCGGCGCTGCCGCCGGTCGCTTCGCCGAAAGCGGCTAGATATTGCGCCCAATGCGGTGCACTTTCTTGTCCGAGGGACTGTTTGACGAAAGCAATCTCGTCCGCGTACTCATCGGGAGAAAAAGCGCCGCGCATCAGTTGAAAGCGGCAGTAGAGCAAGTAGGTGTTGACGACATCCGTTTCGCAATAATTACGGATTTCTTCGATACGCCCTTCGCGGAACGCCGTCCACACCTGCCCCCCGTCCATCCCGAGCTTGCCGGGAAAACCGCAGAGCTTCGCAAGCGAATCGAGCGGCGCATTGGCGCGCGCCTGGTACATGGCGAGCACATCCATCAGGTCGGTATGACGCGAGTGATACCGGCTGATGTAGTTATTCCACTTGAAGTCGCGATCGTCTTCGCCCAGGTCCCAATATCGGGAGGCGGAAATGCCATGCAGTAACGCCCGATAGTGCAAGACGGGCAAGTCGAAGCCGCCGCCGTTCCACGAGACGAGCTGCGGCGTGTACTTTTCGATGACGCGATAAAACGATTGGATGAGCGCGGCTTCGCCGTCATCGACGGTGCCTAGCGAGCGCACGCGAAACCCAGAACGATCGCGGAAGACGCACGAAATCGCCGCCACGCGTTGCAAGTAGTGCGGCAGGAAGTCGCTCCCGGTTTTTTCACGACGCGCTGCGAAAGCGTATTCGGCCACTTCGGCGTCGGTCATCGAGCCGGGCAGATCGTCTAGACGACGAATGCCGGGGACATCGGGAATCGTCTCGATGTCGAAAACGAGAATCGGGATCATGAACCAGGATTCGTTCCGCAGAGGAAACGCGCCAGCGCCGTCACGCTAAAGGACCGCGTCCTTACGCACACCGTTGGAGGCGAAAAAGCGTTTCAGGCGCACGAGCGCCTCTTGTTGGATTTGCCTCACTCGTTCGCGCGTGAGACCCATTTCGTCGGCCAACTCCTCGAGCGTCGCCGGCTCGATATGGTTCAGGCCGAAGCGCCGCTCGATGACATGCCGATGCTTGTCGGACAAACGCGACAGCCATGCACGCGTCAAGGTTTCCAGTTCGCGGTGCTGCACCTCGGCATCGGGCGATTGGCTTTGATCGTCCGATAGCAGATCCAATAGGCTGCTGGCCGGATCCAAATCGAGCGGCGCATCAAGCGATGCCGTGTGCTCATTGAGTGCCAGAATATCGGTCACTTCGTCGGTGGTTTTACCGGTCAGATACGCGATATCGTCGATACTGGCGTCGCGCCGCTCCACCGGCTCGCCCGAATTCATCGAATTCTTTTCCAGATGGCGCTTGGCGCGCAGCACCTGGTTGAGCTCGCGAATGACGTGGACGGGCAACCGCACGGTGCGGGCCTGATTCATGATCGCCCGCTCGATGCTTTGACGGATCCACCAAGTCGCATAGGTCGAAAAGCGAAAACCGCGCGTGGGGTCGAATTTCTCGATCGCGTGCATGAGGCCGAGGTTGCCCTCTTCGATCAGATCGAGCAGCGGCACGCCGCGATTGAGGTAACCCTTGGCAATGCTGACGACGAGGCGCAGGTTGCGCTCGATCATCACTTGCCGGGCCTCGAACTCGCCGGCCTTGGCCAAACGCGAATAGCGCTGTTCTTCCTCCACCGTCAGTAACGGCTTCACGCTGATGCGGTTCAAATAATGCTGAATCGTGTCGGCAGTCAGCTCCGCCTGCAAGAGCGCCCGGAAATCATCGGGATCGGGCGCAGGCTCCGCCGCTTCTTCTCGCCCCTCGCCCTCCTCGCCGTCTCCGGACGCCGCCTCGGACTCGAACTCGGTTTCGGACTCCGCGGACTCTTCGTCGGGCTCGTGCGTCGAAGCGCCGGCATCAGGCACCCGGTCCTGAGTGACGAGCGTGTCCGTTTCGGCTTGCTGCTTGCGGCGCTTCGATGTCGGCATGGTCGTATCGCTTTATTGCGGCGGCAAGTATGTCTTCGGATCGACAGGTTTGCCCTGCCGGCGGATCTCAAAGTGCAGCATCACGCGGTCGGAATCGCTGTTGCCCATCTCGGCGATCTTCTGCCCCTTCGTCACCGCGTCCCCCTCTTTTACCATCAAAGCGCGGTTGTGTGCATAGGCGGTGAGATACGTCGCGTTGTGTTTGATGATAATGAGATTGCCGTAACCGCGCAGCCCATTTCCCGCATACACGACGCGCCCGTCCGCAGCCGCCTTCACCGCCTCGCCCGGCGTGCCGCCGATGTTCAGCCCTTTGTTGCGGTTGTCGTCGAAGGTGTTGAGAACGTTATTGTGCGGCGAGACGGGCCAAGAGAACGTTATGTTGCCATCGTTCGTGGCCGATGCCGCCGGCGCGCTCGCCGCCGGCTGCGGTGGAATGGTGGTTGCCGTCGAGCCGGGGCCCGTGCCGTAGATCGGCGGCGCCGACGCGTTCGCCGTGGCCGAGGACGTGGCCGGAGCGCCTGCCGTCGACGGCGCCAGCGGCGCGCCTTGGACAGTTCCGCCATTGGTCACGGGCGCCGTGGCCACACCCGGCGTCACCGCCGCGGTGTTCGCGCCCGGAGGTGCGACGCGCAGCAGCTGATCGACCTCGATTTGGTTCGGATTCCCTAGATTATTCCACGCCGCGATATCGCGGTAGTTCTGCCCGTTTTCGAGTGCGATCCGATACAGCGTGTCGCCGGGCTTCACTCGGTAATACCCGGGCGGCGGCGGCCCGAGCGGCACGGCCGGCTGCGACGCGCCGAGAGCCGCCGCGCCCGTGGACAGCGGGCTCGAACGATCGACGACCGGCGCCTGATCGAGCCGCGTCGCGCATGCGGCGAGCGTCGTGAGGGCAAGCGCACAGACGACGCGCTGAGCGGCGGTCGATCGCGCCTGTTCGTTGTTTGTTTGCATCGCGCGCAACGTAAACATCGGTGTCAAATCACTCCGGATTTCAAGGGGACAAAGAAAACACGATCGAGGCGGGACTCCCGCCACTGGTTAGGCGCCACCCGCTCGACGAGCGTCAGAACCTGAGCCGGCCCGCTCTGCGAACCGACCGGCGCAACAAGTCTGCCACCCACTGCCAACTGATCGAGCAGCGCCTGCGGCACATCGAGGCCTGCCGCCGCGATCACGATCGCGTCGAACGGCGCCACGCTGGGCAATCCCATCCGGCCGTCGCCGTAATGCAACCTAATGTTCGGCACCCGCAGCGGCCGCAGATTGAGCTTGGCCCGCTCGTAAAGCGGCTTGATCCGTTCGATCGAATAGACGTCGCGCGCAATGCGGGCCAACACGGCTGCCTGGTACCCGCAGCCGGTGCCGATTTCGAGGACGCGCTCGAGCGGACGGCCCACAGCGGCAAGTTCGAGCATGCGTGCGACGACCGAGGGCTTCGAGATGGTCTGGTGATGACCGATCGGTAGCGCGGCATCCTCGTACGCCTGCGTTGCGAGCCCTGGATCCACGAACATATGACGCGGCACGGCCGCCAGCGCATCGAGCACCCGCGCATCGGCAATGCCATTGCCGCGCAGGCGTTCGACCATTCGCTCGCGCACGCGTTCCGAAGTCAGCGCCAGCGCGCTCGCAAGCGGCACGTTGGGCGCGCCCATTTTGTCGGCGCCATGCGACGCATGCGTGTCAATTCGGCGCGAAGCCGGCTCGCGCGCGGCCAGCGGTTCACGCGTGCGTTCCGTGGCAGGGCGCGGCTTGCGCTCGAGATCGGCCAGCCCGAGCGGAAAGCGCTTGGCGCGTTCGCCTGTCATGAATCGCGACGCCCGGCGCGCGCCCACTCGCGCGTGGAGGCCATCATTTGCGTATGCGTGAGGTCGAGCTGCAGCGGCGTAATCGATACCCGGCCGTTGGCCAGCGCATGGAAATCGGTGCCCTCGGTCGCATCGAGCGCCTCGCCCGAGGGGCCGATCCAGTAGATCGGCTCGCCGCGCGGATTCGTTTGGCGAATCACGGGCTGCGACGGATGCCGCTTGCCGAGCCGCGTCACCTCCCAATCGCCCAATTCCTCGTAAGGCAGGTTCGGAATATTGACGTTCAGCAGCGGGTGCTCAGGCAGCGGGTGCGCCAAAAAGTGGCGAACGATATCGGCCGCAACGCGTGCCGCATCGTCGAGATGCACCCAGTCCTTCTCGACGAGGGAAAACGCGATGGACGGCACGCCGAACATGACGCCCTCCGTGGCCGCTGCGACCGTGCCCGAGTAGAGCGTGTCCTCACCGACATTCTGGCCATTGTTGATGCCCGACACGACCAGATCCGGCTTGTGATCGAGCATGCCCGTCAACGCGATGTGGACCGAATCGGTCGGGGTGCCGTTGACGTAATAGAAGCCGTTGCCCGAGCGCCAAACCGACAGCGGCCGCGCGAGCGTCAGCGAGTTCGACGCGCCGCTGCAGTTTTGCTCGGGCGCCATGACCGTGACCTCGCCGAGCGGCTTGAGCGCATGATAGAGCGCCGCCAGCCCAGGCGCGAGATAACCGTCGTCGTTGCTCAATAGGATTCGCATGCGGCGATTGTAACCGAGGAGCGGGAGCACCTCTACGCTCACGCGAGCGGTCGGGGCCGCGATTTGCTCGTCTCGAAAAGGCACGCTCGTTCGAGTTGATCTACACTGCGTCGACGCGCCCTCCTGCCAAGGATCATCCGATGCGAGCCATTCGCTGCAACCGTCACGGACCGCCTGAAACGCTCCAACTCGAGACGCTGCCGGACCTGCGGCCCGGTCCCGGCGAAGTCGTCGTGGATGTCGAAGCAGCAAGTGTGAACTTTCCCGATGTGCTCGTCATCGAGAACAAATATCAGTTCAAGCCGCCGCTGCCGTTCACGCCGGGCTCCGAGGTGGCCGGGCGGGTGCGGGCCGTGGGCGAAGGCGTGCAGCGCCTGCGCGTGGGCATGCCCGTGGCCGCCTTCACGCGCGTCGGCGGCTTCGCCGAGCAGGCGATCGCTGCGGCCGACGCATGCATGCCGTTGCCCGACGGAGTCGACTTCGCCACTGCGGCGGCTTTCACCCTGGCCTACGGCACCTCGCACCACGCCCTCGTCGATCGTGCCGCGCTGCGCGCCGGTGAAACGCTGCTCGTGCTCGGCGCAGCCGGCGGGGTCGGATTGGCCGCCGTGGAAATCGGCAAGGCGATCGGTGCGCGCGTAATTGCCGCCGCGTCCAGCGACGAGAAGCTCGGGCTCGCCCGCGAGCACGGCGCCGACGCCACGATCTGCTACGGCCGCGAAGATTTGCGCGAGCGTATCGCCGCGCTGACCGACGGCAACGGTCCGGATGTGATCTACGATCCGGTCGGCGGCGCGCTCGCCGAGCCGGCATTTCGCAGCATCGGCTGGCGCGGACGATACCTCGTCGTCGGTTTCGCGAGCGGGGACATTCCGAAGCTGCCGCTGAACCTCGCGCTGCTCAAAGGCGCGAGCATCGTCGGCGTCTTCTGGGGAGAGTTCGCCAAGCGCGAACCGCAACACCATGCGCAGGCGTTCGCCGAACTCTTACGCTGGCTGAACGATGGCAAGTTGCGGCCGCACATCAGCGCGCGCTATCGGCTCGAGGACACGCCGCGGGCGTTGGCGGTGATGGCGCAGCGGCGCGTGACGGGCAAAATCGTCATTACGCCGTAGGCGCATGCGCCGCGCCCGACCGACCCGGACGAACGCAGCCGCCCGGGCGCCGCATGCGGACCTTAGACGACCTTGCGCTCGCGCAAGCCCCGGATCGCCGCGGCGTCGTAGCCGAGCGAGCCGAGCACCTCGTCGGTATGCTCTCCCAACGCCGGCCCGAGCCAGCGGGTGCCGCCGGGCGTCTCCGATAGCTTGGGCGTCACGTTCGGCAACGCTATGTCGAGCCCGTCTTGCCACTTGAAGTGCTCGATCATCTTGCGCGCCGCGAATTGCGGATCGGCGAACATGTCGGCCGCGCTATATATACGTCCCACCGGCACATCGGCGGCGTTGAGCACCTCGAGCGCTTCGTCGATCGTGCGATCGGCCAGCCAAGCCCCGATCGCATCGTCGATCTCGCGTGTGCGCGGCACGCGCCCGTCGTTGTGCGCCAGCGCGGGGTCCTCTGCCAAATCGGGGCGCTCGATCGCCAGCATCAAACGCTTGAAGATCGGGTCGCTGTTGCCGCCGATCACCAAGCTGCCGTCCTTGCACGGATACGTATTGGACGGCACGATGCCGGGCAACGAAGCGCCGGTGCGCTCGCGCACGGCGCCATAAACGCCGTACTCCGGCACGATGCTCTCCATCATGTTGAAGACGGCTTCATAGAGCGCAACATCGACGACCTGCCCTTTTCCGCCGTTCGCTTGCCGATGGTGAAGCGCCATGAGCGCGCCGATCACCGCATGCAGGGCCGCGATCGAATCGCCTATCGAGATGCCGATGCGCGGCGGCGGCAACTCAGGATAGCCGGTGATATGGCGCAGCCCGCCCATCGCCTCGGCGATCGAGCCGAAGCCGGGCCGATCGCGATAGGGCCCGGTTTGCCCGTACCCCGACAAACGCACCATGACGAGGCCGGGGTTGCCGGCGCTCAGCGCGTCATAGCCGAGGCCGAGCTTTTCGAGCAGGCCCGGACGGAAGTTTTCGACGACGATGTCCGCTTCGCGCGCAAGTTGTAGCAGTATCTCCTTGCCCTCCGGCGCTTTGAGGTTCAGCGTCATCGATTTCTTGTTGCGCGCCTGCACGGCCCACCACAATGAGGTTCCGCCCGCCTCGGGATACAGCATGCGCCACTTGCGCAGCGGATCGCCGCCATTCGGATCCTCGATTTTGATGACTTCGGCACCGAACTCGCCGAGCAAGCGCGAAGCAAACGGCCCCGCGATCAGCGTGCCGAGTTCGAGCACCTTGACGCCCGCGAGCGGGCCGGTCGATGCGCTCATGTCGATCTTCTCCTCAATCCAAGAATGTGGGACGAAGGGTAGGCGGCGCCGCGCTGCGTAGCAGGACAGCGCGGCTTACTACCGCGATGGGCTACAGCGAGCGTCGATCCAGCACCGCGCGAGCAATGGTGCCCGCATCGACGTATTCGAGCTCGCCGCCCACCGGGACGCCGCGCGCGAGGCGCGTCACCGTCAGCGCCCGCGCTTTGAGCGTTTGCGCGAGATAGTGAGCCGTAGCCTCGCCTTCGTTCGTAAAGTTGGTCGCGAGCACGACTTCCTTGACGACGCCGTCCGAGGCTCGCTTGACCAGACGGTCGAAGTGGATCTCCTTCGGGCCGATTCCATCGAGCGGGCTCAAACGCCCCATCAGCACGAAATAGAGGCCGCGGTAGGTCAACGTCTGCTCGAGCATGATCTGATCGGCAGGGGTCTCGACGACGCACAGCAGCGTCGGATCCCGCGACTCGTCGCTGCAGACGTCGCAAACGCGCGCCTCGGTGAACGTGTTGCACTTTTCGCAATGGCGCAAATGCTCGGTCGCGAACAGCAGCGAGCGGCCGAGGCGCTCGGCCCCTTCCCGATCGTGTTGCATCAGGTGATAGGCCATGCGCTGCGCGGACTTCGGTCCGACGCCAGGCAGTGCGCGCAGCGCTTCGACGAGCGCAACGAGAGCGGAAGGCTGTTTCATATCAGTCGTCAGTACGCGCCGCACCAAAAAGACGCCCGTGCAAGCAGCGAGGCCGCGAAGGGATTTCCTCCAAGCGCTCGCGGGCGCCGGCTGCGCCCAAGCGTCAGAACGGCAGTTTGAACCCGGGTGGCAACGGCAAACCTGACGTCATGCCGCTCATCTTTTCTTGCGCCGTCGCTTCGGCCTTGCGCACGGCATCGTTGAAAGCGGCCGCAACGAGATCTTCGAGCATATCCTTGTCGTCGGCGAGCAGGCTCGGGTCGATCGACACGCGGCGCACGTCGTTCTTACAGGTCATCGTCACTTTCACGAGGCCGGCGCCGGACTGGCCCTCGACCTCGATCTGCGCCAACTGTTCCTGCATCTTCTTCATGTTTTCCTGCATCTGCTGGGCCTGCTTCATGAGCCCGGCGAGTTGGCCTTTCATCATGGTTATGCTCCTTCGATCGTGGTGTCGTTACTTGCGGCCCTCGCGTCGATGCGACGCCGCCAATGAGTGGTTGGGAAGCGAAGTATCTGGTTAGCCGCGGCGCGCCGCTTCGCGCGGACGGCGGCTCAATGCGCGCCGGCTCCCGCCTCGGCGTCGGGTGCGAGCGGCTTGACCGAGCCCGGCACGATGCTCGCGCCGAAGTCGCGAATCAACGACTGGACGAACGGATCGGCGCCGATCTCGCGCTCCGCCTCACGTTGCCGCTCGGCGCGAGCTGCCGCGTCCAGCACGGCCGCCGTGCGGCGCGCGGGACCGACCGTGACGCGCACTTCGAGGGGTTTGCCGAGCGTCTCGGCAAGCGCCGTCTTAAGCTTCGCCACCTGAGCGGCGTCGGCATACTGCGGCACTGGAACGCTCAGCGACAGCGTGTCGCCGGCCAGTTCAGTCAATTCGCTATTGAAGGCCAACTGATGCGCCACGCCCGTCAAGCCAAGACTGCTCGCCAGAGCCGGCCAGTCGCCCGTGAAGCCGATGGCATCGAGCGCCAGCGGCGGCGGCAGCTTGCTCAAATCGACGGATGGCGTCGTCGGTGCGGCGGGTGCGTCCAAGCGCGCGTCGAGCCGGACGTCGTCGGGACCGGCGCCGAATGCGGGAGTGAAGCCATCGTCGGGCATCCCGGAGAAATAATCGTCCTCCGATGAGGGCGGCGGGTAGTCGCCCATCGGGGGCATGTCGTCCCATGGCGCTGGGGCCAAAGCCGATGCGGGCGGATGCGCGCTCGGCTGCGGCTGTGTTTCGACTCGGCGCGGACGCGGCGTAGGCACGACGACGGGCGCACGCGGCGCCGCGCTTTTGGCTGGTACAACCGCGGCCGGTTTGGCAGCCGTTTTGCCGCGGTCGGTGGACACGCGCAGGCCGGCATTGCGCAGCACGTCGAGCGCTGCGCTCGCGCCGCCTCCTCGCGTGCGCGTTTGGTCGTCCAGCGGCGGCGCGGCTTGCGTGGCCGCCTCGCGCGGATCTTCTGTGCGTGACGGTTCGATGCTGGTTGCCCGTGCCTGCGTTGCCTCGCGCCGACCTTGTGCGCTGGGCGGTTCGATGTCGGTTGCCTGAGCTCGCGCCGCCTCGCGCGGACCTTGCGTATTGGGCGGCTCGACGTCATTGGCCTCTGCCTGCGTCGCCTCGCGCGAAGGTTGCGGGCGTGGCGGCGTGTCGATGTCTGGCGCGGCATCGAGCGTATCGTGACCGTCGGCGCCGCTCGGCGTGAGCACGCGAGCGCCGAGCCGTGCATCGCCAGCAGGCGGTTCGGCAGCTTGCGACGACCGCGTATCCGCGCCGGCGCTGGCCGCGTGCGCACTCGGCGCGCTGCGATGCGCCGGTGCGGCCAGCTCTTCGCCGGCATCGCGCGAAGCGGCGGGATCGAGGCTCGTCTCCACCGGCGCACGAGCCGCGGACGGCTCCGGCAACCGACGCGCCGAGGCGCGGACATCCGGGACCGGCGGCATGGTGCGGGCCGCGGGCGCGGCGGCCACGGCTTGCGCCGCCCCGGCCGCATTCGCCTGCGCAGTCGCGGCGGCGCGGCGGCTCGGCCCGGCGGGCGACGCGCCCGCGCTCTTGGACAACGGCCCCGCTCCCGATCCGGGCGGCAGCGCCGGCTCGAAAGCGAGCATGCGCAACAGCGTCATCGTGAAGCCCGCGTACTCGTCCGGCGCGAGCCCAAGCTCGGCGCGTCCGAGTGTCGCAATCTGATAGAACAATTGAACCTGTTCCGGCGTTAGCGCCTGCGCAAAACGCCGCAGGTCGGCCGCGTCGGGCCATTCGTCGAGAACCGACGCCGGCGCGAACTGAGCCCAGGCCACACGATGCAGCAAACTCGCCAAATCTTGCAGCGCGGCGGAAAACGACAAGCTGCGCAACGCCATTTCGTCGGCCACCGACAGGACGAGCGAGCCGTCGCCGGCCACGATCGCATCGAGCAGTCGAATCAGATAGCTCTGATCGAGCGCGCCCAGCATGCCGCGCACCGCTTCCTCGCTGACTTGATTGGCCGAATAGGCGATGGCCTGATCGGTCAACGAAAGCGCGTCGCGCATGCTGCCCTCGGCCGCCCGCGCGAGCAAACGCAGCGCTTGCGGCTCGAACGCGATCTGCTCGGCCGCGAGAATCTTTTCCAGATGACTCACGATGTGCCCGGCCGGCATCTGCTTCAAATTGAATTGAAGACAGCGCGAGAGCACCGTCACCGGGATCTTTTGCGGATCGGTGGTTGCGAGGATGAACTTGATGTGCGGCGGCGGCTCTTCCAGCGTCTTGAGCATCGCGTTGAACGCGTGGTTCGTCAGCATGTGCACTTCGTCGATCATATAGACCTTGAAGCGCGCATCGACGGGCGCGTACACCGCGCGCTCGAGCAGCGCGGCCATCTCGTCCACGCCGCGATTGCTCGCTGCATCCATTTCGACGTAATCGACGAACCGCCCTTCGTCGATCTCACGGCACGCGCGGCAGACGCCGCACGGCGTAGCCGTGATACCCGTCTCGCAATTGAGCGCCTTGGCGAAAATGCGCGACAGCGTGGTTTTGCCGACGCCGCGCGTTCCAGTGAACAGATAGGCGTGGTGCAGGCGCGCGCCGTCGAGCGCGTGCGTGAGCGCGCGCACGACGTGTTCCTGGCCGACGAGCGAGGCGAAATCCCTCGGTCGCCACTTGCGTGCGAGAACTTGATAGGTCATCGCGAAATTGTATCAGCAACACCGCGGCGTCAATGCAACCCCGTGCGCGGCTCCAAGCAAGCGAAGGCGCGAGCGACGACACGAAACGGGCGCGACGCCGCTCGAGCGCACAGACGACCTTTCGATGGCGAGACGCTCGATGAAAAGAAAGGAGAAACGGCAAGGCCCGCACGGCAAAACAGCGGCGAGGAAAGCACGGTGAAAATTTCGGAAACGAGGTGCTGCGAAGACACAGAAGAGATACAGCGAAGAAGCGAAGCGAGGAGAAGCGAAGCGAGGAGAAGCGAAGGTGACGAGCCCGACCCTCGGCACTGGTGGAAAACGGCTGTGGCTGCTTCGTTCCCGACCTGACCAGGTTGACCGCCCCTCCATGCGAGGAGGCCCGTCACGAAGCATTCTATCACCGAGTGCCCCCGCGCGCGACTGCCGAGCGCGGATTTCTTTCCGAGCGCCGGCCAGCAGGCGCGCGCGATGGCGCTCTCGTGGGCGCTATCGCTTTGCACGAGGCATAGCAATTTGGGCTAATATGACAAACAGACGACCCGCAAGCGAGCCCAGCGCATCGGCCGGCTCGCGCGCTTTCCTGCAAAACGAGCGCCGTATGCACTGCCGGGCAAGTTCGACAGCTCGCTCGCGCTCGGAACGATTTCCCGTTTTGGTGTATCGTTGCGAGCAATTTCAGACGCGGGCCTCGAACCCGAAGAGGTACTTTTACATGAGCGAACAAATCAAGCACATCAGCGACGCATCGTTCGAACAGGATGTCGTGAAATCCGACAAGCCAGTGCTCCTCGATTTTTGGGCCGAGTGGTGCGGCCCGTGCAAAATGATTGCCCCGATCCTGGACGAAGTCGCCAAGGATTACGGCGACCGTCTGCAGATCGCGAAGATCAACGTGGACGAGCACCAATCGACGCCGGCCAAGTTCGGCGTGCGCGGCATCCCCACGCTGATCCTGTTCAAGAACGGCGCGGTGGCTGCGCAGAAGGTCGGCGCATTGTCGAAGTCGCAATTGACGGCATTCCTCGACAGTCACCTGTGATCGGCGCGGGCCGGGCCTGTTGCAACTGGACAACAAGCCCGGCCCGCGGCAGCGCGTCCGTCTGGACAGCTGCCCGCGTATGCTATGCTAGAACCATAAGACTTCAAGACGTATAAGTCTCTGAGCGGTTCCGCTCAACTCTCCTCCCATATTTCTTTTCGTCGCATCTTCTCCCCGGCGGGATCTCCGTATGCATTTATCCGAGCTTAAGTCTCTGCACGTGTCTCAATTGATCGAGATGGCGAATGGCCTCGAGATCGAAAGCGCGAACCGTTTGCGCAAGCAAGAACTGATGTTCGCCATCCTGAAAAAGCGCGCCAAGACCGGCGAGACTATTTTCGGCGACGGCACGCTCGAAGTGCTGCCCGACGGCTTCGGCTTTCTGCGTTCGCCAGAAATGTCCTACCTCGCAAGTACGGACGACATCTACATCAGCCCCTCGCAAATCCGGCGCTTCAATTTGCACACCGGCGACACGATCGAAGGCGAAGTGCGTACGCCGAAGGACGGCGAGCGCTATTTCGCGCTGGTCAAGGTCGACAAGGTCAATGGCCAGCCGCCCGAGGCCTCGAAACATAAGATCATGTTCGAGAACCTCACGCCGCTGCACCCGAACAAGCCGCTCCTGCTCGAGCGCGAAATGCGCGGCGAGGAAAACGTCACGGGCCGCATCATCGACATGATCGCCCCCATCGGCAAGGGCCAGCGCGGCCTGCTCGTGGCGTCGCCGAAGTCCGGCAAAACGGTCATGCTTCAGCACATCGCGCATGCGATCAAGCAGAACCACCCCGACGTCGTTCTGTTCGTGCTGCTGATCGACGAGCGCCCCGAGGAAGTGACGGAAATGCAGCGCTCGGTGGCCGGCGAAGTCATCGCATCGACCTTCGACGAACCGGCCACACGCCACGTTCAGGTGGCCGAAATGGTCATCGAGAAGGCCAAGCGCCTCGTCGAGATGAAACACGACGTCGTCATTCTGCTCGATTCGATCACGCGTCTGGCTCGCGCGTACAACACCGTCATCCCCGCATCGGGCAAGGTGCTTACCGGCGGTGTCGACGCCAATGCGCTGCAACGCCCCAAGCGCTTCTTCGGCGCGGCTCGCAACATCGAGGAAGGCGGTTCGCTGACCATCATCGGCACGGCGCTCATCGAAACGGGCAGCCGCATGGACGACGTCATCTACGAGGAGTTCAAGGGCACGGGCAACATGGAAGTGCATCTCGAACGGCGCCTCGCTGAAAAGCGCGTGTACCCGTCGATCAACCTGAACAAATCGGGCACGCGCCGCGAAGAGCTGTTGATCAAGCCCGAGATTCTTCAAAAGGTCTGGGTGCTGCGCAAATTCATCCACGACATGGATGAAGTCGAAGCGATGGAGTTCTTGCTCGAGAAGGTTCGCCAGACGAAGAGCAACTCCGAGTTCTTCGATATGATGCGCCGCGGCGGATAACGGCAACCGCCGCCCGCTATTGCCGTGAGGGCGGCGCCCATCGGCCCTTGCCTGTCTCTCGATGCTCACCAAGCTTACGCACTGGCTCGATGCGCGCCGTCGCGAGCGCGCACTGCGTGAGCACGCCATCGACGACGAACTATGGCAAGCCACGCTGAAGGGCTTGCCTTTTCTCAGCTACCTGAGCCCCGCCGATTGCGTTCGGTTGCGTGAAACGACGAGCCTGTTCATCGCGCAGAAAGAATTCTCGACGGCCCACGGTCTCGAGCTGACCGACGAAATCGTCGTCGGCATCGCCGCCCAGGCATGCCTGCCCGTGTTGAACCTGAGCCTCGATCTCTATCGGGGCTGGGTAGGCGTGATCGTCTACCCCGGCGAGTTCGTGATTCGCAAAACCGTGGAAGACGAAGATGGCGTCGTCCACGAGGTCGAGCACGACGCAAGCGGCGAGGCATGGGAAGGCGGGCCAGTCGTCCTTTCGTGGGAGGACGCACAACTAACGGACGGACGCGATGCCTACAACGTCGTCATCCACGAGTTCGCCCACAAAATCGACATGTTGAGCGGCGCAGCGGACGGCCATCCCCCGCTCTTTAGGCGCTGGCATGCACCATTGGACGCCCAACGCTGGGCGGATGTGTTCGACCATGCCTACGACCGTTTTTGCGCGGACGTCGATGCGGTCCCGCGCCGCCGCTGGGCGCGCTTCGAGCGCGAATCGCTGATCGACCCGTACGCGGCGGACCACCCCTCCGAGTTCTTCGCAGTCTGCAGCGAAGCGCTGTTCGTCCAGCCGCAGGCGTTCGAAACCCAATACCCGGAGCTTTACCGCTTGCTCGCGCGTTACTACCGCCAGGATCCCGCGGGCACCGGCATTCTCGCCCAGGCCTGAGCGCAGGCGAAAATTCGTCAACCAACTGATTTTCTGGCATAATCGCCGTTTTTCGACCTTAGGCAAGTGGCTCGCGCCTTGGGCGTGCCGTGCGTTGGCTCCTCGGGGCCATATATTGCCGGCGCCACAGCGTGGGTTGGCTACCGCCCGACCAAAGGAAACACCATGAAACAAGGCATTCACCCCGATTACCGCGAAGTCGTTTTCCACGATCTGTCGAACGGCTTCATGTTCGTGACGCGCTCCACGATTCAAACGCGTGAAACGGTCGAGCACAACGGCAAGACCTACCCGCTCGCTAAGATCGAAGTCTCGTCGGAATCGCATCCGTTCTACACGGGTCAGCAAAAGATCATGGACACGGCTGGCCGCGTCGAAAAGTTCAACAAGAAGTTCGGTGCTCGCGCAGCCGGCAAGGCCGCGAAGTAAGCACTCGCCGAAATACGCATCCGGCCTCGGGCGGATGCAACCTCAAGGGCAGCGATGGCTGCCCTTTTTCATTGCTGCAGCGATCGCGCACGCGCACCGCATGGCAGGCGGCGCGCGGCGCGACTACAATGCCGGATCGCGCGCCCAGAGGCGAGCGCCCCATCAGCATGACAACCGCCGTTCGAAATCCGCTCCGCCTGCATGAGACCTGTCGTCCGCCTCACCGCCTCCGCCACGCGCGCCCTTCCGCGCTGGCTGTTGCTCACGCTTTGCATCGTCTATGCAGCCTTTGGCCTGTTCGGCCGGGATCCGTGGAAAAACGAGGACGCCGCGGGTTTCGGAGTCATGTGGACGATGGCTGGCGGCAACGCGCACGACTGGCTTTTACCGAACCTCGTCGGCAAATTCATCACCGATGACGGCCCGCTCGGCTATTGGCTCGGCGCGGCCTGCATCCGCGCGCTCGGGCCGTGGATAGACGCGGCCGATGCCTCGCGGCTTGCGACGGGCGTGCTGTTTTGCGCGGCCTGCGCGTTCGTCTGGTACGCCGCCTATTTGCTTGGCCGTCGCGCCGAGGTTCAACCGTTCAAGTACGCGTTCGGCGGCGAACCGGAGCCGCGCGACTACGGGCGCACGCTTGCCGACGGCGCGCTCTTGATTCTCGTCGCCTGCTTCGGCCTCGCCGAGCGCGGGCACGAAACGACGCCGCAGCTATCGCAGTTCGTCGGCACCGCCATGCTCGTCTACGGGATCGTACGCGGGATCGACAAGCCGCTGCAAGGGGCGCTCTGGTGGGCGAGCGCAATCGGCGTCCTGGCTTTGTCGGGCAACCCGCTACTCGTGGTCGCGCTCGTTGCGAGCACCGTCGTCATGTTCTGCGTCGTGTCCGAGATGCGCTCGCCTTGGCTGCCGCTCGTGGGGTTGCCGATCGCCGTGGCGCTGTCGCTGGCTTGGCCGCTCGCGATCTTGCACGCCTATCCGGACGATGCGCGCTGGTTCCTCCAGCAATGGGTCAACGGCAGCATCAATCGATTCACCGCGCCGTCGGGGCACGTCTGGCTGTACGCGTTCAAGAACCTGCCGCTGTTCACCTGGCCCGCGTGGCCGCTCGCGTTGTGGGCCTGGGTCAGCTGGGGCGGCGTGCGCCGCAAGCCGCACGTCGCGATTCCCGTGTTCGTCGCCATTCCGCTGCTCGTTCTTGCGGTCTTGCAAAGCCACCAAACGAACCGGCTCTATATTCTGCTGCTGCCGCCGCTCGCGACGCTGGCCGCGTTCGCGCTGCCCACGCTCAAGCGCGGCGCGATCAATGCGTTCGATTGGTTCGCCGTTCTGAGCTTCTCCATTCTCAGCATCTTCGTCTGGCTGGTCTGGCTCGCCGCGCAAACCGGCTTCCCGCACCCGCTCGCCCGTAATCTTTCCCGCCTCGTGCCCGGGTTCGAGCCGCAGTTCAACGTTCTATCGTTCCTGTGCGCCATCGTCGCGACCGTTTCATGGCTGGCGCTCGTTCGTTGGCGCATCGCCCGTCATCCGAAGGTGCTTTGGCGCAGCGTCATCCTCTCGAGCGCGGGCACCACGCTGATGTGGGTATTGCTGATGACGCTATGGCTGCCGATGGTCAACTACAGCAGGACTTATCGCGACGTGGCATTGCAAATCGCCGAGCACCTTCCCGACGATTACGTCTGTATTTCCCCGGTCCGGCTTGGCGATGCGCAGTTGGCTTCTTTTTCCTATTTCGCCGATATGCAGTTTTCGTTCAACGAGGACTGCGACGTGCTGCTGCGGCAAGACAGCGCCGATTTCAGCGCGCCCAGCCCCATGCTGAACTATGCATGGAAGCTCGTGTGGGAAGGCCGGCGCGCAGCGGACCGCGACGAACGCTTCCGGCTATATGTGCGCGTCGATCGCCCAGCGCCAAAGATCGCACGGCATCGACACCCCACTCGCAAACGCTGACGTCAACGCCTGCGCGCCATGTTCGCTGATATGCGCAAAATCGCCGGCCTTGCGTGGCCGGTGCTGATCGGACAACTCGCCATCATCGCGTTCGGCGTGATGGACACGGTGATGGTCGGCCGATATTCAGCAGTCGATCTGGCCGCGCTCGGTCTCGGCTCGTCCGTGTACATCTCGGTGTTCGTCGGCTTGACGGGCGTCGTGCTCGCGCTCCAGCCGATTTGCGGGCAACTCTACGGCGCGCGGCGCTACACGCAGATTGGCGAAGAAGTGCGCCAAGGCTTTTGGCTGGCAGCAGGCTTGGCGCTCGTCGGCTTTTTCGTCATGTTCTTCCCGGGACCGTTGCTCGCGATCTCTCGCGTGCCGCCGGCGCTATACGAGCGCACGGAAAGCTATTTGCGCATCGCGGCGCTCGGCTTGCCCGCGAGCCTCGCCTTTCGCGTCTACACCTCGCTCGCGAACGGCATTGGCAAACCGCGCCTCGTCATGATCCTGCAAGTGTGCGCGCTGCTCGTCAAAATCCCGCTCAATCTGTGGTTCATTTTCGGCGGACTTGGCCTGCCGGCGCTCGGCGGCCCCGGCTGCGCCCTCGCCAGCACCGTCATCAACTGGGCGTTCGCCGCATTGGGCCTCACGCTGCTCGCCCGGCTCGACTTGTTCACGCCCTTCGAAATTTTCAAGCACTTTTGCTGGCCCGAGCGCCGCAAGCAAATTGCGCTGCTCAAACTCGGCGTACCGATGGGCTTGTCGTATCTGATCGAGGTCACGTCTTACACGTTCATGGCCTTGTTCATTGCCCGCTTCGGCACCACGACGTTGGCGGGCCATCAGATCACCGGCAATTTCGGCGCCGTTCTCTATATGACGCCGATGTCGATCGGCATCGCGACCTCGACGCTCGTCGCGCAAGCGCTCGGCGGCCAGCGCCACGAAGCCGCGCGAACGCTGGCGCTGCACGGCATCGTAATGGCTTGTGCGATCGGCCTCGGATATGCCGTGATCGCCTTCGCGCTGCGGCCGGCGATCCTCGCCGGCTATACGACCAACGCCGCGGTGATTGCAGCCGCGATGCCGTTGTTGCCGATCATGCTCGTCTATCACATCTTCGATACGTTCCAGACGGTGACGGCCTTCGTCTTGCGCGCCTATAAGGTCGCAGTCGGTCCGACCGTCATCTATGCGATCGCGCTTTGGGGCGTGGGGCTTGGCGGCGGTTACTGGCTCGGGTTCGATGTGGGCGGCCTCGTGCCGCACTGGCTCACGGGCGCGCGCGGCTTTTGGGCCGCCAGCGCCGCGAGCTTGGCCGTGGCCGGCGGCGGCTTGTTCGCGCATTGGCGCCTCGTCAGCGAACGCCAGGCGCGCGCGGCCCAAGGCGAGCATATCGACGTCGTTTGACCGAAGCCGCGCGAGAATCGCGCGCTCAAGCCGACTCGGTGCATGCGAGCGCATCTGCATCGCGCGCCACGAACACTTCACGTGCGGCGAAAAGCGCATTCAAGGCTGCCGGAAAACCCGCATACACGGCCGTCTGCATGAATACTTCCACGATCTCCTCGCGCGTGCAGCCGACGTTGAGCGCGCCTTCGATGTGGACTTTCAATTGCGGCTGCGCATTGCCGAGTGCGGCCAGCGCGGCGATCGTCGCGATCTCGCGGGCCTTTAGGTCGAGCGCAGGCCGGCTGTAGATGTCGCCGAACGGAAACTCGATCAAGTAGCGCGCGAAATCAGGTGCGATCGGCGCAAGCGCTTCGATCACGCGCTCGCCCGCCTCGCCGTCGATTTCTTTGAGCTTGTCCTATCCCCGTGCGTAGCGGTCGTTGTTTGCGTTCTCGTTTGCGTGGTGGGTGGTTTTGTTGGCCATGGTCGATCCTTTGACGGTTGAGGGTTCGCTTTGACATCCGTCATGTCGGAGCTCTGCACCATCGCGTCGTAGACAAGAATTTTGTCCTCGATCGCCGCAAGGTTCGCCTGCCACTGCTGCAACGCCTCGACCACCGCTTTGCGATGTTCGATCAAGAGCGCGCGCCTTTCGGCCGCCGTCCGGTTTCCCTTGGTTCGCAGCGCGGCGAATGCCTGCATCTGCGCGATCGGCATTCCCGTCGCCCTCAGACGCATCACGAATCGCAGCCATTCGATATCGGCCGGCCGTAGAGGCGATGCCCTGCTTGCGAGCGCGACACCGGCCGAATCAGTCCGGCTTGCTCGTAATATCGCAGCGTATGCGTCGTGACGCCCAGCGCTTCGGCCATGCGGCCAATGGTCAGTGCTTCCGACATGACACCCCCAACGTTAAGACTTCGAGCGCACTCGAAGTCCCGCCTTTGCGCGGTTGACCGACAAAAAAGGCCGAGCGGGTAACCGCTCGGCCTCATGAGGCTAACACCGGGCCGCTGCCCCGGCCAAGCGCGTCAATGCACGACGCGCTCGAAGACGAACTTGCCGCCTTCGACATCGACAGGGATCACGTCCTTCGGCCCGAAGCGCCCCGCAAGAATGAGCTTGGCGACCGGGTTCTCGATTTCCTGCTGAATCGCCCGCTTGAGCGGCCGCGCCCCAAACAGAGGGTCGTAGCCAACCTTCGCGATCTGCTCGAGCGCACCGTCGGAGACGATCAGTTCCATATCGAGCTTGGTCAGCCGGTCGCGCAGATGCTGCAACTGAATCTTTGCGATCGATTCGATATTGCTGCGATCGAGCGCGTGGAACACGACGACTTCGTCGATCCGGTTCAGGAACTCGGGGCGGAAATGCTGCTTGACCTCGACCCAAACGGCGTCACGCACCGCTTCTTGCGGCTCGCCCGACATCGACTGGATCATTTGCGAGCCCAGGTTCGACGTCATGACGATCACCGTGTTCTTGAAGTCGACCGTGCGGCCCTGCCCATCGGTCATGCGTCCGTCGTCGAGCACTTGCAGCAGCACGTTGAAGACGTCCGGGTGCGCCTTCTCCACCTCGTCGAGCAAGATCACGCTATAGGGCTTGCGGCGCACGGCTTCGGTCAAGTAGCCGCCCTCCTCGTAGCCGATGTAGCCCGGCGGCGCACCGATCAACCGTGCGACGCTGTGCTTTTCCATGAACTCGCTCATATCGATTCGAATCAGGTGCTCTTCGGAATCGAACAAGAACGCGGCCAGCGCCTTGCAGAGCTCGGTCTTACCCACCCCCGTCGGCCCGAGGAACAGGAACGAGCCGTAGGGGCGGTTCGGATCGGCCAGCCCGGCGCGCGAGCGCCGAATGGCGTCGGCCACGGCGCTGATCGCTTCGTCCTGACCGACCACGCGCTCGTGCAGCTTGCCTTCGATCTGCAACAGCTTCTCGCGCTCGCCCTGCATCATCCGCGAAACCGGGATGCCCGTGGCGCGCGAGACGACTTCTGCGATCTCTTCCGCACCGACCTGCGTGCGCAACAGACGACGATGCGTGGGGTCGTGCTGCTCCTTCGCCTCGGCCTGCGTCACTTGCTTCAGACGCGACTCAAGCTCGGGCAGCTTGCCGTATTGGAGTTCGGCCACCTTCTCGAGCTTGCCTTCGCGTTGCTGACGTGCGATCTCGGCACGCGTTTTCTCGATTTCCTCTTTCAGTTGGGCGCTGCCCTGCACGGCCGCCTTCTCGGCCGTCCAAATCTCATCGAGATCGGAGTACTCGCGGTTCAGACGTTCGATTTCCTCTTCGATCAATTGCAACCGCTTTTGCGACGCCTCGTCCTTTTCCTTCTTCACGGCCTCGCGCTCGATCTTCAGTTGGATCAAGCGCCGGTCGAGCCGGTCCATTTCTTCCGGCTTGGAGTCGATTTCCATCTTGATCTTCGAGGCGGCCTCGTCGATCAAATCGATCGCCTTGTCCGGCAGGAAGCGATCGGTGATGTAACGATGCGACAGCTCGGCCGCGGCCACGATCGCAGGATCCGTGATTTCGACGCCGTGGTGCAGTTCGTATTTCTCCTGCAACCCGCGCAAGATGGCGATCGTCGCCTCGACCGACGGCTCGTCGACCAATACCTTTTGGAAGCGCCGCTCGAGCGCAGCGTCCTTTTCGATGTACTTGCGGTATTCATCGAGCGTCGTCGCGCCAATGCAATGCAGCTCGCCGCGCGCCAGCGCAGGCTTGAGCATGTTGCCCGCGTCCATCGCGCCTTCGGCCTTGCCTGCGCCGACCATCGTGTGGATTTCGTCGATGAAGACGATCGTCTGGCCTTCGTCGCGCGCAATGTCTTGCAGCACCGCCTTGAGCCGCTCTTCGAACTCGCCGCGATATTTGGCGCCCGCGAGCAAGCCCGCCATGTCGAGCGACAGGACGCGCTTGCTCTTGAGCGATTCGGGCACTTCGCCGTTGACGATCCGTTGCGCGAGCCCTTCGACGATCGCCGTCTTACCCACGCCCGGCTCGCCGATCAGCACGGGGTTGTTCTTCGTGCGCCGCTGCAAGATTTGGATCGAGCGGCGGATCTCGTCGTCGCGGCCGATCACCGGATCGAGCTTGCCGGCGCGCGCACGCTCGGTCAAATCGATCGTGTACTTCTTGAGCGCCTCGCGCTGGCTTTCAGCATCGGCGCTATGCACCTGCGCTCCGCCGCGCACAGCCGCGATCGCCGCTTCGAGCGACTTACGCGTGAGGCCGTACTGGCGCGCGAGCCGTCCCGCTTCGCCCTTGTCGTCGGCGACCGCGAGCAGGAACATTTCGCTCGCGATATAGGTGTCGTTCAGCTGCTGCGCCTCTTTGTCGGCCTGGTTCAGCAAGCCGTTGAGCTCCCGGCTGATCTGCACGTTGCCGTCGGTGCCCTGCACTTGCGGCAAGCGTGAAACCGCTTCGTTCAGCGCCGTTTGCAGCGCCTGCACATGCACGCCCGCGCGCGAAAGCAGCGAGCGGGCCGAACCGTCCTGTTGCGCAACGAGGGCCGCGAGCACGTGCAGCGGCTCGATGTACTGGTTGCCTCGCCCGACGGCAAGGCTCTGGGCATCGGCGAGCGCTTCTTGGAATTTGGTGGTGAGCTTGTCGATTCTCATGAAGAGACCTCCAATTTTTAACTATCACCAAAATGAGGCGCTCTCGGCTCGTTTCAAGCGGATTTTTCACGCGCCGGCGCACAAAAATGCCGCACCCTGGGCGTAGCGCTCGCTCGGAGGGGCCTGCGCGATCGCCACGGGGCCAGCGCTAGCGGGCCGTGATCGGCACCACAGGCCGGGCGGCGCCGCTGGCGGACAGCGGGCGCAGGCCGAGCAGATCGGCCAGCGGCGCCGCCGGGCTCGCAAGCTCGCGTAGCGTGTACCGGTCGAGCTCCGCAAGGAATGCGCCGCGGGCGGATTCGAATACGTGCTTGAGGCGGCACTGCGGCTCGATGACGCAGCTGCGCGGCTCGGCGCCCTCGCGCGCAAAGCACCCGACGATCGCGAAATCGCCTTCCGTGGCACGCACGACCTGGCCGATCGTCAGCGCAAGCGAGCGCTGGTTCAGGCGCAGCCCGCCGTTGCGTCCCCGCACGGTGTCGATCCAGCCGAGTTCGCCAAGCCGTTGCACCACCTTCATCAAGTGGTTCTTAGAAATCCCGTATGCATCGGAGATGTCTTGAATCGTGCTCAGCCCCTCTTCGCGCACGGCCAGGAACAGCAGCACGCGCAGGGCATAGTCGGTGTAGTCGGTCAGTCTCATCGGCAGGCAATCGATCGAACGTGGCTCGGCGCACGCTTGCGCGACGGCTGTGAACCGCCCGCAAGACCGCACCGCGCGAAGGGTTGTATAGAAGGCGGCTTGACCATAACATGCATCGGGCGCGCAGGTCTGCTGGCTGCTGCCACCCCTAGCGGATTACTGTAATTTAGTCGGCCTGGCGCGCAGTTTTCGACAAATTCTGTCCCAATCCCAGCGCCCGACCCTGCATTTCGATGTCCACTTCTACTCAAAACGGTTCCGGGATGCCGCCGGAGCGCTATCCAGCGCCGACCGAGGCGAACATTCGCGAACTCGTCTACGCGTTCTACGATCGCGTGCGCGCCGATGCGCTGCTCGGTCCCGTCTTCGACGCCGTGCTCGAAGGCCGTTGGGACACGCACTTGCCAAAGATGTGCGCGTTCTGGGGCAGCCTCGTGCTCGGCGACAAGCGCTACCGCGGCAACGTCCAACAGGCGCATCAACCGCTCGAAGGCGTCGAGCCTCGCCACTTCAGCCGCTGGCTCCATCTGTTCCTCGACACCGTCTGCGAGCGTTACGAGCCGGCTGCGGCCGTGCGCTTCATGGAGCCTGCGCTGCGGATCGCACAAAGCCTGCAGCTAAGCCGCTTCGGCTGGGACTATGTCATTCCGGCGGAACAACAGGCGCTGCTCGAGCGGATCGCACCGAGGCGGCACGCTGCCGACGCTGCGCCTAACGCTGATGCGCCCGGCGAGCCGGGCCGCCGCGCAGAGCCGCTCCCGGCGAAGCGCGTCGGCCGGTCCCCACCGGGCTCGGACGCCGACGGCGGCGAGTAACCCGGGGGCCGTCCGTCGTCCGTTACTCGTCGCTCGGCGTCACGTTCGTCGAGGTCAGCCCCCATCGGGCTAACGCCGCGTCATCGGAGACGCGGGCATCTACCCACCGCTCGCCGCTTGGCGTCGTCTCCTTCTTCCAGAACGGCGCTTGCGTCTTCAGGTAATCCATCACGAACGAGCAGACGTCGAACGCATCGTGCCGATGCGCCGATGTGGCCGCGGCCAGGACGATCTGATCGCGCGGATACAGCTTGCCCACCCGGTGCACGATCAGCACTTGAGCCCCCGGCCAGCGGCGCTTGGCGTCTTCGACGATCGCTTCGAGCGCTTTTTCGGTCATGCCCGGGTAATGCTCGAGTTCCATCGCAGAGACGTCTTCGCCGTCGTTCAAATCGCGCACCGTCCCGACGAACGCGACGACGGCACCGACTTGCGCATTTTCGGCCCGCAGGGCGGCGATTTCGGCCGACAGGTCGAAATCCTCGGTTTGCACGCGAACGGTCATGATGGCCTCGGCTCCAGTCGATTCGGGTAACGCACGCGCTCAGCCGCCCGTAACAGGCGGGAAAAAGGCGACTTCGCAGCCATCCGTGAGGCGCGTCCCTGCGTCGGTCATGGTGTGGTTGCAAGCCATGCGCAGCGCCCGCCCCTCGGCGAGCGTCTCTGCCCACGCCCCGCCGCGCGCACGCAGCCAGGCCCGCACATCACCGACGGTGGCGATGCCATCGGGCACCTCCACCGTTTCCTGCGACGTGCCGAGCGCTTCGCGCACGCTCGCAAAGTACCTCAACTCTAGTTTCATGTCCGCTTACCGGTTGAGTGGGCGATCGATTCGGCGTTCAGTCGAGCAATTCGGAAAAAGGAAGGAACCGAACCGTCTCGCCGGCGCTGATCGCGTGATTGGGGGGATTGTCGATGAGCCCGTCGCCCCAGACCGTAGAGGTGAGCACCGCCGAACTCTGGTTCGCAAATAGATCGAGCCCGCCCGCCGCATTGACGCGTGCGCGCAGAAATTCGTTGCGGCGATCGCCCTTGGCCTGCGTGAAATCGGCTCGCAACGACCACGCGCGCGGCGCGACTTCGCGCATCCCCGATAGGCGCAGCAGAAACGGGCGGACGAACAACAGAAACGTCACGAAACTCGATACGGGATTGCCGGGCAGACCGATGAAATGCGTTTCGGCGGCGCCTTCGATCGGTGCGCCGTGCGGCGGCTTGCGCACCGCGCCGAACGCAAGCGGCTTGCCGGGCTTCATTGCAATCTGCCAGAGCGCGAGACGGCCCAACGATTCGACGGCCGGTTTCACGTGGTCTTCTTCCCCGACCGAGACGCCGCCCGAGGTCAGAATCAGATCATGATCGCGCGCCGCAGCGGTCAAGGCCCCGCGCGTCGCATCCAGCCGATCGGGGACGATACCCAAGTCGGTCACATCGCAGTTCAAGCGCGTGAGCAAAGCGACGAGCGTAAACCGGTTCGAGTTGTAGATGCCGCCTGGCGCGAGCGGCTCGCCTGGCATCGTCAACTCGTCGCCGGTGAAGAACACCGCGACTTTCAAGCGCCGCGTCACGTCGAGCCTCGCGCAACCGACCGATGCCGCGAGCCCGAGCGCCTGCGGGGAAAGCCGAGTGCCGGCCGGAAGGATCACCGCGCCGCGGCGGATGTCCGCGCCTTGCGCCGTGATCCACTCGCCGACTTTGGGGGTGTGGAGGATCGAGACGACGCCGCCGTCCGCTTCCGCCTGTTCTTGCATGACGACGGCGTCGGCGCCGGGCGGCACCGGCGCGCCCGTAAAGATACGGGCAGCCGTCCCCTCGGCCAGCGGCTGCGGCGATTGGCCCGCGGCCACGCGTTGAGAGATGGGCAAGCGCCGCTCGCCGTGTGTCAGGTCTGCCACGCGCACCGCGTACCCGTCCATCGAGCTCGTGTGCACCGGCGGGACGTCGAGCGTCGATACGATATCCGCGGCAAGCACGCGCCCGAGCCCATCGCGCGTCGAGACCGATTCGGTTTCGGCAACGGGAGCGGCGGCCGCCAATAGCGCAGACAACGCTTCAGCAGTGGATAACAGGGGGGCGCGGTAAGCAGATGGGTTGGGCGTCGACATCGGCAAGCGATTCTCGCTGCGAAAACCCTCATTGTAGCGAGGCGGCGCCAAACCGGCATGCGTGGGCACGGGAAGGCCCGTGGCGGGCGGTTTTATGTCCGCCCGCCGCCCGCGTTCAGTCGAGCGCGCGCTCGGCGATGAAAGCCTTGACGCGCTCCGCCTCGGCCGGCAGCACCTCGAAGCGTTGCGGCAGCGCTTCGAGCCCGTCGAACGCCGGCGGACGCTGAGGATCGCGCCCGAGCGCTTCGCGGATCGACTCGCCGAACTTGATCGGCTGCGCCGTTTCGAGCACGACCATCGGCACGCCCACGTCCAAATGCTCGCGTGCGACTTTCAGGCCGTCGGCCGTGTGCGTGTCGATGACCTGTCCATAACGCGCGAACACGTCGCGGATCGTCGCAATGCGATCGTCGTGCGTGCTGCGCCCCGACACGAAACCGAACTCGCGCACGCGGGCGAAATCGCCGCTGGCGGCCAGATCGAACCCGCCCTTTTCTTCGACGTCGCGAAAGAGCTGCAGCACGCGCGCCGGATCGCGGCCGAGCAAATCGAACACGAAGCGCTCGAAATTGGACGCTTTCGAGATGTCCATGCTAGGACTGCTCGTATGGTAGGTCTGCGCCGCGGCGCGCACGCGATAAGCGCCCGTGCGGAAGAATTCGTCGAGCACGTCGTTCTCGTTGGTGGCGACGACGAGCTTTTCGATCGGCAGCCCCATCATGCGGGCGATGTGTCCCGCGCAGACATTGCCGAAGTTGCCCGAGGGCACCGTGAACGACACGCGCGCGTCGTTCGAGCGCGTCGCCGCGAAGTAGCCCTTGAAGTAGTACACGACCTGCGCGACGACGCGCGCCCAGTTGATCGAGTTGACCGTGCCGATCCGATGCTGCGCCTTGAAGGCGTGATCGTTCGAGACGGCCTTGACGATATCCTGGCAGTCGTCGAACACGCCTTCGATTGCCAAGTTGAAGATGTTCGGCTCTTGCAAGCTGTACATCTGCGCCGTTTGAAACGCGCTCATCTTGCGGTGCGGCGACAGCATGAAGACGCGAATGCCGGCCTTGCCGCGCATCGCATACTCGGCCGCGCTGCCCGTGTCGCCCGACGTCGCACCGAGGATATTGAGGGTTTGCCCATGCTTGGCGAGCGCGTACTCGAACAAGTTGCCGAGCAACTGCATCGCCATATCTTTGAATGCGAGCGTCGGCCCGTTCGACAACGCGAGCAGCGATAGCGGCGCGCCACCCTCGACGCCGAGCGCGGTGAGCGGCGTAATGTCGCTCGCATTTTCGCCGGCGCGCACGTTGCTATAGACATCGGCGCGATAAGTGCGGCGCGTGAGCTCATGCAGATCGGCTGCGGGAATATCGTCGCAGAACTTGCCGAGCACCTCGAAGGCCAAGTCGGCATAAGCAAGCGTGCGCCAACGTGCAAGCTCGTCGGCCGTCACGCGCGGATACGCGGCCGGCAGATAGAGGCCGCCGTCTTTGGCGAGCCCCGTGAGCAAGATATCGGAGAACGTATGGCGCTCGCCGATGCCGGCGCCTCGCGTCGAGATGTAGTTCATAGTCGGCTTCGTGACTTCGATTTCGGTGAGTGGCTCAGCATTCCGCTTCCATTCGCAGCTTCGTCACGCTCGACACGACGGTCGAAAGCGCTTCGATGCGCGCGATCGCCGCGTCGACGTTCTTCTCGAGCGTGGTGTGCGTGATGATGACGACGTCGGTCTCGCCGTTGTCGGCGATCTGCTCCGATTCCTTTTGCAGTAGCGCGTCGATGGAAATCCCCGCGTCGGCCAAGATGCGCGTGATATCGGCCAGCACGCCCGTGACGTCGGCCACGCGCAGGCGCAGATAGTAGCCGCTCGTCACTTCGTCGATCGGCAGCACGGTGGTATCGGACACGCTCTGCGGTTGGAACGCGAGATGCGGCACGCGATGGCCCGGATCGGCCGTATCGAGGCGCGTCACGTCGACCAGATCGGCGACCACGGCCGAAGCCGTCGGCTCCGCGCCCGCGCCCTTGCCGTAGTAGAGCGTGGCGCCCACGGCGTCGCCATGCACCTCGACGGCGTTCATCGCACCCTCGACATTGGCGAGCAAACGCTTGGCCGAGATCAGCGTGGGATGCACGCGCAACTCGATGCCCCGATCGGTGCGGCGCGTGATGCCGAGCAGCTTGATGCGGTAGCCGAGGTCCTCGGCGTATTTGATGTCGATCGACGCGAGCTTGCTGATGCCCTCGATATGGGCGCGGTCGAATTGCATCGGGATGCCGAAAGCGATCGCGCTCATGATCGTGAGCTTGTGCGCGGCATCCACGCCTTCGACGTCGAAGGTCGGATCGGCTTCGGCATAGCCAAGCGCCTGCGCGCCCTTGAGCGCCGTCGCGAAATCGAGCCCGCGCTCACGCATCTCCGACAAGATGTAATTGGTCGTGCCGTTGATGATGCCCGTGATCGACTGGATGCGGTTGGCCGTCAAGCCTTCGCGCAGCGCCTTGATGATCGGAATGCCGCCGGCCACGGCCGCCTCGAACGCCACCATCACGCCCTTGGCCCGCGCCGCCTCGAAGATCTCGGTGCCGTGCACGGCGAGCAGCGCCTTGTTCGCCGTCACCACGTGCTTGCCCTGCGCAATGGCGCGCAGCACCAGTTCGCGCGCGATGCCGGTGCCGCCGATCATTTCGGCGACGATCGCGATGGACGGATCGTCGACCACGGCCGCGAAGTCGCTGCCCACCTCGACGCTCTTCGCGCAATCGCCGAGCACGGCCAGGGCCTTCGCCGGATTGCGCACGGCAATGCGGGACACCTCGATCCCGCGGCCCGCGCGGCGTTTGATCTCTTCCTGGTTGCGGCGCAGCACCGTGAAGGTGCCGCTGCCTACCGTGCCGAAGCCCAACAAGCCAACTTTGATCGATTCCATGCAGCGTGTTCTAGTTAGATAAATCGTTGAAAGGCAAGCGCGGCGCGCCGGGAGCCGCGTGCGGCTCGGCCCGTGCCGCGATCAGCCGCCGTGGCGTTTGCGATAGCCTTCGAGGAAGCGTCCGATCCGATTGATCGAATCGGTCAAATCATCCACGTTCGGCAGGAACACGACCCGGAAATGATCGGGCCGCGGCCAATTGAAGCCCGTCCCCTGCACGAGCAATACGCGTTCTTCGAGTAGCAGGTCGAGGATGAATTGCTGATCGTCCTTGATCGGGTAGACCTCGGGGTCGAGCCGCGGAAACATGTACAGCGCCGCTTCGGGCTTGACGCAGCTCACGCCGGGAATGGCGTTGAGCATCTCGTAGGCGACCTGCCGCTGTTTGTAGAGCCGCCCGCCCGGGGCGATCAGATCGTTGATGCTTTGATAGCCCCCGAGCGCCGTTTGAATGGCATATTGCCCCGGCACGTTCGGGCACAGCCGCATGGAAGCGAGGATGCCGAGCCCCTCGAAGTAATCCTTGCCATGGCGGCGGTTCTCGCCGGTCAAGCCCGAGACGTACATCCAGCCGGCGCGATAGCCGCACGAGCGGTAGCTCTTGGATAAGCTGTTGAACGTCACGGTCAGCACGTCGTCGGACAGCGCGGCAAGCGACGTATGCTTCTTGCCGTCGTAGACGATCTTGTCGTAGACCTCGTCCGCAAAGACGACCAAGCCGTGCTGGCGGGCGATCTCGAGCAGGTCGAGCAAGAGTTCGTCGGAATACAGCGCGCCCGTGGGGTTGTTCGGATTGATGACGACGAGCGCGCGCGTGCGCGGCGTGATCTTCGAGCGCAAGTCGTCCAGATCGGGCATCCAGCCGTTCGATTCGTCGCATAAATAGTGCACCGGCGTGCCGCCCGACAGGCTGACCGCCGCGGTCCAGAGCGGGTAGTCGGGCGCCGGCAGCAGGACTTCGTCGCCATCGTTGAGCAGCGCCTGCATGGCCATCACGATGAGCTCGGAGGCGCCGTTGCCGATGTAGATGTCGTCCAATTCGACGCCCAGCACGCCTTTTTGCTGCGAGTAATGCATGATCGCCTTGCGCGCGGCGAACACGCCCTTCGAATCGGAATACCCCGCGGAAGCCGGCAGATTGCGGATCACGTCTTGAATGATCTCGTCGGGCGCATCGAAGCCGAACGGCGCCAGATTGCCGATGTTCAGCTTGATGATGCGATGCCCGTCCTCCTCGAGACGCTTCGCGTGCTCGAGCACGGGGCCGCGAATGTCGTAACAGACGTTGAGCAGTTTGTTCGATTTCAGAATCGGTTTCACGGCGGGCACTATTTCCTGGGGAGAGCCGAAATACGGGGAGCGGTGGCCGAGCAAGCGGCGCTCGGCGCGATCAAGCGCGTCGCGCCCGGCCAGCGTTGAGTGTGCCGGTCGAACCTGCGCAGCAGACCGTCCTGAACGGCGGCGCTTTTGGCGCGCGCAGGGGCGGTGAGTGGAGTTCGCTCGCGCGGATGCACGATGCCGGCCGCCGCGGGGCGGCTAAAAAGCTATAATTTAGCGGATTTCGGCCGACTTTCGCAATGCACAATCGTCGCGAGAGGCCCCTTTCGGGCATGCGGCCGAGCCAAGATGCGGTTGCGGCCGGCCATGCCGCACCCGGCGGAACTACGGAAACCGATTTGAAATTACACCAGGACTCCAGCGGCGCGCTCAACACCGTGACCGGTTACGGCGCCCATTACGTCGACGTCAATCTCGTGCGTCACGAAAGCAGCATCTTGCTGCTGCCCGATACGCCGGTCATCGATTGGCCCGTGTCGTCGTTCGACGCGCTCGACCCGGCGCATTTCGAACTGCTGCTCGACCAAGCGCCCGAGGTCGTCGTGTTCGGCAGCGGCGCGCGGCTGCGCTTTCCGCACCCGCGGCTCACGGCATCGCTCAGCACCCGCCGCATCGGCGTCGAGACGATGGACTTCATGGCCGCTTGCCGTACGTACAACATTCTGATGGCCGAAGGCCGGCGCGTCGCCGCGGCATTGCTCATCGAACGATGAGCGCTCGGTCGCGCCGCGTTGTTTCTCCGTGCTGTGCGCGAGCAAATCCCGCCCACGCGGCGGGGTACCGTTTGAGCATAGCGTTCGCTGCGCACTCCGTTCGATCCACCTAGATAGACACTGATACCGAACCCATGTCGTTTCAACGCTCTCCTCGCGCCGTCGGCGCCGCTCGAAGCGCCGGCGCGCCGCAGGCGGACGGCGCCGCGACACCTTGGCCCGTCAGCGGCATCGCGATCGCCATGCTCGTCTTTGTGCTCGCGCTCGTCTGGTTCGTCCCGCTGGGATGGCGGCATCTCGTACCGAGCGACGAAGGCCGCTACGCCGAAATGGCGCGCGAAATGTTCCTCACGGGCGATTGGATCACGCCGCGCTACAACGGCTACAAATACTTCGAGAAGCCGCCGCTCCAAACTTGGATGAACGCGCTCACGTTCGCCTGGTTCGGCATCGGCGCCTGGCAAGCCCGGCTCTATACGGCCTTGACCGGCTTCGCCGGCATCCTGCTGGCCGGTTATACGGGCGCTCGCGTGTTCAACGCGACGGCCGGCTTCGCCGCCGCGCTCGTGCTCGCGGGCGCACCCTATTGGGAGTTGATGGGACACTTCAACACCCTCGACATGGGCCTGTCCTTTTGGATGGAGCTCACGCTGTGCTCGATGCTGCTCGCGCAGCGCCCCGGTGCGGCGCCGAGCGCGGCGCGGCGCTGGATGTGGGTATGCTGGGCCGCGATGGCCCTCGCGGTGCTATCCAAGGGGCTCGTGGGCATCATCCTGCCGGGCGCGGTGCTCGTGCTCTACTCGCTGATCGTGCGCGATTGGGCGCTGTGGAAACGGCTCTATCTACCGAGCGGGCTCGTCGTCTTCTTCGCGATCGCAACGCCCTGGTTCGTGCTCGTTCAGCAGCGCAACCCCGAGTTCCTGAATTTCTTCTTCATCGTCCAGCAGTTCGATCGCTACCTGACGCCCGCGCAGAACCGCCCCGGTCCCGTCTATTACTTCGTGGCGGTCTTGCTGATCGGTTTCCTGCCGTGGCTTTCGGTAGCCTGGCAAAGCGTGCGCCATGCGCTCGCGCAGCCGCGCCAGCCGAACGGATTTGCGCCCGGCAAGCTGCTCATCGTGTGGTCCGGCTTCATCTTCCTGTTCTTCAGCGCCTCGCACTCCAAGCTGGTCTCGTACGTGCTGCCGATCGCCCCGGCGCTCGCCTTCGTCATCGGCGCGTATCTGCCGCGCCTCTCGCGCCAAGCGTGGCGCAGGCACCTGCTCGGTTATTTAGCACTGCTCGTCGCTGCGGCCGTGGGCGCCGTCTTCCTCGCCCGCTTCGGCGACGCACGCACCCCGAACGCACTCTACCGCGAGTTTCGCGTATGGGTGTTCGCGGCGATCGGCGTTGCGCTGGTCCTCACGTTGGCCGCCTTGGCCGTGCTGCGGCGCGCCGAGCGCGGCGTGTTGGCTTCGGCCGTCGCCTTCGCCGCGGGCTGGATCATGCTCTGCACGATCGGCGGGACGGGCCACGACGTGTTCGGCCGGCAAAGCTCAGGAGCTCTGCTCGCGCCGGCCGTCAAAGCCGCCCTCGCCCGGGTGCCGGCCGGCACGCCTTTCTATTCGGTCGGCTACTTGGACCACACACTGCCGTTTTACGTCGACCACACGACGATCATGGTCGCCAACCCCGACGAACTGAGCTTCGGCGTGTCCCAAGAGCCGTCCAAATGGGTGCCGACCGTCGATGCATGGATTGCCCGCTGGACGGGCGACCCGCATGCGCTGGCTGTCATGCGGCCGGAACTCTACGACCAATTGGCCGCCAAGCACGTGCCGATGCGCGTGATCGCGCGCGACACGCGGCGCGTCGTCGTGGAAAAACCGTGAAAACCGCAAACGCACCCTTACGCCCACCGAGTCCAACCGTCCGAGCATCGATGAATCCGATTTCGCTTTTTTGCATCCTATTGGGCGTCGCACTGAACGCCTGCGCACAATTGCTGCTCAAGGCCGGCGTCAACGCCGTTGGACACTTCGATTTCACCCGTGCGAACATTCTGCCGATCGGACTGAAGCTCGCGATGCAGTGGCCGATCATCGGCGGTCTTGCGTGCTACGTCGTCAGCGTCGTCGTCTGGATCGTCGGCCTCTCGCGCGTCGACGTGTCGATCGCCTATCCGATGCTCTCGCTCGGCTACGTGGTCAACGCGGTGGCGGCGTGGTACTTGTTCGGCGAAGCGTTGAGCCTGCAACGGCTGATCGGCATCGGCATCATTCTGATCGGCGTGCTCGTGCTTGCGCGCAGTTGAGCTGCCCCATGGTCGAGCGCCCGGCCGCAACCGGCGCGCTTCGGATGCACATCGACGATAAAAAAAGGCGGCGCCCCGAGCGCCGCCACGAACTCAACAATTTCGTACTCGAGCGAAGCCCATGACTCTAGACTCTCTTGCCTTCCTGCCTTTCGTGCGCCCCGAAATCGACGAGGAGACGATCGCGGGCGTCGTCGACGTGCTGCGCTCCGGCTGGATCACGACCGGGCCGCAGAACCAAGCGTTCGAGCAGGCGCTGTCGGCGTATTGCGGAGGCCGTCCGGTGCGCACGTTCAACTCCGGCACGGCGACGCTCGAAATCGGGCTGCGCATCGCGGGCGTGGGCGCAGGCGACGAAGTGATCACGACCCCGGCATCGTGGGTCGCGACGGCGAACGTGATCTTGGAAGTGGGGGCGACGCCCGTCTTCGTCGACATCGACCCCATCACGCGCAACATCGATCTGAATTTGTTAGAAAAGGCGATCACGCCGCGCACGAAGGCGATCATTCCCGTCTTTCTCGGCGGCTTGCCCGTCGATATGGACCGGCTCTACGACATTGCGCGCGCCTACCGGCTGCGCGTGATCGAGGACGCGGCTCAAGCATTCGGCGCAACCTGGCGCGGCGAGCGGATCGGCAAGCTGGGCGACATCGTTTCCTTCAGTTTTCATGCGAACAAGAATCTGACCTCGATCGAGGGCGGCGCACTCGTGCTCAACGACGAGCACGAAGCCGAACTCGCACGCAAATACCGGCTGCAGGGCATCACCCGCACGGGATACGACGGCATGGACTGCGATCTGCTCGGGGGCAAGTACAATCTGACCGACGTGGCGGCGCGCGTGGGCCTTGGCCAACTCGCGCAGATCGAACGGTTCACGGCCCAGCGCAAGAAGCTGGCGCGCGCCTATTTCGCGGGGTTCGAAGGCGGTGCGGCAGCGAAGATCGGCATGGGCTTGCCCCCGGCCGACTTCGAGAACGGCAACTGGCACATGTTCCAAGTCACGCTGCCGCTCGAGCGCCTGACGATCGATCGCGCCGCGTTCATGCAAAAGCTGCATGACGAGTACCGGATCGGCTCCGGCGTGCATTACCCGGCAATTCACCTGTTCACGCTGTACCGCGCGCGCGGTTTCGCGCCCGGCATGTTTCCGCATGCCGAGCGCTTCGGCGCGACGACGGTCACGCTGCCGATGTTCACGCTGATGACCGAGCGTGACGTGGCGCGCGTGTGCGGCGCCGTCAACGAGATCTGCGAACAATTTGGGAAATAAGCGGACATGAGCTATACGGAACACCGTTCGGCACACCCTGAAGTCTCGGTCGTCATCCCCGTCTACAACGAGGAGGCCGGGCTGCGCGCGCTGTTTGCGCGTCTGTATCCGGCGCTCGATGCGCTCGGCACGACCTACGAAGTCATCTTCATCAACGACGGCAGCCGCGACAAATCGGCCGCGATGCTCGCCGAGCAGTTTCGGGCGCGCCCCGACACGACGCGCGTCGTGCTGCTCAACGGCAACTACGGGCAGCATATGGCGATCCTCGCCGGCTTCGAGGAGTCGCGCGGCGATATCGTCCTCACGCTCGACGCCGATTTGCAGAACCCACCCGAAGAGATCGGCAAGCTGGTCGCCAAGATGCGCGAAGGGTACGACTATGTCGGCTCGATCCGCATCCAGCGCCAGGACACGCTCTGGCGGCGCAAAGCGTCGCGCGCGATGAACCGCCTGCGCGAGCGCATCACGCATATCAAAATGACGGATCAGGGTTGCATGCTGCGCGCCTACAACCGGCAAATCATCGATACGATCAATCGATGCGGCGAGGTCAACACGTTCATCCCCGCCCTCGCCTACACCTTCGCGCAAAACCCGATCGAAGTCGAAGTCGCCCACGAAGAGCGCTTCGCGGGCGAATCGAAGTACTCGCTCTATAGCTTGATCCGGCTCAACTTCGATCTCGTGACGGGCTTCTCGGTCGTGCCGCTGCAATGGCTTTCGTTCATTGGCGTAATCTTGTCGATGGGATCGGCCGGTTTGTTTCTGCTGCTCGTCATTCGGCGCTTCGTCATCGGCGCGGAGGTTCAGGGTGTGTTCACACTGTTCGCCATCACGTTCTTCATGCTCGGCGTCATCATCTTCGCGTTGGGGCTGCTCGGCGAGTACATCGGCCGCATTTATCAGCAAGTCCGCGCACGGCCTCGCTATCTCGTGCAAACGGTGCTCGAAGCGCGTCCCGGCGATGCGCCCCCCATCCCCGCGAGAAACGTAGAAGCGGCGCGCGACGTAGGGACGGCTCGGCCCGCGCCGAGCGAGGAGCGAGACCGATGAAGCCGCGCGCCGTTGTCTTCGCGTACCACAACGTCGGCGTGCGCTGCTTGCGCGTGCTGCTTGCGCGCGGCGTGGACATCGCGCTCGTCGTCACCCACGAGGACAACCCGGCGGAGCGCATCTGGTTCGGCAGCGTTGCGCAAGTGGCCGCCGAGCACGGCATCGAGACCATCACGCCCGCCGATCCCACGAGCGCGACGTTGCGCGAGGCGCTCGCCCGGTCCCGGCCCGATTTCATCTTCTCGTTCTACTACCGCCACATGCTGCCGGCGGACCTGCTTGCGCTCGCGCCGCGTGGCGCCTACAACATGCACGGCTCGCTCTTGCCCAAGTACCGAGGCCGCGTGCCGACGAACTGGGCCGTGCTCAACGGCGAAACCGAAACCGGCGCCACGCTGCATGAGATGGCGCCCAAGCCCGATGCCGGAGCGATCGTCGGACAGACGAGCGTGCCGATCCTGCCCGACGATACCGCGCAGGAAGTGTTCGATAAAGTCACGGTCGCGGCCGAGCAAACGCTCTGGCGCGTGCTGCCGGCGCTGCTCGCGGGCGAAGCCCCGCATCTGCCGAACGATCTTGCGCGCGGCAGTTATTTCGGCGGGCGCAAGCCCGAAGACGGTCGTATCGATTGGTCCAAGCCCGCGCAGCAGGTCTACAACCTCGTGCGCGCGGTTGCTCCGCCTTACCCCGGCGCGTTCACCGAGATTGCCGGCGAGCGCTTCGTCATCGCGCGCGCGCGCCTAGCCAGTCTCGAAACGATCGCCAACGCCCGTTTGGCCGATTTGCCCCCGGGTCTGCACGTAAGCGATAATGCATGTTTCGGCGTATGCGGCGATGCGCGTGCGATCGCCATTTTCGAACTGCGGCATCAGCGCGACGGGCAAGAAACCGTCGTCACCCCCGCCCAGTTCGCCCAGCTCACTTACCGTTCCAGTCATTCATGAATCCCGCCAAAACCGAACGTTCCGCTAAGAAAGTCCTGATTCTCGGCGTCAATGGCTTCATCGGCCACCATTTGTCCAAGCGCATCCTCGAGACGACCGACTGGGAAGTGTTCGGCATGGATATGCAGACGGACAGGCTGGGCGATTTGACGAAGCACGAGCGGATGCACTTCTTCGAAGGCGACATCACGATCAACAAGGAGTGGGTGGAGTATCACGTGAAGAAGTGCGACGTGATCCTGCCGCTCGTCGCGATCGCAACGCCGGCTACCTACGTGCAACAGCCGCTGCGCGTGTTCGAGCTCGATTTCGAAGCGAACTTGCCGATCGTGCGTTCGGCCGTCAAGTACCGCAAGCACCTCGTGTTTCCGTCGACGTCCGAGGTCTACGGCATGTGCGCCGACGACGAGTTCGATCCCGAGGCATCGGCGCTCACCTATGGCCCGATCAACAAACCGCGATGGATCTACGCCTGCTCGAAGCAGTTGATGGACCGCGTGATCTGGGGCTATGGCATGCAAGAGGGCCTCAATTTCACGCTGTTCCGCCCGTTCAACTGGATCGGGCCGGGCCTCGATTCGATCTACACGCCGAAGGAAGGCAGCTCGCGCGTGGTGACGCAGTTCTTGGGGCATATCGTGCGCGGCGAGAACATCAGCCTCGTCGATGGCGGCTCGCAAAAGCGCGCGTTCACGGATATCGACGACGGCATCGGCGCGCTGATGAAGATCATCGAGAACAAAGACGGCATCGCCTCGGGCAAGATCTACAACATCGGCAATCCCAAGAACAACTTCTCGGTGCGCGAGCTGGCCCATAAGATGTTGGCGCTCGCCGCCGAATATACCGAGTACGCGGAGTCGGCCAAGGGCGTGCAACTCGTCGAAACGTCGTCGGGCGCTTACTACGGCAAGGGTTATCAAGACGTCCAGAATCGCGTGCCGAAGATCGACAATACGATGGCCGAACTCGGCTGGGCGCCCACGGCCACCTTCGACGACGCCCTGCGCAAAATCTTCGAAGCGTATCGCGGCCACGTTGCCGACGCCCGCGCGCTCGTCGAGCAGCAGTAAGCTCGCCGCGGCCGCGCCGACGCAACATTTCGAGGTCCGTCTTTGCCCCGCATCGTTCTGAAAATCGACGTCGACACGCTGCGCGGCACGCGCGAAGGCGTGCCCAATCTCGCGCGCATGCTCGACCGCTTCAAGGCGCGCGCGACTTTTCTGTTCAGCCTCGGCCCCGACCACACGGGCTGGGCGCTGCGCAGAGTGCTGCGGCCCGGGTTCCTGAAGAAGGTCTCGCGCACGTCCGTGCTCGAGCATTACGGCGTGAAGCAGCTCATGTACGGCGTGCTGCTGCCCGGCCCCGACATCGGCCGGCGCGCCGTGGCCGATATGCGCGCGATTCACGAAGCGGGCTTCGAATGCGGGATTCACACGTGGGACCATGTCTACTGGCAGGATAACGTCCGCTCGCGCGGGCGCGACTGGACCGTCGGCCAGATGCAAAAAAGCTTCACTCGGTTCGCCGATATTTTCGGCGCGCCGCCGGCTACGCACGGATCGGCCGGCTGGCAAATGAACGAGCACGCTTTCGAACAGATCGATGCTTGGGGCATGGCGTACTCGTCCGATGGGCGGGGCCACTCGCCGTATCGTCCCGTCGTCCATGGCAAAACGCTTCGGCACGTGCAACTGCCCACCACGCTACCCACGCTGGACGAACTGCTGGGCATCGACGGATGCGACGAAACGAACGTTGCCGAGCGCTTGCTCGCCACCACGGCCCGCAACGCTCACGATCAAGTGTTCACGCTGCATGCCGAGCTCGAAGGACAAAAGCTCGCCCCCGTCTTCGAGCGATTGCTTGCCGGCTGGCAAGCTCAAGGTCATACCTTTGCGACGATGGGCGATTACCATGCTGCGCTGGACCGTAGCCTGCTGCCATCGTACCCTGTCACCTGGGGCGCGATTCCGGGCCGTTCGGGCGAGCTGATCGTCCAGCCGGACTGATCGCCGGCCGCTTGGCGCCGCATAGGCGGGTTGCGCGGCCGTGCGGCCCGCGTCGAACCACTCGACAATTCGCGCGATAAAAACAGGAGAACCACGTGCCTATTGCAGTCGACCAACTCATCCCCGATTTTTCGGCTCCCGCGACCGGCGGCGAGATCACCCTGTCCGGCCTGCGTGGTAAAAAGCTGGTGCTGTATTTCTACCCGAAGGACAACACGCCCGGGTGCACGACGGAGGGGCTGCAGTTTCGCGACCTCTACCCGCAATTTCAGAAGGCAGGCGCGGAGATCGTCGGGGTATCGCGCGACAGCCTGCGCTCGCACGAAAACTTCAAGGCAAAACTCGAACTGCCGTTCCCGCTGATCTCGGACACCGACGAATCGCTGTGCTCGCTGTTCGGCGTCATCAAAATGAAAAAGATGTATGGCAAAGAAGTTCGCGGCATCGAGCGCTCCACCTTCTTGATCGACGCTCAGGGCGTGCTCAGGCGCGAATGGCGGGGGGTGAAGGTGCCCGGGCACGTCGATGAAACGCTCGAGGCTGTACAAGCACTTTGACGCGCGTTATATTGCGTTGCAATGAGTTCCCGTTCACTTCGTCTTGTCCGCAGCCGCGCCGGCGTCGTCGCCATGGCAGACGTTTTACGCGCCAGGCGCCGCGCGACGCTCGCAATCGAGCCGCTTGCTCCATCGCAACAGGAGCGGCGGCTTTTTTGTTTTTCGGCGGCCAGAGGCTGTTCGGCCGCCGGCCTTTGCTAAGGAGCTGATCGAAATCTAGGCGAACCGGCGAACCGAAACCTGAAACGCGCCGCTAGCAGGCCGGCCCGGGACCGCGGGCAGCTTTTCGCACGGCGGCGCACGAGATGCGACCCGATTCTTAGAGGGAAACCATGCCTTTGCCTACCCCGCCCAACAAACTCGGCAGTCTTTTGCCGCCCGACGAATTCAAGGCCAAAGCCAGGCCGGCGCGCACCGCCAAAAAACCAGGGACGATTGGGGAGCAAGCAGAAGCGACCGAGTACGACGCGGTGAGCGGCACCGCTGCGGTCGCCGCCCCGATGGGGCCTGCCGCCAATGCGGGCGCCGCCGTGCGTTCGTTGCCGCCCTCGGCCGCCATCGCCGAGCAAGGGGCCGGCGGTCGCAGCCGCAAGCCGAAGCAAACGGCCGCCCTGCTGCAACCGGCCACGCCTGCCGCCCCTGTGCAAGCACGCACGCAAACGCCCGCTGCCGCAACGCCCGCCGTGCAAGCGCAGGCTGCGCCCGCCGCCAAGCCGCGCAGCCGTAAAGGGGCCGCCGACGAGGTCGAAGTGCGCAAGCTGTTCGTGCTCGACACGAACGTGCTCATGCATGATCCGACCTGCCTGTTCCGTTTCGAGGAACACGACGTCTATCTGCCAATGATGACGCTCGAGGAACTCGATAACCACAAGAAAGGCATGTCCGAAGTCGCGCGCAATGCGCGGCAAGTCAGCCGCACGCTCGATGCGCTCGTCGCCAACGCGGGCCCGATCACCGAGGGGCTGCCGCTTGCTCGCCTTGGCAGCCGCGAGGCGCTAGGCCGCCTCTATTTCCAAACGACGCTCGCCGACATCGAGCCCGTGGAGGGACTGCCTCAGGGCAAGGCCGACAACCAGATACTGGGGGTCGTGCGCGCGCTGCAGCGCGAACGCGAAGATCGGCAGGTCGTACTGGTGTCGAAAGACATCAACATGCGGATCAAAGCGCACGCGCTGGGTCTGCCTGCCGAGGATTACTTCAACGATCAAGTGCTCGAGGACAAGGATCTGCTGTTCTCGGGCGTGCGCGCGCTGCCGCAAGACTTTTGGACCAAACATGCCAAGGGCATGGAAAGTTGGCAGGACAACAAGACCGGCACGACCTACTACCGCGTGACCGGGCCGCTGTGCCCGTCGCTGCTCGTCAACGAATTCCTTTATCTGGAACCGCAGACGGGCGAGCCGCCGTTCCAAGCCATCGTGCGGGAACTGAACGGCAAGACGGCCGTCTTGCAGACGCTGCGCGACTACAGCCACAACAAGAACAACGTCTGGGGCATTACGGCGCGCAACCGCGAGCAGAACTTCGCGTTGAACCTGCTCATGAATCCGGAGATCGACTTCGTGACGCTGCTGGGACAAGCGGGCACCGGCAAGACGCTCGTGGCGCTGGCGGCCGGTCTTGCGCAAGTGCTCGACGAGAAGCGGTACAACGAAATCATCGTCACGCGCGCGACGGTGCCCGTGGGTGAAGACATCGGTTTTCTGCCCGGCACCGAAGAAGAGAAGATGCAGCCGTGGATGGGCGCGTTCGACGATAACCTCGAAGTGCTGCAACGGACCGACGACAGCGCAGGCGAGTGGGGACGTGCCGCCACGCAGGAGCTGATTCGCTCGCGCCTCAAGGTCAAGAGCATGAACTTCATGCGTGGGCGCACCTTCGTCGACAAATACCTGATCATCGACGAAGCGCAGAATCTAACGCCCAAGCAAATGAAGACGCTCGTCACGCGCGCGGGCCCCGGTACGAAGATCGTCTGCCTCGGCAACATCGCACAGATCGATACGCCGTATTTGACCGAAGGCAGTTCGGGACTCACCTACGTGGTCGACCGTTTCAAAGGATGGGCGCACAGCGGCCATGTCACGCTCGCACGCGGCGAGCGCTCGCGGCTGGCCGATTACGCGTCCGACATCTTGTGATCGAGCAATGGGGCGCGATGCGCTGAAGGAGCGATGTCCTCTAGCGAGTTCGTGCCCACGATTCACCTCTAACGCCCGGTTCGCCGGGCGTTTTTTTTCAATACTTCGGTGCAGACCTCAGAGCATGGGCCAGGGGGCGTATCGGGCAGGCAACGCCTGCACGCAAAACCTCAAGTAATTTATGAAGAATTGTTGCCGAACGCCCGCCGGCAGGGCTACTATCGGCCGCAATGGCGCCCGCAAACGTGACGCAAGCTACGCACGGTGACCTGGCGCCCTTTGCAACCAACTTAGCTGGCACCGGCCGCTCCGGTGTCCGAGTGCATGCTGCGATTTTGGGTAGCCCTTCTCGTCGTGCTGTCATTGGCCGCGTGCTCGAGCGCGCCGCCGAAGGTTGCGCGCGCCGGTGGCGCGTCGACGCGCGGCGAGAACGGCCTGCGCACAATGCCGCCAGGGTTGCCCCGATTCGTCGATCACAGCATCGGCCGCGAAGAAATCTCGATTCAAGCGATGAGTCTCGTCGGCGTTCCATATCGCTGGGGCGGCAACACACCCACTAGCGGCTTCGATTGCAGCGGGTTCGTGCGCTACGTCGTTGCCCGAGCAGCCGATGTCGAATTGCCTCGCACGACCGCCGATATGAGCCGCCGCGGCGAATCGATCGAGCCCGACGAGATTGCGCCGGGCGATCTCATTTTCTTCAATACGACGGGCCGGCCGCATTCGCACGTCGGAATCTATGTCGGCAAGCTGCGCTTCGTGAACGCGCCGTCGACGGGAGGCACCGTCCGGCTCGACTATTTGACGAACCCGTACTGGGCGAAACACTTCGATGGCATTCGGCGCGTCGCCGCCCCGCTCGAGCCGCCATCGCCATTCGATGCACCCACCCGTTTGGCGGCGCGGCAATCGTCGCCGGCAGCGAGGTTACCCGTGGAGCCCTCGACCGGGACGGCAGCCGTCGCGGTGCGGGATAGCGCTGCGCCGGGAGCCGCGTCGATCGAGCCTGCCGAAGCGGCCGCACCGGTGGCATCGATCGGAATTGGCGCGCCAATGCACTCGCCGAGCGCCGGCACCGCCGCCGCAAACCAAGCGACCGCGCAAGCCCCAGCCGCAGAGGATGCGATCGATGCGGCCGCTGACGCATTCGAGCCCCCCCCTGCCGCGGCGCAAGCCGAACGACAGGCAAGACGTGCCGGCGCATTGCCGATTCAGCCCGCCCCCCAGGAATCCACCGTTCGAATCATGCGGGCTTCCACCCCGCCGCCTATTCGAACCACACAGAATGCCGCTACCGAGGACCCGATCGCGCAATTCGCGAACAGCGGCGACTGACGCGATACGGTAGATGCGCCAGTGCCATCGCAGATGGCAACGACGGACGCCCCACTCTATAAGCTGGGATGAGTTCGTCCGATACACGAGCGCACAATCGCCGCGGGCCCTCGCCAGTGGATTAAGCTCGCGGCAGCTTTACGCTCACAGCAACCGATGCCCCAGCCACCAGCCGGCTGCCGCCAGCAATGCCGACGCGGGAATGGTCAACACCCAGGCCCAAACGATGCTGCCTGCCACGCCCCAACGCACGGCTGACAGCTTCTGCGTGGCGCCGACTCCGACAATGGCCCCGGTGATCGTATGCGTCGTGGAGACGGGCACGCCCATGGCGGACGCAACGAACAGGGTGATCGCGCCGCCCGCTTCCGCGCAGAAGCCGCCGACCGGTTTGAGCTTCGTGATCTTTTGCCCCATGGTGCGGACGATGCGCCAGCCGCCGAACAGCGTGCCCAGCCCCATCGACATGTAGCACGCACCGATCACCCACACGGGCGGCGCATCCGCCGTGGCCGAGGCGAAGCCGGTCGCGATCAGCAGCATCCAGATGATTCCGATCGTCTTTTGCGCGTCGTTGCCGCCGTGTCCGAGGCTATATAGACCGGCCGAAATCAACTGCAGGCGCCGAAAGCGCCGGTCGACCTTGCTAGGTGGCGTGCGAAAGAAGATCCACGAGACCGCGGTCATGAAGAAAGAACCCAGCACGAAGCCGAGCAGCGGCGAAAGAAAGATGAAGGCGACGGTCTTCATGATGCCGTCGATGTTGAGCGCCCACCATCCCGATTTGGCGAGTGCGGCGCCCACGAGGCCGCCGATCAATGCGTGCGAGGAACTGGACGGGATGCCGAAGCGCCAGGTCAGGATGTTCCAAATGATCGCGCCGAACAGAGCGCCGAATACCACGTAGTGATCGACGATTTTTGGATCGATCGTGCCTTTGCCGACGGTCGAAGCGACCTTCAAGTGGAAGATGAAATAGGCGATGACGTTGCAGGCGGCGGCGAAAGCGACGGCCTGCTGAGGCTTGAGCACGCCGGTGGAGACGACGGTCGCGATTGAATTCGCTGCGTCATGGAAGCCGTTCATGAAGTCGAAGACGAACGCGACGGCGATTAGCGTCGCGAGCACCCATAGGGCGATCTGGATCGATTGCATCGGTTTTGTCCGCTCGCTTTACGCGTTTTCCAGCACGATGCCTTCGATGATGTTCGCGACATCCTCGCACTTGTCGGTAATCGATTCGAGCAACTCGTAGACCGCCTTCAGCTTGATCAACGTCTTGACATCGTCTTCCTCGCGGAAAAGTTTCGACATGGCCGAGCGCAGCACGCGATCCGCTTCCGACTCCAAGCGGTCGATCTCCTCGCACGCCGAGAGAATCTGGCGCGCCTGTCGCATGTCCGACAGCATGTTGACCGCTTGTTGCACGTACTTTGCCGTTTGCGTGCAAATGTGCGCGAGCTGGCTGGCCTCCGACGGCATCACGCGCACGTCGTAGAGAGAGACGGCCGTGGCGACGTCCTCCATCAAATCGAGGATGTCGTCCATCGTCGTGATCAGCTTATGGATTTCGTCGCGATCGAGCGGGGTGATGAACGTCTTGTGCAAGAGGTCGATCGTTTCGTGCGTGAGCTTATCGGCGGCCTTTTCATTGGCCTGCACGCGCTGCTTATGCACTTCGGCTTCGCCGAGGTTATCTACGAGCCGTTCGAGCTCTTCGCTCGCGGAGACGATGCACTTCGCGTGCTCGTTGAAGATTTCAAAGAACTTGCCCTCGGTGGGCATGAAGCGACCGAACATTGAGATCCCGATAGGTGGTCATATTGGGCGCCCCAACGCCGCGGCGGTAGAGACCGCTGGGCCGAAAACGAATCCGCTGCGAAGCGACCCACGCTAGCGCATAGCGATTCTCGGGGCTGACATAAAACTGCAACATTGTACCGGGTCATGCGGGCGCGCCCAACGCCTGGTTGCACCTTCGCACGAGAATGCAACAACCGCGCCCCATACTGGGGCGCTACGTCTACTCGGATCCGTAGAACGACTGCGGGCCGGCAAAGTTGTCGAACTTCGTGTATTGCCCCATGAACGTGAGCCGTACAGGCCCAATAGGACCGTTACGCTGCTTGCCGATGATGATCTCGGCCGTGCCCTTGTCGGGGCTGTCGGGGTTGTACACTTCGTCGCGGTAAATAAAAAGAATGACGTCCGCGTCCTGTTCGATTGCACCGGACTCGCGCAGGTCCGACATCACCGGGCGCTTGTTCGGGCGCTGCTCCAAGCCACGGTTCAACTGCGACAGCGCGATCACGGGCACGTCCAGTTCCTTGGCGAGGCTCTTGAGCGAGCGCGAGATTTCGGAGATTTCCGTGGCCCGGTTCTCTCCGGTCGACGAGCCCGACATCAGCTGCAAGTAATCGACGATGATGAGCCCGAGCTTGCCGCATTGACGCGCCAAGCGTCGCGCTCGCGAGCGCAACTCCATCGGGTTCAAGCCGCCCGTCTCGTCGATGAACAACTGGGCCTCGCTCATTTTTTGCACGGCGTGAGTGAGCTTGGGCCAATCTTCGTCGGTCAAGCGTCCCGTGCGCATTCGATGTTGGTCGAGGCGGCCGACCGAGCCGAGCATCCGCATGACGAGCTGCGTGCCCGGCATTTCCATCGAGAACACGGCGACAGGCAGCCCATATTCGACGGCGACGTATTCGCCGATGTTCATCGAAAAAGCCGTGTTGTGCGTCACGACGTAGTCGTCGGTCACATACAGACGCGACGGATGGGACACCGAGATGCACTGCGTCGGCGCACGCCGCGTCGGCTCGATCGAAACCAGGACCGGCATGTTGCTCGGGCGTAAGTCGCGATCAAAGCGCTCGCCATCGCCATCGAAAAGAAACAGACTCTGCGGTTCCGGGTGGCGGATCGCGCAATGGTAAGCCGTTGCGCCTGCACCGGCCCGGCCGTCGCCGGTCGAGCTCGTCGCCTCTTCCGACACCGAGCACCAGCCGCCGAGCGAGCGCACGAGTTCGCAGACATCGCGCGCGAGCCGCGCGCTTGCCGCGCAATAGCGCACCACGCCCAAGGCGTCGATACGGCCACCGGTGTCCAGCAGCCCACTGAGCAAGTCGCGGCGCGCGGGCCTCGCGGCATCCAAGTACGCGCGCGGAATGAATTTGTCGTGGCTCGTGCAACCCCAAAGCCTGAGGCGCTCGAGCACCTGCTCGATCGGGTCGACTCCAAGCCCTGCGCCCGGCTCACTCGCGTCGCGGCGCTCGACTCCCGCATCATGCGCGCGCCCATCGCCGCACTGGACCGCGGCGGTGGCGCCCGCACCCGCTCGCATACGCTCGAACGCTTCTTGCGTCTTGACGCCGAACCGTACCGAACTTGCGCCCATCGCGCTGTCCCCGAGCAATGCGCCCAGCACCCAAGGATCGATCGGGAGCGCTTGCCCATGGCCGAAATCGCCGCTCGGCACATCGATCGACAAGCGATTTCGATACCGTTTGCGGCTCAGCAATGCACGCAAGTGAGCCGTGTCGACCACGCGCGGCGCTCGCCAGTCACGGCAATGCACGCGCCAAAGGTGTTCGTCGCAGCATTCGGCCGACCGGCCATCCGAAAATCGAACGCGATAAACCTGGCGATCGCCTTGCGGAAAGATGCCCGTCACCCTGGACGGCGCCCCGTCCACCGACGCCAACGCATCGCCGAGCCGCAGCTCGCCCATGCGTTTCCAGCCCGAAAGCGTTTTGACACGCGCATCGAGCGGCTGGGCCTTACCCATCGACGGGCGTCCAGCCACGATGATGAGTTCGCCCCCGTGCATGCCGGAGGTCATCCGGTCGAGATCGACGAAGCCCGTCGGCGTGCCTGTGACGTCGCTGGGATTGGCCGTGTGATAAAGCGTATCGATGCGCTCGACCACCTGCGTGAGCAGCGGGCCGATTTCGAGGAAGCCTTGGGTGCCGCGCGAGCCCTCCTCCGCAATCGAAAACACCTTCGATTCGGCCTCGTCCAACAGTTGCCGGACTTCCTTGCCCTGCGGATTGAACGCGTCGGCGGAAATTTCATCCGCGACGGAGACGAGGCGGCGCAACACCGCCCGATCGCGGACGATTTCGGCGTAGCGCCGAATGTTCGCCGCACTCGGCGTGTTCTGGGCCAGCGCGTTCAAATACGACAGCCCGCCGACATCCTCGGCTTTGCCCGACGTCGTCAGCGCTTCGTACACCGTGACCACGTCGGCAGGCCGCGTCGCGGCGATGAGCCGCCCGATGTGCTCGTAGATGATCCGGTGGTCGTACCGGTAAAAATCGCTCTGGGACAGAAAATCGGCGATGCGGTCCCACGCTGCGTTGTCGAGCAGCAAGCCGCCAAGCACCGATTGCTCGGCCTCGATCGAATGCGGCGGGACTTTCAGCGATTCGAGTTGCGGATCGTTCGACGGTGCGTTCATGGGGAGGCATTATCGCGAAATGGCCGCGGCTTAGCCAGCAGGCAAAACGAGGCCAAAACAAAAAAGGCAGGAACCGGTGTTCCGGCTCCTGCCCTCTTCGACATTCTGAGCCGAACCGGAAACAGCGCCCGGAACGGCCGGTATGGCGTCGCGATGCTTACGCGTGCTCGCCGAGCACCGACACCGTGATGTCGACGACGACATCGGTGTGCAACGACACTTGCACGGGGTGATCGCCCACCATCTTGAGCGGGCCCGCCGGCATGCGCACTTGCGCCTTTTCCGCCTTGAAGCCTTGCTTGGTCAGCGCTTCGGCGATATCGGCATTCGTGACCGAGCCGAACAGACGGCCGTCGACGCCAGCCTTCTGACCGATCTGGACCGTGAGACCAGCCATCTTCTCGCCTTGCGCTTGTGCGGCGGCGAGCTTCTCGGCAGCAGCCTTTTCGAGATCGGCGCGGCGCACTTCGAATTCGGCGACCGCTTCCTTCGTGGCGCGGCGTGCCAGCTTTTGCGGGATCAGGAAGTTACGGGCGTAGCCGTCCTTGACCTTCACCACGTCGCCGAGGTTGCCCACGTTGACGACTTTTTCCAAAAGAATGATTTGCATTCGGATTCTCCTTATCGCGTCGTCTGATTAGGCCTTGTGCAGGTCGGTGTACGGCAACAGCGCGAGGAAGCGCGCGCGCTTGATGGCCGTATCGAGCTGACGTTGATAATGGGCCTTCGTACCCGTCAGACGAGCCGGCGTGATCTTGCCGTTTTCGCCGATGAAGTCCTTCAGCGTATCGAGGTCTTTGTAGTCGATGTACTCGACGCCAGCAGCCGTGAAGCGGCAAAACTTCTTGCGCTTGAACAGCGGGTTTTGTTGCTGACGGCGCTTATCGAATTTCTTACCAGTGGGGCGGGCCATGTTCAGTCCTTTCCAATGTCCTGCAATTCTGTGATGTGAAACACCAAGGTTCTCGCGTTGCGGCTTTTCTTCGCCAAGAAGCCGGTGAAGAGCGTCTCCACGCCCATCTCACACGTTTCGAGCTTCCCGCTCGCGGCGCCCGCAGCCAGCGCGGGCATCGTCAATTCGATTTGCCGCACGACGCCGGCTTCGACGACTTCCCCGCGATGCTGCAGCGTACAGCTTGCGATCGGCACACCTGCCGGCGTATAGCGCAGCGGCTCGCGCTCGATGACGCTGGCCGTGAGTTGCAGCCGGTTCACGGGGGCGAAAAAAACTGAATCCTTGGTGGCTTAAAACGTGAATACCGTTAAGCCTGCGCTTCGGACGGCTGCGACGAGGCGGCCGCCTTCTTGGCTTCTTCGCGCTGCACTTCCTTCATCATCGGCGAAGGGCCCGTTTCGGCCTTCTTCATCTTGACGATGAGGTGACGCAGCACGGCGTCGTTGAACTTGAACGCGTGCTCGAGTTCTTCGAGCGTGGCTTGGTCGCATTCGATGTTCATGCAGACGTAGTGAGCCTTGGCGAGTTTCTCGATCATGTAGGCCAGTTGACGACGGCCCCAGTCTTCGATGCGGTGGATATTGCCGCCGCGCGCACTGATCGTGGACTTGTACCGCTCGATCATCGCGGGCACTTGCTCGCTTTGATCGGGGTGCACGACAAAGACGATTTCGTAATGACGCATACACACTCCTTGTGGATTGAAGCCACCCGGGCGTCAATGACCCGATATGTTGACGAATCGTTGACGATTCGGTGATCGGACCAACCGGTGTGGCAAGTGAGAAGCCGGAGATTGTAACCCAACTGGTCAAAGGATGCAATTTTCGCCTACGAGCGGCTACACTGAGCCGCCCCAATACCCCGGCCGCGCGTACACCTGCCTCAGATGATCGATGAAGAACCGCACTTTGGCCGGCACGTAACGCTGCTGCGGGTACACGGCAAGGATGTCGTACTCGGGCAGCGCGAACTCGTCGAGCACCGTTTCGAGTTCGCCGCGCGCGAGTTGTTCGGCGATCTCCCACGTGGAGCGCCAACCCAGGCCGAGCCCTTCCGACGCCCATCGGTGCAGCAGTTCGCCGTCGTTGCAATCTAGCGTGCCGGTCACGCGCATCGTCACGCGCTTGCCGCCGCGCAAGAAATACCAGCCGCGGTTTTGACCGCCCTGCAGGTTGAAAGCCAAGCAGTTGTGCGCAAGCAAGTCCTCCAACGCACGCGGGCGTCCGTGCCGCGCAAAGTACCCGGGCGTGCCGCAAACGACGCGCCGGTTCGTCGCAAGTTTGACGGCGACGAAGTTCGGATCCACTGCGCCACCGATGCGGATCGACAAATCGTAGCCCTCACGTACGAGGTCGACGACGCGATCGGTCAGATTGAACGACATCTGCAACCCCGGCTTGTCGGCCAAGAAAGCGGGCGCGAGCGGCGCGACATGCTTGCGGCCAAAAGCAGCCGGCGCCGAGACGATCAGATGCCCGCTCACGGCCTGCCGCCCCACGGCCAATTCGTTCTCCGCTTGCTCCCAATCGGTCAGCAACCCTTTGCACCGCTCGAGAAACGCGGCGCCCGCTTCGCTGACCACGAGCCTGCGCGTGGAGCGATACATCAGCTTCACGCCGAGCCGTTTTTCGAGCGCATCGATGCGCCGCCCGAGAATGACTGGGGAGACGCCTTCTTCGAGCGCGGCCGCCGCCAAGCTGCCGGCTTCGGCCACTCGCACGAATGTTTCGATCTGTTTGAAGCGATCCATCGTCAATCCCCTTGCCCATTCGCCACGCCCGCGCGGATCGACTCGGCGCCGGGCGACGGCGGCAATCCCGCCGCGATCCGCGCATCCCCCTGCCCGCTGCCGCGTTCGACGCCATCATTCCATACATTTTGTATTGGATAAAAGAACTTCAAGCGATCTTATCAAACCTTTTTCGTAGTCCTACAGTGCTCCTAACCCGCGACCGAACGCATTGACGAACAGGATGAGGAGATACCCATGCCGAAAATGAGAGCCATCGACGCCGCCGTACTGGTGCTGGAGAAAGAGGGCGTCGAGACTGCGTTCGGCGTGCCCGGCGCCGCGATCAACCCGCTCTACTCGGCGTTGCGCCGCGCAGGCGGCATCAGCCATGTCCTTGCGCGCCACGTCGAAGGCGCCTCGCACATGGCCGAGGGCTACACGCGCGCCGCGCCGGGCAATATCGGCGTATGCATCGGCACGTCGGGCCCCGCCGGCACCGACATGATCACCGGACTTTATTCGGCTTGGGCCGACTCGATTCCTATTCTCGCTATCACAGGCCAAGCACCTCGCGCGCGGCTGTATAAGGAAGACTTCCAGGCGGTCGACATCGAATCGATCGCCAAGCCCGTGACCAAGTGGGCCGTCACGGTGCGCGAAAGCGCGCTCGTGCCGCGCGTGTTCCAGCAAGCGTTCCATCTGATGCGTTCGGGCCGCCCCGGCCCCGTGCTCATCGATTTGCCGATCGACGTGCAACTGGCCGAAATCGAGTTCGACATCGACACGTACGAACCGCTGCCCGTCTACAAGCCCAAGGCCTCGCGCAAGCAAATCGAAGCCGCGCTTGCCTTGCTCGATGCGGCCGAGCGTCCGCTCATCGTGTCGGGCGGTGGCGTGATCAACGCCAACGCCGAAGCGCTGCTCGTTCAATTCGCCGAGACGACGGGCGTGCCGGTCGTGCCGACCCTCATGTCGTGGGGCGCGATCGCCGACGATCATCCGCTGATGGCCGGCATGGTGGGCCTGCAGACGTCGCACCGCTACGGCAACGCGACGATGCTCGCCTCCGATTTCGTCCTCGGCATCGGCAACCGCTGGGCCAATCGACACACGGGCAGTATCGAGGTCTACACCAAGGGCCGCAAATTCGTGCACGTCGATATCGAGCCGACACAAATCGGCCGCGTCTTCGGGCCCGATCTCGGGATCGTCTCCGATGCGAAAGCCGCGTTGGAGCTGTTCGTGGAGGTCGCGCGCGAGTGGAAAGCGGCGGGCAAGCTCAAGGATCGCAGCGCTTGGAGCCAAGCCTGCCGTGAACGCAAGCGCACCATGCAGCGCAAAACGCACTTCGATGAAGTGCCGATCAAGCCGCAACGCGTGTATGAAGAGATGAACAAGGCGTTCGGCCGCGACACGTGCTACGTGAGCACGATCGGGCTGTCGCAAATCGCCGCGGCGCAGTTTCTGCACGTGTACGCGGCGCGCAATTGGATCAACTGCGGGCAAGCCGGTCCGCTCGGTTGGACGATTCCCGCCGCACTCGGCGTGCGGGCGGCGGACCCGAGCCGTCCGATCGTCGCGCTCTCGGGCGATTACGACTTTCAATTCATGATCGAAGAGTTGGCCGCCGGCGCTCAGTTCAAGCTGCCCTACGTCCACGTCGTGGTCAACAACGCGTACTTGGGCCTGATCCGGCAAGCGCAGCGCGGCTTCGACATGGACTACTGCGTGCAACTCTCGTTCGACAACGTCAACGCCCCCGAACTGAACGGCTATGGCGTCGACCATGTCGCGGTGGCCGAGGGCCTCGGTTGCAAAGCGCTGCGTGTGTTCGAACCCGATGAAATCGCCCCCGCCTTGCAAAAGGCGCAAGCGATGGCGGCCGAGTTCCAGGTGCCCGTCGTCGTGGAGGTGATTCTCGAGCGCGTGACGAACATTGCGATGGGCACGGAGATCGACGCCATCAACGAATTCGAGCCGCTCGCCGATTCGAGACAAGACGCGCCGACGGCCATTTCTCTGCTCGATTGAGGCACGAGCCGAGCGCCGTGCTGCCCACCCAATCATCGAACGAGCGGACGATCGCCAAGCAGGCGGCGATCGTCTCGCTCCTGAATTACCGACTGTCCGACTGACCCACTGACCGACCGACGCGCGAGCGCATCATGCCTAAATTTGCTGCCAATCTAACCATGCTGTTCAACGAAGTGCCGTTCCTCGAGCGTTTCGAGGCCGCGGCACGCGCGGGTTTCTCCGCCGTCGAATTTCTGTTCCCCTACCCCTACTCGACGGCCGAACTGGCCGAACGGCTCGAGACGAACCGCTTGCACCTGGTGCTGCACAACCTGCCGGCCGGCAACTGGGAAGCCGGCGAGCGCGGCATCGCGTGCCTGCCCGAGCGCATTGCCGAATTCCGCGACGGCGTGGGCCGCGCGATCGAATACGCGAAGGCGCTGCGCGTGCCGCAACTCAATTGCCTCGTCGGCATCCCGAGCCGCGACGTCAGCGCCGAGCGCGCCCGCGCAACGATCGTCGAGAACCTGCGCTTCGCAGCGACCGCACTCGCAAAGGAACGCATCCGCCTGCTCGTGGAGCCGTGCAATTCGTACGACATCCCGGGCTTCGCGCTGAACCGATCGAGCGAGGCGCTGGACGTCATACGCGAGGCGGCCTCCGACAACCTCTATCTGCAGTACGACATCTACCACATGCAGCGCATGGAGGGCGAACTGGCGGCGACGCTGCAACGGCACCTTCCGCGCATCGCGCACATTCAGCTGGCCGACAACCCGGGCCGGCATGAACCGGGCACCGGAGAGATCAACTACGCGTTCCTCTTCGACTGGCTCGATCGGCTCGGCTATAGCGGCTATATCGGCTGCGAATACAAGCCGCGCACGACGACGCTCGAAGGCCTCACCTGGCTGCGCGAGATCGCCAACGTACGCGACGCGCGGTAGCGCGAGCCTGCGGGCACACCCCGAAACGACTCCCCGCTTTATCTGAATACGACGTATCGCTAAACGGAAGACATCGACATGGCAAAGATCGGTTTCATCGGCCTCGGCATCATGGGCGCGCATATGGCGCGCAATCTACTCAAAGGCGGTCATACGCTGTACGTGAACGGCGCCTATCCAGTGCCCGACGACTTGCGCGAGCGCGCGCATCTCGCGGCCGACTCGACGGCCGTCGCGCGCGAAGCCGACATCGTCATCTCGATGGTGCCAGACACGCCCGACGTCGCGAAGGTCCTGTTCGGAGACGACGGCGTGGCCAAGGGCCTCTCGCGCGGCAAGCTCGTGATCGATATGAGCTCCATCTCCCCGCTCGACACGCGCGAGTTCGCCGAACGCATCAACGCGCTCGGCTGCGACTACCTCGACGCGCCGGTGTCGGGCGGCGAGGTCGGCGCGCGCGAGGCAACGCTCTCGATCATGGTGGGTGGCCCCGAAGCAGCGTTCGAGCGCGCGAAGCCGCTGTTGGAACTCATGGGAAAGAACATCACGCTCGTCGGCGACAACGGCGCAGGCCAGACCTGCAAGGTCGCCAATCAGATCATCGTCGCGCTGAACATCGAAGCCGTGGCCGAGGCGCTCCTGTTCGCGGCGCGCTCGGGCGCGGACCCCGAGCGTGTGCGCCGCGCGCTGATGGGCGGCTTCGCCTCCTCGCGCATTCTCGAAGTTCATGGCGAGCGGATGACCAAGCGTGCGTTCAAGCCAGGGTTCCGGATCGACTTGCACCGCAAGGATCTGAATCTCGCGTTGGACGGCGCGCGCAAACTCGGCATCGCGTTGCCGCACACGGCCAGCGCCCAGCAGTTGTTCAGCGTCTGCGCGGCCCACGACGGCGGCAATTTGGATCATTCGGCGCTGTTGCTCGCGCTCGAAATCATGTCCGGGTTCGAGATCGCCGAAGCGCCGGCGCAAACGCAGAGCGCGGCACTGGCTCGCTGAGGCGACAGGCCAAGCAGGATTGGGCCGTTCGGGAAGCGAAGAACGGCCGGCACGTGGGGCGCTTCCCCTTTCGTGCGCGGTGAGGCCCTGTGAAGCGCATCGTCGATGCGCGGCGCAGGCCACAAGCCGAACCGCAAGCGTCAGGGGAAGCAAAAGCCGCTTTCGGGCTGAGAGCGGCAGTGGGGTCCGCAGCGGCACCCGGCGGCGCCGGGGAAGCCTTGGTCGGTCAGACGTCGTCGTCGGGTGTCCGTCTGTCGGATTGCCAACCATTCGATCTATCGCTATATCGCCATCGCTCGACCGGCGCGCGCTTTCAAGCCGGCGTTTCCCTCGCCGGCCCGCCCGGCGCGGCGCTTGCGCTATCTGCCGCGCCTTGCCCGAGCGGAATCAATACGTATCGAAGATCTGCTGCAGCGCGGCCGGCGCGCTTTCGCCCGCCGCCAGCGCGAGCATCAGCAACACCCGCGCTTTATAAGGGTTGAGCGTGCCGGCGCTCACGAATCCAAGCGCATCGTCCGGCGCCGCGCCGTTGCGCATGACGTGGCCCGAACCGACGCGCGATGCACGCACCACCGCGACGCCGCCTGCGCGCGCCTCGCCAAGCGCAGCTTGAATGGTAGCGTGGATCGAACCGTTGCCGGTCCCGGCGACGACGATGCCGCGCACGCCGGCCGCCACGAGCGCGTCGACGGCCGTGCGCGATGCGCCCGCGTAGCTCGCGACGACTTCGACAGCGGGCCATGACGCGCCGACGACGAATGGCGTCGCGCTCGTATGGGGCCGCAGCGCCGCGCGCTGAAACTCCACGCGGCCGTCTTGCACCCAGCCGAGCGCGCCGATTTCGGGTGAATGAAAGGCGTCGACGGCGTAGGTGCTCGTCTTGGCGACGTCGCGCGCGCAGTGAATACGATTATTGAAGGCGACGAGAACGCCCTGCCCCCGCGCAGCTCGCGAACCGGCGACGGTCACGGCGCCGAGCAAGTTCAGCGGGCCATCGGCGGAAAGGGCCGACGAGGGCCGCATCGCAGCCGTGAGCACGACCGGCTTGTCGGTTTTGACCGTCAAATGCAGCGCGTACGCCGTTTCTTCGAGCGTGTCGGTGCCGTGCGTGACGACGATGCCGTCGATGTCCTCGCGCGCGGCGAGTTCGGCAATGCGCCCACCGAGCGTGGTCCACAACGCGACGTCCAGGTCTTTGCTGTCGATGCTCGCGACCTGCTCGGCCTCGATGCGGGCCACCTGCGAAAGCGCCGGCACGGCGGCCAATAGCCGATCGACGCCGACGACGCCGGCTTGATAGCCCGAGGTCTGAGCGGCATCGGCGGCCGAGCCGGCGATCGTGCCGCCCGTCGCGAGTACGGCGATGCGCGGCAGCGCCGCGGGGGAAGCGGAGGTATGGGTGGTAATCATGGGCGCCATTCTAACCGCGCCGCTAGCGGGAATAAATGCGCTTCGAATGCGCTATGCGGCGACGGCGCGGCGCATCGAAGCGCCACCGCGCTGCCCGGCGCTCATGCCGCCTCGCGCAACTGCCCGGCGATGTCGTTCTCGGAAAGGTGCGGCGCGAACATTTCGATGAAGCGATAGGCGAAAGCGCGCATGAACGCCCCTTTACGCAAGCCCACCCGGGTCGTGCTGCCTTCGAACAAATGCTGCGAGTCGAGCGCGACGAGTTCCGTATCGCGCTTGGGATCGTGGGCCATCGCCGCGACGATCCCCACGCCCATTCCCAGCTCGACATAGGTCTTGATGACGTCGGCGTCGATCGCCGTCAGGACGACGTCGGGCAGGACGCCCGCCCTTGCGAAAGACTCGTCGATATGCGAGCGACCGGTGAAATCGCGATCGTAAGTGATGATGGGGTACTCGGCGACTTCCTCCAAGGAGACGTTGGCGCGCCCAACGAGCGGGTGCCGTTTCGGCACGACGACGACGTGATGCCACGAATAGCATGGAAACGTGGCGATGTCGGCGAAACGATCGAGCGCCTCGGTGGAAATGGCGATGTCCGCTTCCCCGTCGATGAGCATTTGCGCGATTTGCCGCGGGTTGCCCTGACGCAACGCGAGCTGCACCTTAGGAAAAACCTGCGTAAACTCGCGCACGACCTTGGGCAACGCATAGCGCGCTTGCGTGTGCGTCGTGGCGACAACCAGGTGCCCTGTGTCCTCGTCGGCGAATTGCCGAGCGACGCGGCGCATGTTCTCGGCATCGAGCAACATGCGCTCGATCAGCTGATGCACGGCTTTGCCGGGCTCGGTCAAGCCTGTGAGCCGCTTACCTCGGCGCACGAAGATATCGATGCCTAGCTCGTCCTCCAAATCCTTGATCTGCTTGGACACGCCCGATTGGGAGGTGAACAGGTTGTTGGCCACCTCGGTGAGGTTCAAGTTGCGGCGTACCGCTTCGCGCACGAAGCGTAGTTGCTGGAAGTTCATGCTGACCTCATCGACAAAGCGCGGATGTTGTAATCGATCGATGCGAACGGCCGGGTCGCGCTCCCGCACGTTCAGTGGCTACCTCGCTGCCACGCCAGGCGCCGGGCTCGGGCAAGTCCGGAGCGGCCAGTCTATGCACTCCCGCTTATTCCCAAAACAAATAAATCATCATTCCTTAATTCCTTTTTCTGCTAAGCGCCGCTGCGGGGTCGCAACATAGCACTTGTGTTCCTGCGAGTACTGTATAAAAATACAGAGACTGTCTATCCATACAGTGGCGCTATGACCAAACTCACCGCACGGCAACAGCAGGTTTACGATCTGATCCGGCAATCGATCGAACACAGCGGGTTTCCGCCCACGCGGGCGGAAATCGCGGCCGCGCTCGGGTTCTCTTCGGCGAATTCAGCCGAAGAGCATCTGAGGGCGCTCGCGCGCAAGGGCGTCATCGAATTGGCGGCCGGGGCGTCGCGCGGCATCCGGCTGCTGGCGTTCGAGGACATGCCGCATCAATTGTCGTTGCCGCATCCCGCGCTGATGCAGCTGTCGTTGCCGCTCGTCGGGCGTGTGGCGGCCGGCAGCCCCATCCTCGCGCAAGAACACATCGCGCAACACTACGCATGCGACCCGGCGCTGTTTTCGAGTAAGCCCGATTACCTGCTCAAGGTGCGCGGGCTATCGATGCGCGACGCCGGCATCTTCGATGGCGATTTGCTCGCCGTGCAAAAGCGCAGCGAAGCGAAGGACGGACAAATCATCGTCGCGCGGCTGGGCGACGATGTCACGGTCAAGCGGCTGAAACGGCGGTCCAACGGCATCGAACTGATCGCCGAGAACCCCGATTACGAAAATATCTTCGTCCAAGCCGGCAGCGCCGATTTCGCGCTCGAAGGCATCGCGGTGGGGCTCATTCGTCCCACCGAATTCTGACTCTGAACACGCTTAGGAGACGCCATGGATCGCCTTGCTCGCCTCATGCCTTTTCGCGCTTTCGGCCGCCTGCGTCACTTGCGCAGCCTGATTGCCTGCCCGCCGCTCGACACGGTTCGCGCAAGTGCCGCACGGGAACGCGAGGAGGATCCGTGCGCCCACATGCAACCTTCCGCGCTACCGGCTTTCGCGCGCGTGTCGCTCAGCAACGCATTGCATGCCGAGCCGGCGCGGCGGGCGCCCGTGCGCGTCTATCACGGCGCGTCGCGCGTCATTCTCGTCGGCACGATCGACGCCGTTTGCAACATGATCGATCGGTGCATTGCCGACGAACGCGCTGCGGCAACCACATAATGCAATCAATCGTGTGCTTCGCCACCCCCTTTAGGGATAGTTTCGGCTCGGTCGTTGTCTCTAAAGCTTGGACACCGACATAGACCGACTCCTTATGACACAAGAGAAGACACAAGCGAACCGCCCGACACCCCGAAAACCGGTTGCCGCCGTTGTAACAGGCGTTGCGATCGTCGTGCTCGTGCTCGTCGTCCTGATTTACGCATCACCTTATCTGGTGCTCGGCCGGGTGCGTGACGCGGTGCAGCAGCGCGATGCCCAAATGATCGATCGCTATGTCGATTACCCGGCGCTCCGGGCAAGTTTGAAGCAGCAAGTCACGCAAATGCTGAGTCGGCGAGTCCAAACGCAAAAACTGCAGCATCCGTTTGCGGCACTCGGCGCGCTCGTCGGCATGGCGCTCGTCGATCCGCTAGTGGACGCATATGCTACGCCGGACGGCGTAGCGGCCCTGCTCGCCGGCTTACCGCCGCGCGGCGAGCCGGGCGAGACGCCGCCGCCCGTCATCGATCAGCAATCCGAGGCGGCGTCGCAACAGCCGGAGGCGCCACCCTCGCCGGGGTCTTCCGCTACGCCGCAGGCGCCGCGCGCAAAAGGCAGCGCGGGTTATCGCGATATGAACACGTTCGCCGTCAGCTATGCGGGCGGCGGCGATCGCCCCGCATACAGCGTAATCTTTCATCGCCGCGGTTGGTTTTCTTGGCAGATCGACGCCGTCGAATTGCCCTCGTAGCCCACATGGCGTCGCCGCGGTCATGGCGACCTGGCGACATCGCCCTTGCGTGGCTACGCACGCACCGCCCTGCGCAGCGCATTTGGCTCACGATACCGCTCGATCCGAAGGGCTATGCGGCGCCCAACGTTGCGTTACGTGACGGCGCCGCTTGGCGAGACCGGCGCCGTCGAAGGCGCCTCCTGCTCATTGCGCGTGGACACGGCCACCAAGATGCTGCAGGAGACGCGGTCGAGCAAAGGCGTATTGCCCGAGCCCATCCACCATCGCGACAGCCCGCTACGTGAACGATGGCCCACGACGACGAGATCGACGGCGAGTTCCTCCGCGAGATTGGCAATTTCATCGATCGGATGACCGAACGCGAAGTGACCGTGCGCTTGCACGCCGCGCTCGGTTAGCCAGTCCACCCCTTCTTGCAGAATCTCGCGGGCAGCGTCCTCGAAACGCCCGCACGCGACATCCGTCAATAGCCCCGCGCTTTGCGCAATGCTCGTGCGCATATCGACGACGGACAGCAGGTGCGTCTCCGCCTTCAGGTCGAGCGCGAGATCCGCGCCGCAGCGCAGTGCTTTGCGTCCCTCGCGTGTGCCGTCGTAGCACAACAGCATTTTTTTATAACTTGCCATCGTTGGCCTCCCAATCCGCGCCGATCGCGGTTCGCCTTTTCATCATGGTGCGACGCACTGGGTCTTGCAAGGCTAGGAAAACGCCTACGCGCCGCATCTCTCGATATCGATTCGCAGCCGCCGCGCCCCGTTCTGACGCTGCACTGCACCACGAGCGTACTGCGCGCACATGCGAGGCGTCGGTGCTCGATCCAATAGATGCAATAGAATGAGTCGCCGTTCGCTTCGAACATGTGTCGCTACGCTCGTTTCTTTTCATGTCCAACAACACCATCGAATTGCGTGAAGTGCTCAAGCGTTACGGAGACAAAAACGTCGTCGACGGCTTGTCATTCCATGTCCGCGCAGGCGAGTGCTTCGGCTTGCTCGGCCCCAATGGCGCCGGTAAAACCACCACGATCAAGATGCTGCTCGGGCTGGCGGAACCCGACGCGGGAGTCGTCTCACTATGCGGCTGCCGCGTGCCCTCGGGCGCGCGCATTGCGCGCCAGCGCGTGGGCGTCGTACCGCAATTCGACAACCTCGACCCCGACTTCAGCGTCCGAGAGAACCTGCTCGTGTTCGGCCGTTATTTCGGCCTGTCTGCCAGCAAGACGCGCGCCATGGTGCCCGACCTGCTCGAATTCGCGCGTCTCGAGAACAAGGCGGACGCACGTGTCGGCGAGCTTTCGGGCGGAATGAAACGCCGGCTGACGCTCGCGCGCTCGTTGATCAACGATCCAGATGTGCTGATTCTCGACGAACCGACGACGGGTCTGGACCCGCAAGCGCGCCATCTGATCTGGGACCGGTTGCGCTCGTTGTTGGCCAGAGGCAAGACGATTTTGCTGACGACGCACTTCATGGAGGAAGCCGAACGCCTCTGCGATAGGCTGTGCATCATCGAAGAAGGCCGCAAGATCGCCGAAGGGGCGCCGAGCGAGCTCGTGGCAAACGAGATCGGATGCGATGTGATCGAGGTATACGGCACCGCGCCGGTCGCACTGCGCGACGAGCTGGCGCCGCTTGCGATGCGCACGGAGATCAGCGGCGACACGCTGTTTTGCTACGTGCGCGATCCGGAACCCATCCACGCGCGCCTGGCGGGTCGCGCGGGCCTGCGCTATTTGCACCGGCCAGCTAATCTCGAAGACGTCTTCCTGCGGCTGACCGGACGAGAAATGCAGGATTGAACCGCTTCTGCGGCAGCCGCCCTTGACGAATTCGGGAACGGCGCGCAAACCCAAACCAAGAGCGAAATCGAGGATAGCTGCGCTGCGCCGATGGCCGCGCCCTCACTCAGACTCGAAGGCAACGCAAGATGGATGCTCCCTCTTACGATACACAGATGCGCTCTCGCGATACCGCGTCGAGCCGCCGCGCCCGCCGCTGGACGCTCGCACTGCCAGCCAATGCAACGAACTGGGTTGCGGTTTGGCGACGCAACTACCTGGTGTGGCGCAAACTCGCGGCCGCGTCGATGCTCGGCAACCTGGCCGATCCGATGATTTACCTGTTCGGGCTCGGCTTCGGTCTGGGGCTGATGGTGGGCCATGTCGACGGTGTCTCCTACATCGCGTTCTTGGCGGCAGGCACCGTCGGCTCGAGCGTGATGATGTCCGCGTCGTTCGAGTCGATGTATTCGGCCTTCTCTCGCATGCACGTTCAGCGCACTTGGGAAGCGATCATGCATACGCCCTTGACGCTCGGCGACGTCGTCGTGGGCGAAATCGTTTGGGCAGCCAGCAAGGCGGTGTTGTCGGGGGCAGCGATCATGCTCGTCGCGGGGGTGCTCGGCTACGCGAGCTTCCCCTCGATGCTGCTGGCCCTGCCCGTCATTGCACTAGCCGGTCTCGCGTTTGCGAGCCTTGCTATGATCGTGACGGCGCTCGCACCCTCATACGACTTCTTCATGTTCTATCAGACGCTCGTGCTCACGCCGATGCTCTTGCTCTCGGGCGTGTTTTTCCCGCTGGGACAACTGCCCGCGGGCGTGCGCCACGCTGCGATGGCGTTGCCGCTCGCACATGCCGTCGAACTGATCCGCGCCGCCATGTTGGGGCGCCCGCTCGTCGATGTGGCATCGCATGTGGCCGTGCTGATCGCCTATGCGATCGCGCCATTCTTCGTCTGCGCCTGGTTGTTCAGACGCCGGCTCATGCGCTAAAAGCGCGGGCGCGCGGCAGCGCGTGCGCCCCCTATCGGCAACGGTGCGTTGCCCAACTCGGCATCGCGCCGCCTCGCCTCACTCCTCGTCGTCGCTCCAGGGAATCTCGACATCGCTCAGGAAGGCCACGGTGGCGAACGGCCGCGCCTCGTGGCGACCGATCTTGCCGTCGGCCCGCTGCCATTCGACGCGGAAAACCACCGAGGGCGTGTCCGCCAGGAGCCAAACCTTGCGGATCTCGTCCGGATCGGCTTCTTCGACCGGACCGTCGAGCGAAATCAATAGCGTTTGCGGCCAAATACCCGAGTCGGGATCATAGATGCGGTCGCCGTCGGGAATGGATGTGAACGCCTCCACGCCAATCGTCGCGCAGGCATCGACCACCATCTTGCCTAGCGCCTGCAGAACCGTGGTGGCGCGCACGGAATTCGCTTGGCGGATCGCGAGATCGCCGCGTGTCAGCGCCTGTTCGAGTTTCGGGTGGGTCTTCTGTTTGCCCATAATGAAGTCGTGATTTGCTCGATGCTTGGTTGTTCATCGCCGGCGCCCCGTCGGCGCGCCGCCCAATTGACGAATCGTACCACCTGCGCCGCGCCATTCCGCATGTCCTCGACGTTGCACACGGCAATAGCCCCAGCTTTAGAGGTGCGTCGAAATGGGCGATTCGGGCGGCGGCGTGCAATCGCGTCGCAAATAGCGAACCGCGGCCAGCCGGTTCCGGCCATTCGTCCATGCCTCCGAGGTGTAGACGCGGTCCTGCCCCAGCGAGGCCAGGATGTCTCGATAATGCGCAACGGTCGCGACGTGATGCGGCTTCGCGCCGGGCCGAAAATGGATCACGCCCGGCAACGGCCCCATATTGACGCCACCGGCATAGGAAGCGTCGTTGCGCTCGCTCCACTCGTCGTGCGCTCCGTGCTGAACCGGCGAATGCGGCAAGACGCCGAACTCTTTTTCGAGCATCGGCGTGCCGTACTCGAGCAAGCTTGCGGCATGCAACCCGGTCGCGGTGAGATCTGCGTTGAACAGCGGCACGAACGTATCGGCATCGACGCGTTCCGCTTGGCCGTCAGCCACGCGCCGGTAGACGCCGTGAATATCGATGTCGCCGTAGAAGAAGTTGCCTGCCGCGTCGCGCACGCCTTGCAGCGCGTGCGTCAGCGGCCGCAACCGCAGTCCCTCGGCCGCAAGCATGCGTAGCGAATGCGATGCATGGAGCGGGTCCGGGCGATCGATTGCAGCCAGGTCGCACTTGGCCTTGGCCAGTTCGTTATCGCGATAAATCACCAGTCCCGGGAAGCGGTTCTCTTTGCAGGTCTTTTGATACACACCGGCCGGTTTGGGCCGCAGGCCCGGGTGGCCGACGTTCGCCACGCGCGAGACATGTCCCGTTCGGACGAAGATTTCATATCGATGCCGGTCGGCAAGGGATTGAAATACGAAGGCTTCACGCCGGTGCAAGCCCAACGACTCGAATTGACCGTCTTCGCAAAGCGCCCCGTTGCGCGGATAGGGGCTCGCCAGCGTGTAATTGCCGCATTGTCCGAACACGCGGGCAAACGAGCGCAGCACCGAACGCACTAGAGATCGAGCGCCGCCCCTTCGGGCAGGCGCATGCCGCCGCGTTGCACCGAGGCGCCCGGGGAACGGACCGGCATGAGTATGGGCCATCGGCGGCTCCGGAGGATGTGCGTCGCGATCGATGCCGGCGCTACGCGATCCGTGGCGTGAGCTCAGCGCCGCGTGCGCCATTACTTTATCCCCAAGCTCCGGTGCGTAGCCGGGCTGCCCACCAAGGCAAAAAGCCCAGTCCGAAGAATTGAGCTTTTTCCGAAATTTGGCTTGGGGTGCCTGATGGGACTCGAACCCACGACGACAGGAATCACAATTCTCTTAAAGTAACATTTTCCGGCATTGACCGAAATTCGCGAAATCCGATGAATCCTTTGACGGTATTTGCGCATGTGGCACGACAAGCTCGAAGCATGGATTCTCAAGGAGGCTCGTATCGACTTCACGCCCGAGCAGAACCAACACTGACTGACCTTGCAACCCTGAAGAAGCGCCTGCTGGCAGACCCGGCTACCCAGACCGAGTACGAAGCGCAGGCGCCGGAATTTGCCGTCGCGCGCGAACTCATCGCCGCTCGCGTGCGTGCCGGACTGACTCAGGAACAGGTGGCCGAGAGAATGCAAACGACCCAGTCGACCATCGCGCGCATGGAGAGTGGCCGCACGATGCCGTCGTTGCGCACGCTGTCCCGCTATGCCGAAGCGACGGGAAGCCGCGCCGTGGTGCGCCTCGAGGCCGCAAAGTAGTTTGACCGTCGCCCGACGGTATCTGGCAGAAGCGGCGGGAACAGGTGCGCCGACACCTGCCCCACCTGACCGCGAACCAAGCTATTTGGGAGCTTGAATCATGGCTAATCCCACTTCCGGAGGGTTTCAGGGGGTTTTGGTGAGGTGAGGTGAGGCTACCTCGCGGACCTTTCCGCCGGTAGCACCGGATCGTGCCTTTGCAATCCCGATTGACGAAATCCGGTTACATGGTGGTTACACGGACGCCAGAATGCAAAAAGCCCAGTTCAATGAACCGGGCTAAGCGCTTAATTTTACTGGGGTGGCTGATGGGACTCGAACCCACGACGACAGGAATCACAATCCTGGACTCTACCAACTGAGCTACAGCCACCACTGTACGACACGTTCTTACGCCGGCGCAACCAACGAAGAAGCGAGATTATACGAACAGAAATGCTGCTTGCCTAGCCCCTCAGTCGATTATTTCCGACGGCTCGCGCAAGTAACGGCGCGCTTCATCGAAAATCGCCAGATCGCCGGCCGCAAGGCGCTTGTTGTCGGAAAGGACGCGCCGCCAGCCGCGCGCGCCCGCCGCACCGCGATAAAGCCCAAGCGCGTGACGCGTGATCGCCCCAAGGAACGTCCCCCGCGCCAACTCCCGCGCACAATACTCGATCAGCGCCGTTTCCACTTCTTCACGCGTTGGCGCCGCGGCGCCGCCATAGAACCGCGCGTCGACCTCGGCGAGCAGGAACGGGTTGTGATAGGCCTCGCGCCCAAGCATCACACCGTCCACGTGCTGCAGATGCAGCTCGACCTCCTCGAGCGTCTTGACGCCGCCGTTGATGACGATCTCGAGCGCGGGAAAATCGCGCTTGAGCCGATACGCATAGTCGTACTTCAGCGGCGGAATCTCGCGGTTCTCTTTCGGCGACAGCCCCTTCAAAATCGCATTGCGCGCGTGCACGATGAACACTTCGCAACCGGCCTGCGCAATGGTTCCGACGAAGTCGCGAACGAATGCGTAATCCTCGACGGCATCGACGCCGATCCGATGCTTGACCGTGACGGGAATGGAGACGGCGTCGCGCATGGCGCGCACGCAATCGGCGACGAGCTGCGGCTCGTTCATCAAACACGCGCCGAACGCCCCGCGCTGCACCCGCTCCGATGGGCACCCGCAGTTCAAGTTGATTTCGTCATAGCCCCACGCTTGGCCCAACTTGGCCGCGCGCGCGAGATCCTCGGGCTCGCTGCCGCCCAGTTGCAACGCGACGGGCGCTTCCTCGGCCGTGAAAGCGAGGTGGCGCCCGACATCGCCGAACAACAGCGCCCCCGTCGTCACCATCTCGGTGTAAAGCCAGGTTTGGCGCGAGATGAGCCGGTGAAAGTAACGACAGTGACGATCGGTCCAGTCCATCATAGGGGCCACGGATACGCGGCGCGGACTGGGGCAAAGGGGAAGCGACATAGCGGAAATGAAAGACGGCTCGGACGGCATCGACGGCTCAAACGGCAAGTTCGCAATTTTACCGCATTGGGCCGCCTTCCGAGCCGCCCGGCTCGTGCATGCCGAACCGGCTCGCCGATATCCGCCCACGCCGACGCAAGCGTCCCGGCTAGAATGGAGGCCCCGCGAAAACGCGCGGCGCGCGACAGCACTGCCGCGCCTGCCCACGGATAAGGAGCTTGAGTCGATGAACGACGGATTGTCCCGTCAGTGCCTCACCGGGCGCGTCCTCCTAGTATTGTTGCTGTCCTCGCTCGCCGGCTGCGGCACCTGGTTCGCGCCGCCGCCGGCCGCGCAGACCGAGCAGCCCGTCCCCGAGCCTGCGCCGGTCGAGGAAGTACCGCCCGCTCCGGCATCCGAAGCCCAGGCTTCGGCTCCCCTCGCCGCCGCGCCGCCGCACGAAACGACGGAACCCAAGCACCCCGCGCCCAAGCACGTTTATCGGCCGCCGCACAAGCCTCGCCCCGCACCGCCGCCCCCGCAAACGCCACCGCCCGTGCAGCCGCCGCTGATCACGACGCGCACCCTCGCACTCGCCGATACGCACAGCTTGCTCGACGCACGCGTGCAGCGCCCCGATGGCAAAGTCATCGGCCACGCTATCGACATGTTCGTCGATGCCTCCGGCAAGCCCAGGGAAATGCTCGTCAATTTGGCAGGGTTCCTCGGTATCGGCGATCGCAAGATGCGCTTCCCGTGGACCGACTTCAAATTCGACGCCGCACAGAAAAAGGCGCCGATCACGCTCTCGATCCCGCGCGGCGAACCGCCCGCGGCCGCGTCGTCCAAGCCCAAAGACAAAGCGAGCGGCAAAGCCGCCGCAGCGGGCGCGAACGATGCGCACTTGCTTGGCGTGATCGATGCGACAGCCGAGCGCGGCAACGGCGCGCGCGTCGGCCGGGTCATCGACGTGCTGATCGACAACCATGGCGAGCCACAAGCGGCCGTGGTCGACGTCGGCAGCCTGCTCCATGAGCGCCGCAGCATTGCCGCGGACTGGGCGGCCCTGCGCGTCGTCGCCAAGGGCGGCGAGCTTTCGCTGCGAACGGAGCTGTCCGATGCCCAGGTCAATGCGGCGCCGCCTTATCTGCCGAATCAACCGGCGCGGGCCGTCGCACCTGCTCCGGCCGCTGCGGCCGCTTCCGCCGCTCACCCCACTCGATGACGAACGCGCAGATGGCAATTTCTCGAAGTCTTCGCGCGCTCGACTGGTTGAACTTCTTTCTCGCCAATGTGCAGACAGGGTTCGGGCCATTCATCGCGTCGTATCTGACGGCCAACAAGTGGACTCAGGGCGAAATCGGCGTCGCCTTGAGCGTAGGCACCGCCACGGCCATGCTGAGCCAGGTGCCGGCCGGGGCGCTCATCGATGCGCTGCGCAACAAGAAAGCGGCGGGCGCGGCCGCGATCATTGCGATCGCCGCCTGCGCGCTGCTGCTCGCCGCCAGCCCCACGCTACTGCCCGTGCTCGCCGCCGAGCTCTTTCATGGCTTCGCGAGTTGCATGCTCACACCGGCCATCGCGGCCATCTCGTTCGCGCTCGTCGGTCACCGGGCGCTGGGCGATCGGCTCGGCCGCAATGCACGCTTTGCCTCGATCGGTAGCGCCTTCGCGGCAGCGGCGATGGGCGCGTTCGGGGAATACTCGTCCGCGCGCGCCGTGTTCTGGCTGACAGCGGCGCTCACGGTGCCGGCCGTCATCGCGCTGTCGATGATCGAAGATACCGGCCGCGCCACGATACCCGCCGCACGCGAACGCGCCGCGGCGCCGCCCCCGCTTGCGCAGCCGGAGCATCGAGAAAGCATCGCCTCGTTGCTGCGCGATCGGCGCGTACTCGTATTCGCCGCTTGCATCGCACTCTTTCACCTGTCGAATGCGGCGATGCTCAATCTGGCCGCCGGCGAGGTCACGGCGCACATGAGCGATAACGTTCAACTCGTGATCGCAGCCTGCATCATCGTGCCGCAAATGGTGGTAGCCGCGCTGTCGCCGTGGGTCGGGCGTTCGGCCGAGCGCTGGGGACGGCGCCCGCTTCTCATCATGGGTTTTGCCGCATTGCCGATCCGAGCCCTGTTGTTCGCGAGCATTTCGAGCCCCTACCTGCTCGCGCCGGTGCAATTGTTCGATGGCATCAGCGCGGCGGTGTTCGGCGTCATGCTGCCGCTGATTGCGGCCGACGTCGCCGGCGGCAAGGGCCACTACAACCTGTGCATCGGCCTGTTCGGGCTCACAGCCGGCATCGGCGCGACGCTGAGCACGCTCGCGGCCGGCTTCATAGCCGACCGTTTCGGCAATACGGTCAGTTTCATGGGCCTCGCCGTCGCCGGCGCACTGGCGGTGGTACTCGTTTGGACGGCTTTGCCGGAGACGCGCGACACGATCGATGACGAAGCGGCAGAGCCGGCGCACAAACCCTCGACGACCTGATGCCTCATTCGCCGCGCCTCGCGAGGCGCCTCGAACAAGCGGGCAACCCGATGCGGGGGAATTGAGGACGAACCGAGCCCCCCCCCGGAGGCAACATTGGCCGCCGTCGCTCTTTACCGCTGACGCGGCCATGCGCAGGCCAACTCCGCCTCCACGGCCGCGCGTGCGGCCTCGAGCGCATGCTGTGCCGCGCGTCGCTCGGTCGGCCAGGTATCGTCGACGGACACCAGGCGCCAGTCCAATGCCACCTCTTCATCTCGCAAGACACGATAATGCGATTTGAGGCCGGTCATATCCTGCTCGATGGCGACTTCCAGCGTAAACGAGCGGTAGCGCTCGACGTAGTCGCCCATGTCGATCCCATTCGATTCCATGGTGCCCTCCGTATCACGGACGCGCATGGCGAAGCGCAGCTTCGCTAATCGCAATCCCCGGACAAATACTTTCGGCCGTCGCAGGTGATCTCGATGGCGCCGTTGCCGTTTTCGTCGGCAAGCCCCGCGCCCAGCAACTCGGCGGCAATGGATGTCGAGACGAGCGGCGGCGTCTGCCCAATGCCGACTTCGTTCAAACGCCGCAGCGCTTCGATGGCTTCCGGACTCAAGGATTTGGACATGGCCCGCTCCTTTTCGCTGGCTATCGCAATTCAGAGTAGCACTTTCCCAGCAGTTCGCTGCACCTGCGCCTCACGCCAACAGAGTCGCCGGCGGGTCCGCCTATAATGTCGCTCGTTCCGATTTCGCGAGCGCGCCCGCTCGCGCGAGCCGCGCCCCGTTGCGCGGTCCGCCGCCGAGCCCTCGCCCCGCACCCCATGCAAAAGATCATTCTGCCGTTCGTTTCGGGATTTCTCGCCGCACTCTTCTTTCACGAAGCGACGCTCGCCTTGCTGCACGCCGCGGGCTTGATCGATGCGACTGGCTTTTCAACTGAGCCATTCGTGCCGCTCGGCATGCCCGAATTCATCGCGAATGCCATTTGGAGCGCAGCTTGTGCGGTGCTGATGGCGTGGCTGCTGCGCGTCGGGCCCGAACGCGCCGCTCCGTGGGTGCAAGCGTTCGTCTTCGGCGGCATCGTGTTGACGGCGGCGCGCGTGTTCATGGTCGACCCGGCGCGCGGCATCTGGCCGAGCGGCAACATGTTGCCGCGCCTGGCCGTGGGCTTTACAGCGAATGCGGTGTGGGGCTGGGGCGCGCTCGTGTTCATGCGCGCCTTCATGAACCCGGCGCTGGACGAAGGCTAACGCCGAGCGAAGCTGCCCGCGCAGCCCTCACCCTGCGAGATGGCGCAACGGATGCGTCTCGGGCGTCCAAGGGCTCACGAACATGTGCTCCACTTCCGCGCGGGTCACATCCTCGATGTTCGCGATACGCCATACCGGGCGATTGTCTTTGTCGACGATACGCGCGCGCACGCCCTCCACCACGTCGCCGTAGTCGAACATCGACCGTGTCAAATCGAGATCGCGCCGCAGGCAATCGGACATCGGCCCCTCCGCCCGCGCGACCACCTCGAGCGACACGGCCATCGATAGCGGCGAGCGCTCGCGCATCGCGCCGATCGTCTCTTGCGCCCACTTGCGCGCAGCGCTCTCGCTCTCCGCTTCGAGCGACGCGACGATGCCAGCGACGTCTGCATGGCCGAAATGCCGGTCGATCCAAGGCCGCAGCGCGGCCAGCGAAAGCGCAGTCGGGGCCGCCGCTAGCTCGGCAGACGCGGCCGGTGCGCTAGTGCTCGTGAACCGCTCCACGCACGCCAGCACGTCGCGCTTTTCCTCGAAATGTGTTGTTGCCAGGGCCGCGATGAGCTGCGGTATCGCCGACGCATCGAGGTACGCATCGGCCAGCCCGGCGTAAAGCGCATCCGCCGCGTCGATCGTGGCCCCGGTGACCGCGAGATAACGGCCGATCGCGCCGGGCGTGCGCGCGAGGAACCAGCCCGCGCCGACATCGGGGAACAAACCGATCCGCGTTTCGGGCATCGCCATCTTGGTCGTCTCGGTGACGATGCGTAGCCCGCCCGTGCGATGCGCGCCTTGCGAGATGCCCATGCCCCCGCCCATGACCACGCCTTCCATCAGGGCGATGTACGGCTTGCCGTACGTAAAGATGGCGTGATCGAGCGTGTATTCGCCGACGAAGAAGGCGTCGCGCCCCGCGACATCTCCTCGCCGCCCCGCTTCATACAAGCGGCGCACGTCGCCGCCGGCGCAGAACGCACGCGGATGCAGGCTGCGCACGACGACGGCCAACACGCGCGGATCGTCGCGCCAAGCGTCGAGCGCGGCCTGCATCGCTTGAATCATCGGCAGAGACAGGGCGTTGAGCGCTTGCGGTCGATTCAGCTCGATGAAGCCAATCCGATTTTCGACACGGGTGCGCACTTCGTCGATATCGACTGGCGCCGGTTCTTGCGTGGGCATGAGCGACGTACGAGAAAGTCCAGAAGCGCACAAGGTAGCACGCGCTCGCGTCGTGCGGGGCGACGATCGGCCCGCACACGAGGCGCCGCGCACTCAGTGCGCCTGCATATCCGAAAAGAGGTTGAGCACGACGACCCCGGCGACGATCAGCGACAGTCCTGCCACGGCGGCGAGGTCGGGCACTTGACGATACAGGACCATCGCCACGAGCGTGATGAGCACGATGCCGACCCCAGACCAAATCGCATATACGATACCGACGGGCATCGTCTTCAAGGTCATGGACAGACAATAGAAAGCGAGCGCGTATCCGCCCGCGACGACAAGCGCCGGAGCAAGGCGGGTGAAGCCCTCCGAGGCGCGAAGCGCGGAGGTGCCGATTACTTCGGCGATGATCGCCACCGCCAGCCAGATGTATGCCGAGCCGCCCATCGATCAAACCTTATCGAGTGCGAGATCGGCGAAATCGTGATCGAGCTCGGCGCACAGCGCCTCGACGACGAGTTCGTGATCGGCGCGTTGTGTCAAGCCCGAGACCGTGACGGAGCCGATGACGCCCAGGCCCGCCAGCGTGATCGGAAACGAGCCGCCGGCCGCGGCATAGTCGGCGGGCGGCAAGCCGTATTTGTCCACCAACGTCGAGCCGCTCTGCTGCAAGCGCAGGCCGACGGCATACGAACTGCGCCGGAAATGCGCGACCACGCCGCTCTTGCGCCGCACCCACGCCGAATTGTCCGGCGCCGTGCCGTCGAGGGCGCTGAAGAACAGCGGCAGCCCGAACGTGCGAACGTCGATGGCGACCGCATGGCCGCGCGCAATTGCCAACTCTCGCAGAAACGTCCCGAGCTGCCACGCGCGCGCGGCATCGAATCGCGGGAAGACGAGCGTATGTTCCTGTTTAGCGACGGCTTGCAGATCGTGATCGAGATTCATAGGCAAGGAAACGAAAAAAGGAACGAAGGAAGAGAAGACGCAAGAGAAGCGCATCGCCCGCAGACATCGTGCCGGCCGGACAGCGCCGTATTGCCCGTTCGCACCGGCGCGGCCGCGTGGCAGCCAGGTCGAACCCGCGCGCGAACCCAAGCGCCATACCAACCCACCATAAGGCCACTGCGAGCCGATTCTAGCGTAGGCGTGCAGCCGCAGCGCCGGCAAACCCGTCGGATGTTTGGACGCGGCCGACGATATCGGTTGCACGCGGCTATGGTTTCCCCTATAATTTCATTTTTCGACGGACGCGGGGTGGAGCAGTCTGGCAGCTCGTCGGGCTCATAACCCGAAGGTCGTAGGTTCAAATCCTACCCCCGCAACCAAAGCGCTTAGCAGCAGCAAGAACGAAGCGCCGAAACACGCCAAGCAGCATGAAGATCGACGATGCATGGACTCAAGTCCTTATCGTCTGCGTGAGCCAGAACACCGTAGTGAACGGCAGCACATCGAAGCCCGATCCCTGGATCGGGCTTTTTGTTTTTGTGCGGTTTTTGCACGCGTCGCGCGAAGCAAGGCATTGCTATTGCTGCCCGCGGCCGCACCCTACCCGACGCATCCCATTCATCGGCACGGTACCGGTCGTAACCCTTTATGCATTCGCCTTTCCTATTGCACGCCAGGGCCACTGCTCATATCGTTGTGCGCGCGGCATCCGAAAAGTAAGATTAATGGCCGCGCAGGGGGTCGGGCAACTCGCCTTGCCGGCTGCCGATCAGCGATAACGACACGACTTGGAGACCACTGTGAGCAGCACGACCGAAACGACCGGCTTCGCCGGCTCGCCGCCATTTTTTTCGAAGCAAGCGACCGTCGCCGCGCCCGGGTTCTCGCGCTGGATGGTTCCTCCCGCCGCGCTGGCCGTGCATCTGTGTATCGGCCAAGCGTACGCATTCTCCGTATTCAACGGCCCGCTGACGAAAGTCATCGGCATCACGCAACCGGCGCCCGGCGACTGGCCGCTGACGACGCTCGGCTGGATCTTTTCGCTCGCAATCGTCTTCCTCGGCCTATCGGCGGCGTTTGCCGGCAAGTGGCTCGAACACGTGGGCCCGCGCCGCACGATGTTTACGGCGGCCTGCTGCTTCGGCGGCGGCTTCTTGATCTCGGCGCTCGGCGTCTGGCTGCATCAGATCGTGCTGCTGTATCTGGGCTACGGAGTCATCGGCGGCATTGGACTCGGGCTCGGCTACGTCTCGCCGGTTTCCACGCTGATTCGTTGGTTCCCCGATCGCCGCGGCATGGCGACTGGCATGGCGATCATGGGTTTTGGCGGCGGCGCGATAATCGCGGCGCCCCTTTCCGTTGCGCTGATGAACCACTTCAAGAGCGCAACGAGCGTGGGCGTGGCCGAGACGTTCGTCGTGCTCGGCATCGCCTATTTCATCTCGATGACGATCGGCGCGCTGGCCATCCGGGTGCCCGCGCCCGATTGGAAGCCGGCCGGCTGGGTGCCCCCCGACACGTCGCACAAGATGATCACGCGCAATCACGTTCACATCGATCGCGCGCTGACCACGCCCCAGTTCTATCTCGTATGGCTCGTGCTGTTCTTGAACGTGACGGCCGGCATCGGCATCCTGGGCCAGGCGTCGGTCATGATTCAAGAAAGCTTCAAGAACACGGTGACGCCGGCCGCCGCCGCGGGCTTCGTCGGCCTGCTCTCGCTGTTCAACATGGGCGGGCGCTTCGTCTGGGCGTCCTCGTCCGATAAGCTCGGACGCAAGAACACCTACTCCGTGTTCTTCGTGCTGGGCGCCGTGCTCTATTACCTCGTGCCGAACTTCGCGACCTCGGGCAATATTGCGCTCTTCGTGCTGTCTTACTGCGTGATTTTGTCGATGTACGGCGGCGGCTTTTCGACGGTGCCCGCCTACCTGGCCGACTTGTTCGGCACGGCCTTCGTCGGCGGCATTCACGGACGGCTGTTGACGGCCTGGGCCGCCGCGGGCGTGGCCGGCCCCGTGCTCGTCAACTACATCCGCGCCTATGAAGTGGCGCACGGCGTGGCCAAGGCCGACGCCTATACGATGACGGTGCACATCATGACGGCGCTGCTCATCGTCGGCTTCGTCTGCAATCTGCTCGTCAAACGCGTCGACGAGAAGCATCACATGAGCGACGCTGAACTCGCGGCGGACCGCTAAGGAGATCTCATGGAACACGCCACGCAAACCCCGCGCCGAACGAGCGCCGTCAGTCTCGCCGTCTTTTGGGCCTATGTGCTCATTCCGTTGACCTGGGGCGTCGTCAACACGCTCAGGCAGGCGATGAAACTGTTCGGCTAAGCGCTGCCGAGCAGTCCACTGCATCTCGAGCCGGGCCGAGCGCCCGGCTTTTTCGTGCGCCAGCGCCGGCGCTGCGTCCGAAGATTGCGCCCGGCGCAGCATCGCGCGCGCCCGGTGATACACTCGCATCACTCCGTTCCACGCGCTTCCTATGAAATTCTGTTCCGTCTGCGGTCAAGCAGTCAGCTTACGCATTCCGCCCGGCGACAACCGCGAGCGATTCGTCTGCGAAAGCTGCGGCGCCGTGCATTATCAGAATCCTCGCAACGTCGTGGGCACGGTGCCCGTTTGGGAAGACAAGGTGCTGCTCTGCCGGCGCGCGATCGAACCGCGCTACGGCTACTGGACCCTGCCCGCCGGTTTCATGGAGATGGGCGAAACGACGGCCGAGGCCGCCGCGCGCGAAACGCTCGAAGAGGCCGGCGCCCGGGTGGAGGTGCAGCATTTGTTCTCGCTCTTGAACGTGCCTCACGTCCATCAAGTGCATCTGTTCTATCTCGCGCGGCTGCTCGACATCGACGTCGCGGCCGGCGAAGAGAGTCTCGAAGTGCGCCTGTTCGACGAAAGCGAAATTCCGTGGGAAGACATCGCATTCCCGACGGTCGGCCAGACGTTGCGCTTTTTCTTTGCCGATCGTTCCGCCGGCAATTACGGGCTGCATACGGGCGACATTTTCCGGTCGCTGCGCGACGGCTAACCGCGCTCAAGCCCCTCGCATGGTCCCCTGGCTCGGCCCCGACGACCCATTCCCGCCCGTCGAGCGTGCGCTCGGCCACGAAAGCGGCGCGCCCGGCTTGCTCGCCGCAAGCTCCGACTTGTTGCCCTGGCGGGTGGTCGATGCGTACCGGCAAGGTATCTTCCCGTGGTACTCGGACGGCCAGCCCGTGCTCTGGTGGAGCCCCGATCCGCGCATGGTGTTGCTGCCGCGCGAATTCAAGGTATCGCCCTCGTTTCGCAAAACGCTCCGGCGCGTGCTGAGCGATCCGCGATGGGAGGTTCGCGTCGATGCCGATTTCTCGGCGGTCATGCGCAATTGCGCGCAAGCGCCCCGCCGCGGCCAGCGCGGCACCTGGATCACGGCCGAGATCGTCGATGCTTACGCTGGCTTGCACCGCGCCGGCCATGCGCACAGCGTCGAAACCTGGCTCGATGGCGAGCGCGTGGGCGGCCTGTATGGCGTGGCGCTGGGCGCGATGTTCTTCGGCGAATCGATGTTCGCGCACGTGAGCGACGCATCGAAAATCGCGCTGGCCGCGCTCGTCGGACACCTGCGCCGTCACGAAATAGAAATGATAGACTGCCAGCAGAATACGCCGCATTTGGCTTCCCTTGGCGGACGCGAGATCGCGCGCAAGACGTTCGTCGCCCACGTGCGCAGCGCTGTAGGCGCAGCCCCGATTCCGTGGCGCTTCGACAAAACGGCGCTCGCCGAAGTCTTGCCGCATGGGGCGTAGAAGGACGCTCGCACCGCTCGCCCGCGATCGATGCGGCATGCAAGAAACAATGCTTTGAGAGCCGCCAATGACTCACCCGAATGAGCTGCCGCTTTCACCGCTTTCCGCCCTGCAGTTCTACGCGACCGCGCCCTATCCCTGCAGCTATTTGGAAGGCCGCATCGCACGCTCGCAGGTGGCGACACCGAGCCATCTCATCAATTCCGACGTCTATACCGAGCTCGTCAAGGCCGGCTTCCGCCGCTCCGGCGTATTCACTTACCGGCCGTACTGCGAGGGCTGCCGCGCGTGCGTGCCCGTGCGCGTGCCCGTCGCGGCGTTCAAGCCGAACCGCACGCAGCGGCGCGTCTGGCGGCGGCACGCAACGCTGGTCGCAACGGTCGCGCCGTTGCATTACGAGGAAGAGCACTACGTGCTCTATATGCGTTATCAAGCGGCGCGGCATGCCGGTGGCGGCATGGATCGCGACAGCCGCGACCAATACGAGCAATTCCTTCTGCATAGCCGAATCAATTCACGGCTCGTCGAATTCCGGGAGCCGCTTGACGCCGCGCACGACGCCGGCGTGCTGCGCATGGTCAGCATGATCGACATCCTGGGCGACGGCTTGTCCTCGGTCTATACGTTCTTCGAACCCGAAGCGGACCATGCGAGCTACGGCACTTACAACATCCTGTGGCAGATCGAGCAAGCGAAGAGCTTGGGACTGCCGCATGTCTACCTCGGCTATTGGATTCGAGAGAGCGCGAAGATGGCCTACAAAGCGAACTTCCGGCCGCTCGAAGGGCTCGTGGACGGAGCGTGGGCGCCACTGCCGGCAGCGCATCCCGCTGCGGGCGATGCCGGGACGTGATGCTTGCTCGACGCCGATCCCCTGAACTCGGTTCCGGCTCGCGCCTCGGTCCCGCCGGGCGCACCGGCCGGCGGCGCTAACGGCGACCGAGCCCGCCGAACCCGTTAAAATAGCGGGTTCTCATTTTCCCACCGGCCCCTCCGTGCTCAGTTCCCTTTACCCGCTCGTGCGCGCCGGCCTCTTTCGCATGGATGCGGAAGACGCCCACCATCTCACGCTCCGCGCGCTCGGCGCCGCCGGCCGCACCGGGCTCGCCCGCCTGCTTGCGCCACACGTGCCGGAGCTTCCGCGCACCGTCATGGGCATCGCCTTTCGCAACCCGATCGGCCTCGCGGCAGGGCTCGACAAGGATGGCGCCTGCATCGACGGTCTGGCGGCGCTCGGCTTCGGCTTCATCGAAGTGGGCACGGTCACGCCGCGAGCGCAACCGGGCAACCCGCGTCCGCGCATTTTTCGGCTGCCCGAGGCCGGCGCGCTGATCAATCGGATGGGTTTCAACAACGGCGGCGTCGATCAGTTCGTCAAGAACGTCCAAGCGGCGCGCTATCGCGGCCCGCTCGGGCTGAACATCGGCAAGAACGCCGATACGCCGATCGAACGCGCGGCCGACGACTATCTCTACTGCCTCGAACGCGTCTACCCGTTCGCAAGCTATGTGACGATCAACATCTCGTCGCCCAATACGAAGAATTTGCGGCAGCTGCAGGGCGCCAATGAACTCGATGCGCTGATCGGCGCACTGAAGGAGAAGCAGCAGCGCTTGGCCGATCTGCATGGCAAGCTCGTGCCGCTCGCGCTGAAGATCGCGCCGGATCTGGACGACGAGCAAATCAAAGCGATCGCCGACACGCTGCTGCGCCACGGCATCGAAGGCGTGATCGCGACCAATACGACGCTCGCGCGCGCGGCCGTCGCGGGCATGGCCCATGCGAACGAGACGGGCGGCCTCTCGGGCAAGCCCGTCTTCGACGCCTCCAACGCCGTGATTGCCAAGCTGCGCGCGCAAGTAGGCGATGCGGTAGCGATCATCGGCGTGGGCGGCGTGTTCTCGGGCGAAGATGCGCTCGCCAAGCTCGCAGCCGGCGCGTCGCTCGTGCAGGTGTACACGGGTTTCATCTATCGCGGCCCCGCGCTCATCGGCGAATGCATCGACGCCATCGCGCATGGAGCGCGCATATAGACATAAACAAACGGTATTTTTCGGGCCATTGGCGTTTCGCTATCATTGCTGCACGCGTGAAAGCCCATCGGGGAGCTTTCCAAGGAGAACCAAAACCATGAAGTTCGCATCGCTGAAAAAGATCCTCACAGCCGGCCTGATCGGCTTAACCTGCTTCGCGGCCACGGCGCACGCCGAAGACCTGCTCGATCAAGTCAAAGCGCGCGGCACGCTGCGCATCGGCCTGGAGGGGACGTTCCCGCCGTTCAACTCTAAGGATGCGAAGACGGGCGAGCTGGTCGGCTTCGATGTCGACATCGCCAAGGCAGTTGCGGCCAAGCTCGGCGTGAAGCCCGAGTTCATCACGACGGAATGGAGCGGCATCATTGCCGGCTTGCAAGCGGGCAAGTTCGACGTGATCGTCAACCAGGTGGGCGTAACCGATGCACGCAAGCAAGTGCTCGACTTTTCTCCGGCTTACACCTATTCGGGCGCCGAACTGATTCAGCGCAAGGACGATGATCGTCAGTTCAAGTCGCTCGAAGATTTGAAGGGCAAGAAGCTTGGCGTGGGTCTGGGCACGAACTACATGGATATGGCGAAATCGGTGCCCGGCATCGACGTCAAGACTTATCCCGGCGCGCCCGAATATCTGCGCGACCTCGCAGCCAAACGCCTCGACGCCGCGTTGAACGACAAGCTCATGCTGGCCTACCTGATGAAGAACTCGCAGTTGCCGCTTCGCGCCGGCTCGATGGTCGGCACGGGCAACCCCTCGGCCATCCCGTTCAAGAAGGGTAATCCGAAGTTCGCGAAGGCCATCGACGACGCCATGACGCAACTCGAAGCGGACGGCACGTTCGCGAAGATCTCGGACAAGTGGTTCGGCATCGACGTCACGAAGCCCGCGAGTAAGTAACGCGCATATTGGCATTCGCCGGATGAGCGCTGGCACAAGGGCGGCATCTCACAGATGCCGCCCTTTGCTTTGATGCGGCGCGAACGCATGCGACGATCCAACACGCTGTTTTCGTCGCGTATATCATGTGCGCTCGCGCACGCGCGTCGTGCGGGTCGACTCGTTAGCTGTCCTCACAAATAAAAATCATGTCCACCACCACCCTGCTCGTCCAATCGATGCCCGTGCTCGCGCAGGGCGCGGTCTTGACGGTCAAGTTCGCCGTGCTGTCGATGATCTTCGGACTCATCGCCGCCGTCTTCCTCGCACTGATGGGCATCAGCCACAGCAAGCCGCTCAATTGGATTGCGCGCGCCTACGTGAGCTTGATGCGCGGCACGCCGCTGCTCGTACAGATCTTCGTGGTGTATTACGGGCTGCCCAGCGTCGGGATCTCCCTGGACCCGACGCCGGCCGGCGTGATCGCGCTGTCGGCGAACGTGGCCGCGTATCTGTCGGAAAGCATGCGTGGCGCGATCAACGGCATCCATCGAGGCCAATGGCTCGCGGCCTATAGCCTTGGGCTCTCGCGCCGCCAGACGCTGCGCTACGTGATCGCGCCGCAAGCGCTGCGCATCGCCGTGCCGAGCCTGTCGAACAGCTTGATCAGCCTCATCAAGGATACGTCGCTCGTCTCGGTGATCACCGTCACCGAACTGCTTCGCAGCGCACAGGAAATCATCGCATCGACCTATCAGCCGCTGCCGCTCTATCTGGCCGCCGCTGCCGTCTATTGGGTGCTGTGCCAGGTGCTCGAATGGGTGCAGCGCAGCTACGAGCGGCGCCTCGCCTTGCCGACTCGGCATTGACCGGGCGGCCGGGGTCGGTCGAGCCGCCGCCCCGTCGCTCGCCGCACAATCAGTTTGCGGCGAGCGGCTGATCGAGCGCCGCGCCGAAGCGGCTCAAGCGCGGCAGATAAAACCGCGTCGGGTCGAGAGAAAACGCCACGTTGCGCGCGCGACCCATCACTTCTTTGCGCGGGACGAAGCCGAAGTAGCGAGAATCGGCGCTGTCGTCGCGGTTATCCCCGAGCATGAGATATTCGCCCGCCGGCACGGTCACGGGTCCGAACGAGCTGACTGGGCTAGGCGCCGTTTCCGATAACCGCACGATGTGCGAGACGCCATCGAAACGCTCCGTCAAATAACGCACGTCGCCGGACGCAGCATCGGGCATCGGCGCGCGAGCGAGCGGCCGGTAATTGGCGCGCACGCCGTTGACGTACAACACGTTCTCGCGCAAGGCGACGGTGTCGCCAGGCACCCCGACCACGCGCTTGACGAGCAGTTCGTGCGCGGCGGCGGAATCGATCGTGACGATGTCGCCGCGCTGCGGATCGCCCAGATGCGCGATGGCGATGTGCGTGAGCGGCACGCGCAGGTCATACGCCATCTTGTCGACGAAGATGCGATCGCCGATGCGGATCGTCGGCAACATCGAGCCCGTCGGCACGACGTTCCAATCGGCAATGGCGCTGCGAAACAACACCATCAGAAACAAAAAGGCCACCAGGTTCTTATTCGAGCGCCATAGATTGGCGAGATGCTTGGACATACGAGCCGCTCCTCATTGGACGATCTTGCACGTGGCGCCGCCGGCAATCGAGGCTTGCCTGAATCGGATCGCGACGCCGCTGCTGCTCCCGATCGCGACGCCGCCTTCGGCGCAACGCCGCATCGTAACACCGCCGCCGCTACTCTCCCGGGAACCGCAGCCCGAGCGCGGCGCGCGCCGAATCGGTCATCGAGATCATTTGGCGCGACTTCACATGCGTCATGATCGGGCTTTCGAGCGCGCCCGCACGGATCAATTCGCAAAAGTGCTCGGTCTCATAGTTCAGCCCGCCGCCTTCGAACGTCTCTTTCAATTCAACGACGCGGCCGTCGCAATAACTGACGGTCGCACGCACGGGGTTCCACCATTTCTCGTGAACCGTGACGTGTCCGAGCGGCCCCGCCAGCAATGCGTCGCCCTTGCCATCCAAGTCCAGCCCGCAAAAGAGCTGCGCGATGCCCGCCTCGTGGCGGCTGTGCACACTCGCGAACGTATCGACGCCCGAAGCGCCCAGGCGCCCGAAGGTCTGAACCTCGAGCGGCGCGCCGAGCCAGTCGACGGCGAGGAACATCTCGTAGATGCCGATGTCGAGCAAAGCGCCGCCGCCTTGCGCCAGCGAAAACGACGGATGGCTGGCCGGCACGTTGGCAACCGAGCAACCGGCTCGCACGAGGCCCACGGGGCCGATCGGGTCACTCGCGAGATGCTCGCGCAGCTTGCGATACAGCGGGAAGAAAGGCGGCTTCATCGCTTCCATGAAAAGCCGTCCCGAGGTGCGCGCCGTCGCGAGCACCGCTTCGAGCTCGCGCTCGTTCAGTGTTGCGGGCTTTTCGCAGAGAACGTGCTTGCCCGCCGCGAGCGCCGCACACGCGAACTGAGCGTGCGTATCGTTGAGGGTGGCGATGTAGACCGCATCGACATCGCTTGCCAGCACCTCGTCGAAGGTGGCGCATGCCGCCCCGCCAAAATGCTGCACGAATGCATCGACGCTTTCGGCGCGCCGTGACCACGTCCGCGCGATCCGCGCATCGCGCACGTGCATCAAGCCCTGAGCGAAGCGGTGCGCGATATGCCCCGCACCGACGATGCCCCAGCCGATGGTTCCCGACTCATTCATAACCGCATTCCTTGTCAACGTGACGTAGAGAAAAATCGACCGCTGCCGACATTAGGCGTGGTCGATCCACCCGCGATCATAAGACGCCGCGCAGGCCCATGCGTTCGTTTGCACTCCGTGCTTGAAGAGGGGATGTGACGTTGGCAAATGTGCGCACGGAGAAATCATGGGCACCATTGTTTTCGCCAAATGCAAAGACCGGCGCAACATGCCGCCGGTCTTTCATACGATGAGAGCGCCGCTACCTGCGACTGGGCATTTCCACCGAAAACTCGCGGCTGATCTCGTCGGCGGCGAAGTCGATCACCGCGAGCGCGGCCGCTTCGGCCTCCTTGGGATCGCGGCGCTCGATGGCTTCGACTAGCCGCTCGTGCGTGCGCACCGAGATTTCCCAGGCGCCCGGCTTTTGGCTGAGCATTGGATGGGTGGCCGTCAACGCCCCGCGGATGATCGCGGCCATCTGCTGGAAAAACTGGTTGCCGCTTGCGTGAACGATGCGCGTATGCAACATTTCGTCGGCCGCTTGATAGCCGGCATCGCCCGGCGCCAGCGTTTTAAACACTTCGAAGGCCTCGCGAATCGCGGCCACTTCCGACACGCTCGCGCGCGCTGCCGCCTGCGCCGCCGCGCGCGGCTCGATCAGCATCCGAAACTCGATCACGTCGCGCATGAACTGCGGATCGGGCTTAGCGCGAAAGCGCCAGTTGACGACGTCCTCGTCGATCATGCGCCAGTCGCGCATCGGCCTGATGCGCGTGCCCACCTTCGGCCGGACATCGAGCATGTCGCGGGCAAGCAGCATGGAAAGCGCTTCGCGCATGACCGTGCGGCTGACGTCGAACTCCTTGGACAGCACGTCTTGCGGCGGCAAAATCGCGCCGTATTTCTCTTCGACGATGCCGCTAACGAGCCCATCCATGACCTTGCTCACCAGCGAACGGTCTTTGCCCTGCTCCATAACTCCCCCCGATGCGCCGTCCGACGCTCCCTTGCCCGTTTCATTGCGCACCGCCCGCCAACCGCAGCCGGCAAACGATACGGTGCTTGGTTCCGCCGCGGTGCGCCATTGGGAAAGGCCTGAACAGGGTTATCCCTCTGATGAAACGGATGCCAGTTGCGCGCACGTTGGACCACGATCCGAGCGCCGGCCAATCGTCGGCAATTGCTTCGGACGCCTACGCAATTTCGTATGAACGCCACTTGCGACCCGTACAGCACCGCACTTCATATTGCTTCGACCATGAGCGAATCGTTTCGGTGTCCGAAACAACGTACGACGAATCGCCATGGATGCACGGTACGTCGCGCGCAACGGTATGACTGTTCGGCATCGCACCGTGGCTGCGGTGTTCGCGCGCCGTTGGGGTAAGTACGCAACGGCATGCGCGCGGTAAACGCGCGCGGCGATGTCTCAACAATGAGTCATTTTCGACAGGCATCCTTGTGGTAGCGGCCCGAGAGTCAGTAGACCGGTCCCATCGCCGTCTCATCGGAATCGCGAGAGGCAATCGGGTGCGCCGTTTTAAACGCGCTGCGCCGCGAACCCGTTGCCACGGGGCACAGCGGCGAGCACTGTGAGGGGACGGCGGGAGCGCGCAGCCAACCGTGCCACACGACTGAATCGATTTCCCGCCCCGCCGCACGCTAACGACTCGTCGCTCACCACACGCACACAAGCGCCGCCGGCGTGCCACTACTCGCCCAAACCCCAACGCGATCAACGAGTTAAAGCGAACATTTGAAAGTAATTAGAAAGGAGGTGAAAGGCTAGGTTCGGTTTTGCAGATTTGAAACAAAAAGGAGAGGTGGCGCGACGCGGGTGCGCTGCAACACGGGAGGCACCGCGTCAAGGCCCCGTGCAACAGCGCTTGGCATGATCCTCGCAGTATTGGCCGCAACCGAGCGCTTCCGCACAGAAGCCGCCACGGTCAGGGAGAAGGACCAAAGACGCCGGGACGCCAGCATCGAGAGAGCGACGAGTGAGGAGCCGGGTATCCGCACTTCATGTCGATGCAAGCGGTCACCGGCCCAGTAACGAGAAGCCGCCATACGTCGCGCAAGCATCGCACGACGCGGCAACCAAAGCGAGGACCGACCATGTTGACGCTACAATCCGACCTCCACGGCAATCATCTGCTTGGCGCATTGCCGCCGCACGAATGGCAAGCGCTGACGCCGCACCTCGAGTTGGTCCATCTGCGCACCGAACAATTGCTCTGCGATTGCGGCCACAAGATCCACCACGTCTACTTCCCGACGACCGCCATCATCTCGGTGCTCTCGATGATGGAAGACGGAGGCTCGGTCGAGCTCGCCGCCGTCGGGCGCGAAGGCATGACGGGCGTTCAAGTGCTGACGGGCGGCGAGACGATGCCAAGCCGCGTCCAAGTGCAATGCTCGGGCTTCGCCTATCGCATGAGCGCGCAACAGCTCAAGCAAGAGATCGCGCGCTCGGATTTGCTGCGCCGCTTGATGCTGCTCTACATGCAAGCGCTGCTGACGCAAGTCGCGCAAACGGCCGCATGCAACCGCCATCATTCGTTGAGCAAGCAGTTGTGCCGGTGGCTCTTGATCGAAATCGATCGCGCGGCGACGGACGATCTGGCCGTCACGCAACAACTGATCGCAGACATGCTCGGAGTGCGCCGGGAAGGGATCACGGAAGCTGCGGGCAAGCTGCACGATCAAGGATTGATCCACCACAGCCGCGGCCACATCAAGGTGCTCGATCGCAAGGGCCTCGAATCGCGCGCCTGCGAGTGCTACGGGCTCGTGAAGCGCGAATTCGACCGCCTCCTGCCCAGCCTGCGTCAGACCAATTCGATCAGTTGAACGCGGCCCCATTCGGCGCGGGCAAGCGTCGAATGCTTCGCACAACTAAGTATTTTCGTCCCGGTCGATTTCAACGGGCGTTCAGTTCGCTTCTTATTCGTGCTTGGACTTCGAACAGCGCGGCGAGCATGCTCAGATGGGCGCGCTCGCCGGCCGCTTCTTGCTCCGTCATGCCGCCGCAGGCTTGCCCGCCGACGACGATGCCCAGGCCGAGCGCATAGTTGCCGGCGAACGCCGTAGGTTCCGCTTGCTCGTCCCTCAGCCTCGAATAGGCTGTATCGAGGGCTTGCCGAAGTTCGCGTTGCATAATCGCGTCGATCCTCAAAACCGCATCTCAAGCATGACTACGGCAAAAATCGGTCCCGACTTTAGCCGTTAGCGGCGCGCGCGGAAATCGACGGTTTCGACGCCGCGCTCGGTGCCCAGCAAACAAAGATCGGCGCCGCGGCTCGCGAACAAGCCCACGGTGACCACGCCCGGCCAGGCGTTCACGGTCGCTTCGAACACGCACGGCTTGTCGATCGCGAGATTTTTCACGTCGAGGATTTCGTTGCCGTTGTCCGTGATATAAGGTGCGCCGTCCTGCGTCACGCGCAAGACAGGCACGCCGCCGAGCGCAGCCAGCCGCCGCCCGATGGCCGTGCGCGCCATCGGCACGACTTCCACCGGCAGAGGAAAGCCGCCGAGCACGGGCACGCGCTTGGAGGCATCGGCGATGCAGACGAATACTTCCGCGACCGAGGCCACGATCTTCTCGCGCGTGAGCGCTCCGCCGCCGCCTTTGATCATGGCGCCGGCCGGATCGATTTCATCGGCGCCGTCGACATAGACGGGCAGCGACTCGACCTCATTGAGATCGAACACCGCAATGCCATGCTGCTGCAGCCGCGCCGTGGTGGCAACCGAACTCGAGATCGCGCCGCGGTAGCGATGCTTGTGCGCCGCTATCGCATCGATGAAGCAGTTTGCCGTCGAGCCGGTGCCGACGCCGATCACGGCGCCTTCGGCAACATGGACATTCACATAGTCGGCGGCGGCTTGGCCGACCAATCGTTTGAGTTCGTCTTGGGTCATATAGCGCAGCAAAATGCGAGCGAAAGGTGTGAGTTTACCGGACTTCGGCGTCTGCATTGCCGCGGCCGGCGCGAGTCACGCAACGCGCTCGCCTTCGGACGGCGCAACGAGACCGTGCGCGGGCCGCCGTTTGAGCGCGGCATCGAACGGATTGGTCAGCGGGCCGATCGCCTCCGCTTGGCGCCTAAGGAGCTCCACCACCATCGGCAGCCGATCGTCGCCCAGCCGCGACGCGAGCGTGCCAACGCTCAGCGCCGCAACGGCCGTGCCGGTGCGGTCGAGAATCGGCACCGCCACGCCGGCCATGCCTTCGAGCACGCCGCTATTGCGCGCGGCATAGCCGAGTTGCCGCACCCGTTCTATTTCCGTGCGCAGATACACTTCGTCGAGCATGCCGTAACCGCGAATGCGCGGCACGTTGAAGCGGATGATCTCCTCGCGTTCGGCCTCGGGCACGAACGCGAGGATTGCGAGACTGCCCTGCCCGACGCCGAGCGCGATGCGCCCGCCCACATCGTTCGTGAACGAGCGGATCGGGAACGGACCCTCGCAAAGATCGAGGCACACCGCATCGAAGCCGCTCTTGGCCAGCAGGAAGATCGTCTCGCCCAGGCTGGCGCAGAGTCGCAACAACGCGGGCCGGCACAAATTGCGCAGCCCCCCGGGGTTGCCCGCCTGCGCCGCCAACGCGAAGAAATCGACGCCGAGCCGATAAAGCTTCGAGCGCTCGTCTTGCTCGACCATCCCTTCCGCAATCAGCGCGCGCAAGATTCGATGCGTCGTGCCTTGCGTGAGGCCGACCGCTTTCGCAAGTTGGGTGACGCGCGCACCGCTCGCTTGCAGCGCCGCCAGCGCTCGGATGAGCGCAAATGCGCGCGGCAACATGCCGACGTTGGGTGCGTCGGCGCTGCCCTGCTCGTCAGCGGTCCCGCCCATATCGCTTCGCGCTGCCCTAACGCCCATCTGCCGATCCTCGAGTTTCGTTCAACGGAAGGTTTTCCCGGACCCGTTCGTGCCGGAAGTATCGCAGCTTTTTGCATCCTTTGCCTCGAAAGCCGACTGCACTCGGGGCAAACCCTCGCTACACGGCATGAAAGACGTTGAGAGGTTTTCTGCTGGTTCGTTTCGTTCAATGGAATGTTTTCGATTTTCTTCCCGTTTAGCGGAATTCCAAATTGACGCGCCTGATATGGCTGCACAGAATCCATTCAGCCTCAGAGACCCGACGCGCCCCCATCGCCGGGTCATCGCTTCCCAGGAGCCGGACCATGTCGTTCCTCACGCTTGCCGACGTTTCGAAGTCCTTCGGCACCATGCACGCGGTCACCGATCTGAATCTATCGGTGGAGAAAGGCGAATTCGTCTCCTTGCTCGGCCCCTCGGGTTGCGGCAAGACCACCACGCTGCAGATGATCGCCGGTTTCGTGCAAACGACGAGCGGACGCATCGTGCTCGACGGCCGCGACATCACCGAGATGAAACCGAACCAGCGCGGCCTGGGCATCGTATTCCAAAGTTATGCGCTGTTTCCGCATATGACGGTCGCGCAAAACGTGAGCTTCGGCTTGGAAATGCGGCGCGTAACCAAAAAGGAAAGCGACGAGCGCGTGCGCGAGGCGCTGGCGCTCGTGCGGCTCGAGCCGCTTGCGCAGCGCTTTCCGCGCGAGCTTTCGGGCGGGCAGCGGCAGCGCGTCGCGCTGGCGCGAGCGATCGTCATCGCGCCGCCCGTGCTCCTGCTCGACGAGCCGATGTCCAATCTCGACGCCAAGCTGCGCGAGGAAATGCAATTCGAGTTGCGCGCGATTCAACGGCGCATCGGCACGACGACGATCATGGTCACGCACGATCAGTCGGAAGCGCTCTCGATCAGCGACCGCGTCGTCGTCATGGAGGCAGGCCGCATCACGCAAGTCGATACGCCGTACCACGCCTACGAGCGCCCGGAAAATCGTTTCGTCTCCGAGTTCATCGGCAAAGCCAACTTGTTCTCCGGCACCGTCGTTGCGGCCGACGACGCGCGCACGCAGATCGATCTCGGCGCCGAGCGCATCGATATCGGTCACGGCCCGCATTCGCAGCAGCGCGATAGGCCGGCGATCGGCGATGCCGTCACAATATGCATCCGCCCGGAGAAAGTTCGTCTGAACGCATCCGGCGGCGGCCGTTTGCCTGCCACGATCTCGAGCCGCTTCTTCCTCGGCAGCCAGTGGTTGTACCGCGTCGATTGTCGCTTGGGCGAGATCCTCGTGTGCTGTCAGAACGAAGGCGACGAGCCGCTCGCCGAAGGCGACACCGTCGGCATCGATTGGAAGAGCGAAGCCGTGCGCTTCGTCGCGAGGGATGCGCGCCATGGCTAATGCCGCACTCGAAGCCGCCGCCCGCACGGCCGGATCGTCGCCCTCGCTGGCTCGCGTCCACGCGCCGTGGCGCGCGTATCTGCCGATGTGGCTGCTGGCCGCGCCGGCCTTTGCCCTCTTCGCGACGCTCGTGATCGTGCCGCTCGCCATGACGCTCGTCTTGACGTTCTATCGATTCGATCCGGCAAGCGGGCCCATCGCGGCCTTCCAATTCGGCAACTACGCCGATGTCTTGGCTTCGTCTTATTACCAAACGATCTTCTTGCGCACGTTCGGCATCGCCGCGATCACGACGCTGCTGTGCGTTGCCATCGGCGCGCCGGAAGCCTACGTGCTGTCGAAAATGCGCGACCCGTGGCGCTCCGCTTTCTTGCTCGTGATTCTCGCGCCGCTACTCGTCTCGGTGGTCGTGCGCGCGTTCGGCTGGAGCATGCTGCTCGGCACGGCGGGCATCGTCAATCAAGCGTTCGGCCTGATTGGCCTCGGCCCCTACAAGCTCGAATACACGTCGTTCGCAATCGTCATCGCGCTCGTTCACGTGATGCTGCCGTTCATGGTGATTCCCGTCTGGACCGCGTTGCAAAAGCTCGACCCGCAAACGGAGCAAGCGGCGCTTTCGCTGATGGCCTCGCCGGCCACCACGCTGCGCCGCATCGTGCTGCCGCAAGTCATGCCGGGCGTGCTCTCCGGCAGCCTCATGGTGTTCGGGCTATCGGCGAGTGCCTTCGCGATCCCCGGTTTGCTCGGCGGACGGCGCCTGAAGGTGGCCGCGACCGCCGTGTACGACCAATTCCTCGGCTCGCTGAACTGGCCGCTCGGGGCGTGCATCGCGCTGCTGCTGCTCGTCGCCAACCTCGTCATCATGCTCACCTACTACCGCATGCTCGAGCGCCGTTACGGCCGCAGCATGGGTTGAGCCAAGGAAATCGACATGCGACGCAACGGTCCTTTCGCCCTCGCCTTCCACGCGCTCGTCATCGCGTTCGTGCTGGCGCCGCTCGTCATCGTCGTGCTGGTCGCGTTCACACCGGAGGAAACGCTGACCTTGCCCACGCACGGCCTCTCGCTGCGCTGGTTTCGCGCGATCATGAACTACCCGGATTTCATAACGGCCTTCTTCACGAGCATCAAGCTCGCCTTCGTTTCGGCAACGCTCTCGCTCGCCCTTGCCTTGCCCGCGGGACTGGCGATCGCGCGCGCACGTTTTCCGGGCAGGGATTTCCTGAACGCACTACTGCTCTCGCCGCTCGTCATTCCCGGACTCGTGCTCGGTATCGCGCTGCTGCGCTTTTTCGCCCTGATCGGCGCGACGGGGTCCTTCACTTGGCTCGTGCTCGCCCACACGGTGATGGTGACGCCGTTCGTGCTGCGGCTCGTGCTCGCCGCCGCCACCGGCCTCGATCGCAGCGTGGAGCATGCGGCGCAGTCGCTGGGCGCGACCGGGTGGACGACGTTTCGGCGCGTCACGCTGCCGATGATCGTGCCGGGCATCACCGGCGGATGGCTGCTCGCATTCATCAACAGCTTCGACGAACTGACGATGTCGATCTTCGTCACGTCGCCTCAGACGGTTACGTTGCCCGTTCGGATGTACATGTACGCGACCGAATCGATCGATCCGATGATGGCGTCGGTGTCGACGCTGGTCATCTTCGTGACCGCCGCCGCGATGTTGCTGCTCGACCGCGCATACGGCTTGAATCGCATCCTGATCGGGCAACACTGACGAAGCGGTCGCATTCGTCGCGCCGCCTATCAGTAATTAGGATACCTAAATATGTCTCATGATGCAGGGCAACTCGTACGTCTGGCCGAAGCCCACCGCGCGCCCGTTTTCTTCACGCTCGACGGGGTGCCGACGAGCGCGCTCGAGGGCGATACCGTGCTCACGGCGATCCTGACCAAGCGCCATGCGCTGCGCGTGTCCGACTTCAGCGGCGAGCCGCGCGCGGGATTGTGTCTCATCGGCGCCTGCCAAGACTGCTGGATCCGCACCGAAGACGGGCGACGGCTGCGCGCCTGTTCGACACCGATAGAAAGCGGCATGCGGCTGCGCACCACCGGTGTCGATGCGCACGGCGCCGGCGAGGGTCGAGCGCCATGACGCATTCCGCCAACATCGTAATCGTCGGCGCAGGACCGGCCGGGGTGCGGGCCGCGCAAACGCTCGTCGAGGCGGGCCTGCATCCGGTCGTGATCGACGAGAACGCGCGCTGGGGCGGCCAGATCTATCGGCAACCGCCCGAAGGCGCGCTGTTTCGACGGCCCGCCCAAGCCCTCTACGGCTTCGAGGCACGCAAAGCCATCGCGCTCCATGCCGCAATGGCGAACTTGCTATCGCAGCTTGACTACCGTCCCAACACCCTGGCATGGGCCTGCGAGACGAACGCCGAACGCGGTGACGATCGGCGCCCCCTCGGCCCCGGGACGAACGACAGCGCGAGCATCGTCGGCCATCTCGCTACGTTGTGCGGCACACGCGAGCAAACCCTTCCGTTCTCGCATCTGATCATCGCGAGCGGCGCGACCGACCGTGTGCTGCCGGTGCCGGGGTGGACCTTGCCCGGCGTCTTCACGCTGGGCGCGGCGCAAACCGCGTTGAAAGCGCAAGGCTGTGCGATTGGACGGCGCGTCGTGTTCGCGGGAACGGGGCCCTTGCTCTACCTCGTCGCCTATCAGTACGCGAAAGCCGGCGCACAGGTGCTCGCCATCCTCGATAGCAACGGCATCGGCAAGCAAGCGGCGGCGCTGCCTAAGCTCGCCGCACAGCCCGCCGTGCTGGCCAAGGGGCTCTATTACGTCGGCTGGCTGCGCGCGCACGGTGTGCCGATCGAGCGCGGCGTGTCGCTCGAGCAGATTCGCGGCGAAACGCAAGTGACCGGCATCGCGTGGCGCGCGAAGGACGACCGGGGAAACGCCGGCACGCCGGTGTGGACGCTGCAATGCGATGCAGTCGGCATCGGTTTCGGTTTGCGGCCCGAAACGCAGCTTGCCGATCTCGCCGGTTGCCGCTTCCGCTACGACGCGCTCAACCATTGCTGGCTGCCCGAGCGTGACGAAGCGGGACGCACCTCGATGCGCGGGGTCTACGTGGCAGGCGACGGCGCGGGGATCGCCGGGGCCGATGCGGCCGAACACGCTGGCCGCCTCGCTGCACTGGCGCTGCTCGATGATTTGGATGCCGAAGCGCAATCGTCGATGAAACGGATAAGCGGGCGCGTCGACGCGGCCACTTCGACGCGTCGCGCATTGCAGCGCATCGCAACGTTTCGCGCGGGCATCGAAACCGCATTTCCCGCGCCCTTCGAGCGCGCGCGCTCTTGGCCCGATACCATGACCGTCTGCCGCTGTGAAGAGATCGATGCGGGCACGGTGCGCCGTTGCATTCGATCGGGCGCGGCCACCGAGATCAATCGTCTGAAAGCGCTGACCCGGGTGGGCATGGGGCGCTGTCAAGGCCGCATGTGCGGTGAAGCGGCGATGGCGCTGCTCGCGGCGGAGTCCGGGTTACCGCCGCAGGCGCTCGGCCGCTTGCGCGCGCAGGCGCCGATCAAGCCGGTTCCGCTTGCCGCGGCGCTGTGCGACGAGCAAGTCGCACCGGTGCCGGAGGACGCGCGCGATGAATAGGCCGGCGCGGCAATATGAGGTGGCCGTCGTCGGCGGCGGGCTGGTCGGCTCATCGGCCGCGCTGGCACTCGCGCGCCGCGGCATGCGCGTGCTGTTGATCGAGCGACGTTACTGCGGTGCGCAAGCAAGCGGCGTCAATTACGGCGGCGTGCGCTGTCAGGGCCGCCCAGCGGAGCAATTGCCGCTTGCGTTACGTGCTCGGCGCATCTGGGACCGGCTCGGCGAACGGATCGGGATCGACGGCGAATTCGTCGTGTCGGGCCATTTGCGATTGGCTCGCAGCGAAGGCGATCTCGAAGGCCTCGAAGCCTACGCGAAGATCGCGGCGGAGCATGGGCTCCCATTGCAACTGATCTCGGGCGCGGCGTTTCGGCGGCGCTATCCGTGGCTCGGCGTCGCGGCGGTCGGCGGTTCGCTGTGTACGAGCGACGGGCACGCGAACCCGCGTCTCGTGTCGCCTGCGTTCGCACGGGCGGCGCGCGAAGCCGGCGCCGACGTGCGCGAGCTGACGGCGCTCGAGCATGCAGAGCACGACGGCAATCGCTTTTTGCTGCGCGCCGGCGAACAAACGTACGAAGCCGATTGGCTCGTCAACGCCGCGGGCGCCTGGGCCGGCACGTTGGCCGAGCGCTTCGGCGACGCGGTGCCGATGAAGCCGATCTACCCGAACATGTGGGTGACCGAGCCGCTGCCGTATTTTCTCGAGCACAACCTCGGCGTATTCGGCGGAGGCATTTATGCGCGACAAGTGGCGCGCGGCAATTGCGTGATCGGCGGAGGACGCGGTCATGGCGATGGCGATTTTGCGCAACCGTCGTCCGACACGACGCGCGCGGTGATGCGCGACGCGTGCGCGCTGTTGCCCGCCCTGCGGGACGCGCTGCTGATTCGGACCTGGAGCGGCGTGGAAGGCTGCACGCCGGACCACAATCCGATCATCGGTGCGAGCCGCCATGTGCCGCGCTTGCTCCATGCATTCGGTTTTTCCGGCGGCGGGTTTCTCCTCGCCCCGGGCGTCGGCGAGGTGCTCGCCGATCTCGTGATCGACGGCGCCACCGAGACACCGCTCGACGCGTTCGACGTCAACCGCTTCTCGGCCGTTCCCGCGTAATGCTTCGCCTTTTCATCAGGAGACCTAAATGAATGCTTTCCGAACCCTAACAGCCACGGCGATGTTGGCCGGGGCGTGCGTGGCCGCGACGCCCGCATGGTCGCAATCGAAGACGATCTACATCGGCATGAACGGCGGCCCGATGGAAAAGGCCTACACGTCGCAAGTGCTGCCTATGTTCGAGAAAGCCAACGATACGAAAGTCGTCGTCGTGCCGGGCACCTCGTCCGATATCCTCGCCAAGCTGTTGGCCAATCGCAATCATCCGCAAGTTCACGTCGCGTTTCTCGACGACGGCGTGATGGCACGCGCCGTGAGCTTGGGTGTTTGCGAAAAGCTCGATGATTCGGCCGAACTCAAACAGCTCTATCCATTCGCCCGCATGAAGGACGACATCGGCGCCGGCGTGCAGTTGGGCATGACAGGCATCGCTTACAACAAGAAGCTGTTCGCGGAGAAAGGCTGGGCGCCGCCCACCTCATGGCTCGATTTCGCCGATCCGAAATACAAGGGCAAGGTCGTATTCCAATCGGCATCGAGCAGCACGTTCGGTTTGCACGGCTTTTTGGCGATGAATCGGCTGTGGGGCGGCAGCGAGACCAACGTCGAGCCGGCGTTCACGAAATGGGCGAGCACGGTGGGGCCCAATGTCGTCGAGTACATCCCGAACTCGGCGAAGATCTCGGAGATGGTGCAAACGGGCGAAGCCGGGTTGTTCCCGCTCACGCCAACCGGCGTGGCCGACTTGCAGGACAAGGGCTTGCCCGTGGCCTATGTCAGTCCCAAAGAAGGACCGGTGCTGTTGCTCGTCGACGTCTGTGTCGTGAAGAACAATCCGGACGACAAGCTTGCGCAAAAGCTCGCGCAATTTTTGCTGTCGGCGCCCGCACAAGAAAAAGCCGCCGAAGCGGGCAAGCAGATCCCGACCAACCGCCAGGCGAAGATGCCCGCGTCGATGCAGCAAAGCCTTGGCAACATCGACGAGCTCGTTCATAAAGTGACCGTCGTCGACTGGGAAGCGATCAATGCGCATCGCGCGCAATGGGATACGCGCTGGAATCAGCAGATCGAGCGTTAAGCGCGGCGCGCTGGCCGGCTCGCGCCGGTTGACGGCGTCAGCGCCAGCGCTGGCGCCGCAACTTGGGCTAGCGCGCGGGCGCGCGCTGGCGGACGGCTTCGAACAAGCACACGCCGCTCGCCACGGACACGTTCAGGCTCTCCACCGTACCGGCCATCGGGATCCGCATCACTTCATCGCACGTATCGCGCGTGAGCCGGCGCATCCCCTCTCCCTCCGCGCCCAAGACGATAGCGACGGGGCCGTTCAGCTTGCTCTCGTAGAGCGTGGCTTGCGCGTCGCCCGCCGTGCCGACGATCCATACGCCCGCCTCTTTCAGCTCACGCAGCGCGCGTGCGAGGTTGGTCACGGTGATGTACGGCACCGTATCGGCCGCGCCGCTCGCCACTTTCGCCGCGGTCGCATTCAATCCGACCGCGCGGTCACGCGGCGCAATGACCGCATGCGCGCCCGCCCCATCGGCCACGCGCAGACATGCGCCAAGGTTGTGCGGATCGGTGACGCCATCGAGCACGAGCAACAGCGCCGGTCCGTTGATGCCATCGAGCAGCTCCGCGAGATTTTGCGCGAGCGGCAGATCGGTTGCGCGCGCAACGACCCCTTGGTGACGCTCCGTATGCGCGAGGCCCCACAGTCGCGTCTCGTCGGCCGCGATCAAGCGCACGCCCGCTTCTTTCGCCGTGTGCAGGAAGTCCTGCATGCGACGATCGCGCCGGGTCGCGTCGTAAAACACTTCCTCGACCGTGGACGCGTCGTGACGCAAGCGCGCTGTTACCGCGTGAAACCCGTATAAAACTTTTAAACGTGCCATAGCAGAGTGAAATCGGTGTTGCTTCAAGCCAAAAAAGCGAAGGCACAGCGGTGCATCGAGCCCTCGCTGTGCCACATGGAATAACCGCGGCCCGGTACGCCTTGGCCAGTTACCGCGCGCCGCGCGCGGTCAGCCCTTTTTGCGCGACCGCGCTTTAGGCGCGCCCTTGGACGCAGGGCTGCGCTTCTTGGCCGCTTGCGAACGCGCAGCGCGCGCTTCGACTACGGCCGGGGACTTGCCGGGCGCGGCCTGCTTGCGACGCGCGCCTTCGGCCTGCGCCGGCGCGAGCGTGCGCACGCGCGGGCCGCGCCCGGCCGTTTCCTGTTCCCCGACGGGGCGAACCGTCGCGTTCGGACGCCCCGGCGCTGCCGGCGGCTTGACGGCCGTCTCGCGCACGAGCCGGAAATCGATCTTGCGGGCATCGAGATCGACGCGGCTCACCTGCACGCGCACGCGGTCGGATAGCCGATAGCGAATGCCGGTACGCTCGCCGCGCAACTCGTTCTTGATCTCGTCGTATTGGAAGTAATCGGAGCCGAGCTCGGTCACGTGCACGAGCCCTTCGATGAACAGCGCATCCAGTTGCACGAAGATGCCGAACGAGGTGACCCCGCTCACCATGCCGCCGTACTCCTCGCCCAGCTTGTCGCGCATGAAATAGCACTTGAGCCAGGTCTCGACGTCGCGCGACGCTTCATCGGCGCGCCGCTCGTTGGCCGAGCAGTGAAGCCCGAGCTCTTCCCAGATCGCAGTGTTCTCGCGCGAGCGCGGCCGCGTTTGCGCTTGCTCGTCGGCCTGCTGCAGGGCGCGCGCGCGCGGCGACAGCGCCGTGTTCAGCACCACGCCTCCCGGCGCTTGCGGGCGGTACTTCTGGCCCGACAAAATCGCGTAGATGGCGCGGTGTGTCAGCAGATCCGGATAGCGCCGGATCGGGCTCGTGAAGTGCGCATAGGCATCGTATGCCAGCCCGAAGTGACCGATGTTGTCGGGGCTGTATACGGCCTGCTGCATCGAGCGCAGCAGCATGGTTTGCAGCATTTGCGCGTCGGGCCGGTCGCGCACTTGCGCCATCAGCGCCGCGTAGTCGCTGGCATGGGGCGTTTCGCCGCCGCCGAGCGAGAGGCCCATGCCGCGCAGGAACGTGCGCAGATTCTCCAGCTTCTCGGTCGTCGGACCCGCGTGGACGCGGTACAGGCCGGGATGCTTGTTGCGCTTCATGAAATCGGCGGCACAGACGTTGGCCGCCAGCATGCATTCTTCGATGAGCTTGTGCGCGTCGTTGCGTTGACGCGGCAAAATCTGCTCGATCTTGCCCTGCGCATTGCAGACGATGTAGGTCTCGGTGGTGTCGAAGTCGATCGCGCCGCGCTTTTGGCGCGCGGCAAACAGCGACTTGTAGACGCCGTAGAGGTTTTGCAACTGCGGCACGAGCGTGGCGCGCCGCGCCGCCTCGGGCCCCTTCGTGTTCGTCAGGACCGCAGCGACTTCGGTGTACGTGAGCCGCGCGGACGAATGCATGACGCCGGGATAGAACTGATACGCCTTGATCTCGCCGCGTGCGGTGATGAGCATGTCGCATACGAGCACGCAGCGGTCGACGTGAGGATTGAGCGAGCACAGCCCGTTCGAGAGCTTTTCCGGCAGCATGGGGATCACGCGGCGCGGGAAATAGACGGAGGTGCTGCGCTCGATCGCATCGGCATCGAGCGCCGTATCGGGGCGAACGTAGTGCGAAACGTCGGCGATGGCGACGAGCAGCCGGAAACCGTCGCCGCGGCCTACTTTGGCGGGCTCGCAATAGACGGCGTCGTCGAAGTCGCGCGCGTCTTCGCCGTCGATGGTCACGAGCGGCACGTCGCGCAAATCGACTCGATGGCGAATATCGCCGGGGCGCACTTCGTCGGGCAGGGCTGCCGCTTCGGCCAAGGCGCCGTCGCTGAACTCGTGCGGCACGCCGTATTTGCGCACGGCGATTTCGATTTCCATGCCTGGATCGTCGATATCGCCGAGCACTTCCGCCACGCGGCCTAACGGTTGCGAATGCCGGCTCGGAAAATCGGTGAGATCGACGACGACGATCTGGCCGACTTTGGCCTTCTTCGTATTCTGCGTGACGAGAATGTCGTGCCCGATGCGCTTGTCTTCGGGCGCGACGATGAGTGCGCCGTTCTCGTTGAGCAGGCGCCCGATGACGCGCTTATTGGCGCGATCGGTCACTTCGACGATATGCCCTTCTGGCCGTCCGCGCCGGTCGTAGCCGATGATGCGCGCCAGCACGCGATCGCCGTGCATGACTTTCTGCATTTCGGCGTTCGGCAGGAACAGGTCGTCTTGGCCGTCGTCGCGGATGATGAAGCCGTAGCCGTCGCGGTGGCCTTGCACGCGGCCGGCGACGAAGCTGGACGGATGGGCGAGTTGGTAATAGCCGCGCTTGTCGAGCCGGATTTGGCCGTCGCGTTCCATCGCGCCTAAGCGTTTGAAGAAACCTTCACGCTCCTGGCGCTTGATCGACAGGGTCTCTGCAATGTCGTTGGCGGCGAGCGGGGTATCGCTCGTGCGCAGCACGCCGAGGATTTCCTCGCGGCTCGGGATCGGGTACGGGTATTTGCTCAAGGGGCGCTTGTCGATGATTGTTCTCGGCTCGATACGTCTGACACGGCAATGACAGCAATGCGCGCCATTCTAACACCCGTCAAAGGCGGGACGAACGGGCTCGCCGGCTGGGTCCCGACGGCCGGCGGCCGTGTGCGGCGGGCGCGTCAAACGGGGCCGGGTTGAGCCGGTGGATGTGGCCTCGCCCAAAGTGCTTGACAGCGGTCTTTGGGGCGGTACAATAGCGGTCTTTGTTGCAAGACGCACACCTGCCCAGGTGGCGGAATTGGTAGACGCACTAGGTTCAGGTCCTAGCGGTGGCAACATCGTGGAGGTTCGAGTCCTCTCCTGGGCACCAGTATTTTTAAAAAGGTCAGCTTTGCTGGCCTTTTTTCATTATTCCGCCCAGGAAGCAAAGTGCCTGCGCACTTTGCGGGAGGACTCGAAAGGCTGCGCATGCAAGCGCAGCCGGGGTCGCGCTTGCGTGACCGAGTCCTCTCCTGGGCACCATATTAAAAAGGTCAGCGCAAGCTGGCCTTTTTTCATTATTGCGCCCAGGAAGCAAGGTGCCTGCGCGCACGGCCATGGAGCGATGGTGAATTCCATGTTCGCTCCTTCGGCGCTATAAGTGCGTTCAGTCGCTACCTGACAGCTACCGCAGCCTCGGATTCGGAAGGTTGCCAGCCGCCGCCGAGCGCCTTGAAGGCCGCGACCGCTGCGCGCGCCGATTCCGTTTTCGCTTGCGCTCGCTCATCGGAGGCGCGGAGCAAGTTTTCGTCGGCCTGCAGGACTTCGACGAGGCTGACCACGCCTTCTTGATAGGCCGCAAACGACGCCGCTCGCGCGCGACCCAGCGAGTCCACGCCCTGCGTGAGCACAGCCGCCTGTTCTTCGCGCTTGACCAGTGCCGAAAAAGCGTTCTCTACGTCCTCGGTTGCATGGAGTGCCGCAAGCCGATACGCGGCCAACATTTCGGCCTCTTGGCCCTTGGCTTGGTTGATCTGCGCGTTGATGCGGCCGAAGTCGAACAAACGCCAGCGCAGACCCAACACTCCGAAAGCTTGGCTCGCACCGCTCGTGAACAGATTGCCGCTGGCCACGGAGGTTGCGCTGCCGATCAGCCCGCTCAGGGATAACTTGGGGTAGTACTCGGCGATGGCGACACCAATGCGTGCATTCGATGCGGCCAGGCGCCGCTCGGCCATGATCAGGTCAGGCCGGCGCCTGAGCAGCTCACCCGGCGTTCCGGTAGGGCCGATTTGCGGGGCCGCCGGGATGTCGCCAGCCTCGACCAGCTCAGCCCGATGCGTGCCGGGCTGAGAGCCCAGCATCACATCCAGTGCGTTCATGGCCGCCTCCAGGCTCGCCTCGAGGACCGGGACGGATGCCCGAACCTGCGCAAGCGCCCCCTCGGCCTGGCTCACTTGAAGCTCGGCCGCCAACCCTTTGCCATACAGAAGCTTGATGGTGGAAAGCAGATCTTGCTGCGTCCGCACCTGCCGCCGGGCAATGTTCAGACGCTCTTGCAATCCACGGATGCCGATGTAGATGTCTGCCGTCTGCGCCGCCACAGCCAATCGCGTGGCCGCTGCGCCCGCTTCCGACGCTTGGTACTCGGCTAGCGCCGCTTCCCGCCCACGACGCAAGCCGCCGAATACATCCAGTTCCCAGCTCGCGCTGAGATTGGCTTCGTAGTCGTTGCCGTAGCGGTCGAAACCGGGCGTCGAGTTCAAGACGCGCCCCAAGGGCGTTTCAACGGATTGATAGGCCCGGGCCGCCTGGCCACTGACATTACCGGAAGGTAGCAACGCGGCATTCGCCGCCCCAAGCCCTGCACGCGCTTGCGCAATCCGAGCGGACGCCTGCGCGAGGTCGAGATTCTGCTCCAGCGCGAGCGCCACGAACCGAGTGAGTTGGGGATCGCCGAAACCCGTCCACCAGGTGGCGAGATCGGCACGAGCCGCTGCAGATCGCTGATCGACCGCAGCCTGATCCTGGAACCGTTCCGGCATCGACACGTTGGGCCGAAGGTAATCTGGGCCGACGGCACAGCCGGCGGAGAGGCTGGCGACAATAAGCACGGCAAGGAGGTGTTTGGGCAGCATGAGCTTCTTCCTGCGAAGGGGAACCGAGCAGAACCGGGAACTAAACGAATGATAGTGACTATCATACATATTAGTCACTCGTTGTGAATTCTTGAGAGCGGCGGTAAGCTGCGAACCATGAAAAAAGCAATCACCTATCCCGTTTCGGCGCGCGGTCCGGCCGACCATGAGGTGCGCGATCAGATCGTTGCCGCAGCCACCGAGCACTTCAGCCGCTATGGCTACGAGAAGACGACCGTCTCTGATCTCGCCAAGGCCATCGGCTTTTCCAAGGCGTACATCTATAAGTTTTTCGAGTCCAAGCAGGCCATTGGCGAGATGATCTGCGCGAACTGCCTGCGCGAGATCGAAAGCGAGGTCAAGGCGGCCGTCGACGAGGCCGACCGGCCGCCGGAGAAGCTGCGGCAGATGTTCAAGGCGGTCGTAGAGGCAAGCCTTCGCCTGTTCTTCCAGGACCGCAAGCTTTACGAGATTGCCGCGTCGGCCGCTACCGAGCACTGGCAGGCAACGCTCGCTTATGACGAGCGCATCCGGAAGCTGCTCGTGGACATCCTGCAGGAGGGCAGGCAAAGCGGGGACTTCGAGCGCAAGACGCCGCTGGATGAGACCGCGATGGCGATCTACCTGGTGCTGCGCCCGTACCTGAACCCCCTCATCCTTCAGCACAGCTTCGATTACACCGGGGAGGCGCCGACGAAGCTGTCTAGCCTCGTGCTGCGCAGCTTGTCGCCGTGACGTGTCAAAGCGAGTTTGTGACCGTTGACTGTTTTGGTCACTAGACCCATAATGAAAGCCATCCTCACTTCGCCGATGGGACTTTCATGCGCTCGCGTCGCCTCGCTACCTCTACCGTCGTCTGTGCCTTGCCGTTTGCATTGGCCGCTTGCGGCGCAAAGGCTCCCTCCGATCCGCGCACCGAGGCCCCGCTGGTGCGTGTCGCCATCGTTCAAGGCGCCACTGCCGCATCGCGTTCGTTTACGGGAACCGTAGCCGCACGGGTTCAGAGCGATTTGGGTTTTCGTGTCTCCGGCAAAGTGCTGGAGCGGCTCGTGGATTCGGGTCAAGTCGTCAAGCGCGGCCAACCGTTGATGCGCCTCGATCCCATTGACCTGAAGCTTGCCGCACAGGCCCGACAGGAGGCGGTTACCGCCGCGCGAGCACGGGCGCAGCAAACCGCACAGGATGAAGCGCGCTACCGCGCCCTGCGCGGCACCGGCGCGATATCGGCTTCGGCGTATGACCAGGCTAAAGCGGCGGCCGATGCCGCCAAGGCTCAGCTCAGCGCAGCCGAGGCTGACGCCGACGTCGCGCGCAACGCAACGGGTTACGCCGAGCTGGTGGCGAACGGCGATGGCGTCGTGATGGAAACGCTGGCCGAGCCGGGCCAAGTCGTCAGCGCGGGACAGCCCGTGGTGCGCCTCGCCCACGCGGGGCGTCGCGAAGCCGTGATCCAGCTACCTGAAACCTTGCGCCCGGCCATCGGGTCGGTCGCACAAGCCACGCTGTTCGGCAGCAACGGCGTGAGCGAACCGGCTACCCTGCGTCAGCTCTCGGATGCGGCGGACCCGCGTACGCGGACCTTCGAAGCGCGATATGTGCTGCAAGGTGCGTTGGCCAATGCCCCGTTGGGCGCGACGGTCACGATACAGCTATCGGATGCACGCTCCGCTGCGCAAGGTGCCGTGCAAGTGCCGATCGGCGCGCTGCTGGACACGGGCAAGGGGCCGGGGGTGTGGGTCATCGGCGGTGAACCGGCAAAAGTGTCCTGGCGGCCGGTGACTGTCGAGCGTCTTGACGACGAGAGCGCTCGCGTCGTCGGTCCATTGAAGCAAGGGGAGCGGATCGTCGCGCTCGGCGCGCAGTTGCTGCGCCCAGGCGAACTGGTGCGGCCGGCGAGTCAAGGCGTCGCCGTGGCTTCCGAGGGAGGCCGTCCGTGAGCGAAAGTCGCTTCAACCTGTCGGCGCTCGCCGTGCGCGAGCGATCCATCACCCTATTCCTGATCTGCCTGATCTCGTTGGCGGGGCTCGTTTCCTTCTTCAAGCTGGGGCGCGCGGAAGACCCCGCGTTCACGGTCAAGGTGATGACGATCATCACCGCGTGGCCAGGGGCGACCGCGCAGGAAATGCACGATCAGGTCGCCGAGAAAATCGAAAAGCGCATGCAGGAGCTGCGCTGGTACGACCGCACCGAAACCTACACGCGGCCCGGCTTAGCCTTTACGACGTTGACACTACTCGACAGCACCCCGCCATCGGAAGTACAGGAAGCGTTTTACCAGGCTCGAAAAAAAATCGGCGACGAAGCCGCCAACCTTCCGGCTGGCGTGATCGGGCCGATGGTCAACGACGAATACGCGGATGTCACCTTTGCGTTGTTTGCGCTCAAGGCCAAGGGCGAGCCGCAACGCCGGCTCGTGCGCGATGCCGAGACGTTGCGGCAACGGTTGCTACAGGTGCCGGGCGTAAAGAAGGTGAATATCATCGGCGAGCAAGCCGAGCGCATCTACGTCCAGTTTTCCCATGAGCGCCTGGCAACGCTGGGGGTGAGCCCACAGGATATATTCGCCGCGCTCAATGGCCAGAACGCCCTGACGCCGGCCGGCTCCGTCGAAACCAAGGGGCCGGAGGTATTCATTCGCCTGGACGGCGCCTTCGACAAGCTGCGGAAGATCCGCGATACGCCGATCGTGGCGCAAGGTCGCACGCTGAAGCTGTCCGATATCGCCACCGTCACCCGCGGTTACGAAGATCCGGCGACATTCATGATCCGCAACGACGGCGAGCCTGCACTGCTGCTCGGTATCGTCATGCGCGACGGTTGGAACGGGCTCGAGCTCGGCAAGGCGTTGGACAGCGAGGTCGGGACGATCAACGCCGCGCTGCCGCTGGGCATGAGCCTGACCAAAGTCACCGATCAAGCCGTCAACATTCGTTCGGCGGTCGACGAGTTCATGCTCAAGTTTTTCGCCGCTCTGCTGGTGGTCATGCTCGTGAGTTTCGTGAGCATGGGCTGGCGCGCGGGCTTGGTGGTTGCGGCGGCCGTGCCCTTGACACTGGCGATCGTGTTCGTCGTGATGGCCGCAACCGGCAAGAACTTCGACCGCATCACGCTCGGATCGTTGATATTGGCACTGGGGCTGCTGGTGGACGACGCCATCATCGCCATCGAAATGATGGTGGTGAAGATGGAGCAAGGCTACAGCCGCGTGGCCGCCTCGGCCTATGCCTGGAGCCACACCGCCGCGCCCATGCTATCGGGCACGCTCGTCACGGCCGTAGGCTTCATGCCGAACGGCTTCGCACGGTCCACCGCGGGCGAATACACGAGCAACATGTTTTGGATCGTCGGTATAGCATTGATCGCATCCTGGTTGGTCGCGGTGATTTTCACGCCGTACCTCGGCGTGAAGATGCTGCCCGACTTCAAAAAGGTGGAAGGCGGTCACGATGCGATCTACGACACGCCGCGCTACAACCGCTTCCGCCAATTGCTCACGCGCGTCATCGCACGCAAATGGCTGGTCGCCGGTTCGGTCGTGGGGCTTTTTGCCTTGGCCATCCTCGGGATGAGCGTGGTCAAAAAGCAGTTCTTCCCGATCTCGGACCGTCCTGAAGTGCTGGTCGAGGTGCAGATGCCCTATGGCGCGTCCATCTCCCAAACCAGCGCCGCCACGACGAAGGTCGAGGCGTGGCTGGCCAAACAAAAGGAAGCCAAGATCGTCACCGCCTACGTCGGGCAGGGTGCGCCGCGCTTTTACCTGGCCATGGGGCCGGAGTTGCCCGATCCGTCGTTTGCCAAGATCGTAGTGCGCACAGACAGTCAGGATGAGCGCGACGCATTGAAACAGCGGCTGCGCCAGGCCATCGCGGGCGGTCTTGCCCCCGAAGCGCGCGTGCGGGTCACGCAACTCGTATTCGGCCCATATTCGCCGTTCCCGGTCGCCTACCGCGTCAGCGGCCCAGACCCGGACAAGCTGCGCGGCATCGCGGCCCGAGTCGAGCCGGTGATGGATGCGAGCCCGATGATGCGCACGGTCAACTCCGATTGGGGCGCGCGCACGCCTACCCTGCACTTCACCTTGCAGCAGGACCGTTTGGAGGCGCTCGGACTGACGTCCAGCGCCGTGGCCCAACAGTTGCAATTCTTCTTGACGGGCGTTCCGGTCACTGCGGTGCGTGAGGATATTCGAACCGTGCAAGTCGTGGCGCGTTCAGCTGGCGAGGTTCGGCTCGATCCGGCCAAGATCGGTGATTTCACGCTAGCCGGCGCCGCTGGGCAACGCATCCCGCTATCGCAGGTGGGCAGAGTCGAGGTGCGCATGGAGGAACCGATCATGCGCTGGCGCGATCGCGTGCCGACGATCACGGTGCGAGGCGATATCGCCGACAACCTGCAGCCCCCTGACGTGTCGGCGGCGATCACCAAGCAGCTTCAGCCCATCGTTGCGAAGCTGCCTAGCGGCTACCGTATCGAGCAGGCGGGCTCCATCGAGGAATCGGGCAAAGCGACGAAGGCCATGTTGCCCCTCTTCCCGATCATGCTGGCGGTTACTCTGATCATCATCATTTTCCAGGTGCGTTCGATCTCCGCGATGGTGATGGTGTTCCTGACCAGCCCGTTGGGCTTGATCGGGGTGGTGCCGACGCTGATCTTGTTCCGCCAGCCTTTCGGCATCAATGCGCTGGTCGGCCTCATTGCGCTATCGGGCATCCTGATGCGCAACACATTGATTTTGATCGGGCAAATCCACCAAAACGAGCTCGCGGGATTGGATCCATTCCGAGCGGTCGTCGAGGCCACGGTGCAGCGCGCCCGCCCCGTGATCCTCACGGCCATGGCGGCGATCCTGGCTTTCATCCCGCTGACCCATTCGGTGTTCTGGGGCACGCTCGCTTACACGCTGATCGGCGGCACGTTTGCAGGAACGATCTTGACCCTGATGTTCCTGCCGGCCATGTATTCCATCTGGTTCAAGATCCGGCCGGGCAAAGGCAAGCATGAACCGGCACAACCTGCGGAACGGATGTTTGAGGACTCGTCCGCCAACCAGAGATAAGCAACGCCACTCTTCAAAGGAACTGCTATGTCGAATTCGATCGTTGTCGTTGTTACCGGCGTGTCATCGGGCATCGGACGCGCCACCGCGGAGAAATTTGTCAAACGCGGCTGCAAGGTATTCGGCACCGTGCGCAATCCTGCCAACGCACAGTCCATCCCCGGTGTTCAGTTGATCCCGATGGACGTCCGTGAGGACGTTTCCGTCCAACGCGGATTCCAGACCATCATCGGTCAAGCCAAGCGCATTGACGTGCTAGTCAATAGTGCGGGCGCGACCCTGCTCGGCGCGATGGAAGAAACGTCGGTCGCCGAAGCGCAGTCCCTGTTCGATACCAACGTTTTTGGAATCTTGCGCACGACACAAGCGGTACTGCCGCACATGCGCGCGCAGGGTTCGGGAAGAATCGTCAACGTCAGCTCGGTGCTGGGCTTTCTTCCGGCTCCGTATATGGGACTGTATTCGGCTTCCAAGCATGCTGTTGAGGGAATGTCCGAAACCCTGGATCACGAGGTGCGCAAGTTCGGCGTCCGCGTGGTGCTGGTCGAGCCTTCCTATACCAAGACCAATCTGGATCTCAATGCGCCCCATGCGGCTTTAAAAATTGCAGCCTATGACGGTGACCGCGCGGTCGTCTCGCGTGCAATTCAGAAAAGTGTCAATGAGGCCCCGGCGCCGGATGGCGTAGCCACGACGATTGTCGATGCGGCTCTGGGCGCATGGAAAATGCGGAGCACGCCCAAAGGCGAAGCGTCCCTGCTGAGAAAACTGCGCCGCTTTATGCCAGCTGGCCCAGTCGATACGAGCCTGCGGAAAACATTCGGGCTGGGTTGAAAGCACAGCAGATTTCATCACGGCCATCACTCCGAGCAATCTCGGACCGGTGCGTTCGAACCCGTAGTTCTTGCCGTGGGTTCTAAATAGCATGTTTGCGAGGCCGGCCGAAGCTGCCCCGTCAGTTTTGCGGCCGGAAGCGTCGCGTTTCATCGAGCGTAGCAAGAAAGTTCGGCGCAGCCTCGACAACTGCCCGGGCCGTCACCGCTTCGTCGGCTTCGTCAACGCGCGCCATCAACTCATCGTCACCCACCTGTTGACCGTCCAGCAAGTCGCGCAAGCCAGCTTGCGTCTCATCGAGCAGCACGAGGTTCGCGTGCTCGACCTCCAGCGCATGGTAGTAGTCCAGCTTCTCGGCATCGACGAGCGCAACAAAGGAGGCGGTTTTTGGTAAGAGCTAAACGCTGCCCTACGCTCGCCTGGCGTCCGATTCCCGAGCCTATGACCTCAGTAGGCAGAGTTTATCGCTTAGATAGAAACTATCGAATTGAATTTGCCGTAAGATTTCATCAATATAGAGTCCGTCAAACGGCAACGTTCCACCCACCACTGTTCAAGGAAACTTCATGTCGCTTATCAACACCCAAGTCCAACCGTTCAAGGCACAAGCATTCCACAACGGCAAGTTCGTTGAGGTCACGGAACAGTCGCTCCTGGGCAAATGGTCGGTCGTGATTTTCATGCCGGCTGCGTTCACGTTCAACTGCCCGACCGAAGTCGAAGATGCGGCGGAAAACTACGCCGAATTCCAAAAGGCCGGTGCGGAAGTCTACGTCGTGACGACCGACACGCACTTCTCGCACAAGGTCTGGCACGAAACGTCGGAAGCCGTGGGCAAGGCAAAGTTCCCGCTCGTCGGCGATCCCACGCACCAACTGACCAACGCCTTCGGCGTGCATATCCCGGAGGAAGGTCTGGCGCTGCGCGGCACGTTCATCATCAATCCGGAAGGCGTCATCAAGACGATGGAAGTGCATGACAACGCGATCGCTCGCGACGTCTCGGAAACGCTGCGCAAGCTGAAAGCGGCGCAATTCGTGGCCGCCAATCCGGGCCAAGTCTGCCCGGCCAAGTGGAAGGAAGGCGCGAAGACGCTGACCCCGTCGCTCGACCTGGTCGGCAAGATCTAAGCATCGACCTCGCCGTCAATCGCATTGGCGCGCCGGCCGGGCAAGTCCGGCCGGCATCCAAGCAAGTCCGTAACCTCTCAAGCATCGAGGATCACCATGTTGGACGACAGCCTCAAGGCCCAATTGCAGGCCTATTTGCAGCGTGTGAACCAGCCGTTCGAACTCGTGGCGTCGCTGGACGAGCAGCCTAGCTCGCGCGAACTCGAGCAACTGCTGCAGACCATCGCCGCGCTGTCGGACAAGATCACCGTGCGCACCGACGGCAACGACGCGCGCAAGCCATCGTTCAGCCTGAGCCCGGTGGGCGGCGGGCAAAGCCTGCGCTTTGCCGCCATCCCGCTCGGCCACGAATTCACCTCCCTCGTGCTCGCCCTGCTCTGGACCGGCGGCCATCCGCCCAAGGTCGAGGCCGAGTTGATCGAGCAAATCAAGGCGCTCGACGGCCAATACCGCTTCGAGGTCTATATGTCCCTCTCGTGCCATAACTGCCCCGACGTCGTCCAGGCGTTGAGCTTGATGGCCGTGCTCAATCCACGCGTCCAAACGGTCGTGGTGGACGGCGCGCTGTTCCAGAGTGAAGTCGACGAGCGTCAGATCATGGCCGTGCCGAGCGTCTATCTGAACGGCGAGATGTTCGGCGCGGGCCGCATGGATCTCGCGGAAATCGTCGCCAAGCTCGACACGGGTTCCGCGCAGCGCGAAGCGGCCAAGCTCGACGCCAAGGACGCGTTCGACGTGCTGATCGTCGGCGGCGGGCCTGCCGGCGCAGCAGCGGCCGTCTATGCCGCGCGCAAGGGCATCGCTACAGGTATCGCGGTCGACCGCATGGGCGGCCAGGTCAACGATACGCTCTCGATCGAGAACTACATCTCGGTGCTCGAAACCGATGGCCCGAAGTTTTCCGCGGCGCTCGAAGCGCAAGTGCGCCACTACGGCGTCGACATCATGGCGCAGCAGCGCGCCGTCGAACTGATCCCGGCCTCGCAGCCGGGCGGCCTCATCGGTGTGCGCATGGAAAACGGCGGCACGCTCGAGAGCCGCAGCGTCATCCTGTCTACCGGCGCGCGCTGGCGCAACGTCAACGTGCCGGGCGAGCAGGCGTACAAGAACAAGGGCGTGGCCTATTGCCCGCACTGCGACGGCCCGCTGTTCAAGGGCAAACGCGTCGCCGTGATCGGCGGCGGCAACTCGGGCGTCGAAGCGGCGATCGATCTGGCGGGCGTCGTGGCGCATGTCACGCTGATCGAGTTCAATGACCAGCTCAAGGCCGACGCGGTGCTCGTGGCCAAGCTCGGCAGCCTGCGAAACGTGACCGTGCGAGTGAACGCGCAAACGACTGAAATCACCGGCGACGGCAGCAAAGTCGACGGCCTGCGCTTCAAGGATCGCGCGACCGGCGAGGAGCACACCGTCGCCCTCGAAGGCGTATTCGTTCAGATCGGCCTCGTGCCCAACACCGAGTGGCTCAAAGGCGCCGTGGAGTTGAGCCGCTTCGGCGAGATCGTCGTCGACGCCAAGGGGCAGACGAATGTGCCTGGCGTGTTTGCCGCCGGCGACAGCACGACCGTGCCCTACAAGCAGATCGTCATCGCCGCGGGCGATGGGGCGAAAGCGGCGCTGAGCGCCTTCGACTACCTGATCCGCACGCCGCAGGTGCAGGAACCGGCTCAGGCGACGAGCGTCGCCGAGGCTTGAGCTTCAATTCCCACTGCCGCCCTTCGCCTGGGGCGGCTTTCGGCGCCCACAGCCGCCCCGGTCGGCGCTGATTTCCCAGTCGAGGGATTCGATGCGCGGCGGCGCGTCCTGGCGCACTGCACAAAAGAGCACGAGAACGCCGCTCAGGTCGGCTGCCGGGCGTACGGCCTCGCACCGTCAAGCGCACACGACGGGCGTATGATGGGATCCATCGTTCCATTGTCGTTGTGGACGTGGATGATGACTTCTCGATTGAAGGAGTACGTCATGAGGCGCCTTTACTTTCTCGTGCCGGATCCAGTGATGGCGAAAGCCATCGTAGACGATTTGCTGCAGGCTCGGATCACCTGGCACCATATCCATGTCCTCGCCAATCACAACGTCACGCTCGAACAACTGCCCGAAGCTTCGTTACTGCAGCGCAGCGACGTCGTTCATGCGCTTGAGCGCGGCGTTGCGCTGGGCGGCGCAACGGGCGCATTTCTCGGCCTCGTGGCACTCGCGTTCCCTCCCGCGGGACTGACGATCGCGGGCGGCGCGGTCGTCGCGGTCACATTGGCGGGAGCCGGATTCGGAGCCTGGACGGCCTCGATGATCGGTGTCGACGAGCCGAACACGCGACTCGCTCGGTTTCGCGATGCCATCCGCGACGGTCAGTTGTTGCTGATGGCCGATGTGCCCGCGTCGCGCGAGCAGGAAATCGAGCAACTGGTGGCGCAACACTTTCCCCGAGCCGACCCGTGCGGTGCGGAGCCCACCACACCGATCTTCCCTTGATGCCGGATCGCGACCAACGCGCTTAACGCGGGGCAACGTTGACTCATGTCAAAACCATCGTACCCACAACCGTAGTAAAAAACATAGGTCAGTCGGGGCTACGCCGCGCTTGCCAGACGGTTCTACCCCTCGCGCCTTGAGTCCGGTCCGTCGGATCGGTCCGCGCGCCTCGCAGCGGGAATGGCATCGATGAACGCATCGTCAATTATCCGCAAGACCGCTGCCGACCTGCAGGTCGTCCCTAATTTGCGCGACTACGAACTCGAGCGAAGCCGTTTCTCTTGGGCCGATGCAGCAGCCGCGCTGACACCCGAGGCCGGCGGCGGAATCAACATCGCGTATCAGGCCGTCGATCGGCACTGCGCGACGAAGCTACGAGACAAGACTGCTCTGCGCTTCCTGGGGCGCGATACCGAGGTGCGGGACATCACCTTCGGGGAACTCGCGGCACTCACCAATCGTTTTTGCAATGTGTTGCGCAGTTTGGGCATCGGCAAAGGAGACCGGGTCTTCATCCTCGCCGCTCGCATCCCCGAACTGTATATCGCGTTGCTCGGCGCCCTAAAGAACGGCAGCGTCGTTTCCCCGTTGTTTTCAGCCTTTGGCCCCGAACCGATCGCCACCCGCGTGAACTTGGGCGAGGCGGCGCTGCTCGTGACCACCGATGCGCTTTACGAAAGAAAGATCGCCAATCGGCGCGAGGCGATGCCTACATTGAAGCATGCGATGCTAGTGGCGCAGGACGGTTGCGCGACGAGCGCTCCCGGCACGCTGGATTTTGCTGCGTTGATGGGCGGGGCATCCGATGTCTGCACATACGAGCCAACGTCGGCGGAAGACACGGCCCTGCTGCATTTCACCAGCGGCACCACCGGCACGCCGAAGGGCGCCTTGCATGTGCATGAAGCCGCAGTGACGCATTGGGTCACCGGGCGCTATGCGCTCGATCTGCATGCCGACGACATGTATTGGTGCACCGCGGATCCCGGTTGGGTGACCGGCACGTCCTATGGCGTGATCGCACCGCTATTGCATGGCGTCACGTCAGTAATCGATCGCGAAGACTTCGATGCCGAACGCTGGTACCGCATCCTCCAAGACGAAAGCGTTCGTGTCTGGTACACCGCCCCAACGGCCGTTCGCATGCTGATGAGAGCCGGCGCCGACATCGCGAAAAAATATACGTTCCCGCGCTTGCGGTTCGTTGCGAGCGTGGGAGAGCCCTTGAACCCCGAGGCGGTCTGGTGGGGCAAGGACGTGCTTGGCCTGCCAATTCACGACAATTGGTGGCAAACGGAGACGGGCGGCATCATGATCGCCAACACGCCAGCGTTCGACATTAAGCCAGGCTCGATGGGCAGACCGCTGCCTGGCATCGATGCGGCGATCGTCGAGCGTCGCGACGACGGCAGCGTGCAGATCATCGAAGCGGCCGGCACGCAAGGCGAGTTGGCGCTCAAACGCGGCTGGCCTTCCATGTTCAGAGGTTATCTGAACAATGAGGCTCGCTACGCCAAAAGCTTCGCGGGAGAATGGTATTTGACGGGCGATTTGGCTCAACGTGATACGGACGGCTACTTCTGGTTCGTCGGCCGGACGGACGACGTCATCAAATCCGCCGGCCACTTGATCGGGCCGTTCGAGGTGGAAAGCGCACTCATGGCGCACCCGGCCGTCGCCGAAGCCGCCGTCATCGGCAAACCGGACCCGGTCGTGGGCGAATCGGTCAAGGCATTCGTCGCGTTGAACATCGGTTTCGACGCGAGCGAAGCCCTTCGCATGGAACTGCTTGCGCACGCGAGACGGCGCCTGGGCGCAGCCGTCGCGCCAAAGGAAATCGCTTTCGTCGCGCAACTGCCTCACACCCGCAGCGGCAAGATCATGCGCAGGTTGCTCAAGGCGCGCGAACTGGGTCTCGCCGAAGGCGACACATCGACGCTGGAACCTTCCCCATGACGAGCGTCGATCATCCCGCGCCGCTGCCGCCCTCCGGACCGGTGCCCTACGAAAAGGACTTCGCGCTGGGTCTGCTGCGCGACATGGTGCGCGTGCGCCGGCTGGAAGAGAAATGCGCCGAGCTTTACGGCGCCGGCAAGATAAGGGGCTTTCTGCATCTGTATATCGGAGAGGAAGCGACCGGCGTCGGCGCGTTGCACGCGTTGACCGCCGCGGACAATATCGTCGCTACTTATCGGGAACACGCTCACGCGCTGGTGCGCGGCATGCCGATGCCCGTCCTGATGGCGGAGATGTACGGCAAGCTCGAAGGCTGCGCACACGGCCGCGGCGGCTCGATGCATCTGTTCGACCGTCACGCGCGGCTGTTCGGCGGTAACGCGATCGTCGGCGGTGGCTTGCCGCTGGCGGTCGGGCTTGCGCTAGCCGAAAAGATGCAACCGAATCGGCGCGTCACCGTGTGCTTTTTCGGAGATGGCGCGGTGGCCGAGGGCGCCTTTCACGAATCGATGAACCTCGCCGCCCTGTGGAAGCTGCCGGTGCTCTTCTGCTGCGAAAACAACCTTTACGCCATGGGGACGGCGATCGAACGCAGCGAGTCGCAAACCGACCTGTGCTCGAAAGCGGCCTCCTACAACATGCCGGCGCGCTCGGCCGACGGCATGGACATCGTCGCCGTGCACGAAGCAACGAAGGAAGCGGCCGCTTACGTACGAAACGGCGAAGGCCCAATGTTCCTCGAATTGCGCACCTATCGCTTCCGCGCGCACTCGATGTACGACGCCGAACGCTATCGTCAAAAGGCCGAAGTCGAGCAGTGGAAAACGCGCGGTCCGATCCACACGTTCACGCAACGCCTGAAGGCCGAAGGCAAGCTGTCGGAAGACGAATTCCTCGCACTCGATGCCGCCGCAAGCGCGGAAGTGGAACGCGCGGTGGCCTTCGCCGAAGCCGGCACGTGGGAGCGAATCGAAGATTTGGCGAAGGATCTGTACACGCCCGAGACAGGTGCATGATGAGCCACCGACTCACTTACCGCGAGGCGCTGCGCGAGGCCTTGACCGAAGCGCTCACGCGCGACCCGCGGGTATTTCTGATGGGCGAGGACGTGGGCCGATATGGCGGCACCTATGCGGTCTCGGCAGGGCTGCTCGAAGCGTTCGGGCCAGAGCGCATCCGCGACACGCCGCTTTGCGAGCTCGCATTCACCGGGGCGGGCATTGGCGCGGCGCTTGGCGGGATGAGGCCCATCGTCGAAATCATGACGGTGAACTTCAGCCTGCTCGCGCTCGATCAGATCGTCAACACCGCTGCGCTCTATCACCATATGTCGGGCGGGCAATTCTCGGTGCCGCTCGTCGTGCGCATGGCAACGGGTGCGGGCCGTCAGGTCGCGGCGCAACATTCGCACAGTTTCGAAGGCTGGTATGCGGGCATTCCCGGCATCAAGGTGCTCGCGCCCGCCACCGTCGAAGATGCGCGCTACATGCTCGCCCCCGCTCTCGCCGATCGGGACCCGGTGCTGATCTTCGAGCACGCCGGGCTCTACAACATGGAAGGCGAAGTGCCGGACGACGTGACGAGCGTGGACATCCGCTCGGCGAAAGTCAGGCGCGTCGGCAACGACGTTGCCATACTTGCCTACGGCGGCTCCTTGCAGAAGGCGTTGCAGGCGGCCGAAGCACTCGCCGCCGACGGCATTGCAACGGAAGTCGTCGATCTTCGCGTGCTGCGGCCATTGGACGATGCGACCATCATGGCGTCCGTGGCGAAGTGTCGGCGTGCCGTGATCGTCGACGAGTGCTGGCGCAGCGCGAGCGTGGCCGGTGAAATCATGGCGCGCATCGTCGAGCAGGTCTTCTATGAGCTGGATGCGCCCGTGGCGCGCGTGTGCGCGCAAGAGGTGCCCATTCCTTACGCCCGCCACATGGAAGAGGCCGCATTGCCGCAGGTCGACAAGATCGTCGCCTCTGTCAGGCAGCTTCTTCCTTGAACGCCTCACACTCGGATAAGCCCCACCCATGATCGAATTCACGCTGCCTTCCATGGGCGCCGACATGGACGAGGGGACACTGCTCGAATGGAAGGTGAAGCCGGGGGATGCCGTCAAACGAGGCCAGGTGGTGGCCGTCGTCGACACGAGCAAAGCCGCGGTGGACGTTGAAAGCTGGCAGGACGGCGTTGTCGATCGACTGATCACCGAACCCGGCCAGAAAGTTCCTGTGGGTACGCCCATGGCCATCTTGCTCGAACCCGGCGAGGCGCCCCACGCGGCGGCGCCCGTACAGGCCGGAACACAGCAAGCCGTCGCAATCGCCGCCGGGGCAACGCCGCGCCGAAGGATCTCGCCGGCGGCGCGCAAGCACGCGCAGGAACATCACGTCGATCTGGACGCCATCGCCGGCACGGGGCCGCAAGGTTCCGTGACGCTCGAGGACGTCATGCAGCGCATCGCCCGCGCCGCCACGCCCATGCCCGCGAGCGCCCCCCTCGATCGGTCCGCGGAAATGAGGAAGGTGATCGCGAGCGCGATGGAACGCTCCAAGCGCGAAATTCCGCATTACTACGCCTGCGAGACGATCCCGCTAGGCAAAGCGTTGGCTTGGCTCGCGGCCGAGAACGAGAAACGGTCGATCAGCGAGCGGGTGCTTCCGGTTGTGCTGCTGCTTAAGGCGGTGGCCGTGACCCTCAAGCGTTTCCCCGAATTGAACGGCTTCTATCGTGAGGGCGCTTTTACGGCGGCTCGGCAGGTTCACATTGGCGTAGCGATTTCGCTGCGCCAAGGCGGGCTGATCGCGCCGGCTCTGCTCGATACCGATATCAAGCCGATGACGAAAATCATGCACGAGTTGATGGACCTTACTGCGCGCTGCCGGGCGGGGTCGTTGAAGAGTTCGGAGCTCTCGGAACCCACCATCACGGTGACGAACCTAGGCGAACAGGGCGCCACCGAGGTCTTCGGCGTCATCTACCCGCCCCAGGTCGCACTGGTGGGATTCGGCCGCATCGCGGAGCGGCCGTGGGCGGAAAACGGCGGACTGAAGGTCATGCCCGCGGTGACCGCCAGCCTTTCGGCCGATCATCGCGTATCGGACGGGCACCGCGGCGCATTGTTCTTGCTCGAGCTCAGCGAAGCGCTGCAGCACCCCGAGGAGTTGAATCGATGAACGATACCGATGTCCGCACCATCGTGGTAGCGACCTTGAAATCCATCGCACCAGAACTCGAGGCGCCGTCGCTACGCGACGATCGCCCGCTTCGCCTTCAGGTCGACCTCGATTCGATCGACTGGCTCAACTTCCTGTTGAGACTGCATGAACGGCTCGACGTCGAGATCCCCGAAGCCGATTACCAGAAGCTCGTCACGCTCGCCGATATCGTGACTTACCTCGTGAACAAGGTGAACTCGCCTCACAAGTCGGGCAGATAGTCGGGCTCGGGCAGCGCTGCCCCAGGCCGCGTTGCGCGTTCCGGCGCGTGGGCCGGCCTGCCCACATGCAGCGCCGGTAGCGGCCGCCGTAATGTATCCGGCGCGATGCCGCCCTTCAATGCCGCGATCACCCCAGCCGCCTCCAGATAACTGTCGACTTCGTGGAGTTGGCCTCGCGCCCACGGCAAATCGGCCAGCCGGTTGTGCATCATGCTGGTATTGCCACGCACCGCGATCACCGGGATGCCCTGCTCGAGCGCTGCCAACGTCGGCAGTCCGATGCAGCCTTCCGGGATCACGAGGCAAGACACGTCCATCGAAGTGAGCACGCCGAGCGCACGCATGGAAGCCTTGTCCACAACGATCCGGGGACTGCGCTGCAGCCCCTTGAGCACGCACATGAAGAAGCCGATCGATATCGCTTCTGCCGCCATACGCGCGTCGACGACGCCCACGTCCTCGTGCGCGACGGCAACGGACTCGTACATCGGCGCGTGCGCGGCGGGGATATCCAGCAGCGTCGACACGGCGTGTGTCAGCAAGGCCTCGACCCCGCCCCAGGGATTGACCAGTTCGCCGTGGCTCCGGTAGTAGGCCGCACGGCAAGCGGCGTCCACCTCGATGCGCGTCGAGATGGCAAGCGCGTCGAATTGGCCGCGCCTTGCTCGCACCACATCGAGCAGGCGGTCCAGATGCAGAACGACCCCGCTCGCCCGCCCCGCTGGCGTCATACGCGACGCGAGCTTTAGCGCCGGATCGATCAGGACCACGCCCGTGGACGAGAGGCCAAAAGTGGCGACGGCCGCGGCAACCGAGTTGAGCGCCGCGTTCAGCACGGGGGCTTGCTCATGCGCTTCCACAGCGGCGAGCACGCGATTGGCGCGCGTGGGACGCAGCCCCGCCGTCCCCATCAAGAGCCGGGACAGCGTGCTGCCTTCCACGTAGAGCGCGTTGGCGGGCAATTCGTTCAGGTCCGACGCATTGACCGCGTTCGGGTGTGTAATGAGCGTGTCGCACACCGACGCCAACAGCTTCGCCACGGGATTCGCGTCGCCCGCGTGCCCGCCGATCGTGCAGGCGATGCCGGTTGGAATCACCAGCGCAACGTTGAATGCCTGCGTATTTTCCGCCTCGCGTTTCCTGAATTCAAAGAGGCAGTGCGAGCGCGCGGTCAACTCGGGCGCCACGCTCTCCACGACTGCAACGTCGCATCGCCACGACGTCTCACCGATAGCGTTGACGACGAATCTGACGGGGATCGAAGCGGCCCCGATCTGCGTCATTACCTTTTTTTCGAGCCAGGAAAGGGATGGCGCCGATGACGAGTCGACCGGAACGTCAAGTCCGAATTCTCGCACTTGCATGGCTGGCCTCCCGAGGGCAAACAAGGCGTCAAAATGGATTATGGGCGCGGGGAGAACCGTGGGATTGACACACATCAACACCACAGAACGCGCGGCGCATACGCTCGATGCAGTGGGCCATGCCGTTGTGCCTATGGCGGCGGACGCGTTCCACGCAGGCCGTCTGCCGGGCGAAGCGCGCGGCCACATCGAAGGAGAGCGTCCATGATATTCGCCGACCGCAAAGATGCCGCTGAACAGCTCGCGTTGAGCCTGGATCGATACCGCGGCCATCGCCCGTTGGTCCTCGCGATACCGCGCGGCGCGCTGGAGATGGGCAGCGTGCTTGCGGCGCGCTTGCAAGGCGAGCTCGACGTCGTTCTCGTACGCAAGCTGCGCGCGCCCTTTCAGCCCGAATTGGCGATCGGCGCGATCGACGAAACCGGTTGGACCTATTTATCTGAGCACATCGCCGATCTTGGCATCAGCGACCGCTATCTCGAAGCAGAAAAACAGCATCAACTCGAAGTGCTTCACATGCGCCGAAGCCAATACTCGGCAGTGCGTCCGCCGGCCGACCCAGCCGGGCGCATCGCCATCGTCGTGGACGATGGGCTAGCGACGGGCGCAACCATGATCGCCGCGCTTCACGCCGTTAGAGCGGCGAACCCGGCAACGCTCATATGCGCCGTACCGGTGGCGGCGCCGGAGAGCTTGGAGCACGTCAGGCGATTCGCCGATTTGGTCGTCTGTCTTCAGACCCCTCCCGCCTTCTACGCGGTTGGCGAGTTCTATCGCTCGTTCTCTCAGGTCGATGACGATGAAGCCATTCAAATGCTGAAACAGGCCGCGTTGCTCGAACTCAACCGCGCAGATTCGAAGCCGTCGCCATCGCCGGGCGTCGAATGAGCGGCCGCAGTTCATCGAGCGTTCGCGTGTTCAGCACGTCGCGCTTTTCGAGCCAACCACGCCGAGCTTCGTCGATGCCGTAGCGCAGGTTGTCGAAATCGATCCGGCCGTGCGCATCCGAATCGATCGACACCAGCACGCCTTCCGCCTTCGCCATCTGGCAATACGTGTCGGCCAAATCGAGCCGCTCCGGATGCGCGTTCAGCTCGAGATGACATCCGCATTCGCGTGCCTTGCGAATGACGCGCACGATATCGATGTCGCACGGCTCTCGCTCTTCGATCAATCGTCCCGTCGGGTGCGCAAGGATCGAACAACACGGATGCTCGAGCGCGCGCAGCACGCGCTCGGTCTGTTTCGCGCGAGGCAAGTCGAAGTGGCTATGGACCGCAACCACGACGACGTCCAGACGCATCAGGATCGCATCGGGCAAATCCAGGCTTCCGTCCTCCAGAATATCGACCTCGATGCCTTTGAGCAGGGTAATGCCGTCCAGCGTACGGTTGACCCGATCGATCTCTTCGATTTGTTTCGCGAGGCGCTTGGCATCGAGACCATGCGCGACTGCCAAGCGGCGCGAGTGGTCGGTGATCGCGAGATAGGACAGGCCGCGCTCGCGCGCCGCGAGCGCCATGTCGAGCACACTATCGTGCCCGTCGCTGGCGCTCGTATGCGCGTGAAGATCGCCCCGCAGGTCGCCGCGCTCGATGAGCGCCGGTAGACGATGCGCGCCGGCCGCTTGGAGTTCGCCGCGGTTTTCCCGCAATGGCGGAGGAATCCACGGCAGCCCGATTGCGTCGTACACCGATTCCTCGGTCTCGCCGGCGATACGTGTGTCTTTCCGAAATACCCCGTATTCGTTGATTTTCAACCCGCGCGCCTGAGCGATACGGCGCATGGCGATGTTATGCGCCTTCGAGCCCGTGAAATACACGAGCGCGGCGCCGAAGCTTGCGGGGGCGATCACGCGTAGATCCACCTGCATACCATTGCGCAACGTGACGCTCGCGCGCGTCTCGCCGCGCGACAACACCTCGGCGACCTCGTCGTAGCGCACGAAACGTCGCATGACGGCGGCCGCGGCAGCGGCATCATGCGCGGCGACGAGAATGTCCAGATCGCCCACCGTTGCGGCGCGGCGCCGAAAGCTTCCCGCAGCGACAACCTCGTCCGCGCCGGGCGTCGCGCTCAGATAAGCCATGAGCGGCTGCGCGTACTGCTCCGCCAGCGCCAGCTTGAAGCGGCGCGATTTGTGCAGATGCGCTTCTATCGTCTCGACGATGTGCGCCTCCGTTTTTTCGCCGAAGCCGGGCAGAACGCGAATTTTCCCTTCCTTCGCCGCACGGTATAGCGCATCGATCGTCTGCACGTGAAGCGCATCGTGAATGGAGCGGACGCGCTTCGGTCCCAGCCCCTGCACCTGCAGCAGCTCGGTGATCGCCGCCGGCATCTCGTGATGCAGCTGCTCGAGCAAATCGCACTTCCCGCTTGCGGCGATCTCTCGCATTTTGCTCTCCAGGTCGTCGCCGATGCCGGGGATCGCCTTGAGGTCTTCGTTCTGCTCGATCATCTCCGCCACGCTCTTGCCGAACTCGCCCACCGACCGCGCCGCGTTGCGGTAAGCCCGTATGCGAAACGGATTTTGCCCCTGGATTTCGAGCAGGTCTGCGATCTCTAGAAAGATCGAGGCAATGTCGGCGTTGTGAAGCGGCATGACGGCACGACCGCGCTAGCGTCGCGAGCCTGCGCTCAACCGATGGGCGCCGGGATCGTGTTCGTGTTCGGGATCGACGGGCACACGCTCGCCGCGTCCGAACGATCTCGTGCGAGCATTCATGGCGCGCCCCTCGCTAAAGTATGAACATCGCCGCACCGCCAGTGCCTTGCCGGCGGGCATTCGTGTTCAGCGTAGTCCCCATGTCCCGGTTCATATTGACGTGAGTCAACGAACGGCAGCCGCGCGATCGGACTCGCTCGCGCGCGCCCACGCTAGGTCTTGATCGTCGTGAAGCCTGGCCGCGCGCGATTGCGGAACAATGATCCGTCGACACGGCGTGATGTATCGGTTCGCGTCGATTCACTGAAGAAAGCCCAGTCAACGCCGACGCGCCATCCATCGGAGCGCGGTCATGCAGGGAAAAGCCATCGTCTTTCATCAGGAAGCGCGTCAACTTCTCCTCCGGGGCGTGAATACCCTGGCCGAAGCGGTCAAGGTGACCCTCGGCCCCGCCGGCCGCACTGTCATCGTCGAGCACGAGGGGCATTTGCCGACCGTTGCGAACTCGGGCGTCATCGTCGCCAACTCGGTCGACGCGCCGGATCCGTTCGAGAAGATGGGCGTGCAATTGTTGCGTGACGTGGCCGCCCGAACGAGCGAGGTGGCCGGCGACGGCACCACGACCGCCTCCACCCTTGAGCAAGCCATCATTGTCGAATCACGCTGCCGAGTTCGGCGGCTTTTTCCGAACCCGCTCCCCTTCGCGCGCCGCAGGGGCCATCTATTTACAACCGATACACGCGCTCGGCATTGTCATGAAATAACGCACGCCGCTCATCCGTGGAAAAATCCTTCGTGATCGCTTTGAACGCGTCGAACACATCGTCATAGCTGCTAAAGAGCTTGTCGACCGGAAAGTTACTCGCGAACATGCATCGCTCTACGCCGAACGCTTCGATCGCGTGCAGCACGAACGGGCGAATGCTATCGACGGTCCATGTCCAATCGCCCATACCCAGCCCCGAAATCTTGCAAGAGACGTTGGGTGCAGAGGCCAACAGTTTCATGCTCTTTTTCCATCCATCGATTTCCTCGGGGGCGCGATCGACGGGCATCCCCGTATGATTGAGCACCATCTGCGTATTGGGGAAATCGCGCGCGAGCGCGAGCGCCTCCTCCATCTGCGTGTAATAGAGCTGCAAATCGAACGATAGGCCGTAGCGCTCGAGAAGCGCATAGCCGCGACGCCAACGGCGCTCGCTCATGAGATGCCGATCGTCGATGAACGTCTTCACCGGATCGCGATGAAAGTTCAAGCATTGCCGAATGCCTCTCACATTGGAGTATTCGCAATGTGCCTCGAGCACGGACTGCACGCCGTCCGAAGCCAGATCGGCAAAAGCGACGATGCCGTGCGGGTAGCCATGACGATCCGCCACGCTTTGCAGCCAGCGTGTCTCGGCCACCGGGTCGTTGTGGTCGTACTCTACCTGCAAGTGCACGGTCTTCACCACGTTTTGGCGCTGGATATCCGCCAAGAAATCTTCGATTAGATAGTCTTTGCGAATCGCCGAATAGTCGCCGAACACGCGTTCGAGCATCGGCCCCTGCAGCCACGGGTAGTTCCCCGTGCGCAAATCGTAGAGGTGATGATGCGGGTCGATGATGGGCAAGCTTTCCATGACTTCTCCTGAACGTGTCGTTTCGCTGCGAACGAAGCGCCGCCGCGGCAGCGCGGCGGTCGCACATCGCGTGATCGATCAATCCGTCAATCGGTCAATAGCTCCCGGCCGAGGGCGGATAGACACGCTTGAGCTTGGCTTGCGCGTCGGATCGATCGATCGTGTCATGCGTCACGAGCGGCTCGTTCAATGCGACTTCTCGCGTCGTCGGCTTGTGGTTCAGTGCGTTATAGACCTGCGTGGTGGCGTCGATCCCTTGGCCGACTGCTTCTTGCAGAAACACGCCTTGGATCACACCCTCTCTCAACAGACGGATGGTCGTCGGGCTGCCGTCGGCGGTGACGACGGCAACCTTGCCCGCCAGCCCTCTCGTTTGCAGCGCTTTCGCCGCACCGATCGCGGCTTCGTCGTACATGCCGTAAATCGCTTTGATATCCGGGTGCGCCGTCAGCACGTCATTGGCCTGGGCGATCGCTTCATTGACGGTCAAGCCATGCGTCTGCAGCACCTGGACCAGGTCGCACCCATCCGCTTTGAACGATTCCTGCGCACCCTTCATGTACTTCTGTGCGTTTTCTCTGTCGAGTGGCAGCGACAACATCGCGATTTTGTTGCCGCCCCGTTCCTTCGCCAACTTGCAGACGTAAGCGCCCTGCGCCTTGCCGGTTTCATAGTTGTTGGCCGTGACGGCCGAGGTGAAGTCGGTCTGCCCTGCTGCTGGCCCGATACCGGCAAATGCGATCGGCACCGACTTTTCCTTCAGCACGCGTAGGACAGGCGGTGTGCTCGTCGAACTGACCGGCCCCATGACGATCGCGCTGACGCCGCGCGTGAGCGCCGTATGCACATTGTCCATTTGCTTCGCGGGCGAGTTCTCCGATGTGAGTTCGACGTAGTTCATCCCCAGTTCCTGGGCGCGCTGCTTGACGCCGTAGGCCACCCATTGCCAATACGAAATGTCCAACGACGGCGCAATGTAAGCAACGGTCGGCTTGCTTTGCGCGAACGCCGTTTGGGGTAGCGCGGCGCAGGCCAGCAACGCGGTTGCCGCTATCAGGCTCTTCAACGACTTTCCCGATCCACTACCGTTGTTCGAAAGAGTGAGGTTCACGCTTGTCTCCTTTAGCCTCGTTGATACGGCTTAGCGCCGCGCTTTGGTCATGCGGTCGACCAGCACCGCGATCAGAATGACGACGCCCGTCACGGCGCCCTGCCAGAAGCTGTTCACGCCGATCAGGTTGGCGCCGTTTTGGATGACCGTGATCATCAGCGAACCCAGCAGCGCCCCGATTGCGGAACCCGTCCCGCCGAATAGGCTCGCGCCGCCGATCACCACGGCGGCGATCGCCTGCAGCATCAGGCTCGAACCGGCCGTCGCCTCGGCATTGCTCACGTACGACACGCTGACGATGCCCGCGAACGATGCCAGCAGGCCCGATAGCAGATAAGCGGCGAGGCGCACGCGATCGACTGGGATGCCGATGACCCGCGCGGAGGAACTGCTGCTACCGACCGCATACAGCCAGCGACCGGCCACGACTTTGCGCAGGGACAGTTCGATCGCAACGAGCAGCAGCAAGCACCACAGCAGATAGTTCGGCACGCCCGGCACCAGCGCGCCGGCATCGAGCAGCCAATAGTCGGGATTGGAAATCGGCAGCGAATTGCCGTTCGTGACGATGAACGCCAGGCTCCCGGCAATGGCGTAGGTGCTCAAAGTCACGACGAATGGCGCAAGGCCCACGAACGTGACGAGCGCTCCGTTGATCGCCCCAATGAGCACGCCCACCGACAACCCCGCCAGGCTACTCGCGATTGCGCCGTACCCATGCGCCATGGCAAGGCCCGTCACCATGCCCGTCAACGAGAACACGGAGCCGACCGAAAGATCGATACCGCCCGTGATGATGACGAGCAGCACGCCGAAGGACATGATCGCGAGCGGCGCGCAGGCCTGCATGACGTTGGCGATATTGCCGCCGGACAGCGCGGCCGGCACGAGCGCGCCAACCGCCAATTCGACGATCGCGATGGCGATCGCTATCGCGATTTCCGTGCGGTACGTCGACAGCAAGCGCCGAGCGTATCGGCGTGGCTGGTCTCGCTCGCTGGCAAGGGCATGGGTGACCGACTTCATCGTTGTCTCCGATTGGAATAGCGAGGGGGCCCTAGGCCGCCATGCCTGTTGCGCGGGCCAGGTCCGTTTCGTTCACGCGGGCGTCGTTCAGCACACCCGTCGGGCGACCGTCCAAATCGAACGTCAGCACCGTCTCGCACAACTCGACGAGCTCGACGTATTCCGTCGACCACCAAAGCACCGAGGTCCCTTGCGCCATCAACTTGCGGATCAAGGCGTAAATCTCGCGTTTGGTGCGGATGTCGACGCCCCGCGTGGGCTCTTCCAGCACGAGCAATTTGGGTTTGAGCGGCAGCCAGCGCGCAATCAGCAGCTTCTGTTGCGTCCCGCCGCTCAATGTCGCGGGCAAATCCCACAGCGAACGCGCCCGGATATTCAGCGCTTCGATCAAGCGTGCACTGCGCTCGGCTTCCTCGCCGCGTGCGATACCGCGTCGCTCGACGATGCGCCGCGCAGCCATGAGGTTGTCGATGATCGGCAGCGTGGCGAGGATGCCCTTGTTCGCTCGGTCGCCCGAAACGAAGCCGATGCCGGCGCACGCCGCCGCGGCGCAACTCCCATATCTCATCGGTGCGCCGTTACGCGTGATCGACCATTCGCGGCGAACCGCTTGTCCGGTCAACGCTTCGATCAACGCAATCGGGCCGGTTGGCGCGCCGGCTAGTCCCACGATCGAACCGCCGGGAATCGTCAGCGTGATGTCCGAGCATGCGAGGGCGAACTCATCGCCCTGCGCCGCGTGTTGGACAGCGCCTGCGCCCGACGACGCACTCGATTGCGCTTGCGCTCGCGATCCCGAATGCGTTTCAGTCGCAACGCTCTGGCCCATGCGCTCGACGATTTCGCCGTCCGTGATCGCGCTCAGCGCTACCCGGTCTACGGAGGTCTTTCCGTCGCGAATGATCGTGCAGACGTCAGCAATCTGCCGAATCTCGCGCATCCTGTGCGAGACGAACAGCACCGAAAGGCCTCGCTCCTTCACGAGCCGCCGTATCACCGCAAACAGACGTCCCGTCTCCGCCGCCGTCAAATTCGCCGTGGGCTCGTCGAGCAGAAGAAGCTTCGCACCCGAGCCCAGCGCACGCGCGATCTCGACGAGTTGCCGCTCGTGCAACGTCAGATCGCCAACCAAACGGCCAGCCGCTTCGCGCGCAAAGTGCGGATCGATCAGCGCGAGCGCTTCGGTCGCGAGCGCTACCGACGCATGTTCGCTGTACTTTTGCGCCGCTCGCCTGAACCGCGGCATCGCGATGTTTTCCGCCACCGACAAATGCGGCAGCAGCGCGAGCTCCTGGTTCACGACGGAAATCGCGCCGTCCGCGACTTGCGTGGCGGCCGCTCTGCCAAACCGCTTTCCGTCGAATTCGAGCGTTCCGCCGTCGGGTTCATACTGACCCGAGACGATTTTGATGAAGGTCGACTTACCTGCGCCGTTGCCGCCGAGAAAGGCATGCACCTCGCCTGGCGCAATCGACAGATCGCACCCTTTCAGCACGCTCGTCGGGCCGAAGCGTTTTACGATCGAGCGCGCCGACAATACATACGGCAATTGCGCCATTCGAAGTCTCCCATCGCAGCGGATTGGCGGTGCGCGCGCGGCGCCATGCAGCGGGCGCGAATGATTCGAGCGGGGATCGGAACGACAAGCGGAACGCGAACCGCCCTCCTGTGCAAGCCGAGTCACACGATTGCTTGCCTACATGCTGGCGGGCGCCGGCGTTCGCGCAATGGAAGCGAAATGCGGATAATGCATCGAAGTCTCCTGCGCGGTTGTGCGCCGCGTCATTGGTGTCTGTTTGGTGTAGGCACAGAATGGCAGCGTCGACCGCGGGCAAGCAACGCGGTTTCGTTCAACTAAGGCTGAAAAATATTTCACGATGCGTATCCCACCGCTCAAAGCCATCATCGCGTTCGAGAGCGTCGCGAGAACCAAAAGCGTCAATCGCGCAGCCGAGGAGCTCGGCTTGACGGCCTCTGCCGTCAGCCACCAATTGAGCAACTTGGAATCGATCATCGGCCAACCGTTGTTCCAACGGTCGGGGCGCGGCCTCGCGCTGACGCCAACCGGGGAACGCTACCTTGCCGACGTGACGGGCTCCCTGGCCGATTTGAGCCGTGCCACCGAGCGGGCCTCGAGCCGCAGGGAGGTCGACATCTTGCGCGTGCATTCCAGCCCGAGCTTCGGGCTGATGTGGCTGCTGCCGCGACTTTCCTCGTTCCAAGAGGCGAACGGCGACATCCAACTGAATCTGGCGTGTTCGTATGAGGACATCTCGTTCTCGAACGGCTACTACGATGTCGATATCCGGCACGGTTACGGCAATTGGAGCAACCTCGAAGTGAGGACGATTCGAGGCGAGTACATCGCCCCGCTGGCTTCGCCCAGCTACCTCGAACGCAACCCCGTTCACACACCGGCCGATTTGCTCACGCATCGCCTGATCTATTCGGAGACGCCGCTCGTCCAGTGGAAGCAGTGGTTCGGCCGCACCGGCGTGCCCGCGGCGCAGAAGACTTTCGACTTCTCGTTCGACCGCTCGTATATGTCGATCGAAACGGCTGCGCTCGGCTTGGGCATTGCGCTCGAAAGCCTGATGCTTGCCTCCGTGAAGATGCGAGAAGGACTGTTGGTGCCTGTTTTCGACCAAGCGCAGGCGGTCGAAGTGGGCGCACATCACCTCGTTTACCCGAATCAAAACGCCGACCTACCGCGCGTCGAACGGTTTCTCGCTTGGATGGAGCGTGAGGCATCCGCGCGCTCGTAGGCATCGCGCATCGTCATCTGAATTTTTCTCAGCGATGGTTGAGCGTTTCCGCGTTGTTTCGGCCGGCCCTTCAGCGAAAACTACGGGCACCAATCAACACCCAGGAGACAATCTATGTTGCTCGAGAACAAAGTCGTCATGGTCACCGGCGCGGCCTCGCCGCGCGGGATCGGCAAGGCAACGGCGAAGGCGCTGGCCGAACAAGGCGCTCACGTGGTCGTGATCGATTTGCGCAAGGAAGACGCGCAAGCCGCCGCGGCCGATCTGGGCAAGACGCATCTCGGTCTCGCCTGTGACGTCACGGATAAAGCCGCGTGCGTTGCCGCGGTGCGCGCCACGCTGGAACGCTTCGGCCAAGTCGACGGCCTCGTCAACAACGCAGGCATCACGCAACCGGTGCGTACGCTCGAGATCGGCGCCAGGGATTTCGACGCCATCGTCGACGTCAATTTGCGCGGCACCCTCTACATGTCGCAAGCCGTGATCCCCGCAATGAAAGAGCGCAAGCGCGGCAGCATCGTTTGCATGTCCTCGGTCTCCGCGCAGCGCGGCGGCGGCATCTTCGGCGGCCCGCACTACAGCGCCGCGAAAGCCGGCGTGTTGGGATTGGCCAAAGCGATGGCGCGCGAATTCGGCCCGGACCATATCCGCATCAATTCGATCACGCCAGGGCTGATCCAGACCGACATCACGGGCGACAAACTCTCGCCTCAGATGCGCGAGGAAATCATCAAAGGGATTCCGTTAGGCCGGCTCGGCGATGCGGCCGATGTGGCCAATGCATGCGTCTTCCTCACGAGCGATCTGTCGACGTACCTGACAGGCATCACGCTGGACGTGAACGGCGGCATGCTGATCCATTGACAAGCCCGCCGCACCGATGCGGCTTTCGTGACTGACACCCGGGACAACACGGGAATCGGGTAGCCGACGCACCGCGCCTGGCTGCGTGCTACGCCGCAGCGAGCGATCACAGATCGACAGCGCCCGGGGCTCGGCCCACAGGAGACAAAAGATGAAATCCACTTACGCGGCATCACCCGCCGCCGATGCGGCTGCCGATAGCGAGTCGGCGACATTCGAGGCTAGAACCTACGCGAAGGTCAGCCGTAGAATCATTCCGTTCCTCATGCTCTGCTATCTCGGCGCGTACCTCGACCGCGTCAACGTAGGCTTCGCGAAACTGCAGATGCTCAGCGATTTGCGGTTTAGCGAAACGATCTACGGCATGGGCGCGGGGGTGTTCTTTCTCGGTTACTTCCTGTTCGAAGTGCCGAGCAACGTCATTCTTCATAAAGTTGGCGCACGCAAGTGGCTCGCTCGCATCATGCTGACCTGGGCCGTCATTTCCGCCAGCTTCATCTTCGTGAAATCGCCGACGGCCTTCTACGCGCTTCGCTTTCTGCTAGGCGTTGCCGAAGCGGGTTTCGCGCCGGGCGTCATTCTCTATCTCACCTATTGGTACCCGAGCGCACGCCGCGCGAAGGCGCTCTCGATCTTCTTCATGGCGATCCCGCTCGCGGGCATTCTCGGCGGGCCCCTCTCGGGATGGATCATGCATTCGCTGCAGGGCGTGATGGCGCTCACCGGGTGGAAATGGCTGTTTCTACTCGAAGCACTGCCTTCCCTCGTGCTCGGCGTCGTGATCCTGCTCTATCTCGACGATGGCATTGCAAGCGCGAAGTGGCTCACCGAAGCGGAAAAGCATCTGCTAGCCCGCAACGTCGCAGGCGATAACGCACACAAAACCGCCCACGCTTCGATCAAAGCGTTCATCGGCGACCGCCGCTTGTGGCTGCTGGCGGCGATCTATTTCTGCGTCGTGCTCGGTCAATACGGACTGACGTTTTGGCTGCCCACCATCATTCGCAAGACAGGCGTCTCGGATCCGTTGTGGGTTGGCCTGTTCACCGCCATTCCGTATCTGTGCGCCATCGTCGCACTGCCGCTCGTCGGCATGAGCGCCGACCGGCTACGCGAGCGGCGCTTTCATCTGGCCGTGCCGATGCTCGTTTCGGTCGCGGGCTTCGCCGCCCTGCCCTTGCTTGGAAGTGTCGGCGCATCGATCGTTTGCCTGAGCATCGCATCGGCTGGGATTCTCGCCGCATCGTCTCAGTTCTGGTCGCTGCCGACCGCCCTGCTCGGGGGCGTATCGGCCGCGGCAGGAATCGCCGCCGTCAACTGCTTCGCCAATCTCGCAGGCTTCTTTTCCCCGGCCATCGTCGGCTGGCTCAACGATCTGACGGGCAAATCGACCGCGGGCCTGATCTTCATCTCGCTCTCCGTCACGCTGGGCGCACTGCTCGTGTTCCTCGTCCCGGCGAAGTCGGTCAATCATTGAAAAGCCGCGAATCTTTCGATATCACAGGAGTCATGGATGGATAACACAGCAATCGCGCCGGAGGTTTCGCTTGCCGAGCGCGCATACAGGATCCGAAGAAACGCGTTGTTGATGGGCGAAGTGCAAGGACAGGGCTATATCGGTCAGGCGCTCGACATCGCCGATGTATTGGCCGTCGCCTACTTCGGCGCCATGCGCTACCGGCCCGAAGATCCCGAATGGGAACGCCGCGACCGCTTCCTGCTCTCGAACGGGCACTACGCGATCGCGCTCTATGCGGCGCTGTTCGAAGCGGGTATTTTGCCGGCCGATGAACTCGAAACCTACGGCAGCGACGATAGCCGCCTGCCGATGTCCGGCATGGCCAGCTACACCCCGGGCATGGAAATGTCGGGCGGCTCGCTGGGACAGGGGCTGACCATCGCCGTCGGGCGCTGTCTGGGCCTCAAGCGCAAAGGCTCCGACGCATTCGTCTATACGCTGCTCTCCGACGGCGAGCTCGACGAAGGCGCGGTGTGGGAAGGCCTGATGTCCGCATCGCACTGGAAGCTCGACAATCTCATCGCGGTGGTCGACGTCAACAATCAGCAAGCCGACGGCCCGTCCACGCATATCATGGCGTTCGAGCCGCTGGTTCCGAAGCTCGAAGCATTCGGTTGGTACGTGCAACGCGTCGATGGCAACGACCTCGATGCCGTTGCGCGCGCATTCGAGCGCGCACGCCAGTACGACGAACCGCAACCGCGCATCATCGTCTGCGACACGAAGATGGGATGCGGCGTCCCCTTCCTCGAACAACGAGAGAAGAACCATTTCATTCGAGTCGATGCGCATGAGTGGCAACTCGCGCTCGAAGCACTCGAAGCCGGGAGACAAGCATGAGCACGATCGCAAAAGCACCTCGCCTCAAAACTTCCGCGATGATCGCTTCGATCGCGGCGGAAGGCCAGGCTACCCGTTCCGCCCCGTTCGGTCACGCGCTGGTAGAGTTGGCGCGCACGAAGGCCAGCGTCATCGGCATGACCGCCGATCTAGGCAAGTACACGGATCTTCACATCTTCGCCAAAGCGTTTCCCGATCGGTATTACCAGATGGGCATGGCGGAACAATTGCTGATGGGCGCAGCGGCGGGTTTCGCGCACGAGGGCGCTCAGCCGTTCGTCACGACCTATGCCGTCTTCGGGACGCGGCGCGCATACGACTTCATCCATCAAACCATTGCCGAGGATAACCTCGACGTGAAGCTCGTGTGCGCGCTGCCGGGCTTGACGACGGGCTACGGGCCGAGTCACCAGGCGGCGGAAGACCTAGCGTTGATGCGCGCGATGCCGAACATGACCGTAATCGACCCGTGCGATGCCCTCGATATCGAGCAGATGGTGCCGGCGATCGCCGCGCACCCGGGGCCCGTCTACGCACGGCTGCTGCGCGGCAACGTGCCCGCGGTGCTGGACGAGTACGACTACCGGTTCGAGCTCGGCAAGGCCAAGCTTCTGCGCGACGGCAAAGACGTGCTCCTGATTTCGTCGGGCATCATGACGATGCGCTCGGTCGAAGTCGCGAAGGCGCTGCAAGCCGATCATGTCGATGTCGCCGTGCTGCATGTGCCGACCATCAAGCCACTCGATACGGACACGATCGTGCGCGAAGCCAAACGCAGCGGCCGCATGGTGGTGGTGGCGGAAAACCATACGGTGATTGGCGGGCTCGGCGAGGCCGTCGCATGCGAGCTCGTGAAGGCAGGCTTCACCGGCACCTTCCGGCAGATCGCGCTGCCCGATGCCTTTCTCGATGCGGGCGCGCTGCCCACGCTCCACGCGCGCTACGGCATCTCGACCGAAGTCATGGCCAAAAACATCAAGGGATGGCTCGGCTGATCGATCGGCACGGTTGCCGTTGACGGGTACCGTCGACCCAATTGCTTTCCGCGCCGGTCGCGCGGCCCGTCATCGCATCCGATTCAGCGCTATGGCAATCGCGCGTATCGCCCGGGCGCGTCGATATTGACTACGAGTGACTCACCCATTGCGCGATTTGCGGCCAATATTGCGCAAGCGTGCGCTGCCCCATGAACAATCCGATATGGCCGCCCGGCACGGTTTTCTTGACGATGCGCTCTTTCGGCGCACCGAGGTATTTCTCCGCATCGAGAACCTGTGCAGGCGGCGTAATATCGTCGGCCGCACCCGCCAGAAGATAGACCGGACACGTGATGTTGCGTAGATCGAGCTTGCGCCCGAGCCCGACGAACTGCCCCTTTGCGAATCGATTCTCCTTGAAGAGTTGGCCAATGACTTGCAAGTACCAACGTCCCGGCAAATCGATCGGGTTCTCGTACCAGCTTTCGAACGCCTCTTCCTTCGCAACGTAGGCAGGATCGTCGATGTGCTCGTAAAGATCGATCTGTTCCTGCACGTAATGCTGCTCGGGATGCATGTTCTTCCAACCCTGCAGCATGAACTTGCCCTTCATGAGCCCGCCGCCGAGCGCGACCAACTCTTCATAGAAGGACAACGGCGACTCATGCACCATCCGGGTAATCGGCGCATCGCCGACATCCGTATCGATGGGCGCGCCGGCCAGCACGAGCGAATTGACTTTCTCAGGAAAGCGGGCCGCGATCATCGCCGACACCCAGCCGCCCTGACACAACCCAATGAGATTGACGCGGCCGCCCAAATCGTCGATCGCCACGACGATTTCGGCCAGATAATTGTCGATCTCCAAATCCTTCATGTCGTACGTCGCGCTCTTCCAGTCGGTCAGTGCGACATGACCCACGCCATTCGACAAAAGCGTCTGCACCAAGCTCTGCCCGTCCCTGTAATCGGCGATCATCGCGGTGTGGCCCGCATAAGGCGCGTTGACGAGCGTGGGTATTCCTCCAGGCGTTCCATACTCGCGTAGAACCATGGTCCGCAGATCGAGGCGCACGCGATTAGGTGTCGCCATCGACGGCCTCAGTTCCTCGTTGATCTTGATTTCCTCGTCGACGAACTTCAGATTCTTCGCGTACAACTGCACGCCCTGCTCGAATAACGCGGCCGCCATCGCCATTGGCCAGAACGCCGGCACGCTCGATAGCGCGAAATCCTTGGATTTGATCGATCGTTGTTTCGGCATAACGGTTCCTTTCATATGCACGCAGCCGGCTAGGCGCTTGCGCCGCAACGCTCGGATCGGGTTGGGCGCGCGGCACGCGTATGGCACTGCGGGATTCGACGCGGGCGGCAGACAACGCACGGCATTCGAGCGTAGTGCGTGGACGCAGACGATGGCTTGATCGATATCAACCATCGTCGCAAGACGCATTGGTTCGGATCTGTGTGCGTCGCCTTTAAGCTCAGCCCTGCGCGGCCTGCGCGCAACGCAGGTGATCGAAGAGCAAGCGGCTGACGGGCGACAAAGCATCGACATCGCGCACTACGAGCATCAGCTCGCGCCGCGCCCAATCGTCTTCGAGTGCGACCGCGGCGAGGCCAAGCGGGCGGCCCATGATTTGATAGACCTTCAGCGGCAGCACGCCGACACCCATGCCCGCCTGCACCATCCGACATACCGCATCGAAGCCCGGCACGTGGATGCGCAGCTTCAAAGGCCGGCCCGCCTGTTGCGCGGCGAGGTGCGTGCGCGCATTGATGGAGCTGGCCGAATGCAAGCCGACGTGATCGCCGTCGAGCGTCTGTGCGAAACCCACGCTCTCGCGCAAGGCCAGCGGATGGTCGTCTCGCACGACCACCACGAGCTCATCGTTACGATAATGCGTGGTCTGCAGGCCGTGCGGGTCGGCGTCGCCCGAGCAGATGCCGACGTCGGCGAGATGATCTTGCACCGCTTGAACCACGCCACCGCTCGGCCGTTCTTCGAGATCGATCTTGACGCGCTCGTGGTTTGCCTGAAACGCACGCAGATCTTCTGGAAGGAATTCGACGATCGCCGACAGGTTCGCGACCATCCGGACATAGCCGCGCACACCGCTCGCGTGCCCGGCCAGCTCGACGCCGATACTCTCGATATCGCGCATGACGCGACGCGCGTAATGCAGCAGCGTCTCGCCTGCTGGGGTCAACGTCATGCCGCGTGCGTTTCGGCGAAAAAGCGACGCACCGACCGCTTGCTCCAACTCGAGCAGCCGCTTGCTCGCGGCGGACACGGCAATCGCCTCGCGCTCGGCGGCGCGCGTGAGCGTGCCCTCCTCGTGTACCGTCAGGAAGAGCTTGAGTGTCGTGAGGTCGAGCCGTCGCAACAGGTTTTTCGGAACCATGGCCAAGTCGTGCCGGACATCGGCGAAAGCCGCCATGAGGCGGCAAAGCATTCTGGAGGAAGCGCCCCCCGCGCGCAATACGGGCGCCCCCTCAGCCGTCAACGACTGATTGCTTCAAGCGAGCGGCCTCGGGTCGACGGTCCCAGGAGGACCATGCAAACGCCGACAAGCATCGAGACGGCGATGAAGCCCGCCACGCCCGGCACGCCGTATCCATGCAGCAAGATGCCGATGGCGAGCCCGGCGAACGCGGCGGAAATCCGGCTCCACGAATAGACGAAGCCGATGGCCCGAGCGCGGATGCGCGTGGGATAGAGTTCGGCCTGGTACCCGTGGAAGGCGTACGACATGATGTTCGCTGCCAGCGTGAAGAGGACGCCGAGCACGATCAGCAACCACGGCGCGGATGCCTGAGAAAAGATGGCGATCACGACACCCATCGTGATTAGACTGCCGCAAATCTGAGTCTTACGTTCGAGCTTATCGGCGAACCAAACACCGAGCAGCGGACCGAACGGGTTCGCGATCGCAATGATGAACGCATACCCGAGGCTGGCCGTGACATGAATGCCTCGGTTGATCAGGAGCGTCGGCACCCAAGCCGCAAAGCCGTAAAAACCAATCACTTGCGCGATATTGAAGATCGACAGGATGATCGTGCGAGCACGGTATTGCGGCCCGAAGATTTCCTTGTACGACCCTTTGCCCTGCTGCTCGAGCGAAGCCGATCGCGGCGCGGGCAGCAATATGCCCTTCTCCGCAATCACCCGGCGTTCGATGTCCGCCACGATGCGCTCGGCTTCCTCGATGCATCCGTGACGCGCAAGCCAGCGCGGGCTTTCGGGAATCTTGTGACGCAAAATCCAGACGATCACAGCGCCGACCGAACCGATCAGCATGACAACACGCCAGTAGTCCAAGCCGAAGGGCTGCGTGCCTTTGAGCACATACGCGAGAAACGCGACGAACGGCACGACCGAGAACGTGATGAACTGATTGACGGCGTAGGCTCGGCCCCGCTCGCCGCTCGGAATCAGCTCGGAAATATACGTATCGATCGTCACGAGTTCGACGCCGATCCCGATCCCCGCGATGAGGCGCCAAATATCGAGCGCGAAGCCGGACGTTTGAAACGCCATGATCGCCGTGCAGACCATGTACCACAGCAGCGATCCGGTGAAGACGAAACGGCGGCCGAAGCGATCCGCGACGAAACCGAATACGAGCGTGCCGATCCAAAGGCCGGCGAACGTAGCAAAGACGAACGTGCCGAAGCCAGCGACGGCAAGCGGCTGCAGCGCCGCGAAAAAGCCCAGCGATTCGGGCTTGAACAGCCCCGATGCGATCATTCCGGGCGCGACATAGCCGGTGAAGAACAGGTCGTAGAATTCGAATACACCGCCAAGCGAAATCAGGATCACCATCGTCCAAACGGTGCGCGAGGGCGGCAATCGATCGAATCGCGCCGCGATCTCGGCTGCCTTGCGCATCGATAGGCTCGCGTGGGCCTCCTGCGCGCGTTCCTGTTCGCCTACCGTGGCGACTGCTGGCTTACTCATCATCGTCTCCAAGCCGAACTGGGCGATGCCGTCCGGTCCAATATCGTTGTAGAAGGTCAAAAAGGGGAAGCGGTAAAACGGCGAACGCCGGTCAAAGGTTGCGAACGTATTCGGGCACCGGATGCAGATCACAGTTGCGTCCGGCTTTTGCGACTTGCCCGGGAACGTCATGCCCGAGCAACGCCGGCAGCCCGCGCGATAACGCGATCAGTTGCTGGAGATCGATCCCGGTGGGGATGCCCATTTCCTCGCATAAGTTGACGAGGTCCTCGGTGCAGATGTTTCCCGATGCGCCCGGGGCGAACGGACAGCCGCCGAGCCCACCCAATGCGGCGTCGAAACGGCGTGCTCCGGCGTCGTAGGCGGCGAGCACGTTGGCAAGCCCCAACCCTCGGGTGTTGTGAAAGTGCAGCGTGAGCGAACCTACGGGCACGCGCTCGAGCACGCGAGACACGAGCCGCAAGACTTGCCGCGGGTTCGCCATCCCGGTCGTATCGGCAAGCGTGACGTTCGCAATGCCCCTCTCTTGGTACGCCGCTACGATACCCATCACGCGGCTCTCGTCGATCGGGCCTTCGAAGGGGCAACCGAATGCGGTCGCCACCGTTGCGTTCAAGCCGACGCCCGACCCGGCGACGCATCGCACGATATCGGCGAAGCCGTCGAGCGATGCGCTGCAGCTCATCCGCATGTTGGCGCGGTTATGTGTTTCGCTCGCCGACATGACGAGGTTCAGCTCATCGGCGCGCGCAGCCAGTGCACGCTCGGCGCCCTTCAGGTTCGGCACGAGCGCCACGTAGACGACACCCGGCTGGCGTGCGATCTGGCGAAACACCGCTTCGCCGTCGCGCAACGCGGGAATCGCCTTAGGCGAAACGAAAGAACCTGCCTCGATGCGAGAGAAGCCGGCCTTCGACAATCGATCGATCAGGGCGACTTTGTCGCGCGTCTCCACCCACGTGGGCTCGATCTGCAAGCCGTCGCGAGGCGCCACTTCCTGCACGATCAGCGGTTCGTACGTGCGGGGGCTCATTGCACCGCTCCTTCGCTGCGCAAGCGCTCGAAGTCGTCGCGATCGAATCCGAGTTCGCCGAGCACGCTCTCCGTGTGCTCGCCGAGCGCCGGTCCTTGCCAACGCACGGCGCCTGGCGTTTGCGACAACTTCGGCACGATGCCGGGCATTTTCACCGATACGCCCCCCGGCAAGTGCGCCTGCAGCAGCATGTCGCGCGCCTGGTAGTGGGGATCGGCGACGATGTCGGCCACCGAGTAAATGCGGCCCGCGGGCACCTGCGCGCGCTCGAGCGCGGCCAGAATATCGTCGATCGCATGAAGCCGCGCCCACTCGCCAATCGCCTTGTCGAGCAGCGCGCTTTGCTTCACGCGTCCGTCGTTGTGCGCCAGCGCAGGATCGTCGGCCAAATCGGCCCGGCCGATGGTTTGCATCAACCGCAGGAAAATCGGATCGCTATTGCCCGCGATCACGACGAAGCGGCCATCCTTCGTGCGGTAGGTATTGGACGGCGCAATGCCAGGCAGCGCGCCTCCGCTGCGCTCGCGCACATGCCCCAGCAGATCGTATTCGGGCACGAGGCTTTCCATGAGATTGAACACGCTTTCCACGAGCGAGACGTCCACGACTTGTCCTTCGCCCTGTCCCGTCTTCACACGCAGCAACGACATCAAGGCGCCGATCACGCCATGGAGCGATGCGAGCGAATCGCCCAAGCTCACGCCCGCGCGTGTGGGCACGCCGTCCATCTCACCCGTGGTATAGCGGATGCCGCCCATCGCTTCGCCGATCGCGCCGAAACCCGGCCGGTCGCGGTAGGGACCTGACTGGCCATACCCTGAAATGCGAACCATCGTCAGTTTTGGGTTGATCGAATGCAGCGCGTCCCAGCCCAAGCCGAGCGCTTCGAGCGCGCCGGGGCGCAGATTTTCGATGAGGACATCGGCGTCGGCAGCCAGTTGCTTGACGATTTCAATTCCGGCGGCCGATTTTAAATTGACACAAATGGATTTCTTGTTGCGCGACTGCAAATACCACCAGAGCGAGGTGCCCTCATGCAGCTTGCGCCATTTACGTAACGGATCGCCCGTTTGGGGCGGTTCGATTTTGATGACTTCTGCGCCGAATTCGGCCATGAGGCGCGCGGCAAATGGCGCCGCGATGAGCGTTCCGATCTCGATGACGCGGATACCCTTAAGGGGTCCACTCATTATGCTGTCTCCAAACCAAGTTTTCTGTTGGGAGACAAGTTACCAGCGAGGGATCGGGCCGGTCCAACCGCAATTTGCCAAGGACCGTTCGCGAATATCGAACGTTCCGACATATGTCTGGAGAATCGCCGCCGCCGATAATAAAACGCGCCAACGCCGACAAAGGGTGTACAGTCGGACTAGGCTGGTCGCGCGTTGTGGCCTCCGTTACCAGGACACATCATGCGATCACCCACAAAACAAACCGCCACCCTTGCCGCCCGCGTGAGCGAATACACCCAGGATCGTAGGAAACAGGCGCTCATCCTCGAAACCGCCGACGCATTGCGCGCCGAGCAGCGGCGCGTCAACGATGCCTCCATCGATTCGAACGCCAGCAAATGGCGTTATTCGGTCGTGCGCGCCAAAGGCTGATCGTGGCACTCGAATTCCCCAATCCCAGCCGCAGTTACGATGCCACTAGGCATTGCGTCTATTTTTGGGGATACGATAACTCGCGCGAAATCACCTTCCAGGTGGACGGCGCGATGATCAAAAGCCTGCGCCCCGACGCAGGCACCGACGAGCGCTCGTTGCTGGGCGCCTTCGATGAATGCCGTGAAAGGCTCCTCGAAATCGCCAGAAAGCAATACGTCGCCGGCCCACAGAATCGATATTCGATTTCGTGAGCGGCGACGTTTTCGCTAAAACGCATCGGGATCTGTCAGCGGCACAGGCTTGAATCCTTCCAAGTCACCCGCCGCCACGGCGTTGCCATCCTCCATCGCACTCATGCCGAGCGATATCTCGAGGGAATGCACCTTCGCATCCGACTGCGATGAACGGGCGGCACGAGCGCTATGAAGCCGCCCATCGCCCTCTGCTATTTTTTTCTCGGGGGAGCGCTGGTCGCTGCGGCTTTCGCGCCATTGGCGAGCGATGCGCTATCTGCAGGAGGGGCCACTTTTTTAGGCTGTTTAGGCTTTTTCGCCTCGCGATTACCCCGCGTCGTGCCTTTTGACATCATGACTCTCCAGATTGGACGACCGCGAAAGCAACCGCCATGAGCGCAGTCTGGGCGCTTTTGGCGATGCTGTCGCGATTTATATTTTTCCGATCCGTTTCATCCCTGCCCTTTGACTTCCTCCTCCACCGATTCCGCATATGCGCAATCGACCGACGTGCCGGCCGTGCCGGCGATCAATGCATCGATTTGCCCCAGCGCACCGATCACGGCGCGACGCCCGGAATGTTTGGCGAACTCGCATGCGGCCTTGACTTTGGGCGCCATCGATCCCGCGGCGAAGGCTTGTGCCCCGAGTGCATCGGGACTCACGCGCCGAACCAGGCGCGCCGACGGTGTACCCCAATCTCTGAAAACGCCGGGCACGTCGGTGGCGATCACGAGCAGGTCCGCGTCGATTGCCGCGGCAAGGAGCGCCGCGCTCGCATCTTTGTCGACCACGGCTTCGGCGCCGCAATAACGGCCGTCCTGCGCCTCGACGACGGGGATACCCCCACCGCCCGCACAAATCACGACGGCGCCTTTTTCGAGCAGCCATCGTACGGCCTGCATTTCGAGCAAGCGGACCGGCTTGGGACTCGGCACCACACGCCGGTACGAATCGCCGTCGCGCGCCATCGTCCAGCCCTTCTCGGCAATCATGGCTTGCGCTTGCGCGAGGGTGTACACGGCGCCGATCGGCTTGGTGGGGTGCGCGAAAGCCGGATCCGCGGCGCTGACCTCCACCATCGTCAGCAGGGTCGCGCAGGCTCGCTCGGAAGGAAGCTCGTTTCCGAGTTCCTGCTCGATCGTGTAGCCGATCATCCCTTCCGATTCCGCATCCAAGACATCGAGCGGAAAATGCTCGGCCTGCGGCATCGTCGCCTGTTCGAGCGCGAGCAATCCCACCTGCGGTCCGTTTCCATGCACGATCACGAGCTCGTTGCCCGCGGCGACCTTGGCCAGTTGAACTGCGGCCAGCCGAACGTTGCGGCGCTGCGCATCCGCGCTGACCGGCTCACCGCGTTTGAGCAGTGCATTCCCGCCTAATGCCACGACCAATCGCATGGTTCGCTCCACTCACCCGGCCAGCGTTGCGACCAATACGGCTTTGATCGTATGCAAGCGGTTCTCGGCCTGCTCGAATACGACCGACGCGTCCGATTCGAAGACCTCATCGGTGATTTCAATGCCGTTTTCAAGGCCGTATTGCGCTGCGATCTGCTTGCCCACATGCGTTGCCGTGTCGTGGAGCGCCGGCAGGCAATGCATGACCTTCACGCGCGGGTTTCCGGTGGCCGCGACGAGTTCCGCATTCACCTGATACGGCAAAAGCGCGTGGATTCTTTCGCCCCACTTTTCCACCGGCTCTCCCATCGACACCCAGACATCCGTGTAAATGAAGTCGGCGCCTTTCACCGCTTCGTCGGGTGTTTCCGTCAACGTAAGGCGCGCTCCCGTCTGCGCCGCGATCGCGCGGCATTGTGCGATCAATTCGTCGTGCGGCCACAATGCGCGCGGCGCGCACAAGCGCACGTCCATTCCCAGCTTCGCGCCGACCACCATCAGCGAGTTGCCGCTGTTGTTGTGCGCATCGCCGATGTAGCAATAAGCGATATCGTGAAGCGGTTTATCGCTGAACTCCGTCATCGTCAGGACATCGGCCAGCATTTGCGTCGGGTGAAATTCGTCCGTCAAGCCGTTATACACGGGCACACCGGCGTATTGCGCCAACTCCTCGACCGTCTCCTGAGCAAAACCCCGGTATTCGATCGCGTCGAACATGCGGCCCAAGACACGCGCCGTGTCTTTGATCGATTCCTTGTGCCCGATCTGCGACCCGGCCGGATCGAGGTATGTCACATGCGCGCCCTGATCGTGCGCCGCTACTTCGAACGCGCAGCGCGTGCGCGTCGACGACTTCTCGAAGATCAAGGCGATGTTTTTGCCACTCAAGCGCGGCACTTCCGTTCCGGCGTATTTGGCGCGCTTCAGGTCTCGCGACAGATCCAGGAGATAGCGAATCTGGCGCGGCGTGTATTCGATCAGCGTCAGATAGCTTCGATTGTGTACGTTGAACATGGGGCATCCGTTGAGCAAAGAGTAATGAGCAGCCTTCCGATGTTTCAGCTATTTCAGCCATTTCAGATGTCGATCGGATCGCGCGCGATCGGACAACTGAGGCAATGGCTGCCGCCGCGCCCCCGGCCGAGCTCGCCGCCTGGGATTTCGATCACCTCCACGCCCGCTTGCCGCATCTTTCGGTTCGTATAGGTGTTGCGGTCGTAGGCGAGCACGACGCGTCGATCCAGCGCGAGCACGTTGTTGCCGTCGTCCCACTGCTCGCGTTCGGTCTCGTACGCGTCGCCGCCCGTCGTCAGTACGCGCAGCGAGCCCACGCCCAGCGCATTGGCCACGACAGCGAGAAACGCCTCGTCGTGCCGCTCGTATCGAACTTCGCCCAGTTTGTCGCCGGGGTACAGGCTCGTGCAGCGTATGCCGTCGGCCACGCCGGGATAGATGCTGACGAAGTCGACGTCGATGAAGGAGAACACCGTGTCCAGATGCATCGACGCACGCGCCTTCGGCATCTCGCACGCGATGACTCGGTTCGCGCCATTGCCGGAGAACAGATGCCGCGCGACTTGCGTCACCGCTTGCGGGCTCGTGCGCTCGCCCATGCCGATCAGCACCACGCCGTTGCCGATCGGCATCACGTCGCCGCCTTCCAGGGTGGCAGCGCCGTAGTTGCGGTCGGGATCGCCCCACCACGTCTTGACCTTGCCTGCGAAGCGCGGATGGAAGCGGTAGACGGCGGCGAGCAGCAGCGCCTCCTTGCGCCGCGCCGGCCAGAACATCGGATGCAAGGTGACACCGCCATAGATCCACGCGCTCGGATCGCGCTGGAAGATCAGATTGGCGAGCGGCGGCATCACGAAATCGGAACGTTCGAGATGACCGCCGAACAACCCGCGTGCATCGAATGGCAAGTCGGCCTTCGCAATGCCACCGACGAGCGCGTCGGTCAGTTGCTGCGCAGGCATCTCTTCGAGCCAGAGCCGCAACTCGCGCAGCATGCCCGTGCCGACCTCCTCCTCCACGATGCGCCGATCGAGAATCCAGTCCCGCGCCGCTGGGTCGAGGCACACTTGCGCGAGCAAATGCTGAAACTCGAGCACCTCGATTCCACGCTCGCGCATGACGTCGATGAAGAAATCGTGGTCCTCGATCGCCTTGTCTACCCAGATCACATCGTCGAACAGCAGGGCCTCGCGGTTGGCCGGCGTGAGCCGCCGATGGGCCAGTCCCGGCCGGCACACCATCACCGTGCGAAGCTTGCCCGCTTCGGAATGAACACCTAATGTCATCGCAGCTTCTCCCAGCGTTTACCGCTCAGTGAGGACGTACGTATAGAGCCGCACGGTTCCGTCTTCTTCCGCCTTGCGGTAAATCCCTTGAATTTCGTTTTCAAAGCCCGGAAAGCGGTTGCCGCCTTCCTCGAACATCCGGAAATAGTCCAGCATGGGCTGAGCGCGTTCGTCGTATCGCTCTCCCGGCACCACCACGCCGATGCCGGGCGGATAAACGAGCGCGAGCGTGGCGGCGATGCGTCCGCCGATCCGATCGATCGGCAGCAGCTCGACGTTGTTGCGCACGAGTTCGTGCATCGCCTGCTGCGGCGTCAACGCCGCTTGCGGAAAATGCCCCGCCCGGAACTGCTCTCGCTGCAACCGGCACACGTCACGCTCACGATAGAACCGATGCATCTGCCCGCACAAGTCGCGCAGGCCAAGGCCCGCGTAGCGCGCGCGATGCGCCGCCACGAACGCGGGGATCACCTCGTCTAGCAAAGCATTGTCATCGTGCAATTGCTTGAAGCGCACCAGCGCCGATAAGAGCGTGCCCGCTTTCGTGGATTCGAGCCCCGGCGTCAGCAAAAAGAGGATGCTGTTCAGATCGTTCTTTTCCGGCACGATTTGCCGCTCCCGCAGAAATTGCGCGAGCACCGCGGCCGGAATGCCGTGTTCTGCGTAGTGGCCCGTCTCGCGGTCGAACCCTGGCGTGAGCAGGGTCAACTTGTTCGGATCCGTCATCGCATAGCCGGGAGCCAGTTCCGTAAAGCCGTGCCAGCGCTCGCCCGGGGCCAGTTCCCAACAGCGAGCGTCCCGCGCCAGCACATCGGTGGGCGTGTCCTCCCATCGCTGCGTGCGGCCATCGAGCGCCACGAAGTCCGGCACGAACGGATCGAAGAACCAGCGTCGAGCGGGGTCTTCTTGCGTCGCTTCGTATTCGCGGCGCAGCTCGCGGATCTTCTTGCGCAGCTCGATGCCGAGCCGGATCGTGTCGTCCCATAGCACTTGCCCGGAACGGCCCCTCATCATCTGGGCGCCGACATCGAGCGAGGCGAACAGCGGATAAAACGGCGACGTCGACGAATGTTGCATGAACATCTCGTTAAAGCGCCGATGGCTGACCTGGCGGCGCTGGCCTTCGAGGTGAGCGTCCTTGACGTGGATTTGCGACGCTTGCGAGAAACCCGCCAATTGCTTATGCGTGGACTGCGTAGCAATGATGCCGGGCGCCTGCGCGTCGAGTCCCTCGACCCCCATCGCGAAGTGTCCTTCGAACAGCGGATGGAATTTCATGAACCCCGCCCACGCTTCGTCGAACAGGATGTAGTCGCACAAAGGCCCGAGCTTTTCCACGATCATTCGTGCGTTGTAGATCGTCCCGTCATAGGTGCATTGCTCGATGACCGCCACCCGAAATGGCCGCACGCGCTGCCAGGCTTGCGGATCGTCGACGAGCGGATTGCACCGGATGCTCTCGCGAATGCGCCGTTCGTCGAGCGACTCGAAGTCGATGGGGCCGATCATGCCGTAGGTGTTGCGGCCGGTCTGCAGGTAGATCGGAATGCCGCCGCCCAGCAGCAGCGCGCCATGATGCGCTGCCTTGTGGTTGTTGCGGTCGAACAGGACGAGATCGCCGGGCGCCACGAGCGCCGTCAACGCGATCTTGTTGGAAGTCGATGTGCCGTTCAGCACGAAATAGGTTCGCTCCGCGCCGAAGATCTGCGCTGCGGCCTTTTGCGCGGCCAGTGCGGGGCCTTCGTGAACCAGCAAATCGCCCAGTTCGACGACCGAATTGTCCAAATCGTTGCGAAAGACCTGCTCGCCCAGATGCTTCACGAACGCCCGGCCGATGGGGCTCTTTTGGTAAAAGACACCGCCGTTGTGCCCCGGGCAGGTCCACATTTGGTTGCCCTGCTCCGCATAATCGACCATCGCGCCGAAGAACGGCGTCTTCAGCGAATCCGCGTAATTGCGCAGGTGGCTCACGAGATTGCGGGCAACGAACTGCGGCGTATCTTCTTCGATGAACACGTACCCGGTGACCTGGCCGAGCACGGCGACCGGTATTTCTTCCAGCAGATGGCGCTCGACCAAGATGAAGATCGGCACCTCCAGGCCCCGCTCGCGCACGAATCGAACGAACGCTTCGACGTCGCTTTCGGAATCGATCTGCGACCACTCGACGACCAAGCACCCCACGCTGGCATCGCTGCGCACTGCGCAACGGGCATCCTCTAGCGTGGCGGCAACCGTCGTCGCATAGCCGAGCCGGCCAACTTCCTCGACGATGGAATGCGCCCGTTGCGAAGGAAACGTCGGCGGCACCGGCATGGCGCAACAAAACAAGAAGCCGAACATCTGGTCGTACAACATCGCGTTCCTCACTGTCCGATTCGCCGCCGGCGCCGACCTAGGCACGCGCCGGTCACGCTACGTTCAACCTATCGTCACGACGCCTCGCGCGAACAGCACGACTGCGACGACCGCCACCAGGACCAACGCCGCCGCTACAACGGCTTCGCGGCGCGAGAAGGCAGCCTCGCCGGGCGCATGCTCGCGCCGAGCCCACCAATACACGGGCACGCCGATCGCGAAGAGCACCGTCGACATGAGCAGGAATTGCGGACCGGCGGCATAGAGCAGCCACAACGCATAGAGGGTCCCGAAAATGCCGGTTAGCATGGATTGCCGTGCGGTTTCGCCCTCGCTCGCTCGATACGTCGGCTGCGAGGCGAACTTGCAAAGGAAGACGGTGCTCGCGAGGTAGGGAGGCAAAATCATGACCCCGGTGATCGAGATGAGCCAAGTCCACGCGTTATGCGCAAACAGCACGACGAACACGGCGCACTGCATTGCCATGCTGGAGATCCAAAGCGAAGGCGCAGCGGCATGATGGCGGTTCTCGCGCGCGAGGAATTTCGGAAACACGCCGCCCTTCGCGCCTTCGTGCGGCAATTCCGCCACGAGAATGGTCCATGCCAGCCAGCAACTGAGGATGGACATCATGAGTGCGACGGAGATGAACGCGGCGCCCCAATTACCCACCGCCGCCTTGAGCACGTACGCCGCGGACGGCGACGGCAAGGCCGCGAGTTGGGCCTGATGCATCAAGCCGAACGGCAGCGCCGAAAGCAGGAAATACAGCACCGTGCATACGATCAGACCGAGAAAAGTCGCGATGCCCACTTGCGACGTCTTGGCGGCGCGATCGGAGACGACGACGGCGCCTTCTATGCCGATGAATACCCACAGCGTCACGAGCATCGTGCTCTTGACCTGGCCGACCAGGCTGCCCAAATGCTGTTGTTGCCCCCAGAAGTCGAAGGAGAACATGCCGCCTTTCATGGCCACGGCCATGGCGCTCAGCGCCACCGTGATCGTGCCGATGTTGAGCACGCTCGAGATGACGTTGAGCATTGCCGCACGCCTCACGCCGGAGAGCACAACGAAGTTCATGATCCAGATCAGCAGCGATGCGCCCGCGATCGCCGGCCAATTGCTGCCGCTCCTGAATTCGGGGAAGAAGTAGCCGAGCGTCTGCATGAACAACAACGCGAATGCGACGTTGCCGAATGCCGCCGACAGCCAATACCCCCAAGCCATTTCGAAACCGGCCAATGGGCCGAATCCCTCTTTCGCGTAGGAATAAATGCCCGCCTTCAAATCGGGCCTTTTATCGGCAAGCGTGCGAAACGTATTCGACAGAAAAAACATGCCGACGAGCGTAATGACCCAGGCCACGATGACCGCGCCAAGGCCCGCGCCCTGCGCCATGTTTTGCGGGAGATTGAAGGCGCCGCCGCCGATCATCGATGCGATGACGACGCCGGTCAGAAGCGGCAAGCCCAACGTACGCGTCTTCGGTTGCTTCGAGCCCGCAAGCTCGCTTGCGGCTGGCCTGGACGGTTCGTGCGGTATGTCCATTGTTTTTCTCCGATTCGCTCGTTCGTAGGGTCCGGCAGCAAGACGACGCGCAATTGCGGGGGAGCGCGTAATCGAATTGCAATGTGCCGATGCCCACGTTTGGGAAAAGTACCTCGACAGCGTACGCAAGCTCGCACGGGTATCGGTTGATTCTCGTCAAGTGATGGGGAGATGCGCGGATTCGCGGAAACCGTGCAGCAGCGACGCGTTTGACGATTCGTTTCCCGCTATGTGGCGCGGTGATTGTCCGATTCGGGATCGGCTATCGGCCAAGATGACCAACTGGCTATTGGAATTAGAGTCGGCACTCCAATGGGGCCGCCCATGCGGCGCGCCCGCACTTGGCCATCGCCGCACGTGGCGGTCAGTGCTTACGGCGCGGTCAACAGGCTCAGAGCAATTTCAGTGGTGGGCAGAATCGGCGCGAAGCGGTGCCGCGTCGTCTTATACGGGAAGAGATCCTTATCTTCGAGGATTCGCTTGGCGATCGCCGCCACGCAAAACGGTTCACCTGTTTTCCAATGCGTGACACGGATTCGCGGATCGACATAATCGAGCGCAACGCAAGGCAAAAACCGCAAACCGAGCACGGCAGCGGCTCGCAGCCGATGATTGCCGTCCATCACGATGCCGGTGCTCGTTTCGACGGGGAGAGGCGCCGTCCACTTCCCCGCTCGTCGAATCGTGGCTGCGAGCCTGTGCACGTGGTCCTCGTCGACCATTTCCGATTGCGCAGAGACGAAATCGGCTTGACGCAGACGCAATAAGGCAGATCAACAGACATCCGGACACCGTATCGAAAATGGTCGCCCTGTGCCGACAGGCGTCGCTCGCACTAGACTCACCGCCCCGGAGAAACGGCAGCGCGTGCCAAGCCGCCGCGCTCGCGCCGAAGCACCAAGATGAGGAGCGCCGCCAGCCCATAAGACACCGCGACGTAAAAGTACAAGTATTGCAAGCCGACGCCGCCGCAGAGCCAGCCGCCGAGCGCGATGCCCAATACCGAGGCCAGCTGGGTGGTGCTCTGGGCCACGCCCAAGACATAACCTTGACGCACCCCGCTGGCAGCTTTCGAGATCAAAGACATCAGCACCGGGGTCGTGGCGCCGAGCAGTGCGCCCCACACGAAATGGATCGCGACGAACACGCCGACGTGCCGCGTGAGCGCGGCGCCGAGCGTGAGGGCGGCGCAACCAGCCGCGATGCCCGTCATGCGCTGCAACGCGTCGGCAAAGCCACGGCGTTCGAAATAGCGCGCCCATAGCGAAGCCGAAACGGCAAAACCGAGCGAGAGCATGCCGTAACACAGCCCCACGACCCAATTGCCGACGGCGAACGTCGATCCGACATAGAGCGAAAACGGCGTCTGCGCGATCATGCGGCTCACGAGCAGAAGGCCGACGATGCCGAGCAAGCTCGGAATGGGTGGCGACCGCCACGTGAACGACGACGTGGACGACGGCGTCGAACCTTCGACAATGCCCGACGTCGCTTCGACCGCGGGCGCAGGCTTTCGCACCTGGACGTTCGGTAGCACGAGCGCGACCGCGATCGCGCAGACCGCGCACAGCAAAGCGGCCGCGATGTTGATCCAAAAAAACGTCGCATGATCGAGAATCAACCCGCCCGAGATAGCGCCTGCAATCGAGCCGAAATTGGTCGACACTTGCAAGTACGCGAATAGGCGCGCGCGGCGCGACGGCGGTACGATGTTCACCCCGTAGGTCTGTGCGGGGGCAATATAGCCGGCACACGATCCTTGGACGAACCGCAATGCCAGGACCGTCCAGACGTCGCCGGCCCACGCGAGCGCGAACTGAGTGAGCGACAATCCGATCAACGCACGGATCATCATCAGCTTATGTCCCGTGCGGTCGCCGACGCGCCCCCAAAACGCGCTCGTCAACATCATGCCGACCATCGGCCCGACATAAACGGCAACGCCTGCCACCGCGAACTGCAGCGCGGACGTGCTCAGCGCCTTCAGATGAAGCGGCCAGAACGGGCCGCTCATCTCCATCGCGCCCATGGAGACGAGCTGAATGGCGAACAGCACGTGAATGAGCCGCGTCCCACGATCGGCGCCGGTCACGACGGAGGTCATCGGTCAGCCCTCGTCCCCGGTCTGTCGCAAGGGATTCGGCAGGGCGTGCTGGAGCCGGTAGTCCGAATACTCGAGCAAATGCATCCGCAACACGGAACGCGTCGGCCACGGTTGCTCCAAGAACGCGGCCCGCTCATCGCGCCAAAGGTCGCCGCAAACGCGCGGGGCGAAGGCATCGAACGCGCGCTGCGTCTCTTCCCGCAAAATCTCCCATAGCAGGGTTCGCGACAAATCGTATTCGCGTGTGAGCAACAGCGCAACCTCATGCAGATGGCAAACGAAACACGCGTCGAGCACGAACGCGCGAACCGGCTCGATGTCGTCATGAAACACCGTCGGCAAGATGCCCGGGTGGACGTAGGGCTCGAGTTCGATCCCTCGCTTCTCCAGCAGCGGCGCGTAAGTTCGGCCGTCGCCGAAATCCCGTATGAGCAAGCGCTTGGGCATGCCGTCGGGTGCGAACAACACCGAGGTGTTTTGCTGATGCGCCTCTAGCGCGATGCCGTACAGCAGATAGATGCCGAGCACCGGGTGCGTCACGACACGTGCGTACGCCCGAAACCATGCCTCGACAATCGCTTGCGTTGCAGGCGCCCCACCCTGCTTCTCGATCAGTTCCGTGACGAGCGGACGGTCGTCGACGGGCGAGCCGGTCAGCAATGCCGCCACCGTGATCGGCAGCAAACCGTCGTTGCGCTCGAACGCCTCCTTGCTCGCGCGAAATGCCACCGACAGATGACGACCCGCGCGGTCCTCCTGCCGGACCGCATGCTTGTAATGAAATGCAAGCTCTTCGGGGAAAATCTCGAGCGTGCCGTCAAAGCCTTTCTCGTCGGCGAGGATGCGCTGAATCACCGTGCTGATGCGCGGCCCCATATGAATCGACTTCGCCTGAAGGCTGCGCTGCTCGCTCGTCAGCCACAACGCCACCGGTAACTTGATGAACGGCACGGGCCCCGGCAATCGTGGCATCATCGTGCGAAACGACATGGTCGGCCACGTCTCGACGTCGGGACCTTCCAAAATCAGAATTCCTTCCGCAATCTCTGCCGCGTACTCGGCACTCACGAAGTGCTCCAAATGCCATGCGTGAATCGGCAGCGGCAACCAGGCCGATTCGTCTAGGCCCTTTTCGTTCAAGCTGTCGCGCCAGCGAACCCACAACTGCGGGAAGTTCCAAGCGAACCATGTATGCGCGCTTTCGATGTGCGGCATGCGCTCGACGTACGCCATATCGGCGCGCAATGCCGCAATGCGCACGGGCACCTTCGCATTGAACTCGGGTGAGAGCGCGGCAACCTGCGTGGGGTCGAGGTCGGGCTTGCTCTTCCAAGTCGGGTAAAACGGATGGCCTTCGAGCGCGCCCCATTGATCGAGCAGCACCGCCGCATCGCGAATGCTCATCTGCCGTTGGAGGTAGCCTGCGAAGCCATCGGCTTCGGCCACCTCGATGCGCGTGCGTAGCGCCGCATTCCATGCATCGCGATAGATGCGGGCGAGAACATCGTTCTCGATGCTATTTTCAATGTCCGCCTTCAATCGGGTGACGCCTCGATCGCTTGGCGCGAAGTCGAACGACGGACGCAGCACGTCCATCAAGTGCTGCGGGCGCTCGATCGGCACACGTGTTCCATCCGCCTCGATCAGCGTCAGGGGTCCGCGATTGATGTACGTATTGGCGGGCGCCGCTTCGAGCTCGCCAAAGAGCAGCAGTGCGTGTCGACTCCAAAGCGGCAGCCATGCCGCGCGGCCGCCGGGCATGAAGATGAGCGCGTTGGGATCGACGATGCCTTCGGCAAACAGACATCGGATCAAGCGGCGCAATGCATTGCGGTTCGCCGCCTCGATGGCGCTGCGCTGCCGCTGTGCGTAGAACGCATGATCGGGCCGTAAGAGCGAAAGAGTGTGGTTCATAAGCGTGCGGATCGAGCCGGCCAAGTTTCGGGAAAGTAATCGAGTGCGGAGCCGCGCAAACCGCCCATGTAGGACACGCTCCAATGAAAGATTTCTTCGATGTGAGGCAAGCGCGCGCCGAGGCGCCGTCCCATCTCCACCAACAGCGACAGACCATAAGCGACGTCTTCGCGAAAAGCTCGATGCGTCTTGTCGATGACGTAACCTGCGCCGTCGCAAGTGGGGACCATCGGCGCCTCGATGTCGTCATAGGCTTGGTTCGTGCGCAGCACCGACAACATCGTGCGGCGGTCGCGAATTTGCGTGCCGTAGGCCTCGACGATTTCCTGCTTTAGCGGCTTGATCGATGCGAGGCTCACACCCATGCGTGCTTCGACGAGCTTGCATAGCAACCGGCTTTCCTCGTCGCTGCGCTCGAGAAAATAGGCGCCGAGTTCAGGGCAATCGGTCCACCAACGAACCGGCGCGGCAAACGCCCTGTCGTGCCATTGCGCGTAAGGGCCGATCAAGCCGTAAATCACCGAGCTATGCATGATCGGATTGCCGGGCGTGAGCGTGATTTCCAGATAGTGGTCGAGCAATTCGACCGGCGCCTCGTAGAGCCTGCGCAAGGTTGCGAGCAAGGCGGCGCGCGAGGCTCCGCTTTCGCGATCGTGGGTGGCGACGAACAGCATGCCCTTCGCGCCGCCCATTCGCACCGATTGCCCTGGCTTCAGATCGAAGGCGATATGCGAGACATCCTTCATCCCCCAAATGACGACGTTCGGGCGTGCGGAGAACGCGCGCTCGGCCAGCCAGTCGAAGCCGCAAAAGCCGGGAATCGCCCCGACATAGACGGGCTTATCCGTCGGCACATGCGCGGCGATCTGCGCGAGCAGCGACGGCCTCGCGTGCGCGGGCACCGTCACGATGACGATGTCGGCATCGGCGAGTGCGGCGTCGGCCTCGCTCGCCACCGCGTCGAGCCGAGCCGAGCGCGTCGTGCCGTCCGGCAGGATCGCCTCGATGCGGCTGTCGCCGCGGCGATGGCGGGCGATCACGTCGCGGTTGCTCGTGAGCAGCGACACATGCACGCCCTCGACCTGCTTGAACAAGACGGCCGCAAGATGCCCCGTGCGGCCCGCCCCGCAAATCGCCACGTTCAGCGCGGGCGTCGAGCGCCGGTTGCGCGCGCTCATGCCGCTTCCACCGCATATAGGCGCGGGATGTCGCGCGGGGCTTCGGCGATCGCCTCCCGGCCGAACCAGCGGTCCAGTTGCACGGCGATCTGCGGATCGAGCAGGTTGCGCTCGCGCAGCCAACTCTCGTTGAAAACCGTGTGCAGATATTTTTCGCCGCCGTCGGCGACCGCCGCGACCACGTTGCCAGCGATCAAGCCGCTATGAATGAATTCGAGCGCTTTGTAAATCACGCCGCCCGTCGACCCGCCAACGAGCATGCCCGTGCGGCGGGCCATGTAGCGCGCCGTTTCGAAAGCCTGGGAGTCCGACACCTGCACGCCCATATCGATGCAGCTGTAATCGAGCACGAGCCCGACCGTATCGCCCGCCGGCGTGCCTGTGCCCGACTGATAGTACGGATGCCCGGGCCGCCCGAACACGATCGAGCCGTCGGGCTCGACGGCGATCGTCTTGGTTTGGGGATTGTGAACTTTCAGGCCGCGTGCGATGCCCGTCATCGAGCCGCCCGTTCCCACACAGCCGACATAAGCATCCACCCCGCCGATTTCATTGACGACTTCTCGAACGAACTCGGAGTAGCCGCCCGCGTTGGCGGCGTTGTCCGACTGATTCATGAAGACCGCGCCGGGAATCTCGCCGGCCAATTCTGCAGCCATGCGCTGACGCTCGACCACAGCCACCTCGTCTTCGCGATAGTCGCCTTCGACGTAGCGGATTTCAGCGCCGAGTGCGCGCATGACCGCGATCTTGTCCGGCGCCGCATGGTGATCGACCACTGCGATGAAGCGCAAGCCGAACTCGACGGCCGCAATGGCAAGGCCGATCCCGGTATTGCCGGAGGACGACTCGACGATGACGCCGCCGGGACTCAACCGTCCCGACTTGAGCGCGGCGACGACCATATTGCGCGCCATGCGGTCTTTGATGCTGCCTCCCGGATTGTTCTTCTCGATCTTGAGCAGCAATTGCGAATGCTTTTCGGGAATGGAAATACTGAGAATCGGGGTATTGCCGATCAGCTCGGTGACTTTAGTCAAAATCATTCCACTTCTCCATTCGATCGTCGGGTGTGATGTCGAAACCACCGGCCGCGTCGTACGTGACCGCGATTCGTCGCGGAACCGGGTGGCGGTGAAACTCGTTTTCGAGCAAATCCATTTGGTAGCCCGCGGTGTTGGCGTACACGAGCAAGTCGCCGGCTTCCGGCCTTGCCGCGAACGCAAGCCAGCGATTCGTGACGACGTCTTCGTCGAGGCAACTGTGTCCCGCAATCCAGCCGCGTGCCGGCACGGCATCGCGCTCACTGCTGCGGCTCGCGCGGATGTGAATCGGGTCGACCAAGAACTCCGAGGCGAACCAGGTCTCGCACGCGCTGAAACTGCTGCCCTCGACGAAGATCACGACTTCGCCGGGGGCCATCGCCTTCACGCGTGTAACGCGAAAAATCGAGATTGCCGTTTGGTCGGCAAGGCTGCGCCCAGGCTCGATCGCGAGCGTCAATCCTTGCGCCTTGAGATATCCCGCAACCGATCGACCGCCCTCGCATGGCGAGCCGAGCAATCGGTCCAACCACGCGTCGGGCTCGATCGGCCCGCCGTATGGATAGAACGACGCCGGCACTTTGCCATTGCGGTAGTGGCCGGCGCTCTGCGCGCCGAGAAACGCGTCGTAGGCATCGCGCTCGACATAGCGAACCGGCAACCCGCCGCCGATATCGACGACTTTCGGATCGAGCCCCATCGCCCGGGCCATATCCACAAAGCGAGCGAGTTCGCACACGGCCGTCACACGCGCTTCGTGGCGATAACCGCCCAAGTGAAAATGAAATCCTTCGAATGAAAACGTTTGCCTTTTCAGCGCCAACCGATCGAGACACGCATGCAGTTCACCTTCTGCCATGCCGAACCGGCTTAGGCCTGAAGCGCTCGGCCGGTAGCGCAACAGCACCCTAACCGGCCGAGCCGGATCGACCTCGCGAGCGACGGCTTCCAGATCGCCGAACTCCTCGAGCGAATCGACCGAAATCAATGCGCCGTTGGCCACGAGCGCCATATGAAACACGCGTGTTTTCGCAGGCCCCGTCGCGCACAGCCGCGCAGGATCGATTCCCGCGCATAGCGCATCGCGCATTTCGCCGAGGCTGGAGACATCGACGCCAATATCCGCAGCCACCGCGGCACGCACGAGCCCCGGCGATTTATTCACTTTGGCGCCGTAATACAAGCGGTATTGCACTTCGTGCCGGCGCAGCACCGCACGCAAACGCTCGACGTTCTCTGGCAACACTTGCGGCAACACGACGTTCAGCGGCGACCCGTAGGTGCGCGCCATGTCGATCAACGCTTGCGGCGAACGAATCAATCGATCGATGGCAGGACCCGCTATCGGCGGTAGCGCCGCGGGCGTCGCGCCGTGCCTAGCTTGGGTTTTCGCTGACAGCTCGGACGACACGTCACGTAGCATGGGCGTCATGAGCGGCCCCGTTCAGAAATCGATGGTGGCCGACGCGAACAGCGTGCGTGGCGCACCAAGCGAGAGGGTCCCGTACGAAGCAACGCCCGACCAATAGTTGCGATCGAATGCGTTTAGCACTCCAGCGCGGAACGTGGTCGATTTGCCATACATCACCGTCGTGTAACGTGCGCCGAAATCGAACGTCGTCCACGACGGCACCGACTGCGTGTTCGCTTGATCGACGTACGTCTGCCCCGTGAAGTTGACGCCGCCCGTCAACGTGAGGCCTCGCAGCCAGGGCAGATCCCACTGCGCGCCCACGTTCGCCATCCACTTGGGCACGCCTACAGGCCGGTTGCCGCGCGTCGCGGCGCTGTTGGTATGGGTCAACGCCGCATCGAGCAACGTGACGCCGCCAAGCACGCGAACGCCCTTGAGCGGCTCGCCCGCCACCGTCAACTCGAGCCCTTGATTGCGTTGCTCGCTGTCCACCGTGTAGACGGCGCCGTAAAGCTGCCCGCTCGGCTTGGTGATTCGGAAGGCCGCCAGCGTCGCCATCACGGTTTCGAGATCCAGTTTGACGCCGACCTCTTCCTGTCTCGTCTTGTACGGCGCGAACACTTGACCTGCATTGGAGGCGCTCGCGGGCGCGATATCCCCGCGGCTCAGCCCTTCGATGTAATTCGCGTAGAGGGACACCGCCTGCACCGGCCGGAACACCACGCCCGCCAGCGGTGTTACCGCGCCTTTGTCGTAAGACGATGCGCTCGCACCGGTGGCCGTGTTGAAGTTCTCCGACTTCACTTGCTGCTGCCGCACACCCGCGGTCAGTTGCACGCGCTCGTTCAGCACGCTCATCGTATCGGCGAGCGCGATGCCGGTCAGTTGCGAGGACGAGACCTTCGGCACGCGCGACGGCGTGGCAATAGCCTGAGCCGGACTTTCCACCGGCGAATAAAGGTTCGAGAGCACCGCGGCGCCCGAATTGCTCGCCTGCGCGAGGCGATCGCGGTAGAAGCTCGCTTGCAGTGCGACGCGGTGCGTAACCGGCCCGGTATCGAAACGCGTTCGCACGCCGGTATCGGCGCTCCACCGGTTGATCTGAAACGCCCAGTTCTGCGGGATCGAACGCGTATCGCCCGATGCGTCCAGGATCGTGGGCGTTTGGTCCGACAGCCGCGCGACATCGGTCTTGGCGCCGCCCGCATCGGCGAAGACGGTCACGTTGTGCGCCACGTCGTATTCCGCGCGCAGCAACGCCGACTGATCGTACGATTTCCACCAAGACCACGATTGCGTCACGTTGCGGCGGCCATCGGCCGCGGATGGCACGGCAATGCCCGAGGCGACGACGAAGGGGCGTGTCGGGGCGTCCACCCATTGATACTGTTCGATGAGATCGAGCGTGGCGCGCAGCTTCTCGCCGCGATAGTCGAGCGCCAATGCGCCGACGTCCGCGCGCGAGGTCTGGTTATCGAGCGGCGTGCCGCCCTGGCGGTGCAGCCCGTTGAATCGAACGCCGAACTGGCGATCGCTGCCGAACCGGCGACTGAGATCGACGTGTCCGCCAACCTGCGAATCCGAACCGTAATCCGCGGTGAAGCGGGTAAGATCTTTGCCGTACGCGCGCTTGGGCACGACGTTGACCACGCCGCCCACGCCGCTATTGGGCGACATGCCGTACAAGAGCGCAGCGGGCCCTTTGAGCACCTCGACGCGTTCGACGTATTCCGGAAACACGTGGTAGTTGGGCACGACGCCGTACACGCCGTCGAACGCGAATTCGCTGAGATTGCCTTCGTTGATGGGAAAACCGCGAATGTAGAAGGAATCGGTCACGCCGCCCGTCTGCCCCGTGAAGCGAATCGACGGATCGCGATTCAAGACATCGGCGAGCGTGACCGCCTCCTGGTCCTGCATGCGCTTGGAGGTGTAGTGGGTGACGCTGAACGGCGTGTCCATGACGCTCTCGTTGCCAAGCATGCCGAGACGCCCGCCCGTCGCGACTTGGCCGCCGGCGTACGCTTTGGGCAAGGCCCGAGGCGAGGCATCGCCCTGTACGACGACGGCAGGCAACGTTTTTGGCGTTTCGCCGGGTTGCGGCATCGGTGCGGCGGCGCTGCTTTCTTGTGCAAACGCGCAGGGAGTGGCGCTCGAAACGAGCGCGCCAGCCAATGCTAGCCGCACGGCCAACGTCAACGGCGCGAAGGAAGGAGGACAAAATGTTGGATGAGAAGCCCGCGGAACCGTCGAATGGCTTGGCCGAGATGACATGTCGGTTAAAGGATGAAAGAGTGTTCTTGTTGATGAAGAATTGATCGGACTACAACCTTACGTCTTGTTAACACTAATGCAAATGAGAATGATTTGCAATACGTAATAGGGTTGGTTGTTAGATCTCGCAAGGGATCTCGACGAGGCAAACGCGGCCACGATCCTTACCGCGCGCCCCTCGCCGTGACAAACCGCGCGCCGCGAGCGCACTATTTCCGGCGTCGATGTCCTTCGCCGGCCCCCTTGCACGTCATGGTCATGGCGGCTCGATGCATGGCAGCCGCCACCACCCAACAACGGAGGCTCATATGCAATATCTGCTGCTGATCTACTCGGCCGAAGGCCACTGGGACCAGATGTCCGACAGCGAGCGTCAACAAGGCGCTGCGGCGTATCAGGCGTACACGGAATCGTTGAGGAAAGCGGACGCGATCCTCGGTTCGAACCGATTGCAGGCCTCGAATACGGCCACGACCGTGCGGCTCGTCGACGGCAAGCCACAAGTGCTCGATGGCCCCTACTCCGATTCCAAGGAGCAATTGGCCGGCTACTACCTGATCGAGGCGGCCAACCTCGATGCCGCGATCGCATGGGCGGCACGCTGTCCCGGCGCGAGCCACGGCATCATGGAAGTGCGCCCGATCTGGACTCTGCCCCACGAAGCAAAGAGCGGCGCATGACACGCGCCGACCGCGATCGCGACGGCGACGCGAACGACACCGCTCGTTCGATCGCGGAAGCGGTGGCGCGGCGCAGCTACGGCAAGCTCGTTGCGCTGCTCGCGATGCGCACGCGCGACGTGGCTGCGGCCGAAGACGCGCTCGCCGATGCGTTCGCGGCCGCGTTGGCCGACTGGCCCGTGCGCGGCTGCCCAGCCAATCCCGAGGCGTGGTTGATGACGGTCGCGCGGCGCCGCGCGATCGACGTGGTGCGCCATCGCGTCGTGCGCGATGAATTTGCGCATCAGTTGCTGCTGCTCGCCGACGAAATCGACGAGCATGACCCAACCGCCCTGCCCGATCGCCGCCTCGCGCTCCTGTTCGCCTGCACGCACCCGGCGCTTGAAGCGGGCGTCCGCACGCCGTTGATGCTGCAGGTCGTGCTCGGGATCGATGCGAAAACGATCGCGTCGGCGTTCTTGACTTCGCCCGCCGCCATGGCCAAACGCTTGGCGCGCGCGAAGAACAAAATTCGCGATGCCGGCGTGCCGTTCACGGTGCCCGAACGCGAAGAGTTGGGCGAGCGCCTCTCGGCTGTGCTCGAAGCGGTCTATGCCGTGTTCGCCGAAGGCTGGACGGACCCGATCGGCGGCGACGCCGTCCGGCAGGACCTCGCGGGCGAAGCGCTGTTTCTCGGGCACTTGCTGGTCGAATTGTTGCCGGGCGAACCCGAAGCATTGGGCTTGCTCGCACTGATGCTCTATTCGCACGCGCGGCGCGATGCGCGCCGGGACGAGGCGGGCAACTACGTGCCGTTGTCCGCGCAGGACCCGGCCAAGTGGCATGCCGCGATGATCGATGCAGCCGATGTTTTGCTGCGGCGCGCGAGCGCCTGCAACACGATCGGACGCTTTCAGCTCGAAGCTGCGCTGCAGTCGGCGCATATCCATCGTTGTCGAACGCGGCGGTCCAACTGGGCCGAAGTGGTCCAGCTCTACGATGCGCTGCTTGCGATCGCCCCATCGCCGGTCGTCGCAGTCAATCGCGCGCTTGCGCTGGCCGAGCGCGATAGCCCGCAAGCGGCGCTCGATGCACTCGCCGTCTTTGCCGACGATGCACGGCTCGCCGACTATCAGCCTTATTGGGCGGCGCGCGCCGATTTGCTCGCGCGCGCAGGCGCCCAGGCCGAGGCGCTCGCGTCGTACGACATTGCGATCGGTCTCTCGAGCGATCCCGCCGTGCGTAGCTATTTGCAGGACAGGCGCGCTCGATCGTCTCCGGCAAAATGAGCGCTCCCGGCGTGGAGCCGGGCGCACGGCTCTAGGTTGAGCACGCCCGCTCTACAGACTGGCGATTACGCTTTTCAACTTGGCTTGCACCTGCTCCGCGATCGGCGCCAACTGTGGATTGTCGATGCCTTGCATCGATGCTACGGGATCGACGGCGGCGACTTCGGTCTGGCCGTCCGCCGTCTCCTGAACGATGACATTGCAAGGCAGCATCGTGCCGATCTTGTCTTCAACTTCGAGCGCCCGATGCGCGGACACGGGATTGCATGCGCCCAGGATGCGATAGCGGCGAAAGTCTACGCCAATCTTCGCCTTCAACGTGCTCTGCACATCGATATCCGTCAGAACGCCGAACCCCTCCTGCTTCAATGCGTCGACGACACGCTGAACTGCAGCGTCGAAAGGAATGGTCAGCGTCTTCGCAAAGTAATAACTCATGGGCTAGCCTCCGAATGGTATGCGGTATCGCACGCAAGTGCCGACGCCTTCCAGCATCCGCCAGATGCGCGTTGTGCAGCTTGATCCGCCTCAATAAACGACGACGGCGAGCGCTGGCGAGGAGACGGCCAACACAGCTTCGCTGCTCAGCGAATGCCAGACGCCGTTACCTTCCCGGCCGGACATTTCGAACTCCACGTTTCATTCTTGTGACGCTTTTGCGCGCTGCCAAGTAAACCCCGGCCGACCGGACCAACCGCTCTGGAGCGCGAGCCGCCCCTTCATCGCGTTGCGCCGCGCGCAAAGCCGCGTGCAATACGTCGCCCGATGCGCCGCCTCAGCCTTCCCGCGCGCAATCGCCTGCACGCCCGATGTTTCGACGCCGCAACGCTCAGGCGAGCGAATCGCTCATTCGAAGCGGCGCCATCGCCTAGACGCCATATTGCACGCGGGCTTCGCGCACATGGCATAGGACCTGCTGTTTGCCATCGACAAACGATAGGCGGTCGGCTACTGGCCCGCCTCACGACACCCCCACCGTGAGGAGGCGTAAATGAAATATCTGGTGATTGCACTGCTGAGCGGCCCGGTGCTGCTGGCCTATCAACTCAGGCCGGAACAGATGCAGCACGCGCTAGGTCAGCTCTTGCACTTGTTGCTTCAGCAAATCGCACGTTGACGCGTAACGCGGCCGCTGCCCGCGCCGCGCGGAATGCGCAACCTCGAGCGGGTGCCTTGCGCCACGGATGTTTCTCCCGATCGCCGACACGCACCTGAGTTCAGTATGATTCGAGCAATCATCGCGCGATGCGCGCACCGCCAATTCGGATGGCTCCGCGAACCCATGTGCGCCCTGCACGCCTCGCGCGCCGCTTGCCATCCCGACGCCCCCAGGAGAGAGCATGCCGAGCCGCACCCCGACCGCGTTATGGGCCCAGCAGTTTCAGCGGTCGTCGGGATCGAAGCAGAGTCTGCAGGATCAAATCCGGCAAATGCTCGTCGCCGCGATCCTCGACGGCCAACTCGCGTCCAACGTAGCCCTGCCGTCGAGCCGCGAGCTCGCCGAGCAATTGGGCGTCGCGCGCAATACAGTCGTGCTCGCCTATCAAATGCTCGTCGAAGAAGGCTATCTGATCTCGAGAGAGCGCAGCGGACACTTCGTCAATCCCGAGATGCTGCGCAGCCTCCCACGAATCGACACCGCAGCGCGTGCCGCATCGAGCGCAGCCGACGGCGAAGCGGCCGGACGCCCCGTTTGGCGGCAACGCATCGCGCATCCGCCTTCGGCGCAACGCAATATCGTCAAACCGGCGAATTGGCAGCATTACGAGTTTCCGTTCATCTACGGACAGTTCGACCAGTCGCTGTTTCCGACCAACGATTGGCGCGAGTGCTGCATGAAAGCGCTGTCGATCATGGAGATTCGCAATTGGGCGCCCGATTTGATCGAGCGCGACGACGAGTCGCTGATCCAGCAAATCCGCACGCGCGTGCTGCCGCGGCGCGGCGTATTCGCGGCGCCCGAGGAAATCATCATCACGAACGGTTGCCAGCAGGCCCTGTACCTGGTGGCCGATTTGCTCTGCGGCAAAGAGACGACCGTCGGTTTCGAGAACCCCGGCTATCCCGACGCGCGTAACATCTTCGAAAACCGCAACGCGCAACTCCTGCCGCTGCGCGTGGACGGTTACGGCATCGCGCCCGATGCGCTCGCCGCCTCGCTTGCCCGCTGCGACTACGTCTATGTCACGCCGAGCCATCAATGCCCCACGACCGCGACGATGCCGATCGAGCGGCGGCGTGCCCTGCTCGAGTTGGCGCGGCAGCATGACTTCGTCATCGTCGAAGACGACTACGAGAGCGAGAACACGTTCTCGGGTACGCCGCACCCCGCGTTGAAGAGCCTCGATACCGCCGATCGCGTCATCTACGTCGGCAGCCTTTCCAAGACCTTCGCGCCGGGCTTGCGGCTGGGCTATGTCGTCGGCCCGCGCGAGCTGATCCGCGAATTGCGTGCGTTGCGGCGTTTGATGGTGCGGCATCCGGTCGGCTACGTTCAACGCGCGTTCGCGACGTTTCTCGCCCTCGGCCATCACGATGCGCTGTTGCGGCGGCTCGCGCATGCGTACCGGGAACGCTCGCAAGCGCTGATGGCCGCGCTCGACGCGCATCTGCCCGAAGCGCGCTACGTGCCGATTACGGGCGGTGCATCGTCGTGGGTCGAAGGGCCGCAATGGCTCGACGCCGAGCGGCTGGCCGCCGATGCGCAAGCCGTCGGCGTATTGATCGAGCCGGGCAACGTCTTCTTCATGAGCGACGATCAGGATGCGCGGCGCTATTTCCGCATGGGCTTCTCGGCGATTGCGCTCGATCGGATCGAGCCGGGCGTGCGAGCGCTCGCGCAATGCGTGCGCACGCAGCGGCCTGGTGTGTAGCCGGGCCTAGCCCGACGGTTGGCGTTGGGCGTGCGGCGACCAGCAACCAGTCCACCACACAATGCGATCGGAGACGCGCGCCCTTACCTGCGCGCTCCGTTACGACGCGCGCTGATAGTAGATGTTCTGCGGATGAGCCGCATCGGCGAAGAAGAACCAGCGTTCGGCGATGAGCCCCAGATACTGAATCACGAACGCGGCGCCCAACACGAGCGCCGCCGCGCTCGATCTCGGCGCGAGCGCGCCCGCGCCGATCAGCACGAACGGCGCGGCGAATGCAGCCGTCACGAACCCGGCCTTGATCGCGCGCAGCGCGCCGGCGCTCTGTCCATGAAAGAACTCGCGCGTATTGAACGCGCTGGCCGTGAAGCCGCGCGACTTTTGCTCGACTTTGACGTGACGAATACCGGTCGCGCTCTGCACGGTCGATTTTGGCTTCAGGCGCGCATTACGCATGAGCGAGGCCAAGCGGCTCGCGCAACCGGCGAGCGTCAACAAACATGCGCACGGCGCGAGCACGACGACGAGCGTCGGCGCGAGCCAAGCCGCACACGCCGTCGCGAGCGTGCAGCCGGAAGCGCAGCCGAGCAGGATGAAGTTCACGAGCGTGAGCGGGCTTGCCCATTCCTGCAGGAAGCGCAAGCAGGCATAGATCATCGCCGTGCAAACGAACAAGACGACGCTCGCCGCGGCGGCGATCGAACCGATTGCAAGCGTATCGCCCCATCCTAGCCAATGCGCGAGTCCGTACGCCGCCGTAAGCGATAGAAACGCCGGTAGCGCGAGGCATTCGCGCGAGAGCCACGACGTGCGCCACATGGCGATCGCGCGCCAAGCCCGCTCGGGGTGTCCGAGGTGAAAAAACGAGGCGAGCAGGCCGAGGGCGCCCAGTACGACCGCGAGCGCAGCGCCTGCGACATAGAACGCCGAAGGCACGGCCACGCCCGCGACGACATGTGCGGTGGCTTCGAGCGCCACGAGGGTAAGCAGCAGGCCTTGCGCCGCACCGCAAAGCGTCGTGAGGAAAATGACTGAAAAGGCGGGCCGCATGGGGCGCTCCGTCGATGCTGTTTGAATGGAATGAAAACGTGAACGTCAACGCTGCACGGCCAGTGCGGCAAGCGCGATTTCACCGCGTTCGAGTTTCGCTTCGAGCGAGGACTGTTGCGCGCCGGACGCCGCGCCGCCACAAGTGCTGCCGCTGCCGCAACCGCAAGAAGGCGCGGTGGTGACGCGTGGCAAGTAGTGGTTCGACGGCTTCGTATCCCATTCCGGCATGAGTTGATACCCGCCGCGCTCGCTGATCGCGCGTGAAACCTCCGACTGAGGATCGTGGATATCGCCGAACAAGCGCGCCGAAGTCGGGCAGGCCAGCACGCACGCGGGCTTGCGATCGCGCTCCGGCAATGCTTCGTTGTCGATGCGATCCGCGCACAAGGTGCATTTGGTCATCTCCTTGCGACCCTCGTCGAGCTCGCGCGCGCCATACGGACAAGCCCATGCGCAGTACTTGCAGCCGATGCACTTGTCGTAGTCGACCAGCACGATGCCGTCGGACTTGCGCTTGTAGCTCGCGCCCGTCGGGCAGACGGGCACGCACGGGGGATCCTCGCAATGCAGGCACGATTTAGGAAGATGAATCGTATCGGTCATCGGGAACACGCCTGCTTCATACGTCTGCACGCGATTGAAGAACGTCCCGGACGGATCGTCGTCATAGGGGCGAGCATCGGCAAGACTGCCCGCCTCGCCGGACGTATTCCACTCTTTGCAACTCGTCACGCAAGCGTGGCACCCCACGCAAACGTTCAGGTCGATGACAAGCGCCATCTGCGTCATGATCGATCTCCTTCTCGATGCGCGGCCTCGTGCGGCGATCCGCCGGTTGCCCCCTTGCTGCGCAGTCTCGCCGCGAACTCGCCCTTCCCGGCGAAATACGCCTGCATGCGTTGCAACACGTTCGTCGAACCGGGAAACGGCTGCATCGGCTCGAATTGCGGCAGCGTCGTCGCGGCATCGCCTTCGGCGCGATAGATGCGCACGCGCACGTCGTACCAACCGGCCTGCCCGGTGATGGGATCGGAGTTCGAGATCCTTTCCCCGCCTCGCCTATCGCTCGGCAACTCGTCGGTGATCACGTGGTTCAGCAAAAAGCCGCGTTGCGATTCCCCCGCACTAGGCCCCAAATTCCACGCGCCGGCCGCCTTGCCGATCGCATTCCAGGTCCAGACGGTGCCGGGTTCCACCGCCTCGCTATAACGCGCGCGGCAACGCACCTTGCCCCACGGCGATTCGACATAAATCCAGCCGTCGTCGTCGATCCCCGCTGCGGCGGCCGTCGCCGGATTGACGAACAAATGGTTCTCGCCGTGAATCTGCCGCAGCCACGCATTCTGCGAATCCCACGAGTGATACATCGCCATCGGCCGCTGCGTGATCGCCGCTAGCGGATAGCGTTTCAAATCGGTCGCATCCAATTCGAGCGGCGGATACCAGAACGGCAGCGGATCGAAATGACGCACGATCCGCTCGCGCAAATGATCGGGCGGCTGCCGCCCGCTCGTCTTGCCCTGCGCCGCCAGGCGAAAGGTCTGCATCACTTCCGAATAAAGTTGGATGACGATCGGCAAACCGAACTTGCGCATGCCGTTATCGACGGCCCACTGCATATACGGGCCGTTGCAATTGCGCATGTACTGCAGCGATTCGGGCAGCCTGTGGTGATACACGCAGTTGTTGCTCGCGTACTGCTCCCATTGCTTCGGATTGGGCTCGCCGACCACCGCCTTCTCGCCATCTTTGCCGCGCCAGCCGATCAGAAAACCCGTGCCCGAATCGGGCGCCGTCTGGAAATTGACGATGAAGTCGGGATAATCGCGGAACTTACGCTTGCCCTCCGCCGTCGTGAACGCGGGAAGTTTCAAACGGCTCGCCAGCTCGATCAGCACTTCCTGGAACGGCTTGCATTCGCCCGTCGGCGGCACGACCGGCACGCGCACCGAATCGACGGGCCCGTCGAACTCCGAGATCGGGCGATCGAGCATCGACATCACATCGTGCCGCTCGAGATAAGTCGTGTCGGGCAGAATCAAATCGGCAAACGCGGTCATCTCCGACTGAAACGCATCGCACACCACGAGAAACGGAATCTTGTATTGGCCGTCCTCGCGCTTGTCGACCAGCATCTTGCGCACTTGGCCCGGATTCATCGACGAATTCCACGCCATGTTCGCCATGAAGATCAGCAACGTGTCGATTGGATAAGGATCGCCGCGCCAAGCGTTCGTGATGACCGAATGCATGAGCCCGTGCACGGCCAGCGGGTACTCCCAGGAAAATGCTTTGTCGATGCGCGCGGGCGAACCGTCCTCGTGCACGAACAGATCCGCGGGCGAAGCGGGCCAGCCGAGCGGCCCCGCTGCCAATGGGGTATTGGGCTTGATCGAGGCGGGATCGTTGGGCGGTTTCGCCGAAGGGGGCGCCGCACGCGGATACGGCGACTTGTGCCGGAAGCCGCCCGGCCGGTCGATGGTGCCGAGCAGCGACATCAACACGGCCATCGCGCGAATCGTTTGAAACCCGTTCGAATGCGCCGCGAGGCCCCGCATGGCATGAAACGCCACCGGTGCGCCCTCCACCGTATCGTGCGTCTTGCCCCAAGAATCGGTCCACTGCACCGGCAACGCGATGCGCTGCTCGCGCGCGACCGTCGCCATTTCACGCGCGATACGCACGATCGTCGCAGCCGAGATGCCAGTGATGCGCTCCGCCCATTGCGGGGTGCAGTGCGCAACCTGCTCGCGCAGCAACGTGAACGACGGTGCGACGGGCGTGCCGTCCTCGAGCAGATAACGGCCCTCGAGCGCGGGCTGCGCGCCGTCGGTGTGATGCAGCACGGCGCGATCGGTGCGCGTATCCCACCATAGATGATTCTGCGGATAGAGCGCGTTGACTTCGGGCGCGCTCGGGTGGCGCACGAACAACCCGAAGGTATCGCGGTCCTCGCGCAGATCGACGAGTTCGGCTGCATTCGAGAACCGTTCGACGAACGCGCGATCGTAAGCGTCGTGCTCGATCAATTCGCGGATCAACGCCATGAACAACGCACCGTCGGTGCCCGGGCGAATCGGGACCCATTCGTCCGCGATCGCGGCGTAGCCCGTGCGCACGGGATTGATGGCGATGAAGCGCCCCCCTGCCCGCTTGAACTTCGACAACGCGATCTTCAACGGATTCGAATGATGATCTTCGGCAGTGCCGATCATGAAGAAAAGCTTGGCGCGATCGAGATCGGGGCCGCCGAACTCCCAAAACGAACCGCCCATCGTGTAGATCATCCCGGCCGCCATATTGGCCGAGCAAAAGCCGCCATGGGCCGCGTAATTGGGCGTGCCGAACTGCTTGGCGAACAAGCCCGTGAGCGCTTGCATCTGGTCGCGGCCGGTGAAGAGCGCGAAACGTTTCGGATCGGTCGCGCGCAAATGCGAAAGACGTTGCTCGAGCACGTCGAACGCGACCTCCCACGAGACCGGCTCGAACCGGGCTTCGCCGCGCTCCGCGCCCGCCTTGCGCATCAACGGCTGCGTGAGCCGCGCGGGCGAATACTGCTTCATGATGCCCGAAGCGCCCTTGGCGCAAATCACGCCCTGGTTCAGCGGGTGCTCGGGGTTGCCGTCGATGTAACGCACTTCGCCGTCGCGCAGATGCACGCGAATGCCGCAACGGCAGGCGCACATGTAGCACGTCGTCGTCTTGAACTCCAGCTTCTCGTTTTGCGTACGGGCGTGATGATCCATCGTGCTCCCTCGTTTGCGCAACGCGGCGCGCGGCCTCGACGAGGCCGCGCCCGCAGTGGGATATGGCTATGGTAGGTGCGTCCGCGGCCGGCAAAAAGTTGTATTCGATGATCGAAACTATCGGCCGAAGCGATAATTCAGCGGGGAGGATAGGAGGCCAACTCGTGCTCGTCGACGGCACGCTCGCGGCGGCGCCGCACGAACAGCGCGTAGGCAAGCAGCAGCATGCCGAGGCTCGCGACGCCGAGCCAGAGCGGCTTACGCTGATCGGGAATGAACGCCATCGCGATCAGGATGCCGATCATGCCTGCGATCGAGAGCCAGGTCAGATACGGGAAGCCCCACATCTTCACGCGAAGCCGGTCCGCTTGCGCGCGGTCGAGCCGGCTGCGCAAGCGCAATTGGGAAAACGCGATCAACACGTAGACGAAGATCGCAACGGTCCCGTACGAATCGACGAGAAATGCGAATACGGTATCGGGAGAGACGTACGACATGACGACCGATGCGTAGCCGAACAGCGTGCCGAGCAAAATCGCGCGCACCGGCACGCCGCGCCGATTGACCTTCGCGAGCGAGGCCGGCGCGTCGCCGTTGCGCGTCAACGCAAACAGCATGCGCGATGCGGCATAGAGTCCGGAATTGAGCGCCGAGAGCACGGCAGTCAGCACGATCGCATTCATGACGTGCGCGGCGGCGGGCAATCCCATCACCTGCAACGCGCTGACATATGGCGTTGCCATGCTCGCCGAATTCCACGGCACCAGCGCGACGACGAGCGCGACCGAACCCACGTAGAAGACGAGCACGCGCGTGATCACCGAGTTCGTGGCCTTGGCCACCGCCCGCGCCGGCTCTTGCGCCTCGGCCGCTGCGATGGTCACGATCTCCGCCCCGAAGTAGAAACCCGTGGCCGCCACCGCGCCGCTCAATACCGGCCCGACGCCGAGCGGCATAAAGCCGCCATGACCGAGCAACGTCGGCAGCACGGCGCTCGTGTGCAACGACGCCGGCCATAAACCGAGCACATACAGGCCCCCGAGGAATAGGAAGACGATGATTGCCCCGACTTTGATCGACGAAAACCAAAACTCGAACTCGCCGTAGCTGCCGACCGAAATCAGGTTCGTCGCCGTGAGGACGACGAGCAGGACGAGGCTGATGACCCACGCGGGCGTGTCGGGCAACCAGAACTGCACGAGCTTGGCGCCCGCCACTGCCTCGAGGGCCACTACGATGACCCAGAAGTACCAGTACATCCAACCGGTCAAAAACCCGGCGAGCCTGCCCGGCCCGCGCCGGTTCGCGAAGGCGAGCCGCGCATATTCGTAGAAGGACCCGACGGCGGGCATGGCGCACGCCATCTCGCCGAGCATGCGCATCACGAGCACGACGAGCACGCCCGTGATCAAGAACGAGAGAATCGCGGCAGGGCCCGTTTGCTGAATGACGACCCCGCTGCCCACGAAGAGCCCTGCCCCAATCACGCCGCCAAGCGCAATCATCGTCATGTGACGCTGCTTGAGCCCGCATTTCAGTGTGCCGTTATCCATCGAGGGTTGCATGTCTTCTCCATATCTAGTGATTTAACCGCTGTCGAGGCGAAAACGCCAATCGGCCATTGCGAGCGCAATGGCGAGCGCCTTCGAACCCACACGCCAAGGCGTCTGCGCGCCCCGCCGCATGGATGGGTTTCATTGCTGTCGTAATGGGTGATGCGATGCCCGGCCTGCCATCGGCCGGGCGTGCATGACGGCGATCGCGGCATAAGCCGCGCCCGGACTACGGCCGTTCGTCGCGCCTGAAGTATTGAAAATAGAGCATGCGTTGGCCGATTCGGCGGAACGGCGCGAACGGGTGGCCCGGCAGCGGGCTCGTGAAAATCGGCAGCGTCTGGTGCGCGCTCTTGCCCGCGATGCGCTCGGCCAGCCTTCGCCCGGCTTGCTGCGAATACGAAACGCCGTTGCCGCCGTAGCCGAGCGCATAGTAGACCGACTGCTTCGGATCGGGCTGGCACACGCGCGGCATCATGTCGTGGCTCACGTCCACCCAGCCCCACCACGAATAGTCGATATCGACGCCGCGCAATGCCGGAAACTTGCGCGCCATGCCTTCTTTGAGCAGATCCAGATGGCGCGGGTTCGGCGCGTCCTCGCCCGTGATTGCGCTGCGGCTGCCGATCTGCAAGCGCCGATCGGGCAGAAAACGGTAATAGAACCGCAGTGTGCGCGTATCGGTGAGCACCTGCGTCGTGCGAAAGCCGCACGCGGCGATTTCGGCGTCGGTCAATACGCGCGTGACCATCGAGTTCGATAGAATCGGCATCACCTTGCTGCGCAGCGCCGGGTGCAACGTCTGCGCCGTGTACGCGCCCGTTGCGATGCCGACGGAGCGGGCGTGCACCACGCCGCCCGGCGTATGCAGGTGATGCACGCCGCCGATCGTCTCCCAACCGGTCACGGGGCTGCTCGTATGCACGCGTGCGCCCGCCGCTCGCGCAAGCCGCAGGTACCCGAACGCAAGCTTGAGCGCGTGAATGCCGATCCCTTCGGGCTCGTGCAGTGCGCCGGCCGCCTCGTGATCGTCGACGAATTCGCGGCGGAAGGTTTGCGCGCTCAGCAGTTCCGACGGATAGCCGAATACGTCCTTCCAGACTTTCGCTTCGGCGGCGAGCTTTTCCATGAGGCGGGGACGATGCGCGATGAGAAAGTGCCCGCCCGGCTGCGGATCGCAATCGATCTCGGCAACAAGCGACTTGAAGTGCTCGAAGCCTTCGAGAATCTCTTCATGCATCTTGATCGCGACGCCCTTTCCCCAGCGCTCGATCCATTGCGAGCGCGACAGGCGGCCCGATGCGTTTTGGGCCTGCCCGCCGTTGCGGCTGCTGCAGCCCCAACTCGTGCGGTTGGCTTCGAGCACGACCGCCTTGATGCCATGCTCGCGCGCGAGGCACAACGCCGTGGCGAGGCCGGTATAGCCGCCGCCGATGATCGCGACATCGACGTCGATGTCCTTGACGATCGGGCCATCGTCTGGCGGCGCCGTGCCGGCGGTCGCGACCCAGTACGTCGGCGCATAGTCCTTGCCGTGCCCGGGCCCCGGAGATACGAGCGGATCGTACTTCGGATCGTAGCGCCGGTCGGTCGCCGCGTCCGGGGTAAAGCCGCTCGCCGCTCGCTCGACTGAGCTGTATTCCATGATGAGGACTCCTAAGGATTGACCCGTACGACGCGCGCCGGCGCCCGCTTCGCGTGCGCGGCCGCAGTGCTCGGGCCGCCTTCGTGATCGTTCGCGCCGGGCAGGCTTGCCGCGCCCTCGAGCCGTGCGAAATGACTGCTGTCCATCTCTATCTCCTGGTCGTTCTTTTCACTCGTTCGCGCGCAACGCTTTCGATGCGGCGATCCGTCGAAGAAAGTGTAGGTAGGTCAATTTCGCGCAGGTAGAACCAGTGGCGTAGATTCGCTTGGACCAGGGCGCCAAGCGTGCACGCCACGCCATGCCATGCGAGCGAGGCGGCGCACGTGATCGTGATCGCCGAACGTGCCGCATGCCGTATCGGCATAAACCAGCATAGGCAGCCGCACTTTCATGCCGCACGCTATGAAGTGGTACAAAACGGTTCATTTATCTCGTCGTCCTCGACGAACCGATACGTATGTCCGACATCGCCTTCACATCACCCGACGCCACACCCGCCGACGAGGCACGCGTGCTACGTGCGCTCGCTGTGCTCGAAGCGCTCGCGGCTGCGGGGCAGCCCTATACGCTGTCGCAACTGTCCGCACGCCTGCATATCCCCAAGGCCACGCTGCTGCGGATGATCGAAGCCTTGGAGTCGCGCGGCTACGTCATGCACATGCCCGATTCGCGCGGCCACGATCGCGCGATCGCGCTCGGTCCGCGCGCGGCGCAGTTCGCATTGGCTGCCCTATCGAACAACACCTTCACGCGTGGCTGCAGGTCGGTGTTGCGTGCGCTCGTCGAAGCGCTCGGCGAAACCTGTAATTTGACCGCGCTCGATAACGACGCGGTGCTGTACGTCGAGCGCGTTGAAACCACCGAACCGCTACGGCTCGAAATGCGTCCCGGCATGCGCGTGCCGTTGCATTGCACGGCGAGCGGCAAGCTGTTTCTTTCGCAAATGACGCTGCTCGAGCGCAACGCCATGCTCGCGCGCCTGACGCTCAAGAAGATGACGCATCGCACGCTCACCGATCCGAAAACGCTCGCCGCCGAACTCGATCGGCTCGGCGCACGCGGCGTCGGCATCGACAACGAGGAGTTCGTGCGCGGCATGGTGGCGGTCGCGGTGCCCGTCCGAGATGCGGACGATGGCCGCGTGCTGGCGTCGCTGGCCGTTCATGCGCCGACCGCGCGCGCGACGCTCGACGATCTGCTCAAAGCCGTGCCGCAAATGAAGCAAGCGGCCAGCGGACTTGCACCGCTGCTCCATGTGAGCCGGGCGTAGGGGCTCGACGCGGCTCGGGCTCGGTGCCCGGCCTACGCCCCCTACTTCTCCCGCCTTGCCGGTCAATGCGCCAAGATGTCCATCGCCCGCTTTTTGAGCGCTAGGAAATGCGGCTCGAAAGCGGTTTGCGGCGTGCGCGGTCGATCCAACTCGATCGGCACGTCGAGCGCTACGCGCCCCGGCCGCGACGACAACACCACGAGGCGCGTGCCGAGAAAGACCGCTTCGTCGATATCGTGCGTGATGAACACGATCGTGCAATGCAACTGCTCCCACAGCTGCGTCAGGAACCGCTGCATGGCCGTGCGCGTTTGCGCGTCCAACGCGCCGAAGGGCTCGTCCATCAACAAGACTTTGGGCTTCATCACGAGCGCACGCGCGATTGCCACGCGTTGCTGCATGCCGCCCGATAGCTCGTAGGTCTTGTGATGCCCGAACGCTTCGAGGCCGATCGTGCGCAGAATCTCGGCGGAGGCCTGCCGCCGTTGCGCCTTCGGCACGCCGTGCAAGGAAAGACCGAATTCGATGTTCTCTTCCACGCTCAGCCAGGGCAGCAATCCGGCCTGCTGGAAAACGACGACGCGGTCGGCCCCTGGTGCGCTCTTGGCCTCGCCGTCGATGTAGATGTTGCCGCTCGAGGGAGACGTGAGTCCGGCGAGCAAATGCAGCAAGGTCGTCTTGCCGCAGCCCGAGGCGCCGAGCACGGTGACGAATTCGCCGCCCTGAAACTGCAGATTGATGTTCTCGAGCGCCGAGGTCGCGCCGAACGTCTTGTACAGCGAATCGATGACGATGTTCACGTCGATCTCCTACAGCGCTGCGTTGCGCTCAATGAGCCAGCGATTGCGAATACTGCGGCGCAACGTTCGCATCGAAGGTGGCCGGCACGGACTGAATGCGGCCGATCGTGTTGAGCACCTTCGCGGTGTTGACCAAGGTCTGGTAAGTCGCCGATGTCTTCGTGCCCGCGCCGGAGCCCATCACCTTCGCCGTGGTCTGATCCGCACCGGAAAAGAGCTCATAGCCGGCCAATTCGCTTTGCGCGACCGCGACGGTCACCCCCGTTTGCCGCGCCATCTCGGCGAGCGCGCGATCGCGATGCGTCTGCGTCACCTGATAGCCTTCGTCGAGCGCCGCGACGAAGCCAGCCGTCAGCTCGGGATGGGCCTTGGCCCACTCGGCGTTCGCGATGCACACGTTGTAGCTGGACGCCTCGCGCGGTAGATCGCCGTCGGTCTTGATCGCCTTTCCGCCCGCCGCGCGCAGTGCGCTGAATACGGGGTCCCACACGATGGCCGCGTCGATCGCGCCCGTCACCCAGGACGTGCGCATTTGCGGCGGCGCCATGTTGATTTGTGTCACGGCCGAATACGGCACGTGCGCTTGGGCGAGAAACGTCGCCAATTCGAACGACGCCTGCGAGCCCGCGACGATCGCGATCTTCTTGCCCTGCAGGCCTGCCACATCGCGAATCCCGCTTTCGGGCTTGACGACGATCCCGGCCGCGTTGGTGTAGCGCTCCTGGTTATAGACGATCGTCATCGGCAAGCCTTGCGCGATCGCCGTCACGAGCGGCGGAATGCCGATGCCGCACATGAACGTCAGACTGTTGGACGCCAGCGCGCTCATGGCCGCGGGACCCGAACTGAAGAGCTTGTACTGCACGTCGGCGTTCATATGTCGTTCGAACAGATGCTCGGCCATCGACACCATATATGGATCGGCGCCGTTGTCTTCATAGCCGATGACGACCTCGGGCTTGCTTTGCGCGTGAGCCACGCCGCCCGCCAAATAGCTGGCCGCCAGTAACGCCGCGGCAACCGCTGCCATGCCATGTTTCGTTTTCATGTTTCGTCTCCTCGATGAGTGGAATCAGTCATGCCCGCGCCAAGGCACGACCCAGTTCTCGACTTTGCGTATGACCAATTCCATGGCATAGCCGATCACCCCGATGATGACGATGCCCACGATGACCACACTCACTTGCAACGCTTGCCCCGCGAACTGCACGAGCCAGCCAAGGCCGCTGCTGGCGGCGATCAGTTCGGCCGCAACGAGGCAGGTCCAGGCGACGCCGATCCCGACGCGCATGGCGGTGAAAATCTCCGGCAATGCCGAGGGCAGCACGATTCTTCGGAAGATTTGCGCATTGGTTGCGCCCAGCGTGCGCGCGACCGCGATGCGCAGCGGCGGCGTGCTTTTGACGCCGGACATGGTGCCGATGATGATGACCGGGATCGTGCCGACGAGGATCAGAATCGCCTTGGGCAACTCGCCGATGCCGAACCAGACGACGAGCAGCGGGATGTAGGCGAGCGGCGGCACGGGCCGCACGAATTGCAGCAACGGATCGATGATGTCGTTCACGATCTTGTTGCGCGACATCAAGAGACCCACGGGCACGCCGATCGCTACCGCGCCGACGAAACCGATGACGATGCGAAAACAACTGACCAAAATGTCGCCGACGAGCGACTGCCCGCCGTAACCGTCGCGCACGATGTCGACGAACGCGCGCCATACGGCGACCGGTGAAGGCAGTGCGAAGGCGGGAAACACACCGGCCATCGAGACCGCCTGCCACAGCAGGACCGCTATCGCCAGCACGGCAGCCGTCAGTCCATACGATTTCATACTCGCATGCACGAGGCGAAGCTTGATGCGCGGCTCGCGCGGCGGCCCTGCGGGCCGTTTTATCGTCTTGCCCTGTTCGGGTAGTGCTCTCGCTCTCACTGCCGTCTCCTTCGGTTCTACATAGGGCGCTTACGGCGCGCGCAGCCATCCGGCACGCAACCTCGCTGCAGCAAATCGCATCGGCGTCTCGATGCGCGTACGACAAACAGGAGATAGCTCGCCCGTTTAGTCAAGCATTGTCAATCAATAAGCGCGCCGGTAGTGCCAGGCGAAGGGTTCCGATGGGTCCAGCGCGAAGGCCCGCCAACCCTTCGCGATCGCTGCCCCTCTGGCCCAAGCGAAACCCGGAAACTGGCGCTACCGGCCCCTGCGCGCGCCCGATAACGTGTCGATAAACCATGCCGCGGCTTGCCTTCCAGCGAGGCGCGGCCCGCTCATTGTTCAGGAGACATGCATGACAGACACGCCTCTCGCCCCTTGCGTCGTGACGGCCGACACGCTCGCCGCGTTTTCCGACGCGTTCAACCGCCACGATGCCAACGCGCTAATGGGATTCATGACCGAGGACTGCGTGTTCGACGCCGCCGCAGGCCCCGACGTGCACGGGATGCGCTTCGTGGGCCGCGACGCGGTGCGCGTCGCATTCGAAGCGGTATTCAGCGCCTTTCCCGATGCGCATTGGGGCCACGGCCGGCATTACGTCGCCGGCGAACGCGGCGTGTCCGAATGGGTGTTTACCGGCACCCACACGGACGGCTGGCGCATCGAAGCCGAAGGTTGCGACTTGTTCGAATTCCGCGATGGGCTGATCGCGGTCAAACGGGCATTCCGCAAGGAACGCCCGAAGCAGCCCGCATGAACCGCAGGACGTGCGTTGCCCGCGCATCGCGCGTCTTTTGAAACGAATCATTTCATTCCATTCCAAATTCGTCGTCGGCAGACGGAATGGCTTGACCCGACTTGACCGCTGAATAGCATCGGAAACCAAGCGTTTCGTTAACCGAGCACCGGAGACACTGATGAGCGACCAATCCCCTTCCAAGCGCGCGACGGCCAGCGGCCCGCAAGACATGACCCCTTCCGAAGCGTTCGTCGAAACGCTCGCGGCCAATGGCGTGACCGACATGTTCGGCATCATGGGCTCGGCGTTCATGGATGCGATGGACATTTTCGCGCCGGCGGGCATCCGCTTGATTCCCGTCGTGCACGAGCAGGGCGCAGGCCATATGGCGGACGGCTATGCGCGCGTATCGGGCCGCCACGGCGTCGTGATCGGCCAGAACGGCCCCGGCATCAGCAACTGCGTGACCGCGATCGCGGCCGCCTATTGGGCGCACAGCCCCGTCGTGATCGTCACGCCCGAAGCGGGCACGATGGGCATTGGCCTCGGCGGCTTTCAAGAAGCGAATCAGTTGCCGATGTTTCAGGAGTTCACGAAATACCAAGGCCATGTCACGCATCCGGCGCGGATGGCCGAATTCACCGCGCGCTGTTTCGATCGCGCGCAGGCCGAGATGGGACCGACACAGCTGAACATCCCGCGCGACTACTTCTACGGCAAGATCAAGGTCGAGATCCCGCAACCGCGCAAGCTCGATCGCGGCCCCGGCGGCGACGAAAGCTTGAACGAGGCCGCCGATCTGATCGCGCACGCCAAGTTCCCGGTCATCATCTCGGGCGGCGGCGTGGTCATGGCCGATGCGGTGGAGGCTTGCAAAGCGCTGGCCGAGCGCTTGGGTGCGCCGGTGGTCAACAGCTATTTGCACAACGACTCGTTCCCGGCGAATCATCCGCTCTGGTGCGGTCCGCTCGGTTATCAAGGCTCGAAAGCGGCCATGAAGCTGCTTTCGCGCGCAGACGTGGTGATTGCGCTCGGCTCGCGCCTCGGGCCGTTCGGCACCCTGCCCCAGCACGGCATGGACTATTGGCCGAAAGAGGCGAAGATCATTCAGATCGACGCAGACCACAAGATGCTGGGCCTCGTGAAGAAGATCTCCGTGGGCATCTGCGGCGACGCCAAGGCTTCGGCGATTGCGCTCACGCAGCGGTTGGCTGATCGCGAACTCGCCTGCGACGCCACGCGCAGCGAACGCGCCGATCAAATCGCCTCCGAGAAAGCGGCGTGGGAAAAAGAACTCGACGGCTGGACGCACGAGCTCGACGCCTACAGCCTCGACATGATCGAGGAGCAAAAGCACGAGCGCACGTTCAATGGCGGGCACTATCTGCATCCGCGGCAGGTGCTGCGCGAACTCGAGAAAGCGATGCCCGAGGACGTCATGGTGTCGACCGACATCGGCAACATCAATTCGGTCGCGAACAGCTACCTGCGCTTCAACAAGCCGCGCAGCTTCTTTGCGGCGATGAGCTGGGGCAATTGCGGCTATGCCTTCCCGACGATCATCGGCGCCAAGGTGGCGGCGCCGCATCGCCCTGCCGTGTCGTACGCCGGAGACGGCGCCTGGGGCATGAGCCTCATGGAGACGATGACCTGCGTGCGCCATGGAATTCCCGTGACGGCCGTGGTTTTCCACAACCGTCAATGGGGCGCGGAAAAGAAGAACCAAGTCGACTTCTACAACCGCCGCTTCGTGGCGGGCGAGCTCGACAATCAAAGCTTCGCGGCGATCGCACGCGCGATGGGGGCCGAGGGTATCGTCGTCGATCAGTTGGAGGACGTGGGCCCTGCGCTCAAACGCGCGATCGACATGCAGATGAACGAAGGCAAGACCACGATCATCGAAATCATGTGCACGCGCGAACTGGGCGATCCCTTCCGTCGTGACGCCTTGTCCAAGCCGGTGCGCCTGCTCGACAAGTACAAGGACTACGTCTAACCGGCCAGTCACTATGAAAGCCCTCAACCGCATCATCGAGGCGGCGCGCGCGTCGCCCATGCGCATCGTGCTGTGCGAGGCCGATGATCCACGCGTGCTGGCCGCCGCGGTGCGCGCCAGCCGCGACGGCATCGCGCGCGTCATGCTGGTCGGCGATCCCGGCCGCATCCGCGCGGTCGCCGAGCGCGAATCGCTCGCGCTCGGCGACATCGCCCTCGTCGATCCGGACGATTCAGAATGGCGCGCGCCGTTCGTCGACACCCTCGTCGCGCTTCGCGGCGGCAAGGGCATGACGCCCGAGCTCGCGCAACGGGAAGCGCTCAAGCCGCTCGTCTTCTCGGCGCTGATGGTGCGGCACGGTTACGCCGACGGCTCGGTGGCGGGCGCGGTCAATACGACGGCCGACGTCGTGCGCACGGCGATTCAATTGATCGGCCTCGAGCCGTCGTTCAAGCTCGTGTCGAGTTTCTTCCTGATGATGCTGTGCGAGCCGTTTCATCGCTACAAGGGCGGGCTCGTGTTCTCCGATTGCGCGCTCGTCGTCGATCCCGATGCCGAGCAACTCGCGCAAATCGCCATGGCCGCGGCCGACAGCGCGCGCAGTTTGCTGATGGAGGAGCCGCGCGTGGCGATGCTCTCGTTCTCCACGAGCGGCAGTGCGCATCACGCGCACGTGGACAAGGTAATCGAGGCGACGCAGCGCGTGAAATCGGTGCGCCCGGGCCTGGCCATCGACGGCGACGTCCAGCTCGACGCGGCGATCGTTGCCGAAATCGCCGAACGCAAGATCGAGCACTCGCAGGTGGGCGGACACGCGAACGTGCTCGTCTTTCCCAATCTCGACGCCGGCAACATCGGCTACAAGCTCGCCGAACGCATCGGCGGCGCCAAGGCGATCGGCCCGCTGCTGCAGGGGTTGAATTACCCGGCCAACGACCTGTCGCGCGGGTGCAGCAGCGAGGACATCTATTACGTCATCGCCGTCACCGCCGTGCAAGCGCAAGCCGCGCACGCGCGCCGCGCCCATCCCTCGCAGGAACCCCACGCCGCGTGAGACGGGGCCGCCGCATGGCCGACGGCTACGTCGGCTACGTGGGCTAGCGCCTCGCTCCAATCCACCGTGCCACCCCGGCGAGCCGCTTCATATCGAGCGGCGCTGCCGGGTCCAACGTCGCGCAATGCCGGTAGTAAGCGCTCAAGTCGCGCCCGATGCCTAGCCCCACCACGTCCACGTCGCGCAGCGTCTCGTGGCGCAAAAGCACCTCCTTCAGATGCGCATCGAGATAGGCCGCGTCGTTGGCCTGGGCGGTGGCTGCATCCATTGGGCTGCCATCCGAGATCACGACGAGGATGCGCCGCGTGACCGGCACCGCGGCCAGCCGCGCGCACGCCCACTCGACGGCCTCGCCGTCCACGCCCTCGCGAAACAGATCGGCCTTGAACAGCGCGGCGATGTCGGTGCGCGCACGCCGCCAACTATCGTTCGCGCTCTTGAGCACCATATGGCAAAGCTCGTTCAGGCGTCCCGGATGCGGCGGCCGTGCGCACGCGAGCCACTGAAGGCGCGCGCGCCCGCCATTCCATGCGCCGGTCGTGAAACCGAGCACTTCGGTTACAAGCCCGGCTTGCTCGCCCGCGCGCACGAGGCTGTCGACCAGCATCGCAATCGTTTCGATCTGCGCCTTCATCGATGCCGAACAGTCGATCAAAAAACCGATCGCGCAATCGCCATGCGGGCGCATCCGCTCTCGCATGAACACGCGCCGCTCGGCGGGCGAACTGACGACCTGCGCCAAGCGGCGTCCGTCGATGCGCCCGTCTTCCTCGCCGAACGACCAGCCATCCCTGCGCGGGACGGCAAGCGCTGCCTGCAACGCGCGTGCAATGCGCGCGCTGTCGATGCCGCTCTGTGCAATGCGCTCGTCGAGCTTCGCGCGGTATTCGCGCAGCAGCGCCCGCCTGGCGAGCGCTGCTGCGCGCACCTCATGGTCGAACTGCGTCGTGTATGCCCGGTAACCCTGCGCGGTCGGGTCCAGGTTTCGGCTTGCCCCCAGCGTCGCGCTTCCCGCACCGGCCTCCTGCGATTCGTCGAAGTCCACCCAGAGCGAGAAGGCGCTCAAAGGGTCGTCGGGTTTTCGGCAATCGCCTCCGGTATCGACGAACCCGGCGCGCGCATGCGCGAGCATCGATGCGATCCGATGCGCCAACTCGCACGCATGCCGGGCGTAGGCGCGTTGATCGAAGCGATGCCGGCGCAACCCCGCCAAGTCCGTGCCGATCTGCGGGACGATGCCGGCACGCGTGGCCTCGATGAGATCTTCCGTTTCGCCAAGGACCGGCCAACCCGTCACGCGCGACCATGTAATTTGCACGACCGTATAGACGAGGATGCCGAGGTGATCGTCAGCGAGGCCCGCTCTGCAACAGCCGCGCGACCAAGACTCGAAACGCTCGCGCAGGTTGCGTGCTAGCCCGTGCATGCCCGGCGCAGGCTGAGCCTCGCACCGAATCTGCTCGAGTATCTCGAACAACAAGCGCTCGACGTAAGGCGCAGGGGATAACGACCGATGCAACGCCGCGTCCGAATGCACGAGCCGCATCGCCGCGCAATCGGCTGCGCCGCGAAGCAGAGCGAAATCGTCGCGCGTCGCGTCGCTGCGCAGATGCGGCGCATGCAACGGCAACGGCCGCACCTGCCGGCACAAGCGTCCGCTTCGGTAATGCAAGGCGGCATCGCCCGTCAGCGCGCGGGCCACGGCCGCGCACAAGCGTTCGCGGCGCGCCGCGGCGCACACTGTTTCAGGCGGCGGCGTCATGTCGGCGTCGAGGCGCCGCCGCCCGCTTCGGCTTCGTGCCCCGCCTCGCACAGTTCGACGCCGAAGCAGCGCTGATAGTACTCGCCGACGATAGGACGCTCGGATTCGTCGCACTTGTTCAGGAACGTCAGGCGAAATGCGAGTTCGGCGTCCTTGAAAATTTGGCAGTTCTCCGCCCAGTTGATCACCGTGCGCGGCGACATCAGCGTCGACAGATCGCCTGCGGCGAAGCCTCGGCGTGTGAGCGCCGCCATCGCGACCATCTGCTCGACGCGCGCGCGACCGGCCGAATCGTCCATTTCCGGCACCCGCGCCAGCACGATATCGGCCTCCTTCTCGGGCGGCAGATAGCTCAGCTTCGCGACGACGTTCCAGCGGTCCATCTGCGCGTGGTTGAGCATCTGCGTGCCGTGGTAAAGCCCGTTCAGGTTGCCCAGGCCAACGGTATTGGACGTGGCGAATAGCCGGAAGGACGGATGCGGTCGAATCACGCGGTTCTGATCGAGCAGCGTGAAACTGCCGTCGCGCTCGAGGATGCGCTGGATCACGAACATGACGTCGGGCCGGCCGGCATCGTATTCGTCGAAGATCAACGCAACGGGCCGCTGCAGGGCCCACGGCACGATCCCCTCTTGGAACTCGGTGATCTGCCGCTCCTCGCGCACGACGATGGCATCCTTGCCGACCAGATCCAGCCGGCTGATATGCCCGTCGAGGTTCACGCGCACGCACGGCCAGTTCAGCCGCGCTGCAACTTGCTCGATATGCGTCGATTTACCCGTGCCGTGCAAACCCTGCACCATCACGCGCCGATTGCGCATGAAGCCCGCGAGGATCGCCAGCGTGACGTCGGGATCGAACCGGTAGGCCGGATCGATATCGGGCACGTGAGCGTCGCGCTCGGCGAACATGGGTGCCATCAAACTCGTGTCGATGCCGAAGCACTCTCGCACCGAAACCATTCGATCGGGCCTGTCCTGCATGAAATCCGTCGTCACCGCTTTCTCCTTTGCCTCGCCGGCGAGCCGTTCGCGCCTCGAATCGCATCGTATCGTCCGCGCCCGCGCCGCTCATAGCGCCAGTGACGGCGTTTCGTTGGGTACAGCGCCGTGCGCCGCGCAGCGCCGGTCTCTTTTGATCCCGAATCTATATTTTCCGTTTCAGTTTGGTCCGCGCAGCGCGGGCGGGTCTTGCGCCGCCTCCCGCCATCCGCGACAGTGAAGCGACCCTGTGCGGCGCGCACTCACGCGGCCTCGCAGGGGCTGTCAGGAGACCCTTTCATGGAACCGGAAGTCGACTATGTCATCGTCGGTGCGGGATCGGCGGGATGCGTATTGGCCAATCGCCTGAGCGCCGACCCGCGCAACACCGTCCTCTTGCTCGAGGCCGGGGGCGCCGACACCAATCCGTGGATTCACGTGCCGGTGGGCTATTTCAAGACCATGCACGACCCCGAGCTCGACTGGTGCTATCGCACCGAGCCCGACGCCAATCTCGCCGGCCGCAGCGTCGATTGGCCGCGTGGCAAGGTGCTCGGCGGGTCCAGCTCGCTCAACGGCCTGCTCTATGTGCGCGGACAGCGCGAGGATTACGATCGCTGGGCCGAATTGGGCAACCGCGGCTGGAGCTATGCCGAGGTGCTGCCCTACTTCAAGAAATCCGAAGATCAGGAACGCGGCGCGAACGCCTATCACGGCGTGGGCGGACCGTTGAAAGTGTCCGATCTGCGCTTGCGCCGCCCCATCGCCGATCACTTCATCGCCGCCGCGCAGGAAATCGGCATCCCCTTCAATCCCGACTACAACGGGGCCAGCCAGGAAGGCGTCGGCTACTTCCAGCAAACGGCCCACAAAGGCTTTCGATGGAGCACCGCGAAAGGCTTCCTGAAACCGGCGCGCGGGCGCCGCAATTTGCACGTTCTCACGCATGCGCAGGCTTGCCGCGTGCGCTTTGCGGGCAAGCGCGCGATCGGCGTCGAATACCTGCAAGACGGCGAGCGCAAGTTCGTGTGCGCGCGCGCCGAGGTGATTCTCGCCTCCGGCGCGATCGGCTCGCCGCAGCTTCTGCAACACTCGGGCATCGGCCCGGCAAGCGTGCTGCAACGCGCCGGCGTGCCGGTGCTGCTCGATCTGCCCGGCGTGGGCCGCAACCTGCAAGATCATCTGCAAGTTCGGCTCGTGTACCGCACGCGCGAGCGCACGCTCAACGACGAAGTCAATCACCCGCTGCGCAAAGCGTGGATCGGCATGCAGTACGCGCTGTGGCGCACCGGCCCGCTGACGCTTGCCGCGAGCCAGGTCGCTATCTTCACGCGCTCGCGCCCCGGCGTCGATCGGCCCGACATCCAATTTCACATGCAGCCGCTCAGCGCGGATAAGCCCGGACACGGCGCGCATCGGTTCTCCGCCTTCACGGCGTCGGTATGCCAACTGCGGCCATTCAGCCGCGGCCAGATCGAGATCGTCTCGCCCGACCCGCTGCGCTACCCGCTGATCCATGCCAACTATTTGTCCGACGAGCGCGATCATCCGGTCGTCGTGGGCGCGATCAAGGTCGCGCGCCGCATCGCTGCCGCGCCCTCGCTCGCGCCGCATATCGTGTCCGAATTCACGCCGGGCGCGCACTATCGCAGCGATGCCGAGCTGCTCGATGCCGCCCGCCAGTTCAGTCAGTCCATCTACCATCCCGCGTGCACCTGCAAGATGGGCAACGACCCGTTCGCCGTCGTCGACGAGCGTCTGCGCGTGCGCGGGGTGGCCCGCTTGCGCGTGGTCGACGCGTCGATCATGCCGGAGCTCGTGTCGGGCAACACCAATGCGCCGGTGATCATGATCGCCGAGAAGGCAGCCGATATGATCCTCGAAGACCGTGCGGCGCAAGCGGTGTCGCAGCGCGAACCGGCTGTCGCCGGCGTTTGACGCGGCCGCGCCCACTCAGCGCCACCAGCGCAGCGGCCGGCGCAGCGAATGGCGCTCGAGCCGCACGGCCGGCGCTGCGTCGAGAAACGCGAATGCGCCGCGCGCCGCGGACCCCTCCCCGTGCTCGCGCTCGCGCTCCTCGTCGGCTTCCACGGTGCGCGCGGTGTCGATGAACAACGCGGCGACCAAGCCCAATGCAAGCAAACCGGCCGAGACCATGAACGGCGCGTTGTAGCTGCCGGTGTGTTCGATCAGATAGCCGAACGCCACGGGAGAAATCATTCCCGCGATGCCGAACCCGGTGTTCATCATCCCGCCAGCGGTCCCGGCGTACTTGCCGGCGATATCGAGCGGCAGGGTCCATAGCACCGGATTCGTGATTTCCAGAAAGAAGAACGACCCGGTGAGCAGCCAAACCGCCGTCATCGGATCGGCGACCGAAATCATCGGCAAGAGAAACGCGAGCGAACCGCCCATGCCGACGACGAGCACGGCGACGCGCGCAAGACGCAGCCTCCCTGTGCTTTTATAAATGCGGTCCGACACCACGCCGCCCAACGTGTCGCCCACCACCCCGGCGAGCAACGGCAACGCCGTGAACAGCGCGAGATGCTTCAGATCGAAGCCGCGCGACTCCTTCAGGTACGACGGCAGCCACGTCAAGTAGACCCACAACAGCCAGCCGTAACAAAAGTCGACGAACGTGACGAGCCACATGCGCCGGATCAGCTTGCGCCATGGCGTAGGCGCGCGCTTGGCGCGTTCGCAATCGCCGCTTCGGTAGCCGATTTCGGCGGTTTCCTCGCGCGTGATGCGACGATTCTGCTCGGGCGTGTTCGTGAATACGAACAAATAGAGCACGGTCCAAGCAAGGCTAGCGACGCCCAGCAAGATGAACGCATCGCGCCAACCGCCTGCGACGACAACGGCGAGCACGAGCGGCGGCGTGACGGCCCCGCCCAGACGCGCGAAGCTGTGCGTGATGCCTTGCGCGAAGCCGCGCTCGCGCACGGGCATCCAGTAAGTGAACGCACGCGTCGCGGACGGAAATGCGCCGCCTTCGCCGATCCCCAGCATGAAGCGCAGCGCGACGAGCGTGGCCACACTGCCGGCGAAGCCCGTCGCCAGCGTGGCCGCGCCCCAAATCAGCGAGAGCACGGTGAGCACGAGCTTCGGCCCGAATTTGTCGGATAAGCATCCGCCGATGATCTGCATGGCTGCATAGGGATAAGCGAACGCCGAAAAAACGAGACCGAGTTGCACGGTGGTCAAGCCCATCTCGTGGCGGATCAGCGGTCCGGCGACCGCGATGTTCACGCGATCGATGTATGAGATGAAATACATGAGGCACATGACCGCCAAAATGATGTGGCGCGTCTTCACGCGCTGCGCACGTTGTTTCATGTCGATGTCTCCTACCGTCTCTTTCTTGGGAAATTCGGTGTCCATACTGGGCCGCGCCTGGGCGCGGGCAACCCGTGCCGTCCGCGTCAGTCGGGCGCGGGGGCGACGAGCTTCAGACGCTGCACCTTGCCCGACGGGCCGCGCGGCAGTTCGCTGACGAAGTGGATTTCCTTTGGCGTTTTGTACCGTCCCAGTTCCCGCAGACAGTGCGCGCGCAGCTCCCCGGCGTCCGGTGCGCCGTCCCAATGCGCCTCGCGCGCGACGACGAATGCGACGATCTCCTGCCCGTAAGCCGGATCGGGCACGCCCACCGCGGCCGCATCGAATACGCCCGGGTGGCGCAATAGCGCTTCGTCGATCTCGCGCGGCGCGATGTTCTCGCCGCCTTTGATGATCAGTTCCTTCGCGCGGCCGTTGATGTAGAAATATCCATCGTCGTCGCGGTACCCGAGATCGCCCGTGCGCAACCAGCCGTCCGCCGTGAACGCCTTCGCGGTTTCGTCGGGCCGCTTGTAGTAGCCCTGCATGATTTGCTCGCCGCGCAGCACGATCTCACCGGCCTCGTACGCCGCGCATTCGCGGCCCTCGCGATCGATCACCTTCGCCTGCGCGCCCGAAGGCAGCCCGATGCTGCCGATGCGCCGCAATGCGGGCTCATAGGGGTTGCTGAAGATCGGCGCGGCCGTTTCGGTCATCCCCATCGTTTCGACGATGCCGATGCCAAAGCGCGCCTCGAACGCGCGATGATGATCGGCGGGGAGCGCCGCCGATGCCGTGCGGCAGAACCTGAGCGCCGAGAGGTCGCACCCTTGCGGTTGCTCCCCGCCCAGCAGATACGCGACTATCGTCGGCACGAGGTTGATCCAGGTGCAGTGCAAGCGCGAAACGTCTTGCCAGAACGTGCGCGCCGAAAAGCGCGGCGTCATCACGACCGAGCCACCGTGGAAAAGCGGCGCGAGCAGCGTCACGACGAGGCCATTGATGTGATAAAGCGGCAACGAAGCGAGCACGCGGTCGGCTCCGCCGAGCCGGTGCTCGGCGCTGATGTTGCGGGCATTGGCCAGTAGATTGTGGTGGCTCAGCAGCACGCCTTTGGGCGCGCCTGTCGTGCCGGACGTGTACATCAACAACGCGATGTCGTTCGGCTCGACGCAAGCGAGCACGGGATCTTCGTCCGCGGGTTCTTCCTCGGCGCCCGCCGACGCGGTTTCGGCCAGCGCGAGACGGGCCGCCGCCAGCGCCGGCAATTCGAGCGCATCGGGCGCCGTACGGACGAGCGCAATGTCTCGCGTAGGCGCTTGCTCGGAAAGCGCCGAGCAAGCGGCCGCGATCGCCTCGGCCGTTTCGTCGCAAACGAAAATCATGTGGGTATCCGAGTGCTCGACGATGTAGCGCAACTGCGACGCCTGACACAGCAGGTTGAGCGGGTGAGCAATGAGCCCGCTATACATCGCCCCGAGTAGCAGCGTGGCGGTTTGCACGCCGTTGCCCATGAACACGGATACGACGTCGCCCCGCCGCAGTCCCGCCGCCCGAAAGCGCGCCTCGAGCTCGCGGCACTGCGCATGAAGCATGGAGAAGGTGATCGCCGCAGCCTCAGCGGTACGCGCGTCATCCTGCGCGAAGGTGGTCAACAGGAACGGCTCGTCTGGAGATTGCATCGCGCGCATGTCGATCAATGCGCGCAGTGTCGTAGGCGTTTTCATCGGCCGACGCTCCTGAAGTACTCGCCGAGCAGCGCGTCGAGTTCGGGCACGCGTTCCTCGATCGGATAGGCCACCCGCGTCACATTCAGGTAATAGCGGTAATCGAGGTTGCCCGAAAAATTGTTGCGGCCCCAAGTGCCGCATCCCATCGACAAGGAAAACGGCAGACCGTTGTTGAAGTTGCCGCCCGTGGCAAGGCAATGCGCTTGATTGACGATCACGCGCGCAACGGGCAAGCGCTCGCCCAATTGAACTGCGTGATCGAGATGCGCGGTATGCAAGCCCACCGAGTGGCCCGCGCCCATATACGCGTAGAGCTGGCGCACGACGCTTGCCGCCGCCTCGAAATCGCTCGCGCGATAGAGCGCGAGCACCGGCGCGAGCTTTTCGCCAGAGAAGGGGTGCTCGGCCCCGAAGCCGCTCTCCTCCACCATCAAAAACGCGGGCTCGCGCGCCGCGATCTCCTCCAGCCCCGCCGTTTGCGCGATGCGCGACGCCGGCTTTGCGGTGCAGTGCTCCGAAAGTTTGCCGTCGCGCCACATCGCCGCTTGCAGCCGGGCTTTTTGCGCCGCATCGAGCAATACGCCCCCGCACCGTTGCAGCTCGCCGAGCATCGCGTCATAGATCGCGTCCTCGATCACGACGCTGTTTTCGGAAGAACAGCTCGTCGCATTGTCGAACGTCTTGGACAGCGCGATCTTGCGCGCCGCATCGGCGAGATCGGCCGAGCGTTCGACGATCGACGCGACATTGCCCGCCCCGACGCCGAAAGCCGGCGTACCGCTCGCGTAGGCCATGCGTACGTTCGCTTGCGAGCCCGTCGCCACCACGAGGTCCGCTTGGGCCATCAACGCGGCGCTGGCCGCTTTGCTGACGGGAGCCGGCAGCAGTTGCACGAGCGCCGGGTCGAGTCCGGCTTTGTCAAACTGCTGATGAATGAACTGAACGAGCAGCGCGCACGACGTATACCCTTTGGGCGACGGCGATACGATCACTGCGTTGCCGCATTTGAGCGCGTTGACGATCTTGTTCGCGGGCGTGGCCGCTGGATTGGTCGATGGCGTCACGGCGGCCACGACCCCAACCGCCCGGGCGATCTCGACGATGCCTCGCTCGGCGTCGCGCGCGATCACGCCGCAAGTGCGCTTGCCGTGCAAATCGCGCAGCAGCCCGAGCGTCTTGCGGAAGTTCTTTTGCACCTTGTCCTCGACGTTGCCAAGGCCCGTGTCGCGCACCGCGAGCTGCGCGAGGCGGCGATTGCGCCCCGGCTCCATGATCGCCCAGGCCGCCGCGGCCGCAGCCGTATCGAGCGCCGTTTGACCCGCTTGCTCGAAGACGCGCTGCGCCTCGCGTGCGCGGGCGACGAGCGCGCCCACCTCGCGCGTCACGTCGTCCGCGGCCGGCACGCTTGCCGTTTCGGCCGTTGTAGCCCTCACATTCATACACGCTCCCATTGCAAGAAAGATTGGCGGTACAGCCAATCTAGGCTGCGCCAATGGCGTGCGAGTCCCGTTTCCCGACCATTTGTCGACTGTGCTCGCTCGCGTATGGAAAAACGCGAATTTCGGGACTTCTCCCAGTCCCGAAAACCGTGCGATCCGATACACAATGAAGGTGGCGCGGCACGTGCGCCGGATGAGGAGACGGCATGTCGGGATCGAATCAATCGAATGCGGCGGCGGTGCGAGCGTTTCGTGTGCTCGAAACGTTGGCGGCGGCTGGCCACCCGTTATCGATGATGGATCTCGCGACCACGCTCGGCCTGCCGAAACAGACGATGCACCGCATCCTCGTGCAGTTGACCGATGCGTGGCTCGTCACGCGCGGCGCGGGCGACAAACGCTACGAATGTTCGCCGCGCGTGCGCATGCTGGCCGTGAACGTGCTCATGCATGCTGGCCCGGCCGCCGCGCGCCATGTACTGCTCGAGCAGCTCGTGGCGAAGATCGGCGAGACATGCAACTTGACGATGCTGTCGGGCAACGACGTCGTCTATATCGACCGCGTGGAAACGGAGTGGCCGTTGCGCCTGCATTTGCAGCCGGGGTCGCACGTGCCGCTGCATTGTTCCGCTAGCGGCAAGCTCTTGATTAGTTTTCTGCCGAAGGACCGGCGCGAGCGCGTGATCGAAACGCTGCCGCTGCGCCCCTATTCCGAGCGCACGATCACGAGCCGCGAAGTGCTGCGCCGTGAGCTCGCTTTGACGCGACGGCGCCGGTTGGCCGTCAACGATCAAGAGCATCTTCAGGGGCTGATCGCCATCGCCGTGCCCGTCATGCTCGACCGTCACCGCGCCTGCGCAGCGATTGCGGTGCAGGCGCCGGTGGGGCGGCTCACGCTACAGGACTTGCTGGCCTTCGAACCGGATTTGCGGCACGCCGCCGAAGAAACCGCCAAGACGTTCCGCGCTTGATGCCACACGGCGATGGAGGCCGCGCTACGGCGGCGTGACGATGCGAGAACGCGAACGCGAGGACATTACGGCGCGCTGACCGCCGGGTTCTCGTGCGTCGACAAGCGCGCGCCGCGGCCGCGTTCGATCGCGCGCGCCGAAGCGGCCGATACCAGCGCGGAAAACAGCACGTAGGCGCAAATGGTCCACCATTTTCCTCCGCTCATCTTCCACAGCGCCGTCGCGATGATCGGCGTGATGCCGCTCGCGAAAATGCCGGAGAACTGATAGACGAACGAGATGCCCGTGTAACGCACGCTCGCATCGAAGAGCTCGGAGAACAGCGCGGCTTCGGGCCCATACACCATGGCGTAGCAAATGCCGAACGGGATGACGATGGCGAGCCAAATCAAGAGGGTATTGCCCGGCTGGCTTTCGATCAACCAAAAAGCCGGATAGACCGACGCGCCGCAAAGCAGCGAGCCCCACATGTACACGCGCGCGCGGCCGATGCGATCGGACAGGGCGCCGAAGATCGGAATGAAGAAGCACATGACGAAGGCGGCCATCATCACGCCGAGCAGCGCATCGGTGCGATCCATCTTGATGTGCTGCGTGAGGTATCCGATCGAAAACACGGCGAAGATATTGAAGAACACGCCGTCGATATAGCGCGCTCCCATGCCGAGCGCCCACTCGCGACGGTAGCTGGCGAGCATCTCGACGAACGGCAGCCGCACTTCGTTGCGGTTGCGCTTGAGCGCGACGAATTCCGGAGTTTCCATCACGTTGAGCCGGATATAAAGGCCAATCATGACGAGCACGAGCGAGGCGCCGAACGCCACGCGCCAGCCCCACGCGAAAAACGCCTGTTCCGACAACAGATGCGACACCGCCGCCACCATGCCCGAGGCAAGGCACAGTCCGATCGACAAGCCGATTTGCGGCAGGCTCGCATACAGTCCTCGCCGGTGCGCAGGCGCATATTCGTATGCCATCAACACCGCGCCGCCCCATTCTCCGCCGAGCCCGATGCCCTGCAGCACGCGCAGCGACAACAACAGAATCGGCGCGGCTACGCCGATCTGCGCGTAGGTTGGGACGAAGGCGACGCCTACGGTCGACACGCCCATGATGAACAGCGAGAGGATCAGCGCGGACTTGCGCCCGATGCGATCGCCGAAGTGACCGAACAACACGCCGCCGATCGGGCGGGTGACGAAGCCCACCGCGAACGTCGAATAAGCAAGCAGTATCGACACGAGCGGGTCGTTCGCCGGAAAGTAAAGCTTGTTGAAGACGATGCCGGCGACTACGCCGTAAAGAAAGAAGTCGTACCATTCGACCGTCGCGCCGATGACACTGGCCATGGCGACGCGGCGAACCATGCGGGAATCGATGTGTGGATGGGATGACATGAAACGGCTCCTCCTCCAGTAAATACCCGTGCGCGCTTGCGGAACAGGATTTCGGGGGCCCCTCGTTCGTCTCCTCCGGGGCGTTTTTGTCGCACCGGCGGTTCGAGCGATCGCGGTGCGTGGTTTCTATTTACTGAGCCGAAATCGGTGCTTCAAGGAAATTTGGGAGAGGGGAACCGTTCTGGGACAAAACAGGGAATTTCGTTTCAGTTTTCGTTTTGAATTGCCCGCGAGACATCCATACCGTCCCCGGCATGGAAGTCGCATCGACCTGCAATAAGAGCGAGTAGGCTTATGGTCGAGCCGCGATCTCGTCTAGGTGGCAAAGCAAATCCGCCGGGTCGTCATAAACCCTTAGCGCACCCGCCCGTTCGAGCTCGTCGGTGCCGTAACCGCCCGAGAGCAACCCCACGCCCAGCGCGCGGCAACGCTTTGCCGCAAGCATGTCCCAGATGCTGTCGCCCACCACGACCGCGTGCTCGATCGGGACGCCGAGCCGCTCTGCCGCGGCGATGAAGAGGTCCGGGTCGGGCTTGGCGTATTTGACGTCGTCGCGCGTCACGACGACGTCCTTGGCCGGATCCACGCCCAGCGCCTCCAGATTGAGCGCGGCCGTGTGCATGCGCCCGCTGGTTGCGATCGCCCATGGGATGCCGGCCTGCGACAAGGCGCTCAATAGCTCCCGAGCGCCGGGTAACGGCCGCACTTGGCCGCGAAACTGGAGATAGGCGTCGGCATGCGCGTCGCGCAGCCGGTTGATGGCTTCCTCGCTCACATGCGCCTGCGTCTCGCGCAATAGCTGCGCCGTGAACAGCCCGCCGCTCATGCCGATCTTGCGATGAATCCGCCACACGGATAATGCAATCCCTTCGGCATCGAGCGCTTGTTTCCACGCAAGCACGTGCTGATAGACGCTATCTACGAGGGTGCCGTCGAGGTCGAACAGAAATGGGGTTTGCAATCGCATGAGAGCTCCGTTGACAATCGATTCGAACGCAACCGGCGCCACGTCGCGCCACGTTTCACCGGCGGTCATTGTAGCGCGCCGCTCCAAAGCGGCCGATGCGCGCCTACTGTTCGATCGTCTACGAAAAGCCGGGAAACGAGCGCTTCCCGGGCTCGAAGCTCCCTCTCGTCAGATCGCCCACCCTCCCGCATAGAAAGCCACCAGCACGACGGCAATCGATACGGTGCCAAGGTTCAGCTTGCGCCATTCGCCGCTCACGATGCGGCCGATGACGAGCGTCGCGAAGCCGAGCATGATGCCGGTCACGATGTTGGCCGTCAGCACGATGAATACGGCGGTGACGAGGCCGGCCATCGCATCGACGCTATCGTCCATGTGCAGTTTGCTCACACTCGAGAGCATCAAGAGGCCCACGTACATCAACGCGGGCGCTGTCGCATACGACGGCACCAACCCAGCAAGGGGCGAAAAGAACATTACGACGAGAAACAGCAGGCCGACCACCGCGGCGGCCAGCCCCGTCTTCGCGCCCGCGGCGACGCCCACGCTCGATTCGATATAGGCCGCTGCCGGCGCGCCGCCGAGAAATCCGGAGAAAATCGAACTGAGCGAATCGGCCGTCAACGCACGGCCGCCGTTGACGATGCGGCCCTTCTCGTCGAGCTGCCCCGACTGCCCCGCCACGGCGCGGATCGTGCCCGTGGCGTCGAAGACCGCGGTCATGACGAGCGCGAAGACACTGGGCAGCACCGCCACCGACAGCGCGCCTTTGATATCCATCGCACCGATCAGCGATGCGTGCCCCGGCGCGCTCAGAGAAGGCAACGCAAATACGCCGTGGAATTTCACGCTCGGATCGAAGGCGAGACCGATCGCCGACACGGCGACGACGACAAGCAAGATCCCGCCCGGCACGCGGCGCCGCTCGAGCCCGAAAATGGCTGCCAAACCGATCACCGACATCACCACGGGGAACCCCGTGACGTGTCCGAGCGCGAGCGGCAGGCCGCCGCCCGGATTCTTGATCACGAGCCCGACATCGTTCGATGCGATCAGCAGCAAGAACAGCCCGATCCCGATACCCGTGCCATGCGCGACGCCCGCTGGCAGATTGCGCAGGATCCACGAGCGCACGCCGGTGACGGAAATCGCGGTAAAGACAAGCCCCATCAAGAAGACAGCTCCGAGCGCGACCGTCGGTGAGATCCCCTTGCCCAAAACCAGACCGAACGCGGTGAACGCGGTGAGCGAAATCGCGCAGCCGATCGCGATCGGCAGCTTCGCCCATAAGCCCATCAACAGCGAGCCGAAAGCCGTCGTGAGGCAGACCGCGACGAATACGGCGCTCGTATCGAATCCGGCTTTGCCGAGCATGCCGGGGACCACGAACACCGAATACACCATCGCCAAGAACGTGGTGACGCCCGCGACGATTTCGCGGCGCTCCGTGCTGCCTCGCGCCGAAATGTCGAAATATCGGTCCACGGCGCCCTTGGTGCCGAAGCCGTCCGTCGCGCCGGAGCCGACGATCGGCCGCGCCTGGGTATCACTCATGAGCTTGCTCCTTTATCAGCATGCTGAAACGGCCGCGCGGGCCGTCATCAGGGTTGTCTCGAATCTGCTCTTCTCTGCTCTGATCCGTCTGAATCCAATCGGCTCGAAGGCCGCGAAGGCCTAGCGGGGGAATGTCTTGCAGACGGGCGAGCCGATGTTGGCGTAGTTTCGCGAGCGCGGGGGCGGCCTCACGCCGCTCGTGCCATGCGACGCATGCGCTTGCGCCCCATCGCGTTCACTTTGCTGTCACGAAGCGTAGGCGAACACAAAATCGCGTCCCATCAATCGGGCGACATGAAGCCCATGTGACAGCGCTTATATCGGCTTGAAACCACGGTTTCTCGCCGTCGCGCCCCGTGTTTACGCCTAGTGCGAATCCGTTAAGGCGACTATTTGAATGCGGGTGCGGCGATGGCGATCGAGACGGCTCGGGGGCGCAATGGGCGTGGCGCCTGCCCGAGCGTTAAAGGAAGGGAAAAGATGCCGGCGGATCGACGCTCGCCCGCTCAATGAGCCGGCATGGAGGCCCGCGCCGACTGCGCCCGCTGCAACCACTCGCGGTTATGCGCGCGCGCGTGGCGCGGCCAATGTTTGCCGTCCTGTAAAATGTCTTCGTACAACGCGGCGGCGCGCTTGCGGTCGGCTTCGCTCGGTTGCGCGGCGAGCCAATCGGCAAACAAGCAGCGCGGCGCCGCATCGCTCGCGCAGGCGAGCGCCACCTCGAACGCGGCCCGCGCGCCCACGGCCCCGAGCGCCGCGAGCGTGCGTGCGTAAAGCAGCGACGGCTGCGCTTGCTGACGCAAGTGCGGATGATGCGTGAAGAGCAGCGTCAATGCCGCCTCGGCATCGGCATACCGCGCGAGTTCGAACTGCGCACGCGCCAAGCCCAGCAACAACGCGGGATCGTTCGCGAATGGCCCATTCGCCGCCATTTGAAACTGCTCGATCGCGTCTTGCGGGTTCCCGGCTTCCAATAGCGCATTGCCTAGCCGCATGCGGTTCGCCACGGTAGGCGCCCGATCGACCTCGGCACGGCTTTCGCGCACGGCGCGGTTCGGATCCACGAACTGCGTGATCGCGCGCGTCGCGACATACGCCCCGCGCGACTGCCGCCAGCTCGGCAAGTAAACGGCGAAGAAATACACTAGGCTGCCGAGCATGGGAAACGCAAAGAGCACGAACAACCAATAAATGTTTTGTCGATGGCGCACGGCATGCACCGCGAAGTAAATCGCGACGATGACGTGAAGGCCGATTCCAAAGTAAGGCATGTGAGTTCCGTTCTCGAGGCGCAGAAGGCGTGAGGGCCCGCTTTCCTGACATTCTGTAATGTGACTCGTGCCCCTTAAGCAGGGCTTAAGGAGTATGCACGTGAACGGCGCCCCGACGAAGGTCTCGAAGCCGCGCTTTTCTGCGACGGGGCGAAGCGTCGCAAGCGCGCCCCCGGCAATTCGAGCCGACTGTTACACCGCGATCGTGCGCTCGCTCACAGCCGCCTGCGGGTTGTCCGGCCGACAATGGTTGCGCTGGGGACCGACATCGACCGAGCGCATTCGATCACCATTGAGCCGGCCACCCGCGAGACAATTATCCGAGGGGGTTTGCCGTGCGTAGCGAGACTTGGCGGGCCGAGGCCCGCGCTGTGCTCCGCGCCGCAGCGACGATCGCGTTGATCGGCGGCGCGGTGTTTCTTTCACCGACGGTGTCGAGCGCCCAGCCGCGCGCGCCATCCGCCAAGAGCCAGCATGCGCCGCCGCCCGCTGCAGCTGCCGCCACCGCCGCTGCCGCTGCGGCAGCCGCTGCCGCACCCGCCGCGGTGCAGATGGATTTTGCCGCGATGGTCGAGCGCTATGGGCCGGCCGTCGTGAACATCGTCGCGACAACGCGGGAAGATACGGCCGATCAGGCAACGGCCCCACCTGCGCTCGACAATCTCGACCCGGACGACCCGGTCTTCGCGCTGGTGCGAGCGACGTCGGCGCAACCGGCAGCGCCCTCGACGGTGCCCGATGCGCCGCGCGTCGTTTGGGGCACGGGCTCGGGCTTCATCATCAGCGCAGACGGCATCGTGGTGACGACGGCGCACATCGTCAACCGCGCCGAGCAAGTCGTCGTCACGTTGACGGACCGCCGTCAATTCAAAGCCGATGTGCTCGGCGTCGACCCCCAAACCGATGTCGCACTGCTGCAGATCGAAGGCGCCGGCAGGCTGCCGACCGTGCGTATGGGCAACGCATCGCACGTGCGCGTCGGCGAGCGCGTCTTGGCGATCGGCTCGCCCGATGGCCCGCAGAATGCGGCCACCTCCGGCCTCATCAGCGTCACGCCGCATGCGCTGGCGGACGGTAACAGCTTCACCTTCCTCGAAACCGACATCGCCCCCGATCCGGACACCTCGGGCGGTCCGCTGCTCGATCGCAACGGCGCCGTGATCGGCGTCAATCTGCAGGTCTATGCGAATACGGGACGCTACCGGAGCCTGACATTGGCGATCCCGATCGACGCGGCGCTCAGGCTGCGTGCGCAGTTGCAAGGGCAAGGCAAGGTGAGCGGCGGCACCTTGGGCATTCAAACGCAGGATGTCGATCCGGGCCTGGCCGCGGCATTCGGGCTGCCGCATGCAACCGGGGCGCTCGTCACCTCCGCGGCGCCCGCGGGGCGCGGCTCGTCCGCGAACCCGCTCAAAGCGGGCGACGTCATCACGCGCATCAACGGCAAGATGATCGAGCATGAAAGCGACCTTACCGACTATGTGTCGGCGTTACCGCCCGGATCGAAGGTCGCGCTCACCGTCGTTCGCAACAAGAAGCCGATGCAATTGACGGCGATCGTCGCGGCGCGCCCCGGGCAGGACGGCGAGAACGCCGCGAGACCGAGAGGCGCGGGCGCCGCCGAACGCAACGTGATCGAACGCATGGGACTGACCGTGCATGCGTTGAGCGAAGACGAACGCCGCGCGTCGGGGGCCACCGGCGGCGTCGTGGTCGACGCCGCGACGGGCGCCGCCGAGGCCGCCGGAATTCAGGCCGGCGACGTCATCTTGTCGGTGAACAGCGAGCGCGTCGACACGCGCAATGCGCTCGAAGCATTGCTCGAACGCAGCGGCAAGGAGGTAGCGTTGTTGATCCAGCGCGATAACACCCGAAGTTTCGTCTCGATGCAAATCCGATAGCGGTTCTTGCGCTCGAAGCTCGGTCGAGAAGGCAGGATCGGAAGCGCCGTCGGCAAGCAGCACTGGCGGGAACGGCACGGGTGTCGCTCGGACGCACGTCTATCCGCGGGCTTCGCGCATCGTCAGGAGCACGGCGCATCCGCTCGCGACGAGCAAGGCGGTCAACAGGTAAAGCGCATCGTCCATGCTGCCCGTGCTCACTTTGATCTGCCCGATGACCCACGGGCTGACGATGCCGCTCGTGATCCCGATGCTGCTGACGAGGGCAATGCCCGGCGCCGCTGCCGCCGTCGACAGGCAATGCGAGGGCATCGTCCAGAAGATCGGCAACGCCGCGAAGATCAAAATCGTCGCGCAGCAGAGAATCGCCAGCATGGCCGCAAAACTCGACAGGTGCGCGGTCAGCGCGACGAGCGCCATGCCGCCGCCGATCGTGCAAAAAGCGAAGTGCCGCCGGCGTTCACCCGTTCGATCGGAATGACGCGCGATCGCGATGAGTCCGACGACGCCCAACGCGTTGGGAACGGCCGTGTAAAGGCTGATCGAAACGACATCGGTGATGCCGAAATCGCGGATCATGAGCGGCATCCAAAAATTCAGCGTCAGCGATGCGCAGGTCAACGAAAAGTAAATGAACGCGAGCAGATATACGCGCGGCGTGCGCAGCGCTTGAGCGAACGCACCGCTTCCGTGCTCACGGGCAGCGTCGCGTGTCTCATGCGCCAGGGCCTGCGCGACGCGGGCTTTCTCCTCCGTGTTCAGCCACACGGCTTGCTTCGGCCCATCGACGAGCCAAGTCAAGGACAACACGCCCAGCACGAGCGCGGGCGCCCCTTCGATCGCGAACATCCAGCGCCAACCGGCCAGCCCCAATACGCCGGTCGTCTCGCGCATGAGCCAGCCCGAAAACAAGCCGCCGAGCACCCCCGCGACGGCCACGCCGGCGAAAAAGATCGACAGCATCGCGGCTCGGCGCGCTGCCGGGAACCAGTAAGTCAGATACAAAACGATCCCCGGGAAGAATCCGGCCTCGAATACGCCGAGCGCGAAACGCAGCGCGTAAAACTGTCCCGGCGTCTGCACGAACATCGTCCCGACCGAAGCCACGCCCCACAACAGCATGATGCGCGCGAAGGTGCGTCTTGCGCCGAAGCGGGCCAGCAGCATGTTGCTCGGCACTTCGCATACAACATAGCCGATATAGAAGATCGCCGCGCCAAGGCCGTACATCGCATCGCTAAAACCAAGATCGTGCTTCATCTGCAGTTGCGCGAAACCGATGTTGATGCGATCGAGAAACGACACGACATAACAAAGGAATAGAAACGGCACGACGCGCAGCGCGATTTTGCGGTAAAGGGCGTCGTCGCCGGGCAGGGTCCGGCCTGCCGCTTGCACGGCGGCATCGATCGATCGGGTCATTTGTCTCGCTCCAGGAGGGGAAAAAGCGCCTCGGCGTCTAACGCGCCGATCGGCGCGGCTACTTGGGTAAGGGTTCGCTCATGCCGCGCAGCGGTGCGGCAGCGATGGGACTCGCTTCGAGCGCGGCTTGCCGGGCGAGACCGATCGCCTCGGCAAGCGTCGCTTGATCGCCGATATGGTTGGCGAGCAGCAAGATCAATTGGGCGTTAGCACTTTGACTTTGCGCGTCGTTCAAATCCCGATGCATATCGATCAACGCCTCGTAAAAATCGTCGGGCTGCGTCAAATTCAGTTGCGTCTCGAGCTTCATCGGTCGCCTCCCGCGTCGATCAAGTAATTAGGAGTGCTAATCAAGCAATGCGTATGAATAGGGCTCATCGTCGTTCAGCTCTCCTATGCCACCCCGAGCGCCCCGGCCACCCCGAGCGCCCGCGCGAGCGCAGCCGAGACGTCGTTCGCGGTGACGTGCCGCCAGCGCGCGCACACGTGCTGATCAGGGCGCATTAGATACACCGTGCCCGCGGCGCCGTCGTAACGCTCGGCCGCCAGCCCGTCCACATCGCGCAACGCCTGCGCACCGATAGCCGTCGCGTCGGCTATCCACTGCTCGGCGTCGGGCGATGTTTCCTTCGGGCCGACGACAGCGATCTGCATGGGCACCCCAAGGGAGCGCACACGTTCTATCGCAGCCTTCTCCTCGGCGCGCAGCCCTTGCGCCGCCGCAAAGACCAACACCGTGAACCGGTTGCCGATGTGCCCGAGCAGCCAATCTTGCATCCCGTCGCGCGTGACCGGGGCATCGACGCACGATGCGCCCGGCATCATGGCGCCGTCGAACCGGTCCCGATCGGGCGTGTTCAGTGTGGATTCGCTCAAGAGCGCAGGCACGGAAAGCCGCCCGCTGTTGACGAGACGCCGCGCGAAGGCGTGGCGGCGTGCGAGCGTGAGCACGGCATCGCGAAATACGCGGCTGATGGGACTTTTCGGCGTGATGAAATCGGTGGAGCGCGTCGAGTTCAAGATATTCTCGTCGGCCGCATACTCGCGCTCGCGTGCATAAGTATCGAGCAGGCTGTCTGGCGCGCGCCCGGCCAGCACCATCTCGAGCTTCCATGCGAGATTTTCGGCGTCTTGAAAGCCGCTGTTCGCGCCGCGGGCGCCGAACGGCGAGACACCGTGCGCCGCGTCGCCGACGAACAAGACGTTGCCATGCCGAAAGCTATCCATGCGCAAGCAAGAAAACGTATAGACGCTCACCCACTCGATTTCGAATTTCACGTCGGGGCCGAGCAGCGCGCGCACGCGCGGAATCACACGCTCGGGCGTTTTCTCGAGCACGGGATCGGCATCCCATCCGAGCTGGAAATCGATGCGCCAGACGTTGTCCGGCTGCCGGTGGAGCAGCACCGATTGATTCGGATGAAACGGCGGGTCGAACCAAAACCAACGCTCCGATGGAAAATCGGCTTCCATCTTGATGTCGGCAATCAAGAAGCGATCCTTGAACGTGCGCCCTTTGCTTTCGAGTCCGAGCATATGGCGCATCGGGCTGCGCGAGCCGTCGGCCGCCACGACGTAGCGCGCGTCGAGCGTATATTCGCCATCGGGAGTATCGATCGTGAGCGTGACCGGTGCTTGCCCCGGCTGCGCTGCGTCACGCCGAATCACGCCCACTACCTTGTTGTTCCACCGGATCTGCAAATTCGGCAGCGCCTTGGCGCGCTCGATCAAAAAGCCTTCCACGTAGTACTGCTGCAGATTGATGAACGCAGGGCGACGGTGGCCGCTCTCGGGCAACAGGTCGAACGAATAGACCAGTTCGTCCTTCAAGAACACTTTGCCCACATGCCAGCGCACGCCCTTTTCGACCATGGCCTCGCCGCAGCCCAGCCGGTCGAAAATGTCGAGCGATCGCTTTGAAAAACAGATCGCGCGCGAACCCGTCGACAGGCAGTTGTCGTCGTCCACCACGACGACGCTCACGCCGCGCTGCGCCAAGTCGATCGCCGTGGCCAAGCCTACGGGGCCCGCGCCGACGACGATCACCGGATGGATTGCAGCCGCCGGCCCGCCCTCTTGCTCCGCATGACGCCGGTATTCGAACCGCAGCGTCTGATAATCGATTGCCATCTATGTCTCCCCGTCGCCCGTTTCAGTCCTGCAGCGCGGCCCACATTTCCTTATCGCGCTCGGCCGTCCAAATACGCGGGTGAACAATGCCGCTCGCTTCGTCGAACGCGCGCGTGACGTCGAACGGCAAGCAGTGCTCGTAGATGAAGACCTGACCGAATTTCGGGTCCATCGCTTCGCGCGCGAGCGCCATGGCGCCTTTGAGATCGAGCCCCTGCGCCACCGCGGCGCGGCCGCGATCGAGCAACGTCGTCACGAAATCGCGCGTGTAGGCAATGCCCGCTTGCACTTGAGCCGCATCGGTCAGCGCCGGGCCACGTCCCGGCACGAGCTTGTCGGCCCCGAGCGCCGCCAACGCATCGAGCGTCGCGGGCCACTGCGCGAGCTGCGCGTCGCCGCAATAGCAGGCCGCGCCGTATTCGACGAGATCGCCCGAAAACAGCACCTTCTGCGAAGGCAGCCATACGACCGTATCGCCCTTGGTATGCCCCGCGCCCAGATGCATGACCTTCACTTCGAGCTTGCCCAAGTAAAGCGTGATTTCGCGCTCGAACACGAGCGTCGGCCACGTGAGGCCCGGCACCGTTTCCACGCCCGCGAACAGCCGCGGGAAGCGCTCGATTTCCGACTTCATGTCCGCTTCGCCGCGCTCGACGATCATCTCGTACGTGCCCCGGCTCGCAATGACGTTCTGCGCGCCTTCCTCGAAATACGCCGATGCGCCTAGCACGCGAACCGCGTGGTAATGCGACAGCACGACGTGCTTGATCGGTTTGTCCGTGATCGAACGAATCTTGGCAATCAAATCGCGCGCCATCGCGGGCGTTGCCGTGGTATCGACGATCAGCACGCTGTCCTCGCCGATCACGACGCCCGAATTCGGATCGCCTTCGGCCGTGTACGCATAGGCGTTCTCCGAAAGCTGGGTCCACGTGATCTCTTTCTGTTCCAGGTCCGCCTGGGATGCAAATGCCTTTGCCATGTTGATCTCGCTGATGAAAAGAAACGTCGAGCGACGAATGCGCGAGCGCGGCACGATGCGCGCCCGGCTTGCATGCCGGGCGGCTAGGACGACGTCTCGCTCCAATGTGTCGTAATGGGCTGCTTATTTATCCGAATCGGTCGAAACCGCTAACGCCACCGCTATCGCCACGGCCGCGGCACAGATCGTTCGCCGAGTCGAAGCCATACTAGGCCGTCCTTGCGCGCTTTGTCAACAGCAAATGCATTTGCTATAACCAAATCATCCGTGCGACAGGTCCGCCTTCGTCGGATAAGATCACGGCTTTGCGTTCCACTGACAAGAGGTTGGCTTGGCCACGCGTTCCCCTCCCGCCGAAGCGAACAAAGTGTCGTCCCGCGGCGTGCAAAGCGTCGAAGTGGCGGGCGCGCTGCTCGCCGCGCTTGCCAGCCGCGGCAGCGTAAGCTTGGCCGAGCTGGCCGCCGCCGCGGGCATCGCGCCCGCGCAAGTGCATACGTATCTCGTGAGCCTCACGCGGCTCGGGCTCGTCAAGCGCGACGCCGTGCTCGGCGATTACGAGCCCGGCCCGCTGTCGCTGCGTTTGGCGCTGCAGCATCTCGAGCATCGGCCGGCCTATCGCGCGGCCGTGAGCGAGGTCGCCGCACTCGCGAAACGCTCGGGATGCTGCATCGCGGTCTGCACAGCGGGGCCGCACGGTCCCACCATCGTGCACTACGAGCACGCCGGTGCGCCGCTTCACGTCAATCTTCACGTCGGCTCGGTGATGTCGCTGACAGGCACCTCCACCGGACGCGTGTTCTCCGCGTTTCTGAGCCCGGCGCAGCGGCAGGCGATGCAACCCGAGGCTAAGCCGAAACGCACACGGGACGACGCCTTCGAATCCGAGCTCGAACGCATTCGCGCCCAGCGCATCGAACGCGGTATCGATGCGCCCACGCCTTGGGTCAGCAGCATGTGCGTGCCCGTCGTCGATCCGTGCGGGGCGGTGCAGTTGACCCTCACCGCCATCGGCCCGTCGAGCGCGATCGACGTGGCCTGGGACGGCCGGCTCGCCCAAGCGCTGCGCGCGTCGGCGCAGCGCATCGAAGCGCGCTTGCACTCGCCCTCCGCGGACGGCGCGAACGAGAGGCCTCGCGCGTGGGATGCCGAGCCCGGCACCGAAGACTCCGGCCAACGCGGCATCCGCACGCTCGATACGACCGGGCAGTTGCTCAACGCGCTCGTGCGAGCCGCACGGCCGCTGATCCTGCGCGATCTCGCCACGGCCGCCAATATGCCCGCCGCCAAAGCGTTCGCGCATGTGGTCAGTCTCGTGGGAATCGGCTTGCTCTCGCGCGACGAGGCGGGCGCCTTCGATACGGGGCCGCTCGGTTTGCAATTGGGATTAATGGCGCTGCAGCGTCAAGCGCCGGAGCGCGACGCACAGCGCGAAATCGCGCGTCTTGCGGCCGACACAGGCCTGACGGTGGCCGCGGCGGTGCTCGGCCCGCTCGGGCCGACCGTCGTGCGCTTGGAGGAATCGACGCGGCCCCTGCACGTCAGCCTGCGCGTGGGCACGGTCGTCTCGCTCGTGCAGACGGCGATCGGCCGCGTCTTCGCCGCTTATTTAGGCGCGGAGCCGCTCGCCGATATGCTTGCGCTTGAATCGTTGCGGCTGGCGGGACAAGAAAATGGAAAGGAGAACAGTCGCGCGGAAACGATCGGTCCGGCTTACGAGTCGCATCTCGCCCGCATTCGCAAGGAAGGCATCGATGCGGCGCTCGGCTCGCCGCTGCCGGGCATCGATGCGCTCGCGGCACCCGTATTCGATCACACGGGCGCCGTGCGCCTCGTGATCGCGCTCATCGGATCGACTGGTAGCTTTGAGAGCGCGAATGCGGGGCTGCCTGCACAGCGGCTGGTGCAGGCGACGCGTCAATTGTCGTGGCGGCTCGGGTGGGCGCCTGTTGCTGCGGCTTGTTGACCCCGTCGCCGGGCGCGGTGCGCCCGAAGATCGCGCTCAGCAACCCGGTGCGCCACGCGAGCACCAGCAGGGTGCCAGAGAGCGTCGCCTCGCCGATCACACGAGCGGACGCCATGCCGACGGCGCCGAAATGCGGGGCGAGCAATAGCGCCGAGCCTAGATTGGCCGCCGCCGACATCAGCCCCGCCACCGCCATCAGCCGGTCTTTTTTCCGCGGCAGGAAGACATAGAAACCCACGAACTGATTGAACGCGGAAAAAGGGAACATCCACGCGAACCGCTGCAGCACGTGTGCGCTAGGCGTGAACGCTTTGCCCAAGATGAGCGGCAGCACGAACGGCGAGAGCACGTAGGCGCCGGCCAGCGCGAGAAATCCATAGCCGAGCAGCAAGGCAGCGCCACGCCGTGTCGTCGAGCGTGCGCCGTGATGATCGTTCTGCGCGATTTGCCGCGAGATGGTTGGGATGAACACTTGCGCGGCCGGCCCCATGAGGCTCAAGCCGATCGACGCGAAACGCTCGGCGGCGCCATAATAGCCCACCTGCGTCGGCGTCGACAGCAGCGTCAACAGGTAGGTCGAAGCCGAAGTCAGCACCACCGAGCCCGTCGAGTAAAGGAACAGCATGGTCGAATCGCGCATGAGACTCGGCACGCCGCGCCAATTCATCCGCGGCAGGCCGATGTCCTTGAGCGTGATCAAGTACGCGATCGAGGTCGAGCACAGGCAAGCGGTCAATAGGCTCGCCAGCACCCAGGTCGAATCGGCCGGCCCTCTCACGAACGAGAGCACGAGCACCAAGCTGAGCGCGAAGCCGAGCACTTCCAGCATGATCGGCGTGCGGAATCGATGCCGCCCTTGGAATAGCCAGCCCAGATTCCAGCCGTTCAAGATGCCGAGCAAGGTCGCGAGCACGCCGATGAGCGGGCGCTGCGACAACACGGGCGAGCAGAAGGTGGCCGTCAGCCCGACGACTCCGCCGAGCGTACCCAGCAAGATCCGCGCACTCAGATGCAGGGAGAAGATGTCGTTGAACTCGCGCTTTTCATGCGCCCTCGACACGTCGCGCATGCCGACGAAGGTAAAGCCGTAGCTTACGAGCATCCATATGACGTTCATCAAGGACATGGCCGCGAGCACGCGACCGTACTCGGTCACGCCTAGCACACGCCCATAGAATGGGATGACCACCAGGAGGTACAAGTACCTCATGATGTAGCCGCCGTACACGAAAGCGAGTACGCGGGTGTTCTCTTTCTTGTCCATAGCAATATTTCATAGGCCGCCGCCCTTCAAGCGACGAGCACGTGGGCATACCGAAGCGACGCGTCAATGCGCGGCACTGCTCCCGCGCGCTAGCGGATTGGAGATGAAGCGCACCACATAGTTCGACAACGGTGCGTATGGAACAAGGCACAGGCACGACAAGCCGATGGTGCCGAGCTTTTTCACCGGACCCCAGAATGGGTTGGCGACGATCGAGTGCAAATAATTGCGCGAATGGAAGGCGAACCAGCGCCAACGGTCGAGCACGGGGGCGCCGTAGATCTCGCTGCAAAAAATTGCCTTTTCATGCGAGAAATCGTAAAACGACTCCGGCAAGTCGACATTCAGCCGATGGCGGGCAACATAACGTAAAGCGTTCCACCTTGCGGCATACGCTTTGGGCGCTTTGTTATTTTTTTCCGAATTGGCGAACGACACATCTCGTGCAGCGGAATTATGTACGCGATACGCGCCGAGCGCGTGTGAAACCGAGGCAACTTGACCGACCAACGCCACGCCATAAATCGCAAAAAAATCGGCGCCGTAGCGGCTTTCCGTCGTTTCGGGAATCGGGAATATTTTTTTCAGCGAGTTGGTTTTATAAGCATTGCCCGACGCGGGCGGCGATGGATACAACCACCCCCGCCGCAGCAAGGTGCCGCAGTCCGCCGGCGCGTCCGAATGCGGGACCGTGACGCCCGTGTGCGCGCCGTCCTGACCGATCACGTCCAGGCGAAACTGCACCTTGGCGTAGTCGCCCGTCGCAAAGCGCTGCATCACGTCCGTGGCCGCATTCGGGTAGAGCAAATCGTCCGCATCGAGCAAGATCACGTACTCGGTGTCCACCTCTTCCAACGCGCGGTTGTACGCCGACACCTGCCCGCCGTTCGGCTTGATCACCGCCCGAACGCGTGAGCCGTAGCTCGTGATGATTTCGCGCGATCCATCTGTCGAGCCATCGTCGACCACGAGCACTTTCGTCGCGGGGTAGTCCTGCGCCAGCGCAGAATCGATGGCATCGGCAAGAAACCGCTCGTAGTTATAGTTACAGATTGCGATCGTGACTGACTTCATCTGAACGCTACTCCCTCTTGGCAACAATCGTCTAAAGGATCATTATTCGTCGGCAGTCTCCGCGTCGCCGCGCTCCCTATCCTCGCCAAGCGGATAAATCGCAGCCCTTCTTGTGTTGCACTGCAGAATAAGCGACAAAAAAAGGTGCAGTACGAACCGGGCTGAAAATTCCGTGGTCTTGACCGATTAGGTTGACAGTTGTTGCTCGATCGCACCAAAGCGGAACAGCACAATAGCGCGGCCAACCACTCACGGGGTTTTCCTCACATGAACGACACGATCTCCATCGTGCGCCCGGGCAATCGCTATGCCCCGCGCCGTCCGCGCCTGCTGCTCGCACCCATCGCCCTCGGCATCCTTTCCCTGTGCATCGCTCCCGCTCATGCGGGTGCATTGCCGGGCGGCGGCAGTTTCGTTGCGGGTGCCGGTTCCATCGCTTCCGCCAACGGCTCGCTCACGATCAACCAGACCACGAACCGCGGCGTCATCGATTGGAACAGCTTTTCGATCGGCAGCGGCAATCACGTCGTATTCAACAACGGCTCGGGCGCGACGCTGAACCGCGTCACCGGCACGAGCGCGTCCAATCTGTACGGCACGCTATCCGCAACGGGCAGCGTCTACCTCATCAATCCGCAAGGCGTCGTCGTGGGCTCGACGGGTGTCGTGTCCACGGGCGGCCGCTTCCTCGCTTCAACCCTCGACACCTCGAACGACGCCTTCATGCAAGGCGGCCCCCAGACATTCGCAGGCAATTCGAATGCCCGCATCGTCAACTTCGGCAAGATCGGATCGAGCGGAGGCGACGTCGTTCTCATTTCGCGCAATGAAGTGGCCAATACGGGCTCGATCAGCGCGCCCAAAGGCGCAGTCGAACTCGCCGCCGGTCAACACATTCTGCTGCAGGACTCGGCCACCGGCCAGCAGGTTTTCGTGCAAGCAGGCAGCGGCGGCACGGTGTTCGATACGGGCGCCATTGCCGCGGCCCAAGTCAATTTGCAAGCGGCCGATGGCAATGTGTTCGCGCTCGCCGGCGCCCATAGCCCCATTCGCGCGACGGGCACGTCCACGCGCAATGGACATGTATGGCTCGTCGCCGATCGGGGCAACGTCGTCATCGGCGGCCCGGTCGCCGCACAGAATGCCGACGGCGCGGGGGGCGTCGTCGATACGACAGCGCGCACGCTATCCCTTTGCGATAGTTGCGGCACGCCTACCGTGACCGCCGGCGCGTGGAATTTGACGACCCCTTCGTTCACGGTCGATACGCAAGCGGCGAGCGTGCTCGCGCGCAGCTTGAACACCGGCACCGCCGTCAATCTGACTACCACCGGCGCGTCGGGCAATGCCGGCGATCTAGAAGTCGGCGCCGATCTGCGCTGGCAAGGTTCCGCCGGCTTGACGCTGAACGCGCAACACAACGTCGTGATCGATGCGGACGCAACGATCAAGAACCAAGGCAATGGCGCTTTGACCCTGCGCGCGGACGCATCGGGGGTCGATAACGGAGGCAGCGTGCTCAATCATGGCACGGTGGACTGGTCGGGCAGCATGGGCGTAGTGAGCGCGCTGTACGACATGAATGGCGCCTACGCGCCCGGCGCGCTGCTCGCGAATCCGGGCTGGGTGGCCACGCCTTATAGCGGTCTGCTGTCGCAAATCACCGCATACAAGCTCGTCGATTCGCTCGGCGATTTGCAAAACGTCTCGCTCGATTTGTCCGGCGCCTACGCGCTTGGCAAAGACATCGACGCGGCCGGCGCGACGTTTGCGCCGCTCGGCAATACGAGCGCCGCGTTCACGGGCCAGTTCGACGGCATGGGGCATACGATCGACCGCTTGGCGCTCGAGCAGCAAGCCTTCTGGCAGCCGACCGGCTTGTTCGGGGTCGTGGGCAAGACCGGCGTCGTGCGCAACGTCGGCGTGACCAACAGCAACGCGAGCTATGACGACGCCGCAACGGGCATCCTCGTCGGCGACAATCAAGGCGTCGTCACGCACAGCTACACGACGGGCTTCCTGTACGCCACCAACGAAGACCAAACCACCACGGGCGGGCTCGTCGGCCAGAACGACGGCACCATCACCCGCTCGTGGAGCGGCGTCAGCTCCGACACGCAGGGGTTGGCCGGTGGCCTCGTGGGCCGCAATAACGGCTCGATCGTTCAATCGTATGCGACGGGGGACGTCACTGGCCCCGTCCACGTGGCGCCAGGCGGGCTCGTCGGCGATAACACCGGATTTATTTCGCAGTCCTATGCAACCGGGAAAGCGCAAGGCAGCAGAGGCGGCGCAGGCCTCGTCTATTCCAACGAAGGGACGATCGACGAGTCGTTCGATACGGGCGAGGTGAATACGTTCTCTGCAGCCGGCGTGGCCTATGTCAATACCGGCACCATCACGTCGGTCTACTGGAACAAGGACACGACCGGTCAAACGAACGGAGGCGATGGCGTGCCCGACGCGAATGGCCTCACGACGGCGCAAATGAGCAATCCCGCGAGCTTCGCGGCCTGGAACTTCGGCCCCGCAGGCGCATGGGCGATGCCGGCCGGTGCGACACATCCAGTGCTGAGCTGGCAACTCGCGCAGTAACGCAAAAGAAAAACGCGCTACGTCCACGCGAGCGCCCCCCCTGGGAGGGCGCCACGCGCGACGTAGCGCGCGATGCTATCGTCTCCTCAATGCGCGATACAAACGAAGTGCGCCGGGCTGACGGCTTCGTTCGACAGCGAAGCGGTCAGCGCGCCGACGCCGAACACGGCCGCGATGAAATAGACGAAGAGTGGCATCACTTGCCTCCATTACGTTGATTAATTAATCGTTGACTACGCAACGCAACTTCAATGAGACGCCCCGCTCGAATTTGAGCCCCGCCGAGCGAGCCGTTTCTTTGACGGCATCATCTCGCGACATGCCTGATTGAGATTAGCCCGGCAAATTCCATCCAAATTTCAGGGGGGACCTGAAACCACGAATAGTTGGCGCTTTTGCGCGATACGACGGGCGGCCATGCCGCCATCGGCTCATGCGCACCCGGCGCGCCGCATCCGCTCGAACCCTTCGGTCGATTCCTTTAGCATGCGTCCCCACTCGTAGTCGTGGCTATCCGGCGTGAAGCGCAATACGCCCGCTCCCGGCGTGAACGTCAATTCGCCGAAATACACCTTGTCGCCCACCGAATAGAGATCGACGCGCACGTAAGCGAAATCCTCGGCGAGGCGTTTCGCCACGCGCTCGATCTCCGGCCAATTGGGCGGCCGCGGCATGGCAGCCGCGCTCGGCGTGTACGGACCGAAGGCCACGTCCATCCGATTCCAATGATCGTCGTACAAGTCGCCGTGCACGTCGCCAAACCGATCGGCGACTACCATCGTGTAGATGCGCGGCCCCTCGACACGGCCGCCGAACATATGGAGTTTCAAGTCCGACGGGATTTTGCCGGTTTCGTCGAGCAACAACTGCTCGAAGTAAAGCCGCGGTTCGATGAAGTGGTAATGCCACTCGCGAGAGCAACGCGAAAAGTCGATCGACAACCACGCTTGCGCGAGCGCGTTCAATTCTTCGAACGAAGTCTGCGACTTCTCCCGCACCACCTTGACGAATGCGCAGCCATGCGTCGCTTTCATGACGAAGGCGTTCGGCAACGCATCGAATACTTCGCGCGTGAATCGCTCGGGCGCCGCGACGAGCGGGATCAAATGCGCCTCGCCCACTTTACGGCGTACGTATTCGCGCACGGCAAGCTTGTCGGTCAGCCCGACCCATCGCATGTCGGGGTGCAAGCATCGCTGCAAGATCGATTCGTTGTAAGCGACCGGATGTTTCATTTTCGGCCAGCGCCCAATCAACCGCCGATGCTGGATCCGCATGAACATGCGATCCGTCAGCAACCTCTTCGCGCCGTGCCAAAGGGCCTTGAGCGCCTCGTGCCACGTCTTTCCCAACTGCGTCGATGCGCCGTGAGGCTCGTGCGAACCATGAGGCTCATGCGAATTCGAACCTCTATGCGCAGGCGAGCCTGCGCCATCCGTTACACCCCACCCGCTGCGGGCCCTCGCACTCAGCCCCGCGGCAACGCCGCTCGGGTGTCGAGCCGCTTCCGCCTTGTTCACGTCGATCCTCCCTGTATCCCCGGCGCTTCTCTTATCGATCCGCGCTACGCTCGCCCTCGTCACGCGCGTTGCGTCACGACGAGATAAGCGAGGTGCTCGGGTGCGCCATGTCTCGCTCCGTTGACCGCCTCCGGAATGCGAAACCCGATCGACAATCCTTGTGCGCTCGAGCGCGCCGAGATCGCGCTCGCATCGGCCGCCTCGCCCGTCAGCGCGTCGATCATCGCGACGCCGAGACGCTCCGGTTGCGCGCCCGCCCAGCCGCTCACATCGACATTTCGGGGGCCGGGGCCCGCGCGCACTTGAATCACGAGATCGCCGCCCGAGCGCAACGCGAGCCCCGACGCATCCGGGCCGAAAGCAAGCTGGCCGCCAAAGCGCTCGAGCGCGCCGCCGACGGTTTTGTTCAGGACGATCAGCGATCTTCCGGAAACGTTGTACGTGCGCGGATTGCCGCGATGCGTGAGGCGGTACGGTTCGAACCCGTCCCAGTGGTACACCATCGAAACGTACTGATTCGGATCGTTCCATCCGTGCGCGAGCGCCCACACCGCGAACTTGAAAAAATACGTCGGCAGATAGTGCGGATCGCTCATGTAGCGATCGCCGATTTCCGTCTGCCAAATGCCCCGCGCGGCGCCACGGGCGACATAGCGCTCGTAAAGCGGCGTCAGCGCATCGACGCCCAGGTAGTGCGTGTCGAGATAGTCGACCCAATCGATCATGCGTGCATCGGCCTCGGGGCTTCGATACTCGAGCCACTTGACGTAGTTCTCCAAGCCGCCTTGATCGGGCCAGCCTCCATAGACGACATAGCCCCCGTACTTGCGCACGATGCGCGCGGCCGGGATGTGCACGAGATCGACGTAATCCTGCATCGCGCGATCGTACGGCCGCGCCTGCTCGCGATGCGCGCTGAAGTTCTTGCCGTGCCAAAACGTCGCTTGCGGCGAGCCGCCCGTCAGTTTGCCCGCCGCCTCGTTCCAGATCTGAAAGTGACGCACGTTGTACGGCGGCGCGACATAGGTGCGCACGACCGTTTCGACGTAGCGCTGCCAGACGCTGTCGTCTTTCGGCGCGGACCGGCTGTCGCCCTCCACGGACGCGTTCCACTTCGGCGTGTAACCGAGCAGCAGCAAGGAGTGAATTCCGTTGCGGTTGTTCTGCAAGATTGCCGGCGGCAGATCGTGATCGAACGCCGCTCCCGTCTTGTCGACTCTGACGGGATCGTCGGGCGAGTTGCGCTGCCCCGGCCCGACCGAATCGCGGCCCCAACTGATGCCCATCTCCTTCCACATGGCGATGTTCGAGGCGCTTTCCGCCCAGCCGTTCGCGCCGATCAGTTGCGTGATGCGGCGCTCGCCGCCGCTCGATGCACCCGCACGTCGCACGAACCGAGACTGAGCGGCCAACGCGTCCATGCTCGGCATGACGCCGCTCGCCGCCAGCGCCGCCAGCAGCGCGCGCCGCCGCCGCGAAAATTCGAAACGATCGCTCATGCGCCTGTTCCTTTTGCCACGCGCGAGCTATGCGGCCGAGCGAACGGCGATCGCAGACTCCGTTTCATAGGTCTCTCCCCTCAAGATCTTGATCAACTCCCGCGCCGCTCGCTCCCAGCCGCGGGCGTGCGCGTGCGCCAGGCCCTTTTCCCGGTACACGGCGCGCAACGCGTCGTCCGTCAACAGGCTCTCGATCTTGCGCGCGATGTCGTCGACCGAATGCGGATCGCAGTACATCGCCGCATCACCGCACGCTTCGGCCAGCGCCGGATGCGGCGAAATGATGGCCGGACAACCGCAATACATCGCCTCGAGCGGAGGCAAGCCGAATCCCTCGTACAACGAAGGAAATGCAAGGCAGGCGGCATGCTCGTAAAGCGCCTTCAATTCGCCGTCCGAGACGTAGCCGGCACGCACGATCTGCGCGCCCGATTCGCAAGCCGCTCCGTCCGCAGGCGTGGCCAACTCGGCCTGAGCGAACACCCGCGAGTTGGCGCCGCCAACCACCACGAATTTCACGTCGCGCAAATGCCCGAGCCGATCGACGGCAGCAAGGACGCGCTGCAGGTTCTTGCGCGGATCCAAACTGCCCACGATGACGCAATACTTCACGTCGCGCAGGGCGAGCCGATCGACGATCGAGGGATCGGAGACGATGCGGCCGAAATGATCCACGGCGGGACGCACCACCCGCACGCGCGACGCCTCGGCGCCGAGCAACTCGCAAATGCGCGCTTTCGAGAACGCCGACACGGTCAAGAGGATCGGCGCATGCCGTATCAGCAGCGCGAACTTGACGCGGTACCAAGTGCGAAACAGCCAGGAAAAAGTGTGCGGGGTATCGTAGACGGCCATATCGTGAACCATCACGACGTGGCGGCGCTTGAACACGGGCCCGCTGTTGCACAGGCTCAGCAGCAATTCGCCGCGCGTGGCGAACGGCAAAGCGATCTGCTCCCAAAGATCGCCCTTGAGCCACGGCACTTGGCGCTGCCGCGCGATCGGCGATGCCGATTCGATCGCATTCTTGGGTACCGCTATTTCGATTTCATCCGCCGCTGCATAGGTCGCGCGGACCGCGCGCAACAGTTCGTAAGCCACCCGCTGCACGCCCGTCAAACGCTGCGCGGTGAACTTACCATTGACTACGAGGCGCATAGTTCTCCCGAAAAAACGAGTCGAGGCGGCCGCGCGCAACGCGCGGCCTTCGACGTCACGCCGTCGCGTCGAACATCGGCTCCATGTCGTCGCCCGAGCCGTAATAGCCGTAGTAGCGATGGCTGCGAGACAGCGGGATCGCATTGAACACCGCACCCGTGACGCGCGCCTCGGAGCGTTCGAGCTTGCGAATCGTTTCCGCGATCTCCTCCTCGCTTTGCATGCCCGAGCGCAGCACGAGCACGGTGGCGCCCGCGTCGCCCGCGATGATGGCCGCGTCGGTCACGACCAGGAACGGCGGCGTATCGACGATGACGAGATCGAACTCTTGTGAGAATCGCTGCAGCAGTTCGCGGAAGTTGTGGCGCATCAAAAGCGCTGCGGGGTTCGCGATGCGGCTGCCGCAAGAGAGCAGCGTCAACCCTTCCACGCTCGTGCGGCGCAACGCTTCGTGCGGCTGCATCGCCCCCTTGAGTACTTCGGACAAGCCGCCGCGATTGGGTTGGCCGAAGTAGTAAGCCAAATGACCGGCGCGCATATCGGCGTCGATCAGCAGGACGCGCGATCCGACTTCGGCGTGCAGCACGGCCATGTTGGCCGCGACGAAGCTCTTGCCGGCCGCCGGGGTCGGCCCCGCCATCATGACGATGTTGTTGGGCGCGTGGGCCAGGTCGAGCGAGAGCGACGTGCGCACGCTGCGCAATGCTTCGATCGACGGATCGTCGGGGTAGCGATCGGCGAGCACCTTCGACACCCCGCCGCCCGTGGCGACTACGCGTCCGTCCGCCGGCGCGGCATTTTGCACGCGCGACGGCAGGCCGGGCACCGCACTGCGCGAGGACAGCGAGCGCCGCTGCAGCGCACCGATCTCTTGATCCAGGCGCGCTTGCTGTTGGCTGTACAGCACCTCGCCCATCAACGGCACGCCCAGGCGCGCTTCGACGAACAGCGGATCGGTCACGCCCATCAACACGTGGCGCCGCACGAAAACCGTCGACACGCCGAGCAACAAACCGAGCACTACGCCGCCGGGCAGCACGATAAGCGGATCGGGCTTGACAGGACGGAACGGCACCACCGCTGCGTCGACGATATGCGCGCCGCCCGTGGTGCTGGCGCGGCGCACGGACAGCTCTTCGGCCTTTTGCATCATGCCGAGGTACACCTGCTCGGCCACCTTGGCATCGCGCGTGAGGTCGACGTTCTTACGCTCGGAAGAGGGCATCGCCGCAAAGCGCGAGTCGAACGCGGCCTTTTGCGCGCGCAGTTGGCCGAGCTGCTCGTCGATGTTGCGCACCCAACGGCTATCGGGCGTGTAGCGATCGAGCAACTGCGTGCGTTGGATCTGCAGATCGGCGATGCGGCGATCGAAGTCGATACCGCCTTGCAAGTACGCTTGCGCTTCGCTCGTCGGCTGCATCGATTGGGACTTCGTCTGAAAGCTCGACAACGCCTGCTCGGCTTTGTCCAACTCGGCATGCAGACGCGGCAGCTCCTTGTTGATGAACGCCAACGTCGAACTGTCGTTGCGCTGCTTCGCGGCAACGGCCGTCAGCATGTACTGCTGCGAGATGGCGTTGGCCACTTCCGCCGCCTTCTCGGGATGACGATCCGAATACGTGATTTCGACGAGGCCCGTGTCCTTGACCTTGTCGCTCACCTTCAAATCCTTGGTGAAGCGCTTGATCGCATCGAGCATGGCCCAGTGCTTCACTTCGAACTGCGTGCCGGGACGCGCCGCCAGCTCGGTCACGAGCATCGACACGCCATCGCTCGAACGCGCGAGCGTGCCGATTTGGCCGGTCAAGATCGCTTCGCCGCCCGGGCCGCGCAGCTCGTAGCGGCCGCCGTCGAGCGCGGTCAGCGTCAGCTTGCGCTCCTCGAGCGAGGGCGGCACGTCGAGCTGGCCGATATGCACCTTCTCGCCACCCCACGCATACGAACTCATGCCGAACCACGCGCGGGCCGGCTGGCCCGGCTTGGCGAGCTTTTGCGCCAGGTTGCCGATAACCGGCAGCGTCTTCGGCGTGATCGTCACGTCGAAGCGATAACGGTTGATGATCGGCTCGAGCACGGAGCGGCTCTGCATGATCGCGATTTCAGCCGAGGGCGACGGCGCAGGCGGCGCAACCTGCGGCGCCTGCGAGGAAATGCCGAGTGCGTTCGGTTCGGGCGGATCGACCCGCACGAGCACATCGGCCTCGTACTCGGGCGTCGCAACGAACAGGTACGCGACGGCGAGCGCCGTCACGGCCAGCGCCACCCCGAGCACCTCGAACATGTGGTCGCGCAGCAGCTTCAATAGGTCGCGCGCAGACAGTTGGCTGCGTTCGCCTCCTGTTTGCACGTAGAGAGAGTTGAGAGCCAAATCGTTCACTGGCGTCGTCCTCGAAAATGTAGCGTTGTGTGGATCGCGTCCGCTTTCATTGCGCCTTCTGTTGTTGCGAGCCCGGCTGCTGGTTGCGCACCGCCTCTTCCAGCACTTCGAGCAAGAGCTTTAGATCGGAGACGAGAATCGCGCAGGACTTCAGTCCCAGCACCTCCGCGGTCCCGATCGAATTGCGGACATGCTCCAGCGCAGCGTCATAAACGTTCATGGATCGAGTTCAAAAACGGTTGCCACGTATGCTCCGCCGGCAAACATGCCGCGGCCGCTCGCAATCGCTGCGCGCGGCCGCCGCCATCAACTAGCGCGTCCGTAGACATCCTCGAAGCGGACGATGTCGTCCTCGCCGAGATAGGCGCCCGATTGAACTTCGATCAATTCGAGCGCCACCTTCCCGGGGTTTTCGAGCCGATGCTTGACGCCGAGCGGAATATACGTCGATTGATTTTCTCCGAGCAGGAACTGCTCTTCGCCACGCGTGACGAGAGCCGTGCCGCGTACGACGATCCAATGCTCGGCGCGATGATGGTGAAGCTGCAGCGACAATTGCGCCCCGGCCTCGACCACGATGTGCTTCACCTGAAAACGCTCGCCCTTGTCGATCGAGTCGTAACAGCCCCACGGCCGCTGCACCTTGCGATGGGCGTCGACCTCCGGCCCCTGCTGATCGGCGATGCGCCCGACGATGCGCTTGACGTCCTGCACGCGCGAGCGATCGACGACGAGCACGGCATCCGCCGTTTCGACGACGACGAGATCGGACACGCCCACGCAGGTCACGAGCCGGCTCTCGGCGCGCACGTAACACGATTGCGCGTCTTCCATCAGCACACGGCCCGAGGCGACGTTGCCGCTCGCGTCCTTGCCGAGCGCATCCCACACCGAATCCCACGAGCCCAAATCGGACCATGCCGCATCGAGCGGAACGACCACGCCTTCGACGCCGCCGCCGCGCGTGAGGTTTTCCATCACGGCGTAGTCGATCGAATCGGAGGGCACGTCGGCGAACAATGGTTCGTTCGGCTTGTAGCCGGTTGCGCTATCCTCTCCTGCTTCGTAGGCGGCAGCGCAGGCCGCGAACGTTTCAGGTTGCATCTGCTGCAACGTCGAGAGCCAAACGCTCGCACGCAATACGAAGATGCCGCTATTCCAGAAGTATTTGCCCGAGGCCAGGTAGGAACGCGCCACTTCGAGCGGCGGCTTTTCGACGAAACGGGCAATTTTGCGAGCATCGCCGATCTCATCGCCCGGCTCGATATAACCGTAGCCGGTTTCAGCGCGCGTCGGCCGAATGCCGAGCGTGACGATCGCACCCCGCTCGGCATGACGCGCGGCCACGGCAACGGCGCGCTGGAACGCGGCCACGTCACCGATCATATGATCGGCAGGCATCACGACGAGCACGGCGTCGCCGCCATCCGCGAGCGCATGCATGGCCGCGAGCGAGAGCGCTGGCGCCGTGTTGCGCCCGGTCGGCTCGATGATGAACTGCGCGCCCACCCCGAGTTGCTCCATTTGCTGCGCGCTGATGGCGCGGTGCTCGGAGCCGCAGACGATGATCGGGGAGTCGTCGATGCGCAGTTCAACATCGGCGAGCCGCTGCAGCCTCTGCACCGTCATTTGCAGCAGCGAGCCGGCGCCGAGCACGTCGACCAGTTGTTTGGGAAAATGCTTGCGCGAGAGCGGCCAGAGCCGGGTGCCCGAGCCACCCGCGAGCACGACGGCCCGCGTGCGCAGCGCCGACTGTGGCGCCACGGTGTGCGGTGCGCGCAATTGCGTCACCGCCCCGACCTTACGCGGTCGCTCCCTCGTTTCAACAGGAGTACTCATCTGCTTGTTCTCCTAATGGGTCCGAATGCATGAAGAGGCGGCGAGCGTTGCGCAAAAGAGCGTATCGCCGACCGCTTCGGCTCATGTTGCTGTGAAGCATAGCGAGTCAACTTCATGCGTAATCCCGAAGGTCGCAAAAGGCCGATGTGTTGGCGGATTTGGGCGAAGCCCGACAAACATTACGAATGCATGAAGGCTTAAGATCGGTAAATGGCAGCCCGGTGCAATTATTCGGAATGGCAATATTTCTGATTAAAGGGCGATATTTTTTACCGAACCCGCCAGCGGAAGGCCGCCAGCCCTGACCCCAACGGTTCCGAAGGGGTGCACAAAAAAAATGGGAGTTTGTAAATTTTTATAACAAAAATATAAAAAATACTTCAGCGATTAACTTTCTTCGATCCGACCACTCGCGCCAAATACACGGCTATTTTCGCCAGGTTTTTCTCCAAAAATCGACATGGCATCATGATGATTACGATGATGCACCGCAACACTCATCGTGTTCACCATGCGGGAGGAATGCTTCGTGGATCGCGCCACTGTCTTTACTACACCGCACGTCATGCGGCGAGAAATGACCTCGCTAGCCGACGCGCGCCATATCGGGATCCTCATCTTCGACGGTCACTGCCTGTTCACGACAGGTGTGATCAGCGAAGTCTTTCAATTGGCCAACGCCCTGATGCGCTTCTCGAGCAATCAACCTCCTTACCGGGTGTCCTTGCTCTCCAAGCTCGGCGGCCCGGTAACGAGCTCGTCCTCGATCGCCGTCATGACGCAGCGCCTGGATTCCTACTCGGTCGGCGACTTTCACGCGTTATACGTCGCAAGTAACGACGTGCGTGTGACATCGGGCTTCGACGTGCAGCTCGCGCGCTGGCTCTCCGGGTCCGGCTCGCCCGCTCACGCGGCCGCTGCGCGGCATGCGTCCGCGTTCGGCGTGGACATGGCGCACTCGCGGCCGAACGTGCCGGTGTTTTGGATCGGCTCGGGCTCGATGCCGGCTTGGGCGCTGAATCAAAAAGCCGCGCAAATGGCGCTGACGCAGATCGCCTCGGATCACGGCGAAGACATGTCGCTGCGCATCGCGAGCAGCCTGCCGCCATCGGTGGGCGAGGTTGTGAAAGCGCGCAGCGAAACGCCGAACCTGAACACCACCGTCGACAAGATTCACGAGTCCACGCGCTGGATGCGCGAGAACTTCGGCAGCGACATTTCCGTATCGGACGCCGCCGCCGTCGCCGCCATGAGCGTGCGCAACTATTTGCGGCGCTTCAAGAGCGAGTTCGGGGTCACGCCGCTCGAGTACTTGATGCAGCTCCGATTCGAAGCGATCTGCGCCATGCTCGTCGGCACCAAGCTGCCGGTCGACAAAATCGCCCGCCGCTGCGGCATGGGCAACGGCGATCGCTTGGGACGCCTATTCAGAAAGCGGTACGGCGTGTCGCCCACCGTCTATCGCAAACACGCTTTGAGCCAGTGACGCGGGCGGCGCCGGGCGCATCGGGCCGCCCAGGGCACGCGTCATTGCTCGGGAGGACATGTTTGACGCTTTTCTTACCTATCGCATCGTCGATCGACTCTTGGCGAGCGTGAATGGCTTCGCGAACGCAACGCCTAGAGCGCGGCATGCGATCGCGGACGAACGAACGAACAACGACTGGGAGTGAGGAAATGCGAGGACTGCAAGATCTTTGGGCGCGCGTATTCGACGTCGGCATCATCGCGCTGGGCGCCCTGATCGCATCGCAATTGCGATTCGAAGGCGTGGCCGACGCGCGGCTCTACTGGGCTTTCGTCGCCTTCTCGGCCGCGTTGTCGCTGGTCGTGTTCCCTTCGTTCGGCGTCTACGAGTCGTGGCGCGGCCGCTCCAAGCGAGCGCTCGTGCGGCAAGTCGCATTGGCCTGGGCGCTGGTTCAGGTGGGCGCGATGGCGCTCATGTTCTCGTTGCACATGGTCAATCTCGTGTCGCGCCTGTGGTTCGGCTATTGGACGGTGATCTCCGGGCTCGTCATGATCGCGGGCCGGCTCTGGATGCATGCGGTGCTCGCCCGCATGCGCACGGCCGGCATGAACTTGCACCAGGTGGCCATCGTTGGATGCGGCGCGCACTGCGACGATCTGATCCGCAAGATCGAAACCTCGCCCACCACGGGTTTTCGCGCGGCGGCGATCTACAACATCAACTCGGGCGGCACGCCGATCGCGCACCCCGAGATTCCCGTGTACGACGACCGCGCCGCGTTCGCCGCATTCGTGCGCGAGCACGAGCTGGACGAACTGTGGCTCGCGCTGCCATTGGCGGAGGATGCGGCGATCATGGACGTCGTCAACGAATTTCGCAACGACCTCATCAATATCCGCTTCATGCCCGACGTGCGCATGTTGTCCCTGTTCGAAGGAAGCGTGACGAATTTGTTGGGGCTGCCGACGATCAACCTGATTGCGTCGCCCGTGCCGCCGGCAGCGCTCATCAAGAAGGAACTGTTCGATCGTTTGTTCGCCACCGCGGCGTTGATCGCGTTGGCGCCCGTCATGATCGCTATCGCCATTGCGGTCAAGCTCAGCTCGGAGGGGCCGGTCTTCTTCAAGCAACGTCGCAAAGGCGTGGACGGGCGCGTCTTCGAGATCTACAAATTCCGCTCCATGCGCGTGCATCAACCGAAGGACGGCGTGCTCGAGCAGGCCAAGCGCGGCGACCCGCGCGTGACGCGAGTGGGTGCTTTCCTGCGCCGCACCAGCATGGACGAGCTTCCGCAGTTCATCAACGTGCTGAAAGGCGAAATGTCGGTCGTGGGACCGCGCCCGCACGCCATCGAGCACGACAATCTTTATCAACCGATCGTTCAGGGCTATATCCATCGCTACCGCATCAAACCGGGCATCACGGGCTGGGCGCAAGTCAACGGTTTCCGCGGCGAGACGGAGCGAGTGGAAAAAATGGAGCAGCGCGTCGCCCACGATCTTTATTACCTACGCAACTGGTCCTTCCGGCTCGATATGCGGATCATCCTCGCGACGATCTTCAAGGGCCTACGTCATACCAATGCGTACTGAAGCAACGCCTACTGAAGCATGGAGTGCGGACAATGAAAAACTCATTACGATTGCTCGACCCGAACGCAAGTAACGGCAATGCGACGCGCACGCGCGCCGCCAGACGCTGCACGACGGCTCTCACCGCGCTGTCGACGCTGCTCGCCGCGTGCTCGATCGTTCCCGGTCAGCATATGGAGACGCCCCCTACTCTGCCCGTCTCGTCGACACCCGACGGCGCGGTGCAAACCGCGGAGCAGATTCCGATTCAGCCGATCGACTTGAACCTGATCAAACGGCTTCAAGGCGGCACGAGCCAAATGCAAATCGCCAATCAGCTCGACTTGTTCGCCAAGCCCGGCCCGTACAAGCTAGGCCCGGGCGACGTGTTGCAGATCACCGTTTGGGATCACCCCGAGCTGGCGGCCGCACTCGGTCAGCAATCGCAAACGTCTAAAACGAGCGATCCCGCCCAGGGCTTCGTCGTCGACGGCCAAGGCAACCTCGACTTCCCCTACCTGTCGCACCCGATTCACGCGGCCGGCAAAACGGTCGAGCAGGTACGGCGCGAGGTGAGGTCGGATCTGGCCAAGCAGTTCCGCGAGCCGCAAGTGACCGTTCGCGTGGCGTCGTACCGGTCGGCGCAGGTGTACGTCGACGGCGAAGTGCGCGCCCCCGGCGGCCAATCGATCAACGACATTCCGATGACGTTGACCGAAGCCGTGAACCGTGCGGGCGGCTTTACCGCGAACGCCGATCGGGCGCATCTGACGCTCACCCGCAACGGCACGTCCTACCCGATCAATCTCACGCAGATGATGGCGCTCGGCAAGAACCCGCAGGACATCATGCTGCAGCCCGGTGACATGCTGCGCGTGAGCACGCGCGACGACAATACGGCTTACGTCATGGGCGAAGTGGCCAAGCCGATCGCCGCGACGCCAACCTCCGACGGCAAGCTCACGCTGGCCGAGGCGCTGAGCCAAGCCGGCTTCATCAACCAAGGCACGTCCAATGCGAGGCAGCTGTACGTGATTCGCCAAGAGAACGGCAAGCCGCTCGTCTATCACCTCGACTCGAGTTCGCCCGTCTCGATGCTGCTCGCCAATCAGTTCAACCTGCAGCCCAAGGACGTGGTGTACGTCGACAATGGCCCGCTCGTCCGCTTCAACCGCGTGTTGAGCCTGCTGTTGCCCGCGCTCAACGCCGGCTTGACGGCTGCGATCGTGACCAAATAAGCCGAGGGAAAGCGAGCGTGGCCTACGTCTCCATGATCGCGCTGATCTTCAGCGTGACGAACTTCGTTCCAATCAGCGCCATCGGTTTCGCGCCGATGGTGCTGTGCGGGTGGCGTTTCTTCGGACGCCGCTACCCGTCGTTCATCGCGCCGCTCGTGACCTTCGCGGCGTTCGCTTTGCTTTCTACGCTCTACTACAACCCTGAATCGTTCACCGAATTCGACTTTTATCGTCACGACGGCAACTTTTTCGTTTCCTACGCGCCGATTCTGGCCGGTTGCGTCTACATGCACCGATGGGATCTGAACAAAGTTTTGCGCCGGTTCTATGTCTTTGCGGTGCTCGTCAACGTTCCGTATTACCTCTGGTATGTCGCGCAGAACGGGCTGTTGACGATTTTCCGCCATCCCTCCGACACGTTCGGCAGCTACTTCATCGCGCGTAATGCGGCGGGCGGGTTCTTAGCCGTGCTGCTGTGCCTCGGCATCGCCTGCTATTCCATGAGGCGAAGCCGCGGCATGCTCGCGTTGATGGGCGCCAATGCCTTGATGTTGTTCTCGACCTATAGCCGCGGATCGGCGTTCGGCATCCTAGTGCTAATGCCCTATCTATACTTCGGACGCAAACGCTGGATGCTCGCCTCGCTCATGGGCGGTCTCATCGCTGCATCGCTGTTCATTGCGTACTTCCATACGCAAGGCTCGGTCGATTACATGGGCTATCAGTTCAACATCTCCAATCCGGACGAAAAGGTCGCCAACCTGAGCATCCGCTACGAGTGGCTCTGGCCGCGCGCACTGTCTTACTTCCGCCAAAGCCCGATCTTCGGCATGGGGTTCGGTTCGTTCGACGATCAGATCGCATACGTGGTGCACTACTTCGGGCTCTTCGGTCAAGCGGTGGGCGTGACGGTGAACCATAGCGATTCGCACGCGCACAACTCGTTCTTGAACATCCTCGCGGAACTCGGCGTGGTCGGCCTCTTGCTGATGATTACGTTTTACTGGCGCCTGATCGGGTGGTGCCAACAAGGCGCTTGGGCCTCGGTGCGCGAAAATGGCCGCAATTTCGTCGCGTATCGTTTCACGGAGCTGGGCTCCGTGTGCCTGCTGGCGATGTCGGCCACGGAGCACCGCTTGACCACGCCCTCGAACATGCTGCCGATCGCGCTCGTCATCTCCTTGCTGCTCGCCTCGCGTGTGCGGCAAACGTATCCGGCCTTCATGGGTCGTGCGACGCCGGTAGCGCCCGCCGTGCCCGCGCGCCGGCCCGCCCGCACGCGCGGTCCTCGGTTCTCCGGCGCCGTGCCCTCGCCGAATACGGGGCGCTGACGGCAGCGTTCGTCTACCCGCGAAATCGATGGCGCCCGTTCGTGACCCGTGGCTCAGGCAGCGCGTACAAGTGAAGGCAGCGGAACGAACGAGCCCATCGATCGACGCTCGAAAAGAAAAAAGCTCGAAGCGACGGCGTAATGCGCCGCGGCTTCGAGCTTTCGTCTCATTCGCCCGCTAGCGAATGCAACGGGTCCTTAATTGTCCGGGTTATTCTGCACGAACGTTTGGAACGTACCGTACGTGGGCTGAATCGGCGTTAGATCGTCGAGCACGATGCCGTAGGTGTAATCGCCACTCGTCAGTTCGTAGTACATCACGGACTGCATGCCTTGCGTCTTGCGGGCCGCATAAAACTCGCCCAGTTGCTTCGTGACATAGCTCGAACGCTGCGTCTCGTTCTGCTCGGGCGCCGCATTCCACTCGGTGATCATGAACGGAACGCCGTATCGCGCCTTGCAATACGACGGCAAGTTGAAACCGGGGCCCGCGCCATCGGTGCCGATGTTGAAGATGTCGCCATAGGGCGAGTAGTTGTGCCACGTCGTGATGTCCCAGCGCACCGTCGGATGACCGCCCGTGCCGTCGGGCTGCAGGCCGTCCCACAACATGTCCGACGCCGCGATATCCGCCACGCAGAAGTTCACCCCTACCTTCGCGCCCGGCTGCACCGACTTGATGCCGGCGATCATCCCGCGGATGGCCCCGCGCATGATCGGCCAATTCGCGTTGTTGAAGTCGGCCTTGTTCGTGCCCGCCGTCGCCGAATTGAGGATGATCGCGGGGTCGCGCGTCAGTTCGTTGCCGCATTCGTACATCGTGACCCCGTACGGCGCGAGTGCCGTGGCGACTGCCGCAGCGCCCGCGTACGTAGCGCTGTAAGCGGCCGACTCGCTCGCGTAGAGCGTGCCGGTGGCATCGCGCAAGCCGTAGTTGACGAGCGTAAAGAGCGTCATGTTAGCCGCCTGGAACTGCCTGGCGAGCGAGATGACCGGGTTCAACTGCGTCGACTTGTTGACGCAGCCCACGCGGTAGGTGGTGCAGCCGAGGGCTTGCAGCGCACTGACGACCTGCGTCGCCGTGAACGGATAGTCGTAGTGACCGTTGATGCCGTAGAAGGAACCGGCCGTCGCTGCCAAGTCCACGCGAGGATCGCGGCTAGGCAGCCAGGTGTTCATCCACGTCTTCACGTAGAACTGACCACCCGTGCCCTTCTGATAAATCATGCCGCCGTACCAGAGCAGCAAGCTCACGTTGTACGAGTACGGATCCTTCACTCCGTTTTTATAGATATAGCCGCCCGAGAGCGTCCACTGGTTGTTCTGCTTGTCGATGATGTACGAGGCAGGAGGAATCGTCGTGCCGTCCGCCGACGTGCCGCCCAAGCGCGGGTCGAGGGATTGCGTCCAAGTCGAGCCGGTCCACTTGTAGAAGGCCTTGCTGGTGTTTTCCTGGTACACGTAGCCGCCGTACCAGAGCAGCATGATCACGTTGTACGAGTACGGATCCTTGGTGCCGTTTTTGTAAATATAACCATTCGACAGTGTCCAAACGTTTGCGCCGTTGTCCACGATAGAGCTTGCCGACGGCACGGTAGTGCCGTCCGGCGAGGCCGACGAGGTCGACGTCGAGCTTGCGTTCACCACCGCGCCCGTTCCCGCGCTCGAGCTGCCGCCCGAGGCGGCGTCGGATCCGCCGCCGCCACAGGCAACGAGAGCGTAGCTGCTTGCCGCTGCGGTGAGGCAGCCGAGAAATTGACGTCGTTTCATCTTTCAAACCCTCAAGTGCATCGAGACAGGCCCGAGCGGAACGTGTGGAAATCGGGGCAGCGGCATCTCGAAGCGATACGGGGCTTTCCCAAACAAATGCTCTACAATCAGTTAGTTAGGATTCCTAACTAATAAATCAGCTTTGCGCCGCAATCTTGGGCATCGCTTCACGGGAAGATCCGCCGTTCAGGCCCGCCCGCGACGCGCAATCTCGTCTAGGCGGAAGGCGGTTGCAACTCGTTGATGCGAAGTATCGGGGAACGCGCGAGTTGGCGAAATCAGCGTAGGAGGAAGATCGCGTAGGGCGTCAGCAAAATGTGTAGGATTCATCCGACATAACGGCCACGAAAAACGCTCTACGGGTGAAATTTCCGAAGTGTGTATTTTCGTATCAAAGTGTGACGGCTTGTCGGCCGTTTGTTACCGATACCACATCGGGGAAATCCCTAGTTTTCTCGTAAAGTTTGTAGGAATTTCGGAAGTTATTACGGCCGATTGGAGATGTTTTTCTGGTTGTTATTCGGATAACGACCCCAATTTAATGGCGATACTATTTGATCTCAAGTGACGATTTCGGTCGAAATTCCTCGCTTCGATGGCGGGACTTTCGCCGGGCAGGCGGCCCCTGGTGTGATCTTGCTCGGGTGCAATGCGCGAGAGGCGGCAAGGCTACCTGCTAAGATTGCCGCCCTAGCCCACGAGATCGAGCCAGCGGGCACTGCCTTGCTCGGCTTCGATGTCACCAAGCCTCGCACCGACAAATGGAATGCGCCCCTGCCTGGCAACGGACCATTTACCGAATGACGACGAAACAGAGAATCGCCACTGCGCTTCTTGGCGCGCTCGCCTGGATCATCCTTGACCAGTTGACGAAGGCCTTATTCAAGCAAATCTTGAGGCCCGGCGAAGTCGTGTCGCTTCTCGGGGGAAGCCTGCTCGTTCTCCCCACTTACAACCACGGGGCGTTCCTCAGTGCAGGCGCAGAGATGGCTGCCGCGACGCGCAATACGGTGTTCACATACGGTGTTCTGGCGATCCTTGCAGGGCTGCTCGGATGGCTGCTGCGTTCGTCCAAGCTTGGCCGTGTCGAAGTCTTTGCGATCACTTGCATTTTGGGCGGGGGGTTCAGCAATCTACTCGACCGTTGTGTCGATCAGGGTCGAGTTTTCGATTTTCTGAACGTGGGAATCGGGCATGTGCGAACGGGCGTGTTCAACGTTGCGGACGTCGGAATTATGCTCGGCGTGGCGCTGCTCATATTCAGCGGTGCCAGAGGCAAACCTTCCTCGCCCGGTGCCGCCGCAATGTAACCATTCAAAGCCGGATTTCCGAAGCGCCCCCAATTTGAGAGGGGCGCTATGAGGGCATCACGACCCGGCCCGGAGAGCGGGAGGAAACACGCGTTGCCTGGATTTACGACAAAAGCCCCGCTCTATACGCCACATTAGGGACGGAACGTTCGGCGCGCGGTATGGTCGAGCATTGTGGCGCAATGCGCCTTCGAGCGTGCGAACCAATGAAGCTCCTGAGCGCTTTCAAACGACACCTTTTCATCAGCCTCGGCAATGCGATGCCGACCTATGGCCCCTTCAACCGCATCCGCCCTGCCTTCTTCCGCAGCGCGGGCATGGCGATCGGCAAGGACGTGACGATCATCGGGCCTTTGAATGTCGAACTGAGCTTGAACGAGGAAACGATTCGCGGCATTTCGATCGGCGATCGCGCCTACCTGAACTTCGACACGCGGCTTGCCTGCCGCAATAGTCGCATCTCGATCGGGGCCGACGTGCAAATCGGCCCGCGCGTGTCGTTCGAGACGGCTACGCACGGTATCGTCTTCGCGCCCGAGCTCGGCCGCGGTCTCGATCACCATGAGATTCGCGTGGAAGACAAGGTTTGGATCGGTGCGGGCGCAACGATTTTGCCCGGGGTCACGATCCACGAAGCGGCCGTGGTGGCCGCCGGTGCGGTCGTCACGAAGGATGTGCCCGCCTACACGCTGGTGGGTGGCGTACCTGCACGCAAAATCAAGGATATCGCGCGTGCGTAGCGCTTCGCACGTGCAGACGCGCCGTGAAACGGGGGATCCGGTATGACGCAGCAAGCTCGCGTATGAGTTGCCGATTCGGCGGCAAACTCTGTTGGACCGGCGTGGCGCTCGCGCTCGTTTGCACCACGGCCGGCGCGCAATCCTATCGCGACGTGGCGCCCAGCCCGCCCCCTGCGCCTGCTCGGCCGGCCTCCCCGCCCCCGCCGCCGGGGGCAGCGACGGGCTCGCAGCAAGTGGCCATCGCGAGCCTGCGCGGCATCGTCTTCGTCAGGGATGACGGCCATGTGCTCGTGCGCACGCAGGCCTTGCCGGAAGGCAAGCGGGTAGCGGCCGTGGGCTTGCCCGTGCTGGACGGTGCGTTCCTTGCGCAGTTCGCGGGCGATATCGGTCGGCCTTTGACATTCGCGCGGCTCGCGCAGATACGCCGTGCGGTGATCGAACGGTTCCGCTCGGCGGGCCAGCCGCTCGTCGATGTTTACGTGCCCGAGCAGGACGTCAGCGACGGCGTCGTGCGCATCGCCGTGGCCGAGTTTCATGTCGGGCGCGTCATGGCGCGGGACAACCGTTATTTTTCGGAGGCGCAACTGCTGCGGGAGATGCCCTTGCGAAGTGGCGGCCCCGTCACCGAGTCGGATGTTTCCACCGGCTTGACGCTGTTGAACGCCAATCCGTATCGACGCGTCGATGTCGTGTATGCACCTGGCGAGGGCACGAACGCGACCGACGTGATCCTGCAGACGCAGGATCGCTTCCCGTTTCGCGTCAACGCCGGTTATGACAATGCCGGGGTTCAGCAGTTGGGCAGGGACCGTTTTTTTGCGGGTTTCGATTACGGCAATCTATTTGGGCTCGATCAGCAGATCGCTTACCAATACACGGCGAGCAACGACTTGCTTGGGGGCAATCCGGCGATCGAAGGCCGGCCGAACCGGCCGCGTTTTCAGGCGCACTCGTTCAGTTACTCCGCGCCGTTGCCTTGGTTCGATCGCGTCGAATTCTTTGGTGTGTATGCGCAGAGCACGCCGCGCCTGGACAACAGCTTCAATCAGACGGGCGTCTCGGCGCAGTTCAGCGCGCGTTACGATCGGCATTTGCCGCTGGTGGACGGGTGGCAGCAACAGTTGCAGGTCGGCTACGACTTCAAGCGCTCGAACAACGATCTGGAATTCGGGGGCGTGCAGGTCTTCAATGCCAATACGCACGCGCATCAGTTTTTGATCGCCTACGATGCGACGAAAAGCGATTCGTTGGGACAGACGCACGCGAACGTTGCGCTCGTGGGCAGCCCCGGGCATTTGGATGGGAGTAACACCGACGATGCGTTTCGGACTACGCGCAACGGTGCGACGGCGCGTTATGAGTATATGCAATTGCTCGCTCAGCGCGATTTGACGCTTGGCGCGGGATTTAGCTTATCTGCGCGCGGGCGATTCCAATGGACGCCGAATACGCTATTGCCGAGCGAGGAAATGGGGCTTGGCGGCGACGATACGTTGCGCGGGTATGCGCCGTATAGCGTGCAAGGCGATCGCGGGTGGGATGTTCAAACGGAATTGCGCACGCCTGCGTTTGCGTTTTTCGGCGATAGCGGGCCGGCGTTTCAGCCGTTCTTGTTCGTCGATGCGGGGCATGTTTGGAACAAGATCGATCAGCCTGCGGAAATACAGGCGGGCATGCTATCTAGCGTGGGGGTGGGCGTGCGGTTTCAGTGGTCGCGCTTTGTGAATGCGCGCGTGACATATGGGCAGCCCTTACGGGCGGCTGGGCCGGGTGGGTCGACGGCGCCGTTGGCGCAGGTGTTGGTGGTGATTGGGAGTTGAATTTTTGCGGGTGCATCGTTGACAGTTACGCGGAACTGGCTACAATAGCGCCTTCGCTCAAAGCGAGCCCAGGTGGCGGAATTGGTAGACGCACTAGGTTCAGGTCCTAGCGGTGGCAACATCGTGGAGGTTCGAGTCCTCTCCTGGGCACCAGTATTTTTAAAAAGGTCAGCTTTGCTGGCCTTTTTTCATTATTCCGCCCAGGAAGCAAGGTGCCTGCGCACCTTGCGGGAGGACTCGAAAGGCTGCGCTTGCAAGCGCAGCCGGGGTCGCGCGAGTGTGACCGAGTCCTCTCCTGGGCACCAGTTTTTTAAAAAGGTCAGCTTTGCTGGCCTTTTTTCATTATTCCGCCCAGGAAGCAAGGTGCCTGCGCACCTTGCGGGAGGACTCGAAAGGCTGCGCTTGCAAGCGCAGCCGGGGTCGCGCTTGCGTGACCGAGTCCTCTCCTGGGCACCAGAAAAACAGATCCAAATCAATCTGCTGGATGATATATTCGCGATGAAGCCCGCAATTGCGGGCTTTTTCTTTTCGGGTGACTAAAATATGTTCGCGGTCCGCGACGGGCCAACGTCGAATGAGTACGTTTTGAGTACATGAAAGTTCGAATTGGCGGAAACGGACTCACCGCAAGGCTCGCATTTCTCCGAACAACACAAAAAGATGAACTGGCGCTGGTCTCGATTTGCCCGCGACGCTCATAGCAAGCGACGATGTCGGCCGGCTAACAGTACTCGTCAATGTTTGATACTGATCAGGTCCGCCGCTCATCCAAGTGCTAGCCTGAGCTTATGCAACTACGATCCGAGGAGCTTGGCGATGAACACCTATCACAGTGTGGTGGCGTACGCCGGTACCAGTCACGGGCTGACCAGCCTGCTGTCGTGGACGGGTATGGTCGGCGCTTCCCAGGGCACGGTCCCCGGTGTGCTGGCAAGCGAGGCGTTACGTGGCCAGGCGTTCGATGAAGCGCTGGCGGGTGCCAGGCTGTCACCCACGACGGCATGGCTCGACTCGCGGGTCGACACACTGGCCGCACTCGTTTCGGCGTCGCGCTTCAACGATTTGCTCGTACTGTCGCAGCCCGATAAAGACGATCCGGCATCCTTGTCCCAGAAGCAGGCCGCCATGCTGGTCGCCGCTGCCTCCTGCCCGCTGCTGTTCGTGCCGCCCGCAGCCCGGGCTCGCGAGCCCGCGCGCGTGCTCGTCGGTTGGTCGGACACGCGTGAAAGCGCCCGTGCGCTGCACGATGCACTCCCCTTGCTTCAGCGTGCGCAGTCGGTCCAGGTTTGCGAATTCGCACCCCACGACGCGCCGGTGAGCTCGCTGGACGAACTCGAAGCTTACTTGAATGCACACAGCGTAAAGGCTCGCTGCGCAATGGAGCGGCTGCGCGAGATCTCTTTCGACCAGCGCATGCTTACTCCAACGGTGGTGGATGCATCGCTCGCGGAGCTACTGCTCTCGCATGCGGCGGATATGGATGCCGACCTCATCGTAATGGGCGGCTACGGACACGCGCGGCTGCATGAGTGGGTGCTCGGCGGGGTCACCCGCACCATGCTCGCCTCGATGACCGTGCCAGTGCTGATGTCGCACTGAGCCCGGACGGCGCGTCTCGAGCCAGCCTGCCGCCACGTTGGGCATCCGCAAGCGCGGCACTCGTCATTGCCAGCCGCTTGCCGTTCAATGGTGGCGTCAGCCTTTGGCGACGTGCCGGTACCCGTCATCGTCTGCCGCGGCCGCGCCGCATTACCCGTGGTTTCGCTCTAGTTCAAGCAGCTCGCGTTAAATGCGGGCGGTCGGGGACTTTTAAGTTTCCCTTAAGCCGGCGTCGATAGAGTCGCCGAATGGTCACAAGGTGATGTATGTTGTGACACGCGTCCTCCGTCCGCTGGATTGAACAGTTAGTTGGCTCCCGGCGACACTTCCCAGACCCGGCGGCTCCGCTGGGTTTCTTTTTGGTCCACACGTGAGCCCGCTCCCGATGTCCGATCTCCCTACCGGCCCTTCACGCATGAGCGCCCGTGAGCTTCGCGCCACGGCGTCGCTCGCCAGCATCTTTGCGCTGCGCATGCTCGGCCTCTTCATGATCATGCCGGTGTTCTCCGTCTACGCGAAGACGATCCCCGGCGGCGACAACGTGTTGCTCGTCGGCATCGCGTTGGGAGCGTACGGTGCGACGCAATCGCTGCTTTACATTTTTTACGGTTGGGCTTCCGACAAACTCGGCCGTAAGCCGGTGATTATCGCGGGCCTGCTCATTTTTGCATTAGGCAGCTTCATCGCGGCCGTCGGACACTCGATGGCCTGGATTATCGCAGGCCGTGTGATCCAGGGAATGGGCGCCGTGTCGTCGGCGGTGATCGCGTTCGTCGCCGATCTCACAGCCGAGGAGCATCGCACGAAAGCGATGGCGATGATCGGCGGCAGTATCGGCATTTCGTTTGCCGCGGCCATCGTCGGCGCGCCGATCATCTTTCACTGGCTCGGGATGAGCGGCCTTTTTTCGCTCGTCGGTGCGCTGTCGATCGTCGCCATAGGCGTCGTGATTTGGATCGTGCCGAGCGCGCCGCGGCCCACGCATGTGCCTGCGCCCTTTGCCGAAGTACTACGCAACGCGGAACTTCTGCGCTTGAACTTTGGCGTGCTGGTGCTGCACGCAACGCAAACGGCGCTCTTCCTCGTCGTGCCGCGGATGCTCGAGGCCGGCGGCTTGCCAGTCGCGTCGCACTGGAAAGTGTACCTACCGGTCATGGGGCTTTCGTTCGTAATGATGGTGCCTGCCATCATCGCCGCAGAGAAGCGCGGCAAGATGAAATCGGTGCTGCTCAGCGCCATCGCGCTTATTCTGATTGGTCAGTTGTCGCTCGGCGAAGCGCCACATACCATTTTGGCAATGGCGATGATTCTGTTCGTCTACTTCCTCGGATTCAATATCCTCGAAGCATCACAGCCGTCGCTCGTGTCCAAGCTCGCGCCCGGCGCTCGCAAAGGGGCAGCCACTGGCGTGTACAACACCACGCAGTCGATCGGTCTGGCGCTCGGCGGGATCTTAGGCGGTTGGCTACTGCAGCACGAGGGAGCCAGCGCCGTATTTTTTGCATGCTCGGGGCTCGTCGCATGCTGGCTGCTCGTCGCGGTTTCCATGAAGGCTCCCGTACGCCGCGCCCTCAGGGCGACCTGAGCTGGACGGCCCATCATCAGATCTAGTCGAGCGCGTCTGCGATGACCTGCGTTGCCCCGCCGCACTCGCCACGAGCAGTCACATGCCGGTCGACTTCCAATCGAGCACGGCTCACTCAGTCCGGCCACCGTCATGCGCGGACGGCTGCCCGACTCCGACGCGCGGGCGCGTATTACGCTCGATAGCCATGACGGTCAATAGCAGCGTAAGCGTTGCGGCGATTCCGAGCAACGTTCCCAGCGCATTGCGATAGCGGGCGAGTTTCTCCGCGCTTTGCTTTCGCGCGTCCGCAATCTCGGTGATGCGATCGATACTGATCCGCGCATACTCGCTCATGGCCGCCGCAATATAGCGCTGCCGGTTGTCCCACTCCCATGAAGCCGCGTGCTGATTGGCTGCCGTGACGACCTTCGCGAGGCCGGCGATGAACTCGCCGCGATCCCGCACGGGGACGACATCGAGCCAAGAATTCAGAATGTGTTGGCTGGTCGTGTCGCTGGTTAGGACCGCCTTCAGCGGCCCCGGAATCTTCATGCCCACCGCATTTGAAACATCGATACCGGGGCTTGGCTCACCGCCCGACCCATCGTTCTCGGATTGCGTGCCGGGAATGTCCGCGAGCACCGCGTCGACCGACACCGGAACGATGTCGTTTGCGTGACCGGCCACTGCACCGCTCGTCACAATGCCAACCCCGACGAACAGCATCGAAACGATTGCGCCAAAGAGCAACGCCTTGCACACAATCCCCGCGATGCTGAAAAACACCCGCCTCTCGGCTTTTGCGGTCATTTCCATGATCCCCGTCTATTCGTTCTGCCCCGTCCGCCCAATGCTTCCGCCGCGCCCGTGCTTCGAAAGACGGCCCTTCGCAGGCGGCAGCGCTGCCCGACGTTCAGAGTCGAACGGCAGCAAACCAGTTCCCAACGAGCGAGACGAAGCAGCTAGGGACAAACCCGCTGCGGGCACGGTATTGCAACACCAGACGCGCGGAACCGAGAGTTGGACCGGTATACTTACGCTTTCGCGCCAATCCCTCAAGTCATGCAATTCCGAGTCCCGACGAACAAATGGTCCTTTCAGCACGCCTACAAACTTTGGCTTCACTACGGGGTGTTTTGGATCGGCGCCGTTGTTGCGGGATTGATCGCGGTGCTCTATGCGCGCTTGATCGATTTCGGATACGACCTCTTCCTCAATCACGTGGCGCACAACCGATGGTTGCCGTTGCTTGTGACGCCCGCCATCAGTGCCGCATGCGTCTGGATCACGAGGCGTTTCTTCGAAGGCGCGGAAGGCAGCGGCATTCCGCAGGTGATCGCCTCGCTGCACGGCCCGAGAGAATTGGGCGAGCGCCTGCTAACGATCCCGATTTTGATCGGCAAGATTTTGGTTTCCTTTCTTGCGATCCTCGGCGGCCTGACCATCGGGCGCGAAGGACCTACCATCCACGTCGGCGCATCGCTCATGTTCAGCCTTCGACAGTTCTACCCGAAGCGCTTCCGCGCGATCCGCGGCGGCTCGCTCGAACGCCGGCTAGCATTGGCCGGCGCAGCTGCGGGACTGTCGGCTGCGTTCAACGCACCGCTCGCGGGCGTCGTGTTCGCCATCGAGGAACTCACGCGTAGTTTCGAGGCCCGCACGAGCGGGGTGCTCATCACCGCGATCATCTTCGCAGGCGTCGTTTCCCTTGGGCTCCAAGGCAACTATGTGTATTTCGGAACCATCGACATCGGGCCGCATCTTCCGGATCTGCTCGTTGCCGCAGTGCCGTTGGTAGGGCTGCTTGCGGGTATCGCCGGGGGCATCTTCTGCTGGCTGCTTCTCAATACGCACCGCTGGATGCCGCAGTCGGTTCTACACATGCGCGCGCATCGTCCGGTCGTATTCGGCGCCGCCTGCGGCCTATTAATCGCGGTGGTCGGCATTGCCAGTTCGGGGCATACGTTCGGCAGCGGCTATGCGGAAGCGCGTTCGATGCTCGAGGGGCGCGGACATGTCGGCGCGCTCTATCCGGCCTTCAAGATGATTACGATGGTGGGCTCCTATCTGCCCGGAGCGCCTGGCGGGTTGTTCGCACCGTCCCTCGCGATCGGCGCCGGAATCGGCAATGCACTGCACATGGTGTTCTCGCAGATGCAATTGCCGATGCTGATCGCGCTCGGGATGGTCGGCTATCTTGCCGCGGTGACGCAAAGCCCAATCACCGCCTTCGTCATCGTGATCGAGATGATCAACGGGCACGCTCTCGTGATTTCGTTGATGGCGACTGCATTGATTGCTAGCCGCGTCTCGCGGTTGTTTGCTCCGCCGCTCTATGAAGCGCTATCGGAGCGGTATATGCCGCGGCATCATGACAACGCGTGAGAAGATACGTTTTACATCAACGTAATGCCACCTCAAAGGCCGATGAAGTAGATCTGGACGTCAACCTCATCGGCCCATGCACGGGCCTCCTCGATTTCCTTGAAATCGTGCTCTTCGCCCTTATACAAGCAACAAAAACCGTTCGCGGTTTCGTATGCGATCACCCACTCGGGCTCCGGCTCCCGCTCGGCCGCATTGTGCACGGCATCCCTGACGGCATCCCAGTGCAACGTCTTGCCGACCCAGTGACGAGCCGTGTCCAGCCATTGGATTTGCTTCATCCGACACCCCTCTTTCAGCAACGCCGAGCACCGCTCAGTGCTTGCCCGGGAAGATCCTGATACTACGCGCGACAGAGTCGGCAACATGTTCTTTCGCAATCACGCCTAGCACGCGCACAGGCGCTTGCGCGCTGTCCAGCTGCACGACTACGGCCATCGTTGCATGTTGCTTCCAAAGGCGCGATATCACTCTGAAGGCGATTTCGTGCTCGGTGACAACAATAAAATTGTGTTGGGCCAACTCGCCAAGCGTAATGTCGGATTCCGCTTGGTTCACCGCCCGCCGCAAGCCGACGTTGATACGCAGCACGCCCAAGATTCGTTCGTCCTTGGTGACGACCACGTGGCGAAAGACGAAACCTTCGGAACGCGGCAGTATTTCCCGGAATGGCGTTGCGTGATCCAGCACGAGCACGTCGGTCTCCATCACTTGACTCGCTTCCTGCACCAAAAACATGTTGGCGTGAAGCGCGTTCGGAATCGCGTGACCGCGGCGGCGAAGTTTGAGCGTATAGATGCTCTCTACCGACAGCAACCGCCGCACACCCAAGCTGACGGCCACCGCGATAATCATGGGTAGCACGATGTCGTAATCTCGCGTCATTTCGAAGATCATCGCGACCGCGGTCATGGCTGCTCCCGTGCCGCCGCCAACCATTGCGCCCATGCCCACCATCGCGAACGCCGGCGCGCTGATCGGGGTGCCGGGCACAGCCGCCGTTATCACCGATGCGACCGCCGCGCCGAGGGTGGCCCCGATGAAAAGCGATGGCGAAAACACCCCACCCGAGGAACCCGACCCGAGGCTCACCGAGGTGGCGAACAGCTTGCTCGCGGCAAGCAGCAGCAGGAACGCGGCGCCTGGCAGTTGTCCGTACAGCGTGGCCTGGATGGAAGCATATCCAACGCCTTCGACATAGTAATGCCCTGCCCCGCGCCACAACGCGTACATCAGCAGACCCACCAGCAGCATGCCGGCCGCATGCCGAAGGTATCGGTTGGGCATTCGCTCGAAAGCGTCCTCGGCCCAATGCAGGGCCCGTATCAACGCCGCGGCAGCAACGCCCGTGAGCGCGCCCAACAGTGCATAGAGCGCCAGCGTGAGCGCACTGCCGAGCTGATTCGGAATTGCCCCGAGTTGCGCGGGCACGAGAAAGGCGGAATCCGCACCGAAGAATAGACGGCCAATGAAGGTCGCCGTGCCCGTTGCGAGCGCGACGGGCAGGAACGTATCCACACTGATTTCGGGCATCATCAGTTCCGTTGCGAACAGCACCCCTCCGATCGGGGTATTGAAGGTCGCCGCTATGCCCGCACCCGCGCCTGCCGCTACGAGCGTGATCCGTTGGCCAGCCGTCATACGAATGAGTTGACCGAGGGTCGAACCGAGTGCCGAACCAATCTGGATGATGGGCCCCTCGCGTCCGACGGCGGCGCCGGAGCCGATCGCGAACGCCGATGCGATCGATTTGATCAAGGCGACCACTGGCCGAATGATGCCGCCTTTGTAGTAGATGGCGTCCATGACCTCCGGCACGCCGTGGCCCTTCGCCTCGGGCGCGAAGTTGCTGACGATCCACGTGACCAACAGGCCGCCTACCACCGGCACGAAGATGACGAGCGCCCCCCAAGGCGAGTCCGGCGTGAATTGACTGGCGTCGTAGGAAAACGACGCCTGGCGGAGAAAGAAAAGGTTGTGGACGAACCCGATCAGGCCTCTGAAGACGACTGCGCCGAGACCTGTAATGCAACCGACAGCTAGCGCAAGAACGAGCAACCAAGACAGCGCAAGCGGCTCGGCTGCCTCTTCGTCCGCAGGCGCTGCCGGAATCGGCTGGACCGGCGCAACCCTGACGTGGCGGCGATTGCCGCGGGCCGTTTCATCGAGTTCGTTCGAAGCCTCTGCCATGGTTCGGCTTCCCTCCGTCAAGCGCTAATGCGCTGCAGTAGATGCCAGATCTGCTCGCTTCTCATAGTAGACGTTAATCTGCGTTTTTCGCTGACGGAAACGGGGCGCGCCGATCTTTGCGCCGGTTTGGGCTGCGCCGAAGTTCCGCTTCCGGCCTGGTCCGATGCGTGCGAGAAAGCGTTCGCGCTATTTATCCTAGCTATCGCTGCGCAAGCCATTTCGCGATTTGGGGCCAATATTCGGTCAGCGTGCTTTGCCCCTGAACAATCCGATATGCCCTCCTTCCTTTCAATTTCATATATACGCTGCACGCAAAATCGATCGATCCGGGGACGCCGGACGAGAGATCGATCATGAGCAGTTCCGGGGGCGAGGGCGCTCATCCACCGCGCAGCGATCGGAAATCAGGGAATGACGGTAACCGGCAACGGCGCAAGGCTCACCAACTTTTCGGAAACGCTTCCCAGCAACAGCTGAGTCAGCGCGCCGGCGCCTCGCTTGCCGACGACGATGAGATCTACAGCTTTCTCCTGCCCGATCTCGATCACGGCCTGAGCGACGTCACCCGTGCGCGACTCGAGTTCAATCGTTGCAACGCCGAAGCTTCGTGCATGCTCTCGTGCCTTCGTCAGGATTTCACCCGACAGCGACGTCAGCAGATCCTTCAGCCAGGTTTGTTGCGCTTGGGTGAATGCTAGAAATAACTTGTCCGGTAGCCCATAACCCCCAATCACGTTGACGATCAAAAGCTCGGCGCCGTAGTCCTTCGCCGTTCGAGCAGCATATTCGACGGCGCGATCCGCACCGGCCGACCCATCCGTTGCCACCAAAATCCGCTTCATTGCTCACCTCGCCTGGTTCGTCTGAGTCGCACGCGTCATCTCGCACTGCCGATGCGCTACCAATGATGAGGAACATGGCCGACCAGCCAGCTCTCGATCCGCGCGAGATGCCGGGTTTGTCGGGCCGGACGATGATCGAGCAGCCGATACACGCCGACCTTGATCGCGCTCGCCAGCGCGAACGTTGCGAGCGCGTAGCCCCACACCATGAGCGCGAGCGGCCAGCCGGTGGGGGCCATGAACCAGCCGTAGACCACGGCCAAGGTTCCGATGATTTGAGTCAATTCGCAGGGAACGACGAGCTTCCAGCTCGGCCATGGCCGCTCCCACACCGGCCCCTTGTTGCGCGTCAGATAAATGGTCATGTGACCTGCGACGAGCAACTTCAGAAATATCAGCGCCTGGACCATCGGCAACGACAATTTCAGGTAGTCCCGGGCGATCCAGAACAAGCCGAAGCTGACGATTACGCCATAAACGCCGAGCACGGCGGCAATGGTCAGTACGCGCGTCATATCCCAGCGCACCGGCTTCGCTGCAATGGGCGCGTTGTCGTACGCGATCATCATGATCGGCAAATCGTTGAGCAGCGCCAGCAACACGACCATGACCGCGGTCACCGGGTAGAAATTGAAAACCAGGATGCTCGCGGTCATGAAGAGCAGCAGCCGGATCGTCTCGGCTATACGGTACATCGCATAGCTCGTCATACGCTCGAAGATGCGACGCGCCTCCTCGATCGCCCGCGTGATCACCGAGAGTCCGGGTGCGGTCAACACGAGGTCTGCAGCAGCTCGCGCGGCATCGGTGGCCCCACTGACCGCGATGCCGATGTCCGCCTGTTTCAGCGCCGGCGCATCGTTCACCCCATCGCCGGTCATGCCGACGATATGGCCCGCGCCCTGAAGCGCTTTGACGATCTTGAACTTGTGTTCGGGAAGGACGCGCGCAAATCCGTCCGCGGCAACGATGCGCGAAAGCTGCTCGCCTTCGTTTTCCTGCCCGAAGACGGAATCGGCAACGACGATGTTCTGCCCTAGCTCGAGCTGCCCCGCGATCTCTTTGGCGATCGCCTCATGGTCGCCCGTCACCATCTTGATCTCGACACCCATCGAGCGGGCCACCGCAATCGTCTCGGCGCAATCGTCCCGCGGCGGATCGAACAGCGGCAACAATCCAAGGAACCGCCACTTGCCGGATTCGTCGGTACGCGCCACACCGAGGGTGCGGAATCCCCGCGTCGCGTCGCGATTGACCGAGGCCGAAACCGCACTGCGCTGACCGGCATCAGGAGCGCACAAATCGACTATCACCTGGGGCGCCCCCTTGGCAACCTTGAAGCTTCGGCCGTTCTCTTCGATGTCCGCTTCTGCGCGCTTCACCACAGGGTCGAATGGATAGAACGCCTTCACCGTGTAGCGATCGAATTGCCGATTCGCCGGAACGCTCGCAAGAATGGCTGCATCGATCGCATCGGGCGCATCGCGCCGCGACGCCAGCACGGCAGCCAGTATGAGGTCCTCGGCAGTCACACCCGGCGCCGGCTCCAAGTCGCCCAAGGTCAACTCGTTTTTGGTGAGCGTGCCGGTCTTATCGCTGCACAGCATGTCCATCCCGGCCATCTCTTCGATCGCGACGAGGCGCGAGACGATCGCCTTGAACTTCGCCAGCCTTTCGGCGCCGATGGCCATGGTGACGGAAAGCACGGCCGGCAATGCGACAGGGATCGACGCGATGGTCAGGATGAGGGCGAACTGAATCGTTTCGACGATCGGATCGCGACGAAACAGCGCGGCGAGTCCGATCAGGAGCACGAGGCCGATCGTCACCATGATCAGAAAGTTGCCGATGCGAAGCACAGCGCGCTGGAAGTGCGAGACGCTCTTGGCCTGCTCGACAAGATGCGCCGTCTTGCCGAAATAGGTGTTCATGCCCGTGGACGTGACGACCCCGCTCATCTCACCTTGCTTGGCGATCGACCCGGAATAGGCCTCGTCACCCACCTTCTTGTCGACTGGAAGCGATTCCCCGGTCAGGGCCGCCTGATCGACGCTCAGGTAGGCGCCGTCGATTAACTTCAGATCGGCGGGCACGATATTGCCCAGCTTCACGTGGACGACGTCGCCGGGAACGAGCAGTCGCGCCTCGATGTCCTTCCACACTCCATCGCGACGCACGCGTGCCTTGAGCGCGAGCCGCTGTTTCAGCAGCGTAATCGCATTGTCGGCCTTGAACTCCTGCCAGAATCCGACGCCCGCGTTGATAACAAGCATCGTCACGATGATCGCGAGATCCGCCCAATGCCCGAGCGCGGCCGACAGCACGGCGGCCACCTCGATCATCCAGGGAATCGGCCCCCAAAAGAAATGAGCAAGCCGCTCGACCATGCCGACCTGATGCTCGGCAAGCGCGTTCTCGCCATACTGGGCCAGCCGCTTCTCCGCCTCGGCGTCCGTCAGCCCATTCGCGTCTTCGTCGTTCGGTTGCGGGGCGGCCGCGGCTGCGGCTTCCTCGGTCATCTGTTCCTGCGTCATGTCAGCCTCCTGGCTGTTCGATCGGCCCATCGCGCTCGAAGGGCCTGCCGCGGATGCGTCTTTCATAGGTGGTCTTGCTGCAATAGCCCGCGCGAGGTCCGCTAAGCGATTGCCGCCGCCGGGTTCAACGCCGCCCACGTGTGGCGCGCAATCATCAAATCTTCGTCTGTCGGAATCACCCAGGCCGAGGTCCTGCTGCCGGATTGTGTAATGCGCGGACCGCCCGCAGCGTTGGCGCTTTGGTCGAGATCCAGCCCCAGCCAGGCAGCGCCGTCGCAGACAAGACGGCGGATCTCGCTCGCGTGCTCGCCGATCCCCGCAGTGAACACCAGCGCATCGAGCCCTCCCAGGGCCGCAGCCATCGAACCCAATTCGCGGTTGATGCGATAAACGAAGAGCGCAATGGCCTGCATGGCCGACGGGCGATCGCTGGCGAGCAGAACGCGCATGTCGTCGCTGATGCCAGACACGCCGAGCAGCCCCGAATCGTGATAGAGCAGGCGATTGATTTCTTGCGCGGTCATGCCCTTCTCCTGGATCAGGTAGAGGACGACACCCGGATCGAGATTGCCGCAGCGACGGCTCATCGGCAGCCCGTCGAGCGCCGTGAAGCCCATCGTCGTCGCCACGCTCTTGCGCTCGCGGAGAGCGCACATGCTTGCACCGCTTCCGAGATGGGCCACCACGACGCGGCCATTTGCGGCAACGGGTCCGAGGACATCCGGGAGAACGCTCGTGATGTATTCATAGGACAGGCCGTGAAAGCCGTACCGGCGGATACCCTCCGCGGTCAGCCGCCTCGGTATTGCGAAGCTCGTGGCCACCTCGGGCTGCGTGTGATGGAAGGCCGTGTCGAAGCACGCGATTTGTGGCAGCGTGGGGTGAAGTTTCGATATGGCTGCGATCGCGGCAAGATGATGAGGCTGATGCAGCGGTGCGAGTGGAATGAGCCGCCGAAGCTCGTCGATCACCGACGTATCGATCCGAACCGGTGACGTGTATCGCACTCCGCCATGTACGACACGATGTCCGGCCGCGACCAGCCGATGGCTTCGGAAGTAGCGCTCGATCCATCGCAGCAATTCGGACAGCGCATCTTCATGCGTGATCCCTGCGGGGTATTCATCGGCCAGCGATACGCCGGCACGATCTTTCGCCGTAAAGTGCAGCCGCTCTCCGATGCCCTCGCATTCGCCGTCGCACAGCAGGGCCGCGCGCTCGGGCCGGGCGTGGCCCGGAAAGACCGAGAACTTGATGCTCGAAGAGCCCGCATTCAATACGAGAATCGCATCGCTCATGCCTTTTGCTCCGGTGCGTGACGGGCAAGCAGCAGCGCGATGGCACACGAGCCGAGACGCGCGAGCGTCTTGTCGGCTCGGCTCGTCAGAATGATTGGAACCCGCGCACCGAGCACGATGCCGGCGACCTGCGCGTCTGCAAGATACTCGAGTTGCTTCGCCAGAATGTTTCCTGCTTCAAGGTCCGGCACGACGAAGATGTCGGCTCGCCCCGCCACCTGAGAATGGATGCCCTTCGTTTCGGCTGCCTCCGTCGAAACCGCGTTATCGAACGCGAGCGGGCCGTCCAAAATGCCCCCCGTGATCTGCCCGCGATCGGCCATCTTGCACAGCGCCGCCGCATCGAGCGTGGAGCGGATCGTCTCGGTCACCGTTTCGACCGCGGAGAGGATCGCGACGCGCGGCTCGACGATCCCGAGCGCGTGCGCCAGATCGATCGCGTTTTGAACGATGTCGCGCTTTTCGGCGAGCGTCGGGTAGACGTTGATCGCCGCGTCGGTGACGAAAAGAGGCCGCGGATAGCGCGGCGCGTCGATCGCAAACACGTGGCTGATGCGACGTGCCGTGCGCAAGCCCTGATCGGCATCGACCACTGCATGCATGAGTTCGTCGGTATGAAGCGCACCCTTCATCAATGCATCGACTTTGCCCGCGCGCGCCATCGCAACCGCTTGCGCCGCGGCCGCATCGCTGTGCGCCGTCGGCACGATTTCGTAGGGCGTCAGGTCAAGTTGAGCGAGAGCCGCCGTCGCCCGAATCTTAGCCTCCGGCCCGATCAGTATCGGCACGATGAGATTGGCGCGCGCCGCTTCCACCGCTCCCAGCAGCGAGGGTGCGTCCACCGGATGAACCACTGCCGTTCGAATCGGTGCGAGCCCGTGCGTCATCGCGATCAAATGCTCGTAGCGGTGCCCCTTCATGCGCAACTCCACCTCAGGCAGTGTGATGCGGGGGCGCGAAGTCTTCTCGGTCGGAGCCACGACCTCGGCCGTGCCGGTGATGACCGCTTCGCCATGCTGATTCACTGCGCGGCAATCGAACACGACGTGATGCGTGGTGCCCACCTTGCTCGTCACCCGCACCGAGACGGTGAGGGTGTCGCCCAGCGCGACCGGGCAGCAAAAATGCAAAGACTGATCGACGTAGAGCGTCCCGGGGCCGGGAAGTTGCGTGCCCAGCACCGTCGAGATCAGCGCGGCGCCCCACATGCCATGCGCAACGATCCTGTGGAATTCGTCGCTGCGGGCGAAGGCTTCATCCACATGCGTCGGATTGACGTCGCCGGACATGATCGCAAACAGCTCGATATCCTCGTGCGTGAGGGTTCGTACGAGGCTTGCCGTGTCTCCCGCTTTGAGTTCGTCGAACGTGCGATTCTCGATGTATTGCATATTCAAGCTCCCAATCGGCTCGTTCGCGCCATTGATCAGTATTGCCGAGTCGCCCCGGCACGAGTTGATCGATATCAACCGCACCCGCAGCGAGCGCTGTCGGCGGCACGACACGGCGGCTCGAGACTGCAACCGATCCGTAAGCTTTCGGACGAGCGAGACGAGCGTCAGGTTCGGTCTCGTGGCCTGCCGTTTGCGCTTCGTTCTGCCTGCGGGAACGCTACGCTTGCAACGTTCGCCTTTCGGCTCACGGCGCTCCCGATAAAATGGCGTCGGCAGCGACGCAACCAAAGGGCCGCCACCTAACTTCGAACGGACACCTCTCGCCTATGACTTTGTTCCAAACCGTGACCGTCTTGATCGTGCTGACTGCGCTGGGCGGATACCTGAACCACCGCCTTCTGTCTTTGCCCCCGACAATCGGCTTGATGGCGATTGCGCTTGTGTCCTCCCTCGTGTTGGTTTTCTTGGGGAAGACAGGCCTCGTCGAAATTCAAAGGTATGCCCGCTTCGTTCCCAGCATCGATTTCAGCGATCTAGTATTTCACGGTTTTTTGGCTTTTCTTCTCTTCGCCGGCGCGCTGCACGTCGATTTGGGGGATCTGTACAAGGTCAAGTGGACCGTCACGATCCTTTCCACGTTCGGTACCATCCTGTCCACGGTCGTCATAGGCGCGCTCTTCTGGAGTGCCGCCCATGCGCTGGGGTATGACCTTGGCTTCATCTACGCATTGCTGTTCGGCGCACTGATCTCGCCGACCGACCCAATCGCTGTGCTCGGCATCATCAAGAAGGCCGGCGCGCCAAAAGATCTCGAAACCCGTATCACCGGCGAAAGCCTGTTCAACGATGGCGTTGGCGCCGTGATTTTCCTTTCGATCCTCGACATCGCCACGGGCCGAAGCGAGCCGAGCATCGCGACCGTCTCGTGGTTCTTCGTCCAGGAAACGCTCGGCAGTATCGCGCTAGGCTGGCTGCTCGGTTGGATGACGTTCCGCCTGATTCGCACGATCGACGACTACCAAGTGGAGATTCTGCTTTCCATCGCTTTATGCATGGGCTCTTACGCGCTTGCCGACGCCCTTCGCATGTCGGGGCCGATCGCCGTGGTCGTCGCCGGACTGCTCCTCGGCAATAACGGACTGAAGCGGGCAATGTCAAAGAAAACGCAGGAATATCTGGGGACGTTCTGGGAACTGGTCGACGAGATTCTCAATAGCCTACTGTTCCTGCTCATGGGGCTGGAAATCCTCGCCATCAAAGAGACGGACACGTATCTCGCGCTCGGTTTGATCGGCATTGCCTGCGTGTTGACGGGCCGAGTCATCAGCGTCTTCATCCCGATCAAGACCATGGGTGCCGTCGTTTCATTTCCGAAGGGAACGATCGCGCTGCTGACATGGGGAGGCCTAAGGGGCGCCCTTTCGATCTCGTTGGCCTTCCTGCTGCCTGAAGGCCACCCACGCGAGTTGATCCTCACGACCACCTATATCGTCGTGCTCTTCTCCATCCTGGTTCAGGGCCTGACCTTCGGTCCGCTGCTCAGAAGGCTCGTGCCGCCAATTCGGACAGCAGACTGACGACGCGTTTCGCGACGGCGAAGCCCCTTGGTCCCGGTTCGCGCGGAATCAAAACCGCTTCGCCGCATCGAGCCCGATTCACTACACTGTCTAGCATATGCGGGGCAACTGTTCCCCCGTTTGCATGTCGAGTGCGCGCCTGCCGCCAAGCGTGCGCAGTTCGACGGCGCCCGTTGGAGCCGGGTCATCGGCAACCGTGCCAATGACCGTTGCGTGCGCGCAGAAACGGCGCAGGATCGCGACGCTCCGCTCTGCGCACCCGGGCGATACGAACGCGACGAACCGCCCTTCGTTCGCCACATAAAGCGGATCGAGCCCGAGGATCTCGCAAGCGCCGCGCACCGGATCCGATATCGGAATGTCCGACTCATCGAGCCGAATCGTCACGCACCCCGCTGCAGCAATCTCGAGCAATGCCGTGGCCAGGCCGCCTCGCGTCAGATCGCGCATGCAATGCAGATCGATTCCCGCATCAAGCAGCGCCCGCACGCTGGCGGCCAGAGGTGCACAATCGCTCGTGATCGTGGTCTCGAAACCGAGTCCTTCGCGCATCGCCATGATGGCGATCCCATGGCGGCCGATATCGCCGCTCAGAACGACGACATCGTTTTTCCTGACCTGCCGGGGCGAAATCGGCGACCTCGGCGCGACGATCCCTACACCGGACGTGTTGACATAGAGGCCGTCGCCCTTGCCGCGCTCGACCACCTTCGTATCGCCGGTCACGAGACGCACGCCCGCCACCCTTGCCGCATCGCGCATGGACACCACCACGCGGCGCAGATCGTCGATCGGGAAGCCTTCTTCGATCACCAGCCCGGCGCTGAGGTAGCGCGGCTCGGCGCCACACATCGCCAGATCGTTCACCGTCCCGTTGACGGCAAGCGAGCCGATGTCGCCGCCCGGAAAGAATAGCGGCTGCACTACGTAGGAATCGGTCGTGAAGGCGAGGCGCACGCCCCCGATGTCGAATACCGCCCCGTCATGGGTGAGATCGTCGGGCGACTGCGCGAACGCGGGACGAAAGAGCCCGTCGATGAGCCGCCGGGTCAGCAGGCCGCCGCCGCCGTGAGCGAGTTCGATGATGTCCCCGGACAGGGCCGGCATGGGGCAATTCGGCGCGAAGCGCGGCGTGTCGCTCATAGGATCCTCGGGCGGGCAGGCTCGCCGGCCGCATCGCTGTGCGATGGCCTGCGATAACGATAGTAGGCGGCGCAAGCGCCTTCGGACGACACCATCGTCGCACCCAGCGGATGCTCCGGTGTGCATCGTGTGCCGAAAGCCGGGCAATCGCCAGGTTTCTTCACCCCGCGCAGCACCTCGCCGCTGATGCATTCATTGCAACGCTCGGGCGGCGCGACGATATCCGGAAAACGCCGTAGCGCATCGAAGCGTGCGTAATCCGGCGCAAGTCCCAAACCGCTATTGGCGATTTCGCCGATCCCACGCCATTGTTGCGGCCGCACCGAAAAAACGCGGCCAAGTACGGCCTGCGCATGACGGTTGCCGTCACGCTGCACCGTGCGCAGGTACTGGTTCTCCACTTCGGCTCGGCCCGCTTCAAGCTGCCGGATGCACAAATAAAGTCCCTGCAGGAGATCCACGGGTTCGAAACCGGTTACGACGATCGGAATGCCGAAGCGGCGTGCGATCGGCTCATATTCCCAATACCCCATCACCGCGCAGACATGGCCGGCGGCGAGAAACCCTTGTACGCCGTTGCCCGGATCGCTCAGCAGCGCCTCGATCGCGGGCGGCACGAGCACGTGCGACACCAGTAGCGAAAAATTCGCAACCCGCTCTCGCTCGGCCTGCAGCACGGCCATGGCGGTGGCCGGCGCGGTCGTCTCGAAGCCGATGGCGAAGAAGACAACCTCGCGATCCGGTCTATCTCGCGCAATCGCCAGCGCATCGAGCGGCGAATAGACCATGCGGATGTCGGCGCCGCGCCCGCGCGCGGCCAGCAGACTCCCGGTTTCGCCGGGCACGCGAAGCATGTCGCCGAACGAACAGAATGTCACCTCGGGCCGGCTCGCGATGGCGATCGCCGCGTCGATGATGCCGGAGGGCGTGACACAGACCGGGCAGCCGGGGCCGTGCAGAAGCGTCACGCCGCGCGGCAGCATCTGGTCGATGCCGTGCCTCACGATCGAATGGGTCTGGCCGCCGCAAATCTCCATGATCGACCACGGGCGCGTCGCGATGCGCGCAATCGCATCGGCATAACAACGCGCAAGCGTCGGATCGCGGAACTCGTCGACGTATTTCATCTGGCATCCTCCCGTGAGGCCTCGGCGAGCCAGGCGAGCGTCGCGAGGGCCTGCGCCTCGTCGATCAAAGCGATGGCAAAGCCGGCGTGGACCAGCACATAATCGCCGGGCCGCGCTTCGGGCACGTAGGCAAGATTGGCCTGCTTGACGATGCCGGCGAACGCGACCCTCCCTTGCCGCAACAAAGGATCATCGCCATCGATGCTCAGAATCTTTCCCGGAACGGCGAGGCACATCAGATCTTCTCCCCAGTCAGTGGCCGAGCGGCGAACAGGGCCTGGCCAACGGCAATGCCGCCGTCGTTCGGCGGAACGCGTCGATGCCAATACGGACGAAAGCCGGCCTCGCGCAAGCGATGCACGGCATGTTCCACGAGCCGCGCGTTCTGAAAGCAACCGCCGCTCAGCACGACCTGCTCGCGCCCGACGCGCATCGCCACCGCAACGACGGCCTCGACCAGGCTTTCATGGAACGCCGCCGCCAACACCGGCGCAGCGACACCGTCACGCCAGCCGGCCACGATGTCGGCCAGCATCGGTCGCCAGTCGAGCAAAAGGCTGCCGGCATGCTCCGTGAGGCGCGGGGCAGCCAGCGACACCGACTCCACTGCCCGCTGCGCCGCGAATTCGACGGCCATCGCGGCCTGACCTTCGAAGCTCGCTGTCTGGACGAGATCGAGCAATGCGGCAACCGCATCGAAGAGCCGGCCAGCGCTCGACGTCAAAGGCGCGTTGACACCGCGGCGCAGCATGGTGCCAAGCACCTGCTTCTCCGTCGGGGCGAAAGCCGCCACGGGCTTGAGGTCCGTCATTGCGAACGCCGCCTCGCCGAAGATCAGATACAAGGCGCCGAGCGCGGCACGACGCGGCTCGCGGATGGCGGCCTCGCCGCCGGCGAGGCGAAACGGCAGCAGATGGGCGGCGCGGCAAAAACGTGTTGCATCGACGGTCAGAAACTCGCCGCCCCAGATCGACGCGTCATCGCCATAGCCGGCGCCATCCCAAGCGACACCGAGCACGGGGCCGGCGAGTTCGTTATCGACCATCCCCGCCAGCACGTGCGCAAGATGATGCGGCACGTGCTGCACGGGCAAGCCCGAAGCTTGCGCCAAGCGCGTGCTGTAATAGTCCGGATGGGCGTCGCAAGCGACGCGCCGAGGATGCACGTCGTAGAGTGTCGCCATGGCCTCGAGCGCCTGCGCAAAGGCTTCGCGCGTCGCAGCGGCAGTCAGATCGCCGATATGCGGACCGAGGATGATCTGTCCATCCGCGGCGAGCGCAATCGCGCTCTTCTGGTGCGCGCCGAGCGCGGCAGCCGGCTCGGCGGCGGCCGGGCAGGCAAGCGCCAGAGGCGCATAACCCCGCGCGTGCCGCAAGACGGCCTCTCGCTCCGCGATCACCCGCACGACGGAGTCGTCCACCGGCCGCATGATCGGCCGATCATGCACGAGGAAGAGATCGGCGATGCCCGCGAGCCGTTCGAGCGCCGCGCGCTCGTCAATCACGATCGGCTCGCCGCCCCGATTGCCGCTGGTCGCCACAATCGGAAAATCAAGCTCTCGCATCAAGAGCGCATGCAGCGGCGTGTAAGGTAGCATGATGCCAAGCAGCGGATTGGCCGGAGCGACGCTTGGCGCTATGAAGGACACATCCGCCCTTGCTCTGGCCAGGACGATGGGCGCTGCGCTCGAGCAGAGGAGCCGTTGCCCGGTCTCCGAGAGTTCCGCGAGAGCCATCGCGTCGGCCAGTGTCCGAACCATCAGGGCGAACGGCTTCGCCGGACGCCGCTTTCGCTCCCGCAGGCGGCATACCGCAGCGTCGTTGCGGGCGTCGACGAGCAGTTGGAAACCGCCCAACCCTTTGAGGGCGACAATCCTGCCCTCGCGCAAGGCAGCGGCTGTATGCTGCAGCGCCCGATGCCGCTCGGCTTGAACGGTTCCGGTCGCATCCCAGAGCGCGAGTTGCGGCCCGCACTCGGGGCACGCGCTCGTTTCCGCGTGAAAGCGGCGCGACCCGGGCTCATCGTATTCCGCGCGGCAGGCGGCGCACATCGGGAAGTGGCGCATGGCCGTGCGCGCACGATCGTATGGCACGGCCTCGATGAGGCTGTAACGCGGGCCACAATGTGCGCAGCTCGTAAACGGATAAAGGTGGCGCCGGTCGTTCGGATCAAGCATCTCGCTCAGACACGCCGGGCAGATCGCACAATCGGGCAGCACCAGGGCGCAGCGTCGGCCGGTGGTTGCACTCGGAGCAATCACGAAGCCTTGCTCCCCTTGGACCGGAAGCGGCCTGCTCTGCCGCCGATGAATAGCCGCCGGAGGCTTGATTTCGGCGTCGAGCCTCGATAGAAAGCGCGCGAGCGCCTCTGGCGAGCCCTCGACTTCCACCGATGCGCCCGCGCCGGTATTGCGCACGAAACCGCCCAGCCCCTCGCTCACGGCAAGCCGATGAACGAACGGCCGAAAGCCCACCCCCTGGACTGCGCCGGTGACCTCCAACCGCAGCCGCAGCCGATGCTGCAGACCGGGTCCGGTGACATCGGACGATGGCGCCGCCATGCTGTCTCACTCCTTCCCGTCGTACACGTCGAACTCGATGCTGGTCATCATCACGTCCTGCGCGTGCGGATCAATGACATCCCGTGACGCCTCGATGCGAAGCGTGGCGCCCTCGGCCAACGTGCCGCATGCTTCGTCGACGAAGTGCTCACGAAAGTGTTCCGGCGAAAACTGGCTCAGCGCGCCCAGCCAGACCCCGACCCCGCGAACGCGGACCGCACCGTTTTTCCGGGCCTCCCTTTCCAACTGGCGCACTAGGTTTCGCACCACGCCTGTTTCATGCATGAGGACCGATCTCCGCAACGGCCTGCCTGAGCCTGCGTACCTCGGCGGCGACGCGCCCGGCTACGTCGGCTGCAGCGGCCAGCACTTCCGGCGCGATGGGCGCGCCCCCCTCAAAGCAGACGCCCTCGATCGCATAGACGATCATGTCGCGGGGCGCGAGCCCCAGCGTGCGGGCGAGTTCGATCGCCTGCGCCACGCCGAACGCGTGACTCGACGCCAGCGAGACGTCCCGCTCCAGTTCATCCGACGCAAGATCGATCCGGTGGATGCGGCCCGGCGTGTCCACTGGCGCTGCGGCGTCCACACACACCAACGCGTCGAAGCCGGCCCAATCCTCTATCAGCGAGAGCGCATCGCCGCTACGCACGACGATCGAGACGTCGGCGGGCAGCCGTCCGGCCAGGCTGCGCGCAACCAGCGCCCCGACGCCATCGTCGCCGCGATCGGGGTTGCCCATGCCAACCACCAGCACTTTGCGTGGCGTCGCGCAGGATCTGTCCGTTCGCGTCATGTCCGATGCACCGAAAGTCTGAGAAAGTGTGCGGAACACGAGATGCAGGGGTCGTAATTGCGGATGCTCTGTTCGCATCGATCCCGCAATACATCGTCGGGCTGATCGAGCCAGGCCGTCGCAACCGCCGTCAAATCCTCCTCGATGCTCGGTTGATTCTGCGAGGTGGGCGGCACGATGCGCGCCTCGACGATCGCCCCGTTCGCATCGAGGCGATAGCGATGCCAGCAGATCCCGCGGGGCGCCTCGGTGCAGCCGACGCCCACGCCCGCGCGCGGCTTGACCGGCACCGCACAGACCTGCGGCGGCTCATAGGCCGCGATCAGTCTCAGCGCCTCCTCGCATGCGTAGACCACTTCGAGCGCTCGCACGACGATGCTGCGAAACGGGTTTCTGCACACCGGGCCGAGCCCGGCCTCACGGGCCAGCTCCTGCACCGACTCGGGCAACCGATCGAAGTTGAGCGCGTAGCGCGCCAGTGGCCCGACCAGATACGCCCCGCGCCGTTTCACCACCGAATGCAGTGCGGTTGAATGCGCCACGTGCCTTTCCTCGAATTCGGTCTCGTAATCCGCGATGTCGATATCGATGCCGCGCGTTGAGACAAGCCGCCCTTCGTTGAACGGATATTCTTCCGGGTGCCGCAGCGCGACGAACTCGTAGTCCCGCTCGAACCCGGGAAAGTCGAAGCTTGCGACCCACCGGACCAGGTCCACGGCAAGGTCGCGCGCACGCTGGAGGCTTTCGGCAACCGGAGCCAGCTCATCGCGCTGCGGCACACGGTAGAAGCCACCCACCTTTACGTTGACGGGATGAATCTCGCGCCCCCCCAGTAGCCGCATCAACTCGTTACCGGCTTTCTTCAAGGCAAGGCCCCGGCGGACAGCGTCACCGTGCTCACGGGCCATCTGAATCGCATCCGGGAAACCGAGGAAATCCGGCGCATGCAGCATCACGACATGCAACGCATGGCTCTCAATCCATTCGCCGCAGTAAATCAATCGGCGCAAGGCTCGAAGCTGCCCATCCACCCTGATGCCGAAGGCGTTTTCGATCGCGTGGGCAGCACTCATCTGATAGGCGATCGGGCAAATCCCGCAGATGCGGGCTACGATGTCGGGCGTTTCGGCAAAACCTCGCCCGCGCAGCAACGCTTCGAACAGGCGTGGAGGCTCGAAGATGTTGAGCCGCGCCGATGTCACCTGCCCGTCCTTGAGATGCAGATCGAGCGCGCCCTCCCCCTCGACTCGAGTGAGATAGTCAACCCGGATCGTCTTCGTCGCCATGAGCCTCGCTCTCCTTCAGAAACTCCGGTGCCGTCGCATTGAAGGTACGTAACGCACGCCGAATATCCAACGGCCTCGCGCCGAGCGCCTGCCATTCGCGCGTCAACGCACCCATGTTCGGCGTCTCCATCGGGCCGTAGCAGCCATAGCAGCCACGCCGGAAAGCCGGGCAGATTGCGCCGCACCCCGCATGCGTGACAGGCCCCAGGCAGGGCGTGCCTTGCACCATCACGCACACCGTGCCGCGCTGCTTGCACTCCACGCAGACACTGTGGCTCGCAATCGCCGGCTTGCGACCGGCGAGGAACGCCGAGATGACCTCGATGAGCTGCATCTTGTTGATCGGGCAGCCGCGCAGTTCGTAATCGACCTTCACATGCGCCGAGATCGGCGTCGATGTTGCAAGCGTCGAGATGTATTCGGGCGATGCATAGACTGCGGCTACGAACTCGCGCACGTCGGCGAAATTGCGCAACGCCTGGATACCACCTGCCGTCGCACAAGCGCCGATCGTCACCAGATAGTTCGATCGCCGCCGCACTGCCAGAATGCGTTCGGCATCGTGCGGCGTGGTGATCGATCCTTCGACTAGCGAGAGATCGTAAGGTCCGGCTCCGGTGGCGCTGGAGGCTTCCGGAAAATTGGCGATGTCGATGGCATCGGCAAGCGCAAGCAGTTCGTCCTCGCAATCCAGCAAGGACAGCTGGCAACCGTCGCAAGAAGCGAACTTCCAGACCGCGAGCCGCGGCCGTTTGCGCTGGACCGTGTCCGGTGCGTTCATCTCAGATCTCCGGGACGGAGAAAATGCGGGCAATCGCGTCGAACCGCATCACAGGCCCATCCTTGCAGACGAACGTGGGCCCGAACTGACAGTGACCGCACAGGCCGATCGCGCATCTCATGTTGCGCTCCATCGACAAATAAATACAGTTGGGCGGGACGCCGGCGTCGCGCAGCGCATTGATGGTGAAGCGCATCATTACCTCCGGCCCGCACACCAGTGCAACGGTTTCGCGCGGATCGAAAGCCGCGCCTGCAACCAGCGCCGGCACGACCCCGACGTGACCATGCCAGCTCGCGTCCGCGTGATCGACGGTTACCTCGATCTGCACATCCAGACGCTTGCGCCACTGCTCCAATTCTCGACGGTAGAGCACTTCTTTCGGATTGCGGCTTCCGAACAGGATAACGACGCGTCCGTAGCGGCTCCGGTTGGCCAGCACGTCGTAGATTGCCGGACGCAGCGGCGCGAGGCCGAGACCGCCTGCCACGATGACGATATCCGAGCCCTCGGCAGCGGCAACCGGCCAGCCCGTTCCAAACGGCCCACGCAGCCCGATCGTCGCCCCCTCTTCAAGCCTGGCGAGCGCCCCGCTGACAGCGCCGACGTTGCGTACCGTATGAACGAACGCGTGCTCGTCGGCCCGGTCGCCGCTCATGCTGATCGCCACTTCGCCGACGCCGAAGACGTAGAGCATGTTGAACTGCCCCGGCTCGAATGCGGGTCGTGATCCGGCGAGCGGGACGAACTCGAGCGTTGTCGTGTCGTGCAGTTCGCGGCGCACCCGAGCGACCCGGTAAATCTGCGGGACAAACGGACCATCGGAGCGGGCGGGGAACGTCATCTCAGCGCTTCCCGTAGACATCGAGCAGTTGCAGCCTCGTTGCCTCCAGCCGCTTCACGAAAATCGGCAGAAAGCGCTTCATGAGTTCGTAGCCCAGATCGTGGTCGGCCTCACACTTGTCGCGCAGACACCTAGCATCCATACCGATCGCCCGCGTGAGCTCCACCGCCCTGACATCGAAAGTCCAGCGATACGGAGGAATGAGCCATGACGTCCCCACGATCTCGCCGGCGCCGAGGGTCGCGATAACGATCGGCGTCTGCCCGGGTGCGACGATCTCCAGCGCGACCTTGCCGTGACGGATCAGGAAGAACTCGTTCGCGCTCTCGCCTTCCCTTAACAGGTAGTGTCCCGCATTGAAGCGGTGGTTCCGGGCACAGCCGGCCATCAATCGACTATGCGCGGGAGCCAATCCGGCAAAGAAGGGGTGTTCGCGCAGAAGATGGTCAAGCCCCTCCATACTCGTCCCCCTTTGGCGCGGCATCGGTTGCGCGAATGGCGGCGACCTCTTCTGTGATGTCGATACCGACTGGGCACCAGGTGATACAGCGACCGCATCCGACGCAACCCGATGTTCCAAACTGGTCGATCCAACTCGCGAGCTTGTGCGTCATCCATTGCCGGTAGCGCGAGCGCGTCGTTTTTCGCACGCTGCCGCCGTGGATGTACGAGAAGTCCATCGTGAAACAGGAGTCCCATTTGCGAACTCGCTCGGCGGATTGCCCGGCCAGGTCGCTGTGATCCTCGACCGTCGTACAGAAGCAGGTCGGGCAAACCATCGTGCAGTTGCCGCAGGTCAGGCACCGTTCCGCCACGTCGTCCCAGCGCGGATGGTTCGGGTTGCCTTGCAGCAACTGCTTGATTCCGTCCGTTTCAAGTTTTCGGCCCATCTGTTTCGCCGTCTGTGCGACGACCCTGTCGGCAGCCGTACGGTGCATGTCGGTCGCGGGCCGACAAGGGATCTGCCGAAGAATCTCGGCACCGGCTGCGCTGCCGACTTCCACCAGGAATTCATGCACGTTCCCGCTGAGCAGCTCGGTCAGTGCCAGGTCGAACCCGGACTCCACCTTCGGCCCCGTTTGCATCGACACGCAGAAGCAGGTTCCGCCGGCCTGCGCGCAGTTCACCGCAACGATGAACGCATTACGGCGACGCATTTCATAGCCGGGATCCGGGTAAATTCCTTCGCAAAAGACCCGATCCTGGATAGGATGGCCCGGATTTCACAGGAACGCACGCCGATAAACGCGAATTTCGAAGGACGATCGGCCGCGGCCGTGATCGAGAGCCCTTCGTCGCCAATGTCCGCCTGCCAAAGCGTCTCGACAGGCGGATGCAAAAAGCGCTTCCAGGAATGCGGCCCGACGGCGAAACCGAACAGGGCTGCGTCGTCGCGACGCTCCAAGCGATAACGGCCGGCATCCTGAACATCGCGCCAGCCGGCCGGCAAATCCGGCACGCCCGCGATTCGGTCGTAGACGATCGCCCCGTCTCGGACCGTTGGCCCTATCACCTGATACCCGCCGGCGACGAGCGCATCGATCAGCGTCTGGACAGACTCGAAAGTCATGACCGCTTTGCCGCCATTCGACAACGGATGTTCTACCATCGCAGCTCCTTCGAAACCGGACTCTGCTCATGCCGACTGCTTGATGCTGGCAACGTCAGAGCACGTCACGCCTCACGGTGCGCGCAGTGGCCCCTTCAACGGTATGATCATTCCCCCAACCTGCTGTCACCAACGTTTCGGCGCGAATCGGGAGTTGAGGTTCCGACGATCGCATGCGCACGGCGGCCTTCCTCTAACGCAGTTTAGTTAACATCGACGCCATTGCCACGACAAATAGGGGTGCGTCAACGGCGACGCTCTTGATGGGCCGGCTCGCGCGCAAGCTCGCACGAGTCGGCCGAACGGTGGGGTCGTGTGATCGAATCTCGAGCGGCAAATGACCTCGAGTCCTCCGGCTGCCGGCACCGATCTCGCTTCGAGCGTCGATTTTTGCTCCGCAAACTTCGACCACTTTAGGCGCAACGAGGCTCTCCAAGCGCCCATCTTGTGTAAATTGCGGGAGCAAGAATCGACTTAGCCGATTGATTTTATTGAATTACGCGCAGGATTCACGTCCTAGCGGCGGCCACCTCGTGAAGGTTCGAAGCACTGCAACCCCCGATCAATTGACGTTCAGATTTCCACTGAGCCGAGCATGGAATGCGCGACTTCGTTCATCCAGACCGGTAAACACCACCGCAATATCGCGCTGTCGATACTTCGTCTCGATCGAATCGAGCGCCGCGACGGTCGAGGCATCCCAGATCTGCGACTTCGAGAAATCGATGATCACGGCACGCGGATCGGCCGCATACTCGAAACGGTCCACCAAGTCGTTGCTGCTGCCGAAGAATAACGGCCCATGCACCTCGTAGCGCACACTCTGCCCGTCCATGGCCACCACACGCGTGGTGCTGATCACGTGCGCCACGCGGCGCGCGAACAACACCATCGCCAGCAACACGCCGCCCAAGACGCCGAGCGCGAGATTGCCCGTATAAACCGTCAATGCCACGGACACCAGCATCACCGAAGTTTCCATCAGCGGCATGCGCTTTAACGTAGCCGGGCGCAAGCTGTGCCAATCGACGGTCTTCACCGCGACGACCATCATCACCGCGGCGAGCGCAGCCGTCGGAATGCGCGCCATCACCGCGCTCAACCCCGTCATGAGCAGGAGCAGCGTGGCTGCAGCAGCCAGGGTGGACACGCGCGTGCGCGCCCCCGCAATGCCGACGTTCACCACCGTCTGACCGATCATCGCGCAACCGCCGATTCCCCCGAAAGCGCCCGCGCAGAGATTGCCGAGCCCGAGCGCCCACGATTCGCGCGCCTTGTTGGAGCGCGTCTGCGTCATTTCGTCGACGAGCTTGGCCGTCAGCAACGTCTCCAGCAAACCGACGAACGCGATGCTAATCGCCGTCTGCCATACCACCTTCAGCGTGCTCAGATCGAACGGCACCGCCCATGCCGTGAGTCCCGGCAAATTCTCTTCGCCGGGATGAGCCCCGCCGACCGTCGGCACGCTCCATCGCAGCGCGACGGAAAGCCCCGTCGCCACCACGATCGCGATAAGCGGAGATGGCACGGATCGCACCAAGCGCGGGCCGATCAAAACGATACCGAGCGTGATCGCAAAGAGCGGATACACCTCCATCGGTTTATCGATCACATGCGGCAACTGGGCGCAAAAGATCAGAATGCCCAGCGCATTGACGAAGCCGAGCATCACCGAGCGGGGAATGAAGCGCACGATACGCGAGAACCCCAACATGCCGAATGCCACCTGAATCACGCCGGCGAGCAGCACCGCAGGCAAAATGTAGCCCGCACCATGCGCGTGGACCATCGGCCCGACGACGAGCGCCACTGAACCTGCCGCCGCCGTGACCATTGCGGGCCTCCCCCCGAACAGCGATGTGACCACCAGCAATACCACGGAGGCAAATAGCGCCGCATGCGGCTCGACGCCCGAAATAAACGAGAATGAGATGACCTCGGGGATCAACGCGAGGCTCGTCACCACGCCCGCCAAGATTTCGCGCTGCAGTTCGGCGCGCGATGCGGGCAAAGCAATGCGCGACGTAACGCTCGGCGTATCGATCCGGCTCATAGGATGTGTCATAAAGGTACTCGGTTCGGTTGAAACATAGAATTCGGCGCGCGTATTCGTGTGTGACGCGCCTGGGCAGCCCGATCACGCTCTCACGATGCAGCGAAATCCGATATGGCTAGTGGACGTATCGAGGGTCTGCCCCTGACGCGCCGCGGGCCGATAGCGCAGGCAATACGCCGGCGCGCATAAATGCGATCCACCCTTCACCACATTGCGCACGTCCGCCATGCCTGAGCCCGTCGACGGAATGCAACACGACTTCGTCTCCGCGACGCCCGGCGGGTGCCCGTACGGGGTAACCGTCCACTCCCACACATTGCCGGCAACGTCGTAAAGCCCATAGCCGTTCGGCGGAAACGACCTCACCGGCGAGGTGCGTTCGAAACCATCGAGTGCGCTATTGCGCCATGGAAATTCGCCTTGCCACGTGTTCGCCATCGGCATGCCGTCGGGCGCAAACTCGTCGCCCCACGGATAAACCGCACCGTCGATACCGCCGCGCGCCGCGTATTCCCACTCGATCTCGTTCGGCAAGGACTTACCTGCCCATGCCGCATAAGCGCTCGCATCGGCGAACGACACATGCACGACCGGATGATCCGCGAGACCGGCTAGATCGCTGTCGGGCCCTTGCGGGCGCCGCCAGCTCGCGCCGGGCACATACGCCCACCATTGTCGATAGTCGCCCAATCCCACCCGCGATTGCGGCTGCGTGAACACGAGCGAGCCAGGACGCAGGAGCGCCGGATCCGCATCGGGATACAGCGCGGGATCGGGCTCCCGCTCCGCCAGCGTGACATAGCCGGTCGCCTCGACGAAAGCGGCGAATTGCGCGTTCGTCACCGGATGCGAGTCGATCCAAAAATCCGGTGCAGTGGCGCGCCGAGCCGGACGTTCCTCGCGATAGAAAACATCGGAGCCCATCGTGAAATCGCCGCCTGCGATCCGTACCATGCCATCGGTGCAAGAGGCCTTCATGGACGCGGCCGCCGCCTTGGCGCAAGGGCACGCTTGCTTCTCGGGTTGAGGGTCCATCATCGGCGCGCTCATGGCGTTACGCGTTGAAGACTGACTTCGGCACGAACTCCAGCGCGGAACCCGGCGGAATCAGTTCCTCTTGCTTCACGCTATCCTCGAACTCCCGCACGACGCGATGCGCGTGCTGCATCACCCACCACCGCACGTAGCGCTGATTGACCGCTTCGCGCTCCTTCGGATCCTCCTGCAGATGCGTGATGCGCGCGAATCCAAGCGGCAACTCGGGGTCGTGAAAATGCTGCTGGCGCTTGAAGTTGATCTTGAAGTCTTTCCACTTCACTGCATGCAGTTCGTCCTTGAGCCATACCATGCACGACTCGCGGTTCGAGTTCGGCTGCTCCCCGAGGAAAAACGCGGTTTGATCCTTGCCGTCGATGAGCCGATCCTTAGGCGTGTCGCTTCCCGCGAACTTGAGCAGCGTCGTGAAAAGATCGGTGACGTGAACCATCTCATTGCTTTCGACGCCGGCCGGAATGCGGCCCGGCCAGCGCGCGAGCAGTGGCGTGCGGATGCCGCCTTCCGCCGAGCTGAAATACGAGCCGTCGAAGAAGCCGCCCGTGCCGCGGCCCGCCAGATGGTCTTCCGCACCGTTATCGCCACAGAAGATCACGATGGTGTCGTTCGCCACGCCGAGACGGTCGAGTTCGTCGAGCAGCACGCCGAAATCATGATCGAGCATCAGCAGGCAATCGCCCCATTCGCCGTTGGTGCTCTTGCCCACGAACTCGTTGCGCGGCGACATCGGAAAGTGCATCAGCGAGTGATTGAAGTACAAGAAGAACGGTTCGTCGTTTTTCACGCAACGCTGCATGAAGTCGATTCCGCGCTTTTGATACTCGAGATCGCAGGTCTTCTTCGTCTCCATCGTCAGTTGTTCATCGAGCAGCGGCTTGGCGCCCTTCCCCTTGAAACCTTCGTGCATGTGCGAGTAGCCATCGCGCTCCGGCACGTAGTGCGGATCCTCCAGCCACATGCATTCGTCATAGGTGCGAAGCGGGCCATACCATTCGTCGAAGCCGTGGTCGGTCGGGAAACGGCCATCTTCCGCTCCGATGTGCCATTTGCCGAGGCATGAGGACTTGTAGCCGCCCTGCGCCAACAGTTCGGCGATGGTGACTTCCCAGGTAACGAGACCGCCGCCGTTGCCGCCCAATGCGATCGTATGATTGCCGGAGCGGATCGGGTAGCGGCCCGTCATCAACGCCGAACGCGTTGGCGTGCATTGCGGCTCGACTACGTAATGCGTTAGCTTGGTACCCTCTTTGCAAAACGCGTCGACGCGCTTCGTATCCGCGCCGCGCAGCTTGCCGCCGCCGTAGCAGCCGAGTTCCCCCATGCCCAGATTGTCGACATGGAAGAACAGGATGTTCGGTTTCTTGCTCATTGCAACACTCCATCGGATCGAGAGCGTTATCCCCCGCCCTCGGTTAGGGACGCACATTGCGTTGTGTCATGCCTCATGAAATGCTCGTTCGATAAGCTCAGAGCATTTCTTCGACGCCGTTCGGGCCCATCTCCATACTGAAACCCTCGACGCCGCCCGATTGCAACTCGGATCCCATCGCGGCGAGCGATTCCTCGCGAATCAGGCCTTTCAATTGAAGGACCAGCTCGACGAATTCGCGGGTATCCAACATCGCCGCCGTCCGTGGACGCGGCAGGGGCACGCGAATTTCAGCCTTGATGCGGCCCGGCCGCGCCGTCATCACGTAGATCCGGTCCGACAGGAACACCGCTTCCTCGATGTCGTGCGTGATGAACAGCACCGACAGCCGGAAGCGCTGCCACATGTTCGTCAGGATCTCCTGCATGACCGTCCGCGTTTGCGTGTCGAGCGCGCCGAAGGGCTCATCCATGAGCAAAACCCGCGGATTCGCCGCAAGGGCGCGCACAATGCCGATGCGCTGCTTCATGCCGCCGGACAATTGATCCGGATAGTGGTTTTCGAAGGCCAGCAAGCCCGCGAGGCCGAGCAACGTGCGCGCCGTGCCTTCGCGTTTGGCGCGCGAGACCCCGGCCATCTTCAAGCCGAACTCGACGTTCTCTCGCACCCTTAGCCATGGGAACAGCGAATACTGCTGAAACACCACGCCGCGCTCCGCGCTGGGCTTTTTGATCAGCACGCCGTCGAGCGTGACCGTTCCGCGAGTCGGCTTGGAGAAGCCCGCCGCGATGCTCAGCAAGGAAGACTTGCCGCAGCCGGACGGGCCGATCAGCGAGACGAACTCGTGCGGCTCGACCGTGAGCGATACGTCCTTCACGGCTTCGGTCCGCGCATTGCCTGAGCCGAACACGACGCCGACGTTGCGACAGTCGATACGGCCTTTGTTTGCATTGCTCATTTGCGCGCTCCGTTGACATACGCGAGCCACGGCATCGACAACTGCCCGACGAGACGGATCGCGCCACTGCAAACGAGGCCAAGGGCGCCGATCGTGATCATGCCGAGGACGATCGCCGGATAGTTGACGAGCGAATAGGCCTCCCACGTGTAGTAGCCGACGCCGTACTGCCCCGCGATCATTTCGGCCGCAATGAGCGACACCCACGCCACGCCCATCCCTACCGCGAGCCCCGTGAAAATGTTGGGCAGGACCCCCGGTAAGATCACATGCCAGAACAGCTGCGCTTCGCTCGCGCCGAGACAGCGCCCCGCACGCAACAACACGCCGTCGAGCGATTGGACGCCGTCCACCGTGTTGAGCAGAATCGGATAGAACGCGCCGATGAAGGTGATGAACACGATGGACGATTCCGTCGTCGGCCACAGCATGATCGACAAGGGTACCCAGGCGATGGCCGGGATGGGTCGTAGCACTTCGATCGCCGGCATCAGCAGTTGCTTCACGATGCGGTACCGTCCAATCAGCAAGCCCAATCCGACGCCCGAAACGAGTGCGATGAAAAAGCCCGAGAAAATGCGCCGCAAGCTGTCGACGATGTTCGTTGAGAACGTGCCCGACCCGGCGACATGCACTGCCGCATGAAACACATCCAGTGGCGTCGGCACGTCCTGAAAGCGGATATAGAACTGAACCCGGTAGCGCGTGCCGAAATACCAGAGCGCAAATGGCACGCCGATCGACGCAACCGCGAACGCAAACCTGACGGCGGCCGCTCGCACGCGGCTTAGCGTAGACGCCTTGATGCGGGGGCTCTGGGTTGGTACGCCCCCCTCCTCCCGGTGCCCAGGCAACGGCGATGCGCCATTCTTGATCTCCAGATCGAGAGAGCCTTCCATGTCACTTCCCTCCGCTGCCGGCCGCGCTCAACGCCTGCGCATAGCTCGCGACACTCTCGCCCGATCGCTTGGCGCTCGCTTCTGCATCGCGCTTGAGCAGGAAAGATTCGATGTCCGGCCTTTTTCCGTTTGCGGCGCCGATCGTGTAGAACGCGGCATCCGCAAAGACTTTCACGCCGAGCGTCTTGTCCGTCAGATAGACGGCGTCGATCTTCTTGCCCTGTGCGCGAAGCGCGTTCACGCCTTCCAGCGTGCATGCCGCCGAGCTGAATGAAACGACCTTGCCGCCTTGAGCCCAGATCTGCCCCGCCTGCGACGGATCGTCGATCGGCGCATTGCACAAGGTGTCGTTGCCTTGGACCTGATAGTTGGAGAAGTCCGCCAGCTGCGCGTCATAATCGCGGCCCGATGCTTTGAAAGCCGCCCGCACGAAGGAGTCGTCGACCCATTTGTCGATGTCGAGATCCTTCACCATGTCGAGCTTCTTCAGGACCGCATAGTCCGTCTTCAAAGCAGCGACCCAACGTGGCTTGATGGTCGGGTCGAGCGTGTCGATACCACCAGGGCCGAGGAAGATGTACGCTACCTGCTTGTCCACCTTGGTCCACGTCTGAACCTGCTGCGCCGCCTGCTCGGGATCGTGGCGGACCCAATCGTCGGCTTCCATCAACGCTCTGATGTAAGCGGTGACGATCTCGGGATACTTCTGGCCGAAGTCCTTGCGAATCACGACGCCATGCAGGGTCGGTTGTCCGGTTTGCGCGCCGTCGAAGATCTTGCGCGCAAAGCCGCGATAGGGCAGTAGCTCGGCGAACGGCACGAAGTCCGCATGGGCGTCGATGCGGTTTTCCTGAATGCTGGTGCTGCCCACTTCCGGCGACTGGTTCACGAGTGCGAAGTAGTCACTGGGCAGATGCCGGCTCTGTAAGGCAGCGAGCAGCATGCCGTGGGCAGCGGATCCGAACGGCACCGAGACGCGCTTGCCCTTTAGATCGGCCAAATCGTAGTAAGGCGAATTCTTCGGCACGACCACACCGTTGCCGCTGCCATGCGCGTTGTAGGCGATCACCGCGACGAGTTCCGTGTCGTTATGCGTGGCTTGTCCGGTCGCCCCGTTCACGAGCAAGGGGTAGTCGCCCATCATGCCGATCTGCAGTTTGCCGGCAATCATGCCGTTGGTGATTGGCGGCCCAGACGTCGCGTTCTGCCAGGTCACGTTGTAGGTGACGTCCTTGTACTTGCCCGTGTGCGGCAAATATTTGTCCAGCAGGTGAAGCTTCTTGATGACGATGCCGCCCGTGACCGTGTTGGTCGTGGTGTCTTGGGTGCCGATACCGATGTCGATCGTTTCCGCCTGAGCGGCGTTTGCGCACGCCAGCGCAGCCCCCATCGCCACGAGTGAAGCACTGCTCAACGCCCGGCCAACCAAAGCTCTGATTCGCATGATGCAACCCTAAGGGTGAGTGACATGAATCGGCTCCCTGCTCCGCCCATGTCGGACAGTGATAACCGGGACACCGCATGAGCGCCCGCGCGTGATCCAGCTAAAACATCAACCATCGGCATCGACCGTCTGCTTTTCGGCACAGCGTGCGAGCCGAAAGGCGTCTCCTCGGCGATGCAGTTTTGTATTCGAAGCGCCTCGCATGTGCGAGCGTCGACTGTGTCGCGATGTCGACATAACTCGTCATTACAAGTTGACAAACTCCATGCAAGGCCCATGCCAAGCGCCTGTGGGGCAATGAGCGCCCGTTACACGAGCGATTCACGCTTTTCCGCGCCACACGATGGCACGTGACTTCAGTTCCCGGTGCACAAACGGTTTCGCCTTGGTGCATGTTTGCGGGGCGTCAGACCAGCGAGCAGATCCAGGGAACCGTATCGAAGCGAACGAACAGAGCGACGCCGATAGCCAGCGTCATAAACGGCGCAACACGCCTTGCCCCAACCTGCAACACCGGGATAGGCGAGCGCGCACTGGCCATTCCGAAGGAGCAAAGGCAAAGCAATGCCGTGAGCATAGCCAGGGTCCCAGCGATCAAGAACACCTCGGACGGCGCGCGACCCACCATGACGCTCGAATAGACCATCACGTTGTCTATCGCTCCCGAACTGGCGACGATGGCCACCGTCGCCATGCGCTCGAAGGCACCACGGCGTAAAGCCTCGCGATACGTCGCGCTCCCTGCGAACGGCTCATGGCGCCGACGCAATTGCGCGATTCGTTTGACCCCGGCAAAGATCGGCACGATGCCCACCAGGCCAACGAGCGGCGACTGCGTCATCCATCCCGACCGCATGACGGCAATCGATATCGCCACTTGCACAACGACGCTGATGAATTGCCCCGCGACGACCTCCACCGCGCGATAGCGCTGGTTGCTGAAAAAGCCGAGCAGCAATGCATAGCCGTCGACGTTCGTCGACACATAGGCGGCCGTCACGGGGACGATCAATGCAGGCGATGCGTCCAATGTCCTCTCCATTTCCTAGGTCCTGCTGGTCCAACATGGCTCGACGACGCGCGCCATGACGCCGCATTTGCAAAAATACTAACTCATCATAACAAGACATTACATGTCCGGCCAAGCAAGTACAATGCCATCGAATAAATGCGGTTCGCTGGGGGACACCGCCCCCCGGCGCGTGCCAACCGAGTGCGGCTTGGCACCTATGCGGGTCATTCGTGCCACGAGTCGGTGCGCAACGCGACGGGCTCGTTCTAGGTTCGTTGGAAAGAGAGGCTGGAGATGACACGCCATTTCATGTCATGACCTCTGGGGTGCGCCAACCCTTATGCGTCGATGCGGCGTTATAATCCGCTATCTCCAAAGCTGCATCGTGGAATCTCCCGTGTGCGCGCCTATCGACCATGCAGACAAGCCTGACCACCTTCGAACCAGACTCGCCCGTTCCGCTCTATCAGCAAATCAAGGACACGCTACGTAGCGGCATCCTCGACGGCAAATACCCGCCGCACAGCCGCATGCCCTCGGAAAGCGAGCTACAGGCGATGTTCGAGGTGAGCCGCATCACGATCCGCCAGGCGCTCGGCGATCTTCAGAAGGAAGGGCTGATCTTCAAGGTGCATGGTAAGGGGTCATTCGTATCGCAGCCGAAAGCCGTGCAGAACATTACGTCGCTGCAAGGTTTCGCCGAAGCCATGTCGAGCGAAGGACACGAAATCGTCAATCGTGTGCTCTCATTTGCGTTCGTTCCGGCTAGCGTGGAGGTCGCCTCGAAGCTCATGCTTTCCGAGGGCGCGAAGGTGGCGGAGATACATCGGGTGCGTCTGCTCAACCGAGAGCCGACTTCGTACGAAATCACGTTCTTGCCCGAAACGCTCGGCAAAAAGCTCATGCGCGCCGATCTCGCCACGCGCGACATTTTTCTCATGCTCGAAAACGATTGCGGCCTTGCTTTGGGGAGCGCCGACCTGAGCATCAACGCAATACCCGCTCGCCCTCCCATTGCCCGCGCGCTCGAGATCAAGCGCGACGTGCCCGTGCTCCGCGTCGAGCGGCTCACGCACGACAGCAACGGCAACCCTGTCGACTTCGAGTACCTGTATTTCAAGGGCGACACGTTTCAGTTCCGGTTGCGAGTCAATCGCGAACGTCCTGCGAAAGGTCGTCGGAAAAGCTAGGGTGTAGCGCTTAAACCGGGCGTCGACCCGCAAGACCTCATCGACGATCTCGCGCGAGCATTTTCGGACATCGGCGATCCGCTCTGAATGTGTCATGAGCGAGACCGCTCGACGCAGTCCCTTCGCATGCCTGCCACAAGCCATCGCGACCACCTCCCCACCTACGCGAGCGAAACAGCGCGGTTCCCGGGCGCAGGCCCGAGCGTTGCGCGTCGTCGCGCCCGCGCCACTTTAGGATCCCTCGTCCTGTCGTTGATTGTTGTCGCCCAGACAACACGGTGAGCGCATTTGCAGGGCTACCGCTGCAACGCAACCACGCCTAGGATTCGTTCTGACGGTGGCCACGCGCGCCGCCGCATCCAAGCCGGAAAACACGACGCCGTCATCGAGCCGTGCGAACTCACGCAGCGCGCTGCCCTGCCTTGCGCGAGCGCATGTTATCCGTCGCGACAGCAAGCGCCGTTGCGATGCGTGTTACGCAGCACCTCACCAACCGAGGAACGATCCGTGACAGAAGAAGATATCCGCAACAACGCATTTGCGATGCCCGTGCACAATCCGGCGTATCCGCGGCCGCCCTTCCGATTTATCAATCGGGAGTATTTCATCATCTCGTACGAGACGGACGTGAATGCGCTCAAGGCCGTCGTTCCGGAACCCCTAACGGTCGACAAGGCAATCGTTCATTACGAATTCATTCGCATGCCCGACTCCTCGGGGTTCGGCGACTACACGGAAAGCGGCCAGGTGATCTCCGTGCGGGATGAGGACGGCAATCGCGCCAACTTCACGCACGCAATGTATCTGGACGACGAAGGCCCGATCGCGGGCGGGCGTGAAATCTGGGGATTCCCCAAAAAGCTTGCCTCGCCAAAACTCTGCGTCGATGGCAAGGACACTTTGCTCGGCACGCTGGACTACGGAACACAGCGGATCGCCACCGGAACGATGGGGTACAAGTACCGCCCACTCGAGACGGCAACCGAGCGCCGCAAGCTCGCCGACACGCCCAACTATTTGCTCAAGGTCATTCCGCACGTCGACGGTTCGGTACGTATTTGCGAATTGGTTCGCTTCTATCTGCGCGACGTCGAAGTGACCGGCGCATGGGAGGGGCCCGCGGCACTCGAGTTGCATCCGCACGCACTCGCATCGGTCGCCAATCTGCCGGTTCGCAAGGTCATCGGCGCGCGTCACGTCATAGCAAATCTCACGCTCGATGTCGGCGAAGTGGCCTATGACTATCTCGCCCCCGCCGAGCCTGTGAGGCTCGCGGTCAATCAATAAGCACGCAACGGAGGACTTATGGCATTGATGGATAAGGTCGCGCTCGTGACGGGAGCGGCAAGCGGTATCGGCGAAGCCTGCGCACGTAAGCTCGCCCAAGACGGCGCAACGGTCGTGATTGCGGATCTGAACCTCGTGAATGCGCAAAAAGTCGCAGACGACATCGTTGCGAACGGCAGGAAAGCGATCGCCGTTGCAATGGACGTCACAAGCGAAGAGGCGGTCAATGCGGGCGTAGCCGAAACAGTGAAGCAGCTGGGTGGCCTCGACGTGCTCGTGTCGAATGCCGGCATTCAGATCGTCAACCGAATCGAAGACTACTCCTTTGCCGACTGGAAGAAAATGTTGGCCATTCACCTTGACGGGGCGTTTCTCACGACCAAGGCCGCGCTCAGACATATGTACGCTTCCAACAGATGCGGCGCGGTGATCTACATGGGCTCGGTCCATTCGCACGAGGCGTCGCAACTGAAGTCGGCCTATGTGACTGCCAAACACGGACTTCTCGGGCTTGCCCGTGTCGTTGCAAAGGACGGCGGCCCCCGAGGCGTGCGCGCGAATGTCGTGTGTCCCGGCTTCGTCAAGACGCCGTTGGTCGACAAGCAAATCCCCGAGCAGGCAAAGACCCTGGGCATCTCCCCGCAACAGGTTGTGAAGGACGTGATGCTCAGGGAAACGGTGGACGGCGGGTTCACGTCGCTCGCCGACGTCGCCAATACAGTCGCATTCCTCGCCGGTTTCGAGTCGAACGCGCTCACGGGCCAATCGATTGTGGTCAGCCACGGCTGGTTCATGCAGTAAGGAGACAACCATGGATTCGCGCCAGCGCAACAAGCTGCAGCAGCCCCATCGCATCAGGCTTCCCGCATACGACGAAATCGGACTCGTGCTGCAGGGCGGCGGCGCACTGGGATCCTATCAGGCGGGCGTATTTGAAGGCATGGCCGAGGTCGGCGTGGAGCCGACGCGAATCTCCGGGGTATCCATCGGGGCGCTCAATACGGCGATCATCGCGGGCAATGCGCCCGCCGATCGAATGGCGGCGCTGCGCAGATTCTGGGACACCATTAGTCAGCCCGCCGATGTCTTTTCACATGTCGGCGCGAGCATTCCAGCATGGGCGGGACTCGCGGAAATCGGGCGAAAGTGGGCGAGTGCATGGGCCGCGACGCGCACCCTGATGGAAGGTCAGCGCGGATTCTTCTCTCCGCGCATGCATGTGCCATTTTCAGATGTCAGCAGCAAGCGTCCTGACCAAGTCAGCTATTACGACACGTCGGCGTTGCGCGAGACGCTTTTGCAGCATGCAAGCTTCGACCGCATCAACGACGGGAACATTCGCGTATCGGTTGGAGCGGTCAACGTGCGCACGGGCAACTTGGTCTACTTCGACAATTCGAAGATGCGTCTGGCACCAGAGCACTTCATCGCATCCGGCGCGCTACCACCGGGCTTTCCGGCCGTCGAGATCGATGGAGAGTTCTACTGGGAGGGGGGACTGGTTTCGAATACGCCGCTCACCGAGATCATCAGGGAAAGCCAGCATAAGAACACGCTCGTTTTCCAGATCGATCTGTGGAGTTCGCGAGGCAAGCTGCCAGGCGACCTTCTCGACGTCAGCGAGCGCACCAAGGACATTCAATATTCCAGCCGCACGCGAGCGATCACCGCGTTCATGTCGCAGAACCAGAAGCACGCTCAGATGATCAAGGCGCTGCTCGAGCACATTCCTGAAAAGGTGCGGCTTGCACACCCGTTGCTGCAGGAGGCACAGAAGACGGCTGATGGCAGTGCGGTGAACGTGGTGCATCTGATTTACAAGAACAAGTCGTTCGAGGGGCACTACAAGGACTATGAATTCAGCAAAGATACGATGCGCGAGCATTGGGCGAGCGGTCTAGAGGATATTCGCCGTTCGTTCGGGCACCCCGATTGGTTCGATATCCCGAGCCGCGAAATTGGCTTCGTCACGCGGGACGTGCATCGATATCGGCAGGAGGCGAACGAAAATGCCGAACTCGGCAAGCAAGCTTTGCCGCCATCGATACGCTAGCCCGAGGAAGCACTGTCAGGCGCGAAGTAGCGCACCGGCGGCATCGATGCATGGGGCGTAGCGGGCTTCGACGTCGAACCGATCATAGCGACAAACGACCCTACGAACATGGGAGAAGATCAGCCGCTGCTCGCTCATCGACCGCAACCGGCCCAAAAAAATTTACGGACCTTGTCACAAACGGAAGCACTGATGCGTCCTAGCCTCCTATGGACTCCCCGACTTGCGCTCCCATGTCAGATTTCCCCTCGCGCTGCACCGCCGTAGGCACCGACGATCCATTTGCAAACAGGTTCGTAACCAGTTTCGCCGGCGTCGTTTCTTTTCTTGCCGTTATTTGCGTGAACAGTCCCTAGTTTGGGACGCGCCTCATCGAACTCGAGAATGCCTCATGGACGACAAGAAACTGCAAGCTCCCCCGCTATCGCTCCTCGATAGGTATCGCGGCCGGGATTTTCAGCCTCTGTACACGACGACCGTCACCGTGTCCGGCGGCGAGACGGGACACGGCCGCGCATCCGGCGTTGCGCGTTCAGACGACGGAAACCTCGATGTGGAACTGCGGTTGCCCACCGAGTTCGGCGGGCCCGGTGACGGCACCAATCCCGAGCAGTTGTTCGCGGCGGGCTTTGCTGCGTGCTTTCACGGGGCGTTGAACCTGATCGGGAAACGCGCCGCAATGGATATCAGCGATGCGGTCGTGGCAGTGCAGGTTTCGTTTGGCCGCGATCCCATGGATGGCGGCTATGCATTGGTCATCGATCTTCGAGTCCAGATGCCGGGCGTTGAACGCTCCGTGGCGGAAGAGATGGTTCGAACCGCCGAGCGCTTGTGCCCGTATGCCAAGATGGCTAGACAAGGGACGGTCAACATCGTGACCGTCGTCGACTGACTTCACGCCCGCCGGGCGGCAGCAGCGTGTGTTTGTCCATTGAATCCGCACATTGCTACCGCCGCCGAATCGACGCAATTCGCTGTCTGCACCGCAGTAGATCATGCGGTGCAAACAACCTAGCTGCCGGAAGGTAGCGGGTTACCCGCAGCCAAAGCCTCGGTGCGGTTGGGCGCCGGAGGGTAGATCCACTGAGTGTTGATCAGCTGTTTGCGGGCCTTGCCTTCCGCGTGCGTCAGTTTGATCTGTCTATCCCAGCCTTCAGAGTAAACAGCGCCCCAATCGCCCAGGTCCAGGCAAGTCGCATAGAAGGGCTGCCTATACGCCAACGTCGGGACGCCGATCAGATCCGCAGCGACGTTGTGCCCGCCGAATTGCCCCATCACGATGGCGTGTTGACAAGACATCAATGCGTAGTGCCCGTCATCGTCGCTGCGAGCGCACGCCACATCACCCGCCACGAACACACTAGGCGCTTCCGCCACGCGCAGATCGGATGTCACTTCGATGCGTCCAAGCGCGTCGAGCCGAGAGGAGACTTGCGCGGTCAGCGAGCTCGCACGCATGCCTCCCGCCCAGATCACTGTCCTGGCTTCTATCCGGGTGCCCGACTCGGTGCAGACCCCATCCGCGTCGACCGACACGACCCGAGATCCGAGCACCGCTTCAACGCCCAGCGAGTCGAAGGCCTCAGATACATACGGCCGAGGATTGGGACCAAGATCGGGACCGATCTCGTCCTGCGAGCCGATCACGACGACGCGAATCGCGGCGTCCGGGCCGAACAACGCGCGCATCCTCTTAGGCAGTTCAGTGGCGACCTCGATACCCGTAAAGCCGCAACCGACAACCGCCACCGTGTTGCGCTCCGGCGAATCCGGCAGGTTCGCGAGTTGTGCGAAGTGGCGATCGAGCGCCGTCGCATCGTCGATGCAATCGACAGAAAAAGCATGCTCCATCAGCCCTGGGACTGGCGGCCTGCTCAATTTGCTGCCACTCGTCAATAACAATCGGTCGTACGCGAGCGAGCGCTTGAGTCCATCGGCCGCCACGACGCCCACCGATTTTTCATGAACGTCTATCGTTTGGACGCTGCCCTCGAGAAACTTCACGCCAACCGCGTCGAGCAGCGGCAATAGCGGCGCCGCCATTCGCTGCGGCTCGCTTTCGTACAGCCGCGGGCGAATCTGCAATTCCGGTTTCGGGGAGATCAAGGTGATTTCAACGTCACTGTTTCTCACACCCGCCCCATCGAGCACGCGCGCCGCGCCCAATGCGCCCCATACTCCCGCGAAACCGGCGCCCACTATCAAGATCTTCTGCGACATGTTGTTGCCCTCAATTGGAAAATGACGAACTCGGCGACGGGCGCCGAACTCATAGCGACGGGCGCCTTACCCCAACAAACCAAAGTGCTGCAACACGAGCACGGTCACTTCTCCGGCACGAGCACGGGAGCGCCCTTGTCCTTCAAAAGCAGCACGATGAACTTTGCAGGTTGGGTTTGGCTTGCGTTGCGCCCGACCGTATGCACATCGTTCGGACCTTCATAGAAAGTCTGTCCGGGCATCAGCGTGACTTGCTTGCCGCCCTTGACCTGCATCACTATCGACCCCTCAACCACGTAGATAAAGCCGTGCGCGTGATGCCGATGGACGGGATCGACGGAACCCGGGGGATAGGTCACCTCAATCATCAGCGCTTCCTTTCCGGGGTAATCGTCGAGCGGCTTTGTCATCAATGGGGTCACGACGGCTTCCGGAGCCGCCGCATAAGCCACGCCGATCGCTGTGCCCGCGGCGATGAGCATTGCGATTGCGGTGTGCTTCAGTCGAAACATGGTGTGCCTTCCTGATGGCGTGGCTCGCACGCTCGGTACGAAGATAAAGAGAGAGGGATGAACTGAATGGCTCAGGCCAGATTCGCCTTGTCGAGGCCGAATGCTTTGTCGGCCGAACCCGGCACGGTCCTGCACGCGATGTTCGCCCGATTCCAAGCGTTGATGGCCATCACTTCGTACGTCAGATCCGAGAGTTCCTTCTCCGAGAACTGCGTACGGACGTGTTCGTAGATGTCATCCGGCACACCATGCTCGGCGAGTTTGGTCAATGCCTCGGCCCATGCGAGCGCGGCGCGCTCACGCGGCGCAAAGAGCGGCGATTCACGCCAGATCGCAAGATGATGGAGACGCAGTTCGCGCTCGCCGTGCAAGCGCGCTTCCTTGACGTGCATGTCCACGCAAAAGCCGCAGCCATTGATTTGCGAAGCCCGGACCGAGACGAGGTCGCGGATCGATTCTTCGATGGCGCTATCCTTCAGTTGATTGCTGAATTCGAGAAGCTTCTTGAAAAGCTGCGGCGATTGCTGAATGTAGTTGATACGCTGACTCATGATTCCTCCTGGCTCCGACGGGTGAACACCCGCGCTCGGCGGGCGCCATTAGCGGCGATGCACCGCACGAAGCCATCGTAGGACGACGCCGCGAAGCGCGGTAGATACGCCAACGGGATCACGGTGTTGCCCTTACGGCACCAATCGAGCGCACTCGGGCACGAGCGGGCTGGAGAAACATCAGATTCAGGATGCGTAGCATGCGGCGGCATTGCGCATACCGTCTAGCGGGGCGATGCCTTCAGCGCAGAAAATCCGCTTCCGAAAAAAGCTTGCCGAGCTTCTCGTATTCGCGTTTGACCGCCTTCACGAGATGCTTCATTTGGATGTTCGTGCCGTCTTCGGCAGCGAGAAACGCCGCGCTGATCGCCGCGTTGCGGATATGGCCGCCTGCAATAGCCGCTTTGTCGGCCAATACTTGTAGGTCTACATCCGGATCCAGTTGTACGTCCGCGGGGAATATCTGCTTCCACAACTTGAGCCGGTCCTCGCTCGAGGGGAACGGAAATTCGATCATGACGCGAAAGCGCCGCAGAAATGCCTTGTCGATATTTCCCAGCAAGTTCGTCGATAAGATCACGAGCCCCGGGTAGGTCTCGATCCGCTGCAATAGAAAACCGACTTGCAGGTTGGCAAAGCGGTCGTGCGAATCTTTCGACTCGTTGCGCTTGCTAAAGAGCCCCTCGGCCTCGTCGAACAGCAGCACGACGTTCAACGCCTCGGCTCTGACGAACAGTTTCTCGATGTTTTGCTCGGTTTCGCCGATGTATTTGCTGAGGATCGTCGACAGATCGACGCGATACAGCGGCAATGAAAGCTCGTTCGCAACGATCGAGGAAGCCATCGTTTTGCCCGTTCCCGGCGGCCCGTGAAGCAACACGCACAGATTCGTGATCCCAGGATACTTGGCGCCGAAGCCCCATTCATCGATCACCCGTGGCCGGTAACGCATTTGCCCCAGCACTTCGTGCAGCAGCGTCATCGTGCGCTCAGGCGCGACGAGGTCGGAAAGCCGATATGGCGTATCCACGCGTTTGGCGACGCCGATCGGCTGATCCTCGGCCGCCGCGCGGCAGGCGTCCCATAGCACCGGTTCGATGTGCTCGTCGGCGTTCAACGCTTGCCGCGCCGCTACCGCATCGACGACAGAGGCGATGCGCGATTCTGAAAACGCATAGGCGCCTGCAATGGCGGTCAGCAGTGCGTCATCGAAGGGAAGATCGTAATAGGCGGCGTGCTTTTTCCAAGCGAGTTTGCGCAACGCGGGGGCGGATGCGGGCACACGTAGCTGAAACAATCGCACGCCCTGCTGGCGCACGTTCGCCACCGCGTCTGCGATACGGCGTGAGGGGCCGTTCAAAAGGACAACGTACGCATTGGCCTTCAGCAACGATTGCAGCGTGCTATCGAACAAATCGATCTGATCGCGTTCGTCGTTGCCGACCAACGCGTCGCCGTTGGTCAACAGCAGGATTTGCGTGCATAGTGCGGCATCGCGGCCCGCGGTGCGTAGTTGCTGCTCAAGTGTGGCGAGCCGTTGATCGACGCTTTGGTATGTCCAGCGAATGAATCGAGCGTCCAATTGAGCGACGCCGTAGCCGAGGTTCGCGAATGCCGTGGCGGCCAAGGCACCCGCAAGCGTCGTGTCGTCCGACTCGATGTGCAGGACGATCGTGCCGAACCGCGCGCTTGGGGCGCAGCAGATGTCGACGAAGCGCAGCATTTGCGCTTTTACGGTGTCGTTGACGATCAGATCATTCAAATCTTGTTCCGCAACTATGTCGGTCGCGATGTAATCGCCGACTCGCGGTTGAGGCGCGGCCAAGCCCAGGAGGTAGGCAGTAAGCGCCGAGGCCAGGCGGTAGCCGCCGTCGAGTGTCGATAGGTTCACATCGACCAATTCGATTAATTGGTGATGGCATAAGGGGCTGTCCGCGAATAGGCAGCCGCGGATATCGCCCAGTAAGTGGGTGGCGGTGTTGAGCGACGTATTGCGCCTGGACGCAGCGGTTGCGCTGGTACCTTCGTCGGTGGCGTCGGCTTCTTCCAGCGAGTGAGTGAGTTCTGCAAAGGCGTCGGATATCGCGCGGTCAGTCTCGACCATCAGCGCAAGCGCCAGAAGTTGTACGTCGCGTGCGTCGAGACGGAATACGAGCGCGACGTGTGCGAGCGGAATGAAGATCTCCGACTTGACCGTGGCTGCCATGCGGGCGGCGATGGCGCGCCAGCTCGAGGGAGGCCCGTTCAGGGAGTCTTCGATCGACTCAGGGAACGCGTAGCGCGATTGCGCGAGCAAAGAGTCGACGAAGCCGCGAAGGTCGCCGAGGAAGGCGGCGTTGTCGGGGTACGGACGGGTTGGTTCAGTCGGGAGATCTGTCATCACAAGCATGTCCGTTGCTCGGTTTTGCATTGCGTGTTGTCGAGTGGTCGTGACCTTCCACTCCATTAAGACACCATGCCCTTGTAACCAAAGTCGACGACAGCGATCTCTGGGTGAACGTCGCTCAAGGCCGCCGCCTGCTCAAACGCTTCGGCCAGCGTATGTCCATCGCACGGATTACGCGGCAGCGAACCAGCTCCGACGACCAAACCATCCTTGTGCGCCGTCCTGATCGACGCGCTTACGCCAAATTCATATGCCTTGCGCGCTTTGCCTTTTTCCAAGCGCTCGTCCTCCCGCGCACGCAGCGCAAATCGGCAAGGCCAAAGGATGCTTCGAGCTGATCTACTCGCGCAGCGGCTCGCGAAATAAATCTCGCTCTGGCATCGGCATCTTCGAACCCGGGCACACCTGGCCAGGATTCGCAAGAATCACGCATCAATACGCCGCTTCCTCCAAAGCAAACAACACTATCTATCTTTCACAGCCTTACCGCATGCACCTCGCAGTATTGTGCGAGGCCTACTCGCTACGGCATGTTCGCATCCCATGCTGAACTGAGCTCACGGACATACCTAACCGAGATCCACGTAGGTTACGACGATATCTGCACCCAACCCCTTGTGATTCGAACTGCTTATTACATAACTGCTACCCCTGGGAACTGGCGCGCATACGGTCGTTTGCCATATTGGGGCGTCATCACTTGTATCTGCGAAATGAGTGCTCATTGAATAACTCCCGCCATTTGGAGCGGTTATGGCTATAGACACACAAATATCGCCATTAGCGCGCTGATTATGCACACCAATAATATTTATTATTACGAATTGGTCATTCGGCGTTGACGTCACGGTTCTAATTTCGCCGTTATATTGATTTTTAAAAACTTCCGATACAACATTACCAAGAATACTCCTGCACTGAACAGAGCCATTAACCGTCAGGTCCCCATCGATAGTCATCGGACCATGAACGGTGTCCGGAATGACCATCTTGCTCGCCGTTCGATCAGCATCAGAATCGTTTCGCATACCACCTCCTTGCGATCAAAGATCAACTGAAACAATGACAGAAAAAATACGCATTACAAGGGGCCAATGTCAAACCCTACTACCGAAGCGAATCGACAAAATTCCGACCAACTCCTTTCGGGCCGAGCGCGCACCCGTTTCATATCGTCAAGCAGCGGCGTCACCTTCGCAACGTTTGAGAATGACCTTACCCTGTTTCACTAATCCCGCAGCCGGGGGCCAGCAGCCCGCTTTCCCTCGTTGAGCCGAGGCCCAATCCCTCTCCGAACGTCATAGAACCGACGTGGTTCAACGTCGAATGTAATCTGTGCTCATTACAGCATCGCACTTCGAACCAGGCCAACTAGAACGACTGCTCACAGGATTTAGATGGCTAATTCAAAAATACGTCTAACCGAGATTAATGTAGGTCACAACAACATCCGCACCCAAACCCTTATAATTCGCGCAACTTATTTCAACACTACTGCCCTTTGGAACCGGCGCACATGCGGTAGCCTCCCATATCGGCGCATCATCGCTCGTATCGGTAAAATGAGTACCAACCGAATATGAACCCCCACCATTTAGGGTTACGGTCATACCTACGCCGATATCACCATTCGCATGCTGGTTATGCACGCCAATAATATTTATTATTATGAATTGATCGTTCGCCGTCGACGTCAAGGACTTAATGGTTCCACTATATTGATTTTGAAAAACTTCCGACGTGACATTGCCAAAATATTTCTGACAATGAATCGATCCTGTAACCGTAAGGTCCCCGTTGATGGTCATCGGGCCTTGGAGCGTATCCGGAATATCGACCGCGCCATGAATTTTCCCCGTAACGGTCAGGTCTCCATATATCTCCGCTTGCCTACTTTGCGAACTGGCCCCAACTGTGAGATCGCCCGTGACCTGAAGATCGTCATCGACTTTCATTCGCCCCGCGACTTCGAGCGTACCGCCCGTCCCGGCAAGTGTTCCTTGCACCTTGAGGTCGCTTTCTGCCGTCAGCTGTCCGGTCACCGTTAGCGTATCGTTCGTGGCGCCGCCCACTACGCCAAGCCCCCCGTTTGCCGTCAACATCCCTGCAACCGTTTCGCTCTTGTTGACCACTACCGAATCCGCCGTCACCGCCTTTTCAAACTTGGCCGGACATTGAACATCAAACGTCGCACTGTTTGTCACAGAAAAAGGCCCACTAAACTTCGCAGTGCCCGTCGAGCTCACATCCATCGCTGTCATTGCCCCCGTAAATTGCGAAGTCCCGGTCACTTCGAAATTACCGGTGACATTGAGATTACCCTCAACGTTAGCGTCGCTTGAAGCAGTCAGCACTCCGCGAATCCTACCGTCACCCGTAACGTCGAGTCTTCCGCCCGCCGACAGGTCACTATCGATGGTCGCAAATCCCGTCACATGCAGATTCCCCACTACGTCGACGTCGCCATCGATATCGAGCGCTCCTCCCTCGAAGCTGGCTGGCCCGTTGACTTGCAGCGCGTAATTGCTATTGATTTTCACCGCACTATCATCAACATTTATCGCCACCGTATTAGGCACCACCCCATTGTTCTGCACCACTGTCAGCGCCGGAGGCGTAGCCGGCTGCGCTTCCCCGCCTACCTTCAGCAACTGCCACGTCGTCTCCATGAATGCCGACGACGTGGGCAACAGCGGCGAACCTTCATCTATCGAGACCTTGTGCATCGTCAATTGGGTAGAACTGGTAACGCTGTCCACCCGCCAGGTCTGCGGCACGCTCGCGATATCGAGCGCCGCCAGTGCCCGCAGTGTCGCCCCCGAAGGCAGCTTGGTAAATGTCGTACCAACGCCCGTCACCGCTTTACCTTGAGAGCTGATCGTCCCCTCGCCCGTGAACCATCTGCTCGGTTCTATGCTGTACAGATACGCGCTGTCGGTCACCTCCTCCGAAAACGCCTCCGTCAACTGCAATGAGGTATCGCTCAGCGGCGTGCTCGCGATCTTCGAGGAAATCATCTGCTGTTGCGGCACGAATCGATCAATCACCAGCACATCGCCCGGATTCAGTTTTGTCTGCCCTTGAAACTGGGCGCCGTTACTTGCCATCACCGTATTCCCATCCGGTGTAATGAACCCCGTGCCCTGCGTCTCATCCTGCTCTCCCGCGCTGGCCCGGATGATTCCGTACGTCGTTGGTCCCAACCCCAGCGGGAACGATTCGACGAGCGTCAAACTGTCGTTGCCATCCACCGATGCGATCGTCGCTTGCTGCCTGAGCACCACCCCGAACTGCAGGATCTTGCCCACCATATCGGTCGTGAACTTAGTTTGATACCCCTGCACCGTCACGACGCCGTTCTCCGTTTTGGTCGCCGTCATCAAGCCGCGTCCGATACGCGAATGCACCGGCTGCCCAACGGTCAACAAGGCCGAAGGTTGAGTGTCGTTGATGCCGACGTTGCCCTCGCTATAAAACAGGCTGTCGTCCGAGTTCTGCATCCAGTAGCCGGTCGCCTTTACGCCCGTCAAACCCGCGCCATTGCCGGTGAACGTACCTGAAAACGTGCCGGCGAGATTTGCGGTGCCCTTCAGGTCGCCATCAAATTGGCCCGCGAAATCTCCTTGCGCCTCGACATGCCCATCCAACCGAATCTCGGGCGCCGAAATGTCCAGGTACCGTTCCCCGGTCAGATCGTCTTGTCGCGCCGTGATAGCCATACGCTGAGGCAATGCCGCCACCTGGGCCATTTGGGCTTCGGCCGGTTCGCTCTCCAACACAAACTCAACTTCACCTAGGGCCGCCCCCACGTGACGGCGCCCGTAGCTGCCGTACTGGTAGCGCACCGATTGAATGTTGCCCCCCTGCGCCACGATCACCGCCAACAGCACCTCCGGGCCATCGGGATCGTAGTTCTGCGTGCAGTCGAAGTACGGCGACTCTTCGATGCGCTTGAACTCCGTCGCTGGCATCTCTGGAGCGACCGCCAACAGTTCGCGGTAACTCATCGTCAAAAAGTTTTGCTTGCCATCGCTTAGGGAAACGAGCGGAACAGTTTCATCGTCGAGCAAAACTATCTCTCGGCCATTGCAATCGAGCGCCATGCCAGCCTTCACCGTGACCTGCGTCGGCGCTCGCGCATCCCATGTCACATCGAGGCCCGAAACGACTCCGGCCCGGAACACGCCCGCGCTCAAGCGTTCACGTGCGCCTTTGTGATACAACTGCTCGGCGTCGAAATCACTTCGGAGCAACGCTTCGCCATCGAAATAATTCACTCGAGAAACCATCGCCTGAGTCATTCATCACCTCAATAAAGAATCGGCAGCGATCAAATCGACATCGAGCGGACAGGCACTCTGTTACCCGCCTTCGTGCGGGCTGTCGCAATGAGAACTGTCGTTGAGCGATCCTGAACCGTCAATGCAGGAAGCGCATCTCCTGGTCATCCCATCCCGGAATTTAAGAAGCGCCTGTGCGCCGCGCATCCATTCGAAAAACGTGCTGAGTGTCACCCCCACTGACGGTGAAATGAACGGCATAGGCCGTCAATGCGGGTCTTGCGGTTTCGAGCACGGTGCGCAGCGCGCGGTAATACGCCAGCACAGCCGTTGTTTCATCGTCTTCCGATACGGTGCTCGAGGCGGTCAGTGAGATTGCGATCTCGAAGCGCCACGGTACATGCGCCACCATCTCGCTATCGTTGGCTTCGAAATCGATGCCGTCCCGCTGGACGTCCGGCCGGACGTCGTCCGAAATCACGACAGCTTTCGTAGGATCGGGATAGCTATCGCGCACGTGAAATGCCGGCAACGCATCCGTGTCGGTCTCGCGCACGATGAACGCTGGACGCTCGCAATCGCTAACCATAATTTTGCCCAGCGTCACGCCTTTCACCGGCTGAGCCAATGTAGGGAGGAGCGCTTCGAGCAACCACTCCATCCCCATCGGCGTCCCGCGTGCGCGATCAAAAGCGAATGCCTTCGCGACGAGCGTACGAGACGTATCGATCGACCAATTTTTATCGACACTCAACCCGATCGTCGAGCCGAGCCATTCGAAGAACGACCTCACCCACACTTCCACCGGCGTCCGTCGGTCGGGATCCGTCACGTACTGCGGTAAGCCGAAATAATTCGCCAGCGTATTGAAAAGCGCCGTCTTGTCTTTCTCGACCGTGTCTTCCGATAACGGCGGAATGAACACCGATGGATCGCTATTCGGAAATAAGAAACTCCAGCGCGGATAAAACATGTTGCCGATGACGTCGGCATCTAGCAGCTGTCGTATGCCGATGCGGTAGGCAAGCCTTGCATCCAAGGCGCTATCGGCTTGTTCGAGATCATCACCATCCGCGATGCCAGAGAGCAACTTCTCGAACATCTTCAGGTACAACGCAAGAAATGGCAGCCCCCCGCCCGTATCGGCACTTGCATAGCACGCCGGCAAATAGTTCAAATAGCTCGAAGGCACCGACGTTAGAGAGCTTTCCGCTTCGTCAGTCATTGCCCGCCTCCAGCGCCGTAACCGATGCGGCATAAAGGCGTGGCAGCCCCGTCTGCATCATGCCCATCGAGTCGGGGCGAAGCGGCGGCGTCTCCAACCCTGCTGCCTTCGCTAGATCGGGGCGTCGCAACAATGCGATCTGCGGGTGAATCAACTCGATCGATTCGACTCGATCGACGCCCGGAACCGCAGCAATGATGGGTATAAGGGTCGTCTCGTCGACCGGCGAGCCATAAACCCAATCTCGCCCACCATCGTTACGCACGGGTTGCAACGCCTGCTCGAGCGCTGTCAGCACGGCTGCGGCAATTTCATCCGCGCGCTCTCGGGCAAAGCAGAGAACCTCACACTGAACGTCGACATAAAGCAAGTGAGCGTTAGTGACCGTAATCGCTCCGCCTAACAGGGTTCGCGCAGCTAGATATTGACGAACGCAATCGACGAGCGCGGTTTCCGCTGCCGCCTGAGCGTCGTCCGTGAGCGATGTCAGCGCAATCGAATACGTACCGTCCCATTCGCTTTTCGGTGACGAGTAGATGCAAGGTGCATCGTTCACCAGAAAAAGGTCCGTCACGTCGCCACGCTGCCGAGAGCATAAGCGGGCGACGTGCAGCGGCGTGACGCCCCGCTTCGCTCGTGCGTCCAGGAACGCGCTGAGCTGGCTCGCCAGTTGCTTGATATCCCCCGGTGTAATCGCGAGATACGGCGCACGGCGATAAGTTACGACGGCATCCTGCAACCCCGAATAGCCGACGCGTGCGCCCATTTCCATTTGCGCGAGCGAAGCTTTCAGCGTCTCGTACGGCGGATCCTGAGAATCGGTGTCTGCATACTTCGCGTAAGGGAAATCGGTGGCGTAATGACTCTCGCTCGGCAAAGCCAGCGCATTCGAGAGGCCAGCCACCCAACGCGCCATGTTGCGATAGGTTTCCAACGGCACCGCGTTTGCGGTGTAGGCCGTACCCTCGGCAATCCAAACGAGCATTTGCAGCAGCGTAATGCCAGGATCTGACGGGTTATGGTCGGTCCAGCCGGGTGCGTAGCCGGGAATCTGGCGCACCAACTGATCAAGCACCTTCTGCGCCTGCATCACATCGAGGTTGGGTAAATCGAAGCTCATGATTGCGGCGCCTCCGCAAAGCGCAGATCGATCACGCCAGCCGAAGGCGATTCGTGAGCCTTAAGCACGACGTCGCTTGCTTGCCCGCACAGCGTCAGCGCCATCACCGCGGTGACCGACCGTTGCGCCTCGAGGAACGAATACACCGACACGTATCGCATCGGATCGCCGATCGGCCATCCTCGCCCGGCAGCGCCGCCTTGCGCAGGGTGCAGAAACAGCATCAATTGGTCGGCAATCGTGGCTTGCAAATCAAGCCATTGCGTTTTCGGCACGCTCGTCTGCAGCAACACCGCCACGTCGATACGCATGAACGACGGACGCCGGGCTGTCGTGCGCGCAGCGAGCGCGGGTGTGCTGCGCCGGCGAACGTAGGTTAAAACGTCGTCAAGCATCGACATGGGTGTAAGCGGTTCCGGTTCGCTCGAGTCGGCCAATACAACAAGTTCAAGCTGCGGCCATTTGCGAATCTGCGCCAGCGTCGGCGCAGCCTCCCATGCGGTCCCTGCTGTGAGATCCGGCCCGACCGCACGTTCGATTGCGCGCACGCGGCACACGCCCGCACTGGCTACACAGGCGAGCGCCTCCGCATCGGCGGCGCTCACGATGCGATCATTCGCGCGTACACGCGCCGGCCCGCTATACGTCAAATCGTCGACCTTGTCCGCATCCGCACCGCCGCGCGCGGCGACCGGGTTCGTTACCTGCGCGATCCCCGACGCCGCCGAATACAAGGCTGTCAAGGCGCCGGCCGCCACATTGCCGCCGGCGCCCCGCGTCACGGCGTAACACGTCGCAATGATGTTGTCTGCGCCGGGCGGCGGAATCTTGCCCGTTGCGCCGTCACCGAACACGATTGCGCCGCCGAGCGCATCGACAGCAAAAACACGGTCTTGCGGCCTGCAGCCGATAAAGCTGTCCACGCGCGTCCACGAATACGCCGCTGTCTGTTGCTGTGGCTCGCTCGTCCCTAATGTCGCCGGATCGGCAGTCACCGGCTCGACGACCGAAATCGCAACCGCATATTGCAAATCTTCGCTTACCGCAAGAAGCAATTGATCGCTCCGAGGCAAGGCGGTGCCAATGTGGTTGAGCGTGAATCGTTGACCCGGTTGCCCATTGCTGGAGCCCAGCATTTCATTTCGATAGGTCGCCCTGTTGGATGCGGCCACCGTATTCGGATAGATGCCGCGCAGCCGGAGTGCGCGGCGCCGGCGCGGGCATAACACGCGAACCCAACACGCGGTTAGAGAGAAGAAGACCGCCGCTTGCATGGCCGGCGGGACCGTAAAGGTAATCGTCCCGCTACGTGCCATGCCGGAGTCGCTCGCGTTGATCGCGAGGGGTTGCCAAGCCGAACTCGATGCATCGAACCACTGCCATTGGCCGACCTCACGGTAGCCAACGCGCTCGTGCTCCGGATCGACATCGACATACATGGTCAGCTGTTGGCCCAGACCACGTGCGAGAAGATCGGGGGAGCTCAACGCGAGGTAAGCCGATGCGCCCTCTTCGGCCAGTGGTTGATACGGTTCGATCACTGTCGTTAGCAGCGGATCGAGTTTGAATGCGTTATGAGCCCACATTGAAGACGGCGCCCCCCCGCTCTCGTATTCGATGACAAGCGAGCGCACGAACGGAGGATCAAAGCCATTTTTCAAATCCCCATAGTCGCCGGCGCTGAGGACTGCGCGAATCCAAAGCCCCTGGCTCCCGGCTACAGAGGTCGGCGCGATCGCCGGGCAGGTAAAAGAGACCGTCCCGCTCTGCATCAGGTTGCGAGTGCTATCGACAAACCGATAAGGGTCGCCCTCGCTCGACAGCGGCATCCAGGTCGTGCCGCCCCAGTATTGCCACGCAATCTGCGCCGTGCGCGGGTTCGTTATCGGGCGCACTTCGAGATGCATCGTAATCGGCACGTTTTGAACTGCGAATACCGCGTCCGATCGGATACTGAAGGTGTAGTCGAGTGCCGGTACCGTGTTTCCGAACGCATTCACGCCGTTCTTGAGATCCACCAGCATTGCGTTGACAGCCGCTTGTTGCGGTAGCGTCGACTGCGTCCCGAAATCGCACCAAACGGAATCGACCCGCGGCAAATACCCATTCAAAGCGGGGACGATGCGCACGTCTGCCGCGGGCGCGCACACGAGCCAATCAAACGCCGTCGTAGGGCAAGACGCAAAGAAGGGGTCCGTCATATCCAACGCACGGCCGGCCTTGGCCGAAAGCACCGCATGCAACGCGGCGACCGGTTGAGCCGCGGCGGTCGGCAATGCGCTAAATACGATCGTGCAGGTGCGCTGATCGGTCGAACCCACCACTGTGACAGATAGCGGATTGAGTGCGCCGTCATACCAGCGCTGAAAATATTCGGGGTCCAGCCGTGTGCCTTTCAACTCGAGCTTCATTTGACTCGCCGCCCGCCGTGGAGCGAAGAGCGCGGAATCGCCGAGCATCCAACAATGGGCGAAGGCACATTCCGCTTTGCTCGAAGCGTCGCCAGGGAACGCGGGCGCCGCGTTCCCGCTTTGCCATAACGTCTGTAGATCACAGTAGCGATCCAACCGAGGCGAGACCGTCAGCGCGGCACTGAGTGTCGCCGGCAATACTTGCAAGTCGCGCTCGGTCTCGAACCGCACGCCGGGTATAGACGAGCCGACGACAGCCGTCCCCTTGGGCAGCGCGACCGGCGCCGCCCCCGGCGCGAGCGAAAAGCTGACGGGCGCGGACGCGCACGCCGCCCGCCGCAACGACATATCCAAGAAGCGATACAGCGCCAATTGTCGCTGAACGGGAATCGCGTTGACTACACTTGCAAGGTCTTGACCCAGCAGCGAAAAGAGTTTCAGTAGGGCCAACCCCGGATCTTGCGCTACCGCCTCGGCCGTCACTGCATCGGCATCGGGAACGCCCCATTGCGGGTTGTATAACCGGGCAAGCGCCAACGCATCGTCAAAAAACGCCGAAGCTGTGCGCTGATCGAAAACCGGAACGCTCATGCGCGTCTCATTTGAGGTAGAAGGGATAAACCAGGTTGTCCGCCTTGTTTGTCTCCCTGACGATGTATTCGATGGTGATTGGCAACAGAGTAGGCATCTTGGGATCGATTCCTACCGTGACACTGGGCGCATTGATGCGTGGCTCCCATGTCCGCAGGGCAACCGTTACGTACGTTTGCGCGAGCGAACGCGTGTCGCTGGTGTTGGGCGCAAAAACGAGTTCGCCGATTCGGCAGCCGAACGTCGGCATGAGTACCCTTTCGCCAGGCACGGTGCGCAGAATCGCGAGGATCGATTCGCGTATCTTTTGCTCGCCCGCGCTCCACTGCACTCGTGCCGACGTGGAAAGCGCGATCGGGAAGGACCACCCTCTGCCCAGAAAATCGCTGTTGGCAAGCATCAAACACCTGTGGGGCTAAGAACGCCGACGCACACGTTCACCGGCTTACGAACTTGCACTTGTGGGGCGGGCGCTTGCGGGACTTCCGTGCACGTGCTGCACGGATCTGCTGCTTTCGCCACCTTTTTGCCATTGATCCTCACATTGACATTGCACGAGGTGATCTGGCCTATGTTCGACGGCGCAGACTCAAATGTGTACGAGGGCAGCGGAACATGCACGATCAGGTTATTCACCTTCGATTCGATTGTCGCCACAGGGTCCCCGTTGACTTTCACATTGCTTTCCAGTGTGCCCGGATCGAAGTTTCCGTTAAAGGGGCATTCCTGCGGCTGCGTCTCACTCGTTATCGAATTGACGATGGTATGCGTATCCATCACCGGCCCTATCCCGTCGCCTGCCTTCGCTATGCGCTGCCCCATGCTTCGCTCCGCTCGTGAGAGTGATCACCCTTCCTGGGCGTTGAGATCGATCGATTTCGCTTCGAGCTTGATGTTCTCCTGGCCCTTCACCACTATGTTCTGCCCTTGCAAAGTCAGCGTACCGGTTGCTGTGATCGACAGATCGCCTTTGCTGACAAAGGAAATCTCGTTCTTGCTTGTGTCGATCTTCACCAAGTTTCCTTTTTCGTCCGTGATCTCGATCGACGGCTGGTCGGAATCGTCAAACGTGATCTTCTTCTTGCTGCTCGTTTGGAGAACCCATACCTTCGGCTGCTTTTCTTTGTCCTCGACGATGGGTTTTGCCTTGCCGTCCCAAGGGAAACCGATGACATAGCCACAGGTGCGATTCTCGGTCGCGAACGCCACCAAAACAGGCGCACCTACTTGCGGCAAAGCGAACATACCGTAGCCCGGTCCGGCGAAAGGACTCGCCAATTGAAGCCAATCGGATACGAAACCGTCGGCGTACGTCACTTTGATACGCCCGAGACCGAGCTTATCCGCGACGTCATTCACGGTTCCCAATTCGACCTTCAAGTGCGAGCTCATATTCCGCCTCGCCTCAAACCGAGGATCGTGCGGTCGCCTTGCCGATCGCGCTCGTGCGTACTTCTGAAGATGTAGTACCAGCCATCGACGAAGGCATTCACGCCCTTGATGTTGACGTTGAAGCCGGCTGTAGCTTGCAAATTGACATCACGCAGCGTTGCTGTCCCCTCGAGAAAAACGTTTTGCCGAAGCGTGCGAGCAGCTTGCGCTGCGTAGTTGAGCGTGTCCCCATCCTTCAGGTCCGGCCGTCTCGATGTCATCGGCACCGTTGCGGCGAACGGTCGGCTTGCCTGGAAGCCGGCCGTCTGCCAATTCAATTCGTTCCAATCCTCGTCTTTGTCGCAGTACCCCTTCAATTCGTCACCCATCTTTCCGGTCGTCACGTCATAGCCCCATGCGGTTACCGGTGAACCGACTGTCGGCACGCGCAGATCGAGCGATATCGCTGCGATGTCTTGCCTATAGACCAACGCTAGATCACCCGGAGACTTGCCCTGTATGCTTGGACGCACGATCAATGTTTCAACGTTTCCCGCCATTTGAACGATGCACTCGTAGTTGCCCTCCACACAACGTCTCATCAGGAAGTCGTAGTCGGTCTCGTTGTCCTGAAGCACATAGGGATACGTTTTGCCGGGCATTTCATCGGCCGACAGCGTCAACCCGTTCACTAACGACACCACCGATTCGAAAATTTGCTTGTCGGTCTGATCGACAAATGCCGTAGTGTGAGCGCCAAACCTGAGCCAATGCATTTTGTCGAAAGCGATGACGGTGAGCATCGATGTTCCACCTGACTCGGGACGTGCCTCGAAGGTCATCCCGCTGATGTACGTCAATGGCAGCGCCACACCTTGCGCGCTTCCGCCCAGCGCCAGCTGCGAAAACTCGACCTTGCTGCCCACCGCGAACTGCTTGAAATCGTGCTCAGTCCAGTGCTCGTCTACGGTAAAGACGATCTGGCACATTGCGGGTACGTTGATCTCTTGCACAAACATAGCCGATACCTGCGCCGCGCTTGCCGTAGGCGTAATGTGTCGCTCGTTGACCTTGACATTGCGGAATTCGTTCGCATTGCGTGCGACGCCATAAGAAAGGTCCGTCCCCGACGACCGCGCCTTCGACGCACCGCCTTCGGCTGCATTGTGCGCAGTCGGAATCGTGCTGCCCCCGCCCAGCAGATCAGACATAGTCCGACGCCCCCGCTGGCTCGAACGTCTCATTGTGCGTGTCGGGAATCGCAATCGTTTGGCCAATCCACGTCCGTCCCGGGAACGCGATGGGATCGTAAATGCCGTTTGCATCGGCAATCAAACGCCACTGAGACGAATCGCCCAAGGCGTTATATGCGATCGAACCCAAGCGATCTGTAGCAATGACGTTCACCAACGTACGACAGTTGTCGAGCCCCTGTGCCGTGATCTCTTCAGCGTCGGTCAAAACCTCCGTGAAAGTCACACCTAGCTCTGCTCTGACAGGCACACCAGATGGCAAAAACATCGTGAACTTCTGGCCGACCTGAGTGACGATGCCCGTGAACATGCAATCGGCCCACATGAAGCGCACCGTCGGCGGCACCTTTGCCCCCTTCTTCGCAGGCCAAGGCTCGGTGAGTGCGAGAATGTCATTCGTTAATTTGCGAACGTCGCTCTGTTCTTCGTAAGTGTCGAAAAACAGATCGACCTGCAAATTGCCCGGCTGCGTTCGCGAGAACCATACCTTGTTACCCTCGCCCGTCACCCTCGCGCTTTGATTGAGCGAAAGCGTCTCAGGGTTATACATCACCTTGAGCAAGCTACTGCTAACCTTCATCTGGCTTCGGTGCGCGTTCTCGATATGAATCGACGCATGGTGCAGACTGCTCGGCAAGAGTTTGGCCAGCAGGCTCGACTTGCTGTGTCTCGGTAGCATCAGCGTCCTCCCGATTTGCGGTACTGTTCGGCACTATCGCGTCGACCGGCCTCCGTCAGCACGCCATCCGCCAAGCGCCCCATCGTGCCTTGGGAAAAGAGCGTGTCCTGTAGGAGCGGAATCAATATTCGGCGCACCTCCTCGATTACGGGGACGCTCTGTGGTTGCGGGTCCGGCTCGTTTGAACTAGCGGGAATCGCGCGACGCGGTTCGCGCACGACGAAGGCCTGCCGCGGCGCAGCCCTTTGCCGATCCGCTGAGCGAGCCGATCCAGCGTGTTGCCGCAGCACCAGCGGCGACGGCTCCGCGATGTGCTCGCCGCGATGCCGGGCGCCTCCGAAGGCGCTGCGGTACCGCTGCGGCCGTTGCCGTGCAAAGATGAAGCGTTGTCGTCGTGACGACGCTGTGCGACGAACGAGCCGTTGTGCGAATGCCACCACAGTCCTACGCTGCCGCCCCAGCGAGGTGCGCGTGGTACCCGCAACCCTCGCGGCGAGGGCTCGAACCGCATGAGATGCATTCGCGAACGTAGCGACGCGAGGACTCGCTCGATCACGTGCACGCGTCACGGCAGGTATAACGGCCGCCCGATTAGGCCGCACTGTTCCGTTCGCAACGAAACGATCGCGCCGAAATCGAACCGCTTCGGTTGCAACGGCGCGGTCGCGCCGAAATATCATCAAGACGCATTCTCTGATCGAGCGCCGAGTCGCTGAACGGGCCGAATCGACTATGCGTTCGCCTTTGCCGCGCCGAGGTACGGCTCGTAATAGCGAAACGACCGAATCGAACGCGCGTCGATTGCGCAAACGATCGAACCGATAACTGCGCGGGGCGGATACCATCGGGCGTCGCTGCGCCTCTTCGGTGCGCCGTTCCATCGCGGCGGCGGAACGCCGCTGCTGCGCGTGGCCAAGTAAGCGAGCCGTGGAATCGCCACTACGGCCGCGCGCCCGTGGATCAGCCGCGCCGCGCATAAGTATCTGCCGGCTGCGCGCGGGCGCGCGATCGGGTGCCGCGCGCCTATCGTGCGCGACAAACCGTGCGGCCGAATGCGACGACAGTCGATCGCCAAAATCGCGCAACCGCGCACGACGCGGCGAGGTCGCCACCGCGGCCTGTGGCGCCCGCATCCGTGCTTTCGCACGTTCAAGCGCACCCGGCGCCCGTGTGAACCTCGTCGTACGCCTCGCTCGAAACGCCTGCGACGGCTTGCGCACGCGCGGCGCTGCGACAGCGGCAGCCCTCCCGCCATTCCTCGCTAGTGCAGTCCCTCGCCCGGGTCCCTCGGCCATGCGAGGTGCACGGGGTCGTTTCGAGGCTTGCGCTCGACGCTGCAACGTCGTGTTCATACGCCTGCGGCCCGCGGACTGAGACCTTCCCCACATGGCTTGATGCAAAGGTCTGCGCACAGGAAACACGGCGAACACGAACCGCGGCGCCAATTGCAACGGCCATGGATAACGCGACAGGCCATAGGACCGCCAGCGCGGTCGTGCATTCGAGCGTCGCCAATAGACCCACGCCGCATGCACGCGGAATAACGGGAGTCGTTTCGAGTTCCACCGCATGACTAGAAGTACGAGCTCACACTGAACTTTTCGATCCGATCGATCGAAAGCGTCATACGTTGGACGGCTAGTGCGCTTTGCGAGGCATCGAAATGCACGCCCTCGAGTGCGCGCGGAAAAGCATGATAAAAATTCCACGCTGCAGTCGGTAGACCTACGGAGGGCAAGGGCCCAAAACTGGGGGTATGGAGATCCGACATCAAGAAGATCGTACCGTTCATGCGCTTCACCTTGCCCTTCATGGTGAAGCGGTACCACTCCCACATCGGATCAAGCAGCGTCAGGCCTTTCGTGAATTGCAGTTCATTGCACGTCGTCCGGCCCGGCAGCTTGTGCTCACGGTCGTTGACTCCGCCTTGCCGCACCGTATGCACTTCCGTATTCCAACCGATGCCTTCCACACTGGCAAAGCTGCCTAGCGCCAAGCTCGCGATGCCGCCGGTCACAATCGAACTCATCAGGTTTCCTGAACTCAGAGCAGGATGCAGTATCACGCGGAAGTTGTATGCCTTGTAGGGTTCCAACGCCAACTTCTCTAGCGTTTTGAATCCGCTCTCGAGTTTGTTAAGCGCACCGCCGACCGAAAAGCTCATACATCACCCGTGTTAGATATTTCCGCTGATCGTGGGTTGGCTGTGCTTACCCAAGCGCACGTATGTCGATACCTCGCGGCTCATCCGTCTCTTGAGCTGCATTGATCTTGTCGTTGATCTTGCTGATTTCCTCACACCACCGCCGCCGCTCCGAGTGCGCCATCGACATGATGTCCGCACGCGACCAATGAAGGTGATAAGCGATAAACGCTATCTCCTCATAAAGCTGGCCTGAAACGGCAGCGATTCCACGTTTCCCGGGAATGCCTCCAACGGCTGCCCAGGCACTGCACGCTCTCCGGACTCGGTATCGAGCTGATTGATCTCTTCGTAGAGCTTGAGCAGATGGTTGTAATCCGCCATAAACAGCGTTTCCATTACAGCCGGTGTAATAACCTCGAGCGTCCCCAATTTTAGGATCACTCGCGACAAAACAATGATCGGCTGATAGGCCGGGTTGGCCTGGACGCGGCTGTCCCGCATGGAAACGATCTCATCGGCGGCAGTCGCAAGGCGCATTATGCCTTCTCGATGCAAGGTGCCGTCGTCACCACGCAACCCTATTTTTAAGGTAAACGGAAATTCAATACAGATTGGATCTTCCACGGCCGCACCTTTAACTTTTGGTTAGTCGGTCAACTCTGTTACTTATCACGCGTCATTCGCTCGATGTGCAATTCGAGTGTTTCAATCATGACTTCCGCGCTGCTCGCACTCAGTGCGGTCGTCGACAAATGGGTCGGAAACGCGTTATGGAACGTCCATTTCGCACCGATAGAACCATCGGCATCGAGCAGGATGATCGTCCCGTGGCGCTTAGCATGCGCTGCCGCCGTTCCGGAGGTCACAACAGAGGCATGCCAGAGATATAGGTCGCGCGACGATGTTATTCCCTTCTTCAGAGATACAGTGCCGTACGACGTCAGACCGGAAAACACTCGTTTATTAGGGTACTTGTCTTTCCCTTCACGGTATTCCACTGTATCAATGGTGATATCCGGTATGGTGACCTCCGAAAACGAAGCAGTCACCTTTGGGGTAATGTCGACGATGAAGCGAAATCCGCGAAAAGGATCGATAGCCATGAAATAACTCCGTCAAGATCCGGAACTCGGAGTCGAGGTGATCTGCGAAATCCGGATCACCACGAACTCCGCCGGATAGAGGACAGCCAACCCCACGTCGACATTGAGGATGCCCTGCGTGCGCTGGGCGGGTGGATTATTCGTCTCGTCGCAGGTCACAAAAAAAGCCTCTTGCGGCGAATTGCCAAACAGCGCGCCCTCATTCCAGAGCATACTTAGATAGGCTGATACCTCTCGAATGATAGTCGTCCACAAAAAATTGCTATTGGGTTCGAAAACGACCCACTGAAGACCTGCCTTCAAACTCAACTCACACTGCGTCACGAAACGGCGAACGGCCGTGTATTGCCACTCCGTCCCCACAGCTAGCGTGCGCGCCCCATAAATTGTAATACCGTAACCCGGGACATTCCGAATTACGTTAATTCCATGCGGGTTGCAGGTATCCTGGTCTATTTCACTAAGCCATTTTGTCATTCCCGTGGCCGTTTGAATATGACCGTTTACCACTCCCGCAGGCGAAAAATGCACACCCGCGTTGATGTCGGTTCTCGCCATACAACCCATTACCGGGCCACTTGGCGGAACGGGCACACTCATGCCGGAAACGGGGTTCAGCACAACTGGCCACGGGTAGTAAAATCCGGCATTTTCGTACGAAATCAAAGGTATATTGTCTTTCGTGCCCAACACGAAATCGACGACGTTTTGGCCGTTCGAAGGAATCGCGCCGTTTACACTGGCGGGAATTCCAACGTAAGGCGCATCAATCACATAAAACAAGTTCTTTAGGTTTGCATTCTGGCATGTCAACAACACGCCCGTTGTAATAATGGCCTTTTTATAGTCTTTCACATCCGTTGCATCCGCGCCGCCGGTCATGTCGGCGACCGCAGCATCGGGGGTCGCCACGAGGCTGGCGTCCGATACCGACGAGAGCGCAGGCCACGCCGCCGAATAACCCGAAAGCGCGAAGTCCGTACCGCCTTTCAACTGAGTAGGTGCGCCTGTGCGAGCGGTGGTGAGCTTGGAGACTTGGACAGGCGCAACACCTACCACCCTAATGAATATCGACTTCGCGTTGATTTGCACAGCCAATTTGCAGGTGGTACCGCCCGCAGCCACGCTGGAAAATGTGAAGGCACCAAACGATTCCAACACATAGTGGTCGCCCGTCGGTTTTATTGCATTATCCGTGACGTACTGCTTGAGCAGCCGCTGCGCGATGGTGAGCGTGGTGCCAGTCAAATCGGCGACCTTCACCTGAACATTCACGGAAAAATAGCTGGATGCCTGACCCGTGGGCGGCGTAGGCCCCGCGTCGACGATGGCGATATAGAGATTTTTACCCCACGTACCGGCACTGGCCGCGTTGATCGAATATGTTGCGGTCGCTGCGTCGGAGATGCTGGTGTTGCCAGCCGGAGCAGACTGAGTCGTTGAATTCACGCCGACGACGTAGGCCGTCGTCCCGCCCTCTGCAAAAAATTCGTACACTGCCTTCGACAGCTCGGAGCCCCAAACATAGTCACCGTATCGGGCCCGATAATCAGCCCAGCCGTTGACGAGTCGAGCCACGTTCAGGTCGGCGGGGTCGAGCGTTTGCGGCGCTCCGACGAACACTGGAATGGACGTCGAGACGCTAGCGATCGTCGGCGTTCCTGGTAATTCATCGATATATACGCCCGGATGCGAATAGGGGTTCCCGTCTGCCATGCTCACATCTCCTTAGGCATTTGCCGGCTGCAGGTTTGCACCAACAATTGTCGTCCGCGAGCGGGCTGGCGCCACCCGCTCGAAATGCGACGTGTGTCCATCTTTTGTAAAACGAAGATTCACTGGCGCGCTCGCAGTGCTGGAAGGCAAAGCGAGTGCGTAGTGCCCGAAGTAAGGGCTGTCATCCCGCGCTGCGTACGTCCAAGTCTTGCGCCAATGCCATGTGCCCTGTCGATCCGAAAATAGAGCGAACACCTCGACGTCCCCCAACGGTGCGCCGTCGCTGATAACTTGTCCGCATAGCAGTGTGGTGCCGGTCGGAAACGAATAGGCCGGAGTCGGTCCCAGGGTGAGGACGACGATGAGGTCCGCAAGCGGCTTAAGAAGCGGAAGCGAGATCGCGGTCAGCGTCGCTTGAACGTCTGCGAATCCGGCGCAAGTCACGTTCAAGTGGTGCGGCCGTGTATCGACCAGATCCATGAACACATAAAAGCCACTTCCCTTGTAAAGCGGCGTGTAGGGCGCTCCGTCAACCAGAAACGTTACTGGGACGTCGCCGTCGAGCGGTTCACCCGAGAATCCGTCGAGCAATTGCACGATCGCCGGGAGCTCAGTGGTGACTACTATGTCGCGCTTCATACATTCACCTCGGCGGCTGCGATTGGCGATTGGAGATGACTGCACCTACGTCGCTCTTAAGCACGAGATCGACAGGCATGCCAGGCGATGGCAAGCGAACGGGCGAGACGGTGTAAAGCTTCGTTAGGTGATACGCCTTGTTCGGAAATCCCGCCCACAGGTCGCGCAGCATGTGAATCGTCGCAGGCTGTGGGATCACCGCGAGTTTGGCGTTATCACTATCCCTAAGCGTTTGTGTAATGAATTCTGATGGTATGCTGCCGCAGCGGTCCAGAAGGCCGACCACACTGCCGCCGATCATCTGCTCGTACTCGGGAGATTGGCCGAAGATCACGGCCATATAAAGCAAATCCACCGCCAGCGGTGCAGGCGTCAGGACTAGCGAGGCCATGCTCGAGTCACCCTGCTCCGCTGATACCGTCGGCGGAGCATTGCGCAATTCTGGATTGAGCTCGATTTGGTACAGATAAAGCAAAAGCTTGTTTTCGCTAATGGCCTCGGGCGCCCCAGGCGAATCGAACACCACCGTATCCTCGGACGCCAAGCGAGGCACGTACGCGCAGATAAAGCTACGTAGCGCATTGCTAACGCCCGCTATTACTTGCTCAGGGTCGGTTGGGAGATTTAGCATGATCCGACATTACAAGGTGTGGTCGCAGGTCGCCGCCGAACCAGCTGGCCGACAGCACCTACCTGCTCTGGATCGATTTGCGTCATCAGCATGGCAACAATCTGAAACATACATTAAACTTATACTCCGCCCCGTCAATTTCACTCGACAGCAGGCAACCGATTGATCCAACAACAAGATCGTGTCATATGTCGAGCACGATTAAGTCACATCAAAAGCACTTTTTATGTTTGTCAGATAGCGCGGCAACTGCGCACCTAGCTTAGCGGAGATCTTGCCCGCACCTTGATAATTAGTCCATAGCAATATTTGGTTAATGCCAAGATCCGTCGAAGCGGATTCGGTTATATCAACATAGGTTTCGATTATGAAATCACATGCATCACTATTAGTGACATCCGGTGAAGTCACCAGCTTCAACTGGTTCTTTCCCATCGACAATGCGCATAGCGCGAAAGTCTTGCCATGCACCGGCATCATGGATACAGAACAGATTCCCGACCGCCCGTTTAAAATCACCCAATCAACGTCGAACGCCTTAGCTGGACCAGACAAATTAATGGTCGCCACTTCCCCCCCAGACAACCCTGTGCCCGTCACAGTAAGGCGTCGCGCGTGCGAAGGCGCCGCGCACAGCACCATCTCGATTGGACCGTCACACCATTCAACAGCTGGGGCATCGCCGAACCGGACCACGATACGAGCATCGCTGCTCAACGAGCAATAACCCTGAATCGACTTCAAATCTGGTGGCACCTCCACATAACACGTCAACGTGAACGTGCTACTTCCGAGCGACGGGTCCACGTCCAACTCGAGAACTGATCCCGACGGCGACGTCTTGATTTGCACTCGCTGAATACACGGCGCGCGAGAATCATCCGGAATAACGGAATTGTAGGATAATCCCTGATCACCAACACCTTCATCCGCGAGAGCCCAACAAACGTCCGCGGTCGTCAAACAGACGCACAAATTGTATTTTTGGGAAATATCCCTAAAATCAAAAATAACCGGGACAAGATTCATTATGCCCCTCCGATCATAAGAGCAAACGATCCCCTCTGCGTCACATTCGTTTCATCGATTTCCGACTCAAATCTGGCCCAACCGCCGGTTGACAAATCGACGCGACCCTGAATCAGCGATTCACTCGAATTCAGATATAGCGAGATTCTAAGCTCGTCACAAGCATTCGATGTTTTAAATGAAAGCCGACGACGATTTAATCCAAAACTACGCATCGGCATGACCCCGCCTCGAGGAACCTCAATTGTCATCTGAGTGACACCGATTCCCTTTCCGCCACTTGACCAATTCGCGTTACAGAAAGGATAGATTATAACATCCGCTTTTCCGTCGGCTGGCAATTGATAAAGCACGATAGTAACGGGATAGAGTTTCGAGGAATTCTCTGTAGAATACTGAGATCGGTCTCCTTTGATCGGCGAAATATGTGTCGGGGCTGAGCGAGCATGCACGTCGTCCGCCGAATCCGGGTGAGGCGAAGATCCGTCTGGTGGCGATGGCTCTCCCTTCATGCTTACAAGCTCGCTTTCGTTCACGTGGTCCATCGCGTACCTCGCAGGTCAGCAACCATCATTCAGATAAACAACTCAGCTCGAAGTGGCGCTCCATTACCTCTTGTCGCGATCATTAAAAACCCAATCATAAGTCGCCTGCCAACGATTATTGCTCAGTAGAGCTCTTTGACCGCAAAGCTCCACGGACGCGGTCGCTTCATACGAACTTCGGAAATACAGCGTCGCCTGCGCTGTGCCAGATACCGCGCTCAGAAAGGTATCGACATGAATCAATGAAAACAGTGGCGAGATCGCCTCAGTGTGCTTAACATCGGATGTAGCAGCAATATCTTCGCCCGCCACTTGCAGTGACAAAACATCACCTTGGGCGCTAAAAAGAGACAGGCCAATCGGAACTGTCCATTCCCGACCCACCACTGTCCGCTGAATCTTCAGGCATCCCTTTTCATCACCCACGGAGCAGGACCAGATCGTTGGCGCGTTGCTCGCCTCCTCGCCTGACAATCCCATTTTGTCGGTCGCGAGTCTGATTATTTCGCCCGGAACAAAATTCTCGAATCTAATCGTACAATTGTTGAATTCCGGATACGATTGGGTGATAGGCATATGACCTCTCATCTACTGCAGGATATCGATTCAGCGGCACACCGGTGGTCGACTCGACGCTCAACCCTCGGGACGGAAGTAGAAAGATCCGGTGAACTGAAGGTGATTCAACTTACATCCCACCGCCGGCGCTTTTGCGTCGTACACGTGAATCGTTAATTGCGCAGGCGGACTCGACACGGAAAGAGGGACCTTTGTCTTGCTCGTCACCGTATTGTCCGCCAGCAAAAAGAACTGGAGACTCATCCCATTGAAATCGGTATTCGGTGGGATTTTTATCTCAACGGCATTATGCAGATTTGCATCGACGGCAAGAATCGAAAAAGAGCAAAGCGGCAGCGCCAATGGCGAATCAAACGTGCCGGCTTGATTCATCACGGTCGTCCCACTCCCGCTCAGCGGATTGCACAACCCCCACGAAAAATGCTCACCCAAAGTTCCCAGCGTGCTCCATTTTATGGTGACCCCGTTCGTTCCACCATTAATAGGAGAGTCAGTTATATAGTCCACCTTGATCGGCATATATTGCGTTATGGGTCCCATATATCACTCCAAATTTTAAATATTGCTTAGATTAAAGCCATCAGTCATATATCAGACAGCACAACCGGCGAAATAGCAACTTGCTAATTCAGGGCTAGCGTGCAACACGATATAAATCTCGGAATAAAAATCGCATCTCACACGATTCAACCTACACCCAGCCTATCGAATTTACGCCACACCTCAAGCATCACATTCAATCGTTGTTGATAAAAATCAACGCGGAACTTTGAGGTTCGTCAAATGTCAGAACAGCCTTATTGGTTGAATCACTTCCATCTCTTATCGTGATCTGCAATTGAGTCGGAATAGCTGCTGCGGTGAAGTCAACTGGCGTTTTGTTTTGCACCGTTTTGTCTGCCAGCAGATAAAACTGAAATACCAAACCCGGAAAAGTAATACCCGTAGGAATTATTATCTTTACCGTATTAAGCAATGCAACGCTATCGTCGGCATCTTGGATGGAAAAATATGAAATATTAAGCGGCGACTTCGAGTCCCACGACGCGAGTTGATTCATGTACATGGCGCCCTCTGGGTTCAACGGGGACCATAGAGACCAAGCGAATGGCATCGGATCGTTCTGATCCATTCCCCACTCCACGGTTGTATCAGAATCGGGAGAATAGGGAGTACTAGGATCTAAAAGCGAATATTCGACTTGAATCGACATGTATTGCGTTGCGTTATTCATAAGCGATCTCCAAGATTCACAGGACGCCACGACTAAAAATCGAAGCAATTCGGCGTAAGCAACGGACATCACACAATAAGCTCGAGCGACTTTCTTTTTCGCCTTTCCCTCATTGCTTTCAATATCAAGTCTCAGTCTATCTTTACAAGGACAGCAGTCAACCCCACCGCAAGACCAACTCAATACATAAAATCAGATGTTGAGATTCTAAAATCAGTAACCGGGAAATGGCCCAGTTTCTCCGCCCCGCCACCCAATATTTGGTTAAATTCCATCTGTTTATGTCGATACGCAAGCAAACGGCAAAACACGAAGCACTTGGATTGCCGAGCTCCGTCCTGCGGCCGGCCACGACCACTCGACTTCCGCCTCCGGCCCGCCCCCGTGAAGGGGAATGCGCAGCACCCAAAGAAAGCGGCTTCGGCCCGCGACGCCGAGGCGACGAATTTCTGATTGCGGCGACTATGGCTGGATAATTCAAAATCGGACGAACCGTCGATGCGTGATCGGGATTCCAGGGCCTTTTGACGTACCCGATCACTCCGGGACCGGAGTTCGTGGCGATGCGGTCCCTGGGTAATCCTCCCGTCCAGTAAGCGGGATCAGAAGTAGAATTTCCAGCAAAGGGAGTTCTACGCAATGAAGAAGTCGAAGTTCACGGATAGCCAGATCATGGAAGCGCTCAAGCGAGCGGAAGCTGGCGTGGCGGTGCCGGAGATTTGCCGGGAGTTCGGCATTAGCACGGCGACCTTCTACAACTGCCCGATCAATTCTAGACAGACAATCTTCGTCATGTCATTTGCCATCGACGGCCGGTCAGATAAATCCACGGACGTTTTTTTTATTCCCGGATACTGGGCTTACGTCACGTGCTAAGGCGAAAAGAGCAGCGGATTATGCGAAATCGGTCGCAATCGGGCCGTTGAATAGAAGGCAAGTGGTCGTTTCTTAGATATTGAACAAGACCAACCGCAGCAACGCATTTGGTATTTTGCGATCCGGGCGGCGTTTCCGGTTTCGCGCGGTCATTTCACGACTCGCTATATCGTCACCCCACCCGCAAACCCTCCCTCTCAACCCGATACCGCTCGTACCGAGCCCCCTCTTCCTCGACCTGCTCGACCCACCGCATACCAATCTTGACCGCCACGCGTTTCGACGCAACGTTCCCGCTAGCGATATCCGCAATCACCCGGGGCAGCCTTCTCGTCCCAAGCGCATATGCAACCAACGCCCTCGCCGCCTCACTGGCAATCCCTCTCCCCCAAGCATCCCGAACGAGCCGCCACCCGATCTCCACCTCCGGCCCAACCCCATGATCGGGGATGAGCAGCACCCAGCCGACGAACTCCTCCGGCGCGCGGCGCTCGCGAATCGACCAATACCCGAGTCCCGGCGGATATGGCCGGGTGATGCGAAACTCGACAAACTTTCGATGCTCGGCGGGATCATTCCAAGGCCCTTTGATATACCGCGTCACTTCGGGATCGCGGTCCATGGCGATGCAATCTTCGAGATCGGCGAGCGTGCGCTGCCGGATCAAGAGGCGGGGCGTATCAAGGGGAGGCAAAACGGAGCCGGTCGACATACGAGCACTACCCATTTCGAAAGAAAAAATCGCAACAACTACTCAGAGCAGGCAAGACAAAAAACAAGACCATTAGCGAACCCAAGCATGGCTAGCCGCGCAAGCCTACACGCCATTTTCACCGCAAAAGGTAACCAACAGCAGGCTGCAAACCGCAAAACCGACCCATCCCTTTCAATCCCCCAACAATCAACGCGAAACCTGCGCATTCGCCCATCTTCCACGTAGGGATTAGCCCGCATACCCCCTCCCCGACCCTGCGTCCGCTTAAAGAGCGCGTACACTTGAACGGCCCCACGGGGCGATGCAAGCCCTTACGCCACATGTGCCAAAAGCATCCGAGACGACTCGCCAGTACACAGCAGCTGGAGCCAAAGGAGAATCTCAAATGACGTGGACCAAGGAACAACGAAACGTAACGATCGCCGCCTACCTGGGCTGGACGCTCGACGCATTCGACTTCTTTCTCATGGTGTTCGTGCTGAAAGACATCGCAGCCGAATTCCATACGAAAATCCCCGAAGTCGCTTTCGCCATCACCTTGACGCTCGCCATGCGCCCCATCGGTGCGCTGATCTTCGGCCGCCTCGCCGACAAGTTCGGCCGTCGCCCGACGCTGATGGTCAACGTCGCGTGCTACTCGCTGCTCGAATTGGTCTCCGGCTTCTCGCCGAACCTCGCCACGTTGCTCGTCTTGCGCGCGCTGTTCGGCATCGCCATGGGCGGAGAATGGGGTGTCGGTTCGGCCTTGACGATGGAAACCATTCCCGCCAAATCGCGCGGCCTCGTCTCCGGCCTCTTGCAAGCGGGCTATCCCAGCGGCTACCTAATTGCCTCGATCGTCTTCGGCGTGCTCTATCAATACGTGGGCTGGCGCGGCATGTTCTTCGTCGGGGTCGTCCCGGCGTTGCTCGTGCTCTACATCCGCGGCAACGTGCAGGAATCGCCGGCTTGGAAGGCGCTCGATACAAAGCGCGTTCGCCCGAGCATGCTGGCCACATTCAGGAAGAATTGGACGCTCGCGCTGTATTCGATCATTCTCATGACGGCGTTCAACTTCTTCTCGCACGGCACTCAGGATCTCTACCCGACCTTCCTTCGCGAGCAACATCACTTCGATCCGCATACGGTTTCGATCATTGCTATCGTGCTCAATATCGGCGCGATCGTCGGCGGCCTGTTCTTCGGTTCGCTCTCGGAGAAGATCGGCCGGCGCCGCGCCATCTGTATCGCCGCTTTGATCGCCTTGCCCGTCTTGCCGTTGTGGGCCTTCTCGAGCGGCCCCGTCCTGCTCGCGGTCGGTGCGTTCTTGATGCAGATTTCGGTGCAAGGCGCATGGGGCGTCATCCCCGTCCATCTGAACGAAATTTCTCCCGATGAAGTGCGCGCGACATTCCCGGGCCTGGTCTATCAGCTCGGCAACCTGATCGCGTCGGTCAACGCGACCATGCAAGCGTCCGTCGCCGTGAGCAATGGCAATAACTATGCGTTCGCGCTCGCCGTCGTCGCGGGTATCGCCTCGGTCGTCATCGCCATCTTCATCCTATTTGGCCCCGAAAAACGCGGCATCGATATGACACGTTCGGCGCAGGAAGTCGCCGCGTCTCCCGTTGTCTGACATCGCTCGTTGCACATGCGGGAAAGCGCTAAACGCGCCTTCCCGCGTTCGCTCCCGTTCCGTCCTCCGCCCGTATTGCTGCACTGCAACGCAAATTGGGGTTCCTCCGGCCACTAGAGGGCTCCACCCACAAAGAACGCTTGCCGCCATTTCCCAGCGTTTTTATCGTGCTAAAAATAACGAATTTCAAGCGGAGACTTGAATCGCTTGTTCGCGGCCGGTCACCGGCGTAGCTATGCATGGGAGCGGGGTCGAGCGCCAAAGCGTTCGCTCTGATCGACAGGGAGGCATACATGGCAGTTCGAACACCAAGCCGGACCACCGGCGATACCAAGGCGCGCATTCTCGACGCCGCCGAAGACATCTTCATCGAATGCGGCTACGAAGCCATGTCGCTGCGGCAAATCACGTCGCGCGCCGATGTGAATCTTGCCGCGGTCAACTATCACTTCGGCAGTAAGGAAGCGCTCATTCATGCAATGCTCGCGCGCCGTTTGGACACGCTCAATGTCGAGCGATTGAAGTTGCTCGATCGTTTCGAGGCTCAGCTAGCCGATCGCTTGACCTGCGAGCACGTGCTCGGCGCAATGTTCATTCCCGCATTGCGCCTCTCGCGCGATCCGCGTGCCGGCGGCCCCGCCTTTCTGCGTTTGCTCGGTCGCGCCTATACCGATCCGTCCGCCTTCATTCACGATTTCCTGAACGGCCACTACGCCGATGTCGCCGAGCGTTTCTTCGATGCGTTTCAGCATGCCTTGCCGCATCTGCCGCGAGAAGAACTCGGGTGGCGGTTGCATTTCGCGATCGGTGCGCTGTCGGGCGTCTTGGCCGGGGCGGACACCGACAACCTGATCGCCGAATTCTCCAAAGGGCAAGCGATCAGCGATCTGCATCTGATCGCGCGGCTCGCGTCGCTGATGGTCGCCGCGCTCAAAGCGCCGTTGCCTGATGGCACCCAACTTGCGGCGTTCGCCGCCGTGTTGGGCGATGCCGGCGACAGTTGCGACGCGGCCGCCGCCATCGGCGAATGTGGCCCGCTCGTTGCGCCTGCGCCGCACGACGAGGCACAGGGCGAGGTCAAGCCCGAGGAACACGCAGGCGCACCGGTAGCAGGCGCTCACGCATTGCAAGCGGCCGGCGCGCACGCCGGACAGCAGCAAGAAGGCGTGCGTCCCGCACTCTAACTGCGCACGGCGCGCATGCGCGCCGCACGGAGAAACGCACATGGCATCGCTCGTCGTGGCGCTCGTCGTCGCGGGTGCAATCTTGATCTTCAACGAAGCGGCGGCACTGTGGTGGCTGATCACGCTTGGCGCATGGGTCGCGATCGTGGCCGCGACGAAAGCCGCCGGGCTTGCCGCCTGCATCGCACTCGCCATCGTGCTCGTGCTGCCCGCCCTGATCATGACGCTCAAGCCGCTGCGGCGCGCGCTCGTTAGCGCGCGCGTGCTGTCGATGTTTCGTCGCGCGCTGCCGGAGATGTCGGCCACCGAGCGCGATGCGATCGAAGCGGGCACCGTCTGGTGGGACGCCGAGCTATTCACCGGCCGCCCCGACTGGGACGCCCTGCTTGCACACGGCCCGCCCGTGCTGACCGACGAGGAGCGCGCGTTCGTCGATAACGAGTGCGCGGCCCTGGCCGATAGCGCGAACGATTGGGAAACTACCGCGCGCTGGCAAGACCTATCGCCGCAATCTTGGCAGTACATCAAGCAGAAAGGCTTCCTCGGCTTGATCATCGACAAGGGCCACGGCGGCAAGGGCTTCAGCGCCTATGCGCATTCGCAAGTGATCGCGAAGCTCGCCTCGCGCTGCTCGGCGGCAACCGTCTCTGTCATGGTGCCCAACTCGCTCGGGCCCGCCGAGTTGCTGTCGCATTACGGCACCGAGGAGCAAAAGGCCTATTACCTTCCCCGCCTCGCTCGCGGCGAAGAAATCCCTTGCTTCGCCCTCACGAGTCCCTACGCCGGATCCGACGCCGCGGCCATCCCCGATCTCGGCGTCGTCTGCAAAGGAACGTATCAAGGCCGCGAAACGCTGGGCTTTCGCGTGACGTGGGATAAGCGCTACATCACGCTAGGCCCGATCGCCACGGTGCTCGGCCTCGCGTTTCGCGTGAGCGATCCCGAGCATCTACTCGGCCCCGACGACGAGCCCGGGATCACCTGCGCCTTGATTCCGACGGCGCACCCGGGCGTATCGATCGGCCGGCGTCACTGGCCGCTCAACGCGGTCTTTCAAAACGGGCCGAACTCGGGCAAGGATGTCTTCATTCCCATCGATTGGGTGATCGGTGGCCCCGCGCAAGTGGGCAACGGCTGGCGCATGTTGATGGAATGCCTCGCTGCCGGCCGCGCGATCTCATTGCCTTCCGGAGGCGTTGGCACGGCCAAGCTCGCCGTGCGCGGCACGAGCGCGTATGCGGCGCTGCGCCGCCAGTTCAAAACGCCGATCGGCAAGTTCGAAGGCATTCATGAAGCGCTCGGCCGCATGGGCGGCAATCTCTACGTCATCGACGCGATGCGGCGCTTTTGCGCGCAAGCGGTCGATCTCGGAGAACGGCCCGCCGTGCTGTCGGCCATCGCCAAATATCACGTGACCGAACGCGCCCGAAAGATCGTGAACGATGCGATGGATATTGCCGGTGGCAAGGGCATTTGTCTCGGGCCGTCGAACTTTCTGGCGCGCGCCTATCAGCAAATGCCGATTTCGATCACGGTCGAAGGCGCCAATATCCTCACGCGCTCGCTCATCATCTTCGGCCAGGGCTCGATTCGATGCCATCCGTATCTGCTCAAGGAGATGACAGCCGCGCGCGACGACGATGCACAGCGCGCGTTGATCGCCTTCGACAACGCGTTCTTCCGCCATGCCGCCTTTCTTGCATCGAACGCATTGCGCAGCCTCGTGCATGGCTTGACTTGCGGCGTGTTCTTGAAGAAGCCGCGCGGCGCGACGCCGGTGCTGGCCAAGTATTACCGCGCGGTCACGCGGCTTTGCATCGCTTTCGCATTCGTGGCCGACATGTCGATGCTGGTGCTCGGCGGCAAACTGAAGCGGCGGGAGCGATTGTCGGCGCGGCTCGGCGATGTGCTCTCCGCGCTCGTGCTGATGTCCGCCACGCTCAAGCGCTTCGAAGACGAGGGCGCGCACGCCGAAGATTTGCCGTTCGTGCGCTGGGGGCTCAAAGACGCGCTACTCGCGGCCGATCAAGCGCTCGAAGGCCTCTTCGCGAATTTCCCCAATCGCTTCGCCGCTGCGATCATGCGCACGCTCGCGTTTCCCTACGGCCTACGGCGGCGCCCGCCTTCGGATGCGCTGGCCAGCACCATCGCCCTGCTGCTTCAAACACCCTGCGATGCGCGCGAGCGCTTGCTGGCCGGCTCTCACGTGCCGAGCGAGCCGGATCCTCGCGATCCGATTGCATGCGGTGAGCGATTGCTCGCACTCGGCCAAGAAATCGCGGAAATCGAAGCGAAGCTGCACGAGGCCGTTCGTGAAGGCCGCGTAAAGCCGATGCCTCAAAATTTGGCCGACGTGCCCGGCTGGGCGCGTGCGCTCGAAGCAAGCGGGACGATCGACGCACGCGAGCGCGAGGCGTTGGTCAGCTATGCCCGCGACGGCGCCGCGTTGATTAGCGTGGACGATTTCCCAGCCGATTTAGACCGTTCTGAAGCGCAACCCGGCAGGCTGGAGCGGTCCGCACCGGCGCCCGCACCCGAAACATCACCGCCGATACGACCAGACAAGCCGGCCGATCTGTCGGTCGATGTGGACGGACATTGACCCAGTCGCTGAAACGCGGCGCCGCGGCGATCGAGGGATCGCCGATCGATCGCCGCGCTGCTCAAGAAGACGACGACAACAGGGACATCACGACATGAACCAGCCTTCCGCGCAGCAAGCCGCCACCGATCCCGCAAAAGCCCCCGCCAACGCGAGCGACCCGCCGCAACGCGCGGCGCAAAGCGCGGCGGATCCGCCCAACACCGATGGCATCTGGTACGCGTCCTATCCGCCCGGCGTACCGCATGAGATCGACGTGACGCAATATCAATCGGTCGCGCATTTCTTCGACGACTGCACCTCGCAGTTCCGCGGTCGCACGGCGTACGTCAGCGTCGGCTCGGAAATGACGTACGACACGCTGGCCCGCAAGGCAAAGGCGTTCGCCGCGTATTTGCAACGCGTGGGCATCCGGCGCGGCGATCGCGTCGCGATCATGCTCCCCAACACGTTCCAGTACCCCGTGGCATTGTTCGGCGTGCTCAAAGCCGGCGCCGTCGTCGTCAACGTGAATCCCCTCTACACGCCGCGGGAACTCGCGCATCAATTGAAAGACAGCGGCGCCAAGGCGATCGTCGTCTTCGAGAACTTCGCGAAGACGCTCGAACAAGCGCTGCCCGGGACGGCCGTAGAGCATATCGTCGTGACCGCGCTCGGCGATCTACTCGGCGATGGGCTCAATCTCAAGGGACGCTTGCTGAACTTCGTGATCAAACGCGTGCAAAAGATGGTGCCGGCCTACCGCTTGCCCCACGCCGTGCGCTTGCGCCGCGCACTCGCACTCGGCGCGAAATCGTCTCTCTCGCCGACGATCGTCGCGCACGACGAACTGGCGTTCCTGCAATACACGGGGGGCACAACCGGCGTCGCCAAGGGCGCGATGCTTACGCACCGAAACATCGTCGCGAATCTGCTTCAAGCGAAGGCCTGGGCCGAGCGGCAACTCACGAGCGAGATCGAGACGGTGCTGACGCCGTTACCGCTCTATCACATCCTCTCGCTCACGGTGAGCGCACTCATCTTCCTGGGCCTGGGCGGGCGCAACATCTTGATCGCCAACCCGCGCGACACCAAACGCGTCATGCAGATTTTGCGCAAGCGGACGTTCACGGGCATTCTCGCAATCAATACCCTTTATAAGGCGTTTCTGGACAACGAAGAATTCTGCAAGCGCGACTTCTCCAATCTGAAGCTCGCGATGGCAGGCGGCATGGCCACGCAACGCGCCGTCGCCGAACGCTTCAAAGCGGTGACGGGCAAACCGATCGTCGAAGGCTACGGCCTCACCGAATGCTCGCCCATCGTTGCGCTCAATCCCGTCGATCTCGAACACTTACGCGAATTCGACGGATCGGTTGGCTTGCCCGCCCCTTCGACACTCGTACGGTTCCGAAAGGACGACGGCACATGGGCCAACATCGGGGAAGCCGGGGAACTGTGCGTCAAAGGCCCGCAAGTCATGAAGGGATATTGGATGCGGCCCGACGAGACGGCGAAGGTCCTCGACGACGAAGGCTGGCTAGCCACGGGCGACATCGGCCTCATGGATTCGGCGGGCTTCATCCAGCTCATCGACCGCAAGAAGGACATGATTCTCGTGTCCGGCTTCAACGTTTATCCGAGCGAAATCGAGGATGTGATCGCAATGCACCCGGGCGTCAAGGACGTTGCCGCCATCGGCATTCCCGACGACGTGCAAGGCGAACGCCCCAAAGTGTTCATCGTCCCGCGCACACCCGGCCTCACCCGCGAAGAAATCCTCGATCACTGCCGCAAGAATCTCACCGGCTACAAGGTACCGAAGCTGATCGAGTTTCGCGACGAGCTGCCGCAGACCAACGTCGGCAAGATTTTGCGCCGCGCCTTGCGAGACGAAGAGCTCGCCAAGCTAGACAAATTGCGCGACGGTTCCGCACGCAGCAATCGTCACGACGATCGCAACGGCGAACACGGCGTGAGCGCCGGCATCGATCAGCGGAGCTGACGCGACAGCGCTGCACCCCGGCAAGCGTTCGGTCGAGCGGCCGGACACAGGTTGGTTGGCCCGCTTCGACTCCTCGATCGAGCGCGCTCGCGTGGGGCCAGCTGGACGCGAAGACAGCGCCTAGCCCGAGGTTCGAGGCGCGGCTCATCACTCCCCCGGGCCCTAGAATTTTCCGCATTTTGCTCATGCGGCGCGTGCGGCCGCGAAGTCGTAAGAAAACGTTACCAATTCGCGCCCTCCATTGGGCCGTTCACGCGCCAACACGGCGCTAGGCGGCCGCACGGCGCGCCAACGTCGTGCAAACCATCGTCGAGAAGCGCCTTGGCCGCGGCCGCGGCGCCTTCATCTTCGCCAAATCGACACACGCGTTGCGCACACGGGGTAAAATCCCCGCCAATCGTGCGTGTATCGTCGCGCAGCCGCCAACCAACCCTGGAGCAGCCCCCGCTGCAGTCCTAGCAATGCCGAATCCTTCCGAATCGCATCCGCAGAACGACTTCATGAACGCCGCGCGCAAGGAGCGCAAGCGCGTCGAGATCTATCTCGTCAACGGCATTCGCCTGACGGGATGCATCGAGTCGTTCGATCAATACCTCGTCATGCTGCGCACGCCCGTCGGGCTGCAAGGTATTTACAAACGCGCCATTTCCACGATTCAACTCGATACGGGCACGCGTCCCGGCCCGCGCGGGCCGCGCACCGGCGGCTACGGCGAACGCCATGGTTCGCGCGAGGGCTCCGGCCCCCGCGAAGGCCGCGAACCGCGCGAGGGGCGCGAACACCGGGAACCGCGTGAACCACGCGAGCATTACGGCGCCCCGGCAGGCCCGGACAATCGTTCGTCGGATGCGCCGGTGGTCGTCACGCGCCGGCGCCGCCCGTTCAGCACGCTGCCGGGCAGCCCCGGTAGCGCCGGCAATGACAACGGCAACACCGGCAACAGCCACGGCGATTCGGGCAGCCAAGACGAATAAGAATAGACGCCACTGCCGGCAGCGCGCCCCTTGCGGCCGCTGCCTCACCTGCCATGCGCGTTCGGCTCACGCCTTCTTGAACGAATAATCGCGTTCGACCTTGCAGATGCGCGTGACATATTCTTCATACCAGTTCTCGCGGCCCCGCCTTTGCGCGGTCAGATGCGTCGCGTCGGCCTTCCAAGCGGCAATCGATTCCAGATCGCGCCAATAGGAGACGGTTATGCCCACGCCGTCACGCGCCGACTCGGCCCCGAGGTAACCCGGTTGCTTCTCGGCGGCCTCGCACAAGATACGATCCATTTCCGCATAGCCTTCGTCGACCTGCGTGCGAATCGACGTAAAAATCACGGCGTAGTACGGCGTTGCTCCCGTCTTCGCGAACGACATTCGAGCCTCCTGGCTGGTGGTAGCTTGGTATACCATTATGCCAAATATTGCGGAAACGAATATGCAAACCAAGCTCGACTCCACCGCCGACGCTATCGCGGCATCGCTGCGCGCCTCGATCGCAATGGGTCAGTTGAGAGACGGCACGCGGCTCGTCGAGCGCGAGTTGGCCGATCGTTTTTCGGTCAGCCGGATTCCATTGCGCGAGGCGCTGCACAAGCTGGAAGCCGAAGGCCTCGTCGAAATTTTCACGAATCGCGGCGCCGTCGTGCGCGCATTGACGCAAAGCGATGTCGACGAGATTTACGGGCTGCGCACGTTGCTGGAAGGCGACGCGATTTTTCGCGCCGTCAAATGTATGACCGAGGAGACGCTCGCACGCGCCGAGCTCGTGCACCGGTTACTGGGCAAAGCGCCGACGCCCGACAAGCAAGGCGAGTTGAATCGTGAATTTCACGAGTTGCTGTATGCGCCGTGCGGCAACCGCAGGCAGTTGAAGGCGATCCGCGACTTGCGCGGGCAGGTCGAGCGCTACGAGCGATTGCAGAGCACGCTGCTCGCCGATACGGCCGCGTTTCAACATGAGCATGCGGCGATCTTGAAAGCGTGCCGCCTGCGCGATGCGCGCGGCGCGCGGGCCATGACGGTTGCGCATCTGGCGAGCGCAAAACGCATCGTCGAACGAGTGCTTGCGCAAGCGCAGGGGCAAGCCGATGCGGATATCGGCGCGGTTCGCGAACGGCGGCGCAAATAGCGGGAAGCGCCGCATCGAGGCCGGCTAACCGGCCTCGATGCGGCGATCGTAGTACGCTGCTCGGGGCATCCGGCGTTGCCTTAGCATCGTGCTGTCAATGCTTGCGGTGACGCGACGGATGCGTGTGCGGCAAGCCTTGATTCGTTTCACGCTGCAGCATGTGGATCTGCTGCTGCACCGCGTTCAGCTGCTCCTGTGCCGCCAGCTTTTGCGTCTGCAACGATGCCGCTTCTTCACGCGCCTGCTTCTGGCGGCTCGCGACCAGTTCCTGCTGCCTGCGCGCAACGTCGAGATCGGCCTGCAAGCGATCGGCGCGCGCTTGCGCCGCCGCGATCAGCGCTTCGGTATACGCCTTTTGCGCCGCGAGCTTCGTGCGTTTGATTTCGACGTCGGCAAGCTGTGCGCTGCGGCGCGTGAAATCGGCGTAGACGGCTTCCGCGTAATCCGCGTTCGTCGTCTTGATCACCCGCCAGAAATTCTTCTGCTGGAACAGAGCGACGTAGTACGTCATCTCCTTCCCATGCAGAAGCAGGCTTGCGCCATACGTGCCGTTGTACGCCCTGCGTAACTCGGAAAGCTCCGTGCCATGCATCAGCCGTTGTAATTCGGCAACATTTCCTTGGCCATCGCTCGCCTCGTCGGCAGCGGCCGCCGATGCCGGTTGGTCTGCCGACATCACGGGCGAAGCGCTCTGCGTCGATGCCGCCGCCGAACCGGCCGAGACCGGTGAAGGCGCTGCCGCAGCGACCAGTGCAACGTTTGCGGCGCCGTCCGAGCTGGACTGCGCCGTGGCACAACCATTTATCCCCATTCCCCCGATTGCGATCAGCGCTGCAAGCGCGGTCCCCCGTAAACACGAATAGTGGCTCATGTGTTGTTTCCTGCGCGAATAGTTCTACTTTTTGAGACAACTTTCACTTAAGCGCGCCATTATCCCTCACTTTCTCGCGTTTCGGGCTCCTCGTCGAAGATCTGGTACTTGCGCATTTTTTCCCAAAGAACCTTGCGGCTGATCCCAAGGTACTGGGCTGTGTCCTGCCGCCGCCACGCGTTCGCAGCGAGCGCCGCCAGCACGCGCGCGCGTTCGGCCATGTCCCACTTGCTGCGGTCGACGACGGGCTCGTTTGCGCTCTCGGCGGGCGCGGGCTGCGCGTTGCGTGCATGCGCAATGAGTCGGCGCAACCGCGGCGCATCCCACGCGCCGATCTGTCGCACCGTCACCCCGATACGCTCGGCCAAATTGCGCAGCTCGCGCACATTCCCGGGGAAATAGGTGTCGGCGACGGCGTCGGCCAGCCAATAGGGGATCTCGGGCAAGCTCGTCAGCCGTTCACCGCCTACCACGGAGGCGATGAACGCCTTGAAGATCGCGATCTTGTCGGCGGCGCCGCGCTCTTCGAGCGACGGAATGCGCAATTCGATCACCGCCAGCCGGTAGTAGAGGTCGGCGCGAAACGTTCCGTCCTTCACGAGTTGCGGCAGGTCTTTATTGGTCGCGGCCACCAAGCGGAAGTCGACTTTGACCGGCGTGGCCGAGCCCACCCGCGTGACGGCGCCGTCCTCGAGCACGCGCAGCAGTTTCACTTGTTGATAGAGCGGCAAGTCGCCGATCTCGTCCAGAAACAGCGTGCCGCCGTCCGCTTGCTCGAAGTAGCCCTTGTGCGCGCCCACGGCGCCCGTGAACGCGCCCTTGGCGTGACCGAAGAAGAGCGACTCGAACAGACCGTCGGGAATCGCGCCGCAATTGACGGGTACGAACGGCCCGGTCCGGTAGCGGCGGTGCTTTTCGTGCAACAACTGCGCAATGCGCTCTTTGCCGACGCCGGTCTCGCCGCGGATCAGCACGCTCGTATCGCAATCGGCGAACGTATCGACCTCGTGCAGCAGCGCTTGCATGCAATCGGAATGCGCAACGAGCGCCGTCGGCTCGAGCGTCTGAGCCGTATGGGCGCGCAATTGCGTCAGCAGCTTGGTCACCATGCCGCGCAGCTCCGCGCAGGTGAAATCGAGCGGCAGCACGTGCGAGTATTCGGGCGGATAGGTGGCCGGGTCGCGCTCGCGCGGCAACGCACCGACCCAGATCACGGGCATGCCCGTATGCGCCTGCCAATCGCGCAACCGGCCGCCGCCCCCGCTGCTGTCGATCACGCTCACGCTGATCACCGCCAGAGATGCGCGCGCCACGTTGCGTTCGGGCGCGTTGGTCATGTCGTCGGCGCGGATCACGTCGACGTCGAAGCTCGACATGCAGCGCACGACGCGCTCGACGATGTCGGCCTTGCCCTCCCAGACATAAATGTCCAGTTCCTCGATCGTATGGGCAGTTCTCATCGTTATTAGGTGTCCTAAGCAACGGTACGGCAATACGTCAATAAACGAGCTGCGCCGCTCCGCATGTCAGTGATAAATCATGGATCGTGGCAACGCCGACTTGCACGCCCAGCAACTGCAATAGCGGATCGATGGCCAAGTCGATCCCCGAAAGCAACGCGTCCAGCGCTGGCGACAACGCGGCAAGCAGCACGCTGTCGAGCAAACCGAGCGGCAGCGATAGGCCGCCGAGCAACGTCACGTCGAGCCCGCTCGGCTGCGCCAAAGAGGCGGCCACGCCGGAAAGCGCGTTGGCCAGCACGCTGCCGACCGCGTTGGCATTCGCGCTTTGATAATCGTCGTCGTTCGGCGTGACGCCGTCGAAGCTCAAGGTGGCCGCCGACGATTGCGGCACGACGGCGGGCAACGCGACGTTCGCCGTCACCTTCACGACGTTGGGCACGTCGATCAGCGTCGCGGGCGTCGCGCAACTGAACGGCTGCGATGCCGACAGATTGGCCGGCGCATCGCCCAAACATACCTGCGCGAGCCCGGGCTGCACGCCGATCGTCGAGGCGCTCGCCGCCTTCGTCGGCGCGCATCGCGTGCTCTGCAGCCACGCAGTGCCAGGCGCGGCCTCGAGCGAAAGCGGCAAGTTCATGCCGACGCTGCCGATCACGGGCAGCGTCGGCGTGCCGAGCGCCACGTTCAAGTACAAGCGAACCTGCGCGGTGTGCGCTTGCGTGCGCCACTGCTGCGTCGAGGGGTCTATGCCTGCCTCGCCGACAGCCAGCACGGGCGGCTCGATGATTTGCACCTTCAACGTCGCACCGAGACCGCCGATCGTCAGCCCTGCCGCCAGTTGAATCGGCGGCTGCCCCGCCTTCGCGATTTCGGCCGCGACGAGCAGCGCATCGAGCGGGCTCACCGTTGCATCGAGCGCGCTCTGCCGGTCGGCGAGGTCCAGCGCGAATACGCCGTTTCCGCCTGCGCCGCTGCCCAGCGCAAACCGCACCGTATTGGAGATGCCGCCGTGCGCGACCGCTTGCAGCGTGGCGATGTCGGTTTGCAAGTTGGCGTCGGCGATCGCTGTGGACGACAGCGCCGAGAGCATCAGCTCGGCCATTTGCGCGGCATCGACCTGCATCGACAACAATTGATCGATCGTGCCGACGCCCGCGGCCGCCATCACGTCGCGCATACGCACGCGCGCATTCGCCAACGATTCGTACGATGCGACCGATAGGCTCAGGTTGGCCCCGAGCAGCGCGTTCAGCAGCGAGTTCACGAGGCCATTTTGCAACTGTGCGAGGGCCGTACCGACGGTGAATGCACCCAGGTTCGTGGCCTTGGCCGTCGCCGTGGCGCTCAACTGCCGCGCAGGTCCTAGGAAGAAATACGGCACCTTGCGTTGCGCCGTCACCTGCACCGCGTTCAACGGCGCGTCGACGGTCCCAGCGGCGAAGTAACTCGGGGCCGCATTGGCCTGCGTATCCCAGCGTCCGCATACGACCACCAGCGCTTGTCCCGTCGCATCGGGGTCGAAGCCGTTGGCCGCGGCGTTCGCGCGCGCCGTTGCCAAAGGTTGCGTGCAGGCGTCGTCCATCGTTTGCGCTGCCGCCAAGGCGGCGAGATCGGCCGTTCGCTGCAGCGAACGGCGTGCGAAAAAGACATTGCCGACGTCGAGCGCACCGAGCGCGGCGACGACGATCGTCATGAACAGCGCGACGATAGGCGCAATTGCCCCCCGCTGCCGGAGGCGATGCGAGTGCCCAAGGCGCGGCGGACGCACGGGCACGGCCCGCGCCGTGCTCTCGCGTAGTTTTGCTGTCGATGTCGCCACGCACGGCACGATCAGCGGCGCCTCAGTTCGCCGCGCCCGTGGGTTGCGCGCCCCCCACGTTCGAGTAGTCGATCCGACCGGCATTGCCCGCGCCCGACAATGTCGATCCGAACGACGCTGGAATCTTGCTGCGGAACGAGTCCATATAGCGCTCGTAAGCCAAGCGGGCTTGCGCGCCGGGCGTGGGCAACGCCGGCGCCGCAGCGGCGTTCGTTCGCTGCAAGTCGAGCCACGCCGTCGTGGCCGAGCCCACGTCGCTCGCGCCGGTTCGCTGCAGCGCCCCCGCATCGCCCGCGTCGCCCGTCCCGCGCATCGTCGCTATCGGGCGCGCCTGCGCCCATGCCGGGCTGGCGGCAAGCGAACACATTGCCGCCAGCCCTATCCCTAGCGCCATCGCCGCGCGCATTGCGGCGTCCCTCGCCCACGTCCGATCCATCGTTTTTCTCCGTCGAGACCGCTCTGCCTGCCGACTTCTCGCTTCCATTCATCGGCAAGTGTGTTGCGCTCCTCATGATTCAATTGCGCGCCGACGCACCCGCGGCCCGAAAGCTGCGCGCGGCAGCCGCCACCTTCAGCGCGTCCTCGTGAATGGCCGAGCGCACCGCGGGCGAGTATTGCTGATCGTCCATCCAAGCCCTCGCCTCTTTCGCATGACCTTGCGCAAACAACAACAGCGCGAGATTCGATTTGATGCGCCCGCTGTGCGAGTCCAGTTCTGCAGCCTGCATCAACGGCACGCGCGCGTCGCCGACATCGCCTTCGCGCAGCAGCGCATAACCCAGATCGGACAATGTCGCCGCATCGGTCGGCGCGAGCGCCGCGGCATGCGCCAACTCGCGCGCCGCCTCGTGAAAGTCGCCCGCGGCGCCCGCGAGCAATCCCAGGCCGCGATAGCCGCGCGCTGCGAGCGGCGTCGAGAGCAAGACGCGATAGGCCGTCGCGCTCGCCGCAGGCTGTCCGGTTTCCCGCAATGCATCGGCGCGCAGCAAGGTCGAGTCGGGAGTCGCGCCGTACTCTTTCTCGTAAGCATCGATATGCGCCAGCGAGGCGTAATAGAGCCCCTGTCGCTGCATGCGATCGATCAACGCAAGATACATCCCGGGGGTATCTGGCGCGCTCTGCTTCTCGGCCACCGCCTGCGCCGCCGCGCGCTCGGCTTGCGCTCCGACGCCGTAGCCCGATTCCTTGAAGGCGCACGCGCCACAGCCAATCGCCAGAATAGCGGCGAGCAGCATGCGAAACGGTATGTGGATCGAATGCGGTTGCTTCATCGAAAGCTCTTTCGTCGAATGTTCATTCATGATGTCTAGGAAAGCATTCACGATCGCGAAACCTATCGCCAACCCCTCATCGATGCACCGTCGCCAGCGATCGCATGATCGCGAGCAAGCCGGGTCCGGCCGTCACGATCAACAGCGCAGGCAGCAACGTCACGATCATCACACCAGTCATCTTGACCGTTAGGTGTCCTATCTTTTCGCGCAATCGTGCGCGGCGCGTCTCGCGCAGCCGATCGCCGAATTGCTTGAGCGGCTCCTGTACCGCTCCGCCGTGGCGATCGACCTGGATCATCAATCTGACGATCGCGCGCAAATCCTCGTTGTCGAAGCTCGTGCCTAGACGCTGCAGCGATTGCTCGCGCGTGCGCCCCGCCGCGAACTGGCGCTGCGCGTGCTCGAGTTCGCCGCACAGGACAGGCAACATCGAACGGAAATCGTTGACGATGACTTGCAAGCTTTGATCGAGCGATAGGCCGACGCCCTGCAGCAAGCGCAGCAAATCGACGAGCACCGGCATTTCGTCGGCGACGGCATTGCGGCGCATCGCGGCGCGACGCCCCAGCGCGAACTTCGGCAACATGAAGCCGGCGACGAATGCCGCCGCCACGAACGCCACGTGGTAACCGGCAGGGACATAAGCGCTCCACAGCCAGCTTGCGAGCGGGGGGATCGCGAGTGCGCAAACGAGCCGCGACAGCAGAAAGAAGCCTCGCGCGTCGGCGTCGATAAAGCCGCATTGCTCGATCAACCGCCTGTCTTCGCTTGCGACGATATGCTTGCCGAGCGGCGTGTCGAGCCAGCGCACACCCGCGTGACCGAAGCGCACCCGCCACAGCGCCACGCGCGCAGCCAGGGTCGTGGGCGGCCCGCTCGATGTCGGGAGCGCCGCGGCAGCCGGTACGCGACGTTGCCCCGTCATAGGCGGCGCACTGCCCGCGGCCTGCGCGCGCAGTTCCCCGGCGCTTGCCGGTGCGGCCGCAGCGGCGGCAGCGCGTCGCTCGAGCGCATGGGCAAGCATGCGCGCGCCGCGTCTTGCCGCCGCCATGCGTAATAGGACGACATAAGCCAGGAGCAAACATCCGAGTACACCCAATGCGAGTGCCAGTGCAAAGAGCCGATCCGTTTGCATCGTCATGCCCTCAAGCGCGTCATTCGATACAGCACGTAGCCGCCGAGCGCTTGCAACGCGAAGGCGAGGTAGACGAGACGACGCCCCTCGACATCGCCCCACATCGCGCTGAAATACGCCGGGTTCGTCGCCACGAGAAAGCCCCCGATCGCAAGCGGCAACGCAACGAGCACCCAAGCGGAGAGGCGGGTTTCGGCCGACATCGCCGCAAGTTCGCGCTCGGCCTGCTCAAGATCGCGCATGAATGCGGACATCCGCTCGAGCATGACGTCCGCGCGGCCACCGTACTTGACCGATAGCCTCAGCACCGCGCCGACGAATTCGAATTCACGCGTCCGATACACCGCGGCCACATGAGTCAACGCCCGATCGATTTCGACGCCTGCGCGCAGCATCCTCGAAACATGATCGAGGCATTCGCGCAGCGGCGCTTCGGTCGTTTGCAACGCCGCTTGAAACGCGGATGGCACGCTGTTGCCAAGCGTCACCAGGCGTACGATGCCGTCGAGGAACGTCGGCAGCTGCACGACGATGGCCAAGCGGCGCCGTTGCGTGCGCGCAGTGATCACGAGCGCTGCTGCCGCCATCGATGCGATCGCGGCAGCACCGGCCGCGGTCGCTCCGGCGTGCAAGCCGGTCCAGACGATGCCGAGCGCCCATGCGCCGCACACGACAAAGGCAGGCGCACCCGCGCTCGAGAGTCCCGCGCGTACGAGAAAATGCTCGATATAGGGGGGCAGACGGCGACGCCGTTCCGGCAAGCCGCGCTCGACCCCGCGTGGCATCGCGCCTGCGCCGCTCGCGCGCTGCGCGGCCGCTGCGCCGGCCATGCCGCCAGCGCCCGGTAGACCGCCTGCGCGATACGCGCCGCTCATGCTGGCGCCCGCGACCCGCCTGTCCAGATAGCGCTGCGCGCTCACGTCGCGCTGGGTCCGCGCACCGCGCTGCCAAAGCAACAGCGCCAATGCGGCGCACAGCAGCGCTAGCGCGGCGACACCGGCGATGCCGCTAGACACGGAAGCCCCCTTGCGAGAACCCATCGTCGAAGCCCGAGCCCAGCATGTTCTTGAAGCGAGCCAGTTTCGGCGAATGCGGGTGAATGCCGAGCGAGGCCCAGTTGTCGACTTCCTCGCCGTCGGCATCGAGAATCGGTTCGTAACGATAGAGCTCTTGCGTTGCGATGATCGTATCCGACAAGCCCGTGACTTCGGTGATCGACAAGATGCGACGGCGTCCGTTGGACAGCCGTCCGATCTGCACGATGAAGTCGATCGCGTTCGCGATCTGCCGCCGCAAGCTCGACTCCGTTCCTTGAAAGCCGGCAAAGCCCGCCAGCATTTCCAGCCGATACAGGCACTCGCGCGGCGAGCTCGCATGGACGGTCCCCATCGAGCCGTCGTGACCCGTATTCATTGCTTGCAGCATCTCCAACACTTCACCGCCGCGCACTTCGCCCACGATGATCCGGTCGGGCCGCATCCGCAGCGTGTTGCGCAGCAAATCGCGGATCGTCACGAGCCCCGAGCCGTCGAAGCCGCCGGGCCGGCTCTCCAACCGCACGACATGAGGATGATTCAGCGACAACTCGGCCGTATCCTCGATCGTCACGACACGTTCGGGCTCGGGAATATGGAAGGCGAGCGCGTTCAGCAAAGACGTCTTGCCCGAACTCGTGCCACCCGACACGAGCACATTGCAGCGCGCCGCCACGGCCGCTTCGAGCAATGCGCAGATTTCCGCGTTGTAGGTTCCGTTCGCGAGCAGATCGGCGGGCCGCAGCGGATCTTTGCGAAATTTTCGGATCGACACGACAGGGCCGTCGATCGATAACGGCTCGATGACGACATTGACGCGTCCGCCATCGGGCAAGCGCGCATCGACCATGGGGTTCGATTCGTCGAGCCTGCGCCCGATCGGCGCGAGAATACGGCGCACGATGCGCAGCAGATGCGCGTTGTCCGCGAAGCGCACGGGCATCTTCGTCAAGATCCCGTGGCGCGAGACATACACGTCCCGGTAGCCGTTCACGAGGATGTCTTCGACCGCCGGGTCGCCCAGCAAGTCCTCGATCGGCCCGAATCCGGCCAACTCTTTCGTCAGCGCTTCGGCGATGAGCCGCACCTCGCTCTCGTTGATCGGGATATGGCGCAAGCGCACGAAGCTGTCCATTTCCAGATCGACGAACTGATTGATCGCGGCGCGCGACCATCGGCCGAACTCCGCGCCGAGTTCTTCGATGCGCGTGAGCAAATGCTCGTGCGCGGCGTTCTTGATGTCCTGAAACTGCTGCGTATGCTCGAACGAGGAGGCATCGTCGGCAAATTCGATTTCGTTTGCCATCGTCTATGACCGCTTCGGTGGAAGTTGAATGGACCGCATGGATCGCATGAATCGCGTAAGCCGTGCACGGAGCGCCGTCCCGCCGTCTCGATGGTCGAGCGCGCCAGCGTGCGCCTCGTTTGGCGGCGCAATGCGATCGGCAAGCGCATCGACCGCGCGCACATAAGGATCGCGCTCGGCCGTATCGAGCAGCAGCTTGCCTTGATTGGCCGCCAGCGTGAGCGGCACGCGTCGCGAGGGCAAGGTTGCGACCAGCGGCAATCCGAGCCGCGTCGCAATCTGCTCGGCCGACAACCCGAGCCGAGCGTCGAATCGCGTCACGACCACACCGACGCGCCCCGTGTCGAATTGCGCGGCCGCCAGTTCGCGCAGCAAATCGACGGCCGACACCACCGACGCGATCGCGGGTTCGCAGACGAGCCAAACTTCGTCGGCCGCCTGCGCGACCTGTGCGACGAAGTCGTGATTCGAGAAACCGCCGAGGTCGACGATTTGCTGGTCGAAGAAGGCGCGCAGCCGCGTGAGCAGCGCGACCGCCGACGCGTGCGACACCGTCCGCAACGCGGACAGATCGGGCGACAGCGACGTTAATGCAAGACCGCTCGCGTGGCGGGCCAGCGCCGTATGGACGAAAGTCTCGTCGAAGCGCCGCAGATTGCGCACGGCCTCCACGAAATCTAACTCGCTGCGCGTGTCGAGATAGAGCATGCCGTCGCCCGCGGGCAGGCCCAGGTCGATCAACGCGGCATGCCGTCCCGCTCGCGTCCCTCTGCGCTGCAACAGCACGCCGAGGTGGGCCGCGAGCGTCGAGACCCCCACGCCGGCGCGTGCGCCCAGCAATACGGTGAGGTGCCCATGGCGCGCCGGCATCTGCGCGACGTTTTCGAGCACCTGCCGCGTTACGCTGACCGCCTCTTGCACAGCGCCCGCGAGATCGACGAAGTCGCGTACCCCAGCGCGCAACGCGGCAATCGCGCTTTCGGGTTCGGCGAGCTTACCGACCGCGATCACCGGTACCTGCGGCGAGAGCGCGCGCACCGCTCGCACAGCGCGCGTCGCCGCGTCGATGCGCCCGCCGCAGAAATCGACGAAAACGAGCGATGGCCGCAACGCGATCATGCGTTGCCCGAGCGGGTCCGGGTCCGGAGACGCCGCTTCCACTACGCCCGTTGCCGCGAGCGCTTCGCTGAGCCAGCGCACATGCGCTTCATCGCTCGACGCGAACACGAAGTAATCCGCGACCACACGCGCTCGCTCAATCACAGACTGGGCTCGTGCATTCATGCTGGTCCCCTTGCGGCTCGATGCGCGCCCGCCGTCCCCGTGCCGGGTTCATCGTGAGAATCCTGGTCCGGCGTCGCTCGAAAGCGCGCCGCCTAAGTACGAGCGCCAGACCGGGCCGCTGCGCTGCTCCGATTGCTCGCCCGGCGTAGCAGGTAGCCGCGCGTTTTTCGCGAGCGGCGACACGAGGTGGGGCGTGACGATGATGATGAGTTCCTTGTCGTTTTGCTGGTAGTTCAGTTGCTTGAAGAACGCGCCGATGATCGGCAAATCGCCGAGCAGCGGAACCTTGCTGACGTTCGATAGCGTCTCCCGATCGATGAGACCGCCGATGACGAAGCTCTCGCCGTCGCCGAGCTCGACCGTCGTATCGGCGCGGCGCGTCGTGATCGCCGGCACCGATACGCCGTTGATCGTGACGGCGTTCTGAAAGTCGAGCTGGCTGGCTTCCGGCGCGATCTTCAATGCGATGCGCTGTGCGCTGAGCACCGTGGGCGTCAACGTGAGGCCCACACCATAGGGCTTATATTGGATCGACGTGGTGCCGAGCGCTTCGGGCACGGGCACCGGAATCTCCCCGCCCGCCAAGAAATTCGCGCTTTGGCCGGACAACGCGACGAGCGTCGGCTCGGCCAGCACACGCGCGAGGTTGTTGCTCTCCATCAGGCTGAGGTCGGCAAAGAGCCCTCGGCCCGCCGAATTGAGCACGAGGTTGAACGCCGAAGCGATCGGCACATTGCCTACCGCCTGGAAGGCGCCCGTGCCCCCTCCGGTAACGGTGTTCAGACCGGAGGGGCCGAACGAACCGAACGAAAATCCATTGTTCTGCTTGAACAAATTCAAGCCCGCCGCTTTCAAGACCGTGCGGCTGAATTCGACGACGCGCACGTCCACTTGCACCACGCTGCGCGTCGCGATCGTCGATTCGTCGACGATGGCCCCTGCTTCGTCGCTCGCATGCACCCCATCTCGTTTGCTTGCCGTTGCGCTGCGCTCGGCGCCGCGCGGCGCCTTCGAATGCGCCCGCTCGTTTGCCGCGAGCGTCGCGAGGTCGACGCCGCGTTGATGCGTTTCGAGCGTCGGCGTACGGCCGGAGAGGACGACGGCGCCGTCATAGGTGTCGACATGGGGCGCGGCGCCGTCGGCCAGCGCGGCCGCCGCGGCGGGCTTGACCGTCAGCGCAACCGTTTGCGGCGCGGCGCGGCCTCGCTCCCACAACATGAGGCTCGTCGTTCCCGGCGACTTGCCGACGATCAGCACGCCGCCGCGCCCGTCTCCCTCGCGAATCACCAGGACGTCGGCGACATCGGGATTACCGACCGCCACCCGCACGAGCGCTCGCCCGGCGCCGATTTGACGCTGTTCGCCAGCAGCCATGACGAGCGCCGACGCCGCCGCGCTCTGCGATGCGAGACCCGGCTCGTCCTGCGCATAGGCGGCGCCCGATAGGCCAGCGCATACGAACGCCATGCAGCCCCCGATACACGCGATGGCTATCCGCTTCCATTTAGCTACCGTTGCTTTCTTCGCCATGTCTTGAACGGCCCTCGCATAGGCCTTTTTTCGCTGATCGATGTGGACTGCGCCGCATCCGGCGCGTGTCGCGTTGCTTGTCATTTCGACATGTCTTTCACCGGCAAAGCGCGGATCGAGGCCATGCTCCCGTCAATTCGCCGATGCTTGCATCTGCCCCGCGCGGATGACTTCGATGCCGGCCACCGAGCGGATGGGCCGCGGCCCCGGTCGAGCAATCGTGCGCACCGGCGCTGTGCCTGCCGACAGCTCGCTCAAGGAAACCCCAGTTTCCGCCTGCACCGAGGCTTCGGTCCCATCGCCGCGGCCTACGCGTGAACTCGAATGAACGACGGCAGCCGCGCGCTCCCTCGCTGCCGGTTCGAGCGCCTCGGGATCGCGCGGGTTGCGCAGTGCCAAGAGCACGTGCCCGGCGCTATCGGCCAAACCGAGCCGGTCCACGTCCGCCGTCGGCACCGCGAGCACGGCGGTGTGCACGCCTACGCCGTACCGAGCCGGGTTGCCGGCGCCCGAGGCCGTGTTGCCGAACGCCAACACGCGCACACGCGAGAGCAACAAGCGCGTCTGCGATCGCGTGATTTCCGCGTTGGGTCCGACACTCGCGCCATCGCGCTTGAGCGTAAAGAACACGTCCACGAAATTGCCCGGCCGAATGCGATTGCCGACGGCGCTCGCTTCGTCGATATGCACTGCCACAGCCCGCTCGCCCGGCGCCACTTGCTCGGCGAAGCCAGACGAAAGCTGCGCCTCGAGCACGGGCACGTTCGCGCCGATGTCCGAGAGCGGCACGCGCTGGGTCACGAGCGACGCGTCGGAAAAAGCCCCGCTCGGCCGCATCGGCAGCATCACGACACGCAGGCCATCGCCTGCGATCGGCGCGCCCGCCGGTAATAAACGCGTCGCAACGACCACCGGAAAAGCGGCCTCGGGCGTCGCGCGCTTGACGACCGGCGCCGGCGGCGCCGTGTGACGGCTCAATGCCCATGCGTAGAGCCCGAGCAATAGCGCCACGGCGATCAACGCACCGGCCGCGATCTTCGTCAGATTCAGATGGGTCATGCTCGATTCCTCGCGGGCGATTCACGGTCGGGCCGTCGGCGCGCACAGTCGCGGCACGCACGAGCCAATGCGGCGCGGCGCCTCACAGCAGGTTCTCCGGATTGAGTTGCACGGTCGCCACGCTCGACAACGTACTCGGAAGCGCGAGGCTCAAGAGCGGCAGGGTCGGCACGATCGGATGACTCGCATAGTCATAGGTGAGCGTGACCTGCACGCAGTCCATCGCACTGTCGTAGCTGCAGCTTTGGCTTTGCGCCGCGCAGCGCGCGTAAGCGCCGAGCCACGCCGCGGCCTGGCTCGCCACGTTGCATGCGTTGCTGCTGCGAGCCGAGAGTGCATCGGCCACGCTCGCTGCGTTTTGGTAGTTGAGCGCCGCGCGTGCGCCCTCTTCGGCAGCCAATGTGAGGCTCTGCTCCGCGACGAGCAACACGCTATAAGTCACGATGCCGTACAGCACCGTGAACAACAGCGGAAACACGAGAGCGAATTCGACGGCCGCACTCCCGGCCGCGCTTCGGGCCGCGCGCAAGCGCGATGCACCGCGAGGTACGCGCCTCACGTGGCCGCCCCTCGCGCGACTGCGCCGAGCCAATGCGCCATCGCCGCGCAGCAGAGCAGCGCCGCATACGGGGTTGCCCGGCGGCCCGCCACCGCGAACGTTGGTTGAGCGCTGCGCCAACGCGACCGCGCCGGCGCCCACGTTGCGCGCGATCTCGCTCGCGCGGCGGCGATCAGCGCAAAGGCATGCACGCCTGCGGCGATGCTCGCCATCACCCACAGGTCGAGGAGCGCCGAGACACCGCACCATGCGCCCAGCACAGCAAATACCTTGACATCGGCCGCTCCCATGACGCCAAGCAAAAAGAACGGCAACAAGACGAAGCAACCAGCAACCGCCCCATAGGCGGCCTGCGTGATTACGATAGCGAACGGGGAGGCGTGCAGCGCGGCGCAGGCGAGCGCCACCGTCACGCCCGCCATGACGAGCCGATTCGGAACCCGGCGATTGCGCAAGTCGCACCCCACCACGGTTGCCGCCCACGCGATAAACAGGGCGCTCGCGAACGTCATGCTCATGAACGAATAGCCCGAAAAAGACCGAGTGAATCCCTGCCGATTACCGAAGCAATCAGCACAACGCAGCGATTTAAAGCAAATCGTAAATCGCCGTTAAAAAGCTTTATTACAAATCGCTTATGAAGGTTTGATCGCAGCGGCGACCGCGGTAAACACCGAGTTGATATTCGTGCCGATGTTGCCGACCACCGTGGCGATGGCAGCCGCGATGAGTCCAGCGATGAGCGCGTATTCGATGGCGGTTACGCCACGATCGTCACGCAAGAAACGCTTGATGAGCTGGTTCATATTGCTCCTCGTATAGTCGGTGAACGTCGTGCGGGCTTCGTTCGCGGACACATAACGAAAGGCCGGGAGCAAGCTTCGTTGCCCGACCGATTGATTGTGCTTCGTCTATTGCTTCGTTGGCGTGGCGTTAGCCCGCGACGCGACTTTGACCGCGCGATTCTAGTGATGACCTGCGTAGAAAGTGTCGATACGCACCTCCTTTGTGATCGGCGTTGTTTTTGTTGTAGCCGACGCTAGTTGAACGAGTCATGGCGCTACACGGCGACTCTACCCTCATTAGGGCTCCTTTGTGAGCGGTGCCAACTTAGGGGTTACGATAGTTTAGATTGATTCCACTAAATCGAACCAATACCAAACAATGCTCGTGTTACGGCGCAACCGGTAACGAGAAGCCTCGCTCGTTACGTTACGTTCGGTTTGTTCGACCCTGCCGCGCACCCAATTCCCCCGTTTACCGCTCTTCTCTGAAACCGGCTCCATAACGGCGAAACCCATACCCAGGTGGGCCATCGCGCTGTTTCGAATTGGTACGGCCGCATATTACGCAATGAACTGGCATGCGCATTGCAGTGCTTGCGCCCGCAACTATTTCGATAAACCCAATGCGAGGAGCAGCAATGAATCCAAATATATGTTACGGGGTATTGCGCAATACGTGGATAGCCGCAGCGGTCGCAACGCTGCTTTCGCTCACGGCCTGCGGCGGCTCGGGAACACTGAGCCAGGGGCTCGGCTCAGGTCCCGGCAGCGGCGGCAGCGGCTCGCTCGCCGCGGGAAGCGGCGGCTCGAACGGCGGGGGATCGTCGCCGACGGGCGGCTCGGGGACGAGCGGCAGCGGCACGGGCGGCGGCACGACGACGCCGACAGCCAACGCGACGGGCCAAGTCCTCGGCAGCACGGGCGGCATCGTCAGCGCCATCGGCTCGACGGTGTCCAGTACGGGAACGGCGATCGCACAACAAACGTTGCCGGGAGTCAGCCCGCAGACGAGTCAGGCCGCCGGGGACATCTTGCAGAACGTGGGCGGCGCGGTCTCCACGCTCGGCAACGGCGTATCGCAAGGTCTCGGTGAAATCGGTGCGACGAGCGACCCGGTTGGGACGACGCTCGCTAGCGCCGGGCCGGCCGTCGGCCAGCTTGGCAATGCCGTCACGAGTGCAGGAAATTTGGTGACGAGCCTGGGCGCCAGCGGATCGCTTTCGCCGCTCGCCCCAGTGACCTCCCCGCTGGGCGGCGCCCTCGCTACGGCCGGCGGCGCGATCTCGAGCGCTGGCGCTTCGCTCGGGGGAGCGCTCGCGAGCGGCGCGGTGCAGCAAGTTACGCAACCGCTGAGCACCGCCATCACGCCCATTACGTCGGTTCTCGGTTCGACGACGCAAACCATTGGAACGTCGACCGGAATCGGTCCGCAACTGACTGGCGTGTTGGGCACGATCAGCGGCGGCTTGAACCGAGCCGGCGGCGCGATTGCATCGACCGGCGGCAATCCTGTCACGAGCGCTGTCGCCGGCGTGCTGGCTTCGACCGGCGCCGCCCTGACATCGGTCGGCGGCCTAACTACGGGCGGCAGCGCAAGCACCCCGCTCGCACCGCTCACCGGCGCCCTTTCGGGCCTCGCGGGCGCGACGGGCGGCAGTGCGGCGGGCAATCCGCTTGCCCCGGTTACCGGTCTCGTATCGACCGTCACCGGCGCGCTCGGCTCGTCGACCACGACCTCTCCCGCCAGTGCGCTTGCCCCCGTGACCGGCCTCGTATCGACCGTGACCGGGGCGCTCGGCGCCCCCACCGGCGGTACGTCTGCCGGCACCAACCCGCTCGCCCCGGTAACGGGGTTGCTCTCCACGGTCACGGGCGCATTGACGGGCGGCAGCGGCACCACGAGCGGCAGCGCGAATCCGCTGTCGGGCCTTTCTTCGATCACGAGCGGACTCTCAGGATCGCTCGCGAAGAAATGAAGCAATCCATCACGAGGAGCACAACCATGTCGAAGACGAAGCAAACCCGTTCGATCGTCGCCGCCGCCCGCACCAATGCGACGACGCTGCGCGCACCGTTGACGGCGTTCGCCGTTGCCTACCTGCTGTCGGCCTGCGGCGGGAGCGAATTGTCCGCGCCGCCCGCCGCGAACGCCGGCGGCTCGGTAACCCCTCAGCCCCAACCCGACCCCACGCCCACGCCGACGGCCGCCGCCACTTCGGGCGCCCTGACCACGCTCGGCGCGACGGCCACGGACCTGGGCAACACCCTTTCCTCGACTGCGATTCCCGGCGTCAGCCCCGCGCTATCGCAAGGCGTGGGCGGCACCGTAGCCGCAACCGGAGGCGTGCTCGACGCAGCGGCCAACGCGGTAAGCAGCGGCCTCGGCCAGATCGGCTCCACCCCCGACCCGGTCGGCACGACGGTAGCTGGCACGGGCTCGACGATCGGCGCGACGGGCGCAGTGGTCGCGGGCGTCGCATCGACGGTCAACGCCCTCGGCCAGGGACCGCTTTCCCCGCTCGCCCCGGTGACGACGCCGATCGCCGGTGCGCTGACCACGGCCGCAAACGGCATTAGCGCCGGTGGTCAAGTGCTCGGCAACACGCTCGCTTCGTCAGCCGTTCAGCAGGTCACGCAGCCGCTCAGTTCGGCCGTCACGCCGCTCGTGATCACGCTCGGCCAACAAACCCAAAGCGTCGGCACGACGACGGGCATCGGCCAGCCGGTCTCGGGACTGCTCGGCCAGATCGGCGGTGCGCTCCAAAGCGCGGGTGCGCAAGTGGCCGGCACATCGGGCAACCCGCTCGCGGCGGATGTCGGCCATTTGGTATCGGGCGTGGGCACGACCATCACGAACGCGGGCGGCCTCGTCAACCCGAACGGACCCAACGGCGCCGCACCGATCCCGGGCCTCATCACGAGCCTCGTCGGCAGCACGACGAATGGCGTGCAACCGGGCACGCCCGCCACCGGTGGCGGCGCCGGTAGCACGAGCGGACCGCTGGCATCGCTAACGGGGCTGCTGTCGGGCGCCGGCGCCGCCAGCCCGCTGTCACCGCTCACGAGCGCGCTCGGCTCCGCGGGCACGGCGAGCACCGCAACGAGTTCGCCCACGGCCGGCCTGAACTCGTTGCTTGGAGGCGCCTCGCCGCTGGCCGGCAAACTGCCTTGAACACCTTGACACCTTAACGCCTTAAACGCCGCAACCGACGCGCGAGCCCGCCACGGCCCGCGCGGTCGGAGAAACATTGCGCTCGAGCACGCTCAGCGCCGCATGCACGCACGAACGAACAACCAAAGCAGAGCCCCAAAGGGCTCGCTCAAAAAACAGGCCAACGAGGACGACAAATGATTAGGACACCGAACCAATGGTTTTGGCTCGCCATTGCCGCCGCGAGCGCGGCAAGCTCGGCATTCGGGCAGGCACGGCCGGCCGCGAGCGGCAACCCGCTCGATGCCTTACCGCAAATCCGAACGCCTAGCCGCGAACCGCACATCAGCGTGCAGATCCAGCCGAGCACTCAGCACCTGGAGCAACTGCTCGCCACCCATCTGACGCCAAGCAAGGTGCAGATCGACGGCGTGAAGGCGATCCCGTTCGCCGATGTCGCTCGGCATTTCAGCGCGCTGGTGGGCAAAGACATCACGATCGGCGCGCTCGTCGAAGCCGCCAATGCAGTGACTCGCCTATATCAAACGCGCGGCTACGCACTCTCGTTCGCATTCATCCCCGCTCAGACGTTCGAAAACGGCGTCGTGCATGTCACGGTGGTCGAGGGCTATGTAGCGAGCGTCGAAATCAAGGGCAACCCCGGCGGCACGGAACATAAGATCTGCGCCATCGCCGCTCACATTCGCAACGAACGCCCGCTGCGCCGCGCCACGTTCGAGCGTTACGTCAATGCCTTGGGGCTGCTGCCCGGCGTCAAAATCGCCGCGTCGGTGCAGCCGCCGCAAACCACCGACGGCACGACCACGCTCGCGCTGAACGTCGAGCGCAAGCCCTTCAACGTCGCCACCGGCATCGACTTTCATCACCCCGGCATACAAGGGCTCGTGACCGTCACGGAAAACGGGCTCGCTTCGCTCGGCGAAGAGCTGAGCGCCTCCACGCTGGTACCGAAAGGCCGCGACAATCAAAGTTTCTACGCCCTGCAGGGCGCGTTGCCGATCGGTGACGAAGGATTCGTCGCCAAGCTCAACGGCTCGCACTATCGCGGCAATCCCATCGACAACCCGGGCCTTCCTTCGTATATCAGGCGCACCGTGGTGAGCGAGAAACTGGGGCTGGCGGCTGCCTACCCGGTCTATTTGAGCAATTCGCGCAGCCTCATGGGCACCGTGTCCGCCTACGCCTCTCATGACGAGAACAGTTACCTGAATACGCTCACGGGAGCGACGCTTTCCTTGCGTTCGCAAGTGCGCGTCGTGCAAGCTCAGCTCGACTATGCCGATACCCGCCAGGGGCAAACGCGCCGGGCCAGCCTGAACGTCGCCAAGGCGTTCGATGTGCTCGGCGCATCGAAGGCGGCGGACACGAACCTGCCCGGCGTGACCGAAACGAACCCCGTCTCCCTCACCTTCGTTCGCACCGCGGCGAGCTTTTCGCAGACGAACGAATGGCCGTTCAAGATCGGCACGACGGTAGCCCTCACGGGGCAATACAGCCCGGATTCGCTGCCGACATCCGAGCAAATCGCATTCGGCGCACAACGCTTCGCCCTCGGCTACGAGCCGGGCGAAGCGGCGGGCGATTCGGGATTCGGCGCATCGTTCGAAGTCAACCGCGCGATTGCGGTGACGTCCCGCTATTTGCAGACGCTGACGCCCTATGTCTCGTTCGACATGGCGCGCGTCTATCTGCATACCGGACCCGCCGCGCCGAGCAAACTGGCGTCGTTCGCACTCGGTTTTCGCATCAGCGATAACAAGCACTACAACCTCGATCTTTCCATCGCCAAGGCCGTTGGGGACGCGCCGATCGAAAGCCCGTCGCGTAGTCCGCGGCTCAATGCCACGTTTTCATATCAACTCTATTGAGCGAGGGCGCGATCCACGTGTATCGACGTCTTTCGACTTCTGTCGACTTCCGTCGAATGCGATCGAACGCTCTCAGAACGCGACCTCGATGCCCGGCCGCGTCATTCCGATTAGAGGTACCACTATTAAACGAGCGGAATTTTTCGCGCGTATCCTGGGCGGATTCATAGAAGACGCGACGCGACTCGATGCGCCGCCGCGCGCTGGAAAACGACAGACGGTTCACAAACAGGAGGAAACATGACGCACTTCTCGCATCACGCCAAGACGACCGCATGGAACGCTGTCAAACGCGCCGCCGTCGCGGGCGCATTGCTCGTCGGCGCCGCCGCCGCGTTCGCGCAGGGCAGCCAAACGCCAGTGGGCGTGTGGCAAACCATCGACGACAACACCCATCAACCGAAGGCGCTCGTGCAGATCTCGCAAGGCGAAGACGGCACGCTGAGCGGAAAAGTCATCAAAGGACTCAATCCGGCCGACAAGCCTGGCAAGCGCTGCACCGCCTGCACGGATGAGCGAAAAGACCAGCTCATTCTCGGTATGACGATCATCAAGAACATGAAGCAAGACGGCGACAAGTGGGACGGCGGCAACATCCTCGACCCCGAGAACGGCAAGGTCTACAAGTGCAACATGCACCTAGAGGATGGCGGCCAAAAGCTCGTCGTGCGCGGCTACATCGGCTTTTCGCTGATCGGCCGGTCGCAAACGTGGATTCGGCAAGACTCGACCGCGCAAGCGCAGAACTAACCCGCCCGGCCGCGTGAGCAGCATCGACATTCGCGCAGCGCATAGCCGGCCACCGAGCGGTGGCCGGCTCTAACGTCGCGGCGCCGTCATGCCGCGCGGCGCAGCGAGGCGAGATAGGTTAGCTTCGGCACATTTACCGTGACGAAAGGTGTCGCCGGCATCCGGGGCTGCTTGACAGGGCTTTTCACCCGCATGCGCGCCTTGATGGTTTCGCACAGCTCCAGCGCCGCGTCGCCGTATAGCCGCGTGAGGACTTGCTGGAACACACCCGCGTCGTGCCATGCCTTGAAACGCCGATGGCACGTTTGATAGGCCGGATAGCGCTTGGGTAAGGATGCCCAAGCCGCGTTGCTATAGATTACCCATAGCACGCCATTGAGCACCGCGCGGGTATCGGTCAACGGGCGGCCTCGACCCCGGCCGCGAGAATTAAACTCCGGAAAGAGCGGCTCGATGCTCCGCCATTGCTCATCCGTCATGTCGCTGTATGGGGTCATACGCGCCTCCTTCTCAGAACAAGGAAATGCACGATATGCCCGGGCAAGCGAGATGACTATCGGAATACTCCGAAAATGCATTCGGCGCCGGCGAGCGCCCCGCCCGAATCGTTTACGTCAGCGACGTATCGGCCACGCGACGCGGCGTTTCGAGGTATTCCTTGGACTGCATCTCGACGAGACGCGAAACGGTCCGGCTGAACTCGTTCGCCATCGGTCCTTCGACATAGAGGTCGTCGGCCGGCACGGCTGCGGACATCAGGAGCTTGACCTTGTGGTCGTAGAACACATCGACGAGCCACGTGAACCGGCGCGCCTCCGAGGCCATACGCGGTGACATTTGCGGCACGTCCGAGAGGATGACCGTGTGAAAGCGTGTCGCGAGTTCGAGATAGTCGTTCTGCGAACGCGGGCCGCCGCATAGCGTGGCGAAGTCGAACCATACGACGCCGTCGGCGCGGCGCAGTGCCTTGATCTCGCGTTTCTCGATATGTAGGATCGGACTTTCGTCGGGCACGGCGGCCAGCTTGGCGTAAGCCGCACGCAACGCACGGTCCGCCTGTGCGCCGAGTGGCGTATGGTAGACGCTGACCTGCGCGAGCGTGCGTTGGCGATAGTCGACTCCGGCATCGACGTTGAGCACATCGAGCCTGGACTTGATCAGCTCGATCGCGGGCAACACGCGATCGCGATGCAATCCGTCGGGGTAGAGCGTGTCCGGGTCGTAGTTCGACGTCATGACGAACTGCACGCCGTTCAGGAACAGCCGGTCGAGTAGCCGATACAGAATCATCGCGTCGGCGATGTCCGATACATGGAACTCATCGAAGCAGATCAGGCGATACCGCTTCGCCGTGCGCCTTGCAAGCTCGTCGAGCGGATCGGCCTGCCCTTTCAGTTCTTCGAGCACGCGATGCACTTCGCGCATGAATTCGTGGAAGTGAATGCGCGTCTTGCGCTGGATAGGCACGATCGCATAGAAGCTATCCATCAGAAAGCTCTTGCCGCGCCCAACGCCGCCCCACATGTAGACGCCGCGAGGCAATTCCGGGTGAATGATCAGCTTGCGCAGCGCGTTCGATCGACGCGCCTTGTAAGCCACCCACTCTTCGTAGCATCGCTGCAAACGCTCGACGGCCGCCAATTGCGCCGGATCGGGCGCGTAACCCCGCGTCTCGAGCTCGTTCTCGTAGTATTCGATGACGTTCATCGTGGAAACACAAAAAACGAAGGCGGGTGGGATGTGCCCGCCCGCCTTCGTCGTGGCCTGCCCGCCCGGCCGCAACGCCGGGCGCCAGCCATTACTTGTTGAGCGCGCGCTTGTCGACGTCGAGCGCCGCCTCGCGCATCACTTCGGACAAGGACGGATGCGGGTGGCAGATACGGCCGATGTCTTCCGACGCGGCCTTGAACTCCATTGCTACGACAGCTTCGGCGATCAAATCGGAAGCGTTCGCCGCAATGATATGCACCCCGAGCAGTTCGTCCGTTTTCGCATCGGCGATCATCTTCACGAAGCCGTCCGGCTTCGCGATACCAAGCGCACGGCCGTTGATCGAGAACGGGAATTGCCCCTTCTTGATCTCGCGGCCTTCCGCCTTCAACTGCTGCTCCGTCTTACCGACCCATGCGATTTCAGGCTCGGTGTAGATGACCCACGGAATGCAGTTGTAGTCGATATGCGGCTTCTGACCGTCGATGATTTCGGCCACCAGCGTGCCTTCGTCTTCTGCCTTGTGCGCCAGCATGGGTCCGCGCACGACGTCGCCGATGGCATAGACGTTCGGCACGCTCGTGCGGCAGTGGTCGTCGACGTCGATGAACCCGCGCTCGTTCGCCTTCAGGCCGATCGATTCGAGGCCGAGGTTATCGGTGTTGGGCACGCGCCCGACCGATACGATCAAGCGATCGGCTTCGAGCGTTTGCGCGTTGCCGTCCTTGTCCGCATAGGCGATCGTCACACCGTTCTTCGAGGTCTTCACCTCGTTGATCTTCACGCCGAGGTGAATGTCGAGGCCCTGCTTCTTGAACAGCTTCGCCGCTTCCTTGGCGAGCGCTTCGTCCGCCGCGCCGAGGAACTGGGGCAACGCTTCGAGCACCGTCACTTCCGCGCCCAGACGGCGCCATACCGAGCCGAGTTCGAGGCCGATCACGCCCGCGCCGATGACGGCGAGCTTCTTCGGCACCGAATCGAACGCGAGCGCGCCTTCGTTATCGGCAACGATCTTGTTGTCGACGGGCACGTTCGGCAGGTGACGCGCCTTCGAGCCGGTCGCGATGATGACGTTCTTGGCCGTCACGACTTCAGTCGCGCCTTCGCCGCTCACTTCGATCTGCACGCCGCCGTCGTTCTTGCCGGCGAACTTGCCGTGACCTTTGAGCCAAGTGATCTTGTTCTTCTTGAACAAATACTCGATGCCGCCCGTCATCTTCTCGACGATGCCGTCTTTGCGCGCCATCATCTTCGCGACGTCGATCTTCACGTCGCTCGCGCTGATGCCATGCACTTCGAGGTGGTGCGACGCGTTTTCGAACTCTTCCGAGGAAGCGAGCAATGCCTTCGACGGAATGCAGCCGACGTTCAAGCACGTGCCGCCCAGCTTGAGCGCGCCGGCCGGGTTCTTCCATTTTTCGATACAGGCGACGGTCTTGCCGAGCTGCGCGGCGCGGACCGCGGCGATATAGCCGCCCGGGCCGGCGCCGATCACGACGACGTCAAATTCTTGGGACATGACAATCCTTTTGCTGACGCATCGGGGCGCGATGGATAACGCGCCGCGATGCGGTTTCGTTCAGTGCGATTGAATGTGCTCGCCGGCGTGCGGCGAGCACGAGCATTACAGATCGAGCAGCAGGCGGGCCGGATCCTCGAGCGCATCCTTCATCGCCACGAGCGAGAGCACGGCTTCGCGGCCGTCGATGATCCGGTGATCGTACGACAGCGCGAGGTAGTTCATCGGGCGAATGACGATCTGGCCGTTTTCGACGACGGCGCGCTCCTTGGTGGCATGCACGCCGAGGATGGCCGATTGCGGCGGGTTGATGATCGGCGTCGAGAGCATCGAGCCGAAGACGCCGCCGTTCGAGATCGAGAACGTGCCGCCCGTCATTTCTTCGATCGACAGCTTGCCGTCCTTCGCCTTTTGGCCGAACTCGGCGATCTTCTTCTCGATGTCGGCGAGCGACATTTGATCGGCATTGCGCAGGATCGGCACGACGAGGCCGCGCGGCGATCCGACGGCGATACCGATATCGAAATAGCCGTGATAGACGATGTCGTTACCGTCGATCGACGCGTTCACGAGCGGGAACTTCTTCAGCGCATGCACCGCAGCCTTGACGAAGAACGACATGAAGCCGAGCTTGACGCCGTGCTCCTTCTCGAATTTGTCCTTGTACTTGTTGCGCAGGTCCATCACGGGCGCCATGTTCACTTCGTTGAACGTCGTGAGGATGGCGTTCGTTTGCTGCGACTCGAGCAAACGCTCCGCGATACGCGCACGCAGACGCGACATCGGCACGCGCTGCTCGGGGCGGTCTTGCAGCCAAGCTTCGGCCGAAGCCGGCGCCTTGACGTCCGGCAGCGACGGCTTGGCCGGTTTTGCAGCAGGTGCGGCAGCCGGCGCGCGCGCGGCGGGCGCGCCCGCCGCCAGCACGTCGCCCTTCGTGATGCGGCCGTCGCGGCCTGTGCCTGCGACCTGATCGGCCGTGAGGTTCTTCTCGGCCATCAATTTGCCGGCGGCCGGCGAAGGCGCACCGCCTGCCGTGGCAGCAGCGGGTGCGGGTGCGGGTGCGGCTGCGACTGCGGCAGGCGCAGCGGCAGCCGCAGTCGCGGCAGCTGCAGCCGGAGCCGCCGCGGCGCCGGCCTTGCCTTCGGTGTCGATCTTCGCGAGCAACTGCTCCGATTCCACGATCGCGCCGTCGGCGACGAGCACCTCGGCGAGCACGCCCGAATCGGGGGCCGGGACTTCCAGCACGACCTTATCGGTTTCGATTTCGACGAGGATCTCGTCGCGCGTCACCGCTTCGCCCGGCTTCTTCTTCCACTGCAGCATCGTGCCTTCCGAAACCGACTCCGAAAACTGCGGAACCTTGACCTCAACAATAGCCATTTGAACTTTCCTAAACTCTTGATCTGGTGTGGGAGGCGAACCGGCCTCGCGTCGTCGCTCGCGCATCGCGCTTCGAAGCGACGCGGGAAAGCGCCTCGCGCCTTCCCGGTTCGCAATCGTCTAGTTATTTAGCGATCGATGCGCTCTTGAGCCGGCCGAACGCGCCTTCGATCAGCGCCTTCTGCTGCTCGTAGTGCTTCGCGTAGTAGCCGACCGCGGGCGAGGCCGAAGCCGGGCGGCCGCTGTAAGCCAGCTTCTGCCCTTCCCTCATGCCTTCCTTCAGGTGGTGCTCGATGTAGAACCACGGCCCTTGGTTTTGCGGCTCGTCCTGCACCCACACCACTTCCGTCGCGTTGTCGTACTTCTTCAGCTCCGCTTCGAACTGCTTGTGCGCGAACGGGTACAACTGCTCGATACGGACGATCGCCACATCGTTCGCCTTCGCTTCCCGGCGATGGGCGAGGACGTCGTAATAGACGCGGCCCGAGCAGACGATCACGCGCTTGACCTTCTTCGCATCGATCGCGCTGTCCACTTCGCCCAAAACCGGCTGGAACGACCCACGCGCCAGTTCGGAAAGATCCGACACCGCTTCTTTGTGGCGCAGCAGCGACTTCGGCGTGGCGACGATCAGCGGCTTGCGGAACAAGCGGATCATCTGGCGGCGCAGCAGGTGGAAAATCTGCGCGGGCGTGGTGGGCTGCACGACTTGCATGTTGTGATCGGCGCACAACTGCAAGAAGCGCTCGATCCGTGCCGACGAATGCTCCGGCCCCTGGCCTTCGTAGCCGTGCGGCAACAGCATCGTGAGGCCGGACACGCGGCCCCACTTCACTTCGCCCGACGAGATGAACTGGTCGATCACGACTTGCGCGCCGTTGACGAAATCGCCGAACTGCGCTTCCCAGGCGACGAGCGTATTCGGCTCGGCCGTCGAGTAACCGTATTCGAAGCCCAGCACGGCTTCCTCGGACAGCACCGAGTCGATGACCGTGAACTTCGCTTGGCCGTCGGCCACGTTCTGCAGCGGAATGTAGGTACCGTCGTTCCAACGCTCGCGGTTTTGGTCGTGCAGCACGGCGTGCCGGTGCGTGAACGTCCCGCGGCCCGAATCCTGGCCCGTGAGGCGCACGGCGTAACCCGATGCGACGAGCGATGCGTAGGCCAGATGCTCGCCCATGCCCCAATCGAGCGACGACTCGCCGCGGCCCATCGCGCGGCGGTCATTAATAACGCGCTCGACGAGCGGGTGCAGCTTGAAGTTCGCCGGAATGGTCGTGACGCGTTCGGCCAGACGCTTCAGTTCAGCCAGCGGCACGGCCGTATCGGCCGCATCCGTCCATTTGCGGTTCAGGAACGGCACCCAGTCCACAGCGTACTTGCTCTTGTAGTTCGAGAGCACCGGGTCGATCGTGTGATGGCCTTCGTCCATCGCTTGGCGGAACGCCTTGATATACGTCTCGGCGTCTTGCGCCGCGATCACGCCTTGCTGTGCGAGCTTGTCGGCGTAGAGGGCGCGCGTGCCGGGGTGCTGCGCGATCTTCTTGTACATCAGCGGCTGCGTGACCGCCGGCGTGTCCTGCTCGTTGTGGCCGAGCTTGCGGAAGCAGACGATGTCGATCACGACATCCTTCTGGAACTGCATGCGGAAATCGATCGCGATCTGCGTGGCCAGGACGACCGCTTCCGGATCGTCGCCGTTCACGTGCAGCACCGGCGCTTCGATCATCTTGACGACGTCCGAGCAATACAGCGTCGAGCGCGCATCGCGCGGGTCGGACGTCGTAAAGCCGATCTGGTTGTTGATGACGATGTGCAACGTGCCGTGCGTGCCGTAACCGCGCGTTTGCGCGAGGTTCAGCGTTTCCATCACGACGCCTTGGCCTGCGAAAGCGGCATCGCCGTGAATCTGCACGGGCAGCACTTGCGCACCGCGTTCATCGCCGCGGCGATCCATCCGCGCCTTGGCCGACCCTTCGACGACCGGGTTGACGATTTCGAGGTGCGACGGGTTGAACGCGAGCGACAGATGCACCGGACCGCCTTCGGTGGAGACATCCGACGAGAACCCTTTGTGATACTTGACGTCGCCGGCCGGCAGATCGTCGACGTGCTTGCCTTCGAATTCGGCGAACAGATCCGACGGCATCTTGCCGAGCGTGTTGACGAGCACGTTCAGACGGCCGCGGTGGGCCATGCCGATGACGATTTCTTGCACGCCCTTCGCACCCGCGTGGCGAACGACTTCGTCCATCGCCGCGATGAAGCTCTCGCCGCCTTCGAGCGAGAAACGCTTCTGACCGACGTATTTGGTGTGCAGATAGCGCTCGAGGCCTTCGGCGGCCGTCAAGCGGTTGAGAATGTGCTTCTTCTTATCGGCCGAGAAATTCGGCGTGGCGCGGATCGACTCGAGCCGTTCTTGCCACCAGCGCTTTTGCTCGGGATCGCTGATGTACATGAATTCGGCGCCGATCGTGCCGCAATAGGTGTCGCGCAGGCCCTTGACGATATCGCGCAGCGACGCTTGCTCGAACCCGAAATACAGATTGCTCGCGCTGAACGTCTGGTCCATGTCGGCTTCGGTGAAGTCGTAGAAGCCAGGCTCCAGCTCGGGAATGGCGGGACGTTCGCGGCGTTTGAGCGGATCGAGATTGGCCCATTGCGAGCCGAGGAATCGATAAGCGCTGATGAGGGACTGAACGTGGACTTGCTTGCGTGCAGTGCCCAGATTTTCGCCGGCTTCGCGTGGAATGAACGCATTGGCCTTCGCGCGCTGGGCGAACGATTCGACGATGGGGCCGTGGGCCACGTCGCTCGCCGCGCTGCCGTCCGAGGCAGGCACGTTCTGCAACGCGTCGAAGTATTCGCGCCAGTTGTCGGGAACGGACGCCGGGTTATCAAGGTATTGCTCGTACATTTCTTCAACGTACGGAGCATTGCCGCCGAACAAGTACGAGTTCAGCTGGAATTGCTTCATCATGTTTACGCTCACCTTTCTTCGAGCTTCTCGAGAAATAGCGGGTTACTCAACCTTCCGCGACACGGCCTGACCGTTTAGCGGATTGCGCGAATCAAGTCTTGCTTGGAAGGACCTAAAACTAGCAGCATCGCGCAGCATAGCACAGAACGGATATTTGAGATTGGCGACGACGTAGGATTCGCCCGCCCAATACGCCGAAAACCGCCCTCGGCGGCTCTGCAAGCGGGTAGCGCCTGCGGCGCCGCGCCAACCCGGACGTTGTCCAACCGAGCATGCGACGCGCGCCGCGCGAAGTCGTTACTGGCCAACGATGGCAGCCACGCCAAGTGCGATGAACAAGGAACCCGTTGCCAGGAGAGCGCGCCACGGACCGTTACTTGCGGCCCGTTGGGGTGGTGGGGAATTTCGATGCCCTCGCAGCGGCGTCCAATACAAAACGGCCCGGTCACTCACGTGACCGGGCCGTTGAATCGCGACCATTTCGCTCTGGCATCAAGCTCCTTCAAAGGACCTTGATGAAACAGCAACGCATCCAGATCCCCAACCGCACGCCTCGCGTCTGCGGGCGTGTAACCGACCCGCCCAACTGGTGTGCCGAGCAGCCGTGGGCCAGATTAATCGACCGACGCTTCGCGGCTAGCGCGACGGCGCTCGTGCTCCTTCAGATGACGCTTGCGCAGACGAATGGACTGCGGCGTGACTTCGACGAGTTCGTCGTCGTCGATGAATTCGACCGCGTATTCGAGCGACATCTGGATCGGCGGCACGAGACGCACGGCTTCATCGGTACCCGATGCGCGCACGTTGGTCAGCTGCTTGCCCTTGATCGGGTTGACGACGAGGTCGTTGTCGCGGCTGTGAATGCCGATGATCATGCCTTCGTACAGCGCATCGCCCGGCTTCACGAACATACGGCCGCGGTCCTGCAACTTCCACAGCGCATAGGCCACGGCGGCGCCGTCGTCTTGCGAGATCAACACGCCGTTGCGGCGCTCGCCAAGCGTGCCCTCCTTGACAGGCGCGTATTCGTCGAACACGTGGCTCATCAGGCCCGTCCCGCGCGTGAGCGTCATGAATTCGCCCTGGAAGCCGATCAGGCCGCGCGCCGGGATCTTGTACTCCAGACGCGTGCGACCGCGCCCGTCCGACGCCATGTCGAGCAATTCGCCCTTGCGGCGGCCCAATTCCTCCATGACGCCGCCCTGATGGCCGTCTTCGACGTCGACGGTCAACAGCTCGTACGGCTCTTGCTTGACGCCGTCCACTTCGTGCAACACCACGCGCGGACGCGACACGGCCAGTTCATAGCCCTCGCGCCGCATGTTCTCGATCAGGATCGTCAGGTGCAGCTCGCCGCGGCCCGACACTTCGAAAACCGTTTCGTCGCCGGTGTCGCGCACGCGCAACGCAACGTTGTGATTGAGCTCGCGCGTGAGGCGATCGCGAATCTGGCGGCTCGTGACGAACTTGCCTTCCTTGCCCGCGAGCGGCGACGAATTCACGAGGAAGTTCATCGTGAGCGTGGGTTCGTCCACCGTGATCATCGGCAGCGCCTCAGGCTTCTCGGGCGCGCAGATCGTCGCGCCGATGCCGATGTCTTCGATACCGTTGATGAGCACGATGTCGCCGGCTTGCGCTTCGTCGACCTGTACGCGGTCGAGCCCGTGGAACGAGAGCACTTGGTTGATCTTGCGATTGAAGACTTCGCCTTCCGGACCGAAGCGCAGCGCAACGGGCTGACCGGGCTTAATGCGGCCGCGCGCGATGCGGCCCACGCCGATCCGGCCCACGTAGGTCGAATAATCGAGCGAGGTGATCTGCAACTGCAGCGGCGCGTCGGGATCGGCCGCGCGCACGGGCACATGCTCGAGAATCGCCTCGAACAGCGGGCGCATATCCCCTTCGCGAGCGGCCGGATCGAGCGAGGCGTAGCCGTTCAGGCCTGACGCGTAGACGATCGGGAAGTCGAGCTGCTCCTCGGTCGCGCCCAGCTTGTCGAACAAATCGAAGGTCTGATTGATGACCCAGTCGATGCGCGCGCCGGGACGGTCGATCTTGTTGACGACGACGATGGGTTTGAGGCCCAGCGCAAGCGCCTTCTTCGTCACGAACCGCGTTTGCGGCATCGGCCCTTCGACGGCATCGACGAGCAACAGCACCGAGTCGACCATCGACAAAACGCGCTCCACCTCGCCGCCGAAATCGGCGTGGCCCGGCGTGTCGACGATATTGATGTGCGTGCCCTCGTACTCGACGGCGCAATTTTTCGCCAAGATGGTGATGCCACGCTCTTTTTCGATGTCGTTCGAGTCCATCACGCGTTCCGCGATCTGCTGGTTTTCTCGGAACGTGCCCGACTGGCGAAGCAGCTGGTCGACGAGCGTGGTTTTGCCGTGGTCGACGTGGGCAATGATGGCGATGTTGCGAAGGGCGCGAGTCATAGAAGTAAGAGACGGTTGCGTACGCGAAACGGAAACTGGATGCCCACGCCGCGATGCCGTTGGGAGACATCGGGCGAGCGGCGGGAAGCCGACCTCGAAAACTGGCGCGCGTACTTTTTGGGTAACTTGGGATTCTACCACGCGCAGGTGACGCCAGCCTCGCAAACTCACAAAGCCGCTGGAAAGCCTCCCGACCTCCCCTCGCATCCTGACCTGTCGAGTTGCAAGCAGCGTTCCGCATCGGCCGTCATAATGGGCGCTTGCCTTAAGAAGTTGCTTAAAAAAGACACGCGCGCGGAACCGATGCTTGTCGAGTCAACTTGGCGGTGCGTATAATCATGCCTAGTCAACTATTGCAATCGCACGGAAATCGCCATGTCAGACTCGTCCACCCCGCTCCCGCCGGAGCTATGCGGCTATCAGCTCGATGAAAGCGTCGGCTATCTGCTCACGCGGGTGAAGTCGAGCCTCTCGAACCTCGTGACGCAGCGCACGCTCAGCGAACTGGGCATTACCAGCACCCAAGCGAGCATGTTGTTCATGATCGCGAGCGGCCGGTGCTCGTTGGCGGCGGAGCTCGCCCGCGACTACGGGATCGATGCGAGCGCGGTCACTCGGCTGATCGATAGGCTGGAAAAGCGTAATCTGCTTTCCCGGGTGCGCAGTTCGGAGGATCGGCGCGCGGTTCATCTGGCGGTGACACCCGAAGGACGACGGCTGGCGGCGCGCATGCCCGAGATCTTCGGCGGCGTGGTCGAGAAAGCGCTGGCCGGCTTCACGCCCGAGGAAGTGGGTTTTCTGAAAAGCATGTTGCGCCGGATTCTCGCCAACACGGTCGATCCGGCCGCGGATTAATGTGACGGCGCAGGGTTGTCAGCGTTTATGGCTGACACAGCAACGAGTTTCGATCTTCAATCGCCCAAAATAAGTTGCAAGGTCCATGATTACACTCTCTTCGAAAAGCCGTGAAACAGCGTTCCCGCCCGCATCGGCCCAGGTGCGCCGCGGGGCGATCGCCGCAGCCATCGCCGCGCTCGTGCTGGCGGGGTGCGCCAACTACGCTGGCATTCACAGCGACAAGTCGATCACCGAGCCCGCCACGCTCGAGTCGAGCCAGAGCCTGCCGGGCGAAGGCGGGGCGTGGCCGTCGCTGGACTGGGCGCGCGAGTTCGGCGATCCGCAGTTGCCCAAGCTCATCGACGAAGCCTTGGCCGGCAGTCCCTCCATCGCTCAAGCGCAAGCGCGCATCGCCAAGGCGCAGTCGTACATCGAGAGCACGCGCGCCGATCTGCTGCCCAAGGTCAACGGCAGCTACTCGGTCACGCGCGAATTGCTCTCGGGCAACGGCCTCTATCCGCCGCCCTTTGGCGGCAACTGGTTCACCGAGCACAGCGCGCTCGCAAGCGCCTCGTGGGACCTCGATCTTTGGGGCAAGAACCGCGAGCGCGTGAAGGCCTCCGTCTCGCAGGAAAAGGCGGCGCAAGCTGACATGCAGGAAGCGCGCATTACCCTGGCCTCGTCGGTCGCGCGCACTTATAACCAATTGGCGCAGCTTTACGCGCTGCGCGATATCGCCCAGCGCGAGATCCGCAACCGGCAGGATGTCGGCTCGATCACGAACGGCCGCGTCACCGCCGGCCTCGACACCAATGTCGAAAAGCAAACGGCGCTCGGCAACGTCGCGACCAGCCAGGCCTCGCTCGCCGATTTGGACGGCCAAATCAAGTCGGTGCGCTTTCAGCTAGGGGCCTTGCTCGGCAAGGGCCCCGATCGCGGGCTGGCCATCGACGCGCCCGTGCTCGGGCCGGGCGGCGCAGTCGCGTTGCCCTCGAACTTGCCGGCCGATCTCGTCTCGCGCCGCCCGGACATCGTCGCGGCGCGCTGGCAAATCGAGGCCGCGCTTGCCAACGTGAAGGAAGCGAAAGCCGAGTTCTTTCCCGACATCAACCTCGCCGCGGCGATCGGATTCGACGCGTTCGGCTGGAGCCGTTTCCTGACCGCGGCGAGCCGCACCGTCCAGGCCGGCCCGGCGATCCACCTGCCGATCTTCGACGCCGGTGCGCTGCGCGCGCAACTGAAGGGACGCTATGCCGATTTCGAGCTCGACGTGGCGAACTACAACCAAGCGCTCGTCAACGCCATGTCCGATGTCGCGACGCAAGTCTCGTCGATTCGCGCGATCGATGCGCAGATGAGCGATGCGCAGCGCGCCCTCGACGCGTCGACAGAGGCCTACCGGTTGGCGGTGATTCGCTACAAAGCGGGCCTCTCGCCGCAGTTGCAAGTGCTGACGGCGGACAGCAATCGCCTCGCGGCCGAGCAAACGCTGACCAACCTGAAGATGAAGCGTCGCGATTTGCAGTTCGCGCTGATTCGCGCACTCGGCGGCGGCTTCGATGCACAAGCGGCCGGCGTGGCCGCGCCCGCGCCGAACGGCGTCGCGGCGAAAGCGCCGTCCGCGGGCTAAACGGCGCTGCACCCCTTGAACGACAACGCAAGTTTCAACGATTGAGCTTCGAGAAATCGAGACTCGAGAAACGGAGAGCATTTCCATGAGCGACACTAAACAAACCGCCGCGAGCGCGCAGTCGCAAAGCAACAACGGCAAGCGAAAGCGCCTGATGACGCTGCTCGTGGGCGTCATTCTCATCGCCGCGATCGCCTACGGCTTGTACTACTTCCTCGTCGCGCGCTTTCACGAGGACACCGACGATGCCTACGTCAACGGCAACGTCGTGCAAATCACGCCGCAAGTGACGGGCACAGTCATCGCCGTCAACGCCGACGACACGCAGACGGTCAAAGCGGGCGATCCGCTCGTCGTGCTCGATGGCGCCGACGCGCGCGTTTCGCTCCAGCAGGCCGAGGCCAATCTCGCGCAGACGGTGCGGCAAGTGCGAGGCATGTTCGTCAACAACGATCAATACCAAGCGCAAATCGCCCAGCGTCAAGCCGATCTGTCGCGCGCGCAAGACGACCTGCGCCGGCGCCTAACGATCGCGCAAACGGGCGCCGTCTCGCAGGAAGAGATCTCGCACGCGCGCGACACGGTGAAGGCTGCGCAAGCCGCGCTCGATGCGGCCGAGCAGCAACTCGCCTCGAGCCGCGCGCTCACGTCCAATACGACCGTGGCGACCCATCCGAACGTGCTGGCCGCCGCGGCCAAGGTGCGCGACGCGTATTTGAACAATGCGCGCAACACGCTGCCCGCGCCGGTCACGGGTTACGTCGCCAAGCGCTCCGTGCAGGTCGGCCAGCGCGTCGCCCCGGGCACGCCGCTGATGGCGATCGTGCCGCTCGGTTCTGTCTGGGTCGACGCGAACTTCAAGGAAGTGCAGCTCAGGCACATGCGCATCGGTCAACCTGTCGAACTGACGGCCGACGTGTACGGCTCGTCCGTCGTCTATCACGGCAAGGTCGTGGGCTTCTCCGCTGGCACCGGTTCCGCCTTCTCGCTGCTGCCCGCGCAAAACGCGACGGGCAACTGGATCAAGGTTGTGCAGCGCTTGCCCGTGCGGATCGAACTGGATCAGAAGGAACTCGACGCCCACCCGCTGCGCATCGGCCTATCGATGCAAGCGGACGTCGACATCAAGAACGAAAGCGGCACGCAGCTGAGCACCGCGCAAAACACCGTCTACCAGACGAACGTGTTCGACAAGTACGGGGCAGAAGCCGATGCCGAGATTGCGCGCATCATCGCCGAGAACGCCGGTTCGAACGCCAGCGCGAATGCCGGGCTGGCCCATCAAAAGCAACCTGTGCCCAGCACCCACGCGCATTCGAGCCGCACTGCAAAGGTCGCGAGCCGCGGCTCGCTGATGTAAGCGGCGCGGCGCTCATCGACACCACAACGAAGGAACCGAGGTCACTCGCCCAATGGCTCAGCCCCAAGTCCCGCACCCGCCGCTCAGCGGCGCCCAACTCGTGATCGGCACGATCGCGGTGTCGCTCGCCGTATTCATGAACGTGCTCGATACGTCGATCGCCAACGTTTCGATTCCGACGATCTCGGGCGACCTGGGCGTGTCCTCCGATCAGGGCACGTGGGTCATCACGTCCTTCGCGGTCGCCAATGCGATCTCGGTGCCGCTCACGGGCTGGCTCACGGAGCGGCTCGGCCAAGTGCGCTTGTTCCTCGCGTCGATCGTGCTGTTCGTGATTTCGTCGTGGATGTGCGGGCTCTCGCCGACGCTGCCGTTCTTGCTCGTGTCGCGCGTGATCCAAGGCGCCGTGGCGGGCCCGATGATTCCGCTGTCGCAAACGCTGTTGCTCGCGAGTTACCCGCGCGCCAAAGCGCCCCTTGCGTTGTCGATGTGGTCGATGACCACGCTGATCGCCCCTGTCGCCGGGCCGATTCTCGGCGGCTGGATCTCTGACAACATCTCGTGGCCGTGGATTTTCTACGTCAACATTCCCGTCGGGATCGTCGCGGCGATCGCCACCTGGGCCATCTTCCGCACGCGCGACTCGGTGATCAAGAAAGCGCCGATCGATTCGGTGGGCCTCGGGTTGCTCGTCATTTGGGTTGGGTCACTGCAGGTGATGCTCGACAAGGGTAAGGATCTCGATTGGTTCTCGTCGACGACGATCGTCGCGCTCGCGCTCACCGCGCTGATCGGCTTCGCGTTTTTCGTCGTATGGGAATTGACGGCCGATCATCCCGTCGTCGATTTGTCGTTGTTCAAGAAGCGCAACTTCACGGGCGGCACCGTCGCGCTATCGGTGGGCTACGGGCTCTACTTCGGCAATCTCGTGCTGCTGCCGCTGTGGCTGCAGACGTATATCGGTTACACAGCCACCGATGCGGGCCTCGTCATGGCGCCGGTCGGGCTCTTCGCGATTTTGCTCTCTCCCGTGACGGGCAAGTTCTTGCCGCGCACGGATCCGCGCAAGATCGCCACCGCCGCCTTCGTCGTCTTCGCGCTGTGCTTTTGGATGCGCTCGCGCTACACGACCGGCGTCGACACCTGGTCGCTCGCCATGCCCACCCTCATTCAAGGGATCGCGATGGCGGGCTTCTTCATTCCGCTCGTCTCGATCACGCTGTCTGGGTTGCCGGGCAATCGGATCGCGGCGGCGTCGGGGCTGTCGAATTTCGTGCGCATTATGTGCGGCGGCATCGGCACCTCGATTTTCACGACTGCCTGGGATCACCGCACGAGCTTTCACCACGCCCAGCTGACGGAGCGCGCGAGCGCGTTCGATCCTACCTTCGGCCAATCGATGACGCAGCTCGGCTCGCTCGGCCTCGATACCTCGCAGCGCTACGGCATGTTCGATCGACTCGTGACGCAGCAGGCGGCCCAACTCGGCGTGAACGACCTGTTCTATATCTCGGCCGTCATCTTCATCGTGCTGATCGCGCTCATTTGGATTACGCGTCCGGAGCGCGCGGGCGGAGGGGATTCGAGCGCCGCGGCGTCGGCTGCGCATTGAAAGCCAGGGCCTGTCGCGCTCGTTGCACGCCTCGCCGTAGCGTCGCCGCTGTTTCACTCCCGCGTTGGACCAAGAAAAAGAGCGCTCGGTTATTCGCCGAGCGCTCTTTTTTGCATCGATGCGGTAGAGGACGAACGCGCATCGCCGGCCGCCAGCGGCATCAACGACGCTATACCGGCGTCGGCGTGCTGACGATCAAACGTTCCGGCGCAAGCACCCCGTTCGCCGCGCGCGCAACGCCAAGCAGTGCGCCGTCTTCCTCACGATAGACCCGAACCCGAGCGTCGCCCACTGCATCGTCGCGCGCCGCGTCGTCAGCACAGATCGGCGGCAATTCCGACAATCGAAGCCGCTGACCATGAAGAAAGCGCTTCGCCTCGTCCGCCCCCAGCCGCACCGCCGGGAACGTCGACAACAATGCATCGACCGGACGCAAACAGGCGTCGCGCGCAGCCGCGTCCATTTGCTCGAGCGTCTCGAGCGTCACGGCATGTTCGAGCGTGAGCGCCCCCACGCCCGTGCGCCGCAGCGCAACGAGATGCGCACCGCACCCCAACGCCGCGCCGATATCCTCCGCAAGCGTTCGCACATACGTGCCCTTGCTGCACGTGACGCGAAACGTGACGTCGGGCAATGCGACGCGCAGCAGATCCAGCGCATGGATGGTTACCGCTCGGGCAGCTCGCTCGACGACTTGGCCCGCGCGCGCATATTCGTATAGCGGCTTGCCGTCGCGCTTGAGCGCCGAATGCATGGGAGGCACCTGCAAGATCGGCCCGCGAAAACCGGCGAGCGCCGCTTCGATCTCGGCCGCGCCGACTTGCACGGCGCATGTCTTCAGAACTTCGCCTTCCGCGTCTGCGGTGCTCGTGCGGATACCGAGGCGCATCGTCGCCTCATAGGTCTTGTCGGCTTCGAGCAAATCCTGCGAGAACTTGGTCGCTTCGCCGAAGCAAAGCGGCAGCAGACCCGATGCAAGCGGATCGAGCGTGCCCGTATGCCCGGCCTTTTGCGCGAGGAACAGGCGCTTGGCCCGGACCAGGGCGTCGTTGCTCGTGAGGCCGAGACCTTTATCGAGCAGTAAGACGCCGTCGAGCGCGCGACGCGGCACACGAGGACGTTGGGGTTGTTTCATCGACGAATCACTTAAAGAGCAGAAAGCCAGGCGAGACCGAGTGCTCGACCGTTTGCGGTCAGTCGTCTTTCGCGCGCGTGGCGTTCGCTTCGTCGATCAGGCGCGACATTTCCACGCCTTTCTCGATCGATTTGTCGTAATGGAAATGCAGCGTCGGCACGGTATGAATGTGCAGGCGCTTGAATAGCAAATTATGCAGATGACCGGCGGCGTGATTGAGCGCCACCTGCGTGACCTGCGCATCGCCCGTCAGCGTCGTGAAATAAACCTTGGCATGCGCGTAGTCGGGTGTGAGTTCGACGCTTTGAATGGTGACGAGCCCAATGCGCGGATCTTTCACTTCGCGCATGATGAGTTCGGACAGATCCCGCTGAATTTGATCGGCAATCTGGACGTTTCGATTGGGAGAACTGCGTTTTTTCGACATGATGAACCCGCCTTGCGGTGAGGCCGCGCTGCATGCGGCCCGGGGCGTATCGCACGCGAGCGCACGTGCCATGCACGCTCGCGCCCATGCGCCGCCACAAAAACAACGGGGCGGAGAGGCTTGCCGCCTGCTCCGCCCCGAGCCGCGCACTCGCCTATTAGAGCGTGCGCGCGACTTCCGTGACTTCGAACACTTCGAACTGATCGCCTTCGACGATATCGTTGAAGTTCTTGATCGACATACCGCACTCGAAGCCTTGCTTCACTTCCTTCACATCGTCCTTGAAGCGCTTGAGCGAATCGAGCTCGCCCGTGAAGATGACGACGTTGTTGCGCAGCACGCGCACCGACGACGAGCGCTTGACCACACCGTCGGTGACCATACAACCGGCCACTGCGCCGATCTTCGGCACCTTGAACACTTGGCGCACTTCGACCATGCCCGTGACGATCTCGCGCTTTTCGGGCGCGAGCATGCCCGACATCGCCGCCTTCACCTCATCCACCGCGTCATAGATGATGTTGTAGTAGCGGATATCGATGCCGTTCGTCTCGGCCAGTTTACGCGCCTGTGCATCCGCACGCGTGTTGAAGCCGATGATGACGGCCTTCGACGCCGTTGCCAAGTTGACGTCCGATTCGCTGATGCCGCCGACTGCGCCATGCACGATCTGAACGCGCACTTCGTCGGTCGAGAGCTTTTGCAGCGCCTGAACCAGCGCTTCCTGCGAACCCTGCACGTCGGCCTTGACGATGAGCGGGAGCGACTGGACTTCGCCTTCGCCCATTTGCTCGAGCATGCTTTCGAGCTTGGCCGCCTGCTGCTTCGCGAGCTTGACGTCGCGGAACTTGCCCTGACGGAACAACGCGATTTCGCGCGCTTTGCGCTCGTCGGGCAGCACGATGACTTCCTCGCCCGCGCCCGGCACTTCGGACAAGCCCTGGATCTCGACCGGAATCGAGGGACCCGCTTCCTTCGTTGCCTTACCCGTTTCGTCGAGCATCGCACGCACGCGGCCATACGCGCTGCCAGCAAGCACGACATCACCGCGCGAGAGCGTACCCGACTGGACGAGGATCGTGGCCACCGGACCCTTACCCTTGTCGAGCTTCGCTTCGATGACGAGACCCTTCGCCGGCGCGACCACGGGCGCCTTCAATTCCAGCACTTCCGCTTGCAGTAGCACGTTCTCGAGCAGATCGTCGATCCCCGCGCCCGTTTTGGCCGACACCGAGACGAATGGCGAATCGCCGCCGTACTCTTCCGGCACCACGCCTTCGGCCACGAGTTCTTGCTTGACGCGCTCGGGATTCGCGTCCGGCTTGTCGATCTTGTTGATCGCCACGACGATGGGCACGCCGCCCGCTTTCGCGTGGGCGATGGCTTCCTTCGTTTGCGGCATCACGCCGTCGTCCGCGGCCACCACGAGAATGACGATGTCCGTGGCTTTCGCGCCGCGCGCACGCATAGCCGTGAAGGCCTCGTGACCCGGCGTATCGAGGAACGTGATGACGCCGCGCGGCGTCTCGACGTGGTAGGCGCCGATATGCTGCGTGATACCGCCCGCTTCGCCGGCCGCAACCTTCGCGCGGCGAATGTAGTCGAGCAGCGAGGTCTTGCCGTGGTCGACGTGACCCATGACCGTGACAACCGGAGGACGCGGCATTTGCTCGGCATCGGTCGCCTCGCCTTCGACGAGCAACGCTTCGGGATCGTCGAGCTTGGCGGCAACCGCGCGGTGACCGAGTTCCTCGACGACGATCATCGCCGTTTCCTGGTCGAGCATCTGGTTGATCGTGACCATCTGACCGAGCTTCATCATCACCTTGATGACTTCCGACGCCTTCACGGACATCTTGTGGGCGAGGTCGGCCACGGTGATCGTCTCGGGCACGTGCACTTCGCGCACGATCGGCTCGGTGGGCGCTTGGAACGACGTGGCGGCATCCTGATGCTTGCCGCGCCCCTTCGGGCCGCCGCGCCAGCCGCGGTCGACGCCGCCGCTCGAATCGCCGCGCGTCTTGATCCCGCGGCGCTTGGCGGCGTCATCCTGCCAGCCGCCCTTGCCCGCTTGCTTCTTCTTATCCGCGCCAGGCGCCGTGGAAGGCTGGGCCGTAGCCGGCGCAGCCGTTCCGGGCGTGCTCTTGCGCGCGGCGGCTGGGCGCGGCGCTTCGCCGGGCGGGCGCACGGGCTTGTGCAGCGTGCCCTTCGCTTCGCCTGCCTTCGCCGCTTCGGCCGGCTTCGCGACCGGCGCCGGCTCGGGGGCCTTCACCTGCGCCTTGCGCGGCGTGTTCATCATCTCGCGGATAGCGCGCGCCTCGGCCTCGGCCGCTTCGCGACGCTTACGAATCTCTTCTTGCTCGGCGCGCGCCTTTTCGGCGGCTTCGCGCGCCGCATCTTCGGCCTTCTTGGCCGCTTCGCGCTGAGCGGCGCGCTCGGCAGCCGCTCGCTCGTCCTCGACGGCCGTGCGCTCCGCTTCCTCGCGAGCCGCGGTTTCGGCATGCTTGGTCGCCGCTTCTTGCTCGGCCCGCAGACGCTCGGCCTCGGCCGCGCGTTCACGCGCCTGGCGCTCCGCTTCCTCGCGCTCGAGCCGCTCCTGGCGCTCGCGCAATTCTTGCGCTTGCTGCTCGAGCAACTCCGCCTCGCGGCGCGCTTCTTCCTCGCGGCGCTGCAGTTCGGCGCTCTCGTCGACGGCCGGTGCGGCTTCGGCGGCCGCTTCCGTGGCGCCATCGGTTGCCTCGTCGCGCTTGACGAACACACGTTTCTTGCGAACTTCGACCTGAATGGTGCGAGCCTTGCCCGTCGCGTCGGATTGCTTGATCTCCGACGTGTGCCGGCGAGTCAGCGTGATCTTGCGCTTATCGGTATCGGCCGAGCCGTGCGACTTACGCAAGTGGTCGAGCAGACGCGCCTTGTCCGATTCGGACAAAGCATCGTCCTCACTCGCTTTCTGGACACCCGCCGCCTGAAGCTGCTCGAGCAGCACTCCGGCTGGCATTTTGAGTTCCGCGGCAAATTGGGCTACGTTGTTACTCGCCATTCATTCCTCTTAATGCAAGGACTCATTCCTTGCGGTTAGCATCGGGTCATGCGATCGCAAGATCGCTGTCTAATCAGTGCGCCATGGTCATTCACTCACTGGAACCAATGTTCACGTGCTTTCATGATCAACGCCTTAGCGGCATCCTCTTCCATTCCGATCATTTCAACCAATTCGTCGACGGCCAATTCCGCTAGGTCGTCGCGCGTTTGGATTTGGTGCTCGGCCAGCTTCGCGAGCAGGTCGGCATCCATTCCTTCGAGGCTCTTCAGATCGAGCGCCACGCCCTCGACCTTCTCCTCGTTCGCGATCGCCATCGTCAGCAATGCGTCGCGCGAGCGATTGCGCAACTCATGGACGGTGTCTTCATCGAACGCTTCGATTTCGAGCATCTCGTTGAGCGGCACGTAGGCGATCTCTTCGAGACTCGTGAAGCCTTCGTCGATCAGGATGTCGGCGACTTCTTCATCCACGTCGAGCCGCGCCATGAACAAGTCGCGCAACACGCCGCGCTCCTGGTTCTGCTTCTGCGCCGACTCGTCGGGCGTCATGATATTGATTTGCCAGCCGGTCAATTCACTGGCCAGACGCACGTTTTGGCCGCTGCGGCCGATAGCGACCGCAAGCTCGTTTTCGTCCACGACGACGTCCATCGAGTGCTTCTCTTCATCGACGACGATCGACTGAACGGCGGCCGGCGCGAGGGCGCCGATCACGAACTGGGCGGGATCCTCGGACCATAGCACGATGTCGACGTTCTCGCCACCGAGCTCGTTGCGCACCGCCTGCACACGCGAGCCGCGGATGCCGACGCACGTGCCGATCGGGTCGATCCGCTTGTCGTATGCCACGACCCCGATTTTCGCGCGCACGCCCGGGTCGCGGGCCGCCGCCTTGATCTCGAGCAGGCCCTGCTCGATCTCGGGCACTTCCATTTCGAACAGCTTCATCAGAAACTCGGGCGCCGTGCGCGAGAGCTCGATCTGCGGGCCGCGGGCCGTGCGATCGACCTTGGCGATGTAGGCGCGCACGCGGTCGCCCACGCGCAGATTTTCCTTCGGAATCAGTTGGTCGCGGCGCAGCAGCGCTTCCACGCGCCCCGATTCGACGATGAAGTTGCCTTTATCGAGGCGCTTGACCGCGCCCGTCATGATCTTTTCGCCGCGCTCGAGGAAATCGTTCAGGATCTGCTCGCGCTCTGCGTCGCGCACCTTTTGCAAAATCACCTGCTTGGCCGCTTGCGCGCCAATGCGACCGAACTCGATCGACGGGATCGGCTCTTCGATGTATTCGTCGATCTCGATATCGGGCTGTTGCTCGCGCGCTTCGAACAGCAGGATTTCCTGATCCGGCTCTTGCAAACCGGCTTCGTCCGGCACGACGCGCCAGCGGCGATACGTTTCGTGCTCGCCCGATTCCCGATCGATATGCACGCGAATGTCCACGTCTTCTTCGAAGAGCTTCTTGGTGGCCGACGCAAGAGCGGCTTCGAGCGCAGCGAACACGACATCTTTATTGACGTTTTTTTCGCGCGCCAGCGCATCGACCAGCATCAGTACTTCGCGACTCATTGTTTGCGGCTCCTAAAGTCAACCTGCGGGACAAGGCGTGCTCGGTCCATGTCCGCGAGCGTGAAATCGAGCATCGCGGCGCCCTCCTTCCCTTCGAATTCCAAACCGACCGTTTCCCCGTTCGGCGCATGCAGGATGCCCCGGTACGTCTTGCGCCCGTTCAACGGTTTTTTCAATGTCACGACCGCCTCGCTGCCCGCGAAGCGCAAGAAATCCGCCAATTTCTTGAGCGGGCGATCCAGTCCCGGCGACGACACTTCTAGCCGTTCGTAGTCGATGTTCTCAACCGTCAGAACGTGCTGGAGCTGACGCGTGACTTTTTCGCAATCCTCGATCGCAATACCGGCGCTTTGGTCGATATAGACGCACAACATGCCGCGCCCGGTGCGCTCGAGGTCCACGAGCTCATAGCCCATGCCAGAGACCGTGGTTTCTATCAGTTCCGTCAGTTGCACAGTGCCCTCTAAGGTGTTCGCGCGGACGCGCAAGCACCCAACGGGCCGCGCGCCGCGCCATGCCGGCGCGCGAAAAGGTATAGCTTGCGGAGATGCCGAACCGTTACCGCCAAAAAAAAATGGGCTTCACGCCCATCATCTTCTTTACCGGTGGTCGCATCTGAGCCGCACAGAAAGCCGCACGCCCAGCGACTTTGTGAGTTTAGCATTTTTCGCCGCGCGTTGCAAAGGAGAGCGGCCAGCGTGCGATGCTCCCGGCCAGCGGTGGCGCTGCAATGAGCGCGTTTTCGAATAAGACGCGGGGTTCGCATCGGAAAACGCATCGGCGAGCGCCGCGATGCGTGCATGAGCGCATGCGCTCATGCAACGACGCGAGGCTCCGGCTGCGCAGAGCCCCGCGCGACATGCTCGAGCAACGCGTCAACGACCCCGCGAACGGCCACGCGGCGCAGCAGGCCGCGGGCCCGCACCGCCGCTGCGGTTGCCACCGCCGCCGGCCCGATTGCCGCCGCCCGCGCGGTTGCCGCTCGGGCCGCTCGACCCGCGATTGCCGTCCGCGTTGCCGCCGCCGAAAGCGCGCTTGCCGCCTGAGGGGGCGCGGTTGCCGCCGCCCGACGGCGCGCGGTTGCCATCCACCTCGCCGCGCGGCGGCCGGCCCTTTTGCCCGCCGCCACGGTTGGCGCCGCCGCGGTTACCGAAGCCCCCGCCCGCGCTATCGCCGAAACCGCCCAGGCCGGCTCCGCCGAAGCCACCGGCGCCACGCCGCCCTTGGCCGCGCCCCGGCTGATCGAAGCGGCCATGCGCCGTCAATACCGGCTCGCGGCTGATAAAGCCCATCGAGGTCTGCATCGGATCGGGTTGACGCCGCTCCTGCCCTTGGCGCCGCGCGTTTTTGTCTTCGACCGGCGCTTTCAGACCGACAGCCGCCATCAGGCTACGCACCTGGCTGTCCTCGAGCTCCTCCCAGCGGCCGCGCCGCAGACCGCGCGGCAGCGAGATCGGGCCGTGGCGCGTGCGAATGAGCCGGCTCACCATGAGTCCGACGGCTTCGAACATGCGCCGCACTTCGCGATTGCGCCCTTCCGCCAGCGCGACGTGGTACCAATGGTTCGTGCCCTCGCCGCCGCCGTCGCGAATGCGCAGGAAATTGGCGGGGCCGTCCTCGAGTTCCACGCCGTGCAGCAGCTTTTGCCGCGAGGCTTCGGACAACTCGCCCACGACGCGAACCGCGTATTCGCGCTCCACGCTGTACCGCGGATGCATGAAGCGGTTCGCCAAATCGCCGGACGTCGTCAACATCAGCAAACCTTCGGTGTTGAAGTCGAGACGGCCGACGGCAAGCCACTTCGCCGTTTTCATCGGCGGCAGCTTGTCGAAGACGGACGGACGACCTTCCGGATCCGCATGACTGACGATCTCGCCGGTAGGCTTGTGATAGAGCAAGACGCGCGGCGGCTTGGTTTGCACGCGGCGCTTGACGGGTTTGCCGTTGATCCGCACCTGATCGGTCGGCATGATGCGCTGGCCGATGTGGGCCGGCTCGCCATTGACCGACACGCGCCCGGCCACGATGAGTTCTTCCATCTCGCGACGCGAACCCATTCCCGCTTCGGCCAAGACCTTATGCAACTTCGGCGCGTCGTCGTCGGGCGCCAGCACGCGCTTTTGCGGCGCAGGGCGCCCACGCCGCAGCATGGGCGCGCGCACGCCGTCGGTCGCGCCGTTGTCGGCGTCAAAGGCTGGCGACGTCACGTACGCGAACAGGTCTTCCTGCCCGCCGGCGGGCGGCTCGCCGCGCTTGCTCGCCTTATCCTTCTCCTCGCCGCCCGCCGCCTCGCGGCGATTGGCGGCCGGCTTGCGCCCCGTCTTCGGCGCGCCTTTCTGCGGCGCGCGCGGCGCGGCAGGCGCGCCCTCTTGCGCTGAAGCGGCTGCGGCGGCTTCCTCGTCGCCGCCTTCCGCCCCCGGCTGCGCTTGCGCGCCGGCATCGCCCTTGGTCTTGGCGGCCGCCCGCCGACGCGCAATCAGGCTGCGCGGACCGCGTCGCAAACCGCGACGCGGACGATCTTGGTCGCCACCGTCCGCAACAGGAGCGCCCGGTTCGGATGCGCCCGCCGGCTGGGGAGACGGTGCCTCGTCGCGGCCCGCGGCTTGTACGGCATGCCCGGGTGCGGACAAATCGGTGTCGTGGGTATTTGTCAAAACAACCTCAAATGTCTATCGCGCGCGCCCATTGCGGGCACTACGTGCGTTCGGTTACGTCAGGCTCTTCGCGACGCGGGTTCGTCGTCGGTGAATGTGTCCGCATCATCGGCGGGTTCGTCACGCTGCGCGCAGTGCTCGTGCAGCGCTTGCATCGAGTGCCGATCGGCGGCGGACATGGCGCCGTCCTCCGGCGCATGCTCTTGCAGCTCGAGATCGGTCTCGTTCGACGCGATTTGATCGGAGGCAGGCGCTCCGTCGCAATTGGCGTTCGCGGCATGAAGCGTGCCGCCTTCGACAGGCATGGCAACGTTTGCCAGCGCATCGGACGACGCACTCGCGCCGCCATGTTCTTGTTCGTCGCCGTCGATCGGCGCCTCGCCATCGCCCAACGCTGCGTCATCCGGAAATTCGATGGCGTGCTGCGCGAGCAGATCGGCCGCGTTCTGTGCGGAGGGATCCTCGAGCGGCGGCAACTCGTCAAGCGCTTTCAAACCGAGATCGTCGAGGAACTGCTTCGTCGTCGCATACAACGCGGGCCGCCCCGGCACATCGCGATGGCCGATCACTTCGATCCAGCTACGGTCTTCGAGCTGCTTGATCACTTGCGTGTTGACGGTGACGCCTCGAATCTCTTCGATATCGCCGCGCGTGACCGGTTGGCGATAAGCAATGATCGCAAGCGTTTCCAGTACAGCGCGCGAGTACTTCGGCGGCTTTTCCGGATGCAGCCGGTCGAGATAGGTGCGCATGGCCGGCTTGCTCTGAAAGCGCCAGCCGGTCGCCAGTGCGACGAGCTCGACGCCCCGCCCCGACCATTCGGTTCTCAGATCCTCAAGTAACGCACGGACTGTATCCGCCGATACGCCGTCGGCGAAAAGCTTGCGCAAGTCTCCGACCTTGAGCGGTTCCTGCGCGCAAATCAAAGCAGTCTCGAGGACGATCTTCGCCTCTTGGGTATTCATGCAGCTAGGTCAGACCCTGTGGTCAACGAACCGGATCAAACAGACGATATGGAACTGAAGACGCGCTCGCCCGATTCTGATCGGTCATATTGATGGGAGCACGGACCGGGGGGGGTGGCGATTCGAAACAGCTATCGAGCCAAGCCCAGCCGGACAAAGCAGCGGTTTTCCGGAGAAGGCGCCGCGTGACTGAACGCCATCTTACGCAAAAAGCCGGAGGCCGTAAACAACGAAACGAAACCCGCCCCGCGACACAAAGCACGGCGCCTCGCCAAATAATGGGCATGCCTGCAAACCGCTCCCGCGATAAAGGAATCGCAGCGCTTGCTGCGACTGCAAAGCCGTAATCGCAACGGCATGCGCCCGCCGCAAAGCAATTGCGCGCTCGCGAGCCAGCCGATGCGTCCTCGATTTATCGCACCGCAATAAATGCGCAAACGCGCACATGCCGGGCGCAAGGCTGCACAAGATTGGTGATTGCCCTGATTTCCGGCCCAGGCGTTTTGGCGTCTCATACGCCCCTAGCTGACGGCCCCGCAGCCCGGTGCGACGGGGCTGGCAAGCCTACGCCACGCAGATGGCACGCTTCATGCATTTGCTCGGCGCTGCGGGGGGCGCGGCGCGATTCGATGATCCGTTCGCGGCGCCAACCGGCTCGCTCGACACTCGAACCGGGTGTCTTAAGAGTGCGCGGCACGGGGCAGCGCACCGGAGTCAGTTTCGCAGAGGTGAGGACATATGGTGTTCGACGATTTAAGAGATAACGAGTGGGCGCTGGTCGAAACGCTGTTCGGTGCGGAGCCCGCACGGAGCGAGCGACGCGGACGCCCGCGCGTCGAGGCGCGCGCCGTCGTCAATGCCGTGCTGTGGGTGCTTTCGACGGGCGAAGGCTGGTCGAAACTGCCAGGCCGCTATCCGTCGCCGCCGACATGCCGGCGCCGTTTCGACGAATGGCAAGCGGACGGCACGCTGGTGGAGATCGTCAAACGTCTGGGCGCCTGCGGCCGGCAAATCTCGCTGCGCGGACGCATCGGCACCAGCACGATCAAGCCGCCCGCACCGCGAACCCAGGACCGGTTGCGCGGCGCATTCTGGACCAATCCGGAGTCATGGCGCGCGCCGGCCAAGATGGCGTAACAGCTGCTGCGAGCCGGTCGCCCTGACCGGCTTCGCAATGGCGCGAGCATCCGACCGATGCTCGCGCGAATCACGTGTATCTCGCCGCACGAGCGTGTTCGCTAAACGGCGACGCCGCCGTCACCGCGGCATTGCACCGCCGGCACCCAGCCGGCCATTGGGCGCGATTCATTCGCGATTCATTCGCGAACCAGCGCGCTAGCGCAGTGCGCTTCCCCCATTCCGAAACATCCATTTACTAATATTTACAGCGCCCTTTCGTTCGTGCGCCTATTGTGTGGCCATGCGCACATGCCGCCGGCAGGCCGTGCCGGGAGCTCATCGAATGAAGGCTGCGAATTTCACAACGCGTTGGGTCGTATGCAGCGTCGTGTTCGTCTGCGCCACGCTCGCTCGCGCACAACCGCCGCAAGCGCCGCCGCGGGCGCCGGAAATGCCGGCGGGCTGGCGCGCCCCGCCGCCCAATGCACCCTCAGCCGCGTCGGCGCCGCGCGGCAATCTACGCGGCGACATCGAAAACAACGCGCATTGGAACGACAGCGCCACCCATCCGCATTCCCCCCCTCCCCGCTGATCCGCGCGTATCGCGCGATTCAATCCATTCGATGTAAATAAAGGGAACCACTAGCCACCCAGCTAGTCGGAGTAAATGCCATGAGCACTGTGTGGCAGCAGAAATATCCGGTACCCGTATCCTCGCGATACGGGTTTTTTTTGAACGGCCTTGGCAATGGGGCCGCTGCAGCTACCGCCGAAACGGCGTTGCTATTGCCTCAAATCGACTGCGGCGGGCGCTTCGCTCGGGGAGTATTCGTTCAGGCGCGAGGTAGTCCAGGCGAGCATCCGCTCGTCGCGCGCGAGGCGATTGAATTCGGCGCGGCCTTTGTCGGTGAGCACCGCGATATCGACGGGAGCATGGAAACCGGCGCCCGGCGCCACCGTGCGCTGGCGAACCGTCTCCATCAAGCCGAGACCGCGTAGATATTCGAACACCCCCGGGCGCTTGGCCCACGGAACCTGACGATATTGCACTCGCCTGAGCGCTTCGAGCACCGCTTCGTTGGAATACGTGGTCATCTCGACTCTTTCTTAAAGTGCCGCCGTCGTTGTGACGGCGCTTGCCGTACGGCAGCCGGCGCAGTGTGCGCCGAGCCGCCGAGCCGGAGCGGCATCCGGGTGTACCCGGCGCCATCGTGTCGTGGGTACTGCCTATAATCGGGCGATTTGCCGCGGGTGGAAATAGGCGGCCGCCCGTGGTCCCTTTTTTGAATGCATCGCCAACTGAGCGCGATGCGATCCCCGAAACGATACGTTACCCCATCTCAATTGATCATATTCACTTTATTCGCGCTTTTTTCCGCAGTTTTCGTGCTATGGCGCCGCGCACGCAAGGCGATTGCCGTCGGGGCCGCCGCGCTGTTTTGGCTCCTTTCGGCCGGATGGTTGGCGGCCCCCTTGCTCGCAACGGTCCAGCATGACGAAGCGCCGACAAGACCGCCGCGCTTCGGCAATCGCACCGTCATCGTCGTGCTCGGCGACGGCACCCGATACGACGGGCAAGGCAACCTCGTGCCGAAAGCCGACGCGCTACGACGCATCGCGACGGCCGCTTCCTTGTACGCCCAATGCAAGCAACGAGCACGGCAATGCGAAGTGATTATGAGCGGGGGCAACCCGCAAGGTCATTCGGCTGCCGAGGCCGACAACTATGCGCCGTATCTGTTGCGCGCGAATGTCGCGCGAGAAGACCTCGTGCTCGAAAACACGAGTCGCACGACCTATGAGAACGCCAAACACGTCGCCCGTATTTTGCGCAACGAACATTACGATTCGTTGATGCTCGTGACGTCGGCATACCATATGCGGCGCGCACTCTTGGATTTTCATCGATTCGCACTCGAGCCCGAGCCGGTACCGGCGGGCGGGCGGATCGCCAAGTGCGGGCTTTTGCCGCGTTGGTCGAACCTGGTGGCCGCCAACGTAGCGATGCATGAACTGATCGGTACGGCCCAGTTCCACGTCTATCGCGCGCTGGGCTGGTTTTGACGGAGCGAATCCCGACATGTAACGAGACGTAACGAATCGTCGCATTTGCTCCACACGAATCTCGTACTTGGGCTTATGCTGGCTAGAATTTGCACTGTCCAGCCGGACGGGCAGCATCTGGACCACCACTTATCCACTTTTCGCACGGAGGCAATAATGAAGAAAGCGTCCCTGACTGTCTTGGTTTCCTTGTCGATGCTGGCCGGCGCCGCCTATGCGCAATCGGAAGGCGTGACGATGACCACCGATCCCGCCAAAGCGGCCGAGGTGGAGCAACGCGCTCAAATGTTGCAGCAGCAACAGGAGTCGATGCCGTCGCACGAGGCCATGCCGATGAAGAAGAAGACGCCTCACCACAAGATGACGAAAAAGCACAGCAGGAAGCACAAGGCCGCGGGCGCGGCGCCCGCGAGCGGGGCCAGCCAATAACCGCACAGCGTGTGCGGCGGCAAGCCGCGGGCGCATGACCAGCCGAAGCCGGTTTGCCGGCTTCGGCTTTCTTTTTTGTTCAGCGGCGAGCCGCGACGGGTGTGCTAAAGTCGCGCACCGAATCGTTTCACAACCCGCGCGCATGAGGATGCGAAGAGGACAGCATGAGCAACATCCAGTTGGATATCGAATGGACAGAAGCGGCGTCGCGCAAGATCGAAAAGCTGATGCCGCGCGGATCGCAAGAAGCCTATCTCGCTTTGCCGCCTGTCGAATGCCTGCCGATGGAAGGGGATGTCTTATTCCTCGGTCCGACGGGCAAACAGCAGCCGTTCATCGTGGTTGAACGCCAGTACCATCACGAAGGGGACGCAGACTGGACCATCATCTTGATTCTGGACGTGCCGCAGGCAAGCCACTGAGTTGCCTCGTATTCGTTCGTTGTCCTAACGAGTCGGGCGCCGCCTAAGCGCTCGCCGTCATGTCCGGTTCTGCCTGCCTCCCGCACGAAAAAATACCCGCGTTCCGTGGAACGCGGGTAAAACCGTCGCCTTACGAGGATAGACGACGGGGCCACCGGCGCTCGCGCACGAGACGCGAGCCGTGTCTTGCATGAGGCAGTGCTTCGAATGAATTCGGCCTGCTTCTATTGCCGTCGCGACAGCATCGAAACGCTTCGCAAACGGCCCCGGCAGATCGCCAATAATGGAAGTGAAGCGCCCACCCCGTCCCCCCTGCTTGTTGCCCTACCGACTGATAAAAGCAGTTTGCATGCCATTGCAAATCACGCGCGCAGCGCATTGATTTGCAAAGAAAATCCGAAAGCCAATCGAGAAAAACAGCGCAGTTGCCCAAACGTTACGCCGTAACGTCACGTGACACGCGGGGCTACGGGGAACACGGCGCATGCGGTTACACGCAAAGAAAAACCCGCCAGGCGGCGGGTTCTCATCGATGCTTCGCAGCTTGAAACTGCTATTGCCGCGGCTTAGCGCAATTGGTCCACGAGGAGCGACATGATCTCCTTTGCAGGCCCGGTGGTGAGCACGTTGTTTTTATCGTCGACGACTGCAACACGCGTTTGATTTTCGGTCACTGCCTTCACATTGACGCGATATTGCTTCGCCACCTTCTCCTTACGCCCGTGGAACACCTGGCTCCAGAAGCCTTGTTCCTCGGAGCTCTTGTCCTTCGGATCGACGTACCTGACGAAGTAGAGACCCGCATCGCGATCGCGGTCGTCGACGGTGAAGTTCGAACGGTCGAGCGCAACGCCGACGCGAATCCACGCCTGATCGTAGGGTTCGCCGAGGGTGAGTTCGGTCGACGTGTATTGCGCATTGGTCGATGCGTTTTGGGCGGCTTGCGATTGCGTGGAAACCGCGGCGTTGCGGGCTGCGATGGCTGCTGCGTTCGCGTCGGGCTTGCCGGACTTCGTCGCGGCGGCCGCACTCGCCGGCTGCGGCGCAATGTCTGCAGCGACGGGGCCGGCGGCGTCGCCACGCGCGTCGGCCAACGCGAGCCCCGCCATCAGCCGCTTCAGGTATTCGAGTTCGAGCGCGGGATCATTGGGCTTCGCTTCCCATTTGGTGGTGTCGTTGTTGACGCCGTCCAGCGCTTCGCGCATGCCCTTCTGACTGATGAAGACGTAGGTCCCGCCATTCGGCGCGGCCTCGAGACGCGTGCGGAATTTGTTGCGCTCGGCTGCAACGTACGAATTGCCCATTGCTTTGGACAGCGTGTTGCGGATGAGCCCTTGGTTGATCTGCGGACGCGTTTCGTTCCAGTCCGTTTCGAGCACGTGCTTGTCGCGCTGATCGACGACCAGCAAAAAGCCCTGCTCTTGCCAGAAGCGACGGATGCGCGGCCAGACATCGTCCGGCGAGCGGTTGTCGATCACGAGCCAGCTCTCGGTCCCGTCGCGTTGAATGTGCATGCCCTTGACGGGCGGCATGACCGCATTCTCGGGCGGCGCCACCTTTTGCACTTGCTGAAGCCCGGAGAGCGAGGCTTCGCCGCCTTGAGGCGGCAGAGAACGCTGATCGGCCGCTTCGTCGAGGAAATTCGGCGGCACCGCCAACGACGCTTGCTTCGACTTCGAATCGCTCTTGTAGTCGATTTTCGTGGGCGAGGACGTACTGCAACCGGCAACGAGGCCGCCGGCCAAAACCAAAGCGGCGAACCGCGAGGTAAAACGAAGATCGGTCATGTTCGGGAAATCCTTGCGCTTTCGCCGCCAGTGGTGAATGGATCAGCCGAGCATTTTACCGGGCTGGGCGACGCCTGTGCAAAAACACATCCCCGGCACGATTCGATCGAGCGCGCCGATGCGCCGAACACGGGGCTTCGAAGCGATCAATGGGGCGGCGAGCCGTGCTGGAGGATATGTTCGAGCGCTGCCGATTTCGCCGCTTCCTCAGCCTGCAGCGCGGTGGCGAATGGGCCGTTGGCGACGTGGACGATGGGCCAGTCGGCTTCGTCGCCCGGTTCGCCCGAGATCCTGAAGCGAGCGGCGAAACCGCTGGGCGCCGCGGGCACGACCTGGATATCCACCGAGATGCCTTCCATTTGATGCCGGACGAAGCCATCCATGGCCGCCTCCTTGTGCGTTGGGCCGCGCAGCGCGCATGCGTCGACGCGGGTGCTTCCGTAGACGCTGTGCGCCGGCGGGCATGTGCGGGTTGTGCCGCACGTTATGCTAGCACCGCGGCGTATGAGCCGACGCGGCGAGTGCGGCGGCTGCGCCGGGCTGGCGATTCGTCGCTGCGCGCGCCGCGACCAGTGGTAGAATCGCGTCCGCCCTGCCCGGGTGATGAAATTGGTAAACATAGCGGACTTAAGCGATTGAGTGCCCGGCTGGAAACGGTCGGTGCAGAACCCTTCAAATTCGGCGAACCCCCTGGCGCGCCGGCGCTTGCGATAACGATAGCGAGCGAGCCGATTGCGCCGAGGCAACGCCGAGCCAAGCCCGAAAATATGGCCTGCACAGCCAGGCCGTTTCGCGGAAGGTGTAGAGACTAGACGGGGGGCGCCTAATGCGAGGCGCACGAGCTTGCTCGTGTTCGAACGCGATGGCGAAGGCATAGTCCAGCGCACGAACGACGATGCGCGCATCGTCGGCATCGAAAGATGCAGTGTGACGAAAATCCGCCGCCTCACGGCTTGCCGGTTCGAGTCCGGTCCCGGGCACCACTGGTATGTTCCGGCTTGTGCCGATGTGTTTCCTAGAAACCCCGCTAGATCGAGGTCTTGCGGGGTTTTTCTTCCTTTGTGGACCGACTTGGTCCTTCGACAGCTGGTGGTATAGGGTGGTATTTTTGGTGGTATCTGGGGCGCTGCCGCCCTTCTCCGATAGGAGATACCACCATGCCGCTCACCGACGCCCAAGTTCGCAACGCGCGCTATAACCGGGATGGTACCGGCAACCGCTTGTCGGATGGTGGGCGCATGTATCTTAAACTCGACAAATCCGGCGCGAAGTACTGGCGAATGAACTATCGGTTCGCCGGCAAAGACAAGACACTCGCGCTCGGCGTCTATCCGGACGTTTCGCTCGCGGCGGCACGCAAGAAGCGGGAGCAAGTGCGAGAGAGGCTGGCTGCGGGGATTGATCCCAGCACAGCGAAGAAAGCTGAAAAGCGTGCCGCGCGGATCGCTGCCGCCAACTCGTTCGAAGTCGTCGCCAAGGGCTGAATGGAAGAACGAAAGACGGTTGTGGAGATAGGTCAATACGACAAGACGTTGGCCCGTTTCAAGAGCGACGTCTTTCCATGGCTGGGTAAGCGACCGATCACCGAGATCGACGCGCCGGAGATCCTTGCTGTACTGAAACGCGTCGATGGCCGAGGGGCGCGATTTACCGCATCGGATACGCAGCGAGATCAGCCGGATTTTCCGGTACGGTATTAAAGAAGGACTTTGCAAGTCCGACCCGGCCAAGGACCTGATCGGCGCCATCCCCGCGCCGGTTGAGAAGCATTTCGCGTCCATCACCGAGCCCGTCAAGGTGAGCGAGATGCTGCGGGCACTCGACGGGTTCTCCGGCACGTTTACCGTGCTTTGCGCGCTTAAGCTGGCACCGATGCTATTCGTCCGGCCAGGCGAGTTGCGGCAAGCCGAATGGCCGCAGTTCAACCTGGAAAAGGGAGAATGGCGCTACCTCGTCAGTAAGACGAAGACGGAGCACCTCGTGCCCCTTGCCACGCAAGCAATTGCGATCTTGCGTGAACTGCATTCGCTCACGGGGCAAGGGCGATACGTGTTTCCGGGTGCACGGTCGAGACTGCGGCCGATGAGCGATGCAACTATCAACGCCGCACTACGCCGGCTCGGGTATGACACTCGCACGGAGATTACCGGTCACGGCTTTCGGGCAATGGCTCGCACGATTCTGCATGAGGAGCTCGGACACAAGCCTGAGGTGATCGAGCATCAGCTCGCGCACGCAGTTCCAGACAAACTCGGATCGGCCTACAACCGGACGAAGTTCATCCGGGAGCGGCGCGTCATGATGCAGGAGTGGGCTGACTATCTTGATCGGCTCAAAGCTGGAGCCGAAGTCATTTCGATTACGGCTCGCACTTAACATCGAACGCGCAGGAGATCGAATCGTGTCGATGTTCAGCCTCCAACAGGTCTTCAGTATCAGGGCGAAAGTTAGTCATAGTCGAAAACGCGTCCTGAAGCTGCATCGATCGCGGCTGATTTTCGCCCCCTCCCCTTTGTTGCCGTGTATCGACGCGCGGGTCGTCCGCTTGCCTTGAGGGTCTCTTGCGATCCGACGGCTGGTGTCCTCCGCTCCAGCGCCGTGAGCCGGTTGCGTCAACATTGGCATCGGCAGCCGCCGGGCGATACAACGCATATTTGACTGCGCCAATGCTGACATCTAACCCTCGACTCGCCGCCACCTGGATGATTGATCTCTGCGAGCGTGTAGCCCTTCGCCCGCGTTGCGACGATTTGAGCCCGCATCTCCTTCATTGCCTCGCTGACGGTCACGCGTTGCTCGCTCCGGGGCTTTTCTGGCAAGGCCTCGAGCGCACAGAAAAATTCATCCCACTGCTCCCTCGGATACCTCTTTGCACCCGGCATGATTCGCTCCTATGCCTCACGTTCGAGACCATCATGCGAATAGGGAAACGTCCCGTCAATAGCTCCACCGATGCTCTATCTGCGAAGTTGGAACCGCTTGGGATACGCGAGAAACCAATGGAACAGAAAATTATTTTTAACCGTCTACGCACGCCAACAAGTTTGAAGGATGTAGGTTGCAGCGCCAGTTTCGTGAGCCAGCAAACTACCGTATTGCGATGCGCGACCATACAGACCGAACCAGGAGACATGCGGCAAGTAACGAGCCCTCGCCAAGGGTAACGCCGACGAACATGAGACCTCGGCCGGCAGGCTTGATCGGGTGCTCCACCGAGGCCGGACGCGCGCACTTCGCGAACCGGCGAATACGACCTCGCCGCCTCCGTGCAGTAATCTGCCAAACTGAGAATGGATATCGACGTGACATGCAGTGTTACCCACCGCAAATTCGCTACAAGTACCTCGCGAACCGCCGGCCCCGAGCGAACAGACTGCCGCTGTCGATCACTCCGTCTCGGTCGACCCCATGGTCGGCGCGGACCGAATACGCTCGCGGACTTTCGGAACACGAGTAATGGAATCGCGTGAATGACCTCACCAGCTCAGCGGGTCGACGTCGCGGAAATCGCCGAGTTGCATGACCGAAAGATAGTATTGCAAAAGTGATGGCAGGATAGGCTCGCGCCGGTTTTGGGCGCCATGCGCGTCGCGATGCTCTTACCAAACCTGAAGGTGCCGACCAAAGCCCTCCACAGTTCCCAACCTCGCGCGCACAGCCGTCGCAGCGGGGCCGGTCTAGCATGGCGGCCGTTGCCCTGACCACTCGTGCCCGGGATAATGCCCATACCTGTTGACTAACGCTGCTCGCACGGATGGCTGCATGACCGATTCTTTAAGCCCTTGGGGCGACGACGATTACCGACACTGGCTGTCCGAGCTCAAGCAGCGGGTTGAACTCGCACGCCAACGCGCAGCGGCGAGCGCGAATCGCGAACTCGTCACTCTGTACTGGCAGATCGGGCACGATATCCTGGACCGTCAACAGCGTCAGGGCTGGGGCGCGAAGGTCATCGACCGGCTCGCACGGGATCTAAAGGCAGCGTTTCCCGACATGCAAGGGTTTTCACCGCGCAATCTCAAGTACATGCGGGCGTTGGCCCAAGCATGGCCGACGCCCGCAATTGTGCAACAGGCCGTTGCACAATTGCCTTGGTCTCATATCGTGACCTTGCTGGACAAGCTCAAGGAGCCGGGCGCACGCAATTGGTACGCGGCCCAATCGCTCGAGCACGGCTGGTCGCGCAACGTGCTTGCGATGCAGATCGATACCCGCGCTTATTCGCGTGCCGGTGCCGCGATCACCAATTTTGATGCGCGACTACCACCACCGCAATCCGATCTGGCGCGCGAAGCATTGAAGGATCCGTACGTGTTCGATTTTCTGGGGCTGACGGAAGACGCCCAGGAACGCCATATCGAAACCGCGCTCACACGTCACATCACGCGTTTTCTGCTCGAGCTGGGTGCCGGCTTCGCGTTCGTTGGTCGCCAGTATCGGCTCGTCGTCGGCGGCGACGAATTTTTCATCGACCTGCTGTTTTATCACTTGAAGCTGCGTAGCTACGTGGTGGTCGAATTGAAGGCGACGCCCTTCCGTCCTGAATACGCGGGCCAACTCAACTTTTATCTGTCCGCGGTCGACGCGGAACTGAAGGGGCCCGAGGATCAGCCGACGATCGGCTTGCTCTTATGTCGAGAGAAGAACCGGCTGGTCGCAGAATACGCACTGCGCGGAATGACCAATCCGATGGGCGTTGCGGAATACCAGCTTCTCCGTCAGGTTCCGGAACCGCTCGAAGCAGGCTTGCCGTCGATCGACCAGATCGAGGCGGAACTCGGCCCCGACCTGCCCGACGTCGAATGAGGATGGCGTAAAACAAGCTCGGTACTAGGAACGGGCGGGACACCCGCGGCGTTTTGGCGACGTTCCGCGCTAGCGACTAACCGATCGGATCGGGTCGTCGGCACGCAGCCATTCGTTATCTTTGATTCTCGACGCACGTCCGCCCTCCGCCCTCGCCGCTTCGCTCTGTCTCATAGCAAAAGAGAGTTTCGAGGTCAAGCGAGATGCGTCCATACCAGCTCGCGGCGGCAAATCGGCCATTGCTGTCATTCACATGTGGCCAAGTACCGTGGGTGGCGAATGGCCGTCGCTGCGCGTTACAGTAGGGCGGAAGACGGCCCCGTAGCGGACGGCCCGGGGTTCGGTTCATGGCGGTCTGCTCGTGAAACGTCTTCCGCCATTCGTTACTAGACGCACGTGGCGCAGAATCGCACATTGCACACGCTCATTGACCGGAGCTCGATCGCGGATGTCGCGGTTTACGTTGCAATGCGATGCAATGCATTGCGATAAAATCCACGGAGACCAACCAATGAACATCAAAAATGGCCCACTCCTACGATTTGACGAAACTCGACCCATCGGCTTTTGAGCATCTGATCCTGGCACTCGCTATTGAAGTCTTGGGTCCGGGGGCAACAAATTTTTGTCCGGGACCGGATGGTGGGAGGGACGTGGTTTTTGAGGGCGAGGCGAATTACCCGAGTGCAAGGGAAAGATGGTCTGGCACGTGGTACTTGCAATGTAAGTACCATCGTCCTCATTTATCGAAAAACTCACAGGCTTGGCTCATCGAACAGATAAAGGCGGAGATTGCATTATTTGAAGAACCCGGAGAAGATCGTCAGTGGCCCGACAATTGGATAATTGCCACAAATATTGACCCCTCAGGAAAGGCGCAGACGGGCGCATATGACAAGGCGCGAGAACTTGTAAAGAAAGCGCGTCCAAAAATGAATTTCGATATTTGGGGCGGATCGAGGTTACTCACCTATCTGAAACGTTATCCCCTCGTCGCCGATCAATATTCGGAATTTATAACGCCCGGGGACGTTCTTGCAAAAATCAGAAATATCCTTGGTGACCTATATGCGGATGTCGGAAATATAGTCGACCACGTCGTCGTCAGCCAGGTTCGGCAATTTTCTGATATTTGCAACGCATAAAAAAGGGTATCGATTCACGATCGATCATCGTTTTCGATGGATTGCCGCAATTCGGTTGGCGCCATACCGAACGCGGTGCGAAATGCACGATAAACACGGAAATGCCGAGCGCACGCACGGTCATCGCGGGCGTGAGATCCGCTCGATGAAGATTGCATTCGATAAATTCGCGCACCATTTGCCGTCGCGCAGCGAGAACGGCGTCGCGACCGCGATCGGTTACGGACGAGGCAGTGTCGCGCGCGGCGGCGGTCAGCTGTGCCAGCGTTTGCAGCGCCGCGTCGGCAGCTTTGCTGTCGAGATAGTCGATCTCCCGACAAAAGGCATCGAAATAAGCCGTCAGCAATGCACCGATGCCGGCGCTCGGTTGAACGCCTTGTGCGGAATATTGCACTGTCGGATCGGCCCACGGATCGATGCGTGCGAAAGGAATCTTCAATATCGTGCAGTTGAATTCATGGCCGTCGGTTGGTGCGGTGGCGAACGGCAAATCTGAATCGCCCATGGCGAGCGTACTCGTTTCGACGACGAATCGATGGCGCCGATCCACCGCCTCGATCCACGCGGCGCCCGCTGCCTGACGGTAAAGAAACAAGGCGTTGCCCGGCGCAGCTTCGATTTGCTTGTCCAGACGATGAATGACGCAGGCGGATGCTCGCAGGTCCACGAGCGCGGTTTCGCCGATCGATTTGGCCGTGAGACTGGCTTGGAAAGCGGACCGCTTTCGTCGTTCGAGATCGAACGTCATGCCATAGAAGTGCGAGCACATTGCATCGCGCCAAAAATCGAAGCGCTCGCACTGTCGAACATCGTCCGTCGAGAAAGTGACCGTTGTTGACACGATGGAGTCAATCCCGGGCAACGCGGAGCCAGGCTCGTCAGGCTCGCTGGTTCGGCTAGTGTAGCAGCGCTCAAAAATGCAAATAATGAAACGTTGACGAGCGCGATTGCCGAAAGCGCCCTAAGCCGTTCTGCCAACTACTGTCTTGGACGCGTGCCAGAACTGGGCACGTTCCTGGCAAGCAGGATCCCCGAACTCCCCTGGCCGTGTATCCAATCGAAGACAATGACCTGGCGCCCGAGGTTTCCGCCGACTCTTTGAGACGAGCACGAAACGGAGAACTTCGTTACGCAGACCGGGGGCCATCCGAGGGGTGGGTGGCAAGCAATGCATCGCAGCGCTCGCGAAGGAAGGCATGCAACGCGTTGATCGCAGGCGACAGTTGCGCACGGTGAGCGCAAACCAAGTGCAGCGGCGCAGGCTCGCAATACTCCGGGGGAAATAACTCCACCAATCGGCCTTGCTTCAGATCGCCGATGAGGTCCAGCCGCGACTTGTAGACAATGCCTTCCCCGGCAACGGCCCAGCGGCGAACGGCATCGGCGTCATCGCTAATGCGATTGCCCGTGACTGCCACGGTGCGCTCACCGCCCGGCGGCGTAAAGCGCCAACGTTCATGGACCTGCTCACTCCAGACGTACCGCAGACAGTTGTGCCGCCGCAGGTCCTCGATCTTGGACGGTGCGCCATGCCGTTCGATGTACGAGGGCGCGGCGCACAATGCACGCCGGTTGTTGTCGACCAGCTTCATGGCCAGAAGAGACGAATCAGGCAACGCCCCATAGCGCACGACGGCATCCAGCGGCTGGCGGATGAGGTCGGCCGCACGATCGCTCATTTTCACGTGCAGCGACAAGCCAGGGTGCAGGTGCTGAAAGTCGTCCAGCCAGGGCAGCAGCAGGTTTCGACCAAAGTCGGACGGAGCGGACAGCCGCAACGGCCCGGACAACGCCCCCCGGCCGCTCGCCAGGGCCTGCTCGCCCTGCTCCAGCGCACCGATCATGACTCGCGCGTGCGGCAGATAACGCTCTCCAGCCTCCGATAGCTGCATGCTGCGCGTCGAACGGGTGAACAGGCGCGTGTCGAGCGCCTTTTCGAGCCGCTGCACCGACGCACTCGCCTGCGCGGGCGCGATATTCAGCTGGCGCGCCGCCTCCGAGAAGCTGCCGTAGTCGACCGTGCGCACGAAGATCTGAACGTCATCGAGTCGGATCATTTTCATCGAAACGCCGAAAGTGTTTGGTCTTAGCGGGCATTTATCCGTATTTCGATGAAAGATAACATGCTCTCACACACCTTTGGAGCGCACGTGTATGAAAGCCATCGCCTTCTATCAGAACCATCCCATCAGCCACCCGCAGGCGCTGCAGGACATCGAGTTGCCGACGCCGCAGTTGCGCGACCACGATCTGCTCGTGGAAGTGAAAGCGGTGTCGGTGAACCCCGTCGATACCAAAATCCGGCGCGGCGGTGACATTCCGGAAGGCGGAGCGCGCATCGCCGGCTGGGACGCGGCGGGAATCGTCCGCGCAACCGGTCCGCTGGCCACCCACTTCAAGCCGGGCGACCGTGTCTGGTACGCCGGTGACATCACGCGGCCCGGCAGCAACAGCGAACTGCACGCCGTGGACGAACGCATCGTCGGCCCCATGCCGGCATCGCTCGACTTCGCAGAGGCCGCGTCGTTGCCGCTGACGACGATCACTGCGTGGGAGCTGTTGTTCGATCGCCTGCGCGTTCAGGCAGCGAACCCGGCCGACGACAACGTGCTGCTCGTCATTGGCGCGGCGGGCGGCGTCGGCTCGATCCTGACGCAACTGGCGCGCGAGCTCACGGGCCTGACAGTGATCGGCACGGCCTCGCGGCCTGAAACCCGCGAGTGGGTGCTCTCTCATGGCGCGCATCACGTCCTCGACCACAATCAGGCTTGGGCGCCCCAGTTGGCTGCGCTTGGGATCGAGCACGTCACCCACGTTGCCGGGTTGAACAACAGCGCCGCCTACGTGCCTCAGATCGCCGCCGTGCTGCGTCCAGAGGGCCAATTCGCGCTCATCGACGACCCGGTGGGTCTGGACATCGGTCCGTTCAAGGGGAAATCCATCTCGATTCACTGGGAGCTGATGTTCACCCGCGCCATGTTCACCACGGACACCCTCGCACGGCAACACGCCTTGCTGCGTCGCGCGGCGCAGCTCGTTGACCAGGGCCGCCTCAAGCACACTCTGACGCGACGCATCGACGGCATGAACGCCGCAAGTCTGATCGAAGCGCATGCGCTGGTCGAGGCCGGCAACATGATCGGCAAGGTCGTCGTTGCCAACCCCTGAACCGTTCTGAAGCGGAGCATCAACATGACATCGCCAATCATCAGCACGGCCACGATCAGCCTCGAAGCCGCGCAAGCATTGCTGGCCGAAGCACGCCGTGCGTGCGCTGCGCGCGGGTTCGCCGCGACAATCGCGATTACCGATGCGGGCGGCCACCTGCGCGCCTTCGAGCGCGCGGATTCAGCCCCGTTCCTCACCGTCGACGTGGCCATCGACAAGGCATGGACCGCCGCGTCGTTCGGGATGGCCACCCAGCAATGGAATCTGTACATGGCCGAGCCCGCCGTTGCCCCGCTGGCGCACCATCCGCGGCTGACGCCGGTTGGGGGCGGCGTACCCATCTTCCACGAAGGGCGTCTGGTGGGTGGCATCGGTGTCTCTGGCGGAACGTCGGTTCAAGACCATGAGGCCGCCGAGGAGGCGCTGCGTCACGCAGGGTTTATCCAATGAGCGGGAAGTGCTGGCGGGTCGGACGCTGGATGAGCTACGAGATCCGTTTGAACAGCGTCGGATAATCTTCGACCAGCCAATTTTTATCGATCGCCAATTCTGCCTGGAACTGCCGGAATAGGCCCTCGTACAGATAGCGACGCCGAGGCTCGATGCACGTGTACGCCTGCTCGACGGGCTCGATCGTCAACGCCGGCAGCGCCAGATAGGCCACGCGAATTTCACGCCGCTCGCCCTTCATCAACCCGAGCCGACGGATGGGTAGCGTATTGGTGAACGGCGTGGCCGAAATGTCGACGTCGATGCAGCCATCGAGCGCTGCCAGCGGCTTGCCGTCGGTGTCATGCCAATGGCCATTGCCGTCAGCCGATACCACGAGCGTGCGCCCATCGGTCAGGGCGACCAGCACGCGTCGCACCGTCCAGTTAGGCGCCATCTCAACCCGGTAGTGCGCGCCATACGGCTTGCCAAAGCGCGCGCCCACGACCACTGCCTCGCCGACCACACGATCCGGCCATTCGTTCAACACGAGGTGCTCGGCGCCCACGCCCTCTTCTGCGACCCATTGCGCAACGGATGTCATCGCCGAATCCTCCCCAGGCTGAATTGAAGTCGTTCCGAGCGTAAATACACGATTTGCCGTCGGCGGTCAAAGAGCGCCGCTAAAGATTGCTCGTCGGACGGTTGGAGCCAGGTCTAACGTTTCGAAGCGACAGCGCGGCTTTCAGCGCCTGATTTCCGCCGTCGATCAGCGAAGCCCTTCTGGGTACGTAACGCGAATCGTCGTGGCAAGGCCGCTCGGCAGAAAAGACCTCCGTCGCAAAGATCTCCGCGTATAGGCACCACGAGTGCAGACGTTGCACCGGTGGCACCGAACTGCTGGCAAACTGTGCGAAACACCGATCCTGGGAGGATTGTGGTGTCCACCAACGCAAATGGCACGCAAGGCTTCGCGAAGAATGCACCATTGCTCATCGAGCAATGGCAAGGCATTACCTTCGCGGAACACGATCAGCCCATCATGCATCAGGCGGTGATCGGCCAGTTTCTGTCAATCGACAGGGCGGGCTCGATCATCGACAATCGAGCCGTCCACTTGGCTATCCGAGCCGTTAGCCTTCGACCAGCATGAATACCTCGACTCGATAGGGTTTCCCTAGCATTCATCACTGAAAATCACAGGATAGTAACCAGAGGAAGATAACGAATGGCGAATGATGATCGCACCAAGATAATTCCCAGGGGAACACCGGAATCAGCGGCTATGTCAGCGAACGTCAAACGAGCGATGGCAATCACCGCCACGCTCAACCGGTTGACATTCAACGATGCGGACGAAGTCCGGACTTTATTCAGCGATCTCATCGGCAAGAAGGTGGACGACAGCTTTTTATTGATACCACCGTTCTACACAACCGGCGGGATCGATATCAGCGTCGGGCGCAATGTCTTCATCAATCAGAATTGTACTTTCTATGACCTTGGCGGCCTCGACATTGCCGACGACGTGATGATTGGGCCGAACGTGAGCCTCATAACGTCCGGTCACCCCATTGAACCCTCCCAGCGGCGCAACGGCGTAATCGCAAAACCCATCGTGATTGAGAGAAACGTCTGGATCGCAGCCGGTGCGACCATTATCGGGGGCGTAACAGTAGGTGAGAACTCGGTGGTCGCGGCGGGATCGGTAGTCACTAAGGACGTTCCCCCGAATGCTCTCGTTGGCGGAAATCCGGCGAGGGTCATTCGTTCGATTGCTTGTTAAGGGAATATCTACGAAAGGTGTCGACGCGCGCTGCCCACGCGTCGCCGAGCGTAGCGATGGCATCGTCGGGCGGTGTACCGCCATGCGCGGACACTGGTCCGTCGTCCGGCGAACGGCTCGGGTCAGTATTGAACGAGAATCGTCACGCGTCGGTTCGCGGCATTCGCAGCCGCATCCTGACCGAGCACGAGCGGCACGTTATCAGCGCGCCCCACTGCCGCGAGGCGATGCGGCTCGATGCCTTTGTCGACGAAGAAGCGAACGACAGCACCCGCCCGCGCGGCGGAAAGCTCCCAATTCGACTCGTACTTCCCGCCGGAAATGGGCACGCTGTCGCTGTGCCCTTCGACGAGGATGTTCTTGCCCGAATGACTGGCGAGCACTTGCGCCACGCGAGCAAGGACATCGATCGAATCGGGCAGCAATCGCGCGTCGCCCGAATTGAAGAGGATCTTCGCATTGATCGCGATTTCGACGCCTTGCGTCGATTCATTCACGGTGATCGCATGCGCATCGCTCAGCGGTTCGAGCAGGGCGACGAGCGTGGCGCGAGCCGCTTTGCGGGCATCGGCCGCGGCGTCTTTCGCCGCTTGCATGCGCATGCTGGAAGCCTGCGCTTCGAATTTCTTGGTTTGCAAGTCGCGGTCTTTCGCCAGTTCGAGCACGTACAGCGCCAAAAAGAACACCATCAGTGTGGTGATCAGGTCCGCGTACGAGATCAGCCACCGCTCGGCGTGCTCTTCCGTCTGGTCGTGCCCGTCGTGCCAGTCATGCCCGATTTCGCCCGCAGCTTGGCGCTTGCCGTCCGCGAGAATGCTCATCTGCGCGCTCCATTGGAAAAATATCGGATCGCGCCGCCGTACCGGCGCGCGTTGCGTGCCTTGCTGGCGCTATCGCCGCTCAGCCGAGCGACTCGGCGGCGCGCTCTCGCACCTCGGCCGCCAGGCGCGTCTCGATCGTCTGCGGCGACTCCTTGCGAGAAATCGCCAGAAGGCCGTCCATGTACAGCTTCCTAAAACGCAGCTCGCTATCCACTTGCGCCTTGATCTTGCCGTACAGCGGCAAAAAAACCAGATTCGCGAGGGCGAGCCCGTACAGCGTTGCCGTAAAAGCCGTCGCAATGCCGCTTCCCAATTGCGCAGGCTCGAGCACGTGCCCGGTGACGTGAATCAAGCCGAGCACCGCGCCGAGAATGCCGAACGTCGGCGCATAGCCTCCGGCCTGCTGCCAAATCCGCGCCGCAGCCATTCGATTGCGCTCGTAGGCAACCAGCTCGCGATGCAACGCGTCCTCGAGCACAGCGGTCGACACACCGTTGGCGAGCAGTTCCAGACCCCGTTTGGCAAAGGCGCTAATGCCCGTCGCGTCGATCGATTCGAACGCCAGCATGCCGTTCAGCTTGGCTCGATCGCCCCATTCGAGCAGCGTCGACAAGCTCTCTCGGTCGACCTGGCGCGCTTTCATGAACGCGAGATGCAGTTGCTTGATCCCGTCGAAGAAGCGCGCCCAAGTGTTTTGAATCATGACGGCGCTCAGCGTGCCGCCGAGCACGATGACGAAGGCTTCCCCTTGCACCAAGGTGCTGAAATGCCCGCCTTCGAGCCAGAAACCGACGCCGATCGCGGCGGCGCCGAACAACGCGCCGATGACGGTAAGCAGATCCATGACCACTCCTAACGATCCAGCTTTCTACTTGGTTTGCGCTGCTTTACGCTTCGCGCGTCATCGGGGCCTGTGCGTGTCCATTAGCCGATTTGATCGAGCGAATGGTGGCAATGAAGCGCTGCTCGATGTCGTCGACTTCCGCTTGATCGATTTTCAAATCGCGTCGCATGACCCATGACACTTCCTTCTTGCGCGCCTCGGTCATCACCGAGAACAACTTGTCGACGATCGCCTGATCGCAGGCGCTGGCGGCAAGCTTGGCCAGATCGTAGGTATCGGTCGCGCTGACGGCGTCGAACAGCGTGCGGTGATCGACGAACTCGATGTCCTCGAGCGATTTGATCTCGCCGCTGCCGCGCGTGCGCTTGGAGAAGTAGCTCACGCCCTTCTCTTCCACGTAATGGAGCACCTTCGTTTTGCGAAACGCGAACAAATCCTCGGCGATTTCGTCGTGCGAGAGCTTGGTGAGAATCATCTTGCGCTCGACGCCGATCAGCGCTTCCAAATCGGACAGTTCGATCAATTCGAGCTCGCTGTTGATCGCGATGTCGAGATCTTGATCGCCCACTTGCTGAGCACGGTCGGTAATGCGCGCTGGATCGAACGTGACGACTTGCCGGTTCGATACCGCGTCCTGCCCCGCGCGCGAGTTGCCGCTCAGATGTTCGGCGCGGCCGGTGCCAAGCGAGACGAGGTTGAGTCTTTCCATGCGGCCGAGCATGGTCATCACGTGGGGCCGCGAATGGCCGGCAATGGCGCGGCACTTCTTGATGACTTCCGGAAGCGGCACCGAGACCTCATCGGGCTGCCCGCGACGCATGCGCCCGTCCATCGAATCGGCCGTGTCGGCGCCCGCCATCAGCGCGAGCACGTGCGCGTATGAAACGACGCCGGGCAGAAAGTCGGCGTGGGTGTAGGTGGCGAGCAAATCGTCTTTCTTGCGGCTGCGGCGAATCGTCGTACGCATGATGTGCCGCACGAGCGGCGAGGCGCGTGCCAGCTCTTCCTCGACCATGCTCGCATGCACGACCGTAAGTTGGCAGAACGAGAGCGCCTTAGCCGTGTGCGCCCGCGGTTCCGCCTGCAACAACACGGCCTCCCCGAAAAACTCGCCCTTGCCGAGCGTGGCCAGTACCACCTTCTTGTCGTCGCAGCGCGTCGAGAGTTCGATCTTGCCCTCGGTGATGACATAGAGGACAGGCTCTCCGGCAAAACCTTCCGAATAGATGACCTCGCCAGGCGCGGCGGTGCGCGTCCACGACGATCTTTGTTGGCTCACGATGCTTTCCCCGTTCGATTTTTTTTGCCCTCCACCCGCGTTGCACAACGGGCGAGGCGGCGAGCCTGGCCCTTGCCGCGGTAGTCGCGATGCTCGGCTCATGCGTGCGTTAACGTCGCGGCGCGCGCTTTTCTTTAGCGCGCGGCCGCACATCTTCAGACTTATCGGATCAGGTAAACACGCATCGACGGCGCCTTCTGCGCGGTGCAACCATCCAACGATTGGGGCCCCGCTCGACGCTCTTGGATCAACGATGCGCCTGCGCGCGCGCGGCACGCGTGCGCGCTGCCTTCTTGGCCGCAGCCGAGCGCGCGGCGGCGCCCTTTGTATGGGCGGCTTTCTTCGCCGCCGCGGAACGGCTCGCCGCCGGCCGCTTCGCCGCAGCAGTTTTCGCCTGCTTGGAGACCGCGGCGTGGGAAGCGCCCTTGGCGCTTTCGCGCTTGAGCACCGACTCCGTCGTGCGCGAGCGCTTGGCCTTCGTCTCCGTGCTGGCCGAATGCTTGACCTTGCCCTGGCCGGCAGCGACGTCCTTCTCGGCCTTCTTGCGGGTCGCTTCGCTCGTCTGCCCCTTCTTCGGCGGTTTCAGAGCGACGCCCGCACGGCGCGCCTTCGACAAGCCGATGGCGACCGCTTGCTTGGCCGAACGCACCCCATGTTTTCCGCTGCGAACATGGTCGATTTCCTCTTTGACGAATTCGCCGGCCTGGGTCGATGGGGCTTTGCCGGCGCGCTTGTCGGCTTGCGCTCGCGATAACGTTTTTCGTTCGGGCATGGGACACCTCCGTAAGAACGATTGCCTAGTGCCGGCTCACGCAACCCGTGTGCCCGCCGACCCCATTCCGGAGGCCCGGCCGCGCAGCAAACACGCCACGAATAAAAACGCCCGCATGCGGGCTTTGCAAGCGGGCGGCAGGACGGGACACTAGGATGATCCGCCCAGAGTCGATGCGATCGACGGCGCTATTGACGCCGTCGCTGCTGCAAGTATTGCTTCACATCGCTCATCGTGACGCGGCCGCTATGAGATGCGTCGATTTCGTCGAAGTGCTTGGCGATGTAGCCGAGCCCGTTCGTTCGCGCTTGCGCTTTCGTGATCGCCGCACCGTTACTGAGCACGGTATTCGCGCCCAGGCGCGATTCGATCCGTTGTTGCGCTTGCTGGGCCAGCGCGTTGCCGGTGGTGGGCATCACGGCCGCAGCCCGCGCACGCGGAAAATACGGCCCGTCGACACCCCCGCCGCGATTGGGCAAGTGTGCAGGTGCGACCGATTGCAGCGCAGCCGCATGGGCTGCTCCGGCCAGCGCGCTCAACGCGATCAGGGAAGAAATTCGTCGCAGCATATCGATTGGTGACATGATCCGCTCGCTAAAAAGGTAGCTGAAGTAACGCACAATCGCCAGTTACCGCGTGGCGGACTGTGCCGCCAGCGTGGCCGTGGCCGCGGGGCTTTCGTCGCTCCACGGCGGCGGCAGCATCCACAGGCCGAGCGCGCCGGGCGCTTGCTGCCCCGCGTAGAAGTCACGCAGGTCCGACTTCATCTTCGGCCGCGCTCGATCGTCCAGATAGGTCATGTGCCCGCCCGGATAGAACGTCACCTGCAAGTTCGGATTCAAGCCGGGAACGGTCTGCAGCCGCGCGAGCTGTTTCTCGGTATTGAAAAATGGCGTCGCGAGATCGTGATAGCCGTTGATGGCGAGCACCTTCAACTGTGGATTGAGCTCGATCGCCGCCAATAGATCGGGGATGGTATCGGGCAACGGCTGGCCGTCGTGCGAGAAGTCCCACGCGTAAATGATGGCGTCGTTCAGCGGCATGTACGTCGCGTTGGGCGCCGTGTAACCAAGGTAGTTCGGCATCTGCGTCGCCAGCGCAGTGGTGAACGGCTGCGAGATCAGAATGTCGGACGGGTCCCCGTCCGTCTGCAAGCGCGGGTCGGAATTGGGCAGCGCCACACGCCCGTCGTAGCGGCCGATCGTCGTGCCCGGCAACAACTCGTTATTGAACGGATTGATGTTGAAGTACCCGTTCAACGCTTGGAACGACAAGCCCGAGGACCAAGTCCACGATGCCAGCGTCGGCGCGCTCGGGAACACCGGTGTGCCCAAGAACGTCGGCACGCCCAGTTGGCTCAGCACCCACGACTGCGCGTATTGCTTGAAGTTGTCATAGTGCGTCGTGGCGAACAGTTCCGACTGGAACGCAAACAGCGCCGGATCGGCCTGCACCGGCAGCACGGTTTGCTTGAAATAAGATGCGACCGCCGCGTAGCCCGGATAGTAGCCGCTCAGCGTATCGGTATCGAGCTTGAGCGCGTTCATGTCGATCGTGTTGCCGCTCAGAATGGCGACGGCCTCGATCGCATCGGCGAAATAGTTCAGGATCGACGACTGCAGCATGATCCCTGTCAGGTGAACACCGGCCGATTCCAGCGCGAGCGCAAGCATATCCGTGCGTGGCGTGCCGTACGATTCGCCGTACAGATACAGCGGGGAATCGGTGCGATGGTTCGCGGCTACGTAGCGCCGAATGAAATCGCGCATGACGTTCACGTCGGCATCGCTGCCCCAGAACTTCTGGTTGGTGTTCGGGGCGATCGCTTCGGACAGGCCCGTGCCCGGCGGATCGATGAAGACCATATCGGTGGTGTCGATCAAGCTCTCGGCGTTCTGCACGAGCGGGTAGTTCGGCCAATCGGTCATCAACGGATCGGGCGTGGCGACCCGCGTAGGCGCGAACGAGCCGAGCCGCAGCCAAATCGAGGACGAACCCGGCCCGCCGTTATAGAAAAACGTCACCGGGCGCGGTTTGCCATCCTTGCTCGGCGCCGTATAGGCGACATAGGACATCGTCGCTTCGGCATTGCCGCCGAGGTCCGACGCCGTCAAATGGCCCATCGTCGTCGTGTAGTGGATCGCCTTTTTGCCGGCCGTCCACACGTGATGCATGACCGCCGCCTTCTCGGCCACCTGCGTGGGATCGAGGCTATCGCCGGCGCTCGCCTTGTAGGCGATCGGATCCGTATAGGGTTGATCGGCTGCAGCCTGCTGCTGATTGGTGGCTTGCGCTTGAGCCGGTGCGACTTGCTGGGCGTTCGCGCTCGCGGCTACCGACGAGCCGTCGCCGCCGCCGCATCCGGCCAGCGCGAGCGCGGCCGCTGCCATCGCCGTGAGCCAAAGGCCGCCGCCACGGCGACGCTCGCCGCCGGGGATACCACTCCTATCTCGCTTCTTCATTTTTGTCCTTGGTAGTTGAGTTGCCGTTTCTCGATGACCGTTCCTTCGACCGCGAACCGCTTTTTCGGCGCGCAATATCCGGCAACGGTCGAACATTCAGCCCTCTTCTCGATCACGACCAAGAGCCTGACTATCGAACCGCATGAATTAATACTGCCAATGCGAAACGTCTATAGAGCGCTTTTACTACTGGATTTCGGAGGGTAATACAGAGATGCCGCGAGGCGCGGCGATAGAAAACTATGCGCGAACCAATGTATTGTCAAGGGTCGCGGAAACTGAAATGCGCGTCACGCCCCCTGCGGAAAGCGAAACGCAGATCGCGTATCGGGTGGCGGCACGTTATTTCCGAAGCTTTTTCGCCTGATTAAATTCACAATAAAAATTGAAAGCAAATCGTCAATAAATATATAAAGGTCTTTCTACTTTATTGCGTAATTCATTGAATTTTCGAAGAAGCCGCAAAAAACCCACGCCGGAGTAAGTCGACGATCAACCTCGCGGAATTCGGCACAAACATTGCTGCGCGAGCCATATCTTCAGCATGTCATAGGAGCCGAGTCGATCATGGGCAGGCGAACGCAAGTGCTGCCCTGCCCGTTCAGCGCAGCGCCGCGGCGACGCCCTCTTCCAGCGCGCGCGTGTCGGTCGGGCGCACTACGCGCGCCACCTCCACGCCGTCGCGCAAGAAAACGAGCGTCGGCCACAATTTCACCTTGAACGATCGTCCGAGCGGCCGCCCCGGACCGTCTTCGATCTTCAGATGTCGCAATTGCGGCGCATGCCCGAGCGCTTCGACGATGTACCGCTGCGCGCCCTGGCAGTAGCCGCACCAGTCAGTGCCGAACTCGAGCACCGTCGCGCCCGTGAGCGCGTCGACTTCGGCGCGTTCGGGCGCCGTCCGCGCGTAACCGTTGTGTTCCGTCATCGCATTGCCCCCTTTTTAAGCGCCTTGGCCCATGCCCGAATCGGGCCTCACGGCGCGCTCGTCCCTGTTTCTTCGACTCCAACGATGCAACCATTGTGCCGCCGCCGGCGGTACGGCGCTTGCACAAGAACAAGGGAACAGGACGCCAACCGTTTCTTCGGAGGCTCGACTCTTGAAGCGCACAGAGAAGCGGGCGCTACGGCGTCTATCGCGATCGCATCGACGATACATGGAGGCTCCGCATGACGCGCTTTTCGAACGAAGTTCGCCCGCTTGCATACCCGGGCGCCCCTTCCGACCCACCGATCCCGGATCAACCGACCATCCCCGACGCACCGAGCCCCGGCACGCCGGATACACCCGACATCGGCACGCCCGAGCCGGAACCGGACCAGCAACCCGAGCAGCAGCCGGGCAGCCCACGTGGTTGAAGCGACGTTACGGGTTTCGCTGAGGGCGGTCAGAGCGCACCGGGACGAGGGAAGATGAGAATCAGCACGATTTTCAGGAACGCCCACGCGAAGAACAGCGCGCCGCCTAGGCCCGCTGCCGCGAACCACGGCGCCCATTGCGGCGACGGCAAGCGTGGCAAGGGCGGCAAGCGCCGGCGATGAAGGCGCGGTTGGCGCAGCCATGCGAGCAACGCCTCGCGCGTGTCGATTTTGTGCAGCGTCTCGAGCATGCCCGCCCCGCATCAATAACGTTTTTGCCTATTATTCGCAGCCGTTTTGATCAATTCAAGGCGCGCCGCACCGATTCGCACTGATTCGGCCGCGAAATCGCCGTTTCCCGCTTGCGCATCTCACATTTGAAGAATTGCCGGAGCGGCGCAATGGCGCATGGCTATCGGAATCCGCCCAATGCGCTACGCTCTTTACAATCGTTTGGATCTTCGGTTCGCGACGAAGGATAAGATTCGGGCACCGCCGCGCGGCCCTGCTGGGCCGCATCGATTTTCCCGTCTTCCCTATTCCATTCGGAGTCCTAACTATGTCGATGTCGAAACGCTTTCTCGCCGAGACGTTCGGCACCTTCTGGCTGGTGTTCTGCGGTTGCGGCAGCGCCTTGATCGCAGCGAGCTTCCCCGGGGCCGCCCATGGCTTGGGCATCGGCTTCGCCGGCGTAGCCCTCGCCTTCGGCCTCACGGTCCTGACGATGGCCTATGCGGTCGGTCATATCTCCGGCTGCCATTTGAACCCGGCCGTGACCATTGGGCTCACCGTCGCGCGTCGCTTTCCGATTCGCGATGTCGTGCCCTATATCGTCGCGCAATTGATCGGCGCGACGCTTGCCGCATTGCTGTTGCTGCTGATCATGAAGGGCAATCCGGCTTTCGATTTGGCCTCGAGCAGTTTCGCGACGAACGGTTATGCCGAACGCTCGCCCGGCCACTACACGCTGGAAGCGGCATTCGTCTGCGAAGCCGTCATGACGGGCTTTTTCCTATTCGTGATACTGGGCGCCACCGATGAACGCGCACCGGCCGGATTCGCGCCGATTGCGATCGGCCTATGCCTTACGTTGATTCATCTCGTCTCGATTCCGGTCACCGGCACGTCGGTCAATCCCGCGCGCTCGACGGGCCCGGCCCTCGTCGCCGGCGGCGACGCGCTCACGCAGCTGTGGGTGTTTTGGGCGGCACCGATGCTCGGCGCCATCGTCGCCGGCCTGCTTTACCCCGCGATTGCGGGCCATGCCGAAGCCGAGGCGCCGGCGCTGGCCGAAGCCGGGTTGGCTACGAGCGCGAAATGATAGGCGAAGGGCGATGGCCGGCGCGGCTCATGGCGCGCGCGCCGCGTCCCCTGCCAGATGAAAGACGCTGACCGCGGACTCGAGCGATTGGGTTTGCTGACGTAGTCCCACGGACGCCGCGGCAGATTGCTCGACGAGCGCCGCATTGCGTTGCGTGAGATCCGACACTTGCCCTACCGCATCGTTGATTTGTGCGATCTGCACGCTCTGCCCCCGGCTCGCGTGCACGATCTCCTGCAGCGTGTCGGTCAGCCGCGTCACGAACTGCTCGACCGTGTTCATCGTTTCGCCGGCGCGGCTCGCCGTCTGCGTCGCCGTCGTCACGGTATCGAGCGTGCTCTCGATCAAATCCTTGATCTCGCGCGCCGCGCCCGCGGCGCGTTGAGCGAGATTGCGCACCTCTGTCGCAACCACCGCGAAGCCGCGGCCGTATTGCCCCGCGCGAGCCGCTTCAACCGATGCATTGAGCGCAATGATGTTGGTCTGAAACGCGATGCCGTCGATCAGCGACGTGATCTCGGCAATCTTGCGTGAATGATCGCGCACTTGCGCCATGACCTCGACGGTGCGCTGCACTTCGCGCGCGGCCGATTCCGCCGATTCGGCCGTTTCATGCCCCGTTGCGTTGGCGCGTTCGGCGCCCAGCGCATTGCGTTCGGCCGTTTTCGTGATTTCCGCGAGGCTTGCCGTCGTCTTTTCGATCGCGCTCGCCTGCTCGTCGGTGCGATTGGCGAGATCGGCCGTGCCGTTCGCGAATTCTTGCGTCGCGCGCTCGATGACGTCGATCGACACTTTGGCGTCGATCAAAATGCCGATGAGCTTCGCGTTCATCTGATTGAGCATGCGCGCGAGCCGCCGCGCCTGTGCGTCGCCGCGCTCGGGGAACAACGCCTGAATGTGGCCGCACAGGACGTCCAGCGCGCTGTCGTTGAGCGCCCTGAGCGGCGTCAAGACCTCGCGCATCAGGTACACGCCGGTCGCCGCGGCCATCGTAATCCCGAGGCCGCCCAGCGTCGCGCTCAGCGCGAGCGCGGACATGCCAGGCACGAACGAGCGCCCCGCGGCCACGCTCTGCAGCAGAAACAGCACCATCAAGCCCAGCATGACGCCCCACAGGCGCAACGCGACCGGCAAGCCGAGCACGCGATCCACGATCCCGCGCCAGCCCGTGCGCACGATTTCTCCGCCCGATAGGCGCACGTTGCTCGCGTCCGGGCCACCGAGCACTTCGTAAAGGCGCGACGCTTTCGCGATTTGCTCGATGCTCGGCTTCGTGCGAACGGCCATATAGCCGACCTTGCTGCCGTGTTCGAACACGGGCGTCACGTTGGCCAGCACCCAATATGCTTGGCCGTTCTTGCGCCGGTTCTTGAGGACGCCGGTCCAGGGCTGGTCGCGCCCGATCGTCTCCCACAGATCGCGAAACACTTCGGGGGGCATATCGGGGTGGCGCACGAGGCTATGCGGCTTGCCCGTCACTTCTTCGCGCGTGTAGCCGCTGCTCTTGACGAATGCTTCGTTGACATAAACGATGCGCCCGGCGGTGTCGGTGCGCGAAATGGTGACATCCCGTTCGGACAAGTAGTAATCCTCGCCCGCCGCGGTCGTATTCTCGGTCATATTGTGGACGGCCTATCGATGCTGATGAACCGTCCTACGATACAAACAACCCCGTTGCGTCAGTTTGACGTGAGTCAAGCCGACGCGGCGGCGGCAAACGTTGCATCGATCGATGGTAGCCGCCCTAGGGCGGCGCGATCCGGCACTCGGGCATCGCCCGGGCACGGCGCGCCGAACGAGCGCGCTCAGCGCGCCAGGCGGAAGAAGAACAGGACCGTGCTGGCGGTGAAGATGCCGAACAGCGAAAGGCCCATGGCCATAGCGAGATCCATGCTGGCTCCGGAACGGTTTGCGGCTGAGGCGCGCGAGCGACGTGTGACGGATGACGGCAGAAGAGAGACCGGCTTGCCAACGGAATGAGCCCGACTTCGGCTCAAAAAGACAAAACACCCGCACGCGACGTCATTATGACGCCCGGATCCGGTCCCCGAAAGCGGCACTTTCCCCAGCAGGGTTTCTCCCGAGCGCAAGCCGAGGCACAATCGCATGTCGCGCCCGCCGCGCAAGAGAGCGCCGGCCGGCCGCCCCTTTTCCAACTCTCCGTTCGAGCGCATCCCACCATGACCGATTCACCGCAGCAGGCTTTCGTCGATATCGCGCACGGCGTCTCGCGCCTCCAGCTCGCCCCGCAGTTCGGCGGGCGGCTGCTCAGTTGGCGCATCGGCGAGGACACCGTCATCTACTGGCCCGAGCACGCCGACTGGAACAACGTTGCACGCGTGCGCGGCGGCAATCCGCTGCTGTTTCCGTTTCTCGGGCGGCACCGCGTGGACGGCGAGATCGGACAATGGCGCGACCGCCAAGGCGTGGTGCGCGCGTTGCCGATGCACGGCTTTGCGCGCGATTTGCCGTTTTCCCATGAGCGCGATGCCGATGGGCATGGCGTGCGCATGACGCTAACCGATACCGAGGCGACGCGCGTTCAATATCCGTTCGCCTTCCGTTTCGAAGCGGCGTATCGCTTGGCCGATCCGACTACGCTCGATGTGACCTTGACCACGACGAATTTGGGCGATGCCCCGCTACCCTATTACGCCGGTCATCACTTTTATTTCGCGCTGCCGCATACGGCGCGCGGCGAGACGACGCTCTCGCTGCCGCCGACGCAGCGCCGCCGTCAACTCGAAGACGGCTCGATCAGCACACCGGAACCGGGCGCTGCGCACTACACGCTCGACGATCCGCTGATCCACGATCGCTTCCACTGTCTGGACGGTATCGCCCCGCAGCCGGTGCGGCTCGAATGCCCGGCCCAACGCCGGCGTATCGAGATCAGCCTGGATCGGACCGGCTCGGTGCCCTGGTATGCGGTCACGACCTGGACCGAGACGGATACGTCGGATTTTTATTGCGTCGAGCCTTGGCTCGGACTGCCCGACGCGATCCACAATGGACTGGGACTGCGCTGGGTTCAGCCGGGAGCAACGGAGACGGCGTCGGTGCGCATCTCGGTTTCGGCGCTTTGAGCGGGGGACGTGCCTTCGGCCAAGCGCGGCTAGGTAGGCGCCACCGGTTGGGTCCCGCGGCTAGGCGCCTCCGGCCCGGCACCCCCATCCTATTCCCCTTTCCGAACATTCGTCGACATCGGCCCGTTACAATCGGACGTTTTGGCCGCCACGCCCCGGGGTGGGCGCGACGGCGCGTTTCGAAGAAGTCGAGCGAGGTTCAATGTTGCGAAAAACGATAACGCGGCTCGTATGCGCGCCGCTGGCGGCGGCGCTCGTCGCATGTGGGTCGGCGCCGGTCGCGCCGGGGTATTACCGCGTCGAGCGCGGCGACACGGTCACTAAGATCGCGCGCAACCATCGCGCATCGGTGCGAAGCATCGTCCGCTGGAACAACCTGACCAATCCCGATGCAATCGAAGTCGGTCAGTTGCTGCGCGTTGCGCCGCCGGGCAACGGCGCAACGGCGGGTTCATCGACGAGCTCGAACAACGGCAGCCCTGCACCGTCCACGAGCAACGCCGCCGCGCCGCGCGCCCTGCCCGGCGCGGCCGCTCCCGCCAACGGCATTTCGCTCATCTGGCCCACATCGGGCAAGGTCGTGCGCAATTTCGACGGCGTCAACGCCAAAGGCATCGATATCGCAAATGTTGCGGGCACACCTATCGTCGCGGCCGCCGCGGGCACCGTCGTCTATGCCGGCAATGGCTTGCGCGGCTACGGCAATCTGCTGATCGTCAAGCACAACGCCGATTTCTTGACTGCGTATGCACACAACCGCAGGCTGCTCGTAAAGGAAGGCGATCGAGTGACGCAAGGCCAAACGATTGCGGAGATGGGGGACACCGACAATGATCATGTGGCGCTGCACTTCGAACTGCGCTACGGCGGACGCTCGATCGATCCGTCGCGCTACCTGCCGGCGCGCTAGCATTGGCTTTCGCGCTTCTGTGGCCAGCGATGCGTGCGGGAACGCGAGGCAAAGGCGAGAAAAAAAGAGGCCCGACCGAAGCCGGGCCAACGGGGGTTCGGCGCAGTGAGGCAAAGGACCGGTTCGCCATGCGCCAATTGCAATTTAACAATTTTGCAATACACGCACAATGCGATTATTGAAAGAAAAGCGGTAATTGGCACATAGTGCCGAGATAATGTCATAGAAATACGCAATGGCTAGCGCAGTAGCACGGCGCGCCGCTGCGGCGAGCGGAGAGGACCGCTGTGCCCCGCCAATCAAGGAGCAGCGGACGCAGGCATAGCACGCGAACGCGCGGCGGCCCATTGATCAATCGACTGATCTAATCGGCCGAATTGAAATTGATCGGCATTTTGTCGAATTATTTTCGGGCGGATTATCCGGCCGTCCGAAGATAAGAGGAAAGAGGAGACACGGCATGCTTACCAGAACCGACAGCTACGACGCGCTCGTTCGGGCGTTCAAGTGGCGCATCCCCGAACGCTACAACATCGGCGTGGACGCCTGCGACAAGTGGGCGGACGGCACGGGCCGGCTTGCGCTCGTGTACGAGGCGCGCGACGGCGCGCTCTCGCGCTATACCTTCGACGAACTCAAGGCGTTGTCCAACCAGCTCGCGCACAGCTTCGAGCGCCACGGCGTCGCTCGAGGCGAGCGCGTCGGCATCTTTTTGCCGCAAGCTCCAGAAACGGCGCTCGCGCACCTGGCCGCCTACAAGCTCGGCGCGATCGCCGTGCCGCTGTTTGCGCTCTTCGGCGTCGAGGCGTTGCAATACCGTCTCTCGAACAGCGGCACCGTGGCGCTCGTCACCGACACAGCAGGGCTGGAAAAGATCGCGCAGATTCGCGACTCGCTGCCCGAACTGAAGACGATCTATTGCGTCGACGGCGACACGCAAGCATTGCAGGCCGCCGGGGTCCTGCCGTTTTGGCCGTCGCTCGATGAGGAGGGGCGCACCTTCGACGTCGTCGATACGCATGCCGACGATCCGGCCATCATCATCTATACGTCGGGCACGACCGGCAAACCCAAAGGCGCGCTGCATGCCCACCGCGTGTTGCTCGGCCACCTGCCCGGCGTCGAGATGCCGCAAGCGTTCTTCCCCGATCAGGCCCGCCTCATGTGGACGCCTGCCGATTGGGCTTGGATCGGCGGGTTGCTCGACGTGCTCTTGCCTTCATGGCATCACGGCATTCCCGTGCTCGCGCGCCGCTTCGAGAAGTTCGATGCCGAGGCGGCGTTCGATCTCATGGCGCGACACGGCGTCACTCACGCCTTTCTGCCGCCGACCGCGCTCAAGATGCTGCGCACGGTCGAGCGGCCGCGGGAGCGCCACGCGCTCTCGCTCGTCGCCGTCGCGAGCGGCGGCGAATCGCTTGGCGAGGAACTCATCGAGTGGGGCCGCACAGCGCTCGGTGTCACGCTCAACGAGTTCTACGGGCAGACCGAGTGCAATGTCGTCGTCAGTTCTTGCAGCGCGCTGTTCGAGCCTCGCATCGGCTCGATCGGCAAAGCGGTGCCGGGCCATGACGTGCAGATCGTGGACGATGCGGGCCGCGTGCTGCCGGCCGGCGCCGAAGGCAACATCGGCATCCATGCGCCCGATCCGGTCATGTTTCTCGGCTACTGGCGCAACCCCGAAGCCACACGTGAAAAATTCGCGGGCGAATTTCTCGTGACGGGCGACGTGGGCGTCATGGATACCGACGGCTTCATCCGTTTTGTCGGTCGCAACGACGACGTCATCACGAGTGCGGGCTATCGCATCGGCCCCGGTCCGATCGAGGATTGCTTGCTGGGTCATCCGGCCGTGCGCATGGCGGCGGTCGTCGGCGTGCCCGATGCGACGCGCACCGAGATCGTCAAGGCGTACATCGTGCTCAACGACGGGTACGCGCCCGGCGAGGCGCTCGTGCGGGAGATTCAAGACCACGTGCGCACCCGCCTGGCCGCGCACGAGTATCCGCGTGCAATCGCCTTCGTCGACACGTTGCCGATGACGGCGACCGGCAAGATCGTGCGCCGCGAGCTGCGCTCGATGGGTTGAATGCTGGGCGCAAAGCTCGGCGTTGAGTTAACGACGAGCGTCGATCATGGAGCGCTGCCGCCGCTACGGCCGGCCCGGCAGTAGCGGCCTCGGCTAGCGACGGGCGTCACGCCATTCGGCGCAATACGCCGTCGCGCAGGACCACGTGGTGATACAGCGCGCCTACCACGTGCAAGCCGATCAGCCCGAGCATGACCCAAGACAATACGCCGTGGACGTCGCCCAGCGCATGGCCGAACGCCGAACCGGTGGGCGAGAGCGCCGGCAGGTCGACGCCGAACAGCGCGAGCCGCCACCCGCGCGACGAGGCGTTCGCCCACCCCATGAGCGGTTGGACGATCAACAGCACGTAGAGCAAAACGTGCGTCAGATAGGCCACACCGCGCGTGAGCGCGGAACCTTCGACAACGCCCGGCTCTTTACGTAGAAAACGCCATAGCAGGCGCACGACCATGACCGCAATGATCGAGACGCCGAGCGTAAGATGGATAGCGATGAGTCCTACGGGTTGCATACCACGATGAATGTCCGGCATCGTCCATGCGACGACGTACTGCCCCGTTAGCAGCGCCACGATGAGCCAGTGAAGCAGACGGGCAAACGGGTCATATTTCGAAACGGTGAAGGCGTTGGCCATGATGTCCTCATAGATAGACGAATGCCAATGCGATCGCTCGCGCACACACGCCGCATGCTGCGCGAGCGCCATCGCACAATTAGGGCGGATTGTAGCGTGCGGTACCTTAAGAGATCCTTGCGCCGTGGCGCCGCAGTTGCAACATTGCGCTACACGCGATGGTTTATAGTGACGCCCCTCGCTTCGCTTTGACGCACTTCACCATGACTGCCCCTGAGCCCTCCGCCGCCGATGGCGGCCACAGCCCGCTTTATCTGAAACTGCTCGCCGAAACCGCGAAGATCGGCTGGACCGAACTCGAACGTTTTTTCGCGCGCGGCATGCTGCTGCGCGTCGCCCGCGATCTCGATCTAGTGACGGTGGCGGCAGCCATTGCCGAAGACGATGCCGACCAGGTGGCTCGATGGCTCTCGTCGGGTCTCGTCGAGCGCTTGATGTCGGAAACCGCCGCAGATTGGGCGGCGCGCGATCCCGACCTGTGGGCCGTGGTCGTGTCGCCCTGGGTTTGCGTACAAGAACGCGGTTAGCGCCCAGGGGTTCGGCCCGCCCCCTCTCTTTCGCCGCGCATGTTCTAGTATGTAATGGCGCGACTCGTTCGCGAAAGGAGACTGCCATGGACGCTGAATCGATTGCCGGGCTAGTTGGGCTTGCCGTCGGGCTGCTCGTGCTGCTTGCGCTGACGATCTTCGAGTCGCGCTCGTACAAGCGCGATCACGGCGGCGAAGGCATGATCCATCACTGGCTGGCCGAGCATCACATGCTCGACTGGCGTCGAACGAGGCACTGAGCTGCGCTCGCGTTCTCCGGCCTCGCGCTGCGAAACGCCGGCCATGCGTCGCGCGTGTTCTCGCGCGCGGCGCGCTCATGTGCGCGCGAACGCCTTGAGCGCCGCTTGCTCCGCGGCTAGCGTCGCCGGTAATTCCTCGAGCAGGAAATCGATCCAGGTACGAATTTTCGCGTCGAGATACTGACGCGACGGATAGAGCGCGTAGATGTTCAGCGGCATGGTCGTATATTCGGGCAATATCCAGACCAATTCGCCGCTTTTGAGCCAGCGCATGGCCGAATAGGTCGGCAACACCGCCACCCCCATCCCTTCGCGCACCGCAACCGCCATCGAATCGGCGCCGTTCACCTGAAATTTCGGCGTCGAGACGGTGAACGTTTCGACGCCGTTGGGGCCGTCGAAATTCCACTTATCAAAGGCCGCCGCCGGCGTGACGATGCGCAGGCAGTCATGGTTGACGAGGTCCGACGGCGTGCGCGGAACGCCGCGACGTTCCAGATACGACGGCGAGGCGCAAGCGATGCTGAACACGCTGCCGAGCCGCTGTGAAATCAGGCCCGAGTCGGGTAAGTCGTAACCGAGCACGACCGACACGTCGAAGCCTTCGTCGAGTAGGTCCGGAATGCGCTGCGCCAGCGTCAACTCGACCGCTACGTCGGGGTAGCGCTTTTGGTAGCGGGCAACGGCCGGCACGATGTACCGCGTGCCGAAACTCGCCATCACGTGCAGCCGCAACTTGCCGCTGGGCCGTGCGTGGGCGTCGCTCGCTTCGGCCTCGGCCTCTTCGACGTACGAGAGGATTTGCTGGCAGCGCTGCAAGTAACGCTCGCCCGCTTCGGTCAACGCGATGCGCCGCGTCGTTCGATTGAGCAGGCGCGTATGCAGGTGCGCTTCGAGATCGGAAACGGCGCGCGAGGCGTAGGCCGTCGTCGTGTTCAGGTACTGCGCTGCCGCGGTGAAACTACCCGATTCAACGACGCGTACGAAAACCCTCATGTTTTGAAGCGTGTCCATGCCCTTCCCTTGTCTGTCCGCCCTGCGATTGTTGCATATTGCGCAACGTCAATTATCACAGCCACGGCAAAGATCCCTTACATCCTTACCACTTATTTAACAATCAGCTGAAAAATATAATCGATCGCATTCAGTCATGTTCCGTTGGGAGAGAATCTTGCGATTGCCGATCGGCAAACTGCCCGTTGCGTCCGCTTTTCTTGCACTGTCGATAATAATCGCCGGATGCGCAAGCACGGGCGGCATTGCGCCGCAACGGCAGACGCTCGATGCGGCAACGCTCGACCCCGGCGCCGCCGTGCGCGCGGCCGATCGCAGCGCAGGCTGGCCCGACGCCAACTGGTGGCGCGCCTTCGGCGATGCCCAGCTCGATACGCTCGTCGCCGCCGCCATCGCAGGCAACCCGACCCTGGCAGCAGCCGACGCACGCGTACGGCAAGCGCAGTCGCTCGCGGGCGTCGCCGCGGCCGAACTCGCGCCGCATCTGAACGGCAACCTGTCGATCACTCGCGAGCACTGGCCCGACAATCCGTTGTATTACGGTCCCGGCCCGCTCGCCAATCAAAACACTTGGAACAACACCGGCACGCTCGGGCTGTCCTACCGGCTCGATCTGTGGGGCGGCGATGCCCGCGCGCATGAGCAAGCGCTCGACGCCGCCCACCAGCGCGCCGCCGACGAACGCGCCGCGCAGTTGGAACTCGAAGTCAATCTGGTACGCGCCTATATCGACTTCTCCGAGCAATTCGCGTTGCGCGATATCGCGGCCGATATGCTCGCGCGGCAGCGCGAACTGGCCGCGCTTGCGCGCCGGCGCCTCGCAGGCGGCATCGGCACGCAGCTCGATCTGAGCCAAGCACAAGCGCCGCTGCCCGAATACGAACGCCAGATCGAGGCGCTCGACGAAGCGATCGAACTCGATCGCAATCAGTTGGCGGCGCTGATGGGTCGAGGTCCCGGCGCGGGGGCCTCGCTGACACGGCCAGCGCTCGCGTTGGATGCGCCGGTCGGCCTGCCCTCGCAACTACCCGCCGAGCTCATCGGTCACCGCCCCGATGTGGTCGCCGCGCGCTGGGCGGTCGCCGGCGCCGCGCGCGGCGTCGATGTCGCGCATGCCGCGTTCTACCCCAACATCAATCTGCTGGCATCGCTGGGCGGGTTTGCCGCCGGCGGCCCCTTGTTCCAATTTCTGCATGCAGCCAACGGCGGTTGGACCGCCGGGCCGGCGCTGTCGCTCCCGATCTTCGAGGGCGGCGCCCTGCGCGGGCGCCTAGGCGCCGCGGCGGCGGGCTACGACGAAGCCGTCGAGCACTACAACGCCGCCGTGATCGCGGCGCTCAAACAGATCGCCGACCAGATCGTGCGGCTGCATTCGCTCGCGGCGCAAGAAGGCGATGCAATGCGCTCGGCGAGCCTCGCCGAGCGCAGCTATCGGCTCGCGCAAGTCGGCTTCGAACGAGGTTTGAACGATTACGTCAATGTGGTCGTCGGCCAGACGCAATGGCTCGGTGCGCAGCAACGCGTCGCTCACGTGCGCGCCGCGCGGCTCGTGGCCTACGCGTCGTTGATGGGCGCGCTCGGCGGCGGGTTGAGCACGCCGGCGGACGGACCCGAGAAGGCAACGATGAAACCCTCGCACGAAGCGGCGCGCACAACCATAGCGGCGGCGCGCGTCCCCAACGGCCCCGTTGCGCGCGAGGCGTCGGAGGCGTCGGCGTCCGGAGCCGCCCGCGCAGACAACGGCTCTCGTTAGGACGCGCATCATGGCCGATCCGACTGTCCCCCGTGCACGCTCGCTCGACGCCCTGCAGACCGCCTTCGCCGACTGGGCGAAGACCGACGCTCGCACTTGGATTTACTTGTTCAAGGCCCTGGCCGCCGCGTTCCTGGCATTGGGCATCGCGATGCGGCTCCAACTACCGCAACCGCGCACGGCCATGACGACGGTATTCATCGTCATGCAACCGCAAAGCGGTGCGATACTCGCCAAGAGCTTCTATCGGATCGGCGGCACGCTGGTCGGGTTGATCGCGACGCTCTTTCTGATCGCGGCATTCGCGCCCCAGCGCGAGTTGTTCCTGGGCGCGCTCGCCTTGTGGACCGGCATCTGCACGGCCGGCGCCGCACGCAACCGCAACTTTCGCTCGTACGGCTTCTTGCTGGCCGGCTACACGGCCGCATTGATCGGCATCCCCGCCGCGCAGCATCCCGAAGGTGCGTTTCTGGCGGCGCTCACGCGCGCGGCCGAAGTCGCGCTCGGCGTGCTGTGCGCCGGCTTCGTCGGCGCCCTCGTCCTGCCGCAGCAAGCCAGCTTGCAAATGCGCACGACGGTGCGCGCCCGCTTTTCGGCCTTCGTCGAATACGTGGCCGCCGCGCTCGCGGGGCGCGTCGAACGCGCGCAGATCGAACGCACCAATGCGCGCTTTCTCGCCGAAATCGTGGGCTTCGAAGCGATGCGCAGCATCGCCGTGTTCGAAGGCGCCGAGACGCGTGGCCGCAGCGGCCGTCTTGCGCGCTTGAACAGCGAATTCATGACGGCCTCCACGCGTTTTCACGCGCTCCATCAGTTGATGAATCGCCTGCGCGGCGCCGGCGCCACCCGGGCCGTCGAGGCGCTCGAACCGTACTTCAAGGAGCTCGCGCCGCTGCTGCATACGCCGGGCGAACCGGTGCTCACGGCCGCCGACGCCGTAGGCTCCGCTCGCAAGCTCGACGCGTTCAAGGCCGCGCTGCCGCGCCGCGTGCGCGAGGCCCGCATCGTGCTGGCCGAGCAGCCCGGCTTTCCCTTGCTCGACTTCGATACGGCCGCCGAATTGCTCTACCGGTTCGTCGACGATATGCACGCCTATGCGCTCACCTACGCATCGCTCGCGGCGCCCACGCATGAGCGTGAACGTTGGCCCGAACGCTACGAGCCGAAGACCAATGCCGTGCTGACCGCGATCGCAGGCCTGCGCGGGGCGATCGTGATGGCCGTGCTCAGCGCGTTTTGGGTTGCCTCCGCTTGGCCCAACGGCACGGTGCTCGTGCTCAATGCGGCCGCCGTCTGCGCATTGGCCTCTTCTTCGCCGCGCCCCACCCGAATGACCTACCAAATGGCCGCGGGCGCCCTCCTCGCAACGCTCGTCGGCTTCGTCGAAGTCTTCGGCGTCTATCCTCGCATCGACGGCTTCCCACTGCTGTGCGCGGCCCTCGCACCGCCGCTCGCCCTCGGCATCTGGATGACGACGCGGCCCAAGCTCGCGGGATACGGCGCCGGCTATTGCATTTTCTTTTGCGTGCTGGCGGGACCCGACAACATGGTGAGCTACGATCCGGCCGGCTTTGCCAACGATGCGATCGCGTTGGTGCTGTCGATGGCGGCCTGTGCGATCGCGTATTCGGTGCTTCTGCCGCCCTCGACGCCCTGGCTGCGCCGCCATCTGCTGGCCGATTTGCGGCGGCAGGTCGTGCTCTCCTGCCAAGCGCCGCTCGCCCGCCTGCGAGGGCGCTTCGAAAGCCGGGCGCGCGATTTGGCGTTTCAAGCCTATGCGCTGATGGAGCGCGACCCGGCCGCACGCCGCGACGCGCTCGCTTGGCTCATCGCCGTGCTGGAAGTAGGCCATGCCGTGATGGATTTGCGTCGCGAGTTGGGCCAACTGCCCAGCGATGCGCGCTACGCGGCAACGATGCCCTGGCGGCGCGCGATCGCGCGCTCGGCCAACACGCTGGCCGCGCTGTTCGCGCACCCTGCAGCCACGCGGCTGGATGCGGCGCTGGCCGCCAACGTCGACGCGATCGCCGCGACCCAGCAAGCGCTGGCCGCATTCGCGCCGCCGCGGGAAGACCGCCATCGCCTGCAACGTATCTTGAGCTACCTGCACTTCGTGCGCACGGCGCTCATCGACCCGCAATCGCCGCTCGCGCAGTATGCGCTTGCATCTCGCCGCGACGACGCGGCGCCTGCATGAAGGAGACGCCGCCCATGTCCCGCGAGATCGCCGTGCTCGGCGCTTTCATTCCCGCGCTCGTGCCGCTGTGCATCGGCGGCGCGGGGCTCACATGGCTCGTCGACCGCCTGCTCGCGAGCGTCGGGCTTTACCGTTTCGTGTGGCACCCGACGCTGTTTCGCGCGAGCCTGCTCGCGTGCATCTGCGGCGTCATCGGGTTGACCGTGTACCGCTAAACGTTAAACGCTGAACGCTGAACGCTTTTCCAACGACTCTCATCATGACGCTTCGACACATCATCGGTTTCATCGCGACGGCGCTCGTTTTCGTGCTCGCGTTGGCCCTCGGCCGCTCGCTCTGGGTGCATTACATGGACGAGCCGTGGACGCGCGACGGCCGCGTGCGCGCACAAATCGTCAACGTGGCGCCCGACGTCTCCGGCGCCGTCGTGGACCTGCCGATCGCCGACAACATGTTCGTCAAGAAAGGCCAAGTGCTGATGCAAATCGACCCGGCGCACTACCGGATCGCGGTGGAGCAGGCCGAAGCCGCCGTCGCAGCGAGCCGTGCTCAATGGCGCATGCGGCAGGCGGAGGCGGCGCGGCGCGCCGATATGGATAGCCTCGTCGTCTCGAAGGAAAGCCGCGAAAATGCAACGAGCGCGGCAGCCAGCGCACAGGCGCTCTATCAGCAAGCCTTGGCCTCGCTCGACGCCGCCAAGCTCAATCTCGCACGCACCACCGTCGTCTCGCCGGTGGATGGCTACGTCACCAACCTGTCCGTATTTCGCGGCGACTACGCGAGCGCGGGCGCGCCCAAACTCGCGATCGTGGACAGCCATTCCTTTTGGGTTTACGGCTATTTCGAGGAAACCAAATTGCCGCGCGTGAAAATCGGCGCGAAGGCGCAAATGCGCTTGATGAGCGGCGGCGTGCTGCAAGGCCACGTGGAGAGCATCTCGCGCGGCATCTACGATCGCGACAATCCGCAAAGCCGCGAACTCGTCGCCGACGTCAATCCGACTTTCAACTGGGTGCGTCTCGCGCAGCGCGTGCCCGTGCGGATTCACATCGACCAGGTTCCGGATGGCGTGGCGCTCGCCGCAGGGACGACGTGCACCGTGATCGTGTCGCCGGCTCGATGACGGTGTAACGTCGCCCGCATTTGCTTCGCCAGTACCGGCTGCGAGCAACGCGCGGGGGAGCAAAGACGATGACGCGGGCCAAATTCCGGCCCGCGCCGACAGCGACACCTAAGGATGAGGACCGAGGACTAACCGCCCGCGCGCAGCTTGAACTTGCCGACCAAGCGCTTGAGCGCCTGCGCTTGATCTTCGAGCGAACGCGCAGCGGCCGTCGCCTCTTCTACGAGGGCGGCATTTTGCTGCGTGCCGGCATCCATTTGCGTGACGGCGCGGTTCACTTCCTCGATACCCGCGCTCTGCTCGGACGATGCGGCCGAGATTTCGCCCATGATGTCCGTGACGCGCTTGACCGCTTTCACGACCTCGTCCATCGTTTGACCGGCGTCTTGCGCCAAGCTCGATCCGTTCGCCACGCGCTCGAGCGACGTGTTGATGAGCGTTTTGATCTCTTTGGCGGCAGCCGCGCTGCGTTGCGCCAAGCTGCGCACTTCGCCCGCCACCACGGCGAAGCCGCGGCCCTGCTCGCCCGCACGCGCGGCTTCCACGGCGGCGTTCAGCGCCAAGATGTTCGTTTGGAAGGCGATCCCGTCGATCACGCCGATGATGTCGCCGATGCTCTTGGCGCTGTCGTTGATCTGCCCCATCGTCGTGACGACGCGCGAAACCACATCGCCGCAAGTCGACGCGATTTCCGATGCGTTGTTGGCGAGCGCGCTCGCTTGCTTGGCATTGTCGGCGTTCTGCTTCACCGTCGAGGTGAGTTCCTCCATGCTCGTCGCGGTCCGCTCGAGCGACACCGCCTGCAACTCCGTGCGTTGCGACAAGTCGAGGTTGCCCATCGAGATCTCGCCGGCGGCCGAGGAGATCGCCTCCGCGCTCGCCGCGATTTCGCCGACCGTTGCCGCAAGCCCCGTTTGCATCTCCGAGAGCGCATAGAGCATGCTGGCGTCGTCCTTCTTGCCGAGCGCAATGCGGTTGGACAGATCGCCCGCTGCGATATGGCTCGCGATCTCCTTGGCATAGACGGGCTCGCCGCCCAGTTGCCGCGTCAAGCGCCGCACCACCGCCTCGCTGACGAAAAACGCGACGATCATCAGCGCGACGGTCATCGCCGCCATCATCAGGAACGACGACTTGAAGATGAACGCCGATTTCTCGATGGTCGCCTTAGCCTCGGTGCCGCGGCGCGCGACGAGCGCATCGACTTGCTTTTCGAGCTTGCCGGTTTCGACGAGCAGCGACACGTCCTGCATGCCCACTTGCCAGTTCATCTGCGACAGATCGAGCGATTGCGCCTTCACGAGCTTCACGAAATCGCGCAGATGGCCTGCCCACGCGCCCACGTCGGCGCTGAATTTCTTCTGCTCGGTGATGCCTTCGCTGTCCGACGCATCCGTGTATTGCTGCAGCGTCGCGAGTTCGCCGTTGATGGCGGCGAGCCCCTTGTCGACCTCGACGCCCAATTCGTCGCGCTCTTTGGCCGTCGTCGCCGTCAGCAACATCTTTTGCGCGCGGCTGGCGCGCAGCACGTCGGCGCGCACTTCTTCCGCGGCGCGGCTGGCGACATGGCCCTGTTCGTAGATCGATTTGGTCGAACCGTTCAAGCGTTCGATCTGTGCCAACGAGAACACGCCGATGACGAGGGTGCCCACGAGCACGACCGCAAATGCCAATCGCAACGACGCCTTGACCGACAAGCCGCCCGATTTCGTCTTCGCCGCGCGCTTGTGCGACCGGCCGCCGGCCCCCGCACCGTCAGGAACGAACCCCGCGCCGGACCGTTTGCCCAGCGAAACTGCCTTCATATGCAACCCCCTTCTCATTGCGCGCCACCGTGGGTAGGGCGACGAAAGCCGTGTGTACCTTCTCGGGTCAACGGCAACTTTGGTGTCGTTCTTTAATTCGCGGCCGCCGATGTAAACCCGATGTGGCGCACTCGTGGCGCGCCGCTGGCTTTATAACCCGCCAAAAAGACGATGCGGCGAGACGGCGAGCGGGCCGGTGACTTGCCCGCCTGCGTTGCCCCCGCGCGACAAAAGCCGGACTGGATACCAAACCCGATACCGGACCCACGCCGGGCCCGTCCTCGGTCGTCGCCGCACCGCGATGCGCCCCATTCTTGCACTGCCGGAGCAGGGATGTCCTGTTTGCGACAAAATTTGTCCTATTATTCCTTTCGAGACAATCTACACTCGATCCGTACCCAGACGAAGCGAATCCCTGCTTGCCGCGTTCGTCGCGGCACACGCTGTCTTTCTCTTTTTCTCACCGTGCGAACCATGCAAACGACAGTCCCCAAAGACGGCCTTGCCGCGGCGCAGGCAACGGCCGCATCGCCCCCGCTTCACGCCAACGCAAGCGCCGCCGTCTCGCGCACCGTCTATTCGGTGCTCGGCGCGATCAGCTTCTCGCATCTGCTGAACGACATGATTCAGTCGCTGATCCTCGCGATCTACCCGATGCTCAAGCAAAACTTCTCGCTGTCGTTCGCGCAGATCGGGCTCATTACGCTTACCTACCAGATCACGGCCTCACTGCTGCAGCCGCTCGTCGGGTTCTACACCGACAAGCGTCCGCAGCCATACTCCCTGCCGGTCGGCATGGGCTTCACGCTCTCGGGGCTCGTGCTGATGTCCGTCGCCGCGCACTTCAGCGTGCTGCTCATCGCGGCGGCGCTCGTCGGCTGCGGCTCCTCGGTGTTTCACCCCGAATCGTCGCGCGTCGCGCGCATGGCCTCGGGCGGACGCTATGGGCTCGCACAATCGCTGTTCCAAGTCGGCGGCAATGCCGGCTCCTCGCTCGGCCCGCTGCTTGCCGCACTGATCGTGATCCCGCACGGCCAGCGCAGCATCGCGTGGTTCTCGGTGGCAGCGCTCGTGGCGATGGTCGTCCTCGCCAACATCGGGCGTTGGTATAGCCGGCATCCGGCCACGAAGAAGAAGGCAAGCGCGCGGGCGCTGCATCCGTCGTTGTCGAAATCGCGCGTGGCGCTCGCGATCGGCGTGCTCGTGCTGCTCGTCTTCTCGAAGTACTTTTACTTGGCGAGCCTGAACAGCTACTTCACGTTCTATCTGATCGACAAATTCCACCTGTCGGTCCAAGCCGCGCAGATCCATCTGTTCGTCTTCTTGGCCGCGGTGGCCGCGGGCACGATCATCGGCGGCCCGGTCGGCGATCGCATCGGCCGCAAGTACGTGATCTGGGCCTCCATTCTCGGCGTCGCGCCCTTCACGCTGCTCTTACCCTATGCCAACCTGTTCTGGACCGGGGTCCTGACGGTCGTCATCGGGGTCGTGCTGGCCTCCGCGTTCTCGGCCATCATCGTCTACGCGCAAGAGTTGATTCCGGGCAACGTCGGCACGGTGGCGGGCTTGTTCTTCGGCTTCGCGTTCGGGCTCGGCGGCGTGGGCGCAGCCGTGCTCGGCGATCTGGCCGACGCAACGAGCATCGGTTTCGTCTACAAGGTGTGCTCGTTCCTGCCGCTGATCGGCGTGCTGACCGTGTTCCTGCCCAACCTCGAACGGAAACGTCAGGGGCATGCCTGAAGTTCAGCTTTGACCTCGCCTTCGCGCGGGGTCATTGCGGCTGAACGTCGCGCTAGCTGCCGGCTTGCTCCGTGGCGGCCCGCTCGCGCAAGAAACGCCCCAGCACGCCAGACGAATAACTTCCTGCTATATCCGTCAAGAATGTAGTGAACGAGGCCGTGGCGTGATCGTCGGCGGTGTCCGAAATCGTTCGCACGATCGCACACGGCACGCCATGTTCGAAGCATACCTGCGCCATCGCCGCGCCTTCCATCTCCACGGCCATCGCTTCGGGTAGCGCGCTCGCCAGCGCGCGCACTTCGCTCGCGCTCGACACGAAGCGGTCGCCGCTGACGATCAACCCTCGGTGCACGCGCGGTGCATCGAACGCGAAACGCTCCGCGAGCGCGTAGGCTTCTTCGGAAACGAAGCGCACGCAGGCGGCTTCGAGGGCGTCGGCGAGCGGTGCATGCGCCGGAAAATGCGAACGCTCCAAGAGCGGCACTTCGTAGCGCGGAAACAGCGGCGAGGCATCCATGTCGTGCTGCAGCAGTGCATCGGCCACGACGATGTCGCCCACGCGCACACCGGCCCCGACCCCGCCTGCCACGCCCGTAAACACCATCGCAGTGACGCCGAAGACGTGAATCAGCGCGCTCGCGCTGGCAGCGGCCGCTACTTTGCCGACACGCGCGAGCGTCACGACGCACGGCACGCCGTACGCGGTGCCGATGTGGTAATCGCGCTTGCCCAGCGTGACCGTACGCATGCCGCCCTCGGCGCGCATTGCTTCGATGAGATCGCCCAACTCCTGTGGCAACGCGGCGAGCACCCCCAGTCGAGGCGCAGCGCCGTCACCATTGGCGTTGCCCGCACCGTTCGTGGCGTTCATGTCGAGACTCATTCCACGACCTGCAATTTGGCCACGGCAAGCGCGAGCCACTTCTCGCCATGCCGCTTGAATCGGACTTGCGCGCGCGCATCGGCGCCTGCCCCCTCGAGCGCCGTGATCGCGCCTTCGCCGAACTTCGTATGAAAGACTTGCTGTCCGACACGGAAACCCGTATCGGCCGCACGCTGCTCGTTGGCGAAGGCGGGCAGCGGCGCCGCCTCGAAGTTCGCCGCATGGCCCCGATCGGGGCGCGCGAACCAATCGCGGTTCCATGCCGATCCTTCCGCACGGCCACCCCAGCGCGAGCCGGCCTCGACCTTCGGCGTCAGCCACTTGAGCGTGGTTTCGGGCAACTCGTCGAAGAACCGCGAGCGTACGTTGTAGCGCGTCTGCCCGTGCAATAGACGGCTTTGCGCGAACGACAGATAGAGCCGCTCCTTCGCGCGCGTAATCGCGACGTACATGAGCCGGCGCTCTTCTTCCAGACCGTCGGTCTCCATCGCACTGTTCTCGTGCGGGAACAGCCCTTCTTCGAGGCCCGTGATGAACACCGCCGTGAACTCGAGCCCCTTGGCCGCATGCACGGTCATCAATTGCACCGCATCTTGCCCCGCTTGCGCCTGACTCTCGCCGGCCTCGAGCGAAGCGTGCGACAAGAAACCCGCGAGCGGAGTCATGGTGTCGGGGTTTTGCGCCGGGTCGCTCGGGCTCGCGGCCTCGAGCACCACCGTTTCATCATCGAGCGAGGCGGCGCGCAACTCGGGCGCCGCCGTGGCGCCCGGCGCCAGCCGGATCGAACGCGCGGGCGTATCGAGCCCGTAACCCTCTTCGCTGACGAACGCGGTGGCCGCGTTCACGAGCTCCTGCAAGTTTTCGAGCCGGTCTTGACCTTCGCGCTCGTTCTCGTAGAAGACGGACAGGCCGCTCGTACGCACGACGTACTCGACCGTCTCGGGCAAGCTCATGCGCTCGGTTTCGGCGCGCATCTTGGCGATGAGCGTGGCGAACGCGCCTAGGCTCGTGCCGGCTTTGCCCGTCACGTACGGGATCGCCGCTGCCATCGAGGTGCCATACGAGCGCGCTGCGTCGGCCAATTGCTCGATCGAGCGCGCGCCGATGCCGCGCGTGGGGAAGTTGACCACGCGCGCGAACGCCGTGTCGTCGTTCGGATTGTCGATCAGCCGCAAATACGCCAGCGCGTGCTTGACTTCCTGCCGTTCGAAAAAGCGCAAACCGCCGTAGACGCGATAGGCGATACCGGCATTCACGAGCGTATGTTCGATCGTGCGCGATTGCGCGTTGCTGCGGTAGAGCACGGCGATCTCGCTGCGCGCGAGGCCGCTGTTGTTGATCAACGCGCGAATTTCCTCGACGATCCAACCGGCCTCCTGCGTATCGGTGGCCGCCTCGTAGACGCGCACGGGCTCGCCATGGCCGGCGTCGGTGCGCAAGTTCTTGCCCAAGCGCCGCGAGTTGTGGGCGATCAGCGCGTTGGCCGTATCGAGGATGTAACCGTGCGAGCGATAGTTCTGCTCGAGCTTGATCAGGTGGCGTACGTTGAACTCGCGCTCGAAGTCCAGCATGTTGCCCACGTTCGCGCCGCGAAACGCATAGATCGATTGATCGTCGTCGCCGACCGCGAAGATCGAGCCGGACGCGGCCCCGTTGCCTTGCCCTGCGAGCAGCTTGAGCCACGCGTATTGCAGCTTGTTCGTATCCTGGAACTCGTCGACGAGAATATGCCGAAAGCGCGCTTGGTAGTGCGCACGCAGCGGCGCATTGTGGGCGAGCAGCTCGTAGCAGCGCAGCAGCAGTTCCGGAAAATCGACCACGCCTTCGCGTTGGCACTGCTGGTCGTACGCGCGATACAGTTCGACGAATTTCAGATTGAAGCTGTCGCTCGCATCGACCTGATCGGGGCGCAGCCCCTGCTCTTTGGCGTTGTTGATGAAGTATTGAAGGTTCTTCGGCGGGTATTTCTCGTCGTCGACGTTCAGGCCCTTCATCAGACGCTTGATCGCGGACAGCTGATCCGCCGTATCCAGGATCTGGAACGTGGCCGGCAACCCCGCATCGCGGTAATGCGCGCGCAGCATGCGATTGCACAGGCCGTGGAACGTCCCGATCCACATGCCGCGCGTGTCGATCGGCAAGAGCGCCGACAGGCGCCCCATCATTTCGCGCGCCGCTTTGTTCGTGAACGTGACGGCGAGCACCGTGGCCGGCGAGGCGTAGCCTTGTTGGATCAGCCACGCGATGCGCGTGATTAGCACGCGCGTCTTGCCGCTGCCTGCGCCCGCCAGGATCAGCGCCGGTTCGTTCGGCAGCGTGACGGCCGCGTATTGTTCGGGGTTCAGGTTGGCGAGCAGTTCTGGCATGGAGGAAGCGGTTCTCTGCAACGGGAGGAAGCGGGCGGCGCCGCAGGCGGCAACGCTTTGGGAGCCGATCATTATAAGGCCGAGCGCCGTGCGCCTCTGCCGTCCCCTTATAATTGACGGTTTCGAACCTGCGATCGAAGGCCGGCCGCGGCCCGCGGCAGGTTGCGATACCGGATTTCATCTCACTTCAAGCATTTTTCGGCGGATTTCCAACCATGACCGACACCACGCTGGCGAAGAGTTTCGAGCCCCAGACGATCGAGGCCCACTGGGGCCCCGAATGGGAAAAACGTGGGTACGCAAAACCCGCTTTCAAGCCGGGCGCGCCCAACTTCTCGATCCAACTGCCGCCGCCGAACGTGACGGGCACGCTGCACATGGGGCACGCGTTCAATCAGACGATCATGGATGGCCTCACGCGCTATCACCGCATGCTCGGCGCGAACACGCTGTGGCTGCCCGGCACCGATCACGCCGGCATCGCCACGCAGATCGTCGTCGAGCGGCAACTCGACCAGGAAGGCGTCTCGCGCCATGACTTCGGTCGCGAAAAATTCGTCGAGCGGGTCTGGGCATGGAAAGAACGCTCGGGCTCCACGATCACGAGCCAAGTCCGGCGGCTAGGCGCCTCGATCGATTGGTCGCGCGAATACTTCACGATGGACGAGAAGATGTCGTCCGTCGTCAGCGACGTGTTCGTGCGGCTGTACGAGCAGGGGCTCATCTATCGCGGCAAACGTCTCGTCAACTGGGATCCGGTGTTGATGACGGCCGTGTCCGATCTGGAAGTGGCGAGCGAGGAAGAAAACGGCCACCTCTGGCATATCCGCTATCCGCTCGCCGACGGCAGCGGCCACTTGACCGTCGCCACGACGCGCCCCGAAACGATGCTCGGCGACGTGGCCCTGATGGTTCACCCGGAAGACGAGCGCTACGCGCATCTGATCGGCAAGCACGTGAAGCTGCCGCTCACCGATCGCGAAATTCCGATCATCGCCGACGACTACGTCGATCGCGAATTCGGCACGGGCGTCGTGAAGGTCACTCCCGCGCACGACTTCAACGACTACCAAGTCGGCCAGCGCCACAACCTGCCGCAGATCGAAATCCTCACGCTCGAAGCGAAGATCAACGACAACGCGCCGGCGGCGTATCGCGGTCTGGACCGGTTCGAGGCGCGCAAGCGCGTCGTTGCCGATCTCGATGCGCAAGGCTGGTTGGAATCGGTGAAGGACCACCGCTTGATGGTGCCGCGCGGCGATCGCACGGGCGTCGTGCTCGAGCCGATGCTGACCGACCAATGGTTCGTCGCGATGAGCAAGGGCGCGCCCGAAGGCACGTTCCATCCCGGCAAGTCGATCGCGCAGGTCGCGCTCGACGTCGTGCGTAACGGCGAGATCCAGTTCGTTCCGGAAAACTGGACGACCACCTATTACCAGTGGCTCGAGAACATCCAAGACTGGTGCATCTCGCGGCAACTGTGGTGGGGCCATCAGATCCCCGCCTGGTACGGCGAGAACGGCGAAGTCTTCGTCGCCCGCACCGAAGCCCAAGCGCGCGAGCAAGCGCAAGCGCGCGGCTACGAAGGCGCGCTCAAGCGCGACGACGATGTGCTCGACACGTGGTTCTCGTCGGCGCTCGTGCCGTTCTCCTCGCTCGGCTGGCCGGGCGAGACGAAGGAATTGGCCGCGTTCCTGCCCTCCTCCGTGCTCGTGACCGGCTTCGACATCATCTTCTTCTGGGTGGCGCGCATGATCATGATGACGACGCACTTCACGGGGAAGGTGCCGTTTCGCACCGTCTACGTGCATGGGCTCGTGCGCGATCACGAAGGCCAAAAGATGTCGAAGAGCAAAGGCAATACGCTCGATCCGATCGACATCGTCGACGGCATCGATTTGGAAGCGCTCGTCGCCAAGCGCACGACGGGCCTCATGAATCCGAAGCAGGCCGGGTCGATCGAAAAGAAAACGCGCAAGGAGTTTCCGGCCGGCATCGCCGCCTTCGGCACCGATGCATTGCGCTTCACGATGGCATCGATGGCCACGCTCGGGCGCAACGTCAATTTCGATCTCGCGCGCTGCGAAGGCTATCGTAACTTCTGCAACAAATTGTGGAACGCCACGCGCTTCGTGCTCATGAATTGCGAGGGCCACGATTGCGGCTTCGCCAAGCCCGGCGCGTGCGCGCCCGGCGATTGCGGCCCTGGCGGCTACACCGATTTCTCGCAAGCGGACCGCTGGATCGTCTCGCTATTGCAGCGCGTGGAAGCGGAAGTCGAAAAGGGCTTCGCCGATTACCGCTTCGACAACGTCGCCAATGCGATCTACAAGTTCGTCTGGGACGAGTATTGCGATTGGTACGTCGAGCTCGCGAAGGTGCAGATCCAAAACGGCACGCCGGAGCAACAGCGCGCCACGCGACGCACGCTGTTGCGTGTGCTCGAAACGGTGCTGCGGCTCGCGCACCCGATCATTCCGTTCATCACGGAAGCGCTTTGGCAAAAGGTCGCGCCGCTCACCGACGCCTATCCGAAAGATGCGGCGAGCGGCGAGGCCTCGATCATGGTGCAACCATACCCGCGCGCCGAAGAGAAAAAAATCGACGAAAAAGCGGAGCGCTGGGCCGCGGAGCTCAAAGGCGCGATCGACGCTTGCAGAAATTTACGAGGCGAAATGAACCTATCGCCCGCAACTAAGGTCCCTCTGCTGGTACACGGCGACGCCGGCCAATGGCAGTCGTTCGCCCCGTACGCACAAGCACTCGCCCGCTTGTCGGAAGTGCGCATCATGGCCGACGAAGCAACCCTCGACGCGCAGTCGCAAGGCGCGCCGATCGCGATCGTCGGCGGTGACAAGCTCGCGCTGCTCGTCGAAATCGACGCGGCCGCCGAGCGCGAGCGTCTGGGCAAGGAAATTGCTCGGCTCGACGCGGAAATCGCCAAGTGCGCAGCGAAGCTCGGAAACAAGGCTTTTGTCGCAAAAGCACCGGGTGCCGTTGTGGAGCAAGAGCAGAAAAGGCTGTCACAATACCGGGACACCATTGCCAAGCTCAGCGCACAGCTCGCGCGCCTTCCGGCCTAGTGCGGCGTTCGGTACATCGAACGCCGGACGTTGCGTTCAATGGGCACGTTGGTCCCAACAGTACTCGAGAATTAGGGTAACGCCATGCTAAAAGTCACCAAGGCTGTCTTTCCGGTTGCGGGCCTCGGCACGCGCTTTCTTCCGGCCACGAAGGCCAGCCCCAAGGAGATGCTGCCAATCGTCGATAAGCCGCTGATCCAATACGCGGTCGAAGAAGCGATGGCTGCCGGCATCACCGAGATGATCTTCGTCACGGGCCGCAGCAAACGCGCTATCGAAGATCACTTCGACAAATCATATGAAATCGAAGCGGAACTCGAAGCGCGCGGTAAGGACAAGCTGCTCGAACTCGTGCGCAGCATCAAGCCGAGCCACGTCGATTGCTTCTACGTGCGTCAGCCCGAAGCGCTGGGGCTCGGCCACGCCGTGCTGTGCGCCGAGAAGCTCGTCGGGGACAACCCGTTCGCCGTCATTCTCGCCGACGACTTGCTCTATGCCGAGCCGCCCGTCATGAAGCAGATGATCGATGTCTTCGATCACTATCACAGCTCGGTGATCGGAGTCGAAGAAATCCCGCCGCAGGACACGCGCTCTTACGGGATCGTCGACGGCAAGGAGTGGGAAGACGCCATCATCAAGATGTCGGGCATCGTCGAAAAGCCGGCGCCCGAAGTCGCGCCGTCCAATCTCGGCGTCGTCGGCCGCTATGTGCTCAAGCCGCGCATCTTCGATCATCTGCGCGCGCTCAGCCCCGGCGCGGGCGGCGAGATTCAGTTGACGGACGGGATTCAATCGCTGCTCGGCGACGAGCAAGTGCTGGCCTACAAGTATCACGGCACGCGCTTCGATTGCGGCAGCAAGCTTGGCTACCTGAAGGCGACCGTCGAATTCGCACTGCGCCATCCGGAAGTGGCCGAGGAATTCGAGCATTACCTGCGCACGCGTGCGCCCGTGATGGACAGCTGAGTGTTGCGCGCACCTTAGCGGCGCGATACGTCTCATCCTGCGCGACGATCTCGTCCAGCCTGCTGCCAACGAGTCGTCGCGCTTTGTTTTGCCTAGCCGCTGCGCTTACGCCGATCGCACTAGCGCCTGCGCATCAAAAACACGAACGTCTTATCCTGAGTCGAGCTTTCGACGATCTCATTGCCCGTTTGCTTGGCGAAGGCCGCGAAATCGCGCTGCGAACCAGGATCGGTTGCCAAGACCTTCAAAATCTGGCCGCTTTGCATATCCGCCAGCGCTTTTTTCGCCCTCAAGATCGGCAGCGGGCAGCTCAGCCCGCGTGCATCGACTTCCTTATGAATGTCCATCGGCCATTGACCTTTTAGAAAAGCGAACGCGCGCCCCCGCGAATGTGAGGCTTTGCGACAAAATCGCGAAAAGCGAATTTTACCGCAGCGCCGGGCCGCGCTCGAGCGGCCGTCGATGCCAACGCCGGCTTGCCACGCGGGCAAGCCTCGGATCAATCGGGATAGGCCGGAAACGTCTGAAACGTCTGAAGCGCCTATAACGTCACCGGCAACCCAGTCGCGAATGCGTGGCGCAGCGCGTGGCCGATGCGCGTCGCCTCGAGCGCATCGGCGAGCATCGCGCCGGCAGATGCCGCGGACCCCGCGCTCGTCGTACCCGCCCTGCGCGCGCACACGTTTTGGACGAACGCCTGCGCTTCGTGCAGGAACGCCTCTTCGAAACGGTCGAAGAAAGTCGGCGTGCTTTCGCTGCGCACGCCGCCCGCCTCGTAGATTTCCACGCGATTGCGCCGCGGGTTGTGACCGATCGCGAGCGCACCGCCCGTGCCGATCACTTCGCTCTGCGTATCGCAGCCATGCGCCATCGTGCGCGACGCGTAGAACACCGCCAATCTTCCGCCTTCGAATTCGACGACGCCCACGCCGTTGTCCACATCCGCGCATGCGCGCAGACCTTCGTGCAACGCGATCACGCCCGTGGCGAACGCACGCGTCGCCCGCGCGCCGTCGAAGAACCAGCGCGCAACGTCGATGTCATGCACCGTGCAATCGAGGAAGATGCCGCCCGAGGTCGGCGCGAATCGCACGAAAAAACCGTCGGGGTCGTTCAGGTCCGTCGTTTGGGAGCGCACCATGAACGCTCTGCCGATGGCGCCGGCGCTGGCCTTCTCGTACGCATCGCGGTAACTCGGATCGAAGCGGCGCATGAAACCGATCATCGCTTCGAGTTGCGGATATTCGCGCGCCACGCCGAGTACGCGCTCGCATTCGGCGACGTCGAGCGATAGCGGCTTCTCGCAGAAAACATGCTTGCCCGCCCGCAGCGCGGCGGCGATTTGCTCCGCATGCAACGACGAGGGCGTGACGAGCCACAGTGCATCGAGCTCGCGGTCGGCGAGCAATGCTTCGTAGTCCGAATAAAGCCGTGCGCTAGGAAGCGTCTCGCGCGCCCAATCGCGCTCTTGCTCGACGGGGCTGCACGCCGCCGCCAGTACCGCGCCGGGCACGCGGTAAGCCAAATTCGTTGCGTGGCGCTTGCCGAGCCGGCCCAATCCGGCAATCCCGATCTTCACGGGTGCACGCTCTGCCCTCGTCATCACAGTCTCGCTCCTCTCACGCTCATTCGCCCACCGCCACCACACAGCCCTCGCGCCACGAGCGCGTTGCGGCCTCGGCCAATTCGAGCGCCTTGACGCCGTCGGCGATCGTCGTGCGCACGCTCGCCCCTTGCGTCACGGCATCGAAGAAATGCGCGATCTCGTTCGCATAAGCGGCGCGATAGCGTTCGAGGAAGAACGCTTCGGGCAAGTCGCTCGATACCGCGCGCGAAGAATAGGCGAGCACTTCGGTCGGCCGCACGTTGCCGGCCTGCAGCATGCCCGCGCTGCCGAGCACCTCGAAGCGCTGGTCGTAACCGTATGCGGCGCGCCGCGTCGTATTGATCTGGCAAAGCCGTCCGCGTTTGGTGCGAATCGTGACGGCCGTCGAATCGATGTCGCCAGCATCGAGGATCGCCGGGTCCGTCAGGCAGCTTCCGCTCGCATGCACGGTTTGGGCTTCGTCATCGAGAATCCAGCGAAAGATGTCGAAGTCGTGGATCAGCATGTCCTTGAAGATGCCGCCGGAGCGGCGGATGTACTCGACAGGCGGCGCGCCGGGGTCGCGGCTCGTCACGACGAGCATCTCGGGCGTGCCGATTTCGCCTGCGTCGAGCCGCGCCTTGACCGCGGCGAAGGTCGGATCGAAGCGGCGCTGAAACCCGATCATGCACACGACGCCCGCCGCTTCGACGGCGCGTGCGCAGGCGCGCGCACGCTCGAGTTCGAGGTCGACGGGCTTTTCGCAAAAGATATGCTTGCCCGCGGCCGCCGAACGCTCGATCAAATCGGCGTGCGTATCGGTGCTCGAGCAAATGACGCTCGCGCCGACGGCGGCATCGGCGAGCGCCGCGTCGGCCTCGACCACCGTCGCACCGTATTGCGCCGCGAGCTCGGCGGCCGCGGCGCGATTGACGTCCACCACGTACTTGAGCCGCGCGCCCGGATGCCGCGCGAGATTGCCTGCATGAATGCGGCCGATGCGGCCCGCGCCGAATACCGCGACGTCGATCGCGTCGTGACTAATCATCGTATCCTCCAGTGTCCTTGGATTCTTCTACGTTCAACTCGAGCCGGTACGCAAGCGCGACGAACAGCGCTTGGCACAGGCAAATGGTGCTCGTCAGTGCGCGAAAGGCGAATGCGCTGCCTTCCTTGACGAATAACTGCGCGCTCGCGTAACGCCCGAGCGGCGATAACCGGCTGTCGGTAATGACCAGCGTTTGCGCTTGGTGATGATGGGCGACGCGCAAGCAATACTGCGTTTCCCGGCCGTAGGGTTCGAAGCTGATGGCGATGACGACGTCGCCCTTCTTCACGCTGCGGATCTGCTCGCGAAACATGCCGCCGAAGCCGGAAATGAGGTGCACGCGCTTGGCCGTGTGCTGCAGCGCATAGACGATGTAGCTCGCCACCGGGAACGAGCGCCGCACGCCGATCACATAGATGTTCTCGGCATGCTGCAGCATCGAGACGGCCGCTTCGAATTGCTCGTCGTCCAGCGTCGCTTCGAGCTCGTCCAGGCCGTTGCGGCAGGCGGCGACGAACTCGCGCGCGACGTTGCCGCCCGATAAGCGCCCGGGCTTTTCGTCGATCAGTTTGCGAATCCGCTGCTTATAGGTCTGCCCCGAAGGGCTCTGGCCCGCGTAGGCCTGCTTGAATACGGCCTGCAGATCGGAGAACCCCGAAAACCCGAAGCGCTGCGCAAAGCGCACCACGGCCGATGGATGCACGCCGCAGCTCGCGGCGATGTCGCTCGTGCGATCGACCATCACGCTCGCTCGATGCTGTTCGAGGTACGACGCCACGCTCTTCAATTGCCGGGGCAGCGCGTCGTAGGCATCGGCGACGCGCTGCATCAGTTCGTCGACGCTTGGCAACTCATCGGTGGTCTCTTCCTGCATGGCTCTCATCCTGTTGAACGGGCGCCGCGCCCTGCTGCTTGCTCATCGCTCGCTGCCCGGCGCGCATCGTTTCCCGACGATGCGGATTATAGGCATGTCCGCCTCGAAATGGAATGAATTTTCCATTTCTATCTTCAATGAAATTTTCTTTGCAATCCTGATCGAGTTGGCCTAATCTTTGTCGTGAGCGGCGCGCGCCGGTCGCGGCATCGCTCCTAACGACATAACTTCGAATAGGTGGAGACAAATGAGACTTTGCACCCGCAAGGCCGCAGTGAGGACATTCGCCGCGGCATTCACGTCCGCGCTGGCATTGGCGTTCGGTCCGTTCGCGGTGTCGTCGGCCCACGCGGCCGACGCCAAGTTCGTCCTGATCAGTCACGCGCCGGATTCCGACTCCTGGTGGAACACGATCAAGAACGCGATCAAGCAGGCCGACGAGGACTTCAACGTCGAGACCGACTACCGCAACCCGCCGAACGGCGATTTGTCCGACATGGCGCGCCTGATCGAGCAAGCGGCTGCGCACAACTACGACGGCGTCGCCACGACGATCGCCGATTTCGACGTGCTCAAGAGCTCGATCAAAAAAGTCACCGACAAGAAGATCCCGCTCGTGACGATCAACTCGGGCACGCTCGAGCAAAGCAAGCAGCTCGGCGCGATCATGCACATCGGCCAGCCCGAATACGTCGCGGGCCACGCGGCCGGCGCGAAGGCGAAAGCGGCGGGCATCAAGTCGTTCGTGTGCGTCAACCACTACGCGACGAACCCGGCCTCGTTCGAGCGCTGCCGCGGCTTTGCCGAAGCGCTCGGGGTCGACTTCAAGTCATCGACGCTCGACGCCGGCCAAGACCCGAACGGCGTGAAGGCGAAGGTCCAAGCCTACCTGCGCAACCATCCCGATACGGGCGCCGTGCTGGCGCTCGGGCCGCTTTCCGCCGATCCCACGATCCGCGCGCTCAAGGACATGGGCAAGGCCGGCAAGATCTGGTTCGCGACGTTCGACTTCGACAACGACATCGCGGCTGCAATCAAGGACGGCACGATCCAATTCGCGATCGATCAGCAGCCCTACCTGCAAGGCTATCTGGCCGTCGCCGTGCTCGCGATCGCAAAGCAAGACCATACGACCGATCCGCTGAAGATCGAAAAGGCGCTGCAAAGCAATCCGAAGTTCAAGGCTCGCCTCGATACCTACGGGCTGCAGCCCGTCTATCAGCCCGACACGATCCTCTCCGGTCCGGGCTTCATCACCAAAGCCAACGTCGACAAAGTCGTGAAGTACGCGGGGCAGTACCGCTGATTCTCACGCTTGCGGGCGCCCATCGCCCGCAAATTGAGCAGCGGCCTTTGCAATCCAGCTATTGAGCATCACGGCGCGGTTCGGACCGGTTTTCGCTGAACGGTCCGGGCCGCGCTACCGAAGGAGACATTCGATGGGCGTCGCCGATCATTTCCACGCCAACTTACGCAAAGAGGGGCAGCCGAACCCGCAGGGTTCCAGCTCGCTCGACGAACGTGTGCGCCGCGAATCGCGGTTCAAGCAGTTTCTCTCCCGCCCCGAGTTCGCCTCGCTCGCAGGCACCGTCATGGTGTTCCTCGTCTTCGCGATCGGCGCCGGCAATTCCGGGATGTTCAATCTCGACGGCATCATGAACTGGTCGCAGGTGGCGGCCTACCTCGGCCTCATTTCAGTGGGCGCATGCCTCTTGATGATCGCCGGCGAGTTCGACCTGTCGATCGGTTCGATGATCGGCTTCGCGGGCATGATGGTCGCGTTGCCGACGATGTATTTTCACTGGCCTATCGAACTTGCGATCGTCTTCGCGTTCGTGGGCTCGATGGCGCTCGGCGCGCTCAACGGCTACCTCGTGATGCGCACGAAGCTGCCTTCGTTCATCGTCACGCTCGCGTTCATGTTCATTCTGCGCGGCCTGACGCTGGCCCTCTCGGTCATGTTCGCCGATCGCACGATCATCTCGGGCGTGGGCGATGTCGCGGCCCAGAGCGCCTTTGCCCACGCCTTGTTCCAGGGCGTGGCGTTCCACGATCTGTTCCGCTGGCTCGGGCACATGGGCCTCGTCAAACTGCTCGACTCGGGCGAGCCGCTCGTGCCGGGCGTGCCGAAAGTCATCGTCTGGTGGCTCGCGCTCGCGGCGGTGTGCGCGTTCACGCTCGCCAAAACGCGCTTTGGCAACTGGATCTTCGCCGTCGGCGGCGATGCGAATGCAGCGAAGAACGTCGGCGTGCCCGTGCGACGCGTGAAGATTCGCCTGTTCGTGCTGACCGCGTTCTGCGCGTGCCTATTCGCCGTGCTGCAAGTGTGCGACATCGGCTCGGCTGCCGCCGACCGCGGCCTGCAGAAGGAATTCGAAGCGATCATTGCAGCCGTCATCGGCGGCACGCTGCTCACGGGCGGCTACGGGTCTGTCGTCGGCGCCTGCTTCGGCTCGCTGATCTTCGGCGTAGTGCAGATCGGCATCACCTACACGAGCATCGATTCGGATTGGTTCCGCGTCTTCCTCGGGTTGATGCTGCTGTTCGCCGTGCTCTTCAACCATTACGTGCGCAGCCGTGTCGCGCAATCGCGTTGATCGACGGAGACAACCATGACTTCCGCTACCCCTACCCAAGATCAAAGCGCCGACTGCATCCTCGCGCTCGAAAACGTCAGCCGCTACTTCGGCAGCGTGATCGCACTCAAAGACGTCACGCTGCGGCTGCGGCGCGGCGAAGTCCACTGCCTGCTCGGCGACAACGGCGCGGGCAAGTCGACGCTGATCAAGACGCTCGCCGGCGTGCATCCGCCGAGCGAAGGCCAATACCTCGTCGACGGCAAGAGCGTGCACTTCAATTCGCCGAAGGAGGCGCTCGATCTCGGGATTGCCACGGTCTACCAGGATCTCGCGCTCGTGCCGCTGCTGTCGGTCGCGCGCAACTTCTTCATGGGCCGCGAGCCGAGCAAGAAGCTGTTCGGGCTCGTGAACGTGATGGACATCGAAACTGCCGCCACGACGGCGCGCGACAAGCTAGCGGAGATGGGCATCCACGTGCGCGACGCCAATCAGCCGATCGGCACGATGTCGGGCGGCGAGCGGCAATGCCTGGCCATCGCGCGCGCGATTCATTTCGGCGCACGCGTGCTGATTCTCGACGAACCGACGGCTGCACTCGGCGTCAAGCAAAGCTTCAACGTGCTCAAGCTGATTCACAAGGCGCGCGAGCGCGGCATTTCCGTCATCTTCATCACCCATAACGTGCATCACGCCTACCCGATCGGCGATTCGTTCACGCTGCTCAATCGCGGCCGCTCGATGGGCACGTTCACCAAGGACACGATCAGCAAGGACGCCGTGCTCGACATGATGGCCGGTGGCGCCGAAATGCAAAAAATGATCGCCGAACTCGACGGCGCGACGATCTGACGCTCGAGAGCGCCCCCTCACGCAAATACCTATCGACGCGCTACACAACGTTTTTTCAGGACCCACTCCATGGTTGCCTCCCCCCCTTCTCATCCGTCCACCGGCCGCTTCGCCCCAGGGCGCACGCGCGACATCATCTGCCTCGGCCGCCTTGCGGTCGATCTCTACGCGCAGCAGATCGGCGCGAGGCTGGAGGACGTGACGAGCTTCGCCAAATATCTGGGCGGATCGTCCGCGAACATCGCTTTCGGCTGCGCACGGCTCGGGCTCGCCTCCGCGATGCTCGCGCGCGTGGGCAACGATCACATGGGGCGCTTTCTGACCGAGACGCTCGCGCGCGAAGGCTGCGACGTCAGCCACACGCGCGCCGACGCCGAGCGCCTGACCGCGCTCGTCTTGCTCGGCATCAAGGACCGCGATACGTTCCCGCTCGTCTTCCATCGCGAGAACTGTGCGGACATGGCGCTCGACGAAGGCGATTTCGATGAAGCCTTCATCGCGTCGAGCAAGGCGCTGCTCATCACGGGCACGCATTTCTCGACCGAGCGCGTGAATCGCGCGAGCCGGCGCGCCCTCGAATATGCACGGCGCAATCAAGTGCGCACCGTGCTCGACATCGACTATCGCCCCGTGCTGTGGGGACTCACCGGCAAAGCGGACGGCGAAACGCGCTTTATCGCCAATGAAAGCGTCACGGCCCATCTGCAACGCATTCTGCCGTTGTTCGATCTCGTGATCGGCACCGAAGAAGAGTTTCGCATCGCGGGCGGCAAGCACGAACTCATCGATGCGCTGGCGATGGTGCGCGCCGTGACGCCCGCCACGCTCGTGGTCAAGCGCGGCCCGCTCGGCTGCACCATCATCGAGGGCAAAGTGCCGGCTTCGATCGACGAGGCGCCGACCGAACGCGGCATCGAAGTGGACGTGATGAACGTGCTGGGCGCGGGCGACGCCTTCGCCTCGGGCTTTCTATCCGAGTGGCTGCGCGATGCGCCGCTCGCGCGCTGCGCGCACACGGCCAACCTGTGCGGCGCGCTCGTCGTCTCGCGCCACGCCTGCGCCCCAGCGATGCCGACGCCGGCCGAGCTCGACTACTTGCGCGAGGCCGTTAAGCGAGACCCGGCGCGCATGCGCCGGCCCGATCTCGACACGAAGCTCGCCCGGCTGCATCGCGTGAGCGTTGCGCGCGCGCCGCACGACGAAGTGCTCGGCTTCGCCTTCGACCACCGCAATCAGTTCTTCGAGCTCGCCCAGCAAACGGGGGCGAGCGAGTCGCGCATCGCGCAACTGAAGCGCCTGTTCGTCGACGCCGTCGCGCAAACGGAAGCGGCGCTCGGCTTGCAAGGGCGCATTGGCGTGCTCATCGACGACCGCTACGGCCAAGATGCGCTCAATGAGGCGACCGGCCGCGGCTGGTGGATCGGCCGTCCCGTCGAGTTGCCGGGCTCCTTGCCGCTCGTGTTTCAACATGGGCGCTCGGTCGGCACTGCGCTCGTCGCTTGGCCGCAGGAGCATGTCGTCAAGTGCCTGGTGCAGTATCACCCCGATGCGCCCATCGCCGAGCGCGTCGAACAAGAAGCGCAGCTTCGCGCGCTCTACGATGCCGTGCAAGCGAGCGGCCACGAGTTGCTGCTCGAAGTCATCCCGCCGCATCGCGACACCCTGCCCGCCGCGCCCGATACCGTCTTTCGCGCCTTGAAGCGGCTCTACAACCTCGGCATCCAGCCGGAATGGTGGAAGCTCGCTCCGCTGAGCGCCGAGCAGTGGCAGGCGATCGACGCGCTGATCGCCGAGCGCGATCCCTATTGCCGCGGCGTCGTGCTGCTGGGTCTGTCGGCCGGCGTCGACACGCTCAGCGAAGGGTTTCGTGCGGCGGCCGCCTCGACCACCTGCAAGGGCTTCACGGTGGGCCGCACGATCTTTCACGAGCCGAGCCGCGCTTGGCTGGCCAATGAAATCGACGACGCGGCCCTGGTTGCGAGCGTGCGCGCGACATTCGAAACCTTGATCGAAGCGTGGCGCTCGGCGCGAGCCGATAAGTGCGAGGCCACGCAGCCGCAAGCCACGCGGCGGGAGGCGGCGTGATGAACGTGCGTATCGACGAAACGACGCTCGACGCGCACAGCGCGGCAAGCGCCGAAGCCGGTCCGACGATTCGGCTGACGGCCGCGCAAGCGCTGGTGCGCTACCTCGCGGCGCAGCATGTCCAGGACGACGACGGATCGACAGCGCCGCTCTTCGGCGGCGTGTTCGCCATCTTCGGGCACGGCAACGTCGCGGGCTTGGGCGAGGCGCTCTATGAGCATCGCGATGTGTTGCCCACCTACCGCGCTCACAACGAGCAAGCCATGGCGCACAGCGCCATCGCCTATGCCAAAGCGCACATGCGCCGCCGCATGATGGCCGTGACGACTTCGATCGGTCCCGGCGCGACGAACCTGGTCACGGCGGCCGCCCTTGCCCACGTCAATCGCTTGCCGGTTCTACTGCTGCCGGGCGACATCTTCGTCTCGCGCGCCCCGGATCCGGTCCTGCAACAGGTCGAGGATTTCCATGACGGCGGCCTCTCCGCGAACGACACGCTCAAACCGGTCTCGCGCTATTTCGACCGCATCGTGCATCCGGCGCAGTTGCTAAGCGCCCTGCCGCGCGCGATCCGCGTGCTGACCGACGCCGCCCTAGCGGGTCCCGTCACGCTCGCCTTGCCGCAAGACGTGCAAGCGATGGCCTACGACTATCCCCGCGCCTTTTTCGAGCGGCGCGTCGTGCGGTTCCACGCGCCGACGCCCGGCGAAGACGAACTCGAAGCCGCGCTCTCCGCACTGCGCCGCGCGTCCTCGCCGATGATCGTGGCGGGCGGCGGCGTGCTCTATAGCCAGGGCGGCGCCGAAGCATTGCGCGCGTTCGCCGAGCGCCATGGGATCGCCGTCGGCGAAACGCAGGCGGGCAAAGGCGCGTTGCCGTGGAATCATCCGCTCAACGCCGGTGCGATCGGCGTCACGGGCGCGAGCGCGGCGAACGCGCTCGCGCACGAGGCCGATTGCGTCATCGCCGTCGGCACCCGACTGCAAGATTTCACGACCGGGTCCAATACCCTATTTGCGCAAGCGAGCGTCATCGGCATCAACGCCAACGCATTCGACGCGCTCAAGCATCAGGCGACGAGCATCTGCGGCGACGCCCGCGCCACGCTCGATGCATTGAGCCAGCGCCTGGGCGGCTGGCACGCGAACGCGGATTGGACGCAGCGTGCCCGCGGCCTGTGCGACGCATGGCGCGAGACCGTCACGACGCGCACGAACGCGCCGCGCGTGGACGGGACGCTGCCCTATGACGCCGACGTGGTCGGCGCGGTGCAGCGTTCAAGCTCAAACTCGCCCGAGGGCGACATCGCCGTGTGCGCCGCAGGCACGTTGCCGGCCGAGCTGCACAAGCTTTGGCGCGCAGCGCGGCCCGGCGGCTATCACGTCGAATACGGCTACTCGTGCATGGGATACGAGATCGCGGGCGGTCTTGGCGTGAAGCTTGCGCGGCCCGAGCGCGAAGTCATCGTCTTCGTCGGCGACGGCAGCTATCTGATGATGAACAGCGAGATTGCGACTTCGGTCATGCTCGGCGCCAAGCTCATCGTCGTCGTGCTCGACAACCGCGGCTACGGCTGCATCAATCGTCTGCAGCAAGCCTGCGGCGGAGCCCCCTTCAACAACTTGCTCGACGACTGCCTGCAGGGGCCGCTCGGCGCCCCCGCGATCGACTTTGCCGCGCATGCGCGCTCGCTCGGCGCGCACGCCGAGCATGTGGCCGACATCGCCGGGCTCGAAGCGGCGCTCGCTCACGCGCGCGCGGCCGATCGCACGTCGGTGGTGGTCATCGACACGGATCCGGCGCGCACCACCGACGACGGCGGCTGGTGGTGGGAAGTCGCCGTGCCGGAAGTGTCGACGCGCGAGGCGGTGCGCGCCGCGCGCAAGCAATACGAAACGAAGCTGGCCGAACGCAGCGGCGCACCCGCCGGCGAATCGAACCGGCGCAACGACGCTTGAAAGCGTTGCGGGCCCCTGACCGCCCGCAACGCTTTCGCAACGTGATACGAACCAAGGAACGCAGCATGACCGATTTTCAAGTGCGCATCGGCGTGAACCCCCTCTCGTGGATGAACGACGATCTTCCCTCGCTAGGCGGCGAGACGCCGTTGTCCGTCGCGCTCACCGAAGGCCGCGCCATCGGCTACGAGGGGTTCGAGCTCGGCAACAAATTCCCGCGCGAACCGGAGGCGCTCAGAGCGCTGCTCGCGCAGTACGACCTCGCGCTCGTCTCGGGCTGGTATTCGGGGCGGCTCGCCGAGCGCAGCGCCGAAGAGGAGATCGAGGCCGTCGGCCCGCATCTGGAGTTGCTCTCGAAAAACGGCGCGACCGTGATGGTCTACGGCGAAGTCGCGCAAACGATCCAAGGCTCGCCCGTCCCGCTCTATCAGCGGCCGCGCTTTTTCACCGCGGATCAGTGGGACGCCTATGCCGCGCGGGTCGATCGCTTCGCGCAATACACGCTCTCGCACGGCGTGCGCGTGGCTTACCATCACCACATGGGCGCTTACGTCGAAACGCCCGCCGATGTCGAGCACCTCATGCGGCGCACGAGCGATGCCGTCGGGCTGCTGCTCGATACGGGACACATCACGTTCGCGGGTGGCGATCCGCTCGCCACGCTCGAGGCCTACGCATCGCGGATTTGCCACGTGCATTGCAAAGACGTGCGGCCCGAGATCGTCAAATTGGCCCGTAATCGCGATTGGAGCTTTCTCGAAGCCGTGATCAACGGCGCGTTCACCGTGCCCGGCGACGGCGCGGTCGATTTCGCCGCCGTCATCGCGAGCTTGAAGCGCCACGGCTATCGTGGCTGGCTCGTCGTCGAAGCGGAGCAAGATCCCACCGTAGCGCCGAGCTTCGAGTATGCGCAGCTCGGCTACCGGACGCTGCGCGCGCTCGTCGATGCGGCGAGCGCCCCAACCGACACCGAGAGGGTCATCGCATGAGTCTGCTAGTCAAAGCCCAGCGCGAGGGCATGACGATCGCGCGCGTGACGCCGGAGACGGCGGCCTGGCGTTACGTCGGTTTCGCCGCCTACCGGCTTGCACGCGACGAGGTGCTGTATGTTCACGAAAGCGAGCGCGAATCGTGCATCGTCGTGCTCTCGGGCGCCGTGTCGATCGAAGCCGGCGGGCAGCGCTACACGAGCGTGGGCGCGCGCGACAGCGTGTTCGAGGATGCCGCCCCCTACGCTCTGTACGTGCCGCCCAATGTGCGCGCGACCGTGCGCGCCGAGCGCGACGCAGAACTCGGCGTAGCCAGTGCGCCCGCCAAGGGCCGCTACCCGGTGCGACTCATCGAGCCGTCGCAGATGAAACGATCTGTGCGAGGCAAGGGGCTCAATACGCGCTACGTCTGCGACGTTCTTCCGCAAACGGAGCCGGCCGAATCGTTGCTCGTCGTCGAAGTGCGCACTCCGGGCGGCCACTCGTCGAGTTATCCGCCGCATAAGCACGACGCCGACCAAATTCCGACGGAAAGCGCGTTGGAAGAGACGTATTACCATCGGCTCAACCCATCCCAAGGGTTCGCGTTCCAACGCGTCTATACCGACGCACGCGATCTGGACGAATCGATGGCCGTCGAGGACCACGACGTCGTGATGGTGCCGCGCGGGTATCATCCCGTCGTCGTGCCGTATGGATACGAGTCGTACTACCTGAACGTGATGGCCGGCCCCGAGCGCGTTTGGCATTTCAAGAACGATCCGGCGCACGACTGGATCGCGCAGCGCGACGCCGGTTGAGGAAGGCCGCAATCCTTCATGGTTTGCGCTCGGTTTCTTCCGAGCGCAAATCGCGCAGGTAATAGACGAAGATGGCGCCCGCGATGGCGGCGATCGTCGCCACCTTCAAGAGAAAGCGCACCGGCGCCTGGCCGCCGAGAAAATTGGCGACGAGCGACGTGCAATCGCCGATCAGCGTGATGCTGGCCACGAACAGCGTGAGATAGGTCAGCCATTTACGCACCTTCGACGCGCGCTTGGCGGGGTCGCGAGCAATCGCACGGCGCAACCGCCACCCGATGAACAGATAAATCGGCACGGTAATGATGAGCGCGGCCAGCGACCAGCGCACGCCGGCGAGAAACGCTCGATCGCCATGCCCCGTCGTCGTGGCTGGCGCGCCGGGAAACGCGTGGTCGATCCATTGAAAGACGAGATCGCCGAGATTGAAGGCGGCGATGTAAAGGGTCGTGAAGAGCAGCAGATACATGAATGCATCGCGTGCCGATAGATACGGCTTGGGCATCGGCACGGGAATAGGATAGTCGATCTGCGCGTAAGCGCCCAACGCATCGTCGATTTGATCGACGCGCCACCCGGCCTTGCCCAGAACCGAGCGGATCTGATCGCGCGGCAAGCCACGCAGCAGCGCGTCCCTCACGAACAGCGTCAATTCTTCGCTCGCAGCCAAGCGTCCCCCGTAGAAAGAATGCGCTCGCATGCATTCGTCCTCGCGCGCATACGACGCACTATAAGTGACCGTGCGGCCGTTGCCTATCTGGCGTGCACATCAGGGCTGCGTCACGCGCGCCGTCCGCGTTCGTGTGCCTCGCCCAAACCCACGTTTTGCGACGCGCTGGCCCGCGGCCTGCACATTCGATGACGCGATCCAAGCACATAAGCGCAAGCGCGCGATCGCAGTCGACGCCGAGCGGCGCATCGCCTGGGCGCTCAGCGCCCGCTCCCTATTGCAACCCATTCGTCGATGGTCTTGGCATCGAGCGTCCCCGCCGCGCCGTCGAAAACGATGCGGCCATGGCCCATCACGGCGACGCGCGCCGCCAAGCGCTGCGCCAGTGTCAGACGTTGCTCGATCAGCAGGACCGCGCCGCCCTGCTCGCACAGCCCCCGCAAGCAGTCGGCCACGGCGGCTACGGCCTGGGGCGCAAGTCCCTCGGTCGGCTCGTCCACGACGAGCAAGCGCGGCTCGCCCATGAGCGCGCGCACGAGCACGAGCATTTGTTGCTCGCCGCCCGAGAGCGCGCCCGCTTCGGTCCTGCGCCGTTGCGCCAGCATCGGGAAGCGCTCGAACGCAGCGTCGATCTTTCTTGCGGCCGAACGCCCTGCCCCGGGCTTGATGCCAAGGTGCAAGTTCTCTTCCACCGAGAGCGTGGGAAACACCTCGCGCTGCTCGGCGACGTAGCCCATGCCGAGGCGCGCGATCTCGAACGTGGGGCATGCGGCGATCTGCCGGCCGGCGAACACGATCGAGCCCGTGCGCCGCACGAGACCAGCGAGCGCTTTGGCGAACGTCGAACGCCCCGAACCGTTGCGGCCGCACAGCAATACGAGCTCGCCAGCATCGATGCGCAAATCCACGCCGTGCAACACCTGTGCCTGGCCGTACCAGGCGCAAACCGCGCGCGCTTCGAGCAACGCCGTCATGACGCAGCCTCCCCGCGCGACGCGCCCAAATACGCTTCGCGCACGCGCTCGTTCGCGGCGATCTCGGCTGGCGCGCCCGTCGCAACGATGCGGCCTTGCACCAATACCGACACGCGGTCGGCGAGTGCGAACACGGCGTCCATGTCGTGCTCGATGACGAGCAATGTCTTGCCAGCCGTCACGCCGCGCAACCATCGAATCGTATGCGCCGCCTCGTCTCGGTTCATGCCTGCCGTCGGCTCGTCGAGCAACAGCACGCGTGCGCCGCTAGCCAACGCGATGCCCAGGTCGAGGCGGCGCTGCGCGCCGTATTCGAGCGTACCTGCGCGCGTATGCGCCGCCTCGTCGAGTTCGAGCTCGGCAAGCAAGCGCCGGGCGCGCTCGTCCAGTTCGCGCGAACGCCGCCACCACAACGCCCAGGTCGAAAACGGCTGCCGCGCCGCTACGCCGCTGCGCGCCGCGAGCGCGCCGCACCACAGCGCGCACCGCAGGTTCTCGAGCACCGTCAGCCGCGCGAACACGCGCGTCGCTTGAAAGCTGCGACCGAGCCCTGCGCGAGCGAGGGCATGCGGGCTGCGTCCCGTCACGTCGACGCCGTCGAGCCGGACCGTGCCCGCATCGGGCCGCAGCACGCCGTCGACCACGTCGAACAGCGTGGACTTGCCAGCGCCGTTGGGCCCGATCAGCGCATGGCGCTCGCCAGCGGCGACGGACAGATCGACGCCGTTCAGCACGCGCGTCGGGCCGAAGCGCCGGGCGATGCCTTCGAGACTGAGTGCAGGCGCGATCGTCACTCGTCCTCTCCCGCAGGCGTTCCTACCCGCACGGCGGCGCGCAGCGCCCAGCGCGCCGCTGCCCCGAGCGCGACGAGCCCGCCCAGCGCCCCCTGCGTAGCCGGCGAAGTCAAATCGAAGGCGAGCCGCCCGAGGCGCCAGACGCCCCCGGCATCGGCAGCGAAGCGCAACGCATAGAGCGACTCCACGGCGATGACGAGCGCACCGAGCCATGCCGCAACGGCAACGCCGCCAAGCAGGTAGATCCGGCCCCGCGCGCGCCAGTCGAACGCGCCGATTCGCGAACGATGCGCGCACCACCAACCTGCGATGCCCTCGGGCCAGCGCAGCACGACGCCGACGAACAGCAAGCCGAGATAGACGGGCCATGCGCGCGACACGCCGGCCAATGCGCCGCTCAGCCCCGTCAGCACGAGCGCCCCGACGACGGGGCCGAAGAACGTCGACGAACCGCCGATGACGGTCGCGATCAAGACCGCCCCGGAGCGCGTCATCGCCACGCTTTCAGACGAAGCCAGCTCGATGTCGATCAACGTGAGCGTGCCGGCAATGCCCGCAAAGAATGCCGCGAAGACGAACATGGCGTACCGAACGCGGCGTGGATCGACGCCGAGCGCGGCAACGCGCGTTGCGTTCTCGCGCACGGCATTGGCGATGCGCACGAGCGGCGTGCGCGTCAGTGCGAACATGGCGGCGACCGAGAGCGCCGTCCACACCGCGATGACGGCATACGCTTGGCGCGGCGCGCCAAAATTCCAAGCGCCCCATGCGGGCCCGCTGCCGCGATCGATCGCAACGCCCGCCGCGCCGCCGAATCCTTCGGGCAGCGTCCATACGGCAGCGGCGACCAGTTCGCCGATGCCGAGCGTGATCATGGCGAACGCAGTGCCGGCGCGACGGGTGGCGATGGCGCCAAAGAGCGCGCCGCACACGGCCCCCGCGCAACCGCCGGCAAGCGGCAGCCACGGCAGCGCAACGCCGCCGCGATTGAACCAGTGGGCGGCGGCGAATGCGCCAAGGCCTGCGAACGCCGCATGACCGAACGACAGCAACCCGGTCTCCCCGAGCAGCAAGTTATAGGAGAGCGCCAAGACGATCATCGCCGCCGCTTGCGCGAGATAGCCGAAGACCCAACTGTCATGAACGAAAAACAACGGCGCCGCGAGCAGCACAGCGCCGGCGGCCCAACGCGAACCTGCGCCGAGATGGCGACCCTGCGCACCGTCGGCGCGTGCGCACCCATCCGTCGGCTTACGCATCGCCCTCGCGCCTTCCGAAGAGACCGCGCGGCCGCCAAGCCAGCATCGCGATCAGCAACACATAAGGCACGAGCGGCGCGGCTTGGGCCACGGTGAGCTCGGCCCAGGCCGATGGCAGGCGCACGCCGACCGTATGCAAGAGAGCGCCGAGCGAAGCCGTCGCGCCGACCGCCCACGTTTGCACGCACCCGATCAGCAACGAAGCGGCGAACGCGCCGCCGATGGAACCCAACCCGCCCACGATCACGACGACGAAGACGATGGAGCCGACGGCCTCGGCCATCCCCGGCTCGACCACGGCGAGCGGCGCGCCGATGACGCCGGCAAGCGCCGCGAGCCCCGTACCGACGGCAAACACCCACGTGCCGATGCGCGCAACGTCGTGCCCGAGCGCCTCGACGGCGCGCGCATGCGTCAGCGCGGCACGCAAGACGAGGCCGGTGCGCGAAGTGCGTAGCAACGCATACAACGCGCCGAGCGTGGCGACCGACACCATCATCATGAACGCCCGATAGCGCGAGAACGTGGCATCCCCCCAGCTCATCAACGGGCCATCGAGGATTGGGGGCAACGCGATCGACACGCTACCGAGCCCCCAGACGAGCTTGACGAATTCGGCCAGCAGGTAAGCCACGCCGAACGTCAGCAGCAACTCGTGCAGCGGGCCATTCACTCGCGCGCGCCGCAGCAGCGTGCGCTCGAGCGCGGCCCCCGCGCCCCCCGCGACGACCGGTGCGCACAGCAGCGCAAATCCGAACCCTGCGTGAGCCGCGATGCTGTAGCCGAGATAGCCGCCGAGCATATAAAAGCTCGCATGCGCGAAGTTCAACACGCCGAGCATGCTGAAAATCAGCGTAAGCCCGGCCGACAACATGAACAGCAACAGCCCATAGCTGACGCCGTTCAGCGTGGCGACGGCGAATGCCTGCACCTTAGGCTCGCCCCTCGTCCACCGCGACGACGAGCGGCGCGAGCGCGCGGCGCAGCGGCTCGGGCAACGCTGCAGGGCGGCGCGTGGCGCGTTCGACATAGACATGCACGAAGTGCCCTTGCGCGGCGGCTTGCGCGTTCCCCTCTTGGAACAGCGCGACCTCGTAGCGCACGCTCGAGGCGCCGATACGCGCCACGCGCAAGCCGGCTTCGACGCGCTCGGGAAAAACGAGCGGCGAAAAATAATTGCATTGCGTCTCCACCACGAGCCCGATCGTTTCGCCGCGCTCGAAATCGAGCACGCCCGCGCGGATCAGGTACTCGTTGACGACCGTGTCGAAGTAGCTGTAGTAGACAACGTTGTTCACGTGTCCATAGACGTCGTTATCCATCCAGCGTGTCGTAATGGGCAGGAAATGACGATAGGCGTCGCGCGACGCGGGCGTGGGTTTGCTCATGGTGCGAAAGCCGTTGGCAATGGGCGGGATGAAGCGGCAAGGAATCGGACGACGGGGCGCGCCGCGAACGGATGCCGCAACGCGCGGAGCGCCGTCATTGTCCCGGCTTGTCGACGAACTCGAACGGCAAGCCGCGGCGGCGCATCCAATCGGCAAGCGCGAGGCCCGTCGCGGCGCGCCAGGGGCGCAGCTTGGCCGGTTCGACGAGCCGATACTCGAGCAGTTCGGGCGAGAGCGAGATTTCGCCTTCCGCCTTCACGTGATAGGCGACGATCAACTCGTTCTTGCGAATGAAGTCGTAGACGCCGACGAGCTCCGTCTCGCGAACGTACAGCGACGTTTCCTCGAGCACCTCGCGCGCGATACCGGCCTCGGGCGTTTCGCCCTGCTCCAAGAAACCCGTGATCAGCGCAAACATCCCTTCGTCCCAAGCAGCGTTGCGCGCGAGCAGGATCTTGCCTTCGTATTCGACGATCGCTGCGACGACGGGAAGCGGGTTGTTCCAGTGCACGAACCCGCACGCGGCGTCGGGGCAAACGTGACGTAGGCGACCGCCCTCTTCGGCGGCATCCGGCCGTTGGACGAGCGTGCTCGCACAGCGTGGACAGAATCGATAGTCGCTCATAGGGGTGAAGAGGCCGGCAGGCGCCGGCCGTTGGCGGAAACGCGCTAATTCTAGCGGCTTTGCGCCGACGTGTGCCCCGGGTCAGTCATCGGCCGAGCGCGATTTGACCGCAACCGCGACGAGTCCCACGGCGCCGACGAGCAGCACGAGCGCGGCGAGCCAGAGCGCAGGGCCGAACGACCCGACCCGCGCGGCGATCGGCGCGGCGACGAGCGGCCCGGCGATTTGGCCCACGCCATACGCCGCCGTCGCGTAACCCATCAGCCCCGCCGCGTGCTCGCCATGCAGCCGCCGCGCCTCGCGCATCGCGAACAACGTGATCGCCGTGAACGGCAAACCGATCAGAATGCTGCCCAGGGCGAAACCGGCGGCAGTCGGGAACACGATGCCGAGCGCGATGCCGGCCGCCTGCACGAGATAGCACAGCGCGAGCAGCGCGCGGTTGTCCCATTGGACCGGCATTCGCGCGGCGAGTAGCGACCCCGGAATCAGCGCCGCACCGAACATGGGCCAAAACAGATCCGGCCAGTTCGATCCTGGCAGCGCCTGACGGGCGATCACGGGCAAGAAGGTAGCCGTGATGATGTAGCCGAAGCCCGGCATGCCGTACAGCACGACGAGCCAAATGCTTTGGGCGCGGCGATCGGCCGCGCTCATCGGCGCCGCTGCGCCGGCAGCCGCCGCGCTGCGGGCGGACGCGCGCTCGCCGCCGGACGAACCGCGTTGCCGTGCGAGGGTATCGGGCGCGGCGGCGTGGCGGGCGCTCACCCTGGACGGCGCAAACGTGCGCCATACCAACACCGTGCAGACCGCGCACAGCACCCCGAACAGCAGCCAACCGAACGCCGGGCCTTCTCGCCCGGCTGCGCCGACCAAGAGCCCCGTCGCGACGATGCCGATGCCCGGCCCGGTATAAATCACCCCGCTCCACGCGGGCGCTCCAAGCCGAGCAAGGCGCGCGAGTCCCCACTGGGAGGCGAACACGAAGGTCCAAGCGCTCACCACCCCGGCGACGAACCGCACCGCGACCCAAACGGGCAGGCTGTGCGTCAGCCCCATCGCAAGCGTGAGCACGACCGTCGTCGCCAGTCCCGCGCGCACCATGCGCGAGTGCTCGACGGGTAGAAAAGCGCAGGTCAGCGCGCCGACGAAATAGCCCGCGTAATTGACCGAAGCGAGCAGCCCGCCCTCTTTCAGATCGAGCAAACCCGCGTGCAGCATCAGCGGCAACAACGGGGTGAAGGCGAAACGGCCGACGCCCAGGGAAACGGCGAGCGCGATCATGCAAGCAATGGCGACGCTCGCAGCGCCGGCGGCCTCCGACCCCGGAAGAAAAAAGATATTGCGCATCGAATTTGATCGGGCCATCGGACCATCCTCACGGCTTGCGGTTGAAATCGACTGGGGATTGACGACGGACGAAGCACGCGCAATGCCGCGCCGCCGCCAAGATCCCCCTGAGCAAGCCATAAAGCGCCCGAATCGCGCACTGGCTCGCCCATTCGTTATCGACGATGGTAGCCCGCGGGTTCGATCATGGAAAATGAATAATTTGGATTGGATCTATCTCCCGGAGAGAATCAGGAGTGCGGCCGCGTGGACGCTTTTCCCTGTGCGGCAAGGCTGCATCAGCCCGCTAGCTTCCTGAACGTCTCGAGCACGGCCTCGCCCTTGAACGGCTTGACGATCCAGCCTTTGACGCCGGCCGCCTTGCCGCGCTCCTTCATCGCGGGACTGCTTTCGGTCGTCAGCATGATGACGTTGACCGCGCTATTGGCCAGTTCGCCGCGGATCTTCTCGACCATGGTGAGGCCGTCCATGTTGGGCATGTTGACGTCGCTGATGACGAGTCTTACGCCCGGGTTCGTCTTCATCTTGGCAAGCCCGTCCTTGCCGTCGATCGCCGTATCGACATCGAGGCCGTTCTTGCGCAGAAAGCCGGCGACTTCGTCGCGCACGGTGCTCGAATCGTCCACCACCAGAATCTTTGCCATAGCCAATTGTTTGGGTTGAGGTTGGAATTTCAAAAAAGCTCGAGCTCACCCGCGCTCTCATGGACGTCGGCCACCTGCGCGGTGAAGTCGATCGGTTCGCTCGCACAAACGCACAAGGTCATGCGAAGCCTCGCGCCGTCTTCGATCGTCACGTCGTAGGCCGCCAGGTGCGCCGGCTCGAGTTCATCCAGATAGCCCATGCAATCGCTCGAGAGCGTGTAGGGCGTCGACATGCCCAGGTCGGGAAAATGCTCGACGAGTTGTTGATTGATGGCGCCACAGCATAAATTGCCGATCTCCAGCGCAGCCTCGGGCAACGCGCGATTCGCCGCCTCGCCCGCGTAGTACGAGCGCGTGGCTTCGTCGTCGGCGAATTGCAGCAAGAGCACGATGCGAAATCCGATCGACACGATCGTCAGTACGTGCACTTGCGCACTCACGCCCTGCCCGGCGCGTTCCTGCACCGCAGCGCGCACGATCTCGCAAGCGTGCGCCGGATTCATGGTCAACCGCGTGCGAGCCGCCTGAAACACGATGCGCTCGAAACTTTCCTTGGCGGCTTGGCTGATCACGTGGGATTCCGTTCGAGCTTCGATTGAAATTGCTGGGCGAGCGACTCGACGCTACCGAGCGCGGCCGTGATCATCTTTCCTCCGGCCTGAATATCCTGGAACGTGGCCGTCGTGACGAGATCGTTGCGATCGAGACTGTCGCGATAGCTCTTGGACAACTCCTGCGAGCGCGTGGCGAGTGCACGCACCTCGCCCGCGACGATCGAGAAACCGCGACCCGCGGCCCCCGCCCGAGCGGCCTCGATCGACGCGTTGAGCGAGACCATCAGGACGTGATTGACGATGCGCGCAAGTTCATGATTCTTGCGATGCATGTCTTGGTTTTGCGCCATGAGCGAGATCATCTGCTCGTGCCAGCGTTCGAAGGTGGCCGCCAATTGTTTCAGACGTGCCGCTTCGCTCGCGATGCGCCCAGCATGCGCCAGCAGATCGTCGTGACGCGCGCGCGACTCGGCCAATGCTGCCCGAGCGTGGGCCAGCGCGTCCGCTTCGCGTGCGAGCGCATCGGACAGACGCTGCGTCTCGGCGCCAAGCTCGCTCGCGCGCATTTGCTCGGCAGCGATGAGCGCTTGATCGTGCGCTTTGCGCTCATCGTTCGCGCCGCTCATCCGGGCAAGCGCTGCGCTGTGCTCGCGCCACGCGCACAGCCTCGCTCGTTTGAAGGCGACGAACGCAGCAAGCGCCGCCACCGCCGCCACCGCCGCCGCGACCGCCAGCGCCAACATCGAATTCGTTAGGACCACAACTTTCCCTACCCTTCTCTGACATCCGTGCTCGATTGGATCGAAGCGTCGTGCGCCGCTCACGCGAACGCTCCGCTTTACGCAAGCATCCCGTTTATGCGAGTGCGTCGTCGCGCGCCGCCTTCGCGCCCTGCTCGAGCGGCGCGCCGAGACTGTCGACGACCCAGGCCTCGGGCAAATGCACGATCGTTTGGAAGCGCCGAAAATCGGCGCCGTCGCGCTCGTCGGTGAAGCGCAACTCGATGCGCCCGAGCTCGCGCTCGAGCATCGCCTTGACCGCATCCATGCCCACGCCGCGGCCCGACACTTCGGTCACGGCCCCAGCAGTCGAAAAACCCGCCCGGAAAATGAAGCGCGCCACGGCGTCATCGCTGAGCGTCGCGTGCGGCTCGATCCAACCGCGCTCGGCGGCGATCGCGCGAATGCGCCTCATCGCCAGCCCGCGGCCATCGTCGCTCAACGTAATTTGCAACGCGCCTGCATCGACGCCCACATCGATCTCGATCGCTCCCGCTTCGGGCTTACCGGCCGCCACGCGCTCATCGGCCGGCTCAATGCCGTGATCCACGCTGTTGCGCAGCAGGTGCGTAAAGACGTCGCGCAGCGCGCCGCTTGCGTGGCGGCGCAACCGGTAGCCGTTGTCGTCGATCGCCACCTTCGGCGCGCGCTTGCCGAGTTCCTCGGCCAGCGACGGCAGCGATTCGATCAGACCGGCAAGCGCTTGCTCGAAGCTCTCGGTATCGAGCAAGCGCAGCGTGCGACGGACCGCGTCGCGCATGGCCACGAGCCCGGCGGTATCGCTGTCGCCGACCGACTCGACGAGCCGTACGCTCTCGTCGATATGCGAACGATCGACCACCATGTAACGCCCGCTTTGCGCGCGATGCGACAGTGCGCCCGGCCCCTTGCGGCCGAGGCTGACTTCATTGATCGTCGCGTAATGCTCGACGGCTTGCTTCACGCGTGCGAGCTCGGCGATCGACGCCTCGCGGTCCCACGCCTCGTCGGCGCCCAGGCGGCGCATTGCGTCGTAGCGCTGTTCGGCTTCGTGAACGATGCTCGTCAAGTGCCGCAGGCCATACGTGCGCGCGTTGCCCTTGATCGTATGCATATTGCGGAACAACTCGGCCAGCGCCGATTCGTCGGCATGCTCGTGCTGCCCGATGATCCGCTCGTTTTCGTGTATGAAGCCCTTCGCGCTTTCGACGAATTGGTGGAACTTGTCTTGGCTGACGGCCAGGATTTCGCCGATCATTTCAAGCTGCCGCTTTTGCTGGGTCGATTCGGCGGCGAGCCGGCGCAGTTCCGTGACATCGCGCACGCACAGCATGAGACGCACGACGGTATCGCACTCGTCGGTAATCGCCGACCAACTCAAATCGAGCGTTTTGACGCGCCCGTCGGGCATCGTCTTGGCGACTTCGTTGACGAGCAGGTGTTCGTTGAAGGCGAAATTGATCGCATCTTCGCCGATGCAAGCGTGAATGGCTGCCTCCACTTGCGAGCGCGCGTCGGCGTCGAGGCTCGTCTGACCGAACACGAGCGACATCACGTCGCGATCGGCGATGTCCTCCGTCTCGAAGATGGCCTCGAGGTACGCCGAGTATTCTCCATGCACGAGACCCCCGTCGACGACGGTCAAGATACCCTGCTGCATGTTCTGCAACATCGCTTGGATGTCGGCAGTCTTTTGCTTCAACTGCAGCGCGCTCTCTTCGATCTTTTCGATCATGTCGTTGAACGCGACGATCGAGCGACCAATCTCGTCCATGCGCGCGACGGGCACGCGCCGCGTGAAGTCCTGCTTCTCCGCGATCTCGCTCATCTCGGCCTGCATGCGCGTGAGCGGCCGCGTGATCTGTCGATACAGCAGCATGCCGATCAGCGTCAACAGCGCGATCGCAGCCGCCGTCGCGCCGCCGATCGCGGTGGTCGTGGTGGCGAGCATCCCGTTGAGCGAGCCGATCGCATCGTCTTTCTGGCGGTTCTTTTCGATGCGCATCGTCTCGACGATGCCTTCGAGTTCGTTGCGGTACTCGCCCACGTCGGCGAACAAGAAAGCTTGCGCGAGCGCTTCCTGGCCCGAAGCTTTCATACGCTCGGTTTCCTCGATGGCCGAGAAATAGTTCGCCATGCTTTCGCGCGCCTGTGCGACGAGCCCCCGCTGCGCATGGCTTGCGGCCGCCTGCGCCTGTAGGTCGAGCGCTTGGCGCAGCTGCGCCTGCTTCGTCTTCAATTGCGCTTGCGCCTGCGCCACCATATTGGCGTCGGGCGCGTAGACGAGCGTCATCGTTGCCAGTTGGACGTCCTTCACTTCAGCGACGAGATCGCTCGAGGCGAGCGCGCTCGGCACGACCCCTTGCGTGACCTGGCGTACTTGCGCGGCGCTACGGCGGGCTTGGTACGTGGCGTAGCCCCCGATCGTCGCGAGCGCGACGAACATGAGCAGCACCACCAAAGTGATGCGATGACGGATCGTCATGGGTGAACCCCGTTGCGTGGTCTATCGCCCGCGGTCTTGGCCGCACGCGATTCATTTGCCAATTGGCTTTGTATTGAACTCTTACTTCCTTCGCGGCGATTATCGATGCGCGTCGATGACGAAGTGATGACCAAAGCAATCGGGGGTAGGCGCGCTAAAACGAAAAGGCCGCTTGCAGTCACCCTGCAAGCGGCCTTTGACGATGCCGAAGAAACGGTAGGAACCGAAATCGAACCAGGCGTTCAGACCGGTCCTTTACAGCCAACCTTTACGGTCGACTGTTATAGCTGCCCTTGCACCCACGCCTTCACGCCCGCGAGCGCCGCGGGCAGCTTCGCAGGGTCGGTGCCCCCGGCTTGCGCCATATCGGGCCGTCCACCGCCTTTGCCGCCCACCTGCTGCGCGACGAAGTTGACGAGTTCGCCCGCCTTTACCTTCTTGCTCGCATCGGCCGTGACGCCAGCGATGAGGCTGATCTTGTCGCCATCGACCGCGGCCAGCACGATCGCCGCATGCTTGAGCTTGTCCTTGAGCTTGTCGACCGTCTCACGCAGCGTCTTGACGTCTGCCCCGTCGAGCGTCGCTGCGAGCACCTGCACGCCCGACACGTCGACCGCTTGCGCCGCGAGTTCGTCGCCTTGGCTCGAAGCGAGCTTGGACTTGAGCGCCGCGAGCTCCTTTTCGAGCGATTTGACCTGCTCCTGCACTTGCGCGACACGCTGCGTGAGTTCCGAGGGCTGCGCTTTCAATGCGGCGGCAACCGCATTGACACGGCCCTCTAGGCTTTGCACGTAGCGCACGGCGTTATCGCCCGTGATCGCCTCGACCCGCCGAATGCCGGCCGCCACACCCGTTTCGCCCACGATCTTGAACAGGCCGATATCGCCCGTGCGGTGCACGTGCGTGCCGCCGCAAAGCTCGCGCGAGAAACCGAGATCGAGCACGCGCACTTCATCGCCGTACTTTTCGCCGAACAAGGCCATCGCGCCGCCTTTGACCGCCTCGTCGTAGGGCATGACGCGCACGATGCCGGGCGCATTGGCGAGCACTTCGGCATTGACGATATCTTCGACGCGGCGCAACTGCTCGTCGGACATCGGCGCGTTGTGCGCAAAGTCGAAGCGCGTTTTTTCGTCGTCGACGAGCGAACCCTTTTGCTGGACGTGGGACCCGAGCACTTCGCGCAACGCCTTGTGCATCAAATGGGTCGCCGAGTGGTTACGCGCCGTGCGCGCGCGGCGCACCGCGTCGATCTCGGCTTTGACGACATCGCCCACGCGCAAGACGCCCTGTTCGAGCGTGCCGTGATGACCCACGACGTCGGCTTGCACCTTCAGCGTATCGGCCACCGCGAAGCGCACGCTAGCGTTCGCGAGAACGCCCGTATCGCCCACCTGCCCGCCCGATTCCGCGTAAAACGGCGTGTGGTCGAGCACGACGACGGCCTGTTGCCCATGCGCGACTTCGTTGACGGCCGTCCCGTCGACATAGAGCGCCACGACCTTCGCGTCGTCGAAGATCGACTCTTCGTAACCGTGGAAGGTCGTCTTCGCGCCCGAATAATCGAGACCCTGCGCCGCCTTGAATTTGCCGGCCGCGCGCGCCTGTTCGCGCTGACGCGACATGGCCTCGTCGAATGCGGGCTCGTCCACCGTCATGCCGCGCTCGCGGCAGACGTCTGCCGTGAGGTCGAGCGGAAAGCCGTATGTATCGTGCAGCTTGAACGCGATATCGCCGGAAAGCACCTTGCCGCCCTTGCTTTCGAGCGTGGCGAGCGCGTCGTCGAGAATCGACATGCCGTGCTCGATCGTCTCGAAGAAGCGCTCTTCTTCTTGACGCAGCACATCCGTCACGCGCGCTTGCGCATCGGCGAGTTCGGGGTAGGCGCCGCCCATTTGCGCGACGAGATCGGCAACGAGCTTATTGAAGAACGGCCGCTTGCAGCCAAGCTTGTAACCGTGGCGAATCGCGCGGCGCACGATCCGGCGCAGCACATAGCCGCGCCCTTCGTTGCCGGGAATGACGCCGTCGACGATCAAAAACGAGCAAGCGCGAATGTGATCGGCGATCACTTTCAGCGAGTTGTTCGACAGATCGCTCACGCCCGTTTCGCGCGCCGCAGCGGCAATCAGCGCTTGGAACAGGTCGATTTCGTAGTTGCTATGCACATGCTGCAAGACCGCCGCGATGCGTTCGAGCCCCATGCCCGTATCGACGCAGGGCTTGGGCAGCGGCGTCATATTGCCTTGGGCGTCGCGGTTGAACTGCATGAACACGAGATTCCAGATCTCGATGTAGCGATCGCCGTCTTCCTCGGGCGAGCCCGGAGGGCCGCCCCAGACGTCGGGCCCGTGATCGTAGAAAATTTCCGAGCACGGCCCGCACGGCCCCGTATCGGCCATCTGCCAGAAATTGTCGGACGCGTAGCGCGCACCCTTGTTGTCGCCGATGCGGATGATGCGCTCGGTCGGCACGCCCACTTCCTTGGCCCAGATGTCGTGCGCTTCGTCGTCTTCCTGATAGACGGTCACCCAGAGCTTTTCCTTGGGCAGCCCATAGACGGTGGTCAGCAGTTCCCACGCGTAATGGATGGCGTCGCGCTTGAAATAATCGCCGAACGAGAAGTTGCCGAGCATTTCGAAGAACGTGTGGTGCCGCGCGGTGTAGCCGACGTTTTCGAGGTCGTTGTGCTTGCCGCCCGCGCGCACGCTGCGTTGCGCCGTGGTCGCCCGCGAATACGGGCGCGACTCCGCGCCGAGAAACACGTCTTTGAACTGCACCATCCCCGAATTGGTGAAGAGTAGCGTCGGGTCGTTGCCGGGCACCAAGCTGGACGAGCGAACGATCGTGTGGCCCTTCGATTCGAAGAACTTGAGGAATTTCTCGCGGATTTCGGCGGCTTTCATAGGAAACGGAAGGGGGACGGTCTCGACTGGAAACCGGCCGCGCCTTATGCCCCATGGCGCACGGCCGTTTTCCCCTAAACGAGCCATTATACGGAATTGTCGCGCGATAGCCTTAGCCGCCGCTGCGCGCACCGATTCAAGCGCGGACCGGCCCGCGAGCCGGCCCGGCGCCCGACGCGATCAAAGCGCTCGTTTGACGAGACGAATGACGAAGAGCAAAACTACCGCGCCGATGACGGCGACGATCAAGGTGCCGATGAACCCACCGGCTATGCCGATATGCAACATCGCGGCTAACCATCCGCCCACGAACGCGCCCACGATGCCAACGATGATGTCGACGATCAGACCGAAACCGCCTCCCTTCGTAATCACCCCGGCGAGCCAGCCCGCAAGGGCGCCGATGATCAACCAGCCAATAAGACCATGATGCATTGTGCTTTCTCCCATGTATCGGAATTTTGCTACCCAGCCCGCCTCGGCCCATCGGGCGCTCGCGCGGCGCCGGCGTGCGACGATGCGGCGCATCCAGTCTAGCTGGTGTGGCCCCGATTCGGACGATTTGCAACGCACGGTGACAATTGTTTGCTTCGCCCGGCGGCAATGGCGAGACTTGCGGGTAACATCACCGCGACAACCGACGCTGGCCGCCCGGCCGGCTAACGGCTGCCGACAACTCGAGGAGATACCCGCAGCATGGGAGCGCTCAGTCATATCCGCGTGCTCGACCTGACCCGCGTCCTTGCGGGCCCGTGGTGCGCGCAAACGCTCGCCGATCTCGGGGCCGACGTCATCAAGATCGAGCGCCCCGGCGCCGGCGACGACACTCGCCATTGGGGGCCCCCGTACCTGAAGACGCCCGACGGCGCCGATACGCGCGAGGCGGCCTACTATCTGTGCGCCAACCGCAACAAGCGCTCGGTCACCGTCGACATCGCCACCGCCGAAGGCCAACGGATCGTGCGCGAACTGGCTGCGACGAGCGACGTCGTGCTCGAAAACTATAAGGTCGGGCAATTGGCGAAGTACGGGCTCGACTATGCCTCGCTCAAGGCCGTCAAGCCCGACCTCGTCTATTGCTCGGTAACCGGCTTCGGCCAAACGGGGCCGCTGGCCGATCGCGCCGGATACGATTTCATCGTGCAGGGCATGGGCGGGTTCATGAGCATCACCGGCGAGCGCGACGATCTGCCCGGCGGCGGCCCGCAAAAGGCCGGCGTGGCGATCGCCGATTTGATGACGGGCATGTACGCCAGCGTGGCCGTGCTCGCCGCGCTGGCGCACCGCGACCGCACCGGCGAAGGCCAGGCGATCGACATGGCGCTGCTCGACGTGCAGGTGGCGATGCTGGCGAACGTCGGCTCGAACTATCTGGCGAGCGGCAAGGCGCCGCAGCGCTGGGGCAACGCCCATCAAAACATCGTGCCGTACCAAGCGTTCCAGACGAGCGACAGCTGGATCATCGTAGCCGTGGGCAACGACGGACAGTTCCGCAAGTTCGTCGAAGCGGGCGGGCGGCCTGAGCTAGCCGACGACCCGCGCTTCGCGACGAACCCCGAGCGCGTGCGCCATCGCGACGTGCTCGTGCCGATCGTGGCCGAGATGGTGAAGACGCGGGCCAAGCGCGAGTGGATCGAGGCGCTGGAAGCCGCCGGCGTGCCGTGCGGGCCGATCAACGATGTCGGCGAGGTCTTCGCCGACGAGCAAGTTCGCGCGCGCGGCATGCGCGTGGAGGCGCCGCATCCGAGCGGCGCGATGGCGCCGCTCGTGCGCAATCCGATCCGCATGAGCGCGACGCCGCCGGAAGTGCGCAGCGCGCCGCCGCTGCTGGGCGAGCACACCGACGACGTCTTGCGGGACGTGCTCGGCTACGATGCAGCCGCCATTTCCACGCTACGCGGCAAAGCGGTGATCTGAAGGACGATTCGAGGGCGAAACCGATGCGATACGCGCCTGCGCGCGGCGCTCGCGCAGGCTCACTCAACGCCTACATCAACCGCGCCGTTGCATTGGCCGTGCCGATGCTCAACCGGCGAGCGACGCGAGCCATGCCCGGCCCTCTTCCCAATCGCCGAGACCGCTTTCGGCGTTGATATGTCCGCGCGGGCCGATCTCGATCAGGCGGCTGCCCCAGGCATGGGCGCAGCGCTCGGCGAACGCGAGCGTGCCGTACGGATCGTCGCTGCTCGCGACGACGATCGAGGGAAACGGCAGCGGCGCGAGCGGGACGTCGTCGTAGCCGTGCGCGTCGCGCGGAAACGACGGGCCGCTCGGATCGGGCAGCGCCACGAGCAACGCGCCCGCGATCTTGTCGAGCTGCGCCGGTTGCGCTTCCCGCAAGGCCCAGTGCGCGAGCGTGAGGCAACCCAAACTGTGCGCCGCGAAGCAAATCGGCCCGCGCGGCTGCGCCGCGACCGCGGCGTCCAGCGTCGCGCACCACGCTTCGCGCACGGGATGATCCCAGTCGGGCATCGCCACGCGTGCGAACGAAGGGTCGAGGGCTTCCCAGCGGGTTTGCCAATGACCGGGGCCCGAATTCGCATAGCCGGGCAGAACGAGGGTTTGGGTTCGAATCATGGTGCGTCGTGGGTGCGAAGGTATGCGCGCTTGCGCGCGCCGTCCGAAGGTTCGCGCGTAGTATAAGCGCTCAACCGTTCGCTCGAAGGAGACGCAATCGATGACGCGCCCGGTGTGGGCGAGCGGGCGCTCCCACGCCAAGCATCCCACCCGTCCCGTCACGGGGCCTGCATCGCGCCGCGCGTCGCTGCCCGCATCCTTTAGGTAGAATGATCGGATCGCCGCGGGCTCGTCCCGTGTAACTTTCGCCGATTTCCGACTCTCGCATGAACAACGAACGCAACGACGCTGCGGCGGCTCCGCCGTCCAATTTCATCCGCAACATCATCGATGAGGACAACCGCACGGGCAAATGGGGCGGGCGTGTCGAAACGCGCTTCCCCCCCGAGCCGAACGGCTACCTGCACATCGGCCACGCGAAGAGCATCTGCCTGAATTTCGGCGTGGCGCGCGACTATGGCGGCGTCTGCCATTTGCGTTTCGACGATACGAATCCGGAAAAGGAAAGCATCGAATACGCCGATTCGATCGTCGACGCCGTGCGTTGGCTCGGCTTCGACTGGGAGAAAGACCGCAAGTCGCATCAGTACTTCGCGAGCGACTACTACGACAAGCTCTATCAATACGCCGAATTGTTGATCGAGCGCGGCAAAGCCTACGTCGACAGCCAAACGGCAGACGAAATCCGAGCCCATCGCGGCTCGCTCACGGAGCCCGGGAAGAACTCGCCCTATCGCGACCGCACGCCCGAGGAAAACCTCGACCTGTTCCGTCGCATGAAGGCCGGCGAATTCAAAGAAGGCGAGCATGTGCTGCGCGCCAAGATCGACATGGCTTCGCCGAACATGACGATGCGCGACCCGGTGCTCTACCGCGTGCGCTTCGCGCATCACTACCGCACGGGCGATACCTGGTGCGTCTACCCGATGTACGACTACGCGCACTGCATTTCGGACGCGATCGAGGGCATTACCCACTCCCTTTGCACGCTCGAATTCGAAGATCACCGCCCGTTGTACGACTGGGTGCTCGACCAACTCGCGCAAGCCGGTGTCTTCACGCGCCCGTTGCCGCAGCAAATCGAGTTCTCGCGGCTGAACCTCACGTACGCCATCACGAGCAAGCGCAAGCTCTTGCAACTCGTGACCGAAGGCCACGTCGACGGCTGGGACGATCCGCGCATGCCGACGATCGTCGGCGTGCGCCGGCGCGGTTTCACGCCCGAGGGCATCCGGCTCTTTTGCGACCGCATCGGCGTCACGAAGGTCGACTCGTGGATCGACATGAGCGTGTTCGAAGGCGCGTTGCGCGACGATCTGGACGAGAAAGCGCCGCGCACGGCGGCCGTGCTCGATCCGCTCAAGCTCATCATCGATAATTTCCCCGCTAATTTGGCCGACGCCTGTTCGGCGCCGGTCCATCCGCATCACCCGGAACGCGGCCAGCGCACGTTCCCGATCACGCGCGAGCTATGGATCGAGCGCGACGATTTCACCGAAACACCGCCGAAAGGTTACTTCCGCCTGTTCCCAGGCAACAAGGTGCGGCTGCGCTACGGTTACGTGATCGAATGCACGGGCGCGGAAAAGGACGCGAACGGCAATATCGTCGCCGTCCACTGCAACTACTTCCCCGATAGCAAATCGGGCACGGAAGGCGCGAACAGCTACAAGGTGAAAGGCAACATCCACTGGGTCAGCGCAACCCACGCCGTGCCCGCCGAAGTGCGGCTGTACGACCGCCTGTTCAAGGAAGCGCAACCCGATGCGGGCGGACGCAATTTCCTCGAGGCGCTCAATCCCGATTCGAAGCGCGTGGTGCAGGCCTATTTGGAGCCGGGCGCGGAAACCTTTGCGCCCGAGGAACGCTGCCAGTTCGAGCGCCACGGCTACTTCGTCGCCGACCGCTACGATTCGAAGCCGGGCAAGCCCGTGTTCAATCGAATCGTCGGCCTGCGCGACAGTTGGGGCGGCAAGTAACGGAGCGAGCGGCGGCAGGCTCGCCGCCTGCCCGGCGCGCCGCGCCGTTTCTCGACGGCCCGCTATCTGGCGGGCGCTTCGCCGTCGCCCACGTCCACTTCCACCTCTACAAAGAGCGGTGTAATTCCGTGAGCGAAAGCGCTGTCGCGAATAGCCGCGTGAGACTGCCGCTCGCATAGCGGCCTACCGCATGCGGCGCCACCCAGCGGAACGCATCCATTTCGGGGATGGGTCCCCCATGCTTGCGGCTCGGAAACATCGACGTGCACACGCAGCGGGCTAGATCGATCTCGCCGTCTTCGACGCGCGCGGCGAACAAATGCAAGTCCTTATCGCGGCGATAAGCGAAGCGGCCGAGGTCTTTCAGGCGCTGCGGCGCGAGTTCGATGCCCGTTTCCTCGCGCAACTCGCGCAAGGCGGCCTCGCGGGGCGCCTCGCCGGCGTCCGGCTGGCCTTTGGGGATATCCCAGTGCGACGTTTCCGTGGCATGGGCGAGCAAGACCCTGCCGTGACCGTCGAGCAAGACGACGCCACACGATATCGTTCGCTCGCTCATGGCCGCGGCTCGAGCCTTCCGAGGTCTACCGAGCGAGTTTGCATGAGTTTCAGGCGCACGTTTGCTCCGGTATCGAGGACATGACCCGATGATAACGGCGGCGCGGGCCGCGCGGCAAAGCCGCAAAGAAGGTTCAAGGCGATTCCGGGCCGAGCGCGAGAGAAGCGGCGAAGCACATACGCGAGGTATTCCCGACGCGCGTCGCGCCAACATCGACCCTGCCCGCGGCAGGCTTCAAGAAAAAGCTCCGTTTCACCCCAACGAACATGCCTGTGCAATAGCGCGCTCGATCGCCGCCGATAACGCGCGCACCGATGCCTGCACCCCCTCCTGTTGCTCCAGCGCTTGCTGAAGGCGAACGGCCGCATCGGCCACCGCGCGCAGTTGAAACCACGCCGCCGTGCCGGCAATCGCATGCGCGACCTCATGCATATGGCCGCTATCCCCCTTCGACGACGACGTGAGCAGCGCATTCAAATCCGCCGCAAGCGTTCGGCAAAGCTGCTGCCACAACTCGTCGCGCACGAGCGCATCGTCAAAGCCCGTATTCCACGAATCGACGAGCCGATGCCGCACGAGCAACGCGCGCAGTTGCTCGATCGATAGCGGTTTGACGAATACTTCATCGGCGCCCGCGTCGAAGCAGGCTTCCCGCTTTTGTGCGGTGGCGTCCGCCGTCAACACGACGAGCACGGTGCGACGCCCGGGATCGCCTCCGACCGCGCCATCGCGCTCTCGCCGGCGAATGCGCTCGACCAGAGTCAAACCGTCGAGCAAGGGCATCGCGCAATCGGTGATCACCATCGCGTAATCGCCCTGCTCGTAGGCCTTGAGCGCTTGCACGCCGTCCTCGGCCAAATCGCAGTCGACGACACTCAAATTCGCGAGCTGTCGTTTCAGGACTTCGCGGTTGATGAGTTGGTCCTCGACCAGCAAAATACGCCTCGGCGCGCTCTCCGATGCACGCGGCGGCGCCGCGTCCGCGCGAAGCGAACTACCGCCGTGGCAGTCGACACCCAGGGGCGTGCCATCGATCGGCAGGTCCAATGTGACGGTGACCGTCGTGCCCTGCCCCAACGCGCTTTCGAGCGTAATGGCGCCGCCCATCCGTTCGATCAATCGCCTGCAAATGGCTAGCCCCAGACCTGTTCCGCCGTACCCGCTGCCGGCCGTGCCGCGCGCCTGAGAGAACGGCGAGAACAAGCGCGCCTGGTCGTCCCGGGAGATGCCGATTCCGGTATCGGCGATACGCAGGCATAGCGCTTGAGTGCCGGCCGTCTCGCCGAGCACCTCGACCGTCAACGAGACTGAGCCTCGTTCCGTGAACTTCACGGCATTGCCGAGCAGGTTGAGCAGCACCTGTCCGAGCCGCTGCATGTCGCCGAGATGACGCGGCGCCACGGCGCGCGAAATATGCACGTGCAACTGCAGCCCCTTGCGCTCGATCTCCGGCGCCACGAAGCCCGCAGCCCGCTCGACGATCTCAGCGATGCAGATGGGCGCCGATTCGAGCGAGAACTCGCCATTTTCGCTTTTAGCGAAATCGAGGATGTCATTGAGGATTCGTAGCAAGAGCTCGGCGGCGTTGCCGGCCATCGCGACGAGACGGCGGTCGTCATCGGCCAAAGCGTCGTGATCGAGCAACTGCAAGATGCCGATGATGCCGCTCATTGGCGTACGCAGCTCGTGACTGACCGTCGCGATGAACGCATCTCGCGCGCTTGCGGCCTCTTCGGCCTCGTGCTTGGCATCGATCAGCGCCGCGTGAGACTCTTTGTCCTCCGTGACATCATGCAAGTACCCATTCCATTCGACGCTGCCGTCCTCGCGCGATCGCGGCTCGGCTTCGACGTGAAACCACGCGAGCCGGCCGTCGGGCATTTCCAGCATGAACTCGGCGCGCACGCGCTCGAGCAAGCGGGCCGAACGCAGGAACATCTTCGTCAATCGTCTGCGTTGAGGCAGATCGAGCGAGCGCACGAACGGGGCAAACGCATCGGTCGCGTGGGTGTCGTGCGAGCGCACGAGCGTATCGGCTCGCCGATTGGCGAATACCAGCTCGAACGTCGGGCGCGGTGCGCGCCGCAAGCGCAATTGGAACACGACGGAAGGCAGCGCCTGCGTCAATTCGACTAGCCGGCGCTTGTGCTCCAGCTCCCTGCGTTCCATACGGCGCAGGTCCGAGACATCGACGAACGCGCACAGCACCGCGGCCCGACCGTCGTCTTCGCCGCTGCAAAGCCGAACCCAGTACACGGCCTCATGGGTCGTGTCGTCGTGCCCGCGATAGCGCAGCTCGCCCTGAGCGGGCCGTCCCGTTTCGAGGACCGCGCGCGCCGCTTGCGTAAATACATCGACATCGACGTCACGCCCCGGCCCCGGCGGAGGCAGGATTTTTCCGACGACATGTTCGGACCGCACGCCCATGGCCTGCTCATAGGCGGGATTGACGGCGACATATCGACCCTCGGCATCTTTGACGCAAACCGGAATCGGCACCGTATCCATCAGCAGCGCCTTGAAACGAGTCTCGAACACCAGTTCGCGTTCGGTTCGACGGCGATGACGAACCTCTTTGCGAAGACGCAGCATGTTGAACGACAACAGCGCGAGAAAAACCATCGTCACCGCGCCCAGCGGCGTAAGCACGAGCCACAGGGTGCGCGGAGCGACCCCGAACGTGAAGCGGCTCGAGAGCCAACTGTTTTGGATGCGGTCGCGCTCGATTTCGGGAATGTCCGACAGCACACGGTCGATGAGAGGCAGCAGTGGCGCGAACTGCGGCGCGACGCCAAACGACAACTCTTGAACGCGATCGGCTGGCGCCGCAACGCGCAACGTGCCCGCATAACGCTCTCGCACGAGCCGATCGATGACGCCGAGATTGCCGATATAAGCGAAGGCGCGCGCTTGCGCAACCGCGTCGAGCCCGTCCTCGGCGGAACCAACCGTCACCGCATGAACGCTGGGCAAGCCGGGGAACCGAAGATGCGCCGTCTGCACATCGCCGACGATGGCAACCCGCGCCCCTTCGAGGTCCTGCAGACTGCCGATGAAGGGCGCCGTTTCGCGCGTGACGATGACGAGGGGGTAGCTGACATAGGGTGTCGACAAGCCGAATCCGGGCGCTAGTCCGTCGAACTGCGAGACGGCGACCACCATGTCGATGCGGCCTTCATTGGCGAGCCGAATCGTCTCGCCCCATGAGCGCGTCGGCACCAAACGAAAGCGGAACCCCAGCGCACTTTTCAGAAAGTCGAGGTAATCCGCGGAGATGCCATCGATGCGCCCCTGACGATCGACGAACGCCATTGGCGCCCAACGCGGGTCGACACCCAGGCGCAGCGGTGGCAGGGACTCGAGGTAATTGCGTTCGGCTTGCGATAGCGGCACGCGCAAATCGCGCGCAGCGCCCGACGAAGCGACGTGCGGATGTTGCGGACACCCGGCGAGTGCCGCGACAGCGATGAGGCAAGCCGCTAGCCGATACCCGATACGCCGGAGTCCGGCACGCACCGCCGCCATCGCTATGAACAAAGATTATTGTGCGCTCGCCAGTACTCGAGCAATTCTTGGTTGGTTCCCACCCCGAGTTTGTGCTGCGCGCGGACCTTATGCGCGCTCACCGTCTTGACGCTGCGATTGAGCCTTTCCGCAATTTGGGCGGCGGTTAGCCCGTCCGCCGCGAACAAGCGAATCACCTCCATCTCCGCGGTGGTCAGCGTCGCCTCCCGGCCGACGCGCTCGCCGACGAGATTCATGCGTGCGAGCAGCTTTTCCACGCCGGGACTGACGTAGGTCCTACCCTGCCCCGCGGCGACGAGCGCACAATGCAATTCGTTCACGCCGCCCGCCTTTTCGACGACTCCCTTCACCCCTTTGGCCAGCAGCTTGTTCAAGATGGCCGCATTGCGCAGAGCGGTGACGACGATGATGGGCACACCGGGGCAAATCCGTTGCAATCGGTCGACGAGGGCGATGCCGTCCCGCGTGCGTGTACCGGGCATCGACAAATCGGTCACGATTGCGTCGCACGGATATTGCCGTACGGCCGCAATCAGTTCGTCGGAATTAGCGGCTTCGGCAATGACATGTGCGACGTGCCCCGCCTCGATGGCCAGCCGCATGCCGTAGCGGACAATGCCATGATCTTCCGCCAATATGATCTGCAGTGGTTTGTTCACGACGTTGTATGCCTCTATGATCTGCCGGCGATCCGGTTGGGATGCCAGTTCGGCCGACTGCCGCGTCGCGACCAGCCCCGTTGATTGGCACGTCGGCGGTTATCGATAAATTGTAGTCACGGGCGGCCAATATGAAACTGTAGGGACGTTATGCAGATCGGCGAATAAGAAAATTCTCGAATAGTGAAACAAACAGGCGTTTGCAATCGATTTCCAGCGCCGATCCGCGACCGGAAATCTGATTGGTGGATTGGCGAAGTGTGGGTTTGTTTATTCGCGGAATGGCATTACCCGGGGGTGGCACGGTCGACGCCGCCGTCCTTGCCTCCTTTGGGACGGCGCCACGCCACCCGACGCAGCAGCGAGTGGGCGAGAAACCCGAGCCCCGCGGCTACGGCAACGACCGGCATCGACGGCAGCCGGGGCGGATCGTTAGCGTTGCCGCCCGAAACCGCCCGCGCGCCGGCGTTGGGTTGCTCCGGCACCAGCAAAACCGTGACGCGTCGATCGTCCTCGCCCGCCAACCCCGGCGCACCGTTCTTGACGAGCTTGGCAATACCCGGCAACAGCGGCGACAAATCGACGCCCGCACGATGCTTGACGAGGACGGAAGCCGACGCGGGCATCAGCGGTGCGCCGGGAGACGGGCGCTCCGGCGGCACGACGCGCACCCGCGCCGCGATGACGCCGTCGATATCCATGAGCGCCGCTTCGAGGTCTCGTTCCACCACATGTACGTGCCGCAGGCGCTCCTCCAGCGGCGTCGGGGCGATGCCGCGCTTGCCCAGCGCCTCGTCGACGCTCTGCCGGCTTGGCCGCAACAAGCCGGCTTCCCGCAGCGCCTGCATCGCCTGTGCAAAATCGGCCTCGCCGACGTAAAGCATCACCCCGGCCTTCTCGGACTTGCGCTCGACCTCGATTCCCCGCGCACCCAGCACGGCGGCGATCTCGCTTGCTTGACGCACATCGGCTGCGTGTTGGAATGCGACCTTGCGCCCGCACCCTGCTAAACCCGCCACCGCGATCACCACCGCCAGCCATCTCAGCCCCACGCGCACAGACAGTCTCATTGCAAACCGCTTATGCCGGCGAGGTCAACTGCTTGAGGGCGCTCGTCGTCAGGCCGACGAGTTTCGCGCTCCACATGACGCTCATGTTGTAGGAAGCCATGGCGCGCGCATGACGGTGCATTTTCGCCGCGAGCGCCGGCAGATCCGTGCCGTGCGCCCAAGCGCCAGCCAAGTCGTCGGACAGCGACTGCGCCTCCAACCGATGCCGGGCCAGCATGTCGAGGTGGCGCGCAAGAGCGGGAGCCAAGGGGCCGGGCGAGCCGACGGCGGGCGCCTCGCGTGCCGCCGCACCGAGCGAAACCCGGTTGACGTCGATGGCGTCCATCGCGGCGGCGAACGTATTGAACCGGCCACTCACAGGCGAAACGACGTAGCGGGACACGACACCCGGCGGTTCGACGCCGATGGGCTTCACCTCCCCACTCGCGACGGTCATGGCCGCAACTGCTGGGCGAGGTTGCGCAGGGCATTGATGAGTTCCGTTTTCGCATGCCCCTGAACGGATGCGAGCGCGTATTCGGCGTCGACACGGCGCTTTTCATGCGCGAACACGATGCCGGCTTGCGCCGCCCACCGCGCTGCATGCCGTTGATCCGCCGCGCGCGCGGCGAAGCTTTCCACTGCCTCGATCATATTCTTCCATCCGTTGGACGGCGGGCGCGATCGCGCGCGCCCGCCTGCTTCACACATGTTTAAAAATGAATGCCTTGAGCCGCTTTGATACTGGCGTTCTGCGCTTTCGCTCCGGAATCGAGATGGCCGCTTGCGATGCTGTTGACCGTATCGGTCATCATCTTTTGGATGCTGGCCTCTGTCTGCATCTCCATCGCCTTCAACTGCATCGCTTCCTGCCGTTGCAGGATGCGCTCCATCTGATTGACGGCCATGCCGTTCGTCGCGCCCGCTGCACCCGGCGACACCGCGTCCGACGTGCCAGACAGCGCCGACACGACCGACGAAGCAAGCGTTGCGAGCGAACCAACCGCCTGAAGGGCGGGAACTATGGCTGCAATGGTCATGATTGGACTCCCCCTATTTACCGAGAATGGAACTGGCGCTCTTCCGCTGATCGAACGATCGCATGCCGGAATTGCGGGCTTAGTAACAGCCTGCTCGCCGTGGTTCCATTGCGCCGCGAAAAGCGATTCGAACCGCATCGCCGATGCGTTACATCGTCCGGTTTTTTAGTCGATCGAGTCCAAGCGCGAGTCAAATCCGAGATCATGCGCGGATCGCCATGTCACGAGTCTCGACCCGCCTATGATTTCGACACGCTCGCATGCGGTCCGATCGGCCGATGCGGATCGGACCACCGAATTCGACGACTGGTACCGCGCTCACGGCCGTTCCATATATCGCTTCATCGCGCGCCGGGTGCGCAGCGCGGAAGACGCCGAAGACATTCTGCAGTCCACCTATTTGGGGGCTTGGGAAAACCGCATGTCTTATCGCGGCACGGCGCAGCCGAAAACGTGGCTGACCGCGATCGCGCTCAACGTCGTGCGCAATCACGTCAATCGCACGTCGGACTACCGGTTCGTGACCGAACGCATCGACGATCATGAGCACGCGCTCGTCGATACGCGCGCACCCGAACGTTGCGTGTCCGTCAAGCAAACGTTCCTGCGGTTCCTCGACTTCGCGCAATCGCTGTCTCCCGAACAACAGCACATGCTCGAATTGCTGTTCATCGATAACGTCAGCTATGTCGACGTCGCCGCCATCCTCGGCATCCCGGTCGGGACGGTCCGCTCGCGGTTGTCGCGCCTGCGCGTGAAGTTGGACCGGCACTTCGAACAAACCGGAGGGCCCTGACATGCGCCGCTCGTCCTGGCGCAAAACCGTCGCCGTTCGCCGGAAATACCAGGCGTCTCGCCGCTTGCGCCCGTCCGGTTCGAATATCGCGCGGCGCCTCGCGCATTCGCCCGTGCTCGTCCGCAACGGGATGACTCCAATCCGCATTCTCGACACATGACCGCTCCTCTCGCCGAAACCCACCTGTTCAACGCACTGCGCCATACCGAACATCTGCGCCGCTCGCTCTCGCCCGCCGCGCCGGAGCGGTGGCAGGACTATGTCGAATCGTTGCGCGGCGTCTCGCTCGCGAACTGGAGCGCAACGACAGACCTTCAAATGAGGTTTGCCCTGCTACGCACGGTCATCAATGAGATTCGATAGCAGCATGTCGTTTCGCATCCATTTGTATCGCCTCGTGCTGGCAGGCCTTTGCGCACTCACGCTCGGCGCCGGCGCGAGCGCAAGCCCGTCTGCCGGCGCCGCCGGCAGCGCCACGTTGGCCGCGCCCTACGCGCTCGACGCCGCCGATCTCACCGTGCACGACGTGCTGCGTCGATTCGCGGCCGATCACGGCCTGACGCTGCGCATCGATCCGAGCAAGCAGCCGGATTGGCAGTCGGGCAAGCTCGACGGCTGGGTGCGGGCCGATACAGGCCGGGCCTTTCTCGAACATCTCGCCCATGCGCACCGCTTCTCATGGTTCGTTGCGAATCGCACATTGCATGTCAGCTCGGCGCACGATTCCACGGTGGAGCGCATCGCGTTGGCGGGCATGCGCGCCGACAGCGCGCGCGGCGCGCTCGAAGCGGTCGGAATTTACGATGCGCGCTTCGGATGGGGCGAGTTGGATGGTCAAGATGCCGTGCTAGTGGGCGGCCCGCGCGCGTACCGGGCGCTCGTGCGGCGCTTCGTGGCGGGCCACGCTCATCCTCAAAGCGACGGAACCGCGCCGGAAGCGATGATTTTTCCGTTGCGTTACGCGCAAGCCGCCGATAAACCGCTGTCGTCCTCCTCGCTTGCGCTTCGTCCCGGCGTCGCAACGCTGCTGCGGGAATTGCTCGCCCCGAGCTCGGCGCCCGCACAGCCGGTTTTCTCGTTGCCAGCCCAGCCGGACATGCCTCCGCCGTTGCCAGGCGCAGCCCCATCGCTCGCGCAATGGATCGGACTGCCCGTGGGGGCCGCTCCCTTGCTTGGAACGCCGCGCGCCCGTGGCGCGATCGCCCCGCCTGCGTCCGCACCCGCGCTCGTGAGCATCGTCGCCGACGAAGGCACGAACGCCGTGCTGGTATGGGGCGACCGCAGCTTGCGCGCCGATATTCAACGGCTCGTCGATGCGCTCGACCGACCCTCGGCGCTCGTCTCGATGGATGTGCTCGTGATCGAAGCGGACGCCGCGACGCTGCTCGCGCTCAAGGCGGCCGGCGAACGCGGCGATATGGGCCTGGCGGCGACCCAGCCCTCGAATCCTGCCTCGTTCGAGATGCAGCTCGCGCAAGCGGTCGCCGATCAGCGCGTGCGCCTGCTCAACCATCAAACTGTCGTTGGCCGGATGAATGCCCATGCCACGCTCGCGATCGGCGCCGAGTCGTCCCACCGCGGCGCCGTGGGCGATAAGGCCGAAGCGCTACCCGCCAACGGCCGCGGCGGCAGTCAGGGCGATCGCCTCGATCTCGCCGCCCGCATCGTCCCTGCGGCGGCAGCCGGCACAACTGCGATCGGCATCGACGTGGACTTGCTGATGGCCCAGCCCACTGGCCTGCCGGGCCAAACCTGGGCCAATACGAGCAGCGTCAAATTCGACACCGCCGTCACCCTAGAAAGCGGCGCACCGCCGCGCCTGATCGCCCGTTACCCCGTTGCAACGGCACGTGCCGAGCAGCGCGCCATCTTCATCAGCGCCAAAGCGCTTTGAAACAGGTAAGCGCAATCGGCCATGCTTGAACTGCGTATCTTCACGGGCTTGCATCGCGGCGCCGCGCTTGCGCTCGAAGGCGACCAGATTCGCATCGGAAGCGGCGACGAAAACGACATCGTTTTGCTCGACCCCGGTATGCCCGTGCATGCGGCCACCATCGAACGATCTGCGGCCTCGTCGTGGTCCTGTCGCGTGCAGGGTTCTGCGCAACAATGGGGCGAACTGCCTCCCGGCGTTCCAGCGAAGAACCACTTCGAAGTGGTCGCCGGTGCGCGCTGGTTCGCCGGTCCGGTGCTCATGGGCTGCGAGGAGGAAAGCGCGCCATGGTGCGACGCCGTCGCAGAACCGAGCCGTGCGCCGCCGGATAAACCGCGCTTTCCGATGAAAGCGAAGCTCGCGATGGCGGTCGTCGCCGCGGGCTTAATCGCCGCGGTTGCGGCAAGTCTCGATGGGCAAGCTCCTTCTCGTCTCGGCATGCGCAAACCCGCGGTTCGCGCGTCGGGCACGGCCGCCGGCACGCCCGCGGGCGATGCGGTCCGCCTCACGCAAGGGACAACGCCCGCCTCGGCGCAGGCCTCCGACGTTCGCGTGCTGACAGCAACCGTTTACCCCGACGATACGAGGGAACGCCCGCCTTTCTCGATCCGCAGCGCAAGCGGCGGCCCGTATGGATTCATCGTGACAGACGACGGCCAGGTCTTGATGCCTGGCAGCCGATGGCGCGCGTTCACGCTCGTGCGCATCGAGCCGGGACGCGCGGTTTTCACAGGTCCTCATGGGGCGGAGCTGACATGGTGATACCGGATAGGGACGAAGTTGGTACGGCAAGACATCCCTCACCCCCTACGCCCTCGGAGGACTCGATTGAACGTCTCGATGCTACGTAACGAAATCGTCCATCACCGCATGCCCGCGGAAGAAGCGCCGCCTCCCGATACGCCGCGCCTCTTGCAAATGTTGGCCCGATGCTCGGAGGCGCATCAGAAGCGCACGGCGCGCACGCTCGCTCCCGTCCCAACGCGATGCGCTCCGAGCTCGCTTGGTGTGCGCGTTCGACCGTCCGGTCCGGATTGGCCTTGCGCTCGCGGGTGCGCTTTGAGTCGGCCGTCGGCATCCGGTCTCGCTCCGCCCCGGCAGCGACGCATCAAGCCGATGGCGATCGCCAGACAGCGGCTTGCACCCGCCCATGGCACGCCGTGCTGCGGTGCACACGGCGGCGAAGCGCAATGGCTCCATCGCCCCGATGAAAGCGGTTCGCCCAAGCCATGATGCTCGATCAGCACCCGCTCGCCCTGATCGCACTGCTCGGCCTCGTTTCCTTATTGCCGCTCGTCGCCATCGCCACCACCTCCTATCTTAAAATGTCGGTCGTCCTTGTATTGGTGCGCAACGCGCTCGGCGTCCAACAAGCGCCCACGACGCTGGCGCTCAATGCGATCGCGCTCGTCGCCACCTTGTTCGTCATGTCGCCGACGCTGTCGGCATGCATGACGAACGCAAAGACGATCCCCGTCGCGCCGGGATCGGGCGCATTGCAAATCGAAGCGGCGCTCGCCGTTGTCGAACCGCTCAAGCAATTCGTGCTGCGCAACGGCAGCAAACGCGAGCGCGAACGCTTTCTCGAACTGGCGCAAAAAAGTTGGCCCGATGACGCACGCGCGTCGGCACGCACCGACGATTGGAGCATCGCCGTGCCCGCGTTCGTCGTCTCGGAACTGCAGGCAGCATTCGAAATCGGCCTGCTCTTGTTCATCCCCTTCATCGCCGTCGACATTCTCGTGTCGAATGTGCTGCTCGCCATGGGCATGCAAATGGTGCCGCCCATGATCGTCGCCTTGCCGATCAAGCTGTTGTTGTTCGTGCTGGCCGACGGATGGGGAAAACTCCTGCACGCCCTCGTCCTCTCCTATCACGGATGACGCCATGCCAGAGTCGCTCGCCTTGTTGCAGCACGCACTGGTCTTCGCATTCAAGGTGTCGGTCGCGCTCGCGCTCGCCGCATCCTGTGCTGGGATCGCCATTTCGCTCGTCTTGTCGGCATTTCAGATACAGGACCAAGCGTTGCCGTTCGCGATCAAACTGGTCGTCGTCGGTATCGCAGTCGCAATCACCGGGCACGGTGCGGGCGTGGAACTCGTTCGCATGGTCGAGCGAGCGTTCGAGCTGGCGAGCGTCCCTCGCGCTTGACGTTTCGACGTGATAGGCGCCCTCGAATCCGCTCTCCCCTTCGTGGCCGCGCTGGCCTTATGCGCGCTGCGCTGGATGCCCGCGATCGCGCTCGTGCCGGTCTTCGCCGGACATGCGCTAGGCGGCACGGCACGCGCCGTGATTGCGCTCGCGCTTGCATGGCCGATTGCGCCCGGCGTGGCGGCCGCGCTCGCTCGCGCGCCTATGTCCGCGGCCGACTGGATCGCAACCGCGGGCAAGGAGACCGCGCTCGGGATCGTGATCGCATGCCTCGTCGCCGCGCCGTTCTGGGCCATCGAGGCCGCCGGCACCTATCTCGACTACCAGCGTGGCGGCAATCCGCAGGCGCTCGACCCAGCAGCCTCGATCGACGCCTCCGTGCTTGGCGCGATGCTGCAACAGGCCCTCGTCGTCTTTCTGATCCATACCGGTGGCCTATCCGCCCTCCTCGACATCGTTTGGACGAGTTATGCCGTTTGGCCGGCGCTAACGCCGCTGCCGCCGCTCGGTCCGCAAGCATGGGGATCGGTGTGCGACCTTCTCGCGTCGACGATGCGATTCGCCCTCACGCTCGCCGCGCCCTATTTGCTGGCGCTCGGCGCGGTCGAAGCCAGCTTCGCGCTCTTGTCTCGCGTCAACGCAAAATTTCCCGCTTACGTCGCTGCGCTGTCGTTCAAAAGCGTGTCCTTATTGCTCCTGATCGCATTGACGATATCCGGCCTCTTGAACGCAACGGCAGATACCGCCGCCGAACATTTCTCCGACGTTCAACAGTGGATGCGCAACGCGGCGCCGGATCGCATGTCTGTCCAACCATGATGGGCGCTAGACAGACAAGCGGCGCTCGGACAAGCTTGGATCTCGCCGACCGATGAGCGACAAATCGCTGCCTCCGACCGACAAGCGTCTGCGCGATGCACGCAAAGATGGCAACGCCGCGCGCAGCGACGTGCTCGCCGGACTCTTCGTAGCCGTATTGACGGTCGAGGTCGCTTTCGTTTCGATCGACGCGAACCTGGCGCGCTGGCTTCGTCTTCAAGACGCAGTATTCGCGCAGCTCGGAGCGCCGGATCGCACGCACGCTTGGCTCGGCTTGTGCGGACAGGCTATTCGCCTCGTGGCGGTCGCTATCCTGCCCGTGGTCGCGGCGGCTGTCGTCGGCTCGATCGCCGCCGCCTGGCTCATCGGCGGATTGTCGCTCGCGCCGAAAGCGGTGAGTCCCTCGCTGAAGCGGCTCAATGCCGCGAAACATTTGAAAGGGCTCTTCGGCGCAAACAACCTCGTTTCCATCGGACTTGCGTTGGCGAGCGCGGGGCTGCTCGCCACGGCCGCCTATTGGCAACTGCGCGAGCAGTTGCCGATCGTCGACTCGATGATCGCTTGGCAAGCGCTTCAATTCGACCTGCAAGCAGGCATCACGCTGTTACATGGTTTCGTTCGCATGCTCCTCGCCGCTTTGCTCGTGCCAGCCGCGCTGGCCGCGATCGTCGCGAAGCGGCAGCATCGCCGGGGGCTTCGCATGTCCCATCGCGAACTGAAAGACGAGCTCCAGCATGCAAACGGCAATCCCTTGATTCGATCCCATCAGCGAGCGCAGTCCCACGAGGCCGCCGCCGGCGTATCAACGCGCGTTAGCGGCGGAAAACGCGCGCTCGTCACCAACCCCGAACATATCGCGGTCATGCTCGACTACGCGGCAGATGCGTCGCAAGCGCCGATCGTCATCGGCAAGACGACCGACGATGGCGCCCTCTCCCTCACGAATAGCGCTTTGCTCGAGCGCATACCCGTGTTTCGATGCCGGCCACTCGCGCGCCATCTTTTCCAGCACGGCGAACTGCACGCGGCGATCCCGCCCGATTGCTACCGCGCGGTCGCCATCGTCTATCGAATCGTCGACGAGATCGAACATTTGGAAGAACGCCCCAACGTTCCTATCGAAATCGATGATGTCGTCTTCGATCCGTAGCACCAGCCCCCCGAATTGCCGCTGTTCCAGTCTCGACATCGGCACCGCCGCCCGCCGCCCGCCACCCGCCACCCGCCTCCGCCTCCGCCTCCGCCTCCGCCTCCGCCTCCGCCTCCGCATCGACATCGACATCGACATCGACATCGACATCGACGCCAAGCATCCCAGCCACATCGACCGCGGTACCTCATCCGGCGCCCCGGGGCTGCTCGTCGAGAGAAACCGTAGCGAACACTTGCACCCGTTGCATCGGCCCAACCTCGGCGTAGGACAGCACGTGCGCGTCGAAGAGGTCGTCGGCCAGCAGTTGCCGCAGCGGGCGACGCAGCGCCTGCGTCGTCAACAGAACGGGAACGATCCGCCTTTCCGCACACGCGCAGTTGAGCGTGCGGATACGTTCGACGAGCGCCTGCGTCGTGTCGTGGTCGACGACGAGCATGGGGCCGAGCGGCGCCTGCTGCAGCGCGGCGCCCAACTTTTCCTCCAATGGCCGCGCAAGCAGCAAAGCATGCAGAACCGCGTCGTGCGCGAACTCTTGGCATATCTGAGCGCCAAGCGCCGCGCGCACATGCTCGGCCAGCGCCGCGGTTTCTTTCTCGCGCGGCGCCCATATGACGAGCGTCTCGGCAATCTCGCGCACGTTGCGCAGCGAAACGCGCTCGACGACGAGCAGCTTCATGACTTCAGCGAATCGCGGCAGCGTCAATGCTTGAGACAGCTCCTTCGCCGTCGCCGGCATTTCCCTCTGCAGCCAATTGAACACGAGCTGCGCCTCGTGAATGCCGACGAACTGAGCGGCATGCCGGTGCAATAGCCGGCGCAGCAGCAGGGCGAAGTACTCGGCCGGCCCCAGCCGCAGCCCGTCCCCGGCAACCGTTTCCGGCAACCGCCCAGGCTCGAGCCATACGGCCCCGTCGACGAGCGGAAACGACTGCGACACGCCGCGCTCGCGTGCGAGCGTTTCGATGTCGTCGGTCACGTGCACGCACACTCGATCCCAATGAAGGCGTCCCGCGGCGACCACGACTTCGTGAATGGCGATTTCGTAGTCGCTCTCTGCTACCCGCGCAAGTTCGTCGATCTCGATGACCGGCACCGTCACGCCGTAGCGCAAGACGAGTTCGTTGCGCACTCGCCGGGCCGCCCGCATGAGCGCGGCTACACGCTCGGCGCCGGCATCCGTTTGCCGATGGGCGAGCGACACGACTAGCGGACGCATCGGTACGATTTGGCGCACGTCGGCATCGTCGGGAACGACACCGGGCACGGGCGCCGCCGCCGACGCCTCGGATCGGGCCTGCGCATGCTTGTCGCGGCGCAGCCGAAGCACGGCCGCCGCGAGCATCGCGCCGCCAAGGAGCAGAAAGACCGGCCAGGGCATGCCGGGCGCCGCCGCGAACATCGCCATCACCGCGGCCGCCGCCAACCACGCGGCCGGCGCGCCAGCCAGTTGGTCGGCGATCTGCCGGCCCACCGTCGCGCCCGCCGCGCCAGTCTCGCCGCTGCGTGTGACCAACAAAGCCGCCGCCAGCGCGATCAGAAGCGCGGGGATCTGCGCGATCAGCGCATTTCCGATCGTGAGAATCGAATAACGCGCCACGGCCTGCTCGAACGAAAGCCCGTGCTGCACGACGCCAAGTGCGATCCCCGCCGTGAGATTGATCGCGACGATGACGAGCCCGGCGATGGCATCGCCTTTGACGAATCGCATCGCCCCGTCCATCGCGCCATGCATCCGGCTTTCTCGCGCGAGGTCCAACCGCAGTTGTTGCGCCGTCTCGGGGCGGACGAAGCCCGCGCGAAGATCGGCGTCGATCGCCATCTGTCGCCCGGGTATCGCATCGAGCGTGAAACGCGCCGCCACTTCGGCCACGCGTTCCGCGCCTTTGGTTACGACCAGAAACTGCACGATGGCGATGATCGAAAAGACGATGATGCCGACCGCCAAATTGTCGCCAGCGACATAGCGGCCAAACGTGTCCACGATCTCGCCTGCGTCGGCGTGCAGCAGGATCGAGCGGCTGGCGCCGACCTCGATGCCGAGGCGAAACAGCGTGGTCAACAGCAGCACGACGGGAAAACTCGAAAAGCAGACGGCGCTCGGCAGATACAGCGCCAACGCAACCAGCAATACCGCAGCACCGATATTGACGCCGATCAACGCATCGATGACCACGACCGGCAACGGCAGCATCATCATCGCGACCACGAGCGCGACCAACAGCGCGGCAGCAACGTCGCCGCGCGCGCCCAACCAGGTCAGGCACCGCGTCAATTGCGCTTTTTCGGTCACATGCAAGCGCAGAATCGACAGCAAACGGAGCAACGGCAAAGCGGCGGTCATCGTGGTGCGTACAGAGAAGGAGCCGTTTCAGTAACGCCTGGCATGGCAACGGTTCCCATGCGAGCGCGGCAAAAGACGACGCGGCGCAGCGCTATATCCCGGTTGGGCAGCGAAAAGCGGGCAGCGCCTGCGATGCGATTGGATTGACCGCGCTGGTCGCCGACGCGTTGCGCGAAGGTCGCAACGGCGCCTTGCTCGTCCGCTGTCGCTCGCAGCACGCCGCCCCCCCCGACACATGCGCCTGCGCCGCGGGCGCAGCCGTTTTCCAATAGACGCCCCTTGCTTGCCGGGCGGACAAACGTTCGATATGGAGCACCGTCGTTGCTAGCGAGTGCGGGATCGCGCGTACGGGAAATCGTGTCGATTCGGCCATCTCGCCCAATATTTCTGCCAAGCGCGCGCGACGCCGATCGCTGCCTTGGTCAGCACCGTTCGGTGGCGCCGTCGCAGCGATCTGGGTTGGATCCATTGGCGAGGTCATCGCCGTCTCGCGAATCGACGGTATCTGCATCTCTGTCCTTCGTCTTAACGCGCGCATTCGCTGGTTCGGCAGCGAGTGCGGCTCGGAAGGCGACGAGCATCGCACGGGCTCGCGCGATCGCTCGCGCCGCCTGGATCGCATCCCCCCGGCGCAAGCCGCGCTCCAAGCGGGAAAGCGGATCGAGCGCGCGTTCATCGCCTATGAAAAAGGCCACCGTGCCCGTTAGCCGATGCAACGCCTCGGCCGCCGGTGCCCACTGTTTTCGTTCGAACGCGGCATCGAATGCCAGCTGCTGGCAGTCGAACTCGTCCAGCGCCACCGTCAGCAACAGGCGCAAGTCGCTTTCGCCGTACAACGCACGCAGCTCGGACAAGTCCAACGGCCACTGCGCCGACGCCTCGTGCGGCTCAGCTCCGCGCCCTGCCTGCTTTCGCATCTGCGCCCTCCATCCACTTCTCGAGCATCGCGGCAAGCTTGCTCCGCGTGATCGGCTTGGACAAATAGTCGTCCATTCCTGCCTCCCGGCATGCGCGCACATCATCCTGGGTCGCGTTCGCGCTTACGGCGACGATCGTCGTGCGGGCTCCGTCGGAGCCTTCGGCTTGCCGGATCGTGCGCGCGAGCGTGTAGCCGTCCATGCCCGGCATATGGCAGTCGAGCAGGATCAGCGCCGCACGCGTGCGCTGCCAACGGGCATAGCCCTCGATGCCATCGGCCGCCGCGTCGGCGCGAACCCCAAGCGCGCGAAGCTGCCGCACCATGATGTCTCGGTTGATGTCGTTGTCCTCGATCACGAGCACTTGTTGGCCGACGTTCGCCGGCGCGTGAGCGACGGGGAACGCGGGCGCACCGGCGCAATCGCCGGGATGCAATTCAATACCTCGCACGCCCGCCGTCGCGTGCGGCGCGCCGGCGCGCGTCGGCGTGGCATGGCCCAACGCCGCGAGGACGGCATCGCAGAGCTCGTCTATGCCGCGAACGATGCGAGGCGCACCGCGGCGCGAGGTAACAACGAGCGCCCCCATCGCATTGGCCGCGATCTCGAGATCGGCGTGTTTGCCCTGGCTCGTGCATCGAACGCCCATCTTCGTCAGAATGGCGCGCACCGAAACCGTCAGCGCCGGCACCGGCGTTCGCACGGCCGCGCGCGCGGGCGCGACGCACGGCCAGACGCGTGCGCCATCGCCCCATTCGATCGGCAATCGAACGCGCACGCGCGTGCCTTCGCCCACACGGCTGTCGATTTCGATCGAGCCGCCCATGAGATCGACGAGACGCTTGACGATCGACAACCCGAGGCCGGTGCCGCCATAGCGCCGCGTCGTCGTGGTGTCTTGTTGGGTGAACGGCGCGAACAAGCGGGCGCGGTACGCTTCGGAGATGCCCACGCCCGTATCGGCAACCGACAGCACGAGCCAGGCGCGGCCCCGGGCCACTTTTCGTCGCGCCTCGAGCAGCACGTAACCGCGATCGGTGAAGCGAAGTGCGTTGCTGAGCAAGTTCGTCACGATCTGGTTGATGCGCGCCTCGTCACCGAGGAGCCGCCGATCGAAGTGCGGCATCGCCGCCAGATAGACGGCCAGCCCCTTGCGCGCGGCCAGCGGCGCGTGCAGTTCGACAGCCGCGGCCGCGAGCGCATAGAGATCGAACGGCTCGGCGGCGAGGGCCAATGCCCCCTGCTCGATCTTCACGTAGTCGAGCGTGTCGTCGACCACGTGCAGCATCAGCCGCGCCGAATGTTGCGCGATGCTCAGGTAGCGGCGCGGCTCGGGCGCCAACGCCATCGTTTCGAGCAGATCGAGCACGCCGACGACGCCGTTCATCGGCGTGCGGATCTCATGGCTGATCATCGCGACGAACGCCGATTTCGCACGATCGGCCGCAAGCGCTTGCTCGCGCGCGGCGACAGCCTCGCCATGCGCCGCCAAGGCGGCCCCGCGAGCGGCGCGGGTGCGCCGGTAGGCCCACCCGAGCGTGGCAATGATGCCCAGCGCGATGGCTGCGCCGGCCGATGTGATCGCGATCACCGCATTCTTCTCATAGCCGAGCACGATCGTGAGCGGCCTCGCGCGGCTCGCGAGCCTTGCCAGCTCGCGCGGGCTGTAGGAAGTCAAATAACGATCGAGCATCTGCGCGAGCGCGCGGTGATGCTGCGTCGTGGCGAAGCCAATGCGTTCGACACCGGCTACGGTCGGATCGGAAAGCAACCGGCCGTGCGCATAGCGGTCGCCGAGCTCTTCGGCTGCGATCGTGTTGATCAGCGCGGCATCGGCGTTGCCCGCCAGCACCGCGCGCAATGCATCGGCAGCGTCGCTGCGCGGCACGAGCGTGGCTGCCTCGAGGCTTGGCGCGGCCGCCAATCGCCGCATGCGCCACGGAGTCGTCGCGATCCGGTTCGCGCTTGCATCGTCGCGTTCGGCGCGTACGAAAGACCATGGGAAGCTGTCGTAAGCACGCGTCGACGCGTAGCCCGATTCGGCCCCGGACGCCCCCAGCGGAAAAGACGAGATGAGATCGACGATGCCGTCGCGCAGCACTTGGTCCGGCTCGAGCTCCGGTTCGAGCGGCACTGGCTCGAAGCGCACGCCCGTCGTTTGCGCGAATTGCCGCAAAAGCGCCGCGCCAAGCCCTTGCCAGTGGCCCTGATCGTCGATGAAATCGTATGGCCGGCCGAGCCGCTGAACGCCGACGCGCACGACCGGATGCGAGCGTATCCACGCGCGCTCCGCATCGTTCAGCGCAAAGGCCGCGGGTTCCGAGGCGTGGCGCATCGCAGCCGGCAGCGGTTGGAATTCGAGCTCGGCGAGCGCCGACGCGGGAATCGCGGCCAAGCCATCCTCGATCAGCGCCGCCACGGGGGTGTCGGCGCGGCGCGACGCGAGACAAAGCGAGAGCGACAGCGGCATGGCGACCGGCACGAGCGCGCCGAGGCCCGACGCATTGACCGCTCCGACGTTCAGCGCATGCATCCCGACGAATGCATCGGCTTCGTGGCTCGCCACAGCCGACAGCGCTGCGTCGCGATCCGCCATCTCCAGCCATGCGACGCTGGCGAGCTTGGCCTTCAGCGTCGCCGCCCCGGGGCTGCCGGCCGTGATCGCGACGCGCCGACCGGCGAGGTCGCGCAGCGTCACGGGCACAGCGCGGCCCTGCGCCACGACGGCGCCGATGTGGGCATGGGCGTACGGCGGCGACAGAACACCGACGCGCCGCGGCGTCGGATCCTCGCATGCGACGGGAACGATATCGATCTCACCGTGCTCGAGCGCGGCCCATGCCTGCCCCACCGACGAAAACATGCGATAGACGAGGGAGATTCGATGACGATCCGCGATCGCGCGCAAGACGCTTGCGTTCAGGCCCTGCCGAACGCCCGCATGATCGACGTAATCGAGCGCGCTCATTTCGTCGCGAAAGGCGGCGACGCGCAGCTGTGCTCGCTCGCTCTTTCCGGCGTTCGCCGCGCTGGCGAGACAACTGGCCGCCAATGCACATGCGATGCCTCGAGCGAGCCCGCGCCATCGGCGAGCGCACGAAGCAGCGGTCCGCTCGAGTAGTAGCGCGCCCGTAACCATCGCCGTCTCGTGCGCACTCAATACCGAAATTTCTCTTTGAGAAAGAGCGCCAACCCGAGGTCGTCCGCGACGCGCAACTTGCGCATGGCGCTGCGCTTGTGCGTGCTCACCGTTTTCTTGCTGCGCATGAGCCGGGCTGCCGTTTGCGTGACGGAGAGCCCATCCGCGATGTGGCGCAAGATTTCGATCTCGGATGCCGACAGCTTGTCCTCGCGCGGACGCGGAACGCGCGCCTCGACCCTTCCCTGGCGCACCACGAAGAACTTGCGCGGCGCGGCCACGGCATAGCGGACGGTCTCGGCGATCAGCGGCAGCGAAGTCGTCTTTTCGACGAAGGCATTGGCGCCTGCGCGATGACAAACGCACTCGGTATCGGCAGCGCGCGCCGCGGACAACACGACAATGGCAACTGGAGGCGCTTCGGTCCGCAATCGCCTGACGAAGGTCGCGCCATCGAACCGATCGCCGGGAAGGTAGTAGTCGACGAGCGCAGCGTCGCATTCGCCCTGTTCGACGACCGCGAGTAGATCGTCGATGCACGAGACGTTCGCCATGAGCTGGAAGTCTGCTTGATCACGCAGATAGGTTGCGATGCCGAGTGCGACGATCGGGTGATCGTCTAGCACGGCGATACGAATTCGATGCCTGGGACGAGACAACAATAGGACTTGTCGGGGGGTCATGCGTTTTCATCCTCGCTATTGCCATTGCGACGTGAAAGGACCGCCGCTTTCATCTAATGAACCTCATTGCGCGGCGACGAAATAATGCACGAAGCTGATCGAATAATTGTCTCTACATTGACATTTCACAATTGAACCGAGAATTGCGACTTGTCTCCTGGAAAACTCTGAGTTAATTGTGGCGGGCCGCGATGCCGGCTACCGGCTACCGGTACTGGGCATGCGCCACGGCCGCGAGGCGGCGGAGACTCTTACGACGCCGCAATTCTAGCCGAATGGTATAGGCTCAACAATATTCTGCGACGGGTATTTTTTCCAAAAACGATGAAATCGATTTAATTATCTTCTTTCGGTCCTATAAATTCTCCGTCATTCACCACAACGACCGATTTCGTGCTTCAGACATCGGAAAGCGAAAATAGCCAATAGGAATTGTCGCGTTTTATGGTGGGCGGGCAGCGGCTATGCGGCTATGCGCGATTGGTTAATTTTGAGATAACGCTACGAACTGGCACTGACTGAATTCACCAGGAACGTCCTCATCTCTCGCGCGCACTTGACGTGCTGAGTAAACATCAAGTTTGCATTCCTGCGGTCCAACCTGTTTCGCCATCACCTGCACGGTTACCGTCGCAATCTTTTGTACAGTCGTTCGGCCGAGCTATTGTTGCTGCGCTACGCGGGGCTTGTGGCCGCATAGTCGTTCTGAGAAGTGCTGTCATGCATCAGTAGGGTCCAGGCGGTTCGGGCCATCTTGTCGGCGAGCGCGATAGCGGCGACATTGCGGGGGCGCGGCAGCGAAATCTGCTCGCACGATGGGCCTTTGTCCCTGGCTCTGCTCAGCACCACTCGCGCGCCGTGAATCAATAGCGTGCGAACGTAGCCGTCGCCTCGTTTACTGATACTGATCTTCCCCTGCTTGATCCGGAGCCAAGCGGAGCGGATCGCGGGCGGCGGATAGAACTTACGCTTGAGCCACTCGTCTAGACATATCTTCGTCGCCTGCTTTGTCGCAAGCTGTTTGCGCGATATTAGGGCTACGCGATGATGGCGCGATCGAGGTCGGCGTTGGGGCGCCCTCGACACCAAACCTGACGCGGCACAGCATCGCACCAATACATCCCCGCGCCCACGAAAATCCCATCATTTGGACGTCGCTGGACGTGCCGCCGCTCTCTCCCGGGCCGTAGTCGCTGCGTGTAGGCTTTCAGTCGACACATGACATGCGGAACCCATATGCGCGAGGACAAGCAACTGATCGTCGGCGCCTTCTACTGGGTCATCCGCGAGGTCGATCCGGAATCCGCCTGTCGGGACGAATGGGAGCCGGGCCAGGAATGGTTAGACGAGATCCAGCCCGCGCGCTTCAACGGCTGGAGCGCCTCGGGCGAGATGCTGTGGAATTTCATGGGCTTCGACGGCTCGTCGAACTGGCCGGTGCTGTGGATTGGGGAGGAGATCGAGGTGCCGATCCTGGCGGCGCGGCCAGCGGTGCTGCAGATGTGAAAAAGCCCGCGCGGGCGGGCTAATTCCTTGGGTCAAAATAGAACGCCATTGCAGCAGTCAACAGGCCTATTTCAGCAGGAAAGACGATGTGAAGATATTCCCAATGTTTCTCTGTTAAGCACACGCCGAACGCTCCAAGAACAAACGGGATGAATACCGTAAGTCCATTGATCAACAGTAAAGCGTAGACAATCCAAAGACGAGCCCATGCCTTCTCTTTGCCCGCCGGCTGCTTTGTCCTCGGGTCTTCGGGGCCCTGGACGGGACCGAGATCCTCTTCGGTATCGTTAGGCTCTTGCATATCTCAGGTCGTCACGAGCTGTTTCCGCTCGCCACCCTTCTCCAGCATCACATCCCATCCTTCCTGCTGTTGCCTGAGAATGAATCTATACGCGCCAAGCGATCGCCTGAGCGCCTCCGCTTTACTACCGCCGATGCGCTTCGCAACCTCGTCGAGAGCTTGATATGCCTCGGCGGAAAAGTCCACGGTCACCCTTGTTGTTTTGTTTTCCATGTTTCGTCCCCATTCGTCCGTTTTACAAACCGGCGCAAGGCTAACGTCGCCAATGATCGCTACCGGGCCAAGGGTGCTCACGTCTTTCCGGACCAGGCGTAACCGGGATAGTTTGGGGATCTTCAGGCGGATCTACTGTCCAGATCTCGCCTTCCCTCTGTTGATCCTGTTCGCCTTGACTTTCGGACCTGCCGGGCCAGCTCGACATGTTTGTCCCTCTCAATTTCGAGGCTAGATCGAGGATAAGGAGGCGTCAAGTAAAAATGCAGTACTTTTGCCGTAGGTCAAACATTAATTTGGGGTCAGCTATCAGAATAGCGTCGTCATTCGGCATACGATACCTCGTAAACCCCTCGGGGCTGCAAATTTTGCTTTGAGGTAAGGGGGTCACTTTAACGCATTGCCCGTGCCGACTCTGTCAGATAGTCCGCCCACCACTGCATCATGCGCCGCCGCTCCGGTAGGTACTGAGCGTGGTTATAGGCCGCCCGGACGTCGTTGCGCTCACTGTGCGCAAGCTGCCGCTCAATCCAGTCGGGCTCGAAGCCGTTTTCGTTGAGAATCGTCGACGCGAGCCCGCGGAAGCCGTGGCCCGTCATCCGTGAGTGGTAGCCCATGCGGTATAACGCGAATAGCACCGTGTTCTCGCTGATCGGTTTCTGCGTGTTTGACTGGCTCGGGAAAACCCACTTCCACCGCCCATTGAGCTCTCTGAGCTGACGAATCACCTCGAGCGCCTGCGTCGACAGCGGCACGATATGCGGGCTCGGCATCTTCATCCGCTCCGCGGGGATCCTCCATTCGGCCTTCGCCTCGTCGAACTCCGACCATTCGGCAAACCGCATCTCGCCGGTCCGCACGAACGTCAGCGCCATGAATTGGAGCGCCAGGCGGGTTTGGAATTCGCCATCGTACGCCGCGATCTTGCGCATCAGCTCGGGCAATTCGGCCTCGGAAATGCGCGCCATGTGCTTGACCTTCCGGGTCTTCAGGGCGCCCCTGAGATCCGGCGTCGGATCGCGTTCGCAGCGGCCAGTTGCCACACCAAAGCGGAACACCTGCCCGGCGAGTTGCATCGATTTCTTCGACATTTCGAAGGCGCCGCGTGCCTCAATCTTCCGGAGCACGGCGAGCAACTCGGGAGGCGTAATCTCCGCGATCGGCCGCGCGCCAAGCGCCGGAAATAGCTCTTTCTCGATCAGCGCAATCACGCCGTCGGCATAGCTCGACTTCCACGTCTGACATTTCGCCTCGTGCCACTCGCGCGCGATCGCCTCGAAGGAATTCTTGCGGCGTAGCCCCGCCTCGAGCTTCACACGGCGCTTCTCATGGGAAGGGTCCAGGCCGGCGCGGATCTGGTCCTTGATAGCCTCACGCGCCTTGCGCGCAGCCAGCAGCGACACGGTCGGGTAGACGCCGATGGCGTGCACCCTCTCCTTGCCGTCGACGCGGTACTTCAGCCGCCAGTATTTGGCGCCGCTCGGCGTGACGTGGAGATACATGCCTTCGCTGTCAGCCAGCTTGTAAGCCTTCTCGCGAGGCTTCGCGGCACGCACCGCGGCATCAGTCAGGGGCATCGGAAACAGGGGGTATCTTGGTACCCCATTCGGTCAAAAAGTACCCCGAAAAGTACCCCCGTGGATTGTGGGTGTCAATGGGAAAACTTTGGCAACGATGGGAAGTGAACTGGCCGCAAGCCCTTGACTGGCTTGGGATTTTGGTAGACGATGGGAAACGTTAGGAGCAATTTTGGCCCCCCCACGAGGAATCGAACCTCGATTTCAGGTTTAGAAGACCCGTGTTCTATCCGTTGAACTATGGGGAGGCAAACGGTGATTGTACGACGCCCCGACCACAGCGGGCCGGGGGCGCAAATTATACTCGATCGGGTCAAGCGCAGCCGGAAGAGGGCCTCAAACCGGCTGGCCGCGCGTGACGAACCAGAAGAAGCAAGCCAGCCCCGCTAGCACGCAATAGATCCCGAACGACGCCAAGCGGCCTCGCCCCTCGAAATAGCGCATCAAGAAACGCACGCTCAGGTAAGCGGCAATCGCTGTCAACACGCCGCCCAGGAGCGCGTCCGCGAGTTGCCCCGGCGCATGAAACAACTTGGGCACCTCCAGCAACCCAGCCGCGAAAATAATCGGCGTGCCGAGCAAAAAGGCGAATTCCGCCGCGCTTTCCGCCGTCAGCCCTGCCGCGTTCCCGGCAATCATCGTCAACCCGCTGCGCGAGAAGCCGGGAATCAAAGCGCCGACTTGCGCCAACCCAACCAGAAACGCCTGCTTGAAGCTCAGGCTCTCCGGCGGGCGGTGCGCGCGCGCGCGCTGCAAGCGATCGCCGAACCACAGCAGCAGCCCGTTCACCACGAGCGCCAGCGCAACGATGCGCAAATCATGAAAAATCCGCTCCAGCCGCTTTTCCAGCAAAAGCCCGACGAGCCCCGCCGGAATCGTGCCGATAATGAGCGCCCACATCATATGGCCCTCTTCACTGCGCCGTCCCGCGAGAGAGCCGAACCAGCCCCCGATCAGCTCGATCCAGCGCTTGCGGAAATACCAGAGCAACGCGAACGCCGTCCCTAGGTGCAGCGCAACCAGAAACGGGATCAGCTGCGGCGCATGCTTGTCGATATGCATCCCGAGCAACGCAGGCGCGAGCAACGTATGTCCCAGGCTGCTGACGGGGAATAGTTCCGTGACGCCCTGTAGGACGCTTAGAAAAATCAAAAACCAAAGGCTCACGCGTCGATCCTTTCTTTCTTCAACTTGCGGGTTACGGGAAATATTTCAGTCGCCAGCGTCCACGCCGACAGCCGATCGGGTCCGATTATGCCTAGTGCAGCCGGTAGAGCCAAGCCGACAAAACATTTTTTTCAGTCCAAATATCGAGCAAAAACGTCATAGGTCAGTCATAATCGACGTCGATAATCGTTGCGACGTAAACGTTTCCAGGCCCAGCACTACCGGACTGCACAGAAAGATGAAACACACGATCAAGGACGTGGCCGCCTACGCCGGCTTTTCCATCGCGACGGTCTCGCGCGCGATCAATGCACCGCATACGGTGAACCGCGTGACGCTCGCGAAGATCCGAGAGGCGATCGAAGCGCTGCAGTTCAGCCCGAGCCCGCTCGGCAGGCAGTTGCGCGGGGAGCGCACGCGCCTGATCGGCATCGTCCTGCCGACGCTCGCCAATCCCGTCTTCGCCGAATGCCTGCAGGGAATCGACGAACTCGCGTCGGCCCAAGGCTATCGCCTGATGCTAATGACCACCCAGTACGACGCCGCGCGCGAGCGCCATGCGATCGAAACGCTGCTGGCTCAGCGCGTCGAGGGCCTGATCCTGACCGTCGCCGACGCGGACACGCATCCGCTGCTCGACGAACTCGATCGCGACGGCAAGCTCTACGTGCTGATGCACAACGATACGGTGCGGCGTCCGTCGGTGTCGGTCGATAACCGGCGGGCCGCCTACGACGGCGTGCGCATGCTGATCGAGCACGGCCATGAACGGGTGATGATGCTGGCCGGCACGCTCGCCGAGTCCGATCGCGCGCGGCTGCGCTATAAGGGCTATGCCGAAGCGATGCGCCAAGCCGGGTGCACGCCGGCCCCCGCGCTGGAAGTCGATTTCAACGCCGACGAACTCGCGCCGTCCGTGCTCGCGCACTTGACCTGCGGCGCGGCACGTCCCACCGCGCTGTTCTGCAGCAACGATCTGCTCGCGATGGTCGTCATGCGCGGCTTGCGCCGAGCCCGATACAGCGTGCCCGAAGACATGTCCATTCTCGGCTTCGACGGCCTCGCGATGGGCGAATTGCTCTCGCCTACGCTCGCGAGCATCAGCACCCCCAACCGCGAAATCGGCTGCGCCGCCTGGCGGCGCCTGATGGCGCGCATCCAGGGGGCCGACGACGGCGAATCGCTTTCTCTCACGCTGCCTCACACGCTGCGCCAAGGTGCGACCATCGGCGCGCTCACCGGCGCGCAGGGCCCTTCGCTGCCCATTCACCCGGTCGCGTAAGCGGCGTGCGGTCGCCTGTTTCCCGCGCTGGCCCGCCACGGGCCGGCGCAGCATTGCCACGACGTCCCAATCAATCGCTTTCCCGTCCCGTAAGGAGACCTCAAGTGACACGTCGCTCATTCCAGCTTCGCGCCCGCCTAGCTCGGCTCGGTTACGTCGCCGCCGCGCTCGTTGCATTCGCGGGGCCGCTCGCACCCGCAGCCCACGCCCAACAATCCGCCATTTGCTACAACTGCCCGCCCGAATGGGCCGATTGGGCAAGCGAGCTGAAGGCGATTCAAGCCGCCACCGGCATTCACGTGCCCTCGGACAACAAGAATTCGGGCCAAGCGATCGCCCAACTGATCGCGGAACGGAAGAGTCCCGTCGCCGATGTCGTTTATCTCGGCGTGTCGTCGGCGTTCCAAGCCAAGGACAAGGGCGTCGTGCAACCCTATAAGCCGGCGCATTGGAACGACATTCCCGCCGGCCTCAAGGATCCGCAAGGGTACTGGTTTGCGATTCACTCGGGCACGCTCGGCTTCTTCGTGAACAAGGACGCGCTGGAAGGCAAGCCCGTGCCCAAGTCGTGGGCCGATTTGCTCAAGCCCGAGTACAAAGGAATGATCGGATACCTCGATCCGTCCAGCGCGTTCGTCGGCTATGCCGGCGCGGTGGCCGTCAACGAGGCGCTCGGCGGTTCGTTCGACAATTTCCAGCCGGCCCTCGACTGGTTCAAGAAGCTCAAAGCCAATGCGCCGATCGTGCCCAAGCAGACCGCCTATGCGCGCGTGCTGTCCGGCGAAATTCCAATTTTGCTCGACTACGATTTCGACGCCTACCGCGCGAAATACAAAGACAAGGCCAACGTCGAGTTCGTGATTCCGACCGAAGGGACGATTTCGGTGCCGTACGTCATGAGCCTCGTCAAGGGCGCGCCGCACGAGGCGAACGGCAAGAAAGTGCTCGACTTCGTGCTGTCCGACGAGGGCCAGAAGATCTGGGCGAATGCCTACTTGCGGCCCGTGCGCGCCAGCGCGATGAGCAAAGAAGCGGCCGCCAAGTTCCTGCCGGCGAGCGAGTACGCGCGCGCCAAGCCCGTCGATTTCGGCAAGATGGCCGATAAGCAGCAAGCGTTCGGTCAACAATATTTGCAAGTCATGCACTAACGCACGCGGGCAGTCTCCGGGTTGCGCGGGCGCGCGGCAAGACCCACGCGCCCGCCGTTTCTCCGAGGCCGCTTTTCTTCGTTACGAGCGGTCGTCACCATGCACGACATCACCTTTCCGCTGCGCTGGCGCATCGTCTTGATCGCGCCCGCGCTCGCCGTTTTCATCGCCTTTTGGCTGCTGCCGATGGGCGTGCTCGTTCACGTAAGCGCCAACGGTCACGCCTTCGCGACTTATCGCGCGCTGCTGACCAATGCGCGTTACATGGACAGTCTCGTCGCGACCGTCGCGCTGTCGGCCTCGGTCACCTTCGCCACGCTCGTGCTGTCGGTCATTTCGGGCCTGCTGCTCGCGCGACGCGAGTTCCCCGGCAAACGCGCGCTCGTCGCACTGTTGACGTTCCCGCTCGCGTTTCCGGGCGTCGTCGTCGGCTTCATGGTCATCATGCTGGCCGGACGGCAAGGGCTCATCGGCGCGCTCACGCAAAAGCTGACCGGCGACAGGTGGGTGTTCGCCTACTCCATGACGGGCTTGTTTCTCGGGTATCTGTACTTCTCGATCCCGCGCGTGATCGTGACCGTCATGGCGTCGGCCTCCAAGCTCGATCGCTCGCTCGAAGAAGCCGCCCGATCCCTCGGCGCCTCGTCCTGGCAAATCATGCGCGATGTGATCCTGCCCGGGCTCGCCCCCGGGCTCGTCGCGGCCGGCGCGATTTGCTTCGCCACCGCCATGGGCGCATTCGGCACCGCATTCACGCTCGCCACCGACATCGACGTGTTGCCGATGACGATCTACACCGAATTCACGTTGAATGCGAACATGATCACGGCCGCGGGATTGTCGGTGATCCTCGGCATCGTCACCTGGCTCGTGCTCGCGCTAGCGCGCAGTGCGACGGGCTCGGCCGTCGCGGCCACGGCATGAGGCGAGGTTCGCAATGAAGCTATCGGCCGAACCCGCCCGCATCGATCGCAGCGCTGCAGCGGCACTGGCCACGCGCCTCGCGCCGCGCCGCTTCCTCGCCTTCGGCCAGTGGCTCGTCACGTTCGCGCTGTGCGCCTTCCTCGTCGTGCCCGTCGTCATGTCCGTGCTGGCCGGGCTCACCGTCAATTATTTTCGCGGCGTCTCGAGCGGCCTCACACTGCGGTGGCTCGAGCAGGTCTGGTCGCAGTATCACGGGTCGGTGCTGCTCTCGTTCGAAGTCGCCGCCGCCACGCTCGCGATCACGCTCGTCACCGGCGTGCCCGCCGCTTATGCCCTCGCACGCAGCAAGACTCGCCTTGCCCGCGTCGTCGAAGAATTGCTCGTGCTGCCGATAGCGCTGCCCGGGCTCGCGTCGGCGCTCGCGCTGATCGTCGTCTACGGGGGCTTCACCGCATTTCGAATGAGCATTGCGTTCATCGTCGTCGGCCATGTCGTGTTCACGCTGCCGTTTATGGTGCGCGCCGTCGCGGCAGTCGCAGCCAGCGCCGATCTGCGCACGCTCGAAGAAGGCGCGGCCAGCCTGGGCGCCACCTTCGTTCAGCGTTTTTTCACCGTCGTGCTGCCCAATTTGCAGCCGGGCATCGTCGCGGGCGCGCTCGCCGTCGTCACTTTGTCGATCGGCGAATTCAACCTGACCTGGATGCTGCACACGCCCGAAACGAAGACGCTGCCGGTTGGGCTTGCCGATACGTACGCATCGTTGCGAATCGAAGTGGGCAGCGCCTATACGATTCTGTTCTTCGCGATGACGATGCCGTTGCTCGTCGCAATGCAGCGCCTTGGCGGTCAAGGCGAGATCATGCGCGGGGCGGACGCCGCGCACCGCGGCAAGAACCAGACGGAATAATTTCTCGACCCATTCGCTCCAATGAAATTCACTCCGGTTCCCATCGCACTCGCCCAGTGCTCGAAGACCTTCCACGGCACCCGAGTGCTCGAGCCCATCGATCTGACGATCGGCGCCGGCGAAACACTCGTCTTGCTCGGGCCCTCCGGGTGCGGCAAAACGACGACGCTGCGCATCGTCGCAGGCCTCGAGACACCCGATGCCGGCGGCGCAGTATTCTTCGGCGGTGACGACGTCACGCGCTTGCCGATCGAGCGGCGGCAAGTGGGCATGGTGTTTCAAAGCTATGCGTTGTTTCCCAATTTGACCGTGCGCGGCAATGTCGGCTACGGGTTGAAGATCGCCAAGACCGAGCCGGCGCTCGTGCGCAAACGCGTGGACGAGCTACTCGCGATGATGCGACTCGAAGCGCACGCGGACAAAGCGATCCATCAGCTATCCGGCGGCCAGCGGCAACGCGTGGCGCTCGCTCGCGCGCTCGCGCGCGAACCGCGCGTGTTGCTGCTCGACGAACCGCTGACCGCACTCGACGCGCGGCTGCGCGACACGCTGCGGCGCGACATGAACACGCTGCTGCGCGGGCTGGGCATCACGACGGTCTACGTGACGCACGACCAAGCCGAAGCGATGGAGCTGGGCGATCGAATCGTCGTGATGAGCGCGGGCCGTATCGAGCAGATCGGCACGCCACGCGAGATCTACTACCGGCCAGCGAACCGCGCCGTCGCGCAATTCGTCGGCACGATCAACCGGCTCGCGGGACAATGGCAAGAGAACGCGCTCGCCACGGCAGGAGGATGCATCCACACGCCTGAGGGGTTCGCGCACGACGGCCCGCCCGAGTTGTTCTTCCGCCCAGAGGATGCACGGCTAGTCGCGCCCGAGCGCGCCTCGCTGCGCGGCGTGGTCGAAACGGTTTCGTTTTTGGGCGAGCGCACCCGCGTGACGGTGACGGGGGCAGCCCCCGAAGCGCTCGTCATCGACGTGGCGGGACGCAGTCAATGGGCGCCCGGCTCGGCAGTCGGCATCGAGATCGCGGCGGAGGGTCTAATCGCACTGCCGTAAAGAAACGCGGTGCCGCTGCGCAAAAAATAGGAGGAACCCCACATGCTGCTCGCCCAAATCAGCGATTTGCACATCAAACGCCCCGGTGCGCTGGCGTATCGCCGTGTCGACACATCGGCCTATCTGCAACGCTGCGTCGCACGCTTGAACGCGATGGAGCCCCGACCGGACGCCGTGGTCGTGACGGGAGATCTCGTCGATTTAGGCAGCCTAGTGGAGTACGAGGCGCTCAAAAGGCTACTGGCCCCGCTCACCATGCCGGTCTATTTGCTCGTCGGCAATCACGACGATCGGGCTGCGCTGCGCGAAGTGTTCGACGGACATGCCTACCTGCGCGGCGAGGGCGAATTCGTCCAATACGCGGTGGACGTCGGCGCACTGCGTCTCATCGCGCTCGATTCGCAAACGCCGCGGCAAAGCGGCGGGCAGTTGTGCGACGCGCGTCTCGCTTGGCTCGAAGCGCAACTGACCGCTTGCGCAGGCAAACCGGTCGTCGTCGCGCTGCATCATCCGCCATTCGTGTGCGGCATCGGCCATATGGATCGTCAGCGGCTCGAGCCCGAATCCGCGCGGCGGCTGGCCGAGGTCATCGGCCGCTTCCCGAACGTCGAACGCGTGATCTGCGGCCACGTGCACCGGCCGATTTTCACGCGTTTCGCGGGCACCATCGCGTCGGCCGTGCCCGCTCCCGCGCATCAGGTCGCGCTCGATCTGCGGCCCAATGCGCCCTCGGCGTTCCGGCTCGAGCCCCCCGCCTTCGCTGTGCATCAGTACGCGGCCGACACGGGTGTCGTCACGCACCACGCTTACGTCGACGAAGGCGAAGGGCCCTATCCTTTCCACGAAACGGACGGCACGCTCATCGATTGAGCCGCGCGTCAGTGGCCTGTCAGCGCATTGGACAATTCGAGCGCCGGTTGCGTCGTGTTGCCGCCTTGCGCGACCAGCAAGTGGATCTGCCCCGGTTGCAAGGCGCTCGCCACGCCGCCCGCGGGAACGACCGAGATCAGCCAGTCGGCGTTGTTGTCGAGGTTAAATTGTGCCGATTCGTAGATCGGCGTCGCGGTGCCCGCCGGCGTCACGATCGCCATATAGCTGCCACCCGAAAGATAGAGCGAATCTTGCCCCGAGGCCGGTACCGCATTGCCGTACGAGATGCCTGCCATCGTCGGGCTCCTGCCGGACAGGCTCGTCGTGCCGGGAGGCACGATGTAGAGGTCGACGTCGCTCGCATTCGGCGCGGCGTTGAACGCGCGCACACGCGCATCGTTGGACAGCAGGCCCTTGTCGAAGGGATCGTCGATCAAGCCTATGCCGTAGCCGTTGCTGGCCGTGATGCTCGGCAACGCGATGACGGTGTACTCATGCCCGCTCGCGACATTCGGAAACGTTCCGCTTGCCAGCGCCGAGCTCGCGCTCGTGCCGGTTAGGCCATAGCCGACCGACGTGCTACCCGTGTTGATGTTGGCGAAATTGGTCACGCCTTTGTACGGGACGTTCGTTTGCCCCGACAAAGTCGAACCGTTGACGAAGAGGTCGAGGTTCGGCGCCGCGGACCCGTTCGGTGCGATCGGCACCGCGTTGACGAAATGAATCTCGGGGTTCTGCAGGCCCACTTCCTTGCCCACGTCGCCCGAGCCGCCGCAAGCGGCCAATAGCAACGCAGCGCTCGCGCACGCAGCGAATTGACGAACTGTTTTCATCACGACCTCCCATCCAAACCTCTGATAAATACGAGCTGCGAGACTCGCGCTCGCGCCTTTCGGGGAGCAAAGGGTATGCCGTTCGCATTCGCCGCGATGGGCTGCGCTGCGCACGGCCGCGGCAAGGCAGCCCATCGCGGTTAGAGCCAAACCTCCAGCGCATAACGGACGACGCGCGCTATCGTTCGCTCGCACTGACTTTTACAAAACGCGCCCTCATGCCCTACCGACATTTGCTCTCCGAACTGGATCTCGGCTTCACGAAGCTTAGGAATCGCGTCGTCATGGGCTCGATGCATACGGGCCTCGAGGACCGCTTTTGGCACTATCCGGCGCTCGCCGAGTACTACCGCGAGCGTGCAAAAGGCGGCGTGGGTCTGATCATCACGGGCGGCATTTCGCCGAACCGCGAAGGATGGCTGCTGCCATTCGGCGGCACGCTCAATAGCGTCTTCGATCTGCACAATCATCGCCGTCTGACGAAAGCCGTGCATGACGAAGGCGGCAAGATTGCCTTGCAGATCCTGCATGCGGGCCGCTACGGTTACCACCCGTTCGTGGTTTCGGCATCGGCCATTCGCTCGCCCATTTCGAAGTTCACACCGAAAGCGCTGACCGAAGCGGGCATCGAGCGCACCGTGGGCGCTTACGCGAAGACCGCGCGGCTCGCTCAGCGCGCCGGCTACGACGGCGTCGAGATCATGGGCAGCGAAGGCTATCTGCTCAACCAGTTCCTTTGTTTGCGCACGAACCATCGCACCGATCGCTACGGCGGCAGCATCGCTAACCGGATGCGCTTGGCGCTCGCCGTGGTGCGCCGCGTGCGCGAGGCCTGCGGCGATCGGTTCATCGTCATCTATCGCCTTTCGCTGATCGATCTCGTCGAAGGCGGCAATACCTGGGACGAAACCATCCAAGTCGCCGGCGCGCTCGAAGCCGCGGGCGTCACACTGATCAACACCGGCATCGGCTGGCACGAGGCGCGCGTGCCGACGATCGTGACTTCCGTGCCACGCGCCGCGTTCGCCCCGCTGACGGCGCGTTTGCGCGCCGCCGTGACGATTCCCGTGATCGCATCGAACCGGATCAACACGCCGGAGTTGGCCGAGACGCTCATAGCGCAAGGCAGCGCGGATCTCGTGTCAATGGCGCGGCCCCTCTTGGCCGACCCGCAGTTCGTCGTCAAAGCCAGCGAAGGGCGCGCCGACGAGATCAATACATGCATCGCCTGCAACCAGGCCTGTCTCGATCACACCTTCCGCAACGAACGCGCGAGCTGCCTCGTCAATCCTCGCGCGGCGCGCGAAACGGAACTCGTCTATCGGCCCACGCGCCGCGCGCTTGCGCTCGCCGTCGTCGGCGCGGGACCGGCCGGACTGTCGGCCGCGTGCGTGGCGGCCGCACGCGGTCATCGCGTCACGCTGTTCGATGCGAACTCAACGATCGGCGGCCAATTCAATCTCGCCAAGCGCATCCCGGGGAAAGAGGAATTCGCCGAAACGCTGCGCTATTTCAGCGCGCAGTTGCGCAAATACGGCGTCGACGTTCGCCTTTGCACACGTGTCGACGCAGCGCGGCTCGACAAGGAACGCTTCGACGAAATCATCGTAGCCACGGGCATCGTCCCGCGGCGGCCGTCGATCCCAGGCATCGACGGCGCCAACGTCCTCTCTTACGTCGACGTGTTGCACGGGGCGCCGGTCGGCCGCACCGTCGCGGTCATCGGCGCGGGCGGCATCGGCTTCGACATCAGCGAGTTTTTGCTGCACCGCGCAGGCGATCCGCTGCCGCAACCGCGCGACGCGTGGCTCGATGCGTGGCGCGTCGACTTAACCGTTGCCGCACCGGGCGGCCTTGCCCCTGCCGCTCCCGCGCCGCAGCCGGAGCGCCGGATTTGGCTGCTGCAGCGCAAGAAGGGCAAGCTCGGGGCGGGGCTGGGCAAGACCTCGGGCTGGGTCCATCGCGCGACGCTCGTGCGTCACGGCGTGAAGATGCTCGACGGCGTCACCTATCTCGAGATCGGACGGGGCGGACTGAAGATCGAACGCGACGGGCTGCAGCAATGGCTCGAGGTCGATACGATCGTCGTGTGCGCGGGGCAGGAATCGCTGCGCGATCTCGTGCCGACGACGCCCCGCTTGGGCGGGCCGCGGTTTCATGTGATCGGCGGCGCGGCCCTCGCGACCGAGCTCGACGCGGAGCGCGCCATTCGCGAAGGCGCCGAACTGGCCGCCAAGCTCTAGCGCTCGTCAAGCGGCGCGCCGCCGGTCGAACCAGAACGACAGCGCGACGCTGGCAAGGATCACGCCGGTCGCGATCAACGTCGAGCCCGTTACCGGTTCGCCCAACATCATCGCGCCGAGCGCCACGGCGACGATGGGGTTCACGTACATGCAGCTACTCGCCACGATCGGACTCGTGTGCCGAATCAAGAAACCGTAGGCGACGTACGCGGCCATCGTCGCGACCACCATCAGGTACACGAACGCGAATAACGAGCCGAAGCTGAGTGCGGCGACGCGCTCGCCGCCTGCCACCGCGATCACCGTCGAAATCGCGCCACCAAGCCCGATCTGCAGCGCAGTCGACAAAAACAGATCGGCAGGCAGCGCGAGACGGCTCGCGAGATGGGCGCCGCCAGCCCAAAACAACGCAGCGCACAGGATGACGATGCTGCCGCTCGTCGACGAATTGGAGGAATCGCCGTGGTTGAGGATGAAAATGCCGGCCAGACCCAGCGCCACGGCGGCCCACTCCCCCTTTGCGATCGGCCGGCCCGCCACGGCCGAGATGATCGTCGCGAACAGCGGCACGGTCGCCACCATGACTGCCGCGGTACCGGTGCCTACGCTGCGCATGCCGAACGCCAGCAAGCCGCTCGAAAAACCCACGAGCATCGTGCCGACGATGCCCGCGTTGCGCGCTTGGATCAGCGTCGGCCACGCGCTCGCACGTCGCACCGCGAATAGGAACAGGCCAATGCCCGCGATCAAGTTGCGCAGACCGGACAACAATAAGGGCGGAAACGCTTCCAGCGCGACGTGCACGGCCAGATAGGCCGAACCCCAAGCGAGGTAAACGACGGCCAGCGCAAGCGCGATGCGCCCCCCGTGACTGCGCGGCGGCCCGATCCACTTGGTGAAGGCAGATAGTGCGAGCGGCATCAACCGGCGCCTCGAGGCAAGGCCCGCCGGCGCACGGCGGCGCCGCACGGCAGGTGCGGCGCGATGCGCAAGCCGCGCAGCGCTGCAAAGTCGATCCGGGCAATGCAGGGCGGCATTCTTGTCGGTACGCTTGGGAGTGAACGGGTGCGCCGGTCGATCGGCGCGCAAACCACGCCATTATGCAACGGCGCGCCATCAAAGCGGCGTAGCCACACGGCGCAGAGGGCCTCCCCGGCGGTGTGCTCCGGCCACGCAGGCCCCCGCCGCCGCGCCAACGAGCGAGCGGCGGCGCGGCCTTGTCATGGCCGGTTGCCAAAGCCCGGCTGCGCGTGTATCTTCTGCGATGCTAACGCGGGGGTCCTGCGTCGTACCGTCGCACTCGGTACGCGCGGGTGAGAAATACCCTTTGAACCTGATCTGGATAATGCCAGCGCAGGGAAGCGTGGGAGCTTCTCGGCTCCGCGCATTTCTCTCATCCGCCCTCTCGTCTCCTGCATTAGCGCCCTAAGTCAGGAGAATCGCATGAGTGCCAATCCGAAATTCATTTCATCCGAAGCGCGCGTGGACGCCGCGGCCGTCGCTCCGCTGCCCAATTCGCAAAAGATCTACGTGACGGGCTCGCGTCCGGATATCCGCGTGCCGATGCGCGAAATCACGCAAGCCGATACGCCTACGGCCTTCGGCGGCGAGAAAAACCCGCCGATCTACGTCTACGATACTTCGGGGCCTTATACCGACCCGCAAGCGGCGATCGACATCCGTTCGGGCCTGCCCGCGTTGCGCCAGCGTTGGATCGAAGAGCGCGGCGACACCGAAGCGCTGCCCGGCCTCACGAGCCAATACGGTCTCGAACGCGCAGCCGATCCGGCCACGGCCTCGCTGCGCTTTCCCGGCCTGCATCGCACGCCGCGCCGCGCCAAAGCCGGCGCGAACGTCACGCAGATGCACTACGCGCGCCGCGGCATCATTACGCCCGAGATGGAGTTCATCGCGATTCGCGAGAACCAGCGCCGCGCCGAATACCTCGAGAGCCTGCGCGCGAGCGGGCCGAACGGCGCGAAGCTGGCCGACATGATGGGCCGCCAGCACCCCGGCCAAGCCTTCGGCGCCGCCGCCTTCGGCGCGAACGCCGCACGCGAAATCACGCCGGAATTCGTGCGCGAGGAAGTAGCGCGCGGCCGCGCGATCATTCCCGCGAACATCAACCACCCGGAAAGCGAGCCGATGATCATCGGCCGCAATTTCCTCGTGAAGATCAATGCGAACATCGGCAACTCGGCCGTGACCTCGTCGATCGGCGAAGAAGTCGACAAGATGACGTGGGCCATCCGCTGGGGCGGCGACACGGTCATGGATCTGTCGACGGGCAAGCATATTCACGAGACGCGCGAGTGGATCATCCGCAACAGCCCGGTGCCGATCGGCACGGTGCCGATCTATCAAGCGCTCGAAAAGGTCAACGGCAAAGCCGAGGATCTGACCTGGGAGATTTTCCGCGACACGCTCATCGAGCAAGCCGAGCAAGGCGTCGATTACTTCACGATCCATGCGGGCGTGCTGCTGCGCTACGTGCCGCTCACGGCCAATCGCATGACGGGCATCGTCTCGCGCGGCGGCTCGATCATGGCCAAGTGGTGCCTCGCGCATCACAAGGAAAGTTTCCTCTACGAACACTTCGAGGAAATCTGCGAAATCATGAAGGCCTATGACGTCAGCTTCTCGCTTGGCGATGGGCTGCGTCCCGGCTCGATCTACGATGCCAACGACGAAGCACAGCTCGGCGAGCTCAAGACGCTCGGCGAACTGACGCAAACGGCGTGGAAGCACGATGTGCAGGTCATGATCGAAGGCCCCGGCCACGTTCCGATGCAGCTCATCAAAGAGAACATGGACCTGCAATTGGAATGGTGCGACGAAGCGCCGTTCTACACGCTCGGACCGCTCACGACCGACATCGCACCGGGCTACGATCACATCACCTCGGGCATCGGCGCGGCCATGATCGGTTGGTTCGGCACCGCGATGCTCTGCTACGTCACGCCGAAAGAGCACCTGGGCCTGCCGAACAAGGACGACGTCAAGGAAGGCATCATCACCTACAAGCTCGCGGCGCACGCGGCCGATCTGGCCAAGGGGCATCCGGGCGCGCAAGTGCGCGACAACGCCTTGTCGAAGGCGCGCTTCGAGTTCCGCTGGGAAGACCAGTTCAACCTCGGTCTCGATCCCGACAAGGCGCGCGAATTCCACGACGAAACGCTGCCGAAGGATTCGGCGAAAGTCGCCCACTTCTGCTCGATGTGCGGCCCCCACTTCTGTTCGATGAAGATCACGCAGGACGTGCGCGACTTCGCCGCCGCCCAAGGCATGTCGGACGAAACGGCGCTCAAGAAGGGGATGGAGGAAAAGGCCGTCGAATTCGTCAAGAGCGGCGCGCAGATCTATCAGCGGCAGTAACGCCGCGAAGCACCTTCTAGCGTTGCCCAAAGGGGCGCAGTCTCTCGACTGCGCCCCTTTTTCGTCTCCAGCGCATTGCATGCACTCGGTCCGCCGCACCTTCTTTTTCTGCCGTTCGGCACGCACTTTTGTCGATTTTTGCTGTTTCATCTCGCGCTGAAATATCGAACGACGGGGCGGTGATACCATGCCTTTCGTTCAGCAGAGACAAGACGAAAACAAGCCTCGAGACCCCTCATGAAACCCAGCCATCTCCTTCAACTGCTCGTGCTCGCCGCCCTATGGGGCGCATCGTTCCTATTCATTCGCGTAGGGGTAGTGGAGTTCGGCGTCGCGCCGCTCATGGCCCTGCGTGTGTCGATCGGCGCCGCTGTGCTCATCGTCATGCTGGCGCTGCGCGGCACGCCGCGCGCTTCGTTTGCGACGCTGCGCTCGCGCGCGCTGCCGTTGTTCGTGGTCGGCGTGCTCAACTCCGCCGCGCCGTTCTGCTTGTTCGCATTTGCCGAACTCACGCTATCGGCGGGCTTGACTTCAGTCATCAACGCCACCACACCGCTGTGGGGCGCGCTCATCGCGTTCGTCTGGCTCAAGGACCGGCTCACCGCCTTGCGCACGCTCGGCATGCTGATCGGTTTTGGAGGCGTGGTATCACTCGTCTGGGGCCAGATTGCGGCGCCCCATGGCGCGCTTGCGCCGTCGGCGTTCGCGACGGCGCTGGCCGCGCTCGCCGCGACCGGCGCCGCGCTCCTCTACGGCATCGCCGCCAATTACACGAAACGCTATTTGACCGGCGTCGATTCCCTGACGATCGCCACCGGCAGCATGATCGGCGGCAGCATCGCGCTGATCCCGTTCGCCATCGCGACGTGGCCCGCGGGTCCGGTCTCGTTGCACGCCTGGGGCGCGGTCCTGAGCCTCGGCGTGGCGTGCACGGGCGTGGCCTACTTGATCTTCTTCCATCTCATCAACGTCGCGGGACCGGCGCGCGCCATCACCGTCACGTTCGTGATTCCGGTATTCGGCATTTTGTGGGGCACGCTGTTCCTCGACGAAGCGCTCACCGCGAACATGGTGCAAGGCTGCGCGATCGTGCTCGTGGGCACCGCGCTCGCCACAGGGGTGATCAAGCGCATCCCCGGCATGCGGCAGCGCCACGCGTAGCCTATCGCTCGGCGCACGACCGCCGCGGGCGCCACTTCGGCGCCCGCCTTTTCGAGCGTCCCCGCCTCCTTCGCGCGCCTGCCTCCTTCGCTTCCCGCCTGTCTCCCTTTCTCGCCAGTGTCGGCTCTCCCGCGTTCGGCGCCGCACGCGCGGCGATGACCGCGTCCGCCTTTCCATGCCAATCGTCTGCAACCGCACGCTCGAAGGCGCCGGGGCCGCCTTAGGCTGGTCGCATTCTTTGGGTTCACGCTTTGCTACACTGCCCGTTGGTTACATGGATACCGTTCGATATGCCAGCTCCTTTCGTCCGCTCCCGCTCGGACGGCTCACTGCGCGCACGCGGCACGAGATCTTCCCGCATCTGGCGCGGCGGCCGTCGCGCGCAGCTACGGCGCGCGGACGCGCGTCGCTCGGCATGTCGTCGCGACGCGAGCTGACGCTTGCGGGCATCCTGCCGCATCTCGCCCGCGATGAGGCCGGTTGGCACATCGCGTTTCAAGGCGTGACGCTGCGCAGCGCCTTCCAAGCGGTCGTGTCGATCACGCACAAGCGCATCGTCGGCTACGAGGCGCTCTTGCGCGCGACCGATGCCAAAGGCCGCACGATCACCCCCGATCAGTTGTTTGCGCGCGCCAAGGCCACGGGCCCTGCGCTCGCGCTCGAACGACTGACACGCTGTGTCCATTTCGCCAACTTCGCGGAGCAGAACGCGCAATCGGGCTGGCTCTTCGTCAACGCGCTGCCCCAGTTGCTGCGTATCGGGCCGAGCCATCAGGCCTTCACCGACGACCTGTGCGCTCACTTCGGCATCGCGCCGCATCGCGTGGTGTTCGAGATGATCGAGCAACCGAGCACGGACGAGCCGCAATTCGAGCGCATCGTCGATGCGCTGCGCGAGCGCGATCTGCTGATCGCCATCGACGATTTCGGCACGGGGTTTTCCAACTTCGATCGCATCTGGCGCATGCGCCCGGACATCGTCAAGCTCGATCGCTCGCTCGTCGCCCGCATCGCCGCGCCGGGCGCCGATCATCAATTCGCCACCCAACTCGTGACGATGCTGCACCGCGCCGGCACCATGGTGCTCGGCGAGGGGATCGAATCCGAGGATGAACTGATGACCTTGATGGAGGCCGATGTCGATTTCGTCCAGGGCTTTTGGCTCGGCACACCGCAGCCGTCGGTCACCCGTGCGGGCGAGGACGCCCCGAGCCGCATCGAATCGATGTGGCAACGCTTTCACGCGCGCGCTTGGGCCTCCCCCGGCAAGCCTGTCGAATTTGCCAGCCTCGAAGAAACCGTCCTCGCAGGCGCACGCGCTTACGCCTCGACCGGCGATCTCGCATTCGCCGCACAGCAGGCGTTCCGCGCACCGTGGGCACGGCGCGTGTTCGTCGTCGACCGGCATGGCGACCAGCACCGGCCGTCGATCGCCTCCCAAACGCAACCGCAGTCCCCTCGTCTGGCGCCACTGTTTCCCGATACCGCGAGCAATTGGTCGCGGCGCGCCTACTTCAAACGCGCATTGGCGTCGCCCGGACGCGTCGCCGTCATGGGGCCGCACTATTCCCTCACCGAAGGCAAGGACTGCTACACGGCCGCCGTCACGGTCGAGACGCACGGGCAAATCGAAGTGTTTTGTGTCGACTTCGTCGCGAGCCTGGAAGCGCCCGCGATCGACCGCGATTGACCGCGACGGAGAAAGCGGCTCGCGATGAAATGGCGAGCGGCCGTAAGCGAGCGGCTCAGGCGCGCCCCCCTCGCCCGCTGAACCGACGGACGAGAGGCCTTATTCTTCAACGCGGCCACGCCCGGCCTTCACACTCGAGCGGCGCGTCTTGCTTTCGAGTCGACGTACGGTGGACGCGCGCGTGGGCCGCGTCGGAATCCGCGGGCGGCGCGTAACGCTGACGCTCGCGATCAGTTCTTCGAGCCGCGCCAGCGCGGCGGCGCGATTCATCTCCTGCGTGCGGTATTCCTGCGCTTTGATGACGATCACCCCTTCGCGCGTGATGCGCCGGTCTTCCAAGGCGAGCAACCGCATCTTCAAGACATCGGGCAGCGAGGAGGCGCGGATATCGAAACGCAGGTGGATCGCGCTCGAGACTTTATTGACGTTCTGGCCACCCGCGCCTTGCGCGCGCACGGCCGTCAACTCGACTTCTTCCGGTACCACGTGAAAACGCAGCGTCATGTTTGCATCTCCTGCATTCGAGCCAGCAGCCCCGAGTCGCGGCGCGTCGGCGCAGCGATCGCCTCGGCCAGCACCTCGCGTGCGCCGACGACACGAACGGTCTTGCGCGCACGCGTCACTGCCGTATAGACGAGTTCGCGCGTGAGGACACGGCTCGTCGATGCCGGCAACACGAGCGCCGCATGATCGAACTCCGAGCCCTGCGACTTGTGGACCGTCAGCGCAAAGGCCGTATCGTGCGGCGGCAACGCGGCTGGCGCAACACCGCGCACGCTGCCGTCGGCCGTGCGGAAGAACACGCGCAGCGGGCCCTCCGGCGTAGGCAGCGCGATGCCGATGTCGCCGTTGAACAGCCCCAGGGCGTAATCGTTGCGCGCCACCATGACCGCGCGGCCCGCGAACCAGCTCGAGCCGATCGCGAGCGGTACGCGCGCGGCGCGCCGCACGTGCTCGGCCATTTGCGCATTCAGGGCTTGCACGCCGCGTGGCCCGAGCCGCGTCGCACACAAAATACGGAATGCGTTGAGCGCGTCGAACAACGATGCGCAATCGGGCCGCGGTGCAGCCAGCGCCGCCGTCAGCGCCTCGACGTACGGCGCGAAGCCCTGTGCCAGGCGCTGCAAGGTGCTCGCGCGCAGCACCGGGCCGTTGTCTTCGTCCAGTTGCGCCGGCGCCGTGCCGTGCTCGCCAAGCGCGTCCGATTGCGCGAACAAGTCGCTCTGGGGCGAAGCGTTCCGAGTCACGCCAAGGGCATCGAACGCGGCCTGCACGTCGCCGCGCCGGATGGCCACCGATAGGCGGCCGATGGCCGAGTCCAGCCCGAAACGGTAGTTGCGCTCGAGCCAAACGACGCAATCGACGAGCGGCGCGCGCTCGGAGAATGCGGCGACCGGCGCGGTGTGAGATGCTGATTGAGCGGCCGCCATCGTCCGCTCGGACGCGGCACCCGGCACTTCGCCCTGCGGCCAATCGGGGGGCGCGTCCGCGGCCGCATCCGCCCCGGCGCCCTCCCCGCCAATCGCGATATCGGGTTCTTCGAGCCCCGTCCACCCCCAACCGTCCTCGAGCGAGCCGAGCGGTTCCAGCAAATCCAAACCATCGTCGCTCGAGAACGTGTCGACTTCGGATCGATCCGCGTCAAGCGCCGCATCGCCGTCCGACTCCCACCGCGGCAGCGCCGCGCGCACGCGCGCTTCATCCACGTCCGTCGCCCGTGCGATACGCGCGATGCCGGCCGCGCTGAAGCTCGGGCGGGCGCTCAATTCGGCGAAGACGGCCCCCGCTTCCACGGCAGCCAGCTGATCCTTATCGCCAAGCAGCACGAGCCGCGTGTGGGGAGCCAGCGCGTCGAACAGTTGCGCTGCGAGCGTCAGGTCGATCATCGACGCTTCGTCGACCACCAGGACATCGTAAGGCAGCGGGTTGTCGCGGCCGTAGCGTGCTCGCATCCCTTGGCTCAAGCCCAGCAGCCGGTGCAGCGTCTGCGAAACGCGCGGCAGCCGCTCGGCGATCGAAGCCGGAAGGCTAGCGGCGCGCGCAAGCAAGGCCTCTTGCATGCGTTGCGCCGCCTTGCCCGTCGGCGCGGCGAGCGCGATCGTCAAAGACGGATCGGCGTCGATCAGGCACGCGAGCATGCCGACGACCGTCGTCGTCTTGCCGGTGCCCGGCCCGCCGCTCACGACCGTCAACCGGCTCGACAAGGACAACGCGGCGCACGCTCGCTGCCAATCGACGTCACTCGAATCCGGCGGGCCGAAAAAGCGCGTGAGCCGCGCCGCCAGCCCCGACTCATCGGTGTCGCGCGCGCTCGCCCCCGCTATGTCCGCGACGGCGGCGCCAGCGTCACGAGCGCCGAGCGCCGGCGCATGCGCGATCACAGCCGCCGCAAGCCGCCGTTCGTCTTCGTAGTAGCGCCCCAGGTAAAGACGGCCCGCCGCATCGAGCACGAGCGGCCGCAGCGCCGCGGCGTCTTGCGTCCCATCCGAAACGATCCCGCTTGCGCGCAGCGCCGCAGCGGCTTCGTCGAGCGTTTCGCCATAGCGTCTTGCGAGGCGTTCGAGCGACAGGCACACATGGCCCGCGCTCGTCGCGCGGCTGACGGCGAATGCCGCGCGACGCGCCCATCGCGCCGCGGCGGGATTCGCCCCCACTCGCCCCGCCAAGGCGCCCATACGGTATGCGAAACCCGCCGCGAGCGCCGCGCCGAACTCGCCGCCCTCGCGCTGCGGCGCCGGTCGAAACGATTGCGCCGTCGAACTCATCCTGCCCCCCGGTCGTTCATTGCGCTCATGACGCAAGCTCCCTGCTCATCGAGGCATCGAGCGCCTCGATCAACTCGCGCGCCGGCAAGCGCGCGCATACCCCGGCCTGGGCCGTTCCGTCGCGCCATTGCGGGCGCATGCCACGCACGAACAAATACGCGTATCCGCCCATATGCAGGTCGTAGTCATAGCGCGGCAGGCGCATCTTCAAGTAACGATGCAGCGCGACCGTGTAAAGGAGCGCCTGCAAATGGTAGGCATGGTGCGCCATCGCGGCTTCGAGCGCGTCGCTCCCGTAATCGGCCGGCGTCGTCCCAAGGTGATTCGACTTCCAGTCGATGATCCAAAAACGACCTTCGCCTTCGACCACCAGATCGACGAACCCTTTGACGTAGCCGGCCAGCGCGGACGGATCGAGCAGCACGTCCGGGTAGCCATGCCGTGCGAGCAATCCTCGCAACTCGCGCGGCTCGAGCGCCGGGGCAGAAAAAACGAACGGCCACTCGGTCAATCGGCGGGCCGGGTTCAGCGCCGCCAGCGTCAGCCCGGGCGCCCATGGCGTGGCCGTGACGTCTTCGATCAACCGCGTCATCATGGCCGGCAGACGCGCTGCCGTCTCGGCGTCGGCCGAGACCGGCCGCTCGATCAGCGCACGTTCGATCGCCGCGGGCCACGTCGCAGGCGCGGAAAAGTCGGCCAGCTCGAACATCCGGTGCAGGCATTCGCCGGCAGCGGCGCCGCGCGGAAACGCAAGGATGTCGTTATCGGCCAGCAGTTCGGCGTGCGTGCGCGCGGGCAGCGCGAGCACAGGCGGCCACGCCGCCTCCACCGCCTGCGCGTCCTGCGGGGCGGGGACCAGGGCGTCGTGATCGGGCCGCGGCTCATCGTCCACCGTCGCGCTCGGCTGGCGCGCACCCGCCGTCAGGGAGCTGAAACTCGCCATGCGCCACGTCTCTTTCAACGCGCGATGCAACACCCGCGCAACGAAATGCCTGCTCGGCCCCGTCTCGCGGGCAAGCGGCACGCGGCGCGCTGGCGCGGGCAGCGGCGCCAGCGCGATCGGGCCGCCCGCCAAGGCCACCCAGGCCAGATCGAGCGCGCTCTGCTCCGGCGGATCGTCGAACCAATCCTCGAACGCACGCCCATCTCCCGCGACGAGCCAATTGAGCACGCTGCGCCGAGCTTCTTTCGTCGAGCGCGCCATGAGATAAGCGCCGCAGACGAGATAGCAACGGTACACCGCGCGGGTCAGCGCCACGTAGACGAGCCGCGCACGCTCGGCGGCCTCCTCGCGCGCAGCCTCGCGTTCGGCGCGCTCGGCTTCGCTTCCCTCGCAACCGTAATGCAGCACCGCGCGCGCGCCTGCTTGCGCATCGTCGTGGTACTCCCGCGCCTCGGGCAGACCGCTCGACGAACTTGCCATACGCGCACCGTCGCCGAGGAACGGACAAAACACGACGGCGTATTCGAGCCCCTTCGATTTATGAACTGTGACGATCTGCACGAGATCGCGATCCGATTCGAGCCGCAACTGCGCTTCCTCGCCGCCGCCTCGCGCACGCTCGGCGGCGAGCCAGCGCAAGGTCGGCGCAATGCCCGGATGGACGGCTGCGCGGGCCGAAGCCAGTTCTGCCAAATGATGCACGTCCGTGAGCCGCCGCTCGCCGTCGCGGCCGGCGAGGAGACGCTCGCCGATCTCGAGTTCGCGCATCATCGTGCGCCACATCGTGGCAAAGCCGCGTTCGAGCCACAGCGAGCGGTAACGCGAAAACCGTTCGACCCAAGCCGTCGCCTCGTCGGCATGCGCCTGCGCCGGCGCATCGGCAAGCTGCGCGAGGCGCGCGAGCGCGCGTGCATCGAGGCCGAACCAATCGGCGGCGAGCGCCGCGCGCAACCGCCTCAGATCGCCCGGCGCTTCGACTGCCCCCATCACGCGCTCGAGTTGCTCGGCATCGAGCGTCGCGAACACCGACGACTGCGCGAGCTCGACACTGCCGACGCCCCAAGCGGCCAGCACGCGTTTCATCAAGCTGCCCTGCTTGTGCGTGCGCACGAGCACGGCGATATCGGCCGGCGCGAGCGTCGCTTCCCCCAGCGCAACGCTGCCCTCGCGCGCGCCGCGCAGCAAGCGCACGATTTCAGCCGCGCATGCTTCGGCGGCTTGCCGCTGCGCCTCTCGCTTGGTCAGCGCCGCCTCGCCCGAAGGCAGCGTCCAGACGCGCAGCGCAGCATCCGCGCGCTGCGGATCGGCGTCGTCGACGAACGGCGCACGCGCACGACCGGCCGCTTGCACCGGCATATAGTCGAGCCCGTCGAGCACGAACGCGTGCGGGTTGGCCCCGAAGATGCGATTGCAGGCTTGCACGAGCGGCGCGGTCGAACGCTGGTTGACGGCCAGCGTATAGCGCGCCGTCGCCGCATGCCGCGCGGCCAAATAAGTGTGCAGATCGGCGGCTCGGAAGCTGTAAATCGCTTGCTTGGGATCGCCGACGAGAAAGAGCGGCCCGACCACGCCGTCCTTGCCCGCCCCCGCGAAAATGCGCTCGAAGATGGCGAACTGCAGCGGGTCCGTATCTTGGAACTCGTCGATGAGCGCAGCCGGATAGCGCGCGCGCAACGTATCGGCGAGCCACGGATGTTCGAGCAACGCGCCGTGGAGATTGGCGAGCAAGTCGTCGAACGAGGCCAAGCGGCGCGTGCGCTTCATCGCCGCGAGCATCTCCGGCGCTTGTTCGAGCCATACCGCGAGCAAGCCGAGCCAGCGGGCCCGATGGATTGCCTCAGCCGTTTCCGACGCCTTGGCGAGCGTGTCGGCCAACGAGAAGAACGGGTGCTCGGGCGCTGGTAACTTGACCTTCGTCGCTTTGCCGAGCGCTGTCGCCGTCAGCTTGAGCGCCTCCCGTGGAGGCGGCGCGTGGCAGTCGCCTTCGGCGAAGTAACGGTCCCACGCAACCAGCGCCGCGCGCACCGCTTCGCCCTTATGAGTGGTTTGCTTCAGCGCGGCCTGCGCCTCGTCGAGCAACCGCGCGATCGTCTCCCGCTGCTCGCGCCAGAGTGCGCAAGCCTCGTCGAAGCGCTCTCTCGCATCGTCCCCGTCCCGCGTGCCGAGCGCGGGCGGCGTTGCCCCCGATGCGCCCCAGCGCAATTGCGCGAGCGGCTTCTTCAGCCGCCGCGCGAGCTGCGCATCGAGCGCAAGCGGCGTTGCGCCTTTGGCCACCAGCCAAGCGGCGAATGCCGGGTAGACGGCGGCGACGGGCTCGACCCGCTCACGCCAAAATTGCGCGGCGAGTTCGAAGCGCAGCGAAGCGTCGTCTGCCTCCATCTCGAACGCGAACGGCATGGCGGCCGCGAAAGGCGCCTCCTGCAGCGCGCGCTGACAAAATGCGTGAATCGTATGAATGGCCGCCTGATCGAACGTCGAGAGCGCGCGCCGAATCCGCTTGCCGGCCAACTCTCGATCGAGCCCGCCGGGACCGAGCGTCGTCGCGAGCAACTGCGCGACGAAAGGATCCCTGCCGTCGTCGTCGATTTCGATGGCCCGTGCGAGCTCGGCAAGCCGACCGCGAATCCGCTCGTGCAACTCCGCCGTGGCCGCTTTCGTGAACGTAACGACGAGAATTTGGTCGGCGTTCAGGTCCCGTTCGAGCAACAACCTCACGTACAGCGCGCAAATGTTCCAGGTCTTGCCCGTGCCCGCCGAGGCCTCGATTTGGTTGACGCCGGCAAGCACACAACTGAAGACGTCTAGGGGCTCGGCCGGCGGCGGATCGAGCGGACGGCGATCGAGTTCGCTCATGCGTCGTCTCCGGTCAGATGAGCAAGCAGCGGCTCGAAAACGATGCGCGAGAGTGCGCCGAAGGATTCATCGAGCGTCAGGTCGACGCCGCGCCAAGCGATCTCGAGCGCCGAGTCGTCGGATTCGCCGCGCACGCGGTCGCTGATCCACACGCCGAGCGCGTCCGAATCGCCGCCGTTCGCCTTGGCCCACGCGCTCTTCGGAAAGAAGCGCAACGGCAAGCGGCGCCCGGCCAGGAAGAGCGCGACGAGCGGCCCGAGGTGCGCGAGCGGCGCATCGACGCGCGAAAACGCAAAGCGCTCGGCGGCGCCGTACCACACCGTGCGGCAAGGCCCGTCCGGTTGCGCCGCACAGTACGCGAGGTGGGTCAACCACGCGCTCAAGTACTCACGTGCATTGGGGCTCGAATAACGATAGAGGACAAGCCCCGCTTCGGTGGCATTGTTCAACGCGCCATACAGTTGCACGGGGGCCGCATCGGACAGCGCCTCGCGCAACGCCGCATCGTGCTCGCCGAAGAGCGCGACGCCGTTCGTGTCGGGCCAGCGCGCAACCACCGGCAGCGCGAATTGCAAGCGCGCGCTGCCAGCCGCGAGCGCCGCGCGCACGTCGCCCGCAAGGCGCGCAAGCGCACCGAGCTCGCGCCGCTTCAACACATCGCCGGTCGCGCCCGAGGGCAACTCGGGGCTCGTCTGCGCGACTCGCCATGCGCGCGCGGCCTCGCCGTCGCGCTCGATCAAACGCGGCAGCAACCGATCGGCCAATGCGTCGCGCCCCGCGAAGTCGAGCTCGAAAGGCTCCACTTCGAGCAACTCGCCTCGCGTCTTTTCGAGCACGACGCCCAAGCGCTCGCGCAACAATGCGCGCGCCGGATGCTGCCAAAACCGTTGGAAGTCGACGAATGCGATCGGCTGCGCAGGCTCCGGCGGCAACGGCCCGGCAAAGAACGCGGGCGCAACGGGATCGGCGTCCTCGGCCAGCCGCTGTGCGAGGCGCGCGCGCTCGGCATCGTAAGTGAAGAGCCGGGACGCACCCTCGAAATAAGCCGCGGCGAACGGCTGCAGCGGATGCTCGACGACGAAGGCGCGGCGCGCCTTATCGAGCGCCGCCGGCGCCGCATCGGGACCGGCCTTCGCGCGCGCCAAATGGTCGAGCAATTCGTCGACGAGCGCAGCCGGGGGCAGCGGCGCATTGTCTCGAATGCTGCGCCCCGTATAGCTGATGAAGAATCGATCGCGCGCCGCCAGCAACAGATCGAGGAACAAGTTGCGTTCGTCGGCGCGCCGTTGACGGTCGCCCAACTGCGGCAACGCCGCCATCAAATCGAACTCGTCTGCGCGCGCAAGACTGGGCAAGACGCCATCGTCCATGCCGATGAGACAGATGGCGCGGTAGGGCAAACCGCGCAGGCTAGTCAGCGACGAGAACGTGACCCCGCCCCAGGGCACGCCGCCATGCGCCGCATCGTCCAAGGCGACGGTGAGCGCCGCGCGCATGACGGCGGCCGGCGCCTGCGCTTCGCGCGCGCCGTCGCGCATCGCCTCCAAAGCCTTTTCGATCGCGTCGCGCACGCTCGCGAGCGCATCGGCGAATGGCGGCGAAGGATCGAACAAGCGCGCGAGCGCGTCGGCCAAAAGCGCTGCCCAGCCGTCGCAGTTCAGCGGCTCGCGCGATCGCCGGACGAATCCGTACAAATCGTCGATGAAGCAAGCGAGCCGCCCGAGCAGTTCCGCATCGGCCCCGCGCGGACCCGCCACCGGCAACCAAGCGTCGAGCGGATCGGCGTCGTCGGGCATGGCGTAGCCCAGAAAAAGCCGCGTCAACGCATCGGCGAAGGTGTGGCGCGAGCCAGCCACGGCCTGCGAGGCAGGCTCGCCCTCGCCCGCTGCCGGCGCCTCGTGCGCAAGGCCGCGCCGCGCGCCCGCTTGCGCGAGCCAGCCTTGCACGATGTCCAGCGATGCGGCGTCGATGCCGTAGCGCGCCGCCACCGCTTCCACGCGCAACCATTCGACCACTTCGGGCGCGGTCACGCCGCGCTCGGCGAGCGCGAGCCAATCGAGCAGCACGCGCGCCACGGGATTCGCTTGCGAGGGCGGCAGGCCCGTGATGCGATACGGGATGCGGCCGCGCGCATCGTTTTGCGTCGTGCCGAACACCGCGTCGATGAGCGGCGCGGCCGCTGCCAGATCGGGACACACGACGAGCACATCGGAGGGCCGCAGCCCCGGCAGCGCATCGTGCGCGCTCGACTGCGCCTCGTCGAACCAACTAAGGAGCCGATCGTGCAACACTTCGAGCTGGCGCGACAAGCTATGGCAGACGTGGACTTCGATGCCGTCGGTCTCGTGCGCACGCTCGGCGAGGGGCCTCTCCGGCGTCAAATCGAGCATCGCGTTTTGCACGCGAGCGAGCCAATTGTCCGCCTCGTTCTCGCCAAAGCGCGTCGCCTCGCCCGCGGCCGCGCCTTCCGTCAGTTCGTGCAGCAGATGCAGGTGCGCCTGCGTTTGCCGGCCCCATTGAGCGAGCAGCGGATGGCCAACCTCGTGATAGTCGAGTGCGTCGGCGGCTTCGAGAGCGAGCGCCCTGCCTTCGGTCACGATGTCGAACCAGAACTCCCGGCACGGATTCACCACGTACAGCCGGACGTCGATCCAGCGCGAGAGCTCGCGCAGCAACGCGATATAGAGCGGCGCGATGGTCGGCAGCGCGAAGATGCTGACCGACGCCGGCCACTCCGCGCGCATGACCGCATCGAGATCGAGCGTGCGCGCGAGTTCGAGAAAGCGGTGGGCGGGCGGCGTCGCATCGGCCGCGCCCCCCACGCCGTCCACGGCGCCAAGCTCAGCCAGCAACTGCCGCCACAGCTCGGCCTGCCAGCGCTCGTCTTCGCGCAGCGTGTCATTGGCGTTCGCTGCGCGCCCCGGTGCGACCGCGCCGGGGCCGGGGCCGGGGCCGGGGCCGGGGCCGGGATCGAAGATCGAAAGCCCCTGCTGCCAGCGCGCCAGCCATTCGGGGCGGTAGGTCAGATAGTGATCGAAGACCGTGGCCACCCGCCGTGACAATTCATAGCGCATCGGCGCATCGGCCGCATCGAGGTAGGTGCGAAGCCGCGGCGACTCGAGCCACGCGGCGGCAGTGCCGGACGCCGAGTGGAGCGTGCGAGCCTGTCCCTCCCCCGCTTGCTCGCCGCCGAATGCGTCAAACGCGCCGAACAAGCGATAGCAGCGCCAAGCGAGCCGTTCGACCGCCAGCGGCGAGTGCGTCGGCACATCGATCACGCCGCCGATCTGCGTCCACAGCCACTGCGCGAGAAAGCTGAAGTTGACGTTCGCGCAGATGCCTCGGCGCGAGGCGAGTTCGAGCTCGAGATGGCGACGCACGGCCGCGCTTGGCACGACGATCTCTTCGCGCGCCCATGGGTCGGACGGCATGGAGGCGAGATCTTCCGTGAGCGCTTGAACGAGCGTTTCGTAGCGATTCGAATAGAAAAGCTGGAGCATGAACCCTTGACGGTTGAGAGCGGCTTCGCGGCCATAGGCAGGCGGCGAAATGCATCAGCATAGCAAACGCATCGGCCGCCGCGACGTTGCGGCCCGGTTGCGGGTATGCGCCATCGGCCATATGCGGGGGGCGCCCAAACACGCGCCGCACGCCGCGCCCGTCGCGTGCGAAATACGTTAGACTCGACGCCAATCCCCTTCCCGACCCCGCTAGGCGCTGCCGCCTCGAGATCGATGCGCTATTCGAAAGAAATCGAAAAATTTCTCTACGGCCAGTATTTTTTCGGGGGACTGCGCATGGCCGTCGGCGTTTCGCTGCCGGCCGTCCTGTGCCTCGTCGTGTTTCACCAGGCCGATCTCGGTTTCACCATCGCGACAGGGGCGCTCGGCGCCTGCGTCGTCGATATGCCCGGCCCGCTCAAATACAAGCACAACGAGATGCTGATTTGCAGCGTGCTCGGCTTCGCGTCCGCGCTCGCGACCGGGCTTGCGACGTTCGACGTGTTCGCACTCTGGGCCACCGTCGTTGCGTTGACGTTCGCGCTGTCGCTCACGGTCGTGTACGGCAATCGCTGGCCGCAAATCAGCTTCGCGACGCTGTTCATGATGGTGATGACGCTCGAGCAGCATTTCACACCGCTGCGTGCGCTCACCAATGCCGCGTGGATTCTGGCGGGCGGCCTTTGGTACACCTACTGGGCGACGTTCGTCTCCCAATGGCAGGCGCATCGGATCGAGAAGCAGGCGCTCGCGGAAAACGTCTTCGCCTGCGTCGATTATCTGCTTGCGCGCGCCGCCTTCTACGACGTCGACGCGAACCTCGACGATTGCTACCGCAACCTCGTCGACAAACAAACGACGGCCGTGGAAATGCAGGACGCCGCGCGTGCGATCGTCTTGCGCAATCTGCCCAAGTTGCGGCGCGGCCAGCTCGACGCGAGCCGCGTGACGCTGTTCAATCTGTTCATCAACACCGTCGATCTGCATGAATTGTTCGTCGGCGCGCACACCGATTACCCGCTCATGCGCGCCACGTTCGGCAACGCCGACGTCATGCTTTTCTTTCGCGATCTGATCCGCAAGGCCGCGAGCGATCTCGAGGAAGTCGGCTTGGCGGTCCTGCAGAACCGGCGGCCCGCGGCGCGCGTCAATATGAAGGCCGAAATGCGCGCAATCGAATACGAGATCGAGCTGATGCGCAAGCAGGGCCTGCCGGAGCGCCAACCCGAGGCGTATGCCGCGGCCTCGGCCACGTTCAGGCGCATCTGGAGCGGCGTGCGGCTCATAGACAAGATGAAGAAGCATTTGGCGAGCGACACGCCCGGCGCGCGCACCGAGTTGCGCATCGACCATACGTTGATGCGCTTCTTGTCGAACCGCCGCGTGCCGCTGCGTCAGATTTTTTCGAATCTGACGATGGCCTCGCCGAGCTTTCGCCACGCGCTGCGCGTGACGCTCGCGGTGGCCGTCGGCTTTTGGCTCGGACGCCTGTTGCCGCTCACGAACGCGTATTGGATCGTGATGACGACGCTCATCATCATGAAGCCCGGCTATTCGCTCACCAAACAGCGCAACACGCAGCGTATCGTCGGCACGACGATCGGCTGTGCAGCCAGCATCGCACTGATCTGGTTCGTGAAGGCACCGGCCGTGCTGCTCGTATTCATGTTCGCATCGATGGTGATGAGCTACAGCCTGCTGCTCTTCAACTACACCGCGAGCGTCGTGTTCACGTCCTCGTACGTCTTGCTGCTGTTTCATCTGCTCGCGCCGGGCAGCATGCGCATCATCGGCGAGCGCGCGATCGACACCGTCATCGGCTGCGCGCTCGCGATCGGGGCGAGCCGTCTATTTCCATACTGGGAATACCGGCTGATGGGCAAGCTCGTCACGGAGATGCTGGGCGCCACACGGCAATACCTGGAAAGCGCCTGGTGGCGAGGCAATGCGCCCGAGGCTGCCGCGGGTCCCCTGCCTGGGGCGGCCGCCGCGGCCGCCGCCACGGTTTCGGCCGTTGCAGGCGGATCGTCCCGCGATGCGGCCGCATCGGACGAGCGCGACTTCCGCTACCGGCTCGCGCGCAAGAACGTCCATATTGCGTTCGCCAACCTGGCGCAAGCGTTCCGCCGCATGATGCTCGAGCCCAAGGCGCATCAACGGTTCGTGCCGGAGTTGAACGACCTGCTCGTGCAAAGCCACGGACTGGCCGCGCACATCACGGCTGCCGCTCCGCTGTTGCGCAGCGTGGCCCAGCACGAGTCCGACGGCGCGCTCGCCTTGCAGCGCGCGCTCTCGGCCGTGCGCGAGAATCTCACGCGCGCTCAGGCGGGCGAGGCGCCGCCAGCGGATCAGGCCGAAACGGCCAAGCTCATCAAGCGCGACCTCGACACGATGGTGGTCGAGATCGAGCGGGCCGGCACGCATACCCCCGAGTTCGTCGGCGAACTGAAGCTACTGGCCCTGCAGTGCAAGCAGATGCTCGCCGCCTCGCAGCTGATTCGCAAAGACGCTGGCGCGATTCGCTTGCCCCAGCCATAAACGAAGCCCCGCGGGGCAGCCCCGGCCGGAACGTCCGCAGTGCGCGGGCGCCCGCACGGGAGAACGGCCGCGAGCGCCGGCTCGCTTACTGCGAAGCCGCGGGTGCACTCGCGGCGGCGACGCCGCTCGTGATCTCAACGGCTGGGGTCGACGCAGCCGACGCGCCGGCGGTCTGCTCGTCGTATTCGCGTTTGCCCTTGATCGCGTTGAAAAAGAACGTGCCGATCACAATCAGCACGAGAACGACGACGAGCACGGCGACGCGCGTCGTCGGATTCGATTTGTTAGGTTGGCGCGGATTGTTCATAGAAAAGGTGTGTACGGCGGGAAAATGCGGGCCGAGGAAAGGGAGAGTCGAGCAGCCGGCATTCTACGCGCATCGCGCCGCGCCCACTGCGCGTGCGCCGTCCGGCCCCGCTGCGATCAACGCACCGGCAGCGCGGTCGAATACTTGATTTGCTCCATCGCGAAGCTCGAGCTCACGTCGAACAAGGGCACCGCGCGGATCAATTGCTTATAGACGCGATCGTAGTCGTCGATATCGGACACGACGACGCGCAGCAAATAGTCTGTCTCGCCACTCATCCGGTACGCCTCCACCACCTCCGGAATGTCGCGCACGGCCGTCACGAACTGGCGCGCCCAATCCTCCGTATGCTGATTCGTGCGCACGGCGACGAACACGGTCGTGCCGACGCCCAGCTTGCGTGGGTCGCACAGCGCCACTTGAGCTCGGATGACGCCTTCCTCCTTGAGCCGCTGCACGCGCTTCCAACACGGCGTTTGCGAAAGGTTGACGCGGCTTGCGAGCTCGGCGATCGGCAGCGTCGCATCGGCTTGAAGGAACTCGACGAGCCTTTTATCGATAGCGTCCATTCCCATAACGACCTCGTATTAGAAAAAAATTCTATGTTTATGCGAAACGAGGAAATTATACGGAAACTCTTTTTATCGATAAAACGATATAAATGGGCCATCGATCACTCCGACGCTCGCCAGGCACGGCGCGTCCCGTCAAAACGCCATGGACCAAATTTCGAAATCGACGCCACTCGCGACCGCAGCACCGTTCAACGCGCCCCGGGTGGTCGGCGCGCAACGCGCGTCGTCAATGTCGAAAAGCGAAAGCGCGGCCGCTGTGGCGCGCTTGCGCGAGGCCCTGGACGCGGCGTTCGCCGCCGTTCCCGCGGATGCGGATCCCTCGGCCGCCGGCAGCGCGCAGTTTGGGCAATTGATGCGCGCGGCGCTTGCGCAAGCGGCGGCCGAGGACGCCCTGCTCACGCCCGCGCAACGCGAGGGCGCGGCCGACTGCTACCGGCGTCATTTGGTCGTTGCCGATCCGCACGGCCGCTATACTGCGGCCGCGCTCGTCTGGCAGCCGGGCCAAGCGAGCCCCGTCCACGGGCATCACACCTGGTGCGGGTACACCGTGCTCGAGGGCGCCCTGCATGAAACCCTCTACGAGTGGGACGGCGACACCCATTGCGCAGCGCCTGTGCGGGAGCATGCGCGCGAAGCGGGCGCCGTTTCGTACGTGCGCGCCGGCTTGACGGCGATCCACCGGCTGGCGAATACGAGCTCTCGGCCCGCCCTATCGCTCCATGTGTATGGCGTGCATGGCGAGCAGATCGCCACGCACGTCAACCGCCTCGTGGCGGCTGCGGCAGAGCCATCGTTGCACGGACGTTGATAGCGGCTCAGGACCGCGCCCGCTGGCCGTCACGCCGTCAATAAGCCACCGTTGCAATGCGTCGCACGAAGCGGCCCGCCTCGATTTCGTCGACGAACGCAATCGCGTAATCCTCAGCCGAAATCTTGCTCTCTCCATTGGCGTCCACGATCAGCGCATCGGCGCCCGTGCGGAAAGCGCCGGTCTCGACGCCCGGCGCGATGATCGCGGCGGGCGCAAAAAAGGTCCAATCGAGGTCGGTCGCCGTTCGATAAATCGACAGCCCCTCGCGATGCGCGAGCGCGACCGCTTTGTAGGCGGCGGGAAAGCCGTCGGTGTCGACCAACTGCTTGCCGGGGGCGACCTCGAGCGAGCCCGCGCCTCCCACGGCCACCAGCCGCTTGACCCCAGCCTCCCGTGCCACGGAAATCAGTGCGCGCGTCGCGTCCGCGACCTTCGAGGCGTCCTCGCGCGCGGGGCCATAGGCGCTGGCGATGACGTCCAAGCCCCTGACCTGCTGCGCGCTCGCCGCCGTGTCGAACAGATCCGCCGCCACCACCCGCAGTGCGGGCAAGCCTTCGATAGGCCGAACCTGGCGCACGAGCGCCGTCACTTCGTGCCCTCGCGCCAGCGCGCGCGCCGCAATGCGCGATCCGATCATGCCGGTCGCCCCGAACAGGGCGATTTTCAAACGTCGTTGCATCATGCCGCTCCAGATGTTTATGTAATCACGTTGATTACATTTTTAGGTTTAAAAAAGAGAGGCAGCGCCTCTCGCTTGGACTTCATGACCGGCGCCGCACGCTCGGCGCGGACACCGCCGCCCGGCGGCCCACAAGCCGCCAGAACGAATGGCTTACGTGCTGCCTGCCGCATTTTCTGCCTCGATCACGCCGGCTGTCACGTCGGCCAGCGTGCGCGAGCCCAGCGAGGCCTCCATGGCCCGCTGCGCGTCGTCGATGATGCCGACGAGCACCTGCTGAATGTGCCGGCCCACGAGGCACGCCGGATTCGGCGCCTCGCGATGAAGCCCGAATAAAGGCGCTTCGTCCACGGCGCGATACACGTCGATCAGCGCGATCGCTTTCGGCGCCCGCGCCAGTAACGCACCGCCGCCCGCGCCAAGCTGGGACGTGGTGAGACCGGCACGCGCGAGCATCGACAGCAACTTGCGAATCAGCGCGGGATTCGTATTGACGCTGCCCGCGATGATCTCCGAGGACAAAGGCTCGCCCCGCTGCAGCGACAGCAACGCCAGGATATGAACGGCATAGGCGAAGCGACTGCTGGTATTCATGGCTATGGGCGGGCCCGACAAAGTGTATCCATCTTAATTACAATTTCGCTCGAATGCAACCGTCGCGCTTCACGGCTCAGCTTCACCGCTCATGCTCGGGTCTCGCCGCCCCGATCGCCGTTCGCCCCGCTCGAGCACATATCGGTCATGGACGAGGAGTACACTGCCTCTTCCCACAGCATCTCGTTCCGATTCACTCAGCTTCATCCACGTTTGTCCGCTCACCTCGAAAGGAGAAGGTCATGGCCGCGAAGAAAATTTTGTTTCTGACGGGCGATTTCGCCGAGGACTACGAGACGATGGTGCCATTCCAAGCGCTGCAGGCGGTCGGTCATACGGTCGATGCAGTGTGCCCCGGCAAGCATGCCGGTCAGAAGGTGAAAACGGCCATCCACGATTTCGAGGGCGATCAGACCTACACCGAAAAACCGGGCCACCAATTCGCACTGAACGCGAGCTTCGACGAAGTGGACGCGAACACCTACGACGCGCTCGCCATCGCAGGGGGACGCGCGCCCGAGTACCTGCGCTTGGACCCGAAGGTCATCGAACTGGTCCGCCATTTCGCCCAAAAGAACAAGCCGATCGCCGCCATCTGCCACGCAGCGCAATTGCTGGCGGCGGCTGACGTGATTCGCGGCAAGCGGATTTCCTGCTATCCGGCTTGTTCGCCCGAAGTGCGCTTGGCTGGCGGCGAATATGCCGACATTCCCGTGGATGCCGCCGTGACCGACGCGCCGTTCGTCACCGCCCCGGCCTGGCCCGCGCATCCCGAGTGGCTGCGACAGTTCTTGGCGTTGCTCGGCACGCGCATCGAGCTATAGCCACTCGGCCGCCTCGCGCAGCCGGTGGCGCCGTTCAGATATCCCTTCGTCGTCCTCGATCGAGAGCGCACGGGGGGGTCATCTCGCCGCCGCGGGGAGCTTCACCACCTGCAGGAAAAACCCGAGGCGCCTCACCGCTTCGATGAACGCATCGTATTCGACGGGCTTGGTGACATACACGTTGCAGCCCAACTCATAACAGCGTTCGATTTCGCGCGGATCGTCGGTCGTCGTCAGCACGATCACGGGCAGCGACGCCGTGCGCCGGTCGGCCTTGAGCCGGCGTAGCACTTCCAAGCCGTCGATGCGCGGCATCTTCAGGTCGAGCAGGATCACGGAAGGCGGCAAGTCCTCGCGCGCGTGCGCCGGCTCGTCGCTGAAGAAATAGTCGAGCGCCTGCTGTCCGTCGGAAAAGCGCGTGAAGCCATTTGTCAACCCCGCTCGCCTCAAGTTGCGCTCGATCAATGTGGCATGTCCGTCGTCGTCTTCGATCAGGATGATGCTGACCGATTGTCCGGGCGGCAGCGTGCCGCTCTGGCCCGCAGGCCCTGTGGTGTTGTGCATGGTGCCTCCCCTGTTCGTTATGCGGCGACAACCTGTTTGGCCGCTTCCGGCAGCGATAGATAGAACGTGGTGCCTTCACCCTCCGTCGACTCGGCCCAAACGCGCCCGCCGTGACGCTCGACCATTCGGCGCACGAGTGCGAGGCCGATGCCCTCGCCTGCGGCGACATTGCCGTGCAGCCGCTGGAACGCGTTGAATAGACGCGGCATCGCGCCGGCCGGGATCCCGAGGCCATTGTCCTTCACGTAGAAGATGCGCAGCGAATGCACGCCGGGGGGCGAAGGTAGCGCGCCGATCTCGATGCGGCCCGATCGCTGTGGATCGAGATAGTTGATCGCGTTGCCGATCAGATTGGCGAAGATCTGCTCGAGCGCCGTGGGATCGCCCCAAACCGGCGGGAGTTCCTCGACGACGATCTGCGCATGGCAATTGCGAATCGATGCCTGCATCGCATCGAGCACGTGACGCACGACCGCGCCGACATCGACTTGCTGGCGCCGGTACTCGACGCGGCCGACGCGAGACAGGCGCAGCAGCGAATCGATGATGTGCGCCGCGCGCAGCACTGCGCTTTGCAGAAAGCGCAAGGCTTCGCCGATGTCTTCGTCGATGAGCCGTTCGATGCGCTCGCGCTCCTCGGGCGCGAGCGAGGAAGCCCGCACGCCCGCGCGCAGATCGTCGCACGCGTGCGTGAGCTCCTTCGAAAAACCTTGCAGGTTCACGAGCGGGGCGCGCAAATCGTGCGACACGCTGTAGATGAACATTTCGTTTTCCTGCGTCTGCTGATGCAGCGTTTCATTGGTGCGCGTGAGCTCGTCGGCGCGCCGTGCCAGATCGTTCTGGAATCGGGCACGCAGCCGCTCGGATTCGAGCAGGCGCCGGCTCGTATCGTGCAGGATCTCGTCGAGCTCGGCGATTTCGTCGTCTCCGGCGGAAGGCGGGCCGAGCGGCGCGCTTTCCGCCAAGCGCTCGGCATTGTCGGACAGCCGGGCGAGCCGCCCGCGCAAGCCGCGCGTAAACAAAAACACGGCGAGCGCGGTCATGACGAGCGCGCCCGCGACGACGGCTGCCGTCAGTTGCTGTTGCTGCGCGAGCGCCTCGGCCGCTTGCGCCGAACGGATCGCATCGGTGCGCAGTTCCTCGTTCTGGAACGCCGCCAGTTGAGCGCGGAAGCGATCGACCACGTCGACACTCGCCTGATTGCGAAACCGATCGAGGACGTCCTCACGCCGGCCCGTGCGCAACAAATCCTGCACGCGATCGGACCATTGCCTATAGGCCTGGACCGTCTGGCGAATCTGCGCCGCGCGCTCGACTTGGACAGGGTTGTCGGCGACCAGATCGACGAGCCGGTCGATGCGGCGGTCCAAGTCGATCCAGAGGGTAACCGGCGTGATCGACGTGCGCTCGTTCTTGAGCACGGCGCCGCGCATGCGCACGGACTCGATCAGCACCGGCTCGAGAATGGCGCTCGTCTGACGCAATACGTCCTTGCTGCGCAGCGACCATTGCTCGGCCTGCTCGGCGTCGTTTTGCGCTTTCACGAGCCCCGAAAGCAGCGCGACTTCGACCAACGTCGGAATAGCGATCAGCAACAGCCCTTTGGTTGTCAGTCTCATGCGCGATCAAAGCGAGTCGGGGAACCGGCCAGTCGAGCGCCGGCAACTGACGCATTATGTCGACGTTTTAAGAGAATGACAAAGAGCGCGTCAGTTCTTCAATCGGTAACCGGTTTTGAATATCCAGGCCAGGATGCCAGTGAAAATCGCCAGAAATACCGCCGTCATGACAAGACTCACGCCCACGTGCACATCGGCGATACCGTAAAAACTCCAACGGAAGCCGCTGATCAAATAGACGACAGGGTTCGCGAGCGCGATCGTGCGCCACAAGGGCGGCAAAATGCCGATCGAATAGAAACTGCCGCCAAGGAATGTGAGCGGGGTGACGATCAAGAGCGGGACCACTTGCAGTTTCTCGAAACCGTCGGCCCAAATTCCGATCACGAATCCGAACAGGCTGAACGTGATCGAAGTGAGCACCAGAAAGAGCAGCATCCAAAATGGGTGCTCGATGCGCAACGGCACGAAAAACGCCGCCGTGATCATGATGATGAGCCCGAGCATGATCGATTTGGTTGCGGCCGCCCCGACGAAGCCCACCACGAGCTCGAAGTACGACACCGGCGCCGTCAGCAGCTCATAGATGGTGCCCGTAAATTTCGGGAAATAGATGCCGAAAGACGCGTTGCTGATGCTTTGCGTGAGCAGCGACAACATGACGAGCCCGGGCACGATGAAAGCGCCGTAGCTGATGCCGTCGATCTCGCGGATGCGCGAGCCGATCGCCGCGCCGAAGACGACGAAATAAAGCGATGTGGAAATCACGGGCGAGATGACGCTTTGCATCAGCGTGCGCCAGGTGCGGGCCATCTCGAAGCGATAGATGGCGCGCATCGCATGGTAGTTCATGGGCGGTCCTTGTCCTTGTTTTTGACCAGATCGACGAAGATATCTTCGAGCGAACTTTGCGTCGTCTGCAGATCCTTGAAGCGCACCTGCGCATCGCCCAGATCCCGCAGCAGCGTGACGATGCCCGCGCGCTCGGATTGCGTATCGTCGTAGGTGTACGTGAGCGAGGCGCCGTCGGCCGACAACTCGAGCCGGTAGCCGGCCAGCGCGGCCGGCACTTGCGCGAGCGGCGCCTCCAGTTGCAACGTCAGTTGTTTTTTGCCGAGCTTGCGCAACAGGTGCGTCTTTTCCTCCACAAGAACGATTTCACCGCGATTGATGATGCCGATGCGATCGGCCATTTCTTCGGCTTCGTCGATGTAGTGCGTGGTGAGGATGATCGTGACGCCCGTATCCTTCAAGCCACGCATGAGTTGCCACATGTCGCGGCGCAACTCCACGTCCACCCCTGCAGTGGGCTCGTCGAGAAACAGCACGGCCGGTTCATGCCCGAGCGCCTTGGCGATGAGCACGCGCCGCTTCATGCCGCCCGAGAGCGTCATGATCGGATTGTTGCGCTTGTCCCACAACGATAAAGCGCGCAACACCTTTTCCAAATGTACCGGGTCGGGCGATTTGCCGAATAGGCCCCGCGTGAACGAAACGGTGTCCCATACCGTTTCGAACGCGTTGGTCGTCAATTCTTGCGGCACGAGCCCGATGACCGAGCGCGCGCGGCGGTAGTCCTTGACGATGTCGTGACCGTCGACGCTGATCTGTCCTTCGCTCGGGTTGACGAGACCGCAGACGGTGCCGATCAAGGTCGTTTTGCCCGCCCCGTTCGGGCCGAGCAGCGCGAAGATCTCGCCGCGCCGGATTTCGAGATTGACGCGTTTGAGCGCCTGGAAGCCCGACGCGTAGGTCTTCGACAGATTTGAGATGGTGAGGATCGTTTGCATCGGGCGACGATAGCAGAAGCGCGCCGACATTGCCGTCAAACCGCGCGAAATGCATAGCTGCGAGGAACCGGAGGCCCGCGGCGCGATTCGTCGTCCCACGCCGATCGCCGCGCCGGCCCCCGCGCGCCAGGAGCGCGCCCTGCCGGGCGCACAAAAAAAAAGGCGCCACGTTGCCGTGGCGCCTTAAAGAAGTTCTAGCCATTCCGAGGGCCGTGCTAGAACCTGAGAGACGGTATTCCGGGGTACAGAACCGGTGCAGCGGCTGAGCCGCCACAGCGATCTGCGCATCGCTCGCGACGCGCCGTTCCGAAATCAGATTCCATTCTTTAGCTTTCCGCTGACGAAGTCAAGATAATTTTTTCCGAAAAGTTAACAGGTAGGGCGGAAACGGAAACGATTTCACAATAAGAGATAGGTATTTTTTACCTGATTCGGTGCTCGCGCCAGTGGAGTAGACTGGTGGCAAACTTCATACTTGAAATCTCATTTCAAAAAACTGTCACGAGCGCCCCGTGCCGAATTCCACCCGCCCTCCCGCCCGAAGCCGCGCCGACAAGCCCAAGGACAGCTCCGGCGACGAAATCATCGCCCTGGCACGCGGCTTGACGCTGCTGCGGCGCGTGGCGTCCGCCGACGCTCCCATCAGCAATCGCGAGTTGGCCGAACTGACCGGAATCCCGAAGCCGACCGTCTCGCGCATCACCGCTACCCTCGTGGGCGCCGGATTTCTGTTTCAGTTGCCTGACAGCGAACGGTTCGTCCTGACCGCTTCGGTGTTGGAACTGAGCAACGGCTTCCTGCGCAATTTCGATATCCGCGCGCGCGCCCGGCCGTTCTTGACCGACTTGGCCGAACGCACTTCTCTGTCCGTCCACCTTGGTGCACGCGACCGGCTCGATATGGTGGTGATCGACGCGATCCGCCCGCGCTCGGCCATCCTCGTTTCCCGGCTCGAGGTCGGTTCACGCATGGATCTGACCCGCACCGCGGTGGGCCGAGCCTATCTGGCCGTACTCGCCGAGCCCGAGCGCGCCGCCCTGATGGCCGGGTTGCAAGCGGCCTCGGGCGATGACTGGCCGCACATTCATGCGCGGCTTGCAGCCTCGCTCGAAGAAACGCGCGCCCTCGGTTTCGCGATCGCCACGGGCGAGTGGTACGCCGACCTCAATGCCATAGCGGCAGGGTTCATCGGCCCGTCGGGCGAACGCTACGCGATCAATTGCGGAGGCGCGGCCCATCTTTGCCCGCGCGAATGGCTCATCGAGCACGCCGCGCCGGCGCTGACCGAATGCGTCGCGCGCATCGTCCGCGAAATCGGCGGCGCGCCCAATCAACGGCTGCGCGATTGACGCTCGAGTCGGCACACCGCACGCGGCGCGTGCGCATGCGTGCCGTATGCCAGTCCCTCGGTATGTAACCCGCGTAAACAACCGAAAGATGCAAAACTGGACTGGCCGGGACACCGGGACGTAGCATCATGCATCTTTGCGCCCGGCCCATGGGGCCGCCCGGACAGCGCAGGCTATGCCGCCCGGCGCTTGCGCCGCGCAGCGCTTGCCCTTCTCCGATTTCGCACCGCCGCTTACCTATATCGATGGCCGAACAAGAACACCGCTCCCCCACGACTGAAAACGGCGCGCCTGCTACGCCCCCTAGCGCCGACGCCGGGTCGCGCGAGGGCCGACGCGCGCGCGCCCGGCCCCGCGTGATCGCGGCCCTGATCGTGGTTGCTCTGGCGCTGGCCGCGCTGCTGTGGTGGCATCCATGGCGCGGCGCGGGTCCGGCCGCGGGCTCGCCGCACACCGCGGGAGGCCGCCGCGCGCTGGCCAACATGCCGCAGCCCGTCCATGTCGCCACTGCGACGAGTGGCGAGATGCCGATCGTGTTGACGGCGCTCGGCACCGTCACCCCGCTCGCCACGGTCACGGTCAAAACCCAACTATCGGGCACGCTGCAAAGCGTCGCCTTCCGCGAAGGTCAACTCGTCAAAGCCGGCGACGTCCTGGCGCAGATCGATCCTCGGCCCTATCAAATTTCGCTTCAGAACGCCGAAGGCGCGCTCGCCAAGGACAGCGCGCTCCTGCAAACGGCGCGCCTGGACTTGCAGCGCTACCAGGCCCTGCTCGCGCAAGATTCCATCGCGCGCCAGCAAGTCGACACGCAAGCTTCGCTCGTCAAGCAGTACGAGGGCCAGGTGCAATCGGATCGCGCGAATGTCGATACCTACAAGCTCGATCTCACCTATGCGCGCATCACGGCGCCCGTGTCGGGGCGTGTCGGCCTGCGCCAGGTCGATCCCGGCAACTACGTGACGCCTTCTGATGCGAACGGCATCGTCGTGATCACGCAACTGCAACCGATCAGCGTGGTGTTCACGACGTCGGAAGACAATCTCCCGGCCATCCTCGCGCGCATGCATGCAGGCGCGAAATTGTCGACGACCGCTTACGACCGCAACAACACGATCGTGCTCGAATCGGGGTATCTCGAGACGCTCGACAATCAAATCGATACGGCGACTGGCACCGTCAAGCTGCGCGCGATGTTCGCAAACGCGAACCAAATGCTGTTTCCGAATCAGTTCGTCAACGCGCGCCTGTTGATCGACACGTTGCGCAATGCCGTCATCGTGCCGAGCTCGGCTGTCCTGAACGGCGCCAACGGGCCGTTCGTCTATGTCGTCAAGGCCGACAACACCGTCACCGTGCGCCAAGTCAAGGTCGGACCGGTCGACGCCGAGCGCACGAGCATCGCCTCCGGGCTGGCGGTGGGCGAGCGCGTCGTGGTCGACGGCTCCGACCGTCTGCGCGAGGGTGCCAAGATCACGGTCGCGCCCGACGCGGCAAGCGTCATGCATGGCGCGTCGGGTTCGCATGCCCGCGGCGCTTCGGGCGCCTCCGCTGGCCCGGCCGCTTCCGGCGCGCACGCTCACCATCGTCGAGCCGCCTCCGGCGCCGCCAGCGACGGCGCGCAATAACGGCGCGCGGCCACTCGCATGAACCCGTCTCGCGCCTTTATCCTGCGCCCCGTCGGCACGGCCTTGCTGATGGCGGCCATCATGCTCGTCGGCCTGGTCGCGCTGCGTTTCTTGCCGATCTCGGCGCTGCCCGAGGTCGACTACCCGACGATCCAAGTCCAAACGTTCTACCCGGGCGCCAGCCCCGAGGTCATGACCTCGTCGGTCACCGCCCCGCTCGAGCGGCAGTTCGGGCAGATGCCCTCGCTCAATCAGATGGCCTCGCAAAGCTCGGCCGGCGCATCGGTGATCACGCTGCAGTTCAGCCTCGATCTGCCGCTCGACATTGCGGAGCAGGAGGTGCAGGCCGCGATCAACGCGGCGGGCAATTTGTTGCCTGCCGATCTGCCCGCGCCGCCGATCTATGCCAAGGTCAATCCGGCCGACGCGCCGATCCTCACGCTCGCGATCACGTCGAAGACCACCCCGCTCACCGATATCGAGGATCTGGCCGACACGCGCCTTGCCGAAAAGATTTCTCAAGTGGCGGGCGTCGGCCTCGTGAGCATCGGCGGCGGGCAGAGGCCCGCGGTGCGGATTCAAGCGAACCCGCTCGCCCTGGCTTCCTACGGGCTCAACCTCGACGATCTGCGCACGACCGTCTCGAACCTGAACGTCAATACGCCAAAGGGCAACTTCGACGGCCCGACGCGCAACTTCACGATCAATGCCAACGATCAGCTCACCGATGCCCGCGCCTACAACGACGCGATCGTCGCCTACAAGAACGGGCGGCCCGTGATGCTGACCGACGTCGCCACGGTCGTGGCCGGCGCGCAGAACACCAAGCTCGGCGCGTGGGTGGGTGCGCACGGCACGGTAACCCCGGCAATCCTGCTCAACATCCAGCGTCAACCGGGCGCGAACGTGATCCAGGTCGTCGATAGCGTCAAAGCGCTGTTGCCGCAGTTGCAAGCGTCCCTGCCGGCTTCGATCGACGTCGCGGTCGTCACCGACCGCACGACCACGATCCGCGCCTCCGTGCGCGACGTCCAGTTCGAGCTGGCGATGTCGGTCGTGCTCGTCGTGCTCGTGATGTATCTATTTCTGGCCAACGTCTATGCGACCGTAATCCCGAGCCTATCGGTGCCGCTCTCGCTGATCGGCACGCTGGCCGTGATGTATCTGTGCGGCTTCTCGCTCGACAACCTATCGCTGATGGCGCTGACGATCGCAACGGGCTTCGTGGTCGACGACGCCATCGTCATGATCGAAAACATCGCGCGCTACGTCGAGCAAGGCGACACGGCCCTCGACGCGGCCCTCAAAGGCTCCCGGCAGATCGGCTTCACGATCATTTCGCTGACGGTGTCCCTGATCGCCGTGCTGATCCCGCTGCTGTTCATGGGCGATGTGGTCGGCCGGCTGTTCCATGAATTCGCGATCACGCTCGCCGTCACGATCGTGATTTCAGCGGTCGTCTCGCTCACGCTCGTGCCGATGATGTGCGCCAAGCTGCTCCGGCACTCGCCGCCGCCCGAGAGTCATCGTTTCGAGGCCAAAGCGCACGCCGCCATCGACGCCGTGATCGCCCGCTATGCCGTGGCCTTGCGCTGGGTGCTCGAACGCGAGCGCGCCACGCTCGTCGTCGCCGTCCTGACACTCGCGCTCACGGCGCTGCTCTACGTGCTGATCCCGAAGGGTTTCTTCCCCGTGCAGGACACCGGCGTCGTTCAGGCCATCACGCAGGCGCCGCAGTCGATCTCTTACGGCGCGATGGCCGCGCGCCAAGAAGCGCTCGCCGCCGCGATCCTGAAGGATCCGAATGTGGAAAGCCTGACCTCGTTCATCGGCGTGGACGGCACCAACATCACGCTCAACAGCGGCCGCATGCTGATCAACTTGAAGCCGCACAGCGAGCGCGACAAGAGCGCGACCGAGATCATTCGCGATTTGACGAGCGAAACGGCGAACGTGGCAGGCATTTCGCTGTATCTGCAGCCCGTGCAGGATTTGACTATCAATTCGACCGTCAGCGCGACGCAATATCAATTCATGCTGACCGATCCGAATCCCGACGAATTCTCGACTTGGGTTCCGAAGCTCGTCGACCGGCTCAAGCAAGCGCCGCAATTGGCCGACGTCGCCACTGATCTGCAAGAAAGCGGCGCATCGGTCTTCGTGCAGATCGACCGTGCGACGGCCGCGCGCTTCGGCATCACGCCCGCCACCGTCGACAACGCGCTTTACGACGCGTTCGGCCAGCGCATCATTTCGACGATCTTCACGCAGTCGAACCAGTACCGCGTGATTCTCGAAACCGACCCGCGCATGCAGCACTACAGCGACGCCTTGAAGTCGATTTATTTGCCGTCCTCCCAAGGCACGGGCCAACAAGTGCCTTTGAGTTCGATCGCGAAATTCATCGAGCGGCCCGCGCCGCTGCTCGTCTCGCATCTTGGGCAGTTTCCATCGACGACCGTCTCGTTCAACCTCGCTCCGGGCGCATCGCTCGGCGCGGCGGTCAAGGCGATCGAGCAAGCACAGCGCGAGGTCGGCCTGCCCGCCTCGTTCCAGACTCGCTTCCAAGGCGCGGCGCTCGCGTTCCAAGCCTCGCTGTCGAACGAGCTGTTTTTGATCCTCGCGGCCGTCGTGACGATGTATATCGTGCTGGGCGTGCTCTACGAGAGCTTCATCCATCCGATCACGATCCTCTCGACGCTGCCCTCCGCCGGCGTCGGCGCATTGCTTGCGCTGATGTTGTCGGGGCACGACCTCGACATCATCGGCATCATCGGCATCGTGCTGTTGATCGGCATCGTCAAGAAGAACGCGATCATGATGATCGACTTCGCGCTCGAAGCCGAACGCGAGCAAGGCAAGAGCCCGCGCGATGCGATTTATCAAGCGTGCCTGCTGCGCTTCAGGCCGATTCTGATGACGACGCTCGCGGCGTTGCTCGGCGCGTTGCCGCTGATGCTCGGCACGGGTGTGGGCTCGGAGCTGCGTCATCCGCTCGGCATCGCGATCGCCGGCGGGCTCATCGTCAGCCAGTTGCTGACGCTGTTCACGACGCCGGTCATCTATCTGGGCTTCGATTCGCTCGCGCGCCGCGTGCGGGCGCGCTTCGGCCACGGTAGCCGCGAAGCCGGCGCCGGCGACGCGGGAGCATGACGATGGCGCAGCGCTGCCTTGCCATGGCTTCGCCGCACGCGGGAGCGGCGCCGTGAATCCGTCGCGCCCTTTCATCTCGCGCCCCGTCGCGACCACACTGCTCGCGATCGGTGTGGCGCTGGCCGGCATCTTCGCCTTCGTCAGGCTGCCCGTCGCGCCGCTGCCGCAAGTCGACTTTCCGACGATTTCCGTGCAGGCTCAATTGCCCGGCGCGAGCCCCGAGACGGTGGCGACGAGCGTCGCGAGCCCGCTCGAGCGCCATCTCGGTCAGATCGCCGACGTCACCGAGATGACGTCGATGAGCGGCGTCGGCCAGACGCGCATTACGCTGCAGTTCGGCCTGAACCGCGACATCGACGGCGCGGCGCGCGACGTCCAAGCCGCGATCAACGCCGCGCGCGCCGATCTGCCGACGAGCCTGCGCAGCAACCCGACCTACCATAAGGTCAATCCGGCCGACGCTCCGATCCTCGTGCTCTCGCTGACATCGAAGACGATGCGGCCGGGCCAGTTGTACGACGCGGCATCCACCGTCTTGCAACAAGCGCTTTCGCAAGTCAAAGGCATCGGCGAAGTCGATGTAAGCGGTTCGGCCAATCCCGCCGTGCGCGTCGAACTCGAACCGCAGGCGCTGTTCCACTACGGCATCGGCCTCGAGGACGTGCGCGCCGCGCTCGCGGCGGCCAACGCCAACAGCCCCAAGGGCTCGATCGACTTCGGCGAGAACCGCGTTCAACTCTATACGAACGATCAGGCCAAGGCGGCCTCGCAATACAAGGATCTGGTCATCGCCTATCGCAACGGCGCGGCCGTGAAGCTGTCCGACGTCGCCCAGGTCGAGGATTCCGTGGAAGACCTGCGCAACCTCGGCTTGATGAACGGGCAACGCTCGGTGCTCGTGATCCTCTACCGGCAGCCCGGCGCGAACATCGTCGCAACCATCGATCGGGTGTTGGCGATGCTGCCGCAATTGCAGGCGTCGGTGCCGGCAGCGATCGACATCACGCCCGTGGCCGATCGCTCGACGACGATCCGCGCCTCGCTCAGGGATACGGAGCGCACGCTGATCGTTGCCGTGCTGCTCGTCGTCACGGTGGTATTCCTGTTCCTACGCAATTGGCGGGCAACGCTGATTCCGAGCGTGGCGGTGCCGATTTCGATCGTCGGCACGTTCGCGGCGATGTATCTGCTGCACTACTCGATCGACAATCTTTCGCTGATGGCGCTGATCGTGGCGACCGGATTCGTCGTGGACGATGCGATCGTCGTGCTCGAAAACATTTCCCGCCATATCGAGGAAGGCGTGCCGCGCATGCAGGCCGCGATCATCGGGGCGCGCGAAGTGGGCTTCACCGTCACCTCGATCAGCCTCTCGCTCGTCGCGGTATTTTTGCCGATCCTGCTGATGGGCGGCATCGTCGGCCGGCTCTTTCGCGAGTTCGCCGTCACGCTCTCGCTTGCAATCGCGGTCTCGCTCGCCGTTTCGCTGACGGTCACGCCGATGATGTGCTCGCGCTTGCTCGCCGATGCGGCGCACAAGCCCAAGGAGGGACCGCTCGGAAAGTGGCTCGAGCGAGGGTTCGCGAGGCTGCAGGGCGGCTACGCGCGCACGCTCGGCTGGGCGTTGTCGCATCCGCTCATCATCGTCGCGACCCTCGTCGCGACGATCGCCCTGAACGGCTATCTCTACTTCGTCATCCCGAAGGGCTTCTTTCCGCAACAGGACACGGGGCGCTTGGTCGGCGGCATTCGGGCCGATCAGGCGACGTCGTTCCAGGCGATGAAGATCAAGTTCTCGGAAATGATGTCGATCGTGCAGCACAACCCGAACGTGCAGAATGTCATCGGCTTCACGGGCGGGCGCCAGACGAATTCGGGCTTCATGTTCGTCACGCTCAAGCCCAAAACCACGCGCAAGGCGTCGGCCGACCAAGTCATCGCGCAGTTGCGCGGACCGCTGTCGCACGTCGCAGGCGCGCAGACTTTCTTGCAGGCCGTACAGGACATCCGCATGGGCGGACGGCAATCGAATGCGCAGTATCAGTACACGCTGCTCGGCGATTCGAGCGCCGAAGTGTACAAGTGGGCGCCGCTGCTGGCCGAAGCGCTCAAGCGCCGTCCCGAGCTCGCCGACGTCAACTCCGATCAACAGCAGGGCGGGCTCGAAGCGTATGTGACGGTCAACCGCCAAAGCGCCGCGCGACTCAAAATCACGCCGTCGCAGATCGACAACACGCTCTACGATGCGTTCGGGCAACGACAGGTGTCGACGATCTACAACCCGCTCAATCAATACCACGTGATCATGGAAGTCGCGCCGCGCTACTGGCAAGACCCCGCGATGCTCAATCAGATTTACGTGAGCACATCGGGCGGCAGCGCAGGCGGCTCGCAATCGACGAACGCCGTGGCCGGCACCTTCACGATGCCGGCCGCGGCTACGAGCGCCGCGGCGATCGCCACGGACGCCGCACGCAATCTGGCGACCAACTCGATCGCGCAACGCGGCAAAACGAGCACATCGACGGGGGCCGCCGTCTCGACCGCGAAGGAGACGATGATCCCCTTGTCGGCCATCGCCTCGTTCGGACCGGGCAGCACGCCGATCGCGGTCAATCACCAAGGCCCGTTCGTCGCATCGACGATCTCGTTTAACTTGCCGCTCGGCCGATCGCTGTCGGATGCGACGCGCGCGATCAACGAGACGACGGCCGAGATCGGCATGCCCGCGACCATTCACGGCAACTTCTCCGGCACCGCGCAAGCGTTCCAGCAATCGAATCGCGACATACCGCTCTTGATTCTGGCGGCGCTTGCGGCCGTCTACATCGTGCTCGGCATCCTCTACGAGAGCTACATCCACCCCGTGACGATCCTCTCGACGCTGCCTTCGGCCGGTGTCGGCGCACTGCTGGCGCTGCTGCTGTTCCGCTCGGAGTTCAGCATCATCGCCTTCATCGCGGTCATCTTGTTGATCGGCATCGTCAAAAAGAACGCGATCATGATGGTCGACTTCGCCATCGAAGCGTCGCGACAAGGCATGTCCTCGCTCGAGGCAATCCGCCGCGCCTGCTTGCTGCGTTTTCGTCCGATCATGATGACTACCTGCGCGGCGATGCTCGGCGCGCTGCCGCTCGCCTTCGGTCACGGGGAAGGAGCGGAGTTGCGCTCGCCGCTCGGCATTTCGATCGTCGGGGGCCTGCTCGTCAGTCAGGTCCTGACGCTATATACGACGCCCGTCGTTTATCTGTACATGGACCGCCTGCGCCTCTGGCGGGAAAGACGCCGCCGCCCGCTTGGTGGGACGCCGACCGGCGCGGGGTAAGGCACGGAAACAATTGTGACGGGAGCCGTTATGGCATGCGCCGCATCGATCGCCTAGCCTTATAGGATGCGCGCCGTGGTGGCGGCGCATCGAACCACAAGAAAAAGGAGCGTATCGTGCGGTGGCTCAATGCTACTTTCCTCGCCTTCGCCGGCGCCGCCTGCCTGACTGCCGGCAGCGCCGCTCAGGCGCATTGGCGCGTCGGCGTCTACATGGGCGGGCCCGCTTACCCGTACTACTATCCCGCGCCGGTCGTGCCGGCGCCCTACTACTACGCGCCCTATCCGCCGCCCGTCGTCATCGCCCCCGGCGAGCCCGACGTGACCTACGTCGAGCGCTCGCAAGAAAACGATGCGCAGGCCGGCGACCAGCCGCCGCAAGGCACCTGGTGGTACTGCGACAAGACGAAGACCTACTACCCCTACGTCAAACAATGCGCGAGCGGCTGGCGCGAAGTGCCGGCCACTCCGCCCGCACCGAGGCGGTGACGATATGAATGCTTCCACGCTCCAACCGGCCAAGCGGCGCGCGATATGGCTGCCGCTTGCGGCGATTCTCGGGCTCGGCGCCTGCACCGTGATGCCGACCGGTCCCAGCGTCATGGCGCTGCCCGGCACCGGCAAAAGCTTCGATCAGTTCCGCGTCGACGATTACAACTGCCGCCAATACGCGCTCGGCCAGGTAGGCGGCGTCAGCGCGAGCCAGGCCGCGACGACGGCCGGGGTCGGCAGCGCGGCGCTGGGCACCGCGGTCGGCGCAGCGGCGGGCGCTGCGTTCGGCGGCGGCCGGGGCGCGGCCGTGGGCGCGGGCGCCGGCCTCTTGACGGGCGGGGCGATCGGCATGGGCGCCGCGCAAGGTTCGGCCTACGACATCCAGCGGCGCTACGATTACGCCTATCTGCAATGCATGTACGCGGCGGGCGAGCGCGTGCCGATGCCGGCCGGCACCATGGAGAACCGGCGGCCGCGGTACTACACGCCGCCGCCACCGCCGCCGCCCGGGTATTGACCGTTCAATCATGGCCGGCGCGCGCCTAGCGCCGAGGATGCTGCTCGGCCCAGGCTTTGACGGCGTTCAGCGTGTTTTGCACGTGCTTGTCGGGCGAAAGGCTCGTGTATTCGTAGACGATCGTGCCATCGGGCGCGATCACGTACGAAACGCGATTGGCCATCGTCCTAACGAGCGGCAAAGCAGCGTCGTACGCATCGATGATGCGGCGCTGCGGGTCGGCCGCCACCGGGAACTTGCTGCGGCACTCGCTGACGGAAAACTTCTTGAGCGTGTCGATATCGTCGTACGAGACGCCGATCACGGTCGCGCCGTATTGCTTGTACCGGTCCACGGCGTCGGCGAATTCGTGCGCCTCGATCGTGCATCCCTTCGTGAAGGCAGCCGGATAGAAGTAGAGCACGACGGGGCCGTGCTTCAACGCATCGGCCAGCGAATACGAATAGGCGTTGCCGCCGAGCGACGCTTGCGTGGTGAAATCGGGCGCTTTCTCGCCAGCCTTGAGCACGGCCGACGCATCGAGCGATACGACGGACAACGTTGCGCAGATAGCCGCCGCGCATAGGGCGCGATTTCCCTTCACTGTCATCGGACTCTCCTTCAAACGCGGAACGCGGGGGATCGACCGATGGTGCAAGATCCGGCGCGTCGAGGCGCTTATTGAACCACGCCGGCACGATCGGCGCTCGGGGCCCATTCAAGCGGGTCGCGTCACGCCGGCTCGTGGGCCCGGCTCCAAAGCGCGGCCTGAAAATTGATCTCGGCCAACGTGGCCGAAGTGAGGGCCGCCAGTTGCGGAAAACCATGACACGCCGCCTGAGCGGCCCGGTCGGCTTGGTCGAGCGCGCCGGCCTCGGCGGCTTCGGCGATGGCGAGCATCGCGCCGAGCGGGCCAGCACGGTGCACGATCGCATCGGCGATCTCGGGAACGAGCCCGATGTGTGCGAGCGCATCGCCGGGCGTCGCTTCACCGAGCAGAACATGGACGAGCGAGAACACGCCGGTCATGAAAGCGGCGTCGGCAAACCGTTCGTCATGTGGCCGTACGCGGCTTGCGGCCAGCTCCATGAAGCGCGAGCGCGCGCCGGCCAATTCCGCGAGCGGATCGCTGCGCCGCAACGTCTCGTCGCTCGACGCATACAGCAGCAGTTGCGCCCAGCGCGCGATCTGCCGCGTGCCGGCCGCGAGGATCGCCTCGCGGACCGAGGCGATGCGTCGCCCGAAACCATACGCGCTCGAGTTCACGAGCCGCAGCAGTTGCATCACCACGTCAGGGCCGTGTTTGAGCTCGGCCTCGAGAACGTTCAAAGGCGCCTCCGATGCGATCAGCGCGAGGATGCGCAGCAAAGACCGGCGCGACGGATCGCCGCGTCGAGCGGAGAGCACCTGCGGCCGCGCGAAGAAATACCCCTGGAACAAGTCGAAGCCGAGCTCGTGCGCGAGCACGTAGTCATCGCGCGTTTCGATCTTTTCCGCGACGAGCGTCTTGCCCTGCAAGCGCACGGCGTTGGCCAGCGCCGGCAACCGCTCGCGCGACGCATGCAAGAAATCGACCTTGACGATGTCCACGTGCGGGAGCAACTGCAGCAGGTCCTCGGACAGCTCGGCGATGTCGTCGAGCGCGATCTGGAATCCCGCGCGACGCAGCGCGCCGATGCGCGCGATCAGCGCCTCGTCGACGCTGACCGTCTCGAGCACTTCGAGCACGAAGCGCTCGGGCGGCAACAACATGACTGCGTCGTCGAACAACATCGCGCGGCACATGTTGACGTAGCCTTGATGGGCGCCCAAGGCAGCTGCGACGCCGATGTTGCACATCGCATTGACCAAGACGCGGGCCGTCGCGCGCGCATCGTCGTCGATGCGCGCGCGGTTGACCGTGCTGCCGCGAAAGAGCAGCTCGTATGCTGCCAAAGACCGGGCCCGAGTGAGAATCGGCTGACGTCCGAGGTAGAGACACTCGAGGTCGCACTGGTCGCGCGCTTCGCAAGCGGGCGATGCGCCCGTGCGTGCGGTCGTAATTTCGGCCATGGATAATGTGGTCCAACAGGGTGTGGAACGCCTCGCGGCCTAATGGGGCATTCGGTGAGCCGAACACGACACCAAGGCCATTGTCCACAAAACCAGGCGCTCGTGCTGCTCGGGTCGATCCTGAGGGCCATTGTGCATAAATTCGTAGGATCGACCCTAAAGAATTGTCGCGCCGTGCCGATATTCACCGTGATGGAAGGTATGGCGGCGCAACGACCAGGGGTCGCCGAGCGCAGCGGCGCGCCTGACCGGGACGCAGGCCGCCCATCGACTTCAGTCGGCAACGAGAACGAATGCAAGCAAAATCAATCGGCGCACCGCGCCGCAGCGCCTGGCGCGCGGCTCTGGACCTGTTGCGCGGCCGCACGGGGCAAGTGCAACCGCCGGCCGTCCGCCAGCCGGCGGACGGCGAGCACGACGCTTGGCGGCTGCAGCTCGAACAGACGCTTGGCGCAGTCGACTTCCTAGCTCACGTCGATGACGACCAGCGCTTTCTCTATGTGTCGGAGGCAAGCCTGCGCTTCATCGGCTACCGGCGCGAATACCTGCAAACCGTAACGCTGCATGAACTCGTGCCCAGCGGCGAGACGGCGGCGCTCGATACGCTGCTCGCGCGGGCCAGAGCCAGCGGCCGGGTCGAGCGGGCCTGTCTGCACCTCATGAAATCGCTGACTTACCCGATTCCCGTGGAATTGCGCATCGTCGCCAGCCATCACCGCGGCACGGCAGGCTTCGCGGTGAGCGCCTTCGACGTCTCGCCCTGGCGGGCCAACGAAGAGCGTCTCACCTACGAATTGCACAGGGATCCGCTCACGGGCCTGGCCAACGGGCTCGCCTTGAAGGCTGCCGTCAAGCGCGCTCAGGACGATGCCGATGTCGACGGCAGCGGCGCCGCACTGCTCCTGCTGGACCTGGACGACTATCAGCGCGTCAACCGCGCGCTCGGCTACGATGCCGGCGACGATTTGCTGCGAGACACCGCGCAGCGCCTCGAAGGGCTCGTCACGCCAGCCGAGATCCTCGCGCGCGTGACGAGCGACGAGTTCGCGGTGCTACTGCGCGCCGATACGCGCGAAAACGCCGCGGCCGCCGCGGAAGCCCTCGGCCGCCGTTTCATGACCGCCGTGCAGCAACCGTACGCGGTGGACGGCCAGCCGGTCCACCTTTCCGCCAGCGTGGGCGTGGCGCTCTACCCCGATCCGGCACACGATACCGGCGCCTCGGGTTATCACGACCAATTGCTGCGCCGCGCCGATCAAGCGCTGTCGCAGGCCAAGGCCTCGGGCAGCAACACCCTCGCGTTTCACACGGCGCATGCCGACCCAGCCGACGCCGAGCGCCTGAAGCTCGAGGCCGATCTCTACGACGGCGTGCGCAACGGCGAGTTTTCCTTGCATTTTCAACCGATTACGAGCAGCCAAACGGGGGGCGTCGTGGGCGTGGAAGCGTTGATTCGCTGGCACCACCCCGTGCATGGCTTCGTGCCGCCGTCGACCTTCATTCCGCTTGCGGAATCGATCGGCCTCATCAATTACCTCGGCAATTGGGTCCTCAAGATCGCCTGCATGCAGCTCGTGCAGTGGGATGCGCAGGGCATCGAGCTGCAGTACGTGGCCGTGAACGTGTCGCCGCAGCAGTTCCGCGATCCGCGTTTCATCCGGAACGTGCGCGATGCGCTGGCCTTGACCGGCGTCAAGGCCGAGCGGCTCGTGTTCGAAATCACCGAGTCGCTATTGATGCAGGACCCGGCCCACGCCAAGGTGCTGCTCGAACAGTTGACGGCGATCGGGATCCGCTTCGCTATCGACGATTTCGGCACGGGTTACTCGTCACTGGCGTATCTGCAACGTTTTCCGCTCGCCAAATTGAAGATCGACCGCAGTTTCGTCGAGAACCTGCTAACCTCTCGCAACGATCAAGCGATCGTATCGGCGGTGGTCGGGCTCGCCCAAACGCTCGAGCTCGAACTCGTGGCGGAAGGCGTGGAAACGGAAGCCCAGCGGGAACTGCTGACGGCGATGGGCTGCGATCACATCCAGGGTTGGCTGGTGTGCAAAGCGCTGCCGTCCGACGAGTTGGCGAAACGGTTCGAGGATCGCGTGCTGCGCCTGCACGAGGTGGTACCGGGATTATAGGCGCGCGCCGGCACGACGCGCGGCACTCAAAACAGACATGCGTATGGTTCGAACGGGATTCACATGGTAAAGGCGGCGCTGCTCGATAAGCTTTGGGCGCGTATGAGCGAGCGTGGCGACTTCCCGATGCTGTCGCAGGCGCTTCGCACGACGATGGCCGCCATGAAAAACGACGACCTCGACTTCACGGGCCTCGTGCAGGTCGTGCTGTCCGACTTCGCCCTGACCCAGAAGGTGCTGCGCCTGGCAAACTCGGCCATGTACATGGCCTTCGGCGGCAATATCACGACGGTAACGCGCGCGCTGATGGTGCTCGGCATGGATGCGGTCGGCCATCTCGTCGTCGGGCTCAAGCTCGTCGATCACTTCCAGCACAGCGCGCCGCACCGCATCGACGCCAAGCTCGAGCTCAACCGCACGATGCTCTCAGGCTGCGTCGCCCGCAAGCTCACGGAACGCGGCGATCTGCGCGAGGGCGAGGAAGCCGTCGTCTGCACGTTGATGCGGCAGGTGGGCAAGCTGCTCGTCGTCTTTTACCTCGAGGCCGAGTGGGAGCAGATTCGTCAGAAGATACGCAGCGGCGGCCTCGATGAAGCCGCCGCATGCGCGGCCGTGCTCGGCGTCACGTACGAAGAGCTCGGCGAAGAGGCCGCCACGCGCTGGCGCTTGCCCGAGACGATCCGCGCGGGCATGGGCGCCTACGAAGCCGACGCCAAGGACGCCCACTCGGGGCAAACCCAGTGGCTGCGCGCCGTGACCAACTTCTCCACCGAAGTGGCCGACACGCTGAGCGCCGCGGGCGTGTCCGAGCATGCGCGCGAAGCGCGCCTGGCCGAGCTGGCGCACCGCTACAGCCGCGCATTGTCCACGGACGCCGAAGAACTCGCCGCGATGAGCGTCGCGCTTGCAAGCGGTGAGGCAGGCGAAGGTTTCATGCGCGAAATCTACGAGTTGCGGGCAAACGCGGACGCCATCGCCCGCGCCAGCGTCGATGCCGAAACTCGTATCGAAGCCGGGCTCGAAGATCTACGCGCCCTGCCATCGGAAAATGCCCTGGCGCCGGTGCTGGCGCTCGCATCCGAAACCGTGCTCGCGGGGTTGAGCTTCACGCGCACGATCGTGTTCGTGCGCCAGGCGTCGGCCGTCTACAAGGCGCGCTTGGGATTCGGCCGCGACGTCGAACGGGCGCTGCCTTCGTTATCGTTCAAGGAAGCCTTCGAGCCCGACGTGTTTCACCTGGCGATCGCCAATTCGGTCGGCATCTTCATCGAGAACGCACGCGATCCGAAGATGATCGCTAGGCTACCGTCGTGGTACCGGCACGCATTCGACGATGTCCGTTCGTTCGTGCTGCTACCTGTCGTCGCGCATCAATCGGCCGTCGCCCTGCTGTACGGCGATTGGTCGCTCGAGCAAGCGCCGCGCAAGATTTCGCAGACGCAGATGAGCGCGCTCAACGAACTCGCGCGCGAACTCGGGCGCTTCTTCGCCCACGCGCCGGCGAAGGAACTCGAAACGCTTTAAGCATCGATTCTTTAGGCATCGATTCTTTAGGCATCGATTCGTTGGTCCCCGTTCCTTCGCCTTCGGCTTCAGAGCTACTCCTCGAAACGCTCTAAGCCCTCGTTGTCCTTGCTTTGATCGGCGGTGCTGGCCCATGCCGCCGCCGTGATCGCAAGTTGCGCCAGCTCGCCCGCGGTGAGCGGCGCAAGCGCCGCGCTCGCACGGTCGAGCGCATCCCAATCGCCGTGTTCGAGCGCTTCGATGGCGCTCAGCAAGGTGCCCAACTGCCCTTCCCGATGCAAGATCGCCGCGCGAATGTGGCTCGCGAGCGTCAGCGCATCGAGCGTGTTTTCCAGCGTGTCGCCGAACACCGCATCGACGAGCGAAAACACGCCCGTCAAAAAAGCGCCGTCGATCACTTTGCGGTTCGCGTGTGAAAGCCGAGCCGAAGCGAGCTCCATGAAGCGCGCCCGCGTGGCGGCGAGCTGCACGAGCGGATCTTCTTCGAGGCGAACTTTGCGCCCGTCCGCGTAAAGCAGCAATTGCGTCCAGCGGGCGATGCGGTTCGTCCCGGTCGCGTTGATCGCGTCGCGCAACGTGGCCACTTTGCGGCCGATGCTAGCTTCGCCCGAATTGGCAAGACGCATCAAGTGCATGACGAGCACAGGATTGAGCTTGAGTTCGGCCTCGAGTTGCGCGACGCTCGGATCGGACGAGAGCAGCCGCAACAGGCCGAGCAGCGCCTGACGCGGCGCATTGATGCGGCGGGCGCCTTGCTTGTTGCCGCGCGCGAAGAAGTAGCCCTGAAACAGATCGAACTGCAACGCTTTGGCCCGTTCGAACGCCTCGTGCGTGTGAATGTTTTGCGCGATCAGCAACTTGCCTGCGGACTTGAGCGCGCCCGTGAGTCGCTGCAGCAACTCGGGGGCGAGCCGGGCCGGGTCGATCTTGATCGCGCACACATAAGGCAGCAGCTTCGCGAACCCTTCATCGGGCTGGCGCAGATCGTCGATGACGAAGCGGTAGCGCTTCGCATGCAACAGCACCAAGCGCGCGATCAGTTCGGGATCGACGCGTTGCTGCGCCGAGATTTCGAGGTAAAAGCGATCGGGGGCAAGGCGCGCGATGGCGTCGGAGAACAATAACGGGCGGCTGACGTTCAGGTAGCCGTGATGCCCGGCGAGCGCGGTGCGCACATCGCTCGCGCCCAATGTCGCGAGCAATTGCGCGGCTTCGGCGTCGGCCTGGCGTTGCGAATGAAGTTTATTCTCTGGCTCGGACGCATCGGGCGCGTCGCTTTCGGCAGGTGCATCGACTTCGGCGCTGGGCGCTTCGCGCACCAGCAGTTCGAAGCCTCGCAGCAGCGCTTCGCCATCGACGATGGGCGCTCTCGCGGGGTATTGCACGTGATGGGTTTGGCCGGGATTCGTTCGGCCATCGGCACAGGCCGGGCGCTGCGCCTCGTCGGTGGTCGTCCCCATCGCCCCTCTCCTTTTTTCTTCTTACGATTAGCGGCGCGACGTTGGTCCGACGTCTTTAGTGCGCGCAATAAATTGCGGCGATTATAACCGTAAAGCGGAGCTTGAAAACGAGCGGCAAAGGGGCTGCGCGACGCGAATCTGACTGCGCCGCGCATCCACCGCTTGGGATGTTCGAACTACTTCAGGACCACCTTGACGTCGAAATACTTGGCGGCCAGTTTGTCGATCGTCCCGTCTTCCTTGAGCGCCTTGAGCGCGCCATTGAGCTTGTCCAGCAGCGCTTTGTCGCCCTTGCGCACGCCGTAACCGACGCCCGAGCCGAGCAGCTTCTGATCGGAAACGGTGGGACCGGCGAAATCGAAGCCGGCGCCTTGGGGACGCTTCAGAAAGCCTTTGGACGCCGCTTCCGAATCTTGGAACGCCGCATCGAGCCGGCTCGATGCGAGGTCGGCATAGACTTGGTCCTGCGTTTGATACGAAACCACATCGACGCCGGCATTCGCCCACTTGGCCTTCGCGTACGTTTCTTGAATCGTGCCTTGGAGCACGCCGACGTGCTTGCCCTTGAGCGAGGCGGCGTCAGGCTGCAAACCGCTGCCCTTCTTGGCGATCAGTTGATTGGGGATCGTATAGATCGGATCGGTGAAATCGATGGCCTGCTTGCGCTGTTCGGTGATCGTCATGTCCGAGTTGATCGCATCGAACTTGCGCGCCTGCAGCGCCGGGATGAGACCGTCGAAATCGTTCTCCACCCACACGCACTTGACGTTCAATTTTGCACAGACCGCGTTGCCCACATCGATGTCGAAGCCTTGCAATTGGCCGGAGGCCGTCTTCGATTCGAACGGCGCATATGATGCCTCGACGCCGAAACGAAGCACTTTCAAATCGGCAGCGCAGACATTCGCGGCCATGCCGATCGACGTTGCGGCCGCGACGAGCGCGAGCGCCACCTGATTGCGCAAGTTCACTTTCATTGCATTGATCCTAAACAGTGGTCAGTGTTGGAAAACCCCTGGCGCGCATCGTGGCCGCGCCAAAAATGGCATTCAAATCGCCGCCGCGCGCTTGATGCGACGCACAACGCGCGAGCCCGGCATTGTACGGCGAGCCACTGCGCTCGCACGCACGCGTGGGCGCCGGCTCATCGGCAATCGGGGGTTGGGGTATCCAAATCTGTCCGGTCCGCACGAACACGCAATTGCGTGTCGCGCGGCGGCAAGTCTCAATGCAAGCTTCGATGCTTCGCTCTATCCGCTCGCGCCCTACACGGTGCGGGCAAGCTCGGCTGCCTCGCGGCATGCCGCCTCGCGTGCGGCGGCGTCCACTTCGGCGCCGAACAACGTCTTCTCGACGACGATCGATTCGATGTCCTCGATGCCGACGAAGCGCAGCCACGCTTCGAAGTACGGCTGCTGAAAATCGAAGGAGTGTGCCGGCGTGATCGATTGCTTGCCATAGTCAAGGCCTCGCGCGTAGACGACGACGGCTCGCTTGCCCGCAAGCAATCCACCGAAGCCGACTTGCGGATCGAACGAAAACAACACGTCCTTTTGAGATACGACGTCGATGAAGTGCTTGAGCTTGTAGGGAATCGCGAAATTCCAGAGCGGCACGGAGAAGAGCAGCGTGCTCGCCTCGTGCAGCGGTTTCGCGAGCGCATGGATTTGGTCCCACGCCGCCTGCTGCGACGGTGTCAACGGGGTACCGCTGAGCCCCGCGTACTTTGCGTCGAGCGCATCGCTATCGAACTCGGGCAACGACACGCGCCACACGTCGAGCGTCTCGACCGACGCGCGGGGGCGCGAGAGGCGAAAGGCGTCGATGAACGCGCGGGCAGCTTCGAGCGAGGCCGACCGCTGCTTACGCGGAGATGCCTCGATGTGCAGCAAGTCGGCCATGCTCTCTTCTCCTGAGTCAGTTGGCAATACATGACGGCGTGGGATAGGCGCTATCTGAACATATTCTGATTTCAAATCAAAACGAAGTATTATTCTGCCATTCAACTCATTTCTCACTGAATCTCGTGTTCGATACGATCCTGCTCCGCTCCTTCGTCACGGTGGCCCAGGAGGGCAGCTTTACGCGGGCCGCCACGCGTCTGCATTTGACGCAATCGGCCGTCAGCGCGCACCTGCGCCGGCTCGAGGAGCAGGCGGGAACGCCGCTCGTCACGCGCACGACGCGCTCGCTGGCGCTAACGCCCGACGGCGAAGTGCTGCTGGGCTACGCGCGCGCGATCCTTGCGTTGAATCGCGACGCGCGCGCCCGCTTGCACCGCTCGGCGGGCGAGGGTCTCGTGCGCATCGGGTTGTCGGATGATTTCGCGCAACCGCGGGTGATGGAGCGGCTGCATGCGTTTGGGCTGCGGCATCCCGGCCTTGCCGTGAACCTGGCGGTGGGCATTCCCGGTCCGTTGTTGCAGGCGATGGATCGCGGCGAACTCGACTTCGTCATGGCGGGGCGGTGTCACGATGATCGTCCTGGGCGCGGGCTGTGGCGCGAGCCGCTCGTATGGGCCGGCGCGCCGTGGCTGACGATCGACGCAGCCCTGCCCTTGCCGCTGGCCGTTTTCCCCGAGCCGTGTCCCTATCGCGATGCCGCGCTCGCCGCACTGGCGCATGCGGGCATCGATTACCGCATCGACGTGGTGTGCCCGAGCAGCGCGGGCGTGCATGCGGCCGTTCAGGCGGGGCTCGGGGTTACGCCGATGCCCAAGAGCCGAGTCGACGGCACGCTGGCGATCATGGAAGAACGATGGGGCTTGCCGCCGTTGCCTCACGTCGAGTTCGCGCTATTTGGCGCGGCGAACCCAGGGGCGCTGGTGGATGAGTTGTGCGAGGCGGCTCAGCGGGATTTGGGGTGAAGCGAAGGGAACGGTCGATCGTCTCGGTTCCCGCCCCTATCCAGGTGGATAGGATTTCTTTCGTTTCGTTTACACACAAAGAATTCGCCGCTACATTTTGTCCGACGGCAATTCGCTGTCGCCCCTCCGACATCAGGGATGTCTCGTGCCGCCATCGGGGTTCGCGCTATTGATCGGCTTGGTCGCTGCAAATTTCTTCCGTGTCGGATGCCAACTCGTATTGACCGCTTGGTCCGCGGTTCAAATTACAGGGCGCCCCGAATCGGTCGGACACGTGTTGCTGATTTCAAGCGCAACAAATTTAGCCCTTTCGCCGTTCATTGGAGCATTCGTCGATCGATGCCCGCGTAAGAAGCCCCTAATACTCCTCGGTCACTGCGGCGTCGCGATGTGCGGCGTCGCACCGCACGCGCTAGGCCTATTACTGCCGCAAGCCGCGCCATTTTCCACCTTGGTCGCCACCGCACTGGTGTCGAGCATCTCAGGCATCGTCCTCGCCTGCGCGATGGATTACTTCGTCAAGCATGCCATCGCTTCCAACGAAAGAACCCGCAAACTTGCCCTCGTCAACACCGTCTCCCAATTCACGCTCATCGTCGGGACCGGTTTTGGCGGATACCTTGTCGCCCATGCGCCTTGGCGGGATGCATTCCTTTTGATTAGCTACTGCGGCATAGGGCTCGCAATGCTCTGCGCCTGCCATCTTCCTGCTTTGACCTACGAGCCGCGCACGAGACAGGGTTTGTATCGCGCGGGCCCCGCCCTCTATCTCAAACATCATCGACTCTTTGCAATCGCGTCATGCTCTGCGCTGGCATTCGCTATCGGACAAGTGACCAACACTTTGTTGCCCGCCTTCCTGAGCCTAGATCTGAAGTTTTCCAGCGAGCGCTATTCGTTCGTGGAGGCTGCATGGTCCATTGGCGCGCTCGCGGCAAGCGCTGTGCTCGCCAAGGTTGCGAAGGATCGGTTGAGCCCCCTTCACCAAGACCTTTGCATCGTTTTCGTGATCGCAGGGCTTTTATTCCTCGTCCCTCGCCTTTCGGCGTTGACCGCGTTGCTCGCCGTCCACCTCGCGCTCGGCATCGGCTTTGCAGTCGTGCGTGTGCGCACTGAGGCTCGCTTTATAACCGAATGTCCCACGCATTTGCTGGCGCGATTCCGCGCAAACAGTCTTTTTCTCAGCAGCGCTGTCAGTGCGATCGTGTTCATCACACCCACCGTCTATCGCAATGTCGGCGTTCCCGCCCTCTATCAGTTGCTCTCTGCCGCGATCGCGCTTTCAGCCCTCGTGCTTTTCGGGTTCACGCGGCCCTGGCGAGCAGAACCATCGTCTCTCAGCAGTCGGTAGGCAACGTGTCCGCCTAGCTATTCATGGCGGGGACGAGGTGGAAGAACCTGCCTACCGTTGCAGTCGCAACTCATAACTTCAGCCTCAAACTCACCCTCGACCAACACGCGCACAACACATCGCCGGACGCGCCTCGGTGGGCGGAAAGACGCACCACGAACCATCGCCGTGGCGAAACAGGAAGATCGAACGCGGGCCGCTAGACGCTTGCATTTCGACGAAGACGAACCGCGTGTGGTTACTGCTCATCCGCCCCGTGCGCAGCACGCGCGCAGGCGCGGCGGCAGTAGGTGCGAGCCATTTGTCGACTATTGCGCGCAGAGAAGTCTTTTTCGCACTCATCGCTCACCTCCTGAACCATTCGCGAACCGCCACCGTCGATCCGTAGGCTGAGTCCTTGAATACAGTATCGGCACCAACGCAGACGATATAAATCAGCGGCGTCCGAGAATCGCGTCAAGCGTTGCCACAGCATGTCGGAGATGGACTACATGCGCCGGCGACGAGGGCGAAATCGCGGCGCACCCGGCGAACCCCATTGAGGCCAGTCAATCGTTGTCGACGCTGAGCGCCTATGCTGAAAGAGAGAACGACGTATCGAGGGAGATGGCTATGAACGCAAGAACCGTCATTGCACTCGCCGTGGCCGGCATGACCGGCCTATCGTCAGTTACAGGGCTTGCGCAGGAACGCGAACGCGGCCACGAATCGGCGCGAGGACCCGCGGCAGCGCCGGTGCAAGGCCCCGGCGAAGCGCACCCCGGCGGCCGCCAAGGCGCGCTCCCAGGAGCAGCCGGAGGACACATGGGAGGAGCCCCTGCGCCCCGGGGCCCAGGCCCCGCTGTCGGTATCGCCCCTGGCCAAGCGGCCCACAACCCCGCGTTCGGGCAACGGCCGATGCCGCACGCTCCCGCCCCGGCGCACGCTCCGGCTCCAGCCCCCGCGCCTAAACCGGCCATGCGGCAGCCGGGCGGTCCGGCTCATACGCCCGAATACGGGCACCATCCCATGGGCCAATCTCCGGCGCTACGCCAACCTAACCACGGCCCGGCAGCCACGCAAGAATTCCGGCATCAGCCTGGCCCCGATCGTCGAGCCCCGCTGGCGCGGGCGCCGCGCCCCTACGGGCACGTTCCCGCGCCGTATCGCGGCGACATCCACCGTTTCGTCGATCTCGACGCGCGTGTCTGGCGCGGAGGCAATTGGCACCATTCGCACCATCGCGGACGCTACGGTTGGTGGTGGGTCGTCGGGGGCCTGTGGTACTTCTATCCGCGACCGGTTTACCCCTATCCAGATCCATTCGCGCCCGGCGACGTGATTTACGAATACGGCAGCTCCGGCGATTACTGGTACTACTGCGAATCGGCCGGCCAGTACTACCCGTATGTGACGGAATGTCCCGAAGGGTGGCAGGCCGTGATCCCCGAGCAATAGCCGCGGTTGCACAGCGGCAGCGAACACACGGCGAAAGCGGTTATGCCGTTGCCGCCTCGAACGACGCCGGCAACATCGACGACATCGCCGGCCCGCCCGTCAGCGTGCCAATCCGGCCAACGTCTCGGCCGTAGTTTCCACGACGGTGAGCCCCGCACGCAAGCCGGGTTTCACCGTGCGATTCGGAAACACGATCCTTTCCTCGGCGTGCGTCACCGCGTAGCAATAGTTTGCATCGCGCGCGAGCACCGTCCCTTTGGCGAACGGGGTGAAGTTCGCCACGTCGTCCGCCATCAAAAGTTCGAAGGCGTCGGTGTGCTTCGTGATCTGCCCGATGACGGTGAACACGCGCGGCATCGGTGCGGCGTCGGCGCGCGCCCGGCCGGAGACCAGCGCGCGCACCGCGTCATCCACCCCCGCGTAACGGGACAGGTCGTTTTCGCCGAAGGGCCGCACCTTGCCCAATTCCAAAGTGCAAGCCTTCGCGCCGAAAGATTCGGCCGTGAAATGGGTGTAGGTATTGCCTTTGGCCGTGTGCAACAGGACCGCCTCGATCTGCGCATCGGCAAGCCACGCGAACATCTCGCGCGAAAGCGCGGCGCCCGTATAAGGCAACAAGGCGAAACGCTCGAACACCGAGGCGCGAATGGCCGTATGCATGTCGATGTGCCAACGCTCGCGTTCGCCCCCGGCGCGCTCGAACAAGCGCGCAGCGGCCGCTTCGAGCGCGCGTGCGCGCGGCGCTTCGCGGCTTTGCGTCAGTTGCGCATGACGCCCGCAGAAGAGCCGGTTCAAATCGTCGTCGAGATAACGATTGCCCGCGCACATGGCCGCGACGTTGCCCAGCACGATGCAAAGCTCGCAAGCGAGCGGCACTTCGCCGCGCGCAATATCGGCAATCATGCGCGACACGAGTTCGAGCGGCGCGGTCTCGTCGCCGTGGATGCCGGCCGATACGAGCACGACGGGCATCGCATGCCGACCGGACCGCGCCGCCGGCGTCAGTTCGATCACGCCTTCATCGAGCCACGCATAACTCACGCCCTCGGCGCACGCCCCAAGAGCCTCGGCCGGCCCGGGCCGCGCCCCGCTCAACGTGTATGCGAGAAAATCGGCCAGCATCGCGGGCACGGCCGCTTCAACGTTGGAAGTCATAGAGCGAACCGAGCCCCAGGATTTGCGTGAGTTCGTCCAGCGCCGTGCGCGACTCCATCAGCAGATGAGGATCGGCGAGATCGGCCGGTGCCAGGCGATCGCGATAGTGCTTGCCGATCCATGCGTCCAGCCGCGCAAACAACGCATCGTCGATCCAAACGCCCGCGCTCACCGCCTCGCGCTCAGCTTCTGTCAAGACGACGCGCAAACGCAGGCAAGCTGGGCCGCCGCCGTTCTTCATGCTTTCTCGCAACTCGAACACCAACACTTCGCCGATAGGCCCCGCACTGCCGACCAGATCGTCCAGATACGCGGCCACGCGCGGGTTTTCACGGCACTCCTGCGGCACCACCAGCACGTCCCGGCCGTCCGGACGCGTCAACAATTGACTGTTGAATAGATACGAAGTGACGGCGTCGGAAACGCTCACGCGCGCATCGGGCACTTCGATCACGTTCAGTTGGGCGCCCGTGCGCAATAGTTGCGCGCGCAACTGATCGTAGACGGCGCTCTGATCGACGAACGCTCGCTCATGACAAAACAGCGTCTGCCGATTTCCCACCGCGATGACGTCGTTGTGGAATACGCCCGCGTCGACGACTTCGGGGCTCTGCTGCGCGTAGACGGTCGCGTCCTCGCTCAAGCCATGGCGTTGCGCCACGGCGCGGCTCGCCTCGAATGTTTGGCGCGCCGGATAGCGCACGGGCTCGGGGCCGCGCCGGTATTCGCTGCGTCCATAGACGAAGAACTCGACGCCGCGCTCGCCGTATTGCGCGCAAAACCGCGTATGGTTGGCCGCGCCTTCATCGCCGAGCGCGGGCGTGCCGGGCAACGCCTCGTGCACGGCGAAGCGCGCCGGATCGGAGAAGATGGCCTGCAGCGTGCGCCGCGTCGCCTCGTGTTCGATCGCGCGATGCAGCTTGCTCGTTAGATTGGCGGGCGTGAAATGGACGCGGCCGTCTTGCGTGTCGGCCGACGGACTCACGGTCGCCGCATTGGCCGTCCACATCGCCGAAGCCGAACTGGCGGCCGCCAACAACTCGGGGGCATCCTTGGCCGCGCGCGCGATCACCGCCGCATCGGAACCCGAAAACCCGAGCTCGCGCAGCAGGCGCAACGAAGGCCGCTCCTGCGGCGGCAGCACGCCCTGCAAGAAGCCGAGATCGGCCAGTTGCTTCATCTTGCGCAGACCCTGCTTGGCGGCGGCGAGCGGATTGGCGATCGACTTTTCGTTCGTCTGCGACGCGACGTTGCCGAACGACAGCCCCGCGTAGTTGTGCGTCGGACCTACGAGTCCATCGAAATTGGCTTCCCGTGCTTGCATCGTCGATCCTTGCTCGATCGTTAGAAGTGAAGGCCCGGCGATACGCTCGCGGGCATCGTGAGGTGCGTGCTTTCCACCGACGCCATCGGGTAGGCGCAGTAGTCCGCCGCGTAATACGCGCTTGGCCGATGGTTGCCCGAGCGCCCGGTGCCGCCGAACGGCGCAGCGGACGAAGCGCCGTTCGTCGGCCGATTCCAATTGACGATGCCTGCGCGAATCGTGCGGTGAAAACGCGTCCAGAGCGCTTCGTCGTCGGCGAGCAGCCCCGCCGACAAACCGTACACGGTATCGTTCGCGCGTGCGATCGCTTCGTCGAAATCCGTATAGCGCACGACCTGCGCGAGCGGGCCGAAGTGCTCCTCGTCGGGCAACTGCGCGAGGTCGGTCACGTCGAGGATGGCCGGGCTCACGTAGCCCAAGCGCTCGTCGCGCTGCTCCATCGCCAGCAACGGGCGAGCCCCAGCGGCGAGCAGGCGCGTTTGCGCCGCGACGAGCCGCGCGGCCGCCCGTGCGGACACCACCGCGCCCATGAACGGCTGCGGATCGGCATCGTATGCGCCGTAGGCAATGCGCGAGGCGACTTCGGCGAAGCGCGCGAGGAAGCGATCGCCGAATGCATCGCGCGGCACGAAGATGCGCCGTGCGCAAGTGCAGCGCTGTCCCGCCGACAGGTAGGCCGATTGAATCGTGTGATGAACGGCCGCATCGAGATCCTCGACGCCGGCCACGACGAGCGGATTGTTGCCGCCCATCTCGAGCGCCAAGACGATTTCCGGCCGCCCCCCGAACTGCTTATGGAGCAGCGTGCCCGTATCCGAGCTGCCGGTGAAGAAGAGCCCGTCGATCTGGCGATGGTTCGCGAGCGCGACGCCCGTGTCCTTTTCGCCTTGAACGAGGTTGAGCACGCCCGCGGGCAAGCCCGCTTCGCGCCATGCTTCGACCGTCGCCCGTGCGACGCCGGGTGCAAGCTCCGACGGCTTGAACACGACCGTATTGCCCGCGATAAGCGCGGGCACGATGTGGCCGTTGGGCAAATGCCCCGGGAAGTTGTACGGCCCGAATACGGCCACCACGCCATGTGGGCGATGGCGCAGCACGGCCGTGCCGTCGGCCATCGGCAGCCGTTTCTCGCCGGTGCGTTCGTGGTACGCCGTGATCGAGATCTCGACTTTCGCCGCCATGGCGGCCACCTCGGTGCGCGCCTCCCACAACGGCTTGCCCGTTTCGAGTCCGATCGCGTGCGCGAGCTGCTCCTTACGCTCCGACAACACCGCGGCGAAACGGCGCACGATGTCGACGCGCGCTTCGAAAGGCTGCGAGGACCAGGGCTCGAACGCGCGGCGCGCGCTGGCCACGGCGCGCTCGACATCGTCCGCCGAAGCGCTCTTGCCTTCCCACGCCACCGTATCCGTGCCGGGGTTGCGCGACGCGAAGCTCGGGCCGCGGCCCTCGCACCATTGCCCGTCGATGTAATGTTCGCCCATATCCATGTCTACTCAATCCTTGTTCGGTTTTTTCCCCGGCGCGAGCGCAAGCACGCGCACGGGATCGCCTTCGCGCACTTCGAGCGCGGCCGCGTCGGCGGCGGAAAGCACCATCGTGCCGTTCTCGACGATGCCCGGCGCAACCCCAACGCGAAAGCGCGCCATCGAGGTGTTCGAAACGAGCGAGCGCACGCCCTCGCCGGCCTGCGCATCGCCGATCGCAACCGTTGCCATGATGCTTTCGCGCACGGTGCGCAAATCGTTGACGTGGCATTCGAGCACGGGGCCCGCGTCGAAAATATCGACGTGCCCCTGATACCGCAGGCCCTCGGCTTCGAGCATCTTGCGCGCGGGCGCCGTGTCGCGATGCGTCACCCCGATGACCGCCTGCGCCTCCTGCGGCAGCAAATCGGCGTAGACCGGATAGCGCGGCATCAACTCGGCGAGGAACGACTTGCGCCCGTGCGCGCTCAGGTAATCGGCCGCATTGAAGTCGATCTGATAAAAGTGCGAGCCCACGGCGCGCCAGAACGGCGAGGTGCCGTCGGCATCGAAATGGCCGCGCAATTCCGCGCACAGCCGCTCGGGAAACCGCTCGCGGAACTGCGCCATGAACATGAAGCGCGAGCGCGACAACAAGCCGCCGACCCCATGCGCGCGATACCGCGGCGAGAGGAACAGCGAGCACACCTCGGCATAGCCCGTGAGGTCGTGCGAGATGTTGAGCAACGACATCTTGGTCCAGACGCCCAGCTCCTGGCTCGCGTGCACGACCGTGCTCACGCGGTAGTTGTAAAACGGCTGCTCGAGGCCCACTTGCACTTCGATGCCGCACACGCCCGCGACATCGCCCGTGGCGGCGTCCTCCATGACGAAGAAGTAGCCGGCCTCACGAGGCGCAGCGCGGCATTCGAACGTCTTCGTCGCTCGCTCGATGCGCGCGGCGAGCGCGTCGCGATCGGGCTTGAACGTCGTTAGGCCCGGGCCCGTTTCCTGTGCCAGCGACACGAGCGCATCGAGGTCTTCCGTCTTGACGGCGCGCACGACGATCATCGCCGGTCTCCCGATGGATAAGTCTTATGGTTCGAATGCGATTCGGGGACGTCCTCGCCGGCCTGCGCCGCGCCCGCCTGCGCGGCGCAGCGGTGCAGCGGCACACAGCGCACCGTGTCGCCATGGACGACGTCGAGCGCCGCGCGCATCGGTCCGGCGAGCGGCGCATCGGCGCCGCGCTCGCTCGGCAACTCGGCCAGCACGCAGCGGAAATCATCGTCGCGGTGGCTCGCGACGAGATACGCGCATGCCTGCCGCTGCGCGGCGCTCGAAGCGCTTTCGGCGGCCTCGCGCACCGTGCGCGCCTCGTTCGAGCTCACGCACGCGCTGCGGTCCACCTGCGCCGTGAGCACGGGCCCCGCGTCGAAGATATCGACGAAGCGATCGGGCTCGAAGCCCTCTTCCAGATGAATGTCGTACGACAGCAGCGCCTTCGCGTTCGGCTCGCCGATCACGCGCTGCGCGGCCTCGGGTAGAAGCGGCACGTAGATCGGGTAGGTCGGCATGACTTCGGCGATGAACGTGCGGCTGCGACCGCCCGAGGCGACTTCGATCTGCGCGAAGTCGCGCCCGAAGAATTTGCGGCCGACCGCTTCCCAGAACGGCGACGTGCCGGCCTCGTCGGTGACCCCGAGCAGCAGCGAGAACACCTCCGGCGTGAAGCGCCGCCGGTTCGCCGCGATATACATCATGCGTGCGCGCGTGAGCAGATGCGCCGGCGCATCGCCGTGCACCGACGGGTCGATGTAGAACCCCGCCAGGCGGCTCTTGCCCGTCAGCTCGTGCGACATCGTCAGCGCATGGATCTTGCGATTGACGTGCAATTCGCGCGAAGCGTGGATCAACGCATCGTTGCGAAAGACGTAGAACGGCTCGGCGTACCCGGCGGCGGCAACGATGCTGGCCGTGCCGAGCAGCTTGCCCGTGGCGCTGTCCTCGAGAACGAAGAGATAAACCTCCTCGCCCGGGAAGTCCACTTGCGCGCGAAACGAATCCTCCGATAGCGCGACACGCGCTTCGAGCGCATGCCGGTCGTGCGGCAGCGAATGCAGCACGGGCTGCGCCGAGCGCGCCATTTGCGCCAGCGCGTCGAGGTCGGAAAGCCTTCCGGGGCGGACGAAGAGCATCGTCGTATCCTTGGCGGCCGGCCGCTTAGCGCGTCTGTGCGTCGGCGGTCGCGCCGACGACTTGCTCGATCGCCTTTTCGAGCCGCGCGAAGCCTTCGTCCAACTCGGCCTCGTCGATCACGAGCGACGGCGCGAACCGCAGCACATTGGGCCCCGCGATCAGCAGCATGACGCCCTGCCCGGCCGCGGCGTTGACGAAATCCTTAGCGCGCCCTTCATAGGCGGTCGTCAGCTCGGCGCCGATCAAGAGCCCCTTGCCGCGCACCTCCTTGAACAAATTGAAGCGCCGGTTCAACTCGGCGAGCTTGGCCGTGATCGACGCGCCACGACGCTTGACGCCTTCAAGGAGCGCCGGGTCGCTGACGAGTTCTACGACCTTGTCGGCGACCGCCGCGCCGAGCGGATTGCCGCCGTAGGTCGTCCCATGCACGCCGACCTTGAAATGCTGGGCGAGCGCGTTGGTCGTCAGCATCGCCCCGATCGGGAAACCGTTGCCGAGCGCTTTGGCCGACGTCAGGATGTCCGGCGTCACGCCCGTATCCATGTACGCGTAGAAGAAGCCCGTGCGGCCGACGCCGGTTTGCACTTCGTCGAAAATCAGCAGCGCGCCATGTGCGTCGCATGCCTCGCGCAATGCCCGCAGGAACGCGGGATCGGCCGGTATCACGCCGCCCTCGCCCTGGATCGGCTCGACGATGACGGCACACGTCTTGGCGCCGATGGCGGCGCGCGCCGCTTCGATGTCGTTGTAGGGCAAATGCACGATGCCGGCAGGCACGGGGCCGAAACCTTCTGCGTACTTCGGCTGGCCGCCCACGCTGACCGTGAAGAACGTGCGCCCGTGAAACGATTGCTTGAACGAGACGATTTCGATCTTCTCAGGGCCATGCTGCTCGATCGCCACGCGGCGCGCGAGCTTGAGCGCCGCCTCGTTGGCCTCGGCCCCGGAGTTGGCGAAGAACGCGCGCTCGGCGAAGGTCAGCGATTCGAGGCGTTTGGCCAGACGCAGCACGGGCTCATTCGTGTACGCATTGCTGACGTGCCACAGCGTTTCGCCCTGCTCGCGCAGCACGCGCACGAGTTCGGGATGTGCGTGTCCCAAGCCGGTCACGGCGATCCCGCCCGTGAAATCGATATAGTCGCGGCCCTGTGTGTCCCACACCCGCGAGCCCTTGCCGCGCGCCGGCACGAAAGAGGCCGGCGAAAATACCGGCACCATGACTTCGTCGAAAGTCTGGCGGTTCACAGCGAAATCGTTCATGGCGGGTCCTCGTCGAGGGAATGGGGAATAAACGTAAGTGTAGAAAACGATCGGAATATCGTCTTGCTTGCTGGCGACGCGATCTGTCGCGTATCGCCGGGGTGCTGCGGCGCGGCCCCGGCCGTATCTCGTCTCCGGGCGTCGTCACGCTTGGTCGGGCGGCTCGATCATCGCTCCCGCACGCGGCTCGTCCGCATAAGCTGCGCCCGCTCCATGCTGCTTGGCGATCCAATTGCGGCGCTCCTCGCGCGGCGTCACGCCGAAGCGCTCGCGATACGCGTTCGAGAAGTGCGCCGCCGACGAAAACCCGCACGCGAGGCTCACCTGCACGATCGATTTGCTCGTGCGCTGCAACTGCAAGCGCGCCTTGGATAGCCGCAGCCCAAGGTAGTACTTCGACGGCATCGCGCCCAAGTACTGCCTGAACAAGCGCTCGAGCTGACGGCGCGAAATGCCGACGAGATTGGCGATGTCGTCCGTGGTCAGCGGATCTTCGATGTTCGCCTCCATCAGTTGCAGCGCATCGTTCAACCGCGGATGCCGCTCGCCCGGGGCCGTCACGTAGGGAATGCGCTGACGCGTCTCGCCCGAGCGCAGTGCACCGACCCCGAGCGAATCGGCAATGCGCTCCACCAGTTCCGGCCCATGCTCGCGCGCGATCATCGCCAGCATGAAATCGACGCTGGCGAGTCCCCCCGCGCAGGTGGCGCGATCGCTGTCGATCTCGAAGATTTGTTGCGTGACGATCGAGCGCTCGAACTCATCGGCGAATTGCTGATAAGTCTCCCAATTGACGCTGACGCGATAGCCCGACAGTTGCCCGGCCATCGCGAGCCACCAGACGCCGTGATGAATGCCCGTCACGAGCGGCGTGCGTTGACCCACGCGCGCGAGACTGGCCAAGAACAGCTTGTAGTCGGCGAATTGCTGAAACCGTTCCGCCACGACGATGAGCCAATCGCACGAGACGCCGTCGCCGAATGCGCCGTCGGCAGGCAGCGTTGCCGCGCCGGCCAGCGGCACCGGCCGCCCGTCCCAGGAATAGACCTGCCAGCGGTAGAGCGCGCGGCCGTCGATGTCGTTCGCCAGCCGCAGCGCGTCGACGATCGGCGCGAGCCCCGACATGGAGACGGGCGGCAACGCGACGATCGCCACCTGCGTCGTTTTCGCCGGAGCCGCTTGCACGCGAGCCATCGATCAGCCCCTGCCGCGGGCGGGCTGCGCGCCTGGCGCACCCGATGCCCGTTGGTTTCGCCCTTCCCGCATGTCGCTTACTTGAGGCTGCCCGAGAGGAACTGCTGCAAGCGCTCGCTCTTGGGCTGCGCGAGCACGACCGCGGGGTCGCCCTCTTCTTCGGTCCTTCCTTGATGCAGAAACATCACGTGATTCGATACGTTGCGCGCGAAGCCCATCTCATGCGTAACGACGATCATCGTGCGCCCCTCCTCGGCCAGCTTCTGCATGACCTTGAGCACCTCGCCGACGAGCTCGGGATCGAGCGCGGAAGTCGGTTCGTCGAACAGCATCACATCAGGATTCATGGCCAGTGCGCGCGCGATCGCCACGCGCTGCTGCTGTCCGCCCGACAAATGCGACGGATACTGCTTCTCCAGCCGTGGCGCGAGGCCCACCTTCTCCAGGTACACGCGGGCCCGCTCCTCGGCTTCGCGCTTGGACAGCCCCAGCACATGAATTGGCGCTTCGACGATATTCTCGAGCACGTTCATGTGCGCCCATAGATTGAAATGCTGAAACACCATCGCAAGCTTCGTGCGGATGCGTTGCAATTGCTTGTGGTCGGCCACTTCGAGATTGCCCGCCCGATCCGCTTTGGTGCGCACCGTCTCGCCATCGACGACGATGCTGCCCGCATTGGGCCGCTCGAGGAAGTTGATGCAGCGCAGGAACGTGCTTTTACCGGAGCCGCTGGCGCCGATGATGCTGATGACGTCCCCGGCTTTGGCCGTCAACGTCACGCCCTTGAGCACCTCGTTGTCGCCGTAGCGCTTATGGATGTCGAGCGCCGCGAGCTTGACGGCGGCGGATTGAGAAGTCGCTTGGAGCACCATGCTCTCCCGTATGAATCGAAGGCGTGTGAATCGATGCAAGCTGTCAGTGCCGGCTTGCGGCCAGGTAGGCGAGCCAATGCCGCTCGGCCCGTCGGAACGCCGCGACGAGTGCGAACGATACCGCAAGATAAATCAGCGCAGCGACGCCGAAGGCCTGGAACGACATGTAGGTGGCCGAGTTGGCGTCGCGAGCGACCTTGAGCACGTCGGGCACGGTCGCCGTGAACGCGATCGTCGTCGCATGCAGCATCAGGATGACTTCGTTACTGTACAACGGCAGCGCGCGGCGCAGCGCGGAGGGCAAGATGACGCGGCGATACATTGTCCAGCGGCTCATGCCGTAAGCGCGCGCGGCTTCGACCTCGCCATGCGAGATCGCGCGGATCGCTCCCGCGAAGATCTCGGTGGTGTAAGCGCCGGTGTTCAAGCCGAAAGCGAGAATCGCGCAATGCAGGCCGCTGCGGAAGAAATCGTTGAGCACCGCGTGCGCGCGCACGAATTCGAGACTGTAGACGCCGCTGTAAATCAACAGCAATTGCACGTAAAGCGGCGTGCCGCGAAACACGTAGGTGTAGCAGCGCACGGGCGTGGACAGCCAACGGTTCTTCGATACGCGCGCCACCGCCAGCGGCAACGCCATGCAAAACCCGATGACGAGCGATGCAACGAGCAGCCACAGCGTCACCGCGAGACCGGACAGGCCTTGCCCGTCGTAGTAAAGGAACGCGCGGCCGTACTGCGAAAGGATTTCGATCATCGTACCGTCTCCCTCAAAGGTCCGCGTGGCGCACGCCGATCGAGTAGCGCCGGTCGAGCCACAGCAGCACCACGTTCGAGACGGTCGTGATCGCCAGATAGATCAGCGCGGCGACGAGGATGAAGAAGAACATGTTGAAGGTGCTCTTGCCGGCGTCTTGCGCCGCTTTCACCACATCGGCCAAACCGATGATCGAGACGAGCGCCGTCGCCTTGACCAGCACCTGCCAGTTGTTGCCGATGCCGGGCAACGCGAAGCGCATCATCTGCGGAAAGAGGATGCGTGCGAATACGCGCGAGCCGCTCATGCCGTAGGCGCTGCCCGCTTCCAGTTGTCCGCGCGGCACCGCGAGAAAGGCGCCGCGAAACGTCTCGGTGAAGTAGGCGCCATAGATGAACCCGAGCGTGAGCACACCCGCCGCGAAGGGATCGATGTCGATCTGGCTCATGCCGAGCGCATCGGTGAGTTGATTGACGGCGATTTGGATGCTGTAAAAGAGCAGCAACATCAGAACGAGGTCGGGCACGGAACGAATCAGCGTCGTGTATGCCGTCGCCACGCCCGCCACGAGGCGATTGCGCGAGAGCTTCGCCACCGCGCCGGCAAGCCCGAGCAGCACCGACACCGCGAGCGAGAGCACCGACAACTCGATCGTTCGGATCGTGCCGGCAAGAAGGATCGGGCCGAAGCCATATAAGAACACGCGCGTCTCCATTGGAATCAGCTTTATTCGCGTGGGTGGCGCGCCGCATTGCGGACCCGCGGCGCATTCCGCACAGCGCGGATACTCGCAAGCGATTCGAAATCGTTCAAATCCGGGGTCGCGCCATGCTGCACCGCAACAATCGAAGCACACCGGCCGGTATGTCCGTAGAGCGCTGGTTACGGCCGACGAAGCCAGGCCAAGACGCAACGCGACGTCTGTGGCGACACCGCGATTTTGCAAGTTTCGGGTCGCATTTTCGATAGTCGAAGGGCTGAGCGATGGTCCGGTCTGCCGGGCCGCCGAGGCGGCAGGCGGCCTGGCCTGGCTTGGTTCGGCTTGATAAACGGCGTCGCAACGGGACCGCCGCTCCGATCGATGAGGCACTACGCTCGCTGCATACTCGGGAGGCGCCCGTCGCTAAAGAGCACGCCCCTAAAAAACAGAACCGGCCGTCACGCGAAGTGAACGGCCGGCAATCATCATGGCGCGCGACGCAAGTACGTCGGCAAACGACCGAACACCGGCAGAGCGACGTCGTCCCCATGCGCTGCGTCATTGGCCTGCGGCCGCCCGCCCGTGCAATGCACGTGGCGTTCGACCGCCCCCCGTGGCCGGCGCTGCGCTGCGTCCTCTGACCTTTGGTCCTTTTCTATCTATTCGATATGACGTGTTCGTGGCTCTAATGTAGGACGAGACGTGGCCTGAGGACAAAGCGTGTTTACGAGGATAGGGATTGACCGGCGAAGAAGCGCCCGCGCAGCGTGCGCTGCCGAACCGACGCCCCGCGTTCAGCGGACGAGATGGCGGTCTTGCGCTTGCCCGCGGCGATCGGCCACAGGCGCCGCCGCTTGCTCGGCAGCGCCTTGCAGGATGGGCTCGCGCGCAAAGCGCCGAGCGCGCACGATCTCGGCCCATTGCCACGAGCCGAGCGCGATGCAGCCGAAGAGCACTTCGCGCATGCGCTTGACGAGCGCGAGCGAAAATGCAACCTCACGACCCACGCCGAACATCTGCGCGAGCAAGACCACCGTGCCCTCCTGCACGCCGAGGCCCGCGGGCACCATGAACGCCGCGTGCCGCACCGCTTGCGTCAGCGCTTCGATGGCGACTGCGCCGCCCACCGAAACGGGATGTCCGAGCAACGCCAGCGCCCAATAGGTTTCGAATGCGCCGATGAGGTACCCGGCGAACTGCCAAGCGAAAGCGCTCACGAGCAAACCGGTGCGCGTCATCAGCGCGTCGATCTGCGCGTCGAGCCGTGCGCCGTCGATTCCCTGCAAGAAGCGATGCTCGCTGCCGAGCGCGCGCGCCGCGAAGCGTTCGATCGCATGAAACACGCCGCCGCGGCGCAGCAGCAGCGCGGTGATCACGGGCAACGGCAACGACAGCACGAGCGCGAGCGCGATTGTCTTCGCATGTCCCCCGCCTGTAGCGGCAAGAATGAGCACGACGCCGAGCGCCGAAAACGCATACTGCACGGCGATCGTGACGAGCACTTCGACGATCACCGATGCGCTCACGCAGCTTGCATCGCTCACGCGCCACCGCGCGAGCCGGATGCCGACGATTTCGCCGCCCACCGCGAGCACGGGCAACAGCCGGCTCACGGCTTCGCGCACGGTCGCCACCCACCAGAGGAAAGCGAGCGACGCGCGGCCACGCAGCAAGACCCGCCAGCCGTAAGCGTCGAACAACAGCGGCAGCGCATGGAACGGCACGAGCCACAGGAGCGCCCAGCCGGCTGCGCCGATGACGTGAACGACGTCGGCGGCGCCTTCATGCAGCACGAGGGCGATGAAAATACCGATGCCCACGGGCCAACCGGCCCATTTGAGCCACTTCGTCATGACGGCGAGCCTCCTTGCGCAGCGTCGCTACGATGCTGCGCATCGGCCGTGCCGCGCACGTTCGCGCCGCCGCCGAAGATATCGGCAAACCCGCCGCAGGCAAGCCCTGCGCCCGCGATGGCGGCCGCTACGCGCGGGGACAGCAAGGCGTCGAGTTCGTCGACGTGGCGATAGTGCCGCATCGAGGGCGTGATGGCGCCTTCGCCCGCTTCGGCGGGGTGGCAATAGATCTCGCCGACGCCCTCGGCCGGCATTCGCGCGAGCGCATCCAGCAGCGCGGCTTCATCCATGCCGCCCGTATGTTCGATACCGACGACGTAATCGTTATAGGCGATGCCGGCGCGCGTAAGCCTGCGGCGCATCAGCGCGATCCACGGCTTGAGCCACCACGGCGCATTGGCCTCGAACGGCAGCCGCACGGCCCGCAGCCCGAACTCGCGGCCGATCGACAGCACGAGCGAAAGCACGGTGGGGTGCAGATGGAAATGCTTGTGGGCGTTGACGTGATCGAGCGGCAAGCCCGTTTGCGCGAACGCCTCGAATTGAGCGCGGATCTCGCGTGCGAGCGCCTCGCGCACGCCAGGCAGGAAGAAGAAACGAAAGCCGTCGCGCACCATCGCATCGCCGAAACGGCCGTCGGGGCCGACGAGCGCGGAAATCTGCGCGGCCGGCAGCAGCGCCGGCCCGTCCGCCAAGACGAGATGCAGGCCCACGCGCAGGCTGGGCAGGCGGCGCGCACGCGCGACGGCGTCCGCCGCCGCGGGCGCGCCCACCATGAGGCTCGCCGCTTTGAGCACACCGTGCCGGTGCGCCCGCTCGACCGCCGCGTTGACCCGCGGATGCAAGCCGAAATCGTCCGCGGTGATGATGAGGCCGCGGCGGCCCGCGCGCGTCACGTGATCAAGCCTCGTGTGCGCGCAAGAAACGGAAGAACTCGCCGCCTTCGCGCAGGCGGCGCTTCATCATGTCCCAGCTCGTCAACATCTCGCGCACGATTTCCCAGATCTTCGAGGGGCGGAAGTAGAACTGCTTGTAGAACGCCTCGAGGTGATGGTAGATCTCTTCGCGCGACAGATGCGGATAGCCGATCGCGGCGAGTTGCACGCCTTCCTTGCTGACGAGATTGATGGTCTTGTTCTCTTCCATCCATCCGTTTTCGACAGCTTGGTTGTACAGCGTCGTGCCCGGGTAAGGCGCGGCGAGCGAAACCTGAATCGTGTGCGGATTGATTTCCTTCGCGTACTCGATCGTCTTCTTGATGGTGTCCTTCGTCTCGCCGGGCAGGCCAAGGATGAAGGTGCCGTGGATCTTGATGCCGAGCTTCTTGCAGTCCGCGCTGAAGCGGCGCGCGAAGTCGGTGCGCACGCCCTTCTTGATGTTCACGAGAATCTGATCGTCGCCGGATTCGAAGCCCACGAGCAACAACCGCAGTCCGTTCTCCTTCATGACCTTGAGCGTCTTATACGGGACGTTCGCCTTCGCATTGCACGACCAAGTCACACCGAGCTTGCCGAGGCCGACCGCGATCGCTTCGGCGCGCGGCAAGTCGTCGGTGAAGGTATCGTCGTCGAACATGATTTCCTTCACTTCCGGCATGTTGTCGCGAATCCACTTCACCTCCTCGATCACGTTCTCGACCGAGCGCGTGCGATAGCGGTGGCCACTGACCGTCTGCGGCCACAAGCAGAACGTGCAGCGCGACTTGCAGCCGCGCCCGGTGTAGATCGAAACGTACGGATAGTTCAAATAGCCGATGAAGTAGTTTTCGATCTTCAGGTCGCGCTTGTAGATAGGCGCGACGAACGGCAGCGCGTCCATGTTCTCGAGGATCGGACGCGCTTCGTTGTGCTCGATCGAGCCGTCCTTTGCGCGCCAGCTCAAACCCTTGATCTCGGGGAACGGCTTGCCTTCGGCGAGTTCCTTGCAGGTGAAGTCGAATTCCTCGCGGCAGACGAAATCGATCGCTTCGGTCGCCAGCAGCGAGTTGTGCGGATCGACCATCACCTTCGCGCCTACCATGCCGACCACCAGCGACGGCTTGCGCTTTTTCAGGTCTTGAGCGAAGAGCGCATCGGTCGGGAATGACGGCGTGCTCGTATGAATGACGATGAGCTCGTAATCGTCGCAAATCTTCAGCGTTTCTTCGACCGACAAACCATCGGCCGGCGCGTCGATCACGCGGCTGCCGGGAACGAGCGCCGCGGGCTGCGCCAGCCAGGTCGGATACCAGAACGAGCGAATTTCGCGCTTGGCCTGGTAACGCGAACCGGCTCCGCCATCGAAGCCGTCATAAGACGGGGCCTGCAAAAACAGCGTTTTCATGGATGAAGCTCCGGCAACCTGTTGGGTGATGCAAATAACGTGAGAACGGCGGGCCGACTCGTACGGCCGCCCACTAGCGACTTAAAAGACGAATGCGGTTCGCTCAAGGACCATCCGAGCCCTCCGCGATTTGCGCCACGACGGGCATGCGCGCGCCGCGCCAAACCACGTGCGAGCCGAATGCCGCGGCGAACCATTGCGCAGCCAGCAGCGCATCGCGCAGCGGCACGAGCGGCAGATCGCGCCAAAACTGCCTGGGCTCGCGCGCCGCACGGCCGTGCAAGAGGACGCGCGCAGCGATCCCGAGCACCGTCGAGGCGGCCACCATCGCCCCCCCGCCGTGTGCGGCCAAGAGCGCCCCGGCAGCGAGCCAAGGCGACGTGAACGTGATGAACAAGAACGCGAAGCCAAGCGGATTGATCGAGCGGATCGTGCGCAGCCAACGCGTCTCGCGCAGCCATAGCGCGCGGAAGTCGGGCTCGATGACGTCGGTATCGACGACGATTTCCGACAAGACTGTCGTCATGCCCAGCTGGCGCGTATGCTCGGCCAGCCAATAATCGTCGGCCAAGCAATCCTTGAGCGCATCGAAGCCGCCGATATCGGCCAACACCGACGCGCGCAGCGCGAGCGTCGCGCCGAAGCCGAAACTGCGCGAGCCGCCCGCATGGGCGATGCGCACCGACGGCGCGAACCATTCGTTGATGAACTGGGCGCCCACGCGGGTCCAGAACCCGCCGACGCTTTTCGCATGGTAGAGGCACGTGACGATGCCCACCCGCGGGTCGGCCAGCGGCGCCGTGACCGCTTCGAGATAGTCGCGCGCAACGGCGATATCGCTATCGGCCAGCACGATCAGCGGATGCTTCGCGCGCGCCGCCAAATTGATGAGGTTGCTCACCTTCAGGTTGTGCCCGTGCACGCGCGAATCGACGACGAGGACGATGTCGCGCTCGGGGAACGCCGCTTGCAAGCGGCGCACGACGGCAATGGCGGGATCGGCCGCCGAGGACACGCCGAACAGCAGTTGATAGCACGGATGCGATTGCTCGCAAAAGGTCGAAAGGTTTTCGTAAAGCCGCGGCTCGTTGCCGCATAATGGCTTGAGCACGCTCACCGGCTCTGCCGCTCGCCCGGATTCGCCGCCGCGCGAGCGTGCGAGCAGCCCTCGAGCCGAAGGCAGCGCCAGCGCCGCGACGACGGCATACGCCGTGGCCACGCAGCACAGCGCCACGAGCAGCCAGTCCCAAGCCACGATGGGTGCAACCGTCATCGGACGCCACCCCCATGGGCCGCGGCCGTGCGCCCGCGGCGCCCGGTGGACCCGTTGGATGAGACGCTTGCTGACACGTTGGCTACTCCTTCATTTTTTCTGGCGCACCGCGCGAAACCCGTGCGTAGCCCCTGCGCCGCCCGCCTGGGCGCGCTATGGAAACGGGCAATTGTAGCAGTGCATGCGGGAAAACGCTTAAGGCGCGGGCGGCCAAAGGCCGTTTCGTCGGCCGGGAACAACGCCGCGCGCGATACCGTGCATCGACGCGAGAGCGCCTGCAGTCCATGTATCGCCCTTGCGAAGAGCGGCTGAACTCTCGTGTTGGCACGAACGCATGCTCGGCGCGCGTGCACCCGATGACGCGACGCAGCAAGTCCTGTATCTTCTTAATGGTCGGGCCGCTCGCAGGAGCGGCGCACCGGAGCGCCGCGAGGCGCCGGGACCGGCCGCCCGAGCCTCCGGCGAGGCATGGGCTTCACCCGAGCGAAGTCATCATGAAAAACGTCTTGAGCATTCAACCGCACGTCGTGTTCGGTCATGCGGGCAACAGTGCCGCCGTCTTTCCGATGCAGCGGCTGGGCGTGAACGTGTGGCCCCTCGACACGATGCAGTTCTCCAATCACATGCAATACGGTCATTGGGCCGGCAGCGCGATCGATGCGCCGCAGATGACCGAACTCATCGAGGGCATCGGCGCGATCGGCATGCTCAGGCGGTGCGACGCCATCATTTCGGGCTATCTCGGCGATAAGGCCCACGCCCAGGCCGTGATGGACATCGTGCGCACCGTGAAGGCGACGAACCCCGAAGCATGGCACTTTTGGACGCCCGTCATCGGGGCGGGCGCCGGCGCGAGCGTCGACGAATATCTGCTCGAAACGATGCCGGCGCTCGCCGATGCGCTTTCGCCGACCCACGACACCTTGCAAAAGCTCGTAGGCCGCAGCATCGAGACCATCGACGACGCCGTGTCCGCCTGCCGCGAGTTGATCCGCCGCGGCCCGCAGGTCGTGCTCGTCAAGCAATTGATCGACCGCAATAGTCCCGCCAACCGCGTGAACCTGCTGCTCGTCACCGAACGCGAAGCTTGGATGACGCAGCACCCGCGCTACCCGTTCGCCCGTCAACCCGTAGGCGTGGGCGAACTCACGAGCGCGACCTTCGTTGCGCGGCGCTTGAGCGGCGATTCGCTGCTGACCGCGTTCGAGCATGCCGTCTCGGCAGTGCATGCCGTCCTTCGGGCCACTTACGACGCGGGCCGCTACGAACTGGAGCTCGTCGCGACGCAGGACGAGATCGCCAAGCCCCGCGACTGGCTCGGCGCCTGGATGATCGACAAGAAGTTGGATCGGCGTAAGCGCTCGTAGGCGCAGCGCCGGCTCGGCGGCCGCGCTGTCCGGGCCGCCCCCTTTCCTCAATCGAGCTTGAATTGCGCGACGGCCGTCGCGAGATTGACCGCTTGCGTCTGCAGGGCCGAGGCCGCGGCGGCCGATTGCTCGACGAGTGCGGCATTTTGCTGAACCATCTCGTCCAGCTGCGACACCGCGCGATTCACTTCCTGAATGCCGCGCGTCTGCTCGTCGGCCGCGTGAGTGATCTCGGACATGATCGTCGTGACGCTCGATACGTTCGAGACGATCTCGGTCATCGTATCCCCCGCGCGTTTGACTTGGCTCGATCCCGAGGACACGCTGTCGATCGTCGATTCGATCAACGACTTGATCTCCTTGGCCGCCTGCGCGCTGCGCTGCGCCAGGCTGCGCACTTCGCCGGCCACGACGGCGAAGCCGCGGCCCTGCTCGCCCGCGCGCGCCGCTTCGACGGCCGCGTTCAGCGCCAGAATGTTGGTCTGGAACGCGATGCCGTCGATCACGCCGATGATGTCGCCGATTTTGCCCGAGGCCGATTCGATCGTGCCCATCGTCGTCACCACTTCGGAGACGACTTGGCCGCCGCGCGAGGCCACCGTCGAGGCCGACGCGGCCATGTCGTTCGCTTGGCGCGCCGAGCTGGCCGATTGCGTGACGGTCGAAGTGATTTCCTCCATCGAAGCGGCCGTCTGCTGCAGGCTCGCCGCCGCCGATTCCGTGCGGCCGGACAAGTCCAGGTTGCCGGCAGCGATTTCGTCCGCCGCGGTGCGCACCGAGCCGCTCGTGTCGCGAATCTGGCGCATCACGTCGCGCAGCTTATCGACGAACGTATTGAACGAGCGCGCGATCTGCGCCACTTCGTCGCGGCCGTCCGCCGGCAAGCGGCGCGTCAGGTCGCCGCTGCCCGAGCCGATGTCGTCCATCGCGTCGCGCACGAGCGAAAGGCGCTTGAACGCTTTCGACGTCACGGCCGAGACGATCGCGGCCGCGAGCGCGACGATGAGGACGAGCGCGATCGCCGAAGTCGTCAAAAACGAGCGCACGCCGGCCTTCGCTTCGGCCTCGTCGAGCGCCACGACGACGGTCCAATCCGTGCCCGGCACATGAACGCCGCGCAGCAGCACCGACCGCCCGTTGGCAGACGCTTGCACCGGCTTGTCCGCGCCGTCGAGCGCCGCGATCGCGCCCGCGTTCATGCTCGGCATCAACGTCGACACCGGCTTGAGCGTCAACTTCGCATCGGGGTGCGCGACGATGTCGCCCGCACCGTCGACGAGCAAACCGAAGCTAGCGGGCGTCGGGTGAATCGCCTTGACGTTGGCGATCACGCTGTCCATCGCGACGTCGCCCGACACGACCGCTTTGAGCGCGCCGTCGCGCACGATCGGCACGGCAAAGGCCACGACGAGCTTGCCCGATCCGGCGTCGACGTACGGCGGCGTCACGACCGGCTTGCCCGCCGCGGCCGCTTGCTTGTACCAAGGCCGCGCGGTCGGATCGTAGGTGGCCGGGATGCCCGTCGCATCGCCGAATTTCGCGCTCTTGTCGGCATAGCCCGCATACACGTTCGTGAAGCCGCCCGCTGCCATCGCTTGCTTGAATTCGGGAGCGGGGTCGGCCGCGCCGAGCGTGATGTCCTGCAAGGCGCTGATGGCGGCAGTCTTGGACGACACCCATTCGGCGATGCCCGCATCGTGCCCGTTGGCGAGCGCGACGAGGTTGTTGTCGATGGTGTCGTTTTCGTGGGAGTTGACGACGAAGAAGTTCAGGGTCGCATTGACGATCAGCGAACCGACGACGATGGCAAGACAAGCTGCGAGCACCCGGCCGCGAATTGACGCAAACATTAAAACGATTTCCTTCAGACGATTAGGCTGCGAGGACTCGTGATCCTCAAAACAAGTAAACGGCATACCGCGTTGCAAACTTGAAGCAGCGGGTCTAGGGGAATGTGCGGAGTGCTATTCGCATCGAATTGCGCATTGCACCGCAACAATGCGACTAATAGGATGTTTTCCTTGAACCTGCGCGGGCGGATTTATCCCAATTGCTCCGATTTAGCGCGCTGTGCCGAAATGCGCATAGGAAGCGTCGCGAAAGGTCAAGACGCAACCATATTGGCTTTCTATAGTTCTTTCGAGCGAATCGCTGTGGCGCCTCTCAAGCCGAGCGGCTCGATCGATATCACGCCTTGCAGGAGGTAGACCCCACACGCTGGACCATACGAACTAGAGCCGTGCATCGGCCGGCGCCTTGATGGCCCGCCCGCGACAAGGAATGGCGAGAAGCCCGCATGCACGCCACAGCATCGAACTCATGCTTGCCGACAAAGGAAACAACATGCGTTTTGCGAAGACTTTCACCCCCATCGCAGTTGCAGTTGGAGCACTTCTGGCGTTCGCGCCGCTCGCCTCTCACGCAGATACGGTAGTCAAAATCGGTTTTGCCGCACCGCTCACCGGGCCGAATGCGAGCTACGGTAAAGATTTGGAAAACGGCGTGAAGATGGCGCTCGACGACGCCAAGGCGCAGGGCGTCAAGATCAACGGCCAACCCGTGTCGTTCGAGCTCGTCGCCGAAGACGACCAGGCGGACCCGCGCGTCGGAGTACAGGTTGCGCAAAAGCTGGTGGACGAAGGCGTGTCGGTGGTGGTCGGCCACTTCAATTCGGGCACGACGATCCCGGCTTCCGAGCTCTACGAGAAAGCGGGCATCCCCGACATCGATCCGGCTGCCACTAATCCGACGATCAGCGGCCGCGGCTTCAAGAACATCTTCATGGTGATTTCGAGCGACGCGCAAAACGCCGGCACGGCAGGCACGTATGCGGTCAAGACGACGAAGGCCAAGCGCATCGCCGTCATCGACGATCGCACCGCGTTCGGCCAAGGCGAGGCCGATGAATTCGTCAAGGCGGTGAAGGCGGCCGGCGGCGATATCGTCGATCGAGAGTACACGACGAACCAAGCGACCGACTTCAAGACACAACTCACCACCATCAAGGGCAAGAACCCCGACCTCATTTTCGTCGGCGCGCTCAACCCGCAAGCGGCCGGCATCATGAAGCAGATGCGCGCGCTCGGCATCAACGCGCAATATGTCGGCGGCGGCGGCGTGAAGGATATCGACTTCATCAAGCTCGCGGGCGATGTGTCCGAAGGCGCGATGGCTTGGGAGTACGGCCGCCCGCTCGACAGCACGCCGGTCGGCGCGAAGTTCGCCGAGCGCTTCAAGCAAAAGTTCGGCGTAGAAGTGCTCTCGTATGCGCCGTTCGGCTACGACGCCGCATGGACCGCCATCAAGGCGATGCAGGCGGCCAATTCGACCAAGCCCGACGATTATCGTCCGAAGCTGCAAAGCATCAGCTTCGACGGCATCACGGGTCACATCGAGTTCAACGCGAACGGCTCGCTCAAGCACGCCTCCTCGACCGTCTATCAAGTGAAGAACGGTCAGTGGGCCACGGTCAAGACGGTGAGCGGCCTCTGATCTCCGGCAATGGGCCCGCACGCTTTGCGCGGGCCGAAGGCGCGGCGCTATTTGGCGTCGCGCCTTTTGTGCATTTGAGCATTTTTGCTTTCCAGGTAATTGTTTTGGAGTCCTAATGATTTCGAAGATCGTAGTCGTGGGCGGCGGCGTGATCGGCAGCGCCGTGGCGTATTTTCTGCGCAGCATGGATGCGAGCGTCGAGGTGACCGTGCTCGAGCGGGATCCGAGCTATGCGCGCGCCTCGTCGGCGCTGTCGGCGGCGTCCATCCGTCAGCAGTTCTCGACGCCCCTTTCCGTGCAAATGTCGCTCTACGGTATCGAGTTTCTGCGCTCGATAGGAGAGCGGCTGGCCGTTGGCGGCGAGGCGCCGTCGATCGACCTGCACGAAGGCGGCTACCTCTTTCTCGCAACGGCCGCCGGCGAATCGATTCTGCGCGAAAATCACGCGCTGCAAACGTCGCTCGGCGCGCAGATCCGTTACCTGCCGAAGGACGAACTGCAGGCGGCGTTTCCGTGGCTGAACACCGAAGACCTCGTGGCGGGCACTTATGGCGTGTCGGGAGAGGGATGGTTCGACGGCTACGGCCTCGTGCAAGCGCTGCGCAAGAAAGCGCAGTCGCTCGGCGCGCGCTACCTTCCGGTCGACGCCACCGGGCTGCGCCGCGCGGGGCGGCGCGTTACGCACGTGCTGACGTCCGCGGGCGAAGAGCTCGCCTGCGACCTGATGGTCAACGCAGCCGGTCCATGGGCGCGGCGCATTGCGCAGATGCTCGAAGTCGAACTTCCGGTCTATGCGCGCAGGCGCAGCATCTTCAATGTCAGTTCCCCGGCCAAGCTCGAACGTTGCCCGTTGCTGATCGATCCGAGCGGCGTCTACTTTCGGCCCGAGGGCTCGACCTATATCTGCGGCACGTCGCCCAGCGCCGAGCACGATCCCAACGACCTGCCGCTCGATGAGGTCGATCACGCGCTGTTCGACGACGTGATTTGGCCGACGCTCGCCCACCGTGTGCCGCAATTCGAAGCGCTGCGCGTGCAGCACGCCTGGTCCGGCTACTACGAATACAACGTATTCGATCACAACGCGATCATCGGCTACCACCCGGACATCGAGAACTGCGTGTTCGCGAACGGTTTCAGCGGCCACGGGTTGCAGCAAGGCCCAGCCACCGGGCGCGGCGTTGCCGAACTGATCTTGCACGGGCGCTTCGTCTCGCTCGATCTGTCGCCGCTCGGTTTCGCGCGCGTGCTCGAGAATCGCCCTGTGATCGAGCGCAACGTCGTTTAACGCAGATTTTTTCCGCTCGGCCCCGGCCGGGCGGCGAGACGCGTCGCGCGATCGAGCGCCACCCCGGCGCGCCAGCGCGATGCCCTGCCCCGTCGCCGCGGCTTCGAGCAACGCAAGGGCATCGTCGAACACGGGGCCGCCTATCTTCTGAAAGCCACCGACACGCGCACGTCTTGCGTGTGTCACATTCCCTTCCCGCATACGTCATCGTCCGCCGTTATCGTCTCCCTCGCACACGTCTTTTTAGATGCAACGAGGCTTCGAAGGCCCGATCGCCACACCGCTACGCTTCCAGTCCGCGCAATCGGCTTCAAGTCAACGGAGATGCAAATGAAGCGACACGACAATCTCAGAGGTGGTCCCGCAGTACGACGTTCATGCTTGACGCTCGGTGCGCTTTCGCTCGCCGCCGCCGGCGCCCTATTGCCGGCGCTGGCCGCCAGCGAGCCGCAACCTTCCAGCGACCCTTCTATGGCTACCGCAACGCCGATCAAACACGTGATCGTCATCGTCGGCGAGAACCGCACGTTCGACCAAGTCTTCGGCGCCTATCGGCCGCGCGCCGGCCAGCGCATCGCGAACTTGTTGTCCAAGGGCATCATCACCGCGGACGGCCGCCCCGGTCCCAACTTCGCGCTGGCCGCGCAGAACACGGCGCAAGCGGTCGACCCGACGCGCTTCGAAATGAACCCCGGCGGCAAGGCGCCGTACAGCGTCTTGCCCGCGCCCAACACGGGCTCGGCGCCGACCGCGGCAAGCGACACTAACCCGCCGCCGTTCGCGACGCTCGCCGCCGCACAAGCGTTCGAAGGCGCCGTGCTCGAACCGCAAGACCTCGCCCAATTGACGACGGGCGCAACGGGCCTGCCCAAAGGCGTGCCCGACACGCGCTTCGGCGCGAACACCTTCACGCTGCCGAACGGGCCTTTCCAAATTTCGCGCGTGGGGCCGGACTACGATCAGTACATTGCGAGCCCCGTGCATCGCTTCTATCAAGCCTGGCAGCAGGCGGACTGCAGCGTGAAGTCAGCCACGAAGACGAACCCTAGCGGATGCGCGATGGATCTCGTCGCCTGGGTCGAGACGTCGGTCGGCGCGGGCACGAACGGCAAGCCGCAACCGGCCAACTTCAACGATCAAACGACGCGCGAAGGCTCGACGGCGCTTGGTTACTACAACGTGCAATCGGGCGATATGCCCTACTTCAACGAGCTCGCGCGCAAATACACGATCAGCGACAACTATCATCAGCCCGTGATGGGCGGCACGGGCGCCAACAGCGTGATGATCGGCACGGCCGATGCGATCTATTACACCGACGGCCACGGCAACCCGGCAACGCCGCCTTCCAATCAAATCGAAGATCCGCGTCCGCAAGCGGGCACCAACAATTGGTACAAGCAGGACGGGTACTCTGGCGGCTCGTACAGCGACTGCTCCGATACGTCGCAGCCGGGCGTGGGCGCCATTCGCAGCTATCTAGACTCGCTCCCCTACCGTCCGAAAGCCAATTGCGCGCCGGGCGCGTACTACCTGCTAAACAACTACAACCCCGGCTACAACGGCGACGGCACCGTCAATACGAGCAGTTTCACGATCCCGCCCTCGCCGGTGCGCACGATTGCCGATTCGATGCTCGAGCGCGGCGTCTCTTGGAAGTACTACGGCGAAGGCTGGAATGCGTTCGTCGCCAATTCGCCGACGAGCACGTATTGCAACATCTGCAATCCGTTCCTCTATGAGACGGCAATCATGACGAAACCGGCGCTCGTCAAAGCGCACTTGCAGGACACCACCGACCTGTATGCCGACATCTCGCGCGGCTACCTGCCCGCCGTTTCCTTCGTCAAGCCGGGCTGGCTGCTGGACGGCCATCCTGCTTCGTCGAAGTACGGCTTGTTCGAAGCCTTCTCGCGCAAGCTCGTCGACGCGGTCCGCAGCAATCCGAAACTATGGGCCTCGACGGCGATCTTCATCACGAACGACGAAGGCGGCGGCTACTACGATTCGGGGTATATCCAGCCGGTCGATTTCTTCGGCGATGGCTCACGCATTCCGCTCATCATCGTCTCGCCCTACTCGCGCGGCGGCCGTGTCTCGCATCAATACAGCGATCACGTCTCCATCCTGAAGTTCATCGAACGCAACTGGTCGCTCGCGCCGATCACGACGCGCAGCCGTGACAATCTGCCCAACCCGGTGCAGTTGCCCGGCAATCCGTACGTGCCAGTGAACGCACCGGCCATCGGCGATTTGTTCACTGCGTTCCATTTCGACGATCGCGACCATGACGATGGTGGTCGCGATGACGGTCGCCATGGGGGCGAGCATCGCAACGGGCAGGGCGGTGCGGGGTGGTGGCCGTTCTAGCGCTGGCTGGAGAAAGCGGTCCTTGGGTTGGGCCGCTAGCGTGCGCGAACGAGCGCGGCGTGTGCAGGACGATAGCGCGCCGCGTTCCCTCAAGGCGCTCCAAGCGCAGCCCGATCCGGGTGCGCCTTGACGATGATCTGCGCCGAAGCGTCGCGCTCGACCCTGACGAGCGCCGAGCGCATCGCCTCGAATTCACTCGGGCTGCAAACTTGTTTACCGAAGTTTGCCTCCAGCCGGCGCGTCACCTGAACGACACGCGAAGCGGGATCGAACACATAGCGCGATCGATATCGAATCGGGGGCGCCTCGATGGTCAGATCCGATGGCGTATAAACGAGCGTCACGTCGCGCGGCAACGTCGTCGTGCTCTGTTCGACGAACGTGCCGCCGATGCAAACGTACGACTGCGTGCGCACGGGAAGGGTCAGCCAACTTCGAACATGCGAGGCGATGCCGCCCGCGAAGCTCGATAGCGCCGGCATCGCCGTCACGCCGTCGGTCCACAGCACGTGCTCGAGCGTGCCTGTCAGCGCAACCCAAAACGGGCCGCTCGTCGCGCTCGTGTCGCCCGTCTCGATCGAACTCATGCCGCGCAGCCCCGTTTCGCGCAGCCGCTCCTGCGCGATCTGCGCCATCCCGGCGCGGGTGGCCCGCCGAAAAACGTTGCGCTCGAGTTCGGCCGGGAACCCCTCGTCTTCGACCCGATAGCTGTAGCGGGCATCGCCGTCTTCGCCGATCTCGAGCGCGAGGCGGACCTCGCGGGCGCTCGCCTGCGTCGCCGGTGTGCGCGCGAGCATCCCCTCGTCGACCAGTAGCGCCGGCCGGTCCATCACGTTCGGGGGCAAAAAGCCGAACGCGGTGCCGCCGCCTGCCGTGGTATCGGCAAAGCGCCCCAGGCTAGGCAGCCAAACGATCACGTGATTGATCGCGCCTGCGCCGTAGCCGGGGACGGACGGAAGCGCGTACACCGACCCGAGATGGATCAATGCGGGTTCGCTGCGAATGCCGACGGCGGCCAGCAGCGCACCAAAGAGCGCCACGTGGTCTTTGCAGTCGCCATAGCGGTTGCGAAGGATGTCCGCAACGCGATGCGGCTTTGCAGCCGTCTCGCCGAGAAAGAGCGCGACGTAGCGAATGTTCGTCCGCGTCCAGTCGTAAAGCCGCTCCGCTTTCGTCCAATCGTCGGGGGCATCGCGCGTCAGCGAGCGGGCAAGTTCGACCACTGCGGGATCGCCTGCGCTCGGATCGACGGCATCTTCTCGGTAACGCTCGGCGAATGCGGCGAAGCTAGGCACCGTCGTCACCATCAGGCGGTCGCCCTCGTTCTCATAGCCGACCGCACCCTGCTCGATCGGCGCGAAAGGCCCGTGCCGATAGTCGAATTCGTAACGCGTGCGCCCGTTTTGGGTGACAGGCGTGCGTGCAACATATCCACGCGCGTCCGCGTAGAGCGGCAAATCGGCCGGCAAATCGAAGATGAGCCGTTGCTCGAGCACGGGCTCGCGCGCCGGTGTCGCAAAATATTGAAACAAGTCCGGTCGACTCGCTTTGCGCGCCTTGCGAAACGTCAAATGCTCACGCCAGCCCGGTTCGATGCCCGGGAAGATGACCGAACGCAACACGCCGTCCTCGAACGTCGGTGCGCCCGCGGCGCGCGGCTCTTGAACGTCTCTGATCGCCTCCGCCCCGACTCGATGCACACCGCCCTGCGGGTCGATCGACTCGGCCGATAACGCGAGGATCCGCTCGATGTCTTTGTTGAACCATACATAACGTTGCGCAGCGGCATCGACGCCGGCCGCCGTGTCGATGCGCAGCGTCGTGTCGTCGTCCTCGACGAGAGAGCCATCGTGCTCCACCGTGAACAGATGAGTATCGGACTCGATCGTGACGGGGGCGAGGTCGGACGAGAGCGACGCCGATGCATCGGCCCGCGCAACCTCGGCGGAGAAAACCACGGTACTTGCGCCCAGTTCAACGCACAAGCCGAAGCCCAAACCCAAGCAGCAGACCATGCAGATGCTCATGCATGCGCGAACGCAGGTTGTCATGCATCGCTGGCCATGATCGGCGCGTATTTGCATGGTCGATGTAGTTCGTTAGGACTACTCATGAGTGACGCATTGCCAATGCTTGCGGTAGCCTCTCGGCGCCATGCCGAACTCCGCGCGAAACGCGCGATTGAAATTCGACAGATCGGCGAATCCGCAATCGAGCGCGACCTCGACAATCTTGTCGGGTGCATCGGCCAATCGCTGGGCGGCCGCGCGCAGGCGAGCGCGCAACACGTATTGATGGGGGGTCACACCGGTCGCGCGTTCGAAGGTGCGCAGGAAGTGATAGGGGCTCAATCGCGCCTGCTGCGCCAAGCGATCGAGGCCCATTTCGGCCTCGGGCGTCTCGTCGATCCTGCGCAGCGTCTCGACCACGCGCGCGAGCGCGCCCGGCGGCAGCGGCTTGTCGTTGCGCGCGTTCGTGCCATCGACGATCCGCACCACACGTGCGGCCAGCGTCAGCGCCACCTCGTCCCAGGCCATGTTTGCGGCCGCCGTCACGCCGGTGCTCGCAGCCGCCACGTACGGCGCCAATGCTCGCGACGGCTCGATGCGCGCCGCTGAAAACGATGCACGCCGGCGGCGCGCAACGCCTGCATCGGCGAACACGCGCTCGAAGTATTCGGGTTGGTAACGAAACGCAATGCAGCGATCGCCCGCGCGATGCCGGTGCCCGCATTCGAAACATTCGCCCGCATTGCCGAGCATCGCAGCGCCGGGCGTCATGAGCGCCGCCCCAGTCTCCGAGCGATATTCGAACGCGCCCGCCACGACGAGCGCGATACAAAATGCGCGGTGACGTTCTTCGAACGAAGGATCGCCGGGACCGCAGGTGCAAAGCACGTCGGCGACATTCCAGCCCGAGCCTTGCGCGATCGTGCGCGGCTCGGTCCCGCCCTGCGCCGCCTCGCGGGCGCGTCGCGCCAGCGCACGTTCCAGATCGACCGCAATTTTTGCCAAGATTCGCCCCGCTTCAGTGCCTACGATCATGACACGGCGTGCGCCTTCGGTCGTTCGCCGATGCATACGCCATCGCAATCTCACGAGAACGCTAGGACATCACGATGAACGAAACGCACAGCGACATGCCTCGGGCCATTCTTTCCGCTCTTGCCGCGCCCTCGCGCGCGGTCGAGATCGACCAAGCCGACGACGTCTACGGCTGGCTGGTCGGCAGTTGGTCCTTGCAGGTGCTCCACTACCGCGGATTCGACCTGCGCGACGAGCGCTTGAGCGGCGAAGTCCACGCCGGCTGGGCGCTCGAAGGACGCGCGATTCAGGATGTATGGATTATGCCCGCCCGCGAGGACCGGCGCGCGAAGCGAATGGCGCGCGATCCGCAGAACGATATGTACGGCACGACGCTGCGGGCATGGGACCCGGCGCTGCGCGCATGGCGCATCACCTGGAACAATGCGGCGCGCGGTCATCGGGAGACGCAGATCGGCCGGCGCATCGGCGACGAGATCGTTCAGATCGGCTCGCGCCCCGACGGTCAGGCGACCCGCTGGCGCTTCACCGACATGACGCCGAACCGCTTCCATTGGATCGGCGAAGCGCTGGACGTGGACGGCACGACATGGCGGCTCGAGGGCGAATTCCTCGCGACGCGCGCCGGTATGTGAGCAAGATCGCAAGCTCGCAACTGCGGTGACGGCGCAGCCTTTGGGGTCAGGCCGCTTTGCCCCGCGCGCCCTCGCCGAGCGCCCGACGCAACGAGAGCGCGATGGCCTGCCCCGCCCGCTCGATTTCCGCGAGCGACGGGCAACTCGGCGCGATGCGTACGTGCCGGTCACGCGGATCGATGCCATACGGAAACGCCGCCCCCGCGCTCGTGAGCACGACGCCCGCGTGCGCCGCCAGTTCGACGGTCCGCTTCGCGTAGCCGTCGGGGGTGTACAGACTCACGAAATAGCCCCCCTCCGGCTTGGTCCACGAAACGCCGGGCTGGTCGCCGAGCCAGGCGTGCAAGGTCGCGTCGAGCAACTCGAACTTGGGCTGCAAAATCGCGCGATGACGGTCCATTAAGGATTCGAGCGTCGCTCGGTCGCGCAAATAACGTACGTGCCGCAACTGGTTCAGCTTGTCCGGCCCGATGGTTCGCACCGACATATGCCGCCGCCACCAAGCGATGTTCGCGGCGGACGACGCTAGCCACGCCACCCCGCCACCCGCGAACGTCACCTTCGACGTCGACGCGAATACGAAAGCCCGATCGGCATGCCCCGCCTCGGCGCAAGCCGCGAGAATGTCGGGGCTCTCGATGCGTTGATCGGTCAGATGATGAAAGCGATAGGCATCGTCCCAAAGCAAGCGGAAATCGGGCGCTGCCGCCGGCATCCGCGCAAGACGGCGCACCGTCTCGCGCGAGTAGATCACCCCCGTCGGATTGCCGTAGAGCGGCGTGCACCACATCCCCTTGATGGCCGGATCGCTGGCGACCAGCGCCTCGACGCGCGCCATGTCGGGGCCGTCCTCGTTCATCGGCACGGCAATCATCCGAATCCCGAGCGCCTCGCAAATCGCAAAGTGGCGGTCGTAACCGGGCACGGGGCACAGCACCGCCACTTCGTCCGCGCCGCGCCATGGCTCGGCCTGCGGCAGCCCATGCAGCCTCGCAAAGGCCAGTGTGTCATGCATCAGTTCGAGACTCGAATTGCCGCCCGCGACAACCTGCTGCGCTGGTACGCCGAGGCATTGTGCGCCCAGCTCACGCGCCTGCGGCAAACCGAGCACGTGGCCGTAGTTGCGACAGTCGATGCCGTCCCCTGTGAGATAACCCGCTTGCGGCGCATCCTCGATGAGAGACAGCGAAAGATCGAGTTGCTCCGGCGCGGGCTTACCGCGTGTCATGTCGATGGAAAAGCCTAGCGCTTTGAACTCGTCGTAGGTGATCGTCATCGTTGCATTTCCCGAAAGGCGTGGATCGGTCCAATAGAGGCGAGTATGCCGACCGACGCATCTTCAGACAAACGCGTTATATTGATCGCATCCTTCAGTTTTTCTGATACCGGAATATTCGATGAAGACGCTCGACTTGGACGTGCTATCGATGGTCGTTGCCGTCGCCGATGCAGGCAGTTTCGTGCGCGGCTCGGCGCTCGTGCATCGCTCGCAGTCCGCGGTGAGCATGCAAATCAAAGCGCTCGAGCAGGCGCTGGGCAAGCCGGTTTTCGAGCGGCGCACGCGCAGCGTCGTGCCGACGCAGGAAGGCCGCTTACTCGCCGATTACGCCCGGCGCATGCTCGCCCTGCGCGATGAGGCCTGGGCCTCGCTCGTCCACCCGGACGTCAGGGGCCGTGTGGTGATCGGCGTGCCGGACGACTACGCGTCCTCGCTGCTGCCGCCCGTACTGCGCAAGTTCTCGGCAACTTATCCCAAAGTCGAAATGCAGGTGATCGGGCTGCCGAGCCATGCGCTGGCGCCGCTCGTGCGAGAGAACGAACTCGACTTGGCCTGCATGACGCGGGTCAAAGGCGTGCGCGGCGAACGCCTGCGGCTCGAGCCGACCGTTTGGGCCGGCGCGCCACGCGCGCCCGAGCTTTGGCGCGAACGCCCGCTGCCGATCGCGGTGTTCGCGGCAGGCAGCGTGGCCCGAGAGAACGCGATCCGAGCGCTCAAGCGCGCGCGCATCGCCTACAGAACGTCGTACGAGAGTCCGAGCTTGCTTGGGCTGTTGGCCATGGTCGAGGCAGGCCTCGCGGTCGCGCCGATCGCCCGCTGCGCCGTGCCCGAGCGCTTCGTCGAACTCGGCCGCGCGCAAGGGCTTCCCGCGCTGCCGCCACTCGAAATCGTGCTGGCTCGCAGCGCGCGGTCCAATCGGCCCGAATGCGCGTTTCTTGCAGAGCAAATCCTGGCGGAACTGAGGATTCCGGCGGCGTAACCGCCCGTGACATCGCCAGCCGCGACGGGCTTCAGAACAACGAGCGCTGCCGTTGTTGCGCCATCGACACGACGTCGAGTTCGTCCAACCGCTGGCGCGCCTTGGCCAAATCATGCACCAATTGCCTTTGCAGCCAGGTCTCGGCGCCGCCACCGAACGCCTTGTCCAAACGCAGCGCCATTTCGGGCGAGATGCCGGCCTTGCCGCTAAGGAGATTGGTCAGCGCTTGGCGGCTCACGCCCAGCACCGAAGCGCCTTCGGTCACGCTCAAATTGAAGCGCTCGAGGCAGAGCTGGCGCACGATCGCGCCGGGGTGATTGGTATCGGTATCGGCCATGGGGCCACACCATAGCCGGGGAAGCAGCCGGCCGTCAACCGACAAGCGCCGGTTGTCGCCTCAAATTTGCGCAAGTGCAACATCGAGCACCGCGTCGAGCACCGCTTCGACGCGCGTCGCCAGCGCCTCGTCGTAAGCATAAGGCCGCGTTTCTTGCATATAGGTGCGCTGCGACAGTTCGAGTTGCACGGCATGGATGCCCTCGTCGGGGCGCCCGTACTGCCGCGTGATGTACCCGCCCTTGAACCGCCCGTTCGCCACGGCAGTGTAGGCGCCGTCGCGCCCCACGCGCTCGGCCAATGCTTCGGCCATGCCGGCCGCGGCGCTCGCCCCATCGGCCGTGCCGAAATTGAAGTCCGGCAACTGGCCTTCGAAAAACCTCGGCACCTGCGAGCGAATCGAATGCGCCTCCCATAGCAGCACCGCACCGTGTCGCGCTTTGAGCTCGGCGAGCGTGCGCGCGAGCGCGTCGTGATAGGGCCGCCAATACAGCGCAACGCGCCGTGCGACCTCGGCCTCGGTCGGCGCCCCGCCCGGATGGTAGAGCGGCGCTTTGTCGAACGTATCGACGGGCGCCAAGCCCGTCGTGTCTTGCCCCGGATACAAATTGGCGTTGTCGGGCGGACGGTTCAGGTCGATCACATAGCGAGCATGCGACGGCACGAGCAGCGCAGCCCCGCGGCGCGCCGCAAACGCATACAAACGTTCGAGGTGCCAATCGCAATCGTCCACGTGGCGAGCGACCTCGGTCATCGTCGCCAAAATCCCGGCGGGAATATGCGTGCCGACATGCGGCATCGAAATCAGCAGCGGCAATGTGCCGGGCCGCAGGTCGAAAATGGCTGGATCGGTAGAGGCGTTCATGGTCCGTCGATCGAAACTCGAAAGGTCTATCAGATTAGCGCGCTCTGGGCGCGCCGTCATGCGCGCTCGCGCTCGTTGGCAAGCTCGCGATCACGTTGCGAACACACGCATGCCGAGCCCATGCCTTCCCGCGTTCATGCCAGCAACTGCGCGACCGCCGCGCGATACGCCGCGTACGCTCGCGCTTCGTCTTCGTGCCGGCCGTCGCGCACGACGCAGCGCCCGCCCGTGTGGACGTCGACGATAGGCGAAGCGCCGTGCTCGCAGAATACGACGCCCGCAAGCCAGCTTTCCGGGCGGCGCCAATCGAGCGTCGGGTGCGCGGGATCGAGCACGAGCCAGTCGGCGCGACGCCCCGGCTCGAGCGCGCCGACGGCGCGGCCGCTCGCCTGCGCGCCGCCCGCCAGCGCGGCGTCGAAGAGCCGCTGCGCCACTTGCGGGCGCGCCTCGGAAGCGAGCACGTTGCGTTGACGTCTCATCAGGCGCTGCCCGTATTCGAGCAGCCGCAGCTCCGCGCGCCAATCGACGGCGATATGGCTGTCCGATCCCACACCGATGCGCCCGCCCGCCTCCAGGTAAGCCTGCGCGGGAAACACGCCGTCTCCGAGATTCGCCTCCGTGGTGAGGCATAAGCCCGCCACGGCGCCGCTCGCCGCAAGCGCGGCCGTTTCGGCCGGGTCGATATGAGTCGCATGGACGAGGCACCAGCGCGCATCGACATCGAAGCGATCGAGCAGCCATGTCACGGGCCTCGCGCCCGTCGCGGCAATGCATTCGTCGACTTCGCCCATCTGCTCGGCAATGTGAAGATGAATGGGCGCGCCCGGCAAATGCGCGTCGAGCCCAGTCAACAACGTGCGCAACGAAGCTTCGGAGACGGCGCGCAGCGAATGCGGCGCGACGCCGTAAGCAAGCGCGCCATGCTCGGGACGCGCGCGGCGCAGCTCGGCCAAGAACTCGAGCAACGCCTCGGGCGTATTGAGGAAGCGGCGTTGATCGGGCCTCGGCTCGCGCATGGGCAAGCCGCTGTATTGGTAGAGCACGGGCAGCATCGTCATGCCGATGCCCGCCTGCGAGGCGGCGTCGACGGCGCGCTGCGCGAGCTCGGCCCGGTTCTCATAGCTGCCGCCATCGCTCATGTGATGGACGTAATGAAACTCGCAAACCGACGTATAGCCCGCTTTGAGCATTTCGACGTAGACCCAGCGTGCGATGGCTTCGAGTCCCTCGGGCGTGATTCGCGCCGCGAACCGATACATGAGGTCGCGCCAGCTCCAAAAGTTGTCGCTGGCCTGCGCGCGGTACTCGGCGAGCCCCGCCATCGCGCGCTGAAACGCGTGCGAATGCAAGTTCGGCATGCCCGGCAAGACCGGGCCCCGCGCACGGGTTGCGTGCTCGGGGGCCGCAGCTTCGGCAGTCACGGCCGTGAGCGTGCCCGCGTCGTCCCACTCGAGCAGCACATCGCGCCTCCAGCCTTCCGGCAGGTAAGCATGCTCGGCAAACAACGCATGGCGATCGATCGTCACATCAAGCTCCTTCGGGGAAAGCCGCTCGCTCGTCGGTGCGCAGCCACGGCGCCGTGGGGGCGCGATAGATGGTCGCGCCGGCGCGCACCACACGACCAGCGAGCGGCCGACCGATCCAGTAGGCGAGTTCGGCCAAGCTGCCGACCTGCCAAACCACGAAGTCCGCCGGCCGCCCCGGCGCAAGTCGACCATGACGCTCGCTTTGCCCAAGCGCGCGCGCTGCGTGGCACGTGACGCCTTGCAACACTTCGGGCAACGTCAAACGAAACAGCGTGCAGCCCAGATTGAGCATCGCGAGCAACGAGGTGGCCGGCGAGGTGCCCGGGTTGCTGTCGGTCGCGAGCGCGATCGGCACGCCGTGGCGGCGCAGCAAATCGATGGGGGGCAACTGCGTTTCGCGAATGAAGTAGTAGGCGCCCGGTAGCAGCACGGCGACGGTGCCCGCCACTTTCATCGCCTGGACACCCGCTTCGTCGAGAAACTCGAGATGATCGGCCGACAGCGCGCGGTAACGCGCCGCGAGCGCCGCGCCGCCCGCGAGGCTCAATTGCTCGGCATGCATCTTGACCGGCAAGCCGCGGCGCGCCGCCGCCTCGAACACACGCTCGCTCTGGGCCAGCGTGAAACCGATGCGCTCGCAAAAAACGTCGACGGCATCGACGAGTCCCTCGTCGGCCAGCGCAGGCAGCATCCGCTCGCATACTTCGTCGATGTAGGCGTCGGCGCGCCCGGCATATTCCTGCGGCAACGCATGGGCGCCGAGAAACGTCGTGTAGATCGAAACCGGATAACGACGCGCGAGTGCGCGCGCGACGCGCAGCATCTTGCGCTCGGCATTCAGTTCGAGCCCGTAGCCAGACTTGATTTCGATGGCGCCGACGCCTTCCGCCAATAGCGGCTCCAAGCGCGCGGCGGCCGAAGCGAATAGCGCGTCCTCATCGGCCTCGCGCGTAGCGCGCACCGTCGAGAGAATGCCGCCTCCGCGCCGCGCGATCTCTTCGTAGCTCGCACCCGCAAGCCTGAGCGCGAACTCGTCGGCGCGGTTGCCGCCGTATACGAGGTGCGTATGACAATCGACGAGACTCGGCGTGACCCAAGCGCCGCCCAGGGCCTCGCGCGGCCAAGCGGAATATTCGCGCGGCAATTCCCGAGCGGCGCCAAGCCAGGCGATGCGGCCGTCACGCACGGCCAGCGCGGCGTCGACGATCGTGTCGTCCGGATCGCCGCTTGCACACAGATTCAAGTGCTGCCAAACCAGATCGCTCATGACTTTCTCATAGACATCGGCCGAAAACGCCACGCGGTTCAAACATAGCGCACGCACACGACGATCGCGACGCCGCCGCCCTTCACCTCGCACGCAACGCCGTGCGCCGCATCCAGCACGATCGTATCCATCGGCGATAGTTCGAACTGCGATCGAGACGCCGAGAGTGCACCGGGCTCAGTAGCAGGCGCGCCCCGTTCGAGCCGAACGTCGAGCGCGCCGCTTGCGCAAAACACGAGCGCCGCATCCGCATCGAGCACGCGTCGGTTCGCACGCGCGCCTTCCCAAAGCTCGAGCGAAGCATGCGCGCGGTCGCGCCGAACCATCAAGTTGAAATCGCGCGTCGCGCCATCGACGAGTTGCGCATCGAGCGCCGCCGCACCATCGAAGCGCGCGAGCGCCAGCGGCTGAGTAAGCCCGAGCGTCGCGCCGTGCGCTTGGCTAAGATGCATCCCCGCGCCCGCAAGCAAAACGAGGGTCCGGTCGACGCCCGGAAACTGCGAGAACGGACCGGAGCGCTCGACCTCGGCGACGCTGACTCGCCAAACGAACGTGTCGAGGCTCGCCCCGACCGGATAAGCGGCGATTTCGCGCGTGAGGCCGCCGCCATTCTTCCAAGGCGCAGCCGTCAACGACGTGCCGCGCACGACGCGCGGCCACGCGCGCGCCGCCGCACCGCAGGCCGCATGCCCCGCCGGATGAACATGGGCCGGCATGGGTATCAACGCCCGAGCATGGGCAGCTTCAGCCCGACCTCGCGCGCAGTCGCGCACGCCAGATCGTAGCCGGCGTCGGCATGCCGCATGATGCCGGTGGCGGGATCGTTGAAGAGCACGCGCTCGATACGCCGCGCGGCCGCATCGGTGCCGTCGCAGACGATGACCACCCCCGCATGCTGACTGAAACCCATCCCCACGCCGCCGCCGTGATGGATCGACACCCAGGTCGCGCCACCGGCCGTGTTGAGCAGCGCATTGAGCAGCGGCCAATCGCTCACCGCATCCGAGCCGTCCTTCATCGCTTCCGTTTCACGGTTCGGGCTCGCAACGGAACCCGTATCGAGGTGATCGCGGCCGATCACGATCGGCGCCTTCAATTCGCCGCGCTTGACCATTTCGTTGAAAGCGAGCCCCAAGCGATAACGATCCTTGACGCCCACCCAGCAAATGCGCGCGGGCAATCCTTGGAACGCGATGCGCTCGCGCGCCATGTCGAGCCAGTTGTGCAGATGAGGGTCGTCGGGAATCAACTCCTTGACCTTCGCGTCGGTCTTGTAGATATCCTGCGGATCGCCCGAGAGCGCCACCCAGCGAAACGGCCCCTTGCCTTCGCAAAAGAGCGGCCGGATATAGGCCGGCACGAAGCCCGGGAAATCGAAGGCGTTGGCCACGCCCATGTCCTGCGCCATCTGCCGAATGTTGTTGCCGTAGTCGAGCGTCGCGGCCCCGCGCTCCTGAAGCGTCAGCATCGCGCGCACTTGTCTTGCCATCGATTGCTTCGCCGGCGCGACGATGCTCTGCGGATCGGTCTTTTGCCGTTCGCGCCATTGCTCGATGCTCCATCCCTGCGGCAGATAGCCGTTGATGGGATCGTGCGCGCTCGTCTGATCGGTCACGCAATCGGGCGTGACGCCGCGCGTCACGCAGGCTTCGAACACATCGACCGCATTGCCGACGAGACCGACGGAGACCGGCTTGCCGCTCGCCTTGGCCGCGTCGATCATCGCGAGCGCCTCGTCGAGCGTCTTGGCCTTCTTGTCGACATAGCGCGTCTTCAAGCGAAAATCGATCCGCGTTTCATCGCACTCGACGGCGATCATCGAAAAGCCCGCCATCGTCGCCGCGAGCGGCTGTGCGCCGCCCATGCCGCCGAGGCCTCCGGTCAGGATCCAGCGCCCCGACGGGTCGCCGTTGAAATGCTGGTTGGCGACGGCGTAGAACGTCTCGTACGTGCCTTGCACGATCCCTTGGCTGCCGATGTAGATCCAGCTGCCCGCCGTCATCTGGCCGTACATCATGAGACCTTTGCGATCGAGCTCGTGAAAATGCTCCCAGGTCGCCCAATGGGGAACGAGGTTCGAATTGGCGAGCAGGACGCGGGGCGCGTCCGGGTGCGTGCGGAAGACGCCGACGGGCTTGCCCGATTGGATCAACAGCGTTTCGTCGTCTTCGAGATCCTTCAGCGCGGCGAGGATGCGATCGAAGCAATCCCAGTTGCGCGCGGCCCGGCCGATACCGCCGTAGACGACGAGCGCATGCGGATGCTCGGCCACCTCGGCATCGAGGTTGTTTTGGATCATTCGGTAGGCGGCTTCGGTCAGCCAGCTTTTGCACGTCTTCTCGGCTCCGCGCGGCGCGCGGATCGTGCGCGTCGGGTCGAGGCGCGGGTCGAAGGGTTTCGGATCGTTCATGAATGTCCTCTCGTTCTGCATGTGTTGGGTCCAGGTACGGCGGTGCGCAAGCGGATGACCGACGGCTTGCGCTCAGAAATGGCCCGTGAAGCGATAACGGCTGCCGGGGTGCCACAGGTCCGCGACCGAGGCGACTTGCTCGCGCGACCACGTGCGCCGATGCAGCACCAAGCACGGCTCGCCCTCGTCCATCGTCAATTGGCGCGTCGTGAAGGCGTCCGGAAGCGCGGCCTCGATGCGGTACTCGACGCGCTGCAGCGGTGCAACGCGCATCAAGTATTGGTTCGGCGTAATGCGTGAAAAATCCTGCAGCGCATATTCGGGCGCGACGGCCGGATTGACCCAGCGCGCCTCGAGTTGCACGGGCTCGTCGTTCTCGAAATGCAGCACGCGCGAATGAAACGCGGGGCTGCCGGGTTTGATCTGCATTTCGTCGGCAAGCGCCTCGCTGGCCACCGTCGCGCCCAATTCGAGCACCTGCGCGCGATACCGATGGCCGCGCGCGGCAATCTCGTCGGAAATACTGCGAATGGCCACCAACGTCGATTCGTACTTGGGCCGCGCGACGAAGGTCCCCGCGCCTTGCACGCGCGTGAGCACCTGCTCCGCCGTCAACTCGCGTAGCGCGCGATTGACCGTCATGCGCGCCACTTTGAACTCGCGCGCGAGCTCGTTCTCGGAGGGCACCAGATCGCCCTCGGCCCACTCGCCCGAGTGAATCCGCTCGAGGATGAAATCTTTGATGCCCTGGTAGGCAGGCGCGTTCGCGTTCATCGGTTTGGCAAGGTCCATCGCTCAGGCTGCAACGCTCGCTTCCGAAGGAAACGAGAACGGGCTCGCTTGCGCGATCGTGCCTTCTTCGACCAGCCGTGTAATGGCCGCGATATCGGGTGCGAAATAGCGATCCAAATCGTAGTGCGGCACGTGCTTGCGCACCGTTTGCATCACGCGCTCGAGCGCCGCGCTCGTGCGATGCGGCGCACGCAGATCGACGCCTTGCGCGGCCGCGAGCAACTCGATCGCCAAGATATGCGCCGTGTTGCTCGCGATGTCGGCGAGCTTGCGCGCCGCGAAGGTGGCCATCGACACGTGATCCTCCTGATTGGCGGAAGTGGGCAGCGAATCGACCGACGCCGGATGCGCGAGCGTCTTGTTCTCCGACGCCAACGCGGCAGCCGTCACGTGCGCGATCATGAAGCCGGAATTGACGCCGCCATCTTTGACGAGGAACGGGGGCAGCCCCGATAGGGTGGCGTCGATCAGCAGCGCGATGCGGCGCTCGGCGAGCGCGCCGATCTCGGCCGCCGCGAGCGCGAGGTTGTCGGCGGCGAATGCGACGGGTTCGGCGTGGAAGTTACCGCCCGATAGAACCTCGCCCGTATCGGGGAAGACGAGCGGATTGTCGGAGACGGCATTGGCTTCGACGAGCAACACGTCGGCCGCGTGGCGCATCTGGTCCAGGCACGCGCCCATCACTTGCGGCTGGCACCGCAAGCTGTACGGGTCTTGCACCTTGCCGCAATCACGGTGAGACAAGTTGATGCTCGAACCGTCGAGAAGCGCGCGATAGGCCGCGGCCGATTCGATCTGGCCGCGATGGCCGCGCAATGCGTGAATGCGCGCGTCGAACGGCTTGACCGAGCCGGCGGCCGCATCCACCGACAATGCGCCGGCCACCAGCCCCGTGCGAAACAAGTCCTCGATCGCGAACAGGTTGTACAACGCGAGCGCCGTCGAGGCCTGGGTGCCGTTGAGCAGCGCAAGTCCCTCTTTCGCTTGCAATGCGAGCGGTGCGAGACCCGCCAGCTTCAGGCCTTCGGCGGCGCTCATGCGCTCGCCGCGCGCCGTGACTTCACCGATGCCGAGCAGCGTCGCCGACATATGTGCGAGGGGCGCGAGATCGCCCGATGCGCCGACCGACCCCTTGATCGGAATGATCGGCAGGACGTCGGCGTTGAACAGCGTCACGAGCGCATCCATGACTTCGCCGCGGATGCCCGAATGCCCGCGGCCGAGGCTGGAGAGCTTCAAGGCGATCAAGAGCCGCACGACTGGCGCGGCCATGGGATCGCCGACGCCCACCGCATGCGAGAGCACGAGATTGCGTTGCAATAGTTCGAGCTGGTCGTGCGCGATGTGCGTGCTCGCCAACCGGCCGAACCCGGTGTTGATGCCATAAGCGGGCTCGCCCTTGGCCGCGATATCCGCGACTGCTTTCGCGCCGGCATCGATCACGGGGCGGCTGGCAGGATCGAGCGTCAGCGTGACGCGCTCGCGCGCAATGCGGCGCAGTTGAGGGAGCGTCAAATGGCCAGGCGTAAGAATCATCATGGGAAGCATCCTGTGTTTGTCTTCTGCGTTTTGCGGCGAGTCGCAGCGATCGACTCCGGCTTGACAGCGAGTCTAGTGCGGCCATCTTGTATATACAACTCGTTTTTATCGCGGAATTATTAGGGATTTCCACTAGATGAGATTCGGCTACGCCCGTGGCACGACCGCGACTTTCACGAATCGCCAAACCCGACGGAATCCCTTACCAAGCAGGGAAACAAGGGAGATTTGGGTGACGAATGGCGCGGCCGGCGAGCAGACGCATTCGATTACCGGCGCGCGTCGATGTTGTCTAGACAAATCGGTCTGAACGACCCGACGAACGGGCAATCCAAAGGCGCACCGGCACGAAAGCGGCGACGAAAACAGAAAGACACCGCGAAGACAGCGGCGGGAACGGGTCGTGCTTCATCGAAGGCGGGATGGGCGCAGCGCCAACGCGCCTCATGAGCGAACGTGCTCACGAAGCGGCTGGCGCGCCGGTCCCCGGCATCCCGAGCGATTTTCCTTCGACCATGAACAAGATGCATGCACCACGACAGCGAATGGACCTTATCGAACTCGCACGCGAATCGGGCATGGCAGTGCTGCTCGATGCGAAGATCGGCCGAGAGCAGTACGTCAGCGTGAGCGGGTCGCTTGCCGCGCTCGCTCGCTTCGCGGATGCGGTCCGCAGCGAATCCGACGAAAACGGCCCCGACGGCGGCAGCGAGCGCTGATAGGTTTTCCCTGCGCGCAAAGCGGCTAGCGCGTGCGCGTGCACGCCGCCGCGGCGCGCGAGGCACGCATCGGCCGCCGCTTTCGAACGGTCCACCCGCGGCCTTTTCGTCGATATTGCCCGCTGTCCTGTCCCGTAAGTTCTTTGATTCGACGCCGCCGTCTCCCGAGTTTGCCTCTGCGCACCCTCGCGGCCTCTCCTCCTTTTCTTCGACCGCCCGCTGCACGGCGGCTCTCGCGCAACCGCGCCCCTTTCCCGCACCGGCCGCGCCCGAGCCTAGTGCTGGCCGACCAAGCGCCTACCAAAGCTATCAGTTACGGATCCGCATAAGAATGGCTTAAATCCGGCACGACCGAATGCATTTTGGCGAGCGTGCACCCGCGCCCGCCGGCCGCCCGCCGAAAAGATCCGATTGGACCGTGCGCCCGGCTTCGGCTTCGTGTTCTTCCCGCAACTTTTGCATGGGGTAATCGCATGGCAACGCCTCTCGTTCGACTAGCACCGCTCGATCTGATCCGCGGCTTCGTCGCCGTCGGCCGCCGCATGAGCGTCACACTCGCGGCCGAGGACTTATGTCTGACCCAATCCGCCGTCAGCCGGCAAATTCATTCGCTCGAAGATGCGCTCGGCGTGCCGCTGTTCCACCGCGGCTATCGCTCGATCTCTTTCACGCAGGCCGGCGAGCGTTTGTTCCGCACGGCCGATAGCGTCGTGCGCCAACTGCAGGACGCCTTCGAGACGATCACGCGGCCAGCCGAGCGGCAGCCGGTGACGGTCACGGCGAGCATCGGCGCGACCGCCCTGTGGCTGCTGCCGCGGCTGTCCGAGCTGCAGCGCCGCTATCCGGAGTTGGACGTGCGCGTCGCGGCCAACGACAAACCGCTCGATCTGCGCACGGAGGGGATCGACCTGGCGCTTCGTTATGCGAGCGCAGCCAACCCGCCGCCGGGGGCGACGCGCCTGTTCGACGACACGCTCATCGCTGTCGCGCACCCGTCGCTGGCGCTCGACCGGCTCGACGCCGATGCGCTCGGGCGTCATGCGCTGCTCGAGTTCGACGCCTTGCGCCGGCCGCTCGCGCGGTGGTCCGATCACCTGGCGGCGCTCGGTTTGAGCGAGGCCAGGCCACGCAGCATCCTGCACTTCGATCAGTACGACCAAGTCGTACAAGCGGCGCTCGCCGGTCAAGGCATCGCGCTAGGAACAGCCGATCTCGTGCAACCGCTGATCGACGATGGGAGGCTGGTGGCGCTGAGCGCGGGCAAAAACCGCGCAGGCGCGTACGCCTACTGGATCGTGCAAGGCGAGGCGCTCGCCCGGCAGGAAGTGCGCGACGTCGCCCAGTGGCTGGCCGAGCAAGCGCACTTGCCGGCGCCCCCCGCGGAGCGTCCCCCTGTGGCCGGCCACTCCCCGCGCGCCGCCGTTTCTCCTTGCCCGCCGGCCGCGACCGCCGTGCCGCCGTACTTGGGCGCCAGCGCCGCAGCGCGCGCGAGCGAGGCGGCATCGGCCGCCGAGCGCGCGGCGCTCTCGTAGGCATGCGCACGGGCAGACCCCATCCCACTATTTGTGGTAGTTGTGGTCGGATCGGACGGCGGGTGAAATCGACGGCGTCCGCATCCGGCGCCAACCACGACGCGCCGGGTGAACACTCCCGAGGTGACACCCGATGCGCATGCCGCTGCTGCAGATCGAATCGCTCGCCGCCGGCTACGGCAAGAGCGACGTACTAGACGATGTCTCCTTCGCCCTGTTCTCGGGCAGCCTCGCCTACGTGCTGGGGCCGGGAGGCGCCGGCAAGACCACGCTGCTGATGACGATAGCGGGTCTCGTCCGGCCCAAGCGCGGCGCGATCCGTCTCGACGGCGAAGACATCCGGCGCAAACGCCCGAACGAGTTGCTTGCGCGCGGCATCGCTTATGTGCCGCACAATCGTTTGCTCTTCAGCTCGCTCTCGGTGCGCGACAATCTTCTCGCCGGCGTATGGCGCGAGACCGACCGGCCGCGTATCGAGGCCGACGCGGCGCGCCTCACGGCGCGCTTTCCGTTCTTGCACACCTGCGCCCGCCAAAGCGCGAGCCGCCTCACCAACGGCGAGCGCCAGTTGCTGGCGATCGCGCGTGCGCTGATGTCGCGGCCGCGCCTATTGCTGCTCGACGACCCATTCGACGCGCTGGCTCCGCTCGAGGCCGAACGCGTAGCGGATCTCGGGGCGGAGCTGGCCGGAGAGGGAACGGCTGTGGTGATCGCGCAACGCAATGCGACGCCAATCGCGTGGCCTGGCGAACAAGCCTATCGGCTCGACGCCGGACGCCTATGCCGATCGGACGCCTGTAGTGCACCCGCCTGGCCGGCGTTGCCCGCTTCCCTCTAAAACGCCATACCGCCGCGGAAAGCCATATCCCCCGGCTTTCGTCGCGGCGGTCCGCAGAGAATCGTATTAGCGCGGCATGGGGTACCTATAGGTGGGGCGCATTGAACGCTTTGCAGATCAATTACGTATCGATTGCGAAATTCTTAATTAAATGGCATGAAAATTCCGCGCCCGGCAACGTTACTGAAGCAAACCGAGCATCGCTGCGCGCACGACGGCGGCCGTCTTATTCGTGGTCTTCAGCTTCGTCACCGCGTTCTTCACGTGGAAATTGACGGTATCGACCGAGATCACGAGAATCTTCGAAATCTCGCCGGACGTCTTGCCATCGGCGGCCCACTTCAGCACTTCGACCTCGCGATCGGTCAACCCGCGTTCGGGATCGTCCATCAACGTCGGCATCAGTGCGCGCTTGAGCGATAAGTGCGCGGTGCTCACGAGCCACCGCATCTTGACTTCGCTCTCGGCGAGCTCTTCGCTCGTGAGCGGATCGCGCGAACGCGCGAGGGTGAGCATGCCGCCTACGCCGCAACTGTCGAACGCCGATTGCGCCCAGCCATAGCGCAACCCGTACGACTGCGCCTCTCGCCACAGCTGCGGCACGCCGCTAAAAAGCGCATCGTTCCAGACGATCGGCGCTTGCGAGCGCCGCGCATGCTGCACGGTCGGATCGATTTCGTCGTAGCGCGCTTCCTGATAGCGCCGCTTCCACGCTTCGGGGTAGTTGCTCAGCAACCGCGTCTTCGGCTTCGATAGCGGCCACGGCGCGCGCAAGCCATACGCACAGAACTCGAAGCCCAAGCCCCGCGCGGCCACCGCGATCTTGCTGAAAATCTCCGCATCGGAGCTCGTGTGATTCAACTCGTGCAGCAGTTCCTCGGCCCAGCTTTTCATTTATGCCTCCTTGTCGTCGCGCAAGCCATGCGAGCGACCTGCGCGATGCCGTAACGGCCGCGCACCGCGGCCGGAGTATCGACATCCCGGCATGCACCTCCCCCGGTACGGCGCGACCCGACCGCGGCTCTCGACGAGATGCACGCCAAAGGCTCTTGTTCGATTCGATGCAAAGACTTCAATGCGACGACCGCAACTTCGACCGCTCCCAAGAGCGCAGCGAGTCGATTTAATTCGCAACTGCTCGCCTCGCTATTGCCGAATCCATCTATGCGTAAGTCGACGCTCGAGCGTCTATTTAAACGACACGATCATCGCACATTTTTTGTAATTGGAAATTCGAGGTAAGGCTCGTTACCGAATAACTGATTTTGCCAAGAAATTAATACCGAAACGATAATCAGCCCTGTCAATCTCGGCGTCATATTTACGCGGGCGATGCGGCAATCACGCACGGATGCCTGCGCTTGGCTCGTCGAACCGGAAGCACGCGTTGGCCCGCCGCGGAGAAGACTGAAGCGTCGCCGTCCCCTAGGCGTGCCGGTTGCTTCTCCACCCCGGGAAGACCCGGCATAGGGCTGCGGCGCGAATACGATGCGTTCGGTGCGTTTCTCCACACATTCCGCTATGCACAGGCGTTCTGCGCACGATTACACTAGTACGAGCGTTGTCAGCGCGCCCTCGTGCCACAGCGCGACCGCCGCGTCGGCCGGGACCGACGCGGGAGTCGCGACGGCGGCGAACGATAAGGCGCCACCAGGCGACGCCGCCCAGGGAGCCTCCTCATGAATCGCCCACTCGCCCGCCTTCCCTTGCGCTACATCGCCACGATGTCGCCGGGCGCGCGATGGAAGTGGCTCGCCTTCGTGGGCCTAGCCGCACTCGTCGGCGTCCTCGCCTACTTGGTTTCGGTGGAAATGCAGACTTCTCGGCTGCAAGCGCGCTATTTCGCGAATATTGGCCGGCAGGTATCGTTTTCAGTTGCATCCGGCCAAAGCGACAGCGTTTTATTCCCCGCACCCGGCGGCCCTTACGACTGGCGCCTAGGCTATGCACGGCTGCCCGATTTCGAAGCGCGACTGCGCGCGCGCGGCTTTGCGGTCACGCGCCAAGCGCGCGATTCGTCGATGATGAAGTCGCTGGCCGATCGAGGCCTGTTCATTCCCTATGCGGAAAAGGACCAGGCGGGGTTGCGATTGTTCGACGAGGCGGGCGTGCCGCTATTTAGCGCGCGCTACCCGGCGCTCGCGTACGCCGATTACGATTCGATTCCCCCGATCGTCGTGGGAGCGCTGACGTTCATCGAAGACCGCTACCTGCTCGATGCGAACGAGCCCGACCGCAACCCGGCCATCGACTGGGGCCGTTTCGGCCGAGCCCTATGGGACCAAGCGCTGCGCCTCGTCAATCGCCACCAACACACGCCAGGCGGGAGCACGCTCGCCACGCAAACCGAAAAATTCCGCCACTCCCCCGGCGGGCGCACCGCCACCCCTCCGGAAAAGCTGCGACAAATCGCATCGGCATCGGTCCGCGCCTATCTCGGCGGGGAAAACACGATGGCGGCACGCAAGTTAATCGTCGTTCACTACCTGAACACGGTGCCGCTCGCAGCGCAGCCGGGCATCGGCGAAGTGGAGGGGATCGGCGACGGGCTGGCCGCTTGGTACGGACGCGACTTTGCGCAAGTCAATCATCTGCTCTCGCAAGCGGGCACCGAAACGGGCAACGGGCCGATGGCGCCGGGCGTCCTCGCAGACGAAGCGCTCGCATTCAAGCAGGTGCTCTCGCTTCTGATCGCGCAGCGCGCGCCGTCGTACTACCTCGTGCGCAATCGGCCTGCGCTCGAAGGGTTGACCGACAGCTACATCCGCGTGCTCGCCGCCAACGGCGTGATTTCGGCGCCCTTGCGCGACGCCGCCCTGGCCGCCTCGCTGCAAATGCACAAGGCCGCGCCGCCTGCTCCGGCGGTATCGTTCGTCGCCCGCAAGGCCGTCACGCTCGTGCGGTCGCAGTTGCAACGAGCGCTCGGCGTTGCAAGCTTCTACGATCTCGATCGGCTCGACCTCACCGTGCATTCGACGCTGAACGATGCGGTCCAACGCGCCGTCAGCGAGCGCCTCGCGCAAGCGGCCACCGTCGAAGGCGCCAAGGCGGCCGGCCTGTATGGCTACGAGATGCTGCGGCCCGGCGACGACCCTTCGAAAATATCCTTTAGCTTCATCTTGTTCGAACACAAGAGCGGCGCCGACGTCGTGCGCGTGCAAACGGACAGTGTGAATCAACCGTTCGACATCAACAGCGGCGCGCGTTTGAACCTCGGCTCCACGGCGAAACTGCGCACGCTGATTACCTATCTGCAAATCGTCTCGACGCTGCACGACCGGTATGCCTCCCTGAGCCGCGAGCAACTGAAGCGCACGAGCGTCGACCCGCTCGATGGTCTCTCGCGCTGGGCGCGCGACTACCTCGCCGACGCGAAAGATCACTCGCTTCCCGCCATGCTCGATGCGGCCGTCGAGCGCAAGTATTCGGCAAACCCCGGGGAAACCTTCTACACCGGCGGAGGTGCACAGGTATTCACGAACTTCGACAAAGCCGAGAACGGACGCATTCTCACGGTGCGCGAAGCGTTCCAGCATTCGGTCAATCTCGTGTTCGTGCGGCTCATGCGCGACATCGTCCATTACGAGATGGTCGAATCGGCCGGGCCTTCCGCGCATTGGTTCGACGATCCTGCGCTCCGTCATCGCTATCTCGTACAGTTCGCCGATCAGGAAAGCCTCGTCTACCTGCACCGGTTCTACGTGAAATACCGCGACAAAGCGCCCGACGATGCGCTCGACGCGCTGATCGCGGACATGCGCAAGAGCCCGCCGAAGCTCGCTACGGCGCTGCGCAGCATCGCGCCCAATGCGCCATTGCCGTGGTTCGCCGCCCGCATGCGCGCCGCGCTCGCGCACACGCCGAGCGCTTCGCTCTCCGACGAGGATCTCGCCAAGCTCTATACGAAGTACGGCATCGATAAGTTCAACTTGAACGATCGCGGCTACATTTCGGGCGTTCACCCGATCGCGCTGTGGATGCTCGCCTATTTGCGCCAGCATCCCGACGCCACCGAGGCGCAGTTGCGCGAGGCGAGCCGCGACGCACGCCTCACGTCGTACACGTGGCTGTTCAAAACGCGGCACCACCTAACGCAGGACCGCCGCATTCGCCGCATGGTCGAGTTGCAGGCGTATGCCGCTATCAGCAAGTCCTGGCACGCGCTCGGCTATCCATTCGAGACGGTCACGCCCTCCTATGCGGCCGCGATCGGCGCTTCGGGCGATCGACCCGACGCGCTCGCGCGCTTGATGGGCATCGTCGCCGACGACGGCAAGATGCGCCGCCCGCAAAGCATCGACAGGCTCGCGTTCGCGGCGGGCACGCCATTCGAAACGCATTTCGCCCACGCGCCGAGCGCGGGCAACGAAGTCATCTCGCCCGAGATCGTGGCCGTCGCACGCCGGCTCTTGCACCAAGTCGTGCAAGGCGGCACCGGCGGGCGCCTCGCCACGGGGTTGCCGCTCGGCGATGGGCGCACGCTCGAGGTCTACGGCAAGACCGGTACCGGAGACCAACGCTTCGAGGTCTATGCGCGCGGCGCACGGCTCATCGAATCGCGCAAGGTCAACCGCACGGCCACGTTCGTGTTCGTCGTCGGCGACCGCTTCTACGGCACGCTAACGGCGTACGCGCACGAGCCCTATGCCGCGCGCTATGACTACACCAGCGCGATGGCGGTGCAATTGCTCAAATCGCTTGGGCCCGCGCTGGCCCCGGTTCTCGCGGCAGACGATACGCAAATGAAGGCGGCGAACGAGAAGGCCGACGCCTTGACGCCGGCCGCTCCCGAAGCGACGCCCTCCTTCTGACACGCCTTCGTTCAGCCGAACGCGCACGCACGTGCGCCACCGATATCGTGCTCCGTCCCCAAGCCGAGGGGGCGGGACGGGCACGCGCGTTGCGGCTAGGAAGATGTCGCATATGCGGCACACCGCAACCAAGGAGAGATTAGATGAACAAGGACCAAGTGAAGGGCGTCACGGAAAAGGCGAAGGGCAAGGTCAATCAAGCCGTCGGCAATGTGACGAACGATCCAGCACGCCAAGCCAAGGGCGATCTCCAAGAAGCGGCGGGCGAGATCCGCAAGGGCTACGGCGATGCCAAGGAAGATGTGAAGGATGAACTCGAGCGCGAACGCGAGGCGAGGAAGCATCACTAGGCCTAAGCCAAGCGCTAGCGCACGGCCCTCGCGATAGGAAGCGACGGGCCGAGCCAAGGGGGCGGATCCTTACTGCGTCCGCCCCGATTTTTTTGCTTGCGCGAGGATGAAGTCGATAAAGGTCGCCGCCGCCCGCGTCTGATGCCGATCCGGCATGTACAGCAGATACATGCGCGTGCCGAAGATGCTGAGCCGCCACTCGTCGAGCGTCGTCACGACGTCGCCGCGGCGAATGTCGTCCTGCACGACATAATCGGGCACGATGCCCACGCCCAGGCCCGCGCGCACCGCCTGCCTCAAAAATAGAAAGTTTTCGGAGATCAGGGTGGGCTCGAGCAGGACCTCGTGCCGCTCATCGCCCAGGTAGGCCGCCACGCGCAATTGCCGCCCGACCACCGTCGCCGTGATGAGCGGCGTCGTGCCGAGCGCGGCGAGTTGGGTCGGCAAACCATGCTCGCTCGCGTAAGCCTTGGATGCGCAGGCGACATAACGCACGGCGCCCATGTCGCGCGCCACGAGGTTCTGCGGCGGCTCCGACATCACACGCACTGCAATATCGACTTCATCGCGAAGCAAGTCTTCCACACGGTTTTCGAACACGACGTCCAGCACGATGCCTGGATGCAACCGCTTGAATTCGAGCAACCAATCGGCCATCACCAGTTGGCCGTAGCCGCTGGGCACCGACAGCCGCACCCGGCCCTGCAGCGTGCGGCCGAGCGTTTCCACCGTCTCCTGCGCCGCTTCGAGCGCGCGCCGGATCGCACGGCCATGCTCGACTAGGCGCAGTCCCGCTTCGGTCGGCTCGACGCGGCGCGTCGTGCGGCGCACGAGTTGCAGCCCGAGCGTGCGCTCGAACTGATTCAGGTGATAGCTGACGTTGGCACGGGTCATCTTCAGCCTGCGCGCCGCCTCGCTCAGATTACCGGCTTCGAGAATTTCGACCAGCAGAGAAAGAGAATTCAGGTCCACGCAGCTTCCGCGAGCTTGTCGGTCAAGGAGGATCGTTACATCGTCAAATATGATTTGACAGTCTGTCAACCGATGCTTGGATTGTCAATTGCGGCTATCCCCTCGACAATCGGGGTACCGTCACCATCGAGTCCCGCCCCGCCCATGACCGCCTCGAATTCTCCCCCCGTCGTCTCCCGCTCCCTGCACGGCAATGTGCTCGTGGTCAGCATCGATCATCCCCCCGTGAACGCGCTCGGCGTCGACGTTCGGCGCGGCTTGCTCGAAGCCATCGACGCCGCGCAGGCCGATGCGGCCGTGGCCGCGGTGCTGATCGTCGGCGCGGGCCGCAATTTCATCGCCGGCGCCGATATTCGCGAGTTCGGCAAGTCCCCGCAGCAGCCGTCGCTGCCCAGCGTGTGCAACCGCATCGAGGCAAGCACGAAGCCCGTCGTGGCCGCCATCCACGGCGCCGCGCTCGGCGGAGGTTTGGAAATCGCGCTCGCCGCCCATTACCGCCTCGTCGTGCGCGGTGCAAAACTCGGTTTGCCCGAAGTGCAGCTCGGCCTGCTGCCGGGCGCAGGCGGCACGCAGCGCACGCCCCGGTTGATCGGCGCCGCACCCGCCCTCGATCTGATGCTCTCTGGCCGCCATGTTCCGGCTGAAGAAGCCGTATCGCTGGGCTTGGCCGATCGCCTCGGCGCCACCGACGACGTCCTCGGCGAAGGGCTCGCTTATGCGCGCGAGTTGCTCGCCTCGCATGCGGGCGTGCGCCCGACGCGCGCCGCCACTGCGCTCGCGAACGAAGGCGCCGAGGCTAGCCGCAGCGCCATCGAGGCCGCGCGCAAGAGCACGGCCGCGCGCCAACGTGGCCTGTTTTCACCGCTGAAGATCGTCGAAGCTGTCGAAGCCGCCCTCGCCATGCCGTTCGACGAAGGTCTCGCGCTCGAGCGCAAGCTGTTCGTCGAATGCCTCGAAAGCCCGCAGCGCGCCGGGCTCGTGCATGCCTTCTTCGCCGAACGCGAAGTGGCGAAAGCGCCGGAGACCAAGGCGGCCAGGCCGCGGCCCGTCGCGACAATCGGCGTGGTCGGCGGCGGCACGATGGGCGCGGGCATCGCCGTCGCGGTGCTCGACGCGGGCTTGCCCGTCACGATGATCGAGCGCGACGACGAAGCGCTCGCGCGCGGCCGCTCACATGTCGAACGGGTCTATGAAGGCCTCGTCGCGAAGGGCCGCATGAGCAGCGACGCCAAGGCCGCCGCGCTGGCGCGCTTCACCGGCAGCACGTCGTACGACGCACTCGCTAACGTCGATCTGGTGATCGAAGCCGTGTTCGAGGACATGGCGGTCAAGAAGGCCGTGTTCGCCGAGCTCGATCGCGTATGCAAGCCTGGCGCCGTCCTCGCGACGAATACGTCCTACCTCGACATCGACGACATCGCCGCTACCACTTCGCGTCCGGCCGACGTGATCGGCCTGCACTTCTTCTCGCCGGCCAACGTCATGAGGCTGCTCGAGATCGTCGTGCCGGGGCGCGTCGGCCCCGACGTCGTCGCCACGGCATTCGAACTGGCCAAGCAACTGCGCAAAGTGCCCGTGCGCGCTGGGGTGTGCGACGGCTTCATCGGCAACCGCCTGCTTGCCGTCTATCGCACCGCCGCCGACTATCTGATGGAAGACGGCGCGTCGCCCTATCAAATCGACCACGCCATGCGCGAGTTCGGCTATCCGATGGGACCGTACCAAGTGGTCGATCTCGCGGGCGGCGATATCGGTTGGGCGGCGCGCAAGCGGCGCGCGCCGACGCGCGATCCGCGCATGCGCTACGTGCAAATCGCCGACCGCCTTTGCGAGCGCGGCTGGTTCGGCCAAAAGACGGGCCGAGGCTTTTACCACTACGAGCCGGGCGCGCGAACCGGCACGCCCGACCCCGAAGTGGAAGCGATCGTCGAAGCCGAGCGCTTGCGCGCCGGCGTCTCACCGCGTAGTTTCACCGATGAAGAAATCGTGCGTCGCCTCATGTGCGCCGTCATCAACGAAGCGGCGAACGTCGTGCGCGAAGGCATCGCGCTGCGTCCGCTCGATGTCGACATCGCGCTCATCTATGGCTACGGCTTTCCGCGTTATCGCGGCGGTCCGATGAAGTACGCCGACATGCTCGGGTTGCCGAACGTGCTCGTGGAGCTCGAACGTTTGCAGCAGGAGGACCCATTCTTCTGGCGACCTTCACCGCTCATCGTCGAACTCGTCGCACGCGGCGCCGATTTTTCGAGCTTGAACGCAGCGGCGTCCTAGCCTTGCGCTGATGCCCGTGCTTGCGAACGTGCCTTGCCCGGCGCTGTGCATGAAGTGACGAGGCAGGCCCATCAACCGACCACCCGAGAGGGCGAACCGATGGATCTGAGTTTCACGGCCGAAGAAGAGGCGTTTCGTGCCGATGTCCGGCGTTTTCTCGACGAACGGCTGCCGGCGCGCATCGCTCATAAAGCCAAGCATGGGCTACGGCTCACGCGTGAGGACATGGCGCAGTGGCATGCCATTCTGAACGAGCGCGGCTGGCTCGCGAGCCACTGGCCGCGCGAGCATGGGGGCACCGGTTGGAGCGCGGTCGAGCGCTTCATCTTCGATAACGAATGCGCACTGGCGGGGGCGCCGCGCATCGTGCCGTTCGGCGTGAACATGCTCGGCCCCGTGTTGATCAAGTACGGCAACGAAGCGCAAAAACGCCGCTTCCTGCCCCGCATTCTCGACGGCAGCCACTGGTGGTGCCAGGGCTATTCCGAACCGGGCGCAGGCTCGGATCTCGCATCGCTGTCCACGCGCGCGCAACGAAAGGCGGACGAGCGCGGCGAACACTATGTGGTCAACGGCCAGAAGACGTGGACCACGCTCGGCCACTACGCCAACATGATGTTCTGCCTCGTGCGCACGGCTACCGACGTGCGCAAGCAGGAAGGCATCAGCTTCTTGCTGATCGACATGAGCACGCCGGGCATCGAAGTGCGTCCCATCGTCACGCTCGATGGCGAGCACGAAGTCAACGAGGTATTTTTCACCGATGTGCGCGTGCCCGTGGAAAACCTCGTCGGCGAAGAGAACCGCGGGTGGACCTACGCGAAGTACCTGCTCACTTACGAACGCACCAATATCGCCGGTATCGGGTTTTCGACGGCGGCGCTCGAGCGGCTCGAGCAAGCCGCAGCGGCGATCATGCATCGCGGGCGCCCGCTGGCCGAAGACCCGCTGTTTGCAGCGCGCATGGCGCGCGTGGCGATCGACTTGGAGAACATGCGCACGACCAATCTACGCACGATCGCTGCCGCCGCGGGCGGCGGCGCGCCGGGCGCGCAAAGCTCCATGCTGAAGGTGCGCGGCACGCAGATTCGCCAGGAAATCGCGGGCTTGATGCGGCGCGCACTGGGTCCCTACGCCCAGCCGTTCATCGACGAGGCGTTCGACGAGGGATACGACGGCGAGCCGCTCGGCCCGTTCGATGCGCCCGACGCCGCGAAAAGCGACTTCAACAACTACAAGCTGTCGATCTTCGGCGGATCGAACGAGATTCAAAAGAACATCATCGCGAAAGCGATCCTTGACCTCTGAAAGGGCTCGACGATGAACTTCGAAGTGACCGACGAACAGCGGATGCTCGCCGATACGCTCACGCGATTCGTTGCCGAGCAATACAGCTTCGCCACGCGCGAGCGCAACGCGCGCTCGCCCGAGGGATTCGATCGCGCGATGTGGCGACGCTTCGGAGAGCTCGGCGCAATCGGCGCGCTATTCGCACCCGAGCACGGGGGCTTCGGCGGCAGCGGTGACGACATCGCGGTCGTCTTCGAGCAGTTGGGCCGTGGCTTGGTGGTCGAACCTTTTCTCGGCGCGCTCGTGGCGGGCCGCGTGCTCGCGCTGGCCGGCCGCGAAGCGCAGCGCACCGAGCTATTACGGCTGATCGATGGCGAAACCGTCGTTGCGCTGGCCCACGGCGAGCCCGATTCGCGCTACGAGCCGGCGCGCGTCGCCTCCACCGCCGTGCGCGCCAGCGATGGCTGGCGCTTGAACGGAGCGAAGGCCGTGGTGCCGTTCGGCGCAGCGGCCGACGGGTTCGTCGTTTCGGCGCGCACGAGCGGCGACGCGGATGCCGAGCATGGCATCTCACTGTTTTGGGTACCGCGCGGCACAGCCGGCGTAGCGCTACGCGACTATGCGTTGATCGACGGCGGCCGCGGCGCGGAAGTGATGCTTGGCGAGGTGAAGCTCGCGGACGATGCGCTGATCGGCGCGGTGGACGATGGCTTCGCCACGCTCGAAACGGCGCTTGGCGCGGGTCTGCTTGCGCTGTCCGCCGAAGCGCTGGGTGCGATGCAAACCGCGTTCTCCGCCACGCTCGAGTATTTGCGCACGCGCCGCCAGTTCGGCGTGCCGATCGGCAGCTTTCAGGCCCTACAACATCGCATGGCCGATCTCGCGATCGATATTGAGCAAGTGCGCTCCGCCGTCATCAATGCGGCCGCCGCGCTCGAGGCGCCGCGCGCCGCGCGCGAGCGGGCGCTGTCGGCGGCCAAGTACACGGCGGGTCAAGTCGGCGCACGGTTATCGCGCGAAGCCGTGCAACTGCATGGAGGCATCGGCATGACCTGGGAGTTGCCTCTTTCGCACTACGCGAAGCGGCTCGTCATGATCGATCATCAGTTGGGTGACGAAGATCATCATCTGGCCAGATACATTGCATTCGGGCGCACGCCGACACACGCGTAAGCGAGGACGCCGCGACATGAACGAATCGAACTTCGAGCGGGGCGCTGGGCTGCCGCTATCGGGCATCCGCGTACTCGACCTCTCGCGCGTGTTCGCCGGGCCCTCGTGCGCGATGGCGCTGGCCGACCTCGGCGCCGAAGTCATCAAGATCGAGCATCCGACGCGTGGCGACGATACGCGCGATTGGGGCTCGCGCATCGGCGCGACCGAGACCTGCTACTTCAACAGCGTGAACCGCAACAAGCGCTCGGTGACGCTCGATCTGCAGACCGAGGAAGGCGCTCGGCTCGCACGAGAGCTCGCAATCAAGAGCGACATCGTCATCGAGAATTTCAAGCTCGGCGGCGCACGCAACTTCGGCCTCGACTACGAGGCCTTGAGCCAAGCGCATCCCTCGCTCGTCTACTGCTCGATTTCGGGCTATGGGCGTAGCGGGCCGGAGGTCGCGCGGCCGGGATACGACCTCGTCGTGCAGGCCGAATCGGGCTTGATGGCGATGAACGGAGAGCCGACGCAGCCGCCGTTGAAGTTCGGCGTCGCCGTGGTCGATTTGGTCACGGGCATGTACGCGGCCCAAGCGATCCTCGCGGCATTGTTCGATCGAGCGCGCACCGGACGCGGACGCCGCATCGAGATGGCGCTGTTCGATTGCGGCGTGGCGATCACGTCTTACTACGGTCTCGAAGCGTTGCTCGCCGGCGAGGATCCGCCGCGCTACGGCAACGCGCATCCGTCCATCGTCCCGTATGGCGTCTTCGATGCGAAAGATGGACCCATCGTCGTCACCGTCGGCACGAACGCGCAATTCGAACGGTTTTGCCGCGACGTCATCGAACGGCCCGACTTGGCCGAGGACGATCGCTTCAAGACGAACCTCGCGCGCGGCGCGCATCGCGAACCGTTGATCGCTCAGATCAAGGCGGAATTGGGCAAGCGCGAACGCGCCGTCTTGCTTGCGCGGCTGACGGCCGCCGGCATTCCTTGCGGGGAAGTGATGGGATTACTGGAGGCGTTGACTTCCCCGCGCGCCGCCGCGGCCGCGCTCGTGACCGAGCAGCCGCATCCGGTGGCGGGCACCGAACACGTGCTCGCGCCGCCCTACCGGATCGACGGCGAGCGCCCGCCAGTCCGGCATGCGCCGCCGGTGCTCGGTGAAGGCACGGAAGACGTGCTGCGCTCGGTGCTGGGGTTGGACGCCGAGACGGTCACGCAGCTTCGACGCAACGGCGTGATTTAGGCGGAGGGGCGCTCGGTCGATAGGTCGAATCGAGCCGCGTTGAGTCCTGCCGAGCCGCGTTGAGTCCTGCCGAGCCGAGCCGAGCCGAGCCGAGCCGAGCCGAGCCGAGCCGCTCTTAGCGTATGGCGCTCGCTTGCGTCGCGCGCCTTACGCCTGTTTCGCTTGATAGTCGCGCAACGCGTCGGCTGTGGGTGCATCGGCGGGAAAGAAGGCTTCGATGGCCAGTTCCGACAACGTCACATCGACCGGCGAACCGAACACCGTCGTGGTACTGAAAAACGACAATACGCCGATGTCCGTGCGCAGACTGAACGGCACGACGATATCGGCCAACGGCGGCGGCTCGCCAGTGTGTTCGGCCTTGGCGCCTGCCGGCGCCGGATAGGCTGCGAGTTCCTCGATCATCGCAGCGAGCGTCGCGTCGCCGCTCGCTTGCGCCTGGCGCTCGATGCGTTGCAGCGCGTGCGTGCGCCAACCGGTCCAATCGACGATATGCGGCGCGAGGCCATCGGGATGGAGCGACAAGCGCAGGACGTTGACGGGCGCCTCGAGCAATCGCGGATCGGCGCGCGCGACAAGCGGCGCCAACGCCGCGTTGGCGGCCACCATCGTCCAGTGCCGATCGATCGCGAGCGCGGGGTATGGCTCGTGTCCGCGCAGCACGAGCTGCACGGCCTCGCGCGCGGCATCGAGTTGCGGATCGGTCAAGGGCCGCTCGGCATAGAGCGGCGCATAACCGGCGGCGACGAACAACGCGTTTCGGGCGCGCAGCGGCACCTCGAGTTGTTCGGCCAGATGCATGAGCATTTCGCGGCTTGGCTGTGCGCGGCCGGACTCGACGAAGCTGAGATGGCGCGTCGAAATCTGCGCTTCGGTGGCGAGCACGAGTTGGCTCATGCGGCGGCGCTGACGCCACTCGCGCAATAGATCGCCGACGGGGCGGCTCCCCCGTTGCGAGGCGGCGCGCGAGGGCGCGTGCGATGGGCTGAGGATCGAGTTCATAACGGGGATCATAGCGAAACGCCGCGGTGTTTCCATTACCTCGCACGTAATCGACGCGCCCCGTGCATTGTCCGAAGCTTCGGTCCAGGCGCTAACCGAATCGACCTGAACAAGGCGAGACGCACTAGCGACCGAGCGATACGGCCTACCTGCGCCGTCACCCTCAATTTTGAGTTTTGGAGAGAGCCATGACTGCCCATCTCGACCTCGTCGACCGCTATTTTGCTGCTTGGAACGAGACCGACGCTGCCCGCCGCCGCGAGCTGATCGCGCGGACGTGGGCTGAAGACGCGTCCTACGTCGACCCGTTGCTGGCAGGCGAAGGACACGACGGCATCGACGCGATGATTGGCGCCGTGCATGAACGCTTTCCGCAGCACGTGTTCCGGCTGAGCGCGGCCGCCGACGGTTTCGGCAATTATGTGCGATTCTCGTGGGACCTAGTGGCGCCGGGCGGCGAGGCGATCGTGAAAGGCTCCGACTTCGGGGTCGTCGATGCCGCGGGCCGGTTCAAGACCGTCACGGGATTCTTGGACGTCGTGCCGAAGGCGGCTTAGGGCCGTGGGCCGCCTACTACTCCCCCCTCGGATGACGCCAGGCGCGCCCGGAGCGAGCGGTTTTCCGATGCCATGCCCCTGATCAGTCGCAGCACATCCTGTGGGGGCATGTCCCGCAAATCGCTTTCATCGATGTCACCGCCCATCAATGCTTCAATGGACTCGGGGCGTGTCACGCCGTTGTTGCGATAACTGGCGTTCTCTCCAAAGATGCGGTTTTTCTGCGAATCGTCGAGTTCGGTGAGCCCGATCAGTGCGCGGAACACCGCTTCCCGATCGACCCGCCAGTCATCGGTTCTCATGAGGCCGAGAAGGACCTGCACGGCCTCTTTACGATACCGTGTCGTGAGTTCGGCAACGCCCTGATCGAGATCGATCTCGAACCGCCTCCCGTCGGACGCTCTTCTCTCCGGCAAGATCTCCTTGATGACGTCGTTCGCCCAGAACATCTGCGTATGAGGGATGTGCCCCGCGCTACGATCGGGCATGAAAGCCAGCGGGATGAGATCGAACACGCGTGTGCGGCCGTCGACGATCAATCCGCTAGTGTTCTTGTCTGCAACAGTCGCTCTTATCACACTATCGAGATCGGCGTGATCACGCAGGTTTTCCAATACCTTGATACGCGCGGCCGTGGTGATCTCGGTATCCGGGGAACACAACACTGCCACACTAAGATGCCCTAGCATCGCCCGCGATAGCGTTTGCGGATCGGAGGAGAGAAACTCGGTCTGCACTCCCGCGGCGTCGAACACCTTGCCCTCTTCGAACAACGCCTTGAGCTCTGCCTGGGCCTGCTCCGACCCATTAGCTGCGCGCAGGCATGACACATACGCAAGGCTGTATTGCTTCATCAGGTTGCGGTAGGTCACCTGTGCGTCGGCTGCGACCAGACGCGCCTCGCTCGCCGGCGCCTGGTCCAACACGATCCGCGTTGAGTCATAAAGCTGCGGATAAGAGAGAAGGCGTTCGGGCAGCACCAAAGCAAGCGGGTTCAAAGAAGAGACCTTTCCGCGCCCCGCCTTGTCCGCGTTTTCCAGATAGACGACACGTCGATCAGCCTCCGGCGAGCCATCTCGATCGTGAGGCGCGAACGCTTCGGCGATCTGTCGCTCGAGGCTGCCCAGATAAGCTTCGTCGACAACGACATCCGCTGATGAGGCCGCTACGGGTCTAGACGCGGCACGCGCCTGCGCCGGCGGCGAAGCATGTCTGAACGATACCCATGCCGCCGACCCCGACGGTATTGAAGAAGGCAGCCTCTCGTCCCGATGTTGCTGCGATGGTGAGGGCAAGCCGTTCGGCGTACCCGAATCGTCGCCGCCCCAAGATGGCAATAGGCCACCCGTTCCCCCCGTTCGCTCGACGTTAGACGCCATGCCTGCCCTCTTCTCGCTCTCACAAGCGTTAAAACTAGCATGGCTGGGGGCGGGTTAACATCGGGATAGCGAAGCAGGGACACGCATGACGAATAGAGCCGTCATACGCATCGATATCCTGCGGGGATGCAAATCCAGGCTCATTGACGACACGTGCGCAGACCGGCTCCGTGGGCAGACGAACGATTGGCTGGATCATTCCGTAGAGGATCATCTGGCGATGCAATTTGCCGAGCGATGCCCGCCTCGATCCGCATCGATCCGCTTCGATCCTGCTCAATCGCCGACCGAGATCATCAACGTTTCTTTGATCTCTTCCATCACCACATAGCTCTTCGACTGCACCGCGCCCGGCAGTTGCAACAGGATGTCGCCGAGCAGTTTGCGGTAGTCGGTCATCTCGCCGATGCGCGCTTTGATGAGGTAATCGAAATCGCCGGAGACGAGGTGGCACTCGAGCACCTCGGGGATCTTTTGAACTTCGCGCCGGAATTGGTCGAACATATTGCCGCTCTTGTTGCCGAGCGTGATCTCGACGAACACGAGCAGCGCCGCGCCTAGCTGAGCCGGATCCAGGCGTGCGTAATAACCCAGGATGACGCCGTCGCGCTCCATCCGCTTGACGCGCTCGATGCACGGCGTAACGGTCAGCCCCACGCGCTCGGCCAAGTCCTTCATGGCGATGCGGCCGTCTTCCTGCAACAGCTTGAGAATCTTGTGATCGAGCTTGTCCAGCTTACGAAGCGGCTGCCGTTGCGTGCGCATGATGTTTCAACCAAAAATCCAAAAAATACACGAACAAAAACTGCTTTTGTCGCAATAGTATAGCGCCATCAACTGGACTAATCGGTGTTTGGGAGCAACTATGCGAGTCGTCGTTTTGGGTAGTGGCGTCGTCGGCGTGACCACCGCGTATTACCTGGCGCGCGCCGGTCACGAGGTCACGGTGGTGGATCGCGAAGCCGGTCCCGCGCTCGATACGAGCTTTGCCAACGCCGGCCAGATCTCGCCCGGCTATGCGGCTCCGTGGGCCGCTCCCGGCGTTCCAGTCAAAGCAGTGAAGTGGATGTTCCAAAAGCACGCGCCTCTCGCAATCCGTCTGGACGGCACGCAGTTCCAATTGCGCTGGATGTGGCAGATGTTGCAAAACTGCACCGCCGAGCGCTATGCCGTCAATAAAGGCCGGATGGTGCGCCTCGCCGAATACAGTCGCGACTGTTTGCAAGCGTTGCGCGCCGATACCGGCATCCAATACGAAGGCCGCACGGGCGGTACGCTGCAGGTTTTTCGCACGCAGCAACAGCTCGACGGCGCACAAAAAGACATCGCCGTGCTGAAGGACGCCAACGTGGCGTACGAGCTCTTGAGCCCCGCCGAGCTCGCACGCGCCGAGCCGGCGCTCGCCGCCGTCTCGCACAAGCTGACGGGCGGCCTGCGGCTGCCCGGCGACGAAACGGGCGACTGCCAATTGTTCACGACGCGCCTGGCCGCGCTTGCCGTATCGCTCGGCGTGACGTTCCGTTTCAACACATCGATCGATGCGCTCGAAACCGCAGGCGGCCGCATTGCGGGCGTGCGTTGCGGCGGGCAAACGCTGCGCGCCGACGCCTATGTCGTCGCACTCGGCTCGTACTCCACGCAGCTGTTGTCGGGAATCGTGAAGATCCCCGTCTATCCGCTCAAGGGCTACTCCATCACCGCGCCGATCGTCGATTCCGCCAAAGCGCCCGTTTCCACGGTGCTCGACGAAACCTACAAGATCGCGATCACGCGCTTCGACGATCGCATTCGCGTCGGCGGCATGGCGGAAATCGTGGGCTTTAGCAAGACGCTGCGCCAAGCGCGGCGCGAAACGCTCGAAATGTGCGTCAACGATTTGTTCCCGGGCGGCGGCGATACTACGCAAGCCTCGTTTTGGACGGGCCTGCGTCCCATGACGCCGGACGGCACGCCGGTCGTCGGCCGCACGCCGGTTTCGAACCTGTTCTTGAACACGGGGCATGGCACGCTCGGCTGGACCATGTCGTGCGGCTCGGGTCAATTGCTGGCCGACTTGATCTCGGGACGACGCCCCGCGATCCAGGCCGACGATCTGTCCGTGCATCGCTATCTCGGCGATCGCGGCACGGCCCCGCAACCTGCTTACGCGTAACGGCTCGCGCATACCTCAGCAGCCGGCAGCAGCACGAGCGGCGCCCCAACCGGGCGCCGCTTGCTTTTGTGGCGGCGTCCGCAATTGAAAAAGGGGCGCGGCTGAACCGCACCCCTTCCTTTCCTACACTACGTCCGCTTTCGCGGCGCCTGCGCGTTTAGCCCAACGCGCTCACGAGTTCAGGCACCAGCGTGAACAGATCGCCGACGAGGCCGTAATCGGCCACGCTGAAGATCGGCGCTTCCGGATCCTTGTTGATCGCCACGATCACTTTCGAATCCTTCATGCCCGCCAAATGCTGAATCGCGCCGGAGATGCCCACCGCCACGTACAGTTGCGGCGCGACGATCTTGCCCGTCTGCCCCACTTGGTAGTCGTTCGGCACATAACCCGCATCCACTGCCGCGCGCGATGCGCCCAGCGCCGCGCCGAGCTTGTCGGCCAGCGGCTCCAGCACCTTGGTGTAGTTCTCGCCGCTGCCCAGGCCGCGGCCGCCCGACACGATGATGTTCGCGCTCGTCAGTTCCGGACGATCGAGCTTCGTCACTTCGCGATTCACGAATTGCGAAATGCCGCGGTCCGCTGCTGCGTCGATCTTTTCGACCGCTGCGCTGCCGCCTTCGGCCGCCACGGCATCGAAGCCCGTCGCGCGCACCGTGATGACCTTGATCGCATCGCCCGATTGCACCGTCGCAATCGCGTTGCCGGCGTAGATCGGACGCTCGAACGTGTCAGCCGACACGACGGCCGTGATCTCGCTGATCTGCGCCACGTCGAGCTTGGCCGCCACGCGCGGGGCAATGTTCTTGCCGTAAGCCGTAGCCGGCGCCACGATGTGCGAGTAATCCTTCGCAATGTCGAGCACGGTCGCTTCGACGTTTTCCGCAAGGCCCGCGGCCAGTTGCGGCGCATCGGCGAGCAACACCTTCGACACGCCCGCGATCTTGGCCGCGGCCTGCGCCGCGCCTTGCGCGTTGTGGCCGGCAACCAGCACGTGAATGTCGCCGCCAATCTTCTGTGCGGCGGCAACGGTGTTCAGCGTCGCGCCTTTGATCGACGCGTTGTCGTGTTCGGCAATAACCAAAATCGTCATTTTCTTTCGTCCCCCCTCACAGCACCTTGGCTTCGGTCTTCAACTTCTCGACCAGCGTCTGCACGTCCGGCACCATTACGCCCGCGCTACGCTTGGGCGGCTCGGCAACCTTCAGCGT
>NZ_JAKWFK010000019.1 GCF_029522115.1 Trinickia sp. Y13 | reverse complement strand
CAGGTGCAGCCTACTATGAGGAGCGTTATCGGCAGCGGGTGCTTAACAATCTGACACGCCGGGCCGACTCGATGGGCTACGTCCTACAACCGAAAGCGAGCTAAGGCGAGGGAGTTTCTCAGGAAAGCCGCGGCCTGGTTTGCACGGGAGACCGGAACGGTGCCCGAGAAGGGTTCGAATTCATGAAAGCGAATCAGGCCACATTGCCCATTGCGACGATGGCGCGATTGCTGCGAATTTCGGCCAGCGGCTTTTACGCGTGGCTGGCGCGCAGCCCATCGAAACGAGCATGTAGCGACGCCGACCTGCTCGGGCGTATCCGAGTCATTCACGCAAGTTCGCGAGGCACGTACGGCATGCCCCGCATCCATGCGGAACTGCTCGAGCACGGCGTGCATGTCGGAGGCAAACGTATTGCCCGTCTGATGCGTATAGCGGGTCTGTGCGGGGTGAGCCGGCGGCGCTGGATCAACACGACGCGGCGGCAGCCCGGCGCCCGGCCCGCGCCCGATCTCGTGCAACGGCACTTCGTGGCCGACGCCCCGAACCGGCTGTGGGTGGCGGATGCCACGTACGTGCCGACAGCGGAAGGCTTTCTCTATCTCGCCGTTGTGCTCGATGTCTTTAGTCGCCGCATTGTGGGGTGGGCGATGTCCAATCATCTGTACACGGAGCTGATGCTGCGTGCGCTCGACATGGCCCTCGTGCAACGTCGCCCCGATGGCGTCATTCATCATTCGGATCAGGGATGTCAATACACGTCCATTGCCTTCGGCCGACGCTGCCGCGAAGCAGGCGTACGCCCTTCGATGGGCACGGTGGGCGATTGCTTCGACAACGCCATGTGCGAAAGCTTCTTCGCCACGCTCGAATGCGAACTGCTCGCCCGTTCACACTTCGAAACTCATGCACAGGCTCGACGTGAGCTATTCGCCTTCATCGAGGGCTGGTACAACATCAGTCGCCGGCACAGCGCAATTAGCTATTGCTCGCCGATCCGCTACGAAACCATGCATCGAAAAGAAATGCTCGCCGCTAGCGAGTTGCCCACCGCCGGCCGGCGTCGTGGTCGTGATAGGCGACCCGCCGACCGACCGTGGACAACTCGCACAACCGCTCAACCTGGAGGACATCAGCCCGGTCGAAATTCAACTGCTTAACCGTCCTCGGAAGCGGGTCACCCCCAAGGCAACGTTTGTTAAACGGTGCCCTGAGTCGTCCGCTGTAAGCAGCGGAGCTGCCGCCTGAACGCTACGTCCTCGTACGCTAAGAATGACTGGAACCGGCCGGACGCGCGCCGACGACAAAAGTCGCCTGCATCGTTGGTGGTCGTGGCCGCCAACGGCAGCGGTCGACCCTGAGCACACGGCACACGTGCCCCGAAGCGCTCGCTCATCGGCACGCTGCAGCCGGAGCGCATTCAACGCTTCAAGATACGAACCGGGCGCCGGTCGAATCTCGCCGTCAGGGCCCATCACACGAATTTTCGGACCAGCGAGGACGACTTGCAGGCCTGGCGACAAGGCAAAGAATTGGATCAGGTCGGGCCTTTCAACGCCCAGTTGATAAAGCGAAACTTTGACGTACCGTGACGGGTTCTGTGAGCCGGCTTCGTCATTCGGATCGGTGAGCGACCAGCCGGAGTCCGTTTCATGAGCCGGATAACGAGTCAGCAGCAAGCTGCTGACGTTCTTGTAGTCGACATGGACAACTGCACTTTGCCTAAGCGACGGAAAGTCTGGTTGCCGGGTGGACGTTACGCTTGCGACCATGTCTTGCTGATTGCGCAGGTGCTTGAGCGTGCTGTCTACGGAGTCGACGAACTTGATTGGAATCGCCTTCATATCGGGCTCCATGATGCGCAGAACGTCCCCCTCCCAAGCCTCGAGCATCGTAAGCATCCAGCCGATTTGTAAAGTCTCGCCAGCATGGAATCGTTCGCCTTCCGCGACACTTTCCTCGAGAAATCGCAGCAGCCAGCTGATGTCCAGCGCTGGAACCCCATGATCGGAAACCTGAATCTGGAACTCAGGATGGCCAAACTGTCTGCAATTGACGGTTCCATGAACTCGACCGTTTGGCTGCGCCGCCGCTCGCTGCGAGTTGGACGAACGAAATTGTGAGCGAAAGATCATAGGTCGGATTTTTGAATCAAAGGCGATTGAAGACAATTCAGCCGGCTATGTCGAACGCCCGCACCTGGCCGGCAAGCGACCGCTCGCCGGCCGCCATGCCATCAAACCTCGGCCTGCTCCGCCATCTCAAGGGCATCGTCGACCTCGGTTCCCAGGTAGCCAACCGTGCTTTCCAGCTTTGTGTGTCCGAGCAGCGACTGCACCGCTCGAAGGTTCTTCATCCGCCGGTAGATCAGCGAAGCTTTTGTGCGGCGCATCGTGTGGGTACCGTATGCTGTATCGTCGAGGCCAATCGATGCGACCCTGCGGCGTACCAGCCTGGCATATTGCCGCGTCGACAGGTGCGGTGACGTATGAATCCGGCTCGGGAACAGAAAATCCGCCGCCTTCAGTCCCCGGGCTTCGATCCACGCTTCGAGGCTCTCACGGGTCTGTTCCGTGATCTCAAATCGCACCGGCCGCTGGGTCTTCTGCTGCATGACTATCGCTCTCGACGCCACTTGGCTTCCGTGACGGACATCCTGGACCCGTAACCGCGTGAGGTCGCACGCCCGCAACTTGCTATCAATTGCGAGATTGAACATCGCGAGCTCACGAACGTTCGATGCCATCTAAAGTCTCGTCCGGATCGCCCAGATTTCCCGAAGCTTTAACGGCGGCTTCTGCCCGGTGAGCTTGCCCTTGTTCCACGGCACGCGGTGGACAACCACGACATTCTCGGATTCCATGACAATCTCCTTTCAAGCGAATGGAGATTGAGTGTGCGCCGCGTCGGGTGGTCCCAGCCCGACCCATAACGGCCATCTGCTGTGCCGCATAGCGGTCTGTCGAAAGCTCTTGAAGGGTCTTCCCGAAGGGCTACGGCGGCGGTAAGCCCCGCCGTTCAACTGTCACCATTGCTGCGCCGCGTTTTATCCGGCAAGCGTCTTAATGCGACGGTTCATAGTGAGTCGGAGACTCTTTATCATGCGTTGCGTATTTTTCGATCATTGTCGCGCTCGCCCTGTTCACGCCATGCAGATCGACGGCGATACCGTTACGCCTAAATTTATTTACGATGCGGTCAAGCGCGTCGATTGCGGTGATGTCCCAGAAATGCGCGTGGGATAGATCAATCTCTACTGACCGTACGCGCTCATGGAAATCAAACTCCGAAACCAGCGCCTCGGAGGAAGCGAAGAAGACCTGTCCACGCACAACGTACCGGCGCTCGCCCGACCGTTCGTTCAATGATGACTCAACCACCATGATCTGACGAACCTTTGCCGTGAAGAAGAGCGCGCTCAGCAGAACACCAACGAGCACGCCGATTGCGAGGTTGCCAGTTGCAACAACCACTACGACCGTCGCAATCATGACGACCGATGAACTCTTTGGATGCGAACGGAGGTTTCGCATCGAGCACCAGCTAAACGTGCTGATAGATACCATGATCATTACTGCGACCAGCGCTGCCATCGGAATCTGCTTGACCCAAGGCCCCAGAAAAACCACCAGCACAAGTAGGAAAGCGCCGGCGACGAACGTCGAGAGCCGTCCCCTTCCTCCCGATTTCACATTGATCACGGTTTGGCCGATCATTGCGCATCCAGGCATACCGCCGAGGATTCCCGCCGCGATATTGGCGATGCCTTGCCCCCGGCATTCGCGGTTTTTATCGCTTGGCGTATCGGTGTAATCATCAACGATGGCTGCGGTCATCAGTGACTCCAGCAGACCGACGACGGCAACGGCGAGGGAATACGGAAAGATGATTTTCAGCGTTTCGAATGAGAGCGGCACCTTGGGCCATGCTGGAATCGGCAACTCGTTAGGGAATGATCCCATGTCGCCGACCGTGCGCAACTTCAGGTGCATCGCCATCGAGATACCGGTCAGAACGATGATGCATACCAATGGCGAAGGAACGGCTTTGGTCAAGCGAGGCAAAAGGTAGATGATTCCGAGACCTCCGGCGACCATCAGGTAGACGTAGGGCGGAACGCCTTGCAGTTGTGGCAACTGCGCCATGAAAATGAGGATCGCCAATGCGTTGACGAAGCCGGTGATGACGGACCTGGACACGAAACGCATTAGTCCACCGAGTCTCAGGAGCCCAGCGCCGATCTGCAATACACCCGCAAGAATGCCCGCCGCAAGCACGTATTCGACGCCATGATTTTTGACTAGGGAACCGATGACAAGCGCCACTGCGCCCGTCGCAGCGGAAATCATGGCAGGGCGGCCGCCTGCAATCGCGGAGACCACCGCAATGCTGAACGCAGCGTAGAGGCCAACTTTCGGGTCAACGCCAGCGATAATTGAGAAAGCCAGCGCCTCAGGAATGAGTGCAAGGGCGACAACGATGCCCGCCAGTACATCCGCGCGAGCATTGGAGAACCACTCTTCTGTGAAGGTTCGTTTGTTCATTGGAAGGTCTGTAGGAAAACGAAAATGCGAGCACAGGCCGGCCGCGAGGTATTCGCTGGAGGGAACGGATCAGGAACGGCATGCCCCCGCCTGATGGCGAGTGAAGGTCAAATCTGACGGTGCAGGCGTCATTGGCACTGACGATGTACAGTGCGACGCCGACGGTCCGCGAACCCCTGTCGGTCAGGCTGTTTGATCGATGAGAGGGTTCGCGGACAGTTACATAGGTATCGAAGAGGAAGGAGATGGCAGCAGGTCTGCTGCGACGCAATATGGTACTTCCAGAGCCGGTCGCTGTCCAGCACCCGATGGCTGCGGCTGCGACGCGGCAATTCATGCGCTTGCCCTGACCGACTGCTCCTGGCCGAGCACAGTCAGGTTGCCGTAAAACAGCCACTAGCTTGACTATGAAGCGGTATCCCGTTGCACGTAGAAACCCCACACGCCGTTGGAAAGCTCGGTGCTGCGAAACAAACTGCCTTTCCAGGAATTGTGATTTCATAGACCCATGCACGATGACGTTCGCTGGGATAGGCCGGGTGCGGAACGACAATGTGTTCCTGAGACACCCGTCGCCAGTTGCCGGCGTGCAACCACGGATTGATGCCATTGATCGAGAGAGGTGCGCCCTCAAATCCAACATGAATTGGCTTCCAGCCGTCGGTAAATTCTTCAGTTAGCATCTTGGTCTTCTGGATTCTCGATTATCTTGCCGACTATCTCGAACGACCGGTTGAATCCGCCACCCACAGGGGACAGTGGAGTCACCAGAAAGCGGACGCTCAACGGCTTACGGGCAACTTCAGACTTCTCGCCGCAGATCGGGTAATCTCTGCGCTTTACAGGTCAGGAGTCAGGTGGTGAGCCGTTACTGGAGCGACGTTGTTCAGGAACTTGTGCCTTATGTGCCGGGCGAGCAGCCGACGCTCGCGCGACCGGTCAAGCTGAACACCAACGAGAATCCCTACCCGCCGTCGCCGCGCGTGGTCGCGGCCATTGCAGGTGAGCTGGGCGAAGCCGGTGAGACGCTGCGCCGCTATCCGGATCCACTTGCGCGCAAGCTGCGCGAGACGGTCGCGGCCCATCACCGTTTGAAGCCGGAGCAAGTCTTTGCCGGCAACGGGTCGGACGAAGTGCTTGCGCATGCGTTCCAGGCGCTACTCAAGCATGAAAAGCCGCTGCGGTTTCCCGACATCACGTACAGCTTTTATCCCACCTACGCGCGGCTGTACGGCGTGAGCTACAAGGTTGTGCCGGTCGCCGACGACTTTTCGATCCACGTCGAGGACTACCTCGGCGACGCTGGTGGCGTGCTGTTCCCGAATCCAAACGCGCCGACCGGCCGTGCGTTGCCGCTCGCGGATATCGAGCGGATCGTCGCAGCAAATCCATCGTCGGTGGTCGTGATCGACGAGGCGTATGTGGATTTCGGCGCCCAATCAGCGCTAGCGTTGATCGACCTCTATCCCAATCTTCTCGTCGTCCAAACAACGTCAAAAGCCCGGGCACTCGCCGGTATGCGGATCGGCTTTGCATTCGGTAACGTATCGCTCATTGAAGCGCTTAATCGCGTGAAAGACAGCTTCAACTCATACCCGCTGGACCGCCTTGCGCAAGTCGCGGCACAGGCCGCCTACGAGGATGATCAGTTTTTCTTTGCAACTTGTGAGCGAGTGATCGCCAGCCGCGAGCGGCTGACGCAAGCGCTGCAGGGCCAAGGGTTTGACGTCGTGCCGTCGGCTGCGAACTTCATCTTCGCGCGCCATCCACTACACGACGCTGCGACGCTCGCCGCACGTCTGAAGGATCGAGGAATTTTCGTGCGGCATTTCAAGCAGTCGCGCATCAACCAGCATCTGCGGATTACCGTTGGCACTGACTACGAGTGCGACGCATTGGTCGGGGCGCTGCGCGACCTGTTTGCCTGACGAGACGGACTGGGGGACTATGTTGTTGGCCATCTGGACCCGCCAGTCCAACGACCGCTTCTGGCCGGCTTATGCCCGACGACCGACTGCGACGATCTGCTTGCGCGCGTGCGCGATACAAGCGGCAAAACCCGAGTGAGCCATTCACGGTTCCGCACAACGGACGTTCGGACAGGCAAGTCTACCGCTGATGCGGTCATGTGCGGCGTGATTCAGTTTGCTCGCTTTGCGCCACACTCGGCACAAAAGCTCGCGATCGGCGTCCGAAGTGGTTTGCCGCAAGCGGTGCATGCGGGGCCATATAGCTTGAGGCGGTGATGCTTCAGTGCGTTTGGGTTGGTCTCGCGGAATCCCGTAATGCGTTCGTAGGCTACTAGAGCCGGGAGACCCATGCTATTCCGATAGGCTTCTGATAAAGATGAATCTGTCTCTTTCCGATACTGCTTTAACTGCTCCGGCATCGTGTTGGGATTGACCAATTGCCACTCGTCCTCTGTGAGCATCGGCACTTCTATCTTACAGCGCCAACAGTAAATTGTTTTTGGCATCTTTTATCGACTCCCCTTGCGTCATGGCCGCTCGCCAATGCGATCGAAACTCGCCGAATATTGTCGACGATTGAGGAGCCTATGTCGAATGTCTGCTTCTGGCCGCACTGCGCCATACGACGTCGTCGCGCCGGTGCTGTGGCCCATGACGACATCCGGGGGGGGCAAGTTTCGACCCTTCTCTGTCGTTCTACTCAGGCCGCAGTAGCGACCGCTATCGTGTGTAAAGCGGCCTCTGCCTGCCCGCTCGGGCGGCTTTTGCGCTCATGCAATGGTCACGCCCATGAGTCGTCCACGCATCATCCATAGGTTGCTCGGCGAACAGCGCATGCAATAGCTGCGTGTTCTTCATCGGCCGTAATAGCGCACCTTTAGATGCCACCGTGCGCGGCGATAAACATCGCAACGGCCGACCGGCAATAGGATTCGATTTCGTTGTCGTCCTCTGCTCTCGCCTCATCGAAGCGTGCGATCAGCAGGAGATCGGCCCCTTTGAAAAGCGCGGCAAACAAGCGTGCGGACAGCGGAGCGTCGGGTACGTTCAGCATCCCATTCTCGTGCAGCTGACGCAACACCGCCTCGATGTGGGCGATGACATGGGCGGGCCCGGCTTCGTAATGGAGCTTGCTTAACGCCTTTTGATTCGTCTTGTCGGCCAAAACCATGGCTTCGACACCGCGGACGTCCGGGCTCAACAGCGTGCGAAGCAGGGATGATCCCACCGCCACGAGCTGATCTTCGGCCGAACCGTCGACGCCTTCAGAAAGGGCCTGCGGTGCAAATTGATCGCAGCGGGCCACCATGGCCGCGCTGAACAGCGCCTCCTTGTTCTCGAAGTGCCGATAGATGCTGAGCTTGGATATCTTCGCCCGATGCGCGACCTTGTCCATGGTCGTCGCTTGAAAACCCAGTTCCACAAAGAGTTCGCAGGCGACGTCGACGATCGTTTGGCGAAGCGCCTCGTTGGCGGGCCGGCCGCGCCGGCCCTGGCTATTTTCGGTCACGACAATTCCGGTACTTGACAGTATTGAAATTCGTTAATACGATACCACGCAGTATCACAATGTGCAAGCCAAGGGCAGGTTTCAACCGGTTGTCCAGATCAGGTGCCCGGCCCACCCCTCATCCACAACGCGGAGCCCATCACCATGAATGACGTCATCATCATCGGCGGCAGCTTTGCCGGCCTCGCCGCCGCCCTGCAGCTTGGCCGTGCCCGCCGCAAGGTCACCGTTCTCGATACCGGCCGGCCGCGCAACCGCTTTGCCGGCCACTCACATGGCCTGCTCGGCCACGATCACAAGCCGCCGCTGGACATCCTGGTCGAGGCGCGGCAGCAGCTTGCGCGCTACCCAACGATCAGCCTCGTCAATGCCCGGGCCGAGAGCGTGTCTGGCGCCATCGACGATTTCTGTGTCGTCACTGACGATCACGAATGCCTGAGGGCGCGCCGCCTGATCCTGAGCTATGGCGTCGCCGACCAGATGCCTGATGTTCCGGGCTTTGCCGAAAGCTGGGGCACGTCCATCGTGCCCTGCCCCTATTGCGACGGCTTTGAAGTCGCCGGCCAGCATTGGGGCCTCGTTTGGTCCAGCCCGCAGTCGTACCAGTCTGCGAAGCTATTCCGCGATTGGACTGACAAATTGACTGTCTTCGCCGATGGTCATGACATTGCGTCCGATATCCAGGCCGATCTGGCGCGCCGCAACATACCTTTCGTCGATGGCCGGATCGTCGAGATCGCCCACCAGAAAGGCCATATCACCACCGTCAATCTCGATACCGGTCGCAATGTCGCGGTCGACATCCTGTTCGCCAATCCGTGCAACAAGCCGTCCGCAAGCCTGCATGAATCATTGGGCCTCGCCACAGTGGATACGCCCACCGGCATTGTCCTCAAGGTCGACGAGCGCCGCCAAACCAGCATGCCCGGCATCTACGCCGCTGGCGACCTCGCCACGCCCTTCTTGCCCTCGGCCACCCAGGCATCCTCGCAGGGCGCGATGGCGGGCATCTTCGCCCAGCAGTCGATGGTGGTTTGAGAGCACAGATTCCCTTCTCCCGTTGCGTCGTCGCCTTCGAAAAGGTTGGCGTAGATCGGCGCAGTGAAGGACGGATCGTCGAGTCAAGGAGACGACATGGCAAAGCAAAGTGTTGATCAGGTGGGTGACTGGAATGGTCAAAGCGGTGAGCGCTGGGTCGCCAACCAGGCCCGGCTCGACGCTCTGGTGGCGGTGTTCGGCCAGGCCGCGATAGAAGCCGCCGCGCCCGCGACGGGCGAGCGCGCGCTGGACATCGGCTGCGGCGCGGGCGCATCGAGTTTGGCTCTGGCCGCCCGCGTCGGCGCGGGGGGCCAAGTGCTGGGCGTGGACATATCCGAACCGCTGATCGAGCGAGCGCGCGCGCTTGCGCGACACGATACGCCGGCCCTGTTTCAGGTGGCCGACGCCAGCAGCGCAGAGCTGCCCGAAGGCGCGTTCGACATCCTGTTCTCGCGTTTCGGCGTGATGTTCTTCGACGATCCGACAGCGGCGTTCGCCCACATGCGACGCGCACTCCGGCCTGGCGGGCGGGTCACTTTTGTCTGCTGGCGCGGCGCGGCCGAGAACGACTGGATGAGCCTGCCGGTGGGCGCACTCAAGGGCATTCTCCCGCCGAGCGCGCTGCCCGCTCCCGACGCGCCCGGCCCGTTTTCGTTCGGCGACCGAGCGCGCGTGGCGCGCATCCTGACGGCGGCCGGCTTCACCGATATCGCTATCATGCCCTTCGACGCGTCCGTCCCATTCGGCGAGGGCGAAACGCGGGACGCCGCGATCGACGACGCGGTGAAGATGACGCTCGAGGTCGGCCCACTGTCGCGTGCGCTTGCTGATCAGCCCGACGACATCTGCTCCCGCGCATCGGCCGCAGTTCGTGCCGCCTTCGCGAGCCTCCCGGGCGAGGGGGCGGTGATGATCAATGGTGCGGCGTGGGTCGTCATGGCACGAAATCCGGCAAGCTGACAGGTTACGTCGACCAATGTGTCAGAACCGGCAATTCCTCGTGTCTCGGGGAGGGTCTACCTTGAGCGCCAAACGGCCGGAACGCGGCGCTGATTGGCCATTGAGGGCGAAAAGAGCAGTGGCTCTTGATGGCCGTGGTCAGCCCATTTCGCAAGCAGGCCGCAGTCAAAGACTGAATTCAAGGACTTCCTTGTTGGCAGCAGCCGAAGCAAGGAGGCTTCGTAGCGTGCCCAGTTGCAAGACAAGGTCCTTCCGCGGAACCTCAACTGTGTGGGCGTCCCCACTAGGGGACCAACCGCAAACGAAACACACCGTGTCTCCACTTTGCGAGTGAAGCGACCGAACGCAAGACTCTAGCTCGGATGCAATTTGTAAAAGAATCGTGGGCTCAGCCTGGTCGTCTTCGAATTGGTCGAATGTCGTGCCCAACGAGCTGTTGATTCGCTTCCAGAATCCCGACGCGAAGAGCCACTCGGAGGCTACACCGTCCAGTACGAAGATTGGCTCCGGGATGGCGCCGCACGCAATATAGAAGCGCGATGCCTGTAATCTGCGCATGAGGGACTCTCGATGTCGGAGATACCAATTGTCGACGATCTGGATGACGACGTCGACCGGCCGCTTGTGGCCGTCAGCCGCCAATCCCCCTTCGCATACCCTCAGTCCACCGTACCGAGTATCACGCTCGACGCCTTGAAAACCGCGATCGCCGGCTTGCCCGCCGCGAGCCCCAGCGTCGCGACACTATCGTTCGTCACAATCGCCGTCATGACCGTCGCATTGGGATCGGCTTCGGAACCAGCAGGACCATCCAGCGCCAACGACACTTCGGCATTGATCGCCCCGCGCGTGACCTGCGTGACTATGCCGCGCAATTGGTTGCGCGCGGAAAGCCGCAGCGGCTGCCCCAGCGCCGCGTGGTCGGCGGCCAGCATGACCCACGACGCTTTCACCAGCGCGAGCGCGGGCGCACCCACGACAAGCCCGAGTGCCTCGGTGCTCTCGTGCGTCACCACTGCGACGATCGTCTGACCGCCCGGCAACGCCAATGAGACTTCATCGTTCACGCTCCCGCGAACGACAGCCGATACCTTTCCGTAAAGCTGATTGCGTGCGCTCGTTTTCATGCCAATTCTCCCGATCAACGCCCAGTCGCCTTCGAAGTGCTCGATCGCCGCACTCGCGCGTTCGATGAACTTGCGATGCTCGCGCTCGACCGCGACGAACGTTTCGATCAACCGGTGCCCGCGCGGCGTCAGTGTCGTCCCCCCGCCGCCCTTACCGCCCACAGAGCGCATGACGAGCGCTTCGCCCGCCAGGTTGTTCATGGCGTCGACGGCATCCCACGCGGCCTTATAGCTAAGGCCGACGGCTTTGGCCGCCGCGGTGATCGAGCCCGTATCGCGAATCGCCGCCAGCAGCGCGATGCGCGCGGCGCCGCCGAGCGTCTCCGGGCCCGCGCGCAACCATACCGAGCCGCCGAGTTCGACAGGCGCGGCGCGGCCGCTGTCCGCAACGGACGGGGGCGATGAGGAAGAACGTTCGCTCATGGAAAGGGGGTATGGGTTGAACGAGGCAGAATCGACGATTATAGGACGCGCCGATGCGTGCCGGCCGGTGCGATCTAGCGAACGATCTTCGGTTTGCGCAACGCCCGCAGAAGCCGCTCGCCTTCCACCGCCGACCAGCGGTTCACCGCCTCGCACCATCCGCGCGCAAAACCGTGCTGGTAGGGCGGCACATCGAGCGCTTCGAGAAAACGCAGCGCTGCGACGGCATCGCTGCCGTCGCCAAGCACGCTTTGAATGCGGCTCAATTGCTTCGACACCTGACGCCGCGTTTTGCGCGCTGCGATCGACTCGAAGAATTCGAGCGTATAGCGCAGGCGTTTCGCTTCGATCCGGCGACGATGGCGTTCGGCAGGTTCGAGCGTCGAAAGCTCCGGCTTGGCGGTCAGACGCTCGTAGTGCTTGCGCACGCGTTTGGCCGCATAGGCGGCAAGCGATTTGTCCACCAGCGCCTCAGGGTCGGTCGAAAAGCGCTGCATGGCCAGCCACTTCAGCCAGGAAAGCGAGAGCGCCGCATAGCGGCGCGTCAGCAGCGCCTTTTGCAGTTGCGCGCGGGCTTCGACGCGGCGGGCTTCGGCGCGTGCCTGCAACGAGGCCCACGCGGCGCTATCGACGTCGGCCGCGGCCAACGCCGGCAGCGAGGTTCCCGTGAAGACGTCGAGATCGCGCACTTGTCCTAGCAATGCGCCCAGCCAGTCGAGATCGGGCGCGATGGTTCGCGTCCAAGTTGCGTCCATCCAGCGTGGAAACGTCTTCATCGATGTTTTCAGGCGGCGCAGCGCCACCCGCATTTGATGGACGAATTCCACGTCGGCGCGCTCGCGCACGCCGGCGTCATTGCCGAACCAGTGGCGCGTGATGTTCGAACCGACTTCGACGAAAGCATCATGGGGGCAGCGCGCTTTGGATAGGTCGACGCGGGCCGCACGCGTAGGCGTTGGTGCGCGGGATTGAACCGACAGGCAGGCGCGCGCGTAGCCATCGACGAGCGTGGGGAAGACCGGTAGCGTATCGGCCAACGCACCCGCCACCGCGAAGAGCGCCTGCAGTGCCGCGACGGTCGGATCGTGCGACGTCCCCAGCTGCTTGAAGGCAGCGGCAATCTCATCCGACCCATCTGCCACGTCGACAATTCGCGAAGCAAGCCGCAATTCGCAAAACGCGATTGCCTCCGGCCGGTCGAGCGATGAATACGGCTGCGGCGATGTCCTCGGCTTGGTCGTCACGGCCGACGGGTCCGCTTCGCCGCAGGCCGCCGCGCACCCGTCCCGAAGCTCGATGTCGACTAGCGCCCCGTCTGAGCCGCTCCAGCGCCAAGCCGCACGGCGTATCGACAACACGGGAGAAGGCGTCAACTCGTCGCGCTTGCTCGCTATGTCCTTCCCTATTGGGGGAAGGCCGTCGCCGAGCTGCAGCGGTGAATCTCCTTCGAATGCCTCATCGCACACCGTCTCGCATCGGCGAACGCCCGGCGAGAGTTCGCTCGAATGCGCCACGGCTATATGCTGCGCTCCGCCGCGATCGAGGCTCAACAGCACGCGCCGACTGCCGTTGCGTTCGAGGAAAACCCGCATCATCGAAGGCTCGATGGCGGGCATCTGCGTCATGCCCGGCATTCGGTTCATGGCGTCTGCGATCGTCGCACCGAATTCGGCTTGCGCATCGGCCGCTCGCCTCGATACGCGCGCGCCCGCGCGCCGCGCCGTGGCCGGCGGGTGCTTGCCGCTATGGGCGGGGCCCGCGCGGCTCGCTCCGGATCGCGCGTTCGCGGCAATCCCGGCCCCGGTCATCCATTCGCTCGCGGCCGTAGCCTCGATCGCCAAAACGAGTTCGACTGTGGCCGACATCCTCGCTGCCCCGAAATCGACGTGTGATCCTCATGTTACACACGCTCGCGCTCGGAAAGAGCGAGAAAGCAGACGATCGGGCGCATGGGCAGGGACCGCCTGCGCCGCTCACGCCGGGACGTATTGCGCTTCCCCGTTACCGAACGACCAGTTCTCGGGCAGTACCTCGAGCAGGTTGATGAAGACGTCCTCTTTGCGCACCCCCGGGTTCTCCGCCAGCAGTTCGACGATGCGGCGGTATAAAGCCCGTTTCTTCTCGAGCGGCCGGGTGTTGCTGACCGTGAGTTGGATCAGCACGAAACCGTCGCTGCGCTCGATCCCGAGGTAGTGACGGTTGTAGACGAGGTCTTCGGGCGCATGTTCGGTTAGGACCATGAATTGGTCGTCTTTGGGCACGTTGAATGTTTCGACCAGGGCGCGCAGGACCCCTTCCGTCAACGCTTCTTTGTATTTCGCCGAACGGCCGGCGGGCAACGAGATACGAGCGAGCGGCATGATGGTTTTCTCCGTGAACGAAAGGCAATGTGGCAAGAATACGGCGCACCATCCATAATGAACAGAAATCAATCTAGATTTCTATCATTTTCATCCGCAATGAAAGTACTCGATCTCGACGCCGTTCGGGCGTTCGTTCACGTCGCCGATCTGAACAGCTTCACGCGGGCGGCCGATTTGCTCGGGACCACGCAGTCCGCCGTCAGCCTCAAGGTGAAGCGGCTGGAAGCGCATCTGGGCAAGCCGCTGTTCGAGCGTACGCCGCGCTCGGTGCGGCTATCGGCTGCGGGGGGCGCGTTCCTCGATGCGGCGCGCGAGCTGCTCGGTGCGCATGAGCGTGCGCTGGGATCGCTCGGCGCAGAGAAGCGGCGGCTTAAGGTCGGCCTCAGCGAACACGTGGCGGGGGCGAACTTGGCTGCGCTCGTCGCAAGTCTGCATCGGCACGACCCGCGACTCGTCATCGAGATGCATCTCGGATCGTCGGCCGCGCTCGTCGCGCAATACGATGAAAGACGGCTCGACGCGGTCATCGTGCGGCACGAACCCGAGGAAATCGCGGCGAGGATCGCTCACGGCGACGGCGCGTGGGATGGCGTGCGGCTGTTCGTCGAACCGCTCGTCTGGCTTGCGGCGCCCGGCTGGAAGCCCCCAGCCGGCGAGCCGCTCCCGCTCGCCGTGCTCTCGGCCCCGTGCGGCGTTCGCGCCGCCGCGGTGCGCGCCCTCGACGAGGCGTCGATCGTTTGGGAAGAAATGTTTGTCGGCGGCGGCATCGCGGCGATCGGCGCGGCGATCACGGCCGGATTGGCCGTGTCCGCGCTCGCTAGACGCGCCGCGCCTGCGGGCGTCGTCGACGTGGGCGCCAAGCTCGGCTTGCCGCCGCTGCCCGACTCGCACGTCGTCATGTACTCGCGCGTGCGCGAGCGCGGCGCTGCCGATGCGTTGCAGACCCTCGCGCAATCCCTCGTGCATGGATAGCGAGCGGGTGCGCGACGCCTCGCTACCAGGCGGCGATCGAGGAACGCGCGCGTATCACGACACTCAGCGAATATCGATTCGATACTGCACGAACTCGCTGCGCGGCGTGTAGCTGTCGTAGAGTCCGCGTGCGCGATAGTTGTTTTCCTTCGTGGTCCAGTAGACGCGCGACCACTTCTGCCGCCGGGCCTCGTCCAGCAACCAATCGATCAGTTGCCGCCCGACGCCGCCCGCGCGCACGGCCGGATCGACGAAAAGGTCCTGCAAGTAGCAAACAGGCGTCAGCAACGAGGTGCTCTCGTGAATCACGTAGTTTGCGATGCCGATCACCTCGCCGCCTCGTTCCGCGACGATTGCATGGACGGGCGAATGCTCGTCCAGGATGCGCGACCAGGCATGCCGAGTGACCGGCTCGGAAGGTTCGCGCTCATAAAACCGCGTGTAACCGTCCCATAACTCGCGCCACCGCGCTTCGTCGCGCGCCTCGATTTTGCGTATCGTCGCAGTCATTGAATCCGCCTCGGTCGATCGGAGATTGAAAAGCGCTCTGTCAGCGCAGGTCGCCAATTTAGCGCAGCCGAGACAATGGCGCAGCGCGGCGCGCCGCTTCCTAGAGCCTGTGGCGAAACAATCACAACACCCTTGCCTTAATCCATAAATAGACTAACATCGAACTGTGATGCAAATAGAGATCAATCATGTCTTCCGCAGCCGTTCATCGTCTGTCCACCGCCGCCGCGCGCGCCCCCAAGCTCTCGGCCGGCGCAGCCCCGTCGATGGCGGAAATGTCCGCCGCCGGCTTGCGCGCGTTCTTCAACATTGCCCGCGATTGGCGCCTGGCCACCGACGAACAGATCGTGCTGCTCGGTTCGCCGGGCCGTTCGACGTTCTTCAAATGGAAGGCGGCGCCCGATTCGGCGCGGCTCTCGCGCGATACGCTCGAACGTCTATCGCTGCTGCTGGGCATCTATAAAGCGCTGCAAATCCTCCTGCCGGAAGCCGCAGCCGCCGATGCCTGGGTGAAAAAGCCGAACAGCGCACCACCCTTCGGCGGCGCCAGCGCGCTCGACCGAATGCTCGCAGGCAATGTCGGCGATCTGCTCGCGGTGCGGCAATATCTCGATGCCATGCGAGGCGGATGGGCGTGACGAAGGCCGAAAACCGGTTCGCCCCGCAGCGCGTCGCGCACATCGATTGGTCCCCGGCCTATCGCGTCATTCCCACGCGGTTTCCTGCCGTCAACCTATTCGACCGCGTGGCGTCGTCCGAAGATTTCGACGCCCTTTACGCGCTCGAAGCCATGACGAACGACCGCCTGCGCACCGAAGTGGGCGAGCTCGACCTCGTTCCGCCCGAAGAACGCTGCTTCGGCCCCGGCTGCGGGCCGATCATGGCCGCATTCACTCATCTGAACCCGCTCGGCAGCCGCTTTTCCGACGGTCGTTATGGCGTCTTCTATTGCGCGCGCGAGGCGCGCACCGCCGTGGCCGAGACGCGCTATCACGCTTCGCTTTTTCTCGCGGCGACCAACGAACCGCCGCTGCGCCAGCAAATGCGCCTCTACACGGTGCTCGCGCGCGGTCAGGCTGTCGATCTGCGGCACGACCCCGCGCTCGACGCCGCGGTGCTCTCGCGCACCGATTATTCCGCCGGCCAAGCGCTCGGGCGGCGGCTGCGGGAGGCCGGCGCGGCGGGCATTGTCTATCCTTCTGTGCGCGATGCCTCCGGCGAGTGCCTGGCCGCGTTCAAGACGACATTGCTGCGCGATTGCCGCCACGCGGCCTACTTGGAGTACAACTGGAACGGCAGCGCGATCGACAGCGTGTTCGAATTGAATCAAATCGGTTGAGGCGCGGCGCGAGGGCAATGCCTTGGCCGCGCGCGGCGGCCTACGGCAACGACATTTGCGCGGCGCCTTCGAGCAACGCCTGCTCCACCGAAACCGACCACGCACGGGCGGTGAGCGCTTCGGTCACGGTCAGCTTGCCCGTCGCCGCGAACGCACCCGTATCGATGAAAATCTGCGCGCCGATACGGCCGACCTCCCGCATCGGCGTGTGACCGCAGTAAGTAGGCGAGAGTCCGGCTTGCTGGCCCGCGACACCGCGGCCAAGCGCAAGTTCGCGCCCCCAGAGGATTTGCTGACGCATGCCTTCGTTGAAATCGCCTGCATCGAGCATGGCGTCATCGCCGAAAAACTCCGCGTGCAAGACGTTGAAACGCCGCGAGCCACTGCCGACGACGCGAACGAGCGGCAACGTTCGCAAACGTCGCGCATAGGCCACGAGAACGCGATCGGGCAACGACTGCCCCCATTGCCCGCCGAGCGCATTCCAGGCCGCTTGCCGCATCACACCCTCCGCGACGAGACAGAGCGCTTCCTCGTGATTGCCGAGCACCGGAAAGAACCAAGCTTTGTCGAGCAGCGCCAGCGCTTCCTCCGATTGGCTGCCGCGATCGATCAGATCGCCGACCGAAAACAATCGATCGCACGCGGGATCGAATACGATTTCGCGCAGCAGATATCTCAGCGCATCGACGCAACCGTGCAGATCGCCGACGACGAAGTCGCGACCGACGCCGTTCGCGGCATGCCGGCAGACGATGGGATAAGCCTCGGGTCTCGTGTCCATAGGCGCAATCATAGTTCGGCTCGGACAGGGACAACCGATCAATCCGCAAAGACGTGCGGCGACGCGCCGTGCGCGCGTCGCCGGGAGCATGGAGAGGCCGATGGCGTCGGGTTTTTTGGCGCTTCGGTCCTTCGGCGCCTCGGCGGTCGGCCGCTGCTGCTATTGCTACTGCTGACGCTTGCGCAGCGTCGCGATGTCCTGCGCAGTCACCGTCGCTTTGGGATTGCCGAAATGTTGCGTCACGTAGTTCGCGAGGGCGGCGATTTGCTCGTCGTTCAGTTCGTCGCCGAAGCCCGGCATCATGACGGCGGCCTCCTTCGTCTGGCGATTCACCCCGTGCAAAATGACCATCGCCAAGTTATCGGCATCGGGCGAACCGACCGCGCTGTTATGAATCAGCGACGGATACGCGAGCGGCGCCGTGCCGCCGATGCCCTGCCCCGTCCAGTTGTGGCAACTCGCGCAATTGGCGACAAACAACTGCGCGCCATCCACGCCCTTGATCTGCGCGCCGCGCAAGCGCTTCACGTCATCCGCAGGCTGGCCCCATTGGTCGCGCGCGCGCGTTTGTCCGCCCGACACCGGCGGCAACGATCGCAAGTAAACGCCGATCGAATGCAAATCGTCGCTCGTCAGATATTGCGTGCTGTCCGCAACGACGTCCGCCATGGGTCCGGCCGCGTTCGCCCGCCCTGCAGCCACGCCCGTCGCCAGGTAGTGTTGGATGTCCTCGTCGCTCCAATTGCCGATGCCGCCCGCCTTGTCCGGCGTGATATTGAACGCCCGCCACCCCGCCTGCACCGCTCCCGAGAAGCGATCGCTCGATTTGAGCCCCTGCATGAAGTTGCGCGGCGTATGGCACTCCTCGCAGTGCGCCAAACCTTCGACGAGATAAGCGCCGCGATTCCACTGCGGACTCTGCTTCGGGTCGGGGACGAACCGGCCCTCGTGGAAATTGAACATCTTCCAGAAGAACATCAACCACCGCTGGTTGAAGGGAAAACTCAGCTCGTTGCGGGGAGGCGTATAGCGGATCGGCGTCAGCGAATTCAAATAGGCGCGAATCGCCAGCAGGTCGCGCTCGGCTACCCGCGTGTACTCGGTGTAGGGGAAGGCGGGATACAGATGCTCGCCTGCCTTGCCGACGCCCTCCTGCATCGCCCGCAAGAACTGCGCATCGGTCCAGCGGCCGATGCCGGTGTCCGGGTCGGGTGTGATGTTCGGCGTGTAAAGCGTGCCGAACGGCGTGCCGATCGGCAGCCCCCCGGCGAAAGGACGGCTCTTGTCGGCGGTATGGCAAGCCACGCAATCGCCAGCCCGCGCAAGGTATTCGCCACGCTTGACGAGATCGTCCGCGGAGCCGTCGGCCGCGGCCCCCGCTGCCGCAGCGTCCGAACCGCCCGAGGGTCCCGCCGCGCCGGCAACGGACGACGTCGCCGGCGCACCGCCGGACGCGCCATTGGCCAACGACGCCGCGTTCGTCATCGACGACATGCCCGCCGCCGATGCGGCCTGGCTCGTCGATGCCGAGGCGCCCGAGCCCGCCGAGGCGTTCGACGCCGAAGCCGAACCTGCACTGCGCGCATGGGCGCCGCTCGCCGCGGCTACGGCCACTTCGCTCGCGCCTTGCGCCCGAGCCACGGAAAGCGGCACTTCATCGCCCGGCGAGATGTCGTTCTCGCTCGACGCATGCCAGGCAAGATACAAGGCGAACACCGAGAACGCGGCCGCGAAGCCGGCGATGCGCAGCGGACGCCTGCGCACACCGGGACGCATCGCGCGATGGTGCTCGGGGGTCGCACGGGAACTGAGTCGCTGATTCGTCATCGGGAGTCTCATCGAGTCGTCGCGCAATCAGAGCTCATGCTTGAGCTTCTCGGCAAGCCGCAGCGCCAGCGCTGCGATCGTCAGCGTGCAGTTGACCGCGGCGGCCGTGGGCATCACGCCGCTCGTCGCCAGGAACAAGTTCGGGTGATCGTGCGTCCGGCAGTCGGCGTCGACCACCGAATCGCTCGGATCGGCGCCCATGATCGTCGTGCCCATGATGTGGTTGTTCGGCGCGAAACGATCGTCGAACGTCACCTCCGTGCCGCCGAACAAACTCGCGATCTGCGCGTAGAGCTCATGCGTATTGGCCGCGCTCTTCTTCACATAGTCGTTGATCGAGTAATAGATCTCGGGCTGCGGGATGCCGAGCGCGTCCTTGTGATCGGACGACGGCACGATGCGGTTCTGCCGTTCGGGCAGGTGCTCGTGGAAGCTGTTGATCGTCAATGTGCGCGCCGCGCGATCGCGGATCTGCCGGTCGAGCTCCGCGCCCGTGAGGCCTTTTTCGAGCAAGGCCGCGGTAATCGACATCGTCGGCACGCCATTGGAAAGATGCAGCTTCTTCGACGCATAGTCGGAGCGGAACGCCCCATCGCGGAAATTGACGACGGACGTCATTTCCATCGGCCCGCGCCCCGGCCATAGCGCTTCGTTCGCGAGGAAACTCACGCCGGTGCCCGGATGGTCCATCAGATTGCGGCCGACTTGATCGGAGCTATTGCCGATGCCGTGGGCGAACTTCCCCGACGTGGACATCAACATGAGCTTCGGCGTTTCGATGCCATTGGCCGCGAGCACGAAGAGCTTGCCCGTCACGCGCGTGGTGCCGCCCGACGGGTTCTTGTAATGCACGGCCGAAATGAGGTCCTTGTCGTCCGCTTCGATGCGGTAGACGACCGCTTCCGGGATCAACTTCGCCCCGGCCTTCTCTGCCTTCTCCGCATGCGCGATGCCGTTGTACATCGCGGCAATGGGGCAGATCGGCATGCAGTTATTGTTGCCGCAGCACGTGGGTCGATCGTCGTAAGGGCGGCTGTTGCGCGCGACGGGCTCGGGCACGACCTTGAATCCGTTCGCGTTCAACACGTCGCTGAAGCGCGCGTCCATGTACGAGAGCGGAAGCTGAGCCATCGGATAGGACTTCGAGCGCGGCGAGCCCAGATCGATCGAGGTGTCCGGTCCCGATACGCCCAGCTCCACTTCGGCTGCGTAATACCAAGGCTCCAGCGTTTCGTACGGGAACGGCCAATCGCGACCGACGCCGTAGGTCGTCTTCAGCTTGAAGTCCGACGGCAGCAAGCGCCATGCGGCAGCCGCCCAGTGCCAGGTGGTGCCGCCGACCAACCGAAGATACTGCGAGTTGTACGGGTAATCGCCCTTTTGAATCAAATAGCCGTTTTCCGGCGCGTACTCCGGATGCGGCGCGTAGGGCATCGATGGATACGGCGTCGCGAAGTCGGCTTTGGCCGGGGAATTGCGGAAGTTTTCGACGATCTGCCAGCGCGGGATGCGCGGCCCGGCCTCCAGAAGGATGACCGAGGCGCCCGCCAGAGCGAGCTGATGCGCGACGAGACTGCCTGCCACGCCCGAGCCGACCACCACGACGTCGGCGGAAGGGTTGTTTGCCATAAGCGCTTCGCCTGATTCGTTGTTCTGCTTGTGTTCTTTCGGAATGCGGGGACTACCACTACCTAATTAATGCAGGGACTACCCAGCAATGCGCAAGCCCACGCGGCCGTCATCGCCTTGGCCGGGTCGGTCAGATGGACGCGGGCTTGTGTGTCCAATAGAACGGCACATCCCTGCAATATGACGGGATGGTGAGCACGTCGTTCACGGGATCGAACATCAATGCGTGTTCGTACGCGAGCACCTGCACCGTCGGCAATTGGCCGACGAGCCCGAGGTACCAGGCTCGCATGATGTGCCCGATCGTCTTCGACAAACGCGCGTCTTCGCTCGCGAGCGCGGCCGTCACGGTATCGCTTGGCACGCCGCCGTGAGTCTTGAGCCAGGTATTGAGTGCAGCGACATCGGAGACGAAGGCGCTATCGGCCTTCGAAAGGGCGTCGTAAATACGCGAGGCCAGCGACGCATCGAGCTTCGCGCGCCCCGTCAGTTGCTGCGAAAGGGCCGTGAAAGCATCGAGCCCGCCGCCCGCAGGCGGCGTGAAAGCCAACGCCCGCCGCGAAACCAAGGGCAACCCGATCGTGGCGGAGAAAGCCAGCGCCGCCGCCGAAGCGCAAGCGCCCATCAAGAATTCTCGGCGGGTCGAAGCCGGCTTCACGCGGGGTACGTCGTGTGGCCGGCGAATTCGGGCATCTGTCATGTGGGCTCCAGCATCTGTCCAGGACAACACCGGCAGACGCCGGCAATGTTCGCCCCCCGACTCCGGTCTTGAACGCCGCCTTCGCCAGGCGGTCTTTCGTTGTCCGCGATCCATGCGCGGGCGGTACCCGCTCGCCCACTGGCAGCGAATATAGCCGCGTCGCAGCATTTAGACAATCGCGATCCGCAAATTCATAGCGTCAGGCTGCATCGCCGTCGTATGCACGCTGCAACTGAGCGATGTCGAGCTTGAACATTTGCATCATCGAGCGCATGACGCGTGCCGCCCGCCCGCGATCCTCGTCGCGCAGCATGTCGCCGAGCACGCTCGGAACCACTTGCCAGGTCACGCCGAATTTGTCGCGCAGCCACCCGCATTGCAGCCGTTCGCCGCCTTCGCCGAGCTTGTCCCAAAGCCGATCCACTTCGTGTTGCGTCCGGCAACGAATGAAGAACGACACCGCGGGCGAAAACGCCATGTGCGGATTCGGGCCGCCGTTCAACGCGATGAACGTCTGGCCGTCTGCTTCGAATGTCACGCTCATGACACTGCCGCGCTCGCCCGGCCCCGCCTCGCCGTAATGCATGACATCGACGATCTTCGAACGTTCGAAGACGGAGGTATAAAACGCGGCGGCTTGTTCGGCCTCGCGCTCGAACCATAGAAACGGCGTAATTTTTTGCGCGGCTGCGTCTTGCATGACTCCTCCATTTCACCCGGCGGCGATTTCATGGGGTTGCCGTCGCACACGGCGTGCACCCTGGCGTAAGACGACGCACACGATCGAGGCCGGCCCGTATCGATGTAAAAAAGGGCTGCCAGCTGTCACATTTACACCCGATCAGGCGGACGGCGGGATCGATCGCTTCGCCCTGAAGACTAGTCGATGCGGCGCGTCACCGCCGCATCGAAAACGCGATCGCCCAGACGAAAACGGCATGCCAGCCCCGGCCCGGGCGCGCATACTGGGGGTCATCGACGCAATTCGTTCGTCGGACGCGGGATTCGGTTCTCCAGCAGCGGCATGCATCGTGCTTTCGCCTCTTTCGCGCGACGCCTCGCCTCATGAACCGCCCGCGCCGGTGCGCGGATCATCGAGCGCCGCCTGACAATGCGATGCGATCGCACACTAGCGCGCTAACCGCGCCGCTTTGGACGTGCATCCACATCGCCGGACGAACTGGAACGGACCGATGGAACATCGTCATACGTATGCGCCGCGGATTTACTTCATTCACCCCCTCCTCGTTGGGCCGCTCGCGGCTTGGCCGGCTCAGTTCGAGCGCGCGGCGGCGCTCGGCTTCGATCACGTTCTGATCGGCTCGCCGTTCGCCACGGGGCAAGCGGCTCACCTGCAGCTCGTAGCCGACCATACACGGCTGCATCCCATCTTCGAAGCGACCGGCGGCGCCGACGACACACTGCGTCGGCTCGCACAAGAGGCGCAGGCGCAAGGGCTCCAGTTGCTTCTGGACATCGTGCTCGATCGCGTCGCGGCCGACGGCGCGCTCATGCGCACGCATCCGCAATGGTTTCATCCCTATGAGCCGGCCCAGGTCCGGCTCGATCCCCGGCACGTGCGGCACGAGGACAACGCAGCCTATGTGAACTTCGGCGATCCGCATGCGGTCACGCAGTGGACGACCTGGTGGGGCGAGCGCCTCACCGCGCTGGCCGATGCCGGCGTCGCGGGGTTTCGCTTCGATTCGCCGCATCACGTGCCCGTCGATGCCTGGCGCGAACTGAGCACGGCCGTGCGCGCCAAGCGGGTGAATGCACGCCTGCTCGCGTCCACGCCTGGGCTCGCGCGGGGCGACCTCGCGCGGCTCGCGCCGGTGGGGTTCGACAGCGTCTTTTCATCGGTGCGCTGGTGGGATTTCCGCGAAGACTGGCTGGCCGACGAACATGCGGCGCTCGCACGCGTAGGCGCACCGATCGCCTTTCCCGAAGCGCCCTACGGGCCGCGCCTCGCGAGCGAGTTCGCTTATGCGGCCGACGCGACCGCGATCGAGCGGGCCTATCGCCGCGCGATCGCCGCAAGCGTCGCACTCGGCACGGGTTGGCTCATGCCAATGGGTTTCGAATACGGCATCGCCGAACCGCTCTCGCCCACGACCGGCACCGCAGCGCGCTATCGCGACGCCTGCGCGGCCGCGCGGTTCGACTTGTCCGCTGCCGTGCGCGAGGCCAATGCGCTGCAACAGCAAACTTCGCTGCTCGCTACCGTCGGCGAAGTGCGTCAGTTGTCGGCCGCGGGCGCGAACGTGGCGGCCGTACTGCGCGGCGAATGCCCCGATTTGCGCGGCGCGCGAGAAGCCGTGCTGCTGCTCGCGAACCCCGATCTGAGCCGCCCGGCGTTCGTCGAGCCCGCGCGCTTTCTCGATGGCGTGCCCGGCGACTTCATGGCGTTCAAGCCTTTGGCCGAGCCTTGCACGACGCCGCCTGAGCCCCTCCAGCCGTTCGCGCTGGCCCCGGGCGAGGTGCGCCTTTATCGTGCCCAGCCATGCCCCCGCGTGGCGACGCCGCGCACCTCCAAACGCGCGGCGACCGCTTCGGCGATGGAGGCGATCGCCGCCCCGCGTATCGCCATCGAGAGCGTGACGCCCTCGGTCGATGGCGGGCGCTTCTTCGTGAAACGCGTCGTCGGCGAAGCGATCGACGTCGGCGCGACGATCTTCGGCGAAGGCCACGACAAGATCGCTGCCGCCGTCATCTGGCGCGCGGTCGACGAAACCGCCTGGCACGAGGCGCCCATGCGGCCCGCGCAGCCGGCCGGGCTCGATCTCTGGCAAGGCCGCATCACCCTCTCGCGCGTGGGCCGCTACGAATTCACGGTGATCGCATGGCGCGACGATTTCGCCTCGCTCGTCGATCACATCCGCAAGAAGCTCGACGCCAATCAAACGGTCGAACTCGAACTCGAAGAAGCGCGTCATCTGCTCGCGCGCGTGCTGGCCGAAGCCGAGACGGCCGACGAAACCGGCGCGCAGCAGCAGATCCATCAAGAACATCGCGAGCATGCCGCTCAGCACGCGGCCATTGCGGAGCTCAAGCGCATCGCGTTGCGCTTTTCGAATGCTAATGCGGCCGCGCGGCTCGAAGTCTTGCTAGCGCCCGAAACGGCCGAAACCGTCGCCAAAGCGCGTCACCGGCCGTTCCTATCGCGCGATGCCACGATCTACCGCATCGACGCCGAACGCGCCGCCGCGCGCTTCGCGAGCTGGTACGAGATCTTCCCGCGCTCGATGAGCGGCGATCCTTCGCGTCATGGCACGTTCGACGACGTCATCGCGCAAATGCCGCGCATCCGCGACATGGGCTTCGACGTGCTCTACTTTCCGCCGATTCACCCCATCGGCAAGATCAATCGCAAGGGCCGCAACAACACGCTCAATGCGCAACCGGGCGATGTCGGCAGCCCGTATGCGATCGGCAGCAGCGAAGGCGGCCATACCGCCGTTCATCCGGAACTGGGCACGCTCGACGATTTCAAGCGCATGCTCGCCGCCGCGCATGCGCACGGGCTCGAGATCGCGCTCGATTTCGCGATCCAATGCGCACCGGATCATCCGTGGCTGACCGAACACGCAACCTGGTTCGCTTGGCGCCCCGACGGCACCCTGCGCTATGCGGAGAATCCGCCGAAGAAGTATCAGGACATCGTCAACCCCGAGTTCTACGCGCACGATGCGAAACCTGCTCTGTGGCTCGCGCTGCGCGACATCATCGCCTTCTGGATCGATGCCGGCGTGCACATCTTCCGCGTCGACAATCCGCACACCAAGCCGCTGCCGTTTTGGGAGTGGATGATCGCCGACATTCGCGCACGTGAGCCGGACGTCATCTTCCTATCGGAGGCGTTCACGCGCCCGCGCCTCATGTACCGGCTCGCGAAACTCGGCTTTTCGCAGTCCTACACGTACTTCACGTGGCGCGAGTCCAAACGCGACTTCACCGAATACCTGACCGAACTCACGCAAACCAACGTACGCGAATTCTTCCGGCCGAACTTCTTCGTCAATACGCCCGACATCAATCCGCGCCATTTGCAGGCGCAAGGGCGCGCAGGCTTCATGATCCGCGCGGCGTTGGCTGCCACGTTGTCGGGGCTGTGGGGCGTGTACAGCGGCTTCGAGCTTTGCGAAGCGTCGGCATTGCCGGGCAGCGAGGAGTATTTGGACTCGGAGAAATATCAACTGCGCGCATGGGATTGGCACCGGCCCGGCAACATCGTCGACGTCATCACCATGCTCAACCGCGTGAGGCGCGCCAATCCCGCCTTGCACTCGCACCTGGGCCTCACGTTCCTCACCGCGCACAACGATCGCATCTTGTTCTTCGAGAAAGCCACGCCTTCACGCGAGAACGTGGTCCTCGTTGCGATCAGCCTCGATCCGTTCGCGGCGCAAGAGGCCGACATCGAACTGCCGTCGCAGGTGTTCGAGCACTGGCGCATGCAGGAGTGGGACGCCCTCGCCGCGACCGATCTCGTGACAGGTGCGACCACCGAATGGCGCGGGCGGCGCCAACACGTGCGGATCGAGCCGGATCGGCCGTTCGCGATCTGGCGCATTGCGCCGGCCGCGGGCATGCCGCACGATGAACGCGCGCAGACATTGGCAGTGCAACTCGGCCACGCGGGCCACGCAGCGCACGGCAGCCACGGCCGGCGCGACGCCTCGGAGACGCACCATGAAGCGTGAAGATCACCCCCTCGATTCGGCCGCCACCGCGCAGACCGGATCGGCCGACAACGCGCGCACGTCGCGGCGTGCGAGCAAACCGGCGCTGTCCGACGATCCGCTTTGGTACAAAGACGCGATCATCTATCAAGTCCATGTGAAGTCGTTTTTCGATGCAAACAACGATGGCGTAGGCGACTTTCCCGGGCTCATCGCCAAGCTGGACTACATCGCCGAGCTCGGCGTCGACACGATTTGGCTGCTGCCGTTCTATCCGTCGCCGCGTCGCGACGACGGCTACGATATCGCCGACTACCGCAACGTTCACCCCGATTACGGCACGCTGTCCGATCTGCGCCGCTTCATTCAAGGCGCGCACGCGCGCGGCATGCGTGTCGTGACCGAACTCGTGATCAATCACACGTCGGATCAACACCCGTGGTTTCAGCGCGCGCGCCGCGCCAAGCCCGGATCGAATCATCGCAATTACTACGTCTGGTCCGACACGGACAAGAAGTACCAAAACACGCGCATCATCTTCATCGACACGGAGCCGTCGAACTGGACGCACGACCCCGTCGCGGGCGCTTATTACTGGCATCGCTTCTACTCGCACCAGCCCGATTTGAACTTCGACAATCCGGCCGTGCTGCGCGAAGTGCTGCAGGTCATGCGGTTTTGGCTCGATATGGGAATCGACGGGCTGCGGCTCGATGCGGTGCCCTACCTGGTCGAACGCGAGGGAACGAGCAACGAGAACCTGCCCGAAACGCACGCGGTGCTCAAACGCATTCGCGCCACGATCGACGCCGAATATCCGAACCGCATGCTGCTCGCCGAAGCGAACCAATGGCCCGAGGACGTGCAGGAATACTTCGGTAGCGAAGACGAATGCCACATGGCATTTCATTTCCCGCTGATGCCGCGCATCTATATGGCGATCGCGAGCGAGGATCGGTTTCCGATCACCGACATCATGCGGCAGACGCCGGAGTTGCCACCCTCGTGTCAATGGGCAATCTTTCTGCGCAACCATGACGAGCTCACGCTCGAGATGGTCACCGATTCCGAGCGCGACTATCTCTGGAATACCTATGCGAGCGATCGGCGCGCGCGGCTCAATTTAGGCATTCGCCGCCGCCTTGCACCGCTGATGGAGCGCGATCGGCGCCGCATCGAGCTCATCAACTCCCTGCTGCTCTCGATGCCGGGCACGCCCGTGATTTACTACGGCGACGAACTGGGCATGGGCGACAACATTCATCTTGGCGATCGCGACGGCGTGCGCACGCCGATGCAGTGGTCGTCGGATCGCAACGGCGGGTTCTCACGCGCGGACCCCGAGCAGCTCGTTCTGCCGCCCGTCATGGGCACGCTATACGGCTTCGATGCGATCAATGTCGAAGCCCAGACGCGCGATCCGCATTCGCTGCTCAATTGGACGCGCCGCATGCTAGCCACGCGGCGATCCAAGCGCGCGTTCGGCCGCGGCACGATTCGCTTCTTGCGGCCGTCCAATCGCAAGATCCTGGCGTACCTGCGCGAGATGGAGGGCGAAGCGCCGATACTGTGCGTGGCGAACCTCTCGCGCGCGCCCCAAGCCGTCGAACTCGACCTGTCCGAGTTCGCGGGGCGCTCGCCCGTCGAGATGACGGCCGACTCCGTGTTTCCCGCGATCGGTCAACTCACGTATCTGCTGACGTTCCCGCCGTACGGTTTTCTATGGTTCTTGCTCTGCAGCAACGAAGACCGTCCGTCCTGGGCGCAGGCGGGCTCCGAGCAGCTGCCGGAGTTCATCACGCTCGTGCTGCGCGCGGGGCAAACAGGCCCGACGCCGGAGAACGTGCGATTGCTCGAATCGGAGGTACTGCCGTCGTACTTGAGCCGCCGCCGCTGGTTCGCGTCGAAAGACCAGAAGCTGCATGCCGTGCGCCTAGCCGCGCTGACCACGATCCCCGACGCGGGCTTCGCCTTCACCGAGATCGAGGCCGATGTCGGCCGCCACACGGAGCGCTACGTTCTCCCACTTGCCATCTCCTGGGGCACCGAGACGACGGTGCCGCTGTTCATGCAACTCGCCCTTGCGCGCGTGCGGCGGGGCCGCAACATCGGCCATCTGACCGACGCCTTCGCGCTGCCGCTGTTCGCGCATGGCGTGCTGCAAAAGCTGCGCGAACGGGCCGTCGTGCCGACGGTGCAAAAGAGCGAAATCCGCTTCGTGCCGACGGCGCGGTTCGACGAGCTGGACTCGCTTGGCGCCACGCCGGAAATTCGCTGGATCGCCGCCGAGCAAAGCAATAGCTCGCTCGTGATCGGCGATCGCGCCGTGCTCAAGCTCGTGCGGCGCCTCATCGGCGGGATCCATCCCGAAGCCGAAATGAGCCGGCATCTGACGGAGATCGGCTATGCCAACACGGCGCCGCTTTACGGCGAGGTCGTGCGCGTCGATCCGCAGGGTGTGCCGCACACGCTGGCGCTGCTGCAAGGCTTCATCGACAATCAGGGCGACGCATGGAACTGGGTGCTCGACTACCTGCGCCGCGTGATCGACGAACTCGTTCTCGCGCCCGAAACCGAGGACGCCGATAGCGAGAAACTCGAAGGCTATCGCGCCCTCACCGGCACGATCGGACGGCGCCTGGGCGAATTGCATGCCGCGCTGGCGGCGCCCAGCGACGATCCCGCATTCGCCGCGGAGAAAGCGACGCGCGCCGACGTGCGCGGTTGGATCGACGGTGCGCGCTCGATGCTCGAGCACGCACTCGACGTGCTGGCCGCCGAGGCCGCCAAGGAAAATGGCCCGCTGGATGAAGAGACGCGCGCGCTCGCGCAGGAGCTCGTCGGTCGGCGCGCGGCGCTCGTCACCGCATTGGAACGGCATGTGCCGCACGACGTAGATGCGTTGCGTATCCGCGTTCACGGCGATTTCCATCTTGGGCAGGTGTTGATCGCACAAAGCGATGTCTACCTCATCGATTTCGAGGGCGAGCCGGCCCGCAGCTTGGAGGAGCGCCGCATGAAGCGCAGCCCGCTCGTCGACGTGGCCGGCATGCTGCGTTCGCTTTCGTATGCCAGTGCGGCGGCGCAGCCCGTTTCGGAAAATGCGCCGGCGCAAACGGCCGACCGCAAGCGCGCACTGTTCGAACGCTTCCTCGAAGAAGGCCAACAGAGCTTCCTGGCGGGCTATCGCGAAGCGGTCGGCCGTGCCGTGCATCCGCTCGTTGCGCCGCAAGCGGAAGGCCCCTTGCTCGACCTGTTCCTGGTCGAAAAAGCGGCCTATGAGGTGCGCTACGAAGCCGCGAACCGGCCTACTTGGCTCGGCTTGCCGCTGCGCGGACTTTCCATGCTGGCCGCGCGCATGCTTGGCAAGTCGGATGACGGCGACGCGGCCCCCGCGCCCGCGCAAACCTGAGAATCGCGGAAATGGGCTCCTTGAACGATCAAACTTCACGCATTCGCGAGATCGCCGACCGCGATCCGCTGGCGGGCATGCATCCTGTCGATATCGAAGCGCTCGTCGACGGGCGGCACCCCGATCCGTTTTCTCAACTGGGCATGCACCGCACGAGTTCGGGCTACGCCGTGCGCGCGATGCTGCCCGGCGCCGCCGGCGTCGAGGTTCTCTCGCGCGCAAACGGAGAATGCCTCGGCAAGCTCGGGCAGATCGACGCGGGCGGGCTGTTCGCCGGACCTGTGAAGCGCGCCGAACCTTATCGGCTTCGCGTCGATTGGCATGGCGTCGAGCAAGAGACGGAAGATCCTTACTCCTTCGGGCCGGCGTTGTCCGAAGACGCTCTCGCGCGCCTGGCGCGCGCCGACCCCTATGCGGTGCTCGATTGTCTGGGCGCGCGGCCTTGCACGCTCGAAGGCATTCCTGGCGTGCGCTTCGCCGTCTGGGCGCCGAATGCGCGACGCGTATCCATCGTCGGCGACTTCAACACATGGGACGGCCGCCGCCATCCGATGCGCCTGCGGCACGTGGCCGGCGTGTGGGAGCTGTTCGTGCCGCGTCTCGCGGCGGGCGCACGCTACAAGTACGAAATCGTCGCGCGCGACGGCCGCACGTTGCCCCTGAAGGCGGACCCCTGCGCGCTGCAAACGGAGCGCACGCCCGCCACGGCGTCGATCGTCGCCGATTGGGGCGCGCTCGAGCAATTCACTTGGACGGACGGCGCTTGGATCGCCAACCGCGGCACACTGCAAAACGCACGCGCGCCGATCGCCATTTACGAAGTGCACGCCGAGTCTTGGCTGCGCATCGAAGAGGACGGCCGCCGCGGGCTCGACTGGTATGAGCTGGCCGATCGGCTCATCCCGTACGCACTCGGGATGGGCTTCACGCACGTCGAATTCCTGCCGATCGCGGAACACCCGTTCGGGGGCTCGTGGGGGTATCAGCCGCTCTCGCCGTTCGCGCCGTCCGCGCGTTTCGGTCCGCCGCAGGGATTCGCACATTTCGTCAATCGCGCGCATGAGGCCGGGCTAGGCGTGATTCTCGATTGGGTCAGCGCGCACTTTCCGAACGACGCGCACGGCCTGATCCAATTCGACGGGACGCCGCTTTACGAGCACCAAGACCCGCGCGAGGGCTACCACCAAGACTGGAACACGATGATCTACAACCTCGGCCGCAACGAGGTGAGCGCGTTCCTGGTCGCATCGGCACTCGCGTGGCTGCTGCGCTATCACGTCGACGGCTTGCGCGTCGATGCGGTTGCGTCGATGCTCTACCGCGACTATTCGCGCGCCGAGGGCGAGTGGGTGCCGAATATCTACGGCGGCCGCGAAAACCTCGAGGCGATCGCATTCTTGAAACGCGTCAACCACGAGGTCGAATATGCCCCGGGCGTGCCGGGCGCCATCACGATCGCCGAGGAATCGACCGCATGGCCCGGCGTCACGGCCCGCCCCGAGGAAGGCGGGCTCGGCTTCCAGTTCAAGTGGAACATGGGGTGGATGCACGACACGCTGCATTACATGCAGGAAGACCCCGTTTATCGCCGCTACCATCATCACAACATGACGTTCGGAATGGTCTACGCCTATTCCGAACGCTTCGTTCTGCCGCTCTCGCATGACGAAGTCGTGCACGGCAAGGGCTCGCTGCTCGGCAAGATGCCCGGGGACCGCTGGCAACAATTCGCCAATCTGCGCGCGTACTTCGGTTTCATGTGGACGCACCCGGGCAAAAAGCTGCTCTTCATGGGCGGCGAGTTCGCGCAATACGCCGAATTCAACCACGACGCGTCGCCGCATTGGCACCTGCTCGACGAGCCGATGCACCACGGCGTGCAAACGCTCGTGCGTGACTTGAACCGCCTGTATGCGGCCGAACCGGCGTTGCATGCGCTCGACTGCGATCCGGGCGGCTTCGAATGGCTCGTCGGCGACGACGCTTCGAACAGCGTCTTCGCGTATCGGCGCTGCGACGGCAGCGGGCGGGAGGTTGCCGTCGTCTGCAATTTCACGCCCGTGCCGCGCCACGGATACCGGATCGGCATGCAGCGCGCCGGCTGGTGGGCCGAAATCCTCAACACCGATGCAGCCGCATACGGCGGATCGAACGTGGGCAATGCCGGCGGCGTCGTCACGGAAGAGATCGCCAGCCATGGCAAGCCGCAATCGGTCGTGCTGACGTTGCCGCCGCTCGCCACCATCGTGCTGCGCGCCGAGTGACGGCCGACGCCTTGGCGCCCCCAGCCCGACGCGACACGAGCGCAGCGATTCACATCAGAACAAGGACGCGGCATGTCGAACTCCCTACCCAGCCGGCTCGACCCCGGCACGCCGTATCCGCTCGGCGCGACGTGGGACGGGCTCGGCGTGAACTTCGCCGTGTTTTCAGCGAATGCGGAGCAAGTCGATCTGTGCCTGTTCGATCCGGCCGGACACAAGGAGCTCGCGCGTCTGCCGCTGCCGGAATGCACCGATGAAATCTGGCATGGGTATCTGCCCGGCGCGCACCCCGGCACGGTCTATGGGCTGCGCGCATACGGCCCCTACCTGCCGCAATACGGCCATCGCTTCAATCCGGCCAAGCTGCTGATCGATCCCTACGCCAAAAAGCTGACGGGGTCGTTTCGCGCATCCGATGCGCTGTTCGGCTATCGCCCGCATTCGAGCCGGCACGACTTGTCGCTCGACAAACGCGACTCGGCGCCCGCCATGCCCAAATGCGTGGTGATCGACGAAGCCTTCGACTGGTCGCGCGACGTACGCCCCGAAGTGCCATGGCCGGAGACCGTCATTTACGAAGTCCATTTGCGGGGCGTGTCGATGCTCAATCCCGACGTGCGCCAACACGAGCGCGGCACCTTCGCCGCGCTCGCGTCCCCGCGCTTCATCGAGCACCTGCACAAGCTCGGCATCACCGCGGTGGAATTGCTGCCGATTCACGCTTTTCTCGACGAGCGCTTCCTGCTCGAACGCAAGCTGACGAACTATTGGGGCTACAACACGAGCGCATTTTTCGCGCCCCACCCTTCATACCTTTCGAGCCGCCGCTTGAACGAAGTGCGCATCGCCGTGCGGCAACTGCACGCGGCCGGCATCGAAGTCATTCTCGACGTGGTCTATAACCATACCTGCGAAGGCAACGAACTGGGGCCAACCGTGTCTTGGCGCGGACTCGACAATGCCAGCTATTACCGGCTCATTCCCGGCGACGAGCGCTACTACATCAACGATACCGGCTGCGGCAACACGCTGAACCTGTCGCATCCGCGCGTGCTGCAGATGGTGATGGATTCGCTGCGCTATTGGGTGAGCGCCTTTCACATCGATGGATTCCGTTTCGATCTGGGCGTCACGCTCGGGCGCGAAGGCACCGGCTTCGATCCCGGGTCGGGATTTTTCGACGTGATTCGGCAAGACCCGGTGCTATCGCAGCGCAAGCTGATCTCGGAACCCTGGGACGTCGGCCCCGGCGGCTATCAGGTTGGCCGCCATCCGCCGGGCTTCGGCGAGTGGAACGATAAATTCCGCGATTGCGTGCGGCGCTTCTGGCGCGGCGATGCGGGGATGCGGGCCGAACTCGCCGCGCGCATCGCCGGCTCCGCGGAACTGTTCAATCATCGTTTCAGACGGCCGTCGGCATCGGTGAACTACGTCGCTTCGCACGACGGGTTCACGCTTGCCGATGTCACCGCTTACGAACAGAAACATAACGAAGCGAACGGCGAGAACAACGCCGACGGCCACAACGAAAATTGCAGCGCGAATTGGGGCGTGGAAGGCCCCACCGAAGATGCGCAGATCAACGCAACGCGCGCACGGGTCGCACGCTCGATGCTCGCGAGCGTCTTTACCTCGCTCGGCACGCCGATGCTCGCTGCCGGCGACGAATTCGGACGCAGCCAGCAAGGCAACAACAACGCATATTGTCAGGACAACGCATTGTCGTGGCTCGATTGGCACCTGGCCGAATCGGAAGAAGGCCGCGTGCTGACTGCGTTTGCAGCGCGCCTGATCGCGCTGCGGCGCCAGCATCCGCTGCTGCGCGATACGCGCTTCTTGCGCGGCGACGTCGATGTATCACCGGGCATCAAGGACGTCGACTGGTTCGACGAACGCGGCGAGCCGCTCACGAGCGAGGCATGGCAAGACCCGCAGGCGCGCGCGCTGACGTTGCGCCGCGCGGGCCGCGACCTCGACGGCAACATCGAGGTGCTGCTGTTGATGCACAACGGCTCCGAGACCGATCTCATGTTCTCGCCGCCCGCGCCGCGCCTGGAATGGAATGTGCTCGCGGACAGCACTGACCCCGGCTCGCCTGCGCATCGACTCGACGGCGAACAGATGCGAGTCGGTGCGCACGGTTTCGCGTTACTCGCCGCGCAACCGCCGCAACCCGAGCGCTCGCCGCATGCCGGCGCGGCAGGTGCTTAGATCATCGTTCCGAATGCGCACACAAGGAGCCGCTGATATGTCCGACCACCGATCCGAGCTCGCGTATCGGTTGCCGTTCGGCGCCGAGGTCATACGAGAGCCTACGGGCGCCACGCATACGCGCTTTCGTCTTTGGGCGCCGGCGCGCTCGGCCGTGCGCGTCGAATGGGAGTATGAAGGGCAACCGGGCGTCGTCGACATGTCGCCCGCCGGCCAGGGCTGGTTCGAAGCGCACGCCCCATGCGGCGCGGGCGCGCGGTACCGCTATCGTCTCGACGGCGAGTTGGCCGTGCCGGACCCGGCTTCGCGCTTTCAGCCCGAGGACGTGCACGGGCCGAGCGAAGTCGTCGACCCCCTCGCCTACCGTTGGCTGTGCGAGCAATGGAGCGGGCGCGCGTGGGAGGAGATGGTCGTCTACGAATTGCACGTGGGGGCGCTCGGCGGCTACGCCAATGTCGCTCGCCGCCTGCCGCACATCGCGCAACTGGGCGCGACGGCGATCGAGTTGATGCCGCTCAACGATTTCCCCGGCCATCGCAACTGGGGCTATGACGGCGTGCTGCCGTTCGCGCCCGATTCCGCTTATGGGCGCCCAGAAGATCTGAAAGCGCTGATCGATCGCGCGCACGAATTGGGCATCGCGGTGCTGCTCGATGTGGTGTACAACCACTTCGGCCCCGAGGGCAATTATCTGTCGCAGTACGCGCGCGCCTTTTTCCGCAACGACGTCGTGACGCCCTGGGGTCCCGCCATCGATTTTCGGCGCAGGGAAGTGCGCGGGTACTTCTGCGAGAACGCACTCTATTGGCTGCACGAATACCGCTTCGACGGCCTACGCCTAGATGCGGTCCACGCCATCGGCGACGACGGTTGGCTGCGCGAGCTAGCCGATCGCGTGCACGCTTCGATCGCACCGCAACGACAGGTGCACCTCGTTCTCGAGAACGAGCGCAATACGGCCAGCCTGCTGCAAACGCACTTCGACGCGCAATGGAACGACGATGCGCACAACACGCTGCACGTGCTGCTCACCGGCGAACACGAGGGGTACTACCGCGCCTACGCGGATAAGCCCATTGCGAAACTCGCGCGCGTGCTGTCGGAGGGCTTCGTCTATCAGGGCGAGCCCTCACCGATCCACGACGGTGCGGCGCGCGGCGAGCCGAGCGCGCACTTGCCGCCGACGGCCTTCGTCATGTTTCTGCAGAACCACGATCAAATCGGCAACCGCGCGTTCGGCGAACGCTTGCGCACGCTCTGCGCGCCGCAGGCGCTGCTTGCGGCCACGGCCCTCTTGTTGCTGTCGCCGCAAATTCCGCTGCTGTTCATGGAGGAAGAGTTCGGCTCGACGCAGCCGTTTTTGTACTTCACCGATTACGGCGGCGAACTCGCTCAAGCCGTACGCGACGGCAGGCGGCGCGAATTCGCAAAGTTCTCGGCTTTCAGCGATCCAGAGCGACGCGCGCGCATCCCCGATCCGAATGCGGCGCAGACTTTCGCGTTGTCTTCGCCGCCGACGGAAGAAGAGCCGAACAACGGCGCGGGCGCCGCATCGCGGGCCAACGGAGCCGGGGACCGGACCGGCTGGCTGCATTTCTATCGCTCCGCACTCGCCGTGCGCGCAAAGCTCATTGCGCCGCGCTTGCGCGGCGCCCGCGCGCTCGGCGCGACGCTGTTGCGAACGGCCGGCGGCCTGGACGCCAATGCGCTCGTCGCGCGCTGGCGGCTGGGCGACGGCGAGACCTTGACCATCGCGCTCAGTCTGACCGCCGATACCCTGCCATTCGATGAACAGCCCGAAGGCATGATCATCTTCGAAACGCCGCCGCGCACGCGCGACATCGTCGATGGCAAGGCGCTGCCCGGCTATGCGTTCGTCGCCTGGCTCACGGGCGACGTCAACACGTTCGCTTTGGGGCATGACGTCCGCGCTCCCACACCGCCAAGGAGCGATGCATGAGCGGACCCGCCGCCTCCTCGCCGCCCGGCCGCGAAACGGTCGAGCGGATCGCCGCGCGCGCCGGCTTCGAAGTCCACTGGGACGATGCGAACAAACGAACGCATCGCGTGAAGCCCGAGACGCTCACCACGTTGCTGGCCGCGCTGGGCTTGCCGTGCGATACGCGCGAGCGGGCCAACGAGACGCTGGCGCTGCTCGATGCCGAACGCGCCGAGCGAGCACTGCCCCCGCTCGTGACGGCCGAGTGCCATCGCGCGACGGCGCTACCGATTTCGCCAGCTCAGGCGGGCGCGACCTACCGCATAGAACTCGAGAACGGCGGCGTCGTCGAAGGCCGCTTGGGCACGCCCAAAGGCGAATCGGCGCTGCTCGCGCCGATCGCCGAGCCGGGCTATCACACGCTCGAGCTCGGGGGGCAACGCATACGGCTCGCGGTTGCACCGCCGCGCTGCTATACGATCGACGACGCGTGCCGCGACGCAGGCGGCATCGGCGCCGCCCAGGCGGCACGGCGCGCCGACGCCGATCCGCCGCGCACGGCGGCGATCTGGGGCATTGGGGCGCAACTCTACGGCTTGCGTCGCGCAGGCGATGGCGGCATCGGCGATTACACCGCGCTCGCCTGCTTAGCGCGCCATGGTGCGCAAGCAGGCGCGGACGCATTGGCCATCAGCCCCACGCACGCGATGTTCAGCGCCGATGCGGGCAAGTTCAGCCCCTACTCTCCGTCGTCTCGGCTGCTTCTAAACATCGCCCACATCGATCCGGCCGCCGCGTTTGGCGCCGATGCGCTCTCATCGGTACTCGATTCGCCCCGCGCGAGCGGCGAACGCTCGCTGCGGGAAGCATGGGCAGAAGCCGAAGCGCTGCCGCTCGTCGATTGGCCGCGTGCGCTGACGCTGCGCTTGACGGTGCTACGCGCGCTCTACGAGCGGTTTTGCGCGCACGAGCGAGCGAGCGCCACGCCGCTCGCTGCGCAATTCGACGCATTCTGCGCGCACGGGGGACAGGTGCTCGAGGACCACGCACGCTTCGAAGCGATCGACGCCATCGAGCGGGGCGAGCACGGCATCCATCATTGGCGCGATTGGCCCGCATCGCTCACGGATCCGCGCAACCCGCAGGTGCAGGCATTCGCGCGCGATCATCGCCATGAAGTCGACTTCCATCGTTTTCTGCAGTGGCTCGCCGCCAACGGCCTGAAAAGCGCCCAGCAAGCCGCACGAGAAGCCGGCATGGCGATCGGCGTCGTGACGGATCTCGCCGTCGGCTGCGATAGCGCAGGCAGCCACGCGTGGTCCTATCCCGACGACATGTTGCAGCGCGTCTCGGTGGGCGCGCCTCCCGATCTGTTCAATCAAGCCGGTCAGGCGTGGGGGCTGACCACGTTCTCGCCGCGCGCCATGCGCAGCCAGGGCTTCAGTGCTTTCATCGACATGCTGCGCGCCACCTTCGCCCATGGCGGCGGCATGCGCATCGACCACGTGCTCGGCCTGCAACGGTTGTGGCTCGTGCCCGAAGGCGCGAGCGCGGCAGACGGCGCGTACTTGCGCTACCCGATCACGGACCTCCTGCGCTTGATCGCGCTCGAATCGGCGCGTCACCGCGCGATCGTGATCGGCGAGGACTTGGGCACGGTACCCGACGGATTCCGCGACCGCCTGGCGCGGCACGGCTTGCTCGGCATCCGCGTGCTCTGGTTCGAACGCGGCGAAGAAGGCGGCAGCTTCATGCCGCCATCGCAGTGGAGCCGAAGCGCGCTCGCCACGACGACCACGCACGACCTGCCGACGATTGCGGGCTGGTGGAGCGGCGCCGACATCGCCTGGCGCGATCGCATCGGCCAAACCGCCCCACGCGCGGACGGCCGCGATCCGGTGGCGCTCGCCCAGACCGAGCGGGCGGCCGATCGCCATGCGCTGTGGCGCGCGTTCCAGCATGCGGGCGTGGCGCCATTGGGCGTCGGCGCGCCGCCCAAAGATCAGGCGCCGATCGATGAAGCGATCGCCTTCGTGGCGTCGACGCCAGCTCCGCTCGCGCTCTATCCGCTCGAAGACCTGTTGGGTCTCGCCGATCAACCGAACTTGCCGGGCTCGATCGACGAGCACCCGAACTGGCGCAGACGTCTGCCCTCGCCCATCGATGCGCTATTCGAAGACAGCGCCTTGACCGACCGTCTGCTCGCGCTATCGAGCAAACGCCGGCGCGGCACGCGTGCTCGATCCGCCCCCAGCCCCGCTCCCGAACCGTCCCGCAAGCCATGACCGTCCCGCGCTCCACGCTACGCCTGCAGCTTCACCGCGGCTTCACGTTCGACGATGCGCTCGCGCACGTAGACTACTTTGCCACGCTCGGCGTGAGCCACTTGTATCTGTCGCCCATCACAGCCTCGGTTCCCGGGTCGCTGCACGGTTACGACACGATCGATTATGCGCGCGTGAATCCGGAACTCGGCGGGGAAGGCGCGCTGCTGCGACTGGCCGATGCCGTGCATGCGCGGCAAATGGGGCTCATCGCCGACATCGTACCGAATCACATGGGGATCGCGGGCGGCCATAACGGCTGGTGGCTCGACATCCTCGAATGGGGCCGCCACGGCACCTACGCGCGCCACTTCGACATCGACTGGCACTCGCCCGATCCTGCGCTGCGCGGCAAAGTGCTCGCGCCGTGCTTGGGTGCGCCCTACGGCCAAGCGCTCTCGGCCGGCCGCATTACGCTCTCGTTCGATGCGGGGCAAGGCAGATTCTTCGCTTGCTATGCCGAGCATCGATTCCCGATTTGCCCGATCGACTATCCGCAGATCTTGCGCGCCGCGACGCAAACAGCGCCTGCGGCATTGGCCGCCCTCGCCGATCGCTTCGACGGCCTGACCACGCAATCGGAACACCGCGAGCGAGCGCAGGCGGCCTTGGAAGCGATGCGCGCATTTGCGGCGGAACACGGAGCGAAACCGTTCGACGCGGCCCTCGAAGCCTATTCGCCCGGCACGCCCGCCTCGCGCGAGCGGTTGCATCGCCTGCTCGAGCGTCAGTTCTTTCGGCTCGCCTGGTGGCGAACCGCAGCGGACGAGGTGAATTGGCGGCGGTTCTTCGACATCGGCACGCTCGCCGCCGTGCGCACCGAGCGCGCCGAAGTGTTCGATGCCGTGCACGCGCTCGTCTTGCGCTTGTTCGCGCAAGGCGTGATCGATGGCGTGCGCGTCGACCACGTCGACGGTCTCGTCGATCCGCGCGAGTACTGCCAACGCCTGCGCGAGAAGCTCACCGAGCGCGAAGCCGAGCGGCCGCCGCAGCTCGACCATTCGCGCGCTTACGTCGTTGTCGAAAAGATTCTCGCGCGCGGCGAAGCGTTGCCTGCCGACTGGGGCGTCGACGGCACGACGGGTTACGACTTCATGAGCGATGTCGGCGCGCTGCTGCACGATCCGCAAGGCGAGGCGGCGCTGACGGCCGCATGGGCAGAGCTCTCGGGGTCGCGCGAAACCTTTGCCGATGCGGCCCGGGAGGCGCGGCGCAAGATCCTTGCCGAAAACCTATCGGCCGAACTCGATCGAGCGGCACGCGGCCTGCACCGCATCGCACGCGAGAACCCGAGCACGCGCGATTTCACGTTCAGCGCGATTCGGCGCGCGGTGTCCGAACTGGCGGTGCACTTCCCCGTGTATCGCATGTATCCGGCCGCCGGCGTACGCACGGCCGCCGACGATGCCTATTTCCGCCAAGCATTGAACGCCGCGCGCAGTGCGTTGGCGCACGGCGACCATGACGTGCTCGCGTTCATCGATGCATCGCTCGGCGGGCAGCGCGAACCGGGCGCCGCCGATGGCGCGCCGCCGAGCCGCGAACGGCGCACCGCTGCAACGCTGTTTGCCCAACTGACCGCGCCGCTGGCCGCCAAGGCGATCGAAGATACGACCTTCTATCGCTACGGCCGCTTGTTGTCACGCAACGAAGTGGGCGCCGACCCGAGCGAATTCGCGCTGAGCGTCGATGGGTTCCACGAAGCGAATCTCGAGCGCGCGCGGCGTTTCCCGTACGCGCTCGTGGCGACGGCCACTCACGATCACAAACGAGGCGAAGACGTGCGCGCCCGGCTTGCCGTGCTGAGCGAAATCGCCGATGAATGGACTGCGAAACTGCGCGCGTGGTCCACGCTCAACGCGCCGCATCGTCGTGCCTCGTCCTCCCCGTCGCCTATCGGACTTTCGACGGCTTGCACGCCCTTGCCTGGACCCGCGCCGGATTGGGCGCCGGGACCCGCTGCCGAAGCGATGCTTTACCAAACGCTGGTGGGCGCATGGCCTTACGAGCTGGACCATGCCGATGCCGACGCCGTCCAAGGATTCGCCGAACGCGTCGCGCAATGGCAGTTGAAGGCCGCGCGCGAAGCGAAACGGCAGACCAGTTGGCATGCTCCCGACCAAGCCTACGAAGCCGCCTCGCGCGCCTTCTTGTTCGATATCCTGGCGCCGCAGCGGCGGGAGGGATTTCTGCAGGAACTGTCGTCCTTCATCGCTCGCATCGAGCGAGCCGGTGCGATCAACAGCCTGCTGCAAACGATCTTGCGAATGACCTCGCCGGGCGTACCCGATTTGTACCAGGGCGCCGAGCTGTGGGATTTCAGTTTGGTCGATCCCGACAACCGTCGGCCTGTCGACTTCGGCCGGCGCAGTGCCTGGCTCGTCGACACGCCGCCGAGCGAACAACTGCACAACTGGCGCGACGGCCGCGTCAAGCTCGGGATCGTCCATCGCGCGCTGACGCTGCGCGCCGTGTCGCCGGCGCTGTTTCTCGAAGGCTCGTACATTCCGCTGACGGTATCCGGCACGCGCGCGCGTCACGCGATCGCCTTCGCACGCCAGCACGGCGACGCGTACGCGATCGTCATCGCCACCCGGCTGTCCGCATCGCTGCTGCCCGAGTCCGGCGACCTGCCCCTCGTCGATCCGAGCGCGTGGGAGGACACTTCGATCGAGTTGCCTGCCGCCCTCGCGGGACGCGCACTGTTCGACTGCCTCAGTCCCGCCGCGCAGAAAGCTGACCAAGCGGGCAGGCTTTACTTGCGCGAAGCGTTGAGGGCACTGCCCGTCGCCCTGCTCGTCGAAGAAGGCGTGCCCGTCACTGCGCAGTAAGCGGCACGCGCAGCACGAGCGACGAGCGCTCGCCGTCGACGGTCGCACTCTGTTCGAAGGCCCCCCCATGTGCCGCTGCGACGCGTTGCGGCAGCGCGAGCGCCCACGCAATGCGCCCAGCCTCGCGGGGCTGCATCGCCTGACTGCGCGCGAAGGGCTCCATGGCGTGCGGCAACTCGGCATCGGACAACGCAGCGAAACTCGCCGTATAACCCACTTCGACGCGCCAAGACGCGTTCTCGAGACTGCTGGCGAGCGTGATGGCCGCGCCGGGCGCGCTCGCTTCGGTAGCAAAAACGAGCATGGTCCAAATCGCTTGAGCGAGGCGCTCGCGATCGCCGTCGCACCACTGCGCATCGACCGACGATTGAATCTCGATGGGCGTGCCGCGCGCTTCGACGATGGCGAGCCTCGCATCCGCGAGCGCGCGCTCCACGGCCGCACTGATCGGAAACGACTCGCGCGCGAGCGGCAACGATTTGGTTTCCGCGCGCGTTTTGTCGACGGCATCCTCGAGCAGCTTCACTTGCTGCTCGACGCCCGAGCGAATGCCGGCCAGCGCGCGCTGAGCGGATGCATCGGTCGCATCGAGCTTGCGTTCGAGGACATACGCCCAGCTATGAATCGCATTGAGCGGGCTGCGTAAATCGTGAGAGACGAGGGACAAAACATGATCGCGCATGAACAGCGCGACTTCGGCCCGCAGATGAGCGAGACGTTCGTCGGATGCGGCAACGGCGTGGGAAAACGTCGACACGGTCGGCCTCTCGAAAAGTCGCTCGGCGGCCCGGGCCGCGGCGGCGCGCGAGCAAGCGCGGCCCGCAACGTTGCACAACCGGGTGACGCCGTAAGCGTGTTGAGCAGACGGACATTATAGGCACCGTGCCGGGCTGAACGCCTACAATGGCGGTTTCATCACCATTGGAGCGTAACGACCATGACGACCGTCACTACAGAATCGGGGTTGAAGTACGAAGATTTGACCGTGGGCGCAGGCGCCGAGGCCGCGGCGGGCACGACCGTCACCGTGCACTACACGGGGTGGCTCACAGACGGTCAGAAGTTCGATTCGAGCAAGGACCGCAACGATCCGTTCGCCTTCGTCCTCGGTGGCGGCATGGTCATCAAGGGTTGGGACGAAGGCGTGCAGGGCATGAAAGTGGGCGGCGTGCGTCGTCTGACCATTCCGCCGCAACTGGGCTACGGCGTGCGTGGCGCGGGCGGCGTGATTCCGCCCAACGCGACGCTCGTTTTTGAAGTCGAGTTGCTCCAGGCATAAGCGTCGGCCGGCGAGCGACGCAAGCAAGCCATACGAAGATGAACGATCGCGCGATCGAATCGCCCGCCTTGTCGCTGCGTCGTTACGGCGCCGACAGCGCCTGTGACGTGCATGCGTTTCATCAGATCGTGCTCGGCGTGGACGGTGTGATGGAGATGGCCGTCGACGGTGTCGGCCACCGTATCGACGCGCGTCACGCGTGGTTGATTCCGGCCGGTTCGCGCCACGAGTATGCGGGCGTCGGCGAGAACCGGCAGTTGGTGCTCGACGTGCCTTGCGCATCGCTCGCACTGCCCGAACGCTTTTTTTCGCGCGCGTTGGCATTGACGATGAACGACGCGCTCGCGGCGCTCGTGCGCGATACCGCTTCCTATGCGGCGCGCGCCATGCCGGCGGCGACACCGGCCGGCGGCCACGAAGCAAGCGAAGCGGAACGCAGCGATGCGGATCTCGCCCGCTCGGTGGGCATGAACGAGCGAGCGCGCCGTTTGGCATGGGACACGGCGGCGCGCTTGGCCATCGTTTTGGGCGAGAACGTCGGCGTGCAAGCCCCCGCTTCTCGGCTCGACTACGCGCGCATCGACAACTGGTTGCGCGCGCATCTATCCGAGCCGCTGCGCGTGGTCGATCTCGCGAGGCACTGCGGGTTGGGCGAGCGGCGCTTCCATCAGTTGTTCGAGGAAGCATTCGGCACGACGCCTCACCGCTATTTGCAGCGGCTTCGCCTAGACACGGCGCTCGTACTGCTGTGCGCCTCGCGCAAAACTTTGACCGACGTCGCACTGACGGTCGGTTTCGGCGATCAGAGCGCCTTTACGCACGCGTTCACGCGACGCTTTGGGATTCCTCCAGGCCAATGGCGGGGGAAGCCGGCGCATTGAGGGCCGAGCGCGGGGAATGATCATCGACGTCCGATGCGGGTTCGTTCTCCGCAGGTTCGTCGCTCGCATCAACTGCCTGGGGCTCGAAGTATTTGGGCACGTAGGTCCAATTAAACGGGTTGACGCATTCGAAGACATGCTTCCAGGGCCTGGACTTCGCCAGTTTCATTCGGTATGCGCTGTAATAGCCGTTGAGCGCTGAATTGGCCTGTTCCGCCGCATAAGCGGCGGGCTCATGCATGTTTTGCTGTGTTGCATGGTCAGACGCCGCATCGAAGTTGATGTCGTAAGCCCAGACCATATCGTCAATAGAGGTCCTTCGGTGAACCGCCACGGTCCCTTTGAAGGCCTTCACTCGCTTGCCGGTGATATTCGCGAACTGCTGCGCGAAAGAGCGCTCATCGCCGTTCGCCGAGTGACAGATGACGAGGCGGATACAGTCCACGCCGGAAAGATCTCCCGCCGCTTCGGCGAATGCCCCCGGGTCGAGCCGCCCGTGCTCGGAACCGACTATGAGCGCCGTGCCGTCCTTACCGAGTTCGCCGTGGGCAAAAAGATTCGCTCGTTTTGGGTATTTCCTCGTGCTGTCGAAGAACTTGAAAGCGTTGACATCGGGGGCCACCCGCCTCACGTCGCTCATGGCCCGCTTAGCGGCCTTGTGGTCCCTTATCGAATCCCGCTGCCCTGCGTGCTTGGGCTCACGAGCAGAGAAGGCATGACCCGGCATCGGTATCTCTCGAGGAGGAAGCGCGGCAAATGGATAAACGACCCGCGCAGCAGATGCAAACTTGGAGCCAACGTAGCATCCAGCGACGAAAAGGTAAATCGCTAACGTCGCCCCGGCAGCGGGCACCAAGGGGTTGTCTCACATTGTCGATGAACGAAGCGATTCACCGCGGGGACCTGCCCGCGGTGCTCCGGCAAAGCGGGTCGCACTTCGCCACGCTCACTGCTGCAAGCCGTGCCCCAAGTCTCGGCAGATATCGTCCGCATCCTCGAGCCCGATCGCCACGCGAAGCAGGGCCTCGGATATCCCGGCCGCAGCGCGCGCTTCTGTCGTGATCCGGCTGTGCGTGGTCGTTGCCGGGTGCGTGATCGTCGTGCGCGTATCGCCCAAATTGGCCGTGATCGAGCACAGCTTCGTCCCGTCGATGACGCGCCAAGCGTTGGCGCGCTGCGCCTCGGGCGTGTCGCCGACCACCTCGAATGCGAGCACCGAGCCGCCCGAGCGTTGCTGGCGCTGCGCGATCTCGTATTGCGGATGCGATTCGAGTCCCGGATAGAAGACGCGCTTCACGCCGGGATTGGACTCGAGCCAGCGCGCCACATGCAGCGCGCTGGCCGAATGGCGCTCGGCGCGCAGCGATAGCGTCTCCAACCCCTTCAACAGGATCCACGCATTGAACGCGGACAGCGTCGGCCCAGCGGTGCGCACGAACGGAAACACTTTTTCCATGATGAAGGCGCGCGTGCCGACCAGCGCACCGCCTAGCACCCGTCCCTGACCGTCGATGAGTTTCGTCGCGGAATGCATGACGACATCGGCCCCAAGCTTCAAAGGCTGCTGCACCGCCGGGCTGCAGAACGAATTGTCGACGACGAACAAGGCCCCCGCCGCTTTCGCGATCTTGCCGATGGCCTCGATATCGCACAGTTCGGTGAGCGGATTGGACGGCGTCTCGACGAAAAACAGCTTCGTCTCGGGCCGCACCGCCGCGCGCCACGCATCGAGGTCGTTCGGGTCGACGTATGTCGTCGCGATGCCGAAGCGGCCGAATATCTGCGAGAACATGCCGAGCGTCGAGCCGAACAGCGCCCGCGAACTGACGATATGATCGCCCGCCTGCATCGCCGCCATCACGACCGACAGGATCGCGCTCATGCCCGAGGCCGTCGCAATGCATGCTTCCCCGCCTTCGAGCGCCGCCAAGCGCTCCTGAAACATGGTGACGGTCGGATTCGTGAAGCGCGAATAGGTGTAGTAATCCTCGGAATGCTTGAAGCGTTCTGCCGCCTCGGCCGCGCTGTTGAAGCAGAAGCTCGACGTCAAGAAGAGCGCTTCCGAGTGCTCGTTGTAGTCCGTGCGCACAGTGCCGGAGCGCACGGCGAGCGTATCGAAGTTCAAAGAGTCGTCCATAGTCCTGATGCCTTATGCCTTGAGCGTTAGACGCCGTTTCGCCGGAGTCTGGAAGCCGGCAGCCGCAAAAGCGGCAGCCAGCAAAAAGCCCGCTTCGCGTCGGCAAAAGCGGGCTTCGTATGCGGGGTCCGTCTCGGCGTCGGACGGCGCAATCGCCGTCTTTCGCTTTAGCTGTTTCGGGTCGCCCCGCGTCCGCAAGCTGAATTCAAATCGACGCTGAGTGGCATCTTAGCACGCCCATCCCAGCGCACGCCTGCCGCCCGACGACGCGGGCCGGCGCGGCTTACTCGACCGACAGCTGCAAATGCAGTTGCGAGCGCGTCATGGCGCCGTCCACGGCGTCGCCGGCCGAATCGCGCTCCGACTGCGATTGCGGCGAGAGCCGGGCGCGTTCGATGACGTCGAGATACTGTGCCGTGACATCGCCCGTGATGTAATCGCCGTCGAAGCAAGACGCCTCGAAACGCGTCAGCATCGGATTGATGTCGCGCACCGCTTGCTTGAGCGCATCGACATCCTGATAGACGAGATGATCGGCGCCGATGATCTTGGCGACTTCCTCGTCGGTGCGGCCATGGGCGACGAGTTCGCTGCGCGTGGGCATGTCGATGCCATACACGTTGGGGAACTTCACGGGCGGCGCAGCAGACGCGAAGATCACGCTCTTCGCCCCCGCATCGCGCGCCATCTGCACGATCTCGTGTGAAGTCGTGCCGCGGACGATCGAATCGTCGACGATCAGCACGTTCTTATCCTTGAACTCGATCGCCATCGCATTGAGCTTTTGGCGCACCGACTTCTTGCGCACCGCCTGGCCCGGCATGATGAAGGTCCGGCCCACGTAGCGGTTCTTGAAGAACCCTTCGCGGTATTCGACGCCGAGCTTGGCCGCCACCTGCATCGCGGCGGGCCGCGACGAATCGGGAATCGGCATGACCACGTCGATCGGCACGTCGGGCAGGACGCGTTTGATCTTGGCGGCGAGGTAGTCGCCCATGCGCAGGCGCACGTTGTAGACGGAGACGCCATCGAGCACCGAATCGGGACGCGCCAGATAGACGTACTCGAAAATGCAGGGGTTCAGGCTCGGCGTATCCGCGCACTGCTGGCTGTGCAGATGGCCGTCGTTGTCGATGAAGATCGCCTCGCCGGGCGCGACGTCTCGCACGAAATCGAATCCGATGCCTTCGACGGCCACCGATTCCGATGCGACGATCCACTCGACGCCGTGTTCCGTTTCATGCTTGCCGATGCACAGCGGGCGAATGCCGTACGGGTCGCGAAACGCCAGCAATCCATAACCGGCGATCAACGAAACGATGGCGTACGAACCGCGCACGCGGCGATGCACGCCCGCCACGGCCTTGAACACCGTGCCGGGATCGAGCTGCAGGCCCGAGCTTGCCAGTTGCACCTCGTGCGCGAGCACGTTGAGCAGCACTTCCGTGTCCGAGTTCGTGTTCACATGACGCCGGTCGATGCGGAACATCTCGTCTTTCAGTTGCTGCCAGTTCGTCAGATTGCCGTTATGCGCGAGGATGATGCCGAACGGCGCATTCACGTAGAACGGCTGTGCCTCTTCTTCGCTCGAGGCCGAGCCAGCTGTCGGATACCGCACTTGGCCGATGCCCGCGGTGCCCGGCAAACTGCGCATATTGCGCGTGCGGAACACGTCGCGCACCATGCCGTTGGCCTTGTACATGTGGAAAGTGCTGCCGTTCGCCGTCGCGATACCGGCCGCATCCTGGCCGCGATGCTGCAACAGCAGAAGGCTGTCGTAGATCAACTGATTGACCGGGGAGTGGGAGACTACGCCTACGATGCCGCACATGGCAGGTCCTTCAAAGATACGAAAAACGATGGTGCCGGCCATGGGGCCGACGCACGCGCTTCACACGCGAACGTACGCGGCGAGCGCCGGGGGAAGCAGAGGCTTCAACTCATGCACGCCTCGCTCGACATAGGGCCGCAGCAAAGCGTCGCGCCAAAATTGTTGCTTCGGCAGTTCGGTCAACCCGGCCAGCGCCACGAGCAACAACACGAACACCACGCCGCGCACGATACCGAACAGCAATCCGAGCGACCGATCCACGCCGCCCAGCCCTGTCACGGCCACCAACCGTGCGATCAGCGCATTCGCGACACTCGCCACGAGCACCACGCCCACCATGATCGCCGCGAACGCCAGCAACCACTGCGTGAGCGCACCGCCGGGCCAGTCGCTTGGAATATAGGGCACCAGGAGCTGCACATAGCGCGAAGCGACAAAAAAAGCCACGACCCAGCCGATCAGGCCGAATATTTCCGAAAGCAACCCGCGCCACGCACCGCGCAGCGCCGACAGGCCGATCACCGCAAGCACGGCGTAATCGAACGCGGTAAGCATCGATGCCGTCACTGCGACGCGTTGCCCGTGCCCGCCGCCAAGCCGGCCTCGCGCACCTTCGCGACCGCCGCGGACGCCGCCGCGCGATCGGCGAACGGACCGGCGAACAGCATCGTGCGGGATTTGCCATCGGCTTGCTTGCGATGTTCGATGTAAGCGGGCACGCCCGCCGCCTTCAGCTTGCTCTCCCATGCGCGGCCGCTTGCCTCGTCGGCGAACACGCCGAGCCGTACGGCGAAACGCGAACCGGGCGGTGCCGCCGGCGTACCCGAATCGGGTTTTGCCGCGCTGGGGCCGGGAACGGTGACGGTTTTCGCCGTTTGCGCTGCCTCCGCGGGGGGAGTCGCCGCCGGGGCGGTGCTCGTCTGCTTCGATTGCGTCTGCTTCGATTGCGTCTGCTTGGATTCTGCCTGCTTGGATTCCGTCCGTTTGGTCGCGCCTTGCGCACGGCTTGAAGACTGCGAGGTCCCGCTGGCTGACGCGGCAGCCAGCCCCGCCGTGCCGGGACCGGAAGCCGTCGCACCGCTCGCATCGGCGCGATCGGGCGCAACGGCGTCTTGCGTGTCCTCGGGGATGTCGTCGCTAGCGCGGGACGGAACCGTTGCCGGGCGATTCGGAATGTCGATCGCGATGTCGTTGGTCACCGGCTTCGGATGGGAATCGAGCACCATCGGCAGGACGACCACGGCGGCGAGCACGAGCGCGATCGCGCCAACTAGGCGCCGGCGCGCCCGTTGCTTTTCTGGAAGCGTCGGATCGAGCAGCATCGCATCGGCGTCGGCCGCGCGCTCTTTGCGACGGCTCGGTCGCTCGTCGCGTGCCTCGAACGTGCCACCGCTACGCGCGGATCTAGCGCTGGCGCCACGCCGGCGCGGCGTGTCGTCTTTTTTGCCGAACGAGAAAAAGCCCATGAATCCGCTGAGTTCGAGGGGGGGCGGCCGTCAGTGCGGCGCGCGTCGGTCAATGTTGCCGCGACTTGCGGTAGGCCATGACGCCCGCAACAGTATAGAAGCTACCGAAAACCACGATTCTATCATCGTCCGTCGCTCGGCTCAGCGCATCTTGGAAAGCTTCGGCCGGCGAGGCGAAACGGCGGATGCTGCTGTCGGGGCCGTCTTCGACGCCCTCGGTCCGCAGGATCTCATCCAGGTCCGCCGCGCTCGCGGCTCGGCCAAGCGGCAAATCGGTCAAGCACCAGTGATCGATTTCGCCTTTGAGATGTTTGACGACGCCCGCGATATCCTTGTCGCGCATCGCCCCAAAGACGGCGTAGGTGTAGCGGAAAAAGCCCATGCTGCCCAGATTTTGAGCCAGGACGGCCGCCGCATGGGGATTGTGCGCGACATCGAGCACGATCGCTGGCCGTCCAGGCAGCACCTGAAAGCGCCCGGGCAGCTCGACGTTGGCCAACCCGAGCCGCACGTCTTGAGCGGAAACGGGCAGCCGGTCTCGCAGCGCCTCGAGCGCGGCCAGCGCCGCGGACGTATTGATCAGCTGATTCGCCCCGCGCAGGGCCGGATAGGCGAGCGCCGAGCGCCGCGCCGTAGGGCCGACGTAGCTCCACTGTTGCCGCTCGCTACCCGCCTGGCCTTCGTAGCGGAAGTCGCGCCCGAAGAGCCAGAGTTCGGCGCCGATCGCTTGCGCATGATCGATCAACGATTGCGGCGGAGCGGGATCGGCGCAGATCGCGGGCCGGCCAGGGCGAAAAATGCCCGCCTTCTCGTAGGCGATCTTCTCGCGCGTATCGCCGAGATACTCCGTGTGATCGATGTCGATGCTCGTCACGATTGCGCAGTCGGCGTCGACGATATTGACGGCGTCGAGCCGCCCGCCAAGCCCGACCTCGAGAATCACGGCATCGAGCTCGCGCGACGCGAACCAGTGCAAGATCGCAAGCGTCGTGAATTCGAAGTAAGTCAGCGACACGGGTTCGGCCAAGCGCGTGCGCGCCGCCTCAACCGCTTCGAAATGCGGCAGAAGCTCGTCGTCGGTCGCATTGCGGCCGTCGATGCGCGCGCGCTCATTGAACTCGAGCAGGTGCGGCGACGTATGGCAACCAACGTGGTAGCCGGACGCGCGCAGGATCGACTCGAGCATCGCGCAAGTCGATCCCTTGCCATTCGTGCCGCCCACCGTGATGACAGGACAGTGAAACGCAAGTCCGAGCGCATCCTTGACCTGGCCGATGCGCGTGAGCCCCATGTCGATGCCGACCGGGTGCGCCGACTCGAGATGCGCGAGCCAAGCGTCGAGAGTGGGAAAATGAGTCATCCAAAACCGCGGGCCGTCCCGCGTGAGATCTGCAGTTGACTTACCGTTCAGGCGACGGCATCCGCGGGCTGGCGCGTGAGCAGCGCGATCAGACGCGCCAACTCTTCGCGAAGCTTGCGGCGATCGACGATCATGTCGATCGCCCCCTTTTGCAACAGGAACTCGGCGCGCTGGAAGCCTTCGGGCAGTTTCTCCCGCACCGTCTGCTCGATCACCCGCGGGCCGGCAAAGCCGATCAATGCCTTCGGCTCTGCGATCACGACATCGCCAAGGAATGCGAAGCTCGCCGATACGCCGCCCATCGTCGGGTCCGTCAGTACGGAGATGAACGGCAATTTGGCGTCGGCAAGCTTGGTCAGCATTGCAGTCGTCTTGGCCATTTGCATCAACGACAGCAGGCTTTCCTGCATCCGCGCCCCGCCCGAGGCCGTGAAACAGATGAACGGGACTTGTTGCTCGATCGCGTTTTGGGCGCCGCGCGCAAAGCGCTCGCCGACGACCGAGCCCATCGACCCGCCCATGAACGCGAACTCGAAGCAAGAAACGACGACCGGCAGCGTATGAATCGCGCCACCCATCACGACCATCGCATCGGTTTCTCCGGTTTCGTCCATCGCATCTTTGATGCGGTCCGGATACTTGCGGCTGTCCTTGAACTTCAGTGCATCGACCGGAACGATCTCCTGACCGATTTCGTAACGGCCTTCCGCGTCGAGCAGCCCGTCAAGGCGCGCGCGCGCGCCGATGCGCATGTGATGGCTGCATTTCGGACAAACATGCAAATTCGCCTCGACGTCGTTGCGGTACAACACCGCCTCGCACGACGGACACTTGACCCAAAGGCCTTCCGGGATGCCTTTGCGGCTTTTCGGATCGGTCTGTTTGATCTTCGGCGGCAATAGCTTGTCGAGCCAGCTCATCGTTGTTCCTTCAATTGTATTGTTCCGTACGTACGTCGCACGCAGCGCCTTCACCACCCCGCGCCGGCCAGCTTCCCCCGTCCGGCGAGAGGCCCTGCGCTACATTCAACCGGCGTCGAGCGCCTTGCGGATCTCGGCAACGAACGCCGTCAGCTCCGTTGCGGCCGACTGCGCCGGCGCCTGTTCGAGTAGCTGCACCAGGCGGCTACCAATGACCACGGCATCGGCCACCTCGGCAACCGCACGCGCCGTGGAGGCGTCACGAATACCGAATCCGACCCCAAGAGGTAGCTTTACTTGCGACTTGATCGCCGGGATTTTACTCGCGATGCTGGAAACGTCCAGATTTGCCGAACCGGTCACCCCTTTGACCGACACATAATAGACGTAGCCGCTCGCCACCTCGGCGACGGCCGCGATCCGCGCATCGGTCGAAGTGGGTGCGAGCAAGAAGATCGGATCGATACCCGCCGCGCGCATGCTCCGGGCGAAGTCGACCGATTCCTCGGGCGGGTAATCCACCGTGAGAACGCCGTCCACGCCTGCTTGCGCCGCCGCTTCAACGAACGCTTCGATGCCCATGCGCTCGATCGGATTGGCGTATCCCATGAGGACCACCGGCGTCGTGGCGTCCTGCTCGCGGAACCGCTTCACATCGGCCAGCACGTGCTTGAGCGTCACGCCGTGGGCCAGCGCGCGTTCGGACGAACGTTGAATGACGGCGCCATCGGCCATCGGGTCCGAGAACGGCACGCCCAGTTCGATCACATCGGCGCCTCCGGCCACAAGCGCATGCATGAATTCCACCGTGCGGGCCGGGTCCGGATATCCAGCCGTAATGAAGGGAATCAACCCCTTCTTGTTTTGTGCGGCCAAGGCCGCGAAAGTCTGTTCGATGCGGGACATGATGTCTTCTCTGCCAATAAGCGCGACTACCGTGCCGCTTCCAAGGCAACGGCGGGCGCGTCGGACGATATGCCGCTGACAGCGGCGACTCGTTCGCGCGCGATCGCGCAGTAATTTTCATTGATCTCATAGCCAACGAATGCGCGCGCATGCCGCGCACAGGCCACCGCCGTCGTGCCGCTGCCCATGAACGGATCGAGCACGCGCCCGCCCGGCGGACAGCTTGCGAGCACCATCCGCTCGACGATCTCGAGGGGCTTTTGCGTCGGATGATCGACGCGCTCGGCATGCTGCCGATGCAGCCTCGACACCGACCAGACATCCTTCGGGTTGTAGCCCACCTCGAGCCACTTGCTCCCCTCGAACAGCTTGCGAGAGCGCGCCTTCTTCGTGGCTGCGTCGTACGGAATCCGCACGGGGTCGAGGTCGAAGTAATAGTCCTTCGACACGGCGAACAATCCGATGTTGTCGTGCACCGACGTGAAACGCCGCGTCGTGCCGCCCATGCTCGGCACGCGCCGGTCCCAGATGATCTCGTTGACCATCGTGAGCTTGGTCTTCAAGAACGAAAAGATTTCCGGCGCGTACTGCCAAGTGCAGAACACGTATAGCGAGCCGCTCGCCTTGAGCTTCGGAACGGCCAGCTCGAGCCAAGCGCGCGTCCACTCGAGAAACGCCTCGCCCGAGCGCATGTCGGAATCGTTGCCGTAATCCTTGCCGAGGCCGTAGGGCGGATCGGCGACGATCAGATCGATCGATCCGTCCGGCACCGTCTGCGCATCCGCCAAGAAATCGCGGTTGCGCAGATCGATGGCCGGACGCGGCGCACCCGAGCTGCCGAGCGCGCCGCCCGCGGCCGCAGGCCGCGGTGCGTCGAATTCGTCGATGAGATCGCGCATGCTTCGGTGGCTCAGAGCGCGAGGCCCGAGCGTTCGGCGACTGTATGCATATCCTTGTCGCCGCGGCCAGAAAGATTGACGAGCAGATGCGTCTCGCGAGAAAGCGAAGGCGCGATCTTGGCCGCATAAGCGAGCGCGTGGCTCGACTCGAGCGCGGGGATGATGCCTTCGATCCGGCAGCAATCGTGGAACGCCTTGAGCGCTTCCTCATCGGTGATACCGACGTATTGCGCGCGGCCGCTGTCCTTCAACCAGGCGTGCTCGGGGCCGACCCCCGGATAGTCGAGGCCCGCCGACACCGAATGTGTCTCGATGATCTGGCCGTTCTCGTCCTGCAACAGGTACGTGCGATTGCCGTGCAGCACGCCGGGGCTGCCGCCGATGAGCGAGGCGGCGTGCCGTCCCGTCTCGATCCCGTCGCCCGCGGCCTCGACGCCGATGAGCTTGACCGCCGCATCGTCGATGTAGGGATAGAAGATGCCCATGGCGTTGGAGCCGCCGCCGACGCAGGCGATGACCATGTCAGGCTGGCGTCCCGTGAGTTCGGGCATCTGCACGCGGCACTCGTCGCCGATCACCCGCTGGAAATCGCGGACCATCATCGGATACGGATGCGGACCGGCAACCGTGCCGATGATGTAGAACGTGCTCTCGACGTTCGTGACCCAGTCGCGCATGGCTTCGTTCAGCGCATCCTTGAGCGTGCGCGAACCGGACTCGACCGGCACGACGGTGGCGCCGAGCAGCTTCATTCGATAGACGTTGGCCGCTTGCCGCCGCACGTCCTCGGCGCCCATGTAGACGACGCATTCCATGCCGAAACGCGCTGCGATCGTGGCGGTCGCGACGCCATGCTGGCCGGCGCCCGTTTCGGCGATCACGCGCGGCTTGCCCATGCGCTTGGCGAGCAACGCTTGGCCGATCACGTTGTTGACCTTATGCGCGCCCGTGTGATTGAGGTCCTCGCGTTTGAGGAACACCTGCGCCCCGCCGAGCAGCTCGCTCCAGCGCCGCGCGTGGTAAATCGGCGACGGGCGCCCGACGAAATATTTGAGCTCGCGCTCGTACTCGGCGATGAACTCGGGGTCCTTGCTGTACTGCTCGTAGGCCAAGCGCAGCTCGTCCAGCGCATGGACGAGCGTTTCGGCGACGAAAGTGCCGCCGTATGGGCCGAAATGGCCCCGTTGATCCGGAAGGTCGTACATGGTTGTCACTCTTCGCAGCGGCGGCGAGGCACGTCCGGCCGCGCCGCCTAGGCTTTCACTCGGCGTCCGCTGCGCGCACTGCACGCACGAACGCCGCCATTCGGGCGGGATCCTTCACGCCCCTGGCGCCCGGCACTTCGATGCCGCTCGACACATCGACCGCGTACGGGCGCACGCGCCGAATGGCGTCACCGACGTTTTGCGCGTTCAACCCACCACTCAAAACGGCCCGACGCGCGAGCTCTGCTGGAATAAGTGACCAATCGAATGTCTTCCCGCCGCCGCCATAGCCTTCGACGAGCGTGTCGAAGAGCAAGCCGCCGGCTGACGAATAGTTAAGCGCCGATTCTACCAAATCGCGGGGCTGCGTATCCGCCGCGACGCGCAATGCGCGCAGCCAAGGCAACCCGGCCACGCTCGCTAGCTCCTCGCATTGCGCGGCGGTTTCGTCGCCGTGAAACTGCAGCATGGTGAGCGGCACGTTGCTCGCCACTTCACCGATCCAGTCCACGGTCGGATTCACGAACAAGCCTACGATCGAGACGAAAGGCGGCAGCGCGCGAGCGAGGTCGATCGCCTCGGCGACGCCGACCGAGCGCGGACTCGGCGGATAGAAGACCAAGCCGATCGCATCGGCTCCGAGATCGACGGCTAGCTCGACGTCTGCCCGGCGCGACAACCCGCACAGCTTGATGCGCGTGCGGTGAGGGATCGAGCCGGCGGCGGGCGAAACGGGGACGGCGCTAGACATGGCTTGACTCGCTCCAAATGCCGCTCCAAGGTACGCTGCCGAGGGGCGCGGGCGGCACCGCGAAGACCTCGGGATAGCCGACATGGGCCAGGTACAAGCCTTCGGGCATGAACGTCGGCGCGGCGCGGTTGCGGTCGCGGCTTGCGAGCACATCGGCCAGCCACGGCACCGGGTAGCGCCCCCGGCCTACGGCCACGAGCGAGCCCATCAGATTGCGGACCATGTGATGCAGGAACGCGTTCGCCCGAAAACGAAAGTGGATGATGTCGCCCGCTTGGCGAATGTCGATCTCGTAGAGATGTTTGACCGGCGTCTTGGCCTGGCACTCCGACGAGCGAAACGCCGAGAAGTCGTGCTCGCCGAGCAGGCACCGCGCGGCGGCGCGCATGGCCTCGAGGTCCAGCGGCGTATGAATCCAGCCCGCGCGCCCTGCCAGCATCGGCGAGCGGACGGCATTCACGTAGAGCATGTAGTAATAAGTGCGCTCGAACGCCGAAAATCGCGCATGAAAAGCATCGGGCATCCGCTTGGCCCACAGCACGGCCACGGTCGGCGGCAGGAAGGCGTTCGTGCCGCGCACCCAGGAAAAGTCCTCGCGATCGAGATCGGTGTCGAAATGCACCACCTGCCCGAGCCCATGCACCCCCGTGTCCGTGCGGCCCGCGACGACCGTCGGCAACGGCTTGCAAGCGAAATCGGCCAGCGCGCGCTCCAACGCGTCTTGCACAGTCTTGCCGTGAGGTTGGGACTGCCAGCCGCAAAACGCGGTGCCGTCGTATTGGATCCCGAGAGCGATGCGCATGGTAGCCGTCACGAAAGCGGCGCTAGCGTCGCCAGCAACGCGTGCGCGTCCTCTCGCGTAGCCGCATCGTTGGACTCGATGACTTCGTGAATCAGCGTGCGCGCGCCGCCGAGATCGCCGAGCGCGATATATTCGGCAGCGAGATCGAGCTTGTTGCGCGCGATCTTGGCGAGTTGCTCGGGCGTGAATTGCGGCAACGGCGCGGCGGCGGCCATTGCGCCTTCGCTTGCGTCCGCACCCGGGAGATCGAGGTTGAACGAAAGCTTGAGCGGCCCGACCGGCGCAGCGCCCAGCCCTGTCACGCTAGGCGCGGCTAGCGGCTCGGCAGGGGCAGCTTCGGGCTCGTGGGCCGCGTTCGCCTTTGGCTCGTGCTGCGCGGAAGGCTCCGCGTGCGGCTCATGCGGCGCGGCCGCTGCGGTTACTTGCGGCGACGGCTCGCTCTGGGCTGATTCGGTCCCGGCCTGTTCGTGCGTTTCCATGTCATGAAATGGAACCGACGCATTGGGGCCGGGCTCAGCGCGCGGAGGCAAACCGAGGTCCAGGGCGCCTAGCGCCGCGACGGCTTCCGGCGGAAGCGTTGCATCCGGGCGAGATGCACTTGCCGGTTCGCCCGATTCGGCTTCGAGTTCCTGCTCATGCTCCGATTCGGAGTGTGCCGCAGGCGCTTGCGCTGCTTGGGGCGCGGTTTCGATCGCAGGCGTTGATTCCGGCGAGGATGTCGGCTGGGGTCCCGGCTGAAGTTCGGGCTGGGGTTCCGGCTCGATGCCCGGTTGCGGCTGCGCGATGACGTCAGTCAACTCCGGAACCGTCGCGCCCTCGGGCGGGTGCTCGACCGGCACCTCGGCACGGGGGCGTTGCTCGGGCTCATCCGCGCGCGGCCATTCCGACGACGCGCTCGCCTCGGACGTCGTTTCCTCCGCCGCGCCACCGTCCTGCGTCTCAGCCAAGCCGGATTCGTCGCTTTCGGCGGCTGGAAGCGCGAACATCGAGTTCTCCGGATCGAGCTGACGGCCGAGCGCGGCAACGTGGACCCAGTTCGGACCGCGCCCGCCGGAAAGGCGATAGATGCGTTGCGCGATTTCGTCGAACCCGCGCACGTTCCCGCGCTCGGCGTAACGTCCGGCGAGCCCCATCAGCGCACGTTTGCTCGTGGGATTTCGCGCGAGGATGCTCAGAAATTCAGCTTCGATGGGGTCGTCCGCCGGCGTAGCCGGCCTGGCCGGCGGCCGCGCCCTCTCGCTCTCCTCGGCCGCCGGCGCCGCGCTCGCGGCGCCACCGGTGGAGGCCGCGGATGCAACCGCTGCGCGCCGCTTGCGCCGGCTCATGCCGAGCGCGACGAGCAAAACGAGCAGCGCTGCCGCCACAGCGGCCGCCATGGCGGCGATAGCCGGGATGTCGTCGCGCGCTACGCCGTAACCGCCCACGCTGATGAAACGCTGATTGGCGGCAGCCGCGGCGCGCGAAGGTCCTGGGGCAGGCGCAACCACGCCGGACGCGGGCGGCGCGGCAGCGAAACCTGATGCGCCCACGGGTGCATTGCCCGTCGCGCCGGAACGACTCGACGAAGACGTTCCGAACCCGTGCCGCTGCAATTCCATCAACACCCTGTTCTTGAGCGTCAGTAGTTGCTGCAGGCTCGAGACTTTGGGGTGTGACGCTGCCATGGCGGCCGCTGTGGCGGCGGAAGCTCCCGCCTTGCCCGCCGCGCTCGCGGCGGTGACAGTCGAAGCGCCGGCCGTTGCCGCACCGCTCGCTGCCGGTTGACTGGCCGCGGCGGCCGAGGCAGCGCCGGCCGCGGACTCCTGGGTCGCACTTGCCACTGCTTCCGCGGGCGCGCTCGACGCAGCGCTGGGCGCGGACTCGATCGCTCCGCTCCATGCATGCCCGCCAGCCACCGCTGCCGGAACGTTCGGTTGCGGATGCGTCGCGGGCGACGCCACCGGCTTGGCGGGCGCCGCGGCACCCGCGCCAGCGGATGCCTGCGATACGGCCGCCGCGGGCGCCGATGCCGGCGCCGCCGATTGCGCGCCGCTTGCCTTCGCGCCGGCAGCAGCAGCCTGCGAAGCCGCGGCAGCCGTCGAAGCTGCGCTCGGCGCACTCGGCGCACTCGGCGCACTTGACGCGGCTGGCGCGGCCGGCTCAGGCGCGCTCTTGGCTAGCGCGCCCGTCTCATCGAGCGGCGGCACATTCAGCACGGCGCCCAACTTCAACAAGCTAGGATCGCCGCGCGAAAACGCGGACGGATTGGCATCGAAAATGACTTTCGCCGCGCGGCTGAGCACGGCCTTGTCGTGCGACTGGGTGGCGGCCGCGGCGATGTCGGCGAGCGATTGCCCGGGCTTCACCGCGTACTGAGTGGTTCCGGGAGCAACGGCCGGCGTCGCTGCTTGGGCGCTCGAGGCGGTGGCGGGGGCCACGGCGGCGGGCGCGGCCATTGCACGCGGCGACGCGCCGACGAGCCATGCGAAGACGAGCGCCGGACCGGCGATCGCGAGCGGGACGGTGCGACGCGTCGAACGTGTTGTCATGAAGATGTCACGCGCGTCAAGCGCGCCTCAATATGGCGTTTGGGAGAGACCAACATTTGCTGCGGCAATGAAAAAGGCGTCGCGACAAGGCGACGCCTTTTCGGGGTTCCTCTGCGTCGTAGCCGCATAGTTTACGTGAGGAACCCGGTCAAAACCACTGCGAGGCATGGCGGGCGGCTCGATTCGGCGCCCGTGGCGGACTGCCCCGCGCGATGCAGCTTACTTCTCCAACAGGATGCGCAGCATGCGGCGCAGCGGCTCGGCGGCGCCCCAAAGGAGTTGATCGCCCACCGTGAACGCGGACAGGTATTCGCCGCCCATGGCGAGCTTGCGCAACCGGCCGACCGGCACCGACAGCGTGCCCGTCACGACCGCGGGCGACAATTCGCGCATCGATGCTTCGCGCTCGTTCGGCACGACCCTCACCCAATCGTTGGCCGCTGCGAGGATGCCGTTGATCTCGTCGAGCGGCACGTCCTTCTTCAGCTTGATCGTCAGCGCTTGCGAGTGGCAGCGCATCGCGCCGATGCGCACGCACAGGCCATCGACAGGAATCGAACCGGCTTGTCCCATGGCAGGCTTGCCGAGAATCTTGTTGGCCTCGGCGCCGCCCTTCCACTCTTCCTTGGACATGCCGTTGCCGAGATCCTTGTCGATCCAGGGGATCAACGACCCGGCCAGCGGCACGCCGAAATGCTGCGTCGGCATCGCGTCGGAATTCATCGTTTCGAGCACGCGGCGGTCGATATCGAGAATGGCGGAGGCCGGATCGGCCAGTTGCGGCTTGACGGCGTCGTGCAATGCGCCCATTTGCGAGAGCAGCTCGCGCATGTTTTGCGCGCCCGCGCCCGAGGCCGCCTGATACGTCATGGCCGTCATCCAGTCGACGAGGTCCGCGCTGAACAAACCGCCGAGCGCCATCAGCATCAGGCTGACGGTGCAGTTGCCGCCGATGAAATTCTTCGTGCCTTTGACGAGTGCGTCCTTGATCACGTCCAGGTTCACCGGATCGAGAACGATGACGGCGTCGTCAGCCATCCGCAGCGACGACGCAGCGTCGATCCAGTAACCGTTCCAGCCCGCCGCACGCAGCTTCGGGAACACCTCGTTCGTGTAATCGCCGCCTTGGCAGGTGATGACGACGTCGCACTTCTTCAGATCGTCGATGCTCTTGGCATCCTTGAGCTTCGTCTCGTTCTTGGCGAACGACGGCGCGTTGCCGCCCACGTTGCTGGTGCTGAAAAACACCGGTTCGATCAGATCGAAATCGCCTTCCTGCTGCATCCGCTGCATCAGGACGCTGCCGACCATGCCGCGCCAACCTACGAGACCTACGTTCATGACTAACCCTTGGAGTGGACGCTTCCCCGCAACTTTGCCCGGCGTGACCGCGCGGGGAAGACGAGCGGGCACGACGGACGATCAGCGTTTCGTGATCGTTTTGGGGGTAATCGTAATAATGGCGATGGCGCCGGCAATGCCGACGACGCCAGCCATGGCGAACCCGCCCGCACGGGCCGTATCGCCGTGCGGGGTTTCAATCGAGGAGATTGGGGACAATTTCGCCATCGGCACAGTCTACACGAAAAATCCACATCGGCGCGCCAGCCGGTGCAGGCGATCCAGCAAAAAAACCTTGATTTCAGCGGTTTCGTGCGAACGGAGCAACGACGCCCGGCCGCACGAAACGCCGTCGCGGATCAGAGCGCCGCGCGCACCGCGTCGCCCATTTCCGCCGTGCCGACCTGACGGCAACCCGGCGTGGCGATGTCGCCCGTGCGGTAGCCCGCCTCGAGCACCTTCTGCACCGCCTTCTCGATCCGGTCGGCCTGTTCCGCCCTGTTCAGCGAATAGCGCAGCATCATCGCCGCCGACAATATCGTTGCGAGCGGATTGGCCACGCCCTTGCCTGCTATGTCGGGCGCTGAGCCGTGCGAGGGTTCGTACAGGCCCTTGTTGTTGCGATCGAGCGATGCCGACGGCAGCATGCCGATCGAGCCCGTGAGCATGGCCGCCTCGTCGGACAAAATGTCGCCGAACATATTGCCCGTCACGATGACGTCGAAGGATTTCGGCGCCTTCACGAGCTGCATCGCGGCGTTATCCACGTACATATGCGACAACTCGACGTCCGGATATTCCTTCGCCACGTCGATCATGACGTCCTTCCACAACTGCGACGTCTCGAGCACGTTGGCCTTGTCCACCGAGGTCAGCCGCTTCGCGCGCTTTTGCGCCGCTTGGAACGCGACGTGCGCGATGCGCCGCACCTCCGGCTCCGAGTAGCGCATCGTGTCGAAACCCTCGCGCGCGCCTTCGAAAGGACCGTCCGGCGCTTGCCGGACGCCGCGCGGCGAGCCGAAATAGATGTCGCCGTTCAGTTCGCGCACGATCAAGATGTCGAGGCCCGAGACGATTTCGGGCTTGAGCGAGGACGCGCCCGTCAGTTGCGGATAGCAGATCGCCGGGCGGAAGTTGGCGAACAGCTCGAGATGCTTGCGCAATCCGAGGATCGCCTGCTCGGGGCGCAGCGCGCGTTCGAGCGAATCGTACTTCCAATCGCCCACCGCGCCGAACAAGATGGCGTCGGCCGCTTTCGCGAGCGCCAGCGTCGATTCGGGCAGCGGATGCCCTTTCGCCTCATAACCGGCGCCGCCGACGGGCGCCTCTTCCATCTCGAATTTTTCGCCGAGCGCATCGAGCACCTTGACCGCTTCCTTGACGATTTCCGGGCCGATGCCGTCACCGGGGAGCACAGCAATTTTCATTAGGAGTCCTATCGGGTTGTCGGTTTGCCGTTTTGTCGCTTCAGCCGATGATTCGGTGGCCGAGCCAAGGCTGCTTGGCGATCCGTTCGGCTTCGAACGCGCGAATCTTGTCGGCGTGACGCAGCGTAAGGCCGATGTCGTCGAAACCGTTCAGCAGGCAATATTTGCGAAAGCCGTCGACTTCGAATGCGTACTCGCGGCCATCGGGCGTGCGCACACGCTGCGCTTCGAGGTCGATCGTCAATTGATAGCCGTTGAACGCGTAGGTCTCGTTAAACAGATGATCGACCTGTTGCTCCGAAAGCACGATCGGCAGCACGCCATTCTTGAAACAATTGTTGAAGAAAATATCGGCGAAGCTCGGGGCGATCAGCGCGCGAAAGCCGTACTGCTGCAACGCCCACGGCGCGTGCTCGCGCGAGCTGCCGCAACCGAAGTTCTTGCGGGCGAGCAACACCGATGCGCCCTGATAGCGCGGCTGATTGAGCACGAAGTCGGGGTTCAGCGGCCGGCGCGAATTGTCCTGGCCGGGCTCCCCATGATCGAGGTAACGCCACTCGTCGAACAGGTTCGGCCCAAAGCCGGTGCGTTTGATCGACTTCAGGAACTGCTTCGGGATGATCGCGTCGGTATCGACGTTTTCTCGATCGAGGGGCGCGACGAGCCCGGTATGTACGATGAATTTATCCATGTTCTCTACTCCGCAGCCTTCTTGATGGCGTGGCCCGCATCGGTCATGTCCTGACCGAACCCGGCAACCGTGTTGCAGCCCGCGAGGCCCAGCAAGGTACCGGCAAGCGCAATCGATGCGGCGCGCCGCCAGAACGTCCAAGCTTTCATCACCTCACCCCAATTTGCGAATGTCGACGAAATGACCTTCGATCGCGGCAGCCGCGGCCATCGCCGGGCTCACGAGGTGCGTGCGCCCGCCCGCACCTTGGCGCCCTTCGAAATTGCGATTCGAAGTCGAGGCGCAACGCTCGCCCGGATCGAGCCGGTCGGCATTCATCGCGAGGCACATCGAACAACCGGGCTCGCGCCATTCGAAGCCGGCATCGACGAAGATTTTGTCGAGCCCTTCGCGTTCGGCCTGCGCCTTGACGAGCCCAGAGCCCGGCACGACCATTGCCAGCCGGATATTCGACGCGACACGGCGGCCGAGTTTCTTCACCACGTACGCAGCGGCGCGGATGTCCTCGATGCGTGCATTCGTGCACGAGCCGATGAACACCTTGTCGAGCTTGATCGACTCCATCGGCACGTTCGGCTCGAGCGCCATGTACTGCAGCGCACGCTCCATCGCGCCGCGCTTGACCGGATCTTTTTCGCGCTCCGGATCCGGCACCCGGCCGTCTATCGCCGTCACCATCTCCGGGGAAGTGCCCCAGGTCACTTGGGGCACGATGTGGGCCGCGTCGATCTCGACCACCCGGTCGAAATGCGCGCCCGGATCGGAGACGAACGTGCGCCAGTATTCGACGGCGTGATCCCATTCGACGCCCTGCGGCGAATACGGCCGGCCCTTCAGGTAGTCGATCGTCGTATCGTCGACGGCGACCATGCCTGCGCGCGCGCCGGCTTCGATCGCCATGTTGCAGACGGTCATCCGGCCTTCCATCGACAGCGAGCGGATGGTCGAGCCGCCGAATTCGATTGCGTAGCCCGTGCCGCCGGCCGTGCCGATCTTGCCGATCACGGCGAGCACGATGTCCTTGGCCGTGCAGCCGCGCGGCAACGGACCCTCGACCTTGACGAGCATGTTCTTGCTCTTCTTTTGCAAGAGCGTTTGCGTGGCGAGCACGTGCTCGACCTCCGACGTGCCTATGCCGTGCGCGAGCGCGCCGAACGCGCCGTGCGTCGACGTATGCGAATCGCCGCACACGATCGTCATGCCAGGCAGCGTGGCGCCTTGCTCGGGACCAATGATATGAACGATGCCTTGGCGCATGTCGTTCATTTTGAATTGCGTGATGCCGTAGGCGTCGCAGTTGGCATCGAGCGTATCGACCTGCAGCTTCGATACGGGATCGGCGATCCCGTGGCTGCGATCGGTCGTCGGCACGTTGTGGTCCGACACCGCCAGGTTCGCGCTCACGCGCCACAGCGGACGTTCGTTGAGCTTGAGCCCTTCGAACGCTTGCGGGCTCGTGACTTCGTGCAGCAAATGACGATCGATGTAGAGCAACGTCGTGCCGTCTTCTTCGGTATGGACGACGTGCGAGTCCCACAACTTGTCGTAGAGAGTCTTTGACATGGTATGCGCGGTAATCGTGGCAACGGGCAATTCCCGGTGCGGTCGATTATGCCACGCCGACCGCCGCCGCGACACCGGCGCATCCGGAAAAAGTGATAAAAAACAGTGAGTTGGCTGGTAGTTCCAGTACCAGGTTCATATCTTCCCGGGTACGCCGGCGCAGCCATTAGGGTGATCGCTCACTGAAGTATTTTTGCCGGCGACCGATATACGGGTAGGGAAGCATAGTGCGGCTGGTCGCCGGTGTTTCCCTTTGCGCGTCTCCCCATGCCTGTGCTTTTACGCGCCCTTAGTTCGATCCGATGAAATTCGCCCGCTTTTTCGACCTCGCCGGCCTCGCGATGAGATGGTGGCAGCGCCATACCCATGCGGCCAGCCGGCTTCCGCTCACCGTTGCCTTGGTGCTGGCGGGAATCGGCATGTTCGCAGTCGGCACCGGATACACGCTGTTGTGGAGAGAGCACGTCGACGGAATCAGAATTCACGCAGCGGGCCTACGCAATCAGATCGATGTGCTCCAAACCATCTACCTGCGCGCCAATGCGGATTTTCTAGAAGGCTTCGGCACCGCTCGCCAGGCGTCCTTCGCGTGGCCGGTCGCGCGCGTAGGCGCCGCCGTCGCTTCGTTCCAGCAATTGGAGCAGGGCTATGCGAACAGCCCGAAAGATGCGGCGACGGTTCGCCTCCTGCGCGAGGAAACCGCGCGCTGGGCATGGCAACTGGCCGAAATTTCCGTCAACGCTCGCCTGGAAGGCCAACGCGCGTCCGTGGATAGCGCACGGCTGCTCGATGCGAACCGGTTGCTAGAACAGATCGTCGCACAGCTCGCCAGCTTGAGGGAGGCGCAAACCGCGATATTGCACGCCGGCTCCGAAAGCGCCAACCAGCACATCGAAATCGAGGGGATCGTGCTCGCGCTCAGTGCACTCGTGGCCTGCTCCTTGCTCGGTTACGCGTTCATCGCCCACTATCGCGAAGGCCTTGCGCGGCAACGCGTGCGCGTCATCGCCGAGGAACACGAACGGCGCTTCCAAGGGTACTTCGAGCATCATCCGCTGCCGATGCTAATCTTCGACGTGGACACACTGCAGATCATCACCGCGAACCGCGCGGCGGCAACGCAATACGGCACCACCCGGGACGACCTGTGCGCACGCAACATGGCGTCGCTCTATGCGCAAGCCGACATGGCGGCATTTCGTCGCGATCTGAGCAAGATGCATTCGACGGCCACCTCGAGCGGAGCGGCGGGCATATGCCGGCAGCGGCGCGCGGATGGAACGCCGGTCTATGTCGATCTTTCCTTTCACTTCCTTACCTACGCCAAACGCAAGGCATGCTTCATCACCGCCATCGACGTCACCGAGCGCAAGCGCGCCGAACTCGCATTGCGGCTGCGTAGCCGCGCTCTGGACGCCATCGGCAATGGCGTGCTGATCAGCCGGGCGGAGGAGGACGGCGAGGTGATCGAATACGCCAACCCGGCCTTCGAAAGAATAACGGGCTACGCGCTGTCCGAAATGATCGGCCACGACTACGCATCGTTGTGCGGAGGACGCAGCGAGCGCGAATTGCTTCCGCAAATTCGCGCCTCGATAGCGAAGGGAAGCGACTCGACCGTGCTACTGCAGAGCCGGCGCGCAAACGGCGCGCCGTTCTGGAATCAGATGGATATGGCATCGGTATCCGATGAGCGCGGCGCGCTCGCGTACCACATCACGGTGGTCAGCGATCTGACCGAGCTGATCGAGTCTCGGGACCGGGTCGTCATGCAAGCGCGCCGAGACGCGCTGACCGACCTGCCGAACCGGCTGACGTTGCGCGAGCTGGTCGACCAAGCGATCAAAGAGGAGCGCGGGTTCGCGTTGCTCTTCATGGACCTCGATCGCTTCAAGGACGTCAATGACAGCCTTGGTCATGGCGCTGGCGACCGCCTATTGCGCAAGGTCGCGGAACGCCTGTCCGCTTGCCTCGGCTCGGACAGCGTCGTTACGCGCTATGGGGGCGACGAGTTCGTGGCCATGCTCGGTCGGCCGCACGAAGACGGCAGGCTTGCCGCGCTGCTCGAGCGCGTCACGCACGCCTTCGAAGCGCCCGTCTCCCTCGACGATACCCAGTTGCGCGTGCAGATGAGCATCGGCGTAGCGTGCTACCCCGCGGACGGCGCAGACGCCGAAACGCTGCTCAAGCATGCCGATCTTGCGATGTACGAGGTCAAAGGGCGAGGCCGAAACGGCATCGAGCGCTTCAAACGCAATCTAGCGGACGCGGCAGATCAGCGAATCGCGCTATTGCGCCGGTTGCGCGATGCCGTCGATCGGAACGCATTCGAGCTCGTCTATCAGCCGCAGATCGACGTGCGCGAGCACCGTCTATGCGGCGTCGAAGCGCTGATCCGGTGGCGGGACCCGCAGATCGGCACGGTGAGCCCGTCCACGTTCATTCCGCTCGCCGAAGAGAACGGGATGATCGAACAGATGGGCGAATGGGTCCTCCATACCGCTTGTGCGCAAGCCAAACAGTGGGCGCACATCTATCCGCGATTGCGAATGTCCGTCAACGTTTCGCCCAGTCAGCTCGCGCGCGAGGATTTTTGCGACGTCGTGCGACGTGCGCTCGCGGCGTCGCAGCTCGCCAGTCCCCAGCTCGAGCTCGAGATCACGGAAAGCGCGTTGGTGGTGCCCGGAGCACTTCCGGCGCTGCACACGCTCAACCAGATGGGTCTATCGATCGCGATCGACGATTTCGGCATCGGCTACTCGAGCTTGTCGTATCTGCGCACGTTCCACGCCGATAGGCTGAAGATCGATATGTCGTTCGTCCGCGGAATCGGCGTCAATCGCACGGACGAGGCGATCATCCGCGCCGTCCTGGCGCTCGCGCGCAACTTGGATTTCGACATCGTGGCCGAAGGCGTCGAAAGCGCGGACCAACTGGCGTTCCTCCGGGCGAGCGGCTGCCATGTGATGCAGGGCTACTATTTCGCCAAGCCGCTGCCTGCCGCAGAGATTCCGGCCTACTTCGCGAGATTCGAGGCCGCATCGCCGATCGCATACGCGGCGGCCTCCGCCGTAAGCGATCGATGATCCGCGCAGCCTGCTCGCCGCATGAGCGCGTCGAGGCATGACATGCCGTGGACGTCGCAGCGTTGGGCGTGCGGGCGTTACAGATCGAAGTTGGTGGGCATCAGCACGATGTCGCGGACCGTCACGCCGCGCCGCCGCGTCAACATGAAGAGGATGGCCGACGCAACTTCGTCGGCTTCGATCAGGCTGCCCGAGTCTTTTGCCTCTTTGAGTTTTTCCTCAGGCCAATCGGCGAGCAATGCGCTGATGACGGGGCCGGGCGAGACCGCCCCGACGCGTATGCCATGTTTGAAGACCTGACGACGCACCGTTTGCACGAAACAATTGATCGCCCATTTCGACGAAGCGTAGACAGGCTCCCACGGTGTGGGGAAATGTGCGGCCAGTGAACTCGTCACGATAATGTCGCCGGTCCGCCTCTCGATCATATGCGGCAGGACGTCATGGACGTTCTTCATCACGACGTTGATATTCAGGTGCAGCATTCGATCGATCGCCTCGCTCTGTGCGTCGACCAAATCGCCGCCGACGTAGGTTCCCGCATTGGCATGCAGGATATCGATCTGTCCCGCCATTTCGAGCGCGCGCGGCACGAGTGCGGCGCACGCTTTCGGATCGAGCAGATCGATCACGAGCGGCATGGCGGCCTCGCCGCGTTCACCGCATAGCGAAGCCAACGCGGCTTGATCGCGATCGGCCAGCACGACGCGTGCGCCGGCCGCTAACATCGCATCGGCGCTCGCCCGCCCGATTCCCGACGCTGCGCCGGTTACGACAGCGACTTTTCCCTGCAATTCTCCTGACATCGTCTCCGCCCTTTTTTGGTTGGTCGTCGTCGCCGGCTCGATCGAGCAGCGGTGATGGGTAGACAGCCGCAATCGCGACTAATGAAACGGCACTTTGCGGCGTCGCAGCACAGACCGGCTCGCAGCGGCCGGATGCCGAGTACGATCATTTGCTCTATTTACGAGCAAATGATCGTACTCAGCGAGCGAGTTGTCAAGGGGACTCCAGAGTGATCATGAAGGCGTGACGCAACGACCGGTTCACCGTGCGCCAGCAGTTCAATGCGCTTGGCGGCTCTATGCCCGCCCTCGTCTGGCCGCTCGCGCAGCCTCGAACCTATTGCTATCGGCGGGCCGTCAACGTCGGCAAAGGCTAATATCCCATTTCGCAGTCGACGAGCCATGCCGACATGCACTCGAAGCGAACCAGAAGAACGATGACAGAGCTCGGATACAAGAAAGCCCCGGGGGGACGCTGGCGCACCCCAACATCAAATCGCTCATCTTCAGCAAGCTGAGTCCCGATACGAAGTGCCTCTGGGATGTCGGCGCTGGGACCGGTCAGATCTCGATCGAATGGCAAAAGTCGCACTCGGATTGCCGGGTCTATGCGATCGAACGCGACGGCGCTTGCATTCAGACCCGCAAAACGGGGCGACTTGAGCGCGACGAGGCCGCCTGCGTCCGAGGCCTGAACAAAGCTTTACTGGCAGGCGGGACACGACACCGGCGGCGCGTGCCATGAGGGATCGAGAACGTTCGGTTGGTTTGCCACCGCGTACCAGCGGGCAGTAACGGCTGGAACCATTGCGCCCTTAAGCGTTCCCGCGTAACGACGCCAGCGCTTGCGAGCGGTCGCTTCGCTCGAGCGCCGGCTGCAACGGCTCGCCCGAAACTCGCAGCGCAAATGCCGTCGCGACGGTGCTCGCATAGACATTCAATGCCGTGCGGCCCATATCGAAGAACGCATCGACGCCGAGAATCAGCAACACAGCTTCCGCAGGCAGACCGATGGCTGCCAGAATGACGGTAATCGCGACAACCGCCCCTGACGGCACGTTGGCGGCGCCATCGATCATGATCGTCGTCAGCACGACAATCGTGAATACGAGAGGCCAATTCCACGTCAAGTGATAGACGTCGGCCAAATAACCGACGGCTAACGCGGTATAGAGCACCGCACCGTCGCGATTGAAAATGTACGAAAGCGGCAGAATTGTCGATGCAATAGGCTGCGGCACGCCCATTTCCGTCAATTTCTTCAAATGCAGCGGAAACGTGATTTCCGATGAACGCGTCGTGAACGCGAGAATCAGCGGTTCGCTCACGTGTTTCACCACCGCTCGCGCCGAAAGCCCCGTGGCCTTGACGATCAGCGTCAACAAGATCGCAAGAATCGCCATGCCAAGGTAAGCGACGCCGAGCAACTTGAGCAACGGCGTCAACGCGGACGTGCCCTTGGAGGCAAGCAAGCCAGCCAGCGTCGCAAAAATGGCGACCGGCGAAAATGCGACCACCCAATCGGTCAACTTGAACAGTGCGGCGAGCATCGAATCTAGCACCGCCACGAGCGGGCCCGCCTTATCTTGCACGGCAGCCAACGCGGCGCCTAGCAAAACGCCGAACACCAGCACGGGGACCGAGTTGCCGGCGGCGAGCGCCGACACGACGTTCGCCGGTATGAGATCGACCACGAACTGCATCCAATCGACGCCCCCGGCCAGATTCTTCGGCATCGAGGCGGTCTCGGTCATGCTCGCGCCTACGCCCGGGTGAAACAGAAAATTGAGCCCGAGACCAAGCGCGGCCGCAACGAACGTCGCCACGACGAAAAATGCGATGCTGAGCACCGCGGTACGCCCCAGGCGGCCGCGCTGCGCACCGGCGCGGAATGTGCCGACGGTGACCGACAGGAGGATCAACGGCATGACGACCATTTTTATCGCATGGGCGAACATGGCCGATAGGAACGACAGCTTCGTCGCAATAGCCGGCACGAACATGCCGAACAACGCACCGAGCACGAGCCCTGCGACCATCTGCACGGGAACGGAAAGAATCCCTTTACGCTGGTTTGCCATGTTGCCCTCGGATGAGTTTGATTCTGGCGTCGGTGCCATCCAGGATGTGATTCCACATGTGCCGACGTGCAGCTTCCGGCTCTCTTGTTTGAATGGATGCGTAGATGCTGAGGTGCTCCAACGTGCCGCGGCGCACGGTCGCAGCATCATCCCGATGCAACTCGTTGAGGGCAAGCCCCGTTTGGGCCCGCAACATCCTGTAGGAGGTGTAGAGCCGATCGTTTTTTGCGGCGGCGAACAGCTCCTGATGAAAGACCCACCCGATGCGCTGCTCTGTCATCAGATCGGACGACCCCTCATCGACAATGCGGCGTAACTGCTGCGCCGCGGCCGCCAAACCGTCGGTCGGCCCGCTCACCGCCGCCAAATAGGCCGCCGTGCTCTCCAATGCAAGCCGCACTTCAAATATTTCACGTAAGTCGATTTTGGTCGGGGCAGTCACGTAGGTGCCTTTGCGAGGAATGACCTCGACCAGCCCTTCCACCACGAGGCGCTGGATCGCCGAACGCACAGGCATATGGCCAAGCATCAACTCGTCGGCCATATTGCGCGGTGAAAGGGGATACCCAGGGGCAAGGCGCCCGTCGAGAATTCGAGAGCGGATCTGCGTATAAGCCGTTTGCGTATCGGATTGACGGTCTGCCGCCATCTGAGATCTCAATTGGTTCGTTATTTCCGAAAAATTATTCCGTCGGCCAAGAGGGTACGCTCTCGTACAACGAAATGGACCCTGATAATCCTGGGAGTATAAACGCACTACCAATTCCGGTACCCCTGTGCGCAACGGCGCCAGTAATCGAGCCAGCGAGCGATCGATCAAGCAACCGGAGGCGGTCAATTCCATAGCATATTGCACTATCCCTCGCACATTGGGCGACTGTATGATAGATAAAATGGTCTTACACGCTCGAATCTATATGTAAAACATTAGAAAGATTCGCAAATAACCGACAAAGTAGATTCGCTATGCCCGATAGCCCCGCGTTCTTTTCCATACACGCCGTATCGGTGGAGCACGTTATCCCGCTACGACGCACGATCCTTCTCGACAACCCGGCCAACCCGTGCCGCTTCCGAGGCGACGACGAACCGACAACGTTGCACATTGCCGTCTACGATCCGGAACGCATCATCGCCGTCGCAACGGTGTGCGCTGAAGCGTTGCCCGGATCGCAAAGCGACTCGACTTGGCGCTTGCGCGGTGTGGCCGTCGAGCCCCAGGCGAGAGGATTTGGATTCGGCCGCACTTTGATCAAGCTGTGCTTCGACCATGCTCGCCAGCACGGCGGCAGGCTCGCTTGGTGCACCGCGCGCGAATCAGCCAGCGGATTCTACGAGGCGCTCGGCTTCACATCTTCGTCTCCCCCTTTTACCTTACCCTCGAGAGGCGACCTGCTGTTCTACGAAATGCATTATGTGTTGCCCGGTAAGCCGATTTGCGATGTCGAATAAGTAGGACAGGCTATTCGGCCAGACAATCGGCGCGCTGCCGACCGCGTTGGCCGGCACGTCCGGAAGCAGCACTGGCGGCGACTACGGTTCGTTGCCACTCTGACACTACGCGTGCGCTGGCTCGCGCTCACGCCACGAGTGCCGACAATTGACGTGTGACGCGCGGCTCGAGCTCGCGCGCCTCCTTGGCCAAATTGACTTGCTTGGTCGACTTTGCGACCTCGATGAGGTCAACGCTGACGGCATAGCCGCCACGGCTCATGAGCCAAGCGAGCACGTCCGAAAGATGCCACACAGACGGATTGCCTTCATGCACCGGAAGCGGAAACTGCGATGCGTGTGTGAGCATCAGCTTGCGCATGTTTTGGCGTGTCACCCCGGCGACATCGGCAACGTCGGTCAGGCCGACGAAGTCGGGGCCGGCCTCGACGAGGCGCGCCGAAACGATCGCTCGCTTGACATCGCGCAGCGCCGTATAGATCGCCGACCATGCGTCCGTGCTTTCACGCGTGAATGCAAGTGCGATTCGCCCCGCCTGGCCGACGCCGATCGTAGCATCGTCGCAACCCGCTTCAAAAAGACGTTCGACGATTTGCTCGTGATCCGAGTCGGCGTCCCCCAACTGATATTTGAGTGTAAAACTGTATTTCATTCGTACTCCTAAGTGTTTGAAGCTTTACGCGATGTCAAAGCGCCGATCCATTGCGCCAAAGCGCAGTGATCGACAATGCGCTTCAAGTCCTTCGCGTGATTGGCTGCGCAGCGCGGGGTACTCCACACACTGGTGATGCAGAATTCTCCGCAGCGACAGTCGGCATCGTTGTACGGGCAAAGCATTTTTCCCCAAGCATGCCCGTTGCCCCTCTTTGGCTGGACGCGCCAGCCACGGGCTTCGGCATACACGAGTGCTGCTTCGATTTCCTTCTTCGGATGTGGTCTTTGCATTCGTCAACGCGGCAAGAATACCGCTCGCTGGTTGAGTTGTCAATCGACAACCTTTGGTTGGTCGACGAATGAAGCGTACCGGGTGAGCCATCCGAGCGTGAGTCCGCCAAATGGGCTAGGGCCTCGCCCAAGCATCACGGCGCGTCGAAAAGACAAAAGCCCCGACGGGACGACCCGTCGGGGCTTTATCGATTCATGCCGGCTTGTCCTGCCGGCGCAGCCGCGTCTGCGCGGTTAGGCGCGCTGGCCGATAGGCTTAGCTTCGCGAGGCGTCTCGCCAATGAACAACTGACGCGGACGGCCGATCTTCTGCTCCGCTTCCGAAATCATCTCGTTCCATTGAGCGATCCAGCCAACGGTACGCGCCATCGCGAAAATGCAGGTGAACATCGACGTCGGGATCCCGAGCGCGCGTTGAACGATGCCCGAGTAGAAGTCGACGTTCGGATACAGCTTGCGCGAAACGAAGTATTCGTCTTCAAGGGCGATCTTTTCGAGCTGCATCGCGAGCTTGAACAGCGGATCATCGTGCAGGCCGAGTTCCTCGAGCACTTCATGGCACGTTTCGCGCATGAGCTTCGCGCGCGGATCGTAGTTCTTGTACACGCGGTGGCCGAAGCCCATCAGCTTCACACCCGAGTTCTTATCCTTCACCTGCTTGATGAACTCGGAGATGTTGTCGGGCGAACCAATTTGCTCGAGCATGTTCAGCGCCGCCTCGTTCGCACCGCCATGCGCGGGCCCCCACAGGCAAGCGATACCCGCGGCGATACAAGCGAACGGATTGGCGCCCGAGGAGCCGGCCAGACGAACCGTCGAGGTCGAAGCGTTTTGCTCGTGGTCGGCATGCAAAATCAAGATGCGATCGAGCGCGCGCACGAGCACGTCGCTGATCTTGTACTCCTCGCACGGATTCGAGAACATCATGCGCATGAAATTCGCGCTATACGACAGATCGTTCTTCGGATAGACGAACGGCTGGCCGATGCTGTACTTGTACGCCATCGCGACCAGCGTCGGCAGCTTCGCGATCATGCGAATGGCCGAGACATCGCGGTGATGCGGATCGTTGATGTTCAGCGAATCGTGATAGAACGCCGACAACGCGCCGACCGACGCCACCAGAATCGCCATAGGATGCGAATCGCGACGGAAACCGCGGAAGAAGAACTGCATTTGCTCGTGCACCATCGTGTGGCGCGTCACCGTGCCCACGAATTCCGCTTTCTGCTTGGCGTTGGGTAGATCGCCCTTGAGCAGCAGGTAGCACGTCTCGAGGAAGTCCGCGTTTTGCGCGAGATTGTCGATCGGGAAGCCGCGGTAGAGCAGCTCGCCCTTATCTCCGTCGATATACGTGATGGCGGAGTTGCACGAGGCCGTCGACATGAAGCCGGGGTCGTACGTGAACTTGCCGGTTTGGCCGTACAGCTTGCGGATGTCGATTACGTCCGGGCCCATCGTGCCCTTGTAGATCGGCAGTTCGACGCTCGGCGAATTGTCGCTGAACGAGAGCGTGGCTTTAACATCTGACGGAGTCATAGCATCCTCAATCGAAGTTGGAACGGGTTTTCCGATCATGCGCGCGCGGCGCGTCCAGCAATACGGCGCTCAAACGGCGCGCAACAGCCCCAGCACCCGGACGACGTCCGGGTCGGAAAGGTCGCCTTCCGGTTCCTTGCGAGCGAGAAGCAAGTCCATCAGGTCGTTGTCGCCCAGCTCGAACAGACGCGTGAGCGCGCCCACGTCGTCATCGCTGAGGCTATCCTCGTATCGGCTGAAAAAACGCTCGAAGATCAGGTCGTTTTCCAGCAACCCTCGCCGCGAGCGCCAACGAAGGCGCGCACGGCGAAGGGGGTCGGACTGATGCGAGGCATCAGTATGCGCCGCGCCGCTCCCGGACGCGCCAATCGAATCGTCGGGAGCCGGCGCGTACAGGGAGCGCGGAAGATCCAGTCTCATCTCAGACCGCGCGACGAACCATCAATTCCTTGATCTTGCCGATCGCCTTCGTCGGATTGAGGCCCTTCGGGCACACATCGACGCAGTTCATGATCGTATGGCAACGGAACAGACGGTACGGATCTTCGAGATTGTCCAAGCGTTCGCCGGTGGCTTGGTCGCGGCTGTCGGCAATGAACCGGTACGCCTGCAACAACCCTGCCGGACCGACGAACTTGTCTGGGTTCCACCAGAAGCTCGGGCACGACGTCGAGCAACTCGCGCAAAGAATGCACTCGTAAAGGCCGTCCAGTTCGTCGCGCTCTTGCGGCGACTGCAAACGCTCCTTTTCGGGCGGCGGCGTGTCGTTGATCAGGTACGGCTTGATCGAGTGGTACTGATTGAAGAATTGCGTGAAATCGCAAATCAGATCGCGCACCACGGGCAGCCCCGGCAGCGGACGCAGGACGATCTTTTGCGGCAGATCGTTCAGATTCGTCAGGCATGCGAGGCCGTTCTTGCCGTTGATGTTCATCGCGTCGGAGCCGCATACTCCCTCGCGGCACGAGCGGCGGAACGACAGCGTCTCGTCCAGCGCCTTCAGCTTGACGAGCGCATCGAGCAGCATGCGGTCGCCGGGCCCGATCTCGAGCTCATACGTCTGCATGCGCGGCGCGGCGTCCTTGTCCGGGTCGTAGCGGTAGATTTCAAAAGTACGTGTTGCCATTTCGCGTGTGTCCTTGGATTGCGCCGGCTTAGAAGGTACGGGCCTTCGGCGGCACGGATTCGACCGTCAACGGGTTCATATGCACCGGCTTGTAATCGAGGCGATCGCCTTCGCTGAACCACAGCGTGTGGCGCAGCCAGTTGACGTCGTCGCGCTCCTCGTAATCGCTCTGAGCATGCGCGCCGCGGCTTTCCTTGCGCGCTTCGGCCGAAACCATCGTCGCACGGGCCACTTCGATCAAGTTCGCGAGCTCGAGCGCTTCGACGCGGGCCGTATTGAACACCTTCGACTTGTCCTTCAAATGCACGTGCTCCACGCGCTCGGCGACTTCCTTGATCTTCTCGACGCCTTCGGCCAGCAGCTTCGAGGTGCGGAACACGCCGGCGTGCGATTGCATCGTCGAACGAATATCGCCGGCGATCGCTTGCGTGTATTCGCCCGAAGTCGACTTGTCGAGCTTGTCCAAGCGCGACAGGGCCAAATCGGCCGCGTCGGCCGGCAACGGCTTGTGCTCCTTGATTTCCTTGACGTGCTTGACGATGTGATTGCCGGCAGCGCGGCCGAAGACCACCAAGTCGAGCAGCGAGTTCGTCCCCAGGCGGTTCGCGCCATGCACCGAGACGCACGAGCATTCGCCGACGGCGTAGAAGCCATTGACGACTTCCTCGTGGCCGCGCGGCGTGCCCACCACTTGGCCGTGGATGTTGGTCGGGATGCCGCCCATTTGGTAATGGATCGTCGGCACGACGGGGATCGGCTCCTTGATGCAATCGACGTTCGCGAACTTCAGCGCGATTTCGCGAATCGACGGCAGACGCTTCATGATCGTCTCGGCGCCGATATGCGACAGGTCGAGCAACACGTGATCCTTGTTCGGACCCACGCCGCGGCCTTCCTTGATTTCCTGGTCCATCGAACGCGAAACGAAATCGCGCGGGGCCAAGTCCTTCAGCGTGGGCGCGTAGCGCTCCATGAAGCGCTCGCCGTTCGAATTGCGCAAGATGCCGCCTTCGCCGCGCACGCCTTCCGTGATCAGCACGCCCGCCCCGGCCACCCCCGTGGGGTGGAATTGCCAGAACTCCATGTCCTGCAGCGCGATGCCCGAACGCGCAGCCATGCCCAGACCATCGCCCGTGTTGATGAACGCATTGGTCGACGCCGCGAAGATACGGCCCGCGCCGCCCGTGGCGAACAGCGTGCACTTACCTTCGAGGATGTAGACGTCGCCCGTTTCCATTTCGAGCGCCGTCACGCCGAGCACGTCGCCGTCCGCATCGCGGATCAGATCGAGCGCCATCCATTCCACGAAGAATTGCGTCTTCGCTGCGACGTTTTGCTGATACAGCGTGTGCAACAGCGCGTGGCCGGTGCGGTCTGCCGCCGCGCAAGCTCGCTGGACCGGCTTCTCGCCGTAATTGGCCGTATGACCGCCGAACGGACGCTGGTAGATCGTGCCGTCGGCGTTGCGGTCGAACGGCATGCCGAAGTGCTCGAGTTCATAAACGGCATTGGGCGCCTCGCGGCACATGAATTCGATCGCGTCTTGATCGCCGAGCCAGTCCGAGCCCTTGATGGTGTCGTAGAAGTGGTAGTGCCAGTTGTCTTCGCTCATGTTGCCGAGCGATGCGCCGATGCCGCCTTGCGCTGCAACCGTATGCGAACGCGTGGGGAACACCTTCGAGAGCACGCACACGGACAACCCGGCCCGTGCGAGCTGCAGCGACGCGCGCATCCCCGAACCACCGGCGCCGACGATGACCACGTCGAAGCGGCGACGCGGCAGAGAATTCTTGATTGCAACCATTCTTTACACTCTCCAGAGAATCTGCGCAGCGTAGCCCGCGCACGCGAGCAGCCAGACGATCGTCAGCGCTTGCAGCACCAGCCGGGTGCCGACGGGCTTCACATAGTCCATCCAGATGTCGCGCACGCCCACCCACGCGTGGTAAAAGAGCGAGAGCAACGTGACGAACGTCGCGAGCTTCATCCATTGAGTGGCGAAAATCGAGGCCCACCCGTCGTAGGAGAAGTCTTGCGCGCCGAAGAACCAGACGAGCAGGATGACGGTGTAGATGGCCATGATCGCGGCGGTGAGACGTTGTGCGAGCCAGTCGCGCAAGCCGTAGTGCGCGCCGACGACGAGGCGCTTCGAGCCGATTCGGTTGTTGGCTGCCATTTTTCTTAGAAAGCTCCGAATAGTTTGAGCGCGAAGGCGATCGTCAGAACCGACGACACCACCAAGACGATCACGGAAGTGCGCTTGCCGCCTTCCTTGGACACGGCGTCATGATTCGTGTCCATCACCAGATGACGGATACCGGCGCAGAAGTGAAAGAGGAACGCCCATGCCAGCGCGAGCGTGATGAGCTTGACGACAATGTTGGAGAGAAAATCTTTGAAGACTTCGAAGCTGAGTTCGGAGGTGAGGCTCTGACTGAAGAGGTAAAGCAGAAACGGCAGAAACAGGAAGAGTAGCGCACCGCTGACTCGATGCAGGATCGACACGCGCCCCGCTAACGGTAGACGGTACGCCGTCAAGATTTGCCCCAGACCGATGTTCCGGTACTCCGGCCTCGGTTTTTTTACGGCTTCTGCCATGCTAGACCCCTACTATGTAGTCACACTAACCCGCGATTTTAGCGCCTTTTCATTCCGCGGCGCAGCGAAACCCGGATAACACCGTTGCATTGCGTGCAACGAACGCGCCCATCCCCACCCCGTCCGGCGCCGTCTGCGCGGCGCGCGAACCCCCATCAGCTCAAGTCGTTTTGATAGTAGTACCCGGTTGTGACATACCAACCGCGGCGCACTTCGACAGGCCGATCTCCGTAGGTATAGGACACGCGCTCCACGGATAACAGTGGAAATGCAGCGGGCACGCCGAGCAACTCGGCTACCGCCGGCTCGGCCGCCACCGCGCGGATCTTCTCGGACGCACGAATCATGCGCGTGCCGAACTCCGCTTCGAACATCGCATACAGCGGCCCTTTGTATTCGCTCAGGCGCTCGAGCGTCAGCCCGCGGAACACGGCGCCGGGCAACCAGATTTCGTCGAGCACCGTCGTCACGCCGTCGAACTGCAACAACCGTTTGATCAGGACGACGGGGTCGGCCGGCTTCAAATCCAGTTGGCGCGCGATCTCGGCCGGGGCGCGCAAGCGCCGGCATTCGAGCAGCTTGCTGATGTGAGGATGTTCCGCGCCGTCCTCGGCCAGTAGCCGCAAGAAGCGAAACTGGGCGCGGTCCTCGTTGTGCGTCGCAACGAACGTGCCCTTTCCCTGGCGACGCACGAGCAGGTTTTCGGCCGCGAGTTCGTCGATCGCCTTTCTCACCGTGCCCTGGCTCACCTTGTAGCGCACGGCCAGCTCGACTTCGCTGGGAATGATCTCTCCCGGCTTCCATTCGCCCGATTCCAGGCTTTGCGTGATCAGCCCCTTGATTTGCTGATACAGGGGGCTGAACGTAGGCGAAGCCCCGCCCGCGGCCGGGCCGTCGCCGCTCTGGCCGTTCGGGTTGCTCGCGCTTGCCTGGTTCGGATTCATCCGCGCATTTCAACACAAAGGGCGCACACCCGTCCAGATCTTCGGCGCAAATTCATATGTCTTATATAAGACATAAGATACGGTTGACTTTGCCCTGCCTCGCTCCTACACTCCGTCGCGGGCACGGGCCGAGTGTCTTGGGACACTACGCCTACACGCTTTGCTTAACGCGCATAAAATAGCGCTTTTCCCTAGCGTAGTCGCACCAAAACGCACCAACGCATCCCTGGAGAGTTCAATGGCTAAGTCCGCAAAGCGCGTTGCCGTCACCGGCGCCGCAGGTCAAATCGGTTACTCGCTGCTGTTTCGTATCGCCAATGGCGATCTGCTCGGCAAGGACCAGCCCGTCATCCTGCAACTGCTCGACCTCCCGCAAGCGCAAGGCGCGGTCAAGGGCGTCGTCATGGAGCTCGAAGACTGCGCATTCCCGCTGCTCGCGGGCGTGGTCGTGACGGACGATCCGAAGGTCGCGTTCAAGGACGCCGACGTCGCGCTGCTGGTGGGCGCGCGTCCGCGCTCGAAGGGCATGGAGCGCAAGGATCTGCTTTCCGCCAACGCCGAGATCTTCACCGTTCAAGGGCGTGCGCTCAATGAAGTGGCGAGCCGCGACGTGAAGGTGCTCGTCGTGGGCAACCCGGCGAACACGAATGCTTACATCGCCATGAAGTCGGCGCCGGATCTGCCGAAGAAAAACTTCACGGCCATGTTGCGCTTGGACCACAACCGCGCGCTCTCGCAACTCGCAGCGAAGTCGGGCAAGCCCGTCGCTTCGATCGAAAAGCTCGCCGTGTGGGGCAATCACTCGCCCACGATGTACCCCGATTTCCGCTTCGCGACGGTCGAAGGTCAATCGCTGGCAAAGCTCATCAGCGACGACGAATGGAACCGCAACGTGTTCATCCCGACCGTCGGCAAGCGCGGTGCGGCGATCATCGAAGCCCGCGGGCTGTCGTCGGCCGCGTCGGCTGCCAATGCGGCAATCGACCACGTGCGTGACTGGGTGCTCGGCACGAACGGCAAGTGGGTCACGATGGGCATCCCGTCGGACGGCTCCTACGGCATCCCCGAAGACATCGTCTACGGCGTGCCCGTCACCTGCGAAAACGGCGAATACAAGCGTGTGGAAGGCCTCGAGATCGACGCCTTCTCGCGCGAGAAGATGGATTTCACGCTGAAAGAACTCCTCGAAGAGCGCGACGGCGTGCAACATCTGCTCGGCTGATCGCCGCGCCCGGCATCGCCCGCGCAGGCGGGCATGCCGCTCGAGAGGCCGACGCCGCGCACTGCGTCATTTTCACGCAGGCAACCGGCGCCGGCCTTTCGTCCGGATTCGCACGCGCTTTGCGGCAATTGGCCGCTTCGCACGCGGCACGAAGCAGAGCCCGTTCGAATCCGTTTTCTCGTAACGATTGAAGCTGCCAACGCCGACGATGCGCGCCCTCACTCCCGCGGAAGTGCTGTTCGATGGCGAAGCGCCGCCCGCGCCCTTGCCCGTATGCGATCACTATGCGGGAAGCGAAAAGCTGATGCTCAAATCGCTCGCGCTGCAGGTGCAGCTCGGGCCCGTTTTCGATGTGACGCTCGATTGCGAAGACGGCGCAGCGGTCGGCCATGAAGCCGAGCACGCCGAACTCGTTGCCTCGCTGATCGGCGGCGAGCACGATCGCTTCGGGCGCGTGGGCGTGCGCATTCACGATTTCACCCATTCGCACTGGCGCGACGACGTTCGGCTCATCCTACGCGCGGCCAAGCGCGCGCCCGCGTACGTTGTGCTCCCGAAGGTGCGCAACGTGGCCGATGCCGCCGAGATGTGCGCGTTCATCGAAGCGACGCGTCGCGAGTTCGGGATCGAAAAACCCGTTCCCACTCAGCTTCTGATCGAAACACACGGTGCGCTCGCGGATGTTTTCCGGCTCGCGTCGCTGCCGACAGTCGAATCGCTCTCGTTCGGCTTGATGGATTTCGTCTCGGCGCACGAAGGCGCGATTCCAGATTCGGCGATGCGCTCGCCGGGGCAGTTCGATCATCCGCTCGTGCGGCGCGCCAAGCTCGAAATCGCGGCGGCTTGCCACGCACACCGGCGCGTTCCCTCGCACAACGTCAGCACGGAAATCCGCGACATGTCGGTCGTCGCCTCCGATGCCGCACGAGCACGCGACGAGTTCGGCTACACCCGCATGTGGAGCATCCACCCCGCACAAGTTCCTGTTATCGTCGGCGCGTTCGCGCCGCGTGACGAGGCGATCGCCGCCGCGGCCGAGATTCTGCTTGCGGCTCAAGCCGCGCAATGGGGTCCCACACGCCACGGCGATACACTGCACGATCGCGCGAGCTACCGTTTCTATTGGTCGGTGCTGCGTCGAGCGCGTGCAACGGGCCGGCCGCTGCCGCCCGAAGCCGCGCCCCTTTTCAACACTCACGCTAGCCCCCCGGGGACATCATGACTGCACAACCCTCAGCTGTCGGTTCGGCCGGCGCGGCGTTCCGCGCCGCCGTAGCGCAAGAGCAGCCCTTGCAAGTCGTCGGCACGATCACCGCTTATGCGGCCAAGATGGCGCAGGCCACCGGCTTCAAAGCCGTCTACCTCTCCGGCGGCG
>NZ_JAKWFK010000018.1 GCF_029522115.1 Trinickia sp. Y13 | reverse complement strand
CGCCCCGAGGGCGGGTGCTGGCACGTCCTTTACCGAACCGCCATAGGTTCCGATCGCAGTGCGGACCGGGTTGCACAGGACGATCTCTCTATTGCTCATGAATATGCTCCTCACAGGGACGGGGTGTTAATCATGCCGCGCGCCGGATCGTGCCGGACAGCGAAGTGCCCGGTGCGACGGTGTTAAAAACGGTGCCGTACTTCTTCACGTTCTGATGCAACAGATCGAGTTGACGATCGTTCTCATCGGTATCGACAACGATTTCGTAGTCGATGGACTCGAGACGCGGCGGTTTGTCCTGTCGGACGCCATGCACATGCACTTCGACGCTGCGGAACTGGAATTTCAGAATGGGGGCGACACGCTCGATGTTCTTGATCATGCATGCTGACAGCGCGGCGAGCAGCAGTTCAGCCGGGTTGAACGCGTCTTTGCGACCATCCAGACCCGTGTCGAGGGAGATCGATGCCTCCTTGCAGTGTGCGACACTGCCGTGCGCATCGCTGCGTTGAGCGTGAACGAGAAAAGTCATCTTTGGCTGCGCGTCAGTCATCGGACCATACTCCATGTTTTGTCTGGCTATACGCAAGACGCAGAGCCAAAGACTGTCGCGCCTCCGCGCCCAAATCTTGGCAATATCGGCTCCCCGATCGCCCACTCATCGGGGACTCAGTCGGTGCCCCGTCTTGCATATTCCTGAGCACCGGGACCATGATGTCGGCGGGCGCAACTTTACGGCTTGATGCAAGTCAACGAGCGGATTCCGTCCGAGGAGCGGGCTGACGTAGGTGGTACCCGAGCCTTCATGAAAGAGACTCCGCTCGAACGGCGAAGCGATTGAGGCGAAGCGGTCGATGAAAGACGAGGAGCAGCCGTGAACGATATCAATGGGGCAGCCAGCCGAAAGGCGAGGTGAACGCGTTCGCACTGCGCGAGCTGGGCACGTTGGCACTTGCCTACCGAAGGGGAAGGGTATCGAAGCAAGAGCTGGGACGAGTTCGCGGCATCTGACGCGCCAACGCTCGAATTTGTCTTCACCGTGTGCGACAAGGCCGGTGGCGAAGTCTGCCCGATCTGGCCCGGTCAACCGATTACTGCGCGTTGGGGCGTGACCGACCCGGCCGATGTCGAGGGTCCCCAACGAGCAGAAGCAGCAGGCCATGCACGACGCGGTGCTTACGCTGAAGCTGAAGCGTCGGATCGACCTGCTGCTGTCATTGCCACTTACCAAACTCGATAACGTCGCGCTCGAGAAGTCGGTGCGCGAGACCGGCCAACAGTAAATCTGGATGCTTTGACATGACCACGAACGTACTGATCCTCTGTACCCACAACTCGGCGCGTAGCGTGCTGTAGGAAGGAATGCTCAATCCCGCCGCTGGTCGGCCTGCTGCTGGGCATGTCCGCTATCACGGTGCCGTGGGCCACGCTGCTTACGTCGGTCGTGCTCTACATCGTCATCCCGGTGATCATCGCGCAGATCTTGCGCAAGCGGCTGCTCGCGCACGGCCAAGCTGCATTCGAAGCCGCGATGGCAAAGATCGGTCCCTGGTCGATCACCGCGCCGCTGGCCACGCTGGTGCTGCTGTTCGCGTTCCAGGGCGAAGCGATCCTGAAGCAGCCGCTGGGTGCAGCCGGCGAGCGGGCGCAACCTTGATTCCTTTCGATAGAAACAATACAAGCAGTTGACCGATACGGGAAAAGCGCAATGAGCCCAATGCGTGCAGCGTCAATTGCGCGTCAATACTTTTTTGCCGTAGGCGGCACCATGGTTTGATTCGCGCAGCGAAAGGCAAATCGTCAAAGAATAATTCGCCGGAGCTTAAGAGAAGCTTAAGGATGCTGCTTCGCGCGCAGCCGCGCACGATTCGCGAAGTTTTATATCAGTTGAATTGAAGAATTTGGCGTAGGTGCCGTTATCCCCATTTACCGCACCAAGGAGGGCGGCCTTATGACTACGACAAATCAACGTGCAGGATTGCGCAAACGTTTGGCAATGCAATTGCATCGGCGTAAGGCTTTACGGCGCATGGGATGGGTGCCGCTTGCTTCGATGATGATGACGCTTGCGGCATGTGGCGGCGGCGCAAGTTCGTCAGGGAGTGCATCAGCGACTTCCCCCGTCGCCGCAGTTGCTTCGCTATCTGGTACGGCAATCGACAGCCCGATCGCGAACGCGCAGATCGTCTTCACCTCGGGGGCGCCACAAGGTGTCGCTGGTGCGACCGTGATCGGGACGGTGACGGCCGGCACCGACGGTTCGTTCACCGGCAGTGTGAAGGTCCCGGCCACCAGCACGCCGATCTTTGCGAACGCGACCGATCCGAATCAGACCTCCCTTGTTCTGTCGAGCTATCTCGGCGCAGGGTCTGCAATCACGTCCGCGGGGACGCTCAGTGCGAACGAGCTGCCCGACCTCGACATCACCCCCGTGACGACCGCAGCCTTGGCGGTCTATGCCCAGGTGAACGGCGGAGCGTATTCGAATTTGGCACACAGCGGCTATCGGACGACGCTGCGGACATACCGCGGCGACATTCTCGTCATCGCCTCGGCGATCAAGGCAGTGGGCGACAAGCTGTGTACCCCGTCGGCCAGTATTACGTCGACGACGAACCTGGCGGCTGCCATTGCGGCAGCGTCGAATTTGACCTCGGGCAATTCGACGACGCTTGCCTCTGCTGCTGCTGCATTGGGAGGCGATTGCGCGACCGCGCTGACGACGTTGCAACAAGCCATAACGTCCGACGATGTGTTCGGTCCGCAGTTGTCCACGGGCGATGCGCTGGAGTCGGGCGCATCGGCCGTGCCGCCCGGCGCATATCAACTGCAGGCGCTCGTCGCCGAAACGGGGCTGAGTGCCAGTCTGACGGCGGGGAACGTCGGTTCTACGCCGGCCAACGTCGCGGCCGCGAGCGTCGTAGCCGATACCGCGCTGACGGTAGCGAGCGATGGAACGATTACTTCGACGGACGGCAACGTGACGGGCGCCGTTCGCGGCAGTTTGATCAAGCTGTCCGTAAAGTCGGGCGCGCAGACGTATCGGTTGCGCGGCAAACTCGGCACGGTGCCGAGCGCGCTCGTGACGGGCGGCAGCGCATTTGCCGTGCAAGGAGGCGGAGTCAATGCCGGCACGAACGTCTTGACGAATTTTTCGGCAGTGCTGGCCGCGAGCGGTGCGGTTCCCGTTTGGAACGGCGTCGCCGTGCCCGCTGGAAGCAGCGATGACGCGGGCGTATCTTGCACGGCGGGCCAGCCGATTCGTTTGAGCGGCTTTGTGCCGGGGGTGGGCGGTGGCGTGCTGGGCGAATGCGTTGTGCCGACGGCGGGCGGATGGACGATGTCGAGCCCGGCGTCGGTGCGGGGCGAGTTCGACTTCAACTTTGCGACGAAAGACATGCCTAGCGCAACACCGACGTTGACGGCGACGACATGGATCCCGGCGACGTCGGCTGCCTTCATTCTGACGGACGCTTCGGCGAGCTTGGCGCTGAATGCCGGAAGTGTCGCACCCGTCAGCGGTACGGGCTACTACGTCATGGGTTCGCGGTCGATCGTTTTCGCCACCGCCACGGCCAACGGGGCTTTCGTGGTCTCGGAGAACCCGCTTATGAAGGCGGGCGACGTGGGCGATAGCGCCGATAACTAAAGCCGACAGCAGTGGGCGATTTCGGCGCTGACGTGCCGGAATCTTCCCAAAGCTATCTGCGCCAGGCCGCCCGATGAGCGCCGCGCCTATCGCCAAGCGCACGCTAAACCATTACTCGGTCAACTTCATACTTGGCTGAGCGAAGTGCTCGACACGCTCTCGCGCAAATCCGATTCGAGCCGGGCGATTCTTACGCGCTGAACTGTTGGGCGGCGCTAACGCGCTATTGCGATGACGGGCGACTCGAAATCGACAATTTGCCAGTTGAGCACGCCCTGCGTGGGGTGCCGATCGGTTGCCGGAGTTACCTCTTTGCGGGTGCCGATTCTGGGGGGCAAGGTCAGTCCTAACGCGGCCGTAGGTTGGCCGTCCGCGATCCCGGTTATTACCATGAAGGCGGCGGATCGGTAAGGTATTGTCGACAGGATCAAGTTGCTTTGAGCCAGTGGCGCGCCACATCCAATAAGCGGCTTACATAGCCCCACTCATTGTCGAACCACAGCATCAGATTCACCAGACGATGGCCGCTGACGTGGGTCTGCGTGCCGTCGATGATCGCGGAATGCGGGTCGTGATTGAAGTCGATGGAAGCATGCGGTTCATTCGAATACGCGATGAGGCCTGCATAGGGACCGGCCGCTGCGCTTTTCAAAAGATCGTTGATGCTGGCGGCACTCACGTCTCGTCCTACCGACAACACGATGTCGATCGACGACACATTGTGTGTCGGCACGCGGATCGCCTTGGCATGCACGCGACTCTTGAGTTCCGGAAGCACGCGTTCCACGCCGCGAGCGAGGCCCGTTGAAACTGGCACGATCGATTGCATCGCCGAACGCGTTCTGCGCAGGTCGGGATGGTGATAGCCGTCGATCAGCGGCTGGTCGTTCATTACCGAATGCAGCGTCGTGAGCTGCACCTGCTCTATGTTCAACTCTCGGTGCAGAAGAGAAAGTACCGGCACGACCGCGTTGGTCGTGCACGACGCGTTCGACACCAGGCGCTCCTTGCCCGAGAGGGTGCTGTGATTTGTGCCGAATACGACAGTCGCGTCGACATCCGCGGCGCTGTCGCCCGGATGCGAGAGCAGTAGCCGCGCGCAGCCGGCGTCGAGAAAACGAGTCAGCGATGCCCGATCGCCGTAACGGCCGGAACACTCGACGAGTAGATCGATTTCGAGGCCTCGCCAGTCGACGCCCTCGGGTATGGTCTCGTGAAATACCGGGATCGCATCGCCGTCGAGGAGCAACGCGCCTTCCCCGACCTCGACCTTTCCCGGGAAGCGTCCGTGAGTAGAATCAAAGCGCGTCAGGTACGCCATGCTCGACAGATCGGCGGGTTCGTTGATGCCCGAGATCCTGAACGCATCACGGAAGCCCGACTCATATATCGCCCGCAGGAAGCAACGGCCGACGCGACCGTATCCGTTGATCGCGATATGCATCGGTGCGGGGAACATGGCAGACACGGCACGATTCCTTAAGGATGAAAGTCACAATTCTATCGCGCACGCTTGCGCCATCGAGGCCGAATGGCATTGTCAAGTTGGCGCGAAGGCGTTCGTGAAATGAAGCGACCAAGGAACGCAAAATCGCTCTATCACAGCGATCGCGTTTCCCCGCCGTCGTGATGTTCGCCGGCCGACCCGCATGAATAGGTTATTGCTCACGGCCTGGCTTCGGAGAAGCGCCATCCTCCGCGATTTTTTCTAAGTATCGGTAAATGGTTGCCGACGAGCAGCCAAGCCGGTGTGCAACTTCCTTGACGGCGCTCCGTACGCGGCAGAATCCTTTGGCGTCCAATTTCCTCACTATTTCGTAACGATGGTGGTGTTGAGCCAACCGTCAGTGTCCGGCGAGGCGTCCAATGCTGTTTCGCAGCCTCAAGACGAAATGGCTGCCGTCGGTGGGTTACATTTCTGCACAGGAGGCACACCGGAATATCCGTACCGACCGGACGATAACCTCATAAACATTGGCATGGTGGGACACATCGTCTCGGTTTGGATTTCGGGCGCCGAAGTTCGCGCGAACACTTACACTTACTCATTTTCTTGAAATAAATCGGTGCTCAGGTATCTGAGACCCGAATCGATCATGACGGTTGCGACTGTCGCGCCAGGGCCCAGGCGCTTTGCCACGCGCAGCGCAGCGATGGCATTCAGTCCCGACGACGTGCCGGCGAGGATGCCTTCCTCGCGGGCCAGGCGGCGGCACATCAGGGCCGCTTCCTCCGTCGATGCGGATTCGATTGCGTCAACCTCGGCCGGTCGCCAGTGCGGAGGAATGAACCCGATGCCGATACCTTCGATCCGGTGTGACCCTTTCGGTCGACTGGACAGGATGGCCGATTCGGCTGGCTCGGCAGCAGCAACGTAGAGCTTGGAATTGTGTCGGCGCAGGACTTCCATCACGCCGTTAAGCGAGTGAGCGGAGCCTACCGATTGAACGAACGCATCGACCTTGCCTTCGGTCTGGCTCCAAATCTCCTCCGCCATCGAGTGATATCCGGTCGCCGCATCCCGGTTGTTCAGTTGATCAAACCACCAATGCTGCGGCTCTTCACTGATTCGCCGGGCGGTGTCGATCATCGTCCGGATCAGGTCCTCGGTGATTTTCTTGTTGTCGCTAGGGATGGAGATGATCTGGGCACCCAAAGCCCGGGTGGTTCGCGTCTTCTCTTCGCTGAAAGCGTCCGAGGTCACGATCTTGAGGCGGTAGCCTTTAGCGGCACAGACGAGTGCCAGCGAGGCACCGGTCGAGCCTCCGGTGTATTCGACGACCGTGCTTCCGGGCTGCAACCTGCCGTCCATTTCCGCAGCCTCGATCGCGGCTCGGGCCATCCTGTCTTTCATGTTGCCGGTCGGGTTCGCGCCTTCCAGTTTGACGACGACACGGGCGTAGCCGGACGGCACGACGCTTCGGAGCTGGACCAGGGGCGTGTTGCCGATGGCTTCGAGTACATTCATGGCGATATTCATCGTTACCTCTTTTCCGGGCGCCGACTGAGCAGGCTATCTGACTAACACGTGATCGACCGCGCGTTCGGGCCAAGGTGCTGTGCGCCACATCCAGCACGCACCTCACCGGGTTATCCAACAGCGGTATGTCCTGCACCGCATGCCATGGTTGCTCTGCCGGCTCAGTTGACGGGCGCAGTGTGCTTCAGCCCCAGCATTTCCATCGGCTCGATAGTGGGCGGCACGGCCAGCAGTTCGCCCGCCCTGGCCGCAATTCGGCGAGGGCCGGGGCACGTGAACACTTTACAAGCCAAGCACGCGCCCCAGATACTGTCTCGAATGACATTTTTAATATCGATCGAGCCATGAATATCACAATTCTCGCGCTGGAAGGCTGTTTCGATACCGGGCTCACCAGCGTTCTCGACGCCCTGACTGCCGCTAACGAACTGGCACTAGTGATGGGCATTCAAACCCCTGGCTATCAGGTAAGCATCGTGGGCATGCGTCGTGAGGTCCGCACCGCGCAAGGCCTGCGTATCCCCGTAACCCCTTATCGCCCAAGCCCCCAGCCGGACTGGGTGATTGTGCCGGCACTGGGTACCAAGATGCCCGAAACGCTAGTGCCCGCGCTTGATCGGCCCGACGTACGCGACGCCGTCGCTGCGCTGCGCGAGTGGGCTGCCGAGGGGACGAGCATCGCGGCCGCCTGCATTGGCACCTTTGTGCTGGCCGAAAGTGGCCTGCTCGATGGCGGTGAGGCCACAACAACCTGGTGGCTCACTCCGCTATTCCGCCAACGCTACCCGCGCGTGCATCTTGATGCGCACCGCATCATCATTCCGAGCGGCAAGCTGTTGACGGCTGGTGCGGGCTTCAGCCACGTCGACCTGGCACTCTGGCTGATTCGCCAGAACAACCCCAAACTGGCCAGTCTCGTGGCACGCTATCTGATTGTCGATAGCCGTCCGTCGCAAGGCACCTACATGATCTCGGCGCATCTCGCGCACGCCGATCCACTGATCGAACGCTTCGACCACTGGATTCGCGACCGTCTCGATCAACCGGTCACCCTGGACGCCGCCGCAGCGGCCCTGGCGACCAGCAAGCGCACTCTGACGCGACGCATGCGCGACACGCTCGGCAAAACCCCGATCTCATATATCCAGGACCTGCGCGTCGAGCGTGCCGCCCATTTACTGAGGACCAGCAATCACAGCGTGGAACGCATCGCCGAAATGGTGGGTTACTCAGACGGCACGACCCTGCGCACGCTGCTTCGGCGTCGCCTGGGGCAGGGAATACGGGACTTGCGACGCCAGGACGCGTGCTAGCTGTCACTGCCGATTTAAATAGGACCCCAAAGTGGCTCAGCATTACTTGCGCGCGGAATGACTTCGGAGACCAAGGCAAACGCGGTCGGAATGATGACCGCAGAGGCAAGCCCGCCGAAGATTCGCAGCGCGATTGCGATTGCCAACGTCGGCGCGAAAACGATGCCGACGCCGTCGATTGCAAACGACAGCAGCGCGATCAGTAGAAGGCGGCTGCGATCGATCCGGTCCGACAGATAGCTCAGGAACGGGGCCGCGATGGCATAAGCGAACGCATGACTCCACGGGCATGCGAGAAAGCTGAGCACGCAGCTTCGAAGATTTTTTTCGAGACGTCTTTTGGGAAATTATTCGCCAACTGCGCCGCGTCGTTTTCAATATCTACCGCTGTCATTCCGGTTAGTGTGTCGATTATCTCCTCGACCTTCTGCGTCGACCGCGCTACCCGTGTCCCATGAAAGAAACCTAGCGCGGCTGGCGCGCATTCGAATGCGTGTCGCACGACTCTCAAGTCGGTACTGGTGCAGGGAGTTGCGCCGCTTCAGGATAAATGCGGTGAAACGCCGCAGTGCGTAAAAGCTGGTCATCACCAGCATCATCAGAGAAATATTTGACACAGAGAAAGATCAACATCCATGGTCGCGGCAATCATGAATACGTTAAGCCGACGTAACGAATGGCTTCGTCGGCTTGGCGCCCGTGCCGCGGATAGCGAGCATCTTAAAGCTTCCGGGCCATTTGTTTCGACATACGAATGGGTGGAGGAATGATGAAATCAAAATTAGTGCGCAAGACCTTGGTGGCGGCAGCGATCGTCCTGTCTATTCCCGCATTTGCCGCGGGGGGGGCTGGTGGTGGCGGTGGTGGTGGTGGTCAAGGCGGGCAGGGCATGGGTGCCGCGGCCGCCGGCCCGAGCGCTAGCAGCAAGCAGCAAGCTCGCGCTATGCAGCAAGAGCGCAATCAGGAACGCCACCGTAATCAATCCGGGGACCGATTGGGAGACCAGACGCGTCTGCGCGATAAAAAGACGCTACAGGACCGGACCCGCGATAAGGATCAAACCCGCGATAAGGATCAAACCCGCGATAAGGATCAAACCCGCGATAAGGATCAAACCCGCGATAAGGATCAAACCCGCGATAAGGATCAAACGCGCGATAAGGATCAGACGCGAGATCAATTGAGTAAGTGAACCGGAACGTTAGGTTATGTCCAGCTGCTTCTGGCTTTGCCATGGCGCGGGTGCGCAATAGTTAATGTTCCGCATCGATGCGGAAGCGACGCGCCCTGCCGCCGGGAAGCCTGACGCTGCCGTCTGTTTGGGCGAGATATCGCCGCAGATAATGCGGGTGAAAAAATGAAGAGATCATTGGGAGTTGGCGCTGGGTTGCTATCAATGCTGGCAGTCCTTGCCGGATGCGGCGGTGGTGGAGACGCGGCTCTGCAAACCGTACCATCAACGCCGTACACCCCGTCAGACGATGTGGTGACATGCAAGCCCGGGGCGGATGTGACTGGTGTTTGGAAAGCGATTGCGAATAACGGGACTTATATCCCGGATTCAACCTATCTCACGTTTTTCAGTTACAACCAGCCTTCGATTAACAGCACAGGGCTGGTTGTGTTTCGCGGACGCGCCAAATCGGCGACCGGCGACAGCGGCGGCAGTGGCGGCAGTGGCGGCAGTGGCGGCAGTGGCGGTGCCATGGAGCGGGGCGTGTTCGCAGTCGACGCATGCCTGAGCGGACCGAAGATCTACACCGTCGCCGATACAAATACTGCCGTGCCGGCGCCGAACAGCACGGGCGCAACGTACAACGAGTTCCCGTCGATCCCTCGCATCGACATCGACTCGGGAGTGCTTGCCACCCGTGGGCAATCCACCCCTGTGTGGACGTTGGCCGACGGTACGAAGGTCGGCACGAGCGGCATTTATGTCGAGATGCCACAGGGGTTCATGACGGGTGTCGGATTGCTGGGCAATCTGAGTGACTTCTCGTACATGCAGGTCCCCAATGCGAGCACCAGTGGCGTCAAATTCGATCAATTCCCGGGCTCGCCTACCGTGACCCAGGGACACTATGTTGCGTTCAAGGGCAATTACACGGACGGCTCCACGTCGAAGACGGGTATTTACTACCGCGATCTCAATATCGACGGCTCCGCGGTTCACGTCATTGCCGACACGAACATGACGATCCCCGGTACGTCTACGACGTTCGGATCAACCGCACCACCAAGCGCAGCCGGCGGGCAGGTCGCCTTCGTCGGGCTCGACAACGAGGACGCGCCAACGGCGGGCGGCATCTATCTTGCCGCGGTAGCGGACAGGCCGGCGCTTACCGCGCTTGTGCAGATCGGCTCGACCGTGGTGCCCGACGCTGCTGGCAATCCGCTCACCGGCAATCCGACGTTCAGTCAGCTGGGCGAAGGTCTGTCCTTCGACGGCCGCTACATCTCCTTTTGGGGAGCGTGGGGCACGCAAGACCCGAACAACATGCGGCAGGTGACGCTCACATGCCCGACCGACGGTAACGACGGAATGCGCGCAGCCTGTCTCGAGCAGTATCCGTCGGGCCAAACTCAGAAGGCGGTTGCGATCGACCAGGGCATCTTCGTCTACGACCTGCAGACCGGCAAGGTGACAATGGCCGCCCGCGCCGGCGCGACGGAAATGTTTCAGGATTTCCTTTACTGGGTGTTTTCCGGGCATGGCGCGACCGGTGGTTCGGGTTCCGGCACGTCCGGTCCGACAGATGCGGAGCCGCCGCGCTGGCGTTCGTCCGCGTTCACCGCGGTTGATAGCGAACGCGGAGTGCTCTTCAAGGGTTCGCTGTCGTCCGCAGGCGGCGCCACGCCGCCGGCTTCCGGCATCTATGGTGCCGCGTATACAGGCGGGGCGCCGGGCGCGGTATTCAAGCTAGTCGAAGTGGGTGACGACATGACGGCGATCGATCATGCGGCGCCGGCAGGCTCAGCCGTCACGGCGCTTGGGATCGAGCGCGAAGCGTTGCGCCGCGGCTGGCTTACCCTCACCGCATCCTCTCTGGATCCGGCGGGTGAGAGCTGGGGTGGTGTGTACGCAACCTACTTTCCCAGTGCGTTTCGCGTGAACGGGGCGGTCGTGCCAGGCGCGATGCCGACACTGGGCCTGGGCGGCTAGGTTTGTTGTCCGCGGCGTGCCACACGGTCCTACACGGCACGCCGCAGCAGACCAAGCGGGATAAGTACCGGCCATGAAACTGCGGGTCGTGCATACGGCTCGATCGATACGGCCACCGGTGCTGCCGGTTGTGGCCAGCGCCAGCCTGGAATTAGCGTGAACAGGCCCTAGTACTTCAACGGCGCGGTTCGGCCGACCAGTGCGCGGCCAACTCGGGGAAGTCGGTGAATACGCGAGTCCTGCCTTTGGGCGTCGGCCCGAACGCTTCCCGCTCCATAGTGTCATTGACGATACCCGTCGCCCACGTCTGGGCGCCTTCGGAGGCGTCCACGCCCGCCTTTGTATCGTCAAGCACGAAGCTTACGTCCGGTTGTTGGCCGAGTCGCGCAGCCCCGGTTCTATACCCCTCCGGGTTGGGCTTTGCGGGCACCTCGTCTACCGTAACGACGAGTCGGTCGGGGAAGTACCGGTCCAACCGTGTTTGACGGAGCAGTTTCCCGGCGTTCTGCGCGACGCTATTGGTCACGATTGCGAACGGCACCTTCTTTTCTTGGGCCAATGTCAGAAAGTCATGGACGCCGTCCCTCGCATGTATCGGGTTTCTCTCGATCAGTTCCCGGAAAATTTCATCCCTGCGATCGGCCAAAACTTTTGCTTCTTGCGGTGTGCAAGATTTGCCAGCGCGCTTGGCGAGCATCATGACGATTTCGGGATTGCTGCCGGTGAGGGCATCGGCCTCATGCGGTTCGAGCGTGAGATTAAACTGTTCTCGGCAGAGGAGAACCCAAGCAACGGCCTGAAATTTCGCGCTATCGACCAGGGTGCCGTCGAGGTCGAGTAACACCGCCTGTGGGGGAGGCGCGTTCTCATCTTTTCCCGTCACGGCATGCAAAAAGCTGAGGGGGCTTCGCCGGCCCGCCGCCGCAAGCCCGCCCAACTGGGCTGATGGCTCGCCACGCTGTTGCGGCTGTAGGGCGTTCGTGAACGTGGGGTTTTTTCCGGGGATTCCGGACGTCGAACCCGCACCAATGTTGTCGGATGTGTCTCCAATTCTCATCTTGATCCTCTTTTGGAAGTGCAATGACAAGCGCGGATAGCGCTGCAAACGAGCGAGCTTTCGATTGCTCGACGCGCTTGCGTCGATTTCGCTCACGCGCGGGCTGAGCCCGCGTGCTGCTCCGTGTGCGGCTCAACCGCAGGTTCGCAGTGCGGGGTGGCCGCATGTGGATCGATAATCGAGGCGCTATGCTAGGCGCTCGGAACTGGTGCAATAAGGCAGAAAAACGAAGCGATGGATGCGCACGCGAATTCCTCTTCCAGTGAACGCGCGTGGATGTGTGGATCTTTCGGCCAGCACCTGCGCAAGCAGCCGCCGATTCGGCGACGACATGCCGAACCGTTCGGGAAGGTTCATCGGACATTGGTGCATCGGTTGAATCACCGAGATTCCCGACGCGAACAGCGCTTGATGCATGCGCGATGCTGCGCCCGGTTCTGCCTTGCACCTGCGGAACGCGTCGCCGGCAACCTGTGAAGAAAACAAGTTCGGTGGCGCGAGGCGGGACTAGCGTGAACGTAACACCCGCTCCGAGTGTTGCGGATGGATTATCGACTTATCGTGTTCCCGATGGGCCGGTGCTCGGAAGAAGCGGGGGAAACCAAACTTGCTTACTCTAGCGGGCGTGGCGTCGCAATCGTGTTGCTTTCCCGGTTAGAGGTCGTGCGATCAGGTTTTATGCACTTGTCACCCGGATGCACGTCGAGCCCCCAATCTCCCTGCTCGTACCAATCATCGCCCAGCAATTCGACCGGGTGCTGAGTGCGGCTTTGCCCATTGCCGCAGCGCATGTCGTCCGCGGCGCAATAGTGGTCACAACCCCAGCAGAGGCGCTCGGGATGCATTGGATGCAACGGAATTACCTTGGCCATGCGGATGCTCCAACCCTACGGCAAAAACTCAGGGAGGATTATCCGACTTCTCTATACGGCGCCGCTGTGTCAGAAGGACGCATCGTATGCAATTCAACGCTGGCGCGTCACGAGATCCGTTCCGCAAAGCAGGAACGTCTTATGTGAGGCAAGGGGACAAAAAGCCGCATTGTGTCTCCGTCTGTCGGCGCGCGATCCGCTGCGAGCCGACAATCGCTCGGTCTTCACTTGCTCCACAGGACAGCGTGGACATTCCCATTCGCCGTTGTCGCATCTCCGACCACGTCCCCGTTCTCGTTGATCCCCAGCGCTTCGCTGAACACTCCATCGGGCAGCGTGCCAGTGGAGCTCGAGGCGCTCCTCCATCGATACGCCCTCGCGTCGAGAAGCCGAGGTTGAGCCAAATGTCGCGCGTTGCGCCGGTCGTCGGGATGCCTCTGAGATCCGAATACGTTTCAGTCCTGAAACAAGGATGCGCCTACATACGAGCGAGCGCGTCGGCTTCGCCAGGATGCTCGAGTTCAATGCCGTGCTGCACGTCCCGCAAGAGCCTCAGGACAAGCGGTGCCAAGCGTTCCACCTCTGGCTGCATGCTGTCGCTGGTGGATGTGCTGACGTTCAGCACATAGGTTGCGTCAACGAGCCGCAACGGTGTGGCGAGCGCCACGACTTCAGGTTGCCACGACACTGCGCAATAGCCGTTCGCGGCGATTTCATCCGACGCAAGCTCGATGGCCTTTGCGATGTGCGGCCATTGCGCGCCGTGCTTGCGCTTGAAAAAAGCAAGCAAGTCCTTGCGTTGCGCATCCGCAAGCGTTGCCAAATAGGCGCGGCCAAGCGAAGTCAGCTCCATCGGGACTCGCTGGCCCGATACCACCTTGCGTAGCGCCACTCTCCGGCTATATCGAATCGACTCCAAATACACCATTTCGTCCCGGTCGGGCGCCGCGAGGCCGACGTTGATTCGCTGGCTTTCGGCAAGCGCGCGCATCAGGGGCGCAGCGATCTTCAGCAGCGTCGACCCCGTCTTCATCGCATGCGACAGGCTCAATACCGCGGGCGCCAAGCGGTATGCGCGCGTCGCGCGATCGGCCTGAAGGTAGCCGGCGCCCGTCAAGGTTTGCGCGAGGCGGGTCACGGTCGCGCGCGAAAGACCCGTACGTTCCGCCAGTTCCCCGTTTCCGAGTACTTCCGATCCCGGCCGAAAGGCGCGAAGGATCTCGATGCCGCGCTCCAGGGAGCGATTTCCCGGCGAGCGGCCCGGTTTGCTCTGGGCAAGGGGCTTCGGAGTCTTGTGCGAGCTTTGATTCGACATGAAATGAATTTCGAGGCAACTTTATTCTGAAGAAAGGGTGGCGGGGCCGACCCTTTGGGAAGCCTACTCCAGAATTTCATTGTTTGAAAATCCGCTATCGGATTTGGGACGACTCCCCACTAGACTGGCTACACCCTGATCGAACGGGCGACGCATGCGTCGCAGCCGGAGTGGCGGGGCATAAGATCGAATCGTATTCAGGAGACGAACATGCTGGCTGTCGTGCGCAAGGGCCTCATCGGCTTGGGGATCGTGGTGGCTTCAACCTGTATCGCGGCGCCCGCCGCGCAGGCGGCCTTCCCCGACCAGCCGGTTCACATCGTCGTACCGTTCGCGCCTGGCGGCGGCACCGACCTGATATCGCGGGCGCTAAGCGTCGGCATGGCGAGCACGCTCGGGCAGCCCGTCGTCATCGATAATCGTCCCGGCGCGGGCACCATCATCGGCGCCAACGAGGTCGCGCGCAGCAAGCCGGATGGCTACACGCTCGTGATGCACACGTTCGCGTTCGTCGTCAATCCCAGTCTGCACAAGCAGTTGCCCTATTCGACCGACAAAGGGTTCGCAGCCGTTTCGCTGATTGCGCGGGGCCCGACCGTTCTGGTGGTTCCTGCAAACAGCCCATTCAAATCGGTGAAAGACATCGTCGATGCTGCCCGCGCGCATCCCGGCAACTTGACGTTCGCTACGCAAGGGATCGGCACGTCGGCCGACATGGCGGGAGAACTGCTCGAGAACCTGGCCAAGGTCACTCTAACGCAAGTGCCGTTCAAGGGAGCCGGTCCTGCACTGACGGATCTGCTCGGCGGTCACGTGCAAATGATGTTCGGTACGGCGGCCGCGGTTTCCGATCTGATCAAGTCCGGCAAGCTGCGTGCTCTGGCGGTCACGTCCCCCGAGCCGTCGCCGGCTTTCCCCGGCGTTCCCACCGTGGCCCAAACCGTCCCCGGCTATTCGATCGAAGCTTGGTATGGCCTATTCGCCCCAGCCGGAACGCCACCGGCGGTCATCGACAAGCTGCGCAGTGCAGCGGTACAGGCGACGCAGACACCCGCATTCGCGGAAAAAATCAAGCATGAGGGGTTGACCGTGACAGCGAGCACGCCCCAAGCGCTCCAAGACTTCGTGCAGGCCGAGCAAGCGCGGTGGCACAAGGTCATCGTCGAAAACCATATCGAAACCAACTAACGGCGGTCAGCGCCGGGCACCTCATGAACTACGAACTCATCGACTATCAGTGCGAGGCGTCGGTCGCCACGATCACATTCAATCGTCCCGACAGGCGAAATGCCATGAGCGACGAGATGCGCACTGAATTCATCGACGCGCTCGAAATCGTTGCGAGCGACAAGCGCATCCGGGCCCTCGTCCTCACTGGCGCCGGGAAGGCATTTTGTGCGGGCGGGGATATCGCCGGGATGCAGCGGCGGATGAGCGCGCCGCCGGGTGAGGTGGCCTTCAACGGCTGGCATCGTCAGCAACGCGTGCATCGCACGCAGACGCTCTTGTACTCGATGCCGAAGCCGACCATCGCGGCGGTCAATGGCGCGGCGGCGGGCCTCGGCGCGGATGTCGCGCTGGCCTGCGATTTCATCATCGCCAGCGAATATGCGAGCTTCACATGGTCATACGTGCTTCGCGGGATCATCCCGGACGGCGGCGGCATGTACTTTCTGCCGCGCCGGGTAGGACCCTCGAAAGCCAAGGAACTCGTCTTTACTGGGCGCAAGGTTTCGTGCGACGAGGCACTGCGGTTGGGCATTGCCGATCGTCTCGCTACATCGGGCGATTTATTGGCGGACGCCCGCGAATGGGCGAGCGAACTGAGTGCGGCATCTCCGACCGCTCTCGCGTTGGCCAAGGGCATTCTCAACAAAACGTACGAATCGTCCGTGTATGAGATCTTCGCTCAGGGCAGCCAGGCGCAGGGCATGTGCTACACGAGCACCGAGCACCATGAGGCGGTGCAGGCGTTCCTTTCCAAATCCGCAGCGCAGGGATGACCGACATGGATGTCATTCATCGCTTGTTGAAGCCCCGTAGCGTCGCTGTCATCGGCGCATCCGCCGATCCTGCAAAAACCGCGGGCCGTCCGGTCTCCTATTTGCTCAAACACCATTTCGCCGGCGATATCTATCCGGTCAATCCCAAGGTCAGCGCCATTGGCGATTTGCCCTGCTACCAAAGTGTCGACGCGCTGCCCGCGGTGCCGGATGTAGGCATCGTCTTGCTCGGAGCCGAGCGTGCACACGAGGCAGTGCGGGATCTCTCGCGGCGCGGCACGGCGGCGGCAATCGTGCTTGCCAGCGGCTACAAGGAAATCGGCGGTGAGGGCGAGCGCCGCCAGAAGGAGCTGATCGATGCGGCGGGTCCGATGCGCTTGCTCGGGCCGAACACGATCGGCCTCGTCAACCTGACCGACGGCATTGTGCTGTCGGCCACGGGGGCGCTGGAGATGGAGCGTTTTCCGGTCGGGTCCGTCGGCGTGGTTTCGCAAAGCGGCGGGATCCTGGGTGCGTTTCTGTCGAGAGCGTCGGCACGCGGCATCGGGGTATCGAAACTCATTTCCACCAGCAACGAAGCCGATCTCGAACTAGCGGACTTCGTCGATCATCTGGTGGACGACAGCGCCACGAGGGTGATCGCACTGTACATGGAGACCGTGCGCAATCCCGTCAAATTCAGGATGGCGGCGCTACGCGCAGCGCGTGCCGGCAAGCCGATCGTCGCGTTCAAGGTCGGGCGTTCCGAGGCGGGCGCGAAAGCCGCCGTATCCCACACCGGTGCCATGGCCGGTGCGGACCGAATGTACGATGCGCTATTCAAGCAGGTCGGCGTCATTCGGGCACAAAGCTTCGACGACTTGCTCGACGTGTCTTCCGCTTTGGCGACGGGACGACGATTGCATGGCCGGCGCATTGCGGTCCTGACCTCGACGGGCGGAGCCGGGACGCTCGTGTCCGATGAGCTCGGGCTGGGCGTTTTCGAAACGCCCGCTCCGGACGAAACCACGGCTCATGCGCTGCGTGCGTTGCAGACGGGGGATCATGCGGTGCTGGATCGGAACCCTATCGACGTGACGTTGGCAGGCCTGCGTCCCGATCTATTGCGTGGAGCGATTCGCGCGCTGCTGGAAAGTGCCGGCTACGACGCGCTCATCTCCATCGTCGGGTCGTCGGCGCTCTCGATGCCGGAGCTAGTCGTCGGCGCGATCCAAGATTGCATGGATGCGTCCGATAAGCCGGTCTTGGCCTACGTCAGCCCGTATGCACCGGAAATCCGCGCGCTGCTCAACAACCGAGGCGTTCCCGCGCTCACCACCGCGCAAGGGTGTGCTGCCGTGCTCGGCGCCATGTGGCAGCACGGGCAGTGGAAAGATGCAGGCGACGAGCCGCCGATCGAGCCGGTCGACTTGAGCGATCTGCCGATAGGCGCGCTCGACGAAGCGAAGGCCAAGGCGCTGTTCTCGCGGTTCGGTATTGGCGCGCCGCGCGAAGCCGTGGTTCGCGACGCGCAAGAGGCCGAGGCGGCAGCGGTGTCGCTTGGGCGGCGCGTGGCACTCAAGCTTTTGGCTTCCGAAACCACGCATAAGAGCGATGTCGGTGGCGTAGCGCTCAACCTTGACGCAACGAATATCGGCGCGCGCCTGGAAGCGATGTGCGAAGAAGTCGCTCGAAAGGCCGGCTTCCGTCCCGACCGCTTTCTCGTCCAGGAGATGGTGACGGGCGGTGTCGAATTGATTCTCGGTATGCATCGTGATTCGCTCGGTACGGCGATTTTGCTCGGTGCCGGGGGAACTGGCGCCGAACTGCTGCAGGACACCACGCTGCGTTTGCTGCCGCCGCAAGGTGGCTTGCGACCGGAGGATGCCCGGGCCATGTTGCTCGAACTGAAGACGTGGCCCCTCCTAGACGGCTATCGCGGAGCCGAGAAGGCCGATGTCGAGGCGCTAGTCGCCACGGTAGTGGGATTTTCTCGAATGGTGGCGCAGTTGGGCGAGCGCTTGCTCGTGGCCGAGATCAATCCGGTGATCGTCCTGCCGATGGGGCAGGGTGTACGCGCGGTCGATGGCGTAGCCATCTTGCAAGACTGATCGTGTGAAGGGGCGTGGCGCGTATCGGCCAGCGCCTCGCAACGACCGCGATCAATCAACTGCATCGCATTCGTGGACGCTATGCGTTGTGCACGATGTGCATCGGAGTTGGCCAGGGCGTGGCGGTCGTATTGGAGCGCGTCTGATGCGTGCGCATTCGGTGGATCGCCGAACGCGCAGCGGCGCAGCGGTATTGCAGTGGTGGGGCAGTTGCACCACGATTGGCGGGAGTAGGTTGATATGTACGTGACACAAGCTCTGGCGCGCTACGCCGCTTCATTGCAGAAGGCGCCCCCTCCCGAGGAGGTGCTTCACCACGCGAAGCGAGCGGTCGTCGATTGGTTCGCCTCGGCGTTTGCGGGTTTGAGCGTATCGCCGGTGCCGATGCTCGAGCGAGTCTTGGCCGACGATCTGGGCCACGGGGCCGCTACTTTGTTGCGAGGTGGGGCCGCGACGCCCCGCGCGGCCGCTTTGATCCACGGCGCCGCTGCGCACGCGGCCGAGGTCGACGACAGCTTCCGAGACGCGATGTACCACCCCGGCGCCGCGACGGTGGCTGCTGCGCTCGCTGCCGCACAGCAGGCGGGTTGCAGTGGCCTGCGGTTCCTGCGCGGTGTCATTGCGGGGTATGAGATCTCGACTCGGATCGGCGTTGCGCTGGGCCGATCTCACTACCTTTACTGGCACAACAGCGGCACGGTCGGAACGTTTGGCGCGGCCGCGGCCGCTGGCGTCGTTCTGGGGCTCGACGAAGCCGGCCACGCGCATGCGCTGGCGACTGCGGCGACCTTCGCGGCTGGTTTGCAGCAGGCATTCAGAACGGATTCGATGTCCAAGCCGCTCCATACCGGCCGAGCCGCCGAAGGCGGATGTTTGGCGGCGCAACTCGCGGCTGCGGGCGTCACCGGAGGTGCGGACGTGCTCGAGGGCGATAGCGGGTTCGGGGTAGCGATGAGCGACGAAGCCGATTGGTCCCACGTCGCCTGCACTTTGGGCCGCGACTTTCATATCGCGCGGCTCACGGTCAAGAATCATGTCGGGTGCGGCCACACTTTTGCGGCGGTCGATGCCGCGTTGGAATTGCGCCGCGCTCACCCGTTCGCCATCGAGGACATTAGCGGCATCGCCATCGAGACTTACCGTCCCGCCCTCGACATCGCCTGCCACGTGTTACCCGAGACGGCGAACGAGGCCCGCTTCAGTATGCGCTATGTGGTTGCGACCGCGCTCGTAGATGGCAGCTTACGTCAGCAAGCCTACACGCCTGCGCGGATGGCCGATCCCGTCGTGCGTCGGTTGATGGCATGCACGCAAGTCGCTGTGGATCCGGAATTGGACGATGCCTTTCCACGGGAGCGATCAGCGAGGGTCACGTTGACGCTGACCGACGGGACGCGTCTCGTGCATCTTCAGCGCCATCGCAAAGGCGATCCAGAGTTGCCGCTCCGCGATGACGAACTGAACGCGAAGTTCATCGAATTGGTGGCCCCCGTCGTTGGTGAAACGCCCGCGCGAGAATTGCTTGCGCAACTGTGGCGCCTGGAACTCAGATCCGACGTGCTGGGTCTAGGTCGGCCGTGATGTCGGTTGGGCGCCAACGGCGACGCGTCGATAGCCGGGTGCGCCGAACGACGAACACGGATAGGCACGTCGGATTCGAGCTTGACGATGTGCCGGAGTGAATGGGATCGAGCGCTGGTTCGACCGAGATATAAGAGAGAGTGGAGACAAAGATGACTGCGAACGCTTGGAACAAGCGGGACATTTGGGCCGGTTTGCTACTGGTGGTGTTGGGGGGCGCCGTCTGCTACCAAAGCCGAAGCTACGGCATCGGCACCCTGGGGCAGATGGGGCCGGGATTCTTTCCCGCTGCGCTCGGCGTGCTTCTGCTGATCGTTGGCGCGTTGATTGCCGTGACTTCGAAAGATGCCGCCGTGCTGACTAGGCCGTCGGCCGCGGCGTGGCGCGGCGCCGCTCTGGTTCTGCTGTCGGTGCTCGCCTTCGTCGCCGCCGCGGCGCATCTCGGCTTGCTGCCCGCGACGTTCTCCGCCGTTGCCATCGCGGGTTTCGCGGATCGCCGCAACAGCTTGCGCGACGTACTGGCGATGGCCGGTGTGCTCACGCTCTTCTGCTATGTCGTATTCATCTGGGGGCTGCATCTGCAGCTGCCGGCGTTTAGCTGGGAGTGGTGATCATGCACCAGACCATCATGGATCTGCTTTACGGATTTGGTGTTGCTTTGCAGCCGTCGCACCTCATGTGGGCAGTTGTCGGCGTATTGCTGGGTAACTTGATCGGTGTGTTGCCCGGAATGGGGCCGATCACGGCCATCTCGATCTTATTGCCGCTGACGTATTTCATGGCGTCGGTGCCGGCCATCATCATGCTCGCGGGCATCTTCTACGGATCGCAATACGGAGGCGCGATCGGGGCCATTCTGCTGAATTTGCCGAGCCATCCACCGCATGCGGTCACTTGCATCGACGGCTATCCGCTTACGCGCGCGGGTAAGGGCGGCGCCGCATTGGGTGTCGCAATGCTCTCGTCGTTCTTCGCCGCCAGCATCGGCATCTTGGTCATGATCTTCATGTCTCCGTTGCTGGTCAGGGTAGCTTTCAAGTTTGGACCGACAGAGATCGCGTCGATCATGGTGTTGGGCCTGATCGCAGGATCGACGATGTCTCGAGGCTCACCGCTCAAAGGCATCGCGACCACACTGTTCGGGCTGCTGTGCGGCACGGTTGGCACCGACCTGATCACGGGTACCTTCCGGTTCACCTTTGGCGTCGCATCGCTGTACGACGGCGTGGAACTCGGGGCGATATGCATGGGCGTGTTCGCGATCGCCGACTTCCTGATGCACGTCAACCGGGAAAAGATCGTCGAAGCGAGGCCGAAAGTGCGCGCGCGCGACATGCGGCCATCGCTGGCCGACTTGCGCAAGGCGGTGGCTCCGACACTTCGCGGCACGTTGATCGGGGTGCTGTTCGGAGGCATGCCCGGTACCGGGCCGACGATCACGACGTTCATCGCCTACGCATTCGAACGGAAGATCGCAAAAGATCCGAGCAGGTTCGGCAAGGGCGCAATCGAAGGGGTGGCGAGTCCCGAGGCCGCATCGCATTCCAAGACGCAAGTGGACTTCATCCCTACGATGACACTCGGTATCCCCGGGGATGCAGTCATGGCGCTCATCATGGGCGCATTGATCTTGAAGGGTATACAGCCGGGGCCGCTGCTGATCATCGATCACCGCGACATCTTTTGGGGATTGATTGCGAGCTTTTGGATCGGCAATTTGATCTTGATGATTCTTAACGTGCCGCTCATCGGAGTGTGGGTCAAGATGCTCCAAGTGCCGTATCGGATCCTCTATCCGGCCGCTGTGTTCTTCGTGTGCGTGGGCGTGTACAGCATGCGCAACGATTTGTTCGACGTTGCATCGGTGGCGGCGTTCGGTGTCGTTGGAGCATTGTTCATGGCGCTGGATTTTCCGGTCGCGCCGATCCTTCTCGGCTTCGTGCTCGGCCCGATGCTGGAATCGAACGTCCGTCGCGCGCTCTTGCTCTCGCACGGCGATCTTGGCGTGTTTCTGCATCGTCCCATCAGCGCAACCGTCCTCGGATTGGCGGCGATCATCCCGGGCTGGCAGGTCGGGTCCTTTCTCATATGGGGATCGGATTCTCTGTTCATGCGACTGCGAGCACGCGCGCAATACAGGCTCACGAACGGGCAAGAATGATGGCCGCCTGCGGCTGAAATCCACGCGTCGCTAGCTTCACGCATAGCGGCCTGAACGCACCCCCTGACGAGAAACACATCTGAATGACATGCGCCGCGTAGGCCGCGGCGCAGCGATGGCGCGCGCGCGATCCGCCCATTTCGAGCTTCGTTTTAAAAAGGAGGGAATGACGTCGTTTGCATGTTTTCGGTTAGGCCGTTGTTTCATACAAAAAACACTATCGATAGTCGATATTTGGAGATCGCTTGATGAAGAAAACGCTTATCACACTCGCTGCGCTGAGCACATTTGCTGGGATTGCCAAGGCACAGAGTACCGTCACGCTTTATGGCATTGCCGACGCCGGCGTCTTATACACCAGCAACGTGAACACGCCTAAAGGCGGCAAGTCGCTCTGGCAATTGGCCAGTGGAAACGCATCCGGCTCGCGCTGGGGCTTCAAGGGCAGCGAGGACTTAGGCGGGGGGCTGAAAGCGATATTTCAACTCGAAAACGGATTTGGCATCAACAACGGTACCTTTGGCCAAGGCGGGCGCCTGTTTGGCCGGCAAGCCTTTGTCGGTCTTTCCAGCGCCGAGTTCGGCGCCCTGACGATGGGCCGCCAATACAATGCGATGCAAGATTTCGTCGAGCCATTCGCGGCGGCCGGATGGTCGCTCGCGCAATTGGCCACACATCCATTCGACAATGACAATCTGGATAATACGTTTCGCACCGACAATTCGATCAAATTTTCGTCACGTGTCATTTCCGGCTTCCAGGCAGAGGCGATGTACGCCTTTTCAAATTCGACGAACTTCGCGAATAATCGCTCCTATAGTGTCGGCGCGACTTATGTGAACGGGCCTTTGAAATTCGGAGCCGGCTATGCCCGCATGCAGAGTCCCGGCGCCATCGGTGGGGCGGTGGTGGGCAACCCCTCTTCGAGCGGGGTGTCCGATCCGCTTATCAGTGGCTCGCGAGTCGATCAATGGGGCGCAGCCGGATCGTATGTGTACGGGCCGGCAACCGTGAGGCTCTTGTACACGGGTTCCCTCTACACCGACTCGTCGACGCCGCTGACGGCCACGCGTGGGTCCATTCACTTCCATAACTTCGACGGTAGCGTTTCGTATCGGTTGACGCCTACGGTCGTGCTGGCGCTGGCGGAATCGTATACCGGCGTCAGTCAGGCGGGTGATTCCGGGCACTATCTGCAAACCAGTGCCGGTGCGGACTATTTATTGTCGAAACGCACGGACCTGTATGCAAATGTGTTCTATCAAAAGACGTCCGGCAATCTGCACGCCTCCATCAATGCCGCAGGCGGGACCGCTAGCGGCTCGGCGCAAACGGCTGTCGTGATCGGTATGCGTCACAGGTTCTGACGTCGTCGTTGGTCGACGACGCTGGATGGAACGCAGAGAGCCCGTGTTTTGCGCCGACGAACTCGGGCCGCTCTACACTCCCTCCTATTGCCCCGATGTCCGCCCGCCGAACGTGTCGGACGGCGGACGGCGGACGAGAGACGGCGTGGATTGCGGATAGCGAAACGCCGGGTTCATCGGCTCGCCATGCCTCGGCCCGTGGCCGTCTCAGCCCAGCGTCAGCGCATGCCATCTACCGTCGACGTAGCGGGCCATGTTCGAGCGATCGAACCGCCATAAATGCAACCAGCCGTTTTCGACGAGGCGGTGCAGCGCCTCGCGCTCGTGCAGCACGCACTCGATTGCATTTTCCGAAGCGTCGATAATCGCGGTCATTCGAAGCGGCTCATGTACCCAGCGCCTTCCATCGTGTACCGACTGGCGGGCCAGCCCGATTCGGAGGTCGCCGCCGTTGCCCTCGAACACGCCGATCCGCCCCCCCACGACGTTATGCAGGACCTTGTTCCCGCTGCCCAGATGCACCGGGTCGCATGTCGACGCGTGATACTGCCAGTTGATCCAGTGAGCCACGAGCAGCGGCCCTGTCATCAACGATTCCAGCAAGCTACCGTCCGGGTCACGGTTCGGGTCGTAGTCGTGCAAGAAACAACGTCCGTCCAAAGTCGCGCCATAGGTGCGATGGCGTGGTGCGATGATGCATGCGGCATTACCGGCAAGCCCCCACTCCGGCCGTGTCTGTGCGCCATCGTTGGCTCGACGGCGCAGCAGCGTGAGCAGTTGGGCGCCCGCAGTTCGAGGATCGATATCGAGACTGGCGGCGCGCTCGCGGCGAACCTGGTCGCCAGCTTGAGCAAAAACGCGCTGCATGCGGTTCCAGCGCTCGAGGGCAACTGGCGACAACAAATCCAGGTCGAAGCCCTCGACTTCATCGGTGGTGGTGTTGTGCAGGGCGGCCACGAAGACGGTTTCGTGCGGGATGGCAATGCCGCTGCGCTTGAGTCCCTCGCGAACGGCAGCATCGTTGAGCAGTAGCGCCAACGCGCGCGCGTTCACTTCGCCCGTCTGACCGCAGCAGGCGCCGCAATCCAATGACGCCGCGTGGGCATTGTTGCTGCTTTGACTGCCGTGGCCGACGAACAGCACGAGAGGCGCCAGATGCCGGTCCAGCCCGATCGCATGGAGCACGCGCGCCGCGAGCTCGACCTTCGTGTCGATATCCAAATCGCCGAGCGTTGGGCGGCAGATTGCTCTGTAACGTGCAGGTAGTCCCGTCAAATCGTCTCGCCCCCGCGGGTCGTCTGAGGGGGCGAACCATTGTGCAAGTTTTCCGGCATATCCCAGCCCAGCTGCCTCGACAAACGAAAACGCGGCGTTGGGCCAGCGGCCGAGTGCTTGCCCCTGCTCCGAAAGCGCAAATCGACGTCTTCTGCCTCGACGCGCTCTGTCGCGCAGGGTCGCATCGCCTTCCGCCCGATCGGCGTCAGACGCAATGATGCGATCGGTCAACGCCAGTGAAGGCGCGAGCAGCGCTGGCAGTTGAGGTCTCGACGCCGACGCGCCAAGCGGCGCGTAGGCAACGGGTAGGCCGAAGAAGCCCGCGAAACCGACCGTTTGCACGGCTGGCCACACGGCCTCTATGGCGCGGCGCATCCGTTCGCTGCGGACGTCGATACAAAAGGCCGCCTGCACTTCGATCGAATGGCTGGGGACCGCTGTCGCGCGAGACGAGGATGTCATGCTGAGCTTACGTGCGAGTTGCCGTTGATAGCCGGTTTCGAGGGCCACCTGCCAAACCTCGTCGATAACCAGCATCTCTTGCGCGTGCCGTAGCACCGCGGCAGCGTCGCGCCACTGGGCCTGCAATGCCGAAAACGCCCGGCGAGCATTCGAGGCCCCTTTGCTTTCGAGCAAGATCACGCCCCAAGCCAGGCGAATGGCCAGCAAGTCCCGCAAATGCGGGTCGGTTTCGCCGGCCAACTTGGCCTGCCAGCCAAGATAGGCGCACCATGAAGCCCAACCGTTGACGGTGAGCAGGACGGCTTCCAAATAATCGGCCCACACCTCGGGCGGCAAGCCCACGCGCTGCAAGACCCACGTTTCAGCTTGGCGGCGGTCGACGGGAATCTTGTCTAGCCACTTGCCGAGCTCGGGTATTCCCATCAGTGTTCCGATGCCATGATCGTGCGTGATCGTGTTGCGCCAAAAGGCATAGAGCCCGCCAGATCGATCGGGCTGCCACTCCGCCTGGCTGTCATCGAAGTAGGCGGCGCACGTTTGACCGATCTGATGCGTCACCGCCTGCCTGTAAGTTAAGCAATTGTCGCGCGTGGGGGCGTCATCCAGCACGTCGATTAGAAGCGGCAAACGCGGCGGATTGTCGTCGCAGTCCAATGCGTCGATGCACTGTTTTGCCGTCAACGCGTTCGCGCGCGCAGCCGGCAGCGAAGCGAGGGCATAGGCAAGATCCGCGTGTGCGATGCGCTCTTTGCTCCACGCATCCGCAATGTAGCGGCGAGACGGAAACAACCGAATGCCCCCCAGGACGGCCATGCGTGCCGCGACGAGCCGCACCGGCCGACCTGTCCGTGCCCAATGCGGATTGACGGCAATGGCGCGATCTAGCGGCCACGCAGGCGCAATCGACCCGCATGCGCGTTCGCAAGCGGCCTCGATTTGAGCAGTCAATTCGTGTCCGGGCACGCCCGCGGGCGCATGACGGTCGACCCACGATTCTTCCGGGTTGTGGCGCGAAAGGTCATCGCGCAATCCCAAGGCTTCCATATGATTTCCCAATGCTCAATGTCGTCTTTCACTCGGCCGCCACCGCGACCATCGAACCTTTCATCGTGTGCTCGCGCGCTGCTGCTATCGGGCCGGAAGCCCAACGCGTCGGCCAAAAGCGCAGAGCGAGGCGCGTGCAGAATTCGTCGATGTAGAACCCCGCATAGCTCCAGCGTCGCCAGGTATTCAGCCGTCCGGGGCACACCTGCAAGGCAACGAGAGACAGGTACATGACCGCCACGCCTCCCAACGCGACGACGCCTGCAGCATCGTTTGGCGCATCGGAGACGCCAAGCGGCAGCGCATGTCCAATAGCGGTGATCGTCGTCAGGGCGGCGGCGATACTCCATCCGAACAGTGCGCGCCATAAGGCCGCGGTCGCGCCGTCTTGGCGCAGGGCGGGTAGCCAAAAGAGGGGAGCCCAGGCCAGCGCCAGCGCGCCGCTCCACCACCACGGCCACGCAAGATGCCCGACGAAGAACTGGACCGCGGCGACGCTCGATGCGGCGAAGGCGGGCGCCGCCATCAAGCTCGTCCGCGAGAACGACGTCTTGCCACGCATCGTCTTCAGTTTGCTCTCGCGCACGATCGTCGAAGCGGAGAGGAAAGCGTGAGCCTTGTACAGCGAGTGGCCGATGAGATGGAGCGCCGCCATCGTGTAGAGGCCCAATCCGCATTCGAGCAACATGAATCCCATCTGCGCCACGGTCGACCAAGCGAGCCGAACTTTGATGCTGGTTCGGGTGAGGAGCACCAGCCCCGCTAGCACGGCGGTCCCGAGCCCGAGGGCCACCAGGAGCCAACACGCTGTCGGTGCATGTTGAAGCAGCGGAGCGAACCTGATCAGCACATAGCCGCCCAGATTGACGACACCCGCGTGTAGTAGTGCGGACACTGGGGTCGGCGCTTCCATGACCTGAATCAGCCACCCGTGCATCGGTAGCAAGGCTGTCCGGAAAACGGCCGCCAATGCGAGGCAGACCGCGCTCATTTGCAGTGGGAGCGAAGCGCCGTCGCGCGCAAGATGCAGCCACAGATCCGAGAAGGAACCGCTGCCTACCGTCGACCATGCGAGCGTGGCCGCGGCTAGCAGGAACATGTCGGCGAGCCGGTCTGCCACGCGCTTCTTGTGTGCTGCCAGCATCGCAAGCGGCCGATCGCGATAAAAACATAGCAGGCGCCGCAAAGCAGAACCGGCGAGCGACCACGAGACGATAAGCACCAGCCAGTGGTTTGCAAGCAGCAGGAGATGAACGCAGGCCAGCACACTGGCGAGCGCTGCGATATAGCGCTGCTGATCGTCTTCGCCGTCCAGGTAGCGCGACGAGAACACGCCAATGACGGTGGCGAGGAGTTGAACCAGGAGGGCCACGCAGGCGCCGAACGGTTCAACGGCAACCCAGCGCGACAGTTGAGCCGGCACGACGTGTGGCGATAGAAACTGCAGCACGACGGTCGACAGCGCTGCCAATAGTCCCAACTGGGCGAGGAAAGCAAATCGCTTCCACTGCGTGGTTGGGTTTCGCACCCCGACGAGAGCGGAGAGGGCGGCCATCGACATCAGGCCAATTGGCGTAAGCGCGCACGCGAGCGCCATCAGGTTCGCAATCTTCATGATCCAGTGGAGGGTGACGGAGTGTCACGATGTTGCGCTTCATTGTACGTTCTGTAAAATTCATTGATTGGAACCATTTGATCTATAAAACAGAATGATTGACTTGGACCAACTGAACTTTCGCCACCTCTTCTATTTCTGGAGAGTGGCGAAGACGGGCCATCTGACGCGTGCGGCCAACGAGTTGCACGTATCTCAGTCCGCTCTGTCCGCGCAGATCAGGCAATTGGAGGATCGGCTGGGCGAGCCGCTGTTCGAACGAGAACGCCGGCGCCTCAGCCCAACGCATACCGGACAACTCGTTTTTTCGTATGCCGAAGACATCTTCGGGCTCGGGCAGGAGATGCTCGGACACGTTCATGGGCAACGCGAGGGGATGGTGCGGATGCGAGTGGGTAGCGTCGCCACCATGTCGCGCAACTACCAGGAGAACTGGATTCGCCCGCTGCTCATGGACCCCGGGGTGCTGTTGACGTTGGAGTCGGGTTTGCTCGAAGGATTGCTGGACCGCCTGCTTGAGCACAAACTCGACGTGGTTCTCGCCAATCAGCCGGTGCCGTCCGACCCTGACCGCCCTTTGCAATCTCGCTTTTTAGGCAGCCAAGCGATCTCGCTCGTCGGCCCGGCCAAGGCGTGGTCGCAACGCACCCTGCGTGTTCCCTACGACCTCGATGGCGCCGATATTGCGCTGCCTGGTCCTCGGAACGTCTTTAGAGCTCAGTTCGATGCCATGTGTCTTTCCGCCGGAGTGAAACCGCGGGTGCGGGCCGAAGTCGACGATATGGCGATGCTGCGGCTCATCGCGCGCGACAGCGGCTGGCTCGCCGTGTTGCCTGAGGTCGTGGTACAGGACGAGATTCGGTCCGGGAGCCTGGTGATAGTGGGGCAATCCGCAGACTTGCAAGAACGCTTCTACGCGATTACGACACCGCGCCGCCAGCGAACCGAATGGCTGGACCGTCTGATTGCGGGGGCAGCCCCGGCGCGTTGACCGTCCCGCTCAGGGGCAACGACTGTGAAGTCTTGAGCCCATCGAACCGTTCGAAGGCTTGTTTGTTTCCCGCGGCGAACAATTGGACGATTGCATTTAGACGGCGCGAGGTGACGCGTCGTCATCATGTACGCGATGAAGCGCCTGGGCGTGAGTCGGTCCGGAAACAGATCGCCGTTTCAGCGATCGCGGTGTTGGCGGCGCAATGTCTCGAAGGCATCGAGCGCGCGTGTGCGAGCTTGCTGATGATCGACGATCGGCCGCGGATAGGTCTCGCCCAATCGTACCGAGGCGGCCGCAAGCTGGTCGGGCGCCGCCTGCCACGGCGCGTGTATCGAAGCGGCGGGCAAGCGGTGAATCTCGGGCAACCAGTGCCGCACGTAGTTCCCTTGCGGATCGAACTTCCGGCCTTGCAACACCGGATTGAAGATTCGGAAGTACGGCGCCGCATCGGCTCCGCTGCCGGCGACCCATTGCCAGCCAGCCGGATTGTTGGCTTCGTCTGCGTCGACGAGCGTGTCCCAGAACCATGACTCGCCTTCGCGCCAGTCGATCAGCAAATGTTTGACGAGAAACGAAGCGGTCACCATGCGCGCTCGGTTATGCATCCAGCCGGTGCGCCACAACTGGCGCATGCCCGCGTCGACGATCGGGTACCCCGTCATGCCGCGCTGCCATGCGCGAAGCGCTTGCTTATCGGCTCGCCACGGCATCGCGTCGAACTGCCGTCTGAAGTTCTCTTGATGCAGCGGCGGGAAATGGTAGAGCAGATGGTAGGAAAACTCGCGCCAGCCGAGTTCGTCTTGAAACTTGCGCAAGTGCTCGCTGGCGAGGGGCTCCGCCTGCGCGGCCGCCAGTGCGGCATACCAAATTTGCCGCACCGACAGGTTGCCGAAGCGAAGGTAAGGCGACATCTTGCTCGTTGCGTCGCGCGCCATCGCATCCCGATTCGTTGCGTAGCCGTCCAATTCCTGGGCAACAAAGTGCCGCAACCTTTCCTGTGCGCCGTTTTCCCCACATTTCCAGGTTTCTCGCAATCCGGCTGCCCAGTCTGGCGTATCGGGCTGAAGCTTCAGATCGGCAAGGCCTACCGCTTGCGCGCGGGCGCTTTCGGGCACGCGAAAGAATCGTAGGGCGTCGGGCGAAGGACGAGGCGGCTCGGGACAGATGTCTTGACGCGCCGCGCGCCAGTAGGCGCCGAACACCTGAAAAGGCTCGCCATTTCGCGTGGCGACTTTCCATGGCTCGCGCAGCAGGTGTCCATTGAACGTCGATACCGAAACTGCCCTTGCTTCGAGAGCTGATTTGATCGAAGCATCGGTCTGCCGCTGAGCGAGGGAGTAGCGGCGGTTCCAACAAACCTCGACGGGTCGGATCGCCTTCACGAACGCTAGGATTGCTTCTTGTTCTTCCCCGCGAAGCAAGACGAGCCCCCCGCCAAGCGATCGCAGCGTACCGTCCAGTTCACGCAGTGACTCGTGAAGCCACCAGCGCACGGCCGCGCCGAGGGTGCGGCCGTGCCGCGGCTCCGGGTCGTGAACGTACACGCAGACAACGGGGTATCCGCTCGATGCCGCGCGAGCAAGAGCGGGATTATCGGCCAGCCGTTGGTCGTCGCGGAACCAAACGACGATCGGTTGGTTCGGATGGGGTGGTGGGCGATCTCTCATTGTCTTGAATCTATGGCGATGAAACGAAAGTGTACCGCGTTTGTGCCTGAATTCGCATTTATGATGCCTTAATGAAACGATGTTGGTGGCGAATGCTGTGATGCGCACTACGCCGTACGCCGTACGTCATGCGACAGGGGAGGTCTTTATTTTGCACTCGGTTCTGATGGGCTGTGAACCGAAACCAGGAGCCTGGCGAGCGCTGCTATTGTACGATGGCGCTTGTGGTGAATCAGGAAGTCGATACAATGTCGTTTCGTGGTTCGCGTCAAACCCATTGACAAGAGGAAGCGCATGAAGAAAAACGCCGCCAGGGCGGCAGCCGAGCCGAGAGGTCTGAAGGTGCAGCCGAGCGACGAGCATCGCTATCGAAGCGGCGAGGCTGCGCGGCGGGCGAAAATGCCGCCCACCACGCTGCGCATGTGGGAGCGACGCTACGACGTCATCAGTCCCATGAAAAGCGAGGCGGGCCAGCGGCTCTACTCTGAGGAGGATGTGCGCCGGCTGGTCCTGCTCAAGGCGCTGGTCAGGCAAGGACACTCGATCGGCTCGATCGCGCGTCTGCCGCGCGAGCAGCTCGAGTCACTGTTGCAGGTGCGTTCGGAACCCATTGCATCGGAACCGCGAGCAAAAGATGGCGCGACCGAGCGAGTCGTCCGGATCGCAGCGGTGGGAGCCGGGGTGCAGCGTCGGCTCGCGCTCTCGTTTGCGCAAACTGGGCGCGCCGAGCACGTCGACTTGCTCGAATTGGCGAGTCTCGGCGAGGCAGGGGCCGCGGCCGACAGAGGCGAGGAGGTCGATGCTTTGGTGGTCGACGTGCTTGCGCTAACGCGCGATGTGGCGGCGCAAATGCTCGAGATGCGAGGCCGTCTGCATGCGCGAATCGCGGCTGTATCGTATGCCTACGGCAACGCCGAACCCACGGAGACACTGCTTTTGGCGGGGGTGCGGCTGTACCGGGCGCCGCTCACCGCGGTGGAGAGCCGGCAACTCGCGGAGGACTTGCAGGCGGGTGTCGCAGCGATGGATGCGACTGGCGCCGATGCGATCGGCGCTCGCGTCCCTCGCCGCTTTGGCGACGAGGAGTTGGAGCGCTTGATGTCGCGTTCGGCGATTGTTCAGTGCGAGTGTCCCCAGCACCTGGGCGAGTTGATCATGCGACTCGACGCGTTCGAGCGTTACAGCAACGATTGCATGTCGAGATCGGTCGATGATGCCGCGCTTCATCGACATCTGGGCGATGTCACGAACCGCGCCAGAGCCATGCTCGAATCTGCGCTGGTACGCGTGTTGGGCGCGCAAGAGCACGAGTAGAGGTTGCGTCGACGCAGAATTCCTTGGGGGTCCTATGCATTGGTCGGTGCTGAATCGTGCGCTGGTGATCGTATCTGGCGCGCTAGCGGTTTGCGCTTTGTTGGGCGGTTGCGCTTATTTGGCCGGTGGTAAGGTGGGAAATTCGAGCGTTCCCCAGCCGGCAAAGCCTGTCGACATTGCCCGTTACTCGGGCAAGTGGTACGAATTTGCTCGCTACGAAAACCGCTTCGAGCGCGGATGCGAGGCGGTGACCGCCGAATACGCTGTCGCCGAGGATGGACTCATCTCCGTGCGCAATACATGCCACGAACGGGGAGTTGGCGGGCGCGAACGCGCCTCGGTCGGCCGCGCAAAGGTGGTGTCGGGCACCGAAGGAGCCAAGCTGAAGGTCTCGTTTTTCGGTCCTTTTTTCATTGGCAACTACTGGGTGCTTGATCATGCCGACGATTACTCTTGGTCGATCGTGGGTGAGCCGTCGGGGCGCTTCCTTTGGATTTTGACGCGTGCCGCGCGGCCGACGGATGCGCAAGCGCAGGCGCTCTACGACCGGGCTCGGGCGCTTGGGTACGACGTGACCATGTTGCGGCGTACGGTGCAATGAGACAGCGCATGGGCGCTGCCGGCTTCAATGTTCCTGCGGTGCCGGGCGAAGCTTTCTCGAGGTCGTACGCGGCAGCGCTTAGTCAACTACAGCTTCCAATACCTCGCGCGCGGGCAGCCCCTCTTCTCATCGGTCGCGATATAAGGCGGCGAATGCGAAACCGGCCGGCTGTCACCAACTCTCGGTGAAAAAGAGCGAAGGCCACTACTTCACATATACGCGCGAGCTCGGTGAATGGATGTGTGCTGCTGTGCTGCGGGAAGTTCGTTGACGTGCGTCAACGCGTTCGCACTCGTTGGGCGTAGCGTTAGCGCGAGGCTGCGACGAATCGCATTCAGCCTAAGCGCGCGTTGGTCGGCGATCGGCTCCGGCACACCCGCAAACTCGATTGAGGTGGCGCCATGGGTAGCAGTCTTCGCTGTATGGTGGTCTTTACGGCATTTGCGTCTGCCTTCGTCTTGAGTGGGTGCGTGCTCGGAACTCGCAACCCGACTCTTAGCTATCCGCCCGCGAGCAGTGCCGATCGGACGTCGGTCGCTCATGCGGCCGAAACGCCGCCCTCGCGCAATGTGCAAATCTTTCTCAAACCTTTTGCGGACGAGCGATCGAACACAAAGACCGTCGGCACGACAAGAAATGCGTTTGGAATGCGGATGGCCGACGTGATACCGAGCAACAGCGTATCGAACTGGGTGACTCGCGCGGTGCGGGCGGAACTAGAGAGCAACGGGTATAGCGTCATCGAAGCGAAACCAGGCGAAAATGCGCCGAGCGCAAGCGTGATCGTGTCGGGAGAGGTACTAAACGTCTTTTGCGATATGTATATGAGCTACACCGGGCAGGTTTCGCTCGTCATTCGCTTGAATAGAGACGGAAAAGAGTTGCTCAATAGGCACTATGCGGGGGAAGGGTCTGCCGGCTTGGCCGTTGCGGCGACGAGCGAATCGTATTCCCGATCTTTGGCGCTGGCCTTGCAGGCTTCCCTGCAGAAATTTATTTCGGATTTGAATAAGACCCTTGCTGCCGAAAAATAGGTTCGCCGATTCGAAGCGTGATGCCCGAGGGCGCCAGCAAAATGCCACCAAGATTCGAGTGAACGGACGGGACAGTCGCTTATGCTCACGCAGATTGATGTCGTGGTGATCGGGGGTGGTCAGGCTGGGCTCGCCACCGCGTACTTCCTTCGCCGTGCGGCGATCGCGTATGTCGTATTGGATGACCAGAGCGCACCGGGGGGCGCATGGCGGCATACGTGGGACTCACTGCACCTGTTCTCGCCGGCGCAATGGAGTTCGCTGCCGGGCTGGCAGATGCCAGCGTCGAAGGACGAGTACCCTTCGCGCAATGAGGTAATCGACTATCTGGCGAAGTATGAAGCGCGCTATCAGATTCCGATCGAGCGTCCCGTACACGTTGAATCGGTTTCACGTGTAGAGGAAGGACTAGTTGTCACGACCGACCGCGGACAATGGCTAGCCAAGGCCGTCGTTAGCGCAACCGGCACCTGGAGTGAGCCGTACATCCCCAGCTACCCCGGCCGCGAACTCTTTCGTGGTCGCCAGATTCACTCGGCGGAATATCGGAATGCAGAGGAGCTGCGCGGGCAGGAGGTGCTGGTGGTCGGTGGCGGCAACTCCGGTGCGCAAATCTTGGCGGAAATTTCCAAGGTGTGCAACGCTACATGGGTGACGATGCATGAGCCCGTGTTTCTTCCGGACGACGTGGATGGTCAAGTACTGTTCGAGCGCGCGACGCAGAGGTGGAAGGCGTTGCGCGACGGACGGACGCCACCGGTTCCGGTAGGCGGTTTGGGTGACATCGTCATGGTGCCGCCCGTGCAAGAGGCGCGTACGCGAGACGTGTTGCATGCCAGGCGCCCGTTTGTCAGTTTCGATGTAGACGGTGTGGTGTGGGATGACGGTGGACATTCCCGCGTGGACGTTGTGATCTGGTGTACCGGGTTTCGCCCCGCACTGCACCACCTTGAGCCGCTGCAAATCCGAAACGTCGATGGCGTGCCGACGACCGATGGAACCCGGGCCAGGGACGAGCCGCGCTTGTGGCTCGTGGGCTACGGCGAATGGTGTGGCGCCGCGTCGGCCACCCTAATCGGCGTGATGCGCGGTGCCCGAGACACGGCGCAGGAGATCGCGCAACTGCTGGGGGCAGCCCGCATGGGCGCTGCCCCTGCGTTGCCTATGTCGGGCCGCTCAACGCCGTGATCGCAGGCGCACGGTAGATCGCTTCGGCCCGACGCACCGTGCCCCGTACGGGTATCTACCGCATCTGCAGCGCTAGCGCGATACCCGAGGCGTGGCGGGCGTCGTGACGGCGTGAGTCGGAGGATGGAAGCGAAGGACGGCGAAATTCATAGAAGCGGCCCCGATCTTCCAGCGCGCCGTTCACGCTTGATATGTCGGTACTCGTGCCACGTGAGCACGATAACGAGGACATCCAATGCCGTGATGAGCAGGAGCCAAACCGAGTGTGTAAACGTGTATCGATAAAGCTGGTAGACGATAAACAAGCCGAAGATAGACATTGCCGCGGGGTAAAGCCAAAGCCTCTTTTGCAGCAGGCCCGCGATCAACCACAGCTTTATCACGCCATGCCCCAGCAGATAGATCGCTGCGAACTTTTCGGCGCTGGCGGGAAGGTGTTGAACCGTGCTCAGGAGAAGATTGGCGACGAGATCCCGCGGATCCTCGACGAATTCGTCCTTGGTGACCCAAAGGACAAGCGTCAGCAATCGCTGCGGCGGCACGAAGTACGCGGCCAACCCAGCGATGATTTCCAACAGCGCAAAAGCCCCCTTGCACCACAAGCTCAACTCGAACGCAAGGTGAAGCGTCTTTTCGTCGAGAAACGTTTTAGCACTATTCACGGACGGATAAGCGTTCCGATGAGATACGTCGATAGCATTTGATCGGCACGGGAAGAGTGCGGCCGACCCTTGGTCTTCGTATGGTAAGCCTCGGTCGCTTCCTTGCCGCACCACGGCAAGATGACGGCGGGATTGGACGGGTGCTCCGGCAGGTAAGCGGTGAGGTTGTACACGGCTCCGTCAATTGCCATCCAGCAGTCCTCGGCTGTGTCGTGCTGGGAAATCTCAACGAGTGTCCACGTTTTATTCGCCGCCACCGAGTCGGGGCGGGGCGCTTCGTCAGGAAGCCAGACGTCGGCGGCCCAAAACACCGCGACGGCGAGCCAAAACGTGACCGTCGAAAAAATGAAGAAATTGCGCATCATCAGCGGAAGTCGAAATGCTCGTAGTGAATGGACCGGGGCGAGACTCTGAGCTCCAGGAGCTTCTGCACCAGCGTGTCGACCATCGCCGGCGGTCCGCAAAGATAAACCCGACGGTCGGGCAGGTGCGTCACCTTCGCCAGGAGCGGTTCCGGGTTTGGAGGGAGATCGCCTGTCGCTTGGGCTAGGAGTTCGAACTTCGAATCGTTCGCGGCGAGCTGGGAGAGTTCGTCGAGAAAGGCCGCGTCTGCGGCAGCTCGGTAAAGGTAGATCAGCGTCGTGGGCTGGTTGCGCGGCTGCGCGCGCAGCGTTGCGATGAACGGCGTGACCCCGATACCGCCTGCGATCCACAACTCGGGACCGTCCGCGATGTCAGACAGAAAACTGCCGAAGGGCCCCTGCAAGCGGACCAGCACCCCCGGTTCGAGCGTTTGCAGGCGTTGTGAACACTGGCCAAGTGCCTTGACGGTGAGCCGCAGCTGGTGTGCTGCTTCGATTCGGCTCACAGTGAACGGATGGTACTCGCCGCAGCCATGGAAGTGTGGGCCGTCACCAAAGGCCGCAAGCACGAACTGGCCGGGTGCGACGGCAAGCGGGGTGGCGCAAGGCGAGACGGTGGCTTCGATCGTCGCCCCTGTCGGATGTGTCACAGCCGTCACTCGATAGGGTCGCGCGGCGAGGCCGAGATTGCTTACTACTACGCGCCAAGCGAGGGCAAACACGCCAAGGCCCAGTATGCCAAGTGACGGCGCAGTATGTCCGAGGAGTACGCCGACGTGAGAAAAGGCGAGCAAGGTCCCGACCCCCAGCAACGTGTGGAGGCCACGCCAGCGACGGTATGACAACTGCGGAGCGAAAGTGGTAGCCAGGCCGATCATCAACAGAACGAGCGCGCACCAACCGAGCCAAACAGGCCACGCCTGCAGCCAGGGAGCAAGCGACTCCCACGCTACATGCGGCGATTCCGCAACGCCGTCCATGGCTAGGGCGAGCGGGTGCGCCAGCAGCGCGAAATAGGCGGCGACACCGGCGCGATGATGCCAGCGGTAGCAGTGCTCGAGTCCGCCCAGCGCATGGGTGAGATGCGGCTCGCGCACCATGAGAACCGTGGTGGTGGTGAGCAGGCCGGTGCCGATCCAGGCGCTGACGATGCCGATGCTGCGCCACGGGGGCAGGCCGCCTGGAAACGCCCACCACGCAAGCAGTAGGGTTGACGCCACAAGAACCGCGGGTACCGTCACGCGCCGTTGCCAGTGTTCGATAGCGTGCGAGCTCATTGGAATCGGCCTTGCGCGCGCAACCGTTCGCAGCCGGAGTCCGCGTGAGGCTTGAGCGGCACGCCTGCCTGTCGCGCGCGCTCGGCCATGAGGGCGTGATGCTCGGCTTGATAGGCCTTGCACGCCTCGTACGAGCTGAAGCTGCGCATGCGGCGCTGATGTTCCTCTCGTTCTTCCGGCGTCATGAGCCGCCAGCCATAGGTGTTGGGCGACGCTGCGTGCCAGGGTCCCGCCATTGTGGTGGAAAGCGTGGCGCCAAGCAGAATGACGAATAAGATGCGGGCGAGGAGGCGCTTCTTCATGCGATGGACTCGATACGGCACGGGTTGCCGGACACGCCTTTGGTGCCGGCGATTTCGTGTGGGTGGCGGCCGGACGCGACTCTCAGGCTAGCTCATCGAGCCCTGCACTACGTTGATTCAAATCAGGGTCTGCGCGCGTTTCGGCGGTGGGGCGCCCTTCTTGCGCCACAGTAGGAAATATCGGTTCTATCTTTAAGAGGAAGCCCGCCGAATGAGGGCGCTGACGCTGTGCTCCGAGCCGGGAACTACACCGCCAGCAGCCCCAAATCGATCGCTGCGGGTTCGAACTCGAACACGATAGCGGGATCGGGCCGCACGAGCGTCTCATCCTTATCGCTATAGTCGAGCCGAGACAGGATGTCGCGGATCAAATTCAGGCGCGCGAGCCTTTTATCGTCGGCACGCACGATCCGCCACGGCGCAACAGGTGTGTGAGTCCGCAAGAACATCGTGTTCCTGGCCTTCGAGTAGGCGCGCCAGTGCCGAACGGCGACTTCGTCGATGGGACTGATCTTCCACTGTTTGAGCGGGTCGCGTCGGCGAGCCTCCAACCGTTCCGATTGCTCGCGGCGAGAGATGTCAAGGTAGTACTTCAGTAGCCGAATACCGGAGTCGACCAGCATCGCTTCGAATCGTGGTGCGGATTGAAAGAACTCTTCGACTTGCTCCGGCGTGCAGAACCCCATGACGTGTTCCACGCCGGCCCGGTTGTACCAACTTCGGTTGAAGAGAACGAGTTCCTCGGCGACGGGAAGATGCGGAACGAAGCGCTGAAAGTACCATGCGCCGAGATCCCTGTCCGACGGCCGCCCGAGTGCGACGACGCGCGTGTCGCGTGGACTCAGGTGTTCGACGATGCGTTTGATCGCGCCGTCTTTTCCCGCCGCGTCTCGTCCTTCCAATAGCACGAGTATCTTGTTCTCGCAGCGGATGAAATGGCGCTGTAGTTTGACGAGTTCGATTTGAAGATCGTGCAGTTGGCTTTCGTATTCTTCACGCGAGATCGATTTTTGAACGGGCGGCGCACTATCCTTCGGCAAGCGGCGTGGGCGCTTTGATAGCCGGACCTCTTCTTGTTTGTGGCTCATCGCGATACCTGCCTGTTCCGTGAAGAATATGCCGCGCTTGTCCATCGATCGCCGGAATCAGCACCCGCTGTGGCGCTTGTGCGATCGGATATGAGAATAACGCTTACGATCCCGGTTGAATGCGGCTCGCGTTTGCTCAGATTCCAAATAGTAGGTCTGTCCATCGAATGTCGCGGTGAACGCGTGATTCGTATCCACCGAGTGTCCGTTGACCGGGTCGCGCGGCGGTTCGTTTTCTCGTGCCCGGTGTTCGTCGGGACGACGACGATGCCCTCCCATGCCGCAACCCATTCCGCCGCGGCAGCTCTAATACCGGTTGCGCAATATCACGCTGTTAGCCGGCTAAACCTTCCATTTGGATCGTAGAACAGGCCTCGGAGCACGCGTTGATTGAGATCAATTGGATCCACGGCCGGGCCAGCAAGACGCAAATTGCGCACGCGCACTCAGATCCAATAGGGGTGCGAGTGCGTGGCAAGCGATCGGCGACGGCGTGCGACAGCCCGCTTCGTGCGTCCATGCGAGCGGTGTTTGAGTTGGGTCAAAGTTCGAGAGACGGAACCGTGCATGATCGAATTGCATTCTTCGTGAACATTGTTCGCAACGATTGGGCGCGTGGCATGTCATCGATGCGGATAATCGGCCGTCCAGGGCCACTCCTCGGCCGACCAGCACTGGAGACACGAATGGAATTCTGCAACCACAATCACAAGACGGAGGGCTTCAGGCCGTCGCGCGCAAATATCGTCTTGGTCGCGTTCATTGCGATCGGGGGTCTCTACCTCGTGACCGAGCATCGTGCGCATCTGCTGGGTTGGCTGCCGTTTCTGCTCATCCTTTCGTGTCCTTTGATGTACCTGTCCATGCATCACGGACACGAACACGGGGAATCCGATGAGGCTGAGGATCTCCTGGCGAAAAAGCATGCCGTCGAGAAGGACGGCGTAGCCGAAGCCGGCAGCGGGGCTATCGCCGAGTGACCACGGGAATGAGGAAACGCGATGAAATATCTGATTCTGTTGATTGCGCTATTGGCGACGACGGCTGTTGCCGCCCAAGGCAATGCCACTAGCCAGCACCTGCTGATTGGCGATACTGACGTCTATTACGGCCTCGCCGCACCGGCCACGCTGGGCGGTCGTCAACCGTCTCACGCAGGGTCGACGATGCATGGCGCCATTCCCGGCAGTCGGCACAAATACCACCTTGTTGTCGCGCTTTTCGATCATGCGACGCACAGACGGATTGACGACGCGAGGGTAACGGCCGCGGTGCAGGAGATTGGCATGGGCGAAACGCGCCGCAAGCTCGAACTGATGGGCAAGGACGACACCGTCACGTACGGAGCCTACTTCGATATGAGCGGCCCCGGGCCCTATCGAGTCAAACTCGAAGTGCGGCGGCGGGATCGGCCCGGAATAGTTTCGGGCCAGTTTGAATACCGGGTGCGGTGACGCGTCGGTGCGCCGGCTGAACGTGGCCGGCGCTTCGAATTGCAGCAGCGCCATCGCGCCGTTGGTTGAAGATCAGCCGGAGACGTCCGAGCTTCCCCGAGGCCATGCCATGAATGCGAGTATCCAAAGCCCGAGCACGTTCAGTAGCGGAACGAACGCAAGAACCGCCCAAAACGGCGATAGCCCCATCCGCATGAGGATTCGCCCAGTCGGGTAAATCAACAGCACTGCCACGACGGCGAACATGATCCAATGGGCGAACCCGTATCCGGCGGCGCCGGTCCAGTGGTACATCATGATGAACCTCCCATGTGCAGGTGGATTGCGTCGGTCGACGCGTCAGCCAACGCAGAGATTGAATTCACTCGACCACGAGCCGCCCGCGAAACATCCCCATCGGGCAGCCGAATGCGTACTCGCCGGGCTTCTCGGGCATCAATTCCACGGATACGAGCTGGCCGGTCGGCAACTCCGCGCTCTTGTCGAAATCGGCGAAGATGACCTTGTCCGAGCAGCCGGCGGTTTCCTCGCGCCGGAAAGTCAGCCGGACGGGTCTGCCATGCCGGACGACGATCGTATCCGGCGTGTAGCCGCCTTTGACGACGATCATCGCTTCCTGGTAGCCGCTTCCGGCCTGCGCGGCCAGCGTCCCCTTCGAGCGCTTCAACCAGAAGAACCAAACGATGAAACCGACCAGCGCGAGTCCGGTAAGAAGGACGATCCAGCGATCGGGTGTCATGACGCGATCCTCCGTGATTTGAACAAGCGCAAGCGATTGGCGTTGGTCACGACGGTCACGGAACTGAACGCCATCGCAGCGGCGGCGATGATGGGGGATAACAGAATGCCGAAGAAGGGGTAGAGCACCCCCATGGCTACGGGTAGTCCAAGGCCGTTATAGCCGAATGCGCCGAGCAGATTCTGACGAACATTGCGCATGGTCGCCCGGCTAATTTCGATAGCGGTCGCGACACCCGTCAGGCTTCCCTTGATCAACGTGACGTCGCTGGCTTCGATTGCGACATCGGTGCCCGTTCCGATCGCAAAGCCCACATCGGCCTGCGCAAGCGCCGGCGCGTCGTTGATGCCGTCGCCCACCATGCCCACCTTTTTGCCTTCGAGTTGGAGCCTTTGGATTTCGTGCGCTTTGTCGTCCGGAAGCACTTCGGACAACACACGGTCGATACCGACTTGCCGTGCGATGGCATCTGCGGTGCGCTTGTTGTCGCCGGTCAGCATGATCACTTCGATGCCAAGCTGCCGAAGGGCCTCGATGGCGACCTTCGAATCGGGCTTGACAGTGTCGGCTACCGCGACAAGTCCGGCAGGCTGCGCGTCGATCGACACGTACATCGGCGTCTTTCCTTCCGAGGCAAGCCGTTCCCATGCGCCTTCGAGGCTTTTCACCGCGATGCCTCGATCGGCCATGAGCCTCGCGTTTCCAAGCAATACGTCATGACCGTCAATGCGCCCACTCACCCCGAGACCGGGGATGGCCGCGAAGCCGGCCGTCGACGCAAGCGCGATGCCTCTTGCCTCCGCGCCCTTGACGATCGCCTCGCCGAGCGGGTGTTCCGAACCCTGCTCGAGCGAGGCGGCCAGGCGCAGCACGTCGCCTTCGCTTTGCTCGCCCGCCACGACGACGTCGGTCAGTGCGGGCTCGCCGCGCGTGATGGTGCCGGTCTTGTCCAGAACGACGGCGTCGAGCTGTTGCGCGCTTTGCAGCGCGTCGCCCGATCGGATCAAGATGCCGTTTTCGGCGCCTTTGCCGATGCCGACCGTCAGCGACGTCGGCGTCGCGAGCCCTAGCGCGCACGGGCAGGCGATGATCAGCGTCGTCACGAAGACGATGGTCGCGTAGACGAACCTCGGTTCCGGGCCGACGAGGTACCAGACGACAAAGGCCAGCACGGCAAGGATCATCACAGCTGGAACGAAGTATCCTGAGACGGCATCCACCACGCGTTGGATCGGCGCCTTCGAGCCCTGAGCGTCCTTGACCATCCGTACGATGTTCGCCAGCGCCGTATCCTTTCCGACCTTGGTTGCGCGGAACCGGAAGCTGCCCGTCTTGTTCAGTGTCGCGCCGATGACTTCGTCGCCTACGCGCTTCTCTACCGGAATCGATTCGCCGGTAATCATCGATTCGTCCACCGCGCTTGCGCCGTCGGTCACCGCGCCGTCGACGGGAATCTTCTCTCCTGGTCGCACGATGACGGTATCGTTCACCAGCACCTCTTCCACCGGCAGGTCGAGTTCCTTACCGTCACGGATGACGCGCGCTGTTTTTGCCTGCAAGCCGATGAGCTTCTTGATCGCTTCCGAGGTGCGGCCCTTGGCTTTCAATTCGAGTGCGAGTCCCAGCACAACCAGCGCGATGACTACGTCGCTGACGTCCCAAAAGACCTCCGCGAGCGACATGCGAGGAAACAGCTCCGGCCAAGCCACCGCGACGATCGAATAGAGAAAAGCCGCGCTGATACCGATCGCGATCAGCGTATGCATATTGGCGGAGCGATGCTTGAGCGCGTCCCACATGCCGGTGTAAAACTGCCAGCCGGACCAGAACATGACCGGCAGGCTCAGTACGCCCAGCAACGCCCATACGATGCGCCGCATATCGCTGCCGGGCGGGATCCAGTCGCGAAGTGCCGGAACGAGTTCCGGGTAGCTCAGCCCCATGACCGGTATCGAGATCGCCGCGGCAAACCAGAACTTGCGCATCAGCGTGCGATATTCGGCTTGCTGCAACGCGTCTTCGGGACTGGCCTGCACCTCGTCCTTGGTTGCAGGTGGTTTGGCTTCGGCGATTCGATATCCTGCCGATCCGATCGATCGACGGATCTCGGCGAACGACGTTTTTTCGGGCAGATATTCGACATCCGCGGCACCGGGCACGAGGCTGACATGTGCCGCAATGACACCGGGCGTTGTTTCAAGCGCTCGCTCGACGCGGGTCGTGCAGGAGCCGCAGTGCATGTTCGCGATCGGGATGCGTGCTTGTGCGGTCCCGGCCGTATAGCCGGCGCTACGGATTATCCGCAGCAGATCGGCGATCCCGACTTGTGAGGGATCGAAATCGATCCTGGCGATGCGGCTGGCGAGGTTGACCTGTGTGTGCTGCACCCCCGTCGTAGCGCGCAATGCCTTTTCGATTGCGACGGGGCAGTGTGGGCACGTCATCCCGCCGATGGAGAGTTCGATGTGCTCCAGCCGATGGCCTGGGGCGGTCACGACAATCGCAGCGGGGGCGACACGAAGCGGCTTTGCCGTCGAGACTTGCTCATTCATGGAGGCCCCTTTCCGCTGCGCTTGATTGGACCAGTTCCGCACCATTATTTCGAACTGTGGCGCTAACTTAAGGCGAACCAATTGATCTGGGTTAACGTTTGCCTCTTTGACACCGACGAGCCACAGATCACGGCAGTCGATGTCTGTGCTGCCCAAGGCTTGTCCGATGCACAGCGCTAATCGAAAACGGCAACGCGTCGTGCACGGACACGCCGAAGTGCCCGCGCTGACCGCGGATTTGTCTGCGGGATTTGTCTGTCGACGCCTGCATTGTCGACATTCCCGCGGTGGGAAGGTCAAGGCCCGCGTGACGCGAATGCGAACGGCCGACCTGCAGGTTACGCGGCGATACCTTCTCGATCTTTTATACGGCGTAGTCGCATGCTAGACTCCGCCTCTATGTCGATTTGCCGCAGATTCCTGATCGTCCTATTGCTGGCGCTGAGCCTTCCGGTTCAGTCGTTCGCGGCTATCTCGGCGAAATACACCGCCGTGCACGCCCCAAGGATGGAGATGGGCGCGTCCCATCAGGAGCAGGTCGAGGCGGATCAGCACGTCCTCCATGTCGGCCAGGACGCCACGCTTGCAGGCGATCACCACGATCGACATTGCGCCAATGCGCATCACACCCACTACACCCATCACGCGCATCTCTGTTCGACATGTGCGTCCTGCTGTTTAGGCGTGGCATTGCCGTCTACGCCTGCGGTCGCGGTATGCGCTGACGTGAGCCGTGCAATCGTTCCCCTTCCGCCCGCTGCCGGTGTCGTGTCGTTCCTGACCGACGGCATCGAACGTCCTCCTCGCCACCTATCCGTCTGATGCTCGCTCGCGACAGACATGTCGTGGCCTGAAATTCACACTGGCTGTTCCGCTCGGGATCGCCAGTCGACTCACGACGAGAAAATAAATGCGATCGATTACTGCGGCGCTGTTCGTCGCGGCGGCTACTTTGCCGTCGCTCGCGCGCGCCACGACTACGCTTGCCGACCCGGCGGATCCGTCTGCGTCCGTGCCTGCGCTCACCGCGCCGTCCGCCTTCGACGGTTACCAGCCCTATCGCGATGGCGAGGGGCCTAGCTGGCAACAACTCAATCGTGCCGTGACGGCGAAGCCCATGCGGGGCGCAAGCAAGAACGGAATGCAGAACGGGATGACGGGCGGCATGAAGCACGGTACGCTTCCCGCCGAGCCCACGACCGACGGCCGCGAGAGCCCCTCGATGCATGAGGCGTCCCCGAAATGAAGAAACGATTCATCTTGACTCGGATCAGCGCCGGCATCGCCGCGATGGTTTTCCTCGCAGGCTGCACGACGTTCTCGAAAGACGGCGGATTCAATGCCGTCTCGTCCACCGCCTCGGAGCGAATCGGAAAGGATGCCGTCATTGTCAAGACCGACGCCGATCGCGAATCGGTCGCCAAACGGACGCAAACGTTACTGGCAAAACCGCTATCGATGGACGCCGCCGTTCAGGTTGCGCTGCTGAACAACCGCGGGCTCCAGGTTTCCTATGCGGAGTTGGGGCTGTCGGAAGCAGATCTGGTACAGGCCGGCCGACTGCCCAATCCGGGTTTCACCTTCAGCCGGACGCGCGCGAGCAATGGCGACCTGAGCATCGGCCGCATGTTTTCGGCGAACGTGCTCGCGATTCTGACGCTTCCCGTTGCCGCTCATATCGAAGCGCGCCGGTTCGAGCAAACGAAGCTCGAAACCGCCGATGCGATGCTCAAGGTGGCGGCCAATGCGCGCCGCGCATACGTCGAGGCGGTCGCCTCCGAGCAGGCTGCGAAATATGCGGAGCAAGTCAGGGACTCCGCGGAAGCGAGCGCCGAATTGGCCCTGCGCATGCGCCAGGCGGGCAATTTCAGCAAGCTCGACCAAGCACGCGAGCAGGCCTTTTATGCCGATGCCGTTGCGCAGCAGGCGAGGGCGCGTCAGCAAGCCGTCGCTGCACGCGAGAAGCTCACCCGCATGATGGGCCTGTGGGGCGCGCAAACCGAATACCGGCTTCCGGATCGCCTACCCGACCTACCGAAGGACCGGCCGGACCTGAAGGGCCTGGAAAGCTACGCCATGCGCAATCGCTTGGACATTCAGGCGGCAAAGCTGCGAACGCAAGGCGTAGCGTCCTCGTTGGGCTTGAGTCAAGCGACGCGATTCATCAATGCGCTCGATGTCGGCTACCTCGACAACTACGAGACCGACAAAGGACACGAGCATGGCTATGAAATCAGCGTGGAAGTTCCGATTTTCGATTTCGGTAACGTCAAGGTCGCCCGCGCGCGAGCAACCTATATGCGTTCGGTGAATCAATTGGCGCAGACGGCCATCGACGCTCGTTCGGAGGTGCGCGAATCGTACTCGGCGTACGCGACCAGCTACGACGTGGCGAAGCACTATCGGGACGAGGTCGTTCCTCTGCGAAAGACCATCTCCGACGAACTTTTGCTTCGATACAACGGCATGCTGGCCAGCGTGTTCGAGTTGCTGGCCGATTCGCGCGATCAGATAGCCGCGGTCAACGCCTACATCGATGCGCTGAAGGACTACTGGCTGGCGGAAACGAATCTTCAGCAAGCGCTGGGCGGACGCCTGCCGCAGGCGGGCGAGGCTCAAGCATTGAAAGCCGAACGTCCGCTCAACGAGGCCGAGCCCACCGCACAAGCTGCATCGGTGCCCGTGAAGCAACCATCGGCGCCGACAACGACTTCAGAAGGTAATTGACATGGTTTCCCGTCGACAATTTCTAAGCGGCTCCGGGGCTGCGCTCGTTGGCGCCGCGATGGTCAGCAAAGCCGGCGCGGCATCGCTGCCTGAAGCGCCGACAATGGCGAAGGCCGCGACGCAACCGCCGCTGGCACCGCACGACGGACGTCCGTACACGCCCGTCACGACGCTCAACGGCTGGACCTTGCCGTGGCGAATGAAAAACGGTTGGAAAGAATTTCATTTGACGGCCGAACCGGTCGTGCGCGAAATGGCACCAGGCATGAAAGCGAACCTGTGGGGCTACAACGGTCAATCGCCTGGTCCGACCATCGAAGCCGTCGAGGGCGACAAGGTGCGCATCTTCGTGACAAACAAGCTTCCCGAGCACACGACGGTGCACTGGCACGGCATGCCGCTGCCGAGCGGGATGGACGGCGTAGGCGGCCTCACGCAGCCGCAGATTCCACCGGGCAAGACGTTCGTCTACGAATTCCAGCTCGAGCGGCATGGAACGTTCATGTATCACCCGCATGCCGATGAAATGGTGCAGATGGCGATGGGGATGATGGGCAGCTTCATCGTTCATCCGAGGGAGCCCAGCGTCATGCCGTTCGACCGCGATTTCGTTTTTCTACTGGCCGCGTACGACATCGACCCGGGCAGTTACACGCCGCGCGTGAACGAGATGACGGATTTCAACATGTGGACGTTCAACTCGCGCGTGTTCCCCGGCATCGATCCGTTGCCCGTGCGTGCAGGCGATCGCGTCCGGATTCGATTCGGCAATTTGACGATGACAAATCACCCCATTCATCTGCACGGCTACAGCTTCGAAGTGGCCGGCACCGACGGTGGATGGATTCCGCCCGGGGCGCGCTGGCCTGAAGTGACGACGGACGTGGCCGTGGGCCAGATGCGGGCCATTGAGTTCACCGCGAACCGGCCGGGCGACTGGGCGTTCCATTGCCACAAGTCGCACCACACGATGAATGCGATGGGGCATAAGGTTCCGAATTTGATCGGCGTGCAGCAGCAGGATCTGGCCAAGCGCATCAACAAACTAGTGCCCGACTACATGGCGATGGGCAGCACGGGCGGCGCGATGGGCGAGATGGAGATGCCGCTGCCCGACAACACCTTGCCGATGATGGCCGGCACCGGCCCGTTCGGCCCGTTGGAAATGGGCGGCATGTTTACGGTCGTGAAAGTTCGCGAGGGCTTGGGCCGTCACGACTACCGTGACCCGGGCTGGTTCAAGCACCCGAAGGGGACGGTGGCCTATGAATATACGGGCGAGCTGTCCGATAGCTGAATTTCACTATGGATCGCGATTTCCGCGATCATCGATTTCATTCCTTCAGACTTGGAGAAAGCATGATGAAGAGAACATATGTTTCGATTGCGATGGGTTGCGCGCTGGCGTTTTCCGCTGCTTCTTATGCAGCGGACGATATGAGCAACATGGACATGAGCGGCGGTACGAAGCAAAGCGCCGATGCAAAGAACGCAATGTCGCACGGCGAAATCAGGAAGGTCGACACCGCGAACGGCAAGCTCACGATCAAGCATGGCCCGCTGGAGAACCTTGGCATGGGCGCCATGACGATGGTGTTCAAGGTCGAGGATCCGGCGATGATTTCCCAGGTCAAGGTCGGCGACAAGATCGATTTTGTGGCCGAGAACATTGACGGCGCGCTCACGGTCGTCAAGCTGCAGAAACACTGACGAGATTTGGTGGGACATGATCGCGCCGGCATGGGCTTTGGAGCGCTATTCATGCTCGCCGTCTCGGGAGCGCTTGGGCTGCGTTGTCTTTGACGCGAATCAAGGAAGACGGGGCAATGCGCGCTTGATTGCGGTCAGGCGCACACATGCAAGAGACCATGCCGCAGGCGGCGCGAGACCGTGGCGCAAACGGCATTTTCTGGAGCGTTCCCGGAAATTTCGCCGGGTTCTCGCGCTCGCGTGGACTTGCACCTGCGCCCCCGCGATGACCGTGCGAAAATGGCCGTTCGCATCGCATACCCTGACAACAAGGAGAGCCCGATGACCGCATCAGCCGCCGTTTTCGCCATTCTTGCCGCTTTATGGCTAGGCGCCATGATTCCGGGGCCGAGCTTCGTGCTCGTCGCCCGCAACGCCATCGGGTTGTCTCGCAGGGATGGCTTGGCTACCGCACTCGGAATGGGCGCGGGAGGCATCCTGTTCGGCGGCGTTGCGCTGGCTGGGCTCTACACGCTTTTGCAGGCGGTCGAATGGCTTTACATCGGTTTGAAGATTGCCGGCGGGGCCTATCTAATTTTCATGGCGTCTAAAATATGGCGCGGCGCGGACCAGCCAATCACGGTCGATAACACGCTTGCAAGTCAAGCTCACAGTGGGCGCAAATCTTTCTGGATAGGCTTGACTACGCAATTGAGCAACCCTAAGACGGCCATCTGGTATGGCAGTATCTTTGCCGCATTGCTGCCTCAGCATCCGCCGCTGTGGTGCTATTTTGCCTTGCCGCCGATGGTGTTCGCGGTCGAATGCGGGTGGTACACGATCGTCGCGCTGTGTTTCTCGAGCAAGGCGCCTCGCGAGATGTACCTGCGCGCGAAAAAATGGGTGGATCGGATTGCTGCCGTTGCCATTACGGGGCTTGGCGTACGATTGATTCTTACCGCGCCCAAAGCCGGCATTTGATTTGGCGCGAGGATGGCATTCAGTGCGCGCCTCTGTCGCTCGCGCGAGCGACAGAGCAAGTCCCGCACCAACGACGAGACTTGAACGTGGACACTAGGCGCGCGGCGTCAAGTGCGCGTGGATACCTTTGGCCGCAGGCGGCTGGGCAACGGGCTGATTCGCGGCAGGACGTTCTCGGAGTTCGACAGCCAATGAACGATGGCCGCTAGTGCATGCACGCCGATCAGCAACGCCAGTCCATATGCGGTCAACGCATGAAGCTGGCCAAGCAGGTTCGACAGCTCGCGGCTCTTGTGCACGAGTGTCGGGAGTGAGAATACGCCGAAGCAGTTGGCGACGTGGCCTGCCGCATTCGTCTTCAGCCAGCCCAGGATAGGAATGGCAAGCATGAGAACGAGGAGCAGGTAATGGACGGCTTTCTCTGCAAAGTAGCTCGGCGAGCCGGCCACGTTGATCGATGGCGGCAGTCGGCGTCGCATGCGCAGCCGATTCGCGATACGGAGCAATGCGAGGCCGAGAATGGCGACGCCGATCGACTTGTGCACGGCGATCAGCTCCTCGTGATCATCGAGCAGCCATCCGATGATCAGATTGCCGATCAGCGCGACGGCGAGCAGCCAGTGGAGGAGGCTGATCGAAAGCGGATAGCGGAACGCGTGCCTCATCGGCGGTACTCCAAAGGGTAAGGGGCTGACAGCCTAGTTCAGCAGATCGTGGTAGTGCTTTTTCGTGGCGTTGATCTTGCGCAGATCCTGCTTGGCCTCGTTCATGTCGTTCGCGCGAATGGCTTCGTCGACAGCAGCCAGTTGCAGCTTCAGTTTCCGCATTCCTTCGTCGTAGGTTGCCTGATCGCTACGGTAGGGCTGGCGGCTCGCCTGATCGGCGTCTTTTTCCAACTGCGCCACGTAGCGGCTTAGCTCAGGCATCGTGGTACTGGCCATTGCGCCTCGCATTGCGCGTTTCATATCTTTCATCGCGATCTTGATCTCGCCGGCGTACGTCGTCTGCGCGCCGATCACGAGTTGTGCGCAGACCAGTAGCGCCAGGAGGTAAATCCGGGGTAGGAGCTTGGACATCGGCAATCATTGAGTGGTGGATGAATGCCGCAAGACTAGTCCAGAGACGCTTAACCGCAGCTTAAGCGATGGGGCTAGCCCTCATTCCCGTGATCGATTGGGGGCGCGCCGGTATTCGCGGGAGGGGGGCGTTCGCGTGCGAAGCGCAGCCCCATGCGACGCTTGGCTCACGAAACGAAACGTTGGGGCCGCAATCCGCGCCTATTGAATGCAAATGCGGCTCAGGTCCACTGTTCTGCGAAACACGCTTCGATTCAACGACGGTACGAACGTGTACTCGTAATAAGCGTGAGTGGAAACATGGATCCAGTGACTCAAGACCTTCGGCATAGTCCTCACCCGTCGATTGACCCGCCTCGTCGAGCGCGTTCTGCTTCGGGATGCCGAGGTCGCCCTCGGCCACGTTGCGCAAACTGTCGATCCGTCGTTGAGGCATCGCGGCCGGCCTGCGCCGCACTTGCCGTCCATGGCGTCGCGGCGCATCGGCCATGATTCAAAGATAGGGTTGCCGAACCTTTCGCGCCATCCTACGAACGAGTCCCTTCGCTAGTGCATCGGCATGGCGCTGTCATACGTCGGTATATCCGGGCCGCGCCGGTGCTCATCGCTTACCCACGGAAATGCGATCGGCCGCGCGGCCGTTGTACAGCGAGCACATGAGCGGGACATAGACGATGCGGGTGCCCAACTTCGCGAGCGCGACGGGCCGGGCTCGACCACGCAGGTCGATGATCGGAAAACGGCGCCGGTTTCGATCATGACGGGCGCGACCCCGCTGAGGTTGGGTCGACATGAGGCGTTCCGAGCTATACGCTCTATTCGAGCAAGGGCGCGACACACACCTGCGTGTTTCGTCGCTGACGAGTGAGTGGAGTGAATGCCGCCTTCCGGTTTTCATGGTCGGGCTCCGTCGGTCGCCGTTGAGCTGCGACCTTTTCACGATATAGGAGCGGCATGCAAGTTACAAACCTACGAACAAGTGGTTCTGCATGAACGAGAGGGTGAGCCGATCATCCTTTGGTATAGGTCGCCGACCGATACTTTCGTATGATGTCCGTTCCGTCGCTCGCGGCCTAGACTGGTTTCGAGAGCGTGTCCCAGATATCAAGCTGATGATGACGCTGCGTTCGTTGGCGCGGCGAGGAGCGCCGTATGGGTGCGGGCCGAACCGTTTCGATCGTCGACGATGACGAAGCCGTCCGGCTTGCCGTCGCGAGCCTCGTTCGTTCGCTGGGATGGGCGACGCAGCTGTTCGCGTCGGCCGAGGAATTCCTCGCTTCCGCGCATTTGAGCGATACGACTTGCGTGATATCCGACGAGCGCATGCCGGGCATGTCCGGCGCGGCCATGCACGATCGTTTGGTGCAACTGGGGTATGCGCCCCCCATGATTTTCGTGACGGCGTTTCCGACGCCCGAGCTATGCGCCAAGGTCGGCGCGCACGGCGTGCTCGCCGTCATCGAGAAGCCCCTCGACGCGCAAACGATCGAACATTGGCTCAACGTTGCGCTGAGCCTGCCATGACGTTCGGTTTGACTTGCCGCGGCTTAACGTGAAGCGCCTCCGCCATTCTGACGAGTTCGGCCAGCGAGCGGGCGCCCATCTTCCTCATGAGCTGACCGCGGTGAATCTTCACGGTGATCTCGCTCAGGCCGAGCGCCGAGGCGATCTGCTTGTTCAGCATGCCGGACACCACGTATTCCATGACTTCCCGTTCACGCGGTGTGAGCGATTCGTAAGCGGCGCGCATCGAAGCGGTCGATCGTTCGGCGGCAAGACGTTCGCCGTCTCGCGTCAACGCATTCGACACAGCATCGAGCATATCCTGATCGCGAAACGGCTTGGGTAGGAAGTCGATTGCGCCGGCCTTCATCGCCTTCACCGTCATGGCGATATCGCCATGCCCCGTCATGAACACGATCGGCATGCGCAGCGCGCTTTTCGCCAGTTCGTCCTGAAATGCGAGACCGCTCTCGCCGCGCAACCTCACGTCGAGTACGAGGCAACTCGGTGCATCGTATTTGGGGAAGGCTAAAAACGCCTGCGACGAATCAAACGTCTCCACGCGCAAGCCAACGGAGCGAAACAGACTGCTGAGCGCTAGTCGCATCGCTTCGTCATCGTCGAGGATATAGACGACCGACAGCGCATTGCCCGCCGCGCTGCCGGCCGGCGTCGGATCGGTACCCAAGTTCATCGAACGCCCCTTGCGAGTGGGATCGTGGCTCACGATGGCGGCGCTCGTTCAGGGCGGCGCGAGGCCGCGAGCCGATGCGCGTGCGACGGGCCTACCCGCCGAATCGCATCACGGTCGATGCTTTCGTCTGATGTTTGCGCTGTAGCCGAGCCTACATTGCAGGTCATTCTACGCCCAAGAAATGTGCGGAAGCAGTGTCTTTCGGGGCGGCCGCTGGATTAGTATTTATCGGCGGGGCAGTCCACCGACGTCGTTTGGACGCGCCGTTCGATCGTAGTCAATCGACCCCGATGGGGTAGCTGGGGATCGCATGAAGGGCTGGTTTTCGGGACCGATATGGGCATGCGCGTTCTTTGCCTTGTGCGCAGCCATGCACGGCGTGTCCGCGGCTTCGGCGCCGAAGGCGCAGGCCGTCTCGGGGCGCGGCGATCTGGAGCAAGCCCAACGCATCGTCGACGCTGCGGCCCAAACGGCCGCGCCATGGAGCGGTCCGCGCACCGGGCCGCCGGGGCAGCCCGGCAAATACATCGCGGTCGTTGCCGAGGACCTGCGCAACGGCGGCATTCTCGGTGTCGTCGACGGCGTGGTGCAGGCGGCGAACGTCATCGGCTGGAGCGTCAAGATATTCGACGCCGACGGCGCGCGGGCGCTGCGGTTCAAGATGCTGTCCAATGCGCTGGCAAGCCGCCCGGACGGCCTGATTCTGGTCGGTGGCGACGCCCACGCGCTGCTGCCGGGCCTCGAGCCCTTCGCCCGGCGCGGCATCCCGATCGTCGGCTGGCACGTCGCGGCGAAGGCCGGGCCGGTGCCCGGCACTCCCGTGGCAATGAACGTGTCGACGGATCCGTTCGAAGTCGCGCGGGTGACCGCGTTGGCGGCCATCGTTCAGTCGGGCGGGCACGCGGGCGTGGTCATCTTTACCGATTCGAATTTTCAGGTCGCGCAGGACAAAGCCAATGAAATGGCTGCCGTCGTGCGCGCGTGCGAGGGGTGCACGTTGCTCGGCATCCGTGACGTGGCCATTTCCCAGTGCGAGGCGTTGATGCCCGGCGTGACACGCTCGCTGCTCGCGCAATACGGCAAGCGTTGGACGTATGCGCTGACGATCAACGACATCTACTTCGACTACGCGGTGCCGGTGCTCACCGAAGCCGGGATTCCGAACGGCGCGATGGCCATGTTGTCCGCCGGCGACGGGAGCGAATCCGCCTTCCTGCGTATTCGAAGCGGCACCTTTCAGACGGGCACGGTAGCCGAGCCGCTCAACTTGCACGGCTGGCAGCTGATCGACGAGATGAACCGGCTCGTAGCCGGGGAAGGCGTGACAGGCTACGTGTTTCCGGTGCATCTCGTGACGGCGGAGAACGTTCGCAAGGACGGCGGCGAGCGCCTGATTTACGATCCCTCCAACGGTTATCGCGACGTTTATCGGCATATCTGGCAACGCCCGTGAAACTTCAGCTTCCTCAGTCGTTGACCGCGCAATTCACGCTGGTCGCGTCATGCCTCGCGGCCCTGGTGGTCGCGGCGGGCGCGACGACCCTTTACTCGCTGACCGACTCGTCGCGCCAGCTGCGTCAGTTGGCCGAAGATCGGCTCGAGCGCCTGCAGGATGCACAGGATCTGGCGCGGCAGACGCTCACGATCGAACGCATGGCGTTGCAGCTATCAACCGACTCGACGGTCGATGCCGTACGCGATACGCAACGACACATGATCGAACACCTGACGTCGTTCGACCGCCTGGTCGACCGGCTCGCATCGGCTTCCCCCACGAGAAAGGACGTGGGCGTCGATACGCTTGCGCTGCATCGCTCGAGTCAGCGCTTTCGCAACACGATCAACACCGAGGCGCAGATACGCGAACGGGCGTTGGCGGACGCTGTCTCGCGCGGGGCCGCCGCGCCGATGCCTCGCTTGGGCGAGGATTTACCTAGCCAGGCCGAGGCCCTTGCAATGGCGGCGCGCGCGCAGTCGGATCGCTTCACGCGCGAATACCGCGAAGCGGTCCAGCTTCTGGCTCGTCGCGCCGATCGCACGCGCGCGTGGGTTGCCGGCGAGGTGGCGGTGAGCTTGCTGCTTGCTTGGTTGATCGCTCGCATCTTCCTCGGCCGACGCGTGATGGGGCGGCTGGGTCAGGTGAGCCACGCCTTGCGGCACGGTCAACTCGGCGACGCGCGAACCGGCGTGCCGGTGCACGGCCGTGATGAGATCGCCGACATGGCCCGCGCGGTCGAGCAGTTTCTCGAAGACCGGCATCGGCGCAAGCAAGCCGAGGACGCGCTCAAAGTGCTGAACGCCGAACTCGAGGCGCGCGTCGCGCAGCGCACGGCCGAGCTCAGTAAGGCGCTGGCGGGTCAAACGGCGGAGATCGTCGAACGACAGCACGCGGAAGAGGCTCTCCGTGCGAGCGAGCACTTCCTAAACAGCATCATCGAAAACATTCCGGACACGATCTTCGTCAAGGATGCGGCGACGCTACGCTTCGTGCGTTTGAACAAGGCGGGCGAGCAACTGCTCGGCTGCCGGCGCGAAGAGCTTCTCGGCAAATCCGTCCACGATTTGTTTCCGGCAAGGGAGGCAGGTTTTTTTGCCATGAAGGATCGGGACGTGTTGCGGTCGCGCCAGATGGTCGACATTGCCGAGGAGCCGGTGCTCACGCGTCGCGGATCGCGCTTGTTGCATACGATGAAGATTCCGATCCTCGACTCGCGCGGCGAGCCGCAGTTTCTGCTCGGCATCTCGCGCGACATCACGGAATCCAAGCGCGCGGAAGCCGAATTGCGCGAGAGCGAGCGGCGCTACCGGGAAGTGCAGATGGCCCTGGCTCACGCGAATCGCGTCATGACGATGGGTCAGCTGACGGCTTCCATCAGTCATGAAATCAAGCAGCCGATCGCGGCGAGTGCGACCAATGCCCAGGCCGGGCTGCTGTGGCTGCGGGCTCAGCCGCCCAATCTGGAGGAGGTTCGCCAAGCGTTCGAGCGCATCAACAAGGATATGAAGCGCGCGAGCGAAGTGATGAATCGGATTCACGGCCTCGTCAAGAAGGCGCCGCCGTCGATGGAGACGCTGCGGATCAATGCCGCGATCGACGAGGTGATCGCGCTCATGCGCAGCGAATTCGTGAGGAACGGCGTCGGTGTTCGGTTGGCGCTTGCGCAGGCATTGCCGCTCGTAGAAGGCGATCGCGTCGCGCTGCAGCAGGTGATGCTCAACTTACTCATGAACGCCGTGGAAGCGATGAGCGCCGTCGACGGCGAGGCGAGAGCCATGACGATCGGTACGCGGCGACACGAGACGGGCGAGGTGCTCGTGTCGGTATCCGATTCGGGGCCCGGCGTGGCGGCGGACGATGCCGAGCGATTGTTCGAGCCGTTCTTCACGTCGAAGGCCGGCGGGATGGGCATGGGGTTGGCGATTTGTCGATCGATTGTGGAGATGCATGGGGGACGATTGTGGGCGGGCCCCAACGTGCCTCGCGGCGCGGTGTTTCAGTTCACCGTGCCGGCATCGCCCGCGGGCGGCGTGGAGTGATGCTCTCTCGACGAGAACGCATGGCGCCCGTCGACGAACCTTTGATTTAGCTCATCGATATGATCCATTCAAATGCTCAAGATAGCTGTGTGTAGACCTAATCCGACGGCCATCGTGCGCCTGTGCCTGGACCTGATGAGGCACGAGGCGGATCTCAGCGCTTCTTGCACAGAAGGTTCGTCTCTAGCCTTGCTCGCTCGAAGGATTCTGGGTTCGAGAAGAAGGGGAACGGGAGAGGGATTCAAAACGTTGCAAGAAAATCAGCGGGTCCAGTTTGAAGTGCGCATGGGCCCCAAGGGCAAGCAAGCGGCGAGTGTGTCGCCGCTCTGATTTGTATGCCTACGTTTGGGCCTTGCGTGCTGCGCGCGTCGCCCGAACGCGATCCGTTCGCTAACGCCGGCGGCTCGGCCCTCCGGTAAGACGTTGGGGTTCTGCGCCCTGTTCGGTTGCAGCCAGAGCCGGGGCAACGAAGCGAGATGCCTGCTTATGTCTGCGGGGGCGTCGACCGGTTGTTCCCGGTGCGCGCTTCGCGGAGTTCTCGAGATGTCCCCTTCACGGCGCTCTATGAGGTGCTGACGCTTGGCGCCAGCGCCGGACGAAGACGGCATCAAGGAGGTAAACCATGCGGGTCAAGGATGTCATGCACCGAGCCGTCTGCGTCGATCCGCAGGCGAGTGTTGCCGCTGCGGCGCGCAAGCTCAGAGACGAGAAAGTCGCCTGCCTGCCGGTTTGTCGGGGCACGCGGCTGATCGGCATGCTGACCGACCGCGATATCGCGGTGCGTACGGTCGCGCAGGGTCGTGCTCCAGAAGAGATGACGGTGCGCGAGGCAATGAGCGCCGACGCCCTCAGTTGTGGACTGGACGACACGCTGGAGCAGGCCGCTTGCTTGATGCGCGAGGGCCACGTCAGGCGACTCGTCGTGCTCGATCATCACGCGTGCGTCGTAGGCATTGTCTCGGCGAACGATATCGGTGCCGAGGATATCGGCGCAGGCGAGTCGCACGCTGTGCCGTTCGAAGTCGTTTTTTACAAAGACGTGCTCGATCATTTCGGGCGAACGCACCGCAGCGAGGTCATGCGTGTGCAGGTAGCCCGAGGCACGCGCGATGAGGCGATCCGCACAGCGATGCGCGAATTCGAGCAAGTGCGGCAGGTTGGTCGATGGGATGCGCTCGCGGATGGCTATGAAGTGGTCTGTGCTTTCGGCGAACTATGACTGGACTGCCTTCGCCGCTCGGTGTACAGGACTGTCGCGATGGTTTCTGCGTCGCGGTATTTAGCCGTCACGCTGAGCAAAAAGCGCCTAGCCGAGTGCAGGGCTAGGCGAAACCGCCGATGATCGGCGGCGGAGGTATCGATGTGAAAGCGGCTTGCCTCTTTGACGATGAAGCAAGCCGTATTCCCTGCGAATCAGCGAGATGACTGTTATGTCGCGGGGCTGCCCGTTCGGGGCGCCCACTGGCTTTCATGTGGCGAGATTAATTGCCGAAGAAGATCGGCTTGACGCCATCGGCTCGGGCGGGAGCACCCGACGCAGACGAGCCGGCTTGCACGCCGCCGAAACCTTGATTGTTGCCGTTTTGGGCATTGACCCTTGCTTGCGCGATTTGCGCGTCTTCCGGGTAGCGCGGATCGTTGCTGAAACTGCGCAGGCCACCCGCTTGCTCGAACTGCACAAGCTCAGCCTTCACTTGGGCGCGGGTCACAGGCGCGCCCGATTGCGCGAAAGCGGCGACAGGAGCGGCGAAGGCGGCGGCGATGGCGACGGCTTGAATGAGCGATTTCATGATTACTACCTCCAAGAGTTGTTTATGTTTGCTGTTGCATCGTGTTCGTTGCGTTGAACCGATGACTGCAGTGTAGTGACTTGAAGGCCTAGGGTTAATACCTATCTTGATAACTTATCGTTGCAGATTTGTTCATAATCGCGAACGGCGAATGGCGCCGACATCAACTAGCGGCGCCTTCCTCTTGCTCGCGCACCAAGCCATCGGCGCTCTGCGGGGCCCGCGTCGTCACGGTTCGTGGTTGTGCTTGCCGAGCCGAGAGCACGCGCCGCAGCCACTTCCTGCCGGGCAGTTCGATGAGCCGATGCGTCCAGTGGCTCACCACGAGCAGCGTCGCGAGCAACACGAGCAATTGCACGAGCGGTGAGCCTGCGAGCGCGGCGCTGGCCTTGCGCGCGAGCGATAGGCCCTCCATCGGAAAGCGTTGCACCATGTACAGGCAGTACGAAATCTCGCCCAAGTAAACGATTGGGCGAAACGCGAGCAGGGGTGCGACGAGATCGGCATCCGACGACAACGCGAAGATCAGGAGGCCCAAGCCGACGACGGTCAGCGTATCGCGCTGCACGACGATGCCGAGCGCGATAACGCCGAGTGCCGCGAGACCCAGACCGCGCGGCAGCGAGGCGAATCCCGAACTGCGGCGCAGCCGAAACAGCAAGACGCCGGCATAGAACTCCGGGATCAATCGCGCGAGTCCGCCGGGCAATGACAATGCGGTGGAGGAGCGCCACTCGAGTATGGCTAGCGCGCCGGCCGGGACGAGCAGCAGCACTGCGCCAAAGAGCCGGTTACGTGCGGGCGCCAGTGCTACGAAGAGCGGGAAGAAGACGTAGGCGAACCATTCCGCGCTAACCGACCAGGCGACGTCGTTCCAACCGGTCACGAATTTGAATGACCAGGCGTTGAGCAAAACGAAATTGGCCGCCAGTGCCGGATAAGTGTTTTGCTCGGTACCGATCAGGTGTTTGTGCAATATGAACTGCTTGACGAACACGAGGCCGATAGCGCCTAGCAACGTCACGAAATGGATCGGATAGATGCGCGCGAACCGGGCGCCGATGAAAGCCCGATAGTCGAGCGGCTTGCCGTTGGCATAGTTATACGCGAGGATGAAGCCGCTCAGGATGAAGAAGCCGTCGACGCCGAGATAGCCGTGGTCGAACGCCGCGAAGCGGGTACCGAAATCGATGAAAGCGCCGCTCTCGAACGGGTAGAACAGGTGGCGAGTGACCACCCATAAAGCAAGGAAAGCACGCAGCCCCGTCAGTTGATCGATTTGCCCAACGGTGTTGCCTTGATTCATTCGCGGATCCCTGTTCGATGTGTTGTCGATTCGAGCGCCGCTTCCGACGACGCAAGTCAGCGTCGCGTCGCGCCTTGCGCGCCTACCCTCGATCGTTTCGATATCGGTCAATGATGGCCGATGAGTTCCGTGCGTGCTCAGGAGAATGGCGGCGCGATCTCGCCAATCGTTCGTCAATATCGGTCGCCAAGGGGCGTACGCCGTCGAATGAAAGAAAAGCGAAAGGAAATCGGCGGCGTGTAGCGTTCGGTTCGGGGCGTTTGCTTCGTCAATCGATGCGGCCACATGCGAGACGCACTATTTCCTCGATTGACGCGATACCCACGCACCATTTACCGGGGCCGTTCCCTTTCTCGCTGCGGCCGGCGCAATGTAAGCCGCGAGGGCGGTCACCGCCCGCCCAAACAACCCGCGGCTCAGCCCCCTCGGTCCTGCTTGCGCCACACACTGGCAAGCCACGGCTGTCGCTCGCGCGGCAAGCCCGCGGGCCGATAATAATGCTCGAGTTCGACGAATCCCGCCTCGGTCATGTATCGGCGCCATGCTTCGAGATCGTGAAATGCGCCATAACGCCCATTGGTCCAACCTTCCTGGTTCGCGCCGCGTGGATTGGAACTGAATAGCACGCCACCGGGCTTGAGCGTCGCGTGCAACTGCCGCAGCACGCGCGCCAAATCCCGACTCGGGACATGGAACAGCGAGGCGTTGGCGAAGACGCCGTCAAAGTGGGCAGCAGGCAAATCGAGGTGGAGGAAATCCTGCTGCCATACCTCGCAGCCGGTCGCCTCGCGTGCCATCGCGACGAAGCGTTCGGCGCCGTCCAGGCCCACCGCGCGATGGCCCAGCGAAGTTAGTGCTTTGAGATCCCGCCCTGGCCCGCAGCCGAAATCGAGGATCGTAAATGGCGGCTCGCCGACGATATGACGCAGCAGCGCATCGATATTCTGCGAGACGTCGTGGTCGCGCGTGCCTTCTCGGAAATCTTCCGCATGTGCGTTGTAATGCTGCAGCGTGACGGTACTGATTGGTTCAAGCTCGCGATGTGTGCGTGTCATACGGGCGAGGCTCCAATGCGTGGCGGAAAAAGTTCGCGATTGTCGCTGTGTTTCCGCGCAACGCCATTTTGCCGATCGAAGGCTATCGATCGTATGGGGGAGCGTGCGCAGTGGCACACCGTCGTGCTGCCCGTTGCGCACGTCGTTCCTTGCGGGCAGGGCAGCAGTGCCCGGTATTGCGATCATCGGCTCGCGGCAATCGTGTGCAAGTTGCGTCGTTGCACAGCCAACATGTTCGGCGCTACTTTAACGCTTTATTTGGATCTATTGTCATGCCACGCTTCGCCGCGAATCTCACGATGATGTACAACGAGCATGCGTTTGTCGATCGCTTCGCTGCCGCCGCTCGCGACGGCTTCAAAGCGGTCGAGTACCTGTTTCCGTACGATTTTCCCGCTGTGCAGTTGAAGACGCGCTTGGACGAGCAGGGGCTCACTCAGGCGCTCTTCAACGCGCCACCCGGCGATTGGGCCGCGGGCGAGCGCGGTATCGCGTCGCTTCCGGGACGCGAAGACGAGTTCCGCCGCGGCATCGATACGGCGCTCGCCTACGCACGAACGCTTGGCAACGACAAACTGCACGTGATGGCGGGGCTGTTGCCCGCGCAAGCCGATCATGCTCAACATCGTGACGTGTATCTGCGCAATCTCGCGCATGCGGCGCAAGCAGCGCGCGCGGACGGCGTCACGATTCTGATCGAGCCGATCAATCCGCGCGACATGCCTGGCTTTTTTCTCAACCGGCAGGACGATGCCCAGGCGATCTGCCGCGAGGTCGGTGCGCCGAATCTGAAGGTGCAGTTCGATTGCTACCACTGTCAAATCGTCGAAGGCGACCTTGCCAAGAAACTCGAGCGCGACATCGCCGGTATTGGCCACATACAAATCGCGGGCGTGCCCGAGCGCCACGAGCCCGATACCGGCGAAGTGAACTACCCGTACCTGTTCGAGCGAATCGACGCACTTGGATATGACGGCTGGATCGGATGCGAATATCGTCCCCAAGCCGGCACGTCGGAGGGTCTCGGCTGGCTCAGATCCTATTTGTGATTTCCGTACTTTCGCGAGGCGATATCCCATGAAGGTGCTCATCACCGGCGGCGCTGGCTTCCTTGGCCGGCGATCTCGTCGAACGCGGTGGCGTTCGCGTCACGCAGATTGAAACGACGCGGAGGGTGAAGGCGCTGGTACCGTTCCACCAACATGCGCCACATGTCGTGAGCATGCGATTCCGCAGATATGCTATGCTAACGATAGCATTTCATTCAATGGCAAGAGGTAATTTCATGCCCGCACCCTATAAAGTTGCCGTGTTGGTCGGAAGTTTGCGCAAGAAATCCTTCAACCGGATGTTGGCCAATGCGCTATCGGAACTCGCGCGCCCCGAGCTTTCGTTGGACATCGTCGAAATCGGCGCGCTACCGTTCTACAACGACGATTTGGAGGCGGACGCGCCCGCTCCTTGGCTCGCGGTGCGCGAGCGATTGGCAGCCGCGGATGCGGTGCTGTTCGTGACGCCTGAATACAACCGTTCGGTGCCTGCGGTGTTGAAGAACGCGGTGGACGTTCTTTCGCGACCGTTCGGATCGAGCGTTCTTCGCGGTAAGCCGGCTGCGGTCGTGAGCGCGTCTCCGGGCGCCATGGGCGGGTTCGGCGCCAGTCATCACTTGAGGCAGTCTTTGGTTTGTCTCGGAGTGAACGTGATGGCAAGCCCGGAGGCATACGTTGGCAACGTGACCGCACTCTTCGACGATAACGGTGCGCTGAACCATGCCGCTACGACCGAATTCCTGAAGCGATTCGTGGGCGCATTCCACGCGTGGATCGCGCGACTTTCAAAGAGCTAAACAATGTCGTGATTCGGTTGGAGGGGAGGGTGACACGACGGTGACACGGGGCCCGAAGAACGCTCGCCGAACGCGGACCGCAAAATTGCCATGGATACACTTCACTGTATGCGCGTCTTTGCGAAGGTCGCTTCGGAGGGCGGCTTTGCAGCGGCAGCGCGCAAGCTCAACCTCACCACGTCCGTGACGTCGCGCGCCGTCTCGGCGCTCGAAAATCATCTGGGCTCCCGATTGCTGTATCGAACCACGAGACACACGGCGCTGACCGAAGCGGGCGAACGATATTTGCACCGATGCAGACAGATCTTGGCCAACATCGACGAGGCCGAAGCAGAAGCGAATGCGGCTCGCCAGCATCCGTCAGGCTGTTTACGCGTGCATGCGCTGTCGAGCTTCGGACATCATCTCGTCGTCCCCGCCGTGCTGCGATATCAGGAGCAGTTTCCTTCGCTGCGCATCGAGCTCACATTGTCCGGCGCGGTGCCCGATATTCTGACCGAGGGGTATGACGTATCGATCGTGGTTGCGCCCGGCTTGCCGGATTCGGGGCTGATCAGCGTTCGGCTTGGAAGCACTTCGGGCATCGTCTGCGCGGCGCCGCGCTACCTTGCCTCGCATGGCGAGCCCGAGACGCCCGCCGACTTGCGTCGTCATTCGTGCCTGCAACTCGCCACGCCGGTATTTCCGTTCAACAAGTGGATCTTCGAAGGCGCGGACGCACCCGTTGCCGTGGAGATCGGCGCGCCGCGCTATGCCGTCAACGTGATCGAGGCGCTCGAACCGGCGGTCAGGAGCGCCCTCGGGATCGGCATTTTGCCCGCCGCCGTCGCGCTGCCCGGCCTGACTTCCGGCGCGCTCGTCAGGGTTCTGCGCGGCTATGACGTGCAGCCCGTGGTCGTCCACGCGCTGTACCAATCGCGGCATTTCGTCGACGCGAAGATCCGCACGTGGATCGCTTTCCTGCGCGAGGAACTCCCCGCGGCGTTCGAGGCCGATCATCGGGCGTTGGCGGCGATAGACCGCCCGCGCTGACGGTTGCGCCATGCTTTGCCCTCGTGCATGGCACGCATCTCGCGCTGACGATCCCCGGGCCATGACCTATTGTGATCCTAGTCGCCTACGTACAGCGAGCCGGCGTTGCCGAGATAAAGCGATTTCGCGGGTGCGGCGGCGCGCGAACCCGCTTCGGTCGATCCTCCCGGCTTGCCGCCATAGGTCGTCGCCTCTGCGTCGTTCGCCTGAGCGCCGGCGCGCGCCTCGGCCGACTGCAGGTCGCCCGGATAGTCGATGTTGCTGCCGAGCGGCGAGTAGCCGGATCGCTCCAACTGAACGAGTGCGCTCTTGATCTGGGCGCGCGTGACCGGGGCCGGGCCCTGCGTTTGCGCGAGCGCAACGATCGGCGCCGTTGCTGCGATTGCAATGACGATGGTCTGCATCAGCGTGTTCTTCATGGCTACCTCTGTATTGGACTGCGACATCCGTTGTCGATCTCGATCGATTGCTTCCAACCGATGTAAGCAGTGTAGTGAGGCGATCGATTAGGGTGAATACCTACGGCGGGGAACGCACCGTTGCCGGCCATGCGCGTAATGCGGGCAACCGGAGATCGAGCGACACATGATGGGCGCCCATGACGCGCCCATAAAAAAAGGCCAGCTCGAACGAGCTGGCCAACGGGCGCATCGTCACCCGGAGCGGGAACTGCTGCGCCTTAGCGGTGCGCGCAGGATACGAGGTTAAGGAAGGACGACGTAGTTGCTGAAGCCGCCGTCGCGATCCTTGAGGCCGGAGATCGCCTCGTTGACGCGCGAGAGCGGGAATTTGCGGTGCTCGAGATACGAGAGGTCGAGGGCGCCCGTGCCGACCATATCCGCCATCTCTTGGCCTTGAGCCGTCGTGAACCAGTTCGAGCCGATCAAATGCACCTGCTCGTCCATCAGCCATTTGACATCGATGGGAAGGTCTTCCGCCACGCCACCGACGTTGACGACCTTGCCGCCGCGTCTGACGCCTTTCATCGAATCGAGCATCGTTGAGGCCGGCGCCTTTGCACCGAGCGCGCTGACGACGAAGTCGACGCCTTCGCCGCCCGTCAGCGATTTGGCCCAATCGCCCACCGATCCATCACCGAGTCTCATGACTTCGATGCGATCGGGTGCGAGCGCCTTGATGCGCTGGAGCAGATGCTCGTCGCGCCCCGTGCCGAGAATACGCGTGAGGCCCATCGCGAGTCCGAGCATCGTCGAGGCGACGCCGAGCGTGCCCGTGATGCCGTCGATCAGCGCGACTTGCCCCGAGCCGGCGCCTGCATTCTTCAACGCGCCGTACGATGTGCCCAGATAGCCGAAGCGCCCCGCCTGCTCGAAACTGAGGTTGTCCGGGATGTTGACGAGCGCATATTCGGGCGCGGTCATGTACTCGCTGAAGCCGCCGTACGGATACAAATCGAAAATGCGTTGACCGTCTCGGCTCGTACTGAAGTAGCCGTTGAGCGTGTAATAGCGGCACTCGCTGCGCCGGCCTGCCCGACACGCCTTGCATGAACCGCAGGAGCGCAGCGGGCTCACATAGACGCGGTCGCCGGGTTTCGCATTGATGACGGCTTCGCCGACTTCTTCGACGATACCGGCCGGGTCGAGCCCGAAAATCGCGGGAAACTTCGGCAGCGGCTGATGGGGAAACCACGTCGGCCAATTGTTGATGACGTTGGCCATGTTCGGCACGATGCCGCATGCCTTGACGCGCACGAGCACATCCGTCGGCCGCGGCTTCGGGATAGGAATCGTGTCGAGCGTCATCGGCGTCCCGAGAGCGTGCAGCCGCGCTGCAACCATTGTTCTGTCCATATCTACCTCATTGCTTGTCAAATCGCGGCGCTGCTTGATCGCCTCGGGTTGTACCGTGATTCAGGCCCGTCAGGTAGCGCCGCACTACGCACCGCTATAGCCTCATCAGCGATAGCTTTCTTCGAGTTCGATGCCGAGCGCGCCCATGATGCGCACGCCCGAGTTGTACCATGCGACGTTCAACGCCAACTCCACGAGTTGGCGCTCGTTCAGAAACGCCGCGACGCGCTGCCACGCCGCCTCGCTCACAGCGACTTTCAACGTCGATTCCTTGGCCACCGCCATGATCGCGCGCTCTTCCTCGCTGAAAAGCGGGGACGTTTCGAAATCGGGGATCGCCTTCAGTTGCTCGGCGCTGATCCCCGCCTTTAATCCATGCGACTGATGATGCGCGATTTCGTACTCGGACCCGGTGCAGTGACCGACGGTTAGGATTGCCAGTTCGCGCAGCTTGGGGCTGATCGACGATGCCCGGATCGCATTCGCGTACGAGAGGAATTGATCGAGGATATCGGGGGCGTGCGCAAGCGCGCGGAAGATATTCGCGGTCGGTACTTTGCGTTCGCGCTCGAGCCGGTCGAAGAGGGTGTCGTGAGTGCCGGCGAGGTCCGAGCGTTGAAGATATTTGACGCGTGCCATGTGAGAGTTACCGTTTCGAGTGGTCAGTCGAGAGCCGATTGCTTTTTGACGTAAGTTTCGAGCGTTTCGGGGTTGGGTTTGCTAGGCGTTGCCACGAGTTCGGCCCCTTCGAAGCGAGATGCCTCGAAGTACCAGCGATGGGATGCCGGTAGGCCCCAACGCACGCTCGTGTTGAGCGAGGCAGCATCCCAGCGCACCGGCTCGACTTCGATGTCGATCGTTTGATAGTGGCCGTCGCACAGCTCCACCCGATGGCCGTCCGGATCGCGCATATAGACGAACAGCATGCCCCCCGGGCCGTGGCGCCCGGGCCCGCGCTCCACTTCGTGCGCATAGCCGTAGATGCCGGCCAAATCGCAGGCCGTGAAGATGTTGTGCGATTCGGGCACGATGTACGCGAAGTGATGCATGCACGGCCCATCGTTCTGCACGATCGCCAAATCCAGGCACGTGCCTTTGCGATACATGAACGCGCCCAGGAGCGTTTCGCCATGAGCGAGATACTCCGAATTGCGAAAGCCGAGCCGGCTGTAGAACGCGCACGATGCGTACGTGTCGGGCGAGAAGATTTGATAGTGATCGATGCGCTGGGCGTGCGCGCCCTTGAACTTGTCGCGCTCGAGGTACAGGCGCGGTCGCGTTTCCATCTTCGCGCAAAGCTCGATCTTCGTGCCGAACGGATCCTCGACGTGCAGCGTTCGGTCTTGGTGCGCGACTTCGACCCATTGCGCCGGCAGTCCTTGCTCCTTGAAGAAGGCGTACGCGGCGTCGAGGTCTTCGTCGAGGAAGACGCGAAAGCCGATGCGCTTGCAGGTGCTGGCCGCGTTCTTCGACTGAACGAGCACGAGGCTGTGGTGGCAGGCCTCGGCCAGGCCCCGCAAGTAGCAAGTGTCGCCGGTTTCCTCGGTGACGATCAGCCCGACGATGTCGACGTAAAACGCTCGGCTCTTCGCCAGGTCCGCGACGTTCAATACGATATGGCTAGCGCGTGTGATGTTGAACGGCGGCTTGAAATTGACTGGGGGCAGCATGAGGGACCTCGCAAAAATGAGCGGGAAAGCGAATCGTGCAATCGATGGCTAACGTTAGCACGGTGAATTCGTGCGGCTGGATGCGGACGCGGCCGAGTGATCGAAGGGCAGCGCAGCCCAGCCGCTGAAGCGCGCTTGGGCGCCGAGCGCTTCTTCGATGCGCAAGACTTCGTTCCATTTCGCCATGCGTTCCGAGCGCGAGAACGATCCGACCTTCAACTGCCCAGCGTTCCAGCCGACGGCCAGGTGCGCGATCGTCACATCTTCCGTTTCGCCGGAGCGCGCCGAGACGATCGTCCCGAATCCTGCTTCCTTGCCCGCGAGCAGAGCGGCGCGCGCTTCGCTGACGGTGCCGGCCTGATTGGGCTTGATCAACACTGCGTTGACCGCGTGCGAGGATGCGGCGGCTTCGACGCGGGCGGCGTTCGTCACGAGGAAATCGTCACCGATGATTTGGCAGCGCGAGCCATAAGCTTGTGTGAACTGCCGAAAACCGGCCTCGTCGTCTTCGGCCAGCGGGTCTTCGATCGAGATGATCGGATAGGCGTCGAGCCACCGTCCTAACATGTCGCTCAACTGGGCCGTGTCGAGCGTGCGCCCGTCGAGCGCAAGCGTGTAACGTCCGTCGCGACCGAATTCCGACGCCGCGATGTCGAGCGAAATGCCCACATCCTCGCCGGGCCGCAGGCCGCTGTCCATAATCGCCTGCGTGAGCGCTTCGAGCGCTTCTTCATTGCTGTCGAAGGCGGGCCAGTATCCGCCTTCATCCGCGACGCCTTGCAATTTGCCGGCGCGCTTCATGATGGCGCCCGCCGCGCGATACACCTCGGCTGTCCATTCGAGCGCTTCGCTGAAGCTGCCGGCGGACGGGCACATGATCATGAAATCTTGAACGTCGACGCGCCGAGCAGCATGCGCGCCGCCGCCGAAGATCTGGATTTCGGGCAGCGGCATGCGCACGGTGTCGTCGCCCGCCAGATAGTGCCAGAGCGGTTGCCGGCTGCTGGCTGCCGCGGCGTGCAGGACTGCCATGGACGTCGCGACGAGCGCATTGCCGCCGAGCCGGCTCAAGTTGGGCGTGCCGTCTAGCTGCACCAGCAGCCGGTCGATTCCCGATTGATCGTAGGCATCGAGAGAGCGCAGCGCGCTCGCGATCGGGCCGTTGACGCCGGCCAGTGCGTTGGTGACGTCTTGGCCGCCGAACGCATCGCCGCCGTCGCGCAGGTCGACTGCTTCGCCGCTGCCCATCGATGCGCCGGCCGGCGCGATGGCGCGACCGCTCGCGCCGTTGGCCAGCGCGACCTCGACTTCGACGGTCGGACGCCCACGTGAATCCCATACGCGGCGCCCGCGCACGGTTGCGATCGTTGCATCAGTCGCATCAGTCATATGTCTTCTCTTTCTCTATGTCGTCGTGAACCCGCGAATGTTGGGCGGGGTGGCATACGCAAGGCGTGTTCTCGCGCGACCGTTGATGTCATGAGGCCGGACCGGGCTCGCCGCTCGCCTTCAGCGCGCTCGCGCGGCGCCGATCAAGACGAACGCGAGTGTGGCCGGACGTTCGCCCCTGTTGCGCCACGCGTGGCGCGTTCCGTTCTGAACCACCACGTCGTGCCGACGCAGTAGCTCGGCGCGGCCGTTCTCGAGTTCCAGCCAGATCTCGCCGTCGAGCACGATGCCGTAGTCGATCGTCGGCGTGGTATGCATGCCGTCGGGCTCGAATAGCTCGGCAAGGCCTGGGCTGATCGCGAGGTTTTCCGCGGCCGCGGCGGCCGGATCGAAATCCGGTGCAAAAAACACGCTGTCGGGCGGAAACGTCACGACGAGAAAGCGCGTGCCCGATTGCGGTGGGACGATGCTCGCGACGGACAACGTAGGGTCCGAATGATCGACCGGCAGCGCGGGCGCGGGCTCCGTAGCCCAAACGAGCCGCGACATCATCCCCGGAATGTGCCGGTAGGCGTCGGAGCGAGGTGTCGCGCCGTCGTGCGCCACCATCGACGCACCGGATTCATCATGTCCCGTGACGACGCGGCGTATGGCCAAGGGCACGCCATCGGGTAGAAGCGGATTCGATGCGCTCATCGCGAGTCTCCTGAGGAAAGCAGGGGACGCCCCGAGGGCAAGGCGGCGGGCGCGTCCGGGCCGCTTCGTGCTGCGCGACGGGTAGGATGCATGGCCGTTGTCTCCTGAATTGCTAACGTTTGCACAAATTTTGGCAGACGCCGATTCGATCTGTCAATAGCGTCGTACACGTAGGGTTCGCGCAGGGTGCATTGACCCGAGCATCACATAGTGCTAACGTTAGCAAATCCATTTTCTGGAGATTAACCGTGTCCTCCGATCACATTGTTCGATACGCACACAACGGAGCCGCGCACTACGGCGTGATGGCCGGCGATGGAACGATCGCTCGCTTGGCGGGCTCGCCGTTCGACGGATTGCGTCGCAGCGGTGAGCGCGATGCACTCGGCGACGTGCGCATTCTCGCGCCTGTCGATGGGCCGCGGATCTTCGGTCTCGGCTACAACTACAAAGCGCATTCGAACGAAGTCGGCAAGCCGGTTCCGGATTTGCCCGTGCTCTTCATGAAGCCGAGCACGGCCGTGATCGGCCCGAATGAGTCGATCGTCTACCCCGTCGATGGTGAGATCATTCACTTCGAGGGCGAACTGTGCGCCGTCATCGGCAAGACCGCGCGGCACGTGCCCGAAGCGCGCGCCCTCGACTATGTGCTCGGGTACACGTGCGGCAACGATGTCAGCGACCGGGTCCTGCAGCGGCGCGAGAGCGCTTTTGGATGTCTCTTCGCAGGCAAGGGCTATGACACGTTCGCGCCGCTCGGGCCCGCGATCGTCACGGGGCTCGATCCGTCGAATCTTTCGATCATCACGCGCGTGAACGGCCAGGTCCGGCAAAACGGCAACACGGCAGATCTGTTGTTTCCGGTGCCTTACCTGATTGCTTACCTGAGCCGATACCTGACGTTGTTGCCCGGCGACGTCATCATGACCGGCACGCCGGCAGGTGTGGGACCCATCAGCGTGGGCGATTCGATTGAGATCGAGATCGGGTCAATCGGCGTGTTGCGCAATGACGTGGTCGCCGAGGCGCCGGTGGGCGCTCGTCGCGCGTGAGTGGCGCGCATCACGGCGCGTCGGTCAACACTCGACGCGTCCTGGTGCAAAAAGAGGGCGCAGTTCGATCTGCTATGCGTTAGGTGGAAATACCTAGCAACATCCGCATGGTTTGGCGGTAGTATGCGCTAACGATAGCATTAAACATGCGCGATTGAATTGGAGTGTGATCGTTGCGCCATTCGCATAAAACGGACAAAGCCGTCGACTGCTGAAATACGGAAATTCATTTAGCGGTTCATTCTATAGACGGAGAAGGGAAACATTTTCATGGTATGGGCGATCGAGGGCATTCGTTCGCTGCAACAAAATAATTCGTAAGGAGACGCATCATGAATGGTGCTGGTCACGACATTCGCTATGAGCGAAAAACGCTGGTGTTGCTCAGCCTCGGCTTCGGTTTGGTCGGCTTCGATCGTTGGCTGATGGCGCCGATGTTTCCCTACATGATGGGAGACCTGCACTTGAACTACGCGCAGCTGGGCAGTCTCATCGGCATACTCAGCGTTGCTTGGGGGGTATGGTCGATCGTGATGGGCCCCGTGTCGGACCGTTTTGGCCGCAAGCGCATCCTTGTCGCCACGATGGTCGCGTTTTCACTGCTCTCTAGCTTGTCCGGCGTGGTCGCGGGTTTTATGAGCCTCATGGCGATGCGTGCGGTCATGGGCATCGCGGAAGGCACGTTTACGCCGGCGAGCCTTGCCGCGAACAGCGACGCATCGTCGCCGGCCCGCCGCGGCCTCAATCAAGGGCTGCAGTTGAGCGCGATGCCGTTGTTCGGGATGGGAATCGCGCCGGTTTTCGCGACGCAATTGATGCGCATGGTGCCGTCATGGCACTGGGTGTTCGCCGTTTCCGCCGTACCCGGTTTGATCCTATCGGCACTGATTTGGCGGTTCCTGCGCGACGACAAGCCTGCAGCCTCGCCCATGGCCGAGGCTGACGCACCGAAGCCCAGGTGGACCGAACTGCTGAAGTCTCGCAACATTCTCGTTGGCACGGTTTCGATGTTCTGCGCGATGGGTGGGATCTTCGTCATTACCGCAATGATGCCGACCTATCTGGTCGATGTGCTTCACCTCGATTCGCGAAGCATGGGTTTGGTCTCATCGGCGGTCGGCTTCGGCGGCTTCATCGGCTGCTTTGCTTTGCCGGGCATCTCGGACTACGTGGGCCGGCGCCCGATGGCTTTGATCGGCTTTTTTGCTGCAGCGGTGCTGCTGTACTTCTTCGCTCATGCCGGCGTCGATCCGATCGTGCTGTTCGTGCTGCTCTTTTGCATTGCGGTGTTCGCGATCGGGTTGCTCTCGTTGCTCAGTGGTCCCGTGACGATCGATTCCGCGCCGGTAGGGCTGGTCGCCTCCGCCATCGGCCTCGTATCGGGGGTGGGCGAAACCGTCGGAGGCGGTATCGCACCGGCAGTTGCGGGCTTCGTCGCGCAGCACTTCGGTCTTGCACGGGTTCTCGACTTTGCGCTGTGCAGCTTGATCGTTGGCGGGTGCGCCGCCGTATTCCTCATCGAAACCGCGCCGCGCCGGCGCGCTGTCGTCGCAACCGGCCAAAGCGCCATCTGAGCTGCCGCCGCAAGCCCCGTTGGGCGCTATGCGCCCCTGAATCGGCGAGATGACGCGCTGAAAGATCCTGCCTCGTCCCCGCTGTCGTCAATCAGAATCAAGAAATAGCCCCGTGGCGATTACGCAGCTCCATCGAGCATGCATGCTCGATGGAGCTGTTTGTCACGTTCAGTGAAGATCTGGCTCGCACTCAAGTCATTACATTGGATTGCCTCATGAAGCGCATGTTTTGCGTTGCATGAGTCATTCAACGTGTCTTGTCGAATTTAATTTTTCGACGTCGCTAATTGTTAATGGCGATTTTTTAAGATGTTAATTAAAGAGAGGAAGACAAGTGAGACCGAAATGCTTAGCTGCCGTTGTTTGCGGAAGTTTTGCGCTGACTGCACACGCGCAAAGCAGCGTTACGTTGTACGGTCGTATCGACAACGGGGTCTTGTACGAGAGTGGCTTGCCGGCCGGCCGCCTTTTCAGCGCAAGCAGCGGGGATTGGGGCTGCTCATGGTTTGGACTGCGCGGCGTCGAGGAGTTGGGCGGCGGAAGCAGGGCGATATTCAATCTCGAGGGGCAGCTCGACACCATGACGGGCGCATCCGAAGGCGCTTTGTTCGGCCGCCATGCGACGGTGGGGCTCGACAACGATCGCTTCGGCACATTCAGGCTTGGCAATCTCGGTGCGGGGGAGCTGTCCCAAGATAGCTGGCCTGTCGATCCGCAGATGATGCAACGCTACTCGATCGAGACGTTGGTGCGGGCTCGCAATTGGGCCAATGCATCGAACGGGTTCGAGTATCAGACGCCGTCATGGGGTGGCTTTGCGCTGAAGGGCCAGTATGACCTGACGAACAACACCAGTTGGAACAGTGCATCGTCGGCAACAGGGCAAGGCCGATCGGACGGGATCGAAATGCGCTATCAGTTCGCGAACGGCGGAGCGCGCGTGATCTACGACGAGGTGCGCGGGGCGAACGGCGCATTCGACGACGTTTATGCGCACTCGCGCTCTCTTCTGGCGGCCGGCTCATATGCGATCGGCGCGGTGCGAATGTATGCGGGCTATCAGCACTTGAGCGCGCCCAGTGCAACCGATGCGAGCGTGGGGCAGGCTGCGGGCGCTCAGCCCGCTGGCGTCTCGGTCCCCACCCGAGTCGACCACGAATGGCTCGGCGCCGCTTGGAGCGTGACCGCGGCGGCGGGGATAACGGCGGCTATTTACCACGCGAACGCCAACCACGGCAATGGCAGTGCGACGCTCTACACGCTTGGCGGTATGTATGACCTGTCCAAACGCACGTTTCTCTACGCGGAGCTGGGCTATCTCCATAACAGCGCAACGTCGAACATCGGTTTGAGCGATGGTCCGTACGGCAGCAATCATTACGACCCCGCGACCAATACGGCATCGAACAGCAATCCCGACTATGGCCATGGGCAGGCCGGCGCCTTCATGGGCATCATGACGTCCTTCTGAGGCAGCACCCGTGTGCGCTCGCCGCGGTTCGCACCGAGCGAGCGCCAAGGTGCAGCCCCGCACGACGAGCGTCGTGCGGGCATAGCGAGAGCTGTTCGCGGCGGCGCTGAGCGCGCCCTTACGATGTGCGTGCGGTTCGCTCGACGCTCGACAGCGTGAACGCTTCGACCAGTTTCGCCAATTTGTGCGCCTCTTCCTGCATGCGGCGAGACTCGAGCCCGGCCTGTTCGACGAGTCCCGCGTTGCGCTCGGTCGTATGCTCGACTTGAGCTAGCGCTTCATTGACCTGCGTAATGCCGTCGCTCTGCAGGCGGCTTGCGTTGGAAATGTCGCCGAGCACGATCGCGACGCGCTCGACGGCCATCACGATATCCGTCATCGTTTCGCCCGCATCGCTCACGAGTCGTGCGCCTGCCTCGACGCGCTCGGTGGAATCGCCGATCAGCGTTTTGATCTCTTTCGCGGCGTCGGCGCAACGCCGAGCCAGGTTGCGCACTTCTCCTGCGACGACCGCGAAACCGCGGCCCTGCGCACCGGCGCGCGCGGCCTCCACCGCAGCGTTCAAGGCGAGGATATTGGTCTGGAACGCAATGCCGTCTATGACGCCGATGATGTCGACGATCCTGTGCGAGCTGTCTTCGATCGACTTCATGGTGCCGATCACATCCCCCACGGCCTGCCGGCCTTTGGCCGCGACGCTCGATGTCGTCGTCGACAACGCGTTCGCTTCGCGCGCGCTTTCCGAATTTTTTGCGACCATGGCGGTGAGCGTGGCCATCGATCCGGCAATCTGCCCCAAGGCCGCGGCTTGGGCTTGGGTGCGCGAGGACAGGTCGGCGTTGCCCGATGCGATTTGCGCGACGCCGCTGCCCACGAGCGCGGTGGTTTCCTTGATCTGCGATACGAGCAGGCGCAGATTGATTTGAAGTATGCGCAACGCGTGGCGGATGCGTGCGGTTTCGTCGTCCCCGTAGGCTTCGATGGCGTGCGACAAGTTGCCCTCGGCTAGATCGTCGATGTGCGTTTTGACCCGCGCGAGCGGCTCGGTCACGCGGCGACTGAAGAGCCGCGATGTCGCCAGGCAGCACGCAAGGCCGGCGGCCGACGATGCCAAGAGCCATCGGCCGGGGAGGCTATGCGCGGGCGCGAGCGCGGCCAGGTTGCTGGCGAACAGGCCCGCTACCAGCGACAGCAATGCATTCATTCTGGCGGTGACCGAAAGCCGTTGCACCGCGCGCCAACGCAGCAGCAGGGGACGTCGTCCGACGATCCTGCCTTCGTCCATGCCGATCGCGGCAGCGCGGCGTTTCATCGCCGAGTAGGCTTCGCTCGCCACGCGAATCTTTTGCGCATCGGCTTTGGCGCGGATCGTGATGTAGCCGACGATGTGCCGATGCGCATAGATCGGCGCGGCGGTCATCTCCACCCAGAAATGATCGCCGTTTTTGCGCAGGCCTTGGGCAATGCCCGTCCACGTTTTGCCGGAGCGCACCGTGCGCAGGAAGTCCTCGAACACTTGACGCGGCGTATCCGGGTGCGCAAGCAGGCTTTGCGGCGCGCCGAGCAATTCCTTTTCGCTGTAACCGCTCACGCGTAGGAAGTCCCGATTCGCGTAGGTGATCTTGCCGTCGAGATCGCCTTTCGAAATCATGGCGGTCGAATCGTCCAGCACGTATTCGACGCCGCTGGGCGTTCTGTCAGCGTCCATGGCTGCTGGTCTCCGAGTTTGGTTGTAGTCGATTGCCCGTTGGGGGCGGGTCTTCGTCAGCGCTGTGGCGTATGTTGCGCGATGCCCTCGATCCAAGCCGCCGCGATTTGATAGAGGTGCTCGGCCGGTTCGTGCAAGAGCGGAACGGCGATCCAGCGGACATGGTCGCGCAGCCGCTCGTCGGTCAAGTATTCCACGGGCGATTTGCCGTCCACCCTGGCCAGCAACAACGCCGGCAGCAACGCCGCCGCGCGCGCTTCGAGGCTCGCGCGCAGTTCCCAATCGGCTTCGTCGAAATACGCTTCCGTCAGCGCCTTGAACGACATGATCAGGGCGTCGGCATGGTCCGGGCGAACCAGGCACTTGAGCAGCAGATGGTTCAAGCAGAAGGCGAGATCGAAGGCGGGATCGCCGAACCAGGCGCACTCCGCGTCGAGCAGCACAGGGCCCTTCGGGCCGATGAGTATGTTCTTGGGGCTCACGTCGCCGTGGACGAGCGCCGTGCGGACCGAGGCAGTGCGCTGCGCGAGGGTGTGCAGCCTGCTCGCGAGCGCGGGATGCCGCGCAGACATCGCCATGAGGTAGGGGTCCAGGCGCAGTGCATTGAAGTTCTCCCCGGTATCGAAGGCCTGGGCGAGCTCGCTGCTGTCCGCGCTTGCCGCATGCAAGCTGCCGATCAGATGACCGACGGCTCGTGCCGTGCCAATTTCCACCGGACCTGTCATGAGCTGCTGCTTCCACACCGGGTGGTCGGCCGGCGCGAGGAAAGACATCGCGAATACGCCGAGTCGCGGGTCGTGCGCAAGCGGCGTGGGCACGTTCTCGGGCCGATGCTGCGCCGCGAATTGCATCCAAGCCCATTCATAGGCGTTGCGCGAAACGGGGGCCTCCCAGCGTGCGGACACCTTCAAAGTGGAGAGCGCTCGCTTGACGCACAGCGATCGTCCGGGCAGATCGACGCGCCAAATGTCGGAAGATACGCCGCCCGTCAGTGCTTGCCAGGACATCGGTTCGTTCGGGGCAGCAAGCCGATGCTCGATCAGAAAGGCGTCGAGCCGCGGGTCCGGGCTATGGTGTTCGTTCATCATGGGTTGCAAAGGTGAGTTCCTGAAAAACAGTGTTGCCGTTACGCTTTGCGCAAGTTGCACGGGTTGCGAGGCGCCTCGCCGCGCAATACGCGTACGACTTCCTGCGCGGCGCGCTCACGCAACTCGAACAACGAGGCATCGGAAGAAAACGCCACATGCGGCGTCAACATCGCGCCCGGCTGGTCGATCAAAGCGGTGGGAACCGTGGGCTCCGACTCGAGGACATCGAGCGCCGCCCCGGACAAGCGCCCGCTTTGCAACGCTTCGACGACGGCGTCGGTATCGACGATGGCCCCTCGGCTCACGTTGATGAGCAAGCCGCCAGGCGCCATACGCGCGATCCGCTCGCGATTGACGAGGTGATGCGTGCTCTCGGTCAGTGGCGCGTGCACGACGACGATGTCGCTGCGGGAAAATAGGTCGTCCAAGCCGACTGCCTGCACGCCGTCGGCATCCGCAGACATGAAAGGATCGTGCGCGAGCACGCGGCAGCCGAACGCGGAGAACTTGCACGCGGTCGCGCGTCCAATGCGTCCGTAACCGATCAGCCCGCATGTGAGCGACGCGAGACGACGCAGCCTCGCATCGGAAGGCATCCACCTTCCCGCGCGAACCTCCCGGTCGAACTGGATGAGACCACGCGTCCACGCCAGCGCAAAACCGATTGCGTGATCGGAGACTTCTTCGACACAGTAGTCCGGCACGTTCGTGACCAGGACGTTTTGGGCCGTTGCCGCTTCGACGGCGATGTTGTCCAGGCCGACACCGAGCCTCGCGACGATCTTCAGGTTCGGGGCCGCAGCTATCGCCGCAGCCGAGACAGATGCCCAACAAGTCAGGATGCCGGCAGGGCGGTACTCGCGCACGAGGGCTTCGATCGCGCTGGCCGGCGCCGGCGACGCCGGGCCGCTCACCAATCGAAACCCGGCGGATTCAATGATCGTGCGCTCCACGCTATCGTCGGGCCACGCGTAGTCGGTAAGAAGAATGGTCTCGCTCATCTGGAACCTTGCTCGTCGAAACGGATGAAATGTGTTCAAACGTTAGCACGAGAATCGCCCCATGCCAAGCAAGGGCGAACGCGGTGAAGAGGGCGCATTTCTCAATGGCGCTTCAGGGATGGGTTCAATAACGGCTATCGAAAACCCCAATGTTACGCGGCCGAATCCCGCAATATGCTTCGTCATAGTGCTAACGTTAGCGCAAAAGGACACGCTTGATGCGACGCGCGGAGTTCGCACTCGGGCGACAAACACAACCAGGAGACAAGCAATGAAGCGGCAATTCGCACTCGCGATCGGAAGTTGTCTTTGCGTGGCGGCCCACGCTCAGAGTTCGGTCACGCTGTATGGGCTCATCGACAACGGCATCTCGTATGTAAGCAATCAACGAGGACATAGCGCCGTGTTCGCATCGACCGGCAACATCGTCGGCGATCGATGGGGCGTGACCGGCAGCGAGGACTTAGGCGGCGGATTGCATGCCATTTTCAAGCTGGAAAACGGCTTCACGGGCACGAACGGCACCCTGCAGCAGGGCGGGCGCCTGTTCGGCCGGCAAGCATGGGTGGGCCTGTCCAACGACTACGGCTCGGTGACTTTGGGGCGCCAATACGACTCCGTGGTCGACTTCCTGGCACCACGAAGCCTCGCGCAAAGCTTCGTCGGCGGCCTCGAGTTCATGCATCCGATGGACAACGACAACTTCGGCGATTTCTTCCGGCTCGACAATGCGGTCAAGTTCGCAAGTGCGGACTTCAGCGGGTTGAAATTCGGCGGCTTGTACGCGTTCTCGAACAAGGCTGGCGATTTCTCCGACAATCGCGCAGTGAGTGCTGGGGCTACCTACAACCGCGGCCCGTTGACCGTCAGCGCGGCATACATGCGCATCGACAACCCAGGCGACGGCGCCGCGGGCGCGCTCGACGGCTCGTCGACCTCGGGCGATGCCACCTTCCACGCCGCCACGCAGCAGGTGTGGGGCCTCGGTGCGGGTTATACGATCGGCGCTGCCACGCTGGGGTTGGTCTGGAGCCATTCGCACTATGGCGCGGCGAGCGCGGTCTATCGCGGCAGCACGCTCGCGCCGGCGACGACGGGTTCGCCCACCGATCTCACGTTCGACAACTACGAAGCGAACATCCGGTATCTGATCAACCCGGCATGGGTCGTGGCGGCATCCTATACGTTCACGGACGGCAGCTATTCGAACGCTTCCGTGCATGCGAAGCCCCGTTGGAATCAGTTCAACTTGATGACCGCGTATTCATTGTCCAAGCGCACCGATCTTTATTTGATGGCCGAATATCAAACGGTCAGCGGCGCGGGACCAACGATCTTCAACGGCGCGTTCATCGGCGGCAGCGGAGGGCCGTCGGCTACGAACCACCAATTCCTCACGAGCGTCGGGCTTCGCCACAAGTTCTAAACCGGCACGGCGGCTGAGCCGGCGATCATGCCGGCTTGCGCCGCAATCCAATCGCGAAAGCGGCCCAGCGCGGCGTTTTCCGCTTTTTCCTCGGGAAAGATCAGGTAGTACGAGCGGCTGCTCAGGTGCTCGTGCGACGAGACCTGAACGAGCGCGCCGCGCTTCAATTCGTCTTCCACGAGCAGGCGGGGCATCAGCGCGATGCCCATGCCTTGTTTCGCGGCTTCGGCCAGCATCGAAAAGAGCTCGAGCCGCGGCCCCGCCATATCCCCTTCGATTTCCATTCCGCGAGAGGCGAACCACTCGCGCCATGCGTAAGGCCGCGTGCTCTGTTGCAGCAGGGGGTAGCGGATCCAGTCGCCACGGCTCACCGACTTGCGCGCGCCAAGCAGAGCTGGGCTGCAGACGGCAATGAGGCTTTCTCCCATGAGCCGCACGCCATCCGTTCCGGGCCAAATTCCGGGCCCGGCGTGAATCGCGGCATCGAACTCCGTCCCTTCGAACAGGAACGGGCGCGTTTGCGAAGTGAGATTCACCGTGATGTCGGGATGCGCTTCGTAAAACATCGGCAAGCGGGGCAGAAGCCATTTCGTGGCGAACGTCGGCACCACCGCGAGTTCGAGCGTTGCGCCTTGCCCGCCTTTCGCCATGAGTTCCAGCGTATCGCGTTCGAAATCGTCCAGGCGCGCGACGACTTTTCGGCTATACGCCGTGCCGGCTTCCGTCAGCGCCACGCCGCGGCGGCTTCTGCGAAACAGCTTGACGCCCAAGAATGCTTCCAAGGCGCCGATCTGGCGGCATATCGCGCTTTGCGTCACGGCAAGCTCGTCCGCCGCTTTGGTGAAGCTTTGGTGGCGAGCGGCCGATTCGAAGGCGCAGAGCGCACCTGTGGAAGGAATTTTCCGGCGCATGAAGGTTGGTCTCCGTAACCTCAAGGAGTGAGATTTTCGCACAAGTCAGTGAAAACAAAGCGTTTGCCCGGGCGAGCATTCGTGAATAAAGTTGCAGGCACCTCTTCCATATTGCGAGTTCGAAATGCAAGTACAGCACAAGTCGGTCAGTTTCAAATGGGATGACCCGTTGCTGCTCGATCAGCAATTGACGGACGAAGAACGGTTAGTGCAAGAGTCGGCGCGCGCCTACTGCCAAGAAAGGCTGGGGCCCCGCGTGCTCGATGCGTTTCGTCGCGAGCAGACCGACGTCGCGATCTTTCGCGAGATGGGCGAGCTCGGGTTGCTTGGCGTGACCATTCCCGAGGCGTACGGCGGCTCGGGGTTGAACTATGTCAGCTATGGGCTCGTCGCGCGCGAGGTCGAACGCGTGGATTCCGGTTATCGGTCGATGATGAGCGTGCAGTCCTCGCTCGTGATGGTCCCGATTCATGCGTTCGGCAGCGAGGCGGTCAAACAGAAGTATTTGCCCAAGCTCGCTAGCGGAGAATGGATCGGATGTTTCGGCCTGACCGAGCCCAATCATGGCTCCGATCCGGGCGCGATGGCCACGCGGGCCAAGAAGGTCAACGGCGGGTATCGCTTGAGCGGCAGCAAGATGTGGATCACCAACAGCCCGATCGCCGATGTCTTCGTCGTCTGGGCGAAGGATGAGGAGGGCGCGATTCGCGGCTTCGCGCTCGAAAAGGGTTGGAAAGGGTTATCCGCACCCGCGATCCACGGCAAGGTCGGGTTGCGCGCCTCGATCACGGGCGAGATCGTCATGGACGAGGTCTTTTGTCCTGAAGAAAATGCGTTCGCAGACGTGCGCGGGTTGAAGGGGCCGTTCACCTGCCTGAACAGCGCGCGCTATGGCATAGCCTGGGGCGCGCTCGGCGCGGCCGAGGACTGCTGGTATCGGGCGCGCCAGTACGTGCTCGATCGCAATCAGTTCGGCAAGCCCCTCGCGGCCAATCAATTGATTCAGAAGAAGCTCGCGGACATGCAAACGGAAATCACGCTCGGCTTGCAAGGGTGCCTGCGTCTTGGTCGAATGAAAGACGAGGGCACCGCCGCCGTCGAAATCACGTCGATCATGAAACGCAATTCCTGCGGCAAGGCGCTCGACATCGCGCGCCAGGCGCGCGACATGTTGGGCGGCAATGGGATCAGCGACGAGTTCGGCATCGCGCGCCATCTGGTGAACCTCGAAGTCGTCAATACCTACGAAGGCACGCACGACATTCATGCGCTCATTCTCGGGCGAGCGATTACCGGCATCGCGGCGTTCTGAGCGGATATGGACGAATTCATGCGACAAGGCGCGCTCTCGGGCCTGCGGGTGCTCGATCTCTCGCGCGTCCTGGCGGGCCCGTGGGCGAGTCAATTGCTTGCGGATTTGGGCGCGGACGTGGTCAAGGTCGAACGTCCTCGCGCGGGCGACGATACGCGCGCATGGGGGCCACCGTGGCTGAGCGACGCCGAGGGCAAGCCGACTAGCGAGTCGGCCTACTATCTGAGCGCAAACCGAAACAAGCGGTCTGTGACGATCGACATGGCGCAGGCCGAGGGACAAGCGTTGATACGTCAACTCGCAAGCCAGGCCGACATTGTCCTCGAGAACTTCAAGGTTGGCGGCTTGGCGCGTTACGGGCTCGACTATGCGAGCCTGTGCGCGATCAATCCCCGGCTCATCTACTGTTCGATTACGGGCTTCGGCCAGACGGGGCCCTACGCTGCTCGCGCCGGCTATGACTTTCTCATCCAAGGCATGGGCGGGTTGATGAGCTTGACGGGGCGGCCCGACGGGTCGCCCGGCGAGGGCCCCGTGAAAGTGGGCGTGGCGCTGACCGATATCATGACGGGCTTGTATTCGACGGTGGCGGTGCTGGCCGCCGTGGCGCATCGCGAGCGATCGGGGCGGGGCCAACATATCGATCTGGCTTTGCTCGACGTGCAAATCGCAGCGCTCGCCAATCAAGCCGCGAACTATCTGATCGGCGGCGAAGTGCCGCGGCGCATGGGAAACGCGCACCCGAACATCGTGCCGTATCAGGATTTCCCCACGGCTGACGGCTACATGATCATCGCGGTCGGCAACGATTCGCAGTTCGCGAATCTCTGCGAGGCGCTCGACCGGCCGCAGTGGGCGCGCGATGCGCGCTTTCGCACCAACCCGCAGCGAGTGAAGCATCGCGATGAACTCGTCGAAGCGTTGCGCGGCGTCACGCTCACGCGCACGACCGCACAATGGGTGTCCATGCTGGAAGCGCGCGGCGTGCCGTGCGGCCCCATCAATCGAATGGACCAAGTGTTCGCCGATCCGCAAGTGCAAGCTCGCACGATGCGCTTGGAGATGAGCCATCCCGTCGCGGGAAAGGTGCCGCTCGTCGCCAATCCGATACGAATGTCGGAGACGCCCGTTCAGTACCGGCATGCGCCGCCGACGCTTGGCGAGCATACCGAGGCCGTGCTCGGCGAATGGCTCGCGCTCGATGCGCCGCAGGTCGCCGCCTTGCGCGGCAGAGGCGTCGTTTAACCGACATTGCATCAGGGAAAAGCAACCATGAAGATCCTCGTACCGATCAAGCGCGTGGTCGACTACAACGTCAAGGTCCGGGTGAAGTCGGACGGCACGGGCGTCGACATTGCAAACGTGAAGATGTCGATGAACCCCTTCGACGAAATCGCCGTGGAAGAGGCGGTGCGTCT
>NZ_JAKWFK010000017.1 GCF_029522115.1 Trinickia sp. Y13 | reverse complement strand
CCGTTCAAGCCGCAGTTGGCGATTCTCCCGACGAAGTCGCGTCAGCTCTTCGCGCTCCGCCGTCGTCAGGCCATCATGCCGCTTGCCGCTGTCGCGATCCGATTGTGCAACCCAGTTGTAGATCGTTTGCGCTGTCGGCTCGAACTCGCGCGCAAGCTCTTCCGGCGACCGGCCGGCTTTGACTAACTCGACCATCTGCGCCCGGAATTCCGGCGCGTAGGGGTTGTGGTGCTTTCCCATGGCAGGCACCTCCTGTTCCAAAGGATAGGTGTCCACGAAACCGGGTCAACTCCACCTTTGTGTAAGCGAGGCTAAACCCGGCCCGCTCCGTATTGCGGGCGCTAGCGTTCCGAGGCCGAGCTGTGATGCTCGCGTGGTGCACCCGGCCTGCTGGGCCGCAGCCAATCTTGAGCGGATCAGTGCGAGTTGAATGCCACGACCGCGATGCGGCAGGTGCGTGCTGGCAATATAGAGATGTGCGATCTTCCCAACGGAACTTACAACGACGCTCATGGCTGCCGTGCCCCCGAGACGTCCGTCCAGCCTAGCGGCGAAGAGCATCGTATCGGCTCTCGCAACGGCGACTTTCGCCAGCGCTGCGAGCAGGATCGGTGGTCGACGCACTGCTTGAACTTCGAAACCAGCAATCGAATGTGACACGAACTCGTCCTCGACGACGGACCGATCGGTTACGATCTCGATGCCATCGGGTAGTCGTTTTCCAGGTCCTTATCCCGGAGGGTCCGGACGTAGGTGTTGCTGAATGCATTGACCGCATATCCACGCTCCGTCAAAACAGCGAGCGTGGTGGCGTCTCCATGCGGGCAAAGATCGATCTCGACATCCAGTGCTCTCGCGTGATACGCCGCTTCAAGCTGCTCAATTGCCTCGGTGCTTACGGAGGTGCCCATGCCGAGCCCCGTGACGTGATTCATCTTTCTTCCAAGAACATTTTCGGTCAACGCCGCGATGCCTCCGCAAATTTCGAGCGCACTAACGTTTTCACGGTTCGTCAAGCTACGGTAAGTAGCCACTTGCTGGGCCAAATGCCGAGCCTCAGCACCTTCCAGCGCGCGAACGACTTCGAGTCCGGTCAGAATCATGGGGGCTGCATCGGATATCTTTCAAAGCCTTGAAATCTATCATCAAGAGCACCATGGCTGCCATGAATGACGTGTAGGAGGCGATTGATGATCGGCGCATATACGAGCCCGTGGTTCACGAACGAATGTCGTTCGCTCAAGTTTCCCGCAAACGATCCGATATAGCGCGTATCGCGGAATAGTCGATAACGCCAATTAAACGGGACCACCGATGCGCTCAACCTTCAACTTCTTTAACCTGGCCGCGATCTCCGCGCTCACGGTTCTTCTCGTGGGCTGCGCATCGGCCCCGCACGCCGAGGTCGATGCGGCGAAGATTCGTAGCGTTCACACCGTTACGGTCGTCTATCCCGGCAAGGCCGTGTACTCCGCCGGGCGGCCGCAGTTCGAGTTCCAGTCTGTAGGCGGCGGCGCGATCGTTGCGATAGCCACGGGCACCGCGGCCGCCGTCGCGAATGCTCACAACGCCAAACAGAACCCGCTCGCGTTTGACGATGTCGTCACGAAGAAGCTAGGCGACACGCAATTGAATCGCAAATTTACGGACGGTATCGAAGCGGCGCTACGTTCCCACGGCTACGTCGTGCGAGAAGTCGATGCGTCAGATCCGGCGCTCCCTACGTTCGCGCGTGACGACCATAACCTCTGGCATGCCGGGGGCCCCGTCTATCGCGACAGCGACGCGGTGCTGATCATTCGTGTGTCGCCAACCTATGGCCCGCCTGGACCGATGAGCTACCTTTCGCGCTTCATCATCGGTGAGATCGTGATGTTCGCGGGCGATACCCACGAAGCCGTCCTTCGACAACGCATTTATTCGGTGAAGCTCAACGACCCGTACAGCTATTACTCGACCGATTTGATCAAAGCCGATCTCGCCCGCGCGATCAGCGGCCTCGATGAGAGCATGATGGCGCAAGTCGGCGTCTTTGATAGGTCGCTCGACGGCATAGCGCATTGAAGCGGTCGATCGATACGACGTCTATTGGCGGACGAAGAACCGCCGGGCAGTGCAGTTGCTACTCGGAGATACGAAGCTGGAGAGCACGGTTTGCTATCTCGGCGTCGCGGCATGCCGACACACCGATGATGTCCTCTCCGGATAGCGTCGAGCGGCCAACAGCCGACATTGGACGGTTCTAGGCACATCGTCGACAATGGGAAAAGCTGCCGAGCGGCAGCTTACCTAGAGTTCCTCGGTAACGGCGCTAGCAAAGCTGAGAATGGAATCGTCGGCAGACCACGGCTCTGTTTCGTCAGTGCCGCTGGACTCGTCCCTATGACCAACGAACTGCGAGGCTTTCATGTCCCGTATTGCCGTCATCGTTATCGACGTGCAGAAAAAGTTTTTTAGCGGCCAGGCGGCCGCGTATCGCGCCAACGATGTGATCGATGGCATCAATCGAGTCACGGGCGCGGCGCGCAGCAAGAATGCCCCTGTCTTTTTTGTGCAGCACGAGAGCGATGCGAATGGGCCACTGGCGCACGGCAGCGACGCGTGGCAATTACCCGCCGGCTTGGTTCGCGAGCAGAATGACGGGGCGATCTTCAAGACTGTCGGCGATTCGTTTCAGAACACTTTGCTTGCGGAGCAACTCAGGGAAAAGGATATTGATAGCGTACTGCTGTGCGGGTATGCATCGGAGTTCTGTGTCAACGCCACGGCTCGCCGGGCGGAACTGCTTGGCCTGCGCACCATGGTCGCGTCCGACCTTCACACGACCCATGACAAGCCGCATCTAACCGCAGACAAAATCGTCGAGCATCAGAACTTCGTTTGGGCGAATTCGTCGATGTCAGGCAGACGCGTCAGACTACTTGGGCTAGCGGACGTTCTGGAAACGGAGTTCCAATAAACATGATGAAGCGTCGCAGAGAGGCTCCGCCCTCAGGGCCGGAGCCGGCCTGTCTCTTCGGAAGCTGATCGGCCAAAAGCGGTCGGTCGACATCAAGGTCTAGATCGTTGACCATCGACGTGTCGCTTCATCGACGGGCGATAGCAGAAAGTGAAACGAGGCGCTATGGGACAGAAATTGAGCGATATCGAACTTGAACTCTACCGCAGAGCGGATGAAGTTCTGTACTACGTATGGGATCCTATTGGCGTTGCGCCCGATCCCGTAACACGCGATGAATACCAACGGTATTTGCCGAAAGTGTTCTCCATGCTGCAAGAGGGAGCCAGCGCCTCGCTCATAGCGGCGTACTTGGATAACGTTGCGACTGAGAAGATGGCGCTGAACGGAAATCTGGAAGAGTCCAAGCGAGTTGCAGAATTGCTGCTCGACTGGAAAACAGAGATTTACCGGATGCGTTAGCGGCAGCGCGGGCGGGGGTCACCCGTCCCTCGAAGTGGGCGTTCCGATGGTGCAACCCTATTCGGCCAACAGCGGCCGGTCGACCGCGCGGCGTAGATCGTTGACGATCGTCATCCAGCCTGTACGGTGATCCGCATCATGCCGTGAGACACCAGAATTTCGATAAATTCGATCATCGCTTCCGCCGGTGCCGTACCAAAGTCAACTGTCAGGTACCACCACTCGCCATTCGATTCGACAGGCGTGAAGGAATGAGCCACCCCGCTAAGATTGTCATAGGCGTGAGCTTCTGTTTCTTCAACGTCGAGCCACCGAGTAATAAATCGGTCCAACTGCTGCTGATCGGCGATCGCCTTTTCGAAAACGATTTGTGCCCTGTTCCAGCTGAACGGATAAATCGCGACCTGAACCCCACCAAACTTGAATTCGGTCGCCTCAAAATTTGGGTCTGGGTCAAGCGTCAACTCGAATGGCTTGATCGCGGCATCGGAGTTTTTGGAGAGCACGTCGACTCTGAGATAACGATACGGATACGGGATCTGATCGTTGTTGAGAGCGACTAATACCTCTGTGGCGACGTTTTCTTCAGAGGCCGAAATGCGGTCGCGGGCAGCCGTGAAAAATTCAATGTAACGTCGCTGTACGTCACCGATCAAAGACGTAATCGTCACTAAACCACCTAAGTAGAGTTGTCGAACTAGCCGCCAGTATAGAGTGGCGCCAACTTTCCAAACTTCCACCGACGATCGAGGTTTCTCGGTTTCAGCGGCTGCTTTGGAGGGATACGAGAGACCGCTCAGGGTCGAAACTTGCCCCCGGATGTCGTCATGGGCCACAGCACCGGCGCGACGACGTCGTATGGCGCAGTGCGGCCATCTACGGACGTTGGCCTACGCTTTCACCTGGACTTTCGAACGCCGGCTCCGCCCTGATAACCCATCGTCGTGCGCCAAAACACGGTGTTCACAAATCGGTACCGGCTTCCTCACGTCGCGAACCGGAGTTGTGGCCTCGAGGCGTTCCCGATCTGCGCAAGGCAGGTGAACCATCTCCCTGAGGTTATTGAGGCGTGAGAGGGTTTGCACGAACCGCTGGGCAATGAACGTGCCGGTACTGCGGTTCCGGAGAGTCGCACCTCAGGCGGCTGCGAGCAGATCGAACTCGATATGAACCTTGTCGTACGGCACGTGAAGTTTGCCGTTCGCGGTGCGCTCAATCAGCCCCCAGTCGAGCAACACAGCGGCATCTTCGTGAACCCGCTTCACGTCACGCTCCAGGCTCCGTGCGAGCGCGCGCAAGCTGACGTCGCCAAGTGCCTGTAGACGCTCGATCAATTCCCAGCGCTTCGGCGTCAGTACGGTGAACAGGGCTTTGGGCGATTCGAACTCGAATGTGTCCGTGTCAGACTTGCCTTCGCGCCAGGCCTCGATAAAGCGCTCGCCCATTTCCGCGAGCGCGGTCGCCGTGTCCCGGCGAATGCGAATGGTGGCGGTTTTCATAGTGCTCTCCTGCGCGTGACTTCCGCGAGAAACTCCCGGACCAAGTCTTCCGGGGTAGTGAATCGATATGGTTCTTCCACGCCGTCGACGTGCCGATGGTCGCCCTTGGGCCGCTCGTTGTCGTATCCGACGACACGACTGCCAACATACCCATAGAACAGCCACGCGGGCGGCGGGGATTTTCTCGGGTGGTTCGCCGGCGTCAGCGTGCGCTCGCTGGCCCATGGCCTAGCCATGCAACCAACGATTCGGCGCCCCAATCATCGCTGGGCCGGGTTCGCCAACACTGACCTTCGCGGCACTCACCGAGACGCGTTGCGTGCCGCAAAGGCCTCGTAATGGGCCACGTTCTGCACGCGGCCTTGGTCGATCTGAACCACTTGATCGCCGAACACCGCGACGTCGGCTTCGTCATGGGTAATCAGCACCATCGGAATGTCGAGCCGCGTTTGCAGATCCGACAGCTCGCGCCGCATCCGTTCGCGCATGTTGGCGTCCAACGCGGCAAACGGCTCGTCCAACAATAGGATGCGCGGCTGCGCTGCCAATGCGCGCGCGAGCGCGACGCGCTGTCTTTGTCCGCCCGACAGTTCGGCTGGGTAATTGCCGGCCACGGCGTGCAATTCGAAGGCGTCGAGCCAATACTCGACAGTGCGCGTCACTTCTCGCGCGCGTGGATTGAGCCATCCTTGCCGTAACGAAAAACCGACGTTTTGCCTGACATTCAGATGGGGAAACAGCGCGTAATCCTGGAACAGGTACGCCGCGCCGCGCGAACGCGCCGGGACGTTGATCCCGCGCCCCGCTTCGAATAGCGGTTCGCCCCCGAGCGTGATCGTGCCGCGGTCGGGCTTGAGCAGACCCGCCACCGCTTGCAGCGTCAACGTCTTGCCCGCGCCCGAGGGGCCGAATAAAACGATGCGCTGGCAGTTCCCCGTGAACGACACGGACAGCTCGAACTTGCGTTCGCGCGTGATCAACGTTTTTTGGATATCGACGGCGAGGCTCATGGCGGCGTCCTCAGCGCGAGGTCAACAGCGTGTGCTGCGGGACTAGCCGCCCGGCCACGAGCAGCACGATCACGCAGACGACGGAAGTCACGAGCACCAGCACGTTCGCTGTGTGATCGTCGCCCGCTTGCACCGCCGAGTAGACGGCTACCGAGAGGGTCTGCGTGCGCCCCGGCAAGTTGCCCGCCAACATGAGCGTCGCGCCGAATTCGCCGAGGGCGCGCGCAAACGAAAGCAGCGCGCCCGCCATGATGCCGCGCGCCGCGAGCGGCAAGGTCACACGAAAGAAGATGGCGGTTTCGCTGAGGCCGAGCGTGCGGGCCGCATGCTCCAACTGGGGATCGGTGGCTTCAAAGGCGGCGCGCGCCGATTTGAGCACGAGCGGGAACGCCGCGATCATCGATGCGATGACGGCGCCTTCCCAAGTGAACACGACGCGCACGCCGAACGTGTCGAGCCACGCGCCGATCGGCCCGCGCCGCCCGAGCAGCACGAGCAGATAGTAGCCGAGCACAGTTGGCGGCATCACGAGCGGCAGCGTCAACAAGGCGTCCACCACATCGCGCGCGCTCGAGCGCCAGCGGGCGAGCGCGCGCGCGGCGGCGACGCCGAACAGCAAATCGAGCGCGGTCGCCCAACCGGCCACTTTCAGCGACAGCGCAAGGGGGATCCAGGCATCTTGCACGATGGGCGTCTCGGTTGGATATCGGTGGTCAATGTTGCGCCGGCGGCATGAAGCCGTATTTGGCGAGAATCGCCTGGCCCTGCGCCGACAGCACGAAATCGGCGAACGCCTTGGCGTCGGCGGCATGAGCGCTGCCATGCACGAGCGCGATCGGGTAGGTGACGGGCGTTTGCGTCGGCACGGACGCGGCGACTTTGACCGCGTGCGGCATGATCGCCGCATCGGTGCTGAAGACGAACCCGGCTTCGGCCTCGCCGCGCGCCACGTAGTCGAGGCTTTCGCGGACGTTGCCTGCCAGCACCGCTTTGCCGCTGACGACGTCCCACGCCCCCTCGTGTTCAAGCGCCGCCTTGGCGTACCGCCCCGCTGGAACCGAGGCCGGATTGCCGAGCGCGACATGCTTGACCTGAGCCAGCATCATCGCTTCGCGCACCGACCGCACGGGCAACCGGCTGTCGGAGGGGACGATCATGACGAGCGAATTGGTGGCGAAATCGCGGCGCGTATCCGGGATGACGGCTTTGCCCTCGACGGCTTTGTCCATGGCCGTTTCGTCGGCCGAGGCGAACACATCGGCGGGCGCACCGTTCAGGATTTGCTGAAGCAGCACGTCCGACGCGCCGAGATTGAGAACGACCTGTGTTTTCGGATGCGTTTTTTCGAAGGCGGTGGCCATCGTGCGAAACGCGTTGGTCAGGCTCGCGGCCGCCGACACGACGAGTTCATCGGCACGTGCGGCGCTGGGAACGAAGAACGCGGCGGCGGAAAAGCACGCGGCGGCAGCGCGGGCGTAGCGACGGACGGCGGACACGGGGTTGCTCATGATCCAAAGGGAGGGGTTGAAACCGACATCGTAATATACCGGAGGTAATAACGGGTGGCGCGATGCCAGGCATACGGTCGCGCCTATGAGGTGAACGCGTCGATGAAGCTGGCAACAGCCGGGCGGTAGGGCCGACGCCCGGCTTGCGCGACGGGGCCGGAACGGTGTCCCGGCCGCTCAGGCCAACGGCTTAGGCGAACGGCTCGCGAGCACGGCTTGGGCAGACGACCCCGGCAGGGCGGCGCTGTGGCCGGATGGCGCGGCAGGGCGCGACCGAGGCGCTTCATGCCCTACGCGCCAGCGAGCGCGAATGAACGGCCGATCGCGGCCCGACAGATGTAGCGCGATATGCGTGATCCAGTATTGCGTGGGCACGCGCACGTCGTGCAATGCGACTGCCAACATGAGCAGGCTGACCGCCACGGGGACGGCCGATAGCTTCCCGGGTTTGGCGTTCCAGGCCGACCACACGAATAAAATCGCGGCGAGCGCGCCGACGACACACCCCGCCACGGCCTCCGACGGCGAATGGGCGCTCAGCACGACGCGCGAGAGCCCGACGGCGAGACCCGCACCCAACCCGCATATGACGCCGAGCACCCGGATGCCGGTGCGGGCGGGCAGCAGCGTCAGAAAGAAGGCGACGGGATACACGGCCGTCGACAGCATGGCATGGCCGCTCACTCCCGTGAAATCCCACTCGCGCACTCCGACGCCCCAGCCGAGAAACGCGATCTTCGTGAGCGTGACGATCGTTGCAGCCGCACCGACGATGCCGAGCCACCCGGCCGCCAGCCGCCACGAATAGCCGAGGGCGAGCCACAAAGCAATCGCGACCGCCAGAGGCAGCGTCAACCCCGCACCGCCGAGGCGCGTGATGGAGAACCAGAGGTGAAGGGGTAAGTCGTGCATGTCGAGCTTGTGCCACGGGCAGATGCCGCGCGACGCCTATCTATATCACTAACGCGCGAACGTTCAATGCGACGACACGCGGAAGGGACAGTATAACGAGAGCGGCACTTCGCGGCGCCGCTCGGAAGTGCGATCGCGAACGCGGCGCCAAGTTCAACTGGTGAGAGGCCATGCGGAGCGCGATAGCACGAAGAGGGTATATTGTGCATTGCGGCAAAAAGCTGCTCAGCAGATAAATTTGTCCCTTTTTAGCGAGCCACGCCGAATGACCAAAAGTCTGACGAAGCTCTGGCTTCAGGGCCTCAAACGCTTGATTAACGGCGTTCCGAACGCGCAAGCCGAGTACCTGCGCGAATTGACGAAAACGAAGCGTCGCAAGCGCGCCGCGCCGGTCCGGCGCGCGCCCGAACGCCCTGCGCGTGCGGCCCGGACCGCCCGCGACTCCGCCGAAGCGCGCGAATCGCGGGTCCGCCCCCGCGCGGGCGCCTGGGCCAAGGGAGATTGGACGCGTTCGTATCATTCCGCGCCGCCGCTGCCGGGCCGCCTCGTCAATCATTTGTCCTACGGTCTTTACATTCCGCCGACGGCTGCGCGCAAGCCCATGCCGCTGGTCGTCATGCTGCACGGATGCAAACAGACGATCGACGAGTTCGCGTTGGGCACCCGAATGAACCTGGTGGCCGACGCGAACGGTTTTGCCGTGGTGTATCCGGAGCAATCCAAGCATGCCCACGCGCATCGATGTTGGCATTGGTATGACGATCGCGACACGGCGGGCCTAGGCGAGGCGCGCGCGATCGTCTCGCTCGTCGATTCGCTGATCGAGCACCAGGGCGTCGACCCCGAGCGGGTCTACCTCGTGGGGCTTTCCGCGGGAGCGGGGCTGGCGTCGCTACTGGCGCTGCACTATCCAGAACGGTTCGCGGCGGTTGCACTGCATTCCGCCCCAGCATTGGGCGAAGCCCATTCCGGCATGACGGCGATGGACGTGATGCGGCGCGGCGCCCGGCGCGACCCGATCGCGCTCGTGGACGCGTTGGTGGATCCGGCAAGCTACCCCGGCATGCCCGCCATCATCGTCCATGGCGATGCGGACCATGTGGTCGCGCCAAAAAACGCCGAGCAGGTGGGTCTCGCGTTTTTGCGACTGAACGGTTTGATCGACGGCGAGGGGGCGCTCGTCGATGGGACGCTGAACGAAACGAGCGAGGGTTGCGCGCGGATTCACGATTATTCGATCGGCAATCGCCCCGCGGTGCGGCTGTGCCTGGTTGCCGGACTCGGCCACGCATGGGCGGGCGGCGATGAAGCGGTGCCGTTCCACTCGAGCACGGGGCCGGACGCGAGCACGATGATCTGGGCGTTTCTGCGGGATCATCGCCGCCGCCGCCCCGCGGCCGCTCGCAGGGCGGCGGCTCGCTAGCGCGACGCCGGGCCGGGCGGCTTTGATGCGGAAAAACCACAAGGAAAGATGGTGCTGGCGCAACCCTAGGGTTTTCCCTATAATTCGGGTTATCGCTTAGGTGTTAACACCTACTACCGCACGAGGTACACCATGTTCTTGCTTACCCGCCTTTTCCTGCTGCTGACCCAAACCGCCGACGAGCGCCAAAAGGCGCGCAACGACGCCTATTTGGCCGAAGCCACCGATCTTTACGATCTCGAGTTCCGTATGCGCAAGCTCGATCGCGAAGCTGCGGTCGCACACCCGTCCTGGCAAGCTGCGCGTTAAGCCCCGCGCCGCGTTTCGCCGCCCGGTACGGGTTGGCCGCGTCGGTCAGATGCTGGATGCCCCTGGCGTGTCGGTCCGGCCTGGCTCCTGCACGCCGTAGCAGCCGCGATACGTAGCGTAGAACGAGCAGTAGAGCATCGTCGTCAGCGTGATCGAGGCTGGAAACAGCACAGTGAACGCATAAGCGCGTGCGCCGATCGCATCCATCAACAGCGATAGCCCGGTCGATACGACCACCGCTGTGAGTAACCATAGCGCGCCATAAACGATGAACGCGCCGCGGTTTCGCCAGCAGGTCATGAAACTGAAGAACATCGCTTTGAGGGGCGGCACGTCGTGCCATGCCGCGAGCACCGGCGCGAACCAAAACAGCATCGCGACCGGCAGATAGCACGCGAACGAGACGAGCCCGGCCAGCAACAGATTGCTGCCCACGAGCGTCTCCGGCGTCACGGCTTCCGTGCCCATCATCAGCTTGAACAGCACCCCTCCATCCACCAGCGCCGAACTGGCGAACACGAGCGCGATCGCGGCGACATAGATGCCGCCGAGTTCGAGCAAGCGTATGGCCGCCGTCGCGCCATAGGATCGAAATCCATCGGCAAGCACCGTCGGGAAGACGAGCTTACCGGCCACCGTGTCGCGGCATGCAGCCATGAACCCAACGGCGATGCCCGGAATCAGAACGAGCGGCAACACGGCGCCGACGAAGGGGATCAGCGACACTGCCCACATCGCCAGCAGATAAGTAAAGAAGATCGTCAGAAAGCCGAGCGGATTTCGACGGAACAGCCAAATGCCCTGGCGATACCAGACATAGCCGGTTTTTGCGGTAACTTCGGTTAGTTGCATGAATTTGACGCGTCCAACGGTGCAACGCCGGCTAGGCGTTCGCGCAAGATGCGTTCGAAATGAGTAGGGTCGTGGGGCTTGAGCATTTCGGCCTCACGGGGCAGGTAAAAGTCATAAAGGCGCGACATCCAGAAGCGGTAGGCGCCCGCGCGCAGCATGTCGGTCCAATGGCGCGACTCTTCCTTCGTGAACGGACGCACGCTCTGGTAAGCGCGCAACAACGCGTCCGCGCGTTGTGCGTCGAGCCTGCCTGTGGCGAGATCGACGCACCAATCGTTGACCGTCACCGCAACGTCGAACAGCCACTTGTCGCAGCCCGCGAAGTAGAAATCGAAAAAGCCGCCGAGCCGCACCGTATGACCGGTGCTCGGCTGCGCCGGGTGAAATAATACGTTGTCGCGAAATAGATCGCAGTGGCAAGGACCGCCGGGCAGCGCGGCGTAGTCGTCCGAAGCGAAGAAGGCGCTTTGGTGCGCAAGCTCCGATTCGAGCAGGTCGCGTTGCGCCTCGCTCAAAAACGGCAACACCTGCGGCGCCGTTTCTTGCCACCAGAGCAGGCTGCGCAAGTTAGGCAGATTCGGCGTGAAGTCGCGCCCGGCGAGATGCATGCGCGCGAGCATTTGCCCCACCTCATGGCAATGCTCGACGCCCGGCGCCAGTTCTGGCGCCCCCGGCAGCTTGGTGACGATGGCCGCCGGCTTGCCGTGCAGCAAGCCGAACAGGGCGCCGTCGTTGCGTGGCACCGGATCGGGCACGGGCACCTGATGCTTGGCGAGGTGGCGCATCAGTTCGAGGTAGAACGGCAATTGCTCGGCCGTCAACTTCTCGAACACCGTGAGCACATAGGCGCCGCGCGTCGTCGTCAGAAAGAAGTTGCTGTTCTCGATACCGGAAGGAATGCCGCGAAAATCGACGGGTTCGCCTAGACGGTAGTGGCGCAACCAGTGCGCAAGGTCGGTTTCGTTGACAGCGGTAAAGACGGCCATGCGTAAGGCTTCGAATGCGGTGGTGAAATGGGAGGCCGGCGCGCGCGACGACTACATGAGCGCCAGCCGGGGGCGCACGCGGGCGATCGATGAATCGGGCGCTCGCGTGGGCTGCGGTGTGAATCCGGTGCGAATCAGTAGTGCAGGTTGATCGAGGGCAACCGCGTGCTGGGTTGCGCGCTGTTGTGCACTTTGGGCGACGTGTCCGGCGACGCGCTCATTTGATAGTGCGTGCCGAAGTTCGAGCGGACGTCGATTTCGACGGGTTTGCCGCGATCGCGATACTCGGTGATTTCCGTGCCGTTGGCGCTCTTCTCATAGAAGCTCGGCCTGCGCGGCACGTCATTGATGTCGACCTTCGACGATACCTCGGCGGCGGGGCGATTGATTTGAGTCAGATCGGGCAAGCCTGCCGCCTCGTTGGCGGCGCGCTGCGCTTGCGCGTCGTTTGCGGGCGCGCCTGCCAGTGCGATGCGCGGCAGGGCGGCAAGGCTCGCGACGGCAAGCCCCGCATAAACGGCGGCGGAAAGGTACGGCTTCATGGCGGATCTCCGGAAGATCCTTCGATTCTAGCAAATGCGCCCCTCGATCCGCCTGCGATCTGACGAAAACTTAGTGCGGCCCAGGGTACGCGGCGGCCGGCCGCGCGAGGGCCGTATTGGCGCGCTTCGTGGTAATGTCGTTGCAACGAACGACGCGAAACGAACGATGAAAAACGACCTGACGCAGCATGCGCGCGCCATGCACCCGACCGATTTCCCGACCGAAGCGTTCACCGACGCCGCCGACGCCGTCACGCGCTTGTCCGAAATCTACGAAACCAATGCCGCTTTCTTGCGCGACGCTTTTTCTCGCTATCGGCGCAACGAGCCGTTCAACGAGCGCGTCCGTGCCTGTTATCCGTTCGTGCGCGTGCGCACCGAAGTGGTCACGCACGTCGATTCGCGCCGCTCCTACGGGTTCGTCGCCGGGCCAGGCGTATTCGAGACGACTGTGACTCGCCCCGATCTGTTCGCCAACTACTACCGCGAACAACTACGCTTGCTGGCGAAGAACCATCACGTCGAGATCGAGGTGGGCGTCTCGCAGCAGCCGATCCCGATTCACTTTGCCTTTGCCGAGGGTATTCATCTCGAAGGCGATCTCGGGCGCGATCGATTGATGGCCATGCGCGACGTTTTCGATACGCCGGATCTGGCCGCGCTCGACGATCGCATCGTCAACGGCACCTACGAGCCGCTGCCGGGCGAACCGTTGCCGCTCGCCCTGTTCACCGCGCCGCGCGTCGATTTTTCGCTGCATCGCCTGAAGCACTATACGGCCACCTCGCCCACCCATTTTCAGAACTACGTGCTTTATACGAACTACCAGTTCTATATCGACGAGTTCACCAAGCTCGGCCGGCAATTGATGTCCCATACGGACGACGAGGAACTGCGCGCTTATCGAAGCGAATACACGTCGTTCGTCGAACCCGGCGATGTCGTCACGTACAACGCCAACATCGGCGAGCAGCCCGATGAAGGCACCGCACCCGCGCGGCTGCCGCAAATGCCCGCTTATCACCTCAAGCGCGCCGACGGCAGCGGCATCACGATGATCAACATCGGCGTGGGGCCGTCGAACGCGAAAACGATCACCGATCACATTGCGGTGTTGCGTCCGCATGCGTGGGTCATGCTCGGCCACTGCGCGGGGCTGCGCAACACGCAGCGGCTCGGCGATTACGTGCTGGCCCATGGCTATGTCCGCGAGGACCACGTGCTCGATGCCGATTTGCCGCTGTGGGTGCCGATTCCGGCGCTGGCCGAAGTGCAGGTCGCCTTGGAGCGTGCCGTTGCGCACGTGACGCGGCTCGAAGGCGCCGAGTTGAAGCGCGTGATGCGCACGGGCACGGTGGCGAGCGTCGACAACCGCAATTGGGAGTTGCGCGACCACCGCGAACCGGTGCAGCGGCTATCTCAAAGCCGCGCCATCGCACTCGATATGGAAAGCGCGACGATCGCGGCAAACGGTTTCCGGTTTCGGGTGCCATACGGCACGCTGTTGTGCGTATCGGACAAACCGCTGCACGGGGAACTGAAGCTGCCAGGAATGGCCGATCAGTTCTATCGCGCCCAGGTGGACCAGCATCTGCAAATCGGCGTGAAGGCGATGGAGTTGCTGCGCATGAACGGGCTCGATCGGTTGCACAGTCGCAAACTGCGCAGCTTCGCCGAAGTCGCGTTTCAATAAAGACAAGAGGCCACGGTTTGGCATACGCGATCCGGCCCGTGATCCGGGGCGGGGGCCACAACGCCTAGCCGTCGAGCGCGCCTGCGCAACGATTGCCCCCAACCGGTGCTTTGCACCGAATGAATGCATCGACTCCGGCCCCTTAACGAATATTTTATTTTTTTATTTTTTTCGGATTCGTCTGATCGTAAGCTTTTCGTAACGCAGTCTTATGCCATTTGGAAGCATGACGGACTGCGTTCGTACGGACTTCAGGAGGACGTTAATGAACCACGCGAAGCGCCTGTTGCTTGCCAATCGAGCCTGGTCGCAGGAAGTATCGGCAAGAGACCCCGGCTTCTTCGAAAGGCTCGCATGCGGACAGCAGCCTCGCATTCTATGGATCGGTTGTTCCGACAGCCGTGTGCCTGCCGAACGGATCACGAATGCACAGCCGGGGGAGCTGTTCGTCCATCGCAACATCGCCAACCTTTACACCTCCGATGACGGCAATACATCGAGCGTCATCGAATATGCCCTGCATGCGCTGCACGTCGAGCATATCGTCATCTGCGGCCATCACCATTGCGGCGGGGTGCGGGCGGCGCTCACCGCGCCGTCGGATTCATTGCCCGCGGTCAATCGGCGCATCGCCGGCTTGCGCGAACTCGCCGAGCGTCACCGCGATGCCTTGAACGCCATCGACGATATCGAGGCGCGCGTCGATCGCCTGGTCGAATTGAACGTCATCGAACAGGTGCGGCTGCTACGCGAGTCGCCGATCGTTCGCAGCGCCCCGCATCGGCCGGCCCTGCATGGCTGGGTGTTCGGCTTGCGGCAAGGGTTGTTGACCTCGCTGACGGATGCCGGAGAAGCGCCGCAGCCGGTCAAGCTGCTGCGCGACGCCGCATAGATGCATCGCTAGTTAGCCAAGCCCATCCGACCATCGTTTGCCTTCGTTCGCCGCGCGCTCGCGCGCGGCGCGGCTAAACTCGTCTTCGCCATATCATGGACCTCTCTTCTGCCTCGCGTTTCTCCACTTTGCGCAGCGACGTATTCGCCGGCATCGTCGTCTTTCTCGTCGCGCTGCCGCTGTGCCTCGGCATCGCAACTGCATCGGGCGTCCATCCGTTCGCCGGCCTCGTGTCGGGGATCGTGGGCGGGCTCGTCGTTGCCTTGCTGAGCGGCTCGCATTTGAGCGTGAGCGGCCCCGCCGCAGGGCTCGTGGTGATCGTCGTCTCTGCGATAGCCTCGCTCGGTAGTTTCTCGGCATTCCTTGCCGCCGTTCTGATCGCCGGTGCGCTGCAAGTCGGCTTAGGCCTGCTGCGAGCCGGACGCTTGGCGAGCTTCGTGCCGGCCGCCGTCATCAAAGGCATGCTCGCTTCGATCGGCATCATCTTGATCCTCAAGCAGATTCCGCTAGGGGCGGGGCTGCTCTCGGGCGCCCAGGCGCATGTGGCGCATGCCGGCGCGCTATCGACGCCGTTCGGACGGATCCTGCCGATATCGCTCGTGTTGTGCGCGACCTCCGTTGCGATGCTCTTTGCATGGGAGACTGCGTTCGCCAAACGGTACGCCCTCGTGCGCGCCGTGCCGGGACCGCTTGCCGCGGTCGCGCTCGGCATTGGCGTCACGCTGGTGCTCGATTGGATCGCGCCGTCGTTTGCCACGCCCGTCGAACATCGCGTGTCGCTCGTCGCGCTCGACTCCTTCGGCGCACTCGTGAACGCCATCTCCATGCCGGACTTCTCGCAACTCGTCGATCCCGATGTGTGGCGTGTAGGGGTGACGCTCGCGATCGTCGCCAGTCTCGAGACGCTGCTCAGTCTCGAAGCGCTCGAAAAGATCGACCCCAAACGCCGCCGGGTGTCGCCCGATCGGGAATTGAAAGCGCAAGGCGCGGGCAATATCGCCGCGTCACTGCTCGGCGGGCTGCCGTTGACGGCCGTCATCGTGCGCAGCTCGGCCAACGTGCATGCGGGGGCGCAGACGCGCCTGTCGGCGATCATTCACGGCACCCTGTTGCTCGCCAGCGTCTTCGCGCTCACTGCCGTCCTCAACCTCATCCCATTGGCAAGCCTCGCGGCGATCTTGATTCAGACGGGCTACAAACTCGCTAAGCCGCGTCTTTTCGTCGTCATGGCGCGCGAAGGCGCCGGGCGCTTCGTTCCGTTCGTGGCGACCATCGCAGGCGTGCTCGCGACGGACCTCTTGATCGGCATCGGGATCGGCATTGCAACGAGCGTCTTGTTCGCGATGCGCGCAAGCTTCGGTAGCACCTTCATGCTCACGCGGCACGACGATTACTTTCTGCTCTCGTTCCGTAAGGACGCCACCTTCTTCTCCAAGCCAGCGCTGGCTCACTGCCTCGCGCAGATTCCCGAGCGTGCCACGGTGCTGATCGATGCGGAACGGGCCGACTTCATCGATGCCGACATACGCGAGGCGATCGACGCGTTTGCGGAAGAAGCGCAGCGCAAGCAGATCGTGGTCGAGCGCGTGCGCTGGCCGCAGCCGAATGTCGCCAAGGAGACCAGCATCCGCTTGCCTGCCGTGCTGACGCGCGCGACGGGATAATTCGCCGTTGCTGTGCCGCTCGGGGCGAGCTCGTTCTCACAACCGGCTATCATGTGCGCAAATTGAACATCAACGAACCATGCGCCTCATCGGCCGGAGAGATTTATGGCTTCCCCACAAGATAGCGTCAGCATGGCGCTGTTCTGCGACTTCGAGAACGTCGCGCTGGGCGTGCGCGACGCGAAATTCGAGAAGTTCGACATCAAGCCCGTGCTCGAGCGGCTACTGCTCAAAGGAAGCATCGTCGTCAAGAAAGCCTATTGCGATTGGGATCGCTACAAGGGCTTCAAGGCGTCGATGCACGAGGCCAGCTTCGAGCTGATCGAAATTCCGCACGTGCGCCAATCGGGCAAGAATTCCGCCGACATTCGGCTCGTCGTCGATGCGCTCGACCTTTGCTACACGAAGTCGCACGTCGACACTTTCGTCATCATCAGCGGCGACTCCGATTTTTCCCCGCTCGTCTCGAAGTTGCGCGAGAACGCGAAGAAGGTGATCGGCGTCGGCGTCAAGAACTCGACGTCCGACTTGCTCGTCGCCAATTGCGACGAATTCATCTTCTACGACGATCTCGTGCGCGAGCAGCAGCGTGCGGCGGCCAAGCGCGAATCGCGCGAAGCGAGCGTGGCGGCCAAACGCGCGGCCGACGAAGACAAGCATCCGAAGGCCGAGATGGAATCGCGCAAGGCCAAGGCGATCGCCATTGCCGTCGAGACCTTCGATGCGCTCGCATCCGAACGCGGCGAAAGCGGGAAGATCTGGGCCTCGGTGCTCAAGAGCGCGATCAAGCGCCGCAAGCCGGATTTCAGCGAGTCGTATTACGGTTTTCGCGCGTTCGGCAATTTGCTCGATGAAGCCCAAGCGCGCGGATTGCTCGAAGTGGGGCGCGACGACAAGTCGGGGGCGTTCGTCTATCGCCCAACCGTTGCCGATGCGCCCGAGCCGGTGAGAGCGGCCGCGGCGGCGGGCGCTCCCGTCGTGCAGGAGGAGGGCGTCGCTGGCGAGGCGGCCAACAACAAAGGCCGCAAGCGGGGCAAGGGCGGGCGCAAGCAAGGGCGCGAAACCGCACCGAGCGCCACGGCGCCATCGCCGGTCGAGCCCGTCACAGCGCTCGAGACGCTGCCGTTCGAACCCGCGTCGAGCGAAGCTGCGCCGATGCACGAAGCCTCGACCTACGAAGCCTCGGTACAGGAAGCGCCGACGCACGAAGCTGCAAAGCCGCGCCGCACGCGCAAAGCGGCGGCGAAAAAGGCGCCGACCGCCGGCGGCAACGTCTCGAAGCAAGCCGTCAGCGCCGAGGGCGAGCCGGGAATCGAGGCCCCCGCGCAGGCGAAACCGGCGAGAACCGCGCGCAAGTCGAGCGCGCGCGCCGGTCGCTCGCGCAAGAGCGCGGCCGCAAGCGGCAACGAGCATTGAACGATTCAAACGACAAAACGACATTTAGCAACGAATTGAGCATCGAGCTGGAGAACATCAGTGTTTACGTGTAGAAATCAGAGCTGCCAAGCCCAATGGGCGCTGTCGGACGTCGTCATCAAGAATGAAGGCCAGGGGTTGTTGTTCCGTTGTCCGATGTGCGGCGCGCGCAATTACGTCGAACAAATCGAAACAGACGACGGCACCGTCGTCTACGAGCAGCTCGACGGTAAGCCGTTTCTCTGACCCTCATTAAATTTCAGGCACCGGGCCCGCGCCGGTCAACCGAAACCCGCCTTCCCGCGTTGTAAAAGTTCACAACTTGCTACACCGATCGATCGTCGGCCGCGGGCGGTGCCCCGGCTCGTCGAACGGTGCGTGACCGCCGCCGCGATCCCAACCGCCGGCTTGCACGATCGACGACAGAAAAGATGCTCGGACGTATTGGGGACCGCAGTTTGAAGACCATGGTCGCGTTTGGCGCGAGGCTGCGGCATATCGGCATCAAGCGCTTGCTGGCGCCTGCGCTCGCGCTGGCCATCTGCATTCTCCTGTTGTTTGCGCTGCAGGAGATGTCCGAGAGCATCAATTACCATTCGGTCAGCCGGCAACTGTTCAGTATCGCCCCGCACAAGTGGGCGGTTGCGCTGGCTGCGACGGCACTGAGCTTCGTCGCGCTCGTCGCCCGCGACGAAATCGGATTGCGCCACGTTCGGGCGAAGGTGCCGCGAGCGCTGCTTTGGATCGGCGCCACGGCCGCTTCGGCGCTCGGCAATATCGCGGGGTTCGGCGCACTGACGGGCGGTGCGGTGCGCTGCCGCGTTTATGGCGCGGCTGGCGTCACGCCGGCGCAGGTCGGCCGCCTCACGGTATTCACGAGCGTCTCGCTCGTCATGGCATTGCTCGCGATCGGCGCGTTGGGCGCGCTTTGGGATACCAACCTGCTCGCGACGATGACGCATCTCTCGCCGGGTCCATTGCGCCTCGGCAGTGCGCTCGTGCTCGTCGCGCTGGCTGCGGCCGTCGCTTGTTGCGGCGCGCGCACGAAACGGATCGAAACGCCGTGGCGCGCAATAGCGATCGATATTCCCGCACGGGCCGATTTGGCGGCGCAAATCATCTTCGGAATCGTCGACGTCGTCGGCGCGGGGGCGGCGTTATGGGCTTTTTTGCCCAGCACGCACTCGGACTTCATCAGCTTTCTCGCGGTCTACTCCGTGTCGTTGCTGCTCGGCATCTTGGGCCATACCCCGGGCGGCGTCGGCATCTTCGAATCGGTGATGGTGTTCGCCTTGCGCGGCGATGTGACGACGCCCGCGCTCGTTGCCGCCCTTCTCGCCTATCGCGCCGTCTACTTCGGCTTGCCGCTCGTGTTATCGGCGGGCGTGCTGGCCGGCTACGAGGGCAGGGCGTTGCGCGCACGGCTGCCGTTGCGCCGCGTCGCGCGCATCGGCCGGCTCGCGCCGTTGTTCCTCTGCCTCATCACGTTCGTGACCGGCTCGATGCTGATCATGTCGAGCGCGACGCCCGCTTTGGCGCATCGGCTCGCCGTGCTGCATCAGCTCGTGCCGCTATGGGCGCTCGAAAGCTCGCAACTGGTCAGCGGTGTGCTCGGCGTGTTGTTGCTGTTCGTCGCCCGCGGCCTGCTGCGCCGGCTCGACGCGGCCTGGTGGGTGGCCGTCGCGCTGACGGCGGCGAGCCTCGTGCTCTCGGTCATCAAAGGGTTGGCTTTCGTCGAAGCGGGCATCCTGGCGACGCTGCTGGTGCTGCTCGTCAGCACGCGCCGCAACTTCAATCGGCGCACCGCGCTGTTCTCGGAGCCGTTCACCGGCGGATGGTTGATCTCGGTGGCGATCGTGCTCATGTGCGCGCTGTGGGTGATGTTCTTCGCCTATCGCAACGTGCCTTACCGCAACGATCTATGGTGGCAGTTCGCATTCGATGAGCGCGCGTCGCGCTCGCTGCGCGCGATGCTCGCTTCCGGCCTCGTCGCGACGGCGTTTTCGCTGTGGCAACTGTTGCGGCCTGCGGCAGGGCGCTTCGTGCGTCCGAGTTCGCAAGATCTCACCGACGCGGTGCAGATCATTCGCGCGCAGGAGCGCAGCGATGCCGGACTCGCGATGATGGGCGACAAGAGCTTCCTGTTCTCCGATTCGCGCCAAGCATTCTTGATGTATGCCAAGCATGGCCGGACCTGGGCCGCGCTGCACGATCCGGTTGGGCCGCGTTGCGAGTGGGAGCAACTGATCCGCAAATTCGTCGTGCTGGCGCACCAGCACGGAGGCCGTGCCGCGTTCTATCAGGTCCGTGCCGATTCGCTGCCGCTCTATCTGGATTCGGGTTTGACCTTGATGAAGCTCGGCGAGGAGGCGCGGCTCGCGCTCGACGGCTTCGATCTGAACGGGCCTAAGCGAGCCGCATTGCGATACTCGCTGCGCCGGGCGGAGCGGGACGGTTGCACGATCGAGGTGATCGATGCGGCCGCGGTGCCCGGGCATCTGGACATTCTGCGCCGCATCTCCGACAGCTGGCTCAAGAGCCGTTCGGCGCGCGAGAAGAGCTTCTCAGTCGCCGCATTCAGCGAAGCCTATCTCGCCGCGCAGTCGGTGATGCTCGTTCGCCAGAACGGCGAGCCCGTCGCGTTTACGACGTTCATGACGACCGACCTGAACGTCGAAGCGACGGTTGGCGTCATGCGTCACGTGGCCGATGCATCGCCATACGTCATGGACTATCTGTTCGTGCAGCTTGCCCTCTTCTTGAAGAGCGGCGGCTATCGGTCCTTGAGTCTTGGCGTTGCGCCGTTCTCGGGCGTGCAACCGATGCCGCTCAGCTCGCCGCTTCACCGCTTGGCGACGATGGTATGGCGCTTCGGCGGGCGTTTCTACAATTTCCAAGGCCTGCGTGCATTCAAGGGCAAATTTCAGCCGCGCTGGGAGCCGCGTTATCTGGCGGTGTCCGGCTGGGCCAGTGCGCTCGTAACATTGGTGGACCTTTCAATTTTGGCCGGCGGGCGCCGTTCATGAAACTCAATTCAGTACTTACTCAAGCCAAACGGCTGGCCGTGGTCGTTGCCGGCGTATGTTTCTGCATCACCGCACAGGCTGCCGAATCGCGCGTATCGGGCGGGCGTTATGGCGACGTCGCTGTCGAATGGCCGCAAGGCGAGATGCGCGGCTTCGTCGTGCTGTTTTCCGCCGGTAAAGGATGGACGGAGGCGGATGCGCAAGCCGCGCGGGCGCTGGCTCGCGAAGGCGCACTGACCGTTGGCGTCGACACCGGACGCTACGCAGCGAATCTCGCCGCCACGGGGCGCGATTGCCGCTATCTCGACGGCGATGCCGAAGCGCTCAGCCATCAACTCGAGCGCCAACTGAAATCCGATCGCTACTTCGCGCCGATCATGGCCGGAACCGGGCAGGGCGCCACGCTTGCATTGCACGTTCTCGCGCAAGCGCCGGCCAATACGATCGCGGGCGCCGCGGCCATCGATGCCGATGCGGCCTTGCGCAGCGAGTTTCATCAATGCCCGCCCGACCCGACCGTGAGCCGGGGTAGCGTATTGCCGGGCTTCGTCGAGTTCGGCGTGACCCAACAACGCGCGACGGACGCGATGCAGCGCGCGTTGCGCTCGGCCGTCAAAGAAGGCGCCAATGCGCCAGGCTTTCATTTCGACAAAGATGCGAAGGCGTTGATGGCGCCGTTCACGGGAAAGCCGATGCGCGTGTTCGCCGCATCGACATTAAGGGCCGAGCAACTTGCCGCATTGGTTCGTCCGCACTTGCAGGCAATCACGGCAGGCGAGCAAGACGTTTCCGATTTGCCGCTCATCGAACTGCCGGCGGCGCACCCGCGCGGCATGCTCGCAATCGTGATGTCGGGCGACGGCGGGTGGCGCGATCTCGACAAGACCATCGGCGAGCAATTGCAGAAAGATGGCGTATCGGTGGTGGGTTGGGACAGCTTGCGCTATTTCTGGAGCGAGAAGAAACCGGAACAAGTGAGCCGCGATCTTGCCCGGGTGCTGCGCGCCTACGGTTCGCGCTGGCATGCGAATTCCTTTGCGCTGATCGGCTACTCGTTTGGCGCTGACGTGATGCCGTTCGCGTATAACCGCCTACCCAACGATTTGCGTGACAAGGTCTCGATCGTCTCGCTGCTCGGCTTTGCGCGCGCGGCGGACTTTCAAGTGCGCGTCACGGGCTGGCTCGGCATGCCGCCGAGCGACAAAGCGCTGCAAGCGAAGCCGGAAGTCGAGCGGCTCCCTGCCAGCATCGTGCAATGCTTCTACGGCGAAAACGAAGACGACACGTTGTGCCCCGATCTCGCGGGCACGCGCGAGGTGATTCGCACCTCGGGCGGGCACCACTTCGGCGGGGGATACGACGCTCTCGAGAAACGCATCTTGCAAGGCTGGGAGAAGCGCGTGTCGTCGAACGAGCGGTCGGCCGGCGTGAAGTAAGCGCGCCGGAGGGCCGCTTGCCATCCGCATCGGCTATGCGCAACAGAGACGTGTTTCATGCGCAATCGACGCGCGCAATCAATTTAGAGTGCCACGCTTAGCGTTGATTTTGACGACCGCTGCCTTTCGTCCTAAAACGTAGCCCTATCTAAGCATCGCGCAGCGATGACGGACTTAGGGAGGCGGCATGAAGCGAGTCAAAACGCTTTGGCGCAGGGTGTTGTTCGTTGCGGTTGCGGGTGCGGTCGTCATCGCGCTGTGGCGATATGAACGACGCTTGCCGGGCGATGCCTTCTCGCCTATCCGGTCGACCGACGCGTCGACGATCGATCTTCAACCATCCCCCGATATCGCCACGCGAGTCGCTGCCGCCGCTGAGCCCGGCCCGGCCGAACGCGCGCTGAATATCGACGCCTTGCGCAAGACCCTCGCATCGCGAATCGACGCCGAAGCTCAGATCGGACGCATCGTGGCGTTCGCCCGCTTTCGCGATCGAGTGGCCGCATACGGGCGCGACAAGGCGCGCATGGGCGTAGCCGAACGCGCGCAATTGGCCCGGCAAATTCTCGCTGATCTGCCCGAACACGTTGCTCGCAATGAAGTCCTGCCGGCGCAAGCGGAAGTCATGACCGCCGCGTTGCTCGGCGATGCCGAGCCGAACTCCGCCGCACGCGAAGCGCAGTTGCAAGCGGCGCGCGAGCAGTGGGACGCGTACGCTCGACGAACGGTTGGACCGTCTCCGGCGCGAGACCCGCGTTATCAAGCGTATGCGAGGCAGAGCAAAGCGGTGATCGATGAGGTTCAAGCAACCGTGTCCGATCCGCAGCAGCAGCAAATCGTCATCGGTCAACGCTTGCAAGCGCTGCGCGTGCAATTGTTCGACCACGCTTCTTCATCCGCTACTCACTGAACGTACGGCGCATGCATTTCGCCTGCGCCGGCAGCGCCTCAACCGTTAGAGAGGGAGGGAAGATGTTTGCATCCAAATTGTTGAAGGGGCTTTGCCTCGGCGGCATATTGAGCGTCGCCACGTTGAACGCACGCGCGACCGATACCGTATTACCCGATCCGTCGATCCCGTACTACGCGTGGTATGAAGTCGTGCTACCCGAAAGCAGCGGCGCGTCGTGCGGCAACGGAACGCCCATGCGGTTTTATATCAATCGCGCGCAATCGAACGACATGCTCTACATGATGGAGCCGGGCGGCGCGTGCTGGAATTACGCCACCTGCACGGAGACGGCGAACTCGGGGCCCGAAGCTGGGCTAGGCGCGTACAACCCCGACGGAATCGCGCACAACTACATGGATGGCACGACGAGCCAAAGCCTGAAGTCGTCGTTGTTGTCGCCGCTGATGATCAGAATGGATTTGGCGCATATTCTCGTCGGCGAACCGAAAGTGGAGACGCAGGACTGGACCCAAGTATTCGTGCCGTACTGCACCGGCGACATTCATATGGGCAGCGCCGTGCGCAGCTATACGTCGCCGGCGGGCGATGCGAGAGTTCAGCACTACAACGGCCTGAAGAATGCGCAAGCGGTGGCGCAATGGCTGGCCGAGCATGGATTCGCCCGTCCGAATCGATTGCTCGTCTACGGCACGAGCGCCGGCGGCTACGGCACCTTGGCGAACTACCCCACGCTGCGCAACACGCTGCAGCCGCAGGCGCACAGCGCGTTGCTGGACGATGCCGGCACCGTGTTCAACACGCCGTTCGGCGCCGATCCCGCCGTCTATCCGTCCGTTGGCCTTTATGACAAAGTGAACCAAGAATGGGGGATGACCGGCCCTGACGGCATGGTCACGATCAACAGCAAGCTCTCGCCGTATTTCGATCCGAAGAACATGGGCAGCGCCTATGCCGCGTTATCGAAGACTTATCCGCACGATCGCTTCGGCTATACGACTTACCAGCGTGACGAGGTGATCGCGGCCTATCACTATCGCGCGTTCGTTCCGTCGGTGATCGCCGCACCCGACGATGCTGCCAAGGATGCGCTTTCGAGCGCGATGTTCGCGCAGGAACTGAACCGGCTCAAGCAAACGCTCAATCCGCTGCCGAACTTCGGCTACTTCATGCCCTGGGCGCGCGGCGATTTCATGCACAACCACCAGGTGACCGTCGTCAGTTTTACCGGCTCCGGCATTCACGAGAACGGGATCGACGCCGATGTCGGAACGTTCATCGCCGATCTGCTCAATCAGAGAGACCCGGCCGATACGCCGGTGATGAAGGCGTTTCGCACAGACCAGTCGTCGGATTTCACGTTCTCGACGTTTTTGGCATGGATCGATCGCGTGTTCAATTTAACCGGGGAAGCGGGGCCGATTTCTGGGCATCGAGCGTGACGATGGGCGCACCCGCTTCGGACCGGCAGCTTCATCCATCGACCGGATGCCGCGGCGTTTCCAAGATCAATTGATAGAACGCCAAATCGAGCCAGCGCCCGAACTTGAATCCGACCTGCGGCAAGGTGCCTACGTGCTTGAATCCGAGCCGCTCATGCAATGCGATGCTGCCGTGGTTGGCCGCATCGATACCGCCGATCATCGCGTGCAGGTCTGCGTGCCGCGCCGCTGCAATGAGTTCTTGCATCAGCACGCGGCCCAGGCCTTGACCGCGATGATCTTTCTCGACGTACACCGAGTGCTCCACCGTGTACTTGTACGCCGGCCACGCGCGAAACGTGCCGTAGCTGCCGAAGCCCATCAGCTTGCCGCTGCCGTCTTCCACGCCGATCACCGGAAAGCCGCCGCTTTGCTTGGCGTCGAACCAGGCGACCATGTTTTGCGACGTCCGCGGCTTGTAATCGTAAAGCGCCGTCGAATTGACGATGGCCTCGTTGAAGATGGCGAGAATGGCGTCGCCGTGGCGCTCGAACGTGCAGCGCACGATGTTGTGTTCGCTCATGGTGTTCCTTTGACGATTCGATGGTGTGAGCGCATGGCGTGACGTATCGCTTCGCAGCCCCGCGCTGAAAGCGAAGCAGCTATGACTTGGCCTGCGACTTCCTGGGTAGTGGCGAGGCCCGCCGCCTCTTCCTCGGCTTGGGCTCCACGCCGATACGCGGATCTCGCGCAAGCACCAGCGCCGTCGCCTGCGCGACGACCGATTCGAAGGCTGGGTCGCGCTGCGAAACGTACAGCCATTTGCCCAGCACCGGATGCACCTCCAAACCGGGCATGTCGTCGATCAGCGCAGCGTGATGTTCATGCGACGTGCACACCAACAGCCCGTTCCATGGTTCGTCGCCATCGCCTACGGTGAGGCATAGGCGCCCGTCGATATAGGCGGCGTCCGCGGCGAACATGCGCTTATGAACGAAAGTCGGATCGCGCTCGAACGCCTCGAGAATCCAGGCGAGTGAATTGCGGACGGAGGAAGGCATGTCGATTCGATCGAAGTTTGACAGGCGCGGCTCAAACGTGGTGCCACAGGATGGCGTGATCGTACTACACGCATGCCAGCACGGCCTTCATGCTTGAAACGCCTGGAAAGCGAAGAGGCGAGCATGCCCGCGTCAACGCGCTTTGCGTCGCATGGCTTGACGCGCTTCCCAAAGCGCGAGCGCGGCTTCGTACCGATCCAGCGCTTCTTCGTAGAGCTCGAAGACGCAGGGCGAGCAGCCGCTATGGCAGCAATCGTCTTGCGTCGGCCGCTTCGGTGGCGTGGGGCGAGGATCGTCCTGCGATCGATCTCGGGGAGCAGGGGCTTTCGGCACGGCGGGGAAGGGGAAGGTCCGAGAGGGCGCGCCCGGTTTCATGGCGAGCGCCCCCGCGGATGGTTTCGTCGTAATGAGTGCGGCCGTACCTTAGGCGAGCAAATCGTCAGCGCTGACGTAAGGCCGCCCGAGCGCCTTCGCCACGGCCTCGTGCGTGACCTGCCCCTCGCAGACGTTCAGCCCTGCTCGCAGGTGCTTATCCTCGGCCATCGCTCGTTTCCATCCCTTCGTTGCCAGCGCGAGCGCATGGCCTAGCGTGGCGTTGGTCAGCGCGAAGGTGGACGTGCGCGCCACGGCGCCCGGCATGTTGGCGACGCAGTAGTGGACCACGCCGTCGACGACATAAGTGGGATCCGCGTGGGTCGTAGCGTGCGACGTCTCGAAGCACCCTCCTTGATCGATGGCGACGTCGACGACGACCGCGCCCTTCTTCATGGTCGAAATCATGCCGCGGGTGACGAGCTTCGGCGCCGTGGCGCCCGGGATCAGAACCGCGCCGATCACGGCGTCGGCGCTGGCGATGCATCGCTCGAGCGAGTTGGCGCTGGAAAACTGCGTCGTAATGCGGTTGCCGAAGATCAAATCGAGCTGGCGCAGGCGATCGACGTTCGTGTCGAGAATCGTGACGCGCGCACCGATGCCGACCGCCATCTGCAGCGCGTTCGTGCCCACCGTGCCGCCGCCGATGATGACGACGTGCCCTGGCGCGACGCCGGGCACGCCCGCGAGCAGCAGGCCCATGCCGCCATGCGGCTTCTCTAGATGCGCCGCAGCAACCTGAATCGACATGCGTCCCGCCACTTCGCTCATCGGCGCGAGCAAGGGCAAGCCGCCACCGGGGCCGGTAATCGTCTCGTAGGCGACGCACACGGCGCCCGATTCGATCAGGTCGGTGGCCTGCTGGCGATCGGGTGCAAGGTGCAGATAGGCGTAAAGGATTTGTCCTTTGCGCAGCATCGCGCGTTCGACGGCTTGCGGCTCTTTGACCTTGATGACCATGTCGGCGCGCGCGTAGACCTCTTGTGCGTCGCCGCATATCGATGCGCCTGCCGCGGTATAGGCCTCGTCGGGTAAGCCGACGGCCAAACCGGCATTCGCTTCGACGATGACTTGATGCCCGCGGCTTACGAGTTCTCGTGTCCCGGCCGGGGTAAGGCCCACCCGGTACTCTTGGTTCTTGATCTCCTTGGGAACGCCGATCAGCATGATGCACCTCCTCCTGGGATGGAATCGATCGATCGCATTGTCAGCCCGGGCTCGTGGCGCGGGATGAAGACATAGTACGCCGTTGCCTAGGCCGTTGAGCCGAACCGAGGCGCGCTATCGGCCGCGGCATCGTGTGCGTGGACCGCGCGCGCAACGCTTGACCGGACATCGCCGGTGAGTTCGCCGCTTCTTGCTAGACTTACGCATCTTGCAATGCATCGGGGAGAGCGCGTGAGCCTCGACCAATATTACAGGCGGCTCGAACTGCCGAGTACGGCGTCGCCCGTGGAGATCAAGCGCGCCTACCGGCGGCTCAGGGCCAAATACCACCCGGACCGAAATAAAGGCCGCGAAGCGAGCGTCGAGCCCGTATTCAAGCGTATTCAGGAAGCGTTCGAAATTCTGATCGGCGAGCGCAAGGCGCCGGTATCCAGCCCTCAGCCCGGCCCGGCACAGACGCGAGAGAAGGAAAGGGACGCCTCGCCTGCGGAACCCCGCACGCGCCCGCCCATGCGCGGTGCGGATTGCATGGCGGAATTGTTCGTGCCGCTCGAAGCCGCGATCTATGGCGGCGAGGTGGAGGCGACCTACATGACGAAGGGCCCGTGCTTGCATTGCCAAGGGCACGCGAGCCATCGTTGCCCGCTCTGTCGCGGCGCGCGTGCCGCGGCCCAGCGCAAGATGCAAACGGTGAAGATTTCGCCCGGTGCATGGGATGGCCAGCGTTACGTCGTCGAAGGCGGCGGCTACGCCGGGGTTCATGGCGGCGCGGCGGGCGATGCAATCTTCTCTGTGGTGATCGTATGCAGCGCCGCGTTCCGGCGCGATGGTTTGAATATCGCGTGCGACATCGAGGTCGACTTCGTGACGGCCGTGCTCGGCGGCGTGGTGGAAGCACGGGTGTTGGGCCGCGCGTTGCAGGTGAACATCGCCCCGAACGCTCGATCGGGCAGCGCCATTCGTTTGCGCGGCCAGGGCCTCACGGACCGCAACGGCGTGCGCGGCGACCTGACGCTGCACCTTGCGCTCGTCATGCCCGCGGAAGCGAGTCATCTGACGGACGAGGACCGGCAACGGTTGCACGAGATGTTTGCGGCGGCGCGCCAGCGAGCGATGCGCGCTGTCTCGGGATCGCAATGAGGGTGGCATACGGCGAAAAGCGCCCGGCGATCGTCTACGATACTGATTCGATTCCGAGCACTGTGGAAGAAATACGCGTGGTCTTGCTCGCGTCGCCGCGTCGAGGCGCGAACATTGCTGCATGCGAACGCTAACGGGAGCGATAGCTCATAGCTCATGGCCTCTCGCAACATTGTGCAACGTCTACGATCGAACGCGATATGACCGAGCGGCGTGCAATTGGCGAACGCGTCGACGTGTTCGTCAGTGAACCTTCGGACGTAGACTGGGCGCGCCAGCGCGCGCGCGATTTGGCCAGGAGAGAAGGATTCAGCGAGAAAAAAGCGGTGGCGCTTGCTACCGCCGTGTCGGAAATCGCCCGCAACATCGTCGTCCATGCCGGTCGGGGCGAACTTTGCTTTCGCCGGCTCATCGATGGAGAGCGTCGCGGCATCGTCGTCGTGGCGCACGATCAAGGCCCGGGCATTGCCGACATCGCACTGGCGATGCAAGACGGATACTCCACCAAAGGAAGCCTTGGTCTGGGCCTTTCCGGCGCGCAGCGCTTAGTCGACGAGTTTCAGATCGAGTCGGCGCCCGGCCGCGGCGTGACGATCACGCTCACCCAATGGGACAAAGACGATCCGGCCGACGATTAGCGCGCGGGCTTCGCTTCGATCGATGCGAGCGGCAAGAGGGCGGTCAGTGCGAATCCTTTCCCGGGCGCGGTGCTGATGCGGATCTCGCCGCCTAGCAATGCGGCGCGCTCGCGCATCCCGAGCAGCCCGAACGAATGACGTCCCTTCGCGCCATGCTGTGCGGCCCCGCGACCGTTGTCCGCGATGCGCACGATGCAGTGCGGATCGACGCGCTCGATAGCCAATACGACCTCGGTGGCGCCCGAGTGGCGCGCCACGTTCGTCAGCGCTTCCTGCACCATGCGGAACATGTCGATTCTGCACTCGCGATTGAATGAGATCGCGTCGGCATCGATATGCCGGATCACACGAATGCCGTAGCGGGCGGAGAACTCGTCGACAAGGCTGTCGATCGCTGGAATCAATCCCAAATCGTCCAGAATCACCGGGTGCAAGTCCGCCGCGATGTGCCGCACCGATTGCACGAGGTTGTCGATCATCGCATAGAGGCCGTTCAACGCGCCCTGATCGGCTCGGGCGCGATCGTTATCTCCGGCGTGCTCCAACAACGACGTAGCCATTTTCAGCGCGGTCAGTTGCTGCCCCAGATCGTCATGAAGCTCGCGCGCGATTCGTGCTTTTTCTTGCTCCCGTACCTGCTGGATATGCGCCGACAGACGCCGCATTTCTTCCTGCGACGTGCGCAGCGCTTCTTCGTCGCGCTTGCGATCTGTGACGTCCAAGATCCAGCCGACCATGCGATAGGGCTTGCCCGATGCGTTCCATAGCGCTTGGCCGCGCGAATGCACCCAGCGCACTTCCCCCGATTTGGCGATCACCCGGTACTCGATATCGTAAGCGAGCCGATCTTCCAGATGGGCCTTCATTCTTTGCGCGACACGATCCCGGTCGTCGGCATGAATGGCGCCGAAATGCGCCTCGCGTTCGTTGGGCAGCTCGCTATCCTCGTAGCCCATGATTCGCTTGAACTGCGGGGAAAAATAGATGTCGTCGGTTTGCGGATTCCAGTCCCACAATCCCGCCATCGCGCCGCTCACGGCGAGATGAAAGCGTTCCTCGCTGGCCGTCAATGCGGCGCGATATCCTTCGATGGATAGCTCGAATGGCGCGAGCAACTCGTTGAAAAACGCCGTCGCTGCATCGAGCAGACGCCCGCGATCGGCGGGCGCGGCAGGCAGCACGAGCGTATCGAGCGCGCCACGATGCAATTGCGCGATGTCGAGCAGGCCGAGCCCATCGGCCATGGCCTGCCGGCCGAGTTCATAGGCGTGGGCGAGTCCCGTCTCGCTCGCTGCTTCCAAGTACGCGCGAAGGCCGCCGAGATACGCGGCGCTCAGCGCCTCGAGCCGCGCGGTCATGGGCCAGCCCCAAGATAGCGCGCCACGAGCACATGCGCATCGTCGGTTCCCTTCGCATATCGGACCAGGATCGATTCGGCGATTTCCTGTGCGGTAAATTGCGTCACGATGCCCGCGCTGAAGGTGCTTCGAATGCCGTCGGTCGCCATGACGAGCAGGTCGCCGCTCGACACCTCGTGCCGCGTCGCGCGCAGCGACGGCAGGCGATAACCCACGACGCCGCCGCGGGTCGAAATGGCTTCTTTGGGCCCTCGCTCGGATCCGGCCGCGCGGATCAGGACGCCGTCGACGTTGCCAACGCCGGTCCAGGTCATCGACGCGTCCCGCGCATCGAACCATGCGACCGTCATCGCCGCCCCGCGGGTCTTGCGCAGCGCTTCGTGGCATTGCTGCACGAGCGAGACGACCGACGCGCCGTCGTGCGCTTCGAGCACGGGAATCGCGGCGCGCGCGGCGGTGGCCGCTTCGATGCCATGCCCGAGCCCGTCGAGCAGCGCCACCAGCGCGCCGTCCTCGCGCTCGACGATCGCATGCATGTCGCCGGACGGCTCTTCCAATGCCCGGCCGGCCCAGCCCCACTCGATGATCGACGCGCGCATGACAGCCGGATCGGTCATCGCAGCCACCTTTTCATTTTGACCGTCGTGCCTTTGCCGACGACCGAGGTCAGCGCGAATTCGTCCATGATTCGCTTCGTCCCCGGCAGGCCCACCCCGAGGCTTTTCGCCGTGGAGTAGCCGTCGCGCATCGCGAGTTCGATATCGGGAATGCCGGGCCCTTCGTCCTCTGCGACGATGGAGATGCCCAGGCGCACGCCATCGTCGATCCGGGACATCACGATCTCGCCGCGGCGCGCATAGCTGATGATGTTGCGCGCGATCTCCGAAATGGCCAGCGCGATGATGGTCCGATCCGTGTTCGAGAAGCCGATTTCGGCGCCCAATTCGCGGCCTTTTTGGCGCGCGATGACGACGTCTTCCTCGCGCTCGATGGGCACGCGGATTTCAGCCGGCATGGCCCAGGCTCCTGCGAGTGGTTTTGCCGAGGTAGTCGAGGCCCTCTTCGAGATCGAGAGCCGTCGCGATGCCCTCTAGCGCAAGCCCGAGCTGCACCATGGCGAAGGCGACTTCAGGTTGGATGCCGACGACGACCGTGGTGGCGCCGCGCAGCTTGGCGACATAGGCGATCCCGCGCAAGGTGCGTGTGGCGAACGAATCGAGCACGTCGAGCGCGGTGACGTCGATGACGACGCCGCGGGTGCGAAAGCGCCCGATCTTCTCGGCGAAATCCTCGCGCAGCTGAATGAGGTCTTGATCCGTGAGGGCCGACTGAATCGACGCGATCAGTACATCGCCTTGCTTGAGAATGGGAACGGACACGGTATCAGTTCACTCCATTGACGCGCGCGTCGATCGGCTCCCCTTGCGTGACACGGTAGCCCAGATTGCGTTCGGCCACTTCGATGCCGCCTTGCAGGTCGCTTACGGCATCGAGGCCGCCCAATTCGATGCCGAGTGAAACGAGCGACTGGGCCACGGGCGCCGAGATGCCGCTCACGATCACTCGCGCACCCATGAGGCGTGCGGCCGTCACGGTCTGTAAGATATGGTTGGCGACGCGCGAGTCGATCGTGGCGACGCCGGTCACGTCCATGACGACCACTTTGGCACGGTTCGCCCGAATCGATTCCAGCAGGTTCTCGGTGATGAGGCGCGCGCGATAGGTATCGATCACACCGATGATCGGCAACAGCAACAGACGATCGCGCAGTTGCAGCACCGGCGTCGACAGTTCTCTGATGGCCTCTTGCTGCTGCCGGATGACGCGCTCGCGTTGGGCCACGAGCACATCGACGATGAGGCCGATATCGAAGAAGATCACCTTCTGCAACGACATGAAGGCTTCGAATGCATCCATAGGCGGCAGACCGGCATGCTGCATGATGTCCGTACCGACCTGCTTGACGAGGGCGAGGAAGGCGCCCAAGAAGGTGCGGTTGTCGAGGCCGGCGGCCGCATAGAGCAAGCCTAGTTCGATGCGCTGCTCGACGTATTGGGTGTCGTACTCGCCCGAGGCGAGCGCCCTCAGGTGATCGAGCTTGAGGCGCCTCGCTCGATCGAACAGCGCCGTGTTATGGAGCAACGGCCGGGCCTCGGCGAAGGTGGCGAGGGAATCGAAGAAGGTGGCGCAATAGTCGTCGGCCTTGCCCAGAACGAGGTCTTTGATCGTCGCTATGCGCGCCAGGTCGGCCGCCGCAAGGCCGACGATCTCCCTGCGGCGCTCGATCGCCCCGCTGTTCAACCCCATTTGGTGCATCAATGCGAGCGACTCACGTTGCTCAAACTGCTCTGCCATGCGTGCCTCCTCGGTTGCGGCCCAGCGCGTACTGTTTGCCGCTGGGCATCGAATTCGGGAAATACGACACGGCAGCCCGGCGTCGGTCAGCGTGTCGGCAGTTCATTGCGGCCCGCGGGAGGGCTGGACCGCATTCGCGTTGCTGGAATCGTTTGTGTTATCGCGGCAATGACTGTGTCTCGCGCGGCGACGTTTCGTCGAACCGGGTAAAAACCAATATGTGAACCGTCAGATTATTCGAAGTATAGCCAGGGTTGAGGAACTGGCAAGCGCCAACGCGCATGTCATGCGCGGCGCCGCCGCGATGGCGCGCGATGGCTGCACATCTACCCTCATGCACAGGACGACGGCAATGCCTCTGCTCGCAATCTCCGCCAATTCGCTCTAGCCCAGATCGGCGTTCATGAAGCTCGGCGCGCGATGAAACCTCAGTCGTAATATGGCTGACATGGCCGGCCCCGGATAATGCGTGGCTGCATGGCAGCTCGCTTGCTCGTGTGCATGGGCAAGATCGCTCGCATGGTGAGGGAGAACAGGGATGAACAAAGAGGACCGCGAAATCGACGCGGAACTGTTGGCCGAGCGGCAGCGCCGCTTCGAGGAGGAGCTCGTCGATGCGTATGACGAAGAACTCGAAATGGAGGTGGACGACCGCATCCTGGACGGCTCCGATGCGTTCACGCCCGAAGCGCGCAGTTTGCGCAGACATTACTTTCGCGAGCTCTTTCGCCTGCAGGGCGAGCTCGTGAAGTTGCAGGATTGGATCGTGGCGACAGGGCACCGCCTCGTCGTCATTTTCGAAGGCAGGGACGCGGCAGGCAAGGGCGGCGCGATCAAGCGCATCACGCAGCGTCTGAACCCGCGCGTCTGCCGCGTCGCTGCGCTGCCCGCGCCGAATAACCGCGAGCGCACGCAATGGTATTTCCAACGCTACGTCGCGCACCTTCCGGCCGGAGGGGAAATGGTGTTGTTCGACCGCAGTTGGTACAACCGCGCGGGGGTCGAACGTGTCATGGGGTTCTGTAGCGATGACGAGTACGAAGAATTTTTCCGCTCGGTGCCGGAATTCGAAAAGATGCTCGTGAGAAGCGGCATTCAAATCGTCAAATACTGGTTTTCGATCACCGACGAAGCGCAGGAGATCCGCTTTCAAGCGCGTATTCGCGATCCGCTCAAGCAATGGAAGCTGAGCCCGATGGATCTCGAGAGCCGTCGCCGATGGGAAGCGTACACGCAAGCGAAGGAAGTGATGTTGCAGCGCTCGCATCACCCGGACGCACCGTGGTGGGTCGTGCAGGCGGTCGACAAGAAGCGGGCGCGTTTGAACTGCATCCACCACCTGCTGAGCCAGGTGCCCTATCGCGAAGTCGAGCATCCGGCCGTTGCGTTGCCCGAGCGCGTGCACAACGAGGACTATATCCGTCAGCCGGTGCCGGACGAGATGATCGTGCCCGAGCTGTATTGAGCGTGCGGCCGCGATTGCGACCGCGGCCGCCAGCGTCGGCTACGTTGGCCGGGGCGGCGAAGCGCCGTCACATGAGGCGCCGCTGACGCTCAGCGCTTGCCGGTCCGCTCCTTCGCTTTGACAGGCGGCCGTTGCAAGGCGCGAGCGGGTAGCGGCGTCGACATGATGATCGAGGTGCGCGTCTCGCCGTATAAGTTGATTTGCCCGATCAACCGTTCCAAATCGGCCATGCTGACTGCAACCAAGCGCATGATGTAGGAATCCGCTCCCGTCACGTGATGGCACTCGATCACTTCCGGGATCGTCTCCAGCAATTTCAGAAATCTCGCTTTACCGGGCTGCTGCACGGTGATGGCGATCAGTGCCGTGACCACGTATCCCGCCGCAGCGGGATCGACGCGCGCAGCGTAGCCTTCGATCACGCCGCCTTCTTCGAGACGCTTGACGCGTTCGGTCACCGCGGGCACCGACAATTGCACCTGGCGCGCTAGATCGGTGTAAGTCATCCGGCCGTTGTTCTGTAACAGCGCGAGTATCTTCCAATCGGATTCGTCCATTGACGTTAGCTTTTAAGGTGACGCACCCATTCTCCCTTAAAAACCGTCTGTTGCGTCGATCGTGCTTGGCCTACGATAACGGTTCGATGACGAGAAACAAAAGACTCACACGATTTACGCGAACCACAACGGGAACGCATCCATGTTGTTCATCAAATCGATCACGATCGGACTTTCCATTGCCGCACCGGTCGGGCCCATCGGCATGCTGTGCATTCAGCGCAGCCTAAGCCGAGGTTTTCGTTCCGGCTTTGCTACGGGAATGGGTGCGGCCTGCGCCGATGGGATTTACGGGCTGCTCGGCGCGCTCGGCATAGCGGGGCTAGCGGCGACGCTGCCCGCGCTGAGCGTCGTCCTCAAAATCGGCGGCGGGGCGTTTCTGATTTGGCTCGCGTGGGCCATTGCGCGCGAAAAGCCGGCTCCAGCGGCGATTGCGCCCGAGGCGGCGCGCACCGGCGCCAGCCGCGATTTCTTGACGACATTCGGTTTGACGCTGTCCAACCCCATGACGATTCTTTCGTTCATCGGCATCTTTGCCGCACTGGGCCCGCTAGCGGGTGACCCGTCCGGGCGCGGCGGCGCGCAGTGGTTGACGGTGATACCGATGGTGAGCGGGGTGTTCATCGGCTCGGCAGCCTGGTGGCTGTGCTTGAGTGGCGCGACATCCGCGTTGGGTAAGCGCATGCCGTTGTCGTTCATTCATGGCGTTGCCCGGCTATCGGCCGTAGTCATCGCCGTGTTCGGCGCCGTTCAACTCGTGATTGGGCTGCGCGGCATCATTTAGCTTCGCATAATGCGAGAGAAACATGTCGGCGGTAGCCTCCGCCACTTTCTTCTGCTCTCGTTTGCCGATCTGCGGCTGTCCCATCGTTACCTGCGGCCAGAAAGCGAACGCCTTCACCATGGCCTGCAACTGCTGGGCGGCGAACAAGGGGTCCCGCGTTTTTAGACGGCCGTCGGCCGCGGCGGCGCGGACCCACACCGTCAAATCTTCTTCGCGCTCGCCGATGCGCGCCACCATATCGCGCGCGCGCTCGGGGCAATGGATGCCCTCCGCAATCGCGACACGTGCCAGCGATAGAAAGGCCTCGTCGTTCAGCAGACTCAACTTGCGCATGAGCAGGTCGAGCAACTGCGGACGCAACGGCTCTTGCGCGCGATAGCCCGGGGCATCGCCGGTTCGGCTCGAGTCCCACAACTGCCGCAAGATCGCCGCGAACAGCGCCTCCTTGCTCGGGAAATGGTTGTAGATCGTGCGCTTCGAGACGCTTGCGCGCGCGGCGATGCGATCCATGCTGGTCGCATCGAACCCGGCAGCTCGAAATTCTTCGATCGCCGCGTCGAGAATGGCGACACGTTTGCGATCGGTCAGGCGGGGGCGGTCATCAGGCGAAGTCATGACGAAATATTACACCAAGTAGTTTACTTTCTTGGGCAATAAACTACACTGCACAGTCTACCTTCAATTGTGCCATCGCTCATGTCATCGATTCCCGATCTCGTCAGCCGCACGCTCGGTATCGCGGCTGCCAAGCGCGGTCGCGATTTATCGCGCTCGTCTCCGCAGCACGACGGCGAGCGCTTTCGCAACGTCGAGCCTCCTCCGGCGCACGGCATCGGCAAGACGCTGCGCATCATGTGGAATGCGCTGTTCAACAAGCCGCGCCACACTGTGCCCGCCGGTTCGTTGCCAGTCGATGCGCTCGGGCGCGAGCAACTGCACGCTGCCCCCGATCGCAGTCTTTACCGGCTCGGGCATTCGACGTTGCTCTTGAAGCTGCGCGGGCAATTTTGGCTGACCGATCCCGTATTTGCCGAACGCGCGTCGCCGTTTCGGCGCATCGGCCCGAAGCGCTTTCACGCACCGCCGATCGCACTTGCGGATTTGCCGCCCCTGCGCGGCGTGATCTTGTCTCACGACCATTACGACCATTTGGATCGCGAAACGGTGATCACGCTCGCCGAAACGACGCAGGTGTTCGTTACGCCGTTGGGCGTGGGAGACCGCTTGATCGAATGGGGGGTCGATGCGGCCAAGATCCGGCAATGCGATTGGTGGCAGAGCGTCGAAGTGGACGGGCTGTCGCTCACGGCTACGCCCGCGCAGCATTTTTCCGGGCGCAGTTTCTTCGATCGCAACAGCACGCTGTGGGCGTCTTGGGTCATCGTCGATGACGATCTGCGTGTGTTCTTCAGCGGCGATACGGGCTATTTCGACGGATTCAAAACGATCGGCGAGCGGCTCGGCCCATTCGACGTTACGCTGCTGGAAACGGGCGCTTACGACGCGCAGTGGCCTCATGTGCACATGCAGCCCGAACAGACGGTGCAGGCGCATATCGACTTGGGCGGCCGCTGGTTGCTTCCGATCCACAACGGCACGTTCGATCTCGCGATGCATCACTGGCACGAGCCGTTCGAGCGCATCACGGCGTTGAGCGCCGCCCAGGGTCTTGCGATCGCGACGCCGCGCATGGGCGAGCGCCTCGATTTGGCCGCGCCGCACCGCGGCGAGCGGTGGTGGCGTAAAGTCGCGCAATCGGTAGAAGCGCCAAAGAAGACGGGGCGGTGGTGCGCGTCGCGTGATGCGGAGCAGGCGAGCCGTTGAGGGCGTTTGTGCGAGACCGGTTCCGCGGCTTACCGATCGCCGCGTCGCCGAAATGTCCACCATGCGGCAAATGCCGTGAAGCTCGCGACGAGCAATACCATCAGCCAAAAGCCGTGCTTGTTTTCGGAGAAGGGGATGCCGCCCACGTTCATCCCGAAGAACCCGGCGACGATATTCATCGGTAGAGCGATCACCGTCACGAGCGTCAACGTGAACAGCGTCCGGCTGTTCTGCTCGTCGAGGCGAGAGGTTATCTCCTCTTGCAGGAGTTTGATTCGTTCGACGAGTCCCGCCAGGTCTGCCAGCACGACCGAGAATTCCTCGGTCGATTCGCGCAATTCCTGCACGTCCTCACCCAACAACCAGACAGGCGGCTTTGCGAGCAGGCGGAAAATCGACCCCGGCTCCGGTGCGAGCATGCGTTGGAGCCGAGTGAGCGTGCGACGCATCGTGCTCAGTTGCTCGCGGCTCGCGGTGGGGCGTTCGGATAGGAAGCGGTCTTCGATTCGATCGATGTCCGTGCCGGCGCGCCGCACGATCTGCATCATCAAGTCCGCTTGATCGCGAAGCAAATGAATCAGCAGTTCGGCCGGTGAACGAAAGCGCTCGCCTTGCCGCACGCTTTCTCGCAAGGTGTCGAGCGAGCGGAGCGGTTTCATGCGCGCCGTCACCATCAATCGACGGTCGACGTAAATCCACATCGTAGCGATCTCCGAGGTCTCCAGATCGTGACTGAAGATGACGTCGTTCACGACCGCACGCAGTCGTCCTTCCTGCTGCTCGATTCGCGTCGAGTGCGAGCCTTCCCGAAGAAATTCATAGAACGTCTCGGGCAAATTCAGGTGGGCGCGCATCCAGCGCTCGCTCGCGCTGTGGGCGAGATTGAAGTGCAACCAAAGGAATGCGTCGTCTTGCTCGTCGCCACGGGTCAAGCATTCGGCGGCAAGGCCGGCCGGTATCGCCTGCCCGGCGCAATCGCGCATGAAGCGAAAGCCGCACACGATGCCCGACGTATCGGCGCCGTAGGTTGGAATGATCATCTCGGGTTTCATCGATAGCTCCGCTGTGCTACGCCGCCGCGCCTCGGGCGTGACAAGAAGCGGCGAGGAAGCGGCGGCACGGCTGCGCCTGGCGCATAGCGTACGGGAGCTGAGCGACAGCAGCGTGACAGCGCTGCGCCGTGCGCTCCCGTTGCGTGGCGTTGCCGGCGCGCAACGCTTGCCCGCGCGCATCGGTGCCGCTGGGCCAGCCGCTGTCGACGGTCGCAGCCACCAAGTGCTTGCGCTGCAATGCTTTGGCCGCGATCGCCCAGCTTACCGCTCGGCGCTGCTATTACATTTTGTCGCAGCGCTTTTTTGGCGCGGCCCGGTAGCATAACGGCAATGACGCATGCGGCCGCACGCTGTGCGGCGGCGGCGCACTCTATTGGATCGATCTCCTATTCGATGAGCCTTTATCTCGTGTTTCAAGATTCACTCTTACATCGAGAGCGCAGCGCGCGCGTGCGACGACTGCGATAATCGAGGACACGCACTGGCGCCAAGCGCCGTTAAGTCGCCACGATGTCGCACCGCCAACGAGCTTCGCTCATCGCCTTCGCCGTTCACCCATTTCGTTCGACCTTCCGCCATGTCCACTTCCCGCATCCTCGCTCCCGCGTTGCGCGCACTCGTCCGTACCCCCGACGAAGCCGCCGCACAGATTCGCCACAACATGACTGTCGCCATGAGCGGCTTCACCGGTTCGGGCTATCCCAAGGCGGTGCCTAGCGCCTTGGCTCGTCAGATCCAAGAGGCGCACGGCCGCGGCGAAGATTTCCGCATCAACGTGCTGACGGGCGCCTCGACTGCTCCCGAACTCGACGGCGCGCTCGCTCGCGCAGACGGCATTTCGATGCGCCTGCCGTATCAGTCCGATCCGACGTTGCGCGACAGGATCAATGCAGGAGAACTCGACTACCAGGACATTCACCTGAGCCACGTGGCGCAGTATGCGTGGTTCGGTTTGTTCGGCGAGATCGACGTGGCGATCGTCGAAGTCGCCGGTATTCGCGAGGATGGCCTGTTGATTCCCTCCGCCTCGGTGGGCAACAACAAGACGTGGCTCGAGCAGGCGAAGAAAGTGATCCTCGAAGTCAATTCACGCCAGCCGGCCGGCCTCGAAGGCATGCATGACATTTATTACGGCACGGCGCTGCCGCCGGACCGTAAGCCGATCCCGCTCACTAAGACCAGCGACCGCATCGGCGAGCCGTATTTGCGCTGCGCCGCCGACAAGATCATCGCCATCGTCGAGACCGACGCGCCCGATCGTAGCAACGCCTTTACCGCACCCGATGCGACGTCCAAGCAGATTGCCGGGCATCTGCTCGATTTCTTGCGTCATGAAGTCGCTCGCGGGCGCTTGCCGCCGAATCTGCTGCCGCTGCAATCGGGCGTCGGCAACATCACGAACGCGGTGCTCGCGGAGTTGAGTTCGGCAGGTTTCTCGAATCTGACGGCATTCACGGAAGTAATCCAAGACGGCATGCTCGATCTGCTCGCCGACGGCACGTTGAGCTTCGCATCGGCAACGGCGCTCTCGCTCAGCCCCGCTGCGGTCAAGCGTTTCGCGGACGAGATCGACGTGCTGCGCGAGAAGATCGTGCTGCGTCCGCAAGAAATCAGCAACCATCCGGAACTGGTGCGTCGCTTGGGGTGCATTGCGATGAACGGGATGATCGAGGCCGATATCTATGGCAACGTGAATTCGACGCACGTGATGGGCACGAAGATTCAAAATGGCATCGGCGGGTCGGGGGACTTTGCCCGTAACGGCTATCTGTCGTGCTTCCTGTCGGCGAGCACGGCCAAGGGCGGCGCGATTTCGCGAATCGTGCCGATGGCGAGCCACGTCGATCACACCGAGCACGACGTGGCCGTCGTCGTGACCGAGCAGGGCATTGCGGACGTGCGCGGCTTATCGCCGAAGCAGCGGGCGCGAAAAATCATTGCCAACTGTGCGCACCCGGATTTCCGGCCGATGCTCGAGGATTACTTCGCGCGCGCATGCCGTGAGAGCTTCGGCAAACAAACGCCGCATCTGCTTGCGGAGGCGCTGAGCTGGCATGAGCGCTTCGTGCGCACCGGCACGATGAAGCCTTGATGAAGCAGGGGCATACGGGTTCCCGGCTCTCCGAATGCCCCAAGCTTCTCCCGCGCGGCGATTAGCCACGCGCGGGCCGCGCAAAATCAGGCGCAATGTTGATCGAATGCCGGATACAAGCGAATCTCTTCGCGCGTCATGCGTTGACGCAAATGCGTAATCGTGGCGCCCATTTGGCGCGCGAAATCCATACCGGCTTTTCCTCGCTCCAGCGAATCGAAAAACGCGAGCACCTCGTGTGAGATCCCTTTCATCTCCGATGCATAGGTAGAGGCGAGTTCCTTGGTCACCGCGTGCTTCTGCATTTGCGGATACAGACTATGGTCTTCACGAGCTAGGTGGGCCATGACCAAGCCTTTCACCTCCTTCAGTTTTTTTCGGCCCTCTTCGGTCATGCTGATGTTCCGGCAGGCTTCGAGAAGACGGAAGATTTCTTGGTGCTCGCTCTTGAGAATTGCGGTAAGTGACATGGTTCTTTTAGGCGTCCGTGGTAACAGGGCTGGGGGTTAAGGCATTTAAAGATGTATGAAGTATACATGTTTAAAGGCGCGCTTCGCCAATGCCCATACCCCGCTTGCGGGCTTCTAGTGCGCCTCGGCAAAGGTTGGACGAGGCAGTTCGACACTCATCCTCACAAGCTCCCAGGCTGCACCCGTGCATCGGCATCGACGCAACACACCAACGCTTCCGCTTCTTCCTTGCTGGTGCTGAGATAAACATGGCCCACTGCACTGTCGAAGTACAGGCTGTCGCCTTGCTCCAATTTGTACACGGCACCGTTTTCGAAATGCAGTTCCAACTTGCCCTTCAATAGAAAGACGAACTCCTCGCCGCTATGGCGGATGAAATCCGGGAAATCCGCCAGTTTGCGCGCGCGGATATGGGCTCGCATCGGTACCATGCGCTTGCCGGTCAGATCGTGGGCAATCATCCCGTATTCGTAGTTGGGTGTGTCATAGATCATTTGCGTGCCCGAGCGCGTGAGCGAGGGCGCCATGGCGCTGCCGACGCGACGCTCGGCGCGCCCGACGATCGTGTCGAAGTCCACCTGCAACGCATGCGCCAGCGCGGCGAACTTGTCATAGGTGAGTGCGATATCGCCGCGTTCCGCCTTCGAAATGGTCGACACGGCGATCCCCGATAGCGCCGATAGTTGCGCGAGCGTCAATTCGCGAGACTTGCGCGCGTTGCGCAACCGCGCGCCGACGGCTCGATGATCGACCTGCGCAGCCGGCGCGCAAGACACCGCGCTTGCCGCGGCCGTTCGCTTTGCCATGAGATGACTTCCAGAGGGACTAGGTGTTTTGTCGTATACGAGAATTTGTTTTTTCTCGTATATGATAACTCGGACATCGTCATCGTCGTCCTTCAAGGAGCTGCGCCGTGGCCTCTCTCGCACTGGAAAAAGCGGGCTTGTCGAAAGCTCAAGTCATCGCCGCAACGACGCTCGGGACTGCGCTGGAGTACTACGATTTCACGATTTACAGCTTCTTCGCGATCCAGATCGGCAAGCTCTTTTTCCCGTCCGCGTCGCCGGTGAATCAATTCTTGCTTTCGATCGGCGTGTTCGGGGTGGGGTTTGTCGTGCGTCCTTTAGGCGGCATCGTGATCGGCGCTTATGCTGACCGCGCCGGCCGCAAGAAAGCCATGGTGCTTACCATCCTGTTGATGGCGCTGAGTTGCGCCTTGATTGCAGGCGCGCCGACATACACCGTAGCAGGCATGGCCGCGCCGCTGATCGTGCTCGCCGCGCGGTTGCTGCAGGGCTTCGCCGCCGGCGGCGAATTCGGCCCCGGCACGACGCTGCTCGTCGAATATGCCACCGACAAGACGCGGGCGTATTTCGCGAGTTGGAATTTCGCGGCAACGGCGCTTGGCCTGGCCATCGGCGCCTGCGTGGCGACGATCGTCAATCTGTCGCTGCCCAAGGAGGTAGTCGATGCATGGGGCTGGCGCATTCCGTTCCTGCTGGGCATCGTCGCGGCGCCGGTCGGCATGTTGATTCGCCGCCGTCTCGAGGAAACCCTGATTGCGGCGCCTTCGCACGCTCCGCAGCAGCAGCGGCGCGGCGCGTTGAAGGCCGCATTGACCACGCATCTGAAGTGGACGATTCTCGGTACGTTCGCCGAGCTCGGCGGCTCCGTGTCCATCTACATCACGGCGTTCTTCTTGCCCAATCACGCGGTGCGCACGCTGCATCTGTCATCTACCGCATCGGTGACGTCCGGTGTCGTCAGTGCGCTCGTCCTGTTCGCGGCAGCGCCCGTTGCGGGCAAGCTTGCCGATCGTTTCACCCGCAAGCGCCTGCTCGTGATTTCGCGCGTCATGCTCCTGCTGTCCGTGTACCCGGCCTTCGCATGGTTGTCCGCGCAACCATCGATGTGGTTGCTATGCGCGGTATCCGCGTATCTTTCCCTGTTCGTCGCGGCGCAGATCGTGCCGGTGCTCGTTATGATTCCAGAATTGTTTCCACGGGAAGTGCGCGCGACGGGTATCGCGTTGACTTATGTCGTGAGCGCTTCGTTTTTTGGCGGATTTTCGCCGCTGATCGCTAGCTGGATCGTCGCGCACACGGGAAATCCGCTCGCGCCGGCATGGTATGTCGCCGCGGCGTGCGCCGTGTCGCTGATCCCCGTGATCTGGTTGCCCGATCGCACGGGTGAAGCCATCGGCTGAACGCTATTCTTCAGGAGCCCTCATCGTGATGACGGATCGCACCGAACTCACGCGTCTATCGGCGGTCGCATTACGTCGCCTGATAGGCGCCAAGGCGATTTCGCCGGTCGAGCTGCTCGAGGCGTGCATCGAGCGCATCGCAGCCGTGAATCCCGCCGTGAATGCCATTACCGCCACCGGCTTCGATGCCGCGCGTCGAGCGGCCAAGGCCGCCGAGCAGGCCGTGATGGACGGCAAGCCGCTCGGTTTGCTGCATGGCTTGCCGCTCGGCGTGAAGGATCTCGAAGACACCGCAGGGTTGCTCACGACCTATGGGTCGCCGCTCTCGCGCGGCAACGTTCCGGCGCGCGACGTCGCGCTCGTGGAGCGCCTCAGAGCGGCAGGGGCGATCGTCGTCGCGAAGACCAACGTTCCGGAACTCGGTGCGGGGGCGAACACGCGCAATCCGGTGTGGGGCGCGACGGGCAACCCGTTCGATCCCGCGCTCAATGCCGGCGGTTCGTCGGGCGGCTCGGCCGCGGCGCTCGCGTGCGATATGTTGCCCGTTTGCACGGGCTCCGATACCGGCGGCTCGTTGCGCATTCCCGCATCCAAGTGCGGGGTGGTCGGCTTTCGCCCCTCGCCGGGCCTGGTGCCGAACTCGCGCCGCCTTCTCGGCTGGACGCCGATTTCGGTCGTCGGACCCATGGGGCGAGACGTTGCGGATACCGCGTTGCAACTCGCCGCCACCGCGGGTGAAGCGATCGCCGATCCGCTGAGTTATGCCGTCGATGCGCTCGCGTTCGCGTTGCCTCCCGCGATCGATCCCGCGACGCTGCGCATTGGATATACCGAGGACTTCGGCTGTTGCGATGTCGATCAAGGCATCCGCGCAACGTTTCGGGCGCGCATGGCGGAACTCGGGCGCATCGTTCGCTCGTGCGAGCCCGTTGCGTGCGACCTCGGCGACGCGCATCGGTGCTTCGATATCATTCGCGCGGAGAGCTTCGTTGCCGGTCTTCACGAGACGTATGCACGCGATCCGAATGCGCTCGGACCGAACACGCGCGCGAACTATGAAATGGGCGCGAAGATGTCGCTGGCCGATAGCGCGTGGGCGCAGGCCGAGCAGACACGCATCTTCCGGAGATTCCAGGAGGCGTTCGCACGATACGACGTAATCGTTTCGCCGACTACGCCCGTATCCCCGTTCCCTTGGACGCAGTTGTACGCGACGGAGATTGAAGGTAAGCCGCAGGAGAACTACTATCGGTGGCTGGCGCTGACCTATGTCGTGACGCTGACGACGCACCCCGCGCTCGCATTGCCGTGCGGCGTCGATCACGCGGGCATGCCGTTCGGCTTGCAGATCGTCGGGCCGTTTCGCGCAGACATGAAGACGCTCGCCGTTGCGCAGGCGCTCGAGTCGGCTTTCGCAGCCTCGCCCACATTGCGTCGGCCTTTGCCCGATCTCGCGCGCCTTGCGCAACCCAATCCGGCGCTGAAGTCGATCGTGACCGCGCCGCCTATTGTCGACTCGGCCGGCGGCGGCAGCGCTGGTCTTTCCATGGTGTAACGATGATCGATCCGATCGAACGACCGAATGTCAACTCAATGATGAGCGAAGCCAAGCAATGAAGTTCGATATCGTCGTGCTGGGCGGCGGCATCGTCGGCGTCTCGGTGGCGTTGCAGTTGCAGCGCCGCAATCTATCGGTGGCGCTCGTGGACCGTCGAGCGCCGGGTCACGAGACGTCGTTCGGAAATGCCGGACTGATCCAGCGCGAAGGCGTCTACCCCTACGCATTTCCGCGCGATCTGGCGTCGCTCGTGCATTACGCCGGCAACCGCGCGACGGACGTTCGCTACCATCCCTCGGCCGTGCCGGCTCTGTTGCCGTTTCTCTATCGGTATTGGTACCACTCGCGCGCCGATCGGCATGCGAAGATCGCGCGCGCCTATTCGACGCTGATCGAGCACTGCATCGCCGAGCATCGCGCGTTGATCGATGCGGCGGGGGCGCAATCGCTGGTGCGCAATGGCGGCTGGATCAAGGCGTTTCGCACCGAACGCGTCATGCTTAAGGCGCTGGCGGAGGCGCAGCGGTGGCATGCCGAGTACGGTGTGGAATACGAAGCGCTCGATCGGTCGGCATTCCAGGCGGCCGAGCCGGCGTTGAACTCGGTGCTGATTGGCGGGGTTCGTTACCCGTCGTCGGATTCGGTTAGCGATCCGGGCGGGCTCGTCACCGCTTACGTGAAGCTGTTCGAGCGAAGCGGCGGCACGGTGTTGATCGGCGACGCCAATACGCTCGAACGATCATGGCGCGTCACGACGGAGCATGGGCAAATCGAGGCGGCATCTGTCGTCGTCGCGTTGGGACCGTGGTCGAAAGAGGTGGCGCGCAAGTTCGGCTATTCGCTTCCGCTGGCCGTGAAACGCGGCTATCACATGCACTACGCGGCACGAAACGGCGCGCGGCTGAACCGTCCCGTGCTCGACGCCGAGATCGGCTATTTGATCGCGCCGATGGCGCGCGGTATTCGATTGACGACAGGCGCTGAATTCGGTCGTCGCGATTCGCGTAAGACGCCCGTGCAACTCGATGCGGTCGAACCGATTGCGCGCGCGGTCTTTCCGTTGGGTGAGCGGGTAGACGATGACCCGTGGCTGGGCTGCCGTCCGTGCACGCCCGACATGATGCCGATCATCGGCCCGGCCGCGAAAGAAAAGGGCCTGTGGTTCGCGTTCGGCCACGCGCATCATGGGCTGACGCTCGGGCCCGTGACGGGGCGGTTGATTGCCGAGATGATGACAGGCGAGCGGACGGTGGTGGACCCCACGCCGTTTCGCGTCGAGCGGTTTTGAAAGACGATTCGATGCCTATTGCTTCATCTCGCTCCCAAAGCTCTCCGCCAACCAATCCCGCATCATCCGATACGAGCGCGCCGCCGCTTTCTCGTCGTACCGGCAATTGCCCGTCTTGCCGGTCGCTTCCGTCTCCGTGAAGCAGTGCACGACATGCCCGATCTCGACGAACTGCCAATCGGCCGGGCTCTGCTTCATTTGCTCGGTGAACTTCGGCACGTCGGGCATGGTGAAGGCGTCGTCGGAGCCGTTGATGGCCAGCACGCGGGCCTTGATACGCGAAGCGAGCGAGGGGTCGTCCGTGCTCAAATCGCCATGAAATGCAACCACGGCTTTGGCGTCGGCGCCACTGCGCGCAAGGTCGAGCACCACCGCACCGCCGAAGCAAAATCCGATGGCTGCGAGACGCGAAAGATCGATCGGCGCATGCGCGGCCTCGGCCTTAAGTTGATCGAAAGCTTTGTCGATGCGTGCGCGCATCAGATTTCGATCCTGATAAAGCGGCGCGACAGCCGCCTTCGCTTCCGCGTCATTTTTCGGCCGCACGCTTTCCCCGTACATGTCCGTCAGCAAAATGACGTAGTCCTTGCCGGCGATTCTTTTCGCTTTTGCAATAGCGATATCGTTGACGCCGGTCCAGTTCGGCACCATCACGAGCCCTGGCCGCTTGGCTTGAGTTGCATCGTCATAAACAAGCAAGCTCTTGAAAGTCGTACCGCCCAACGTCCAGCTAACGGGTTGGGCGACCATTTTCGCGAGGGCCGACGTTGAAGCGAGAACAGCGAGCAACGCAACGGCAAGACGCACGAATCGCATGGCGGATGTCTCTCGGTAGGGTGAACGATGAATGGCGGGCACCGGTGGCGCGCGGCCTTAGCGAGCGGGCCGTTGGCTCAGCCAGATGCTTCCGATCACGAATCCTACACCGGCGATTTGAATGGGGCTAAGCGTTTGATCAAGGAAGGTCCAGCCCAAAGTGACCGCCGTCAACGGGCTGATGAACAGCAGCGGCGAAACCGCCGTGGCGTCGAGTCGAGCGATGCCCCGAAACCAGAGCACGTACGTGAGCGCCGCCCCGATCAACCCGAGCCATGCCAGCGCCGCGAGATTGATCGCCGTCGGCGCAGGCAGTGTCGGCGCAAACGCCAAAACGACCGGTACCAGCAATATGCCCCCGGCAGTCAATTGCCACGCCGTGAAGGTAAGCAGCGACACGGGCGGTTGCCACTTACGCGTGAGGATATTGCCGACGGCCATGGACGCCGCGCCCGCAAGGCCGGCGGCGATCCCGATCGAATCGAGCGCGGCGCGCGGCGTCAACACGAGCAACGCGACGCCGGCGACGCCAAGCAACGCGGCCAAGATGGATAGAGGGCGAATAGCGCTCGAAAGCAACAGCCTCGCCAAGAAGACCGCGAATAGCGGTTGCACTGCCGCAACCGTGCCCGCCACACCGCCTGGGAGCCGGTAGGCCGCGACGAACAGCATGCTCAAAAAGATCGAGATATTGAGTGCGCCCAGAACGAAGACGCGCCACCACCAGATGCCGCGCGGCAGTTGGCGCACGATGAGGAGCAGCAACAACCCGGCCGGCAACGCGCGCAGCATCGCGACCGTCATCGGCGAAAAATTAGGCAGAAACTGAGTCGTGACGATATAGGTGCTGCCCCACACCATAGGCGCGATCGCGGTGAGCAGCACATCCTGGCCGGTGGTTTTCATGCGATGACCAGCACTTCCGACAGCGGGCGACGCGGCTTTTGCGGCCAGTTGCCCGGCGCGGCGCGACCCACGCAAACGAGCATGACGGGCACTTCGTCGGCGCCAAGTGCAAACGCGCGCGCCACGCCTTCGGCGTCGAATCCCCCCATGGCTCCCGAGACGAAGCCCATCGCTTCGGCGGCATAGATCAGCGTAGCTGCGCCGAGGCTCGCCGAACGCACGGCTTCATCGCGGGCGTCCCGAGGGTTCGCGTATTGCGCTCGCGCACCGTCTTGCCAACTCGACGATGTCTCCGCCGTCATATGGCCGCTTTCGACGAAAGGGCTCAGTCTTTCATGGATACGCAGCGCATCCGGCAGTTGCCCGCAGACGATGAACGTGACAGCGGCGTCGGATACCTTCGCTTGATCGTAAGCAAGCGCGCGTAACGTGGCTTTCGCTTCGGGCGTCTTGACCGCCACGAACCGCCAGTTCTGCAAGTGATATGCGGTCGGCGCGCGCGTCGCGAGACGCACGAGTTCGCCGATCACCGTATCCGGCAATACGTGGGTCGCGTCGAATCGGTTGGCCGAAACACGTCGCTCGATCAGTGCGAGCATGGCGTCGATCTTCATTCCTATCCTTTCCTAAATGCGGTCGCATCAGGATAAGGATTTCACCCGAAAATGATAATGCGCGAGGCGGAAGAAGATCATTCACTGGCAGTGAATGATTAAAAGCCCGATTGGTGGCATGGGTGCGCTTAGGCCTGACGCCTCGTTGATCCGAAGGCATCAGGCCCGAGCGACGGATTCACCCCTTCGTCGCCCCGAACGTGAGTCCCGCGACGAAATGCTTCTGCATGGCGAAGAACATTGCCACCGACGGCAACGCGGCGAGAATCGACCCGGCCGAGACGAGATTCCAAGCGGTCGTCCATTGGCCTTTGAGCGCGGCCACGCCTACCGTGATGGGCGCGGCATCGTCCCCTTGCGTGAGGCACAGCGCCCAGAAATAGTCGTTCCACACGAAAGTGAAGACGAGAATGCCGAGCGCCGCCAACGCCGGTCGAATCAACGGCAGCACGATCCGAAAGAACACGGTCCATTCGTTCGCGCCTTCGATCCGAGCCGCTTCGATCAGCTCGAACGGCAACTGTTTGATGAAGTTGCGTAGAAACAGCGCGCAAAAGCCGGTTTGAAACGAGAGATGAAACAGGATCAAGCCGCTAACCGTGTTGTACAAGCCGAGGTGCAATGACAAGTCGCGCACCGGGATCATCAGCACTTGGATCGGCACGAAGTTTCCCGCAACGAACGTTGCGAACAGTGCGGAGTTTCCGGGGAACCGATAGACGGCAAGCGCAAAGCCCGCCAGCGCCGCCAGTGCGATGGCGCCGGCCACCGCGGGCAGCGTGATTTGCACGCTGTTCCAGAAGTAGTGCAGCATGGGCGATGTCGTGAGCGCTTCCCGATAGTTCTCGATGAGCGAGAAGTGCTTCGGCCATCCCCAATAATTGCCTTCGCTGAGTTCTTCCGTGGATCTTATCGAAGTCACCATCACCGCAATCATCGGCAGCAGCCAAATCACGAGCGCGACCGGCAGCGACAATTGGTAGGCGCGGCGCGATACGGGCTTCCATTTCTCGACCGGCATGGGAAACATAATCAGCACTCCTTAACGTTCGTTCCTGAGCAACCGGCGCAAGTGATAGACGATATACAGCAGCATGATCGCAAACAACACCACGGCGATCGCGGCGGAGTAGCCAAGCCGGTAGTATTTGATCGCCTGGTCGTACATGTAGTAGGCGAGCACGGTCGAGCTTTCGAACGGTCCGCCGCCCGTCATGACCGAAATCAAATCGAAGCTGCGCAATGCCCCGATGACGGTGACGACGATCGCCATGAACGTCGTGGGCCTTAATTGCGGAAGGATGACGTGCCACAGCAACGACCATCCTTTTGCGCCTTCCATGCGGGCCGCTTCGATCTGCTCGCTGTTGAGCGTCGTCAGGCCCGTGAGGTAGAGAATCATGCAGTACGCCGTTTGCGGCCACAGTGCGGCGAGGATGATGCCAGGCGTCGCATATCGAGGATCGCCTAGAACGGGAATGCCGTGCCCGACGATGAGCGCGAGCAGCCCGAACGTGGGGTCGTAAAACCACGAGAAGATGAGGCCGACCACGACGCCCGACAGCACGAACGGTGCAAAGAACAGCGATTTGACGATGCGGATGCCGGCCACGGCTTGATTCAAATACAGCGCGATCGCAAGGCCCATCGGCGGCGCAAGCAAAAACATCGCGAGCCAAATGACGTTGTTTTTCAGCGCGGTGTAGAAGGTCGCGGCATGGAAGAGCTCGATGTAATTGGCGAGCCCCACGAACGTCGCATCGGTCATGCCGTCCCAGCTGTAGAAACTGAGGCGAATCGTCGACAACACGGGCCAGATGACGTAGATCGCCACCATCAAGCAGGCCGGCGCGAGAAACAGGCATGCCGCGCGGCGCTGCTGGCGCGCGGTCGGCGACGCGCGGCGGCGCCCGCGCCCGGCAGGACGGCTCGCGCGCGGCGTCGGGGAAACGCCATCGCCCGGCGCCGGATTGGCGGCGCTATCGGAGCGATGAGTGACGAGGTGAGACACGGCAACCTCCTGATGGAACTAAGCGTGCGCGCGCGACGGGGATAGCGAAGCTAATCGACGTCGCGCGCGATCACGCGCTTACTTCTTATAGATGCGTTGCCGAGTCTGCTCGAGTTGCGCCAGGATCGCGTCGAGCTTGGTCGGATCGGACACGAACTGCTGCATCCCCTTCATCCCTTCGTCGGCCATCTCCTTGGTCATGTCGCGATCGTAGAACTGCGCGATGCCGCCCTTCGTATTCGACAGAATTTGGAAACCGATCTTCGAAATCGGATCTTCCGGCTCCGGCGATTTGCTGTTCGCAGACAGCGAGCCAAGGCCTTTCCCGAGTTGAGCGCCGATCTCCGGCGTTTCGGTGAACGCGAGGAAGGCGTGAGCATCCGCCTTGTTCTTCGCCTTCGCCGGAATGTTGAGCGTTTCGACGGGGCCGTCCTCGGCGGTCGGCACGTTCGCGTCGATGATCGGGAATTGGAAGTAGCCCATTTCGGACTTCACGGTCGGCGAGAAGCCCCCCGTGATGAACGTGCCCATCAGCATCATCGCCGCTTTGCCTTGGAACAGGAACGGCTGCGCGGCATCGAGATCGTAGGAGAGCGAGTTGTCGATGAAGTAGCCCGCATCGAGCAACTGCTTCCACGTGGTGTAGACCTTCTTCACGCGCGCGTCGGTGTAGGGCACTTCGCCGGCCATCAGCTTTTGATGGAAAGCGTTGCCGTTCAAACGCAGGTCCAGATAGTCGAACCAGCCGGCCAGTGTCCACGCGTCGCGTCCGGCCACGGCGATCGGCGTGATGCCGGCCGCTTTCAGCTTTTTGCAATCGTCGAGGAAGTCGTTCCAAGTTTTCGGCTCGCCGGTGATGCCGACCTTTTGGAACAGATCTTTTCGATAGAACATGCCCCACGAGTAGTAGACGGTCGGCGCGGCGTATTGCTTGCCCTTATACGACGATGCTTCCTTGGTCGACGCGTACGTGTTGTCCCATCCGTTCTTGGCCCAGTCGCTCGATAAGTCTTCGAACAAACCGCGCTGTGCGTAGTACGCCATGCGTTCGCCGTCGTGCCAGTTCACGATGTCGGGCGGCGCCGTCGTCAACCATGCCGGAAGCTGCACTTTGTACGCTTCTTCGTCGATGAACGCCACTTTGACATCGGTGCCGGGGTGGGTCTTCTTGAACTCGTCGATCACTTGAGTCCAGACCGCGCGTTGGCTTGCGCCCTTGAACGCGATGTTCACTTCGAGCGTGCCGGCCTGAGCGGCCGTGGCGAGCGCGCCCGTCGCGACGGCCGAGGCGAGCGCGACGGCAGCGAGCATGGTGCGGGGTTTGTACGTCATGCCTGTCTCCTGTGTTTTACGTCGTTGTCGGTGCTACGTTTGGGTCCGGTTTGCGCTGCATTCAGCGGGGCTCTCGACGAGGCGTTCGGTAGGCCGCGACGCCTTGCGCTTCGATATGGTGTGCGCCGATCACGAAAGCATCGTCGGGTATCTCCGCCGGTAACCGATACGCGTCGGGGCCGTAGTTGAACACCCACGTCAGGCCGCCGCGCCGGCTCATCCGCACGGCGTCGCCCAGATGTTCGGGGGCGAGACCGGCTTCATGGGCGATGCGGGCGAAGAGCGCTTGAGTCGATGCTTCGTCGAACAGACTTGCCAGGTAATGCACGGCGCCGTGCTTCACGTAGGCGGGATGACCGTCGGCGAAAGCCGCGCGAACCTGAGGGGCCTGCGCGTCGCCACGGGCGCTGACATCGAGCAGATCGCGCCAGTGCCGCGCATAGCCCTCGGGTACGCTGCCGCTGAAGCTGACGCGCGAGGTGACGTTGGGCCGCATCGATTCGACCCGCCAGACGCGCGCGGGAAGCAGCGATGCGAGTGGCCCGGGCGGCAAGTTGGCGGGGATTTGCAAATCGGCGGTCTTCGATCCGGTGCGCGGCCCGAGGACGACATGCGCGCGCGTGGCTTCGAGCCGCCGGACCAGATCGTCGGAGACGACGGGCAGCGGCGGCACGACGATGAGCTTGTAACCATCGAGCGGCGCGTGCGTCGAGACGATATCGACGTCGAACCCGAGTGCACGCAGCGCCGAGTAGTATTCGACGGCGAAACGCGGGTAATGAAAATCCACCCCTTGCGGCTGCACTTCGAACAGCCATTTGGCTTCGTAATCGAATACGAGCGCGACGGGCGTTTGCACTGCGCCCGCGGCATCGGCGTCGGCTGCGATGACCGCGCGAATCTCTTGCGCGACGCGCTGCGCTTCGCTGCCGCCGATGTCCAACTGGTTATCGGGCGTGTGCAGTCCCGCATGCATTTGCTCCTGTGCAAACGGGGCTTGGCGCCAACGGAAGTACGACACGCAGCCGGCGCCGTGGGAGAAGGCTTCCCAACTCCACAAGCGCACCATTCCCGGAAGCGGCGCGGGATTCCATTTCGCCCAATTGACCGGGCCCGGTTGCTGTTCCATCACCCAGAACGGCAGCTTCGACATGCCGCGGTACAGGTCGTGATTGAACGATGCGAAATCCGGGTGTCCGGTGCGCAGGAATTTCGCCTTGACCTCCGGCTCGTACCATTGCTCTTCGAGCGCGCCGAGCGGATAGCTGTCCCACGAGGCCACGTCCAAATCGTCGGCAACCTTGTAGTGATCGAACTCGGTGAACAACTGCATGAAGTTGTGCGCGATGGGACGACCGGGCGAATGCTTGCGGATGATTTCCACTTGCATGTGGTTATAGCGCTTGACCTCATCGGAGGCAAAGCGCCGATAGTCGAGCCGGTGCGACGGATGCGCTTCGGTGACGGTGCCGATCGGGGCGTCGATTTCTTCGAAGCTGCGATATTCCATGCTCCAGAACACCGTGCCCCAAGCGCGATTGAGCGTATCGACGTTGCCATAGCGCGCCTTCAACCAGGCACGGAAACGCGCGAGCGCGGCGGGCGAGTAGCTGACGACGGTTTGATGGCAACCGTACTCGTTGTCGGTTTGCCAATAGGCGACAGCCGGGTGCTGCCCATAACGCGAAGCGACGGCTTCGCAAATCGCTTTCGACGCTTCGAAATAGGCGGGCGACGAAAAATCGTAGTGGCGGCGCGATCCGAAACCCCGGGCTCTTCCGTCCGCGCCGACGGGCAGGATGCCGGGGTGGCGATCGATGAGCCACTTGGGCGGCGTGGCCGTGGGCGTGCACATGACGACTTTGAGGCCCTCGGCGGCGAGCGTATCGATCGCGCGATCGAGCCAACCCCAATTGAATTCTCCGGGCGCCGGTTCGATGCGGCTCCAGGCGAATTCGGCGATCCGCACTTGGTCGATGCCGAGCGCCTTCATTCGCGCAGCGTCCTCTGTCCACATGGCTTCGGGCCAGTGCTCGGGGTAATAGCAAACGCCTAGGCGCATTCGTCGGTCCTCTTGTCGTTGTCGCTTATGCATGTTGTTCGATGGTGTCGAGCGGAGCGAGGGCGAAGCCGTCTTCGCCGAAAAGGTGGCAGGCGCTCGCCGGTGCGCAGAACCGTGCGCGCTCGCCTTGCTTTAAGCGTGCATCGCCGGGCGCTTTGGCGATCAGTGCTGCGCCGCCCGGTTGCTCGAGGTGCACGTAGCTGTGTTCCCCGAGCGCTTCGACGAGGGAGATAGGGCGTGCGAGCGTAATGGCGCTGGGCTCGCTTGCTTGCGTTGCTTCGCCCTGCATGGGTTCGAGATGCTCCGGCCGCACGCCGAACGTGACCGGCGCGCCGATGCTTAGATCTTTGCCTTGCAACGGCAGCCGCACGGATTCGCCGCCGCCGTCGAGCGTGATGGCGATGCCGTCGGCATCGATCGAGGCCACCTTTGCCGGAAGAAAATTCATGCGTGGCGAGCCGATGAAGCCCGCGACGAATTTGCTCTTGGGCCGGTGATAGAGATCGAGCGGCGCGCCCATTTGCGCGATGCTGCCGAAGCGCTCGGTGTCGTTGCCCGCGTGCAGCAGCACGATTTTGTCGGCGAGCGTCATCGCTTCGATCTGATCGTGCGTCACGTAGACGACGCTGGCATTGGCGAACTGTCGATGCAGCCGTGCGATTTCGATGCGCGTCTGTCCACGCAAGGTGGCATCGAGATTCGACAGCGGCTCGTCGAACAAGAAGACGCCGGGCTCGCGCACGATCGCGCGGCCGATCGCCACGCGTTGACGTTGGCCCCCGGACAGCGCTTTCGGATGCCGATCGAGAAGCGCGTCGAGTTGAAGGATGCGCGCGGCGTCGCGCACTTTCCGATCGATCTCGGCCTTGGGCGTCTTGGCGAGCTTGAGCCCGAAGGCCATGTTCTCGTAGACGGTCATATGCGGAAACAGCGCGTAGCTTTGAAAGACCATCGCGACGCCACGCTGCGCGGCAGGGACGTCGTTGACGAGCTTGCCCCCGATCGACACGTCGCCGTCGGTCACGTCTTCGAGGCCGGCGATCATGCGCAGCAAGGTCGACTTGCCGCAGCCGGACGGGCCGAGGAAGACACAAAACTCGTTCTTGCCGATCTCGAGATCGACGTCGCGGATCACCGGCGGACCGTCGCCGTACGCCTTTTGCACGCCACGTAACGAAATGCTCGCCATCGCCTCGTCTCCATGTTTTAATCTGCGCGTCGTCGTAGGTTAAGCGCTTAATCAACTCGCTTAGCCCAGGGCGACCATGCGATGCGCAGTGGCCGCTCCTCCGAAGATGCGTACTGAATGTGCGGGCAATCTTGCCGCGATCGCCGCGATCACGCAAATGCTGAATAACCGTCCCATTTATTGAGCAGATATGCCGACATTGAATGAAGTGGCTTTGCGCGCCGGCGTGACGTCGGCGACGGTCTCGAACGTGCTTCGCAACAAGGGGCGTGTAGGCGAGAAGACGCGCCAGCGTGTTCTCGATGCGATTGCCGAGTTGGGTTACCGGCCGCATTTGCCGGCGCGCGCGTTGGCCGAGGGACGCGCGCCCACGATCGCGCTGATGGTGTCGAGCATCGCGAACCCGTTCTACCCGGAGTTCGCGCTGGCGGTGGAGAACGCGCTGCGTCGCCAGGGGCGGTTCCTCATCATCTGCAACACCGACGGCGATCCGCAGACGGGACGCGCATACCTCGATCAAATCGCGGGCACGCTATCGGAAGGTGTGCTGGTAATGAATGCGAACCTCGACTTCGAGGATTTGCGGATGACGCAGTTGCGTGGCGCGCCGGTGGTGCTTTGCATGTGGGAGCGGCCGCTCGACCCGCCGGGGCTGCCGTGCGTCGCGGTGGATTTTCGTTTGGCCGGGGAATTGGCTGGGCAACATTTGTTGTCGCTCGGCCACCGGCGGATTGGGGCGATCGTCGGCAGCAAGGTATACGGGATTCATGCGGCGCGCTATGACGGATTCCTCGATGCGATGCGAGCGGCTGGCCTCGATGGCCGCGCAGCGCCGGTGCTTTACGCGCCCGATACGACGCAGGGCGGCTATGCCTCGGCGCTCGATTTGCTGAGCCAGCATCCGGATCTGACGGCGCTGTTCACGACGAACGATTTGCCGGCGCTGGGGGCGATGCAGGCAGCGGCCGATTTAGGTCTGTGTGTTCCGCGCGATCTATCGGTGATTGGCATCACCGATATTCAGCTTGCGCGAGAATCGCGACCGGCGTTGACGACGGTCGCGGTGCCGACGGTGGAGGCGGCGGAACTCGCGGTCGCGTCGCTTCTCGAATTGATCGAAACGCCTAGGCGTCGGGAGGAAGGGGCGCCTTCGGGGGAGGTTCCGATGAGCGTGACTTCAGAGCCGCATCTAGTGGAGCGTGCCTCTACGGCGCCGGTTCGCGGCGCGGGGCATGTCGGCGCGTGCGGCGAAGGCTAGCGGCGGGCGACGCGTGCCCGCCAAACAGTGTCATCGGAAGGCACGGCTTGAAGACCGAAGCGCCCAGCCTTCCGCCTAGGCGTAAAGCCCTTCAAAGATAGAACATCCGATCCTCGTCCGACTTCGCCGCGTGCGGCTCGGCCTCGCCGCGGTCCTCATAAAACTTGAGCACCGCTTCGAGCACTTGATCGGGATCGTCGATCACCTGCATGAGGTTGATGTCTTCGGGGTTGATGAGCCTCATCGGCACGAGGGCGGTTTCGAACCAATGCAGCAGCCCCTTCCAGAATTCGCTGCCGACGAGAATGATCGGCACGTGCCGCGACTTCTTCGTTTGAATCAGCGTCAATACTTCGGCCAGTTCATCGAGCGTGCCGAAGCCGCCCGGCATGACGATGACCGCATCGGAATTCTTGACGAACGTGACCTTGCGCGTGAAGAAATGGCGAAAACGTAGCGTGATGTCTTGCCATTGGTTACCCGATTGCTCGTGCGGCAGCTCGATGTTCAAGCCCACCGACGGCGCCTTGCCCGCATGCGCGCCTCTGTTGGCCGCCTCCATGATGCCGGGGCCGCCGCCCGAGATGACGGCGAAGCCGGCATCGGACACCTTGCGCGCGATTTGCGTCGCGAGTTTGTAGTAAGGCGAGTTCGGTTTGAGGCGCGCCGAACCGTAAATGCTTACGGCCGGGCGGATCTCCGAGAGGTACTCGGTCGCCTCGATGAACTCTGCCATAATCGTGAACATCTGCCACGACGCGCGGGCCTTCTTGGCCGTCGCGCGTTCTTGATCTGCGAGCGATCGCAGACTCGGAATCACTTTTCTCTTGTTCATAATGCCTGCAGAACGGAACCTGAAAGGTAAGACCCTCGTTTTGGTCGACGGATCAAGCTATCTGTATCGGGCCTACCATGCCATGCCAGACTTGCGCGGGCCCGACGGCGAGCCGACGGGTGCGCTCTACGGATTCATCAACATGTTGCGGCGCATGCGCAAGGACGTCACGGCAGAGTATAGCGCGTGCGTCTTCGACGCAAAGGGCAAGACGTTCCGTGACGATTGGTATCCGGAGTACAAGGCCCATCGTCCCTCCATGCCCGAAGACCTCGCCAAGCAGATCGAACCGATCCATTTTGCCGTGCGCGCGCTGGGTTGGCCGCTGCTGATGATCGACGGCGTGGAAGCGGACGACGTCATCGGCACGCTTGCGTCCGCGGCCGAGCGCGAAGGGATGCACGTCGTCGTCTCCACGGGCGACAAGGACTTGGCCCAACTCGTCAGCAACCACGTTACGCTCGTCAACACCATGACGAACGAGACGCTCGACCGCGAAGGCGTCATCGCCAAGTTTGGCGTGCCGCCCGAGCGTATCGTCGATTACCTTTCGCTGATCGGCGACACCGTCGACAACGTGCCCGGCGTCGAAAAATGCGGCCCGAAGACGGCCGTCAAATGGCTCGCGCAATATGAAACGCTGGACGGCATCGTGGAGCATGCGAGCGAAATCAAGGGCGTCGTCGGCGAAAACCTGCGCCGCGCGCTCGATTTCCTGCCGCTCGCCAAAAAGCTCGTCACGGTCGAACGCGCCTGCGATCTGACCGAGCATGTGGCCTCGATCGAGGAAACCTTGCCCGCTCGCCCCGAGTCCCCGCTCGAATTGCGCGATCTGTTCATGCGGCACGGCTTCAGAACGTGGCTGCGCGAGATCGAAACGTTGATCGAAGGCGCCGAAGATGCGCAGGCCGCGGCAGGCGTGGCCGAGCCGACAGGCATGCTCGCGGCCGAGCCTGCGCCGACGATCGCGCCGGAGCGCTGCTACGAAACCGTGCAGACGTGGGAGCACTTCGATACCTGGCTTGCGAAAATCGACAGCGCGCCGCTGACCGCCTTCGATACCGAAACGACCTCGCTCGACGCGATGCAAGCGGAACTCGTGGGGATTTCGCTATCGGTCGGGGCCGGCTGTGCGGCCTACATCCCGGTCGCCCATCGCGGGCCCGACGCCCCCGTTCAACTGCCACGCGACGAGGTGCTGGCCAAGCTCAAGCCCTGGCTCGAAAGCCCCGAGAAGAAGAAGCTGGGCCAACATTTGAAGTACGACGAGCAGGTGCTCGCCAACTACGGCATCGAACTGAACGGCGTCGAGCACGACACGCTGCTCGAATCGTACGTGCTCGAATCGCATCGTCCGCACGACATGGACAGCCTTGCGTCGCGTCATCTCGGCGTCAAGACCATCAAGTACGAAGAAGTGGCGGGCAAGGGCGCGCAGCAGATCGGTTTCGACGAGGTGGCGCTCGCGCAAGCGGCCGAGTACGCCGCCGAAGACGCCGACATCACGTTCCAATTGCACACGGCGCTGTTTCCGCAGGTCGAGCGCGAGCCCGGGTTGCTGTATGTCTATCGCGACATCGAATTGCCCACGGCGCGCGTGTTGCGCAAGATGGAGCGCAACGGCGTCTTGATCGACAGCGAACGGCTGCGCCGTCAAAGCAGCGAAATCGCGGGGCGGCTCATCGAGCTCGAAGGCGAGGCCTATGCGCTTGCGGGCGGCGAGTTCAATCTCGGTTCGCCCAAGCAGATCGGGCAGATCTTCTTCGAGCGGCTGCAACTGCCCGTCATCAAGAAAACGCCGAGCGGCGCGCCTTCCACCGATGAAGAAGTGCTGCAAAAGCTGGCCGAAGATTACCCTTTGCCGAAACTGCTATTGGAGCATCGCGGCTTGTCGAAGCTCAAGTCGACCTATACCGACAAGCTGCCGCGCATGGTGAATCCGAAAACCGGCCGCGTGCATACGAACTACGCGCAGGCCGTGGCCGTGACGGGGCGGCTCGCTTCGAACGACCCCAATCTGCAAAACATTCCCGTGCGCACGGCGGAAGGCCGCCGCATCCGCGAGGCGTTCATCGCCCCCGAAGGCAGCAAGATCATCTCGGCGGACTACTCGCAGATCGAGCTGCGCATCATGGCGCATATTTCCGGCGATGAATCGTTGCTGCGCGCGTTCGCGCAAGGCGAGGACATTCACCGCGCGACGGCGGCAGAGGTGTTCGGCGTGACGCCGCTCGAAGTTTCGAGCGATCAGCGACGCATCGCCAAAGTCATCAACTTCGGTTTGATCTACGGGATGAGCTCGTTCGGGTTGGCCGCCAATCTCGGGATCACGCGCGACGCCGCCAAGCTTTATATCGATCGCTACTTCGCGCGCTATCCCGGCGTCGCTCGGTACATGGAGGACACGCGTTCGAGCGCCAAGGTGAAGGGCTACGTCGAAACGGTTTTCGGCCGCCGGCTGTGGCTGCCCGAGATCAACGGCGGCAATGGTCCGCGCCGCCAAGCGGCCGAGCGTGCAGCCATCAATGCGCCGATGCAAGGCACGGCGGCCGATCTCATCAAATTGTCGATGATCGCGGTGCAAGGGTGGCTCGAACGAGAGCAAGCCAAGAGCCGCATGATCATGCAAGTGCATGACGAACTCGTGCTCGAAGTGCCCGACGACGAACTGCCCGTCGTACGCGAAAAGCTGCCGCAATTGATGTGCGGCGTCGCGGCCCTGAAGGTGCCGCTCGTGGCGGAAGTGGGCGTCGGCGCGAACTGGGAGGAAGCGCATTGATGCGCTGATCCGGCTCATGCTCGCGCCCGCATGGCTTCAATAAGCCGTGAGGGCTTCGCGCGAGCATGCGTCTTCGCGCACAATGGCCGAACGACACGCGCGCCGCGATCCATGAGCGCGCGACCGAACCGAATCATCAACGGCATAGGGGTATCGGCATGCATCGTTTTATCGTCGTGGGGGGAGGTGCGGGTGGGCTCGAATTGGCCACGCGCCTCGGGGATCGTTACGGCGCGCTCAAGAACGGCGAAGAGCCGCGCGCGCTCGTCACGTTGGTCGATCGTTATCCGACGCACATCTGGAAGCCTTTACTGCACGAGGTAGCGGCAGGCAGTCTCGACCCGTTCACGCAGGAACTCGAATATGCGGCGCAGGCGCGTTGGCACGGGTTCGAATTTCAGCAGGGCGATCTCGTCGGCATCGATCGGGCCGCCAAGCGCATCACGATCGCGCCCGTCATCGATTCCGACGGAGCCGAACTCTTGCCGCAGCGCATGCTCGAGTACGACACGCTCGTGATCGCGATCGGCAGCACGACGCATTTCTTCGGCGTGCAGGGCGCGGCGGAGCATTCGATCGCACTCGATACCGTGGCGCAAGCGGAGCGGTTCAGAAAGCGCCTCATCGCCGCGTGCATGCGGGCCGAGCATCAACCTCACGCCACCGTGGAGTCGGGGCTGGGACCTTCCGCGGAGGCGGAGGCGCGCATTCAAGTGGCGATCGTGGGCGGCGGTGCGACCGGCGTCGAGTTGTCCGCCGAACTGCGCAATACGGCGCAGGTGCTCTCGGCCTATGGCTTGCACAAGCTCGATCCACGTCACGACATCGGCATCGTATTGATCGAGGCGGGTCCCCGCATTTTGCCGGCGCTGCAGGAGCGTGTATCGAGCGCGACGGCTGAGTTGCTGCGCAAGCTGGGCGTGAAGCTGATGATCGGCGAAACGGTGGCGGAAGTGGCGCCCGGCGTGGTCCGTACGGCAAGCGGCAAAAGCGTGCGCGCGGACCTTACCGTTTGGGCGGCCGGTATCAAGGCGCCGGCCGTGCTCGGGCAGCTCGACGGCCTTACGGTCAATCGCTTGGGCCAACTCTGCGTGCGTCGCACCCTGCAAACCGAACTGGACGACAACATCTTCGCTCTGGGCGATTGCGCGGCGTGCCCATGGCCCGGGCAGGAGCGCAATGTGCCGCCGCGCGCCCAGGCGGCGCACCAACAAGCGAGCTTTCTGCTGCGCGCGATGTCGAATCGGCTCGAAGGCAAGGCCCTACCGGAATTCACGTATCGCGATTTCGGCTCGCTCGTATCGCTGGGACACTTCAGTGCAGTGGGCAACCTGATGGGAGGGCTCATCGGCGGCAGTATGCTCGTCGAAGGGCTGTTCGCCCGCTTCATGTATATGTCGCTGTACCGGCTGCATATCGCGGCGTTGCACGGCTATCCACGGATGATGCTCGATACCGTGGCGCACTGGCTGCGGCGCACGACGCTGCCGCGCGTCAAGCTGCATTAGCGGCTGCGCTGGGCGGTCGCATGAGTGCCCAAGACGGCTCGCCGGCGCGCGGGCCATCCGTCATGATTCACTTGGTCTGAAATTATTTGCTGCTCGTCATCGGTAGGGCGCCGGCCGCGTAGGCTTGCCGTTTTCAATCAAGCAGCGCTCTCCCGCCGCGCCGTATGGCGGGGACCTGCTCTTCCGATACGATGAGCCATCCTCCGCTTGCCACCCACATGGTGTCGCTTCCCGACGGTAAAACGGGCAATAACGCACTCGGCTACTGCACGTCTACCGCTCGCGATCCCAGCCGCACGATCGTCTTGACCCCCATCGGCCGGGCTTGGCCGAAAAGGGTGTTCAAGGGAATTCGCGTTGCTGTCAAATGGTTGAAACTGCCGGGGCAACCCGAGTTTCTGCATATTCTCGACGGGGAGACTTCAACCACGATGGCATTGCCGCGGCGTTTGCAGCAGAGGGCCACGGGGGATCTCGTCGCCGTGCGCACGGTGCCCACGCAGCATTACCCGGCCGATATCGCGCTTTACTACGGCACGGCATCGGCGCCGGCAGGCAATCTGATCACCGTCTCGCCCTTGAGCCGGTGGCTGCGCGACCTGCCTGCGGGATCCGCCGTCGAGTTGGTCAACTTGAGCGCGCCGGGCAACGCGCTAAGAAATGGGCTCTTCGGCACGCAGGCGTCCATCGCTAAAAACTCGTCGGCCGGCGTTAGGCTGCTAAAAGACTCACCGGGCGGTTAGCCGCGGGCGTTCGCCGAATGGCGCCAAGCGTCGCGCTTCAAGGATTCGGCCCGGTCGCGACGGGGCGCGACGGGTCGGCGCACCACTCGCTCCATGACCCCGCGTACAGCGCCGGGCCGTGCAAGCCGGCTACCTCCATCGCGAGCGCGTTATGGCATGCGGTGACGCCCGAGCCGCATTGCAGCACCACGTGCTCGGGCGATGTTTGACCCATGACCGCGCCGAACTCCGCGCGCAACGTATGGGCCGACTTGAAACGCCCGTCGGACGTCAGGTTGTCCTTGAAGAAGCGATTGAGCGCACCGGGGATGTGGCCTGCAACAGGATCGATCGTTTCGTTTTCCCCGCGATAGCGGTCAGGCGAGCGCGCATCGATGACAACCTGTTGGCCACCCTTCAGGTTCGCCAGCAAGTGTTGGGCGTCCACGGTCACGGCAAGCGGGGCGGCGGCTTTGAAATCCCCGCGCGCCACGGCGCCGGGCGCGGCGGTGTCGAGCTTTTGTCCCGCGGCCTGCCACGCTTGCAGGCCGCCATCGAGCACGGCAACCGAATCGTGGCCGAGCCAGCGCAAGAGCCACCAAAGGCGCGCTGCATAGCCGCCGCCTTGGGCATCGTAAGCGACGACTTGCTGGCGCTCCTTCAGTCCGTGTTTGCAGAGGGTATCGACGAGCGCATCGCGGGCAGGCAGCGGGTGCCGGCCGTTCTTGCCCGTCTTGGCGCCAGACAAGTCGCGATCGAGGTGCAAGTAATGGGCGCCGGGGATATGGCCCGCTGCATAGGCTTGCTCGCCGGCGCTTGGATTGGCAAGGTCGAAGCTGCAGTCGAAGACCAAAACGCTGCCGGGTGCGCTGGATAAGCGCTCCGCCAGGTTCTCGGCCGAAATGAGAGTGGTGTAATGCGTGTGCGGCATGATGGGCACCTCGGTGGCGAGCGAACTCCCGCTTGGATGGCGGACGATTGATTGCAGTCTAAACAAAAAGACGGGCAAGAGGCATGTTCGCCGTCTTGCCCGTCGTTCGATCGGGGCGCTTGGCCGCACGCGGCGCGCGCCGCCTCAGATTTCGCCGAGCTCGCGCCGCAGGAACTCGTGGAAATGCTGCATGCCGTCTTCCATCGGGCTTTGATACGGCCCGACCTGCGATTCGCCGCGCTCGAGCAGAGCAAGGCGGCCGGCGTCCATGCGCTCGCCGATCTCGTCGTCTTCGCGCGCCGTCTCCATATAGGCCGCGCGCTCCGCTTCGACGAATTCTCGCTCGAAAAGGGCGAATTCCTCGGGATAGTAGAACTCCACGATGTTCGTCGTTTTGCGCGGGCCGCGCGGAATCAACCACGAGACGACGAGCACGTGCGGGTACCACTCGATCATGAGCCCTGGGTAGTAGACCATCCAGATGGCGCCATATTCGGGCGGTTCGCCGTCGCGCACGCGCAGCACTTGGTCGTGCCACTTGCGATAGACCGTGCTGCCGGGCTTGGCGAGCCCGTTATGCACGCCAACCGTCTGGACGCTGTACCAATCGCCGAACTCCCACGTCAGATCGTCGCAATTGACGAAGCTGCCGAGGCCCGGATGGAACGGCACGACGTGATAGTCCTCGAGATACACCTCGATGAACGTCTTCCAGTTGTAGTTGCACTCGTGCACTTCGACGTGATCGAACATGTAGTCCGTGAAGTCGAAATGATGCTGCGTGCCGAGCTTCGCCAGATCTCTCGCGACGTCCCGGCCCTCGGTCTCGAACAGCAAGCCGTGCCAATTCTGCAGCGGCGTGGCGCCAAGGTTCAGGCAGGGGTTGTCGGCGAAATGCGGCGCTCCGAGCAATTCGCCGTCGAGATTGTATGTCCAGCGGTGCAGTGGGCAGACGATGTTCTGAGCCTGGCCGCGCCCATTGAGCATGATCGCCTGGCGATGACGACAGACGTTCGATAGCAGCTCCACCTGCGAACGTTGGTTGCGCACGAGCACGCGCCCTTCGTTTTCGCTGGGTAGGGCGAAATAGTTCCCCGCCTCGGGCACCATCAACTCATGCCCGACGTAGCGAGGACCCTTCTTGAAAAGTGTTTCGATTTCTCGCGCGAGCAGCGCTTCATCGAAGTAAGCCGTGACCGGCAGCTGGCTCGAAATGGCCTTGAGCTGCAAAGCATTGCTCAGATTGGACATTCCCACTCCCGAAAATCGTGAAAGCAGTGAACAACCCAACCATCGAAGATTCGATTTAGGGAACCTGAGATTATACCCTTTCCCCCTCCCTTGGGGCGCTTAAGTGCATGATTTGGGTCAAAAAAGCATGCGCAAAAAGCGATCCCGCAGGGGGTGGAGGCACCCCGAGTGTTGTTTTTTTGCCCTCGACCGGCGGGTTGGGCCTGGGTGGCTGATGGGCTAGGTCGTGCGCTTTTGCCGTAGAATGTCCGACTTGCTTTTAAGTTCACTCCTATCCGATGGCGAAGATAGCACCCGAAGGTACGCCCGCGCCCGCTCTCGGCGGCGAACAAGGGGATGCGGCACTGCCCCGGAACTATGAAGCGGCGGTGGCCGAGTTGGAAGAGCTGGTTTCCCGTATGGAGAGCGGCGCCTTGAGCCTCGAGGAGTCGCTGGCCGCGTACCGTCGCGGTGCAGCCCTGGTAGCGTATTGTCAGCAGCAACTGGAAAAGGTGGAGCAGCAGGTGCGCGTGCTCGATGGCGAGACGCTCAAGCCGCTGCCTCCCGGTACGGCGCCCGCGGACAGCGGAGACGATCTATGACATTTGAAGAATGGATGCGCGCGGTGCTCGCGCGCGTCGAAGCGGCACTGGAACGTTACCTGCCGGCATCTGCCGTGGAACCCGCGCGGCTCCACGAAGCGATGCGCTATGCGGTGCTCGGCGGCGGCAAGCGTATCCGGCCGTTGCTCGTGCATGCCGCGGGCGAATTGACGGGCGCGCGGCCGCAGGCTCTGGAAGCCGCTTCGGCGGCGCTCGAGATGATTCACGTCTATTCGCTCGTGCATGACGACATGCCGTGCATGGACGATGACGAATTGCGTCGCGGCAAGCCGACGGTGCACGTCAAGTATGACGAAGCCACGGCGCTGCTGGTCGGTGATGCCCTGCAGTCGCAGGCATTCGTCGTGCTGACCGACGAGGCGGTGCTGGACGCGCCCGCGCAAGCCGCGCTCGTGCGCGAGCTGGCGCTTGCGAGCGGCTCGCTCGGCATGGCCGGCGGGCAAGCGATCGATTTGGCGAGCGTGGGGCTCACGCTCACGCGGCCGCAGCTCGAAACGATGCATCGGATGAAGACCGGCGCACTTTTGCGCGCGTCCGTGCGCATGGGCGCACTGGCCGGGAAAGCCCCCGACGCGCGGGCGCTCGCGGCGCTCGACGCCTACGCGGCGGCGGTCGGGTTGGCATTCCAAGTGGTGGACGACATCCTCGATGTGACGACCGACTCCGCGACGCTCGGCAAGACGGCGGGCAAGGACGCGAAGGACGGCAAACCGACTTACGTTTCGATTATCGGGCTTGAAGCGTCGCGTGCTTTGGCGGCGCAACTGAGGCGCGACGCGCATGACGCGCTCGCGCCTTTCGGTGAGCATGCACGGCGTCTGGCCGAGCTTGCCGACCTGGTGGTACACCGGGTGAGTTGAACGCGAAGCCCGCTGGCGCGCGCCATTGGCCTCGAGAAGCGCGTGAAAAAAGCGGGCGCGTAACTTTTCCTACAATGGAACGACGATGTACGACTTGTTGAAAACCATCGACGACCCGGCGGATCTGCGCCGCCTCGATCGCCGCCAACTGAAGCCGCTTGCCGACGAGCTGCGCGCATTCGTGCTCGACAGCGTGTCGCAAACGGGCGGCCATTTGTCGTCGAATCTCGGCACCGTCGAGCTGACGATCGCCTTGCACTACGTTTTCGATACGCCGCACGACCGTATCGTCTGGGACGTGGGCCACCAAACCTATCCTCATAAGATTCTGACGGGGCGTCGCGACCGGATGCCCACGTTGCGTCAGCGCGGCGGCATTTCGGGGTTCCCGCGCCGCTCGGAGTCGCAGTACGACACATTCGGCACCGCGCATTCGAGCACCTCGATTTCCGCGGCGCTGGGGATGGCGACCGCAAGCAAGCTAGAGGGTATCGATCGTTTCTCGATCGCCGTGATCGGCGACGGCGCGATGACGGCGGGCATGGCGTTCGAAGCCATGAACAACGCCGGCGTGTGCGACGATTTGCCGCTGCTCGTGATCCTGAACGACAACGACATGTCGATTTCGCCGCCTGTCGGCGCGCTCAATCGCCACCTCGCTCGGCTAATGTCGGGGCGTTTTTATGCGGCCGCTCGCGCAGGGGTCGAGCGCGTGTTGCGCGTTGCTCCGCCGATGCTCGAGTTGGCGCGCAAGCTCGAAGAGCACGCGAAGGGCATGGTGGTCCCCGCCACGCTGTTCGAGGAGTTCGGGTTCAACTACATCGGCCCCATCGACGGGCACGATCTCGATTCGTTGATCCCCACGCTGCAAAACATTCGGGAGTTGCGCGGCCCGCAATTCCTGCACGTCGTCACGAAGAAGGGGCAAGGCTACAAGCTCGCCGAAGCCGATCCCGTGCTCTATCACGGGCCGGGCAAGTTCAATCCGGCCGAAGGCATCAAGCCGCCTAGCTCGCCGTCGAAGAAAACCTATACGCAGGTATTCGGCGAGTGGTTGTGCGATGCGGCTGAATTGGATTCGCGCGTCGTGGGCATTACGCCGGCCATGCGCGAAGGCTCGGGCATGGTTGAATTCGAGCGGCGCTTTCCCGATCGCTATTTCGACGTGGGCATTGCCGAGCAGCATGCCGTGACGTTCGCGGGCGGCATCGCCACGGAAGGCATGAAGCCTGTCGTCGCCATTTACTCGACGTTCCTGCAGCGCGCGTACGACCAGTTGATTCACGACGTAGCGTTGCAGAACCTCCCAGTCGTATTCGCGATCGACCGGGCGGGGCTCGTGGGCGCCGACGGCGCCACGCACGCGGGGGCCTATGATCTCGCGTTCCTGCGCTGCATTCCCAACATGACCGTGATGGCACCGGCCGATGAAAACGAGTGCCGCCAGATGTTGTACACGGCGTTGCAGCAGCCCAATCCGACGGCGGTTCGTTATCCGCGCGGCGCGGGCACGGGTGTCGCCACGGTGAAACAAATGGAGGCGCTGCCGGTGGGCCGTGGCGAAATTCGCCGTCAATCGACTGCGCCCAAGGGCAGCCGCATTGCGATTCTCGCGTTCGGCACCATGGTCGCGCCTGCACTGGCGGCGGCCGAAGGGCTCGATGCCACGGTCGCGAACATGCGCTTCGTCAAACCGATCGATGCCGACCTCGTGCGCGAGCTGGCGCAAACGCACGATGCGATCGTCACGGTGGAAGAAGGCTGCGTGATGGGCGGTGCGGGCTCGGCCTGTGTGGAATCCCTGCTTGCCAATGGGGTTGTTCGCCCCGTACTACAATTGGGCCTCCCCGACAGCTTCATCGACCATGGCGACCCGGCTAAGTTGCTGGCGGAATGCGGCCTTGACGGCGCGGGCATCGAACGGTCGATTCGCGCACGCTTTTTCGAGCCGGCGGCTAAGCTGGCGGCGCAGCGCGTGGCTTGATCCCGAGCCGGCCGCATAAGCGGCCGCCGCATTTTGGATGCACGCATGGGCCTTCGGGCCCATGTTTATTTATTGGCGCGACTTTCGCCGGCCCCTGCGCTCCGGCATTGCAGCCGCGCCCATCAGGACAAGAAGATGAACCAGATGAATCCCGCCTTCGTCATGCCCGACGTTCAAAGCACGGTCGACACGAGGCAGATTCCGATTCAACGCGTTGGGGTGAAGGGAGTGCGCCATCCGTTGACGGTGCGCACGCCCAGCGGCGACATCCAGCCGACGGTGGGGACATGGAACCTCGACGTGCATCTGCCCGCGCATCAGAAGGGCACGCACATGTCGCGCTTCGTCGCGTTATTGGAGGCGAACAAGGCGCCGCTCGAGTCCGCTACGTTTCGCACGCTGCTTGCCGAGATGCTCGACAAGCTCGAAGCGGCGGCCGGCCGTATCGAAGTCACGTTCCCTTACTTCGTGCCGAAAACCGCGCCCGTTTCGGGCGTGTCGAGTTTGCTCGACTACGAAGTGACATTGACGGGGCAGGCGCGCGACGGCGAAATCCGCACGTTCTTGCGTGTGCTCGTGCCCGTGACGAGCCTTTGCCCCTGCTCGAAGGAAATCTCCCAGTACGGCGCGCACAATCAGCGCTCGCATGTGACGATCGAAGTCGAATTACAGGCCGACGCGCCCGTCGAAGACCTGATCCGTATTGCCGAGGAGGAGGCTTCGTGCGAGTTGTGGGGTTTGCTCAAGCGCCCCGACGAGAAGTTCGTGACGGAGCGTGCGTACGAGAACCCGAAATTCGTCGAAGACTTGGTACGGGATGTGGCGCAGCGGCTCAACCGCGACGAGCGCATCGTGGCGTACACGCTCGAAGCGGAAAACTTCGAATCGATTCACAACCACAGCGCTTACGCCGTGATCGAGCATGACAAACGCACGGCGCCTACAGAATCGGTTTAACGCTTCTATCGTTGCGCCGGCCGCCCGTTATCGTCCTATCGCGCGAGCGACGACAAATCCCAGCGCGGCTTGACCGTGAACGCATAGTCCCGGCTTGCTTGATGCGGCCAGCGTTGCAGACGCAAAGCGCCAGCTAGCGCGATCATCGCGCCGTTATCGGTGCACAGCGCAAGGTCGGGGTAGTGGACATCGAAGCCGCGTTTCTTGGCGGCGGCCGTCAATGCGTCGCGCAACTGGCGGTTCGCGCCCACGCCGCCCGCGACGACAAGGCGTTTGAGCCGCGTCTTCTTGAGCGCCGCCAGCGATTTGCCGACAAGCACGTCCACGGCCGCATCCACGAACCCGCGCGCGAGATCGGCCTTCGCTTGTTCGCAGACGTTCGCGCCCAACCGCTTGGTTTGCGTCAGCACAGCCGTTTTCAACCCGCTGAAACTGAAATCGAGATCGCCTGAATGCAGCATCGGCCGCGGCAGCGTGACGGCGCCCGGGGTTCCGTAATCGGCGAGCCGGGAAACTTCCGGGCCGCCGGGATAGCCGAGCCCGAGCAACTTGGCCGTCTTGTCGAATGCTTCGCCGGCCGCGTCGTCCAGCGTTTCGCCGAGCGTTTCGTAGACGCCTACGTCGGTCACGCGCATGAGCTGCGTGTGGCCGCCCGACACCAGCAGCGCAACGAACGGAAACGGCGGGGGCGCCTCGACGAGCAGCGGCGAGAGCAGGTGCCCTTCCAGATGGTGGATGCCGATGGTGGGCTTATCCCATGCGAGCGCGAGTGCATTGGCGATGCTGGCCCCGACCAGCAGCGCACCCGCGAGGCCTGGGCCCTGCGTGAACGCGATGGCGTCGATGTCTGCGCGCGACGCTCCCGAGCGGGCGAGGACATCCTCGAGCAGCGGCAGCGCCCGGCGGATATGGTCGCGAGATGCCAGTTCGGGTACGACGCCGCCGTATTCGCGATGCATCGCGATCTGCGAATGCAGGGCGTGCGCGAGCAGGCCGCGCTCGGTATCGTAGAGCGCGAGCCCGGTTTCGTCGCACGAACTTTCGATGCCGAGAACGAGCATGGTGGGATGGGCGAGGGCGGCGATGACGATCATGGCCCGGCTATGACGCTATAACCGTTGCCGTCGCCACCGCGAGGAATGCGTGGAAAACACGAAAGTATATCAGCGCGCCGACCCTGGCCGCTCGCGCAGGTAGAATGCGCGCCATGGAATCTTTCGATATCGCCGTCATCGGCGCAGGGGCGGCCGGGATGATGTGCGCGGCCGTGGCCGGGCAGCGCGGCGCGCGTGTGACGCTGATCGATCACGCGCCGCGTCTTGCGGAGAAGATCCGCATTTCAGGCGGCGGGCGCTGCAATTTCACGAACTTGCAGGCAGGCCCGTCCAACTATCTCTCGGCCAATCCGCACTTTTGCCGTTCAGCGCTCGCGCGCTACACGCCGCGCGATTTTCTTGCGCTGCTGAAGGCGCATCGCGTGACTTGGCACGAGAAGCACCGAGGTCAGCTTTTTTGCGACCATTCGAGCGAATCGATCATCGACCTGCTTGCGGCCGAGTGCGACACCGGCCGAGTGACCTGGCGACGTCCGGTGGCGGTGCATGCCGTCCGGCGCAGCGAGGCGGGTGCGTTTGCGCTCGAGACGAGCGGCGGCGAGATTGCGGCACGGGCCTTGGTGATCGCTACCGGGGGACTCTCGATCCCGAAGATCGGCGCGACCGATTTCGCCTATCGCCTCGCCAAGCAGTTCGGGCACAAGCTCGTCGACACCCGGCCGGCGCTCGTTCCGCTCACTTTCACTTCCGAGGATTGGGCGCCGTTCGCCGCGCTGGCAGGCGTATCGCTCGAGGTCGAGGTGGCGGCGGGCCCCAAGCGGGCGTCGGGCTCGTTCATCGAAGACTTGCTTTTCACGCACCGAGGGTTGTCCGGACCCGGCGTGCTGCAAATTTCCAGCTACTGGCACAGCGGGGAGCCGATCGTCATCGATCTGCTGCCTGGGCGCGATGTCGCTGCGGCGTTGCTCGAGGCAAAATCGAGCGCCACCAAACGCCAGATCGGCACGGTGCTGGGGCAATGGCTGCCGGCGCGGTTGGCGCACGCATGGCTCGATGCGCATGCGGTGTCCGCCGAAGCCCGCTTGGCCGATTTGTCCGACAAGACCTTGCGCCGCCTGGGCGAGGCGTTTTCTCGTTGGACATTGACGCCTTCGGGAACCGAGGGCTATCGCAAGGCCGAAGTCACCAAGGGCGGCGTCGATACGCGCGAGTTGTCGTCGACGACCATGATGAGCGCGCGCGTGCCGGGACTCTATTTCATCGGCGAGGCCGTGGACGTCACCGGCTGGCTTGGCGGTTACAACTTTCAATGGGCGTGGGCATCGGGCGTGGCGGCAGGCCAAGCCGCGACCGAATTCGTTCGCGGTACTTGACAACGCTCGTGTAAATGTGCCCGAGGTCTGCTATACTCCCGGACCTTTGGAAAATTTCGTTTTGGAAACATGACGATCATCCGCGTAAAAGAAAACGAGCCCTTTGAAGTTGCGATGCGCCGCTTCAAGCGCACGATCGAGAAGAACGGCCTTCTGACCGAGCTTCGTGCGCGCGAGTTCTTCGAAAAGCCCACGGCTGAACGCAAGCGCAAGAAGGCGGCGGCCGTAAAGCGCCATTTCAAGCGCCTGCGCAGCCAGATGCTGCCGAAGAAATTGTATTGATCGTCCCGCGTCCGCTGCGCTCGCGCTCGCGAATGCGAATGCGAATGCGCAAGACCCGCTTGAGGAAACATCCCAAGCGGGTTTTTGCGCTCAGTGCGCACCATTGCGTTATTGCCACCTCCCTTCCTCAGCCGGGTGAAAGATGAGTCTTAAAGATCGTATCAACGAGGACATGAAAACCGCGATGCGCGCACGCGAGACCGGGCGCCTCGCCACGATTCGTTTGCTGCTGGCGGCGATCAAGCAGCGGGAAGTCGACGAACGGACGGTGCTCGACGATGCCGCCATCACGGGCGTCATCGACAAGATGATCAAGCAGCGCAAGGATTCGATCAGCCAATTCGAAGCGGCCGGCCGCACCGATTTGGTCGAGCAGGAGAGTGCAGAGCTTGCCGTGCTCGCCGCGTATATGCCGGCCCAATTGTCGGAGGCCGAAATTGCCGAGCAGGTGCAGGCGGCCGTAGCTGCAACGGGGGCGGCCGGGCCGCAGGACATGGGCAAAGTGATGGGCGTGCTCAAGGGCAAGCTTGCCGGCCGGGCCGACATGACGGCCGTGTCCGCCCTCGTGAAGGCCGCACTTGCCAAGTAAGCGGGTGAGCGACACCGAACGCTGCGCTGGCGCGCGTTTCATCGCAACGCGAGCGGCGGCGCGCAGCATGAGTGCAGCGTTCGGGTTCGTCCCGCGTGAGTGCATGTGATTCCACACGCCTTTCTCCAGGATCTGCTGAACCGCGTCGATATCGTCGACGTGGTGGGCAAGTTCGTCCAGTTGAAGAAGGGCGGGGCGAATTTCATGGGCTTGTGCCCGTTTCATAACGAGAAAAGTCCCTCGTTCACCGTCAGCCCGACCAAGCAGTTCTATCACTGCTTCGGATGCGGTGCGCACGGAACGGCCATCGGCTTCTTGATGGAACACGCGGGGCTTTCGTTCCCCGAGGCCGTGGGCGAACTCGCGCAATCGGTCGGCCTGTCCGTACCGCAAGAGCCGTCGCCCGCTCGCGGCGGTTACGGCGGTTCCGCGGGCCAAGGCGGCGCGGGCGGCGCCGAGCGATTCGCGCCCGTGGACGGCAAAGCGGTTGCCGCGTTGTCGGACCTCATGCAAACGGCGAGCGACTACTACCGCAAGACACTGCGGGGTGCGCCGCAAGCCATTCAGTACTTGAAGAAGCGCGGGCTGACGGGCGAAGTCGCCGCGCGCTTCGGGCTCGGATTCGCGCCCGACGGCTGGCAGAACCTCGAAGCCGCCTTCGCCGATTACCGCAACGATGCGCTCGTCGAGGCGGGCCTCGTCATCGTCAGCGAGAAGCTCGACGCGCAAGGCCAGCCGCGGCGCTACGACCGGTTCCGCGAACGCATCATGTTCCCGATTCGCAACGTCAAGGGGCAGGTGATCGGGTTCGGCGGGCGCGTGCTCGACAGCGGCGAACCGAAGTATTTGAATTCGCCGGAAACGCCGCTATTTAGCAAGGGTAGCGAGCTGTACGGGCTGTTCGAGGCCCGGTTGGCGATTCGCGAGGCGCATTTCGTGTTGGTGGTGGAGGGGTATATGGACGTCGTCGCATTGGCGCAACTCGGGTTTCCGAATGCCGTTGCGACCCTCGGCACCGCTTGCACGCCGGTTCACGTGCAGAAGCTGCTGCGGCAGACCGACACGGTCATCTTCAGCTTCGACGGGGACGCCGCGGGCCGTCGCGCAGCGCGGCGCGCGCTCGACGCTTGCCTGCCGCATGCCGCCGACAACCGCACGATCCGCTTCTTGTTTTTGCCGCCGGAGCACGATCCCGATAGCTTCGTCCGTGAATTCGGCCGGGACGCTTTTTCGGAGCAGATCGAGCACGCGCTGCCGCTGTCGCAGTTCATGTTGAACGAAGTGCTGGCGGGCAAGGAACTCGATACGCCGGAAGGGCGCGCTCGCGCGCTGTTCGATGCCAAGCCGCTATTGCAGGCGCTGCCGGCCAATGCGCTGCGTGCCCAGATCATGCACATGTTTGCCGATCGCTTGGGCGTTCCGTTCGAGGAAGTGGCGGCCCTGTGCGAGGTCGATACGCGCATCGCCGTGGCCGCCCGGCCGGCGCCCGCGCGCAAGGACCGGCGGCGCGTCACGGGCATCGAGGAACGCGCGTTGCGCAATTTGGTGATGTATCCGCGCATCGTGTCGGTGTTGGACGAAGAGAGCGAGGAAAGCTTATTCAACCAAAGCCACCATGGCGAATTGTTCGCCGAAGCGGCTACGCACGCGCGCGCCTTGGGCGATGCGGCCGAATTTCGACATCTGTCGGATCTGCTTAGAAATGGGGCCAACGCGGCGACTTTCGAAGAAATCTTCCGCGAAATTCTGGTCTATGATGAAAACGTGCGTGATTTGCTCATGCACGATGTGGAAGACGCCGCCGCGGCCGAGCAACAGCAGGAGCGCGAGCGCATCGCCGCGGAGGAATTCCAGGCGGCAATCCTAAAGATTCGTTACGACGCGTGCTGCGAGCGGCTCGAGCGCTTGTCGCGCCAGTCCAAACTGACGCCCGAGGAAATCGATCAATTCGCGGACCTGAACCGGCAACGCGGCGAGATGAAACGGCAGCTCGGGCTTTGAAAGGGGGATTGGGCCGTGTGTGCTATAATAAAAGGTTTTCAGCGGTTCAGTTTGTCTTTTCGAAGCAATGGCGCTAGGGCAAAGGCGAGATAGCGATGGCAAAGACTACGGGCTCCAAGGCTGCGAGAGGCGCGACGGGGACGAGCAAGGGCAAGGCCCAGGGCTCGAGCCAGCGTGCGGTGCGGCCGGCGCGCGAGGAAGTCTCTGCAAGATCGGCGATCGTTTCTGTCCGTAAGACAACGGCTGCAAGTGCAGCGGAGCGGGCCGGCAAGAAGCCGGCGGGCTCGGGGGCTGTACGAACTTCGGCGGCAGCCGCCGACATGACCAAGGCGGCACGAGCGTCCGCCAAGCCGGAGACGAGAGCCGCCGCCGCAAGGCGATCCGGTTCGAAAAGCGCAGGGGGCGCGGCTGCCACGCCGGACGATTCGGCAGTGCGCGAAACCCAGGTATCCACGGTGCAACCGGCTGAAGTCCAGCAGCCGCGAGTCGAGACTATAGCCGGTACGGCGAACTCCATGACGAAAAAGCTGAACGAAGTATCCGTCGATGACGACGCAACCCAAGGCGAAGAGCAGCAAGCTGCTCCGGCCAAGGGCGAAAAGGCCAAGGCGCGCGATCGCCGCGCGAAGGAAAAGGCGCTGTTGAAGGACGCGTTTGCGTCGAGTCAGCCCGGCACGGCGGAGGAGCTCGAAGAGCGCCGCTCGAAGCTGCGCGCGCTGATCAAGCTCGGTAAAGAGCGCGGCTTTTTGACGTACGCGGAAATCAACGACCACCTGCCCGACAACTTCGCCGAGACCGAGGCGATCGAAGGCATCATCAGCACGTTCAACGACATGGGCGTGGCTGTCTACGAGCAGGCGCCCGATGCGGAAACGCTGCTGCTCAACGACAACGCTCCGGCCGCCTCGTCGGACGACGAAGTCGAAGAGGAAGCGGAAGTCGCGTTGTCGACGGTCGATTCCGAATTCGGCCGCACGACCGACCCGGTCCGTATGTACATGCGTGAGATGGGCACGGTCGAGCTGCTTACGCGCGAAGGCGAAATCGAGATCGCGAAGCGCATCGAGGACGGCCTCAAGCACATGGTGATGGCGATTTCGGCGTGTCCGACGACGATCGCGGACATCCTCGCGATGGCCGAGCGCGTTGCGAACGAGGAAACGCGTATCGACGAACTCGTCGATGGCCTCATCGATCCGAACGCCGAAGACGCGGACGGTTTCTCGCCGCAAGAAGCGGAAGCGATCGAGAACGAAGCCGAGGAAGAAGAGGAAGAGGAAGAAGAGGAAGAAGAGGACGACGACGGCACCGCGCAGGCCACGGCCAACGCGGCGCAACTCGAAGCCCTCAAGCGTGTCTCGCTCGAGAAATTCGCGTTGATCAGCGAATGGTTCGACAAGATGCGTCGTGCGTTCGAGAAGGAAGGCTACAAGTCGAAGTCGTACTTGAAGGCGCAAGAGACGATTCAGAACGAACTGATGTCGATTCGCTTCACGGCGCGCACGGTCGAGCGGCTGTGCGATACGTTGCGCGCGCAAGTGGACGAAGTGCGTCAAGTCGAGCGTCAGATTTTGCATATCGTCGTCGACAAGTGCGGCATGCCGCGCGCCGAATTCATCGCGCGTTTCCCGGGCAGCGAGACCGATCTCGAGTGGGCCGAGAAGATCGTGGCCGAGGGGCATCCGTACAGTGCGATTCTGTCGCGCAACATTCCTGCTATCCGCGAGCAGCAGCAGCGTTTGCTCGATTTGCAAGCGCGCGTGGTGTTGCCGCTGAAGGATTTGAAGGAAACGAACCGCCAGATGGCGGCGGGCGAATTGAAGGCGCGTCAGGCCAAGCGCGAGATGACCGAGGCCAACTTGCGTCTCGTGATTTCGATTGCGAAGAAGTACACGAACCGTGGTTTGCAATTCCTCGATTTGATTCAGGAAGGCAACATCGGGTTGATGAAGGCCGTGGACAAGTTCGAATACCGCCGCGGTTATAAGTTTTCGACGTACGCCACGTGGTGGATTCGCCAGGCCATTACGCGTTCGATTGCCGACCAGGCGCGCACGATCCGGATTCCGGTTCACATGATCGAGACGATCAACAAGATGAACCGTATTTCGCGGCAGATTCTGCAGGAGACGGGGCTGGAACCCGATCCGGCGACGCTCGCGGAAAAGATGGAAATGCCGGAGGACAAGATCCGCAAGATCATGAAGATCGCGAAGGAGCCGATCTCCATGGAAACGCCGATCGGCGACGACGACGATTCGCATCTGGGCGACTTCATCGAGGATACGAACACGGTGGCGCCGGCCGACGCCGCGTTGCATGCCAGCATGCGCGATGTCGTGAAGGATGTGCTCGATTCGTTGACGCCGCGCGAAGCGAAGGTGTTGCGGATGCGTTTCGGCATCGAAATGAGCACGGATCACACGCTCGAGGAAGTGGGCAAGCAGTTCGACGTGACGCGTGAACGGATCCGTCAGATCGAAGCCAAGGCGCTGCGCAAGCTGCGTCACCCGAGCCGGTCGGATAAGCTGAAGTCGTTCCTCGAAGGGAACTGATTTCGGAGTGGTCGATGAGGTCGGTTTGGCAAAAAGCCCGGTGCGCAAGCGCTGGGCTTTTTTGTGGGCGGCGGGTCACCGGCCGGGTGCTGGCGGTCAAATCTGGCATGTCGGCTTCCGTCGCGGGCGGCGTGGTGTGACCTTGTTCGTTGAACCGACAGTCGATTCGCGTCTATTTGGTTTTTCGGATTTGCACGCGGCTGCATTAGCCGATAGACTCGCAATCTTTCCGCGATGTAGTCGCCGTGCAGTCGAAATCGCGGGCATGCAGTTTCGCCACACGCAAGCGAAGCATTCAACAGTGTGCGATGGGCCGGACGCCGTGCTGGTTGCAGGCAGCGGACTCATAATCCGCCTCCGAAAGGACACCGTGGGTTCGACTCCCACCCGGCCCACCAATCGTTGTACCGTCAACGTCCAGGACGTTATGCCGTTAAGCATAAAGTGGCCACTTGGACAGGTTATGCTTGATTTCCCGATGGGACACGTTTTGCTTTATCGGGTAACGGTGCTAGGGTCAAAGGTTTTGCCCCGCGGAGCGGGGCGTAGATACGAAAAAGCCGGCGCGTAGGCCGGCTTTTTCATTGGTGGATGGGGGGCTGGTCGATTAGCTTACGCCGAGCGTCTCCTTGACCTCCTGTAGGACGTCGATGACACCTCGGATGCTGCCCAGGACCTCCTTCGGTACCCGGGCATCTAGCTCCCGTAGGTTGATTGCCTTGCCGTCGGCGAGGATATCCCTGCACGCGGCTTCGATGACGGTGCGAGCATTGTCGACGCTTCGTTGTTTTCGGCGCTGCATGTATTGCGTCCAGCGCTCGGCCAAAACGCGCGCTTCCTTGTTCGCGTGTTGATAGAGCAGTCGGGCGTCGACGTCGAGCCTGCGTGCGGCTTCGGACACGCTGATGATTGACGGTAGCTTGCTGAATGTCCGCAGTTCAGCACGAACGTTATCCCAGTCAATTGCGCGAGCCGCCGCACGTTTTGTTTCGTCCGGAAACAGCAGTGCCAGCTGGTGCATTTCCGCCGAACACGGAGCCCAGCCGATTAAATCGCCCATGAGCAACTGTGGCAGTGCCAATCCTGTCTGTGAGGCGATGCGCAGATGCGCCGGCAATGCAGGGGCCCCCGCCTGCTTCAGCCAATAGTGAACCGTTGTCTTGCTCAGGCCCACACGCCGAGCGAAGAGCGCCCCTTTCCCGTTGTCTAGCCTGGTGACGAGCGTTTGTATCGCGTCTAGCATTGCCTGCCGGGTTGGGGGCGTTTCGAGAGACCCTTGCGCCTTCAGCATCGCCCCGACCTGGGTTGCCTTCCAAAGCTCTTCTGGCGTAGCAGCAGGAGGCGGCTCTCCGTCTCCGAGAAAGGCGCCGCAGTGCGCGCACCAGCCGGGCACAACGTACGCGGACTTGTGTCGCGCGTCGGGGCGGCCGCAATCCGGGCAGATATGCACCAATTCGGCCTTGTGTCTTGCGCACACGGTCACCGCACCCACGTCCCATGCCAGGCGGAAATACGGCGTTTTGCCGCTTTCCTTATCTTCGGCAAAACACGCTGGACACCAGCGCGACCGCGTCGCCGCGAGGCTCGTCTGGGCGATAACGTTACGCCACGGCAACAGCGTGAGTCGGTCGAGCCGCTCGACGCTCGTCAGGGCAGAGAGCGCGGCCGACCAGTTGCTCGCCGCGTCTCCGATGCCGCCAATGTTTCCCACGTGCCATTCGTGTTTCTCGGAAAGCTCCCAGCCAACGGTCCCGGCGACTTGCCTGCAAAGCGCTGCGACGGACACGCTATGCGATACGGCCAGCCGGCAAAAGTAGCTGAGCAGGCTCTCGACCTCTGGCGTGGCGAGGCCGATGGGCGCCAGAGCGTGCAGCGTCGAGCGCGGATTCGAAATCGAATAGCTCATGCTGCGCTCCTTCTGCTGGTCGATGCCTGCCGCCGCTGGGTGGGCATGATGCGGGTGAGGCCGGGATTGATGGCCTCCTCGCCCTCGAGGATTTCGGTGAGAATCCGGTCGCGCTGCGCCTCCGTTAGCAACGCGCGCCGTAGCGCATCGGTTGACCAACGACCGTCGGCATCGGCCAGTCGAGCGGCTCGGACAAGCACGCTGCTCAGCGTGCCGATGCAACCCAGCGTGTTTTCATGAAGCGCCTCCGCGTAACGCGTCAACTCGCCGCCCCACAGCGCGGGCAGCATCTTTTCGAATGCCTGGATGCAGGCGATGAATGCGCGAACGTCTTCGGGGCGGTCCTGCCGATAACGTTCGAAATGGAGGACATGCGAGCGTCTGGCGAGCTGACCAGACAGCGACATAAGCCGGTAAAGGTCGTAGGAGCCGACCAACACCATCTGCGTGCCGCATTGATTCACCAGGGACTTCAGCGTATCGAGCTGAATCTCCAGCTTGGAACTGCCGCGCGTCTGGTGAATGATGTGGGCAGCTTCGTCGATGACGAGGAATTGGACTTTCCGCTCGCGCAGCGAGCGCTCGACGGCCGTCCGTAATGCCGCGAGACTGTTGCCACTGGCACCGCGCGGCCGCACCATGCGTCCCGATTGGGCGTCGATGCCATAGGCCGCTTTCGGCGAGTCGAGGTCGTCACCGAGTTGGGAGAGAATCTGGCGATAGAAAAGTCTCCACGAGAAATCGTTCTCGCCAGAGGCCGGTGCTTCGACGAAGAGGGCCGGAATCGTGCCGGCGTTCGCCTCCATGTCCGCGGCGGCGCGTTCGACCGCCGCCTCGACCATGTACTTGGCCAGCGTGGTCTTGCCCGCTCCCGTCGGACCACAAACGAGGAGGGTGCTGTCCTGGCTGCCGGGGTAAATCAGGGTCTCCAGTTCAGACATGACCTGTGCAATGCGCGGGTGTCTGATGCGCTTGCCGAGCAGAGCGCTGGCCGAATTTGGTACAGGCGAGAGCGGGGCGGAATGTTTTTGTTGCATGAATCACCTCAAAAAGTGTCAAGGTCAGGAATGTCGTCCCACGCCGCTGCCTCGGGCGGCGATTGGACCGGATTGTTTGTTGATGTCGTTGATGACCTTGTCTCTGCCGGCGATTCGGCAGCGCTGGATGTTTCCTCGATGAGGCTAAATCGATTTAGAGGAGCAACGGGGGCGATGCTCGCGAACTGCAAACTGTTATAAAGCGACTTGTTTTCCGCCTGGCGTTCGAGAGCAACAGCCATCGCGCCTTCTGGCGTGAAGGTGCGCATGAACTCCTTAAGGCGCTGCGCGTCCTGCTCGTCAGCGACCGATGTGCGGTAGCGTCGGTCGTATTCTTGGGTCAGTGCTTTCCTCTCGTTTTCGGTTAGCTGGCCAAGACCGCTCAAGCTCGGGCAGACCGCTTGAATCCATTGGTCCTTTATCCGTACATAGACGGACGATGCATCCCACGGGTCATACCTGACGGGAAGCCGTTGACCGGCGACTTGATAAGACCGGAATGCGGGGTGGTGATAGAGCCGCTCGTTCACCTTTACGCCGCGCTGCGGATGAATTTGTCGCAGTCCTTCCCGGTCAACCGGGGGGCATGTCGCAATCAGGAAGTCCCTGTTGAACTGGATATGCAGGTGCTCGCGCGAGCCGCTTTCACGAAGGCCACGCTGAAACGCCTCACGCGGCGATTCGCCGAGGACGGGATGCTGTTGCTGGTCATAGAAATCCGTAGCCCAGTGTTCAATGCCGTAATACATTGGTTCGAGCGTCCACTCGGCGAGGTTCTTGGGTAGATGCGAACCGGACACCATGCGGACTTGCTTTGTGGCCTTCGTGTTGCCCGCGAGACCGTGTATGTAATCGACGTTCAGCCGGCCGAACATTCGTTCGAGCACCGCACCGTGACGCGGGTTGCCGGACGGACGGAAACGCAGATGGCAACCCATTGCCTTGAGAAATGATTTGAATGCTGAAGACCGAAAGTCGCTGCCGTTATCGACGACCATAATTTCAGGCAGCCGATGAAAGCGACGTACCATGTCGCGGACCGCCATCATCACCGAGTGATATGAAGGCGGGTCATACGTTAGGAATATGCCCACGATGCGCCGGGTATACGCGTCCACGGCAAGCGATAGCCACGGCCTGCCGAGGTTCTTGCCCGTGCGGCTGGAAATCAGTTCGATGTCCAGTTCGGTGTGGTCGATATGCACATACTGGAACGGTCGGCTACCGTGAATCGGCGTGTGATAGTGCAGGGCGTCCACGAAGGCGTCTTTCTGGTATGCCAAGCGTTTGCCTTCGCGAACCCGGATGTCGTGGTTGGTCGTCTGCCCTTTGATGCGTGCAATCAAGGTTGGGTATGACGGCGCCGGCACATTTTCTTGTTCGCACATCACTAGCAGGTGCCGATGGCAGGTCTTGTAGTTGATGGCCCTGTTGTTTCGCCAGTGCTCGTCAATGACCCGGTCCATCATGTCAATCTGCTCTTCACTCAGCCGAGCCGCGTGGTTTCCGCGAGCACTGACGTGCGGTACCAAAGCCAGAATCTCATGGTCGCCATTCGCTCGAGCGACGGCCTGGCGAGCATTCCAGCGACGCAATGTCCTGGCGGAAACAGTCGCCACTGCCGATTCGGACTGGAGTAGCGTCTGGCGCCGAAGCGCTTCCGCGTATTCTTCTTCGGTATACCGGCTCAGACCGAGGTCGGCGGGCGGTGCTGCTTCGAGGACCCGGATGCGATTTTTGTCATGAGCCGCAAGGAGCCAGTCACGCTGAAGCTCCATGGTGGTTTGGTCCTGCCTATTGCAGACCATGCTTTTTTCGCCGACCAGCGTGATGGTCAGTTCCTGGCCTTCGAATTCGAACTGCGTGCCGACGGCGATATGAAGTGCGAAGCGTTCGTAGCCGGGCGGCGTTGCGCGATGTGACTCGGCATACAGGAACTCGCGAAGCGTTTTGTCCCGATAGATTCGGAAGCGTCGAGGATTGCGTAGGGACTCGTGGTCAAGGTCCGTCACAACGAGTTGGTCAGCGATGGCCTTGTTCACATGGTCGGCGCTGAACGCGTACGGCGGCTCGAGCAACTCATAAAAGAAAAGCGCGCCATGTTCCTTCGGGCCGGCATCGAGACGAGCGAGAACATCTTCGGGACACGGTTCTGCCGCCGGGAGGTAATAGTCGGCGAGGTGCTGCAGGTTTTCGATGCGGCGTCGTGGAATCGCGGTGTCGCTACGAATCCGGTACCGAATACCGCGTTCGGCGAGCTGCTCCTCGATTTGCGGCGAATACCAGTTCCCATCAGGATGTCGCTGGTAGCGATAGGGGTACTTTTCGGCCAGCCGGGTCAGTTTTGCCTCGGACTTCCATTCCTCGAGCGTGATGCCGTCCTTGGAAATGACGAGAAAGTCCGGCGTGTGATGTATCGCACGGATTTCACCTGTGGAGTCGTCGACCAGGGTGAGCTGCAACTTGCACGGCTGCGGATAAAACTCCAGCACATGTTCGTCGTATTCGAACCCGATAGCGGCGGCGAACTCGATGCCGTAGCTCTCCGTGGCGATTTCGCGCGCCATCTTCCTGCTTGCCACATAGGTAATGACATTGCCTCCCCGGGAGGCCACATCGCGCACGGGCGCGTGGATGCGCGCCTCCTGGACCAGCTTGCGGCCCGGGAGCGGCGTGCCCAGATGGTCGAACAGGTCGGTCAGTTGTGCCTTGTTCAGCATTACGTCCTCACAGAAATTGCTTACAAAGAACGTGTAGTGCTGCGCGCACCAGACCGGTCATAAACGACCGATTAAAGTGTGCGAGAATTCGCGCTTCCTCAAAAATCTGAGGCCAATTCAAGGCAAAGGGGCAACGATGGGCGAGCGGCCGCGCAAAAGGACTGCGTCTCAAACGGACGTGTACGGCTCGTGGGAGGAGACGGCGAAGGAGCTGATAGTGGAGAAGATGTACCGGCGGCGCCTGACCTATAAGGAGCTGGCGAGGCGGCTGGAGCAATACGGGATTGACGAGTCGCCGGACCAGATTAACCGGAAGGTCAACCGAAAGAGGTTCTCGGCGGCATTCCTGCTTGCCTGCCTGGCGGCGATGGACGTCAAGTCCATCCGCATCATGTAGGAGCCGAACGCTCGCGGGCCATCCGCTTGCAAGGCAACCACGTGGATTTACCCGCCCGAGCCACTTTGCCTGTTTCATGGCACCCTCACTCCGTACCCTCTCATAAAATGGGGGACGGAGCCACGGCCCAGAGGGCCATAGCACTTCAGGTGCGAATGCTCAGGTCGGCGTTGCGCCGATGCTTTCAAAGTAGCAAATTTGATGTCCACGTTCAAGACTCATCGACGAGCCATGTCCTCCGGACGCGTCGCCGTGACTGCGTGTCCAGCTACGAACGCCATACGAGCCCAACAAGGAAAGCCGACATGAAGCTGAAGAGAGATGCGCGCACGCTAAAACAGCACGGGCTGGCGTCGCTACGGCGGGGTCTTGAAATATTCAATGGTTACGATGACCGCGGTAGAACAGAAAGCGTCTTGCTGCATTTGCAGCACAGCAGCGAAATGCTGCTGAAAGCTTTGCTGGTTCAACGGTCTCAATCAGGTTTCGACAAGGAAAAGGGCACTTCCATCGGTTTGGAGAAGGCACTCAACGTGGCCACATCTAATGGCTACATTACAGGAGCGCAGGCAGGTGCCATTCGAGCAATCGACGCCATGCGCGATGCTGCTCAGCATTGGATGCTCGTCGTAATTGAGGACGTGCTGTATCTGAACTCGCGGACACTGATAACCGCTATTGACGAACTCCTTCAGGAGCATTTCGAAGATTCCCTGGCAGACCATCTTCCGCTTAGGGTGCTTCCAATCTCGACCCAACCCTTACAGGATTTCGAGCTTCTTATCGACCGAGAATACAGGCAAATCGCCGAGTTGCTCGCTCCGGGGAAGCGCGCCCGTGACGAGGCGCGAGGTCGAATCAGAGCTCTGCTGGCTATGGAAGGACATGTAACAGACACTGTCGCAGTTTCGGAGCGAGACATCAACCGAATCGAGAGAGCAATCCGAAGTGCGACGCCTGTTGCGGCTGTCTTTCCTCGGCTGATGACGTTGGCAAGCGACGTCGCGGGCGAAGGCCCGACCGTCAAGGTACGGTTCACGAGGAAACAAGGCGCTCCCGTACGCTTTGTATCCGGCGATGACCCCGAGGCGGCGGCGGCTATTCGCGAAGTCGACCTCCAGAAGAAGTACTATCTAAGTCCCCAGCAACTCGCGGAGAAGCTAAAACTCACCGCCCCGAAATGTAAGGCGCTACGGGACTACGTCGACGTGGATTCGGACCCGGCAAACATGATGGTTTTTGAGTTTGGTAGTCAACGACATCCGAGGTATTCCGATAATGCGGTGCGCACGCTGCAGGAGGCGAATACAGCGGAAAACGTCGAAAACGCTTGGCGTAATAGAAAGCGATAGCCGGCCTCGTTGGCAGGTTGACGGGCTCGCCGCTTTCATCTTTTCAGGTTTATCTGCTCATGGGCTCGCGCGATTGGAGGGTGACCGTTCGCGCAGTGCCTCATAAAGTTGCGCCGGCCCGAGCAGGATGTCCTTCAGACCGTCACGCACACGCTCCGAATCGAGTGCCTGCTTGCTCATTGTGGCGTGCGCATCGAAAGCGTCGATGATGGCGTGCAGCAGCGCTTCCTTCAGGTCGGGGGAGTTGGCGAACTGCTCTTTGCTGTTGCTCGCCGCTTGTTGCATGAGCAGCACGTTTTCCAGCAGCTTGCCCTTGAGCACCCCGTTCACGTAAACGAGTTGGTCGTCGTCAGTCAGTTCCCCATCGAAAAGTCCGTTGACCTTCTGGATAATTTCGTCGAGGAACGCCTTCTCCTTCTCCTGGACGGCACCGCTGCCGACGGCATCCATCGGCGGCAGCTTCGGCGTTTCACCGTGACCGAGATTGAGGGGCTGGCGCCCGGTGTGTCTCAGGCTATGGTGCGTCAGCATAACCTTGGACAGGTCAACCGAGTCACGTTCCCGACCGAATTCCAGGAGGGGAATGAGCCGCTTGTAGAACAGGAAGCGTTTCTCGATGTCGGTATTGCCGTAGTCAAAAATCTGCGACAGGAACGCGTAGAGGCGCACGAACGCCCCCATATCGTTCTTAAACAGCACCAGGGCGTCGAGGGTGTCCTTGGCCGTTTGGGCGGCTTTGTCGTCATGCTGCGCCTCAGCCGCAGCCTTGTCTGCCTGCATCGCTTTGTAGCGCTTGAGCAGGCGGTCGGCGACGGGTGCGATGGCGGCTTGCAACTGCGCCTGGGTGGCCTTCGGCTCGAGTTCAACCTTCGCCACGCGGTCGACCTCGAAGACGTCGTAGTAGCCGGCCGCGTCGAGCTTGGCACGCAGGTCATAGACATGGTGCGGGTCGGTTGTCGCCTCGAGTTGGGCGGTCTCGTAGTACGTCTTGAACGCCTTGAGGATTTCGGCCGCGTCGTTGACGAAGTCGAGGATGTATGTGGTGTCCTTTCCACGGTAGGCGCGATTCAGGCGCGACAGCGTCTGCACCGCCTGGATACCGCCGAGCATCTTGTCGACGTACATGCCGCATAGCAGCGGCTGGTCGAAGCCTGTCTGGAATTTATTGGCGACGAGTAGCAGGTGGTAGTCGGGTTCGGCGAAAGCATCGCGGATGTCGCGCCCCTTCAGGCCGGGATTCAGTTCGCGGCTGGTTTCGGTCACGGGCGCCGGATAGCTCTCGGGGTCATCGATTTCGCCGGAGAACGCCACCAGCACGCCGAGTGGATAATTCTGCTTCTCGATGTACGCCCGAATGGCTTTCTGCCAGCGAACAGCCTCCTTGCGGCTCGCTATGACGACCATCGCTTTTGCCTTGCCGTCGAGCAGTGGCTGGACATTCTCGCGGTAGTGTTCGACGACAATCCGCACCTTCTGCGCAATGTTGTACGGATGCAGCCGGACCCACTGCATGATGCCCTTCATCGCGGCACTGCGTTCAACCTGCTTCTCGTCGTATTCCTGTCCGTCATGGGCCAGCTTGAATGCGAGCTTGTAGGTCGTGTAGTTCTTGAGCACGTCGAGAATGAAGCCTTCCTCGATAGCCTGCCGCATCGAATAGACGTGAAACGGTTCTGGCAGGCCGTCCGGTCCGGGGCGGCCGAACAGCTCCAGCGTCTTCTGCTTCGGTGTTGCGGTGAACGCAACATAGGTCAGCCCCTTGACGCCGGTCCGGGCCTCCATCTGCGCTGCGAGCAGCGCCTCGGTGTCGATTTCGCCGCCATCCTGGAGGTCGGCCCATTCCTCGGCCGAGAGTAACTGCTTGAGCTTGGCGGCGGCCTCCCCGGTCTGCGAGCTGTGAGCCTCATCGGCGATGACCGCGAAGCGCTTGCCTTCGGTGGCTGCCAGTTCCTGGACCGCCTGCAGCGCGAACGGGAAGGTCTGGATGGTGCAGACTATGATTTTCTTGCCGTCTTTCAGCGCCTGGCCGAGCTGGGCGCTTTTGCTGCCGTGCTCGTTAGTGATGGTGGCCACCACACCGGTGGTACGCTCGAAGTCGAAGATGGCTTCCTGCAACTGGGCGTCGAGTACGGTGCGGTCCGACACCACGAGGACGCTGTCGAACATCTTGCGGTGGTCGGCGTCGTGCAGGTCGGCGAGGAAGTGCGCCGTCCACGCAATCGAATTGGTCTTGCCCGAGCCTGCGGAGTGCTGAATCAGATAACGCTGACCCGGCCCTTGAGCCAGCACGTCGGCGACGAGCCGGCGTGTCGCATCGAGTTGGTGATAGCGCGGGAAGATGACGCTCTTGAGCTGCTTCTTGTCATCGCGCTTTCCAATCAGGTAACGGTGCAGGATGTTGAGCCAGCTGTCGCGCGCCCACACCTCTTCCCACAGATAGGCAGTGGCGAAGCCGTCCGGATTGGGTGCGTTGCCTGCGGCCCCGGCATTGCCCCGGTTGCAGGGCAGGAAATAGGTGGCCGTGCCGGCCAGCCGGGTGGTCATCATGACCTCGGTCTGACTGATGGCGAAATGCACGAGCGCCCCGCCTGGGAAGCTGAGGAGAGGTTCGGCCTGTCCGCCCTTCGGCTGCGGGTTACGGTCGAAACGGTACTGGTCGACCGCATCCTGCACGCCCTGTGTGAAGTCCGATTTCAGCTCGGCGGTTGCGACCGCGATGCCGTTGACAAAGAGCACAAGGTCCAGCGCGTCCTGCGGATGGTTCAGCGAATGCCGCACCTGGCGCACCACGCGCAGGCGGTTGGCAGCATAGTGCTGCTGGATGACCGGGTTGATGGCCAGTGCCGGCTTGAACTGCACGAGCGAGAGCGGCTCTTTCAGGCCCAACATCTCGACGCCCCGTCGTAGCACATCGAGCGTGCCGCGCTCGGTCAAGGTCTTGCGCACCCGTTCAGCCAGACGCTCGTGAAGCGCGGGACCGTGAGTCTTGTTCAGGCGCTGCCAGGTGTCGGGCTGGGTAGCCTCAATCCAGGCCAGCAGGTCGGGCATGAAGAGCGCGTGGGTGCGGTCGTAGTGCGCGGCATCGCCTTCGGTGTAGAGCCATCCATTGGTCGCGAGGGACTGGCAGATTTCGGCTTCGAAGTGATGTTCCTGGTGCAGGTTGCTCATGGATGGCCCCGGTCCGTTCGATATTGTTCTTGGGTCAGTAGTGTGGGGTGCTGCCCGTTCAGCCTTCGGTGTAACTGCGTTCCAGCAGCGGTTTCGCGCGCTCGAGGTCGGCCTGCGTGCGCAGCGTTAATTCGATGTCGCCGGTGCCCCAGTGACCAACTTCACTGACGTCGCGGCTGAAGCCGTCCTCCAGTGTGACGGATGCGGGGTCGAGTTTCAGCGTAACCAGCAGCCGGTTCGGATAGGCAATGATGCAGGCGAAATTTTTCAGACGCCGGAAGGCCGTGTAGAGCTTCAGGCGCTTTTCCTGTACGTCGTCGCCCAGGGCGGTCAGATAGCTGGTCGTCTGCGCGTACAGGTCGCGTATCTCGGTGGACGCGAGGGCAAGCTGCTCATCCAGCGACTTGTCCTTGCCGCTCGGCTTCGGCTTATCCGGCTCGGCGGGCATATCGGCAGGTGCAGGCTTGACTGCGGTGGCATCCGGGACGCTCTGGGCGTTTACCAGCTCGAGCAACAGCAGGTCGTCACCGAACAGCTTGTAGCGAAGCAGCTCGATATTGCGCGGAATCTGCTGGACGGCATGTTCGTCGTAGCGCGTGAAATCGGCGGCAATGCACAGCAGGCGCGTGCCGGTCCACTCGATTTGCTCGGCAACGTCTTTGCCGAGCTTCTCCATCACCAGCCAGCGGAACTCGGCCTGATGGTCGAGCAGCCAGTCCAGATAGAACAGCCCCTGGTTGATGACGTTCTCGTTGCTGTGACGCTTGTACTCGATAATGACGGGGCAACCATTTTCGTCAAGTCCCAGCGAGTCAATGCGGCCTCTGTGGGTCTTGCCAGTCGCGTACTCGGTGGCGAGGAAGCGCACGCCGAGGAAGGTCGGCATGTTCGCTTCGATGAGGTTCTGCAAATGCTTCTCGAGTTTTGCGGCCTGGCTAGGAAGCTCGTTCGCGGTGCCGCTAGAGAGCCGAAAGAGCTGGATGTCGCTCATGCGGCCAACTCCTCAGGCACCGCAGCGCGTACGTCGATTTTGCCGGTAACGGCAGCGGCAATCAGGGCACTGCGGCGCTCCTTCAGCAGGTCGATGGCGCGTTCAGATTCGGCTTTGAGACTGTTGACCTTGGCGGTCTCCCTGTCAAGAAATTCGACAATCATCGACTGTTCAGTGAGTGGCGGAACCGGGAACTGCTCTGGCCCAATGTGCTTATTGTTGATTTGCGGGACCGTTGACACGTCCGCAAGCTCTTCCAATCTGCGAACTTTGAGAATATAGGCGACGAACTTAATGTCAGCCCTTTCTCCGATTTTCCACCCCATAAGATTGGGGTCAATCAACGCGTCGCACTCGACTATGTTCACTTTGTTCGTAAATATCGCCGCTCCCCGTTTTGGGAAAGTAATGAAATTTCGTCGCGGTGCGCACCGTGCTGCAGTGATTCCGTCAACATACCAATCCCAACTTTCGATACGAAAATCCTCCAATGACAGCGAACCTACTTTAATGAAAGGCAATTCTCCCGACTCGTGAACCTGATTTTCGGGGATAGGCTCCGAACCGAAAAGCTCTCCAATACGCGAGCCTTTGAGCACATCCCAATGTGCCGGCACCTCTCCGAGCCACACCACGCCGGAATCCTTCTTCGGCGCATCGGGGTTGAGGCCACGGGTGACAGCGTGCGAGATGGTCGCCTGGCGCTTTTCTGCGAGCAGGGTGAGGAGCTTTTCCTGCTCGGCAATTAGCGCGTCAATCTTGCCGGTCTCGCGGTCAAGGAAGGCGGCGATGCCCGATTGCTCATCCGGCGGGGGCAACGGTATTGCTACATTGTCGAGTGCATATTGCGAAAGTCCAACCCGCGTCAACCCGTTTGCTGCAACGGCAAAACAGGCCTTCAGGTAATGACTGTCGAAGAGGCGCTTAATGTAGAGCCCGTCGTGTCCATGCTTGGGGCGAACGATTGCAAGGTGGTAACCGCATACCACACCGGGCATATCGGTTGGTACATATGCCGAAATCGCGATGTCGTCGGCAGTCTCCGAATCCTTGGTGATTAAAGTGTCTCCGGCGCGAAGAGTAAATCTTGCGATTTGCTCCTCACTCGCGGTCGCAGGCATGAATTGAATCGATGGCGATATCTTTTCGTTATAGTAGACGTCGGTGTAGTTGCACAATACTACTGATGGTTCGTCGTCGTATGACTTCTTATCTACATTTGAAGGCATAACGGTGCATGCGTACTTCAGGCGTGTCACGTTCCAGTGTGAAGGCAGTTCACCTAGCCACTGCACGCCGCTATCTCTGTACTGCTGATATCTCGACAAGCTCATTCTGCCAACTCCTCAAGCATCTTCCTGATGTTGGCCGAGACCCCCTTCAGTTCCCCATCAATTTCGTGCAGGTCGCGCGGCGGCTCGAACACATAGAAGTGCCGATTGAACGGAATCTCGTAACCGACCTTGCTCTTCTCGTCGTCAATCCATGCGTCCGGCGCGTGTGGCAACACTTCCCGTGCGAAATAGGCACCGATGTCCTCGGAAAGCGGCACATTCTCGGTATCGCGCAACGCGCTGTCAGCTTGCGGCTTGCCTTTCTGCTTGCCCTTAACGCCGAGCACCACATTCCCGTGCTCATCGCGCAGCGGTCGCTCCACCGTAATCGTCGTGTAGCCGAAGTCCTCATTCCGGAAAACCCGCGAAATCGGCACGGACTTCACCTTCCCCCCGGCCGGCACATCGGGCCCATTGCCGCCCGCTGGGACGACCCACCGACCCACTTCAGTGCCGTCGGCATCAAACACCGTCGCGAGTTCGGCTTCGACGAAATCACCGAACAGACGCGTGACCGTGTCGATGTGGTCGTCGGACATTTCTCGGCGCTTGCTCCCCAGGCTCTTTCGCATCTTCTGCCAGAAGCTGGACGCATCAATCAACTGCACGAACCCCTCGCGCCTTTTGGGCTTCCTGTTCGACAGAATCCACACGTAGGTCGCAATGCCCGTGTTGTAGAACATGTCGGTGGGCAGGCCGACGATTGCCTCCACCAGGTCGTTCTCCAGCACGTAGCGTCGGATTTCCGATTCGCCTGAACCGGCGCCGCCAGTGAACAGCGGCGAACCATTCAGCACAATGCCGAAGCGGCTGCCACCATCCTGCGCCGGCCGCATCTTGCTGATAAGGTGCAGCAGGAACAGCATCGAGCCATCCGACACGCGTGGCAGGCCAGGGCCGAAGCGGCCGTCGAAACCTTTCTGCTCGTGCTCCGTGCGCACGGCTTTTTCGACCTTCTTCCATTCGACGCCGAACGGCGGATTGGAGAGCATGTAGTCGAACTTGCGCCCGCCATGACCGTCGTCCGACAGGGTGTTACCGGCGACGATGTTCGCGACGTCCTGGCCCTTGATGAGCATGTCCGCCTTGCAGATAGCGTACGACTCGTCGTTGAGTTCCTGGCCGAACATGGTCAGGCGGGCAGCCGGGTTGTGCTCCAGCAGATATTCGCCCGCAACTGACAGCATGCCACCCGTCCCCGCCGTCGGGTCGTAGATGGTCCGCACTACCGCGTTGCCGGGAGTGAGCACGTCATCGTCCTCGATGAACAGCAGGTTGACCATCAGGCGGATGACCTCGCGCGGCGTGAAGTGCTCTCCGGCCGTCTCGTTCGAGATTTCGGCGAACTTGCGAATCAGCTCCTCGAAAACCAGCCCCATCTGGGCGTTGTCGACGACGGAGGGATGCAGGTCGATGTTCGAGAATTTCTCGGTTACCAGATAAAGCAGGTTGGCCTTGGCCAGGCGCTCAATGTGGGTGTAGAAGTCGAAGCGCTCAAAGATGTCACGGGCCGCGGGCGAGAAGGCCTGGATGTAGGCGTACAGGTTTTGGCGGATATGGTCCTGGTCACCCAGCAGCTTGACCAGGTCGAGCGGGGACGTGTTGTAGAACGACTGGCCAGCCTTGCGGACGAGGAACGGGTCGGGGTTCAGGCCAGCTTTCGTTTTGGCATCAAACTCCACGAGCACCGCGGCCTTGGTGGATTCCAGAACGCAATCGAGACGGCGCAGGACAGTGAACGGCAGGATGACGCGACCGTACTCGGACTGTTTATAGTCGCCGCGCAGCAGGTCCGCGACCGACCAGATAAATGAGGATAACGCCTGATGATTCATCGTTGATGCCTATATGCGCGGATTTGAGTTGTGGAGTCAGTTATCCCGCGCCGGCTGGCGCGCACGGCTGACGTTGATAACGGCGCAAAATTGAGATGATTTTACCTCCGGGCAGTAAAGGGAGGGGCCGCCGCTGGACCCGGTGGTGCCGGCTTCTCATGAATCGCCGGACATACACTTCCATGCAGCAGCGAAATGACGCATGCGGTGCGAGCGAGGCCGGCAGGGACGGGGGCGACGCAGTGGCCGCTAACGGCGCTGAAGGCCGCAATTGATTCAATACGCATCCAGCCGCTGCAAGGCGCGCATCGCCGTTCCGTGAGGCGACTGCAGGGCTGCCTGGGTATCATCGCGCCTGTGTGCCGTCCGTCACGGAATTCTCCGTTTTTCACCAGTCACCCGATGTCTCAGTCTGCAAAGCTCTCCGAGGTTCTCACTCTTGCCGAAGTCCAGTCGCTGGCCGACGCGAAGACCTTTGCGCGCGGCAAGGCCTATTTCCACGATGGCGCCGTCTCCCGCCTGGAGGCGCGCGACGGCGCCGTTCACGCCAGCGTACGCGGCACGCATCGTTACGAGGTCGAACTCGCCGTCGATGACGATGGCGAACTCGCACACGACTGCACATGTCCAGTGGGCGACGATGGAGTTTTCTGTAAGCACGCTGTCGCCGTCGCGCTCTCGTGGCTCGAGAATTCCGGTGAAGAGGTGTTCCATGCCGAAGAGGCGGCTCCCGAGAAGCCGCGTAGGAAAAGGAAGACCTACGAGGAAGTGATTCGCGAATACGTAGCGACGCTCGACAAGGATGCGCTTCAGGAATGGTTGCTCGAAGCCATCGAACGCGACCTGGCGTTGCGCGACAAGCTGCTGTTCGCCGCGCGTGCCGCAGGGGCATCCGATTTGCCCGGCATGAAGGCCGCGGTCAGGCAGGCGACACGCATTTCCCGTCCACTGGGCTGGCGGGAGGCTGGCGCATACGGCGATGGCCTGATGTCGCTGGCCGACATGCTGCGCCAGAAGCTTTCCGGACCTCACGCCGCACAGGTGGTCGAGCTGTCCGAGCTGGCAATTGCGGGCGCCGAAACGAGCCTCGAACAGATTGACGATTCCGGTGGCGAGGTGATGCCGGCGATTCTCGAGCTGGCGTCTGTGCACCTCGATGCCTGCAAGTTGACCGGACCGGACCCGGTGAAGCTCGCGGAGCGACTTTTCCGCTTCCAGACAGAAGGAAAGTGGGACACTTTCTACAACGTTTTGCCGGCGTATGCGGAGCCACTGGGCAAGAATGGGTTGCGCCGCTATCGCGAACTCGTCAACGAGGCTTGGGACCGTCTGCCCACGCTCGCGCCAGGCAAAGAATATCAACGGTCATACGACTCCCCGCGCATGCAGCTCGAACACGCGATGGGCGCGCTGGCCGAACTCGACGGAGACGTTGATGCGTTGATTCGCATTCGCACGAAGGACCTGTCGAGTCCGTACCGCTTCCTGGTGGTGGCGGAGCTTTGTGTGAAGCACTGTCGCCCGGACGAAGGGCTTACGTGGGCCGAGCGCGGCATCGAAGAGTCCGGCAAGAGCTTTGACCAGCGCCTGCTCGACTTCTGCATCGACGCGTATCTGAGGCGCAGTGAATTCGACAAGGCCGATGCGTTCGCGTGGCGCCGCTTCGAAATGCGCCCGACAGCGGAGGCGTTTCTCGCCCTGATGAAGGTTGCGACGGCTACCGGCAGGCATGACGAGACACGGGAGCGCGCTCTCACGCACCTCTGGGCGTTGGTTAGGGAAGAGGAGGCAGTCGCGAAATCGAAGCGCAGCGTCTGGCAGCAGTCGTCGCGGACCGAACTGGTTCGGATTTCTCTTGCCGAAAAAGAGAATGACACCGCATGGGAAGCGTTTATCGGCGGCCCGGTCGCAACACAGCTATGGCCGGAAATGGCGGCTGTCCGTGGCAAGACGCATCCGCACGACGCCATCGCCGTCTATCACAGGCTGCTGCCGGTCGCTGTCGAGGGCGGTGCGCGCAACGCTCGATATGACGAGGCGTTTGAAATCGTGCGGGCTATCGGTATGTTGCGGGCGAGGCTGGATGAACGTGCGGAGTTCGCCCGCGAACTGGAGGAGATTCGGGCGACGTATCGCGTGAAGCGCAACTTCATCAAGTTGCTGGTCAAATTGTCCTGAATTCGCTCTTAGCCGTGCCGGGTCGATAGCCGTTCAGCGCCGTCGGCTGCGATATCCGCACCGTGATACGGCCGCCGATTAATATCGAGGACCGGCAGCGCACCAGGGGCCGGTTGGTCGGCGAGCATCCGAGCGGACATAGAATCCCCTGGGGTGTGTAGTCCGCTTCTGGCCGTCGATGAGGGTGGGCTGCCGAGAAGGGCGATTCAGGTATATAGAGCGATACGCCTATCTGTCTGTAGCTGGACTCAGGTGCGGTCCTGCGCCGCCTTCCCTGGTCAGCCAGATGTAGATTGCGGATTTAGTCTCGTGCCGATAGCGGATTGCGTTCGCGATGGGCGCCAGGTTTCCGTTACCCGAGAAGGTGAGAGAAGACCCGCGTGAGGCGCGCCTCGGCTGACCAGGGCCGGCGATTGTCGACAACATTTCTCTGAACAGAATCGCGGCGCGTTTTCCAACGCCGGTTCGTCGGCGCTTTTTTGGTTCCGAAGAAGACCGGCAAGATAGCGTCATTTCGTATTTACGCGGGCGGACAGCCGAGGTCAGACTGCGGAAGTGTTCGCCAGCCGTGGGCTACCTGGTCCGGATATCTCGGTTACCAAGTCTACAGATACTATGGGACGCCGCTCGCTTCCAACAATCCCTCTGCCGCAGCCCGATTTTCGCGTGTTCGTCCCGAGGGCGATGTGGAGTACAAGCCGAGGCGATGCAGGGTACAAGTGCGCGCGATGCGCAGTACATGTGGAGCCGATGCCGAGTACAAGCTGCGCAATCCCCGACCAGCGCTGAAATTCGCCCCTGCTGCAGGCCGGTATTTTTCGATATGGCGCCGCCGTCCGTTCCGCACGCTTCCGCGGCCATCGTTTCTGCTTATACACATGCATCTTCAACGCGCATGTGTTCGTCATGAATAACCCCGCAATACCGATTCGCGCTGCCGGAGCAACCCAACTCGCCGTGGGAGCCGTTCATACCTTTCACCCGCGGCACAGCTCCAACTTCGTCTTCATTGGCGCCGCAGTATTTTGGACGGTTTCAGAAAGTGCTGGGTGGGACGAGGAGGAGCGGAATGGCTAGGCACCTCGCGCCCAGTAGACTCGAGCGCAAAGCCACAGAGCTTCGTAAGCTCGCTAGCCTCACCGCGAATGCAGCTCTCACCGTTGCAGTGGACCGACAAACTACGGTGCTCGACGCGGCCGAGCAAATCGACCGCTTTGCCGACAACCTTGAACGTCGAGCCGAGAACGCGCGCACAGAGCCGGCAATCGCCGAGCTTCCGTCCAATGCCACAGCAGAGGAAGTGCAAAACGTCAGGCGTCGGCAGGCCATTCGCAGAGGCTCGGATGTGTATCTGCCGAGCTGGTCCGCGATGGCCCGTGCCTTGCCGAATGCTTTCCTCCGCTCAGCCTTGTTTTCCACGGGCAGAAGCGTCCAGGCCGACTGCGCGAGCGTACTGTCGGGCGACTCGACCTTGCTCGTGGCCGGTAAGGAAATTGCCACGTTCCGAAACATGACGTTGACCTTCAGCGGGTACGAGCTTTGTCAGTTCGATAGACTCGTCTACGCGACCTGCCTCGACTATTACCGCGAAGCACCTCTTTGCCCCGAGGAGAGCCCGCGACACGTACGAACAACGTTCTATGAGTTCGCGCGTCGCATGGGAAATGAATACAGCGTGAAAGCGCACAGGGCCATTCGGGCGAGCATTCTGCGCCTGAGCTTCGCCCAGATGCGTCTGCGTTATAACCGCATGAACATCGAAGTACCCAAGCTACTGTCCGTGACGTTCGAGGACGGTGGACTGGGTGAGGATTTCAAAGGCAGCGAAGCGCTACTTCTGCGGGTGACGACATCGGTAGCGGAGCTCTTCGGACCAGGCGCGTGGACGGCCGTTGACAACGAAGCGGTTCGATACGACGGACTGAAGGGGTGGCTCGCGAGCTTCTATGCAGGGCACGCTGGCCCCATGTGGCTGCCCATCGAACGTCTTTACCTCCTGTCTGGTTACACGTCCCATATGCGAAATTTCAAAGCAAGTCTCGTTCGCGCTTTGGAAAAGCTTACGGACACACGGACGCCGGCGTGCAGCCGGGTCGCGCGCTACGAATTCTCGGAAGACGGCGCGAAGATTCGCGTCGTTCGCGCCGAATGGAACACTCGCGGCGTCGCTTGACTTCAGCGCCCACAAAGGCATCGCCGTGTTGGGCAAAACTGAACTCCTACCGCGTGCCCAGGGCGACCAGAGTGACTAGACGTCGAGCGTATGGCCCCCCGGTCCGAAGCGTCTGATGTTCCCCGCAGTCCCCGCATATTGCGGCCTTGACCAGCACGGTGGCGCGCGCGTTTCTTCTTGAGACGGATACCTGGGTCCATTGTCAAGCACAGTCGCTGGGCTTTTTTTGAGATGCTCGGTATTGCCACGCGGCACTGCCCGCTACTGGCCGCAAGCTGTACCACGGCAATCGCAACGCACAAAACAGACTGCCCTGTCCATTTCTCATTCCAGCTAATTCTGAATCGGCAATAAATCGTCGGCCGGCGGGACTGTAACCGAGGGCATACCGAACACAACCCATTTCGGCACCGAACTCACTTTCGTCGGTGCACAAGTTGCTTGTCCGACCTGCAAATCGGTGGGCCAGTCGACATCATCTTATCCGTTGAGCAGTGAGCGCTTTCCACCGTCGCTGCCGAACGGACAGACGTAACTTCAGGGCTAGAAATCAGTATGCGACGAGCGGGACTACAGCTCGACCCCTGTCTTCTTCAATGCGAGTAGCGCCGACGCACGAAACGGCGTCGTGTTGTTGGTTCTCGACTGGCTATGCTTGAACGCTTCGATGAGGTCCGGGTGTAGCGATTTGAGTTCGACTACGCGGCCCTCTACGTATCGAATCCGAGACAAAATGTCTCGAAGCCATTTGTCGAAGTCGGTGGTGGGCGCTAGCACCACGGCCAATCCGCGGTAGCTATCAGCCTCCTTGTCGATTTTTGTTTTACCAGCCCGGCGTTGCTTTTGCCGGCGCTCGATTTCAAGGACGTAGATTGTCTTCTTCTCAAGTGTTTTGGGAACCGCAGCTTGTATTCGCAGGACGAGGACGCCGCGTGGCGGTTCTGTCTTGATGTCCCGCGTTACCCAGCTGCGAACGTCAGGCTCGACCTGCTCGTTCTCAGCGAACGGCTGCAAGGCGATGAGTTCCGGAGGTTCGTCGTTGACGAAGCCGCGCTCGGCGTGGAGCCATTGAATTGCATGTATGTTTTGTGGGTGATTGGCCTGCAGCGTCAGCAGTGCTCGCCACATCTCCAAAAGCGTGCCGTGGGCCATCACCATGCGAAGTGCCTCGGGAACATCGGGCGCATCAGACGACGTGAGTTGAACCCCGGGCTTGTTGGAGCTATCAGGCGCAAGCACGATACTCGACTGTCGTTCAAAGATGGTTGTGATGTCGCGCCTTGGGCCGATAGGGAACCGCTCCTCCTTTGGTTCGCGCCTTTCGGGCGGGTTGCCGAAGCTGTGTGTGCCGGTGGTGACGTGGACCTTCAGCTTCGACTCCGGAGACAGGGTAAAACTTTGGCGTCCCTCGCGAGCTTGCTCTCCGCTTCGGGGGTCCTCGGAACGGTGAACCTCGTCCTTCTTCGTCTTAACCGCCACGATTCCGGGCCCAGTTGGCTCGCCGAGCAGCTCCATACGCAGCGCGAGAAATGTTCGCTTTTCGCGGACCCAGAGTCCGCGCGCTGAAACGGGGACCTTGCCGGAAAACCACGGCTTCACGCGAGGGAATATTAATTCCCGATTCTTGCTTTCGCTCTCGCACTGGTCGGCAATTGACTTTGCTGCCTGCTGTCCATCGGCGGTGTGCAGGATGTGGCCAAGGAACGCTCTGTCGCCGTCCCGCATCCGTTCAGTTGGGCGGATGACCCATTTTCCTTCCGTACTCGTTTCGCGGGTCGAGTTGACAAAGAAGAGCTTCACTGCCTCGTCCCAAGGCATGCTTGTCAGCGCGCGCGGTATAAGTTCCGAAACGCCATAGCAGCGAAGCAAAAACTCCATGCACGGGACGAGGAGCCTGCGGTTGTTGGAAAGCCTGAACTCGAGCAACCAACTGCGCTCTTTCCGCTCGTCTTTGGTAGAGACGCGGTATCGACCATTCAATGGCGCTGGGCGTCCCTCTTGCGTTTCGGTGTTTGCAGAGATGATTCGCCACTGACTCGGAGAAAGGTCCACCTCCGTCAGTCCGAGGTCATCGTACCCGACCTCGCCTACATGTCGGCTGTTCTGCCAGACAGAGCCAATGCGTAGCGCTCGAAGGTGGCTGAAGGACACCTGCTCATGGAACGGGTTCGCATTTTCATCATCCAGCCTCTGGAAGGAAACAGCGACCTTTCGGGTGACTCCGTTGACCAGTTGCGGCGACATCCCGCCGTAACCCAAGACGGCGATGGGGTAATCAGTATCTGGGATTCCTTCTCGTAGCTCGGAATGCCCCACCTTCCTCGACCATTCATAACGCATGAACTCCACCCTCACATGACCATATGGAAGTTTCTATTGAGAATGAGAAACGTTTGCGCATATGCGCCAAGGTGAATATGCACATTGAATATTCACCCGGTTTAGGTCTTCGCCCGACTCGTCAAGGCCGGCTCAGTGCTCATTTGCCCAACTCAGTAACTGTAACATTGTGCATTTCTTGAAATTACTATATGTTGTTGTTCGGCGACGGAAATTTGCGGAAATGGCACAAGATATTGATTCTATGGGGCGCCGGACGAATGTGGCTGCCGGGGCGGAAGGGATTTACGATATTGGTCGAGGCCTGCCCGACGCAGAACTGGCCGAGACGTTGCGGGAAGCCGTCTCGCAGTCTGACGCAATGGTATTGATAGCGGACAAGCTACGTGTGGCCCTCGTGATGAAGATGGGGCCGCAGGCTCAATGGGGGTTTGGCGCAAGTGGTGACTTCGGAGATGAGTCCCGGCGGGTAGTTGAGGCCAACCGGAGGCAGTTCAAGTGGCTTGAGGTGGATTCGTTGGCGCAAGGTCTCGCCTCTGCCGGGAGCGCGACGGCCTATCGCAAGGCTGATGTCGTCCGATGGGCTGCTCGGCGCGATGAGCTTACCGGCTTCGCCAAGCCTAAGAGGGGTGAAGGCGGCAGAACCGGGGAGATTCCCGCCGAGGTGCGCAAGCTGGTCGGCGCGCGGGCAGGGTGGCACTGTCAGTTTGAGGGGTGCGGCGAAAACCTATGGATGCATGCGTCCACGAACACTGTGGGCAACTACAGCTACTTCGCCCACATCATCGCGTCGTCAAAGGATGGTCCGCGCGGCCACGAAACGCTCTCGGAGCAACTGGCCGAGAGCGCGGATAACGTGATGCTGTTGTGTGACAAGTGCCATCGGCTCATTGACCGCGTCTCGCCGGGCGAGTATTCCGCGGAGAGGCTCAACGCGATGCGTACAGCGAATATCGCGCAGGTCGCGAGGTTGTTCAGCAGCCTGCGCTACCCGTCGTCGGACATGATTGTTATCGGCGGCAATATCGCCGGTCAGACGGTTCAGTTTGACCAACGGCGCGCCGAGGAAGCCATGCGCGCGATGCAGCTGCGGCCGCTTAATCCGAAGCCTCTCTGCTTTGCATACAACGGCAACGAGCAGGGGGACGGCACGACAGTCCATTACTGGGAATCGCTCTTTGACCAGCTCGCACGGATACAGATACCGCTTCTCCAGGCGCGCCTCGATGGTTCGACCGACGGCGGTACTCGCGCAGATGTGATTTCGGTTTTCCCCCTCCACCTCATGTCCGTGTTGGGGCTCGCTGGGCGTCTCATAGGGGAGGCCCGGACGGTCGAACTCTTTCAATTCGAGCGGAATGCAGTGGGCGGTGAGCCGGGCGGTCAGTGGGTTTGGCCCAAGGACGCTGAGCGGCCCGCCCCGGATAAATATTCGCTGACGGTCCACCGGGGAGCGGCGCCGGATGAGAAGGAAGCAGTGTTTCTCATCAGCTTGACAGACCAGGTGCCGCCTGAGGAGCTGCCTACCGATTTCTATCAGGACGGCCAGTGGAGGCTTCCCGCCATTGAGGTCGTGGTGCCGGAGCCTTCTCGCAGCGTCATCGGACATCGGGAGGACCTTGTGCTGGTCGGCAAGGCATTCGACCGTGCGCTGCAGCGATTGCAGGAGCAGTGGCGGATTGAACGTATCCACTGCATTCCGATTGCGCCCGCCGCGGCTTGCGTCAGGTTCGGGCAGAAGTTGCAGAGTCGCCATCAAAGCCGCGTTGTGTTCTACGAAAGGGCGAGGACAACCGACGGAAGCCGTGGCCAGTTTCTGCCGACTATCGAGATAGCATCGTCCTACGTCAAAAACGTCAGGACCGGCCGTGAAGTGTCGCTAATGTAACGCTGAGTGAGACCAAAGCATGAACACCAAACGTACGCTTGCAAAAGCCTTCATGGAGAAGGTCGCTGTCGACCAGGAAGCCCAGCAGTGGGAGGAGTTGATGGTGCAACTCTTGGCAAAGCTGGAGCTAAGCGAGGAGGAAAGGGAGCGTGCCGTCCGGCATTATGAGACCCTCGCAAAGCAGGTCGCGCGCAAACTCGGCGTCGGCGAAACCGATGTGCATATCGTAGTTCAGGGTTCGATGCGGACGCAAACCACCGTCGCACCTCGGGGCAGGGAGAAGTTCGACCTCGACATCGTCGTGAAGTTGGACGGCGACCGCTTTGTCGGCATCGACCCGGACGAGTTCTTCGAAGACTTCGGTGATTCGCTGCGCGGGCTCAACGACGCGGCGGGCGACCCAAAGCCAAAACCGCGTTGCTGGCGTCTGCAGTACCCGCATGAGCCGTTTTATTTCGACGTCACGCCGGCACTGCCCGATAGCTACGACATCACCGGTACGGAGTTGCGCGTTCGCGACCCCGACACTGGCTGGAGCCCATCCAACCCAGAAGAGTTCGCGGACTGGTTCTGTGAGGCGGCTGAGCAAAGATTTCATTTCCAGACGATGCTCAAGGCCGCGATGGACGCGCGACATCAAATCGACGATGTCCCGTCGGACGCAGTGGCAATCGACGACATCCTGCGTCGAACCGTGCAGCTCATCAAGTTGCACCGTGACTTGATGTATCACGGCGTCTCAGATGAAGTGAAGGAAGGCAAGCCCATCTCCGTTGTTCTCGTGACCCTCGCCACCTGGGCATACAAAGAGGTCTACCGGAACCGCCACATGTACTCGAACGCCATCGAAGTTCTGCTTGATGTGGTTGAACGGATGCCAGACTACGTGGAGTACGACGGCGAGCGCTACAGCGTGTGTAACCCGAGCCATATGGAAGAGAACTTCGCGGAGCGCTGGAATGAGGATGGCGGCAAACGAGTCCGCGCTTTCTACACCTGGCACAAGCAGCTTCGGACCGACCTCGCTGCGCTGTTCGCGGACTCGTACTCGCGCAGCAACGAGGAGCGCATTCGAAAAATATTCGGGCAGCACGGCGTAGATGCATGGAAAGCCAGTATCGCGCCGGCAACGAGCGGTCTGCTCAACTCGCTGATGAAGTCGGTTCCGGGTGGTGAGCGTAGGGACCCCGCAATACCGGTGCCTCCTGGCAGCAGGAAAGACACCCTCGCATGAGCGCGGAAGAGCAATCGGCTCCGTTCGCTGGGCAGGTGGCCGCGGTAGTGCAGTGGTTGGACGGCGCCGGAGCAGCGTTCCTTAAGCGAGTGGGCGAACGCTCTGGGGCGACGCACATCTGGGAATTCGACCTGCAGCACCCCGCTTTGCGAGGGCGAACGCGCATCAAGCTCGTTTTGCCGCGCGGATTTCCCGCCCGTGCGCCGCGCATCATGGTCGACAAAGCACTTTGCCTTACGCTGCCGCACGTCGAAGAGACGGGGCTGGTTTGTCTCGGGAAACTCAACGAGCCGAGTGCGTATACGGAGCCGGAGCAAGCCGTATATGCCCTGCTTAAGGCCTTCGACGAATTCCTCGAAAAGTGCAACGATATCGCGTGGGTGATGTCGGAGTTCGAGCGCGAAGCTCTGGCCTACTGGACCCGCTTTTGCGATTCGAGCGCAAAGCGAAATATGCGCCGGCGAGTCCGCCAGCTACTTAATGCGCTCGGGCGCGTAGAGTCAATTGTCGAAGGACGTGTAGCGGTTTACGAGGCTGGCCGCGTTGGTGTGGCCACGGGACCCGGTAAGGACCCGAATTTCCTCGCGCGCAGGCACGGACTTTCTCGAGGCACTCTGGAACTGGCGCGTGCCGTTTTCATGCCGCTTCCCGCGTCGGTATGCTGGACGCCGGACAACTGGCCGCGGACGTTTGGCGAGCTGGCGCAGTTGACATATGAGGCGACCAACGGCGAGTTCAACTTGAGCGCATGGTGTTCGTCGGACCCGAATGAGCCTCCTGCAGGCTTCGTCCTCCTGACTGCCTCGAACGCGGTATACGCGTATCAGTTGACGCCGCCACTGGTGAAAGGGCTTGGATTGCCGGGAGTCGCTCCGCTGGAGGTCACGCGGATGGACCCTGACTGGGCAATCGTGCGCGACCAGCGTCTTGAGCGAATCCAGAGCCGGAGAACGAAGCGGGTTCTTGTCCTCGGCAGTGGCTCGCTTGGCGCGCCGCTGGCCATCGGACTCGTGAAGGCTGGGATACAGCTCCTGACGCTTGTGGACATGGATGACGTGATGCCGGAAAACGTCTCGCGACATCCGCTCGGAATGCGCGCGTTGTTTCAGTCTAAGGCCGTCGAACTGGCGGCGCAGCTCAATGCCGATATTCCCGGGGCGGACGTCAAAGGCCATCGCGCGATGGCGGCCGACTGGATTCTGGCGCGGTGCCGACCGGGCGATTTCGACCTCGTGATTGATTGCACAGGAGAGGAGAGCATTCGCATGTTTCTCCGTGAGGTACGCAACAGCGCCTTCCCGGGCATACCAATTGTTCACGCATGGATGGAGCCGTTCTGCGCCGCGTCGCATGTTGTGCTTATCGACAAGACCGCCGCGTGGCCTGCCGATGACCCTGTCCTCCAGATTCAAGCTGCAAAATGGCTGGATGACACAAAAATTGTTTTGCCGGCGTGCAACTCCGGTTTTCACGAGTACGGTGTCGCGGATGTGGCTCAAGCAGCAGCAGCAGCTTGTGAGTGCGTTCTTGGCGTTCTCGACGTCGATTCTCCGTCGACTTCGCTCGTATGGTCCATCGTCCGCTCGTCCGCATTTTTCGACTCGCTCGGTGTCAATGTCGTGCCGGGCCCCTTGGTTCCGAAATCTGAGGATGCTTTCCATTCAGTTCGGCTGACGCGCATTCTTGACGACGTGCTTGCCGGGCAAACGGGGGCCGCGTGATGCGGTTTGCGCTTCCAGACGCAGCCTGGGAGTTGGTGTTAGACGATGAGGTCCTCGAGATGCTCCGTTCGCGTGTCCAGACTGGCCGATGCAATGCTGAAAGCGTCGGGCAGCTGTACGCGCCTTCCCTCTCCACAGGCGAAGTGACGATGCGAGTCGCGACTCTTCTGCGACCGAAATATGCACATCGGACGCGTGTCGTCATAGACAAATCGCTAGCCGAGGAGGAGCGCGCAATCATGTTCGAGCGGGGAATGCACTGCGCAGGTGTGTGGCACACGCATCCCGAGTCGCATCCCAGCCCTTCATATGATGACCACAAGCTCGCTGAAGACTATGCGCAGGCTGCCGCTGCAGCAGGGCTTGCCGGTGTCGTCTTCATTATTGTCGGCACTGCTACCTTTCCCGCCGGGCTTTATGTCGGTGTTCACGATGGCAACATGATGCACAGAGCCTCGATTCTCGAATCGTAATTCAACTGGAAGGGATGATGGCAACCGTCGCTATAGCCGCACAACAAGCCCGCGAATTTCGCAACGTTTTCGTTGAATGGAGCCGGGAGCAGGGGGTACATATTGTCTCGGAGCCACCCGAGAGCGGGGGCGTGGGTGGCACGGTCAACTTCTCGTGCGTACCCGTGGAATTTCTAGCGTTACTAGACGCGGCGGGCATTCAATACACGATGATTTCCGCATAGCGAGGAGACTGATGGACACCACTGATTGGTTGCCGTGCATTGTGACGATGTTCGACCTAGTAGGTACACGAAGGGACGCGGCGTCGGGCAGGGGCTCGTCCGCGATGCTGCTATTGCAGGAGCGAGCAGTGGCGAAGACAAATTACGGCATGCCGCACCATAGCCACTGCTATGTCTGGAACGACTCGGTCCTGATGCTGTCCTATGAGGCAAGGCCTGCCCGCGCACGGCGACGTGTCCTCGCGGAGCTCGATGAGTGCAAGCAATGGTTGGAGAGAGAATGCTCGGGCAAACTGTACGCCATCTGCGTTATGGGTTTAGCGTTTCCTCAGGATGCGACACTCAGCCCAGTGTTCGATGGCCAGGTCGCAGGTCAAGCTCGTGCTGTGGTCCTTAAGACATCAAGCTGGGCGATGGCGAATTGCTTCGAAATCGAAAAAACACTCAAGCACCACCGTGCGGACTGGTATGTCGATAGTCGTGTAACCGAAGGTGCCGGCCTTCGCGCTCCATTCTGCAGCCAGGAAGTGTCTCTGCTACCAAGAAACGAGTTGAGACGCGTAGACATGTTCCGTGGAAGCTTGTTTGGGTAGGGTTTGCCCAGCCTAGCGCATATCGGTAGCGCCCGGGGTAGTCAAACTTGACATCGTTTGCTAGACGTAGGCGTCGGCAGAAGAGAAGTCGCTGTTGTAGGTACTGTGTCGTATTACCAGAATTGGGATAACAAGGAGCGCCACCATGAAGCAACCGGGACTCGACGGCCGCCATCGTGACAAGGATGGCACGATTGACCTGAAACATGGGAATACCAAGAACAAGAATCTGGCGAAGCCTATCCCTGGTTTTGGCCCGGACACGACTTTGAAGACAATGCGCGACAAGACCGGGAAAACGAGCGAGAGAGACATTCGAGCTGTGATGGCACGACGGAAGGGCCGTGATTGACTGTGCAGTTGCAAGGCAAGTTTGCCGCGTTGCCGAGAACGCTCTCAGGAGGCCCCTATGTTCTCGGATTTGACAGTGGCCAAACGGGTGCCGGCGAACGGGTCGTAACTCCAATCGATGCTTGGCCGGCGCAGGGATTCGTGTGCTGGCGTTCCATTTACCGCGAAGTGCTCAAGCGACTGTCCAGCACTGGTCGCCTGGACGACCCACTGCGGCGCCGCACCTTCACCGTCCCAACTGTTACCGAAGGCGTCGCGATACCTCACGGCGCGCTGGCGGCGCTGGTCCTCGGCAATCGAGGCGGCAACATCTTCGGGTTCGATACTGAATTCAGCCATTCTGCGTCGCAGGTAGGCGACAATGCTTTCGCGCTTTCTCTCATCCATTCGGTTCGTCTTTGCTTAGCACACGGTAGTTGGGCTACCCCAGTGCGAGTGGTGTGCTGCCACGATAGCACAAAGCGCATTCCGCCTACGCGAATAGGGATTACCGTCATCCCGACCAGCGTGATATGCGTACTGTCCTCGCTGTTAGTCGAGGAGCGGTTGGACCGGCAGAGACTGCTTACCGGATTATCAACATGACTAATATCACAATGGCAGGCGCTGCCGCGACGAGCGACACGGTCCCACCGAGCCACATCGCGACCCGGTCTATATTTCTCTGTGATGAAGCGAAGCGGAAAAGCCATTCAGCAAGATGGTTGGCCCGTTTCATGTCGTGCCTCTTTCGGTGTCGTCAACGGCGGCGGGCCTTCGCTTTACGGGGCTGCTCGTCAAAGTCCCAGCGGGTCGTTGTCCTCGGTCTGTGAATCCAACCAGGCGCGCCGTGCGGCTTCCATCTCGGTGCGGTACGCTTCTACAGAAGCGACATCGATATCGGGTTGACCATCTGGATTCCTCGGCAAGACCTCGAGCAGCTTCCCTGATGCGAGCAGACTGTGAATATGAAGGCGATTGATGAAGAGATATTTCGCTGCTTCTTCAACGGTCATGGCGAACACCTCATCTATCTGACAAGGAACTGGGTGATGCGCCGGCGTTGCGGCAACGTTACCTGCGTTCTGCCAGGAATTCGGTTGCGGGCGCGGTGGCAGTTCCTCTTGCCCTGTCAATGCGGCGGCAACCGCCTTGCGACCAAATACCAGATAGTGGATGAGCGCCGCGGATATGCGCGGAGGGTTGCAGTGCCAACGCCTCCGAGCATGTCTTGTTTCAACTCGACTCGATAGTTCGCAAGTGTGTCGTTTTCTATGTGGCCAATCGTTGCGGTTGCCAGCGCGTGACAACCGCTCGAACCCGGTCTGACGTGTCGACTACGAGTCCGTCTCGCGCGTCTGGCCTAGGAGCGGCGGTCATCATGTACATCGACCAGCCACTCACGAATACGCTGCTGGGCGCCGGCATCGCTGATGCCCCGAGCCGAATCGAGGAGAAGGAAATGCTCCAGCAGGTCCCCGGGTTCCCTGCCGAATTGGTAGGCTCCGTACGCGGCATCATCTATCGCAAGCCTGTTGACGACGGTCCAAAAGCGACAGAAAACGACGACGTCAAAGAGACGGTTTGCCATGGTTGGAAGCCCGGGAATGCCGCGCTTCCAACCATGCCAGAGCGTGGCAAACCCACGCCGCGTCAAGGGTTCGCTGCGCCGGGCTACGCCCGCCCTTGACTCGTCAATTTTCGTGCCTTGTTACAAAGACGCCGTCGTTTAGTGTCGCTTTTCGGCCGGCGTTCACAACAGCACGCGGTCGTGCGCCGGCGTGGATTGCGAATGCGAGGAGTCGGGACCGCTTTTTAGTTGATGGCAATGAGTCGATGGCGTCGGTTGCGACTGGAAGCAAAGCGAAAAGACCCGGAAATTATCTCCGCGGCCCGCAGCCGGCGAAATATCGTGACCCTGACAGTGGCGCCACGTGGTCGGGGCGCAGACCGGCGCCCGCGTGGATGGCGAACGCAAAGGACCGCACGAAGTTCTTGATTGAAACTGGGGCCTAAGAGTTGAGAACAAAAATTCCTCGTCGAACATGCTACTTCGCAAGACGCCTCAGAAGGGCACTGTGCTGCAATTGGTCGGTACGAGACTAAATTGCTGCGAAGACCACCGTGCCTTAATGACCGACCTAGGTGAATCGCAAGGCTTCGGTGCAATGGCAGCGGCGGAACCAGTTTGCCACTGCATCACGACACGCTGTTCGCCAGCCTGGGGCGAAGCGCATTGACGAGCAGATTTGCTGTCTTGAGAAGCCAGGCCAGTTGCCCGGACTCCCTGTCGAGGCCTTCGCGAGGCTTATGGTTGACGACCATCATACCCACGACCTCGGAATCGTCGCCTATAGAATCTCCCACGAAGGTGAAGGACCCGCAGCGGCGCTTTCACGACCGGACGTGGTCGTCTTGCAAGAGCAAGCACCGCCCTCGAAGCCGATGCGTACGTCAAACGGCCACAGATAGGGACAGCCGCTCCAGGATAACGGCGCTCCAAGGCTTCCAGCTAAAAGGACGGCTCGGATGCAGGACAAACAGAAGTTTGACTTCCCCCGCAGGGGTCGTAAGCGACCCGGCGCGCGGATAACATCTATTGATGTTCTGCGGAACCTTGTCGATTCGGCACGGGAGCTGCCGCTCGGCTGCAACCTCTTTCAGTGCATCGACGGACCCGACGCCGTAGACCAGTATCTGCTTGACGGCCAGCGGGCCAAGCAAATCGAGCACTTCTTGCCACCCGGCGCGAAACTGGCGCTGCGACGGACGGTGCTTCAGCGACGGCAGGGGGGCGAGAACGAGGTTGTGATACACCACCGACGACCAGAACGCGAGCTTGTGTTCATTCGTCGGTTTGGCGGTAGACAGCACAGCCCGCTCGATGTTGCGCACATACCGAGAGTTTCGCTTGAACTTCAGGGCATGGTTGAAGTGTGTGACGCGCAGCGCATCGGGCTTCGCATATCGGGCCCGGAAGACTTCTTGTTCCCGCGGCGTTTTCGCCCATTCGTAGATGCTTTCCCCGAGGACAAGGGTGCGAACCGGCGAGCTTGCATACTGGCAGCCGACCCACGGCCACCACCGCAGCGCTGGGCGCGTCTGGAAGTGCGAGTCAAAGGAGAGGTCGATATTGGTCATGGATTGTGTAGGTCAGCGTTATTCAAGCGGCGATACGCCAGGGGATTGTCGAGATTCCAGGATGGCGGAACTCGACCTATCACCCCACGACAGAGCCACAAGCGCCAGCTACATCGCATCCCACACGTTGACGTCGTTTCCCAAGGCGCGGAGTGGAGTTGACCCGCTTTCGTAGACACCTATCCTTTGGAACAGGAGGTGCCTGCCATGGGAAAGCACCACAACCCCTACGCGCCGGAATTTCGGGCGCAGATGGTCGAGTTAGTCAAAGCCGGGCGCTCGCCCGAAGAGCTTGCACGGGAGTTCGAGCCGACCGCGCAAACGATCTACAACTGGGTGGCGCAAGCCGATCGCGACACCGGCAAGCGGCACGACGGCTTGACGACGGCGGAGCGCGAAGAACTGACGCGCTTGCGCCGCAAGGTTCGCCAACTCGAGCTTGAACGA
>NZ_JAKWFK010000016.1 GCF_029522115.1 Trinickia sp. Y13 | reverse complement strand
TAGTGCGGATTCCCGTGTGAAAGTAGGTAATCGTCAGGCTCCTCCTCTGTACCAAACCCCCGTTAGCGAACCGCGCTAGCGGGGGTTTGTGCTTTTATTCCCACCAAAAACTCACCCTCGGGCCGCTAGCGCTCGACGGCCGCGCAGCGTGGCGCCGATTCGATCGTTCCCCCGCCTCCGCCCGTCTGTACGCTCACTAAATACTACGTTCGTGCAAGCGGTCGGATGGATGGTGCTGCCAGAACGGAGTGTTTTGGGTTTGGTAGTCCGCCATGAGCACGTCTTTGCTGTCGATGAACTCGACCATCGGGGCGAAGCGGTGCGGCGGCAGGGAAGGGCGGATATTGACGCTTGACGCACTGTATGCCCATACAGTAAAAAGAAGAAATCACAACCCGGGCGTCACCGTGAATCAGCGGGAGCCCTTCCCTGCAAACGGCTCTGCTTTTTGGCGGGCGCATCTTATACGATGGATGATCGCGACACCGAATATCTCGTTGCCCCACCGCAGCCCCTCAAGGGGCGCGGCGCAGTCACGAACTTGCAAGGGCGCTTCGAACGCGATCAACGGGAGGCGATCGACGACGGCTGGGCGCCGGATACCGACGACGGTGCGCTGCCAGCGCTCAAGACGCACATTTTCGAGGAGACCGCGAAAAGCATCCTGACGCGCAACGCGTCGCCGGATATCCCGTTCAGCGTCTCGTTGAACCCTTATCGCGGGTGCGAGCACGGATGCATTTATTGTTTTGCGCGGCCTACTCACAGTTATCTCGGGCTATCGCCGGGGCTCGATTTCGAGAGCCGTATTTACGCGAAGATCAATGCCCCGGAGTTGCTGCGGAGGGAACTGGCCAAGAACGCCTATGTGCCCGAGCCGATTGCCCTGGGGGTGAACACCGATGCTTATCAACCCGTCGAGCGCGAACTGCGCCTGACGCGGCGCGTGATCGAAGTGCTGCACGACTTCGGACATCCGTTTGCCGCGATAACTAAGTCGTCGTTGATCGAGCGAGACATCGATTTGCTCGCGCCGATGGCCGCGCGCGGTCAGGTAATCGCTGCGGTCACGATTACGACGCTAGATGCCGAAATCGCGCGCACCTTGGAGCCGCGCGCAGCAACGCCGATGCGGCGCCTGCGCACCATTCGCGAACTGAGTGCGGCGGGTATTCCCGTTGGCGTCAGTATCGCGCCGGTGATTCCTTTCGTGACGGAGCCCGACCTCGAGCGCGTGTTGGAAGCTTGCGCACAGGCCGGCGCGACGAGCGCCAGCTACATCGTTCTGCGTCTGCCGTGGGAAGTCGCACCGCTTTTCAAGGATTGGTTGGCCGCGCACTTTCCTCAACGGGCCGAGCGGGTGATGGCTCGCGTGCATGACATGCGGGGCGGCAAGGATTACGACGCGTCGTTCGGGCGCCGCATGAAAGGCGAAGGTGCGTGGGCAGATCTGCTCAGGCAGCGTTTCGAAAAAGCCGTGAAACGGCTCGGCCTCAACCCGCGTCGGCACGGCATTCTCGATATGTCGCATTTTCGACGGCCTGACAACGCCCGGCCGTCGAGCCCGCAAATGAGTCTTTTTTGACCAAGCGCGGTGCTTAGGACGCCTCAACGCGACAGCGAATTGACCACGCTGCTTTGCGACTCGAAGTAGGTTTGGAACGTCAGGGCAAGCCCACCCATCAGCAGGAAGGCGCCGATCAAGAGCGAAAATATCACCACGAAGATCACCCCCCATCCGGATTGGCTGCGCGATGACTGACCGGTGTTGAACTGAGCATCCCATTTTTGATCGGGGCGAAGTCCGTAGACGATTGCGGCTAGGAAAGCGGCCAGCACCGACGCCGAGCCCGTTATTGCCAGCACCCAGCCGAACGCCGACGCTCGCTCGCTGGTAACGAGCAGGAGCACGCCAGGGACGCCGAGCGCGGTGCCGATCACGTGCGCCCACCCGAACCAGTCGCGCCAGCCGTATAGATAGAAGCGATGAGCGCCTATGCTTCCGAACAGGAAAGCCAGGAGGGCTGTGATCGTTTTGGAGCGAAATCGAACGGGGGCGTGGGAAATGCGGGAGGACGTATCCATCGAGGTGATTGCGTGGGTTCGTGAGGGGAAGGCTTGCGCCCGTGAGACGCCGCAGCGCGCATTGTACGGCCGCGTTTGCCAGGTGAGCTGGGTGGCGATTGCCCTTGTTGCGCACAGGGGAGCGGTAAGTGTTTGTTATGGTTTCAGTTTCCCGCTATAATCGAGCGTTTCAGTGGTTCCGAACCCCCGGTTTTCAAGGATTACAGTATGGTCATCATCCGCTTGGCACGTGGCGGCTCGAAGAAGCGCCCGTTCTACAACATCGTCGCCACCGATTCGCGCAGCCGTCGCGACGGCCGTTTCATCGAGCGTGTCGGCTTCTACAACCCGGTCGCCACGAAGGGTGAATCGCTGCGCATCGCCCAGGATCGTTTGACGTACTGGCAAGGCGTCGGCGCACAGCTCTCGCCTACCGTCGAGCGCCTCGTGAAGCAAGCGCAAAAGGCTCAGCCGGCTGCTTGATTGCCGTTGCAAGCTATCGGCCGTTGTCTAGCCGCGCCTGTCTAGCCGATATGGCGCGCCGGTCGGTCACAGGTCGGGGCAGTCGGCCAACTGTGAGGTTCATCGATGTCCGTTCGTGATTCGGGCGGTTCGGGGCGAGCGAAATCGGCTTCCCGGGCGTCTGTGTCGTTTGGCGCGTTCGCGCGCAAGCCGGTCGAGCGCAATGCTGTGGCGCCTGCAGCCGCCGGTCGAGCGTCGGGTATCGAGCCGGTCGACACTTTGCCCGACGATGCAGTCGAAGTCGGCGCCGTCGTCGATGCTTACGGCCTTAAGGGCTGGGTCAAGGTCGCGGCGCATGCCGGTACGAGCAAAGGTGGCGACGCGTTGACCAGCGCCAAGCGCTGGTGGCTCGAGAAAGGTCGCGAGCTGAAAGTCGCGCCTGTCGTTGCGGCGAAGATTCACAGCGACAGCGTGGTTGCGCAATTGAGCGGCCCGGGCGATCGAGATCAGGCTTTGGCGCTGAAAGGCTGGCGCGTCTACGTGCGCCGGAGCGATTTCCCCGCGCTCGATGCGGACGAGTTCTACTGGGTCGATCTGATCGGCCTAGACGTCTTCAATGAGGAAGGCGTGGCGCTAGGCGCCGTTGCCGATATGATCGACAACGGCGCGCATGCCGTGCTGCGTGTCGAATATCCCACGCAGGGTAAGGATGGGCAGCCGGTTACCGGCGAGCGGTTGATTCCGTTCGTCGGGGTATATGTGAAAGCGGTGGATCAAGCGGCCAAGCGTATCGTCGTCGATTGGCAGGCCGATTACTGAGCATGGTCGACGCTAGGGAGCGCACGATGCAGTTCGATGTCGTCACGCTCTTTCCCGAGATGTTCCGCGCGGTCACCGAGTGGGGCATTACGAGCCGAGCGGCGAAACAAGGGCGGTTTGGGTTGAGAACGTGGAATCCGCGCGATTTCACGTCGGACAACTACCGGACCGTCGACGATCGGCCCTATGGCGGCGGCCCAGGTATGGTCATGCTGGCCAAGCCGCTCGAAGCGGCCATCGGGGCGGCGAAGGCCGCGCAGGCGGCCCAGGGCGTCGCGAGCACGCGCGTCGTGATGATGTCGCCACAAGGCGACACCCTCAATCACGAGCGCGTGATGCGTTTCGCGCAAGAACCCGGGCTGGTGTTGCTCTGCGGCAGGTATGAAGCGATCGATCAGCGGCTCATTGATCGTTGCGTGGACGAAGAGGTGAGCCTCGGCGATTTCGTGCTGTCTGGCGGTGAGTTGCCTGCGATGGCGCTGATGGACGCCGTGGTGCGGCAGTTGCCGGGCGTGCTGGGCGATGCGCAGTCGGCCGTGCAAGACAGCTTCGTCGACGGCTTGCTCGATTGCCCGCATTACACGCGCCCCGAGGAATACGAAGGCGTGCGCGTGCCGGACGTGCTGCTCGGCGGTCATCATGCCGAAATCGAGCAGTGGCGGCGCAAAGAGGCGCTGAGAAATACGCTCGCCAAGCGGCCCGATCTGATCGAGCGCGCTAGGCGTAACAAGATGTTGAGTCGTGCCGACGAGGCATGGCTCGCAAGTCTTGCGAAAGCGGCGTCGAAGGCCTAGCGGCCTTCTTCCCGAACGCAGGGCGCAGGCGGCGCCGCGTATGCGGCGCCAGATGTGAACCCATCCTCTATCGGGGCCGAGCCAAACCGTCCAGGTGACATGCGGCAGGCAGAACGCCGACAAGATGGCATAAGGAGTCAGTGATGGATCTGATTGCAAAACTCGAGCAGGAAGAAATCGAGCGCGTGCTCGCCGGCAAGTCGATTCCCGAGTTCGCCCCGGGCGATACGGTGATCGTGAACGTGAACGTGGTCGAAGGTACCCGCAAGCGTGTCCAGGCCTATGAAGGCGTGGTCATCGCCAAGCGCAACCGTGGCCTGAACTCGTCGTTCATCGTCCGCAAGATCTCGTCGGGCGAAGGCGTCGAGCGTACGTTCCAAACGTACTCGCCGCTGTTGGCCAGCATCGTCGTGAAGCGTCGCGGTGACGTGCGTCGCGCGAAGCTGTACTACCTGCGCGAGCGTTCGGGCAAGTCGGCACGTATCAAGGAAAAGCTGGTCTCGAAGGACCGCGCGGCTTCCTAAGCGTGTTAGCTGTAAGAAAAAGCACCCATACGGGTGCTTTTTTGTTTCCCGGCAGCAGGATCAAAATGGCGGTTATCCGCTCATGACCTCCCGAGTGCAACTTTGATTCGCCCCGTCTTTGAACCCGAAGTGCTTCCCATCGAAGCGACCGGTGCCGGCTTGGCCGGTGTAGCGGCGTATCGCCTGACCCCGCCGGGGTTGCGCGAGCGCTTCGCGCAGCGCCTTGCGTGGGCGCCCGAGCCGTTCGAGGTGTTGTCGCCCGAGGTGAGCGATCCGCGTGCCGCCGCCGTCCTCGTTCCATTGATCGTGCGCGAGGCGGAGCTTTCCGTCTTGCTCACGCAACGCGCCGATCATCTTAGCGATCACGCTGGACAGATCAGTTTCCCGGGCGGTCGACGCGAGCCATCCGACCGGGATGCGGTGGCCACAGCCCTGCGCGAGGCCCAAGAGGAGGTGGCGCTTGCACCCGAGCGCGTCGAAGTGCTCGGCGCGCTGCCCGAATACCTGACCGGCACCGGTTTTCGCGTTACGCCCATCGTCGGCCTCGTGCATCCGCCTTTTAGCGTGCGCGCCGATACGCTAGAAGTGGCCGACATCTTCGAGGTGCCTCTGCCGTTTTTGATGAACCCGGCCAATCACGAGGTACGCGTATTGCGTTGGGAGGGCGGCGAACGCCGGTTTTTTGCGATGCCGTACCCGCGTGCGGGCGCACGGGGGCACCATTTCATCTGGGGCGCGACGGCTGGCATGCTGCGCAATTTCTATCGTTTTCTAGCTGCCTGAACGGATAGCGGGCAGATCGCGAGCCGTCACCTCGAGACGAGCGCATTCGAGTATGGCGCCCTGTGCTATCGTTACGCGACAATTGAACAAACTCGAATTGCCACGGCCCTTCGCATGACCTTTTTCTCCGTATTGTTGGCCCTTGTTTTCGAACAACTGCGTGCGCTGTCGCAAAGCAACCCGATCTTTGCGTTGTTGCAGTATCACGCGGAATCGGCCGCGCAAGGTTTTGACGCGGGCAAGAAAAAACATGGCATGCTCGCCTGGCTGGTGGTCGTGCTGCCATGGACGCTAGCCGTGGCGGCCATCTATTACGTCCTGTATCGAATCAGTTTTGTGCTGGCGTTCCTTTGGAACGTGGTCATCGTTTATTTCACGCTCGGTTTTCGCCAGTTCAGTCATTACTTCACCGATATTCACCTCGCGCTCAATAACGACGATGTCCCGCGCGCTCGGGAGATCCTGGGCGAGTGGACGGGCATGGACACCGTCGACATGCCTGTGGGCGAGATCGTGCGCCATACCTTGATTCATGCGGTCGTCGCCTCGCATCGGCATGTATTCGGCGTCTTCTTCTGGTTTCTGGTGCCGATCGGCCCAGCGGGCGCCGTGCTTTATCGGATCTCGGAATACCTCGCTCGCACCTGGGGCGTATCGGTGGGCGAGCGCACGGCTGCTTTCGGCGCATTCGCGCGCCATGCCTTCTTCGTGATCGACTGGCTGCCTGCGCGCTTGACGGCGCTCGGTTTCGCGATCGTCGGCAATTTCGAAGATGCGATTTATGCGTGGCGCAATCATGCGCGCCAGTGGCCCGATGCGAACGACGGCGTTTTGCTCGCGGCCGGCAGCGGCGCACTGGGCGCACGGCTCGCTGGGCCTTTGGCGGAGCCGTCTAGCCTGGATGCACTGGGAGCGCCCGATGGCGGGCCCATGCCTGTCGGCGACGACTGCACGCCCCGCACGCTTCAATCGGCCGTCGGGCTCGTGTGGCGCGCCGTCATCCTCTGGATGATTCTGCTGCTGATGCTCACCATCGCTGTCTGGGTCGGCTAACCTCCACCCAGCTGAAGCAGCCGCCCGCGCCATCGCCGGAGAAAATTGCGTAGGCTCTGGCGCTGAGCTAGATCTAGGCGCCGAACTCTCCGCTGGGGTCGCGCGCTGCGCCGCAACGCCAGCACGCCGTGAATTGCGGCTCCAAGGTTTCGCCGCAGGCCCCGCAGCGCCACCGGGGCGCGCCCGGCGGCGGGCCGTTTTGCGCCGCTTGCAGGATCCGTCTCGCCAACATTTCATCGCGCTCGTCGACGAGCCATAGCTCGGGCGCGCACTGCTCGGCAGGGATTTCGCCAAGCGCGCCGTTCAGATAGCGGTTGTGCAGTTCGCAGCCGATTCCCGCCGCTTCGAGCAAGTTGACCCAATGTTGGCCGATGACGGGATTCGGGGCATGGGTCAGCTTGAGCATGCGGGCGTCCTAAAAGAGCGCAATGCGGCGCCCGCGCTATCTCACGACCTGGCTGGCCTCGTGAACGAGCTGCGCGTAAAGCGCATGCCTCTCGCGCGCGACGCGCCCGTCGGCCATCGCTTCCAGAATCGCGCAGCCCGGCTCGTGCAGATGATGGCAATTGTAAAAACGACAGTGCGCAAGCAAAGGGCGAAATTCAGGGAATGCGCGCTCGAGCCTGCCTTCCGTCAAGTGGTAGAGGCCGAACTCCTGAAAGCCGGGCGAATCGATCAATGCGCCGCCCTCGGGCAACGGGTACAGGCGCGTGAACGTCGTCGTGTGGCGGCCGCTGTTGAGCGCCGTCGAAATTTCGCGCGTGGCGACATCGGCGTTGGGCACGACGAGATTGACCAGCGTCGATTTGCCCATCCCCGATTGGCCAAGCAACAGCGTCGCGTGGCCCAGCAAGCGCGCCCGTAGCGCGGTGAGCGCTTCCTCCGGCTGCGTCTTGATCGACAGTTCGAGCACCTCGTAACCGAGCGCCCGATAGCGCGCCAAACGCTCGCGCGCAGCGGGCAGGGCGGCCGTCACGTCGGTTTTGTTCAGAACGATCAGCGGCTTCAGTTCGTTGGCTTCGGCGGCCACCAGCGCACGGCCGAGGAGGTCTTCGCTGAAGTGGGGCTCGGTGGCCAACACGATCAGCAATTGATCGAGGTTCGCCGCAAAGAGCTTCGACTTGAATTGATCCGACCGATACAGCAGGTTGCGACGTTCGCCGATTTCGACGATGACACCCTGATCGGCCGAGCTTTGCTCGTAGACGACGCGATCGCCCACGGCGACTTCGCTTTTTTTGCCTCGCGGAAAACATTGCAAGAGTGCATGGGGCTCGTGCTCGGGCGCAACGAGATAATGCCGCCCGTGGGCGGCGATCACGAGGCCGGCCAATCGCGCGCCGCCGCTGCGTTTTATCGAGTGGGCGGGGGCGCTCATGCGTGCCGCAGCAGCCGTTCGATCCGCTGCGACGCGGGCGGGTGCGAATAATAGAACGCGGTGTACACAGGATCGGGCGTTAGCGTGGCGGCGTTGTCCTCGTAGAGCTTCACGAGGGCATTGACGAGCTCGTTGGCATCGGTCTGGCTTGCCGCGAAGGCGTCGGCTTCGAACTCGTGCTTGCGCGAACTCAAGCTGCCGAGCGGGGTGACGAAGAACATGAACACCGGCAGCGCCAAGAAGAACAGCACCAGCGCCAGGGCGTCGTTGCTGCCGCCCATCGATGGCCGCACGCCCAGCCCCTCGTAGAACCAGGTGCGCTGGCTCAGCCAGCCGAGCAGGGCGAACAGGCCCAGGCTGATCGCGAACGTGACGAGCATGCGCTTCAAGACGTGGCGTCGCTTGAAATGTCCCAACTCGTGCGCGAGCACGGCTTCGATCTCGCTGGCGCTCAGGCGGGCAAGCAGCGTGTCGAAAAAGACGATGCGCTTGGCGGCGCCAAAGCCCGTGAAGTACGCGTTGCCGTGCGCTGAGCGGCGGCTGCCGTCCATCACGAACAAGCCCTTGGCCGCGAAGCCGCAGCGTTTCATCAGCGCGTCGATGCGCTGACTGAGCGCTTCGTCCGCGAGCGGTTCGAACTTGTTGAACAGCGGCGCGATCAGCGTCGGATACAGGACCAGCACGAGCATTTGGAAGGCGACGATCACGGCCCAGGCCCACAACCACCAGAGCGCGCCGGCGCGTCCCATCAGCCACAGCACGACGAGCAGCAGCGGCAGGCCGAACAGCGCGCCCAGCGCCGCGCCTTTGGCCAGATCCGCAAAGAAAATCGCCCGCGTCATGCGGTTGAAGCCGAACCGCTCTTCCACGACGAATTGCCGGTAATAGTCGAACGGCAAATCGACGACGCTGGTAATGACGACGACGGCGGCCACGAGCGCGATCTGGCCCGCATAGCCTTGGCCGAACCAGGCGGAAACGGCCCGATCGAGCGCTTGCACGCCGCCGAGCAGCGTGAGCGCGACGACGAGCACGGCGCCGACGACGATTTCGAGCATCGACAAACGGGTGCGAACGACGGTGTAGTCGGCGGCACGCCGATGCGCCTCGAGCTTGATCGTTTCGGCGAACTGCCTGGGCACCGCGTCTCGGTGCGCCGCGACGAAGCGAATTTGCCGGGAGGCCAGCCACAGTTTCGTGGAGACCATCGCGACCACCATAACGGCGAACAAGACGGTGAAGTCGATAGCGGGCATCGGGAAGTCCAAAGTATCTATGCGAGAATTATAAAGTTTCGCGGGCGCGGGCGAGCGTGCCCGACCCCGCGCAGCGCCGTTTCGCTTCCCTTTGCATCAATGACCGGATTGCTTTCATGACTGATTTACTCGAACCCGTCGGTGAGCCGACGCTCGTGCGCAACGAGATGAACCTCGTCTGGCTCGATATGGAAATGACGGGGCTCGAGCCCGATACCGACCGCATCATCGAGATCGCCGTGGTCGTGACGAACTCGACGCTCGATAAAGTCGTCGAAGGCCCCGTGCTCGCCATTCACCAGAGCGATGAAACGCTTGCGAAAATGGACGAGTGGAATAAGAACACGCACGGCCGCTCCGGCCTCATCGATCGCGTGCGTGCGTCCACCGTGGACGAGGCGCAAGCCACCGAAGTGATTCGTGCGTTCCTCGGCAATTACGTGCCGCCCGGCAAATCGCCGATGTGCGGCAATTCGATTTGCCAGGACCGGCGCTTCATGGCGCGGTGGATGCCGGAACTCGAGCGCTTCTTCCATTACCGCAATCTCGACGTGAGCACGCTCAAGGAGCTTTGCCGCCGCTGGCAGCCCGCCATCTACAAGGGCTTCCAAAAGCGCGCCATGCATACGGCGCTCGCCGATATTCACGAGTCGATCGACGAGCTCAAGTACTACCGCGAGCATTTCTTGATCGCGTCGCCAAGCGTAGTGCCCAGCGAAGGCAATTGACGCACTATCGCGTCGCGCCCGATGGCCCCGATTGCGCCCAGATTGCCGCCGGCGCGATTTAATTGGAGGGCGCGCGCCGCGCGCTCTTCGGCCGAAACGCCGCGACGACCTGCTCGTGCGTGCTGACATACGGGCCGCCGATCAGATCGATGCAGTACGGCACCGCCGCAAAGATGCCCGGCGTTTTCACCGCGCCGCTTTCGTCGCGCAGCCCCTCTAGCGTTTCCTGAATCGACTTCGGTTGGCCGGGCAGGTTGATGATCAGCGCCGCATGCTCGCCCGTTTCGCGAATCACCGCCACTTGGCGCGAGAGAATCGCCGTAGGCACGAAATTGAGGCTGATTTGGCGCATTTGCTCGCCGAATCCCGGCATTTCCTTCGTGGCGACGGCAAGCGTGGCTTCGGGCGTGACGTCGCGCCGCGCGGGGCCCGTCCCGCCCGTCGTCAGCACCAGGTCGCAGCCGAACGTGTCGACGAGTTCGATCAACGTGGCCGAAATGTGCTCGGGGTCGTCGGCGATGAGTCTTTTTTCGACGCGCCAGGGCGAGGCCAATGCCGTGCCCAGCCACGTTTCCAGCGCTGGCAAGCCTTTGTCCTCGTAGACGCCGCTCGAGGCGCGGTCGCTGATCGAAACGAGCCCGATGACGATCTCGTCGGGATGGTTACGCGTCGGTTTGGTCATCGTCGTCTTCCGTCGAATCTGAAGCGTCCTCGCCTTCGCCCCCGCTCGCGGACTTGATCCACTGGAACAGTTCGCGGAAATAGCGCGGAGGCTTGCCCTGCTGCGCTTCCTTGCGTGCGTTGCGGATCAGGGTGCGGCCTTCCTGGGCGTCGGCGCCGGGATGCGCGCGCAGAAATGCCGTGAACGCGTCGTCATGGGCGATGAGTTGCTCGCGGGTTTGCTCGATCCAATGCAGCCGCGCCGTTTCGGCTTTGTTCACGCCGCGGTACGTTTCGAGCGCCGTGCGCAAGGCCCCGATCTCGTCTTCGGTCAGGGAGCGCATGACGCGGCCGATGTACTGGATTTGGCGGCGCTTGCCTTCATGATCGGTGATGCGGCGCGCGTCGCGCACGGCGTCGGCCAAATTGTCGGGCATCGGCATGCGCTTGAGCGCGTCTTTCGGCAACTCGACCAGATCGACGCCCAAGGCTTGCAGCGCGTGCATTTCGCGCTTCAATTGCGATTTGCTGGGACGCTCGTCGGCCAGGTCTTGATCGGCCGAATCGTCGTGCTCGATCGGTTGAATACGGGTTTTGCGTGTCATAAGCGTTATTGTAGCGCGCGACCATCCGCGCAAGCCTTGCTATGATCGCGGGATGCGAACGATCGAGCATGCCCGGCCAGCGCGTCGGCCGGCGGCCCGAGCCGTGCTCAACAGACAGTTCTATACCGGACGGCAATCACGATGGCAGCGGACACCGAAACCTCACAACGCTTCTTCCCGCACACTCAAGATGAATTGAAGGAGATCGCGTCCGACATTCTCAAGCATGCGAAGTCGCTGGGCGCCACCGACGCCGCCACCGAAATCTCGGAGGGCGACGGCCTGTCGGTATCCGTGCGGCGCGGCGAAGTCGAGACGATCGAGCACAACCGAGACAAGATGGTCGGCGTGACCGTCTTCATCGGCGCCAAGCGCGGCAACGCGAGCACCTCGGATTTTTCGAAAGAGGCGCTGCGCGACACCGTGGCAGCGGCGTACAACATTGCGCGCTTCACGGCCGAGGACGACTGTGCGGGGCTGGCAGAAGCGGAATTGCTCGAGACGGCCCCGCGCGATCTCGATCTGTATCACCCGTGGCATTTGTCGGCCGACGAGGCCGTCGAGATCGCACGCCGGGCCGAGGACGCCGCTTTCGCCACGGATCCGCAGATCCGCAACTCGGAAGGGGCGAGCGTATCGGCCCAGCACTCGCAGTTCGTGCTCGCCACCACGCGCGGCTTTTTGGCCGGTTACCCGTATTCGCGGCATTACGTCGCCTGCGCGCCAATCGCGGGCAGCGGCCGCAATATGCAGCGCGACGATTGGTATTCGTCCAAGCGCGATGCGCTTTCGCTCGCGCAGCCCGAAGCCGTCGGCCGTTATGCGGCCGAACGGGCGCTCGCGCGGCTCGGTGCGCGCCGGCTCGACACGCGCAAGGTGCCGGTGCTGTTCGAGGCGCCGCTTGCGGCTGGGTTGCTCGGCGCGTTCGTGCAAGCGACGAGCGGCGGCGCGCTCTATCGCAAAACTTCGTTTCTCGTCGACAGCCTAGGCAAACGCGTCTTCGCGCCGCACGTGCAAATCGTCGAAGATCCGCATGTGCCGTGCGCGATGGGCAGCGCGCCGTTCGACGAAGAAGGCGTGCGCACGAAACAGCGCTCGGTGGTGAAGGACGGCGTCGTGGAGGGGTACTTCCTGTCCACTTATTCGGCTCGCAAGCTGGGCATGCAGACGACCGGCAACGCCGGCGGCTCGCACAACCTCACGCTCACTAGCAGCGAGACGCGGCCTGAAGACGACTTCAAGGCAATGCTCAAGAAGCTCGGAACGGGGCTTTTGCTGACCGAGCTGATGGGGCAGGGCGTCAATTACGTCACCGGCGATTATTCGCGCGGCGCGTCCGGCTTTTGGGTCGAGAACGGGGAGATCCAGTATGCCGTCGAGGAGATCACCGTCGCCGGTACGCTGCAGGAGATGTTCAATCATATCGTCGCAATCGGCGCCGATTCGATCGTGCGAGGCACCAAGCAGACCGGTTCGGTGTTGATCGAACGGATGACCATCGCGGGACAGTGAACGCGGTGAACGCGGTGAACGCGGTGAACGCGCTGGGTGCGGTGGTGCGGCGGGGCGCAACGCCCCGCAAATAGAACCGGCGCGTTGCTTACGCGATCGCGGGCCATCGGTGGCTCACGCACGCGCCAAGCCTCCAAGCGCGCTCAGCGGCGGGCGCTGTCGGTTCGCTGGTAGACCACGCGCGCGTAGTCGAAGTCGGCCCCCTGGTGCGCTTCGCGCGATACGGCTTGCCACTCACGGGGATCGGGGGCGGGAAACGTCGCATCGCCGTCGAAGTCGGCGTCGATCTCCGTGATGATGAGCTTGTCCGCAAACGCGATGCCCTCTGCGTAAAGTTGTGTGCCGCCGATGAGGAAGGCTTGCGTTGCGCCATCCTTGGCTGCCAAGGCCAGCGCGCTCTCGATGCTCGTCGCGATTTCGCAGCCTTCGAAGCGGCGCTGCGCGTCGCGCGTGACGACGATATTGCGACGCCCCGGCAGCGGCCGGCCGATCGATTCATGGGTTTTGCGGCCCATGATGATCGGCGCGCCCATCGTCGCGCGCTTGAAAAACGCGAGATCTTCGGGAAGATGCCAAGGCAGTTGGTTGTTGCGGCCGATCACGCCGTTGCGGGCGCGGGCGACGAGGATCGTCAATGTCGTCATGGCGAAAAGCAAATGCGCTCGAGGAAGCGGTTGGAATCGTCCGCAATTTTACGCGAGCGCCGATCGAATGCCGCTTTTGCCGTCGCGCTTGCCCGCGGTGGAAACGGGTGCGCCGGCCGCCGCTTCACTCCGTCGCCATCTTGCCGTCGCCGCAGAGGTCGTCGTCGTCCGTCGAATTCGTCTTTTCCTCCGATGCCGAGGGGTCCCGCAATCCATGCGAGCCCATCAATCGATAAAGCGTCACGCGCGAGATGCCCAGATCGGTCGCCGCTTCGTTGAGCCGGTGCCGATGGCGTAGCAGCGCGGCTTCGATAGCGCGTTTTTCCGCGGCCTCGCGCGCCTGCGCGAGCGTCATCGTTTCCTGTTGCGTGTACTGTGCGAGATCGAGGTCCTCGGCATTGATCAGCTTGCCCTCGGCCATTACGATCGCGCGCCGCACGCGGTTGATGAGCTCGCGTACGTTCCCCGGCCAACGGTACTTGTGCATCGCCTCGATCGCCGAGGGTGCGAATCCCCGAATCTTGCGCGCACTGTCGGTCTTGAATTTATGCAAGACATGATGCGCCAAGATCTCGATGTCTTTGCCGCGCGCACGCAGCGGCGGCTCGTCGATGCGCAACACGCACAGCCGGTGAAACAAGTCCGCCCGAAAACGACCGTCGCGCATTGCGCCTTCAAGATCGACGTGCGTGGCTGAAATCACACGTACGTCGATGGGGATCGATTCGCGGCCGCCGAGCCGCTCGATCTTGCCTTCCTGCAGAAAGCGCAGCAGGCTGGCTTGGCTCTCCAGCGGCAGGTCGCCGATCTCGTCCAGGAACAACGTGCCGCCGTTCGCCGCTTCCACGCGTCCAATCTTGCGTTGATTGGCTCCGGTGAATGCGCCGCGCTCATAACCGAACAATTCCGACTGCAGCAAGTGTTGGGGGATCGCGCCGCAGTTGATTGCGACGAACGGTTCCTTGCGGCGCGGCGAACGCTCGTGAATGGCGACAGCCGTGAGTTCTTTGCCCGTGCCCGATTCGCCGGCGATGAAGACCGAGGCGTCGGTGTTCGCGATCTTGCGGATCGTGCGGAACAAATGCTGCATGGCGTCGCAGGTGCCGACCATTTCGTCGTCGCCCGCGCTCGCCACTCCGGTGGCGAGATCGAGGTCCGTCAGCGACACCATGCCGAACGCATGACCGAGCAGATAGTCCACGGTGGGTGCGGCGGCCGGCAGCTTCACGTAATCGAAGCAATAGCTGCGAATCAAGCGGCGCACATCGGGCTCGTCGAGCCGGTCGGCGCTCGCGAGCGCCACCCATCCGACGAGCGGCTGACGCAAGCCCGTCTCGAGCGCGCAGAGATCGCGCGCGGTCACGCGCGTGAGATCGACGATGCCCGCGTAGGGGGTGTCGGGCCGCACGACGCGGGCGCAATCGGCGCTCGTGCGCGCGATCGAAACGCTCCAGCCGCGGCTCTTCAAATGATCGACGAGCCCGTCCTCGGGCGTACGCGACAAATAGACGAGCATACGCGGTTCGGATTCGTGTCGTTGCTCGCCGCCGCGCTTGCCGTGCGCGAGCGCCAAGGTCGACCCGAGTGCCGCGAGCGGCCCGACGGAGGTCAAATGAGAAGTATCACGCACGATGCACCCGTATAGTCACGCATCAAAAGGTGTACGGGAACCGCACGCCAACGACGAAGTTCGGTGCGTCGGGCGTGAGTCCGATCGATACCGATCCGTTGATCGTCAAGTGCTTGTTCACCACGTGGTTCAATCCAAAATTCACTGCAGCCGCCACGGTTTCGCTGCCGGGCACCTTCTGCCAGCCCTGGCCGGGCGCTTGCGTTTCGCTCTCCGGCTCGATCGCCATCGTGTAGGACACGCTCGCCGAATCTTTCTCGGAGAAGGCGAGCGCGACGCCGGCCCCCCACTGGATCACGTCGCCCAGCTTGACCTTCGCCGGCGAGGTTTGACCTTCGACGGAAGAGACATCCGAGAACGAGCGCGCGAGGTTGTACGTGTAGGACAGGCTGCCGAACAACACGACCGGGTCGTAAGTTTTGAGCACCGATACGCCCGCCGTGATGTTCCAGAATCCCGTGCCCGTGGGCAGCTTGGTGGGCGCAACGAGGCTCGTGTTGTTCGGATCGACCTGCACGAGCTTGATGCCGAACGGCGACGTGCCCGTCGGCGCTTTCACGCGCACGCTGCCGACGATGTCGGGCCAGTCGCCGCTTTCTTTGAGGAACTGGTAGTAGATGCCGAAGTTGACGTCGCCGATGGCGCTCGAGGAGCCCGATGCATCCGAGAGCGCGCCCGCCGCGCCGCCCGCGCCGCCGACGATGAAGTTGCTGTGGCGATAAACGTACGGGACGTCGACGTCGAAGCTGATGCGATCGGTCAGGCCGTAGCGGGCGTCGAGGTCCGCCATCACTTGGTGTGACTTCGTCTGGCCGAGGTTGATGTTGCCGAGGAAGATGGCGTCCAGCGCCAAGAACCCGGACAACTGCAACTGGCGCCGATCGTAGTAGGTATCGCTCAAGCCCCAATCCAGCGTGAGCTTGCGATCGAACAACGGCGCGTGCTCGCGTTGAACCACGGCGTTTTCCGCCTCGGTGCGGACCGGTTGCGCGGCCTTTTGTGTGGTGCCGATCGGCGAACCTTGCGCGCTCGCGCCTGCCGCACCGGCGCCCGTTTCGGGCAACGTCGTGGTAGTCGGTACGCCGGCGGCGGTGGAGGCGCCGCTCGTCGGGCCGGTCGAGCCGGGAGCCACTTGCGCGAGCGGCGGCAATTGCACGGGCAGGCCGTCGGCCCCGGGCGGCGGGACAACTGCCGCATCGCCTTGCGCTGCGCCGGTTACGCCTCGCCCGCGCTGCGCCATTTCGAGTCGCGTCACTTGAGCCTCGAGCGAATGGATTTGACGCTGCTGTTCGTCGACGACGCGCATCAGCGTCGTCAGCCGTTCTTCGACCGATTGCCCGGACAGCGCTTGCGCCGATGCGCCTTGCGGCAACCCCATGACGAGCACCGCGGCCGGTATTGCCGCAAGCTTGATGCGGCAGGCGTGGTACGCGCCCCTCGTGGACAACTTGGACATTGTTCTTTCCCCCGGTTTTGCTTCGGCGCAAAGCGGGGCTTAGCTGCGGCTCGCGCTTCATGCCTTCTTCGTTAGTCGACTTCTTGTCTGGTCTTGGTCCTCTTCTCGATTTGGTGCGGGCGACGGCGCTCGATGTTGCGGTCAGCGCCTGAGCGCGGCGGCGTTGCGCAACGCCTGCTGCACGCCGAGCTGTCGCAGCAGCGCAGCGGACATCGGCTGCGTCTGGATGCTCAACTTCAACTGATTGATGACTGCCTGGCCGTTGCCGGCGATTTGCAGCAACTGGGCGATCGAGCCGCCGCGTTGCAGGCCGGCAGGCACGATCGTCTGCGTCGCAACGCCGGCCGGCGTTTGCACCGTCACGGCAACGCCGCCATTGGCGAAGCTGATGCCGGCTTTGACGTTGCCCGACGCGCTCGTGGCCGTAGCGGTCGGGCTCGTCGCGGTCACGGTCGTGCCGCTGCCGATACCCGAGCCGTTGAAGTCGATCACGGTCGAGTTCGCACCGACATTGCCGTTACCTGCGACCTGCGTGATTTGAGAGACCCCGGCGACGGAGACGTTTTGCCCGCCGACCGCGCTTGCGTGCGGATTCGCTCCGGAACCGGCTGCGGCCGTCGTCGACGTAGTGCCGCCGCTCGCGTTCGGGCTGGCGGTGCTGTTCGAAGCGCCGGCGACGTTCGTGCTTGCAACGCTGGCCTGAGGCGAGTTGCCATTGACACCGCCGTTGCCGACCCCGTTGGCATTTGCATTGCCGTTGGCATTTCCATTTCCACGTCCGATGCCATCGCTGGCCTGCGCCGAGGTCGTGACCTGGGCCGACAACGCGTTATTCGGATTGGTCGAAACCGTGAGCGTGCCTTGCGCGCTGGCAGACGCGCCGTTGGGCATTTGCCATTGCGAAAGCAGTTCGAGCACGAGTCCCGACACCATCGTGCCGCCGGGGCCTTTGCCGCTCTGCTGTGCGAGCACGTCGTCGTCGACGGCTTGCCAGCGCGTGCCGGCCGATGCCGAGAGGAACTCGGGCGGCGCCGCGAGCCGCTGAGCGGCATGCGCGGTGCTTGCGAGTCCGCCGGCAGCCAGTGCAAGCGCGAGCGTGAGAGGAGATAGAAGTAGGTGTCTCATGAGGTTCAGAACCAGTCTGCCCTAGACAATCCGTAATCCACGAAGGGTGTCGTGGCAGTGCTCGCGGCGAGCGCTCGCTCGCGCAGTTGCAATGCCAGCGACACGTTGTCCTGCAATAGAGGGGAGTCCTCCCTGAATGGCTTGCCGAGGACCGCGAACACGAGCCCGTTCCAGCTCGCGACGAAATCCTTGTCGAGCACGATGCGATTGCCGAGTGCGGGATCGGCGATGAAGATGCGTCCATGCTCGGCATGCTTGACGATGACGAAGTGCTCGTAGCCGCCGATATTCATCAGCACGAGCACGGGAATTTGCAGGTGATAGAGCGCGTCCAGATTTACGCGAAAGCCGCGGCCGCGCAGGCCGATCGTCTCGACGAAGTGCTTCATGTCGAGCATCGAGAAGCCGTTCTTGACGACGACTTCCGGGCTCGAGAAGACCATCATGCGGCGAATCAATTCGGGCTCGGCGATGTCGATGCCGTAGCCGTACTTGAGCAGCGTTGCGAGCGCGGCCGAGCCGCAACTGTAGTCGTAGCGCTGGCCGACGATATGGCCGTATCGAATGTCCCGCATGGAGCGCACCGTCTTGGTGAGTGGCACGCCAGCAAGGTTAGACGTATCGATGGTCGACTGCGCGTTGCTTGGCGCACATATCGCCGCGCAAAGGAGCGCGGCGATCTGCCGCCATACCGCGAAGCTGGCATGTCGTGACATGCTGTGTCCCCCTCGAAGAGCGCATGCCGGCCGCGGTGAACGGGCCGGTATGCGCGCGCGCTCAATACGGCGGCGGCTAGCCGTGCGCGCCTGGCTAGCCGTCAACACCGACGCTTAATGGCCGCTCATGTTCGTCGCAGCGATGGCCAGGCCGTTGTGTTGCAGATTCCCGGCGCCGCCGGCGATGTTCACGCCGATGTTGCCCGTGGAGTTCTGCAGTGCGCCGGCGCCGATCCTGGCCGTGCCGCTGATCGAGCCTTCGAACGAGAGCGCCGCCGCTTGGCTGTTGTCATCGGTGGCGATCATCGCGACGGCCAGCGGCGCATTGCCGTCCGTCAGGTTCGTCGTCGATGCGGCGAGGCTGTTGTTCTGCACGTTGGCCACGCCCGCGGCGATGTTCACGCCCAAGTTGCCCGAGACGTTGCTGAGCGAGTTGTCGCCAAGCGAAGCGTTGAGCATGAAGTTGTTGATCTGCGCGCTGCCGCCCGACGATTGCGAGCTGAAGATCTGTGCGTTGCCGAACACGTTGCCGGTGTCGACCGATGCCAGCGAGGCATCGTTGCTTTGGGCGTTGTCCACGCCTTCGGCGATGTTGATGCCGATGTTGCCCGACGAGCCGCTGCCCGCGCCCGCGCCTGTCGTTGCCGTGAGGTCACCCGGCTTTTGCGTGTTGATGTAGTCCGTCACCGAACCGGTTACCGTCACGTTCTTCGAATCGATCGATTCGCCGAAGGCCCACGACGCGTCGTGGCTCTTGCTGTGCGACTCGCGCCAGGATGCCGAGCCCGACGATTGCTCGGCGAAGGCTTGCCCGCCCGAGCCCTGGTCTGCATGGAATTTCCACATCGCGCCTTGTCCCGAACCTTGCGCGGCGCTCTGTTGCTTTTGCGACGAGTACTGATCGGCGGCGGTACCTTCGAACGCATTGACGCTGATGCTGCCGCTCGCGCTGATGCTGCCCGAGCTCGAGCCGTGATGGTGATGATGCGACGCGCTGTAGTTCAGGTTCGCCGATCCGCTTGCGGTCAAGGTGGCGCTGGCGTCCTGCGAGTTGTGGGCCTCGCTGCTCGCGCTGCTCGATTGCTGCTTGCTGTATTCGTAGCCGCCACCCGAAATCGAGCTGCTCTGATTCCGGTATGCATAGGCCGACGATTCGCCGAAGCTTTGCGCAAACGATTTGGACGCCGACTCGCTGCTCGTGCTCGAACCTTTCGAATAGCCGCTTCCCGTCACCGAGCGATAGTTGTTGTTGAACGCCGTCGTGACTTGGCCCATCGAATAGCTTTGCGCCGTCGGGGCGAGTACGGCGTTCGCCATGACCGCTTGGTTGTTGTTGACGACGGCGCCGACCGAGCTCGACACGGTGACGCAGCCGAACAGGCGCACGAAGCCGTCCATATCGACGTTTTCGGTCACTCCCGTCACGTTATAGATGAAGGGGTTCTTGACGTTGTGCGCGAAGGCGCTGCCCGAGGCGACTGCGAGCACGGCTGCGGCGATGAGAGTGCGCTTCATGATGACGCTCCGATAGAAAAGGGACTACGTTAGAAAAAAGTGCCCGCCGGGGGACGGAGCACGAAACTATTCGCCGTGGCATTACCGGCGCCGGCCGTCTGGTTGATTTGCGCGATGCCGCTTGCGTTCTTGAGCACATCGTTGCCGATGCGCACCGCGCGCTCGCCCTGAGCCATCGCCGATACATCCACACGTCCTTGCTTGGGAGAGGCCGCGGATAACACGCTGTCCGCGACGCTTTCCACTCCTGTTGCCGCAGCGCCGAGCACGACGCTGTTGCGTTGAAGATTGGCCGCACCGGCCGCTTGATTCACCATCGTCATGCCGGACACGTTCGCCAAAGCGCCGCTCTCGATGCTGGCCCGTGCGCTAGGCACGAGGGCGTTCGCCTGGGCGCTTTGCGCGACGCCCGCATCGGCAAGGCCGTTGGGCCCGAGCACGATCGCGGCTTGGTTGCTTTGAGCGTTGCTCACGCCGGCTGCCTCGTTCACGCTCACGACGCCCTTGGCTCCGGCGAACGCATCGGTTGCGATCGCGGCTTCGCCGGTGACGACGGGCGTCGGTTGCGCAACGGCCGGCGATGTGGCCGCGAATGCGCAACAGCAAGCGGCGATCATCGTGGCCGCACGCGCGCGGCGTGGATTACGCGACGTTTTCATCTGAACCCCCCGAGGCCCGCGAGTCCCGTGGTGAGTGGCGCAAGCGCGCCGGTGACCGAGGTGGCGATCGTTCCGCCGATGCCTACCGTGGCGGACGGTGCCCCGGTCGGACCCATTGCGACGTTGTTGCCCGTTGCCGAGCCGCCCAAGATTTTGGTCAGCACTTGCAAACTGGCCGCGCCGCCGATTGCGCCGGTGCTCGCGACGCCTTGCGAGCCGTGCGCTTGCGTCAGGTCCGCGTCGGAGACGAGCGCGCCGACCGTCGCATCGAATGCCGGCGCAGGGAAGGTCGTGGCCCGGACGGCGACGGGATTCTCGTTTCTCGGAATGGCCTTGAACGCATCACGCGGCATGACAGCGCGCTCGACGATGATGTCGCCTGGGTTGCCTGCGTATTGCGCGAGCGCGTCCGGCGCCGCGGTCGCGCCGAGCACGGCGGCCAAACCCGGCAGCAGTGCAACCCATGCGCGACGAGGCAGCGAGGCAAAGGCGATGAAGGGCATGACGAGTTCTCCGGAGAACGGCTTGCGCTGCGTTATTTGCGGAAATAGCTGACGGCGTTGCTTTGCGCGACGTGGGACGTATCCACCGGCACGGGAACGGGCGTAGGCGGCGCGATTTCGTCCCACAGCGTCACCGACGTTCCGCCTCTAAGGGATTGCGCCGATGCCGCCACCGTCATGAGCCCGAGCCCGGTGCCGCGCTGCTTCGCGAGCACGCGGTCGTCGAGCGCTACGCTCGCGGCTGCGCTTGCGTCACCGCTCGCAATGGCGCTGGCGTTCTCGGGTTGCGCCGATGTGGTCTCGAGTGTCAACGCTTGCTGGTGCGGTTGCGCTTGCGCATCGAACGTATCGGCGCGTGCGTCGCCGGATACTGCGGCCGCAACCGATGCGATCGCCAGCGCGGCGATCGCGGCGTAGGAGCGCAAGGTAATGTGCTGAACGAATGGCATGGCGTCTCTCCGTTGTGCGGGCATTCAACGCGAAAGCCGTGCCATGGCCCCGAAAACGTTGCGGGAATAGGCCTCTTGCAAAATGGGACGCGATAAATGAGGCTAAATCGCGAGAAAGCGTTTCAGCGCTGAAACGGCGAACGCGAAAAGACTGTGGCGAGTGTTGTCGCGAGAGATGCGGTGTCGCGAAAGGGCCACGGAGAGAGGTAGAACTCGCGCTGCGACATCGACGCGAAAGCCTCCTGCAACGGGGGCGCGGCGGCGCGTTGCAATGTTTACGGCGAATGAGTCTGCCTGTGGAACGGGTCGTATAGTAAGCTGTAGGAACGGTTTCACCTCAGCAAAATCGCCGAAAATAAGGCAATTGCTATTAATAATGCGTTTGCGAGCGCGTTGATCTGGGTTGTCGCCACGGACTGCGGCGGGCTCCAAGCCTTTTCGAGAGAGTCGGGGTAGGCATGCGCTGGCGCGTTTGTCGTGCATGACGTCTTGCTTCATGTTCATGAATAAGAGGTCTGAACAATGGAACCCGCAAGTCGACCATTGATTTACGTTACTCGCGACGTCAATTCGCAATTGAGCGCGCAATTCAATGCGCGCGGCTGGCAAGTCTCGGTGGCAGCGAGCGCGCGCGATGCGCGACGGGCGTTGCGCAACGATGCGACGGCCGGCGGTCTGCTCGATTTATCGAGTCGATTCGATTCCCACGAAATCGCGGCGCTCGAGCCGTGCTTGACGCTGCCCAACGTCGGTTGGGTGGCGGCGACCGCGCCCGGCCAACTGCAAGAGAGCGCATTGCGCCGGCTTGTGCGCGACTACTGCTACGACTACGTCACCATGCCCTACGACGCCCCGCGCATCGTCGATTCGGTTGGCCATGCCTACGGCATGGTGGTGCTCGGCTCGATGGAAGAAGGCGATGCGGCGCGCACGGGCGACGGCGAGATGGTGGGCTCGTGCGACGCGATGCGTGCGTTGTTCCGCGCTATCCGCAAGGTGGCGATGACCGATGCACCGGTCTTCATTTCGGGCGAATCGGGTACCGGTAAGGAACTGACGGCCGTCGCCATACACGAGCGATCGGCACGGCGCGAAGCGTCGCTGGTGGCGATCAATTGCGGCGCGATTCCGCCGCATTTGCTGCAGTCGGAGCTGTTCGGCTACGAGCGCGGCGCATTCACGGGGGCGAGCCATCGCAAAATCGGCCGGATCGAAGCGGCCCACGGCGGGACGCTATTCCTCGATGAAATCGGCGATCTGCCGCTGGAAAGCCAAGCCAGCTTGCTGCGCTTTCTGCAGGAGGGCAAGATCGAGCGGCTCGGCGGGCAGGAGTCCATCCCGGTCGATGTGCGCGTCATCTCGGCCACCCACGTCGACATGCAGCGCGCGATGGAAGAAGGGCATTTCCGCCCGGATCTCTATCATCGGCTTTGCGTGCTGCAGATCGACGAGCCGCCGCTGCGCGCGCGTGGTAGGGATATCGAACTGCTTGCGCGCCACATGCTCGAGCGTTTCGGCAAGGACGGCGCACGCCGGCGACGCGGTTTCTCGGCCGACGCGATCGCCGCGCTCCACAACTACCCATGGCCCGGCAATGTGCGCGAGCTCATCAACCGTGTTCGGCGGGCGATCGTGATGTCGGAAGGGCGGCTCATCACGGCGCACGACCTCGAGTTGGCAGCCTATGTCGAGATCGCGCCGATCTCGCTCGCGCAGGCGCGCGAGGCCGCCGAGCGGCAGGCGATCGAATTGGCGCTGCTGCGGCATCGCGGGCGGCTGGGCGACGCCGCGCTAGAGCTCGGCATTTCGCGCGTGACGCTGTACCGCTTGCTCAGTGCGCACGGCATGCGCCATCCGGACGTCGTGCCGGGCGAGCATCGCATGACGAGTTGACACCCCGGGGTGAGTGACGCAAAGCATGCTTCGGGCGAAAATCCCGGCGCTTGATAAAATCGGGGTTTGCGCGGCGCTCGACCGGCGAGTCCGCGCGCCCTCGAGCCGAAGGACATCCCCCCGCATGAAACAATACCTCGACCTCGTCCGCGCCATTCTCGATACGGGCAGTTGGCAGGAAAACCGCACGGGCATCCGCACGATCACGATGCCGGGCGCCATGATGCGCTTCGATCTCCAAGAGGGCTTTCCGGCCGTCACCACCAAAAAGCTCGCGTTCAAGTCCGCCATCGGCGAAATGATCGGATTCCTGCGCGCCTCGCGCAGCGCGGCCGATTTCCGCGCGCTCGGCTGCAAGGTATGGGATGCGAACGCGAACGAGAACGCGCAGTGGCTCGCCAATCCGTATCGCGAGGGCACGGACGATCTAGGCGACGTCTACGGCGTGCAGTGGCGCAAGTGGCCTGGTTACAAGGTCATCGAGGCTTCTGCCGATGCGCGTTTGGCCGACGCCGCCGAGCGCGGTTATCGGATCGTCACACAGTTCGAGGAAGACGGCGTGCGCAAGGTTCTGCTCTACAAGGCGATCGATCAATTGCGGCAGTGCCTCGATACGATCATGACGAACCCCGGGGACCGCCGGATCTTGTTTCACGGCTGGAATCCGGCCATGCTCGATCAAATCGCGCTGCCCGCGTGCCATTTGCTCTATCAGTTCTTGCCGAACGCCGCTCGCCGCGAAATTTCGCTGTGCCTCTACATTCGCAGCAACGATGTCGGTTTGGGCACGCCGTTCAATTTGGTCGAGGGCGCGGCGCTGCTCTCGCTGGTCGGCCGTTTGACGGGCTACACGCCGCGGTGGTTCACGTACTTCATCGGCGATGCGCATATCTACGAAAACCAGCTCGATATGCTCAAGCGCCAACTCGAGCGCGAACCGTATGAAAGCCCTCGGCTGCAGATCGCCGATCGCGTGCCCGCTTATGCGCAAACGGGCGTGTACGCGCCCGAATGGCTCGAACAGGTGGAGCCGGCCGATTTTTCGCTCGTCGGTTATCGCCACCACGAACCGCTGACCGCGCCGATGGCCGTTTAGTAGGCGCTTCGGGGCAGGTCAGCCGATCCATCTCTCGTACTCGGCCAGCCGGACCGCAATCTCTTCCCGTTCCGGCTTGCCGCGAAGTAGCGGAGCGAGAGTTCGCTCGTTTCTGCGTTCGCCCCGCTTACCCTCGATGTTGGCCTTGCTGCGATTGCCCGGCGGCATGCTGCGGCTCGTGTTGAGGATGTGGTTGCGGCGCAGGCTCGGGGCGCGGTTGCGGTTGCGGGCGCGGCTGTTCGAAGTGGGGTTGCGGTTGCGGCTGCGGACGTGGCTGTTCGAAGTGGGGTTGCGGCCGCGGCTGCGGGCGCGGCTGTTCGAAGTGGGGTTGCGGTTGCGGCTGCGGGCGCGGCTGTTCGAAGTGGGGTTGCGGTTGCGGCTGCGGGCGCGGTTGTTCGAAGTGCGGTTGCGGTTGCGGCTGGGAGCGCGGTTGTTCGAAGTGGGGTTGCGGCTGTGGCTGCGGGCGCGGTTGCTCGACGTGCGGTTGCGGCTGTGGCTGCGCTTGCGGACGCGGTTGTTCGAAACGAGGCTGCGACGGGACTTGCACTTGCGCACCGTTCTCCGTGCGAGAGCCTGCTGCTTCACGCGGCTGCACTCGCGGCTGGGCGGCTTGCGGCTGCATGCGCTGCGGTTCGCCGTGCTGCATCGGCTGCACGGATCCCGGTAGCCCGCCCGTCGTCGCGCGCGGCTCGTTTGCAGGCGGGCGCTGCGTAACGGGGGTGTGCGGTTGGGTCCACGCCGGCGCGTGGCGCGCGCCGCCTTGCTGCGCACCATGCTCGGTTGCACCGTTCGCTGCGGGCGGCCGCGGCACGCCGTTGTTCGGCTGCACGCGCTCCATGGCGGCGGGCGCGTGCGGGGCGGGTTGCGGTTGCGCGCCTGCGGCTTCGCGTCGCGGCGCTTGGCGAGGATTCGCCTCGGGCCGCCGCTCGCTGCCGTTTCGGCCCGGCTCGGCAAGGTGTTGAGCGCCGGCCGCTGGCCCGTGTATCGGTGCGATGACCGGGGAATGCGAATCGACGACGTGCACGTTGCGTGGCATCGTCGCAGGCGTGCCCGCAGCGCCACGCCTCGCTTGCCCCATGAATTGCGCAGGCGCCGCCGGCCTGACGAGCGGTGCGCCCGCGCCCGGCACGCGACCGCCCGTTTGCGCGAGGTGCTCGGCCAAACGGTCTCGATAGATCGCCGGCGTGGCTGGTGCGTGGGTCGCGACGACGGGACGCGCGGCTAGAGTCTGCGGCGGATGGTAGGTTGCTGGCCGCAAGCCCGAGCGCATGCTTTCTCGCACTGGCGCGACGCCTGCCGCGCCAGGATTGATTCGCACGTTGCGACCCCATTGCGCTGGGTCGACGCGCTGCGCAAAGTGCGCCACGGGTTTGCCATGCACGAATGCCGTTGCCGGCACGGCCGTGACCGCGCCCGGAGCACGGTAGTTGACGTAGGTGTTGTGAATGTTCGTGATGTTGACGTTTTGATTTACGATGACCGTCTGATTCACGCGCTGGTAATAGCGCGGACTCCAGCCGCCCCATCCCGGGTGCCACACTTCGCCGGGACCGAGCGGGAACCATGCCAGCCCAGGGGTCGCAGCGCCCCCGATCGAGAGGCTGACGCTCCAGCCAAACCCACCGCCCCCGCCGCCGACGAACGCGACTAGCGCAGGCGCGTAGACCGGCGGCGCGCTGACGATGAGCGGCCCCGGCACCCAGCACCACGACGAATGCAGATACGCCCACCTTCCGTAGTGATAGGGCGCGAAGCCCCACGGCGCATCGTCGACCCAGGTCCATCCCCACGGTGCGATCCATGCCCAGTGGCCATCGTGATAGGGCGCCCACCCCGCGGGTTCTTCGTTCGGGACCCAGACGGCCCCGTACTGCGGATCCTCACTCCACGTCCCGTTGGCATCGAGGTCTTGATAACCAGGGATGTCGCGCGAGACATAGCGGGCCGACACCGAGCGGTCCTCGGCGGCGTCGCGACTGGCTGCCCACTCGTCGAAGGAATCGGGCGCCGGCGCTTGTGCGACCGATGCCTCTTGCAGGTTCGTCCCCGCAAACGTGATCTGCTGCCCCGCTTCGACTGGCACTTGCCCGTTGTCGCCATAGGCGGTCAGCGCGCCGCTACGCACCGTCACGGTCGTCGTGCTGCCGTCGGGCGCCACGTCTACTCGGTAATCGCCGGGGCGCATCACGCCGAGCGCAACGTTTGGCGTATCGATCTCGTACGACGAGCCGCTCGGCATCGACCGCACGCGCGTCGAGAGCGAACCTTGTGCAACCTTCAACTGCGCGTTCGTGTCGTCGAGGTTCATCACATCCAAGCTCGTCGACGGGCCGAGCCGCACGGCCGTCGAGCCGATGTGCAACTCGGAGCGCGCGTTGGCGTCGTTCCACAATTGATCGCCCGTGGTCAGCGGGCGGTTGATCGATGCATAAGACCAGTCGCTTGCGCCCGCCGGCTCCGTCGTCACCGTGCCGGCCGCATAGTTCAGACGAGCCACGCGGCCGGGCGGATCGGCCGACTGTGCGGCAGGTGCGGCGCCGGGGTAGGGGGCGGACTGTGCGAATGCGGTTCGCGCGGCGAACGCCAGCGGGGCGACGGCGATCAACGCGTAGGCGGCCGCGCGCCGGAAGGTCACGAGCGGGGAAGAGATTGCGGTGGTCATAGAGCGTCTCGTTTTGGTGCCGGATCGTACGCGGTACGTGACAGCACTGTAGCCCGACGGCGTGTATCAATGCGCTCTGTTTTGTAGCGTTGCGTTCCGCCCTGTAACGAAAAATGACGACCGTTGCGGCTACGCGGCGAGCAACGCCTCGAACCGCTCCCGGCCCATGGGCGTGATCCGCAACGCGCGCCGCCGCTCGGTTCGTTCCACCCACCGCTGCGCGCTCCACTGTGCGAGCAGTGCCGCACCGAGTGCGCCGGCGAGGTGCGCGCGCCGTTCGCTCCAATCGAGGCAGGTGCAGGCAAAGCGGCGTTTGCGGGCGCGCTGCGCACCGACGTCGATGCCCCATTGGGCCAGCATGGCCGCGCCGGATTCGGTGGCCGAAACGTCGCCGCCTTCTTCTACGAGCCAGCCTCTGTCCAGCAGATGGTCGAACACGCGGACGGCGAGTTCGCCGGCCATATGGTCGTAGCACGTGCGCGCATAACGCATTTCGAGCGGCACGGTGCGCGCGGCCACGGGCTTGGGCCGCGCAGACGCACTGGCTTGGGCCAAATGCGCGAGCCCTTCGATCGCGACGGCGATCTCGGCGTTGGCGATCCGGTAATAGCGATGGCGCCCGCGCACTTCGAGCGTCAAGAGGCCGCCCTCCGTCAGTTTGGCGAGGTGGCCGCTTGCGGCCGAAGGGGACAGCCCGGCAATCATCGTCAGTTCGCCGGCAGGCCGGGCGCTGCCGTCCATCAGCGACCAAAGCATGGCCGCGCGCCCGGGGTCGGCCAGCAGGGCGCCGATGCGCGATAGGCCCGGGAAGTGCGTGACGTCGCGCTCGGCGGCGGAAGGGGCGGTAGCCATGACATGTCCTCGTAACGTCGAACTGTGTAGGGTCGTACTTTAATCGTTCGTTGCATTCGATGTTTCAGCTTCGAACAAAACGTCGAATTCCGCCGGCTACGGTCGCGTCGTCCCCGCGCGCTAAAATGGCCTGATGCGCGGTTTGGTAGAGAGGGCTTCGATGAAAGCGTGGATGGCGGCCGTTCTGGCCGCATGGCTGGCTGTCGGCTGTGCCCAGCATGGGACGCCGACGCCGCACACCGGGGGTGGCAGCATCACGATGTACGGCACGCTCGATCAGGGCATCACGTTCCGCAAGTGACCGGCGGGCGCCGGAGGCCGAGGGACGGTGGCGGGGCGATGCTGTCGATGGCAGAAATTGATGCATCATTGTCCTTTCTGCCATTTCCGTTCGGGTGAGGATAGCGGTATCCATTCCTCATCTCGTCAAGGGTCACCGATGCATGTCACGCCATCCGCCGAATCGGATATCGAGCGCGCCGGCCGCCGCAATGCGCGCGTCCTCGCGCTTTGCCAAGCGCTTTATACGTCTTCGGTCTCCATCGACCTCACGCTGACCGGCCTCGTCGGATACACGCTCGCCGACGATAAGGCGCTTGCCACATTGCCGTTCTCGCTGATCACCGTGGCCGCTGCGCTCACGACGATCTTCGCGTCCTTCCTCATGGCGCGCATCGGCCGCCGGGCCGGTTTTGCGCTGGGGGCGGCAGTCGGCGCGGCCGGCGGCGCCATCTCGGTCCATGCGATCTTCATCCACAGCTTTTGGCTGTTTTGCTGCGGCACGGCCACGGTGGGCGTGTTCCAAGCGTTCGCCCAGTACTATCGACTCGCTGCCGCCGACGCGGTCGATGCGCCGTCGAAGGGGCGAGCCATCTCCACCGTGCTGACTGGGGGCGTGATCGCCGCGGTGCTCGGGCCGGCACTTGCGGCGTGGAGCCGAGACTGGCTCGCGCCGATCACGTTTGCGGGCTCTTACGCGCTCGTGACGTTGCTCGGAATCGGTTCGCTCGCCCTCGTGCTGTTTGCCTACCGCAACGTCGCGCCGCCGCACGCAAGCACCGTGCAGGCGGATGTCGACGATGCCAAAGCGCGCCCGCTTGCTCGAATCGTCACGCAACCGATCTTCATCGCCGCGCTCGCCAACAACGCGATCGGCTACATGGTCATGATGTTCGTGATGACGGCCACCCCGATCGCGGCGGTCGCATGCGGCCATACGATCGGCGATGGCGCGCGCATCATCCAATGGCACCTCGTCGGCATGTATGCGCCGTCGTTCTTCGCGGCTCGTTTGATCGCGCGATTCGGCGTGCTGCGTGTCATCGGCGCGGGCATCGTTTTGTCCGCGGCCTGCGGGGCCATTGCGCTAGCCGCTACCGATTTGCCGCACTTTTATGCGGCGCTCGCCTGTCTTGGCGTCGGCTGGAACTTCATGTTCGTGGGCGGCACGACGCTGCTCGCGCAATCGTATCGTTCGAGCGAGCGCGCAAAAACGCAGGCCACGAGCGAATTCACGACCTTTGCGTGCACCGCGCTCGCATCGCTCTGCGCAGGCCAGTTGCTCGCGCGTTTCGGTTGGCACGTCGTCAACGCCTCGATTTTCCCCGCGCTCGCGATCGCCGCGTGCGCGACGCTCGGCTATGCCTGGACGCGGGCACGCACGCCTGCGCCCGCCGCGGCCGGGGCATTGTAATTGGAACTGAGAGATTGCCCATGGCGCATTCGCCTTCGTTGATTGCTCCCTTGCTCGCCACGCCGGGCGTTCGTCAGATCGTATTCGCCGTGGCGCCGCATCTCGTGCTGCTCGACGCTTGCGGCCCGCTCGAGGCGTTCTGGCGCGCGGAACTGGAAATGCGCAATGCCCGCGGCAGCAAGGGTGACGAACCCGTCGCTTATAGAACGCGAGTCGCCTCTGTCGAAGGCGGCACGCTCGCCACGCATGTCGGTCTACCGATTGTCGTGGAGCGGCTCGATGCGCTGGAGGACGAAACGATCGATACGGTCATCGTCGCCGGCACGTTCGTGGCCGATCAAATGGTGCTCGACGAGAAGCTCGTGGCGTGGCTCGAGCGCTCGGCATCGCGCATCCGCCGCGTGTGCTCGGTTTGCGTCGGTGCGTTCTATCTGGGCGCGGCCGGCTTGCTCGAAGGCCGTCGCGCAACGACGCATTGGCGTAGCGTCGACGCGTTTGCCCGTTGCTTTCCCTCGGTCCAGGTCGATGCCGATCCGATCTTCGTGCGCGACGAGCGCGGCGGCCGCGCCGTATGGACATCGGCGGGCGTGACGGCGGGCATCGACTTGGCGCTTGCGCTGATCGAAGAGGACTTGGGCCATGCGGTCGCGATGCAAGCCGCGCGGCGCTTGGTGGTGTTCATGAAGCGGCCCGGCGGGCAGTCGCAGTTCAGCGCCGCGCTCGATGCGCAACACTGCGCGGGCGGCGAATTCGACGCGCTGCATGCGTGGATGGCGGCGAACCTGCATGCGGATTTATCGGTGGAGCGGCTCGCGGAGCGTGCGCGCATGTCGCCGCGCACGTTCGCGCGGCGCTATGTGGAAGCCGTGGGCCGCACGCCGGCGAAAACCGTCGAAGCGTTGCGCCTCGAAGCGGCCGCTCGTTCGCTCGCGCAATCGCGGCGGCCGATGAAACGGATCGCGCTCGATTGCGGCTTCGGCACCGAACAGAACCTGCGGCGTGCATTCCTTAGGCGGTTCGGAGTGCCGCCGTTCAACTATCGAGAGCGCTTCTCGTCGCTGAGCGCGGGGTGATCCATCGCGCGCGTGGCGAATATTGCGCCCGTATAATCGGCTCCATTCGTTCGTTTTTCTTCCCTTTTCTTGCCGCGCGAACGCGCCACCGGAGCCACGATGAGTACGCCCTCGACCCCCTTGGATCGTTCGGAAACCACTTTCCGCTTTCTTGCCGAGCCCACTTCCGTCAATTTCGGCGGCAAGGTGCATGGCGGCGCGCTGATGAAGTGGATCGACGAAACCGCCTACGCCTGCGCAGCGGTCTGGTCCGGGCGCTATTGCGTGACGGTGAGCGTCGGCAATATCCGCTTTCGCCGGCCGATTCTCGTGGGCAATCTCGTCGAATTGCGGGCGCGCGTCGTCGCAACGGGCCGCACGAGCATGCACATTCACGTGACCGTGCATGCGGGCGACCCCAAAAGCGGGCAGCTTCGTTTGACGACGGATTGCCTCGTCGTGTTCGTCGCCGTCGATGAAAACAACACGCCGATCCCCGTGCCGGCGTTCGTGCCACAAACCGACGAGCAAAAACGCGTGGCCAAGTACGCGATGGATGTGAAAACCGCGCTCGATGCGATCGTCGAGCTCAAGCCGGAAGAGATGGCGCAGGGGAAGATTTGAGGAAGGGCGGACGGGTGGTCCGCCATCTATCGATTTCATTTCTAGTTCAGCCGGCACGGGAATGTGACGAGTGCCGGCGGCTATAAACATGGCCGTCAGTTTTCTTGTGCCGCTACTAAGCCCCGGTGCACGGCAAATACCGCTTTTTGGTGTGCAAGCCTCAGACGGTGAACTTCGTCTCATGAAGAACGAACCCAAAAAGAGTCGTGCGATGTCACCAAACCTTGGTCGAATTTTCGAGAGCGGCTATGCGCAATACCTGCGGCTAGTTACGCTCGACACGTTTTATTTTTGTCAGGTTGGAAGGTCGCGATCGCTATCACGGTGATTCAGTTGTTAATTGCGTATTGGGAGGACGACGATGTGCAATCATGGCTGGAGAAGTGCGCCTTTCGTAAGCCTGCGAACCGCACACCGTGGTCAGCGGACAAGGAGCACGAAGAATTCGAGAGAGCGCTGAAGGGCGTTGGTCTTCACGCAGAGGGGCAAGCGGAATGACGAGGGAAGATTTAGTGGGTGGTGCGACGTTGTTGCGCGGCCGCATCGGCAATTTGCGCAAGACGCGCTGCCGTCGCGATTTTATTTTTACGTCGTCGGACCGGACAAAAATGGGCGCGACGGCTATAGCGGCAGGCTTGACCGGACTAGGTGGCGTGGCGGCCGGGCTGGGTGCAATGGCGATGGACACGACCGAGGAAGCGGATTTGATCGAGTTTGAAATCGACGGCGTACCGGTCAAAGCGTGGGTTTGGGTATCGGTGTTTGACGAGGGTGATGACGTGGAAGTTGTTGCTGAGCGCACTGGCGGAAACTGGGTGGGATATGGTATCCGCCGTACGCATGATCGGATCGTCGCATTGCATCCACATTGCAGCCGCGGTCGATTGGCACACTACCGCGCCGCCGCGCGCTGGTGGTTCAAGCTGACAGCGGCGCTTCTCACCTTTTTATACGTATTGATCGCAATTTTGGCTTGGTTCCAGTCAATGAACAATTGGGCAGGGCTCGCGCAAGCTGCAGCGTTGGGTGGTGTAGGGCTTGCCTCGATATTCGGTGCCATCGCGTATCGAATCTCGAAGAGATTCTTCGGTTTCGTACGCCTTGCCGAAGGCATCTTTCAGGTGTTCGGTTGGCCCGACGTCAAAAATATCGATCTCCCCGCGCTGACCAAAAAGGACAGGAAGCCGGGAGACCCCGGCGGTCTTGGCATCTTGCTTTTCCGATACTGAACGGGACCGATGAGCCAACGGTCGGTTTGTCCATCCCGTCGCAGTTATGTGGCGTGAGCAAGCCCCGTCTTGGAATACATCTGTGTGCAACGCCACAGGCGTCATATCGCCTTGAATGGAATTTACGTCCTGTCTGCTGCAGAGCCATGTCATAACACTCAAAGAATAAGAGAGGGTCTCAATGTCATCAGAACAACCCGTGATCGCCGATGTGTTGACCTGGCGCGCCGCATCGAAGCGAACCTCGCCGCGTCGGACGGCATTGATCGGCATTGCAGGAACGGTCGTCATGCTGCTCAACCTTGCGTTTCTTGGTGAACAGAATGAAAGATGAACCTATTCAGGGTAACGCAAAGCTATTGCGCGGCAGGATCCAGAAGCTGCGCAAGAGGCGGTGTCGCCGAGATTTTTTCTTCACTGCTAGTGACCGCGCAAGCATGGGTGAGACGGCTATCGCCGCAGGTTTGGCCGGGCTCGGCGGCATTGCGTCGGGGTTGGGTAGCATGGCGATGGACACTGCCGAGGAGGCGGATCTTGTCGAGTTCGAACTCGACGGCAAAGCGATTAGGGCTTGGTTGTGGATATCGGTGTTCCGAGAAGGGGATGACGTTGAACTCGTGGCCGAGCCCGAAGGCGACATTTGGATGGGCTACGGGATTCGACGGATCAGCGATCGTATCGTTGCACTGCATCCGCATTGTAGTCGGGGACGCTATGCGCACTACAAGGCGTCCTTTTCGTGGTTTGTGAAGATCGTCGGCTCGTTGCTGATTGCAAACTTCTTATTGGGCGCGATAGTCATGTATGCCAAATCGCTACCTCTGGCGGAGGCCATTCCGTTTCTACTTGTTTCTCTAGCAGCAAGTGTCGCCCTGGCACTGACCTATGGCGTCATTGCCTTTAGAGCGTCAATGCGCTTTATGGGATTTGTACGTCTCGCGGAGGGGATCTTTCGAGTTTTCGGCTGGCCGGATGTCCAAAACATCGACTTGCCGGCGATAACCAGGAAGAGCAAGAAGCCGGGAGACCCCGGGGCTCTTGGTATTCTGTTCTTTCGCTATTGAGCTAGAACGATGAGTGGTCGCCGGATTATTCTAGCCAACTATCAGCCCGCGGCAAGTGGGTCCAGGCCGCCTATCACTAACGGGACGGGCGTCAGCCGTTTTCGATGCCGAGGAGGCTCATTCGGCGCCCCTCGATGGTGGGCACCATGAGGTCCGAGGCCACTGGCGCCGCCCGCATTTTCGAATGCAGCCGCACGGCCCGCGTTCTTCCCTGCGCAAGGTAGCATTCATCGGTCCGGCGCTCGTTCCCCCGGACCGGCTCGGCATGACGTGACATGCCGAAAGCGGCCACCGGCTCTACCCGGCGCCTCACCCCGTCATCTGCTCCGGCTTGACCCATTCGTCGAACTGCGCCTCGGTCAGATACCCGAGCGCGAGCGCGGCTGCTTTGAGCGTGGTGCCTTCCTTATGCGCCTTCTTCGCGATCTGCGCGGCCTTGTCGTAGCCAATATGCGGATTGAGCGCGGTGACCAGCATCAGCGATTCGTTCAGCAACGTATCGATGCGCGTGCGATTCGGTTCGATGCCCACCGCGCAATGGTCGTTGAAGCTTTGCGCGCCGTCTGCTAGGAGTCGAATCGACTGCAGCACGTTGTGCGCGATCATCGGGCGAAATACGTTCAGCTCGAAGTTGCCGCTCGCGCCGCCCAAGTTGATCGCGACGTCGTTGCCGAACACCTGACAACACAACATCGTCACCGCTTCGGACTGCGTCGGGTTGACCTTGCCCGGCATGATCGAACTGCCCGGTTCGTTTTCCGGGATCGTGATTTCGCCCAAGCCGCAGCGCGGACCGCTGGCGAGCCAGCGTACGTCGTTGGCGATTTTCATCAGGCTGGCCGCGAGCGTCTTGAGCGCGCCATGCGCGAAAACGAGCGCATCTGCCGCCGCCATCACTTCGAATTTGTTCGGCGCGGTGATGAACGGCAATCCCGTCAAGCGGCCGATCGCCGCTGCGACGCGCTCTGCGAACTGCGGATGCGCGTTCAAGCCGGTGCCAACCGCCGTGCCGCCTTGCGCGAGTTCGTACAAATGTGGCAGCGCCGATTCGATGTGCGCGATGCCGTGCGACAACTGCGCCGCGTAACCGGAGAATTCTTGCCCGAGCGTGAGCGGCGTCGCATCCTGCAGATGCGTGCGGCCGATCTTGACGATGTCGGCAAATGCGCGAGATTTCGCTTCGAGCGTCGCCCGCAATGTTGCGAGCGCCGGCAGCAGATGCTTGACGATGCCGCTCGCTGCGGCTACATGCATCGCAGTTGGAAACACATCGTTCGACGACTGGCCGCGATTGACGTCGTCGTTCGGGTGAACCTTGCGCGCTTCGCCGCGCTCGCCGCCGAGCAGCTCGCTCGCACGGTTGGCGATGACCTCGTTCAGATTCATGTTCGTTTGTGTGCCCGATCCCGTCTGCCAGACAGCAAGCGGAAATTCTCCGGCGTGTAGACCGTCGATGATCTCGTCGGCCGCCTGCATGATCGCGCGCGCTTTGTCCTCGGGCAGCACGCCGAGTTCGAGGTTGACTTCGGCCGCCGCGCGCTTCACGAGCGCCAGCGCGGTGACGAGTTCGGGCGATTGTTTTTCCGTCGAAATCTTGAAGTTCTGCAACGAGCGTTGCGTTTGAGCGCCCCACAAGCGCGCGGCCGGCACGGCGATTTCGCCGAATGTGTCGCGCTCGATGCGATGGTCTTCGGTCATGGTGCTTGGACTCCGGTGCGGGAATGACATGGTTGAAGAGTTGGCTTGCCTCTTAGCGCCGCGGCCACGCGCAGCGCCTACGGCGGAGCCGCTACAGTTGCGAATCGATGGGCAGGAACAAGAATAGACCGGTGAGCAAATTCCGTACGAAACCGGCGTCGGGATCGAGCGACCACGTGCGCAAATATGGACCAGCGGCGCCGGGCGCTTCGCCAGTCCAGATGAGGCCCGAGACGGGCGCGCCCAGCGCGCGCAACTGCGCCTCTTCGCTTGGCGTGGCGAGCCGCACGTGATAGCTGACACTGGGTGACATCGACTGAACGATCAACTTGGCGACGGCATCCGCAAGGACCGGACTGTCGATGAACAGCGCGAGTTCGCTGTTCAGATGCGCGGAGCGCGGATCCAAGTTCAGCGAGCCGATCACGAGCGTGCGGCGATCGATGACGTAGGCCTTCGCGTGCAAACTGGCGCGAGACTGCGAGCCGGTGAAGAAGCGTGAGTTCTGCCGCTGCAGCGGCTGATATTCGTAAAGTTCGACACCGTTCTTCAGCAGCGGGATGCGATAAGGACTGTAGCCGGCTTGGACGGCGACGGCGTCGGTCGACGCCATGGAATTCGTTACGACGGCCACGCGCACGCCCCGATGCGTGAGGTCCGCGAGCAGCTTGACGCCTGCCTCGTGGGGCACGAAGTAAGGCGAAAGCAGCAGCACTTCGTGTTGCGCGTCACGCAGCAACTCGGCCAGCCGGTGCATGGGCGGGCTTCGGTAGCCGTCGTCGGGGGCGGTGACTTTGCTCGGCGAATCGACGCTGAAGGTCGCGTGCGCCCACACGAGGTTCATTTGCCCGTGCCCGATTTGCTCCGTGAGCGGAGCATCGCGCAGCGGCTTTGCGCCGACGGCCTCTGCTTGGCTGCGCCAATGCGCCCGGAGCGCTTCGCGGGCCGCATGCAGGTCGGTCTCGGCGAAGTGGTGCTTGTCGACCGCGCTGAGCGGATACGCGCCGGCGCTATTCCAGAACGCATCGAAGCTCTTGGATACCGCCTCGACGATCGGGCCGGCGGCGACCACGTCCAAATCGCGGAACTGCAGTTTGGGGCTTGCGCTGAAGTATTCGTCGCCAAGATTGCGCCCGCCGACGATCGCCACCTCGCCATCGGCGATCATCGCTTTGTTGTGCATGCGGTGAGTGAAGCGATCGAGCCGGGTAACGAACGTCTCCGTGCGCGCGAACACGCTCGAGCGCGCGCTGCCGAATGGATTGAAGACGCGCACTTCGATTTTCGGGTGCGTCGAGAGCGCCGCCATCAGCCGTTTGACGTCGTTGAAGTTCAGATCGTCGACGAGCATGCGCACTCGCACGCCGCGATCGGCGGCGTACAGCGCTGCCGCGAGCAGCAATCGGCCTGTGGTGTCTTCCGCGGCGATGTAGTACTGCAGATCGAGGGTCTTGGTGGCCGCGCGCGCTAGTGCAATCCGCATTTGCAGCGCGTCGGTGCCATCGGTGAGCAGACGAAAGCCCGATTGGCCGCCATGCGCGGCGACTAGCGGGGCGAGCGCCTGCCCGAGCGGGGTGGCGTCGGGATGTTCGAGCGCGTGCGACGCCGGGCGCTCGAGGGACGTGGCGGGCGGCAGGGTGGTGCAGGCGGCGAGGCACGCAGTTAGGACGAGCGCCACCCAGCGCGCTACGTCGAAGGCCGCTGTGCGCGAGGACGATCGCGGGCTCGCGGAAGGCGAGCTGGCGAACGAGCGGCGCAGCGAATGACGCGATGCGGCCCGAAGTCTCAGCCATGGCTCATAGAACACGTCGGACTCATCCTCTCTGGGGGGCGGACCGCGCCAGCGGACGCATGTACCGGCACCAATACGGGCATTTTATTGGAAGCCGACGCGGATTACCCGCTGCGCGTGCACACGGACAAGCGCTGGGGCTCGTCCGATGCGCGAGAGGCAAAAAAGGGCAAGAAGAGGCCCGCCGTGGGGGCGAGCCGAACACCCTGTCAGAAGAGTCGATGGTTTTCGTGGGCCCGTTGCGAGTCCCGTCCAACCAATAAAGGATGCTTTGGTTATCCCTCGTGTTATGGAAATCACATCGCATAGACGAGCCACTTTATGACGCTGCGAACGGCGGTCCGATGCCGAATTTTCCGTCGGATTTATGTAGAATACGTCACCGCTTTGAGCGGACGGCTGCACAGGCATCGATGAAGTCTGAAAACTTTAGGCTGAAGTGCCGCCTGCCGGTAAACAGAAATGTATGCGAATCTAGTATGGTCAAAGAAACACGCCGCCGAGAGATAATAATGCACGGAGTTTCAAGATCGCGAACGTCGGGTTCTGGCCGCGCTGGAAGAGCCGCAGCGCCCACTCTGCTCCCTACAAATTCCTGTCAGATGTGATGGCAGGCAACGCAGCGCGGTGATCCGTGAGAATGAACACCAGTCACTCCCAATTTATTTCGGAAACTGTGAATTAAAAAGGATATTGCGTGGCACAGCAACAAGAACAACTATCAAGAGTCGAGGGATGGGCCTATCCCTTCGCGTTGAAGACCACCAATACCACGGTTGCGGTGGAGGATTATCTAGCGGCACTAGCCACTGCCGAGGACGGCTTCTATCCGCTCGGGGCGAACGGTTTGTGGCACGGCGGTGTGCATTTTGACGCTCAGACGGCCGGAAGGTTCGAGCAAGATGGGGGCGTTAAATGCGTCGCCGATGGCGAGGTCGTTGCGTTTCGGCTGAACGCAAGGCTTCAACAAGTGACTTATCCGGATACCAGCAGGGCTGGCTATTCGAGTGGATTTACGCTGGTGCGCCACCGGCTAGTTCTCCCCCAGGTTCGTCAACACCCCGCCAATGGCAATGGCGGCAGCAGTAGTAACGGCCCGAATGCACCGGTTTTACCAACGCCCTCTGCGCCCGCCGAGGAGGTGCTGACGTTTTTTAGTCTGTACATGCACACGTTACCGCTGAACGGTTACGGGCCGCACGGCCCAGCGAGCACATTGCCGGCATACTACGGAGCGAGCGAGATATATACCGTCGGCTCGAAAGCGCTAGATCCGCGAATGGCGGCCGAAGGGCATTTCGACAAAACGGTGCTGGGCTTGCGCGTGCGTGCATCTTATTCCTCGCACGCCGCGATATTGGGATGGATCGCGCGCGGCACGAAGATCAAGATCGGACAAAAGCATGGAGCGTGGGGGAGAATTGAAAGCTTTGTATTAGGAGCGGTGCAGTCCTATCAGGAAGTTTCTGCAGTACCTGCGGCCGCTGCGACCGGCTGGGTATTCCTTGGACAATTGGACAGGGATGTTCAACCTTCGGCCGTGGACAGCATCTATATCCTACCAAAGCCTCATAAGATCGCGGCGGGCGAGATTGTCGCCCATATCGGTGAATATCAGCGGTTTACAGAGGCGAGAGCGCATCATACGTTGCCGCCCATGCAAGGTGAACGTCCGCTGCTCCATATCGAAGTTTTTACGGGAGAGGATATCCATGCGTTTATCACGCGCAGCCGCGCACGAGCGCAGCAACTCGATCCGAGATCGCGCAACCTCTTGTTGATTTCGAAGGGCGCAAAGCTGGTGCAGCCCTCGCTCCCCGATGCATCGATTCCCCACGGAACGACCATCAAGGACGCCCCAGATTCGCCGGACAGCGGGCCGTGGCGAAAGGTGGTGGTACTAAACGCTAACGGGCAATCGGTCAGCAATCAGGCGCTCTGGGTTGCGCGCTCAGAACCGAACGGCAGCGATGTGCGCCCGGCATGGAGCCAGTTTCCACTGAGAGTCCAAGCGGCAGCAGGTGCAGCCGCCGCGTGGGTGCGTGTGGTCAATACCGCTTCGGCGCAGCATTGCGTCGAAGCAGAGGGCAAGACTTGGTATGCGGTGAGTACCGCCGACGAGGAAAATGCGCAGGTCAATGGCTGGGTCTGCGACCATGGTCACCCGCTCGTCGAGCTAAAGAGTCCGTGGGATTGGCCGGGGTTTGATATTGTGAAGCTCGATACGACGGTTTCCGATATGTTCCAGCGCGCGCTGTTCCTTGCTGATAGTGGCACACCAGATGAGGTTGCGCGGTTCGAGGATTCGTTCAATAGCGCGCGCTCGGATGAGGCCATTCGCAAGCTGGAAGACGCGATTGACAGTCAGGAACAGCGCGACGGCAAAATCACCGCGCGCGAATTGCGCACGGCGCTTCGCAAACCGTGGCTCGCGGATCGTATCGATCATTTGATCGTAGCCTACGAAAGCGAGTGGGGCGGCGAGATGAGTAAATGGAATGCGCTCGATCCGCATATGCATGCAGGTCTGCCAGTATGGCAGTCTGAAAAGTCGCGGATTGAAACCCTGCGATATTGGTCTAGTATCAGCGGTGTGACGGGATGGCCGTCAAGTGCCAATGTCTACCATATACATCCCATCGGACTCGTAGGAAATTTCCTCAGTCCAGGCGCATGTGCATGTGGTTGCTGTCTGAATAACAAAATTCAGGTTGTGCGTTGGAACGGGCACTATGGCCCCTGCCACGGCGGTACCATGACGCTGGCTACCGCACCCGCATTTCAAACGATGCTGAGTAGCGGCGAATTGACGGCGAGCGAGCGACGCATTATCGCAGCGATGGCGCCGAACGAGGGTAAGCTCGATTCGGTTCAGGCTTACGATGATCAAGTCGTTACTGCGGGCGCCATGCAAAAAACAATGCGTGCAACAGACGGCGGCGGCGAATTGCCCAGACAGATCGCTGATTTTCGAGCTATGAATGAATCTGCATATCAAGAGCTATTTGCGCGATGTGGATGGACGGTGCAGGGCACGGGGGACAACGCACGCCTCTCTTTCAGTCATCCGGAGATCACTGGCGGCCAGGCCACAACAGGCCATGCACTGAGCGTCATAATTCGGCAGGGTTGTGACGAGCATACCAACCACCAATACCTTCCCAATCCTGCTATCGCAGCGCTTGCGCACGCGGTATCGGATCTGAGGTATCAAAAGCTTCAGATCAAGGACTTTGTCGACCGCCTACGGAAATATCTTGCGGCCAAGCCAACGCACTACGATTACACAATCTCGCAGTATTTTCAGGGGGACGTTGGGCGAGCGACGGTTCTCGACCACAGCGTCAACCGGCCTGCCTATGTGGCAGATGATTTAAAAAGATCACTCGATCGTTTGTTTGCTGCCTACCCCAATACGCCACGCAATCCCGATGATTGGGGAGCAGCGCGACCCCAACTCGAACGCGCTTTGGCCGACGACTATGGCACGACGCGGCGTATGTCGAGTACGAATGGGGTCTCAGTCGCCCCCGCTCGCTATCACCAACTAAGAGCAGCCCTGCAATGAACATTCGCACATTTTCCCGGATCGGCTTATTTGCCTGTGCAGTGCTCGCCGCACCCACCGCATGGTGCGGCGAGAAACCGCCCATGGTTGCCTTTTCCAATCATGCACGGCTCGTAATGTCGGTACCCGTACCTGCGAACCTGGTACACAACTTCGGCCAGGGTTGGACGCAGCTTGTTTTTGTTCGCCCCGATGGCGCAGCGGTTCGTCTCTTCTCGGAGGACCCACTTAGCGCCAATGGGGGCATCGTTTTTTCTGTCCCGCGTGACGACGCCGTGTCGGCAGACGGACGATATGTCGTTATCGACTTGGTCAGAAGTGGTGTGCTGGATGCCGGTGACGGCAAGCCAACAGTGACGGGGCGTCAGTACTGTCCCATCTTGGATACCGCGACCGGTTGCGTTGCACGAGATGACACCGGCGATGTCTGTGGCGGAAAGTGGGACGCAAAACAAAGCGCCTGGCTCGACGTAGTGGGCACGGGCGAGGCGCAGCCCATGACGACGCTGCCGCGGCCGACGGCAAAGGATATTTGGACGCAATATAGCAGCTCGAAAGCTGGCGGAATAAAGGGCTATCTGGACGTTGTCCATGGAATCGACAACCTTAAGGCATGCGATCCACCGACCGCGAACAATGCGCGCTATTACGCGGCAATTGAGAATGCTTTGGGGCCGGCTACGCATCCGCCGCGTCAAGCGATTCCCGCTGCCGGGACCGCATCGCAGAATCCAGAGCAGCCGCATCAGCAGCAGATATTGACCGTAAAATCAGAAAGGGCCTGGTTATATGCGGAGCCCTCTGTTGGTAGTAGCCACCGCGGCTATTTGATCAGAGGTGATCAAGTGGTTGTGATAGGCAACGACGATAGTGGTTGGCTTCACATTCGTTACGAGAGGGTAGGCAAACCGTCAATCGAAGCGTGGCTACAACAACGAGACGCGACTCAATAAGTGGACCGCTCCGATGCATGTTCGTTCGAACACAAATGGGTTTTCCAAACGGTCGGCGCCGACTCAACTAGGAAGTCCGCGAGGAAATGACGTCGACGCTGTCCGAGCGGAAAAATTCCAGCATCAAACTGACATACCCGAATTCAACGCAGCACGTCGTTGAATCAAGCCATTGCCACGCTGCGATCGGATGCTACACCGGTCTGCTACGGACCAGGCCGGTGGCGTGTTCGGCGCTCGAAGCGCAGCGTCATCAACACGGCGACGCTGGCCAAGCCCGCCGCCAATCCCCACCATAGCCCGCGCGGGCCGAGCCCGGCATGAAAAGCAAGCACATAGCCCGTGGGAAAGCCGACGCCCCAATAGCCGAAGGCAGCCGCCAGCATCGGGATGCGCGTGTCTTTGAGACCGCGCAGGCAGCCCGAGCCGATCGTCTGCATGCCATCGACGATTTGGAAAACGGCTGCGACGCCGAGCAACGAGGCCGCGATCGAGATCGTTTGTGCATTGGCGGGATCGTCCAAGCGCAGGTAGAGGCCGATGATGGCGCGCGGCGCGAGGATGAACAGCAACCCGGTCATCGACATATAGACGACGCCGAGCGCGAGCGCGACGAAACCCGCATGACGCGCGGCGACGCGATCGCCTGCGCCCATCCAATAGCCGACGCGCACGTTGGCGGCCTGCCCGATCGCGAGCGGCACCATGAAAGTGACGGAGCTCACGCTCATCGCCACTTGATGCGCGGCGAGCGGCTTTTCTCCGATCAAACCGATGAACAGGCCCGTGCAGAGAAACAACATCGATTCGACGCCGTAGGTGATCGCGACGGGCCAGCCGATCGCGAACAGTTCGCCCATGAGTGGCATCGTCGGCCGTTTCGCGGTCACGAAATGCCGGAAACGCGGCCGCCCGTGCAGCAGCGCGACAAGTGTGATGGTAGTGAGCCAGATCGTGATCGTGGTGGCCATAGCCGAGCCGAGCATGCCGAGCCTAGGCAGGCCGTGGACACCGTGGATGAGCCCGTAGTTGAGCAGGCCGTTGAACACGACGCCGACGAGCGAGACCCCGAGCAAGCGCTTGGCCGCGCCTATGGCCGGCAAAAACGCGCGCATCATGCCGATGCCGATCAAGCTGCCGAGCGAGGCGAAGCGCAGCACGCCCGTGTAGGCCGCGACGTCGCGCGCCAGACGAGGCGGCTCGCCGAAGGCGAGCAAGATAGGCTCGGTGTACGACAGGAGCAGGAACGCCGGCACGGCGAGCAGCACCGATAGGGCGAGCCCCGTCCAATAAATATGCGGCACGCGATGCTCGGCTTGGGCCCCGCGCGCATTGGCCACGGTCACGCTCACGGAACTGAGCACGCCTTGCAGCAGCGTGACGATGACGAAGAACATGCCTGCGCCGAGGCCGCCGGCGGCGAGCGCGTCGGCGCTCAGCGAGCCGAGCAGGATCGTGTCGGTGACGCCCATCGCCATCTGCGACAGTTGTGCGATGGCAAGCGGCGCAGCGAGGCGTGCGGTGTCGGCGGCGTGGCGCGACAGCGGCGGCGGGGGCGACTTGGCGGCGGCCCCGGAAACGGCAGATTCGGACATGGCGAGGCGATCGAGGCGCAGCGGGCGTGTCGGCGCACAATGCGCGCGGCCCATGTTGTTTTCGTCGGAAAGAAAGAGCTTATTGCTTCCGCGCGCGGCTGTCGATGACGCAAGTTCGTGGATTTCTCACGCACCGGCGGCAACGCTTCGGTGCGCTTGGCGGAACCGGCCGAGTTTCAGCCGGGCTCGTGAACAGCGATGCGCGTATCGCCGAGCATGACGACTTGGCCCGCGCGAATCTTGCAGGTCTTTCGCAACTCGACGCGGCCGTCGACGGTGACTTCGCCAGAAGCGACGAGCACCTTCGCCGCGCCGCCGCTGTCCGCCAGGCCCATGAGCTTGAGCAGATTGTGCAGTTCGACGTGATCGCCTGTGAGCGTGAAATTGAGATTGGCCATGGTGATAGCCGGCGTGCGGCAAATGAGCGACTAGGGCAGGCATCATAAGTCACTGGGCGGCCGGGAGCGAAGCGAAAGCCGCGTATTTCGTCGATGCCGCCCTTTGTTCAGGACTTGCACGGCACATATGTATGCCTATACAGTACGCATGGCCGCCGCCGTCGCTTTTGAGATATTGCGGCGCTCACCGCACTGCCTAGTGGTTTTGACGATGCATGATCGCGCCGTGTCCTCGATATCTACCGCCGTCCTATCCGGTTCGTCCCAAGCGCACGCGCCTTATCTCGACAAGCTCAACGACGCCCAGCGCGCGGCGGTCGAGTACGGCGTGGGCGAGCGTGCGAGTCCCGGCGGCCCGCTGCTCGTGATCGCCGGCGCGGGCTCGGGCAAGACCAATACGCTCGCGCACCGGGTCGCGCATCTGCTCGTCAAGGGCGCCGATCCGAGGCGGCTGTTGCTGCTCACGTTCTCGCGCCGCGCGGCGCAAGACATGACCCGGCGCGCGACGCGCATCGCCGCGCAAGCGCTCGGCACGCGCGCCGACTTGGCGCAGGCCCTGACATGGAGCGGGACCTTTCACAGCGTCGGGGCGAGACTGCTGCGCGAATACGCAGAAGCGATCGGGCTCTCTCCCGTTTTCACGATCAACGATCGGGAAGACTGCGCGGATTTGCTCAATGTCGTGCGGCACGAACTCGGGCTGTCGGCGAAGGAACGGCGCTTCCCCGTGAAGGGCACGTGTCTCGCCATTTATTCGCGTGTCGTCAATACAGGCGCCACGCTCGCGCAGGTGCTGGAACACGCGTTTCCGTGGTGCCGCGAATGGGAGCGCGATCTGCGCGCGCTCTTTGCCGCTTACGTCGCCGCGAAACAAACGCAGAACATTCTCGATTACGACGATTTGCTGCTGTATTGGTCGCGCATGGCGTCGGAGCCGGCGATCGCCTCGGACCTCGGGCAGCGCTTCGATCACGTGCTCGTCGACGAATACCAAGACACGAACCGCTTGCAGGCCGCGATCCTATTCGCGATGAAGCCCGAGGGGCGCGGGCTTACCGTTGTGGGCGACGACGCCCAATCGATTTACTCGTTTCGCGGCGCAACCGTGCGTAACATTCTCGATTTCCCGTTCCAATTCGAGCCGAATGCCGAGCGCGTGACGTTGGAGCGCAATTACCGCTCCACTGCGCCGATCTTGGCGGCCTCGAACGCCGTGATCGGTTTGGCTGCAGAGCGCTTCACGAAGGACTTATGGACCGATAAACCCGGCGCGCAGCGGCCGCGGCTCGTATCGGTGGCGGGGGAGATCGAGCAGGCGCGCTACGTCGTGGAAGCGGTGCTGGAGGCGCGCGAAGCGGGGATGAAGCTCAAGGCTCAGGCGGTTCTGTTTCGGGCCGCGCACCATAGCGCTGCACTGGAGATCGAGCTCGCTCGGCGCAACATTCCGTTCGTCAAGTTCGGCGGGCTGCGTTTTCTCGATTCGGTGCACGTGAAGGATGTGCTCGCGGTGCTGCGCTGGGCGCAAAACCCGCGCGACCGGGTGGCCGGCTTTCGCGTTCTGCAACTCATGCCTGGCGTGGGGCCGGCGACGGCCGCCCGTGTGCTCGACGCCGTGGCTGCGGCGGGCGAACTGCCGGCCCCGTTGCTCGCCTACGATCCGCCGGCGCGCGCCCACGCCGAATGGCCGGACTTCGCGCTGCTGATGGGAGAGATCGGCGCGTTGCGCACGCCCTGGCCGGCCGAATTCGAGCAAGTGCGGCGGTGGTACGAGCCGCATCTCGAGCGCAATCACGATGACGCCGCCATGCGCCACGCCGATATCCTGCAGATGGAGAGCCTGGCCGCGACCTTTTCTTCGCGCGAGCGTTTCTTGACCGAGTTGACGCTCGATCCGCCCGATGCGACGAGCGGCGAGGCCGGTGTGCCGCTCGTGGACGAGGATTACCTGATCCTCTCGACGATCCATTCGGCCAAGGGCCAAGAATGGCGCAACGTGTTCGTGCTGAACGGCGTCGACGGCTGCATTCCGTCCGACTTAGGTACGGGAAGCCAAGAGGAAATCGACGAAGAGCGCCGCTTGCTTTACGTGGCGATGACCAGAGCGAAGGAAGATCTGCATATCGTTGTGCCCCAGCGGTTTTACGTCCACAACCAAAGCGCGCAGGGGGATCGGCACGTCTGGGCCTCGCGCACGCGGTTCATTCCCGCGTCGCTGCTTCCGCTGTTCGACGTGCACGCATGGCCGCGGGTCGCGCCCGCAGCGCCGCCGACCGCGACTGGGCTCGCGGCCGCTGCGAAGGCGCGCGTCGACATTGCCGCGCAACTGAAGGCGATGTGGGACTGACTTCGGGCTCGGGCGGCCCTGGGGGCTGTGGTGGCTGTGTAGTGGCTCTAGCGCGGCCGGCGCGGCTCGACGCGAGGCTGAGCGGGCCGGGCGGGCGGCATGAAGAAGTTGCGCATCCAGGCTGCCATGCGCGTGAAGATATCGTACGGCTCTTCGACGAAAATCTCGGGCTTGAGCAAACGCATGTACTCCATGATCTGCTGCGCTTCCTGCTTTTGGAACGAACCGTGCGCAAGGCCGAGCCTGAGCAGGCCGCGTAGTTCGCCGAGTTTTTCCCGCGCCGTGCTGCCGATGCTCGTCTCGCAGGCAATCTTCGCCTCGTACACGCGCTGACGCAGCGATTCGGCCAGCCGCCAAGCCGGCGTCTGCATTTTCTCTTCGAGCGATTGAATGTCGCGCGCCGTCGACTTGATCTGTGCGGCGAGCGGATCGACCAATTCTGCCTCGCCGCCGGCTTCCTTGACGATGGCCGACGCCCAGTCTCTCGCCGCTTTGGCGAGCTCGTCCGGCGTCCACTCCGAGCGCACGGCGAAGCTGAAGCCGAATTCCTCGGCTTGGCGCATGAGGATGGCGACGACGTCCGGAAATTCCTTTTCGAGCGTGCGCTTGGCCCACGCGTACTGACCTCCCTGCAACATCCGCTGCACGGCGTGTTCGGTCAACGGCACCATGTTGTCGAGCAGCTTGGCGCGCAGGAAGTCTTCGAACGAGGGCGTCGCGAACTGTGGGTCGAGCTTGAGCGACACGCGCACGAAGGCCTCGAAGTCCTTGTGCAGCGAAGAGATCGTCTCGTCTCGAAGAGAAAGGGTGATTTGACCCATGGCTTGTCCTGATCGCTCGTCCGGCCGGCCGCGTGCAGCAGCGGCATCCGCGCGAGCCGCCGCCGGCCCGGCCGGTTTGGCGTGCAAGCGGCCACCCGGCGCGAAATCGGCTTTACGGTTTTCGCATGCGTGATTTGGGCCGCTACCGACGACAGGCGCCGGCGCGTCCCGCGCCGCGCGGCCAAAAAACGCGCTTCGACTGAATAACGGCGAATGGACGCGGAACTTGAGGGTATTTGGACGAAGTCGTTAGACGATTGGGCAATTAGCGAACGATCAAGCCCTGCCACAGGAAGAAGACCGCCAAGCCGACCGCGATGGTCAGAAGCGGCCGGCGTGTCAGCGCGGACACGGCGCAGGCGGCCAACGCCCCGATGAGCTGAGGGTTGCGCCAGGTGAGTTCGAGCGCACCGCCATGGGGCGTGACCGCCATCGGCACGATGATGGCCGTGAGCACGGTCACGGGCACGAAGCCCAGCGCCGTGCGCACGAGCGGCGCAAACGCTATGCGCTCGCCGAGCATGAAGACCGTCGAGCGGATGAGGAACGTAACGACGGCCATGCCGAAGATCAGCAGAACATAGTTCATCGCGCGACCTCCGCGCGACGCTCGACGCTGTCGGTAGCCGCAACGCTGCTCGTTCGCTGCGCTTGTGCGCCGTTTTTGGCCGGCTCGCTCTCCCCGGCTCGTTGCAACTTGCCGCCGCGCGTTGTCCAAGGCCGCGACAGGACCACGCCGACGGCGACGCCGGCCGCCACCGCCGCCAGCAAGCCGAGCTTGTACGGCAAGCCGGCGCACGCCAGTGCGACGATGCCTGCAGTCGCAGCCGATGCGACGTAGCGGAGCGAAACGAGTTGCGGCACCACGATCGCGATGAAAGTCGCCACCATCGCGAAATCGAGACCGAGTGACTGCAGGCTTGGGAAGGCTGCGCCGAACAGCAGGCCAGCCAACGTCCAGATCTGCCAGTTCACGTACATGGCGACGCCGGACCCCAGGAAGTAGTGGGGACCGATGTTTCCCGGAGGCGCGTGGCGGTAGTGGGCATAGGCCACGGCGAACACCTCGTCGGTCAGCAGCGCGGCGAGCGCGAGCCGCCAGCGCAAGGGCAGGCGGGCGACGTAGGGCGCCAACGTCGCGCTGTAGAGGACGTGGCGCACGTTGACGATTAGCGTCGTCGCCCAGACCACCGCAAAGCCGGCATGCGAGGCGATGAGGCCGAGCGCGATGAACTGCGACGAGCCGGCGAAAACGGCGAGCGACATCAATTGCCCGTGCCACGGGTGCAGCGGCCCGGCCGTCACGAGCGTGCCGAAGATCACGCCGAAGGGCGCGGCGCCGACCATCATGGGGATCGTGTCGCGGGCGCCGTCGATGAATTCGTTGAAAGGGGTGCGCTGTTTCAAAGGGAAATCCTCCTGCTAGTCGCAGGATAGCGGCCGCGCGATGCGCGGCGCTTGTACGTTCTTGCTTCGCCTATTTGCCCATCGCGCGGAGCGGCAACGTGAAAGCTCGGGCCGCTTGGATGCCCGCGCCGCCCGGCCAGGCGGAATGAGCGGCAGCCGTGCACGCATCGGGCGGTGGTTCCACGCACGGCCCCGCGACGCGTGCGTCCTCTGCAGCAAGCGCCGTGCGCCGGTCAGCGCGCGCCGCGCTCGCCGGTCTGCCAGCGGCCCGGCGGTACGCCGAACATGCGCCGGAAGTGACGCGTGAAATGGCTTTGATCGGTGAAGCCGCAGGCCGCGGCGACATCGGCGACTGGCGCGCCTTCGCGCAGGCGGGCCAGCGCGCGCTGCAGCCGCAATTGGTTGCGCCACGCGTGAGGCGGCATGCGCGCCGCCTGCGTGAATAGGCGCGCGGCGTGGAACGCCGAGAGGCCGACCTCCGCGGCAAGCTCGGTCAGGCTCAGCGGTTCGATCAAATCGGCGGCGAGGCGCGCTTTCATCAATGCGACCCGCGGCGGATCGGCTTTCGGGCGGGATGCGTCCGGATGGCTGAGCGCGTGCCGCGCGATCAGCGCCGAGAAGGCGTCGATGAGCGCCATCTCGGCCGCGAGCGGGTCGCCGTCCGCGGCGCTTTCGTCCGATCCGTCGCGCGGGGATCCATCGACGTGCCCTTCGAGCAGCCGGTGAGCGCGAGCGACGCGGATGGCGAGATCGGGATCGCGGATGACATCCACCGGGAACCAGGGCATGGGCTGCGGCGCCGAGGCGATTTCGCCGGCCAACTGCTGCATGAAGTCGACGGGGACGTAAAAGACGCGGTAGCGCCAGCCCACTTCCATTGCGCGCGAGCCCGTGTGAACCTCGCCCGGATTGATCACGGGGACGGTTCCCGCTTCGGCCACGTGCCGAGCGCCTTGGTAAGCGTACATCTCTGCGCCCGCTTCGATCACGGGCACCGCATAGGCTTCGTGCCAATGGGGCGAGAACTCGTGCTCGCGGTACTCGGCCGTGAGCATGTCGGCGCCGGGCAGCAACGGCGAGCGCCAATAACGCGCGCAGTCGCGGAAGCGGGGCGGATCGAGGGGCGGCATCGACATGATCGCGAAACGGTGCGCCGGCGCGTCAGCGCAGCGGGATCGTGGTGCCTTCGGGCAACGCGACGGCGCTGACGCTGTTCTTGGCACTGCCCGAGACGACGCGGTCGCTGTAGGTCAGATAGACGAGCGCATTGCGTTTTTGGTCGACGATGCGCACTACATGCAGTGTTTTGAAGATCAGCGACATGCGCTCGGTGAAGACATCGGCCTGCCGCTTCAGCGGCTCGGCGAACTTGATCGGGCCGACTTGCCGGCAGGCGATCGAGGCTTCGGTCGGATCTTCGGCGAGGCCGAGCGTGCCCTTGATTCCCCCCGTGCGGGCGCGCGAGACGTAGCAGGTCACGCCGGCCACGGCCGGATCGTCATAGGCCTCGACTACCACGCGGTCGGAACCCGTGACGTGGAAATTCGTGTTGACGCTGCCGATTTCCTGGGCACGAGCAGGCGTGGCGGCGCTGGCCAGCGCAGCGCAGGCCAGCGCGACGATCAGCGACGGCGTCGGCAACGGCGTCGGCAACGGCGAAGGGGCGAAGCGGCTCATGGCGAAGTGAAGATCCTGCGGCGATGGGTCACGCGAAAGGATAGGACGGGGCTAAAGCGACACGGTATCACAAGGCCCCGAGCGGGCGGCGGAGCTGGAAGCGACGATTCGACGTGTCCCCGAATCTCGCGCTGAAGCATGTCGCTCGAAGCCATGAAAGGCAAAAGTCCAAAAGCAAAAGGGCCCGTCGACGACTCGACGGGCCCTTTTGCATGAAGCTCTTGGCTCCCCGACCTGGGCTCGAACCAGGGACCTACGGATTAACAGTCCGGCGCTCTACCGACTGAGCTATCGGGGAACAACGTGCTACGGTGAAAATCGCTACTGCGTAAAAAAGCCCGTTATGACGAACGGGCTTTTCCATTCATTCTTTGGCTCCCCGACCTGGGCTCGAACCAGGGACCTACGGATTAACAGTCCGGCGCTCTACCGACTGAGCTATCGGGGAACAACAACAGCAGAGAAGCGAGATTCTATGGACCGGCTCCAAGCCTGTCAATACCCAGCGGCATCTTCGCCACGACCCCGGGACGCAGGCGGCCCGCCGATCGCGCTCGGCCCGCCTGGCGTGGACGGGGCCTCTAGCTTACCGCTCGAGGTATTGGAGCTTGTCTTGGATGTCTTTGAATTCGTCGGCTTCGGGCAGCGGCGACTTCGTTTTGGTGATGCTCGGCCAGCTTTTTGCCAATTCGGCATTGAGCGCCGTGAAGTGCTGCTGATCGCCGGGCACGTCTTCCTCGGCGTAGATGGCGTTCACCGGGCATTCGGCCACGCACACGGCGCAGTCGATGCATTCATCGGGGTCGATCGCGAGGAAGTTGGGACCTTCGCGAAAGCAGTCCACCGGGCAGACGTCGACGCAGTCGGTATAGCGGCATTTGATGCAGCTTTCGGTCACAACGTGAGTCATTCAAACTCCTGCAGGGGATATCGGGCGGAAAACGCCTAATTGGCAAAGCGTGTATTGTAACTGAACGCCCTGGCCCCGATGCGTCGAGGGTCTTGGCGTCGTTTAGATCGATTGGTGATTAGTTTATGGAATGCCGCGCGGCGCCGCGCCCGCGCGCGCCTCTTGGCGCGGCCGTTGCGGTAACATGCGGCGATCCGTCATCCTTGAAGGCGGCGCAAGCGTGCCGCCCGCTCGCGCGTCTCGCTCGACATCATGATCATCACTTCGCTGCTCGACACCGATCTCTATAAGTTCACGATGATGCAGGTCGTGCTGCATCAGTTTCCCGCCGCCAACGTCGAATACCGCTTTCGCTGCCGCACGCCGAACGTGGACCTCGCGCCGTACGTCGAGGAGATTCGCGACGAAGTGCGCCAGCTGTGCGAGCTGCGCTTCACGGATGACGAACTCGACTATCTGCGGCGCATGCGCTTCATCAAGAGCGATTTCGTCGATTTTCTCGCGTTGTTTCACTTGAACGAGAAGTACATCGCGATCGAAGCGTCCGCCAAGGGCAACGGTGAAATCGAGATTTCGATCAAAGGGCCGTGGCTGCATACGATCCTGTTCGAGATCCCGGTGCTCGCGATCGTCAACGAAGTCTATTTTCGCAACACGCAGCGCGAACCCGATTATGCGATCGGGCGAGAGCGGCTCGGCGAGAAGATTCAACTGCTCGGCGCGCGGCCGGAGTTCGCCGATTGCAAGATCGCCGATTACGGCACCCGCCGGCGCTTCTCGAAACGGTGGCACGAGGAGGTGATCCTCACGCTGATGTCGGGCATCGGCGAGCAATTCGCGGGCACGAGCAACGTCTTCTATGCGCAAAAGCACGGTTTGACGCCGCTCGGCACGATGGCGCATGAATACCTGCAGGCGTGCCAGGCGCTCGGTCCTCGCTTGCGCGATTCACAGACGTACGGCTTCGAGGTCTGGGCCAAAGAATACCGCGGCGATTTGGGCATCGCGCTATCCGATGTCTACGGCATGAAGGCGTTTCTGAACGACTTCGATATGTATTTCTGCAAACTGTTCGACGGCGCGCGCCACGACTCGGGCGATCCCTTCGAGTGGGGCGAGCAGTTGCTCCGCCACTACGAGGAAAACCGCTGCGACCCGCGCACGAAGGTGCTCGTGTTCTCGGACGCGCTCGATATCCCGAAAGTGCTGCAGCTCTACGAGCGCTTCCGGGGCCGCTGCAAGCTGGCTTTCGGCGTCGGCACCAACCTCACCAACGATCTCGGCTATAGCCCGCTTCAGATCGTCATCAAAATGGTCCGCTGCAACGGGCAGCCCGTCGCCAAGCTGTCCGATTCGCCGGGCAAGAACATGTGCGACGACAAGGCTTATCTCGCTTATCTGCGGCAAGTCTTCGACATCGACGCGCCTGCGGAGAACGGCGCCGCTTGAACGGTTCCCTCGGCCGAGCGGCCGATGTATCACAAAAAAGAACGTCCGTATAATCGGCGATTCACTCGCATTCTTGATGGGGGCGCAATGGATACATCGGCGGCGCGACGCAATATCTTGGCGCGCATTCGCGCGGCGTCCGGCCGGCCGGCCGAGCCGCAGCCCGGCGAGCGCGAGGCGGTGGCCGATTACCTCGAGCGTCATCCGCCGGGGCCGCGCCCGGACATGCCTACCGATCTCGACGGCATCGCGGCGCGCTTCATCGACGAAGCGCGGCTCATGGCGAGCACGGTCGAGCAGGTCGAATCGCTCGATCACGTCCCTGCGGCCGCCGCGCGCTATCTCGCTCAATTGGGCGCGGCGCCGAGCGCCGTCGCTTGGGCGACGCTCGGCGCGTTGCCGTGGGCGCAGGCAGGGCTCGCCGTCGAATTCCGCAAGCCGGAGAGCGGCGATCTCGTTGGTATCACCGGGTGCTTTTGCGCCACGGCCGAGACGGGCTCGCTCGTGCTGCTGTCGGGGCCCGAAACGCAAGCGTCGATGGCGTTGCTGCCCGAGACCCACATCGCCGTCGTGCCCGCCTCGCGCATCGTGGCGGGCCACGAGGAGGCGTTCGCGCTGATGCGCGCCGAGCGCGGCGAGTTGCCGCGTGCTGTCAATTTCGTGTCGGGGCCGTCTCGCACGGGCGACATCGAGCAAACCATCGTGCTCGGCGCCCATGGCCCGTACCGTGTCCACGTGATCGTCGTACGCGGCGCTTGAGCCCGGCTCGTGTCGGCAATACCGAGCGCCTTCGCTAGCTAATAAAGAGGAAGTTAATGATTGAACGACGTGCCGCCCGCGCTCGACGGGCGGCGAGTGCTTTTGCATCCACCGCCTTCATCTTCACGATAGGGATTTGGTCCGCCGGTGCATCGGCCGCTACCGCAGTCATGCCGGATGGCGCTGCGCTCGGGGCGCATTGGACCGTCCCGTTCGCCGGCATCTTGCTGTCGATCGCACTGTTTCCGTTGATTGCGCCTGGCTTCTGGCATCGTCATTTCGGTAAGGTGGCTTGCGCGTGGGCGATCGCCTTCCTCGCGCCGTTCGCCTATGCATTCGGGCTCGGCGCGGCCGCGCACGCCTTTTCGCATGCGATCGTCGCCGAATACATTCCCTTCATCGTATTGCTGACGGCGCTGTACACGATAGCGGGCGGCATTTGCGTGCGCGGCAACCTGCATGGCTCGCCGCGCGTCAATACGGCGCTGCTTGCTCTCGGCACGGCGCTCGCGAGCATCATGGGCACGACGGGCGCTGCGATGTTGCTGATCCGGCCGCTCTTGCGTGCGAACGATAATCGAAAGCATGTCGTCCACGTATTCGTGTTCTTCATTTTTTTGGTGGCGAACGTGGGTGGCTCGCTCTCGCCGCTGGGCGATCCGCCGCTGTTCCTCGGGTTTCTGAACGGTGTGAGCTTCTTTTGGACGACGCGCCATCTCGCGCTGCCGATGCTGTTCGTCTGCACGCTGTTACTGGTCCTCTTTTATGCGCTCGATACCCACTTCTACCGGCGCGGCGACGAGGAGCGCGCAGCGGCGCTCGATCCGTCGCCCGATTCGATCGGCATCGCGATCGAGGGCAAGCGCAACTTCGCGCTGCTCGCGCTCGTGATCGCGCTCGTTCTCATGAGCGGGCTATGGAAGCCCGGCGTCGTCTTCGACGTGCTCGGCGCGCATCTAGAACTGCAAAACCTCGTGCGCGATACGGCGCTCGTCGTATTGGCGCTCGTCTCCATGGGGATTACGCCGCGCACCGCACGCACGGGCAACGCGTTCTCTTGGGCGCCGATCGAGGAGGTGGCGAAGCTATTCGCGGCCATCTTCGTCACGATCGCCCCGGTCGTCATGATGCTGCGTGCAGGCGAGCGCGGTGCGTTCGCCGCCGTGTTGCATCTGGTCACCGATGCACATGGCCAGCCCATCGACGCCATGTATTTCTGGGCAACGGGTATGCTGTCGTCGTTTCTCGACAATGCACCGACGTACCTCGTATTTTTCAATCTCATGGGCGGCGACGCGCATATGCTGATGAGCACAGGCGCGACCACACTCGCGGCCATTTCGGCCGGTGCCGTTTTCATGGGCGCCAACAGCTATATCGGTAATGCGCCGAACTTCATGGTGAAAGCCATCGCCGAGTCGCGCGGCGTGCGCATGCCCAGTTTTTTCGGCTATCTCGCGTGGGCCGGCGCCGTGTTGATCCCGGTGTTCGCCCTCACGACGTGGCTGTTCTTTTGATTGCAGGAGACATTTCATGCAGAAGATCCTCGTCGCGCGTCCGATTTTTCCCGATGTCGTCGAGCGTCTCGAGCAGTACTTCGACGTCGATTGGAACGACGGGCCGGCGCTTCCGCCCGAGGAACTTGCGCGCAGGCTCGCCGACAAGGACGGCGCGCTCACGGCCGGCGATCCGATCGGCGCATCGGTCTTCGCCGCCGCTCCGCGGTTGCGCGCCGTCGCGAATATGGCAGTCGGCTACAACAATTTCGATATGGATGCGTTCAACGCCGCGGGCGTGCTCGCGACGAATACGCCCGACGTGCTCAACGAAGCGACGGCCGATTTCGGCTGGGCGCTGATGATGGCCGCGGCCCGACGCGTGACCGAGAGCGAGCACTGGCTGCGCGCGGGCAAGTGGGGCGCCTGGCGTTACGACGGCTTTCTCGGCGCGGACGTCTGCGGCTCGACGCTTGGCATCATCGGCATGGGGCGCATTGGCCAGGCGCTGGCGCGCCGCGCGCGCGGGTTTGCAATGCGCGTCGTCTATCACAACCGCTCGCGCGTTGCGCCGCAGATCGAGGCCGAACTGGGCGCGCAGTATCTGTCCAAGGAAGACTTGTTGCGGCAGGCGGATCACGTCGTGCTCGTGGTGCCGTACAGCGCCCAGAGCCACCACACGATCGGCGCGGCGGACCTCGCGGTGATGAAGCGAACGGCCACGCTGACGAATATCGCACGCGGTGGCATAGTCGACGATGCGGCGCTGGCCGACGCGCTGCACGAGGGGCGCATCGCGGCAGCGGGGCTCGACGTCTTCGAGGGCGAACCGAAAGTGCATCCGCGGCTTTTGTCGGCGCCGAGCGTCGTGCTCACGCCGCACATCGCGAGTGCGACCGAGTCCACGAGGCGGGCGATGGCCAACCTCGCGGCCGACAACCTCATTGCAGCGCTCGGCGAGGGACCCAACGCCGGCAGGCCAAGCAATCCGATCAACCCTGAAGCACTGGCACGCACGCGTTCATGACGACAACTCTCATTGCGGCGCTCGCGTTGGCGGTCGTTGTGTTGGCCGTCGCACTGGCGCTGGCCGTTAGGAGCGCGACCCGCGCGAACGATCACGCCGCGCTCGGCGAATTGGGTGAGTGCATCGAGACGGCCGCGCAGGCGCAGGCTCGTGCATACGAGCGGCTCGAGCGTGAGTTGCGCGGCGAGATCGCGGAAACTTCGCGTCTATCGCGCGCTGAACTGGGCGGTGGCTTCGCGCAGTTTCAGCAAACGCTTGCCGCGCAATTGACGAGCGTCGCCACCGTGCAAAACCAGCAGATCGACGGCTTCGCCATGCGGCTTGCGCAGTTGACGGAGACGAATGCGACGCAACTCGATGCCATGCGAGAGAGCTTGCAGCGGCACGCACACGAATCGCGCGACGAGCAGTCCGCCGCGCTCAAGCGCTTTGGCGATACCCTCGCGCAGCAACTCGCCCAGCTCGTGGAAGCGAACGATCGCCGTTTCGGCGAAGTGCGCGCGACGATCGAGGCGCGGCTCAAGGATATCGAAGCGAACAACGCGACGAAGCTCGATGAAATGCGGCGAACCGTGGACGAAAAGCTGCATGCCACGCTCGAACAGCGACTTGGAGAATCCTTCAAGCTCGTCTCGGATCGGCTCGAGCAAGTGCATCGCGGGCTGGGGGAGATGCAGACGCTGGCGGCCGGCGTCGGCGATCTAAAGAAGGTCCTGACGAACGTCAAAACGCGCGGCACCTGGGGCGAAGTGCAACTCGAAGCGTTGCTCGAGCAGATGCTGACGCCCGATCAATACGCGAAGAACGTTGCGACCGTGCCAAAGAGCGGCGAGCGCGTGGAATTTGCGATCAAGCTGCCGGGCCGCTTCGAAGGCGGCGGCGGGCAGGGCGTGGCCACGCCGGTCTGGCTGCCGATCGATGCGAAGTTTCCGCGCGAGGACTACGAGCGCCTCATCGATGCGCAGGAGCGGGCCGACCCGGTTGCCGTCGAAGAAGCGTCGCGCGCGCTGGAAGCACGTGTGCGCGGCGAGGCGCGCACCATCGCGGAAAAATACGTGGCGCCGCCGCACACCACGGATTTCGCATTGCTGTTCTTGCCGACCGAAGGCTTGTACGCGGAAATCCTGCGGCGTCCGGGGCTAACCGATCAGTTGCAACGCGACTATCGCGTGACCATCGCCGGCCCCACGACGCTGACGGCGCTCTTGAACAGCTTGCAGATGGGTTTCCGTACGCTCGCGATCGAGAAGCGCTCTAGCGAGGTATGGCAGGTCCTGGGCGCCGTCAAGACCGAGTTCGGCAAGTTTGGCGACGTCTTGGCGAAGACGAAATCGCAGCTCGAGACGGTCACACGCTCGATCGAGGCGGCCGAGCGCCGCACGCGCGTCATGAGCACCAAGTTGCGCGAGGTCGAGGCGCTGCCCGGCGACCAAACGGAAGGGATGCTCGGCGATGCTTATGCGGGCTTGCAGGAGCCCGACGTCTGAGTCGTTTCGTCGCTTATCGATGCAAGTGCGGCGGCCTGCGTATCCGGCAGCCTCGGGACAGGGCCGCGGCCGCGCACTTCAGGCGGTGCGGGCGAGGGCCGTCAATGCGTCGTCGGTCACGCGCACGATGCGCCAATCGGGCATGACGGTCGCGCCCATCTTCGTATAGAAATCGATGGCGCTTTGATTCCAATCGAGCACCGACCATTCGAAGCGCCCGCATTGCCGTTCGACGGCGATCGCTGCGAGCCGGCGCAGCATCGCCGTGCCGAGCCCGCTGCCGCGCAGGCTGGGCTGCACGTACAAATCTTCGAGATAGAGGCCGCGGCGGCTGAGGAACGTCGAGAAGTTATGGAAGTAGAGCGCGTAACCGACGACACGGCCTTCGCGCTCGGCCACGAGCGCTTCGGCCGCGGGCCGCGGGGAAAACAACGCTTCGCGCAGCGAATCTTCAGTGGCGACGAATAAATGGGTGAGCTTCTCGTATTCAGCCAGCTCGCGCATCAGGCTGATCATGGCGCCGACATCGTGCGGTGCGGCATCGCGAATGAGATCGGCCATCACGCTTCCTCCGGCGCATCCGACAAGACGATTTCGATGCCGCCGAAGCGCCCGGCCACCCAGTTATAGACGTGACAAGCAATCCATAGCAGGACGAAGCCGAGAATGGCGTTCAACAGTAGCGCGCTGAAAATCGTGCTGAGTTCAACCGAACCATGGCGGATGAATGCCACGAGTATCCCGAGCAATACGATCGGCATACTAAAGGTCAAATAGACGAGGATGAGCGCCTTCGCGGTTTGCCCCGGCGCGATCGACAAGATTTGTTTTTTCATTGGGAAGCCTCGTTGAGAGACGTTGTGCGGTCCGGAAAATCGATGCCGTACGACGAACGCAAGTCAAATGAGCCCATCGAAGGGCATGATTTCGACGGGGGCGCCCGCGGCGATGTCGCCTTGCTCATGAGCGAGGACGATGAAGCAATTCGCTTCGCTCATTGAACTCAGCACGCCTGATCCTTGTGAGCGCGTGGGTGTCACGCGCCACTTTCCGGCGGCATCGCGCGTCGCAACGCCACGCAGGAACTCTGTCCGGCCGGGGCGCTTGCGGATCGGCGCACTGCTTTCGGCCGCGAATCGTAGCGGCGGCGCCGTGTCCGCCCCTGACATGGCATTGAGCGCTTCGCGCACGAGCTGGTAGAACGTCACCATCACGGCAACGGGGTTGCCTGGCAAGCCGAAAAACAGTGCGCTATGCGCGTTGCCGCCGCGCTCGCCGGGCCAGAGGCGACCGAACGCCAGCGGACGCCCTGGGCGCATCGCCAGTTGCCAGAATGCGACGTCCCCGAACGTTTGCGTCATGCGCGCCGTGAAGTCGGCGTCGCCGACGGATACGCCCCCCGACGTCAGCACCACATCGGCGCTGTCCGCGGCAGCGCGCAGCGCGGTTTCGAGCGCTTCGGGCTCGTCGCGCACGACACCGAGATCGATCGCTTCGACGCCCATGCGCATCAGCATGGCGTAAAGCGTATAGCGGTTGCTGTCATAGACGCACCCGCTCTCGAGCGGCTCTCCAACCGAGCGCAATTCGTCGCCCGTGGAGAAGAACGCGACGCGCAGGCGCCGGCGCACGCCGACTTCCGCGACACCGAGAGAAGCGAGCAACCCGAGATCGGCTGCGCGCAGGATGCGCCCTGCTGCGAGCGCCGCTTGCCCGCGGGCCAAATCTTCTCCGGCGCGGCGGCAGTTCGCGCCGCGCTCGATGCGTTCGACGTCGAACGCGATACTCTCGCCGCTGCGCGCGACGAACTCTTGCGGCACGACCGTATCGCAGCCGGCGGGCATCGGCGCACCCGTCATGATCCTCACGCATTCGCCTGCCGGGCAGACCCGGTCGAATGGATGGCCCGCGCGCGCTTCTCCGGCTACGGCGAGCGTGAGCGGCCCGGGTTTGACCTGCGCGGCTGAGGCGACCGACAGCGTTGAGCCGTCGAATGCATAGCCATCCATCGCGGCATTGTCATGAGCGGGCACGTCGATCGGCGACTCGACGTCTTCGGCCAGTACGCGCCCGAGCGCCGTGCGCAGTGCGACGCGTTCGATCGTGGTCACCGGGGCAATTGCACGACGGATGAGGGCGCGGGCGGTCTCGACGGGAAGCGGGTTCGAGGCGGAAAGTTCGTTGGAGGTGGTCATCGGAGATGGGGCGCGGCCCAGCGCGCCGGTAAGCCTTGCGAGCATAGCAACGCACGCAGGCAACGCGGACGCTTCGGATCGGCACGGGCCTATGGTTCGCGCTTAAGCGCCGAATGTCCGTGCGAGATCGGCGAGCTCGTGCAAGAAGTTGGCATTGTAAAACGCGTGCTCGTCTTCAAAGGCGACTTCGACGTGCTTGTGGCGTGCGTACCACGCGCGGACCTTGCGTTCGCCCGCATCGAGAAAGGCGGCTAAATCGTCGGCGAGGGTTGCGCGTATGACGGCGACCACGGGATGCACGCTCGCTTTGCCTTGCGCGTCGACGGTGGCTGCGACGGCGACATCGGCTCGGGCGTCGTCCAGGGCTGCGACGAGCCGCGCCGCCAGGTCGCGAGGCAAGCGGGGCGTATCGCATGGAACACAAAGCAATAGCTCGGTCGTCGTTTCGCGCAGCCCTGCCAGCATGCCTGCCAGCGGGCCGGCAAAGTCGCTCGATGCATCCTGAACGACGCGAGCGCCGAAGCGCTCCGCGAGCAGTCGGTATCGATCGATGTTTCGATTCGCGCTGAACAGCAACGGGCCGACTTGCTCGGCAATGCACTTGGCGGCATGCAGCGCCAACGGCTCGCCGCCGAGTAGTTGCAGCCCTTTGTCGATCCCGCCCATCCGCGTACCCTGGCCGCCCGCGAGCACGAGGCCCGTGAGGCGCGAGCGTAGATCGGAATTCATCGCGGGGCGCTTGCGGCTAGCCGCCGATGTAAGACATTTCGACGCGTGCGTTGCCGTTGCGCGCGGCGTCGGCGGCGAAGCTGCCGCGCAACTGCGAGTAGCGGTCGCCGCGCGCTTGCCACATGCGTGCAATCGCGGTGGCGATGTCGGCGTCGCTGGCTCCGCCGCGCACTAGCGCACGCAGGTCGTAACCGGTCGTCGCGAATAGGCACAGGTAAACCTTGCCCTCCGTCGACAGGCGCGCGCGTGTGCATGTGCCGCAAAACGCGCGCGTGACGCTGGAAATCGCGCCGATTTCGCCCTCGCCATCGGCATAGCCCCAGCGCTGCGCCGTTTCGGACGCGGTGTGCGCTTCCAGCGGAACGAGCGGATAGTGTTCGGCGATGCGCGCGACGACTTCGGCGGAAGGCAGCACTTCGGCCATGTTCCAGCCGTTCGAGGCGCCGACGTCCATATATTCGATGAACCGTAAGACCACACCCGACCCTTTGAAGTGGCGCGCCATCGGCAGGATCTCGCGGTCGTTGGTCCCGCGCTTGACGACCATATTGACTTTGATCGGCGCAAGCCCGGCCGCTTGGGCCGCCTCGATACCGTCGAGGACGGCGCTGGCGGCGAAATCGGCGTCGTTCATGCGTTTGAAGAGGGCCTCGTCGAGCGCATCGAGGCTCACCGTGACGCGGGTCAGGCCCGCATCTTTCAAGCTGCGAGCCTTGCGGGCGAGCAGCGACCCATTGGTGGTCAGGGTGAGGTCGAGGGGGCGGCCGTCGGCCGTGGTCAACGCGGCGAGCCGTTCGATGAGCCGCTCGATGTCCTTGCGCAGCAGCGGCTCGCCGCCCGTCAGACGAATCTTGTCGACGCCATGCGCGACGAACACGCGTGCGAGCCGTTCGATCTCCTCGAACGTGAGCAGCGCACTATGCGGCAAAAACGGGTAGTCCTTGCCGAACACCGTGCGCGGCATGCAGTAGACGCAGCGGAAGTTGCACCGGTCCGTCACTGAGATGCGCAAATCGCGCAGTGGCCGCGCTAGCGTATCGGCGAGCGCGCCCCGTGCAGGGACCGGCGCTCCCGTGATATCGGGCGCTCCGCTGAGATCGGCGACGGGAATGATGCGTCGAGACATGATGAAGCAGAAAACGGGCAGAAACCCATTCTAACGGAACGCCGAGCGTCATGACGGCATCGCCCGTGCGATGGTGCGGATAACGCTTGAAACTCTGACGCACGTCAAAAACGGAGCGCGAAAGCGCATGAAAAAGCCCGCCACGGAGGGCGGGCTGTTCGCGGGCAACGGGCGCCGAGGCTCCCGTTGCTCGAGTCGTGGTCGATCAAGCGTCTTTGCGCGTTTCGATTTGCTGCATCGGCGTGGCATCGACGGGCGGCAAGCTCTTGCGCTGACGGGGCGTGCGCACGGGGGCCGGCGATTGCGCAGCGGCTTCATGTGCGGCTCGCAGTTTTTCCGCGTCGGTGTTGACCCAGACGAGGCCGGCCGATTCGAGCATCGGTTGCAGTTGCCCGATCGACAGACCATTCGCATGCACCTTCGCCGGCGTAGCCGCCGCCTCCAGAGCCGCAGGCCGCTGCGTGACTTCCGTCGCGGCACTCGCCGCCTCGATGGGAGCCGGCATTGCGCTCGCGGTCGGCACGGCGGCAACTTGTGGTGCCCGCTCTACGGCTGCAGAAGGCTCGGCAGGCGCTGGAGCTTCGGGAGTCGCTTGAATCGCTTGCGCGATGGCCGACTCAGGCTCGGCCGCCACAGGGGCGGGCGCTGCCGGAGCGGCCGGCACGGCTGCCGGTTGCTCGATCGGCGCGGCGATCGTTTCGCTCGGGGCCGGGGCGAGTTCCACAGGCGCGGTTACCGGTACTTCCGGCGCCGGCGCTTCGCTCAGCGGTGCCTCACTCACGGGTGCGGCATGCGTGGGCGCTTGCGCTTCTTGCAACGGTGCGGACGCTGGCGTGTGCATCGGCACCGGCGTCACGACGACGTCTTCGGCGGGAGCCTGCGCAAGCGGCGCTCGAACGACTTCGGCGGCTTGCTCGGGCGGCTGCGAAACAATCGGGGCGGCTTGCGGTTGCACAGCAGCAGCGGCGCCTTCGGCTTCGGCTACGTCCGCGGCAAGCGTCGCGTTCACACCGTCCTCTTCGCGCTCGCGACGACCGCCACGACGACCGCGGCGGCGACGACGGCGCTCTTCACCGTCACGAGCGACCGCTTCCTGCTCGGGGGCCGGCACACCGGCGGCGATCGCATCTTCCGCCGCCAGCGTCTCGACGCGGGCCGTGGCTTCGGCCGCTACTTCGGGTTGCGGTTTGCGCCGTTCACCGCGCTCGGGGCGTTCGCCCCGCTCTTGGCGCTCACCGCGTTCCGCACGCTCGACACGCTCACCGCGCTCGGCACGGTCCGGCCGCTCGGCGCGTTCGCGCCGTTCCCCGCGTTCCCCGCGCGTCGAGGCTTCGACAGCTTCCGCGCGCTCTTGGCGTTCGCCGCGACCTTCCCGGCCCTCACGGCTTTCCCGGCCTTCGCGCGCATCGCGGCCCTCGCGCTGCTCGCGCGCCGGGCGTTGCGTTTGCGGTTGGCCGCCGGCACGTCCGCCGACAGCCGCTTCGGCGCGGCCTGCGCCGGCGCCACGGCGATTGCGATTGCGCTCGCCACCGCGCTCAGTGTTGCGTTCGCCGCGCTCGGCACGCACCGTACGTGCGGGCTGGACCGGCTCCGGCGCCGGCGCGGGAGCTGCACTCTCGCCGCCGAACAGGCTCTTGAGCCAGCCGAAGAATCCACCGCTGCGCGGCGTTGCGGCAGCGGCGGCCGGCGTGGCCGCCGCCTGCGGCCGCACGGGCGCGCTCGGCGCGGGCCGCTCGGGCGTGATGCCCTTGACGGCCGCTTCCTGCTTCGGCTTCACGTCTTCGGCGCGCTTGCTGTACGCGGTTTCCGATTCGAGTTCGCGCGCCGCTTCCTCGGCCATCTTCCACGAAGCGCGCGGCTCGTCCAGGCGCGAATCGTCGTGGCGCAGACGCTCGAGCTTGTAGTGCGGCGTATCGAGATGCTTATTCGGGATGAGCACGACGCCCACCTTGAAGCGCGACTCGATCTTGTTGATTTCCTGGCGCTTTTCGTTGAGCAGGAAGGCGGTCACTTCGACCGGCACCTGGCAGTGGATCGCCGCGGTGTTTTCCTTCATCGCTTCTTCTTGAATGATCCGCAGCACTTGCAGCGCGGACGATTCGGTGTCGCGAATATGGCCCGTGCCGTTGCAACGCGGGCACGTGACGTGGCTGCCTTCGGACAGGGCGGGGCGCAGACGCTGGCGCGACAGCTCCATCAAGCCGAAGCGCGAAATCTTGCCCATTTGCACCCGCGCGCGGTCGTGCTTGAGGGCGTCCTTCAGGCGCTGCTCCACCTCGCGCTGGCTCTTGGCCGATTCCATGTCGATGAAATCGATCACGATCAACCCGCCGAGGTCACGCAGCCGCAACTGGCGCGCCACTTCGTCGGCCGCTTCGAGATTGGTGCGCGTGGCCGTTTCCTCGATGTCGGCGCCCTTGGTGGCGCGCGCCGAGTTCACGTCGATGGCGACGAGCGCTTCGGTGTGGTCGATGACGATCGCGCCGCCCGACGGCAGGGGCACCGTGCGCGAATACGCGGTCTCGATTTGGTGCTCGATCTGAAAGCGCGAGAACAGCGGCACATCGTCGTGGTAGCGCTTCACTTTGCCGACGTTGTCGGGCATCACGATATCCATGAAGGCGCGGGCCTGGTCATGGATCTCGGTGGTATCGATCAGGATTTCGCCGATATCGGGCTGGAAGTAGTCGCGAATCGCGCGAATCACGAGGCTCGATTCGAGATAAATCAGCATCGGTTGACCGGGCTGGCCGCTTTGCGAGGCCGCTTCGATCGCACGCCACAACTGCATCAGGTAGTTCAAATCCCACTGCAGCTCTTCGGCGCTGCGGCCGATGCCGGCGGTGCGCGCGATGATGCTCATGCCGTCGGGCAACTGCAGCTGCGCCATCGTTTCACGCAGCTCTTGGCGATCGTCGCCCTCGATGCGCCGCGAGACGCCGCCGCCGCGCGGGTTGTTTGGCATCAGAACGAGATAGCGGCCCGCGAGCGAGATGAACGTCGTGAGCGCCGCGCCCTTGTTGCCGCGCTCTTCCTTTTCGACCTGAACGATGAGTTCCTGGCCTTCGCGCAGGGCGTCCTGAATGCGCGCCGAGCGCATGTCGACGCCGTCCTTGAAGTACTGGCGGGCGACTTCCTTGAAGGGCAGAAAGCCGTGGCGGTCTTCGCCGTAGTTGACGAAACAGGCCTCGAGCGAAGGCTCGATGCGCGTCACGATCCCCTTGTAGATGTTGCCTTTGCGTTGTTCGCGTCCGGCGGTTTCGATGTCGATGTCGATGAGTTTTTGCCCATCGACGATGGCGACGCGCAGTTCTTCCTGCTGCGTCGCGTTGAACAGCATTCGTTTCATTGAACGGCTCCAGAGCGGCGTCGCTGCGCGCCCGCCCGGCTGTAGGCCGGACGAGCGACGCGATGAAGCGCGCCGCGTCCTTATTGTGTTTTTAACAGCACGCTGGAGCGGGAACGATGGCGGGGAGAATTGCCTGGAAGGGCTCGGGATGGCCGAACGGGGCCGCGAGCCGCATGGGCGCATGCGAACACGGCTTCAAATAACGGCGTTGCACGGGGCGCGCACCGAGCGCTCGGGTGGCCGCGCCGCGCCCGGCGCATCGTTCGATGCCGGTGCGGGACCGCGGAAGCCGCGCCGCGTGTGGCGGCGCGAAGCCCGATGCATGCTCGACCGCCGCGCGGCGTGTCTCGCCAATGTTTGACGTCGCCGAAAGTTCCGCTTTACGCGGAACGCATGAGGCGCTCGCCGTAGGTTTCGCAATCGGGAGCCCGGTTTCGCTCGACATCGCGCGATACCACCGAGGCTCACCTGATGAATTCTTTTTTACCAAAATTCCGTTACCGTCGGCATGGACCGGACCGAACGCGCCTGTGGGCGACGTCCCTGCCGCAATGAATGCCGTGCGTGCAACTCGTTGCTACTTAAATTAGGGCGAGCAACCAGCCCTTGGGTACGCCAAGCAAGTAAAATAACAGGTTCTTGCTTCACCCTGGGCAATCCGGGCGATGGGCCGCGAAAAAAAGCGCGGCGCGCACGGACGGCTGGGGCAAATTATATTCAGAATGAATGAGTTAGGCAAAATATCCCAGAAATCGGTCGCACCCGACCAGGTCTCGATGATACAGGTGGACGACGGCGTCGCCGGCCAGCGTATCGACAATTTCTTGCTGCGCGTCTGCAAAGGCGTGCCGAAAAGCCACATCTATCGAATCCTGCGCAGCGGAGAGGTGCGCGTCAATAAGCGCCGCGTCGATGCGAAATATCGTCTGGTGACGGGCGACATCGTGCGCGTGCCGCCCGTGCGCGTCGCGCAATCGGACGCGCCCGAGGCCGGCATGGCGATGGCCGCGCCGCCGGCGCAATTCGAGGTCATCTTCGAAGACGAGCATATGCTCGCGATCAACAAGCCCGCTGGCGTCGCCGTTCACGGGGGCAGCGGCATCGCGTTCGGCGTGATCGAGCAAATGCGCGAGGCGCGTCCGCTCGGCAAGTTCCTCGAGCTCGTGCATCGGCTCGACCGCGAAACCTCGGGCGTTTTGCTGCTCGCCAAGAAGCGCGCGGCGCTCGTCGGCCTGCACGAGCAAATCCGCGAAAACCGGATGGACAAGCGCTATTACGCCTGCGCGCACGGGCAATGGCCGAGCGACTGGGGGCGGCGGCGCGCCGTCAAGGAGCCGCTTTACAAATACCTGACGCCGGAAGGAGAGCGGCGCGTGCGCGTGCAAGCCGATGGCCTGCCATCGCATACGGTGTTCAACCTTCTGGAGCGTTGGCCTGGCTATGCGCTGATCGAGGCCGAACTCAAAACGGGGCGCACGCACCAGATCCGCGTCCATTTGGCGCACCTGGGCTTGCCCATCGTGGGCGATGCGAAATACGGCGATTTCGCTCTGAACAAGGCGCTCGCGCGCGCGGGCGCGCGCCCCTCGATCAAACGCATGTTCTTGCACGCGCATCGCTTGCGTCTCACGCATCCGATCACGGGCGAAGCGCTGGAACTGAGCGCACCCCTGCCGGCCGAATGCCGGCGCTTCCTCGATCAGCTCACCGACTTGCGCAACGAGGCGCAACCCGATGCCCCGACAGCAATTTGACCTCATCGTCTTCGATTGGGACGGCACGCTGATGGATTCGACGGCGCATATTGCCCGCAGCATCCAAGCCGCTTGCCGCGACCTGGGGCTGCCCGTCCCGGCAAATGAAGCCGCGCGCTTCGTGATCGGTCTCGGTCTGCGCGATGCGCTGCAGATTGCCGCGCCCTCGCTCGATCCGACCGATTATCCGCGTTTGGCCGAGCGTTATCGGCATCACTATTTGGTCAAAGATGCCCAGACGGAGCTGTTCGCCGGCGTGCGCGAGTTGCTCGCCGAGTTGAGCTCGCTCGGCTACCTGTTGGCCGTGGCGACGGGCAAGAGCCGCGTCGGGCTGAATCGGGCGCTGGCCGAGGCGCGGCTCACGAGCGCGTTCGACGGCACGCGTTGCGCCGACGAAACCTTCTCGAAGCCCCATCCCGCGATGCTTCAAGAACTCGCGCGCGAGTTGGGGCAAGACTTGGCGCGCACGGTCATGATCGGCGACACCACCCACGACCTGCAAATGGCGACCAACGCCGGGGCGGCGGGGCTCGCCGTCACGTATGGCGCGCACCCGGCCGACGCGTTGGCCAAGCTCGAGCCGCGTTTCATCGCCGATGACGTCGCCGCGTTGGCCGATTGGCTGCGGGAACACGCATGAGCGGCGCAGAGCGGCAGGCCGTGCGCGTCTGCGCTGCCGACGAACTCGTCGACGGCGGCTCCGGCGTGCGCCGCGCGGCGCGCTATTTGAACGGCGACGCCGTCGTGTTCTTCATCCGCTACGACGGGCAGGTGCACGGGTACCTGAACCGATGCGCGCACGTGCCGATGGAGCTCGACTGGGTCGAGGGCCAGTTCTTCGATTCGTCTGGCTTATACTTGATGTGCGCGACTCATGGCGCGATTTATGCTCCCGAGAGCGGTCGTTGCGTCGGCGGGCCTTGCCGTGGCGCGCGCTTGCGGCCCGTGCAAGTGCAAGAGCGCGACACGCCTGAGGGGCGCGCGGTGTTTTGGCTACCCGAGGATGATTTATACCCGGCGGCGCCGAGCGCCGAGTGAGTTCGCCCAAATTTTTCAGATAACGACGAAGACCGAGAGTCCATGGCCGATCAGTACACGCCTGAATCGCAGCAACCTTCCGAACCGCATCAGCAGCCCGGCGCGAGCGCCGCTACGCGCGAGCCGCATTGGGAACGCGCGGCGTTGGAGCGCATCGCGCTTGCCGCCATCACCGAGCAACGGGCCGCCCGCCGCTGGAAGATTTTCTTTCGGTTCGTGTTTCTCGCTGTCGCGCTGTTGATCGTTGCCAGCCTGTTCAGCGTGTCGCACGAGAAGGTTGCGGCCACGGGGCGGCATACGGCCCTCGTTTCACTCGAAGGCGAAATCGCGGCCGATAAGAACGCGAACGCCAAAGACATCGATCGCTCGCTGCGGCGGGCATTTGCCGATGCCGATTCCGCCGGGGTGGTTCTTTATATCAACAGCCCGGGTGGCTCCCCCGTGCAGGCTGGCATCATCAACGCCGAAATTCGCCGGCTGCGCGCGAAATACCCGGCCAAGCCGTTGTACGTCGTGGTGGGCGACATGTGCGCGTCGGGCGGCTATTACGTCGCCGCCGCGGCCGACAAGATCTACGTCGACCGAGCGAGCATCGTCGGTTCGATCGGCGTGCTGATGGACGGCTTCGGCTTCACGGGCCTCATGGACAAGCTCGGCATCCAGCGGCGGTTGCACACCTCGGGCGCGAACAAGGGCTTCTTCGATCCGTTCTCGCCCGAGACGCCGGCCATGGACGCGCACGCGCAGGCGATGCTCGACGAAATCCACCAGCAATTCATCGATGCGGTCCGGCAGGGCCGCGGCAAGCGGTTGCACGAAACGCCGGACCTCTTTTCGGGTCTGTTCTGGACCGGTGAGAAGAGCGTCCAGCTCGGGCTTGCCGACGGTTTCGGCGATACCGGCTACGTGGCGCGCGACGTAATCAAGGCGCCGGACATCGTCGACTATACGGAGAAAGAGAGCATTTCCGATCGCATCGCGCGCAAATTCGGCGCGGCGGTGGGTGCGGGCGCTGTCCGTGCGCTCGCCCTTGGCGGGGTGACCCTGCATTGATGCGGCCGGACGCGCATCGTTGCGCCCATGCCCCCGGTGCGCTCCGCCTTCTCGCCACCGAAAGCGGTTGGCGCCGGGCGCCCCGCCCGTTGGCCTCAGTTCGCCAATATCAAGAAGATTGCCGGGCGTTTGTGCATGTCGAATGCGCTGGCGTGTTTCTTCCAATCGCTGGTCGTGCGGGTGGCGATTCGCTCCGACTCCAACGTCAGATCGACGGCCACAGTAAGCAGTGTCGAGGGCGCGCAGGTGGCGACGAGCGCGTCGAGCAAAGTGCGATTGCGGTACGGCGTCTCGATGAAGATCTGGGTTTCCCGTCCTTTGCGCGAGCGTTGTTCCAGCTCGCGCAAAGTCTTCGTCCGTTCGGCCGGGTCGACGGGCAGGTAGCCGTGAAATGCGAACCTTTGGCCGTCGAGGCCCGACGCCATCAGGGCCAGCAGAATCGAACTCGGTCCCACGAGCGGCACGACCTTGACCCCGTGCTCGTGCGCGCGGCGCACGAGTAACGCGCCCGGGTCCGCCACCGCGGGGCAGCCGGCCTCGGAGACGAGCCCGCCGTCGGCGCCGGCCAAGATCGGCGCGAGCAGCGCCTTGATTTCGGCGGGCGGCGTGTTGACGTTCAGCTCGCGAATGTCGATCTCTTGAATTGGCCGAGCGACGCCGACGCGTTTGAGAAACGCGCGCGTGCTCTTCGCGTTCTCGCCGACGAAATAACCGAGAGACGCCGCACGCGCCATGACGCTAGCGGGTAGCACAGTCGCGAGCGCCGCGGCGTCGCCTTCGCCCAGCGCGTTCGGAATCAAATAGAGCACGCCGCTCATCGCGCGCCTCCCAGCAGCGGATAGCCGGCCGCCCGGAGCATGCGCGTGAGCGCGATCAGCGGCAGGCCGACCAGCGCAGTCGGATCGTTCGATTCGATCTCGTCGAGCAGCGCGATGCCCAAGCCCTCGGATTTGGCGCTGCCCGCCACGTCGTAGGGCGTTTCGGCGCGCAAGTAGGCGTCGAGCTCGGCATCGGGCAGATCGCGAAAGCGCACGCGCGTAACGACGTCCTCCGTTTGCGCTAGGCCGCAGGCGCTATCGAACAGGCACAACGCGCTATGGAATTCGACGATGCGGTTGCGCATGGCGCGCAGTTGCTGCAACGCTTTTTCGTGCGTGCCGGGCTTGCCGATCTGCAAGCCGTCGAAAGTGGCCACCTGATCGGAGCCGATGACGAGCACGGGTTCGGCCGCCTCGCGTGCGGCGACCGCCCGCGCCTTTGCTTGCGCGAGTCGAAGCGCCGTATCGGCAGGCGTTTCGCCGGGGTGCGGCGTTTCATCCACGTCCGGCACGCAGACGTCGAACGGGATGCGCAATCGCTCGAGCAGCGAACGGCGATAGGGCGAACTGGAGGCGAGAATCAGCCGGCAGGGCTGGGTGCGGGAATCGAGCATGGGCGTACGCGGGAACGAGGGCGGGGGCGAACCGGCGAGTGGGGCGCTGCGGTTCGCGTCGGATCATTTAAGTGATTGACTGATAACGGTAAATCGAATATAGTGTCGGGCTTTTCATGGCCGGATCGGCAAACGGGCCGAGCCCCAAGGCTGTGAGCCGCGGCGGGCCGAGCGGCGATAGGCAAACACCGTTGCCGGCGAAACGATCCGTCTGGGTCGGTCTCGGTCGGCCTGCAACCGGCTGCTGGAGCGGAGCGAGGAGTCAATATGTCCCAACATTCCGGCAAGGCTAGCGGGCTGATCGATCCGCATGCGTTCGACGTGTTCGAATTTGCGCGCAGCGGCCGCCAGGCCGCCGGTGCGGTACGTCTCTCGCAACTGCCGCGCATGTTAAACGAAGTCCCGGCGGGCGCGCCAGATCGCGACACGTTATTTACGTGGCAGGCGGAAGGCTCGACGCAGCCGGAGTTGCAAGACGACGGCACCGAGGCGGCGCAGCCTTATTTGAGGCTAGCGCTGCACGGCGCGGCCTGGCTCGAATGTCAGCGCTGTCTCGCGCCTTACGAGCAGCCGTTCGACATCGAGGCGGCGTACCGAATCGTGGCGACCGAAGCGCAAGCCGAGGAATTTCCCCTCGACGAGGAGGAGCTCGATGTGATCGTCGGTTCGCGCCAATTCGATCTCGTCGAACTAATCGAGGAAGAGTTGCTGTTGTCGTTGCCGCTCGTGCCGAAGCACGAGCTCTGTCCTGAGGTGCACGAGAGTCTCGTCTCGGGCGCGGCCGGCGAGTATGCGGTCGACCTGGCCGAAGGCGAAGATGGGGACGGGGACGAGCTGCAATCGCCGGGCGGTGCGCAGCCGGGCGACGACGCCGGCAAGCCCAATCCGTTCGCCGCGCTGGAAGCGCTCAAACGCGGCGACGGCGGCGAGGGCGGTGACGGCGGCAAGAAACATTGATCGTTGCATGAGTAGCACGATGCGGCGCGCGGGCCGTTTGGCCACTGGCGTTACGCCGATCGGGCTGTGTTAGAATCCCGAAAATTTTTAGGAGTTACCATGGCAGTCCAGCAAAACAAGAAGTCGCCGTCCAAGCGCGGCATGCACCGCTCGCACGATTTCCTGGCCACGACGCCGCTCGCAGTCGAGCCGAGCACGGGCGAAGTGCATATGCGTCACCACATCAGCCCGAACGGCTACTATCGCGGCAAGAAAGTCGTTAAGACGAAGAACGACTAAGTGCATCGGCGCGCGGCGCCGCCGAATCCGGTGGATCTGTGCGCGACACGCAGCTTGCTGGGCATCCTTCCGGCTCGAGCAGAAAAAGGCGGCATTCAACTGCCGCTTTTTTGCGTCGGCCAGAGTTCGTGCATCGGGGCCTCGTTCCGGGTCCGCGCTTCGAGCTGGGCGGGCCTTCGTGCTTTGGCTTGCACAGATCCCATGCTTCGCGGCATTGCAAGCGCAAGCAGGTGCTCCGGTCGCAGCCGGCAGGGCGCCTCGGCCCCTGATTCGGCGCGCCGCGGCGCGCTTACTCCGGTCCCATGCTGTGCCTCGGACTGGAACCAGCGGGTCAGCGCTGGCTCCGGCCTTATGCACAGCGCCTGAACATTCGTCGCAGTCCATGACCATAAAGCTCACGATAGATTGCATGGGAGGCGACCACGGCCCGGCCGTGACCGTTCCCGCTGCCGTCAGCTTCGTTCGTTCGCATGCCGACGCCGAGCTGATGCTGGTCGGCCTCGAAGCTCCGATTCGTGCTCAACTGAAGAAGTGCAAAGCGCTCGATGAGCGAGCGCTGACGGTCGTGCCGGCGTCCGAGGTGGTCGCCATGGACGATCCGGTCGAAGTCGCATTGCGCAAAAAGAAGGATTCGTCGATGCGCGTTGCGCTGAACCTCGTCAAGGACGAGGCGGCGCAGGCGTGCATTTCGGCGGGCAACACCGGCGCGCTGATGGCCGTGTCGCGTTACGTGCTCAAGACGCTCTCCGGTATCGAGCGGCCGGCGATCGCCTCGCCGCTGCCCAATTCGCGCGGCTACACGATGATGCTCGATCTCGGCGCGAACGTCGATTGCGAGCCGCAGCATTTGCTGCAGTTCGCCGAGATGGGGCATGCGCTCGTCTCCGCGCTCGAGGGCAAGGATCGCCCCACGATCGGGCTGTTGAACATCGGCGAAGAAGTCATCAAAGGCAACGAGACCATCAAGCGCGCAGGCGAGCTGTTGCGCGCGAGCACGCTCAATTTCCGCGGTAACGTCGAAGGCAACGATATCTACAAGGGCACCGTCGACGTCATCGTGTGCGACGGCTTCGTCGGCAACGTTGCGCTCAAAACATCGGAAGGTTTGGCGCAGATGCTCTCCGAGATCATTCGCGAAGAGTTCGGCCGCTCTGTGCTGACCAAGCTGATGGCCTTGCTGGCGATGCCTGTGTTGATGCGCTTCAAGAAGCGCGTCGATCATCGCCAGTACAACGGTGCGGCGTTGCTCGGTTTGCGGGGGCTCGTGATCAAGAGCCACGGTTCGGCCGATGCCTATGCGTTTGAGTGGGCCATCAAACGCGGGTATGATGCCGTCAAAAATGGCGTCCTCGAACGCCTGGCGCGAGCGATGCAAGAAAATGCGGCCCCGCTCGCGCAAGTAGCGCGGGATGCGGGCGGCGCCGGTCACGCGAATCTCGCCGGCCGTCCGGCCGAGCCTTTCGCCGCGGTATCTCCGAAAGCATAAATGGCTCAATCGACTATTTACTCGCGCGTGCTCGGCACCGGCAGCTACCTGCCGCCCACCCGCGTTACGAATCAAGCGCTCGCGGATCGGCTCGCCGAGCGCGGCATCGAGACCAGCGACGAATGGATCGTCGCGCGCACGGGCATTCACGCGCGGCATTTCGCCGACCCAGATGTGACGACGAGCGAACTCGCGCTCGCCGCGGCGCAGCGCGCCATCGAAGCGGCCAACATCGATCCTCAAGCCATCGATTTGATCATCGTCGCCACTTCCACGCCCGATTTCGTGTTTCCGAGCACCGCTTGCTTGTTGCAGGACAAACTGCAAATCAAGAATGGCGGCGCCGCGTTCGACATGCAGGCCGTATGCTCGGGCTTCGTCTATGCGGTTGCGACCGCCGACGCCCTGATTCGCAGCGGGCAGCATCGCACGGCCCTGATCGTCGGCGCAGAGACCTTCTCGCGCATTCTCGATTTCAACGATCGCACCACCTGCGTATTGTTCGGCGACGGCGCGGGCGCCGTGATTCTGCAAGCGTCCGATGAGCCGGGGGTGCTCGCGAGCGCGCTCCACGCGGATGGCAGCTACGCCAACATTCTTTGCACGCCGGGCCACGTCAACGGCGGGGTCGTCGCGGGTAGCGCGTTCCTTCATATGGATGGGCAAGCGGTCTTCAAACTGGCCGTCAACGTGCTGGAGAAGGTCGCGGTCGAAGCGCTCCATAAAGCCGATATGCCGGCCGACCAGGTCGATTGGCTTATTCCGCACCAAGCCAATATCCGTATCATGTCGCACACCTGCCGCAAGCTCGGCGTGCCGCAAGAACGCATGATCGTCACGGTCGGCGAACACGGCAATACGTCGGCGGCCTCGATCCCGCTCGCGCTCGACGTCGCCGTGCGCGACGGACGCATCAAGCGCGGCCAGAACGTGCTCATCGAAGGCGTCGGCGGCGGCTTCACCTGGGGCGCCTCGGTCATCCGCTACTGATCGGCAGCGAGCGGGCGCCGCGTCCGGCCGTCGGCCGGAGCGGCCGTGCGCGCCGCTTGCGCCAACCAGCTCACATTTTGGGGACGATATGAAATTTGCGTTCGTTTTTCCCGGCCAAGGGTCGCAGTCGGTCGGGATGCTCAATGCGTTTTCCGATCGCGCGGTCGTGCGCGAAACACTGCAGGAAGCCTCGGACGCGCTCGGTCAGGACATCGGCAAGCTGATTGCCGAAGGTCCGGCCGAAGAGCTCAATCTCACCACGAACACTCAGCCGGTCATGCTCACGGCTGCCTATGCGATGTACCGCGCCTGGCGCGAGGCCGGCGGGGCCGCGCCGGCCCTCGTCGCGGGGCATAGCCTCGGCGAATACACGGCGCTCGTTGCCGCCGGCGCGCTGTCCTTTCGCGACGCCGTGCCGCTCGTGCGCTTTCGTGCGCAGGCCATGCAAACGGCCGTGCCGGTCGGCGTCGGCGCAATGGCGGCTATCCTCGGCCTGGATGACGATACGGTGCGCGCGGTGTGCGCGGAAGCGGCGCGCGAAAGCGCCGGCGTGGTGGAAGCGGTCAACTTCAATGCGCCTGCCCAAGTCGTGATAGCGGGGCACAAGGCTGCCGTCGAAAAAGCCTGCGAGCTGGCCAAAGCGAAGGGCGCCAAGCGTGCGTTGCCGCTGCCAGTCTCGGCGCCGTTTCATTCCTCGCTGCTTCAGCCCGCTTCCGACCGCTTGCGCGAGTATTTGGCGAGCGTCGACGTCAAAGTGCCGCAGATTCCCGTCGTCAACAATGTCGACGTCGCCATCGTGTCGGAGCCGGCCGCCATCAAGGACGCGCTCGTGCGCCAGGCCGCCGGGCCCGTGCGCTGGGTGGAGTGCGTTCAGGCGATGGCCAAGCAAGGCATCACGCATCTGATCGAGTGCGGCCCCGGTAAAGTGCTGGCCGGTTTGACCAAGCGCATCGACGGCAATCTCGTCGGGGCGGCCATCACCGATCCGGCGTCGCTCGAGGAAACCTTGAAGCTGCTCGGCGTTTGACGCGCGAGCTTGCGAGCCTGCCGTCAGGCGAGTCGAAGAACCACCGCAATTGGCACGAACATGCCGCGTCATTGCGGAACACCCGAACCATCATGGAAAAAGCTCTCGATAAACAAGTTGCGCTCGTGACGGGCGCCTCGCGCGGCATCGGCCGGGCGATTGCGCTCGTGCTCGCGCGGCAGGGCGCGACGGTCATCGGCACGGCCACGAGCGATGCCGGCGCGGCCGGCATCACCGAAGCGCTGGCGGCCGAAGGCTTGGCTGGGCGCGGAGTCGTGCTCCAGGTCAACGACGCGCAAGCGATCGATGCCCTCATCGACACCGTCGTCAAAGAATTCGGCGCGTTGAACGTGCTCGTCAATAACGCCGGCATCACGCGCGATCAGCTCGCGATGCGCATGAAGGACGACGAGTGGGACGCCGTGATCGACACGAACTTGAAGGCCGTGTTTCGCCTCTCGCGCGCGGTGCTGCGTCCGATGATGAAGGCGCGCGGCGGGCGCATCATCAATATCACGTCGGTGGTCGGCTCGGCCGGCAATGCCGGTCAGGCGAACTACGCGGCCGCCAAGGCCGGCGTGGCGGGCATGACGCGTGCGCTCGCCCGGGAAATCGGCAGCCGCAACATCACGGTCAATTGCGTGGCGCCGGGCTTCATCGACACCGATATGACGAAGGTGCTGCCCGAGGAACAACAGGCCGCACTCAAGACGCAAATCCCGCTCGGGCGCCTTGGCAGCCCCGAGGATATCGGCCATGCCGTCGCCTTTCTCGCTTCGCCGCAGGCCGGTTACATCACGGGCACGACGTTGCATGTGAACGGCGGGATGTACATGTCTTGACGAATTTCGTTTACCATCCGCGCCGGCGGTAGCCGAACGCTTCCGGCGCGAAGCCTGAACCTTGGTTGGGCGCGCTTTTTGACCAGGCAAACCTGATAAAATGCGCGCACTTGCAATTTTGAACTTTTTCCCTCGGAGGGGTAATGGACAACATCGAACAGCGCGTCAAGAAGATCGTCGCGGAACAACTGGGCGTCGCCGAAGCTGAAATCAAGAACGAAGCGTCGTTCGTGAACGACCTCGGTGCGGACTCGCTCGACACGGTCGAACTCGTGATGGCGCTGGAAGACGAGTTCGGCATGGAAATTCCGGACGAGGAAGCGGAAAAGATCACGACGGTGCAGCAAGCGATCGACTACGCTCGCGCCAACGTCAAGGCATAACGCCTCGCGCGCCTAGCGTGTTTGCGCTGGCCGCGTTTGACGCGTTTTCACGTCGGATGCCGATGCTGGTGCCGAATTCTTAGCCACAGGGCTCACAGGGGCGGTTTCCTGTGGCCGCTGTGGCTTTTGCTTTTGTCATTTATGGAAAAGGGGTTACCGTGAGCCGTCGCCGTGTTGTTGTTACAGGCTTAGGGCTGGTGTCGCCTGTTGGCAATAATGTTGCCGACGGGTGGGCCAATTTGCTCGCCGGCAAATCCGGCATCGCGACCATCACGAAGTTCGATGCGACGAACTTCTCGACGCGCTTCGCCGGTGAAGTGAAAGGCTTTAACGTCGAAGACTACATGCCTGCCAAGGAAGCCCGCCACATGGATACGTTCATCCATTACGGCATGGCGGCCGGCATCCAAGCGATGCAGGACAGCGGCATCGAAATCACCGAAGCCAACGCGGAGCGCTCCGGCGTCGTGGTGGGCTCGGGTATCGGTGGTCTGCCGATGATCGAAGTGACGCAAACGGAACTGCTCAACCGCGGTCCGCGGCGCATTTCGCCGTTCTTCGTGCCGGCGTCGATCATCAACATGATCTCGGGCCATCTGTCGATGAGGTTCGGCCTGAAGGGGCCGAATCTGGCCATCGTCACGGCTTGCACGACGGGTCTGCATTGCATCGGCGAGGCGGCGCGCCTCATCGAGTACGGCGATGCCGACGTCATGCTGGCCGGCGGCGCCGAGGCGACCGTTTCGCCGCTCGGCATCGGCGGCTTCGCCGCGGCGCGCGCGCTGTCGCAGCGCAACGACGATCCCGCGACGGCCAGCCGTCCATGGGATAAGGATCGCGACGGCTTCGTGCTGGGCGAGGGGGCGGGCGTCATGGTGCTCGAGGAATACGAGCATGCGAAGGCGCGCGGCGCGAAGATCTACGCCGAGGTTGCCGGTTACGGCATGAGCGCCGATGCGTACCACATGACCGCACCGCTCGAAGACGGCGACGGCGCACGCCGTTGCATGGCCGCGGCGCTGCGCAATGCGGGCATGAACGGTGACGAGGTCGCTTACGTCAACGCGCACGGCACGTCCACGCCGCTCGGCGATCTGGCTGAGACGACCGGCATCAAGCGCGCGCTTGGCGACCATGCGAAGAAGGTCGTCGTCAATTCGACGAAGTCCATGACGGGCCACTTGCTTGGCGGCTCCGGCGGGCTCGAGTCGGTGTTTACGGTACTGGCTGTCCATCACCAAGTGTCGCCCCCGACGATCAACCTGTTCAATCAAGACCCCGAGTGCGATCTCGATTACTGCGCGAACACGGCGCGGGACATGAAGATCGACGTCGCGTTGAAGAACTCGTTCGGGTTCGGCGGCACGAACGGCACGCTCGTCTTCAAGCGCGTCTGAGCGGGGCGGCTCGTTGACGCAGGCCTCCGCCGGCGATCGGGCACGAGGCACGCCATGGCGCATCGCGCTGCGGCGCTCGCTCGCCGTGCGGCTGGCCGTATTGGCCTTCGCGCTCGTTTGCACGGCCGCCGTTCACTTCACCGCGGCCGCGCACATGGGGGCGTCCGCGGCCGTTTGGCTCGCGGTGGCAGCCTGTGCGGCGCTCGGCGTCTCGTTCATGCGTTACGAACGCAGGCAGCCGGCGTGGATCGAGCTGACGTGCGAGGGCGTCGCAGCATTCGACGACACCGGCCGTGCGCTGCTGCAGGGGCGTATCGCCGGTGCGGCGCAATGGGCGGGACGGTTGCTGGTGTTGGCCGTCGCGGGCGTCGATGGGCGGCAAGACACCTTGGTCGTGGCCGCCGACGCCGTGCCTGCGGCAGTGTTTCGGGAACTGGCCGTGCGCGCTCGCCACGCCGCGCAGTGAGGGCTCGACGGCGCTCGGCGTGCGCCTACCGATCTGTAACGGCCGTAACCGCGGTTACACATGGCGCATGACGGTGTGATGGGGACGCTACAATAGCGGTCCGCGACGCACCCCTCCCAAGTGAACGGACCCCAACAGGTGAGCGAAAAAGAAATCGATCAGGTTCTGGTCGAGCGCGTGCAGCAGGGCGATAAAGCCGCGTTCGAACTCCTGGTCTCGAAATACCACCGCAAGATCATTCGGCTGATCTCGCGACTCGTGCGCGACCCGGCCGAGGTCGAGGACGTCGCGCAAGATGCGTTCATCAAGGCTTACCGCGCGCTGCCGCAGTTTCGCGGCGAATCGGCGTTCTACACGTGGCTGTACCGAATCGCCGTCAACACGGCGAAGAACTATCTCGCGACGCAAAGCCGGCGCGCGCCCACGTCGACCGAAGCAAACGCCGAAGAGGCGGAAACTTTCTCGGATGCCGATCAACTAAGGGATATCAACACGCCCGAGTCGATGTTGATGAGCAAGCAGATCGCGCAGACGGTCAATGCCGCGATGGCGCTGTTGCCCGAAGAACTGCGGGTTGCCATTACGCTGCGCGAGATCGAAGGCTTGAGCTACGAGGAAATCGCGGAGATGATGGGGTGCCCCATCGGAACGGTTCGGTCGCGAATTTTTCGCGCTCGCGAGGCGATTGCGGCAAAATTGCGTCCGCTGCTCGATACGCCGGAAGGCAAGCGCTGGTAGCGCCTGCCGCCATTGGCGCAATGGCTCGGATGTGCGATGAGAACGGGTCAAGTGGTATCACTACGGGGTGTTTGTACGATGGGGAGCGTCATGGGGTCGATCTCGATGGAGTCGCAAGCAAGCTCGCGCAGCGAGCGTTTGTCCGTATTAGTCGATGGCGAGAGGCTCGACGCCTCGGCGTCGTTCGACGAAATGCTGGCCGAGTTCGACCATGCCGATCGCACGACGTGGTCGGCCTACCACTTGATCGGTGACGCGTTGCGCTCCGATGATTTGGCGGTTCATCCGGCAACGAGCCGCGCGTTTTTGGCCGGTTTCGCCGCTCGGCTCGAGTCCGAGCCGCATATCCTCGTTCCGGCGCGCGCTCGCGCGGGCAGCGGCACGCCCCTGTCCATGCTGCGACGGCGCGTCGCGCCGGCGCTCGCGGTAGCGGCCGCGGCTGCCACGCTCAGTTGGATCGTGCTGCCGCAGCTGCAGCACGGCGGCGCTTCGCAAGGCACCGTTCAAATGGCATCCACGAACGGGCGAGCCGATGCGGTGCATACGGTTGCACTGGCACAGAATACCGGGGCGCAAGGGGCCAATATCATCCGCGATGCCAGCCTCGATCAATACCTCGAAGCCCATCAGCAATTCGCTCAGCAACCGATGATGCCCGGCTCGATGCCGTTGATTCGCGCCGCTGTCCAGACTTCGGAAGGCCAATAAGTCGATGCAAACCTTGCGCTCGATGCGCGCCGCCGCCCGGGGGCAATGGGCGGCGTGGCTGATTTGCGCGGTTGCGCTGCTTTCGGCGTCCCCGCGCGCCGCAGTCGCACAGGCCGATCCCTCGGTCCGCCAGCAGGCCGCGGCGTGGCTCGATCGAATTCACGAGGCCGCGCAACGCGAGAACTACGAAGGCGTTTTCGTCTATCAGCGCGGCAATTTCGTGCAATCGTCGCGCATCGCGCATTACGCGGTGCGCGGCGAGGGCGAATTCGAATCGCTCGAAAGCCTGGACGGCCAGCCGCGCAAGCTGCTGCGTCATGACGACGATCTGTATACGTTCGTGCCCGAGCGGCATTTGTGCGTCGTCGAAAAGCGGCTGAACCGGGATGCATTTCCGGCGCTGATGAGCGAGAAGGGTGAGCAAGTGTTGTCGGTGTACGACCCGAAGCTGCTCAGCGGCGATCGCGTCGCCGGGCTCGACGCGCAGGTCATCGAACTCGACCCGAAAGACACTTACCGCTTCGCCTATAAGCTCTGGGCGGACGCGAAAACGGGGTTGCTGCTGCGTGTGCAGACGCTCGACGCCTCCGGGCAGGTGTTGGAGCAGACGGCGTTTACACAGGTGCGGGTGGGCGTGCCTACCCAAAAGTCGAGTATTGCCGCGGGCATGCGCAATACCAACGGCTGGACGCTCGTGCGCCCGCCCGTGTCCCCGATCGACATGCAGGCGCAAGGCTGGCGCATCAAGCCCGATGTCCCCGGTTTCCACGAAATCCGTGAGCTGCGCCGGCCCATGGCCGCTCGCGAGGCCGGTGCGCCGCCAATTCCCGTGGATCAAGCCGTGTTTTCCGACGGACTCTCGACAATTTCCGTTTTCGTCGAGCCCGCCGAAAAAAGCTCGCGCAAGGAAGGCGTGGGCAGCACCGGGGCCACGCATGTGCTAGTCACGAAATATCGCGATTACTGGGTCACCGTGCTCGGGGAAGTGCCCCAAGCAACGCTGCAGCGCTTCGCGTCTGCCATAGAATACAAAGTTACCAAGTAACGCTTCTTCTGCTGCCCTTCCTATGACGAATCTCTCGGTGCGCAAATTTTTCGCGGCCGCCGCGGCCATGGCGTGTCTGTCGTTCGCGCCCCACACGGCGTTGGCCATTCCGGCCGGCGCGGTCTTGCCCGACTTCGCCGACCTCGTCGATAAGGTCGGGCCGGCGGTCGTCAACATCCGCACGACCGCTCGCGTCACGAGTGCGAGCGGCCAACGCAACGCGCCGCCGGGAATCGGCGACGGGGACATGTCCGAGTTCTTCCGGCGCTTTTTCGGCATTCCCTTGCCGCAGGCGCCGAACACGCCGCGCGGCGGCGGTCGAGGCGACCGCGGCGGCAGCCCCGACCCGTCCGACAACGGGGATGGCGGCGAGCAGAACAGCGGCGTTGGGTCGGGCTTCATCATCTCCCCCGATGGCTACGTGATGACGAACGCGCACGTCGTGGACGACGCCGACAACATCTACGTCACGCTCACCGACAAGCGCGAGTTCAAGGCCAAGCTGATCGGAGCCGACGATCGCACCGATATCGCCATCGTGAAGATCAGCGCGGCGAACCTGCCCGCCGTCACGATCGGGGACTCGAACAAATTGCGCGTGGGTGAATGGGTGCTCGCGATCGGCTCGCCGTTCGGCCTCGACAACACGGTGACGGAAGGCATCGTCAGCGCGAAAGGGCGCGAGACGGGCGATTATTTGCCGTTCATCCAAACCGATGCGGCCGTCAATCCGGGCAATTCGGGCGGGCCGCTCATCAACATGCAAGGCGAAGTGATCGGCATCAATTCGCAGATCTACAGCCGCACGGGCGGCTTCATGGGGATTGCGTTCGCCATTCCGATCGACGAAGCGATGCGCGTGGCCGATCAGCTCAAGTCGACGGGCAAGGTGGTGCGCAGCCGCATCGCCGTCTCGATCGGGCAGGTGACGAAAGACGTGTCCGATTCGCTTGGTTTGCCGCGCGCACAGGGGGCGCTCGTGAGCAGCGTCGAGCCCGGTGGCCCCGCCGACAAGGCGGGCATTCAGCCTGGCGACATCATCCTCAAATTCAACGGCGTGCCGGTCGAAGCCGAAACGGACCTGCCGCGCATGGTCGGCGACACCAAGCCTGGCACGCGGGCCACGGTGACGATTTGGCGCAAAGGGCAATCGAGCGAGTTGCCGATCACGGTGGTGCAAACGCAGCCCGAGAAGTTGGCCAAGACCGACGAGCAGCAGGCCCCGGCGCCGAAGGCCCATCCGTCCAATCCGCTGGGCGTGACGGTGTCCGATCTCTCGGCCGACCAAATCAAATCGATGAAACTGCACACGGGCGGGGTGCAGGTCGACGCGGTCGACGGCCCGGCCGCGCGCGTGGGGCTGCAAAAGGGCGACATCATTTTGCGCATCGGCGATACCGATGTGACGAGCGCGAAGCAGTTCGACCAAGTCGCGGCGCACGTGGATCCGCAAAAGATGGTGCCGGTGCTCGTGCGTCGCGGCGAGAACACGCAGTTCGTGCCCATCAAGCCGCGCCCGCAAGCCAAATGAAAAATACGGCCCCCGCAGCGCCGTCGCTGACGCTCTACTCGCGCTCTTGGTGCCATCTTTGCGAGGAGATGTTGACTGAGCTCGAGCCGCTCGCGCGCGCTTTCGGGGCGAGCGTCGAAGTGCTCGACGTCGACGCCGACCCGGCGCTGGTCGAACGCTACGACGAACTCGTGCCCGTGCTCGTGTACGAGGGCGTCGAGTTGAGCCGTTACCGCCTCGATGTCGAACGCGTGCGTGCTGCGTTGGCCACGCGCGCAGCGTGAGTGCGCCCGCCGCGTGCGCGCGCATCGGCCGCCCGCACCGCAAAATGTCCCGGCCAAGGCCCACTTCGGCTAAAATAGCCCGGTTTTTCACGTACTTACAAGGCGTGCTCCGCAGTCGTACGAGCGCGCCTTTTTCGCTTGATCGGCCCTGAATGGATCACATACGCAACTTCTCGATTATTGCCCACATCGACCATGGCAAGTCGACGCTCGCCGATCGCATCATCCAACTGTGCGGCGGCTTGTCCGACCGCGAAATGGAATCGCAAGTGCTCGACTCGATGGATCTCGAGCGCGAGCGCGGCATCACCATCAAAGCGCAAACGGCCGCGCTCCACTATCGGGCGCGCGACGGCAAGATCTACAACTTGAACCTCATCGACACGCCGGGCCACGTCGATTTCTCCTATGAAGTCAGCCGCTCGCTCTCGGCCTGCGAGGGCGCGCTGCTCGTCGTCGACGCGAGCCAGGGCGTCGAGGCGCAGACGGTCGCCAATTGCTACACCGCGATCGAGCTCGGCGTCGAGGTCGTGCCCGTGCTCAACAAGATCGATCTGCCCGCGGCCAACCCCGAGAACGCGATCTCCGAGATCGAGGACGTCATCGGCATCGACGCGGCCGACGCCGTGCGCTGCAGCGCGAAGACGGGCCTGGGCGTCGAGGACGTGCTCGAAGCGCTGATCGTGAAGGTGCCGCCGCCCAAGGGCGATCCCGCGGCGCCCCTGCAGGCGCTCATCATCGATTCGTGGTTCGACAACTACGTCGGCGTCGTGATGCTCGTGCGCATCGTGAACGGCACGCTGCGCCCGAAAGACAAGATCAAGCTCATGGCCACGGGCGCGCAGTATCCGGTCGAGCACATCGGCGTGTTCACGCCGAAGTCGAAAGACCTCGAGCAGCTCGCGGCGGGGCAGGTGGGCTTCATCATCGCCGGCATCAAGGAACTCACGGCGGCGAAAGTGGGCGATACGGTCACGCTCGCCGCGCGTCCGGCGCAAGAGCCGTTGCCCGGCTTCAAGGAAGTCAAGCCGCAGGTGTTCGCCGGCCTTTATCCCGTCGAGGCCAATCAATACGACGCGTTGCGCGAGTCGCTCGAAAAGCTCAAGCTGAACGACGCATCGCTGCAATACGAGCCCGAGGTGTCGCAAGCGTTGGGTTTCGGCTTTCGCTGCGGCTTCCTCGGTCTCTTGCATATGGAGATCGTGCAGGAGCGGCTCGAGCGCGAGTTCGACATGGACCTCATCACCACGGCGCCTACCGTCGTGTACGAGGTCGTGCAGCGCGACGGCACGACGATCATGGTCGAAAACCCGGCGAAGATGCCCGATCCGTCGAGGATCGAGGAGATCCGCGAGCCGATCGTCACCGTGAACCTGTACATGCCGCAGGACTATGTCGGTTCGGTCATCACGCTCTGCACGCAAAAGCGCGGGAACCAAATCAACATGCAGTATCACGGCCGCCAGGTGCAGCTCACCTACGAGATCCCGATGGCCGAGATCGTGCTCGACTTCTTCGACCGGCTCAAATCGGTGTCTCGCGGCTATGCGTCGATGGATTACGAGTTCAAGGAATATCGTCCGTCGGACGTCGTCAAGGTCGATATGCTGATCAACGGCGACAAAGTCGATGCGTTGTCGGTCATCGTCCACCGGTCGCAATCGCAATACCGCGGCAGGGAAGTGGCGGCCAAGATGCGCGAGATCATTCCGCGCCAAATGTACGACGTCGCGATTCAAGCTGCCATCGGCGCGCACATCATCGCGCGCGAAAACATCAAGGCGCTGCGCAAGAACGTGCTCGCGAAGTGTTATGGGGGCGACATCACGCGTAAAAAGAAGCTGTTGGAAAAGCAAAAAGAAGGCAAGAAGCGAATGAAGCAGGTCGGGTCCGTCGAGATTCCGCAAGAGGCTTTCCTCGCGATCTTGCGCGTCGAAGACAAATAACAGGACCTCTCTTACATGAACTTTGCGCTGATTCTTTTTGTGCTCGTCGTGTTGACGGGCATTGCGTGGGTTGCCGATAAATTGGTGTTTCTGCCGCAAAGACGGCGAGCGGCCGAGGCCGCCGTCGAGGAGTTCGACCGACAACAGGCCCGCATCGGCGAGCGCTTCGCCGACGAAAACGCGCCGCAAACGCGCGCACGGCTACGCGACGAGAAGCTGCGCCAGCCCTGGTGGCTCGAATACACTGCCAGCTTCTTCCCCGTCATCCTTGTCGTGTTCCTCGTGCGCTCGTTCGTGGTCGAGCCGTTCAAAATCCCGTCGGGCTCGATGGTGCCCACCCTGGTCGTCGGCGATTTCATCCTCGTCAACAAGTTCGAGTACGGCCTGCGCTTGCCGATCACCGATACGAAAATCACGCAGGGCCGAACGCCGCAACGCGGTGACGTCGTCGTCTTCCGCTATCCGAAGGACGAATCGGTCGATTACATCAAACGCGTGGTAGGCCTGCCGGGCGACGTCGTTGCTTACGAGAACAAGCGTCTGACGATCAACGGCAAGAGCATTGCTGAAACGCCGCTGCCCGATTACTTCGACGAAGAGCGCATCGGCTACGCCAAGCAATTCGAGGAGTCGCTCGACGGGCGCAAGCATGGCATTTTGAACAACCCGGCCGTGCCGCCGTTCGTGATCGGCGCCGAAGACTATCCGTATCGCGACAACTGCTCGTACAACAGCGCGGGCGTCGTCTGCAAGGTGCCGCCAGGGCACTACTTCATGATGGGCGATAACCGCGACAACAGCGCCGACAGCCGCTACTGGGGCTTCGTGCCCGATCGCAACATCGTGGGCCGCGCGTTTTTCGTTTGGATGAACTTCAGCAATCTGAAACGCATCGGTTCGTTCAACTGAGCGCAGGCGGGCGTTCCGCTTGCGCGCCGTCTTCGCCATCGTCGACGCTGACACACCCCCAGCTCGCTATGTTTTTCGCGCCTTGCCCCCGCAAACCGTCGGGTAAGGCGCGCGCGTTATACTCTGCACATGCCGCTATCTCCGCTGGAAAGCCGGTTGCGCTACGAATTTCGCAATGCGGAATTGTTGCGCCAGGCGTTAACTCATCGCAGTCACAGTGCCTCGCACAATGAACGGCTCGAATTTTTGGGCGATTCCGTTCTAAATTGCGCGGTGGCTGCGCTTTTGTATCAGCGATTCGGCAAATTGGACGAAGGCGATCTGTCCCGCGTTCGTGCCAACCTCGTGAAACAGCAGTCCCTGTACGAAATTGCTCAGGCCCTCAATATCTCCGATTCGCTCAGGCTCGGCGAAGGAGAACTGCGCAGCGGGGGCTTCCGGCGGCCGTCGATCCTCGCCGATGCGTTCGAGGCTATCCTCGGGGCGATCTTCCTCGATGGCGGTTTCGATGTCGCGCAGACGGTCATCAAGCGTTTGTACGTGCCGATCCTCGATCACATCGATCCGCGCACGCTCGGCAAGGATTCCAAGACACTGCTGCAGGAATATCTGCAAGGGCACAAGATCGCGTTGCCCACCTATACCGTGGTGGCGACGCACGGTGCGGCCCACAATCAGCAGTTCGAGGTCGAATGCACGGTGCCCAAACTCGACGTGAAAGTGTCGGGCTCGGGCGCGAGCCGGCGCGCCGCCGAGCAGGCTGCGGCCAAAAAGGCATTGGACGAAGTGATGTTGGTGCAACCGGCGCTCGAAACGAAACCGAAGCGATCGCGCGGTGCGCGGGCGGCCAAGACGGGCGAGCCCGAGGTCGTGCCGGGCGTCAAGGGCATTCAAGCGGCGCTCGATCTGAGGGCGCCGGAGCGCAAGGCCGAGAAGGACAAAGCGGGGCGCGGCGATGTCGCGAAAGCCGGTTCGGCAGCCGAAGCCGCCGAACGTGGCGCCGTGAACGTGCCGCCGGCCATGATTCGCGCGGCGCATGTCGAGCACAAGGGCGTGCTGCGTGCGCAAGAAGCGCCTGGGAAGGCGGAAGCGTCCGGTAAGCCCGACGCTCATGCGGCCAAGCCCGATGCGGCCGCTGCAAAGGTCGACGAGCCGGTGAGCCGGACTGAAGCAAAGTCCGATGGCAAACCCGATGCCAGGCTCGATGCCCCCGCGCCCAAGGCAGACTTGCAGGGCAAAGCCGAACCGGGCGCCGGCGTGAAAACGTCGATGAGCGGCGGCGCCGTCTCAGGCGGCGAAGCGGAGCTGGTCTCCGACATAGCCGGCGCCGCGCGTGCGCGCGCGCCGGAGCCCGATCACCCATGATCTTGTTAGCGTCCCCGGCGCCGCGCGTGCGCCGCGCCGCCTCTTCCCGAACCGCCAGTCCCGCATGATCGATACCCCCACTTCCTCCGGCTTTCGCTGCGGCATGGTCGCCATCGTCGGCCGCCCCAACGTCGGCAAATCGACGTTGATGAATGCGCTCGTCGGTCAGAAGATCAGCATCACCTCGCGTAAGGCGCAGACGACGCGTCATCGCATTACGGGGATCCACACGTTCGAGGATGCTCAGTTCATCTTCGTCGATACGCCGGGCTTTCAGACCCAGCACAGCGGCGCGCTCAACCGCTCGTTGAATCGCGCCGTCACGTCGACGCTGACGGCCGTCGATGTCGTGCTGTTCGTGATCGAAGCCGGGCGCTTCGGCCCCGACGATCAGAAGGTGCTCGATCTCGTTCCGCCCTCGGCGCCGCTGCTGCTCGTCGTCAACAAGCTCGATCGTGTCAGCGACAAAAAGACCCTCTATCCGTTCTTGCAGCGCATGGGCACGTTGCGCGAGTTCAAGGAGATCGTGCCGCTTTCGGCCAAGCGTGTCGAAGACGTCAAGCATTTGCTCGAGACGGTGAAGCCGTACCTGCCCGAGGGCGCTCCCATTTACGGCGAAGACGATCTGACCGACCGCAGCGAGCGGTTCCTCGCCGCCGAGATCCTGCGCGAGAAGGTGTTTCGCTGGACCGGTGACGAATTGCCGTACACGAGCACGGTGCTCATCGACAAGTTCGAAACGGAAGGGCGCCTGCGCCGCGTCTTCGCAACCATCCTCGTCGACCGGGATGCTCACAAGGCGATGATCATCGGCCACAAGGGCGCCAAGCTCAAGCAGATCAGCACCGAAGCGCGCCTCGATATGGAGAAGCTCTTCGACGGTCCCGTTTATCTCGAAACCTTCATCAAAGTGAAGAGCGGCTGGGCCGACAACGAAGCCGGGCTGCGTGCCTATGGGTACGAATGACGGGATCCGCGACGAGGCGGTGACGCTTCACCGCGTCGACGACGAAACCGACGAAGACGCCAATCGGCACGGTGCGGCCAAGCGCCGCGCCGCGTCGGCCAGATCGACCTCGACGGAGCCTCACGCGAAGGAGCGTCGACGCACGCGTCGAGCGCAAGGGAACGAAGCCGAGGAGGGCATGCCGGCGCGCGAGCGCCGCGTCGCCCGCGAGCCGTCGCTTCGCATTGCGGAGCAGCCGGCCTTCGTTCTTCACAGTTACGCTTATCGCGAAACGAGCCTCGTCATCGACGTCTTCTCGCGCGATCACGGCCGCCTGGCACTCGTCGCGAAAGGGGCGAAGCGCCCGCACTCGGCGTTGCGCGGCGTGTTGCAGACGTTTCAGCCGTTGTCGATGTCGTGGTCGGGCAAATCGGAGATGCGCACGTTGACCGGGGCCGAGTGGGTCGGCGGCATGCTGCCGTTGACGGGCGACGCGCTGCTCTGCGGCTTTTACGTCAATGAACTGCTAGTGAAGTTCTGCGCGCGCGAAGACGCCCATCCGCAACTGTTTCATCACTACGTCGTCACGCTCACGCGCCTTGCGCACGATGAGCCGCCCGTGCAGGTCCTGCGTTCGTTCGAGCGGGTGCTGCTGCGCGAGACCGGTTACGCCATGGCGCTCGATCGCACCGTGGCGCGCAAACCGGTGACGCCCGAGGGCCGCTACGTGTTCGATCCCGAGCGCGGGGTGCGCGAGGCCACGAGCGACTTGCCCGCGCATTGGCCGGTCATATCGGGGCAGACGTTGCTCGACATGGAGCGGGACGATTACCATCGTGCCCAGACCGTCGCGCAAAGCAAAACGCTGATGCGCTTCTTGCTCAACACTTATCTTGGCGGTGCGCCGCTCGCTACCCGCCAAATTCTTCTCGATCTGCAGAACCTATGAGCTTCTTTTTGACGTCGCCGACCGTCATCGAACTCGGCGTCAACATCGACCACGTCGCCACCCTGCGCAACGTGCGCGGCACGCGCTATCCCGATCCGATTCGTGCGGCGCTTGCCGCCGAGGCGGCCGGCGCCGACGCGATCACGCTGCATTTGCGCGAAGACCGCCGTCATATCGTCGACGCCGACGTCCGCTCGCTGCGCACGCAACTGTCCACGCGGATGAACCTCGAGTGTGCGGTTACCCGGGAAATGCTCGATATCGCCTGCGATGTGCACGCTCACGATGTTTGTCTCGTGCCGGAAAAGCGCGAGGAACTGACGACCGAAGGCGGGTTGGACGTGACGGCCCACTTCGAAGCCGTGCGCGCCGCTTGCCGGCAACTGGCCGATGCCGGTTCGCGCGTTTCGCTGTTTATCGATGCCGACGAGGCGCAGATTCGTGCTGCGCACGAAGCGGGCGCGCCCGTCATCGAACTGCACACGGGGCGTTACGCCGAAGCGCACGACGTAGCCGAGCAGCAGCGCGAGTACGAGCGCATCGTGCGCGGCGTGCAATTGGGCGTGTCGCTCGGCCTGAAGGTCAACGCCGGCCACGGCCTGCACTACACGAACGTGCAGCAGATCGCGGCGATCGAAGGCATTGTCGAATTGAACATCGGCCACGCGATCGTCGCGCATGCGATCTTTGCGGGGTGGGATAACGCGGTGCGCGAGATGAAGGCCATCATGGTGGCCGCGCGTCTTGGCGCGCTACACTGACCCTATACGGCATACGCATGGCGATCTACGGTATCGGCACTGACATCGTCCAGGTCAGTCGCGTCGCGGCAGTGATGTCGCGCACGGACGGGCGCTTCGCCGAAAAGGTGCTCGGACCGGACGAGCTGCGCGTCTACCATGCGCGCAACGCGCGCTCACAGGCGCGCGGTCTCGCTTTTCTGGCGACGCGTTTTTCGGCCAAGGAAGCGTTCTCCAAGGCAATCGGGCTAGGGATGCATTGGCCGATGACCTGGCGCGCGCTGCAAACGCTGAACGAGGCGAGCGGCAAACCCGTGGTGAAGGCTTCGGGTGAACTGGCCGAATGGCTCGCGGCGCGCGGCATCACTGCGCGCGTGAGCATCACCGACGAGCGCGATTACGCCGTGGCGTTCGTCATCGCCGAAACCGAGACGGCGACGCCCGCAACCTGACCGGCCAGCCCTCGCCCAGAGCGGAGGGTGGCGTGCATTCGGCCCTCGATACTTCGTCTTTTCTTCTCCCATTCTTCGATGAAAAAATCTCCCGGACCGGTGATGCTCGACGTCAAGGGGCCCGTCCTCACTGACGATGACCTTCGCCGCCTATCGCACCCGATGACGGGCGGCGTCATTTTGTTCGCGCGTCACTACGAGAGCCGCGGGCAACTGATCGCGCTGACCGATGCCATTCGCGACGTGCGCGACGATCTGCTGATCGCCGTGGATCACGAGGGCGGGCGCGTGCAGCGCTTTCGCACCGATGGCTTCACAGTGCTACCGGCAATGCGGCGTCTTGGCGAGCTATGGGACCGTGACGTGCTGTTGGCGACCAAGGTCGCCACGGCGACGGGCTACGTGCTTGCCGCGCAATTGCGGGCGTGCGGCGTGGACTTGAGTTTCACGCCCGTGCTCGATCTCGATTACGGGCGTTCGGCGGTGATAGGCGATCGCGCGTTCCACCGCGACCCGCGCGTGGTCACGCTGCTCGCCAAGAGTCTGAACCATGGCTTGGCGCTGGCCGGCATGAGCAATTGCGGCAAGCATTTTCCGGGGCATGGGTTCGCCGCGGCGGATTCGCACGTGGCGCTGCCGGTGGACGAGCGCGAGCTCGACGTTATTTTGCGCGAGGACGTCATGCCCTATGACTGGCTCGGCATGGCGCTCTCGTCCGTCATTCCGGCGCATGTGATCTACTCGAAAGTCGATGCGAAGCCGGCGGGGTTCTCACGCATTTGGCTCCAAGACATCTTGCGCGGCAAATTGGGCTTCACCGGCGCAATTTTCAGCGACGACCTGTCGATGGAAGCCGCGCGGGTGGGCGGCACATTGACGCAAGCGGCGCAGGCCGCGCTTCAGGCCGGTTGCGATATGGTGCTCATCTGCAATCAGCCCGACGCCGCAGAGGCGGTGCTCGACGAACTGAGATATACGCCGTCGAAAGAAAGCGTGCGCCGGATCAAGCAATTGCGCCCGCGCGGCGCTGCGCCGAGCTGGCGCAAACTGACCGACCGGCCGGTGTACCGAGACGCCCTGGCCCTAATGCGCGCGACGTTGGGTTGAGCGGGGGTAGGGCCTCCCGCCGACAAGCGCCATCTACGGCGTGATGCGCTGGGCAGGGCTCTTAGTTCAAAAGATGAGGTTCGATGAGGCGTGGGCGAGGAGGTCGCCCGCGCCGCGCCCGCGCCCGGTGTCAGGCCATCTTCATCCGCTGCAGCTTGTTGTAGAGCGTCTTCGGGCTAATGCCGAGCAGCGTGGCGGCGCGATGACGCGTGCCGCCCACAGCGTCTAGCGTGGCGCGAATCAACAAGTCTTCCACGTCGGACAGCGGCGTGCCGACGGTCACTTGCACGCTGCCTCCATTCAAACGCCGCCCCGTCGATCCGTTCGTTTCATCTGCGCGCAGCGAATCGACGATTTCGCCCGATGCGTTATAGGCACGCCGCACGCGCTCGTGCAATTCGCGCACGTTGCCGGGCCAATCGTAGCTCATGCACTCACGCACGAGATTCGACCCGATGCGTTTGTTCACCGTGGCGAGTCCGCTCGCGTTGATTTCACGGTTGAGTTCGTCGACGAGTGCCTCCGCAATTAGCACGGCATCGTCGTCGCGCTCGCGCAGAGGCGGCAGCGCGATCGACGCCGCGTCCAGGCGCAGCCATAAGTCCTCGCGCAAGATACCCTGCGCTACCGCGTCGCGGGCGGGCTTGCGCGAGGCTGCGACGATGCGGCAATCGACGCTGACTTGATTGCTGCCGCCCACGCGCATGTACGTTTGCGAATCGAGCGCGCGCAATAACGCTTCTTGTTGCGGCAACGGCAGCTCGGCGATTTCGTCCAAGAAGAGCGTGCCTCCGGCCGCTTGCTCGAACAGGCCCGGCTCGCGCCGCTCGATTGCGGGGATGGCGCTTTCCTGCCCGAACAGTATGCTGTCGAGCCCCCGCTCGCTAGCGGGATCTCGAGCGAACGCACGGCAGTCGAACACCACGAACGGGCCTTTGCGCCGGCGGCTCATCTCATGCAGCGTGCGCGCCGCGACTTCCTTTCCGGTTCCGGCTTCTCCGCAAATGAGCATGGCGGACTCGGTGGGCGCAAGGCGTTCGATGGAGTCGTAGACATGTTGAATCGCATTGCTGCGGCCGATCATCGGCCCGAAACGGCCCAACCGGCGCAACGTCGTGCGCAGCGTTTGCACTTCCTCGGTCAACTCGTACGGGCGGGGGATGCGCGCAAGCAAGCTACGCAGACGCGGAATATTGACGGGCTTGAGCAGATAATCCCAAATCCCGTGGCGCAATCCTTCGATGGCGCTTTCGACCGTTGCATTGCCCGTCATGACGATGACGGGGACGACGCCGTCCGGTTGAGCCGGCAAATTGTGCAGCAGCTCGAGCCCGCTGCCGTCGGGCAAATTGAGGTCGATCAGCACGACATCGGGGATGAAGCGCGTCAGCGCTGCGCGCGCCTCGGCGAGCGTGGCGGCCGTGTCGACGGAAAAGCCGTCCGCGGCGACGATGGCGTTGAGGCCGGACAAGCTATTGGGATCGTCTTCGACAATCAGGGCATGTGGCATGGCTGGCGTAATCAGTCAAGGAGTCAGAGCCCGTCGGCGCCGTGTACAAAAAACGCCATGCACGGGAAACGCCTTTCGACGGCGAACAGGTGGCGTAAGTAAAGCATATCCCGTGCCAGATCGTTCTCCTTTATAGAACAAGTACTTGCGGATGTCATTCGGCAAGAGCGGCAGTGCCGGTCGCGCTACAGTGCAAAAACGACCGGTAAAGATTGCTTAACCATACACTACTCATACGAAAAAAAAAGCGCCCCGTGGGGCGCTTTCAGTCGACATAACTTTCCGCATGCGCCCAAGGAGGGCTGCACGCGATCAGTCGGTTATGCGCGGCTACGGTATTCGTCGGTACGAGTATCGATTTCGATCTTGTCGCCGATGTTGCAGAACAGCGGGACTTGCAGCTCGAAGCCCGTGTTGATCTTCGCGGTCTTGAGCACCTTGCCCGACGACGTGTCGCCCTTCACGGCCGGTTCCGTATACGTGATTTCGCGCACGAGCGTGGTGGGCAACTCGACCGAAATGGCCTTCTCGTTGTAGAAGACCACTTCGCAGGGCATGCCGTCTTCGAGGTAGTTGAGCGCGTTGCCCATCATCTCGGCTTCCACTTCGAACTGGTTGTAATCGGCGTCCATGAACACGTACATGGGATCGGCGAAGTACGAATACGTGACTTCCTTGCGATCGAGCACGACGACGTCGAACTTGTCGTCCGCCTTGTACACCGATTCCATGCCTGCGCCCGTCAGCAGGTTCTTCATCTTCATCTTGACGACGGCGGCGTTACGGCCCGATTTGTTGTACTCGGTCTTTAGCACGACCATGGCGTCGTTGCCGATCATCACGACGTTGCCCGTGCGCAGTTCCTGTGCAATCTTCATAAAAAAACGATCCTATGCGAATAAGGTGGTTGATCTGTTGCTCAACGGCATCGACATCGATCGTTTAATCAGTCCCGCATCGCAGAGGTTTTCCCAATGCTTAACTCAATGCGCTACGCCGTCGGATAACCGTTTATTTTAACTGAGATTCGGCGAATTCCGCTAGGTTTGCGGCTAGATCCCCGACGGACGCGAGTTCTTCCGCCCATTCATCGGCGCGCGCTCGCAGCGCTTCCCGATGGCGCCAGAAGTCGTTCCAGTCGGGCGCGCAGGCGCCGTTCCAGGCATGCCAAAAGCGGCCGACGGCCGCACGCGCGGTCGCCGGCAGCGCTGCCGCATAGTGAGCTAGCGCGGCATCCAGTTTGGGTAAATGCGCCGCGTCAGCTTGCGGATAGATGTGCCAGACGAAGGGCCGGCGCGCCCATTGAGCCCGGACGAAGGAATCTTCGCCGCGCACGAAGTTGACGTCGCTCGCCCATAGCAGCCGGTCGAATTCGGGCTGTGGCCGAAACGCCAAGGCGTGCGCGCGCAGGTTGCCGCGCTCGGCATGCGCCCCCGCGCCGAACCGCGAGGCGCCGAAAAAACGCGCGAGCGCGCCGGAGATGCGGCCTTCGGGCGCAAGCAGCACGATGGGCTCGGTCCCGTCGCGCCACTGCTCCAATAGGCCATCGAGGGCCGGGTTCTCGTAGGAGAACAACGAAATGACGGTCGCGACCGGCTCGGGGCGCGGCGCTCCTGTGTTCTCGCGCCACCAGGCGTTTTGCGCGGCCTCGGAGGTTTCGAAGGCGACGCGCTCGGCGTCGAGCGTGCGTTCCTTCACGACACCGCCCGTGCCGGGACCGAGGCCCGGAAAGAAGAACGTTTTGGCGAGCGCATAGCGCGCGTGCGGCGAGGGCTTCAGGTGGTAATCGGCCACCCAGTCTTCGGCGCTCAAATATTCGAGATTGAGCCAAACCGGCGCCCGGGCGCGCCGGGCCATGGCCGCGACGTAGGCGGGGGGCAGCTCGCAGGCGAAGGCTTCGATCACGATATCGGGCACGGCGATCGGGTCACCGGCGTGCACGGGCTCGCGCCAATGTTCGACGACGATGCCCTCGACGCGCTGCCGCGCGAGCCCGACGTCCAGCGTGGGGCAAAGCCGCGCGAACGTATGCAGATCGTCGACGAACAAGCGCATCTGCCAGCCATACTCGGCGGCAAGCTGTCGCGCCAGGCGCCAACATACGCCGACGTCGCCGAAATTGTCGATGACGGCGCAAAACAGGTCGCAGGCAATCGTGTCGGGGCGAGCGGAGCACATGGCGCGGGCAACGGGCGAGGGTGGGCAGGCAGACCGTGAAACCGCGCGAAGCGGGATGCGCCGGACGGCGCGAACCGGTGCGCAAATGGTCTAAACTGGCGATTCTAAAGCACGCCGCCACTTGCCGTGCGCCGTTTCGCCCCCTATACGCATGACCGATTCCGACGCTCCCAAGCCGCCTTTCGAACCGAAGAAGCTCCTAGCTCAATTGCCGCACCTGCCGGGCGTGTACCGTTATTACGACGCGCAGGACAGCGTGCTCTACGTCGGCAAGGCGCGGGATCTGAAAAAGCGCGTGTCGAGCTACTTCACTAAGACGCAACTATCGCCGCGCATCGCGATGATGATCACGCGCATCGCGCGAATCGAAACCACGGTGACGCGCTCGGAAGCCGAGGCGCTGCTGCTCGAGAACAATCTCATCAAAGCGCTGGCGCCGCGCTACAACATCCTGTTTCGCGACGACAAGTCGTACCCGTATTTGAAGCTGACGGGACATCGCTTTCCGCGCATGGCTTACTACCGCGGCGCGGTCGACAAAAAGAACCAGTACTTCGGGCCGTTTCCGAGCGCTTGGGCCGTGCGCGAAAGCATTCAGATACTGCAGCGCGTGTTTCAGTTGCGCACTTGCGAAGACTCGGTGTTCAGCAACCGGACGCGGCCTTGCCTGCTGCATCAAATCGGCCGATGCACCGCACCGTGCGTGGGCGCGATCAGCGAGGAGGACTACGCGCGCGATGTGGCGAATGCCTCGCGCTTTTTGCTCGGACGGCAGAGCGAGGTGATGAAGGAGCTCGAAGCCAAAATGCATGCGTTCGCGGCCGAACTGAAGTTCGAGCAGGCTGCCGCCGTGCGCAATCAGATGAGTTCGCTTTCGACGGTGCTGCACCAGCAAGCGATCGAGGTGGGCGGCGACAGCGATGTCGACATCCTCGCTGTCGTGGCGCAAGGCGGACGCGTGTGCGTGAATCTCGCCATGGTTCGGGGCGGGCGGCATCTGGGCGACAAAGCGTACTTCCCGGCCCATCTCGAAAGCGCGCTTGCAGTCGACGAAGCGTCTTTGGACGAGGCGTGGGAAGGCGAGACCGAAGACAGCGACGCGGCGCAGCCGGCGCGCGCTTTGACGGTGGACGAGGCGCCGATGGACGAGCAGACGCCGGTGGAGCAACCGAAGAGCGAAGCGGCGCAGACCGGGCAAGCGCAGTCCGAGCAAGGACCGGCCGAAGAAGCCTCGACTGCACCGGCACAGCCCGAACAAGCGCAGACCGAGGGGGCGAATCGTCTCCCTTCCGGCATCGAGACGGAAGTGCTCGAAGCGTTCATCGCCCAGCACTATCTCGGCAATCGAATTCCACCGGTGCTCGTCGTGAGCCATGCGCCCGCCAATCGCGAGCTCGTCGATCTGCTTGCCGAGCAGGCTGGCCACAAAGTCAGCTTCGTGCGTCAGCCGCAAGGGCAGCGGCGCGTATGGCTGGCGATGGCCGAGCAAAACGCGCGGCTCGCGCTCACCCGATTGTTGTCCGAACGCGGATCTCAGCAAGCGCGCACGCGCGCGCTGGCCGATGTGCTGAACATGGAGTGCGACGACCTCGCGCATTTGCGCATCGAATGCTTCGACATCAGCCATACGATGGGCGAGGCAACCCAAGCGTCGTGCGTCGTCTACCGGGATCACAAGATGCAGCCGGGCGAGTATCGCCGCTACAACATCACCGGCATTACACCGGGCGACGATTATGCCGCCATGCGCCAGGTGCTTACGCGGCGCTACGAAAAGCTGGTCGAACTCGCCGCGGGCCATGCCAACGCGCCTGAGAGCGAGCCGCAGCCGCACGCCGTTGCCGAATCGGATACGGCGGCCGATGCGCCCGAACCGGCGGCGGCCGCGGGCGCATTGCCCAACATCGTGCTGATCGACGGCGGCAAAGGGCAGGTCGAGGTCGCCCGACAGGTCTTCACCGAACTCGGCCTCGATCGCTCGATGCTCGTGGGCGTAGCCAAGGGCGAGGGGCGCAAGGTTGGCCTGGAAACGCTCGTTTTTGCCGATGGCCGCCCCGCGCTCGAATTGGGCAAGGAAAGCGCCGCACTGATGCTCGTCGCGCAGGTCCGCGACGAAGCGCATCGCTTCGCGATCACGGGGATGCGAGCGAAGCGCGCGAAGGCACGCCAAACCTCGCGGCTCGAAGAACTCGAGGGCATCGGCGCGAAACGGCGTCAGCGGCTGCTCGCGCGCTTCGGCGGCCTGCGCGGCGTCGTCGCGGCGAGCGTGGAGGATCTGGCGAGCGTCGAAGGCATTTCGCGCTCGCTAGCCGAGCAGATTTACCGGCAACTGCATTGAGCCGCCGGCCGGCTCGCCGCGGAGGGTACGATTCGCGGGTTAAATGAGCATTCGTGGGGCCAACGCACGCCTGGAATCGGCATGAACGGGGCCCAGTCGGCGGCGCTTGGCTTGTGGCGGGTTCGGCGACGCGGCACAATGGCGTCTCCTTAGCCCGGTTCTTACTCCAACGCCCGCACTCGTCCATGCCGTTCAACTTTCCGATCTTTCTGACATGGCTGCGGATCGTGCTGATTCCGCTCGTCGTCGGCGTCTTTTACGTCCCCGATTCGATGATGAGCGCGGTCGATCGCAACATCGCAGCGGCGGCGATCTTCGTGCTGGCTGCGCTGACCGATTGGTTCGACGGGTTTCTCGCGCGCAAGTGGAATCAGACTTCGGCGTTCGGCGCGTTTCTCGATCCGGTCGCCGATAAGCTGATGGTCACCGCGGCGCTGCTCGTGCTCGTGCAACTGTCGCGCATCGAATCGGCGATCGCGCTCGTGATCGTCGGCCGGGAAATCGCCATTTCCGCGTTGCGCGAGTGGATGGCGCATATCGGCGCTTCCAAGAGCGTCGCCGTCAATCAACTAGGCAAGTTCAAGACGGCATGCCAGATGATCGCGATTCCCATGCTGCTCTATTACGGTAGCGTCCCGCTTGGTTCGTCGTTCGCCATCGATACCCGCGTGTGGGGCATATGGCTCATCTATCTCGCCGCCGTGCTGACCATTTGGTCGATGCTCTACTACATGAAGCTCGCGTGGCCGCAAATCCGCGAACGCGGCGGCGCGCAGTGAACGCGGGAAGCGCTGTTCGCACGGCGTGGTTCTTTATCGGTCTTTGTCCGGAAACTCACTCGAAACGGCGCGCGCAACTTCTTCGACGACGCTTGCCCATTGTCCCGGCGCGGGTTGCCGCACGAGCCGCGCACTCGGGTACCAGGGGCTGCGATCGGTGTTCGTGAACCAGCGCCAATCCGCCGCGAAAGGCAGCATGAGCCACAGTGGCTTGCCCAGCGCGCCGGCGAGGTGGGCGATAGACGTGTCGATCGAAACGACGGCGTCGAGCTTGTCGACGATCGCGGCGGTATCGGCGAAATCGCGGATACGCGTGTCGAGGCGGTGAAGCGACGCCGTACGAGCGTACAGGTCGAGCGAGCGCCGATCGTCCTTGCTCAGGTTAGGCTGCAGTACGAGCCAATCGATGCCTCCCAATTCGAATAGCGGTGCCAGCGTCGCCACGGACATGGCGCGGTTTTCCTGCGCTTGGATGCGGCCGGACCAAGCCAAGCCGATCTTCACCTTCGCATGGCCGCCGAGCGAACCTCGCCAATGACGGCGGTAGGCGGGCGGGACCTCCAAATAGCGGCGAGAGCAAGGCAACGTCTCGAGCCTCGTTCCCAACGCGAGCGGCAGGCTCAACAAAGGACAATGCAAGTGCGCTTGCGGCGCGGACTCGCCCGCGATGCCCAATGTAACGCCCCACGCGTTCGTAAGGGGCGCCACGAGCGGGGCGAGTTCGCGCTGCACCGTCAGCGTGACGCGGCCGGCGCGCGCTCGCGCAAGCGGCACGAAGCGCAGGAATTGGAGCGTATCGCCGAAACCTTGCTCCGCTTCGATCCACAGCGTTTTCGTGGGGATCGGTTCGCCGCGCCAACGCGGCAGGGCAGCCGCCTCGGCCGCCGCGTGCTCGTTTGTCGCCGCCGCGATCGCGAGCCGCGATTCGTACGCAGGCAAGCCTCGTTCGAAATCGCCCAGCGTCAACAGTGTCAGCGCCCGGTTCAATTGCGCCGAAGCTAGGTCCGGACGCAGGCGCAACGCCTGATCGAACGCGCGCAGCGCCGCTTCGTGCGCGCCCAGCGCGTGATGCGCATTGCCCAGGCCGAGCCAGGCCAGCGCCAGCTGTGGATCGAGGCCGACGGCGCGCTCGTACCGAGCGATCGCTTCTTGGTGGCGGTTAAGCGCTGCTAGTGCATTGCCCAGCCCCAGCAAAGCAGGCGGGAACGCGGCTTGCAACGACAGCGCGGCCTCGAATGCGGCGGCCGCTTGCGCATGAAGGCCCACCGCATCGAGCGTATTGCCCAGGTTGAAGTGGGCGGCGACATAGCGCGGCTCGGCCGTCAATGCAGCGCGAAAATGCGTGATCGCTTCATCGGCGCGCCCGAGCGCCGCGAGCGCCATGCCGAGGTTGTTGTGCGCCCCCGCATGGCCCGGGCGCAGCGCGAGCGCCTGCGAGAACGCCGCGATTGCTTCTTCGGTGCGACCCAACGCATGCAGCGCATTACCGAGGTTGTTGTAGGTCGACGCGTCGTTCGGTTGTAGCCGCAAGGAACGGTCGAACGCGTCGACGGCGTCTTCATGGCGCCCTGCCTGTGCGTAGGCGTTGCCGAGGTTGTAGTGGGCGAGCGGAAATTCGGGCGCAAGAGAGAGCGCATTGCGAAAGCGCTCGATCGCGCCATCGAGGCGCCCGAGCGCCTTCAGCGCATTGCCGAGGTTCAGTTGCAGGGCCGCATCGTCGGGGCGCAGCGCCACCGCCCGGCCGACGAGCTCGGCCGCTTCTTCGTGCCGCCCTTGCTGATGGCGGAGTACCCCCAGCAAATGGAGGGCGTCGGTGTGGACGGGGTCGGCCTCGATCGCCGCGCGATAGTCGCGCTCGGCATCGGCGAGTCGTCCGTCACGATGCGCCGCATAGGCGCGCGCGAAAAAGGAATCCATGACGGCAGGCAATTGCGCAAACGCAGCATTGTCCCATACTCGGGTACTCGTATAGTCTGGCGCCGGGTGCTAGGTGCTTAGGCGGCAAGCCCCCCCGCCTGCCGCCGCCGCGTGCAATCCGCCCATGACCGCCAAGGGCTGACGTCTGCGGGTGCGTTCGAGCGCCGATCCGGACGAGGCGGCGTACACTTGGCAAGATCTCGTGGTTCGTCGGAGGACAAGCATGGCCGCCGTTACCAACGACGCGCCGCCGGTACTGATCGTCGGGGCGGGGCCGACCGGGCTCGCCGCCGCGATGAGCTTGGCGCGCGCCCATACGAATGTGCGCCTCATCGACCGCGCGCTGGAGCCCGCCGCCTATTCGCGTGCGATCGGCATTCAAGCGCGCACGCTCGAACTGTTCGAACAACACCGCGTGGTCGAGCCATTTCTCGCGTTGGGCCACAGGTTGCGCGCGGCAAACCTGTACTCGAACGGACATCGGCTCGCACGGCTCGATTTCGACCCGCTGCACACGCGTTATCCCTATCTTCTCTGCCTCGATCAATCCATCACCGAGCGGCTGTTGACCGAGCATCTGGCCACCCTTGGAATACAGATCGAGCGCGGCGTCGCGCTTGTCGGCTTGAAACAGGATGCATCGCAAGTCGAGGCGCAGTTGCTGCGCGCCGACGGCAGGCAAGAGACGTGCCGCGCAGCCTATGTGATCGGCGCGGACGGCGCGCACAGCACTACGCGTCACCTGCTCGGCTTGGGCTTCTCGGGTAAGACGTTCGAACAGACCTTCCTTCTTGCCGATCTGCAAGTCGATTCCGATTTGTCGGAAGACGAGTTTCATCTGTTCGCATCGAGCGACGGGTTGGCTGCCGTCATTCCAATGGGGGGCGGGCGTCATCGGTTCATCGCCGATAACGTAAATGACGTAAATGACGTAAATGACGGAGGCGAGGCGAACGGCGGCGAGCGCAAACCCTCTCTCGATCTGTGCAGCGCGATCGCCACGCAGCGGATCGGCCATCCGCTGCAATTGTCGGCGTTGACCTGGTCGTCGCACTTCCATTTGAATAGCCGCATGGTCGAGCGGCTGCGCACGCAGCGCGTCTTCTTGGCGGGCGATGCCGCGCACGTGCATAGTCCCGCCGGTGCGCAGGGGATGAACACCGGCATTCAAGAAGCGCTGAATCTAGGTTGGAAGCTGGCACGGCGCATGGCGGGCCAAGCAAGCGAGGCGCTACTGGACACCTATCAGCTCGAACGCCATCCCATCGAACGCGACGTTCTACGCCAAACGGCGTTCATCACGCAACTGGCCGAAGCGGAACGCGGGCCGATGAAACTGCTGCGCGAGCGCATCATGCCGGTGCTGGCCGCTTTCGGGCCGCTGCGCGACGCCGCGCGGCTCATGGTCAGCGAGCTTGCGATTCAATACCGGCGCAGCCCGCTCACGCTCGAGCGTGTCTTGGACGGTGGCCCGCGAGCCGGTGAGAGGGCGCCCGATGCGCTCGTGCACGTGATCGACGGTCCGTTAGGCCGAGCGCCCGGCACCGCGCGTTTGTACGATCTGCACGATCCGGCGTTCTTTTCGCTGTTCTTGCTGGTGGCATTGCCCGGCGGCACGCAGGCCGCGATGGATGCGACCGGGGCGCTCGTCGAGCCGAAGGTCGCCGCGGACCCGGACCTCGACCGCTTGTGCTCGGCGGTCGAAGCCACGTTGCCCGGCGCGGTGCGTATTTGGCGTGTGACCGATGCGAGCGATGGCGAAGCACCGTCTCTCATGCATGCATACGGGCGTACGCGTCCGGCGTTTTACCTCTTGCGCCCGGACGGTTACCTATGCGCGCGCGGACGGCCCGCCTCCGATGCGAGCGCGCTCATGCGGCATTGCGAGACGTGGTTCGGCGGCCCAGGCGCCGCGCACTGAGTGCGGCGGCGCCGCTCCGTTACGAGACCGCGTGCGGCGTAAGCGCCTCGCGGGCGCGCGACAACGCTTCGCGCACGATCGGCGACACCGCTGCGCTTGCTGCCGGATCGTCGAGCGAGGCGAGGATCGTGCGCCGCATGCGCGGTTCCCAGAAGCGACGGATGTGATCGGCGATGCCGGTCAGCGCTTCCTCGCGATTGGGCATCGAAGCGAAGAACTCGCCGATTTGATTTGCCATTTCGATCAAATGCTCGAGGTTCATCGCCGCTCGCCCTTCTTCGTCAGTGTCGCGTTGCAGATCGTCGTGCGCATGCTCACTTCCCGTTCGTCGCGCCAGCCAGCGCGCGTTCACGCTCGCGCAACAATTCGAGCTGCGTTTCGTTGAACCGTTCGTATTGCCGCTGCCATTCGGACGGCTGCTGCACGGGCTGCACTTGTACCGCGGTGACCTTGTATTCGGGGCAATTGGTCGCCCAGTCCGAACTGTCCGTCGTGATGACGTTCGCGCCCGATTCGGGGAAATGGAACGTGGTGTAGACCACGCCCGGCTGCATCCGCTCGCTAACGAGCGCGCGCTGCACCGTTTGACCGGCGCGCGATTCGATGCCGACCCAATCGCCCGTCTTGATGCCGCGATCCTGTGCGTCGTGCGGATGGATTTCGAGACGATCCTCTTCGTGCCAGCGCGAGTTATCGGTGCGACGCGTCTGCGCGCCGACGTTGTATTGGGAGAGGATGCGTCCTGTCGTCAGTAGCAGCGGGTAGCGACGCGTGACTTTCTCGCGCGTGGCGACGAATTGCGTAATGACGAACTTGCCCTTGCCGCGCACGAATTCGTCGACGTGCATCGTCGGCGTGCCTTCGGGCGCTTGCTCGTTGCACGGCCACTGCACGCTGCCGAGCCGATCGATGAGCGCGTAGGACACACCGTGGAAGGTCGGCGTCAGTCGTGCGATTTCGTCCATGATCTGCGAGGGATGCGCGTAATCCATCTCATAGCCGAGCGCACGCGATAGCATCAGCGTGACTTCCCAGTCGGCGTAGCGCGCAAGCGGCGGCATCACGCGTCGCACGCGCGAGATCCGTCGCTCGGCGTTCGTGAACGTGCCGTCCTTTTCGAGGAACGAGGAGCCCGGCAGGAACACGTGCGCGTACTTGGCCGTCTCGTTCAGGAAGATGTCCTGCACGACGATGCATTCCATCGCCGCGAGCGCGGCGGCCACGTGCTGCGTGTCCGGGTCGGATTGGACGATGTCCTCGCCTTGGCAATACAGGCCGCGGAAGCTGCCGTCGAGCGCCGCGTCGAACATGTTCGGGATGCGCAAGCCGGGCTCGGGTTGCAATTGCACGCCCCACGCCGCTTCGAATTCATGCCGTACGGCATCGCCGCTGATATGGCGATAACCGGGCAGCTCGTGCGGGAACGAGCCCATGTCGCACGAGCCCTGCACGTTGTTTTGGCCGCGCAACGGATTGACGCCGACGCCTTCGCGCCCGATGTTGCCCGTCGCCATGGCCAAGTTGGCGATGCCCATGACCATCGTCGAGCCTTGTGCGTGCTCGGTGACGCCCAGGCCGTAGTAGATCGCGGCGTTGCCTCCCGTCGCGTAGAGGCGGGCTGCTTCGCGCACGAGTTCGGCGGGCACGCCTGTGACCTCGGCCGTCGCCTCCGGCGAATTCTCGGGTTGCGCGATGAACGCGCGCCATTGCTCGAAGGCGAGCGGCTCGCAGCGTTCGGCGATGAACGCATCGGCCAGGAGGCCCTCGGTCACGATCGTATGTGCGAGCGCGTTCACGAGTGCGACGTTGGTGCCGGGGCGCAGTTGCAGATGATAGGCCGCCTTCACGTGCGGGCCATCGACGAGATCGATGCGGCGCGGGTCGGCCACGATGAGCTTGGCGCCTTCGCGCAAGCGCCGTTTCAAGCGCGAGCCGAAGACCGGATGGCCATCGGTCGGGTTCGCGCCGATGACCATGATCACGTCGGACTTCTCGACGGAGGCGAACGTCTGCGTGCCCGCCGATTCGCCGATCGTCGTCTTCAGCCCGTAGCCCGTCGGCGAATGGCAGACGCGCGCGCAGGTATCGACGTTGTTGTTGCCGAAGGCGGCGCGCACGAGCTTCTGCACGAGGTACGTTTCTTCGTTGGTGCAGCGTGACGAGGTGATGCCGCCGACGGAATCGCGCCCGTACTTCCCTTGGATGCGGCGGAACTCCGAGGCGGCGTAGGCGATGGCCTCTTCCCACGATACTTCGCGCCACGGGTCGGTGATCTTCGCGCGAATCATCGGCGTCGTGATGCGATCTTTGTGCGTCGCATAGCCCCACGCGAAGCGGCCTTTGACGCACGCATGGCCTTCGTTGGCCTGCCCGTTCTTGTAAGGCGTCATGCGCACGACTTGCGAGCCTTTCATTTCAGCTTTGAACGAGCAGCCGACTCCGCAATAGGCGCAGGTGGTGATGACCGAGTGCTCGGGTTGCCCGACGAACTCGACCTTCTTCTCGATGAGCGTGGCGGTCGGGCAAGCGGCGACGCAGGCGCCGCACGAGACGCACTCCGACTCCATGAACGGCTGGCTTTGGCTTGCCGCGACGCGCGATTCGAACCCGCGCGCGGCGATCGTCAGCGCGAACGTGCCCTGCGTCTCTTCGCATGCGCGCACGCAGCGGTTGCAAACGATGCACTTGGACGGATCGTAAGTGAAGTAAGGATTGGACTCGTCCTTGACGTCCTTCAGATGGTTCGCGCCGTCGAAGCCATAGCGCACTTCGCGCAGCCCCACGACACCGGCCATGTCCTGCAATTCGCAATCGCCGTTGGCGGGGCAGGTCAGGCAGTCGAGCGGGTGATCGGAGATGTAGAGCTCCATCACGTTGCGGCGCAGCGATTGCAGCCGGTCGCTTTGCGTGCGCACGCGCATGCCCGCTTCGACGGGCGTCGTGCACGAGGCCGGATAGCCGCGCTTGCCTTCGATCTCCACGAGGCAAAGGCGGCACGACCCGAACGGCTCGAGCGAATCGGTCGCGCACAGCTTGGGTACGTTGACGCCGGCTTCGATCGCTGCGCGCATGACAGACGTGCCTGCCGGCACGGTGATCGCGACGCCGTCGATCTCGAGCGTGACATCGGTGTCGGCGTACCGGCGCGGCGTGCCGTAATCGATGTCGCTCGCCGGTGCGGCGGCGTTCGATCGGCATGCGCAGTGTGCGGAACCGCAACCGCCCGAGCTTGACGGGGCGGCGGGGGTGCGGGCGGGCGCATCGGACATGGGAGGCTCCATCTTCAAGCCGCAGCCGCTTTCGGCTGAACGGGGCGAAGACCGAAGTCTTCGGGGAAATGATCAAGCGCGGACAAGACCGGGTAAGGTGTCATGCCGCCCATCGCGCAGAGCGAACCGGACACCATCGTGTCGCACAGATCGCGCAGCAATTGAACTTGCTTTTCGGACGTGTCGCCGTTGCGGATACGCGCGATGACTTCGACGCCGCGCGTCGAGCCGATGCGGCAAGGCGTGCATTTGCCGCATGATTCGACGGCGCAAAAGTGCATCGCGTACTGCGCGAGTTCCGCGAGGTTCGAGCTGTCGTCGTGAACGACGAGCCCGCCGTGTCCGACGACGGCGCCGACGGCCGCGTAGGCTTCGTAGTCGAGCGGGATGTCCCACTGGCTCTCGGGCAGATAAGTGCCGAGCGGCCCGCCCACCTGCACGGCGCGCACCGGGCGGCCGCTTATCGTGCCGCCGCCGAACTCATCGACGAGCTCGCGCAGCGTGACGCCGAAGGCCAATTCGACGAGGCCGCCGCGCTTGATGTTGCCCGCCAACTGGAACGGCAGGGTTCCGCGCGAGCGGCCCATGCCGAAGTCGCGATAGAACGCGGCGCCGCGCGCGAAGATGATCGGCACCGTCGCGAGCGTGATGACGTTGTTCACGACGGTGGGTTGACCGAACAGGCCCGCGAGCGCCGGCACCGGCGGCTTCGCGCGCACGATACCGCGCTTGCCCTCGAGCGATTCGAGCAACGCCGTTTCCTCGCCGCACACATACGACCCCGCGCCTTTGGCGACTTCGAGTTCGAAAGCGTGGTTCGAGCCGAGCACGCGCTCGCCGAGCCAGCCTGCTGCGCGTGCTTTCTCGAGCGCGGCGTTCAAAGTCGCGATCGCATGCGGGTATTCGCTGCGCACGTAGATGTAGCCGCGCGTTGCGCCCGTCGCCACGCCGGCGATGATCATGCCTTCGATCAGCGCAAATGGGTCGCCTTCCATGGACAGACGATCGGAGAACGTGCCCGAATCGCCTTCGTCCGCATTGCAGACGATGTACTTTTGCGCTGCCTTCGCTTCGCGCACGGTGCGCCATTTGATGCCGGCGGGAAACGCCGCGCCGCCGCGGCCGCGCAGGCCCGAATCCAACACTGTCTGGCAGGCGTCTTCCGCGCTCATCCGCAGCGCTGCCTTCAGGCCTTCCAGGCCGCCATGGTCCGTGTAGTCGTCGATCGAGAGCGGGTCGGTCAGGCCCAACCGTGCGAACGTGAGACGTTGCTGACGCTTCAGATAGTCGATTTCATCGACGAGACCGACCGAGCGCGCGTGTGCGCCGCCCGTCAGAAAACCGGCATCGAACAGCGATCCGACCTCTTGCGCTTCGACATTGCCGTAGCCGACCCGTCCCGCGCTCGTCTGCACTTCGACCAGCGGCTCGAGCCAAAGCAGACCGCGCGAACCGTTGCGCACGAGTTCGACTGGAGTACCGCGTCGCGCGGCTTCCTGCACGATGGCATCGGCAATTGCATCGGCGCCGAGCGCCAGGGCCGACGAGTCGCGAGGAACGAAAACACGCGTGTTCATGCGTTCTCCTTGGCGTTTTCGGCCGGGGCCGCCGCCCGTGTGCGCGCTTCATCGAGCAGGGCATCGAACTTGTTCGGCGTGACCTTCACGTGCAGCGCGCCGTTGATCGTCATCGACGGCGATAGCGCGCACTGGCCCAGGCAGTAGACCGATTCGAGTTCCACCGGCTGCGCGCCGTGCTCGCCTGCGCCGCCCGCATCGCGCGAGGCATCGAAGCGGCATCCGGTGCGACTTTCGATGTGGCGCGCGAGCGCTTCGACGCCCATGCTGCGACACGCCTCGGCCCGGCACAGCGCGACAGTGACGTGCGCGGGCGGGTGCGTGCGGAAGTGGTGGTAATAGGTGATCACGCCGTGGACTTCGGCGCGGGAAAGATTGAAGGCGCGCGCGAGCGGCGCGACGACCTCGGGCGGGACGAGGCCCGTTTCGTCCTGTATGGCGTGCAGCACCGCAAGCAGCGATGCGCCCGGCGAAGCGTGTCGGCGGACGAGCTCGTCCGGCGCCGCGGCGCTGACGTGTTCCAAGGTGGGGCTCCTCATAGGCTCCGGCTCCTGTAGGGCACGATGACTAATATGCACTTGATAGACATATGGCGTGCATATATGCTCGGCTCTGGCCGTTGTGTCCACACGATAGGCGCGGGCTGCATCTTCTGCAATAGGAAATCGGACTGCATAAATGATCGACATCAAATGCGTTGCGGAATTGATCGTACGCGACATTTCGGGCCGCGAAATGAGCTTGACCGACATCGTGCCCCTTTTGGCGTCGATCGGCGAGACGGGTAGCATCGCGCAAGCGGCCGGCGAGCGGCAGCTCTCGTACCGGCACGCGTGGGGGCTATTGCGCGCGATCGAAGCGCGCCTTGGCGGCGAATTGATATCGAAGGAGCGCGGCAAGGGATCTGCATTGTCGGCGCTCGGCCGTGCGGTCGTGCAGGCGCAACGCTCCTGCGCGGAGCGGCTCGATGGGCCGCTGCAGCAATTGGCAAGCGAAGTCGCCGCCGAATTGAACCGGCAACTGGGCGCGAGCGGCGCCATGCGTATCCACGCTTCGCACGGATACGCGGTGGCGGCGCTGGTGACGCAGATGAACGGGCTCGATGCGAACGCCGTCGAGATCAAGTATCGGGAAAGCGCCGAAGCCGTTGCGGCGCTGGCGCGCGGCGAATGCGATTTCGCCGGTTTCCACCTGCCGCGCGGGGCGTTTCGCGAGTTCTGCGCCGACATTTACCGGCGCTGGCTGGATCCGCGGCGGCACGTTCTCGTCTATCTGACCGGGCGCAAGCAAGGCCTCTTTCTCGCAAAAGGCAACCCAAAGGGCGTGCGCGGCCTCGACGACCTGGCACGCGCCGATATTCGGTTCGTCAATCGTCAAGCGGGCTCGGGCACGCGGCTGCTGCTCGATTTGGCTCTGAACAGCGTGGGCGTCGATCCGGATCGCATCAACGGCTATGCATCGACCGAGCTCACGCATACGGCGATCGCCGCCTTCGTGGCGAGCGGGATGGCCGATGCAGGCTTCGGGGTGGCGCCGGCCGCACACCATTTCGGGCTCGATTTTCTGCCGATCGTCGACGAGGATTACTACTTCGCCTGCGATCGCAGCCGGCTGTCGACGCAGCCGTTGGCATCGGCGCTCGGGGTGCTGCGCAGCGACGACTTTCGCGCCAAGGTGGCGTCGCTCGAGGGCTACGACCCCGCGCATTGCGGCGAGCTGGTGGATGTGGCCGCAGGCTTGCGCGGCTCGCCGCATGGGGACGTTTCGTCGGTCAAGCGATAGCGATCGGGGCGGGTTGGCTCGCTGCGAGCGCGGCGGCGATTACGGCGGTAACGTGACTGGCTGCAAGCGCCGGCGATTCTGCGTTACTCTTGCTGGTCTCTCGTACGGACTGGCTTGGAACGCGCCGCGGGGCGCGGAAAATCGCTATGAAATCATTCGTCAACTTCTGCGCCGCCTTGGCCGCGGCCGGTACGCTGGCCACGGTCTCGACGCTTGCCTTCGCGCAGAATTCGCCCGGCGTGCCGGGCGGGATCCTGCAAGATCAATTCCGGCTGCAGGAGCACCCGCAATTGGAATTCGCCGCGTCGGCCCCATCGAAAAAATATCAATCGCGCCGCTCGCAGTTGCGCAAGCGCGGTGACAGGGGCGATCCCGATGGCTGCAACTTGCAGTGCCCGGAAGATGCGCAATAAGCGAGGGAGTGTCCGGTCGAACGCGTCGTCGACGTGCGATGGATTGGCGTGCGCCGTCGTGCGGCCGCGAACGCCTTGGGCGCGCCTAGTGCAGCCGCGGCGGCGCCTAGGTCGTGCAGCGCGCGATCGCGAAGCGCAACTCGGGCTCGGAGACGGAATCGTCGGGGCGAGCCTGCTCGACGCGCACGTTCGAGCCCGCGGCCGACGGCGCCAACGTGATGAGCCAGGCGTAGCCGCTGGCGGAGCGGCCCACTCCCAGTTCGGTGTAACCGGCTCCGGCGCGCCGATGCACATCCGATAAACGGCTCGTCAGGCAGTTGGCGATGGCGCGGGGAGAGTGCGACGAGGAGAATGCCATCGGCGCACTGGCATCGCGCGCATCGGCCGAGTCTTGCGGTGTGGACCCGCAGGCGGTCAGCAGCGCGGCGAGCGCTAGGGCGGCGGTTGAGAGCGGGAATCTTTTCATTGGCGAGTGGCTTGCCTGGCAAGGGATCGGTGTGCCAGTGTAACGGCGTGCACGGGGCGCGCAAAGGTACGCGCCGTGGAGGGGGGCTAGATGCGCGCTCGCGGCATGGGAGATGTCGCGCCCCAATGCGTTGTGCCCGACCGCATATAGCGTATAGATACGATACGGCCGTGGCCGCGCACCCGTTGGCCCAGAGAGGTCGGCGAAGACGGCGAAGCCCGCCAATGAAAAAGGCCAACCGAAAGGTTGGCCTTGCAAATGCTGGTGGAGCCGGCGGGAATCGAACCCGCGTCCGCAAATAGTCCACAGCCAGTTCTACATACTTAGTTCAGTCGTTTGATTTAACCGCACAGACGCGGACGAACACGCTTCGTTACGGCGAGTCACTTGGTTTTCGGCCCCGGCGTCGTGACACCACTGAGGATTATCTGACGTAAATGACCTCGCTAGTCTTGCGACCCTAGCCCGTCAGCGAGCTAGTGCGAGGCGAGCGGGGTTAAGCCGCTACGGCGAACGAGTTATCGTTTGCGGTTACTTAAGTCCCATTGATTTACGAGGTGACGGGTCCTCGGTATGCCCTGAACTGCTTCGTTATCCACGTCGAAACCAGGTCGGCCCCTTACGTTGGGAGTGATTATCCCACAGAAAGCAAGATGGTGCGGCTTGCCGAAAAATCAAGAGGGCGCCCGTGGGCACTCGGGCCTGTCGGGTGCCCTCGGATGATGCGCGTGCTCTGCTTCCCATCATCCGAGCGCGGCGAGTAGCAGGTGAAGCTGCTGCGGCGTATCGACGATGTGCTGCGCATGCCACATGGCCGGCGGCAGATCGGCGCCGCAGTAACCGTATGCCGCCGCGACCGTGGCCATGCCGGCCGCGAATCCCGCCTGCACGTCTCTCAAATCGTCGCCGACATACACGATTCGCTCGGGCGGCAACGCGAGCGTTTCGGCGGCATGGAGCAACGGCGCCGGATGAGGTTTGGAATGCGGCGTCGTGTCGCCGCTCACGACGCAGCCTGCGCGGGCCGCCAGCCCGAGCTGCGCGACGAGCGGCATCGTCAGCCGGCCCACCTTGTTCGTGACGATGCCCCAGCGAACGCCGCGCGCATCCAGTGCATCGAGCAGTTCCGCGATACCCGGGAACAGCGTCGTCTCGATGCATAGATCGGTCTCGTAATTGGCGAGGAATTCCTCGCGCATCGGGGCGAACTCGCGATCCTCCGGACCGATGCCGAAGGCTCCGCCGATCAGCCCGCGCGCACCGGCCGATGCGAACGGCCGCAACTGCTCGACGGGGACGAGCTCGAGCCCTCGGTGGCGGCGCATCTTATTGACGGCGGCCACGAGATCGGGCGCGGTATCGGCCAGCGTGCCGTCGAGGTCGAACAGCGCGGCGCGACATTGGGCGATCTGCGGCGCGTCGTCTTGACGCGCGGGTGGGGGCGACGGTTGGTTCATGGATCGAAAGCGGGATCAAGGAGGCTGGCGGGGCGGGCGATGCGAGCATGAGCGGCGCAGGTGAGGGCCACCGCTCGGTTTCGGTCAATCGTCGCGGCGGCAGGCAAACAAGTAGTTGACGCTCGTATCGTCGGACAAGGCGAAGCGCTTGCCGAGCGGGCGATAGGTGATGCCTTTAACCTCGACCTCGCGCAAGCCGGCCGCCCGGGCGAACCCAGCCAGTTCCGACGGACGGATGAAGCGCGCGTAGTCGTGCGTGCCTTTTGGCAGCATCTGCGCGATGTATTCCGCACCGATCACCGCGAACAGATACGCCTTCACGTTTCGGTTGAGCGTGGAGAAGAACACCCAGCCGCCGGGCTTGACGAGCGCGGCGCAGGCGCGAACGATCGCCGCGGGATCGGGCACGTGCTCGAGCATTTCCATGCAGGTCACGACATCGTAGCTGGCGGGTTCGCGGGCGGCGAGCGCCTCGGCCGCGATCTCTTCGTACTCGACGGTGATGCCGCTTTCCAAGCTGTGCAAGTCCGCTACGCCGAGCGCCTGATGGGATAGATCGATGCCTTTGACTTGCGCGCCAAGGCCGGCCATCGACTCGGACAGGATGCCGCCGCCACAACCGACGTCAAGGACGCGCTTTCCCGGTAAATGAGCATGCCCATCGATCCACGCAAGGCGGACGGGGTTCAGTTCATGCAGCGGTTTGAATTCGGCGTTGGGATCCCACCAGCGGTGCGCAAGGTCGCTAAATTTCCGTAGCTCGTGGGGATCGGCATTCGTCATAAGCTTGCAAACGTGGAGATGGAGTGGGCCAGAATTAGGCTGAGTATATCGAGGGTTGCGCGCTGCGGCAAAACCGCCGCGGCGCTCGGGGCGCGCCAAACTATCGCGGGCGAAACGGGTTCGCCGTGCTCGGCAAAGCGCCGGAAGGCGAAGTCGGCCAGGGTGGAGGCTGCTCGCGCGCTGCATGCCGCAGGCAGAAAAAAACCCCGCCGGAGCGGGGTTTTTCGTGAAGCGAAAGCGCGGCTTACTGCTTGTTTTGCGTGCCGACGATTTCGACTTCCACGCGACGGTTCGGAGCCAGGCAAGCGATGAGCGCCTTGCGGTTCTTCTGGTTGCAATCCGTCTTGACCGGGTTGCGCTTGCCCTTGCCTTCCGTGTAAATCTTGTTGGCGGGCACGCCCTTGCTGACGAGATAAGCCTTGACAGCTTGTGCGCGGCGCAGCGACAGACGGTCGTTGTACTTGTCCGAACCGATCTTGTCGGTGTAGCCCGTTGCAACGGCCACTTCCAGGTTCATGCCTTGGATCTTCGTGGCGAGTTCGTCAAGCTTTGCCTTGCCGGCCGGCTTCAGGATAGCCTTGTCGAAGTCGAACAGCGTATCGGCTTGATACGTGACCTTCTGGCTCGAGATAGCCGGAGCAGCCGGGGCGACCGGAGCGGGCGGCGTCGGGGCTTGGGCGACGAGTGCGCCGTCGCACTTCGCGTTGGCCGTGGCCGGCGTCCAGAACGCATCGCGCCAGCAAAGCTCGTTCGTGCCGTTCATCCACACGTATTCGCCGGTACCATTCACCCAGTTGTCGTTCGTAGCTTGTCGCGACGCCGGCACCGACTGTGCCGATGCGGATGCAGCCACAACTGCGGTAGCTGCAATGAACGCGAGCTTTGAAAATTTATTCATATTTCTCCTCTCGAAATTGAGATTACCGCAGGTTTACTGCGAGCCTGGATGACGTAGACAAGTCATACATTGCTCGAAGTATAACATTGGTGCGGCACAAAAAACGGCGACCCTGTGGACACTTCGAGCAGCGTCTAACCAAGTGCGTTGGCATTTTGCCATATCGTTCCCTTCTTACGAAAAAAAAATCCCGCCGTCCCAAATCGCTTCTTTCGATTGTGGTGCTGCCGCAACAGGGAAGCCAGGCGGGCTTCCGAAGGGGATGGCAGGTCGCACGATGCGTGCCAGCACGCCCGCAACAATCGCGTTCACGCACCGCAAAAATCGCTCGGAGCGGGTGCCCGGCGTCCGGGTGCGTGGGGGAGTACGCACCGGGTGTCGGGCGGCAAGGGCGGCCATGTTAGAATCGCGTGATGCCCGGCGCCTCCTGCCGGGTCGGCGGGGGTGGCGGTCCGGTTGGGTTTTCGCTCCGCTCGCGCCCGAAATCGATACGGATAATGGATCAATTCGCCAAAGAGACTCTGCCGATCTCCCTCGAAGAGGAAATGCGTCGTTCATATCTCGATTACGCGATGAGCGTAATCGTGGGACGGGCGCTCCCCGACGTGCGGGACGGCTTGAAGCCGGTGCATCGCCGCGTGCTCTATGCGATGCACGAACTGAACAACGACTGGAACCGCGCCTATAAGAAGTCCGCGCGTATCGTCGGCGACGTCATCGGTAAATATCATCCGCACGGCGACACCGCGGTCTACGACACCATCGTTCGGATGGCGCAGGACTTCTCGCTGCGCTACATGCTGGTCGACGGTCAGGGCAATTTCGGGTCGATCGACGGCGACAATGCCGCCGCCATGCGGTACACCGAAATCCGCATGGCCAAGATCGGCCACGAACTGCTGGCCGACATCGACAAGGAAACCGTCGACTTCGGGCCGAACTACGACGGCAGCGAGAGCGAGCCGCTCATTCTGCCGGCCCGCATCCCGAATCTGCTGATCAATGGCTCGTCCGGTATCGCGGTGGGGATGGCGACGAACATTCCGCCGCACAACCTGAACGAAGTCGTCGACGCCTGCCACCATCTGCTGAAGAATCCGCAGGCGAGCATCGACGAACTCATCGAGATCATCCCTGCCCCGGATTTCCCCACGGCCGGCATCATCTACGGCGTGGCCGGCGTGCGCGACGGCTACCGCACGGGCCGCGGCCGCGTCGTCATGCGCGCGGCCACGCACTTCGAGGAAATCGATCGCGGCCAGCGCATGGCGATCATCGTCGACGAGCTGCCGTATCAAGTCAACAAGCGCTCGCTGCTCGAGCGCATCGCCGAACTCGTCAACGAAAAGAAGCTCGAGGGCATTTCCGACATCCGCGACGAGTCCGATAAGAGCGGCATGCGCGTCGTCATCGAGCTCAAGCGCGGCGAAGTGCCCGAGGTCGTGCTGAACAACCTCTATAAAGCGACGCAGCTGCAGGACACGTTCGGCATGAACATGGTTGCGCTCGTCGACGGCCAGCCCAAGCTCCTGAACCTGAAGGAGATGCTCGACGCGTTCCTGTCGCACCGGCGCGAGGTGCTGACGCGGCGCACCGTGTACGAGCTGCGCAAAGCGCGCGAACGCGGCCATGTCCTCGAAGGGTTGGCCGTTGCGCTCGCGAACATCGACGAATTCATCGCGATCATCAAGGCCGCGCCCACGCCGCCGATCGCGAAGCAAGAATTGATGGCGCGCGCGTGGGACTCCTCGCTCGTGCGCGAGATGCTGGCGCGGGCCGAAACCGAGAATTCGGCGGCGGGCGGGCGCGAAGCCTACCGCCCAGAAGGATTGAATCCCGCGTTCGGCATGCAGGGCGACGGTCTTTACAAGCTGTCCGATACGCAGGCGCAAGAAATTCTGCAGATGCGCTTGCAACGCCTCACGGGCCTCGAACAAGACAAGATCATCGGCGAGTACCGCGAAGTCATGGCGCAAATCGCCGATCTGCTCGACATCCTCGGGCGGCCCGAGCGCATCACGGCCATCATCGGCGACGAGCTCACGGCCGTGAAGACCGAGTTCGGCGACGCGCGGCGCTCGAAGATCGAGTTGAACGCGACCGAGCTGAACACGGAAGATCTGATCACGCCGCAAGACATGGTCGTGACGATGTCGCATGCGGGCTACGTCAAGTCGCAGCCGCTTTCCGAGTATCGCGCGCAAAAGCGCGGCGGCCGAGGCAAGCAGGCCACGCAGATGAAGGAAGACGACTGGATCGACACGCTGTTCATCGCGAACACGCACGATCATATTCTGTGTTTCTCGAATCGCGGCCGCGTCTATTGGGTCAAGGTCTACGAGGTGCCGCAGGGTTCGCGCAACTCGCGCGGCCGCCCCATCGTCAACATGTTCCCGCTTCAGGATGGCGAGAAGATCAACGTCGTGCTGCCGGTCAAGGAGTTCTCGGCAGACAAGTTCGTGTTCATGGCGACATCGCTCGGCACGGTCAAGAAGACGCCGCTCGAGGCTTTCAGCAGACCATTGCGCAAAGGTATCATTGCGGTCGGTCTCGACGATGGCGATTTTCTGATCGGCGCCGCGATCACGGATGGGCAGCACGACGTCATGTTGTTCTCCGACGCAGGCAAAGCCGTGCGCTTCGACGAGAACGACGTGCGTCCGATGGGCCGCGAGGCGCGCGGCGTGCGCGGCATGCAGCTCGAAGAGGGGCAGCAGGTGATCGCCATGCTCGTGGCGGGCAGCGAGACGCAGTCCGTGCTGACGGCGACGGAGAACGGCTACGGCAAGCGCACGCCCATCACCGAGTACACGCGGCACGGGCGCGGCACGAAGGGCATGATCGCGATCCAGACGTCCGAGCGCAACGGCAAGGTCGTGGCGGCCACGCTCGTCGACGCCGAAGGCCAAATCATGCTGATTACCACCACGGGTGTGTTGATTCGCACACGTGTTTCGGAGATCCGCGAGATGGGCCGGGCTACGCAGGGTGTTACACTCATCAGCCTCGATGAGGGGACGAAGCTCTCCGGCCTGCAGCAGATCGCGGAAGCCGAAGTCGACGTCGAAGGCGCGGCGGCCGAAGAGGAAACCGGCGAAGACGGCGAAGACGGCGCGCAACAGTAAGTATCGATGCGGCCGACACTGGTCGGCCGTGTGCATCAAGCGCCGCGCGGCATCGCTGCGGTTCTTGACGAAAGACAACGAAGCGCGCGAGCCATCGTGCTATAGGTCGGGTCTGCCGCCGCGTGCGACGGCGGCGCAACGAACCGAACTGACGGCTGCGCGCTAACGACTCATTTTTTAGAGGGAGTGAAGATGCAACGACGATTCAAGCAATGGATGCTGCTGGCTGCTTTCGTGCCGACTTTCGCAATGGCGCAAGCGCTCCAGTCTCAAGCGCCGGCGGCTTCCGCTGCTGCAACTGCTCCGGTCGACGCGGCCAAGCAGGCTGCGATCAAGGAATTGCTCGAAGCGATCGACGCGCAAAAGCTCGTCGGCGCCATCGGCAACAGCGCGCAGATGCAAGCGCGCCAGTACGTTCCGGAAATCCTGTCCGAAGCGCTTTCGGAAAACAAAACGCTGACGGACAAGCAAAAGCAAGCGGCCGTGCCCACCTTGCAAAAGACGGCCGTGCAGAAGCTCGTCGATTCCGCGGGCCAAGTGTTTGCGACGGACGCGTTCCGCCACGACGCGATGCAAGCGCAGTACGACGCCTATGCGAAGTACTACTCGACGCAGGAAATCAAAGATCTGACGACGTTCTACAAGAGCCCGACGGGTCGCAAGTTCATCCAAGTGCAAGATCAAGTCGGCCGCGACGTCGTGGGTGGATTGATGCAGAAGTACATGCCGCAATCGATCCAGGCAACGCGCACGCAAGCCGATAAGGAAGTCGCCGCGGTCAAGCCCGGCAAGTAAACCGCAAAGCCCCTCGGGCTTGTCGGCGTAGGCTCGCGCTCGGGCCTGCGCGAGCGGTTTTCGATCGGCGGTGCGATAATGGCCGTTTGCGCGAAACGCGCGAACGGCCATTACTATTTGCGGCATGCGTCCGCCGTGAGGCGTCACCAGTGGTGCGCCACGCTTCAGTTCATTTCATTCTTCGGGGAGTCTCACGATGCGGGTCTTCAATTTCTCGGCGGGGCCGGCAGCGTTGCCCGAGGAAGTGCTGCGCCAAGCGGCCGACGAGATGCTCGATTGGCATGGCAGCGGCATGAGCGTGATGGAAATGAGCCATCGCGGGCGCGAGTTCATGTCGATCCACGAAGAAGCGCTCACCGATCTGCGCGAGCTGCTGCAGGCGCCGGCCAGCCATCGCATTCTCTTTCTGCAAGGCGGCGGCCTGGGCGAGAACGCGATCGTGCCCATGAATATGCTGGGCAAACGCGATGTCGCAGACTTCGTCGTGACGGGTTCGTGGTCGCAAAAGTCGTTCAAAGAGGCCGGCAAGTACTGCAAGCCGCATCTGGCCGCGAGCGGCGAAACGGCGGATGGTTTCACGCGCGCGCCCAAACGCAGCGAATGGCAGCTCTCGAGCAATCCGGCCTACGTTCACCTGTGCACCAACGAGACGATTCACGGCGTCGAGACTTTCGATATCCCCGATCTCGGGGATATTCCGCTCGTCGCCGATGTTTCGTCGCACGTGCTGTCGCGCCCGCTCGACGTGGCCAAGTACGGTGTGATGTTCGGCGGCGCGCAAAAGAACATCGGCATGGCGGGCTTGACGATCGTCGTGGTGCGCGAGGACTTGCTCGATCGCTCGCTGCCGATCTGCCCGTCAGCATTCGAGTGGCGCATCGTCGCCGAGAACAATTCCATGTTCAACACGCCGCCTACCTATGCGATCTACATCGCGGGCCTCGTTTTCAAGTGGCTCAAGCGGCAGGGTGGTTTGAAGGAAATCGAGGCGCGCAACCTCGAGAAGTCGAAGCTGCTTTACGACACGATCGATGCAAGCAGCTTCTATATCAACAAAGTGGAGCGCGATTCGCGTTCGAGAATGAACGTACCGTTCTTCCTCGCCGACGAATCGCGCAACGAAGATTTCCTGGCCGGCGCGAAAGCGCGCGGGCTAATGCAGCTCAAGGGCCACAAGTCCGTCGGCGGCATGCGGGCGTCGATCTACAACGCGGTGTCGCTCGAAGGCGTCAAGACGCTTGTCGAGTACATGTTGGAATTCGAACGGACTCGCGCATAAGTCGCGCGGGCGGGGCGGCATGACGCCGCCCGTTTTCGATACGGCCGTTTTACGCATGGATGACGAACTCAATTCAAAGTTGAAGCCGCTGCGCGATCGGATCGATGCGATCGACGAGCAGCTCATCGCGCTGCTCAACCAGCGCGCCGCGATCGCGCTCGAAGTGGGCGAGGTCAAGAAGCTGTACAACGCGCCCGTGTTTCGGCCCGAGCGCGAGCAGCAGGTCATCGCGCGCTTGCAGAACATGAGCGCGGGACCGCTGGCCAGCGATCACATCAGCGCGATCTGGCGCGAGATCATGGCGGCAAGCCGTTCGCTCGAGCGCCCCGTCACCGCCGCCTATCTCGGGCCGGCCGGCACCTATAGCGAAGAGGCGATGTACGAGTACTTCGGTCATTCGATCGAAGGCTTGCCGTGTCTGTCGATCGACGAGGTGTTCCGGTCGGTCGAAGCCGGCGGCGCCGAGTTCGGCGTCGTGCCCGTCGAGAATTCGAGCGAGGGCGCCGTGTCGCGCACGCTGGATTTGTTGCTGCAGTCGCAGTTGCTGATCGGCGGCGAGCTTGCGTTGCCGATTCGCCATAACTTGCTGACGCAAAGCGGCGCGGTGACCGGCATCGTTCGGGTTTGCGCTCACGCGCAAGCGCTGGCGCAGTGTCAGCGCTGGCTCGCGACCCACATGCCGCACGTCGAGCGGCAGGCGGTCACGAGCAACGCCGAAGCGGCGCGCTTGGCGGCGCAGGATCCGGCGGTCGCGGCGATCGCGAGTGATCGTGCGGCGGCGTTTTACGGCCTGCAGGTCGCCTATCCGATGATCCAGGACGATCCGCACAACCGCACCCGCTTCGTCATGATCGGCCACGCGCCGGCAGGCAGCAGCGGACACGACCAGACCTCGCTCATCGTGTCGGTGAAGAACGAGCCGGGCGCCGTGTTCAAGCTGCTCGAACCGCTCGCGCGTCATGGCGTGTCGATGACGCGCTTCGAGTCGCGTCCGGCGCGCGTGGGCACCTGGGAATACTACTTTTACATCGACGTCGAAGGTCATCGAGAAGACGCGGCTGTCGCTGCAGCGCTCGCGGAACTCGAAAAGAAGGCGGCGTTTCTGAAGATCCTCGGCTCGTATCCGCGCGCGCGCTAGCGCGGTGCGAATCGCGCGCTCGACGCGGCTCGCGATGCGAGCCAGCGCGCCGCTGCATGCGCTCGCGCAGCGCGGCGCAATGCACCGGCTTCGTCCGCTTTGGAGAAAGACATGACAACGCAATACGGCCCGTCCTACGTGCGCGGCATCGCGCCGTACGTCGCCGGCAAGCCGATCTCGGAGGTCGCACGCGAGTTCGGACTCGACGAGGCGCGCATCGTCAAGCTCGCCTCGTTGCGCGTGACGATCGGCCTGCCGCACGAAAACGAGGCGTTCCTCGCCGCCCTGCACACGGCGCTCGCGCAGCCGTAAGGCGCGGCGCACTTCGACCTTCAGCCTGCGAGCCATTCGTGACTTCGTTTTCCTTCGACAAACTCGTGATTTTCGGCGTGGGCCTCATCGGGGGCTCGCTGGCGCGTGCGCTGCGCGAGCGCGCCGGTGTGGCGAGTGTTGGCCGCATCGTCGGCGTGGGCCGTTCGCGCGCATCGGCCGAGCGCGCGAGAGCGCTTGGCGTCGTCGATGAAGTCGCGGCGCTCGATGACGACGCCGAACTGCGCGCCGCGTTGGCTGGCGCGGACCTCGTGCTGCTGGCCGCGCCGGTCGCGCAGACGCTGCCGCTACTCCTGCGCATCGCGCCTTTTTTGGGCGCCGACACCATCGTCACCGACGCCGGCAGCACGAAGTCCGACGTCGTCGCCGCTGCTCGCGCAGCGCTCGCCGAGCGCGCCGCTCAGTTCGTGCCCGGACACCCGATCGCCGGCCGCGAATCGAGCGGCATCGAGGCGGCGCTGCCCGATCTCTACGTCGGCCGCAACGTCGTGCTGTGCCCGCTTCCGGAAAACCGGGCGCAAGACGTCGCGCGCATTGAGGCGCTTTGGCGCGCCACCGGCGCGATCGTCAGCACGATGACGCACGAGCAGCACGACCGGGTGTTCGCATCCGTTAGCCACTTGCCGCATCTGCTTTCGTTCGCGCTCGTCGAGTGCATCTTGAACGCGCCCGATGCGGCGCTGAAGTTTTCGTTCGCGGCTGGCGGTTTTCGCGATTTCACGCGGATCGCTGCCTCGAGCCCCGAAATGTGGCGCGATGTCTGTTTGGCCAATCGCCATGCCCTCGTCGACGAACTCGACGGCTACTTGACGGTGCTCGGGCGCTTGCGCGCCGCGATCGTCGCCGAAGACGGCGCGGCGCTCGAGGCCGTGTTCGCGCGTTCGCGCGAGGCGCGCACGCAATGGCAAGAACGCGGGGGGCAAGCGGTTGCGCCTGCCGGTCTCGCTCCGAAATGAAAGGACATGTTATGGATCACCTCGATCTCGGACCCTACTCGCGCGCGCAAGGCACGGTGCGCCTGCCCGGTTCCAAGAGCATTTCGAACCGCGTGCTGCTGCTGGCGGCGCTGGCAGAGGGCGAAACGACCGTTTCGAACTTGCTCGATTCCGACGACACGCGCGTCATGCTGGCTGCGCTCGAGAAGCTCGGCGTCAAACTGACGCGCGATGGCGAGCGCTGCGTCGTCCAGGGCGCGCGCGGCGCATTCACGGCGAAGACGGCGGACCTCTTTCTCGGCAACGCCGGCACGGCGATCCGTCCGCTGACCGCCGCGCTCGCGGTCAACGGCGGCGACTATCGCGTGCATGGCGTGCCGCGCATGCACGAGCGGCCCATCGGCGATCTCGTCGACGGCCTGCGTCAGATCGGCGCGCGTATCGATTACGAGGAAAACGAAGGCTACCCGCCGCTGCGCATTCGCGCGGGCGAGATCGCGATCGAAGCGCCGATCCGCGTGCGCGGCGACGTGTCGAGCCAGTTCCTGACGGCGCTCCTCATGACGCTGCCGCTCGTGCGTGCAAAGACCGGCGAGATCGTGGTGGAAGTCGAAGGCGAGTTGATTTCGAAGCCTTACATCGACATCACGATCAAGCTGATGGAGCGTTTCGGCGTGACCGTCGCGCGCGAGGGCTGGCAGCGCTTCACGGTGCCGGCCGGCGTACGCTACCGGTCGCCGGGCGCGATCATGGTCGAGGGCGATGCTTCGTCGGCGTCGTATTTCCTCGCGGCGGGTGCGATCGGCGGCGGCCCGGTGCGCGTCGTCGGCGTCGGCCGCGACAGCATCCAGGGCGACGTGGCGTTCGCGGACGCACTGACCGCGATGGGCGCCAACGTAACGATGGCGCAGGACTGGATCGAGGTGCGCGGCGTGGGCCACGATCACGGCCAGCTCGAAGCGGTCGACATGGATTTCAATTTGATTCCCGATGCGGCGATGACGATCGCCGTCTGTGCGCTGTTCGCGCGCGGCACGACTACGCTGCGCAACATCGGCAGTTGGCGCGTGAAAGAGACGGATCGGATCGCGGCAATGGCCAACGAGCTGCGCAAAGTCGGCGCGCAGGTGGAGGAGGGCGAAGATTTCCTTGTCGTGACGCCCCCCGCCAAGCTCACGCCCAATGCGGAGATCGACACCTATGACGATCACCGCATGGCGATGTGCTTCTCGCTCGTATCGCTCGGCGGCGTTCCGGTACGGATCAACGATCCGAAGTGCGTCGGCAAGACGTTTCCCGATTATTTCGCCCGCTTCGAGACGCTCGTTCGCGCGTGACCTCCCTTTATTAGATGAAACCGACTCGCCCTTTTCACCAGACTCCCGTCATCGCGATCGACGGCCCGACCGCTTCAGGCAAAGGCACGGTCGCGGCGCTCGTCGCCGCGCGACTCGGCTTTCACTTGTTGGATAGCGGCGCGCTTTACCGGCTTGCCGCCCTTGCAAGCGTGCGTTATGGCGTGGCGCCGGATGACGCCGACGCGCTCGCCGCCCTCGTCAACGACTTGCACATCACGTTCCGGGAAGGCTGCGCGCAGCTCGACGGCGTCGATGTGTCGAGCGAGATTCGCGCCGAGGAAATCGGCAATCGGGCCTCGGCGATCGCGGTCCATCAGAACGTGCGGGCCGCGCTCGTGGCGCGCCAGCGGGCGTTTCGCAAGGAACCGGGGCTCGTCGCGGACGGCCGCGATATGGGCACCGTCATCTTCCCCGACGCCATGCTGAAGGTGTTTCTGACGGCCAGTGTGGAGGCGCGCGCGGCCAGGCGGCATAAGCAATTGATCCAAAAAGGCTTTTCTGCTAATATGGATAACTTGCTCCGGGATTTGCGAGAGCGGGACGAGCGCGACAGTCAGCGCGCCGTCGCGCCGCTCAAGCCCGCGGCAGACGCAAAGCTGCTTGACACTTCAGCGCTGTCGATCGACCAAGCGGTCGAAGCCGTGGTGCAGTGGTATCGAGAGCGGTAGGTGCTTGGGCCCCTTTTGGGCCCAAGCGTGGTGTTAACCCTTAACCCCGTATGGCGTTCGCATCGACGTCGCAGCGTGTCCGGTCCTAGTCGCCGGCACTGACACTCGCGAAGCCATGCATTTACGATTTTTATGTCCGACCTGCAAACTTCCAACCCGAACACCGAATCTTTTGCGGCCCTCTTCGAGGAGTCGTTGACCAAGCAAGACATGCGCGCCGGCGAAGTGATTTCCGCCGAAGTCGTGCGTGTCGACCACAACTTCGTGGTCGTCAATGCAGGTCTCAAGTCCGAAGCCTACATCCCGCTCGAAGAGTTCTTGAACGACGCGGGCGAGGTAGAAGTGCAGGCGGGCGACTTCGTTTCGGTCGCGATCGACGCGCTCGAAAACGGTTATGGCGACACGATTCTGTCGCGCGACAAGGCCAAGCGTCTCGCTTCGTGGCTGTCGCTGGAAAAAGCGCTCGACAACAACGAGCTCGTGACCGGCACGATCACGGGCAAGGTCAAGGGCGGCATGACCGTCATGGTCAACGGCATCCGCGCATTCCTGCCCGGTTCGCTCGTCGATACGCGTCCCGTCAAGGATACGACGCCGTACGAAGGCAAGACGCTCGAATTCCGCGTCATCAAGCTCGACCGCAAGCGTAACAACGTCGTGCTATCGCGCCGCGCCGTCATCGAGGCGACGCAGGGCGAAGAGCGCGCGAAGCTGCTCGAGACGCTCAAGGAAGGCGCGATCGTCAACGGCGTGGTCAAGAACATCACCGATTACGGCGCGTTCGTGGATCTGGGCGGCATCGACGGCCTGCTGCACATCACCGACATCGCATGGCGTCGTGTGCGTCATCCGAGCGAGGTGCTGTCGGTCGGCCAGGAAGTCACGGCCAAGATCCTCAAGTTCGATCAAGAGAAGAACCGCGTTTCGCTGGGCATCAAGCAACTCGGCGATGATCCGTGGGAAGGCATTTCGCGCCGCTACCCGTCGGGCACGCGTCTGTTCGGCAAGGTCACGAACATCACCGATTACGGCGCGTTCGTCGAAGTGGAATCGGGCATCGAAGGCCTCGTCCACGTTTCGGAAATGGACTGGACGAACAAGAACGTCGCTCCGTCGAAGGTCGTTCAGCTCGGCGACGAAGTCGAAGTCATGGTGCTCGAGATCGACGAAGACCGTCGTCGTATCAGCCTCGGCATGAAGCAGTGCAAGCCGAATCCGTGGGATGACTTCAGCCGCAACTTCAAGAAGGGCGACAAGATCAGCGGCGCCATCAAGTCGATCACCGACTTCGGCGTGTTCATCGGTCTGCCTGGCGGCATCGACGGCCTCGTCCACCTGTCGGATCTGTCGTGGAGCGAAGCCGGTGAAGAAGCCGTGCGCAAGTACAAGAAGGGCGACGAAGTGGAAGCGGTCGTGCTCGGCATCGACGTCGAGAAAGAACGCATTTCGCTCGGCATCAAGCAGCTCGAAGGCGACCCGTTCAGCAACTTCGTTGCCATGAACGACAAGGGTTCGATCGTCGACGGCACGGTGAAGTCGGTGGATGCCAAGGGCGCGGTCGTGGCGCTGACGGCAGACGTCGAAGGCTACCTGCGTGCGTCGGAAATCGCGCAAGACCGCGTGGAAGATGCTCGCAACGTGCTGAAGGAAGGCGACAAGGTCAACGCGATGATCATCAACATCGATCGCAAGTCGCGCGGCATCAACCTGTCGATCAAGGCCAAGGATTCGGCCGAGCAGCAAGAGGCGATTCGCGGCCTGGCGGCCGATACGAGTTCGGCGGCAACGGGCACGACCAATCTTGGCGCGCTGCTCAAGGCCAAGCTCGACGGCCAGAATCAGTAAGCCTTTGAGAGGTCTGCCGCAGTATGACCAAATCGGAATTGGTCGCCCAGTTGGCAGCGCGATTTCCGCAGCTTGTTCTCAAGGATGCGGATTTCGCGGTCAAGACGATGCTCGATGCGATGTCGGAGGCCTTGGCCAAAGGCCATCGCATTGAAATTCGCGGCTTCGGCAGCTTCGGTCTGAACCGTCGCCCATCCCGCGTCGGGCGTAACCCGAAATCGGGCGAGAAGGTGCACGTGCCCGAAAAGCATGTGCCGCACTTCAAACCCGGCAAGGAACTGCGCGAGCGGGTGGACGGCCGGGCTGGCGAGCCACTGAAGCTCGATTCGGCTGACGACGATCTTTGAGTGCGGCGTTGCCCTTGCGGTGGCGTTCACTACGCGAAGATCGAAATCGCTGATGGTGTCGTCGACGCCAAGGCCGACAGTGAGAACCGGCAATACGGTACGAGAAGCGCCTTCGGGCGCTTTTTTGTTTTCCGTCCCCTTTCACGCGCGCCGGGCTGGCTACGTCGGTCGGTGGTCCGGGCGTGACGCACTCGCGCGGCGCGGCCTGGCCCGCATCGTTTCCATTACAATACGGGCACTTTTGTCCAGGCGTCGGGCGCCTTGGCGCCAGGCGCAGCGCCGGCAGCAGAGGTATCGACGCCGGCACGACAATCGCAGTCGCCGCCAAGAGAACGCTTATGAAAATTATCGTCTGGTTGATCCGTGTGCTCGTGTTCGTCGTCCTGCTCGTGCTCGCGATGGGCAATACGCAGAGCACGTCGATCTCGTTTGCCGGATACGCGTGGCAGGCGCCGCTCATTTTGATCGGCCTCGCGTTTTTCCTCGTGGGGCTGCTGGCCGGCCTCGTCTCGGCGGTGCCCGCGCTCGTGCGGCTCCGCCTCGAAAACGGCCGCTTGCGGCGAGAGTTGCGCGCCGCCCGGGAGAACACGCCGCCCGTTGTCGTCGAGCCGCCGATGCCCCCCGTTATCTAAGCGCACGGCACGCCCGCGCGCTCTCATCCCCGCTTCCTCGACCTTCGCATGGATCTCGATTTCTGGTGGCTGCTGGTCGTCCCCGTCGCTTTCGCGCTCGGCTGGATGGCTTCGCGCTACGACTTGAAGACGCTGTTGTCCGAAAGCGCCAACTTGCCGCGCTCTTACTTCCGCGGCCTGAACTTTCTTCTGAACGAGCAGCCGGACCAGGCGATCGATGCGTTCATCGAAGTCGTGAAGCTCGATCCGGAGACGATCGAACTGCACTTTGCGCTCGGCAATCTGTTTCGTCGTCGCGGCGAAACCGACCGCGCTATCCGCATCCATCAGAACCTGTTGAGCCGCGCGGATTTGCCGGTGACCGAGCGCGATCACGCTCTGTTCGAGTTGGGGCAGGATTTCCTGAAGGCCGGGCTGCTCGATCGCGCCGAGGAAGCGTTGAGCCGGCTCGACGCCGGCGAATACGCTCGCGATGCGCAACGCGCATTGCTGACGATCTACGAGATCGAGAAAGACTGGACCAAGGCCATCGATGCCGCGCGTCGGCTCGAGACGATGGGCGCGGATTCGCTTGCCAAGGAGATCGCGCAATTTCATTGCGAGCTGGCTCAGGAAGCCTTGCAGCGCAAGGATGCCGCACAGGCATCGAGTCAGCTCGATCTGGCCCTCGAGGCAAATGCCCGCAATGTGCGGGCGACCATTCTGCGCGGCGATGTCGCGCAGGCGCGCGGCGATTACGATGCGGCGATCGAGGCTTGGCGCCGCGTCGAATCGCAAAATCCGTCGTACTTGCCGCTCGTGGCCGAAAAGCTGATGAAGGCCTATGCGGCGCTCGCGCGCCCGCAGGAAGGCGCGGCGTTGCTAGAAGGCTATGTCAAGCAATACGCTTCCAGCGATTTGCTCGATGTCGCCTATCCGCACGTCGCCCAGCTTTGCGGGACCGAAGTGGCGCATGCGCTGGCGCGCACGCAGATGCAGACGGCGCCGAACCTGTCGGGCATGACTCGCTTGCTCGATGCGCAAATCGACTCGGCCGAGGAACCGCGTCGCGGGGAACTCGAATTGATGCGCACGCTGATCAAGCAGCGCACCAAAAATCTGCCACGTTACACATGCCAAAATTGCGGTTTCCGGGCGCGTCTGTTCTATTGGCAGTGCCCCGGCTGCAGCGGCTGGGAAACCTATGCGCCACGCCGCATAGAGCCCATTGCAGCGCAAGCTTGAAGCATCCACCATCGGAACGCGTATGAAAATCACCATCATCGGCACGGGCTACGTCGGTCTCGTCACGGGCGCTTGCTTGGCGGAAATCGGCAACGACGTTTTCTGCCTCGACGTCGATCCGCGCAAGATCGATATCCTGAACAACGGCGGCGTGCCGATTCACGAGCCGGGCTTGCAAGAAATCATCGCGCGCACGCGCGCCCACGGTCGCATCACGTTCTCGACGGACGTGAAGGCCAGCGTCGAACACGGCGACGTGCAATTCATCGCGGTCGGCACGCCGCCGGATGAGGACGGTTCCGCCGATTTGCAATACGTGCTCGAAGCGGCGCGCAATATCGGCCGTTATTCGAACGGGTTCAAGGTGGTCGTCGACAAATCGACGGTGCCCGTGGGCACGGCCGAGCGCGTGCGGGCGGTGATTGCGGCCGAACTCGACGCGCGCGGCTTGGGCGCGAGCGCGGCCCATCGCTTCTCGGTCGTATCGAACCCCGAGTTTCTGAAAGAAGGCGCCGCCGTCGACGATTTCATGCGGCCCGACCGCATCGTCATCGGCATCGACGACGACGATGCGGGCATCCTCGCACGCGAGAAGATGAAGCGGCTGTACGCGCCGTTCAACCGCAATCATGAGCGCACGCTGTATATGGACGTGCGTTCGGCCGAGTTCACGAAGTACGCCGCCAACGCCATGCTTGCGACGCGCATCTCCTTCATGAACGAGATGTCGAATCTGGCCGATCGCGTCGGCGCCGACATCGAGGCCGTGCGGCGCGGCATCGGCTCCGATCCGCGTATCGGTTACCACTTCCTCTATGCGGGCGCCGGTTACGGCGGCTCGTGCTTTCCCAAGGACGTGCAGGCGCTCGTGCGCACCGCGAGCGAGAACGGACAGCGGCTGCGCATTCTCGAAGCGGTGGAAGAGGTCAATCACGATCAAAAGCAGGTGCTCGTCGAGAAGATCGTCAAGCGCCTCGGGGAGGATCTGACCGGCCGCACGTTCGCCGTCTGGGGGCTGGCTTTCAAGCCCAATACGGACGATATGCGCGAGGCGCCGAGCCGGCGCTTGATTGCGGCGTTGCTCGCGCGCGGCGCCAAGGTGCAGGCCTACGATCCTGTCGCGATCGAGGAGGCGCGTCGCGTCTTCCCGCTCGATTTGGCCGATGCGCCCGATTCGCTCGCGCGCTTGACGTTCGCGAAATCGCAAGACGAAACGCTCTCGGGCGCAGATGCGCTGGTCATCGTCACCGAGTGGAAGGAGTTCAAGAGCCCCGATTTCACGCACTTGAAATCCGTGCTGAAAGCGCCCGTGATTTTCGACGGCCGCAATCTCTACGAACCGTTGACGATGGCCGAGCTCGGCATCGACTATTACGCAATCGGGCGTCCCTATGTCCAAGTCAATACCGCAAGCGATGCACGCGTCTGAGCCATCGAAAGAGACGGCTTCGCGCGAGGCCGGCGTTGCGCGCGTGCCGCGCGAGCGGCTCGGCGAGGCTCGGGTGCTGATCGTCGGCGACGTCATGCTCGATCGCTATTGGTTCGGCGACGTCAATCGCATTTCGCCCGAAGCGCCTGTGCCGGTCGTGCATGTCCAGCGGCAGGAAGACCGCTTGGGCGGCGCGGCGAACGTCGCCCGCAACGTGGCGGCGCTCGGCGCGCGCGCCGGACTGCTCTGTGTCGTCGGCCACGACGAGCCGGGCGAGCGCATCGTCGAGCTGCTCAAAGCGACCGGTGTAGCGACGCATTTGGAGCGCGATCCCGAGTTGCCGACGACGATCAAGCTGCGCGTCCTGTCGCGCCAGCAGCAGTTATTGCGCGTCGATTTCGAGAAGACGCCGGCGCACGAAGCGCTGTTGGCGGGGCTCGCGCGCTTCGACGCCCTGCTTGCCTCGCACGACGTGATCTTGCTGTCCGACTATGCCAAGGGCGGCTTGACCCACGTCACGCAGATGATCGCCAAGGCGCGCGCAGCGGGCAAGCCGGTGCTCGTCGATCCGAAGGGCGACGACTGGGAACGCTACCGCGGCGCCACGCTGATCACGCCGAATCGCGCCGAGTTGCGCGAAGTGGTGGGTCACTGGAAATCGGAAGACGATTTGCGCTCGCGCGTCGACGCGTTGCGTGCATCGCTCGACATCGAATCGTTGCTGCTGACGCGTTCGGAGGAAGGCATGACGCTGTTCACGGCCGACGGCGCCGTGTTGACTGCGCCCGCCGTCGCGCGCGAAGTGTATGACGTTTCCGGGGCTGGCGATACCGTCATCGCCACGTTGGCCGTCATGCTCGCGGCCAAGCTTCCGCTCGTGGCGGCCGTGACGCTGGCGAACCGGGCGGCTGGCATCGTCGTCGGCAAGCTCGGCACGGCCACCGTCGATTACGACGAGCTGTTCGGAGCCGACGCGCGCTAGCTGCGCGATAGACTAGCCCGCGGCGCCGCAGGAGGCCTCTCGCCCATCACCGTTATCGAATAACCGCTATCACGATCATGACTCTCATCGTCACCGGAGCCGCCGGGTTCATCGGCGCCAATCTCGTCAAGTCGCTGAACGAGCGCGGCGAGACTCGCATCATCGCCGTCGACAACCTCTCGCGCGCCGACAAGTTCAAGAACCTGGTCGATTGCGAAATCGACGATTACCTCGACAAGACCGAATTCGTCGAGCGCTTCGCGCGCGGCGACTTCGGCAAAGTGCGGGCGGTATTCCACGAGGGCGCTTGCTCGGACACGATGGAGACCGACGGCCGCTACATGATGGAGAACAACTTCCGCTACAGCCGTGCCGTGCTCGACGCGTGCTTGGCGCAGGGGGCGCAGTTTCTCTATGCATCGTCGGCGGCGATTTACGGCGGCTCGAGCCGCTTCGTCGAAGAACGGGCGGTCGAGGCGCCGCTCAATGTCTACGGCTATTCGAAGTTTCTGTTCGATCAGATCGTGCGCCGCGTCATGCCGGCCGCGCGCAGCCAAATCGTGGGCTTTCGCTACTTCAACGTGTATGGCCCGCGCGAAGCGCACAAGGGGCGCATGGCGTCCGTGGCGTTTCACAACTTCAACCAGTTTCGCGCCGAGGGCAAGGTCAAGCTGTTCGGCGAATACAACGGTTACGCCGCGGGCGAGCAGACGCGCGATTTCGTCTCCGTCGAAGACGTCGCGAAGGTCAATTTGTTCTTCTTCGACCATCCCGAAAAATCGGGCATTTTCAACCTTGGCACCGGCCGTGCTCAACCGTTCAACGATATTGCATCCTCCGTCGTGAACACGCTGCGTGCGCTCGAGGGCCAACCGGCGCTTTCGTTGGCCGAGATGGTCCAGCGCGGGCTCGTCGAATACGTGCCGTTCCCCGATGCGCTGCGCGGCAAGTACCAATGTTTCACGCAGGCCGACCTCGGACGCTTGCGCGCGGCCGGGTACGACGCGCCTTTCCTCACCGTGCAAGAAGGCGTCGACCGCTACGTACGTTGGCTATCCGGCCAACTGTAATCCGCGGCGCGCACTGCTTAGACTGGGACTTCTCGGTCGGCGCTCGCCGGCCGGCTTTTTGCACGGAGGTCCCATGGTCAAGCGCATTCTTTTTCTCGCGGCGCCGCTCGTCGCCGCATTCGTTTCCTTTTTCGCTCATGCTGTCGACGTCAATGCCGCCGACGAGGCGGCGTTGCGTGCGATCAAGGGCATCGGTCCGGCCAAGGCGCGAGCGATCGTCGAAGAACGCGCCACGGGCGGCCCGTTCATGGACGCGGGCGATTTGAGCCGCCGCGTCAAAGGCATGGGTGGTCAAACGGTCGAGCGCCTGCGCGCCGAAGGGCTCACGGTTGGCTCGCAAACGCAATGGGAACGGGCCCCTGAGTCGTTCGCGTCCACCGGTCGAGGGACCGGCACTGCCGGTGTCGCTGGCGGCGCGCGGCGCGATCGCATCGATGCCGATCCGGTGTCAATCAAGCGCTGAGCGTTCGTCATCGAGGGCGGCAGACGTTTTACCGGCTCCTTCAGCCGTCATGCGGTTTCGACGGTTTCCCGCGCTCGTGCGCGGGTTTTTTGCTGGTAGGCCCGTTGCCCGGCGTGCGCCAAAAAGACCCTACGCGGCGGTCGCTGGCTGCGTGCTTTACAATCGGCTCATTCCTATCGCCAAAGATGAGCGCGCGCCGCGCGTCACGCCTATGCCTTACAAAACCATCGAAGACACGATCGGCAACACGCCGCTGGTCCAACTCGTCCGCTTATCCGACGACGAGATCCGCAGCCGCAACAACGTCGTGCTCGCGAAGCTAGAAGGGAACAATCCCGCGGGCTCCGTGAAAGATCGTCCAGCCTTGTCGATGATCAAGAAAGCGGAGGCGCGCGGCCGCATCAAGCCGGGCGACACGCTGATCGAAGCGACGAGCGGCAACACCGGGATCGCGCTCGCCATGGCGGCGGCGATCCGCGGCTACAAGATGGTCTTGCTGATGCCGGAGGACCTATCGGTCGAGCGGCGCCAGAGCATGGCTGCATACGGTGCTGAAATCGTGCTGACGCCGGTGAAAGGCGGGATGGAATATGCGCGCGATCTGGCCGAGCAAATGCAGCGCGACGGGCGCGGCATCATCCTCGATCAGTTCGCGAACCCCGACAATCCCGCGGCGCATTACGAGGCGACGGGGCCTGAAATTTGGCGTGATACCGAAGGTCGCGTCACGCATTTCGTCTCGTCGATGGGTACGACCGGCACGATCATGGGCGTCTCGCGCTATTTGAAAGAGCAGAACCCGGCGATCGAGATCATCGGGGCGCAGCCCGAGGAAGGTTCGCGCATTCCGGGCATCCGCAAGTGGCCGGAGGCGTACATGCCGAAAATCTTCGACCGCACTCGGATCGATCGCACCGAGAACGTCTCGCAAGCGGCGGCCGAGACCATGGCGCGGCGCCTGGCCGCTGTCGAAGGCATCTTCTGCGGAATCTCGTCGGGCGGCGCGTGCGAGGTTGCTCTGCGCGTGGCGCGGCAAGTCGAAAACGCAACAATCGTGTTCATCGTATGCGATCGCGGCGATCGGTATCTCTCGACCGGCGTGTTTCCCGCTTGACGGGCGTATGCCCCGGAGATCGTGTTTTCTATCGAATGCACACCCTGATCATCTGGATAGCTGTGTCTCGGTGAAGACGCGTCCTATATTGCCAGTCGACAAGCGCCACCGCGTTGCGCCCCAAGAGGGCGCGACGATCTCGACCGCTCGACAGGAGCCGATATGGGACATCGCATCGCCAAGCCGCCGATCGCGCGAATCGGCGCGCTCGCTGTTCTCTTCTTAGGCATCGTCTTGTATTGCGCGGTGCCGACCGCGGGCTGGGCCGACGAGACCCCGGCCGCCACGGGGCCCGCGCCCACGCTTGCGCATCATGCGCCGTCCAACGTGCCGCAAGGCTATGTCATTACGCCGTTCGGTTATTTTCATCCTTCCTGTGTGCGCACGGTCGGCCGCTCCGACATCTTGCTAGCCGACGGGCGGGTGCTGCATGCCGACGGCACACGTTCGCCCGCTCACGCCTGCGGCTATGCGCGCTATACCAAAAGCGGGAGCCGCATCGAGCCCGGGATGTCGGCGGCGCCTGGGGCAAAGCCCCCCGCGGCCGGCGCAAATCGACCGCCTCGAGCCGACGGTTGGCTCGAAGCAAGTTGGTACCACGACAAAGCGCCGTTCGGAGGAATCAGCGCGAACTGGCTCGTGCCGTCCGCACCGGCATCGGATGTCGGCCAGGTGCTGTACTTCTTTCCCGGGCTCGAGGATTACGAGAACATCGTCAGCATCTTGCAGCCGGTGCTCGGTTGGAATGGCTTCAACGATCACGCATGGACCATTGCCAGTTGGAATTGCTGCCAAGGCGGCAACGTCGATCACAGCGTGCCGGAGCCGGTCGCCACGGGCGATTTGATCGTCGGCAAGATCGCCGGCGACTGCGCGGTGGGGCAAGTGTGCTCGAGGTGGGATATCGCAACGATCGATAAGACGAGCGGCCGCGCGTCCACCCTGAAGAAAACGAGCAGTTATGGGCAAACATTCGATTGGGCGTTTGCCGGTGTCGTCGAAGTTTACGGGGTTGGCGCATGCGCCCACTATTCGAGCAACGGCTTCGTCGACTTCACTCAGGTCTCATTGCTCGATGTCGAAAAGAAGCGCATTCGCAATGTGCGGTGGGCCGCGAGCGGGCTACTGCAAGCCGGTGCTCCCGTCTGCAACTACGGCGTCACGGTGACGCCGACGAGTGCGAGCCTAACGTTCTGACGCCGAAGCCGAATTCACGCCCGAAGCCGGCGCCGATGCCGAAGAAGCCGAGGGCGCAGTCGAACCGGCACTCTGAATGGTCCCATCTTCTTGCTCGATACGCGCCTTGACGCGCTGGCCGAGCTCGTACACGGCGAGCGCGTAGAAGAAGCTGCGGTTATAGCGAGTGAGCGCGTAGAAATTCTGCAGCCCGAGCATGTACTCGGTCGGTTGGCCGGGCGTCGGCAGATCGATGACGGTGATGGGCGTGCTGGCTTCCGAAGTTAGATCGAGCCCCGGCTGATCGAGCAGCATGCCCGCACGCAGCAGTTGAGCGAGTGGCCAGTGCGGCTGTGGCTGCCCATCGGCGGCAGCCTGCGCGACGCCGAGGCTGCCGGCGTCGTGCGCGATCCGCCACACGACCGGACGCCCGTTCTCCCAGCCGTTTTCCTTCAGGTAGTTGGCCACGCTGCCGATTGCGTCGGCTGTGCTCGTGCGCAGATCGATCCGCTTGTTGCCTTCGTAATCGACCGCGTACTTGACGATGCTGCTCGGCAAGAATTGAGGAATCCCGATGGCGCCCGTGTATGAGCCGAGCACCGACGTCGGGTCGATCTGGGCGTCGCGTGTCCAGACGAGATAGTCCACGAGGTTCTTGCGAAACGTCATTTCGCGCTCGGCGCGGTTCGGCGTATTCGGATAGTCGAACGCGAGCGTCGTGAGCGCATCGAGCACGCGGAAGTTGCCCATATAGCGGCCGTATATCGTCTCCACACCGATGATGCCGACGACGATCTCGGGCGGCACGCCGAATTGCTCGTAGGCGCGTTGCAGCGTCGCGCGGTTCTCGCGCCAGAATTCGACGCCCGCGTTGATGCGCACCGGATCGAGGAAGCGCGCCTGATAGACTTGCCAATTCTTGACGAACGGCGTCGGCGCCGGGGTGACGAGCTTGACGGCGGTAGCCGAGTAGCTCACGCCGGCGAATAGGGCGTGCAGCGCGGTCGCGTCGAAGTCATAGCGCGCCACCATATCGTCGATGAATGCGTTGACATCCGCGTTGTCGACGTAACGTTGCGGAATGATCTCTTCTTCGAAGGTCGCGCCCGGCGAGGCCGAATGCGTCCGTTGACCTTGCGCGCCTTGCGCAAGATGGCTTCGGTGCTTGGCGGGGGCAGCGTTCTGGGCGTAGCCGTTCTGCGACGAAACGGCGGCGCCGAGCATCAGTGCGAGAAGAACGGCGAGGCGCCGGCGTGGGGCGGCGGTAGATGCGAGTTGACCGGTCATAGAAGAGAGCGAAAGAGGGCGTCGGACCGCTCGGGTTCGCGTGCGCATCGAAGGCACAGCTGCGAACTCGTTCTGGCGTTCGGCGCAGTATAGCGAACGGTCGGCGCGGGCGGAACCGCAGGCGAGCGCGGTGCGCGGTGAGATGGCACGGCGACGCCGGTTGACGCACCTTAGACGCGCGGCGTCCGGGAACGGGCGCCGGCTCCTGTGGTAACGTAGTTCGGTGCGCGGCCGCACCTGCGACACAAGGCCGACGAAGGCCGACGAAGCAACCCAGGAGACATGCCGCGACTGCGGCAAACGAACGATCATGGCCACCGCTGTCTACTCACACCCCGACTGCCTGCTGCACGAGATGGGGCGCGGGCATCCGGAATGTCCCGAGCGTCTCGTCGCGATCGAGGATCAGTTGATCGCGAGTCGCATTGCCGAATTCATCGAGCGCGAGAGTGCGCCGCTCGCGCAAGTGGCCGATCTCGCACGTGTGCATACACGCGCGCATATCGAATTCATCGAGCGCAGCGCGCCGAGCGAGGGCCATGCGTGGATCGACCCCGATACCGCCATGAACCCCCATACGTGGCAGGCCGCGCTACGAGCGGCCGGCGCGGCCGTCGCCGCCACCGACGCCGTGATCGACGGGCGGTACGACAACGCGTTCTGTGCCGTGCGGCCCCCGGGACACCATGCGGAGCCCGCTCGCGCGATGGGTTTTTGCTTCTTCAACAACGTGGCGATCGCCGCGCGTCACGCGCTCGAAGTGCGCGGCTTGTCGCGCGTGGCCATCATCGACTTCGACGTGCATCACGGCAACGGCACCGAGGCGGCGTTTGCCGGCGATGAGCGCGTGCTGATGTGCAGCTTCTTTCAGCACCCGTTCTATCCGTTCAGCGGCGCCGACAACCACGCGCCGAACATGGCCAATGTGCCGTTGCCGGCGCGCACGCCGGGCGCCGCGGTGCGCGAGGCGATCGATCTCGTGTGGCTGCCGCGGCTCGAAGCGTTCAAGCCCGAGATGATCTTCGTCTCGGCGGGTTTCGACGCGCATCGAGAAGACGATCTCGGCAACATGGGGCTCGTGGAGGACGACTACACGTGGATAACGGATCAAATTCGCCGCATCGCCGAGCGCTACGCGCACGGCCGTATCGTTAGCTGCCTCGAAGGGGGCTACAACTTGTCGGCGCTCGGACGTAGCGTCGTTGCGCACTTGCGCGCGTTGGCTGGAATCTGAAGCGCGCCCGAACGCCCAGAGGCACGCCGCGGTAGGCAGCGGCACGCTGAAGCAGCTGAAGCAGCTGAAGCAGCTGAAGCAGCTGAAGCAGCTGAAGCAGCTGAAGCAGCTGAAGCAGCTGAAGCAGCTGAAGCAGCTGAAGCAGCTGAAGCACGAACCCACGACCGATCGCATTTGTATTTGTTGCCAGGAGCGAGCGCATCATGAATCACCCATCTTCCTCTTCTTCGCGTTCCACTTCGGAAGCGCTCTTGATCGAGCGCGACGCGTACGGACTTGCGGGCGTTGTGCGGGTCACCCTGAATCGCCCCGACGCCTTCAATGCACTGTCGGAAGATCTGATCGAGCAGTTGCAGGCAGCGCTCTCCGCGATTGCGCAATCGGACGCGCGCGTCGTGGTGCTCGCGGCCGAGGGGCGCGCGTATTGCGCCGGGCACGACTTGAAGGAGTTGCGAGCGAGTCCTTCGCTCGAGTTCTATCAGCGGCTCTTCGGGCGTTGTTCCGCGCTGATGATGACGATTCAGCGGATGCCGCAGCCCGTGATCGCGCGCGTGCAGGGGATTGCGACGGCGGCGGGCTGCCAGCTCGTGGCGATGTGCGATCTCGCGGTGGCGGCCGATACGGCGCGTTTCGCGACCTCGGGCATCCATTACGGCTTGTTCTGCTCGACGCCGGCCGTGCCGCTCTCGCGCAATATTCCACGCAAAGCGGCGTTCGAGATGCTCATGACCGGCGATTTCATCGATGCGGCCAAGGCGCGCGAACTCGGGCTGATTAACCATATGACGCCGCTCGATGCGCTCGACACCGATGTCGCCGCGCTGGCCAAACGCATCTGCGACAAACCGGCCGCCGCCGTGAGCATGGGCAAGTCGCTGTTCTATCGGCAACTGGAAACGGGCATCGAAGCGGCCTATCAGATGGCCGGTCAGACGATCGCCTGCAATGCGAACGACCCGGTTGCGCAGGAGGGCATGCAGGCGTTCATCGACAAGCGCGCGCCCAACTGGCGCGCCTGACGAACCCGATAGATCACGCTGGCGCTTCGATGGAACCTGCCGCGAACGGCGTCGAACTCAGACGTGTGCGAGGATCCACTGCGTCAGCGCATCGATGACTCGGTCTCGATCGAGGTCGTTCATGGTTTCGTGATACGCGCCTTCATAGAGCGAGAGCGTTCGGTCGGTAGCGCCGACGTGCTCGATGAACGCGCGACTGCCGTCGGGCTCGGTCAGTTTGTCGGCCGTGCCGTGATAGACGAGCACCGGCAAGTGCAGCGACCCTCGGCCTTGCTCGATGCGCGCCATGGCTTCGAGGATCTGCGCGCCTGTGCGCGCTGGGACGGCGGCGTGATGGACGAGCGGGTCGAGGCGGTTCGCTTCGACGACGCCCGAGTTGCGCGAAAGCAGCGCAGGCTCGATCTTCATCGCCTTGTAGCGCGGCCATAGGCGGCTCACGATCCGGCTCGCCGCCAGCATCCAGCGGGGCACGTCCTTGCCCGGCGCAAGCGCGGGGCTCGAAAGGATCAGCCCTGCCACCGGCCTGCCCGCGCGCTCGAACGCTTCCATTCGCTCGATGGCGAACAATGTGGCGATCGTGCCGCCCATGCTGTGGCCCATGAGGAACAGCGGGGCATCGGGGCGCGCCGCGGCGTCTAGCAATGCGCGGGCATCGTGCAGATAGTCGTCGAAGGCCGTGACCCAGGTTCGTTCGCCAGGCGAGTGCCCATGGCCCCGCAAATCGACGGCGACCAGTTCGATGCCCCGAGCGCCCAGCCGCTCCGCCAGTGCGGCATATCGCCCCGCGTGCTCGGCCAAGCCATGCAGCAGTGCCACGGTCGCGCGAACCGGGAGCGTGCACGGCCAGCGGTACAGCGCGAGGTCCACGCCGTCGGCGGTCCGTACCGTTCCGATAGCGTGCGGTTCGGCTGCACTCGGAACGCCGCCAGCCGGGGGAGTGGGGGTGGTGCCATCGGGCAGCGCGGTTCTCGTCGACATCGTCGGGGCCTCCTCGTCGGATGTGCGCGATCATAGCCGCGCTGCCGCAAACGGGCGAGAACGCTTGCACGGTGGCTTCCTCTAATTTCAAAAACTCATTAAGGCGTGGCAATTAATTATTAAAGCCTATTTGTGCGGTGCGATAAAATTGGACCTCGTCTTCTTTTCTCGCAACAGCGACGGCGGTTGATTGGCCCAGCGCACATGCGCCGGCGGGCAGTCGCCGCCGTTTCGTCATTTATGATCGAACTTCGTCATCTCTCGCAGCGTTTCGCCGGTCCGAGCGGCTGGGTCGAGGCCCTGCACGACATCAATTTGAGCATTGCCGCAGGCCAGATCTTCGGCATCATCGGCCGCAGCGGCGCGGGCAAGAGTACGCTCGTGCGCACCATCAATCTGCTCACGCGCCCGAGTGCGGGTGAAGTCGTGGTCGACGGCAAGGTGTTGACCGCACTTGCGCCAGCGGCGTTGCGCGAGGCGCGCCGCGAAATCGGGATGGTGTTTCAACACTTCAACCTGCTCAGTTCGCGCACGGTGTTCGATAACGTCGCCCTTCCGCTCGAGCTTGCGGGCATGAAACGCACCGAAATCGAACGAACGGTGTTGCCGCTGCTCGAGCTCGTGGGGCTCACCGCGCTCAAGGACCGGTATCCGGCGCGCATCAGTGGCGGACAGAAGCAACGCGTCGGAATCGCGCGAGCGCTGGCGAGCCGGCCGAAGGTCTTGCTCTCCGATGAGGCGACCTCCGCACTCGATCCCGAAACGACGCGCTCGATCCTCGAACTGCTCAAGCGCATCAATCGCGAATTGGGCCTCACGATCGTGCTCATCACGCACCAGATGGAGGTGATCAAGGACGTCTGCGACCGTGTCGCGGTGCTCGATGCCGGTCGTATCGTGGAACAGGGCAATGTGGTCGATGTCTTCCTCGAGCCGCGTCACGATGTCACGCGCGCGTTGCTGGGCGATGTCATTGCGCACGAACTGCCCAGCGCCGTGAAAGCGCGCGTCGCCGCGCAAATCGAGGCGGGCGAAGGCCAGTTATTGCGGCTCGCGTTCGCCGGCGGCGGCGTCGATCGGCCGATTCTGTCGGAGACGATTCGTCGCTACTCGCTCGACTTCAACATCCTGCATGGCCAGGTGGACGAGATTCAAGGGCGCGCGTTCGGCTCGCTCGCCGTGCTCGCAGACGGCGAACCGAAGCAGCTTGACGCCGCTCTCGCATTCTTGCGCGAGCAAGGCGTTGTCGTGGAGGCGCTCTCGCATGTTCAGTGAAATGTCGTCGATGTTCGTTCAGTCGTTCTGGGAGACGCTCGTCATGGTCGGCATCTCCGGCCTTCTCGGCGCGCTCGTCGGTTTGCCGCTCGGCGTGCTGCTGTTCCTGACCGATCGCGGTGGGGTGCTGCAAAGCGTCGCAGCGAACCGCGCCATGGGATTGACCATCAATGCGGTGCGATCGACGCCGTTCATCATCCTGCTCGTGGCCGTGATTCCGTTCACGCGCGCGATCGTCGGCACGTCGATCGGCACGGCGGCCGCGGTCGTGCCGCTGACGATCGCCGCCGCGCCGTTTGTTGCGCGGTTGGTCGAGACGGCTTTGCGCGAGGTCGACCGCGGCCTCATCGAAACCGCCGAAGCGCTCGGCGCGACGACGCGCCAGATCGTCTTCAAAGTCTTGCTGCCCGAAGCGTTGCCGGGCATCGTCGCGGGGCTCACGATCACGTTCGTCTCGCTCGTGGGCTATTCCGCGATGGCGGGCGCGATCGGAGGCGGCGGCCTGGGCGATCTCGGAATCCGCTACGGCTATCAACGGTTTCTGCCCGAAGTGATGGTGACGGTCGTCGTGATCCTGATCGTCTTCGTGCAGTTGGTGCAGTCGTTCGGGGACTGGCTCGTGCGCCGGCTGAGCCATCGGTGAGCGGCCGGGCGTTAGAGGCGGTGATCGATAGCCGGGCTTGGCGCTTGAGCTATTTGCCCATAGAATAGAACGATCGTTCGTTAATCGGAAGCATTGTGGCGCCGCGCGCGGGCTGCGGTGCTGGCCGCCGCTTGTATCCGGACCGGCCGTGTGCGCAGGCCGTCGGGTAGTCCGAGACCGGGCTGCCGTCCATTACTCCGGCACGGCCGTTTTTGCCCATTGGGGGTTTGCCGATCTGCGGTCGGCGCGGCCGCGGGACCGGCTGTCGCTATAATGGCCGCTGGGTTGACGTATTCGTAACTTTGGAGCGAGTGCATGAAAATTTTGGTGCCAGTCAAGCGCGTGGTCGACTACAACGTCAAGGTCCGGGTGAAGTCGGACGGCACGGGCGTCGACATTGCAAACGTGAAGATGTCGATGAACCCCTTCGACGAAATCGCCGTGGAAGAGGCGGTGCGTCT
>NZ_JAKWFK010000015.1 GCF_029522115.1 Trinickia sp. Y13 | reverse complement strand
GCCGGCTTCCGCGCGCTTGAGCGCGTCCATGATCTGGCTATCCGTGAACTTCGACTTCTTCATTGCGTAGAACTCCCTTTGCTGGAAATTCTACTTCTGATCCCGCTTACTGCAGGGGAGGATTACCGGGCTACCAAGATCGGCTGCCTTACGGAAGTAGCGCATTGCTGCGCCGACATCCTGCTGTACCCCATAGCCGATTTCCAGATAGTGACCGAGATCGAAGTAGCCCCCGGGGATGTTGTCGTGCACCAGCCGCATCGCAAGATCTACCGCCTCCTTTCGCCCATCAGGAGCGAGAACGAGCCCCTGAGTAATCAGCAGCTGCGCGTTGTGATTGGCCTTGTAATGACCATACGTTGCCGCGATCCGGTAGTAGCGCATGATGTCGTCGAAGTCTTTCTGCCCGTCTCTCTTCTGCAGGTACCTCGCATAAAGAAACAGCTTGTCGGCATTCGGATCTAGCTTGGGCGCATGTGCGGCTTCGTGCACGCAAGTGAACGCCAAGTTCGCTCGCAGTGCGTCCAGATTGGACGCTTGAGATGCCGGAGAGGCCTTTTTCGTGCATGCGCACAGCAAGAAGACGAACGAGATGGCAGCGAACGCGCGGTTCATGCGGTGGCCGGTGTGTTGAGCATTGCAGACACCGACATTTTTTCCGTCGAATCAGTCTGCGGCGACCCAGTTGCTGGATCGAGATGCTTCTTCTTTGCCAATCGATCGATGAGTTCTTCCGATGGCTTCTCCGGCGGCTTGGCTGCGGCTTGCTCTTTTTCCCATTGGAATGTTCCGTCCCATGGCGGCAACGGCGTAGGTGGTAACGGGGCAATCTTGTCTATGTCGGGAACCGTGGGATTTCGTCCATCGTTGCGCTCGAAAAACCTGCGAATCTTTACGTAACGAGCCGAGCGCTCAGGATCATTGGGGAGCCCGATGTAGTTCAACTTGTCAGCGGCCGGGGGGCCTGTGAAACCCTTCTCAAGCCCGAACGCCGATAGGCTGTTGCCCGCTGCTACGCCTCGTTGGTACGCCTCCGCAGCCTCTTGGAACCGGCCCTCTGCGCCGAGAAGGTTCCCCCAGCGAATTGGCAGCCTTGCCGTAACCTTGCCCCGCCGCGCACTGCCACATCTGGACGGCGATATTGCGAGACGGTGCGTCAGGGAGCAATTTCTCGGCAATGTAGTCTTGCGCCTCGGGGTTGCCGAGGTCTGCCGCCTTCCGGAAGTTACGCAACGCAGCCAAGATGTCTTTCTGGACGCCGTAGCCCGTCTCAAGGTAGTGACCGATATCGTAGTAGCCCCCGGGGATGTCGTTGTGAACGAGCTGCATCGCAAGATCTACCGCCTCCTTTCGCCCCTCAGGCGAGAGCACGAGACCCTGCGCGATCAGCAGCTGCGCATTGTGATTGGCCTTGTAGTGCCCATACGCCGCCGCGATTCGGTAGTAACGCATGATGTCGTCGAGGTCCTTTTGACCTTCTCGCTTCTGCAGGTACCTTGCATAGAGAAACAGCTTGTCAGCATCCGGATCAAGCTTGGGGAGATTCGAGGCTTCGTGCACGCACGTGAACGTCAAGTTGGATCGCAGCGCATTTAAGTCAGAAGACTTGGACGCGGTCGGCTCCTTTTTAGCACAGGCACCGGCCAAGACAGCCAGAGAAATTACTGCGATTTCGCGTTTCATTCAGTGGTCCGTGCCCGTCCTTCGATGAGCCAAGAATTCAACGTGGAGGCTAGCCGATGCTGTGCTCCCGCCACGCTGGTCATTAGATGTCCGGCCGACGCTAAATGCGCCGGTCCACATATGATCACGCGACTCGCTAGCTCTCATACGAAACCAACTGCCAGACGACGTTTTCCGTTTGCTCTCTCTCCCCCATCAAGCGATCAAGGATGGCGATCTGTCTCGGCGCTTGAATTGCAAGCGGCGGTAACGTTTCGCCTTTCGCGAATCGGCGTTGCGCATTGGCTGCTTGCCGCGCACCTAGGTTTGCGCACCAGAGACCTTCTTCCGGGCACTTGTCACCAGTAAGTGCGACCGTGCCGAGCGGGAGACGGTCGACCGTTGCCGTAACCGCCGGGGGCTGCCGATCCGACTCAGACGTTTTCTCCGGTGCATCGGGTAGCGGCAGACCCGTCGCCGAGTCCAGATGCTTGTCGCGTGCGAGACGATTGACAAGCTCGTCCGATGGCTTCTCCGGCGGCTTCGCCGCGGCACGTTCCTTTTCCCATTGGAACGTGCCGTCCCAGGCTGGAAGTGGCGCAGGTGGAAGCGGAACGATTTGCGCTATATCCGGGACCTTAGGATTGCGCTCTTCGTTTTTGCTAATAAAGCTGCGAATCAATTCGTAGCGGCGAGAGCGTTCGGCATCTTTGGGCAGCGCGAGGTACCTGATTCTGTCCGACGCTGCGGGGTCATCAAAACCTGTCTCCAGATTGTAAGCCGCTTGGGCGTTACCCGCTTGAACAGCAAGTTGAAAGGCAGATACCGCGCCGGAATAGTCGCCATCAACGGTGAGAACGACTCCCAGCTTATTCGCTGCCGGGCCATTACCCTGCTCTGCAGCGCAGCGCCACATTTTTCGAGCGATTGCCGGTGCCATTCCAACTGGGTTCAGTTGATCTGCAACGTAGGCTTGCGCCTCTGGGTTACCAAGGTCTGCCGCTTTTCGAATGTAACGCATCGCTGCAGCGACATCCTGTTGTAACCCGTACCCGATCTCGAGGTAGTGCCCAACGTCGTAATAGCCACCCGGGATGCCGTCATGCACCAGTTGCATCGCCAAGTCGACCGCCTCCCTCCTCCCCTCTGGAGCAGAAACGAGCTCTTGCACGATTAGCAGCTGCGCATTGTGATTGGCCTTGTAATGACCGTAAGCTGCAGCGATGCGGTAGTACCGCAAGATGTCGTCGAAGTTCTTCTGGCCTGCTTGCTTTTGCAGGTACCTTGCATACAGAAACAGCTTGTCGGTATCCGGATCTGGCTTGGGCATATGCGTGTCTTCATGCACGCAAGTGAACGCCAAGTTCGCTCGCAGTGCGTCCGGATCGGAGGCTTGAGATGCCGGAGGGGCCTTCTTCGTGCAGGCGCACAACAATAAGACGAACGAGATGGTAGCGAACGCGCGGTTCATGCAGGGGCCGGTGTGTTAACCATTGCAGACGCCGACATTTTTTCTGCCGGACCAGTCAGCGGCAACCCCGTTGCCGGATCGAGATGCTTGCCCTTGGCCAACCGATTCACCAATTCATCCGATGGCTTTTCGGGCGGCGTGGCGGCAGCGCGTTCTTTCTCCCACTCGAAGGAGCCGTCCCAGGCTGGCAATGCTGCCGGAGGCAGCGGAACGATCCTTTCAATGTCGGGAACCTTCGGGTTTCGACCATCGTTCCGGTCTATAAACTCACCAATTGCTTTATAGCGCCTCGCACGCTCGACGTCGCTTCGCAACCCAAGTTTGTCCGAGTCCTTAGGGTTATCCGGCGCTCGAAATGCGACTTCAAGACTATATGCGGACTGAGTGTCACCCGCTTTCACTCCAAGTTGAAAAGCCTGGATCGCCTCTTCATAATGCATATCCAGCTTTAAATTGATGCCCAAATTGTTGGCTGCGTCCCCGAGCCCTTGTTCGGCGGAACATTGCCACATTTGATTGGCTATCGCGGGAGCCATCTCCACTGGCTCTAGCTTCTCGGCTACATATGCCTGCGCTTCAGGATTTCCTAGGTCAGCGGCCTTCCGGAAATATCGCATCGCTGCGCCGACGTCCTGCTGTACCCCATAACCAATTTCGAGGTAGTGGCCAAGATCGAAATAGCCACCGGGAATGTCGTCGTGCACGAGTTGCATCGCCAGATCCACCACCTCCTTTCGCCCCTCGGGAGCGAGCACAAGGCCCTGAGTAATGAGCAGCTGGGCATTGTGATTGGCCTTGTAATGGCCATACGCCGCCGCAATCCGGTAGTAGCGCATGATGTCGTCGAAGTCCTTCTGCCCCGCTCGCTTCTGCAGGTACCTTGCGTAGAGAAACAGCTTGTCGGCATCCGGATCTAGCTTGGGCACACGTGCGTCTTCATGCACGCAAGTAAACGCCAAGTTCGCTCGCAGCGCATTTAAGTCAGAAGACTTGGACGCGGTCGCCTCCTTCTTAGCACAGGCACCGGCCAAGACAGCCAGAGAAATTACTGCGATTTCGCGTTTCATTCAGTGGTCGGTGCCCGTCCTTCGACGAGCCAAGAATTCAACGTGGAGGCTAGCTGACGCTGTGCTCCCGTCACGCTGGTCATCAATACGGGCGGTGATGTTCGGCCGACGCGAAATGCGCCAGTCCACATATGATTACGCGACTCGCGAGTGCTAGCTCTCATACGAAACCAACTGCCAGACGACGTTTTCCGTTTGCTCCCTCGCCCCCATCAAGCGGTCAAGAATGGCGATCTGTCTCGGTGCTTGAATGGAAAGCGGCGGTAACGTTTCGCCTTTCGCGAATCGGCGTTGCGCATTGGCCGCTTGTCGTGCACCAAGGTTTGCGCACCAGAGACCGTCTTCTGGACATTTGTCGCCAGTGAGCGCGACCGTGCCGAGGGGGAGACGGTCAGCCGTTGCCGTAACCGCCAACGGCTGCCGATCTGACTCAGACGTTTTCTCCGGTGCGCCTGGTAGCGGCAGGCCAGTCGCCGGATCCAGATGCTTCTCCTTTGCAAGCCGATTGACAAGCTCGTCCGATGGCTTTTCTGGCGGCTTCGTCGAGGCTTGCTCTTTTTCCCACTCGAAGGTGCCATCCCACTGGGGCAGGGCAGTCGGAGGCAGAGGGACGATTCGCTCGACGTCCGGTACTTTGGGGTTACGCCCATCATTGCGATTGATAAACGCTTGAATCTGTCGATAACGCTCGGCCCGCTCCGGGTCACTTGCGAGGCCTAATTTATCCTCTTCCGAGAGGTCCGGGCCGCCCGAAAATGCGCGATTTAAGTTGAAAGCCGATTGCATGTCACCGGCTGCCACTCCCAACTGAAACGCTTTGGCAGCGTCCTGGTACTTCCGATCCAACTTTAAGTCTATGCCTAGGCTATCCGCCGCATCGCCTAATCCTTGCTCGGCCGCGCACTCGAGCATTTGCAGCGCGATGGCTGGCGCCATATTCGCCGGCTCCAACTTGCTGGCTACATACGCCTGCGCCTCTGGGCTACCCAAGTCTGCAGCCTTGCGGAAATATCGCAACGCAGCAGCCGCATCCTGCTCCAAGCCGTATCCGATTTCGAGGTAATGACCAATGTCGTAGTACCCACCCGGGTTACCTTCGGCCATCAACTGCATGGCTAAATCAACCGCCTCCTTCCGACCCTCCGGCGCTAGCGTCAAGCCGTGTACGATCAGCAGTTGCGCGTTCCTGTTGGCCTTGTAATGTCCGTGCGCAGCAGCGATGCGGTAATAGCGCATGATGTCGTCGTAGTCTTTCGCGCCCTCTCTCTTTTGCAGATACCGTCCATAGAGGAAGAGCTTATCTGCGTCGGGATTGAGCGACGGCAGGTGCGTAGCTTCGTGCACGCAGGTGAACCGCAGGTTGGAGCGCAGAGCGCTGAGGTCAGCAGATTGGGACACTGGTGATTCCCTTTTTGAGCATGCAGAGAAAAAAACCGCAACGCAGAGTAGTGGCAACCATCGTTTCATAGGTCAGTCTTTGTAAGAGCGGTCGTTTGAGGCTCGAAAGAACCCGACCAACGAAGCCTTCGGCGCCATGTTCTTGTTTTTTCGTTTTTGGTTTTCGTTCACGATGTCAGTCCATAACGAATACGTGCCCTCAAGACCTCCGAGGTTGGAGCGCGGCTCTCCGCCCCCCCGGGTATGCAGCCCCCACAGATCCTGCCTCAGCCCAGTCGCGACCAGGCCATTCTCAAGCGCAATGTTGATTTCGCTGTCCACGTTCATGCTGCGAAAATTGATGTTCGCCGAACCGAGAGTTGTAAAAGCATCATCGATGATCATCACTTTAGCGTGAACGTATATAGGGACCCATGCTTCCGGCGCAGAATCCGGCGCGACCAGCGTGCAAATGATCACCTTCAGGTTTGGTAGCGGTTCAGGCGCGGCAAGTTCGGCGTCGCTTCCTTGCTGTACCCGTTTTTGCTGCAGATCCTGAATCTCGCCAATCTCCGCCCACATCTGACGCTGCCGGATCTCGCTGTCCTGCAGATAGTTCATCACGCCAATGGCCGAAGCAGGATCCACACCCTGCGTCCTCATACGTTGTTCAACTTGTTGCTCCTTAGCAAGGGCCGCTTGCAGCGACGCTTTCCTCTCCGCCAGTTGATCCACGGTTTCCGCACGCTTCACGCCCGGCATCCGATCGCCATAACCCAGCGACTCGAGCATCTGATAGGTCGTCAGCGTCCCCGACCCCACGGCAACATCGCTCGAATTCGTGATCACGAAAAGATAAATCGGCCCATGCTTGCCCGGATCGCGCCCCGCCTGTTGCTGTTTGGCCGCCGCCGCCTTGATCGTGTCGGCGAAGTCCTCCCAACGAAAGTACTGGTTCTGCACGAACACATACTGCGTCGCATTGTTCAGCGCCTGCAGATACGCCTTGCCGATATCGGTCTTACCGTGTTGCGACTGCGTGCGCAGCACCTGGGCCATCATCCCCCTAGCATTGCTCGATCCCCCGAGACAAAGCTCATGCTTGCCCGCGACGCCTAGCTTCTTGCGCGTTTCGCCCAGCTTCTGCCCCGTGGCCTCGTCCCATGCTTGGCAAAAATTCGAGTTCAAATCCTGCAGCACCGGCCCCGTCACCCGGCTCGAAATGTCCTGCCACGGAGAAGGTCCGCTTCGTCCCGTCTTCGGCGTAGCAGGCGCAGCCTTGTGCTCATCCGTATCCCAGTACTGATCGAGCATGTTGTGCCCCATCACATAACCCACGGCCAGTTCGGGATGCTCGTAGTCGATCAGCACCATTTTCTGGTGGTGGGTGGGTATGCCGCCCATCCCTTGACACATGCCGTTGATCAGCTTGCTGCTCCATCCCGCAGCTTCACCGTGGGCCCGGATTCTCTCGACGATCTCCGTGCGCTCCGACACGTCGAACGTTCGGGTCGCCAACTCCAGGTTTTTGAACCCGACGGCCGCGTTCATCAGATAGTTCGATGCGTCTCCCAACAAAGTCGTCGGCATAAACCGCGATATGGATATTTCGTCGAGGGCTTGATCGCCCGCATTCTGGTGAACGGTGTTCGTCACGTTGTTCAAATTGGCGCGCCAATACCATTTCAGATCGAACAAGGTCTCCTCGTCGGTCTGGTAGTCGGGACTCATCATCGAGATCTTCTCGTACACAACGTCCGGCAGCATCCGTTTCGTGGTCGTGACCTTACCGTCGAAACCCGGCATGTTGTTCTCACCGGCTTCCGCTATATACAGCGGATCATGCCAACACAACAACCGCACCTTGACGTTGTCCTTCTCGCCCTTATGCGCCAGCAGCTCGCCGATGCGCATCGACTTGCTCCCATCGCGCACGAAGTACATCGACGGCTGAAAGCCCCAGCAGATGATGTCGATCGAATGCTTCGCACCGAGCATGTCTTGGTAAAGCGAGCCGAACGCACGCTGCCCGTTCACCAAATATCTGAACTCGCACCACCGCGGGTCGTATTCGGTCTTGTGAACGAACCAGCGCATCGTGCTTTTCGCCGTATTGGTCTCATTGAGCGCCATCGGCGTCGTAATCGTGCAGTCGAAATTGGGCGTAGCCATGGCTTATGCGTCCGACGGAGGATTCAGCAAATCGTTATAGCTCGAGCGATGCTGCGCACGGTCCCCGGCCGGCGCATCGCCGCCCCCCAATCCTTCGTGGAATTGAAAACCTTGGTTCGCAAGCCGGCCGTTGTCCGCGTCCCCGCGATATTCGCCGGGCACGGGAATCTCATGCGTCGTGCCATTGACCAGCTCGAGCCGATAGTTTTGCGTCGTGACATGATGATCGATCGGCAAGTACCCCGTGCGGTCGATCACCCCTTCCTTGACGAGCGCGCCGTCCGCAAAAAGCTTGTACGGCATCCCCGCCGGCACGCTACTGGGCGCGTCCGGCGAAGCATGCAGATTGAGCGTAAGACGCTTGGTCGGCATGTCCTTGAAATCCGGATGCGTGACATCCATGCGCGTCGGCCCGGCAAACACGCGCTGCGCCCCCTTCACATCGACACTGCCAGGCCCGTGTATGTCGATGTTCCCATCCTTGATATGGATGTAAGCGCCGCCCGAAGTCAATAAGATCCCTTGTTGAGCCGCGACCTTGACCATCTCCGTCGTGGCGAGCATCCGCACGGTCGTCTTGCCCGTCAATTCGATTGTGTCGCTGTGCGACTGAATTTCGACCTTGCCCTTCCCGGCGAACAGCTTCATGCCCGCGTTCTGGACGAACAAGCTGATCTTGTCCGACACGCTGGCAATCAGCGATTTACCCGCCACGATATGCGCGCTTTGCCCGCTGACGACGTTCAAGTGCTGGTCGCTCGACACATGCGTCGATTGGAACGTCGACGTCGCAATGCTGTCGGGAGCCGCAACCAACATGATCGGTTTGGCGAAGCCGTTCGCACTGCCAGCACCGCCGCCCGCAGTGCGCCCGCGTGCGGCATCTCCGACTACCGCGTGCTGCGCAGCGTCCGCGAATGCTTTCAGCGAATCGTGGCCTTGCTGAAGGCTCTCCGCCTGATGATTCACGCTGGTTTGCGACAGCGCATCGATTACGCTTTGCGCGCCCGAGAGCTGCGACACCGCAGGACGTGCATCGAACGGTTGCTTCATCGATGCGGGATGCGTCGAGAGATAGAGCCCCTGCCCCGCTCGAATTGCACCATAGGCATTCGACTTCAAATCGAATCCGGCGCCCAAATATTCACCGCGTTTGTTGCCTGTGTGATCGACGAGATAGCCCAGATGCAGATGCGAATCTTCGCTCGTCGTAGCGAGGTGAATGCGGTTCTGACCGGTGGCGTCGTCCAATACCAATTGATTGAAACCGCTGCCGCCGTATTCCTTCGAGCGCAGCCCGGACAGCAATCCCGTCGTATGCCAAACCGGCGGCGTCGTGCCGCCGTGCATGCGGCCGACGATGACAGGCCGATCGCAATCGCCGCCGACGAAGCCCACCAGCACTTCGTCGCCCGCTCGCATCGGGAAATGCCCGCCGCGAGTCGAACCAGCAGCGGCGAATCCGGCGCGCACCCAGCACGAGGCTTTCTCGTCGCGCTCGTTCAAGCGATTCCATGGAAACCACACCTTCACACGATTCAGCGCATCGGTGTAGATCTCTTCGCCCTCGGGGCCCGCAATGATCGCAGGCTGCCACTGCATGAGCGGCTTCTTATGCTCGAGCGGACTGCGAAACGGCGCACGCCGCCGCTGCGCCTCGATTTCGACTTGAAAGAAACCTTCGCTACCATCGGCGTGTTTGACGAGCACACCGCCGCTGCGCGGCGCCGCCGACGCTTCGGCGATCTCGCTTCTCAAGCTGCCGGAGAAATCCGCGATCTCCTCCATGCCGGGCAGATTGTTTCGGATCGTCCAAGCCGTCGAGAGAATGGCGAATTCACGATCTTGCGGCTGGCCGCGATCATGCACCGGGTGCCCTTCGAGGGTGAACCAATACCCGGGCATGGCCGAGCGCAAACTGCCGATGCCATGAAAACGCTGAGCCTGCGACGCCCATCCTTCAAGACGGACAGCCGCTTGATCGTCGCCGTGCTCGCGGGCGCCCCATGTGTAGCCGCCCGTGTAGTCGTACACCTCGCCTTGCGCCGGCACCGTGCGATCCGGGCGATTGACGTCGCCGCTGACGTGCTTGGTCCAATCGGGCCGCTTGTAATCGAAGGTGCGTGTCGTCAGCGTCGCGCTTTGGATCTGTTGCCGCTCGTTCCATTGCGTGAAGCCGTCCGTTTCCTCGCGCAACCCAGTACGCACGAAACGAACCGGTTCGCTATCGAGCGCCGGCACGAAGTACAGATCGTCGGTGAGCACGAGCGTGTGCGATTTGCCGTCTTCGGCCTGCTCGAACCGGCCGAACACGCCCGCTTCTTCGAGGCTTCGATGCACGAAATTCCAGTCGCGCTCCCATTGCACGCGATAGGAATACGACGGCATCGTTTGCCGCAAGTCGAACCGATACGCGCCGCCCGCTTGGGGATGCGCATCAAACACATCGGCAATGATTTGCTGGCCGCTTTGCTCCTGCCAGTCGCGCATATCCCTGCGCAAATGCAGAAAATGCAGCCACGAGGCAAAGCGAAGCTGATAAAAGCTCAGGTAGCCATCCCCGCCTAGACGCGAGCCGGTATGAACGTAGCCGTGATGCGGACGGTACGTCCGATCCGCTTGCTGAATCCATAGCGTGACGGGCGCACCGATCAACGCCTTGACATCGATCGCTTCGGTGCGCGTGGAAACCGCATCCACGACGAATTCATAGTCGCGCCCAATACGTGAGACACCTTTCACGTACAGCGGCAGAAGCCGGTCGTCACCGAGTGGCGTGTCCAACTTGAGCAGCCGATTGTGTTGTATTCCCCCGTCGTACGCTGCGTCGATAAGCTTATTGGAAGCCATGCCACGCCCCTCTTTTGCCGACAGATTATTCTGAGAAGCGGCGATTTTAATCGAGTTGCCACAATTAATCGATAGCGGCAAGTCGGGAAACACTTTTAAACGCTCGATTTATGCAAACGCAATGGACGGAGGCTTTTGATGATATCAACAGGAATATAATACCTTTCAAATAAATTACGACCCTGAATAAATCGGGTGTTTTTGCCGAATGGCGGCCGCCGGTCAGCTGGACTGCATACAAATAAACGCAAACCATTGCTCGTCCTTTCGCGACCGCAGCGACCGCAGCGGCCGCGCTTGCAGAGCGCGACACTCCACGGCCAGGCCCTGGGACGAATGCGCAGCGTCTTTCGCTCAATGCGCCTTTTGCCCCTGGCGCGCCCCAATCACCAACGCAATCGCCGCGAGCACCACCAATACCGCTGCGAAGATCACATTCGCCCCAAGATGCCCGATTTGCCGAGACAGCAGCGCGACCCCGACGGCGGGCAGCGAGTTACCGCCGTAGCAGCAGAGCAAATACGCAGACAGCACTTCGGCGCGGCGCTCGGGCGGTGCAATTCGATTCACTTCCTGCAAACTGCCTCGAAATCCAAATGCGGTTGCGATGCCGCAAAGCGCCGTCGCGGCGATCAGCAGGGCGAGCGATCCGGCGATCTGCGCCCACAACAACAGGCCGAGGCTTGGCGGAAGCAGCCACAAGCCGATGAACATCGTGATCTTCGGCGCCAGCATGGGCGTCGCGACGACCGCGATCGCGCCGGCAGCGAAGAGCTCGGCGACCACCGCGCCGCTCAGCGCGGGGCTGTGCATCCGCATACTGCTGGCGAGCAGATTCGGCGCGAGCGCCGCATAGAAACCGAGCAAGGCGAAGGTGGCGACGGCAGTCACGGCGGGCGCAATGAAGGCGACGCGCGCATTGGCCGGTACGCCGACGCGTGGCTTCAGTGAAAGCTGGCCGGAAGCGCGGACGGGAGACTCGACGGTCTCGCGCGTGCGCGCGACGACCGCCGCAGTAACCAGCAACAGCACGGCGTAGATGACATACACGGTGCGCAGCGGTTGCGGCGCGAACTGCGCGAGCAGGCCGGACACCAATACGCCCACCGCGAGGCCGATCAAGTTGACGGCCGCCGCGAGGCGGCTCGCGAACGCTTTATCGGCGGAGCGATGCAGATCGGCAATCCAGGCCGTAGCCGTGGCGGCGCCCACGCCGATCGCCAGGCCGCTGGCCGCACGCGCGATGAAAAGCATGGCCGGATGCTCGGCGAACAAGAACAACAACGTGCTCACGCCGCCGACGGCCAGCACGAGAAGACTCACGAGCCGACGCCCGGCCTGGTCGGAGATGCGCCCGAACGCGAACAGCGCACCCAAATTGCCGATGACATAAGTGGCGTACACGAGCGTGATCGTCACCTCCGATACGCCAAACGTGCGTTGATAAAGGGGGTAGAGCGGGGTGACGATCGTGCTGCCTGCATAGATCACGCCGAGCAAAACGGCGGCGGCGCACAACGATGCGGGGTTGCCGAGCGTCGCCTGGTGCCATGAACGCGTCGTAAACATCGAATCCCTCTGGAGAAGTCGCTTCTCATGAGGCCAGCAAGCGATGTTCCGGCACAACGCCGCGACAGCGCGACAGCGCGGAAGTGCACCGGTGCAAGCGCCGCGCGCCGCTATTCATCCCTAATCATCTCCACCATCGTCGCGAGCAATTCCTTCACGACAGCGGGGAGCCTTCTCTCGCGCATCGTGCTGACCTGCAGCACGCGTTGATTCAACACCGGTTCGTCGATGGGCCGCCATACGAGCGACGTCTCGTGTGTCATTCCTTTCAACGCCACCGAACTGCCGAGCGTGATCGCCCCCGCAAGCGCCGCGAAAGCGTGCAGCGCCGCCGAATTGTTGCTGCTCAGCACCGGCTCGATGCGAATGCCGCGCGTCGAGCAACACAAATCGAACAATTGGCGCACCGTCGTGCCGCGCTCGAGCAGAGCGACGGGATAGGCCTGCAAATCGGCCAGCGTCAGCAAGGCTTGCGCTGCAAGCGGATGGCCGATGTGAAGCAACGCGCGCACCGGCATCTCGATCGAATACGCGACATCGAGCGCAGGCGTATTGCCGCTTGAAAACGCCACTCCTATATCGACTTCGCCCACGGTCACCCAATGCTCGACCTGCGCGGGCGTTCCCGAACGCAACGCATAGCGCGCATTCGGTGCGACGGCGCGATGCCGTGCGAGCACAGCGGGCAGGAAAGAGCGCGTGAAACCTTCCGTGCATGCGATGCGCACGAGCCGGCCGCCGCGCGTCTTGCCCGCTGAAATGTCGCCGAGCACCGCGTCGGCCTCGAGCAGCGTGCGCCGGGCGTGCTCGGCTAGCAATTCGCCCGCTTCGGTCAGCACCATGCCGCGCGGCAACCGCTCGAACAACGGCGCGCCGACATCTTCTTCGAGCTTGCCGATTTGTCGGCTGATTGCTGAGACGGCGACGTGCAGATGCTCGGAGGCGGCGGCGAGCGATCCCGTGCGCGCGACCTCGACGAAGTAGCGCAGGGCGATTCCGTGCAGCATGTGTCTCACTCCAAAAGATTGCGTTGCCTTTTCGGCAAGCCTAATCGACAAAATTGAAATTGTTGCGAATTTTTGGCGTTCCTAACCTCGGTGTCATTAGCCAGCCGAGGACATGCCATGACTGCGAGCCTGCTCACCGAAAACCGACGCGCAGATGCAATCGAGCGCGCAAGGCAGGCGTACGACAGCGGCCGACTGCTCGACGATTTGACGCGCCGCATCGGTTTTCGCACTGAAAGTCAGAACCCGTCTCAAGCGGATGCGCTCCACGCGTACCTTGCCGACGAAATAGCCCCGACGCTCGCGCGGCTTGGTTTTACGTACCGGATCGCGGCCAATCCCACCGCCGAGCGTGCGCCGTTTCTCATCGCCGAACGCATCGAGGACCCATCCCTGCCGACCGTGCTGACATACGGCCATGGCGATGTGGTGCGCGGCTACGACGAACAATGGCGCGCCGGTCTCGCGCCATGGCGAGTGACGGTGGAAGGCGATCGCTGGTACGGACGCGGCAGCGCCGACAACAAGGGCCAACACTCGATCAATTTCGCGGCGCTCGGCGCAGTGCTCGACGCGCGCGGCGGCAGGCTCGGCTACAACGTGAAGGTCATCTTCGAAATGGGCGAAGAGATCGGCTCGCCGGGCCTCAACGAGATCTGCACGCTAGAGAGCACGGCGCTTGCCGCCGATGTGTTCATCGCTTCGGACGGGCCGCGTGTCAGCGGCGAACGCCCCACGGTGTTTTTAGGTTCGCGCGGCGGGGTGAACTTCGATTTGACGGTCGATCTGCGCGAAGGCGCACACCATTCCGGCAATTGGGGCGGGGTGTTGCGCAACCCGGCGATCGTGCTCGCGCATGCAATTGCTAGCCTCGTCGACACACGCGGCGCCATCGTCGTCGATGGATTGCGTCCGCCGCCCGTCTCCGATGCCGTCCGCCGCGCCCTCGCCGATATCGAATTGGGCGGCGATGCCAACGCGCCCGAAATCGACCCCGAGTGGGGCGAACCGGGCTTGACGCCGACCGAGCGCGTCATTGCTTGGAATACGCTCGAAGTGCTGGCATTCAAGGCTGGCAACCCCGATGCGCCCGTCAATGCGATCCCGCCCGTGGCGCGCGCAACGTGTCAATTGCGCTTTGTCGTCGGTACCGACAGTGCGCATATCGCGGAACATCTGGCGGCGCATTTCGCCCGCCACGGGTTCACCGAGGTGCAAGTGTGCGTGACGCGCACGGCGGCCGCCACGCGCCTCGATCCCGAGGACCCATGGGTCGATTGGGCGCTGCGCTCGATTGCGAATACGACCGACAAGAAACCCGCGTTGCTGCCGAACCTCGGCGGCACCGTGCCGAACGATGTCTTTGCCGACACCCTCGGATTGCCGACGCTTTGGATCCCACACTCATACCCCGCATGCTCGCAACACGCACCAAACGAACATCTGCTCGGCTCTGTCGCCCGCGAGGCGCTCGGGGTCATGGCGGGAATCTGGTGGGACCTCGGCGAAGACGCGCGACGCATCGTCGAAGCACGCACCGCTAGCAGCGAAGCATCGGCGCCCCATGCTTCAGTTATCGAATAGGCCGATTCGGCCACGCCCGCTCAACTTCGGCGCCGAGGTGTCTCGACGCCGGTCTTCATCATCGTCAAGCAACCGATCGAGGTCGCGATGAACCCCACCCGCACGTCTTCGCGTACTAGCACGCGCAAGCCATTGAGCCTCATGCAAATCGTCTTTGCGACATCAGCCGGCAACGCACTCGAATGGTTCGACATCGCGATCTATGGATTCTTCGCGATCTACATCGGCAGGCACTTCTTCCCGACCACCGATCAAACCGCGTCGCTGTTGTTGACGTTCGGCACTTTCGGCGCGTCGTACCTCGTCCGCCCGATCGGCGGCGTCGTGCTGGGCGCCTATGCCGACAAGCGTGGACGCAAAGCCGCCTTGATGATGTCGGTCAGCCTCATGATGGTGGGCACGGCGATCATTGCGCTAATGCCGAGCTACGCGACGATTGGGTTGGCTGCGCCAATCGGCGTTTTTGCAGCGCGGTTGATACAAGGCTTCTCGGCGGGTGGCGAGTTCGGCGCATCGACGGCGATGTTGATCGAACATGCCCCGCACCGGCGCGGCTTCCTCGCGAGTTGGCAGTTTGCGACGCAGGGCTTGTCGACGCTGATGGCGGCAACGTGCGGCTTCGCGCTCAGTCGATGGCTGAGCCACGAAGCGCTCGACGCTTGGGGCTGGCGCGTGCCGTTCTTCTTGGGCTTGCTGATCGGCCCGGTGGGATTGTATCTGCGCCGCTTTCTCGAAGATGCCTCCGACTTCACCGAAGCGGTGCGCACGGAAACGCCCGTGCGCGACGTCTTCGCCACGCAAAAGCGCATGATGCTGGTCGCAACCGGGGCGCTAGCCGTATCGACGTCGGTCAATTACCTGCTGCAGTACGTGCCCACCTTCGCGATCCGCGAGTTGCATCTGCCTGCGCAGACCAGCTTCGCGGCGACGATGATCGGCGGCGTCATCCTCACGTGCGTGACGCCTGTTGCCGGATACCTGTCGGATCGCATCGGCAGACTCGCGCAGATGACGGCTGTCGCACTGCTCTTCGTCGTCACCGCGTATCCCGCTTTCTCGTACACGCTCGATCATCTGTCCACGCTGACGCTCTTCGCGCTCGTTGCTTGGCTCGCGCTGTTGAAGTCGATTTATTTCGGGGCGTTGCCCGCGTTGATGTCGGAGGTGTTTCCGACGGCGACGCGCTCCACTGGCATGTCGGTCGCGTATAACGTGGGCGTGACGGTGTTCGGCGGGTTCACGCCCGTGATCGTGACGTGGTTGATCAGTGCGACGGCGAATCGGAGCGCACCGAGCTTTTATGTCATGGCGACGGCGATGATTAGCCTTGCCGCGCTGGCATCGGTGAGCCGGGTGAAGGGGATAGCGGAGAATGGGCGGCTCGCGGCGCAAGGGTCGCGGTAACGCCTCTTGCGATGCGGGCATGAATACGCCGTCGGCCAATCAGGCGAAGGTATGCTCCGGTGGCATCGCTTAACGCTGCTCGGGTGTGGGCGTGCTCGAGAGCGCGTCTTTCCGCCTGATCGGCACGAAGCCGACGCGCAGTCCGAACAGTTTCGCGACGCTATTGAGCGAGTCGACGGTTGGGTTCCCCGTGCCGCGCTCGATGTCCTGAATGACGCGGCGGCTGACGCCGCGATGCGCGGCGAATTCCGATTGCGTTAAGCCTGTCATCTCGCGCATTGCCTTGATGGCTTCGGGGATGGTCAATTCGCCTCGCTCGATCTTTTCGTAGAATGCGCGGCGCAGAGCGTTCTGCTCGTCACGAGTCGGTCGGGTACGGCGTGGCATGGCGGGCCTCTGCGGGTCAAAGCGCTTTCAGCTGTCGAACCTGAGTGTCGATGGGATGCGTCAGGAATTCGATGATGTCGTGGTCGACTCCCTGCGCATCCATGATGTCGGCTAGACCTTCGATCTGCACGGCGAACTGCCGCAAGGCTTGCATAAGCGCCTCACGTTCGCTCTCGGGCAGCGGCAACGTTGAGAGCACATCGGCCCAGTCCGTAAGTTCAACGCGGCTATCCGGCCGATACCATCTAAGCACACGCGAAATCATCTCGGGATCGAGGTACATCGGCGCGAAGTCGAACAGCGGCGTGAGTTGGACTTTGCCCTCCACCACCTGCAATGCCGTATTGCGCGCATGATTGTCCGTGTTGCTCATCGCGAGGTTGAGCACGTCCCGCTTGATAAATTCGAGTGTTTCGGCTGCCGGATCCGTCGCCACCCTGCGGATTGCCGACACGACTTCGAAGAGGGTAGGGCGCACGTCGAAGCCGGTCAGACCGAGGACAGACGCCACGCTCTCCTGGTGAATGCGGATCACTTTCCCGTCTCGTACAGCTCGGTCAAAGCGCGGCACCAGCAGAACATCGCCGTGAAGCATCGGCAACGCGAAATGCGTTCGGATGCCGAGCGCGGCCGCTACATGCATGTACGCAGCTTCGTTACGCAGCACTTTGCCGTCGGCTGCGCTTTTTCCGCGCGGCAATTTCGCGATCAGGTGCTGCGCCGCATCGGCGTCGGGCAGGATGGCATCGCCGTGAAGCAGACCCTCTCTGTCTTGCGTCAGCAGGTATTTCGGCGCTGCGCCTTGGACCCCGGTCGTGCCGGTGCCAAGCATGCCGTGCAAAAACATCGTTTCCTTGAATTCCGCGCTACGCATCACGACATCGTCAATCGTGAGGCCGGGCAGGCCGCGCGCGGCAGGATGGCGCGCCACGTGCGCGTCGAAGTAATCCACCGCTTCGGCCACGCGTATGCGACCAACAGGATTGAATGCGCCAGCGCAAATCAACGCAAAGTCGGCACTGGGCCCATCGGGTAGCCTCAGTTCGCCGAGCAGGAAACGGCGGCCCTCCCCTTGCGGGACTAAATCGTACATGAACGCCGGCATGGTCCGAGCCGCTCGGATATCGGTGTCTACGGGCTCGGCGAGAGACAGCGGGGCATCGGCGTGTTCCACCGCGTACATCACGTGGTGATTCCAGTGCCAGCGGTCGTTCTCATGCTCGATCTGCGTACAGTCGAGCCAAGCATCGTCTAGGAAAATTTGCAGCGCGCAATTCATAGGGCCACTCCTTAGGCCTCATAAATGTAGCACAATGCGGGTTTTTGAGGCTTTTACGCCTCTTATACGAAGCGCATTGACCGTATTGGCCGTATCGGCATGACGCTCGATGACCCGCCGTCACGTCCGATCCCACGGCGGCAATCCGCCGAACGCTTCCACCAGGAAATCGATCATCGCGCGAATCTTGGCGCTTAGATGCCGGCGGCTCGGGAACAACGCGAGCACGTCGATGTTAGGCAAACGATATTCAGGCAGCACTTGAACGAGCGTGCCGGCGCGCAAATCGTTGCCGACGAGAAACGTGGGTTGCCGAATCACGCCGTGACCCGCGAGCGCGGCGGCGCGCGCCGTATCGCCATTGTTCGTATGCATGTGGCAATCGACTTTCACCGTGTGTGCCCTGCCGTCGCTGTCGATCAGTTGCCACTCGTCGCCGGTGGCCGCATACGAGTAGCCGATGCATCGGTGCCCGGTAAGGTCCGCCGACGTAGCCGGATACCCCGAACGCGCAAGGTAGGCGGGCGATGCGCACAAGACATTCCTCGATGTCGCAAGCTTGCGCGCCGCCTGGTTGGTCGAGCCTGCGCGTGAGATACGAATGGCGAGGTCGAAGCCCTCCTCGACGATATCGACGACGCGGTCGATCAGCGCAACGTCGAGCTCCACCTCCGGATACATCCGCATGAACTCGGGCCATAACGGCGCAAGATAGCGAATTCCGAAACTGACCGGCGCATTGATGCGCAGACGGCCGCGCGGCTTGACCGACGCGGACGACACGAGCCCCTCTGTCTCTGCCACATCGTCGAGGATTGATTTGCAGCGGGCGTGAAAGGTTTCGCCAGCCTCCGTGAGAGAAAGGCTCCGTGAGGTGCGATTCAGCAGACGCGTGCCCAAATGCGCTTCCAACTCATTGACATAGCGTGTCACGTTCGCAGGGGACGTGTCCAACACCGCGGCCGCGCGGGTGAAGCTGCAGCGGCTCACCACCGTCACGAACACTTCGAAAGCGCGTAGTCGGTCCATTGCATGCCCGGATCATTCACAAATGCTGAATGATATACCCAGTTTTTATGCCTTCTCGCGTATCTGACTGAGGCCTATATTGCACCTCACGGGCCGGGCACTGAGCCTCGGTCGGCAAACTGCAGAGGGAGATTGAACATGGAACGCTTGAACGGAAAAGTAGCCATCGTCACCGGCGCGAGTGCGGGGATCGGTCGAGCCACGGCAAAGCTATTTGCTGCGGAAGGCGCAAAAGTGGTGATCGCGGCGCGCCGTGAAGCCGAACTCGAAACGCTCGCTAGCGAGATCGCGAGCGCCGGCGGTGAAGCCGCGTTTCTGGCGGGCGACGTGCAGTCGGAGGATTTTGCGAAAGCTTTGGTTGCGCTGGTCGTGAGCCGCTTCGGCCGCCTCGACATCGCGTACAACAACGCCGGCACCTTGGGCGAAATGGGTCCGAGCACGGGAGTGTCGGAAGCTGGCTGGTCGGCCGCATTGGCAACCAATTTGACGAGTGCCTTTTTGGGAGCGAAGCATCAAATCCCTGAAATGCTGAAGCAAGGCGGCGGGTCGATCATCTTCACGTCGACGTTCGTCGGTTATTCATTCGCCTTTCCGGGCACGGCCGCGTACGCTGCTAGCAAAGCGGGGTTGATTGGACTCACGCAAGCGCTAGCCGCCGAGTATGGGCCGCAAGGCGTGCGCGTCAATGCCATCCTGCCGGGTGCGGTGGACACGCCGATGTACCGGGACATGAACGACACGGCCGAATCGCAAGCCTTCGTGACCAGATTGCATGCGCTCAAGCGCGTTGCGCGGCCTGAGGAACTTGCACGTTCGGTGCTGTATCTCGCGTCCGACGACTCGTCGTTTGTCACCGGTACCGCTTCGCTTGTCGATGGAGGCGCATCGATTACGCGTACGTGATGGGGTTGCGGAGGGGCAGCCGAGACGGTTCGTTGGAACTGAAGTCGACGAGAGTAGATCGCGCTCCGTCGGCTTCAACGCCAACGCCTTGAACTGTATATTGGCGCGGTCGTCATCGGGTGCGTGGATGGCGACACGAGTCGTGGAACTCGACCGCAATTGTCGAAGCTACAGCCCTTCGCTCGTCGTAGTCGTGAAGCACCCTTCAACTCAGGAGAACGACGATGCGATTCATCATCACAGCACAGGCAAGCGCAGACAATGACGGCCCGGATGCCGGCGGCGGCTTGGACGAAGCCCTTCTCACGGCGTACATGCGATTTAACGAAGAGATGTACAACGCCGGCGTTCTCGTCGCATCCGAAGGATTGAACCCAGCGGCGCCGGGCGCGCGAATCGCGGTTAGAAAGGGGAAACGCTACGTCGTCGATGGTCCGTTCGCCGAGTCCAAGGAACTGGTCGGCGGCTTTTACATCATCGAAGTTGGATCGCTCGACGAGGCGATTTCCTGGGCATTACGCGCACCATCCGGCCTTGGCACCGACGATGTACTCGAGGTGCGCCAACTCACCGGAGCGGGCGACCTGCCGCCAGAAGTCCTGGACATCATCCGCGCAGCAGCGCCAACCTGGAGTGCGTCGGTATGGCAGGCGCGGACGTGAAGGCTACATACGGTGCCCTCGGAGTCGTCAGCCAGTGGGGGGCTAGAGTCGATCTGTGCGCGCTGCAAGCCCGGATACACCGCATGTGTTAGCGAGGACGGGGCCGTTATTCAGCTGGATGTCGAGCCTATTCAAGCGATGTCGGCACGACCGGTCAGCTCGGGCCCACTGATCACATCCTCTCAAAGACGACAGCGCAGCCAGAGGGTGGGTGTCCGGCGATTTTCCTCGGTTGGCCACCTTCGCGCGCCTAAGGATGAATGGTTTCGCCGCGACTGAGCATGCCGACGAATGCCTCGATCTTGCGCGCCCGCGTTTCGGGCTTTTTGGCGTTCTGTATTCGAAAGAGGATGGCGTAGCGGTTTCGGCCGTTCAAGGTTGCAAAGAACGCACTGGCTCTGGGATCGGCATCTAGTGCGGCCTGCAGATCGCTCGGCACCGCCGAATTGCTAGCGGACGTATAGGCCGCATCCCAGCGGCCATCCTCTTTGGCTTTTTCGATTTCTCGCATGCCGGATGGACGCATTCTGCCCGCCGCGATCAGCGCTTCTGCGCGCTCCTTGTTGAGCTTGGACCAGATGCTTTTTGCCGAGCGTCGAGTGAAGCGTTGCAACCAGTACGCTTCGCTTTCAGCCTGCTTTTGGCCATCGATCCAGCCGTGACACAGGGCACTTTCCAGCGCCTGTTCGTAAGTCAACGTGAGCTGCCCGGCGCCCCTTTTGGCGAGACGAAGCCATATACCAGCCGACGTCTCGCCATTTTGCGTCAGCCAGTTTTCCCGTTCGTTCTGGTCGAGGAACGTTAGTCGAGGCTCAGTCACACAAGATCCGATTGGTTGGATAGAGGCAGCAGGGTTTTGGGTTCAATCAGACCTCACAGACTACCGATTTGTGCAGATTTTGGAATTCCCGAATTTCGTGGTGCGAGTCTAGTTATGCCGTCTCTCGCCGAAGTCTATCGTCGCCTTCGGTTTCGGTTTCGGCGCAGCCGTATGGATCGGTCGCGGCAGCTCGCAAGCCGCGAGACCACAGCAGCAGCCGGCGCACGACAAACTTCTGTGCCCGGCAACGTTGTGCGACCGCTAGTGCGAGAACCCCGACGCGGTTTCGCTCAGGCTCTTGCCTTTGGTTTCAGGGGCAAGCCATTGGGATATGCCGGCACCGACAGCCGCGATACCGGCTGCGATCAGGATCGTCACCGAGGACCCGAGATTGGCTATCGACCAGGGCATCAAGAACGTGCCGAGCCCAGCTCCGATCCTGCTGAAGGCGGCGGCAAAGCCCGTCCCGATCCCCCGGATTTCGGTCGGAAATACCTCACCGGGGTAGATGCAAGTGAGCGTACCGCAGCCCGCGTTGAAAAACGAGAACGCGAGGAACAGGGCCAGCACGACCACGCCGGGCGCACTCGTCCATATCCCGAGAACCGCGAGGATCGCGGTGATGATCCACTGGGGCGGTACGGTCAGGACGCGGCGGCCCATCTTATCGATCATCAGAACCGTGGCCACACTGCCGGCCAACGCAACCGCCGACAGCCCGACTCCGCCGGCGAGCCCCCCGGCCAGGCCGAACTTCTGCAGTACCGCGTCGGCGAAGGTGGCAATCGCGAAGTACGGCGTAACGACGCAAAAAAAGAACAGCGACACAAACAATGTGGCGCGCCAATACTGACGGGAGAACAGCATCCCGAAGCCTGCACCCGAGTGCGCGATTTCGTGCTCGACATCGGCCATGTCGGCGGCGCTTTTCATATATCGACGAGCGACGGAACGTGCCTGCTCGAGACGTCGCTTACTCCACAGCCAGCGCGGCGATTCGGGCATGCCGATCCGCCCGAGGAACAAGGCAATCGCAATGTATGTGCTGGTGCCGAGGATGTTCCGCCACCCAAGATGGGTATAGCGATCCAACAAATAGCCTACGACGAAAGCGAACATGAAACCGGCGTACCAGGCGATGAGCGTCAGGCCCATCAGCCTCCCTCGGATTCGAGACGGGGAAAATTCCGACAGCAGCGGCCAACCGACGGAATATTCGGCACCGATCGCGATACCCATCAGCAATCGCACCAAGAGCAGTTGCAGCGGCGCCGTGATGAAGAAATGCATGGAGCCGACAAAGAACTGCATGAGCGAGGCGACGACGAACAAGCCCATATCGAGCAGGAACAGTGGCTTGCGGCCGAATTTATCGCCAGCCCATCCGCCCAGCGGCGAACCGAGAAGAATTCCGAACAACGCGCCGGCGGCAATCAGCCCCTCCCAGACCGGCGATATGGCGAGCTCGGCCGTCATCTTGCCGGACACGGGGCCGACGATGCCGAGGATGTAGCCATCCAGAAACGTACCGCCCGTCAGAACGAGGATCATCCTGATCATGAAGCGTCGTTTGAACGCCGAGGACGTCTCACCCCCGAGCGCTTCAGCGGAAACTGCCACGCCCTTTCCTAATGAAGTCATACCTATCTCCTTTTTTACGGCACGTGTGCCAGATAAAAAACGAATCGATCAAACGTGCGCCGACTCGGCGCTAGCGCCAGTCGTTTTGGGGAATGCGATCGCGCCGCATTCGCAGCCACGGCGCCTATCGACCGCGCGGTGCTGCGTCGAGTCTATGGACGCAATGCGCATCGAGCTTTCACGCTTACGCCTGGAAATCGGTCGTAAACGACACTTGGCGCGTACGTTCAATCGCCTGTCGGAAGGAGACAAGAGCGAGCCCAAGCTCGGGAGCGCGCCCTTCTTTGGGGAATCCTCTAACCTGCGGGAATAAGAAGTTTGAACCGTTCTTCGACTGATCGCGCGACAGCTTTCAAGCCTGTGCGATAGCTTGGCGTTATTCGTAAGCAGTTAACTAAGGCAGCGCCCGGAAGTTCGTCGACACGGTCGATGCGGCCTCGTTGCGAACACGGCGAATGCTCGTCTAAGCTGTCACGGAGCGACGCTTGCCGGTCGTCCGCGCTAGCGCTCAGTTAACCAAAGCTCGAGATTTTCCGATAGAACGACAGCGGCATCGTTGTAGGACATCTTGGTCACGACAACCGCCTCGGCCGTGGAATTCGTTGAACAGGATACGCATGTCGCATGCGCATCGATAGCGGGGACAGGACCCGGATGTCCTTATGGCCGCGCTTATGTGACTCGCTAAGCGCCGCGCGGCCGCTCATGGAGACTTTGCGAGCCGGCTAGCGTGGCCTAGCCGTAGCCCCCGCGGCCTTTATCCCATCAGTTCAGCGCTCTTTCCTCCGAGCGCAGCGTCAACACGCGCACGCCGTCACGTGTCACGGCGACGGTGTGCTCGAATTGCGCGGACAATTGCCCGTCGCGCGTGACGACGCTCCATCCATCGTCTTCGGTTCTCACGGCATGGCGTCCCTGGTTGATCATCGGCTCGATGGTGAACACCATGCCTTCCTGCAGCACCAGGCCCGTTCGAGGTCGGCCCCAATGCAACACTTGCGGCGGTTCATGCATTTCACGTCCAATGCCATGCCCGCAATATTCCCTTACCACCGAATAGCCGTTTTCACGAGCATGCCGCTCGATGGCGTAGCCCACATCGCCGAGCCGCGCACCTGGACGAACGGCCTTGATGCCTTGCCACATCGCTTCGTAGGTCACTTGCACGAGCCGCTCGGCCTGCGGCGATACGGTGCCGACGAGATACGTCTTGCTCGAATCGGCAATGTACCCATTCTTCTCCAACGTGATATCGAAATTGACGATATCGCCGCTTTGCAATATCTCGGTAGCGGACGGAACGCCGTGGCAGACCACGTGATTGCGAGAAGAGTTGAGCGCGTAGGCGAACCCGTATTGCCCTTTGCTGGCCGGACGCGCGTTGAGTTCGTTGACGATGAAGCTATCGACTAGGTCGTTCACCTGCATGGTCGACATGCCGATCAAATCGAGCCGATCCAAGTAAGCGAATACATCGGCCAGCAACTTGCCGGACTGAGCCAGCAGCGCGATCTCTTCCGGTCGTTTCGTCATGGCGACGGCGCCATGATGGCTTTCTCGACGACGCCCGCAGCGCGCAGTTCGCGCGAGACGATCTCGTTGAAACTGCGTGTCGGATTCATTTCGCACAACATGCCGATCTTGATCCAGAAGGCCGCTTGCGCGTTGATCGACCGGCACGAGACCCCGCTTGCCCTACGGATTTGATCGTGCAAGTCGTCGTCGATGTTGACGATGCCCATGGCGCCCTCGTATATGAAACGTATATGGATCATATGTGATAATGGGGCTATGTGGCAAGAGGGGCGCATGAGGGCCGCTGGCCTGGCAGCGAGATCCTCGGCGCTCGCGGTAAGCTAGGCCGCTGACAACTTCGCTAGCCGCGCGGCGCTTGATGCATCCAAGAAGCCGCTTAATGACATGAACACGCCCCATCTGTAAAAACACAAAAACATGCGCAACGTTTCTCCCACCGTTTTCGTTCATGGGTTCATCGGCACGCTCGACGTCGTCGGCTACGAGTTGCCACACGCCGCGCCTGATCTGTTGGGTTACGGCGAGCATCAGGGCGTTCCGTTCGATGCAATCTCCCTACCGGGCCAAGTCGAGCATCTGCGGGCGTATGTGGATACCCATTTCGGAGGCGGACCGGTCGATGTCGTGGGCCATTCCGTTGGCGGCGCAATCGCGATGCTGTTCGCACGGACTTATCCCGAATACGTTTGCAGGATCGTCAATGTCGAAGGGAATTTCACGTTGGACGATGCGTTTTGGTCCGCCTCGGTAGGACGCATGAGCCAGGCCGAGGCCGACGCGATGCTGGCGGGTTTCCGTGCCGACCCGCTAGCTTGGATCACCGGTTCGGTTACGAAACCGGCGCCGCATCTCGGCCAGATCGCCGCCCGGTGGCTTGCTCATCAGCCGGCGTCCACGCTCCGTGCGATGGGCCGGTCAGTCGTTGCGACTACGGGAAACGATGGCTATCTAAGGTTGCTCGAAGAGGTTTTCGATCGGCATCCGGTGTACCTGCTTGCCGGGGAGCATTCCCGCAAAGGGTGGTGTGTGCCGGACTGGGCTTTAAAAAAATGCGCTGGGGACCACACGATTGCGAATAGCGGGCATTTGATGATGCTCGACGACGAGGTCGAATTTTCAGCAGCAATCAAGCGATTCTTGGCTTAGCGGGGACTTTGATGGCGTCCCTACGTCGCGCGAGCCGCTTCACTGCTTGGCGAGAGCGGTCTCGATGGCGTCTTCGAATACGCCGGCTGCCTGGGCTCCGACGATCAAGCGGCCTTGCCCCCCTTGACCTACCTGCTCACGACGAACGACGGCGTTCCGGAAATGCCGAGCGACTAGGTAAGACGCTATCGGAGGGCGCACTGAGCGCGCTTGCGAAGGTGGCCGCCATACTGCCGACTGAACTGCGCCGCGAACTGGAAGAATCGTCGCGATTAGTTGGCACGCCGTTGAAACAGCTTGCCCCCAAAGGCTCGTCAGACCTTCTGCGTGCCGCGGTGCGGGCAGAGCGCAAGCTCGAGATTATCTATCTGGACGGCAAGTGCCAATGGAACCGAACGCCTTGGCAGCCGCTTATCGAGCCGGTATCGACGGATCCTCTTGCGCGAGCCGAGTCAAGACGTCAGCGAGTGTGCGAATCTTGGTTTGCGCGGCGCGCGGCGAGGGGAATACGAGGAAATAGCCCAGACCGTTTTGGGCAATCTCATTGAACGGCATGATGAGTGCCCCTGTCTCGAGGCGCTCCTTCGCCATCCGAGGGTCGCCAATCGCAACGCCATGTCCCTGCGCGGCAGCGGTGAGCGTTAATTCGAGGGTATCGAAGACGAGTCCGCCTTCGGGGTCGATCTGGGACGCACCAACATGGTCAAGCCAGCATCGCCACGCTGCACGGCTGTGTTCCGGATGGAGCAATGTGACCCGATCCAAGTCCGCTAAGGATCGCAGCGACGCGGCCAGTTCCCTCGTGCACATCGGCGTCAGTCGCTCTTGAAACAATGGGATCGCGTCCATACCCGCCCAGTGTCCGGCACCGCGGACAACGACGGCGTCCACATCGGGTGTAGTGAAATCCGGTGCATCGTCTGCCGATGTATAGATGCGCAACTCCGTCTTTGGCAACGCGAGATTGATCACTGATAGCCGCGGCAGCAACCAGCGAATCGCAAACGTGGACGGTAGTCGCAGCGTGAGAACAGAAGCAGATTGGGCGAGGACGTCCGCATGTCGAACCAGTTGTGTGAGCAACCCTACGGCCACCTTCAACAGAGCATGTCCTTCTGCTGTCAGCGTCAGCCCCGACGCATGGCGCACGAATAGGGCACATCGATAATGCGCTTCCAGTTGCTGGACCTGACGGCTCACTGCGCCTTGCGTTCGACATAGATGGTCGGCGGCCTTGCTGATGCTGCCCAGCTCGGCCGCGGCGACGAACGCCTGGTACGCGGATAGTGGCGGCAAAGCGCGCGTGAGGTCGGCCAAAGGGTATGCACGGTCTGCATACCCGGGTTGCGAATTATTGGGTTGTTTGATCATCGCTGCGTCTCTATCGTAGCTGCGTGGGATGCGCGCGCGCTCGTGCGGGCGGACCTGTCAACAAACCTTCGGAGAATGATTGTGGACTCATCAACGGAAGCGCTTTTCACGCGGCAGATTCGAACGTATCTGCACGAACTCGAGCGAGGCGATGTGGCCGCAATCTGCGCCTTGTTCGCCGCGGACGCGCAGATATTTTCGCCTTTCCTCGGCTGGATGCAACCCGAGCCCTTCTTTGCAAAGGTTAATGCGGCATCGGGAAACAGCCGGATCACGCTCATCGATGTTTGCGTCAGCGCGACGGGGGCGCGACGCGCGACCGGTTATTTCGTTTACGACTGGGGGCTGAGAGACGGGTCCGCGGTGAAATTTGAATGTGTTGATGTATTCGAGTTCGATGAAAGCGGCCGTATCGAGCGGATGGTCATCGTTTATGACACGTATCCGATTCGGAGCACGGTGGGCGATAAATATGCGTAGCAGTGCGGGCGTTGTGTGTCGGAAGACACTGCCGCCGAACCTACTCGTGGGCGCCCGCTCGCTATCGAAATCTCACGGCATCGCCTGAATGAAGGTGAGCATAGCGATGCGGCGAGCAGCTTCGCCGACCGAGCTAGCAGAGGCATCACGCTCGAGATAGCGGCCGCCCGGTTATGCTCCAACGATCAAACCTTTCTCAGCTCAGCGGGCCGCCGGCGGGAAAGCGTGTTCCACTGCGCTTAAAGCAATAGCCATCGAGTGCTACGACCACTTGCGCGTCTAATGTGTGCTCGTGAACGTGATGCGAAATCCCGAATAAGTTCGCCCAAGGGCGGAGCGCATCGCCCATACGCTTGCGGGGATACCCCAGATCACTCCGATTATTGCGCCCATCGCCGGGTGCCGCGCCCCGCCGAGCAAGCCTTCCACGAATCCAACGAGAAGGCCGACAACGAATGCGCCCAAAAATCCCGCGAGCAGCGCTCGCCAAGTAAAAGCCCACCAAACCCGGATTGCGGCAGCCCACGTCCAATTGCCTTGCATCACGGTACCCCTTGTCGTTTATACGTTGATTAACGGCCGATTCGGGTATGGCTTTAGGCGATATCGTCCAACTGCCCGTTACGCGATTGCAGACAAAACCATGCGCCCGCAGAATGACCGAGGCGTGGCATAGCGCGGCAGGTAATGTGGGCGATGTCTTTTTTGCGACGCCCTATAGGCCACGGGCCCGATGTAGTGCGGGCTGTATGGTGCGCGGGTATGTCCGCAAGCATGTGCTTTCCTCCATACTCGATTCGGGTTCTGGCGGCCATCCGACGCCGCTCGCTTCGGCAATGTGGTTTCGCTCGATGCCGGCGAACCCGGCCGCGCGAGGAACGCTTAGGCCGGCTCATCGTTCGGAATAAGGTAGAGCGTCGCGAGCGATCGCGTTTGCGCTAGCCCAATGAAAGCGTCGACAAGGGCGCGTGCCGAGGCCGGATGCGCGCCGCCGCGGGTGAATCGTCTCGGCAACCCGACCAACAATGGTGCGGTTCCTTGCACTAGACCAAGGAATCAGCGCGACTGCAGCTTGAATCCTTCGCCGCCGATACCCGCCCGGTCCACCGCCGAAATGCGGTTGCGGCCCTGGTCCTTGGACTGATAGAGCTGCGCATCCGTGAGATTGATGAACGCCATGACGTCGATGCCATCGTTCGGCACAACGGTGCCCACTCCGAAACTCGCCGTGACTCGCTGACTGTGGGGCGAACGCAGATGCGCGATGGCTTCATCCGCGATCAGCATGCGGCAACGCTCCGCTACGCGCACGGCTTCATCGGCGTCGGTATCCGCGAGCACGAGCACGAATTCCTCGCCGCCAAACCGGCCTAGGAACGCGTTCGGGCCGGCGGCCTCGCCGAGCACGCGCGCAATGCGCTTCAGACATTCATCGCCCTGCAGGTGACCGTAATAATCGTTGTATGACTTGAAGAAATCGATGTCGACCATCACAAGCGAGAGCGGCTTGCCCGATGCCGCCGCGCTCGCCCATTCACGCGCGATGACAGTGTCGAACATGCGACGGTTGCCCACGCCCGTCAAGCTGTCGGACAACGACAGGCGTTCGAGCTCGCGCTGAAGCTGTGCGAGTTGTTCCTCCGTGCGCTTGCGCTCGCTGATGTCGAACATGAAACCGATCAGCGAGTCGACATCGCCGTTCTCTTTGCGCACGACGTGCACAACGTCGCGAATCCACACGTAGCCGCCGTCGGCAGTCAATGCGCGATAGTCCGCTTCGTGATCGGTGCCCGCCTGCGACTGAGCGACGCAGAAGTTCACCACGGACTCGCGGTCGTCCGGATGCATGCGCGCCACCCAGTCGTCGACCGTTTTCCAGGTGGACGGCGCGTAGCCGAGCAGCGTTTCGATCTGCGGGCCGATATAGACGAACTGCATCGTCGCCCAGTCGATCTTCCACGGGATCGCCCGGGTGGATTCGAGCAGCGTGCGGTAGACGGTGGGATCGTCGTCACCGAGCTGGCGCCCGGGCGGGGCGAGGCTGTCCTGGTGACGCAGGAAAGCGGCCTGAAGGGCGCTGCCAGGCAGTTCTTTGTCTTCGTGGCTCATCGTGATCGTCCAATAACGGTTATGTGCGTTATCGGCAGATAGCAGTAGCGCCTTGAATGTGGAAGGTCCAAGATCAAGCCTTGTCCCGGTCCAGCGAATGATGTCTCGCGGTCAACCCACTCGACGATTCCCCCGCAAGGCAGTAGCCGATCGATTCGCACACCCGATGTGTATGACCGGCGACATAAGCGCGTTCGACATCTGTGCGTTGGCGGTATCGAAGCAAAAATGTCCACCGATGGTTCGGGTCGCATCGGGACCTGCTCCGAACCTGCGCCGGCCACGATCGGCGCGCAGTGATGCTGTTTTCAGTAGTTTGTCAAAAATTACTGAAAACAGCAAAATTTCAGTAGAATTTTGAAAACTACTGAAACGCGAGATGGCGGTGCCGACTCTATTCCATTCCCACCTCTATGAGCAGCACGACCAAGCATACTGCTCCCAGTTCGCCAACATCGAGCAGGCTGCCGCGTCGCAAGGCGAGGTGCTGATCGGCGCCCCCGGATCAATCATCGAGCACAAGCGGGCAGGGGCCATCTACTACGCACGTCAATATATGGGGCCGGATGGAACTAAATTGGAAGAGAATCTCGGCGGCCCTAGCGGAGACGAAGCGGTCGAGGCTCGGGTCGAACGGGTTCGAGAGAGGATAGAGTCGACCAAGAGCCTTATCACGCGCATCCGAGCGTTAGCGAAACTTGGTTTTCAATTAGCAGACAACAAGACTTTCGCGACGATGGGTGTCCTTTCCAACCACGGACTATTCCAGGCTGGCGCAGTGCTGATTGGGTCTCACGCCTACGCGGTGTTACTCAATAGCCTCGGCATCAAAGCCGTGTCATACGAAACAGAGGACATCGACATCGCGCGGGGCCACTTCCTGGCTCTGAGCAATGTTCCGAAAGGCGGGCTCCTTGAGATCTTGAAGGAGACGGGAATCAACTTTGTCGAAGTTCCGCCGATGGCGAGAGGTATGCCGTCGACATCGTTCAAGCGAGCGGGCGCGACTCGTTTTCACGTCTATTTGCTCGTACCGTCCAGCGACGATAGCTTCCCGGTTATCGCTGTGCCTGAATTGAACGCGCATGCTACAGGTTTGCCGTACCTGGCTTATCTGCTTGGCGAGTCGCAGATGGCTACCTTGATTTCTAGGCACGGCGCAGTGTCCGTTCGTTTGCCGACGCCGGGAAGGTTCGCCATCCATAAGCTGTTGGTCTCAAGGCTGCGAACGAACATGTTGATTAAATCGCAAAAGGACGTGCATCAAGCCTGTGTATTGCTCGCGGCGATGGGTGAGCATCGATCGGGAGATATTGAGGACGCGTGCGCCGCTTTGCCGAAATCGTCGCGTCAAGTCGTCCGCCGTGTGCTGCCGGAGGTGCGCAAGCTCATGGGACAACGACACGAAGGGGCGTTGAGCGAACTCGAAGCGAGTCTCGCATGACGGGGCTGGCGTTCGATTCGTTTCGGTTTGGCGTAGCCGGTTCCGTGTGTCATGACGGACTTTTCGGATGAGCACGCCTTGACCCGAGCGCCTTTGATTCAACGATTTACGAGCCGTCCCTTAGACGGAGGCGATTGTCGAGTTGGCATCGGCTCATCTCGGCCATGAGCTGCCGTTCAAATGCGGCGTCTTTCGGACATTCAAGCGTCACCAACAACCCGAAACCCGCCATCCGATCGCGAATGATTAACGCTCCGGAGTCGGCCATCGCGGGCGCTCCCGGTGTTGGTGCGGCTCGAAGGCACATGCGACGATCGCGCGATCACCCTAGCGGTCTTCGCAGAGACGCGCGACGTGCGCAGATCTCGAACCGCTGGAGGCGACGATGCTGCGTCAGTCTGCGCACTGAATCAAATCCGCGGAGATGGGCGATAACACAACCGAACCGGAAAAGCGCGATGATGACGCGCTCCCAGCGATCCTCGATGCCCCCTTGGGCGACGACAAGATCCGAGGTCCAGCATAAAGTCCGCTCCTTTCAGGGTGCGGGCTTTATGTCGCGACCTTAACCCGCGCGGACGGCCGTGAGAAAATCTGGCCGCATTCTTTTTTCGATTATTTCAAGCAAAAGCACATGGCTGCGAACAAGTTCAAACTGTCTCTGCTTCAAGCCGTTAGCGACTGGCAACGCAGTTCCACGGAGAAGCGGGCTGCAGTGCTCAAGGAGCAATGCGCATCGCTTCCGGCGAAATACCGGACAAGCGTGAAACGCTGCTACCGTCAGGTCGGCCTGACGAAGGGCTTCGTATGGGACCTGATCGCCGACGACTGCCTTAGAGAAAAGGTGTCATCGTGGACGCTGAGCTATCCTGTTGCCATGACCTTTAAAAATGGGGTGCCGCCTCAGGGAAGTGACTACCAAGGCGTGATTGTGGCGATCGAGCGGCCCGCATCGGCGCAGATCATCGTCAACATCAACCGTCTGTACACAGATCTTGATTTTCTGGCTGCCATGGAAGCGAACAAGGCGTCGATCACCGGCTACGCGGAAGGCGCGGGTCGCTATAAAGGCAGTCAGCAGGAAATCGTGATCGAGATGGACACGGTCAGCAAAAGTCAGATTCGCTCACTCGGCGGGCATTCAAGTGACCTCGACGAATTGACGACACTCGCCCACATGAGCATCTATTCCCAATTCGGTCGCCTCGCGACGCCGCAGGAGCTCGCGCACCTCAGGTCGCTCGTTGGTCCGAGCTGGCTTTCTCAGGCAGCCACCACTCGCGTTCTGGATCGCACGGAAGTCCACACCGAGATTCTACGGGAAGTAAAGCGGCTACAGGCAGGGGCCGGAACAGCGGTCTGAATGAAGACGTCTTCAGTGGTGGCCATGACCCGCAAACAAAAATACGGTACGTCGCGCGCGCCGGCGTAAAGAGAGAATGCGATGAAAGTCTTCAGTTCCAGGACCAACGGCCAGTGGCTAGCACTGTTGCTACCACCTGCTCCTGCCGCCGCAGGGGCTCCCGCAGCGCCCGCGCTGGAAGACCCAGCTGTCTCCGAAGCGAAGCGCGCCCTCTCGGACGTACTCCGCTGCACCAATTTTGTGGTGCTTTCCGGCCTGGGTACATCCCTGTGCGTACAACCAGCCGTCCAGGGAGGAGCCAAAGCGCCGACCATGCGAGACCTCTGGCAACAGGCGGAAGCAGCCCAGAACACTCCGGTGCCACCGGGTGCGGCACAGAAACCCACATTTCAAGGGATTTTGCAGCTAGTTGGGCACCCGCAGGACAAAACTGACATCGAAGCTCTGCTGTCAAGGTGTCGGCTGGCCGAGTCCTTCCTTGGTGGGGCACAGAAAACCGACCGTTGAGAACTTTATCGCCACAGCGGAGGGTGTCATCGTCCGGGCAACGAATTTTCTCTCGGATAACCACCCACTCCCCGTTCATACCGAGTTCCTTCGGCGCGCCGCCCGACGTTCACAGCGCAAATCCCGAACGAAGGTGTTCACCACCAACTACGACCGCTGCTACGAAGAGGCGGGGCGCCAAGGTCGCTACGTCGTGGTAGATGGTTTCTCCCATACGGTCCCACCCACGTTCGACGCCATTCATTTCACGTACGAAACCGTGCGCCGTGTGAACGACACGGAGGCGTTGGAGCCAATCCCCAACGCATTCCACTTGTACAAGCTCCATGGGTCACTCGACTGGCAACGACAGGATTCTGGCGAAATCACCAAATGGACGCAAGGCGGAAAGCCTGTACTGATTTACCCGCGCAATTCAAAATACGAGTTGGCGTTCGAACAGCCTTACCTGGAGATGATCAGTGCGTTCCAGTCCGCCATGCGCGAGCCCGACACAGGTCTCCTGGTGGTCGGTTTCGGATTCAACGATAACCACCTAGCTGAACCTATCATGTCGGCGATCCGCTCGAACCTGTCGCTGAAAGTGGTCGTTGTGAGCCCCGGACTTGCTCCGTGGGATAACGGTCAGGGACAACAAGGGCCCGGAGAATGCGTTACGAACAGATACCTCGCTAGAGTGCGAGACTTGGCCAATGCTGGCGACGCTCGCATCAGCCTGCTTAACTGCGGCTTCGAGCAGATGGTTCCGCTTGTACCCGACCTTGCCGCGGAGACGGACCTGGAGCGGCATGTGGCAAGACTGCGCAGCGTTGGTGCAGCATGAGTGGCCTTGTTGTCTCCCCCTTCGACGGTCAGCGCTACATCGGGTCCGTCTGTTCGGTTCGGCCTGCTACGGTCGAGGTAAACTTGCCCCTCGCATCTTTTCCGAACAGCACGCACGTCGCTGGATATCTGCTGCAGCGCGGTCAGGTTGGTGAATTCGTCGTAATCGAAGGTGAAGAGCATGCGGTGCTTGGACGGCTGATTGAAACTCGGCTCCCAGAGCGAGAGCGTTTGGCGATCGAACCGACACACGAAGGCGACGGCCGTCCAAATCCGGTAGGAGTTGTCCAGCTTCTAACCGCAATCGACCTAACCAATGGCCTCGCCCTTCGGGGTGTACCGCTTGCGCCGCGAATAGGTCAGCACGTATTCTCCGCTCATCCGCTTGTCATTAAACAAGTCGTCGAATCGGGCCGGACGCCGGAAGACCGAAGAATCCGGCTCGCCAGCTTTCCACACGCGCGCGATACGATGGTTTCGCTTTCACCGAGTCATCTGCTTGGAAGGCATTGTGCCATCCTTGGCGCAACGGGCGGTGGCAAGAGCTGGACGTTAGCCCTTCTTGTTGAAGAGGTTGTTCGACTGCGCGGCAAAGCGATTCTCTTTGACGCCACCGGCGAGTTCCATACTCAGGACGCACCAGGGGTGACTCACGCCTATCTTGGTGGGCGACGAACCATCGCAGCAGACCCACGACGCTTCCTGAGCTTCCCATACTGGCAGCTCACCGAGTCAGACCTCTTTGTTCTTCTTCGCCCAAGCCCTGGCGTGCAGGCTCCGAAGCTCAAGGAAGCGCTCCGCAGCCTGAAAGTCGCCCATCTGGTTCCCGTGTTAGCGCAGGACGGCCGAATTCGGAAATCCGGGCAGCCGAGGCAACCCTTCGAAGCCGCGTGCGTTCAGCATGCACCCGCATTAAATCGCCCCGGCACTTACTTCGACATTAGCCTGCTATCGGACCAGATATGGGAGGAATGCGTCTATCCCAATGGTTTTGGCAACTCTGCAGGCAACTGGGGCGCGGCTACGCCAAACGAACAGTCCGCTTGCGTAACCTTGCTCTCGCGAATCGAAAGCGAACTCGCGTCTCCCAACCTTGAGTGCCTGTTTGCCCCAGCCGGCCTCGAATCACTTCCGGACGTCGTCAATGAGTTTCTAGCTGACGTGAACCAGCGGGTTCTTCGCATCAGCCTCGAATTTCTGTCCTTCGAACACAATGCACGTGAAGTCGTCGCGAACGCAGTCGGACGCTACTTGTTAGCCCTTGCTCGCGAAGGACGCTTCCTGCAAATGCCGACAGTATTGATGCTCGACGAAGCCCATCAATTTCTCGACAAATCCGTCGGCGACGAATTTTCCCGAACCGACCTGGACGCATTCGGGTTGATTGCGAAAGAGGGACGCAAGTATTCGTTAACTTGCGTGCTCTCGACGCAACGGCCGCGAGATATTCCGGAGGACGTGCTAAGTCAGATGGGTATGTTTATCGTCCACCGACTCATCAACGAGCGGGATCGCACGGTTGTGGAAAAGGCATGCGGTGATTTGGACGCTTCCGCAGCCTCATTCCTGCCGACACTGGGTCAGGGCGAAGCGATGGTGGTCGGGGTTAGCTCACCGATGCCACTCCCCGTCTCAATTTGCAGGCCACGTCGACCGCCTTCGTCGCAATCCGCAAACTATGAAGCTCTGTGGGGCTGACGGCCCAGAATGCCAGCGGCATTTGCCGTTACGCAATGTAATGCTTGGGCCTGCCGGCGCGCAAGATGCGAACTCGGCCGGCCTCCTCACGCCGCTGACCTCTCCAGAATAACTTGGCGTTCAGCCCGCTTATCGGGAGGGCTAGCCGTACCGTTTTTCGAGTGCCGTCCACACTCCCAGCCAGCCAACTCCCCGAGTCGTCCGAGCCAATCGCCGATTGGCAATTGTGAATCTCACGGCAGATCGGCGTCTAAACGTCGGCTTTTGCGGAGAGGCCGCTGATCGCCATCGTTGCGCGGACGGCCGTTGTATCTTGAAAGCCATCGTTTCAGGTATGGGGAACCGAAGGGCAGTTATAGGTCGAACTGCGACCATCCGACGCGGCGCACACTCAATCTCCATTCGCTCGAAAGGAGATTGTCATGGAATCCGAGAATGTCGTGGTTGGCCACCGCGTGCCGTGGAACAAGGGCAAGCTCACCGGGCAGAAGCCGCCGTTAAAGCTTCGGGAAATCTGGGCGATCCGGACGAGACTTCAGATGGCGTCGAACGTTCGTGAGCTCGCGATGTTCAATCTCGCAATCGATAGCAAGCTGCGGGCGTGCGACCTCACGCGGTTACGGGTCCAGGATGTCCGTCACGGAAGCCAAGTGGCGTCGAGAGCGACAGTCATGCAGCACAAGACCCAGCGGCCAGTGCAATTTGAGATCACGGAACAGACCCGTGAGAGCCTCGAAGCGTGGATCGAAGCTCGGGGACTGAAGGCGGCGGATTTTCTGTTCCCGAGTCGGATTCATACGTCACCGCACCTGTCGACGCGGCAATATGCCCGGCTGGTACACCGCTGGGTCGCATCGATTGGCCTCGACGATACCGCATACGGTACCCACACGATGCGCCGCACGAAAGCTTCGCTGATCTACCGGCGGACGAAGAACCTTCGCGCTGTGCAGTTGCTGCTCGGACACACAAAGCTGGAAAGCACGGTTTGCGACCTGGGAATCGAGGTCGACGATGCCCTTGAGATGGCGGAGCAGACCGAGGTTTGATGGCATGGCGGCCGGCGAGCGGTCGCTTGCCGGCGGCGGATTCACTCGACGCTAGTCATGTCGTGACGATCGGACGTCATTGACGCCTCGAAAGCGGTCGTCCACTCGATCTCTCAAGTTTCGCGTTCTACTGCCGTAGATACGGCGTGATGTGTCATCGCTCAAGATTCGAATGCCGTAGACGCCACCGGTCGCGAACTTGCCGTGTCAGATCACCCTGTCACCGCTTGGTAGCTCAAGGTTCTACGCTGACGCTCAGAATGTACCAACTTTTATAATGACAATTTACAAAAACCTTCTTGCCCGTGGTTATCTCCCGAAGGAGCTTCCTCCTTCATTTTTCTCAGATCACTTCGCGGCTTATGCAACCTCCAAGGCTGGAAGGGCAGTTTTAAGTAGCTACAAACCTTCTGATAACTTTACCGAGTGTGTCTCATATCGCCTCGCGCTACCTGGCTTAAACCATCGACTGCTTCGGATCCCCCATCCTTACTCCTATTCAAAACTGGCTAGGATCACCGCGAAGAATTTCCGACGCCTTCTTCAAAAAGCTGGCAAGTCCCCTTTTTCCAAAAGTCGTCCTGTATATCAAGTTCGACAACGGCGTGCGTTACGCACACTTGTCAAACCCAGCAACCTAGCGCGCGAACGGGCTTTGAGCCGTGGAGGTTCCTCGCATCTTCTTAAGGTCGACGTTAGTCAGTTTTATCCGTCTCTTTACACTCATGCGGTCGGTTGGGCAGTTGACCCAAAGCTTCGCGAACGAGCCAACTGGTCAAAAAAAACTTTAGTTGGCAAACAACTTGATCAAGCTCTAATGGATTTACAAGGAAAGGTTAGCCAAGGAATCCCGATTGGTACTGACCTCTCATTTCTGCTCGCCGAAACGGTTCTTTCCCAAGTCGATAGGTCAATCGATATCGGTAAGAGCAAAGCTTATCGCTGGTTCGACGATTATGAGTTCGCATGTGATACGAGAGAGGAGGCTGAAAGAATTCTATCCAGCCTCCAACGCGAACTCGATAGTTACCGTCTGCGGCTCAATCCCAAAAAAACGCAGATCATCGAGCTGCCGCAACCAGCGAGTGATGGCTGGCACGACGTAATAATCGACGCGAGCAAAAGTGCATTCTCTCGCCCTCACGCGATGGTTAAGTATTTTGACAATGCATTTTCTCTAGCATCAGAACATCAAGAGCTACCAATATTGCTGTATGCAATCGGAGCACTTTTCCAGAACCATAAACCATGGGATTCTGTTCTTCGTGTAGCGGAAAGTTGTATCTCTCAAGCAATGCTACGAGAACCTGGCTGTGCCCAAAAGGGACTTTCGCTTCTTCAATTTTGGCAAATTAACGGTTGTCCGATTGACAGAAATCTTTGGGCGCATACGACCGAGCAAATTATCCAGCGCCATGAACGGAGCGGTGCCAGCAGCGATGTAGCATGGGCCCTAGCTTTTTGCATAGCTCAGACACTGCCAATATCAAAGAAGGCTGGCCGCATTCTTGCCTCTCTCAACGACGACGTAATATCAATTCAGGCATTGCACGCCGACTCATTAGGGCTAGTCCATAACTTTTCTAAATTCGGAATAGAAAAATTTCTCGCAAATAGCGAAATGGACGGCAACCATTGGCTTGCAATATATGAATCCGTTCGCCATGGTTTCCTGCCTAGCCTTACCCCGAAAGTGACAAGCAGTAAACTAATGAACGACATGCTTGGCAAAGGGGTTACCTTCTACCGCCCTAGTACGCCATCATACTCACTAGTAATCCATTCAGGAGGGGCTCCAGACTGGATTACTCAAAAATGGATCAATACCATTATCACGACAAGTCCAGAAAAATTTGAGGAGATTTTTGCTGGCAATTCTATGCTTGCGCTCTTGGGAGAAGGCTTAAGAAACATCGCGCACCAAGAGAAAAATGAAATCGAAATTTTGCTCGACTTGATGGGTATCGAGGAACCGGAAACCACTGTTTTTGAGCCCTACGCTTGACATTATAATATCCAGACATCCACGAATAGAGTTAGCACATGGCATTAAGCTCAAATACTCTCACGCATTTTACCCGGAAAAAAGAAGCACTTTTCGGCATCCTTCAAGGTCACTTTAAGATTTTTTTCTGCAAGGAAGTTGTTCGTTTGACGAAAGGAAAGCGCTGGAGCTTCTATACCCCGATGGTTAGCTTTTGCGACATTCCAATGTCGGAAATAAAGGATCACATCAAGAAGTACGGATCATATGGTATTGGACTTACAAAAGAGTGGGCGATGAGAAATGGGCTAAATCCTGTTCTTTATGTTGCGTCTAACTCTGCGCTCTCGGCGAGTTATAGAGCCGCAATGCGCTTTTATCTAGCTGGCTCGGAAGATGGATCGGAAGACGCATCAGGAGAGGCGGATGAACTTCTATCTGAAGCGGAGATGGCTTTAGCAGATGTCTTGCGATACATGAAAAACTACGAGGGTCCTCTTGAGCGAAAAAGCGAGAAGATTGAAAATTACAGATTCTCAGATGAGCGCGAATGGAGATATGTTCCACCATATTCTAGCGAAAATGAAATGTTCGTGACAAGGGTGGAATACGAGAACAATCCGGAAACCTATTCCGACATGTATGATAGTTGCCGACTCGAATTTACGCCAGATGATATAAAATATATCATTATTAATGACGATTCTGAAATACGAGAGGTAATAAATCATTTGCGCAACATAAATGGGGTAAGGCACTCGCTTGATGAAATCGAACGCCTTACAACCAGAATTTTAACAACCGAGCAGATAAAGGGGGACTTTTGATAGTAAGGTAGACCAACGCTGTACTTGAGATGGTGTGGCCTAATACTACGCGAGGCGCGGTTTCGCTTGGGACGCCGCGCCGGCAAAGCCGGCCCGTCACCCCTCACCTCCACGTTCCTAAACGTCCGCCGCTCAAAACTCGCTACTTCAGCTTTGGGTCGAACTGGGCCGCTCAAATTAGCTTTGCAGAGCCTTCACGGGCGGGCATAGTTCAGGGGGGCGGGATGACAGGCGCAAGGCCTGTCAGATGGAAGTGCCTACTGCTGCGTAGCAGATCTCTAACAAACACAATTTCCGCTCTTCGCGCGCCAGCGGAGGATTCGAATGCTGCAGTTCCGGTTCAGAATTTCCGAGCCGAAAGCTTTACCTTCTCGCACGTCCCGCTCGCGATGGTGGAAATGCCATCTTCTTTGGACCTGTAATAGTTGAAATCGCCAGTGTTCCTGTCGATCACAACCTGAGTGAACCATGCCGACTGATCTCCGGATGTCGTTCTATTCGTGATATCCCATTTTCCTTCGTCGCTGGCGTCCAGAAGGTCCACTATCGGTCCGACCTTGAGTGTCCCAACCGCGATGCTCAAGTCTGCGCCAGTCCCGCTGATCATCGTTGCCCCGTCCTTGGTGTCGACCTGTAAGACGATCCTGCCGCCATGCTTTTCCTCGTTGCCGGACTGAAAGCTGACTGTCTCGGTGTATTGGCATGCAAGCTTGATGGTTTCCGCAATGGCAGTATTGGTCAGCGTGCAAGCAGCAACGCCGATCATGACAGCTCTCAACATGGGGACCCCGGCCTTGATTTGATGGCAGAAGTATAAAGCCACCAGAACGAACGACCCTTGCGCCCCTAGGACCTGCCGTTCACGGTGCGGGGCAATGAACGTCCCCGAAGGGTCGTTCAGGGACATGTGCGGACGGCCGTATGCTCGCGAGGAGTGTCGGCCGTCCGGATTTTTTCACAAACTGCGACAGCAATTTTTCACTTACCTGGCGCAATTTTCACTTTCTGTGTCACCCGACACCCCCCCCTCAAACATCAATATTCCCCGCCCTTAGCGCATTACTTTCAATAAACGCTCTCCGAGGCTCAACATCATCCCCCATGAGCGTGGTAAAGATCCCATCCGCCGCAATCGCATCCTCAATCTGCACGCGCAGCAACCGCCGCACGTTCGGATCCATCGTCGTTTCCCACAGCTGCCCGGGGTTCATCTCCCCCAGCCCCTTATACCGCTGCTTCGAAACATTGCGCTCCGCATCCGCAATCAACCACCGCATCGCGCTCTTGAAATCCGACACCGCCATGCTGCGCTCACCGCGCTTGATCATCGCCCCTGCGCTGATCAACCCCTTGAACGTATTCGCCGTATTCAAAAGCTGCTGATAATCGGCAGTGAGCAAGAAATCGGCATCGATGATCGTCACCTTCACATTGCCGTGATGGCGACGCTCGACCCGCAGCGAATGCAACTCGCGCACCGCATCGTACGCAGCGAACACGCTAACCTCAGGCTTGAGCGGATCCGTACGCAACGCGCTCTCCAGCGCCTTCGCCGATTGCTGAGTCCCCGCCTCGCTCGCCAGATCGATGGCGACACCATCCATCACCGCTTCGAGCGCCTGCGCATCGTAAAGCCGGCTCAACCGGTCCACCACGCCCTGCGCCAGCAAATAAGACCGAGCCAATTCGCCCAGCGCTTCGCCCGCGATCGGCGCCGCGCCTTCCGAAGGCACGAGCTCCGAACCCTGCAACGCAAGCCGCAACATGTGCGCGTTCAACTCCGCGGCATCCTTCAAATACCGCTCGTCCTTGCCTGCCTTCACCTTGTACAGCGGCGGCTGCGCGATATAGATGTAGCCGCGCTCGATCATCTCCGGCATCTGCCGATAGAAGAACGTGAGCAGCAGCGTCCGAATGTGCGCGCCGTCCACGTCCGCGTCGGTCATGATGATGATCCGGTGGTAACGCAGCTTGTCGAGGTTGTAGTCCTCCTTACCAATGCCGCACCCGAGCGCCGTGATCAACGTCACGATCTGCTCCGAAGAAAGCAGCTTGTCGTAGCGCGCCTTCTCCACGTTCAGCACCTTGCCGCGCAGCGGCAAAATCGCTTGGAACTTGCGGTCGCGCCCTTGCTTGGCCGACCCGCCCGCCGAATCGCCCTCGACGATATAAATCTCGGACTTCGCCGGATCCTTCTCCTGGCAATCGGCCAGCTTGCCCGGCAAGCCCACGCCATCGAGCACGCCCTTGCGCCGCGTCATCTCGCGCGCCTTGCGCGCCGCATCGCGCGCACGCGCGGCGTCGACGATCTTGCCGCAAATGATCTTCGCGTCGTTCGGCGTCTCGAGCAAAAATTCCTCGAGCGCCTTCGCCACCACTTCTTCCACCGGCGCCCGCACTTCCGACGAGACGAGTTTGTCTTTCGTCTGCGAACTGAACTTCGGCTCCGGCACCTTCACCGACAACACGCACGACAATCCTTCACGCATGTCGTCGCCCGACGTCTCGACCTTCGCCTTCTTCGCAATCTCGTGATCGGCGATGTACTTGTTCATCACGCGCGTCATGGCCGCGCGCAAGCCGGTCAAGTGCGTGCCGCCGTCACGCTGCGGAATGTTGTTCGTGAAGCACAGCACGTTCTCGTTGTAGCTGTCGTTCCACTGCATCGCCACTTCCACGCCCACGTTGTCTTTCTCGCCGTTGACGTGAAAGATCGTGGGATGCAGCACTTGCTTTGTCTTGTTGATGAATTCGACGAAGCCCTTCACGCCGCCCGCCAGCGCGAAATCGTCTTCCTTGCCCGTGCGCTGGTCGGTCAAGCGAATGCGCACGCCGTTATTCAAGAACGAAAGCTCGCGGATCCGCTTGGCTAGGATGTCGTAGTGGTATTCCACCGAGCCGAAGATCGTTTCGTCGGCCATGAAATGCACTTCGGTGCCGCGATTCTCGGTTTCGCCCACGCACTGCATCGGCGAAAGGCGCTCGCCATCCACTTCCTCGATCACGCGGTTCTGCGGCACGCCGCGGTGAAACTCCATGAAGTACTTCTTGCCGTCGCGCCGCACCGTCAAGCGCAACCAGCGCGAGAGCGCATTCACGCACGAGACGCCCACGCCATGCAGGCCGCCCGATACCTTGTAGCTGTTCTGGTCGAACTTGCCGCCCGCGTGCAACTCCGTCATCACGATTTCCGCGGCGCTACGCTTCGGATCGTGCTTGTCGTCGAGCTTGATGCCCGTCGGAATGCCGCGGCCGTTGTCGGTCACGGAAATCGAGTTATCCGCATGGATAATCACCTGGATGTCGTCGCAGTGCCCCGCCAACGCTTCGTCGATCGAGTTGTCGAGCACTTCGAACATGAGGTGATGCAAACCGGTACCGTCCGACGTGTCGCCGATGTACATGCCCGGGCGCTTGCGCACCGCCTCCAGACCCTCGAGGATCTGAATGGAGGAAGCGCCATAGCTGGTGTCGGGTTGGGTGTTGTCCTGTGTACTCATGGATAGTTTCCGGTTCTGCATTCACTGCGGTTGTGCCGCGCGACACTTCGAACGCCCATAAAAAACCAGGCAGCGGCTCCGGTTTTCACGCCCCTGCAAGCGGGGCCGGCGGCAGGCGGCGGGTTTCGCGCGCCCTTCAAGAAAAGCCAAAGGGGCAAATGCGCCCCTTGGTTTGATCTCGATATCGGCTTGCCTTAAATGCGCATCGGCATGACGACGTACTTGAATTCGTCGTTCTCGGGAATCGTGATCAACGCGCTCGAGCTCGCGTCGCCGACGCTCACTTGCAACATGTCGACCTTCAGATTCGCCAGCACGTCGAGCAGATACGTGACGTTGAAACCCATATCGATCGAATCGCCTTGATACGCGATTTCGAGTTCTTCCTGCGCTTCTTCCTGATCGGCGTTCGTCGACATGATCTTGAGCTGGCCCGGCTCGATCACACACCGCACGCCCTTGAACTTGTCGGAAGTCAGAATCGCCGCGCGCTGCAGCGAACGCTGCAATTCGTCACGGCCGATCACGAACGTGTTCTTGTGTCCCTTCGGAATCACGCGCTGGAAGTCGGGGAACTTGCCTTCGACGAGCTTGGAGACGAGCTCCACCTGGCCGAACGTGAACTTCACCTGTGTCGAAGCGATATCGATCGTCAGCGTATCGTCGATGTCTTCGAGCAAACGCTGCAACTCGAGAATCGTCTTGCGCGGGATGATCACTTCCTGACGCGGGAAATCGCCGTCGATCTTCATCGACGAGAACGCGAGGCGGTGACCGTCCGTCGCCACCGCCATCAACTGGCCGCCATCGACCACGAGCAACATCCCGTTCAAGTAATAGCGGATGTCCTGCTGAGCCATGGCGAAATACACCATGCCCAGCAATTGGCGGAAGGTCTTTTGCGGGACCGTCAGGCTCGCGCCGTAATCCTTCGCTTGCGCAACCGTGGGGAATTCGTCGGCCGCGAGCGTCTGCAGCGCGAAGCGGCTCTTGCCCGATTGCACGGTCAAGCGCTTATCCGCCAGCGACAAGCTCACCTGGCCGTCGGGCATCGCACGCAGGATGTCGAGCAGCTTGCGCGCGGCCACGGTGGTGGCGACCGATTCGCCGCCCACCCCGAAATCGGCGCGCGTCGTGATCTGCAACTCGAGGTCGGTCGACAGAAACGACACATCGGGGCCGTTCTTGGTGATCAGCAAGTTCGCGAGGATCGGCAACGTATGGCGGCGTTCGACGATGCCGCTCACGGTTTGCAGCGGCCTTAAGAGGTTGTCTCGTTCGGTCTTGACCAGTTGCATAGGGTTCCTTCGTTGATATGACGGCAAACCGCAGCTCACCCGGCAGCTTATTCGACGAGTGCGCCGTTACCCCGCATTTGCTTGCGCGCCTTCGCCGTACCGCCTGCGCGCTTGTCCCGCGCTTTCATCCCGGGCCTCGCCCCGGCTTCGGCCGGTGCGGAGAACGGGGGGCTAAACCTATATTGTGCCTGAAAAATACCCCGCTCCCGCCAAATCGGGGATGGCGGGAAAGCGCTCGATGCCCGGCGGGCGCGTTCGGCCTCAACCCTTGAGCGTCTGTTCGAGCACGTGCAGTTCGTGGTTCAGTTGCGCGTCCTTGCCGCGCTCGTCGGCAATCTTGCGCACGGCGTGCAAGACCGTCGTGTGATCGCGTCCGCCGAACAGCTCGCCGATTTCCGGCAAGCTCTTTTGCGTCAGCTCCTTGGCGAGGTACATCGCGATCTGCCGCGGCCGCGCGATGTTCGCGGGACGCTTCTTCGAGTACATGTCGGCGACTTTGATGTTGTAAAAATCGGCGACTGTCTTCTGGATGTTCTCGACGGAAATCTGGCGGTTTTGCACCGTCAACAGATCCTTGAGCGCTTCCTTCGTCAACTCGATCGTGATCTCGCGCCCGTGAAACTTCGAGTAAGCGAGAATCTTGCGCAGCGCGCCTTCGAGTTCGCGCACGTTCGAGCGCAGATGCTTGGCCACGAAAAACGCCACGTCCTCGGACAGGCTCACGCCTTCCGATTGCGCCTTGCGCATCAAGATGGCCACGCGCATTTCGAGCTCGGGCGGCTCGATCGCCACCGTCAGCCCCGAATCGAAGCGCGAAATCAAGCGGTCGTCGATGCCCGAAATCTCCTTCGGGTACGTGTCGCTCGTGATGATGACCTGCGCCTTGTTCGCCACGAGCGCTTCGAACGCGTAGAAGAATTCTTCCTGCGTGCGCGACTTGCCCGAGAAGAACTGAATATCGTCGATCAGGAGCAGATCGAGCGAGTGGTAGTAGCGTTTGAAATCGTCGAACGCCTTGCGCTGGTAAGCCTTCACGACATCCGACACGTATTGCTCGGCGTGGATGTAGCGGATACGGGCGCCCGCCTTGTCCTGCAGCAACTGATTGCCGATCGCGTGGATCAAGTGCGTCTTGCCCAGGCCCACGCCACCGTACAGAAACAACGGGTTGTAGGAAATGCCGGGATTGTCGGCCACTTGGATCGCGGCGGCGCGCGCAAGCTGGTTCGCCTTACCGGTGACGAAATTGTCGAAGGTCAGCACCGGGTTGAGCTTCGAGCGCTCGTACATCGATTCGGACTCGGGGCTGCCGAGCGCCGGCCCGCCGGGGCGCCAGGTACGGCGCGCGGCCGCGGCCTCATGCGCATCGACGCTGGGCAAATCGAGATCGGCGGCGTCATCGAGCGCGCCATTGCCGCCCGAGAGGCTCGAGGCCGCCTTCGCTGCCTGCATGGCCGCGCCGTTCATGGCGTTCGCTGCAACGGCGCCGCTGCCATGGCTCGCGCCGCCATTGCCACCGCCGTTGCCATGGCTCCCGCCGCCTTCGGCCACGAGCGCCGCGGCGCTCATTGCGGCCGCGGCCGACGCCGGCACGCGCGGCAGCGGCACCGAGTTGGAAGCGGAAGCGGCCGGCGCGCGCATGCCCGCCTTCGGATCGAGGACGAATTGCACTTCCACGGGCGCCTGCCAAAAATCGCGGGCGAGATCGGAGATACGGCCAGAAAACTGGCTCTTGACCCAATCGAGCTTGAAGCGGTTCGGCGCGGCGATGGACAACGTGTTCGCATCGGCGTCGAAAGCGACCGGGGCCAAGGGTTTGATCCACGTCACGTACTGCTGGGGCGTCAATTCACGCTCCAACAGTGCGGAACAGTGTTGCCAGAATTCGTTCATCAAGGTGATATCTTTTTTAGCGCACCGCCCGCTGCCGCCTTCGCCGCGCCCCGCACGGCGAAAGGACCCAGTTCGACAAAGCGAGCGAGCCCCGCAGCCCGTCGCCGCAATCGCTTGCGGCTGGCCCGGCTGGTACGGAGCAGCGTGCTGGTTTCTTGAAGTAAGGCGAGATTCTACCGCCAAACACGGGCGGCCAGGAAGTTATCCACAGGGCCGGATCGAGCACGGGGTGCGCGCGAGGCCGCCGCCCCGCGCGGCCCGTGCAAGCCGCGCGCACCGCTAAAGTATTGACGGCCAAGAGAAAAGCGGTTTAAATAGCGGGTTCCCGCGAAAGCGAACACCCTTTTTTCGACCCCGGCCGTTGCCTAGTGTTGTCTAGTGCCGATGCGCGCGCGGTCCATTCTCAAGTGAGATCGACATGAAACGTACCTACCAACCGTCCGTTACTCGCCGCAAGCGCACCCATGGCTTTCGCGTTCGCATGAAGACCGCCGGCGGCCGTAAAGTGATCAACGCTCGCCGCGCCAAGGGCCGCAAGCGTCTGGCCATCTAAGTCGAAGGCGACGCGCGCCGTGACCGGCGCCCGCGTTATCGCGGGAGTTGTGAGCACTGACTTGCAGTTGCCTATCCTTATCGGGCCCGGTTCCGTTGCGAGCGCGAGCAGTCTTCCCCAAAGCCGCGAGGCTTCTCAAAACGGATGAATTCTCATCCGTTTTTCGTTTGCGCCCGTGGCGTCGTTCGGCGCATTTCGTCGTTTACGCGAAGCCAACCGGTCAAGCTGCCCGTCTAGGGCTCGTCGTCGGCAAAAAGTTCGCGCCGCGCGCAGCGACGCGCAATCTGGTGAAGCGCACCGCGCGCGAGAGTTTTCGCCTGCGGCGCACCGAGTTCGAGGGCTGGGACGTGCTGTTGCGCCTGTCCACGCGAATCGACAAGGCCGCGTTTCCGAGCGCCGCCTCGCCGCCGCTGAAGGCGTTGTTTCGAACGGAAATCGAGTACTTGCTCGGCAAGGTGGCGCGAGAAATCGCTAGGCGCGGTGCACCGCTGCCGCAGCCCGAATCGCCGCCGGGTCCGCAGGTTTGAGCCGTTTTGGGAGCATGAGGTGCACGGGCCGAGTCCAGCCACGGTTCGCGCGCTTCGCCGCTCGGTAGGAGTTGCGCATTCCGAATGCCATGCAAACGGTCCTGATCGCGTTGCTGCGTTTGTACAAGGTTGCCGTCAGCCCTCTGCTCGGCAGCCGCTGCCGTTTTTATCCCTCCTGTTCGGATTACGCGCGCGAGGCAATCCAGTATCATGGCGCCGCGCGCGGGAGTTACCTCGCGGTGAAGCGCTTATGCCGCTGCCATCCGTTTTCCGCAGGCGGGATCGATCTCGTTCCGCCCGCACCCCCGAAAAAGCGCTGAAACGCCGCTCCATCGACTCTGAGACCACGCATGGATATCAAACGCACCATCCTATGGGCGATCTTCTTCGTGTCAGCCGTCATGCTGTTCGACAACTGGCAACGCGATCACGGACGCCCGTCGATGTTCTTCCCGAACCCGACGCAAACGCACACGCAGCCGAACACGGGCGCATCGGCCACGCCTAGCTCCGAAGCGGCCACCGCCTCGAGCTCGACCGCGGGGGCGCCGGTTCCCGGCGCGGCGGCGAATCAACCGCAAGCCGCCGCCCAGCTCGTTCACTTCAGCACCGACGTCTTCGACGGCGACATCGACACGCGCGGCGGCACGCTCGACAAGCTCGTGCTGACCAAGAACGTCGATCCGAAGGGCGCGCCGCTGAACGTCACGCTGTTCGATCGCACCGCCTCGCACACGTATCTCGCCCGCACGGGCCTGACGGGCGGCGATTTCCCGAATCACAACGACGTCTTCACGCCGGTCCCCGGCGCGCGCGTGCTCGGCCCCGATCAAAAGACGTTGCAGCTTTCGTTCGAATCGCCGGCCAAGGGCGGCGTGAAGGTCGTCAAGACGTACACGTTCACGCGCGGCAGCTATGTGATCGGCGTCGACACCAAGATCGAGAACGTCGGCACCGCGCCCGTCAAGCCGAGCCTCTACATGGAGCTCGTGCGCGATAGCCAACCCGTCGAAACGCCGCGCTTCTCGCATACGTTCATCGGCCCGGCCGTCTACACGAACGAGCATCATTTCCAGAAGGTCACGTTCAGCGACATCGACAAGAACAAGCAAGACGTCGCCACGTCGGCCAACAGCGGCTGGATTGCGATGGTTCAGCATTACTTCGCCACGGCCTGGATTCCGCAGCAAGGCGCGCAACGCAACATCTACGTCGAGAAAATCGATCCGACGCTCTATCGCGTCGGCGTGCAGCAGCCGCTCGCGGCGATCGCGCCGGGACAATCGACGGACGTGTCCGCGCGCCTGTTCGCGGGTCCGGAAGAAGAGCGCGTGCTCGAAGGCGTCGCTCCGGGCCTCGAGTTGGTCAAGGATTACGGCTACGTCACGATCATTGCCAAGCCGTTGTTCTGGCTGCTTGAAAAGATCCATGGCGTGGTCGGCAATTGGGGCTGGGCGATCGTGCTGCTCACGGTGCTGATCAAGGCGGTGTTCTTCCCGCTGTCGGCCGCGAGCTACAAGTCGATGGCGCGGATGAAGGAAATCACGCCGCGCATGCAAGCGCTGCGCGAGCGGTTCAAGAGCGAACCGCAGAAGATGAACGCGGCGCTGATGGAGCTGTACAAGACCGAGAAGGTCAATCCGTTCGGCGGCTGCTTGCCGATCGTGATCCAGATCCCGGTCTTCATTTCGCTCTACTGGGTGCTGCTCTCGTCGGTCGAAATGCGCGGTGCGCCGTGGATGCTCTGGATCCACGATCTGTCGCAACAAGATCCGTTTTACATCCTGCCGGTGTTGATGGCCGTCTCGATGTTCCTGCAAACGCGCTTGAACCCGACGCCGCCCGATCCCGTGCAAGCGAAGATGATGATGTTCATGCCGATCGCCTTCTCGGTCATGTTCTTCTTCTTCCCCGCAGGCCTCGTGCTCTATTACGTCGTGAACAACGTGCTGTCGATCGCGCAGCAGTACTACATCACGCGCATGATGGGCGCCAGCAAGAAAAAGGCTGCCTGATTCGATTGTCGGCCGCGCGCGGCGCATGCCGCGCTGCCGCGACGATCGCTTCGATATGAAATCGCCCGGTTATGACCGGGCGATTTTTTTTTCGTTCGAGCGAAGTGCATCGCCCCCGCGGCCCAACGACGCACCTACCGTTCAGGGCTGTCGCCGTAGAACTGCTCGATGAGTTCCTGCACAAGATAGCGGTGATGTGGCGACAGCGATTCGATCTTCGACGCGAGTTCGATCGTCTCGGGCGTGAGCGGGTACTTATCGTCGCGCGGCAGCGGCTTGGGCGTCGCATGGGCGGTCCCGCTCGGCGGCGGGCCGTAGTGGAGCCAGTGCAAGTCCACGCGCAGCCACTGCGCCAGCGTGCGCAGCTTGTCGGCCGTCGGGATCGTGCGCCCCGTCAGCCACTTGTGGGCCGTTTGCGGAGAAATGGGCTGATCGCCGTGATGGCGCAGATTGAAATGCAGCGCGAGCTGCGTCCCGCCCGTTACTTTTTCGGGGCTGCGCTGCAAAGCGAATTTGAGGCGCTCGGAGAACGCCGCTTTTTCTTCGACGGTTGGCATCGCGAAATTGTGCAATTCCGCCCGCGTGAAGGAGACAACCGGGCGGGCCAGCTTTAGCTTGGTCGGGCGCTAATTTGGTGAACGAGCCATCGCTCGTCGTGCGGATTCGTATCGGCGCATACCGAACCACAGGCCGTCGCGACAAGGCCAGATCTAACGCTCGGTCTCGACGCGCTTCGCTTCGTCCTAATTTTAGGCTATCTCGCTTAAGATAAATCTTAACTATGGTAAGCGGCTCATCGTAACGCCGTCTTCACGCGGAAGGCGGCGTTACGGGCAAGCTACAATGCGCAGGCTTTCCAGCGCTTTCGTTTTCGTCCCGTTTTCGTTTTGGTTTTAGTTTCCGTTTGCCTTTCCACTCGAACATGCTTGCTCTCGATTCCGATCCCATCGTCGCCATCGCCACCGCTCCCGGACGTGGCGGGATTGGTGTGGTGCGCGTGTCGTGCGGTCGTGCGGGAGACGCTGCCGCGCTTGCGTTGATGAGCGCGCTTTGCGGTCAGACGCTCGCACCGCGGCATGCGAGTTACGTGCCGTTCATCGATGCGGGCGGCCAGGCGCTCGATCGCGGCATCGCGCTGTACTTCCCCGCACCGCATTCGTACACGGGCGAGCACGTGCTCGAGCTACAGGGTCACGGCGGGCCGGTGGTGCTGCAGCTCGTGCTGCAGCGGTGTCTCGAAGCGGGGCAGCAATTCGGGCTTCGGCTTGCGGAGCCCGGCGAGTTCACGCGACGCGCGTTTCTGAACGACAAGCTCGACCTCGCGCAAGCGGAAGCGGTCGCCGATCTGATCGAAGCGAGCACGGAAGCCGCCGCGCGCTCGGCGGGGCGTTCGCTCGAAGGCGCGTTCTCGCGCGATATTCATGCGCTCGTCGAGGAAGTCATCGCGCTGAGGATGCTTGTCGAAGCGACGCTCGATTTCCCCGAAGAAGAGATCGACTTCCTCGAAGCCGCGGACGCGCGCGGCAAGCTCGCGCACATTCGCGCGCGCATCGATCACGTGCTCGGCGAGGCGCGTCAGGGCGCGCTGTTGCGCGAGGGCCTCTCGGTGGTGCTCGCCGGGCAGCCCAATGTCGGCAAATCGTCGCTGCTCAATGCGCTGGCCGGCGCGGAGCTCGCGATCGTGACGCCCATCGCGGGCACGACGCGCGACAAAGTCACGCAGACGATCCAGATCGAAGGCATTCCGTTGCATGTCATCGATACAGCCGGTTTGCGCGACACGGAAGATGAAGTCGAGCGTATCGGCATCGAGCGAACGTGGAGCGAGATCGAGCGCGCCGATGTCGTCTTGCATTTGCTCGACGCGCGTTTGGGGATGACCGGCGAGGACGTCCTGATTGCGCAGCGCTTTCCTGCCGGTGTGCCAGTCGTGCGCATCTTGAACAAGACCGATCTGACGGACGTGGCCGCGTCGGTCAATCGACTGGCTGCGATCGATGATGAAGCCGAAATTTGCGAAGTGCGGCTCTCGGCGAAGAAGAACGAAGGCATCGATTTATTGCGCGCGGAGTTGCTGCGGATCGCGGGCTGGCAAGCGGGGACCGAGAGCGTCTACCTCGCACGCGAACGGCATCTGATCGCGCTGCGCTCGGCGCAGGAACATATGTCACGTGCCAGCGATCACGCACAGGAACGGGCTCAGTCGCTCGATTTATTCGCGGAAGAATTGCGGCTCGCGCAGGAAGCGCTGAATTCGATCACCGGGGAGTTCACATCGGATGATCTGTTGGGCGTGATCTTCAGTCGGTTTTGTATTGGGAAGTGAGCGGTCATCCAGCTCCCACCGAAAGAGCCCGCTCCATGAACCAAACCGCTACCCGGATAGCACACACGATCGCCTCCACGGCAATCGTATGGGTCGCGTTCGCCCTGCCGCCAGCTTACGCGCGCACATCCGTCTCCGCCACATGGTCGCAGCCCGATGAAGCCGATTTGACTTCGCACGAGCACTACCGAAACAAGTCCGGTCAGGACGTGCATTCGCCAGCGAGAACGACGAACGGCAGGGTTCCTACCGGGGCGTCTGCAAAGTGCGTCGACGGCACCTACAGCTTCAGCCGGCATCATTCCGGAACGTGCTCTCGACACGGCGGTGTGGCGCAATGGGAGTGAGGGATGAGCCGGGTAATCGATTCGGTGCAAATGGGTAAGCCGGCAAAGCACGATTCGAGTAAGTCACGCTTCAGCGCGCTTATCCGGACGGCTCGTCGGCGCGTGGCCGGGTGCGCGGCAGGCGGCGCGGAGGTAGGCCGCCACAAGCGACAAGGGCCCCGCAGGACGTTCGTCCGCGGGGCCCTTCGCTTTGCATGAAGCTCGTTTCGCTCGCTCCACTCACGCGCCAGCGCGTGCGCAAGTAAGGCGATACGGCTATGCGCTTACTTCAACGGCACCCACTTGCCGCCCTCTGCCTTGTACACGGTGATGCCGCCGTTCTTCAGGTCGCCCTTGTCGTCGTACTGCAGATGCGGGGTCGTCACAGCCGGCATATTGGTCTTGGCGAGGAACGGCAGGTACTTCGCCGGATCCGTCGAGTTGGCCTTCTTCATGGCCGTGAGCAACGCCATCGTGCCGTCGTATGCGTACGGCGAGTACGTCTCGACTTCCGTGCCGAACGCCTTCTTGTACTTTTCCACGTACTGCTTGCCGCCCGGCATCTGTTCGAGCGGAACGCCGGCCAACGTCGAGTACGAACCGTCGGCTGCGTCGCCGGCGATCTTCAGGAAGTCGGGCGTATGAACCATCTCGCCGCCCATCAGCGGAGCCTTGATCCCAAGCGTCTTCATTTGCTTGAGCATCGGCGCAGCTTGCGCGTCAGCGCCGCCGAAATAGATCAGATCCGGTTGCACGCTCTTCAGGTTCGTCAGGATCGACTTGAAGTCGGTCGCCTTGTCGTTCGTGAATTCGCGCTTGACGATCGTCGCGCCGGCCGCCTTCGCAGCCTTCTGGAACTGATCGGCCAGGCCTTGGCCGTAAGCCGTGCGGTCGTCCACGATCGCGATCTTCTTCATGCCCAGGTTCTTCACGGCGTACGCGCCCGCGACCGAACCCTGCTGCGTGTCCGAAGTCATCATGCGGAACGTCGTCTTGAAGCCTTGCTGCGTGTACTCAGGCGCCGTTGCCATCGCGACTTCGGGAATGCCCGCGTTCGCGTAGATACGCGAAGCCGGGATCGTCGTGCCCGAGTTGAAGTGGCCGATCATGCCCTTGATGCCGTCGTCGACGAGCTTTTGCGCGACCGTCGTGCCCGTGCGCGGGTCCGCTTGGTCGTCGGCCGAATCCAGCACGAATTCGACTTGCTTGCCGCCGATCACGGGCTTGGTGGCGTTCATGTCGGCGATCGCAAGCTTCACGCCGTTTTGGAAATCGGTGCCGTAGTGCGCTTGCGCGCCCGTCATCGGGCCGGCAAAACCAATCTTCACTTGCTCTGCTTGCGCTGCGTTTGCGGTCCCCACCAGCGACATTGCCGCAACGAGCGTCGCGCCTGCCAGCGTTTTCATTTTGTGCTGCATAGCTTCTCCTAGATCCAAGGTAGTTGGAAGCGCCTAACGGGGTGGCCGCACCGCTTCCGTGTTTGATTCGATAGGCAAGGGTGGCTTAGCCGATCGTCATCAAATTCGCATTGCCGCCCGCCGCCGCCGTATTCACGCTCACCGAGCGTTCCGTCAGCAACCGCTCGAGCGCGTAATCTTCATCGCCGTTTTCCAGCGCGTGGGTGGACACACCCTGCACCGAGACGATCGGGCCCGGACGCTGGGCCACTTCCTTCACGAGCGACAGCAATTCGTCGCTGTCGCCTTCGAACAGCACCGCATCGACGGGCGCATCCGCATTCTTTTGCACCTCGGCGAACGGCTTGAGCTGCGCCGGCAATGCAGCAACGAGCGCCTCGCCGGCCGCGCCCGAGAACAGCGCGCGGTTGCCCGTCGCGAGTACCGCAGCAAATTGCGCGCGCGCTCCGCTCGCCGTCGAAGGCACGCAGGATACCGTGCCGCGCGCGCCAAGCGTATAGGTGTTGCGCTCGCCCGTGGGGCCCGGCAATACGGCCGTCGCGCCCGCCGGCATATTTGCGAGATAGCCATCGCAGCGCGCGGCGAGCGCGGGCTGGCGTTCGGCAATGAGCCAGTCGCGCAACGCCGTGAGCGCGGCGCGCGGGCTCAAGCGCTCCCCATTGCGTTCCGTTTCCACGCCGCGTGCCGCGCCATCGGGCACGAGCGCGGCCGCGAGCGATTTCGGCAGGCCCGCCGGACGCTTGGCCAGCAAGCGTTGCAGATAGAGCGCGCCGCCCGCCTTCGGCCCCGTGCCCGACAACCCTTCGCCGCCGAACGGCTGCACACCGACGACCGCGCCGATCACGTTGCGGTTCACGTAAATATTGCCAACGTGAGCGCGCGAGATGACATGCGCGATGGTTTCGTCGATGCGCGTATGGATGCCCAGCGTGAGGCCATAGCCCGTCGCCTTGATCTGCTCGAGCAGCGGGTCGAGCGCGCTGCGGCGATAGCGGACCACATGCAGCACGGGCCCGAACACTTCCCGCTTGAGCTCGTCGAGGCTTTCCAGTTCGATCAACGTCGGCGGCACGAACGTGCCATGCGCGCATGCCTCGGGCAACGGCAGTTGCGTAATCGAACGCCCTTTCTCGCGTAGCCCGGCCACATGCGCGTCGATCGTGCGCTTGGCTTCGGCATCGATGACAGGGCCGACATCCGTCGAAAGCCGGTCGGGATTGCCGAGAGCCAATTCGTACATCGCGCCCTTGAGCATCGTCAGCGTGCGATCGGCGACGTCGTCTTGCAAACATAGCACGCGCAACGCCGAGCAGCGCTGGCCGGCCGAATCGAATGCCGATTGCATGACGTCGGCGACGACTTGCTCCGCGAGCGCCGACGAATCGACGATCATCGCGTTCTGGCCGCCCGTCTCCGCGATCAGCGGAATCGGTTTGCCGTCCGGATCGAGACGATCTGCGAGCGTCTTGTTGATGAGGCGCGCGACTTCGGTCGACCCCGTGAACATGACCGCGCGTGCGCGGGCATCGGCGACGAGTGCAGCGCCCACGGTTTCGCCGTCGCCTGGCAACAGCTGCACGGCGCCCGCGGGCACGCCGGCTTCGCGCAGCAAGCGAACGGCCTGCGCGGCGATCAGCGGCGTTTGCTCGGCGGGCTTGGCCAGCACCGTGTTGCCGGCTGCCAATGCGGCGGCCACCTGTCCCATGAAGATCGCGAGCGGGAAGTTCCACGGGCTGATGCAGACCACGGGACCGAGCGGCCGATGCGTATCGTTGGAAAACTCGCTGCGGATTTGCGCCGCGTAGTAGCGCAGGAAATCGACCGCCTCGCGGATCTCGGCGATCGCGTTCGGCAGCGACTTGCCCGCTTCGCGCACGATCAAGCCCATCAGCGTATGCATCTGCGCTTCGAGCAGATCGGCGGCGCGCGCCAGGCAATCGGCGCGCGCATCGACCGGCGTGGCTTGCCAGATCGGAGCCGCGGCGACGGCGGCGGCGAGCGCCGCTTGCACGTCTTCGCGCGTCGCTTCCACGACCGAGCCTACGATATCGCGGTGATCGGCCGGATTGCGCACAGCGCGCTCGACGCGGCCAGCCGCGCTCGAGGCAGGCAGCTCGCCCGACTCGAGCATCGGCGCGGCGCGCCACGGATGGTGCGCGCTCGCGAGCAGCGCCGAGGACAGCGATGCCAAGCGGTGCTCGTTCGACAGATCGAGGCCCATCGAGTTGGGGCGCTCATCGCCGTAGAGATCGCGCGGCAGAGGAATCTTCGCGTGCGGCGCGCCGAGCGGCACGATCCGCGAAGCTTCATCGACGGGATCTTCGACGAGCGCGGAAACCGGCACGGTTTCGTCGGCGATGCGGTTGACGAACGAGGTGTTGGCCCCGTTCTCGAGCAGCCGGCGCACGAGATAAGCCAGCAGCGTCTCATGGGTGCCGACCGGTGCGTAGATCCGGCACGGGCGGTTCAACTTCTCGCGGCCCGTCACTTCTTCGTACAGCGGCTCGCCCATCCCGTGCAGGCACTGGAACTCGTACTGGCCCGGGTAGTAGTTCTGTCCGGCCAGATGATAGATGGCCGACAGCGTGTAGGCGTTGTGCGTCGCGAACTGCGGGAACACGGCGTCGGGCGCGCCTAGCAGCTTCTTCGCGCAGGCGAGGTACGAGACGTCCGTGTACACCTTGCGCGTGTAAACCGGATAGCCCTCGAGGCCGTCCAGTTGCGCGCGCTTGATTTCGCTGTCCCAGTACGCGCCCTTCACGAGGCGCACCATGATGCGGTGACGGCTGCGGCGCGCGAGATCGATCACGTAGTCGATCACGAACGGGCAGCGCTTTTGATATGCCTGAATGACGAACCCGATACCGTTCCATCCCGCGAGTTCAGGATCGAAGCACAGGGCTTCGAGCAGATCGAGCGACAGCTCGAGGCGGTCGGCTTCCTCGGCGTCGATGTTCAGGCCGATGTCGTAGCGGCGCGCGAGCGCGGCGAGCGAGCGCACGCGCGGCAGCAGCTCGCTCATCGCGCGCTCTTGCTGAGCGCGCGAGTAACGCGCGTGCAACGCCGAAAGCTTGATCGAAATGCCGGGGCCTTCGTAAATGCCGCGGCCGCCGGCGGCCTTGCCGATGGCATGAATGGCTTGCTCGTACGACGCGTAGTAGCGCTGCGCGTCTTCTTCGGTCGTCGCGGCCTCGCCAAGCATGTCGTACGAATAGCGGAAGCCCCGCGCCTCGTACTTGCGGCTGTTCGCGAGCGCTTCCGAAATCGTCTCGCCCGTCACGAACTGCTCGCCCATCAGACGCATGGCGATGTCGACGCCCTTGCGGATCAACGGCTCGCCGCCCTTGCCGATCAGGCGCGTCAGCGCGGAGGACAAGCCCGCTTCGCTGTTGGTGGTCACGAGCTTGCCCGTGATCATGAGGCCCCAAGTGGCTGCATTGACGAACATCGACGGGGCATGCCCCATGTGCGACTTCCAATCGCCCTTGCTGATCTTGTCGCGAATGAGCGCATCGCGCGTGGCGCGATCGGGAATGCGCAACAGCGCTTCGGCCAGGCACATCAACGCGACGCCTTCCTGGCTCGACAGCGAGAACTCATGGATGAGACCTTCGACGCCGCCACCCGTGCGCTTGGCGCGCAACGTCTCGACGAGCTTGGTCGCCAACTTGCCGACATCGGCAGCCAGGGACGCGGGCAAGCGCGCCTCGCCGATCAAGAACGGCACGCACTCGGGCTCGGGGCGGCGGTAGGCAGCGGTGATCGCCGCGCGCAGTACCGATTGCGGCTGCACGTTCTGCGCGAAATCGAGGAATGGGTGCGGTGCGCCATCTTCCTCGTGCTCCGGCGCGGCGCCGTCGCCGAAGTCCGCGCCGATCGATGCGCCGGAAAGCTCGGGCGGCAGTTGGCCATGTTCGATCTTCTCGAGATAGGCAAAGATCGCTTGCTTGATGAGCCAATGCGGCGTGCGTTCGAGCCGGGCGGCGGCTTCTTTGAGACGGGAGCGGAGGAGGTCGTCGACTTTGACGCCTAAGGTAGTGCTGGCCATGGTTCCTTCGATCGCCGGCGGCGCCGGCCGATATGTGCAAAGTTCGCCGAATCGTACGCCTCCCAATAAAAAGGTGCAACCAAAACGCAAGGTTGGTTGCACCCCATTCAAACCCTTTACTGGCAAGGGTTGCCACGAAATCCAAGCGCGCCGGGCCTACGCGGTTGCGCTCGGTATTTTCCCTTACCTGAAATCGGTACCACCGCCCTACGGGCGAGCGCTGGAATGCCGTTAACGCAGGAAAGCGCCCCAACGCACGGTGAGCGCGGGGAAAGGAGAGGCAAAAATGGAAAAGTGGCTCGTATTCGGCGCGGTTTGGATGATGGCCGTGGTATGCCTGACGCTGTTCGTGCGCGGCGCATCGCCGGCGCGTGAACGTGCCTTGGCGCTCGCCCGCGTGCGCCAGGCTCGACAGCAGGCCGAAGCGGCGGCAAACGACGCGCGCATGTCCGAACAACGCGGCTGAGAGGCCGGACAAGAGGCCCATCATGATCTGTTCCAACGAAAGCCGGTCTTGCGCGCGCCATGCGCCGCAGACACGGCGCCAACGCTCCCCGATCGCCGCTTGCGCGCGGCCGCTCACTTCGCCGGCGCCCAGCTACACGAATCGCGTCCGCACGCGCGCCCGTGCCGCGCGCAGCCGCCTGCGACGCTACTGGGCTGAAGCCTGAAGCGCATGCCGATTGGCGTGTAGCCTACCGCGCCGCCGCGCGGGCGGCCGCTTCTGCGGCGGCTCATTGGCTTTTCGACTCCGAAGCCTGCTTCATCGCCTCCCCGACCTGGCCCCTCAAATATCGAGCGGGTCCACTTCAACGCTCCAGCGTATGACGCCCTTCAACGTGCGCAGCGGCGCTTGCCAGGCGCGCAGCGTCGCGAGCAGCGACGCGCGCGAAGCGCTCTCGAGCAACAGCTGCGCGCGATGAACGTTGGCCACTTTGACGATCGTCATCGGCACGGCATCGTAGACGGTCACCCGCTGCGCAGACGGGATCTCGGCTAGCGCCGCGCAAGCGTGGCCCAGAAACGCCAGCGCCGCCTCGAGCGTTTTGGCTTCGGCGCGCAGCAGCGCCTGATAAACGAACGGCGGCAGTTGCGCCTCGCGGCGCTCGGCGAGTGTCGCATTGGCGAAGCCGACATAATCGTGGCGCGCGAGCGCGTGATAGAGCGCGTGCCGCGGATAGCGCGTCTGCACCAACACTTCCCCAGGCAGCCCCGCCCGCCCGGCGCGCCCGCTCACCTGCATCAGTTGTGCGAAGAGCCGCTCGCCCGCGCGGAAATCGTGCGAAAACAGCGCCGCATCGGCGTTCAACACCCCCACGAGCGACACGCGCCGGAAATCATGACCCTTGGCAATCATTTGCGTGCCGACCAGGATGTCCACTTCCCCCGCGTGCACGTTGGAAAAAAGCGTCTGAGCGCTGCCCTTGCGGCGCGTGCTGTCGGCGTCGATGCGCAGCACCCGCGCGCCCGGCACGATCTGCGCCAGGGTCTCTTCCACGCGCTGCGTGCCGCGGCCGAGCGGCGCGATATCGACGTTGCCGCACTCGGGGCAAGCGCGCGGCACACGCGCCTCCCAGCCGCAGTGATGGCATCGAAGCGTGTGCTCGCTCTTGTGCAACACGACGTAGGCGCTACAGCGCGGGCACCCGGCTACCCACCCGCACGCGTCGCACGCGAGCACCGGCGCATAGCCGCGGCGGTTCAGAAAAACGAGGCTTTGTTCGCCGCGTTCGAGGCGCGCCTTCAAAGCGGCGGCCAAAGGCCCGGAGATGCCGTCGACGCTACCGCGCCCGCGCCGCCGCTCTTCCTCCAAATCGATCATTTTGACCGTCGGCAGCGCCGCGTCGGCCACGGCGCGCCGTGCAAGCGAGAGCCGGCGATAGCGGCCCTGCTCGGCCTGCCACCAGCTTTCCAGCGAGGGCGTGGCGGAGCCGAGCACGACCGCCACGCCCCGTTGCTTGGCCCGCCAAATCGCCAGATCGCGCGCCGAATAGCGCAACCCCTCTTGCTGCTTGTAGGCTGGCTCGTGTTCTTCGTCGACGACGATCAGCGCCAGCTCAGGCATCGAAGCCAGCACGGCCAGCCGCGTGCCGAGGACGACGCGTGCCCGGCCCGTGTGGGCGGCGAGCCAGCTGCGCACGCGCTCGCCGTCCGCCATTGCGCTATGCAAGGTGACGATGGCGTCGTGGCCGAGCGGCACGGCGAAGCGCGCGCGGAACGCCGCTTCGAACTGGGGCGTGAGGTTGATCTCGGGCACGAGAACGAGCGCTTGCGCATGGGGGCGCGCCGCGAACACCGCTTCGATCGCGCGCAGGTACACCTCGGTTTTGCCGCTACCGGTGACGCCATGCAGCAGAAAAGGAGAAAAACCCTGCGCCGCGGCGATCGCCTCGACCGCCTGCGTTTGCTCCTCGGTCAAAGCGGGGCGCGCGATGTCCGCATCGGCCACGTCCGCCGCATCGCCTCCCGCGCCTTCGCCGGTGCGGCTCGCCCCGGCGATGCCGGCGTCCGCTTCGACATCGACCCATCCATCGGCCTGCCATGCCTGCAAGGTTGCACCGGCCTTCGGGTGCATGGCGCGCGCCTCGGACAGATCGAGTGAGCGCGCATCGGCGAGGGCCGCGGCGAGCCGGCGCAATGCGGCCGCTCGCACCGGTAGCGCGTCCGGCAGAGCGGCCCGCCCCGCCTCGGTCAGCCGAAAGCGGGGTGCAGCGGCAAACAGCCGCGGCCACCTCTGCGCATCGCGCAACGCCTGCGGCAACGCCGGCAGCGCGACTTCGCCGAGCGAGCGCTGGTAATAGTCGGCGGCGAATGCGACCAGCGCGAGCCACTCGGCCGCGAGCGGCGCGCACCCATCGCACGCGGCCTGTACGTCCCGCACGCGCTCGGCCGGCAGTTCGGTGCGATCGCTCACCTCGACGACGAGCCCCACGACGTCGCGCTTGCCGAACGGAACGGCGACGAGCGTGCCCGGCCCGGGTGCAGGCGACTGAGCGCAGCGATAGTCGAAGAGGGTCGGCAACGGATGGTCGAGCGCGACGCGTACGAACACTTCGCTCATCCTGCACGGCTCCAGGGCGCTTCGCCGCATGAGGCGCATCGTTCCCCATACATCGAGACTCGACTGGACGGCACGAACTTAAAGTAAAACATGAGATTCGCCGCTAACCTATGGATCTCGCTGGACTTTACCGACCGCCCCGCGCCGCTTGTGGATAACTTTGTTGAAAAGTGCCCCTGCCGAGCCGAAGCAAGGCCGCCGCGCTGTCGTTCCGTGGGCAACCGCACATTGAGCCGGGCGCTCGCAAAGCCTTGTCGAACAAGGCCTGAGCCGACGCGGTACATCGTTTGTGTGCCAGCGTCAACCTCTGTTCGCTCTACCGCGGCGCAACGAGAAGAATGTGTATAAGTCAAGACTTGACAAGCGCGAGACGGCCCGGCGATGCCATTTTTCAGCGGGTCCGCGCCCTAGAGCGAGAGCCCACCTGTGTGCGGCGCACCATAACCAATCGGTCAGCCGCCGCTCGCCTGCGCGCGCATCGCCCTGCTGTATTGGTGGACTTCATCGACGAGCTCCGCAACATTTTCGGGCGGAGCGAATTGAGAGATCCCGTGCCCGAGATTGAAAACGTGCCCAGGATGATTGCCGTAACTGTCGAGCACTGCGCGCGCTTGCTCGCGAACGGCCGCCGGGGGCGCGAACAGCGCGGCAGGGTCGAGATTGCCTTGCAGGGCAACGCGCGAGCCGACTCGCTCGCGGGCCGCACCCAGATTGACCGTCCAATCGAGCCCGACCGCGTCGACGCCGCACGCGGCGATATCGTCGAGCCACAGGCCCCCGCCCTTCGTGAACGTGACGACCGGCACGCGGCTGCCTTCGTGCTCGCGCACGAGCCGCCGCACCACGGCCTCGATGTATTGAAGCGAAAAGCGCTGAAAGATGCCGTCCGCGAGTGCGCCGCCCCATGTGTCGAAGATCATCACGGCTTGCGCACCTGCGCGAATCTGCGCATTGAGGTAAGCGGCGACCGCCTCGGCGTTGATGTGCAAGATCCGGTGCATCAGATCGGGGCGCGCGTACAGCATCGACTTCACCGTGCGGAAATCGTCGGAGCCGCCGCCCTCGACCATGTAGCAGGCAAGCGTCCACGGACTGCCAGAAAAGCCGATGAGCGGCACCCGCTGGCGGCCCTGCCCGTCCGTGAGCGCGCGGCGAATCGAGCGCACGGCGTCGGTCACATAGCCGAGCGTGGCGTCGATATCGGGCACGCGCAGCCGCGCGACATCCTCTTCCGTGCGAACCGGGTGCGCGAAGCGCGGCCCCTCTCCCGCCGCGAACGACAATCCCAAGCCCATTGCATCGGGTACCGTGAGGATATCGGAGAACAGGATGGCGGCGTCGAGCGGAAAGCGCTCGAGCGGCTGCAACGTGACCTCCGTCGCGAAATCGGGGTTCTTGGCCAAGCCGAGGAAGCTGCCTGCGCGTGCACGGGTGGCGTTGTACTCGGGCAGATACCGGCCCGCCTGCCGCATGAGCCAAATCGGCGTGTAGTCGGTGGGCTGGCGCAGCAGCGCGCGAAGGAACGTATCGTTGAGCAAGGTGGAGGGCACGGGATGAAAGCGCAAGGCGAAGCGGGAAAGACGGCCATTTTACCGGAGCGGCGATCTCGTTCGGGCCGGATATCGGCTTTTGCGACGCGAAGCTCGCCTGCGGCATTTTGGTACGGCTATGATCGGACGCTGCGTCTATGCGACAGCGGTTCGCTGCCAACACCCAAGGAGACCTTCGAATGATCCGGAAAGACCTGCTTCGCCTTTCGATCGGCGCGCTCGCGCTGGCGGCATCGTGCACGGGCGCGGCGTTCGCGCAAGCAAGCGGCGCGGCGCCAAGCGCGAGTCCCGCCGCGGCCCCCTCGCGGCTGGACGCGGTGATCGCGCGCGGCACGTTGCGCGTCTGCACGACGGGCGACTACAAGCCGTACTCGTTTCTGAAGGCCGACGGCACGTTCGAAGGAATCGACATCGACATGGCGGAATCATTGGCGAAGTCGCTCGGCGTCAAGGCGGACTTCGTCAAAACGACTTGGTCGAACCTCATGAGCGACTTCCTCGCGAAGTGCGACATTGCCGTGGGGGGCGTATCGACCACGCTCGAGCGGCAAAAGCGCGTGTTCTTCACGCAGCCTTACATGGTGGATGGCAAAGCGCCGATCACCCGTTGCGCCGACGCCGCGAAATACCAAACGCTGGCACAAATCGATCAGCCTGGCACGCGCGTGATCGTCAATCCGGGCGGCACCAACGAGCGCTTCGCCAAGCAATATCTGTCACATGCCAAGCTGACGGTCTATCCCGACAACGTCTCGATCTTCAAGCAGATCCTGGAAGGCAAAGCGGATGTGATGGTGACCGACGCATCGGAAACCCTGCTCCAACAAAAGCTCAACCCCGGCCTGTGCTCAGTCCATCCCGACAAACCGTTCCAGTACGGCGAAAAGGCCTACATGGTGCCGCAGGGCGACGTGACGTATCAGCAATACGTCGATCAATGGCTGCACCTTGCGCGTGAAACGGGGCAGTTCGATTCGATTAGGGACAAGTGGCTAAAGTAAGCCGCTGGCGGTCGAGCGCCGGGGGCGCCTCCCGCCTCCCGCCGCCGGGCATCTATTGAGGCACACGCGGCGCCGGGGCGTTGGCGCGGTGCGTGGAGCCGAACAGTCGCTCGTGCTCGATCTTCGCGCATACGTTCATCGCTACGTCCAGGCCTGCCGCCTTCGCTCGCGCGGCAGCCTCGTCGTTGATCACGCCTACTTGCAGCCAGAGGGATCTGGCGCCAATGGCGATGGCTTCTTCTGCGATGGCTACCGCTTCCTCCGGCCGGCGAAAAACGTCGACCATTTCAATGGCGGCGCCTTCCTGCGCGAGCGCGTGTGCGGCCATGGCGAGCGACGCATAACAGCGCTGCCCCAGCACGCCCGCCGTGTCGTTCGCGTAGGCCGGATTGACGGGAACGATCCGATAGCCGTGCGACTGCATGTAGGCCGCCACCGAGTGGCTCGGACGGTAAGCGTGGGTCGACAGCCCGACGACGGCAATCACGCGGTCGCGTTCCAGGATGCGCTTCAGATTCTCGGGCTCGTTCATTGTGTAGACATGAATGGTAAAGGTGCCGGTACACGCAATGCTCGGTAAGTTTCGCGCGCGCCATGCGAGCATGACGGCCATGGTAAGCCGACGATTGCCCCGACGAAACTCGTTTTTGGGTATTTCTCGATAAATTGCGAGGGTGCTTTTTTGATCGTTATTTCTTTTGTTCCGATCGTCGGAAATAGTGACGCAATTCCCTTTTTCTTCGGGTAAAAAATCCCGGAGAGCCTTATCTGGCGGGCGTTACAACCTGAAACACTTTGTTACCGCGTCTGGTTCTCAATTCGCCCACAATGCCTTTCAACGGTTTCAACACAGATGTGGGCTGGCGTGCATTGATTGGACGCTTCCTGCTCGGCGGTGCCGAATCCCCCAAGGGGGGGCCTCTTTGTTGGAGTCGTTGCCGATGCCCGAGGGTGGGTGGTGTTCTTCGGCTCCTTCATTGGTCTCCTCGCGCTAACCCCGTAGCGTGTGGTTTTTAGCGGGCTATCAAGCCCGCTTTTTTTTTGTGTCGGCGGGAGTTAGCGCTTCAGCGGTTACTCCCGCCCCATGCAGAGCACGACGGGAGTTAGCGCTTTAGCGGTTACTCCCGTCCCATGCAGAGCACGGCGGGAGTTAGCGCTTTAGCGGTTACTCTGGTCCCACGCGGAAGCGCCGGGTCACCCGCGCGCCATAACGCGCCCTCTCGATCAGCCAACCCGCGGCTTGCCGTGCTCTAGTTCGTCGATCATCCTTTCGCGCATCACGAACTTTTGCACCTTGCCTGTGACCGTCATCGGCATTTCGTCGACGAAGCGAACATAGCGCGGCACCTTGTAGTGCGCGATCTGCCCCTGGCAATACGCTCTAACCTCTTCCTCCGTCAGCGTTTCGCCAGGCCGCACGACGATCCAGGCGCACACTTCCTCGCCATACTTCTCGTCAGGGACGCCGAACACTTGGACGCTCTGGATCTTCGGGTGTCTAAACAAGAACTCTTCGACCTCCCGGGGGTAGATGTTTTCGCCGCCGCGAATCAGCATGTCCTTCAAGCGGCCGACAATGTTGCAATAGCCCTGCTCATCGATCGTCGCCAAATCGCCCGTGCGCATCCATCCGTCGACAATGGCCTCTCGTGTGCGCGGCTCGTCGTCCCAGTAGCCTTTCATGACCGAGTAGCCACGCGTCCACAGCTCGCCCGTTTGGCCCACCGCTGCGGTGTTGCCCAATGCATCGACCACCTTCGCTTCGAGATGCGGCTGAATTCGGCCGACCGTCGACGTGCGCTTGTCGACGGGGTCGGTCGTCGAGCTTTGAAACGAAACGGGGCTCGTCTCCGTCATGCCGTACGCGATCGTGATCTCCGACTGATGCATGCGGGAAATGACCTGCTTCATCGTCTCGATGGGGCACGGCGAGCCGGCCATGATGCCGGTACGCAGCGTCGATAGATCAAACGATGCAAACTCGGGGTGATCCAGTTCGGCGATGAACATCGTCGGCACGCCATGCAATGCGGTGCAACGCTCTTCGGCCACTGCGGCGAGCGCCGCACCGGGTTCGAATGCTTCGCCGGGAAAGACCATCTTCGCGCCCGTCGACACGCTCGCGAGCACCGACAGCACCATGCCGAAGCAGTGATATAGCGGCACCGGGATGCACAGCGCATCGTTCTCGGAAAAGCGCATGGCCATTGCGATGAAGCGTGCGTTGTTGACCACGTTGCGATGCGTGAGCGTGGCGCCTTTCGGGTTACCAGTCGTGCCGCTCGTGAATTGGATGTTGATCGGATCATGGGCCGACAACGTCGTCTCGATCGCTGCAAAGTCGATGGAATCGAGTGCGACCCGCCCGGCTTCGATCACGTCGGAGAACGTCAACATACCCGGCGTCGCCGTGTCGCACATGCGCACCACCGTCCGCAGGTTCGGCAAGCGGGCTGAGCGCAGGTTGCCCGCCTCGCATTGCGCGAGTTCGGGCGCGAGTGTCTGCAGCATCTCCACGTATTTCGAGCTCTTGAAGCACTCGGCCGTGATGATCGTAGAGCAACCGGACTTATTGAGCGCGTACTCGAGTTCCGAGAGCCGGTAGGCAGGATTGATATTGACGAGAATGGCGCCGATGCGTGCGGTCGCGAACTGCGTCAACAACCATTCGACGCGATTCGGAGACCAAATTCCCACGCGCTCGCCCCGCACGACGCCAAGCGTTGCCAGCCCCGCCGCTAGCACATCGACTTCGGCGGCGAACTCGCGCCATGTCCACCGAATGCCCTGCTCTCGGAATACGACGGCAGGCCGCTCGGGAAAGCGCGCGGCCGTATCGAAGAGAAGCCGTCCGATGGTGGAGTCGCTCAACAGGATGTCGGTGGCCCCCCGAACGTAGGAAAGGCCGTTGATCGGCGCAATAAGGGCGCCTTCCTCGGGAAGCTGCGTCGCCATCTCGTTGTCTCCAAAGACTCGTAGGAATTTTTGGACTGATTCTGCCACCGAGCGAGGTCCGCCCGCATCAAGTCTTACCCGCAGCAAAATGTCGCGGAGGCGCGCCTTAGAAGAAAAAAACGCCGCTTGGACTCAACCAAGCGGCGTTAAATATCCTACTAATCGTCTGATTCCGCTCCCGGTTGCCCTTCGCTGTGCGACAGGCTACTGGGTGCGCGAAGCGGTTTGTTAGTGGCTCTGCGAGCGCAGCTTACGCAGGCGTGCGATGGCGGCAAGCTGAGCCGTGGCGTATGCCAGTTCAGCCTGAGCCGTCGCGTACTCGATGTTCGAGCCCGAGTTCTGCAGCGCTTCCTCGGCACGCTTGCGCGCCTGTTCAGCCTTGGCTTCGTCGAGGTCTTTGCCGCGAATCGCGGTATCGGCGAGCACGGTCACGGCGCCCGGTTGCACTTCGAGAATGCCGCCGGCAACGAACACGAACTCTTCTTCGCCGCTTTCCGCCTCGATGCGCACCGCACCGGGACGAATACGCGTAATGAGCGGCGTATGGCCCGGCAGGATGCCGAGTTCGCCGGCTTCGCCCGGCAGCGCGACGAATTTCGCCTGGCCCGAGAAGATTTGCTCTTCCGCGCTGACGACGTCTACTTTGATGGTTGCCATATCGCTTCCTATGTCGAACAGAGTTGCCGCTTTAGCTGCCGGCTGCCGTTAGCGCCTTTCGCGCGTCCCGCAGCCCATGCACAGCACGCGCTCGGATCCCATGCAGAGCACGGCGAACCCAACGCGCGCTGCGAGCCCGGCCATCCATGCGGCCGCCGGGCCTGCGTGCCAAGCGGGCACACTCGGTTACTGGATCTTCTTGGCCTTTTCGAAGGCTTCGTCGATCGTGCCGACCATGTAGAACGCCTGCTCGGGCAGATGATCGCACTCACCTTCGACGATCATCTTGAAGCCGCGGATCGTTTCCTTCAGCGGCACGTACTTGCCAGGCGAACCCGTGAACACTTCGGCAACGTGGAACGGCTGCGACAGGAAACGCTGGATCTTACGCGCACGAGCCACCGACAGCTTGTCTTCCGGCGACAGTTCGTCCATGCCCAGAATCGCGATGATGTCGCGCAATTCCTTGTAGCGCTGCAGCGTTTGCTGCACGCCGCGCGTGATCGAGTAGTGCTCCTCGCCGATGACGTTCGGGTCGATCTGACGCGAGGTCGAATCGAGCGGGTCCACCGCGGGGTAGATACCGAGCGAAGCGATGTCACGCGAGAGCACGACCGTTGCGTCCAAGTGGCCGAACGTCGTTGCAGGCGAGGGGTCGGTCAAGTCGTCCGCAGGCACGTACACGGCTTGCACCGAGGTGATCGAACCCGTCTTCGTCGACGTGATGCGCTCTTGCAGCTTGCCCATTTCTTCGGCCAGCGTCGGCTGATAGCCCACGGCCGACGGCATCCGGCCGAGCAGTGCCGACACTTCGGTACCGGCCAGCGTGAAACGGTAGATGTTGTCGACGAAGAACAGCACGTCGAGGCCTTCGTCACGGAAGTGCTCGGCCATCGTCAGGCCCGTCAGCGCCACGCGCAGACGGTTGCCCGGCGGCTCGTTCATCTGACCGTACACGAGCGCGACCTTGTCGAGCACGTTCGAGTCCTTCATTTCGTGATAGAAGTCGTTCCCTTCACGGGTACGCTCGCCCACGCCCGCGAACACGGAGTATCCGCCGTGCTCCTTCGCGATGTTGTTGATGAGCTCCATCATGTTCACGGTCTTGCCCACGCCGGCGCCACCGAACAAGCCCACCTTGCCGCCCTTCGCGAACGGGCAGATCAGGTCGATAACCTTGATGCCCGTTTCGAGAAGCTCCGTCGACGGCGACAGTTCGTCGAACGCCGGCGCCTTTTGGTGGATCGAGCGCTTGGTCTCGCTGACGATCGGACCGGCTTCGTCGATCGGACGGCCGAGCACGTCCATGATGCGGCCGAGCGTCGGCTTGCCCACCGGCACGCTGATCGGCAGGCCCGTGTTCTTCACCAGAAGACCGCGGCGCAGACCGTCGGACGCGCCCAAACAAATCGTGCGCACGACGCCGTCGCCCAGCTGCTGCTGAACTTCGAGCGTCAGTTCCGTGCCTTCGAGCACGAGGGCGTCGTAGATCTTCGGCATGTGTTCACGCGGGAATTCCACGTCGATCACCGCGCCGATGCACTGTACGATCTTGCCTTCTACCAAAGCAGTAGTACTCATCGCTTTTCCTTTAGATACTCAATTCTTCACTCGCGCAAACGGCGCAGGGACGGTCGAGCCGGCACGCGTTACACCGCGGCGGCGCCACCCACGATTTCCGACAATTCCTTCGTGATCGCGGCCTGGCGGCTCTTGTTGTACACGAGCTGCAATTCGTTGATCACCGTCTTCGCGTTGTCCGACGCCGCCTTCATCGCCACCATGCGCGCCGATTGCTCGGACGCCATGTTTTCGGCGACGGCTTGGTACACGAGCGCTTCGACGTAACGCACCAGCAGTTCATCGACGACACTCTGCGCATCGGGTTCGTAGATGTAATCCCACGAAGCGTTCGGCGTCGTCTCGTCACGCTCGAAATGCTCGGCGGACAGCGGCAGCAACTGCTCGAGCACGGGCTCTTGCTTCATCGTATTGATGAAGCGCGTGTACGCGAGGTACACGGCCGAGATCTTGCCTTCCGAGTACAGATCGAGCTGCACCTTCACGGCGCCGATCAGCTTTTCCAGATGCGGCGTATCGCCGAGTTGCGTCACATGCGAAACCACCTTCGCCCCGACGCGATTCAAAAAGCCGAACCCCTTGCCGCCGATCGCGGTAGCTTGGACGCTTTGGCCCTTGTCCTCGAGCTCCTTGAACTTGCCCACGGTCGCGCGCAGCACGTTCGTGTTCAAGCCGCCGCACAGACCCTTATCGGTCGTGACGAGGATGATGCCGGCCGCCTTCGCGCCTTCGTTCGACACCATGAACGGGTGGCGATACTCGGGGTTCGCACGGCTCATATGCGCGGCGATGTCGCGAACTTTGACGGCGTACGGGCGAGCGGCGCGCATGCGCTCCTGCGCGCGGCGCATCTTCGATGCGGCCACCATCTCCATCGCCTTGGTGATCTTGCGCGTGTTTTGCACGCTCTTGATCTTGCCGCGGATTTCCTTCATTCCCGCCATTGCTTGCTCCTTTGCCGGCCTGAGTTAGCGCTTTAGCGCTTTACTCAGGCCCCATGCATAGCTGACGAAGCGGAGCGCGCTTCGGTGCCACTCCGCGCGCCGCTTCAAGGTCGTTATGCCTCGATCAATAAGCACCCGACTTCTTGAAGTCCTTCAGAGCGGCGTGCAGCGCTGCTTCGTCGTCCTTCGACAAGTCCTTCGTGTCTTCGATGCGCTTGATGAGGTCGGCATGGCTCGTCTTCAGGAATTCGCGCACGCCCTTTTCGAACGGCAGCACGTCCTTCACGTCAAGGTCATCCAGGTAACCGTTGTTCGCCGCGAACAGCGAGACGGCCAACTCCCACACCTGCAACGGCTGATACTGCGGCTGCTTCAAGAGCTCGGTCACGCGGCGGCCGCGCTCGAGCTGCTTGCGCGTGGCTTCGTCCAAGTCCGACGCGAACTGCGCGAAGGCGGCGAGTTCGCGATACTGCGCGAGGTCGGTACGGATACCGCCCGACAGCTTCTTGATGATCTTGGTTTGAGCCGCGCCACCGACGCGCGACACCGACACGCCCGCGTTGATCGCGGGACGGATACCGGCGTTGAACAAGTCGGTTTCGAGGAAGATCTGGCCGTCCGTGATCGAAATCACGTTCGTCGGCACGAATGCCGTCACGTCGCCCGCTTGCGTTTCGATGACGGGCAGCGCCGTGAGCGAACCGCTCTTGCCCTTCACTTCGCCGTTCGTGAACTTCTCGACGTACTCTTCCGAGACGCGCGCGGCGCGCTCGAGCAAACGCGAGTGCAGATAGAACACGTCGCCCGGATAAGCTTCACGGCCCGGCGGACGGCGCAGCAGCAGCGAGATCTGGCGATAGGCCCAAGCTTGCTTGGTCAAATCGTCATAGATGATGAGGGCGTCTTGACCGCGATCGCGGAAGTATTCGCCCATCGTGCAGCCAGAGTACGGCGCGAGGTATTGCATCGCGGCCGATTCCGACGCCGACGCGGCAACGACGATCGTGTACTGCATCGCGCCCGATTCCTCGAGCTTGCGCACGACGTTCATGATCGACGAAGCCTTCTGGCCGATCGCGACATAAATACAGATGAGGTCCTTGCCTTTCTGATTGATGATCGCGTCGACTGCCACCGCCGTCTTGCCGCACTGACGGTCGCCGATGATCAGCTCGCGCTGGCCGCGGCCGATCGGCACCATCGAGTCGATGGACTTCAGACCGGTCTGCACCGGCTGCGACACCGACTTACGCCAAATCACGCCGGGGGCGATCTTCTCGACCGCGTCGGTCATCTTCGCGTTGATCGGGCCCTTGCCGTCGATCGGGTTGCCGAGCGCATCGACCACGCGGCCGATGAGTTCGGGGCCGACCGGCACTTCGAGAATGCGACCCGTCGTCTTGACGACGTCGCCTTCCGAGATGTGTTCGTATTCACCGAGAATCACGGCGCCGACCGAGTCGCGCTCGAGGTTCAGCGCGAGGCCGAACGTATTACCCGGGAATTCGAGCATTTCGCCCTGCATCACGTCCGACAAGCCGTGAATGCGCACGATGCCGTCGGTCACGGAGATCACGGTGCCCTGATTGCGAACGTCCGCGCTCGCTTCAAGGCCCTGGATCCGGCTCTTGATCAGCTCGCTGATCTCAGAGGGATTGAGTTGCATTATTCGCTCCTGATAGTCAATTCTGTTGCGTGCCGTGCATGTGCGCGCCGCATCAAGCGGTCAGCGCCGTACGCATTTCGGCGAGCCGTGCGCGAACCGAGGTGTCGAGCACTTCGTCGCCAACGGTGACGCGCACGCCCCCGATCAGCGAGGCATCGACTTGAACGGTCGGTTTGAGCTGACGCCCAAACTTGCGCGTAAGGCTCGCGACGAGATCGGCGAGCTGGGCCTCTTGCAGCGGGAACGCGCTGACGATCAGCGCATCGGCCGCGCCTTCGCGAGCGTTTTTCAGTACTTCGAACTGGGCGGCGATTTCGGGCAGCAGCGAGAGACGGTGATTGTCGACCAACATCTGCACGAAGTTCTTGGCCTGCGGCGAAGCCGTCAAAGGCGACTTGACCGCCGCTGCGAGCAGCAGGTCGACGACCTGTGCGTGGCTCACTTTCGGGCTAGAGGCGACCGACATGAGCTCGGGCAGCCGCGCAACCTGGCCCAGCTCCTGCACGAGAGCGGACCAAGCGGCGAGGTCACCGCCTTCGGCGACGCTGAACAGCGCCTCTGCATAGGGACGGGCGATGGTTGCAAGTTCGGCCATGATCAGAGCCCGGCTTTCAGTTGATTGAGCAGCTCGGCATGTGCCGCCTGATCGATTTCGCGCTTCAGGATCTGTTCGGCGCCCTTGACCGCCAGCGCGGCCACTTCGGCACGCAGCGTTTCACGGGCTTTCACGACCTGTTGCTCGGCGTCGGCCTTGGCTTGAGCGATGATGCGAGCGGCTTCGGCTTGCGCGTTGGCCTTGATTTCCTCGGCCACGGAGAGCGCACGCTTTTCGGCGTCGGCAATGCGTTGCTGGCCGTCGTTGCGCGCCTTAGCGAGCTCTTGATCGACACGCTTGTGCGCCGCTTCGAGTTCCGTCTTGCCCTTTTCGGCGGCCGCAAGGCCGTCGGCGATCTTTCTGGACCGCTCGTCGAGGGCTTTGACCATCGGCGGCCACACGAACTTCATCGTGAACCACGCGAGGATCAGGAACACGACCATTTGCGCAATCAGAGTTGCGTTGAGATTCACGGTGTTTCCTTAATCGTTGCTAATTCGGAATGTGAAACGGTAAGGCGCTCATCGACGTAAAGTTCGATCAGCGCCCGAGCCTTCCGTTTCGCCCCTGCGCCGGCTTGCATCCACGGCGCAAAACTCCGATGAACCTTTAGCCTGCCAACTTCGACAGCAGCGGGTTCGCGAACGCAAACAGCATTGCCACACCGACGCCGATCAGGAACGCCGCGTCGATCAGACCAGCCAAGAGGAACATCTTGGTTTGCAGCGGGTTCATCAGTTCCGGCTGGCGTGCGCAAGCTTCGATGTACTTGCCGCCCATCAGGCCGATACCGATACAGGCGCCGATTGCACCCAGGCCGATGATGATGCCGATACCGATGGCGGTCAGACCTTGGATGTTGGCGATGAAAGCTTGCATGATCACTCCTTTGTAAAAGACTTTTTTGGAACTGGATTTAAAGAAACGGAAAACGAATCTGCCTGTGCAGCGATGCACCCTTGCCGATTAGTGCGAGTCGTGCGCCTGGCCGATGTACACGAGCGTCAGCATCATGAAGATGAACGCTTGCAACAGCACGATCAGGATGTGGAAAATCGCCCAGACCGTACCGGCGATCACGTGGCCGACGAAACCGAGCAACGTCGTGTCCGCGCCGAAGGTCCAGAGGCTGCCGAGCAATGCGATGAGCAGGAACAGCAGCTCGCCCGCGTACATGTTGCCGAACAGCCGCAACGCGAGCGAAACCGTCTTGGCGACGAACTCGATGATGTTCAATGCAAGGTTCGGGATCCACAACAGCGGGTGCGCACCGAACGGGGCCGAGATGAGCTCGTGCACGAAGCCGCCCACGCCCTTGATCTTGAGGTTGTAATAGATCATCAGCGCGAACACGCCGAGCGCGATGCCGAACGTGCCGTTCAGATCGGCCGTGGGCACGATGCGATGATGCGAAATGACGTTCGACAAGCCCAGCCAGCCGATGACATGGCCCGGCAGATCGACGGGGATGAAATCGAGCGAGTTCATCAGCGCAACCCAGACGAACACGAACAGTGCGAGCGGGGCGATGAACGTGCGGTTGCCGTGGATGATCGCTTTCGATTGGTCTTCGACCATCTCGACGAGCATCTCGATCGCGCATTGGAACCGGCCCGGCACGCCCGACGTGGCGCTACGCGCGGCCATGCGCAGAATGAAGATGGTCACGAGACCGCACACGATCGACCAGAACAGCGTGTCGATGTTCAAGATGCGCATGTCGATGATCGACGTCTGGTGCCCAGTGGCGAAGTTTTGCAAGTGGTGCGCGATGTACTCGGACGGATCCAAGCGCGTGCTTTCTGTAGCTGCCATATCGTTTATTGCCACCTAAATTGTCGAAAATCTTTCGATGCCCGCCCGACACGGCACAGACGCCGTAGGTCGTGCGAAAGGCGGCAAGCGCGCAGCGCGTATCCTCGCGCGCGCATTGCGCCGCCCATCGTCATCCCGTTTTCAGCGCCAAGCGAGCGCCAGCCAGTACGTCTGCAGCGTAACGAGGAAGGTCACGAGTAGCGGCAACCACCGAACGTCGTGATACCAAACGGCTACCGCGACGAACATCGCGACCGTCACCCCCATCTTGAGCATTTCGCCGATCATCCACGTGAGGATCGATCCGGCGCCGCCCGCTCCCTTCAGACGTGCCGCGAACAATGCGCTCGGCACCCAGCAAATCGCTCCCCCCAACAATGCCGACAGCGCAGCACCGCCCGGCGGCTCAGAGAACAGCCACCAAACCAGCGCGACGACGAGGGACAAAACCACTTGCGCCACCACGACCTTATAAGGCGTGACGCGCGACGGGCGACTCACGTCGGGACCGAATAGCTTTTCAGCCTCTACCCGCGTGAGCGGAACGAAATTCTTGTCTTGCTGCTCGGCATCCCACGCATCGTCGAACGTTTCCGAACGACCGACGGCGCGAGCGGAAGAAGGATCGTGTTGCGCGCGTTCGTCGTGCCTTGCATTCGGCTCTCGATCCGCCATCGCCCCTACCTTCAAGACTGCTGCAAAATTCAGTTTCCCACCCGCAGCTTTCGCCATGCTTACGGGGCTGCCGAACTAATAAATCCGGGCGATTGTAAGCGATAGTTGCAGGCGATTCAAGACTTTAGCCGCGACAAAAAACTGCTCGGAAGCGACGCGCCGCGGGCTCACGCGGGGCGTGCTTGCGTCCGATCGAAAGCCGCGATACAGGTTCGCCGCGCGGCGAGCGGCCCCATCGATCGCTCCTGCGGCCGATGTGCGCAATCCGGTTTTAGAGATGTATCAGCAACCATCCGCCAAGGACCGTGGCAACGACCCAGAACGGAATCGACAACAAATGAAACGGCACCCATATGCCGCGCTGTTTCGCGAGGCGCACGGCGATCAGGTTCGCCAGCGAGCCGATGGCGATCCCGAACCCGCCGACGCTGACACCGAAGGCCAGCGCGCGCCAGTCCTTCGTGAATTCGGCCAACATGATCGCGGCGGGCACGTTGCTGATGCCTTGCGACACGATCGCGGCTGCGGCATATGCGCGCAGCGGCGTGTCGAGCCCGAGGTGAGCCACCGTCTCGCGGATCCACGGCAGCGCCGCCACGCTGCGCAGCACGATGAACATCAGCACGAAGATCAGGAGCAGCGCCCAGTCGATCTTGAGCACCGCGTCGCGCCGCCACAACGCGAATCCGCAAACGACGCCGGCGAGGCCGATGCCCGGGTGATGCGAATCGGCAAGCAACACGAACGCGACGAACAAGATGGCCGCCACCCCGGCATACGCCCGGTCCACGGGTTCCTTCGAAACATCGCGCGAGAGGTCGAGCGGCTTCGCACGAAATGCGAACAACGCGAGGACGTAAAGCATTGCCATCAGCGTCGCGCAAAGCGGCGCCAACGCCCAAACGAAACGCCCGAACGACACGGCGCCGACCTGCCATAAGAAAAGATTCTGCGGGTTGCCGAGCGGCGTCAGAACCGAGCCGGCGTTGACGGCCAAGGCCAGGAAGATCGTCAGGCGCTTGACGGGTAGCGGCGTGAGCGCGTGCAGCGACAGCACGAGCGGCACGACGACGAACAAGGCGACATCGTTCGTGACCAGCATCGACAACCCGGCGGCCAAGCCGATCAGCAAGCAGGCAAGCACCCGCTCCGAGCGCACATGATGCACGACGCGATGAGCAAGCCACATCAACAGACCCGATAGCTCGATCGCCTTGGTCAACATCAAGAGCCCCGCCAGCGTCATCACCGTCGGCCAATCGACGAGCCGCGGCAGTGCGAGCCAAGGCTGCGCACGCGTGCTTTGAAGCACAGCCAACACGAGGACGAGCAGCGAAAGCACGGGCTCGTTCAGGGCGAAGCGAACGAGCTTGCGCGGCACGCTCGCACGCGCGCTGCGAGCGTTGTCAGCAGTAGTCATAGGCGGAGAGCGAACGAGAAGGGCTGGGCGGCGGCGCGCGCCGCGCGACGGACGATGGCAGCGTTCTAGCGCAGGGCTGCGCCGGATCAGGCCGCGGCCGTGCCGCTGCGCAAGCGCGCCAGAATGCCGTCGAGGGCGTCGAGATCGCCGAATTCGATTTGCAACTGCCCTCGCCCTCGCCGGCCCAGCTTGATTTTGACGGCTGCCGCGAGCAAATCCGACAGCTCTTCTTCGAGCCGACGCGTATCGCGCCCGCCGTCCTGGCTCGACCGCGCCTTCACCGCCGGCTCGGCTTTCGTGGTCGCCGTCACGAGGCGCTCGGTCTCGCGCACCGACATGCGCTTGTTCACGACTTGATTGGCAAGCGTGATCTGCGTCGCGGAATCGACGGCCAGCAATGCGCGCGCGTGGCCCATGTCGAGATCGCCGGCAAGCAACATCGTTTGCACCGGCTGCGCGAGGTTCAGCAAGCGCAGCAGATTCGAGACGGCGCTGCGCGAACGGCCCACGGATTCGGCCGCCTGCTCGTGTGTGAAGCGAAACTCGTCGAGCAAGCGCTGGATGCCCTGCGCTTCTTCCAGCGGATTGAGATCTTCGCGTTGAATGTTCTCGATGAGGGCCATCGCGGCCGCGGCCTGGTCGGGCACATCCTTGACGAGCACCGGCACCTCTTGCAGCCCAGCGATGTGCGCAGCGCGAAAACGGCGCTCGCCCGCAATGATCTCGTACTTCTCTTCCGAAACGGCGCGCACGAGGATCGGCTGCATGACGCCTTGCGCTCGAATGCTCGCGGCAAGCTCTTGCAGGCTGCCTTCGTCCATGCGCGTGCGCGGCTGGTACTTGCCCGCCTGCAGCTTGCCGAGCGGCAACACGTGGGGTTGCCCCTCGCTACGCACGGCCGTCGTAATGTCCGGGTTGCCGCCCAGCAGCGCCTCCAACCCACGCCCCAATCCCTTCTTCTTCGCTACGGCATTCATCGCATTTCCTCGATCGGCTTTCTTCTCGCGCAGCGCCATCTTCACAGCGCCCGCACGCGTTCAATCATTTCCGCGCCGAATTGCACATACGCTTGCGCGCCGCGCGATGCGCGGTCGAAAACGACGCCCGGCAAACCGTAGCTCGGCGCCTCCGCCAAGCGCACGTTGCGTGGGATCACGGCATCGAACACCTTGTCGCCGAAGTGCTCCTTGAGCTGATCCGACACTTGCTGCTGCAACGTAATGCGCGGGTCGAACATGACGCGCAGCAGACCGATCACCTTCAAGTCTCGATTGAGGTTGGCGTGAACCTGCTTGATCGTGTTGACGAGATCGGACAGCCCTTCGAGTGCGAAATACTCGCACTGCATCGGAATCACCACCCCATGCGCCGCGCAAAGTCCGTTTAAGGTCAGCAGCGACAGCGCCGGCGGGCAATCGATCAACACGAAATCGTACTCATCGGTCACCGCCGCCAACGCAGCTTTCAATTGCCTTTCGCGATTCTCGACGCTGACGAGTTCGATTTCCGCCCCGGCAAGCTCGCGATTGGCGGGAAGCACGTCGTAGGAGACGGCTTCGGACTTCACGCGCGCATCGGCTACGGAGACGCCGTCCACCAGCACCTCATAGACCGTGTTCTCGCACTCGGCCTTGTTGATGCCGCTGCCCATCGTGGCATTTCCCTGGGGATCGAGATCGATCAGCAACACGCGCTGCCCCTGCGAAGCGAGACTCGCGGCGAGATTGACCGTCGTCGTCGTCTTGCCGACACCGCCTTTTTGATTCGCAACGCAGAAGATTTTTGCCATCGTTCGAAGGATCCTCGTTACCGCTTGAATACTGTGATTGCTGTGGTTGCTGCGATTGCCGCGTTTGCAGTCGATACGCTCATCCCTGCGTGCCGCTCTCGAATACGACCTCGACCAAGTGCCGCTCGGCTTCGAGGAAAGGCACCTGAAGCCGCGTCACCCCGGCGACACGCGCCCCCGCCGGCAATCGCTCGATTTCAGCATCGGGGCGCACGCCTTTCATCGCCCAAATCGATCCGCGCTCGCTCAGCAAATGCCGCGCAAGTGTAACGAAATCGGAGAGCTCTGCGAATGCGCGCGAAACGATCGCATCAAATTTTTCTGGAACGTCGACGCCCGGGCGCAGATTTTCGACGCGTCCCGTCACCACCGATAAGTTACCGAGCTTGAGTTCGGCCTTCGCCTGCGCCTGAAAAGCCGTCTTTTTTTGGACGATGTCGTTCAGCGTGACATTGCGCTCGGGCAGCACGATCGCCAAAACAATTCCCGGCAGCCCGCCGCCCGACCCGACGTCGAGAATCGAACGACCCTCGCGCGCCGCGAGATGCGGCACGATCGAGAGCGAATCGAGTATGTGTTGAATCACCATCTGCCGAGGATCGCGAATCGCCGTCAGGTTGTAGACGGCGTTCCACTTCGACAGCAAGGCGACGTAGTCGGCGAGGCGCTGGAACTGCTCCTCCGACAGCGCAAGGCCCAGCGCCTGCGCGCCGGTGTGCAGCAACTCGAGCCAGACAGTGCGATCGTTCGATGCCGCGCCTTTGGCGCGCGACGCCGTCATCGGCCAGTCGGAGCCGCATTGGCTCCGCTTGCGCTGACGTTGCCGGACTCGGCGGCCGCTGCCGCGGAGCGGCGCCCAAGACCCTTCTTCAGATGAACCATCAACAGCGAAATCGTCGCCGGCGTGATCCCCGAGATACGCGATGCCTGACCAATCGTTTCCGGGCGGAATTGGGCGAGTTTTTGGCGCGCTTCAAACGACAAGCCTCGCACCGACGCATAGTCGATGCCATCGGGCAACCGCGTGCTTTCATTCGCTTCGTTGCGCTCGATTTCATCGGCTTGACGCTCGATGTACCCCTGATATTTCACGCCGATCTCGATCTGCTCCTTGATCTGTGCAAGCAAAACCGGATCTTCGGCAAGCGGCGCGTCGGGCCCGCACGCGCCATCACGCAAACCGCACACGCCGTCGTAGCTCACACCCGGCCGGCGCAGCAAGTCAGCAAGGTTGTACTCGTGGTCGATCGGCTTGCCGAGCAGCGCCGTCGCTTCGTCTGCGGAAAGCGTCTTCGGGCTCACCCATGTCGCGCGCAGACGCTCTGTTTCACGTGAAACAGCGTCGCGCTTGCGCGAGAAGGCATCCCAGCGCTCATCGTCGACAACGCCTAGCTCCCGCCCGATCTCCGTCAGGCGCATATCGGCGTTATCTTCACGCAGGCTCAACCGGTATTCGGCGCGGCTGGTGAACATGCGGTACGGCTCCGAGACGCCACGCGTCACCAAGTCGTCCACGAGGACACCCAGATACGCTTGATCCCGCCGCGGACACCACGCTTCCTTTTCCTGCACGTATCGACCGGCATTGATACCGGCAAGCAGGCCTTGCGCCGCTGCTTCTTCATAACCCGTCGTACCGTTGATCTGCCCTGCGAAGAACAGCCCACGGATCACCTTCGTCTCCAGCGACGCCTTCAAACCGCGAGGATCGAAGTAGTCGTACTCGATGGCATAGCCGGGACGCAGGATGTGGGCATTCTCGAGCCCTTGCATCGAATGTACGAGATCGAGCTGAACGTCGAATGGAAGGCTCGTTGAGATCCCATTCGGGTAGAACTCATTCGTCGTCAGCCCCTCGGGTTCGAGGAAGATTTGATGCGAAGCCTTCGACGCGAAGCGATGGATCTTGTCTTCGATCGACGGACAGTACCGTGGCCCCACCCCTTCGATCACGCCCGTGTACATCGGCGAACGATCGAGCCCGCCGCGGATGATGTCGTGCGTGCGCTCATTGGTATGCGTGACCCAGCACGGCACCTGCTGCGGATGTTGTGTCGCGCGGCCAAGGAACGAGAAAACAGGGACCGGATCGAGGTCGCCCGGCTGCGCTTCCAGCTTCGAGAAATCGATCGTGCGCCCGTCGATGCGCGGCGGCGTGCCCGTCTTGAGCCGACCCTGTGGCAACTTCAACTCTTTCAGTCGCGCCGACAGCGAGACGGCTGCCGGATCACCGGCACGTCCACCCGTATAGTTGTTGAGTCCTACGTGGATTTTCCCGTCGAGGAATGTCCCCGCAGTCAGAACGACGGCGCGTGCGCGGAATCGAACACCGACCTGCGTCACGGCGCCCACCACACGGTCGCCTTCGACGATCAGGTCCTCGACCGCTTGCTGAAACAAGCTCAGATTCGGCTGATTCTCGAGCCGGTGGCGAATCGCGGCTTTGTACAAGATGCGGTCGGCCTGGGCGCGCGTCGCCCGGACCGCTGGGCCCTTCGACGAATTCAGGATCCGAAACTGGATACCGCCTTCGTCGGTGGCTGCCGCCATCGCACCGCCCAACGCATCGACTTCCTTGACCAGATGGCCTTTGCCGATACCGCCGATAGACGGATTGCAGCTCATCTGGCCCAGCGTTTCGATATTGTGGGTCAGCAACAAGGTCTTTGCGCCCATACGGGCCGAGGCCAAAGCGGCTTCGGTGCCGGCATGACCACCGCCGACGACGATAACGTCAAATTCTGTGGGATAAAGCATCGGAGATCCCGCGGGACGAGAAGTGCGCGGGCCTTTCGGGAAAGTGTATGCGCGAAATTATAGCGGGGATCGTGGCCACAGCGCTTTAGCTAAATGGCTACGTAGTGTTTCACGTGGAACATCGCCCGCCCGCCACTCGGCGAAATCTCCTGTTCCTACAGCACAAAACCCCTGATTCCCGTAGCGCCCCGGGTCACGCGGACGTGAAACAATGCCGAGGGCCGCACAGTAGCACGCGGTACGGGATCGATTTTCAACTGACAAAGAGGCGGCAATGACGATTCAGCATTACACGGGCGGGTGCCACTGTGGCGATGTGCAGTTCGACGTGGACATCGATTTGGATCAGACGATCGTCTGCAACTGCTCCATTTGCACCAAGCGCGGATTCATCTGGGCTTTCGCGTCGGCTGAGCAGTTCCACTGGCGCACCGGAGAGAACGCCACCGGCGAGTACCTGTTCAACAAGCACGCCATCAGCCACCGTTTCTGCCAGCGATGCGGGGTCGAATCTTTCGCTTTCGGCGTTGCGCCAAGCGGGGCCCGCACGGCGGCGATCAACGTCCGGTGCCTCGATGGCGTCGATCTCGCCGCACTAAAGCCCACCGCCATCGACGGTGCAAGCCGCTGAGCCGCTAGCCCGAATCGAAACCCAGCGGCCCGTTGCAAGTCAGGCCGTCTTCTTCGCCAGCCCCAAATACGTCTCGATGACGCGGGGGTTTTGCGCGAGCGACCCGGCCGGCCCTTGCAGCGCCAGTTCGCCGGTTTCGAGCACGTATCCGTAGTCCGACACCTGCAGCGCCGCGCGCGCATTTTGCTCGATCAGCAACGTGGAGACGCCCGTGCTGCGCAGCGCGCTAATGATGTGGAAGATTTCTTTCACGATCAGCGGTGCGAGCCCCAAGCTGGGTTCGTCGAGCATGAGCAAATCGGGCTTGCCCATCAGCGCGCGCCCGAGCGCGAGCATCTGCCGCTCCCCGCCCGACAGCGTGCCGGCAGCCTGCTTGCGCCGCTCCTTCAAGCGCGGAAATCGCTCGAACACCGGGTCGAGTTGGTCGAGATAGTCGCGTTCCCCGGCCTGCTTGCGCCGGTATGCGCCGAGAACGAGATTGTCTTCGACCGACATCGTCGAAAACAGCTCGCGCTTTTCCGGAACGAGACACATACCGCGCGCAACGCGCTTTTCCACAGGCAACGCGCCGACTTCCTCAGCGCAATAGCGCACCTGCCCCTTCGCATGGCCAATCGCCGGCAACGCGCCCATGATGGCGCCCAGCAGCGTCGACTTTCCGGCGCCGTTGGGACCGATCACGCTGACGATCTGGCCGGGCCGAACCTCGATCGACACGTCATGCAGCGCCTCCACCTTGCCGTATCGCACGCAGAGCCCCGACACGGACAAAATCGGCGCAGTCGTCGTTTCAGTCATTTCAATCCACTCCGCCGAGATAGGCTTCGACCACCGCAGGGTCGTTTTGCACCTCTTCGGGCAAGCCATGTGCGATGCGCGTGCCGAACTCCATGACGACGAGCCGATCCGCGAGATTCATCACGAAGTCCATGTCGTGCTCGACCAACAGTACGCTCATGCCCTCCGCCTTGAGCTTACGCAGCAACTCGGCCAGCTGCTGTTTCTCTCGATAACGCAACCCCGCCGCCGGCTCGTCGAGCAACAAGAGCGTCGGATCGCAGCACAAGGCTCGCGCGATCTCCAAAATCCGCTGCTGGCCAAGCGCGAGGCTGCCAGCTTCGTCGTACATGTGCTCTTCGAGGCCCACGCGCCGGATCTGCTCGGCCGCGTCGAACATCAACCGCGCCTCCTCGGCCGCGTTGAGCCGGGCAAGGCTGCGCAAAACGCCGCTCGACCCGCGCAGGTGCGCGCCGATTGCGACGTTCTCGAGCACCGTCATCGACGGCAACAGCTTGACGTGCTGGAACGTGCGGCCAATGCCGCGCCTGACGATTTCACGTGAATTGAGTGCATCGATGCGCTCGCCGCGGAAATGGATTTCGCCGCGCGTCGCTTGCAGCACGCCCGTTACGAGGTTGAACGTCGTCGATTTACCTGCGCCGTTGGGACCGATCAAGCCGACGATTTGGCCCGCGGTCAACTCGAAGCTGACGTCGTTGACGGCCACGAGCCCACCGAACTCCTTGCGCGCCCGGTCCACGACGAGCAACGGCTCTCCGGCCGGAACCCGCTCCCGTCTCGGCAACGGATCGGCCTGCTCGGGCGCCCGTGCATACGGGCCGCGCGGAAACCAGCGCGCCACGAACGGCCACACGCCCTGCCTTGCATACTGCAGCAGCGCGACCATCAACACACCGAAGACGATGATTTCGAAGTTGCCGCTTTGGCCGAGCAGCACGGGCAACCAAGACTGCAAGTAGTCTTGCACGACGGTGAGAATCGCCGCCCCCAGAATCGCACCCCAGACATGTGCGACGCCGCCCACGACGGCCATGAACAGATACTCGATGCCATGGTTCAAGCCGAACGGCGTCGGATTCACGGCGCGCTGCAGGTGCGCGAAGAGGAATCCGGAGATCGCCGCGAGAATGGCCGCGTACACGAAAATGACGACCCGCATCCATGCGGTGTTGACGCCCATTGCCTCAGCCATCGCGCTCGCCCCGCGCAAGGCGCGAATCGCTCGTCCCGGCCGACTATTAAGCAAATTCTGAATTGAAATCAACGCGATCAGCACTACGGCCCAAATCAGGTAATAGATGCTGCGCCCTGACTCGAACGAGAGCCCGAACGCGCTCAGCGGCGCAATGCCGTTGATGCCGTCGTACTTGCCCAATGCTTCGAGGTTGCCGAACAGGTAATACAGCGACAGTCCCCAAGCGATGGTGCCCAGCGGCAGGAAGTGCCCCGACAAGCGCATGGTGACGGCGCCGATGACGAGTGCAACAAGCGCCGTCAGCGCAATGCCGACGAACAAGGCAATCCACGGCGAGACGCCGAATCGCGTCGTCAAATAGGCCGTCGCGTAGGCGCCGACGCCGACGAACGCCGCCTGGCCGAAGCTCGTCATGCCGCCTACGCCTGTGAGCAATACGAGCCCCAGCGCGACGATCGAATACAGGCCGATGTAGTTGAGCAGCGTGATCCAGTACTCCGGCACGTGCAGCGGATGCGGCAACACGGGCAGCGCGAACAGGACGACGAGAAAGCACCAAAACGGCTTGGTGCGGGAGAGTCGATGCTTCATCGTAAAAACTGACTCCGGTTTTAAACCCGCGCTTGAAGGCGGTGTGCCGAAACCCCGGCGCGAGGGCCGGTGCTAGGGGGGTGCCCGCTCATTGCTCCTCCTCCTCGACGTGTCCCGTGGCCAAACTGCGCCAAAGCAGCACGGGAATGATGAGCGTGAAGACGATCACTTCCTTGTAAGCGCTCGCCCAGAACGACGAATACGACTCGAGCAACCCCACCAACAGCGAGCCCGCGGCTGCGAGCGGGTAACTGACGAGTCCGCCGATGATCGCGCCGACGAAGCCCTTCAAGCCGATCAAAAAGCCGGAGTCGTAATAGATGGTCGTCAGCGGTGCGACGAGGATGCCGGACAGCGCCCCGAGCCCCGCCGCCAAGGTGAACGCGAGCCGGCCCGCCTGCGCCGTGCCGATGCCCACCAGCCGCGCGCCCAGGCGGTTCACCGACGTCGCCCGCAATGCCTTGCCGGAAATCGAGCGGTCGAAGTAGAAATAGAGCGCCGCGATCAACACGAGCGCGGTCGCTATCACCCATATGCTTTGACCCGAAATCGACACGCCGCCGAGGCTCAACGATGCGTCCGAAAACGGCGTCGTGCGTGAGCCTTCCGCGCCGAACATCAAGAGTCCAAGACCCACCATGGCGAAATGCACGGCGACGGCGACGATCAACAGCAATAGCGTCGTGGCTTCAGCGATCGGCTCGAACGCCAACCGGTAGACGAATGGCCCGATCGGCACGACGATCGCGAGCGTCAAGGCGAGTTGCGCGGCCATCGGCAGGCTCTCGCCGTAGAAGTGCCGAGCAATCGCATAGACGGCAATTGGGCCGAGCAGATAACGGCTCGCGAGCCCCGCCATCAGCCGCGGCGCGTGCCGGCGGCGCTCCGGATGCCGCACGAGCCCCGCGGCCTCGACGAGGAAGCACGCGGCGCCCAGCACCGGCAGCAAAATGGCGGTGGGCGGAAACTTCTGGGCTTGCAACATCGCAAGCGTCAATGCACCGTATGAAACGAACTCCCCTTGCGGGATAAAGATGACGCGCGTGACGGAGAACACCAACACGAGCGCCAGTGCGAGCAGCGCGTAGACGGCGCCGGTGGTGATCCCGTCTTGCGCGAGAATCGCCGCAATCGATAAATCCATGCTGTTCGAGCCCCGTACTACGATCTGACGAACCGGCCAAAGAGAAAGCGAACCGCCGGACCGCGCGAGCGACCCCGCGCGCGGCCCGAGCGGCGAAGCCGAGCGTTATTCGCCAAGCAGCTTCCACTTGCCGTCGGTGATCTGCACCATCACGCGCCCGCGTTGATCGAGGCCATTGTGGTTGGCCGCCGACGTGTTCATGATCCCGTGCGAAATCGGCAGCTCCTTGATGTTCTCGAGCGCATCGCGCAATGCCGCGCGAAACGCCTCGGTACCGGGTTGAGCCTTCTTCAACGCCTCGGGAATCGCCCGCTGCAACATCTGCCCGGCGTCCCACGCGTGGCCTCCGAACGTAGCGACCGTGCCTGCGCCATAGGCCTTCTCATAGGCTTGCTTATAGGCCAGCGCGGATCGCTTGACGGGGTTGCTGTCCGGCAACTGATCGGCAACGAGAATCGGGCCCGCCGGCAGGATCTCGCCCTCGCAATCCTTGCCGCACACTCGCAGGAAGTCGTTGTTGGCCACCCCATGCGTCTGATAAATCTTCCCCTTGTAACCGCGCTCCTTGAGCTCCTTGGCGGGCAGCGCGGCCGGCGTACCCGAACCCGCGATCAGCACGGCATCGGGATTCGCGCTCATCAATTTGAGCACCTGCCCCGTGACCGACGCGTCGGTCCGGTTGAATTTCTCGCTGGCGACGACTTTCAGGTGATCACCGGTCGCGGCCTTGGCGAACTCCCCATTCCAGCTCTCGCCATAGGCATCGGCAAACCCGATGAAACCGACCGTTTTCACGCCGTGCTTGGACATGTAATCGGCAATTGCATTGGCCATCAGGCTATCGTTCTGCGGCGTCTTGAAAGCCCATTTGCGCTTCTCGTCCATCGGTTCGACGATCTTGGCCGATGCGGCCAGAGAAATCATCGGCGTTTTGCCGGCCGAGACAGGATCGAGCATCGCCAGCGAGTTCGGCGTCACCGAGGAACCGAGGATTACGTCGACGTGATCTTCGTCAATCAGCTTATGCACGTCCTGCACGGCTTTGCCCGTATCGGTGCCGTCGTCGAGCACGATGTATTGCACGCTCTTGCCGCCGATCTCCTTGGGCAATAGCGCCACCGTATTCTTCTCGGGAATGCCGAGCGATGCGGCAGGCCCCGTCGTCGACAGCACGACCCCGATCTTCACCTGCGCGAAGGCCGCCGTCACGGCGCACATCATTGCAACCGCTACACCGCCATGTACCCATTGCTTCATCGTCATTTAGTGATCTCCAGAGGCGTTACGCGAGAAAGCGCGTTGTCGTGGCCGACGCTGCGGCCGGCTGAAAGTAATTATTCTCGAAAATGGATTCGCGAGGCGTGCAGACGCACACCGATCGGCTGAAAGCGATCGCGTTCGTTCGGATGAAACGGTGAAATGAAAATGCTGCGAATAATCGCGCACGCGCAAAGCCGCGGTAAAAGCGCGACGCGCCGGTGCACGCGCCAAATCCAGCGCCCGCGCAACGACGCGCCTGCCGGACCGGAACTGCGATGAGGCAAACGAACCAATCGGTCTGAATGAATATGAATCGGCACGAATCGAACGCGCAAATAAAAAGCGCTGTTGGATTCCCTCCAACAGCGCTTTCGTCCGGGCACTGAGTGCCTCGATTGTCTCCTCGTTCTCCACCTGCAAATTCGGTGCATCAGAACTGAGACGAAGATTAAACAACCCCGTCTCCTGCGACAACCTAGCACTTTCCCTAGTGGTGCATAGCAGCACGCAATTCGCGCATTCATGCATCGGCACATATCGCGCGTGAGTCGCCCCGGGGCACGCATCTAAGCGGAATCGGCCCAGGGCGGGCTCGGGTGCGCACGCCGCCCCCTCGGCGTCCGCGCGCGAGCCCCATGGCGCGGCGCAGCGCAACTGCCCCGCGGGAGCCGTCATCCCCCGCGTAGCGGCCGCACGCGCGCGACGATTTCGCCGACGATGCCGCGCCTGAACGTGAGCACGCAAGCAATGAAGACGATGCCGATGACGATCGTCGTCGAATCTCCGAGCGAGTTGAACCACGCGACGTGCGTCAACGCCGCGAGCGCGCCGCCGATGTCCCCCAAGCGATCTTCGAGCGTGACGACGAGCGCAGCGCCGAGCAGCGGGCCGAACAGCGTGCCCATGCCGCCCACGAGCGTCATCAGGATCACGAGGCCCGACATCGTCCAATAAGCGTCGCCAAGCGTCTCGAAGCCCAGCACGAGCACCTTCAACGATCCGGCCAACCCGGCGATCCCGGCCGACAACACGAAGCCGAGCAGCTTGAAGCGATCGGTGTCGTAGCCGAGCGAGACGGCGCGCGGCTCGTTCTCGCGAATCGCCGTCAGCACCTGGCCGAACGGCGAATGGACGATGCGCACGATCAGCATGAAGGCGAGCACCACGGCGACGAGCAACACGTAATACAGCACCAGATCCGACGATAGGCTCAAGAGGCCAAACAACTTGCCGCGCGGCACGCCTTGAAGGCCGTCCTCACCGCCCGTGAAGGGCGCCTGCAGATAGACGAAATAGACGAGCTGCGCGAGCGCGAGCGTGACCATCGCGAAGTAGATGCCTTGCCGCCGAATCGCGAAGAAACCGACGACGAGGCCGAGCAAGGTCGCCGCGGCCGTGCCGGCAAGCACGCCGAGCTCGGGCGTGAGCCCCATCGACTCGATCGTGTAGCCGGTGAGATAGCCCGCCGTGGCGAGAAACATTGCATGGCCGAACGAGAGCAGCCCCGTGTAGCCGATCAACAAGTTGAACGCGGCGGCGAACAGCGCGAAGCACAGCACCTTCATCACGAACACGGGATAGGCGCCGAGCCACGGGGCTGCGACGAGCCCCACGAGCAAGAGGGCGTAAAGCGCTTTTCTTTGCATTACCGCTCCTTGCCGAAAAGACCCGCGGGACGCACGAGCAACACGATCGCCATGATGACGAAGACGACGGTCGCCGATGCTTGCGGATAGAACACGCGCGTGAAGCCTTCCACGACGCCGAGCATGAGGCCCGTGAGGATCGAGCCCATGATCGAGCCCATGCCGCCAATCACGACCACCGCGAACACGGTGATGATCATCGACTGGCCCATGAGCGGCGAGACCTGGATGACCGGCGCGGCCAACACGCCCGCAAAGGCGGCCAAGGCAACACCGAAGCCGTAGGTCAGCGTGATCATGAGCGGCACGTTCACGCCGAATGCCTCCACGATCTTCGGATTCTCCGTGCCTGCGCGCAAGTAGGCTCCGAGCCGTGTCTTCTCGATCACGAACCAAGTGGCGAAGCAGACGACGAGCGAGGCGACGACCACCCACGCCCGGTAGTTCGGCAGATACATGAAGCCGAGGTTGGTTGCGCCCGCAAGCAGATCGGGCACGTCGTACGGCTGGCCCGACGACCCGTAGATCGAACGGAACACGCCCTCGATGACGAGCGTGAGACCGAAGGTCAACAGCAGGCCATATAGATGATCGAGCCGATAGAGCCAGCGCAGCATCGATCGTTCGATCACCATGCCGAACAGGCCCACCACGAGCGGCGCGAGCACGAGCATCGCCCAGTAGGGCACGCCCAAATAGTTCAAGCCCATCCATGCGAGCATGGCGCCAAGCATGAACAACGCGCCGTGCGCGAAGTTGATCACGTTGAGCATGCCGAAGATCACCGCCAGGCCCAGGCTCAGGATCGCGTAGAACGATCCGTTCACGAGCCCGAGCAAGAGCTGGCTCAGCATGGCCTGCAACGGAATGCCGAAGATATCCATTGAACCTGCCGTCGAAAAGAGAAAGACGCGCGCGGGGTAGCCGCGCGCGCCGCTACTGCGTACCGCGCGAGTCCTAGCTCAAGCCTGTTACTTCCACAGATCGCACTGCGTGTCCTGCTTGGACGTGAACGCTTGATCGCCGGGGATCGTCGCCTTGAGCGTGTAGTAATCCCACGGCTTCTTCGATTCGGCCGGGCTCTTCACTTGGAACAGGTACATGTCGTGGATCATGCTGCCGTCCGCGCGCACGTAGCCCTTCGCGTAGAAGTCGTCGACCTTCTGCTTGTGCAGTTGCGCCATGACCTTGTCCGTATCGGTCGAGCCCACCGCCTTGACTGCGTTCAGATAATCCATCGTCGCCGAGTAGTCGGCCGCTTGCAGGCTCGAGGGCATCTTGCCGGTCTTCTTGTAGTACTTCTCGGCCCATGCGCGCGACTTCGCGTTTTGATCCCAGTACCAGCTGTCCGTGAGCAACAAGCCCTGCGCCGTCGGCAAGCCGACGCTGTGCACGTCGTCGATGAACATCAGCAGCGCGGCGATCTTCATCGATTTCGAAATGCCGAATTCCTTAGCTGCCTTCAACGAATTGACGGTGTCGCCGCCCGCATTGGCAAGACCCAGCACTTGCGCCTTCGACGATTGCGCCTGCAACAGGAACGAGGAGAAGTCCGACGCGGAGAGCGGGTGCAGCGCACGGCCGAGCACCTTGCCGCCGTTTTCTTCGACGACCTTCGTCGTATTGGCGTCGAGCGACTTGCCGAAGGCGTAGTCGGCCGTGAGGAAGTACCACGTCTTCAAGCCCTGCTTCACGATCGCCGTGCCCGTGCCCTTGGCCAGCGCCGTCGTGTCGTACGCGTAGTGAATCGTGTACGGCGTGCACTGCTTGTTGGTCAAGGCATCGGTGCCCGCGCCGATCGAGATGTACGGCCGCTTCTTCTCCTTGATGACGTCGTTCATCGCCAGGCCCGTCGCCGAGTTCGTGCCGCCGATGAGCAAATCGAGGCCCTCGGTGTCGATCCATTTGCGTGCGGTCGAAGCAGCGATGTCGGCCTTGTTCTGGTGATCTTGCTTCAACAACCGGATCGGCAGTCCGTTGACCTTGCCGCCGAAATCGTCGATCGCCATTTGAATGGCGGTCGCCCCGCCGTTGCCGTCGATATCGGCATAAAGACCCGACAGGTCGGTGATGAAGCCGATCGTGACTTGATTCTCGGCGGCTGCGGCCTGCTGCGCCGCCATCGCGGCGGCAAGGGCGGTTGCGGTGATGGCGAGAGTGCGAACAGCGCTTGCGAGCAACTTGGTCCTCATTGGTATCTCCTTCTTCGCTTATGGTTGTGCGTGCAACTGTTTTCCCAGCATGCGGTACGCCGAAGCGGCCCGCACAGCATATGCTTCGCGCTTCACACGCCCAGCAGATCGTGCAGCACCGGCATCTTGCTTTCTAATTCGCTTGCGACGAAATGCTCGACGATGCGGCCGTGCTCCATGACATAGAAGCGATCGGCCAGCGGCGCCGCAAAGCGGAAATTTTGTTCGACCATGACGATCGTGTAGCCGCGCGACTTCAATGCGAGGATCATGCGCGCCAGCGCTTGCACGATCACCGGCGCGAGACCTTCGGAGATCTCGTCGAGCAGCAGCAAGTTCGCTCCCGTGCGCAAGATGCGCGCCACGGCCAGCATCTGTTGTTCGCCGCCCGAAAGCCGCGTGCCCTGACTCATGCGGCGCTCTTTCAGGTTCGGGAACATCTCGTAGATCTCGTCGATCGACATGGCGTTGCCGCTTGCCCCCACCATCGGCGGCAGCAGCAGGTTCTCTTCGCACGACAGGCTAGAGAAGATCGCGCGCTCTTCTGGGCAATAGCCGACGCCGCAATGCGCAATCTTATGGGTGGGAAGTTGAATCGTCTCGCGCTCGCCGATCAGCACCGATCCCGTGCGCCGGCCCGTGAGGCCCATGATCGCGCGCAGCGTCGTCGTGCGTCCCGCGCCATTGCGGCCGAGCAAGGTCACGACTTCGCCTCGGCCCACCCTCAAATCGACGCCGTGCAGGATGTGCGATTCGCCGTACCATGCCTGCAAGCCGGTGATGGTCAATGCGGCCGGGCCGTCCGCGACCGCATGCTCTGCGCCGCTCGCTTCGATGTTTTCGCGCTCGGCGTGGTTCATCCGTGGGCTCCGGTCAACGCCGCATCCGCACTGCCCATATAGGCCTGCATCACGAGCGCGTTCTTCGATACTTCGGCGTAGCTGCCTTCGGCCAGCACTTCGCCGCGTTGCAGGACGGTGATCGTATCGGAGATGCCCGCGATCACGTTCATGTTGTGCTCGACCATCAGGATCGTGCGGCCCGCCGATACCTTCTTGATCAGCGCGGTCACGCGGTCGACGTCTTCGTGGCCCATGCCTTGAGTCGGCTCGTCGAGCAGCATCAGCTCGGGCTCCATCGCCAACGTCGTCGCAATTTCCAGCGCGCGCTTGCGGCCGTACGACAGCTCGACCGTGCGCGTATCGGCGAAATCGGTCAAGCCCACTTGCTCGAGCAATGCGCGCGCACGATCGTCGAGCCGATTGAGCGTGCGTTCGCTGCGCCAGAAGTGATAAGCCGTGCCGAGCGAGCGCTGCAAGCCGATGCGCACGTTCTGCAAGACGGTCAAGTGAGGAAAGACGGCCGAGATCTGAAACGAGCGGATGATGCCGCGCCGCGCGATTTGTGCGGGACGCTCGCGCGTGATGTCGACGTTGTTGAAGACGATCTGCCCGGCGCTCGGCTCGAGAAACTTCGTCAACAGATTGAAGCAAGTCGTCTTGCCCGCGCCGTTGGGCCCGATCAACGCATGGATCGAGCCGCGACGCACTCGCAGGTTCACACCGTTCACGGCCGTGAAGCCCTTGAACTCTTTGGTCAGCCCGCGCGTTTCTAAAATCGTGTCGCCGAGAATCATGTCCCCTTCCATGCGAAGTCAGGCAAAACACTGCATCGGCACGCGCCTGGTTTAGCGCGTTGCATCGTAGTGCCTTGGCCGATGCGCCCCACGGTTATCGGAGCGCACGCCGGTTTTGGCATGGTGCATCATTGCGGAGAGGTCGGCCCCGCCCCATGCGGCATCGCGCATTGTCTCCCCATTGATGCAGCGCAATCATTGGGATTTGCACTAGTGCTTAATTGTCTCGTCAAGCAACGCCAAGGCGCGCGTGTTGCTCAACATGTGCATCGTTTGTGCTTCGCATTGATCCACGCGCTCGTCACATCGCTGTCACGATCGGGGAGGCAGCGTTCGCGCGTGCCAACCGCGCCCGCTCGCGACGATCGGCGCGGATCATGTCGCTCCCGCGCTCGGCAATCATCAGCGTGGGCGAATTCGTGTTGCCCGAGGTGATCGTCGGCATGACCGACGCGTCGACCACCCGCAAGCCCGCCACGCCCAGCACGCGCAACCGCGTATCGACCACGGCGCCGGGATCGTTGCTCGTACCCATGCGGCATGTTCCCACCGGATGAAAAATCGTCGTGCCGATGTCGCCGGCCGCGCGCGCCAACTCTTCCTCTGTTTGATACTGCGGCCCGGGCAGAATCTCTTCCGGGAAATAGCGCGCGAGCGCGCTCGCTTGCACGATCCGGCGCGTGAGCCTCAGCGCGTTGGCGGCGACATGGCGATCGTAGTCGGTAGACAGGTAATTGGGCGCGATCGCCGGCGCAGCAAACGGGTCGGCCGATGCGATGTGAATGCTGCCGCGCGAAGTCGGCCGTAAATGACAAGCCGATGCCGTGAAGGCGTTGAAGCGATGCAATGGCTCGCCGAAGCGATCGAGCGACAGCGGCTGCACGTGATATTCGATGTCGGGCCGCGTGATCGACGCATCGTTCTCGGCCGACTTGGCGAACGCGCCCAATTGCGACGGCGACATCGACATCGGCCCGCTGCGCCACAACGCGTACTGCATCGCGATCAGCATCTTGCCCCACCAATGCGCCGACATCGTGTTGAGCGTGCGCACGCCGCGCACCCGATACGCCATCCGCAATTGCAAGTGATCTTGCAAGTTCTCGCCGACGCCGCGCAAGTCATGCACGACCTGGATGCCCAGCCGCTGCAGACGCGCACCGTTGCCGATACCGGAGAGCTCGAGCAGTTGCGGCGAATTGACGGCGCCCGCCGCCAACACGACTTCGATGCGGGCCTGAGCGACGAACTCGCGCTCCCCCGTCGCGCCGCCCCGGTAGGCCACGCCCGTGCAGCGCTTGCCATCGAACGTCAGCCGCCGCACTTGCGCGCCGGTCACCACCGTCAAGTTCGGTCGCTCGAGCGCGGGCCGCAGGAACGCCTTCGACGCATTCCAGCGAATGCCGCGTTTCTGATTGACTTCGAAATAGCCCACCCCGCTATTGTCGCCGCGGTTGAAATCGTCCGTTGCGGGGATACCGGCCTCTTGCGCGGCTTGCCTGAACGCTTCGAGCACCTTCCATTTCAAGCGCTGCTTCTCGACGCGCCACGGCCCGCCCGCGCCATGCCAGGCATTGGCCCCGCCATGGTGGTCTTCGCTGCGTTTGAACACCGGCAACACTTCGTCCCAGGACCATGCCGGATCCCCCGTCACGCGCGCCCACTCGTCGTAGTCCTCGCGCTGGCCGCGCATGTAGATCATGCCGTTGATCGACGAGCTGCCGCCGAGGACTCTGCCGCGCGGATAAGACAGCGCGCGGCCATTCAGCCCGCGCTCTTGTTCCGTCCGATAAAGCCAATCGGTACGCGGGTTGCCGATGCAATACAAATAACCGACCGGCACGTGAATCCAGGCGTAGTCGTCCTTGCCGCCCGCCTCGATCAACAGCACGCTCACGTCGGCATCTTCGCTCAGCCGGTTCGCGAGCACGCACCCGGCCGTTCCCGCGCCCACGATCACATAGTCGAACTGGCCTTCGAACATCGTTTCGCTTTTCATGGCAGCCTCGGCGAGCACTATTTCGAAAGGAAGCGTACCCGCCAACGCGCCGGCAAATCCAATGAGTTCTCGTGAACTGCGATATAAGGCGCGCTAATATCACGTTCATGGACCTCACTCTGCTTCGCGCCTTCGTCACGGTGGCGCGTCTCGGCAATCTCACGCGCGCGGCCGCTCAGCTTCATCTGACGCAGCCGGCGGTCAGCCTCCAAGTGAAGAACTTGCAGGAAGCGCTCGGTGTGACGCTCTTCTCGCGCACCTCGCACGGCTTGACGCTGACACGCGATGGCCAAGCGCTGCTGCCGCATGCCGAGCGCGCACTGGCTGCCGCGGGCGACGTCGAGCGGGCGGCCTCGGCGCTGCGCCAGGAAGTGCGAGGCCGCTTGCGCATCGGCACGATCCTCGATCCGCAGTTCTTGCGGTTGGGGGGCTTTCTGAAGCAACTCGTGGAAACTTATCCTCAGCTCGAAACGGCGCTGCGTCATGGCATGTCGGGATGGGTGCTCGAGCAAGTGCGCGCGCGAGAACTCGACGTGGGGTATTACATCGGCCGGCCCGCCGACGATGGCACGACCGAAGGTCTCTTTCACGCGGCGATGCTCACGCGCTTCCAATATCGCGTGCTTGCGCCCGCGGGATGGAAAGAGCGTGTGGGGCGCTCCGCCGATTGGCGCGCACTTGCCGCGCTGCCGTGGATCTGGACGCCTCCGGCCTCGGCCCACAACAGGCTGCTCACACGCGTGTTTGCGCAGGCGGGCGTCGAGCCGGTGAAGGTGGCCGAAGTCGACCAGGAAACGTCGATGCTCGATCTCGTGAAATCGGGCGTGGGCCTTTCGCTCGCCCGCGATGCGATCGCAATTGCCGAAGCGCACACGCATGCGCTGACGATCGTCGAAGACGTGACGGTGCCCACCGAACTCACGTTCGTCGCATTGGCCGCGCGCATGGAAGAGCCCGCGATCGCCGCGGCGTTCAAGCTCATCGAAGCGCAATGGGCCGTGTAAGCGCGAACGCCGCGATTTGCGCGACGCACGGTAGCGCTTTTTGTTAGATTAGCGCTTCGCGCCCCGCTCCTCGAACCGGTGCGCGTTTCTTTCTTCGCTTCGCATTTCTCGTTCTCGTTTCGCGCTTCTCGTTGTCCGCACGCGATTGCCGGTGCGTCCTCCCCTTGGCCGCATCGATCCGTTCGCCGATCGGTCCGATCAATCCGATCAATCCGACCGGTCGGCGCCCCGCCCGTCTTACCCTACGTTTGCATAGGAGCCCGACATGGCACGCAACATCGAACTCAAAGCGCGCGCCCGCGCATTCGACGAGCTGCGCGAGCGCGCCGCCTCGCTCGCCGACGACGCCCCGCTCATCTTTCGCCAGCAAGATTTCTTTTACGACGTGCCGCGAGGCCGGTTGAAGCTGCGGCAGTTCGACGACGGCACACCCTCCGAATTGATCTTCTATCAACGCGACGATAAGGAGGGGCCGAAAGCGTCGTACTACACGCGCAGCCCGGTGACGAACCCGGAAGCGATGCATGCCTTGCTGGCCACTGCGCTGACGACGCGCGGCATCGTCACGAAGGAGCGCCACGTCTATCTCGCCGGGCGCACGCGCATTCACTTGGATCGCGTCGACGGCCTGGGCGATTTCGTCGAACTCGAAGTCGTGCTTCAGCCGGAAGACGACGAAGCGGGCGGCACCGCCGAAGCGCACGCAGTGTTCGCCAAGCTTGGCGTGCCGCAGACCGATCTCGTGGCGCTCGCCTATGTCGACCTGCTCAACGAGTTGGGAGCGCGTGCCGCCTGAGGGCTGAGCGCGCCCAGCCCGGCGCGCTATCGGCTCAAGCGGACGCCGCGCCCGGCGACAGATGCGCGAGCGGTAGCGCGCCGTTGCGCTTGAATGTCGTCAAGACGATATTCGAGCGCACGCTGTCCACGCCCGGCACGCGCATGAGCTTCTTCATGACGAACGACGAAAACGCGCTCAGATCGGGCGCGACGATGCGCAGAAGATAGTCGGCGTCGCCCACCACCGCGTGACATTCCAACACCTCGGGCAACGTGTCGATTTGCTGCTGGAACTGTTCGACGATCGAATCGCCATGGTGCTTGAGCCGCAAACTGGTAAACGCCGTGACGCCGAGCCCGAGCTTTTCGGGGCGCAGCACGACGCGATAACCGTCGATCACGCCGAGCGCTTCGAGCCGCTGCACGCGACGGCCTATTTGCGATGCAGAGAGCGGGACGCGCTCACCGAGTTGCTGATGGGTTGCTCGGCCGAAGCGCTGTAAGACTTCCAGCAAAGCTAAGTCGAAGTGATCGAGGTCGAGCATGATTTTTTTCCGCGTCGGTACACTTATGTACGCGCGATTATCGCACTGCATCACTCATTTATGCACTTTCAATGCATCCACACACATCGCACCCTTCTCGAAGGCAATGCCCCTATGACGCCGCTGAGGGCCTCAGCGTCCTCGGCGCGATTGTGAAAGAATGGCCCGATGGGCATCGGCCGTGCGATACGACGCGGTTCGGCGTTGCCGGTCAGCCCGGCTCATGGATGAAAGGAGGTGACGCAATGATCCACAAATTGACTTCCGAGGAACGTGCGACAGCGCTCGCTAGTCTGCCGGGCTGGCAGGCCGTCGCCGGCCGCGACGCGATCCACCGCCAATTCAAGTTCGCCGATTTCAACGAGGCTTTCGGTTTCATGACACGCGTCGCACTCAAGGCGCAGGAGATGAACCATCATCCGGAATGGTTCAACGTCTATCACACCGTCGACATCACGCTGAGCACGCACGAAGCGAACGGCGTGACCGAGCGCGACGTCGAATTGGCCAGGTTCATCGATGGCGCCGCGCGCGCCATCCACAGCGGCTAACGCCCGCCGCAGCCCGCGCGCGGACCCTCATCCTTGGATGGCGCGCCGGTATTGTTCCCAGGCATCGCGAGCGACCGGGTCCAACCCGTCTGCCGGCACGCTGGCCTGACGCTGTACAATCATTAGCGCATACGGCTTGGAGAGCGCGCTAGCCTCCTTGCACAAGCTGAGCTCGTCGCCGCTCGCAGGCGAGCGGGTGCGCCAAAAGTTGATCGCGGCTTCTAGTTCGTTGATCGTGATCTCGGACATGGTTCGTGATGTTGGCCTGGGGCGCCTGACTGAGCTTTTTCTTGCAGCGGCAAGCTCGCTGTGTGGCCAAGAAGGCATCGCCGGTCGGCGTTGCTAGACATGCGTAACTCATTGTACTTGAGCGAATTCCATGCGACTCCTCCTCATCGAAGACGACCGCCCCATCGCGCGCGGCATCCAAAGCAGCCTCGAACAAGCCGGGTTCACCGTCGACATGGTTCACGACGGCATCTTCGCTGAACAGGCGCTCACGCAAAACCGGCACGAACTCGTGATCCTCGATCTGGGCTTGCCCGGCGTCGACGGCATGACGCTGCTCTCGCGCTTCAGGCAAGCGAACCGCCACACGCCCGTGATCGTGCTGACCGCGCGCGACGAACTGAATGACCGCGTGCAAGGCCTGAACGCCGGCGCCGACGACTACATGCTCAAGCCGTTCGAGCCCGCCGAGCTCGAGGCTCGCATCCGCGCCGTCATGCGGCGCAGCGGGCCGCACAGCGATACGCCGCGGCCCGAAGTTTCGCTGGGCGGCGTACGTTTGTCCGGCGTCGATCGCCGCATTTTCAACGACGACAAACCGCTCGAACTTTCGCCGCGCGAATTCGCCGTGCTCGAAATGCTGTTGCTGCGCCACGGCCGCGTCGTGAGCAAGGCGCAGTTGCAGGATCATCTGACGCACTTCGGCGGCGACCTCGGCGATACGGCCATCGAAGTGTACGTGCATCGCGTGCGCAAAAAGCTGGAAAATTGCCGCGTGGAAATCGTGACCGTGCGCGGTTTCGGTTATCTGCTACAAGAAATCCGTCCCGCGTCGTAACGAGCGCGCTCGCGCGCGGCCAGCGCCCGCCAATAGCGGCCGCGCGCAGTCTGACTGCCAGCCGCAGGCGCGGCGCGCGAGCCTCTTGTCCCATACCTTCGATCGATCGCCATGCCGCCAGTCGCTGCGACCAGCCTGCGCCGTTCGCTTTTGCGACGGCTTGCCGCGCCGCTGTCGATGCTGGCGTTGATGAGCGGCCTCATCGCCTACTGGCTCGCCTGGCAATACACGCAGCACGTCATCGACCGCTCGCTGTCCGATCTGGCAACGGCGATCTCGAAGCAAGTTCAACTGGCCGGGCCGAACGCCCGTTCGACCGTCCCGCCGCTCGCGCAGGCGATGTTCTCCGATCCCAGTGACAATCTGATCTACCGGATCAGCGACGGCGAGCATGAGATCGCCGGCGAGCCGGCGCTGCCGCTGTTCGGCACGCGCGTGAGCGAGCAGCGCGCGGCCTTCGTATTCGAAGCGCAGTACGCGGGCAAACATGTGCGCGTGGCGCAGGTACGCGTGCTGCAGGACATCGGCGACCCGATCATCGTCGAAGTGGCTCAGCCTCTACAGCATCGCTATCGCATCGCGGCCGAGTTTCTCGTCGCCATCATGATGCCGCTGCTGCTCTTGCTGCTCGCAGGCTGGGGCATCGTCTGGCGAGTGGTCAATCAGCAGCTCAATCCGTTGACCGTGCTTGCCGATTCGCTGAACAAGCAGACGCATATGTCGCTCGAGCCCGTCGACGAAACCTACGTCCCGGTCGAAATCCAGCCGTTGACGAGCGCAATGAACGCACTGCTCGTGCGGTTGAAGAGCGCTTTGGAAGCGCAAAGAAAATTCATTGCCGACGCCGCGCATCAACTGCGCACGCCGCTGACCGCGGTCAAGCTCCACGCGGAGCAAGCGGTCACCGCACGCGATCCGAGCCAGACGCTCGTTGCCGTGCGGGAAGTGCGCGCGGCAGCCGATCGCGCGGTACGCCTGTCCAACCAATTGCTCTCGCTCGCTCGCGCCGAGCCCGGTGAACAAACGGCGCGCTTCACAGAACTGGACATCGCCGTGCTCGCGTTCGAAACGGGCGCGGAATGGGTGCCGCGCGCGTTGGCCGCGCACGTCGATCTAGGCTTTCAGCGCTTGGACGATCCCACAAACGACAAACCGCTGCTCGTGCGCGGCAATGCGGTGTTGCTGCGTGAAGTGATCGCCAATCTGCTCGATAACGCGCTCAAGTACCTGCCGTCGGCGCGCGTCGCGGGCGCCAATGTGACCGTGAGCGTGAACGAAGCGAGCGACGAGCAGGGCGTACGGTTTGCGGAAATCGCGGTGGAAGATAACGGCTCCGGCGTGCCGGCGGCCTTGCAAGCCGATTTGTTCAAGCGGTTCTTTCGCGGCGACCGGCACGATACGGCCGATACCAGCGTGGATGCAGGCGCAGGCCTAGGCCTTGCCATCGTCCACGACATCATGAGCTTGCACGGCGGCAGCGTGCGCTACGAGGACGCGACGGGTGGCGGCGCGCGATTCGTATTGCGCGTCCCGCTGACCACCAACACGGACGTAGAACGAACGGCGAGTGCCGGCGCCCATGCGCCCCTCGGCTAGCTCGAGCGCCTTTCTTTCTTCTTTTTCTTCGGGCTGTCCTTGGGCGCGAGCATCGTTCCCCGGCACTTGCGTGCGCCGCAGTGGCACGCATATTCCTTCTTGAGCTTCTTGGTCTGGCGCGCATCGATGACGAGGCCGTAGTCGTAAAACAACTCCTCATCGGCCGGGATATCGCGCAACGCGTGAATGAAAACGCGGCCGTCGACCTCTTCGGCCTCGCAATTGGGCGCGCACGAATGGTTGATCCAGCGCGCGCTGTTGCCGCCGATTTTGCCATCGATGACGCGCCCGTCCTCGAGCGCGAAGTAGAACGTGTGATTGGGCTCGGCGGGATTGTGGGGGTGCCGCCGCAATGCTTCCTTCCACGAGATGCGCTCACCCTTGTATTCCAGCAGACGCTCACCCGCCTTGAGCGGCACGGCAGCAAAGACGCCTTTGCCATGCACGCCGGACTGGCGCACGACCAACTTGCGTGAACTCATCGATCAATCCTCAGAAAAGCCTGGATGCCGCCAGCGCGGCATTGCGTTCGAAAATTTCGCAATCTTAACTCCGCGCCGGCGCGAGCGCGTCGAGCCATTCGCCGAACGCCGCGTACGCCGCTCGCTCCAACGCTGGGCTCAAGCGCTCCGTATCGGCGCGCAATTGCTTAGCGTCGATCCCAGGCGTCGACTCGATCTCGTTCGCATGACCGATCAACCACCGCTCGAAGCGGTCGCCTCGGATTTCAGGATGACACTGCAACCCGAGTACGTTCGCCCCCCAGGAAAACGCTTGATTCTCGCAAACGTTCGTTGACGCGAGCCGCACCGCATCGGCCGGCAAATCGAAGGTATCGCCGTGCCAGTGCAGCATCGACGTGTGCGCGCCGTCGAAATGACGCATCGGCGAATTGCGCCCTGCCTCGGTCAAGGTGAGACCGGACCAGCCGATTTCCTTGCGCCCCAAGGCATGGACGCGCGCGCCGAGGACACGGGCAATCAATTGCGCGCCAAGGCAAATGCCAAGCGTCGGTAGACCGGCCGCAATCCTTTTTTCGAGCAATGCGAGCAGGGGCTTGAGCGTCGGATACGACGCATCGTCGAAGGCGCAGATGGGACCACCCAGAATGACGGTGAGCGCCGGGGCCTCGGGGTTCGGCGCCTCGACACGGGCGAGACCGACGTCGAGATAGCGCACGAACCACGCGCGCTCGCCTAACACTTGCTCTAGGCTACCGAGATCCTCGAAATGGACATGACGCACGGCGAGCACTTCGCGATTCATCGAATCCTCATGGCAAGAGGACGGCCCGGCGGCTAACGCGCGGCGTTGGGCGCCGTACGAGGCGCAATGCGGCGTAGCAGGCGCATCGACGCCTCGCGACTACGGTCAACTGCAGGCCAACCGCCGCCGGGACCGAAATATGGGTGGAGTGGACTACGTCGCGCTTTGCGCGAAGATCTTCCAGGTCTTCTTCTGAGTCAACGAATCGGCCTGCTCATGCACCGGGCAATCGAGCCGAAGATCCACGTCGCTGATCGCAATATCGAGTGCGTTGCAGCGATGCGCGGCCTTCTTCGGGTTTTTGCTCGCTTCGAAATGCTTGCAGGTGACGCACATGCGATGTTCGGGCATGGTGCCTTGCACCTGCAACTGCCGAATCATCTTGATCATCGTGCGATAGAAGATGGCCTGCTCGTCGTGGCGCAGCGTGCTGATCGCGCCCACGAGGAATTCGGGCCATTGCTGCGCACGCTTGGCAGCCGTGCGACCGCGCGGGGTGAGTTTGACGGCCAAAGCGCGGCCGTCCTCCGTCGCACGACGCTTTTCGATGAGCCCTTTCGCTTCGAGCGTGCTGACGGCGTCGCTCGTCGTAGCAGCGGTGAGCGCCGTCTCGCGAGCGATCTCGCCCAAGCGCAACGGATTTTTCCGCTGCATGAGCAACACGAGGATCTCGCCTTGCGTCGGCGTGAGCCCAGCGCTTTCAGCCCATTCCCACGCCTGGCTGCGCATTGCCGTGCCCAAGCGCAGCAAGCTGTGGGTCACGCGCCCGGTCGCTTGCTCTCCGTGTACACCTTCGCTCATAGTCTTTGTTCGCTATTTCGCAATTGACAGCATGCCGCTGCTGATTTGGTTGCCTGCTCGCGCCTTGCCTTGCGCCGCGGCAGCCCCCCGTGGGATGACCCGCCATCTGTAGAGCGTGCCGATTCTACTATTTCACGCGTACGCCGCCCGTGAGCGCCGAGCGGCGTCGCGACGAACGAGCGCCCCACGCGATATCGCCTTCGACACGACAGCCGCGCCATTTTAAGCGACGAAAGAGAATAGTACAGCTAAGTTATTCAGGCGTATCTGTGGATAAGTCATGTATAACCGCGCGTGACGAATGTGCGTCATTTCTGGATAACGTCGGATGTCATTCGAACGCCATCCGAGTTACCCAAAGCTCATGCGAGTTCCGCACGCGCGAGCCACGCGGTTATCGTTGCCCTAGACCCTTGATGCGTAGGCCTATTTCCCGGTTTTCCACAGATTGGGCCCGACATTGTTAACTATTACTACGAATGTATACGTTGTAAACGTAAAAAACCTAAACCCCCCGCCACCGCAAGCATTGTTGGCGAACCGCTTCGTGCAACGATTTTTCTTTTGCGACGATCTCTCGCAGCCAGGTTGCATCGTTGACTTGTCCCTGCGCGATGTTGGCGATTTCGCGCAATGCCATCGAGGACTGCAGCGCATCGCCATGCGGCTCGATCACGCGCAGCGTCTCCAGGATGTCCTCGAATATCGTGCGGCGCTCGCCTGTCTGCGGGTTGATGCAGGTGCCGGCGAGCCCAAAACGGCAGGCTTCGAACCGATTGAACGTGTAGACGAGGTAATCGTCCTCTTGCGGCTGGAACGGCCGGTCGACGAGCAAATGGCGCGCGAGGGTTTGGATGTAGCAGGCGATCGCCGCGGCACGGTCGACCGACAAGGGCGTATCCATGACCCGCACCTCGATGGTGCCGTAGCCCGGCTTGGGGCGGATATCCCAGTAGAAATCTTTCATGCTGTTGACGACGCCGGTTGCAACCATCTTCGAAAAATATTCCTCGAAGCCGGACCAGGTCAGCACGAACGGCGCGCGCCCCGACAGCGGAAATGCGAATACCGAGTTCAGCCGCGCCGAGTGAAACCCCGTGTCGACGCCTTGCACGTACGGCGAGGAAGCCGAAAGCGCAATGAAATGCGGAATGAATCGCGACATGGCATGCAACAGGAACAGCGCGCTGTCGGGATCGGGACAGCCGATATGCACGTGCTGGCCGAATACGGTGAACTGTTTGGCGAGATAGCCGTAGAGCTCGGACAGATACTGAAAGCGCGGCGCGTCGAAAATTTGGCGCTCGCTCCATTGCTGGAAGGCGTGCGTGCCCCCTCCGGCGAGGCCAACGTTCAGATGATCGGCCGCCGCCACGAGCGTGTCGCGCAACGTGCGCAGTTGCGCGAGCGCTTCCTCATGCGAATTGCAGATCCCCGTCGACAGCTCGATCATGCTTTCGGTGATCTCGGGCGTGATGTTGCCGGGGACCTTCTGGTCTTTGACGAGCCGCATCAAGTCGGACGCGGCTTTGGTCAGATCGTAGTCGTGCGTGTTGACGACTTGGATCTCGAGCTCGACGCCGAACGTGAAGGGTTTGGAATTGATGAACTGTTCAAGTGCCATGGTGTCTTCCGAGTTCGAAAGCCGTTGTTAGGTGCGCCGCTCCCCGACTAGGGCGAGCCCGCGATAGACGAGCAACGGCCCGACGATCTGCAGTACGACGATCGAGCACATCACGACCGCGCGCAGCGTCGGATCGAAGTTAGGATAGAGCGCATAGGTGTCGTCGACCAACAGGTAGGCGAGCGCCGACATGGGCGAGAGCGAAATGCCGAGCGCCACGCCCTGCTTCAAGCCAATGCCGCTCGGTTTGGCAAACGCGAGCACGCCGACGAGCTTGGCGACAAAGCGCGCCACGATGAGTCCCAGCGCCGCAACGCCGCCGAGCGCGATGTCGCGCCATTCGAACGCCGTCATGGTGAGCACGAACAAGATCACGGTGAGCAGCCACCCGGCCGTGCCGAAATGCTCTGGCCACAATTGCGGTTTGGCCTCGAGGTTTTTGACGATGATGCCGGCCGCGAGCAGGCTCAGGATCGTCGACAGGTTGAACAAATGCGCGATCGCGATCGCGAGCAACACGAGGCCGAAGAGCGCCACGAACGAATGCTCGTCCTGGACTTGCATCGAGCGATAAAAGAACGTGCAGGCGCGCGCGAGCACGTAAGCGAGCACGAGCGACCCGACGAGCAGGTACAGCGGCTGCACGATCGTCGCAAACACGTTGCCGTAGACCTCTTGATGCAGCCACCCCGAGGCGATTTTTTCGATCACGACGGCGTACATGCTGTTGAGCGCCGTGAGCGTGATCAGACGCTGGGTGACCTGGCCTTCCGCGCGCAACTCGGTTTTGAGCTGAATCACCATCGCGGGCGAAGTCGACATGGCAATCGCCGCGATCACGGTCGACACCGCCGCGCTCATGTGAGTGAACGACAGTGCGACCAGAACGAGCGCGAAGGTGAGCGTCGCCTCGGCAAGACTCGACGCGACGAGCCATGGGTTGCGCCGAATCCATCGCAGATCGAGCCGCCCGCCCAATTCGAACAGCAGCAACCCGAGGGCGACGTCGAGCAGCAACCGCGAGGTGCTACCCGTGCCTGCATTGATCGCCTGGAAACCGGCGGACCCGGCGATCAGCCCGATCACGGCGTAGCAGGTGACGCGAGGCAGACGCCAGGCGCGGTAGCAAAGCTCGCCCAAGAGGCCAGCGACGAGCAACGCAAGGCCGGCCCAGAAGACGGCATCGGGCACGAACGGCCAGTGCGGGAGAAAGGAAAACGCCGATTTCATCTGATAGCTGCTCCTTTACGGACAGGCCGGTCTGGGCGATTTGCCCATGACGGCTCTTTCTCGTGGCTTGATTGCTCGCGTTACGACGATCTGCCGCAACGCGGACGCATTGAGTGGGGCGTCGCCGACCGGGCTGCTGCCGGCATGACGACCCGGTGCGCCCGTTTCGACACACGGCGCGAGAAGCGCTGGGATGGAGCGTGGCTCGTGCCCAGCACGGTGAAATTGGGTGGAGCGACGCCCGCAGCCTGCCGCAGCAAGCGAGAAGCGCGAACATTACCCCCGTCCGCGCCGCGTATTCGCGCCGCGAAGCCATGCAACGGGTGCAAGAGGAACACGGATTGTGCCATAGCTTGCCTCCAAGTCGCCCGATCCGTCATCGAATTGCGTTGATCTCGGTACAAACTACTTAGAATTTCGTATTGCGGAGAAAAAATGTCCGAATTTGGGCGGCTGCTGCGCGCAGACGCGCAGGTTCCGACGGCAGTCTCGAGTTCCCCACGGCATGCGGGGCGTTGGACCGCATATCCGGCGATGCGTGCCGTGCTAGTTTGGGTTTACTTGTTTACGTATGTATACGTAGTAGTAGTTAACAAGGCCCTTCCAAAACTGTGTACAACGCCCATTTCTTTCGCTGGATCAAATGCTTAGCGATGGCATAACCGCATGTGGATCGTGTGCGGGCGTGACTTGCTTCGAAGCATAACTTTTGGGGCGTTCCGGCCGGCAGTCGATTTGTCCCAGATACGTCCACACCGATTACACACGATTCCCACGGCTCAATCACCTGGTTATCCACAGAGCGCGGTGGATAACGCAAGAGGCGCGCGGATCGTCTACCGGCTCTACCGCCCGGTCATGCTTCGCCAGCAACCACGATGCCCTGGCGCAATGCCCGCAATAGGTAGCGGGCGGGATCCAAGGCTTCGGCAAGATCGCGCTCCAGCGGCCAGGGCTCGCCTTCGAGCTGCGAAGCGATGAGTTCGGCCCCGAGCGATGCCCATACGAGGCCCCGGGAGCCGAAAGCGAAAGACCCGTAAAGACCGCCGGCGCGCGGCAAATCCCGCGGCCACGCGCCGCTCAGCGTGGAGGCTTGCCGCGCGCTGGCCGCTTCGTCGGCGAGCGCACCGATCATAGGGAGCCGGTCGGGGGTGACGCACCGAAATGCCACGCGGCCGGCGAGGTTGCCGAGGGCAAGCTCGCGCGCCGCGATTGCGGGGTCCAGACCGGGCAGCAGCCCAGCGAGACGCGTGAGGTTTTCCGCATGGCTTTCGGCTCTTAGATCGTCGCCGGCGTCGTCGATATCATAGGTGGCGCCCGTCAGTAAGGCGTGCGTGAGCGGAACCGCGTAGCCTTCGCCGATGATCGGCAGTCGCAGGGCTGGCGCCGCTGGCAGGGGCAGGCACGTCAATTGACCGCGCACGATGCGCGTTGGCGCGTGGCGCAACCCGGCGAGGCGCGTAGCGTCGTGCGCATTCGCGAAGATGACGATGCTCGCGCGCGCGATGCAGGCGTCCTGCTCGTCGAACACGGCCCAAGCGTTGTCCTGGCGCTCGATACGCTGCGCTTGAACACCCGCGCGCCAACTGAGCGCCTCACTCGCTTCGTTGCACAGCGCCGAGCATAGCGCGGCCGGGTCGAGCGAGCCGCCTTCGGGATAGAGCCAGCCGCCACGCGCAACCGGCGCGCCCGCCGCGTCGCGTGCTTGAGCAGCGGACATGGCTTGCACCAGCTCCGGCGGATAACCTCGCTCGGCGATCGCAGCGCCGAGCGCCCTGGCATGCTCGTCGTCGTCCGCGATTTGCAGCAATCCGCCACGGCTGCGCGCGAAGGCGTGGCCGGCTCGCTCGAGTGCGCGCCATCGTGCGAGCGCATAGAGAAAACCGGTGCGCGTGATTTGCGAGGCCAAGCTGTCGTCGCGCGAAAGCAGCGGATGGAACACGCCTGCGGGGTTGCCGGACGCCTCGCATCCGGCACGCGCGCGCCGCTCGACGAGCGTGACGTGCCAGCCGCGCGCAGCCAGACGTTCGACGAGTGCGCAGCCCGCGAGGCCCGCCCCCACGACGATCGCGTGCCGTTCGACCGCCGCGAACGGTTGCGGTGGTTCGTGACGCCGTAACCGCCAGCGCGGTGCGAAACGGCCGATCAGCATAGTGCGTTTGCTCGCAAAACCATCGGCGCGTGTGCAGTCGAATCCCGCATCGGCCAACGCGCGCCGCACGTGCCCCGCACAGGTGTAGGTGGCAAGCGTTGCGTCCTCGCCCGCTAGCCGCGCCAACGCCTTGAAAACCGGCGGCGACCATAGATCGGGGTTCTTGGCTGGGGAAAAGCCGTCGAGATAGAACGCGTCGGCACGTAGCCAAAGCTTGGGCAACAGCGCAAGCGCATCGCCGAACGCGAGGGTTAGCGTGACCCGGGACGATTCGAATTCCAGACGGTGCAAGCCGGGCGTGAGCACCGGCCAGGCATCGGCCAATTGCGCGGCGAGCGGCGCTAGCGTTGCGTGCGCAACCATCCTTGCATGCAATGCGCGTAGATCGCCCGCTCGAAACGGATGTTTTTCGATCGAAACGAAGGCCAATCTTTCGCAGCGGTTCGGATCCTCGCGCCAAGCGGCCCATGTCGCCAAGAAGTTGACGCCAATGCCGAACCCCGTTTCGACGATGGTGAACAGACGCCGCGCACGCCAGCGTTGCGGCAGATCGTTTCCGCGTAGAAACACATGCTGGGCTTGGGCGAGCGCACCGGCGGCGCTGTGATAGATGTCGTCGTAGGCCGGCGAGAACGGCGTGCCGTCATCGAGAAAGGCCGGGGTGGCGGGGATCAGCTTGGAACTCATCGGCACGCGGAAAGTGTGGGAAAACGAGGCGTATGGGGATAAGCGGGCGTAAGGGGCAACCCTAATCGCTCTGCCAGAACTGCGCCAAACGGCCGCAAACCCAAGCTGGGCGCGGCTCTGGGGGCGTTGGCAAAATCCAACGACAATGCCCCGGAATCTCGCGAGCCCCTTGGCAGCAGGGGTTCGCGAGTACGACAATGCTCAAACCCAGCGCCGACAAGGCTTGCCAGCGCTAAATTCTTTGGAAGCCTTGCCGTTATTGGGTTTGCGCTGAGCTATCATAGCAAGCGCCGCGCGGCCGTACGGCCAGGGGGTTTAGCGCGACCGAGCGGCGCACGCTTCGCCACAGCTACTCGACGGCACAGCTTGCGTACGTATAATTCGGCGCGTTTTGCGCTGTCCGTGTCACTTCAATCTGATAAAGAGGAACGTTAATGAACAAACAGGAACTGATCGACGCCGTCGCAGGTCAGACGGGCGCCAGCAAGGCTCAAACCGGCGAAACGCTCGATACGCTGCTCGAAGTGATCAAGAAGGCAGTGTCCAAGGGCGACGCGGTGCAGCTCATCGGCTTCGGTAGCTTCGGCTCCGGCAAGCGCGCGGCACGTACGGGCCGCAACCCCAAGACGGGCGAGACCATCAAGATTCCCGCAGCCAAGACCGTCAAATTCACGGCCGGCAAGGCATTCAAGGATGCTGTGAACAAGCGTTAAGCCGATATCGGGTTGACGTCTTGTCGACACCCGCCTCAGGCGGGTTTTTTTTCCGTCGAGAAAGACAGAGCAAACGCGAAGGGCGCCGGGCTTGCTCGCGGCTTGCGCAGCGGGCAAGCCTGCGCCCGTTTGCTTGAGCGATCAGTGGACGATTTGCCCTTCGTCGTCGCCGTCGTGATCGTCGGCATCGAGGTCCCACGCGGGGAAAGGATCGGCCATACGCTGCCAGCCTTGCGGTCCGAGCGCGTATTCCTCGTCCGTCAATAGGCAAGCATCGAACTTTTCGCGCCAACGCTGCGCATCGAGCGCAACGCCGATGAGCACGAGCTCTTGGCGGCGGTCGCCGATCGAGGCGTCTTCGGGCGCGCCATACCAATCGGCCGCGATTTCGGCCGCGAGCTCGTCGTCCTGCGGCCATTCGTCACGCGGCTGCGCGGCCCACCACATGCCCGCCGGCCCGTGGCGGCAAACGCCTCCGGCCTGAGACAGCGAACCCGCCACGTCGTTGCGGGTTGCGAGCCAGAAAAAGCCCTTGCTGCGCAGCACCCCTTGCCATTCCTCGTGAAGCAAGCGCCACAGACGCTCGGCGTTGAACGGCCGGCGCGCACGATAGACGAAGCTGCCGATGCCGTATTGGTCGGCCTCGCTGACGTGCGAATGGCCCGTCTCCCCATGCACATGGTCGTGATGCTGCGCGTGATCATGGTCATGGTCATGCTCATGCTCGAGCGACGCCAGCCAGCCAGGCGCGCTCGCGGCGGCCTCGAAATCGAACCGCCCGGTGTTGAGCACGTCGTGCAACGGGACGGCGCCGAAGCGGCTGACGATCTGGACCGCACGCGGGTTCAGCCGCGCCAAGATGCGGGAGAGCCGTTCGAGCGCGTCGGCATCGACGAGATCCGCTTTGTTCACGACGAGCACATCGCAAAATTCGATCTGCTCGATCAACAATTCGACGATGGTGCGGTCGTCCTCTTCGCTCGCCGCGAGGCCGCGTTCCGCAAGCGCGTCGGCCGATGCGTAATCGCGTAGAAAATTGAATGCGTCGACCACGGTGACCATCGTGTCGAGCCGCGCAACATCGGCGAGCGCGTGGCCTTCGTCGTCGCTGAACGCGAAGGTTTCGGCGATCGGCATCGGCTCGGCGATCCCGGTGGACTCGATCAAGATGGCATCGAAGCGATTTTCTTTTGCGAGCCGGTCGATTTCGGCCAGCAAATCCTCGCGCAGCGTGCAGCAGATGCACCCGTTCGAAAGTTCGACGAGCCGCTCTTCGACGCGCGAGAGGGAAGCAGCGTCCTTCACGAGCGCGGCATCGATATTGACCGCCGCGAGATCGTTGACGATCACCGCGACGCGCAGGCCTGCGCGGTTGGCGAGAATATGGTTGAGCAGCGTGGTCTTGCCCGCGCCGAGAAAGCCCGACAGCACGGTGACGGGCACAGGCGAATGGTTCATTGGAGTCGACATCGGTGGAGCGAGGGCGCAAAACGCCGCCGCGTGAAAGGCGTAGGGAGCATTTTGCACCAAACGCCGACGCCCCACCTTGATCGAGGCGGGGTCGGCTCACCGCAACGACGTTCGGCCAGGCTCGCTGCGAGCGATGGCCGGGGCGCTCAACGCTGCGCTTGGAGCAGCTTCCACTGCTCGAGAATGCTGACGATACGATGCGCGTAACGGTCGCGCAAGGACGGTGTTTCGGAGTGATATGCGCCGACGGCAGCCCACGTGTTGCCGTATTTGTTCATCTTCTGCCGCAGGTGCCAGGCGGCGACGTAGACGCTTTTGCATGGCTCCATGAGCGTGTCGGACGAAATGCCGTACTGGGCCAGCGTGGGCAGATGGATCGAATTGATCTGCATGAGCCCGTAGTCGGTCGATCCATTCGCATTCTTATGCGTGGCGTCGGGCCGGTTGTGCGACTCTTGCCAAGCAATGGCGCGCAGAATCAGCGGATTGACCTTCTGGTAGCGCGCCGCATCGTCGAAGCAGTCCGCGCGTGCGTTCGCGCACGCGAGCCACGCGAGCGATGCCGTCAGAATCAGAACTGTCCGTTTCATGGTTCGAAACCCTTCGACGAGGTGGATCGCCGTTCGCGGTGCGCCTGCTCGGCGCGGCCCGGTGGCGGCACGCCTCACGCAAGCCGGCTGGGGAAAACCCGAACTTGCCGTGAGATTTGGTCGAAATCTATCGCTCGTATGATACCGGGTGCCGCTCGCGTGCATAGTAGGCCGGCCGACATAGCCGAGTCCTTGGCGCGCAAACGCGGATCGACGATCGCCGCGAAGCGAGGCGCCACGGGTCGAACGACGGTCAACTGAGAAACTTCTGACGTAAAAGCGAACGCACTCTCGGCCCCCGATGATTATTCAGACACAAAAAACTGCTAATGTTCGTTTTCTCGAACGGCGGGCGAGCATCGGACACCAATACAGACGAGGGCCGAGCGATGATCGCGAAGCATGACCGCCGAGGGCAGGCACTTTCGCATTGAACCTTTATTCCATGACAAGAAATCGTATGGCACTGCGTCGCATCGCTACCGCGCTTTTGATCGCCGGGCTCATGACCGCACAGGCCGCATATGCCGAAGTGACGTTGAACTTCGTGAATGCGGACATCGATCAGGTGGCCAAAGCGATCGGCGCGGCGACGAACAAGACGATCATCGTCGATCCGCGCGTCAAGGGCCAACTGAACCTCGTATCGGAAAATCCGGTGCCCGAGCAGCAGGCGCTCAAGACCCTCGAAGCGGCGCTGCGAATGCAAGGTTTCGCCATCGTCCAAGATAACGGCGTGCTGAAGGTGGTGCCCGAGGCCGATGCCAAACTGCAGGGTGCGCCCACCTACCTCGGCAACGTTCCTAAAGCGCACGGCGATCAGATCATCACGCAGGTGTTCGAGCTGCACAACGAATCGGCCAACAACCTGCTGCCCGTGCTGCGGCCGCTCATCTCGCCGAACAATACGATCGCGGCCTACCCTGCCAACAACACGCTCGTCGTGACCGATTACGCCGACAACGTGCGGCGGATCGCAACCATCATCGCCGGCGTGGACAATGCAGCGGGACAGCAGATCGTGGTCGTGCCGCTCAAGAATGCGAACGCGCTCGACATCGAGCCGCAACTGACGAAGCTGCTCGATCCCGGTACGATCGGCAGCACCGACGCCACGCTGAAGGTGTCCGTGCAAGCCGATCCGCGCACGAACTCGCTGATGCTGCGCGCGTCGAACAAGGCGCGCCTCGCCTCGGCCAAAAAGCTCATCGAGCAGCTCGATGCACCGAGCTCGCAGCCGGGCAACATGCATGTGGTTCATGTGCGCAACGCCAATGCCGTGACGCTCGCCAAGACGTTGCGCGGGATGCTCGGCAAGGGCGGCGGCGCGGGCAACAGCGCCGAGTCGAGCAACGCGAACTCGTTCAGCCAAGGAGCTTCGGGAGGCGGCCTCGGTTCGACGGGCACGTCCGGCGTTCCCCCGCTACCCTCCTCGTACAGCGGCAGTTCGCTGAGCAGCGGCAGCTCGATGTCGGGCTCGAGCGGCAGCGGGCTGAGCGGAAGTGGCGGTGGTAGCGGCAACAACGACTTCAGCACCGAGAAGCAAGGCCAGAGCGGCGATGAAAACCAGCCCGGCGGCATGATTCAAGCCGATGCGGCCACGAACTCCCTGATCATCACGGCGGCCGATCCGGTCTACCGCAATCTGCGCGCTGTGATCGACCAGCTCGATCAACGGCGTGCGCAGGTCTATATCGAAGCGCTCATCGTCGAGCTGAACTCCACGCGAGCCGGCAATCTGGGGATCCAGTGGCAGGTGGCGAGCGGCAACGTGTTGGCTGGCACCAATCTATCGAGCAGCGCCGGCAGCGCGGGCAGTTCGAACATCCTGAACGTCGCCGCAGGCCTGGCTGCGGGCGGCGCCGCAGGGGTGGGGACGCTGCCCAATACCCTCACGCAAGGCCTGAACGTTGGCTGGCTGCACAATATGTTCGGCGTGCAGGGCCTAGGCGGGCTGCTGCAGTACTTCGCGGGCGCGAGCGACGCGAACGTGCTGTCCACGCCAAACCTGATCACGCTCGACAACGAAGAAGCGAAGATCGTCGTCGGCCAGAACGTCCCGATCGCGACCGGCTCGTACTCGAACCTGACGAGCGGCACCACGGCCAACGCGTTCAACACCTACGATCGCCGCGACGTCGGCCTGACGTTGCACGTGAAGCCGCAGATCACGGCCGGCGGGATCCTCAAGCTTCAGCTCTATACGGAAGATTCGTCGGTCGTCAGCGGGACGACGAATACGTCGACGAACCCGGCGGGTCCGACGTTCAATTTGCGCTCGATCCATTCGACGGTTCTCGCGGACAACGGCGAAATCATCGTGCTCGGCGGCTTGATGCAGGACAACTACCAGGTATCGAACAGCAAAGTGCCGCTGCTCGGCGATATCCCATGGATCGGCCAGTTGTTCCGTTCTGAGACGAAGCAGCGCCAAAAAACGAATTTGATGGTGTTTCTGCGCCCCGTCATCATCGGCGACAGCGACACGGCGCAGCAGATCACTCAGAACCGGTACGACTACGTGCAAGGCGTCACGGACGGATACCGCTCCGACAACAACGTGATGCGTGACAAGGATTTCCCGGTGGTTCCGCCTATGCCGCTCGGCCCGAGCCAGGGCGCGGCGCCGGCGTCGAACCTATTCGATCTGCGGCAGATGACGCACCAACCCGGGACGCAACCGCCGTCGCCCGCTCCGCAGGAACCGGTGCCGCCGCAGGTTCCCGCCGTGCAGTCGCAGGCCGTGCCGCTGCAACCGCCGGCGCAGCAGGCCGTACCACAGCAGGCCGTACCACAGCAGGCTACACCGCAGCAGGCCGTGCCGCTGCAACCGTCGCAGCAGCAGGCCACACCGCAGCAGGCCACACCCCAGCAGCAGCCGGTCGCGCCCGGAGCGTCGCAGTGAGCGGCGTGCTCCCTTCTTCCACTGACCGCGCGCCGGGAGAGCGCCAAGCGCCCTCGCCGTTTGCTGCGCGGCTCGTGCCCTACGGCTTCGCGCGCAGCGGGCAGATTCTCGTTGCGCACCAGCGCGCGGAAGGGCTTGAAGTTTGGATCAGCGATCGCACGAGCGACGCGGCGTTGGCCGAGATTGCACGCAATTTCGGCGCGCTCACGGCGGTGCGCCTGCCCGCCGAAGAACTCACGCAAGCGATCAACCAAGCCTACGAGCGCAACGACGGCAGCGCGGCTCAAGTCGTCGGCGAAGTGGAAGGCGAAGTCGATCTGTCGCGGCTCATGCAAGACATTCCCGAAGTCGAGGACTTGCTCGAATCGGAAGACGACGCGCCGATCATCCGCATGATCAACGCGCTGCTGACCCAAGCGGCGCGCGAGCACGCATCCGATATTCACATCGAGCCGTTCGAGAATGCCTCGGTGGTGCGCTTTCGCGTCGACGGCACGCTGCGCGACGTCGTGCGGCCGAAAAAAGCGCTGCATGGCGCGCTGATTTCGCGCATCAAGATCATGGCGCAGCTCGACATCGCCGAAAAGCGCCTGCCTCAAGACGGCCGCATCACGCTGCGCGTCGGCGGCCGCGCCGTGGACGTGCGGGTATCGACGCTGCCGACCGGGCACGGCGAACGCGCGGTGTTGCGTTTGCTCGAAAAGGACGCGCAGCACTTGAATCTCGAAGCGCTCGGCATGGGTCCCGATACGCTCGCGCGGTTCGACCGGCTGATTTCGAGGCCGCACGGCATCGTGCTCGTGACGGGGCCGACGGGCTCGGGTAAAACGACGACGCTCTATGCGTCGCTCGCGCGTCTGGAAACGGCGACGACCAACATCATGACGGTCGAGGATCCGATTGAATACGACCTGCCCGGCATCGGCCAGACGCAGGTCAACGAGCGGATCGGCATGACGTTCGCGCGCGCGTTGCGCTCGATCCTGCGGCAGGACCCGGACATCATCATGATCGGTGAGATCCGCGACTTGGAAACCGCGCAGATCGCCGTGCAAGCCTCGCTCACGGGCCACTTGGTGCTTGCGACGCTGCACACGAACGATGCGGCCTCGGCGGTGACGCGCCTCACGGACATGGGCGTCGAACCGTACCTGCTCGCCTCCTCGCTGCTCGGCGTGCTCGCACAGCGGCTCGTGCGGCGGCTGTGTCCCGTGTGTAAGGAAGAGCGCGTCGAAGACGGCCGTTCGCAGTGGCATCCGGTCGGGTGCGACAAATGCGCGAAATCGGGCTATTCGGGGCGGCGCGGCGTGTACGAGCTGCTCGTTATCGACGATGCGATCCGCGCAATGGTCCACCACAATGCGGCGGACGCCGAGATTCTCGCGGCGGGCCGCGCGCAAGGCATGCGCACGCTGCGCGAGGATGCCGAGCGGTGGTTGACCTCGGGCCTCACCTCGCTCGAAGAGGTGATACGCGTGACGGGCGGGGTCTAACCGATGCCGGCCTTTCGCTTCGAAGCGATTGACTCGGGAGGGCGCGCGCAAAAAGGTGTGCTCGATGCGGACAGTGCGCGCTCGGCGCGAGCCCAGTTGCGCACGCAAGGACTTACGCCGCTCGTCGTCGAGCCCGCCGGCAGCGCTGCCCGTGGCGCGCGCAGCCGGCGCCTGGCGCTTGGCCGCAAACTATCGGCGCGGGAACAGGCCATTCTCACGCGCCAGCTCGCGAGTTTGCTCACGGCTGGCTTGCCGCTCGACGAGGCGCTTTCCGTTTTGACCGATCAAGCCGAGCGCGACTACATTCGGGAGCTCGTAGCCGCCATTCGCGCCGAGGTGTTGGGTGGCCATTCACTGGCCAACGCGCTGGAGCAGCATCCGCGCGATTTTCCCGATATCTATCGGGCGCTCGTTGCGGCCGGCGAGCATACGGGCAAGCTTGGCCTCGTGCTCTCGCGCTTGGCCGATTACATCGAGCAACGCAATGCGCTCACGCAAAAGATCGTCCTGGCGTTCACCTACCCGGCCATCGTCACGCTGATCGCATTGGGCATCGTCACGTTCTTGCTCAGCTATGTCGTCCCGCAAGTCGTCAACGTGTTCGCGAGCACGAAGCAGCAGTTGCCGATCCTGACGGTGATGATGATGGCGCTGTCCGGATTCGTCCGCCATTGGTGGTGGGCGATTCTGCTGGGCGTGGGGTTGGTGTTCTATGGGGCGCGTGCGATTTTGTTGCAGGCGGGGCCGCGGCTCGCCTTCGACCGGTGGCTGCTAACGGCGCCGCTGGCGGGTAAGCTCGTGCGCGGCTACAACACGGTTCGCTTTGCGAGCACGCTCGCGATCTTGACGGCAGCCGGCGTGCCGATCCTGCGCGCGCTGCAGGCAGCCGGCGAGACGCTGAACAATCGGGCGATGCACGGCAATGTCGAGGACGCGATCGTACGCGTGCGCGAAGGTACGTCGCTGTCTCGCGCGCTCGGCAATACGAAAACGTTTCCGCCCGTGCTCGTGCATTTGATTCGCTCGGGCGAGGCGACAGGCGATGTGACGACGATGCTCGACCGCGCGTCGGAGGGCGAAGCGCGCGAACTCGAACGACGCACGATGTTCCTGACGAGCTTGCTCGAGCCGCTGCTGATTTTGGCGATGGGGGGCATCGTGCTCGTGATCGTGCTTGCGGTGATGCTGCCGATCATCGATCTGAACAACATGGTGCAGTAGTGCGCGGGGAATCCGGCTGAATGCGTAGCGTGAGCGCCGCAGCCGGAAGAAGCTCAGCGCACGTAAATGGTCGGGCCGCCCGCATTCGGCGCCAACGGAATTTCGGAATGGACGCCGTTGTGATCGATGACGATGGAACGGGCTCGGACTTCGGAGAGCGTGGTGCCATCGGTGATCTTGCTGCCGAGCGCGATGGCTCGAGCCGGTTCGTCGCCCACCCCGACGATCGCCGCGGCGCCTTCGCGCAGCGAGAGGATGCCGACGAGCTTGATGTTGCGGTTGGCCTCGTGCGTGAGCTTGCCGCCGAAGAGTGCGGCTGCATCTTCGGGGGACGCGCTCGGCGCGACGGCGGCCGCTTGCGGGGGCGGCGCGGGATGCGCGGTGAGCACGACGATCCAATAGGTGAGCGTCGCGCAGAAAGCCGCAAACAGCGCGAACGACAGCAGGCGGATTTGGAGAGTGTTCATGCGCGCCATTGTACGAGCTATTCGCGGGTTTGCACGGTTGTCGAACCCTGACGAAAAGCCCCATTACAATCGGCGGCGCGATGCGAAGCGCGCGCGATGCGCTTCGTCGACAATTTAACGAACGAGGTAGGCAATGATGCAAATGTGGAACCAACGTCGCACCGAAGCCGCAACGCTGCGCGCACGCCGCCAGCGTGGCTTTACGCTGATCGAGATCATGGTCGTGATCGCCATTCTCGGCATTCTCGCCGCGCTGATCGTGCCCAAGATCATGAGCCGGCCCGACGAGGCCCGGCGCGTGGCGGCCAAGCAGGACATCGGCACGATGATGCAGGCGCTCAAGCTCTATCGTCTCGATAATGGCCGCTATCCGACGCAGGAACAGGGGCTGCGGGCGTTGATCGAAAAGCCGAGCACCGATCCGATTCCGAACAACTGGAAGGACGGCGGCTATCTCGAACGTCTGCCGAACGATCCTTGGGGCAACGCCTATCAATACCTGAACCCGGGCGTCCATGGCGAGATCGATGTATTCAGCTACGGCGCGGACGGCAAGCCCGGCGGCGACGGCAACGATGCCGATGTCGGCTCGTGGCAGTAAGCGCAGCACTACCGTGACCGGAGCAATGGCGCGCCTCGCCCCGACGCACTGCCCTCGCCGGCCGTCATGCGGATGAACGGCGGTACGCGCTTACGCTGCGGGCTCGTAGAGCCCGTCGGCGCACCGGGCTTTGCACGACGCGCGCGCGGCTTTACGCTGCTCGAGATGATGGTCGTTCTAGTCATCGCCGGGCTGCTGGTGTCGCTCGCATCGGTGTCGCTCACGCGCAATCCGCGCACGGATTTGAACGAAGAGGCGCAGCGTCTTGCTTTGCTGTTCGAATCGGCGTCCGATGAAGCGCAAGTGCGCGCGCGCCCGATCGCCTGGCAACCGGTGACGGGCGGCTATCGATTCGACGTGCGCACCGAAGATGGCTGGCGTCCGCTGTTGCGCGACGATCTATTGCGCCAGCGCGGTTGGGAGGGCGGCGTGACCGATGTGACGATCGACTATCCGGGCTCCGATCTTCATCCGGAACGCGTCGTTTTCGGCGTCGAGAGCATCGGGCAAGCGGTGACGGTCACGCTGTATTCGGCGGTAGGTCGCGCGACCATCGTCGGGACCGGCAACGGCCGCTATGAGGTGCGTTGAGATGCGCTTGCCTACTCCACGAACCGCCGTACGAACTGCCGCGCACGCGCGCGGCTTCACGATGATCGAAGTGCTCGTCGCGCTCGCGATCATTGCGGTCGCGCTGGCTGCATCGCTGCGTGCGGTCGGCATGTTGGCGAACGACGAAGCCGACCTGCACCGGCGGCTGCTCGCGGGATGGAGCGCCGATAACGCGCTGACCGAACTGCATTTGTCGCGCGTCTGGCCCGAGATCGGCACGCAGACGTTCGACTGCTCGCAAGGCAATTTGCCGCTCACTTGCACCGAGCGTATCAGCGCCACGCCCAACCCGATTTTTCGGCGCGTGGAGGTGTCGGTGACGACGCCGGGGCAGTCGGGCAGCCTCGCGCAACTCGTGACGGTCGTCGCCAATGAGTCCAATCGTGCGCTCTGACGCGAGGCGCCCCGGGCGGCGCGAGCGCGGCTTCACGCTGATCGAGCTCATGGTCGCGATCGCGATTCTCGCCGTCATCGCGGTGCTTTCTTGGCGCGGCCTCGATCAAATCATGCGCGGCCGGCAGGCGATCTCGAGCGCGATGGAAGACGAGCGCGTGTTCGTTCAACTGTTCGATCAGTTGCGCGTGGACGCACGCCAAGCGGCCACCGACGATGAAGTCGGCCAACCCGCCGTCTCGGTCTCCGGAGACGGGCTGCAGATCGTGCGGACATTTGGCCTTGCCGGCGAGGCGCCGCGCCTTCAAGTCGTGCGCTATCAAGTGGCGAACGGGCGCGTCACGCGTTATGCATCGCCGCCTGTGGCGACGGTCGGTCAGTTGCGCCGAACCCTGGCGGCATCGAGCGGCAGCGGCGATTGGAGCGCCGTGCCGCTCATTTCCGGCGTGGGCAAGATTACGGCGCGGCTCTATGTGCCGCGCGTCGGCTGGACGACGCAAATGGGCGATGTGACCGCCGAAATCGCGCGTAACAACAACAACCTGAAAGTGCCGCAGTTCGGCAACGCGCCGTTGCCGCGCGCGGTGACCGGCCTCGAGGTCGCGATCGGCGCGCCGTCGCTGCACGTGCCGGTGCGACGCATGTTCCTCGTCGGAGAATGACGATGCGCGACCGCCTCTTCCAGCTCTTGCGTTCGCGGCGCGCATGCCGCCTGCATCGCTCGCCGCGGCGCCAGCGTGGCGCGGCCATCATCAGCGCGTTGCTCGTGGTGACGCTTTCGGCGATCCTCGTCGCGGGCGTGCTTTGGCGTCAACAAGTGCAGATTCGCCGCATTCAGAATCAGCGCCTGCTCGCGCAAGCGCAATGGGTGGCGCGCGGCGCCGTCGATTGGACGCGCTTGATTCTGCGTTCGGAGGCCGACACCGCGCCCACGGTGACTTACCTGGGCGGCGTGTGGGCGGTGCCGATCGCGAAAACGCGGCTGTCCGATTTCCTCGGCAAGTCCGGCGACGCACAGGCCGCCGAGGGGGCGCAGACCTACCTCTCGGGATCGATCGAGGATGCGCAAGCGAAATTCAATCTGCGCAACCTCGTCTCGATCCCGGCGCCCGGGGCGTTGCAGATCAATCAGCAGGAGACCGCCGCGTTCGCTCGACTGCTCGCGCTGCTCGGGCTGAACGGCGGTCTTGCGAAGACGGCCGCGCTGCAAGTGCGGGCCTCGCTGATGCTGTCGGCCACGCGTTTTCAAACGCCGCTCAGCAACCGCCTGGGTTCGGCGGGTGAAGGCGCGCAACCGGCGGCGCAACCGCAGGCGGGCGGCACGGTCGGGGGCGAGAACGTCACGGACGCCGCCGGTCTTGAAGACGACAACAACCAGAACGCCGATACGGCGCCATTGCAGTTCACGAGCGTCGATTCGCTGTTGAACGTGCCTGGCTTCACACCGGAAATCGTGGCCCGCCTGCGTCCGTTCGTGACCGCCCTGCCGACGCAAACCTCGGTCAATATGAACACGGCGCCGGCGGAAGTCGTGGCGGCGATGGTGCCGGGCATGTCGCTTTCGAGCGCTCAGTCGTTAGTGTCGCGACGCGAAAGCGTGTACTTTCTCAATACGGCCCAGGTGCAGCTTGCCTTGCAGGGCGCCGGCGCCCTGCTCCCCGGCACCGATATCAGCAAGATACCCATGGACGTGACGACGAGCTATTTTCTCGTTCATGGACGGGTGCAACACGAACGTGCGGAAGTCGATCGCACGACACTCATATATCGCGACCCGCTGACGCACGCGACGCGCGTCGTGCGGGTGCGCGATCAGCTTTGACGCAGTCTCGAACCAGGAGAGAACGGGCCTTGAGCACGTTGATCGTCTTACTGCCGCCGCGAGATCCGGCGGTGCCGTCACAAGAATGGCAACTCCCCGAGATGCCGTTCGTGCTGCTCGACAAGAGTGGCCGCAAGGAACGCGCGGGGCTCGCGCGGCTCGCATTTCTGCCGCGCGCGTCGACGACTGTGCTGATCGTTGCCGCCCGCGACTTGTTGATGCTCGCGGCGACGCTGCCTCCGGTGAAGGGGCAGCGCTTGAAACAGGCCCTGCCCAATGTGGTCGAGGACTATCTGATTCAGGACGCGCAGACCTGCCATGTCGCGCTCGATCCGCGCCCGCTCGCCGGCACGCAGCGCATGCTGGCCGTGATCGATCGCGGGTGGTTTCGCTTCATCGTCGAGGCCTTCAATGCGGCGGGTCACCGGAGCCTGCGCGCCGTGCCCGTCACACGGTGCTTGCCCGCGCCGCTCGTGCGCGCGCCCGAGCTCGAAGCGGCGCTGATCGAAGAGGATGCGGTTGCGGGCGGCGATGTAGGCGGGCAGGCGTCGCAACGCGAGCCGCTCGTGGCGGCCGTCCTTGGCACCGTAGCGCAGACTGCGCCGGCGATTCTGGCCGATGCGGCGTTGGCGGCGAGCGCCGAGCCCACGCTGGTGGACGACGCCGAGCCACGCGTGGAATTGGCGCTCGCGCGCGGTGCCCACGGAGAAGGGTTGGCCGTGCCGCTCTCGGCTCTCGGCACGACGCTTGCGGCGCTCGCAGGCGGCGCGGACGTCACGGTGTACGAACTCACTGAACTGCCGGGCGGCGAACCGACGCTTGCAGGGGAAGCTACGCCCGCGCATGGGGTGCACGTGGGCGTTGCGCCGCTGGCGTTCGATACGCTGGCCCGCAATGCGCTCGCTTGCGATTTCGACTTATGCCAATTCGAGTTCGAATCGCGGCCGTGGCGGCTCGATCGTGCGACGCTACGCCGATTGCGTTTGCCGATCGCGCTCGCGGCAGCTGCGCTCTTTGTCGCCGTGATCGGTGCAAACGTGCAGTGGATGATGCTCACCCGTGAACGCGACGCGCTCACCGCGCAGATGACGGAGCTGCTGTTGAATGCGTTCCCGAAGACGACGGTCGTACTCGATCCGGCCACACAAATGAGGACGCAACTCGAGCACTTGCGCGCGGCGGCCGGCGAGCTTTCCCCCGACGATTTTCTGTCGCTGGCGGCGCGTCTCGATCGTTCGCTCGGCGCCGTCCCGGTGAACGGAATCGCCTCGCTCGACTATCACGACCGGCGTCTCGAGGTGATGTTCAAGCCTGACGTGAAGCCTGACCCCGCGTTCACGCAGAGGCTGGCGCAAAACGCGCTCACGGGCGAGATCGACACGAACACGGGCAAATGGGTCATTCGAAACGGGAGCGGCCAATGAACTTCGGCGCATTGAGCGAAGTGTGGGCCGGCTTCTGGGAGCCGCGCACCGCGCGGGAAAAACTGCTGCTGACATGGGGCGGCGTGGCCGTCGGCATCGTCATCGCCTATTCGGTTCTGTGGGCGCCGGCGCAACAGGGGCGCACGCATTTGCGCGCAACCCTGCCGGCGATGCAACGGCAGATCGCGCAGATGACGGCACAGGCCGACGAGGCGCGCTCGCTCGCGCCGGCGGCGCAAGGCGTCACGCCGACGGGCGGCGCGCTGCGCGATGCGATCGCGTCCTCGCTGACGCAAGCGGGCATCGCGACGACGCAGGTGCGCCTAACGGGCGAGGCCGTGCAAATCGAAGCGAAGAACGCATCGTTCCCGGCGTGGACGATGTGGCTCGACGATGTGCGCAAACAGTTCAAAGTGCATGTGACCGAAATGCATGCGACGGCGCTCAAGGCCGATGGGCAGGTCGATCTCACGGCGACGCTGCAGCCGGCGACGGCGCCTGCGAGGTCGCCGCGATGAGCGCGTGGTCGCTTGGCAACCGGGCGCGAGGCTGGGCCGCGCGAGGTGGCGTATGAGTCTCGGGTGGCGGCGCTTGCTCGCCGCTTTGCCGTGGCTCGTCATCGCCCTCGTCTCATGCGGTGTCACGCTTCTGGTCATGATGCCGGCGGCGTGGATCACGCCGCAATTTGCGAAGGCGTCGCAGGGACACGTCAATCTGATCGATCCCTCGGGCTCCGTCTGGAACGGCTCTGCCACGCTCGTGCTGGCGGCCGGTAGAGACGCCGGCGCGGGCACGTTGCTGCCGGGGCGGGTGCGGTGGCAAACGGCCTTTTGGCCGCTGCTCACGGGCCATTTGGACATGCGCATGCAGCACGTCCCCGCTATGCCCGAAGCGATCGAGGTGGCTGCCGGGGCGCGCTCGGCGACGGTGTCCGCCGGGGAAATCGCGGTGCCGGCCGCGCTGCTCGCCGGGTTGGGCGCGCCGTTCAACACGCTCGATTTGCGTGGCTCGGTGCGCGTCGCGTGGACGCCGTGGCGGGTGCTCGGCACGCGCGCATACGGGCAACTCGTGGTCACGTTGACGGACATGACCTCGCGCGTGTCGCCCGTCAAACCGCTGGGCTCGTACCGCGTGGTGTTTCAATCGCAAGGCGACGATTCGACGATCGATCTATCGACGTTGAATGGCCCGCTGATGCTGAGCGGGCACGGCATAGTCTCTGCCAACTCCACGTCGTTTCACGGACAAGCGAGCGCCCAGCCGCAGGCGCGCGACAATCTGGCTGGGCTGTTGAACGTGCTCGGCCACCCCAACGGAGACGGCACGATCGCGCTCGATTACTCGCGCTAGTGCGCCGCAGTCGATGCGGCGGGCTGGGCCGAGACTGCCGCCGCGCCGGTTTCCCGGTCCATTTGCGCAAGCTCCCATCCGCCGCCCAGCGCCTTCACCAGCCCGACCGAAGAAACCATCCGTTCTCCGGCGAGGGTCGCTAGCTTTTGCTCGGCGAGAAATGCCGTGGTCTGCGCGGTCAGCACATTGACGTAGCCCACGGTGCCGGCCTTGTATTCGTTCGTGACGATCGCAAGCGCCTGCTTGGCCGAATCGACGGCCTCTCGTTGGACGACGATCTCCTGCGCGAGAATGCGTTGCGACGCCAGGGCATCCTCGACTTCTTGAAACGCGCCCAGCACGGTCTGCCGATAGACCGCCACTTGCTGGTCATAGGCGGCGCGCGCGGCCTGCGTCTGTGCGCGCCGCAGCCCGCCGTCGAACAGGGTTGCGGCCAATTGCGGGCCGACCGTCCAGAAGCGCGAGGGCAGCGTAAAGAGCTGCGACAGCACCGAACTTTGGAAGCCGCCCTGAGCGGAGAGCGTCAGCGACGGGAAGTAGGCCGACATCGCCACCCCGATTTGCTCGTTGGCCTGCGCCGCGCGACGCTCGGCTGCCGCGATGTCGGGCCGCCGCTCGAGCAGGGCCGACGGCACATCGATGGGCACGGCGGGCGGTTCGGCATCGAGCGGGATGGCAGGTAGCGAGAAAGTCGATGCGCTTTGGCCCACCAGCACGGCAATGGCATGCTCGTCCTGCGCACGCGCGACGCCGTTGTCGATGGCCGCTGCTTGCGCGGATCGCAACTGCGTTTGCGCCTGAATCACGTCCGAGCGCGCAGCGACCCCTTGCGCGTACTGGTTTTGCGTGAGTTTGAGCGATTGCGCATAGGCGGCCACGGTATCGTCGAGCAGCTTTTGCGTCGCATCGAGGGTGCGCAATTGAAAGTAGGTTTGCGCGAGCGTCGCTTGCGCGGACAGGCGCGCATTGGCGAGATCGGCGGCCGCTCCTTCCTGCCCGGCTTGCTGCGCCCCAACGGTGCGGCTCACTTTGCCCCAGAGGTCCGGCTCCCACGTCGCATCGAGCGTGGTGTCGAAGCTGTTGCTCACGCGAGAAACCGAATTGGTCGTGCCCACGGCGTTCGTGCCCGAGAGCCGTTGGCCCGAGCGCGAAGCACTCGCCGATAGGCCGAGCGACGGAAAATACGCCGCGCGTGCTTCGCCCACGAGCGCGCGCGCTTGCCGGTAGGCCGCCGCAAACTGCGCGATCGTTTGATTGTTCGCGTTCAGTTGCTCGATCAACGCGGCGAGCCGGGCGTCGCCGTAGATGGACCACCAGGGTCCCCGGTCGGCCCGATCGGCGGGCTCGGCCACCTTCCAGCCAGCCGGCGTTTCCTTGTAGGCGGCAGGCGCGCTCGTGCTGGGCCGTTGGTAATCGGGGCCGACGGCGCATCCTGCGAGTGCGGCGGCGGCCGCCGCGATGGCGAGCGCGGTCGCGAAACGGACCGGCAGCGTCTGACGGAAAAAGGAGCGAGGGCGACGAAGCGGCATGCGCAGAGCAGGAGTCCCGAGTGATGCGCCCGATGGTAACGCACGGCAGCAACGCACTGGTTACGGCAAGTTACCGCCGTGATGCCCCCGCCGGCCGCTCCACCTAGATACAAGCCTCAACCATCATTGCATAGAAAAATATTGACATAGCAATCAATTTTGGCCATATTGGCGCCGAACGCAAAACACCGAGCGGGCAGGCGCGCGGCCGCGCCCCGTTCAATGATAAGGAGAATGCGCATGGCGAACGCAGCTTCCGCGGCGGCCGAACCGATGGCGGGTCCTGCGCCGTTGCAGGGCGGCACATTGGCGCTGCTGACGATCGGTTTGGCCTTCGGCACCTTCATGGAGGTGCTCGACACCTCGATCGCGAACGTCGCCGTCCCGACCATCTCGGGCAGCCTTGGCGTGGCCACGAGCGATGGCACGTGGGTGATCTCGTCGTACTCGGTCGCTGCGGCGATCGCGGTGCCGCTGACGGGATGGCTCGCGCGGCGCGTGGGCGAGGTGCGGTTGTTCACGATGTCGGTGCTCGCTTTCACGATGGCTTCGGCGCTGTGCGGCCTCGCCGGGAATTTTCCGACTCTGATCGCTTTTCGGCTGTTGCAAGGGCTCGTGTCGGGGCCGATGGTGCCGCTCTCGCAGACCATCCTCATGCGCAGCTACCCCGCGCAAAAGCGCGGGTTGGCGCTGGGCCTGTGGGCGATGACGGTGATCGTCGCGCCCATCTTCGGTCCCGTGATGGGCGGTTGGATTACGGACAACTACACATGGCCGTGGATCTTCTATATCAACCTGCCGATCGGCCTCATCTCGGCTTCGTCCGCCTACTTCCTGTTGCGCGGGCGCGAAACGCAGACGACCAAGCAACGGATCGATGCCGTCGGGCTCGGGTTGCTCGTGATTGGCGTCTCTTGCCTGCAGATGATGCTCGATCTGGGCAAGGACCGTGACTGGTTCAACTCGACCTTCATCGTCTCCCTCGCGCTGATCGCCGTGGTGGCGTTGGCCTTTCTGCTGGCTTGGGAGGTGACGGAGAAGACGCCTGTCATCGATCTGACGCTGTTCAAAGACCGCAATTTCGCCCTGGGCGCGCTGATCATTTTTCTGGGCTACATGACTTTCTTCGGGTCGGTCGTCATCTTTCCGCTGTGGTTGCAGACGGTGATGGGCTACACGGCAGGCCTGGCCGGATTGGCGACGGCGCCCGTCGGGCTGCTGGCGCTCGTTCTGTCGCCGATCATCGGGCGCAATCTGCATCGGCTCGATCTGCGCATGGTCGCAAGCTTTGCCTTCACCGTATTTGCCATCGTGTCCGTGTGGAATGGAACGTTTACGCTCGATGTGCCGTTCAATCACGTCATCTTGCCGCGGATCGTGCAGGGCATCGGCGTGGCGTGCTTCTTCGTGCCGATGACGACGATCACGTTGTCGAGCATCCCCGACGAGCGCCTGGCCAGCGCCTCGGGGTTGTCGAACTTCTTACGCACGCTTGCGGGCGCCATCGGCACCGCGATCAGCACGACGTACTGGGAAAACGATGCGATCTACCATCACGCGGTGCTGGCCGAATCGGTCAGCCGCTATTCGGCTAGCACGACCGCCTATCAAAGCGCGCTCGGCACGCTCGGCCTGACGGGCGACAGCGTCAGCGCTCAATTGAACGCGCTCGTCACCCAGCAGGGATACATGATGGCGACGAACGACTTCTTCCGGATTTCATGCGCGGCGTTCGTGCTGTTGGCCGTCCTTGTGTGGGTGACCAAGCCCAAGCGCGGCAGCGGCCCCGCGATGGCTCACTGACGCGGCGCCGGCGTCCCGGGCTACTGTGGATCTTGCGGGGCTGACAGTTGCGGGTGCGCGCCGGCATCCGTCCCCGATCTGACGAATTGCTTGAAGCTCGCGGCCGCCTGCCAGGGGTCGGGCTTGCAGCCGGCGAGCGGGCGATCGCAGTGGGCGGCAAAGCCGATCGTCGAGGTGCCGTCCGCGTTGCGCGCGCGCGTGACTTGGTAAGCCGGCGCGCCGCTGCCCCCGGCCGGACCGGCGGTTTGGATCACGTCCGAGCTGTTTGTTTGCAAGGGATAGTGCGCGTTCTGCACGATCCATTGCCGCGCCCGTTGCCACCAGAGCGGGCATTGATCGGCACGGCACACGAGCGGTGCGGTCGCCATCTGCATCGTTTCCGGCTTGACCTGGTTCGTTGCTGCGCAACCGGCCGCTAGTATGCAAGCGATCGCCGATCCTATGATCCTCATCCCACCCCCCTTCTTTGCGTCATGGCGTTGGCGGTTCGACGCGGATCGCGCGCACTCGTTCGTTCGGCGTTCGCCGCTCGAAGGTCAGACGCTGAAGCGTTCCAGGGTGTAGCTGCGATAGTCGTGGACGAAATCGTCGAACGACGCGCTGGCGTCGCGCCGTTCGAGCTCGGCTTGCTCGGCGAGCGAGCGCTCGGCCAGCCGGTCGAATGCGGCGACAACTTCGCGCTCGAGCGGCCGCGCCCGAAAGTGCTCGGCATGCGCTTCGCTTTGCGCAAGTCCAAACGCGAGGAAGCTCTGTCCGCGCTCGCGCATCGTGCGCAGCACGCGCGCCGAAGGCGTCGCGTCCGGGTCGGCCACCTTCGCGCGCTGCGCCTTGACGGCTGCGGCATAGTCGTTGCCGCCGCGCGCCGCATCGAGTGCGTGCGCGGCCGCTTCGATCCGATCCAGCAGCTCGCCGGCCCAATCGCGCAGCGACACCGCGCGCCCTTCGCGCATGAGCGCGAGGCCAGGCTTGCGCCCTTCCAGCGTGACGCTGCCGAAATTGGCGTTGGCTTCGGCATAGGCGGGCGGCGGCAAGGCGGGGCTTTCATCGAGCGCGCAGACGAGCAGATACGCATCGAGAAAGCGAGCCGTCTCGACGCTGATGCCGCACGGTTCGAACGGGTCGATATCGAGGCAGCGCGCTTCCACGTACTGGATGCCCCGCGAGGCCAGCGCATGGAGCGGGCGCTCGCCCGGATCGGTCACGCGCTTGGGGCGAATCGTCGAATAGAACTCGTTCTCGATTTGCAGGACGTTCGTGTTGATCTGCACCCAGTGGCCGTCGCGGTGCGTGCCGAGCGCCTCGTACGGCGGATACGGTTCGCTCACCGCCCGCGCGAGCGCTTCCAAATACCCGGGGAGCGAGTCGTAGTCCGGTTGCAACGCAGCTTGGGCCGTCGTGTTCGAGTAGCCGAGATCGCTCATGCGCAGGCTCGTGGCGTAGGGGCGATAGAGCGTCGTTTCGTCGAAGGTTTCGAGCGAGTGCGGCCGACCGCGCAAGAACGCGCGATCGAGCGCGGGCGAGGCGCCGAACAAGTACATCAGCAGCCAGCTCGTGCGCCGAAAATTGCGGATCAGTGCGAGGTAGCACGCCGATTGATAGTCGACGGCGCCGGCGCCGCTCGGGCGTTGCGCGTGCAACAGAGGCCAAGCTTCCTCGCTTAGCGAGTAGTTGTAGTGAATGCCGGCGATGCATTGCATCGTGCGGCCGTAGCGCAGCGCGAGCCCATGGCGATAGACGTGCTTGAGGCGGCCGATGTTCGATACGCCGTATTGCGCGATCGGGATTTCGTCGTCGGCGGGCAACCGGCCCGGCATCGAGTCGTTCCAGAGCAGTTCGTCGTCGAGCTGCGCATAGACGTAGCGATGCAGTTCGTCGAGCCGCGCAATCACTTGTTCGGGAGTGGCCTCGGCCGGCGTGATGAGCTCGAGCAGCGCTTCGGAGTAGTCCGTGGTCAGCGAAGGGTGCGTCAGCGCCGAGCCTAGCGCGCGCGGATGCGCGGTCATCGCGAGCGCCCCGTCGCGCATGACGCGCAAGCTTTCCTTCTCGATTCCGCGCAGGCTGCGGGCGAGCACGTCCCGCGCGGCCGGCGACGTCAACACCGATAGGCGCTGGGCAAATGCATCGGACTGAAGTGGCGTTTGGATATCTGACATCGAAGCCGATCGGGCGAGCGCGCTCAGAGTTTCGCGCGGCGCCGCGATGCAATCATTTTTGAGTAGCGGGCACTTTAACACCGTGCCGCGAACCTCGCTTGAAGCCAGGCCCAGCAAGGGCTCGGACCGCCGCAAGGGCGATTGGAGCGCTCCCGGACCGCCCGGGCGCGGCCCTGATCGGCTGGCGAGGACCGCTGTGCCTAACCGCCCCGGTTCGCCCCGGCGCGATCGGCGATTTCGTTCCAAAGATGCATCGCCGCGTAGGCGCGCCAGGGGCGCCAAGCTTCGGTGCGCGCGCGTTGAAGCGGGGCGCGCGCGAGGGCGGGATCGCGCGCCGCGATCGCTTGCATCAGCACGAGATCGGTGGCGGGAAAGGCATCGACGTCGCGCCAGGCGCGCATCGCGATGTATTCGACGGTCCAAGGACCGATGCCGGGCAGTGCGAGCAGCGTCGCGCGCGCATCGGCCAGCGTGGCCGCCGATACGCGCCCCGCATGAATCGCATCGATCGGCGCTTCGCCGCTCGCCACGGCCCGTGCAAGTCCCTGCAGGGCCGCCACGCGCTTGCCGGGCATGCCGATCTGCGCGAGATCGGCAGCGGCGAGCGCGGCGGGGGTCGGGAAGCGCCAAGCGGTGCCCGGATGCGGATGGTCGTCGATGCGCTCGCCCGCGCGTGCGACGATGCGGCCGATCAGCGTCGTCGCGGCTTTGACGCTGACCTGCTGGCCGACGATCGCGCGCACGACCAGCTCGAACGCGGACCACGCCCCGGGCAGGCGCAGCCCCGGCGCCGCGGCGACGAGCGGCGCGAGCCACGGGTCGCGGCCAAGATGCGCGCCGATGGCGGCGGGGTCCGCATCGACGTCGAACATGGTCGCCACGTGCGGCGCAAGCGCTTGCGCGTGGCGGCTGGCGGGTCCTTCCACGGTCGCGACGAGGCGGCGCCTGCGCGGATGGCGTGCGACGACGAGCGTGCCGCTCGCGCCGTCCCAAGCGATGGCGCGGCGGTACGTGCCCTCTTCCACGGCCTCGACGCCCGGTGTTGCGCGTCTCGCGAAAAAGCGTAGGACGCGCGCCCAGTCATAAGGCGCTTTGAACGCCAGCTCGAAGCTAACGGCCGGCGCAGTGCTCAAGCTGCGTCGTCCAAATCGCGCGTGACGGCGGCAGGCGCGACGCCCGAGTGCGCCGCCTCGGCTTCTAGCAAGGCCGCCTTGCGCGCGATGCCCCACCGATAGCCGGCGAGCGCCCCGCCTTTTTGCAGGACGCGATGGCAGGGAATGGCGAGGGCGAGTTCGTTCGATGCGCACGCGCTCGCTACGGCGCGCACCGCATTGGGCACGCCCAGTGAGGCGGCGACTTCGGTGTAGCTGCGCGTCTGCCCGTAAGGGATGCGCCGCAGCGCATCCCAGACGCGCTGGCGAAAGGCGGTCGCGCTGACATCGAGCGGAAGGTCGAACGTTTCGCGCTGCCCGCGCAGATAGGCATCGATCTGCTCGATGAAGGGCGCGATGCGCTCGCGCCCTTCGACGAGCTTGGCGTTGGCGAACGCGTGCCGCAACGCGTGGCCGAGCTGGACCGGGTCGTCGCCGAAGGCGATGCGGCAAATCCCTTTGTCCGTCGCCGCGACCAGCACGTGGCCGAGCGCCGTGGCGGCGCTGGCGTAGTAGACCGTGAGGCCCGCGCCCTTTTTCCGGTAGGCGGAAGGCGCCATCCCCAATTCGCCCGGGACGCTATCGTAGAGCCGCGACGGCGAATTGAAGCCCGCATCGAGCGCGGCGCGCGTGACGCCCTGCCCGCGCTGGAGCGCGTCGCGCAGCGCGGCGCCGCGGCGGGCGGCCTGATATTCGCGCGGCGAGACGCCGACGACGCGTTTGAACAGCCGCTGCAGATGAAACGGGCTGACGTGGACGGCCGCGGAGAGCTGCGCGAGGGTCATGCGCGCTTGCGGGTCGGCATCGAGCGCCGCACAGACGCGCTCGACGATCGCCATGTCGCGCGGCAAGCCGTCGGGATGGCATCGTTTGCAGGGGCGAAAGCCCGCCGCCTGGGCCTCGGCGGCCGTGGCGAAAAACGCGACATTTTCCCGCCGCGGCAGGCGCGAGGCGCACGAGGGCCGGCAGAAGACGCCCGTCGTGGCGACGGCGTAGAAAAATGCGCCGTCGGCGTGCGCGTCGCGCGCGACGACCGCATCCCAGCGCTCGTGATCCGTTCTGTAGGCGGTATCCATGATGTTTCCCGACGTTGGCGAAGTAGACGATGCCCACTGTATGCGTCAGTGCCAAGCCCTGCGCGCCGAATATTGCGGTGTCATTCGCCTGCCTCGTTCGATCCCCAATTTCTGGTGATTCCGGTGGGGGAGGCAGTGAAATCCCCCATAGAATCTTTTGTCATTTTCCGAAACAAAAAGATATTGCATCGCACCATCGAGGTGTGTATAGTTGGAACTGTCTCCTCCATGTCTCCTCCTGATATGGATTCACCCGCTCCCTGTGAGCGGGTTTTTTTTTGCCCTTGCCGCGCTGGAGCCCCGCCCAGAGCGGGTCCCGAGAGCGTGCGCCTCTCGCTCCATGGTCCGTGCACCGGCGCGGGATGCCGCGCTTGCCGTACACTGGCCGAATCCGCGGCCTGCCGCCGGCCGCATCTGTCCCATGCCTCGATTGTGAGGGGAACGTCGATGAAACCGATCATTCGCGAAATCGACCACGTCGTGATTCGAGCGGCCGACCCGGCCGCGATGGCGCGCTTTTACTGCGAGGCGCTCGGCTGCACGATCGAAAAAGCGCAACCCGAAATCGGACTGACCCAGCTGCGCGCAGGGCGCTCGATGATCGATTTGCTTGCGCCCGGCTCGACGATCGATCGCAGTGACAGCGGCATACCCGGTCAAGGGCGAAATATGGACCACCTATGCCTGCGAATCGAACATTTCGACGCGCAGCGGCTCAGCGCACATTTGACTGCCCACGGGGCTCGGCTGGGCCCTGTGGGGCGCCGTTACGGGGCCGACGGTTTCGGGCCATCGCTCTATCTGTTCGACCCAGAGGGCAACATGGTGGAGCTGAAAGGACCGCCGGAAGCGGCGCTTGCGACTTCGCTTTGATCGCTGCGAAGCCGGATGAGAGATGCTGCTGCGCGCTCTTTCGTCGCGCGTGAGCCGGTGCGACTGCTGCGTTCGCTCGCGCTGACGATCGGGCGAAGGCCAACACGCCGCGCAAGCCGACAACGAGCGCAAGATCGCTCAGGCCGCGCTGCGTGCCTTGAGCACGGTCCACTGCAGCTCGACCGGGTCGGCGTTGGCGGTCGTGAGCCAGCCTGCGCCATCTTGCACCGTCAACTGCAGCCGCATGGTTCTTTCGGCTAACCGTGCGAGCGCCTCGCCCGCCCCTTCCGCGAGCGACCAGACCTCGACGTTGCGCAGCCGTTCGACCTTGCCGCGCAATCCGTCCCACCAAAGCTGCGAGGTGCGGCCGCCATAGGCAATGACATAGACCTGTTCCGCTCGTCCGCTGGCCTTTGCGAGTCGACGCTCGTCGGGCTGCCCCACTTCGATCCAGGTTCGAATCGCGCCCGTCAGGTCTTTTTCCCACAGATCGGGCTCGTCGGTGTCGGACAAGCCTTTGGCCAGTTCGAGCCGCTCGCTCGCGAAGAAGGCAAAGGCGGCGAGCCGGACCATCATTCGCTCATCGGTTTCGGACGGGTGACGAGCGATAGTCAAGGCGTGGTCGCCGTAGTAATGCCGATCCATGTCGGCAATTTGAAGCTCGGCTTTGTAGATCGTCGATTTGAGGGCCATGCAGCGTCGAAAGAACTCGTTTGCGCGAATCGGTCGCGGATCGGGTGCGGGGCGCGTTCAATCGCGCACCGACCACAGGCGGGCATGATAGCGAAAACGAGTGCCGCAATGACGAACGGCCCGGTTGCGACCGGGCCGGAATCGAAAATCGACGCACGAGCGCGAGCGTGCCGAGCGCGCTCGCGGGGAACGCTGGCAACGCGAACGCGCAGCCGCACGACGGCGCACTCGCGCCGCGGGCCGCTGCGGTTCAGCCGTGCCGCACCAGCAGCGTTACGCTACTGCTTGATGAATTCCGCGTGAGTCCAAAGGCCTTCCGTATCCTGGTTGCCGGCGTTGACGAATTCCACGTCCCGCCCGACGACGCGCACGACGCGAAAGTCCGCATTTTCAGGGGCCGATAAGCATTGGAAACCGGAGAAGAACTCCTGCATTTTCTGCTGTTCGCCCGCCTGGGCGTGCTGGTAGGCCGAATCGAGCTTATCCTTCGATAAGCATCCGTAGGCGCCTTGCCTGAATTGGAAAGTCTGCTGAGGCTTCAGGACATTGTCCTGCGCTTGGGCGACCGTGGCCGCTGCGGCCAATCCAACGAGCATCAAAAGCATGCCGGCTTGTTTCTTCATATACGCCTCCATGCGGGTTTTCACTGTGGTTAGCTATGTATTTAAAGGCAATCCAAAACCCGCGTGTTTCAGCGTAGAGCATGCGTGCCAAAGCACAAGCACATCTTGTGTGCGTTTGCAAAAGCGACGGATTGTCGCACCAGCGCCGCACCCCTTCGCCATGCGCCTTGGCTTGGCCGGGAGCTGGCTTCGGCGGAAGTCTGCGCGGATGCATCGTCTCGAGAAGCGCACCGGATAAGGCCCTGTGCGCAGCAACGCCGTTGCGCATAAAAAAATTAAGCGGCTCAATAAAACACAAAAAGCATTTGCGGCACCGCACATAAAGATCCCAAAAAGCGTGCGCGACAAATGCGGAATAAGGGATTAGTTACGGGACAAAAAGGATGCCGGGACGACGGCCCCCGGAAAATGCCGTGCGCACTGCTCGCCGCGGCCCGGGCCATGCTAACTGCAATGGTGTGCAATGCATTGCCCAAGCACGGGTCGCCGGGCGCACGCGCCGCTCGTTGACGGTCTGCGCTATCGTTATGGCCGCCACGTTACCGCTAGCTCGATGCTGCAAAACCGGCGGTGCCCGCCAATGCGCGCGAGACAACGCCCGGCTCGCAAGCCGCTGCACGAGGCGCGCGACATGCGCATAGAATGGATTTCACGTTTTCCGGCGCAGGAGGCTCATCGTGATCGAGCGAGTGATTTTGGGCGCATTTCTCGTGCTGCCGCTGTTGATCGTGGCGTTCCTTTTCTCCGATGAACTGTGGCAGGACCACTTGCGACAGACGCGCGGCGCGGCGCCTCGTCGCGTCGATTGGCGCCATCCGCTGCGCAGCTTGCTGCATCGTCATTGATTGGCCCGTACGGGTCAGCGCTCGTCATGACGGAGCATGCCTGCACTGCGCGAACCTGCAGGCGGCATGCGTGCAATCGCACAACGCCGCGCGATGCGCTGGCGCCGGTTCGACGCGCCGCATTCTCATTCTTCAATCGAAAACCCGACCGAAAGCCGATCCTCTCGCCGGGGACGACGATACGGTTTGCCCGAGTGCTCCCAAAAAAGGGGACATTGATGCCGATCAAATGCCCGGTTTCCAAGGCCGGTTACGGTGCTCGGTTCCGCCTTTTCAATTATCATATTAAAAAGTTGGCCGCCGCTGAAGCGAACCAACTATCTCGTCATTAGAAACGTTTTCATCCGATAAAACACTTAAGGTTTATCCCGCATGTGCCGTTCACGCCCCCTGTGACCGTCGGGTTTCCCCGATGGAGTTAATGGATGGTGAGAGACGTCCTTTATCAAAGGTAGCGAAATGAACTTATCCCACATGAAAGTGGCGACCCGCCTTGCGATCGGCTTTACGCTGGTTTCCGGCCTACTTGTCCTGGTTACCGTTTTTGCGCTGATGCGCATGGCCTCGTTGGAAGGGGCAATGATCAATATCACCGACGTGAACTCGGTGGAAGCGAACCTGGCGAACCGAATCGACGAAACGATCTCCAATCGCGCACTGGCCTTGCGCAATTTGCTCTTGCTGCAAGCGGACCAGCAAGACCAGATCCAAATCGAGACGAAGCGCTTCGACGACGAAACGGCGGTTTACGCTCAAAGCACTGCCAAACTCGCGACCATGTTTACGCTGCGGGGTACGAGCGAGGAGGAGAAAGCCTTGCTGGCGGGGATGCGCGAGCAGGGGGAACTTGCCTTGCCGATGATGCAAAAAGCCAGAGAACTCGCGATGTCGGGCCAACGCGATGCCGCCTATCATTTGCTTCGCTTCGAATTGCGGCCGATTCAAGCGAAATGGTGGGGCTACGTGCGCAAGCTGCGCACGCTCGAACATCAACAGAACGGTGAGCTAACCGCCAGCGCGAAGGAGTCGTATGCGGCGAGCCGGCTCGGCATCATGGCCCTCGCGCTGTGTGCGCTCGTCATGAGCGTGATCGCTTCGTTCGCGATCACGCGCGGCATCCTCAAGCAACTCGGCGGCGAGCCTGCCGCTGCCGCCGACGCCGCGGACCGCGTTGCGTCGGGCGACTTGACGGTGAACGTCGTCGTCAAGAGCGGTGACAACGCGAGCCTCATGCATTCGATGAAGACGATGCGCGAAAGCCTCGTCGGCATCGTGAGCCAAGTCCACGTCAGCACGGGTGCGATTGCCTCGGCGGCGGGGCAAATCGCAAGCGGGAACCTCGATCTGTCTTCGCGTACCGAAGAGCAAGCCGCTTCGCTCGAGCAAACCGCCGCTTCCATGGAAGAGCTGACGGCCACGGTCAAACGCAATTCGGAGCACGCGCGCCAGGCAAACGAACTCGCGGCGTCGGCTTCGACGGTGTCCGAGCGGGCAGGCAATGTCGTTTCCCAGGTTGTGCAGACCATGGGCTCGATCAATCAAGCCTCGCAAAAGATCGTCGAGATCATCAGTGTGATCGACGGCATCGCATTCCAAACCAACATTCTCGCGTTGAACGCGGCCGTCGAGGCGGCCCGCGCCGGCGAGCAAGGACGCGGCTTCGCCGTCGTTGCCTCCGAAGTGCGTTCGCTCGCACAGCGCTCGGCCACGGCGGCAAAAGAGATCAAGGCATTGATCGGCGGTTCGGTCGAGCAGGTGGAACAGGGCAACCGGCTCGTCGACGAGGCCGGCACGACGATGAACGAAGTGCTCGATAGCGTCAAGCGCGTGACGCTCATCATGACCGAGATCATGAACGCTAGCGAAGAGCAAGCGACCGGCATCGAGCAAATCAATCTCGCGCTCACGCAGATGGACCAAGTAACGCAGCAAAACGCGGCGCTCGTCGAGGAAGCGGCGGCCGCTGCCGAATCGATGCGCGAGCAGGCCGAGACGCTCGTCACCGCGGTCAGCGTGTTCAAGCTGCGCCACGGTGCGCCCTCGGACGTGTCGCCGCGTGCGGGCGCGCAGCCCACTTCGCAGCGGCTCGCGCCGCCCTCGCGCCGCGCCATGCTCTCATACGAGCCGGCCTGACCGCAGCGCTTCGATTCCATAGTCGGCGCGAAGGTTTCAGCCGCCGCGCCGAAGTCGGATCGGTGGGCAGCCATCGAGAAGCGAAAGGGCGTCTATGACCACGCAAGCGTCGGCCGCTTGCGCGTGACGACGACAGTGCGATGGACACGAGAGTAAGGATGCTCCCATGAACAGTAACGGACCGGCCCGTGCCGGCTCCCATGTGCCTTCCCGCGAAACCGAATCGGCAAACGCCGGGCAAACGAGCGAGCGCCCCCCAGATGCCAACATCTTCTGGCATGCGGGCAGCGTGGCCGAGCATGCGCGCGAGTTGCAATTCGGCCATTCCCCCGTGACCTTCTGGCTGACAGGGTTGAGCGGCGCGGGCAAGTCGACGATCGCCTTCGATCTCGAGCGCTTGCTTCGGCGTGAGGCTCGCCCCTGCGCGGTGCTCGACGGCGACAACCTGCGTTGCGGCTTGAACCGCGACCTCGGCTTTTCCGAAGCGGATCGCCGCGAGAACGTGCGGCGTGCAGCCGAGGTGGCCCGCTTGATGAACGACGTTGGCCTCATCGTCGTCACCTCCTTCGTTTCGCCGCTGCGCCAGGATCGCGCCGCCGCGCGCGAGATCGTGGGCGCGGCGCGGTTCGTCGAGGTGCATGTGAGCACGCCGCTTCAAGTGTGCGAATCGCGCGATCCGAAAGGGCTTTACCGCAAGGCGCGCCGCGGCGAACTTGCGGATTTCACGGGCGTAAACGCGCCTTACGAGCCGCCGCTCGCGCCGGCCTGCTCGCTCGATACGGCGAAGTTGCCCGAAGGCGGCGCTGCGGCCCTATTGCTCGACTACTTGCTGCAGCGTGACCGGGAGCGCAACGATGGTGCAATGCGCTGAGCCCTTATCGCGGGCAACGCCGGCGCTGGCCTACGACGTATTCAACGGCGACGCCGACGGCCTGTGCGCGTTGCATCAGCTGCGACTCGCGCAGCCCCGCGATGCCATCTGCATCACGGGCGTCAAGCGAGACATCGCGCTACTGCGGCACGTGCCGTGCGAACCGGGCGTCGACGTGACCGTGCTCGACATTTCGCTCGACGCGAACCTCGATGCTTTGACGCGCTTGCTCGATGCCGGGGCACGCGTGGCGTATTACGATCATCACGGCGCCAAGCGCGCATTCGCGCATGCTGGGTTGACCCTCTCGTGGGACGAGTCGCCGCATGTCTGCACGAGCGTGATCGTGGACCGCGTGCTCGGCGGCCGTTATCGGCCGTGGGCGATCGCCGCCGCGTTCGGCGACAACCTCGAGGCGACGGCTCACAGGCTCGCGGCCGCTCGCGGCATGGCCGAACACGAGATCGCGGCGCTCGCCACACTGGGTCGTTTGCTCAACTACAACGCATATGGCGAATCGCTCGACGACTTGCACATGCCGCCGCAGACGCTCTATCGGGAGTTGCATCAGTTTGCCGATCCGCTCGAATTCGTGGCGAGCGCCCGATGCTTTGCGCAGCTCGAACATGGCTACTGGCAGGACCTTTCCCATGCGGATGCGCTGACGCCTTACTGGACCAGCGATGGCTGTGCGGTATACGTCTTGCCGGACGCACCGTGGGCGCGACGCATTTCGGGCACCTTCGCCAATCTGCTGGCCGCACAAGCGCGCGATCAATCGTTCGCGGTCCTGAACGAACGGGCCGACGGCTCGTGCTGCGTCAGCGTGCGCTCGGCCAAGCCCGATTTGCTTCCGGCGAACACGCTGTGCGAGCGCTTCGATAGCGGCGGAGGACGACGCGCTGCGGCTGGCATCAACGCTTTGCCGAACGCCGCGATCGACGTTTTCGTCGAAGCCTTTTCAAACTATTTCGCGGCGACCTTTCTCTGTCCCGTGGATTTCAAATAAGAACCCGAGGAAGACCGACTATGAACCGAGAGACCCATTCCCCCGCAAGCGGCGTCCGACCGCGGCCGGTATTGATGATCCCATTGCGGCGTTGCGGCAGTCATGCGCTGCGGCTTCGATTGAACTTCAATCCTGCCTTCTATTCCCCCTACCCGCTGCATATCGTCGACTTCATGCCGATCGTCCCCCTCTACGGCGATCTCGACGACGATCGCGCGTATTTTCGTCTCGTGAGCGACGTGATCGGCCTGCAGGCGGCGAGCATGGTGAAGTGGCCCGGCCTCGTGTTCGACCCGGTGGATGTGTTCGAAGCGATCCGCAACGCACCGCGCAGCGTGCACCGTGTCGTATGGGAGTTGCTGCTGCGCGCGGGCGAGCAGAGCGGCGCGCGCGTGGTCATGGATAAATCGCTCGACAGCGTGCATTACGCCGACGAGATGATGCGGCTCTTTCCGGACATGCTGTTTCTGAACGTCGTACGCGATCCGCGCGCGCAGGTCGCCTCGATGAATAAAGCCATCATTCACGATTTCGACACGCGGCTCAATGCGCGGACGTGGGTCGAAGCTCATCGCGCAGCCGATCGCGTCCAAGCGCGATACCCGCAGCGCACGCTCACGATCCGCTATGAGGATTTCCTGGCGGACGAAGAAGCCGTGCTCAAGCGTATTTGCGCGTTCTTCGACATCGAATTTCTGCCGCGGATGCTCGATGTCGCGCACTCGGCGGAGGCGCGACAGATCTCGCGCATGTCCGCGCTGTGGTCGTCCAATTGCTTCGCGCCGATCGCAGCCAACATCGATAAGTACAAAAAGGTTTTGTCGATGGATGAAATCGCCACGATCGAAACGCTGACGAGCGAATACATGCAACGCTACGGCTACGAGCGCTTGACCGATGAACACGCGCCGGTCGATGCGGGCGCTTTGGAGGCGGCGCTTGCCGCGTCCGATATCGGCCGCGACGAGGCTTGGCGCGAACTGGAGCGCGCGAACTTTCGCGACTTCGCCTTGCGGCGGCATCGCGCCGAGTATTTGGCGTCGGTGCGAGCGCGAATGGAGCGATGCGCCGCCGAGCAGGCGATACGCGGCGCTGCCGCGCCGGCGAAGCTCGACGAACTGACCGAGCAGTTCGAGGTCACGGACTGACCGGGCGTCGGCGCTCTTCCAATACAACGAAAGCCGCCGCATCGGACGCCGTGCGCAATGCACGCGCGGCGCCGGTCGGTCGGGCCTTGCAACCTGAGAGAACTTTGACCATGTCGGTCGCGATGACTTTGCAGACGCAAATCGCGCTCGCCTGCCTGTCGGGCTTGTCGATCGGCTTCACGCTGGGCTTTGTCGGCGGCGGCGCCGGCACGCTTTCGGTGCCGCTGTTGCTCTACTTCGTGAAGGTCGGCGATGCGCACGTCGCCATTGGGACGACCGCCGCCGCGGTTGCCGCGACGGCGCTCGTCAACCTCGTTTCATACGCACGCGCTGGGCTCGTGCGGTGGCGCGCGGGGGCGGTGTTCGCCGCCGCCGGCATGGCCGGGGCGTTTGGCGGCTCGCGCTGGTCGCTGCACGTCGACGGCGGCGCGTTGATGCTGCTGCTCGCCGCGATCGTCGCCGTCGTCTCCATGCTCATGTTTTCGCCGGTGCAGGCGAGCGGCCACGTGGCGCCCGCCAGCGCGACGCCGGGCCGGGGCTTCGCCACCGCGGGAGCGGGGATGGCCGTCGGCGGTGTGGCCGGTTTTTTCGGCATCAGCGGCGGCTTTTTGTCGGTGCCCGCGCTGCATTTCATCGCACGCGTGCCGATGCTCGAAGCGGTGGCCTCCTCGCTCGTATCGGTAGTCGCATTCGGCTCCATGACGGCGGCCAACTATGCGCTCGCCGGTAAGGTCGACGTGCCGCTTGCCGTGGCATTGGTCGCGGGCGGCATCGCGGGCGGTTGCGCGGGAAGGCGCGCCGCGAAAGCGATTTCCGTCAAACGTCACGCGCTGCGGCGCTTTTCCGCGGCATTGCTGCTGCTCACCGCAGCCTACATCACGTACCGGAGCCTGGGTTAGCCGCGTCGATATCGGCGGCCGCGAACACCATGCCCCTTTCCCAGTCATCAATGAAAACCGAAGAGAACATCATGTGCCTTCTTCTCGATCCTGCCGATGCCGACGCCCGCTTGCTTGCGCATCCGCGCATGGACCACCTCGACTGGCTCGAGGCCGAATCGATCCACATCCTGCGCGAGCTCGTGGCCGAATGCAGCAAGCCGGCGTTGCTGTTCTCGGGCGGCAAGGATTCGGTGGTGGTGCTGCATCTGGCGCTCAAGGCGTTTGGCCTGGGCGCGAACCGCAAGACGTCGCTGCCGTTTCCGCTGGTGCACATCGACACGGGGCACAACTATCCGGAGGTGATCGACTTTCGCGATCGCCGCGCCGAGCAGATCGGCGCGCAATTGGTGGTGGGCCACGTGGAGGATTCGATCAAGCGCGGCACGGTGCGGCTGCGCCGCGAGACCGACTCGCGCAATGCCGCGCAAGCGGTGACGCTGCTCGAGACGATCGAGGCGCATGGCTTCACGGCGATGATCGGCGGCGCGCGCCGCGACGAAGAGAAGGCGCGCGCCAAGGAGCGCATCTTCTCGTTTCGCGACGAGTTCGGCCAGTGGGACCCCAAAGCGCAGCGGCCCGAGTTGTGGAGCATCTACAACGCGCGCCTGCACAAGGGCGAGCACCTGCGCGTGTTCCCGATCTCGAACT
>NZ_JAKWFK010000014.1 GCF_029522115.1 Trinickia sp. Y13 | reverse complement strand
GGCGAGGAAACGACATCGAATCGGCCCGAATTAAGGAAATTCAGCATCAAATCGACACCCCCAAGTCGGCGCAGCAGCTCTTGAGAAAGCTACCGTCGCGCTGCGAGGGGGATACTTCAACAGCCTGCTAGTCGACGGCGCGCGTTGCCTCACGAAAGACTGCTACCCGAAGGATTGTTGTCGCTCGGGCGGCCATCGAAATTGACAATCTACAGGCCAGGATGCTTCAAATCGTCTCTTTGAAGATCGCGCCGTGGGCGAAGGCGCTCGAAGGGGAGTCGATGTGAGACGTTTCTCGCTGATGGTTTTTCCGTCCCGTCAAGCGAGGCCCAAAAACACAAGCATCGCGCGGTTTACCGCAACCATGAGGTCATCCTCGATTTGGCCGATGACGCCGCCTATTTTTTCGCGCTTCACGGTGAAAATCTTGTCTGCAAGGATTTGCGAGCGGTCCCGCAAGCCATTCTGTTCGCTCGGTTGTATGTCGATGCGAATCAATGGAGCATCGACACGCTCGCTGGATACCAATAAGACTGAAACGCTCGGATGACCGGCGAACAAGTCGGATTGCACGACTAGCGCCGGTCGTCCTTTGCCGAAATCGCCTTGGAGGGCGACCGTCACAATGCTTCCCCGCTTCATTGCCAGTCGTCCAAGTCAGCGGCCTGTTCGATGAAATCGAGCATCTCGGCTTCCGGCTTGCTCTCGCTGACGACCCGCGATTGACGGGCGCACTCCTCTGCGAACCCGGAGCGGCGCGTGTCGGGAACCCATATTTGGATCGGGCGTAGACCTGCAGCCCGTAGGCCTTCACGATGTGCTCGCACGCGTTCGGTAAGTGTGGCTGGCATGGCTTTCTCCGGTTACATGTAACGCATTGTACGCGTTACATGTAACATGTCAAGCCGACTGTTTGGGAGAGCCTGACCGCGCGTTTTCCGATCACTGACCGTCGACGTCGGAGCACGTCCAAATCCCCAGTTCTTGACGCACAAAGTCGATTGTCGATCACGTCCCTCGTGTCATTGACGGTCCTGTAGATTCCGCCCGTGGCCTGATCGATCATCTTCAACCATCACAAAGCAAATGACCGTGAGCAAACGCGCTTCGCATACCGAGTGAGTTGATCCGGACGACGCGCCGGAGCTGACCGACGAATTTTTTGAGCAGGCGGACGAATATATCGGGGACAAGCTGGTGCGCCGTGGACGTGGACGGCCCATAGGCAGTCACAAGACCGCAACGACGATCCGGCTCGATGACGAAGTACTCGAAGCCTTCAAAGCCACGGGACGTGGGTGGCAGACGCGCATGAACGCGGCGCTCAAGGACTGGCTCAGAACCCACAAGCTCGCTTAGAGAACAGCTCGTCTGCAGGTTGCGCAGTACAGTGAAATTACAGTTTGGGCACGCTGGGGCCGCCTTGTTTGACCTTGGTTAGCCTTGGTTTTGCAGATTGCGAGCTGCGCAAGGGATTGATTTATAGGGGATCGCTGCGCGTAGACAAAACTCCGAAGGCAGGGGTTGCTGGTTCGATCCCAGCCGGGCGCGCCATATCTGCCGCCGCGTTCCTATTCCGAATGCGCTCCCCAAGCAGCAAGTACCAGTCATTAAGCCGCAATTCCGGCACTCGTTCGAATTTTTGACGGTTATTCGTTGCCAAGACCATGCCCTGCGATCTCTCATGTCCGGCGATCATCTGGTCGTAGGGGCCGACTGTCTTGCCGTTTTTTGCATGGCTGCCTGGTGGTTAATACGCCAAGACATCTAGCTGGGCTGTGGAAAGCCTTCGACGACCGCCAGACTTCTTCATGCGGACTTCTGCGTCGTCAGTCGCCCCATCAAGGTCACGGCTGATTACAGCCCCTCGCGCTCCTGATCGCTAGGCTGCTCGCGTACGGGCATGAAATCGGGGCCTACCCCTTCCCCAGCAAACCAGCTATCCCATAACTCCCCAGCGGGCGCAAGTATGCGCGTGCGGCCGACGGCCACCACGTCAACCTGTTTCACATCGTCAGGAAACGCTACGGATCTCGGCAGGCGTATCGCCTGGCCGCGATTGCTTTTGAAGACGGCACCTTGCTCCACAATAGCCTCCTCTGTTGATGCGCCAGTTCAGTGCCGACACGGCGCCCATCTTCACGCTCGCAAATGTTCAGCCCCGCTTGGTCGACTCGCGGCAGGTGCTTCGCCCGTCGCCTCGCATAGTCGCAGGACCGTCGAGTGCGCCCGACCTTGCGCGGCTTATCTGCCACTCGACTTCTCACCGAACGTCGAAGCGCAAACTCAGGCGTCTTTAAGCAGCGGTCCCACCGCATCGAAAATATTGGTGATGTCCTTCTTGGTAAAGCCACGCATGCTCGCCATATCCTTCTCTAATTCGGCCCATTGATCAGTCCGGTAATATGACGAATCTCGACGTGGGCTCCCGAGTAGATCGGCCTTCGCGTAACTGACTGCCGCCCAGTTGGACGAATCGGAATCTCCGAAAAGGTCCCAGAAGCCATTGCGGTCCCAATGGACGCGGGCGCGCTGGTCGATGCGCTCGTTCAGGGCCTCGCTCGTATAGAGCTTGCGCCGCTCGGAAATCCGGCCCGTGATACCAGGGGCTTCGCCGATGACAATTCGGGAATAGGTGATGCCCGCGTTGCTGAATCCAACCATCCGCCCCGACGAGCCGGAGCCGGCGCCTTCGAGATAGAAGGTCTTCATGCCGAGCAGTGCCATCGATTCGAGCATCCCGCTGCGCATGCCGATGTGGATGACGTTGTACTCCTCCGCCAGATACTTATAAAAAGCAAATTGCGCGAGAAACTTGGCGCTGCCGAACTGCTCTTTCCAGACCGGATCTTCCCACATGTCGGATACGCTGATCACGTCGTCCATGCCCGGCAGGTTCGCGAAATCATTCAGCTTGTCGTTGCGCTCGTCGCCGGCCAGCAACACCGTTACAGGCTTGCCGCAAGCGACGAACGCTCGCGCAAGTTGGCGAATGCCCGCATAGCTCGAGTCGAGTTCGGGGTGAGCGCCGCCGCGCTTGCCGCTTTGTCGGCTCCATAACACGACGATGTTGGGTTTGATGTCGAAATTATTCTTTTGAAACTTGCGGCCCATGTACCCGTACAAAGCAAATTTTTGCTCGGTGGGCAGTTTGCCGACCTTCCACGCGGTGGCGATAGCCGCACTCGTGCCGTCAGGGTCGGTCTCCCACTTCGACGCGAGCAGTCCCGTGACCGCAGTGATCGATCGCGGCCAGCCGACCGGCATCCGATCGTAATAGAGCTTGCTCGCGTTGGTGGGACCACGCTGCGGCGCCGCCCTATGTGTCGCGTAGGCGTCTTTATAAAGTTGCCAAAAATCGTTCACGCGCAGATCGCCGGACGTGATATCGAACACATGGACGCGCCCCATGACGCCGCTTTCGCCGTAGATCTTTTGAATCAGCCCGCTTTTATCCGCGTATTGGCCCGTGGCCCTCGTATCCTTGACCAGAATGATACGGGCCGTCGTGTCGGCCGCCAGCAAGGCGGCCGCGGCATAGGTGTCCCCGGACATATATCCGCACTGCAAGATTTTTACAGGCATGCCGATCCCCCGTCAGGTAGTTGTAGTCGCGCGCGCTCTTATTGAATGGCGCCGTGCGCGGATATTGCCACATTTCGGTGAAAACTCGGGCGCGCTCAAGCCTGCCCCAAATACCTCAGCAGCTTAGTCACCATCACCACTACGGTAACCGCGAGCAACAGGAAAAACACGGCGAGCGGCAGCAGGACATGGATGGATACGAAGCCCGCGAGCCCCATCATGGCCGACGACACGAGCAGCAACGCGCAGCCGAGAATCGCGCTCGTCAAACCGGCGATATGGGGAAACAAAGAGTTGCCCTTCGCCATCAGCGTCGGGTACATCGCACCCGCGCACAGGCCCATCACGAGCACCGGCACGGCGAGCGTCCAGACTCGCAGCCCCACCGTCAACGCGAGCACGACCATGACGATCGATGCGGCCACCATCACCTGCGACCCGACGCGCAGCCGCGTTTCCGCACTCGGCAATCGCGGGCCGTGAAGCCGATTCGAGAGCCCGCCGAGAAAGTACATCAGCCCAATGCCGAGGGCCAGATAGCCGAAAAACGTCGGCTGCTCGTGCAGCGTGTTCTGCACCATGAACGGCCCGACGATGTTGAAAACGAGCAAGATGCTGTAGCAAAGACCCTGTGCGAGAAAGCAGCTTTGAAATACCGGGTTCGACAGCACCATCGCCGTATTCTTCAACAGCGTGCGCGGCTCGAGGCGCACCGGTGACGGCAGCGTTTCACGATAGCGCCAGAGCACGCCCAACATGGCCAGCGAATAAACGAGCAAGAAAACCAGACACGACTTCCAACCGAACCACGTTTGCAGATGCGCACCGATTACCGGCGCGACGATCGGCGCGAGCCCCCACGCGATTGCCATGTAGGTGAACGCATGCATCAACGCTTGGCCCGAGAACGAATCGGTGATGATCGCCTTCGCCAGCAAGTTCGTCGCCGCGATGCCGAAGCCCTGCAGGCAGCGGGCGAGGATGAACGTTTCGAGGTTCGGCGCCGCCAGCGACAACGCACAGCCGATCGTGTAGACGATGAGTCCGAAGGCGAGCACGCGCTTGCGCCCGTGCGCGTCGGCGATCGGCCCGAATATCAATTGCCCGAGCGCGTAGGCGGCCATGTAGCCCGACACGCTCGATTGGATAGCCTGCGGAGATGTCCCGAAGTAGCGCGCCATCGCGGGCAGCGCCGGCACGTAGATGTCGATCGCCAGTTGCCCCGCGGACGAGAACAAGCAAATGAGAAACAACAGGAAGCGAGGCGAATTCGGGCGCCGCACGATAGCGGCAACGCGGTCGGATATATCGGGAGTCATCACGGCGTCGGAAGCGGGGCAACGGTCCGCCGGCGCTTATGGCCAACGGCTGGGAACATGCGAATTGCCCGTTATTGTAGTGAGTCGCGGGCAAGCTTGCTCTTGGGCAGCACCGGCCAGCGCAGTGACAAATCCTAACAACTTTCCATCCTTTTCTTCCGCATTGTTCACACGGCTCGTTTATCCTGTGCCAACGCGCGGGCGCCCGCGCGTGCAATTTCCGCAACTCATGCTAATAAGGAAGCACGCATGTCGATGCGTCCGTTCACGGTGATTTCCGTGGCTCTGGCAGCTCTTTTGGCTGCCTGCGGCGGGGGGGCTTCCTCGTCCGATGTCGCAACGAGCGGTAGCAGTACCTCCGGCGTATCGAACACGGGGAGTGGTAATTCAGGCATCTCCAGCAGCACCGGTAGCACGAGTTCGAGCACCAGCCCGAACACCAGTTCGGCAACCTTGGTGGCTTCCGCGCACTATGTCTCGACGAGCGGCAACGACGCCAACCCCGGCACCAGCACCTCTCCCTGGCGCACCATCCAACACGCGGCCAACACGGCGCACGCCGGCGATACGGTGTACATCCGCGGGGGGACTTACAAAGAGGCCGTCACCATCAATGTTTCGGGCTCGGCCTCGGGCGGCTACATCACCTTCCAGAACTATCCCGGCGAAACGGCCATCGTCGACGGAACAGGCTTGGTTCCCCCTTCGGGACAGAGCGGGCTCTTCAACATCATCGATCGAAGCTACATCAAGATCGTAGGCCTCGAGATCCGCAACTACTCCACGGCCAGCACAGCCCGGGTTCCCGTGGGCGTATGGATCACCGGCGCCAGCACTAACATCCAAATCCTGAGCAACCACATCCACCACATCGCGAACACGGCGCAGAGCACGAACGCAAACGCCATGGGGCTGGCGGCTTATGGGAGCAATGCGACGACCGCCATCAGCCAACTGACGATCGACGGCAATCAGATCGATCACCTCACACTAGGTTCGAGTGAATCGCTCGCTGTCGACGGTAACGTCCAGGACTGGTCGATCACGAACAACGTCATTCATGACACCAACAACATCGGCATCGACGCCATCGGATTCGAAGGCGTGTCGAGCAGCACCGCCACCGACCTGGCCCGCGACGGCACGATCAGCGGCAACACCGTCTACAACATCACGGCGTACGGGAATCCGGCGTACGGCAATTCCTTTGGCGCCGACGGCATTTACTGCGATGGCTGCACGCGCGTGGCCATCGAGCGCAACGTCGTGCACAACACCGATTTCGGCGTGGAAGTCGCCAGCGAACACGCCAGCAAGCTCAGCAGCTATGTGACCGTGCGCAGCAACCTCATCTATGCGAACAATCTGTCGGGTCTGACCATCGGCGGATACGATTCGAGCCGGGGCGGCACGGATCACTGCAACTTCGTCAACAACTCCCTTTACGACAACGATACGCAGAACACGGGCTCGGGCGAGTTCCAAATCCAATACTTCTCGACGAACAACCTCTTCAAGAACAACATCGTGTATGCCGGTGCGCAGAACCAATTCGTCACCGGGATTGCGAGTTCTTCGGATGTCGACGCCGATTACAACTTGTACTTCTCCACCGGCGGAGCGGCTGCCAGCGCCTGGTATTGGAAGGGTGCGTCGATCACCGGCTTCGCGGCTTATCGTTCGATCTCCGCCAATGAGGGACATTCCTTGTTCGCCAATCCGCTCTATATGAGCTTGACCAGCCCCAATTTCCATGTGGCGGCAAGCTCGCCCGCCGTGAGCGCCGGAATCAACCTCGGTTCGTCCGTGTTGGGGACCGTGGACTTCGCCGGCAATCCGCGCATTCAGGGGGCGAATGTCGACATCGGGGCGTACGAGCAGTAAGCGTGGATTCCGGGCCATCTCGGATGGCCGGCACAAGCCGCGCATCAGCGCGCCGCACCTCTGGGCAGCTTCGGAAGCGACTGCTGTCGACGCACGATATCGATCAATGTCATCAGCGCCGGATGCTTGTAACGGCGGCTGCTGTAGTAGATATGAAACGGGTCTTCGGCGAACGCGTGCTTCTTCAACACGACCTGCAGTTCCCCTTGCGCCAGTTCAGCGGCGATGCGAGCCTCGAGCACATACGCGATCCCCAAGCCCGCCTTGCATGCGCTGATCGTCGTGGCCGTGTCGTTGATCGTCAGTAAGCCGGGCACCCGCATGCGCCGCGCCTCGCCGCCGTCATTGACTTCCCATCGATAGCTCGAGTTGTCGCCGAGCAGCAGTTGAAGACACGTGTGGCTAGCCAAGTCATTGAGACTGCGAGGCGAGCCGTGTCGCTCGAGATAGTCCGGCGATGCCGCCATGACCCATCGCTGCGGCCCCGTGAGCGGCACCGCCACCATGTCTTCCGGGACATAGTGCCCGTAGCGCACGCCCGCATCGTATCCCTCGGCCACGATGTCGATCGGCCTGTCTTCGACCACGACCGTCAAGCGCACGTCGGGGCACATGCGCGCAAATTCCGGCAGCGCCGGGGCGATCAACAAATGCGCTGCATCCGCGAACACGTTCAGGCGGATTTCTCCGAGTCGCGCCGTGCCGGGCGCTTCGAACGTTTCGAGCGCGGAGCCGATCAGATTGAACCCGTCCTCCAACCGCGCCGCGAGGTCACGGCCCACCGCGGTGGGCGAGACCGACCGGCTGCTTCGGTTGAGCAACTTTGCTCCGAGGCGATCTTCGAGCCGCCGCATGGCGTGGCTGACGGCCGATGGCGTTTGCCCCAGTTCGATCGCGGCGAGTTTGAAGCTGCGGCACCTGACGATCGCTAGAAAAGACTTCAGATCCGCGAAGTCGATCCGGTCTGGTTTGCTCATGGTGAATGGCGAATGGTGAACGGTGAATGCTGTTCAATAACCCAGTGAATCCGGTTCATTCTACGCCGTGCAATCATTTGCTTTTGCGCCGATGCCGTGCTGGCAAGGTGCGACGCCTGCGACGGCGGTGAACGAACCCTTTTTCAGAGGAAGAGGAAACGTATGCCCAACTTCGAGCACATGCGGATCGGCGATTTGAACGGCACCAAGGTTCTCGTCACGGGCGCGTCGACGGGGATCGGCGCCGCGGTGGCCCGCGCATTCGCGGCGCAAGGCGCGCATGTCGTGGCCCACTTCAACCGGAGCGAGGCGGCCGCCGAAGCGCTGCGCGCCGAATGCCCCGAACGCATTCAACTGCTTCGCGGCGACCTGGGCGAGCCCGGCGCTGCGTCGCGCGTCGTGCAGGCCGCGGCGCACATGCTCGGCGGCCTGGACGGCCTCATCAACAATGCCGGTGGCATGCTCGGGCGCATTGCATCGACGCAAATGCCGCCCGGTCATTTCGATGAGGTGATCAATCTGAACGCCCGCTCCGTGTGGGAGGCGACCGTCGCGGCCCATCCGTTTCTCAAGGCGGCGGCAGGATACGTCATCAACACTTCATCCGTGGCCGCACGCACGGGGGGCGGCGCGGGCGCCGTCCTCTACGGCGCCTCGAAAAGCTTCGTGAGCAGTCTCACGCGCGGCCATGCCAAGGAGTTCGTGGGCGATGGCATCCGAGTCAACGCGGTGGCGCCCGGTCTCATCCTGACGCCGTTCCACGACAAATACACGCCGCCGGAGCTGCTTGCGCGGCAAACCGCGTCGGTGCCAATGGGAAGAGAAGGCTCGCCAGAGGAGTGTGTCGGCGCGTTTCTGTTTCTCGCTTCTCCCGCCCTATCGGGCTATATCACCGGCCAGATCATCGAAGTGAATGGCGGGCAACTGATGCCTTGAATGAGGAAAGACAATGAATCAACGGCCATTTGGCAACATAGGGCAACGCGTTTCGGAGATCGGCTTCGGGGCGTGGGCGATCGGCGGTTCGTGGGGCGACGTATCGGAAAGCGATGCAAAGGCGGCCCTGCATGCGGCGCTCGATAGCGGCACGACGTTCATCGATACGGCCGATGTCTACGGCGATGGGCGCTCCGAGCGCATCATCGCGGCCGTGCTCAAGGAACGAGGCGGGGCCAAGCCCTTCGTCGCCACCAAAGCGGGCCGCCGGCTCGACCCGCATGTGGCGCAAGGCTACACGGCGGCCAATCTGAACGCGTTCGTCGACCGGTCTTTGAAGAATCTCGACACCGAATGTCTCGACCTCGTGCAACTGCATTGCCCACCCACCGAGGTGTACTACCGGCCGGAAGTGTTCGAGGCGATGGACGCCATGGTTACAGCGGGGAAGATCCGCCATTACGGCGTCTCTGTCGAAAAGGTGGAGGAAGGTCTGAAGGCGATCGAATACCCCGGCGTCAAGTCGGTGCAGGTGATTTACAACGTGTTCAGGCAGCGTCCTGGCGATCTGTTTTTGCGCGAAGCACGCGCAAGAGGGGTCGCCGTGATCGTCCGCGTGCCGCTCGCCTCGGGCCTGCTGACCGGCAAGATGACGGCGAATACGGCGTTCGCCGCCGACGATCATCGGCACTTCAATCGGGAGGGGCAGGCTTTCGACAAAGGCGAGACGTTCGCAGGCGTGCCGTTCGACATCGCGCTGAAGGCCGTCGACGAAATCCGGCCGCTCGTTCCGCAGGGCGTGACCATGGCGCAATTCGCGCTGCGTTGGATCTTGATGAACGAGGGCGTTACGACCGTGATCCCCGGAGCCAAGAACTCCGAGCAGGCCAAGGCCAACAATGCGGCAAGCGATTTGCCGCCGCTGACCGATGCCGCGATGGCCGCGTTGCGCGCGTTGTACTTGGAGAAAATCGCGCCCTATGTCCATCACCAGTGGTGACGGCGTTCTCTGAAAGCCGAAGACCGAACGCTAACCAGCGCTGACCCGCCTTAATCGTGCCCGCGCGACGCCGCCATGCTCCGAAACAAAAGCGGGCGCTCGTCGCCGCCGGGCCGGCGCCGCGCGAGCGTGACCGCCCGCTCGACTTCGCCGTGATGTGGCGACTTCGAACAAACAGGATCGGCTGCGCGCGCGTCGCCCGTTAGCAAATACGCCTGGCACCGGCAACCGCCGTGATCGACGCTGCGCTCGTCGCAGCTTCGACACGGTTCTCGCATCCAGTCGTCGCCCCGGAATGCGTTGAACGCCGAGCTTCCATACCAGATGTCCGCTACGGAGGCGTCTCGCACATTGGGCAAATCCAATCCTGGCAACGACCGCGCGGCATGACAAGGCAACGCGGCGCCATCGGGCGCGATGCCGAGAAACACCGAGCCCCATCCATTCATGCAGGCTTTCGGGCGCTGCTCGAAATAGTCCGGGACGACGAATAGGATCTTGCAGCGGTCCCCGGCGAGCTTTCGATATCGATTGACCGTATCCTCGGCCTCGCGCAATTGCTCGGCCGTCGGCATCAGTTGCTCTCGATTGAGCAACGCCCAACCGTAATACTGCGTATTGGCGAGCTCGAGGTATTCGGCGCCGATATCGAGCGCCATTTCGATGATCTGCGCCACGTGCGGCAGGTTGAATCGATGCAGCACGCAGTTGAGCACCATCGGGTACCCGTATGCTTTGATCAAACGCGCGACATTGCGCTTCAATTCGAACGTGCGCGTGCTAGAGAGGAAATCGTTGAGCTCGCGCGTCGAATCCTGAAACGAGAGTTGAATGTGGTCGAGCCCCGCTTCCTTCAATGCAGCGATGCGCGTTTCATTCAGCCCGACGCCGGAAGTGATCAGATTCGTGTAGTAGCCGAGCGTGCGCGCATGCGCCACCAGCACTTCGAGATCGTCGCGCACGAGCGGCTCGCCGCCGGAAAACCCGATCTGCGCCGCACCGAGCGCGCGTGCTTCGGCAATGACGCGTCGCCATGCATCGGTATCGAGTTCCGGGCCGTGACTTGCGAAGTCCACCGGGTTGTAGCAAAACGCGCAGTGCAAGGGGCACCGATAGGTGAGCTCGGCAAGCAACCACAGCGGCGGCGAAGCGGAAACGGTCTCGTTCATGGCGGTGCGATGGATAGGGCTCGTCAGTCGACCCAGCCGCGTTGGCGCGCGTGATCGAGAAACCGGTATACGTCGGGCGCGAGGTCGGAAGCGTTGAACAGGTCTTCCAACTCCGTGATGATTTCATCGAGCTCCCGCGTGCCGTCGCATCGCACGAGGATTTGGCCCGCGCTCGGATTGAGCTGGACCATCCCCTCCGGATAAAGCAGCACGTACGAGTCCTGTGCCGCTTCCCACTGCAAGCGAAAGATCGGGCGAAGGCGCGGGCGCAGCGGCGCACCCCCGGCGGCGTTGGTATAGGTCATGACGAATACGCCCGTTCGATCGCATCGAGCATCGACCAGAGAATGTCGAGCTTGAATTGAAGTATGTCGAGCGCCCGCCGTTGCTGCGCGGGCGTCTTGAAGTAGTCGAGCGTGACCGCGAGGCCGTGTTCGACATCGCGCTGGGCAAGCGGAATGCGGCTGCGGAAATACTGCAGCCCCGGCGCGGCGATCCAAGGATAAAGGTCGGGCCAGCCCGCGAGCCTGTCCTTGTGGATCTGCGGCGCGAACATTTCCGTCAGCGACGAACAGACGGCTTCTTGCCATGGGGCGCGTCGCGCGAAGTTGACGTAGGCGTCCACGGCGAAGCGCACGCCGGGCGTCACCTGCGTCAACGACCACAAGCGATCGCGCTCGATGCCCACGGCTTCGGCCAGCCGCACCCATGCCTCGATGCCGCCCGCGTCGTCTCCATAGCCGTCGTGGTCGAGAATGCGTTGCACCCACCGGCGCCGCGTGGCGCGATCGTCGCAATTGGACATGATCGCGGCATCTTTCAGCGGAATGTTGATCTGGTAATAAAAGCGGTTCGCGACCCATCCGCGAATTTCATCGGGCGAGCAGCGGCCGCTATTGAGGCGAACGTTGAACGGGTGGTGGATGTGATAGCCCGCGCCGAGCGCGCGCAATTGCGCTTCGAATTGTTCGTGCGTCCAGGGCGTTTCGTGCAGCGGCGGGGTAAGCGAGGTCTCGTTCACGGCTATACCTGCAGTTCCATTCCGTCTTCGGCGATGTCGATGCCGTGCGCACGCACGATCGCGTAGGCATCGGAACGAAGATCGAGAATCGGATTCGTGTTGTTGATATGAATCAGCACTTTGCGCGTGGCGCTCGGCAGCGAGTCGAGCAGGTCGATCATGCCTGGTTCGCCGTTGACGATGCACTGCGCGAGATGGCCCATCTCGGCTGCACGCTTGCTCGATAGGCCCAGATCGATCATCTCCGTATCGGTCCAGAAGGTGCCGTCCACGAGCACCAGCCGCGCCGATTGCATCGCCGCCAGAATCGAAGGCGACGTGCGCACAAGGCCCGGTGCGTAGAACGCCGTGGCCGAGGTGGCGACATCTTCGATCACGAAGGCGACGTTGTCGCCCGTCACGGGCGAGCCGCGATGCGGCGAGTAGGGCGGCGGCGCGCTGTCGATCGCGATCGCCGTAAAGCGCAAGCCGGTGAGCGGCGCGATGGTGAATGGCTCCCCCAAAGCGATCGCGTGCTGATCCACGCCGCAGTAGTGGGACAGCAGGGGAACGAGCGGCAATGCACTCGACAAATCGTCGAGCACGGGCTGCGTCGCATACAGCGGCAGCGGCGTCGTGCGCTCACGCAGCATGAGCAGACCCGTCACGTGATCGATCTGCGCATCGCACAGCATGACGGCGGCGATGCCGCTGTCGCGCAGCGCGCGAGCCGGCTGCAATTCGGCGTGGGCGCGCAGTTGGGTCAGTATGTCGGGCGATGCGTTGATGAGCACCCAATCGTCGCCGTTCTCGCTCACGGCGATCGATGACTGCGTACGTGGCTTGAGCGGCCCCGTGCGCGCACGCGCCTGCGAACAGTTGGCGCAATTGCAATTCCATTGCGGCAAACCGCCGCCGGCGCCGGAACCGAGAACCTTAATCAACATGGCAATGCGCTCGGGAGTGGCCGCGCGCGAAGAGCATCGTCTTCATGCGCGGCGCTCGCCGGCTCCTTATCGGTTGGCGATGTACATCGTGATTTCGAAACCGAAGCGCAAGTCGGTATAAGTCGGCGTAGTCCACTGCATGGTTGTCTCCTTGTTTGATCGAGTCGGTGAAAGCTCAACCGCAAGCGTTCGTTGCGGTCGCATCGATTAAGCAAGGGGTATGCCGAGCACGGTATCGAACACGATGCGATGCGATGAACTCGGTAGGCCGGGAGGGGCGACAGATTCGCGCAGGCGGCGAGTGGGGGAATCGGAGCGGGCCGGCGCGTGCTCCGGCCCATCATTGCGACGGACACTGTTTCATTCGGCGACAGCGGTGTCGCAAATTGCGACAGCTCTGCTGTCGGTGCGACGCACGAGCGAGGCGAAGCGGCCCCGGCTCACTCGTCGCCGCTGCGCTTTTGCGTGGCGGAGGGCGGCATGTTGCGGTAGATGGTAGCGCGCGACACGCCGAGCGCGCGGGCCGCCGCCGATACGTTGCCGCCGTGGCGGGCGAGCGCGGTTGCAATCGCTTGGGCGGCGACGTCCTGCAGCCTGGTGCCGTTCGGCGCCGACGCTTGTGAGACGGGCGGGGCGGCAGCGGGCGTGGTCGCGGCGGGCGCTGAGTCGCGCCGTTGCAGATCGTCGAAGAAGTCGTCCGGCAGATGTTCGCGGCGAATCTGGCCATCGTTCTCCACCATCGCGGCCGCGGTGCGCAGCAGATTCCCGAGCTGACGGAAGTTGCCGGGCCACGCGCATTGCTCGAACAGCGTCATCACTTCGGGGGCCACCGACAAGCGTTGGCCGTCGCCGCCCGTGAGCGCTTCGCGCTCGAGCATCTTCTCGATGACGATGGCGAGGTCTTGGCGCTCGCGCAGCGGCGGCAGCTTCACGACCAAGCCGTTCAAGCGATAGTAGAGGTCTTCCCGGAAGCGGTTTTGCGCGATCATCTCGCGCAGGTCCCGGTGCGTTGCGCAGACGATGGCGATGTCCACCGGAATCGACTTGGCCGAGCCGAGCGGATTGACGACGCGTTCCTGCAAGACGCGCAGCAAGCGGACCTGCAGCGGGTATGGCATGTCGCCGATTTCATCGAGAAAGAGCGTGCCGCCGTGCGCCTGCACGAGCTTGCCGACGGCGCCTTTGCGGCGCGCGCCCGTGAAGGCGCCTTCCTCGTAGCCGAATAGCTCCGATTCGATCAGCGTCTCCGGGATCGATGCGCAGTTCACGGCGACGAACGGCCCGGCGCGACGGGGCGAATCGTAGTGGATCGCCTGCGCGAGCAGTTCCTTGCCCGTTCCGGTTTCGCCCGTGATCAGCACCGGAATATCCTTGCCGATGACTTTGCGCACCTTCGCGATGACGGCCGCGATCTGCGGGTCGCCCGTATCGAGCTGCGCGAGGCGCAACGCGCGCGCGGGGTTCGCGCAAGCGCTCGTGCTCGCGTAGCTGTTCGTGCTCGTTTGACGTCGCGCTTCGGTCTGCACGCCGCTGCTCGACACCGCCATGCGCCGGAACGTCACATTTGCGCATACGACCGCGCCGCTGTGCAGATTGAGCGAGAGCATCGAATCGCGGCTCGCCCGCATGCGGTCGATCAGTTGCGCGCTCGTCATGCCGAACAGCGACGAGAGCGTGTGCGCGCGCAGCGCCGCGAGCGGCATGCCGAGCTGGAATTGCGCGCTGCGGTTGGCCGAGAGGAAGCGTCCATCGCCCGTGAACGCGGCGATGCCTTCCATGAGCGTGCCGAGAAACTCCGGGCGGCTGTGAAAGGCCACTTGCAGCGTGTCGCGAAAGGTCCAAGCGAACAGATGATTCTCGATCATCTGCACCGACATCTTGGCAAGCGCCATCGTGTGCTGATGGTAGCTGCGGTAATCGCCCGTCACGTCGAGTACGCCGATGAGGTCGCCGTAGGGATCGAGAATCGGCGCGCTGGAGCAGGTGAGGAAATGATTCGCTTCGAGAAAATGCTGATCGCCATGCACGACGGTCGGGCTGCACTCGGCTAACGTCGTGCCGATCGCATTCGTGCCTTGCTTTTCTTCCGACCATTGCGCGCCGGGACGCAGCGCGACCTTCTCTGCGCGTTCGAGAAAATCGTCGTCGCCGATCGAATGCAGGATGAGTCCCTGCGCGTCGGTGAGCACGACCATGCTCTCGGTATTGACGATCTGCTCGCGCAGCGTTTCCATCACCGGCATGGCATGCGCGCAGAGGATGCGGCTCTGCTCGACTCGTAGCGAAAGCTCCGATGAAGGCAGAACGTCGTAGTCAGGCCGTGTGCAAGTGGTCAGGCCATAGCCCGTCGAGCGTTCGTGGGCTTTTTGTATAGACGGCGTGAGCCAGCTCGATTCGCCGGCCGCAACGGGCTGCGGCGAGCGATGAACAAGGTTGCGCATTGTCTCCTCCGGGGCGAGCGTCGGCACGTGGCCTACACTTTCGGTCACCGATAAGAGCAAGAACTGCGCCAGATCGCCGCACCTGCCGCGTATTGCTTCAGTCAGAACATGTCTAGGGAGCGCCGATTTCGTACGATGCGCTCGACGGCTGCCGGGCGGTATCAGGGGTTATCCCCATTCCGGAGAGCGAGTGAGGGTGCGCAGGGCCGCCGAGCGCGTCGCCTCAATCCCACGCATAGCGTACCCCCATCCATGCGCCTCTAGGCGCGCCCGGTCCGACGAACGCTTCGTTCACGGGCGCCGAGCCGTCGAAGGTGTGGTTCGGGCCGTTGAAGAAGTTTTGTCCGAGGGCGCCGAAGCTCGCATAACGCTTGTTCAGCACGTTCGATACGGTCGCGAACACTTGCAAGCGCTTCGTGACGCGGTACGCCGTATCGACGTCGATCAGGATGTAGCCGGCGATCTTCCCGTTCGGGTCGGCGTTGTTCTCGTCGCCTTGGGCGTACACGCCGCTGCGATAGGTCGCGTTGGCGCCGATCGTCCATTTCGGCGTGGCGGCGTAGTCCAGACGCAGCTTCACCGTGTGCGCGGGAATGCCGGGGATCTTGTCGCCCGAGTGAACGACGATGTTGCCGTTGCCGTCCGCGCTCGAATTGCTCGGGCTGCTTGCGACCCAGTTCGAGCGATAGGTCGCGTCGATGTAGCTGTAGCTCGCCGCGATGCCGAGCGGCCCGAAGCGCGAGCGGCCCGCAAGCTCGATGCCTTGGCGGCGCGTCTTGCCCACGTTTTGAAAGTACCCTTGGGCGGTGGCCGGGGCGCTGATGAACTGGATGTCGTCGACGAGCGTCGTGCGGTACAGCGCGGCGCTCCAGCTTGTCGCGGCGCCGATCTTGCCGCGCGCCCCGGCTTCGTACGTTTTCGATACGACCGCGGCGAGCGCCGGATCGGAGACGAACGCATTGGGCAGCGAGCAGGGCGCGTTCGGATCGGCGCAGGCCAGTTCGATCGCGGTGGGTGTGCGCATGCCTTCGTTGTAAGTGGCATAGGCCGTGAATCTGCGCGCCGGGTGCCAGGTCAGGCCGATCGCTGGGTTCAAGCGCGAGAACACATGGCTGCCGTCGAGCTGCGGCTGTTTGCCGCTCTCGTCGCCGATCGTTTTCTTGGCCCAGTCATAGCGGCCCGAGAGCGTGAGCGCCCATTGCTTCGTGAGCGAGAGCGTGTCTTGCAAATACGCGGCGAGATTGGCGTCGTGGGTTTTCGCATTGACGTTTTGCGTGTAGTCGCCGATGCCGATTGCCGCGCGCGTGGCCGTGAACGCCGCGTCCTGCAACGCCGACGTGTAGTTCGAGTTCGCGAAATCCGCGGCGATGCCACCTACGAGTTGATTGTCCATGCCGCCGAGCTTGCCGAGCAACGTCAGTTGCAGGTTTGCGCCGTAGCTGTCTGTCGCGACGGTGGAATCGACGTTCGTCGCTTGCAGCGTATCGATCGAGCCGTCGGGCAGCGTTTTGCCGAAGTTCGCGTTGTTGTTGCTGCTGATGTTCCTGTTGACGAAGCGGCGATAGTAAGCCGTGCCGCTCAGCCGGACGGCGTCGTTGAAATCGTGCTCGCCCGATAGCGTGAAATAGCCGGCGTGGTTCAGGTTTTGATCGGGAAAGGTATAGGGTTGCCGCGGGTCGCCGAGAAACGAGCGCGGAATCGTCTGCATCCCGAGCAGATCGTTGTCGATGCCGCCCGCGGACAGCGCGAGCGTCGTATCGGCGCTGGTGTAGCGCAGCTTGCCGAAAGCCTGACGCACGCGGCTCGCGTTCTTTTGCGCCCAGCCGTTATCGTTCGCGGCATTACCGGTGACGAAGTAGTCCAGGTGGTCGCCGAGCTTGCCGCCCTGCTGCACTTCGGCCGTTTTGCGGCCCCAGGAGCCGGCCGTTATTTCCGCCTCGCCGCCGGGGTAGTCCTTGCCGTTTTTCGTGGTGATCGCGAGCGCGCCGCCGAGCGTGTTCAAGCCGAAGGTCGGATTCGAGCCTGGCATCAGCTCGATGGTGTCGATCGCCGCTTGCGGGACCAAGTCCCAGTTGACGACATCGCCGAACGGCTCGTTGATGCGCACGCCATCGAGGAAGACCGACAAGCCCTGCGGCGCACCGAGCATCGCGGAGGCAATGAAGCCGCGGTAGTTGACGTTGACTTGATAGGGGTTGCCCTGCGCCTCGTTGATGCTCACGCTCGGCAGGTTCTTCTCGAAGAAATCGGTTAGCGTGGAGCGATGCTGCGCGTCGAGTTGCTCGGTGCGCACGATCTGCACATTGGCCGCCACCTGTGAAAGCGGCAAGCCGACGCCAAGGAGCGGCGTCGTGCCGACCACGACGATCGGCGCCAGTGTGACGCTCGTGTTCGCGGCTGCATTCGCCTTCGGTGCATTCGACGTGTTCGGCGAACTCGGGGCGGCAGGGCTAGCCGTCTCGATGACGCTCGGCGTTTGCGCTTTGGCCGTATACGTGAACGACAATCCCAGCAATGCAGCCGTCGCTAAACGCCCGGCTGAGCGCTCGCGTCGTGTGAGCGCACGCCCGCGATGCAGCGAAGCGGTGGACGAAGAACCGCCAATGCGCATCATGCGTCACGCCGCCCGTACGCGCATCGTGATGCCACTCTGTTCCGGGGGGAACACGTACCACGCGCCGTCGTCGTGGCGGAAGAAGTACAGGGAAGTCGTGCCGCGCGGCCCGTCCACCTGCACGCGGACGCGATGCTTGCGCTGCGAGCCGGCGGCGCAACGCTCGACGCGGATCGAAGCCTCGGGGGCAGGCGCGAGCCACTTGTCCACCACCATCCGCAACCGTTTCATGATGTCCTCCCTGCGCCGCGTCTCATGTGCCGCCAATCCTGGCGGCGTCGCACGCTTCAACGCGAGAACCGTGCCAACGGGTCGCCCTTAATGGGGCAGTGTCTTCGTCCCTATGACATCGCTTGATCTACACAGGCCCCACGCCCGATCCCGACTCGAGGTGTGCGCCCAGGTGTTTCGTTTCGCGACACCCTTGAGGCGGATCTGTTTCAGATTGGAACGTCTTGCTACGCCATGCTGTCGCGTCCGATGACGCTTCGATGCATGCGCATGACGGCGCAACCCGCGTGGGCACACGCTTTGGAAGCGATGGCATATGACTTGCGTCAGCGTGGCCCGCGGCGAATGTTCGCATATCGAGCGACATGACTCGAACGATGCGCGCCGCGATAAATCGACCAACCAAGCCTTGCATGAGAGCGGCCCGAGTGCGTTGCACAGGGTCGCAGCTCGATCCGATGCACGAGTTGCGACCGATTGGCGAAGCAACGACTTGCGCCGACACAGGAGACATACATGAAGAGACGTTCAGTTTCGGCCTGGAGCCGCGCGGCGCTTGCCGCGGCGGCCATCGCGGCCGTCGGCCTCACGTCGCAGTCCTCGATCGCGGCTGCGGACTATGAAGCGGTGACCTTCGACCGGTTAGCAGGCGCGCAGAACGATCCCGGTTGGCTGACTTACTACCGCACCTACAGCGGCCAGTCGCATTCGCCGGCCAAGCAGATCGATCCGTCCAACGTGAGAAAGCTCGGCATTGCTTGGACCTACAAGTTCCCCGCCGAACTCAAGCAAGGCTTCGAAGCAACGCCGATCGTCAACGGCCGGTACTTATTCGTTAGTACTCCTAAAGACAACGTCTACGCGTTCGATGCGATCACGGGCAAGGCGCTTTGGAAATTCGAGCCGAAGTTGGGGCCCGAGGCGTTCAAGAATGCTTGCTGCGACGTGGTCAATCGGGGTGTCGCGCTCTACGGCAAGAACGTCTATATCGCCATGCTCGATGGCGAGGTCGTCGCACTCGACGCGCAAACGGGTACCGTGGCGTGGAAGAAGCGGATGTTCGATCCCGGCGTCGGCTATGCGTTTTCGCTCGCGCCGCTCGCGATCGACGGCGCGATCGTGGTCGGCAATTCCGGCGGCGAATACGGCGCGCGCGGATTCATCGCCGCGCTCGATCCGGACAATGGCAATGTGCTCTGGAAGCGCGTGACGATTCCCTCGCAGAAGGAGAAAGGCGGAGACACCTGGCCCGACGGCATGCAAGAGCACGGCGGCGGCGCGTCCTGGCTGACTGGCACGTACGATCCGGCGTCCAAGACCCTGTACTGGGGCGTGGGCAATCCGGGGCCGTGGCTCGCTTCGCTGCGCCCGGGCAGCAACTTGTACAGCGATTCGCTGCTCGCGCTCGACCCGAAGACGGGCGACATCAAGTGGCATTACCAGTACACGCGTAACGACACGTGGGACTACGACGGCGTCAATACGCCGATCCTCGCCAACATTCAGTACGGCGGCAAGGATTACGACGCGATCATCCATGCGGACCGCAACGGCTTCTTCCACGCTATCGACCGCACGACGGGCAAGCTCATCTATGCGAACGCCTTCGTGAAGGCCACGTCGGTCACCGGCTACACGAGCGACGGCGCGCCGATCGAGGACAAGTCGAAGTACCCGAACGTCGGCACGACGATCAACACCTGCCCGAGCTTCCTCGGCGGCAAGAACTGGTGGTCGGTTTCGTACGATCCGCAGCGGCACCTTGCATTCGTGCCGTCGTTGCACGCTTGCATGAGCTTGTCGGGTAAATCCGTGAGCTACATGGAAGGCTTGCCGTACCTCGGTGAAGGCTTCGAGATCAAGCCCGAGCCGGGCAGCCACGGCTACGGCGAATTGCAAGCCATTGACGTGAACACGGGCAAGAAGGTGTGGAGCCACTGGAGCAAGATGCCTTGGAACGGCGGCGTGGCCAGCACGGCAAGCGGCCTTGCGTTCAGCGGCGGGCTCGACGGCCACCTCTATGCGTTCGATGCGGCGACGGGCAAGGTGCTCTGGAAGAGCCCGCAATTGGCGAGCGGCATCGTCGCGCAGCCTGCCGTCTTCGAAGCGGACGGGCAAGAGTATGTCGCCGTGCTCGCCGGCTACGGCGGCGCAAACCCGATCTGGGGCGGCCCGATGGCGAAGATCGCCGACAAGGTGCCTCGCGGCGGAACGCTGTACGTCTTCGCCCTGCACCACGGCTGATCGGTCACTTCATTACCGCGCTCAACCGCTAGGCTCATGCCGCGACCGCCTGCCAGGCACGGCGGTCGCATGCGGTGCGGCGCCTTTCGAAAGCACCATCATGAACACGCACTTCAAATTTGGCGCGGCAGCCGTATCGGTCGCCGCAGCGCTTGCCCTCTTTTCCTCGAGCGCGGCTGCGTCTCCCGTGCGCATCTGCACGTTCAAGGGCAGCCCATCCGCGGCGCTCGACAAGCTCGTGGCGAAGGAGACCTTCAAAGCGGCCGGCATCGACAGCACGTTCGTTCAGTTCGGCGATGCGGGCGGCGACGACGATGGCGTCTCGCTCAAGGAACTGCACGCGACGCTCGGCCGCGATTGCGATGTGATCGCGGGCTTTCCGCGCTCGCACGCCGCCGATGCTTCCGACGGCAAGATGCTGTTCTCGCGGGGTTATTTAAACGCGAGCTACGTTAGCGTCGGCACGGGCTCCGGCGCATCCGAGATCGCGCCGCGCGAGATTGTGGCTGCGACCTACGGCAGTCCTTCGCAGTTGATCGCCGTGCAAGAGCAGCATGTGCGCTTCGTGCTCGAGAACACGCCCGAGCGAACCGTGGACGCCGTGGCAAGCGGCCGCGCGGGGCGCGCAATCGTTTGGTATCCAGCCGTGGTCGCCTATGAGAAGGCGCACGCGGGCCGCCAATTCGATGTGCGCAAGACCCACTCGCCTTACTCCGACTGGCAACTCGTCTTCGCATTCAAAGCAAGGGCGAACGTCTTGCAGCGCAAGGTCGACACCGCGCTCGACGCGATGCAAACCGACGGGCGTCTGGCCGAGCTGACGCGCGCCTGGATGCTGCCCGCCACGATACGAGACGCGCGAGCGAAAGCGGCGGATTTTGCTTATCTCGATGGCCCCGTTCGCGGCGCGCGCATCGGCTTGCTGCGCGCGGTGCGTGATTCGGATCGCATGCGCGGGCGTTTCGTGAAAGTGTCGGATGCGGCTGGGACTGCCGCCGGCGCGCCTTCGTTCGACCGGACGCAGGTTGCGCACGGCAAGCGCTTGTATGCGGCGAACTGCGCCAAGTGCCACGGCGCCGATATGCAAGGGGTGACCGCGCCCGCGCTGAGCGGCGCCGCGTTTGCACCCGCAAGTAATTCCCATCTGACCATCGGCGGCATCTATAACTATATGGCGACCAACATGCCGGCCGACCGCCCCGGAAAGCTCAAGGACGGCGAATACGCCGACCTGATGGCGTTTCTGCTGAACAAGAACGGTTATCCGACGAGCGGCAGCAAGCTGACGGCAGACGCGGCGCGGGCCTCGACCACGCCGCTGAACGCCGGCCCGCTGAGCGCGGCGCAAGGGGTGCTGGCCTCGACGTCGGCAAAGTGAGCACGGCATCGCTCGCCCCGACTGTCCCAAATTGCGACAGTCGCCAGGCGAGCGAGGCAGAATTGTTCGAAATTGAAGCAGAGTGCGGCCGAGCAGCGAGGCGGCCTTCATGGCGCGTACCGAGTCTTTCAATTGGCATGCTTGTTGCCTTATAGGGCGGCCGCTCCGGCGCCGCGAATTTTCGAATACATGATCGAAGGAGACACGCAATGGACCTGTTTGACCTGAAACAGCTCGGTTTGGACGTCGAGTACCCGTATCGCAAGCAATACGACAATTTCATCGGCGGCAAATGGGTGCCTCCTGTCGCGGGCGAGTATTTCGAAAACGTTTCGCCAATCAACGGCAAGCCGTTCTGCCGGATCCCGCGTTCGAGCGCAGCCGATGTCGAAGCTGCGATCGACGCCGCTCACGCGGCCCGCCGCAAATGGGCCAAGACTTCGACCACCGAGCGCTCCAATGCGCTGCTCGCGGTGGCCGATCGCATGGAAAAGAACTTGAAGCTGCTCGCGGTGGCAGAGACGATCGACAACGGTAAGCCGCTGCGCGAAACGATGGCCGCCGACCTGCCGCTCGCCGTCGACCACTTCCGCTATTTCGCGGGCTGCATCCGCGCGCAAGAAGGCGCGATTTCGGAGATCGACGACAACACGGTGGCCTACCATTTCCACGAGCCGATGGGCGTGGTCGGCCAGATCATCCCGTGGAATTTCCCGCTGCTGATGGCCGCATGGAAGCTCGCGCCCGCGCTTGCGGCCGGCTGCTGCGTCGTGATGAAGCCAGCCGAGCAAACGCCCGCGTCGGTGCTCGTGTTGATGGAGTTGATCGGCGACTTGTTCCCGCCCGGAGTCGTCAACATCGTCAACGGCTTCGGCAAGGAAGCGGGTGAGGCGCTCGCAACGAGCAAGCGCATCGCGAAGATCGCGTTCACGGGGTCGACGCCCGTGGGCAAGCATATCCTGCGCGCCGCGGCCGAGAATCTGATTCCGTCGACGGTCGAGTTGGGCGGCAAGAGCCCGAACATCTTCTTCGCCGATGTCTTGGATCAAGACGACGCGTTCCTCGACAAGGCCTTGGAAGGGCTTGCGATGTTCGCGCTCAATCAGGGCGAAGTCTGCACGTGTCCCTCGCGCGTGCTGATTCAAGAGTCGATCTATGACCGCTTCATCGAGAAAGCCATCGCGCGCGTGGGCCAGATCAAGGCAGGGCACCCGCTCGACATGCAGACGATGATCGGCGCTCAAGCTTCGCAACAGCAGCTCGACAAGATCCTCTCGTACATCGACATCGGCCGCGGCGAAGGCGCGCAATGCTTGACCGGCGGCGCGCGCACGACGCCAGCGGCCGATCTGGGCACGGGCTTCTACGTTCAGCCGACGATGCTGCTCGGCAACAACAAGATGCGGGTGTTCCAGGAAGAAATCTTCGGGCCGGTGGCGTCGGTGATGACGTTCAAGGACGAGCAAGAAGCGATCGAACTGGCCAACGATACGTTCTACGGCCTCGGCGCGGGCGTGTGGACGCGCAATGGAACGCGCGCGTACCGTATGGGTCGCGAGATCGAAGCGGGCCGCGTCTGGACCAACTGCTATCACCTCTATCCCGCGCATGCCGCGTTCGGCGGGTACAAGCAGTCGGGCATCGGCCGCGAAACGCATAAGAAGGCGCTCGAGAACTATCAGCAGACGAAGTGCTTGCTCGTGAGCTACCAAGCCGAAGCGCTCGGGTTCTTCTGAGCGCTTGTTGGTGATTGCGTGAACGGTTGCGGCTCGCGCTAGGCGGGCTGGCAACCGGCAGCGATGCATCCGCTTCCCCGCAACGGCTACGCCTTGGCGTAGCTCGTTGCGGGCGAGGGCGGCCGCCGATGTTCTTCTTCCCCCCGCCTTCCCCTTCGGCCACCGCAATGCGTGCGGTCACGCTGAACATTTCAAGCATTCCGAGCACTGTCTAATTCAAAACGATTGTCATATCAGCCCGCAGTCGGCTTTTCTCTCTTCAATCGATTCGCCTTTAAGATTCTGTTTCGATTCGAGCCATGAATTAATCGAAACCGCGAAAACGTTTGCCCGCCTGGCGCCATGCGTCTTAACGTTTGTTTGGTTATAGGGTTGACGATTGTTTGCAAGCCGAGTCTCAAAAATTCGGAAAATTCCCCCTCGGCGCGATTGCGAGCTGTGATCTGAATCGCGCCCCGCCCGGCGGCGATTCGAGCGCCGGCATTCGTCACGGTTTCATCGAATGGTTGTATTCGCACGCCATGCGCATGACCCGCCGCGTGCGAAAGCCATTTTTATTCGGCGACGCATAAAGCATTGAACGGATCGGGGATTATCAACAATGGCAACAAAAATCATGTCCGTTTTCGGCACGCGTCCCGAAGCGATCAAGATGGCGCCCGTCATCAAAGCGCTCGATAAAACGCCGGGACTCGAGTCGATCGTCTGCGTGAGCGGCCAGCATCGATCGATGCTCGAGCAAGTGCTCGAGCTGTTCGATATTCGTCCTCGTTACGACCTTGCCTTGATGACGGCCAATCAAACGCTGAACGGTCTCGCTTCCCGCCTGATCTTCTCGTTCGACGACATCCTCGCGCAGGAACGGCCCGATCGCGTGCTCGTGCATGGCGACACGACCACCGCCTGCGCCGCGGCGTTGGCGGCGTTTCACCGCCGGATTCCGGTCGGCCATGTCGAAGCGGGCTTGCGCACGGGCGATATGTCGAGCCCGTGGCCCGAGGAAATGAACCGTCGCATCGTCGACGCCATCAGCGATCTCATGTTCGCGCCGACGCAAAGCGCCAAGGCGAACCTGATGACCGAGTCGCTCGCCGGGCGCATCTTCGTGACGGGCAACACCGTGATCGATGCGCTCTACATGGCGGCGGCGAGCATCGACGCCGACCCCGAGCTGCGCCAGCGGCTGGACGCGCGTTTGCCCCAACTGAACGAGGCGATGCCGATCGTGCTCGTCACCGGGCACCGCAGAGAAAGTTTCGGCGAAGGCTTCGCCTCGATTTGCGCGGCGCTCGACACGCTTGCGCGCAGCGGCGAGGTCCAAATCGTCTATCCGATTCATCTGAACCCGAACGTGCGGGGCCCGGCCTATGCGCGCATCGGCGCGACGCCCAACCTGCATTTGATCGAGCCGCTCGACTATCTCGGCTTCGTGCGGCTCATGCAGCGGGCCGCCATCGTGCTGACCGATTCGGGCGGCGTGCAGGAGGAAGCCCCCGCGCTCGGCAAGCCTGTGCTCGTCATGCGCGAGGTCACCGAGCGGCCCGAAGCGCTCGCAGCAGGGGCCGTGCGCCTCGTCGGCACGCATGCCGACACGATCGTTCAAGGCGTGCGCGCATTGCTGGACCGGTGCAACAACGGCGCTTCGCCGTGCGAGCCGATCAGCCCCTACGGCGACGGCCACGCAGCCGAGCGCATCGCCGCCGCTGTCGCGGGCCGCCCGTTCATCGAATTCGCGAGCTTCACGCGGCCCTACGCGACGCCCACCGAGGCCTTGGAGGACGCCATGCCGCTCTAGCGCGCTCACCGCTGTGCCGTGGCGTCGCCGGCCGTTTGCGCCATCGACGCGACGGGTGGCCCATCGAGGCGATCCGCGAGCCGGTGGGTCGTCCGGTCTTCTTCTTCCACGCATTCAAAGCACTGAACCGAACCGACCGAATTATCGTGACCTCCGATCCCTCCGCGCGCACCGCCGTGCGCCTTCGCCTCGCGCTTGCCGCCGCGTCCCTCCTGGTTTTCGCCCATGGTGTCCGCGCCGCCGCGAGTGATGCGTCGGCGAGCGGCATCGCAGACGCCTTTCGTCATCTGAGCGAGCATCGCGTGACGACACGCAACGTGGCGCTTTCCGACCTGGGCGTGCGCGAGCCGATCGTCCTGTCGGCGCCCGACGCGCGCCACGAACTGTATCTGCCGGTTCCGGCCGGCGTGCCGCTCTCCGATGCGACGCTGCAACTGGATGGAGGCTTCCTGCACGCCGACGGCGGGCGCGAAACGCTGCTCGTGTCGCTCGACGGCGCGCCGGTGCTCGCGCGTAGCTTCCCGCAAGCGCAAGGCGATGCGCAGGCGCGCATCGGCGTGGACGGGGCGCCGCGGCCGAGCGGCTTCGTGCGCGTCGGCCTGCAATGGGCGTCGGTGATCGACGATCGGCTCTGCACGGATCAAACGGCCATCGGCAACGTGTTGCGCGTCGCGCCTGGCTCGCGGCTCTCCTATCGCTTCGATCCCGAGGCCATCACCGACGTGCGCACGGCGTGGAGCGCATTGCCGCTCGCACCCGTCGTCGCGATCTCGGGACGGCATGTCGGCGAAGCAGCCTTCGATACCGCCTGGCGTGTGCAAGCGTTGATGGAACGCGAAGGGCGGGCGCCGGTCACGCGCGTGTGGCCCGCGGTGGGTGAGACGGCCCAAGTCGATGCGGCCGACGTGCCGACTGCGTTGCGCGCGGTCCCAGCGTTCGCCGCGCTTGCCGCGGGCGGCGACGTGAAGCTTTCCGACGCGGCGATGGCGGGCGCGCTCCTGACGCTCGCATCGCGCCAGGCCTTCGCGCCCGATGTCGTGATCGCCGACGACGCACTGCGCGGGCAAACGCGTGCGGCGCTCGATGCGCTGCGCACGCAGATCGCAGCGGTCTCGCCCGCGGGGGCGGTCGCGTTCGATGCTTGGCGCGCGCGGGTGTTTGCACCCATCGAGCAGCCGCTCGCAGCGGGCGAGATTCGCGTCGCGCATTTGCCGGGACAAGCGGCCATCGTCGTAGGCGATGCGAGCGCGGCGCAAGCGCTCGCGCGAGACTGGCGCGCCGTCGGGCTCGCCGATCGCTACGTCGTGCATCGTCTCGACGACGCGCTCGCACCCGAGGCCGATCGCATCGCGCTCTCCGCGCTGGGCGGCGAGCCGCGCACGCTCGACGTGCTCGGTCGCGCCATGTGGGACGCGAGCTTCGATCTGTCGGCCGTTGCCGGCAGCGGCAAGCTACCCGATGACGTCGTGCTCGACCTCGCGGCCGCACCGACGCCGCACCACGACGGCGACATCGCTTCCGTGTATTTCAACGGCGTGCTGATCGGCTCGAAGATGCTTCGCGAGGACGGCAAGCCCGAGACGATCGTCGCGCACGTGCCGCGCTTCGCGCTGGCGCCGACCAACGTCTTGCGCGTCGTGTTTCAGCGCCGCCCCGACGGCGGCTGCGAGGCGCGCTCGCAAGGGTATCCGGTGGCCGTGCTGCCGACGAGTCATCTGACGCTCGCACGCGCCGCCGTCGAGGACGATTTCATCGGCATGCTGCCGCGCTTTGCCACGGCCGCGAGCGTGTTCGTGCCCGCGGCCTATCTCGACGATGCAACCGAGGCATTGCCGCGGCTCGCGCGCTTGGTCAACGCTGCCGGCCTCGCGCCGTCGCGCGCCACGCTCGCCGTCGTGAAAGACGGCGCGGCAGCCGCGCCGAGCGGGCCGTTCCTCGCTGCCGACGTAGCGTTGCAGCAAGAGGACGCCCGCGCGCAATGGTCCGCCGATCGCCTCAAGCTCGTCGATGCATCGGGGCGCGTCTATGCGGATGTGTCCGGTTTGTCGAACCTTGCCGTGATCGACGTCGCGCACTCGAACGGCGCCACCGGCATCGCCTATCGCTCGCTCGGCCGCGAGGCGCCGCAACTGCCGGCCACCTTGCGCCTCGTGCGCGGGGACGTTGCCCTCGTCGCATCGAATGGCGTAGCGCGGTTGTTCGATTCGCGTCATCCGGGCGAGGTCGTTACCGATAGCACGCGCGCCGATGTCTTCTCGCGTCGCTTGCCGTGGCTCGTCGCCGCGGGCATCGTCGCCTTTCTGATCGCGCTCGTGGCGATCGCGGGCATCGAACGCCGCCGCCATCGGGCCAAGGACGGCGAGCGATGAGCCTCGTCGCGCTGCAGTGGTACGGCGGCTATGCCATGAGCCGCTATTTCACGATGCTCGAGGCGCTCTCGGCCGTGGTCGCGGTCGTCATCTTCGTCTCGAGCCTCGACGATTTGTTCGTCGATCTCTGGTATTGGTCGCGCGAGATCTATCGGCACTTCACCGTGAAGCGGCGCTACCGCGCGCTGACCGTCGAGCAACTGCATGTGCGCGAAGAGCAGCCGATCGCGATCATGGTGCCCGCTTGGCTCGAATACGACGTGATCGCGGCGATGCTGGAAGACATGGTGCGCGTGCTCGACTACCGGCGTTATGTCGTCTTCGTCGGCACTTATCGCAACGACGCGCGCACGGTCGAGCAAGTCGAGCGCATGCGGCGCCGCTACCGGCAACTGCGGCGCGTCGAGGTGCCGCACGACGGCCCCACTTGCAAAGCCGATTGCTTGAACTGGGTCATCCAGGCGATTTTCAAGCACGAGCAGGAAAGCGGTATCGAGTTCGCGGGCGTCGTGCTGCACGACAGCGAGGACGTCTTGCATCCGCTCGAATTGAAGTTCTTCAATTACTTGCTGCCGCGCAAGGACATGATTCAACTGCCCGTCGCCTCGCTCGAGCGCCATTGGTTCGAGCTCGTCGCGGGTACGTATATGGACGAATTCGCCGAATGGCATGCGAAGGATCTCGTCGTGCGCGAGAGCCTCGCTGGCGCGGTGCCGTCGGCGGGCGTCGGCACCTGCTTCTCGCGGCGCGCACTGCTCGCTTTGAGCGAGCAGACGAACAATCAACCGTTCAACACCGAGAGTCTCACCGAAGACTACGACGTCGGCACGCGCTTGGCCAAGCTCGGCATGCAGTCGATCTTTGCGCGCTTTCCCGTCACCTTCGCCGCGCGCCGCAAGACTTGGTTCGGGTTGGGCCCCGTGCGCGAATTCACGTTGGCGATGCCGCTTTGCGTGCGCGAGTTCTTCCCCGACACGCTGCGCACGGCGTATCGGCAGCGCGCCCGCTGGACGCTCGGCATCGGCTTGCAAGGTTGGCGTCAAACCGGGTTCTCGGGTTCGCTCGCCAACCGTTATCTGTTGCTGCGCGATCGCAAAGGCACGGTGACGGCGATCGTCGGCATGCTCGCTTATGTCCTCGTCGCCCAATTCCTGCTGTTCGCCCTGGCCGATGCGCTCGGCATGGCGCCGCCGTTCGCGGCCTCTGCGCTGGCCGATGCCAGCTGGTTTCGCGCATTGCTTTGGTTCAATGCCGTCGCATTGGCGTTGCGCGCCGTGCAGCGCATGTACTTCGTGACGCGCCTATATGGCTGGGAGCATGGCTTGCTGTCCGCTCCGCGCATGGTAATCGCGAACTTCATCAATTTTCTGGCGGTGGCGCGCGCCTGGCGCTTGTTCGCCGTGCATATGGCGACCGGCAAGCGGCTCGCTTGGGACAAGACGATGCACGATTTTCCGTCCGCCGATGGCTTGGTCGATCGGCGGCAACGCTTGGGCGAACTCTTGATCTCCTGGCAGGCCATCGACGCGCAGAAGCTGCGTAGCGCGCTCGATGAGGCGCACGCGCGCGAAGCGCCGCTGGGACGCGTGCTGATGGCCAAGGGCTGGCTCGATGACGAGACCCTGGCCGAAGCCATCGCATTTCAGGCCGAGTTGGAACGCGGAGTGCTCGATGCCGATGCGCTCGAACGCCATCGCGGACAATTGCCGCTCGAGACGATCATTCGCTTGCGCGTGTTGCCGCAAGGTTTCGATGCGGCCGGGCGCGCGGTCGTGTTGACGGCGAGCCCGCTCGGCGACGCCTTGCTCGCGCAGCTTCAAGCGCAAATCGGCGCGAGCGTGGAGCAGAGGATCGTGCGCGAGGGCGAGATCGCATTCGGGCTTAGGCGGCTGCGCGGAGGCTTGGAGGATGCGCCGCGAGCAAAGGCGCAACCGCAAGCACAACCGCAAGCACAACCGCAAGCTTCTGCGCTGCGCAGCATCCCGCTCATCGGCGATTTGCTCATCGAGCGCGGGTTCGTGCGCCGGCAAGCGTTCGAAGCGGCCCTGACCGAATACCATCCCGACCGCCATGGCCGCATCGGCGATTTCATGGTCGCGCGCGGCGTGGTTTCGCGTGAAGCGATCGAGCGCGTCGTCGACGAGCAGCGCCGTCTCAGCAGCTTGTCGGGGGCGAGTTCATGAGCCGCGACTTGAACGTTCATCAACCTACGGCGGCCGTGGCGTGCACGGCGCGAGCGTTCTCGTTGCCGGGTTGTCGTGCCGCGCGCCTGCGGCGTATGGCGCAGGCTTGCCTTGCCTATACCATCTTCGCGGCAGCGGCGGGGCACGCGAGCGAGCGCGACGTCGAACCGCCGGCGCTGGGTGGCGCTGCCTATCGCGTGGCGCAGCAAGCCTACGCGCAGTTCGAACGGCGCGACTACCGACAGGCCGAAGCGCTCGCGCGAGAGGCCATCCGTCAGCGCCCCGACGTGCTTGAACTCAGATTGCTGCTAGCCAATACGCTCGCGGCCCAGCGCCGCTATGGCGCGGCGAGCGCCGTGCTCGGTCAGGCGATCGGCGATTTGGGGCCGCGCCGTCCCTTGATCAAGCGCCGAGCGCAAATCGACGCGGTTGCCGCGGCGGCCAGGCCGCGCACGCTGCGGCCGAGCGCACCGGGCGATGTCTTGACGGGCGAAGCATTCGAAGCCGCGGGGCGGGCGTATCGCGCCTACGGCGAGAAGCGCTATGCCGACGCCGTGCCAGAGGCGCAGCGTGCGATCGCGGCGCGGCCCGACGTGCTGCGTTTGCGTCTGTTGCTGATCGATTCGGCAAGCGCGGCCGGCAACGACGCGCTCGCATGGCAGGCCGATGTCGAAGCGGTGCAACGCTTCGGCGATAGCGATGACCTCAGGCTGCGGCGCACCTTCATCGGCAATGGCATGGCGCCGAAGGCGTCGCACCGCGCGTTCGCCGCACGCCAAGGCGCACGCTTGGGCGAGGCTACTGCCGCGGCGCGCGAAGCCGTGGCCTATGCCCCCGACAACATCGACTATCGCGTCGCCTTGTTCGACGCTTTGATTGCGGCGGGCGATTGGGCTGGCCTCGAGCAAGCGGCCAGCGACGCCATCGCTTACGACGACACGGAAGTCATGCCGTTCGTCTTTCGCGCCTTCGCGCGCGCCGAGCAGCAACGTCTCGCGCTCGCCGACGCCGATCTGGACGCGGCGTTACGCCGTGAAGACGCCACACGCTCCACACGGAACAGCGCGCGCGCGATTGCGGCCGACATCTGGATGGCGCAAGGCCAGGCGCAGCATGCGCTCGATCGGCTCTCGGCGATGCCGCCGCTTGGCGACGATACCGACGCGCTCGTCGCAGAGCGCCTTGGCCGCGCGCGCAGGCTCCTCGGCAACGCAAACATGACGGCGCCGGCGTTGAGCGCAGTGCGGCCCATCGCCGACTGCCAGGACGATCCCGACTTCGGCGCGAGCTGCGACGTATGGCCGGCCGATCCGGCGTTTGCTTCTGGCCGTGCGCGCGATGCCGCGAGCGAGCGGGGCGACAAGCGCGCAGCCGTGCGCTATGCGCGCGAAGCGGTGGCGGCCGCACCCCAGAGTGCGCAGCACCGCGCGGCATTGATCGACGCGCTCGAAGAGGCAGGGCAGACGCGTGAGGCCACCCATGAAGCGCGCCGCCTGATCGAGGACGGCTTGCTCGACTCGCTGCCCGCGCTGCAGGCGGGCTATGTCGCGCGCCAAGCGGGCGACGATGCGCACGCGTTGACCGCGTTCGAGCACGCCGACGCGCAGGGCAAGCTGGCCGGCCTGTCGCTCGCCGACGCCGGCTATGCCGCGGCGGCGGCCGATCGCGATGCGCAGTCGGCGCGCTACTTCGAGCGCGCGATCGACGCGCTCGCCCCAGCCTCGGCTTCAACTCACGTTCCCGGTTCCGATTCCGCTTCCGCGCGTTCGAGCGCCATCGATAAGCAGCCACGCGTTCCTGTTCAAGACAAGCGTCGGCAAAAGGCCGCTGCCGCGCAGGCCGAAGCGGCGCAGGAACTCGAAGGCTTGCGGGCCGCGCATTCGGAGGCGACGCGCAAATGGGGCTTCGACGTCTCGCTGGACTACCGCGGCGCGGGACTGCAGCCGGGGTATTCGAGCACGCCGGCCTCTACCGCGAGCAACAACTGGCAAACGGGCGCGGAGGCGTACTGGCGTCCGCTCGGCAGTCTCGGCGATCGCATGTTGGAGCTCTACGCACGCGGCTATGAGAGCTTCGGCGTCTCGAGCGGCGGGGCGAGCGGCGCAAGCTCGCTCGAGGCCGCGTTCGGTGTGCGCGGCAAGCCGTTCGCAAGCGTCGACGCCATCGCCGCCTTCGAACGGATCGTCCCGATCGGCTCGCAGGCCGAGGGCGATTGGCTCGCACGGCTCGCCTACTCGGGCGGCAGGGGCATCGAGCGGCGCGTCGACGTGCCGTCGTGGTGGACGTTGTCGGTCTACGCGGAAGGCGGCCGCTACCTAACGCACGAATCGAACTACGCGACGGCGGTCGTCGAGGCGGGACGCAGCTACCGAATCGACCGCGTGAGCCCGCGCTTGACGGTGTTTCCTTACGCCGTGCTCGGCGCCGATTACGACACGAGCGTCGATGGCAGCGTGCCGGTGGGCGCGGGCGTAGGCGTGACCCTGCGCTACGGATTTCGCGACGGCAAATACGACACCTTGCGCTCATCGGTCCAGCTCTCGGTCCAGTACCGCTGGAAGGTGACCGGCGACGACCGTGCGCGCGGCGCGTTTTGCAGCGCGGTGTTTTCTTATTGAAGGCGGCCCATTCGAGCCTCGCCGCTCGTTCTCAAATGATTCGAACCACGATTGCGATCCTTGCGATGACGAACCGAACCGAAACCCGAACCGAATACTCGAAACAGAAACCCGGCATGGGAACTCGCCGTGCGCGCGCACTCGCCCTGACGGCCATGATTGCCGCCGCGCCCATTCCGGCTATCGCGGCTGCCGACGATGTCGCGAGCTTATACGGCCCCCAACCGCCGGCAGACGCCACATATCTTCGCGTCGTCAACCTTTCGGCGCGCGCCGCGAAAGTTGCACTGCCGGGCGGCGCGCGGCCGATCGAACTCGCGCCCGGCGCGGCGACCGCGCTCGACGTCGTGCGGCCCGGCACGCCGCTCGGTGTCGAGGTGGATGGCGCGATGGCGGCGCAAGAAGCTGCCGCCGCACGGGTGGCGGGCAGCGACACGGCGGGCTCGACGATCACCGTGGCGATCGAGCGCGACGGTGCACGCGGCTGGCGAGCACTGCCGATCGCCGCGCCGGCGGCAAGCGCCGACGCGTTGCGCGCGCAGTTGCGGCTGTTCAATTTCATCGATGGATGCGACGGGAAGGTCGCGCTCGAGCGCAATGCCGGCGCGGTCGTCTTCGATCGCGTCGCTCCGGCGCACGCCGCGGCGCGCTCGATCAACCCGGTCGCCGCGACCTTGGTCGCCGTTTGCGGCGAGGCCGTTTCCGCGCCGTTCGCACTCCCGCGTCTGGCTGCCGGTCGCAGCTACACCTTGATCCTGTCCGGCACTGCCGCGCGCCCGGTGCTGGGCGGCGTGCCCGATACGCTCGAATGGCCGGGCGGGCGCTGACGCACTCGAGCCTGGCGCTGCCCCGCCCAACGACGATTGCGCTCTTTTTGAAATCCACCCACAAGAATATTTGCCGATGAGACCCATCTACTTCGCCCACGACCCGGGCGCCGCCATCTGCGCGCGCCGCCGCCGCTTGTTGTTGGCTTTGGCCGCTGCGCCGTTGGCCGCCGGTTTGACGTTCATGCCCCGCATGGCGCGCGCGGCGCAGGGCGTGATCGAGGGTCGCGACCGCTGGTTGTTCCCCGCGTGGGAAAGCTGGACGGCCGACGATACGCCTGCGTGCCTGAGCGTGGTCGACTTGATCGGCAAGGCCGTGGGCAAGCTCACCGCACACGGCGTGCGTTGCACGATCGTGGTCGCGCCATTGAAGGCACGCGCCGCTGCCGACAAGCTGCCGGACGGCACTGCGCTTTCGACGAGCGTCGCGCAACGCTACGCGGCGATCCTCGCCCACGCGCGGCAGGCAGGACTCGATTTCGTCGATGCCGTGGCCGCGCTCGCGGACGTCGATCCGCGCGAGGACAGCACCTATATTCGCGCCGACTACCATTGGTCCGCGCATACGGCCGAGGCGGCGGCCGATGCGACGGCGCGGCATCTAGCCGCAGCCGGCCCGTTGTCAGGCGAGCAGGACGAGCCGAGGGAGCTGGGCGAGTGGACCGAAGAGATGGACTACGGCGACCTCGCGGCGCTGCTGCCGCCCGATCGCAAGCGCGCCATCGGTAAAGACCGCTTCGTGGTGCGCGAGGAGACAGACGGGGCCGGCTTGCTGGCCGATGCCGCCCCAGTGGTGCAGGTGGTCGGCAACAGCATGGTGCAGCCGTATCTCGGCTTTCCTCAGCGGCTTTCGCATGCGCTGGCGCGCCCGGTCGGGCTCACCTGGAAGTTCGGCGATACGGGGCCGTGGAAGACGCTGCTCGATTACCTCGAATCCCCTGCGTTCGCCCAGCAAAAGCCGCAGGCGATCGTGTGGCAGTTCAATGAAGGGCAGATGGCGTACGGCCCGGGCGCCTCGGGCCAGTGGGACGCCTCCTCGATCATGGCCGAAGCCGCTTGGTTCGATCGCATCGACACGGCGCTGGCGCGATGAGCGAGACCGTCGCCGAAAGCCGCGGCCGCGTCGCGGCAAGCGCGCCGCGTGCGGCCGAGACCGATCGTGCTCATCGCCCGATGGCCGCTTGCATGTCGGCCTTGCTCGCCGGTGCGTTCGCGCTCGGCATCGCCTCGCTCGTCACGCGCGCAAAGAGCGATCCGGCGTCGGCGCTCGGCGATGCCGCCGGATGGCGCAACGGCGAGGCGATGCGCCGCATCGATCGCGCCATCGACGTGCCCTACGCCGCCGGGCTGCGCCGCGCGAGCGCCGCACTGCGCTACCGCGTGCTTGGCGATCTGGGCTCGCAAGTGCGGGAGGGCTGCCCCGGCTGGCTGTTCTACGCCGATGGCTTGCAGCCTGCGCCGTCGGTGGCCGAGACGCCGCCTGTGAACGAGGCGATGCGCGAACAGATCGCTACGCTGCATCGCTACGCCGACGCCTTGCGCCGCGACGGCATTGCGCTCGTCGTCGCGACCGTCCCCGACAAAGCGCGCGTCGAGACGCAGGCGCTCTGCGGCTTGCGCCAGGACTCGCGCATGACTGCCCGCTGGCAAGCGTGGCGGCAAGCGCTCGCGCAAGCGGGCGTCGTGCAGGTGGACTTGCTCGGTTCCTTGACGGCCGCCCGCCCCGCGTTCTATCGCACCGACGTGCATTGGAACGGGCGCGGCGCGCAAGCGGCCGCAAACGCCGTTGCAGCCGCGGCGCAGCCGTTCCTGGGTGCGCGGGGCGATACGCGATTCACGGTGGAGCACGAATCGGGCGTGCATGCGCGCGTGGGCGATTTGCTGCGGCTCGCTGGCCTTGCCAATGTCCCGGACAGTTGGCGGCCCGGACCCGACATCGAAATGCCCGAAACGATCCGCCCCGTAGCCTCGGGCGGTTTGCTCGACGACACCCCGCCTGCGCAGGTGCTGCTGGCCGGCAGTTCCTTCTCGCGACGCAGCAGTTTTGCCGACCGGCTTGGTCGAGCGCTGGGCCGCGAGGTATGGAACGTGAGCGAAGACGATGGACGCTTCGACCGTGCACTCGCGGCGATCTGGGCCAAGCGCGCGAGTTGGCCGTCCAGCGTGCGCGTGGTGATCTGGGAGATGTCGGAAGACGCGCTGTCTTCGCCCGCCGCTATCGCATCGGGCCCAGCGGTGGCGGCCTTGCCGATGTCGATCCAACGTCATTGAGGGAATGCGTCGATGCTGTTCAACTCGTTTATCTTCCTGACGCTGTTTCTGCCGATTGCATTGACGCTCTACTACTTGGCGGGCGCGCGTTCGCCGCGCCTGGCGGCGTTCTGGCTGTGCTTGGCCTCGCTCGTGTTCTATGGCGCGTGGGCGCCGGCGTTCATCGGTTTGCTGGCGATGTCGATCGCATTCAACTACGGCATGAGCCGGGCGATCCTGGCATCGGCCCCCGGCTCGCGCAGCGCGCGCATGTGGCTGACCGTGGCGATCTGCGTCGATCTGGCCGTGCTCGTGCGCTACAAGTATTGGGCGGCGATGGCCGGTGCGTGGGTGCAATGGTGCGGGCTCTCGCAACAAGGCTGGCTCGCGCAGCATGCATCGGGCGTCGTGCTGCCGCTGGGCGTGTCCTTCTTCACGTTCACGCAGATCGGCTATCTGCTCGATTGCCGCGCGCGGATCGTCAAACGATCGGACGCGCTCGGCTTCGTACAGTTCGTCACGTTCTTTCCGCATCTGATCGCGGGACCGATCCTGCATCACAAGGAGATGATGACGCAGTTCGCGCAAGCGCAGACGTACAAGCTGCGTGCGCAAAACCTCTCGATCGGCGCGAGCTTGTTCGCGATGGGGCTCGCCAAGAAGCTGCTGCTGGCCGATCCGATCGCCGCCTACGCCGACGCGGGCTTCGCGGCCCCGGCGGCGTTGGACGGCTGGGCCGCGTGGGGCACGGCGCTCGCCTACGCGCTGCAGCTTTACTTCGATTTCTCGGGCTATTCGGACATGGCGGTGGGTCTTGCCAAACTCTTCGGCATCCGCTTTCCGCTCAATTTCAATTCTCCGTTCAAAGCGGCCAGCATCATCGACTTCTGGCAGCGCTGGCACATCACGCTCACGCGTTACTTGACCGCTTACCTGTATTACCCGCTGTCGATGCGGATCAACCGCCGCCGCGCGCAGCAGGGCCGGCCGATCGGCCGTGCCGCGCAGCGCTCTCCGATGGGCTTCGCGGCCACGGTGGCCGTGCCGACGTTCTACACGATGGGCCTCGCCGGCATTTGGCACGGCGCCGGGCTGCAATACCTCATTTACGGCTTGCTGCATGCGGGCTATTTGACCGTCAATCACGCTTGGCGCAATTGGCGTCAGTCGTGCCATGCCGACGCAGGACCTACCGCGGTTCGGGCCTCCGGGATGGAAGCGGCGAAGGTGCGAGCACACGCGTGGCGCGTCGCGAGCGTGCTGATCACCTTCGTTGCCGCGCTAGTCGCGTTCGTCTTCTTCCGCGCGCACGGGGTGGGCGATGCGCTTGCGATGCTCGAAGGCATGGCCGGTTTGCACGGGTTCGCGCCGCCCGCGTGGCCCTCGATCGATGACGGCGGCGGCATCGCGGGCTGGTTGCGGCTGGCGTTGGGCCGGAGCATGCCTGCGCCGCAGCTCGCGCTGCTGCTCGCGATCGCTTGGTTCGCGCCGAACTCGCACGAATGGATGGGCCGGTTCTCGCCGGCGTTGGAGCGCGCCGCCGACACCGTTGCGCCGCGTTGGCGCTGGTCGCCGTCCTGGCGCTGGACGACCGCGATCGTGCTCGTGTTGCTCGTATGCGCCGCGCAGTTGCATGGCGAAACGCGCTTTCTCTATTTCCAGTTTTGATCGACCTGTCTTGAAGGAGATTCGATTGATGTCAACAGAAAACGGATTGCTCGAACGCGTCCAAGCGCTCGTCGAATCAGTCGTGTTGCGAAGCATCGACGCCGATGCGCCGCTGATCGAATCGGGGCTCGTCGATTCGGTGCTCGCCGTCGAGATCGTGCTGCGGGTCGAGATGGCGTTCGGCGTGTCGGTGCCGCCGACGGAGATTGCCGAGCACCTCGCGAGCGCGACCGCGCTTGCGTCGTTCATCGCCGCTCAGGGCGCGGACGGGGCGAACCCGTCGGCCCCCGCGTTTCACTAGGCGGCGGCGATGCACTTCGATCTAGCGCAAAGCCGCTTCGTCCAAACCCATCTGCGTCCCGACGCGCCGGCTGTCGTCGCGGCGGAGCGCACGCTCAGTTGGCGCGAGCTCGAGCAAGCGGCGCTCGCCTGGTGCGATGCGGCCATCGCACACGGCATCGCGCGCGACGTGCCGGTGATCGTGCGCGGACACAAGGAAGCCGACTTCTTCGTCGCCATGACGGGCGCGTTGATGCTCGGGGCGCCGTTCGTGCCGATCGACACCGTCTATCCCGACGAGCGTATGCGGCGCATCGCGCGTGCGCTTGGCGCATCGGTCTATTTCGACGCGCGTCGAGCGAGCTTCGACCGCTTCGATTGGGCGGGCGAGGGGGAACCGGCGCCGGATCGTGCGCAGTCGTTGCGGGAAAAAAATCTCGCCTACGTGCTCTTTACCTCCGGCACGACGGGGGAGCCCAAGGGTGTGCAGATCGGCCGCGAGAGCGTGCTGTCGTTGGCCGAGTGGATGGCGGCCGACTTCGGCCTCGGCGCGGCGCCGGTTTTTCTGAACCAGGCGCCGTTCAGCTTCGACCTATCGATGTATGAAGTCTTCGGCACGTTGAGCTCGGGCGGTGCGATCGTGATGATGTCGCGCGCGGCCAGCCTGCCGGGGGCCGCCTTCATCGACAAGCTCGCGCTCGCGCGGGTGAGCGCGTGGGTCTCGACGCCGTCGTTCGCTCAGCAGCAATTGCTCGATCCGCGCTTCGCCCAGGCTGCGCTACCCGCGTTGAACACGTTTTTGTTTTGCGGCGAGATGCTGCCCGTTTCTCTGGCGCGGCGGTTGCGCGAGCGCTTTCCCGGCGCACGCATCATCAATACCTACGGTCCGACCGAGGCGACGGTGGCGGCGACGTGGATCGTCGTCGACGACGCCGTGCTCGCCGCGCATCCCGAGCGCTTGCCGATCGGGTTCGCACGGCGCGGCGGGCAAGTCTTCGTCGAAGGCGGCGAGCTGTGCATCGCCGGCCCGTACGTCATGCGCGGCTATCTGAACCGCGCGGATCTGAATGCGACGCGGATGTTCTCTCGCGAGAGCGAGCGTGCGTTCCGCACGGGCGACGTGGGCAGTGTCGATGCCGATGGGCTGCTGTTTTGCCACGGCCGTATCGATGATCAAGTGAAGCTGCACGGTTATCGGATCGAACTGGCGGAAATCGATGCGGCGCTCGCGGCGATGCCGGGCGGGGTCCATGCCGCCGCTGTGCCGCTGCGGCGCACCGACGGCACGGTGGCGCGCATCGTGGCCTTCGTCGAAACCGGCGCGAACGATCTGCGCGGCGCGCAACTCGCGTTGCCTGGCGATTGGCGCGTGCGCTTGGGCGAGCGGCTGCCGCCCTACATGATTCCTTCCGAGTTGATCCCTTGCCGGATGCTGCCGTTGACCGTCAACGCGAAAATCGATCGAGCGCGTTTAGCCGACGATTACCTGCATTCGATGACGGACACGCTCGTGCGCAGTCATGGGCGATAGGGTATCGACGCTCATGCGCGCAAGGCGCTGGCGACGTTGCGCGACGGCGGCTGTTTGCGCGTTCGCCGTGGCGGGGCTCGGCGGCGGCTGCACCGCTGCCACCTCGCGGGGGGGCGAAGCGGCGGGCTTGGCGCAGGGAATCGTCTGGCAGCCCGATGCCGCGCATATGAATCCGCACGGGGAGTGGGACGCGCTTGGCGTGCGCGACCTGCTCGTGCAATGGACGGCGGTCGACGACGAAGCGCTTGCGCCGGGCGCGGGCTTGCCGACGGCGCAGCGGTTGCCCGACTGGAAACGCATCGGCCGCGAGCCGTGGGCGCACGACGTAATCGTTGGCCTGGCGGGCCGCTTCGACGAGTCGAGGGCGCGGGGCGATGCCGCGCGGCTCGTGAAGCAATCTCTGGCGCTGGCGGCGGTGAAATGGCCGGTGCATGTGGCCGGTTGGTATTTTCCGGTGGAAGTCGATCCGACCTGGCGCGATGCTGCATCGCTTGCGCCGTTGCTCGATCGGCTGCCCAGGCCGCTGTGGATCAGCGTCTACGACAATTCGAACGTCGGGGGCGCCGCACTCGCGGCTTGGCTGGACCGATGGCTGCCGCGAGATGTCGGCGTGTTGTTCCAAGATGGTTGCGGCGACTACGTGCGTGTGCCCGCGGTGGCGCGGGCCTATGCCGACGCGTTGGCCGAACGCTTAGGGCCCGAGCGTGTGCGAATCATTGCGGAGGCGTTTCGCGGATTGCCGGGAGCAGGGGTGCGCGCGGCGAGCGCGAGCGAGTTGAGGGCGCAGCTTCGGGCTTATCGCGGGTATCGCGTCTATCTATTCGACGGGCCGCATTATGTTTCGTCGGCGCTCGTGCGCGAGGTTGCGGAGTCGCGGCATTAACGGCGCCGGAACCTATGCGAAGGCGATGACCAGCCGTTTGCCGCATGCGGCCGCGTACTTACGCAGCGTGGCGAAGGAGGGCGAATGCTTTTCGCTGGAGAACGAGCTTTCAAGCTGCGGAGGAATGGATGCCGGGCATGCCTATCTGGTGGATGGGACTATCGAGGGTCCTTAAACCACGTCTGTTAACCCATTAATGCGACAATCGATGACGCTGGCGCAGCGTGTGGATGCAGCGTTGCTGCGCGCGCTAACGTTTGCGTGGCGCGTGCGTAAGTGCATCGATACCTGCAGGCAACGGTATGACTATCGCTGCAATGGCCCGCAGCAACGATTCCGACACGGACCTCTATGAACGAGACGAAAACGACCGATTCGACGCCGGATGTTTCTCGGCGAACCTTTCTTTATAGCCTTGGCGCGATGGTGCTTGCCGCATGCGGGGGCGGAGAGTCGGGCTCCGCGGTGTCGCTCAGCCGTTCCGCAGCGGGTGGCGCGGCATCGGCCCGTGCATTGACGCACGCGGCCACCGGTGAAGCCGATATCGTTGCGAGTGGTGCGTTCGTACACCCTGGTCTGCTGCACACGCAGGGCGATTTCGACCGCATGGCGCTGAAAGTCTCTACGCAAACGCCGCCTTGGATCGATGGCTGGAATGTCCTGATTGCGAATGGCCATGCGAGCCTGTCGTGGTCGCCGCGCCCGCAAGTCGAAGTCGATCGCGGCGGTAGCGTTCCGCAAAACTATCCCGTGCTCTATAACGATATTGCCGCCGCCTATGCATGCGCATTGCGCTGGCGAGTCGGCGGCGATCAACGCTATGCCGACAAGGCCGTGCAGATCATGAATGCGTGGTCGTCTACGCTGCAACGCTTGGGCGGAGATACGAACGTCGATCTCGCGGCCGGCATCTACGGCTACGAATTCGCCAACGCCGGTGAGATCATGCGCGGCTACGCGGGTTGGGCGCCGGCCGATTTCGCGGCGTTCCAGAGCATGATGCGCAACATCTTCTATCCGATTAACGCGGACTTCTTGAGTCGCCATAACGGCACTGACATTACGCACTATTGGGCGAATTGGGATCTGTGCAACATCGCCTCGGTGATGGCGATCGGCGTGCTCTGCGACGATCGCACGCTGTTCGATTCGGGCATCAACTACTTCCTGAACGGCCCCGGCAACGGCGCAATCGCACAGGCGGTCTATTACATGCATCCGGGCTATCTCGGCCAATGGCAGGAGAGCGGCCGCGACCAGGGTCACAACACGCTTGGCATCGCCTTGGGCGGCGTGATCTGCGAAATGGCGTGGAATCAAGGCATCGACGCCTACGGGCACGACAACAACCGCTTTCTTGCGGGTGCCGAGTACGTGGCGAAGGCGAATCTGGTGCAGCCCGACGGCACGTATCTCGCGGTGCCCTACGCCACCTACTCGAATGTGGACGTGACGCAGTCCGCGTTTTCGACCGCTAGCCAGGGGACCGTGCGGCCATGTTGGGCGCTCGTATACAACCACTACGTGAACCGCAGGGGCATCGCCGCGCCGTGGTCGACGAAATTCGCGCTTGCGATCCAGCCTGAAGGGGGCGGCGGCAATTACGGTTCGACCAGCGGCGGCTTCGATCAACTCGGTTACGGCACCTTGACTTGCACGCGTGACGCGGTTGCGGGGGCGGCGACGCCATCGGGGCTCACGGCGTGGCCCGAAGCGGGGCGAGTCGTGTTGTCGTGGTGGGGCGTGGCGGGTGCATCGAGCTACACGGTCAAGCGCGCCGCGACATCCGGCGGTCCCTACGGCGTCGTCGCTTCCGGCATCGTCGATCCGCTCAGTTACATCGATAATCCCGGCCCGGGCACCTGGTATTACGTGGTTACGGCTGCGACGGCTTCCGGTGAGAGCGGCAGCAGTGCACAGGTGGCCGCGGCGACGGCGCTCGCAGCGCACACACTGCTCGGCTTCGACGAAGCGAGCGGAACCGTGGCCGCTGACGCCACGGGCAACGGACATACGGGCACGCTCGTGGGCGGCGCGACGCAGGTTGCAGGAAAAATCGGCAACGCGGTTTCGCTCGATGGCGCAACCGGCTATGTCAGCTTGCCCGATGACATCGTTGCGGACATATCCGATTTCACGATCGCGGCATGGATCAATTGGAGACGTGCGGACCGGTGGGCGCGCGTGTTCGATTTCGGCGCCGGCACCGGCCGTTATATGTTCCTGACGCCGCTGGGTTCGGCGGGCGCCGTACGCTTCGCGATCACGACCAACGGGCCACACGGCGAGCGGCGTCTCGACGGCACGGCCGCGCTCCCGCTCGACCAGTGGGTGCACGTTGCCGTCACACTATCGGGCACGACGGCGACGCTGTACGTCAATGGCGCAGCGGTCAACAGTTCCAGCGATTTCATCTTCGCTCCGTGGCGCATTGGTGAGACGGCGCAAAACTGGATCGGCCGCTCGCAATGGAGCGGGGATCCTTTGTTCGCCGGCGCGATCGACGATTTTCGCCTCTATCGCGGCGCGATGGCGGCGTCTCAAGTGGCGGCCCTTATGCAAGGGGGGTGAAACGTCGAGCCGCAGATTAACCGCCATCATCGAACGCTTTGCGAGCGCGAATGAAGTTCGGTGAGCGAAAAAAAGCGGCTATCGGCGGAAAACCCGCCGATAGCCGTTCAACACTGCTTCTCTTCTACCTCGGAAAACTGAAAGACTTAGAAACGGTGGATGATGCCCGCACCCGCCGCAAACAAGTTGCGCGAGGCCGAAGGCGTGCCGTTGAAGCCGTCGCCGATCGTGGCCGTGGCATTGATCACGCCGCCCGCGGCATTGAGCGTTTGACCGTTCGCGCGCGTAAAGGCTTCGAGCACGTAGAACGCCGTGCGCTTGGACAGCGAGTAATACTGCGAGAGCACGAACTGGTGGTATTGCGCGCCGTCGGTCACTCCGTTGGCCTTCGATGCTTTCGTGTAGCTATAGCCGCCGGCCAGATCCAACGCGGGCGTCGCCTTCCAATGCAGCACCGCGCCGTACGTATTGAACACGGCTTCGCTGGCGAACCGCGAGTTCACGCCCGGGATGTACTGCACGTTCGAGTAGGAGACCGAAACATCCAACGACGGCGTGAATTGCCAACCGCCCGTCACGGCTATCCGCTGCTGCGCCTGCGCGAATTGATAACCGTTGTTCACCGCCGACACGGCCGGCTGGCTGCCGTTGTTGCTGACGGTGGAGAACGAGCCCCAAGCACCGCCGCCCTCGGCCGAATTGTTCACGCGCTGGAAGCCCGCGGCGATGCCGAGAGGTCCGTTCTTATACTGCGCCGCGGCGCTCCACGTCGAACCCGCGTTGAAGCTGCCCGCTTCGCCGCCCATGGAGTACGAACCGCTCAGCGTCAAACCGCTGAAGGTCGGCGACGTGTAGACGATCGAGTTGTTCGAACGATAGTTCGTGTCCAACGAATCGATATCGCCCGGATGTGCTCCGAATGCGCCGGTCAGCCAGGTCGTCGGGCTCCACGGAGACAGCAGCGTATAAAACGACGTGTACTGCCGGCCCAACGTCAGCGTGCCGTAGCGGGCGTTGCTCAGGCCGACATACGCCTGCCGGTTGAACGCCAGTCCGTTCACGCTTTGTCCGCCCGTCGCGCTGTTGAAGCCTTCTTCGAGTTGGAACACTGCTTTCGTCCCGCCGCCCAGGTCCTCGCCACCCTTGAAACCGAAACGGCTACCCGACCAGATGCCGTTGATCATTCTCGTCGCGGCCTTGCCGCCCGACGTCGCGCCCAGTGCAGGCGCCTGATTGCTCTGGTAGCCGATCCCCGTATCGACGATCCCGTACAACGTGACGCTGGTCTGCGCCTGCGCCGCGCCCGCTGCCAAGCCGGCAGCCAGAGCGAGGGCCGACAGTTTCAATACGCGCTTGTTCAATTGAGTCTCCGTGGTTGATCGCTGCTTCCCAACGGCGTCGGCACAGCGCCGCGCGCCCGAATTTCGCTTTGCCGCCGTCGCCGGGAGAGATATCTCATACGTCATCGTACAACTGGCGGCAGGAGGCATTGTTACCAGGGAACGGAGCGATATTTAGTAGGGAAACTCCCAGGCAGACGAACGACGACGTCTGCTATATGAGTTGTACGACGACTTGGTGGGGCAAGGAAGGACGGGATTTTTGCCCGCCGTTGGGCTTGCGCCAGCGCCGCACGGAGCACCGGCGAAGGCTGGGTGGCACCGCCCCCTGCTCGCGCGAACGGGCGCCGACGCGCGGGATGCGGCTCGACCGAGGTGCGAGTCGCCGCGCCGCTCGCGCATGCTATGGGGTGTCGGCTAGTTGCAACGCTTTCGCGCGCGCGGGCCAGCGGGTGGCGCGCGCAAGCGGGAAATTAGTGTGAATGGGCCCTAAAACGCGGCGCTAATCGTTCCCGCTCGCGCGCTTGTAGGCGCGGCGCAGCCGCTCGCGGCTGTTCGACAGATGCATGCGCATGGCGGCGCGTGCGCTTTCGGCATCGTGCCGTGCGATGGCGTCGAGAATGCTCTCGTGCTCGCGATTGACGTGTGAGAGATAAGCTTGCGGGTCTTCGTCGGCGATCCCGGCCGAATCGATGCGCTCGCGCGGAATCAAGGCGGTGCCCAGTTGCGTGAGGATGTCGATGAAATAACGATTGCCCGTGGCGCGGGCGACCGCGAGGTGAAACTTCAAATCGGAATCGACGCTGGCCCGGCCCGTGTCGCGCGACGCGTTCAACGCATCGAGCGCCGTCCGGATGCGCGAGATATCGTCCGACTGGGCGCGCTGCGCGGCGAGCCCGGCGCATTCGGTTTCGAGGCTGATGCGCAACTCGAGAATCGAGAGCACGTCGCGCAGCGTCGTGGCCGGGATCATCTCGATGTCGAGTTTCGACGCGCGCGATTCGAGCACGAAGCTGCCGATGCCGTGGCGCGTTTCGATCATCTTAGCGGCTTGCAAGCGCGAAATCGCCTCACGGATGACGGTGCGGCTCACATGCATCGTCTCCATCAACTGAGATTCGGTGGGCAGCTTGTCGCCGGGCTTGAGCGCGCTCGTTTCGATCTGCTCGGTCAATCGGCTAACGACGAATTCAGCCAGATTGCGGGCGCGCCGCGGCGGGGCGGCGAGGGGCGATGCGGACATCGGTTACCTCTTGGAGACGGCTCGGTACGGAATCGCACCCATTATAGCCGCGTGGTTGTCGGATGAACGACGTGCGCGGCGCGTTGGGCCGCGCACCGTTACGAGCGATTACGCGTTTTCGCGATTGCCGAAGCACCGCTGCCTGCCTCGGCGCCGCCAAACGTATCGTCCAAATAGAGGCGCATTAAGCGCCCCAACTCGTCGATGATCGCGGTGCGATGCGGCAGCGAGGCGTCCGCCTGCATCGCGACCGCGGCCTTCATGAGTTGCTGGATCACCGCGGCTCGCACATGCGCTTGGGCGGCTTTCATCGTAAATCTAGCCTCGGTTTGAAACCCCGGCCTTCAGGCCGGTGAGCCGGGACTCGGCCTGAAGGCCGGTTGTGGACAGTTGCTCTTTCCGCGGCCCGGGCATGTGCGCAGGACCGAGGACGTGCTGGCGGCAATGAGCGATTAAGCTGCGCTTGCGGCAGGCCATGAACGTGCGCGTTCGCGAATTGGACGCTTCTTCATGATCGGCACGGTGCAGGGCAAATATTGGCTGTGCGTCGCGGCTTACTAGCGCTGCGATTCGTGCCATTGACGAGGCGCTCGATCGTCGCCGCTAGCCATGATCGTCAAGTCCTGTCGCCGACGATGCGCCGATTCCTACCGCGATTTCGCCTCAACGATTTGATCGAAATCAAAGCACCGCGAGATCGGTCATCGATACCGATTTATCGTCGCCCTTTAGCTGCGTCCCTATTAATTCAGTGTCATCTCGCTCTTTAGCTACGCGCGTTTGCGCCGTTAGCCAGGCATGGACGAATATCAGACCTCGTCGTGTGGCCGCGATCGGTAAAAATCGACCGCCTTCATCGAGCTGTTTCCGTTTGAACAATCGATAGGACTACGAACGATCCGTTCGTCGCACCGCTCGCGAGCGGACGGCCGGCGCGTTGGCGCAGCTTGGAGCTTTGGGAGAGATTATGTTTGTGGCAATTGGATGGGTCTTGGTGCTCGGGGCCGTGATCGGCAGTTTCGTCGGCGAAGGCGGGCATTTGTTCGCGTTGCTGCAGCCGTTCGAGTTGCTGTGCATTTTCGGCGCGGCATTCGGTGCGTTCGTCGTTGCGAACCCTGTCATTACGCTGAAGAAGACCATCAAGAGCTTGCCCGCCTGCTTCAAAGGGCCGCGCTACGACAAGGCCAAATATTTGGAGTTGATCGCGCTGCTTTATGAGCTGATGCAAAAGGCCCGCAAGGAAGGGATGATGGCGCTCGAGGCCGATGTCGATGCACCGGAACAGAGTCCGCTGTTTCAAAAGTACCCGACGATATCCGGCGACCATCATTTGCTCGACTTCATTACCGACTATCTGCGCATGATGTCGACTGGCAACATCAACGTCCTCGAAATGCAGGATCTGATGGATGAAGAGTTGACGACGCACCATGCTGAAGAATCGGTCGTCGCCAACGCGCTGCAGAAGATGGCCGACGGGTTGCCGGCATTCGGTATCGTGGCGGCCGTGATGGGCGTCGTGCATACGATGGCTTCCGTCGGCGAGCCCCCCGCGGTGCTTGGCAAGATGATCGCGGCGGCGCTCGTCGGCACGTTCCTCGGCATTTTGTTGTCGTACGGGTTCGTTGGTCCCTTGGCCGATCTGTTGCATGCCAAGGGCCGCGCGGCTGCCAAGCCGTTCCAATGCGTGAAGGCTGTGCTGCTCGCTTCGCTCAGCGGTTATGCGCCGTCGGTGGCAGTCGAATTCGGCCGCAAGGTGCTGTTCACGAACGATCGCCCGACCTTCCAGGAGCTCGACGACACAGTCCGCGCGACGAAGGTCGCGAAGCCGGCCACCTCTTCCTGAGCAGGATAGGCAATGGGTGACAGACTCTCGAAAGAGGCCGCCGACAAGCGGCCGATGAGCATCGTCGTCAGGCGCAAGAAGGGCGATCATCACGAAGGCCATCACGGCGGCGCGTGGAAGATCGCCTATGCGGACTTCGTTACGGCGATGATGGCGTTTTTCTTGTTGATGTGGCTGCTCGGATCGACCTCCAAGTACGAGAAGCAAGGGATCTCCGAGTATTTCAACACGCCGCTCTCGGCGCTGTTCTCGGGTAACGAGAGTTCCACTGCGACGCAGTCCAATGTCGTGCAGGGCGGTGGACGCGATATTTCCGACACGCGGCCCGGCGCTGGAGCGATGACGCAGCCCAATGCGCCGGCATCGCAGCCTGCCACGCCGCAGCCTACGCAGGAAGATCTGCAGCGGCTTCAGCAACTGAAGCAGAAGTTGACGGCGCTGATCGAGCATGTGCCAGCGCTCAATGCGTACAAGGACCAGATTCGGATTTCGATCACGGCCGAGGGCTTGCGCATCGAGATCGTCGATTCACAGAAGCGGCCGATGTTCGCGCTCGGCAGTACGCGCCTGCAACCGTATGCGGTGACGATCCTCTCGCAGATCGGCGGGGCGCTGAACGATGTCGAGAACCATATTTCTATCGCGGGCCACACCGACGACGTACCGTACGGCGGCGGCGAGGACGGCTATACGAACTGGGAGCTGTCGTCGGAGCGGGCCAACGCGGCGCGGCGCGCGCTCGTCACGGGCGGGTTGCGGCTCGATAAAGTGCTGCAAGTGAGGGGGCTGGCCGATGTGCAGCCGCTGCAGGGGAACGATCCGAATGCGCCGACCAATCGCCGTATCAGCATTTTGGTGATGAACCGGGCGGCCGAGCAGGCGTTCTTCCGCGATGGCGGACGGGCGACGTCGATCGATGATTCGGCGCCTGCGGGCCCTGCGCTGGAAAATGCGGTGAAGCCGGTGGCGATGCGGCGGGCGGGGGTGGGGGCTTCGTAGGGACGCAGGTTGATCCGTGACGGGACGACGATTGTTTTGGGACTAGGCCAATCACCGGAAATAGACCGCCTTCCCCCTTCATCTCACCGCTTTGCTTGAGCCACGGGGGCGGATAATTCCTGAAACATCGCCGTGAACCGCCCTATGAGCTCTGCCGCCTCCCCGATTCGTGTGGTTTCCCCCGAAGCCGACGAGCGCATCTTCGTCACTCAGCCGCACATGGCGCCGCTGAGCGAGTTCATCCCCTATCTGGAGAAGATCTGGGACAGCAAGGTGTTGACGAATCGCGGCCCGTTTCACAGGCAACTGGAAGACGCCTTGTGCGAGTACCTCGGGGTCGAACATCTCGCGCTCTTCGCGAACGGCACGCTAGCGCTCGTGACTGCTCTGCAGGCGTTACGGATCACGGGCGAAGTGATCACAACCCCATATTCGTTCGTTGCTACCGCACATTCGCTGCTGTGGAACGGTATCAAGCCCGTGTTCGTCGATGTGGATCCGAACACGCTCAACTTGGATCCGAAAAAGATCGAAGCTGCCATCACGCCGCAGACGACGGCGATCATGCCCGTTCATTGCTACGGTCATCCCTGCGACGTCGAGGCGATTCGGCAGATTGCGGATATCTATAATCTGCGCGTCATATACGACGCAGCGCACGCATTCGGCGTGAAGACTGAAAGCGGTAGCTTGCTGCGGCACGGCGATTTGTCGGTGCTGAGCTTTCACGCAACGAAGGTTTTCAATACCTTCGAAGGTGGCGCGATCGTGTGTCCGGACGCGAAGACCAAGCAGCGCATCGATCACTTGAAGAACTTCGGCTATGTCGACGAGCTAACGGTCGTCGCGCCCGGTATCAACGGGAAGATGAGCGAGATCAACGCAGCATTCGGTCTGTTGCAACTGCAACACGTCGACGAAGCAATCGCCCGGCGCAAGCGGATCGACGCGATGTACCGCGAGTTGTTGCGCGATGTGCAGGGCATCCGGTGCTTGGACGCCGCCGGCGAGACGGCGTCCAACTACGCCTACTTTCCGATTCTCATCGAGAGCGAATATCCGATGAGCCGCGATGCCTTGTTCGAATTGCTGCGCTCGCATGAGGTCATCGCGCGACGCTACTTCTATCCGTTGATTTCCGACTTTCCCATGTATCGGGGATTGCCTTCGGCGAGCCGCGACAATTTGCCCGTGGCAACCGAGGCTGCGCTCAAAGTGCTCTGCCTGCCGCTCTATCCGGCGCTGCGCGATGAGCAGGTCGAGCGGATCGCTGCAATCGTCGCGCAAGCCCAGTGAATGTTGCAAACTCAGGACCTCATCGGCGCATTCGTTGATGCTCCCGATTGCCAAGGACTGCCATGAATCACGAAGCGATCGGCGGCTATTTCGAGCTTGAACTTTCCCCCGGCCATGGCGAACTGTATCCTCACGCACAACGCTTTCAATCGGCGCGCGCGGCGTTTCTTGCGCTACTAATGGCCTGCAGGCCGCGGCGGCTTTGGATGCCGTGGTACAACTGCGAGACGATGCTCGAGCCTCCGGCAACGGCTGGCATTCCGGTGCAGCATTATCGGATCGATGAACATTTCAACATCGCCGACGACATTACACTGGGCGAGAACGAATGGCTCGTCGTCGTCAATTATTTCGGCCTATGTGAGCAACAGATCGAACACGTCCTCTCGCGCTTTCCTCGCGAGCGTATTGTCATCGATCATTCTCAGGCGCTATTCTCGCCGCCGCGCGACTGCCGCGCTACGCTCTATTCGCCGAGAAAATTCTTTGGCATACCCGACGGCGGATATCTGATAACAGATTCCGCTGTGCCCACTCCCGCGGAGCAGGATACGGGTTCGGTTGAGCGTCTTCAGCCGTTAGTCGTGCGGCTCGATCGTGGGCCCGAAGCCGGCTACGAGGGAATCCGTGCTGCGCGCGCGACATTGCGCGGCCAGCCTCCTAGGCGAATGTCATCGATCACGCAACATATGCTCGCGCATATCGACTATCCGTCGGCGGTCGAACGACGCCTGCGCAACTACGAGCGATATCATCGCCTGCTCGGGGCCGAAAACGCATTGACGCTCCCGGCCAATCCGGCTCACGCCCCGCTTTGCTACCCGTTTTGGAATGGTCGCAGCGATCTGCACGAAGCCCTCGCCGCGCGGCGCATATTTGTCGCGCGATATTGGCCAAATACACGCGGTGCGACCGGGACGTCCGACGATATCGAGTACCGCTTATCGAAGGAGTGCTTGGCACTGCCTTGCGACCAACGTTATGGTGACGACGAATTAGACCGTGTGGTCGCGGCGCTACATGCAGCGATTGCATACCGCTAAGGCACTCCCCGCAACGGAGGGATGGCTGCGTCGCAACCAGAGCAGCAGACGAAGGAGATGCTCGTTGCGATAACGTTTTGCGGCTGACCGGGTTATGGCGAAACGAGTGTGCTGCCCTGTTGTAGCATTTCTAGGACTTCTCGCGGCGAGTTCCACATTAGGACGTCGAGAATCGATAGCCCGGATTCGAATTTATAGTTTCCCGTGTCGTAGACCGGGTGTTCGAACGATAGGAATTCGAGCCCGATATTGCCAGCCTCGAAATCCGTTGGATCGAAAAGATCCCGTCCGCCGATGGGGTTGACGTAGGCGCTTGCGCCTAGCGCAGCGCATATAGCAGGCGCCCATCCCCCCGGCGGCAGCGTCTCCGGAAGCGGAAGGTGGAGTTCCGAACAGATTCGATAGTCAAACGGCAGTCCCAAATACTCGCAAACACTGCTCAATCCGCGAACGTTTAGCTTAACGAGCGACGTATCGTCGTCTGCCATCGCCTTTTTAACAAGCGCCTCGACCGCCCGGTAATATGGCGCTTTGCGATAATGGGTAAGTTTTCCAAGTATGCTTTGACGTGCATTGATCGGATCGACGAGGCGCGCTTCACTCGTCTTGATCGAGATCGATGAGTTGGCGAGCGGAACGCTCACGTAATTCCAACCTTCCTTGGGGTGCAGCACTCGGTTGCGACTCATCCACGTCTTGGGCGTGTACTGCGTGATGTCGAACACCACCCATGCGTCGGTATGAGCAATCAACGCGAAGTGCCCCAGATAGGGAAAGAAGTAGGGCTGCATGATGCCAAGCTTCACCTCAACCCCCGAGCTTGCGCACCACATCGGCGGCGTGACGTTGTGCAAGGCGGATGCGGGCCGCAATGCGTTCGACGGCACCCTCGTCGAGTTGCGCGCCAATCGGCAGTTGCAGCATCGATTTGCACCAACGTTCCGCGTTGGGAAGCGGCGCACCGGACCAAGCCGCTTTTCGCCATTGCTCGCCGATGCCGAAATCGCCGAGCGCTTCGACGTTTTCGGCAGCAAGAACGGAGACTAGAACGTCTCGCGACAGGCCAAATCGTTGCGCATCGACTCGGCAGACGACATTCTGATGGTTGCTCGCGCTGACTCCGGTAGGGGATACCAATTGCAGTCCAGGAATTCCTTCCAAATGCGAACGATAGGCTTCGAACTGGCGATGATTTCGGGCAAGCAACTCTGGCAGATCGTCCAGATTCATCAAGGCAATGGCTGCTTGTGCTTCAGATAACCGCCCGTTTCCGGTTTTGCCGACTGGCACGACGCGCCCCATGCCGTAGTTGCTTCGGATGTTCCGTACGTGCGCGGCGAGGTCGTCGTCGTCAGTGCAGATTACGGCGCCTTCTGCTGCGCCGAGGATATGGCTCGAGTGAAACGAGATGACTTCGAGCCGACCGAACCCGCCTACCGGCGTGCCGCCGATCTCGCAGGCAAATGCCTGAGACGAGTCGATATAGAGCTTAATGCCCGTGCGCTCGGCTACTCGTTGCAGTCCTGGGATATCGGCCGCACCGCCCCAAAGGTTCACCGCGAGCATGGCGGTAACGCCGTCGCGCAAAAACGGTTCGACCGAGTCGGGGGTCAGATGTCCGGTTTCCTCGCATACGTCGCAGAACTCGGGTTCTGCGCCTGCCCAGGCGAGCGACTGTGCCGTCTGCACATGGCTCAATGCGGGCACGAGCACCTTGCCCTTTACCCCCAACGCTTGGGCAGCCAGCGCGAGGCCTATGGTGGCGGTGGTCACGCATATGGCGTGACCGACGCGCAAGCGTTCGGCTAGCCGCCGTTCGAGTGCTTGTGCGAGGGGCCCATGGTTCGTGTAGTACTGGCGCTCGAAAATATCGCGGAACGCTGCTTCGTAGCGCTCCCAACTCGGAAAGTTGTGCTGACCGAGACGCAGCCGGTGCGGCAAGGCCGGTTCGGCGCCCAATACGGCGAGATCGTTGAAAGAAGTATTCATGATGAGAAGCGGTCGTTTATGGCGGCGGCATGCGCGTGAATGAAACGAAGTGTCGCGACAACCGATTCGACGTCCGCTTCGTCGACAAAATGACCGCACGGGAGCATAAGGAACCGCTGAGCAAGATCCTCGGTTGCGTGGAGATCGCCCCACACCATCGGATAGTCGGTGCGCTTTTGATGCAGCGCCGGGTAGTAGTAGGGGCGCGACAGCATATGCTCGGCGTGTAGGATGGCAAGCACGTGCTCCCGCTTTACGGGCCAGCCGTCGAGCAACTCGACGACGATGTTCTTGAATCCGCAGCGCTCGCTTTCGTCGAATTCGACTAGCCGCATCTGGGGCACGGTCGGAATCAATCGCTGGTAGGCATAGTAGCGGCGGCGATTGCGCTCGACTTGGTCGTCTACGTCATCCAGTGCAGCCAGTGCCATCGCTGCGTGAATTTCGTTTTGTTTTGCGTCAATCCCGATATCGTCGAGCGTACCGTCTTGCCTCAAGCCGTTGTGACGCATGTCGCGCAGGCGAGCCGCGAGCGCGTCGTCGTTAGTCGTGACGTAGCCCCCTTCAAAGGCATTGAACAATTTGCTCGATTGCATCGAGAAACATTCCGCGCGGCCGCAAGAGCCAATCTTGCGGCCCCGATAAGATTCATAGACCGATTCAACGGCATCGAACAGTAACGGGATGCCAGTTCGTGCTGAGAGCTCTTCCAGACCTTCAACGTCGCAGCAGTTGACGATTGGATGTACGCCGAGAATGAGGGCGGTGTTTTCGTTGACACATGAGGCGGCTTTCTCGCCCGTTATCGACAGCGTTTGCGGATCGACTTCACAAAAATGTGGCACGAGTCCCGCCCATGCCACGATGTCAGCCAACCGCCGATAGGTGAGCGAGGGCATGACGACTTCCTTGCGCCCCGGTAGCGCGAGGCATTTCATGGACATCACGAGGCCCCAGAAACCGCCCGCGAAGGAAACGCAATGTTTCACATGGTGGAATTGAGCCAGTCGTCGCTCGAGTTCGCGCTCGACGGCGCCGTGATCAGTGTACTGGCGGGCGTCGTGAAAGATTTTCGAGTACGCTAAAAAGCGCTCGATGTCGGGGCGCACGAGGTTCGAGATCGAGCGAATCGTGTCGAACACGGGCGATCCGCCGAACACGGCGAGGTCGGCTGGCTGTGTCTTACTGAACATGGAAAAGATGACTCCCGTTCGTGAATGCGTTAGGGCGCTCGTTCGAGAACGGCGTTGTAGCGATAGTGGGCTTGGTAGAACGTCTCTGGCATACGAGAAGGGCGGGCTTTCCAACCACTTCTCGCGGCCAGCGCCTCAAGCTGCTCCGGCGAGCGCCAGCGTCCGATTTGCGATGCGGGATCGTCGAGTTCGGCGCGAAAGTCCTTGCCATCGGGGAAGAATAGGTGAGCACGGTCGCGGTCGGGAAGATTGCCAAGGAACACGGTGCGCACGCTCGTGAAACGGTCCGCCAAAGCGGCTAGTGCCGCCGTGACTTGTTCGTCGGTTAGATAAGAGAGCACCGCATAGCAAAGTACCTTCGTGAAGCGCGCCGGCTCGGGCTCGTTTTCCACGTAGCCGCAGACATCCCCGACGATGAACGAAAATCCCGGGCGCTGAAATTTGCGCTGTGCAACGGAGATCAAATAGTCGGAAAAGTCGACGCCCATATACTCGATGCAGCCGTCGAACAGATAGTGGGATAACGCGCCGTTACCGCAGCCCAGTTCCAGCAGACGCTCGCTCCCGTTCAGCGAGAGGCCTTCGCGCATCGAATCGACGATGAGGGCGATCTGGTCGTCCGAGACGGGCTTGCCATAGACCGTCCGTCGCACCTGGGCCCACAAATCATCAGGGGCCACTGTCTTCGGATATTCCTTGTAGTCGGATTTTGAGTATTCCATGGCGGGCGTAATAGATCAGAGAGCAGTGGCGGGCTGGGACGACGCGGCTAGCAATGCGGCCGCTTGCCGTTTGCGTTCGGCGATTCGCTGCGCGACGCTGGTGCGGGCGTAGGCGAAGTCGGCTTGGAAGTGCTCCGAGCGGAGCAACCCGCTCGGCTCGGAGCTAGTGAGTTCGTCGAGGTTGGCCATCAGGCGTGCAATCTCGGGAAGGTGACCGGCGTAGCCGGCGTATAGCGCGTGCAAGCGCTGTTTCGCTTCGCCGAGCAGAAGAGCGGGAAGATTTCCTTCCGCGGCTTCCGCCCGGATCATCAATTCCCATTCGTAGAGTCCTGCGCTGAAATTCGAACTCAAGACCTTGGAGGCTTGTGCATCGTGCCTGCGAAACGCGCTGAGATAGCCGCCGACGGCGACAATCGGTGCGAGTTCGGCGATGTTGAGGAACATTGCGACGTCGCTACCGAGAAAGTCGAGTTGCATACCGCGATAATCGACGATGCGTTCGACGTCCACGCGCTCGCGATCCAGCATGACGTTGCTCGGCTCCCCGATAAAATTGTGTAACCCCGCTACCATGCGTTGGACTAAAAAGGAGCGATCGACGAGTGCGGTTTGTCCTAGCTGGAGCAGTGGGGTCGGTTGAGCGACGACTTGGCTATTGCCGTCGATGATGACCCGATCATGGAACGCGAGAAGCGACGAAGGATTGACGTTTAGCGCAGAGGACAGAACCTCGGCCGACGCGGGCATTAGGATGTCGTCGTCACAAAGCCACTTCACATATTTCCCGCTTGCACGGCGCCACAGCGCCTGGAAGTTCAAAGTACCCTTTTGGAAACCATGGTGGAAGTACTTGATACGCGGATCGTTGAAGCTTTCGACAAGCGAGGCGAGATCGGCGTTGACCGTGTCGTCGCCCACGAGGATTTCGATGTCCCGCAGCGTCTGGCCAAGCGCGCTAACGATTGCCTCGCGTAGGTAGCGGGCCTTATAGGCAGGAATCAAAATGCTGACCAGAGCCATGTTGCGAATCCTTCACGATCGTACGGTTGTCGAGCGCCAGCCGCCCCTTGGGGTGCCCCGGTATGTCATTCAGTGAGCCCAGCGGCTTCGCGTTAGGGCGACCCGACCATAGGGCAAAGCGCCAGGCGGGCTTTTGCGATAGATGGCACTTTAACGGGGGCGACGAAAGTTCAATCTTTTAAACAGACCGGGATTTCGCCGCTATTCTCCGCTTTCGGCCGGCATTGACCAAAATGACCCCGAAACGACGCGCTGTTCCTTGGATTGAATTACGCGCCGCGTCGCTAAGCTGCTGAGATCGCACAGTCGGGTCGGGCGCGCTGCACGCGCGACCCGAACGGCTCGAGAGCATATGAGGCTGGCCGCGAGGCGGCCGTTCACCGCAGGCCAATCAAGGAAGAACCCGTTTCATGGCTACCGTCAGCATTCTGATTCCGGCGCGCCGGGCCGAATATCTAGGCCGTGCGCTATTGAGCGCGCAGCGTCAGACCTTCAACGACATTGAAATTCTGGTGGGCGATGACACGCCTGACGGCGCCTTGCGGTCAATCGTCAGTGGGATCGGCGATGAGCGTGTTCGATATTTCCATCACGGCTTTCAGGACCGGCGCCTGAACCGCCAGGCGCTTTGGCGACTCGCCGGGGGCAAATACGTCAAGTGGTTGGCCGATAGCGACATTCTCATGCCCACGTCCGTCGAAGTGCTCGTCGACGCGCTACGAGCACAGCCGCAGTCGGCGCTGGCTTTCCACGGACGCGTATTCATCGATGAGACAGATTCGGTCGTCGCGGCGCCGCCGGCATTGTTGAAGGTCGGGGAGATGGGCCTCGTCGATCGCGCATTGCTAGTTAGAGACATGATCGGGCAGTTGAACAACTTTGTGGGAGAGTTCAGCAACGTTTTACTCGACCGCGAACGCGTCGCCGAAACCGATCTCTCAGCTTATCGCCGCACGGCGGTTGATGTGCTCGACGACGTCGCAACATATCTGAATTTGGCCGAGCGCGCGCCGCTGGTAGCTGTGGGCGGGTATTGGAGCATGTCGCGCCTCAAGCCGACAGGACCTTCGGACGACGCCCCGCCGGACTATAGCGCGGGGTTCTTCGAGTGGGAACTGTTCGTGAGAGGGGAGGCTGCATCCGGTCGCCTCACAGGGAGGGCGTTGACAGATGCCGCCGACCGTTTGCAACAGTTGTATGGGGCGCATGCTTCAGCCTTGCCCGAAATTGCTCGCCTTCTCTCTAGTCTCGGCGACCTCACGGCCAACCCGCACCATGGCCTGTTCGATGCCGAGCGCTTCCAGTCTGACCTTGCGTACGCTCGCTCCAGCATTGCGGCCCGTGTCGCTAAAAGTGCCGGGTCGCAGGGACTGCAAGCGCAGCCGCGAGGGTGCATTTGCTCGGTGTGCGAGCAACACGTGGACGCCTGGCTGCCGCACCCGCATGGCGTAGATCGCTCGTTCCTCGAACATATCGAACCCATAGGCTCCACGCTCGAGCGTCATTTGTGCCCGAAATGCGGCTGCAATGACCGAGAGCGCCATCTGTGGCTCTACGTTGCATTCTCCGGGCTGCTCGAGCGTGCGAGCGAGATGCGCATTTTGCACGTGGCGCCCGAAGCCGGCATCGAACCGCGAATCCGCCGCTTGGGGCCGCTCGAGTATGTCGTCGGCGACTTGTTTCCGCGTACGGCGGGACATCGCAGAATCGATGTCGAAGCGCTAGATTTCCCCGATGGCCATTTCGACCTGATCATCTGCAATCACGTGCTCGAGCACGTCGGCCGCCCCGACGCTGCCCTCGCGCAGCTGCATCGGTGTCTGAAGCCAGGCGGGCATTTGATCGCGCAAACGCCGTATTCTCCTGTGCTGAAGTACACCTTCGAATTGACCAAGGCGCCGTCCGCGCAATTTGCCACGCGCTATTTCGGTCAAGCCGATCACGTCCGATTCTTCGGCGCGAATATCGCCGAATGCTTCCGTGCGGCCGGTTTCGCCGGTGACCTTTTACCGCACGAAGCGGTGCTGGGCGATCTCGACGAGAACACCTGGGGTTGCAATGCGCGGGAGCCTTTCTTTTTGTTCACCAAGGAGAGCGCGGCGGCGCCCGGTAACGGGCTTGCTCGGGCGAGCGTTGTCAACGGTTCTACAGGTCGGCTAGGAGCAGGCGATAGTGGGGCGGCGCAGGCGCCGGCTATTCACGCCGCGCCCGCCACCGTATCGGCCAAGCCGATACGCCTCGTTTGCGCGACGCGTCAATCGCAAGACAGCTTCATGCGCGAAACCGCACTCGGTCGCTCGCTTGCCGTGCAACGGCACGCACGGCCGCCTGAGCTGCTGCTGTTCGATAACAACACCACCGGCCTGCCGGCGCTCTATAACGCGGCGATCGAGCAGGCCGCGAGCAGTCCGGCAATCTTGGTCTTCGTGCATGACGACGTGTCGATCAACGATTTCTTCTGGACCGATCGTATTCACGAAGCACTACAACAGTTCGACGTCATCGGGCTGGCCGGCAATCGGCGCCGCTCGCCGCAACAGCCTGCTTGGGCGTTCGCGACACCGCAATTCGCCTGGGATACACCCGAATATTTGAGCGGGTCCGTCGGCCACGGAAAAGGTGTCGCCAGCGACGGTGTTTCGTACTTTGGACCTGTGGGCGTCGAATGCAAGTTGCTAGACGGTCTGATGTTGGTGGCGGATAGCGCGCGCTTGATCGAAAGCGGAGCGCGCTTCGACGAGCAGTTTGACTTCCATTTCTACGACATGGATTTTTGCCGCCAGGCCGAACTCAAAGGCCTGAAAATGGGCACATGGCCAATCAGCGTCGTTCACGAGAGCGCGGGTGCGTTCAACACGCCTGTGTGGCGTGCCGCCTACGAACGTTATCTGCGCAAGTATGGCGAGTGAGACTGGGCCGATGCCGGACAGACTGTCTTCGCGTTTGGACGAGCAAATGAACGATGGCGTGCAGGCGCAGACGGCAGCGCCTACACCGACGCCGAGCACCGTTTCCGCTGCTTACCATGACTGCGTGCGCTTCATTGCTCCGCCGGTTGCTGCCGCTCGCGAGGCACCGGGCGAATTCGGCGTCGTTTCTCTGAAACGCACGGCCGAAGTCGGCGCGCCCGTTCTCGCGCGCGCGCGGCGCTTCGAGGCCACGACGGCTGCGGCCTCCCGCGATCCTATTTCGGTCGTCTCGTCGGACAAAGCGCAGCCGCCAGTGGCGACGTCTGGCGCTGCGCCTGAGCTCGCTGCCCCTCCGGCGATCGAGACCGGCCTGGTGCTTCAGCAAGCTGGGCGGTACGCCGAGGCCGAGGCAGTCTATCGCCAGATCCTGCGCCATAACCCCGGGCATGCAGACGCCCTCCATCTCCTCGGCCTCGTCGCCTATCACGGAGGCGACTACGCCGCGGCCGTCGATCTCATCATGGCCGCACTGGCGCATCACACGAGCGAGATCTTCTACGGCAACCTCGGCAATGCGTTCGCGGCGCAGGGTAAGCGCGCCGCGGCGATCGAATGCTTCCGGCAAGCGATCGAGCTCAAACCGGGTTACATCCAAGCGCACAACAACCTCGGCAATCTGCTGCGAGAGCAGAGCCTCTTCGCCGATGCCGTCCAGTGCTTTCGCACGGTCATCGAACTGAAACCCGACTACGCCGAAGCCCACAACAACCTCGCCAACGCCCTTGTCGATCTTGGCGATTTGGACGCGGCCATCAAGGCCTACCGCCGCGCCATCGCACTGAAGCCCGATCTCGTCGAAGCGCGCAGCAATCTGCTGTTCATCTTGAGTTACCGCGACGATTTGAGCCAGGCCGACTATTTGGCCGAAGCCGTCGAATTCGGCCGCATCGCCACGGCCAAAGCGAAACCGTGGCGCGATTGGCTCGTCCCGCTTGGCTCGCGCGCCGCGCCCGCAACCGGCGCGCGAGCCGCGCCGCTGCGCGTGGGCCTCGTCTCGGGCGATCTGAAGACGCACCCAACGGGCCACTTCCTCGAAAGCATTCTCGCGCATCTGGACCGTAGCCGAATCGAGCTCGTCGCTTACCCGACGCGCCGGTTCGAAGATGCACTGACCGCGCGCATCAAGCCGTTTTTCAGCGCTTGGACGCCGCTCGCCTCGATGAACGACGAGCAAGCGGCCGCGCGCATCCGCGACGATCGCATCGATGTGCTGCTCGATTTGTCGGGCCATATGAATTTCAACCGCTTGCCGTTGTTCGCCTGGCGTCCCGCGCCCGTGCAAGCGAGCTGGCTCGGGTATTTCGCCAGCACGGGGTTGCCGGCCATGGACTACTTGCTCGGCGATGCGCACGTGCTGCCGTCCGATGCGCAAGCGTTCTACACCGAACGGCTGTGGCGCTTGCCCGACAGCTACCTGTGCTTCACGCCGCCGGCCGAGCAAGTCGCCATCGGGCCACTGCCGCTTGCCGCCCAAGGCCACGTGACCTTCGGTTGCTTCAATCACTTGATGAAGATGAACGAGGGCGTCGTCGATGTCTGGGCGCGCATCTTGCACGCCGTTCCGCATTCGCGTTTGTTCCTAAAAGCGAAGCAGTTGGACGATGCCCCCACGCGCGAGACCACGCTTGCCCGGTTCGCCGCGCGCGGCATCGACGCCTCGCGACTGACGTTGGAAGCGCGCTCGCCGCGCGCCGAATATTTCGCGGCCTACAACCGCATCGACATCGCGCTGAGTCCTTTCCCCTATCCCGGCGGCACGACGAGCGTGGAAGGCCTATGGATGGGGGTGCCCGTGCTGTGCCGGCGCGGCGATCGCTTCTTGTCGAACATCTGCGCGAGCATGTTGCATTCGGCGGGCCTCGCCGATTGGATCGCGGCCGACAGCGACGATTACGTCGCCAAGGCCGTCGCCTTCGCAGCCGATGCACCGCGCCTCGCGGCGCTGCGTTCGAGCTTGCGCACGACGCTAGTTGCTTCGCCGCTGTGCGACGCAGCGCGCTACGCGCGCAACCTCGAAACTGCGCTCGAAGCGATGTGGCGCGACGGCGTCGCCCGCATCGCTCTTCCATAACCGGATCGATCATGCAAGACACGGCCCAGTGGCTCAACGCCGCGTTGGCGCATCACCAGGCAGGGCGGCTTGCCGATGCCAAAGCGCTATACGCGCGCATCCTAGCCAAGCAACCGAAGCACGCCGATGCGCTCCATTTCATGGGGCTGCTCGCGTGCCAGATCGGTCAGAGCGAACCGGGCATCGCACTGATGCGCGAATCGATCGCGCTTGCGCCGAGCCCGATCTATTACAACAATCTCGGCAACGCGCTGCGCGATGCCAAATCGCTCGATGAGTCCGTCGACGCCTACCGCCGCGCCGTATCGCTCAAGCCCGACTACGCCGAAGCGCACAACAACCTCGGCAACGCGCTGCGCGAAACCGGCGACGCAGCCGCGGCAATGTCGAGCTGCGCTCGTGCGATCGAACTCAAGCCAGGCTATGCCGAGGCATACAACAACCTCGGCAATGCGTTGAAGGACTTAGCGCAACTCGATGCTGCCATCGCCGCTTACGGCAAGGCGATCGCAGCGAAGCCGGCGTTTGCCGAAGCCCACTTGAACCTCGGCGTCGCCTTGCAGGCGAAGGGTCACGGCGATGCGGCGCTCGAATGCCTGCGCGAAAGCGTCAAGCTCGCTCCGCAGTTGGCCGCCGCTCACGACAAGCTCGCCGGCATCTTGATGCATCGCGGCGATATCGCCGGCGCGATCGACGCGTATCGGCGTGTAGCCGAGCTCACGCCCGAATCGGCGCAGGCATGCAATACGCTGGGCAATGCGCTGAACGGCGCGGGGCGCGTGCCGGAGGCCGTGCCTTGCTACGAGCGCGCGATCGCGCTCGACCCGAATTTCGCCGATGGCTATCACAACCTCGCCAATGCGCTGCGCCGCTTGAACGCGCCGGAGCGCGCGCTCGGTTACGCGCGCCGCGCGATCGAGCTGCGGGCGGACGCGCCGTCGTTCCACAACAACCTGGGCACGATCCTCGCCGATCTCGGCGAGCCCGACGGCGCGCTCGTCTGCTATCGCGAGGCGCTCGCGCTGGACCCCGATTTCGGCGAATCGCATACATGCGTGCTGTTTGGGCAATCGTACGTGCCGGATTGGTCGCCCGAAACACATCTGGCCGACGCCCGCTATTTCGGCGAAAGAATGCGCGCGCGCGCGAAGCCCTATACGCAGTGGCCGGGCTTGGCCGATGGAGCGCGCGCGGGCCGAGCGCTGCGCGTGGGCTTCGTGTCGGCGGATTTGCGCAAACACCCGGTGGGTTACTTCTTCGAATCGGTGCTGGCGCAACTGGACCGCAGCCGCATCGAGCCAATCGCCTACTCGAACGCATTGCATAGCGACGAGCTCACGGCCCGCATCAAGCCGCGCTTCGCGCTGTGGCGTCATGTGGCAGGAATGGACGATGCCGCGCTCGCGCAGCGCATCGTCGACGATCGCATCGACGTGCTCGTCGATCTGTCGGGACACACCGGGCGCAACCGGCTGCCGATGTTCGCGTGGCGGCCCGCTCCGTTGCAGATCAGTTGGCTCGGCTACTTCGCTACCACCGGCCTATCCGAAATCGACTACGTGCTGGCCGATCCCCATGTCGTGCCGCCCGGCGAAGAAGCGCAGTACACCGAACGCATTTGGCGCTTGCCCGACAGCTACCTGTGCTTCACGCTGCCGAGCGAAGCGATCGCGGTGAATTCGCTGCCTGCGCTCGGTGACGATGGCTTCACGTTCGGCTGCTTGAACAACCATAAGAAGCTCAACGATGGGGTCCTCGAGGTCTGGTCGCGGATCCTGCACGGCGCACCGAGTTCGCGCTTGCTGCTGAAGAACCATCAGCTCGGCGAACCGTCGATCTTGCGCGACACGCTTGCGCGCTTCGCGGCATATGGTATCGATGCATCGCGTCTGCTGCTGGAAGGACCGTCCTCGCGCGAGCAGTATTTCTCGACCTATCACCGCGTCGACCTCGCGCTCGATCCGTTTCCCTATCCGGGCGGCACGACGAGCGTCGAAGGACTGTGGATGGGCGTGCCGGTGCTGACGCGGCGCGGCGACCGGTTTCTCTCCCATCTCGGCGAATTGGTGCTCGAGACCGTCGGCCTGCCCGAGTGGATCGCGGCCGGTACGGAAGACTACGTGGCGCGCGCCATCGCTGCGACGACCGATCTGCCGGCGTTGGCCGCGCTTCGCGCAGGCTTGCGCCAACGCGTGGAACGCTCGCCGCTTGCCGACGCCCAGCGCTTCGCCGGCAATTGGATGACGGCGATCGAACAGATGTGGCAATGGAAATTGAAGGAGATCGCAGCATGATGGCGATCGATCAGGGTGCCAACGCACTCGTCGAAGCCGGTCTCGTCCACCATCGAGGCGGCCGCTTGCACGAGGCCCGCGCGCGCTACGAGGCTGCGCTTGAGCGCATGCCGCGGCATGCCGATGCTTGGCATCTGCTCGGCGTCGTCGCGATGCAAGAGGCGCGCTATGCCGATGCGCTCGATTCGATCAGCCGAGCGATCGAGATCAGTCCTCAGGCCGTCTACTTCGACAATCTCGGCTGCGCGCTCAGAAGCTGGGGCAAGCTTGCCGCCGCGGTCGAAAGCCATGAGCAGGCGGTCGCACTCGATCCGAATCATTTTCGGGCGCACAACAACCTCGGTATGGCCTTGCTCGACATGCGCCTGCCTGCCGCAGCCGCGGCGAGTTTTCGCAAATGCCTGGCAATCAATCCCGACTTCGCCGAAGCCCACAGCAATCTCGGTAACGTGCTGCGCGAACTCGGCGAAGCCGAAGCGGCCGCCGATCATTGCCGCCGGGCGATCGCGTTGCAGCCGGGCTTCGGCCAGGCATACAACAATCTCGGCAATGCGTTGAAGACGCAGAACAAGCTGGCCGATGCGGCAGCCTGCTATGTGCAAGCACGCTCGCTGCTGCCTCGCGAGCCGCAAGTCGCCTTGAACCTGGGCATCGTGCTGCGCGAGACGGGCGAGCACAAAGCGGCGATCGAGACGTTTCGGCAGGCGCTCGCGTTGCGCCCGTCGTGGACCGAGGCTTGGAGCAATCTGCTGTTTACATTGAGCTTCGCTCAGGATGTGGCGCCGCGCGATTACTTGGCCGAGGCGCTCGCGTTCGGCCGTTTCGCAGGGGAGCGGGCGCGGCCGTTTACGGATTGGCTCGTCGATAGAACGCCGGGCGCTGCGTTGCGCATCGGCTTCGTATCGGGCGATTTCCGCACGCATCCGGTCGGGTTCTTCCTGGAAAGCGTGCTGGCGCATTTGGATCCCGCGCGCGTGCAGTTGTTCGCTTATTCGACGCGCCCTTACGAGGACGCACTAACGCAGCGCCTGAAGCCGCGCTTCGCGCAATGGCGTTCGCTCGTCGGCCTCGCCGACGAAGCGTCGGCCGCGACGATACGCAACGATTGTGTGCATATCTTGTTCGACATGTCGGGCCATACCGACAGCAATCGCTTGCCCGTGTTCGCTTGGAAGCCTGCGCCGGTGCAGGTGAGTTGGATCGGCTATTTCGCTTCGACGGGATTGCCGGCGATCGACTACGTGCTCGGCGACCAATGGGTGTTGCCGCCCGAGGAGGCCGAGCATTTCGTCGAGCGGCCGTGGCGGTTGCCGCACGGCTATTTGTGCTTCACGCCGCCCGAGCCCGCCGTCGAGATCGATGCAGCGCGGGCCGGCGATACGGCGCGCCCCCTGACGTTCGGTTGCTTCAGCGATCTCGTGAAGGTCAACGATCGCGTGGTGGCCGTATGGTCCCGCATTCTGCATGCCGTCCCCGATGCAAAGCTCTTTTTGAAAGCGCAGCAGCTTGCCGACGCGACGCAGCGCGCGACCACGCTCGAGCGCTTCGCCGTGCACGGCGTCGCGGCCGATCGTTTGGTGATGGAAGGGCCGTCGCCTCGGGCCGACTACTTGGCCGCTTACAACCGCGTCGACATTTCGTTGAGTCCCTTCCCGTATCCTGGCGGGACGACGACAGCCGAAAGTTTGTGGATGGGGGTGCCGGTGCTGTGCCGCCATGGCGATCGCTTCCTCGGACACTTGTGCGAAAGCGTGCTCCAGAGCGTCGATCTCGGCGATTGGATCGCAGCCGACGACGACGCCTATGTGGCTCGCGCCGTCGCTTCCGCGCGCGAGCGGCCGGCGCTGGCGGCGTTGCGCGGCGGGCTGCGCGAGCGTGTGTTGAATTCGTCGCTGTGCAGCCCGGATCGCTTTGCGCGCACGCTAGAGGGGGAGTTCGAGCGGATGTGGCGAGCGTGTATCGACGCTTCGTAGCCGTTTGCGCCCGGCTTGGCTTCGGCCTCGAGTCAGGTAGGGCATAACTGTCATTTAAATGGCAGTTATCGGTCGTTTTCCGGCTTAACCGTCATTTAAATGCACATTAAGCCGAGCACGCTGCGCGTGTCGCGCGCAGCGCTCAACTGAGTCCCGCTTGCATCCCGTTCGCCCGGCGCGCCGTATCGAGCAACGTGTTCCGCACTTGCTGGAACAACTTCAGGTAATTGTCGTGACCGGTTTCGATCGCGGCCGTCTTCAATGCGTCGAGCACGAGCAGGTCGGCGGGGTAAGGGCTGATGATCGATCCCGACATCGGCAGGCGCAGCGGGTCGAAGTGCCTCGTGCGCCAATGCCGCTCGCCGAGCAATAGGAGCGACACGACGCGCTCCTGGACGAATACCTTGGCGGGCACGAAGCCGTTCGCATAAGGAAGCGGCGCGTTGAGCAGTTGAGCGAGTGCGCTCGTGCCGGCTTCGGCAACGGAGAACAACACCTCGTTCACGGCCAGCCAGCGCCGCCAAAACGCGGCGGTCGCCACGAAATAATTGCAGAAGATGCTGTGGCGCGAATCCATTACGACGTTGTGCGGATCGAGGCCCGGCGCGACGAACGCCACCGCCTGCTCGAACACGGGCCAACTGTTCGCATGATTGGTGGCTGCCTGCTCGAACGTATTCAGATGAACGGCGCCCTGATCGAAAAACGGTGAAAAGCCGACGACGTCGATATCGCGCGGCACGGTAGCCAGAAACTCGCGCACGGCGGCGGAGGTGAGCGTCGTCTTCTGCCCGAACTTCGGCGAAAAGAATCCGTAAAGCGTGTTTTCGTCGAGCGTATTCTGCTGCAGAAAACCGCGAATCGGCCAATATTCGCGCCAATCGGGCCGCTGGTTGCAATTGTCGAGCGGGATGAACCCGGGATCGAGCTGCTGCCGCGTCGCCTCGGAATAGAAAATCTGGCGAATCTCGACGCGCCGCTGGCCGGTGGGAGTGCTCGACGGTGGATGCATGGAAGTCTCGATCGTTGGAATGATGCGCCGTCGACGGTACGCGTGTTCGTATTCGCGGGGGATGATGGCGGCCAGAGGCAAGTGTGCCAGGCTTCGCTCACTCGCTATTGTCCGAACAACGCGCCGATTCCGGCGCAATTTGCACCATCCGCCGTGTCAATAAAAAAGCCGCGTTGCCGCGGCTTCAGCGTACAGCGCCGCATCTGACACATGCGGGTTGTTTTTCGTTATTCGAATGGCGGCGTTGGCGCGTATTGCGCGCGGCCGCCTGGTCTCAACGCAACTGCCCCGTGGATTGATAGAAGCCCGCGGCAGCGATTCTTTGCTTGGCGTCGGAAAATTCACTCGATATCGCGGCATGCGCGGTGTGTGCGCGGCTCATGATGGCCGCGTCGATTTCTTGAATGGCCCGGATCGTCGCGAGCGACGCTTCGTCTTGATCGCGCCCGAGGGCCATGATCAGCGGCGAACGCTCTTCGACGAGATCCGACGCCAACTGCCAGTCGCCCGATTCCACGGCGACGGCGAGGGTGCGCGTCAATTCGTAAGCGCGCGTGAGCGATTCGGAAACCATGTCTTACCTCTCGTTCCTATTGGGCGCGCAACGCTTACGGCGTCTTGTTCAGTGTGCCGGCGCTGCCGTTGCCGCCGAACAATTGGTTCAGATACGTCGTATTGCTCTGCATCTGAGTCATCAGATTGTTCAACGCCGTGAATTGCGCGTTGTATTGATCGGTCAGCGATTGCTGGTACGCGGCCAGCGACGATTGCTGCTGCGTGAGGCTCGTCAGATCGGAATTGATCGACGCCGAACGCTGATCGATCTGGCCGACCGACGACTCGGTGTACGAGCTGATGAACGTATTGAGCTGTTCGCCGATGCCATTCGTGCCGTTGAACACGTTTTGCACCATCGTCGGCGACGAGGCGAGCGTCGATTGCAGCGTCGAAGAGCTGAAAGTGATCGTCCCGTCGTTGTTCAAGTTCAAGCCGATCTGGGCCATGCTGTAGGTCGTGCTGCCCACCGTCACGCCGCTTGCCATGATCGAGGCAATGCCGTTGACGGCCGAGTTCAACATCGCGTCGCCAAGCAGCGGCCCCGCGGTCGAGGACGACGCATCGTACGAGGACAACGACTTTTGCGTCGAAATCCAGCCGTTGTACGCATTCGCGAAGCTTTGCACGGCGGAGGTAATGGCCGAGGTGTCCGTCGCGACGGTCAGCGTTTGCGTGGTGCCAACGGAAGCCGAGGTCAGGCTCAGCGTGACGCCGCTCAACGCACCGGTCACGTTGTTGCTCGCGCTCGTGACCGCGTTGCCGCTGATCGTGAGCTGCGCGTCTTGCCCGGCCGTCACTTGCGCGAAGCTGGCCGTGTTCAGGCCCGCGTCGACGCCGGCGCCCGCGGCCACCGTCACGGTGTTCGCGGCGCCGGTTTGCGTCGAGGTCAGCACGAGATGCTGACCGTCGGTGGCCGTCACCACCGAAGCGGTCACGCCGGGGTTGCTCGTCGATGCGTTGATCGCCGACGCTAGACCGGCCAGCGTGTTGTTGGTCGAATCCAGATTGACCGTCATCGAACCGGAGCCGACGCCGATCGTCACAGTGCCCGTGCCGAGCGTGGCGCCGCTTGCGTAGGCGCCCGAGGAAATCTGGTTGGCGGTGGCGATCTTCTGAACGCTGACCGAGTAAGAGCCGGCCGCGACGCCGGTCGAAGTCGTCGCCGTGATGCCCGTGCCGCTCATCGTCGCGCCGAGCTGGGTGAAGATGCTGCCGTCGGAAAGGCCGCTCTTGGTCAGCGAATTTTGCAGCGCCGTGAGCGCCGACTTCATTTGGCCGATCGCCGAGAGCGTCGTGTTGTCGCTCGATTGCTGATTGGCCAGCGTTGTGGCCTGCGCTGCGGTTTTGGCGGTAACGAGTGCGGAGACGAGCGAGTTCACGTCGAGCGTCGACTTGGTCGCGCCGCTCAAGATCGATTGCGCCGCTTGTTGCAGCAGCGAGGTTGTCGTGCTCATGCCTGACTCCGTGCGTTCCCGCGAAATTCGTGCAGTTTCATGCGATGCCGCCGGTGAAACATGCGGCTTCCTGTTTGAACGCGCAAGCGGGAGGCATGCCTCCCGCTTGCGTATTTCCTACTTTTCCTACTGTTGCCGTGTAACCGCAGGGCCGGTGTGCTCAGGGGTACCGAGCGCCGGCTGCGTTTGCATGGCGGCCCGAACGGGGGGCTCGCCACGCGGCGCTCAACCTGATTACTGGAGGAGCTTGAGCACTTGCTGCGGCAGCGAGTTCGCTTGCGACAGCACCGAGATACCGGCTTGTTGCAGCACTTGCGCCTTCGACAGGTTGGCCGTTTCTTGCGCGAAGTCGGCGTCTTCGATCTGCGACTTGGCAGCCGACAGGTTCGTCGATTGCGTTTGCGTGTTCGTGATAGCCGCTTGGAACGTGTTCTGCGTTGCGCCGAGCGTTGCTTGGAAGTTGTTCACTTGCGAAAGCGCTGCGTCGATCGCCGTGATCGCGTTTTGCGCGCCCGAGGTCGACGAGATGTCGACGCCCGACACGCCCAGGCCCGTCGTCGTCCACGCCGTCGTGCCGAAGCTGGCCGTGATCGTTTGGTTGGCGCTCGCGCCGATCTGGAAGTTCACGCTGCCCAGGCCGCTCAGCACGTTTTGGCCGTTGAACGACGTTTGCGATTCGACGCGGTTGATTTCCGTCAGACGCGTCGAAACTTCCGTTTGCAGGTTCGCTTGAGCAGCCGTGCCGAGCGAGCCGTCGCCCGACTCAACGGCGAGCTGGCGGATACGTTGCAAGTTGGCGACGGTAGCGGAGATCGCGCCCGAAGCCGTTTGCACCATCGAGATGCCGTTGTTGGCGTTCATCACGCCTTGGTTCAACGCGTTGATCGACGCCGTTTGCGTCGTGACGATCGCGAGGCCGGCAGCGTCGTCCGCAGCCGTGTTGATGCGCTTGCCCGACGAGAGGCGGTTGATGGCTTGCGACAGGGCGCTTTGCGAACCCGACAGGTTCGTCTGCGTCGACAGCGACAGGATGTTGGTGTTGATGTTCAGCATTTTGCTTCCTCGTTTGGAAAACGGTCCAGGGACTAGGCTGGTTCGGGGTTCGGCGTCGCGCTTTCGCGAATGGCGCTGCCCGCCTGTCCTGGTTGTCGGCGAGGCCGAGAAAAAACTTTAGGGACCGAACGAGGAATTCGTGTGCCTAGAGGGCGAAATCGACTGCTGAGCCTTATGCAGCAAGGATCGGAGGAAAACAAAACGTTTGCTAAGAGCGGTGCGGAAGGTGGCGTTGGGCTGTTGTTTCGGCGTTGCCAGGCTGATCTGGCAACGCGAAAAGTGGCCCGGACTCGGTTTACCTGCTATCATCTCGGGTCGAATTGAGATCGCTGCCGTTTTCATTTGAGATCTGCCGCCCTTTCGTTGCACCGGCCATGCATCATCGGTCGTCCTGCGGCGGGCTCGCGGTCACTTCGCGAGCGGCACGGGCAGGTTCAGCTCCGGCAGTCAAACGCGGCGTCGGTAAGGTAGCCGGCCGGCGTGCGCGGTGAACTCTCCGCTCTCTCTTTTCTAGGCCAGTCCGAACGTGGCAGTGTCCGCGCCGTCTCTCGTACGGTTGGGCGGTGGCCTCTAAGCGGACCGGCGCGTGCGCGAAAGCGCGCTACGCATTTGAACGTAACTTTGGGAAATCCATGACGACCATTCTTCTGAAGGAAAACGAGCCGTTCGAAGTGGCGATCCGCCGCTTCCGTCGCGCCATCGAAAAGAACGGCCTGATCGCCGAACTGCGTGAACGCCAGTCTTACGAAAAGCCCACGGCTGTTCGTAAGCGCAAGAAGGCCGCGGCGGTCAAGCGCCTGCACAAGCGCCTGCGCAGCCAAATGCTGCCGAAGAAGTTGCACTAAACGCTACGCGGCGCTGCCGCCGCGGCGCGGCTGTAAAAACAAATGGCGGTGCGCTTCGAAAGAAGCGACACCGCCGTTTGCATTTGTGGCGAGGGTTGCAACGGACATGCCCCGCGCGGCGGCAGATTGCGCCGCGTCCCACCGGCGGGCCGGAGCCGGACACAGCGCGAAGCGCCGTCAGGCCGCGTGCTTTTCTAGCTGCGTGGCCGAGAGGCCGAATTGGCGCGCGATGGACAACAGTCGTTCGCGCCATTCCCAGGCACCGAACGCATCATGTACGTTCTGCAGGCAGCTCAATAGGTTGACCGTGGTCGGATCGTAGACGTTCACGCGCGCTTTGAGCAGCGCTTTCCTCAGCGCCGCGACGCCGGCGTCCATGTAGGCGGGAACGGTCGTCGCGGGTTTGTCGACATAGCGAACGGGCACGCCTTCCATCGACGTCACGTAATCGCGCGGATGGATCAGCCTGCCAATCGGGCACCCGCCGCGAACGCCGTGGTAAGCGCCGCCACCGCGTGGCAGCAAGGCCGCTTGCTGTTGCGCGAATAGGTGATCCACGGCGTGATCGAATAGGTCCTGGTGCGTCAGGAAGTGCAGGGTCTTCATGATCTTGGTTTGCTGTCTATCGGCAGCGGTGATGGGGTTGCTCGTGACTGCTATAACGGCGCTCACGGGCGAAATTGCAGCTTTCCGGGGATATTCCCTAGACCAAGACGTGCAATCAAGCACTTTTTCCCGAATGTTGCTCCCGCGACACGAGGGGATACCCGTCCCTGCATGCCACGTGACTAGCCGCTCTCGCGCTTACCCCTGCGCGAGGCAAGCGCGGCGCAACGCGCGCGCGAAGCGCAATTGGCTTGATGGTCGTTGACCATCCCGACTGCCTGCATGAAGGCATAGCAGATCGTCGAGCCCACGAATTTGCAGCCGTAGCCTTTGAGCGCTTTGCTTAGCGCGTCGGACTGCGGCGTGGAGGCGGGCGCGTGTTCTTTGTAAAGCGCCCAATCGTTTTGAATGGGCTTGCCGTCGACGAACGACCACACGAAATCGGCAAACGAGCCGTGCTGGGCGCGAATGTCCAAGACGGCCCGCGCGTTGACGATGGCCGCTTCGATTTTGGCGCGATTGCGCACGATGCCCGGGTCTTGCAACAACGCCTCGACTTTCGCCGGCGTGAAGCGCGCGACCGCTTCGACGTCGAAGTTATCGAACGCACGGCGGTAGTTCTCGCGCTTGTTGAGAATGGTGGACCATGACAGGCCGGCTTGCGCGCCTTCGAGGACGAGCATCTCGAACAGATGCCGATCGTCGCGCGAAGGCACGCCCCATTCGGTGTCGTGGTAATGCTCGTCTGCCGGAGTTCTTACCCAGTTGCAACGTTCGGTCATGGATGCCTCTGTTCGCTGGTGTCCGCGCAAGCGTCTTCGCTTGCCGGCGGGTCTAAGCCGAAGGCCCGGGGGGAACCGACTAGGGCCCGAATTGTTCGCAAGGATAGCGGATCGCCCACCGGGCGATACTAGGCCGATCGGAGAATTGGCGCGGACGCGCGAAGCCGATAATCTCTCGGTCGGCGTAAATCAACCGAACTTCGACGATGCGGCGCGGCGCCGCGGGTGGTAAGCATGGAAACTATGCAATTTTTGATCGGCGTCGACGGCGGCGGAACTGGCACGCGTGTCGTGCTGGCCGATGCGCGCGGCGTCGAACTCTCCCAGGCCGCGGGCGGCCCCTCGGGCCTCGGGCTCGGCGTCGAGCGCGCCTGGCAAGCCATCGAAGCGGCATGCGCGCAAGCGTTCTCATCGGCGGGGCTGGGGCTCCAATGGCGGCATTGCGCGCTCGGCTGCGGGCTCGCGGGCGTGAACAACCGCGATTGGCTGGCGGCGTTCTTGGCGCGCGCCCCGCATCTTGCTGCGCTGGAGGTGCAAAGCGATGCCTACACCACCGTGCTCGGCGCGCATGGAGGCGAAGCGGGCGTCATCGTGGCGGTCGGCACGGGCAGCATCGCGGCCGCGCTCGATGAAAGCGGCGCGTGTCGAACCGCGGGCGGCTACGGATTTCCTTCGGGTGACGAAGCGAGCGGCGCATGGCTCGGCTTGCGGGCGATCGTCCATGCACAGCAAGCGCTCGATGGGCGTGCGAGCGCCGATGCTTTTTCGCAGGCGTTGCTCGCCCATATCGGCGTAGCCGATCGCGATGCGCTCGTGCTTTGGCTTTGCGAAGCAAAGCAGACGGATTACGCCGGCTTGGCGCCCGTCGTGCTCGACCACTGCGATCATCCGTTCGCGGCGGCGCTGCTGGCGCAGGCGGGGGCCGACATTGCGAAGCTCGTCGACGCTTTGGATCCCCTCGGCCGGATGCCGGTCGCGCTGTGCGGCGGGCTCGCCACGGCGCTTGCTGGCTATGTCCCGGCGTCGCATCGAGTCCGGTTGCGTGCGCCGCAGGCCGACTCGGCGCACGGCGCGCTCGAACTCGCGCGGCGCGCGACGCTTCCTTGAGCGGCATAAAATGACGGTACGATCACCGCACGATTCGTCGCGCCGCCCTCCTTGAAAAACATCGTTCGGCTTTTTCCATGTACAAGCTCGTTGCTACCGACCTCGACGGAACGCTGCTCAACAGCGATCATCAATTGGACCCGTTCACGGTGGCTACGGTGCGCCGGCTCGAGCGCTCGGGGGTCCAATTCGTGATCGCCACGGGGCGGCACTACTGCGATGTCGCGGGCATTCGCGACGTGCTCGGCATTCGTCCTTATCTGGTGACATCCAACGGAGCGCGCGTTCACGCGCCCGACGACACGTTGATCCACTCGCGCAACCTTTCCGCCGAAGCCGTGAAGCAGCTCGTGCAGCCGGCCATCGTCGGCGAGCATGGCCGCGTGATCGTCAATCTCTTCGCCGACGACGCCTGGCTCATCGATCGTGACGTGCCCGAGTTGCTCGCTTACCACCAGGATTCGGGCTTTCGCTATCAAGTCGTCGATATGCATGCGCACGATGGCGCAGACATCGCGAAAGTGCTTTATATCGGCGATCCCGCGGATCTCGCGATCATTGCAGAGCGCCTGGATCGCGCATTCGGCGATGCACTCTATGTCACTTACTCGCTTCCCGATTGTTTGGAAGTGATGACGTCGAACGTTTCGAAGGGACGCGCGCTGCAATTCGTGTTGAGCCGCCTCGAGCTGCTTCCCGCCCACTGCGTCGCGTTTGGCGACAACATGAACGACATCGATTTGCTCGAAACCGCGGGACATCCGTTCATGATGAACAACGCCAATCCCGATTTGATGGCGCGGCTGCCGTTCGTGCCGCGCATCGGCAACAACTTCGAGGCAGGCGTCGCGCATCATCTGCGCAAGCTGTTCTCGATGACCGATGAGTTAGTGCCCTGTCCCGCGAGTTCCTTTGATATGAAATCGCCCATTTGACCGCCATGCGGCGTCGCTCGTCGTTGCCATGACTACGGCTATGGCGCATCGGGCAGCGCCGCGCAGGACAGTCCTTGGCGCGTCCGTCGAGGCCTTCCCTATCGAGCGTGAACGTCGCAGCGAGCTTGCCGCGTCGTTCGGACGCCGTCAGTGTGTCTTCGAGCCCATCGATTCGGGCATATCCGTAGGTAGTATCGACGGGCATGCCGTATTGAATGGCGGCGGGTTCGATCGTCGCGAGCGGACGGACATAGTCGTATGGCACGCCTTCGTCCTTTTTTCGAATCGATAGATTGGGCGCGTAGAGAGCATCGGTTTGCCGAACTTTGCCGCGATAACGGCGGGCAATGCCAATGCTCGATTAAGCCCTTGGCAGTCCAATTGCCCGTATCCTTGAGCCGGCTTTTCGCCATCACGGACGAAAACGATGGTTTCGCGCAGTGGCGCTGCCGCCTGGGCCGCGCCCGCGCAGGCCGCAACAACGGCGAATGCGAGCGAGAAAACCTGAGGCGAAACAGACGGCGCGGCGTTGGCGCGGTATTCGGACCGACGGTCCACCGACATTGCCGGGCCGACATCCCCGGTATTCGCATCAATAGCCACGCAGGCGAGGGGCGTCTATTGGGCGACTAATGAGGTTTTTCGCACGGTCTACACACATTTAAGAATTATCGTACGATTTCATTTCGCTCAATCTCGGGTAAATTCGGCATTGCCAGCCGGTAAAGTTCCGACTAACCTCCGAACAAACTCTTTTCAATCACGGGAGACCACGATGTCCCAATACGCAGAGCTCAAGGCTCAGATCGCAAAGCTGCAGGCGCAGGCCGACGAGGCCCGCCGCCAAGAAGTCGTCAATGTGATCGCGGAGATCAAGCAAAAGATTGCCGAATTCGGACTCGGCGCCAGCGACTTGGGATTTGCCGAAGCGCCGCGGCGCGGCCGCCCCCCGGCGAAGAAAACCCCGCTACCCCCGAAGTACCAAGATCCCAAGTCCGGCAACACGTGGAGCGGGCGTGGCAAGCCGCCCAAGTGGATTGCCGGCAAGAACCGCGATCGCTTCCTGATCGCGCAGTAATGCACGCGCTGGCCGCTGCCAAGCGCGCGGCGCTCCCCGCATTAGCCCGGCACCTAAGCGCCGGGCTATGCGAATACGATTTATTCAAGAATTGTTTCGGGTGAGGTTGCGCCAGCGTATTGCTTCATTCTGCGATTGGGCGCTTCCCCCATTCTCGTTATATTCGGGTTATCCCGCTGCCACGCTGCGCAACTTCGGGCGTGCGGCGCTTTGTTCCAGCAGCGTCTCGTAGCATTTCACGTAGTTGCTCGCCATCGTCCGAGCGGTGAAGCGTCGTTCGAACTGTGCGCGAATTTCTTCGCGAGACAATTCGGGAAGGCGCTCGAGCGCCGCCACCGCTCCTTGAACGTCTTCCACGATATAGCCGGTCACCGCGTGATCGATCACCTCCGGCACGGAGCCGCGATTGAATGCGATGACGGGCGTGCCGCACGCCATGGCCTCGATCATGACAAGGCCGAACGGCTCGCACCAATCGATCGGAAAGAGTAGCGCTTTCGCGCGCGACAAGAACTCGGGCTTGCGCGCCTCGTCGATTTCGCCGACGAACTCGACATGCGCCTGCGACAGCAGAGGCTCGATCTGTTCCTTAAAGTAATCGCGATCGACCTTATCGATTTTGGCTGCGATTTTCAGCGGTAAGCCGCTCATTGCCGCGATTTTGATTGCCGTATCGACGCGCTTTTCGGGGCAAATTCGCCCGAGAAAAGCCAGGTATTCGGGCTCGCAATGCGGTTGCGGCGTCAGCAGATGCTCGGGCAGTCCGTGGTAGACGGTGTCGCGCCACCGCGCTTGCGGCAACGGAATGCGTTGCGACTGCGAGATCGACACGACGTTGGCTTGGGAGAACGTATCGAACACGGGTTGCAATTCGGGCAGGTCGAGCCGGCCGTGCAGCGTCGTCAACGACGGCGCGGCCGCGTCCGCGAACAGCGAGAACGGCAAATAGTCGAGGTGGAAATGCAGCACATCGAATTGGCTTGCGAGCCGGCGCACTTTTTCGAGTAGCAGCATATGCGGCGCGAGCGGGTCGCGGATCGTCGGGTCCAAGCGCAGCGCTTTCGGCCAAGCGGCGTCGAGCGTCGCCGACGTAATCGAATCGCCGCTTGCGAACAGCGTGACATCGTGTCCGAGCTCGACGAGCGCTTCGGTCAAATACGACACGACGCGTTCGGTGCCTCCGTAGAACTTCGGCGGTACGGCTTCGTAAAGCGGCGCGATCTGAGCGATTCGCATTGCGTCAATCTCCTTTCAGTGGGCGGCGCGCGCAACCTTGCCGCCGATGGCTTTTGGGCTGCCCTGCCATTATCAGGAGCGAACCCAGCTGCTAAGAGCAAGTTTTCAAACCCTTAATCCTTGTTACACGCCGAAACAGCGCGCCCTTATTTCCACCGGGAAATCCGGTAAAAAGTGGGCGCGCCGCTCTCGTTAGCCGGCATATGTTGCGTGCCGATGTCGAACGCCTCGCTGGCGAGGATCGTTTGTATCGATACGACGATGGGGTGGGTGAACGCCTTCTTACCGTTTATCCCGATAAACCCGCCCAAGCTCGCAAACCCATATGGGGCACTCATGTCAGAAAAATTCCTACATGCTTTCTAGACATTTCCGGCATAGACCGGCGGTGCTCTTCCTATTTCCACCCCTTTTACAATTAGACACAATTTGTCCAACACGAGGACGGGCGGCAGCACCGTGGTAAGTCGCACGCTGCCGAGCAAACGTTTCCGAACGACACAGACCAGCGCGGGGGAATCATGAGCGCCACAAGCGAAATGCTCAGCGAGATCAAGGAAATCAATCTCTCGTATCTGTTGCTCGCACAGCGCCTGTTGCGAGAAGACAAGGCGATGGGGATGTTCCGCATGGGAATCGGCGGCCAGTTGGCCGATGTCCTCACCAATCTCTCGTTCGCGCAAACGGTGAAACTAGCCGCATCGAATCAACTTTTGTGCCGTTTCCGCTTCGACGACCATGCCGTGCTCTCGTCGTTGGCCGACAAGGGCAAGAGCGCGTCGGTGGCCCAAGCGCATTCGGCCATCCTGATGGCCGGACAACCCGCCGCGTCGATGGGCTGAGCACCGGCTCGCGCGGCAATACGCGCCGCGGCCATCGTCGCCGTCGCCGCGGTCCGGACGCTTTGGCGCGGAAAAGCGCTCGAACACACTCCACACACCAACTATCTATCAAGTAAGCGGGGCACACGGCCGATATGGCAACCAAGAGCGTCGTGCTCGAAGTCAAGGAAATCACGCTGGCGATCGAGTTGATCGAATTGGGCGCGCGCCTGCAACTGCTCGAAGCGGAAACGAGCCTGTCGCGCGACCGGCTCATCAAGCTGTACAAGGAGTTGAAGGGGGCGTCGCCGCCCAAGGGCATGCTGCCGTTCTCGACCGACTGGTTCATGACTTGGCAGCCGAACATTCACTCGTCGCTGTTCTTCAATATTTACAGCTTCATGGCCGAGCACGGCGGTTGCGAGACCATCCAGTCGATCGTGAAGAGCTATCGCCTTTACTTGGAGCATATGGCGCTCAATGGCGACGAAGCGCTGCTCAGCCTCACACGCGCTTGGACTTTGGTGCGCTTCTTCGAGTCAGGGATGTTGCAGATGACGGCCTGCACACGGTGCCGCGGGCATTTCGTCGCGCATGCGCACGATCCGCAGCACGGCTTCGTTTGCGGTCTGTGCCAACCGCCGTCGCGGGCCGGCAAGACCAAGAAATTGGCCGCCGCCAAGGCGCAGCAGGCCGTCGCGCTCGCGCAGCCGGGCGCCTCCGAGCTCGCGGCCTAGCGCGCCCAATCGCGCCCTGTGCGCATCCCGGGCCGGCGTGCGGCCCGTCCCAGCCTCCCCGCTTGCGGTCCCGTCAAGTGGACAGGCCGGTCTAGTAAGACGACGTCCTGGTTTACGCGACGGTCCCGGCCCTCTTTTGCCCCCAAAGTTTTCGCCTCGTCTGCCGTAAACCAGATTAACGACGGTCTCCCGTCGACCTTGTGAGGATCCCAGCTGTGCTGATTTTCGTTGGAACACTCGTTACCGTGTTGTCCGTCTTCGGCGGCTATGCGCTCGCGGGCGGCCATCTGGGCGCGCTAGTGCAACCCGAGGAAGGGCTGATGATCGCCGGCGCCGGGGTGGGGGCGTTCATTCTCGGCAACGGCATGAAGACGATCAAGGCGACCATCAGGCTGTTGCCGACGCTATTCAAGGGCTCCAAATATACGAAGGATACGTATATGGAGCTGATGGCGCTGCTTTACGTCTTGCTTGCAAAGGCGCGCAAGGAAGGCACGCTCACGCTCGAAGCCGATATCGACGATCCCGAGAAGAGCCCGATTTTCACGCAGTACCCGAAGATCCTCGCCGATCACCATATCGTCGAATTCCTGACCGACTACCTGCGTTTGATGGTGGGCGGCAACATGAATGCGTTCGAGATCGAAAGCCTGATGGACGAGGAGATCGAGACGCATCACGCCGAAGGCGAAGGCCCGGCGCACGCGCTGAGCCGCGTCGGCGACGCCATGCCCGCATTCGGCATCGTCGCGGCAGTGATGGGCGTGGTTCATACGATGGCGTCTGCCGACAAGCCGCCGGCGGTGCTCGGCGCGATGATCGCGCAGGCGCTCGTGGGCACCTTCCTCGGCATCTTGCTTTCGTATGGCCTGATTGGGCCGCTCGCGAGCCTGGCCGAGCAGCGCGTGGCCGAGTCGACGAAGATGTTCCAGTGCATCAAGGTCACCATTCTCGCGAGTCTGAACGGCTATGCGCCGGCAATCGCCGTCGAGTTTGGCCGCAAGGTGCTGTTCTCTCCCGAGCGCCCGTCGTTCGCCGAGCTCGAAGAGCACGTGCGCCGCGTCAAGGCGAAATAAGCGGCATAGGCTGAGGACAACGAGGGCGCGCGAGCATGACCAAGGGCAAGGACAGAGCGATCATCGTCAAGCGCGTGGCGCCTTCCAAGAAGGGGCACCACGGCGGTGCATGGAAGCTCGCCTATGCGGACTTCATGACCGCGATGATGGCGTTCTTCCTGTTGATGTGGCTGCTCAGCGCCGTCACGCCGGTGCAGCTCAAGGGCATTGCCGAGTACTTCAACCAGCCGTTGAAGGCGGCGCTGCTCGGCGGCGGCGACCGCAGCGCCCAGGAGTCGAGCATCATCAAAGGCGGCGGGCGCGACATTTCCACCGATACCGATGGCGTTACGCGCCGTTCGGATGGCACGACGGCGCAGGCGACGCGTACGGCCACCAAAGCCGACGATGAAGCGCTGAACATGTTGCAAGGCGCGCTGGAGCGACGCGAGCAGGCGCGGCTGCACGATCTGCAGGTCAAGCTGATGGCCGCGATCGAGTCCAATCCGGTGCTGCGCCAGTTCAAGCAGCAGATTCGCATCGATTCGACGCTCACGGGCCTGCGCATCGAGATCGTCGATAGCCAGAAGCGGCCGATGTTCGCGACGGCGAGCGACGAGGTCGAACCGTACATGCGCGACATCTTGCGCGCGATCGGCCAAACGCTGAACGACGTGCCCAACCGGATCGTCGTGCAAGGTCATACCGACGCCGTGCCTTACGCGGGCGGCGGCAAGGGTTACAGCAATTGGGAGTTGTCGGCCGACCGGGCGAATGCGTCGCGGCGCGAATTGATCGCGGGCGGCATGGACGAGAACAAGGTATTGCGCGTGCTCGGGCTTGCATCGACGCAAAACCTGAACAAGGCCGACCCGCTCGATCCGGAGAATAGACGCATCAGCATCATCGTTCTCAACAAAAAGGCAGAGGACGCGTTGATGCATGATGACTCGACGGCGACGACCCTATCGGACGACGCAGCCAGCGCCGCGCCGCTCGTCGGCAAGATCGCGCCGCGAGCCGCGCCGGCAGTGGCGCCGCCGCCCGTGAGCGCCGTGGGGGCGGGAGCAAAGCAATGAGCGGCGAGCGTGGGAGCGAGAGCGGGGTGAGACACACATGATCAAGCAGATTTTGGCGATCGACGATTCGGCCGCGATGCGGGAAATCCTCGCGGCGACCTTGCGCAGCGCAGGCTACGACGTGACGGTGGCCGCGGACGGCGACGAAGGGTTGGCGAGCGCCTTGGCGAGCCGGTTCGATCTCGTGCTGACGGATCAGTACATGCCCAAGCGCAGCGGGCTCGACGTGATCGCGGCGCTGCGCGCGCAGCCGGCCTACTCGGCCACGCCGATCTTCGTGCTGACGACCGAGGACGGCGTCGCCTTCAAGGATGCGGCGCGCGCGGCGGGCGCGAGCGGTTGGATCGAAAAGCCGCTCGATCCCGACACGCTGACGGAGCTCGTAGATGCGCTCAACGCTCAAGGCGCGTGACGGGCGAGCGACACGGATCGACAGGAAGCGGCATGAACCGGTATGAACCGGTATGGACCGGCGGGAAATAGGCAAAGACAGGGCATCTGCGGCGCACGGCGCGCGCAATGAATGGACAACGCGCACCAGCGAGCACACGACTCTTAGCGGTGACTGAAGCATGACACTCGACATTACCCAGTTTTATCAGACGTTCTTCGACGAGGCGGACGAACTGCTCGCGCAGATGGAGCAGTTGCTGCTGAACCTGAATGTCGGCACGCCGGATCCGGAGGATTTGGCAGCCATCTTTCGCGCGGCGCACTCGATCAAGGGCGGCGCGGCGACCTTCGGCTTCACGGCGTTGACGGAAACGACGCACATCTTGGAATCGCTGCTCGATCGCGCGCGCAACAACGAACTGACGTTGCGCAAGGACATGATCGATACGTTCCTCGAAACCAAGGACGTGCTCGCCGATCAGCTCGCCGCCTACCGCGCGAGCGCCGAACCCGACGGGGCCGCGGCCGCGGCCATTTGCGCGAAGCTCGAGCGGCTGCATGCCGAGGCGAGCGGAGCGGCTGCCGCACCGGCTGCGGATCCAGCCCCGGCTCCGGCCGCCAGCGCGGCTCCGGCTGCCGCTCCCGCCGCGACCGACGGCACGCCCGAGCATGTGGTCGAACAGGCCGTCGAGGCGACACACGGCGTGACCGGAAGCGGTTCGTCGACGGGCGATGCGAACAATGCAGGACCTCACCTGAAAGTAACGCTACGGGGGGTGGGGGAGAAGGACCAGGATCTCCTGATCGAAGAATTGGGCAACCTGGGACACATCGTGGGACAGGTGAAGAGCGGCGGCGACTTGGTCGTCTACCTCGAGACCGACGTGCCGTCCGACGACATCACGGCCGTGTGCTGCTTCGTGATCGACGAAAGCCAGATCACGATCGGACGAGGCGCCGCCCCCGACGCGCAGGCGGAAGCACCGGCTGCGGTGGCGAGCGAGCCGAAAGCAATCGCACCCGCACCTGCCCCGCAGGCGAGCGCTCCTGCGGCGGCGCCCGCGACGCCGGCCGTCAGCGCGGCGCCGGCGGCCGAGTCCAAGGCCGAGGCGCCCAAGGCAGTCGCGGCGCCCGCCGCGGCAGCGTCCGCGGAGGACAAGAAGGCGCGTCCGGCCGCCGCCGCGGCGTCGAGCGAAGGCAGCTCGATCCGCGTCGGCGTGGAGAAGGTCGATCAACTGATCAACCTCGTCGGCGAACTCGTCATTACCCAGGCGATGCTGGCCGAAACGACGAGCACCTTCGATCCGGCGTTGCACGATCGGCTGTTCAACGGCATGGCGCAGCTCGAGCGCAACGCGCGCGACCTGCAGGAAACCGTGATGTCGATCCGCATGATGCCGATGGATTACGTGTTCAGCCGCTTCCCGCGCCTCGTGCGCGATCTGGCGGCCAAGCTCGGCAAGGAAGTCGAACTCGTCACCTTCGGTCAAGCGACCGAGCTCGACAAGAGTTTGATCGAGCGGATCATCGATCCGCTGACGCACCTCGTGCGCAACAGTCTGGACCACGGCATCGAAACGGTCGAGGCGCGGCGCGCGGCCGGCAAGGACGGCGCGGGCCAGCTCGTGCTGTCGGCGGCGCATCACGGCGGCAACATCGTCATCGAAGTGAGCGACGACGGCGCGGGCTTGCGCCGCGACAAGATTCTCGCCAAGGCCATGAAGCAAGGCATGCAGGTGAGCGAATCGATGAGCGACGAGGAAGTCTGGAACCTCATCTTCATGCCGGGTTTCTCGACGGCGGAACAAGTGACCGACGTCTCGGGCCGCGGCGTGGGCATGGACGTCGTCAAGCGCAACATCCAATCGATGGGCGGGCACGTCGAGATCACGTCGCATGCGGGCAAGGGCACGACGACGCGCATCATCTTGCCGCTCACGCTGGCGATTCTCGATGGCATGTCGGTGAAGGTCGGCAACGAAATCTTCATCCTGCCGCTGAACTTCGTCATGGAATCGCTGCAGCCCGCGGCCGAGGACATCTACACGGTGGCCAACGGCGAGCGCGTGGTGCGCGTGCGCGGCGAATACCTGCCGCTCGTGCCGCTGCACGAGGTGTTCTCGGTGGAGGGCGCACGCACGGAGCCGACGCAAGGCATCGTGACGATCATGCAGACCGAGGGTCGCCGCTTCGCCATGCTGATCGACGAGTTGGTCGGCCAGCAGCAAGTGGTCGTGAAAAACCTCGAAACGAACTACCGCAAGGTGCGAGGCATTTCGGCGGCGACGATCCTGGGCGACGGCAGCGTCGCACTGATCGTGGACGTCGCCGCACTGAACCGTGAGAGCCGTGCGTCGCACGGCGCCATGAACTTTTCGTAATTCCCTAACCGTTTGGGGGCTAACGTGGCTGAAGTCCAAACCAACAATGCAAGCGGCGCGCTCGTCGCGGGCGGCCGTCGCGACGCGCTGCAGGCCGATGCGGCCGGGCAAGAGTTTCTGATCTTCACGCTCGGCGCGGAAGAGTACGGCATCGACATCCTGAAGGTGCAGGAAATTCGCGGCTACGACAGCGTGACGCGCATCGCCAACGCGCCCGAATTCATCAAGGGCGTGATCAACCTGCGCGGCATCATCGTGCCGATCGTCGACATGCGGATCAAGTTCCAGCTCGGCCGCGTGGAGTACGACCATCAAACCGTCGTGATCATCTTGAACGTCGCGCACCGCGTAGTGGGGATGGTCGTGGACGGCGTGTCGGACGTGCTGACCCTGACGGCCGACCAGATCATGCCCGCGCCCGAATTCGGCGCGACGCTGACGGCAGAGTATTTGACGGGCCTTGGCACCGTCGAAGGACGCATGCTGATCCTCATGGACATCGAGAAACTGATGGTCAGCAAGGAAATGGCGCTCATCGAAACCTTCGCGCAGTAACGCGCCAGGCTCGATCGCACCAAACGGAGATTGACGATGTTGCAAAACTGGTCGATTCGCACGACGTTGACGGCCATGGGCGCCGCGCTCGTCGCGCTGACCATTGCGGTCGGCGTGCTCGGGCTGACCGCGCTTTCGGGCGCAACGCGCTCGCTCGATTCGCTCGCACGCGGCGACTTGCCGACGATCCACGCATTGGACGAAGCGAGCAGCTATCTGCTGCGCTCGCGCATCGCGCTGGATCGCTTCCGCGCCCTGTCCGAGGCGGGCAACGCCGACGAAGCGAAGAAGGTGCTGGCGCGCGCCCAAGAGTTGCTCGCCGCCTCGAATCAAGCGTGGCAAACCTTCTCCGGCACGCCGCGCGAAGGCGTCGATAGCGCGCTCATCGACGAGCTCAATGCGCGCCACGCCACCTTGCTGCACGACGGCGTCGAGCCCGAGTTCGCCGCGGCGCAAGCGGGCGATCTGGCCGCCTATCACGCCATCGCCGATACCAAGATCAGCCCGATGTTCGTTGCGTTCGACAAAGTGGCCGTCACGGTGCTCAAGGCGCGCCAAGCGCACGCCGAGTCGCAGCGCGAGCAATCGGCCGCGAGCATCACGCTGATGAGCTCGCTGATCATTGCGGTGACGGCGCTCGCGATCGTCCTCGTCGTGTTCGTGCGCTTCGCATTGCGCGGGCTGATCGTGCAGCCGATCAACGATGCGATCGCTCACTTCGAACATATCGCCGACGGCGATCTGACGCGCAGCGTGCGCGTGTACGGCCGCAACGAGATCGGCCGCCTTTATGCGGGCATCCTGCGGATGCAAAACGCCATCACGACGATGGTCAAGGCCGTGCATACGGGTACCGAATCGATCGACGTCGGCGCGCGCGAGATTTCGATCGGCAACACCGATCTGTCGCAACGCACCGAAGAGCAAGCCGCTTCGCTGCAGCAAACCGCGACGAGCATGGGCCAGCTCACCGGCACCGTGCGGCAGAACACCGAGAACGCCCGGCAAGCGAGCCAGCTCGCGGTCAATGCGTCGGACATCGCAATGCGCGGCGGCGAGGTCGTGAGTCAAGTCGTGACGACGATGCAGGACATCGCGACGAGTTCGAACAAAGTCGTCGACATCATCGGCGTGATCGAAGGGATCGCGTTCCAGACCAATATCCTCGCGCTGAACGCGGCGGTGGAAGCGGCGCGCGCGGGCGAGCAAGGTCGCGGCTTCGCGGTCGTTGCCGGCGAAGTGCGCAGCCTCGCGCAGCGCAGCGCGGCAGCGGCCAAGGAAATCAAAGGGCTCATCGGCGATTCGGCGGATAAGGTGGCGAGCGGCTCCGAGCTCGTGGGCCGCGCCGGCACGACCATGGACGAAATCGTTCAAGCCGTGCGCCGCGTGACCGACATCATGGGTGAGATCAGCGCGGCTTCGGAAGAGCAGTCGACCGGCATCGAGGGTGTGAATCGCGCCCTCACGCAGATGGACGACGTGACGCAGCAGAACGCGGCGCTCGTCGAGCAGGCGGCGGCAGCGGCGGCCTCGCTCGAAGAGCAAACACGCCAGTTGAAGACGGTTGTCGGGCAATGGCGCATCGAGGGCGGGCACGCGGTAAGCGCGGCGCCGGCGTCGCGCCCCGCGCAAGCGCGGCTTGCCGCGAAGCCGGCTGCCAAACGCGTTTTGTCATCTGCGCAGCAGGCTCTTACGGTGCGCACGAGCGGGGCGAAGGCAGCAATCGCCGCGCAAGCCTCGCACGAGCCGAGTGGTGCGGCAGCGGCCGCCGATGCGACGAGCGCCGGGCAGGCAGCGCCGAGCGCGAAGCCCGCGCTCGCCGCCAAAGCCGCGCCCGTTGCAAGAAGCGCCTCGGCCGCGGCCAAACCGGCCGTGAAGGCGGCCCCGGCGGCAATTGCCCCGGCTCCCGTCGTCACTGCCTCGAGCAGCAAGTCGGACGACGACTGGGAAACGTTTTGAACCCGCGGCGCGTGCCCGTTGCACGCGCCGTTAGCAGGAAAGGCAGACGAGCATGTGGCGTTTCGGCACCCTGCCCGCATCCGGGCGATTCATTGCGCGGCGCGAGCCCGCGCGAGCGGGGGCTGTTCAGGCGACGGCACGGCTTGGCATCTATGACGTGAGAGAAGCACCATGACGACAGCGCGCGCAATTCTTCGGCCCGAGCGGGGCGAGTCGGGCGGCCTCGACGATCGAGCCGCCGGCTCCGGCTTCGCCGATCGCGATTTCGAGTTCACCGCCGCCGATTTCGCCCGCATCCGCGAGTTGATTCATCGTCGCGCGGGCATTTCGCTCTCCGAGCACAAGCGCGACATGGCATACAGCCGCCTCGCACGGCGGCTGCGCGCGCGGGGCCTCGACTCGTTTCGGCACTACCTCGATCTACTCGAATCGGAAAACAGCGCCGCGGAGTGGGAAGCGTTCACGAACGCGCTGACCACGAATCTGACGGCCTTCTTCCGTGAATCGCACCACTTCCCGATCCTTGCCGATTTCGTCAAGCGCCGCCAGCAGCCGGTTTCGATTTGGTGCTCGGCCGCCTCGACAGGGGAAGAACCGTACTCGATCGCGATGACGCTCGTCGAGGCGCTCGGCGAGTCGCAGGCGCGCCAAACGACGGTGCTCGCGACCGATCTGGACACGCAAGTGCTCGCCAAAGGCGAGGCGGGCGTCTATTCGCTCGATCAGGTCAAACAGCTGAGCCCCGAGCGGCTGAAACGCTTCTTCCTGAAAGGAACCGGGGCGCATGCGGGCCTCGTCAAGGTGCGTCCCGAACTGCGTTCGATGATCCGCTTCGCTCAGTTGAACCTGACCGACGCCGATTACGGACTGCGTCAGCCGTTCGATGCGATCTTCTGCCGCAACGTGATGATCTACTTCGACAAGCCGACGCAGTCGCAAGTGCTTGCGCGCTTCGAACCGCTCGTCAAGCCGGGCGGGCTGCTCTTTGCCGGTCATTCGGAGAACTTCACCTACGTCACGCAGGCGTTCCGCTTGCGCGGCCAGACGGTGTACGAGCTCTCGCGCGATCTGCAGGCAAATGGCGCCGGGCGCGCGTCCGGCGCTCGCCAGGAACGCATGGACGAGCCTGCATCGGCCGCCCACGGCAAAGGCCGGCGGGAGGTCGTAGCATGAGTGCCTTACCGATCGCCACGAATCTGTATTTCGACAATCACTTCGGCCGGCGCGGCGTGAAGCTGTTGCCGAACGAGTTCTATACGACGCGCGAGGACATGGTGCTCGTGACCGTGCTCGGCTCGTGCGTCGCCGCTTGCATTCACGATCGGACGGCCGGGATCGGCGGCATGAATCACTTCATGCTGCCCGACGATGGCGAGCAACCGTCGCAGGCTGCGTCCGACTCGATGCGCTATGGCGCCTACGCCATGGAAGTGCTCATCAACGAATTGATCAAGATGGGCGGCCGGCGCGAGCGTTTCGAAGCAAAGGTGTTCGGCGGGGCGGCGGTGCTGGCGGGCATGACGACGATCAATATCGGCGATCGCAACGCCGAGTTCGTGCGGCGCTACCTGGCTCTGGAAAAAATCCGCATCGTAGCCGAAGACCTTCAAGGTGTGCATCCGCGCAAGGTCGCGTTCATGCCGGACACGGGGCAGGCGATGGTCAAGAAGCTGCGGCTGCAGCAAGAGCCGAGCGTCGCCGAGCGCGAGCAGGCGCTTGCCAAGCAAGTGGCCGAGGCGCGCGCCGCGCGTCACGCGCGCGCCGCCCGCGAGCTCGGCCGCGCGGAATTGTTCACGAACAACGGCCAGGCACCCGCGCAAAAGCCGCGGGTCGAGTTGTTCGGCGCGCCCGCGGCCAAGCCGCGCGTGGAGCTCTTCGGCGCGAGCGCACGCGGCGCCGCGACGGCCCCGATCAATAGCGCCAAGACCGTAGAGGAGGCTTAATGAATTACCCCCACGTTCACATTCGTTCTCTGCCCTCCGAGGGGGCGCATGCCTCCCTCAGGGCGGCCCAGCGGGAGGCATGATCGCTGTGCAGAAAATCAAAGTATTGTGTGTCGACGACTCGGCGCTGATTCGCAGCCTGATGACGGAGATCATCAACGGTCAGCCCGACATGGCGGTCTGCGCGACGGCGCCGGACCCGCTCGTCGCGCGCGAGTTGATCAAACAGCACAATCCCGACGTGCTGACGCTGGACGTGGAAATGCCCCGCATGGACGGCCTCGACTTCCTCGAGAAGCTGATGCGGTTGCGGCCGATGCCGGTGGTGATGGTGTCTTCGCTCACCGAGCGCGGCTCGGAAATCACGCTGCGCGCCCTCGAACTGGGCGCGGTCGACTTCGTCACCAAGCCCAAGGTCGGGATTCGCGACGGCATGCTCGATTACGCGGAAAAGCTGGCCGACAAGATCCGCGCCGCCGCCCGCGCTCGCGTGAGCGCGCGCAGCGTGGCCCCGGCGCCGGCCGCCGGCAGCGCCCCGGCCGCGAGCGCCCATGCGCCGATGTTCAACAACCCGCTCGTCAGTACTGAAAAGCTGATCATCGTCGGCGCGTCGACGGGGGGCACCGAGGCGATTCGCGAAGTGCTGACGCCGTTGCCGCCGGACGCACCGGCCGTCTTGATCGCGCAGCATATGCCGCCGGGCTTTACGAAGTCGTTCGCGCAGCGCCTGAACGGCCTGTGCCGGATCACCGTCAAGGAAGCGGAGCACGGCGAGCGTGTGCTGCCGGGCCACGCCTATATTGCACCGGGCCATGCACATCTATTGCTTGCGCGCAGCGGGGCGAACTACATTGCACACTTGTCGGACGACCCGCCGGTCAACCGCCACCGGCCGTCCGTCGACGTTCTGTTTCGCTCGGCGGCGCAGCATGCCGGTAAGAATGCCGTGGGCGTGATCCTGACGGGGATGGGGCGCGACGGCGCGGCTGGATTGTTAGACATGCGAAATGCGGGCGCATACACTCTCGCGCAGGATGAGGCGAGCTGCATCGTCTTCGGCATGCCGCGCGAGGCGATCGCGTTGGGCGCGGCCGACGAGATCGCGCCTCTATCGGAAATGAGCCGCAGAGTGATGGCACGTCTCGCGGCGATGGGCGATCGAGTGCAGCGCGTGTGACCGGGCGGGCCCGGTTTCTTGCGCCGACCAATTCAGGTTAAAGGGAACGAAGATGGACAAAAGCATGAAAATTTTGGTGGTGGACGATTTTCCGACGATGCGCCGGATCGTTCGCAACCTGTTGAAGGAGCTCGGCTACGGGAACGTGGACGAGGCCGAGGACGGCGCGGCGGGGTTGTCGCGCTTGCAAGGCGGCGGGTTCGATTTCGTCATTTCCGACTGGAATATGCCGAATATGGACGGCTTGGAAATGCTCAAGCGCATTCGCGCTGACGCCTCGCTTTCGCACTTGCCGGTGCTCATGGTGACGGCCGAGTCGAAGAAGGAAAACATCATCGCGGCGGCGCAGGCCGGCGCGAGCGGCTACGTGGTGAAGCCGTTTACCGCCGCCACGCTCGATGAAAAACTCACGAAGATTCTCGAGAAGATGACCAAGGCCGGGAGCTGAAGTGAACGAAGCCACCAATTCGCAATCGGATGGCGCCGACGGCCCCGATTTGACGACCGACCGCATTCTCGCGCGCATCGGCCAACTGACGAAGACGCTGCGCGATTCGATGCGCGAACTTGGGCTCGACAAGCATGTCGAGCAAGCCGCCGAGGCGGTGCCCGACGCGCGCGACCGGCTCAAGTACGTCGCGAACATGACCGAGCAGGCGGCCGAGCGCGTGCTGACCGCGATCGATATCGCCAAGCCGCTGCAAGAGAAGTTGCAAGCCGATGCGGCCGAACTCGACACTCGCTGGGAGCGCTGGTATGCGGCCCCGATCGAGCGCGAGGAAGTGCGCACGTTGATGAACGACACGCGCGAGTTCCTCACGCGTGTGCCCGACGCCACCTCCGCCACCAATCAAAAGCTGCTCGAAATCATGATGGCGCAGGATTTCCAAGATCTGACCGGCCAGGTCATCAAAAAGATCATGGATATGGTGTACATCATCGAGCAGCAGCTCTTGACGGTGCTGGTGGAAAACATCGCACCCGAGCGGCGCGAGCAGTTCGCGCAGACGGCGGCCGCGCTCGCGGCCGAGCCGGGCGCGACGGGTACGCCCGATCACTTGCTCAATGGACCTCAGATCAACCCCGAGGGACGTGCGGATGTCGTGCAGGATCAATCCGACGTCGACGATTTGCTGGCGAGCTTGGGGTTCTGACGGCATTGCTTCGTTGCAGCGTTCGAATTTCAGGTTTCAGGTTTCAGGTTTCAGGTTTCAGGTTTCCAGGGGCGGGCCGCAGGACGCGGCGCCGCCCCTGTGCATGTGCGACGCGGGATGACGCTCGGTCCATTTCCCGCACGCCCGGCGCGTCGGTTCGAGCGCCGATGGTGTTTAAAAATGGCTCCGGCATGAAAGTAAAAGCGCCGAGGGGCGCGATAAAAAAGTCAACCAATAAGAGGCTTATTAAAAATGTCGAATAAAACCATGCGCGCCGCGTTTTGCGCCGCGCTGACCTGCGGGGTATTGGGCGTGGCCGCGCCCGCGCTCGCCGCGCTCGGCGGCACACCCACGCCGCCGCCTGCCGGCGCGACGTCCGTTTCAGTGTCTCCCGTCTCTTCTGTCGTTCATGCCGCATCGGGTGCGGCGAGCGCCACGAGCGCGGCTTCCTATACGGTGACGCAAACGACTTTCGGCAGCGGCACGATCGTGCGCGAGTACACCTCGACAGCCGGCACCGTATTCGGTATTGCGTGGGGCGGGCCTGCCATGCCCAACCTGGCGGTGCTGCTCGGCAATTACTTCCCTCAATTCGATAGCGCGCGTAACGCGCTGCGCGCGGCGCATCCCGGCCGCGGCCCTCTCGTGATCGAACTGCCTGGTCTTGTGGTGCGCTCGGGCGGCCACATGGGCGCGTTCGGCGGACAAGCCTATTTGCCCTCGGCTTTGCCAGTCGGCGTCAGTGCTTCTGATATCCAATAAACGATCGAGGGCAAGCAGAACCATGTTGCAGATCAATAAAGCATTGGCCCGCACGCTGAGTGCGTTCGGGTTGGCGGCAATCGTCGGCCTTGTCGCGGGTTGCGGCGGCGGCGGGGGCTCTAGCAGCACCGCAAGCACCACATCCAGTAGCGGCAGCACCAGCGGGACCACCTCCGGCAGCACCAGCGGCAGCTCGAGCATCGTCGCGAGCGGCCCTGTCTCGAGTACGCCGGCTTCGTTGGCGACCAATCAGGTGGCGGTCCTGGTGTCTTCCGCGATGGGTGCGGCAAACATCCCGATGGTGAGCGTAACCGTTTGCCAGCACGGCACGAGCGTCTGCCAGACCATCAACAACATCCAACTCGACACGGGATCGTCCGGATTGAGGCTGACCTCCAGTGCACTGAACAGCACGATGCTCAATGCGTTGCCGGTCGAGACGGTGTCGGGACAAGCCGTGGCCGAATGCATGGGCTTCGCCGACGGTTCGTCATGGGGATCGGTACGCCTGGCGGATGTGAAGATCGGTGGCGAGAGCGCGACGGCGACCTCGGGCATGCCTGTCCATATTCTGGGCGACATCGCGCAATCGGCAGCCGGCGGCAGCAACAACGCCTGTGCCAGCCCAACGACGCTTCACGACACGCCATTCTCTCTCGCCGCAAACGGCATTCTCGGTATCGGGACGGCGAAATATGACTGCGGCACGGTTTGCCAGGTCACGACCAACAACGATCTCTATTACGGATGCACGTTGAGCGGTGGCACGATGAGCAACTGCACCGACTTGGCCGTGCCGAACACCCAGCAAGTGGCCAACCCGGTTCAGTTTTTTGCGAGCGCGAACACGAACGGCGTGATTTTGAATATGCCGACTGTCGGAGCCTCGGGCGCGATAAGCGCTTCCGGTTACTTGACGTTCGGGCTCGGTACGCAAGCAAACAATGCGGTGCCGTCCTCGGGCATCCAAACGTTCACGACGGATCACTATGGGGACGTCAAGAGCGCATCGCTGAGTGGTACGACGTATTCGGACACTTCGTCGACTCAGCGCGCGGCATTTTTCGATACGGGATCGAACGGGATTTTCTTCCCCAACACCCCCGGTCTCGCTGCTTGCTCGGACGGCAGCGGTTTCTATTGCCCTGTCTCGGCTGTGCCGCTGCAGCCTTCCGTGACCGGCTTCAACGGTACGACGGCTTCGCTGGCGATCAACATCGAAAACTGGCTCAACCTGCGCAATGGCGGCGGGTTTGCGTTCTCCAACCTTGGCGGCGACTCCGGGTTGTTGGCGGTCGATTTCGGCATGCCATTCTTCTATGGGCGTACGGTCTATTTCAACTACGATACCGCGAACAGCGGAACGCTTAACGTAGGAACGACGGCCTACGTTGCTTTCTAAAGCTGCTGTGTCGTACCAGCCGATCGTCCTCGTGCGGCCGCGTCGCCGCTCGCGGACGATCGGCTGCGCGTAGCTTCCCCTGGTCAACACTCGCCTTGAGCGCGCCGCCCTTCATTTCGCGCTTCAGACAGACCTCCGCTCGAATCCCCCTCCGCTGCCCCGTCGCGCATTTGCTACACCGTCACCGTTTCCATGCTTCCTGACGGCGCAGCGGCAGCTCCCAAGTCGTCCTCTTGGCATCGTCCTTGCTATTGCTGCTTGCGATTAGCTGTCTGCGCCAGCATGTACTAGATTCTTAAGAAGAACAACATTGGATCGTCGGCGTCGATGGTGCCGACGACGACACTCACGCGCGCTCACCGATTCCAACCAGGAGGAACCGATCCGATGTTGAATCGTCCTTTACGCGCCGTTGTACGCACGGCACTCACTACCGGCGCGTTCGCTGCCGTGCCTTCTTTTGCCTGGGCAGTTCTCGGCGGTGCACCGATGACAACGCCGAGCGGGGCCACCAATGCCGTGGTCACCACTGCCCACGCGGCGTCCGCGGCAACGGGAGGGATCGCGTCCGGAACCAGCACCTCCTCGCCCTACTCCATCCGTTCGACGACCTTTTCCACCGGCACCCAAGTGCGCGAATACATCGGCGCTGGAGGCACCGTGTTCGGGATTGCCTGGAACGGTCCGCGCATGCCTGATTTACAGACGTTGCTCGGTAATTATTTCCCGCAATACGCAAGCGGGGTCAAAGCGCAGCGTGCCGCCCGTCATGCACGGGGGCCCGTGGCGGTTGAGCAATCCGACCTCGTTGTGCATTCGGGCGGTCACATGGGGTCGTTCTTCGGCCAAGCCTGGCTGCCGAGCGCACTGCCTGCAGGCTTGACGGGCGCCGACATCAAGTAACCCGGCCCGAGCAAATAAACGCGTAAGCGAGCGAGAGAACCAGGGAGAACTATGTTGCGCACTCACAGCAAACTCTTTAGGGCGCTCAGGGCGCTCGGTGTGGCAACCCTCGCGACCTTCGTCGCGGCGTGCGGCGGTGGCGGCGACAGCGGTGGAAGCGGCGGCAGCGCCGGCGGCGTGCAACCGGCAGCGAACCAAGCCGTCGTGACGGTCGGCCGGGGCGTCGAAGGCGTCGCGAATATCCCAACCGTCAGCGTGACGATCTGCGTGCCGGGTTCGTCCACATGCCAAACCGTCGACAACGTTCAAGTCGATACGGAATCGTTCGGGCTTCGGCTTGCCAGCTCGGCAGCAAGCCAAGTGCTGGGCGCATTGCCGAAGGAGACGGTCGCCGGCGTCCAACTGGCCGAATGCACGGCGTTCGCCGACGGTTACACCTGGGGCTCGATCCGCACGGCCGACGTGACCATCGGAAAAGAAACGGCCGGCAGCCTGCCGATTCAGATCGTTGGCGACATGCCGCAAGGCGCGGTGTCCACAGGGGGCTGTTCGTCAGGCACGCTCGAATTGACGCCAGCCGATCTTGGCGCGAACGGCATCTTGGGCGTGGGCGTTGCGCCCAATGATTGCGGCGCGACCTGTGCGACTGCGCCAGTGGGCAACAGCAATTACTACGCGTGCCCCAACGGCACGAATTGCGCGCAGACGCTCGTTGCAGAAGCGCAGCAAGTGACCAATCCCGTCGTCAAGTTCGCGCCCAACGACAACGGCGTGATCTTATCGATGCCTAGCATTGGCCCGACCGGGCAGAGCACGGTCAGCGGCATGCTCACGTTCGGCATCAATACGCAATCGAACAATGCGTTGCCCACCACGGTGCTCAAGCTCACGACGAACGCGTACGGCGATGTGAACGCCACCTTCACCGGCAACGCGGTCGTGGCTTTCTTCGATTCGGGGTCGAATGCGTACTTTTTCACCGACAACACGCTGCCTGCCTGCTCGGGCGCTGCGTCTGCGTTCTATTGCCCGGCTTCAGCGACCACGCGGACCGTGACGGTGGCCGATTTCAACGGCAGTTCGCCCGGTGCGCCCAGCGGCAGCGCGCAGCAAATGTCCATCGGCAACGCGAGCACGCTGCTCGCGAACGGCAATTACGCATTGAACAACCTTGCCGGCAGCCTTGGTAGCGGTGCCACCTTCATCGATTTCGGCATGCCGTTCTTCTACGGCAAGACGGTCTACTACGGCATGGACCAAACGGGCTCGGGCGGCGCGAGCCCGTTCGTCGCGTTCTAAGGCTGCCACGGCTCCCCGCTCCAAGGGAGCCGTTTCCTTTCGTTATCCTTTCTTCGAACCCGCTGGCGCGGCGAATGCTGCGCTAGCGCGTCGCGCCTTCGCTCCCCCGCGCTCTTCCTCGCTCTTACGCCCCCTGCGGCGCGCGCCCCGCCGTCGCGCCGATCACTCGAAATGCACCCGTTTCCCCCGCCTTATCCGCCGATCGTCGATTGACCGGTGCGGGAATAATCGCTCTCACTGGATAACGGCATGTCGCCGCGATTCTTTCGGAGAAATACCCCGTGGCAGAGGACAGCGACCTCGACAAAACCGAAGCGGCAACCCCCCGGCGCCTGGAGAAGGCGCGCTCGGAGGGGCAGGTTGCGCGCTCGCGGGAATTGGCGACGTTCGCGCTCTTGGGCGCCGGCTTCTTCGGCGTGTGGGGCCTGTCGGGGCCGATCGGCCTGCATCTGCAAGACATGCTGCGCGGCGCATTCACGTTCAACCACGCGAGCCTCGTCGACACCAACCGCATGCTGATCGGCGCGGGCAACGCCGGGCGCGAAGCGTTCCTGGCAGTTACGCCGATTCTCGCGCTGACGGGCTTGGCCGCGATCGCCGCGCCAATGGCGCTCGGCGGCTGGCTGCTTTCTCCGAAAGTGTTCGAATTCAAGTTCGAACGGCTCGACCCCATCGCGGGCATGGGCCGCATCTTCTCGATCAACGGCGTCATCCAACTCGGCATGTCGCTGGCCAAGACGCTGCTCGTCGGCATCATCGGCGGCACGGCCATTTGGCATCGCAAGACCGAAATCCTCGCGCTGGCAGGCGAGCCGCTGCACAAGGCGCTCGGCCATGGGCTCTCGATCGTCGCCGCATGCTGCGCGACGACCGTGGCCGGCATGTTCGTGATCGCCGCAGCCGACGTTCCCTATCAACTCTGGCAGTACCACAAGAAGCTGCGCATGACGAAGGAAGAAGTGAAGCGGGAACACCGTGAAAACGAAGGCGACCCGCACGTCAAAGGCAAGATCCGCCAGCAGCAACGCGCAATCGCCCGCCGCCGCATGATGGCCGCGGTGCCCACCGCCGACGTGGTGGTCACGAACCCTACGCATTACGCGGTCGCGCTCAAGTACGCAGACGGTGAAATGCGCGCGCCGAAGGTCGTCGCCAAGGGCGTGAACCTCGTCGCCGCCCGCATTCGCGAAGTCGCTACGGAAAACAACGTCGCCATGCTCGAAGCGCCGCCGCTCGCTCGCGCGCTTTATCACAACGTCGAATTGAATCGCGAAATCCCGGGCGTGCTCTACAACGCCGTGGCCGAAGTGCTGGCCTGGGTTTATCAACTGCGCAAGTTCCGCGAGGAAGGCGGCGATGTTCCGGCTGCGCCGACCGAACTCGACGTGCCTGCCGAACTGGACAAGAAGGGCCCGATTTCCGAGTCCGACGAACGTGAAGAAGCCGACGAAGCGCTCGGCGAACCCAACGAAGGAGCATCGGCATGAACGCCCGCGTCGGCACCCTGTTCGGCAAGAGCCAAATGCTGAGCGGCACGAACCTGCGCGCGCTCGCAGGTCCGATCCTGATCTGCATGATCCTCGGCATGATGATTCTGCCGTTGCCGCCGTTCCTGCTCGATCTGCTGTTCACGTTCAATATCGCGCTGTCGGTGATGGTGCTGCTCGTCAGCATGTACACGCAAAAGCCGCTCGATTTCGCGGCCTTCCCGGCGGTGCTCTTGTTCTCGACGTTGCTGCGCCTGTCGCTGAACGTCGCCTCCACGCGCGTCGTGCTGCTCGAAGGCCACAAGGGCCCGGGCGCCGCAGGCCAAGTGATCGAATCGTTCGGCCACTTCCTCGTGGGCGGCAACTTCGCGGTCGGCATCGTCGTGTTCGCCATCCTGATGGTCATCAACTTCATGGTGATCACCAAGGGCGCGGGGCGTATCGCCGAAGTGGCCGCACGCTTCACGCTCGATGCGATGCCGGGCAAGCAGATGGCGATCGACGCCGATCTGAATGCCGGCCTCATCAACGAAGAAGGCGCGCGCAAGCGTCGCCAGTCGGTGTCGCAAGAAGCCGAGTTCTACGGCGCGATGGACGGTGCATCGAAGTTCGTGCGCGGCGACGCGATCGCGGGCCTCATCATCATGGTCGTCAACGTATTCGGCGGCCTGATCGTGGGCGTCGTCCAGCACGGAATGGATTTCGCCGCGGCCGGCAAGACCTACACGCTGCTCACGATCGGTGACGGCCTCGTCGCTCAGATTCCTTCGCTCGTCATCTCGACGGCGGCGGGCGTGATCGTCTCGCGTGTGGCCACCGACGAAGACATCGGGACCCAACTCACGGGGCAGCTCTTCACGAACCCGCGCGTGTTGATGATCACGGGCTCGATCATCGTCCTGCTCGGCTTGATCCCGAACATGCCGCACTTCGCGTTCTTGCTGCTCGGCGGCGGCGCGATTCAGCTCGGCCGCACGATGAAAAAGCGCAGCGAAGCGGCCAAGGCGGGCGTGTCGCTCGTCGACGTGGCGCCGGCCGTCGCGGCCCCCGCGGAGAACAACGAAGCGAGCTGGGACGACGTCACGCTGATCGACACGCTGGGCCTCGAAGTGGGCTACCGCTTGATCCCGCTCGTCGACAAGAACAGCGACGGCGAACTGCTCAAGCGCATCAAGAGCATCCGCAAGAAGTTCGCGCAGGAAATCGGTTTTCTGCCGCCGGTCATCCACATTCGCGACAACTTGGAACTGCGCCCGAACGGTTACCGGATCGCGCTCAAGGGTGTCGAAGTGGGTGTGGGCGAAGCGTACCCCGGCCAGTGGCTCGCGATCAATCCGGGGCAGGTCACGGCCGCGCTGCCGGGCCAACCGACGCAAGACCCGGCCTTCGGCTTGCCCGCAGTCTGGATCGACACGAACTTGCGCGAGCAAGCGCAGGTGTACGGCTACACCGTCGTCGACGCCAGCACCGTCGTGGCGACGCACTTGAACCATCTGGTCGTGCAGCATGCCGCGGAATTGCTCGGCCGCCAGGAAGTGCAAGCGCTGGTCACGCGCACCGGCAAGGACGCCCCTTCGCTCATCGAAGATTTGGTGCCTAAGACGCTTTCGCTCACGACGCTGCAAAAGGTGCTGCAGAACCTGCTCGAGGAAGGCGTGCCGATTCGCGATATGCGCACGATCCTCGAAGCGCTCTCCGAGCACGCGGGCAAGCAGACCGACGCGCACGACCTGACCGCGAGCGTGCGTCTGGCTCTCGGCCGCGCGATCACGCAGCAGTGGTATCCGGGCGCGAACGAAATGCAGGTGATGGGCCTCGATTCGAATCTCGAACGTGTGCTGTCGCAAGCGCTCTCGACGGGTGCGAACCCTGGCCTCGAGCCGGGCCTCGCGCACACGCTCCTCACGGCGACGCAAAGGGCGATCACCCGTCAACAAAACGCCGGGCTGCCTCCGGTGCTGCTCGTGCAGCACGCGCTTCGCGCGATGCTCGCGCGATTCCTGCGACGCAGCCTGCCGCAATTGAAAGTGCTCTCGTATGCCGAAGTGCCCGAGACGCGCACGATCAAAGTCGTTAACCTCATTGGGGGTCAAGCTTGAACATTCGTAAATTCATCGGCGCAACGAGCCGCGACGCACTGCGCCTCGTGCGCGAAGCCCTCGGTGCCGACGCCGTCGTATTGTCGAACCGGACCAATGAGGACGGCAGCGTCGAAATCGTCGCGCTGGCCGACACCGATTTCGCGCACATCACGCCCGACGCGGGCGAAGCAACGACGCAAAGCGCAACGCAAAACCTCGGCTTCGCGCCGGCGGCCAATCCTTATGCGATCGCCGCGCCCAGCTCCAGCGCGCAGCCGGCGCCCGCCGCCGCTCATCCGAGCGCGATGCCGTCCAACCCCTACGCGAACGGAATGCCCGATGTGTTCTCGGCCGTCTTCGGCGCGAGTCCGGAAGTAGGCGCGAACGGCCAAGGAACGAGCCGTCCGGCCTCGATCGATGCCGCCGCCCTCGCCGCGCCGCGTGCGAACGAGCGCACGGCCGCATCGGGTGCATCGGCAGCCGGCCGCGCGGCGGGCGGCGCACAGACGAGCGCTGCCGCGGCCGATGCCGACGGCGATGCACGCACGCTGGGGGAATCGAACCCCTGGCTGATCGACCACGCTCGCCGCATCGCGGCGCAAAACGAGCGCCCCGCGCACAGCTCGCGCGCACACGCCATGACGCCCGCCGCGGCGGCGGCCAAGGGTCTCGGCGCGCCGGGCCGCGTGCTCTCGCCCGAAGAACTCGAGACGGCGCAAGTGCCCGAGTGGGCGCACGAAGCGGCCCGCGTGGCAGCGCGCCGGGCGGTGCCGCGCGTGGCCAAGCCCGCGTTCGAAGGTTCGGCCGAGCAAGACCCGGAGGCGATGGCCGATGCGATCCGCGCGCGCGTGGAAGAGATCGTCAATCAGACGGTGATGAGCGAGCTGTCGGCGATGCGCGGCATGATGGAAGAGCAATTCGCCGGACTGACGTGGGGCGAGCGCCAGCGGCGCAGCCCCGTGCAAGGCGAAGTCACGAAGGCGCTGTTCTCGGCAGGCTTCTCGGCCCAGCTCGTGCGCATGGTGGTCGATCACATGCCCGAAGTCGCGAACTTCGACGCCGGGATGGAGTGGGTGCATCAAGTGCTGGGCTCGAACCTGCCCGTGCTCGAAAACGAAGACGCGCTGATGGAGCGCGGCGGCGTGTTCGCGCTGATGGGGCCGACGGGCGTGGGCAAGACCACCACGACGGCCAAGCTTGCCGCGCGTTGCGTGATGCGCTTCGGCGCGAGCAAGGTGGCGCTTCTGACGACCGACAGCTATCGCATCGGCGGCCACGAGCAACTGCGCATCTTCGGCAAGATTCTCGGCGTCTCGGTGCATGCGGTGAAGGACGGCGCGGATCTGCAACTGGCGCTGGCCGAGCTGCGCAACAAGCACATCGTGCTGATCGACACGATCGGCATGAGCCAGCGCGACCGCACGGTTTCCGACCAGATCGCCATGCTGTGCGGCGCCGGGTTGCCGGTGCAGCGGCTGCTGCTGCTCAATGCGACGAGCCACGGCGACACGCTCAACGAAGTGGTGCAGGCCTACAGCAGCGCCGAGGGTCAGCCCGAATTGGCCGGCTGCATTCTGACCAAGCTCGACGAAGCGACGAATTTGGGCGGCGTGCTCGATACGGTGATCCGCTACAAGCTGCCCGTGCACTACGTGTCGACGGGCCAGAAAGTGCCGGAGAACCTCTACGTCGCGACGAAGAAATTCTTGATCAAGAGCGCGTTCTGCATTCCGCGCGACGGCTCGCCGTTCGTGCCGCAAGACGACGATATTCCTGCACTGCTCTCGGCGCTGTCGAGCCGCACGAGCGCCGAGCTGCACGAGGTTCGCTTTGGTTAAACAAGTCACCGATCAGGCAGAGGGGCTGCGCAGGCTGCTCGCTAAGAGCGGTTCGCGTGTCGTTGCGGTTACGGGCGGCCCGGTGGGCGTCGGCTGTACGTCGACGGTGATCAACTTGGCGGCGGCGCTGGCCGCGCTCGGCAAGGATGTGCTCGTGATCGACGAGCGGCTGGGCGCAAACAGCGTGTCGACGATGCTCGGCGGCTTGCGCGGGGCGGGCTCGCTGCGCGCCGTGCTCGACGGCGAGCTTGCGCTCGACGAGGCGTGCGCGCGCCACGAGTTGGGATTCTCGGTATTGGCTGCATCGCGCGAGAACTGCGCGGGCTATAGCGGCGCGCAGCTCGGCATGCTGCTCGCCGGTCCCGCCGACGTCGTGCTCGTCGATGCGCGGCTCGATCGGCAAGGGGCGCTGTCGCCGCTCGCGGCACAGGCGCACGACGTGATGATCGTCACGCGCGTGGCGGCGCAAGCCATCACGGAAGCGTATGCCTGCATGAAGCGCCTGCACCTCGAGCATGCGATCCCGCAGTTTCGCGTGCTCGTCAATCACGTATCGAGCTTGGCCGATGCGCACACGACGTTCGAGAACCTCGCTGAAGTCGCGGCGCGGTACTTGTCGGTGTCGATCGAAGACGCCGGGTGCGTGGCAGCCGACCCGCTGATGGAGCGATCGCTCGAGCTCAGGCGCTGTGTCGTCGACGCCTATCCGTCGGCGCAATCGGCACGTGACTACCGTCACGTTGCTTCTGAAATGTTGTATTGGCCGATGCGCCCGGCGTTGTGCTCGCCGCGCGCCGAGGCTTCGGTGCGCACGGCGATGCCGGCGTCGGCGTTGGCCGACTCCGCGGCCGCGCGCCAACATGCATGAAACGTTAGGGACAAGGAAAAGGGGGCCCTCGATGTACAACGCTCAAGGGAAAATGTCCCAGACGGATGTTTTGACGCAATACGCACCGCTGGTGCGCAGGCTTGGTTTGCAACTCGTGGCGAAAATGCCGGCGAGCGTCGATCTTGACGACCTGATCCAGGCGGGCATGATCGGCTTGCTCGACGCGGCGAGTCGCTATAAGGAAGATCAGGGCGCGCAGTTCGAGACGTACGCGAGTCAGCGCATCCGCGGGGCAATGCTCGACGAGTTGCGCAACAACGATTGGTTGCCGCGCAGTTTGCGCAAGACGTCGCGCGAAGTGGAATCCGCCGTGCACCAGGTCGAGCAACGGCTGGGCCGCTCGGCGAGCGAAACCGAGGTCGCGGACCATCTGCAAATGCCGCTCGATTCGTATCAGTCGATGCTGCAGGATCTGCACGGCAGCCAGTTGATCTATTACGAAGACTTCGACCGCTCGGCCGACGACGAACCGTTCCTCGACCGCTACTGCGTCGACCATACGGACCCGCTCTCGGCGCTGCTCGACGAGAGCTTGCGTGCGGCGCTGGTCGAGGCGATCGACAAGTTGCCGGAACGCGAGAAGTTGCTGATGTCGCTGTATTACGAGCGCGGAATGAATTTGCGGGAAATCGGCGCCGTGATGGAAGTGAGCGAATCGCGCGTTTGCCAGCTGCATAGCCAGGCCGTTGCGCGGCTGCGCTCGAAGCTGCGGGAGATGGCCTGGGCGAGCGTGGAGTGAGATCCGATTACGGTGGCCTGCGGCCGCCGTTGCCGCATTGCGAGCGGCCGACACTCACACTGTGGGATGAGGCGCGCGTCGCGAATCGCGATGGCGCCTGAGCGGCCGGCTCTCCGAGTACGATGACTCGGCGGCGAGCGCTGCGATCAACGTGGGATCGTGCCCACGTAAAGAAGGCCGATGCGGCTGAGCTCGCCTTTTCGGGAGGGAGGATGCCGCAGGAGACTGGTCCGCGACGAAAGCACAAATATGCCCGCCTGTATGCGCATTTCGGCGATGGCGATATGTTCGCACTCGCAGTGAGCGAGAACCTGCCGCGCATGCGCAAGAAGAATGTCGACGCCAACGCGCGTGGTCCCATCCCCGTCATCGCAGGGAGTTCAGAGGCGTATGGGGCGTTGACCGAAGCGCGCGAACGGGCGATCGCCGACGCTGCGAAGGAAGTCGAGCAGGCGAAACGCGATTACCTTGCCCAGTTCGCTCACGTGCGAGAAAAGGAACGTGTCCTCGAAGCGATGGCGGGCCCCGGCGGCAGATTCGCCGATACGCTCGGGCCGCAGTTTGCCTCGTTGCAGCAACAAGTCGCGGACGCCAACGCGAAGCTGGCAGCGCTCGAGGCAGCCCGGGATGACCTCGCAATCGAGCTCGAGGCCGTCTCCGCCACCACGATCCTCGAACCCGAGGCGCTTGCTTCGCTCGATCCGTTGGAGACCAAACTCTCCGTATTGGGTCACGGCGCTGCCGGCAGCGGGGAGCTAGCCACCGAACCGGGCTCCAAACGCACGTTCACGTTGCGCGCGGTCGCTCGCACCTTCAAAGCATTGGGGCTGAGTCCCGATTTCGTGTCTGTGAAGCTCCCGTCGTGCGAGTCTGCGGATTTGAAGGAGCGCACGGCTTTCGAATCCGATCCTCCCGCGAGTCGCGGACGGTTCGTCAAGGTTCGCGCCCCTGCACAGATCTTGGCCGACGAGATGCGCCGAGCGGGATTTGCCGAGGCTCGCGTCACGGGCTATCAGGGCATTGGCTGGATGGCGCCGCCGGGCCGAACGGCGCTGCAGCAAGCCGGCCCAGTTTTCAACGAGGAGACGGCCCGCCGCCGCAGTGAGGTAGCGAAGGTCTTTACGCCGAGGCCAAAGCAGTTGTTGCCGTGTCTTTGAATGGGTGATGCGATGAATGCCCGAGGATGTCGGCGCGACACGTGCCTTCGCGACCACTAGGCGATTGGGGAGGGGCGGTATGCCTGAGACATCGGCAACGCAGCGCAGCGCAGCGTATGGCAAACCGCGCTTTAAGTACGCCTTCATGTATGCGCATCAAGGCGAAGGAGATACTTGGTTTCAGGTATTTTCAGAAAACCTGCGCCGCTTGCGGACGAAACGCACGAGAAAGCCCAATGCGCGCGGCCCGGTCCCTGTTATCGCGGGTAGCGACGAGGCCGCGGCCATATTGGAAGGCTTGCGGCTGCAGTCAGTTCAGATAGGGGAGCACAAGCTTGCCCAACTAGGGACCGCCTTGCATCGGTGCGGTCAGGGTTCGAACGAGAATGCCGAAGAGATAGCCCGGCTGACGGCGGAGTTCAACAACGTTCAGGAAAGGCTCGATGCGGCGAAACTCACGCACGTTCTTGGGCCTGGCGCGCTCAAAACGCTCGATGAGCCGGAGAACACCAAACTCGAAGTGGTGCATCACGGCGCGTGTGGCTATGAATATCTGGCGACAGGGGCTGGCGGGCCTTCGAGCCATTTTCCGATCGGGGCCCTACCTCCTCATTGGAAGACACTTGGACTGAGTCGGAAGATCGGCTCTGTTCGGCTTTTTTCGTGCGAATCTGGCGACGCGGCGCCGCGTCGTCAATTCATTTCCTATCCGCGCGGATACTACGGGTTTCCTTCGAATAACGAAATTGCTCCGGCCCAGCGCCTGGCAGACAAAATGAAGGCCACCGGGTTCGCCCGTCCTCGAGTGACCGGTTATCAGGGGCTAGGAATTTCCATTCCGGATTATCTTCACCGGGCCAGCACATACGTCGAATCGATATGGAACGCGGACGTGTCGCTTCCGGATGAGACGTTCGCCTTGCGGAGCATTGTCGAGGGCGGGGGCGTGACGACGGACATCGTCCGTCGCAGCGAAGTGGCGATGGTATTCGAGCCGACCGACCCCGATCGGCGGCGCAAAAGGCTGCGCTACGAGCACGCTTATATGTATGCACCGAGCGGAGAAGGCGACACGTTCGAGTTCGCGCTCGAGGAAAACGTGCGTCGACTAGCGAAGTGGATCGATGCGTCCTCCGTCAAGCCCCGCGGTCCCATCCCGTTGATCGGCCCGAACGACGAAGCAAGGAGGGCGTTGGAGGCCGCCCGTGCAAAACGAATGCAAGCACTCGACCAGGAGGTAGAAGATGCGCGCCAAGCGTGCCGCACGAGCGAGCAAGCGCTGCAAAGCGATTCGCTGTCCGACGGCGAGCGCGAGGAAGTTCGAAACACGCTCGACGAGCAGCGTTTCATCGTCAGGGAGCGCTCGTTTTATCTAGCGGCGGCAGAGGCGACGCGGATCGAAGGCTTGGAGGTTCTGACTGCCGTCGGCGCCCACCAGGGGGACGAAGCGCACAGACAGGCAATGCTGACGCGGCAACTCGCCAATACGAAGATATACATTCCGCTTTACGGAAGCGCGGGATCGGATCTATTGAGCACGGATCGCTCGGAAACGCCGACCAAAGCTCGCTTGGCCGATATATCGCAAGACCTTGCCCAGCACTTCATTGCCGAGGGCCAGGCTCCCCAGGTCGGTTCCTTCCGTTTGCTTTCCTGGGAATCGGCCGACGCCAAAACACGCCGTAAATTCGAGGAGAATCCGCCGGGTTACAGTGGTCTGTTTTCCAATCGACGGGTCGCTCCGGCGCAATACCTGGCCAATAAACTCGAAGAAGATGGCTTTCTGCGCCCTAGAGTCACGGGGTATCAAGGGCAGGGCATCTTCTGGCCCGTGTCGAAGCATTTCCTCGCTGGGGATTCGGCGTCGACCGCTCCGAACGAGAACGAACGACATCAGGGATGGGGTAGCGAGTCCATCGCGCCAGTCCACGCACTGCAGGTGATTCCCGGCCACAGCTCGGACTGGAAGCGGCGCCGCGACGTAGCGAAGGTTTTCAAGCCGAAACGCGGCCTCGGTCTTTTGTGTCTGTAACGCAGAGCGAAATGTATTCGCGCAGCGATGAAGGCGTCCGCCGCTCCCGGCAACGCCCTGCGCTACCATGCTCGTCGTCCCGACCATTTCAACGAATCATGCAGCCGCTTGCCGCCAACGCCGCCCTTATCCTCATCGACATGCAAAACGGGATCAACCGGCCGACGCTTGGCCGGCGCAACAATCCCGACGCCGAGCGCAACATCGAGACCTTGCTATCGGCTTGGCGTGCGACGCGGCGGCCCATCGTTCATGTCCGGCATATATCCCGTTCTCCCGAATCGATCTTCTGGCCGGGGCAAACCGGCGCGGAGTTTCAACCGCGGTTTGCGCCTTTGGCGCACGAGCACGTGGTGGAAAAGAACGTCCCGGATGCCTTTGCCGCGACGGCGTTGGAGCGGTGGCTGCGCGTGCGCGGCATCGAGCAAATCGTCATCGTGGGGGTGATCACGAACAACTCCGTCGAAGCGACGGCGCGAAGCGCGGGCAATCTCGGATTCGATGCGATCGTCGCCGCGGACGCTGCGTTCACGTTCGACCAACGAGATTTGAATGGCCGCCTTTGGCCGGCCGAGGACGTGCATGCGCTATCGCTCGCGAACATCGCGATGGACTACGCGGCGGTGAGGTCCACGAGCGAGATCATCGAGGCGTTGGAGAGCTAGCGATGGAGCCCGTTTTCCGCGCAGACTTCGAGAAACGCCGCCAACCACTTAGCGCCTTCCCGCCCGGATCCTTGCTCAAACCGCCGCCATCCGCCCATCCGGCCCATACACGCTGGCCGCATGGCGCGAGGCCGCGCCGCGCAAGATATTGAGCGCGTTCTGGTTGTAATTCATCCGGACGCGGATCATGAGCCCATTGGTGGCATTCGCGCGGCGCGCGCGCTCCACCACGGCTTGCAGCAACTGCCACTGCTTGGCGAGCCGCGCGTCGTCGGCGATCGCCAGTTCCATGCCCTTCCAGCCGCCGGGCAGCTGCATCTGGCGCAATTGACTGTCGCGCGTCTTTTCGAGCGAAGCCAGTTTCTCCGTGAGCTCAGTCTTTTTCTCGATGATGCCGGGCAGCGTCTCGAGCGGCGATACGGCCGCGAGCGCCTTCTCTTCGTACATCAGCAAAGACGCGAACGCTTCGAGCGTTGCGTGTTCTTCGGTCACAGTGGCAAGCAGGGCGTCTCTCATCTCATCCGCCAAAAACGTGCGCGCATGCACGCGCTCAATGGATGCCGACGAGCCTTCCGCGGCAGCCAGTGCGCCGTCAGCCGCCCGTCGACGGGCTCTTCAACAGTTCTCGGGCCGTGGACAGGATGCCGTCGGCAATCTTGCTCGCATCCATCGTCAACGTGCCGTCGGCAATCGCTTGCTTGATCGACTCGACGTGCGCGACGTCGATGTCGGCTTCGCCCGAAGCCGCCAGCGAACGCAGCTGCGACGAGAGCGCCGATAGATTGACGCTGGCGTCGCCGCCCGAGCCGGCCGCGAAGGCGGATGCCGCAGCGCTGCTGGCCGTAGAGGCGGCGCTGGCCGTGGCTTGACCGCCTTGGCGGGTACCCTGCACCGCGCCCTTGGGCGAGCTCAGGTTGGAACTAGAGGTTGAATCGACTTTCACGATGGCTTCCCGAACGATTTCGATTTGAGTGTGATAACGGCGACACTCATCGAAACTTTAGCGCAATCGGGAAAATCACCGGCTGACCGGCCCCGTGGCTTCCGGGGCCGAATCGACCGGCCGTCCTGGTCAACCTGCTTTCAAACGTCTTTCATATCGATTCCGGCTCGATCGACCCTCATCGGTCCCATCGAATCTTCGCAATCGTCACATTTGCACCTGCACCGTCGCGGCATCTTTGACGATGCCGGAAATGATCTGGCCCCCCGCCATCTTGACCCGCACCTGCTGTCCCGGCGAAGCGTTGTTCATCACGCTGCCCTCGGAGGAAATCGTGAAATCCTGTCCTTTGGCCACCACGCGCACCGTCTGCCCGATCGAGACCGCGCTCGCGCTCTTGAGCAGATCCTGACGCAACGGCATGCCGGCGCTGATCCGCGTGAGCGCAACGGCGCCAACCGCTTGCGACGGGTCGGTGATGATCGCGCGCGGCAGATTCGAGAGGTCGCCGTTGCGCGCGAGCAGATCCTCGGCCGTCACCATGGCGCCCGGCTCGATTTGGCGCGCGGCCAGGTAATAAGTCGCTTCGATCGAAATTTGCGCCTGCAAGTAGAGCGTCCAAGGCTTGGCGCCGGCGCAGCGCACGCCTACCGTGGTGCGTCCCCAGAGCCGCGCGCCCGTCGGCATGAACGGCTCGAGCGTCGTGCAGGCCGCGAGGCCGCGCGGGAAGGTCTGTCTCACGTTGATGGTGATGTTGCCGGGCAGGCCGACCGTCTGTTGTTGGAGGTAGGCGAGCGCCGCGCGGCGGATCGTTTCGCCGTCTTCCTGACCGGCCGGCGCGGTCGCAGTCGCGGCGGGCGCCGTTGCGGCTACTGCGGCCGGGGCGGGTGCTGCAGCTGCTGCCACCGCTTGCACCCGAGGCGTGCCGGGCGTTGCCGCGAGGGGCGCCGCCAAACCGGCGTGCGCCGCCGGTTCCACGGCGATCGGCTGGACGGCGCGCACGGCGCGCTGCGGCGCGGTGACGACGATCGGGATGGCTCGGCCGGAGGCAGGCGCCGCGGCCGCGTTCCTCGCGCTTGGCGTGGGTTGCTGGTGCACGCCGATGCGCTGTGGCGCGGCGGCCTGTGCGCCCGGCTGCGCTTCGCCCGGCCCGGGGATGACGATCATGGCGTTCGTCTCGGCCCCGTTGGCGTGGGCGGTCGCGGCATGCGCTTCGCCCGGGCCGGGGATCGAGATCATCCCGCTCGAGCTAGCCCCGCGCGTCTCGCCCGGGCCAGGAATATAGATCCTCCCGTTCGCATCCGTGCTCTGCGCATAGGCCGCAGCGCCGGGTAGCGCCAAGGCGGCTGCGAGCGCGCAGAGCGCCGCCCGCGCCAAGCGCGAAACGGCGGCATGCCGCCGGCCGAGGGCGCGCGGCGCCTGGTGGCGCGCGAGATCGGAAGCGGCGGACACGGACATCGGGTTTCTCCATCGAGACAATTCTGACGACGAGTCGAATTCTAGGGCTCGCGCGCCGCGCGCAAACGTTGAATAGAGGGCGGCTTCCCCGGTTATTCATCCGATTGCCTCTTGCCTGCCGCCCCTAAGATGCACCTCATGCAAAAAAGCCTTCCCGGCGCCCCGAAGGAAGTCCCCTTGGGGTGCACGCCTTGTCCCGAACCAAGGCGACGCCGAGAAGCGGCAACAAGCGGCCGACGCTTGGGTACGGAGAAACACCGATGCTGGACAAACTCGATGCCGAATTCGCCTTCGGTCGTGAAGCGCTCGATGTGCGCGCTTATCGGCAGGAACTGCTGTCGTCGAATATCGCCAACGCCGACACCCCCGGCTACAAGGCGCGCGACGTCGACTTCTCGTCCTCGCTGGCGGGCGCGCTCAAGCGCAGCGGCGCCGCGGCGGGAACGAGCGTCACGGCAAGCTCGGGCACGGCGCAACTGGCGATGGCTCGGAGCGCGGGCGTGACGAGCGGCATGACGATGGCCTCGACCGAGGCGGGTCACATGACCGGCAAGGCCTCCTTGATTCCGACCGGCGGCCAGCCGCAGGACTACGGCGCGCTCGCCTACCGCGTGCCGACGCAACCTGCGCTGGACGGCAACACCGTCGATCTCGACGCGGAACGCGTTCAATTTGCCGACAACACCTTGCATTACGAATCGGGCATGACCGTGATGACGCAGCAGCTCAAGCAGATGCTCGCGGCGATCACGTCGGGCGGCTAAGCATCACGTAATCACGTAATCACGCATAGAGCATCTTTAAGCGTCAATCGAAAGAGGCACTCACGCCATGGCATTGATGAACATCTTCACCGTTGCAGGTTCGGCGCTATCGGCCGAGTCGCAGCGGCTTAACGTCACCGCGTCCAATCTCGCGAACGCCGACAGCACCACCGGCCCCGACGGGCAGCCGTACCGCGCCAAGCAGGTCGTGTTCGCGGTCAAGCCGATCGGCGGCGCGCATACGGCGAGCGGTCAACAAGTGGGCGGCGTGCAAGTGTCGAACGTCATCGACGATCCGACGCCGATGAAAACGACCTACGACCCGACCAATCCCGCTGCGGACGCGAACGGCTACGTGACGATGCCCAACGTCGACCCGGTGCAGGAAATGGTGAACATGATCTCGGCCTCGCGCTCGTACCAGGCCAACGTCGAGACGCTGAACACCGCCAAGAACCTGATGCTGAAGACGCTGACGATCGGCACCTGAGGAGAAACTTTGTGACGTCATCCAACACCACCATCGCGAGCGGCGGCACGATTTCGCAGCAGCTGCTCGATACGATCAACGGCGCCTCCTCGAGCAGCGGCACTTCGAGCCTGGGCTCGTCGGGCAGCGACTTGCAGACGACGTTTCTGAAACTGCTCGTCACGCAGATGCAGAACCAAGACCCGACCAACCCGATGGACAGCTCGCAAATGACGTCGCAGCTGGCCCAGATCAACACGGTGACGGGCATCAGCCAATTGAATACGACGCTCAGTTCGCTCTCCTCGCAGCTGTCGGCCGGCCAAAACGCGCAGGCTTCTCTGCTGATCGGCCAGAGCGTGCTCGTGCCCGGTTCGACGACGACGGTCTCCGGCGGCGCGTCCTCGGGCTTTGGCGTGTCGCTCGATTCGAGCGTCTCGGATCTGACCGTCACGATCAAGAACTCGTCGGGCCAAATCGTCAACACGCTCGATCTGGGCGCACAGCAAGCCGGAACGATTCCGGTTGCCTTCAGGCCCGTCGATTCCTCGGGTAACACGCTGGCCGACGGCACCTACACGGTCTCGGCCTCGGGCACGAGCACGACCGGCGCGACGACGACAGAAACGACGTTGAGCGGCGCGCAAGTGGAAAGCGTGGTCCAGCAAAGCGGCGGCGGCACGGGCCTTCTGCTCAACAACGGTACGACGGTCGATATGACCAAAGTCGTCGCCATTCTGTAACGAACCAACGAATTTATCCGAAGGGAGACCGCTAAATGGGCTACCAGCAAGGCTTGAGCGGATTGTCCGCATCGTCGAACGATTTGGACGTCATCGGCAACAACATCGCGAACGCGAACACGATCGGCTTCAAACAGAGCACGGCGCAATTCGCCGATCTGTATGCGAACACGATCGCTACCTCGGTCAACGACCAAATCGGCATCGGCACTCAGCTCTCGGGCGTGCAGCAAGACTTCAAGCAAGGCACGTTCAACACGACGGGGCAGGCGTTGAACGTCGCGATCAACGGCACGGGCTTCTATCAGATGTCGAACAACGGCGCGCTGACGTACTCGCGCAACGGCGTGTTCCAGCTCGATAAGAACGGCTTCATCACGAACTCGGAGGGCCTGAAGTTGATGGGTTACGCGGCGAACGCGAACGGCGTCATCAACTCGGCGCAGACGGTGCCGATCCAAGTCCCGACGACGAACATCGCGCCGATCGCCACGCAAAACATTTCGGCGACGCTGAACCTGAACGCGCAAGACACGGTGCCGACGGTCACGCCGTTCTCGGCGACGAACTCGCAGACGTACAACTACTCGACCTCGATTCAGACCTACGACTCGCTCGGCGGCTCGCAGCAGGTCAACATGTACTTCGTGAAGACGGCCTCCAATGCGTGGGACGTCTATTCCGGGCCGGCCTCGGGCACGATCGGCAAGGTCGGTTCGGTCGGCTTCAGCACGGCGGGCACGCTGACGTCGACGACGGCGACGGCCCCCGCGACGAGCCCGAGCACCGGGCAACTCGCCTTCACGATTCCGAACACGGACGGCAGCGCGACGCCCCAATCGCTGACGTTGGACATGTCGGGCACGACGCAGTACGGCGGCAAGGACGGCGTGACGAACCTGTCGCAAGACGGCTTCGCCAGCGGCGAATTGACGAACTTCTCGATCGGCGCGGACGGCACGATCTCGGGCACCTACTCGAACGGGCGCACGCAATCGCTCGGTCAAATCGTGCTCGCGAACTTCAACAACCCGAACGGCTTGCAGAACCTGGGCAACAACGAATTCGGCGAAACCGCCGCGTCGGGCGTGCCGCAAATCTCGGCGCCGGGCAGTACGAACCACGGCACGCTCACGGGCGGCGCGGTGGAGAACTCGAACGTCGACTTGACGAGCCAACTCGTCGATCTGATCACGGCGCAGCGCAACTACCAGGCGAACGCGCAGACGATCAAGACGCAGCAGGCCGTCGATCAAGCGCTGATCAACCTCTAAGCGCAGCGGCATAAGGGCTAGCCATGGACCGACTGATCTACACCGCGATGACGGGCGCCGCGCAGGCGCTCGAGCAGCAGGCCGTCGTCGCCAACAACTTGGCGAACACGTCGACGACCGGCTTTCGTGCGGAGCTGGCGAACTTTCGCAAGGTGCCGATGAGCTTCGGCGACGGCACGACGGTGAACAACGACACGACCCGCACGTTCGTCGTGACGGCCACGCCGGGCGCCGACTTCGCACCGGGCCCGATTTCGCAGACGGGCAGTCCGCTCGATGTTGCAATCCAAGGTCCGGGCTGGCTGTCCGTGCAAACGGCCGACGGCAACGAGGCCTACACCCGCGCGGGCAACTTGCACGTCGACGAAAACGGCCAACTCGTCACCGCGACGAACCAACCGGTGCTCGGCAACGGCGGCCCGATCTCGATTCCGCCTGGCGCCAACGTCACGATCGGCAAAGACGGCACGGTCTCGGCGCTCGGCGCGGGCGATTCGCCCTCGCAGATCGTCGTGCTCGATCAGCTCAAGCTAGTCAACCCGGAACCCGGCACGATGACGCGCGGCGACGACGGCTTGTTCCGCACCACCGACGGTCAACCGGCCGATGCCGATCCGACGGTCACCGTGGCCCAAGGCGCGCTCGAAGGCAGCAACGTGAATCCGGTCGCGGCGATGGTTTCGATGATCACCAACGCGCGGCAGTTCCAGATGCAAACGAAGTTGCTGCAGACGGCCGACCAGAACGACCAGACGGCCAACCAACTGCTGTCGTTCACCTAACCGCTTGCGCGCCGCCGAGAAGGCAACCGCAAACGGAACGCAATAACTAGGAGATTGACCATGAACCGCTCGCTCTACATCGCCGCCACCGGCATGAATGCGCAGCAGTCCAAGATGGACGTGATTTCGAACAACCTCGCCAACGTCGGCACCGACGGCTTCAAAGGCTCGCGCGCGGTGTTCCAGGATCTCATGTATCAAACGCTGCGCCAGCCGGGTGCGAACTCGACGCAGCAAACCGAGCTGCCCTCGGGCTTGCAAGTCGGCACCGGCGTGCAGCAAGTGGCCACCGAGCGCCTGTACACGCAGGGCAACCTGCAGCAGACGGGCAATTCGAAGGACGTCGCCATCAACGGCAACGGCTTCTTCCAAGTGCAGATGCCCGACGGCACGACGGCGTACACGCGCGACGGTTCGTTCCAGACGAACGCACAAGGCCAGCTCGTGACCTCGAGCGGCTATCCGGTCATGCCGCAGATCACGATTCCGCAAAATGCGACGTCGATGACGATCGGCAGCGACGGCACGGTGAGCATCACCGTGGCAGGTTCGACGGGCAACCAGACGATCGGCACGGTTCAATTGGCCACGTTCATCAACCCGGCCGGTCTCGAATCGAAGGGTGAGAACCTGCTGGCGGAAACGACCTCGTCCGGTGCGCCGAACGTCTCGACCCCGGGCCTGAACGGCGCGGGCACGCTCAACCAAGGCTATGTCGAAGCGTCGAACGTGAACGTCGTGCAAGAACTGGTGAACATGATCGAGACGCAACGCGCGTACGAGATCAACAGCAAGGCGGTCCAGACTTCGGATCAAATGCTGCAAACCTTGAGCCAGATGTCGGTGTAAGAGCGCCCCTGACCTGTCGCTGCGCGACAGGCCCCCCGAGAGGGGGCAAGGAAACTTGGGACGCCCCGACGTTTCCTTGAGGCGAGTAGGACTTTGGATAGCAGGCGGTACACGAAGATGTTGCAAACGAGTCGAATTCCCTTTCGCGTGCGTGGGTTGCGCGCGGCAGCCACGCTGACCTACGCGAGCGTGCTCGCCACGGTCGTGGTTGGCCCTTTCGCCGGTTGCGCGCAAATCGAGCACCGCCACCCGATCACGCAGCAGCCGATGACGGCCACGCCGCCCGTGCCGCCGCAATTGCAGCCGCCGGGCTCGATTTACAACCCGGGCTACGCCGGCCACCCGCTATTCGAAGACCAGCGTCCGCGCAACACCGGCGATATCCTCACGATCGTGATCGCCGAAAAGATCAATGCGACGAAATCGTCTGCCGCGACCGCCGGGCGCAACGGCACGTCCTCGTTGTCGGTGCCGACGGCCGGCTTCTTGAAGGGCTTGTTCAATCACGCGAACCTGTCGGCCTCGGGCGCGAACACCTTCGGCGGCTCGGGCGGAGCGAATGCGTCGAACACGTTCAACGGCACGATCACCGTCACGGTCACGAACGTGTTGCCCAACGGCAATCTGGTCGTGAGCGGCGAGAAACAAATGCTGATCAACCAGGGCAACGAGTTCGTGCGCTTCTCGGGCGTCGTCAATCCGAATACGGTCTCGGGCGAGAACACGGTGCTGTCGACCCAAGTGGCCGACGCGCGCATCGAGTATTCGGCCAAGGGTTACATCAACGAAGCGGAAACGATGGGATGGCTCCAGCGTTTCTTCCTCAACATAGCCCCGTGGTGAGCGCGATGACGGCTTCGATCTTGCGCGCGGCGCGTTATGTCCGGTACGCCCTTATTCTCGCTGGCTTGCCCCTCATGCTGGCACTCTCCGGCACGGCGCACGCCGAGCGCTTGAAGGATCTCGTGCAGATCCAGGGCGTGCGCGACAACCCGCTGATCGGCTACGGCCTCGTGGTCGGCTTGGACGGCACGGGCGACCAAACGACGCAGACGCCGTTCACGACGCAAACGCTCACGAACATGCTCGCCAACCTGGGCATCTCGCTGAACAACGGCAACGGCGGCTCGTCTTCGAACATGCAGCTCAAGAACGTCGCGGCGGTCATGGTGACAGCGGTGCTGCCGCCGTTCGCCCGCCCCGGCGAAGCGATCGACGTGACGGTGTCCTCGCTGGGCAACGCCAAGAGCCTGCGCGGCGGCACGCTGCTGCTCACGCCGCTCAAAGGCGCGGACGGGCAGGTCTACGCGCTGGCCCAGGGCAACGTCGCGATCGGCGGCGCGGGGGCGAGCGCCAACGGCAGCAAGGTGCAGGTCAATCAGCTGGCAGCGGGGCGGATCGCTTCGGGCGCCATCATCGAGCGTTCCGTGCCGACGCAGGTCGCACAAGCGGGCGGAACGATGCAGATGGAGCTCAACGAAATGGACTACGACACGACGCAGCGCATCGTGGCGGCCGTGAACAACGCTTTCGGCCCAGGCACGGCGTTGCCGCTCGATGGCCGCACGATCCAAGTGCATGCGCCCGCCGATGCCGGACAGCAAGTCGCTTTCATGGCGCAGCTCGAAAACATCGACGTGCGTCCGGCGCAGGCAGCGGCCAAAGTGATCCTGAACGCCCGCACGGGTTCGATCGTGATGAACCAGATGGTGACGCTGCAAAGCTGCGCGGTCGCGCACGGCAACTTGTCGGTCGTCATCAACACCCAGACGGCGGTGAGCCAGCCGGGCGCGTTCTCGAACGGCACGACGGTGGCCGCGCAGCAGTCGCAGATTCAACTGAAGCAGGACAACGGTTCGCTCAAGCTCGTCACGGCGGGCGCGAACTTGGCCGAAGTCGTGAAGGCGCTCAATGCGCTTGGCGCGACGCCGGCCGACTTGATGTCGATCCTGCAAGCGATGAAGGCCGCGGGCGCGTTGCGCGCGGATCTCGAGATCATCTAAGAAGGCGTGACGATGAACCCGAATACCACGTACAGCGGCACCGTAGACACCGGCGGCGACATCTCGCAGCGCTTCGCGCTCGACGTGCAAGGCTTCGACGCGATGCGTTCGCAAGCGGGAACGTCGCCGCAACAAGCCTTGAAATCGACGGCCAAGCAATTCGACGCCGTGTTCATGCAGATGATGCTCAAGAGCATGCGAGAGGCGACGCCGCAAGACGGCATCCTCGATTCGAACGACAGCAAGCAGTACCAGTCGATGCTCGATCAGCAGCTCTCGCAGCAGCTCTCGTCCAAGGGCGTTGGCGTTGCCAACGCGCTCATCACGCAGCTCTCGCGCAACGCGGGCGTGGACTTGAGCGCGGGCGGCGCGGGTGGCGCTCGTACGATTCCGGGCGGTCAAGCGATCGGCGGCATGCTCGGCGGCGGCGCGAGCAATCCCGGCGATGCGGCCATGATGAATGCGCTCGCGCGCGCTTATGCGAATGCGCATGCGAATGGCGCGCTCGCTTCGGGCAAAGGCTATTCAGCGCAAAGCGCGCTCACGCCGCCGCTGCGCGGCAGCGGCGCATCGAGCAAAGTCGATGCATTCGTCAACAAGATGGCGGCGCCGGCGCAGGCAGCGAGCGCGGCGACGGGCATCCCGGCGCGTTTCATCGTCGGTCAGGCCGCGCTCGAATCCGGTTGGGGCAAGGGCGAGATCAAGAATGCAGATGGCTCGCCGAGCCACAATGTGTTCGGTATCAAGGCGACGAGCGATTGGACCGGTAAGACGGTTTCCGCAGTCACGACCGAATACGTGCACGGCAAGCCGCAAAAGGTCGTGCAAAAATTCCGCGCTTACGATTCGTATGCGGACGCGATGACCGATTACGCCAATATGCTGCGCGACAATCCGCGTTATGCATCGGTGCTCTCTTCGTCGCACGATGCAGCCAGCTTTGCGCACGGCATGCAGAAAGCCGGATATGCGACCGATCCGCACTACGCGAAAAAGCTGATTTCAATCATGCAGCAAATGGTCTAAGGGACCAACGGACTCAGGGATTTCACCGGAATCGAGCGGCATGGCCGCCATCACCGGTGGACTACGGGGAGCGCGTCAAAGCGCGGCGGGGCCAAGCAGAAGACGGCATCGAGGCCGGCCGCCGAAAGGCGGCCGGCCAAGCCGCATTTCCGATGCGTCGCACGACGCACTATAATGGCGCCCAGTATCGATAAGCGGGATAAAGCGACGAGCGTCGGCAGGGGCCGATAACCGCGCACCGGCTCGAAAACTAAAAAATTATTTCGGGCGTCCCTCTAAACTTTGCACGTCCGATGCCGCTAATCAGACGAGACCCTGTTCGGATCTGCTGAAATGGATCCGAAAGCATTGGCGTCGGTGCATGAAAGGCGCCGCGCAAGTACGCATACCCGAGCCCATGGATACCAACCAGTCGAATGGCCCGACGGAGGATGCCGCCGAAAATCATCATGATTTCGGTCGCCGCAATCCGCTCGAAATCGGCGTTCAACTCCGCAATTTGGCCAATCGCGGCGATTTCTTGACCGTTCAGTACAAGAACGGGCAGCTTGTCACGAAGATCCTCGATGTCGACGTGCGTGCGCGTACGTTCTCCTTCGATTGGGGTGCGTTGCCCGAGCAGAACAAGGGCGTGCTTGCTTCGCCCACCTGCACCTTCCGCGCCTCGCCCGACGGCGTGCGCGTCGAATTTTCCACTGCCACGCCGGCCGAAACCAAGTTCGAAGGCTTGCCCGCCTTCGAGGCGCCATTCCCCGAAGTCCTGTTCTACATGCAGCGCCGCGAGTACTTCCGCGTCGACGCGCCCGTGCTCGATCCGTATTTCTGCCGCGGCCGCCTGCCCGAGGGGGACGCCTTCCGCTTCGAGGTGCACGACCTGTCGCTCGGCGGCATTGGGCTGCGCACGACGGACGAGCGGGTGGCGCAATTGCCGATGGGCGTCATGCTGCCCGACGTCGAGGTGCACTTGAACGGCCACGGCATGCTCTCGCTCGATCTCGAACTCGTTTCGCTACGCGCAACCGAACTGCCGAACGGCGGCCGGCGCTTCCAGCTCGGCATGCGTTTCGTATCGCTGCCCGGCGCGGCCGAAAACACGCTGCAGCGGCTCATCACGCAGCTGGAAATGCGGCGGCGCTCGCTCGTCAGAGCGTAAGAAAAAAAACGGGGCCAACCTATATGGCCCCCTTAAATTTCCGCGCGCGCGGCCGTTATACATGTGTTCCCTCAACGAGGCAGACAGCACTGCGCCGTCCGCCCTTCAGGAAGACGCATGTCCAACGATATTTTCACCATTGGCTTGTCCGGGCTCAGCGCCGCCCAGTGGGGGCTGCAGACGACCAGTCAAAACATCAGCAACGCCGCGACGCCCGGCTATACCGTCGAAAATCCCGTCTACGCGGAAGCGAGCGGCCAATACACGGGCTCGGGCTATCTGGGCTCGGGCGTCGACACGGTGACGGTGCGCCGCAATTACAGCCAGTACCTGAGCACGCAGCTGAACAACGCCACGTCGACGAACAGCGCGCTTTCGGCCAACTATGCGATGGCTTCGCAGCTGAGCAATCTCGTGGGCAGCCCGACGGCCGGCATCTCCTCGGCGATCACGGCGTACTTCACCGGCCTGCAGAATGTCTCGAACGGCCCGAACAGCATCCCGACGCGTCAAACCGCGCTGAGTGCCGCGCAGACGCTCGCCACGCAATTGAACGCCGCCGGCGAGCAGTACGACCAACTGCGCTTGAGCGTGAATCAGCAACTGCAGACGTCAGTCGCATCGATCAACACCTATTCCTCGCAGATCGCGAGCTTGAACAGCCAGATCGCCGCGGCCTCGGCCCAGGGCCAGCCGCCGAACCAGTTGCTCGACCAGCGCGACCAGGCGGTCGCCAGCTTGTCGCAACTTGCCGGCGTGTCGGTCGTGCAGAACTCGAGCGGCTATAGCGTTTTCATCGGCAACGGGCAGCCACTCGTCGTCGGCACGCAGAACTTCCAGCTCGGCACGGCGCCCTCGCAAGGCGATCCGAGCGAGTTGGCCGTCACCTATAACGGCATGAAGGGCGCGACGCCGACGCCGCCGGTCGAATATCTACCGTCGTCGGCCATCAACGGCGGCACCGTCGGCGGGCTGCTGCAATTCGTCAGCCAGACGCTCGATCCGGCCGAGTCGCAACTGGGCGCGGTCGCCACGAGCTTCGCCGCTCAGGTGAATGCGCAAAACGCGCTGGGTCTGGACCTGTCCGGCAATATCGGCGGCAACTTGTTCACCGTCGGCGCGCCGACCGTCTACTCGAACCAAGCCAACACCGGCAATGCGGCGTTGTCGGTCGCCTTCGCCAACCCCGCGCAACCGACGAGCGACGACTACACGCTTTCGTTCGCGGGCGGCACTTACACGCTGACCGATTCGACGACGGGTTCCGTCGTCGGCACCTCGGCCACGGCGCCCAACGGCACGACGCCGATCGGCGGCTTGCTCTTGAACATCACGTCGGGCTCGATGAACGCCGGCGATTCGTTCACGATTCAACCGACGCGCGGCGCGCTGAGCACGTTCGCGCTTGCCACGGCGAACCCGTCGGCCATCGCGGCTTCCGCACCCGTGCTGGCCTCGGCGCCCAGCTCGAACACGGGCACCGGCGCGATCACCCAGGGCACCGTGACGGCGGGCTACCAGATCGGGGGCACGACGACGCTGACCTACGACGCGTCCACGGGCACGCTGAGCGGCTTCCAGGTCGGCACGACGGTGACGATCGCCGGCACGCCCGCGACGTCGATCCCGATCACGGCGGCCACGACGCCGGTGCCCTACAGCGCTGCGCAAGGCGCGACGCTGACGATCGACAGCACGACGACGCCGGTGCCGGCCGGCATCACGAACGGCGTGACCGTGTCGATCAGCGGCTCGCCCGCGAACGGCGACACCTTCACGATCGCCCCGAACACGGGCACGTTCGACGGGCGCAACGCGCTCGCGATGTCCAAGCTCGTCTCGAACGCGTCGCTGAACGGCGGCACCTCGACGCTCACGGCCGCTTACGCGTCCTACGTGAACAACATCGGCAACGCCGCGAGCCAGCTCAAGGCGGCCAATACGTCGCAGACGGCGCTCGTCGCTCAGATCACTTCGGCGCAGCAAGCAGTCTCGGGGGTCAACCTCAACGAAGAAGCGGCGAACTTGTTGCAATACCAGCAGGCTTATCAGGCGAACAGCAAGGTCATTCAAACGGCCGAGTCCATGTTCCAGACCCTGATGGGCATCTTCCAATAAGGCTTGTCAGCGATGCGCATCTCGACCTCGCAGTTCTACAACCAGAACATCCAGACGATGGATAACCAGGAGAGCCAGCTGGCGACGTATTACCAGCAGCTCTCGAGCGGCACAGCGCTGACGACGCCCGCGGACAATCCGCTGGCCGCCGCGCAAGCCGTGCAGTTGACGATGGTGTCGGCCACCTTCACGCAATACACGACGAACCAGAACGCGGCGCTTTCGTCGCTGCAGCTGGAGGACAAGACGCTCTCGAGCGTGACGAACACGATGCAGAGCATCAGCTCGGAGATCGTGCGCGCGGGCGACGGCAGCTTGAACGATTCGGACCGCGCCTCCATCGCCAAGGCGATTCAAGGCTACCGCGACCAGTTGATGACGCTTGCGAACACGAGCGATGGCGCGGGCAACTATGTGTTCTCGGGTTTTCAAGCGACGACGCAGCCGTTCACGAGTGCGGCGGGCGGCGGCGTGAACTATCACGGCGATAACGGCATCCGCGAAGCGCAAGTGGCCGACACGCGGCAGATCGCGACGAACGATAGCGGCTCGAACGTTTTCATGACGGTGCCTTCGGTCGGCACGTCGCCGGTTTCCGCGGGCAACGCGGCCAATACCGGTACCGGGACGATCGGGCGCGCCTCGATCACGAATCCGGCCATCGCCACGAACGGCGACAGTTACACGATCACGTTCGGCGGCACGGCGGCGGCCCCGACCTATACGGTGACGGACAACACGCTGGTGCCCCCCACGACGACGGCCGCCACGGCCTTCAGTGCGAACACCCCCATCCAGCTCGGCACGGGCATGCAGGTGTCGATCGCGGGTGCGCCGAACCCGGGCGACACGTTCTCGGTCACGCCCTCGACGGCGCCGCAGAACAGCAGCGTGTTCTCGACGATCGATTCGGTGATCGCGGCATTGCAACAGCCGGCCAGCAACAATCCGGCTGCGACGGCCACGCTCGCCAATGCATTGACGACGGGCTTGTCGGCGTTCCAAAACTCGCTGACGAACGTGGTGGTGGTGCAGGCGTCGGTGGGCGGGCGCGAGCAGGAATTGCAGGCGCTGCAAACGACGACGCAAACGAATTCGCTGCAAACGCAGAGCGACCTAGCGAATTTGACGGGCGTCGACATGGTGTCGGCGATCAGCAATTTTCAACTGACGCAGAACGCGCTGCAGGCGGCGCAGCAATCGTTCGTGAAGATTCAGGGGATGTCGCTGTTTCAGTACATCGGCGGTTGATCAGATTAGAGTTTGACGAAGCCACTCGCCCGCAAGGGCGAGCGATAAGGCCGAAGCCGCCTCATTGGGCTTCGGCCGTTTTTTTATCGTTGGCCTGAGAGGCGCGCCACCGAGCCGTCACCCATGCAGCGCCGCTGCGACGCGCCCCATTTCATCGACGCCCGCATTGATCAGCCGGGCAAAGAACGGAATCATATTCGGCAGCATCAGCATGAGCAGCAGCATGCCGACCATGAGCGTGACCGAGAAGCCGATTTGAAAGATGCCGATTTGCGGCGCGGCGCGGTTCAAAATGCCGAGCGAGAGGTTCGCGACGAGCAGCGCGACGACGACGGGCAGCGACAGCAGCAGCCCCGCCGAGAAGATCGCGCCGCCCCATTCGACGAGCGTGCGCATCCCTGGCGGTCCGTATACCGCAGCCGCGATCGGCACCGACTGAAACGAGCCGATCAGCGCCGAGATCATCTGCAGATGCCCGTTGAACGTGAGAAACGCGATCATCGCGATCATGTTCAAAAAGCTCGAGATGACCTGCGCCGATGCGTTCGAGCTCGGATCGAAAAACGTTGCGAAGCCGAGCCCCATCTGCAAGCCGACGAGCGTGCCCGCCATTTCCACGGCGGCGAACACGAGCTGCATCGCAAACCCGAGCGCCGCCCCGATCAAAAGCTGCATCACCAGGACCCATACGCCCGCGGCCGAGAAGACGGTCACCTGCGGCATAGGGGGGAGCGTCGGCGCAACGATGAGCGTAATGAACGCGGCCAGCCCGATCTTCACGCGCGCGGGCAAAGAAGCATGGCCGAGCACGGGCGCGGCCGCAACGAGTGCGGCTATGCGCGTAAACGGCCACAGGAACGCCGTGAGCCAGGCATTTAGTTGCGCGTAGGTGACGGTGAACATCGGCGCCGGTGTCCGGGTTCGGGTTCCGACGCGCTACCCCGCCATCGACGGAATGGCGGTCAGCGTTTCCCGCATGTAGTCGAGGATGATCGAAAGCATCCACGGCCCGGCTATCACGAGCGTGATGGTCACGGCCATCAGCTTCGGAATGAACGAGAGCGTGGCCTCGTTGATCTGCGTGGCGGCCTGAAAGAAGCTCACGAGCAAACCGACGACGAGCGAGACGATCAGCGGCGGCGCCGTGAGCAAGAGCGCGACGTACATCGCCCGGTGAGCGAGCGTCAGAACGGATTCGGGCGTCATGAGTGCAGTCCTCGTTGTTGCGCGCTCAGGAAAAGCTCTGAGCCAGCGAGCCGATGAGCAACTGCCAGCCGTCCACGAGCACGAACAGCATGAGCTTGAAAGGCAGCGAAATCGTCACCGGCGAGACCATCATCATCCCCATCGACATCAACACGCTCGCCACCACCATGTCGATGATGAGAAACGGAATGAAGATCGTGAAGCCGATTTGAAAGGCGGTCTTCAATTCGCTCGTGACGAATGCGGGCACGAGCAGCGGCAGCGGGACGTCTTCGGGGCCTTGAAGCGGCGGCGAATGGGAAATCTTGGCAAAAAGCGCCAGGTCGGACTCGCGCGTTTGCTTCAGCATGAATTGCTTGAACGGCGCCACGCCTCGCTGCACGGCCGTCTCCATCGGAATCGCGCCGTCCGAGAACGGCTTGTAGCCGTCCTCGTATGCCTTGTTCAGCACGGGCGACATCACGAACAGCGTGAGGAACAGCGCAAGCCCCACCAGCACTTGATTCGGCGGCGTCGTGCTCGTGCCGAGCGCTTGGCGCAGCAGCGACAGCACGATGATGATGCGCGTGAAGCTCGTCATCATGAGCACCATCGCCGGCAGGAACGAGAGCATCGTGAGCAGCAGCATCGTCTGCACGCTCAACGAGTAGGTCGTGCCGCCGCCAGGGCCGGGGCTCGTCGTGAAGGCCGGCAAGCCGGCCGGCGTTTGCGCCTGCGCGAGCTGCGGCAAAAGCGCGAAGATCAAAAGCGGAACTGCGGGCAATGCGGCGCGCGCGAGCCGCACGAGTGACGTGGACGACATTTACTTGCCTCCGCCCGTGGGCCGAGAAAAGCGCTTGCGCGCTTCGTCCCCGAGCGCCGCACGAAAGCGCGAGCCGAAGGTGCCGGGCAATGGCCCGGGCTCCGCATCGGATTGCCCGCCGCCGGAGGCGCCGGTTTCGCTCGCCGCCGGTGCGGGCATCGTATGGAGCAGGCGCACGTTGCCGGGCGCCGCGCCCACCACGAGCCAGGTATCGCCGATTTGCACCACGGCCACGCGTTCCTTGCCCCCGAGCGAGACGCCGCCGATGGTGCGCACGAGCTGGCCGCGCCCCGAAGGCTGCAAGCCGAAGCGGCGGGCGAGCCAGGCGCAAGCGAACACGAGGGCGATGACGATCGCCAAGCCGACCAGCGTCTGCAGCACGGCGCCCACGCCGATCGACGGCACGGCCGTGCCCGCGCCCACGCTCGATGCGATCTTCGCGGCGTTGTTGACCGCGTTCATATCGGCGGCCGCGGCCACGGGAGCGAACACCGCCGGTGCGGCCGCGACGAGCGCCGCGTATGCCGCTAGCTTTGCTGCCACGCGCCTCGGTTGCGACGCACGGTGCAGGAGAGATTTCATCAAGTTATCGATTGAGCTTTCGAATACGTTCGGCCGGCGTGATGATGTCGGTCAGCCGGATGCCGAACTTGTCGTTGACGACAACCACTTCACCCTGGGCGATCAAACAGCCGTTCACGAGCACATCCATCGGCTCGCCGGCCATCCCGTCGAGTTCGACGACCGAGCCCTGCGCAAGTTGCAACAAGTTTCGAATCGCAATTTTCGTGCGCCCCAGCTCGACCGTCATCTGGACCGGAATGTCCAGAATCATATCGATGTCGTTGCGCGTTGTCGTCGGTTCGACCTTCGACAGCGGCTGGAACACGCCGGCCGCGGCAGGCGCGGGCGTCTCGTTCGAATTTTGCTCGGCGAGGGCGGCGGCCCAATCGTCCAGGCTTGCCTCCTCGGCGGCCGCGCCGACGGCCTGCTTGGCGTTTTCCGCCGCGGCGGCGGCGAGCGCCGCGTCCAGATCGGCCGTGCCCTCGCCGGGCATCGCGTTCAGATCACTCATAATCCGTTTCCTTAATCGTGTTTTCCGCTGCGCTGATCATCTTTTGCACGCGCAACGCATATTGACCATTGAAGAGCCCGTAGCCGCATTCCATGACGGGCACGCCGTCGACCTTGGCCACGATGTTTTCGGGGATGTTGATCGGTAGCACGTCGCCCGCGCGCAGGTTCAAGATGTCCTCGAACGTGACCGGGATCTGGGCCAGATCGGCCGTGAGCTCCACTTCGGCCAACTGGACCTGCTTGGACAGCACGCGCACCCAGCGGCGATCGACTTCGAGCGCTTCGCCTTGGATCGGCGAGGTCAGCACGTCACGGATCGGCTCGATCATCGAATAGGGCATGCAGATGTGCAGCGTGCCGCCCGTCGGCCCGAATTCGATCGAGAACTGCGTGACGATGACGATTTCGTTCGGCGTCGCGACGTTCGCGAATTGCGTGTGCATTTCCGAGCGCATGAACTCGAACTGCAGCGGCCGCACGCTCTTCCATGCCGTCGTGTAATGGTCGAAGACGAGGTTGAGCAGCTTGCCGATGATGCGTTGCTCGGTGGCCGTGAAGTCGCGCCCTTCGACGCGCGTGTGAAACCGGCCGTCGCCGCCGAACAAGTTGTCGACGACGAAGAACACGAGGTTCGGATCGAACACGAACAACGAGGTGCCGCGCAGCGGCTTGACGTGGACCAAGTTCAGGTTCGTCGGAATCGGCAGATTGCGCGTGAATTCGCTGTACTTCAGTACTTTCACCGGACCGACCGAGATTTCGGCGGTGCGGCGCATGAAATTGAAAATGCCGAGGCGCAGCAGGCGCGCGAAGCGCTCGTTGATGATTTCGAGGCCGGGCATCCGGCCGCGAACGATCCGCTCCTGCGTCGCGATGTTGTACGGGCGAACGCCCGCCTTTTCGCCGTGATCGGCGTCGGCGTCGGATTCGCCGGTTACGCCCTTGAGGAGTGCATCGACTTCCTCTTGGGACATGAACTCTTCGTGGCCCATTGCTTTGCTCGTCCCTGTATTGCGGTTGATGAGTAGCGTCTTAGCGGATGCGTTGCGCTCGGCGGCATGCTCGCGTGAGCGGCATGGGCCGGGCGCTGCGTCCTACTGGACCACGAATTCCGTGAACAGCACGGCCTCGATATGCACGGGCGGTTCGCTCCCGTCGGTCGGCTTCTCGATCAGCGTCTTGAGCTCGTCCGCGAGCGCATGCTTGCCGTCGAGGGTCGACAGATCCTCGGGATGCTTATTGGACAGCGCAAGCAAGATGCGGCTGCGAATCTCGGGCATATGTTGCTGCAGCGCTTCCTGCGTCTTCTCGTTGGCGAGCTTGAGCGACAGGCCGACGCGCAGATAGTGCTGGCCATCGTCGGACAGCAGGTTCACCGTCATCGGATCGAGCGCGAAGAACACGGGCGGCGGAGGCGGCGGCGGGGGCGCCGGCTTGCTGCTCACGCCGTGCTTGAGCAAGAAGAAGTACATGCCTCCTGCGGCTGCGCCGGCAGCGAAGATCGCGATGAGAGCGATCAGCAAGATGCGTTTGAGCTTGCCCGATTTCGCGGGTACGTCGACGGTCTGCTGATTTGCGGTCGTGGATGCCATGACAATGCTTTGCGTAAGTGCGTTAGGGTGAATTGTTCGCTAAAGCGGGCATCGGCGATAAGCCGAAAAGAAGGGACAATCGACGCCATCTCGTTCGTTTAAGGCGCCGGCTCGGCGGCCGCACTGTGAGCGGGCAGCAAAAAGCAGGCCCCGATAGTCGGGGCCGAGGCGAGCCGATGGGGCTTTCTTGCGCAAGCGGCGAGCGCTCGAGTCGCCGGCGAGTCGCTTATTCCGATGTCGATCGAGCCGGGACGGCGAGGCGCTATGCGCCGTTAGCTAAACGTCAGCCTCAGCCCGGCATGAGTCTCAGTCCGGCATCGCCCAACCGAGCCTTAACCCCGTCGAGCGTCAACCCAGCATTAGGCGAACGTATCGACGAGCCCGACGGTGCGCCGCGTGCTGACCTTTACCGCGGAGATGGTGTCGTCCGCTTGGCCGCCGCTCGCTGCGCTGCCGCCCCCTCCCCCGCGCCGGCCCGAGCCGCCGCCTTGGTTGCCTGCCTGCTGCTGGTTGGCCTGACGCGCGAAGCCATCGCTCACGCTCGCGCTCCCGAGGCCCAGCCCGCCGGCCTCCAAGGCGTCGCGCAGCTTCGGTAGCGCGGCCTCCACGGCTTCGCGCACCTGTTGATGCTGGGAGACGAACAACGCATGCGCATGGTTGTCGGCCACTTGCAGGACGACCTGCAGCGGGCCGAGATCGGGCGGGTTCAGCGTCAGCTCGGCGCTTTGCTGGTGCGCGTTGGAAAGAAACACCACCTTCTGGCTCAGCGCATCTTCCCAATCGGGCGTGCCCACCGGCGGCGCCAGCGCAGCGGCCGCGGCCGCCATGTTGGGCGAGCCCGCCGCCGCGGCTGCTTGCGCCGCGGCGCTCGCCGCGCTCGCCGATGCCGTCTGCGTCGCGGCCAAGGCGGCGCGCGCCGCTTCCGCGTTGTCTTTGAGCGTGGCGATGGCTGCACCGGCATCTCCGCCGCCCGCGAGCGCTTGCGCCGTCGCTGCGGCCGCGCTGTCCGAGGACGCTGCCGCATTGGGCTGCGCCTTGGCCGCTTGCTCGGCCGCACTGTTCACGGCTGCCGCGGTCCCGTTCTTGCCGTCGCCCGTCAAGGCGGCGACGGCCTTGTAGCCTAGCGGCAACGAGCCTACGCCGTTGCCGAGGTTGCCGGTGCCCGATGCCGTTCCGGTATTGCCCAGCACTTGCGTACCGGATGCGCCCGCCGCGGCGCCCGCGCCTTGCATGCCCATCTGCGCCGCCAGCGCAGCTTCGATGGCCGCGCGCACCGTTTTCGGCGTCGAACCCGCCGCTTTGCCGGTTGCCCCCGTCGCGACGGCGCTGCCGCTCGTCGCGTCGGTGCCCGACGCGCTCGCGCCGTCGGTTGGCGCGTTGTTCGCGGCGGCTTGCGCTTGCTGCTGTTGTTGCTGCGCCGCTGCTTGCGCGGCGGCTGCCTGAGCCGCGGCATTGCCGGCGTCGGCGGCGCTTTGTCCCTGATTCGCGGCGTCGGCGCTCGACGATGCATCGCCGTGCTTCGCACCCGAGCTCGATTGCGACGAGGAAGCGCTCTCGCCCGCGGCCGGCTTGGACGATGCATCGCTGGCCGATTGCGTCGCGTTCGCGCCGCTATCGGCATCGCTATCGTTGCCGCTCGCAGCATGGACCCCGTTCGAGGCCGATTGCGCCGCGCCTGCGTCTTGCGGACCGTTGCCGGCAGCCGCGTCGCTGCGCGCGGCGCTGGGCTGCGCGGCTTGCTTTTGCGAGTGGACGGTCTGCTGCAGCGTCTGCGAGAACGACGTCGCCGCCGGTGCGCTCGCGGCCGGTCCAGCGCCGAGCGCCGTGCCCGTCACAGCTGAAGGAGACCCGATGATAGAAAAGGGCGACATGACTTTGCCTCAAAGTTCATCGACAGGGCGCAGCGCCATGCGCGCCGCCCGCCGATTCGATTCCGGTTAATTCAAATTTTGGTGACGCATGCGCAGCATCTTGGCGGCGTGCTCGTCCGCATCGCGCTGCTCGCGCCGCGCGACGACGCGCGCTTGTTCCGCCTCGCCGCGCGCTTGCAAGACTTCATACGAGCCAAGCTTCTGTTTTTGGCGCTGCCACTCGGGCTTGGCGGCTTCGACGCGCGCGGCGGCCGTTGCGAGCAAGCGGCGCTGTTGTTCGATCGCCGCGTCGAGCGTATCGATGAACGCCTGGAAGTTGCGCCAGTTGCCCGCGGGCATGCCCGACTGCGCCGAAGCCGAGAAGTTCGCGTGATACTCGTCGCGATAGCGCACCAGCGATTCCAACTGCGCTTCGATGTCCGCACGTTCGCGCTGCGCGCGACCAAGCTGCTTGGCCGCCGCGTCGACGTCGTTTTGTGCGAGATCGATCAGCGTTTTGATTGGAAAATGCTTTGCCATCGCTTAGAACTCCTCATTCGAATAACGCATCGAGCATATTGAGGCTTGGTGCGAAAGGTGCACATTCGCGAAAGCCCTGTTGCAAGAATGCTTCGATGCGTGGATACAGCGCGATCGCCCGGTCGAGCAGCGCATCGCGCCCGCTCGAATAGGCCCCGACGTTGATCAGGTCGCGATTGCGCTGATAACGGGACAGCATCTGCTTGAAGAGCCGCACGCGCTCCAGATGCTTCTCGTCGATGAGCGCCGTCATCGCCCGGCTGATCGAGGCTTCGATGTCGATCGCCGGATAATGGCCGGCTTCGGCGAGCGTGCGCGACAGCACGATATGGCCGTCGAGAATCGCGCGCGCCGAATCGGCGATGGGGTCTTGCTGGTCATCGCCTTCGGTCAACACGGTATAGAAGGCCGTGATCGAGCCGCCGCCTTCGGGGCCGTTGCCCGTGCGCTCCACCAGCGCGGGCAGCTTGGCGAACACCGATGGCGGGTAGCCTTTGGTCGCGGGCGGCTCGCCGATCGCCAGCGCGATCTCGCGCTGCGCCATTGCATAGCGCGTGAGCGAATCCATCAGCAGCAGCACGTGCTTGCCCTGGTCGCGGAAGTACTCGGCGAGCGAGGTCGCGTAGGCCGCGCCTTGCATCCGCATCAACGGCGACACGTCGGCCGGGGCGGCCACGACGACCGAACGGGCCAGCCCGTCTTCGCCGAGGATCTGTTCGATGAATTCCTTCACTTCGCGGCCGCGCTCGCCGATGAGGCCGATCACGATCACTTCGGCGCTCGTGTAGCGCGCCATGGTGCCGAGCAACACCGATTTACCGACGCCCGAGCCCGCGAACAAGCCCATGCGCTGGCCGCGCCCCACCGTGAGCAGGGCATTGATCGCGCGCACGCCGACGTCGAGCACCTCGTGAATGGGCTCGCGCTGCAGCGGGTTGATCGAGGGCGCCGACAGCGGCGCGTCGGCGCCGGTGTCCAGCGGCCCGAGGTCATCGAGCGGACGGCCCGACGAGTCGACGACGCGTCCCAGCATGCCCCAGCCCACCGGCAGGCGCTTCGCGCCCGCGAGCGGATCGGCGAGGGGCGCGCTTTCGCGCGGATAGACGCGCGCGCCGGGCAACAGGCCCGCGACTTCGGTCGTGGGCATCAAGAAGAGACGATCGCCGGCAAAACCGACCACTTCGGCCTCGGCCATCGGCAGCGTGCTGCCGGGCGGCATTTCGATCATGCATTCGGCGCCCACGGCGAGCCGCATGCCGATCGCCTCGAGCACGAGCCCGGCTGCGCGGGTGAGGCGTCCGCAGGCCGAGAGCGGGCGCGCGAGCGCACTGCGTTCGCGCAACGCATTCAAACGGCTGCGCCAGGCGCCCAGATGGGGATTGCTCGCGAGCGCGGGGTCGGGCGCGAAGGCGGCGCGCGAGGCGCTCGCGGGCGGCTGAGCGCCGTGCGGGCGGTGAGCTGCATGAGCTGTATGAGCGCCTGTGGCGTGCTTGAGGGCGGATGCAGGCGCAGACGTAGGCGCAGACGTAGGCTCGGACGCAAGTTTGTCGTCCGGCGCCTCCTGCGGGTGCGCATCCATATCGGCGTCATACGTGTCGCCCGGCGTCTCGCGTTCCGCCAAAGCGATATCGTCGCTTGCCGCCGGGTCCAGCGCACGGCGCGCTTCGGGCAGCGCCTCGGGGCTGAACGACGCCAGCGCGAGTTCGACCTCGAGCGGCGACAGGCCGCTCGCGCGCAGCGATTCCACGGTGACTTCGGTCACCATTGGCTCACCTTGCCGAGGGCGGCCACCACGCGCTGCCAGCGCGTGCCGACGGTGGCGTCGATCTCGCCGGTGGCCGCTTGCGCACGGCAGCCGCCGCGCTCGACCGCCGGGTCGGTGCGCACGTTCCAGCCGAGCGTTTCGAGTTCGTCTTTCAGATAGGCTTCCACGATCGGCAAGTCGGCCGGATTGACGATCAATTGCGGGGCGCCGGCGAGCGCGGGCTCGGCCGCGAGAATGTCTCTGGCTGCCGCCACCAGCGCGGCCGGATCGTGCGCGACGTGCTGGCGCACGACCTGCTGCGCGATGTCGAGCGCGAGAGCGACGAGCGACTCGGCCATCTCGGTCTGCACGCCCTCGAGGGCGGCCTTGAACTCGTCGGCCAGGCCCGCCAGGCGCGCCGCTTCGGCATGCGCTTCTTGGCGGCCTTTTTCCAGCCCTTGGGCATGGCCCTGGTCGAAGCCGGCCTGATAGCCAATGGCCTGACCGGCCACATGACCCGACGCGAGCCCCTGCTGGTGCGCCGCTTGGCGAATGCGTTGGATTTCCTGCGCGAGCTTGTTCTCGCGGACCGGATCGGGGGGAGGGGGCGGGTCGAACGAAGCCATCTCCCAGCGCTGGTACGCCGAGATGGGCTTCTTGTCCGAGCGGCCCGAATCAGACATATGCATCTTCCGCCTTTCCGCCAATGACGATCTGACCGCTCTCGGCCAGGTTGCGCACGATCTGCAGGATGCGGCGCTGCTGCGTTTCGACTTCCGAGACCCGCACCGGACCGCGTGCGTCGAGGTCTTCGGCCAGCAGCTCGGCCGCGCGCTGCGACATGTTCGAGAGGAACTTCTGACGCAGTGCGGGCGGCGCGCCCTTGAGCGAAATGATGAGCGCCTCGGACTCGACTTCCTTGAGCAACAGCTGAATCGCGCGGTCTTCGAGGTCGAGCAGGTTCTCGAACACGAACATTTGGTCGATGATCTTTTGCGCAAGGTCAGCGTCGTACTGACGCACGCTTTCGAGAATCGACTCCTCGTGCATGCTCGGCATGAAGTTCAGGATCTCGGCAGCCGTCCTGATGCCGCCCATCGGGCTGCGCTTGAGGTTGTCGCTGCCCGAGAGCAGGCCCGTGAGCACATCGTCGAGCTCGCGCAGCGCGGCCGGCTGAATCCCGTCCAGCGTGGCGATACGCAGCAGCACGTCGTTGCGCAGCCGGTCCGTGAAGCAGGCGGCGATTTCCGAGGCCTGATCGCGATCCAAGTGAACGAGGATCGTCGCGATGATCTGCGGGTGCTCGTTCTTGATGAGCTCGGCCACGGCGGGCGAATCCATCCACTTCAGCCCTTCGATGCCGCTCGTATCGCTGCCCTGCAAGATGCGATCGATCAGCACGCCGGCCTTGTCTTCGCCAAGCGCCTTGGTCAGCACCGAGCGAATGTAGTCGTTCGAATCGAGCGACATCGCCGTGTGCTGCTCGGCTTCCTTGACGAAGTCTTGCAGCACGTGCTCGACCTGCTCGCGCGTGACGTTCTTGAGCGAGGCCATGGCGGCGCCGATCTTCTGCACTTCGCGCGGTGCGAGAAATTTAAACACTTCAGCGGCTTCTTCTTCGCCGATCGACATCAGCAGAAGCGCGCTCTTCGTGACCCCTTCAGCGCTCATCGGACACCCAATTCTTGACAACCGTCGCTACGATCTTCGGATCCTTGCGCGCGATGGTCCGCGCGTAATCGAGGTTCCGTTCGAACTTGTGCTTCTCGTTCTCGAAGGCGAGCAGGTTTTGCTCCATGTCGCTGTCGAGTTCCATTGCCGTCGTGATCGGCGTCGGCGAGCCGCCGTCGAGCAACACCGGCTCGCCGGGACCGTCCAGCGCACCCGCGATGCCCGCGCCCTCGGCCGCGGCTTGGCCTTCGAGCTGCGGCGGGAACGCGCGCCGCATCGCGGGCTTGACCATCATCAGGTAGAGCACCAGCGCCACGATGGCGATGCCGATCCATTTCGCCGCTTGGATCGCGAGCGAGATGATCTCGGGCTGCTTCCACCACGGCAGATTCGCGAGCGGATCGGTTTCGGTCGAGAAGGTCGCATTGACGATGTTGACCGAGTCGCCGCGCTTGGCGTCGTAGCCCATCGCGTCCTTCACGAGCTGGTTCACCTGCGCGAGCTTTTCCGGCGTGAGCGGCTGCATCGTCGCGTGGCCCTTGGCGTCGACCACGCGCTGATAGTTGATGACCACGGCCGCGGACATGCGCTTGATGCCGCCCTTGGCTTGTGCGACATGGCTCACGCGCTTGTCGAGCTCGTAGTTCGTCGTCGCGTCCTTGCGCTCGCTGATCGGCGTCGGGGCCGCGCCCGTGGCGCTCGCACCGCTTGCGGCGACGAGCGGCGCCGAAGCCGGCTGCGGCGGCGAATTGGACAGCGCGCCCGGCACGCCCGAGGCGCCGCCTTGCGTCATGTCGGTCGCCTGGCTCGTTTGCTGGCTGCGGATCGCCGCCTGCTGCGGGTTGCCATTCGGGCCGTAGGTCTCGGCCGTCTGCTCCACTTGCGAGAAATCGATGTCAGCGCTCACTTGCGAATGCGCGTTGCCGGCGCCGAACAGCGGGGCCAGGATCGCGTCGATGCGCTGCTGCGTGTTGCGCTCGACTTGTTGCACGTACTTGAGTTGGGCGGCGTCGAGGCCGTTGCCCGAGGCGGCCTGCGTGAGCAGGTTGCCGTCCTGGTCGACGATCGTGACGTTCTTCACGGGCAGATCGCTGACGCTGGACGCGACCATATGCGTGATCGCCGAAACTTGCCCTTCGTCGAGCATGCGGCCGGGATACAGATTGACGAGCACGGACGCCGTCGGCGCTTCGCGCTCGCGCACGAACACGGACGGCTTCGGGATGGCCAAATGCACGCGCGCCTGGCGCACGACCGAGATCGATTGGATCGTGCGTTCGAGCTCGCCCTCGAGCGCCCGTTGGTAGTTGACTTGTTCGGCGAACTGGCTGATGCCGAACTTTTCGTTGTCCATCAGTTCCATGCCGACCGAGCCGCTTTTGGGCAAGCCTAGCGAAGCGAGCTTGAGCCGAGTTTCGTTGACTTGGTCGGACGGCACGAGGATGGCCGAGCCTCCTTCGGAGAATTTGTAGGGCACGTTCGCTTGCTGCAGTGCGGCAATGATGCCGCCGCCGTCCTGATCGGACAGATTGCTATACAGCACACGATAGTCGGGCGTGCGGCTCCACAGCACGAGGGCGGTGACCACGGCGATCAGCACGGCCACGGCGACGATGAGCGGCGCGCGCGGATTGCCGCGCATCTGCGAGAGCGACGACAAGCGCTGGGCGAAACCGGCGCCTAGCTCGGCGCCGCCGGCCGCGCCCACGCCGCCTTGCAAGGCGCCTGCCGCGGCTGCGCCTGGCTGGGCGCTCGCGAGGCCCATGCGGGCGTCGGGGTTGATCAAAGAATTAGCCTGCGAATCCATGCGTCGGGGTTCTCCGGGATGCGGGGGTGTCGGGCCGGGGCGCCGGCGGCTTCGAAGCCTGCCGGCAAAGGCGAGACACTTTCACGATGGGGATTATCCATGGCGGGTCGCAACTGAATCAGTCGAATAGAAGCGGGTTTTCCCCCTAGTTTCACGGGTTTGGCGGCAAGCCCGCTGCTATGCTCACTCTCCGTGATGGGTCGGTGCGTCGCAGGTTCGTGCGGCGTCTGCCTTTCGTCCCTTTTTTGGATTTGGAGAGACCATGACCGTGCCAGTCAATCCGCTCACATCCGCGCTGCAACAGATGCAGGCGATGGCCACCGAGGCGGCCGGCGAGTCGAAAGCGGCCGCGCTCGGCGAACAATCGGGCGCGGCCACGGCCGGCAGCTTCGCTACTGCGCTCAAGAGCTCGCTCGACAAGATCAGCGACGATCAGAACAAAGCCGTCGGGGAGTCGCAGGCTTTCGAACTGGGTTCGCCGAACGTATCGCTCAGCGACGTGATGGTGGATATGCAGAAGGCGAACATCGGGCTGCAGTTCGGCTTGCAAGTTCGCAATAAGCTCGTCGCGGCCTACAACGACATCATGCAGATGTCGATTTAAGGGTGCAGGCTGCGGCGGCCCCGGCAGCGGGAGGCTAAAGCTTTGCTCCCGCGCATCCGATAACCGCGATATGAGCCGCGCACGGTGCTCGTCGATCAAGCACCGCGGGCGCAGTACCGGATAGACACGACCAACAAGGAGAAGCGCCGATGTTTTCCCAAGGACACGCTGGAGCGGGCGCCTATGCGCGCGTCGGCGTCGAGACAGGGGTGATGGGCGCCAATCCGCATCGATTGATCCTCATGCTGTACCAAGGCGCGCGCAAAGCCATTGCACAGGCGCGCATGCATTTGCAGCAGGGCAACATCGGCCCGCGCGGCGAGGCCATCAGTAAAGCCATCGGGATCATCGGCAGCGGCTTGCAGGCATCGCTGAACAAGGAGATCGGAGGGGATCTCGCCCTTCGGCTCGACTCGCTTTATAGCTACATGACGCGGCGCTTGCTGGAGGCGAACATCGCTCAAAGCGAGGCGATGTTGATTGAAGTGGACGGCTTGCTCGCGACGCTCGAGGAAGCTTGGATCGCGATCGGTCCGGAAGCCGAGCGGCTTCTGGCGCAGCAGGGGACGGCGGGCGCGCAGCGATGAATTCGAAAGCAGATTACTTTGCCCGCTATGAAGCCATTGCGGCGGTGTCGCAGCGCATGCTGTCCGCCGCGCGCCGTGCGCTCTGGGCCGAACTGACGGATTTGCAGGAAGAGTACCGCATGCTCGTCGACAAGCTGCTCGAGGTCGATGTCGAGGTGTCGCTCGACGAGCACGACCGGCTTCGCAAGTACGATTTGATTCGCCAGATCTTGGCCGACGACGCCGCGATTCGCGACCTCGTCAACCCGAGCATGGCGCGCCTCTCCGCTTTTTTTTCGGCGCGCCGCCCGGCCCACGTGCTCAAGGAGCTGTTCGGCGCGCGTTGAGCGTCCGGGCAACTCCGCCCTATTTCCCGATTCGCGGCGCATCGTCCGCGTAACGAAGGCAGGTCCGAACGACGGCGCAAGGATGCGGCATGACTGGAATCGACTCTGCCCTCGCCTCGATGCTCGCGAGCCGCATCGACAGCCTGCTCGATAGCGTCGGCGCGGGCTCGCGCGCGAGTCCCGCTCAGTCCGGCGCGACCGGCCTCACGGTCGATACGCCGGCTTCCGCGGACGCGGCCGCCGCGCTCGGCGACGCGTCCCCGCCCGCTTCCGCGCAAGCGATCCTTTCCGAGGTCGCGCTGACTCTGGACGCCATTTCGCGTTTCGGCGGCGAGGCCACGCCCGCGCTTATCGGCGAGGCGCCGATCTGGCCCGCGCCGCCCGCGATCGACACCTCCGCGGCCAAAGAAGGGCTATTCACCGCCAATGGCGGCGCAGCCTCGCCCGCGGGCGGCGCGGCTTCCTCGGCATCTTCCGCCTTCGCCTCCTCTGCCTCGTCTGCTTCCGGTCAGACGGGCGCGGCCACCGGCGCGACTGGCGTTGGCGCGGCGGCGACGGCAATGCCGGTCGACGCGCTCGCGGCGGCGCTCGAACAGACGGTGAACGAATCGGGTTTGTTCTACGAATCGCACTTGGCACAGTGGCTGAGCGGCGACTATTCGGCCGAAGCCCTTGCGCGCGAGCCGCAAACGCGCCTAGCCGCGCAGGCGCTGCAACTGCCGCTCGATTGGGGCGATGGGACGGCCGATTCTTCGGCCGCGCTCGCTTCGGCATGGGCGGGCGCCGGCACCGGCACCGGCGATCCGGCTGCTGCCGGGTGGGCGCTGCACGCTTTGCCTCCGCAGTTGTCGTTGCCGTGGTTCGGGGCGAAGGCCCAGGCGAGCGGCGCCCCGTATTCGAACGGCGCGGCCGGCGATCATGCTTGGCGCGGCGCGTCTGCCGGGTCAATGGACGACGCAGGCTTGGGCGGTGCGCGCTCGCCGGGGCTTGCGCCCGATCTGCGCGCCTCGATCGCGGCTTCGCTCCATCCGGCGACGATTCCGCTCGTGCGCCAGCAGCTCGACTTGCTCGCCACTCAGCAGTTTCGCTGGACCGGCGAGGTGTGGCCGGGCGCGAAGCTCGACTGGACGATCGAGCCCGAGCGCGAGCGCCAGCCCCGCTCGGGCGATGCGCCGGACGGCGAATCACAGCAAACCTGGCGCACCCGCGTGACGCTTGCGTTGCCGACGCTCGGCACGGTCGACGCAGATCTCGTGCTGACGGGCGCGCAGCTCGTCGTGCGCGTGCAGGCAAGCCCTGGCGGGGCGGCGCGGCTGTCATCGGGCGGGGCGGCGTTCGGGCGCCGGCTGCAGGCGGCGGGGATCGAGCTGGCGGGACTGCAGATTCGCGAGATTGGCGGCGCAGCGCCGGCGGCGGCAGGCAGCGCCTCGACGGCCACCTCGGCCTATGCGCGGGCCGCGGCGGACGCACAGGCGCGCGAGACGACGGATGACGTTTCGGATGTTGAAGTCCGCGAGGGCGCACTGGGGGCGAGCGAGCGCGGCCCGGCCGATGCCGCGGCCAAGCGTGGGGGCGTTGCTTCCCCGATCGATCGCTTGTTCGACGACCCGTTCGAATGGAGCGGAGCATGAGCCGCCGCGAGCGACGCAAGAGCGCGGCCGCGCTCGCGTACGACGCGAAGGGCGGCGACAATGCCCCGCGCGTGATCGCGAAGGGCTACGGGCTCGTTGCGGAAATGATCATTCAGCGTGCGCAGGAGGCCGGGCTTTACGTCCATCGAGCCCCGGAAATGGTGTCGCTGTTGATGCAGGTCGATCTGGATTCGCGCATTCCCCCCGAGCTTTACCAGGCCGTGGCCGAACTGCTGGCTTGGCTGTATCGGCTCGAGAGCGGGGTGGCCGATGAAGAGGCCGGCGGCGAAAGTGTATCGGCGGAGGCATCGTCGAATACGGGTGAGACCGAAGCGCCGCTGGCAGGGCGCTACGACTATCCGCGGCTACCGACTTGAAGCGCTGGAAACCACTGCAGGCGACGCGACAGTCTCGCGAACGGCGTAGGGAAGCGCGGGCTAGGAATCCTTCTATTCCATACAGACCCCGATCTCTGTTTCGCAGGTCAAGCGGTCCAAGAATTCGAGCATGAATGCATGCCGCTTCTCTGCAATCTGGCGCGCAGGTGCCGTATTCATTCGGCTGCACAAGAGGAGTAATTTCTCGTGGAAATGATTGACGGTCGTACCGTTTTTTTGCCTGTACTCATCGAAAGACAAATGTAGCTGTGGTTTGATTTCGGCGCTCATCATCGGCTGCTTCATGGCGCCGCCGAACGCGAACGCACGAGCGATTCCGATTGCGCCAATTGCATCGAGGCGGTCGGCGTCCTGCACGCATTGGGCCTCAAGGGACAGTGGTGCCCCGGTGGGAGAAAGCGCCCCGCGGAACGGGATATCGAGAATGATTTGTGCGACCGTGTCCGCTATCGTCCGCGATTGGGTATTGGCCTCGATCCAAAGTCTTGCCTTGTCAGGCCCGGCCGTCTCGCTACCCCCGTTCAACTTGTAATCAGAGATGTCGTGAAATAGCGCGGCGAGTTCCACAATGGTCGCGTTGGCGCCACACTCGCTCGCTATTCGTTTCGCCAATTTCCAAACGCGCTCAACGTGCAGATAATCATGGCCGGTGTAATCCTCGGGCATTTCTGTCTGAACGTACAGGCGTGCAGCTTTGATGATTTCGTCATGCGTATTCAACATATCGTCCACTCCGTTCATCTACGAATTTTGATAGCCACATTTCAGCGGCCAGATGTTTTACGCTCGCTTTGTTTTCGTGAATGCCAATGTTTTCATCGGCGTGAGGCTCAATGAGTTTACTGATGCTCAAAATAATCTCTGCATGAACGATGGATATGATGGGGCCAATGATCGATCCGCAGACCTTAGCAGTCATGCCGACAAGATGGATCCCTGGCGTTCTGATCGGCGCCAAAGACCATCGCTCAGTAAGTGCTACGGGTCGATGATATTTAACCTAGAGCGGGCTGGGCGTTTTGCGGCTAATTATCGGACGGAAGGAAATACCAACAACGGACGAGTTACTGCGGAGGAACGAGGTTCTGCGAAGTTGCAGGGCAAGTTCGTACAGCGTCGCGCCCATCGTGGCGTGAGGCAACGTTGCAAATTAGTTGCTGACGCGGCGCCCGCGGCATTGAAACTCGCCCCCCGCGCTATGCCCCGCAGGCCGCGCGCTCCCTCGCAGCCACGGTTCCTTCCACCCGCAGCATCGCAGGCAACGCGATACCGTTTTTCGCCGCCGTGACTTCGGCCAGAATCGAAATGGCGATCTCCGGGGGCGTGCGGCTGCCGATATAGATGCCGACCGGGCCGTGCAGCCGCGCCAAGTCGGCGTCGGTCAAATCGAATTCCCGCAGCCGTTCCCGCCGTGCCGCGTTGTTGCGCCGGGAGCCGAGCGCGCCGACATAGAACGCCGGCGTCTTCAGCGCCTCGATCAAGGCCAGATCGTCGAGTTTCGGATCGTGTGTCAGCGCAATGATGGCCGAGCGGCCATCGGGCCTCATCTGCGTCACGGCGTCGTCGGGCATCGCGCTCACGAGTTCGGTGCCGGGCACGTGCCACTCATGCGCGTACTCTTCGCGCGGGTCGCATACCGTGACGCGGTAATCGAGGTCCACCGCCATCGAAGCCAGATAGCTCGACAGTTGCCCCGCGCCGATCACGAGCATGCGGTAGCGCGGCCCGTGGATCGTTACCAATTTTTCGCCGTCGAATCGAACGCCATCGGCTGCGGGGGCCGGCGCGAGCCGCGCGACGCCCGTGCCCATCTCGAGCGTGCGCGAGACTAGCGCATCCTCGCTTAACGCTTCGCACAGCGCGTCGACGCCGCTCGCTTGCGTCAACGGTTCGAGCACGAGTTCGAGCGTGCCGCCGCACGGCAAGCCGAAGCGGTGCGCCTCGTCTGCCGACACCCCGTAGCGCGCGACGCTCGGCCGCGAAAGGTCGATCTCGCCGCGGCGAACGCGCTCGATCAGATCGTCCTCGATACATCCCCCCGACACCGACCCGACGAGCAGGCCGTCGCCGCGAAGTGCCAGCATGGCGCCGGCAGGTCTGGGCGACGAACCCCAGGTGCGCACCACCGTGGCCAGCACGACGCGCTCGCCGTCGGCCAGCCAGCGCCTGCTCGTATTCAGGACCTCGAGGTCCATGCCTTCCACGATTTACCCCCTTTGCCGGAAGGCGCCGACTCGAGGACCGCTGCGTGTTGCAGCGACGGCTCCGCCGGCTGGGGCGCGTCGTTGGGTAGCGCCAAATCGCGGGCCGTGATTTGCGCCGCGAAACGCTTGAAGAATTCGTCCGCGACTTTGCGCACGGCCTCATGCGCCGGCCTGTTGCCGTCCACGTGCAGCGCTTGCGAGCGCGCCGTATAGAGCAGGGTGCTCGATGCGTCGCCGTCCGCTTCGAGCCGCAAGCGAGCGCCTGGGGCGCCACCGTTGGCCGCGCCCGCCGGCGCGTCGAGCTCGAACACCAGGGTGCGCGACTGCGGCCCGCCCACTTCCGCCACGCGAATGCGCCCCTTAAATCGCGCTGCAACCCCCTCGGCGGTAAAGTTCATGGCCAGGAAAAAGCCGTTTTCGCCGTCTGCTTGGATGTCTTCGCACCCGGGAATCGACGCCCGCAGAATCGCGGCATCGGTGAGCGCTTCCCATGCCCGCTGTGGCGGCACCGGCAGCGTGTAGCTTTCCGTCAATTCCATTCGCATTGCTCCTCCTGTTAGAGGGAAGGACCGACGCCCGCTCGCGTCGGAGCGCTCGCGGGCGGGTCGGATCTTTCATTATGTACTCTGCAAAGGCGGTGAGTTCCTCTCGTTTCACGTCGATGATGGCGCTCGGGTATGTTCGCAAGCCTGGAATCGGCGTGAAGAGGCGCCAGCAAGGCGCGTGCATAGAAAAACGGCATCGCGGCCGAAGCCGGCGATGCCGTCGAGGATGCGTCCCGTGCGGTCACGCCCTCGCAGGGCGTAGCGGCATGCGGCTCAGTGCTTGCCGTGGGCGAGCGCCGAATGCCGGCGGGAGTAGCCGAAGTAGACGACGAGCCCGATCGCGAGCCAAGCGAGGAAGGCGGCCCACGTGATCCACTGCAGGTTGGCCATGAGGAAAACGCAGGCGGCCACCGCGGCCAACGGCACGACGGGCACCCCGGGGCAGCGGAACGCGCGCGGCAAGCCGGGGTGGGTACGGCGCAGGATGAGCACGGCGATCGACACCATCGAGAAGGCGGCCAGCGTGCCGATGTTGATCAGTTCGGCCAGTACGTTCAGCGGCACGAGTGCGCCGATGAGACCGAAAAAGAGGCCGACGATCCAGGTGGTCGTAAACGGCGTGGCAAAACGCGGATGCACGCGTGAGAGCGCTTGGGGCAGCAACCCGTCGCGCGACATGGCGAAGATGATCCGCGTCTGGCCGTAGCTCATGACGAGAATGACGGTCAACATGCCCAGCACGGCGCCCAGATCGATGAAACCGGCCACCCAGTTTTCCCCGGCCACTTGCAATGCGTAGGACACCGGGTGGGAAATTTCCGCGAAACGAGGTGAGGGCACGATGCCGGTCACGACCGCGGCCACCGCCACATAGAGCACCGCGCAGACCGCCAGCGAGGCAATGATGCCGATCGGCAGATCGCGCTTGGGATCTTTGACCTCCTCGGCAGCCGACGAAACCGAATCGAAGCCGATGAAGGCGAAGAACATCACGGCAGCGGCGCCGAACACGCCGTGCCAGCCGTTCGGCATGAACGGATGCCAGTTGACCGGCTTGACGTGGAACACGCCGACCGCGATCACCGCGAGCACGACCGCGACCTTGATGGCGACCATCGCGTTATTGACGCGCGTCGACTCCCGCACCCCCACTGACAGCAGCGTCGTAATGGCCATCACCACGAGGAAAGCCGGCAAGTTGAAAAGCGTCGTGGCCCCTTCGACGGCGCCAGGTGCAGCCGTCAGCGCCATCGGCAGCTTCAGCCCTATGCCCGCGAGCAACGATTGCAGGTAACCGGACCAGCCCACCGCGACAGCCGAGGTGGCCAGCCCGTACTCGAGCATCAAATCCCAGCCGATGATCCAGGCCGCCATCTCGCCGAGCGTCGCGTACGAGTAGGTGTAGATGGAACCGGCGACCGGAATCGTCGAGGCGAATTCCGCATACGCGAGGCCCGCCAGCGCGCATGCCACGGCCGCGATGACGAATGCGATCATCAACGCTGGACCCGCCTGCACGGCCCCCGTGCCAGTCAGAACGAAAATCCCGGTGCCGATGATGGCGCCGATGCCAAGAAAGGTGAGATCGAGCGCGCCGAGCGCTTTCTTCAGGCCCGTGCGCTGGGCACTGGCGATCATCTGCTCGACGTTTTTCTTGCGAAATAGGGACATGGGGCGAGGGTCTCGTGGCGGACGCACCGAACTGGTGCGATTTTGCGTACGGAAAAACCCTAGATTCTAGCCGATACGGCCTTTGAAGCCCGCTGTGGTGTAAGGAATCAGAAATGTCTTAGCGCGCAGCGCGGCGCCCGCCCGTCGCTGCGAGGGGCGAGGAGCGCGCCTTAGCCTGTCATCGCAGGATTCAGGTCGACTAGACGGTTGCTCATCACATAGAACGTGAGTTCCGCGTTGTTGCGCAGCTTCATCTTCTCGAGCAAGCGGGCGCGGTAGACGCTGACGGTTTTCACCGAAAGCGAGAGCGCGTGTGCGATGTCGGTCAACCGCTTGCCCGAGGCCAGCATGCACAACGTCTGATATTCGCGGTCGGACAGTTTTTCATGCGGCAACTGGTCGCTGTCGAACGAGACGTAATCGGCCAGCGCTTCGGCCAGCGCCGGGCTGACGTATTTGCGTCCCCCGGCTACTTGCCGAATCGCCTCGATCATTTGGGCGGCCGTGACCGTCTTGGACAGGTACCCGGCCGCGCCGGCCTTGAGCGAGCGCACCGCGTACTGGTCCTCCCGGTACATCGAAAACATCATGACGGGCGCGCTCGGCGCGCGGCGCTTGACGCGCTTGAGCAGTTCGATGCCGTTCATATCGGGCAGCGAGATGTCGAGCAGGACGATGTCGAACGGCTCGCCGTCCAAGCTCGCCAGCGCTTGCGCCCCGCTTTCCGCTTCCACGACTTCTCGGACCACCCCATGATTGAGCAACAACTGGCGAACACCCTGACGGACGATGGCATGGTCGTCGACGAGCAGCATCCTGAGCGTCATCGGCGTTGCCTCGCGCGCGTGGCGCGGTTCGAGCGGTCGCGGGCGTCGTCCGTGGCGTCGTGGGCGATTGCCGCCCATACGAAATGCGCGCGGACGGTGGTGCCCGGCTGAGCCGCGCCCGCCGGGTCCGTTGCGGGCCAAGCGCCGTGCCATGGCGCCGCCGGCGACTCGTCGCGCAGCCGCGAGGCGATGCGAAGCGCCCCGCCGAACGCCTCGCAGCGCGCGCGCATGCCGGGCAATCCGAAGCCGCGCGCGGCGGCGGAGCTCGGCGCGCCGGCGCGACGC
>NZ_JAKWFK010000013.1 GCF_029522115.1 Trinickia sp. Y13 | reverse complement strand
GCTCCAACACGCGCAGCCGCCCAATCTCGCGCTCGCTCATAGTGAGTTCCATCCGCGCCTCGCTCGATCATGATCGAGCGGACATTTTTACTTTGCACGGAGCGGACATTCTCACGTTGGGCTAACACTTATTTGCGCCGAGATTGACCGACCATCGACAAGGCGGCTAGAATCTCGGATTCGTCGGAGCGTAGCGCAGCCTGGTAGCGCATCTGATTTGGGATCAGAGGGTCGTAGGTTCGAATCCTATCGCTCCGACCACGAAATTCAAGGCTTTGCGGGTGGCGGTGAAACTGCTGTCTAATGCGAAGTCTAATGATTGCCGAATGAATCACGGGCTGGCAGCGCGCCAACCGGGATCGTTGTGATCCTCGTTTGTCACTTCGTAACTCCAGTCGTCACCCAACGTTAAGGCCTCGTTGAGGTCATGCCGCGCCTCACCGCACTTCCCGACGCTCTCATAGTTCTCCGCTTCCCTCGCGCGTGATCGCGACTCATAATACGGACGCGTCACGCGATAGCGAGTCTCCATAACGAGTACCGTAGGCGATCGAATCCGGGGGGCAAATATGGACGAATCGACCGACGAGGCACGCGTATTCATCTCGACGTTGAGGCCGGCTCGTCGCGAGCGCCTGCTTGCGCTGGCCGCCATGGCGGTCTCGATCGTGGTGTTCGCAGCCGCGGTGCCGTTCGCCAAAACACAACTCACCCCCGTATGGGCGTTCGTGCCGATTTACCAATCGGCGCTCGTCATATGCGATCTGTTGACTGCCGCGTTGTTCATCGGGCAGTACGGCATTCTCTTTTCTCCGGCGTTGCTGATGCTTGCGAGCGGCTACCTGCTCAGCGCTTGCATGGCGATCGCCCATACGTTGTCCTTTCCAGGACTGCTCACGCCCACGGGCGGCCTGGGGGCAGGCCCTCAGACCACCGTGTGGCTCTACATGATGTGGCATGGCGCGTTTCCGCTCGCGGTCATTGCGTACGCGCGCGCGCGGCCGCCTGGCGAGGGGCGGCGGCCCAAAGCGCCTTGGCGCTCGGCGTTGCTGTGCGTCCTGACCGCCGTCGCGCTCGCCAGCGCGATGACCGCGATCGCCACGCTGGGCCATGCCTGGTTGCCTCCGCTGATGCGCGGTTCGCAAGAAGCAGGTTCGATCGTCTGGGTCGTGTCCATCGTATGGTTCATCAACTCCGTCGCGCTGGCATCGTTGATTTTGCGGCGAGCGCGCACGGTCCTCGACCTATGGATGATCGTGGTCGTCTGCGCGTGGATTTTCGACATCGCGCTTTCCGCCGTCTTCAATCACGCGCGGTTCGACCTCGGGTTTTACGCCGGGCGCATCTACGGCTTGATCGCGTCGAGCTTCGTCCTCGTTTCGTTGACCTTCGACAATATCAAGCTCTACGCGCGCGTCGTTCAGGCCTTCGACCGCGAACGGGCCGAGCACCGGCTCGTGCAGGATCGGACGGCGCAATTGAACGAGGCGAAGGCGCTGCTCGAAGAACGCGTTGCGGCCCGCACGGCTGCGCTTGCCGAGTCGAATCGCGAACTACAGCATGAAGTGGCCGAAAGAAAGCGTGCCGAGGCAGCACTCATGTTGTCGCAAAAGGAGCTGCGAGAGGTCGCGGCGATCGGCAGTTCGGCGCGAGAGCAAGAGATGCGGCGCATTTCTCGAGAACTGCACGACGAACTCGCTCAAACGCTCGCTACCTTGCGTATCGAAACCGATCGCTTGCGCGACGCGGCTTCCGAACCCCAGGGTGGCGCAGCGAACGAGCGAAGGCTAGCCGGGATGCGCGCGTTGCTCGACGACGCGGTCGCATCGACGCGGCGAATCGCATCCGACTTGCGGCCGCTCGTGCTGGATGATCTCGGCCTCGTCCCCGCGATGCAATGGCTCGTGCAAAACTTCACGCAGCGCAGCGGCGTAGCTTGCGAGCTCACGGTCGAGCCGGCTGACCTCGAACTCGACGAACCGTACGCCACGGCGACGTTCCGCATGTTGCAGGAGTCGCTGACGAACGTGGCCCGGCATGCGCAGGCGACACATGTCGACGTGTCCGTCGCGCGCGAACACGATCGCGTGCTGTTGACGGTTCGAGACAACGGTATCGGCTTCGACCCGGCGCTGCCGCGCAAGGCCGGTTCGTTCGGTTTGGCCGGCCTGCGCGAGCGTGCCTATCTCGTCGAGGGGGAACTCGAGATCGCGTCTTCGCCAGGGCACGGAACGGTAATCGAAGTGCGCATTCCGGTTAGCGCCCGCCTAGATCCTACCGTGGGAGCAGGCGCGTCCAGGCCATGCGCTTGAGGGCATCGTCTTCCCGCTAACGGGAAAGGCGCCGCAGGCTCTTTTGCGTAGACCGCCGAGCTAAGCGTCCAGTTCGATGACCCTATCCCAGGCGAAGAGCGGGTTCTCCAGCCGATTGCGGCGTCGATCGATGTAGCCGCGCGGGTTGCATACGATCCGCGTCCCGTTGACGACGTAATCGAACGGGGTATGCGTATGCCCATGAATCCACAGCGCGACGGGCGGCCCGAGCAGCTCGGGCAGATGGCTGATGAAGCCGGCCGAGGCGAGATCTTGAGCGAAGCGTTCCGCGAGGCTCTCGCGATGGGGTGCATGATGTGTGACGACGATGGTCTGGCCGCCGAACGGCTTGCGCAGTTCCTTCGCTAGCCACTCGCGCGCGTGGCGGTGCAGAACGAGCGTGTCGGCCGGCGCGAATAGCCGCGGCCCTGCGCCCGCTTGTCCAGCTTCCCCGTCTTCGCGGCCGACCGCCGCGCTCGAAGGCCACGTCACCTGTATCGGGCCGCGGAAATCGAGCATGACTTTTTGGGCCGCGGCGATCGATGCGGCGATGGCCTCGTCGCTCGCGCCGAACAGCGCGAAGTCGGTCCAAAGCGTCGTGCCGAGCACGCGCCAGCGGCCGCCCGGATCGACCAAAGCCGCGTTGTTCAGGAAGTGCACTTGATCGACGCCCGCCGCGGCGTCGCGCATCGCCACTTCGAGTGCGCCGAACTCGCCGTCGTAATACTCGTGGTTGCCCGGAACGTAGACGACCGGCGCTTGCCCGCCGAACGTTTGCGCTGCCCAGCGGATACCCTCGGCGTGATTGTGGATGTCCCCGGCAAGCACGATCAGATCGGCCTCGGTATGCGGAATGACCTCGGGCTCGTCGCACTCGAGATGCAGATCGGACAACACGCGAATTTTCACGGGAACGCCTCTTTGCTCGATCGGTTCGATGATGGTTGAACAATCGCCGCCCGCGGCGCCGATGGGCGTGGCGCGGCGGCGGGGATGGGGTCTAGCCTAGCACTTTGCCGGGGTTCATCAGGCCGAGCGGATCCAGCGCCGCTTTGATCGTCCGCATGATGCCCACTTCGACGGGGGACTTGTAATGCGCCAGCTCGGGCACTTTCAGTTGGCCGACCCCGTGCTCGGCGCTGAACGTGCCTTCGTGCCGATGCACGCTCTCATAGACGATGCGATTCAATTGCGCTTGATGCTGGGCGAGGAACGCCTTCGCATCGACGCCCTCGGGGGCTTGAACGTTGTAGTGGAGGTTGCCGTCGCCCAGATGACCGAACGTGACCATGCGCGCGCCCGGCACTTCGCGTGCGATCGCGGCATCGGTTTGCTCGACGAACGCGCCCACGCGCGAGATCGGCACCGCGATGTCGTGCTTGATGTTCAAGCCTTCTTGGGCCTGCGCAAGCGGGATGTGCTCGCGCAAATCCCAAAAGGCTTTCGATTGCGCGAGGTTTTCGGCGACGACTGCGTCTTCGACGAGTCCCGACTCGAGGGCTTGTTCCATCATCTGTTCGAACAGAGCCCGCGCATGGTCCTCGCTTTCGTTGTCCGATAGCTCGAGAAGGACGATTTGCGCGTGCATTTCGCCGAAGGGATAGCGCATCTGAGGAAAATGCTTGCCGACCAGACGCAAGCAAAAATCCGACATCAACTCGAATCCCGTCAGCAACGGACCGGCGCGGCGCTGGGCGAGCGCCAGGAAGTCGAGCGCGGTCTGCGGCGAGGCGAGGGCCGCGAGCGCCGTGACGCGCGCGGCGGGCAGCGGATGCAGCTTCATCACGGCGGCCGTGATGAAGCCGAGCGTGCCTTCGGCGCCGATAAAAAGATCGCGCAAATCGTAGCCGGTATTGTCTTTGCGCAGTCCGCGCAGCCCATCCCAAATCTCGCCTTGCGCGGTGACGACTTCCAGACCGAGACACAGCTCGCGGGTGTTGCCGTAGCGCAGCACGCCGGTGCCGCCGGCATTCGTCGAGAGGTTGCCGCCGATCGTGCAACTGCCTTCGGCGGCCAGGCTCAGCGGAAACAGGCGTCCGGCCTCGCGCGCATGGTCCTGCACTTGCGCCAGCACGACGCCCGCCTCAACGGTGATCGTGTTGTTGTGCGGATCGAGTGCGCGAACCCGATTCAAGCGGGCGAGGCTGACGATAGCTTGCGTTCCCGTGCGGTCGGGCGTTGCGCCGCCCGCGAGGCCGGTGTTGCCGCCTTGGGGCACGAGCGGCACCCGATGCTCGTTGGCGAGCCTGACGATGGCGGCGACTTCCTGTGTCGTGCCGGGGCGGAGCACGGCGCAGGCGGCGCCGGTGTAGCGGTGGCGCCAATCGGTGAGGAATGGGGCGGTGTCGTTCGGTTCGGTCAGAACGTTGGCCGCACCGATGGCGGCGCGGCATGCTGCGACGAATGTGTCGCGCGCAACTGAAGGCGTGTCGGTCATGATGGTTCGTCCTTCCTGGGCAAGGTGCGCGATAGCCGGTGAGCCGAGAGCGTCGAATCGCCGAGCAAGAATGCGCGGCTAGGTCGACTCGGGCGCGCGCGCATTGCGGCCCGCCGTGCGCGCTGCGCGCTTGAAGGGCGCGAGATAGGCGAGCGCGCAGCCGATAAAGAGCGCCGCGAGGGCCACTTCGGCCCAACCGAGCCGCGCGGACAATCCGGCGTCGGTCATGCCGCGCACGACGCCTTCGGCCATATACAGCAGCACGAGCATCGACGCCCATTGCAATGTGTAAAGCTTACGCCGCCACACGCCCGGCAAAGCGCACGCGAGCGGCAGCGCCTTGAGCACGAGCGCGGATCCGCCCGGGCGCAGCGGCGCGAGCCAGCGCTCCCAGGCCACGGCCAGCACGATCAGGGCCACGAGAGCGAGCGCCGCGCCCAGCGCGCAACGGTTGCGCGGGACGACGCGGGCGGCGGCAGGCGCGCCGGCTCGGGCGGGCATCATGGCCGGCCCGCCAATAGCGAGGCCGTGCGCGCGAGCCGGGCGCCTAGCGCCATCGCAAGCGTCTTTTCGTCGGCCGACAACGTCGATTCGCGCGTGCCGGCGCCGGACACGTGCGAGGCGCCGTAGGGCGTGCCGCCCGTTTGCGTGGTCGCGAGCGTGCTTTCGGTGTAAGGGATGCCCACCATCAACATGCCGTGATGCAGCAGCGGCAGCATCATCGAGAGCAGCGTCGTTTCCTGGCCGCCGTGCAGGCTGCTCGTGGAGGTGAACACGCAGGCGGGCTTGCCCGAGAGGGCGCCGCTCATCCATTGCGGCGTCGTGCCGTCCAGGAAGTACTTCAGCGAGGCGGCCATGTTGCCGAAGCGCGTCGGCGAGCCGAGGGCCAGTCCCGCGCATTCTTCGAGATCGCGCAACTCGGCGTAGGGCGGGCCGTCGGACGGAATGGCGGGCGCAGTGGCTTCGCTCACGGCCGAGACGGCTGGCACGGTTCGCACGCGCGCCTGCATGCCGGCTATGCTGTCGACGCCTTGCGCGAGCGCCAATGCCAGGTCGCGGGTTGCCCCGTGCCGACTGTAATAAAGTACGAGAATGTCTTTCATGAGCATGGGTGGGTGAGCGGCTTATTATAGGGGCGTGTACGCCGCCGCGCCGCTGTGTGCGGCGATCGAACGAAAAGGAGAACCTCGACTTGCGCACGTTCAGCTCCGAACTGCAGACCCTTCAACGTCTCGCGCGTTTTGCGATGAAGCGCATCGGCGAAGACCGGATCGCTCAGGTGGCGGGCAGCTTGACGTTTACGACGATGCTCGCGATCGTCCCGCTCGCGACGGTCGCATTCGCACTGTTCACGGCGTTTCCGATTTTCGCGACGTTTCAGATGTCGCTGCAGACGTTCCTCGCCCAGCATCTGATGCCCGATCAGATCAACAACCAAATCTTCAAGTATCTGAACCAGTTCGCCTCCAAGGCCAAGGGGCTGACCACGGCGGGGATGATCGTGCTGTTCGTCACGTCCGTCATGACGATGATGACGGTCGAGTCGGCGCTGAACGTGATTTGGCGCGTCGCCAAACCGCGCCCGTTTGCGCAGCGCGTGCTCGTCTATTGGGCGATCATCACGCTCGGCCCGCTTTTGATCGGCGTGAGCCTATCGATTTCTTCGTATCTCTTTACCCAATCGAGCGTGCTCGCCAACGGGCACGTGCCGCCGTTGATCGAATGGGCACTGGCCGGCGCATCGTTGCCGTTGACCGCTCTGGCATTCGCTCTGCTTTACGTGTACCTGCCCAATTGTTCGGTTGCTTGGCGTGACGCTGTGGTGGGTGGGCTGGCGGCGGCCATCGCATTCGAGCTCGCCAAGCGCGGCTTCGGTTATTACGTGCGCCGGATGCCTACGTATACGGCTGTCTACGGTGCGTTCGCGCTCGTGCCGCTGTTCTTGTTGTGGGTCTATCTGTGCTGGTTCATCACGCTTGCCGGCGCGACGATCGTATCCGCCTTGCCCGCGATCCGCTTAGGTCAGTTCCACCGGCGGCATTACCCGGGCAGCGACCTGCTCGACGCGCTCGAGTTGCTGGTGCGCTTGGACGAGATGCGCGATGCGGGCAAACCGGGCCTTACGCCGTTCGAACTCGCGCGCATGCTCCGCTGCGATATCGATACCGTGACGCGGTTGATGAACAAGCTCGACCGTCGCGGCTGGGTTACGCCGCTGGCCGGAGAGGCCGCCCCGCGTTACGTGCTGATCGCCAATCCGGCGCAAGTAACCGTGGGCCGGTTGTTCGACATGTTCGTGGTGGATCGGCGTGAGCTCGAATATCAGCTCAGGCTGGATTCGACGCGCGTGGATGCGGCGTTGCTGCTCGATGCGCTGCACAACCCGAAGCTCGATCTGACATTGGCCGTGCTGGTGGCGGCCCGCGGCGTGAGAGGCGCGCCGCAAGGCAGCGGCAAGGCGATGCGCTCGCCGTGGCCGCAACAGTCTACGTAGCGGCCACGTTATCGCCGCGCTGTGCCCTAAAGGCAGTTGCCCCAGCGGCCGGGCGCCGCCGCAAGCGAGCGGCGCCCGAGCGCGCTTCGTGCACCGGCTCGCGCCTAGAGCGTAATTTTGCCGACGCAGATGTCCTTGAACATCACCCAGTCGCCCATGAGGCTGTAAAGCGGATGGCGAAACGTGGCGGGGCGGTTCTTCTCGAAGAAGAAATGGCCAACCCAGGCGAACCCGTAGCCGCAGACGACGGCCGCGGGCAGCCAAGGCCAGGCCATCGTCGCGACCGCCATCGCCAAGCAGCCGATCACGCCGAGCGAGCCGACGAAATGCAGGCGGCGACAGATTGGGTTGCGGTGCTCGCCCAGATAAAAGGGATAAAACTCGGCGAAACTGCCGAAATGGGCTGTATGAGCGTTGTGAGCCATCGCATCCTCCCGTTCGCGGTTGCGCACGAGTGCGCGCCACGGCGAGCGCCGCCACGCGGGGCACGAGAGCATGCCACGGCCGCGCGCCGCCCTGGACTGACAAAACTCATTGTCCGGCGATCGCCGCGAAGGCGCAACTCGTCCTTACGGCCTATCGGCGCAGGCGCGGCGTGCGCCGCGCGTCAAGCCGATTGCGTCGCGGCAACGGTGCGTGCGAAGGCGAACAGTGCATCGAGCGCGGCATCGGGCTGCTCGGTCATCAGCGCGTGTCCGGCCTCCAGCGTGACGACGTCCACCGGCGCACCGCCGGATTGGAGGGCTTGCACGAGCGCGCGCGTTGCCCGAGGCGGCGTCATCACGTCCTTTGCGCCCAGCACGAGGCGCACCGGGCAGCGCACTTGCGCGGCGCGCTCGAGCCCCTGCGCGTAGGCGTTGCACGCCGCGAAGTCGGTATGAAACAGGTGCGCCTCGCCGCGCGCCGAAACGCGTTCCATGAGGCGCTGGTTCACGCCGTGGAGCCAAAAGCCGGGGCCGGGGCAAGACGGTTTCGCGGCGATGCTCGAGTGCGACCAGCGATTCACGAGGTCGATCGCTTCCGGCTCGCGTTCGAGCGCGGCAGCGAGCAGCGCGTCGGAAACGGCCATGGGAACGGCCGTCGCCAAGAGAGCGGCGCCGAGCGCGCGCGCAGGGTGACGGCCGGCGAAATCGAGCGCGACGAGCGAGCCCATGCTGTGGCCGATGACGAGCGCGGCGGGGGCGCCGACGGCGTCGAGCAGGTCGGCCAGCCAATCGGCCAGCGCCTCGATCGTGGTTTTCGCGGGGCCCTCGCTGCGGCAGTGCCCGGGTAGATCGACGGCGAGCACGTTGAAGCCGTGGTGCGCAAAGTAGCGGCTTTGCAGCGCCCACACGCTGTGGTCGTGCTGCGCGCCATGGACGAACACGGCGGTGGGCAGCGCCGGGTCGAAGCGCTTGCCGCCGGTATAGGCGTAGGCCGGCTTGCCTTGGACGGTCACGATCATGTCAATTCTCCCTTTTCGCAGACGCGCCCGCCGTGGCTTTGCCCGCGGCTTTGAAGGCGCGTTTGAGATCGTCGATGAGATCGTCGGGATCCTCGAGGCCGATCGACAGTCGGATCGTGCCTTCGGTGATGCCGGCGCCAGCCAGCGCGGCGGCGTCCATGCGGAAATGCGTGGTGGAAGCGGGGTGAATGACGAGCGAGCGCGCATCGCCGACATTGGCCAGATGCGAGAACAGCGTCAAGGATTCGATGAAGCGGCGCCCTGCAGCGCGATCGCCCCGTAAGTTGAAGCTGACGACGGCGCCGGCGCCGCGCGGCAGCAAGCGTTTGGCTAGCGCGTAATCGGGATGCGATTCCAACTCGGGGTAGGCGACCGATTCCACGGCGGCCTGGGCCGCGAGAAATTGGACGACTTTGCGTGTGTTGGCGACGTGCCGCTCCATGCGCAACGGCAAGGTCTCGATGCCCTGTAGCAACTGCCACGCGGCCTGCGGGTGCAGGCATGCGCCGAAATCGCGCAGGCCTTCCCGGCGTGCGCGCAGCAGGAAAGGCGCCACCGTGCTTTCTTCGGCGAACACCATGCCGTGGAAGCCGTCGTAAGGCTCGGTGAATTCGGGAAAGCGCCCCGACGCGGCGAAATCGAATGTGCCGCCGTCGACCAGCACGCCGCCAATGGTGGTGCCGTGGCCGCCCAAGAACTTCGTCGCCGAGTGGTAGACGAAATCGGCGCCGTGCTCGAACGGCTTGATGAGGTACGGGGTCGTGAAAGTCGAATCGACGAGCAGCGGAATCGCATGCGCGTGCGCGATCTCGGCGAGCGCCGCGATGTCGAGCACGTCCAGGTTCGGATTGCCGAGCGTTTCGCCCAACAGCAAGCGCGTGTTGGGGCGAACAGCCGCCCGCCACGCAGCGAGATCGCCCGGCCTGACGAACGTCGTCTCGATGCCGAAGCGTCGCAGCGTGTAATGCAGCAGATTGTGCGAGCCGCCATATAGCGCGCTCGAGGCGACGATATGGGAGCCTGCGCCCATCAACGTGGCGATGGCCAGATGGAGCGCCGCCTGGCCGCTGGCGGCGCCGATCGCGCCGACGCCGTTCTCTAGCGCGGCGACGCGCTCCTCGAATACCGCGACGGTCGGATTCGAGATGCGGGAATAGACGTGGCCGGCGCGCTCCATGTTGAATAGGGCGGCGGCATGGTCGGCGTCGCGAAAGACGAAGGCGGTGCTTTGATAGATGGGCGTGGCGCGCGCCCCCGTTGCGGGGTCGGGGGCCGCGCCGGCATGCACGGCGAGCGTGTCGAAGCGGTTGGCGGACATGGCGTCGGCCGGGCGGCGCCCGGCAAAGGTTGCGGTGGCGGCCATCGTACACCGGCTTGCCGTTGGCCGGACCGCTCTCGTACGGGGTTCCATCAGTCCTAGGACCTTGCGCCTCGCTTTCCTTTTGCGAACCTTTCCGCTAGGATCGACCGATCCATTGAAGCTTTGTCGGGAGAGCGCCATGAGAGTCAGCGACATCTTGAAGGTCAAGGGCAACACGTTGTACACGGTTACGCCCGATACGCCGCTGAGCCAGGCGGTCAGCACGATGGCCGAGCACGACATCGGTTCGCTCGTCGTCATGGAATTCGGCGATCTCGTCGGCATGCTGACGTTTCGCGAAATCATCCTGACGCTCAAGCAGAACGATGGCAGCGTCGGCGCGGTCACGATCCGCAAGGTGATGGACGATCACCCGATCACCTGCACCCCCGAGACGGACGTCAACGAAGTGCGCCGCATGATGCTCGAGCACCACGTCCGGTATCTGCCCGTCATGGAGAATCGCACCCTGATGGGCGTCATCTCGTTCTACGACGTCGCCAAGGCCGTCGTGGAGGAGCAAAGCTTCGAGAATCGCATGCTCAAGGCATACATCCGCGATTGGCCCGAGGACGGTCAGGCGCGCGATACGCGCTGAGCGGGGCCTGGTCCGTTCGACGCATGAGTGATCAACCGCTGCCCGCCGCTCCGTTGCCGCGCCGCGCTCCGCGCGAAACCCATTCTCAGTTCACGTTGTTCCGCGAGCGGCGATTTGCGCCGTTCTTTTGGGCGCAGTTTCTCGGTGCACTGAATGATAACGTTTTCAAGGTTGGCTTCAGTTCGCTCGTGACGTTTCAAACGGCGCGCTTTTCGGGCGTCGACGCCAAGACTGCGGCGTTCCTGATTTCCGCCATATTTATCCTGCCGTTCGTTCTGTTCTCGGCTACGTCGGGGCAGATCGCCGATAAGTACGACAAAGCGAAGCTCACGCGCTGGGTCAAGACGTTCGAGATCGCCGTGATGTTGATCGGCGGCGCCGGCTTCGTCACGCATCACGCGCCGCTGCTGTACCTCTGCACTTTCCTGATGGGGGTGCATTCCACGGTCTTCGGCCCGGTCAAATACGCTTATCTGCCTCAGCATTTGGACGATCGCGAGCTCGTCGGCGGCAACGGCCTCGTCGAAATGGGCACGTTCGTCGCCATTCTGATCGGCACGATTGTCGGCGGCGCCGCGGCGGCGGCTTCCGGCTTGGGCGCGTGGCTGCTGGCGGGCACCTGCCTCGTCGTTGCGCTGATAGGGCGGTCGGCGTCGAGTTGGGTGCCGGTCTCGCCTGCGCCCCAGCCGCAATTGCGGATCAATTGGAATCCGATCACCGAGACATGGCGCAACCTCGCCCTCGCTCGCCAAAACCGCACCGTGTTCCTGAGCTTGCTTGGCATCTCCTGGCTCTGGTTCGTCGGCGCGACTTTCCTCACGTCGTTTTTCAGTTACGCCAAGGATGTGCTGTCCGCCGATCCGGACGTCGTGACCGTGCTGCTCGCCACGTTTTCGGTCGGTATCGGGACCGGCTCGCTGCTGTGCGAGCGGCTATCGAAGCGGCGCGTCGAGATCGGCCTCGTGCCGCTCGGCTCGATCGGCATCAGCGTATTCGCGCTCGATCTGTATTGGGCGAGTCGCGGGCTACCGTTGCCGGGGCGGCTGATCGGCGTCGGCGAATTTCTAGCGCACGCCCGCCACTGGCGCATTCTCGCCGATCTATTCCTGCTCGCGATGTTCGGCGGCTTCTATAGCGTGCCGCTCTACGCGCTGATCCAAAGCCGCAGCCAGTCGACGCACCGGGCGCGCATCATCGCGGCGAACAATATCCTCAATGCGTTCTTCATGATCGTCTCGGCGCTCATGGCGATTGCGCTCACTGCAGCAGGCGTCAGCATTCCCGGCCTGTTTGCGGTCACGGCTTTGCTCAACATTGCGGTCGCAGCCTATATTTATTCGCTCGTGCCCGAATTTTTGCTGCGCTTCATCGCCTGGCTGCTCGTCCATACGTTCTACCGGATTCGTCTCGTGCATGCGGAGCGCATCCCGGAGGAAGGCGCAGCCGTGCTCGTTTGCAATCACGTCAGCTATGTCGATGCCGTCGTGATCATGGCCGAGAGCCCACGGCCCATCCGGTTCGTGATGGATCATCGTATTTTCCGCACACCGTTCGCCGGCTGGCTGTTTCGGCATAGCAAGGCGATTCCGATCGCGCCGGCGCACGAGGACGCCGCGATGCTCGAGCGTGCCTACGATGCGTGCGCCGCGGCGTTGGCCGAAGGCGAGCTCGTGTGCATCTTCCCCGAAGGCAAGCTCACCCGCGATGGCGAAATCAATCCCTTCCGCCAAGGCGTCACGCGGATCGTCGAGCGCACTCCGGTGCCGGTGATTCCCGTGGCGTTGCGCGGGCTGTGGGGCAGCGTGTTCTCGCGTCATGCCGACGCGCGTTGGCCGCGCCCGATCAAAAAGGGCATGATGAGTCGTCTCACGCTGGCGGTGGGGGAGCCGCTGCATCCTGAGGCAGCCACGCCCGAGACGCTGCAGCGCATCGTCACCGACTTGCGCGGCGCGCGCCGCTAGGTGCCCTACAGGGGTGCCGCGCTGGCCCGGGCTAGCGCGTATGCCGGTCGCGGCAGGGCATAATAGCGCTTTGCTCATCCATTTTTCTCTGAGGCAACGCTCATGTCCGGCAACACTATCGGCACGCTATTCACCGTCACGACGTTCGGCGAATCGCACGGGCCGGCGATCGGCTGCGTGATCGACGGCTGCCCGCCGGGGATGGCGCTCGTCGAGGCCGATATCCAAGGCGAACTCGATCGCCGCAAACCCGGTACCTCGCGCCATGTCACGCAGCGGCAAGAAGAGGACAAAGTCGAAATCCTATCGGGCGTGTTCGAGGGCACGACTACGGGGGCGCCCATTGCGCTGCTGATCCGCAATACCGATCAACGCAGCAAGGATTACGGCAACATCGCCGAAACGTTCCGTCCCGGCCATGCCGATTACACGTACTGGCACAAGTATGGCGTGCGCGACTTTCGCGGCGGCGGGCGTTCGTCCGCGCGATTGACGGCGCCCACTGTGGCCGCAGGCGCGGTCGCCAAGAAATGGTTGAGCGAGAAGTTCGGCGTGAAAGTGCGTGGCTATATGAGCGCGCTCGGCGAAATCGACATTCCATTCGTCGATTGGTCTGAAGTTCGGCAAAACCCCTTTTTCGCGCCGAATGCGCAGGTCGTGCCCCAACTCGAAGCCTATATGGATGCGCTACGCAAGGATGGCGATTCCATTGGCGCTCGTATCGACGTCGTGGCGAGCGGCGTCCCGGTGGGTTGGGGCGAGCCGTTGTTCGATCGGCTCGACGCGGACATTGCTCACGCCATGATGGGGATCAACGCAGTCAAGGGCGTTGAGATCGGCGCCGGGTTCGCGAGCGTGGCTCAACGCGGGTCGGTCCACGGCGATGAACTCACGCCGGGCGGCTTCATCGGAAACCACGCGGGCGGTGTGCTCGGCGGCATATCGACCGGGCAGGACATCACGGTTTCCATCGCGATCAAGCCCACGTCCAGTATCCGCACGCCGCGCAGGTCGATCGACAAGCATGGCAACCCTGTCATGGTCGAGACGTTCGGACGCCACGATCCCTGTGTCGGTATTCGTGCGACGCCGATCGCGGAAGCGATGCTTGCACTCGTTTTGATCGACCACGCCCTGCGCCATCGGGCGCAATGCGGCGACGTCCACGTCGCAACGCCGAAGATCGCGGCCCGGGCGGACTGAGCCTGCGGGCGCTCGATTTCGCAGCGATTTGCGTGCATCGCCGGCCGCCCGGGCGGGCGGCTCGTCGCGTGTTAGCGCTTACATGTTCGCGTAGTTCGGCCCGCCGCCGCCTTCTGGCGTGACCCACACGATGTTTTGCGTCGGGTCCTTGATGTCGCAAGTCTTGCAATGCACGCAGTTCTGCGCATTGATGACGAGGCGATCGCTGCCGTCGTCGCTTTTGACGAACTCGTACACGGCCGCCGGGCAATAGCGCCCTTCGGGGCCTGCGTACGTGTGCAGATTGACGTTGACCGGCACCGACGGGTCTTTCAGCGTCAAATGCGCAGGCTGGTTCTCCTCGTGATTCGTGTTCGAGAGAAACACGGAGGAAAGCCGGTCGAACGTGAGCTTGCCGTCGGGCTTCGGGTAAGCGATCGGTGTGCATTGCGACGCGGGCTTGAGCATTTCGTGATCGCGATGCTGGTGATGCAGCGTCCACGGCACGTTGCCGCTTAGCAGCTTCTGCTCGATCCCGACCATCAGCGTGCCCAGATACAGGCCCTTGCTCATCCACTGCTTGAAGTTGCGGGAGCGATGCAGCTCCGTGTGCAGCCACGATTGCTTAAACGAGTCGGGGTATGCAACGAGTTCATCGTTTTGGCGGCCCGCCTGCACCGCGTCGAATGCAGCCTGCGCGGCGAGCATGCCCGTCTTGATGGCCGCATGGCTGCCCTTGATGCGCGCCGCGTTCAGGAACCCGGCATCGTCGCCTACGAGCGCGCCGCCCGGAAACACGAGCTTGGGCAGCGACATCAGCCCGCCTGCCGTAATCGCACGTGCACCATACGAAATGCGCTTGCCTCCTTCGAGGATCTTGCGGATCTCCGGGTGCGTCTTGTAGCGCTGGAATTCCTCAAACGGCGAGAGGTACGGATTCGAATAGCCCAGGCCGACCACGAAGCCGATCATCACCTGGTTGTTGTCGATGTGATACAGGAACGAGCCGCCGTACGTCTTGCTATCGAGCGGCCAGCCGGCCGTGTGCATCACGAGCCCCGGCTGATGCTTGGCAGGATCGATTTCCCACAGCTCCTTGATGCCGATGCCGTAGACCTGCGGGTCCGAGCCTTGGTCGAGCTTGAACTTCTCGTTCAGTCGGCGGCCCAGATGTCCGCGCGCGCCTTCGCAGAAAAGCGTGTACTTCGCGTGCAGCTCCATGCCGAGCTGGAAGTTCTCCGTGGGCTCGCCATCCTTGCCGATGCCCATGTTGCCCGTGGCGACGCCTTTGACCGAGCCATCCTCGTGGTAGAGCACTTCGGCCGCGGCAAAGCCCGGGAAAATCTCCACGCCGAGCGCTTCGGCTTGCTGGCCGAGCCAACGCGTGACGTTGGCCAGGCTGATCACATAGTTGCCGTGGTTCTGGAAAATATCGGGCAGGGCCCAATTCGGCGTTTTGACGGCACCCTTCTCGGTCAGAAACAGGAACCGGTCTTCCGTCACTTCCACGTTCAGCGGCGCGCCCTTTTCCTTCCAATCGGGAATCAGCTCGCTAATGGCGCGCGGGTCCATCACGGCGCCCGAGAGGATATGCGCCCCGACCTCCGACCCCTTCTCGAGCACGCACACGCCCAGCTCGACGCCCTTCTCCTGTGCGAGCTGCTTGAGCCGAATAGCGGCGGACAGACCCGCGGGACCGCCGCCGACGATCACGACGTCGTATTCCATCGACTCGCGGGGGCCATATTGCTCGATCAGACTTTCGGGGGTCATTGAGGCTCCTTAGCCATTAGAATGCTTTTTTTCGGGTTCGTATTGTCAGCGAACGATAGGGACGCTGCAACCGCATGCACGGAGATTAGCACGATCGTTCTATTCACGTGATAGAGTGGCGGCTCTGCCCGTGTCGGCCGTTTTGTTGCTGCATGTCCCGGCGTTCGATCGTGTTTTGCGCAAGTTAATCGACTAAAGGAACAAGTATGGGCCGTTCGATCAACCTTGAGGGAAAGGTCGCGCTGATTACCGGCGCGTCAAGCGGACTCGGCAAGCGCTTCGCGCTGGTGCTGTCGCAGGCGGGGGCGAAGGTCGTGCTGGCGAGCCGGCGCGTGGAACGGTTGAAGGAATTGCGCGCCGAGATCGAGGCGTCGGGCGGTGCGGCGCATGTCGTGTCGCTGGACGTCACCGACTACCAGAGCATCAAGTCGGCCGTCGCGCATGCCGAGACCGAGGCCGGCACGATCGACATTCTGGTGAACAATTCCGGCGTGTCGACGACGCAAAAACTCGCCGAAGTCACGCCGGCCGACTACGAATACGTGTTCGACACGAACACGCGCGGGGCGTTTTTCGTGGCGCAGGAGGTGGCCAAGCGCATGATGATGCGCTCTGGCGGGCCGGCGCAGAAGCCGGCCTACCGCATCATCAACATCGCATCGGTGGCGGGGCTGCGCGTATTGCCGCAGATCGGGCTGTATTCGATGAGCAAGGCCGCTGTCGTTCATATGACGCGCGCCATGGCGCTCGAGTGGGGCAGGCACGGCATCAACGTGAACGCTATCGCGCCGGGCTACATCGACACGGAGATCAATCACGCGCATTGGTCCACCGAGTCGGGGCAGAAGCTGCTGTCCATGCTGCCGCGCCGCCGTGTCGGGCAGCCGGAGGATCTGGACGGCTTGCTGCTGTTGTTGGCGGCCGATGAATCGCAATACATCAACGGCGCCGTGATAGCGGCCGACGACGGTTTCGCGCTCGCCTGAGCGTGCGGGCGTCTATTCAAGCGTTTCGAAATAGGTGGAAGCAAAAGTGGCGGAAGTGATGGATGTGACGGCGGCGGCGAGCAACGGTTACGAGCCCGTGTTTGAAATGTCGATGCCGATTCGGTGGGGCGACATGGATGCGTTCGGGCACGTCAACAACACGGTGTACTTTCGCTACATGGAGCAGGTGCGGATCAGCTGGTTCGAGGCGGTGGGTCTTGTCGGCGGAGCCGAACAAGGGCAGGGGCCCGTGATCGTCAACGCCTCGATGGAATTTCTGCGGCAGCTGCATTATCCGGGCGACGTGGTCGGGCTGATGTCGGTTGCCAAGCCAGGCCGCAGCAGCTTCGATACGGGCTTCGAATTGCGGCGCGCCGACGATCCCGGCACGCTCTATGCGCGCGGCGCCGCCCGCTGCGTCTGGATCGACTATGCGGCCGGCCGCTCGGTGCCGTTGCCCGAAAGCTTGCGCGCGCTGCTCGAGCATCCCCGCCTTCAACGCGCGCGCTAAGGCGCACATCGGCGGCGCGAGCGCACGGCAGCGCCGCGCTTATCCGGCCGTCGGCAGGCTCATTGGCCGAGCAGGCGCTGCATGAGTTCGGTCGCGTTGCCGCTGCCGTACTTGCGCATGAGCCGGGCGCGGTAAATGTCGACTGTGCGCGAGCTGATGTCAAGCGCGCGGCCTATCTGCTTGCTCGTTTTGCCCGTGGCCAGTTGCGCCGCCACTTCGCGTTCGCGCGGCGTCAACTCGACGGCCACCCGGCGCGTCGCGCTCAAATCCTCGAAGGTCCAGACGCCGGCGGCGAGCGGCGCGTTACGCTCGAGCGCCCGGCCCGTGACGTGGCACCAGAAGAGCTCGCCGTCGGCACGTTTCATGATCCGATCGTCGGCGTAGCTGCCTTGCGCCGTCATGATGGGGCCGATGCGCTCGCCGATGCGCTCGAACTCGTCGGACGACGGATACAGGACTTCGAACGAGCGGCCGATGAGCGCGGAGCGATCGCAGCGAAAGATGCCGGCAACCGCATCGTTGCAATCCTCGATGGCGCGATCGCGCGATAGCACGAGGCCGATCGGCGCGAGATGGAAGGCGGTCTGGTAGTCGATTTTGGGCATGATTCGCGGCAGGCCGGCACGGTTTCGCACGGGGGCTTTCGCTTATGTATTTTTGCGTATTGTGCCGCAAGCGCCGCCCATCGTACCCTTTGGCCCATTAAACGAAGTGCGGCAAGCGCGTCTTTCACCCGTACGGATGCGCGCTCGACGACTAGAATAGGCATCGACTCAGCGTTGGGGCTAGCCGCCATCCGATCACGGATTTCCATCATGGAAGGGACACTCAGATGAACAAAGTCTATCCAAGCGCGGCCGCCGCGCTCGAAGGCATCGTCAAGGACGGCCAGACGTTCGCCGTCGGCGGCTTCGGCCTGTGCGGCATTCCCGAGGCGTTGATTGCCGCGCTGCGCGACACGGCCGTGAAGGGCATCACCTGCATCAGCAACAACGCGGGCGTCGACGGCTTTGGCCTCGGCCTGCTGCTCGAAACGCGCCAAATCAAGAAGATGATCTCGTCGTATGTCGGCGAGAACAAGGAGTTCGAGCGCCAGTTCCTGTCCGGCGAGCTCGAGCTCGAATTCACGCCGCAAGGCACGCTGGCCGAGAAGCTGCGAGCGGGCGGGGCGGGCATCCCCGCCTTCTTCACCGCCACGGGGTTCGGCACCGTCATCGCAGAAGGCAAGGAAACGCGTCAGTTCGGCGATAACCATTACGTGCTCGAACGCTCGCTGACGGCGGACATCGCACTCGTGAAAGCGTGGAAGGCAGACAAGTCCGGCAATCTCATCTATCGCCGCACCGCTCGCAACTTCAACCCGATGTGCGCAATGGCCGGACGCATCACGGTGGCCGAAGTCGAAGAGATCGTCGAAGTGGGCGAACTCGATCCGGATGCGATTCACACGCCCGGCATCTTCGTGCAGCGCATCGTACTCAATGCGCATCCGGAAAAACGCATCGAACAACGCGTCGTGCGCGCGAAAGGAGACTGACATGGCTTGGACTCGTGAGGAGATGGCTGCGCGCGCGGCCAAAGAGCTGCAAGACGGCTTCTACGTGAACCTGGGCATCGGCTTGCCCACGCTCGTCGCCAATTACGTGCCGCCCGGCATCGATGTGTGGCTGCAGTCGGAAAACGGCTTGCTCGGCATCGGCCCCTCGCCCACGGAAGACGAGCTCGACGCCGATCTGATCAACGCCGGCAAGCAGACGATCACGACGCTGCCGGGTTCGTCGATTTTCTCGTCGGCCGATTCGTTCGCCATGATCCGCGGCGGCCACATCAACCTGGCGATCCTCGGGGCGATGCAGGTCAGCAAGAACGGCGACCTCGCCAATTGGATGATTCCCGGCAAGATGATCAAAGGCATGGGTGGGGCGATGGACCTCGTCGCCGGCGTCAAGCGCGTGGTCGTATTGATGGAGCACGTGGCCAAGGGCGATCAGCACAAGATTCTCGAAAGCTGCACGTTGCCGTTGACGGGCGTGGGCGTCGTCGATCGGATCATCACCGATCTGGGCGTCATCGACGTGACCGATGCGGGCCTTGCGCTCATCGAGCTCGCGCCTGGCGTGAGCGTCGATGAAATCAAGGCCAAGACCGGGGCGCCGCTCGATACGAGCGCATTGCAGTGAGGTCGCGCGCCAAACGCGGCGCGTGACCACCGGGCGGCCGCCGCGCCGCCCTAAGGACGACGATAGGATGAGCACGATGCGCAATGGCGCCGTTCCCGAGCAGCGCTATGTCCAGTGCGCGAGCCCCGCCGGCTTGCACCGGATCGCCTATACGGAGTGGGGCGATCGCGACAATCCGCGGGTGCTCGTCTGCGTGCATGGGCTCACGCGAACCGGGCGCGACTTCGACCGGGTTGCCGCCGCGCTGAGCGATGTCTACCGCGTCGTCTGTCCCGATGTCGTCGGCCGCGGACTCTCCGATTGGCTAACCGACCCGAGCCGCTATGTCGTGCCGCAATACGTTGCCGATATGGTCACGCTGATCGCGCGGCTCAATGTCGAGCGCGTCGATTGGTTCGGCACGTCGATGGGCGGGCTCATCGGCATGACGCTGGCCGGTTTGCCGGGCTCGCCCGTGGGCAAGCTGCTCGTCAACGACATCGGCCCGCACATCGAGCCCGAAGCGCTGACGCGGATCGGCGCTTACGTCGGCCAGAACCCGCGCTTCGCGACCCGCGAAGAAGGCGTCGCGCATGCAGCCGAATTGGCGGCAAGCTTCGGCCCGCTGACGGCCGCCGAATGGAGCGAGATCAATGCGCCGCTCTTTCGTCAGAGTGAGGACGGGGCGTGGGAGTTTCGCTACGACCCGGCGATAGCCGTGCCGTTCCGGGCGGCGACACCCGAAGTGGCGGCAGCGGGCGAAGCGGCGCTGTGGCGCCTGTTCGAACAGATCCCGGGGCCGGTCCTGGTCGTACGCGGCGCGCAGTCCGATCTGCTCTCGCGCGAAACCGTAACGCGCATGAAAGAACGCGCGCCCTCGGTTACCTCGGTGGAAATCCCCGGCGTGGGCCATGCGCCGGCGTTCTTGGACGCCGGGCAGATCGCCGTGGCGAGGCAGTTCTTCGTCGGCGAGTCATAATAGCGTTTTGCGCGGCCGCGAAAGCGGCGCTGCGCAGGCTCGCCCACCCTCTAGAACAGGAACCTCGACATGGCAGTCATTCGTCATCACGTCGGCAAGCGCCTCTCCGAAATCGCCATCCACAACGGCACGGTGTATCTCGCCGGGCAGATTGCCGAAGACTCCAATCAGGACATCACGGGTCAGACGCGTGAGGTGCTCGGCCACATCGATCGGCTGCTGGCGGAAGCGAACAGCGACAAATCGCATCTGCTGTCGGTGCAGATCTACCTGTCGGACATGACGTATTTCGGCGGCATGAATGCCGTGTGGGACGATTGGGTCGCGCCGGACGCAACGCCGCCGCGCGCGACGGTGGAGGCCAAGCTGGCCAATCCCGAATGCCTCATCGAAATCGTCGTCGTCGCGGCGCAACGAAGCTGAGCGGCCGGTATCGGTCCAACTAGCAGGAGCGGTGCGCAGTGGCTGTCCAGCAAGAGAGTCGAACGATGAGCGCCGGCACGGTCGCGTCCGGCGCGCCGTCATCGCCGTCCTATGAAGACGCGCTCGCCTTCGTGCGCGAGCACGCGGGCGATGTGCTGCTGTCCTCGGGAGAGCGGCTGGCCGATCATGCGGCCGGCACGGCCGCGATCGTCGCGAAACTCAATGTCGATCCGTCCGCGGTGCTGGCGGCGGCATTGTTCGGGCTCGCGCCCTATCTGGCGGACCCCGAGCGGGTCATTGCCGAGCGTTTCGGCGAAGAAGTGGCGCAACTCGTGGGCGACGTGCGCAAGCTGCTGCGGCTCGGCACGGTTAGCCTGCGTGCCGCGCAAAGCGCTTCGCTCGACGCGGGCCGCGACGCTCAAGCCGCGCGGCGCGCGCAAATCGAAGCGTTGCGCAAAATGCTGCTCGCCTTCGCGCAGGACATTCGCGTCGTCTTGATTCGGCTTGCCTCGCGTTTGCAGACGCTGCGCTTTTACGCGGCGGCCAAGAGTTCGCCCGGGCTCGACGTCGCGCGCGAGACGCTCGAAATCTACGCGCCGCTCGCCAATCGCCTAGGCATCTGGCAACTGAAGTGGGAGCTCGAAGATCTCGCGTTCCGTTTCGAAGATCCGGACACCTACAAGCGGATTGCCAAGCTGCTCGACGAAAAGCGCGTCGAGCGCGAGAGCTATGTGGCGCAGGCCATCGCGCGGCTGCAGGCCGAGCTTGCCGCCGCGCACATCCCGGCCGAGGTCAGCGGGCGGCCAAAGCACATTTACAGCATCTGGCGCAAGATGCGCGGCAAGGCGCTCGACTTCGCCGAGCTTTACGACGTGCGTGCGTTCCGCGTCATCGTGCCGGACATCAAGGATTGCTACACGGTGCTCGGCATCGTGCACAACCTTTGGCAGCCGGTGCCCAAGGAGTTCGACGATTACATCTCGCGACCGAAGCCCAACGGGTACAAGTCGTTGCATACGGTCGTCATCGGCGACGATGGCCGCGCCTTCGAAGTGCAAATCCGTACGCACGAGATGCATCGATTTGCCGAGTATGGCGTCGCCGCGCATTGGCGCTACAAAGAGGCGGGCGCGCGCGGCTACGGCGGGCAGTTCAGCGCGAGCGACAAGTACGACGAGAAAATCGCGTGGCTGCGGCAACTGCTCGCGTGGAAAGATGACGTCGCCGAAGGCGAGCCGGCCGCGGCCAACGCGTGGGAGCAGTTGCGCCAAGCGACGCTCGACGACGACCACATCTACGTGCTGACGCCGCAAGCGCGCGTGATCGCGCTGCCGCAAGGCGCGACGCCGCTCGATTTCGCTTATCACTTGCACAGCGAGCTTGGCCATCGCTGCCGCGGCGCGCGTGTGGACGGTGCGATGGCGCCGCTGAACACGACGTTGCAAAACGGGCAGACGGTCGAGATCGTGGCGGTGAAGGAGGGCGGCCCCTCGCGCGATTGGCTCAATCCCCAACTCGGCTATTTGCACAGCAACCGCGCCAAGCAGAAAGTGCGTGCTTGGTTCAACGCGGTCGAGCTGCAGGAGACCATCGCCAACGGTCGCGCGCTCGTCGAAAAAACGTTGCAGCGCGAAGGCAAGACGTCGGTCAGTTTGGACCAGCTCGCGGCCAAGCTCGGCTTCAAGTCGCCGGAGGACTTGTTCAACGTCGTGGGCAAGGAAGAGTTCAGCTTGCGCAGCATCGAGCAGGCGCTCTCCGATACGGCGCCGCCCGAACCGCAGCCGGACATGCCCGAGCAGTTCGAAAAGCGCGGCAGCGGCGCGAGCGTGGCGCGCGGCGCCTCCACGGGCGTGCTGGTGGTCGGCGTCGATGCGCTGCTCACGCAGCTCGCGCGCTGCTGCCGGCCCGCGCCGCCAGACGAGATCAGCGGCTTCGTGACGCGCGGCAAGGGCATGTCGATTCACCGCAGCGATTGCGCGACGTTCCAGCGGATGGCGGCGCGCACACCCGAACGCGTGTTGCAAACGGCGTGGTCGGCCGATGTGATGAAAGGGCGCGGCTCGTCGGTCTATCCCGTCGATATCGCGATCGAGGCGCAGGACCGTCAAGGCTTGCTGCGCGATATCTCCGAAGTCTTCGCGCGCGAGAAGATGAATGTCGTCGGCGTGAAGACGATGAGCCGGCGCAACGCGGCGTTCATGCAGTTCACCGTCGAAGTGTCGAGCTCGTCGCAAGTGCAGCGCGCATGCACGTTGCTCGGCGAAGTGAGCGGCGTCGTGCGCGCCGCGCGCAAGTCGTAACTTTTTGCATGTGGAAGCATAAAAGTGCTTGCCAAGGTCGGATAGGCTCCATATAATCTCCTCTTCTTCAGGCTCGTAGCTCAGCTGGTTAGAGCACCACCTTGACATGGTGGGGGTCGTTGGTTCGAGTCCAATCGAGCCTACCAACGAAAATCGAATGTCCGGTATGTGCCGGATATTCAAGGCAGTTAAATGCGCTTAGCGCACAAGGCGAATACGGTTATGACACCGCGAACGTTGACCGAAACCTTTTCGGAACGACGCTAGTCGAGGACCTCTTTCGCCCTGTTAGTCTGCTAGTAGTGAAAGTGAATGCGGCCCCTCGAAAGCGGGGCCGCATTTTTTTTATCCGTCTTTCGCTGAGCAAGCGCCTGTAGTTTGGGTTGTTGCCGCCAACCAATTGTTTTTGGTGCCGCACTCGGCATCTCGGAGAGAACGCAATGGTTTCGATACGCCTGCCCGACGGTTCGTCTCGACAGTACGATCACCCGGTGACGGTGGCCGAGGTTGCGGCCTCGATCGGTCCCGGGCTCGCGAAAGCCGCGCTGGGCGGCAAGCTCGACGGCGAGCTCGTCGATACGTCGACGCTGATCGAGCGCGATGCATCGCTCGCGATCGTCACGGAAAAGGATGCGGACGGCCTCGACATCATTCGTCACTCGGCCGCGCACTTGTTGGCCTATGCGGTAAAAGATCTTTACCCCGAGGCTCAAGTGACGATCGGGCCGGTCATCGATAACGGCTTCTATTACGATTTCGCCTATCAGCGCCCGTTTACGCCCGAAGATCTCGAGAAGATCGAAAAGCGGATGCAAGAGCTCGCGAAGAAGGACGAGCCGGTTTCGCGCCGTGTCGTCTCGCGCGACGAAGCCGTGGCGTACTTCAAGAGCATTGGCGAGAGGTACAAGGCCGAGATCATCGAATCGATTCCCGCGAGCGACGAGATCAAGCTCTATTCGCACGGCGGCTTCACGGATCTGTGCCGCGGCCCGCACGTGCCGTCCACGGGCAAGCTCAAGGTCTTCAAGCTGATGAAGGTTGCGGGCGCGTATTGGCGCGGCGATTCCAAGAACGAGCAGCTGCAGCGGATCTACGGCACGGCCTGGGCGAAGAAGGAAGAGCAGGACGCGTATCTGCACATGCTCGAGGAAGCCGAGAAGCGCGATCACCGCAAGCTCGGTCGCCAACTCGATTTGTTCCATCTGCAAGACGAATCTCCGGGCATGGTGTTCTGGCATCCGAAGGGCTGGTCGTTGTGGCAGCAAGTCGAGCAGTACATGCGCCGCCGCGTGAACGAGGACGGCTATCTCGAGATCAAGACGCCGATGATCATGGACCGCTCGCTGTGGGAGGCGTCCGGTCATTGGCAGAACTATCGCGAGAACATGTTCACGACGGAATCGGAAAAACGCGACTACGCGATCAAGCCGATGAACTGTCCCGGGCACGTGCAAGTGTTCAAGCACGGCCTGCGTTCCTACCGCGATCTGCCGCTACGCTACGCCGAATTCGGCTCGTGCCATCGCAACGAAGCCTCGGGCGCGCTGCACGGCCTCATGCGCGTGCGCGGTTTCGTGCAGGACGATGCGCACATCTTCTGCACGGAAGATCAGTTCATCGAGGAGTCGATCAAGTTCAACACGCTCGCGATGAGCGTCTACCGCGATTTCGGTTTCGAGAACATCGACATCAAGCTCTCGCTGCGCCCCGACCAGCGCGCCGGGACCGACGAGGTGTGGGATCGCGCGGAAGAAGGGTTGCGTCAGGCGCTCACGGCCTGCGGCTTGAAGTGGGAAGAACTCGCGGGCGAAGGTGCGTTCTACGGCCCGAAAATCGAGTACCACATCAAAGATGCGCTCGGCCGGTCCTGGCAGTGCGGCACGCTGCAACTCGACATGGTGCTGCCCGAGCGGCTGGGCGCGGAGTTCGTGGCGGAGGACAATAGCCGCCGCCGGCCGGTCATGCTGCATCGCGCGATCGTGGGGTCGATGGAACGCTTTTTGGGTATCCTGATCGAGCACCATGCTGGTGCAATGCCGTCCTGGCTCGCGCCCACGCAGGCCGTCGTCATGAATATCGCCGAAAGCCAGGCCGAGTATGCGCGGTCGCTGGCCCAATCGTTGCAAAAACAAGGGCTTAGAATTGAGCTCGATTTGCGCAACGAGAAAATTAGCTATAAAATACGCGAGCATACGCTCGAAAAAGTGCCGTACCTGCTCGTGGTGGGCGATAAAGAGCGTGAAGCACAAACGGTAGCCGTGCGTGCCCGTGGCGGTGTCGATCTAGGCGTGATGCCTGTCGGCGCCTTCGTTGAACGTCTGCGTCAGGACATCCAGGCGTTCAAGTAGCCACTGCGGCAGCGCGGCTCGTTTTTTTAATTTTTAGAGGAAACACAACATCGCTACTGATAAGTCGCATCGCATCAACGGTGAAATTTCTGCACCCGAGGTGCGTCTAGTCGGAGTCGACAACGAACCGCTCGGCATCGTGAAACTGGCTGATGCTTTCCGCATGTCGGAACAGCAGGACGTCGATCTGGTGGAAATCGCCCCGCAAGCGGTTCCGCCGGTCTGCCGTTTGATGGATTACGGCAAGTTCAAGTACCAGGAAGCGAAGAAGCAGCACGAGGCGAAACTCAAGCAGAAGGTCATCCAGGTCAAGGAAGTGAAGTTCCGCCCGGGTACCGATGACGGCGATTACAACGTCAAGCTGCGTAACCTCACGCGCTTCCTCGATGAGGGCGATAAGACGAAGATCACGTTGCGTTTTCGTGGGCGCGAAATGGCGCACCAGGAAATCGGCATGCGGATGCTCGAGCGGTTGCGCACCGACCTCGAAGAAGTCGGTCAAGTCGAGCAGATGCCGAAAATGGAAGGCCGCCAGATGATCATGATCTTGGCGCCTAAAAAGAAGAAGTAACGTGCGGCTGCGCCGTGCGGCCGCGGTTTGCGGCCCGCGGGCGTGTGCGGCGAAGCAGTCAGGGATGTAAAAGCGGATTTCGACGATCGAGCCCGGCCGTGCCGGGCGCGTTTCGCGAAAATACGGCAGCCGGCAACGGCTGGCCGTACACAAGTGGACTGGGTTTCAAAGGGCGGATCTAGGGCTTTTCGGCCGGCCGCACACCCATCGCCATCAAATAACGGAGTTGTTCGTCATGCCTAAGATGAAGACCAAGAAGAGCGCTGCAAAGCGCTTCGTGGTGCGTCCGGGCGGTACCGTCAAGCGCGGTCAAGCCTTCAAGCGCCACATCCTCACGAAGAAAACCACGAAGAACAAGCGTCACCTGCGTGGTTCGACGGCCGTTCACGAGTCCAATTTGGATTCCGTGCGCGCCATGATGCCCTTCGCCTAACCCTTAACCTTTACTCATAGGAGCGAAACATGCCTCGAGTCAAACGTGGGGTTACGGCACGTGCCCGCCACAAGAAGATCATCAACCTGGCCAAGGGTTACCGCGGCCGTCGCAACAACGTCTACCGCATCGCGAAGCAAGCGGTCATGCGCGCAGGCCAATACGCCTACCGCGACCGTCGCAACAAGAAGCGCGTATTCCGTGCGCTGTGGATCACGCGTATCAACGCGGCGGTCCGTCAGCACGACATGACGTACAGCGTGTTCATCAACGGCCTGAAGAAGGCGTCGATCGAACTCGACCGCAAGGTGCTGGCCGATATGGCTGTGTTCGACAAGGCCGCTTTTGCCGCGATCGTGAAGCAGGTGAAAGCCGCCGTTGCAGCCTAATTGACCGATTAGTACTGCGTGGTTCGTCGGGAGCGCCGGTGCATGCCGGGCTCCCGATAGGAAAACGGGGCTCTTCACCGAGCCCCTTTTTTTTGCTGGTTCGTAATCTTCACCGACGTTGAAATGATGGGATCAATGGATCTGGACCGGATTGTCGCCGACGCGCAAGAAGCTTTCTCCCGGGCGCCTGATGGCGCGACGCTCGAAAACGAGAAAGCTCGTTTTCTCGGCAAGGCGGGCATGTTGACCGAACTGCTCAAGGGACTCGGCAAGCTCGAGCCCGAGGCGCGCAAGACCGAGGGCGCACGCATCAACGTCGCGAAGCAACAAGTCGAGGCTGCGCTCACCGCGCGTCGCGAAGCGCTCGCACAGGCGTTGCTCGAGCAGCGCCTCACGGCCGAAGCCATCGACGTCACGCTGCCCGGACGCGGCCGTGGCGCCGGCAGCTTGCACCCTGTGATGCAAACCTGGGAGCGGGTCGAACGCATTTTCGGCTCGATCGGTTTCGACGTGGCGGACGGCCCCGAGATCGAAACCGATTGGTACAACTTCACTGCGCTCAACAGCCCCGAAAACCATCCCGCGCGTTCGATGCAAGACACGTTCTACGTCGACGGTCAGGACGCGGGCGGCCGCCCGTTGCTGCTGCGCACGCATACGAGCCCGATGCAGGTTCGCTACGCGCGCAGCAACAAGCCGCCGATCAAAGTCATCGTTCCGGGTCGCACGTATCGCGTCGACAGCGACGCGACGCACTCGCCGATGTTCAATCAGGTCGAGGGCTTGTGGATCGACGAGAACATCAGCTTTGCCGATCTGAAGGGCGTCTACACCGATTTCCTGAAGAAATTCTTCGAGCGCGACGATATCCTCGTGCGCTTTAGGCCCTCGTATTTCCCGTTCACCGAGCCCTCGGCCGAAATCGACATGAAGTTCGAGGAAGGCAAGAACGCGGGCAAATGGCTCGAGATTTCGGGCTCGGGCCAAGTGCATCCGAACGTGATTCGCAACATGGGCCTCGACCCCGAGCGCTACATCGGTTTTGCGTTCGGCAGCGGCCTCGAACGTCTGACGATGTTGCGCTATGGCGTGCAGGATTTGCGGCTCTTCTTCGAGAACGATCTGCGCTTCTTGCGGCAATTCGCGTAACGCGCGTCGAGATCTCGCGAGAAGCCGAATGCCGCGAGCGGTGCCTGGCCCAGCGAACGCTCATCGCGCGCTGCCCGACAGGCATGGACCCACACCTACGAACGTAGACACACATGCAATTCCCTGAATCCTGGCTCCGAACGTTTGTCGATCCGCAACTGACGACGGAGGAACTGTCGCACGCTTTGACGATGGCTGGCCTCGAAGTCGAGTCGCTGCGTTCTGCCGCGCCGCCGACCTCGAAGATCGTCGTCGGTCGTGTGCTCGAAGTGGTCAAGCATCCCGACGCGGACAAGCTCAACGTTTGTCAGGTCGATGCGGGAACGGGCTCGTTGCTCAACATCGTGTGCGGTGCGCCGAACGTCGCCCCCGGCATCAAGGTGCCCGTCGCGCTCGTCGGCGCTCAATTGCCGCCGGCCGAGGAGGGCGGTGCGCCGTTCGTCATCAAGCTCTCGAAGCTGCGCGGCGTGCAAAGCGAAGGCATGCTGTGTTCGGCGCGAGAGCTCAAGCTTTCCGAGGACCACAGCGGCCTCATGATCTTGGCGGAAGACGCGCCCATCGGTCAGGACATCCGCGAAGCGTTGCGCCTGGACGATCAGATCTTCGAAATCAAGTTGACGCCGAACAAGGCCGATTGCCTTTCCGTCTTTGGCGTTGCACGCGAGACGGCCGCGATCACCGGCGCGCGGCTCACGCCGCTTGCCTTCGAGCCCGTCGATGCGAAGCTCGACGAGCGCTTGCCCGTGAAAATCGCGGCGCCTGATCTATGCGGGCGCTTCTCCGGCCGGGTGATCCGCGGAGTGAACGCGCGCGCCAAAACGCCGCAGTGGATGGTCGAGCGGCTCGAGCGCTCGGGACAGCGGAGCATCTCGGCGCTGGTCGATATCTCCAATTACGTCATGCTCGAACTCGGCCGCCCGTCGCACGTGTTCGATCTCGACAAGATTCACGGCGGCATCGACGTGCGCTGGGGGCGTCGCGGCGAACGCCTGATGCTGCTCAACGGCAACACGGTGGAGCTCGACGAAACGGTCGGCGTCATTGCCGACGATCGCCAAGTCGAAAGCCTGGCGGGCATCATGGGCGGCGATAGCACGGCGGTCACGCTCGATACGACGAACGTCTATCTCGAAGCGGCCTTTTGGTGGCCCGACAGCATTCGCGGCCGCGCGCGCAAGTACAACTTCTCGACCGATGCCGCGCATCGTTTCGAGCGCGGCGTCGATTACGAGACGACGGTGTTGCACATCGAACGCATCACGCGCCTCATTCTCGATATCTGCGGCGGCGAGGCAGGCCCGGTCGACGATCAAATCGTCAATCTCCCGCAGCGGCCGCCCGTGACGATGCGCGTCGCCCGTGCCCAACGTGTCATCGGCATTCCGATCGAGGCCGAAGAAATGGCGCGCATTTTCACGCGCCTTGGTCTCGAATATGAATTCGACGGCGAGATCTTCGCTGTCACGCCGCCCTCGTATCGCTTCGACATCGAGATCGAGGAAGACCTCATCGAGGAAGTCGCGCGTATTCACGGCTTCGAGAAGATTCCCGCACGTCCTCCGGTGGCGGCGAACGAGATGCGCGCGACGAACGAGACGAGCCGCTCGATTCACGCCCTGCGTCATGCGCTCGCGGCGCGAGACTACGCGGAGACGATCAACTTCAGCTTCGTCGATGCAAGCTGGGAACGCGACTTCGCTGGCAACGATACACCCGTGCGCGTGGTCAATCCGATCGCGAGCCAGATGTCGGTGATGCGCACGACGCTGTTCGGCAGCTTGATCGACGTGCTTCGCCACAACCTGAATCGCCGCGCCGAGCGCGTGCGTGTTTTCGAAGCAGGGCGGGTGTTCTTGCGCGACGTATCCGTGGCGGCAAGCGAGATGGCTGTCGAGGGCTATGCGCAACCCAAGCGCATCGGTGCGCTCGCCTATGGTCCCGTCGCCGAGGAGCAATGGGGGTTGGCCACGCGCATGGTCGATTTCTTCGACGTGAAAGGCGACGTCGAGGCGTTGTTCGCACCGCGCGTCGCGCGCTTCGTTGCAGCGGCGCATCCGGCGCTGCATCCGGGCCGCAGCGCCCGCATCGAAGTCGATGGACAACACGCTGGCTGGATCGGCGAATTGCATCCGCGCTGGATGCAGCAATACGATTTGCCGCAGGCGCCGATTCTCTTCGAAGTCGACGCGCAGGCGCTGATGGAGCGCGCATTGCCTACGCTGGGGGAAGTCTCGAAGTATCCTCCCGTGCGGCGCGACATTGCGGTGGTTGTCAACCAAAACGTGGAAGTTCAGGCCTTGCTCGACGAGATGCACGCGGCATTGAGCGAGGACGCTTGCAAGTTTGTTCAAAGGGTTGCGCTCTTCGATGAATTTCGTGCAAAATCAAGCACTTCCGGTGGCATGGCGGCGCATGAGAAAAGCCTTGCCTTCCGTGTGACCCTGCAAGATACTGGCGGCACGCTGCAGGACGAGACGGTCGATTTGGCCGTCAAAACCCTGGTGGATCGCTTGGCTCGAGTCTACGGTGCGCGGTTGCGCTGATAGCGCGAGGATGCTCGCAAGGGTGTCCGCGCGCGGCTAGTCGCCGTTTTTAGACATGAACGAAATGAACTCGAGTGATTTCGAAGCCCTACTTGCGGCGCAGCGTGGCGCCATGATTCGCGAAATACCGACACCGTCTGTCGGCTCGTCCGCTTCCACGGAAACGCCGACCCTGACCAAAGCCGAATTGGCCGAGCTGTTGTTCGACAATGTTGGGTTGAACAAGCGCGAGGCCAAGGATATGGTCGAGGCGTTTTTCGAGGTGATTCGCGACGCGCTCGAAGGCGGCGATAGTGTGAAGTTGTCGGGCTTCGGAAATTTTCAATTGCGCGACAAGCCGCAGCGGCCGGGGCGCAATCCGAAAACCGGCGAGGCGATTCCGATTGCGGCGCGACGCGTCGTGACGTTTCATGCAAGTCAAAAGCTGAAAGCGCTGGTCGAAAGCGGCGCCGAGGCTGCTTTGCCGCGCTAGGTTTCAACGCGTTGCGGCGCGCCTTTCACCACGACGGTTAACCGACGATGACAACGACGGTCGAGAAAGTCGTCTTGCCTCCGATTCCGGCGAAGCGGTACTTCACGATCGGTGAGGTCAGCGAGTTGTGCGGCGTAAAGCCGCATGTGCTCCGATACTGGGAACAGGAGTTTACGCAACTGCGTCCGGTTAAGCGTCGCGGTAACCGTCGCTACTATCAGCATCACGAAGTGCTATTGATACGGCGCATTCGTGAATTGCTGTACGAGCAAGGCTTCACGATCAACGGTGCGCGCAACAAGCTCGATGCGCGCGGAGCGGTGATCGATCAGGAGGCCGAGGCGCCGCAGGCGCCTGAGATTCAGCAGGGCGCCGGCATCGCGGCATCGCCGTCGGAAGGCGGCGGGAACGTCGATGTCGCGCAACTGCGCAAGGAGCTTATTGGCATTGTCGAACTCCTGCGCGGATAGTTTTACGCAAGTGGTTCTAAACGGTGAGAGTGTCTGTTATACTCTCATGCTTTCGGGGCGTAGCGCAGCCTGGTAGCGTACCTGCATGGGGTGCAGGTGGTCGGAGGTTCAAATCCTCTCGCCCCGACCAGATTGAAAAAAACCCGCGTCGGTTAACGCTGACGCGGGTTTTTTATTGGGCTCGCACGTACGTTACTGCCTGATGAACGGCGCTTGCGTTTGCTGGCCTTGTTGAAAGGCGGAAATAACCACCTGCGCCATCCCGAGATGGGACGACTGCGTCGCGTAGTACGCGCCGACGACGGTTCCCACCACGGCTAGAACGACAGTCGACGAAGCAAGCCACATATGCGTTTTCAACGTGGAAGCGCTTTGTGCGGCCGCGGCTGCCTGTTGATAGAGCAACTCCAATCGCTTGTCGCGCTCATCGAGGCGCTTGTCACGCTCGTTGAACCGCTCGTCGACGCGCTTATCGCGCTCGGCGAACATCTCGAGTAGCCTTTGCTCCCTTTCCTCGGCGCGGGCCTCAAACGCATCCAACCGCGCGATCGCTGCGGCGATGCGCGCGTCCATCCGGGCCTCGACGGCCTCGATGCGTGCCTCGAATTCATCTCTCGTTACGCTAGTCATTGAACATCCCTGTCCTGCAAATGGTGATGGCCTCAGGCCGATGGTGCGGTGCAGTCGTTTTCGCTGCGGCCTCGAGCGACATGAGCTGCCGATCGAACGACCACCCATACGACGCATGGAGCCCGATGCATAAGTAACGTTTGCGGTGTTTCGGTTCCAGATCAGCCCACGGCCGTCCGATCCGGCCCCGCTCGGCGCCGCACCCAGCCGGGCATTGGTTGCCCCACAACGTCCTGACTCAATCCATTCCCGCGCCAGCGAATCACTGCCCTACAAACGCGCCCGCCCGCTTTTTGTCGGATGAATCCTACGAGCCGGTCTGCGAAGCCCACGCCAATCTCCGACTGCGCCGATTTCGCCGCGAAGCCGCATTTGGAATACTTCACATCAACAAGTAGCGCCACTGACCACGCAACCACAAGGTTGCAGCAACGAGGCAGGTCGAACGAGACCCCCCGATAGCTCGAAGAAACAGGGTAGCCACTTGAAGCCTAACGCCACTTAGTTAGGACTGCTAACAGATGTTCAAGCGTGCAAAAGGTCAAGCGGCCAAGCGCCCCAAAGCCTCGAGCCCTGCCCAACTTCTTTTCGAGCTTCGGTCATGAAACGACGTCAATTCCTCGGATGCCTTACCGCTGCGGCCAGCAGCTATGTCCTCGTCGCCTGCGGTGGCGGCGGTACCGATGCGCTCGGCAATATCGCGGGCGGAAATGCCGGTGCGGTCGCGAACGCAGCAACGGGCGCAACGGCGTCGCCTAACGGCACGACGGTCCCCTCGGCCGCGTCGATCACCGACAATTCGGGCAACGTCTGGACGCTTTCGAAAGGCTACGTCTATAAGAACGGCGTCAAGGATTCGCATGCGTACAACATGACGATGCTGCTCTGGTACAACGGCTCGATCTACGGCGAGAACACGAGCAAGGCGTTCTATCAATACATCGGACCCTCGTGGAAGCAGTGCCTCGATCCGCGCCTTGGCGGCACCTCGGTCGACGGCACGGCGATTCCCCCCGCGACCTACATCATCGACAAGGCGAACAACTATTGGACGATGACTGGCGGTAGCGTTTTCAAGAACGGCATCCAGGACCGGGCCGCACCAAGCGCCGCGTTGTTGCTCTGGTATGGCGCCATGTTCTATCTGAAGACGAGCGGCGGACAGTTCTATGTGCGCTCCTTCACGGGGGCATGGCTCGCTTGCGCCGATCCGCGTGTTGCAAAAGCGGCGAACGCGGGTAGGTTCTACGGCATTAACGGCCATTACGATTATCCGTTCACGCCGACGCAGACCGTCGCGGCCCTGCAGGCGCTCGGTTGCACGACCTACCGGTTGGGTTGCGTCAACAAGGCGACGCAATTGAATCCGGTGGTGGCAATGGCCAAGGCGTTCAAGACAGCGAAGCTCGAACTGTTCACGCTGGTCAACTACGGCTTGCGCGATGCCTCCGGCACGCTCTATACGAGCGAGACGGCGGCTTATAACGCGGTTCACGCAAACGCGGCGGCGATCGCATCCGCGTTGGCCCCCTACGGCGTGACGACGTACGAATGCGGCAACGAACTGACGCGGGACCCGGCCATCATCTTGAACTCGACGACGGCAGGGACGAATCCGGTCGACTTCAATAACGCCAATTGGCCGATCATGCGCGGCGTGATACGCGGCATGATCGACGGCGTGAAATCGGTGCAGCCGACCGCCCGTTGCGGCGTCAACTTCTGCGTGGCCGATGTGGCGGCGGCCGACATGCTGTGGGACGGCAAGCAACCGGATGGCTCGACGGGGCACCCCGCGGTGCGCTGGGACGTCACCACGTGGCACAACTATTCACCCTATGGCGACATCTTCAGCGTTGGCTCCGACGGCGCCGGCCCCGGTTTCAACCTGCCGGTGTACTGCAAGGCCCGCTATGGCGTGCCGTTCATGATTACCGAGTGGAATGCCGCGCCGGAATTCACTGAAACGAACCGCGCCGCCTATGTCCAGAAACAATTGACGGAGTTCTACGGCGCACGTAAATCGGATCAAATCGAATCGGTGATGTTTTACGAATTGACGAGCGGCGACTATACCTACGGAATCGTGCTCGACGATTTGACGCCGATTCAGCCGACATACGGTACGTTCCAGACGTTCGTCAAACAACACGCGGACATCTGAGCCGTACTCGTAGCACAGACCTACTAGAAATGGGAGGGCCTGAAACGAAGGCGCGCAAGCGTCGACGCTTCGGGCTTTTTTTATGTCCGCGGCGTCTAGCGCACCGCGCGTGGAAAGGGACGAACGTTTGGCCGAATTTGACGATTTCTCAAATCGAGAATACCAACAATAATTCATGCCCGAGAATTGAAATTGTTCATTCCATACAGGCATTCATTTCCATAATCGAATTCGACGCCACCGCAGGCGGCTCGTAGCGTCCGCGCGGCGCGTCGTCATAACCGAAGGGCGGCGCGATGAATGCGATGACAGAAATCCGTTTGCAGTCGAAACGATCGATGAAAATGACGATTCCAATGCGCGCGATAGCGCTCGCAACAACGGTGTTCGTCATCGCTCAGTCGAGCGCCTTCGGCGCGGGTGCGCTGCCCGGCGGCGGTCGCTTCGTCGCCGGGACCGGGACGATCGGCGGTGACGCCGGATCGCTCACGATCCATCAAACATCGAGCAAAGGCGTGATCGACTGGGGCGGTTTCTCGATCGGTGCGGGCAATCGCGTCGCGTTCGACAACGGCAGCGGCGCCACCTTGAACCGCGTGACCGGCGGCGATACGTCGTTCATTCTCGGCAAGCTTTCGGCCACGGGCAGTCTCTACTTGATCAACCCGCAGGGCGTGGTGGTCGGGGCGGGTGGCGTCGTGTCGACGGGCGGCCGTTTCGTCGCGTCCACGCTCGATGTCGACACGGCCGCGTTCATGAGCGGCGGGCCGTTGACGTTCGACGGCGCATCGACACGGCGTGTCGTCAATTTGGGCAAGATCGGTTCAAGCGGCGGCGACGTGTTCCTCATTTCTAGCGATGAGGTGGATAACTTCGGCTGCATCGAGGCGCGGCAGGGCTCCGTCGAGCTGGCCGCCGGTCATACTGTTTTGCTACAGGACGCATCGTCGGGGCAGCAGGTCTTCGTGAAAACGGGCAGCCGCGGCACAATCGTCAATCGCGGGGCGATCGAGGCGGCGCAAGTGAGCTTGCAAGCGGCGGACGGCAATATCTACGCGCTGTCGGGCAATCATGCGGCGATCCGCGCGACAGGTACGGCTTCGCGCGACGGCCACGTTTGGCTGGTCGCGGATACGGGCGGCCTCACGCTCGCCCAGCCCGTCGAAGCGCACGACGCTGACGGCAAAGGGGGCACGGTCGACACGCGTGCGGCCGGGTTCGCATTCGTCGGCGACACGCCTGCAGTGCTAGCTGGCCTTTGGAAGGTGACCACGCCGCGTATCGCGATCGATGCTTCGGCTGCACGATTCTTTTCGCGCAGCTTGAGCGCTGGCACCTCCGTGAACCTGCAAACGACAGGAGCATTGGGACGAGATGGAGACATCGAGGTGGCAGGAAACATCGATTGGCACGGAAATGCATCGCTGACGCTCGGCGCGTATCGCTCGTTGACCATCGGCAATGGCGCGGCGATCCGCAACGCGGGCGGCGGCAGTTCGACTTTGCGCGCCGATGCGACGGCGATCGACGACGGCGGCAGCGTGATCAATAACGGCACGCTCGACTGGTCGAAGAGCACGGGCATCGTCAGCTTGCTTTACGACATGAATGGCAACTATCGCCCCGGTGCGGTGCTTGGCAATCCCGCATGGACGTCGCCGCAATTGAGCAGCCTGCCGACGCAGATCACCGGCTACGAGCTGATCAATTCGCTCGACGATCTGGCGCTGCTGCAAACGCCGAATGCAAACTACGGCGGCAATTACGCATTGGGTAGAGATCTCGAATCGGATTACCGCGGCATGCCGTCGGGGACATTGGTCGGCATCGGCAACGACACATATGGGACCACGCATACGTTCACGGGGCAGTTCGACGGCATGGGGCACACGCTCGACGCAGCATGGGTGAGCGCGGGATTCTTCGATCAAATCGGCGCGGGGGCCTTCGTCCGCAACTTCAAGATCACGAATTCGTACGCGTTGCCCGGCTATGGCGACTATATCGAGGCGAGCGCAGTTGGGCTATTGGCACGGGACAATCAAGGCGTCGTCGCCAACGTCTATGTGCAAGGCAGCGTCGGGGGCTATGCGGTCACCGGCGGCGGCCTCGTCGGCTCGAACGAAGGCACGATCATGCGCGCTGGCGCCGATGTGGGCGTATCGAGCGACGGAATCAACGGCGGCCTAGTCGGTCACAACAGCGGGACCATCGTCCAATCGTTCGCCACGGGCGACGTAGGCGGCGTGGCGTTCGGTGTGACGCCCGCGGTCAGCGGCGGCGGTCTCGTCGCCGTGAACGACGGCACGATCGCGCAATCGTATGCGACCGGCAACGCGGCGGGCGATCCCTTTACGATCGTCGCCGCGGGGCTCGCCGCTTATAACAACGGCACGATCACGCAATCGTTCGCCACCGGGCAAGTCTCAGGCCAATCGCCGATTCAACATCAGGGCCCGCAACTGGCGGGCATCACCAACGGCAATACCGTCGGAGCGAGCGGCGGGGCGGTTGGTTCGGATGTCTACTGGGATGCGCAAACGAGCGGCCAAAGTTACGGCGGACCGGGCGTGCCTGACGCCAACGGTCTCACGACTGCCCAGATGTCGAACCCGGCTAGCTTCGTGGGCTGGAATTTCGGGCCAGGAGGCGTATGGGCGATGCCCGCCGACGCGACGCATCCGGTGCTCGCCTGGCAACTCAATGGGCAACTCAATGGGCAGTGACAGCCTCAGCCCGGCACGCCGCCAGGCGTGTCGGCAGCCAAGCGCGTCGTCAAGTACTCGATGAACAATCGCGCCCGCAGCGGCTGATATTGCCGCGGCGGGTACAAGACGAACAACTCGTGAGGCGACGCGTGCCACGCCGGCAGCACGCGTTGCAATTTACCCCGCGCGAGCAGATCGGCGACGAGCCAATCGGGTGCCAAACCGATGCCGGCGCCGGCCAGCAGACTCTCGCGGATTGCGAGCGAGTTGTTGATGCGATAACGGGCCTGGGTGATGACGGTCGTTTGCCTGCCATCGCGATGCTCGAGCGTCAGCGCGTCGCCTTGCGTGAGCCATGCGAAGCGCAGGTACGTATGCTTGGCGAGATCCTCGGGCCGCCGGATGCGCGGGTGCGCGTGTATGTATGTGGGCGCGGCGACCACCGTGCGAGCGTAGCGTGCAATGCGGCGCGCCACCGCGTCCGGCGGTAGCTCCCCGCCGATGCGCAACGCGACATCGACGCCTTCGGCCGCAAGATCGATGAAACGATCGTTCAACGTCACGTCCACCTCGATGCGCGGATAGTTCGCCATGAATTCGAGGACGAGCGCGTTCAAGTGCAGCACCCCGAAGCTTACCGGAGCCGCGATACGCAGCCGGCCTTCGGGCCGTTCGATCAAACCGCGCACGTCCGCTTTCGCTTCGTCATAGGCTTCGACCAAGTGCCGTGCGCGGACGTAGAAGCGCTCGCCCTGTTCCGTGCGCACGAGCGCCGTTGTGGTGCGCGTGAGCAAGCGCGCACCCATCTGCGCCTCCAATCCCGCAATGATTTTGCTGATCGTCGGCTGCGTCGTTGCGAATTCACGCGCGACGGCGGACAAGCTGCCTAGTTCGACGGCACGAATGAACGTGCGCATCGCTCGAATCGTATCCATAGGCATGCGATCTTGGAATGAGTGACATTCGATTCTGCCTGCTTCATGACAATAAGGGAATGGCGATATCGTGGCGGCTCGGCTCATCGAGCCGCCCCCAATGACCTCATGGAGCATCATCATGGAACCGCGATCTGCGTGCAAAACGCGTTTGTCCCGTCTTCTGCGCAATACGGCGCACGCGCTGGTGACCAGCGCTGTTCTAGCCAGCGGTGCATTCGCCGAACCGGCGGACGCAGCTTGGATCGATACGTGGACGGCGAGCGTGCAACCAATTTGGCCCGCCAACGCGCTTCCGCTGGACACGGGCATTCCGGACACGCTGACGGACAGCACCGTGCGTCAAATCGTGCGTCTCTCGGTGGGTGGCGATCGCGTGCGCATCGTGCTGTCCAACGAATACGGCGCGACCCCGATGAAAATCGGCGGCGTCGAGGTCGCGCGTCTGGTCGGCGAGACGGCGCGCGCGGATCTATCCACACGCCGGACCGTCACGTTCGACGGCCAGCCAAGCGCTACGATTCCCGCAGGCGCACGCTTGATGTCGGACCCTGTCGAGTTGACGATGCCTTCGCTCGCGCGCTTTTCGGTGAGTCTGTACTTGCCCGAGCGCACCCCGTTGAGCACCTTCCACTGGGACGGCCGCCAGCGCGCCGAGATCGCGCCGGGCAACCGTTTGGCGAGTGCCGACTTGCCCGGGGCGATGCAACTGGATGCGCGCCTCGTGCTGAGCGATGTGATGGTAGATGCGCCCGCCGGCGCGCGGGCGGTGGTCGCGCTCGGCGATTCGATCACGGATGGGCGCGGTGCGACGCTCGATGCCGACCGCCGCTGGACGGATTATTTGGCGCGGCAAGTCGCAGGCAAGCCTATTGCCGTGCTCAACGCCGGGATCTCGGGCGCTCGCGTACTGAGCGACGGTATGGGCGTCAACGCACTCGCACGCTTCGACCGCGATGTATCGGCGCGGCCGAATGTGCGGACGGTCGTGCTGTTGCTGGGCACCAACGACATCGGTTGGCCCGGGTCGAGTTTTGCCCCGCACGATGCGCCTATGACCGTGCAAGCGCTCATCGATGCGTATCGCCAGTTGATCGAGCGCGCGCACGTTCGCGGGATACGGGTGGTCGGCGGCACGATCGCGCCGTTCGAAGGTGCGTTGGAAGGCTCGCCCATTCGCGGCTACTACAGCCGCGACAAGGATCAGGTTCGTCAGCAGGTCAACGCGTGGATTCGCGCCAGCGGGGCGTTCGATGCCGTTGCGGATTTCGATGCGGTGTTGCGCGACCCGCAACACCCATCGCGCTTGCTGCCGCGGTTCGATTGCGGGGATCACCTGCATCCGAACGACGCGGGCGATGCGGCGATGGCCGCCGTGCTAACGCCACGCATGCTGTTCGGGCGGTCCGATATGTCACCCGAATGACGGCGACGGACGCACGTTTACGCTTTTTTTACGGCCGGAGCGTCACTCTTATCGTGGCGTTTACTCGATCTCGCCTACGCTCTCAGCTGTCCTGATCCGCTAGGTGAGAACACAAAAATGGATTTCATTTATCTCGTCGGCATTGCCATCTTCTTGGGGCTGTGCACGGCGCTTATCGCAGGTTGCGAGCGGCTGCGCAACCGCGTGCCGGGAGGTCGGTCGTGACCACGGCTTGGATGATATGGCTCGCCGGCGTCTCGACGCTGGTTTTATTGGGGTACCTCATCTATGCGCTGGTGCGCGCGGAGGACCTCGAATGAGCGCGAACACCCTACTACAACCGGCGCTTTTCATCGTCGTATTGATTGCGCTCGCGATCCCGGCTGGGCGATACATGGCCGCTGTATTCGACGGCTCGTCCGTGCTCGTGCGCAGAATCGGCAAGCCGATCGAGCGGCTGCTGTACAAGCTGGCCGGCGTCGATGAAAACGCCGAAATGTCGTGGCAGCGCTATGCACTGGCAGTGCTGGCTTTCAATGCGCTCGGCGCGCTCGTTCTATACGGCTTCCTGCGCTTGCAACAATGGCTGCCTGCCAACCCGCAAGCGCTCGGCCCGATGACGCCCGACGCCGCGTTCAATACGGCCGTGAGCTTCGTCACGAACACGAATTGGCAAAACTATACGCCCGAGGCTACCGTCAGCTATTTGACGCAGATGGCCGGCTTGACCGTGCAGAACTTCATGTCGGCGGCAACGGGCATCGCCGTCGTGGTGGCGCTGATTCGTGGCTTCGCACGCCACACCGCGCAAACGATCGGCAATTTCTGGGTCGATCTCACGCGCATCACGCTTTATCTCCTCGTCCCGATCTCGACGATCGTGGCCCTGGTGCTCGTCAGTCAAGGCGTCATTCAGAACTTCAAGTCGTACCAAGACGTGCCGACGCTGCAGGCCACCACGTATCGAACGCCGCAAAACGATGCGCAAGGCAAACCCGTCAAAGACGCCAAGGGCAATCCGGTCATGCGAGAGGTGAAGGTCGATAAGCAGACGATTGCAATGGGACCGGTCGCCTCGCAAGAAGCGATCAAGATACTCGGCACGAACGGCGGCGGCTTCTTCAACGCGAACTCGGCACATCCCTACGAAAATCCGACGCCGCTGTCGAACTTCGTGCAGATACTCTCGATCCTGATCATTCCGGCGGGCTTGTGCGTCGTATTCGGCACGATGATTGGGGACCGGCGCCAGGGTTACGCGGTCCTTGCCGCCATGACGATCGCGTTCGCCGTGGCATGCTGGAGTGAAATCTCCGCAGAGCAGTCAGGCAATCCGCTGTTCGCTTCGCTTCACGTCGATCAAAGCGCGTCCGCTTCGCAATCGGGCGGAAACATGGAAGGCAAGGAGGTGCGCTTCGGCATCGCCGGGACGGGCATCTTCACGGTGGCGACGACGGCGGCATCGTGCGGCGCCGTCGACGCCATGCACGATTCGCTCACCCCGATGGGCGGCTTCGTCCCCTTGATGTTGATCGACCTCGGCGAAGTGATTTTCGGGGGTGTCGGCTCGGGCTTGTACGGCATGCTGGTGTTCGCTTTGTTGGCCGTGTTCGTGGCGGGCTTGATGATCGGCCGCACGCCGGAGTACGTGGGCAAGAAGATCGAAGCGTACGAGATGAAGATGGTGTCGATCGCCATCTTGGCGACGCCTTTTCTCGTGCTCGCCGGAACGTCGATCGGCGTGCTCTCGCCGCTTGGAACCGCCGGCATTTCCAATCCGGGGCCGCACGGCTTCTCCGAGATTCTCTATGCATTCAGCTCCGCCGCGAACAACAACGGCAGCGCATTCGCCGGGCTCTCCGTGAACACGCCGTTCTACAACGTGCTGCTTGCCGTGGCGATGTGGTTCGGGCGCTTCGCGACGATCGTGGCGGTGCTCGCCATCGCCGGCTCGCTCGCGAGCAAAAGGCGCATCGCCGCAACCCCCGGCACGCTGCCGACGCACGGGCCGCTCTTCGTGGTGCTGCTGCTCGGCACGCTTGTCCTCGTCGGCGCGCTCACCTATGTGCCGGCCTTGGCGCTGGGTCCCATCGTCGAGCATCTCACGATGATCTCGGGTCGTTGATTTCGAGGAAAGCATGACTACTGTCACTCAACCGCCTGTCCATCGACCGGAAAACGTTGGGCAAACGCGCACCGCCGTCCGCTCGATGTTCGACTCGGCACTCTTGACGCCGGCGATCGTCGATTCATTCAAAAAGCTCGGGCCGCGCACGCAGCTACGCAACCCGGTCATGTTCTGCGTCTACGTGGGCTGCATCCTGGCGACGGTGCTTTGGCTCGCGGCGCTTGCCGGGCAAGCCGAGGCGCCGTCGGGCTTCATCCTGGCCGTCGCGCTCGGGCTCTGGTTCACGGTGTTGTTCGCGAACTTTGCCGAGGCGATTGCAGAAGGGCGCTCCAAAGCGCAGGCGGCATCGCTTCGCAGCGCCAAGCATCAAGTGATGGCGAAGAAGCTGAACGAGCCTCACCCGAAATCGCCCATCCTCATCGTGACGTCCACCGATCTGCGCAAGGGCGATGTGGTCTTGATCGAAGCGGGGGATACGATTCCCGCCGACGGCGAGGTGATCGACGGCGTTGCGTCGGTGGACGAATCGGCGATCACCGGGGAATCGGCACCCGTGATACGCGAGTCGGGCGGCGATTTCTCGTCGGTGACGGGCGGCACGCGCGTCCTGTCGGACTGGATCGTCGTGCGCGTGAGCGTGAACCCGGGCGAGGCGTTCCTCGATCGCATGATCGCGATGGTCGAGGGGGCCAAGCGGCAGAAGACGCCGAACGAGATCGCGCTGACGATTCTGCTCGTGGCGTTGACCCTAATGCTGCTATTGGCGACGGCCACGCTGCTACCGTTCTCCATTTTTTCGGTGGCGGCCGCGAAGGCGGGCCACGTCGTGACGATCACGGCGCTCGTCGCCTTGCTCGTGTGCCTCATTCCAACGACGATCGGGGGCTTGCTCTCGGCCATCGGCGTGGCGGGCATGAGCCGAATGATGCAGGCGAACGTGATCGCCACCTCGGGCCGCGCGGTCGAAGCAGCCGGAGATATCGATGTGTTGCTGCTCGACAAAACAGGCACGATTACGCTGGGCAACCGGCAAGCGGCCGCTTTCCTCCCGGCGCCGAACATAACGGAGGAGACGTTGGCGGACGCGGCGCAGCTGTCGTCGCTGGCCGACGAAACGCCTGAAGGCCGCAGCATTGTCGTGCTGGCCAAGCAGCGCTTCAATATTCGCGAGCGCGACATGGGCGCGTTGCGCGCCACGTTCCTCGGTTTCACGGCACAAACGCGGATGAGCGGCGTCGACGTGCCGAATCGGCAGATTCGCAAGGGCGCCGCCGATGCCGTGAAGAAGTACGTCGAAGAACACGGCGGCCGCTATCCGCAGGAAGTGCAAAAGGCCGTCGACGACGTGGCGCGCCGCGGCAGCACGCCGCTCGTCGTCGCCGAAAAAGCGGGCGATGACGGCCTTGCACGCGTGCTGGGCGTGATCGAGCTCAAGGACATCGTCAAGGGCGGCATCAAAGAGCGTTTCGCGCAGTTGCGCAGGATGGGCATCAAGACCGTGATGATCACGGGCGATAACCGCTTGACGGCGGCCGCGATCGCCGCGGAAGCGGGCGTCGACGATTTTCTCGCGGAAGCGACGCCGGAAGCGAAGCTCAAGATGATCCGTGCGCACCAAGCCGAGGGACGCCTCGTCGCCATGACGGGCGACGGCACCAACGATGCGCCCGCGCTGGCGCAAGCCGATGTCGCTGTCGCCATGAACACGGGCACGCAGGCGGCCAAAGAAGCCGGGAACATGGTCGACCTCGATTCGAACCCGACCAAGCTCATCGAGATCGTCGAGATCGGCAAGCAAATGCTCATGACGCGCGGCGCGCTGACGACGTTCTCCATCGCCAACGATGTGGCGAAGTACTTCGCGATCATCCCGGCGGCGTTTGCGACGACTTACCCGCAATTGCGCGTGCTCGACGTCATGCATTTGACTTCCCCCGCATCGGCGATTTTGTCGGCGGTGATTTTCAACGCACTGGTCATCGTCTTCTTGATACCGCTCGCGTTGAAGGGCGTGCCATACCGCCCGCTCGGCGCGGCATCGCTGTTGCGTCGCAATCTACTGATCTATGGGCTGGGCGGCATCCTGTTGCCGTTTCCGTTCATCAAGCTCATCGACATGCTGATCGCGGCGGCGGTCTGGGCGTGACGGCTCGCGTGTGGGCGAGGATACGCGACACACAGTGCGCGCACCGATCGATTCGCGCCGCAACGCCATGCCGGCGATCGGCGCGCCTAGAAATAGGACTTGTTGATACCGAATCATGATGAAAAATCTGCTGAGACCCACCTTGGTGTTGTTTGCTGCGTTGACGGTGGTCACGGGCGTGGCCTATCCGGTCGTCGTGACGGCGCTCGGCCAAGCCGTCTTTCCGCATCAAGCCAACGGCAGTCTGATCGTAAGTGGCGGGGAGCCGGTCGGCTCCGCGCTGATCGGGCAGCAGTTCGATGCGCCCGGGTACTTCTGGGGCCGTTTGTCGGCCACGGCGCCGAATCCGTACAATGCGCAGAGCTCGGGCGGCTCGAACCTCGGACCGACCAATCCGGCCCTTGCGGACGAGGTGAAGGCGCGATTGAATGCATTGCATGAGGCCGATCCGACGAATACGGCGCCCGTGCCGGTCGATCTCGTCACCTCGTCCGGCAGCGGGTTGGACCCGCAGATTTCGCCGGCCGCGGCGGCCTATCAGGCGGCGCGAGTGGCGAAGGCGAGATCTCTCGCGCGTGAGCAGGTCGACGCGCTGATCGCGCGCAATACGTCGGGGCGCCAATGGGGTATGTTGGGCGAGGCGCGCGTGAACGTGCTGAAATTGAATCTCGCGCTCGATCGATTGAAACCGCTGCGCTGAAACGACGATGAGGCCGTGCGAGCGAGAGGCTTGCCGATCGCGGTGCAACCGCTTCGGTCATGGTGAAGAGAAGTCATGGAAAGACCCGATCCCGACGCACTGCTAGATAAGATTGCCCGCGATGAGAAAAAACGCAGGCGCGGCCGGCTGAAGGTGTTCTTCGGTGCGTCGGCCGGCGTGGGCAAGACGTTCGCCATGTTGCAGGCGGCGCGTCGCAGGCGCGAGGAGGGCGTCGACGTCGTCGTGGGCATCGTCGAGACGCATGGCCGCAAGGAAACGCTGGCCTTGCTCGAAGGGCTGGAGACGATCGCGCCGGCCACCATCGAGTATCGCGACCGAAAGCTGAACGAATTCGACGTCGACGCGGCGCTTGCCCGCGAGCCCGAATTGATTCTCGTCGACGAGTTGGCGCATTCGAACGTCCAAGGCTCGCGTCATCTGAAGCGCTGGCAAGACGTGCACGAGTTGCTCGATGCGGACATCGACGTCTATACCACCGTCAACGTTCAGCACCTGGAGACGCTGAACGACGTCGTCGGGCAAATCACGGGCATTCGCGTGCGCGAAACCGTTCCCGATCGGGTCTTCGACCTGGCCGATGAGGTCACGCTGGTCGATTTGCCGGCCGAAGAGTTGCTTGACCGGTTGCGCGAGGGCAAGGTCTATCTGGCGCACCAGGCCGAACACGCGGTGCGCAACTTCTTCCGCAAAGGCAATCTCATCGCGCTGCGCGAATTGGCTTTGCGCCGAACGGCCGATCGCGTCGACGCGCAAATGCGCGAGTATCGTGCCGATCAATCGATAGAGCGTATCTGGCAGGCGCGCGAGCGGATCATCGTGTGCGTCGGCGCGGGCCCCGAGTCCACCACGCTCGTGCGTGCGGGCGCGCGTCTTGCCGCGAGTCTCAAAGCCGACTGGCTTGCCGTCTATGTCGAGACGCCCAAGCTGCAGCGGTTGCCCGACACGCTTCGCAAGCGCACGCTCGATGCATTGAAGCTCGCGTCCGAACTGGGCGCTGAAACCGTGACATTGCAAGGCCAAGAAGCGACGCCGACGCTGATCGCTTATGCCCGCATGCGCAACGTGTCGAAGCTCGTGGTGGGGGCTGCATCGACGCCGGGCTGGCGCGGATGGCTGCGGCATTCGACCGGCGAACGCTTGGTTCGCGCGGCGCGCGACATGGATGTCACGCTCGTCAATTCGGGCGCGGTGCGCGAGAGCGCCGAGCGGGACGAAGCCATGGCGCGCTTGCCCTGGACCGGCGCGCGCCGCAAGCATTCATCGGTGGCTTCGTACGCCTACGCATTCGGTATTTGCACAGCGATCACGTTCGTCGCGAGCTTTTTCGTCGATCGGATCTCGCTCACCAACCTCGTCATGTTGTATTTGCTCGGGACGATCTTCGCCGCCGCGAAGCTCGGGCGCGGACCGGGCCTGATGTTTTCGTTCCTGGGCGTAGGCGCGTTCGATTTCTTCTTCGTGCCGCCGCGCATGTCGTTTACCGTGTCCGATACGCAATACCTGCTGACGTTCGCGGTCATGCTCGTCACGTCGCTGACGATCAGCAACCTGACGGCCAGCCTGCGCCGGCAAGCACAGATCGCGACGTTGCGCGAGCGCCGAACCGGCGCGATGTTCGAGATGGCACGCGAGCTCGGCGCTGCGCTGACCACGGCGCAGATCATCGAGGTCGGCACGCGTCACGTCGCCGAGATGCTGCAAGCCCGTGTGGCGATTTTATTGCCCGATAGCGCGGAAAAGGTGAAGCAGAAGGTCGAGCACCCGGACGAATCGTTGACGCTCGATGCGTCGGTCGTCGATCTCGATATCGCGCAGTGGGTGTACGACCAGCAAAAGAACGCGGGCCATGGCACCGATACGCTGCCCGCCACCGGCGCGCTGTATCTGCCGCTGAAGGCGCCGATGCGCACGCGCGGCGTGATCGCGATCTTGTCGCCGCACATGGAGGAGCTCGAGATCCCAGAACAACGCCGCATGATCGATACGTTCGCGGCGCAGATCGCGCTCGCGCTCGAACGCGTGCATTACGTCGAGATTGCACAGGATGCACTCGTCAACATGGAGTCGGAGCGTCTGCGCAATTCTTTGCTGTCCGCGATTTCGCACGACTTGCGCACGCCGCTGACATCGATCGTCGGTTTCGCATCGATGCTCGCGGAGCGGCCCATCGGCGAAACTGGCAACGCCGCGCAGGCGCGCGAGCTTGCCGAAGCGATCCACGACGAGGCGTTGCGCATGACTGGCGTGGTCACGAACTTGCTCGACATGGCGCGGCTGCAAGCGGGCAGCATGCGACTGAACCGCCAATGGGCGTCGATCGAGGAGGTGGTCGGCTCGGCATTGTCGGCGTGCCGCCGCACATTGGCCGGACGCCCGATCGAGACCCGCGTGCCGCACGATTTGCCGCTCGTGCGGCTCGATGCCGTGCTCGTCGAACGGCTCTTCGTCAACTTGCTCGAGAATGCATCGAAGTACACGCCCTCTGGCTCGCCCATTGCGATCGTCGCTGAAACGATCACGTCGGCGGCGGGGCGCTTCGTGAAGGTGCAAGTGCAGGACCGCGGACCGGGGTTGCCTGCTGGAAGCGAGTCGCGCTTGTTCGAGAAATTCACGCGCGGCGAAAAGGAATCGGCCAAGCCCGGCATCGGTCTGGGCTTGGCGATTTGCCGCGCGATCGTCGAAGCGCACGAAGGCGAGATCGGTGCGGCCAATCGGATCGATGCCAACGGCGCGGTGGCGGGCGCGACCTTCTGGTGTACATTGCCGGCCAACGAGACGCCTACGATCGAGCCCGAGGCGCTCGAGGACGTCGAGTCTCGGGAGGAGCCGGATCGCCTGCCATCGGCTGCGGCAGCGCCCGCCTCCGGGTCGCAGTCGGCACCGTCGCCACAGTCGCCGCCGCCCGAGTCCGCGAACGGAGCTTAAGGGATGTCCGAATCCACGATCACCGTCGTTCTCATCGAAGACGACAAACCGATTCGCCGCTTCGTGCAGGCATCGCTCGAGTCCGAGCACATGCGCGTGCTCGAGGCCGAGTCGGGGCGTCGAGGACTTTCGCTGGCGGCCAGTGCGAGGCCGGATTTGGTCATCGTCGATCTTGGCCTGCCCGACATGGACGGCGCGGACGTCATTGGGCAATTGCGGGATTGGTCGTCGGTGCCGATCATCGTTTTGTCGGCGCGCACGCGCGAGCAAGAGAAAGTGGCGGCGCTCGATGCGGGTGCCGACGACTATTTGACCAAGCCTTTCGGCGTGCCCGAACTGATGGCGCGTATTCGCGCGCAGTTGCGCCGGCACAATCGTGCCAGCTCGAACGAATCGTCGAAGCTGCAGTTCGGGGCGGTGGAGATCGATTTCGAAATGCGGACCGTGAGGCGCGAGGGGCAGCCCGTGCATTTGACGCCGATCGAATATCGCTTGCTCGTTGCGCTCGCGCGGCATGCTGGCCGCGTGCTGACGCACCGCCAATTGCTGCATGAAGTGTGGGGGCCGTCCCGTGTCGAAAGCGCGCACTATTTGCGTATTTACATGGGGCATTTGCGGCAGAAGCTCGAGCGCGATCCCGCGCAGCCCGAACACATCATGACGGAGACCGGTGTCGGCTACCGGCTCGTGGGTGCGTTATGACTCGTCTTCGTAACCGTCCGCCTCGCGGCGCTCGCGACGTTCTTCGTTCGCGCGCCTAGCGCGCAGCCGCTGGCGCGAGAGCACGGCAATCACTTCGCTCGTGCTCGCGCCGGCGGGCACTTCGTTGCGGATGACGTTGGGCACCATCGGCAGGCCCAAGCGTTGCCGGCGCAGCGCCGTGGCGATCGCTGTGCGGCATTCCTGCCCATGGCATTCCCATTCGTCGCGAATTTTTCCGCAATAACGGCACTTGTCCATGCCGGCCATTTTACCGGCAATCGCCAATCCATTGAGGCGAGCGCGCGTGCGCCGGGGCCGTTCGCTATGTCACCGTTTCTTCGAACGTCAAGCGCCACGGTTGCGCGAGCTCGACTTCGTCGCAATTGGCCCCGTCGCCGCCGCGGTCGATGACGATGAAATCGCTCGCCGCATCGAGCGCGATCAACGGGTGATGCCAAACCCCGCGCGCGTAGTTCACGCCGGTGCACCCTTGCACGCTGAAAGCACGCATGCGCTCTTCGTCGAATCGTCCGGCGGGGGCGACGACAACCAAGTAACGCAGGTTCTCGCCCAGCGGAATGAAGGCTTGGCTGCCGAGCGGGTGGCGCTCCATCATCGTGACCTCGAACGGCAGTGCACGGGGTTGCCCGCGAAAGACGTTGACGAGGGGCCGCCCTCCGGCCTCGCCGACATCGATATGGGCCAGATCGTGAAAACGCTCGGTCGTGCCGCCGTTGATCGGGAAGTGGCGGGCGCCGTCCAGCGCAATGACGTCGCCGAACGGCGCAAACGCAGCGCGGGTGAGCGGTTCGACGAGAAGCGCGCGGCTCATCGGTTCGCGCCTCATGCGCTTTCGCCCCACAGCCGAAGGCGCGAGACGCCCCCGTCGGGAAAGATATTGAAGCGGACGTGCGTGACGGCGCCTAATGCGGCGAGCTCTCGCTCGTAGAAGTGTTGCGCGTCCATTCGCAAGGGTTGCTCGGCAAGCAGGAGAGGCCAGAACATCGACTGCGTGATCAGCGACTCGTCGGTGCCGCCCGTCACATAGGCTGCTTGCAACGAGCAGCGATCCGGGTAGTTGCCTTTGAAGAAGGCCGTATCGACCTCGACCTTGCGGATCGTGCCGGGCTGCGCCAGGGCGACGATGGCCCAATCGTTGCCCGGCTCGCGGCGTCGCCGGGTTTCCCATCCGTCGCCCATGTTGGCGCCGCGGCCGGGCATCAGCATGTTCGAGGCGAGGCCGAAATGTTGATTGTTGGCAGCGACGATATAAGCGCCGTTGATCGCGGCTGCGAAGTCCACGAGTTCAGCGCCGGAGGAAGTCCCTTGGCCGGCATCGAGGGCGGGCCTGCCATACACGCGCAAGCGTGCCACGCCGCCATCGGGAAACAAGGTGATGCGGATGTGCGTGAAGGCGCCCGTATCGCACACGGCGAGGTAATGATGTTGATTGCCCTGCAGCGCCGTGGGCGGCACGAGCGTGTGCCATCGAGCATCGTCGGGTGGCGTCTCGCTCGCGCTGGTGCACGCTTCGATCGATGCCGCGGGCGGGTAGTTGCCCGTGAAATGACTCGTATCGATGTCGATGCCTTCGATCGTGCCGCGGCGGGCCAGCTTGACGACGCACCAGTCCTGGCCCGTCGTGCGTTTGCGGCGAGTCTCCCAACCGTCCATCCATTTGCCGTGATCGTCGTACTTGCCGGGAATGAACACGGCCGGCTGCGGGTCGAGCATGCGCTCTTTGGGGGCGAAGAATTCGTCGCTTGCCGCGAGCGCTTTGGCGCCTAAGCGCGGGTCCGCTAGGTTCAAAGCGCGGCGCGTGAAGTCGGGGGCATGAGGGTCGAGCGTCGGAATGGCCATGATGGATTGATTGGGAATGCTAAGCAGTCTGGCGAGAAGAGGCGGGGCAGCCTCGCTCGTCGAAAGGGCGGTGGGGTCCGATGCGGCCGCCGAGCGGGCCGGCCGCATGCAAGCAAGTCTTGTCGGTCAGATCGCGGCAGCGCCCGCAACCGGGCCGTCAGCGTGCGGCGCCGCTGTCTCGGGCACGAAATCGAAGCCGGGCTGCCGATCCAACACGTGGTGCGCACGTACGTGGTCGATGTCTCGTTCCCAAGCGGCCACCACGACGGTCGCTACGCAATTGCCGATCAGATTCGTCACGGCGCGAGCGATCCCGACGAACCAGTCGACCGGCAGAATCAACACGAGGCCGAGCACCGGAATGGCGGGGATGGCAGACAGCGTCGCCGCCAGAATGACGATGGCCGAGCCGGGAATGCCGTGCGCACCCTTCGATGTCACGAGCGATACCAGGATGACCACGATCAAGTCGTGCATCGACAGCGGCGTGTTGGTGGCTTGCGCGATGAACAGAACGGCAAGGGTCAGGTAGATCGAGAAGCCGTCCAAATTGAACGAGTAACCGGTCGGGATGACGAGGCCCACGGTCGAATCTTTGACGCCCATCCATTCGAGCTTGCGCATGACTTGCGGCAGGACGGCGTCGGAGGAGGCCGTGCCGAACACGATCACGAGTTCTTCGCGCAGATAGCGCAAGAGTTTGAACAGGCTGAAACCGGAAAGGCGCATGACGGCGCCGAGCACGATGGCGACGAACAGCGCGCAGCTCGCATAGAAGATCAGCACGAGCAGCCCGAGTTGCTTGAGCGAGGCGACGCCGTACGTGCCGGTGGTGAAGGCGATGGCGCCCAGCACGCCGAGCGGCGCGAGCTTGATGATGAAGCCCATCACGCGAAAGAACACTTGCGAGAATTCGTCGATCAGCGTGTTCACGCGCTTGGCCTTCTCGCCCAGAAGCGACAGGGCCGAGCCGAACAACACGGCGAACACGAGCACCTGCAGGATGTCGCCTTTGGCGAACGCGTCGAAGATCGTGTCGGGAATGATTTTCAACAGAAACGCGCCGACATCTTTGAGGCTCTTCGCATGTTCCGAATAGGTTGCCAATGCTTGCGCGTCGAGCGTATGCACGTCCACGTTCATGCCCGCGCCCGGCTTGATCACCATGGCCAATACCGCGCCGATCATGAGCGCGATGGACGTCATGAACTCGAAGTAGACGATGGCTTTACCGCCGACGCGGCCGACTTTCTTCAAATTGCCGGCGCCGGCGATGCCGCTCACGACCACGCAGAAGACAATGGGCGCGACCACCATCTTGATCAGTTTGAGGAAGCCGTCGCCGAACGGCCGCAGCGACTGGGCAAAGTGCGGAAACAGCGCTCCGAGGACGATGCCGACGATGAGCGCAACCATCACGCGGCCGAATAGCGAATTGATGAATCTGAGCACGGCTTCCTCCCAATGACGGTGGCGGGTATTCATCTGGTCTAACTGGTAAGACCAGACTAGTTATGACGAAGATTAGGAAGCCGATATAGTTGCGTCAAGCACCGTTACGCTCGTGGTTTACCCCGTGCGAACGGGAAAGCCATGCGCTGCGGGCGAAGCGCGTATCGCACGGGCGTTACAATGCCGGTCCGACCAGACGATTTTTCTGCACGATGAGAAGCAGTACACAGACGGTGACGGAAGCCGCGACGGCGACCATCCGCGAGCGGATCGAGCGCGGCGAGTATCCCGTGGGCAGCGTATTGCCGGCGCAACGGCAATTGTCGGAGGAACTCGACATCAGCCGGGCGGCGTTGCGCGAGGCGTTATCGACGCTCGAAGCGCTCGGCATGCTGACGATACGAGCGGGCAAGGGCGTGTATGTGCAAAGCGCGCAGGCGCTTGGCGGGCAGGCTTGGCGTTATGCGGAGCTGTCGTCGCTGCCCGATACCTACCAGGTGCGCTACGCGTTGGAGGGTTTTGCCGCGCGGATGGCGGCGCTCGCGATGACCGAGGAGGTGATCGAATCGCTCGAATCGAACATGGCGCAGTTGCACGACGCGCTGGCCGACGGCGATCTCGATGCGGCGGCCGAACTCGATTTTGCGTTCCATATGACCATCGTCTCGATGGCGGGCAATGGCGCCATCGAGGCAATTTTGCGCAGCAGCAGCGAAATCATGCAGGAAAGCCAGCGTCTGCCGTTCTACCGGCGCGAACTGCTGCAGTCGACTTATCGGGAACATCGCGCGATCGTCGATGCGCTCAAGGCGCGCGACGCCGAGGCGGCTGGGCGCAGCATCGAGGCGCATATCGCCGCGGCGGCGCAACGCGCGGGCGTGCATTTTCCTACGCCGCCGCGCGAGCCGGCGCGCTGACGCACTGCCGCGTTTATTTCCTAGCGCGATCTTTCGGGGCGCTGTCGCCCTGCGGCGCAGCATCGACGTTGCACTGGCGCTCGCCGCTCGGCGCAGCTTTCGCTTCGCTTACCGATTTCTCGATCGTCTCGCGATCGGCCTTCGTCGTTCCCGCTTTGTTGGCCAGTTCCAGGTACGCGTTGGCGATCCGGCGCAGGTCCTCTTCCGATGCGTCTTCGATGCCGATCAATTGATTGTTGGCGGTTCGATACGCGGCGATCAGTTCGTTCAGTTTCAGATGAACGGCGACGCTGTCCTTGTTCTGGCTTTGCTGGATGACGAACACCATCAGGAACGTAATGATCGTCGTGCTTGTATTGATGATCAGTTGCCAGGCGTCGGAATAATGAAAGAGGGGACCGCACAGGCCCCAAATCACGATGGCGGCGACGGCGAGCGTGAACGCGATGGGCGAGCCAGCCCAACGCGTCGCTGCGCTGGCAAAGCTGTCGAACGCCCGCGCGAGCGGATGGCGATTCGCGTACGCAGGGCTCGAGGAGTCGGGCACCGTCTCCAACGGGGCGGTGTGCGGCGATTGTTCGTCATCGTGGCGCATGGTGAGGCTCCTTCGAATTCGGCGGCGGTACGACGCCACCGTTTGCGACGGTCCTCTAGCAACGGCTGTGCCTGACGGCTGCAAGCCGATTGCGATTCCATCGCAACCGAACAGCGATCTAGTTGGCAGTCCTAACGTTTCGCGGTCGCCTCGCGGTGCGCGTGCTCGGCGCCACGGCCGCGGCGTCTTCCCATGCGAGCGCGAAGGCTCGTTTGATCTGGGTTCTCATCCATTGGAGGGCGCTCTCGCCATCACTGTCCCGTCGCCACAGAAGCTCGACGGGATACGAGCCGAGATCGAGCGGGGCGGTGCATACGCTCAAAGGCGACATGCGGGCCAGCGCCGCGGCCGCATGCGACGGTAGGGTGGCGACCGCGCGCGTACCGATGAGGAAGGCCGGAATGGCCGAGAAGTGCGTCAGCGCGGCATAGACATGGCGCGTGCGCTTCATCGCGTGCAAAGTCGTATCGACGATGCCGCTTCGCCCGGAAAACGACACGAGCAGATGCGGCAAGGCGAGGTAATCGTCGAGCGAGAGCGGCAGCGGGCAGCGCACTGCTCGTTCATCGACGACGCAGGCGTAGCCGCTTTGGCCGATCGGCTCATGCGCGATCCACGCACTCTTGACCGTGCCCGATACGACCGCTAGTTCGATCTCGCGGTCTTGCATCATCTGCCCGACCGCGTGGCGATTCGTTTGGCGAAACGTCACGGAGACGCCGTCTCCCGCTTGGCGCACGAGCCGAGTCAAATGCGGACCGAGCGCGAGCTCGAAATCGTCCGACATGCCGATGGAAAAGCGCCTTGACGCGCTTCCCGGATCGAATCCCTGTTGTTGCGTCAGCACCTGCCATAGATCGGCGACGCCAGCCTCGAGGCGCTCGGCCATCGCCACGGCGCGCGGAGTGGGCGCCATGCCATCGCGCACGCGCACGAACAGCGCATCGCCGCATGCTTCGCGCAGCCGCGCAAGCGCGGCGCTCGTCGCCGCCTGGCTCAGCGCGAGCCGCGCCGCCGCTTTGGTCACGCTGCGCTCCTGCCAGATCGCCACGAAGACCACGGCCAGATTCAAATCGAGCCGCTTGATATCGAGCACATTGATTTTCATCGTTGAAGCAATTCGTTCGATCGATACGAGCAAGGATAGCAAACTGGCTCTGGCCGCCCGGTTTCCGCGGGAGGGCTATGACGATGCAAACGATGAAGGCGGCGGCGTTCGAACGCCGGCGGACGCTGCGGGCCGGTTCGCGCGGCGCCGTGCCGCCGCGCTGCCGTGCTGCGGCAATGTCGCGCTCGAACGGCTTGCAAGCGCTGCTGCGTTGCGCGGTAGGTGTCGAGACTGCGGCGCTAGATCAGCTCGAGTTTCGACGTGAGGTAGGTCAACTCCGTGCGGTTGCCCACGCCGAAACGCTTGCGCAGCTTGCGCAAGTGGTAGTCGACGTTGTGCGCGCTGGTCTCGAGGCGGCGCCCAATCTCCTTGTCCGAGGCGCCTTCGGCGATGCCCAGTAGCAATTCCCGCTCGAATTCGGTCAAGCCGCCGGAGGTACGGTCGCTTGCGGCTGCAATCAATTGCTGCGACGCAATCGTGTGGACCGACATGCCGATGGAGAGCGCCTGCTCCAAGATGGTCGAGGTGATCCAGTCGCGGCTGCGGTGCTGCCCGGTGAAACTCATGAACGCGTGGAGCCGCGTACCGGGAATCGACATGGCGAACATGAGGCCGCTGCGCATGCCGTCCTCCCTCATCGTCCGGATAAAGCTGTCCAAACCTTCCTGCGTGCCGTCGTCATGCAGCGCGCCGGATGGTTGCGTCCGCAACTGTTGTAAATCCCACACAAGCGGCAGGCTTCCGCGACGGGCCGCCTGCGTGCGGGGGTCCACCTCATGGTAGCGTTCGCGCACGTACTCGCCGCGGTAGGTGCCGGGCGTGAAGGCTTCGTGCAAGAACAGGCGTTCGATTCGGTCGCGCACGACTTCGAGCCCGAAATAAGCGAAGGTTGAAAACCCGATCAGATGGAGCAGCCCGCTTACCATGCGGCCACGCTCACAGGCGTTTTGCGCAGCGGCCAGCGCAGCGGCGACGCCGAGCCGCGGAGCATGGCGGGCAGGCGCACCGAGCTGGCGCGGGTCGTTGCACCAGACTACCTCGATCGGGCGGGCGCGAGCGCCCGCTGCCGGTTCGGAACCGCACGTCTGCGAGAGTGGCGCAAGCGCCGATTCGTCCTTGCGCAATGCAGGGTAATGCATCGATGAGCCTCCGATCGAGAGTCATGCCGCGGCGTGATACATGGTTTGATCGAACCGCATGGGCGCGCGTAACATCGCGTAATAATAAACGTAAAAAAACGATACCGGCGGACGAGGTCCTCTTTCGATGACAATTGACGACGAATATCCGGCGCTTGTGTGGTTTTCGCAAGCCGATGCGCTGGCGTATCTGCGCGAAATCGATCCGGGGATCGACTTGCCGGCGCACGAGGCGCAATTGCGTGAATGCCGCGAGCGCTTGCGGCAGGCGGGTTTTTCGACCCTCGCCTATATGGCGTTGGAAACGATCGGGCGCCGCATCCTCCGTGCCTATACGATGCGCGAGCTGGGAGACATGTCATTTACCACCGCTTATTTGAAGAATCGGCTCTATGAAACCGATCCCCGACTTAATTCGCTGCGTGAAAGCGGCCTGCCCGTCACCTGGCATCTCGATCAATTGGAGGCGCGTCCCAACGCCGGCGAACCGCGGGTGCGCAGCCTTCTTTCGACGTTGCGTGCACACGGCATGCACAGCGGCCTGATTTTGGGGCTCCCGGCGCCGCGCGCCGATTTACGCGTTGCGCTCAGCTTGACGTCGGAAGCGCTCGATACGCGCTGGATCGACGATCGGGTGATGGGCGGCGTACTGGCGGCCAGCTTGACCGTGAGCCGCCTGATGCAGCCGTATATCGACGACCGGGCGCGGCGCGCGCGTATCGTCACGTTGACGCGCGAGCAGGCGGATGTATTGGAGCGGCTCGTGAAGGGATCGTCCGATCACGAAATTGCCATGCAAATGTCGTCTTCGTTGCATCGCATCACTCATCACGTGAAGACGTTGCAAAAGGCCTTCAATGTCGAGAACCGCGCGCAGCTTGCCTATCTCGCGGCGCGCTGGGGATGGAGGCATGCCTAACGCAGTCGCTTTCAGGAAGTGTCGAACATCGAGTTCGACCCTGCGCTTCGGGCCAGCGCTATAGGTTGGCGTCGCTGCGCGCGTTGGACGCGCCGAGCACGCATCCGGCGATGTAAGCGAGTTGCACGCGATTGGTTGCGCGGTAGAGCTTTTTGAGTTGGCGCACGTAGTAATCGACGTTGTGATGCGATGTGCCGATGCGTTCGGCAATGTCCTTGTCGTTTAGACCGCGCGTGACGAATTCCAAAATCGAGCGCTGGATGTCGCTCAACTCGACCGAATAGGTCGGCCGATGCAGTTGCGGCGCGCGCAGCGCCAGAAATTCGTGCAAGCCTACCGCGAGCGCGTACGCATGGCCGATCGCCATGTCGGGCAGCCTCGCCTTCGTAGCCACGGCGCTCGAAAAGATGACGACGCACCGGTCGAGTGCATCGGGGGTCCCCAGGCCGAACGACACCCCCGACAGGATGCCGGCTTCACGCGCGGCCGCCGCGAATCGCGCCGTGCGTGCAACGGCCGCCGTGTGATGCGGGACGGCCGGAAGCGCCGCGGCGGCGGCCTGAGCGCCCGCGCCGGCAACCGGTGCGGCAGTGGCGATCGTCGACAGGTCCCACAGCATCGGCCATTCGTGCCGGGATGAATAGGCGAGCCGCGCATCGATTTCATAGAAGCGCTCGCACAAGTAGCGTTGCGCCCAGCCCGTTGGGGAAAACGCGTTGAAGTAGGCGAGCCGGTTGATCGTGTCGCCGATGCGCGAGACGCGCATATAGCACAGCGCATCGAAACCGGCCGCGCGCAGGGCCGCACGCAGCAATGCCTGGCGTGCTTGCGCGCTGTCCGCTTTCGCTAGCTCATGGCCGATGCCGGCAAGCCGCTGGCCACCTGGCGCGTCGCAGTCGGGGAGTGCATCGGCCGCGCCGTCGAGATCGGCGTCGCCGAAAACCTGGAAGTTCGAAAAATCGGTATTCGTATCGCTCGTGCCATACCGCTTCATGTTTCTTGCTCCGGGAAAAGCATGCCCCCGCATGCCGAACGTGAAAGAGAACAGTATTCCAGCGGCGGCTGCGTTCGCGCCAGCAGCGAAGTAGTAGTCGCCCTATGGATTTGCGTGCGCCAACCGGGCATCACTACGAAAGTTCGCGTTTTCAGCTCGGCACTTTCGCGGCGATCAACCGCACCCGGTAAGAGATGCCTCGTGCAAGCGCGAGGGCAGGTAAGACCCGCCTACTGGGTTTTTGAAAGCCATCCGGAAGGCAGGCGAAGCGCGGCACGCGCGACCAACGCGCTGTGCCATGTTTGCGCTGGAATCGGGGCCCGGCAAAGACATCAGGGTATCACCGGCGCCTCGAGCGGCGTGTAGTAATGCGAAGCCAATCGGATGCGGGCGCAACGATTCGCCGCGGGGGGCGAGCGCCGCACTGCCTGCGCACTCGCTGGCGCCGGCTGCGGCGTCGCGGCAATATGCGGCTAGCGCGCCACCGGTGCCCCCATCTTGCGCGCAATGCTAGGCGTGGCATCGAGCGAAGCGTTCTTCGGCCACGCGGCAATGGCTTCGCGCGCGCCGCGCCGTGCGATAGCCGGCACGCTATGCTTTGCGCTCATGCGAACTTGCGCTTGCGCGAGGTGGTACGCAAGCGACGCCGATTGGCGCGTCGTAGCGAGCAGCGTAGGCGCCGGGCCGCAGCCTGCCCTATTGTGCGATGACCAGGAGAGTTTCACGTGTACGGACCCATCGACCGCGAACAAGAGCGGCATCAGCGCGAGGTCGGCGCTCAGTCCGTCACACCGGCGCATTCGGGCGCAGGGCTACTGGCCGCGCGAGTGCCATTGCGCAGCGACGACCCGCGGCTATGGGGCGATGTAACCTTGCCGCACGAAAGCGTCGAGCTGTTGTGCGACGTTTGCCGCGCGCACGGCGCGGAGCCCTATTTTCGCGCGCATCGCCCTTCATTGACGGCCGCCGAGAAAGACAGCATCGTCGCGCCTGCTCGCGTGCAAAAGACGGTGACGATCGAGTTGGGCGGCAGATTCGTTCTATGCACCGCGATCGGCGACGCCGTACTCTCGCGCGCGCTGCTCAGGGATCTGGCCGAGCGTCTTGGTCTGGCGAGGGCGGCCGCCAAGAAACTGCACGTCAATCCGCCCAAGCTCGATCCGTTGGCCTGCTTGGAAATGGCCCCGGGAATGGTGTCGCCTTTCTTGCGCCCGGGCCGGGAAACGGCGATACGCGCGGTCGTGTTGACCGACGGCTCGGTCGCCGATGGGCGTGCCGAGCGTGGCTTAGTAGCGGTTTCGCTGTCGTTGCGATGGAGCTTGTTGCTGGACGCCGCGCGCTTTCCGGCCATTTTGCGCGACTATGCTCGACAGGCCTATCCGCAGGTTCAATGGATCGATCTGCGCGGCCATGGTGAAGCGGGTCCCGGCGGTGACTGATATCCGCTCGCCGGGATGTCGACGCGCACGCTTCAGACGACGAGCAGCCGTCCCGCGAGGTACGCGAGCTGCACGCGATTGAGTACGCCGTACTTCTTGCGGATCTGCCGCATGTGATAGTCGACGTTGCTGCGCGACATATTCAGTTGCTGCGCGATTTCGCGGTCGCTCAGACCAGTCGCGGTGAAGTTGAGGATGCGCCGCTGTAGATCGGATAGGGTGGGCGTTTGCGCCATCGAAGCCATTTGCTCGGCCAAGAATGCGTGCACGCCGAGGCCTAGCGCATAGGCTTGCCCGACAACGCGATCGTCGATCCATTCGCTCGTTCGGTTGACGGAGCTGAAGATCATCACGCTGTGCTCGAGACTGGCCGGATCGACGAGCCCGAACGCGATGCCGCTGCGCGTGCCGCAAGCATCCGCATCTTCGATAAAACGGCGCATCCGGCCACCGGATTCGCCCACTGCAATGGCGCCGTCGGCTGCGAGCGTGTCGTGGTCCCAGACGAGAGGGCCGTTGTGGCGACACGCGAAGGCCATGCGCGGATCGATATCGAAGTAGCGCTGGTCGACATAGCGCTGCGCCCATCCCGGCGGAGAGCACAGATCGAAGTAACGGGCGCGGTTGACCATTTCACCGAGCCGCACGAGCCGACAGTAGCAGAACCAATCGAAGCCTATCGTGCGCAGCGCGATCCGCAGCAATTGTTGGCGCTCGTGCGCGGAATGTGCGTTGGCGAGGTCGGTCGCAATTTCGGAAACCCGATCGCGGCCGTTCGATTCGCCGCGACGCACTGCATTCTTACCTACGACGAGTTGACAGTCGGCGACTTCGATGAAGTCGATCGCGTGTCGGGCGTTCGGCTGGCCGCTTCCTGTCGATGAGCGCTTGCGCGTTTCGGGGTGTGTCATCAAGTCCTCCGTCATATGTGCGGCACGGCGCATGGTCGCGCGACGTTTCATGGTTCTCGACTATAGTCGCGTGGATATCGGCCGGGGAACTGCGTCATTCAGTAGTGTTTCGTGCTCGTGTTCCGATGGATTCACCGCTTACTACGAATCTCATGGTTCGGCGCGAGGCGCGGCACTCTTACACTTTGCGTCGCAGCATTGCGGCGATTCCGCTCCCGCTTCGGGGCAATTTCACTCCACTCGATTCCCGTATGGCCAGAACATCCCTAAACGTGCAGCCGCGCGGCCACGCGTCCGTGAAGACGCTGTCCGACAAACCGCCGACGTCGCCGAGCGAGACCGCGGCGAGGGGCGGACCCTCGCGCATGGGCGAGTCGTCGAACGAGTTGGCCGCGCTGGCCATGTTGGGCGCGAAGCGCCCCCGTGCGCCCGTGCGTGCATCCGCGACGGTGGTTGAAGACCGCTTGAACCATGTCGTCGTCCAAGCGCCGTATCTGCCCGAACATGTGTTGGACGAATTCATTCGTTTGATGCGCCCGGGCGGCTCCACTGTGCGCCTGCCGCTTGCAACGGGCGATGCCTATCGCCTGCATGACGTTGGACGAGTGGCGCCGGAGCGTGCGATGCAATTGCAGGCGCTCGCCGATCGCCACGGTGTGGACACCGCGGTCGTTCCGGGCTGGCGCAGCATCGATCGTGTCGGGCTCGTCGCATCGGATATGGACTCAACCCTGATTTTGGGGGAGTGCATCGATGCCATCGCGCGCAAATGGCAGTCGATTTTGGACGCGCGCGGCGTGACCGGGCGCGACATCGGGAAACAGATCGAGGCGATCACGACGCGGGCGATGAATGGCGAGATCGATTTTGCCGAGAGCCTGCGCGAACGCGTGGCGCTTCTAGAGGGCTTTCCCGTTTCCGAATTGCGGGAGGTCTATCGCGAACACGTCGAGTTGAGTCCTGGCGCACGGGAAATGATTGCTGCGTTCAAGGGGGTTGGGGCCGAGGTGGGCGTGCTGTCGGGTGGTTTCACTCATTTCACGGTGCCGTTGAAGGCGGATCTGGGCCTCGATTTTCAAGCGGCGAACGTGCTCGAAACGGATGGCGAGGTGCTGACCGGGCGCGTGATCGGCGAGGTGTTCGATGCGCTGGCCAAAGCCAATCAAGTGCGCGCGAGGCGTCCGGCGGGCGCGATGGCAGCTGCGGTGGGCGACGGCTCGAACGATGTGCCGATGCTGGGCGAAGCGGACGTCGGCATTGCATACCACGCCAAAAACGGCGTGGCCGAAGCGGCTAGAAAACGCGGCGGCGTGATCCACGAGGTGAAGCACACTGGACTCGACGCGCTACCCAATTTGTTTCTTTCGAGGGTAGGGTCATAGTCCCAAGGCGGCCCCGGGGGAAAGGGGCCGCTTGCAATGGAATGGTCGATCAGTCGCGGCTCCCTTGCGCTCGCCGAGCGCGATCTTGGGGCCGAGCGCACAGCCATGTCGTTGCGATCCATTTGTGGCCGGCCGATACCGGCGTGGAGCCGTGCACGAAGCGTCGATCCGGGTCGGTCGCCGTTCCCGGATAGCTGAAGAACAGCGCGTTTCCTTTTTGCGGCGCTACGAACAGGCCGTCTAGCGCGGGAAACACCGTGTTCCCCGAGCCCGCGCAGTCGTTCAAATACACGATGAGCGTGGCCAGTCTTTGGCCCTGTCGTTTTAAAGCACCGTGATACGCGGGGATAGCCGGATCGAAGAAGTCGTGATGCAGCTTGAATCCGTCGCCCATGCCGTAGTACGACAGCTGCATGGGCTGAAAGTGCGAGCGGGGCCAGCGTGTTAGCGCCTCGATTCGCGTTTCGATGCGCTGGATCAAATCGTGCTCGGCCCCGAAAAGCAGGCCGACATGTCCGATTCGCGCAGTCGTGAAAGAATCCTCACGCGTTACCGCGCTGACTACCCGCGCGGGTTCGAGCGTCCCGCTCGATAGCGCGATCAACGCGTCGCATTCGGCATCGGTCAGAAAGCCTTCCAGAAGAACCATCTGCGAGGACGCAGGCGTGAAAACGCGGTGGGCGAGTATCCGGGTAACGCGGCCGTCGGGGAAGCGCACGGCGTTCTCCCGTAGCTCGATCGAGGGATGCGTTGCGTGTGGCGAATTCATGCGTCGGGTTTCGCTTTTCTGTTGTTCCGCCTTCTGCCGCTTAACGCGTGGCGCGTCGCCTGCGCTATTCATGTTGGTTTCGCGCCAACCACTTCGTGGCGATCCATGTTTCGCCGGCGGGAATCGTCAACCCGCCGAGCGTGCCGAGGCCGCCGGCCGTCTCTCCGAGATCGGGGTAGTTGAAAAACAATGCGTTGCCTTTGTGCGCGCAGACTGAGAGACCCGTTTGGGCAAACGAAATTTCGCCCGCGGTCGGGGCATCGTTGAGATACATCACGACGGTGGCAATCGGCCGTCGAGCGTCTTGGGCATCGGCGTCGCGCGCCGTATCCTTCAGATCGACGGCGCCGCCATATGTCGCGAGGTCGCGGCCCTCGCGGTAACGCGTGACGCGCAACCCATAGGCGTCGGCGGCCGGCCACTGCGATAGCGTCGCGATGCGTGCCTCGATCTTTGCGATGACGTCGTTTTCGGCGCGGGCGAAATGAGCGTGTTCGACCGTCTCTGCGGGCCGGTGCGACGGCGTCGAGGAGCAGAGATCAGCGGCCATCGCGGGCTGGAGCCTCGCGCCCGATAGCGACACCAAATCGTCGCACTCCGTCTCCGACAACAAGCCGCCCAATACGACGATTTGCGGGGCGAGCTCCGGCGAAATCGAGTACGCGTGCAGCTTGACGCGGTGTCCGTCGGGGCAGGTCAGTATGTTTTTCTCGATGCTGATCCAAGGGTAGGTGGTGTCCATGATGTTTGGCGATGTCAAAACTTGATGGGCGTCGAGGTGGGGGATTGGCGCTCGCAAAGCCACGTCGTCGCGATCCACTTCTCCCCTTCGAAGACGGGGCCAGCGGCATGCAGGCAGCTTGTGTCGGGCTTGCCATCGGCGTTCGGCGGATAGCGGAAAAACAGCGCGTTACCTTTTTGTGGGCAGACAAACAAGCCATCCAGACGCGGAAACGCGGTGGCTCCCGAGCTTGGGCAGTCGTTCAGATACATCAGAAACGTCGCAAGCCGCTGTCCGTTGATCTCCAGAATCTTCTTGAACGCGGGCATGTCGGGGTTGTAGCAGTCGTGATGCGGCTTGTATTGCCCGCCAATGCCGTATCGGATGATTTGGACATCCTGGAAGCGATCGACGGGCCATTGCGTCAGCGCTTCGATTCGCGCTTCAATTCGCCGGGTCAGTTCGTATTCGGCGCCGTCGAAAGCCACCATATCGGCAACGCGCGCCGGTGACACGAAGGCGTCGCCCGTTTTCGAACTGACGACTTCGGCGGGGCTGAGCCTATTTCGTGCGAGCTGGATCAACTCGTCGCATTCGGCATGCGTCAGGAAGCCTTCGAGCACGACGACTTGCGGCGTGGGCCCGAGCGGTGTCTTATAGGTCAGCACGCGAGTGCGATGACCGTCCGGCAAGATAATCCTGTTTTCACGGATATCGATTCGAGGTTGGTCCATAGGGGTTGAGCTCGCGGAAAAGAATGACGATGATCGGTCGATGGCGCATCAGGCCGCCGGGTCGTAGGCGTGTTCCCTTACCTCGTAGATGGTTTCGTGCGCCGATTGCGAGGCGAGCCCCAAGAAGTCTGCGGCCCTGACGGTCTCGCGGCCAATCGGGGTGACTTTCGTCGTCGAGCGCCATTCCCATCCGTTCTCGCACGAGAACGTGGCGGGCGGCAGGTGGTACAAAAAGCCCGTTGCGTCCCAATCGATCGTGTCGTGGATCACGGCAACGAAGACTTCGTTGTGCTTGCGCCACCACCGTGGCCGCTGCAAAGCGCCAGTCTTTGTCTCGCGGCATCGCAAGGCAAACACGAGGCCGATTCGTCGGTCATCCGACGCATAAACGCCCTTGCGGCATCGCGGATCGGTTGTTGGCGTCGGGAACGAGGGCATCGCCTCGTCGAAAAGATAAGGGCTGCCGTGATACAAGATGGGTGGTTTTTCGAGCATACGGATCCAGAAATGGTCAGGCATGCATCGGGTCCGGCGCGGAGCGCGTCGGGGAGGGCGTCGCGATGCGATCGCACCGAACCCTAGAGCATTCGGCTCCTGGGTCTCGAGGCAAGCACGAACGGCGCGCTTGCCTCGAGGCCGTTACAGGCCCTTCACGTCTCCGCTGCGGGGCGGTTCCCATGCAGCGTCTTGGCGGTCCACGGCGCCCCCCTGTCGGCGCAATTGCCCCAGCATTGCGAGGTTTTGGGCGAGAACCGGTGATCGAGCGGGTTGACCCTGCGGGGTGGGGGCCTTTCGATCTCCATGCGGCGTCGTAGCGGGCGTGCCGGTGGAGATGGGCGAAATGGTGTTGATACCGGAAACAGTGATCGGCATATCGATTTCCCTGTTAATGGAAGGGGTAAGGATAAAAATGGTCTACAAGACCGAGCATTCATGCGTTGGAAGAAAGGTGCATGAATTGGGTTAATCGAGCATCCTAATAGAGGGCGTCGATCATCAGCTTGAATTAGAGACTCTCTAGTGAAATATCGGTGAGTTCAGCTGAAGCTTCTTCGAGGAATTGCTTTGCGTGAGTCGATAGAAAATCAGGATGAGGTTGTATGCCGACTCGACCTAAATCCAGGCGGTCACCATCCCAACACGACTGAATAGTCGGATCCGTGTGTATCCAGCCATCGCTGTGAAAGCGAATGGCGGTGCATAGCTGATCGAGCTGCAGCTCGGACAAAGTGTAAAACGTGCCATTCAATCGACGGGCGAATTCCGCCCCTCTTTCTCCGTGCAGGGGATCGAGCCGCTCGGCGATTCGGCAGCAGTCATGCAGATAGGCGAACAATTCGACGACGGCCAAGTCCGCACCGCTGCGCATCCCGATTTGCGTGCCGAAGCAATGTACGCGAAGCCAGTGATTGATGCCATGGATGCCATGCCAATCTATTTTGAAATTGCGTTCTAGGTGCGCTAATAGGCCGCGACGATCGTATGTCGATCCTTCGTTGTTCATGTTCGGTATTCGTGAAAGAAAATGCTTGATCGAATGGGGAGAAACAAGCCATCGATCGATTATCGGATTTAAAGACCTGTTTGCGTGAAATGGTGAAAATCGATTGATGTGCAAGCAGTGTCGTTATAAGACTATAAGGCCACCGCCAATGCGGTCATCCATGCGAAGGCGTCGTTGGTGAAACGAAGTTCTTCGCGTTTTAGGCGCTGTTTCGGAGGGCAAAGAACGTAGTTATGGGGGCGGCAAGAGCGGGACCCTACGAGAACGGCGCTAGCCGCGTTTCGTTCGTCAGTCCACCGCTTCGGGCCGCGACATGGCAAATGAAGCGGCCTGTCACATTCGGCCCGCATAGTGCGACCCGGTTCCACTACGCCATGCCGTCATGCCCGATTTCAACTGGCGCAAAGTCTCGCCGCGCAGCACTGCCGGCGAAAAGCAGCCTGATGTGCACTCGGCCGGTGTAGCCGAGGGGGCAACGCCCGGATCGTCGAGCGCGGGTTCGCAGCCTTGCGCGCCGGGCGCGCCGCAGCCGGTGATCCCTCACGGAGCGCTTGAAAAAATGAAGCGGACGCTATCGCGTGCGAGGCATGCGCTCGGCGCGCGCAGGGTCGATGTGAGCACGGCGTTTTACCAGCACACGAAGCACGGCCATAGCTCGGGTTCGACGCGTTTCGTTCAAAGCGGCAAGCGCGGCGAGGCAAGCGCCCCCATCGCCGAGACAGCCGGGAACGCGCCGCGGATTGATACCGCTCGGCTCGTATCGCAGGTGATCGAAAGCCCGCGCGCTCGCACGGGATCCGATGCGTATCCGGCCGTATTGTTCGTCGAGACGCCCCTCGATACGATCACGAGCGCCGAGGCGCTGCGTGCCTACGTGCGGCAACTTTTCGAGGATCGGTCGCATTACGGCGCGCAAGCGAGTGTGTTGGCGCGCGCGGCGCTCGAGGTCGCTTCGGGCAGCACCCTGCCGCCTAGGACCGAAGCTGCAGCAGCCATGCGCGGCGCGCTTCTGGCGTTGGCGCTGCGGCAGGCGGGCATCACGCATGCCGCGGCGGCGCACAGTGCGCTCGAGCGCATCGCCTCGCTCGATTTCGACACGCCTCACACTTGCGTGTCTTCGAGCGAAACCGACCGAGAGGCCTGGCTGACCGTGCGCTTGCTCGCCCGTTCGACCGAAGGCTTCGGGATAATCGACGCATTGCGCGCCGCGACCTCGGCGCCGTTCAAGGACGATGCGCATCGGACGGCGTTCAAGACGCTGCTCGAGAGCGCCGATGTGCTCGATCCATTGCCACGGGAGGCGTCCGCGCTCCGCATGCACGATGGCGCGCTTGGCGCGGTCTCGTTGCGAGCCAAGCTTGGCGGCGGTCCTCTCAGGAGCGATGAACGCGGGCCGCACGCTTTGGCTAGGCGCGCCTTCGACGCCGCTTCGGTCCGGCTGGAGCGGGGGCGCGCCGCGCTGACGCCGGATCAAAAAGGAGCGCTCTTCGCGTGGCAGCAGTCGTTCACCGAAGACGGACGCGGCACCGAGTTGTCGAAGGTTCGCGAGCGTCTGAACAAGTTCGTGTCGAAAACCATTCCGCGTGTTGGCGAAAGCAGATGGAAAACGCTGTTGCCGCGATTGTTCCGTGGGCGGGAAGGATCGCCCTTGTCCGCATTGCGGCTCGGGACGCAAGGTGCGACGAGAAAGACGGCGAAGCAGGAGCAGGAACTGTATCGGCAGGGCCTGCGCGAGAGCCTCTCGACGTTGACGCTGAACCCGGAGATGCAAAGCGCAGCGGTGCTCACGCATGCGCGACCGAAACATTCGCTGGTCGAACTGGCCGCCTTGCATACGTGGCTCGAGCGCGGCGGCTTTGCGCACGAACGGATGGACGAAGACGCTATCGTCGCAGTGGCACGGCGTGCGCAACAGATGTGTGCCGAACTGGACAAGGTGAAAGGGGCGCACCCTGACGTCTTGGCCGACTTGCGACGAGCCACGGCGTGCTGGGCCGCGATGACGCCGCAGCAACTGGCCAAGACCAAGCCGTTCAAGTCGATCGCCAAGCGAGCCTATACGCCGGAGCGGCTCGCCCTATGGGGCAAGGTCGCCCGCGTGCCCGACGACTCGCCGTTTTGGACGTCGCTCGACCGTCTGCGCTCGCTGGCTCGCCCGAGTGGACCGGCGCTCCCGGCGAGGTCCTTCGCGCGCACGGCCGCCGAAGAGTTGTTCGGGGAATTCGGCGGCCAGATCGGGGCGACACTCGAGACCGAACGCGTCGATGACGTGCGCGCGATGCTCAAAGAGGTGATAGAGACTTTGCCCTCCAGTGCGCGTTTGCGGTTGGCGGACGGCGGTAGTCAGCGCGTGAGCACGAGCGGTCTGAACGCGATGATGCACGCGGGCGTTTTTCCCATTTCGCCGCGGCTCACGTTGCGCGCATCGCGCTCGCGCGAAACGGTAGTCGAGTTCGCCCATGGCACGCATGGTTTCGAAATGTTCGTCGGCAGGGCAAAGACGTCGCAAAGGCAAGTGGGGGCCGGCGTGCTTGTCGGCTATGACGTCGAAATGGCGTTGACGAACCTGCGCGTGGGGCTTGCCACGAACGTCACGCTGCACGCTCAGGAGTTGACGGAGGCCTCGGGCGTCACGGTGCGCGTTCCTCACCGGCTCAAACCCGACGGCAGCGGATTCGACGACAAGGCGACGCGAGCGGCTTTTTGGGCCGTCGTGGAGCATTTCTTGGCCGAAGCATCGCAGCCGCACGACGACGGGGCCAACGGCTCGTTCAATCGACTTGCGGATATCGGGCTCGACCATCCCGACGTCTCGATCGGATGGACCGACACTCGCGCCAGGACCTCCAAGCGTGGCGTAACGGTCGATGCGACCGCGAGCGCCAAGCTCTTGAGCTTCGGCCCGCGGTCGGCGCGCAATCCGAAAACGGGCAAAACGGCGAAGCTCTTCGGCGTCAGCGCGGGACCCTCCATGGGGATGGGCTGGGAAAAATCACGGCAGGAAGGCAGCATGATCGAGCGAAGCGGTCGACATCGGATCGAGCAGCGGTACGTGGGGGCGGGCAACCTCGTGCAGTGGCGCGGCGGCGTTGCGCCGGGATTCTCGCACTCGCTCGATGCGAACGGGCGCAGCAGCGTGGGATTGCTTTCTCTGGACGCGTTGGTTGCGACGGTCGGACTCGCCGACAATGGCGGCACCGCCAAACTGACGCTGTCGATCGAAAACGACAAGCTCAACTATCGAGCATGCACGCTCGAGCGCGAAGAACTCAGCGGAACGCGATACGCGGATACGATCGAGGGTGCGCGTGCTCATCTGGTGCCTATGTTGGCAGGACATCATGAGTCGCAGGCGCAGAGCTTCTCGAGCGCCTCCGAGGCACTGGCCGATCCGCTGTCGCTCGCGCGCGCGCGCGTGCAGGAGTACATATCGACGGTGCGCCATAATCGCCAGTTCAATCACGCGTACAAATACGGTTTGAGATTGCTTCGCGACCCGGCCGCGTCGATCGATATGCTGACGGCGCTCGCGCAGCAAAGCGGTCATGATCCGGACGTGGATGCATTCGTTCACGCGCGGCGGGGCGCCATCCTCGGCAATCCAAAGGCGTGGGTGCCGCGCAAGCTGTCGATCAGAGAGCGCAACAGCGCGACGCGCAGCCCGGGGCTGAACATCGGCGTCTCGCTCAATACCCGAACGAGCGCGACCGGAGACCACGATTTCGCGAACTTGAGCGTGCCGTTCCCCGTGCTGGAGGCAATCGACGAACAGGGGCATTGGACAGCGTCCGACGCGGTCTCATAGGCTATGGGCCGCGGGACGCGCCGCGGTGGTTCGCGTTCAGCGGGAGGGCATGGGAAGCGTCTTGCCGGACAGCGAGGCGCTGTGCACTGCGGCAGCGTCCGTGCTGGAACCCGGTCGTGCGGCGTTCGTGCTGGCGGGTGCTCGATAGATCAGATAAGTGGCGCGATAGGGCGCATAGAGCACGGCGCCTTCGTTCGCGCACATGCCCTCAGGCGCCACGCCCCCCTTGGTGTTGACACGTTGGATCAGCTGGGTCCGGGCGAAGCGCCCAGTACCGGCTTGCGCGCCTGCATTGAAGCGCGAAACGAGTCGCGCCCAAGGCAAGTCCTGCTGGCCCATCGACGCTTTGGCGTCGACCCGTGTGACGGCGTAGCTTCCGTCGTCGGCCATGAAATAGCCGCCTGGCGTGGTCGTTCCGATACGTTTTCCGGCCGAATCGAAGAGCGACGATTCGACGCCTCGATACGCCCACGACAGATCGGCGCCGCTGCGATTGCATTCGTAGACGACCTGGCCGCTCGCGCTCAATACATCGTCCAGTACGGCGCCCGGGTATGCGCGTAGTCCTTCCGGCAAGTCGCTGTTGACAGGAGGCGAGGGCGGCGCAGCGCAGCCGGCCGCGACGATGAGCAAAGCGATGGATAGGGCATGTGCCGAGATGGACGGCCGACGGCCGGCCATGCCGGCGCGCGGGCCGAATCGGCTTGCTGCGCCAGTCGCGATTTCGTGATGTTTACGCTGCATGACATGTCCCCCGACCGGCTGCCCGGCCACTGTTGGGCGGAGAACGGCGCCGCGTTCACGCGCGCGCCGTTCGTGCCGCTTAGTCAAGATGGCCAATCATACTGGGTGCGTTATGCGCTTCGACGCCGCTTCTTCGCCTGTGCACTCAACACTTCGCTATCGCATGGAGATCGCCGAGCAATGCGTCGAGACCGCGAAGGAGGGAGAGGACCTGCTCGCGTTCGTTTTCATCGTTCGAACTTCGCTCATGCGGGCGTGAAGCCGCAGCGTTGGACGCACAATGGCGCATCAAAACAATGACGGCCTCATGTGCCTATTTAGACTTCAATGAGCGTCTCATCTTCACTTTCAGCGCGTAGAGCGTCGCGCCGCGGAGGCTTTGCCGTCTCCATGGAGCGTGCGCGTTCTCTCGCGCGCGCCGGTTTCGCCTGCCTAATCGGAATCTGGGGCATGGGCGCAGCATCGCTCGCGTATGGCAACTGCTTCGACGATGCGGCTGCGTATCAACATGTCAATCCGCTGATACTGCGCGCGATCGCATGGCAGGAATCGCGTAATCGTCCCGACGCCAAGCATGTCAATGCGAACGGTTCGATCGATTACGGCGTGATGCAGATCAACACCATTCATTTGGCTACGCTGGCGCAATACGGCATCGACAGAGAGGCGCTGATGTCGCCCTGCAAGAACATTTATATCGCGGCTTGGCAACTGCGCCGGCAAATCAACAAATACGGCAACACCTGGGCGGCGGTAGGCGCCTATCATTCCGCGACGCCCGCGCTGCGCGACGGATACGCGCGCCAGATCGCCGCTATTTTGCGGCGCTGGGGAGTGTTGCCGCAACAAGGAACGAGCGCGGTGAACGAGGCCCGCGCATCCATGCGGTCCACGAGCGCGCTTGCCTCCGAGTAGCAGGACAGTCCGGCGCCGCGTTGGGATCGAGCGGCGTTGGACGAAAATCGGCCGGGTCGCCGCAGCGCTCCGGCCTGCGCTTTAAGCGGTCTTTAAGCGGTCTTCGGCGCGGGGAAATCGGCATCCTTGTTGTCACGCAAGAATGCGGCTTGCGCCCCGGCCGTCAGCGAACCGAATACCTCGCGCAATGCGGCATGAAGCGTATCGGCGCCGCGGATAGGCAAGTTCTTCTTTTCGGCGTACAGCCTGCGGAAGGCGAGGAGCTGTTCATCGACACGGCCTCCCGGCGTGCGCGCGTCGGACGACAGCTGGGGAATCGCTTGCGCGAGATTCGCAAATCCCGACGCGCGTTCGCTCACGACAGGATAATTCTGTAGCCCCTGCAGCATCTGGCTGAAGACCTTCATTCGCTGGTCCGGCGCAAACCTTTGTAGCACTTGTTCGGCGGTCTGCGCGCCCGCCGAATTGTTGGGATACGCGCGTTCGGCGGTAGGCGCGGGTTGAGGGGCGCGAGCGTCGTATTGCTGCGGCGGCTGCGGCGGCACGGGCGGCGGCGACGCACGACCCGCTTGTTGCGCTCGCGGCGGCGTCGCGGGCGCGCCGTAGCCTGCCGGCGGCGGCCCGAAGGCGCCGGTTTGCGCTTGTGCGGCCGGTTGCTGCCGGGGCGCGTTATAGCTCGGATGCGGCGGGCCGAACGTCCCCAAAGGCTGCGCTGCCATGGGCGGTTGCGGTGCAGCAGGGGCGCCGCCTTGTTGCGGCCAAAAGGGGGGCGGGCTAACGGGCCATTGCTGCGGCGGCCCAGCATAGGCCGGATAGCCTTGCTGATACCCGCCGGGCGGTTGAGGCGGCGGAGCGTAACCCGGCGGGGGCATGCCACCGGGTTGTTGCATCGGGTACATCTGCTGCCCCGGTTGCTGCCCTTGCCAGGCGGCGGGTTGCTGTTGCGCGCGTTTTCGCAGGTATTGCCGAATCGCTTTCACTCCCGCACCGACGCCGGCGCCGAACACGAACGAGCGCAAGATGATCGGGATCCCAAATCCCAGCATCGTGCCTGCTCCGAGGCCGCCTCCGCCGCTCGGTAAGGCGGCAAACAGTTCCAGCGTCGGCAATGCCGCAGAGATTGCTCCGCCGATCAGCGCTGGGCGCACGTAGCCGCGCGCACGACTGGGTTGCGTCGTCGCCGGGTAGGACTGCGCGTAGGGCTGCGCCTGCCCCGGGCCGCCGTTGGGGTACGGTTGGCCGTAGCTCACCGGCGCTTGCCGGGGAGGTTGGCCGGGCGCCACGTTTCCCTGTTGGGGAGCATGCCCCGAGGGCTGCCTCGCGCTGCTAAAGAAATCTACGAGTTTCTGTAGCCTGCCCGGTTGCGGCTGCCTCATGCTCGCGGTAGGGGTGCGTGTCGGCCGTGGCGGGATGCCCGGCCCGAATTGCCCCGCTGCCTGGCTGGTCGGGCGGCCGGCGGGCGGCTGCGCAGGGCGCGCCGGCGATTGTCCTGCATGCTCGGGCGGCACGCCCTGTGGCACTCCACCGGAAACTCTAAAGTCGGACATAGCGATCCTTCGGTGCGACGTGAATGCGACGGTTGATTCCGAATCTCGAATGCTGAACGACATCGTTCTGTCATACGGCGATACACGTTCAATGCACGAGACGATACAGGGCCGCCAGCGCGGCTCACCCCCTGGGCACGAAGGCGTCGTTTGCGCAACGAAGCGCGCGCGGTCGGGCCCAGCGACATCGCGGCGCCGCGCCATGGGGGCAGATTCGGACGGACGTTCCCGCCGCGCTCGCCTTCCTACTTCTTCGGGGCGTAAATGAGTTCAAACGAAGCGTTCCGAAAGTTCGCAAAACTACGAATATTTGCGCATTTAGCGACGCGGTTCGCGACGAGAATGTATACGGGCCCCTCGGAGATTCAAGGTGACGCTGCTGCGACTTACGCGACCCGTCGTTGTTTTCGGCCGGTATCGATTGTCACAAGACCCGCTCCGTCTCACCGCGGATGGCGCGCCCGTTGCCGTCGGCGCTCGCGCGCTAGCGCTCTTGTCCGCGCTCGTTGAAGCCGATGGCCGGCCGGTCTCGTTCGCCGAGCTCGCAAACCGCATTTGGGGCCGCCCGAACGTCGAGATCAATTCCGTGCAGGTACAGGTATCGGCGTTGCGCCGTGCGCTGGGTGAGGATCGGGATTTGATTGCGACGATGGCAGGATTCGGCTATCGCTTCGCCGGCTCCGCCAAAAGCTTGGAGGCACAAAGCCAGGCGCCCGCCGCGAGCGAGTCGGCGCCCGCCTATCCGCTCAGCGCTGCGCTCGGCATTCCCAACCCTTCGACAGCATGCGTGCCGCTGCGTCGCACGCCGTTTATCGGCCGCTACGCGGAGCTCTCCGAACTGCTCGGCCTGATGTCGACGGCCCGCGCCATTACATTGGTGGGCGCATCCGGACTGGGGAAGACGCGTCTCGCGCACGAGGTCGCGCGGCGCGTGGCCTCCCATTTCCCCGACGGGATAGGGGCGGTTGCGCTCTCTCCGCATTCGCCTCCGGAGAATCTCGTTCGTCCCCTTGCGCTGGCGCTGCGGATCGAGCGGGCAAACGAATGCAGCACGCCCGAACAATTGGCCGCCGCGATCGGTGCGCGGCGCTTGCTGCTGATCGTCGATTGCTGCGCACGGTTGAGAGCGTCGCTCGGCGAAGTGCTCGCAAGGCTTCTGAGCGCTACGCCCGCACTGCAGGTGATCGTCACCTCCACCGAGCCTCTGTGGATCAGCCAGGAACAAGTCGTGGCGGTCGGTCCGCTGAGCGCGCCGCATCTTCGCGATTGCAGAATCGAAGAAGCCCTCGCATCCGATGCGTGTCGACTGCTGCTCACCCGTCTCGCAGTCCTGCGCGATACGGATCGGCACAAGCTGAGCCAGCGCGCGCGAACCGATGCCGATGGGTCCGCTGAGTCCGAGCCGGATGGTTGCGCGCCGGACGCAGTCTCGATGGCCGCGCTGGTCACCCGTCGGCTCGGCGGCGCACCGCTTGCGCTCGAACTTGCCGCGTCGGCGATTGCCCATCGCATGAACGATGGTGTGCCGCTCGAGGCCGCGATGCTGGCGTTTGCGAACACGCTGGACGAGCGTGTGGCTCGCCGCGCGGGAAGGGCCGACACCGCGCTCTCGCCCGAGGCCGCGATCGCGACGGTAGTCGAACTGCTCCACGACGATCTCGATGACGAAACGCGAGCGCAACTGCGATGGCTCGGCATTTTCGGCGGCGAGTTCAGCCGCGATGCGGCGATCGGTATGTTGGTGCAGATCGCGCCGCCGGGGGATGGCAGCAATGCGGACGCGGCTCGAACGCGAGCGCGGTGCGAAGCGCATCTGGACGGTCTGCTCGGTGTGGGCTTAGTCGAGCGGATCGAGGGCAAGGGCGCTGCTGTGTTGCGGCTCCCAGGGCCAGTCCGTCTGTTCGCGAGCGATGCGTTAGCGCAGAGAAACGAATTGGGACGGGCGGCCGCAGCGCATGCTCGTTCGCTCGTGGCACGGCTTTCGACGGATTTGCAGTTCGGTGTCTGTCCGGCTGGCGATGAGAGGGGGCGCATCGAGCTCGAACTCGACGAGCTTCGCGCCGCGCTCAAATGGTCCGTATTCAACGACCGGTGCGAAATCGCAATTGCGCTGATAGAGGCGTCGGCGTCGATCTGGCGTGCGCTGTCGCTGGCGACAGAGTACCTGCGCATGATTCGGATCGTGCTGACGCGGGTCAGTGCGAGCGCGTCGCTGCGCACGCGAGAGGAAATGAGGTTGTGGAAGGCGCTGGCCAACGAGTTGCTTCTGACGCAGGGGCCGCGCCATGAGACCACGACCGCGTGGCGCAAGCTGTACGAGCTTGCCAGCGCTTGCGGCGACGATGTCTATCGACGACATGCGCTCGCCGGTCTCATCGAGTGTTTGCCGGAAACGTGGGAAATGCGTCGAACGGGAGGGGCGCTCCCCACCTACGAAGGGAATGTGCAACCTTGTCTGGAAGACTGGCGCCACGTCGAAGCGTAAGGGCCGATCGTTGCGCCATGTGGTGCGCGCGTAGGCTTCCACGCGCGGCCAGCCGGGCGCGATGAAGCTCTAGCGAGCTTGGTATGCCTTCGCGCGCCGGCCCGCGCTCAGTCCCCCTTCGCCACGCCTTTGAATTTGACGCCGCGAACGCGATGGCAGGCGTGAATCATTGGCCACCCAGTCGTGCTCCTATCGTCAGGCATTGGAGGGCGCCAAGAAGTCGCCCGCGTCTACCAGGCTCGGATTCTGCTCGCTCGGTGCGGGGCGTTGCACGTGTCCCGCGGTTTGAGCCGCTGGCTGCGCGAAGCGCTGCGAGAGGGTGGTCACGCCGTTGCCGCCGGCCCAATAGCCTGATGACGCATTGCCGGCCCGGCTAGCGGCGATTTCTTCTTCTTCGATGGGCGCGACAGACTGGGGCGCCGATGAACTAGGGGGGGCCGCCGGCTTGGCATGACGAGGCCGCGAAGGGGGCAGGTGGGGGCGAGGCTGCGCCTCCTCCGGCTTGGCGTGTCGCGGCCCCCGCGCAGGCCGCTCATCGGGCTCGGGTTGCACGTCGGGTCGGGCATGGCGCGGTTGCGCCGCCGGTTGGGGCAGGCGAGGCTGCGCAACCGCCTGACTGCCGGGGACCGGCTGTGCCGCCGGCTGCGCGGGGCGAGGCTGCGCCGCCGGCGGTGCGGGGCGAGGCTGTGCTACTGCTTGGGGCGGGAGAGGTTGTGCTGCCGGCCAGGCATGTTGAGGCTGCGCCCGCGGGGCGCGCGCAACCGAGACCGCCTCAGGCGGCATCATGGGCTGCTGCAGTGAGCCTTGATACGGGTCGGGTTCTTGCCACGCCTGGTATAGATCGGGCTGTTGCCATGCTTGATGTCGATGTGGCTGTTGCCACGGGCGGTGCGGCCGCGACGGATCTTGGTATGGGTTCACGCCGCCGTAAGGGGTCATGTCTTCATTCGGGTTCATGGCGCCGTACGGGTTCATGCCGCCGTATTGATCCATGCCGCCGTACGGGCGCATTCCGCCGTACTGGTTCATGCCGTCGTACGGATTCATGCCTCCATACTGGTTCATGGCACCGTACTGGTTCACGCCGCCATACGGGTTCATGCCTCCATATTGATTCATGCCACCGTACGGGTTCATGCCTCCATATTGGTTCATGCCGCCGTACTGGTTCATTCCGCCATACGGCCCCATGCCGCCATTCGCGAGGTTGTAGTAATGCGCGCGCCGTATATACGTGTAGGCGGCGACGCCGATCAGCACTGGGAAGAACCCGAAACTGCTCATCGCAGCTGCGCCCAGCACGCCGATGGCCAGCGCGGCGGCGCCATGCCCTATCGCCGTCAATGCTCGGCCGGCGCCGCGCAGTCCTGCAGCGCCGTAGCGCACCTGGGCGGGGTTGGGCCGGGTGTACGAGGAATAGGCGGGACCGTAGTTCGCCTGTTGGCGGTGCGCATTCGAATCGACCGGAGGGACGGGCGCAGACGTGTCCACGCCGCGCGCTCTGAACGTCGCTCGCGGTGCGTCGCTCGCCGTCCCGGATCGACGCGAAGTCAGCAGTTCGGACAGCTTGTGGAGCCGGCCGCCGCGAGCGCTATCGGTCGCCTGCGGGCGGGCAGCGCTTGCGCTCTCAGGCCCGTTCGACTGCCCAACGTCCGCCCCGGTGGACGCGCCCGAGGGTGCAGGAATCGGCGCCGAAATCAATCTAGGCATTGTGGTGGACATCGATGTGGTCCTCTGAAAATACGCCAGCCCGAGCGCGCGCCAGCGTTTGAGAGTCGGCGAGCGTCGGCAAGCTGGCGCCCAGCTTCAGTCGAGCTCGACACTGAAATGCTGATCCATCCATGCAAGCGCGTCCCCCACGTGGGGCGGCGCCAAAGGGCGAGTCATGGCGTACAGATAGCTGTCGCCGGCGGGCAGCCCGAGATTGGGGCGAGCCTCATAGTTGGTCAGCTTCGCTTCGAGCGTGAAGCCGAGACGTTCCATTGCGGTGTAAGCGTTACCGTCGACTGCGCAGCATGCAAAGACACGATAGATCTGGGGCTGGGCGATCAACCATTTGAGGAATTTGCGCAAAGCGTCGAGCCCTGCGCGTCGCCGCCGGGCGCCGCCGCGACGGCTGATGATGACGCCGAATTCCGCACGGGGCGGCCGCGGCTGCAATTCGATCATCCCCGTGAGCCGGCCGCTCGCCTTGTCTTCCAGCACCCAACGCGGCAGCTCGCCGCTTTGCCAATCCTTCTGCGCCATATCGATGAACGCGAGCGTGTCGTCGAGTGTCGCATGGCGAAGATAGGTGAGATGCCGCACCGTGTCGGGATCGCTGAACATTTCGTCGAACAGCGCTTGCGCGTCGCGAGGTTCGGGCGGGCGCAAAAGGAGTTCGTCGGATTCGATCAATTCGGGCGCGTGAAACGCGGACATCGAGCACTCCCTACGCGGTTGTTCGTGCGAGTTGCATTGTGTGGCGTGCTCGGCGCGAACAGGGCCGGTGTTGCGAACCTGAGCGTGTCGGAGCGAAGGTGTTCGGGCGGCTAACGTCCGCTTCGCATGCATCGCAGCGCCTGTCGATCGTTCGGCCTATCGTCATAGCACGTTCGGCATCTCGACGCCGGTTCCGCGATTTCGACAGACAGGTTTATTGCGATGAGCACGCCCACTACCAAACTCACCGTTGCACGCCCCACAGCGGCACCGGCGCCCATGGGGCCGGCCGCCACACCCGCGCCGCAGATCGATGCCGGGGCGGCGGAAGCACGCGCGTTGTCCGGGCCACTGAAGCTACTGGCAACCAAAGGCAAAGGCGCGACGCCGACGAAGTGGTCGCGCGGCTCCTTTCGCACAAGCGGAAATGCCGCCGGTGCGCCGCCCGAAGCCGCATCGTCTTCGGAGGCAGCAACGGCTGCGCCGTTCGTTCCGACGGGCTACTCCGTGCCGCCCGGCGTAGCCGGTCCCTCGATGCGAAATCCGGCGCAGATGCCGCCGCAGCAAGTTCGGCAACCGCCGATGCCGATGATGCCGCCCAATCAGCCGATGCGCCCGCCAATGTTCAACGACGGGCAATCGCCATTGCATCATCTATGGAATTCATTGATGAAAATCGGCGAGAGCATGTCTGGACTCATTCACGCTATTGCAAGGGCGATGGCTAACGTGCATTGAGGATGCTTGCTCGAGCGGCGTGCCGATCGTTACCGGCGCTGCTCGGGTTCGGTCCTGATCGGCTTCTGCCGGATCATGCCCTCAGCCAAATGAATTCGCCAGAGACGAGACCTTCGAACATCTCGTCGGTCGATTCGATGATGTTCTGCCGCCAATAGCGGCCATGCTCGGCGTAGTGCGCGAGCAGATCGGCTAGCACGTTCCCATCGACGTCATGCGTCATCGGCACTCGCAGTACCAGCACGATACCGCCCGTATCGGTGTCGAGTCCGAGTTGCGCCTGATCCTGCGCGTAAATCACGAGATTCGCCTCGAGCATCAACCGAAATACGGTTAGCGTGCGCCCAGCCGTCACCGCGCCGTAATGGAAGTTCGCATACATCGCGTCCAGGTCGTTGTCGAAGTAATCGAGCCGGACGTCGAAGCCTTCGACTTCGATTTGGCGAGTGCGCAATACGTGGTCGACATCGGGCAGCCCTACCGTATCGCAGAGATCGCGGACCAATTGCGCGTAGCGTTCTGAACCGTCTGAGGTGGTCAAGGCACTCGGGGCAAGGAATGGGGAGTGAACGAGCCGCTAGAGAAAACGGCCGGCACGCGCCAGTGGCTCATGCCGGCCGACATCGGTACGACAGCGCGCACGAGAGACGCACGCGCGGGCTTCAATCAACCCGCTACGTCAGTGCGCCGCGCCCGAAACCTGGGAGACTTTGTTCCCGATGGACGTCGCCAATTTGGCAACGGCATCGGCCGCGCTCACTTGCAAGCTATTGTTGGCCGAATCCGTTTGGAACTTCATGCTGGCCGCCGTCATGATGCCCTGTTCGGCGTCCGCCGTTGCCATTGCACCGAGAGAAGTGAGACTACCCATATGCCCTCCTTGGTCAGAAGTTGAAAAGTTGCCTGATTACACATAAGACACGGACGACTCCGTGCAAGAACAGCTCGATACCTGTATCCGGTACTGCTAGCGCGACGCGCTAAGACGCCACTTGCCTATCCTGCAAGTGAGAAACGATTCGGCTCGCGGCCAACATGCCCCGATACAGCTTGGCGAGATTGTCGCGATCGATCTCGGTAGCGCCCGTGGCCGCGCTGATGTTCTTTGCACTCGCTTCGAGCGCCTCCCGAATCGCGGTCAAGCGCGCTCTCGCGGCAGGATCTGCCAGCGTGCCCTTCAAGTTTCGGAAGTCGGTCGCGCAAGATTCGAATGGCTCATACATTTCCATCATCTCCGGTGATTTATTTCGGTAACGGCAGGAACGCCGACGCGACGGCAGAAGGGGGCGCGGTGGTGCCCACCGGTTGCGCGACGCCGCGTGCGGCATTCGGCTGGCTCGCTGCGAGCGGGGCGGCACCGGGTGCAGCGCTCGGTTGGCTCGCCGCGGCCAGCGCGACACCGCTGGCTGCGCCCGGCTGGGCGACGGCCGGTTGCGCTGCGGAGGCGCCGTCCGCTGCCGCGGTTGCCCCGACGCTCGCGTCGGATGCGGGGGCGTCGGCTATTTCCGGATCGACGTAGATATGCTTGACGCCATCGGGCGTTGTCGCATAGCGCACGTCATCCGATGACATCAACTCCGAAAAGGAAGGGGGCGGCGGCGCAGCGTCGTTCGACTGCGTGAGCTGCATGCGCAACTCCTTCACGTTCGTGCTCAGATCGTGGCGGATACGTGTCAGCGCAGCTTGGACGTCAGCCGGATTGGCCACCTTGCCGATGATGTTGAACGCGCCCTGGCCGGCATACGCTACGTGCACCTGCTGAGCGCCGAGTGCATCTTCGATATCGCGTGCGTCGTTTTGAGCGATGTCGTACTGGCGCTTGATCGCCGTCGAGGACAACTGCGTCAGCACCCTGCGCACCGTTGCGTCGTCCTCTGTGGTGGGCACCATGCCGCTGACGATGACGTTATTGCCGTGCGGCCGCGCATGCAATTCGCTCATATGCGCTTGCGCGAGGGCCCGATTCACACGTTGCGCCAGATCGCCCGAATCGCGCGGAAGCGCCGCACGGCTCACGACCGTCGTGATCAGCACGGAACCGATTACGACCACGGCGCCGAGCATCGCGCAACCGAGCACTGCGCCGACGAGCTTGCGCTGACGCGAGCGCTCAGCTTCGTGACGAGCCTCTTGCGGCTTGACGAGCAAGGTCGACAACAGGTCGAGGTCGCTGGGCCAAACGGCATCGCTCGCGCCGACGCAAAGCACCGTGTCGTCGAACCGCATCGGCACGAAATCGATCAAGAGCACCGTGCCGGGGTCCATCGTTTCGGCGCCGTCGTTCGCAGGCGTGTGCTGCGCCTCGGGTTGCGTGAGCGCCTGTAATTCGGGAAGCACACGCTGCGCACTCACGATGCCCGTCTCGTCGACCGTCAGCAGAACGTCGGCGCCGCTCCAGTCGGAGATGCGAATGTCGGCATCATCGTCGGATCCTATCCGATGCGAGCCGGCACCGAGGTGCAATTCCACCCCTGCATGGACGCCAGTCAGAATGCGCAGTAATTTCATCTTGTGACGGTTGAGTTGATCGGATCGCGGCAGCGAGCATGCGTACGCAGTGGCCGTTGACGCTACTTTAGTCGTTGCACGAAGTCATGCTCTGACTCATGCGAAGCCGGCAATGGACGCGCGAAAGCACGCCCATTCGATGTTTCTCCGGCTCACTGAGCGCGCTGACTGCGCGCGAGCGTAGCGTTACGTTGCAACATCAACCTGCCGCGCGATTCCTTCTCTCTGGTCGAGGTGAGCGGCCGTTCGCTCATGAGCAGAAACAATGGCAACAGCAAATTGAATGGGGATTTTTTGCCACGCGAGTCTTTGCTTGCATCGATGAGCCGTTGACGTAGCGTGCCCATCGCTTCAGGGGAGCGAAGCGATTGACATGCGTGCACGGCATCGAGGCGGTCCAGTTGCAGTTCCGCAACCGCGACGACGCGCATTGCGCTCGGATCGTCTCGAAGCGCGAGTAGTGCGTCGCAAAAGGCGGCGCGCACCGCTTCGGCGTGCTCCGGGTCGCTCGTTCGCGCGGCGCGCAGAGGCAGCGCGCCGCCCGTGTAGGGGCGCACCGGCGTGGTCGCGACGCTGCGCACGTCGGGCACCCTTGCGCGGGCGTCCTCGCGACCGCCTTGGCCGCCGTGCGAATCGCCGCCATCACTGCCCGATCCCCCGCCGTCCCTGCTGTGACTGCGGATGGCGCCGTGTTCTTCTTCATTCGAACCGATGTGGCCGGACTCCTCTTCGCGCCCTCGGCCCGCGCTTCTTCGCGCCTGGGGAAGTCTCGCGCGGCGCTTGCGGGCTTGCGGGGACACAGGCGTGGTATCGGACGGCTCGCTTTGCGCATTGGTGAAACGCGTGCCGCGATAGAGCACCGCTTGGCGTCGCGCCTCGTCATGACTCTCGGCAGTGCGCTGCGCCTCGTGGGCCGTGCCGAGATTCGCGGCGGCCGACGGCGTCGTCGCTCGGGTCGTTTTCATTGCGGTATCGCCGTCTGCATGACCTCATTGGCGAAATGCAAGATGGCCGCCGCGGAAATCGGCGCAGCGATCGCAATTGCGATCATCACGGCCACGAGTTTCACGCCGTGCGACAACGTCTGGTCCTGCATCGACGTAATCGCCTGTAGGAACGACACCGCGAGCCCGGCGACCGATGCGACGATCACGATCGGCAGCGACACGTACAAGCAAAGCAACATGCCCTGCGTGGTGAAGCGAATGAGGGTATCGATATCCATGCTGTTGTCTTCCGCGTTTGATGCCGCACGCTAACGGTACGTGGTTACGAGACCGTGGATCAACGTCGACCAACCGTCCATCACGACGAACAGCAGCAACTTGAATGGAATTGCAACGTTGGTCGGCTGCACCTGATTCAGCCCCATCGCCAACAGAACGTTGGCGATGATCAAGTCGATCACGATGAACGCGATGTAAAGCAAGAAGCCGATCTTGAATGCGTCCGTCAGTTCGCTCAGGGTGAAGGCGGGGGCCAGCACGATCATGTCGTTTTCGTGAAGCGCGCTCGCGGTCTCCTTCGGCCACACGACGCTAGCGGAGCGGATGAAGAAACGCTTCTCGCGCTCGTGCGCGTGTTTCTCGAGAAAGCGGCGGAACGGTTCTCGGGCGGCGCCGAACACTTGGATCAGGGCCTGCGTCGGTTGGCCGTCGATTTGTTGCCCTTCCAACGATTGAGCGGCCTGCATGCCGATGGGCGCCATGATGTACAGCGAGACGAGGATGGCGATCCCGTTGAGCACCATGTTGGGCGGCACCTGTTGCACGCCCAACGCATTGCGCAGCAAACCGAGCACGACCACGATCTTCGCGTATGAGGTGACGACCATTGCCACGAACGGGATCAGGCTGATCGCGAGGACGACGAGCAGTAGGCCGGTGACGTTACTGAATTGGACCATCGCCGTGCGCCATTTTGAGGATTCGGATGCCAAGGTGTTCGCCGACCGTGACGAGTTCGCCGTAGCCGATCGTCTGGCCATGCGTGACGAGCTTCAACTGCGCCTCGGCGACGGGCGTGGAGAGTTCGAGCACGTAGCCGGGGCGCAGCGCGTAGAGCTGCGATAGCGGCAAGGCCACGGTATCGACTTCGAACTGAACGGGCAGGTCCAACTCGCCGATATCGATCGGGCTCTCCTGTTGATTGGAGGCGAGCGAATCGCCGGAGTCGGCTGGGTAAGATTTATCGGTCATTGTCGGCTCTTTCACAATGAGAAGCGTGTGCTTGTCGATCGTCACGGGTGCGTGCAGGCGGGCAAGGCCGGGCGTGCCCCATGCGGCGACGGCGCTGGCCGCGGCGTGCTCGGCTGCGCCGGTGACGAGGGGCGAGAGGGTGCTTGCGAGCGAGCGCAGCAGCACGTCGCCCGGGGCGAGCGCGCGTAGCGTTTCGATCGACAGACGTCGCGCACCCAAAACGATCCGTCCGGGGACGAGGCAGTCCGCGAGCGTTGTCTGTCCGGGGGAGAGTGCATCGGGGCTTTGCAACGCCGCCTGCACGGCGCGGGCGGCTTGCGAGGCGTGCAAGCTTTCCAGCAGCGGCAGCAGCGCTGGGTCGATGGCGACGAAGGCGGCATGAGCGCGCCCGTCGAGCGTGAAGGACAGATCGATTCTTGCAAGATCGGCGCGTGTTGCGATTTCGCGGGCGTCGCGCGTCAACCGCACCACGCGCAGATCGCCCAGCCCCAGCGTCGACAGGCGCGCGAGCAGCGGCTCGAGTATCACGCCGGCCACGGCGACGCGCAACGCTCGTTCGGCATCGGCAGGCGCTGCCGTTCCGCCGCGCGCGGGCCATGCCGCGATGTCGAGGGCAGGGTAGGCGGCCAGGTCGAACGTGACGAAAATGCGCCCGGCCGAATGAGCGAGCTCGAGCAAGCCTGGCTCCTCGAAACGGTCGAACGATGCGGCGCCTGCGTCGTGCGCGCACGCTTGCCATGCGTCGATGCCTGGCAGACGTTGTGCGATCGAAGCGCTCTGGGCGTTGCACACGAGCCTCGCCGTGCGAGCGACGAGCGGTGAAATGGCCCGCAACGGCAATCTGCCGGTGTGCATTGCGCTATCGGGCTCTCCGGCTCGTCGAGTTTCGCCGGGGACGATCGAGGGTAGGGCGTGCCTATCGACGTGCTCGACATTCGTAGGCATTTCGGCGATCGGGTAATCCATGCGATGGTCATCGATTGGGCAGCGTTCATGCACTGCGTGGGGATCCGGCGATCTCACTCACCACACCATCAATTCGATGTCGCGCGGTGCGTTCCACGCTTTCAGGAGCGAGTCTATTTCGCGCTCGAGCATGGTGCTGTGATGCAAGAGTAAAGTTTTTGTGTCTATGCTGGATGTATCGAAACGAAGCGAAAGCTGGAACGGCGAAAGCGAGAGATATAAAGTCGTGTCGGGCAGGATCGTTTTATCGAGCGGCATCTGGACGTCCCAATTGCCGGCGCTGCCGATAGCGGGGTCGGCGCAGAACGCGGCCACTTCGCTCGCGAGGGACGCCGCCAACTCCAAGAAATGCGCTTGCGTGCGAAACAGCGCGTCGACGACAGGCACCGACGCGCGGGAAACCTGTTGCACTAGCGCTTCGCGCTGACTGGCCGCGGCTCCATCGTCGGCATCGATCTGCTCGCTGGCGTGACCATCGTCGCTCGTGTCTTCGCGCCAATGAAAAAGATGCGCGGGCTCGTCGACGACAGCGCTTGCCGCCGTCTCCTGTTCGTCATCCGATGGGCCGACAGGCGCGCGGCCGGGGCGTGCGCGCCGTGCAAGCGCCGCGTAGTCGAACCGTCGCGCCCGCGCATCGTCGGCCTTTTGCTGCGCCCTGAGCTCGCCAGGGATGATGCGCCGCACGCGAGATTCGATCATGGATGTCCTAACGATGAGGGCCGGGCGGCTTAGATAGTCACGCGGCCAAGCGGCTGCAGATCCACATGCTCGCCGAGTTCTTGATAGGAATAGACGGAGAGCCAGCTCAGGCGCGCTTCGATCATCCGCCTCACGTATCGGCGAATATCCATCGACGTGACGAGCGCCACGCCGTCACGCGGGGTCTCGCCGACGAACGACTGGATCTGATCGATCAGGTAGCCTGCTTCCTCCGGCGGCAACGCGAGGTAATTGCCGGTCGGCGTCTGCTTGATGCACTGGCGAATGTGCTGTTCGACCGGCAGATCGAGCATGACCGCAGGCAACTGCCGCGTGCCGCCGGTGGCGCGATGCGCGAGGAAGCGAGCGATGTCGCTGCGCACATACTCGGTCAACATCAACATGTCCTTTTCTTTGGCGCCCCAGACGATCAAGCTTTCCATGATGCTGCGGACGTTGCGGATGGGAATCTGCTCTTCGAGCAGGCGCCGCAACACATCGGCAATGCGCTGCGGCGGCAGCACCTTTTGCACTTCGGTCACGAGCCCCGGATAATCCGCATTCTGTTGATCGAGAATCCACTGCACTTCCTGAATGCCCAAAAAGAGCGATGCGTGCCGGCGCAGCATCGCAACGGAGGCATGTGCGATCACCTGTTCGGGGCGCCACGCCGGCATTTTGGCCGGCAACTGTTTTTCGTCGATCCACCAGGTAGGGCCCGGGCCGCCGTCGAGGCCGCCCCGTTGCTCGCACCGATCGGTCAAGGCGGCGATTTCCGCATGAAGCGTGCTATCGACGCCGAACGAATTGACGTCGGGCAACATCACCTTTCCCGGCGGCATTTCGATCGCGCAATAGGGCACGTCGTGCATGAGCAGTTCGCACGTCGACGGCGGCAGCGCGTCGTTGGTCCAGATCGTGATGCCCGGGAAAGGCAGGCCGAGATATTCCTGCAAGCGTGCACGTTCGGCGCCGAAGGATTTGTCGAGCGCAGCAGGCGATAGGCGGTCGACGAGATCGGGGGAGATGCGCACGCCGACGGGACACGCAAACTGTGGCGCGCGCGTGAGGATCGCTGGCACATCGATCTTCGAGCCGGCTCGCTGCATGGCGGTGACAGCCTCGCTCGCATGTGTCTCGGCTGCGGGCTCGCGCTTGCCGAGGCGGTAGCCGCAAAACGCCAGCGTGGCGGCCAGCAGCAAGAACAGCCCACTCGGAAAGCCCGGCACCGCGGCAAAGCCCAGCAACAGCAAGCTCGCAAAATAAAGCGCGCGCGCACTGGTGGTCAGTTGCTTGCCGATCTCGTCGCCGAGCGAGAGCGGCTTGGATTCGCCTTCGTCTCCGACGCGCGTGATCATCACGCCGGCCGCCACGGAAAGCAGTAGCGAGGGGATCTGCGACACCATCGCGTCACCCACCGACAAGATGGAGAACCGATTGGCTGCATCGCCCGCGGACATGTCGTGATAGGCGACGCCCACTGCGATACCGGCCACGATGTTGATGGCGGTAATGATGAGGCCCGCGATCGCATCGCCTTTGACGAACTTCATCGCGCCGTCCATGCCGCCATGCAACTGGCTCTCGATCGCGAGCTTGGCGCGCTTGCGGCGCGCCTCCTCGGGCGTGAGCAAGTTGGAGCGCAAATCCGCATCGATACTCATCTGTTTGCCAGGCAAGGCATCGAGCGTGAAGCGCGCGCCGACCTCCGCCACCCGTTCCGAGCCTTTCGCGATCACGATGAATTGCACGGTCGTGATGATGACGAATACGACGAGACCCACCACGAGATTGCCGCCAACCACGAGTTCGCCGAAGCTCTCGATGATGTGACCTGCGTCCGCATGCAGCAAGATCGACTTGGTCGACGCAATGTTGAGCGACAGCCGATAGAGCGTGGTGAACAGCAGCAGCGACGGAAACACCGATAGGGAGATTACGTTCGGCACGTACATCGTGATCATCAACAAGGTGACGCTGATGGTGATGTTGAGCGCGAGCAGCATGTCGATCAGCGCCGGCGGCAGCGGCAAGATCATCAGCGAGATGATCGCCACGACGAGTAGCGCGATGCCGACTTCGCCGAATGCAGGTATTTTCAATGTCTTGAACATCTGGGCTCTCTCAAGGCGCCGCTTGGTTCATGCCGTGGCGGGACGCGTTTTTTGCCGCGCGCATCCGCTCCTGTGCGCCGATCGAATCGACCCAGCGCAAGATGGCCGCGACGGTTTCGAACAACTCCTCGGGAATCGGCTCGTCTATCCCCACTTTGTAGAGCGCTCGCGCGACCGGCGGATTGCCGATGATCGGAACGCTCGCCTCCTGTGCGAAGTGCCGCAATTGCGCGGCCGTCTCATCCATGCCCTTCGCCGTGACGAGCGGTAGCGGATGCTCGTCGGGGGCATAGCGGATAGCCACGGCGTAGTGCGTGGGATTGACGATCAACGCATTGGCAAAGCCCACGCGTAGGCGAGGCGGATCCTCCGTTGCAAATTGGCGCGCGAGCTTTCTGCGCTCGCCTTTGATCAATGGGTCGCCTTCCTGCTCCTTGTGCTCACGCTTTACTTCGTCCTTCGACATGCGCTGCTTGCGCATGAACATCAATTGCTGGATCTTCAGATCGATGGCGCCGATCACCGCGAACGCCACTGCCGCGATACAGCACAGCTTGATCAGCATGTCCCAGAACATCTTCGACAACTGCGGCAACGGTTGATACAGCGATCCGACGACGAGCGGCAACATCCATTTGATCGTCACCCACATCGTGAAGCCGATGACGACCGACTTGACGAGCATCTTCGCCAGCTCGATCAGCGTGCGCGACGAGAAGATCTGCTTGATGCCAGAAACCGGGCTGGCATTGGCTAGATCGGGCACCACCGGCTTCATGCTGATCTGAAAACCGATCTGCGGAATCAGTGCGGCGAGCGCTGCCGCGGCCGCGGCCAAGACGCACGGCACGATCACGATCAACGCCCGCCCACCGAGGCTGATCATCTTGGCGAACACATGTTCGAGCGAGTGATCGCCCGATACGAATTGGAGCGCCGTGGCGACGATCGAACGCAACGCGCCCGCGAATGCGCCCGACGCCAGCATCAGCGTGGCGAGCGCGGCGGCCATCGTGATGGCGTCGGTCAGGTCGGTGCTTTTCGCAACCTCGCCGTCTTCGCGTGCGTCGCGCAGCCGTTTTTCTGTGGGCTCTTCGGTTTTTTCTTCACTCATCGGCTACCCCTGCAGACTGCGTCTCGGCTCTTGCGGCGTGCATCGCGAACCGCCTCGCGCCATGCAAATCCATGATGGACGGTAACTGGATTGCACGCCGCTGGCGCTAGTCGACGCGAACCAGGCGATGGCACGGCGAAGCGCGTCGCAGTGTCGAAACAACGCGTGCACCGGTCCCATCACTCACGTTCGTTGCGCAGGACGCGCGATCGATTTGCCGAAGTTCGCCGCAGCATCGCCCACTTCGTGGTCTCGGTGTCGGGAAAGGCGGGCGGCTGAGTATCGTTAGGCTGTCGTCGACCATCGGAATGCGAGCGGCTGTGCAGCGCGCGGCTTGCGTTCCGCAGACCCCTACCTTGCAGGAGCTTCGCGCCATGAGCGTCACATCGCCCGATTATCTGGACTGCAGTCAGGACATTGTCAGCGGTTTGATCGAGACCGTGTCGGTGGCGCTTACCAGTAAATTCCCCGCCGTGGAAGGCGACCCATTCGATGTCGAAATGGTGCTGGACGCCGTGCGCGTGCTGCGCCCGAAACTGGCCGAGCTAGAGGCATTCACTGGGTTGTTGCACATGTTGCACGGCCGATGGGATGACGCGATCCGTGTGTTCTCGTGGGTCATCGCGAATGCGCCGGAATTCTCGTACGCCAAAGCGCTGTTGGCGTTCTGTCTTGCCGTCAAGGGCGACCCGAGCTGGCGGCTCAGCGCGAGCGAGGCGATCGAGCAGGATCCGAGCAGCGACACGCTCCAACTCGTTCGCGTGCTCGAGGCGCGCGAAGACCTGCGGGCGGCCGTTCGCGCCTACCGCAATGGAGGGAGGTTCGAGTTGCCGGCGTCGATTGCGACGTTGAACGAGGGATCGCCCGCGGCAGCGGCCGAGCAGAACGCTTCGACGAGCGAGCCGGCAGGATCGGCTCGCGCTGGCGTGCCGCCGCAAGCGAACTATCTGCGCATTTGATTTCGATCCTATTGAAAATCCCGGAGGTTGGACATGAGCGTCGTCATTACCCCAGAACAAGTGAAGGCTGCATTGCAGACAACTACGCAGCCGGCGACCGATCCGTCCATGCAGCAGCTCGGCGACAAGTTCAAATCGTTGATGCAGAGCCCGCGCATGGAAGCGCCCCACGAAACGGGAGGCGATGCGAACGTGGTGGCGAAGCTGGCGGCGGCGCAGGATGCCGAGTTGCAGCAATCGGTGAACGACGCGCTTTCGTTGACTCAAAACGCGGCGGGCATGTCGATGCAAGAGATGACGGCGGCCGGCACCAAGGTCGTGCTCGAAATCGCCGGCACGCAACTCGATATGCAAGCGAAAATGGGCGTCATGAATTCGTCCAGATCGTCGCTCGACACCTTGATGAAGAATCAATAAGCCATGCGGCACACGAGGAGGGGCACGATGGCGAGCGTCGCGCGCACCGGCATGCTGTGCATGACGTTCGCGGTGCTTGCTGCGTTGGCGGGCTGCAACAAGGAACTGTACGGCAATCTGTCGGAACGGGACGCCAACGAGATGGTCGTCGCGCTGTTGGAACAGGGGGTCGATGCGTCGAAGGACACATCGGACAACGGCAAGACCTGGACGCTCGAAGTGGACAAGGACCAGGTTCTGCGTGCGATGCAAGTGCTGCGCGCTCGCGGGTTGCCGCACAACAAGTACGACGATCTCGGCATGCTGTTCAAGAAGGACGGTCTCGTGTCGACTCCGACCGAGGAGCGCGTTCGTTTCATCTACGGCCTCGAGCAGGAGCTCGCGGCGACGTTGTCGAAAATCGACGGCGTGATCGTCGCCCGCGTGCAAATCGTGCTGCCGAACAACGATCCGCTCGCACAGCAGATCAAGCCTTCGTCGGCCTCGGTGTTCATCAAATACCGTTCCGATTCCGATGTGAACGCCTTGCTGCCGCAGATCAAGACGCTCGTGATGCACAGCGTCGAAGGCCTCACGTACGAAGCCGTCAGCGTGACTGCTGTCCCGGCCGATCCGCTGGACGTGTCGAAGGTGCCGCGGACGTCGTGGCCGGTGCGTCTGATTGCGGGCGCCGCGTTGGTCTTTCTCGTCTGCGCGGCAGGGTTGTACTTGTGGACGAAACGAGGCATTCCGGCGGCGGTTGAAAAAGAGGCGCTTCGCGCCAAGCTCAAAGCGCTGCTTGCGCGGATCCAGAACCGCAAATCTTCGTCGGCGACCTGATGGGCGCGCCCGCTATGTTTCCGTTCGCGCGGATGGCGGCTGCCTTTGCCGCGTATGAGCGCAATGTCCGCGACGCTGCGCGCTGGGCGCATCCGTCGTGGCTCGCCGCGGCGCTCGGCGTCGCGACCGAAGCGCTCGAGCCGTTGCGTCCCGCGCTCGCGAGCGCGGGACGCGCACGAATCGATGCGCTGTCGCGCTCGCTCACGAGCATGGCGGGCGTGCAGCCTCCCCCGCTGGATGCTTTGCGCGCGCCGAACTTGGCCGTGCTCGATGCATTGCCGCCGGAGTGGGGGCTGCGCGTTTTGCGGATGCGTGCGCTGATGCTGCGTCGCGCCGACGTGCGGCGCTTGATCGACAAGCGCAGCCGCCAGCAGCTTTCGGAATGGATCGGCATCCCGATCGACCGGCTCATGGAAGGCGCGCGCGACACGACGAGCGTGCCCGAGATCGCCCGCTCGACGGTTCGCTCGCCGGCGAGCGCGTTGGATACGCTCGACGCGCAAGCGCTGGCATGCGAGGGGAGCGCATTGCTCATGCGCGATGCGCCCGCCCACGCCGCGCCGTTTTCTCTGCTGTGCCTTGCGTTGCCGCGCGGTATGCGCTCGCCGTCATGGGTTCATGAAAGCGCTCGCGAGGTCGACGCCTTCGGCGCCGCTCGGCTCTTCGCACGGTTGCCAGAACTGATTCCGGAGTGGGCATGGTTATTTGGTTGAGATCGGATCGAGCCTTGCCGGATGCGCGGGTCGGGGCGCATGCCGACGTGATTCCGCGCGATGCGTTCGGTGCGTTGGTGGAGATCGACGAAGGCTACGCACAGCTCGCCGAGGACCGTGATGCCATTCTCACGCAGGCGCGGGAGGAAGCGCGGGCCATCGTCGATGCGGCGCACGCCGAGGCCGAGACGATCGTCGAACAGGCGCACCAGGAGTACGAATCCGCGGCGCAACGCGGCTATCAAGCGGGAGAGAAGCAAGCGTTGGCCGATTGGATGGATCGGCTTGCCGATGTGGGCGACGAGCAACGGCAGATTCAGACGAAGCTGCGCGAGCGTCTCGCGGAGATCGTCACGCTCGCCGTCGAGCAGATCGTGCGAGTGCAGCAATCGGAAACGCTGTTCGAGCGCGCATTGACGACGATCGACCGCATCGTCGAAGGCGCAACGTATTTACGCGTCAGCGTGAGCCCGGTCGACTACGAGAAAGCGTGCAGTGCGTTCGAGAAACTGTCGGCGCGCTGGCGCGAACTCGGGCGCCCGTTCCCGCTTTCGGTCGTGGCGGACAAGCGGCTCGAGGCGGGCAGTTGCATCTGCGAATCGGATTTCGGTTCGATCGATGCGAGCTTGACCACCCAATTGCGAGCGATGCGCTCGGCGGTGGCGCGTGCGCTCAAGCATTCGCTGCGCGAGCTGCACAACATTGCCGACGCTGCCGATGCGGCGGCGGACTGACCCCGATCGGACGATCCGATGGAAACGCCACAAATCGATTTCGCCGCGTTTGCCGTGCAGCCGAGCCAGCGGCGCATGCCCGCCGTGGAGGATTTAGCCGACGCGATCGAACGAGAGCTGCTCTCGGCGAGCAACGTCGCGCGTAGCGGCAAAGTTTTGGAGGTGATCGGCACGCTCATGAAAGTGGGCGGGCTCGACGTGAGTCTGGGCGAGTTATGCGAGCTTAGGTCGGCCAATGGCACGCTGCTGCAACATGCCGAGGTGATCGGCTTTACGCGCGATGTCGCGTTGCTGTCGCCTTTTGCGCGGCTTGGCGACGTATCGCGCTCGACACAGGTCATCGGGCTCGGGCGTCCGTTGTCTGTCCCGGTCGGCGACGCGTTGCTCGGCAGGGTGATCGACGCACTCGGGCATCCCATCGATGGCATGGGGCCGATCGAAGCGGACGAAGAAAGACCGGTGTTCGCCAATTCGCCGGACCCCATGAGCCGCCAGTTGATTGACGCGCCCTTGCCGACCGGCGTGCGTGTGGTCGACGGCATGATGACATTGGCGGAAGGTCAGCGCATGGGCATTTTCGCCCCGGCCGGCGTCGGCAAGAGCACGTTGCTGGGGATGTTCGCGCGCGGCACGCCGTGCGATGTGACCGTGATCGCGCTGATCGGCGAGCGCGGCAGAGAAGTGCGCGAGTTCGTGGAAATGATTCTCGGGCCCGAAGGCATGGCGCGATCGGTGGTCGTGTGCGCGACATCGGACCGATCGTCTATCGAGCGCGCGAAGGCAGCCTATGTCGCAACGGCCATCGCCGAGCATTTCCGCGATCAGGGCAAGCGGGTGCTGCTCATGATGGATTCGCTGACTCGTTTTGCCCGCGCCCAGCGGGAGATCGGGCTTGCGGCCGGCGAGCCGCCCGCGCGGCGCGGCTTTCCGCCTTCGATCTTCGCGGAGCTGCCGCGTTTGCTCGAACGTGCTGGCATGGGCTCGCACGGTTCGATCACCGCGCTCTACACGGTTTTGGCCGAAGACGAATCCGGCAGCGACCCCATCGCAGAAGAAGTGCGAGGGATCCTCGACGGCCACATGATCCTGTCGCGCGAGATCGCGGCGAAAAATCAATACCCTGCGATCGACGTCTTGGGAAGTCTGTCCCGCGTGATGCCGCAAGTGACGTCGGCCGACCATATGCGCGCCGCCGCACGCGTACGTGAGCTGCTTGCCAAGTATCGCGAAGTCGAGATGCTGTTGCAGATCGGCGAATACAAGCCGGGGGGAGATCCGGTTGCCGACGAAGCGGTGAGCAAGATCGACGCGATTCGCGCCTTCTTCTCTCAAGGGACGGGGGAGTTCGCCGCTGCCCAGGATACGCAGGCGCGGTTATTCGCGCTCGCGGGCAGCCGGAGCCGTTGAAGATGCCCTCTACCGATCGACGCACCGCCGCGCTAGAGCGGACCGTCGAGCGCCGCACGCAGCTCGAGGAGACATTGCGAGCGAAGCTGGCGTCTCAACGCGAGGAGCATGCGATGCTCGAAGCGCAGCGCGACGCCAAGCGCGAAGCGGTGCGTCATGAAAGCGATCTCCTGCAGGCTTACCGCGACCGCATCGCGCGCATGATGTGCGGCGACGAGGCGTTTTCGCTCGCGGACATGAACGCGAGCATGCGGTACACGGAGATCGTCGAGCAGCGGCTACGGGAGTGCGAAAAGGCGTTGGCCGAGGCCGAACAGATCGTGCGCGCGCACGAGGACGAGGTCGCCGCCACGATCCGTGCGATTGCGGGAAACCGTGGGCGCATCGACCTTTGCAAAGAGCGCATCGAGGATATCGAGCGCATGCGCGCGAACGCCGCAAACGACGCCGCGGACGAAGAGGCCGAAGAGGCGGTGCTTGCACGAATGCGCTTGGCTGAAGGACCCACCGTATGACGCAACCCATGAGTCACGAATGAACGACAGCTTGACGACACTTTCGCAGCTCGGTATCACGCTGACACAAGCCTTCACGGTGTTGGGGCTGTGTTCGTTGCGGCTCTATGTGATGTTGTTCATCTTTCCGCCCACGTCCGACAGCATCCTGCAGGGCGTCGTGCGCAACGGGATCGTGTTGCTGTTCAGTTCGTTCATTGCCTATGGGCAGCCTGAATCGATGATGGCGACGTTATCCAACCTGGCGCTCGTGGAAATCGCCGTCAGAGAGATCGTGATTGGACTGGTATTGGGTTTTGCCGCCTCGACCGTGTTCTGGGTGGCGGAGGCGGCCGGCATTTATGTCGACGATCTGACCGGGTACAACAACGCGCAGATGATGAATCCCTTGCACCAGGAACATTCGACGCCGACCGGCACTTTGCTGGCGCAGGTGGCCGGGGTCGCATTCTGGGCGCTGGGAGGGATGACGTTTCTGCTGGGGGTGTTGTACGAGTCTTATCAATGGTGGCCGCTCACGTCGAGTACCCCTGTGGCGGCGAGCGTGCTCGAGAGTTTCGTATTGCGGCAGACCGACACTTTGATGGAGACCACGGCGAAGCTTGCCGCACCGATGTTGTTCATTTTGGTGCTGGTGGATTTTGCATTCGGATTTATTTCGAAGTCCGCCGAGAAACTCGATTTGATTAGTTTGGCGCAACCGGTCAAGGGCGCTTTGACAGTTCTAATGCTCGCGCTCTTTATCGGCATCTTCATCAATCAGGTGAAAGATCAGTTGGTATTGAAGGGCCTCGGCCCGCAATTGAAAGCCATGTCGAGTTCGGCCAAGTAGCAACACACTGAGCAAGTCAGACCGTTCCTTCGGTGTATTAGGCACTGCTTCGCGCTCCCACCCACTGTCGAACCTTGAGCATGGCATCGTTCAGCTTATGCCATTGCGGTAGCGTCGAGGCGGCTCTGAATTGGGCCTTCGTCAAATGGAAAGAGTCTTTGTTTGGGAGACGGGTGCAGTATGCGTACCTCAGGAAATCATCGCCCGCATTCCGCGGGAACTTTGCGTCCGGTTCAAGGAACGGGGGCGGGCGGCTCTGCCGGCGCCGACAATAACGCTCCAGCCGGCGATGCCACGCAATTGCAGGAGTCCAATGCGTTAGGCGCCTTGCGAGGCGTAGCGGGAAGCGCCGTCGGCCGGCGTTTCTCGGCCGGCGCGGCGCGCACGCGTGGTGCGGCGACGGAGCGTGGCGATGACGTCGCGGCCGGTAGCGCTTCGGCCGGCGCTGAGAGCGAGCACTTGCTCGCCATACTCGGCGAAGAGCTCACGAAGCTCGGATACGATGTCTCGAGTCACGACGACGTGAAGCGGCTTCTGACGCTCGAGTCTCCGCTGTCGGACGGCGCCGTCGGGACGCTGCGCAGCCGCGTGCTCGAAGATCCGGATCTGCGCGGCGAAGCGGGTGCAAAGCTGCGCCACTATTCCGCAGAGGCCCTCGCCAAGGGTGTGAGCAACCCCGAGGACAGGCTGTTGCGGCTTGAAATGCTGATGTTGGCAGCGCCCGAGGCCACCCGCTCATCCTTGATGCATGCGATACGGGCGGATCTTCAGGCCCGGTCGGAGGAGATCCGGACGCGCCTGTCCGAGCGGGAGTTTTTCATTCCGCAGGTGACGATCGGGGGCGGCCCGCAAGGGCAAACGATCGCCCATTGCTCGCATGAGTTCGGGTTCGCGGACTACAATTTGGTCGTCGACGCATCCAGTAGCGGCGACGGCAACTTCGGCTCGGTGCGGATGCATCTGCTGAACAGCGAAACGCGCGGTGGCTATGCGGGCAGCGATCACGCCGCGTTCGGCAACCCAATGCGCTCGCAAAATCCGCTGCACGGTAGTCCCGTGCAAGTCGAGGATTTGAACCCCGATCTCTATCCGACAGCCGCCGATATCGGCGATGCGGCGGCAATCGGCTTGTATGCCGCATCGAGAAAGGGCTCGCCGGTTCTCGTCAATACGGTCGTCACCGATATCGAGGAAGTGGAAAACAAGCAAGGACGGTATCGCGTTACGATGCGGGATAACGCGTCGGGCCGGACGGTGCATGTGCTGACCGATCACGTCATCGACGCCACCGGGTTGGGGCGGCCCAGCGTGCCATTGAAAGATCCGGCTTCCAAAGCGTACATCGACGATCAAACGGCGCGGCTCACGGCTTTGAGAGAAAGAGCGCTGCCGAATCAAGCGGTGATGCACAGTGAGGACATGCTGCGCGCCACGGTCGATGCGCCGGACGAGCACATTTTGGATATCGTGCGCGCGGCGCCGGGCGACATCACGGTCGTCGGCTGGGGCGACTCGTCCAAGACCCCGTTGCTGCGCATCCGCGAGGTTGCCGAGAAAGCGGGCCTGTCGATGCGGGAGCTGCTTGGCAATCGCAAGATCGTGTGGATTGGCCCGAAGAGTCGCGAGGACATCGATAACGGATTGTGGGGACCCTATGCAGGGCTCAAACCGTATTTCGATGAAGGACTTGTTCAGGTGCAACCAGGGCGGCTCGAAACGATCACGGCGGGGGAGGGAACCGGGCAATCCGAGCTGGGGGTGCGCAACAAGGATGGCAGCTTACATAAGCTGCAAAGCGGGCGAGTGATTCTGGCGATGGGCATGAAGTCGGCAAGCGCGAATTTTATGAGTAAGCTTGCGTCTAAATTGACGCCGGAAATGAAAGTGCCGGTGCACGGTGACGATCCGGCGTTCGATGAGAGCGCGCTGTGTACGCGTTTGCACGTAGACGGCAAAGCGCACGACGTCTTCTTCGTCGGCATGGCCTCTGGACTGCAGCGGCCCGGTAATACTTCATATCTAGAGTTTTTCGGCTGGAAGACGCGGCAGTTCATTACGCAGCATCTCGCGCCGAAGCTCAAAGAGATGGATTTGACCAGAGTTGAAAAGCTGGTTCCGCGCGAAGCGACGGCGTAGACGAGCGGCACGGCAGGTTGAACCATAAAGGCAGATGATGACGAATACCTATTATTTGAGAGACGGCACGCCGACGGATGCGAATACGTGGCGGGCGTTGCAAGGCGATGCGAGCTACGCGCAAGTCGAGAAGACCACGCTGCCGAACGGCCGTTGGATTTCGACCATTTGGCTGGGCATCCAGTATGAAAGCCCATCTGATCCCGGCGCCCTCGAACTGTTCGAATCGGTCGTGTTCGACGTCGACACGCAACAACCGCTCGCGAGCGTGCGGCATGCGACCGAAAGCGAAGCGCGCGAAGGCCACCAGCGTTTGGTCAAAGAGTGGGCGTGAGCTCGCGCGGCGGCGCACTTGCGAGTAGCGCCGCGTAGTCCAACGCGAGGGGTTCGCCGGACCTTCCGGCGCTTCGCATCACCTTGGCTGTTTTACGTAGGAATGTCGTAGCTTACGCGCATACCCTATGTGGATGGACAGCCATGGACAAAAACATCAAGCGGGACGCTCCGCGCTGGAACAGCGGCAACGCCGAGCTGCCCTCGCAGGCAGAGGGCCGTCGTTCGAAGGACGTGCGTCCACTACCGGTCAACCCGTCCCGGTCACGCAGTTTATCGGGGCTTGCGGGCTACGAAGAAACGAATGCCGCGCGAACGCTCCACGACGAGCAAAGCGACGGGACCCAGGGCAGGCGCTCGTCGAGCGCGCCGCCGGCAGGCGGCTCTCGCCGCCGCGCGCTTTCAGCCGCTCCGTCGGGCAATCATCGGGCGCTCGAAGCCAAGAAGGGACCGATAGATCGCTTCGCCGAGGAGCAGATCGCACGGTTGAATGCGGAACTGGATGCCGCGGGGGCAGGCGTCTTATCCGCTACCCATGGCGCGCCGAGGTTGGCCGCGCGCGCGAGTCGATCGGAACCGCCGATCGCGGGTTCGCGGGAATTGCCGCTGAACCCGTTTATCCACACGACGCCGAACAGCTACGAGCCGTTTGTGGAGAAAGATCCGGCGCTGCCGCAAGACGCAGGCAGCGACGGTTCGAGGCTGGATAGCCGCGAGGCGTTGGAGTCGGCTGCGCGGCAAGTCTCGGCAATCGTCGATGACCTCGACGTGCAACTGCGTCAAACACGACTTGCGGCATCCAAGGCGCTGCCACAGCGCAAGACCGCTCGCAACCCGGTGGCGCAGACCGAGCCAGTCCGGGCCGATGCGCGTCGGCAATTGCCACCTGGCCTCGACGCGCGCACTGCATTCGACGAGGTCCGCCCGGGCCAGATGGATGCCTATGAGACACGGATCTTCGGCCTTCGCGAAGCATGGGAGCTTGCCCAGCATGCGACGCGAGCGGTCAAGCGTGCGCTCAATGCCGCGCCATCCGGGCAAGGGCCGGAATCCGGCACCCCTGAAGTGCAGCGCTTCGCCGAGGAACTCGCGGGGCAAGCAAAGCATGCATTGACGCAGTTATATCAAGCAGTGGAAGCCGTCCCAAAGATGCCTAGCGATGGGCCTGTTTCGTAGTTTCAAGGTCCGGCGTCGGCACGTTTTACGGCATTTCTCGAACAATCCTCAATCCTTCTCAATTTCACGGAGGTAATCAGATTTGTTGAGGGATATACAAATCGCATTTCGCTAAATTAGGCGAATGCGATCGGTTGCACCTTGTGGGTTGCACTCTCGGTCGCGCTGCTGACTCAGCGAATCGAAATGCCGTGAGCGCCGCTTCTCTTTCGCGTGCGCTCACGCCATCGACGCGCGAGCGTGGCACATTCACGAGGAGTTGCGCGATGTTTACGGCCGCCTATTTCCCTCTCGCGTCTGCACTTACGGTGCGAGGCCTGCCCGACGGATTTCTCGACAAGCTGTGCGAAGGCAATTTCAGTGCAGCCCGTACCCAGGCGAGCCGCTGGCTCGAAGGCGGGCACCGGAGCGAGGAGCTGCCGTGGTTGCTGCAGCTTCGTGCCGACCTGGAAATGGTGAGCGGGATCGGCGACGAATTGGAGGAGCAATATCGACGCGCACAGAAAGCGATTCGCTCGCCCCGCTATGCGATTCGAGCCGCATCGTGCCGCAACGCGGGCTGGCAAGCCTTCTTTCGGCATCGGCTCACCACCTCGTTCTCGTGCTTCACGCGCGTCATGGACGAGAAGGAGATCCATCCACTGCTGCAATTGGAAGCGCGCTTCGGCATCGTTTGCACGCTGCACCAGCTTGGCCGCTCCGGCGATGCGTCCGATGCGTTGGACGAGTTGGCGCAATTGGTCGACGCGTCGAACGAGAGTGGCGCGACTCATTGGCGCGATCTGATCGCGACATTGCGCTTCGATCTCGCCGTGCAGCGAGAGCTGCTCGCCTGCGCGCCGCTCGTCGATCATGTCTATTGGCGATCGGGGATGGTCGATGCGCGTCCATCGACCGGTGCGGCTGCGGGCGATAGCGCCGACATCTGCGAAGCGCAGGCCATGCGTGTCGCTACGCCGCTGCTGCGCCAGCGCATCGGTTACCTGCGCGACCTGCGCGAGCTCGCTGCCGGCAGCCGTGCGGCGATGGAAGGCGTGATCGCGCATTTGAACTGGGCGCAGCGCGCCGGATTGAACGAGTACGCTTGCACCACTCGGCTCGAGGTCGTACTCGCGGCGCTTGCGTTGGAGGCGCCGCAATTGGCCGAGATGCTGATGGAGCCGCTTCATCGCGTCGATTACGCGGGCGCCATTGGACGGCGTCAGCTCGAGTATTTGTACTGCGTCTCGAAGTTGCGCCAAGCGCAGGGGCGAGCACGCGAATCGATGCAGTACTACAGCCGCTACGCATTGATCACCACGCAATGCTTGCGCGACGACGCATTGGCGATCGCGCCGTTTGCGAATCGTGCCGCCCGCACGGCGCCGCAGCTGGACGACGTCGGCGCAAGGCTGCCGGCAAAATACCGGCGCGCATATCGTTATCTGCAAGAGAACCTGGATCGCCACGACCTATCGGTGCGCGAGGTGGCCGCCGAGGTTGGCGTCACCGAACGCGCCTTGCAGAACGCCTTCAAAAACTTCCTTGGCTTGTCGCCGACCGAATTGATTCGGCGTCAACGCATGGAGCGCATTCGCGCCGAACTATTGAACGACCCCGCGGTGAGCGATCGCAACGTATTGGACGCGGCGACCAAGTGGGGCGTGCATAACCGTTCGACGCTCGTTAGCGGTTATCGCCGGCAGTTTCAAGAAGCACCTTCCGAAACGCTAGAACGATAAGCCCGGCAGTCCGGCGCAAGGCTATCGCGGTTCATTTGCAACGCCGCGGCGTGGGTGTCGCGGTTCACTTTCGATCGGGGAAACAATGAAGCAAAAACGGCTCATGTGCGCAGCCTGGGCGGCGGCGTGCCTTTCGTTGGTCGGTGCGGGAACCGTCGCCGATGCCGCGGCGCCCATCAAATGGCATGGCAACATGGTTCACGTGGTGGCGGAGGGGCGAGACCTAAAAGACGTATTGCGCGATTTCGCCGCCGGCCAGGGGGTGCCCGCGACAATTTCGAGCGACGTGCACGGCACGGTCACGGGGCATTTCGATATGTCGCCTCAGCGCTTTCTCGACACGCTTTCATCGACCTTCGGCTTGGTGTGGTTCTACGACGGCGTCGTGCTGTCGATCAGCGATGTCAATACCGTGACGCGTCAGGTGATCAAGCTCGATCACGCCAGCACCGACGATCTGAATAGCGCGCTCGTGCAACTGCATATCGAGAGCCCGCGTTTCCCCATCGTCTATGACGCGAGTCAAGGCACGGCGCTCGTGAGTGGACCGGCGCCCTATGTGCAACTCGTGGCCGAAGTCGCGAAACGGCTCGACCAAAACGCCGATCAGCGCACCGGCTCGGTGATTCGCGTCTTCAAGCTGCAGCACGCATGGGCGGCCGATCATAAAGTCGAGATAGATGGCAAATCCGTGACCGTGCCGGGCGTGGCGAGCGTGCTGTCCAACATGTATCACCCGAAAGGCGCGAATGGCGCGGGGCCTGGGGCGCTCGGCGGATTCGATTATCGGGCCGCCAAGGAACCGACGATGCAGCGCATGCAGCCCATGCAAGATGTGAGCGGCAGCGCTGCCGGCAACGGCCTGACCGCAGGCATCAATCCGCCATTGCCGAACGCCATGCCGAGCAACGGCAGCTTCGGGACGGGGCTGTCGGGCCTGCTGAGCGGCATGGGAGCGGGGGGCGGCGCTGCGTCCGGCATGCCGATGCTGTCGGGTCTTTCCAACACGCTTTACGGCGGCGACGGCAGCAGCGCTAGCGCCGCCTACTCTGGAAGCGGACCGCAATCGTTGCCGGTGATCGAAGCCGATCCTCGAACGAACTCCGTCTTGATTCGCGATGTGCCGCAGCGCGAGGGGCAGTATCAGGGGTTGATCGACAAGCTCGACGTGAAGCCGAAATTGATCGAAATCGAAGCGCACATCATCGAGATCGACGACAACGCGCTCAAGCAGATCGGCGTCGACTGGCGCGCGCACAACAGTCACGTCGATTTGCAGACAGGCACCGGCATGACGCAACAAAACGGCTACAACGGCAATATCCAACCGACGTTCGGCACACAGACCTTGGCGGACGGCACGACCGTCATCGATACGACGCCCGCGGGCGCCTCGCTCACGGCAGTGCTCGGCAATGCGGGCCGTTATCTGCTCACGCGGATCGATGCGCTCCAACAGAGCGATCTGGCACGGATCGATGCAAGTCCGAAGGTCGCGACGCTGAACAACGTCGAGGCGATCATGGACAACCAAACACGCTTCTTCGTGCGCGTGTCGGGTTATACGTCCGCCGATCTTTACAGCGTGTCGACGGGCGTCTCGCTGCGCGTGCTGCCACTCGTCGTCGAAGAGAACGGCCAAATGCAGATCAAGCTGAACGTGCATGTCGAAGATGGCTCGTTGACTGGTCAGAGCGTCGACAACATCCCCATCATCACGACGAGCACGATCAATACCGAAGCCTTCGTGGGGCAGGGCGAGAGCTTGCTGATCGGCGGCTACCGGCTCGACAGCGCGACCAACGGCGAATCCGGTGTACCGGGGTTATCGAAGATACCGCTCATCGGCGCGCTGTTTCGCACGCGGAACAATCAGCACAGCCACATGGAGCGCCTGTTCCTCTTGTCGCCGCGCATCATCGAGTTCTGAGTCTTTGCACGCGGCGGCGTCTAGCGAAGGAGGATTAACTGCCGCGGCGATACGGCGAACGTGAAACTTCGGGCCATGTGAGACACATGGCCTTCGCCGTGCCGGCGCTGCACGCCGCGCGCACGGCCGCCGCTGCCGGATCGGGCCACGACGGCGCATTGCGCGCGGTCTCGCTGTCGGCGGGATGGATTTCCGCACAGGCTGCGTGATGGGGCGCGCGTTCGGTTTTCTCCGCGCGCGGTGCGAGGGGAGTGACATTGCTCGGTGCGAGCGCCACGGTTGAGATATCCGGCGCGACCGGCTCGACGTCTTTGACCTCGGACATTTCGACGCGATAGCCATGGGCATACATCGTGCGCAGATGGATGCCATGCTGGCCGCTCAGATCGAGCTTCTTGCGCAGCTTGTAGATGTGCTGTTCCAGCGTGCGTCCAACGATATCTTCCGAGCTGCTCCATACGGCGCCCGCGATGTGGCGGCGGCTTGCGTATTCGCCGGGACGCGAGAACAGCAGCCACGCAATCGCGAACTCACGCGTGGTGAGCCGGATGGGTTCCCCTTCCACGAATACGGTGCAGGTGCGGCGGTCCAGTCGATAAGCGCCGTACTCGAGGCAGTCGTCGGCATCGCCGGGCTGAGCAGGCTGAAAGCGCCGCAACGCGATATGCACGCGCAACGCCAGCTCGCGTGGATCGATGGGGGAGAGCACGACATCGTCGGCGCCCGCATCGACCAGTTGCGCGATGCTGTTTCGATCGTCGGATGCGCCCACCACGATGAGTGGTGCACGACGGTCGGCATAGCAGGCGCGCCGAGCCAGAACCGGAAGCATAGGATCGATGCCCGCGGCCGCGTCGACCAGGATTGCCCCGTAGTCCTCGCGATACACCGCGCGCGCAAGCGCGACGTGATCGTCAAACCGGCTGCACTGCGTGCCCTCTGCTTCGAGGCATTGGCAGATCAAGCTGAACAAGGCGGCGTCTTGGGTCATTACTGCGAGCATCATTTTTCCTCCGTGTGAATCCGATCGCCAGCCGGACTCCCTCGCAAAGAGAACTGCAACCCGGCGATCGAGTTCGGAGCGAACGACGCCATAGTAGAGGTGCCGCATTTATCATGTTTGTAACCGTTTGTAGCATGCCGGGCATTGCACGAAATCGGTAAAGTTTTGCCATCGCCACGATAAAAACCGGTATTTATTCCGGTCAGCTTATTGTTAGCCTTTTGAGTGAAATGGGCGAATCTGAGATAAGGCAATCTACTGTTTTTCGTAGGAAAACCAATCTGAGAATTGTTGAACGTATTGCCACGGCGCATCCTTATCATGGACGCCACGGATATGCCGCCGCAGATGGCTCGATCGAGCGCGGCAATTGACGCGGAGTTCACTCGTATGGCGTTTCTTCACGATGCTTGGTATGTCGCTGCCTTCAGCAAGGAGGTCACGGCTGGCTCGCCGTTTTCGCGCACACTGCTCGATCGTCCGATCGTGCTTTACCGAGACGAACACGGCGCGGTGGTCGCACTCGACGATCGTTGCCCGCATCGCTTTGCCCCATTGTCGCGCGGGCGCGTCGTCGACGGCGCGCTCGAGTGTCCGTATCACGGGTTGCGCTTTGGCGCGACGGGCAATTGCGTGTTCAATCCGCATGGCGATGGCAAGCTGCCCCCGGCCGCGACGGTACGTCGATACCCCACGCGCGAGCGTTATGGTGCGGTTTGGATTTGGCCGGGGAAACCGGAGCTTGCCGATAACGTGCCGCTGCGAGATTTCCCATTTCTCGATCCGGACCATTACTTCACGAGCGAAGGTTATCTGCTCACGCAGGCCAACTATCAATTGAGCGCGGATAACCTTCTCGACTTGAGCCACTTTCAATACTTGCATCCGGACACGCTCGGCAGCGACGCCATGGCGCGCGCCACGCTGCGCCACGCCGACGACGGCGACAAAGTGTGGGTGTGTCGCGAAACGAGCGCGGAGATGCTGCAGCCGTTCGTTGCGCAAGCATTCAGCGTGGCGCCGGGCAAGCGAGCCGATCGCGGGCTCGATGTGCGCTGGGAGCCGCCTGGTCTCTTGACCATCGTCGTTCGCGTGCGCGAAACGGATGCGCCGCTCGAAGCGACGCGAGTCGGCATATCGGCGCATTGGCTGACGCCGGAAACGGAGGCGAGCACGCACTACTTTTTTGCATTCGGCCTGCCGCGCGAAATGGGCGAGGCAGGCGCGGCGCTCGTGCAAACCTCGGTCGAGGGCTTGATGAAGCCGTTCCGGGACGAAGATTTGCCGATGCTCGAGGCTCAGCAGCGGGCCATCGGGACGCGCGAGTTTTGGGCCATGCGTCCCGTGATGCTGTCGATCGACGCCGGGGCGATCCGCGCGCGACGGATCATGGAGCGCCTGATCGCGAACGAATCGGCCGCGGGCGATGCCGGTGTCTCCGACGCCACGCAGCGCGTGCTCGCGCGAGCGGAGATGGAGGCGGGTCGATGAGCGAGTCCGCCGCGGTTTTGCGCAGCGACGTGGACGACTGCAGGCGGTCGACACCGCTGTCGTTGAACGAAGTGTGGCTGCGATGCATCGTCGACGCGGTGAGTGAGTTTGGCGTCCGGCGCGTGGTGCTGTCAGGTGGAGCGCGCGCATCGCTGCTGTGCATCCTGTTGGACGCCGACGCACGCATGATCGAGCGGGTGAACGCGGTCGACGAACGCAGCGGCGCGTTCATTGCGCTAGGCATGGCGAAAGCCACCGACGAACCGGTCGCGATCGTCACTACGTCCGGCTCTGCGGTCGGCAATCTGGTTCCGGCGCTGATCGAGGCCGAGGCATGCCATCTCCCGCTCGTGGTGCTGAGCTGCGATCGGCCACGGCATTTGCGCGGCGCGGGATTCGGCCAGATGTGCGATCACATCGGGGCGTGCCGGGCATTCGTGCGCAGCCAACTGGACTTGCCCGATCCCATCGACGAGCCCGGGGCGATTGCCAGGATGAAAGAGGATGTGGCGCGCGCGGTGGCGGCGTGCGTCGACGGGCCAGTTCATGTCAACCTGCCGCTCGAGGGCATGTTCGATTCGAGCGAACCTTCTCCCGTGAGCACGCCTACGCGCGAAGCCGCAGCTTGCGCGGGCGCGCAGCCGAAGCGTTGGGATCCGCAGGGCCGGCGCAAGCCGGGCGCCGGCCAGACGCCTGGTGAGATCGTCGCGCGCGTGCTCGCGCGTTCCTCTCGCGGCAGCGGGCCGCTGCGCGGACTGATCGTCGCCGGGCCGGATCCCGCGGTTGCACCCGGCGCGATTCTCGAAATGGGGCGCGCGACCGGGTTTCCGATTCTCGCGGATGCGTCGAGCGGCGTGCGCGCGGGCCTGGCCGGTCACCGGCATGGCGACGCGCTGGTCGTCAATGGCTTCGATGTCCTGGCCCAGCGTTCGCCGCTAGCGAAATATCCGCCCGAATTGATCGTCCGTCTCGGCCTTGCGCCCGTCTCGCCACCAGTTCTTGCGTATCTGAGCGCGCACCCCGCGCCGACCATCAAGGTCGCGCGTGGCGTTTGCGAGCGTGACTATCTGCATCCGACGCTCGATCCGCGAGATGTGCTCGTTGCGCCGTCTGCGCGCGATCTTGCGATGCTTGGCGATGCGTTGATCGAGCACGTGAGCGGTGGCGCCCCCGATGCGGTGGAAGCGGGGTGCGTCACGCGTGAATGGCGCGACGCCTGGGCCGCGCTTGCCGAGCGCGGGCGTTCGATTCGACAGGCGCTCGTGCAAGCCCTGCCTTGGGGAGAGGTCGCGGCCGCCCAGGAGATTTTCGCTACGCGCGACTTCGCATTCGTTCACATCGGCAACTCACTGTCGGTGCGGCACGCCGATATCCTCTACGATAATCGCGAAGAGGCGCAGACGTGCTACGTCAGTCGCGGCGTATCCGGTATCGACGGCACCTTGTCGACTTTTTTCGGTGAAGCCATCGGGCGCGGCGACACGGGGCTGCTCGTGATTGGCGACCAGGCTTTTTTGCACGATTTGCCGGCTTTGAGTAGCGCACAGCGACTGAGCACGCCGGCCTGCGTTTGCGTGATGCACAACCGTGGCGGGGCGATCTTCGATTTTCTACCCGTATCGACCGCGCCGGGCTTCGAGCGAGCCATCCGCAATCCGTATCGCATCGATTTCGACGCGCTGGCGCGGGGCTTCGGGCTCGCCTATGCGCACGCCAAGGATCGGTTATCGCTGAGGCAGGCCCTTGCGGCGGGCCGCGCTCATGCGGGCGTCACGATCGTCGAAGTCGATGTGCCTGTGCATTCGGCCGTCGAACAGTTGGGTGTGCTCGCTAGCACGCTCGCGCAACCGACGCAGATGCGATGAGCGCACCGATATCCGAGATATCCGAGCTCGCCGATCGGCGATCGGCCGCATCCCTTGCGGCGCTGCAACGCTACGAGCGTGCGGATGAACCCGAGGCCGTGTTCCTTGCGGATATGCTCGCGCGCATCGAGTCCGCACGCGCTCGCTCGCGCCGCGAAGGATTCGCCCGCGCGTCGCGAGGAACCGGTCCGGACAGACCCTTGCGCGTGCTGTTGCTCAGTTATGCCGGCGCGGGCAACACCGGCGCGGATCTACGTACGATCGAAACGATTCGCCAATTGCATCATCTGTTTGCGCCGCGCCGGCTGGAGCTCGAGCTGTTCGTGCTCGGCGGCCTGCTCGATCATCCCGTGTTGGCGTCGGTCCGCAAAATGCCGCTGCATGCCCCTTACATACCCGATGCGCTCGACTACGCGATGCCGGCGTATGACCTCGTGATCAACGTCGAGGGGTCGACGTACACGTCGAAGTTTTCAGACGCGCTCGCGGGCATCCTGATCGGCGGCGTGGCGCTTGCTGTCGCCCATGGGAGCCGCGCTTTCGCGTACGGGGTGGACAGCGGCAAGATGACCGGCGCGCTCACTCGCTTTGCGCAGCAGAGCGCGGACGGCGTCGACATCCTCTGCCGGAACGAGTCGGCCCGGCACGATCTGGCCGCGCTCGGTATTGCCGCTCGTTCGGGCGCGGATTGCGCATGGACGTATGTGCCCTTGCGCACGGCATGCGTTGCGGGACTCGGCGAGAAGGTCGTGGCTTTATGCCCGACCAATCCGTTCTGGTGGCCGGTGACCGCGCGCGCTGCGCCGAGCGCGGCGGACTCGGCCGAAGACATCGGTACTCCGCCTCGTTATGCCGGCGCTTATTTCCACACGTGGGACAGGGAGCGCGCATTCGCGTACCGCGAGTACGTCATGCGTTTCGCGCGGATCGCGGTGCAATTGCGCGCCCGAGGCTTCTCGCCCGTGCTGGTCGCGATGGAGCAGCTAGATCGTCCCGCGTGCGCCGACATTGCGGCGCAGCTCGACTTCCAACCGCCGATCGTCGCGCGCGGTGTCGCGGCGCTCGAGGATGTCGCCGGCGTCGTTGCGCACGCGAGCTGCGTGGTGACGACGCGATATCACGCGGCGGTGCTGGCGCTGTCGCGCGGCGTGCCGGTGTTCGGCCTGACGTTGGACGAACGCGTGGAACGGTTGCTGACGGAGGCGGGCCTAGACGGGTGGTATGCCGCCTGCAGCGATGCCGACGGTGACGAGAAGGCGCTCGCGCGGCTGTTCGACGATAGGCAAGATTGGCCCGCGTTGCGGGCGCATTGTTTGGCGTTTGCGAACGGCGAGCGAGCGCGCTTCGCGCAGATGGGCGCCGAGTTGGCCGCTGCCATGGCGCGATGAGGATCAACGCGTGGCCGTCGACGTCGTATCGGTGGACGCGGCATTGGCCGCGCGATAGAAAAGATACGTTGCGGTGTACGGCACGAGCAGCGATTGTCCTCGTTGGCTGCAAGTGGCGACAGGCGGTACGCCTCCGGAGGTCAGCACGCGCTGCACGGAGGTGACCTGCGCGAAGAGGCCGTGACCGCTCTGCAGCTCATCCTCGTCGCGCGGGACGAGGCGCTCCCACGTCAAAGCGCCTGCGGTAACGATCTCCTCGCCCGCCGGCGCGCCGGCGAATCGACTGCCATCGTACGCGACGAAATGATGACCGGGCATGGCCGTGCCCACGCTGTGCCGCGCGCGATCGACCAGTGTCGCCTCGGAGCCCGTCAGCGCCCAAGACGAGCGGTTGCCGTCGCTTCGGCATTCGTACGTCGTCTCGCCTACCGCGCTCAGCGCCTCTTGCAAGACTTCCTGCGGCGTCGCCCGTAGCGAGGCGGGCAGCGTCTCGTTCGTAGGGAGAACCCGCTCGCTCGAAGGGGGAACCCGCTGCGTGGCGGGCGGCCCGGCACAGCCGGCGATAGCGCTGGCCAGCAGCGCGATCGATGCCACTCGATTCGCAAGACGCGCGAAGCGGGACGGGGCGCGATGTTTCATTTCCGGCGCGGGCTCATATGGGGACACGTCGCATGTTAGCGCGACAGATGCTTTCAGTTCGCTTTTCACTCGACAATTTCGTTTTTCCACGCACCGATGCGCGGGTTGCACCTTTCGCGAATTCGATTCGCGTCATAGTAGGTTACCCCGCGAGTTGGAGCCGCGCCGATGGCGTATGGCAGACCATGCAACGGGGACCCTTCAACTACGCCGAGGAAAATCCATGTCAATCGGAGACATTCTCAGTGGTGCCGTGTCGGTGGTGGGCGACGTGACCGGCATCTCGCCAATCGTGAACGGGGCCGAGTCGCTGCTAGGCATCGGCGGGAACGACGGCTCGAGCGCGATGGACGGCGCGATGGCCAGCGCGCTGATGACGACGATGATGTCGATGTCGGCGGCGATGGGCGCGAATGGGGCGGGCGGCTTCACTTCTGCATTGAAGAAGGCCGATCACAAAGACGGCAGCGACGGCGATGGTGAAGAGAGCGCGTAACGCGCCGCTCGCGGCCGGTAGCGACGCTTCGTTGCTTCGACGCATTGCGGCAGCGTGACCCCAGTGCGCGACCCACGTCGTTCTATCCGTGATTTTTCGCTAGCTGGGTAGGGAGTTCGTTCTTGTGCGCCGACGACGGATCGCAGCGATCCGCCGGGCGCTTGCAGGTATATTTCATTGAGGGAAAGCCATGGCAACTAGCGCAACTTCGTACCTTCCTGGGACATACATCAGGACGACGGAAATCTTCCAACCAACGGCATCTTCCTCGCAAGCGGACTTCCAGAAATGGGAGGGCGAGTGGAAACAAATCTACCAACCAGCGGCAACCTCCTCGCAGTCGGACTTCGACAAGTGGGAAAAGGAGATGCAACAAATCGATTCGTCCTCGGGCACCAACGCGAGCTCCGCCGGCATTTCGCTCAACAGTGGTTTGATTAGTTCGCTGCTGCCGATTCTGTCGGCGCTGATTTCATGGATTAGCGAGGCGATGTCATCGGCTGGTGGAAGCGGCGGTGGCACCGCTGGCGGGAACGGCATGCAACCTGTGAACTATTCCGCGCCGAACGACCGCGGCAGTCATGCGCCCATCGGGCCCGGCGGGAACCCTGCGGACATTGCCGAGAAATTGGAGGGCCGCTCTGCAGATTCGATCGTCAGGAATCAGGATGTGAAGATGGATCACGGCGTCTCGAATCACAAGGACTGCGCGAATTTCGCCTCGGCCGTTCTCGAGGAAGCCGGCTTGATCCCGGCGTCGCAACATACCAACAGCGTCGCCACGCTCAGAAGCGAGCTCTTGCATAAGGATGGCTGGCATGAGGTGAGCAAGAGCCACGCGAAAAGGGGCGATGTCTGCATCGTCGGTGGCGATCAGCATGTCGAGTTCGTCGACCATGTCGACAAGAACGGCAATATCGTGTTGATTGGATCGAACAACGTTCTGAGAGATGGATCGCAGGCGGTCTGCAAAGACAGTAGTACGTGCAATCGCCGCAGCGTGGAAATTCTATCTGAGTAACGCTGTAGCTGCTGTGGCAGGCCCATCCCCGCACTCGTCGCGCGCGACTCTCCGGCCTCGAGACCGGAGTCGCGCGTGAATGGACGAGATCGCTACTAAGACTCCGTTAAATTCAGAGAACTCAAAAGGAGACGCGTATGGCGTCGCGAAAAGTTTCTGGTCCGAGCTCGTCCGGCGCCGCTCGATCGCTCACTCCCACAAACGGCTCGAGCAACGGTCCTAGCGGCACGCCGCCGCTCGTCGCGCCGGAAGTGCCCAAGCGCGCGGGCTTGCTGCGCGGGCTTCGCCGGCACAAGGGCACCGACGTTGCCGATTTTTCCAAGGATTTCGAGCACGCCGTCAATGCTCACTTCGCAAGCGTCGCAGGCTATTCGCCGGCCGTCTTTGGCGATGAAGGCATATTGGCGGAAGAGGACTTAGCGCGACAGACCATCGCGTCATCGTTCCCGGGGCTCGACCCGGCCGATCCCGAGCATGTGCAGCTCACCACGACGCTGCTGAGCATGCAGCCGGCTACCGGGCAGCGTTATTCGAACGGCGTGATGCTCGCGTTCGTCCTTGCCAATGCGACGCGTCAAGATCCTGCGCGCGCGGCGGCGGTCATCCGCAATTGGCATCATCCCGAGCAAGCCGACCCAACGACGCAGGCCGACATCTTCGCGGCCCACTGCGCACTCGCTAAAACGCCGCTGGGTTGGAAGGTGTTGGAGACGATGGCGCCGTCGCCGTGGGTGAAGCTGACCGATACCGATGAACAACGCCAGCGGACGACGACCGCGTTGACGGCCGCCGGCCATTTGATCAACCACCCTGCCGCCAATGGACGCCCAACCAACCTCGAAGAGGCGAGCGAATTGGCGCGGCAAGCGCTTGACTCCGGCTCCCCGGAATCGAAAAGCATCGCTGTCGCGGCCCGCGCGCTGCTGGCCGTGCAGTCGGACGATCCGACCGCCGATCAACTCGAAGCCGCATTTCTGTTTAGCAGTGCAGGCGTGACGGATGCGGACACCCTGTCCGACGTGCGCAAGACGGTAAGGGGCATTCTCGGCCGAGGCGGTCAACCGGCGAGTTGGATCGCACGCGCATTCAAAGGCGAACGGTTTCCGGTCAACGACCAACGCCTCATGGATGCACTGACGCAACAAGCCATGAGCGGTATCTCGAAACATGCGCGAAGCAGCTTGCCGACGGGCGGCGAGAGACCGGACACGCTACGCGCCAAGGTGATCGCCGACGCAGCGCTGGTCGCGAAACTCACGGTCATGAGCGAGCGAATCGACCGCAAGGGATTCCGTGCCCCGATGAAGGTCGGGCATCTTGCCGAAGGCAAGATCGCTAAGGCAACCGCCGAGTTGCTCAATATCGACAAGAAGACGCTGGAAAACCTTTCCGTGTGGCAGGACATCGCCGCCGAGATTGCCGAGCCGCTCGATATCGATTCGTTGCAAGCGATGGCGCGCGCACGAGGCCTCGAGCAAGATCCGGCAGTTGGCAATCCCATCAACGCGCTCTCGCGTTTGAACGGGGGCTGGGCGAGCCGCGCCGAAGGTTTCGGCAGCCTGCTCGACGGCATGCAGCCGGGCTCCGAAATCGAGTTTTCATCGAACGGCGTCCGCGGCAGGAACATAACGGGATGGGCGAATTTCGTGGCCGACGCGTTGAGCTACATCCCATGGGTGCCGAGTGTCACGCCTTTGCCAACCGTCGCCAAGTTGCGCGGGCGCGAGAGCGCTGTTTCGCTGAGTGCGAACGAGGGGCCGGATGGAGCGTATGTCGACATCACGGTTCGTTCGGTCGATCGGACGACACGTACAAAGGTGATGGGTCTCGTCGCCCAATGGAATCTGGTGCCGAAACTCGTTGGCGGTTATGCGGTAGGTGAAATTGGAGGACATAGGGAGGATGCGAAGGGTGAAGCTGTGACCATCCGCATCACGGGCGACAAAGGCGAGACGTTCGAGCAGGTGAAGCAACGAGCGGGCAAGGCAGTCGATGCGCTCAGGCAAGGATCGTGGGAAGGCCTCACCAAAGCAGCGTGGCTAGACCCTCATATGTCGGTCATTCCGCGTAGCACCGCCGAAAACTCGAAGGCGACTTTTGCGTTGTTGACCGGCGTCGCGGCCATCACCATCCCTCACCATCCGACAAATGGCTGGGCCAGCATCGCGCCGCAGGCCGGCGTATCGCGCGGCAACAAGGCTGCCCGCCAGCAGGGGGGAGCGAACGTCACCAGTTTGGAAGAAGACGTCGGGCGAAGCCTCGGCGTGTTCGGGGTCAGTCAGAACCTGCCCGGCGTGCCGCTCGGCACGCACCAAACCCCGGCGGGGCCGATCAGCGGGAGCGCGGGGCTCGGCGCCTACTTCCATCCGTTGTGGAAGAAGAGCAGCTTCAAGCTCTCCCGCAACGTGACGCTCAGCGTAGACGACACCGGCAGGGTGTATCGCCAAGTCACGATGGATCCGGACACCTACGAGAAATGGCGGACGAATCAGGCGGGCAGCGACGTGCTCGTGCCGCCGCTCGCGCCCGATTTGGCGTTGCCGCCGGAACTGCCCCTGACGCGAGGTGGTCGCAGTGTGCAGGTGCTGCAGTATGCAAAGCCCGAGGAGCAACGGAAACTGGCCGATCTTCTCGATTTCGCGAAAACGATCGCACAGGCCGGTGGCGACCCCGGCATGGCAGGCGCCGCTATGCGCGACGCGATGGCTCGCGAAAATTTCTGGGGCGATTACGACATTACCGAGCGCCGCACCATAGATGCGCAAAGGGGCGGCGGGCCGGCGGCCTATGTCTATTTCCTGCATGCGATGCGCGGCTTGAAGATGCGATCGAGCGAGCCCGTCAGTGCACCCGTGGGACCGAACCGCTTGAATGGCACGACGCCGGCGGAGCAGGTTACGCCGCGCGAACAACGCGGCCGGTTGCTCAAGAGGAACGAGCCGTCGCGGTTCGCCCCCGCGGCGCCAGGTTTCAAGATGTCGCCGATGCAGGAGCAACTGCGCAATCTCTTTAGCCGCTACCCCAAGGCATGGCGAGTCGAGCCGAAACTCGTACCCACGCACGCGGATACTTACGGCGATCTGTTCAAACTGGTCCAGCTTCGCACCGACATCCACGGCGGGCATAGCGCGATCGGTCAACGGCTCAGGGAATTCTTCGGCGGCGACGATAGCATCTCGTTCATCACGTGCGTGCCCAAGCGCAAGCCCGATGGGAGCACGCGCGAGCCCGATGAGATCATGCGCGATTTCAAGAAGCTCAAGGCTGACTATTGGTTCAAGAAGACCGGGCAGCTTGGCGGAGAGGATGTGCCGATCGACGAACTCGATCTCGAATCGCTCGAGGTCTGGTCCGAGTTCGACCTGACCGACTTCCTGAACGAGAACTTCGAGAGACAGATTCCCCCAGGTGAACCGTGGAAGTACGAACCGTATCCTGCCGTGCCGCTGGGCGCGCACGTCGAACGGATGCGAGAAGAGAACGTCACCGATATGCGGAATCCGCCGATGGGTGCGTCCACGAGGCCGTTGCCTCACTACCCGCAGCCCGTGCCGTCGCGTCGGTTCTGGTTCGCGCGCTACGGGTGGGATGGCATTCCGACGGTCAAGGGTCTCTTGGCCGCTCGCCGATTCGATCGTGCGCGTATTTGCCTCGACAACGATGCTTACGAGATCGAGCACGACGGGGAGGTCCACAACGGCAATGAAGCGCAGTACAGCGGCCGCGTGCAGCCTCTGTCGTTCACGCTCAATGCCGGAGATTATGCGACGGCGCTCGGCGACGACCGGCATCTGGTGCCGTACCTGAAGGCGATGATGATCGAATATCGAAATCGTCAACGCGGCATCGGCGATATCACGGCCGGTCAGGTGTTCAACGGTGTGGCGATGATGCCCGAAGGCGACATCGTGCTCAGGAACCGAGACTATGCGGACGGCGCACGACCCGAGGGTTATGTCGAGGATGTGAGAGCGGCGCGTAAGGCACTGCAGGCGGGCATCGACCCCGAGTTCGTGTACGCGCACTACCGGCAAAGCGCCGCGAGCGGCATCGACATGAGCGTTGCGCACGACAGCCCTGTCGATGGCCGCCCGGAGCTGCCGTTCTTGGGCTCCTTGCAGGAAAACGCGCACCTCGCCAAGGCGGAGGAAGTCATCGTCCGTGCACTGAGAGCCGCCGGACATCACGACATGGCCGAGCAGGTTCAGCAAGTGCACGATCAGCGGATCGAAGGGCTACGACGTGCGTTCATCAGGACGTCCCCGGATGGGCGTGTCAACGTCGGCGCCTACCTTCGCCTGCGAGAGAACGAGCTTCACCCGCTCGACACGGCGGAAATCGCTAACCTGCTGTGGGCGGGCATCGCCACGAAGGAGAACACGCCGGAAGCCGTCGAGGAAGTCTCGGCCATGTTGGAACGACTGGCCACGCCTGGCGGCCTCGGGTCGACGGCCGCCGACTGGAGCCACGAGCAATGGGACTCGCGCAAGCGGATATGGGCCATGCACAACCTGAAGGCCGTCGAAGGCCTCGAGCGTATCGGCGAGCACGAAAAAGCAAAGAGGGTTGCGATCGCGTTTGCGGAAGCGGCTTGGGCGACGTACATACTTACGGGTCATACGTTCGAGAAGAACGGCTTCGACGGCACGCCGGGCGGTGGCGGCGAGTACAAGGTCGAAGCCGACATGACGATGACCAACGAGACGCTCGCCTATTTCGCTTCGCTCTATCCGGAGGTCCAGGCGATCCTCGATCGTCCGATGCAACCGGAATCGACGTTGCAGTATTTGCGCGAACATCAGGCAAAGGTGCATGACTATCAAGACGCGCATGGCCTGCCCAGATCCGATGACGATCCACTGAACCTAGCCATCGCCCAGCTCGAGCTTATGGCGCAGCAGCAACGCCAGATGACCGAGCGCATGCAGTCGGCCTTCCAGCGCCCAGGCGAGTAATCGGCACAAGCGTTCGAGCAAACGCGCGTCGTTGTTCCGGTTGAGTTGGCGTAACGCGCGCAGCATGAAATAGGAGAATGAGATTAATGCTTAAGGCTAGACTGTCGGGAGCTGCAGCGCGGTTGTCGGCAAGGGTTGCGGAACGGAGCAAGGGGGCAAGCGAGCGGGGTGCGAGTGCGGCCGATATGCAAGGTCGTGTGACCGGGCCTCTACGATCGCTGCTTGATCGTGCCGTTAGAACGCGGGAGTCCCGGCTCGCGTCCCGGGCGCGTCCTGCTGCTCAGTGCGTTGCGCCGCAAGGGCGTATACCCGATGCCTCGGTTTATGCGCCCGCTTTGCAGGAACGCTACAGCGAATTGCATACGCTTGGTCCCGACTTCCGTGGCGTGATTTACGTAGCACGCTTGGACGACCGGTCCAATCAAATCGTGTCGCTGATTCGGGTGGCCGATAGCGGCTCGGGCCGCCGCACTCCGCGGATCGAGGTGGGTCCCTCTATCGACTCCTGGCGTGGCAGGGAGCCGATGACGCCGTTTGCACGCCAGGTCATGCAAGACGAATTGCGGGAGCAGATGCGTGACGGCCGCTTCGTGACGTTTAATGAAACATTCCCGGACTTCAAATTCCTGCAGCGTGATGCGAGTTAGTCATTCTGAATGACCGGCATCCCGGAAAGATAGAACCGGAAACCGCATTTTTAGGCTATCGGCGGCGAGCGTTCGAGTTAAGCATCGCATCTTCATCCAAATCATAGAAATTCGGCGAGGCCGGCCGTTTCGATGGCCGGCCTCGCCGAAGATTTGTGTCGTCCATCAACCATTCCTCTTAAGGATATTTATATGGGAATCGTTAGTCGTATTGCTTCTGCTGTTACGGGAAAAAGCAGTTCTTCGTCCTCGGACTCGAGCGGCGCTCAGTCGTCGTCCTCCTCCGACGCAAGCCCCACGACACGGCAAACTCCGGCGCACCTCGCTGATCTGCCGGGGCAGAAGGAGGCGGAAGAAGCCGCCCAGGATCAGTTTAAAGGATCGAGGTTCAACAACGGGTTTCGCCGCAGCTAGTCGCACGGCCGAATCGATGCCGACCCGAGGCGGATAATCTCAGATGCTGCGCTACCTGCTAGCGCCGAATTTCGGCTTTAGCAGGTTCGATCAGCATCATGCGATCTAGCTAAGCGTTCGCGTTGGGCTGGTCGAGTAAGATCGACCGTGCGTAGGACAGTGGAGCTGGTGCTGGGCTTGGCGTTGTATCGCGCAGCTTGGTGAACGTCAACTGAACGTGCTCGAAGAGCATCCAGCCCCGTCTGTAGCCGATACGAGCTGCTTTCTATGCGACTGCACAGGGCGGAAAACGAACCTTGCTTCGCGGAGGCAGCGTGTGCTTCGCGGCAACCGCATGATCATGCGCGATCGACGCGCATGATATCTCTCTGATAAGAGAACTGTGCGATTCGATTCATGCCCTTTGTCATTCCGAATCCCGACGATAGCCATCCGGTCCCAGGCTTGCCATCGGTGACGTTTTTAAAGAATGCGGTCACGCGCCCCAACGTCGTGGTTGGTGATTTCACTTACTACGCCGACCGAAACGGCGCGGATGCCTTTGAGCGAAATGTGCTCTATCACTTCGAATCGATCGGCGACCAGTTGATTATCGGCCGCTTCTGCTCGATCGCGGCAGGCGTGAGGTTTCTGATGAACGGCGCCAATCATCGTCTCGATTGGTTCAGCAATTTTCCGTTTCATTTGTTTGCGCAAGACCCTCGAGACATTCCCGGAGCGAAGCTACATAACAAGGGCGACACGGTGATAGGAAACGACGTTTGGATCGGCAACGGGGCGACATTCTTGCCCGGCGTGAAAGTCGGCGACGGAGCCATTATCGGCGCCAATGCCGTGGTCACGTCCGACGTTGCTCCTTACGCGGTCGTGGGCGGCAACCCGGCGCGCGTGCTTCGCTATCGGTTCGACGAAGAAACGATCGCCACGCTGAGATCGATCGCATGGTGGAATTGGTCGCCCGAGAAGATTGCACGGCATGTGGCCGCGCTGTGCAGCCTGGACCTCGACGCACTGGTTCACGCTCAATGAAACCTTCGTCGAACAACGTTCGCGATTCGCTCGCGACATCCGGCGAGCCCGATTGGGCCATGGACAGCATTGTCCCGTTGATCCTGGGAAGCGGCACGAACGATCCCTATCCGATCTACGATCATTTACGCAGGACCGAACCGGTGTATCGGGACGCCAGCGGCGTATGGCTGATTTCGTCCCACGAGGTCATCGTCAGAATCCTTCAAAATTCCGACGAAGCCTTTCGCACGCAAGTGACTTCGAAACACCCGGCGTGCCTGAAGGACATGATTCTGCTGCAAGGTCCCGCGTCGCACGAGCGGTTGCGCAGGTTGATGGCGCCGCTGTTTTGCGCCGAAGCCGTTGCCGATCTTCAAGCGTTCGTGGCTCGGGAAGTGGCGCGCCTGCTCGCACCGCTCGAGCATGTGCCGCAATTCAATCTTGCGGAGGCAGCCCTATCGCTGCCGATTCGCACGATTTGCCGGATGCTCGGGATCGCGCCGGAACAATCGCTGGTCTGGCTCCGTGCGTCCGCGCCGGCAATGCAATTGATGGGTTCGCTGTTCCTGACCGATGCCGAACGGGCGCATCTGGAGGAGGGCACGCAGCACTTCGTCGAGATGTTGGAAGCGTATATCGACGGCGTCGATCGGGACGCGACGCCGGACCATCCGGTTAGCCGCTTTTTGCGGCTCGAACGAGAAGGGGAGATCAGCCGCTCGGAAATCGTGGGCAACTTTCTCTTTCTGTTCGTGACGGGCTTCGTCACCACGACGGTGTCGATCGGCAACGTGGTCGCGCATGCACTCAAAGACCGAAGCATTTGGCAAAGGTGGTGTGCCGACAGATCTTCGATCCGGTCGACGGTACGTGAATTGATGCGCTATGACACTGCCGCCCACGCGATCATCCGATATGCCGCTCGAGATACCGAACTCGGCGGCCGCCAAATTAGAGGCGGCGACAAGATCTTGTTGTTGCTGGGGGCCGCGAACCGTGACCCACACGAATTCGAGTCTCCCCATGAAATCGACCCGGACCGAAAAGAGGGGCGCTCGTTGACGTTTGGAATGGGAGCTCACGCTTGTATTGGCCGCATGTTGTCGATCATGCAAATCGAGGTGCTCGTGGGCGCGCTCGTCGATCGCATGCCCGAACTCGTCATCGATGAAGAGAAGAGCGTGCGCCGCCAAAACGGGCGGGTGCATGGTTATCGAGATCTCTGGCTGATGCATTCAAATCGAAGCAATTGACCTTGGAACCATACATGAACGAAGGAATTGACCCGGCAGGAAAGGGCTGGCGCGGATTTGAGTCATTCAATATCGACCCGAACGGCGAGCAGGACGCAAAGGTCGACTCGGCGCCGCTTCGTCAATCCAGCGCGACGTTTTGGGAAGGCCTCAGAAAGTACAAGCGCGAGGGCGTTTCGCGAAAAAGCGGGCCGCGCGTCGGCAACGAAGACGTGAATGAAGCGCGCTCGGACGAATCGCGCTTTGCCCTCGCGCCGGGCGCTGATGCCGAGGATGTTGCGCGACGCGTTACAACGAACGAACCGGCCGCCGTAAGCGAGTTGCCGATTCCGATCGCCGGTCCGCGTTCGATCGCGGATGAGCGTCGCGCATTGCAACAGAGCGCGCAGGCTTTGCCACGCGTTGTCGAGTCCGTCGACGCGACGCTGCACGAAACTCGGAGCGCGTACATGCGGGCGCGATCAGAAGCGCGTGTTGCCGCCCGGGATCTGGCTCAGGCGATCGATGTATCCAAGAAGGCCGAGGAGCGGGCGGTGAATTGGTATGTCGAAGCGGTGATCGACGAAGTGAGGGGCAGCTTTCCGGGAGAGGTCGGCCCGATCGACGACGGCTTCGCCACGCGCGTGGCGACATGGTTGCGCGAGCCGAGCGTCGCGGGCGTGGCTGAGCTCGCGGACTATGACGTTGGCGCGGTAGGCGGGCGCGACCCCTTCGATCGATTGATGCAAGACGCGCTAGATCGAGTGACGTCGCGCGAAGACCCCGAAGCGTCCCGGCTTCACGAAGCCGAAAACGTCGCGTACTCGGAGCAGAGGCGGGCCGAAACGACTTTCAAGGTCTTGGACGAGCAACTGTCGCGTCTACATAAGCGAGTGCTTGCATTTCAGGATGCATCGGCAGCGGCGCACTTGACGAACGAGGCGGTGAAAGCTGCGCTCGAGGCGAATTCGCTTGTCGTAGACGGCGAGGCGGACTCGCCTGCCGCGGAGCAGGCGCGAACCCTGACACGGCTCGCGCAAGACATGCTGGGGGATCTGAACGGCATGTTGGGCGCAATCAACGACGAGATGCGTTCCTAGCAGCGGCCCGACGTAGTCCGATCGTCCCGAAAGTCCTCCCTTCACCGCTGAACTCGCATCGAATTGGCCTGCGCACTGGCACCGCCATGCGTGCGGGCCATTCGTCCACATTACTCCCTATGATCAATCCCGGCCCGATCGACTCGAATCGCGACTCCTTGCGCGCAGGTTCAGATTCCGCAGCCGTCCAGCCCGGCCCGCAAGCAGCCTTTGTCGAATCCCTGCCCAAGTGCGGTTCTCCTTGGCTTGACGCTCTACTGAGCCTTCGCGTGGACGGCGGCAGGCCGCCGGGGGCGGCGGCCGATCCGGACGCATTCGCGCTCGCGTCGAGCCGGCAAGCGCACGAGGCACCCGCTTTTCGGTTTGCACGCGATGCCCACGCGGGTGCCTATGTCGATTTCGCGCAAACCCACGAAATGACGGCTTATCTGGCGCAACGAGCTCGCACGCCCGACCGCATCGTCAGTGCATGCGGGGCAAAATCTCGGCTTTGGGCGCTCGAATTGCTGCAAGCCGGGATACCGAAAGATGCTTTGCGCGTGGCCGCCATGTTCGTGCCGGACGTTTCTCCACAAGGCCTCGAACGAGCGCATGCCACGGGGGAGATCATGTCTGCGCCATCGCGTTTCACCGATATTCCGTTTGCCGAGCGACTGCAACGCGGCTCGGCGATAGGGGCGCACGACGACGAAAGCGCTTCGGGCTTCACGGTTGGGCAATTCGAATTCGCGTTCTCGCCTATGAACGATGGCCGGCCCGGGGTACTTATCGGCTCGCGTTGGGGGGTCCCGCAACGCGGCGATTCGCAATACAGCAATCACTTTGCGATAGCGGTCATGACCCGACATCCGATTCGAGGCGAGATCGAGCCGATGGTCATCGACCTTGCTCGCGATCGCACTCATCCGCTGTCGCTGACTGAATGGCGCGCCGCCCAGCGTTTTCCGGATGCCGTGGTTGCAACGGCTCCTTTTAACCATCGATTGCAAATCGACACGCGATCGCTCAGCGGGCCGCAACGCACACGGCTTGCATTACTTCTCGATGCGCACGATGCGGACGTTTCGACGCTCGAGCGGATGCTTGCGCGAGAATCCGAGCCTGAAAGGCGGCGGATAACGATGGACTTTCTGCACGCGGCGCCCAAAAGCAATGTGCTGGCTCAGCCGTTTGGCGGCGAGGCCTACTATCAGAACTACGCGGCTACCCTGTCAGCGTCTCTCGAGCATCCGATGTGGCCGGCGTTGGCTGCTGTGCGCAATCGTCTTGCGATGCAGGTTATGGCCAAACGGATCGAACGCGAGATCGAACCGCTGCGGGTGTATGAGAAATGGCTTGCCAAAACTGAGCCTCGGTGACGCTTTTTTGTCGCTCCGGATGGCGTGCCATGGCCATTCGCGGGTGTCAGGCGCTTGGGCGGCGTGTGTGAGCGATTCGCGGACAGAGACGCGATACGGCGATCTTCGTTCGAGTGAAGCCGGCTTCGTATGCGAAGCGATGGCGCGCTCGCCCAGACGGTAGAGTTTCATGCATCCGTTTCACCGGCTCGCACACCGATACGGCCGCCGTCTTTCAATGTGGCGAGTGATGTGAGCCGAGGGATGATTTGGAACGTGGTACCCCGGGCCCCATGGCCCTCTTAGCCAATGCGCCGGACGCAATCGCGCGAGCATCGATCGATGCGTCCGAATCGGAGCGCTCTAGTCGCGACCGCGAAGATCGGCCATGCAGCCGATCCTGCTCGCATCAACGATGGAACACATAGCGGTGACGCGCGCATCTGCGATGCGCTGCTGACTCATGTCGGCGTGACATCTTAGCCGGCACGCTAATACCCGGAACGCGGTGCATAGCAGCGCGGCCCTAATCTCTATGAACCCCCAACGGGAGCCAGTCTTATGGTCAGAGTGTCATCCTCTAGCCCAACGTCATCGGGCGACGACAGCAACAGAAATTCCGATGCAGCGAAACGAAAGAAACCAACCGTCGTCCAGCCATCACCCGGCCCCGCGGGAGTGGATGGTCTCGCGCCGCGGAAACACGGGTTGAGGGGCGAGCGGCGCGGTATCGGAGAGCTCCCTGACGACAGCGTCATCACCTACGCAGTAGAAATGCTCGATGCCGCCGAGGCTGCGGAAGTGAACGTCAGTCCGGCAGCGATCAAGCGGCATGTCGGTTTCGCTCAACCATCGAGGACGCGCAGGGTGATAGAGGCGACTCGAAAGGCTCTTCCCGGCTTGAAAACAGAAGGGCAGCGCATCGCCAAGGTCGAGGAGCATCTTCAGCAGCGTGTAGAGGGAAAGGCCGCGGACGACCATCAGGCTGCCGCCATGGAGACTTGGTTCGAGGGTCTAAGCAACGCCCAGCGCAACGCGGTCTTCGTCGCGCCCGCAGCCGAGGGCGGGCCGAGCTGGTTGCAGCCGCTGAAGCTGCGCGTCCAGGGGGAGCCATCGCTCGAATTTGACGCCGAGCACTTGGTCGAGTGGCCGCCCGGCGTGATAGCGCAGTTGCCGCAGGATGCCCAGGCCATGCTGGCTGCGCGGCAAAAGATGCTGAGCGCGTTGAATATCGAAAGCGGTCCGGAAGCCGCTGCCTTCATCGAGGAGCACTTCGAGCAGCAGAGCTTCGATATCAACAAGGCGGCGCCTCGAGAAGTCGAGCGACTTGTCGAACTTCACCCGGAACTCGCGCCGATACTGCATGGGCTACAACGAGACGGCGCGAAGCTCACGTTCATTCGCAGCACGAAGACGCCGGATGCCGTGCTGGACGCGATGCGGCACGTCGCGAACAGCTCTCAGCACAACTTCATTTCGACTTGGTTTAGAGACTTTGTCGAAGCCGGCGTCGAGCCGACGGTCACTGACGACGATCTTGCCAAGATTCGCGAGGCTAACGCCAAGAGCAAGCGCGTTGCATTGACCAAGTTCAAGGACGACCCGTTCCGCAGCGCGATCGCGACACGTCAGAGCGATGACGCACTCGAGGATGCGCTCGACGTCCGAAAGTCGATCGACCTGATCAAAGACTTTTCCGAAAGCGCGATGTCGGTGGCAGTCGTGTCGCCTACGGGCGGAAACGAGGCTCGGGTCGATCAGGTCAATCACGCGTTGAACGAACTCTTCGGCCGTGAATACGCGCGCCGCAGAATGACGTTCGACGATGCCAATCGAACCTCCGAAGGCGCCAAGGCGATCATCACGTCGCTAGCGGTTTTGGCGCCTGTCGTCGAACTCGTTGAAAAAGGCCTGAATCTCGGTCCCGTCGCCAAGGCGATCGCGGCCGCCGGCGACGACGCCGCGGCCGAAAGCGCGGAGATCTCAGCGCTGAAAGAAGCGGGGGTTTCCAATCAAGAGCTGCTTCAACGAGTGGCTATCGCGGGGCCCGCTGCGGTGCTTTCGCTGGGGATGGCCGGCTCGATCGACGAAGTCGTGAAAGAACTCGGCGATCACGCGGGTGGCGCGATGTTTTCCACCAGCGCCGTGTTCCTATCGTTCGTCACATCCGTACTGTCGATTCAGTATTTCGCGAAGAACTACAAGCGCCTCGAGCGCGAAAACAAACTGCCGCCGGATCTCGTTCTCGACGAGAAGACGCGTGCGCTGCTCGACAAGGTCGAACAGGCGAAGATCTCCAAACGCGATCTGCTGCGTATCGTTGACCAGTCGCTCGAAAAGAGCGGTGCCACACAAGAGGAGCGCACGGCGGTGCACGCTCGTCTGTCGCGCTTCAATCAACGAAAGTTGCTGCGCGCGCTGGGCAAGGAAGGCAAGCTGTCGATGCGTCAAAACTCGCTCGTCGCGGGCGTCAAAGAAGCCGTTGGAGTCAACCCTGCACGGCTCGGTCTAATGGCCGGGACGTTGTCCTCACCGGTCGTCGGCTATGCGTTGGGGCCGTGGTTTCTGCATCAGCCCGTGCTGTATGCGATCGCCGGGTCGTTCGAGACGATCGTGGGAGCCGCCTCGATTTGGGCATACGGTCGCTCGTTCGATTCGCGCTGGAAGCGATTCGTGAGAAGGCGCGAGTCGGTGGATTCACCACGTGGCACTCAGGGCGAAGGCGGCATCGACGGGACGCAAGAGCCGCAGGCGCTCAACCCGTAATAGCCGCGTCATGCTTCGGATAGGCGCGATGGTCCGTTAGCGCATGAGCGCTTCATGGTTGCGCGCACGACGATAGTGCAAGGATGGTAGGCACGATGGTTAAACGAAATGGCGTGACACGCCAAGCGACTGGCGGATTCGATGGCTCGGGATTAGCCACTGGGGACGAAAACCGCGGTCGCGACGATGTGTCGAGAGCGACACCGGCGGTCAGCGGCGGCGCGGCGGTGGCCGATCTCAGCGCACGTTTGCCGCGGCGGGCGAAGGTTCGCATCGAAGGGACGAGCCGCGAGTTGAGCGATCGTATGCGCGAGATCGTCGGTCTCCGAACGTTCGACGAAAGCGCGTTCCAAACGACGATGAAAGCGGCCAAGGCCATCACGCCGACCGTCGACGGAACGCTGAAGAAGCGACTGCAAGCGGCGAACCGTTGGGCGCAACTGAACGTGGATCCTCTTGCGGGGCAACCGCTGAAGCTGATAGGACACGGCACGGACCACGCGGTGTACTTGGATCCAAACCGTCCCGGGAAGGTCGTCAAAATCAGCACGTGGTCGATGGGGCAAGTGGCCCTGTGGAATGCGCTGTTCGGCAGAGAAGCGAGTCAACGAACGCCGCCGGCGATAGAGGCTGGAGGCCAGCGGCTCGCGGCGAACGAAATGAAGCGGTACGCGCGACTCACCGCCGGTTTTCCGGATGGCGCCGTGCCTGGTCAATGCGTCCAGACAGACTACGTGCCCGTGCGTGGCGCCGCTCTGCAATACATGCTGCAGGGTGGCGTGGTGCCCGACGAGTCGCGGATATTGCCCAAGATCGATCCCGCAGCGACCTATCGCTTACTGACGATCGTGCGAGAGCAAGATTTCTTGCCTCAGCTATCCGATCCTTCTTCGTTGAACTTTAGCCTGAGCCTGCGTTTCATCGAACGTCTCACCGACTATCCAGAGCCGGAGCGCTACGCCGCCCTCAACGACAGCCTTGTTCTGAACCGGCCAGCCGATTTCGACGAGGCTCAGTTCCGCTATGTCATAAAGGGCACGAAGCTCGAAGCCTTATACGACGCGAGTCGCCTAGGCGATGAAGCGGGCGATAGCGTGCGAGATTTTCTCGTGCATGGCATCCGCTTTATGAATGACTCGCGGGAAGTGCTCGATGTGGGAGGGGACGGCAACGTGATCTTCAACAACGGAAAGTATTTCCTGCCCGATGCGCTGACCTCGCCTAGCTTCGAGGGCGGGCTCGATGTCGCTGCCGATGTATTGCGCAAGATGAAGCGCGGGGAGCCCGTCACGGGGCAGCAAGCATGGTCATTGGCTTTTACGCTCAACATCGTGCGCGCGATGAACGGGATGGCCCAGGCGCTCGGTATCGCCGAGCGTGTCCATCTGCTTCGGCCCGAGGAGGAGGCCGAAGCGATCGCGTGGGCGGAGCACCTGCCCCAACTACGTGGACCGGAGTCGAAGCCGAGCGCTACTCAGCCGACGGAGCGCTCGCTCGTTAGCGAGCCGATCGTGCTGTCCGTAGTGAATGGCCCGTGGGGCTTCGATACCCGCAAGTTGAAGGACGTTCCGAGGCAAGACGTCAAATCGTGCCAACCGCCGAGCCGTTGAAGTCGCGTCCCATACGGCGCCGCTCGGTGTCGATCGTCGTTGATCGAAGAGCCGACGGAAAGGGCGCTAGCGATCGAAAGCATCGTCGCACGCATGTTTCGACGGACTGGGCGTGGTCCGGCTGGCTTACCCTGGCCCAGGCGCAGTAACCGCTCGCGACAACGTCGACGCCTACTCCCTCATACCGCCTGCATCTTGCCCGCGAGAAACGCGAGTTGGCTGCGATTGCGGGCGCCGAACTTTTCGCGCAACTGGCGCAGGTGATAGTCGACGTTGTGGACGGTCGTATTGAGGCGCGCGGCGATCGCCTTATCCGACATGCCGACGACGACTGCGCCCAAGATGCGCTGCTGCAGTTGCGACAGCCCGCTCGCGCTTTCTTGACGGCAGATCGCTTGCACGTATGCCGCGCAGCGCTGGTGCAGCGATAGCCCCAGGCCGATCGCCTGGGCGATGACGCTGTCGGTGATCCAGTCGCAATGCTCGGGCGGCCCGGCGAACATGATGAGCGCGCGCATCGACGTGCGCGGGATCGGCAAGCTGAAGGCCAGGCCGCTCGCTAGGCCGTTTTCGCGCATGCCGTCGAAGAACCGCCGCAGCGGCGGATCGATGCCGTCCTTGCGCGAGGCGTTCACGAGCGAGCGCATGTCCCACACGTGCGGCCGGCTCGACTCGAAGGCGCGCCGCATATGCGGATCGCGCAGCAAATAGCCGCCTTCGAGCGCGAGCGGCAACAAGTCCGTCGACAGGTAGTTGCGCAACAGATAGGCATGTTCGGGCTGCTTTCTCGCGTCGAGCTTCAAGGCGGCGTAACCGAGGCCGCTAAAGCCGATGATGTTCAAAATGCCGCGAATCATGCGAATGCGTTCGTCGGTCGTGCGGGCCGCGCCCAGTTCCGCAGCGAGGAAGGTCGCGTCGCCGGTCTCCTCGGCGCGTGCGATCGGGGTCACGTCCATTTCGTCGATATAGCGAATCTCGCAACGCGTGCTCGACTTGAAATCGGGCGCCGGGTAATGCGCCGATGTCGATGCGCAGTGCAGGTCTTCGCGTTCGTCGACCACGTCCAGATATGACATGGGGTTTCCTATCTATCGTTGTTTTTGGAAGCGAGCGCAGCGCCGGGCGGCTTGCGGGAGGCGCGGACGGAGACGGCTGGCCGTCGGGTTGCACCTGCGGGTAGCACCCGCTGTCTCTGAAAGGATTTTATTGACGGCGTCGGGTCCGTGCCGCTTGGTATTTCGTAGTAGGGAAGAACGGAATGCTACGAGATTCAGGGGAATTTACGAAATCTCGGGGCGTGGCTGAAAGCTGCGAGAAAAGCAGAGGGGCATAAAAAGTTCCAGTTCCTCTACGCTCGATTGCGTGTAAGATCCTGTATGGATATACAGTGATTGGTGTGCCCGATGCTTGCCGACTCCTTCCGTGCCGAAGAGATCCACCCGTCGCTATGGCGGGCTTCGCAGCTTGCGCGCGGCCGAACTCGCGTAGTGGAAACGGGCTATCCGGCATTGTCGGCCGAGTTGCCCGGCGGCGGTTGGCCTCTCGGCGCGCTGGTCGATTTGCTCGTCCAGCAGGCGGGGATCGGCGAGATGCGGCTGCTGCAGCCTGCTTTGAGCGCGCTGGGCGAACGGCCGATCGCGTTGTTGCAGCCGCCGCAAGTTCCCAATGGCTTGGGACTCGGCTACATCGGGCTGCCGCTCGATCGGCTGTTGCATGTCAAAGCGCCGAAAACAGGCGATGCGCTGTGGTCTGCCGAGCAAATCCTGCGGGCCGGCAGTTGCGGCGCGTTGATCTTCTGGGCGCCGTATGCGCAGCCGTCGTCGCTGCGGCGTCTGCATCTAGCGGCGCAGTCGGGTGAAACGCTGTTCGTGATGGTGCGGCCTTCGACGATTGCGCAAGACGCCTCGCCCGCGCTGTTGCGGCTGGCGCTGCGGCCTTCGGCTGAAGGGCTGATGGTCGATATCGTGAAGCGACGAGGGCCCTCGCGCACGGAGCCTTTATCGATTCCTCTTCAACCTACGCCTGTTTTGCTGTCTCGCCATGCGCGTCTTTCTCGCCGTCCATTTGCCGAAACTGGCGCTCGAAGTATTCCGGCCGAAGTGGCTGCCTGAGCCGCCGGGCGGCAGCGCCGCGCTCGAGAAAGACAAGGTCGTCATCGCCGATGCGGCGGCGCGTGCGGCGGGTATCCGTCTTGGCATGAAGCGCGGCGGCGTGCTCACGTTGTCTGCCGATGTTCATCTGTACGAGCGCGATGCGGCGCGCGAAGCTGCGGCTCAACACGAAGTCGGTGTGGCGCTGATGCGGTTTTCGCCCGATGTCGCGCTTGCCGACGAAGCGGTGGTCATCGTCGAAGTCGGCGCGAGTCTGAGGCTTTTCGGCGGTCTGCGTGCCTTGTGCCGGCAGGCGCGGGCGATGCTCGACACGCTGGGCTTTACGGCGCGCATCGGCCTTGCGCCCACGGGGCAGGGCGCATGGTTGCTGGCGCGCTATGGCAATCGCCGTGTGGTGCGGCTCGGCTCGCTCGAACGGGTCTTATCGCCGCTTCCGATGATCGCCGTGCCCGAAGCGCGGCCGTTCGCGGAGTGGTTCGCCGGTCTAGGCTGCGCGACGATTGCCGATATTTGCCGCTTGCCTCGGGCCGGGTTACAGCGCCGCTGTGGCGAGCATATGCTCGACTCGCTCGATCGCGCGTTCGGCATGGCGCCCGAGTTGTTCGATTGGCTCGCGTTGCCGCCCACGTTTTCCGCACGGCTGGAATTGCCCGATCGCATCGAGCATGCGGAGGGCGCACTGCATGCTGCGCATCGCCTGATCGTGCAGTTGTGCGGCTGGCTTTGCGCAAAGCAATTGGCCGTGACGGCCGTCACGCTTTCGCTCGAACACGAGCGCGGCCGGCAAGCGGTGGCGCCTACGTCGATCGAAATCGCGCTTGGCGAGCCTGCTTGGCAAGAGGGGCATCTGCTGCGGTTGCTGAAGGAGCGGCTGCATCGCATCGAATTGACGGCTCCGATGATCGCGGTGCGGCTCGAGGCTGTGAAGGTCGAAGCGGCGGTGCCTGCGGCCGATCAGCTTTTTCCGGATCCGGGCGCGTCGGCGCAAAGCCATGCGCGGTTGCTCGAACTGCTGGTAGCGCGGCTTGGCGAAGAAAACGTCTTGCGTCCCGCGCCGCTCGCCGATTACCGGCCGGAGGTCGCCAATCGTTGGGCGCCGCTTACGCTCGATGCGCCCCGCGCGAAAAGCACGCTGCCCGAAGGCTTGCCGCGGCCGGCCTGGCTGCTCGCCGAGCCCGTGCGTTTGCTCACGCGCGCGCATCGCCCGTTTTACGGATCGCCGCTGCGCGTCGTTTCGCCGGCCGAGCGCATCGAGGCGGGCTGGTTCGACGGCGAACTCGTCACGCGCGATTACTTCGTCGCCGAGGCCGACGACAAAAGCTATTACTGGATTTACCGCGAGCGTGTCAGTAGCCGCGACGCCGAAGCGGGGCCGCGCTGGTTTCTCCACGGCCTATTTGGATGATGTGCGATGGTTCCCGGTCTCAGTGGGCTGCCGGCGTACGCCGAGCTTTTTTGCTTTTCCAACTTCACGTTCCTTCATGGCGCGTCGCATGCGCAAGAACTCGTCGAGCGCGCGGCCCAGCTCGGTTATGCGGGGCTTGCGATCACCGACGAATGCTCGCTCGCGGGCGTCGTCCGTGCGCACGAGGCTGCGAAGGAGGTGGGGTTGCCGCTCGTCATCGGCTCGTATTTCCGCTTGCGCCATGCCGATGGCTCGCCGTCGTTCGGCCTCGTCTTGCTCGCTCAAAACCGCGAGGGGTACGGCAATTTGTCGGAACTCATCACGTTGGCGCGCACGCGTGCGCCGAAAGGCGAGTATCGGCTGACGCCGTACGATCTCTCCCGCCCGGAGAGCGAGTTCGCGCATTTGCGCGGGATGCCCGATTGCCTGGCTATCCTCGTGCCCGATTTCCCGGCAAAGGAAGAGGCGCTTGCGGCACAGCTCGAATGGCTCGATGAAACGTTCTCCGGCCGCGCCTGGGCGGGCCTCGTGCTGCATCGGCGCGCGATGGACGACCTGCATCGCGGCGCGATCGAGCATGTCGCGCATCGTCAGGGGGTGCCGGTCGTGGCGCTTGGTCATGTCGTCATGCATGTTCGCTCGCGCAAGCCGCTGCAAGATACGATGACGGCCATTCGTGTGGGCAGGCCCATCCACGAATGCGGCTACGAACTCGCGCCCAATGCCGAGCAGCATCTGCGTTCGCGTTTGCGGCTCGTCAATCTTTATCCCGACGAGACGCTGCGCGAAACGCTCAATGTCATGTCGCGATGCCGGTTCTCGCTCGACGAGCTTCGCTACGAGTACCCCGACGAGCTCGTACCCGCGGGTTTCACGCCTACCGCCTATTTGCGGAAAGAAACATACGAGGGGGCGCGGCGGCGTTTTCCCGCCGGCATCCCTCACGAGGTGCAAAAGCAGATCGAACACGAACTCGCCCTGATTGCCGAGCTGCGTTACGAGGCGTACTTCCTGACGGTGTTCGACATCGTGCGCTATGCGCGCAGTCAAAACATTTTGTGCCAAGGGCGCGGGTCGGCCGCCAATTCCGCCGTCTGCTATTGCCTCGGCATTACCGAAGTCGATCCCGCGCGCGGCAACATGCTGTTCGAGCGGTTCATCAGCAAGGAACGGGGCGAGCCGCCCGACATCGACGTCGATTTCGAGCATCAGCGGCGCGAGATCGTGATGCAGTACATCTATCGCAAATACGGCCGGCATCGCGCGGCGATTGCGGCGGCCGTCTCGACTTATCGCCCGCGCGGCGCATTGCGCGAAACGGGCAAGGCGCTCGGCGTCGATCCGCAGATCGTCGACGCGGTGGCGAAGTCGCACCATTGGTTCGATACGAGCCGCGATTTGCTGGCGCGTTTCGAAGAGTCCGGGCTCGATCCCAATCAGCCGTTGATTCAAGCCTGGGCGAAGCTTGCCGCGCAGTTGCTGAATTTTCCGCGCCATCTCTCGCAACACTCGGGCGGGTTCGTCATCAGCCGGGGCAAACTGACGCGGCTCGTGCCCGTCGAGAATGCGGCGATGCCCGATCGCTCGGTGATTCAATGGGACAAAGACGATCTCGAATCATTAGGACTGCTAAAGGTCGATGTATTGGCGCTCGGCATGCTGTCGGTGATACGGCGCGCGCTCGATCTCGTTTCCGAGCGGCGCGGCGAGCGTTTCGACATGCAGGACGTGCCGCCCGAGGACGCCAAGACCTACGAGATGATTTCGCGTGCGGATACGGTGGGCGTCTTTCAGATCGAATCGCGCGCGCAGATGAGCATGCTGCCGCGACTGCAGCCGCGCACCTTCTACGATCTCGTGATCGAAGTGGCGATCGTGCGGCCCGGGCCGATTCAAGGCGGCGCCGTGCATCCGTATTTGCGCAGGCGCCAAAAGATCGAAACCGTCACCTACCCGAGCAAGGATTTGGAGGTCGCTTTGGGCCGCACGCTTGGGGTGCCCATCTTTCAGGAGCAGGTGATGCAGGTGGCGATCATCGCGGCCGGCTTCAGCCCGGGCGAAGCCGATCAATTGCGGCGTGCGATGGCGGCATGGAAACGCAAAGGCGATTTGCGGAAGTACTACGACCGCATCGTCAATGGGATGCTGGAACGCGGCTACGAGCGCAGCTTCGCCGATGCGATTTTCGAACAGATCAAGGGCTTCGGCGAATATGGCTTTCCGGAAAGCCATGCGGCGAGCTTCGCGCTGCTCGTCTATACGAGCAGTTGGCTCAAGTGCCATGAGCCCGAGGCTTTTCTGGCGGCGTTGCTGGGCAGCCAGCCGATGGGGTTCTATTCCCCGTCGCAGCTCGTGCAGGATGCGAGAAGGCGCGGCGTGCGGGTGCTGCCGGCCGATGTGACGATCAGTGGATGGGACGCCGTGCTCGAACCGATGGCGGGGGCGGCGCGTCCGGCCGTGCGCCTGGGACTATCGCTTTTGCGCGGCATGAAGCAGGAGGTGGCCGAGCGTATCGAAAACGCGCGGGCAGTGAGAGCGTTCGAGAGCGTGCACGATCTCGCGCGGCGCGCGCAGCTCGATCGGCACGATTTGCATGTGCTCGCCGATGCCAATGCGCTATCGAGGCTCGCCGGCAATCGTCGCGAAGCGCTATGGCATTCGGTGGCCGCCGTGCCCGAGAAGGATATGCTGGCAGCGGCGGTAGGGACCGACGATACGCCCGCCCTCGGCGCCCCGACGGAAGGGCAAAACATCGTGGCCGATTACCGTTCGTCGGGGTTGACGCTGCGACGCCATCCGCTTGCTTTGTTGCGCGCTCGGCTACTGGAAAAGCGGCTCATGCCGGCAGCGAAATTGAACGGCTACCGCAACGGCCAGCCCGCTCGCGGCTGCGGCATCGTGACGGTTCGTCAGCGGCCGGGCACGGCCAAAGGCGTGATCTTCATGACGCTCGAGGATGAAACGGGCAACGTCAACGTCATCATCTGGCCGAGCCTGCTCGAAAAGCAGCGCAAGGAAGTGCTCGGCGCTTCGTTGCTTGCCGTATACGGCGTATGGCAGTGTCAGGGGCAAGTGCGGCATCTCGTGGCCAAGCGGCTCGTCGATCTGTCGCATCTTTTGGGCGGGTTGCAGTCGGAGAGCCGGAATTTCCATTGAGGGGTGAAAGCAGGGGATGGCCGCGGCATCGCGCCGCTCGCGCGGGCCTTTATTTGAAGGCTGGCGGCGCGGCGATACGCCGCAGCCGCCGCGTGCGGTTCGGGGACTGCGGCGAGGACCGATCAGCCCCGCCGATCATGCATCGACGATCGTCCGGTTGCCCTTTACCTCGTAACCGGCGTCGACGATCGCACTGCCTATCCGCTCGGAGCTCGCCTGCGATTGGACACGCACTCGGCCGTTCTCGAGGTTCACTTCGACGAGCGCGGCCGAGTCCAGTGCACGAATCGCCTTGGTTACGGCGCTCACGCAATGCTGACAGCTCATGCCTTCCACTTGAAATTCGATCATTGCAAGGTTTCCCCTTCAAAAAGGTTGGGACGATAACGAGGTGGTTCGAGTCTCCATGCCGCGCTTACAGCGGCCCGTTCCGATGAAGCGTATACCTTCCCGCCATGGGAAGGTATACGCTTTGGGCATTCAACCGGAGCGAAGCATGAACATCGGAGAAGCGGCGCGCGAATCGGGCGTGACCGCAAAAATGATCCGTTATTACGAAAGCGTCGACTTGCTGGCCCCGAAGGGGCGTACCGATGCAGGCTATCGCGTCTATGGCCAGCCGGAAGTCCATACCTTGCGGTTCATTCGTCAAGCGCGCCACCTCGGGTTCTCGATCGACGACATTCGCAAACTGTTGGCGCTCTGGCAAGACCGCTCGCGCGCCAGCGCCGAGGTGAAAGCGATTGCGCTCCAGCACGTGGCCGATCTCGAACGCCGCATCGCGGAATTGTCGGAAATGCGCGACACGCTGACTCATCTAGCCCAGCACTGTCATGGCGATACGCGCCCGGACTGCCCCATTCTCGAGGGCTTGGCGAGCGATCAGGCGCCGGGCGATCACGCGCAAAGCCATTGCCCACAAGGGTGAGCGGGTTATTCGCTTGAAATGCACAACCATGGTGCATTTATGACACGCGTAGTGCGGGCTGGGCACCATTCCAAAGCGGAATGCACACTATTCAAGCATTTCACTCGCAATTTCGGCCGACATCTCTATAATCCGGGTTAACCCTTTTACGGGAAATCCCTGATGCGCGATCCGCTGGGGACATAACCCGACCCTTGGAGAACATCATGTTTGCCTACATCCTCGAAAAGCTCAGCAACTGGTTTGAATCGGCCGAACGCGCCCGCCGCGAAGCGTATTTGGCTTCGTCGTCGGACATCGTCGATCTCGAGCACCGCCTGCGCTCGCTCGAAATCAACGGCTACTCGAACTGACCGTACCTGCGGCGCACGACCGCCGCTAGCGCGCCCATTTTTCGCGCGAAGATGCACGTTATCTGAAAGCCTCGCTGGCTCGGCGAGGCTTTGTCGTATGCGGAGCAGATCGGCCCAGCCGTGCAAGTTCGCACCGCGTAGTGGCGGCGCCACTGCATCGGCATCGATGCGACTAGCGCGGACGTAGCTAGCGCGTTAAGGTACGACCATTCGTGGCGCGTTTTTCGCCATATGCCACGACGTACTTTTGCGGACGATCCCCATGGGCTTTTCTTCTTCACCTCGTTCACGTACGGCCGTTCGAACGACGGCATGTCTCGCATTGATGGGGATCGCCTCCTATGCGTTGGCCCAGGGCCAACCGTTGGTGCTCGATTCGCAAACGGGCATTCACGACGGACGAAGCGGCGTCGTGCTGCAAAACGCCCCGTTCTCGCGTGCGCCCATGGTGCCGGCGCAGCAGTTGCCCACACCCACGGAACTCGATTCGACGAGCGGCCAACCGCCGATCGTCGTCGCGCCCTATATCGCGCTGCCGGGCACGAACGGGGCCGCACCGGCCACCGGTTCCCGCTATCGGATGGCGCCGGGTTACCGCCAGTAGGACCCATCGAGCCGGCGCACGCCAGGCGCGTCCTGGCTATATCGAGCCGCTAAGCGCTGACCAGGTCCGCTAAGCGCCATTAAGCAACGCGCGAGTCCACCGTGAATTGGGCCGTGTCGTCTTGCCCCAGCGCATCGACGAGGTAGGGCAGGGTCTTCTTCATCTGAGCCGCGAGCGTATAGGGCGGGTTCACGATGAACATGCCGCTGCCGTAGAGCCCGTAGCCGTCCGACGGCGGACGGCTCACCGTCAGCGTGACATGCAGCCAGTTGGTCGGTTGCAATGCTTTCAACTGATCGGGGAATCGCTGCGACTCGATGCGCGTCACCTGCGGATACCAGATGGCGTACATGCCGGTGGCGAACCGCTTCAGGCTTTCCTCGATGCAGCCGAGCGTGCGAGCGTAGTCGCGCTTATCCTCGAACGACGGATCGACGAGCACCAGCGCGCGCCGCGGCGGCGGAGGCAGGATCGCTTTGATGCCGTCGAAGCCGTCGCCGGCGTACAGCATTGCACGGCGCCCGGCGTCGCGAAAATTGTGACGCAGCACCTCGATCTCGGTCGTGTGGAGTTCGAAAAGCCGCATCCGGTCCTGGGCGCGCATCAAGCGCCACGCCAGATACGGCGAACCGGGGTAGTAGCGCAACTGCCCATCGGGGTTCAGCGCGCGAATCTGCGCGAGGTAATCTTCCAGCACTTCGGGCAAATCCGAGCGCTGCCAGAGCTTGGCGATGCCCGTTTCGAACTCGGCGGTTTTGGTCGCGTAACCTTCGACGAGCGAGTACACGCCCGCACCGGCGTGCGTGTCGATGTACCAATAGGCCTTGTCCTTCTGCCCTAAGTAGCGCAGCAACTGCACGAGGACGGCGTGCTTGAGGACATCGGCGTGATTGCCGGCATGAAACGCGTGACGGTAGCTGAGCATACGGGCGAAAGAGTCAAAACTTCAGGGCGGCTGCGCGGCGCCAATGCGTGCGGAACGAGCCGCGAGCCGGCGCGCTCGAGCCTTCCGAACGCGCGGGCAGGGCGCGTATTGTACGGCAGCGCCCGGCTCGCTTTGCGCGCCGCTACGGCTCGACGCCTGCGACGATTTCCTCGATTCGTTGCGCGACCTCGGGCGTGATGCGCGCTGCGACGTCGCCCGCTTTCATGTTTTCCGCGATTTGCTCGACTCTCGATGCGCCGGTGATCACCGTGCTGACGCGCGGATTCTTGAGCACCCACGCGATCGCCAACTGCCCGACGCTGCAGCCAAGTTCGTACGCCACCTGCTCGAGCTTGCCGACGCGTTCGTTCTTGTCGGCATCGATAAGGCGCGCGCGCAACCAGTCGTAGCCCTCCAATTGCGCGCGGCTGCCCGCGGGCACGCCCGAACGATACTTCCCGGTCAACAAGCCCGACGCGAGCGGGCTCCAAGTTGTCAGGCCGAGCCCGATATCTTCATAGAGCCGCTTGTATTCCTGTTCGACACGCTTGCGGCAGAACAAGTTGTACTGCGGTTGTTCCATCACCGGCTTGTGCAGATGGTGGCGCTCGGCAATCTCGTAAGCGGCGCGAATCTCGTCGGCGCTCCATTCGGAGGTGCCCCAGTAGAGCGCTTTGCCGCGAGCGATCATGTCGCTCATTGCCCAAACCGTCTCTTCGAGCGGGGTATGCGGATCGGCGCGATGGCAAAACACAAGGTCGACGTAATCGAGTTGTAGGCGAGCCAGCGAACCGTCGATCGCGTTATGCAGATACTTGCGATTGAGCGTGTGATATTGGTTGGGCGCCTCGTGCAAGCCCCAGTAGAACTTCGTGGAGATGACGTAGCTCACGCGCGGCCAGGCCAGTTCCTTGAGCGCTTGCCCCATGATCTCCTCGGCTTGGCCGCCCGCGTAGACTTCCGCGTTATCGAAGAAATTCACGCCCGCGTCGCGCGCCGCCGCCAGCGATTCGCGCGCGGCGCGCCGATCAACTTGATTGCCGTAAGTCACCCACGAGCCCAAAGAAAGTTCGCTCACTTGCAGGCCAGAACGGCCGAGTCGCCGGTAATTCATGTATGCCTCCTAAAAAGTCGACCCGCAGAGCTTAATCCCATTCGCGCCAAGTCGCGTTGACGCCGGCCGATGGGGCACAATAGCGAAGTCGGTCGTGCTGCTCCATTCGGCCGAAGGTCATATGACGTTCGGCTAGCTTGTCGCACGCCGTGCGCCATGATGTCATTGTCCATGCATGCTTAAGGGGTGACGAATGTCGTCGTTGAATACGAGTCTGAACGGTAAGGCCGCAGTGGTGACGGGCGCCGCGAGCGGGATCGGCAAAGAAATCGCGCTCACGTTGGCGGCGCAGGGTGCGGCCGTGGCGATCGCCGATTTGAATCTGGCCGGTGCGCAAGCGGTGGCCGACCAAATTCGCGCCGCCGGCGGCAAGGCCATGGGCGTGGCCATGGATGTGACGAACGAGGAAGCCGTGAATAGCGGCATCGACGAAGTCGCCGCGCAGTTCGGTTCGGTCGACATCCTCGTATCGAACGCGGGCATTCAGATCGTCAACCCCATCGAGAGCTACAGCTTCTCCGATTGGAAGAAAATGCAGGCGATCCACGTCGATGGGGCCTTTCTCACCACCAAGGCTGCGCTCAAGCACATGTATAAAGGCGATCGCGGCGGGATCGTCATCTACATGGGTTCCGTCCATTCGCATGAGGCGTCGCCGTTGAAGTCGGCCTACGTCGCGGCCAAGCATGCGCTGCTCGGCCTCTCGCGCGTGCTCGCGAAAGAAGGCGCGGCGCACAACGTGCGCTCGCACGTCGTATGTCCCGGTTTCGTGCGCACGCCGCTCGTCGACAAACAAATTCCCGAGCAGGCGAAAGAGCTCGGGATCAGCGAAGAAGACGTGGTGAAGCGCGTCATGCTCGGCCAGACGGTGGACGGCATCTTTACCACCGTGGAAGATGTCGCGCAGACCGTGCTGTTCCTTTGCACGTTCCCGAGCGCCGCGCTGACGGGGCAGTCGTTCATCGTCTCGCACGGCTGGTGCATGCAATAAGGAGATCTCATGGGGGAGCGCAAAGCCACACGCGTGCGCGCAAGCGCCGCTGCTTCGACGAGCGATACCGGCGGGCACGCCAGGGCGGTGCGAGCGGCGAGCGTAGCGCCGTCCGTGGCCTTGCCTCCTTACGAGACGGTTGCGCTCGTCTTGCAAGGGGGCGGCGCGCTCGGCGCCTATCAAGCCGGCGTCTACGAGGGATTGCATGAAGCCGGTATCGTGCCCAATTGGGTCGCCGGCATATCGATCGGGGCCATCAACACCGCGATCATCGCGGGCAACGCGCCCGAGCATCGCGTGGGGAAGTTGAAGGCCTTCTGGGAGATGGTGTGCCAGCCTGCGTACGGCGTGCCGATTCCCCGCGCGATCGAGCACGCGTTGTTCGACTCGGCGGCGCCCGTGCGCACGGCCTTCACGACGATGCAGGCGCTAAGCGCCATCGTCGACGGCCAAAAGGGGTTCTTCGTGCCGCGCATGCCGCCGCCGCTGCCGTTCGTTTCGAGTTCGCCCGACACGGCCAGTTGGTACGACACCGCGCCGTTGAAAGCGACGCTCGAGCGTCTATGCGATTTCGATCGCATCAATTCGGGCGAGACGCGCGTGTCGGTCGCCGCGGTCAACGTCGGCACCGGCAACTTTGCTTACTTCGACAACCAGCATCAGAAGCTCAAGGCCGAGCATTTCATTGCCTCGGGATCGTTGCCGCCGGGGTTCGCCGCGACGGAGATCGAGGGCGAGTTTTACTGGGACGGGGGGCTCATGTCCAATACGCCGCTCTCCGAAGTCGTCCAGGCATCGCCCCGCCGCGATACGCTCGCGTTCCAGGTGGATCTATGGAGCGCCCGCGGTCCCGTTCCCACGAACCTGACGGACGTGCAGGGGCGAATGAAGGACATCCAATACTCGAGCCGCACCCGGATGGTGACGGACATGATGGAGCACTCGCAGCGCTTCAGGCATGTGTTGCGCGAGGTGCTTGCGCGGGTGGCGCCCGAGCATCGAGACGATCCGTGGTGCAGGCTCGCCCAGGAACTGTCGTCGTCGCATCGATACAACGTGTTTCAGCTGATTTACCGCGACAAGGAGTTCGACGGCAATTTCAAGGACTATCAGTTCGGTGCGTCGGCCATGCACGAGCATTGGCGTTGCGGTTTGCGCGACATTCGCGATAGCCTCGCGCAACCGGGCTGGCTGGAGATGCCGCAGAACGACGCAGGGTTCGTCACGCACGACATCCATCGCGATTTGCGGTGACCGAAAACGAAATGGCGCCCGTGAAAGGGCGCCATCGTCGGGTCCAGCCGTCAAGCCGGGGTCACGCAAACGCCGGGGCCATGCGACGCACGGCACGCGAGCGCGGCTGACCGGCGTTGCGAAGCCTTACTTCAGCACATGGGCGATCGCGTTGGCGACTGCATCGAGGTTGCGCGTGTTGAGCGCGGCCACGCAGATGCGGCCCGTGCCCACCGCATAGATGCCGAATTCCTCGCGCAGGCGATCCACTTGGGCCGAAGTCAAGCCGGAGTACGAGAACATGCCGCGCTGCGCGTTGACGAAGCCGAAATCGCGCGTTACGCCGGCGGCTTTGAGGCGTTCGACGAGGCCGTTGCGCATCGCGCGGATGCGATCGCGCATTTGCCCGAGCTCTTCTTCCCACGTGGCGCGCAGTGCCGGCGTGCCGAGCACCGTTGCGACGATCGCGCCGCCGTGCGTCGGCGGGTTCGAGTAGTTCGTGCGAATCACGCGCTTCAGTTGCGAGAGCACGCGTGCGCCTTCGTCCTTGCTATCCGTGATGATCGTGAGGGCGCCGACGCGTTCGCCGTACAGCGAAAACGACTTCGAGAACGAAGACGACACGAACACGTTCAATTCGGCTGCTGCGAACAGCCGCACGGCTGCGGCATCGGCGTCGATGCCGTCGCCGAACCCTTGATAGGCGATGTCGAGGAACGGGACGAGGTTGCGCGCCTTGACCACTTCGACGATTTGCTTCCACTGCGCATCGCTCAGGTCGACGCCGGTCGGGTTATGGCAGCAGGCATGCAACACGACGATCGTGCCGGCGGCGTAGCCGTTGAGCGCGGCGAGCATCGCCTCGAAATTGACACCGTGCGTCTGCGCATCGTAGTAGGGATAAGCGACCACTTCGAAGCCTGCGCTTTCGAACAACGCGCGATGATTTTCCCAGCTCGGATCGCTGATCGCGACTTTGGCGGCCGGGTTCAGGCGCTTGAGGAAATCGGCGCCAATCTTGAGCGCGCCCGTGCCGCCCAACGCTTGCGCTGTGACGACGCGACCCGCGGCGATCAGCGGCGACGCGTCGCCGAGCAGCAACTTCTGCACGGCTGCGTCGTAGGCGGCAATACCTTCGATGGGCAGGTAGCCGCGCGGCAGCGCCGCCTCGATACGCGCCTTCTCTGCCTCGCGCACGGCGCGCAACAGCGGGATCTTGCCTTCTTCGTTCGTATAGACGCCCACGCCCAGGTTGACTTTGGTCGGGCGCGTATCGGCGTTGAAGGCCTCGTTGAGGCCGAGGATCGGGTCGCGGGGGGCGAGTTCGACAGCGGAGAACAGGGACATGGTGTCTATGACGGTAGTAAGAAACTGGCGGGCCGATGCGTGCGCCGCTTTCGTCCGGCCGGTGTCGCCGGGCAGGCCGATCCACTCGACGGGTCGACTCGACGATGGCGGTTTCGCGGGCGCTAAATATGAGATTGTAACCAATCCAGGCGCCGCTTTTGGGTGTTTTCGAAGGCTGAGACGCTGCTAACGCCCTGAACGACCGTGCACTTTTTGCGTCGAGCGGGCGCGCGCGAGCGGACGCGGCGCTGCTCGTGCGCCCGCGAAACGCTAAAATGGCTCTTTTGTCGGCGAAGGAAGCGCCTTTCCCATGTCCGAAGCTCAGCCGCATGCCGCCGAAGCCCTCGACGAATCGAAGTTCGTCGAATTCGAGGGTTCCCCGTTTCATCTTTATCAGCCCTATCCGCCGGCCGGCGATCAGCCGAGCGCCATCGCACAACTCGTCGAGGGCGTCGAGGACGGCTTGTCCTATCAGACCCTGCTTGGCGTGACGGGCTCGGGCAAGACGTTCACGATGGCCAACGTCATCGCCCGGCTCGGTCGTCCCGCGATCGTGTTCGCGCCGAACAAGACGCTCGCCGCGCAGCTCTATTCGGAGTTTCGCGAGTTTTTTCCGCGCAATGCGGTCGAGTACTTCGTTTCGTACTACGACTACTACCAGCCGGAAGCGTATGTGCCGCAGCGCGACTTGTTCATCGAAAAAGACTCGTCGATCAACGAGCACATCGAGCAAATGCGGCTGTCGGCCACCAAGAGCTTGATGGAGCGGCGCGACGTGGTGATCGTAGCGACGGTGTCTGCCATTTACGGTATCGGCAATCCAAGCGAGTACCACCAGATGATCTTGACCCTGCGCACGGGCGACAAGATCGGTCAGCGCGACGTCATCGCGCGGTTGATCGCGATGCAGTACAACCGAAACGAGGCCGATTTCCAGCGCGGCGCGTTCCGGGTGCGCGGCGATACGATCGACGTGTTTCCGGCCGAGCATGCCGAAATGGCGCTGCGCATCGAGCTGTTCGACGACGAGGTGGAGTCGCTGCAGTTGTTCGATCCGCTGACGGGGCGCGTGCGGCAAAAGATCCCGCGCTTTACGGTGTACCCGTCGTCGCACTACGTGACGCCGCGCGAAACCGTCATGCGCGCCGTCGAGACCATCAAAGCGGAGCTGCGCGAGCGCCTCGAGTTTTTTCATAGCGAAGGCAAGCTCGTCGAAGCGCAGCGTCTGGAGCAGCGCACGCGTTTCGATCTGGAAATGTTGCAGGAGCTCGGCTTTTGCAAGGGCATCGAAAACTATTCGCGCCATTTCTCCGGCGCCGCGCCCGGCGAGCCGCCGCCGACGCTCGTCGATTACCTGCCGCCCGATGCGTTGATGTTGCTCGACGAATCGCACGTGCTCATCGGGCAACTGAACGCCATGTACAACGGCGATCGCTCGCGCAAGGAAAATCTCGTGCAGTACGGCTTTCGGCTGCCTTCGGCGCTGGACAATCGGCCGCTGAAGTTCCACGAGTTCGAGCGCAAGATGCGCCAGGCCGTCTTCGTTTCCGCCACGCCGGCCGACTACGAGAAAAAGCAGACGGGGCAGGTCGTCGAGCAGGTGGTGCGTCCGACGGGCCTAGTCGATCCGCTCGTGCAGGTGCGACCGGCCACGTCGCAGGTCGACGACGTCCTGAGCGAGATCAACGCGCGCGTGGCGGTCAACGAACGCGTGCTCGTCACCGTTTTGACCAAGCGCATGGCCGAGCAGTTGACGGAGTTTCTCGCCGACCATGGCGTGAAGGTGCGCTACTTGCATAGCGACATCGATACCGTCGAGCGCGTCGAAATCATCCGCGATTTGCGGTTGGGCGCATTCGACGTGCTCGTGGGCATCAACTTGTTGCGCGAGGGGCTCGACATTCCGGAGGTCTCGCTCGTCGCGATCCTCGACGCCGACAAGGAAGGTTTCCTGCGCGCAGAACGCTCGCTGATACAAACGATCGGTCGCGCCGCGCGTAACGTCCACGGCACCGCGATTCTGTACGGCGATCGCATCACCGATTCGATGCGTCGCGCGATCGACGAGACGGAGCGGCGGCGCGCCAAGCAGATCGCCTACAACGAACGCATGGGCATTACCCCGCGCGGCGTCGTCAAACGCATCAAAGACATCATCGACGGTGTCTACAACGCCGACGATGCCCGTGCCGAACTGAAAGAAATGCAGCAGCGCGCGAAGTTCGAGGATATGTCGGAAAAGGAGCTGGCCAAGGAGCTCAAGCGGCTGGAAAAGCAGATGATGGAGCACGCCAAGAACTTAGAATTCGAAAAGGCCGCGGCCGCGCGCGATCAACTGGCCGTGCTGCGCGAGCGGGCCTTCGGCGCGAACGTGGGCGATTCGGTCACGGGTGCGAGCTAACCCATTTGGCGGACGAGGCAGGGGCGACCCCATGCGCGCAAGGGTCGCTTTGTCTTAACGATGCCATTCGTGTACACTTGCCGCTGATTGATAATCGTTCGCATTTGCGTTTGTGTTCGTGTTCCTCGTCCTTTCTCGTGGCCCGGTTCGTCGGCTCGGGATTCGGCTGAAATCGGGCGCATGAGCGCGCCGGCTGCGAACGGCTAGGCGGCTCTCGGCAAAGCGCGGTGCGCGGTGTCGTTGAATATTTCGGTTAGTTAAAGAAAAGAGGAGTTTTCGATGCAGCGTTCCACCTGGATGAAGAGCGGCGTGGCGGTCGTGGCGGCGTTGGCCGCAATGGTCGCGTCGGCGGCCGAGTATCCGATCGGCAAGCCCCAGGTTCAGGGCGGCATGGAAATCGGCGCCGTCTACTTGCAGCCGGTCACGATGGATCCGGAAGGGATGATGCGCAAGGCGTCGGATTCCGACATCCACCTCGAGGCCGACATCCACGCGGTCAAGAACAATCCCACGGGTTTTGCGGAAGGCGATTGGATGCCTTATCTGCAGGTTCACTACGAACTGAAGAAGGCGGGTGGCGCGCAGTCGATCAAGGGCGATTTGATGCCGATGGTGGCCGACGATGGCCCTCATTATGGCGATAACGTCAAGCTGGCCGGTCCCGGCAAATACCATTTGACGCTCGTCGTCGAGCCGCCCATGCAAACGGGCCACATGGCGTTTGGCCGTCATGTCGACAAAGAAACCGGCGTGGGCCCGTGGTTCAGGCCCATCACGTTGCAGTACGACTTCACGTTCGCCGGTATCGGCAAGAAGGGCGGCTATTAAGCCGCATGGCTCGAGATAGGGGAGCGAAAGCATGAATTTGCGTTTGAAAGTCGCGCTGGCCTGTTCGCTTGCCGTCGCTTGCATGTCGGTGCGGGCGGCGGACGATGCGGTCACCGTCAAGTTGGAAATGGCCGACGGCAAGCTGACGCCCGCGCGCATCGAGGTGCCCGCAGGCAAGCGCATCCGCATCGAAGTGCGCAACACCGGCAAGGGCGCCGCCGAGTTCGAAAGCGTCCAGCTGCGCAAAGAAAAGGTCCTCGCGCCGGGCGCTGAATCGGTCGTGGTGGTCGCTCCCCAGTCGCCGGGCGAATACAAGTTTTTCGACGATTTTCATCAAGCGGCGCAAGGCGTCATCGTCGTGAAGTAGCGGTTTTTGCGCACGGCCGTCGAACGTCGTGCGCGCGGAGAGCATCGGATGGGCCAGGTATTGTTCGTCGTATGGCGCGAGAGCGTCGAGGCTTTGCTTGTCGTAGGCATTCTGTACGCGTGGCTAAAGAATGGCGACACCGACGCGCGGCGCGGATTGCCGTATCTGTGGGCGGGTGTCGGCGCCGGCATGCTGGCAGCCGTGGCCCTCGGTGCGGCGCTCGTCGGGTTCAGTGAATTCCTTTCGGGCGATGCGGCCGACTACTTCCAGATAGGCATGGTGCTCGTCGCGTGCGTGCTGATCGTGCAGATGGTGCTATGGATGAAGCGTCACGGCCGCACGCTCAAGCGCGACATGGAGCGCTCGCTGCAGGAGCGCACGCGCGACGGCAACGGTTGGGGCGTCGCCGTGCTCGTCGCCTTGGCGATTGCCCGAGAAGGGAGCGAGACGGTCATCTTCCTCTATGGGCTCGGGTTCGGGCAGTCGGGACATGTGAGGGAAAGCGACGTGCTCGCCATTGCACTGGGGCTCGGTCTCGCATTCCTGACGTTCTACATCCTGCAATTGGGCGGCCGCATCTTCTCGTGGCGCCGCTTTTTCCGCGTCACTGAAATCATGCTGTTGCTGCTCGGCGCCGGCCTGCTGCAAACGGGGGCGGACAAGCTGATCGACAAGGAAATCCTGCCGCTCGGCATTTCGCAGGTATGGAATAGTTCTGCGATCCTCGACGATTCGAGCACAGTCGGTTCGCTGGTGGCAACGCTTACGGGCTATCGCGCGCATCCGTCTCTCACCAACCTCATCGTCTATGCGTTGTACTGGCTCGTGGTGGGTTGGCTTGCACGGCGCGCCGGCCGGATGCCGGCCGCGCAAGCGGGGCGGACGGCATGAGCACGACGCCATTGTCTGACGCCGGCGCTGGGCGGCTTGCCCGCGTCGGCGCGTGGATGCAGCGCAATGGCGCAACGATTCGCGCGATTCAATGGACCGTCGTCGCGGTCTATGCCTTTCTCATCATCGTGCCCGCGTGTTTGCCGCTGCCCGATCATGCCGCGCATCTCTGGAACAATCTCACGTTGGCGGCCCAGTTCGTGTTTTGGGGCATCTGGTGGCCGTTCGTGTTGCTCTCGATGGTTTTGCTTGGCCGCGTTTGGTGTGGCGTGCTGTGCCCGGAAGGCGCGTTGGCGGAGTTCGCGAGCCGTCACGGCCGGGGGCGGGCGATTCCGCGGTGGATGCGGTGGGGTGGGTGGCCATTCGTCGCGTTCGGCCTGACGACGATTTATGGCCAAATGGTTAGCGTCTATCAGTATCCGCGGGCCGTGCTGCTCGTATTGGGCGGCTCCACGTTGGCGGCGATGGTGATCGGCTTCCTGTATGGACGCGACAAGCGCATCTGGTGTCGTTATCTGTGTCCCGTCAATGGCGTATTTGCACTGCTGGCGCGTCTTGCGCCGTTCCACTATCGAGTCGACGAGGCCGCATGGCGGCGCTCGTACACGGGAGGCGAGCGCGGTCATCGCGTCATCCCGATCAACTGTGCGCCCTTGGTTCCATTGAGAAGCATGAAGGGGGCGGCGGCCTGCCATATGTGCGGTCGTTGCAGCGGCCATCGCGATGCGATTTCACTGGCGTGGCGCTCGCCTTCGCAGGAAGTCGTGGAACTTGGTCGCGATGCGGCTAATGGCTGGGATACGGCGCTCATTTTGTACGGTCTGCTCGGCATCGCGATCGGCGCGTTTCACTGGACGGTGAGCCCGTGGTTCATCGACATCAAGCAATGGCTCGCGACCTGGCTCATCGACCATGATGTGACGTGGATGCTCGATACCAACGCGCCGTGGTTCATCTTTACGCATTACCCCGATCAGAACGACGTATTTTCTTGGCTCGACGGCACCTTGCTGATCGGCTACATCTTGGCGACGGCGCTCGTGTACGGCACCACACTGCTGGCGTTGCTGGCGGCGGGCACACGTGTACTCGGCCGGTTCGATCGTGCGCGCTTGCACCACCTAGCGCAGGCGCTCATCCCCGTTGCCGGAACGGGTGTGTTCCTGGGGTTGTCCGCTACGACGTTGTCGTTGCTTCGAGCTGAGCACGTTCCGCTCGATTGGGCGTCCACCGTTCGCATCGGCGTGCTGGCAATCGCGAATGCGTGGAGCGCACGGCTTGCATGGGGCATTACGGGTCGATATGCGTCGCGCGTTCTCGTACGCGTGGGTGCGATGACGTGCTTCGTCGCCGCGCTCGCGGTGGCTGACAGCGCGTGGTGGTTGATGTTCTGGGGCTTTACGCGCTAGGGATAAACGGCAAGGGCGGTGAGGGCGGTAAGGGCGATGTATGCGCTTCAGACGCATCGCCGGGCGGCCGATGCCGTTTGGGGCGAACGGAAACGAAGGAAGTAAAAGAAGCGAACGAAGTAAAAGAAGCGAAAGCGAAATCGGCTCCCCAACAAGGGGCGAGACCGAGTTCGGCTAGAACGAGCGACAAGACATCGCCCCCAAAAAAGCGGCATGGCTGGCTGCAACGTAGCTGAAGAATGCGCACGAAGGGGTCTAGACTCGCGTGCTTGCCGTTGCGCTGGCTACTGCCTAACACCTCTCAAGGAGGTGGTCCCCACAATACCCGGTACTTACTTCGTCAGAATGAGCTTTCCGAGACGCGTCTGGCGCAACTGATACCGCTCGCCGTTGTGAGCGATAAAGACGAGATGTTGGCCTTGCAATAAGTGATCGCTTGAAAGCGTGCGTTCCGTTTTTTCCCCGCGGTGCGCGGGCTGACCTGCCGTTTCACGGTGTTGTTCGCGATGGGCGCCGGTTCGCGGCGTGACGAGCGCTGCAGTCGTTCGGTTTGCCGAGCGCGGGCGCGCCGAACTGCTCGTGGACGCTCTCAACGTTAACATAGGCTGCCGAGTGGGTTCGCTCATGCTCTTAGCATTTGATAGTAGATTCGATGAGATGAATTATAAATGAGAATCATTATCGATTGCAAAAAACAAATTCATTGAGATAGCCCGTTGATAGGGCGCGGCCATCGGACGCGATGGCCGTATGCCCGAGCGATTCGCGCCGCTTGCCGTTTCAGTGGAGCGCGTCGGGCCGTCGCGGTGCGCGGGAATATTCCCGAATGAGGCGCACGGTGTCGATATCCGCTTCCCGGTAGGCCGATTTCACGATCTCGCTGGTTTGCCGGGCGTCTTCGGTATCGGGCGTGGGCAGCGTCGTCTCGTACTCGAACCGCAGAAACAGTTGCAGCGCGTCCGGTTGCTCGATCGTCATCGTGAGCGAACCACCAACGTAAGCTTCCGTCGCGAGAATGTCGTAGCGCACGCTCTCATGCGGCGTCAGCGTCACGCGATCGCGCACGGTAGCATGACCGTAGTGCAACTCGCGCTCGAGCGTATCGCCGGTGCGCGACAGGATCGTGCAACTGTCGAGTCCCAGCACGAAAAGCTGAGGTTGCTCCGCGCGCAGCACGAGACCTTCCCACAACTGCTCGCGCGTCAGCGTTTCCGCAAGCGGGTTGAGCGGATCGTTGACTTGGACGAGGTGTTCGAAATTCAAGTGAAGTTCCTTCTGCAGTCAAATACAACGGGCGGGCAGCTTACGCGTCGTCGGGCATCGCAGGCAACGTGGCGGCAAGCCCGGTGTTGATCTCGATTGGGCGCGTCAAGATCCTATGAACGGGGCACGCGTTTGCGATTTGCAGCAGACGTTCTCGTTGTTCGTCCGTGAGTTCACCGTGCAAGACGATCTTGCGATCGATCGTCGAGCCCTGGTCGCCGGTTTTCATCGATAGCGATACCTGCACGTCCGCGAGCGGCCAGCCCTTGCGCTGCGCATACATTTTCAGCGTGATGGACGTGCATGCACCTAATCCGGAAAGCAAAAGCGATACCGGGGTGGGCGCGCGGTCGCCGCCGCCCAGCTCGGTGGGTTCGTCGGCGTGCCATAAATGATGGGCGCCATCGTCGAAGTCGACTTGATAGCTCACCGCACCGATGGTTGCCGTCACAACGCGCTCGCTCATGCCCATCCTCCTGGAAAGCGCGCCGTCCGATCGATCTGCTCGCATGTTCCGGCGGCGCGAGCGGCTATTGTGACGCAATTCTCAGACATCCGCGCCGCGGTGCGGTCCGCGAGCGGCGCGGGCCGTTGCCGCTTCAATGAGCGATCTGGCCCATCCGTCCGGCTTGATAGTCGACGATGGCTTGGCGGATCTCGTCTTCCGTGTTCATGACGAAGGGGCCGTGCCGCACGACTGGCTCGTTCAACGGCACACCGCCGATCAGCAGAACGTCGAGTCGCTCCGCGCCGGCGGTCAGCGTAACGGCCTCGCCGTCATCGCCGAACACGACCATTCGTTGCGCACCGATTTCGCGCTGTTCGTCGCCGTAGCGTCCGGTACCGTTCAGCGCGTACGCGAAGACGCGATAGGCGCTCGGCACCGGTTGCGTGATCGATGCGCCCGGCTCGAGCGTGAAGTGTTGGTACAGGATGGGTGTGCGCGTTTCGATCACCGCTTTGACACCCAGCGCTTCGCCCGCGATGACTCTGACGCTGATTTTGCCGTCGCTGCTTCTCGCCGTCGGGATGCGCTCCGACGGAATTTCCTGATAGCGCGGCTCGATCATCTTGTCTTTTCGCGGCAAGTTCACCCACAACTGCAATCCATGCACGCGGCCGCCGGTGCGAACGAGCGCGGGGTCCGGCATTTCGCTGTGCACGACGCCGGCGCCGGCCGTCATCCACTGCACGTCGCCGGGACGAAGCACGCCGCGATGGCCTGCGGAATCTCGATGCGCGAAGCTGCCTTCGAGCAGGTACGTGACGGTTTCGAAGCCACGATGCGGGTGATCGGGCGCGCCCTTCGCTTGGCCGGGCGCATAGTCGGCAGGGCCCATTTCGTCGAGCAGCAGGAACGGGTCGAAGTCCGATAACATGCGGGTCGGGAACGGCCGATGAACGACGAAACCGCCTCCCTCGACCGTGCGAGCAGCTGCGATGGTGTGGCGGATCGTGCGGGATGCGGCCATGAACGATGGTCCTCGGTGAAACGCGCGTGCGTTGGGTGAGCGGGTGAGGTCTATTATATGAACCGATGCGCGCGCGTTTTAGCCGTAGCCGCGGCAATAGATTGTCCTACCGTTGGAACGATGACATGCAACTCGATTCGCAAAATCTCAATGACTTGATGTACTTCGCGCAAGTCGTCGAACACGGTGGTTTTTCGGCTGCCGAACGCGTGCTGGGTATTTCCAAATCTCGCCTATCGCGGCGCGTGGCCGAGCTCGAAACGTCGATCGGCGTGCGCTTGCTCCAACGCTCCACGCGCAAGCTTTCGCTGACGGAGGCAGGCGAGCGCTTCTTTCGGCATTGCCAAGTCATGCTTGCCGAAGCGCAAGCGGCGATGAATGCCGTGCAAGAACTACGCTCGGCCCCGCGAGGCACCGTGCGCGTGAGCGTCCCCGTGACGGTTTCGCAGACGATCCTCTCGAATATCCTTCCCGAATTCCTGCTGCGCTATCCCGAGGTTCGCGTTTCGATCCGTGTGACCAATCGCGTCATCGATCTTTACGAAGATTCGATCGACGTGGCGCTGCGTGTGCGCTCCGATCCGCCGGACAACGCCAACATCGTCGTACGGCCGTTGTGGCGGACGCAGCAGTTGCTGGTCGGTGCGCCTAGTTTGCTGAGCCAACATGCGCCGCCCGTCGCGCCGGCCGATCTGGGGCGCTTCGAGACGCTCGACACGCCCAGTGCGGATGGTCGTCACGTTTTTACGCTCATCGCGCCCGACGGGCACCGGCACGTTCACGAGCACGAGCCACGTCTGGTGACAGCCGATTTGTCGACGATACGAGAAGCGGTGCTCGACGGTATCGGCATCGCTGCGCTGCCCGAGATGATGTACGGTGCCGCGTTGCGCGCGGGCCAACTCTCGCCCGTCATGCCCGGGTGGACGCTGCCGACGCCGCAGCTTTTCGCCGTGTTCGTCTCGAGGCAGGGCATGGTGCCGGCGGTGCGGGCATTCGTCGACTATCTCGTCGAAAAGCTCGATGAGAACACTCACAAAATGGCCGAATGCCCGACTCGCGAGCAGTTCAAGGCGGCGCAATTGGCGAGCATGGCCGCGCCCGTGACGGTGGCCGAACCGGCCCGTTGATGAAACGAGCGCTCGGGCGCATCGTTTTTGCCATTTAAGCTGCGCTGACGATCAGTAGTTTCAATGGCCGCCATCTTGTAGCGTCGAGCGGGCCGATCTATAGTGAAGTGCCTTCGCGTTGGGGCGTCCAATGCGAAACCAGACGGCTGCTTTTATAGCGAGCCGGATAGGGCTGAAAGCGTGGTCCGTACAGGGTACGGCGATCGCATGCGGTGCTCGAGCCAGTCCGATGGCCAACGAGCCCGCCGCCCGAAGGCGCTGCGTGCGCGCAAAAAAAGGCCCTCATCGCCCGATGGGGGCCTTTTACTTCATATCCCTTCCGTCTTTGTCTCGGTCGCGTCGTGGCGGGCGGTCCGCATGGTCGCGCTCGTCTCATGTTCGACAGCAGAGAAACACGGCCCGCACAGCAACTGCATACGAGCCTGCATACGAACGAGGCGCTGGCCGCTGCTCAATCGTCGTCGAGCCCGAACGTGAAAGCTTGTTCGAACGAAACGCGTATCGGGGTGCCGTTTTCATCGTAAGGGCGGCACGCGCTTTCCCGCAGTGCTTGAATTGCTGCATCGTCGAGCCGTGAGAAGCCGCTGCTTTTGACGAGCGTGATGTTGCCGATCGCGCCGGCCGTGTCGATGACGAACCGCACGGTGGCAGTGCCGGTTTCCTCGCGCCGCTTGGACAAGTCGGGGTACGACGGTTTGACGATGCGACAGTCCGCGCGCTCGACGCGCTTCGGCGCAGCCAACGCGATCGTCGCGCGCGCAGCGGACGCCGCGGCGGCATTCACCGACCCCGATTCGGGCGGGCGCACGGTATTCGCGGCGCTCGCGGGGCTCGCGTTCGCGGCGGCCTGTGCGGCTTGCCGGGTGGTTTGATCTGGCGGCGCGGCCGCCGCTTGTGCGACAGGGTGGGGCGCGGCATCGGCCGCGGGTCGAACCACCGTTGCGGGCGGTGCGGGAGCGTGCCGTGCCCCGGCGTGCTGCGCTGCGCGGTTGTCGGTTTGGGTGTGCTGGGTTCGTGCGGTTTGCTCGGGAACAGGGGGCGCGAACGTGCGGTCGGCATTGGGTGCGGGCGCGAGCAACTGAGCCATCATGGCCGCGGACTGCAAGTGCCGTGGAACCGGTGCGTCGGTGCGCGTCGCGAGGACGGCGAGCAGCGCCGCGTGGGCGAGCGCCACAAACACGAAAGAAGGAACGATGCGCGAACGAAACATGCCGAAAACGCGACAGGCTCAAAGCCGGGAAGCAAGGGAGGAAGCTCGCATCTTATCGCGAACGTCGTGCGACGCTGCATCCGCAATTGACCGGACGATGTCTAGTCCAGCTAAGGGCGGCAGATCAGCCAAGAGATACACACCGTCGCAACGAAACCGATAAGCAATTCCATCTCGAACTCCTAGAGCGAAACGGGCGGCTGCTGGCGGTAGCGAACTGGCGTGCCGATATGGGGAAGCGGAAAGCGTGCGTGGCCGCGGGCTTAAGCAGCTTTGCGCTCGTAAAACGTTATGTGAGCGGGTTGAGCCGGGGCTCGCCGCTCGACGCCGCATTGGCTTTCGCAGATGCCGCACTGGGCCATCACTTCACGCACCGACTGCTCGCACTTGCCGCAGCAGGTCGCCACGCCAAGCTCGAATTGCAATGCTTCGAATGAGTCGGCCCCGTCCGCGATGGCTGCGCGGATCTTGCGGTCGGATACGGACTTGCACACGCAGACGATCATGGCTCGGTGACAGCAAAACGTTAATGCGAACTATTATCATTACGTTTCCAGCGCTTGGCAAGCACGGCGTCTGATTTTTTTGTACCAGCCGAGCAACATCATTGCGTCGTGTCGGACCCTAATTTCCAACTGCGGAGTAATGAGTGAACGCGCGGGTTGAGCGTCGCCGGGAGCCGCGACGCCCATTCGACAGGAAGAGGGAGCGCTAGGCCGCCGCGGGATTGCCGTGGGCGATGGGATGCGTGTCGATCGTTACTCGTTCGACCGGTGTATTCAGCCCGAGCAGCGTCGATGCGAGCCTGTGCAAGTGCGCTCCGTCGCCGGTCGAACACAGCCTCGGCGGCGGCGCAAGCTCGCCGGCGGGCGCGCGCAGACCGTTCGCATCGAGCACCCGCTCGAGTTGCCTCGCGATGGCCACACTGGTATCGATGAGGGTGAGCCGCGACCCGGCGATCGCACGTATCGGGGCATCGAGAAACGGGTAGTGCGTGCAACCCAGCACGAGCGTATCCGCCCCGGCTGTCAGCATCGGTTCGATATAGCTTGCCAGCAACGCCCGCACTGCGGGCGTGTCGGTCTCGCATCGCTCGACGGCTTCCACGAGCCCGTGCCCCGGTTGGCAAATGAACCGGCAATCGGCTGCGTAACGCTCGATCAACGAGCGGAAGCGCTCGCTGCGCAGTGTGACTTGTGTCGCCAGCACGCCCGCAATGCGGGAAGCCGATTGACTGGCTGCAGGCTTGATGCCGGGCTCGACGCCGATGATCGGGATCGACAGCTGCGTGCGCGCAAGCGCGATCGCCTCGGCGGTTGCCGTATTGCAGGCGACGACGAGGGCCTTGGCCCCTTGCGAGACGAGCCATTTGCCGATGGCGAGCGTGCGCTCGGTGATGAACTCGTTGTCGCGCGAGCCGTAGGGCGCGTGCTGCGAATCGGCGACATAGAGCAGCGCTTCATGCGGCAGTAGCGCCCGTACGGCCCGTAGCACCGACAACCCGCCAAGCCCCGAATCGAAAATGCCGATCGGCGCTTGGTTGCTCGGTGTGGCGAGCGCGGAGGAGGGGGATTCGTGCTGAACGATCATGGCTGGCGGCTCAAGCGTGCGTCATCGGCTCGATCAGGACTCGGACGACGAGCCCATCGCCGATTGCTGATAGTTCTGGATGCCGATCTTGTCGATCAAATCGAGTTGCGTTTCCAGCCAATCGATGTGCTCTTCGGTGTCGTCGAGGATCGTCGAGAAAATGCCGCGGGAGACGAAATCGCGAACCGATTCGCAGTAGGCGATCGCTTCCTTGCAGGTTGCTTGCGAGCCTTGCTCGAGCTTCAAATCGCACTCGAGGATTTCTTTCGTTTCTTCGCCGATCAAGAGCTTGTGCAGATCCTGCAGATTGGGCAGGCCGTCGAGCATGAAAACGCGTTCGATCAACATATCGGCATGCTTCATTTCGCCGATCGACTCGTCGTACTCGTGTTTGCCGAGCTTTTCGAGCCCCCAATGCTTGTACATGCGCGCATGCAAGAAGTACTGGTTGATCGCCGTCAGCTCGTTCTTCAGTTGCGCGTTCAAATATTCGATGACTTTCGTGTCGCCTTGCATGTCGGTTCCTTCATGTGGGCTGTGTTTGTTGAACGCCAACGATAAACGCTCAACCCGCAAAAGCCAAGGTTTGACGCCTGTAGCCGGCCGAACGGCCAAGCGCACCATCGAAAAAGCCGGGAATTCACCCGGCTTTCCTCGTCAAACACAGCCTTCTCTTTCGAGATAGGCCGCTTATGCCGTGACGACCGGGAGCTTGCCGATTTTGGCTTGCCACTCCTTCGGACCCGTTTGGTGCACCGACGTGCCGGTCGAATCGACGGCGACCGTCACCGGCATATCGGCGACGTCGAACTCGTAGATGGCTTCCATCCCGAGATCTTCGAACGCGAGCACCTTCGCGCCGCGAATCGCCTTCGACACGAGATACGCCGCGCCGCCCACTGCCATCAGGTAGGCCGCCTTGTGCTTCTTGATCGCGTCGATGGCGACGGGGCCGCGCTCGGCCTTGCCGACCATCGAGATGAGCCCCGTTTGCGCGAGCATCATCTCGGTGAACTTATCCATGCGCGTGGCCGTGGTCGGGCCTGCGGGCCCCACCACTTCGTCGCGGACCGGATCGACCGGGCCGACGTAATAGATCACGCGATTCGTGAAGTCCACGGGCAGCTTCTCGCCCTTGGCCAGCATGTCGGCGATGCGCTTGTGCGCCGCGTCGCGCCCGGTCAGCATCTTGCCCGACAGCAGCAGCGTTTGCCCCGGCTTCCAGCTCGCGACTTCCTCGGGCGTGAGCGTGTTCAGATCGACGCGCTTGCTCGTCTCCGTGTTCGGCTGCCAATGCACCTTCGGCCAAGCGTCGAGCGGCGGCGCTTCGAGATGGGCCGCGCCCGTGCCGTCCAACGTGAAGTGCGCATGGCGCGTCGCCGCGCAGTTCGGGATGATGGCGATCGGTTTGGATGCCGCGTGCGTGGGCGCTGCCATGATCTTCACATCGAGCACCGTTGCCAAGCCGCCGAGGCCCTGAGCGCCGATACCGAGCGCGTTCACCTTCTCGTGCAACTCGACGCGTAGCTCTTCGATCCAATCGCGCGGACCGCGCGCGATGATGTCCTGGATGTCGATGGGATCCATCAGCGATTCCTTGGCCATCAGCATCGCCTTCTCGGCCGTGCCGCCGATGCCGATGCCGAGCATGCCGGGCGGGCACCAGCCCGCGCCCATCGTCGGCACCGTCTTCAGGACCCAATCGACGATCGAATCCGAGGGGTTCAGCATCGCGAACTTCGACTTGTTTTCCGAGCCGCCGCCCTTGGCCGCGACCTGCACGTCGACCTTGTCGCCGGGCACGATCTCATAGTGGATGACGGCAGGCGTGTTGTCCTTCGTGTTCTTGCGGGCGCCTTCGGGCGGATTGACGATCGAGGCGCGCAACACGTTGTCGGGATTCAGATAGCCGCGGCGCACGCCTTCGTTGACCATGTCGGTCACGCTCATCGTGGCCGCGCCGGCCTCGCTGCCCCAACGCACGTCCATGCCGATCTTCAAAAAGACCGTGACGATGCCGGTGTCCTGGCAGATCGGCCGGTGGCCTTCGGCGCACATCCGGCTGTTCGTGAGGATCTGCGCGATCGCATCTTTCGCAGCGGGGCTTTGTTCGAGCTCGTACGCACGCCCGAGCGCCTGGATGTAGTCGAGCGGGTGGTAGTAGCTGATGTACTGCAGCGCGTCGGCGACGCTCTGGATGAGGTCTTCCTGTTTGATGACTGTCATGGCTGGATGCTGTGGGGACGGAGCGGCAAGTCGAAACAATCGCACTTTTCAGCGCGCCGGAAGGGCGTTGAAAGGGCGCAAAAAATCGGGTTATTGTACCGCGCTGCGCAAGCGGCCGTCCCGCCGCGCCGCTGACCGAACTTCTCTCACGGTGCGACGGGCGGCGCGCGCTTGAGGTTGACGCTCGCGATCGCAATGCCCGTGACGACACACGCCAGCGCGATGCCGTGGGCGAGCGTCGGGCGCTCGTGGAGGAACACGATGCCGTAGGCCGCCGCCGCGATCGGCAGGACGGCGCTGAACACGCCCGCGAGCGAGCCATGCACGTGGCGGATGCCCTTCATCCATAGCCAAAAGGAAAAGATGCTGGCCGAAAGCCCGTACCAGAGCGTCAGCGCCCAGATGCCGGGCGGCACGGCCCGATAGTCGAAGCCCGCCAGCGCTTTGATGCCGAGCGGCAGCATCAGCAAAAACCCGAACAGATGGGTGTAGGCGCAAATATCGATGGCGGCGAGCGTTTGCGTGAGCCGCCGCGACAAAATGACATAGAGCGATTCGCAACAGACGGCGCCGAGCACCATGAGGTTGCCGACCAGCGATCCGGCTTGGGCGGCTGCGCCCTCCGATGCCTGCGTGTGGGACAGATTGACCGCGACGATGCCGACCATTGCGAGCACGATCGACGCAACTGCGCGCAGATTGGGCCGTTCGCCGAGGAACGCCCATGCGAACAGCGCGACGACGGCGGGGATGGTGCTCGTGATGACACCGGCGGCGACGGCGCTCGTTCGCGCCACGCCGCTCAGCATGAGCAGCGTAAACCCGAATGTACCGAACAGCGCTTGTAGAAACAAATTGAGCCATTCGCCGCGTGCGACCCGTCGCATCTTCGACGGCCGCAGCAGCGGCCAGAGCACGGCGAGCGCAATGACGAAGCGCAGCAGTGCGAACACGAGCACGGGGACGAAAGCGACGATCGACTTGCCGATGCCGACGTTGCTGCCGACGAGCAGCATCGCGGCGATGAGGAACCAGGCGTATCGATTCACGCTGTAACTCAGGGGGAAAGTTCGGCTAGCATTGTAGGGGTATGCGTGTGGCAGCGTAAACCCGCAGGAGGCTTCGAAGCGAGGCCCTGCAACGCGCTCCGCGATCTACCGAACTGTCCGAACGGTCTATGGCGCGCACTGTAAGTAGCCGGTAAGTTGTTGCCTTTACTGTGCGGTGACTATTGTCGGAGCGGGGTGCGGCGCCTCGCGTCATGTTGGGCGGTGAGCGGCGCCGGGAGCGCCGGTCGTTGCCGCATACTGCGTTATTGCGCCCGGCTTCGTTGCGATGCGGCATTCATGCTTTCTCGCGCGGCTTCGCGGCATGTGTTCGCTGCCGAAATCGGCCGGCGCCGGATTCAGATTTCATCTTGTCCATAAGGGAGTTGTCGATGTCTGCGATTGAATCTGTTCTTCACGAAAGTCGGGTGTTCGCGCCGTCCGCGGAAAGCGTGGCCGGGGCGACGATTTCGGGAATGGACGCATACCGGGCGCTGATGGCCGAGGCCGAGCGGGATTACGACGGCTTTTGGGCGAAGCTCGCGCGCGACACCCTCACGTGGCGCAAGCCGTTCAGCAAGGTGCTCGACGAAACGAATGCGCCGTTTTACACGTGGTTCGAGGACGGCGAACTGAACGCGTCGCACAACTGCCTGGACCGTCATGTCGAAGCGGGCAAGGGCGATCGCACGGCGATCGTCTTCGAGGCCGACGACGGCGCCGTCACGCGCGTCACGTACCAGGACTTGTTGCAACGCGTCTGCCGCTTCGCCAATGTGCTCAAGCGGCGCGGCGTGAAGAAGGGCGATCGCGTCGTCATCTATATGCCGATGTCGATCGAAGGCGTCATCGCGATGCAGGCTTGCGCGCGTATCGGCGCGCCGCATTCGGTCGTGTTCGGCGGATTTTCGTCGAAGTCGCTCAACGAGCGGCTCGTGGACGTCGGCGCGGTTGCGCTCGTCACGGCGGACGAGCAAATGCGCGGCGGCAAGGCGCTGCCGCTCAAAGCGATTGCCGACGAAGCGCTTGCGATGGGCGGATGCGAAGCCGTCAAGAGCGTGATCGTCTATCGCCGCACGGGCGGCAAGGTCGAGTGGGATGCATCGCGCGATCTTTGGATGCACGAGGCTGTCGCGCAGGAAGCCGATACCTGCGAGCCCGAATGGGTCGGCGCCGAGCATCCCTTGTTCGTGCTCTATACGTCGGGCTCGACGGGCAAGCCCAAGGGCGTGCAGCACAGCACGGGCGGCTACCTCTTGTGGGCCGCGCAGACCATCAAATGGACGTTCGACTGGAAGCCGTCGGACGTGTTCTGGTGCACGGCCGATATCGGCTGGGTCACGGGCCACACGTACATCACCTATGGGCCGCTTGCGCTCGGCGCGACGCAGGTCGTGTTCGAAGGCGTGCCGACCTACCCCGACGGCGGCCGCTTCTGGAACATGATCGAGAAGCACAAGGTCAGCATCTTCTATACGGCGCCCACGGCCATCCGTTCGCTGATCAAGATTGCCGAGGCGGACGCCAAGGTGCATCCCAAGAGCTACGACTTGTCGAGCTTGCGCATTCTCGGAACCGTTGGCGAACCGATCAATCCTGAAGCGTGGATCTGGTATCACGAGCAAGTGGGCGGTGCGCGTTGCCCCGTGGTCGATACGTGGTGGCAGACGGAAACGGGCGGGCACATGATTGCGCCGATGCCGGGGGCGACGCCGCTCGTGCCGGGCTCCTGCACTTTGCCGCTGCCGGGCATCATGGCTGCGATCGTCGACGAGACGGGCCAGGACGTGCCGAACGGGCAGGGCGGCATTCTCGTCGTGAAGCGGCCGTGGCCGGCGATGCTGCGCACCGTCTGGGGCGACCCCGAACGCTTCAAGAAGAGCTATTTCCCGGAGGAGTTGGGCGGCAAGCTCTATCTGGCTGGCGATGGCTCGGTGCGTGACAAGGAAACGGGCTACTTCACGATCATGGGCCGCATCGACGACGTGCTCAACGTCTCGGGCCACCGCCTCGGGACGATGGAGATCGAGTCGGCGTTGGTGTCCAATCCGATGGTCGCCGAAGCGGCCGTGGTGGGCCGTCCCGACGATACGACGGGGGAAGCCGTTGTCGCATTCGTCGTGCTCAAGCGGCCGCGTCCGGAAGGCGAGGAGGCGGTCAAGCTCGCCAACGAGTTGCGCGCTTGGGTAGGCAAGGAGATCGGGCCGATCGCGAAGCCCAAGGACGTGCGCTTCGGCGAGAACCTGCCGAAGACCCGCTCCGGCAAGATCATGCGGCGCTTGCTGCGCTCGCTGGCCAAGGGCGAAGAGATCACGCAAGACGTCTCGACGCTGGAGAATCCCGCGATTCTCGATCAGCTCGCGCAGGTGCGTTGACGGGCGGCGCCGCGTCGCGCCCGTCGTAGCGGCGCGTGCGGTGCTCGTTTTAGGCCACTTGCGGCGCGGCGATCAGGCGCGGCGCGGACAATCCCGATTGCCCGTGCCGCGCCTTTTTGATACATAGGCGCATGGCCGCGCCACGCTCCTTCGATCCCATTGCACAAACCTCGCTCGAACCGCCTCCGGTATCGCGCGCAATGGCTGCTGCCCATCGGCGTTACTGGCGCTTCAATGTGATGCTGATTAGTGTGCTGATGCTGATCGGCTTCGCCGTCTCGTTCGTCGTCCCCCTCTTCGCGCGGACGTTGTCGAGTGTGCGTGTGGCCGGGTTTCGATTGCCGTTCTACCTCGGCGCTCAAGGCGCGATTCTCATCTATCTGCTGCTGATCGTCATCTACATCGCGGCGATGACGCGCGCGGACCAGCGCTTGCGACTGGCCGCCGATGCCGATGTCGTGACCGATGCCGCGAGCGGCGCCACTAGGGACGCCACTGAGGACGCCGCGCGATGAAGCTCGTGAACCGGCTGGTGCGCGCGTATGCGCTCTATACGCTCGGCTTCCTGCTGTTCATCTATGCGATGTGGCGTGTCGAACGTGCGGCGGGGCCGGGTGTTTGGGTCGGCTATGTATTCCTATTCGTGCCGATCGCCGTGTATGCCGTGATCGGCTTGCTGTCGCGCACATCCGATCTGGTCGAATACTACGTGGCGGGGCGGCGCGTGCCCGCGGCATTCAACGGCATGGCGACAGCGGCGGACTGGCTCTCCGCGGCTTCCTTCATCGGCTTGGCCGGCTCGATCTACGCGACGGGCTACGATGGGCTCGCGTATCTGATGGGATGGACGGGCGGCTACTGTCTCGTTGCGTTCTTGCTTGCGCCCTACGTGCGCAAGCTCGCGCGCTATACGATTCCCGATTTTTTGGGCACACGCTATTCGAGCAACGTCGTGCGGGGTATCGCCGCGATGGCGGCCATCCTGTGTTCGTTCGTTTATCTCGTCGCGCAGATCCAAGGCGTGGGGATCATCGCGACGCGTTTCATCGGCGTGGACTTTGCGATCGGCATCGCATGCGGGCTGGCCGGCATCCTCGTCTGTTCGTTTCTTGGCGGCATGCGCGCGGTGACGTGGACGCAGGTGGCGCAGTACATCATTCTCATCAGCGCGTTCTTGATACCGGTGTCGATGATCGCGCACAAAGATGGCCTCGGATGGGTGCCGCAACTGACCTATGGCCGGCTGATGCAGCGCATGGAGAAGCTGGACCGCGCGGTGCGCGACGCGCCTGAAGAACGCAGCGTGCGCGCAGCGTATCGGGACCGAGCCGCTCACATCGACGCACAAATCGCTGCGTTGCCAGGTTCGTATCTCGACGAGAAAGCGAGCCTCATGCGCGAGTTGGACACCCTGCGTCGACGCAATGGGCCGCTCAGGGAGATTCATCAGCGCGAGGCCGCGCTCGAAGCATTTCCGCGCGATGCGCACGCCGCCCGTATCGTTTGGACGCAGGCGCGTGACGACCTGCTCGCGCGCGCCACCGATCCCGTGCCGATGCACGAACCGTTTCCCGCGCCTAACGATGACGAACGGCGCACGCACGAACGCAATTTTTTGTCGCTATTGCTGTGCTTGTCGCTCGGCACGGCGAGTCTGCCGCACATTCTGACGCGCTATCACACGACGACGTCCGTCGGCTCTGCGCGGCGTTCGGTGGCGTGGACGTTATTCTTCATTGCGTTGTTCTATGTGAGCGCGCCGGTGCTGGCGGTGCTCATCAAGTATGAGGTGTTGACGCATCTCGTGGGGCGGCCGATGTCCGACTGGCCTGCGTGGGTGACGCAGTGGCATCGTGCGGAGCCGACGCTGCTCAGCATTGGCGACGGGAACGGCGAGGGCGTGATCCGCTGGTCGGCGATTCGAATGCAGCCCGATATGATCGTGCTGGCGGCGCCGGAAATTGCCGGGTTGCCGTATGTCATCTCCGGCTTGGTTGCGGCGGGGGCATTGGCAGCGGCGTTGTCGACCGCCGATGGTTTATTGCTGACGATCGCCAATGCGTTATCGCACGACGTCTACTACCACATGGTCGATCCCTCGGCGTCTAGTCAGCGGCGCGTGACGATCTCGAAGATATTGCTGCTGGGCGTGGCGTTGTTCGCGTCGTATGTGGCCTCGCTCAATACGGGGAACATCTTGTTCTTGGTGGGCGCGGCATTTTCTCTTGCGGCGTCGAGTTTTTTCCCCGTGCTCGTGCTCGGCGTGTTTTGGAAGCGCACGACGCAGCGCGGCGCCGTGGCGGGCATGCTCGCGGGGTTGGGCGTATGCGTGTATTACATCGTCTCGACGTATCCGTATTTCAGGCAGCTGACAGGGTTCGCGGGGGCGCGCTGGTTCGGCATCGATCCGATCAGTTCCGGCGTATTCGGTGTACCGGCTGGGTTCGCGGCGACGATCGTGGTGAGCTTGCTCGATCGAGCGCCCGATGCTTATACGAAGGCACTCGTCGATTACATTCGGCATCCATAAAGGCGCACCCTCAGACGACGAAGGCGCGCTGTTGCACGCGCAGTGGATGGCGGCGGAGCGAGGCCGCGCGTGCCCAGAGCGGTCAGGTCAGTAGTGTTCCCTCGTGGCTTCTTTTCGGTTAGTCGGTGCGGGGCCGGTTGGCGTTGCGCTGTCGTGGTCCGCGGCCGATTGCATGCCGGCGCCGCTGGGTCGACCCGGCCGCAGCAGCGAGCCGCCAATCGCGCCTGCTGCGGCAGCAAAGAGAGCCCCGAACCAAAACGCAACGTGATAGCCGCTATTGAGCGCCGTCGCTGCGCTTGCCGAGGCCTGCAGCGCGTCGCTGCGCGCGGCGGCGAGACTTGCCAGCACCGCGAGGCCGAGCGCGCCGCCCATCATGAATGAGGTGTTGACGATGCCCGATGCGAGGCCGGAATCGCTCGGATCGACGTCGCTCATGGCGGCGAGCAGCATGGGATTGAAGGCGATGCCTGCGCCGACGCCGAGCAGGACCATGCCGGGCAACACGTCGAATACGAAGGTGCCGTCTACGGGCGCGCGAGCGAACAGCGCTAGACCGCACGCCGCGGCCAGCAGGCCTACTGCCAGCGGAAGACGCAGACCGAAGCGCATCACCACGCGCGCCGACAGGCCGAGCGAAAACAACGCCATGATCAGGTTGGCCGGCAAGAACGCCAAGCCGACTTGCAAGGGGCGATAGCCGAGGACGCGCTGCAGATACAACGCGGAGATGAAGAACCACGCGAACATGGCGGCGGCCCACAGGACGCCAGCGACGTTGGCGGTTGCGACGTTGCGCAGGCGGAAGAGGGCGAGCGGCATCAACGGATGCTGCGCGCGGGCTTCGATGGTTAGAAACGCTGCCATGAGCACGAGCGCCGCGAGCAAGAGGCCGAGCGTTTGCACCGAGGTCCAACCGGCTTTGTTGCCGTTGACGACGGCGTAGACGGCCAGCATCAACGAAGCCGTGACGGTCACGGCGCCGGCCACGTCGAGCCGTTCGCCGTGAGCATGGCCGGGTGCCTGGGGCAGGAGGGCCATGCAAAGTGCGTAGACGGCGATGCCGATGGGCAGGTTCACGAGAAAGATCCAGTGCCAGCTGAGCAGGTTCGTCAGCAAGCCGCCGAGCAATACGCCGATGCTGCCGCCGCCCGCGCAGACAAAGCCATACACGCCCATCGCTTTGGCGCGTTCGCCGGTCTCGGTGAACAGATTCATGATGAGCGAGAGCGAAACGGCGGAGACGACGGCGCCGCCCAAGCCCTGGACGGCGCGGGCGCAGACCAGTAGCGCCTGGGAGTTCGCTAGGCCGCAGGCGAGGGAGGCGAGCGTGAAGAGCGTGATGCCGCCGAGGAACAGCTTGCGATGGCCGTAAAGATCGCCGAGGCGTCCGCCAAGCAGCAGGCAACCGCCGAAGGTGAGCATGTAGGCGTTCACGACCCACACCAGCGAGGTTTCGGTGAAGCCGAGGTCCGCGGCGATCGAGGGCAACGCAACGTTGACGATCGTGGTGTCGAGCACGATCATGAGCACGCCGAGACATAGAACGATGAGCGCCAGCCAGCGTTTGTTGCCTTGGATCGAATGCGTCATGGGGAACTCCCGGGGCGGTGTTCGAGGACGGGTCCGATTCTATGACGAATCCGTTTGGAGGCTGGGCGAAGTGGGCCGATGTAGAGGGGCGAGCGGGCCTTCGTGTGGATTGTGCCGAGCGCATGCGCACCACTTGCAGACTCTGCTATAATCCTCGGCTCTCGGAGAGATGGATGAGCGGTTTAAGTCGCACGCCTGGAAAGCGTGTATAGGTTAACAGCCTATCGGGGGTTCGAATCCCCCTCTCTCCGCCAGTCAAGCTTCTCAGGCGGTCCCGCCGATTCTCAGCAAATCTCGCTCAGCCTTATCTGACGGGCGTTTTGTTGGTCTTAATGTTCTTGCCGCCTCCCAGGGCTACCCACATAATCGCAGCATGGTTTGTGGGTAGGCCATGGACTCTAAACAACTTTATCGCCTCAATGCTTTGCGCATCTCGCGGGAGATCGCGCCGGGCTATTACCCCGACGGTGGTGGGCTCTATTTGCAGATATCGGCGAGCGGCGCTCGGTCTTGGATCTTTCGCTACATGATCGAGCGGCGTTCCGGGTGGATGGGGCTCGGGCCGCTTTCAGCTATCTCTCTCGCTGAAGCGCGTGTGGAGGCCGCCCGCTGTCGCAAGCTCGGTCGCCGATGGCGCTGATCCTATAGATGCGCAGAAGGCCAATCGCGAACGCGCAGCCCTAGCGTCGCCGGGGGGGCTGGTGTTCAGCCAGGCGGTGGACTATATTGCGCGCCATAAGGGCAGTTGGAAAAACAAGAAGTACGCCCAGCAGTGGGAGAACACGCTCGCTACCTATGCCTATCCGATTATCGACAAGGCCGATGTGCGCGACGTCGATACACCTAAGCTCGGGCGCGACCATGACGAACTGATCGATGCGATCGCAAGGAAAGATGCCGATGCCGCCGAAAGAGCCGCGCACGAGCACACGATGCTGTTCCAGAAGCGGTTTCTCGACTACATGCGGCAAAACATGACGGAATCGCTGGCGATCTTGTAGTCTCGTCGGCGCAGCTTGTACAAGCGAACCAAGGGGAAACACCCATGCTTGTGAACGCAGATTTTTCGGCCTGGGCTGTCGTTAGGCCGAGCGAGTATCAATGGATCGCCTCCCCGCAAGCGGGGGTAGAGCGCGTGATGTTGGACCGCGTGGGCGACGAAGAAGCGCGAGCAACGAGCGTCGTGCGCTACGCAGCCGGTTCCGTTTTCCCGCGCCATCAGCATCCGCTGGGAGAGGAGATTTTCGTCCTTTCCGGCACCTTCTCTGAAGAAGGTATGGATTATCCGGCAGGCTCGTATTTGCGCAACCCGCCGGGGTCGAGCCATCGCCCGTCGAGCAGAGAGGGCGCGGTCATCTTCGTCAAGCTTCGACAGATGAAGCTGAGTGAAACCGGCGTGGTGCGTATCGATACGACTCATCCGAGGTCCTGGCAACGCCGGCAGGATGGGGAAATCTGTCCGTTGTTCTCGAACGATACCGAGCACGTTTGCCTCCGCCGTCTTGGCGCGAGCGAAGTGGCCTACGCGGACGCAACGGAAAGCGTCGAACTGCTGGTGCTGGAGGGAGAGGTCGTGATAGGAGCACAGTCCTATGACCGCGGTACCTGGGTTAGAGCACCGCAGGGCGCATGTCCGGCGATCGCGGCCGGCAGCATGGGTGCGACGTTCTATATGAAGACCTGCTCCGCAGTCGAAGGCACCGTCGGGCCGTAAGCATTCAAGCAACGCGTGTCGCCGCGCCCAACCGCGTGCGGCGACGCTGCCGATCTCGATCTTTGGCCCTCTGCCTGCATTACCTCCGACTGACCCCCATTTCGCGCGCGATGGCCATGAACCCGGCGATATAAGCGATTTCCTCCTCCCCGCGGCGAACGCCCAGGTTGATGCTCTTGGTGATGCCGCGCTTGCCAAGCCGCACCGGACGAACCGGCAGTCCTGCCCCCTCTTCACGAACGAGCCAGTCGGGCAGGACGGAAACTCCACGTTCCGCCGCCACAAGCTGGAGCATGAGATCGGTGGCTTCGGCGGTTCGGTGATTCTTGGGTTTGCAATGAGCGGGGATAAGGAACCGTGTGTAGATATCGAGTCGCTCCTCGCTCACGGGAACCGTGATCAGTTCTTCGCCGACAAGATCTCGGGGTTGCGCAAATGCACGCGCGGCCAAAGGGTGCTTCTCATGCACGACGAGAACCAGTTCGTAGTCGATCACAGGCGTGAATCGGATCTCCGGTAAATCGATTGGATCGGGCGTGACGAGCAGGTCGATCTCATGGCCGAGAAGCGCTGCGACGCCGTCGAATCGGAAGGCCGTCCGTACATCGAAATCGACGTCCGGCCAGGCCGCCAGATACGAAGGCGTCAGCCGCGACAGCCACTTTTGGCAAGGATGGCACTCCATGCCGACGCGCAGTGCCCCACGCCGGCCCTCGGCGAAATAGCTAAGAACCCGTTCGGCGTGATCGATTTGCGGCAACACGCGCTGCGCCAAGGCGAGCAAATACGCCCCGGCTTGCGTGAACCGCAATGCCCGGCCGTTCTTTGTCCATATCTTGACGCCGTGCTGCTCTTCAATCTTTCGGACCATGTGCGAAAGCGCGGACTGCGTGACGTTAAGCCGTTCAGCAGCGGCAGTGACGCTGCCCAAACGATCGACCTCCAGCAGGACGGCAAGTTGTTGACGGTCTAGCATCTATGATCTCCGCTCATGCATCCATGAAAACATACCATTTCTGCTCATGGGATTGCGTTGCTATTCTGACCGAAATTCGAGGCCGCGTCCCACGCGTGCCACCCAACCGAACAGGAGGGAAATGTGAACGCATACTCCGCAGCAATGAATGAAGGCGCCACTACCGGCAACATTGCTTGCGTATTCGACCAGGTGACGGATCGCAAGAACTCGAACTCGATGAAATGGGCGATCGCGGAGACGCTGCTGTCGGCCGACGAGGCCGAAGCGCAACCGCTGCCCATGTGGGTCGCGGACATGGATTTCCGTGCCCCCCAGCCCGTGATCGACGCCCTTCATGAAGCGGTAGAACACGGCATCTTCGGCTATCCCGGTGGTGCGACCGATAGTTACCTGAATGCGGTTGTGAGCTGGCAAGCGAGGCGATTCGGCTGGGAAGTGTCCAAGGAATGGGTGGCGCAGACGTCCGGCATCATCACCACATTGAAGACAGCCGTACAAGCGTTCTCCGCGCCTGGCGACTCGGTGCTGATTCAGCCGCCTGTCTACGCCCACTTCCACAATGACGTGCTGATGAATGGCCGTCACCTCGCGCTCGCTCCCCTCGAGCGTACCGAGACAGGCTATCGCTTCAACGAACAGACCTTCGAAGCGGCGATTCGTGGCAACACGAAACTCTTCATCCTCAGCCATCCACACAATCCGACGGGCAACGTGTGGTCCGAGGGCGAGCTGTGTGCGATGGGCGAGATCTGTCTGCGCCATGGCGTCCTCGTCATTTCTGACGAGATCCATCAGGACTTGATCATCAACCCGGCGAAAAAGCACATTCCCTTTGCTTCCCTAGGGGACAAGTTCGCGCAAAACAGTATCACCTGCACGGCGCCCAGCAAGACATTCAATCTGCCCGGTTTGCAAAGCGCCAACGTGTTCATACCGAACCGGCGTGTGCGCGACGAATTGCTTAGGCAGTACGACAGAAACATGTTCCCGCTGGTGAACACGCTCGGGATGGTCGCGGCCGAGGCGGCCTACGCACACGGCGAGCCGTGGCTCGAGGAGATGCTGACCTACCTTCGCTCGAACCATGCTCACTTCCGAAACGCCGTGAACGAGGCGACGATGAAGATCAAGGTGCTACCGGCGGACGCCCTATACCTGGCGTGGATGGATTGCCGTGCGCTCGGGATGGATGCAGTTGCACTCGACAAATTTATGCTGACCCAAGCGCGCCTTTGGCTCGATAAGGGACAAAAATTCGGCATCGAGGGACATGGCTATATGCGGGTGAACCTCGGCTGCCCTCGCGCCACGGTGGACGAGGCGATTCGCAGGCTTACGGCAGTGGTGGCGGGACTGTGAGCGGCGGACAAGCCCACTCATAGCGTTTATTCCTATTACATTGGAGACAAAATCATGAACATTAAAAAGGCCGTTTTGGTGGCGGCGCTGTCGGTATCGGCTGCATGCGTATCCTTCGGGGCACATGCGCAAGATCTGCTCGACACGATCAAGGCGCGGGGCACGCTGATGATCGCCATGGAGGGCACCTATCCTCCGTTCGACTATCGCGATTCGCGCGGGATCTTGCAGGGTTTTGACGTTGATGTCGCTAGGGCGCTTGCCGCAAAGCTCGGTGTCAAGCCGGACTTTTATACCGGCGAATGGTCGGGCCTGATCGGCGGCCTGCAGGCCGGTAAGTTCGATGTCGTGATCAATCAAGTGACCATCACCCAAAAGCGGCGGGAGTCGCTTGATTTCAGCCCTCCGTATGCTTACTCGGCGGTTCAGGTATTGGAGCGCAAGGACGACAAGAGCGAGTACCCGAGTCTCGACGACCTGAAGGGTAAGCGCGTCGCGGTCACGCTCGGTTCGAACTTCGCGGACTTGGCCAAATCGGTCCCCGACATCAACGTGCAAACTTACCCCGGCATGTCTGAAGCGCTCAGCGATCTCGTGGGCGGTCGCGCCGATGCGTATCTGAACGACCGGTTGTTCGTGCCTTATCTCATCAAAACGTCGAACGTGCCGATTCGTGGGGGCGCTCTGTTGAAGAACACGAGCGATGAAATCGGCATTCCGTTCCGCAAGGGCAATCCGAAGTTTTCGGCTGCGGTGAACGACGCGCTCACTTCCATGCGAAACGACGGCACGCTGGCCGAGATTTCGAAGAAATGGTTCGGTGTGGATGTCAGCCGTCCTGTCGGCAATTGATGCGTTAGTCGATAGTCAGGTCGAGTGGCCAGCCGGAGAATGACGAGATGGACCAGTTCAATTTGGTGATGAATTACGCCCCGACGTTGTTGATGGGCGTCGTATTGACCGTGAAGTTCGCGGTTGCAGCGATGGCGTTCGGGCTCGTGCTCGGCGCCTTCACGGCCGTGTTGAGAATCGGCGGCAATCGCGCGTTGGATCGTCTTGCGCAAGCCTATGTCAGCGTCATGCGGGGCACGCCGCTCCTGGTGCAGATGTTCGTCGTGTACTACGGTTTGCCCGACGTGGGGATTTCGCTGTCGCCAACTACAGCCGGGATCCTGACGCTGACTTTGAATGCCGGTGCGTATCTTTCAGAGAGCATGCGAGGCGCGATTCTGGGCATTGCTCGCGGGCAATGGAGCGCGTCGCACAGCTTGGGGCTGACCTACGTTCAAACGCTGCGTTACGTGGTGGGCCCGCAGGCGCTGCGCCTTGCGGTGCCGTCCATGGGCAATACGCTCATCAGCCTGATCAAGGATACGTCGCTCGTTTCCGTGATCACCGTGAAGGAGTTGCTTCGCTCTGCGCAAGAGGTCATCGCAACGACGTTTCAGCCGTTGCCGTTGTATCTCGGCGCGGCCGCGCTGTACTGGGTATTGAGTTCGCTGCTGTCTGCCGTTCAGAGTCGCCTGGAAGGGCGGCTTGCGTTGCAGACCCGGCATTAGGCAGCGCACGAAGCGCTGCTCTCTATCGAGCAAACATACAGTTCGCGGAAGATGACATGATCGACATCAATAACGTTTCGAAGTGGTACGGCCAACACCGCGTGCTGGATGGCTGCAGCACGGTCGTTCAGAAGGGCGAGGTGGTCGTTGTATGCGGACCCTCGGGTTCTGGGAAATCGACACTGATCAAGACCATCAACGGATTGGAGAGTTTTCAGAAAGGCTCGATCACCGTGGATGGCGTGAGCGTAGGGCATTCGAAAACGGACCTTACCGCTCTGCGCACGCGAGTCGGAATGGTCTTCCAGCACTTCGAGCTGTTCCCGCACATGAGTGTGCTGCAGAACCTGACGCTGGCCCAGGTGAAGGTGCTGGGCCGCTCTCGCGAGGAAGCGGATGCGAAGGGATTGGCGCTGCTCGATCGCGTGGGGCTGAAATCGCACGCCAGCAAGTATCCGGGGCAGATGTCGGGTGGGCAGCAGCAGCGGGTGGCCATCGCGCGGGCGTTATCGATGGACCCGACAGCGATCCTGTTCGACGAACCGACATCCGCGCTCGATCCCGAGATGATCAACGAGGTCTTGGACGTGATGATCGAGCTCGCACAAGAGGGGATGACGATGGTCTGCGTGACCCATGAGATGGGCTTCGCCAAAAAGGTCGCAGATCGAGTTCTGTTTATGGATGCAGGCGTAATCGTTGAGGACTGCGTCAAAGACAGCTTCTTCGGCACTCCCCGTTCGAGTCGCGCTCGAGATTTTCTCGCGAAGGTTCTGCATTGACTTACGGGAGGCAATCGCGGCCGGCGCGGGCCCGGCGCGTTGCCCCCGCAGCAGTCAGGTCCGTGCGAGAAGGGCCGCGCTTGGCACCAGCGTAGGGCGGCTCTTGATCCGAATGAGAGTTGGGTGGTACCTCTGTCGACAACGATCGGATCATTCGAGAAGGCGTTGCATAACAGCGGCGGGGTATTGCCTTGCGAACGGGAAGGGACTTGCATGCTGTCGAGCGTGACCGTTGCGATCGACATCGCGATGGTTGGGAGGCGTGGGCGGGCGATTTCGAACAACAGGGGAATCGACACGCGAGCAAAACAATCTGCCGGGCTCTGACGGCGCATATGCCCGAATCAGGGGTGCCAATATTGAGACTCATGCGCCGGACAAATCGAGGCGACGGCCCGCCCGGCCCGCTTTGCCGGCCCGACTCGACGCAGTAAGCAGTTCTCGTCATACAATAGCGACAGGCCGATCCGTCCCGTGGCTCCTTCGGGTAGCGGATCGGCTATCTATGAGAGTAGATAGAAAAAAAGAAAAAGGATTACGCGTGTCACAACAACCAGAGCAGCCAACGAAAGTCGAAAGTTGGACTTATCCCTTCTCACTCAAGCGTACGAACGGTCCGTCCGCGCGCGACAGATCTTGCCGTATTTGAACAAATACGCGAAGGGGTATGGGATAACAACGCCGAGAAGAATTGCGCACTTTCTCTCTCAAGTTGCGACGGAGAGCGGATTCAAGAATATTGAAGAGAGGTTGGATTGCTCCGAAAAAAGAATGAAAGAGGTTTATGGGTGTAAATTGCCGCCTCGCGGGAATCATGTGGCTAAATTCAATATAGTCAACGATGATGTGGTATGCAATTTCTGACAACTTCGACCTGCGCTATGGACCAATCCTGATCGCTATGCGCACAGTCCTGAGTATCTGGCTAACCTTGTTTATGCAGACAGATACCACAACGGTCCGGAGACGAGTGGTGATGGCTATAAATACAGGGGGCGTGGCCTTATCCAAACCACGTTCAAGGCTAACTACGAAATATTCAATAGAGAGCACAATCGTCGTTTTCCAGATGATCAGAAAGATTTTGTGGCTAACCCCGATCTCCTTCTCTCGAATCTCGAGTATGGAGTGGAATCTGCATTCGTCTATTGGGTCGTGACTCGAAGCGTAAATTCAGTGGCAGATACGGGCGATGTTGCCGCAGTGACACAGCAGATCAACGGAGGCCAGAATAGACATGCTGAAAGATTTATTGCATACAACAAAGTCGCACCGCTTTTGGGACTTCCGCAAGAGCCCAACTAGGCGTTTTCTTTGTGGCCTTGCGTGCTGTGTTTTTCTTTCATCCGCTTCCATCGCCTATGCGAGCGAGACGAAATCTGCCGCATGCCCGGCTGTGTCGCCGTCGACGGGAGTGTTTTCTGCGGGTAAAATATATCAAGATTCTGTCGTTTCAATCGAAAAAGATGAAACGGATCAGACGATAAGTGTGTCAATTTATAGGCAGAATTCAAGCAGCTGTCAAAAAACGACATTCGCGAAGTACTCGATAGAGGGTGGGGCGCCGAATGTCGACTCAATTTTCTTTATGAATCTCAAAGGTAAGTCAAATATTTTCACTATTGTCCATTGGAATGTCAATTCTCGTGGCATTGGCACGTATGGAAAGTACTATCAAGTATATGCATACACCAAGGATGAGCAAGGACGACTGGTCGAAAATAAAAGCGTGGTCGACAACAGCGCAATGACGGGAATGGATGGGTATCAAGAGGGCGAAGAGACTACCTTTCCGTACAAGACGGCAGGCGCCGTGAAATCCTTTTTCAAGTGCGGTCAGGCTAACTGCAAGTAGGGGTTCATCTCGGAGCGGGTGCAGGTTGGCGCGCGAACCCTGCAAATCAGCGCGGTCGTGCCGGAGAGGATGTAGGCCGTAGCGGAGGCGCCGTGGAGCCGGGGCTGCTCGTCAAGATCAATTGCGACAACGCTCGTGAGAATTCCGTAGGCACGCGGGCTATGCGAACTTAACGGGGCGCGGGTTTGTGGGTAGAGTTGTGGGTGCGCCACACCCGACAAGATGGAATTCATATCTGGCGCGGGTTTCCGGCCGACATTTGTCTCACCCTCTCTCCGCCAGTCTCACGCGTTCTCGCCGATTCTCAGGCAATCTCTTAAACCCTTGAATAGCCGAGAGGTGCGCGCGGAAGCGGGCCATACAGGGAATGTTGGTCGGACGCGTTGGTCCCTCACCGATGCGCGCATGCCGATCGCGAGTTCGATCTCAAAGCGCACATAAGTGCAATTCCTGACTCTCACCGTCCGGCCCAGTCCCCTGGATTTGCCGACGCACCGGGCGATGCGGTTGGGCGCCGTTATCCGTCACCAATCAAAGCCGTTCCGTGAACAGACAGCACCTGACCGCCGTCGGAGTTGCTCGCAACAGCAGCCGCCAGGTGAGCAACGGCGAAGCAGGCGGAAAGGGTGATGCCAATTACAGCTTGGTCAGTACGCGTTTGGACTACTTCCTCTTCAAGCGTACGGACGTCTACACGCGTGTTGTCTATGAAAAGCATGCGGCACGGACGGGGCATTTTTACATCGGCGCTAACAGGTAGCGCCCCGCCGCCGAACTTCGATCGCTGCGCTTGTCACGACTACGATGGCCCACGGCGGATCGCGTCGCCGACCGCGCCGCTGGTCACCCCAAGCCCAGTGGCTCCCGATAGCTGCGTGCCTCCCGCTCAATCCATTTACGAAGAGTTGTTAGGGACGCACTGTCCAATTTCTGCTCAGGATAGATGAGGAAGTACGATCGATCGCTCAGGTATTCATGCTGTACGACTGGAATCAACACGCGGCGGCTTAACTCATCCTCGATCAGCAGGCGTGGAATCAGCGCGATACCCATCCCTTGAATGGCGGCCTCTGTCTGCATAGAAAATAGCTCGAACCTTGGCCCCGACATGTCGCCGTCCACCTGCATGCCGCGTGACGCGAACCAATCGCGCCACGCATATGGTCGCGTGCTTTGCTGCAGCAAACGATAGCGGGGCCAATCGGAGGTTTTCAGCGTTTTTCTGGGTGCGATGAGATCGGGACTGCACACGGCGATCAAACTCTCACGCATCAGGAACTGGCTTCGCGTGCCGGGCCACGTTGCCGGTCCCGCGTATAAGGCAGCGTCGAACTCTGTATCGTCGAACAGAAACGGACGCGTGCGCGTCGTGAGGTTGAGCGTGATGTCCGGATGGGCCGACATGAACTTCGGCATGCGCGGGAGCAGCCACTTCGTAGCGAACGTAGGTACAACCGCAACTTCGAGCGTACCCCCGGTACCGCCTCTGCCCATCAACTCCACCGTATCGCGTTCGACGTCGTCGAGGCGAGCGGCCACTTTGCGGCTGTAGGCAAGCCCGGCTTCTGTTAGCACCACCCCTCGTCTATCTCGACGAAAAAGCTTGAGACCGAGAAAATCCTCCAACGAGGCGATTTGTCTGCAGATTGCGCTTTGCGTCACCGCGAGCTCATCGGCGGCTCTCGTGAAGCTCTGGTGGCGTGCTGCCGCTTCAAACGAGGACAGTGCCAGGGTAATCCTCCCCTGCAGTAAGCGGGATCAGAAGTAGAATTTCCAGCAAAGGGAGTTCTACGCAATGAAGAAGTCGAAGTTCACGGATAGCCAGATCATGGACGCGCTCAAGCGCGCGGAAGCCGGC
>NZ_JAKWFK010000012.1 GCF_029522115.1 Trinickia sp. Y13 | reverse complement strand
AGACAGCTACCGACTTAAACAGCAACGAAAAGCCGGCCACGTTCCGGCATCGAAGAACTAGCGACTGGCTCACTTTTACTTTGCGCGCTCACGCGCGAAGTGGCTCAGATTTCGAATGCGCTTGACAGCGTATCGGGGAGACCCCATGTCAGGGTGTCGCGCCAGGTGCAAATATGCCTGCTCAAGCGCCTCGATAAACCCGAGTGCAGCTTGTACCGCGCCTTCTTCCAGGTAGTAACTGATCGCTTCGTCGACATCCTGCCGGGCTATCTCTCTCGGGATGACAGGCCTGGCTTTCATCTCCGTTGATTGCGCACGCGGGCGCGAAGGGAGTCAAAGTAGTTCGCGTCGACCGGAGCCGTCGGGGCGGAGGCCGCCCCGGCTAGCAATAATGCCCGCAACTGCTGGCGTTGTTGATCACGGCGGACCAGTTCGCGGACATACTCGCTGCTGGTGCCGTACCCGCGTTCGGTTACCTGATCGTCGATAAAGCTTTTCAACGACTCGGGAAGGGAGATGTTCATGGTGCTCATGAGTCGTATGCTAGCAGTTTGGCAAAATTTGGCAAGCCGCTGGGGCGACGATGCGCTCGTTGGCTGGATGAGCCGGGATGACAGTGCGACGCGCCGAACGGCAGTCTTGCTTCACTCCATTCCAACGAATTATCGAAGTTTCGTAGGAGACTCCGTCGACAACATCCGCTCCACATACCGGGCAATTATGTGGAGTCTGGCGGGGAGCGCTTGTGCTATATAGATGGGGCCGCGAAAAGGCACTCGTATACCGTCAGAAATACCGTCACGTCGCGAGGTTCGTAGCGAGACGCCGGGAGACGGACACGAAAGAACGCCAAGTGACCACGCTACATATAAAGGCCCGTGAGACCTTCAGGAGGACTGAGCCTGACGCGGACCAGTTTCTTGCTGATAGTCAATTGGATGTCCTGCAGCGCCAAAACTATCCTACATGACGTCGCCCGTCGGCTGCACCTTAATAGCATTTTGGGAGCCAAAGGCATTCGCTGTCAGATTCAGCCGTGACTCCAGGAAACGCTGCTCCTGGCTGGTTAAGCTAGCGAAGACATGCGAGTTGTAGATCTGCGCGCACGCCACAGACTTGCTCACCCCGAAGTCCTGTTTCAAGGCCGCAACGAAATCGCCAATCGTCGCCCTCTTGGTGGTGCGCCTGTATTCCACGATACTTCTTGGGAGCAGCAACTCCGCTGCAAATGCGTTCGCTCGTCGCTCCATGAAGTCGTCTACTGTGCCTCCCAGTACCTCGCAGAAGGGGAGCCCCCCCGCTCGGTCCAGAACCAAGTGCCCCAGCTCGTGGGCAAGCGTCATCCGGGTCCGTTCTGGCGAAATGTGCTGTCGGTCTAAATTCAAGATTACGCAGGGGCCACGAGTCCCCCAAACCGCCACCGCATCGATTGTTTCTTTACCTAGATCTAGCGGTGTTACATCGATGCCCAGTTCCGCGAAGACGGTTTCAATTTCGAAGCGGACTCGGCGATCTCTGCCGAGCGTCTCGCGCACAAACTCAGCGGCAGCATACCCGCTGGAAAAGGCGTACTGAGCCGGTGCCCTCTGGAGATGTTGGCGAGCCTGGGCGCTAATTCTGTCCAATGCATCTAGCTTGCCACGGGGTACTCGACGAATCGCGTCGAGTACGCGTCGAATCGTCGCGCCGTCGCAGATCCCAGCCGTCATACGAGCTGCCGCCAGAAGAGGCCCTTCTTCTACGAGCCCGTCCGCCCAAGGGTCATTGGCGGCCACGCCCCAGAACTCAAATGGGTCAGCGTCGCCTTGAACAGCGGCGAGCAGTTCCTGGGACATGCCTGTCACCGACCTGAAGAAGCTATTCTTGGCAGTGACACCGCGATTGCGCCATCGATTGACTGCGCTTGCCACCCTGGGGTTGGGTGAGCCTTCGAACGACTGCGCCAATGCATCGCAAATTGAGACCAGCGCAGTACGGCATTCTTCGAATGGAGCTCTTATGGGTGCCCGGCCGTCAACGCAAATCCAGCACACACCGCCATTGCGCATCAATGTGAGCGATGGCAGTGATAGACCCTTCCAGGCGGCGGCCAGGTTATGTCGCCGCTCAAAGGCGAGAAGCTCGGTTTCCTCTGCCTCGGCGAGTTCGTCGCCGAGCCTAGCCCATCTTCGTTCGGCCACGTTCCATACGTCCCCGGGGTGAGCGACATCATTTAGCCAAGAGAATGGATACGATTGCTCAAAGACCAACGCCCCCCAATTCGAGGCAACATGCTCAAGCAAATCGACCCAGGTCCATTCAACGGGATGGGGCTGAACATCGCTGTTGGAATACCAGTACGGAATGTCGAGGACGTACAAGATCCCGCTGCCCCAGCCGTTTTTGCGGGCGGCTTCGTCTTCCGATGGGAGGAACTCGAAACGTATCGACGAATCAGGATTCATATCGCTCTAGCCAATCTTTAAACTCCCGTCCGTAGCCTTGCGCCTCCGCCTTCTGCTGCAGAGCGCGCTTAACCCCGCGTGCAAGACGGTTGCGACCGGGGCGACCACGCCAAGGATACCCATGGTAGGCGCTGGGGCCTGACGGGACGGCTTCATAGATAACACCCTCATGCACGTTCCACGCTCGTTCAGGCATCACTTCCGCGACGGTTTGATCTGGCTGTTTCCCCTCAAACTCGGCGTCGTTCAACAGCTCGCGAGCTTGAGCCTTGGACAAGGTCGATGGACATTTTCCGATAATTCCGACACCAGTAGTGACAAAGTCTGCTCTCGGTTCAGACCAACAGTGCTTGACCCGATGTTCGGCTGGATCGTAGTCAACCGTCTTACTTGCCTGTGGGGCACCGGCTGTCATCAAGCCACACTCCCTCTGTTTGCTGAATCAATGGCGGCGGGTGTGAGATCTACTCGGCGCACCAAAAAATGGAACACGTGAAATTTTACACTGAGAGCTTGACGATCGGGACTGCGGCCGTGCTAGAGCCATGGTTGTGTGCCCATACGTTGAGAGCCTTGACAATGCAGGTGTCTACCTTACCGTTGGTAACGAGGACTCACTGTTCCAGGAGCCCGAGTTCGCAAGGATGCAAGACCTCAATGCGTTCCTCAAGTCAGACAAGCTGGGCAAGGGAGACGATTTCGCTCCTCATCTGCGGACTCAGCTTGCATTGGCGAAGAAGATGTTCCGAAAGAACCAGATGGTTGAGAAGATGAAGGCCGCGGTATCTGAAAGCCAACGCTCGTAGATGTGTTCTTGCGGAGGCGCGACGGTATACGAGCCGCAGAAAACGGCCGTATACCGTCAGAAATACCGTCACCAAACCGTAGATTCAGCGAGATTTGGTGATACGGCAGCAGACAGTCAACTCGCCAAAAACCGAATCATTTCAACGATTTATAGCCGTCAGGAGACGATGCGAGCATCCGCTCCACATACCGCGCAATCAAATCCACTTCGAGATTCACCCGTGCCCCAGCCTTCAAGTGCTTGAGCGTCGTGACTTCCACGGTATGCGGGATGAGATTGATCGAGAACTCACAGCCGTCATCGCGATCGTCAACGCTATTGACGGTCAAGCTCACGCCATTGACCGTGATCGAGCCCTTGTAGGCGAGGTAGCGGCCGATGTCCTGCGGCGCAAGGATGCGCAGCTCGTGGGATTCGCCAACAGCGGCAAAACGCGTGACCACGCCAAGCCCGTCAACGTGGCCCGAGACGATGTGCCCGCCCAACCGCTCATGCGCCGTCAGCGCTTTCTCCAAATTGACCTCGCCCGGCTCGGCAAGCCCAACCGTGCAGTTCAGGCTTTCGCGCGAGACATCGACGTCGAAGGTGCGCGCCGTCTTTTCCACGACGGTCATGCAAGCGCCCTGAATGGCGATGCTGTCGCCAAGCGCCACGTCCGTCAGATCGAGCGCCCCAGCATCCACCGTCAGGCGCACACCGGCAGCGGGATCCGCGCCGAGCGGCTTCACTGCTTCGATGCGGCCCACGGCCGCGACGATTCCCGTAAACATCGTTGTGTTCCTTTATCGTTCAATTGGGTGCGGACGGCGGTTGCAGTCGCGCCAAGATGCGAAGATCGTCGCCAATGCGCTCGACCGTGTGAAAGACCAGCCGGGTGCGTGCATCGAGCGTGGCTGGCGCGGCCAAGTCGAACATCCCGGCTGAATCCGAACCGAGGAGACTGGGCGCCAGATAGACGAGCAGTTCGTCCACGCACCCCTCGCGCAGCAGCGAGCCATTGAGCTTATGTCCCGCTTCGACATGCAGTTCGTTGATGCCGCGCTCGCCTAGCACCTTCAGCATCGCGGGTAAATCGACCTTGCCGTGCGCGTTCGCAAGCGGCACGACTTCGGCGCCGCGCGCAGCCAACGCGTTGGCCCGCGCCGCATTGCTGGGTTCGATGCGCCCGCAAAAGACGAGCGGCGGGGCGCCGTCGAGCAAGCGCGCCGTGAGCGGCACGTCCAAGCGGCTATCGACGAGCACCCGCAGCGGTTGTCGCGGCGTTTGCACTTCGCGCACCGTCAGTTGCGGATCGTCGTCGCGCACCGTGCCGATGCCCGTCAAGATCGCACAAGCGCGTGCGCGCCAGGCGTGGCCATCGGCGCGCGCGGCGGCGCCCGTGATCCACTGGCTTTCGCCCGAAGGCAGCGCCGTGCGCCCGTCGAGCGATGCCGCAACTTTCATTCGCACCCACGGCCGCGCGCGCGTCATGCGCGACACGAAACCGATGTTCAATTCGCGCGCTTCATTCGCCAGCAAGCCACAGCGCACGTCGATGCCCGCTTCGCGCAGCCTCGATAGCCCCCGCCCGGATACCTGCGGATTCGGATCTTCCATCGCCGCGATGACGCGCTTCACGCGCGCGTCGATCAAGGCATGCACGCACGGCGGCGTGCGACCGAAGTGGCTGCACGGTTCGAGCGAAACATAGGCCGTCGCGCCCTGAGGATCATGTCCGCGCCGCCGCGCGTCCTTGAGCGCCTGCACCTCGGCGTGGTCCTGCCCGGCCGGTTGTGTATAGCCTTCGCCGATCGGCATGCCGTCTTTGACGAGCACGCAACCCACGCGCGGATTCGGCGTGGTCGTGTACATGCCGCGCGCAGCGAGCGTGAGCGCGCGCTGCATATGGATGAAGTCGGCTTCGGAGAACATCGGCGCGCGGGGTTAGGACGCGCGCACGGCGAACGCGCCGCGCGCCGCTTCGATCGTCGCGTCGATCACGGCGTCGTCGTGGGCGCTCGACACGAAGCCTGCCTCGTAGGCCGACGGCGCGAAGTACACGCCGGCATCGAGCATTTGATGGAAGAACGTGTTGAAACGCGCAATGTCGCTATGCGAGACGTCGGCGAAGCTCGCCGGCACTCGCTCGGTGAAGTACAGTCCGAACATGCCGCCCACGGCGTCGGCGCAGAACGTCGCGCCCGCCTCGCGCGCCGCGGCCGTCAAGCCGCTCGCGAGCCGCGCCGTTTGCGCCGACAGACGATCGTAGAAACCGGGCGCTTGAATCAACTCGAGCGTCTTCAGGCCTGCCGCAACGGCGATCGGGTTTCCCGAGAGCGTGCCCGCCTGATAGACGGCGCCTTCCGGCGCGAGCAGCGACATGATGTCGCGCCGCCCGCCGAACGCCGCTGCCGGCATGCCGCCGCCGATCACTTTGCCAAGGCAGGTGAGATCCGGGGTGATGCCGTACAGCGCCTGAGCGCCGCCGAGCGCCACGCGAAAGCCGCACATGACTTCGTCGAAAATCAGCACGGCGCCGTGATGCGTGCACAGACGCCGCAGCGCTTGCAGAAACGCCGGGTTGCCGCGCACGAGGTTCATGTTGCCGGCCACGGGCTCGACGATGACGGCTGCGATTTCGTCGCCGAAGGCCGCGAATGCTTCCTCGAGCGCCTGCGTGTTGTTGTATTCGAGCACTGTGGTGTGCTTCGTGATATCCGCCGGGACGCCGGCCGACGTGGGATTGCCGAACGTGAGCAAGCCCGAGCCCGCTTTGACGAGCAGGCTATCGGCGTGCCCGTGATAGCAGCCTTCGAATTTGACGATGCGATTGCGCTGCGTGAAGCCGCGCGCGAGGCGCAGTGCGCTCATGGTGGCTTCGGTGCCGCTCGACACCAAGCGCACCTTTTCGATCGAGGGCATTAGCTTGCAGATTTCCTCGGCGATCTCGATTTCCGCCTCGGTTGGCGCGCCGAAGGAAAACCCATCCACGAGCACGCGCTGCACGGCTTCGAGCACTTCGGGGTGGACGTGGCCGACGATCATCGGGCCCCACGAACCGATGTAGTCGATGTAGCGCGTGCCTTCGGCATCCCAGAAGTACGGCCCCTGAGCGCGTTTGACGAAGCGGGGCGTGCCGCCTACTGAGCGAAAGGCCCGCACGGGCGAATTGACGCCGCCGGGGATGGTTTGCTGTGCGCGTTCAAAGAGGGCTTGATTGCTGGACATGGGCGAAATGGGATCGACGAGGGACCGGCTAAAGGCAGGCGCCGGCGCATCGAGCGCCGCGGCCATGACCGGTAGGATGGCGCCAATTGTACCGAAAGCGGGGCGGTGGGGCCGCTGGCCAAATGGCTAATGCGGGACGAGCGGGCACAAAAAAAGCGCCCCGAGGGGCGCTTTGAAGATGCTGCGGCAACCATGCTCCGGCGGGCCGAAACCCACCGGATGACATGTCGCTGTGCTTAGAACTTGTGACGGATGCCGACGCGGCCCAGCACTTGGTTGCTGTTCGTGCTGGCAGCGCCGGTGATGCCGGCGTAGATGTCGGCCGTCACGCCGCCGCTCATCGCGTGCTGGTAGACGCCCATTGCATAGACGTCCGTGCGCTTCGACAAACGGTAGTCGGCCATCAGGTTGACTTGACCGTACTTCGGCTTTTGGCTCGTCGCGTCGACCTTGCCCGTCGTGTAGGTGTAGCCGGCGCCCAGCGTTGCCGCCGGCGTCAGGCTGTAGTTGCCCCACAGTTCGAAGCTGTCGAAGCGGGTCGTTTGGCCCGCCACCAACGCGTCGTTGAAACGGACGTCCGAAATGTTCGCACCGACAGTGGCCGGGCCGAACGTGTACGTTGCGCCGCCGCTGATGCTTTGCATGTTCCGGGGCGCGCCGACCAGCGTCCAGATGCCCGTGGACGTGCCGAAGTTGCCATCGGTCGCAACCGTGCTCGAGGCGAGGCCCGGGTTCTTCGCGTAGAAGTAGCCCAAGCCGATGTACAGCGGGCCGCCCGAGTAGTTCAAGCCTGCGCCGATCGTGCTTTGGGCGCCGAACTGGCCAGCCACGCCGCCGAATGCGTAGAACAATTCGCCTTGAACGCCACCGAAGCGCGGCGAAACGTACTTGACCGCATTGTTCACGCGGAAGCCGTTATCCGTGTTGTCGATGTCGCCGGGGTGCGAGAAGTAGGCGCCCCATTGGCCGTTGAACGTCGTTGCCTGTGCGTTGTCGACCACCGGATCGTATTGACGACCGAGCGTCAACGTACCGAATTGGTTGTTCGACAAGCCAACGTAGGCTTGACGGCCGAACTCACGGCCACCTTGAGCCAGGCCGCCGTTGAACACGTTGAAGCCGTTTTCCAATTGGAAGATGGCCTTCGTGCCGCCACCCAGGTCTTCCGAGCCCTTCAGGCCCCAACGGCTGCCTTGAACGATGCCGCTTTGCATGGCCCACTTGCTGGCGCCGCCAGCATTGTTCACATACGTAAGACCGGCGTCGATCACGCCGTACAACGTAACGCTATTTTGTGCGAACGCCGGTGCTGCGAAGGCGCTCGTCACGGCGAGGGCGAGAAGCGATTTTTTCATCAAATGGTCTCCGAGACGAAGAGAGTTGCAGTGTGAGCAACCCGGATTGGGTAATTTCTTTGCCGCGGACCCATTCCACCTCTTGGGTGTCTTGGCGCCGCCGCAGGGTCCAGGCGTCGATGGGGATACTAGGCATCTGGCCTCCGTACCCTCATTGGTAGAAACACTAGTTGCCGAACATTATTGCGTGTAGTGAAAAGGACTATATCCGCCGACGAATCATGCAGGGCCTTGCCAGATAAGGAAAGAGGTGAAAGCGGATGCTTAATTCTTTCCTTGAAGTGTTGCGCGGGCGCGACATTTTTTGACGCACCATTGTTGCGAATACGTTGAAGAAAAGTCGACGTTTCGGTGCAGAGCCGGGCGAGCGCGCCAGTAAGGAGGGGCGCTCGCGGCATTTTTGCCGGTTGGCCGGGGTGGGGTGCGAGCGTTTGTGCGATCGCGGCAAGGCGAGAAGGAAAGGACGATCGGCTTGGTGCAAGCGTCGTTCGCAAGGAAGGCGAGGTGCCACGCGCGGCGCGCCAGGGCCGAGGCCCCGGCGCGCCGCCGCGCTCAATCCGCCGCCGAGGACGCCGCCCCGTGGCTGAGCCAGTCGAGCACGGCGGTGGCGTCGTCGGTGGAGGCAGAACGCGCCTTCACGACGGCTTGCGCCATCTCCGCCGTAGGCTCGGCGCGGCGAATCGCCACGCCCACGGCCAAGATGTCGATCATCACGAGATGCAGGATGCGAGAAATCATCGACAACTGCGATTCGCGGATCTCGATGTGATCGGTTTCCAGCGCGACGGTAGCGCGCTTGGCGAGCGGCGTGTTGCTCGACGTGATCGCGATCACCTGTGCGCCGGCCTGCATGGCCACTTCGAGCACGCGCAGCAGTTCCGGCGCGCGCCCGGACTTCGACACCGCCACGATCACGTCACCCTTGCCGAGCAGCGCGGCCGACGCCGCCTGCATATATAGATCGCCGTAAGCGATCGTCGGGATGCCGAAGCGGAAGAATTTGTAGTGCGCGTCTTGCGCAACGATGTTCGAATTGCCGAGCCCATAGAACTCGATGCGCCGCGCGCCGTTCAGCACCTCGATGGCCCGTTCGACATGGTCGAAGTTCAAATGCTCGCGCAACTGCAAGATGGCCGAGACCGTGTTGTCGAGCACCTTCGCCCCGAAGTCGGTCGCCGTATCGCCCAGATGCACCTGGCTATGGCTGACCGGGATCGTGCCCGTGAGGCCGGTCGCGAGCTTGAGCTTGAAGTCGGACAGCCCCTGGCAACCGAGCGAGCGGCAGAAGCGGATCACGGTTGGCTGACTGACATCGGCCTTGCGCGCGATATCGACGATCGGGTCGCTGATGATCGAGCGCGGATGATTGAGCGCGAGATCGGCCACGCGGCGCTCGGCCGGCGTCAAAGCGTCGCGCATTTGGCGGATGCGCTCGAACACGGCCGACGAGCCGCCGCCGGCCCGGTTCGACAATTGTTCGGCCAGGATCGCGGACACGCCGAGGAACGCCGGATACTCGGCGGTGATGAGGTAGGTCGGCACGTTGGCCAGATACGGCTCGAACCGGCCTTTGGCCTCGAAGCGCTGACGGAACGAGGAGCGCATGAACAACTCGCCGAGCTTGAGCACGACGCCGCCGCCAATATAGATGCCGCCCAGCGCGCCGAGGGTCACGGCAAGATTGCCCGCGAACGTGCCGAGGATGCCGCAGAAGCAATCGACCGCCTCGAGCGCGAGCGCTTCGCCCGCATGGGCGCGCGTGACGACCTCGGCAGGATCGACGGTAGCCGGGACGCGTTTCTTGTCGCGGGCCGCCAGCGCGCGGTAAATGAGCTCGATGCCCGGCCCGGCCGCGACGCGCTCGAACGAGACGTGCGGCCACTTCTTGCGCGCGTACTGCATGACGAGATCTTCGCGCTCGTCCTGCGGCGCGAAGCTCGCGTGGCCGCCTTCGCTGCCGAGCGCGATCCAGCGATCGTCGGCAGGAATCAGCCCCGATACGCCCAGGCCCGTGCCGGGGCCGAGCAGCCCGATCACGCTGTTCTGCCGGCGCGCGCCGCCGCCCACTTGCAGGCGCTGCGCGTCGGTGAGGCCCGGCAGCGCCATGGCGAGCGCGGTGAAATCGTTGACGACGAGCAGTGTATCGAAGCCGAGCGCGCGCCGCGTCGCCTCGATCGAGAACGCCCACTTGAAGTTGGTCATGCTGACGTGATCGCCGTCCACGGGGTTGGCGATGGCGATTGCCGCATGATTGACGCGGCCGACCTTCGCGTCCTTCAAGTACTTCTTGAGGACGTCTTCGATCGTCGGATAGTCGGCGCAGGGATAGACGCGGATCTGCGAAACCTCCCCGGGTTCCGTTTCGAGCGCGAAGCGCGCGTTGGTGCCGCCGATATCGGCCAGCAGGCGCGGACCGTCGGCGTGCTGGCGTGCGCCGGGTATCGAAACCGCCTTATTTTGCAGACCAGTAGACATCGAGTCTGACTCCCTTGTCGTTTGCCAGCTTCGAGATGGCGTTTTCTTGTGGCGCGGATGCGGCCGCCTTGAGCACGTCGAGCTTGCGTTCGCCCGAGATCAACAGAAACAGCCGCTCGACCCGCTTGAGGGCGGACATCGACAGGCTGATGCGCGCGTGCGGCGCCGCGCCCGGATGGACGGCGACGTAGCGCTCGCCGGTTTGCAGCGCGTGCGTCCATTCGTGAGCGGGCGCATCGGCGAACAGCGACGCCGTGTGACCGTCCTCGCCCATGCCGAGCACGGCGACGTTCGGCTGGGCATACGATGGATCGGCGTTCAACGCGGCAACGCGTGCGTCGAGCGAGACCGATACGTCGACGAGCGGCGCGAAGCGCGCGGCGCTGGCCGCCTGCGTGAGCAGCGTTTCGCGCACGAGCCGCGCGTTGCTCGCGTTGTCGGTTTCGGCCACCCAACGATCGTCGACCAGCGTCACGTCCACGCGCGCCCAATCGAGCGATTCGAGCGCAAGGGCCTGAAAGAACGGGCGCGGGCTCGTGCCGCCCGAGACGGCGAGCGTGGCGCGCGTGCCGATAGCCGCGGCAAGCGACGCGCTGAGCGCGCCGCCGACCGCTTTCGCCAGCGCGCCGGCTTGGGCGCGCGGGTCGTCAAAAGCGTGAAGCTCGATCACTTCTCCTCCAGACTGCTTTTTGTATGTCCAACATCGCCGGCAGCGAAGCCGCGCGCTCGAAGCTCGAGTACGCCGCGCAGCATAGTGCCGCCGAGCCGTTCTTGCATCAGATCAATTTTCTTCCTCGAGCCAGCAGGTGCCGTGCTGAGCGAGCATCGCGCTCGCAGCGGCCGGGCCCCAAGTGCCCGACGCATAAGGCTTGGGCGGCTTGTTCGAGGCAGCCCATTCGTTCAGGATGGGCTCGACCCAGCGCCAGGCGGCCTCTTGTTCGTCGCGCCGCACGAACAGGGCAAGGCGCCCGTTGATGACGTCGAGCAGCAGGCGTTGGTACGCCTCCATCTGGCCTTCCTTGAAGAACTGGTCGAAGGCGAGATCCAGATGGACGCTCGAGAGGTTCATCCCTTCGCCCGGCTGCTTGGCCAGGCAGTAAAGGCGGATCGACTCGTTCGGCTGCAGCCGGATCACGAGACGGTTCGCGCCGGGCCGAAGCGCCGGTGCGCCGAGCGCCGAATGCGGCACGGGCCGGAAGTTGACGACGATCTCGGCGACGCGTTCGGCCAGGCGCTTGCCCGTGCGCAGGAAGAACGGCACGCCCGACCAACGCCAGTTTTCGATTTCGACTTTCAGCGCGACGAAGGTTTCGGTCGTGCTTTGCGGCTTGACGCCGTGCTCGGTCGCATAGGCGGGGACCGAGGTGCCTTTGATGACGCCCGCGTGGTACTGGCCGCGCACCGCGATCTTGGAGATGTCGCGCGTATCGATCGGCTTCAGTGCGCGCAGCACGCGCAGCTTTTCGTCGCGGACCGAGTCCGAATCCATGGAGTGGGGCGGTTCCATCGCGACAATCGACAGCAACTGCAACAGGTGGTTCTGCACCATGTCGCGCAGCGCGCCCGTATTGTCGTAGAAATCGCCGCGCCCTTCGACGCCCAGCTCCTCGGCGATCGTGATCTGAATGCTCTCCACCCACTCGCGGCGCCACAGCGGCTCGAACAGCGCATTGCCGAAACGCAGCGCGAGTAAGTTCTGCACGGGCTCCTTGCCGAGGTAGTGGTCGATTCGATAGATCTGTTCCTCGGCGAAGATCTCGCCCACGGCGTCGTTGATCGCGTTGGACGAGCGCAAGTCGTAGCCGAGCGGCTTTTCGAGCACGATGCGGGCGTTCTCGTTCAGGCCGACCGAGGCGAGCGCGCGGCAAATCGGCACGAACAACGACGGCCCCGTCGCCAAATAGAACACGCGCGTGCCGGCGTGGTTCTCGAGCGCGTCGCGCAGCAGGACGAAATCCTCGGGCTTGCCCAGATCGAGCTTCACGTAGGCGATGCGATCGAGAAAGCGTTGCCAGGCGGCTTGATCCAGGCCGCCCTTCGACACATGGGCCTTTACGTTGCTGTCGACCCACTCGAGGTAGCCGTCGCGGTCGGCGGCGTGCCGGGCCACGGCGACGATCCTGCCGTGTTCGGAGAGCATGCCCGCGCGGTGGGCCTCGTAGAGCGCCGGAAGGATCTTTCGCATCGACAGATCGCCAGTCCCGCCAAAGAGAACGAAAGTGAAGCCTGAATCGATTTGCATGAGTCGTGAGCCGAAGGTCGAAGGGTTGCGGGCGCGATTCGAGAAACGTGTCTTGGCCGATGGGCTGCTCGAGTTGCGACGTCTGTAGCGCGATAAAAATATTTTTGACACTGAATTGTAGTTTAACTACAATCCAAATCAAGAGGTAACGTCGATCGATTGAAAAAAGTTTGCGCCTTCTTCGTGGCGCAAGGCTCTCAAGGCGGTCGGCGGGCAGTGCGCCGCGCGTCCCTATTTTCATCGCGCGTGCATGTTAGCAGCGCGGTTTCGCGAGCGCTGCCTCCCCGAGCTGGGTCCGCGCGAGGCGGGCCAGCCGAATTCAAAGAGGAGACAGTCGTCGAGCTTGGAACCACCCGTTTCCTGACGAGGCATCGCAGCCGGGTTCGCCCACTGGGCGAGCGCTCGTGCGTGCGCATCGAAGCCTGCGCCGCGCCTCGGTCACGTTCAGTGTTGTTGTTCTGTTCTGTTGCATCCAACCACCGTTCCCCTGCCTGTCGAAGAGGGGAGACATCGTTACTTGGTCAGTAGTCTGGAGGAGATAAAGAATGAAAGTTCGCGCGATCATGGCTGCGCTGTGCGCCACGGGGCTGATGGTGGGCGTGTCGGCGGCTCAGGCGGCCGAATCCGTCGAAGTGCTGCACTGGTGGACTTCGGGCGGCGAGTCCAAGGCCATCGGCGTCCTCAAGGACGACATGACGAAGCAAGGCTATACGTGGAAGGACTTCGCGGTGGCGGGCGGTGCGGGCGCCGCGGCCATGACGGCTCTGAAGACGCAGGTGATCTCGGGCAACGCGCCCACCGCCGCGCAAATCAAGGGGCCGCTGATCAAGGAGTGGGCGGATCAGGGCGTGCTGGTCAACGTCGATTCCGCGGCGAAGTCGGAAGATTGGAAGAAGAACTTGCCGCCGCAGATCGACAAGATCATGCAAGTGGACGGCCATTACGTCGCCGCGCCGTTCTCGGTGCACCGCGTGAACTGGCTGTACATCAACAAGGCCGCACTCGATAAGGCGGGCGGCAAGGTGCCCACCACGTGGGACGAATTCTTCGCCGTCGCCGATAAGATGAAGGCGGCGGGCTATCAGCCGGTCGCAATGGGCGGCCAGCCGTGGCAAGACTTCACGGTGTGGGAAGACGTCGTGCTGTCGCAGGGCGCCGACTTCTACAAGAAGGCGATCGTCGACCTCGATCAAAAGACGCTCACGTCGCCGCAAATGGTGAAGGTGTTCGACACCGTTCGTAAGCTCACGACTTACTTCGACAGCTCGCGCACGGGCCGCGACTGGAACCTCGCCACCGCCATGGTCATCAACGGCAAGGCCGGCATGCAGTTCATGGGCGATTGGGCCAAGGGCGAATTCGCGAACGCGAACAAGAAGGCCGGCGTCGATTACGTCTGCACGGCCGTGCCGGGCACCGCGAAGGCGTACACGTTCAACGTAGATTCCTTCGTGTTCTTCCAGCAGAAGGGCCAAAAGGCGGCTACGCCGGGCCAGCTCGCGCTCGCCAAGACGATCATGAGCCCCGACTTCCAGAAGCAATTCAGCCTGTACAAGGGCTCGATCCCGGTGCGTTTGGGTGTCGACATGAGCAGCTACGACGATTGCGCGAAGAAGTCGTACGCGGATGAGCAAGCGGCGATCAAGGCCGGAGGCTACGTGCCGTCGCTGGCTCACGGCATGGCGCAAGGCGATGCCACGGCCGGTGCGCTCAGCGACGTCGTGACCAAGTTCATGAACTCGAACGAATCGTCGCAAGACGCCGTGGCAGCGCTCGCGCGGGCGGCCAAGACGAAGTAAGCGTAGTCAAAGGGGCGGGCGTTCGCTGCATGCGGCGTCTGCCTGCGTCACTCTAGCCGGCCGGGCGCATCGAGCGTTCGGCGCGCTTCGGCCGGCCTGCAAGCACTCAGGAGTCGAGTAGTGGCTGCCTCTCTCAGCGGAAAAGGGAACAACGTGGCGCCCGTATCCCACCGCACCTCGTCGTTGTCGGCGCTTGCCGATCGTTGGATCCCGAAACTCGTGCTCTCGCCCAGCGTGGCGATCAGCCTAGTTTTCGTCTATGGCTTCATTCTGATCACCGGGTACCTGTCGCTGTCCAATTCGCGGCTGATGCCCAATTACACGTTCACCGGCCTCACGCGCTACCGCGAATTGTTCGACAACGATGTGTGGTGGACGTCGGCGCAGAACCTCGGATGGTTCGGCATCCCGTTCATTGGCGTGTGCATCGGCCTCGGGCTCTTCCTGGCCATTTTGCTCGATCAAAAGATCCGCAACGAAGGCGCGCTGCGCGCCGTATTCCTGTACCCGATGGCGCTTTCGTTCATCGTCACAGGCACGGCTTGGCAGTGGATCTTGAACCCATCGCTCGGGCTCGAGAAAGTGCTGCACGACTGGGGCTGGACGAGCTTCTCGTTCACCTGGCTCGACGATCCGGACAAGGCCATCTTCTGTATCGTGATCGCCGCCGTATGGCAATCGACGGGCTTCGTCATGGCGCTGTTCCTTGCCGGGCTGCGCGGTGTCGACGCGGAAATCTTCAAAGCCGCGCAAGTGGATGGCGCGACGCTGCCCACGATCTACCGCAAGATCGTGATTCCGAGCATGCGGCCCGTGTTTTTCTCAGTGCTCTTGATCCTCTGCCACATCACGATCAAGACGTTCGACCTCGTCGTCGCACTCACGGCGGGCGGCCCGGGCACATCGTCGTCGTTGCCTGCGATGTTCATGTACACGTTCTCGTTCAACCGCGGCCAGCTCGGCGTGGGCGCGGCGTCGTCGATGATGATGCTCGCAACGGTGGTTGCCGTGCTGGTTCCGCTCATGTATCTCGAATCGAGGAGCACGCGCAATGCAGCCTAAGATGACGATTAGCCGAGCGTTCATTTACGCTGCGCTTATCCTGTTCGCCCTGTATTTCCTGTTTCCGATCTACGTCATGCTGTCGACGTCGTTCAAGGATCTCGACCAACTGCGCACCGGCAATCTGCTGACGCCGCCGTCGCACTGGACCTTCGCGCCGTGGATCAAGGCGTGGAGCGAGGCGTGCACGGGCGTGCGCTGCGACGGCATGCGTCCGTTCTTCATGAACTCGGTGCGCATGGTGATTCCGGCCGTGTTGCTCTCGTCGATCATCGGCGCGTTCAACGGCTACGTGCTGACGCACTGGCGCTTTCGCGGCGCCGATCTCGTCTTCACGATGCTCTTGGTGGGCTGCTTCATCCCGTTCCAGACCATCCTGTTGCCGATGGCGCGACTGCTCGGTTTCGTCGGGATCTCCAACACGATCTCGGGGCTCGTCCTCGTGCATGTGGTGTACGGGATCGCGTTCACGACGATGTTCTTCCGCAACTTCTACGTGAGCATTCCGGCTGAGCTCGTCAAGGCCGCCCGCATCGACGGCGCCGGCTTCTTCATGATCTTCACGCGGATCCTGCTGCCGGTGTCGCTGCCGATCTTCATGGTGTGCGTCATCTGGCAATTCACGCAGATTTGGAACGACTTCCTGTTCGGTATCGTGTTCTCGGGCGTCGATTCGATGCCGATCACGGTGGCCCTGAACAATCTCGTGAATACCTCGACGGGTGTGAAGGAATACAACGTCGACATGGCCGCCGCCATCATCGCGGCTTTGCCGACACTGCTCGTCTACGTCGTCGCGGGCCGCTACTTCGTGCGCGGCTTGACGGCGGGCGCGGTGAAGGGCTGATACGGCGCTCTCGCTCGGCGCGCCGCCATCGCGACGCGCCGCGAGACGCAACCATCGCAACGCATATTCGATTATTCGAAAGCAGCAAGCAGATTAGAGGATTTCAGCATGGCAAGCCTTTCCATCCGCGACGTATACAAGACCTATCCGAACGGCGTGCCCGTCCTGAAGGGCGTCGACATCGAGATCGAGGACGGCCAGTTCTTGATTCTCGTCGGCGGCTCCGGGTGCGGGAAGTCGACGCTGCTCAACATGATCGCCGGCCTCGAAACGGTCACCAAGGGCCAGATTTGCATCGACGGCAAAGTCGTCAACGATCTCTCGCCGAAGGATCGCGATATCGCGATGGTGTTCCAGTCGTATGCGCTCTATCCGTCGATGACGGTGCGCGAGAACATCTCGTTCGGCCTGAACATCCGCAAGGTGCCGAAGAAGGAGCAGACGCAAATCGTCGATCGCGTCTCGCAGATGCTGCAGATCGATCATTTGCTCGATCGCAAGCCGGGGCAGCTCTCCGGCGGTCAGCGCCAGCGCGTGGCGATGGGGCGTGCGCTCGCGCGCGATCCCGTGATGTTCCTGTTCGACGAGCCGCTGTCGAACCTCGACGCGAAGCTGCGCATCGAGATGCGCTCGGAAATCAAGTTGCTGCATCAGCGCTTGGGCACGACGATCGTCTACGTCACGCACGATCAAATCGAAGCCATGACGCTCGGCGATCGCATCGCTGTGATGAAAGACGGCATCGTGCAGCAGTTCGGCGCACCGCAAGAGATTTACGATTCGCCGTCGAACCTCTTCGTCGCAGGCTTCATCGGCGCGCCGCCGATGAACTTCATCGAAGGCAAACTCGTCGAGCAAGGGGCGGGCATCGGCTTGGAAATCGATACGGGCGTGGCGCGCAGCGTTCTGAGGCTGCCGTTCGAAACGAATCGCGTGAAGGCGCATGTGGGCCAGAACGTGATTCTCGGTCTGCGCCCCGAGCGCATCACCGACGCGCGCGGCGCACACGATGCCAATAGCAGCGATCTGCAACCGTTGACGGTGAAGGTCGATGTGATCGAGCCGACGGGGCCGGACACGCTCGTGTTCGCGCAAATCAACGGCAAGCGCACCGTGAGCCGCGTCCACCCGGCCTCGAACCCCCAGGCGCAGCAAGACATGACGCTGCTCGCCGACGTGTCGAAGGCCGTGCTGTTCGATCCGAAAACCGAAGCGCGCATCGCTTAACACCGGTATCAGGCGGGCGGGGCGGCGATACACGTCGTCTCGCCTCGCCCGCGCATCACCTCGCCTCACCTGGCCGCGCCACGCTTCTTCTCGGCTCGGATCACCTCGCTTCGACGCCCCATGCATCACCACGCCTATCGAGCGGCATCGAGCGTCGATTCCATTTGCGTCGTAGCGCCGACGCTTTCGCCGACAGCGCGGCCAACTGCTCGCCGCAACTCGTCCCGCCTCGGTGCATCGAACCGTGCGTCATGCCCCGCACCGGTGCGCAAACCGCCATCCATCGTTACCGCTTTCCACCGCTATCGGCCGCGGAGGGACGGCCTGCCGGCATCGGCATGCAAATTGCCTAACTCCCCTCCGTCTTTGGATGGCGCACGAAGCCGTGCATGCTGCGGGTTTCCCCGGTATTGCCCAATGCGTCGCTGCGGGCCACCTTAAGAGGCCGGACGACCTACATGGATCGTCCGCGCGAGGCGGTAGGCGCTTGCCACCGTCTCCATCGAAGAATGCTTGATAACCGAACGACTGCGCCCGCGCATGGGCGACAGCCGGGCTCGACCGGGGCACGCGTTTTTACGCGAGCCGCCCCGAACAACGAACGGAAATATCGGCCATGAAGCAAGCTTTCTTCAGCGAGATGTTCGAGCGCAATGAAGTTGCGGTCGCGGGCGTGCCGCCTGCCGAGTTTCAGCAAAGCGGCCAGGCGCGTGCACACTACCACGGGTTCTTCACGTGGATGTGCGCGCAAACGGAGCAGCAGATCAGCGCCAAGCGCGCGGAAGCCGATCTGAATTTTCGGCGTGTGGGCATCACGTTCGCCGTCTACGGCGCCAAGGACGAAAGCGGTGTCGGCACGGAGCGCACAATCCCGTTCGATGTCATCCCGCGCATCTTTCCGGCGCACGAGTGGGCTGCCCTCGAACGCGGCTTGCGTCAGCGCGTCGGCGCGCTCAATCGATTCATTCACGACATCTATCACGACCAGGCGATCGTGCGCGCGGGCATCATCCCCGCGGAGCAGATTCTCGCCAACGGCCAGTACCGCCCGCAGATGCAGGGCGTGGACGTCGCGCGCGATATCTATGCGCACATCGCCGGCATCGACATCGTGCGAGCCGGCGCGGGCGAGTTCTACGTGCTCGAGGACAACCTGCGCGTGCCGTCCGGCGTGTCGTACATGCTCGAAAACCGCAAGATGATGATGCGGCTGTTTCCCGACCTGTTCGCGCGCAACCGTGTCGCGCCCGTCGCGCACTATCCCGATCTGCTGCTCGACACGTTGCGCGCGGCGGCGCCGCATGGGGCGGATGATCCGACGATCGTGGTGCTCACGCCTGGCATGTACAACTCGGCGTATTTCGAGCATGCGTTTCTCGCGCAGCAAATGGGCGTCGAGCTCGTCGAGGGACAGGATCTTTTCGTCGACGGCGGTTTCGTCTATATGCGCACGACGCAAGGGCCGCAGCGCGTCGACGTGATCTATCGACGGGTCGACGACGACTTTCTCGATCCCGAGGTCTTTCGTCCGGACTCGACGCTCGGTGCGGCCGGTCTACTCTCGGCGTATCGCGCGGGCAACGTCACGCTTGCCAACGCCGTCGGCACGGGGGTCGCCGACGACAAGTCGATCTATCCGTACGTGCCGGACATGATCCGGTTCTACCTCGGCGAAGAGCCGATCCTCTGCAACGTGCCGACCTGGATGTGTCGCAAGCCGGACGACTTGCGCTATGTGCTCGATCATCTGCCGGAGCTCGTCGTCAAGGAAACGCACGGCGCGGGCGGCTACGGCATGCTCGTCGGTCCCGCCTCGACGGCGGCCGAAATCGAGGCGTTTCGCGCGGCGCTGCTCGCACAGCCCGACAAGTACATCGCGCAGCCGACGCTCGCGCTTTCGACGTGCCCCACCTACGTCGAAGCAGGCATCGCGCCGCGTCACATCGATCTGCGCCCGTTCGTGCTCTCGGGCAGCGAAGTGCGCATGGTGCCGGGCGGCCTGACCCGCGTCGCGCTGCGCGAAGGCTCGCTCGTCGTCAATTCTTCGCAGGGAGGCGGCACCAAGGACACGTGGGTTCTCGAGCAGTAATTCACGCCGTCCTGCACCTCGTTCGATCAACGCCCCTTCGGAGGCAACATGCTAAGCCGCACCGCCGATCATCTCTTTTGGATGGCTCGCTACACCGAGCGCGCCGAGAATACGGCGCGCATGCTCGATGCGAACTATCAACTCGCGCTCGTGCCGCAATCGGACGAATATGCGGCGCTCGGTTGGAGGGCGATGCTCTCGATCTCGGAGCTCACCGGCGTCTATACGGCGGCGCATCCGGACATGACGAGCCGAGACGTGATCGCATTCATGTCGAGCGACCGCGACAATCTTTCGTCGATCGTCAATTGCTTGCGGGCGGCGCGGGAGAACGCCCGCGCCGTGCGCGGCTCGATCACCACCGACCTCTGGGAAACGCTGAACACGACGTGGCTCGACGCGCAGCGCATGCTCGCCGACGGCGTGCTCGAGCGCGATCCGGGCGAATTCTTCGAATGGGTCAAGTTCCGCTCGCATCTCTCGCGCGGCGTGCAGCTCGGCACGATGGTGCGCGACGAAGCGTTTTACTTCATGCGCCTCGGCACGTTTCTCGAGCGCGCCGACAACACGGCGCGCATTCTCGACGTCAAGTACGAGATGCTCGAGCAGCGCGGCGGCGCATCGGCGCAGCCGCTCGCGCAATCGCTCGACTACTACCACTGGGCCGCGGTGCTGCGCTCGGTGTCGGGCTTCGAGGTCTATCGCAAGGTTTATCGCGACGTGATCATGCCGGAGCGTGTCGCCCATTTGCTGATTCTGTTCGCCGATTGGCCGCGCTCGCTCGCCGCTAATCTGGACGAGCTCCGGCAGATCATGGGCCGCGTGCGCAATCCTCGCTCGGCGCAGGCCGAAGCGATGGCCGCTCGGCTGCATGCCGACGTGCGCGCAGCGCAGATCGCCGACATTTTGCGCGAAGGCCTGCATCTGTGGCTCACCGATTTTCTCGCGCGCATCAACGAGCTGGGCAGTTGCATCAGCCGTGACTTTCTGGTCCCGCTCGCCCCCGAACCGGCGGCCGAGCAGTCCCAAAGCCAGTCGCAATCGTCGTCGTCCCCTTCGCAATCTCAATCGCAATCGCAGATCCATCCGCATGCGGCATGACCGTTGCGGGCCGATTCGTTCCGGTCATCTCGTCGAGGTTCAAACGTGTCGATCCGCGTCGCGTTAAATCATGTCACGCAGTACCGCTATGACCGGTTGGTGACGCTCGGCCCGCAAGTGGTCAGATTGCGGCCCGCGCCGCACTGCCGCACGCCCATCCTCTCCTATTCGATGCGCGTCGAACCGGCGAATCACTTCGTCAACTGGCAGCAGGATGCCTTTGCGAACTATCAGGCGCGCCTCGTGTTCCCCGAGCCTACGCGCGAGTTTCGCATCACGGTGGACCTCGTGGCCGAGATGGCGGTCTACAACCCGTTCGATTTCTTTCTCGAACCGGAGGCGGAGACTTTCCCCTTCGAGTACGCTCCCGCGCTCGCGGCCGAGCTCGCGCCGTATCTGGAGCGTGCCGCCGAGCCGACGCCGCGCTTTGCCGCCTTCGTCGAAAGCATTGATCGCACGCCTTGCGGCACGGTCGATTTTCTCGTGGCGCTCAATCAACGGCTCGCGCGTGAAATCGGCTATTTGATCCGCATGGAGCCGGGTGTGCAAACGCCCGAGGAGACCCTTGAGAAGCGCTCGGGCTCCTGTCGCGACACGGGCTGGTTGCTCGTGGAAACGCTGCGCCACCTCGGGTTGGCCGCGCGCTTCGCGTCGGGCTATCTGCTGCAGCTCGCGCCGGACGAGAAAGCACTCGATGGTCCTTCCGGCGCCGAGGTGGACTTCACCGACTTGCACGCGTGGTGCGAGGTGTATCTGCCCGGCGCAGGCTGGATCGGTTTCGATCCCACGTCGGGGTTGCTCGCCGGCGAAGGCCATATCCCCGTCGCTTGCACGCCGCGGCCGGGCAGCGCGGCGCCGGTGTCGGGTGGCCTCGACGAATGCGAGGTCGAGTTCGCTCATTCGATGTCGATTACGCGCGTGCTCGAGACGCCGCGTGTGACCAAGCCTTACGACGAAGCGCTCTGGCGCGATATCGAGCGCATGGGGGCGTGCGTCGATGCCGATCTTCAATCGATGGACGTGCGGCTCACGATGGGCGGCGAGCCCACGTTCGTCTCGGTGCGCGATCGCGACGCGCCGGAATGGAATACCGATGCGCTCGGCCCCACCAAGCGCGGCTATGCTGTTTCGCTGATGGACAAGCTGCGCGCGCGCTATGGCGCGAACGGGTTCCTGCACGTGGGGCAGGGCAAGTGGTACCCGGGCGAGCAATTGCCGCGCTGGGCTCTGTCGTTGTTTTGGCGCGCCGATGGCGAGCCGTGCTGGCAAGACCCGGCGCGATTCGCCGATGAACGAGAGCCGATGGATTACACGTCGGACGATGCCGAGCGCTTCATTCGCCATCTCGCAGGCAAGCTCGCGCTCGACGACAGTCACATCCAACCCGGTTATGAAGACGTCTGGTACTACCTGTGGCGCGAGCGGCGCTTGCCCGTCAACGTCGACCCGTTCGACTCGCATCTGGACGACGAGCTGGAACGGGTGCGGCTGCGGCGCGTCTTCGATGCGGGGCTCTCGGCGCCGACCGGCTACGCTCTGCCGCTCGCGCGCGAACGCGATACCGCGGCCACCCTCGCGGGGCCGCGTTGGGTCACGGGGCCTTGGTTTTTCCGTGACGAGCGCATGTACTTGATGCCTGGCGATTCGCCGATGGGCTATCGCTTGCCGCTCGATTCGTTGCCTTGGGTGAGCGCTGCGGACTACCCGTGGCTACATGAGCACGATCCGTTTGGGCCGCCGCCGACCTTGCGCGGTGCGGTTCAGTTGCGCGCACAGTATGCGCGGCACGCCGATGCCCCGCGAGCGCAACGTTCAGATGGCGTCACGCCCGATGCGCGTGCGCCCGAGCACGGCGAGTCGGCCTCGTGGCTGGGGCGCACGGCGCTGTGCGTGGAAGCGCGCGACCCCTCACGTGCGGCCGGGCCTCAAGCCGAAGCCGAAGCGTCGGCAGCCGGAAGCAAGGGCGGGGCGCTCTACGTGTTCATGCCGCCGCTTGCTGCGCTCGACGATTACCTCGACTTGCTTGCCGCGGTGGAGGCGACGGCGACCGACCTCGATTTCGAGATCGTGCTCGAAGGCTATCCGCCGCCGCGCGACGCCCGGCTCGAATTGCTCCAGGTGACCCCCGATCCGGGCGTGGTGGAAGTCAATATCCATCCGGCGGCAAACTGGGGCGAACTCGTCGAGCACACGGAGTTTCTCTACCGCGCCGCGCACGAATCGTATCTGGCCCCGGAGAAGTTCATGCTCGACGGCCGCCATACCGGCACGGGCGGCGGCAATCATATGGTGCTGGGCGCAGCGACGCCGGCCGATAGCCCCTTTTTGCGTCGCCCGGATCTGCTCGCGAGCCTCATCGCCTATTGGCACAACCATCCGTCGCTGTCGTACTTGTTTTCCGGGCTCTTCATCGGCCCGACGAGTCAAGCGCCGCGCGTGGACGAAGCGCGCAACGATCAAGTCTACGAACTGGAAATCGCCTTTCGCGAACTGCAGCGTCAGCTCGACCGCCTCGCGGCGTTTGGCGAAGGCGGGCAACCGGTGCCGCCTTGGCTCGTCGATCGCACGCTGCGCAACATTTTGATCGATGTGACGGGCAATACGCACCGCGCCGAATTTTGCGTCGACAAACTCTATTCGCCCGACGGTCCCACAGGCCGGCTCGGGTTGCTCGAGTTGCGCGGGTTCGAGATGCCGCCGCATGCGCGCATGAGCTTAGCGCAGCAGTTGCTGCTGCGCGCGCTCGTGGCGCGTTTTTGGCGCACGCCGTATACGACGCGGCTCACGCGCTGGGGCACCGAATTGCACGATCGCTTCATGCTCGGCGTCTTCGTGCAGATGGACTTCGACGATGTGCTGGCCGAGTTGCGGGCCGCCGGTTACGCATTCGAGCGCGCTTGGTTCGCGCCGCATTTCGAGTTCCGTTTTCCGCTCGTCGGCGAATTCAACGCGAGCGGCGTCGCGCTGACGCTGCGTCACGCGCTCGAGCCGTGGCACGTCATGGGCGAAGAAGGCGCGCCCGGCGGCACCGTGCGCTTCGTCGATTCGTCGCTCGAGCGGATCGAGGTGCGCGCGCTCGGTCTGAACGAAAACCGCCACACCGTGACGGTCAATGGCGTGCCTGTGCCGCTGCAACCCACGGGGCGCACGAGCGAGTATGTGGCGGGCGTGCGCTACCGTGCATGGCAGCCTGCGGCCTCGCTGCATCCGACCATCGGCTCGCATGCGCCGCTCACCTTCGATCTGATCGACAATTGGGCCGGGCGCTCGCTGGGCGGATGCCAGTATCATGTCGCCCATCCGGGCGGACGCAATTATCAGACGTTTCCCGTCAACGCCTATGAAGCGCAGAGCCGGCAGCGCGCGCGTTTTCTCACGATCGGCCATACGCCCGGGCCGATATCGGTGAAAACGCGCGAGCGCAGCCTCGAGATGCCTTTCACGCTCGATCTGCGGCGGGCCGGGTTCGACGACTGACCGAAGCCAGAGTGCAATTTGCCTTTCCAATCGATTTTGCCGTTCGATGTCGCAGGTGATGTCAACGATGTCCTCGCGCGTTTGTGCGACGTTCCCGCGCCTGCGGGCCATTGGGACGAGATGCGCGATGGCGCGGGGATGCTGCGCGCACCGTGGCGGCGGTTTTTCGGTCTGCTCGGGGAAGAGGGCGTGGCTGGGCTCGAACACGCCGCGACGGCGGTCGCCCGGCAAATCCGCGACAACGACATCACCTACAACGCCTACGCCGATAACGGCGAGCCGCGGCCGTGGGCGCTCGATGTGCTGCCTTTCATCGTCGGCGAGGACGAATGGGCCGCGATCGAGCGCGGCGTCGCTCAGCGCGCGCGGCTGCTGGATGCACTGATCGCCGATATCTACGGGGCGCAAACGATGCTCGAGCGCGGCCTGTTGCCACCGGCGCTGGTATTCGGGCACCCGGGCTATCTGCGCGCGATGAAAGGCGCCGTGCCGCCGGGCGGCCGACATCTGCAGATCGTGGGCGTCGATCTCGCGCGCGGGCCGGGCGGCGAGTGGACCGTCATGGGGCACAAGACGCAGGCGCCTTCGGGGCTCGGCTATGCGCTGGAGAACCGGCTCATCGTCGCCAGCCTCTTTACGGAACCGTTTCGCTCGTTGGGCGTGCGGCGCCTCGCCCCGTCCTACTCGCAGCTCATCGCCACGCTCGCGCAGGCCGCGCGCACGACGATGACCGAGGACGAGCGGCGCGCGCGGGCCGGCTCGCCACACATCGCTTTGCTCAGTCCCGGCCCGTTCAGCGAGACTTACTTCGAGCATGTCTTCCTGTCTCGCTATCTCGGCCTGACACTGGTCGAAGGGTCCGATCTGACGGTGCGCGGGGACAAGCTCTACCTGAAAACGCTGGCCGGCCTCGAGCGCGTGCATGGCCTGCTGCGCCGGCTGGACGACAGCTTTTGCGATCCGGTCGAGTTGCGCGCCGATTCGACCATCGGCGTGCCGGGCCTCTTGCAAGTCATGCGCGCAGGCAACGTCGTCGTCTCGAACGCGCCGGGAGCCGGCATCGTCGAATCGGCGGCGTTGCATGGGTTTTTGCCCGGCATCGCCAATGCGCTGCTTGGCGAGACGCTCGCGTTGCCGAGCGTGGCGACCTGGTGGTGCGGCGAGCAGGCCGTGCGAGAAGACGCGCTTGCGCGGCTTTCGCAGGGATGGCTCATGCCGACCTGGGCCGGCGTGCCGCATCCGGCATCGTCCGATATGCCGCCGGGGCTCGCCGCTGGCCCCCAGGTGCTGGCCGATTGGCGCGCGAGCATCGAAGCGGCGCCGGACGCGTTCACGATACAAGCGCCGTTGCCGCATTCATGCATGCCGCGCTATGAGGACGGGACGCTGACCCACCGGCCATGCTCCCTGCGGGTCTATGCGGTCGCCGATGTCGCCGGCGGCTGGAGTGTGCTGCCGGGCGCGTTCACGCGGATGGCGGGGGCGCGCCAAACGAGCGTGTCGATGCAGTCCGGCGGCAGCAGCGTCGATACCTGGGTGCTGTCGAGCCGACCGGGCCCGAGCTTCTCGCTGCTGCCTTCGCCGATGAAGCCGGGCGATTTCGCCCATCGCCGGCGCACGGTGTCGAGCCGCGCCGCCGAGAACCTCTTTTGGGCGGGGCGCTATTGCGAGCGCGCGGAAAACAGCGTGCGGCTCGCTCGCGTGATCCTCGAGTCGCTCGACAACGACGACGCTGGGGATATGCTGCCCGCGCTCACCGAACTGGCCGCGCGCTTCGAACTGATCGCGCCGGCCGATCCGTCCGTCCGCGGCACGCGGCACGCGTTCGAGCGCGCACTCGCGGCGGGTTTGCACGAGCACTCGGGCGCCGCGAGCGTGGGCCGAACCATCGCGAGCCAGGTGAGGGCATGCGGCGAGATCCGCGCACGCCTCTCGAACGATCACTGGCGCACGATTCTCGCCGCGCGCAACGACTTTCGCGATGCGCTGCATGCGCTGTCGCTCGCTTCCTCCCCTGACGGCCCGGCTGCGGACGGCGAAGGCGAGGGCGGCGGGGCAGCGCGCGGCGAGCGCTACGAATCCTACGATCGGGTCGCGCTGATGAGTGCGCTCGAGACGCTCGCGATGCAACTTTCGGCGATCAGCGGCGCGCAGGGCGACCGCATGGTGCGCGACGAAGCGTGGCGGCTGCTGTTCGCCGGGCGGCACATCGAGCGCGTGATCGGCATGACGGCATTTCTGCAGGTCGCGGCCGACGCCGGCGTATTGGCGACGACGGCCGGCTTCGATCTGCTGCTGCAACTCTTCGACAGTACGCTGACCTACCGCTCGCTTTATCCTGGGCGGCTCGAAGTGCCGGCGCTGCTCGATCTCGTCGTGGTCGATCCGACCAATCCGCGCGGGTTGTACGGCGTCTACGAGCGGCTCGCCAAAAAGCTCGACGAGATCGCCGCGGCGGCAGGCGGCCCGCCGCGCCCGCCCTTTGGCGACATGATGCCGCCCGTCGCGTCGCTGCCGTCGCTCGAGCGCCTGTGCGCGACCGACGCAGCGGGGCGCTACGCAAGGCTCTCGGCGCTGTGCGACGAGCTTGCCGCGCATGTCACGGCCGCATCGAACGAGATCAGCGCCCGCTTTTTCATTCATGCGGACAACGCACTTGCGGCGAGGGTCTCGTCATGAGCGCCGATGTGACTTTGTCGGTGTTGCATGCCACCACTTATCGCTACTCGACGCCCGTCGAGACGGCTTTGCACCTCGCGACGGTGCGGCCGCTCGATCGTCCTTGGCAGCGCGTGCTTTCGCATCGCGTGAGCATCGATCCGGCGCCGTCGTACGAGAGCGCCCGCATCGATGCGTTCGACAACGAAGTGCGCTACTTTTCGTTCGATTCGGCGCACGATAGCTTGCTCGTGACGAGCGAGACGACGGTCGTGCTGACGCCGCGCTGGGGCGGCCTCGACCCGTTGGCGACGCCCTCGTGGAACGACGTCGCCGCTGACCTGCGTTATTGCGCGGGCGGCCTCTATCGGCCCGAAAGCGAGTTCGTTTTCGCTTCGCCGAATATTGCGCTCGCGCCGCAGTTGCGCACGTACGCGTTGCCAAGCTTTGCGCCTGGCGTGCCGCTCGTTGCGGGCGCGATCGACCTCATGCACCGGATTCATACCGACTTCGCCTATCAGCCGCAGGCGACCGCATTCGATACGCCGGCGCTGGACGCGTTCGCTTTGCGCCAAGGCGTGTGCCAAGACTTCGCGCAGGTGATGATCGGTTGTCTGCGTTCGCTGGGATTGGCGGCGCGCTATGTCAGCGGCTATCTGCGCACGCTGCCCCCGGCAGGCGCGCCGCGTCTCATCGGCGCCGATGCTTCGCATGCCTGGATATCGGTTTTTTGTCCGGACGTGGGCTGGGTCGATCTCGATCCCACGAACGATGTGTTGGCCGACCTCGACCACGTCACGCTGGCCACGGGGCGCGATTACAGCGACGTCTCGCTATTGCGCGGCATCATCCTCGGCGGCGGGGCGCATACCGTCGAAGTGGCCGTGAAGGTCACGGCGCAATAGCTCGGGGTGGTGCGTCAATGCGGCAGGCGCACGTCGAGCTTGAACGTGACGAGCCGAGCGATGAGGATGAACCCGGTGGCGGCGATGACGCTGTAGACCGAATCGACCTGCAGATGATCGAGGAGCAGATAGACCCAGCACCCGGCGAACGCGCAAGTCGCATACGGGCGCGAGTCGCGCAGCAGCAGCGGCACCTCGTTGCAGACCACGTCGCGGATGATGCCTCCGAATACGCCGGTCACGACGCCCATCATGACGGCGATGAACGGCGGCATGCTCGCGTCGAGCGCGATCGATGTGCCAGAGATGCTGAACAGACCGAGACCGATGGCATCCGCGATGAGCAACGCGCGCTCGTTGAACAGGCGTGAGGCCATGCGCAGTACGATCGGTGCGAACAGCGACAGCACGAAGATGAGGATCACATAGCTTTGATGCTCGACCCAATAGAACGGCCGCCGCTCTAGCAGCACGTCGCGCACGGTGCCGCCGCCGAAGGCCGTCGCCAGCGCGACGAGAAAAGTCCCGACGGCGTCGAGCCGGCGCTTGCGCGCTTCGATGAAACCGGAGAAGGCATAGGCGAGGATCGCAAGGCCCTCGATGATGGCGAGCGCGAACGTGAGCCTAGGATGCACTACCGTGCTCCCTTTGCCCCCGCGTGACGCTCGGCTTGGCGGGCCCTGGCTGCAGCAGGACGAGCACGGCGCCGGCGCCGCCGTCGTGCGCGCGAGCCTGGCAAAACGCGATGACTTCGGCTTTCTGCACGAGCCACGCGCGCACCTTCCCCTTGAGCACGGGCTCCTTGCCGACCGAGCCCAGTCCTTTGCCATGAATCACGCGCACGCAACGCAGGCCGTGCTTGACACTCTCGCGAATGAATTCGGCCAGGGCCTCGCGCGCCTGCTCGCGCCGCATGCCGTGCAAATCCAATTGCGCTTGCACGATCCAATGCCCGCGCCGCAATTTGCGCACGACTTCGTGGCTGATCTCGGGCCGGCAATAGAACAGCGATTCGTCGGTGTCGAGCAGGACTTCGGGATCGAACTCGTCGGAGATCGCCTCGCTGAGCACGGCTTGCTCGTCACGTTGCGTTTGCAACGGTAACGCGGGCGGCGGCTGGCGTCCGTGAACGGCGCGGGCCGCGGCCGCGATCGGCGCGACGTCGCCGACTTCGCGGCGAAACAGTTCGGCTTCGGCCGCCGCTTCGCGCGCTGCTTTGGCCGCGGCGATGCGCTCGCGTTCGCGTTCGGCGGCGCTTTGCTTGAGCGCGTCTCGCAGCGCGGCGAGGTCGGAGAGGCCCGAGCCGCGCGCGGCGGTCTCGGGACGCTGGGTCTCGCTCGGACGGGGACGATTCTTCGACATGACGGTGCGACGACGGCGGGAAGCGAATGCGAAAACGGGGTTCGGGCTTCGACCGCCCTGCGCGTAGGCCCTATGTGCAAGGCGGTCGAACGTAATGCGTGGCCCGGCGCCACGCGACGAGGGCCGCTGTCCCGGCGGCCGCGGCCCTCCTTCAACTGCCGACGCGCCTGGCTGCGAGCCGCGCCGCGACGGCGCTGGCCATTTTACCGATCGGCTTCGGCGCTCATCACGTGATCTTGATGGAGCTCGTGAACGCTTTCGAGGTAGCGCTGGGCATCGAGCGCGGCCATGCAGCCCGTCCCGGCGCTCGTGATCGCTTGGCGGTAGACGTGGTCTTGCACGTCGCCGGCCGCGAACACGCCCGGCACGCTCGTACCGGTCGCGTTGCCGTTGAGCCCGCCGTTCGTGATGATGTAGCCGTTCTTCATTTCGAGCTGGCCTTCGAAGATATCGGTGTTCGGCTTGTGGCCGATCGCGACGAACAGGCCCTGGAGCGCGACGTCGGACGTTTCGCCCGTTTGCGTGTGCTTGATGCGCACGCCCGTCACGCCCGAATCGTCGCCCGTCACTTCATCGAGCACGTGATTCCATTTGATCTCGACCACGCCTTCCTTCTGCTTTTCGAGCAGACGGTCGATCAGGATCGGCTCGGCGCGGAATTTGTCGCGGCGGTGGATCACGGTCACTTTGCTGGCGATGCCGGCCAGATACAACGCCTCTTCGACGGCCGTGTTGCCGCCGCCGACGACGGCCACGTGCTGCTGTTTGTAGAAGAAGCCGTCGCAGGTGGCGCAGGCCGAGACGCCGCGGCCCATGAACGCTTCCTCGGAAGGCAGCCCCAAGTATTGCGCGGACGCACCGGTCGCGATGATGAGCGAATCGCAGGTGTACTCGCCCGAATCGCCGATCAGCCGAATCGGCTTCTCGTTGAGTTTGGCCGTGTGGATGTGGTCGAACACGATTTCCGTGTTGAAGCGCTCGGCGTGCTCGAGGAACCGCTGCATCAGTTCGGGGCCTTGGACGCCGTTCGCATCGGCGGGCCAGTTCTCCACGTCGGTGGTCGTCATCAGTTGCCCGCCTTGGGCGAGGCCCGTCACGAGCACGGGAGACAGATTCGCGCGCGCAGCGTAGACGGCGGCCGTATAGCCGGCGGGGCCGGAACCGAGAATGAGCACTTTGGCGTGTTTGCGCGTGGACATGATTGTTCGTTCCGTGAGAAGAATTGCGGCAAGGAGGGCTGCCCGGCGGCGCGGGCGCGAAGCCGTCGAGCGGCCGCGCCGCGCCGCAACGTGTCAGTTGGGCACACCCGCGTGATTATAAAGGGCTGCCGCGCCTGGCGCTGAAGGCGCGGTCAATCGTCGCGATAGGGTTTTACGCGCCTGGCGACGGTTACCGTCATTTACAGCCGGCGTCTCGACGCAACGTTTACAATAGCCCGCATCGACCCCATGGCGGGCGCTCCCGCCACGCTGCTACGGATTCATGGCCAAAGCTCCTTATTCGGCGCCTGCGCAAGCCTTGCCGCATCGCATGTCGCGCCTTTTCACCGAAATTCGCTGGATCTTGCAGGTCGCGCTCTGCGTGTTCCTCGTGATGGCGCTCGTCAGCTACAGCCGCCACGACCCGAGCTGGACGCATGCCGCGCAGGTCGATCGCATCGCCAACTGGGCGGGGCGCGTCGGCGCGTGGACCTCCGACATCCTGCTGCTGCTGTTCGGCTTGTCGGCGTACTGGTGGGTGGTGTTGCTCGTGCGCCGCATCGCCGCCAACTATCGGCGCCTGAACCGCCACGGCGCGGCGCAAGAGGACGCGCCGCGCGACGGCGCTTGGATTGCCGATGCTGTCTCGTTCGTGCTCGTGCTGCTCGCCTGCGACGGCATCGAGGCGCTGCGCATGTGGTCGCTGCGGGTCCCGTTGCCGCGGGCGCCGGGCGGCATCGTCGGCGACGCCGTGGCGCGCGCCACTTCGCACGCGCTCGGCTTCACCGGCGGCACGCTCGCGCTGTTGCTGGCCCTTGCGATTGGCTTGTCGCTCTATTTCCGTTTTTCCTGGCTGTCCGTGGCCGAGCGCGTGGGCGATTCGATCATCTCGGCGGTCACGTTGGCCAAGCTCAGGCGCGAGGCAGGGCGCGACCGCAAGCTCGGTGAAGCCGCGGCGGTCAAGCGCGAAGGCAAGATCGAGCAAAGCCGCTTTCGCTTGGAAGAGCACGAGCCCGTGACGATCGTTCCGCCCGTCACGTCGCCGCCCAAATCCGAGCGCGTCGAAAAGGAAAAGCAGGTTCCCCTGTTCGTCGATCTGCCCGGCGATTCGACGTTGCCGCCGATCGCCTTGCTCGACCCGGCGCCGCCCGCGCAGGAGACGATTTCAGCCGATACGCTCGAGTTCACCTCGCGCCTGATCGAGAAGAAGCTCAAGGATTTCGGCGTGGACGTGAGCGTGGTCGCGGCCTATCCGGGGCCGGTCGTCACGCGCTATGAAATCGAGCCGGCCACGGGCGTCAAGGGCAGCCAGATCGTCAACCTGGCCAAGGACCTCGCACGCTCGCTCTCGCTCGTCTCGATCCGCGTCGTGGAGACGATCCCTGGCAAGAATTACATGGCGCTCGAATTGCCGAACCAGCGCCGCCAGACGGTGCGCTTGTCGGAAATCCTCGGCTCCGAGGTGTATGCCGATGCGTCCTCGAAGCTCACGATGGGCTTGGGCAAGGACATCGGCGGCAATCCGGTCTGCGCCGATCTCGCGAAAATGCCGCACTTGCTCGTTGCCGGCACCACGGGCTCGGGCAAGTCGGTCGGTATCAACGCGATGATTCTCTCGCTGCTCTACAAGGCGAGCGCCGAGGACGTGCGCATGATCCTCATCGACCCGAAGATGCTCGAAATGAGCGTCTACGAGGGCATTCCGCATCTGCTGTGCCCCGTCGTGACCGACATGCGCCAGGCGGGGCACGCGCTGAACTGGGCGGTCGCGGAGATGGAGCGCCGCTACAAGCTCATGAGCAAGCTCGGCGTGCGTAACTTGGCGGGCTACAACAACAAGATCGACGAAGCGGCCAAGCGCGACGAAAAGCTGCCCAATCCGTTCAGCTTGACGCCCGATGCGCCCGAGCCGCTCACGCGCTTGCCGCACATCGTCGTGGTGATCGACGAATTGGCCGACTTGATGATGGTCGTCGGCAAGAAAGTGGAAGAGCTGATCGCGCGGATCGCACAAAAGGCGCGTGCGGCGGGGATCCACTTGATTCTTGCCACGCAGCGGCCGTCGGTCGACGTCATCACGGGCCTCATCAAGGCGAACGTGCCGACGCGCATGGCGTTCCAGGTTTCCTCGAAGATCGATTCGCGCACGATTCTCGATCAGCAGGGCGCCGAATCGCTGCTCGGCATGGGCGACATGCTGTATCTGCCGCCCGGCAGCGGGTTGCCGGTTCGCGTGCATGGCGCGTTCGTGTCCGACGATGAAGTGCATCGCGTCGTCCAAAAGCTCAAAGAGCATGGCGAGCCCAATTACGTCGAAGGGCTGCTCGAAGGCGGTTTGGCCGGAGAGGGCGACGAGGGCTCGGCGGCGAGCGGCGGCCAAGCCGGCGGGGAGTCCGATCCCCTCTACGACCAAGCCGTCGAAGTCGTCGTCAAGAACAAGCGCGCATCGATTTCGCTCGTGCAGCGGCATCTGCGCATCGGCTACAACCGGGCCGCCCGGCTGCTCGAGCAAATGGAGCAATCGGGGCTCGTTTCGGCGATGTCCTCGAACGGCAATCGCGAAATCCTGGTCCCATCGCGCGACGTCGATTGAACAGGTTCTGGGCAGGCGCCTCGTCGTCTGCCGTCTTGGGGCATCGCGCGTTTTCCGACCCAACACGGAGTGTTATGTTGAATTCGAAGCAATTTTCTTTCCGCCGTGGCGCTTGTTTGCCGGCGCTTCGCTCGCTCGCGCATCGCGTCGATGGCGGCGGCGTGCGGCGTGCCATCACGCGCGGCGTGCAGGCGGCGGCGCTCGGCGTCGCCATCGCGGTGTTCGCGCCAGCGGCATGGGCAAGCGGCACGGCGCAACTGAAGGCGTTCGTGTCGCAGGTGCATGCGGCGCGGGGCGACTTCGTGCAGCGCGAAGTCAAGGCGCCGGCGAAGAACGCGGCCGCGAGCGGCGGCGCGGTCGTGCCCACGCTCGGCGGCACGTCGAGCGGCACGTTCGTGTTCGCGCGCCCGGGCAAGTTCATCTGGTCGTACGAGAAGCCGTACGAACAGGTATTGCAGGCCGACGGCGACAATCTGTATGTGTACGACAAGGATTTGAACCAGGTCACGGTGCGCAAGCTCGGCGGCGCATTGGGTGCGAGCCCGGCGGCGATCCTGTTCGGCAGCAACGATCTGGAAAAGAATTTCACGTTGCACGACGCCGGTGTGAAGGAAGGCATCGACTGGCTCGAGTTGATCCCGAAATCGCGCGACACGCAGTTCGAGCGGGTGGGCATTGGTTTTCGCGATGGCAATCTCGAGGCGATGGAACTGCACGATGTGTTCGGCAACGTGACGCTGCTCACGTTCTCGAACATTCAAAAGAACCCGGCCTTGAAGCCCGGCGCGTTCAAGTTCACGGTGCCCAAGGGCGCCGATGTGATCAACGGCTAGCGCATGCCAGCGAGGCCGGTTGGTTTTTCCGGCCCGATGCGGTTGTGCCTGAAAGTGCCTGATCCGTTGTTGCCGCCGTCACCGCCGTTACGACCCGGACTGACTCATGTTTGAAGAGACCCGCGCAGGCATGCCGCTCGCCGAGCGGCTGCGGCCCACCACGATCGACGAGGTCATCGGCCAAAAGCATTTGCTCGGGCCGATGAAGCCGCTACGCGTGGCATTCGAATCGGGCGAGCCGCATTCGATGATTTTGTGGGGGCCGCCCGGCGTCGGCAAAACCACGCTCGCGCGGCTGATGGCGCACGCATTCGACGCCGAGTTCATTGCCTTGTCGGCTGTGCTTTCGGGCGTGAAGGATATTCGCGAGGCCGTCGAAGTCGCACAGAACCACCGCGCGCATGGACGGCGCACGCTCGTGTTCGTCGATGAGGTGCATCGCTTCAACAAGAGCCAGCAAGACGCGTTCTTGCCGCACGTCGAGTCGGGGTTGTTCGTCTTCATCGGCGCGACGACGGAAAACCCTTCGTTCGAAGTGAACAGCGCGTTGCTCTCTCGCGCGGCCGTCTATGTGCTCAAGAGTTTGGACGACGACGACCTGCGCGAGTTACTGGAACGGGCGCTCGCGGCGCTCGGCGGCGTGGAGATGGCCGACGAAGCGAAGGAGGCGCTGATCGGCTCGGCCGACGGGGACGGACGCAAGCTGCTCAACAACATTGAAATCGTCGCGCGTGCGGCAGCGGCGCAAAAGGCGCAGCGCATCGACGGCGAGTTGATCGCGAGCGCGCTGACCGAGAACCTGCGCCGCTTCGATAAGGGCGGCGACGCGTTTTACGATCAAATCAGCGCGCTGCACAAATCGGTGCGAGGCAGCAATCCCGATGGCGCGCTCTATTGGTTCTGCCGCATGCTGGACGGCGGGGCCGATCCGCGCTACTTGGCGCGGCGCATCGTGCGGATGGCGTGGGAGGACATCGGCCTTGCCGATCCGCGCGCGCCGCGCATCGCGCTCGATGCCGCCGAGACCTACGAGCGCCTTGGCACGCCCGAGGGCGAGCTCGCATTGGCGCAGGCGTTGATCTACTTGGCCGTGGCGCCGAAGTCTAACGCGGGGTACGTCGCCTACAACGAAGCGCGCCGTTTCGTCGGCAAGGATCGATCGCGCGGCGTGCCCGTGCATCTGCGCAACGCGCCCACGAAGCTCATGAAAGAGCTCGGCTACGGGCACGAGTATCGATATGCGCACGACGAGCCCGATGCCTACGCGGCGGGCGAGACCTATCTGCCCGACGGCATGCGCGAGCCGCGCTGGTATCAGCCGACGCCGCGCGGGCTCGAGAGCAAGATCGGGGAGAAGCTATCTCGTTTGGCCGGCCTCGATGCGGCGTGGCGGCGCGAGCATAAAGAGAAAGGCGACTGACCGCGCCGGCGCTGCGAGTTCATTGACCGGTTGCGGTTTGTTCGGCCGGCCGCGCGGCGCGGCTGGCCGGTGCGTTAAAATCGCGACTTCACTCACGATACGACTCGTATTCAACATGCTCGACATTCAGTTGCTGCGCAAAGATATCGACGGCGTCGCGAAGCGCCTCGCCGCTCGCGGCTACACGCTCGACGTGGCGGCGTTTTCCAAGCTCGAAGCCGAACGCCGCGACATCCAAACCCGCACCGAAGAGCTGCAATCCCGGCGCAACAGCTTGTCGAAGCAGATCGGCGCGATGAAGGGGCGCGGCGAAGACACGACGGCGGTGATGGCCGAGGTGAGCGGCATCGGCGACGAGATGAAAGCGTCGGCGGCGCAACTCGACGACGTGCAATCGCGTTTGTCGAAGCTGATGCTCGAGATGCCGAATCTGCCGCACGAGAGCGTGCCGGCTGGCGAAGACGAGAAGGACAACGTCGAAGTGCGTCGTTGGGGCACGCCGCGCCAATTCGATTTCGAGGTGAAGGATCACGTCGATGTCGGTACGCCGCTCGGGCTCGATTTCGAGACGGGCGCAAAGCTCGCCGGCGCGCGCTTCACGATGCTGCGGGGTGCGATGGCGCGGCTGCATCGTGCGTTGGCGCAGTTCATGCTCGACACGCATACGCAGCAACACGGCTATACCGAGGTGTATTCGCCATACATCGTCAACCCGGAAATTCTGTACGGCACGGGTCAACTGCCGAAGTTCGCCGACGATATGTTCCGCGTGGAGAAGGGCGGTGGCGAGAACGTGGTGACGCAGTATTTGATTTCCACCTCGGAAATCCCGCTGACGAACACGGTGCGCGAGAGCATCGTCGATGGCGCGGCGCTGCCGATCAAGTTGACGGCGCATTCGCCTTGCTTCCGTTCGGAGGCGGGGGCATACGGTCGCGATACGCGCGGGATGATTCGTCAGCATCAGTTCGACAAAGTCGAGATGGTGCAGGTCGTGGCGCCGGAGGCGTCGTACGACACGCTCGAGCAGATGGTCGGGCACGCCGAGGCGATTTTGCAGAAGCTCGAGTTGCCCTACCGGGTGATTACGCTGTGCACGGGCGATATGGGCTTCACTGCGGCGAAGACGTATGACCTGGAAGTGTGGCTGCCGGCGCAGAACACTTACCGCGAGATTTCCAGCTGCTCGAACACCGAGGCGTTCCAGGCGCGGCGGATGCAGGCGCGCTATCGCAACGCGCAGGGCAAGCCTGAGCTCGTGCATACGTTGAATGGCTCGGGGCTGGCGGTCGGGCGCACGCTCGTGGCTGTGCTCGAGAACTTCCAGAACGCGGACGGGTCGGTGACGGTGCCTGCTGTGCTGCGCCCGTATATGGGCGGGGTGGAGCGGCTCGAACGCGACGCGGCGGCCTGAGGGTGGCCGCACCGTTCCAGGCCTTCTTTTGTGCAAAAAAGCTTGGAATATTGTGACGAGTATCCTATAATCTTCGCTTCGCCAAACGACGACCAGTTTGGCGAAGCGAAGGCGGGGCAACCCGATTCGAGAAGTCGGAAAGGTGGCAGAGTGGTCGAATGCGCCGGACTCGAAATCCGGTGTACGGTTATACCGTACCGTGGGTTCGAATCCCACCCTTTCCGCCAGAATTCCAGCAGAAACCCCGTAAAGTCGATGGCTTGCGGGGTTTTTTGTTTTTCGATCTGCCAATCGACGCGGGCAGAGGTGGGCGTTGCCGATTCGTGGCCGCACGGTTACGCTTTCATTCGTAGCCACGGTTGCCTGTGGGCTCCGGTGCAGGGCGGTTCCTGAAACTGCCCGTGACGCGAAGCCCGTGCTCCTTGGCACTTTCACCCTGTTCGCGCGGATGTCCGACGTCGGTCAGATGCTCCTGCCACGAACCTGCCCGCAATACGATTTCCGCTCCCGAAGCTAGCGCCCCTGGTATTCAGACCCTCGATCACAACCATGTCCACGGATGCGGCCTGGTTGTCCTCGCATCGTTTCAAGGAACGGTAAGCGACGGCTGATCCACGCAGTCACCTCGCCTCGTAAGCGACTCTCGTGCTTAGCGGGTGGACAGAGGCGAGCCCAAGACGAGCGTTCGAAACTCGATCATGGAAGCAATGGGGAATGGTTTTGTAGTCCGGAAAATCGTAGTCGCATTGTTTGCGCTGGGCGCGATGCGAAGTGGCCGGTGAAGAAGCGAAGTGAAAGCGGCCGTAACGCATGCAGGCAGCGGGGCGCCGGTCAACCCCGCGCCGCGCCATCCTCCGAGTTCGCGAACATGCTCATCCGGCCCAAGATCCAATCGAGCAGCTCTTGCGCTGCAGCCACGAGCGGGCGGCCCGATTTGACGACCAGCCTTGCTTTGGCGGCTCGAAACAAGGGATGGTCGATCGGCACCACGGTCAACTCGCCCGAGGCGATCTCCCGGTACGCAGCAAATTCGCCAATGAGCGTCACGAAATTCTCGCAGGCGACGATGCGCTTGAGTGCGGTCAGCGAATTCGTGGTGAGCGTAGGGCGAATCTCGATGTTCTCGGCGAACGCCAGCATCTTCGCCGCATGCCCGATGCCGAAGGTGGCGGGCATCAAGGCGAGCGGATAGGCGAGCAAATCGTCGATCGTCACCGCCCCGCCTCGCACCGCCAGAGGATGTCCGCGACGAACGAGCAGCACCACTGGCTGCGATGACGTCGCACGATATTCCACGCGATCGTGCGGTGGCGGATTGTAGGCAAGGCCGATATGTGCGCGGCTTTCGGCGACTTCGTTCAGGATGTCGTCCACCCCCAAGCTTTGAACTCCGATGCTCAGTTCGGGGTACCGCGCGCAGAAGGGCGTCAGCACTTCGTCGATGAGCGCATCGACATAGCCTTCGCTGATCGCCAGTTGCACATGTCCTTGCCGCAACCCTTTCAACGCGTGAAGCTGGTCTTCCAGCTTCTCCTGATGCGATCGGTATCCCCGCCAAAACTCGAGTAGATGCGCGGCCGCTTCGGTCGGTTTGACGCCGCGCGCTTGCCGCTCGAACAGCATCGAGCCCAATTCGTCTTCGAGCAATTTGATTTGCCGTGTCACGACCGAAGGCGACGTATTCAGGTGGTCCGCCGCACCGCGAATCGTGCCGTGCGTCAATACTTCATAAAAATACCGCAGGCGTTGCTGATTGATTTCACGCATGTTGGCCGTCCCCTTGCCGCCGTGTCTGCCATGGATCGCGTTCGGCGCTCGTGCCAGCGCTGCGCGCGCCGCTATCGTAGCTGTTGCTCTATAAGCAACGCAACGTGAACTTAGTTGCTCTTGCTGGTTCCGGTCGGGTTCGCGAAGATTTACGCACCTCACCGCCGAACCCAATACCGAAACCGGAGACGACCATGGCATCCATTCAAACCGCAATCGTCGGGAGCGAGCAGCGCACGCTCTACGACAGGCTCAACTGGCGCATTCTGCCGTTTCTGCTGGTCTGTTATTTGTTTGCCTATATGGATCGCGTCAATGTCGGCTTCGCCAAATTGCAGATGCAAAGCGATCTTGGATTTTCCGATGCGGCATACGGCGTCGGCGCCGGTATTTTCTTTTTAGGCTATGTGCTGTTCGAGCTGCCGAGCAATCTCATGCTGCCGCGAGTCGGCGCGCGCAAGACGTTTTCCCGGATCCTAGTGTTGTGGGGCATCACCTCGGCTTGCATGCTGTTCGTGCGCAACGTGCACATGTTTTATGGCATGCGATTTTTGCTCGGTATCTTCGAAGCGGGGTTCGCGCCCGGCATGATCTTTTATCTGTCGCGCTGGTACGGCCCGTCACGAATGGCTCGAGCCATCGCGATCGTGTTTTTGGCGGGCCCGATCGGGGGCATCGTCGGCGGTCCGGTTTCGGCATGGCTGATGACCTCGCTCGCCGGGACCGCCGGTCTCGCGGGCTGGCAGTGGATGTTCCTTGCCGAAGGGCTGCCGTGCGTCTTATTGGGCGTGCTGACGTTGTTCGTGTTGTCCGACAGGCCTTCGCAAGCCCGCTGGCTTGGCGATGACGAAAAGCGCTTGCTGCAAGCCGAATTGGAAACGGCGCAAACGGGACAGGCGCATTCGTTCAAGGCTGTTCTGCGCAACCCGAAAGTTTATTTGCTCGCTTGCGCGTACTTTTGCATCATCGCTTCGATCTACGCGCTCAGCTTTTGGTTGCCAACCATCGTAAAGTCGGAGGGCGTGGACGATACGATCCTGCTTGGCTGGTACACGGCGATCCCCTATGTAGGCGCCGCAGTGGGTATGTATGCCATCGGTCGTCGATCGGATGCCTGCGGTGAGCGCCGCTATCACAGTTCGATACCCGCGCTGCTGGCGGCGGTGCTGCTTTCGCTGTGCGTCCTTGCCGATGGGCACTTGGTAGCCGTGCTGATACTACTGACGCTTGCGACGACAATGTTGTGGATGGCTTATACGGTGTTTTGGGCGATTCCCGCGCAGTACATCAAAGGCGATGCGGCAGCAGGCGGTATCGCGTTGATCAATACAATTGGTCTGTCGGGAGGATTCTGGGGGCCTGCCATCATCGGCTGGACCAAGACGGCAACCGGTAATCTTCATCTCGGCCTGCTGATCGTCGCCGCGGTGGCGTGCTGTGGCGCCGTGCTGCTCGTTGTGAATCGACTACCCTCGGAGGCGGGGCGTTAGAGGCTCGAGCCGCAACCATGAAACCGGAATCAGGTAACTCTCCAAGCGTCGTCGTCGTTTTCATCGGCAGCCCGGAGAGTCGTAGATAACCCAAGGCGCCGCGTTCGGACTCGTTCAGACCGCATGCGGCGAAACAGAGAGAACGCAATGCTTTTACATCTATCGACGTGGGCCGAAATCGAGCAATACCTGCAACGTAGCCGCTCGATCGTCGTGCCGATCGGCTCCAACGAGCAGCATGGTCCGACCGGTTTGCTCGGCACCGACTGGCTCTGCCCTGAAATCATCGCGCGCGAGGCGCATCTCAGCGCTGACATCCTGGTCGCACCGACCTTCAACATCGGCATGGCGCAACACCACCTCGGTTTCGCGGGAACCATCTCCCTGCGCCCATCGACGTTCATTGCGGCGCTCGGCGATTGGGTGCGCTCGCTGGCGGTTCATGGCTTCGAGAAGATCTTGTTTTTGAACGGCCACGGCGGCAACATCGCGTCGATCGAAGCGGCGTTCTCCGAAATTTACGCCGAGGCGAGCTTCACCAAGCGCCGCCTCGGGTTCGCATTGAAGCTGCGCAACTGGTGGGACCTCGAAGGCGTCGGCGAACTCGCGCGCGAACAGTTCCCCGAGGGGCACGGCTCGCATGCAACGCCATCGGAGATCGCCATTACGCAATGGGCGCTGCCCGAAACCATCAAGACGGCCAGCTACGCCCCGCGAATCGCACCGTCGGGCCCGATTCGCGAAGCGCTCGACTTCCGCGCGCGTTTTCCGGATGGGCGGATGGGCTCCGATCCAGCGCTGGCATCGAGAGAAAAAGGCGGCGCGTTGGTGAGGTTGGCCGCGCAAAGCCTGATTCGCGAAATGGACGAATTCAGCCGCGAAGACACGTCGCAGGTGCAGTAAGGTTCCAATCGCACGCCCCGATTCGCGGGGCGTGTTACTTCTCAGGAGTCAACAAACGATGTTCAGTCATGTAGTGGTCGGCTCGAACGACTTGGAGAAAGCGAAACGGTTTTATGATGCCGCGCTGGGCGCGCTCGGTATCAGCGAGGGCCGCTTAGACAATAACGGCACGCGCCCGTGTTACATCTATCGCTCGCGCACGGCTGCCTTGTTCGTCACCGAGCCGATCAATGGTCAGCCCGCTACACACGCAAACGGCGGCACGATCGGCTTCACTTGCCAATCGACGGACGAAGTGGATCGCTGGCACGCCGCCGGGGTCGCCCACGGCGGCAAGTCGATCGAGAACCCGCCCGGTTGGCGCGGCCCCCAGGTGGGCGGCTACTATCTCGCCTATTTGCGCGACCCCGATGGCAACAAGCTGTGCGCCGTGTATCGTCAGCCAACGTGACCTGGACGGTTCGAGCAACGACGCGTGCGTCTGTTTCGACCTGCTGCCCGAGCCGCGCAAGTCGAAACGGCATCATGCTCGCACCAGCGTTTCAATGGAGGCCGCGTCGGCGATCCCTCGTTCGCCGAGTACCGGCGCGGCGCGACCGGCTTGCGCGCGAGGCGGGGCAATCGCATGCGTCAGTCCTGCCGCGAGTTCCGCCATGCGTGCGGCGGCGGGCATGACGCGAGTGACTTTGCCGACGCCTTGCCCGGCGTAGAGCGATAGCTTCTGCGCCATTTTCGGTTTGTCGATTGCGCGCGCACCGCCGCCGACGAATCGCAGCAGGTTCCATCGATCGCGGTTCGGAATGACGCGGTGAGGCGTGCCGTATTTCCAGCCGAACGAGTAGCCGGTTCGATACTCCGTGTCGTCGACCGTCGCCTCGACGATCTTCTGCTTATACAGGGGATGCGCGTTCGACTCGTCGCATGCGACGAACGCCGTGCCCACGAGGACGCCGGCCGCACCGGCGCGCATCACTGCAGCCACGTCCTCGCGGTCCGTGATTCCGCCGGCGCCGACTACCGGCCGCCCATTTGCAATGTCTACGATCGCGGGCAGCAATGAAAACAACGAGATCGTGCCTTTGTTCAGGTGCCCCCCGCTTTCGGCGCCTTGCGCAATGACGATGTCGGCTCCGCGCTCGAGCGCGAGCTTGGCAAGGGCCAGCGATCCGGCCTGCACCATCACGACCATGCCTGCGTCTTTCACGCGCGGAATCACATCCGGGTAGTCTTCAGCATAGAAGCGCGACAGCGCCCGGACGTTTTCCTGCAGAACCACTTGAACCTGCGCTTCGAAAACCTCCGGGCCGCCGAACGAGGGCACCAAGTTGACGCCGAAAGGTCGATCCGTCAGTTCTCGCGTTTCTCGTATCCGGATCGCCACCGAGCGGCTCACGATCACCTCCACCGGATTGGGCGTGCCGAGCGGTAGCGGGCGGTACGAGGTGACTCTCGCCCAGAATCGGTAAACAGAGAGCGGCAATAGCAGGGCGGCAAGCAGATTCTCGAGTCGCGCGCGGCTTGGATCGGGCCGAAGCAGCCCGAGCGACTCGATGACGATGATCGACAGGGCCAATGCGGCCACGAGCCAATGCAAAACAATGGTGACCGGGGAAAACCGTAGGCCGTTATCTCGAAGTGCCGTCGCGCTTGGGCGGTCGCGGCTCGGCGAGGAACGCTGCGCATGGGATGCGGCGGATTGTTGCATGTCACCTCCAAGGGAGTGATCCGATCGTGTGAATGAAGCCGTCACCGGATACGTCGATATGGTTTTTTTGCGCACGGCGGTTGTGCGGCTATCGCTGGCGACCGACACAACGGCAGCGCTCGTCAAAGCCGTTGAAGACTATCGGCTCGACGGCGCGTTCATCGGCGGCTTGCAGCGCAATACTGCGCTCGTGCAGGAGGAGATGTTCGAGGAGGAACTCGTCGTTGCGAGCAGCCGCGACTACACCTCGCTCGCCGAGTTGTCTCGGGCGATTCCTAAGCAGACGGTGCTCGTCTTTCGCACGGGCTGCTTTCACCGCTCGACGTTGGAGCACTGGTCCTATCAAACCGGGCTGGCCCCGAACGAAGTGATGGAGATGGGCACGCTCGATGGCATCCTCTCGTGCGTGGCATCGGGCATGGGCGTGACGTTGTTGCCGCGAACGGTCATCGAGCGCTGCCATTTGCGCTCGGCGCTGAGCATCCATCGCATCCCTGCCGAAATCGCCAACGTCAAAACGGTATTCGTCCGGCGTAACGACGTGTCGCCCTCATCGGCGATGGCGGCCTTCATCGCCCTGTCGCACGAGCGCTGGGCCTGGGAGCTCGACGGCGAGCCCGATAGTTTGCGCCGCCCGGCGCAGCCCGAGGCCAGCGCGCTGAGCGCCGCCGACTCGGGCCTTCATTAGCGCACCGCCGCACCGCCGCACCGTCAAAAGACGAATCCTTTTTTAAACGTTTCGCGCAGGTAGGTGATGAGCAGGGTGACGGCGCGCGAGACGTGCGGCGCGTAAGGGCGAATCACGTAGAGTTGATTCGCAAACGTGCCTACCGGGCGCCATTCATCGAGCAAGACTTCGAGCCGTCCCTCGCGCACGGCCTGCTGCGCCGTGAAATCGGGCAGCAGGGCGATGCCGAGGTCGTCGATTGCCGCGTCGCGCAATGCTTCGCTGTTGTTGGCCGAGAGGCAACCGTCGACCGTGACGACGATGGGCGCCTCGGCCGTCTTTTGCGCAGCCTTGGGCTCGAACGTCCAGACGCCGCGGCCGGCCGCCCGGGGATAGAACAGACAATCGTGCGCTTGCAGTTCGGACGGGTGACGCGGCCGCCCCCGGCGCTCGAGATAGGCCCGCGTGGCCACGATGACCGAATGCGTATCGCACAGCTTCCACGCCACGTGCGTCTCCGGCACGTGTTCGCTATGCCGGATCGCGAGATCGTAGCCTTCGGTCGAGATCGACGCCAGCCGGTCGGACATCTCGAGCTGCACCTTGATCTCGGGATTGGCGCGAAGAAACGCCGACATGCTCGGTATCAACTGCTGGCGCGCGAGCGACACCGGCGCCGTTACGCGGATCAGCCCCCGCGCCACGCCGGCCATCTCCCTGACCGTGGAAAAGCCGGAGGCGATCTGATCGTACTGAGCGCGCGTGCTTTCGACGAGGCGTTGCCCAGCCTCCGTGAGGCCGATGCTGCGCGTGGTGCGCTTGACGAGCTGCACGCCCGCCGCGCGCTCGAGTTCGGAGATGCGCTGACTCATCGCCGCCTTGCTGACGTTCAGCCGGGCCGCGGCGGCCGTATACGACCCTTGCTCGGCCAGCACCGTCAGCCAGCGCAGATGGATCCAAAGGTTCTCGATGTCGTGAGCGTCCATAAGCCTATTGTTCGGCAGGTAAAACAATCAGTTCAGCGGTGGCCGCTTTGCGTAGCGCCAACAGGTTCATACACTGTAGGGACCGTCAAATCCATTCGAGGAGCAAAGATGCAACCCTACAACGATACCGCCGACGTCACGCACTATATCAACGGCGAGCGCACGCGCGGGGAAGGCGAGCGCACGCAGCGCATCTTCAATCCCGCCACCGGCGACAGTCCTCGCCGGCTGCTGCTCGGCGAGCGCAGCGACGTTGAAGCGGCGGTATCGAGCGCCAAGGCGGCATTTTCGAAGTGGAGCAACACGCCTCCCATCCGGCGTGCGCGCGTGATGCTCAAATTCCTCGAACTGATGAATCAGCACCGCGACGAACTAGCAGCGATCATCACGGCGGAACACGGGAAGGTGTTTTCCGACGCCCAGGGCGAAGTGTCGCGCGGCATCGACGTGATCGAGTTCGCCTGCGGCGTTCCGCAACTGCTCAAGGGCGATTTTACGGATCAAGTGTCGACGGGAATGGATAACTGGACCATTCGTCAGCCGCTTGGCGTCGTGGCCGGCATCACGCCGTTCAACTTTCCTTGCATGGTGCCGTGCTGGATGTTCCCGGTCGCCTTGGCTACCGGCAACACATTCATCCTGAAGCCGAGCGAACGCGATCCGTCGGCATCGCTTTTCATGGCGCGGCTGCTCAAAGAAGCGGGCTTGCCCGACGGCGTGTTCAACGTGGTGCAAGGCGACAAGGTGGTGGTCGACGCGCTACTCGAGCACCCGGATGTCAAGGCCATCAGCTTCGTCGGCTCCACGCCCATCGCAAGCTATATCTACGAGACCGGCGCGCGCCTCGGCAAGCGAGTCCAAGCCTTGGGCGGCGCGAAGAATCATATGGTCGTGATGCCCGATGCGGACCTCGACCAAGCCGTCGACGGGCTGATCGGTGCAGGCTATGGTTCGGCCGGCGAGCGCTGCATGGCGATCTCCGTTGCGGTGCTGGTGGGCGATGTGGCCGATAAGATCGTGCCGCGTTTGGCCGAGCGCGCGGGCAAGCTCGTCGTCAAGGACGGCATGGAGCCCGATGCCGAGATGGGGCCGATCGTCACGCGGCAAGCGCTCGAGCGGATCGAAGGCTACATTGCGGCCGGCATCGAGGAGGGCGCGAAGCTCGTGGTCGACGGACGTGGCTTGAAAGTGCCCGGAAGAGAAGGCGGCTTCTTCACGGGCGGCACGCTGTTCGATCACGTCACCCCCGACATGCGCATCTACAAAGAGGAAATCTTCGGTCCCGTGCTCGCGTGTGTGCGCGTGAAGGATTTCGCGGAAGCCGTCGACCTGATCAACCGGCACGAGTTCGGCAACGGCGTCGCCTGCTATACGCGCGACGGCAGCATTGCGCGGGAATTCGGGCGGCGCATCGAAGTGGGCATGGTCGGCATCAATGTGCCCATCCCCGTGCCGATGGCATGGCACGGTTTCGGCGGCTGGAAGCGCAGCGCGTTCGGCGACACGCATGTCTATGGCGAAGAAGGGGTGCGTTTCTATACGAAGCAAAAGTCGATCATGCAGCGCTGGCCCGAAAGCATCGAAAAGGGCGCGGAGTTCGCGATGCCCACGGCCAAGTGACGATCGCAACCCCGTTCGGTTGAACGTTGGGGCGGCGCGGCCGGAAGGGCGGCGCCGCTCTTTTTATTTCGGCGGCGAAAGCTCGGTGCAGATCCCAGACAGCCGAGCAAAACCGGCGTCGGCGCGCTAGGCGCTCGGGCGGGGTTGCGCCTAGAATGTCGGTCATCGCCGGTCCACCGGTGTGAGCTCGGTTGCTTTCCTCTCCTCCATCGCTGCCGCTATGAACGCTCATCGCCCCCGCTTTCTCCGCGCGGCAGCAAGCGCGTTGTGCTTGGCTTCGCTCGCCGCGTTATCGGCCTGCCGTGGAAGCGTGTGCCTCGGCACCGACGGTTGTTTCGACGATGGCGACGTGCAAACCATCTCGCTCTCGGGGACCGCGGCGACGGGCAGGGCACTCGCGAGCGCGACGGTTCGCTTCGACTGCGCTGCGGGTGGCGCCGCTACCGTGTCGGACATCGGCGGCAATTACCGCCTCACGGTCGATGCCGTTTTGCCATGCGTGATCACGGCGACGGCGGGCGGGACGACGCTGCATTCGGTGGCCTTTGCGGGCGGCACGTTCAACGTCACGCCGGAAACCGACTTGATGCTGGTCTACCTGGCTTCTCAACTGGGTACGGACACCGCTCATTTGGTCGCCGATTTGTCGACCAACGGGCGCTATCAACAAGTATTGGCAAACGCGGGCGATGTCTTGGCCGCGCAATCGGCGGTCGTCTCCAATCTGCAGCAGCGCTACAACGTCGCGTTGACGGCGCCGTCGTTTCTGACGACGCCGTTCACGGTGGGACAAGCGGGCGTCGATAGCGACCTCGAGGCATTGGCGAGTGCCGGGGCGATCGGCGCCGATGGCATGCCGGATCCGGCTGCCGTGTCGCTGCTGTCGCAGGCGGGCGCGGCCAATCGGCTCTGAAGCCAGTGCGTTTGCAGCCGCTCGGTCTCGAAGCGGTTCCATCCGGATCGTTCAATGTGTAGGGGCTGACGTCCTCCTCGGCCATCCGCTCGGCTACCGGCCCCGGAGGCCGCGACGTTGCCTGATGTGGCAAGACGGGCATAGAGAAGGCGCAACGCGTGCAAAATGGCCGAAACGCAAGGGAGAAACGCAAATGAATATGGTCGTGAACAGCGTGCTTTATCGCGCGGGTAAGCGTGTGCGCGAGATCGAGATCGACGCGATCAGCGAGTTCGTGGCCGAGCCCGGTACGTTGATCTGGGTCGGTCTGCATCATCCGGACGAATCCTTGCTGCGCAAAGTTCAGCACGAATTTGGACTGCATGACCTTGCGATCGAAGATGCTCTCAAAGCCCATCAACGCCCGAAGATCGAGACCTACGGGTCGTCGCTGTTCGTCGTCGTCAAGACGGCGCAGCTCATCGAGGGCGAGGTGCAATATGGGGAAACGCACGTGTTCGTGGGATGCAATTTCCTCGTGACGGTGCGGCACGGGGCATCGTCGAGCTACGCGCAGGTGCGCACGCGCGTCGAGCAAAATCCCCATCTGCTGGCGAAAGGCCCTGGTTTTGCGCTCTATTCGGTGCTCGATTTCGTGGTGGACAATTACCAGCCCATCATGAGCAGCTACGACGCCCAATTCGATCGGATCGAGGCAAGCATGTTCAAGGCAGATTTCGATCTTGCCGTGATTCAGGAAAGCTACGAATTGCGCCGCAATCTGATCGAACTCCGAAACGCCGCGGTGCCGATGGATGAAATCTGCAATCAGCTCGTCCGGTTTCACGAGGACATCATTCCAAAGGAGCTTCGCGCTTATTTGCGCGATATCCAAGACCATGCGCACCGCGTCATCGCGGCCAGCGACGATCTGCGCGAAATGCTGACGAACGCGATGCACGTGAATCTCGCGCTCGTGTCCGTGCGGCAAAACGACATCGTCAAGCAACTGGCGGGCTGGGGCGCGGTGTTGGCCGTGCCGACGATCGTGTTCAGTCTGTACGGCATGAACTTCCAAAACATGCCCGAATTGAAGGCCGCTTGGGGCTATCCTTTGACGCTCGGCCTAACCTTCGCCGGCTGTGCTTGGCTTTATCGCAAACTCAAGAAGTCGGGCTGGCTGTAAGCGTATCGTGCAACGGCAAGTCGCGGCCGGCGTGGATCGACGTCCGACATCGGTGCGCGGAACCGGTAGACTGCGCGCTATCGCCGACGCGTTTTATTGTGCTCTGCACAATGCGCGGCGGTAGACGAGTCATTCCAGTACCGTTTAAATATCGGTTTGACTCACCCGTCCGCTCGGACGAAGCCAGTTCCATTCGCGCCAATCGGAGCCTCATGAGTTCATCGCTGACTGTTCGCCGTATCGCTGCCGATCAGGGCGCCACCTTGCGCGAGTTGCGCACCGCCGCCTTGCGCGACGCGCCCGATGCCTTCGACGAGACGCTCGAAGAAGCCCTGTCCGAACAAGCAGAGACGTTTGACGCCGCCGCCGAGCGGCATGCCACCTCCGAGGTTTCCGCGTCGTTCATTCTGTATACCGAAGGCCATCCGGCCGGGCTCGTCGGCGCCTACTTCGACGACACGCCCGAACGCAAAGCATTCGTCTGTGCGCTTTGGGTGGCGCCGGCCGTGCGCCACTTGCGTGGCGGCGAACTGCTCGTGAATACGGCAGGCAGCTGGCTCGCCGAGCGTGGCGCTCACGAAATCTACGCTTGGGTGGCCGACGCCAATCGCAACGCCATGCGCTTTTACGAAGCGCTCGGTTTCGGCCCGACCGGCGAGCATCAACCGATCGCGCGCGCGCCGCAAGAGGGGCAGTCGCTGCTCGTGCGGCACGTAAAGCACCCGTAACGCCACGCCTCGCTATCGATCCTGCCATGGCGCCGCGCCTGCGCCAGGCATCGTCGCGCCAAAGCAAAAAATCTGGTCCAGGGCGCAGACCCCTGTAAAATACGCAAAATTTTTCGCCGCGAGCCCCATGTCGCTGAACAAAACGCCATTCTTCGAACTTCGCAGCGGCTCCGTCGACGCACTTCAATTCGTCGTAAAAACCACGGACCTCGACGCGCTAAAGAGCGAGCTTGCGCGGCGCTTCGAGGCGACGCCGGAGTTTTTCTCGGGCGAAGTCGTGACGATCGACGTGCGCCGCCTGGGCGAGCATGAGCGCGCCCCGGTTGCCGAGATCGCGCGTTTGCTCGATGGCGTGCGCATGCGGCCGATCGGTGTCGTGGCGTTGGAAGCGCAGCGCGAGTGGGCCGGCAGCGGCGAGTTGCCGCTCGTCGAGGCGCGCGAGCGGCGTAGCTCGGCAGGCAAAGGGGAGGCGCCGCAGGCCGCGCCCGAGGCCGCCCAGGCGCCTGCGCCGGTCGCGCCGGAGGCCGAATCGAATGCGCGCGGCACGCCTTCATCGCAAACGCTCATCATCGACAAGCCGCTGCGCTCGGGGCAGCAGATCTACGCGAAGGGCGATCTCGTCATACTCGGTCTCGTGAGCTACGGGGCCGAGGTGATCGCCGAGGGCAATATCCATATTTATGCGCCGTTGCGCGGGCGGGCGCTCGCGGGCGTGCATGGCAATCACGACGCGCGGATCTTCTGCACGTGCCTCGAGCCGGAACTGATCTCGATCGCCGGCATCTATCGGACGACGGAGAATCCGCTGCCGGCCGATGTGATCGGCAAGTCGGTGCAGATCCGGCTGGCGGACGAAAAACTCATGATCGAACCGCTGCGGCTGACCTAGCAGGCAAGCGGCGCCGACGCGCCCCACTTCAGCGCGCGTCGAACTCAACTGACGAAATTTGACGAATACAGGGTAAGGGGAAATGGCAAAAATCGTTGTGGTGACTTCGGGCAAGGGCGGTGTGGGCAAAACCACCACGAGCGCGAGCTTCGCGTCGGGCCTTGCGCTACGAGGCCACAAAACGGCCGTGATCGACTTCGACGTCGGCCTGCGCAATCTCGATCTGATCATGGGATGCGAGCGCCGCGTCGTTTACGATTTCATCAACGTGATACAAGGCGAGGCGAATCTCAACCAGGCGCTCATCAAGGACAAGAAGTGCGAGAACCTGTTCGTGCTGCCGGCCTCGCAAACGCGCGATAAAGACGCGCTGACGCTCGAAGGCGTGGAGAAGGTCATCAACGATCTGACCGAGATGGGGTTCGATTACATCGTTTGCGATTCGCCGGCCGGCATCGAATCGGGCGCGCTGCTCGCGATGCATTTCGCCGACGAAGCGCTCGTCGTAACCAATCCGGAAGTCTCGTCGGTACGCGATTCGGACCGCATCCTCGGCATTTTGTCGTCCAAGACGAAGCGCGCGATCGAAGGCAAGGATCCGATCAAGGAACACCTGCTCATCACGCGTTACAACCCCAAGCGCGTCAGCGAAGGGGAGATGCTCTCGCTGTCGGACATCCAGGAGATTTTGCGCATCGATTTGATCGGCGTCGTGCCCGAATCGGAAGCCGTATTGCATGCGTCCAACCAGGGTCTGCCCGCGGTCCACATGGACGGCACCGATGTGGCAGAAGCCTATAAGGACATAGTCGCGCGCTTCCTCGGCGAGGAAAAAGAGCTGCGCTTCACCGATTACCAGAAGCCGGGCCTGTTGCAGCGCCTCTTCGGCACCCGCTAAGGAGGGCGAACGATATGTCGATTTTGTCGTTCTTGCTCGGCGAGAAGAAGAAATCTGCGGCGGTCGCTAAGGAACGCTTGCAGCTCATCATCGCCCACGAGCGAGCCGGCGGTCATCCGCCGGCCGATTACTTGCCCGCCTTGCAGCGCGAGCTCGTCGCCGTCATTTCGAAGTACGTGAAGATTTCCGACGATGACATCCGCGTGAGCCTAGAGCGCCAAGACGATCTCGAAGTGCTCGAGGTCAAGATCGAAATTCCGCAGGCCTGAAGCGGGGCGGCATTGCGCCGGGCCTCCCGCGCTATCTCTTCTCCAGTCCTTTACTGATTTTCGGGCGCGGTCGCCGGTGGCGGCGCGCTCCGAAAATACTCGGTTGCACTTTCGGCCCCGCGGTAATACGGCTGTTGTCGTCGCAATCGTCGCCTCGCGCATTATGGGAGTAACGTCGTCGCTGCGTACGGCGTCCCCATTCGCCATTCGGAGGCCTCTTATGAAAATGTCCACTCGCTTTCTCGTTGCCCAACTCATCTTGGCCGCGGCCGGTGCGTTCGCAATCTCGGCGTCGGCGCCTGCTTCGGCTGCCGAAGTCGTCCTGGTCGCGCCCCACGCGCCGCCGCCCGCGCGCTACGAGGTCGTGCCGGCGCCGCGCGTAGGCTATGTTTGGGATCGCGGCCATTGGCGCTGGCAGCGCGGCGGCTATGTATGGGTGCCGGGCCATTGGCAGCGCGTGCGCGTCGGCTATCACTGGGCGCCCGGACATTGGGCGCGACGCGGCCCGAATTGGGCGTGGGTCCCGGGGCACTGGGCGCGCTGACGCGATCGGCTCGTTCGGCGCCGGGCGAGCCGGCGTCGTATTGCATCGCGATGCGCTGCCGTCGCTGGCGTTGAGCCGCGCGCGCAGAGGCGGGTTCACCCGCGTGGCGTATCGGACGAGGACTCGCCCTCGCGCTTGTCGGCCGGCTCGTCTTCGAACAGCGGCTCCAACGTCTTCGGCGTTTCGGGCTCGGCCGGCGCTCCCTGCGGGGCAGGCGGCGTCATATAGCGAAGCGCCAGCGCTTCGTACAACGGGGGCGCGAACAGGCGTGCCACGCGGCTGGCGATGAGCGCCGTCGCCATCAGCGAGATCACGAGCGCGTGCCCGTTGATCATCTCCATCACGATCACGAACGACGTAATCGGCGATTGCGTCACGGCGGCGAGGTAGCCGACCATCGCCAACGCGATCAGCATTGGCAACTGCATGTTGCTGAAGACGTGATGCAGCAAATTGCCGAAACCCGCGCCGATCGATAACGACGGCGCGAAAATGCCGCCGGGAATCCCCGGCAGGTACGACCCCACCATCGACGCCATCTTCAGGAACGGATAAAGCAGCGACAACTGCTCGCGTCCGTCCAGCAGGCCGCGCGCCTCTGCATAGCCGCTGCCGAACGTCGTGCCGCCCGAAACCAAACCCACGATGGCGATCGCCAGCCCGCACAATGCGCCGAACTGGACCGGGCGCTCGCGATGCATCTGCACGAGCGGCGCCGGTAGCCAACGCGACGTATGCAGCAGCAGCCAGCCGAATATGCCACCCGCGATGCCGGTCACGATGGCCGTCAGCACCACGGCCACGGCCAGCAGATCGGGAAAGTGCGAACCGATCTCGATCGTGCCGAAGTAGGTGTAGTTGCCGTTCAGGCCGAGCGCGATGACACCGGCGACGATGATGGCCGTGATCAACACGCCGCTCGCGCGCGCTTCGAAGCTGCGCGTCAATTCTTCGATGGCGAAGACGACGCCCGCGAGCGGCGTATTGAACGCGGCCGACAGACCGGCGGCCGCGCCGGCGAGCACGAGCTGCCGCTCGATCAGCGCGTTCGAGCGCGGATAGAACCGGCGCAGGTTGTACATCATCGCGGCGCCGATTTGCACCGTGGGGCCCTCGCGGCCAATCGTGAAACCGCCCAGGATGGCGAGCAGCGACACGAGGATCTTGCCGGCTAGGAGCTTGAGCGTCAGCGTGCGCGGCCCCAGCGTGCTCGTGCCTTCATGCAATGCGGCGATGACTTGGGGAATGCCGCTGCCCTCGGCGCCCCGGAAGAAGCGGCGCGTGAGCCAGACGCAAGCGGCGGCCAAGAGGGGCGTGGCGATGAGCGGCAGCCAGACATGTTGTTGCTGCACGGCGCGGAACTGGCCGTAGCCCCAATCGATGAGCCGGGCGTAGAACACGGCCACGAGGCCGACAGCGATTGCGCCTAGCCAAAACACGCCATACCGCCGCCAGAGTTGCCGGGCGCGCCGGACGACGCCGGAGGAATGAAAAAGCGAGGTCCGGGCCATGATGGTCAGCTAGCCAAAGCAAGGATTATACGTGCGCAATGCCTGTGCCCCGATCGCCGGCCGGCATGTGCCGCCGCGAGGATCCACATTGCGAGGCGCTTTCATCAAGTTACGACTTTGTTAAACGTGTCGCTGTCTATTGCCGGGGAAATGCCTGGGAAACGGCCCGGCGCCCGCGCCGCGCGGCGCGCACAGCCGGTTGGCTCCGCCCTTGTAATAAGGAGGGTGCGGTGCTTACAAATTGCAACGCTGCGCCTGCCTGCCGTGCTGTTCAATCGCAATCGTTCGACATGCGGTCGAACGTAGCGACAGCGACTTGAGGAAAAGACAATGAAACGCTCGACGGCATTATTGATGGCAGGCGCGCTGGTGGCGTTGCTGCTCGGAGGGTGCGTGATTGCGCCAGCGCCTGGGTACTACGGTTATTACGGCGGCTATCACCACCACCATGACCATTACTACGAGCGATAGGCGCGTGCGACGAGGGCCGAGGACGCGCGCCGCGCGACGTTCGCCACCCTAGGCCAGCAGCGCTTCCACAGCCAGGACGGCGGCGAACGCCGCCGCGTTCGCCGCGATGGCTTCAACGAGGATGGCGAACCATGTCTTCGGGCGAAAGCGCATGGCAAGCAACAAGGAGCCTAGCAAGGCTAGGGCGAGGATGGCCACGATGTCGGCGTTGTGGATATGAATGTTCATCGTCGTCTCCCGGTGCGAAGTGTGCAGAAAAGCGCCTTATTTGTGTGCGTTGAACACAGTATAGGCACGCGCACTTTGGCGACAAGCCGGGAAAACTCCGGATGGATGACCGGCTCGGCTAGCTGGCGCCACTCACGACAACCGCACGTCCTTCGTTTCGCGCATGGCGAACACGGCTACGAGACTCACGGCCGCGGCGATCGAAACATAGCCGCCCACCCACGCCAGGCCGCCGCGGGTGGCCAGCATCTGCGCGATGTAGGGCGCAACCGACGCGCCCAGAATGCCGCCCAGGTTGTACGCGACGCCGGCGCCCGTATAGCGCACGGCGGTCGGGAACAACTCGGGCAGCAACGCTCCCATCGGGGCGAAGGTGACGCCCATCAGAAACAGCTCGAGCGTCAGAAACACCGTGACGAGCACCGGCGAGCCGCTGCCGACGAGCGGCGCCATGGCGAAGCCCGAGGCGATCGCTGCGGCGATGCCGGCCATCAGCACGGGTCGGCGGCCGAAGCGGTCGCTCGCCCAGGCCGCGAGCGGGGTGGCGAGCGCCATGAACAGCACGGCGAAACACAGCATGCCAAGGAACGTTTGCCGCGGTATGTGCAGCGTCGACACGCCGTAAGAGAGCGTGAAGACGGTCGAGATGTAGAACAACGTGTAGCAAACCACCATCGCAAATGCGCCCGCGAGCGTCGCGCGGCTATGGTGCGCGAGCAGCGAAACGAGCGGGACGCGCACGCGCTCGGCCCGCTCGATCGCGGCGCGAAAGGCGGGCGTTTCGGCGATCTTCAAGCGCACGTACAAGCCGAGCACGACCAGCACGGCGCTGGAAATGAACGGCACGCGCCAGCCCCAAGCGCGAAACTGCGCGTCGGAGAGTGTCAGCGCGAGCGTGAAGAACAGACCGTTCGATGCCAGGAAGCCGACCGACGGGCCGAGCTGGGGGAACATGCCGAACCAGCCGCGTCGGCCTGCGGGCGCATTCTCCGTGGCGAGCAGTGCGGCGCCGCCCCATTCTCCGCCGAGCCCGATGCCTTGGCCGAAGCGCAGAATGCACAGCAGGATCGGCGCGAGCGAGCCGATTGCATCGTAGCCGGGCAGGAAACCGATCAACGTCGTGGATAGCCCCATGACGAGCAGCGACGCGACGAGCGTCGATTTGCGGCCGATGCGGTCGCCGAAGTGGCCGAATAGGAACGAGCCGATCGGACGCGCCACGAACGCGATGCCGAACGTGACGAAAGCCGACAGCGCTTGCGCCATCGCCGATCCGTGGGGAAAGAAAACGGGGCCGATCACGAGCGCCGCCGCGGTGGCGTAGACATAGAAGTCGTAGAACTCGATCGCTGTGCCGATGAAGCTGGCGAACACGATGCGTGATCGCCCGGGCGCGCTCGCCGCGGTCGACGCGGTCGTCACGGAGGGCGAAGACGGCGAAACGGACATAAAGGATCTCCTAGTGGCGTAGGGCGGCGCCGCGCGCGGGCGCGCCAGTGAAGCGACATTCGGTAAAGAGGCGAACTGCGCGCCGATGTTCGCTGGCGAACATGAAAGCACGCGGGCGGGATGCGAACGACGAGAAACAACGTGAAATGCGATTCGACAGATTCGACAGATTTGACAGCTTGACGCGCCCGTGGCGCGGGGTGGCAGCGTCGGGCGCCGCGGCGCGCAGCCGGGTAGGCGGCGCACCGCGAGCATGGCCGGAACTCCGGCCGCGCGGTGGGAAAAATTATAGCGAGGAGGCGCGGCGCGCGCCAATGCAAGCAAGTGCGCCGGGCGCCGTCAATCGAAGGTCAGCGCTTGCGGCGCCGCGAGCTCGCGCAATTGGAACATGCCGTCGTCGTTGAAGAGCCAATCTTCCATGATTTCGACCTGACCGAGCCGGTTCAGCAGCTTGGCCGGCGGCGCCGGCAACGGCGAGGCTCGGTGCAACGTGGCCAGTGCCGTCGCTTCCGCTTCGTCGTCGCCATTCGTCCGGTAGATGGACGAGCGCACGACCTCACCGCTGCGATTCACGGTGAAGGCGACGACCACGAGCGAGCGCAGCATGGCTTGCGGCGCCCGTCGCTCGAGATAAGACGGATTGCGTGCGGCGATTCGGCGAGCGATCGCTTCCCGATATTGATCGAGCGTCGCGCTATTGACCGCGGCGGGGGGCGGCAACGTCGCGGCGGGCGGACGCGAGGGCGGGGTGATCGTGCAAGCCGCCGTGACGAGCATCGCGCCTAGAGCCACGACGCGCATAAGCCCGCAGGCGCACGATGCGGGATGGCGCACGAGATCGAGTTTCATGACGGTAATGGCGCGCTTGGCTCGCGCGAATGCAGTGTGCTATCAGCGTAGTCAATGCCGTGCGCGTGCGCATCCGGATTTGCGCGGCCATCGTGCGTCGGCGCACGGCGCGGGCCTGTGCGGTCGATAGCGAGTCGACCAATCTTCAACGGTTGCTGAACCGCGGTTCAGCCAGCCATTGCCTCGGTGACGATCGCGAGGGATCGCTTCGGTTCAATAAACGACGAGCGATTCGGCCCACCAGTGCGTGCCCATGTTGCCGGAGCCGTAGCGCATCCAATCGTAATCGCCGTACCCGGGGCCTTCGCCGGGCCACGGGTTCATGAAATAGAGCGCATGCTGCCCATCGTCGTAGCCGTCGATGACGACGAAGTGTCCCCCGCCTCCTGGCCAGGTCCATAAGATGACGACGGGGTCGCCTCGGTCTATCGCCGCGCCGACCGCCCGGTAAGAAAGCGCCGCTCCGACATAGCGCGAATTGCGGCGGCCCAGCGACCAAAGAATTCCGCTGATGCCCGTCGTACCCGCAATCATATTGGGCGAGTTGGCGGGAGCGTTCCAATAGAACGGGGCGCTTCGACACGCGTACCCGATCGAGTCGACCCAATTTTCGATCGCGCACTGGCGGCTCGGGATGCCGCGATAGGCGAGCACCGCTTGCGAATCGGCGGCCCAGCACCATTCGCTGTGCGCCTGCGTGACATGGGGAACATTGATTTGCCGCTCGCTCGCAAAGACGGGCGCGCAAGCGGTCGCGACGACGAGGCAGCACAGCAGGCGAGCGCTAAGTACAGGGTCCACGGCAACCTCCCTCAATGCATGAATCTCGGATCGCGCAAGCCCCGCTGCAAGCGGTGTCGAAGCGCATCGCCGAGCTCGGCTTCGGAAAGGCGAGGTGAAGAAGAGGGCGCCGCCGTGCCAGCCGACGTTGTCGGCTTGGAGCGCGCGCCGGCGAGCGGCACGTAGAACGGGCTAGCGGTGGACATGGATGGCGTTGCGCTTGCGCTTTGCGCCGAAACTTCGATGAAGTCGGCTACGGCCGGCTGGCATCGGACGAAGCGCAGCGTAGGCCGTGGCGCCTGCTGGGCATAGCGTTGCGCGACGGAAACCAGTTCGTCGGCCAATTGACTTGCCCCGGCTTGGACCATCTTCCATTGCCCATTCATTTGCGCCACCGTGACGAGGCCGATGCCTCTGCCGCCCCGCATGACGATGAATCGCCATTCGCCGCTGCCGTAAAGGCTTTGTTCGACGGACTTGCCCGCCATCAAAGCGTCGGAATCGACGAGATACATCTCGAATCCGTTGCCGATCGTCGCGTCACGTAATACTCGATAGTCGTCGACATTGAAGATTCGATTCTCGCGAGTGGGCTGCGCGGAGGCTGGCAAGCGGTCGGCAAGCGCTGCCAAACCGGCGGTGGCCGCTTGCCGCTGAGGCGACCCGCGCATCTGCGCTAGGTAGCCGGGTAGGGCGCCACTGACGGCGGACGCCGCACTCGGCTGGGTCCAGGCTGGCGAAGAAAAGGCCATGCTCGCGAGTGAGTACAAGAGCATGGCCATCGATCGACGATTTCGCATAACGCCTCCTGCGTGAAGCGACGCCCGATGCGATCTCTGTGAGCAAATGTTCTGCCACGCTCTACAACGCTATGCCTTCCGAGTGAATGCGTCGCCGGCGTGAGGTAAACATCGCCGGGCAATGGCGAATTCAATGGCTACGCGCGGTCGAACGATGCCCGGAACGCGCCGAGTCGCCCTGGGCATCACCGTCGACGCGGCGTATTACACGTCCGCGAACGTCATGTCCATCGACCATTGCGTTTGGTTGCCGAGCGAGTACTGGATGGACGGCGAGCGCAGCTTGAATTCGTCGGTCACGGCGAGCAGACCGGAGTCGGCATCATGGCCGATCGTCGTTTGATATCCGCCTGCATTGCCATAAGTGACGTCTTTGCCATCGGAGAAAATCACGCCCATCAAATTGGGATTGGTAGACGTATCGCCGTTCGCGTCGATGCTGACGTTGGCGTCGACGCCGGGGGAGAGGCACAGCGTGTGATGCATACGCGCGCCGTCGATCGTCAAAACCTGATCGTCCCAATTGGGATCGCGTTCGATGCATACCGCTTGGGTCGAAAGGTTCGTGACGCGGACGATGGGATTCGTCATCTTGCTGCCCTCCAAGTGAATGACCGCCGCGCTTGCGACGCGCGGGCGCCGGCTTGCGGTCGCGTCGGTCGAGAGAAAAGCGCGGACGACGATAGTCGCTCGTGTTCGGCCCGTAGGGGTGAGAAGTGGCGAAGATTCAGACGGCGTCGGCTTCCGTGTCGAGGGGTGTCAGTTCGTCGCTTTCTGACCTGGTTGTATGGCGGTTGACGCCATAACGCGCATTATGGCATGCTACGCCATATGAAAACGAAAGCGACGCTACTGTTCGAAGATCGGACCGTCTACCCAGACGGAGCCATCCTCGAAATGCGCATCTGGCGGTTGCCTGAGCGCGATGCCGAAAGGCCGCACGGCCTCAAGTACAGTCTTTTTTATGGCCGGCATGGTCGGCGGGTGATCGGCTACGACAATGAGCGAGGCAAAGGCGATCACCAGCACTACGGCAGCCGCGAAGAGCCATACGAGTTTTCAACCGCGGAACGGATGGTGGCGGATTTTCTGGACGATGTCGAACGAGAAAGGAGCGTGAAATGAGCAAGTTGACTGCGCACGTGGGTAGCGCTCGGGACATGGGGCGGCGTTTCTCGGCTGCCTTCGAGCGGGCGGCGGCGGGCGAGAATTTCGAAGAAAGACACATAACGTTTCTTTCGTTGGAAGAGATGATGACGGCACTGACGCCGAAGCGACTCGAGTTGCTGCGCTACCTGCACCGAACCGGCGCGGATAGCGTCAGCGCGTTGGCTCGCGAACTCGATCGCGATTACAAGCGTGTGCATGCAGACGTCGCGATTCTGGAAGGGGCCGGACTCATCGTCAGAGAGGATGGGCGCTTGAGCGCGCCGTGGGATGCGCTAACGGCGGAAGTTTCCCTTTAGGCGACGCTCCCCGGCCGCCATGTTGCGCGACACCGGCTCACCAGGATGGAGCGCTTGATAGTCTTTGATGGTTGCGCCGTAGGATTGCTTGAAAAACGCCAAGTCAAGCAATCGCGATAATGCTGGCGGAGGGCGTGGGATTCGAACCCACGAAGGCCGTGAAGCCTTGCCGGTTTTCAAGACCGGTGCATTCAACCGCTCTGCCAGCCCTCCGAGAGGCGCGATTGTAACCCGAAACGGCGCGGCGTCAGCGTCCCGGGTCGATCGTTGCGCCGCTCAATCCTCCCTTTCGTTCAAAAACAGCGCCTGCAAGTCGTTCAAGAAGCGCTGTCCAAGCGGCGTCGGCGCGATCTTTTCGTAGGTGCGCTCGATCAATCCGCGCCGCTCGGCTTCCTGCAGCGCGCGCTCGATCGATGTCATGGGCATCCCCGTGCACTCGACGAAGCGATGCACCGGAAAGCCTTCCACGAGCCGCAGCGCGTTCAGCATGAATTCGAACGGCAGATCGCGTGCGGACACTTCGTGCTCTTCCTGCACGGGCGTTCCCGCGCGCGCCTGTTCGATGAACGTGGCGGGGTGCTTGTAACGCGCCTGCCGCACGATACGGTGTGCGAACGAGAGTTTCGTATGCGCGCCGGCGCCGATGCCGAGGTAATCGCCGAAGCGCCAATAGTTCAGATTGTGCTTGCACTGATGATGCGGCTTCGCGTACGCCGATACCTCGTACCGTTCATAGCCGGCTGCGGCCGTGCGTTCGTGAATCCACTCCTGCATGTCGGCTGACGCATCGTCGTCCGGCAACGCCGGCGGAAACTTCGCGAATAGCGTATTGGGCTCGAGCGTCAAGTGGTAGAGCGACAGATGCGGCGGGGCGAACGAGAGCGCCGTTTCGATATCGGCGCGGCATTCGTCCAATGTTTGTCGCGGCAGCGCGAACATCAAATCGAGGTTGAAGTTATCGAAGTGCCGTGCCGCGATCTCGACGGCGCGACGCGCATCGCCACCGTTGTGAATCCGTCCCAAGGCACTCAGATGCGCTTCGTTGAAGCTTTGGATCCCTACCGACAGCCGGTTCACGCCGCTCGCGCGAAACTGCGCGAACTTCTCGGCTTCGAAGGTGCCCGGGTTGGCCTCCATCGTGATTTCCGCGTCGGCGTCCAGCGGCAGCAGCGCGCGCACATCCGACAGCAAGCGGTCGAGCCCGCGCGCCGAGAGCAGGCTGGGCGTGCCGCCGCCGATGAAGACGGTATGCACCTGCCGCCCCCATACCAGCGGCAGCGCCTGCTCGAGGTCGGCGCGCAGTGCGTCGAGGTAGTCGTCTTCCGGGAAGCGCTCGCCTTTCCATTCGTGCGAGTTGAAGTCGCAATAAGGGCACTTGCGAACGCACCAGGGAAAGTGGACATAGAGCGCAAGCGGCGGCAGCGATGTGAGCCGGATGGCGCCTGGCGCGGTGAACGCTTGGATCACGCCCGAACGAGTGCCGATCATCGCGCCTCCCTCAGCAAGGCGAGCAGCTCGCGCAGTGCGATAGCGCGGTGGCTGCGCGCATTCTTGATCGATGGGTCGAGCTGCGCGGCCGTGGCCCCAAGCTCGGGCAGGTAGAAGTGCGGGTCGTACCCGAACCCGTGTTCGCCGCGCGGCGCATCGATGATCTCGCCGTGCCAGCGACCTTCGGCGATGAGCGGCTCGGGATCGTCGGCGTGCCGCACCAGCACGAGCACGCAGTAGTAGTAGCCGCGCCGGTCGGTTACGCCTTGCAGGCGATCGACTAGGTAGGCATTGTTGGCTGCATCGCTCCTTTCGCCGCCCGCGCGCTGGGCATAGCGGGCCGAATAGACGCCGGGCTCGCCGTTCAATGCCCGCACGCATAGCCCGGAATCGTCGGCGAGCGCCGGCAGTCCCGTCAAACGCGCCGCGTGACGCGCTTTGGCCAAGGCGTTTTCGACGAAGGTGGCATGCGGCTCCTCGGCTTCGGGCACCCCTAGCTCTCCCTGCGCGACGAGCGAGATGCCGGCTGCGCCGAGCATGGCGGAAAACTCGCGCAGCTTGCCCGCATTGTTCGAGGCCATGACGACGTGCGCGAGCGGCGCCGCCTTCAACGCGCGATCGAGCTCGCCCGCCGCACCGGGTACACCCCGTTGCGCGCCGCCCGACTCACTCATCGTTCGTCTCCAGCGCCGCTTTTTGTTTGCGCACGAGCGAGCTGATGCCCAGTTGCGCGAGATCGAGCAGCGCGTTCATTTCGTCACGAGAGAACGGCGCGCCTTCGGCCGTGCCTTGCACTTCGACGAAACCGCCAGCGCCTGTCATCACGACATTCATGTCGGTATCGCAGCGCGAATCCTCGTCATAGTCGAGATCTAGCACGGGCACCCCTTCGTAGACGCCGACCGAGATGGCCGCGACGTAATCGGTGATCGGCGACTCGCCGATGCGGCCGGCCGCGATCAGCTTCGAGACGGCATCGTGCGCCGCGACGAACGCGCCGGTGATGCTGGCCGTGCGCGTGCCGCCATCGGCTTGAATCACGTCGCAGTCGATATGCAGCGTGCGCGGCCCGAGCCGCTCGAGATCGAACACGGCGCGCAGCGCACGCCCGATGAGCCGCTGGATTTCTTGCGTGCGCCCCGTTTGTTTGCCGCGGGCCGCTTCGCGATCGCTGCGCGTGTGCGTGGCGCGCGGCAGCATGCCGTATTCGGCCGTGAGCCAGCCTTGATTGCGCTCGCGCAGAAATTCGGGCACGCGCTCGACGATGCTCGCGGTGCAGATCACTTTCGTATCGCCGAACTCGACGAGCACCGAGCCTTCGGCATGCTTCGTGTAGTGGCGCGTGATGCGCACGTCGCGCAGTGCATCTGCGGCGCGGCCGCTCGGGCGTTGGACGGTATCGGTCATGGTCGGGGTGGGAAGCGGCGCAGCCGCAAGGAAAGAGGAAGAAGCGCAATTTTACCGCTGTGGGCTGGTTGCATGCGCCATGCCGCCCCGGCGCGCTCGTGGCGGGGGGCGTTCGGCAAAAATGGGATAATGCGCATTCAACGCTTTCGCGCCGGGTCGACGCGCGAAGCGGCTCGAACAACCGGCCGGCGACGGCCCCCATCGCGAGACGGACGATGATTTACAGCATGACAGGCTACGCGAGCGCGACGCGCGAACTCGCGGCCGCGGGCGGTACCGGAGCCATGAGCGTTTCGGTCGAACTGCGTACCGTGAATTCGCGTTTCTTGGATTTGAACTTCCGTATGCCGGAAGAATCGCGCACGTGCGAGCCGACGCTGCGCGAAATGTTGATGACGAAGCTCTCGCGCGGCAAGGTCGACATTCGCGTGAACTTCCAGCGCAGCGAGCAGACCGCGTCGGTGGGCTCGCTCGACCGGGACGCGTTGGCGCAACTGGCCGCGCTCGAGCGCGCGGTGCTCGACGCCTTTCCCCACAGCGAGCGCATGCGCACGGGCGAAATTCTGCGCTGGCCGGGCGTGCTCGCCGAAACGAACGTGGCGCCCGAAACGCTGCGCGACGCAGTGCTCGCCTGCGGCAAGCAGGCGATCGCCGAGCTCGTCGAGGTGCGTGCGCGCGAGGGCGCGCAACTGGCAGCCATGCTGCTTGGCAACGTAACGGAGATGGAAGCGATCGTCGCGCGCATCACGCCTCTCGTGCCGGAGCTCATCGCCAAACATCAGCAAAAAATCGTCGAGCGTTTGCAAGAAGCCCTGGGTCTTGCGGCCCCGGACGCCGCGGCGACCATCGTTTCGCGCGAGGAGATCGCCGAACGCATTCGGCAGGAGGTGACGATGTACGGCATTCGCATCGACATCGCCGAAGAGCTCTCGCGCCTGTCCGCGCATTTGTACGAAACACGGCACGTGATCGAAAAGGGCGGCAAGGTGGGCAAGCGCCTCGACTTCATGATGCAGGAACTCAATCGCGAAGCGAATACGCTGGGGTCGAAAGCGGCTGCCAAGGAATTGGCCGACGCGTCGATGACGCTCAAGCTGCTCATCGAGCAAATGCGTGAGCAAGTGCAGAATCTGGAGTGAAGGCGATCATGACCGAGCTTACGCACGAATCGAACCCGGCGCGCCAAGCGCAGCGCAATCCGTACGCCGGCGCTTATCCCGGCAATCTGTTCATGGTGGTCGCGCCCTCGGGCGCCGGGAAATCGACGCTCGTCAATGCGCTGCTCGCGCGCGATCCGGCAATCCGCTTGTCGATTTCCTACACGACGCGCAAGCCGCGCCCGGGCGAGCAAGACGGGCAGCATTATCATTTCACGACGGTCGACGATTTCCTGGCGCGCCATGGCAGCGGCGAATTTCTCGAAAGCGCGGAAGTGCATGGCAACTACTACGCCACCTCGCGCCTGTGGATCGAAGAGCAGATGAAGAACGGCCACGACGTGCTGCTCGAAATCGACTGGCAAGGCGCGCAGCAGGTGAAGAAGCAATTCCGCAATGCGGTGGAAGTGTTCATTCTGCCGCCGTCGTTGTCGGCGCTCGAAGAGCGGCTGAAAAAGCGCGGCCAAGACGAGCCGAACGTCATCACGCGGCGACTGCTCGCTGCCGGCAGCGAGATCTCGCACGCGCCGGAATCGGAGTACGTCATCATCAACGAGCACTTCGAGCGCGCGTTGTCCGAACTGCAATGCGTCGTCGACGCGACGCGTTTGCGCTTCGCTTCGCAATACGCGCGCCATACCGAGCTTTTCGTCGAACTCGGCATTCACCTGCCGCATGCCGAGTGAAGGCGAGTGGTTGCGCACATAAGGTAGAATGAGCAACATATTGAGAAGGAATTTCGAAACATGGCCCGCATTACCGTCGAAGATTGCCTGAAGCAAATCCCGAATCGTTTCGACCTCGCGCTCGCCGCGACGTATCGTGCGCGACAACTCGCGCAAGGTCACACGCCGAAGATCGAGAGTCGCGACAAGCCTACCGTTGCGGCCCTGCGTGAAATCGCGGCCGGCGAGATCGGTCTCGAGATGCTGAAGAAGGTCCCCGTCTAACACGTACGGCGCGCTAGGCGCATCGCGCGCCTAGCGCTGTCGCTGCCATGCCAGTTCGCGCATAGCCCGCATAGACATCCATACGGAGGCGAAAATGAGCGCTACCCCATCGTCCGCCTCCACTGCCACCGATGCCGTGCATCTCGAGCACGAGCAGGACGTCGAAGCGCCGGGTGCGGCGCGCAAGTACATCGACGCTGTCCTCGAACAATCGTTTCGCCATCTATTCGGGCCGACCGCCACCCCGGAGCAACCGCGCAGACACGACGTCGTTTCGATCGCGAAACTCACGTCGATGCTTGCCGGCTACCTGAGCCCCGAGGAAATCAAAGAGGTCAAGGCCGCGTTTCACTTCGGTGACGAAGCGCACCTGGGGCAGTATCGCCACAGTGGCGAGCCGTACATCACGCACCCGGTCGCTGTCGCCGAAACGTGCGCCGGCTGGAAGCTCGATGCGCAGTCGATCATGGCGGCGCTCCTGCACGACGTCATGGAAGACCAGGGCGTCACCAAGACGGAGTTGGCCGAACGGTTCGGTCCGAAAGTGGCCGAGTTGGTCGACGGCTTGTCGAAGCTCGACAAGATGGAGTTTCGCAATCGCGAGGAAGCGCAGGCGGAAAACTTCCGCAAGATGCTGCTCGCCATGGCGCGCGATGTGCGGGTCATTCTCGTCAAGCTTGCCGACCGCCTGCACAACATGCGCACGCTCGGCGCCGTGCCGTCGGAAAAGCGCCGTCGGGTCGCGCGCGAGACGCTGGACATCTACGCGCCCATCGCGCACCGTCTCGGCCTGAACAACACCTACCGCGAGTTGCAGGACCTGAGTTTCGCGAATTTCAACCCGCACCGCTACGCGACGCTCGAAAAGGCGGTCAAGGCTGCGCGCGGCAATCGGCGGGAGGTGGTCGGCAAGATTCTCGAATCGGTGCAGCGCGCGATTGCCGATGCGCATATCGAGGCGGAGGTGACGGGCCGCGAGAAGACGATCTTCAGCATCTACAAGAAGATGCGAGACAAGCAGCTTTCGTTCTCGCAGGTGCTCGACGTGTACGGTTTTCGCGTGGTGGTGGGCAGCGCGCTCGAATGCTATACGTGCATCGGCGTGCTGCACGCGCTGTATAAGCCCGTGCCCGGCAAGTTCAAAGACTACATCGCGATTCCGAAGGTCAACGGCTACCAGTCGCTGCATACGACGCTCGTGGGACCATTCGGCGCGCCGATCGAGTTCCAGGTGCGCACGCGCAAAATGCACGAGATCGCCGAAGCGGGCGTCGCGGCGCATTGGCTCTACAAGAACGGCGGCGCCGACCTGAACGACGTGCAAAAGCGCGCGCACCAGTGGCTTAAGTCGTTGCTGGACATCCAGAGCGAGGCGGGCGATTCGAGCGAGTTCCTCGAGCACGTCAAGATCGACCTGTTCCCGGACGCCGTTTATGTATTCACGCCGAAGTCCAAGATCATGGCGCTGCCGCGCGGGTCCACGGCGCTCGATTTTGCCTATTCGATCCACAGCGATCTCGGCAATCAATGCGTCGCCGTCAAGATCAACAACGAGCTATTGCCGCTGCGCACCGAGCTCAAGAGCGGCGACATTGTCGAGGTGATCACGGCGCCGTACTCGAAGCCGAACCCCGCTTGGCTCGGGTTCGTGCGCACGGGCAAAGCCCGTTCGGCTATTCGTCATTATCTGAAGACGATGCGGCTGAACGAGTCGGTGCAGTTGGGCGAGCGTCTCGTCGATCAGAGCCTGAAAGGTTACGGATTGGCGCTGGCCGATGTGGAGCCCGATGTATGGGACAAGCTCGTGCAATGGACGGGTAACAAGAACCGCCAGGAGATTTTTGCCGATATCGGCCTCGGCCGGCGCGTCGCCGCCGTCATGGCCAAGCGTATCGAGGTGCTCATCAGCGGGCGCGATACCGACGAGGAGCACGGGCGGGCCGAAGGAACTCACGCGGGTGCGGCGCCGCATGCGCCTCCGGTGGTCATCACGGGCACCGAGGGCATGTCGGTGCAGTTGTCGGCTTGCTGCCGGCCCATCCCCGGCGACGACATCATGGGCTATATCGGCATCGGGCTCGGCATGGCTATTCATACGACCGATTGCCGAGTCGCGCAGCGCATCCATCGCCGCGATCCGGGCCGCTGGATCGACGTGGCTTGGGCGCCGCAGCCCGGGCGCTTGTTCGACGTGGCCGTGAAGGTGCTGGTACGCAATGTCAAAGGCGTCTTCGCCCGCGTGGCGGCCGATATTACCTCGGCCGACGCGAACATCGTCCACATTGCCATGGACGAGGACTTGTCGCAGGAATCCACCGTGCTGCGCTTCGTGATCCAAGTCAGCGATCGCATCCACCTGGCCAACGTCATGCGTCGCGTCAGGACGAATCCCGATGTGATGCGCATCGTGCGCGAACGGCCGAGCGAAGACGGTCACCATCGTCACGACGGCGGGATGCGAATCGAGCGGGAGCGGGGCGACTACTGACGAGCGTGGCCTCACGGCTTCGCGGCACGAGCTGGCCGCCTTGCGGCGGGCCCGTGAACGCCTCGAATGGCCTCACCAAGGGAAAACGTCAAACCGGGAAGGGTGAAGCGGAACGCAAAGCGCTGAAACGGGAGCGCTGAAACGGGAGCGCCAAAAGACAAAGGGCCTTCCAAGCGGAAGGCCCTTCATAGGTGGCGCGGCTGGCAGGATTCGAACCCACGACCCCTTGGTTCGTAGCCAAGTACTCTATCCAACTGAGCTACAGCCGCACGCGAAAACGCAGAATCGTACTTCGGTCAAACAAAAGAGCCTTCCGCAAAGAAGGCTTTCGAAAAAAGTGGCGCGGCTGGCAGGATTCGAACCCACGACCCCTTGGTTCGTAGCCAAGTACTCTATCCAACTGAGCTACAGCCGCACGCAGAAGCGGAATTATAGCAAAGTCCCAGGAAAATGGAAGGCATTGCGACAGGTTTCTTCAGGGTTTTTTGCGGGCGAGCGCGATCGTGTACGCTTGAAGTCCATTGGAGGTAGCGATTCGCACCATGAACAAGGCATTTGTCAAAGAGTCGAGCGACGGCGATGACGACGATCTCGACATCGGTCAACCCGAAATCCCTGCCGGCGCCAAGAACTACATCACGCCCGCAGGCCACAAGCGTCTGCGTGACGAGTTGCTTCACTTGATCGACGAAGAGCGGCCCGAAGTCGTCAAGTTGGTGTCGTGGGCGGCGTCGAACGGCGACCGCTCGGAGAACGGCGATTACATCTATGGCAAACGGCGCCTGCGCGAGATCGATCGACGCATTCGCTTTTTGACCAAACGGCTCGACTTGGCCGAGGTGGTCGACGCCAGCAAGCAAGAGAACGTCGATCAGGTCTTCTTCGGCGCGACGATCGACTATGCGACTGCAGATGGCGAGGCGCACACGGTGACGATCGTCGGCGTCGACGAGGTCGATTTGGATCGCGGTCACGTGAGTTGGATCTCACCAATCGCGCGAGCGTTGCTCAAGTCCCGCATCGGCGATACGGTCACGCTGCATACGCCCTCGGGGCCCGAGCAGATCGACGTGCTAGACGTGCGTTATCCAGCGAGTCCCGGCGCCTAACGGCGCTGCCGAACTGGCCGAACTGGCCGAACTGGCCGAACTGGCCGAACTGGCCGAACTGGCGCCGCCGACGCTTCCGGCCGGCGTCCACCCAAAAAAAAGCGCCGCGAAAGCGGCGCTTTGGTCCCTGGACAGGGAATCCCCACAACGGGAATCCCCGTCGATGCCGATCCGCTTAAAAGCGGTGGCGCAAACCAGCGGTCACAGCGACTTGCTTGTCGGTCGACGACATGTTCAGGCCGTTGATGACGGCGCCGATGCCAGTGCCCTTGTTCACGACGTGCTGGAATTCGCCGCCCAGGTACACGTCGGTGCGCTTGGACAACGCGTAGTCGGCCAGCAGGTTGACCTGATTCCACTTCGGATGCACGCCGCCGATCGTGCTGTCCGTGTACGTATAAGCGCCTGCCAGGCTGATTGCCGGCGTGAGCGCGTAACGCGCATTCAACTCGTAGTTGTTGAAGCGAGCTCCGCCGCCGGGCAGCGCGAGCGTGCCGCTCGTGCCGGCAGCGGCCGCGTTCACGCCCAGGGCGTTGTCCAGGCGCGTTTGCGTGAATACGAAGCCGGCGGTGGCAGGACCGAACGTGTAGTTCAGGCCTGCGCCCCACGTGCGTTGACGGCCCGCGACGAAGGTGGCGTCGCCGGTGACTGCGCCCGGGGAAGCGGCGGTCTGAGCCAACGCGTTCGTGTCGTTGTTCAACTGCATATACGCCGCTGCGACGTTCAGGCCGCTCCAGGTGTACGACGCGCCGACGCTATACGCGCGATTGTTCGAGAACTGGCCGGCCGTGTTCGAGAAGCCGTACAACGCGCCGAGCTTGAAGCCGCCGTAGTTGGCGCTCTGAAAGTGCACCGAGTTGTTGACGCGGAACGAGTTGTCGAGATTGTCGTTGTCGAACGGGTGCGCGAAGGACGTGCCGCCGTATTGGGTGCCCGTCAGCGCCAACGGCCCGAGATATTGGACGACGTCGTCATACTGGCGGCCGAGCGTGACCGAGCCGAATTGATCGCTCTTCAGGCCCACCCAGGCTTGGCGTCCGAATTCGCGGCCGCTTTGCTTGAGCGTGCCGTTGTTGATGCCGAAGCCGTTCTCCAACGTGAAGATGGCTTTGAGCCCGCCGCCCAGATCCTCGGACCCGCGCAGGCCCCAGCGGCTACCGTTGACCGCGCCCGTCGATTGCTGCCAATTGCTATGGCCGCCTTGGTTGTTCGTGTAAGTGATGCCGGCGTCGATGAGACCGTAGAGCGTCACGCTGCTCTGGGCATGTGCCATCGTTGCGAACGCGCCGGTCAGGGCGCCGACTAGAAGGGTTTTCTTCATTCTTTCTCTCCAGGATCAGAACATTCTTTGGCTGTCGCGAGAGGCGATCGCCGACGTGCGTGGAAATGCAGCGGTTGCATGTCGGCAGGCCGATGCAGCAGGATTCACAGCAACAGGTCCGCGTTTCCGAACTGGGTTGAGTGTAAAGAGGGCTTCGTCGAGACGCGCGTTTCGAAATCGGAAATAAAGTATTGATTGATTTGAAATGGCGTGAAATTGATTGTAACGTATTGATTTAAAACAAATTTTACACTTAAAAAAGGGCGCGAGTCGATTTGCCATCCCGATGACGTTGTATTTGCGATACGTCGAATCGTATGTGGGGAAGGTAAATTCGCGGGCCTTCTGTCGGATTATTGCCTGTTTTGAAAAATTTGATTGCGTATTGCGGCAATAATCTGATGGGAACTGCTGGTTATAATGTTGTTTCTGCTTTGCCCAAGCAGACTTTTTCGTCAAGGAAAAGACGTCTCCAAACCTTTGTCAACGCGGCCCGCCAGCCGCGTTTTTTTATGGGGCGCCGGCGCTACCGGCCGCGGCGGCGCACGCCGCCTTGCTTGTCTTCCGTTCGGCCGTAGTTGACTTCGTCGTCCTCTATCGGCAGCACCCAGTCCTCCATCACGTAGTGCCGCGCGTCCATCGGTGACGCAAGAAGGTTCTGCCAGTGATCGCCGTGCCAGAACGGGTCGCATTCCAAAATCGTGGCTGCGCTTTTCGTCCGACTAATCTTTGACGTCCCTAAATGGGGCGAACCGAGGAGCCACGAGACGAAGCGCTTCAAAGGGTTGAGTCTCACGGTGGTCTCCCGGGCAAATCATCTACCCCATCTTCGGACGGGGTTGTCTAGCAGACAACCCGGAAAAATACTGACAGTAGAAATATCTTGTTGCAAATGGTGAATATTTTTCCTAAATATCGGGTTCCATTTGTTTGTTGCAGGTAATTATGACGTCGGCGCCCCGAAAGTCTAGTGCCTCATGCATAGCGGCTACGCGTTTACAGCATTCAATGAAAAATTTCTTGACGAGCGCTCGACGGAACATTTATAAAAGCAGCGCCGGAATCACCCAGTGGACGGCGCCCCGGGCAGAGAGACCGAGGCGGCGTTCTTCCGAGGCTGGGTTTCGGGCGGAGGGCGCTGCCCGTCTATTAAATTTCGAGGGAATTAGTACTATGGAAACTGGTGTCGTAAAATGGTTCAACGATGCTAAAGGCTTTGGCTTCATCACGACCGACCAGAGCAACGAGGACGTGTTTGCGCATTTCTCCGAGATTCAGGCCGATGGCTTCAAGTCTCTAAAAGAAAATCAACGCGTTCAATTCGATGTGAAGACCGGCCCGAAGGGCAAGCAAGCGGCGAATATTCGTCCGCTGTAAAGCGTCGGCACCGGCACGCCGCTCACCGGCCAGCGTCATCGCGCGCCAACCGGTGCGGCAGGCATCCTCGCAAGGGCGCTCGGGTGGTGCATACTTCGTCAATCGAAGCACCCGAGCGCCCTTATTCATGTCTGATCTATCCCTGCCGACGCCCCTAGTCGATACGCCCATCGCTTTTGTCGATCTGGAAACGACAGGCGGAGCGGTCGCGGAACACCGCATTACGGAAATCGGCGTCGTGCAAGTAGGGCCGTCCGGCGTATCGCGCTGGAGTACGCTCGTCAACCCGCGCCAAGCCATTCCCCCCTTCATTCAATCGTTGACCGGCATCACGGACGACATGGTGCGCGACGCGCCCGCGTTCGATTCGTTGGCGGCCGAATTGTTCGAGCGGCTCGACGGCAGCTTGTTCGTTGCGCACAACGCCAATTTCGACCGCAGCTTCTTGCGGGCCGAGTTTCAGCGTTCCGGATTCGCGTTCAACCCCGACGTGCTGTGCACCGTCAAGCTCTCGCGCGCCCTGTGGCCGCACGAGAAGCGGCACGGACTCGATGCGCTGATCGAACGCCATGCGCTCGCGCCGCTCGCGCGCCACCGCGCATTGGCCGACGCCGATCTGCTGTGGCAGTTCTGGCATCGCCTGCATGCCCTATGGCCGCTTGCCACCCTGCGCGCGCAGATCGAACGCACCGTGCGGCGCTATCGCATTGCCGGCGACATCACCGAGGATTCGATCGACGCGGCGCCGGCGGGGCACGGGGTCTATGCGTTTTTCGACGCGGCGGACGTGCCTCTGTACGTGGGGCGCAGCGTACGGTTGCGTCAGCGGGTGCGAGCTCATTTGACCGGCGAGCGGCGATCGGCGCGTGAAGCTCGCATCGCCGAGCAGGTTGCGCGGCTGCAGTGGCAGGCAACCGGCGGCGAAGTGGGGGCATTGCTGACCGAGGCGAAGTGGCTCGGCGCCCTGCGCCCGGTTCACAATCGCCAACCTCGCATTGCGCGCACGCAGGAGCGGGATGCGCCGTGGCCGTTCGAGTCGGCGGTCGTGTTCGAAGAACAGGGCGAGGGGGGAGACGAACGCGCGTTCCATGTCGTCGATCGCTGGTGCTATCTTGGCGCCGCGCCTTCGCTCGACGCCGCGCGCGAGCTGGCGGCCGCACATGTCGATGCCGTCTGCGAACCGTCGACGCTGCGGATCATGCAAACGCATCTTGCCCGAGGGTTGCGGGTCACGCCGCTGGCGGTGGGTTCGATCGACGGCGAACCATCCGATTTTGGGGCGAGCGCCAACCGCCCCGAGCCGGTGGCCGGCTAGCTCGGCTAGCCGATATCGGATGCGCCGCCCGCCGTGCAGACATGGGCGAGGGCGGTATTGAGCGCGTCGGCGTCGATCGCGCCGTAGCGCGTCAGCATTTTCCAGTTCCTCACGGCTCGCGCGAGACGGGCCGGGCAATCGGCGGTGTTGCGCCACGGCTCGACGCGGCCCAATGCCGGGATCAGCGCGCGGGTGAGGCGGTCGAGTTCAGGGCGGGTGCTGGTGGCCAAATCGGGCGCCGCCCCGGAAGGCGCACCCGACTTCGTCCAACGGTCGAAGAGCGCCGTTTGGATCTGCTTGCTGGCCTCGATTTGATCACGGAAGAAGAGCCGGGCGAAGGCCGGGTCGACATTGGCCGCCTGCGCGCGCTTTTCCACGTCGCCCAGCAACGCCGCTTCGCGAGCAGCGTCGGTGATCGGGCGGTGATTGGCCCACTTCCATCGAGCGACAGGCATGGCCAGCGCTAAGCGCTGCGATACCAATGCGATCAGATTGGTCATGGCCGTTTCGTCGCCGTCGGCGCGCACCTGAGAAGGCGCGAGCGCGAACGCGACGCATAGCGTCAGCGCAAGCCGGGCCGCAAGCCGCAACGGTGCGGTCATTCGATGCGGGCCCCGGGGCCCGCGATCGTCACTGCTACTTCTGTTCGCACAACTTACGTTGTTCGTCGAAGAAGGCGCGCACGTGCTCGGGCAATTCGGTGGCCAGAAATTCAACGCCCACCGGTTCCGGATCCGGGCTGGATACTTTGTGGGGGGGCGGAATGTGAGTGGGCTTGGCTTCCATGGCGTCTCTCCTGGCACGAATCGATTATCCGACGCGGTTCCCTCTGTTTGCCAGCGTCGAATTGATTTTTAACGCTTTGTTGCATTAACGGCACAGTCGGCGGCGCTTTTAAGTCAGGCTGAACGTTGATTGACGAAAATCAAAAATAATCTATGGGCGCCGCTCGCTCGCATCTCACGCAAGCTTGTGGCGATTTGCTCCGGTTGTCCGTGTTCATGCGTACGTGTCTCGTACGATCCTCTTGCACACCGTGGCATACCGCGCCGGCTAGCGATCGTTGGCAGCCTTTGGGGGGAGCGCGGCGGCGTCGCGTACGGGCGAGCGTGCCGTGGGGACGAGCATTGTCTAGCGGCGCCGCGGTTGCAGTGCGCCGGTGCGTTTCACGGCGCCGTGGGCAGGAGCTCGATTCCCTCGAGTTGCGCCGCGCAGCTATCGCGCACGATGGCGACGAAGTCGTCGAAGTAAGGGCGGCCGGCGAAAGCAGGGCTCGCGATGGCGTATAGCTCGCTCCACAGCCCTTTCGGCTCCACGCGCTTGGCGAGGACGTAGTCGTGATCCACGTAATTTTTGACGCCCCAGTTCGGCAGCGCCGCGATGCCGCGCCGGCTGGCGACCAACTGCATGATGGCGATCGTCAATTCGGCCGTGCGGCGCTCGAGTTTGACGCCGGCCGGCTCCAATACCTCTCGGATCAGATCGATGCGCGATTCCGGCACCGGGTAGGTGATCAGCGTTTCGCCATCTAGGTCGCGAGCCCCGACGCGCCGCTTGTTGCGCAGCCTATGTTCGTTGGCCATGACAACGAGAATCTCGAAGCGAAACAGCGGCGCGACATGCAAGCTCGGTTTGCCCGCGGGCTTGGAGCCGATCACGACATCGGCCTTGCCGTCACTCAACAGCCGCAGCGGATCGGCGTGGAACCCGGCCACCAAGTCGACTTCGACCTCGGGCCAACGGCGGCGGAATTCGTCCATCACGGGCATGAGCCAGTCGAAACACGTGTGGCATTCGAGCACGATCCGCAGTTCGCCCGCCGTCTCGCCCTTTAGCCGCAACAAATCGCGCTCGGCAGCGGCGAGCGCCGCGGTCGTCTCGCGCGCGAGCGCGAGCAGCCTTTCGCCGGCCGACGTGAAGCGCAATCCCTGCTTCGTGCGTTCGAACAGAGACACCCCGTAGTGCGCTTCGATGTCCCGAATCTGGTGCGATAGCGCCGATTGGCTCAGGTGGACGCGCTCTGCGGCCGCAACGAGCCTGCCGGACTCGGCGATCGCAATCAGCGAGCGAAGGTGTCGAATCTCAAGCATGCGGTCCCGCCGCCGATGAGCCGTCAGTTTGGATATGAATGGTATTCATACATTGATGAAAAGTTGTCGCTTGATGAATGATAGCGTGCCTTGCAGACTGACGCCCATCCCAATTCTCGAGGTGGTCATGACCTGCACTCATATCCTTGGCTTCCCGCGCATCGGCGCGCAGCGTGAACTGAAATTCGCTCAAGAAGCGTTTTGGCGCGGCGAAGCCGACGAGGCCTACCTGCGCGAGGTGGCCGCGACGTTGCGTGCGCGCCATTGGCAATTGCAGTCCACGGCAGGACTCGATTTCGTCGCCGTCGGCGATTTCGCTTATTACGATCAAATGCTCGGCATGAGCGCGCTGCTCGGTGCGTTGCCGCAGCGCTTCGGCTTCGACCCGGCCACGCTCACGCTCGCTCAGTACTATGAACTCGCCCGCGGCAACGCGGCGCAGCCGGCCATGGAAATGACGAAGTGGTTCGATACGAACTACCACTATCTGGTGCCGGAACTGACCGTCGACACGACCTTCAACGGCGGCGTCGATTGGTTCTTCGACGAGGTAGACGAGGCGCTTGCACTCGGGCTGCGAATCAAGCCGGTGCTGGTCGGGCCCATCACCTATTTGCGCTTGGCGAAGACCCATACGCCGGGCTTCGACCGCTTGGATTTGCTGCCCAAGCTCGTGAATCGGTACGTGCGCATCATCCAAGCGCTCAAGGCGCGCGGCGTCGAATGGGTGCAATTGGACGAACCGGCCCTGTGTCTCGATTTGGAAGACGAATGGCTCGAGGCGTTAACCGCCGCCTACGCGGCGCTCGGCGATTGCGGGGTCAAGGTTTTGCTCGCGACGTATTTCGAAACAACGGCCGACCATGCGCCGCGTATCGCCAAGCTGCCCGTGCATGGCGTGCATCTGGATCTCGTGCGCGCACCGGCGCAACTCGATGCTTGGCGCGCCGAGTTGCCGGCGCACATGGTGTTGTCCGCGGGCGTGGTCGACGGTCGCAATATCTGGCGCACCGACTTGCGCGCCGTCGTCGAATCGCTGTTGCCCTTGCGTGCGGAACTGGGGGGGCGGCTTTGGGTAGCGCCGTCGTGCTCGCTGTTGCACGTTCCGGTATCGCTCGAGAGCGAGCGCAAACTCGACGCCGAACTGAAGTCGTGGCTCGCGTTCGCGACGGAGAAGCTCGATGAGATCCGTGCGATCGGGCTTGCGCTCGAGAACGAACAAGCGGCGCAACCGGCTTTGGCCGAGGCTGAAGCGGCGCTTGCGTCGCGCCGCCGTTCAGGCGCCGTCGTCAACGCCATCGTGCAAAAGCGCGTGGCCGCCGTCACCGAGGACATGGCCAACCGCCGGCGTCCATTCGCCGAGCGCAACCGGCTTCAGCGCGAGGCGCTGAACCTGCCGCCGCTGCCGACAACGACGATCGGTTCGTTCCCGCAAACGCCCGCTATCCGCCAAGCGCGGGCGGCGTACAAGCGCGGGGAGCTCAAGGCGCTCGATTATCTCGAACGCATGCGCGCCGAGATCGAGCTGGCCGTTCGCCGCCAGGAAGCGTTGGACATCGACGTGCTCGTTCACGGGGAAGCCGAGCGCAACGACATGGTCGAATATTTCGGCGAGCAATTGTGGGGCTATGCCTTCACCGAGAACGGCTGGGTGCAAAGCTACGGCTCGCGTTGCGTGAAGCCGCCCATCATCTACGGCGATGTCTACCGGCCGGAGCCGATGACGGTCGAGACCGCAAAGTATGCGCAGTCGCTAACCAGCCGCCCTATGAAGGGCATGCTGACGGGGCCGGTGACGATGTTGCAGTGGTCCTTCGTGCGCGACGACCAGCCGCGCGCGACAACGGCGCTGCAGTTGGCGCTCGCGGTGCGAGACGAAGTCGTCGATCTCGAGAAGGCCGGCATTCGCATCATCCAGATCGACGAGCCGGCATTTCGCGAGGGGCTGCCGCTGCGTCGCGCCGATTGGCCGGCTTACCTGGACTGGGCATCGCGCGCATTCCGCATCTCGGCGGCCGGGGTGGCCGACGAGACGCAGATCCATACCCATATGTGCTACTCGGAGTTCAACGACATCCTGCCTGCGATCGCCGCGATGGACGCCGACGTGATCACGATCGAAACCTCGCGCTCGGCGATGGAGTTGCTCGACGGCTTCGGCGCATTCTCGTATCCGAACGAGATCGGGCCGGGCGTCTACGACATCCATTCGCCGCGCGTGCCGACCACCGACGCAATCGAGCGGCTGCTGCGGCGCGCCTGTGAGGTCATCCCCGCCGACCGTCTCTGGGTCAATCCGGACTGCGGCTTGAAGACGCGCGGCTGGGCCGAAACGGAGGCCGCGCTCGCGAACATGGTTCGCGCCGCGAAGAACCTGCGCGAGCGCCTGGCGCTGGCGGCTTAGCCCGGGCGGGCGGCGGGCCCGGGTCGCGGGCGGCGCTCGGCTACATCAAGCGTTTGCCTGCGGCGAGGGGACTCGCACGGGCCGATCGTAGGCATCGGGCTGGTTGCGCACGTCGACGTGGCCATGAATGCGGGCTTGGTGACCATCCTCGAACATGTAGTACGGGAATGGGCGAGCCGGCTCGGACACGGCGTCCAGGCGTGCGACGAGCGCCGGATCGAGCGTGAAGTCGAGCGCAGCCAGCGAATCGCGCAGTTGCTCCGGCTTCGTTGCGCCGACGATGATGCTCGCCACGCCGCGCTTGTGATGGAGCCAATTCAACGCCACTTGCGCCATGGGCCGCCCCGCTTGCTGCGCCACGGCTTCGAGCTCGGCCACGATGCGGAAGTTGCGCTCGGTGAGCTTGTCGAAGCCCGGCGGCGGTTTGGCGCCGGGATTTTGCGCGCGCACGGTTTCGAGCCGGCCGCTTCCCGTGAAACTGCCTTGCGACGGTTTGTACTTGCCCGAAAGGACTCCCATCGCGAGCGGGCTCCACGGCACGAGCCCCATGCCTAGTTCCGCCGCCAAGTCGGCAAATTCGAGTTCCGCGTTGCGCTCGATCATCGAATACTCGAGCTGCATCGCGGCAACCGGCTCGAATCCGCGCCACTGGACGAGCGTTTGGGCGCGCGCCGCGAACCAGGCGGGCGTATCGGAAAGGCCCACATAGCGAATCTTCCCGGCGCGCACGGCGTCGTCCATTGCACGCATGACTTCGTCCACCGGCGTCATGCGGTCCCAGGTGTGCAGATAGTACAGATCGATGTAGTCGGTGCCGAGCCGCTCGAGCGAGCCCTCGAGCGCGCGCATGAGGTTCTTGCGGTGGTTGCCGCCGGCGTTGGGATTGCCGGGTTGCGCGTTGTAGCTGTATTTCGTCGCGATCACTAACCGGTCGCGCAGGCCGCGCGCCGCCATGAACTTCCCGACGAAACGCTCGCTGGTGCCTTCGGTGTACAAGTCGGCGGTGTCGATGAAGTTGCCGCCTTCATCCACATAAAGGTCGAACAGGCGCTGCGCCGTCGCTTGGTCGGCGCCCCAGCCCCATTCGTCGCCGAACGTCATCGTGCCCAGCGAGATCGGCGAAACGCGCAGGCCCGAGCGGCCCAGCAGGGTGTAGCGGTTCATCGTCATGTCAGTGCTCCTGGTCTCAGACAGAGGTGTCGATGGACGTATCGTGCGCGCTTTGATCTTGTGGAAAAATAGCGTTCGACTGCATTCATTGTGAAGCTATGCTTCATAATCGGTTTTCGTGGGAGAACGGTATGGATTCGGCGCAACTGCCGGCGCTTGTCGCCTTCGCGAATGTCGCGCGGCACGGAAGCTTTACGCGCGCGGCTGCAGAGAGCGGCGTGTCGGCTTCGGCCTTGTCGCAGTCGATTCGCGCGCTCGAAGCGCAACTGAATGTGCGGCTGTTCAATCGAACGACGCGCCGAGTGGCATTGACCGAAGCGGGTGCGCAGTTTCTGGAGCGGGTGCGGCCGGCGCTCGCGATGCTTGCGGCTGCCTGCGAATCGCTCGACGAGGCCCGTGGCGAGCCGACGGGCACGTTGCGGATCAACTTGTCGCGCGTCGCGAGCGATCTGCTGGTCACGCCACACTTGTCCGAATTCACGCGGCGCTATCCGCGCGTGACGGTCGAACTCGCGCTCGATGAAGGCCTGAGCGATGTCGTGGGGGAGGGCTTCGACGCGGGTATCCGGCTAGGCGAGCGTCTCGCGCGCGATATGGTGGCCATCCCGTTGTCCGGGCCGTTGCGGATCGTCGTGGCCGGATCTCCGGCGTACTTCGCCCGCTTTCCGAAGCCGGCGACGCCCGACGATCTGACGCAGCACGACTGCCTGCGCTATCGCTTCGCCACGAGTCGCGGCATCTACCGATGGGAGTTCGCGCAGCCAGCCGCGCCGCGGCGTTCGTTTGAGGTCCAGACGCAGGGCTCCTTCGTGACGAACGATTTGCGCACGATGGTGCAAGCGGCGGAGCAGGGCGTCGGACTGTTACATGTCATCGAAGACTACGTGCGTCCGCAATTGGCGGACGGGCGGCTGTTACGCGTGCTCGACGACTGGGCGCTGACATTCGATGGGTTTTCGCTGTATATGCCAAGCCGGGTGCAGATGCCGTTGAAACTGCGGGTGTTCGTGGATTTCTTGAAGGAAAAGCATCGGCCGGAGGCCGCCGGTAGGGCACGGCGGTGAAAGCGGGCGTTGCCGTGTGGCGCCCGTTTGCGCCATCGGGAAGATGGCACGCGGTATCCGGCGGTTCTCGTCTGCGAACGGCAGTCGGTTGTTCGCGCAACCAGCAGCGTCTACGGAGCCAAAAACAAAAAGCCCAGTCACGAGGACTGGGCTTTTTGCTTGAATCTTATGGTGCCGGAAAGAGGAATCGAACCCCCGACCTTCGCATTACGAATGCGCTGCTCTACCGTCTGAGCTATTCCGGCATCAACATCAGAGAAACGCGATTATAGAGACACTTTGCGCCGGTGCGCAAGCCCCCGGCGTTACTTTTTTTCTTCCTGGTGATAGCGCGTGACGCGCTCGACTTCATTCTTCGATCCGAGGAAGACCGCCACGCGCTCGTGCAGGCTTTTCGGTTGGATGTCTAGGATGCGCTCCACGCCGTTGGTGGCCGCGCCGCCCGCTTGCTCGACGATGAACGACATCGGATTCGCTTCGTACATGAGCCGCAGTTTGCCCGGCTTGTCGGGCGTGCGCTTATCGGCCGGATACATGAAGATGCCGCCGCGGTTCAAGATGCGGTGCACGTCGGCCACCATCGATGCGACCCAGCGCGTATTGAAGTCGCTTTGGCGAGGCCCCGTCTTGCCGGCCAAGAGTTCGCCCACGTAGCGCTGCACGGGTTCGTACCAGTGCCGCTCGTTGGACGCGTTGATGGCGTATTCGCGCGTCTCCGGCGGGATCTGCAGGTTGTTGTGCGTGAGCACCCACGAGCCCAGTTCGCGATCGAGCGTGAAGCAGTTCACGCCGTTGCCGGTCGTCAGCACGAGCACGGTCTGCGGGCCGTAGACGGCATAGCCGGCCGCCACTTGCTGTCGGCCCGGTTGCAGGAACGACTCCTCGGTTGCCTCCTGACCGTCCGGGCATCGCAGCACCGAGAAGATGGTGCCGATCGAGACATTCACGTCGATGTTCGACGAGCCGTCGAGCGGATCGAACACGAGCAGATATTCGCCGCGCGGGTAGTTCGACGGAATCGGGAACAGCGTCTCCATTTCCTCGGACGCCATGGCCGCGAGGTTGCCGCCCCATTCATTGGCGTCGAGCAAGATTTCGTTGGACAGGACGTCGAGCTTCTTCTGCACTTCGCCTTGCACGTTCTCGGTGCCGGCCGTACCAAGCGCTTCGCCCAATGCGCCTTTGCTCACGTGATAGCTGATGAGTTTGCAGGCACGCGCGACGACCTCGATCAGAAGGCGCAAATCTGCAGGCAGATTATTCGTTTCTCGCTGCTGCTCGATCAGGAATTTAGTCAGGGTGGTGCGACGTTGCAAAGCCATTACGGTGCTCCGAAAGCCATGGGAATGCGACGATTTTACCCGCGGGCCGCACCGCGCCCTCGGGTTTTTGTAAGCATCCGTACGGCGCGCACCGTTCGCGCGCTAGCGCCGCGCCGGATGGGGACGCTCACGCGAGCGCTTTTTCGACGATCTCCTTGACGTCGCGGGACTTGACCTGCGTGGCGACTTGTTCGAGCGTCGCGCGCATCCGCTCGCGCAGCGCCGGCGTATATCGGCGCCAGAGTTCGAGCGAGCGGGCAAGGCGCGCGGCGACTTGCGGGTTGAGCGCATCGAGCGCGATCACTTGCTCCGCCCAGAACGCGTAGCCCGAGCCGTCGGCGGCATGGAACTGCGCCGGGTTCGCCGCGCAGAAGCTGAAAATCAGCGAGCGCGCCCGATTGGGATTGCGCAGCGTGAACGCCGGATGCGCCATCAGCTTGCGCACGATGTCGATGACGCGGCGCTTGGCGCTGCCTCGCTGCGTGGCTTGCAGCGCAAACCACTTGTCGATGACGAGCGGCTCTTTCTCGAAGCGGCGATAGAAGTCGTCCAGCGCCTGTTGGGCGGCGCCCTCGCCGTCGCTCGTCGCCGAAGCCGAGAGCAGGGCGGCCAGCGCCGCGGCACGATCGGTCATGTTATTGGCGCCATCGTATTGCGCGCTGGCGAGCGCAATCGCTTCGGCCGGCTCGTCGAGTTCGGCGAGATACGCGAGCGCAAGGTTCTTCAATGCGCGATGGCCGGCCGCTTGCGACGTGGGTTCATACGCGCCGGGCGTGGCATGGCGTTGGTAGATCGCGATCCATTCGCTCTTGAGCGCCGTCGCCAGATGCTTGCGCGCGAACTGGCGCGCTGCATGCACCGCCGCGGGATCGGCCTGCTCCATCTGCTCGGCGAGGTAGGCTTCCGACGGCAGCATCATCGCCAACTCGCGGAACGCGGGCGAGAGCGACTCGTCGCTCAACACGCGCGCGAACGCGGCGATCGTGGAATCGTCCAGCGCAAGCGGTTGGCCTGCTGCCGCGCGGCCGGCCAGCGTCAGCAATTCCCGCGTCGCGAGACGTTGGCCCGCTTCCCAGCGGTTGAATGGATCGCTGTCGTGCGCGAGCAGGAAGGCGAGATCGTCGTTGGTGTAGTCGTACTCGACGATCACCGGCGCGGAAAAATTGCGCGCAAGCGAAGGCAGCGGCGCTTCTTTCACATCGACGAACGTGAATGTCTGTTCTTGCGCGGTCAACTCGAGGATGCGAGTCGTGCCCGAGGCGGCGGCTTCCCCCTCCAAGCGCAGCGCCATGTCTTCGCCGTCGCGACCGATGAGGCCGATGGCGAACGGGATCAGCAGTGGCCCCGTTTGCGTTTCGCGCGCGGCGGGCGCGGCGTCGCCATAGCTTTGCTCGAGCGTAAGGCTGTAGCGCTGCGCGGTGGCGTCATAGGCGGCGCGCACGGACACGCGCGGCGTTCCCGCTTGGCTGTACCAGCGTTCGAATTGCGCGAGGTCCCGGCCGTTGGCATCGGCCATGGCGTGGCGGAAATCGTCGCAGGTCACGGCTTGGCCGTCGTGACGCTTGAAGTACAAATCCATGCCGCGGCGAAAGCCCTTGCGGCCGAACAGCGTTTGATACATCCGCACGACCTCCGCGCCTTTCTCGTAGACGGTCATCGTGTAGAAGTTGTTGATCTCGACGTAGCTTTCCGGGCGCACGGGATGCGCCATCGGGCCCGCATCTTCGGCGAATTGCATTTGACGCAGCACGCGAACGTCCTCGATCCGCTTCACGGCACGCGCCGTTTCGTCGGTGGCGCCGCCTTGCATGTCGGCCGAGAACTCTTGATCGCGGAACACGGTGAGCCCTTCCTTCAAGCTCAACTGGAACCAGTCGCGGCACGTGACGCGGTTGCCCGTCCAATTATGGAAATACTCGTGCCCGACCACGGCTTCCACATTGGCGAAATCCGTGTCGGTGGCCGTCTCTTGATTCGCGAGCACGTACTTCGTGTTGAAGATGTTGAGCCCTTTGTTCTCCATCGCGCCCATGTTGAAATCGCTGACGGCGACGATCATGAACCGGTCCAGATCGAGCTCGAGCCCGAAGCGCTCTTCGTCCCAGCGAATCGAATGGATTAGCGAATCCATCGCATGCCGGGTCTTGTCGAGATCTTGCGGCTCCACCCAGACTTGCAGCAGCTTGTCCTTGCCCGACCCGGTGCGGATGCGCTGTTCGAGCGCGACGAGCTTGCCCGCGACGAGCGCAAACAAATAGGACGGCTTCTTGAACGGGTCTTCCCATTTGGCGAAGTGGCGACCGTCGGCGAGCTCGCCTTCTTCCACGAGATTGCCGTTGGACAACAGCACCGGATAGGCCGCTTTGTCGGCGCGCAGGGTGACCGTGTAGGTCGCCATGACGTCCGGGCGGTCGAGAAAGTAAGTAATGCGGCGAAAGCCCTCGGCTTCGCACTGCGTGAAGAAGTTGCCGCTCGATACGTAGAGTCCCGACAGCGTCGTGTTCCCGGCGGGGTTGCAGGCGCTTTCGATCGTGAGTTCGAAGGCGTCGGGCGTGTTCTCGATCGTCAGGCCATGCTCGTGTGCGCGCACGGAGGCGCCGGGCAGCGCATTGCCATCGATTGCGGCGGCGACGAACTCCAGCGCCTCGCCCATCAGTTCCAGCGGCGCGCCCGGCGCAGCGTCGGGGTTGCGCCGCAGGCGCATCGTGTTCTTCACGAGCGTGCGTTCTGGCGCGAGATCGAATTCGAGTGCGACGGAATCGACGAGAAAGGCGGGCGCTGCATAATCGGCCCGGCGGATCACAGCGGGATTGGCGGTATCGGACATGGCGGATGGACGAGAGAAACCGGTTTTGGCTCGCGTACCCGGATACGGGTGCCTCGCGCGAGGGTAGTCGTCCATTGTACAAAGGCGCGAGCCGATGTGCCGAAACGATCGGCGACTTTGGATGTGCGGCTTGCTCGGCGGTATCATCGGGGCCATTCGCGCGGCGCATGCGCCGCTTGACGAGAAAGGCGAGGACAACGAAATGAAGTGGGAACGACTACGGCGCGCCGTCGTGCCGGCGATGGCGGCGGCGATGGTGTTGTTATCGGGCTGCACGACCTATGTGTCGACGCAGGTGACGGCCTTCTCGAATTGGAGCGGCAGCGATGCGACGCGCACGTATGCATTCGCGCGCACGGGCGAGCAGAAAAACAGCATCGAGCAAGCGACCTACGAGCAACTCGTCGCGAACGAATTGGAAGCGAACGCGTTTCGGCAAACGGCCAGCGCGAATGCCCATTACTTGGTCGGGCTGACATATTCGACGCACGGCGATACCGTGACGATCACGCAGCCCGTGTTCTACGGCAGCCCCTGGCCGGGCCCTTACTGGCGGCCGCTGAATCCGTGGGGGCCGTTCGGCCCGTTTCCGCCCGATTACGTGACGCAAAGTTACCCCGTGTTCACGCATACGCTCGGCATTCGGATCAGCGAACGCGTTTCCGGCAAGGAGGTTTATAACGTCACCGCACGCAACACGAGCGAAGATTCGTCGCTCGTCCATGCGATGCCGTATCTCGTGCGCAGCGCGCTGGCCGATTTCCCCCTCGGCAACGGCGTCGTGCGCACGGTTCGGATTCGCTACGACAAACACGGCGCCGTCCTGACGAACGAAGTGCCCGTTGCGCCGCAGCCTGCGGGCGCCTCGAGCGCAGCGCCCAAGTAGCGCCCTTCGCAACGGCGCCCGGCCGCATCTATGCGCGTGGCTCGAGTCGTATCGGCGGGTTCAGCCGGCGCGGATGAACGCCAGCGCGCCGAGCACGATGAACAAGACGGCGGCAACTGCATGGACGGCTTTCGTGGGCAGCCGGTGAGCAAAGCGCTCGCCGAGCAGGATGGCCGGCACGTTGGCCAGCATCATGCCGAGCGTCGTCCCGGCGACGACCCCGAAGAAATCGTGGAAGCGCGCGGCGAGTGCCACGGTGGCGATTTGCGTCTTGTCGCCCATTTCTGCCAAGAAGAAGGTGGCGAGCGTCGTGCCGAACACGCCCAGATGGCTGCGTCCGAGATTCGCCTCGTTCGGGTCCAGTTTATCGGGAATCAGCACCCAGACCCCCATGACGACGAATGAAACACCCAGCGCCCAACGCATGATTGCGGGGGTGAGGAGCGCGCCGAGCCACGCGCCGAGGGCGCCCGCACAGGCGTGATTGGCGAGCGTCGCGGCGAGCACGCCGAGCATGATGGGCACCGGCTTGCGATAGCGAGCGGCGAGCACGAGCGAGAGCAGTTGGGTCTTGTCGCCGATTTCGGCAAGCGCGACGGCCCCCGTCGAGATCAGAAAGGCTTGTTCCACGTAATGGTCTTCCTCGGGCCGAGATATGAGCGAGCGACGACCCACCGCGCAACCGGGCCCTGAAAGCGGCATGCGCAGGGGTCATCGGTCTCGCCAGGCCAGAGGCTGCGTCCGCCATGGCTCGTACGAGCCAAGTGTGTTGACGTACGCCCCCGCGATGCGTGCGCGCTGCCGACCGGTCGATTTCGATCGACTAGGCGTGCAGCGGACGCGGCGGGGCGGCTACTCCCCAATGAGCGGCGGATTCTAGCACATGATGAGGAGTTTGAATCACGCGATGCTGAGTCAAAATGGGGGCGGGAGGCGGCGCAGCCTCAGCCTGCATGCAAATCGGCGAATGAGCCGGTCGTCCAGCGTCGCGCGAATGCTACGCCTAACGCAGATGCTGTTTTTAAGATCGAATTTTCAGTAATATTTCGCCCGGCGGATCCGGGACGCCTGAATCAGATTTGAAAAATAAATGAAAGCATTTGCCGCAAGGCAATAGCGATGCGGTTATGCCCGGGTAATCCACGACACGAACAAAAATCGACCAACTCGGGGTGTGGTACGCGGGGCGCTTTCAGGGCTTTCGTCGTTCGCATCTTTACGCCGGGAAACCGGCGATCACGATTCGCAAGCGAACGACGATATGCTGGACCTGCGCTGGACCATTCCAGTCGCCCGGTGGTCATCCTGGCCAGCCGGCGCGGCCACGACGCCCGATATCGGCTTCATCGAGCCGCTCGTGCGCCGCCGATTGAGCACGCTCACGAAAATGGCGTTGAGGGTCGCACACGATTGCGCGGCCCACTGCGACGCCGTGCGTCTCGTATTCGCTTCCCGTCATGGCGAACTGGGCCGCACCACGGGCATTCTCGACGATATCGTCGCGGGCCAGCCCGTCTCGCCCACGTCCTTTAGCCTATCCGTCCTCAATGCGATGGCCGGCGTCTACAGCATCGCCCGTCGCGATCGCTCGCCCGCAACAGCCATTTCGGCTGGCGCGGAGACGCTCGGCTATGCATTGCTCGAAGCGCATGCGCAATACAGCGCGGACTCGGCTATGCCGGTGCTCGTGGTGTACGCCGACGAACCCGCCGACGAACGCTACGGCAGCGTCGCTCACGAAGCGTCGGCCGGCGCGCTCGCCCTGTTGCTCGATCGCGACGCTCGCTGGCAGCTCGAATGCGCCACGGGGCCGGCGCAGGCAGGGCAGTGCCCTTCGGCGTTCGCCACGCAAACCGACGCGCTGACGCATGGCCTCACGGCTGGCGCGGCGGCGACATGGCACGGTGCGGGCCGCAGTTGGGCGTGGGCGGTGCACGGGGGCGGCTCGATATGAACACAAGCGTAATGGCGCGCATCGATCGCTCGTGGCGTCTGGTTGCTACCGGCGCCGCGTTCATGGCCTTCGGCGCGTGCGGCGTGCTGTTCTCCGTCGCCGTCTTCCCGTTCGCCTGGCTCTGGCCGCATCGCGCTTCGAGTCAACGCGTCGTCGCCACGGTCATTCATTGGTTCTTTCGCGCACTCGTGGCATTGCTCGAGGCGCTCGGCGTCATGAAGCTCGAGGTCAGCGGGGCCGAGACGCTATCGGCGCGCGGCCCCGCGATCGTGGTGGCCAACCACCCGACGTATCTCGATGTGGTGCTTTTGCTCGCACTCACGCCGCGCGCCTGCTGTGTGGTGAAGAACGCCCATTGGGGCAATCCGTGCTTCTGGGGCATCGTGCGCGCCGCTCGATACGTCAGCAACGCCGATCCCTCCGAGTTGATCGAAGCAGGTGCGCGCCAACTGGCGGCCGGCTACACGATGATCGTCTTCCCCGAAGGCACGCGCAGCCCCGGGGGCGACCGGCTGCACCCGTTCTCGCGCGGGTTCGCGCATATGGCGTTGCGCGCGGGCGTTCCCGTGCGCCCTGTCTTGATCGATTGCGACCCGCCCGCCTTCGCGAAACATATGCGCTGGTACCACGTGCCCCAAAGGCCGTTCCGCATGCGCGTCGCCGTGCTCGAGCCGCTTGCGCTCGAGCGTTTCACCACCGCCGCCGATACGCCGCCAGCCGCCGCTGCGCGCGTTCTCGCGCAAGGGGTTCAAGCTCATATCACCGAGCATCTGTTTGCTTATGGATTCTTTAAAACTCGAAATTAAACAGTTGTTGATCGAGGCGCTCGATCTCGAGGATTTGCGTCCCGAGGACATCGACGACGACGCGCCGCTGTTCGACACCGACGGCGTGGGGCTCGATTCGATCGACGCGCTCGAAATCGGCATCGTGCTGCGCAAGCGCTACGCGTTGACCATCGCGGCCAACGACGAGCGCACGCGCGAGCACTTTCGCTCGATCAACACGCTTGCCGCGTTCGTGCAAAGCCAGCGCGCGCTGGCTTTCGCCGACGGCGACACCGCAACGAAAGGGGAGTGAACCGTGACCGATACCGAGATCCTCGAGCGCATCCGCGCCATCTTCAACGAAAACTTCGCGATCGAGCCGGAGCGTGTCACGCCCGAGGCGCATCTGTTCGACGACCTGGATCTGGACAGCATCGATGCCGTCGATTTGGCGATCAAGCTGCAGGAAATGACGGGGCGCCGCATCAAGCCCGACGAGTTCAAATCCGTGCGCACGGTCGGCGACGTCATCGGCGCGGTCGAATCGCTGCTGGCGGCCTGAGCCGATGGGCGCGGCTTCGACCGGTGCGCGAGCGCCCGTGCAAGCGGCGCCGCCCACGCGTGTGCGCGCGATCGCGAACGTCGCGCTCAAGCTGGCCTACCCGCTCGTGATTCTTGCGTTCCTGCGATTCGGATCGCCGCGCTTCATCGGGCTCGCCTTGCTCGCGTTGCTGTGGTTGCAGCGCTGGCTCGGCGCCGGCAGCGTCGCTGCGCTGCTTGCCGGGTTCACGCGGCTCGAATGGGCGTTGGCGTTTGTCATGAGCGGTTTGTCGGCAGGCATCGCCGCGACCGATAGCGAAACGTTGTTGCGTGCGTACCCGATCGTCGTCAACGCCGGCATGCTGATCGCCTTCGGCGCCTCGCTTTTCCGCGGTGGCCCGTCCATGATCGAGAAGTTTGCGCGCGTGCGGCGGCCCGAGCTCGATGATCGCGCCGTGCGCTACACGCGGCGCGTGACGCAGGTCTGGTGCGTGTTCTTCGTATGCAACGGCGCCATGTCTGCCGCCTGCGCGCTGTGGGGCTCGCGTGTGCAATGGGCGTTCTACAACGGCGTCGTCACCTATCTGTTGATCGGCACGTTGATCGTGGCCGAGATCGCTTGGCGCCACGCATTCGTTTTGCGGAGGGCGACGCGTTGAACGCCGCTTTCACCGCTTTGCACGAACTACTTTGCGCGTCGCGCGAGGACACGATGCCGGTCTGCGTCGACCAAGCGAGCATGGTCGATTTCGGCGCCTTCAAGGCGCGCGTCGCGGCTTTCGTGTGCTGGCTCGAACCGTCGGCCGGGCGCCGCGTCGCCGTCTGTCTCGACGATCCGTTCGATTTCGCCTGCGCGTTGTTCGCGGTGCTCGCGTGCGGGAAGGAGCCGGTGATCCCCTCCACCGCGACACCGGCCTATTTGGCCATGCTCGGCGATTGCTACGACATTCTGCTGACGGCGCAGCAGGTGGGCGAGATGGGTCCGTGCACCGGCGCCGATTTGGGCGAGCGCCGTATCGACGCCGATGCCCCGTTGACGCTTTATACGTCGGGCAGCAGCGGCTCGCCCAAAGCGGTGCACAAGACGCTGGCGCAGTTCGACGCGGAAGTGCGCACGCTCGAGACGCAGTGGGGGCACATCCTCGCCGATGCGACGGTGCTCGCCAGCGTGCTGCATCGGCACATCTACGGGTTGCTGTTCCGCGTGTTTTGGCCTTTGGCCGCTGGCCGCTCGTTCGATCGGCACCATTGCGCCGAGCCGTTGCAACTGCAAGCGCGCCTCTCGCAAGTTGGCATCGCGGCGGTGGTATCTAGCCCCGCGCAGTTGGCGCGTTGGGTCGAAATGCCAGGCTTCGATGCGCTCGCCCCGGCGCCGTGCGCGTTCTTCTCGTCGGGCGGGCCGCTTGGCGAAGATACCGCGATCGCTTATGCGCAACGCTTCGGCAGCGCCCCCATCGAAATCTACGGGAGCACCGAAACGGGCGGCATCGCATGGCGCCGGGGCGATCGCTCCGACGCTTGGCAGCCGGTGGCCGGCGCGCAACTGCGATGCGACGCCGACGGCGCATTGATGGTGCGTTCGCCGCATCTCGGGCACGACCGCTGGCATCGAACCGACGATGCGGTCACGTTCGACGAAGCGGGCCGCTTCAGGCTTGCCGGCAGGCTCGACCGCGTCGCGAAGCTCGACGGCAAGCGCGTATCGCTGCCCGAGATCGAGCGCTACCTCGCGCGGCACCCGTACGTGACGCAGGCCGCGGCCGTCGTGCTGGCCGGCGCGGCGCGCGAACGGCTTGGCGTGCTGGTCGCGCTGAGCGGCGAGGGGAGCGCCGCGTTGGCCGAACGAGGGCGGGTGGCACTGGCCAAGTCGCTGCGCGCGCATTTGAGCGAGTTCGTCGATGCGGTCGTGCTGCCGCGCCGCTGGCGCTTTTGCACCGCGCTGCCGTTCGATGCGCGCGGCAAGCTTCCGGCCGCGACCGTGGCTGCCGCGTTCCAAGCGCGCGAGCAAGGGATGGAAGTGCTCGCGCAGTTCGTGCATGAAGAGGTGCTGCACTACGAACTTCGCGTGCCGCCCACGCTCGTGCATTTCGCCGGGCACTTTCCCGGTTTGCCGATCTTGCCGGGCGTCGTGCAGATCGATTGGGCGATCGGGCTAGGCGCCGACCTTTGGCCCGACGTGCGCTCGATCGCCGCGATCGAGCGGCTCAAGTTCATGGCCCCGGTGCCGCCGGGCGCGATCCTGCATCTGACGCTGTCGAACGACGCAGGGCGCGGCAAGATGCGCTTCGCGTTTCGCCTGGGCGAGCGCGACAGCGCATCGGGCGTCGTCGCCTATCGGAGGGCGGCATGAACCTGCGCGCTGCCATCGTCATTCCGATCTACAACCACAAAGCGGAAATTGGCGCGACGCTCGCACGGTTGATACCGCATGCGTTGCCGATCATCATCGTCGACGATGGCAGCGACGAGGCCACGCAAGCGGTGCTTGCGGAATTGGTCGAGCGCTGGGCGCCCCGGGTGTCGCTGTTGCGGCTTTCGCGCAATGGCGGCAAGGGGGCGGCCGTGATGGCGGGGTTGCGCGCGGCGCGCGCGGCCGGCTTCACCCATGCGCTGCAGATCGATGCCGATGGCCAGCACGACGCGGCGGACGTGCCGCGCTTTCTCGACGCCGCGCGGGCCGAGCCGCTGGCGGTCGTGCTCGGGCGCCCCGTCTACGACGAAACCGTGCCGAAGGCGCGGCTCTATGGCCGCTATGTGACGCACGTGTGGGTGTGGATCGAAACGCTGTCGTTCGCGATTCCCGATTCGATGTGCGGCTTTCGCCTTTATCCGCTGGACGCGGCGTGTGCGCTCATCGATTCCGTGTCGCTGCCCACGCGCATGGACTTCGATATCGAAATTCTTGTGCGCTTGTCGTGGCGCTCGATTCGTTTCGTGACCATCCCCACTCGCGTCACTTACGCGCCCGGTGGTCTGTCTCATTTCGACGTGGTGCGCGACAACGTCCGTATCAGCAAAAGCCATTCACGTCTCGTTGCCGGCATGCTCGTGCGCCTGCCGGTGCTGCTCGCGCGCAAGGTATTGGCCCGCGAGCGCTCGGGCGCGGCGGGCGGAGGCCAGGCGGGACGTTGGTGGCGTATCGCCGAACGCGGCAGCCGCACCGGCATGCAGTTCCTCGCGCTGAGCTGCCGGTTGCTCGGCATGCGCGCCACCCGTCTCTGGCTGCATCCGATCGTCGCGTATTTCCTGCTGACGGGGCGGGCGGCGCGGCTCGAATCGCATCGCTACTTCGCGCGCTTGCGCGACGCCTCGCCGGTGGGCGCGACGCCCGATCCCAGCTGGCGTTCGGCGTATTGGCACATGTTCGCCTTCGCCGAAGCGGGCTTGGACAAGCTCGCTGCTTGGACCGGGCGCGTTGCGCACGATGCGGTCGATTTCGACGATCCATCCGCGTTCGATGCGCTGGTCGCGAGCGGCAAAGGCGCGCTTGTGATCGGCGCGCATTTGGGCAATCTAGAGATGTCGCGCGCGTTGGCGGTCCGCGGGATGCACGCGAAGGTGACGGCAGTCGTCTACACCGAGCATGCGCGGCGGTTCAACAGCGTCTTGGCGCGCGCGCATCGAGACTTCGCGAGCCGGATGGTGCAAGTGACGGACTTCGGTCCGGAAACCGCGATGCTGCTGCAGCAACGTATCGATGCGGGCGAGTTGCTCGTCATCGTCGGCGATCGCGTGCCGGCGCACGAATCGGGGCGTGTCACGCAGGCGTCGTTCCTCGGCGCGGCGGCGCCCTTCGCGCAGGGGCCGTATGTCCTCGCGCATGCGCTCGGCTGTCCCGTCTATTTGCTGTTTTGCTTGAAGGAGCGTGGGCGCTATCGGCTGTATTTCGAGCCGTTCGCCGAGCGCATCCGGTTGCCTCGCGCCGAGCGCGCCGCGTATCTGGCCGAGCATGCAGGCCGCTTTGCACAGCGGCTCGAATACTACTGCCGCAAGGCTCCATTTCAATGGTTCAATTTTTTCGATTTCTGGGCGAGCCAGAGAGGAGCAACTGATGGCCGAAGATGATTTGACCGCGCATCGCACCGCGCCTGCACCGGCCAAGGCGAGTGCGGCCGTCGGGATCGGTGGCCGTCGCCTGACGATCGAAGAGGTCGTGGCCATCGCGTTCGGCCACGCCGGCGTCGCCTTGAACGACGACGCGGCATGGCGCGCGCAGATCGAGCGCGGCGCGCAGTTCCTGCGTGCGCGCCTGGCGGCGGGCGCGACGGTGTACGGGGTCAACACGGGCTACGGCGACGCTTGCGTCGTCGGCGTGCCGCCGGAACTCGTGGAAGCGTTGCCGCTGCAACTCACGCGCTATCACGGCTGCGGCATGGGACGTCTGCTCGATGCGGCCGAAACGCGGGCCGTCATCGCCGCACGGCTCAATTCGCTCGCCTACGGTTATTCGGGTGTGCGCATGGTGCTGCTCGAACGGCTGGCCGATCTGATCAACTTCGATATCCTGCCGCGCATTCCCGCCGAGGGCTCGGTCGGCGCGAGCGGCGATCTGACGCCGCTCTCGTACGTCGCGGCGGCGCTCGTCGGTGAGCGCGAGGTCGAGTTCGGCGCGCGCGTGCGGCCGGCCGCCGAAGTGTGGGCCGAACTTGCGCGCGTCCCGCTCCAACTGGCGCCCAAAGAAGGCCTGGCGTTGATGAACGGCACGGCGGTCATGACGGGCCTCGCTTGTCTCGCGTTCATGCGGGCGGCGCAATTGACGCGATTGGCCGCGCGCTTGACGGCGTTGTCCACCGTTGCGCTCGACGGCCGCGCCGCGCATTTCGACGCGATGATCTTCGAAGTGAAGCCGCATGCCGGGCAGGCGCAAGCCGCCGCTTGGATTCGCGAGGATCTCGCCGGCCGTGAAGATACGAGCGGGCAGCGCTTGCAGGATCGCTACTCGATCCGCTGCGCGCCGCACGTGATCGGCGTGGCGCAGGACGCGCTGTCGTGGGTCCGGCGCGACGTCGAAAACGAGCTCAACAGCGCGAACGACAATCCGCTGATCGACGTGGACGGCGAGCGCGTTCTGCACGGCGGGAATTTCTACGGCGGTCACATCGCCTTTGCGATGGATGCATTGAAGACGGCCGTGGCGAATTTGGCCGATTTGATGGACCGGCAATTCGCGCTGATCGTCGACGACAAATTCAACAACGGCTTGCCGCGCAGCCTGTCGGGCGCGAGCGCGGCGCGCTTGCCGATCAGCCATGGTTTCAAGGCGGTGCAAATCTCGTCGTCGGCGTGGACGGCCGAAGCGCTGAAGCTGACGATGCCGGCCAGCGTGTTTTCGCGCTCGACGGAGGCGCACAACCAAGACAAAGTGAGCATGGGCACGATCGCGGCGCGCGACTGCCTGCGCGTGCTCGAATTGACCGAGCAGGTCGCGGCCGCGCATACGCTCGCGGCGGTTCAGGCGGCGAGGCTGCGGTTGTCGGTCACGCCCGGTGCATCGCTCACGGCGCCGCTTGCGCAATTCGTCGAGCAGGTCTCAGCGCTCTCCGCGTTCGTCGGCGACGATCGTCCGCTAGAGCACGATCTGCGTTTGCTGACCCGGCATATCGCCGATGGCGCGCTCGTGGGCGCCTGCCCACCCGCATGGGCCGGTGCGAAGGCGGAGCAATAAATGGATCGCGCTCGCTTACCGCTCACGGCCGCCGCGCGCGTGGAAGTGCCGTTTCACGACGTCGATGCGATGAACGTCTGCTGGCACGGCCACTATCTGAAGTACTTCGAAATCGGCCGTGCGGCTTTGCTGCGCACGTTCGATTACGACTATCCGGCGATGCAGGCCTCCGGCTATCTCTGGCCGATCGTCGAGGCGCATCTGAAGTACGTGCGGCCCGCGGCTTATGGGCAAGCGCTCGAGGTGCGCACCGAGCTGCTCGAATTCGAGAATCGACTCAAGATCGGTTATGAAATCGTCGATGTCGCCTCGGGTGAACGACTGACCAAGGGATACACGATTCAGGTCGCCGTTTGCGCCGCGACGCGGGAGCTTCAATTCGTTTCCCCTGCGGTCGTGTTCGAGAAGTTGGGGCAACGATGACCGCGATCCGGCAACCTGTGGCGTCGCGTGGCGTTTTGCGTGCGATGCGTGTGACGGGCGCAGCATGCCTCATGTGCGCGCTGGCGGCCGTCGGCGCGCTCGGGTGGAAGAGTGCCATGGCCGCAGCCGCGAGCACGGCCTTGCCCTCCGCTGCCGCCGCGTCATCGGCCGGCGCGGCGCTCGTCGCGCGCATCGCGGGACAACTGGCCGAGAAGGGCGGCGTGCGCACGCACTTTCGGCAGACGCAGACGCTCGCCGCACTGTCGAGCCCACTCGTCAGCACCGGCGCGCTGGTGTTCGAACGCGATCGCGGGGTGATCTGGCGTATCGATACGCCGTACCGCGTCACCTATGTCATCGGCGATACGAGCGTCAAGAAGATCGATGCGGAGGAACATTCGTCGACGAGCGCTCCCGCGCGCGGTTCGATGGCGCAAGTCTCGCGCATGATGCGCGCACTGCTCGGCGGCGATTTGTCCGCCCTCTATTCGCAATTCGACGTGGCAGCTAGCGGTACGCCCGCGCGGTGGCGCTTGCGGCTCACGCCGAATCAGCCGCAACTCGCCCAGTTCGTCAAGGCGCTGCGCATGGAAGGGGACGCCTATCTGCAGATGCTGGAAGTCATCGGCGCCAACGGCGATACCACGCGCATCGAGTTCTCGGGCAGCGAGCCCGTCGATGCGCTGACGCCGGCCGAACGCGCACTGTTCGGGGCGCGCTGATGGACGCGGCCCAGACCTTCGACGTGAAGCGAAGACGCAACGTGCTGGTTGCTTGGGCGCTGCTGATGTGCGTGGTGCTCGGCTACTGCGGATGGCGTTTTCTCGAGCCGGGTTGGGGCGGGCGTGCGTCCGCGCCGCCGCTGCAAACGGACCTGCTTGCGCTGCTGCCGAAAACCGAGGCCGATCCGGCGGCCGAGCAAGCGCTCGACGCACTGGCGAAGTCGATGGGGGAGCGGGCCGTCTACGTCGTGACGAGCAATGACGCAGCGCGCGCTAAGGGCGCGGCTCGACAGCTTGCGCAATCGCTCTACGCGAGCGGCGCCTTTCGCAGCGTCCTCGCGCAATTGCCGCCGTTCGATGCGACGCAAGTTACTCGCTTTTATTTGCCATATCGGTTCGGCCTACTCACCTCGGAAGATCGCGCGGCACTCGCCGGCGGCTCGGCAAAGTTGCCGGACCTCGTCGCACAACGTCTCTTCGATCCGTTGCAAGCGGGGCGCTCGGCGCCGCTCGTGGACGACCCGTTCGGCTGGTTGAGCCGATGGCTCGGCGCGCTGCCGCTGGCGGCGTCGAATCTGAACCTCGAAGATGGCATGCTCGTCGCGCACCGCGGCAAGGCGACGAGCGTGCTCGTTGCCGCGACCCTGTCCGGTTCGGCTTACGAGACGTCGGTCCAAGCCGCGGTTCGCCGCGCGACGGCCAGCGCGAAAGGTCTCGTGCTGCGCGATTACCCCGATGCGCACATCGTGCGCACCGGCGCCGTGTTTTACGCCGATGCGGCCCGTCGCGCGTCCGAGCGCGACGTACATCGCATCGGTCTGTGGTCCGCGGGCGGCATCGCGCTGTTGATGCTTTGGGTGTTCCGTTCCCCGCGGCTGATCGCGCTCGGCTTTCTTTCCACCGCGATCGGCATCGGTTGCGCGCTGGCCGTGACGATGGCCGTGTTCGGACAACTGCATTTGCTCACGCTCGTATTCGGGGCGAGCTTGATCGGCGAAGCGGTCGATTATTCCATCCAATACTTCGTGCTTTATCTGAGCGCAGGGCAGCGCTGGGACGCCAGGCGCGGGCTGCGCGAAGTGCGTCCCGCGTTGCTGGTTGCGCTCGCGACGAGCCTGCTCGGTTACGCGATTCTGGCCTGGGCGCCGTTTCCGGCGCTCAAGCAAATCGCCTGCTTCGCGATGGCCGGCATTGCAATGGCGTTCGCCTCCGTGGCCTCGCTTCTGCCTGCGATGTTGAAGCGGGGGCCTTCGCATACGCCGGCGTACCTGTTCGACGGCGCGGCAAAGCTGCTATCGCGCTGGCAAGCGTCGTTCGCTGGCCGCAGGGCCTGGTTTGCGGCCGGGCTCGCGCTCGTCTTGGCGCTCCCGGGATGGCTGCGCTTGCAGAGCGACGACGACATCCACCTGCTGATTCAGCGCGATGCCTCGCTCGTTGCGCAGGAACACGCGGTGCGCGAAACCATCGGCATCGACGCGGGCGCGCAGTTCTTCGTGGTCAAGGGGGCGACGCCCGAAGCCGTCCTCGAGCGTAGCGAAGCGCTTGGCGAACGGCTCGACCTGCCTTTGGCTGGAACCCGGCTTGCCGGTTGGCAGTCGGTCTCGCAATTCGTGCCGTCGGCGCGGCGGCAGGCCGCCAATCAAGCGCTACTCGCCTCGACGGCGCTGCGCGTTCCCAACGCGTTGCGCAACACGTTGGTGGGCGCGGGGTTTCGCGAAGAAGCTGCGCGTGGATACGTCGATGCTTGGACGCAGCGGACCGGCACGCCGCTCACGCTCGACGCGTGGCTTGCGACGCCGTGGTCGCAGCCGTTTCGCCATTTGTGGATCGGGGCCGTTCAGCGAGCGGGCGCGCAGCCCGAGTACGCGGCCATCGTCATGCCCGTCGGCGCGACGGCCGCGCAATTGCCCGCGCTGGCAAGCCTCGCGCGCAGCTTGCCCGGCGTCGCATTCGTGGACAAGGCCGCGAGCGTGTCGCGGCTATTCGGTGCGTACCGTGTCGATAGTGCCGTGTGGCTCGCGGCCGCGGCGCTGCTCGTGCTCGTCTTGCTGGCGGTGCGCTATGGGGTGTGCGCCGCAGCGCGGGTCGTGCTGCCGGTGGTGGTGGCGATCGCACTGGCGCTGGCCGCCTTCGGCTATGCCAGTGTCCCGTTGACGCTGTTCAATTGGCTCGCTTTGATGCTGGTGCTTGGCGTCGGTGTCAACTACGCCGTGTTCTTGCGCGAAGGTTGCGTGCGTCGCGACGCCGATTTGGGCGCGGTTTGGACCGGCGTCGCGCTATCGGCTGCGACGACGCTGCTTTCGTTCGGATTGCTGGCCATGAGCACGATGCCGGTATTGAAGACTTTCGGCGCGACGCTTGCGCTTGGGATCGCCGTTTCGGTGCTGCTCGCGCCCATCGGAATGCCCGCTTACAAGGATCGCCCGTGACCCGCGCACATGTCTACCTGCATGCCCTAGGGATGGTCAACGCGCTCGGCGCGGACACCAATACGGTTGCCGCCGCGTTGGCCGCAAGCGTGGCCCCGGGCATGGGACGGGTGGCATTCGGCGGCGAACAAGGCGCGTACGTCGGTCGTGCGCAAGGCGCGCTCGATGTTGCGCCGCCGTCGCATCTCGCCCATTACGATTGCCGCAACAACCGCCTCCTGCTGGCGGCGCTGACGCAGATCGAGCCGGCCGTGCAAGCGGCTTGCGCGCGATACGGTGCGACGCGCGTCGGCGTGGTGCTGGGCACGAGCACCTCGGGTATCGGCGCGGGCGAAACGGCGATGGGAGTGGCGAACGCGCTCGCCGGCGGCCAAGCGCCTTTCGACTACGTTCAAATGGAGATCGGCACCGGAGCGCCGTTCGCGGCTGCGTATCTGGGGGTGCAGGGGCCTGCCTTCACGATATCGACGGCATGCACGTCGAGCGCGAAAGCCTTTGCCGCCGCGCGTCGTTTGTTGCAATTGAACCTGTGCGATGCGCTGGTCGTGGGCGGCGTCGATTCGCTGTGCGAGCTGACGTTGCGCGGCTTCGCCGCGCTCGAATCGACGAGCCTCGACCGCACGAACCCGATGAGTGCGAATCGAGCCGGCATCAATATCGGCGAAGGGGCGGCCGTGTTCCTCATGAGCCGCGAAGCGGGGCCGGCGGTCTTGGCCGGCGTTGGCGAATCGAGCGACGCGCATCATATTTCCGCGCCGGACCCGTCCGGTCTCGGTGGAGAGCAAGCGCTGCGCGCCGCGTTGGCGGATGCGGGCATGCCGGCATCCGCAATCGGCTATGTGAATTTGCATGCGACGGCCACGCGCAAGAACGACGAGATGGAAGCGCGCTTGATGGCGCGCGTGTTTCCCGACGGGGTGGCGGCCAGCGGCACGAAGCCGCTGACGGGCCATACGCTGGGCGCGGCGGGGGCGACCGAGCTCGGTTTCGCGTGGCTCTCGCTCGTGCGCGAGGGTGCGCTGCTGCCGCGCCATCTGTGGGACGGCGTGGCGGACCCCGCACTGCCCGTGCTCGATCTCGTCGAGCACGAGCGGCGGCTGGCGCCCGGCCGCGGCGTCATGAGCAACTCGTTCGCCTTTGGCGGAAGCAATGTGAGCCTCGTGCTCGCCCATTGAAGGAACGACGACATGCAGACGATGACCACGTATTCCCTTCTCGAGGACGCCGCCACGACACAAGCCGCCGAGGTGCCGCTTGTGTTCCCCGCCATCGAGCAGGTGCTCCCGCATCGCGGCACGATGCGCCTCGTCGACGAGATTGCCGCATGCAGCGACGACGCGGTGACCGTCCTCGCTCGCGTGGACGCGCAAGCCTGGTACGCCGATGCGGACGGCGCGATGCCGTCGTGGCTCGGCATCGAGCTCATGGCGCAGGCGATCGCGACACACGTCGGCTTGCTGGCGCTGCGCGCCGGCGGACGGGCGCGACCCGGCGTTTTGCTCGGAGCGAGCCGCTACGAAGTGCAAGCGCCGTCGTTTGCGCGCGGCGCACGCCTGTGCGTGCAAGCGACGGAGCTGCTCAAAAGCGAAGCGGGCCACGGCGCCTACGAATGCACGATTGCGGCCGACGATCGCTGTCTCGCGCAAGCCGTGATCAAAGTGTTTCAACCGAACGATTTCGAAGCGTTTATCGAAGGGAGCTTTACCTCATGAGCAGCCGGCGCGTTCTCGTTACCGGCGCAAGCCGCGGCATCGGCCGCGCGATTGCGTATCGTTTGGCCGCGGACGGTTTTGCCGTTACCGTGCATTGCCGCAGCGGCGTCGATGAAGCGCAAGCCGTCGTCGATGCGATCGTAGCCGCAGGCGGCCGAGCCGGGCTGCTGCGCTTTGACGTGCGCGATCGCGCCGCTTGCCGGGCCGCGCTCGATGCCGACGTCGCACGCGAGGGCGCTTATTACGGCATCGTGCTGTGCGCGGGGCTGTCGCGCGATGCGGCCTTCCCGGCGCTCACCGACGAAGACTGGGACGCTGTGATCGAAACGAGCTTGGACGGCTTCTACAACGTCGTTCAGCCGTTGACGATGCCGATGGTGCGTGCCAAGCAGGGCGGGCGCATCGTGACGATCGCCTCGGTCTCGGGCGTGATGGGCAATCGCGGGCAGGTCAACTATAGCGCCGCCAAGGCCGGACTCATCGGCGCGACCAAAGCGCTCGCCGTCGAATTGGCTTCGCGCCGCATCACGGTCAATTGCGTTGCGCCGGGGCTCGTCGATACGGAGATGATCGCCGGCCTCGAACATCTCGACGAGGCGCTGCGAGCCGTCCCCATGGGACGCGTGGGCCGTCCCGACGAAGTGGCGGCGGCGGTCGGTTTCTTGATGTCCGATGCGGCGTCGTACATCACGCGCCAAGTCATCGGCGTCAACGGCGGGATGATCTGATGAAGCGCGTCGTCGTAACCGGCATGGGCGGGGTGACGCCTTTCGGCTCCGCTTGGAGCGAGATCGAGACGGCGCTGCGCGGCGGGCGCAACGCCGTGCGGGTGATGCCCGAGTGGGATTACTTTTCATCGTTGCATACGCGGCTCGCGTGCCCGTTGCCGGATACCTTCGCGGCGCCGCCCGAATACCCGCGCAAGAAGACGCGGTCGATGGGGCCCGTTTCGCTGTACGCCGTGCGCGCCAGCGAGCTCGCGCTGCTCGATGCCGGCCTCGCGGGCGACGCGTCGATCGCTGACGGCCGCATGGGCGTGGCCTATGGATCCTCGTCGGGGTCCGTGCAGCCTATCCGCGCGTTCGGCACGATGCTCGACAGCGGATCGATGCGCGACGTGACATCGAACAGCTACGTGCAGATGATGCCGCACACGACGGCGGTCAACGTCAGCCTGTTTTGGGATTTGAAAGGGCGCATCGTCCCGACCTCGTGCGCTTGCGCCTCGGGCAGCCAAGCCATCGGCTACGCCTACGAAGCGATCGCGACGGGCAAGCAAACGCTGATGCTCGCCGGCGGGGCCGAAGAATTGTCGGGGCCGGCCGTGGCGGTTTTCGATACGCTGTATGCGACCAGTACGCGCAACGAGACGCCGGAGCTGACGCCGCGTCCGTTCGATGCCGCGCGCGATGGGCTCGTCGTGGGCGAAGGCGCGGCTACGCTGGTGCTCGAGGAGTACGAGCATGCGCGCGCGCGCGGCGCGGCGATACACGCCGAGGTGGTCGGCTTCGGATGCAACTCCGACGGCGCGCACATGACTCAGCCCACAGCCGCGACGATGGCGCAAGCCATGCGCTTGGCGCTGGCCGATGCGCAACTGCCGCCCGAAGCGATCGCCTACGTCAATGCGCACGGCACGGCGACCGACCGCGGCGATGTCGCCGAGAGCGCGGCGACCGCCGACGTGTTCGGCAGCGCAATGCCGATCAGCTCGCTCAAGAGCTACATCGGGCATACGCTCGGCGCGTGCGGCGCCATCGAAGCGTGGTGGACGATCGAGATGATGAAGCGCAATTGGTTCGCGCCCACCTTGAATTTGACGACGATCGACCCTGCCTGCGCCCCGCTCGATTACATCTCGGGCGAAGCGCGCGCGATCGATGCGCAGTGGGCGATGAGCAACAACTTCGCATTCGGCGGCATCAATACGTCGTTGATCTTCAAGCGCTGGCAATGAGCGCGGCGATGCGGCCCGACGCGCAGCGCGTCGTCGTGACGGGGATGGGCATCGTTTCATGCCTGGGCAACACGCTCGATGGCGTGGCCGATGCGTTGCGCGCCGGCCGCTGCGGCATCGCGCGCGTGCAGGCGTGGGCCGAGCGCGGGCTGCGCAGCCATGTCGCCGGCATTGCGTCGCTGAACGGAGAAAGCGCGTTCGGGCGCAAATTCGAGCGGTTCATGGGCGAGACGGCGCGCTTTGCTTGCCATGCCGCGCGCATGGCGATCGACGATGCGCTCTTGACGCTGCCTGCGCTGCGCTCGCCGCACGTGGGCGCGGTGATCGGCTCCGGCACGGGCGCATTATCGGCCTACGATGCGGCGCTCGCGGTGGCGTCTGCCCGCGGTATCGAGCGAACGCCGCCGTTCGTCGTGCCCCAAGTCATGAGCAGCACGGTCTCGGCGAACGTGGCGCACGTCTTCGGCTTGGAGGGCGTCTGCTATTCGCCTTCGTCGGCCTGCACCACATCGGCGCTGGCGATCGGCCAGGCGATGCAATCGATACAAAGCGGGCGGCAGCGCATCGTCTTGGCGGGCGGCAGCGAGGAAGTGCACACGAACACGGCGCTGATGTTCGACGCGATGGGCGCGCTTTCGCAGGGCTTCAACGACTGCCCCGAGCGCGCATCGCGCCCTTACGATCTTGCCCGCGACGGCTTCGTGCTGGGCTCGGGCGCGGGCGTGCTCGTACTCGAATCGCTCGAGCACGCACGCGCACGCGGTGCTTCGATTCTTGCCGAGCTGATCGGCTTCGGCCAGAGCACCGATGCGCGGACGATGGTCGCGCCGGGCGCGGCCGGCATTGCGCGCGCGATTCGGGCCGCGATCGACGAAGCCGGTTGCTGGCCCGACTACATCAACACACATGCGCCCTCGACGCCGCTTGGCGATGCGCACGAGCTCGAAGCGCTCGCCGCCGTGTTCGGCACGGATATGCCGGCGTTCTCGTCGACCAAGGCGCTGACGGGGCATCCGTTGGCGGCCGCGGGCGTGCATGAGGCGATCTATACGCTGTTGATGATGCGCGATGGATTCGTCGCGGGTTGCACCGGTATCGAATCGCTGGATCCTTGCGCGCAAGGCAAACCGATCGTGCGCGCGACGCGTGCGGCGTCGCTGGCAACGGCCATGTCGGTGTCGTTCGGCTTCGGCGGCAGTTGCGCGAGCTTGATGTTCGGCGCTTGCGATAGCGCATGAAGCGCGCCGTGCGGCGCCACTTTTTTAAAGCAACGACAACGGGAGAATCTCAAATGAAAGCGAAGCACCTGATGGTCTTATCCGCCTTCGCGGCGATCTCGCATGCGGCGCTCGCCCATACGAACACGACGACGTACCCGCTGAAACCGGTGCTCGATGCGCAGCCAGCGGACAACCAAGTCTCGTTCTATTTCGGCGACGCAGCGCATGCGGAAGTCGTCGCTGCGCGCGGCGAAGCCAGCGCGTCGATCCGTGTCGCGCGTAAGCTCGAGGACGAAACGACCTCATGCAACGAGGCGCTGAAAGAAGCGCTTGCATCGTTGAGAGCCGATGCGGTCGATCACGACGCGAACGCCGTGATCGACATCGAAACGAGCTTTCATGGCACGCACAGCGCGTCGTCCAAGGGGTTCGTCTGCGCGACGAGCTACAGCGCTGCGGCGATCAAAGTTCGCGGCAAGCTCGCGACGCTGACGACCAAATAACGCTGGGAACGCGGGCGATCGGCGTCGCGCTCGAGCGCGATGCCGTCAGGTCGGAGAAGTAAGCGGCTTGCGTGCGGCGACGTTGACGAGCGTTTCGCGCCGCTTGCCCGGCTTCGGGCGATGCAGGCCGAGGCGCTCGAGCAGCCCGAAGTCTTTCGCGCGGCTCCACCAGAGGTACGGCAGCGAAACGTTACGCGCGGCGAACTCGAACCCGCCCTCGCGCAGCATGTCGAGATAGCCGTCCGCGCTTTTTTGGACGTGCATCGGATGCCGGAACAACAGGCGAATGACCCACGACTTGATGTAAGCGTCGGTCGATTCGGCGAACAAGAGCACGCCGCCCGGTTTCAAGACGCGATGGAACGCCTCGAGCGCGCGCTCTTGCTCGACCAGATGATGGAACGTTTGATGGCAAAAGACGATGTCCGCGCATGCGTCGGGAAGCGGTAGGGCGGCGCAGTCGCCTTGCATTACTTCCACCGGCGCCGGCACGTGTCGCGCGGCTTGCTCCGCCAGCGCCAGCGATGGTTCGTGACAGTCTATGCCGACGATCCGGCTCGGCTCGAAAGCGCGGGCTAGCAGCTTGAAGGAGATGCCCTGGCCGCAACCGGCATCGACGATGACGGGCGAGCGCGGAACAGGGCCATCGATGAGCAGTTTCAGATCGTCGATGGCAACACGCAACACGTGGTGTTCCCACGTATGCGTGCGCAAGAACCAGACGCCGAATGCCGTTTCGGGCACGAACGTCGGGATGGCGCGCACGGTAGGTAACGAATTGGATGGCACGTCGGCTTTCCCCGCAACTGGTTTTGTCGTTGTGATGCCGCGGATTGTAATGGCAACGGGCGACGGTGTGCGTCGAAGCACCCGTATGGCCTCTTCATATTTGCAGTAGTGATTTAGTCGATGAACAAGGATCGCACAATGAGCAAGGAAATCGGGGAAGTCGAACAGACGGACGTCGCGATCATCGGTGCGGGACCAGCCGGTGCGGTCGCTGCGGCGCTGTTGGCGCGAGCGGGCAGATCGGTGCTCGTGCTCGAGCGTCAACATTTCCCGCGCTTTTCGATCGGCGAAAGCCTGCTGCCGCAAAGCATGACGTATCTCGAAGAGGCCGGGATGCTTCAAGCCGTGGTGGAAGCCGGGTTTCAATACAAAAACGGCGCGTCGTTCGTTCATGGCGAGAAGATGTCCTCGTACGATTTCCGAGACAAGCATGCCGATGGATGGGGTACGACGTATCAAGTCGAACGCGCGGTATTCGATCAACTGCTGATCGGGCGCGCCGCCGATCAAGGGGTGCAAGTGCGATTCGGCCATAGCGTGCGCGCAATGCAACCGGGCGCTGCGCCGACGCTGGAGGTTGCCGGCGAAGCGGGCGCTCCCTACCGGGTCGCCGCGCGCTTCGTGCTCGACGCCAGCGGCTTCGGCCGCGTATTGCCGCGCTTGCTCGGGCTCGAGACGCCGTCTCGCATGCCCGCGCGCGCCGCGCTCTTCTCTCACGTGCGCGATGCATTGCCGGCGGGTAGCACCGATCGCGACAAGATTTGCGTCGCCGTGCATCCCGAGCGGCGCGACGTCTGGTATTGGATGATTCCGCTCGCGGCGGGGCGCACCTCGATCGGCTGCGTGGCCGATGCCAACTTTCTCGACGTGCCCGAGGCGCAGCGCGAGGCGAAATTGCGCGAGTTGATGCGCGCGGAGCCGACGATCGGGCGCTTGCTCGGCGAAGCACCGTTCCTGATCCCGGTCAACCGGATCGGCGGCTACTCGGCCAACGTCGAATGCCTGCATGGCCCCGGCTTCGCCTTGCTCGGCAATGCCGGCGAGTTTCTCGATCCTGTGTTTTCCTCGGGCGTGACGATCGCGCTGCGTTCGGCGCATCTAGCCGCGCACACGCTGCTGCGTCAACTCGACGGCGAGCGCGTCGATTGGGCTGCCAGCTACGATGCGCCCTTGCGCAAGGGCATCGATACGTTCCGCGCCTTCGTCGAGCGTTGGTACACGGGCGAATTGCAAGACATCATCTTCCATGCGAATCAAACCCCGAAGATTCGCCGGATGATCAGCTCGATTTTGGCCGGCTACGCGTGGGACGAAACCAACCCCTACGCGGCCGATCCCGTGCGGCGGCTGACGGCGTTGCATGAGGCCTGCATGGCTGCGTAGGGCAGTGACTGGCTGCGTGCGTCGCCAGGGCCGGTAGCGGCGCTGTGCGATGGGCGGGCGCGGCGCACGCGGTGAACGCCGCGGGCGCGCACCTTTTCACGCGCGCCGATGCGCTTCTCTGCCTGCCGCATAGGTGGCGAGCACGGCGCGATCGTCGCCAAGCATGGCGAAGGCGAAGAGCCACTCCTCGGGCGATTGCGCGAGGGCGGTGCGACGGGCCAGCAACGGCGTGGCCTCGGGATCGAGCACGATGAAATCCGCTTCGGCGCCGGGGCGCAGCGTGCCGATCGTATCCTCGAGGCCGAGGGCTCGAGCCGCGCCGGCGGTTGCCAGCCAAAACATGCGCGATGCCGTGAGGTGATGCCCGGTCATGCGCGCCACCTTATGCGCCTCGTTCATCGTCTGCAGCATCGAGAACGAGGTGCCGCCACCGACGTCCGTGCCGAGCGCAACGGGCATCCCCGCTTGTTTAGCTTTCTCGAAATCGAATAAGCCGCTGCCCAAGAATAGATTGGAGGTGGGACAGTGCGAAGCCACCGCGCCGGTTTCGGCCATGCGCGCGCGGTCGTCATCGTCGAGATGGATGCAATGGCCGTAGACGGCGCGCCGCCGCAGCAAACCGTAATGTTCGTAGACGTCCAAGTAGCTGCGGTGTCCGGGAAAGAGATCCGCGACCCACTTCACTTCATCGGTGTTTTCGGATACGTGGCTTTGAATGAAGACGTCGGGGTGCAAGCGGGCGAGCGCGCCGCATGCTTCGAGCTGCGCCGGCGTCGAGGTCGGGGCGAAGCGTGGCGTGAGCGCATAGAGTTGGCGCCCGCGCTTGTGCCAACGCGCAATCAGCGCGGCGCTGTCGTCGTAGCCCGATTGAGCGGTGTCGCGCAAAAACTCCGGGCAGTTGCGATCCATCAATACCTTGCCGGCCACCATGCGCAGATTGCGCGCCTCGCTCGCTTCGAACAGCGCATCGGCCGAACCCGGATGAACCGTGCAGTAGGTGAGCGCCGTCGTGGTCCCGCACGCGAGCAGTTGATCGAGAAAGAACTCGGCCACGTTCGCGGCGTGCTCGGGGTCCTCGAAGCTGCGTTCGGTCGGAAACGTATAAGTGTCCAGCCAGGGCAGCAGGCCGGCGGCCGGCGAAGCGATCATTTCCGTTTGCGGATAATGCACGTGCGTGTCGATGAAGCCGGGGGCGATCAACTTGCCGGGCCACTGAACGAGCTTGGTTTCCCGCGTGAGCTGAGCGCGCAGCGCGCTGTATGCGCCCGCCGCGACGACGCGGCCGTCTTCGACGATGAGCAGCCCGTCTTCCTCGAAGCGTGCGCCGCCCGCGGTGGTCGCGGGGTCGCCGGCAAAGGTCAGTAATTTGGCACGGAAGGCGGTGCGCTTATCCTGTTGACTCATGATGAAACGTCTCTCGGTACGATGAAAATATGCGAACGGCGCGACGCCGGGCCGAGCGCCGCCTTCGTTGCGCGCGCAACGAAGGCAATGCGCACCGAAGCGGCGGGCGCGAGAGGCGGTCCGCGGGAAATCAGTGCGGCGCGGTGCTCGGTCGTCCCCAGTAAGCGTCGAGCTTCTCGATGAGCGCTTGGCGCTCCTGTGGCGTCACGAACGATGCTTCGAAGCCGTTGCGGATGATCGTGTAGACCTCTTGGTCGCTCAACTCGAGCGCGTCGACCGTGGCGAAATAATTGGCGTTGACGTAGCCGCCGAAGTACGCCGGATCGTCGGAATTCACCGTCACGGCGACGCCTTGCGCGAGCAGTTGTTTGAGCGTGTGCTGTTTCATGTCGTCGAACACGCGCAGCTTGATGTTCGACAGCGGGCACACCGTCAGCGCGACGCGCGAATCGGCAAGCCGTGCGACGAGCGCCGGATCTTCGATGCTGCGCACGCCGTGATCGACGCGATCGACCTTGAGCAAGTCGAGCGCTTCGTGGATATACGAAGGCGGCCCTTCCTCGCCGGCATGGGCGACGAGCTTCAGACCGCGCGCGCGCGCCAGCGCGAAGACGCGCTCGAACTTCGACGGCGGGTGCCCTCGCTCGGAGGAATCGAGGCCCACGCCGATGAGCCGGTGCGCGTAGGTGTCGAAGAGCGGCAAGGCCGCCTCGTAGGTGGCGAGCGCATCGGATTCGGACAAGTGCCGCAGGAAGCAGAGGATGAGCTTGCTCGTGAGCCCGCGTTGCTCGGCTTCGGCCAGGGCCCGTTCGATGCCCGCAACAGCCGTGCTGATGGCGACGCCGCGCTCCATATGCGTCTGCGGGTCGAAGAAGATTTCCGCGTGGACGACGTTGTCGGCGAGCGCGCGTTCCACATAGGCGGCCGTCATGGTGTAGAAGTCGTCCTCCGTCAGCAGGACGCTGGCGCCGGCGTAGTAGATGTCGAGAAACGATTGCAAATCGGTGAACTCGTACGCCTTCTTCAACGCTTCGATCGATTCGTAGGAGAGCTTCACGCCGTTGCGTTTGGCGAGCGCGAAGATCACCTCGGGTTCGAGCGAGCCCTCGATGTGAATATGGAGTTCGGCTTTAGGCGCGCCGGCGATCTTCTCAGCGAGTGTTGGTGTCATGGTCGGTCAGCGGTTGCTGCGTAAAAAACGGTTGCTCTCGATGGTATGAAACGGCGGGCGCTGCGCGCGCCGCCTCGACGGCCTGCAGCAACTGCGCGGCGGCGGAGATTGCAATGACCTCGGGCGCTTTGTCGGCGATGCCATCGACGCCGATCGGGCACAACATGCGCTCGATTCGCACGGGATCGATGCCGCTCGCGGCGAGGCGCTGGTCCAGCTGGCTGCGCTTCGTGCGCGAGCCGAGCATGCCGAAGAAAATAAAATCGTCGCGCCGCAAAATGCGCTCGGCGAGCGCCAGGTCACGTGCATGGTCGTGCGTCATGACGACGAACGCGGTCCCTGGCGCCGCCTCCTCGACGGCTTGGGCCGAGGCGTTACCCGCATCGAGCGTCACGTTGACGTGCTGCGTGCGCGCCAGCGAGGGCGGGACCTGAGCATCGCGTTCGCCCACCCAGCGCACCCGGCACGGCAGCGTGGAGAGCACTTGAGCGAACGATGCGGCGACCTGGCCCGAGCCGAACAGCACGACGGGGAATTCCCTCGAAGCAATCGTTTCCGTGAGCAGGGAAGCGCCAGCGTGAAAGCCGTCGGCATCTGACAGCAGGCAAGCGGGCAGCCGGGCAGCGGCGTCGGCGTCGACTTCGGTCAGGCGCACGGCGCCGCCTGCGGGGTCGAACGATACGCGGCGCTGCGTGACGAGCCCTGCGTGCACGCGTTTGGCGAGCGAGGCCACCCAATCGAGATCGCGTACATCGAGTCGCTCGAAGGCGAGCACGACCGCGCCGCCGCAACATTGGCCGAGGCTCGGCCCTAGCGAAAGCCGCTCGAGCCGGCGCAGGTGCGGCACACGCATGCCGTCGCGCAGCACTTCACGAGCGATTTCGATCGCGCGCCATTCGAGATGGCCGCCGCCGATCGTGTGCCGCGCGCTCTCGCGCGTCACGATCATCTTCGCGCCTGCTTCGCGCGGCGTGGAACCTTCGACGTGCGCGACCGTCACGAGCACGACGGCGTCGCCGTGAACGAGCAGTTGCTGCAATTCGGTCAACCAGGATTGCATAGGGTTCTCGCGCTCCGTTCAAGCCGAGCCCGAGCGCAGGCGCGCCGGGAAGGGTGCGCAAGCGGCGGCACGAGGTATACGGATTGACGCTGCATGGTCCGTGCCATCCTCGCCGGATGGCGAGAGGGTAGCGCTTGCGCGATGGAGCTTGGGCGATCTAGAGCGGATGGGATGCGTCGTCATAGCCGAATCCTGAAGAGGGGGATCAGGCGCGCGTTACGCGACGGCTTGCCGTCAGCCTCGCGCACGTGGATCGCCATCCATGCCCGAAGATAGCACCGAGCTGGCGCAAAGACATCGTTTCCCGCTGATGGGCGCTATCAGAGCGCCGCCATATCGGCAGCTTCGTGCAGTGGACGGGGCTTGCACGGCCCCTTCGACGGGCGCGGGCGCACATCGACGCACATCGACGCACATCAGAGGGAATAAGCTCGCCCCTTGCCGCGCCGGCGCCACGCGCTCACGACGACCGCAACGAACGTCAGGGCGAATGCGATCAGCGCCCAGCCGGGCAGCAAGATGCCAAGAATCGGCGGGTAGACGGTTTCGCAAAGGCCGGCGACCTTGAACACGCTCGGCAGCCAGTGTGCGGGCGGTAGGCTGTCCACGACCGGTTGCAGTGCGTCGAAGCCGCAACTGAAGCCTGGGTTCAATTGAATGTACAAATGGCGCGCGGCTCCCGCGATGCCGGTGGCCGAGGTGATGGCAATCAGCGTCTCGAACAGCGCAATGCCGCGCCACCCCTTGCGCGCGGCGCCGACGAACGCGAACAGCGCGATCAGCAGGAACAGGTAGCGCTGGATGATGCATAGCGGGCAAGGATCTTCGTGCTTTGCATACTGCAGATAGAGCGCGCCGCCGACGAGGGCGAGGCAAACGAACCCGAGCAGCGTGAGGAGCCTGCGCTCGCGGCGCAGTAGTGACGTGTCGTTCATAAGAGGAAAGCGTTCCCTATCTTCATATCGATAAACCGCGCAATTCTAGTGCGCTTTCGTAAAACCGACTGCATGCCGGGTCGAGCGCATGCTGTATCGGGCCAGCGCCCGAGATCGGGCAGCGCCTTCACCGAATCGATTCGAGCACCCGTTCGGCGGCGCGCGCGATGGCGAGCAGCGCATCGTCGGCATGAGGCGCGGCGGCCAGCATCAACCCGACCGGCGCTTGCCCGCGTGGGTGGCACGGCAGCGACACGGCGCAGGCGTCGAGCAGATTGAATACGCTCGGGTTGCGCAGCACGAGCGCGTTGATGCGGGCGTAGGCTGCGTCGTCGGCATCGCACTCGGACACGCGCGGGGGCGTAATCGGCACCGTGGGCGCAACGATTGCGTCGAACCGCCGCCAGAGCGTGTCCTGCGCCGTTTCGAGCAGCGCGGCGCGCTGCTCGAGCAACTCGAGGTAGTCGGCGGCGGCGGCCCTCGCTCCCTTCTCGATGCGCACGAGCACCCTCGGGTCGTAGCGATCGGCATGCTGCTCGATCAATGGACGATGCCATGCATACGCCTCCATCCCCGAGAAGCCGAAACGGTTGAGCGACACGAGTTGCTCGAGCGGCGCGAAATGGACGTCGGAGAGAATGGCGCCCGCTGCCTCGAGATGTTTCGTCGCGGTCTCGACGGCGAGCGCGACGGCCGGCTCCATGTCGTCGGTGACGTAATGGGTGAGGATGCCCAAGCGCACGCCTTCGAGCGGGCGCGCGGCGGGCACATGCGGCTCGAGGCCCGCCAGGATGCGATCGACGAGCGCGCAGCACGAGACCGAGACGCCGATCGGCCCGAACGAGTCGAGCGTCGTGGAAAGCGGCACGGCGCCTTGCCGCGGCACTCGGCTCGCGGTGGGCTTGAAACCGGTGAGACCGCATAGCGCGGCCGGGATGCGAATCGAGCCGCCCGTATCGCTGCCGAGCGCCACGGCGGCCATGCCGTCCGCAACCGATGCCGCCGCGCCCGAGGACGAGCCGCCGGCGATGCGCGCTTCGCCGGGTTCATTGCGCCGATAAGGCGAGAGCGGCGTGCCGTAATGCGGATTGAGCCCGAGGCCCGAGTAAGCGAACTCGGTCATGTTGGTGCGCCCGACGATGACGGCGCCCGCGCGTCGCAGACGCGCGACAGCGGGCGCATCGGCGCGCGCGGGCGGGGCGTCGGCCAACACGCGCGAGCCGGCGCGCGTGACTTGGCCTGCGATGTCGAACAAGTCCTTCACCGAGACGGGAATGCCGGCGAGCGGCGAGAGCACCGTGCCGGCGGCGCGCAGGCGATCGAGCGCATCGGCGCTTGCGCGGGCACGCTCGGCGTCGACTTCGAGAAAGACGGTCGAACCTTGCCCGTTCGGATCGGCGATGCGCTCGAGCGCGGCTTCGACGAGCGCGCGGCTCGTCGTGCGGCCTGCCGCCAGCTCGGCGGCAAGTGCGGCAAGCGGCGGAAACGGAACGAAATCGGTGGCCATGGCGGGTCCAGATGAAGCGATCGAACTGCACGAATGAGCAGCAGACGCGGTCGCCGGGCGCAGCGGCATGCGCATTGCGGGGGTACGAGCATCTGTCGGCGCATTGTAGCCGCTGCCCCGGTTTCTTGGACGGCTGCGGCGCCCGCCCGCGTCCTGAACGGGCGGCCGGCAGGCGGCGCCACGCATCGGTTACAGGACTGTAATTTGCGACTGATCGGTGCGCTGGCGGATAATGGATCATCTTCATCGTTTGCGTGCGAGCCGCGCTTGCCACCTTCATGAGCGAAAACACGCCGCCGAGCGCCGGTCGCCCCGGCCCTGATTCTTCCTCATCGTCCGCTTCCGTTTCGACGGACTCCCCCGGCACACCCGCCGCAACACCAGCCGCACCCGCGACGCCACCGAGCGAGGCGCCGCCGCAGCTGGCCGCAGGCGCCATCGACGAAACGCCCGCGGTCGCCGCCTCGCGGGCGGCGAGCGACACGCTCGAATCGGCGACGGCCGTCGAACCGGTGCAGCCGAGCGCGCCAACGTCGAGTGAAGCGCAAGCGGCTCAAGCGCGGGTTTCGGCGGCGAAAGACACGGCCGCCCACGAGCAGGCGGCGCAGGCGGCATATGCCGAGAAGGGCGCGGCGGACGCCACGGCTGCCACGGGTGCCCCGCCGCCCGGCTTCGGGGCGCCTCCCGATTTCGACACGCCGCGTCCGCCGCCCGCAAGCGCGGTGGCGCAAACTCAGCCTGCTTACCTGCGGCAAAACGATTCGGCTTGGAGCGTGCTGGGTCGCACCATCGCGGCTCGCGCGCGCCAGCTATTCGACCGGGCAGGGCAGCGCATCACGCAGAGAACCTTGCGCATCGGCGTATCGGCGCGGATCTTTCATCCCGAGCCCGGCGCGCGCGGGTTGCGCGGCAAGACGCTGCAGTATCTCGAGGAATCGGTCGCGCATTGGGTCATGTCGCGCGATGTGATGGTGTTCATGATTCCGACGGTCGGGCATCAAGGCATGCTGCATCCGAGCAACATTCGACTGCGCGATTACGCCAAGCATTTGGATGGGCTGCTGCTGCAAGGCGGCGCCGACGTTTCGCCGCAAACCTACGCCGCGAGCGACATGCGGGCGGAATGGCCGGGCGATCGCGTGCGCGACATGTACGAGCTCGAGTTGCTTTACGAATTCGTCGAATCGGGCAAGCCCGTCCTCGGTATTTGCCGCGGCTGTCAATTGATCAACGTGGCCTTCGGCGGCACGCTCTATCAGGACATCGCAACCGAGGTGCCGACTGCGGGCATTCACGTCAGCGAGTTCTACGATCAGCATCGGCACTCGGTGCGTTTTCCCGATGGGTCAACGCTCGCGAGCATGTTCCCGGGGCGGCGCGAGGCCGTGGTCAACTCGATCCATCATCAGGCGGTGAAGACGCTCGGGCGCGATTTGAACGTCGAGGCCGTGTCCGCTGGCGATGGTCTGATCGAGGCGGTGCGCTACCGGCGCGCACCATTCGTCGTGGGTGTGCAGTGGCACCCGGAATTCCATCGTGCGGGCGGACCCGAACTGCTCGATTGCACGCCGCTGCTCGACACCTTCTTGAGAGCGGCGCGCGAGACGCGCTTCTGACGTTTCGATCGTTGCGCAGGTTGCCGCATCGAACGCGCCGCGACCGGTGCAAAAAGTGTTGACACGATTCAGCGGTTTATACATAATCTCGCTTCTCCGGCGAACACGGGTTAGCGTGTGAGTCAGGGAAGCAAACTGCGGGAGTAGCTCAGTTGGTAGAGCGCAACCTTGCCAAGGTTGAGGTCGCGAGTTCGAGACTCGTCTCCCGCTCCAGTTTCGATCAGGCGTGTCGTGCGGAGCAATCTGTCGAGGCGCTGCGCAGTAAGTAGGAATACGCGGGAGTAGCTCAGTTGGTAGAGCGCAACCTTGCCAAGGTTGAGGTCGCGAGTTCGAGACTCGTCTCCCGCTCCAGGTATAGGGGAAGCTAAGCTTCCCTTTTTGTTTAGCGGCCGCTGCTGGCTGGCTGAACCGATAAGCCGGGACGTTTCGCAGCCGTGCGGCGTCGACGCTCCGGCAAATCCGCTTTTGGCGCGATAGCAAAGCGGTTATGCAGCGGCCTGCAAAGCCGTGTAGGCCGGTTCGACTCCGGCTCGCGCCTCCAAGTCTCAAACCCTGACCAGTCTCGGCTCGTCAGGGTTTTTCTTTTTGTGGCGTGTGAAAGCACCACCGCCAACCGCCTCCACGATCTATCTGGAAGACCAGGCCAAGAGCCGGATGCCGGCGACTCCAAAGACCACGGCGAGGCATCCGTCCAATGCGCGACGGGTTCGCGTATAGAACCGACGAGCTGTGTCCATCGAAAAAACGACCGCGTAGCTGCAGAACACAACGACTCCGATCGCGGCGCAGCCCGCAATCACGGCGCCGTGCGAGCGGCTTGCATGATCGGACGAGAGCGCCACGATCGACGCCCAGACGAGGACGGCCTTTGGGTTGGTCAAATGCAGCAGCGCGCCCCGGACGTATAGCGCGCGAAGCGCTTGTGGCCGTGGCCGATCCGCCTTCGATGAAGTCTCTGCGGCGGGGGCGAGCGCCGTGCGCCTGAATGCCGTGCGCCCCGATTTGAACGCCAGCCATAGCAGATACAGGCCGCCGAAGATCTTGATCGCGAAGAGAAATTGCGAATAGGCGAGCAGGGCGGCGGCGATGCCCACCGTGGCCACCGTTGCCCAAAACATCGAGCCGGAAATGACGCCGAACGCGAAGGCGAGCGCGGCATGGCGCCCTTGCGTGGCCGCGATCGACATGATCGCGAGATTGCTCGGGCCCGGACTGGCCGTGCCGACGAAATAGGCCGCGTAGGCAAGCAGCAAGTTTGCCGAGAAAAAAGCGTGAGTCGACATAGCGAACTTAGAGAGTGCAGTGCGTGGTCGCATCATTGTTGTCCGTTGCGCGCCGACCGCCATGGCCAATTTCCCGGCATTTCGCCGAGCCAGTCGCGCACCGAACGCATCGCCCAACGGCGGACAAGATGCGCAATGCAGCGCCGGGCAAGCCATCGGCGTATCGGCGCTCGCGCAAATCGCAACCGCTTTGCGACTCGGGCGGCGCGAGCGAGCTGTACGGCGTCACGTTTGCTTGCGGGCCGCCTCGGCTAGCATGGCATCGCCGATTTCGAACTGTCCTCGCGCCCTGAGCGCTTCACCGGCGCCTTGGATATCGCGCGTTTCTCGATTCTGGCCCACTTTGCTTTTGCCGACGAGCCGCGTGATTTCCACTTGCACGCCGACGATAGACGCGAGCAGCGTATCGACGAAATCGCTTGGCGCGTCGCTCATTTTCCAGGGCCGCGCCTGCGATGCCTCATGCGTTCGTGTCAAACGAGCGACCACGCCGCGCACGTATTTCTCGTCGTCATGCACGCTGACGCGGCCATATGCGTGGACTGCGATGTAATTCCAGGTCGGCACGTGACGGTGTGTTTCCTGCTTGCTCGGATACCAGTTCGGCGAAATGTACGCATCCCCCGCCGTGAAGACCACGAGCACCTCGTCCCCGTTCGCAACCTCTTGCCATACCGGATTGGCGCGGGCCACGTGTGCGTGCAACACGCCCAGCTCGCTCTCGGCCGAAGCGAGCTCGAACGGCAAGTGATTGGCGTTCAGCCCGCCCGCGCCGTGCGTGATCAACGTGCCGAACGGATGCCGCGTGATATGCGCGTGCAGGATCTCGGTGCGGGATTCGTTGAATGGGTCGGGTACGTACATGGCGGTTCCGGTAGCGGGTGAGGTTTTACTTGCACTGAGCGATCGAAGCGTCATCTAAGCCTGGATCGGCTGGAACCCATTGTGGCGCTGAACTGGTTTATTCTACAGGTCCAATTTGGAGCATTTTTAGAAGGCCAGAATTATGGCGAGGACGGCCCGCGTTGCCGACATTCCGTCTTTCGGCGCGATCGACCGCATGGCCGGCAACCTCAGTCGCCAAGTGGCGCACGCGGTACGGGACGCCGTGCGCAAAGGCGACATCGGGCCCGGTGATGCGTTACCGTCGACGCGCCTGCTGGCAGCGTCGCTGCGTGTTTCGCGCGGGACAGTGCTGGAAGCCTACGAGCAATTGATCGCCGAGGGCTTTTTGGAAGCGAAGCGGGGCGTAGGTACCCGCGTCGCCCAAGCGTTGGCCTTGGAGCGGGCGCCGAGCGAGACCCGCGCCAGGCGCCGCCGCTCGGCACTTGCCGATTTGCCGGAAAATGCGGCGGCTTTCGCGGCGCTCGCTCGGGAATTTACGCCGCTCGCGCAAGTGCCGTTCGCGATCTCGGTCCCGGTCGGGCTGACCGCGCCCGCGGACGTTTGGCGCCGGCTCGGCAACCGATTGCGCGCGAAAGGCCCCGGCGCACCGGCCGGCTATGCCGACCCGCTAGGCGCTCGGTCGTTGCGCGAAGCGATCGCCGGCTATGTCCGTAAATCGCGCTCGGTGCGTTGCGAACCGGAGCAGGTGATCGTGACCAGCGGGACGCAGCAGGGGCTGTTTCTGGCGTCTCAAGTATTGCTTGGGTTGCGCGATCAGGCTTGGGTCGAGAACCCCGCTTATCGCGGCGTCACGGCGGTACTGGAGCACACGGGCCATCGCGATGGGATGGTTCGGGTGCCGGTAGACGCGGAAGGCATCGACGTGGAAGCGGGAATTCGCCTGGCGCCGCATGCCCGCGCCGCCTTCGTCACGCCTTCGCATCAGTACCCGCTAGGCGTGCCGATGAGCATGGCTCGCCGTAGCGCGCTGCTGACGTGGGCTCGGGCGCAGCGGGCATGGGTGGTGGAAGACGATTACGACAGCGAGTTGCGCTACGAGGGCTATCCGTTTCCGTCGCTTCAGGGATTGGATCCCGATCGGGTGATTTATCTCGGCACGTTCAGCAAGATTTTGTTTCCTTCGTTGCGCTTGGGTTATCTGATCGCCCCGGACGATTTGGTCGATGCATTTTGCGGGGCCCGTGTGCTGATGGATCGTCACCCGCCGAACGCCGATCAACATGTGCTTGCCGCTTTCATGGCCGAAGGGCACCTGGAGCGGCATATTCGAAAGGTGCGCAATGTGTACTCGGAGCAGCGCACGCAACTGATCGCGACGCTCGGCGCGTTGCTGCCGAAGGACTTGGCATGGGTGGAGCCCGGCGACCAAGGCATGCACCTCGTCCTCTGGCTCGCGCCAGGCATCGACGACCGCGCGATCGTCGAAAGAGCCGCGAAGGCGGGCGTTTCGGTGCGAGCCGTGTCGCCGATGTTTTCGCCCGGCAGCGAGCGGCCCGGTTTGGTTTTGGGGTTCGGCGGCTTTGACAGCGCGCAAATGCTGGCCGCCGCGCAACGTCTTGCTGGCGTCATCTCCGACGAGCGAAAGGCTCGACATAAGCGGCGTACGCAGAGTCGAAAATCGCGCGACTGAGGGCCTCGATGCATTGTCGCGTGGGCCGAAGCCAGAAATGGGCGAATGTGAAGACCGCTAGGCCAGCAGTGCCGATAAGCGCTCGAACCCTTCCCGATAGGTGTGCACGAGCCTGTACGCAATACGCTCATGCCGAGCCTGTTCGATCGCAAGGGCGGCGCTCACCGCTTGCGCCGTTTCGGTGATGTCGACTGCGCCCGGCATATCGGCATCTTCCCAAGTCGCGGCGAACGCAGCTTGCTTGCTCTGGGCAGACGTCAGAACCGGGTGCAGGAGATTGACGCGCGCAAGGGCGAACGCGGCAGCGACAATCCTGCCGTGCAGACTGCTTCCGCAAAAAACGCGGCTGCCCGCGATGAGCGCGCATATGTCCCATAGATGTGGCGAACTCAAAATATGCACCGAGGCAGTGCGCATGCGTTGCCGGGTTCGTTCGAACACCGCTAGGTCGTCGTGCCACGGGGCGATGCCGGTGCAGAAGAAGGCGACGCCCAGGCCATGAGATTGGGCCGCCATGTCCAGTTGCGAGGCGATTTCGTCGAGGGAGCGGTCGTCGCCGAAATCGGCGCTGAACTGCGCCGCGATATAACCGTTCGGACAGGCATTCCTGATCGATGCGACCGGCTCCGAAGCGATGCGTGTGCGAACGACATCGCCGAAGAGCGCTTCGACCATCACTGCGGGATCGGGCAGAAGCCGTGCGGCGATGCCGCTTGCGTCGAGCGCTTGCTGCGTGACGATGTCTCGCACGGTGACGTCCGAGGCGCTTGCCAGCGTCTCGATGACTTGCGCACGCATGCCTGGCTCGCACTCGTTCAAATCGACGCCGCCCACTGCGTTGAAGGCAAGTACGCGCGCGTGTGCGAAACGCTCGCGGGGCAAGACGTACGGCGCCCATGCGCGTATCCCGAGATGATGGTCGGCCCATTCGAGCGGTGCCGATCGCCACGCGGCGCGTTGACCGATGACTGCTTTCGCATGCTCGGCCGACGCCAGCATGACGGCGGCTTCCCATGCATTGCACGTGAGCAGTTCGCCGCCGGCGTGAACGATGTCGACTGGCCGATCGGCGCAGGAACGGGCCAGCGTCGACACCGCTTCGACTTTGTGACCGCCATATCGGCTTAGATCGACTTGCGCCAAGCCGGCGAAGCGCAAACGCCGCTCGGGCAGCATCCGCTCAGCAATGTGCGCGAAGAGAAGGTCTCCGAAATTGTGACGATCGAAGGCGCCGAAGATGACGGTTTCAGCGGCGTGTGTTGGCTCGGACATGGGTGCGTGGCTCCGTGGCGGCATGCGCGAAAACGAGACGCGATGCACGAATGAAAGCCATGCTACGCGCTCGGGCAACACGGGGCGATTCGGCCGAATGGCATAGTCTTGCAGCAATCGAATGGCGCGATGATCTTTAGTGCACATTCATGCGCCACCCGCCTGCTTGTCTTCTCTCACTGGGCATTCCCTTCTCTTCGTCTGAAAATTATCGCGTATCGCTCAAAGTCCTCCTTCCTTGATCTACCGTTGCTTCCTCACGTCGTGGAGCGTGTCATAAGGGAGCGAATATGACGAAATCGGATCTGTATCGTTGGTTGCTTTTTTGCGGGGCGATATTGAGCTCGTCCGGTACCGCATGCGCGGATAGTGCATCGGATGTATCTCCGATATGCACGACGGTCGTGCAAAAGACCTCCAACGACTCATTATTGGGCCGTGGTGCGTTTTGCCAAAGATCCGAGCCTCTGGAGTATGTGATCACCGACGACACGAATTCCGAGGTTGGCCGCGTTGAAATCGACGCCTATGCATATTCAGACAATCGATTGAATCGACTCGAGTGGCCGTTGAAATTCCGCTTCAGGACGCGGCTCGTCTCGGGGAGTGGCGCGGGCTTGCAGATCAAACCGATCATCGAGTGCGGGGACGCTTGCACCATTGCCCCCAACGCCGGAGTGCCCTTGGCGATCGGTGGGTTGTCGAACGAGGTAGTCGTTATGCTAACGCCGAACATGAACGGGGAAAATCAGCGGACGTTCATGCCCTACGTCGAATACATCGTTGCAAAGAGCGGTGATTCGTTCGAAGACGGGCGGAGTGTCGTGCCGTTTCGCGGCATGGTTCACGTGCCGCAAATTCGATGCGACATCGGGCTTGCGAAGTCGGGCACTCGAGGGTGCGTTTACCCCGACGCGCCAGCCATCATGCGATCGGTTAAGACGAACGATCCGGATGTCGACGAGTCCGCCGCCCATATTAGGGACGCTCAAGCAGCGGGGATGCCTGGGAAATTCGTTGCCAGAGGCGACGGAACGATTCTCAAGGGGAGTGAGGCGCGGCCTCTCACGCGCTTGCGCGACCTGGTCCAGCGAAAGAAAAATCGCAAGACGTCCACAGACCAATGCGTCGTGCAATACGGCAAGGTGACCGGCCAGTGCACGTTTACGGGCGACCCCGATGATGCACCCAGCGATTGCGATTGTGATGAATATCCGTTCGCCGCCTCAAACGAAGGCGCAGACGGCAAGACATTCGGCGAAGGCTTCTCGGTGCGACGGATCGACCGCGGTGATAACCGGAAGTCAGGGGGGCGGCTTGGATGCTTTTTGACGGGGCAACGCGTTCTCGATGGCGAGGAATTCTTTGTCGATGTCGAACCTGGCAACAACGTGCAGCGCGTTCCAGACGACTGCGAGCAAGAAGCAGCGGGTCCAAATGCCTGAGAAGAGCCGGAAGGTCGAGGAGACGATGCGCGACCAACATTCATTTCCAGACTGGTTAAATGCCGCTTACAGCCGCTGTCCGCAAGCAATCGCGCGTGTGCGGCAAGCGGAAACGGTCTCGGTGGAGGATGCATGTATGCGTGTGACATCCGAAGCAGTAGTGGCACGCGGCGCTGTCCCGCCTTGCGATGTAGCCGCGTGCGACGGATACGCATTGCGCGCGGCAGATGTGAATTTCACGCAGCCCGTTCACGCATCGAAGCTGCGCGTCGATAGGGCCCTGGCGAGCGCGTCGCGTCGCGTCGCAGATCCATGGATTCATGTCCTGGAGCCAGGTGCAGCCGCTGAAATGCATGCGTATGGGCCACTACCGGTGAGCGCCGATACGCTCGTGGCGAGCGATCCCGCCCTCGCGCACGATGCAGTTTGGAACGAACGAATTGTGCTACAACGCCCGCTCGTCCGCGGAGCTTGTGTCATTGGAAAAGGCAGCCAGTACGCGGTTGGGGACACGCTGCTTACGAACGGGCAACGCATCACGCCGGAGCGGCAGGCAGTTTTGATTGCAGCGGGTGTCCGCGAGCTGAAGGTGAGCAAGCGTCCCCGTATTGGCATCCTTGTTTCCAGTTACGATCGTCGTCCCCCGCTAGCCTCGCGGAAAGACTGGCAAACGCCCGATACTTGCGGGCCATACATTCGCGCCTTGCTGCAACGATGGGGCTTTGGCGAGGTCCGGATCGAGCACTTGTCGCCGCCTCCCACGGCGGGGCTATCAACGCAGGCGCAGCGGGACGCGGAGCGCGCGTACAGACAGCGAGTGATCAAACTTCAAGAGCAGTACGATCTGATCATCGGCTGCGGCATGTTATCGACCCGGCCGTTTCAGCTTTTGGGGTTGAATTGCGTCTCCTGGTTCGGCGCTTCCTCATTCAACGACGTCACCGAAATACGGCAGACGCCGGGGGAGCGGTTTAACGTGGGGGTGGGGCAAGATCGTTCGCCACCCTACACGGAAGTCTTCAACTTCATCGACGCTCATGGCATCCCGCGCGGCTCTCGCAGTGTGCTGCATCGCGACCAGGCCACCTTGATCAACCTCCCCGGTTTCCTCAGTTCCGTCGCCGTGCTCATGCACGTCGTGGTGCGGCGCGTGCTCGACCTTTATGAGTTCGTCGATATGCCCGGGCCCCATTGGGAAATCGGCGAACTCGCGCGAGCGGTTCAGTGCGATAGCGAAATCAACCTGATGCTCTGGGCAAAGATCGTATGGGGTCCGCGTGGCGAACCGCTGATCGATCCTCTGCCGGATCAAGCCCCCCATCGCATCGGGGCCTTTCTCGATGCGGAAGTCATCGCCGCGATCCCTGCTTGCCCGGGCCGTCTCGCGGCCGGAAGCCGCATCCACTTCTTGCGCTTGGACCCGATGCGGCAGCCCGCCGAGCCCAACTGCGCGCTTGCAGAGCCGATCCCAATCGTCACCGGCGCCAATCCCTCAACCGAATCTTCAATGGAGGCTGAATCAATGGAACAACCCCAGTTGGACGTCACCCAATCGTGGGCACATCTCGAAGCGTGGTTGCAGGCGCAGCCGCGCGCTATCCCCGGCGGGTTCAACGCCGGCGCGAGCGACGACGACATTAAGATCCTCGAGGGCGCGTTGGGCGTGAAGCTGCCTCAGGACTTCGTCGAAAGCTTGAAGCGGCACAACGGGCAAGCCGATCAGGGAGGTGTGTGTTTCGAAGGAGAGAGCCTGCTCGACATCCAAGGCATTCTCTCCGAATGGACCACGTGGCGCGAACTCGTAGTGGAAGGAGAGTTCGACGGCATGACGTCCGATCCCGATGCCGGCGTGAAGGACGACTGGTACAACCTCAAATGGATTCCCTTGACGCGAAACGGCATGGGCGATGGCCTATGCATCGACCTCGACCCGGCGCCAGGGGGCACGGTGGGCCAGGTGATCCGTATGCTGCACGACGACGATCGGCGTGAGCGCGTGGCGGCTAGCTTCACGCAATGGTTATCACGGCACGTTGTCGCGACGATAGGGCTGGAAGAGCGGGAAGAATAGCGGCAAGCCCCATCATTTCACGCAAAGGCTCGACGCAATTGCCCATGGTTCGGCTCTGGCGTTTGCGTCGACCGCGCAGCATAATCGTCGGTCATTGCACTCCCGGATTCGCCATGACCGCTCCGATCCAAGACCCCCATCCTTTACTCGAATGGCGTTGGACACCGTTCTCAGGGCTCACGGCCACCGAGGTGTACGACGTGCTCGCGGCGCGCAATGCCGTGTTCATCGTCGAACAGCAATGCGTCTATCACGACATCGACGGCCTCGACAAAGATGCATGGCACTTGCTGGCCTATGCCCCCGCAACAGAGGCACGGCCCGATGAAGGACGTGTCGCCGGTCCGAGCCTGGCCGGTTACCTTCGTGTGTTGCTGCCGGACCCGTCCGATGCCGATGTTCGGATCGGACGGGTGCTGACCACCTCAGATTTTCGCCGCATCGGGTTGGGCAGCGCGATGCTGGAACAGGCGCTCAGGCATATCGTGGCGCAGTGGCCTGAGGCGGCGATTAAGCTGCACGCGCAGGCCCATCTGCAAATGTTCTATGGCGCGTTCGGCTTCGAGCCGATCTCGGAGATACATGACGAGGACGGCATCCCGCACATTTGGATGCGTTCGATCTGATGGGCCGCGCCATGGGGCGGCCCGTCTCGCGGCCGCCCAGTAGTAGCGTCTTTCAGTGAGCACGCGCCGGCGCGGAAGGTTCCTCGCGTCGCGGCGTCTCCCGCCGTTCCTCGCGCAACCGTTCGCGTGTCGAAAGCCGCATCCAATGCCGCAGCGCGATCAGTGCGCCGAACACGCTCATCATCGATCCCGGAATCCACAGTAGCAGCCCGCCGATCTGTTGATCGCGGATCGGGCTGAGCCACGTAAACGCGCGGCCGCAGATCGAATAGATCGGATAGAGCTCATGCGGTGTGAAGAAGATCAGCGCCCCCAGCACGATTTGCGGCGGTATCGCAGCAACCACCATCATGATGCGCCGCCCCGGCGATAATCGCGCGGGCGGCGCGGGACGCGGATCGAGCACGAGCCACCAGAACAACAAGCCGTCCACCACCATGCTCCAGTTCATGATGCGATAGAGCCGCCAGTCGAGCATGGCCTTGAAGTGAATCGGCGAAAGCAGCCAGAAGTAGATCAACCCGACGAACAACAATACCGCGACCACCGGGTTGAACACGACGTCGAGCGTCAGACGCACCGCCTTCGTCTTCATCGCCGGCGCGACGAAGCGCTGGCGCCAGCGAAAAGGAATGCCGGCGCGCAGCGCGGCGCCGGGATAGGCCCACGCGATGAAGAAGGGCCCGAGATGATGCAGCACGAGGTGCTGCAATCGATGCATGAAGAATTCGTGCTCGAAGAAGTAGTCGAGGCGCGTATGCAGCGCGATATAAAGCGCGACCAGCCCGAACCAAAACGACGCCTGTCGTAGCGGCGACACGCGCGCATGCCGCGCCCCGCGCGCGAACAGCACCGCGGCGGCGAGCACGGCAACGACGACCGTCGGCGACGGTTCCCAGGGATCGAGCCAGTAAAGCACGTTCATCTCGGTGTCCGACTCACTTTGCAGTGGCGGGCGATTTCACCGCGAAGGGCGTGTCGAGGGTCTCGCCGTCCGAGAACCGCAGCTTCAGATGCACGGTGTCCCCCGGTGCGATCTTGCGAGTCGGCTCTTCGAGCATGATGTGATAGCCGACCGGCGCGATCGTCAGGCTGCCGTGCGCCGGCACCGTGGCCTTCTCGACCATCACCATGTTCGTGGTCGACCCGTTCGACACCGTTTGGTGCAGCATGGCGCTGCCGTAATCGGGGCTCGTCACGTCGGTGAGGTCGATGCTCTTGTCGCTCGCATTGGTGAGCGTCACATAGCCGGCCGAGGGGAGATTGTTCGGCAGCCAGCGGACCCAAGCGTGGGATGCGGTGATCGCCTGTGCGCCTGTGGCATGGGCAGGTGCGCTCACTGCGGCGCATGCGGCGAGTAGGGCTGCGACGAGCGCGGCGGGACCGCGGGTGGTGGGGCGAGAGGTCATCTGCATGGTTCGTTCAAGAGTGAAGGGTTCAGGTTGTCGATCGCTTGCAACGTGCCGGTTTTTTCGAAAATCTACCGAGCGCCGATCGACGAACGATCGGCCTTCGGCAGGCGCGCACCGCGCGGCTTCCTGGTGCGCGATCGCCGTCAACTACCGTCTTCTATCACGCGCCGTAAATCGTGCGCGATCGCGTCCGGAGAATCGCCGCTCGTAGCAAGCAGTCGCGCGCGCCCCGCCCGATCGAAGATGTACACGGCCGAACTGTGCGTGACTTCGTAGCTGCCCTTCGGGTCGCGCTTCTCCATCTGATACGCGACGCGGTAGCGCTTGGCGAGTGCTTCGACCTGGGCGTTCGTGCCCGTCAGCCCCCGGATGTGCTGGGCATCGAATGCGCCGACGTAGGCGTGCAGCGCTTGGGGCGTGTCGCGCACGGGGTCGACGGAAATGAACAGGATGCGCACCTGCTTGGCGTCCGCCGCCGGCAATTTCTCCAGCACCTGCATCAAGCGGGCCATCGTTTCGGGGCATACGTCGGGGCAATGGGTGTAGCCGAAATAGACAAGCGTCGTGCGGCCTTCGAACGCCGCCGCGTTCACGCTTCGCCCTGTGTCCTCGGTCAATTGAAACGCGAGATCGGGCAGGTGTCCGCTGACGTCCGTCAACTGCCACGGACCGTCGTCGTGGGAACAACCGGCAGTGAGCGCGGCGCAGGCGAGTATCATCGTCCGGCAGGCACGCGCGCGCCACGTAGCGGCTTGCGTCGGATGGGCCCGCCAAGCGAAGGCGGACGACGTGAAGGCAGCAGGCGAGGCCGGTTCGCCGGACGGCGAGCCGACGCCGGGAACATATGGCGGCATCTGTGACTCTGTGAGAGTGCGCCGGCGTTGTCGCGCCACCCTTTCGTGGGCAGCGCCCAGCAGGCGGCTGCGAGGCTGCGACTATAGCGCAATTGCCCAACCGTTGCCTTTCGCCGGGCGCGTCTCATCGGCGCTGAGGCAATATGTCGCGGGAGAGGGCAAGATATGGGGCGCATGGACCCGCGTTGGCACGCGTCGGGCTTGGCCCAGCGGCTTCAAGGCATTCTTACTCGAAAAGCCGCCGCGGGCGCGGTAACATGCGCAAACTTTTTCGGTTTCGATCGGCCGTCAGGCCGATCGGGACTGCTATGCGAATCAGCTGATGCAACCCTTACCGTCTTTTCTACCTCCGAGCGAGACAGCGTTCTTCTTCGACTTCGACGGTACGCTCGTCGAGCTCGCGCCCACGCCCGACGGCATCCTCGTGCCGCCCGCCGTGGTCGATACGCTCGCACGATTGCGGCGCTTGACGCACGGCGCCGTCGCGGTCGTGTCCGGGCGCGGCATCGACAGTATCGACGGCTTTCTCGGCCTCCCCGATCTGCCCATCGCCGGCTTGCACGGCGCCGAGCGCCGCGATGCGAGCGGCGATACGGTGCGTCTGGGCTTCAACGACGAACGCTTGCTGCGTATGGAACGGGTGCTGGCCGATCTGGTCAACGCGCATCCCGGCACGCTGCTCGAGATCAAGGGCGCCGCGCTCGCGTTGCACTACCGCAATGCGCCGTTGGCCGAGACCGTCGCGCGCGAAGCAACGGAGCGCCTCGTCGCGCAACATGCCGATGCGTACGTGTTGCAGCCGGGGAAGATGGTGTACGAAATCAAGCCGAAGAACGTCGATAAAGGCCGCGCACTCGCCGCCTTCCTCGACGAGCCTCCGTTCGCGGGACGCACGCCGGTGTTCGCCGGGGACGACCTGACCGACGAAAAGGCGTTCGCCGTCGTCAATGAGCGCGGCGGGCTGTCGATCAAAGTTGGCGCGGGCGAGACGTCCGCGCGCGCCCGGATCGATTCGGTCGGCGCGTTCGTCGGCTGGCTCGGGGACATCATCGCCGCCGCGCAACGCAACTCATGAGCCGCCTGATCATCGTTTCGAACCGAGTCGCACCGATCTCGGAAGGCGGCCCGGCGGCCGGCGGCTTGGCGGTCGGCGTCTACGACGCGCTCAAGGAAACGGGCGGCATGTGGTTCGGCTGGAGCGGCGAGGTCGTCTCGTCTGGCCACCCGCAGTTGCAGCTCGTCGAGCAAGGCCCCGTGACTTTCGCGACGATCGGGCTCTCGCGCCGCGATTACGACCAGTACTACCGCGGTTTTTCGAACGCGACGTTGTGGCCCGCGTTCCACTACCGCGCCGATCTGATCCAGTACGACCGCCACGACTTCGAAGGCTATTGGCGCGTCAATACGTGGCTCGCGCAGCAGCTCGTTCCGCTTCTACGTCCGGACGACGTGATCTGGGTCCACGATTACCACCTGATTCCTTTCGCGCAAGCGCTGCGCGCGGCCGGCGTGCGCAACCGCGTCGGATTCTTCTTGCACATTCCGTTTCCGGCCGCTCAGGTGTTGTTGGCCGTGCCGCCGCATCGCGCGTTGGTCGAGGCGCTGTGCTCGTTCGATCTGCTCGGCTTTCAGACCCAAGCCGACGTGCGCGCATTCTGCGACTACGTCCGCCACGAGGGTGCCGGAGACGTCGACGGCGGCGAGCGCGGCGCGCCGTTCGTGGCCGGTGCGCCCGCGCACGTGCGCGCTTTCGGGCGCTCGCTGCGCGCGGCGGCTTATCCGATCGGCGTCTATCCCGATGAAATCGCGCAACTGGCCAAATCGGGCGCGCGGGGTAAATCGGTTCGCACCATGCGTCAGACGCTGCACGAGCGCAAACTCATCATGAGCGTCGACCGGCTCGATTATTCGAAGGGGCTGGTGGAGCGTTTCCGCGCTTTCGAGCGGCTGCTCGATCAGGCGCCGGCTTTTCGCAACAACGTCTCGTTCGTGCAGATCGCGCCGCCCACGCGGGCCGACATGCATGCCTATCAGGACATCCGCTTGCGCCTCGAAAGCGAGCTGGGGCGCATCAACGGGCGCTTCGCCGAACTCGACTGGACGCCGATTCGCTACATTCATCGGCAATACGAGCGCTCGGTGCTGGCCGCGCTGTTCAGGCAATCGCACGTGGGCTATGTCACGCCGCTGCGCGACGGCATGAACCTCGTCGCCAAGGAGTACGTGGCGGCGCAGGACCCGGACGATCCCGGGGTGCTCGTGCTATCGCGCTTCGCGGGCGCGGCCGACGAGTTGACCGGGGCGCTTATCGTCAATCCGGTCGATATCGACGGCATGGCGCAGGCGCTTGCGGACGCGCTCTCGATGCCCGTCGCCGAACGGCGCGCTCGCTATCGGGACATGATGGCGCAACTGCGCAGCAATAATGTCTCGGTCTGGCGCGATACGTTCTTGCGCGACCTTGCGCAGGCGGGCGAGCCGCTTCTCGAAGAAAAGCCGGCGCGCGTGGCACGCGCCGCGCCGCGCGGCAAGACGGTGCGCAAGCGCGTCGCGGCTTGACCGTTTGTTCTTACGCCACGTGTTCGTCGATCTTGCGGCCGCCCGGGTGCAGGTGCATGGTTTTGCCATGTTGCTTGCTGAGCAGATCGCGATAGATGCCGGCCCGGTTGCGCAATGCCTCCGGCGTGCCGTCGTCGATGACTTTGCCGGCGCTCATGACGATGATCCGGTCGAAGTTTTGTAACGTCGACAGGCGGTGCGCGATGGCGATCACCGTGCGGCCCACCATGAGCCGGTCGAGCGCGTGCTGGATCGCTTCCTCCGATGCGCTGTCGAGCGCCGACGTCGCTTCGTCGAGCAACAGGATCGGCGCATTCTTCAGGATTGCGCGTGCGATGGCGATCCGCTGCCGCTGACCGCCCGAGAGCTTGACGCCGCGATCGCCGACGATCGTGTCGAAGCCGTCGGGCATCGCTTCGATGAAATCGGTGCATCGCGCCTCGCGCGCGGCGGCATAGACTTCCTCGCGGCTAGCGTCGGGCCGGCCATAAGCGATGTTCTCGTAGACGGTTCGATGAAACAGCGCGATGTCCTGCGGCACCAGCGCGATCGCGTGGCGCAGGCTGTCCTGCGTGATGGCTGCGATGTCTTGGCCGTCGATCTTGATCGAGCCGCCTTGCGTTTCGTAAAAGCGCTGCAGTAGCGCGAGCACCGTCGATTTACCGGCGCCCGATTTGCCGACGAGCCCCACCCGCTGCCCGGCTTCGATATGCAGATCGAAATGATCCAAGATCGCGCGCCGGCGCGGGTAGGCGAACGTGACGTTCTCGAAGTCCACGCGGCCGCCGCGCGTCGTCAGCTCGACGGCGCCTTCGTGATCGGGCATGCCGTGCGGCTCGAGCAGCGTCCTGACCGCTTCGGCGAGCCGTGCAACGTGCTGCGTGACGTCCACCAAGGCCACGGCGAGGTCGCGCGTGCCGTGCAAGATCGTGAAGCCGAGCGAACTGACGAGAACGATATCGCCCGACGTCGCTCGTCCTTGATTCCAGAGCCACAGCGCCCAACCGAGCAACCCGGCCGAGAGCAGGGCGGTGATGACGGCGTGCAGCAGCCGCAGCCGCTCGAGGTACAACAAGCTTTGCTGGCGCGCGTCCATTTCGGCTTTGACGGTATCGCCGAAGCGGCGCTGCTCCCGCAGCGTCATGCCGAAGGCGCGCACGAGCCCCATGTTGCCGATGACGTCGACGAGTTCCCCGTCCACTGCCGCCGCTTTGGTCGCGAATTTGTGGTGCCGCGACGAGCCGCGCCCCGCGAGCTTGAACAGCACGACGGCCAGAACGCCGGAGCAGAGCATGAGACACAGCGCCATCACCGGGTTCACGGTCACGATCATCACGATGGCGCCCAACACTGCGATGCAAGGCGGCAGGACGTTCCACGCCATCGTGTTTTCGGACGTATAGACCGCGTTCGAGGTCGCCGTGATGCGGCTCGCGAGCATGCCCGGCTGGCGCTCGGCGAAGTACGTGGGCGCGTGACCGGTCAAATACTGAAACAGGTCGCGCCGCAGATCGCCGGTGACGGCGACGAACGCGTGCGCGGCCACCCAGCCGCCGATGCGCCAAAGCAAGTTATCGGCGGCGATCAGCCCGACCAGGATTCCGAAAGCCGCCCACAGCGGTCCCGGATGATGCCGGCCCATGCCGAGCACATCGATCAGATGTTTGATGGCGTACTGCGAGGCCAGGGCGCACATGACGGCCGCAAACACGCTCGCCAATACGATCGCGTGGGAAAGGGGATGGCGCCGGATGTAACTGAGCAGGAACGCGAGGGGCCGCTCGGCGTAGCCGGAGAGCCTGGCGTTCCGAGCGTTACGCTCGGCGGCGGTCAAATGTTCCAATTGTGGTTCGTGCGAGGCACGCGAAGCGAGTGTCATGAAAAGCATAGTCTGCGTGTGGCGGACCGGGAGCCAAACTCGACGAATACCGAGATGACGCGGCCCGCCGCCATTGTAAACATCCGCGGAAATTCCCCGGGACTTCGCGACGAGCGTTGGAAATGAGCAACGCCGCTTGCGGCGGTGCATCGTCGCGCTGGCTGCCAGCAAGTTCGATGCGCGTTCGATCGTAAGGTCGATCGAAGGAAGCCGTAATTTTGAGATACAATCGCCGGTTAACGTTCGAATACTCCGGGGACAAGGGCATTCGGGGTCGGACCAACCGCTGCGTTGACTCGCCGCATGGCCATCCACGCGGCGCTTCGGGCTACTGTAGGCGCGCACCGCGCCGCCGTGGCGCGCGAAATGTTTCCGGCTTGTAACAACGTAAAGAGTTTGAAATGTCCCGCGGCGCAGCATGAAACCGATCGGATAATCGATCCGGGTTTGCCCTAGGAAAATTGATGGCCGACGTCAACGGTTGGAGCAGTTGCGCGTTTAACGACGTGTGACGTGTCGCTCCCAGCCTGTTCGAACGGCATCGTCGACGACCAGAGGGGCGAATCGCACCCGTTCGAGGATCCGCCGGGCCTGCTACCGCCTAGCGCCGGAACGGGCGATTCGCTTCCAGACCGACAGTCAACATTTTTGCCTGAATTTTTATTAGGAGTTCATCACTATGCGGATCGCTCAAATCGCGCCTTTGCATGAAGCGGTTCCTCCGAAGCTCTACGGTGGGACGGAGCGCGTGGTGTCGTACTTGACCGAAGCGCTCGTCGATCTCGGCCATGATGTGACGCTGTTCGCGAGCGGCGATTCGCAGACCTCGGCCAAGCTCGAAGCGTTCTGGCCGCAGGCGTTGCGTCTCGATCCGTCGATCCGCGACACGATGGCTCCGCACATGCTGCTGCTCGAGGAAGTGCGCCGCCGCGCCGATGAATTCGATGTGCTGCATTTCCACATCGATTACTACCCGTTCTCGTTGTTCTCGCGCCAGCCGGTTCCGCATCTGACGACGCTGCATGGCCGTCTCGATCTGCCCGAACTGCAGCCCGTTTTCAACACGTTCAACGAAGTGCCCGTCGTTTCGATCTCGGACAACCAGCGCATGCCGCTGCCGCAGGCGAACTGGCTCTCGACGGTCTACCATGGCCTGCCCGAGAACCTGCTGACGCCGCGCAAAGACATCGAGCCGAGCTATCTCGCGTTCCTCGGCCGTATTTCGCCGGAAAAACGCGTCGACACGGCGATTCGCATCGCCGAAAAAGCCGGCATGAAGATCAAGATCGCCGCGAAGCTCGACAAGGCCGATCGCACCTATTACGAAGAGCAGATCAAGCCGCTGTTCGCGTTGCCGCACGTCGAGTACATCGGCGAAATCGGCGAAGCTGAAAAGGCCGAATTCCTCGGCGGCGCGCATGCCTTGCTGTTCCCGATCGACTGGCCGGAGCCGTTCGGCCTCGTGATGATCGAGGCGATGGCGTGCGGCACGCCGGTGATCGCGTTCAAGCGCGGCTCGGTGCCTGAAGTGATCGAGAACGGGGTGTCCGGCTTCGTCGTCGAAGACGAGCTATCGGCCGTCGCGGCGCTCAAGCGCCTGCCGTCGCTGCCGCGCGAAACGGTGCGCAAAGCGTTCGAAGCGCGCTTCACGTCGAAAGTGATGGCGCAGAACTATCTCGCATCGTACGAGAACCTGCTGCATCAAAAGCGCCGCACCGTGCTGCGCGAAGTCGCAGCCGGCTAACGCTCCCCTGCGCGCGCCCGCCTCGGCGGCGCGCGCGAAACGCGATCTCGCGCCCCGCCTGCCTTACGGCACGCGGGGCGCGTCGTTTCCGGCGGCCCGAAAGGTGCGCCGCGCCGCGGATATCGGGTAGGACGCTATTTATTCGTCCGCGTGTCGTCAGCGGCCGCAAAGGCCACGGCCGAATCCCTATAATGCTGCTGCCGCACATCGGCGGCAAAAACGACTGACTTCAGGAGAGCGACTTGGCGAGAACGAACCGAAACCGAGCGGATCACGGGGGCGGCCACCGGGCGGCCGGCGATCCCGCGCCCGGCGCCGGTACGATGTTCACCCTGCGCGCCATCGGTCTCGTCTTGTTGTCGCGCTGGCTCTACTCGATGGCGCAAATGGGCTACGCCGAGGCGCTCTCGGCGATGGCCTCGTCGCCCTGGGCTTCCATCAACGGCGTCTTTCTGTTCTTGCTGATCGTATTGCCCGGCGCCCATGCGCGCGCGGAGCGGCCGTTTCACCCGCTGCCGCAATGGTTGCGGCAAGCATTGCGCTTGTTCGCTTTCCTGTGTCTCTTGTTTGCCGTCTGGTTGATCGGGGCATATGTGTTGACCGACGGGCTGCGGCCAACCGTCGATGCGATCGCCCGGACAAACGGGTGGTTCGTCGCCGCGCCGGCGCTTTACGGCGCGGTTCTCTGGATTTGCCGCCCGCGCGCGCTCTGGCGCACCAATGTGGCCGCGCGGCGTTTTGCCATCGGACGATATGCGATTTCGGTGGATGCCCCGACGCGCACTGTGGTCGTTTGGGTGGAAAGCCGCAAACTGGGTCAATATGACGCCCGCGAGCTGTCGATCACATGGCCGGCCGCCGAGGCGATCGAGCGGGAGCGGCCGTCGGCGCACGTGCCTGCGCCGGCTGACGGCATGACGCCCGAGGCCGGGCAGCGCGCCGCGCGTGCGGTCCGTGCGCATGGCTGGGCCAGGCGCTCGCACGTGCAATTGCGGTGGGATTCGCCGGCGGCCGTCGGCCATAATGGCCAGACGGTGTTTCGGGCGACACTCGCGACGGATGGCGACCGCACGGCCGCCCGCGCGCTCGAAGCGGCGCTGCGGCAAGTGTGAGGGCATCGCGCCGCTGCGGCCGGTTTGCGGTGGCGCGGGCGATAGGCGGTGTCGCTATGGCGGGCGTGACGGCGCGCAGCGCGCGTTTCGCCTGCCGAAAGGAGGCAACGGTCATGAAGCAGGCTCGCATCGAGATCCTCAGGGCGTATGACGCGCTCGACCAGGACGGGCGCGCCCGTTTTCTGGTAGACCGCATGTGGCCGCGCGGCGTCACCAAGGACACGCTGCGCCTCGCGGCCTGGGTGCGCGACGCTGCGCCGAGCACCGAGCTGCGCAGATGGTTCGGCCATGACCCGGCCCGCTGGGAAGAATTTCAGGGGCGTTATCGCGCCGAACTCGATGCGAACCCTCAAGCTTGGCAGCCATTGCTCGACGCGGCCAAGCGAGGTCCCGTGACGCTGCTGTTCGGCGCCCGCGACCGGGAGCACAATCAGGCCGTGGTGTTGCGCGAATACCTTCTGGATCAGCTCCGGCATCACTGAAACGCGTCTTGCCCTTCACCTCATCAGCATTGCCGATGTCTTCTTCGTCACCTCCCGGGCGCGCCCGTTTGCAGTCGCTGCTCGCGCAGATCCGCGCCTGCCGAGCCTGCGAGTCGCATTTACCGCACGGGCCGAGGCCGGTGCTGCAAGTTGGGCGCTCGGCTCGCGTCCTCGTGGTCGGACAAGCGCCGGGGGCGCGCGTGCACGCGTCGGGGGTGCCGTGGGACGACAAAAGCGGCGAGCGGCTGCGCGATTGGATGGGGATCGATCGCGAGACTTTCTACGATCCCAACCGCGTGGCGCTGGTGCCGATGGGTTATTGCTATCCGGGACGCGGCCCGTCGGGAGATTTGCCGCCGCGGCCCGAATGCGCCGCGCTCTGGCTCGAGCGCGTATTGGCCGAGATGCCGCATATCCGGTTGACGCTGCTCGTCGGCGCCTACGCGCAGCGGCGGTTTTTGGCCGACGCGCGGCGGGCCAGCTTGACCGACACCGTTGCGGCCTGGCGCGATTTCGGTCCGGCGCGCTTGCCGTTGCCTCATCCGTCGCCGCGCAACCAAGGCTGGTTCAAGCATCATCCTTGGCTCGAGCGCGAGCTGTTGCCGGTGCTCAGGGCCCGCGTGGGCGCCGCGTTGGCCGACGTGCCAATCGAGGCAACCGCTTGACGCTCCGGGAGCGCTAGCCCATGCAAGCGAGCGATCCGATTGCCGTCTTCCGTCAGTGGTTGTCACCAAGTTGCATGCGCCGCAGCCGCCAATCGCGACGTATTTCGCTCGTCGGAGCGCGCCGGACCAACAAAGCGCCATCGCTCGAACGCGGGCGCGGCTAACTCTCGAAAGCCGGACTATCATTGCACCCCTGGCGCGCCTTCTTATCTCGAAACGACGGCGCGCATCGTTCGATATAGCGCGTAAAAGGGACACGTCTCATGACTTCCGGCGTCATCCGCATTCGCGGGGCTCGTCAGCATAATCTCAAAAACATCGATCTCGATCTTCGCACCGGGGAAATGACGGTCGTCACGGGTCCCTCGGGGTCGGGCAAGTCGAGCCTCGTATTCGACACGCTCTATGCCGAAGGGCAGCGCCGCTACGTCGAAACGTTCAGCGCCTACGCGCGGCAATTCCTCGATCGCATGGATCGCCCGCAAGTCGACCGCGTCGACGGCGTACCGCCCGCGATCGCGATCGATCAGACGAACCCCGTGCGCAGCTCCCGCTCGACGGTCGGCACGATGACCGAGCTCAACGATCATCTGAAGCTGCTCTTCGCGCGCGCCGCGCAACTGTTCGATAAGGCGACGGCGGAGCCGGTGCGCCACGACACGCCCGAAACGATCTACGCCGCCCTGCTCGAGCGCACCGCGCAGCGCGACGAGCGGCTGGTGGTGACGTTCCCGGTCGAGCTGCCCGAACAGACGAGCGCAGACGAAGTCGGGCAATGGCTATCGGCGAGCGGCTACACGCGCGTGCAGGCAGAACGCGAAGTGACCACGCCGGCCGGGCCGCGCAAGGTGCTCGATGTCGTCGCCGATCGCTTCCGCTTGAGCAAGGTGGAGAAAGCGCGCGCGGTCGAAGCGATCGAAGCGTCGCTGAAACGAGGCGCAGGCCGCGTTTATATCTACGTCTTGCCCGACAGCGACGATGCGGGCGAAGTCGATGGACAGGCCGCGCCGGAGCCGCGCATCTGGCGCTTCTCGACCGGCTTGCACTGCCCCGAAAGCGATCTGCGCTACGCCGATCCGCAGCCGGGACTGTTCTCGTTCAATTCGGCTTATGGCGCCTGCGAGGCATGCCGCGGTTTCGGGCGCGTGATCGGTGTCGATCTCGGCCTCGTCATCCCCGATGTGCGCAAGACGCTCGCGGGCGGGGCGATCAAGCCCATGCAAACGCCAGCGTGGAAGGAGTGCCAGGACGACCTGATGCGCTACGCGGCGCGCGCGCGGATTCGCACGACGACGCCATGGGCCGAACTGACCGATGCCGAGCGCGCCTGGGTGATCGATGGCTCTCCCGACTGGAACGGGCAATGGCAGCGCGAGTGGTACGGCGTGCGGCGCTTCTTCGACTATCTGGAATCGAAGGCCTACAAGATGCACATTCGCGTGCTCTTGTCGAAATACCGCAGCTACACGCCGTGCGAGACGTGCGGCGGCGCGCGGCTCAAAACCGAATCGCTCTTGTGGCGTCTCGGCACCAAGGAGAATGCGGACGCCGTGCTCCCCGCCGATGCGCGCTTCATGCCGCGCGGCGTGAGTTGGACGCGCGCTCAGCTCGAAGCATTGCCGGGGCTCACCGTGCACGACTTGATGTTGTTGCCGATCGCACGGATTCGCCGTTTCTTCGATGAAATGACGCTGCCAAGCGCGCTGCTCGACGATGCCTTGAAGCTGCTCGTCGCCGAAGTGCGCACGCGGCTGCGCTACCTGTGCGATGTCGGGCTCGGTTATCTGACGCTCGATCGGCAAAGCCGCACGCTGTCGGGCGGCGAGGTGCAGCGGATCAACTTGACGACCGCGCTCGGCACCTCGCTCACGAAGACGCTGTTCGTGCTCGACGAGCCCAGCATCGGGCTGCATCCGCGCGATTTGGACCGCATCGTCGAAGCGATGCGGCGATTGCGCGACGCGGGCAATACGCTCGTCGTCGTCGAGCACGACCCATCGGTCATGCTGGCGGCCGACCGGCTCATCGATATGGGGCCGGGGCCTGGCGAGCGGGGCGGCGCCATCGTCTACGACGGCACGCCGGGGGACATCCGCTTGGCGCAGACGCTGACGGGCCAATATCTCGGCGCGCGGTTGCGCGTCGCCGATGCCACGCATTGGGCGCGGCGGCCTGTCGATGCGCAGACGCCGCGGCTCGTGCTCGAAGGCGCGAGCGAGCACAACTTGCGCGACGTGACGGTGGAGATTCCGCTCGGGCGGCTCGTCTGCGTGACGGGCGTCTCCGGTTCGGGCAAGTCGACGTTGATTCAAGACGTCCTTCACCCTGCGCTCGCACGCTACCTCGGCCGTCCGACCGAAACGCCGGGCGCGCATCGAGGCTTGATCGGTGCGGAAGGGATCGCCGACGTCGTGTTCGTCGATCAATCGCCGATCGGCAAGACGGCACGTTCGAATCCAGCTAGCTATGTCGGCGCCTTCGACGAGATCCGCAAGCTGTTCGCGAAAGCGCCGCTCGCGTTGCAGCGCGGCTACACGGCGGGCACATTCAGCTTCAATTCAGGCGATGGACGCTGCCCGACGTGCGGCGGCTCCGGCTTCGAACACGTCGAGATGCAGTTTTTGTCCGACGTCTATCTGCGCTGCCCCGATTGCGACGGCCGCCGCTATCGGGCCGAAGTGCTCGATGTGACGATCGAACGAGGCGCGCCGGCGCGGGCGTTGTCCATTGCCGATGTGCTCGAGCTGACGGTCAGCGAAGCGGTGAGCTTGTTCGCCGAAGACTCCGATGTGCTGCGCGTGCTGCAGCCGATCGTCGACGTCGGTCTCGAATACGTGAAGCTCGGCCAGCCGGTGCCCACGCTCTCGGGTGGCGAAGCGCAACGTTTGAAGCTCGCGGGCTTTCTTGCGGAGACGAGCGGCAAGGCCGGCGCGCAAGCGGCGCCGGGCGGGCGGCTGTTCATGTTCGACGAACCGACGACGGGGCTGCATTTCGATGACATCGCCAAGCTCATGCGTGCGTTTGGCAAGCTGCTTGCACGCGGTCATTCGTTGATCGTGATCGAGCACAACCTCGACGTCATTCGCGCGGCCGATTGGATCGTCGATTTGGGTCCCGAGGGCGGCGACGAAGGCGGTTTGGTCCTCGCCGCCGGCACGCCCGATGACATTAAAGCCTGCGCCGCCTCGCACACGGGGCGCGCTTTGCAGCAGTACGACGACGCGCTCGGCGCGAGCGGGCCCGATGCCGCCGCTGCCGGGATGCCGCTGCAATCGGCGCTCGCGGCGGCGCGTTCGCGTCGCGCGGTGGAGGGCGACGACGTCGTGCGCATCGTCAACGCGCGCGAGCACAACCTGAAGAGCCTGAACGTCGATATTCCTCACGGCAAATTCAACGTCGTCACGGGCGTGTCGGGCTCGGGCAAGTCCACGCTTGCCTTCGACATCCTGTTTCATGAAGGGCAGCGCCGCTACCTCGAATCGCTCAATGCCTACGCGCGCTCGATCGTGCAGCCCGCGGGGCGCCCGGAAGTGGATGCGGTCTACGGCATTCCGCCGACCGTCGCGATCGAGCAGCGTCTGTCGCGCGGGGGACGCAAGAGCACGGTGGCGACCACTTCCGAAGTCTGGCATTTCCTGCGGTTGCTGTACGTCAAGCTCGGCATTCAGCACTGCATCCACGACGGCACGCCGGTGATGCCGCAGAGCGCCGAATCGATCGCCGCGCACTTGCTGCGCAACTATGCGGGCGAGCACGTGGGCTTTTTCGCGCCGCTCGTCGTCAATCGCAAGGGTGTCTATACCGATTTGGCCAAGTGGGCGAAAGCGCGCGGACATACGCACCTGCGTGTGGACGGCGAGTTCCTCAGCGTCGATCCGTGGCCGAAGCTCGAACGCTTTCGCGAACACACGATCGAGCTGCCCGTCGCCGACCTCGTCGTGTCCGCCGACAACGAAGGCGAGTTGCGGCGCGCGCTCGATGCGGCGCTCGAACTCGGCAAAGGTGTGGTGCATCTGCTCGCGCCGCTCGATGGATTGGCCGATGCGCTTGCCGCGAAGCGCTCGGCGGCGGGCATCGGCGAGATCGAGGTGCTATCGGTCAAGCGGGCCTGCCCCGTGTGCGCGACGAGCTACCCCGAGCTGGACCCGCGCATGTTCTCGTACAACAGCAAGCACGGCTGGTGTCCGAGTTGCGTCGGCACGGGGCTCGCGTTGACGCGCGAGCAGCGCGCCGCTTATGACGACACCGTGCTCGGCGCCGACGACGGTCGCGGTCGCGAGCAGACCTTGCCTTCGGAGGAGCAGGAGATCGAGGGCGTCGACGATACGCCGTGCCCCGACTGCGGCGGCACGCGCTTGAACGAAACGGCGCGCGCTGTGCAGTTCGACGGCCGCTCGATCGTCGACATCGGCCGCTGGACCGTGGCGGATACGCGCCGATGGATCGAGACGATCGAGCTGGGCGGCCGCGATGCGCAGATCGCGCGCGACGTCGTGAGCGAGATCGCGAGCCGCTTGCGGTTCCTCGAAGAAGTGGGGCTGGGCTACCTGAGTCTGGACCGCGCCGCGCCGAGCCTATCGGGCGGCGAGGCGCAGCGCATCCGGCTCGCTGCGCAGCTCGGCAGCAACTTGCAGGGCGTGTGCTACGTGCTCGACGAACCGACGATCGGCCTGCATCCGCGAGACAACCGGATCTTGCTCGACGCGCTGCATCAGCTGGGCGATAAAGGCAACACGCTCGTCGTCGTCGAGCACGACGAAGATACGATCCGGCGGGCCGATCACATCATCGACATCGGGCCCGGGGCGGGCAAGCGCGGCGGCCGGCTCGTTGCCGAGGGCGGCGTACAGGATCTCGCGGCGCATGCCGATTCGCTGACCGGGCAATTCCTTGCGCGCCCGATCGTTCACCCGCTGCAGCCGCGCAGAGCAGTGGGGGCCGACGCGAAGGCTGCGGTGCCCGAGCGATGGTTGACGGTGCATGGCGCCTCGCTGCACAACTTGCGCAACGTCACGGCGCGCATTCCGCTCGCGCGCCTCGTTGCGGTGACGGGCGTGTCGGGGTCGGGCAAATCGACGCTCGCCCGCGATGTGCTGATGACGAACCTGCTCGATGCAGTGGGGCGTTCGGTGTTGTCCTCGCCTGCTACTCGGCGCGCGCGCCGTGCTTCACAGGAGAGCCAGGGCTCGTCTGTGAAGCGCGCCCAGCCGAGCCGCCGCACGGCGTCCAGCACGAGCGCGACTCGCGCGCCGTTGCAGGTCACGCATCGGTGGCAAGGCTGCACGTCGGTGACGGGTTTCGAGGCGATCGACCGAGTGCTGGAAGTCGATCAGACGCCGATCGGCAAGACGCCGCGCTCGTGCCCCGCTACGTATATCGGCGTGTGGGACACGATCCGCAAGCTGTTCGCCGAAACGCTCGAAGCACGGGCGCGCGGCTACGCCGCGTCGCGCTTCTCGTTCAATACGGGCGAAGGCCGTTGCCCGGCGTGCGAAGGGCAGGGGGTGCGCACGATCGGGATGAGCTTCTTGCCCGATGTGAAAGTGCCATGCGATGTCTGCCATGGGCAGCGCTTCAACCCGGAGACGCTGGCCGTGACTTGGCGCGGCAAGAACATCGGCGATGTGCTGACGATGGAAATCGACGAGGCCGTGGACTTCTTCTCGCCGATGCCGAGCATCGCTCACCCGCTGCAGTTGATGAAGGACGTGGGGCTCGGCTACCTGACGCTGGGCCAGCCTTCGCCGACGCTCTCGGGCGGCGAGGCGCAGCGGATCAAGCTCGTGACGGAATTGGCGAAGGTGCGTGACGACGTGACCCGGCGCGGGCAAAAAGCGCCACATACGTTGTATGTGCTCGACGAACCGACGGTCGGCTTGCACATGGCCGACGTCGCGCGGCTGATTCGCGTGCTGCACCGGCTCGTGGATGCGGAGCACAGCGTCATCGTCATCGAGCACGATCTCGATGTCATTGCCGAAGCCGATTGGATCATCGATCTGGGCCCCGAAGGCGGGGCGGGCGGCGGCGCGATCGTCGCGGCGGCCGATCCCGAAACGCTCGCGCGCGTGCCGGAGAGCCATACGGGCCAAGCACTGATCCCGGTGCTCGCACGTTGCGCGCAAGCGCCGAACGAGGTGAGGGCAGAAGGCGGCCGGCGTAGCGCATGAGCGAGCGGCAGCGTATTCATACGCGGATGGGACGCGAGCGATGACGGGGCGCGAGCCGATGCCTTTTAGGAAGGCGTCGGCTCGCGCATTGCGCTTTTACGCTTCGCCTGCCAATTCGGGCGCGGCGCCTTGCGATGCCGACGCTTCCTCTTTCATGTCCTGCGCGCCGGCGCTGCGCACGCTGCCCACCCAGACCAACGCCAGCGACGCCAGCACGACCGACACCCATCCGTTCAAGCCGTAGCCGACGATATGCCCGGCCGAATCGGTCGATAGCATGAGCCCGCCCAGCCACGCGCCGCAGCCTGTCCCCAGCGACTGCACCGCGCCGTTGGCGCTGAGGAATGAGCCGCGGTGCCGAGCCTCCGGAACGGTGGAGAGGATCGCTTGCATGGGCACGATGCGTCCGGACGAAATGATCATGAAGACGGCGAAGCCCGGGATCATGATCCAAAACGGCACATTAGGCAGGTGCGTGACGACGAGCACGGGCCCCAGCGCGAGCACGCCGAACAGGCGAAACACGAGACGGTGCCCGATGCGATCGGCCAGCCGGCCGATCGCGCGCGACGTGAACAATGTCGACGCCCCGCCTGCCATATAGAGCCATGAAATCTGATCGGGCCGGATGCTGTGATTGGCCACGAGCATCGGCGAGATGAACGGGATCACGAGCATATGCGCGAGCATGATCAAGAACGTCAGCGCGAAGGCTCGGAGGTGGCGGGCGGAGGTCAAGAGATCGACGAGCGCGGGAAGCGTTTGCGCGAGCGACGGCGCGCGCGTGGCCCGGTGCTCGGCGAGCGGGGGCACGATGCGCGAGGTGGCGAGCGCAATCGTGACCGTGAGGGCCGCGAGCAGCCAAAACGGCGCGGACCAATGGAAGTACGCGCCGAGCAGCACGCCGGCCGGCACGCCGGCGATGGCTGCCATCGAGAAGCCCGTCATGATGATGCCGGTAGCGGTGCCGCGTCGCGCGACGGGCACGACATCCGCGACGATCGCCATGACGCTCGCGCCGAGCACGCCGCCCGTGACGCCGGCGAACGCGCGGCTTGCGAGCAACAGCGGATAGCTCGTGGCGCAGGCGCACAGGACGTTGGACAGCGCGAACAACAGATACGCCGCGAGCAGCAGCTTGCGTCGATCGAACCGGTCGATGTAGGTGGCGGCGAGCAGCGCCGACAGCCCGGAACACCACGAATAGGCCGAAACCGCTGCAGCGAACTTCGATGGCGAGATCTGAAACGCGCCCATGATCTGCGGGCCGAGCGGCATCATCACCATGAAATCCATGATGAGCGTGAACTGCACGAGCGCGAGCAGCCAGATCAGCCGTCGCTCGCGCGCAAGGGTCATTGCATACATAGTTATTCGAATCCTTATTGCAGTAGACGTATCGTGCGGGGCGCGCAAGCACGGCAAGCAGAGCGGCAACCTAAGCGGACGCCGCCCGCTAGCAACATGCACCATTCGACGTGCAACGTGCGCGCGGCGGCGCGTGCATGCCGCAACCGCTTACGCGGTCTCGGTTTGCGGCGCGGCACCCGCAGCGGGCTTGCTTTCGATCTCGGCGGCCGCGCGCAGCAAAATCTCGGCGATGCGCTGCTGCTCCGCCTCGTTCGCATCGATACGCCGTAACAGCGCGAGCTTGAGCGCATAGCGCGCTTGGTGCAGCTTCGGATGCCAGCCGCGTGCATCGCCGCCCAACGCGCCGCCCTCGTCATCGTCTTGCGCCGCGTAGGCGCGCCGCATCGATTCCATCCGATGTGCGACGTAGCTGAGCTTGGCGAGCATCATGTCGACTTGGTTCCGATTGGCGGCGAGATGCGCCCGGCCTGCTTCCGCAATCTCGTAGCGTTTGCGGTTGCCTTCTTGCTGCACCGTGACGAAGCCGAGTTCTTCGAGGTAAGTCAGCGCAGGATAGACCATGCCGGGGCTTGGCGCATAAAAGCCGTTGGATCGCGTTTCGAGCGCCTTGATGAGTTCATAGCCGTGGCGCGGCGCTTCGTCGATCAGCGCGAGCAACATCAATTGCAAGTCTTCGCCGGTGAATTTGCGCCCGCGCGTGAAATTGTCGTCGTCGCCGAAGCCGCGATCGCCACGACCGCCCCAAAACGGCCCGCCCCCGCCGTGCCGATGCCGATGGCGTCCAATGGCATGCCAAAGCTCGTGCAGAAATGACCCTTCGCCATGCCGCCCGTGCCGGCGGCGCTCATGACGGTGGATGAAGTCGTGGCGATCGGTGTCGTGATTGTGATGACCGTCGTGGCCGTGATGGCCATGGGGGCCGTACCAGTGCCCATAGTCGAGACCCGCCTCGCGGGAATGCGAGTGAGCCTGACGATGCCCGTGCTTGTGGCCGTGGTCCGGGTCGAGCTCCGAGAAATCGTGATCGCGTTGGAATTCGTGAAAACGGTGACGCATGACTGCCTCCTCGAGGGGAGTGAATGTGTATCTAAAGATATATATCTAAAGATACGATGTCAAGCTCGACCGTGATCATCCTTTTCGGCGAGAGAAGCCGGAGTGCGGGAACGAGCGGGAATGGTCGTTGCGGAAGTGGCCGGACGGCACGATGTTCATCACGACCAACAAGGGGGTCTCATGTTTGTGCACAACAAGCGGTTGCAATACACGGTTCGCGTCGGCAGCACGGACCCGGGCTTGGCAAACCTGCTGCTGGAGCAATTCGGCGGGCCGCAAGGCGAGTTGGCTGCGGCGATGCGTTATTTCACGCAGGCGATCACCGAAGAGGATCCGGCGCGCAAGGACATGCTGTTCGACATCGCCACCGAGGAACTCAGTCATTTGGAGATCATCGGGTCGATCGTCGCGATGCTGAACCGGGGCGCGAAGGGTGAATTGGCGGAGGCCGTGGACGCGCAGGCCGAGCTTTATCGCAAGCTGAACGGCGCGGGCAACGACAGCCACGTGACGCAGGTGCTCTATGGCGCGGGCACGCCGCTGACGAACTCGGCCGGGGTGCCGTGGAGCGCCGCTTACATCGACACGATCGGCGAGCCGACGGCCGACTTGCGTTCGAACATTGCCGCCGAGGCGCGGGCGAAGATCATTTACGAGCGGCTCATCAACGTATCGGACGATCCCGGCGTGCGGGACGCCTTGGGCTTTTTGATGACGCGCGAGGTGTCGCACCAGAAGTCGTTCGAGAAGGCGCTATATGCGATCTCTGCGAACTTCCCGCCCGGCAAGCTCGCGCCGGAGCCCGAATACGCCGATGCCTATTTCAAGATGTCGCATGGGGCGCCGCCGGAACGGGGGCCTTGGAACGAAGGGCGCGGTTTGAAGCTCGTGGAGGATCCACCGATCCCGGTCGACGGCGGCGACGGATCCGCGGCGGTGCAGTTGACCGAGAAGGAGCGAACCACGCTGGACGAGATGAAGCGGCGGCTCAAGTCGGATCGTACGCACGATCCTGAGACGGGGGCTGAACTCGGGCAAATCGAGCCGGGTGCGGACGGGTTGACGGAGTGAACAGCGCCGCGGCGGGTAGCCTCGAAGCAACCAAGAACTGCTGTGACGCACTCGCCATCCCTGAATGCGTCAATGCCGAACTCAAATGTCGGCCTCCCGACGATCAGCCTCGGCAAGCGTCGATGTGCTGGCGGGGCCCGCGTTACCTGGACGCAGCATGATTTGAGGTTCATGCACACGTTTTCCGTGAAAAACATCATTTCTGCTCGGTGCACGGAAAATCGTTGTACATCAATGAAAAAGGCCCTCGGCTTTCGCCAGAGGGCCTTTATTCTTCGGGCTTCCTACATACCCATGAATCTGGTGGGTAGTACTGGGATCGAACCAGTGACCCCTGCCGTGTGAAGGCAGTGCTCTACCGCTGAGCTAACCACCCGAAGAGCCTCGAATTATGTCAGACGCTCAGCGGTTCGTAAAGCAATTTTTATGCGGCTCGTGCGGTGGCGGCGTCGGCCGTTGTCTCCGGCGTCGGCTCGCGTCGCCACACGCTCGTGCCTTTGATAGCTTTGTCGAGGTCGTTCAGCAAGGCTTCATGCGCCTGTAGCTCGCTTTCGTCGGCAGCGAGCACGGGCAGCGCCAGCCCTTCGAAGGAGACTGTCTTGCGCGTGGATGCCTGCGCGTTTTGCGCGGGCGCGTCGCCCAGCATGTCGATGACGAGGCTTTCTTGCCCACGGGTCATCGCCAGATACACCTCGGCCAGCAATTCGGAGTCGAGCAGCGCGCCGTGCAGCGTTCGATGCGCATTGCTGATGCCGAAGCGGTCGCACAGCGCGTCGAGCGAATTGCGCTTGCCGGGGAACATGGCCTTTGCCTGCACCAGCGTGTCGATCACGCTCTCGTAGTGCTCGTTGAACGGGGGCAAGCCCAGCAGCGCAAATTCGGCTTCCAAGAAACCCAGATCGAACGGCGCGTTGTGAATGATCAACTCGGCGCCGCGCATGAAGTCGCGCAGCTCATCGACGATCTCGGCGAACTTCGGCTTGTCGCTCAGGAATTCCGTCGTCAATCCGTGCACGGCCAGCGCGCCGGGGTCGCTATCGCGTTCGGGGTTGATGTAAAAGTGCAGGTTGTTGCCCGTGAGCCGCCGGTTCACGAGCTCGACGCCGCCGATTTCGATGATGCGGTCGCCGGTTCGTGCGTTAAGACCCGTGGTTTCGGTATCGAGAACGATTTGACGCATGGAGTTCTGTCTCGTGTGTAAGCGATGCAAACGGTACGGCTCGCGTCCGCCATCGGGCTGCGCCGAAGGCGACCGCAGCGAAGATCTTCAGCTTTCGGCCAGCGCGCTGACGCCGCGGTTCGCGAGCGCGTCGGCGCGCTCGTTCTCGGGGTGGCCCGCATGGCCCTTCACCCAGCGCCATTCGATCTGATGCAAGGCCGCGAGTTCGTCCAAGCGCTTCCATAAATCGGCGTTTTTGACGGGGGTCTTTGCCGCCGTCATCCAATTCTTTTTCTTCCAACCGTGGATCCACTCGCTGATGCCTTTTTGCACGTACTGCGAGTCCGTATGGACGATCGCGGTGCAGGGGCGCTTGAGCGCCTCGAGCGCGGCGATGACCGCCATGAGCTCCATGCGATTGTTGGTCGTATTCGCCTCGCCGCCGAACAGCTCTTTTTCCTGAGCGCCGTAGCGAAGCAGCGCGCCCCATCCGCCGGGGCCGGGATTGCCCTTGCAGGCGCCGTCGGTAAAGATTTCGATGAACTCGGGCGTCACGTCATAGTCTCGGGTTAGGGGTTTGGTGCGTCGCGGCCGGCGCAAGCCCCGGTGCAAGCACCGGCTTTTTCGCCTTGATCTGACCGACGAGCCGCATGCCGCGCACGCGCTTGACCGCCGTCACCATGTAAGCCGCGCCGAAGATCGGCCACCAGCGATCGCCGGCCGCTTCCATGAAAGCGAAGCGCTCGAGCCAGTTTTCGCGGGCAAGGGGCGGACGATAGCAGCCGAAGCGCCCGCGTTCAAGCTCGAACCCGAGCAACTTGATCCAGTCCTTGATTCGCGTGAAAGCGATGAGATCCTGCGCCGCGGGCACGAACGGACGCCCCGTCATCTTGCCGAAAGCCTGCCGAGCGCCCCACAAGCTCAGCGAATTGAACCCGAGGATCACGAGTTGCCCCTCCGGCACGAGCACGCGCTCGGCCTCGCGCAACAGACGGTGAGGGTCGCGCGTGAACTCGAGCGTGTGCGGCATCACGAGCAGATCGACACTCTGGGCTTCGAACGGCAGGTCGAGGAAATCGCACCAAAGCGTGGTTCGGCCCGCCGGCGTGTGCCGTGGCCCGAGCCCGGCCAGAGCCGGAGGCGAAACCGGCTGCCGCGAGGACGGCGGGTACGTATACGGCGCGCTCGCGCCGCTGGCGGCGTCGAGCACGAGCGCGCGGCAAGGCATGCGGTTCTCGCGCAGCGCATCGAGCTGCGGCAGCCCCAATTGCAGCGCGTGGTAGCCGAATACGTCCGACACGACGCCGTCGAGCTGGGCCTGCTCCCAATCCAGCGCGTAGCGGCCGGCCGGCGATTCGGTCCAAGTGGGCCAGTCTATAATCGTTCGATCAGACATCGTGATGAGTGCGTCGCCTATGAATACGCTCGAATACGTGCCGGTGCCGGCGTTTGCTGACAACTACATCTGGCTCGTATCGGACGGGCGCGATGCGGTCGCCGTCGACCCGGGCGAAGCGGCCCCCGTTAGGGCGCAGCTCGCCGAGCGAGGCTGGCGGCTGAGCGCTATTTTACTCACGCACCACCATGCCGACCACGTCGGTGGCGTGGCGGACCTCATAGGCGATACCCCTATTCCAGTCTACGGCCCCGCCGCCGAAGGGATCGCCGTCGTCACCCACCCTCTGTCGGGCGGCGACCGCGTCGTTCTGCCCTCGCCGCGTCTCGAATTGCAGGTGATCGACGTGCCGGGTCATACGCGCGGCCACATCGCTTATTTTCAAGCGGGGCAGGGGCAGCCCGGCGCAACGCCGCACGTGTTCTGCGGCGACACCCTGTTCGCATGCGGTTGCGGGCGCTTGTTCGAAGGCACGCCCGCGCAGATGCTCGCCTCGCTCGATGCGCTGGCGGCCCTCCCGGGCGAGACGCAGGTGCACTGCGCCCACGAATATACCCTGTCCAACATCCGCTTCGCACTTGCCTGCGATCCTGGCAACGAACGGCTGCGAGCGTGGAGCGATCGAGCGCAAGCGCTGCGCGCGCGCAGCGTCCCCACGCTGCCCACGACGATCGCTCACGAACGTGCGGTCAATCCGTTCCTGCGCACGGGCGATCCGGCAGTGCAACGTGCGCTGGCCGAAGCGTTGCATGAACCGGCGGCCGATCGCTTGACCGCCTTCACGCTGATGCGCGAATGGAAGAATCGCTTTCGTTAGACGGCACGAGGGTCCGGCAGTGCGCATTTGTTTTCGTCGGGGGATTTTTATTCGATTAGGGCGCGCAAGCTTGTTTGGCGCTGAGGCGATCTCTCTCGAGAATGGGCCAAACAGCGTCCTTTCAAGCAAAAAAACGTGGCAAGCCGGTGTTTTCGTGGGGCGATGCGGGTCAAAAGCGGGGCTTCGCCCAGGGTTGCATGCGACGCAAATTTCGCCAGAAAGATGGGGAAAATGCGGCAAGTCTTGGATTTGACAGGTTTTTTCCCCGTTATTCCAGTTGACGCAGGCCGTTCGCTTTCGTACTATCGCCTGCAATTTCCAGCTTTGGAAGCAGAGACGTTCATGCGATTTATCTTCAGTGCGCTATTGGTTCTCATGCTTGCCGCATGTGCAAGTCAAGGAACGATGGCCCCCACCTCCGACGTTTCCAAGCCGAACGTCGTCAACGATACCGTCCGAATCACCACCGCCAAGCAGACCATCGACGTCGACAAAAGCTCGGTCGACCAACTCACCAGCGCCGACACCGATCTTTGGGCCCGTATCCGCCGCGGCTTCCAAATTCCCGATCTGAACAACGACCTCGTGGGCATGCAAGCCAATTGGTATGCGCAGCGCCCCGATTACGTCCAGCGCATGACCGAGCGCTCGGAGAAGTACCTGTACTACATCGTCGAAGAACTCGAGGCGCGGCATATGCCGACCGAGCTCGCGCTGCTGCCGTTCATCGAGTCGGCCTACAATCCGCAGGCGCTTTCCGTCGCGAAGGCCGCGGGCATGTGGCAATTCGTGCCCGGTACGGGGCGCACGTACAACCTGAAGCAGAACATGTGGCAGGACGAGCGCCGCGACGTGCTCGCCTCGACGGGCGCCGCACTGGACTATCTATCGCGCTTGCACGATATGTTCGGCGATTGGTATCTCGCGCTCGCCGCCTACAATTGGGGCGAGGGCAACGTGCAGCGCGCCATTGCGCGCAATCAGGCGGCGGGCTTGCCGACCGATTACGAAAGCCTGCGCATGCCGAACGAGACGCGCAATTACGTGCCGAAGCTGCAGGCCGTCAAGAACATCGTCGCAAACCCGCAAATGTTCGGCTTGACCCTGCCGTCGATCCCCAATCATCCGTACTTCGTGACGGTGACGACCTCGCACGATATCGACGTCGACGTCGCCGCGAAGCTCGCGAACATGACGACGGACGAATTCCGCGCGCTCAACCCGTCGTTCAAGAAACCGGTGATCCTCGGCGCCACGCAACCGCAGATCTTGCTGCCGTTCGATAACGCGAGTGCGTTCGAGCGCAACCTGAAAGCCTACGACGGCCAATTGTCGTCGTGGACCACTTATACCGTGACGGAACGCACGCGGCCGCAGGCGCTCGCCGAGAAAATCGGCGTGGACGCGCACACGCTGATGGCCGTCAACAAGATCCCGGTGGGGATGCGTCTGAAGCCCGGTTCGACGCTGGTCGTCCCGCGCGGCGACGATGACGACGAGGACATCAGCGCCGACGTCGCCGAAAGCGCCGTATTGGCGATGGAACCGGATGTGCCCGACACGCGCAAGATGTTGATCCGCGTGCGCCGCAAGCAGACCATGGCGGCGCTCGCCGCGCGCTACGGCGTCTCGATCTGGCAACTGCACGCGTGGAACAAGACGCACCGTACCATTGCGATGCCGGGGCAGGTCATCGTCCTTCACGTTCCGGTCGGCCGGTCCGTCCCGGCCGAGCCCGGCCCGCAACGCATCGCAACGAAGATTCCGGAAGGCGCTCGCGCACAAAAGATCGATGCGAGCAGGACCAACGTCGCGCCCAAGTCGCGCTCGGACAAGCGCGGCAAACACCATGGCCGCACGGCCGTGGTCAAGGCTGCCGCCCACGAAGGGAAGTCGGCCAAGGCAAGCGCTGGATCGTCCAAGCCGTCCGCCAAAACGGCCAAGGTCGCGGCTAGCCGCGAAAAGCTCGCGGCCGGGACGCGCAGCACCAAGCAGAACTAAGCGGCTTGTCGCGAGGTGAGCTGTGCGCTGCGGGGGCAGCGCGCGGTTGATGCTCCGACTCACCTCTCGCCGTTCCGAGCGCCGTCACCGAGTGACGGCGTTTTTGTTTGCGGTGCGCGACGCAGCGCATGCCCGCGCATCCGAGGCTTGCTGCGCCACGAATTTGCGGCGCTTACCGGCGGGTGTAGCATCGTAGCTGCCGACTAGGCATGCAGGCCGCCGCAGATGCCCGCGCGGGGCTGGATCACTTCTGATTGAAGGGAAGGGTCATTTCAAGCTATAATTTGAAAGTTTGCACTATCCAACCCGCACCCTAGCGCCTACCTCACTCATCCCGTTCATCCGCCGCGCGCAGTCGTTGCGAGCCGTGCTCCCGAGTCTTCTTTCCGACAGCGGAATTGGCCTCGAGCACCGACCGTCCGACGCTGCTGCTGCGAGCTTGCGCCGCGCCGCCGCCAATCGCTCGTCGATTGCGTGTGCGAGGAACGCCGCGACAGTTCGCATGGCCGGATAAACAGGTCGGCGCGCGGTGTTCCTGAAGGAGCTTCCCGTGTTGCCGTCTTTCCCTCCCGCTCTGCTCGCACTCGCCGACGGCACGATCTTTCGCGGCTATGCCATCGGCGCGGCCGGGCATACCATCGGCGAAGTCGTGTTCAATACCGCGATCACCGGTTACCAAGAGATCCTGACCGATCCGAGCTACGCCCGACAGATCGTCACGCTGACTTACCCGCACATCGGCAACGTCGGCGTGAACGCCGAAGACGTCGAATCGACGAAGGTGCACGCCGCCGGCTTGATCGTGCGCGACATGCCCGCGCGCGCCTCGAACTTCCGCATGGAGCGCACGCTAGGCCAATATCTGCAGGCCGAAGGCGTCGTGGCGATCGCCGGTATCGATACGCGCCGCTTGACGCGCATCTTGCGCGATAAGGGCGCGCAAAACGGCTGCATTCTCGCGGGCAGCACGGACGAGGCGAAGGCCGTCGAGCTCGCGCGTTCGTTCCCGGGCTTGGCCGGCATGGATCTCGCGAAAGTCGTCAGCACCGCCAAGCCTTACGAGTGGACGCAGACGGAGTGGCGCCTGGGCTCGGGCTTCGGCTCTCAGCGCGCGCCCAAGTATCGCGTCGTCGCTTTCGATTACGGCGTGAAGTACAACATTCTGCGCATGCTGGCCGAGCGCGGCTGCCACGTCATGGTGCTGCCCGCGCAAGCGAGCGCGGCCGACGCGCTGGCGCTCAATCCCGATGGCGTGTTCCTCTCGAACGGCCCGGGCGACCCCGAGCCGTGCGATTACGCGATCGCGGCCACCAAGGAATTCATCGAGCGCGGCGTGCCGACCTTCGGCATCTGTCTCGGCCATCAGATCATGGGGCTTGCCGTCGGCGGCAAGACGGTCAAGATGAAGACGGGCCACCATGGCGCGAACCATCCGGTGAAAGACCTGGCCGACGGCCGCGTCGTCATCACCTCGCAGAACCATGGCTTTGCGGTCGATGCGGCCACGTTGCCCGCGAACGCGCGCGTCACGCACATCTCCCTGTTCGACGGCACGTTGCAAGGGTTCGAACTGACCGACAAGCCGGCCTTCTGCTTCCAGGGCCACCCCGAAGCGTCGCCGGGGCCGCACGACATCGGCTACCTGTTCGACCGCTTCACGGCGTTGATGGACGCCAAGCGCGGCAGCGCCGCCGCTTGAATCCGCGTTGCGGCGCGCACGGTCGCGCCGCCGCCCATCGAATACATCGGAAAGACGAAAGACATTAGCGAGAGCGTTATGCCCAAGCGGACAGACATCAAAAGCATTCTCATCATCGGCGCGGGGCCGATCATCATCGGCCAGGCGTGCGAGTTCGACTACTCGGGCGCGCAGGCTTGCAAGGCGCTGCGTGAAGAGGGCTACAAGGTCATCCTCGTGAACAGCAATCCGGCGACGATCATGACGGACCCGAACACGGCCGACGTCACCTACATCGAGCCGATCACGTGGGAAGTCGTCGAGCGCATCATCGAGAAAGAGCGCCCCGACGCCATCTTGCCGACCATGGGTGGGCAAACGGCGCTGAACTGCGCGCTCGATCTGCATCATCACGGGGTGCTGACCAAGTACGGCGTCGAACTGATCGGCGCTTCGCCGGAGGCGATCGACAAGGCGGAGGACCGCCAAAAGTTCAAGGATGCGATGACCAAGATCGGCCTCGGTTCGGCGAAATCGGGCACCGCGCATTCGATGGAAGAGGCGTTCAAGGTTCATACGGAGATCATGGCGCTCACGGGCGGCCCGGGCTACCCCGTCGTGATCCGTCCGTCGTTCACGCTCGGCGGCTCGGGCGGCGGCATCGCCTACAACCGCCAGGAATTCGAGGAAATCTGCCGCCGCGGGCTCGATCTGTCACCCACGCGCGAGCTGCTCATCGAAGAATCGCTGCTCGGCTGGAAGGAATACGAGATGGAGGTCGTGCGCGATCGCGCCGACAACTGCATCATCGTCTGCTCGATCGAAAACTTGGACCCGATGGGCATCCATACGGGCGACTCGATCACGGTTGCCCCGGCGCAAACGCTGACCGACAAGGAATATCAACTGCTGCGCAACGCCTCGCTCGCCGTCTTGCGCGAGATCGGCGTCGATACGGGCGGCTCGAACGTGCAGTTCGCGATCAATCCGAAGGACGGTCGCGTCATCGTCATCGAGATGAATCCTCGCGTATCGCGTTCGTCGGCGCTCGCGTCGAAGGCGACGGGCTTCCCGATCGCGAAGGTCGCGGCCAAGCTCGCCGTCGGTTATACGCTGGACGAGCTCAAGAACGAGATCACGGGCGGTCAGACCCCGGCGTCGTTCGAGCCGACGATCGATTACGTCGTGACGAAAATCCCGCGCTTCGCATTCGAGAAGTTCCGCGAAGCCGATTCGCGCCTGACGACGCAGATGAAGTCGGTGGGCGAAGTGATGGCCATCGGCCGCACGTTTCAGGAGTCGTTTCAAAAGGCGCTGCGCGGCCTCGAAGTGGGCGTGGACGGTCTCGACGAAAAGACGGCCGATCGCGACGAAGTCGTGCGCGAGATCGGCGATCCCGGCCCCGAGCGCATCTGGTATGTCGGCGATGCGTTCCGTCTGGGCATGACGCTTCAGGAAGTGTTCGAGGAAACGGCGATCGATCCGTGGTTCCTCGCGCAAATCGAAGAGATCGTGAACAACGAGAAGGCGCTCGCGGGGCGCACGCTCGAGAGCCTGTCGAAGGACGAGCTGTTGTATCTGAAGCGCAGCGGCTTTTCCGATCGGCGCTTGGCCAAGCTGTTGAAGGCGAATGCCGCCGATGTGCGCCGCCGCCGTATCGAGTTGAACGTGCGTCCGGTCTATAAGCGTGTCGATACCTGCGCGGCCGAATTCGCGACGAAGACGGCTTACATGTATTCGACCTACGAGGAAGAGTGCGAGGCGCAGCCCACGTCGAACAAGAAGATCATGGTGCTTGGCGGCGGTCCGAACCGGATCGGGCAGGGCATCGAGTTCGACTATTGCTGCGTGCATGCGGCGCTCGCCATGCGCGAAGACGGCTATGAGACCATCATGGTCAACTGCAACCCGGAAACGGTGTCGACCGATTACGACACGTCCGACCGTCTCTACTTCGAGCCGCTGACGCTCGAAGACGTGCTCGAAATCGTCGACAAGGAAAAGCCGCTCGGCGTGATCGTGCAGTACGGCGGGCAGACGCCGTTGAAGCTTGCGCTCGATCTCGAGGCGAACGGCGTGCCAATCATCGGTACGTCGCCCGACATGATCGACGCAGCCGAGGACCGCGAGCGCTTCCAGAAACTCTTGCAAGAACTCGGCTTGCGTCAGCCGCCGAATCGCACGGCGCGCGCCGAGAGCGAAGCGCTGGCCCTGGCCGACGAAATCGGCTACCCGCTGGTGGTGCGCCCCTCGTACGTTCTGGGTGGCCGTGCAATGGAAATCGTGCACGAGCCGCGCGATCTCGAGCGTTATATGCGCGAGGCCGTGAAAGTGTCGAACGATTCGCCGGTGTTGCTCGATCGCTTCCTGAACGATGCGATCGAATGCGACGTCGATTGCATCTCCGACGGCTCGGCCGTGTTCATCGGCGGCGTGATGGAACACATCGAGCAAGCGGGGGTCCATTCGGGCGATTCTGCCTGCTCGTTGCCGCCGTATTCGCTGTCGAAGGCGACGGTGGCGGAACTGAAGCGCCAGACCGCGGCGATGGCCAAGGCGCTCAATGTCGTCGGCCTCATGAACGTGCAGTTCGCCATTCAGCAAGTGCGCGATGCGAACGGCAAGATGGACGACATCATCTACGTGCTCGAAGTGAACCCGCGCGCATCGCGCACGGTGCCGTACGTATCGAAGGCGACAGGCCTGCCGCTCGCCAAGATCGCCGCGCGCGCGATGGTGGGGCAGACGCTCGCGAGCCAGAACGTGACGAAGGAAGTCGAGCCTCCGTACTTCAGCGTGAAGGAAGCCGTGTTCCCGTTCGTCAAGTTCCCGTCGGTCGATCCGGTGCTCGGGCCCGAGATGCGCTCGACGGGCGAGGTGATGGGCGTCGGCCAGACTTTCGGCGAGGCGTTGTTCAAGTCGCAGCTCGCGGCGGGCTCGCGTCTGCCCGAATCGGGCACGGTGCTGCTGACGGTGATGGACGCCGACAAGCACAAGGCGGTCGAGGTGGCGGCGATGTTGCACGAGCTCGGCTATCCGCTCGTCGCGACCAAGGGCACGGCGGCGGCGATCGCAGCGGCCGGCGTGCCGGTCAAGGTCGTCAATAAAGTGAAGGACGGCCGCCCGCACATCGTCGACATGATCAAGAACGGCGAGATCGCGCTCGTCTTCACGACCGTCGACGAAACGCGCGCCGCGATCGCCGATTCGCGCTCGATTCGCATGAGCGCACAGGCGAACAAAGTGACCTACTACACGACGATGTCGGGCGCGCGCGCCGCGGTCGAAGGGCTGCGTTACCTGAAGAACTTGGAAGTCTATGATTTACAAGGACTACATGCTCGCCTAAACTAGCCCTTCGATTGCTCGATTCCTCTATCGAAGCTGGGGTCGCATCACACCCCACATGCCGCGGTTAAGCGGCGTCCCGCCGAAGTTGTCCTATCCGGTGGGATGCACTTAACCGCGGTGCTTTTTTGAATGCCGTATTTTTGTTTACTGATCTGTCTATGAGCACGATTCCCTTGACGAGGCGGGGCGCCGATCAACTTCGAGACGAGCTGCAGCGTTTGAAATCGATCGAGCGGCCATCCGTCATCAATTCGATTGCCGAAGCGCGCGCCCAGGGCGATTTGTCCGAAAACGCCGAATATGACGCCGCGAAGGAAAAACAGGGCTTCATCGAAGGACGTATCGCCGAAATCGAATCGAAACTGGCCGCTGCGCAAGTGATCGATCCGGCCGCGCTCGATGCGGAAGGCCGCATCGTTTTTGCCGCGACGGTAGATCTCGAAGATCTCGATTCGGGCGATAAGGTCACCTATCAAATCGTCGGCGACGACGAAGCCGATATCGATCACGGTCTCATCTCGGTGAGCTCGCCGATCGCACGCGCCCTCATCGGCAAGTTCGAAGGCGACGTGGCTGCAGTGCAAGCCCCGAGCGGCGTGCGCGAATACGAAATCATCTCCGTTCGTTACGTCTGAACGTCGGCGCTGGTCTCTCGTGTCTTCCGCTCCCCATCGCGTGTTTCGGCTGCTGGTCCTGATCTGGGTCGGCAGCGCGCTGACGATCGGCTACGTCGTCGCGCCCACGCTTTTTGCCATGCTTGGACGTGCGACGGCAGGCGATGTCGCCGCGCGGCTCTTTCGGATCGAAGCGTTCGTCGGTGTGACGTGCGGCGTATTGTCGCTGGCGCTGGGCAATGTCATGGTGCGCCGTGGCGCGCTCGGCTATCGTCGCGTGCGCTGGCTCGTGGCCGGTATGCTGTTGTGCGTGTTGATCGGGTATTTCGGCCTGCAGCCGTTCATGGAGGCGCTGCGTACAGCGGCGCGCGAAACGGGCTTCGACATAGAGCATTCACGCTACGCGGCCCGGTTCGGGCTTCTGCATGGCATCGCGAGCGTGTTTTATCTCATCGAGACCTTGCTCGGCGTGGCATTGGTGTGGATGTTGCCGGCGGGGCTGCCCGAAGGCGACGTGCAGCCCGGTAGACTCTCGGCTCATTCGGGATGAACCGGCGCCGCCGCCCGCGGGCCGCGCCGCGGCGGGCGACTCACTTCATGCTCACTTCACGCTTTGATGCTGGCGCTTGGCGCTCGGTTGGCGCTTTTTCGCGCGCTTGACGGTTCCGCCGGCCGTGACGCGTTCGTTGCCGCGAACCAGCACCTTCTCGGGCTTGGGCTTGCGCACGGTGTTCGATTGCGACACCTTGACCACTTTGACGATGCGCGGCGCGGCGCCACTTTTGCGTGTGCCGTCCGCTGCTTCGCGCGCGGTAGGCAGGGCGGCGGCTTTGGCTCGGCTCGTGCCTGCGCTCCCGCCTCTGGCGCGGCCCTCGGTCGTGGCGTTGGCGCGGCCCGCGACGGCACCCTTGCTGCCCGTTGCCGCGCGAGGCGCCGTTTTGGCCGCCTGTGTGCGCTCGGGCTTCCAAACGACGAGCAGCTTGCCGATATGCTGGATGGGCGCAGCGCTCAGTGTGTCGCAGATTTCATCGTAGATGGCGACACGCGCGTCCCGTTCGTCGCCGAATACGCGGATCTTGATGAGCTCGTGCGCCGTGAGGTGAACTTTGATTTCGTCGAGCACGGCGGGGGTCAGCCCTTCGGCTCCGATCAGCACGACCGGTTTGAGCGCATGAGCTTGGGAGCGCAAATCGGCGCGTTGGGCGGGGGAGACTTTGAGGGCAGGCATAGGGCGATGAACGACTCGACTAAAATAGGGACGGCCGCGCATAGGGTGCGTGGACGATCCGGCTGGCCGAACCGAGGGCTGGCGGGACCGGACGGCGCGCCGGCAAAACGCGTATTATCCGCTAAAAGTGCGGTTTGACGCAGTAATAGATCACCTTTCGATGGCAAAAAACCGCTTCAATCAATCGTGGCTGCACGATCACATCAACGACCCTTACGTAAAGCTCGCGCAGCGCGAGGGGTATCGCGCGCGGGCCGCGTACAAGCTCAAGGAAATCGACGAACAGGACAAGCTCATTCGTCCGGGGCAGGTCATCGTCGATCTGGGCTCGGCGCCGGGCAGCTGGAGCCAGTACGCGCGTAACAAGCTCGCGCAGGGCGCGCGGCCGGGCGGCGGCATCGATGGCACGATCATCGCGCTCGACATTCTTCCGATGGAACCCATCGCCGACGTGCAATTCATCCAGGGCGACTTCCGGGAAGAGAATGTGCTGGCGCAGTTGGAAGAAGTCGTGGGCGAGCGCCGGGTGGACCTTGTAATTTCCGATATGGCGCCCAATCTGTCTGGCGTGGCCGTCGCCGACGCTGCGCGCATCGAACATATTTGCGATCTCGCACTCGAATTCTCGCAGGCGCATTTGAAGCCGGAGGGCGCGTTGCTGGTGAAATGCTTTCACGGCAGCGGCTACAGCCAGATCGTGGAGAAGTTCAAGCGCCAGTTCAAAACGGTCGCCGCGCGCAAGCCCAAAGCGTCGCGCGATAAATCGGCCGAAACGTTCATTTTGGGCAAGATGCTCAAGCGACCCGGGTAATTGCGCCGGGAACGCGGCGCAGATCCCTCGCCGCGGGTGGCGAAAGCCCCGTCGGCATGCCGAAAAACGCTATTTTCGCGGTAGCGAAACGTTATGGCAGGGGCTAGCCGACTGGATTAGAATGCTTTGGTGGCGCCGCAAGGTAAATGTAGGCGCCCGTCAATGAGGAAGGAGTGGGCTTTGAACAACAATATGTTTTCGAAGGCAGCAGTGTGGCTGGTCATCGCACTGGTGCTGTTTACGGTGTTCAAGCAGTTCGACAAGCCCCGCGTCCAGGAAGGCGTCTCGTACTCGCAGTTCATGGACGACGCCAAGGCCGGCAAGGTCAAGAGCGTCATTGTCCAGGGACGTAATCTGACGGTCACTCCCGCAGACGGTCAAAAGTACCAGATCGTGTCGCCGGGCGACATTTGGATGGTCGGCGATCTGATGAAGTACGGCGTTCAAGTGAGCGGCAAGGCCGACGAGGAACCCAACGCGCTCGTCTCCGCGCTCTACTATCTGGGGCCGACGATCCTGATCATCGGCTTCTGGTTCTACATGATGAGGCAGATGCAGGGAGGCGGCAAAGGCGGCGCCTTCTCGTTCGGCAAATCGCGCGCGCGGCTCATCGACGAGAACAACAACGCGATCAATTTCACCGACGTCGCGGGCTGCGACGAAGCGAAGGAAGAAGTCTCCGAGCTCGTCGATTTCCTGCGCGATCCGCAAAAGTTCCAAAAGCTCGGCGGCCGGATTCCGCGCGGCGTGCTGCTCGTCGGGCCGCCCGGCACCGGTAAGACGCTGCTCGCGCGCGCCATCGCCGGCGAGGCGAAAGTGCCGTTCTTCAGCATCTCGGGTTCCGATTTCGTGGAAATGTTCGTCGGCGTGGGCGCGGCGCGCGTGCGCGACATGTTCGAACAAGCGAAAAAACATGCGCCTTGCATCGTGTTCATCGACGAAATCGATGCGGTCGGCCGTCATCGCGGCGCGGGCATGGGCGGCGGCAACGACGAGCGCGAGCAAACGCTCAATCAGATGCTCGTCGAAATGGACGGGTTCGAGGCCAATTCCGGCGTCATCGTGATCGCGGCGACGAACCGCTCCGACGTGCTCGACAAAGCATTGCTGCGTCCGGGCCGCTTCGACCGCCAAGTCTACGTGGGGCTGCCCGACATTCGCGGCCGCGAGCAAATCCTCAAGGTGCATCTGCGCAAGGTGCCGATCTCCAACGATGTCGATGCATCGGTCATCGCGCGTGGCACGCCGGGCTTTTCGGGCGCGGATCTGGCCAACCTCGTCAATGAAGCGGCGCTGTTTGCTGCCCGGCGCGGCAAGCGCATCGTCGAAATGCAGGATTTCGAAGACGCGAAGGACAAGATTTTCATGGGGCCGGAGCGCAAGTCGGCCGTTATTCGCGAAGACGCCAAACGCGCCACGGCCTATCACGAAGCGGGGCACGCGGTGGTGGCCAAGCTATTGCCGAAAGCCGATCCCGTCCATAAGGTCACGATCATTCCTCGCGGTCGTGCGCTCGGCGTGACCTGGCAGTTGCCCGAGCACGACAACGAGACTTATTCGAAAGACTATCTGCTCGATCGGCTCGCCATTTTGTTCGGCGGTCGCGTTGCCGAGGAGTTGTTCTTGGGCCTCGTCAGCACCGGCGCCTCGGACGATTTCAACAAGGCGACGCAGACGGCGCGCGCGATGGTGGCTCGGTTCGGCATGACCGATGCGCTCGGCCCGATGGTGTATGTCGACGACGAGAACGATGCGTCGCCGTTCGGACGCGGCTTCACGCGCACGATTTCGGAGGCGACGCAGCAGAAGGTCGATGCTGAGATCCGCCGCTTGCTCGACGAGCAATACAACCTCGCGCGTCGCTTGCTCGATGAGAACCGCGACAAGGTCGAGGCCATGACGGCGGCCCTGATGGAGTGGGAAACGATCGACGCCGACCAGATCAACGACATCATGGCCGGCCGTCCGCCGCGCTCGCCCAAGAACGTGCCGTCCACCGACGCCTCGTCGGGTGGCGGGACCCCTCCGGGCGCCGAAGTGCGGCCGGGTAGTGCGACCGCACCGGCCTGACGCTAGGCGGGTAGAGACAATGGGTCGGTGCCGAACAGCACCGGCCCGTTTTTTTGGTGCGCAGATGTTTGCCTCACTGGCACAGGCGTTTCGCTCCATGTCGCGGGCCGGGCGTCCGGCACGCATCGATGCGCAACTTGGCTTCGTGCGTCGACGGCGGGACGCGAAGGCGCCTGTCCCGGCATCGTCTTCGTTTCTTCCTCATTCGCTTTCGCCGTCTCGTGTCGATTTCCCGTCATTGCCTTCCCGCAACGCCTGAGCCGCTCACATGCGGCCGCTTCACGCTCACGTTCGAGCGGCCCCTTGTCATGGGCATTCTCAACGTCACGCCCGATTCGTTTTCCGATGGCGGGCGGTTCCTGGTTCGTGACGAAGCCCTGCGCCAAGCCGGGCGGATGATCGCCGAGGGCGTCGACATCATCGATATCGGCGGCGAATCGACGCGGCCCGGCGCGCCGCCCGTGCCGCTCGAGGAAGAACTCGAGCGCGTCGTGCCCATCGTCGAGGCGCTCGTGGGAATGGGCGTGCCCTTGTCGATCGATACGTACAAGCCAGAGGTGATGCGCGCTGCGCTCGCGGCAGGCGCCGATCTGATCAACGACATCTGGGGCTTTCGCCGGCCCGGTGCGCTCGACGCCGTGCGCGGCACGAACTGCGGGCTGTGCGTCATGCATATGCTCGGAGAGCCGCAGACCATGCAGCGCGGGCAGATCGATTATGAGGATGTCGTCGGCGAGGTGCGCGCGTTTCTAGCGGCGCGCGTCGAGGCGCTGGCGCAGGCCGGCATCGCGCGCGGGCGGATCTGCGTCGATCCGGGCTTCGGCTTCGGTAAGGCGACGCGCGAGCACAATTTCGCGTTGCTCGCGCGCCTGCCGGAGACGGCGCCGGAGCCTGGCGTTGGCGCGGCGCCGTTCCCGATCCTGGCCGGTATGTCGCGCAAATCGATGCTGGGCGCGGTAACGGGGCGCAAGACGCCGGCCGAGCGCGTCGCGGCTAGTATCGCCGCGGCAGTTTGCGCGGTGGAGCGCGGCGCGGCCATCGTGCGCGTGCACGATGTCGCGGAAACGGTCGATGCGCTCAAGGTCTGGGCGGCCGTTCGCGAAGCGGAGCACGCTGCTCGCTGACGGTCGACGGCTGACGACGGTCATTCATTTATTTATTCAACAATCATTCGAGAGCAAAGGATTTCACGATGGCACGGCGTTATTTCGGCACAGACGGCGTTCGGGGAAAAGTGGGCGAGGCGCCGATCACTCCCGATTTCGTGTTGCGCCTCGGCTATGCGGCCGGCAAGGTGCTTGCGCAAGCGGATCGATGGACCAAGGCCGCGTCGCGGCCGACGGTGCTGATCGGCAAGGACACGCGTGTCTCAGGCTACATGCTCGAAGCGGCGCTCGAATCGGGCTTTTCGGCGGCGGGCGTCGACGTGATGCTGGCGGGCCCGATGCCCACGCCGGGCGTGGCCTATCTCACGCGGGCGCTGCGGCTTGCCGCGGGCGTCGTGATCAGCGCGTCGCACAACCCGTACTACGACAACGGCATCAAGTTCTTCAGCGCCGACGGCAACAAGCTGCCCGACGAAGTCGAATTGCGCATCGAGGAGCAGCTCGATCAGCCGCTCGTCTGCGCAAGCTCGGAACAGCTCGGTAAGGCGCGGCGGCTCGACGACGCGGCGGGCCGCTATATCGAGTTTTGTAAAAGTACGTTTCCGGCGGCGTTCGATTTGCACGGGCTCAAGCTCGTCGTCGACTGTGCGCACGGAGCGGCCTACGACATCGCGCCGCATGTGTTCCATGAACTGGGCGCCGATGTCGTGCCGATCGGCGTCGCGCCCAACGGCTTCAACATCAACGATGGCGTTGGCGCGACAGCGCCCGATGCACTGATTCGAGCGGTGCGGGCCAATCGCGCCGACCTGGGCATTGCGCTGGACGGCGACGCCGATCGTCTGCAGGTCGTCGACGCCGCGGGGCGGCTCTACAACGGCGACGAATTGCTCTACGTGCTCGTGAAGGACCGCATGGCCACCGCAGGCCGAGTGCCCGGCGCGGTCGGCACGCTGATGACGAATATGGCCATCGAAGTCGCGCTGCAGCGCGAAGGGGTGCCTTTCGTGCGCGCGGCCGTCGGCGATCGCTACGTGCTCGAGCAATTGCACGAACGCGGCTGGCAGCTCGGCGCCGAGGGCTCGGGGCACATTTTGTCGCTCGATCGCCATTCCACGGGGGACGGCATCGTCTCGGCACTCCTCGTGCTGGCCGCGATCAAGCGCAGCGGGCGCACGCTCAGCGAGCTGCTCGAAGGCGTCACGCTGTTCCCGCAGCAGCTGATCAATGTGAGGATGCGGCCAGGCGCCGATTGGAAGCACAGCGAGGCGATCCAGCAGGCCGTGGCGAGCGCCGAGCGCGCGCTCGACGGCAGCGGCCGCGTGTTGATCCGCGCCTCCGGCACCGAGCCCGTGCTTCGCGTCATGGTCGAGGCGAGTCAGCGCGAAGCGGCCGTTCGTCATGCTCAAGACATCGCTCGCGCCGTCGAACAGGCCACCGCGTAGCCACATCGAAATAATTGCCGCTCGGCTCGCCGCGAGCGGCATTTTTCTCCTATGCTTTGACGGGCGCGCAGTGTGCATTGTCTACATATCATGCTAACTTCTTTTATTTGTCGCTAATTGCATGGTTTTCCTTTCGCGCAGAAAGGTTATTGTCATGTGACGTTCATCGATCGTCACAGTACTGTCACAGTTTCGCCCTAATCTTCGCGGTGTCGATTCCACGACCACACCACTGGGGGTTAATTCCATGAAATTGATGCAGACCGCGTTCGCTGGCCTCGCCGGCGTGCTTTTCGCCGTTTCCGCGCAAGCCGCCGACATTACCGGCGCGGGCAGCACGTTTGCCGCACCGCTGTACACGAAGTGGGCCGATTCCTATATGAAGAGCGGCGGCGGCAAGGTGAACTATCAAGGCATCGGTTCGTCGGGCGGTATCAAGCAGATCGAGGCGAAGACCGTCGATTTCGCCGGTTCCGACATGCCGCTCAAGGATGATGAGCTCGAAAAGCAGGGCCTGTTCCAATTCCCGACGGTGGTTGGGGGCGTCGTACCGGCGGTCAACCTGCCGGGTATCAAGGCGGGCGAGCTGACGCTGTCGGGCGCGGTGCTTGCCGACATCTACTTGAACAAGATCACGAAGTGGAACGATCCGGCCATCGCCAAGCTGAACCCGGGCGTCAAGCTGCCGGACACGGCGATCGCCGTGGTGCGTCGCGCCGATGGCTCGGGCACGACCTTCATCTGGACCGACTACCTCTCGAAGGTGAGCCCGGAATGGAAGTCGAAGATCGGCGAAGGCACGACGGTCAACTGGCCGACGGGCACGGGCGGCAAGGGTAACGACGGCGTCGCCGCGTTCATTCAACGTCTGCCTGGCGCGATCGGCTATGTCGAGTGGGCCTACGTGAAGCAAAATCACATGGTCTACACGAAGATGCAGAACCACGACGGCAAGGTCGTGACGCCGGATACGGCCACGTTTGCTGCCGCCGCGAAGGGGGCTGAATGGAACAAGTCGTTCTATCAGATCCTGACGAATGAGCCGGGCGCGCAAGCCTGGCCGATCGTCGGCGCGACGTTCGTGCTGTTGCACAAGACGCAAGACAAGCCCACGCAAGGCGCGGAAGCGCTCAAGTTCTTCAGCTGGGGTTTCAAGAAGGGCGCCGATGCCGTGACGTCGCTCGACTACATCCCGCTGCCGCAGTCGGTGACGGCTGAAATCGAGAAGCAATGGAAGGCCAACGTGAAGGACGCCTCGGGCAAGGCAGTCGCCGAGTAAGCGGGCGAGCAGTCACTAGAGGCAGTATGTAGCACGTATCAAGCAGCAAGCAGCAAGCAGTACGCAGGGAAGGCCCGGCAAGGCGAAGGCGCTTTGCCGGGCACGGCTACAGGCCGCGCCATCGGGGTTGCGGCATCAGCACACGGGTTCACATGTCCGATACTCGCTTCATGTCGACCGCGCCAGCCGAGCACGCTCAGCGCGCGCCGAGCCAGCTCGGCGACTTCATTTTCGGCAATCTCGCGCGCTTGGCCGCGATCGTCACGCTGGTGCTGCTGGGCGGCATCATCGTTTCGCTGATCGTCGAATCGTTGCCGACGATCCAAAAGTTCGGCATGCGCTTTCTTTGGACGTCGGATTGGGATCCGCCCAGCGACGTCTACGGCGCCCTCGTGCCCATCTACGGCACGATCGCCACTTCCATCATCGCGCTCATCATCGCGGTGCCCGTCAGCTTCGGCATCGCGCTCTTTCTCACGGAGCTGTCCCCGGTGTGGCTGCGCCGCCCGCTCGGGATCGCCATCGAATTGCTCGCCGCGATTCCGTCGATCGTCTACGGCATGTGGGGCTTGCTCGTATTTTCGCCGATCTTCGCCACCTACTTCGAGGCGCCGCTCGGTGCGGCCCTCGGGCCCTTGCCGATCATCGGCGCGCTGTTCAAGGGGCCGCCGATCGGTATCGGCATCCTGTGCGCGGGCGTTATTCTCGCGATCATGATCATCCCGTACATTGCCTCGGTGATGCGCGACGTCTTCGAGGTCACGCCCGTCTTGCTGAAAGAATCGGCCTACGGAATCGGCTGCACGACCTGGGAAGTGATGTGGAAGATCGTCCTGCCGTTCACCAAGAGCGGTGTGATCGGCGGCGTTATGCTGGGCCTTGGCCGTGCGCTTGGCGAAACGATGGCGGTCACGTTCGTGATCGGTAATACGAATCTGCTCGATAACGTCTCGCTGTTCTCGCCAGGCAACAGCATCACCTCGGCGCTCGCGAACGAATTCGCCGAGGCGGGCCCGGGCTTGCATACGTCCGCGTTGATGGAGCTTGGCTTGATCCTGTTCGTCATCACGTTCATCGTGCTTGCGATTTCCAAGCTGATGCTGCTGCGCCTGCAGAAAGCCGAGGGCACGAAATGAACGGACCGTCGATGCAAATTCCGGGTGCGGCGAACCCCGAAGTATTCGCCGCCACGCGCGAGCGCTTGCAGCGCCGCCGCCGCATGGTCAACGCCATCGCACTGGCGATGTCGATGGCCGCCATGGCGTTTGGGCTCCTCTGGCTCGTTTGGATTCTTTATACGACGCTGAGCCTCGGCGTCGGCGGATTGTCGGTTGCGTTGTTCACGCAATCGACGCCGCCGCCGAACACGGACGGCGGCGGCCTCGCCAATGCGATCGTGGGTACGCTGATGCTCGTGGGCGCGGCAACGGTGGCCGGCACGCCGATCGGCGTGCTCGCCGGCGTCTATTTGGCCGAGTACGGCCGCAAGGGCTGGCTTGCCGCCACGACGCGCTTCATCAACGACATTCTGTTGTCGGCGCCCTCGATCGTCGTCGGCTTGTTCGTCTATGCGATCGTGGTGGCGAAGATGGGGCACTTCTCTGGCTGGGCCGGCGTGGTTTCGCTTGCCCTGCTGCAGATTCCGATCGTGATCCGCACCACCGAGAACATGTTGAACCTCGTGCCCAACGCGCTGCGCGAGGCGGCGTTTGCGCTCGGCGTGCCGAAGTGGAAAATGGTGCTGTCGATCACGCTGAAGGCGTCGATGGCAGGTGTCATGACAGGCGTGCTGCTCGGCGTGGCGCGCATCGCGGGAGAAACCGCGCCGCTGCTGTTCACGGCGTTGTCGAATCAGTTCTTCTCGGTCGACATGAATCAGCCGCTCGCGAATCTGCCGGTGACGATCTACAAATTTGCAATGAGCCCGTTCCCGCAGTGGCAATCGCTCGCGTGGGCCGGTGTATTCCTGATTACGCTCGGCGTGCTTGGACTGAATATCCTTGCGCGTACGATGTTCGGCAAGAAATAAAGCGACGGAGCGCCTTATGAACATGGCTGAGAGTCACCTGTCCCAAATCGAGCGTCCCGCGTCGCCCGCCGGCCACGAGCCCGCCACCGGCGAGCCGTCGCTCGCGCCCGCCGCGCCGAAGATCGAAGTGAAGAATTTGAACTTCTTCTACGGCAAATACCATGCGCTGAAGAACATCAACCTTTCCATTCCCGAAGGCAAGGTGACCGCGTTCATCGGTCCGTCCGGTTGCGGCAAGTCCACGCTCTTGCGCACATTCAACAAGATGTTCGCGCTGTATCCCGAGCAGCGGGCCGAAGGCGCGATCATGATGGACGGCGAAAACCTGCTCGCGACCCATCGCGACATCTCGTTGCTGCGCGCTCGCGTCGGCATGGTGTTCCAAAAGCCGACGCCGTTCCCGATGTCGATCTACGACAACATCGCGTTCGGCGTGAAGATGTTCGAATCGCTTTCGCGTTCGGAGATGGACGACCGCGTCGAGTGGGCCTTGACGAAGGCGGCGCTCTGGAGCGAGGTCAAGGATAAGCTCGGCCAGAGCGGCTACGGTTTGTCGGGCGGCCAGCAGCAGCGCCTGTGCATTGCGCGCGGCATCGCGATCCGCCCGGAAGTGCTATTGCTCGATGAACCGTGCTCGGCGCTCGATCCGATTTCCACGGGGCGCGTCGAGGAGCTCATTGCCGAGCTCAAGAGCGACTACACGGTCGTCATCGTCACGCACAATATGCAGCAAGCGGCGCGTTGCTCCGACTACACGGGATACATGTATCTTGGTGAATTGATCGAGTTCGGCGATACCGAAAAGATCTTCATCAAGCCGGTCCGCAAGGAAACCGAGGACTACATCACCGGCCGCTTCGGCTAAGGAGACAACCATGACGGATAAACATTTGTCGAGCCAGTTCGATGCGGACCTGAACCTCGTCTCGTCGAAGGTGCTCGAGATGGGCGGGCTCGTCGAAGCGCAGATCACGCGCGCGATGCAGGCGCTCAACGAGTTCGACGAGGGCATTGCCGATCAGGTGATCGCGGCCGAAGAAACGGTCAACACGATGGAAGTCGTGATCGACGAAGAGTGCAGCAATGTCATCGCGCGGCGCCAACCGGCCGCACGCGATCTGCGCTTGTTGCTCGCGATCTCGAAGACGATCACCAACCTCGAGCGCGCGGGCGACGAGGCGGAGAAAATCGCCAAGCGCGTCAAACGTTTGACGGAAGACGGCGCCGCGCGCACGGTGAACATCGCCGAGATCAAAGTGTCGGGCGAGATGGCCGTGTCGATCCTGCGTCGCGCGCTCGATGCGTTTGCGCGGCTGGACACGGTGGCAGCCGCGCAGATCGTCCGCGACGACAAGGCCATCGACGAGGAATTCCGCGCGTTCGTGCGCAAGCTCGTCACCTACATGATGGAAGACCCGCGCACGATTTCGGCGGGGCTCGAATACTTGACCATCGCGAAGGCGATCGAGCGTATCGGCGATCATGCGAAGAACATCGCCGAGTTCATCATCTATATCGTGAAGGGGACGGACGTACGGCATAAATCGCGCGACGCCCTCGAACGCGAAGCACTGAGTTGAAGAGGTGACGATGCCGAGCAGCATTCTCATCATCGAAGATGAGCCCGCTATTTCCGAACTGATTTCGGTTAATCTGCAGCACGCGGGCCATTGCCCGATCCGTGCTTATAACGCGGAGCAGGCCCAGGCGCTGATCAGCGACGTGCTGCCCGATCTCGTCTTGCTGGACTGGATGTTGCCCGGCAAGTCGGGCATCGCGTTCGCGCGCGATCTGCGCAACAACGAGCGCACGAAGCACATCCCGATCATCATGCTGACGGCGCGCGGCGATGAGCAAGACAAGGTGCTTGGCCTCGAGATCGGCGCCGACGATTACGTCACGAAGCCGTTTTCGCCGAAGGAGTTGATGGCCCGCATCAAGGCCGTGCTGCGCCGTCGCGCGCCGCAGTTGACCGAGGACGTGGTCGCCATCAATGGGCTCAAGCTCGATCCGGCCACGCATCGGGTCGCGGCGCATGGATCCGGAAGCGAAATCAAGCTGGATCTGGGCCCCACGGAGTTCCGTCTGCTGCACTTCTTCATGACGCATCCCGAGCGCGTGCATAGCCGCACGCAACTTCTCGATCAAGTGTGGGGCGACCACGTGTTCGTGGAGGAGCGGACAGTCGATGTCCACATCAAGCGGCTTCGCGCCGCGCTAAAGCCGGCCGGTTGCGATGCTATGATCGAAACGGTGCGCGGCAGCGGTTATCGTCTCGCCAAGAGCGCGTAGCGCCGGAGCGCCGGGCGCGCCGCGCGGGGAAACCGCGGTGCGCTTTTGATTCGATTCACCCATGACCTCATGAATATTATTTGGGCGCGCTCGATCGTATCGCTGCTGTTGCTCGCGCTCGTCTGTGCGGCAATCGCGACCGTCGCAAGCGTGCGTGCGGCGTTGATCTTCGCCGTCGTCGCGCTCGTCGCGCAAATTCTTTTTTCCTCCTATCACACCGAGCGTTTGTGGCGCTTGCTCGATGCTCCGGTCTACGGCGAAGTGCCGAGCGCACCCGGTGTGTGGGGCGAGATATACTACCGGCTGCATAAGCTCGCCAAGCGCTGGCATGCTCAGGTGCGTCAAGTCGAGCAGCAGCATTCGCGCTTTATCCAGGCGATCCAAGCGTCGCCGAACGGCGTGGCCATGCTCGACGATCACGACCAGATCGAGTGGTGCAACGCGATCGCCGAGCAGCATTTCGGCTTGGACGCGAAGCGCGACCTGCGCCAGCACATCACGCATCTCGTGCGGCATCCCGATTTCGTGCGCTATCTGAACTCGCATCAGTACGACGAGATGCTCATCATGCGCGGCATGGGCGAGAAGCGGCAGAACGTGCTTTCCGTGCAAGCGTTCCCCTATGGGGAAAATCGCAAGCTCGTGCTGTCGGCCGACATCACCGAACTCGAGCGCACCGATGCCATGCGGCGCGACTTCGTCGCGAATGTTTCGCACGAACTGAAGACGCCGCTCACGGTGCTGTCGGGTTTTCTCGAAACGCTGCGCGAGATCCCGCTCGAAGCAGCCGATCGCGAACGCTACTTGGAACTGATGGAGCAGCAGGCCTCGCGCATGCGCAATATCGTCGACGACTTACTCGTGCTGGCCAAGCTCGAAGGCGATGCCAAGCCGCCGAGCGATCGCCCCATCGATATGCGAGCCGTGATTTCACACGTGCGCGAGGATGCCGCGACGCTGTCGGGCGGGCGCCATCGCATCTCGTTCTCGGCCGATGACACGTTGACCGTGACAGGCGTCGAAACGGAGATCTTGAGCGCGCTCGGCAATCTCGTGACGAATGCCATTCGCTATACGCCCGATGGCGGCTCGATCGATGTCGCCTGGGAGTGGGTGGGCAGCGAAGCGTCGTTTTCGGTGACCGATACGGGGTTCGGAATTCCGTCGGCCGACATCCCGCGGTTGACCGAGCGCTTTTACCGCGTCGATCGCAGCCGCTCGCGCGATACGGGCGGCACGGGGTTGGGCCTTGCCATCGTCAAGCACGTGCTGCAGCGGCACGATGCGACGCTCGAAGTCAAAAGCGAAGAGGGCAAGGGCAGCACGTTCAGCGTGCGTTTCCCGGCGCAGCGCTCGTTGCGCCGGCAACCCGCGCCCGCAGGCGCCTAGAGCGGTCCGCGCTGTTTTCCTTTTAACAGCCGAATTTCGCGAGCAAGCCCGCTTGGGCGTTGCGCGATGTTTTGCCGGGGCGGCTGCGCCGGTAGTGCCCATCGCTTTGCATCACCCAAGCCGATTGATTGTCGCCGAGCAGCGCCGACAGCCCCTCGGCGATGACGCGCCGTTTCAAGCGCCGATCGTTGACCGGGAACGCGACTTCGACGCGGCGGAAGAAGTTGCGATCCATCCAGTCCGCGCTCGACAGGTAGACGCGTTCCTGCCCATCGGCGAAGAAATAGAAAATGCGGTGGTGCTCGAGGAAGCGCCCCACGATCGAGCGCACGGTGATGTTCTCCGATAGCCCTTCGACCCCCGGCTGCAGCGAGCAGACGCCGCGCACGATCAGATCGATCTTCACGCCCGCTTGCGACGCTTCGTACAACTCGGCGATGACCGTCGGCTCGAGCAGGGCGTTCATCTTCGCGACGATGCGCGCTTTCTTGCCGGCGCGCGCGTTGTCGGCTTCCGCCCGGATCGCTTCGACCAGCTTGGGATGCAGCGTGAACGGCGATTGCCAAAGCTCGTGCAGCCTCAATTCGCCGCCGATGCCCGTCAACTGCTGGAACACGTGGTGAACGTCTTCGCAGATGCGCTGATCGGCCGTCATCAAGCCGAAATCGGTGTACAGGCGCGCCGTGCGCGGATGATAGTTGCCGGTGCCCAAGTGTGCGTAGCGCTTGAGCGTCGACTTGCCGTTGTTCGTCGTGCGTCGCACGATCAGCATCATCTTGGCGTGGCACTTGTGGCCCACGACGCCGTAGACGACGTGCGCGCCGACGGCTTCGAGCTGCGAGGCCCAATTGATGTTGGTTTCTTCGTCGAAGCGCGCCAGCAACTCGACGACCACCGTGACTTCCTTGCCGTTGCGCGCCGCTTGCATGAGCGCGTCCATCAGCGGCGAATCGGTGCCGGTGCGGTAGATCGTCTGCTTGATCGCCACGACGTTCGGGTCTTGCGCCGCTTGCAGTAGCAATTCCAACACGGGCTGAAAGCTTTCGTACGGATGATGCAGCAACACGTCCCCCTGATCGAGCGTGTCGAACAGGCTGGCGGCATTGGCCAATGCGGGCGGCGTGGCGGGCACGTGCGGCACGAACTTCAGGTCGGGCCGATCGACGAGTTCGGGCAACTGCATGAGGCGCACGAGATTGACCGACCCATCCACGCGGTAGCAGTCTTTCTCGCTCAAGCCGCTTTCGTCGAGCAGCCGGCGCAGGAGATGGGGCGGCGTATCGGCCGATACTTCGAGGCGCACCGCGTTGCCCAGGTGGCGCGCGGGCAACTCGCCTTGGAGCGCGACACGCAAGTTCGTGATTTCGTCTTCATCGACGAATAACTCGCTGTTGCGCGTGATGCGGAATTGATTGCAGCTTCGGATCGTGAGATTGGGAAACAGCTCGTGAACGAAACGTTGCATGAACGAGCTGAGCAGCACGAAGCCATAGGCGAAGCCCGACAGCTCCTGCGGCATATGCACGAGCCTTGGCAGCGCCCGCGGCGCTTGCACGATCCCCATCACCGCCTGGCGGCCGAATGCGTCCTTGCCTTCGAGCTCGACCACGAAGTTCAAGCTCTTGTTGAGCACGCGCGGGAACGGATGCGCGGGATCGAGGCCGATCGGGGTGAGCACCGGCAGCAATTCGTCGACGAAGTAGCGACGCGCCCATTCGGTCTGCACTTCGGTCCACGTCTCGGCGCCGTGAAAGAAGATGCCTTCTTGCTCGAGCGCGGGGAGCACGGTCTCGTGCAGCATCGCGTACTGCCGATGCACGAGTTTGTGGGCGCGTTCGACGACCAGATCGTAGACATGCTGCAGCGACATGCCGTCCGGGGCGAGCGAGCCCGGGTTGTCGCGCATTTGCTCCTGCAGTCCCGCCATGCGCACTTCGAAGAATTCGTCGAGGTTGCTGCTCGTGATGCAGATGAAGCGCAAGCGCTCGAGAAGCGGTACGGACGGGTCGGTGGCTTGCGCGAGAACGCGCTCGTTGAAGCCGAGAATGCCAAGCTCACGGTTCAGCAGGGGGTAACGCAGCGACATCGGCAGCAAATGAGAAGGGTCGGATGAAGAAATGAACGGGCGCTCGGACATTCTCATAGTTCGGTGTCATTGCGATGAAAAGTCATACTGTCACTTTTTAGCCATTCTACGGAGATTCGGTGCGAATTTGGCGATTGCGCGGGGTTGATGCGTAGTTGGATGGTATAGGGTGCCCCGGTCGGCCAAAGCGAACACGACCGACATGCCGCATACGCGATGCCACGTTGATGCAATGCACCGTGGCGAAATACTATGTGCTTACAATGACGTTTTTGAACAGCGCGGCGCTCGCCCGGGCGATGGGTCCCGGCCGGTCGTGCGCGCGCACGGGAGCTCGTTTTCCTAATGCCCAATACCCCGCACCTTCTTGCGTCCGTGGACCTCGGCTCGAACAGTTTCCGGCTCATCGTCGGCCGCGTCGAGGAAACGACTGCCGGCGCGCAGATCTATCAAGTCGATGCGCTGCGCGAGGCCGTGCGGCTTGCCGCGGGGCTCTCGACCGACAAAATGCTCGATCGCGCTTCGCAAGTGCGCGCGCGGGACGCGCTCAAGCGCTTCGGCGAACGGCTGCGCGATTTTCATCCCGACCACGTGCGCGCCGTGGCGACCAATACGTTGCGCGTCGCCAAGAATGCAAGCGAGTTTCTCGTCGAAGCGCAAAACGCGCTGGGTTTTCCGATCGAAGTCATCGCGGGGCGCGAAGAGGCGCGGCTGATCTATGCCGGCGCCGCGCACTCGGTGCCCGCGATTTCGGGCAAGCGGCTCGTCGTCGATATCGGCGGCGGCTCGACCGAGTTCATCATCGGCCAGCATTACACGCCGCTTGTCATGGAAAGCCTTTATATCGGCTGCGTCAGCCACAGCCGCGCGTTCTTTCCCGCGGGCAACGTCGACGATTACACGATGCGTCAGGCCGAACTCGCAGCCAAGCGCGAAATTCAGATCATCTCGCGCGAGTACAAGCAGGCCGGATGGGATCAGGCAATCGGCTCCTCGGGCACGGCCCGGGCGCTGGCCGAACTCGTCGAAGCCAACGGCTTCAACGATCCCGGCGTGACGCACGGCATCTCGCGCGGCGGCCTCGAGCGGCTCAAGCGCGCGCTCATCAAAGCCGAAAACGTCAATCGGCTCAAGCTCGTTGCGCTCAAGCCCGATCGCGTGCCGGTGCTCGCGGGAGGCTTGTCGATCATGCTGGCCGTGTTCGAGGAACTCGGTATCGAATACGTCGATACGACCGACGGCGCATTGCGGCTCGGCGTTCTATACGACTTGCTGGGACGCACGCAGCACGAGGACATGCGGGCGGTCACGGTCGAGGGGTTCATGCGCCGTTACGGCGTGGATCGCGCGCAGGCCGAACGCATCGGCGAGCTGGCGGTCGGCTTCTACGATCAACTCGACGCAGCGAATGGGGAAGAGTTGGAAGAAGGGCGTGTCTTTCTCGGTTGGGCGGCCGCATTGCACGAGATCGGCTTGTCGATTTCGCATAGCTCGTATCACAAACATTCCGCCTATATCGCGAGCAATGCCGATATGCCCGGCTTCTCGCGCACCGATCAAGCGCGGCTCGCTGCGCTCGTGCTCGGGCATGCGGGCAAGCTCGGCAAATTGTCGCAAGCGCGCGAGGTCGAGTGGCCTTTGCTGTTTTGCTTGCGGCTCGCGGCGCTGCTTTGCCGCCGGCGCGCCGATGTGGGCCTGCCCGGCATTCGCGTGGCCAGGTCCCACGGCGGCTACGAAGTGCGCTTGCCGAACGAATGGGTCGCGGGCAATCCGTTGACCGATTACAGCTTGACCCAAGAAGCGGCCGAATGGGAGAAGGTCGGGATTCGCTATCGCGTCGTGTACACGGACGAATGAGCGATTGAATTCGCAAGAATGCGCGATGGCCGATAGTCGGATGAGCGAAGCGGCCCACGCTCCATGCCGAGCGCGGGCCGCTTCTTCTCTGTGGACGGTGACGCGCGCCGCGGGGCGTCGATGCGCTGCTTCAGGCGAGGAAGTGGCGCGCGTAGCGGGCGTTGATATCGGCTAGACGGAATAACGTGAGGAAATCGGCGCAGTTGAAGTCGGGGTCCCAAGCCGGTGCGCCGCAGATCTTCGCGCCCAGGCGCAGATACCCTTTGACGAGCGGCGGCGGCGCGACGCGCACGCCGGTGCGCAGTTCCTCGACGGGCAGCGGCGTATGCGCGAACACGCGGTATTCGGGGCTCGTCAGCGCTTGCTCGCGCAACGACTCATACAGGTTCGCTGCGAAATGGCCGCCGTCGGCCATCGGCACGCTCGCGCAACCGAGCATCGTCTCGTAGCCGTTTTGCATCATGTAGGTGCCGAGTCCGCCCCACAGCGACATGATGACCGAACCGCTGCGATAGTCGGCGTGCACGCAGGAACGGCCTACTTCGACCATCTTTGCGCGCAAGTGCGCGAGGCGCGAGAGATCGAATTCGCCCTCGGCGTACAAGCGGCCGACGCGGGCGGCTTGATGCGGGGGCAGGACGCGGTAAGTGCCGACCACCTTCAGGGTATCGAGGTCGCGCACGAGCAAATGATCGCAATAGGCGTCGAACGCATCGACGTCGAGCCCGGCCGGGCCCGAGACGCTCGCGCCCATTTCTTCGGCGAACACGCGGTAGCGCAGGCGCTGCGCCTCGCGTAGTTCTTCGTCGGTGCGCGCCCAGGCCACTTGCAGACGGTGTTCCTGCGTGACGGTTTCTTTCTCGCGCGGCAGACGGCGGCGCGAATCGAGCGGGATCGAAGCGAAGGGCAGAGTCGGCGTCGGCAGATCTCGCATAGGGGTTCCTGGTTCCTAATGGCTATGAAAGGAATGCTGGGTCTCCGCCAATGTAGTAACGGGCGATGACGTTTGCATGGCAAACGCGTGTCGCTGCGATGACATGTCGCGCGGCCGACACGCGCGTTTCATCGGGTTTAAACCAGATCGGGAGAAATGACAGCGCGCACCACGACCTGTCCGGAGCCATTGCGCTCGCGGCTCGCGATCCACCACAGCCCGCCTTTCTTGATCGTCCATTCGGCGCTTTGCGCCGCTACGAGATGAGAGGCGACGAGGCCCAGGGTGGGTTGATGCCCGACGATGACGACCATCGAGGCTATGCCGTCCGGCCAGCCGGCTGCTTCCAGCACCGCCTCCGGCCCGGCGCCGGGGGCGATGCGATCCACGCTGCGGTATTGGTCGGTCAACGCTTCGACGGTTTGGACGGTCCGTGCGGTGGGGCTCGCCAGGATCACGGCGTCGGCGCTGAGCCGTTGCCTGAGCCATTTGGCCACCGTTTGCGCTTGCTTGCGCCCGCGCGGGGTGAGTTGGCGGGCGGCGTCGCTGGGCGCGGTGTCTTCCGCTTCCGCGTGGCGCCAAAGGATCAAATCCATGTCGTTGCCTCCTATCGTTTGGGGCGCGCGAGCGCGCCATCGGTCATCGGATGCAAAAACTGCGATATGCCATAGGGCGAATGTTAGCCGCGTGAACCGGGCGACGCTGAAATCTTATTTGCGCCGAGATGTCAACCCAAAATAGAAATGTCCGGTGGCGCGCAAAGTAGAAATGTCCGGTGCGGGCCGCGACGTCGCGCGTAGCACGGCGTTGCGGGCCGCACCGGCACCGGAAGTGGTCAGGGGGCGCGCAACG
>NZ_JAKWFK010000011.1 GCF_029522115.1 Trinickia sp. Y13 | reverse complement strand
CGGTGGTAACGGGCCGGGTCGAGCGTGGCGTGATCAAGGTTGGCGAGGAAATCGAAATCGTCGGTATCAAGCCGACGGTGAAGACGACCTGCACGGGCGTGGAAATGTTCCGCAAGCTGCTGGACCAAGGTCAAGCGGGCGACAACGTCGGTATCTTGCTGCGTGGCACGAAGCGCGAAGACGTGGAGCGTGGCCAAGTGTTGGCCAAGCCCGGCTCGATCACGCCGCACACGCACTTCACGGCTGAAGTGTACGTGCTGAGCAAGGACGAAGGCGGCCGTCACACGCCGTTCTTCAACAACTACCGTCCGCAGTTCTACTTCCGTACGACGGACGTGACGGGCTCGATCGAGTTGCCGAAGGACAAGGAAATGGTGATGCCGGGCGACAACGTGGCAATCACGGTCAAGCTGATCGCCCCGATCGCCATGGAAGAAGGCCTGCGCTTCGCCATTCGCGAAGGCGGTCGTACCGTCGGCGCCGGTGTCGTGGCCAAGATCATCGAGTAACATCGACGGCCTTAGCAATATCGCAGTAGAATGCGCCCGGGCTTGGGCGCGCCCTCCCCGGGAGGCGCCCAAGTCCTTGTTCTTTTCTTAATTCGGCGGTGCAAAACCGCCTCGCTCTTTCGAAGGAATCGTCATGCAAAACCAGAAAATCCGTATTCGCCTGAAGGCTTTCGACTACCGTCTGATCGATCAATCGGCAGCCGAGATCGTCGATACCGCGAAGCGGACTGGTGCGATCGTTCGTGGCCCCGTGCCGCTGCCTACCCGCATTCAACGCTTCGACATTCTGCGTTCGCCGCACGTCAACAAGACGTCGCGCGATCAGCTCGAAATTCGCACGCACCAACGCCTGATGGACATCGTCGATCCGACGGACAAGACGGTCGACGCGCTGATGAAGCTCGATTTGCCGGCTGGCGTCGACGTCGAAATCAAGCTGCAATAAGGTTCGCGTCACCGCAGCCGCAGGGGTGCGGTGATAAGTCTTTGATTGCTTGCGAGAAACGGAAAGCCTGGCTATAATGCAAGGCTTTTCGCGTATTTGCGTAAAAAGTTGGTGTCAGTTCGTGCGCGGCGATGCGGCACAAAGCGGTGCGGCTCGCGGCAAGCGGGCCTGCTGATGTCGACATTTTGTAAATTAGCCCCGGCCAATCGCAGTCGGGAATGGAGAAAACGATGAGCCTTGGACTCGTAGGTCGCAAGGTTGGCATGACCCGTATCTTCACGGCAGATGGGGACTCGATTCCCGTTACCGTGTTGGACGTGTCCGACAACCGCGTGGCGCAGATCAAGACCGTTGAAACGGATGGCTACACCGCCGTTCAAGTGGCATTCGGTACGCGCCGTGCATCGCGTGTGACGAAGCCGCTGGCAGGTCACCTCGCCAAAGCCGGCGTGCAAGCCGGTGAAATTCTGAAGGAATTCAAGATCGATGCCGCAAAGGCTGCCGAGCTGTCCGCCGGCGCCGTGATCGGTGTCGATATCTTCGAAGTCGGCCAAAAGATCGATGTGCAAGGCGTGTCGATCGGTAAGGGCTACGCCGGCACCATCAAGCGTTACAACTTCGCCTCGGGCCGCGCCTCGCACGGTAACTCGCGTTCGCACAACGTCCCCGGTTCGATCGGTATGGCGCAAGATCCGGGTCGCGTGTTCCCCGGCAAGCGCATGACGGGTCACATGGGTGACGATACGGTTACGGTGCAAAACCTCGAAATCGCTCGTATCGACGCCGATCGCAAGCTGTTGCTCGTCAAGGGCGCGATCCCCGGCGCGAAGGGCGGCAAAGTGTTCGTGACGCCGGCAGTGAAAACGCGTGCCGCGAAAGGAGCGAAATAATGGAACTGAAGCTCCTCAACGCTAATGGTCAAGAAGGCTCGGGCGTGAACGCGTCGGACGTCGTGTTCGGCCGTGACTACAACGAAGCGCTGATTCACCAGGTCGTGGTGGCTTATCAAGCCAATGCCCGTAGCGGCAACCGCGCGCAGAAGGATCGCGAGCAAGTCAAGCACACGACGAAGAAGCCGTGGCGCCAAAAGGGCACGGGCCGTGCCCGCGCCGGTATGTCGTCGAGCCCGTTGTGGCGTGGCGGTGGTCGGATTTTCCCGAACTCGCCCGAAGAAAATTTCTCGCACAAGGTCAACAAGAAGATGCATCGCGCAGGTCTCTGCTCGATCTTCTCGCAGCTCGCACGCGAAGGCCGCCTGTCGGTCGTCGAGGATATCGTCCTCGAAGCGCCGAAGACGAAGCTGCTGGCCGAAAAGTTCAAGGCCATGGGCCTCGAGTCCGTGCTGGTCATCACCGACACGGTTGACGAGAACCTGTACCTCGCGTCGCGCAATCTGGCCCACGTGGCCGTTGTCGAGCCGCGTTACGCCGATCCGCTGTCGCTGATCTACTTCAAGAAAGTATTGATCACGAAGGCAGCGGTCGCCCAGATCGAGGAGTTGCTGTCATGAGCGAGATTCGCAAGAACGATCATCGTTTGATGCAGGTCCTGCTCGCGCCGGTGATCTCCGAAAAGGCGACGCTGGTGGCCGACAAGAACGAGCAAGTCGTGTTCGAAATCGCCCCCGATGCGACGAAGCAGGAAGTTAAGGCCGCTGTTGAGCTGCTGTTCAAGGTGGAAGTCAATTCCGTCAATGTGCTGAACGTGAAGGGTAAGGCTAAGCGCTTTGGCCGTTTCATGGGTAAGCGCAAGGACGTGAGGAAGGCGTACGTCTGCCTGAAGCCCGGCCAGGAAATCAACTTTGAAGCGGAGGCCAAGTAATCATGGCAATCGTAAAAGTTAAGCCGACCTCGCCGGGTCGCCGCGCGATGGTCAAGGTGGTCAACAAGGATCTGCACAAGGGCAAGCCGCACGCTGCGTTGCTCGAACCGCAGAGCAAGGCTGCCGGCCGTAACAACAACGGTCACGTGACGACGCGCCATCAAGGCGGTGGTCATAAGCAACACTATCGCGTCGTCGATTTCCGTCGCACGAAGGACGGCATTCCGGCCAAGGTCGAGCGTCTCGAGTACGACCCGAACCGTAGCGCGAACATCGCGCTGGTGCTGTACGCCGACGGCGAACGTCGCTACATCATCGCGTCGAAAGGCATGACGGTCGGTCAACAACTGATGTCGGGCTCCGAAGCGCCGATTCGCGCGGGCAACACGCTGCCGATCCGCAACATCCCGGTCGGTACGACGATCCACTGCATCGAGATGTTGCCGGGCAAGGGCGCGCAAATTGCGCGTTCGGCGGGCACCTCGGCAATGCTGTTGGCACGTGAAGGCATGTACGCGCAGGTTCGTCTGCGTTCGGGCGAAATCCGCCGCGTGCATATCGAGTGCCGGGCAACCATCGGCGAAGTGGGCAACGAAGAGCACAGCCTGCGTCAAATCGGTAAGGCTGGCGCGAACCGCTGGCGCGGTATCCGCCCGACGGTGCGTGGCGTGGCGATGAACCCGGTCGATCACCCGCATGGTGGTGGTGAGGGCCGTACTGCTGCCGGTCGCCATCCGGTGAGCCCGTGGGGCCAGCAGACGAAGGGCTATCGTACCCGTCGCAACAAGCGCACGACGACGATGATCGTCCAGCGCCGTCACAAGCGTTAAGGAGTAGGCAATGGCACGTTCTGTAAAAAAAGGTCCGTTCTGCGACGCCCATTTGCTGAAGAAAGTTGAGGCGGCTGCAGCTTCGCGCGACAAAAAGCCGATCAAGACCTGGTCGCGTCGCTCGACGATTCTCCCGGATTTCATCGGTCTGACGATCGCCGTGCATAACGGCCGTCAACACGTTCCGGTGTACGTCTCGGAAAACATGGTCGGCCACAAGCTTGGCGAGTTCGCACTGACCCGTACGTTCAAGGGTCACGCGGCCGACAAGAAGGCCAAGAAATAAGGGGCAATCAAGATGGAAGTGAAAGCAATTCATCGCGGTGCCCGCATCTCGGCGCAGAAAACGCGCCTTGTGGCTGACCAGATCCGCGGTTTGCCGGTCGACAAGGCGCTGAACGTCCTGACGTTCTCGCCGAAGAAGGCGGCTGGCATCGTGAAGAAGGTTGTGCTGTCGGCAATCGCGAATGCGGAGCACAACGAGGGCGCCGACATCGACGAGCTCAAGATCAAGAGCATCTACGTCGACAAGGCCGCCTCGCTGAAGCGGTTCACCGCACGCGCCAAAGGGCGCGGCAACCGCATCGAGAAGCAATCCTGTCACATCACTGTGACGGTCGGGAATTAAGGGGTCATACGATGGGACAGAAAATTCATCCGACTGGCTTCCGTCTGGCCGTCAAGCGGAATTGGGCGTCGCGTTGGTACGCGAGCAACAACAATTTCGCCGCGATGCTCCAGGAAGACATCGGTGTTCGTGAGTATCTGAAGAAGAAGCTGAAGAACGCTTCGGTCGGCCGCATCGTCATCGAGCGTCCGGCGAAGAACGCGCGCATCACGATTTACAGCTCGCGTCCGGGCGTCGTTATCGGCAAGAAGGGCGAGGACATCGAGCTGCTCAAGTCCGAGTTGCAAAAGCGCATGGGCGTGCCCGTGCACGTGAACATCGAGGAAATCCGCAAGCCGGAAACCGATGCGCAACTGATCGCCGATTCGATCACGCAACAGCTCGAGCGCCGGATCATGTTCCGCCGCGCGATGAAGCGTGCGATGCAAAACGCGATGCGTCTTGGCGCCCAAGGCATCAAGATCATGAGCGCCGGGCGTCTGAACGGCATCGAAATCGCGCGTACGGAGTGGTACCGCGAAGGTCGCGTGCCCCTGCATACGCTGCGGGCCGATATCGACTACGCAACGTCGGAAGCGAAGACGACGTACGGCATCATCGGTGTGAAGGTGTGGGTCTACAAGGGCGACACGCTGGGCCGCAATGAAGCGCCGGTCGTCGAAGAAGCGCCGGAAGACAAGCGTCCGCGCCGTAACGCACGGCCGGGCGATCGCCGTCCGCGCCGTGACGGTGAAGGTGGCGCGCCCGCGGGTGCTCGCCGTGGTGCGCCGCGTCGTGGCGCCGCCGGTGGCAATGCTGGCGGCGACGGCAAGACTGGAGAATAACGATGCTGCAACCGAAACGCAGGAAGTATCGCAAAGAGCAAAAGGGGCGTAACACCGGTATCGCGACACGCGGCAACGCCGTGTCGTTCGGTGAATTCGGCCTCAAGGCTATCGGTCGCGGCCGCCTGACCGCGCGTCAAATCGAAGCGGCGCGTCGTGCCATGACGCGTCACATCAAGCGCGGCGGCCGCATCTGGATCCGCATTTTCCCGGACAAGCCGATCTCGCAAAAGCCGGCTGAAGTACGGATGGGTAACGGTAAAGGTAACCCCGAGTACTACGTCGCAGAGATCCAGCCGGGCAAGATGCTGTACGAAATGGATGGCGTATCCGAAGAGTTGGCGCGTGAGGCGTTCCGTCTGGCTGCAGCGAAGCTGCCGCTGAAGACGACGTTCATCGTTCGTCAGCTTGGCGCCTAAGGAGTAAACGATGAAGGCTTCCGAACTTCACCAGAAAGACAAGGCCGCGCTCAACAAGGAGCTGTCGGACCTGTTGAAAGCGCAATTCGGCCTGCGCATGCAACTCGCGACGCAGCAGCTCACCAACACGAGCCAGCTGAAGAAGGTTCGTCGTGACATCGCGCGTGTGCGGACCGTCCTGACCGAGAAGGCGAACCAGAAATGAACGATAGCGTAAAAACCTCGCTCAAGCGGACGCTGGTCGGCAAGGTCGTCAGCAACAAGATGGACAAGACGGTTACCGTGCTCGTCGAGCATCGCGTGAAGCACCCGATCTACGGCAAGTACGTCGTGCGCTCGAAGAAGTATCACGCTCACGATGATGCGAACACGTACAACGAGGGCGACCTCGTCGAAATCCAGGAAACGCGTCCGATCTCCAAGACGAAAGCCTGGACGGTGTCCCGCCTTGTCGAAGCCGCACGTGTCATTTGAGGCTAGCGCGGCTGAGCAGTAGAAGTCGTTGAAATCGCAGTAGATTTAGCTTGCAAGACCGAGATTGTTTGATATAATCTCGGTCTTCCCTCTTTATGGGATCCGTTGCGGGCGAAGTGGAAGGGAAGCGGAAGGGCGTCAGCTCGCTCCGAATGAATCACTCGATTGCGATGGCGGTTTCGTTGCCGTCGCTGCTGTTCTAACCCAAGCAGCCGATTGGCTGACGGGACCAAGACTGACCGGCTGAACCATGGTGGTGCAGGCGGATTAAGTTGGGAAAGATAAACCATGATCCAGACCGAATCTCGGCTTGAAGTGGCCGACAACACGGGTGCGCGTGAAGTCATGTGCATCAAGGTGCTCGGCGGCTCGAAGCGTCGTTATGCCAACATCGGCGACATCATCAAGGTGAGCGTCAAAGAGGCAACGCCGCGCGGGCGCGTGAAGAAAGGCGAAATCTACAACGCAGTGGTGGTTCGCACCGCCAAGGGCGTGCGTCGCCAAGACGGCTCGCTGATCAAGTTCGACGGCAATGCCGCCGTCCTGTTGAATACCAAGCTCGAGCCTATCGGTACCCGCATTTTCGGGCCGGTCACGCGTGAGTTGCGTAGCGAACGGTTCATGAAGATCGTTTCGCTGGCGCCCGAAGTGCTGTAAGGAGTCGCGATGAACAAGATTCGCAAAGGTGACGAAGTTCTCGTCATCACCGGCAAGGACAAGGGCAAGCGCGGCGTCGTGCTGGCCGTCGCGGATGATCGCGTGACGGTGGAAGGCATCAATCTCGTCAAGAAACATGTCAAGCCGAACCCGATGAAGGGTACGACCGGTGGCGTGGAAGCGAAGACGATGCCGCTGCACATTTCGAACGTTGCGCTCGTTGACGCGAACGGCAAAGGCTCGCGTGTTGGCATCAAGGTCGAGGACGGCAAGAAAGTGCGCTTCCTGAAGACGACCGGTGCCGTGCTGAGCGCCTGACGCTGCGGAGTATAAAAATGGCTCGTTTGCAAGAGTTTTACAAAGAGAAGGTCGTTCCCGGCCTTACCGAAAAGTTCGGCTACAAGTCGGTCATGGAAGTGCCGCGCATCACCAAGATCACCCTGAACATGGGTCTTGGCGAAGCCGTCGCTGACAAGAAGATCATCGAAAACGCCGTGGGCGATCTGACGAAGATCGCGGGTCAAAAGCCGGTGGTGACGAAGGCTCGCAAGGCAATCGCGGGCTTCAAGATCCGTCAGGGCTACCCGATCGGCGCGATGGTCACGCTGCGTGGTCAAGCGATGTACGAATTCCTCGATCGTTTCGTCACGGTGGCGCTGCCGCGCGTGCGCGACTTCCGTGGTGTGTCGGGTCGTGCGTTCGACGGTCGCGGCAACTACAACATCGGTGTGAAAGAGCAGATCATTTTCCCCGAGATCGACTACGACAAGATCGACGCGCTGCGTGGGCTGAACATCAGCATCACCACCACCGCGAAGACCGACGAAGAAGCCAAGGCACTGCTCGCCAGCTTCAAGTTCCCGTTCAGAAACTGAGGTTACCGTGGCTAAACTGGCACTGATCGAACGTGAAAAGAAGCGCGCCCGCCTGGCTGCGAAGTTCGCACCGAAGCGCGAAGCGCTGAAGGCGATCATCGACGACCAATCGAAGTCGGAAGAAGAGCGCTATGCAGCCCGTCTCGAGCTGCAACAACTGCCCCGTAACGCGAACCCGACGCGCAAGCGCAATCGCTGCGCGATCACGGGCCGTCCGCGTGGCACGTTCCGCAAGTTCGGACTTGCGCGTAACAAGATTCGCGAAATCGCATTCCGCGGCGAGATCCCCGGCCTGACCAAGGCGAGCTGGTAATAGGAGAAACATAAATGAGCATGAGTGATCCTATCGCCGATATGCTGACTCGCATCCGCAACGCGCAGATGGTCGAGAAGGTCTCGGTGACGATGCCCTCGTCGAAGGTCAAAGTGGCGATTGCCCAGGTCCTGAAGGACGAAGGCTATATCGACGATTTCGCCGTGAAGTCGGAAGGCGCGAAGTCGGAGTTGAACATTGCGTTGAAGTACTACGCTGGCCGTCCGGTCATCGAGCGCCTCGAGCGCGTCTCGAAGCCTGGCCTGCGCGTGTACCGCGGTCGTAACGACATCCCGCAGGTCATGAACGGCCTCGGCGTGGCGATCGTCTCGACGCCCAAGGGTGTGATGACCGACCGCAAGGCCCGCGCCACTGGCGTCGGCGGCGAAGTCATCTGCTACGTCGCTTAACGCCGAAAGAGGAGAAGAAACATGTCTCGAGTAGGTAAGAGCCCGGTCGCGCTCGCTGGCGCCGAAGTGAAGGTCGCAGACGGCCTGATCACGGTGAAGGGCGCACTCGGTACGATTTCGCTGCCGCTGAACAAGCTCGTGAACATCGTCGTCGACGGTGCATTCCTGAAGTTTGAGCCGGTGGACGAGAGCCGCGAGGCGAACGCAATGTCTGGCACGATGCGCGCGATCGTCGCGAACATGGTGCACGGCGTGACGAAGGGTTTCGAGCGCAAGCTTACGCTCGTCGGCGTTGGTTATCGTGCGCAAGCGCAAGGCGACAAGCTGAATCTGTCGCTGGGTTTCTCGCACCCTGTGGTGCACCAAATGCCGGAAGGCGTGAAGGCAGAAACCCCGTCGCAAACGGAAATCGTGATCAAGGGGATCGACAAGCAGAAGGTCGGCCAAGTCGCTGCCGAAGTGCGCGGCTACCGTCCGCCTGAGCCCTATAAGGGCAAGGGCGTGCGCTATGCCGACGAGGTGGTGATCCTCAAAGAAACGAAGAAGAAGTAAGGGTGCGCAATCATGGATAAGACTCAATCTCGCCTGCGCCGCGCTCGTCAGACGCGTATCAAGATCGCCGAACTGCAGGTCGCGCGCCTTGCCGTGCATCGCACGAACACGCACATCTACGCGCAAGTGTTCTCGCCTTGCGGCACCAAGGTGCTCGCCAGCGCGTCGACGCTCGAAGCTGAAGTGCGTGCGCAACTGGCCGACCAGTCGGGCAAAGGCGGTAACATCGCTGCCGCCACGTTGATCGGCAAGCGTATCGCTGAAAAAGCCAAGGCTGCCGGCGTCGAATCCGTCGCCTTCGATCGCTCGGGCTTTCGCTACCACGGCCGTGTGAAAGCGCTGGCCGATGCGGCGCGCGAAGCCGGGCTCAAGTTCTAAGGGAAGGAATTCGTCATGGCAAAGATGCAAGCGAAAGTTCAGGCTGACGAACGCGACGACGGCCTTCGTGAAAAGATGATCTCGGTCAATCGCGTGACCAAGGTCGTGAAGGGTGGCCGGATTCTCGGTTTCGCCGCACTGACCGTGGTTGGCGATGGCGATGGCCGCGTCGGCATGGGCAAGGGTAAGGCGAAGGAAGTGCCCGTTGCCGTGCAAAAGGCAATGGAGCAAGCCCGCCGCAACATGTTCAAGGTGCCCCTGAAGAACGGCACGCTGCAACATGAGGTGCACGGCAAGCATGGCGCGTCCGCTGTCATGCTCGCTCCGGCGAAGGACGGTACGGGCGTGATCGCCGGCGGCCCGATGCGTGCGGTGTTCGACGTGATGGGCGTGCAAAACGTCGTCGCGAAGAGCCACGGTTCGACGAACCCGTACAACCTCGTGCGTGCGACGCTCGACGGGCTGCGCAAGCAGTCGACGGCGGCTGACATCGCTGCGAAGCGCGGCAAGTCGGTCGAAGAAATTTTGGGCTAATGCCTAGGTGGTCACCATGTCTGATAAAACTGTCAAGGTTCAGCTCGTCAAGAGCCTGATTGGGACCCGCGAATCGCACCGTGCCACGGTGCGTGGCCTGGGCCTGCGCCGACTCAACTCGGTCAGCGAACTGCAAGACACGCCCGCTGTGCGCGGCATGATCAACAAGGTTTCGTACCTTGTTAAGGTCATCGCTTAACACGGTTCAGGGACTCGAGGAGTTGAATATGGAATTGAACAACCTGAAGCCGGCTGATGGCGCCAAGCACGCGAAGCGTCGCGTCGGCCGTGGCATCGGCTCCGGCCTGGGCAAGACGGCCGGCCGCGGTCACAAAGGTCAGAAATCGCGCTCGGGCGGCTTTCACAAGGTCGGCTTCGAAGGCGGTCAAATGCCGCTGCAACGTCGTTTGCCCAAGCGCGGCTTCACGTCGTTGACGAAGGAATTCGTCGGCGAAGTGCGTCTGCGCGATTTGCAAGCGTTGCCGGTCGACGAAATCGACCTGCTCGCGCTGAAGCAAGCGGGCCTCGTGAGCGAACTGACGAAGAGCGCCAAGATCATCGCCACGGGCGAGATCTCGCGCAAGATCGTCGTGAAGGGCCTCGGTGCGACGAAGGGTGCGCGCGCCGCGATCGAAGCGGCCGGCGGCTCGTTCGCCGAGTAAGCGGCTTTCGAACGCGTGAAAGACCGATTGCCGTCAATGGCATTTGTATCGGAGAAGGTACTTGGCTAACAGCCCGAGTCTCGCAAAAACCGGTCGAAGCACGGCGAAGTTCGGCGATCTGCGTCGGCGGGCAGTGTTCCTGCTGCTGGCGCTGATCGTCTACCGTGTCGGCGCGCATATTCCGGTGCCGGGCATCGACCCGGATCAGTTGGCGAAGCTTTTCCAGAGCCAATCGGGCGGCATCCTGGGCATGTTCAACATGTTCTCGGGTGGCGCACTGTCGCGATTCACGATTTTCGCGTTGGGGATCATGCCGTATATCTCCTCCTCGATCATCATGCAGTTGCTCGCGATCGTGTCGCCGCAGCTCGAAGCGTTGAAGAAGGAAGGCCAGGCCGGACAGCGCAAGATTACGCAGTACACGCGGGTGTTCACCGTGGTGCTCGCTACGTTCCAAGCGTTCGGCATTGCCGTGGCGCTCGAGAACCAGCCGGGCCTGGTGATCGATCCGGGTATGGTGTTTCGCCTGACGACGGTGGTGACGCTCGTGACGGGCACGATGTTCCTGATGTGGCTCGGCGAGCAGATCACGGAGCGCGGGCTCGGCAACGGCATCTCGATCATCATCTTCGGCGGGATCGCGGCGGGTTTCCCGAATGCCGTGGGCGGGCTGGTTTCGCTCGTGCAATCGGGTTCGATGCACCCGTTCACGGCAATCGTGGTGGTGGCGCTGATCGCGGCGGTGACGTATCTCGTCGTCTTCATCGAGCGCGGCCAACGCAAGATTCTCGTGAACTACGCGAAGCGCCAAGTCGGTAACAAGATTTATGGCGGGCAGTCGTCGCACCTGCCGCTCAAGCTGAACATGTCGGGCGTGATTCCGCCGATCTTCGCATCGTCGATCATCCTGTTCCCGGCAACGATCCTGAATTGGTTCAGCTCGGGTACGCGCGGCAGCTGGCTCACCGATACGCTGCACAACGTGGCCGAAGCGATAAAGCCTGGCCAGCCCGTGTACGTATTGTTGTACGCGTTGGCGATCGTCTTTTTCTGCTTCTTCTACACCGCGTTGGTGTTCAACAGCAGAGAGACGGCCGACAACCTGAAAAAGAGCGGTGCGTTCGTTCCGGGTATCCGCCCCGGCGATCAGACCGCGCGGTATATCGACCGCATCCTGACGCGTCTGACGCTGGCCGGTGCGATCTATATCGTGTTCGTCTGTTTGCTGCCGGAGTTTTTGGTGCTGCGCTGGAACGTGCCGTTTTATTTTGGCGGAACGTCGCTGCTGATCATTGTCGTCGTCACAATGGACTTCATGGCGCAGGTGCAGTCGTACGTTATGTCGCAACAGTATGAGTCGTTGCTCAAGAAGGCGAACTTCAAGGGCGGCAGCAACATCCCGATGCGGTGAAAGGACTTATGGCCAAAGACGATGTAATCCAGATGCAGGGCGAGGTGATCGAGAACCTGCCCAATGCTACCTTCCGCGTGAAGCTGGAAAACGGCCATGTCGTGTTGGGACATATTTCGGGAAAGATGCGTATGCACTACATCCGCATCCTTCCTGGCGACAAGGTGACGGTTGAATTGACGCCTTACGATCTGTCGCGTGCGCGGATCGTGTTCCGGGCGAAGTGATTTGAAAAAAGGGTAATATCATGAAAGTGATGGCATCGGTTAAGCGCATTTGCCGCAATTGCAAGATCATCAAGCGCAAAGGCGTCGTGCGCGTGATTTGCAGCTCTGATCCGCGCCACAAACAGCGCCAAGGCTGAACGCCGCGCTTTTGCTTGCGCTTTTTGTTTGAGGAAAAACAATGGCTCGTATTGCAGGGGTGAACATCCCGAACCATAAGCACACGAAGATCGGCCTGACGGCGATCTACGGGATCGGTATCACGCGTTCGCAAAAGATTTGCGAAGCGGCGGGCGTCGACACGACCAAGAAGGTCAAAGACCTGTCGGACGCGGATCTCGAGAAGCTGCGTGACGAAGTCGGCAAGTTTGTCGTCGAAGGCGATTTGCGCCGTGAAGTGACGATGAACATCAAGCGCCTGATGGACCTCGGCTGCTATCGCGGTGTGCGTCATCGCAAGGGCCTGCCCCTGCGTGGCCAACGTACGCGCACGAACGCACGTACGCGCAAGGGTCCGCGCCGCGCTGCCCAATCGCTGAAGAAATAAGCGCGACTGACAGTTACAGGAAAACGTAATGGCTAAGGCTTCGAACAACACCGCGGCGCAACGCGTTCGCAAGAAGGTCAAGAAGAACGTCGCCGAGGGCGTGGTTCACGTTCACGCGTCGTTCAACAACACCATCATCACGATCACCGATCGTCAAGGCAACGCGCTTGCTTGGGCGACCTCGGGCGGCCAGGGCTTCAAGGGCTCGCGCAAGTCGACGCCGTTCGCGGCTCAGGTTGCGGCGGAGTCGGCCGGTCGCGTGGCGATGGAATACGGCGTGAAGAACCTCGAAGTGCGGATCAAGGGCCCTGGCCCCGGTCGCGAATCGGCGGTGCGTGCATTGCATGGTCTGGGTATCAAGATCACGGCAATCTCCGACGTGACGCCCGTTCCGCACAACGGCTGCCGTCCGCCGAAGCGCCGTCGCATCTAAGACGCGCGCCAGTATGACGCCTGCTGGCGCACTCGTGCGCCAGCAGGCTATTTGCGTATGTTGATTGTTTGACTAAGTCCACCGTTCGACCCACCCCGGGTACGAACTAGCGCAGACGCAAGTTTGCGTGACTAAACATAGAAGGAATGCAAAGTGGCACGCTATACCGGCCCTAAAGCCAAGTTGTCCCGCCGTGAAGGCACCGATCTGTTCCTCAAGAGCGCGCGTCGCTCGCTCGCCGACAAGTGCAAGCTCGACAGCAAGCCGGGCCAGCACGGCCGCACATCGGGCGCACGTACGTCCGACTACGGCACACAGCTTCGCGAGAAGCAAAAAGTGAAGCGCATCTACGGCGTGCTCGAGCGTCAGTTCCGCCGCTACTTCGCCGAGGCCGATCGCCGCAAGGGCAACACGGGTGAGAACCTGCTGCAATTGCTCGAGTCGCGTCTGGACAACGTCGTCTATCGCATGGGCTTCGGTTCGACGCGCGCAGAAGCGCGTCAGCTCGTGAGCCACAAGGCGATCACGGTGAACGGCCAAGTTGCCAACATCCCCTCGCTGCAAGTGAAGGCGGGCGACGTCATTTCGGTGCGCGAACAAGCCAAGAAGCAAGCGCGCATTCTCGAAGCCCTGTCGCTTGCCGAGCAAGGCGGCCTGCCCAGCTGGGTGGCGGTCGATGCGAAGAAGTTCGAAGGCACGTTCAAGCAAATGCCGGAACGTAGCGATATCGCCGGCGACATCAACGAAAGCCTGATCGTCGAATTGTATTCGCGCTAATTGTATATACGGCCGGGGTACCTCGATTGCGTTGCGCAAGGGTGTACCTCGGCTGTTTATTTTTAGGGTGTTACCGGTCAGCCTTATCGGTGTAACGAGCCGAGGGTATTGAAAAGGAAAACCTATGCAAACCAGTTTGTTGAAGCCCAAAATCATTGCTGTCGAATCGCTGGGCGAAAGCCACGCGAAGGTGGTCATGGAACCGTTCGAACGCGGTTACGGCCACACTTTGGGCAACGCGCTGCGGCGCGTCCTGTTGTCGTCGATGGTCGGCTATGCCCCGACCGAAGTGACGATCGCGGGCGTTGTGCATGAGTACTCCACGCTCGACGGCGTGCAGGAAGACGTCGTCAACCTGCTGCTGAACCTGAAGGGCGTCGTGTTCAAGCTGCATAACCGCGATGAAGTCACGGTTACGCTGCGTAAGGAAGGCGAAGGCCTCGTAACGGCTCGCGACATCGAACTGCCGCACGATTGCGAAGTGATCAACCCCGATCACGTCGTCGCGCATCTGTCCAAGGGCGGCAAGCTCGATGTACAGATCAAGGTCGAGAAGGGCCGTGGCTACGTGCCGGGCAACGTGCGCCGCTACGGTGAGGAAACGGCCAAGATCATCGGCCGCATCGTGCTCGACGCGTCGTTCTCGCCGGTTCGCCGCGTGAGCTACGCGGTGGAAAGCGCGCGCGTCGAGCAACGGACCGACCTCGATAAGCTCGTGATGAACATCGAAACCAACGGCGTCATCTCGCCCGAGGAAGCGATTCGTCAATCGGCGCGGATTCTCGTCGATCAGCTGGCGGTGTTCGCCGCGCTGGAAGGCACGGAAGCCGCTGCGGAAGCGCCGTCGCGTGCACCGCAGATCGATCCGATCCTGCTGCGTCCGGTCGACGATCTCGAGTTGACGGTGCGCTCGGCCAATTGCCTGAAGGCGGAGAACATCTACTACATCGGCGATCTGATCCAGCGCACGGAAAACGAACTGCTCAAGACGCCGAATCTGGGCCGCAAGTCGCTGAACGAGATCAAGGAAGTGCTCGCTTCGCGCGGTTTGACGCTCGGCATGAAGCTCGAAAACTGGCCGCCGGCCGGTCTCGACAAGTAACGGTGTTGGGGCGCGAGCGCCTCAACGTCTGGCGAAGGCGCGGATTTTCCTTTAAAATCCGCGTCTTGTCTTTTTTTCATACCGGCCCGTGTCTTCATCGCTAGCGGCGTTTCGCGGTGGGACGATAGAAGAGCTGGATCAAAACTTCGAATCAAGGAACTGAAATGCGTCACCGTCATGGTCTGCGGAAACTGAACCGCACGAGCAGCCACCGTTTGGCAATGCTCCGTAACATGTCCAACTCGCTGATCGAGCACGAAGTCATCAAGACGACGCTGCCGAAGGCGAAAGAACTCCGCAAAGTCGTCGAGCCCCTCATCACGCTCGGCAAGAAGCCCTCGCTCGCCAACCGTCGCCTCGCGTTCAACCGCCTGCGCGACCGCGATTCGGTCACGAAGCTGTTCGACGTTCTGGGCCCGCGTTTCGCGAACCGTCCGGGTGGCTACCTCCGTATCCTGAAATTCGGTTTCCGTGTTGGCGATAACGCACCGATGGCGCTCGTCGAATTGCTCGATCGTCCGGAGCCGGTGGAAGCGGAAGAAGTGCAAGACGCGGAATAAGCGGTGCTACGCGCTTAGGCGCGTGCCCTCGTTATTCAGCAGAAGGGCCAAGCGCAAGCTTGGCCCTTTTTGCATATCTAGGGCGCATTCCACTTGGTCGGGGCTGCGTGAGCCGAGGGGGCACAGGTCGAAAAGACCTTGGCGGCGTCGATCGCGGCGCGGGCGGTGTGCGCAGCGTCGGTGATAGCATAGCGGCATATTCACCGCTTCCAAGGTGCTCCGTCGTGTCGTTGCCCGTCGTGCTGATGCTCACCACTGTACCCGACAAGGAATCGGCGCAACGGCTTGCGCAGATGGCGCTCGACCAGCGTCTGAGCGCTTGTGTGACCGAGCTTGGCGCCGTGCGCTCTCGTTATCGCTGGAAGGGGCAGGTCGAAACGGCCGAGGAGATCCAGTTGTTGTTCAAGACAAGCGCTATGCGGGCGCATGAACTCGAGCAACTTATTCTTGCTAACCATCCGTACGAAACACCCGAAGTCCTCTCGTGGCAGACCGCCGCATCGAGCGGCTACGCGCAATGGGTGGAGACCGAAACGCATAGAACGACACATGTTTAGCCCGCTTCTCGATCCGACGCGATTTTTCTCGCGCCTGGTATTGCTCGTCATCGCATGCGTTTGCCTTGGGGCGGGGCATGCCAGCCTCGCCCACGCCGACGATTTCCTCGACCCGTCCGTGGCGTTTCGCTTCAATGCGGACGAAACGCCGCACGAGGTCGATGTTCATTTCAAGATCGCCGACGGCTATTACCTGTATCGAGAACGGTTCCAGTTCGCCGTCAAAGGCGGTTCCGCTACGCTGGGCGCCGCGCAGTTGCCGGCGGGCCACGTCAAATTCGATCCGACCTTTCAAAAGAACGTCGAAACCTACCGCGGCGATTTGACCGTTCGCGTGCCCGTGCAAGCCGCCTCGGGACCGTTCGACCTAGTGGTGACCTCGCAGGGCTGTGCCGACGCGGGCATTTGCTATCCTCCCGCGGAGCACGTCTATCGCGTGAGCGGCGCGGCGCTGAGCGCTAGCGCGGATACCGGCGGGAGCGCTCGAGCGAGCGTATCCGGCACGCAGCGCGGCTCGTGGTACGAGCGCGTGACGAGTGCCGATTACGCACAATCGCTGCTGCAAGGCGGTAGCTTCGCCGCTACGGTGGGGCTCTATTTCGTGGCGGGCCTCGTGCTTAGCCTGCTACCTTGCTCCTATCCGATGATTCCGATCGTGTCGGCGATCATCATCGGGCAGGGCGGCAAAGTGTCGCACCGTCGCGGCTTCGCGCTGTCGCTGGCGTACGTCATCGGCATGGCGCTCGTATACACCGCGCTTGGCATCGCGGCGGCGCTCGTCGGCCAATCGCTCGGCGCGTGGCTGCAGAATCCCTGGGTGCTGGGCGCCTTCGGGGTGTTGTTGACGGCGTTTGCGCTGACGTTGATCGCGGGCGTCGATCTCGTGCTGCCGCAGCGCTGGCAAGATAGCGTATCGCAGGCCTCGAGCCGTCGCTCAGGCGGCACGTTCGCGGCCGTGGCGGCGATGGGGGCGCTCTCGGCGCTTGTCGTCGGCGCATGCATGACGGCGCCGCTCTTCGCAGTCTTGGCGTTCATCGCGCATACGGGCAACGCGGTCCTTGGCGGGTTTGCTTTGTTTTCCATGGGGTTGGGTCTTGGTGTACCCCTGCTGATCATCGGCCTCGGCGCGGGTACGCTGCTGCCGCGTGCCGGCGCATGGATGGATGGCGTGAAGGTGTTTTTTGGCGTCGTGCTGTTGGCGGCGGCCCTCTGGATCGTTTGGCCGGTATTGTCCGCGGCGCCGCAAATGCTGCTCGCGGCCGTGTGGCTGTTGGTCGCGGCGGCCGCATTGGGCTTGTTCACGCCGAATACGGGCGGGGCATCTATTTGGCGCCGGTTGGGCCGCGGCCTTGGCGCCGGGATGGCCATTTGGGCTGCGGTGCTGCTCGTTGGCCTTGCTGCCGGCTCCAACGACCCCGTGCGGCCGCTAGCCGTGTTGGCTGCGCGCGTTGGCGGCGAATCCGCCACGGCGGCTGGGTCCGTGCCGACCCCGGCGGCTTTTGCGCCCGTCCAATCTTCGGCGAAGTTGGATGCGCTGCTCAAGACTGCAGCTCGACCAGCCATGCTCGACTTCTATGCGGACTGGTGCGTGAGTTGCAAGGAAATGGAGCGCTTCACATTCTCGGATAAACGTGTGCAAGCGCGTTTGGCGCAACTGCAATTGCTGCGTGCGGACGTCACGGCGAATAATGTCGACGATCGGGCGTTGCTAAAGCGCTTCGATCTGTTCGGCCCGCCGGGCATCATTTTCTTTGATCGGAACGGGAAAGAAGTGCTGCGTGTCGTCGGCTATGAGTCGGCCGATACCTTCTTGCGTAGCCTTGATCGAGTCGCGTCCGCGTTCAGTTAGCGAGACTGGGCGCGCGTCCGCCGTCGTTCTGGGTTCCCGCGAAACAACCGTATTGGCCGACCAATCCGTCGGCCGCTTTTTTGCGGCCGCGTCGAAAATCACGCCGGGAGATGAGAGTGATGCGCCTTTTTTACGGGATTGACTGCGTCAAGCGCTAACGCGGCGCGGGTCCCGCCCTCGGGCATCGTCCGGTGCGCCGCTTCGATGCGGCGACCGCGCTCCATCGCCTACCTCGCGACCCGTTGACGTAGTAACCGTTCGCGGCCCTTGCCTGCAATTCGTGCGAGAGGCAATGACCGCATCGGGCAGTACCGGGTGCTCGGTTCTCCTACTTTAGCGCCCGCAGCAGTCGCGCGGCATCGAGCGCGAAGTACGTCAACACCCCATCGGCGCCCGCACGCTTGAATGCAAGCAGCGACTCCAGCATCACTTTGTCGTGATCGAGCCAACCGTTTTGCGCGGCCGCCTTGAGCATCGCGTACTCGCCGCTCACCTGGTAGACATAGGTCGGGAACCTGAATTCGTCCTTCACGCGCCGCACGATGTCCAGATACGGCATGCCGGGCTTGACCATCACCATGTCCGCGCCTTCCTCGATGTCGAGCCGCACTTCGCGCAGCGCTTCGTCCGAGTTGGCCGGATCCATCTGGTACGTCATCTTGTTGCTTTTGCCGAGGTTCGTCGCCGATCCCACCGCATCGCGGAACGGCCCATAGAACGCCGACGCGTATTTGGCCGCATAGGCCATGATGCGCGTGTAAATGTGTCCCTCGCTTTCCAGCATTTCGCGCAGCGCTCCGATGCGCCCATCCATCATGTCGGATGGAGCGACAATGTCCACGCCCGCCTCGGCCTGCGCGCGCGCCTGCTCGACCAGAATCTCCACCGTCTCGTCGTTGAGGACGTAACCGGCCTCGTCCAGGACACCGTCTTGACCGTGGCTCGTGTAGGGATCGAGCGCTACGTCCGTCAGCACGCCGAGTTCGGGAAAGCGCCGCTTGAGTTCGCGCACCGCCCGCGGAATCAACCCCTCGGGGTTGGTGGCTTCGCGACCGTCGGGCGTTTTCAGCGAAGGCTCGATGGCCGGAAACAGCGACAGAACCGGCACCCCAAGCTCAACGCACGCTTCAGCCACAGGCATGAGCAAGTCGACCGATACGCGCTCCACGCCCGGCATCGAGGGGACCGCGTGACGTACATTGTTGCCGTCGACGATGAAGACCGGGTAGATGAGGTCGTTCGTCGTCAGCGTGTTTTCGCGCATGAGACGGCGCGAGAAATCGTCGCGGCGCATGCGGCGCGGGCGGTGGTGCGGATAGAAGCTCATAGGGTGGAATCGCTATCGGATTGGCGGAAAACGCCGATCAAGCCGGCGCAAATGCTCTGGCAAACAATGGTATATGATAGCGATCGAGCGAAGCGCGTGCCGCCGAAAGGCACACGCGGCGGACCTCCCCGCTTCTCCTCCCTGAGCGGGTGCCTGTCGTTTTTCGATTAGGCTGTTTGACCCGCCGATGTTCGGCGGGTTTTTTTATCGCGCTTTCCCGTCGTTTTCAGCCGCGGTTGCCGTGGCGATATGCCGCATGGGCGCGCTCTGCGCGCATCGGCCTCCGTGCGACGGCGTCAATCGGTCGCGCCGCTCATCGCGCCCGTCGCCAACCAGCCTTCGATCCGGGCGTGCGCTTCGTCGAGCCCCACGCGTTTGAGCGCCGAAAACAATTGGGCGCTGAGTTCGCCCGCATAGCCTGCCGCCCGATATTCGGCAAACCCTTTCTCCGTTGCGCGCAGTGCGTTGGTGCATTCTTGTCGCGTCAGTTTGTCGCATTTGGTCAGCAAGCTGTGGATCGGTTTGCCGGTCGGCGCAAACCATTCGATCATGCGTTTGTCCAGCTCCGTCAACGGCCTGCGGGCATCCATCATCAAGATCATGCCGCGAAGCTGGGCGCGGCTTTGCAGGTAACTCGAAAGCAGCGCTTCCCAGTGCGCCTTGGCCGCGCCGGGCACTTCGGCGTAGCCGTAGCCTGGCAGATCGACGAGGTACCCGACCGGCTCGATTTCCGGCCCCACGCTGAAGTAGTTGATATGCTGCGTGCGCCCTGGCGTTTTACTCGCGAACGCGAGCCGCTTTTGGTTGCACAAAATGTTGATGGCCGTCGATTTGCCGGCGTTCGAGCGGCCCGCGAAGGCGATCTCGGGCTGGACCGTGGCGGGCAGGTCGCGCAGGTGATTGACGGTCGTGTAGAAGCGGGCTTGATGCAACAGGAAGGCCATGGCGAGACAGGAAGGAGAGCGTGTGCAACGCCCGAGTGGCGGCGCTCATGAGCGCCGGGGGATGCCCGACTGGCGTCTTGGCGGTTAGCGAGTTATTGTACAATACGACGGTTTACTGACGACCGGCCGCTGTGTTTGCCCGCATCACGCAAGCGCTTCGAGCTTTTAGCCGCGTGGCTTTTAGCGGCAACGGGTCGCCGTTTTTGCATTGACCTCTCTGGGACATCGCCGGGCCGCTTGGCGATCCTGCCGCCTATTCGGGCGGGCCCGGAAACCGGGCGTTTGAGGGCACTCTATTCTCACAAGACAGAAACCGGGTGTGCGAATGAATCGACTGTGCAAGTCTTTGCAGGTGCTTCAGGTCGTGGCAGCAGCAAGTTTATTGGGGTGGGCAGCGCAAACGCGAGCGGCGGATTCACCGAAGCCGGACATCAATCGGGGGCAGGCGATTGCGACGCAAGTGTGCGCCTCTTGTCACGGCGCGGACGGCAACAGCGCGAGCGGGTCGTTTCCGAAGTTGGCGGGGCAGCATGAAGCCTATCTCGTCAAGCAGTTGAAAGACTTCAAAGTGCAAGCGGGCGCGCAGGCGGCCGCTCGCAGCAATCCGATCATGGCCGGGATGGCGGCAGCGCTCTCCGATAGCGACATGGTCAACGTAGCCGCGTATTTCGCGGGGCAAACGCCCAAGCCCGGCGTTGCGCACGACGCAGCCACGGTGCCCGTCGGGCAAAAGATTTATCGTGCGGGTATCGCCGACAAAGGCGTGCCGGCCTGCGCGAGCTGCCATGGGCCGACGGGATCGGGCATCCCGGTGCAGTACCCGCGCATTTCGGGGCAGTGGGCCGACTATACGGTTGCTCAGCTCCATGCGTTTGCGCAAGGCCCCGGCGCTCGGAACAACAACGATGCGATGCACGGCATCGCGTCGCGGTTGTCGGACAATGAGATCAAAGCGGTCGCCGATTACGTCGCCGGCTTGCATTGAGCGCCACCGTGAACGAATAACCGCCGGGTTTCCCGGCGAGAAGAAGAAAAGGGTGGGAGCGCCACCGCCGTCGGCGGTCGGCCCTCACCCTTTTTTGTTGTGTTGCTGTGCATGCACCCGAGTAGGCGCGAAACGTTCGCTCGGGTCGACCGCGAAGCATGGGACCCGAGTAAGCGCCAAAGCGTCAACTCGGGTCGACAGGAGTCTGAATGAGCGTTACCACCTCGGGTTACGAAGTGAAGTCCAACCGGCGCGTGCTCAAAAGCGCGGTCGAGTTGCTAAGCTCGATGCGTTTTGCCATCGCGTTGCTCGTCGTGCTCGCGATCGCCAGCATCGTCGGCACCGTGCTCACGCAAGACGACCCCTATCCCAACTACGTCAACCAATTCGGCCCGTTTTGGGCGGACATCTTCCGCGCACTCAGCCTGTACACGGTCTACAGCGCGTGGTGGTTCATGCTGATTCTCGGCTTCTTGATCGTCTCGATTTCGCTTTGCGTCGTACGCAACGGGCCGAAGATGATCGCGGACATCAAGAGCTGGAAGCTCAAAGTGCGCGAAGGCAGCTTGCGCGCGTTCCATCACAAAGCTGAGTACGAGGCCCGTGCTTCGCGCGCCGACACCGCGGCGCAGCTCTCCACGCTGGCGGGCAAGCTCGGGTATCGCTATCTCGTGCGCGAAGTGGACGGCGCGACGCTGATCGCGGCTAAACGCGGCGCCATGGCCAAGATCGGATACATTTTCGCGCACCTGGCCATCGTCGTGATCTGCATCGGCGGTTTGATGGACAGCAATCTGCCGATCAGGCTCCAAATGTGGCTGTTCGGCAAGTCGCCGATCTCGACGAACGCCGTCATCAACGACATCTCGCCGTCGCATCGCCTCTCGCAGTCCAATCCGACGTTCCGCGGCTACGCGTGGGTGCCCGAGGGGCAGCACGTTTCGACGGCCATCCTGAATCAGCCCAACGGCTCGCTGATTCAGGACCTGCCGTTCTCGATCGAACTCAAGAAGTTCATCGTCGACTATTACTCGACGGGCATGCCTAAGCTCTTTGCGAGCGACATCGTCGTGGTCGATCACGAAACCGGCAAGCGCGTCCCCGCCCGCGTCGAAGTGAATAAACCGTTCCAGTACGATGGCGTGTCGATCTATCAATCGAGCTTCCAGGACGGTGGCTCGGAGATGTCGATGACAGCCTGGCCTATGACGAGCGATTCGGACAAGACGATGCCCGTCAATGGCGCGATCGGCAGCTCGGCGCCACTGTCGGCTTCGATGCCGGGCGTGAACGGGCAGACGGTCGAATTCGCGGATTTCCGCGCCATCAATGTCGAAAACATCACCAACGGCAGCGGGCAGACCGACGCGCGCGGCGTGGCGGCGCACCAATCGCTCAAGGAAGTCTTCGACGAGCGGCTGGGGTCCGGAGCAAAATCGTCCATGCCGCGCGATCTGCACAACGTCGGGCCATCGGTCCAGTACAAGATTCGCGGCACGGACGGCCAAGCGCGCGAGTTCAACAACTACATGCTGCCCGTGGAAGTGGACGGCGCGCGCTTCTTCCTCGCGGGCATGCGTACGACCCCGAACGATCCGTTCCGATATCTGCGGATTCCCGCCGACGAGCACGGCAGCGTCAAAGAGTGGATGATGTTGCGCGCGGCGCTGGAAAATCCCACGCTGCGGGCGCAGGCCGCTCATCGCTTCGCGCAACGTTCGATCTCCGATTCGACCCCCGAGCTGCGAGCCCACCTGGAGGAAAGCGCGACGCGGGTCTTGTCGCTGTTCTCGGGAGCCGACACCGTGCCAGGCAGCCTACCGCCTGGGCAGCGCGCCGGTGGCTTCCAATCGATCGCGGCATTCATCGATCATTCGGTGCCGAAGGGCGAGCAGCAGAAGGCGGCATCGCTATTGCTGCGTATGCTCGAAGGGTCAACGTGGGATCTCTGGCAACTAGCTCGCGAGCGAGCAGGCGAGGCCGACGCGCCCGCGAACGCCAACGAGAGCCGGTTCGTGCAAAATTCGATCAACGCGCTTTCCGACAGCTTCTTGTATGGATCGCCTGTCTATCTGCAGCTAGATTCGTTCAAACAGGTGCAGGCGTCGGTGTTCCAGCTCACGCGCGCACCGGGTAAGAAAGTGGTGTATCTTGGCAGCCTGCTTCTCGTGGCCGGCATTTTCTCGATGTTCTATATTCGTGAGCGGCGGCTTTGGTTCTGGGTGAAGGACGCTGCCGCGGGCACGTCGGTGGTGATGGCGATGTCGACGGCGCGCAAGACGCTCGACTTCGAGAAAGAATTCGGGAAGGTTCGCGACGCCGTCGGCGCCGTGCTGGGCGCGTCCGCACATGAGGCCGCCTCGGCGCGTGACAATGCGCGCGAACACGCTCGTTCAGAGGCGCCCCGCGCGACGATAGCGTCGTCTTCCGACGCGCAAGATTGATATTCGGTAATCATCATGGATCTGACACACGTTTCCCGCTCTGACCCGGCCGCTTCTGCGCAGTCGGGCGCCTTGGACGAGCGCTCGTTCCTGCGTCGTTTAGGCGTATTCGATTGGCTCTTCGCCTTAGCCGTTGCGGGGGGCGCCGGCTTTGGCCTTGCCCGGTACCACGGGTTCATGAACTACTACGATAAGCTCGTGCTGGTATGCACCGTGCCCGCGCTCATCGTGCTCGGCTGGCGCTGGAAGCCGGTGCGCCTGCTTGCCGTGAGCATTGCGGCGCTTGCGCTACTGTCGCTGCAGATCTACCACGGCGACCTGTCCCGGGCCGACTCGGCCTTCTTCCTCAAATACTTCTTGTCGAGCCAGTCGGCGATTCTTTGGATGAGCGCGCTTTTCGTGCTTGCCACGCTGTTTTACTGGATCGGCATGCTGTCGCGCTCGCCGTCGGGCGGCGCCATCGGCTCGAAGCTCACCTGGTTTGCCGTCCTGATGGGCTTTACCGGCATGATGGTGCGCTGGTATGAGTCGTACCTGATCGGTGCCGACGTCGGTCATATTCCCATTTCGAACCTCTACGAAGTGTTCGTGCTGTTTTGTCTGATTACGGCGCTGTTCTACCTGTATTACGAGCAGCACTACGCCACCCGTGCATTGGGCGCCTTTGTTCTACTGGTCATCAGCGCCGCCGTCGGCTTCTTGATGTGGTACTCGGTCGCGCGCGACGCACAGCAGATCCAACCGCTCGTCCCCGCGCTACAAAGCTGGTGGATGAAGATCCACGTGCCCGCGAACTTCATCGGCTATGGCTCGTTCGCGCTGTCGGCGATGGTCGGGGTGGCCTATTTGCTCAGCGAACGCGGCGTCTTCACGGATCGTTTGCCGTCGCTGGTCGTGCTCGACGATGTCATGTACAAGTCGATTGCCGTCGGCTTCGCCTTCTTCACGGTCGCAACCATACTGGGCGCATTGTGGGCGGCCGAAGCATGGGGCGGGTACTGGAGCTGGGATCCGAAAGAAACCTGGGCGTTGATCGTGTGGCTCAACTACGCGGCATGGCTGCATATGCGCTTGATGAAGGGGCTGCGAGGGACGGCTGCCGCGTGGTGGGCGCTCACCGGTTTGCTCGTCACGACATTCGCGTTCCTGGGCGTCAATATGTTCTTGTCGGGCCTGCATAGCTACGGCAAGCTGTAACCGATGCGCCGGCGCCGATGTCGATCGCGCTAGTAATGTTCGTAATAAAAAAACCGCCGCGTGGTCGCGCCATCGGCGGTTTTTTCTTTGATCGATGCATCCGAGCGCAAGCGGCGCACGTATTCATCGTGTGTGGGCCCGAAAGGCGTTCGAGCGACGCCATGAACAAGCGGCCCGGGTTTCTTGAGGAGCAGCATCGTGTCGATCAACCGAGAGCAGCGAGTCCTACTGACCGGCGAGGACATCGCCGCTAGCGAAATCACCCCGCGCGCAGTGTTCGAAAATCGGCGGCGCGTGCTACAGGCGGCGGGCGCTGCGGGACTCGCAATCGCTGGTGGAACGCTCGGCGTCAGTCGCGCCGCTTTCGGCGCGTATGCTTCACCCGACCCCAAAGCGCACAAGCTCGCAGCTGCGACTAATCCGAAGTTTGTCGTCACCGATAAGGTCACGCCTTACAAGGACGTGACGACCTACAACAACTTCTACGAGTTCGGCACGGACAAAAGCGACCCGTCACGCAACGCGGGGACGCTACGGCCGCATCCGTGGCGCGTCAGCGTGGAAGGCGAGGTCAAGAATCCGAAGGTGTACGACATCGACGAACTGCTCAAGCTCGCGCCGCTCGAGGAACGCGTTTATCGGCACCGCTGCGTCGAAGGGTGGTCGATGGTGATTCCATGGGTGGGCTACCCGCTCGCCGAACTCATCAAGCGCGCGCAGCCGACCGGCAACGCCAAATTCGTGCAGTTCATCACGCTCGCAGACCCTTCTCAGATGCCAGGGCTTTCCGAACCGATTCTCGATTGGCCATATTCCGAAGGCTTGCGCATGGACGAAGCGATGAATCCGCTGACGCTGCTCACGGTCGGGGTGTACGGACAGGTGCTGCCGAACCAGAACGGTGCGCCGATCCGTATCGTCGTCCCTTGGAAGTACGGGTTCAAAAGCGCGAAGTCGCTCGTGAAAATCCGATTCGTCGAAAAGCAACCGCCGACGAGTTGGAATACCTACGCGCCCCAGGAGTACGGCTTCTATTCGAACGTGAACCCCGAGGTGGATCACCCGCGCTGGAGTCAAGCCACCGAGCGTCGGATCGGCGAGGACGGATTCTTCACGCCGAAGCGCAAGACGTTGATGTTCAACGGGTATGGAAATCTCGTCGCCTCCCTGTATCAAGGGATGGACTTGCGCAAGTACTTCTGACGCCAGGCTTGATGGAGCGCATTTCATGTCACTCGATACGCAAACGCTGACGGGGCGCGACGCCGGTCGCGCTCAAAGCGGCCCGCGGCCCGTTCGTTCGACTCAAGCTGGAAACGCCCGCGCGCGCGGCGCTGCAGACCGCTGGATCGCACCTGCCAAGATCGGTGTCTTCATCGCGGCGCTTGTACCGCTCGCGCGTCTCGTGGTGTTCGGCTTGACCGACGGGCTCGGCGCCAATCCGATCGAATTCATCACGCGCTCGACAGGGCTTTGGACCCTGGTTTTCCTGTGCATCACGCTGACGGTGACGCCGCTGCGCCGGTTGAGTGGTGTCAATGCGTTGCTGCGGTTTCGCCGCATGCTCGGGCTCTATGCGTTCTTTTACGCGACGCTGCATTTCGTGACGTACATTTGGTTCGACAAATGGTTCGACGTGGCTGAAATCGTAAAAGACATCGGCAAGCGGCCTTTCATCACGGTCGGATTTGCGGCGTTCGTGCTGTTGATTGTGCTTGCCGCGACCTCGCCGCGCGCCGCTGTGCGCCGATTGGGGCGGCGTTGGCTGATGCTTCATCGCGCGATTTACGCCATTGCGGCGCTCGCGATTTTGCACTTTTGGTGGATGAAGGCCGGCAAGCACGATCTCATCCTGCCCAAGATCTATGGCGCGATCGTTATCGTGCTGCTCGGATGGCGCGTGGCCGTGTGGGCGCGCGGCAAACTCGCCGGCCGCAGCGGCGGTGCGTCCAAGCCCGCCAGATAGCAAAAGAAACCGCCGAGCGCGCAATGGCTAACTGCTCGGCGGCGATGGGAGAACCGGCGCTGCGCCGGAATCAGGCGGGCAGGATGGATTCGCCCGCAAACAACTCACGCACTGTTTCGCGCGCACGGACGAGGTGGACCCGATCGCCGTCTACCATCACCTCCGCCGCGCGCGGACGCGTGTTGTAGTTCGAGCTCATCGCAAACGCATAGGCGCCCGCCGAACGGATCGCCAGCAAATCGCCCGGCTTGACGGCGAGGGCGCGATCGCGGCCCAGCCAGTCGCCGCTTTCGCATACAGGCCCGACCACATCGTAGACCGCGGGCGCATCTTGGCGCGGTGCGACAGCATCGATCGCGTGATATGCCTGGTACATGGCAGGTCGCGCCAGGTCGTTCATCGCGGCGTCGACGATTGCGAAGTTCTTCTCCGCACCTGGTTTCAGGAATTCGATGCGCGTGAGGAGGATGCCGGCGTTGCCCGTGACCGAGCGGCCCGGCTCGAAATACACTTCTCGATGACCATGGCCGCGCGCCGCGATCCGCTCGAGCAGGGTGCGCACGAATACGCCCGTGTCCGGCGGAGTTTCCTCCGAATACGTGATGCCGAGCCCGCCGCCGACGTCGAGGTGGCGGATGGCGATGCCGTCCGCCTCGATTTGCTCGACGAGATCGAGCAGTTTATCGAGCGCATCGAGGTAAGGGGCGATTTCCGTGATCTGCGAGCCGATGTGGCAATCGATGCCGAACACTTCGAGGTGCTCGAATGCCGCCGCCGCGCGATAGGCCGAACGCGCCTCGTCGAATGCAATGCCAAACTTGTTCGCCTTGAGCCCCGTGGAGATGTAGGGGTGAGTCTTCGGATCGACGTCGGGATTGACGCGCAGGGAGATTGGTGCCTTCTTGCCACACTCGCCCGCGATAGTGTTGAGCCGGTCGAGTTCAGGGATCGATTCGACGTTGAAGCATTTGACGCCCGCTTCGAGCGCCTCGCGCATTTCCGCCGCACTCTTGCCGACGCCCGAAAATACGACATTTTCCGCCTGGCCGCCTGCCGCGAGCACGCGGGCAAGCTCCCCGCCCGAGACGATATCGAAGCCGGCGCCAAGTCGTGCAAAGACGTTGAGCACCGCCAAGTTGCTGTTGGCTTTGACGGCGACATGCACCGACGCCCGGTGTCCGGCACATGCTTGCGCATACGCTTGATAGGCTTGGGTCAGCGCCGCGCGCGAGTAGACGAAAAGCGGCGTGCCGAATCGTTCGGCGAGCGTGACGGCGCTGACGCCTTCGGCGTGCAGCACGCCGTCGACATAGGCGAAGGCGGAGTGAGACATGCGCAAATCCTGCGTTTATTGATCGGGTGCTGGGCTCGACGCCGCACCGGCGTCAGGCGTGGGGTGTTGGGCGTTCGGCGCAGTGCCGAGCGCATCGGCCGGCTCCAAGGTGAGCGGCGCACGCGCTTGCGCGCCCGATGTCGCTTGCGAGCCGCTATCCGAATCTTGCGCGGATGGCCCGGTGTGAAGCACCGGTTTTTCAGGCAGCGGCGGGACGGACGGCAGATAAAGCGGCCCGCGTTGTCCGCAGGCGGTTAGCGCCGCGCTTGTCGCAACGGCCAAAGCCGCTACAATCGCGCTCATCCTGAAAACGACTCGCATGACTGCCTCTAGGACCTAAAGAGCTGTGATGTGTTTAACCGGCGGAGTTTAGCATGACCGACAGCGACTACCTTGGCCGAGCGGAAGCCGTTCTCACGCGAATCGAGCAAGCTGCCGACGACAGCGACGCCGATATCGAGATCGAGCGTAGCGGCAATGTGTTGACCCTCGAATTCGAGAACGGTTCGAAGATCATCGTCAACCTGCAACCGCCGATGCAGGAGATCTGGATCGCAGCCAAAGCAGGCGGTTTTCACTTCAAGTTCGTCGACGGACAGTGGCTGGATACGCGTAATGGCCGCGAGTTCTTCGAGTCTCTGTCCGATTACGCCACGCAGCAAGCTGGCGAGCGCGTCCAATTCCCGGCGTAAGGCGCGACGCGTCTTCCGAGTTCGTTCTCGGTTCGATCGCGGGTTGTAGCGGCGCTGGCTAGTGCGCTCGGCGTTCGCGGCAGCGGCAGCGCCAGCGCCAGCGATCCATCGACAACCATCCACCGACAGCGGCTGACATCGGTGGTGGATCACTGCACCATAACCGGTGGCGCCGTAGGCTGCGGCATGCCCCTCGCTTCGTTGGCTGCGTTCGTCGGCGGGGCCGCTGCGCGATTCCCGGTTTCCACGCCGCCGTCCGCGGCGCTCGTCTCCGCGTGCACGGCCGCTTCGGCGATGCCGACCGTATGGACGAAGCCACGTCCTGGCAGGAACGAGTCGAAGTACAGTTCGCCCTCGATTGGCATGACGTCGGCGGGCATCGGCATTTCATACTCCGGCACGCCTTTGAGCACTTGCCGCATGTAGTCCATCCAAACCGGCAGCGCGAGGCCGCCCCCCGTCTCACGATCGCCCAGGCTGCGCGGCGAGTCGTAGCCGATCCAGGCGATGGCGGCCAGCGTGTGCTGATAGCCGGCGAACCAGGCGTCGCGAGAATCGTTTGTCGTGCCGGTCTTCCCGGCCAAATCCTTGCGTCCGAGTTGGTTCGACTTCGCCCCCGTTCCGCGTTGCGCGACGCTTTGCAGCAAGCTGTTCATCACGTAGTCGTTGCGCGCATCGATCGCTCGCGGCGCATTGTTCCCGGCGACGATCGGTTGCGCGCGCGCGAGCACGAGGCCGTCTTGATCGGTCACTTCCGAAATGAGATAGGGATTGACGCGATAGCCGCCATTGGCGAAGACCGAGTAAGCGCCGGCCATCTGCAGGGGCGTCACGAGGCCGGCGCCGAGCGCCATCGGTAGATAGGCCGGATGCTTGTCGGCGTCGAAGCCGAAGCGCGTCACGTACTGCTGCGCGTAATGGGTGCCGATGTGCGCAAGAATCCGAATCGAGACGAGGTTGCGCGATTTTTCGAGCGCGGTGCGCATCGTCATGGGGCCGTCGAACCGGCCGCCATAGTTCTTCGGCTCCCAGGGATGACCGCCCGTTTCCGCCGCGCTGAAAAAGAGCGGCGCGTCGTTGATGATGGTTGCCGGGCCGAGGCCCTTCTCCAGCGATGCCGAGTAGATGAAGGGCTTGAAGCTGGAGCCCGGCTGGCGCCATGCCTGCGTCACGTGATTGAACTTGTTCTTGCTGAAATCGAAGCCTCCGACCAGTGAGCGAATCGCGCCGTCTTGCGGCACGATCGAGACGAACGCGCCTTCGACTTGCGGCAATTGCACGATCGACCAGGCGCCTGCGTCGTCTTTGACGAGGCGCACGATGGCCCCCGGCCGGATGCTGGCCACCGCCTGCGCGCGCGGCACGAGCGCAGCTGCCGCCAAGCGCAGGCCTTCGCCGCTGACCGTGGCCAGCGTGCCGTCGGACAGGACCGCTTGCACTTGATGCGTATCGGCGGCGGTCACGACACCCGCGACGATTTCGCCGTTGTCCGGATATTTTCCGAGGGCCGTGGAAATGGCGTTCGCGCGCGCGCCGGCAGCGGCGGGCAGCGCGACGTAACCCTCGGGGCCGCGATAGCCATGCCGCGCGTCGTAACTCATCAGCCCGTATCGCACCGCACGGTAGGCGGCGGCTTGATCGCCCGAATCGATCGTCGTGACGACGTTCAAGCCCCGCGTATAGGCTTCATCGTGGTATTGCGCGACCATCGCTTGACGGACCATTTCCGCGGCGTACTCCGCATGTACGCTGAACTGCTGCGCGGGCGCGCCCGCAAGCGCGAGCGGCTCGGCGATCGCAGCATCGTATTGCGCACGCGTGATGTCCTGCAGCGCGAGCATGCGCTGCAGGATGTATTGCTGACGTAGCTTTGCGCGCGCCGGGTTGACGACAGGGTTGTATGCCGAAGGCGCTTTGGGCAAGCCCGCCAGCATCGCCGCTTCCGCGAGCGTGATGTGCGCGATGTCCTTGCCGAAGTAGATGCGCGCTGCCGACGCGAAGCCATAGGCGCGCTGCCCGAGGTAGATCTGATTCATGTACACCTCGAGAATCTGATCCTTCGTCAACTCGCGCTCGATTTTGTACGCCAGCATCATCTCGTAAATCTTGCGCGTGTAGGTTTTCTCGCTCGACAGAAAGAAATTGCGTGCGACTTGCATCGTGATCGTGCTGGCGCCTTGCGTCGCGCGTCCGTTCGTCAACGCCGCGATGCCCGCGCGCACCACGCCGGCGATGTCGACTCCCCCATGATCGTAGAAGCGCGCATCTTCGATTGCGAGAACGGCTTGTTTCAAAAAGACGGGGACGTCCTCGATGCGCACCACGTCGCGCCGTTCTTCGCCGAATTCGCCGATTAGAACGTGATCGGCGGTATAGATGCGCAGCGGGACTTTCGGGCGATAGTCGGTCAGCGCGTCGAGCGAGGGCAGACGCGGCGTGGCGACGACGAGCCCATAGAGCAGGAGCAGCCCGGCGCAAGCGCCCATGGCCGCGACCATCCCCACGCAACAGAGGGCGAGCTTGACCATCCAACGCGTGCGGCGTTTGGGCGGCTTGGCGGGTTCGGGGGAACCTGAGGGCGATGGGGCGGCTGACGGCAGGGGGGAATCCATAGCGAAGCGAAGTGCAATGGCCGCGATTATAGCGGCGCGGCGGCGAGCTTTCGTTTGGCTTAACGGTCGATGCCGATGTGAAACGACGCGCCGCGTGCGCTGCCATCGCAACGTTGGCCGTTCGGTCGAATATCGGGGCGGCGGCGCAATTCGCACAATTTCGCTGCAGCACGCCGTTTTGGCCGCTCATGTCGACGGCCCGGCTGCTGCGGGGAAACGTCATGCTGATGAGAAACAAACTGTTGTCCGCCGCGCGCCGCTTTGGAGCCGGCATCGACGTGAGTCCGCGCGAGGTGCGGCTCGTCATCGTGAGCCGCAAGGGCCGGTCGAATCTGCCCGTTCGCGTAGAGTGGCTCGGTGCTGCGCCATTGAATCCGGGTGCGATGTCCGGGGCGCATCTGGTCGACCGTGCGGCCGTGGCCGCTGCGCTGTCGTCGCTGTGTGCGCGCTGGCCGCGCCGCCGTGCGCTGCGCGCGATGCCGTGTGCGATGGCCATACCGGGCGGCGCGACGGCCATCGCCACGTTCGAAATGCCCCCCGTCACACAAGCGCCGGATAGCCACGGTCGCGATTCGCAGGCAATCGACGAGATGGAGCCGATCCTGCTCGAACAAGCCGAGCGCTTGTGCGGTCTCGAGCGGGACGCCTTGTCGATCGATTGGTGGGCCGCCGACTGCGCCGCCGTTCCCGGGGCGGCAAGCGCGGGCAATGTCTCGCGCGTGGCGCTCGCCGCGGCGCCCCGGGGGCATTTGGAGGCGCGTGTCGAAGCCGCCGCCGCGGCCGGCATCGCGTTGGCCGCGATCGATGGCGAACCGCTCGCCGCCTTACGCGCGCTGGCTTATGCGGCCGAGCATTCGCTGCGCCGCGCCGATCGATACGCTGCGATCTGGGCCGGTAGCGACGGGGTGTACGGCTGGCGCGTCGCAGAAGGCGCCGTCCAGGCAAGCATTCGCTTTCCTATCGGCGAACATGCGGATCTCGATGCGGCTCTCGGATCGCTCGCCTCGGGCGCTGGGCTCGATCGCGCGGTGATCGGCGGCGACGTGAATGTGCTCGAACGTCTGGGACTCGCGATGGCCGACATCGGCGAGCGCCTAGGCTGTGCGACCGAGCCGTTCGACTGCGCGCCGTTTTGTTTCGATGGCGGCCGCTTTACCCCGCGCGCCGATGCGAAGCAAGGTGCGCGTTTTGCCGTCGCGTTCGGCTTGGCGTTGCGCGGGGTGTTCGAATGAGCGTAGCCGCAACGCAATGTCTGAACGAAGGGGCCGCGCCATGCGCGTCCGGCTTCAACTTGCTGCCGCATCGCATTCGAGCCGCGCGCTCGCTGCGCCGCCGCGGCCTGTGCGAAGGCGCGGCGGCAGTCTTGGCGGGTACGCTTGCGGCCTTCGGATGGGAGACGATGGGCGCCGCCGACGAGCGACGCATCCAACTTGCGCGCGAAGTGGCGCAACAGGCCCCGGCGTTGGCCGAGCTCGCGCGGCTCGAACGCGTGCAGGAAAGCGCGAGGGTCAATGCAGCGAAGGCCGCGGCACGCTCGCAACCGTACGTTGCGTTGATGTCGCTGTTGAATGCGTTGATGGCAGAGACGCATGCGGGCGTGACCGTCAACCGCCTGCAACTGAGCGATGAAGACGTTCAGCTGCAGTTGCATGCATCCGACAGCGCAGTAGGCACCGCTTGGACCGAGCGATTGGCTCGCTTGCCCGGCGCGAAATCGGCCGAAATGGTGGACTTCAAGCTGATGGCAACGCCCGCTGGCGGTGAGGCGCAGCGAGCCGTCGAAGCGGTGGTGCGCGTTCGTTGGCGCGATGCGAAGCCGGCCTCGCCATTGCGGCGCAGTGCGCGTAGCGTGGAGGCCTCCGCCGATGGCGCCCGGGGCGGGAGGAATCGATGAAGCGGGCGTTGCTTTGTGCACTAGCTGGCATACGCCGGGTGTGCGTGCGTCTACCGGCGGCGCGACGCTCCACGCGCTGGGGCGGCGTGCTGCGCGCTCCGGCGCAACGACGGAGCGTCAAGCGCCGTCTGATGATTTGCACCGCGTTGGCGGCGGTCGCGTTCACGCTCGCCAGTTTCGCCGGTCGCACGTTTGACGCCGGGCGTGCGAGGGGCGCGGCCGCGATCGACGAGCTTGAACGGCAGCTGCGAGAGGGGCGGGTTCGGCTGGCGCGCATGCCGGAGCTGCGAGAGGCTTCGCTCGCGCAAGTCGGCGTGCCGTCGAACCGCTCGGCGGGCGGGGAGTTGCCCGCGTTGGCCGAACTTGCCGCCAAGACCGGCCTGACACTGCGCCTGCTGGAACCGTTATCGCAGGCCGGACCGGCGCGCGATGGCGGCGATCGCGCCGGGCGCGCCCTGCGAATCGAGGGCCGCTCGGATTTCGCCGGTCTATATGGCTTTTTGCAAGGGCTTCCGGCGCTGCCGGTCTTGGTGGTCCCGCAGACGTTGAGCATCAAGCGAGAACCGGGCGCGTTGGCGATCGCGGGAACGTTGTCCGTCTTCGACGTATCGCCGGCTCGCCCACGCGGGCAATATGCGCGAGCCGTTTCGGCGGGGACGGGCGGCGGCAAGCGGCAGCCCCTGGCCGATCCGTTCGGCGCAGCGCAAGCGGATTCGGTGTCGGCCCTGGCCGGGGCGCGTCTAGTCGGATTCGTACAGGATGGTCGGCGCTCGCTGGCGCTGCTCGAGGGCGCCAGCGGAACGCAGGCTGCGGTAGTGGGGCCGGGGCAATCCCTCGGGGCCGAGCGGGTGGTCGGCATCGACAGCCGTGGCGTGACCTTGGCGAGCCGGCACGGGGCGCGCCGCATTTCGCTGCAGGACGATCACCGATGAACTCGCCTACGCGTGGACGAGGCGCTTCGATGCGCGGGCTATGGTTGGCCTTCGCTATCGCGCTGTTCGTTTCGGCAAGCCCTGCCGCAGAGCGTGTGGCCTCGTTGCCGCCGTTGCCGGCCGAACTGCTCGCGGAGGGCGCCCGAGAGCACGCGGTCTCGGCATGGCCCAGCGTCGGCGAACCGCCGCTCGCGGGGGAGCAGGCCGAAGCCCCCGACGACGGATCCGGCGAAACGCATTCCACGGCTGCCGGCGCGCCGAACGCCCCAGCGACGCTGCCGGCGCCGAGCGGCGCGGGCGAATCGCTCCCGAGCGGCCCGCCCGTGCCCGCGCTCGAAGGACCGCCGGTGCCGCTCGCCCCGGCGGCGCGAATGAGCGATGGGTCTGCGCTTGCAGCCGCGGCGGCGGGCAACGCGCAGGACGAGCGGCCGGTCACGATGCGATTCAAGAACGCCGAGCTTGCAGACGTGTTGGATGCCTTCTCGCGCTTTACGGGCCTGAACATCGTGGCGAGCGAGCGGGTGCGCGGCCGGATATCGCTTAGTTTGAATGCGGTGCCTTGGCGAACCGCGTTCGACACGCTGCTCGATGCGCACGGCTTGGCGATGGCCCGGCGCGGCGACGTGATCTGGGTCGCGCCGCTCAGCGAATTGGCGGCGCGAGAACGCCAGCGCTTCGAAGCCCATGCGCGTGCGGCCGATCTCGAGCCCCTGGTGAGCCGCACGTTTGCGCTCAGCTATCCGCGCGCCGACGAAGTCGCGCGCTTGTTGACCGCGCCCGGCGCCCAGCGGGTGCTGTCCAAGCGCGGCGCTGCAATGGCCGATGCACGCACGAACCTGCTTTTCGTCACCGATCTGGCGGCGCGTCTCGCGCAAGTGGCCCAATTGATCGCCGCGATCGATCAGCCGAACCGCCAGGTGCTGATCGAAGCGCGTATCGTCGAAGGCGCGCAAGGGTTTTCACGCGAGCTGGGGGCTCGTTTGTCGATGCGATCCGCGCGCGGCGCTACCGACGCCGATGCCCCGTCCGTCGGGTTCGCGGGCGGGCCGCAGGGCGTCGTGCACGACGTATCGGCTCGCGCTATTGCCGGCTTCGAGGCCGCGACGGCCGGGCTTACGCTGTTCGCGGCCGGGGCGACGCGGCTCGTAACCGCGGAGCTATCCGCGCTCGAGGCGCAAGGGCGCGGGCGGATCGTGTCGAGCCCGCGCGTCGTGACGGCGGATCGGACGCGCGCGCTGGTCGAGCAGGGCACCGAGTTGCCTTACCAGGCCAAGGTCCGCAACGGCGTCTCGGGCGTGCAGTTTCGCCGCGCCAGCCTGAAGCTCGAGGTGGAGCCGCGGATCATGCCGGATGGGCGCGTCATCCTCGATCTCGATATCTCGAAAGATAGTGTCGGGAAACCGACGTCCGCCGGGCCTGCAATCGACACCAAGCACGTGCGCACGCGGGTGGAGGTGGAAGACGGGGGCACCGTCTCGATCGGCGGCATTTATGAGAGCCAGGATCGCGACGATGTGACGCGCGTGCCGCTGTTAGGCAAAATACCGCTGCTGGGCGCTCTGTTTCGCCACCGAGCGGTGCGTAAAGAGCGCAGCGAACTCGTCGTCTTCATCACGCCGCGCATTGTCGCAATCGATTGAGCGGCAAGCTTGGCCGGGCCAAGCGGGCGAGCTTGCGCACTCGACAAGCCGGCGGCTTTGCCAGTAAGCTGCGCCACGAACCATAGCCGAATTGAACAGAGGATACGTTGCAAGAGCGGGGCGCCAACACCAATATTTTTTTCGTGGGGCTCATGGGGGCGGGCAAGACCACCGTGGGGCGCGCCGTGGCGCGCCGGCTCGGTCGCCCGTTCTTCGATAGCGACCACGAAATCGAGGCCCGTACGGGCGCGCGCATTCCCGTTATTTTCGAACTGGAAGGCGAGGCCGGCTTTCGCGAGCGCGAATCGCAGGTCATCGCGGAATTGACGGCTCGCGAGGCCGTCGTTTTGGCGACGGGCGGGGGGGCGGTCCTGCGCCCTGAGAATCGGGCGTTGCTGCACGAGCGCGGGCTGGTCGTTTATCTTCGGGCCAATCCGCACGATTTGTGGCTGCGCACGCGCAAGGATAAGAACCGCCCGCTGCTGCAGACGGAAGATCCGAAGGCAAAGCTCGAGGCCTTGTACAGCGAGCGCGACCCGCTTTATCGCGAGTGCGCGCATTTCATCGTCGAAACCGGGCGGCCGTCGGTCAATGGGCTAGTCAATATGGTGCTCATGCAACTCGAAATGGCCGGCATTACCAAGCAGATACAGTCATGATTACCGTCAACGTCGATCTAGGCGAACGCTCTTACCCGATCCGTATCGGCGCCGATTTGATCGGCCGCACCGAATTATTCGCGCCACACATCGCCGGCGCATCGGTCACGATCGTCACGAACGAGACGGTCGAGCCGCTCTACGGCGAAGCGTTGCGCGCCGCGCTCGCCCCGCTCGGCAAGCAGGTCTCCACGGTCGTGCTGCCTGATGGCGAGGCGTTCAAGAATTGGGAAACCCTCAATCGCATCTTCGATGCGCTGCTGTCCGGGCAGGCCGACCGCAAAACTACGCTGATCGCACTCGGCGGCGGCGTGATCGGCGACATGACGGGTTTTGCCGCCGCCTGCTATATGCGCGGCGTGCCGTTCATCCAAGTGCCCACTACATTGCTGTCACAGGTGGATTCGTCGGTGGGCGGCAAGACCGGCATCAACCATCCGCTTGGCAAGAACATGATCGGTGCGTTCTACCAGCCGCAAGCGGTCATCGCGGATATCGGCGCGCTCGGATCGCTGCCCGAGCGGGAACTCGCCGCCGGCATAGCCGAGATCATCAAGACGGCCGCGATTGCCGACGCGCAATTTTTCGAATGGCTCGAGGCGAACATGGAGGCGCTCAATCGCCGCGAGCCGTCGGCGCTCGCGCATGCCGTCAAGCGGTCGTGCGAGCTGAAGGCGTCGGTCGTGGCGGCGGACGAGCGCGAGGGCGGGCTACGCGCAATTCTGAACTTCGGCCATACGTTCGGACATGCAATCGAAGCGGGGCTGGGCTACGGCCAATGGCTGCACGGAGAGGCCGTCGGTTGCGGCATGGTGATGGCGGCCGACCTTTCCGTGCGTACCGGCTATCTCGACGAAGCGGTGCGCCAGCGGCTCGTCGAGCTCATCACGGCGGCCCGTCTGCCGGTTCATGCGCCGGCGCTCGGCGATACGCGCTACATCGAACTGATGAAAGTCGACAAGAAGGCCGAAGCCGGGGCGGTGAAATTCGTTTTGTTGAAGCAGCTGGGCGAGACGGTGGTGACGAGCGTTCCTGGCGATGCATTGCGAGCGACGCTCGCTGCGTGCCTTTGAATCCAGCCAATGCGATGAGCGTGCGAGCAATCTGACGCGAAAGGGGACACGATGAGTGAGAGGGCCGACTCGACGCAGCGCAGCGCGATCAGCCGCGAGCCGAACGCGGGCGCGATCGTCAGCCCGCCGACGGCAGAGATGCTGGAGGCTCACCTCGCACCGTACGCCGCGCATTCGGCGCGCTCGCGCGGCCGCCGTTTCCCCGAGGCCCCGCCGTCGGCGCGCACGGAGTTTCAGCGCGATCGAGATCGCATCGTGCATTCCACGGCGTTCCGGCGCCTCGAATACAAGACCCAAGTTTTCGTCAATCACGAAGGCGACCTGTTCCGCACGCGGCTCACGCACAGTTTGGAGGTGGCGCAGATCGCGCGGTCGGTCGCCCGCAATCTGCGCGTGAACGAGGATCTCGTAGAAGCCATTTCGCTTGCGCACGATCTCGGACACACCCCGTTCGGTCATGCCGGGCAAGACGCGCTGAATGAATGCATGCGCGAACATGGTGGCTTCGAACACAATCTGCAAAGCCTGGCCGTCGTCGATGAGCTAGAAGAGCACTATGGCGGCTTCAACGGGCTCAATCTCTGTTTCGAAACGCGCGAAGGCATTTTGAAACATTGCTCCCGCGAAAACGCGTTGAAGCTGGGCGAGCTCGGCGAGCGTTTCTTGACCGGAAAGCGTCCCTCCCTCGAAGCGCAAATTGCCAACATCGCCGACGAAATCGCCTATAACAATCACGATGTCGACGACGGTTTGCGTTCCGGTCTGCTGACGATCGATCAACTGGCGCAGGTCGAGCTCTGGCAGACCCATTTCGATGAGGCCAAGCGAGAGCATCCGCAGCTCGATGGGCGCCGCCTGGTGCATGAGACCGTGCGCCGGATGATCAATACGCTCATCGTCGATCTCATCGAAACGACGCGGCGCAATCTTGCCGAGTGTGCGCCGCGGTCGCTCGAAGCGGTTCGGACGGCGCCCGCGCTCGTCACGCACAGCGGCGCGGTGGCGGCGCAGGCGGCCGCGCTCAAACGCTTCCTGTTCAAGAACTTGTATCGGCATTACCGCGTCATGCGCATGGCGAGCAAGGCGCGGCGCGTCATCGGTGGGCTGTTCGAGGCGTTCAGCGAGGATCCGCGTTTATTGCCGCCGGCGTATTTGGCGGAGGTCGAGGCGGCGCAACCGCGTCTCATCGCGCATTACATTGCCGGCATGACGGACCGGTACGCGTTGAAAGAGTATCAACGTCTATTTGTCATCAACGATAACTAAGCTATTGCCCCGGCAGTGCGCACGGCGTTCTGCCGGGGCGATGTGGTGCAGTGCTGCGCGTCGCTCGGTGAATGTCTACTTAGGAGAACTAAATGAACGGTTGCAAGCCACTGGTTCGTTCGCTGGTGCTCGGGGGTGCGTTGCTCGTGGGCGCAAGTCAAGCCGCATGGGCCGCGACGGAGATCCAATTTTGGCACGCGATGGAAGCCGCGCTCGGCGAGCGCGTGAACGACATCGCCAGCGATTTCAATCGATCGCAAAGCGACTACAAGATCGTGCCCGTGTTCAAAGGTACGTACGATCAGACGCTTGCAGCGGGCATTGCAGCCTACCGCAGCGGTAACGCACCGGCTATCCTGCAAGTCTATGAGGTTGGCACCGCCACCATGATGGCCGCTAAGAAGGCCGTCGTGCCCGTCACCGAAGTATTCAAGCAAGCCGGCACGCCCCTCGATCAAAAGGCCTTCGTGCCCACGATCGCGAGCTACTACAGCGACGCCAAGACGGACGAACTCGTATCGATGCCGTTCAATAGCTCGACGCCGGTGCTCTACTACAACAAGGAAGCGTTCAAGAAGGCCGGGCTCGATCCGAATCGGCCGCCCAAGACCTGGGACGACGTGCGCGTTTACGCGGAAAAATTGAAGGCATCGGGCATGAGTTGCGGTTTCACGACCGGCTGGCAAGGTTGGATCCAACTCGAGAATTACAGCGCTTGGCATGGCCTGCCGTTTGCGTCGGAGAACAACGGTTTCGATGGGCTCGATGCCAAGCTGGAGTTCAACAAGCCCCAGCAAGTCGCCCATATCAAGTTTCTGCAAGACATGGCCAAGCAGGGCACCTTCACCTACGTGGGCCGCAAGGACGAAGCGGTATCGAAGTTCTATAGCGGCGATTGCGGCATTCTGACGAACTCGTCGGGCTCGCTCGCGACGATTCGCAAGTATGCGAAGTTCGACTTCGGCACGGGCATGATGCCGTACGACGCGAGCGTGAAGGGCGCGCCGCAAAATGCGATCATCGGCGGCGCCAGCCTTTGGGTGCTCGCCGGCAAGGATCCGAACGTGTACAAAGGGGTCGCCAAGTTCCTCGCTTATCTGTCCTCGCCCGCCGTGGCGGCCAAGTGGCATGAGGATACCGGCTACTTGCCCGTCACGACGGCCGCTTACGATCTTGCGCGCAGCCAGGGCTTCTACGACAAGAATCCCGGGGCCGACACGGCGATCAAGCAAATGCTGAACAAACCGCCCCTGCCCTACACGAAGGGGCTGCGCTTGGGCAACATGCCGCAGATTCGCACGGTCGTCGACGAGGAACTCGAGCAAGTTTGGGCGCAGAAGAAGACGCCGCAAGCAGCGCTCGATTCGGCCGTCAATCGCGGCAATGAATTGCTGCGGCGCTTCCAGCAATCGGCGCACTAAAGCAAGCGGTGCGCAAAGCCCCCTTCGCTGCGGCGTCGCTGCAGCGAAGGGGCCGGGGCTCGAGCGCCCTCGCAGTGGGCGAGCGGCTCGCCTCGCACCACGACCCGCTGCGTCGCCGTTGTTCGTTGGGCCTTCGCTCAGCGGCGGCGCGGCATAATCGATCGAATCGTCATTCATGCACGAACGTTCCCGTTTCGCCGCGAGCGCGCTGCCGTACTTGTTGATCGCGCCGCAACTGATCATCACCGGCCTCTTTTTTCTCTGGCCGGCCGGTGTTGCGCTGTGGCAATCGACGCAAACCCAGGATGCCTTCGGCACGTCGAGCGAGTTCGTCGGGCTGGCGAACTTCGCGCATCTGTTTGCCGATCCGCTCTATCTCGATTCCTTCAAGACGACGTTGATTTTCAGCGCGCTCGTGACCGGGTCGGGCCTGATCGTTTCCTTGCTGCTCGCCGCATGCGCGGATCGCGTCACGCGCGGCGCCAAGCTCTACCGCACGCTGCTGATATGGCCTTATGCGGTGGCGCCGGCCATTGCCGCGGTGCTCTGGGCGTTCTTGTTCAATCCGAGCATCGGGCTCGTCACCTACGCGCTCGCCAAAGGCGGCATCGTCTGGAACCACGCGCTGAACGGCACGCAAGCGATGACGCTCGTGGTCCTTGCATCGGTCTGGAAGCAAGTGAGCTACAACTTTTTGTTCTTCTATGCCGGCTTGCAGGCCATCCCGCGTTCCTTGATCGAAGCGGCGGCGATCGACGGCGCGGGGCCGGTGCGGCGCTTCGTTGGAATCGCGCTGCCGCTTTTGTCTCCCACCACGTTCTTTCTGTTCGTCGTCAATGTGGTGTACGCATTCTTCGATACCTTCCCGGTGATCGATGCGGCGACGGGCGGCGGTCCCGCACAGGCGACGAAGACGTTGATCTACAAGATCTTCGCCGAAGGCTTCCAGGGTCTCGACATCGGTAGTTCCGGTGCGCAGTCTGTCGTGCTGATGGCGATCGTCGTGGCGTTGACGGTAGTGCAATTTCGTTTCATCGAACGCAAGGTGCAATACGCATGATCGAGAATCGCAAGGGCTTCGATCTGTTCTGCCATGCCGTTTTGATCGTCGGCATCGCGCTCGTCGCGTTTCCCGTCTACGTGGCCTTTTGCGCGGCCACCATGAACGAGCATCAAGTGTTCACGGTGCCGCTCTCGCTCGTGCCGAGCACGCATCTATTCGAAAACATCGCCAACGTCTGGTCGCACGGCAGCGGCAACGCCGCGAGTCCATTCGGGCGCATGCTGCTCAATAGCTTCGTCATGGCGCTCGCAATCGCGCTCGGCAAGATCGCGGTATCGATCATCTCCGCGTACGCGATCGTTTTCTTCCGCTTTCCGCTGCGTAACACGGCGTTTTGGCTGATCTTCGTCACGTTGATGCTACCCGTGGAAGTGCGGATATTTCCAACGGTGCAGGTGGTTTCGTCGATGCATTTGACGAATACCTATGCCGGCCTGACATTGCCGCTGATCGCTTCGGCCACGGCGACGTTCCTGTTCCGCCAATTCTTTCTCACGCTGCCCGACGAGTTGATGGATGCCGCCCGCATCGACGGTGCGGGCCCGCTGCGCTTTTTCTACGACGTCGTGCTGCCGTTGTCGAAAACGAACATTGCGGCGCTGTTCGTCATTACGTTCATCTACGGGTGGAATCAATACCTGTGGCCGATTCTGATCACCAACGAGCAGTCGTTGACGACCGCCGTCGTCGGCATCAAGACGATGATCGCTAGCGGCGATACGGCCACCGAATGGCACCTCGTCATGGCCGCGACGCTGCTGGCGATGTTGCCGCCGCTCGTCGTGGTCGTCGCGATGCAGCGGTGGTTCGTGCGCGGCCTCGTCGATGCGGAAAAATAATCGAAAGGAAACCACTGAGTATGGCTGGCTTGACACTGAAGCGCGTGCGTAAGACGTACGACGGCAAGCAGTTCGTTCTACACGGCATCGACGTCGAGGTGGCCGACGGCGAGTTCGTCGTGCTGGTCGGCCCGTCGGGTTGCGGAAAATCCACGCTGTTGAGAATGGTGGCGGGGTTGGAGAGCGTTTCCGAAGGCGAGATCGTCATCGGCGAGCGCGTCGTGAACCGGCTCGAGCCGAAAGATCGCGACATTGCGATGGTGTTTCAGAATTACGCGCTCTACCCGCATATGAGCGTGAAAGAAAACATGTCTTACGGGCTCAAGATTCGTGGGCTCGGCCGGCAGACGATCGACGAGCGTGTCGCCGCCGCCGCAAAGATCCTCGAGCTCGAGCCGCTGCTCGCGCGCAAGCCGCGCGAGCTGTCGGGCGGCCAGCGGCAACGCGTGGCGATGGGCCGTGCGATCGTGCGCGAGCCCGCGGTGTTCTTGTTCGACGAGCCTCTGTCCAATCTCGATGCGAAGCTGCGGGTGCAAATGCGCCTGGAAATCCAGCGCCTGCACGCTCGGCTGGCCACGACGAGCGTGTACGTGACGCATGACCAAATCGAGGCGATGACGCTCGCGCAGCGCGTGATCGTGATGAACCGCGGTCACGCCGAGCAAATCGGCGCGCCGACGCAAGTGTACGAGCGCCCGGCCACCGTCTTCGTCGCGAGCTTCATCGGTTCGCCTGCCATGAATTTGCTGCCGGGCAAGCTGAGCGAGGACGGGGCGCAGTTCGAGGTATCCGGCGGCGGCCCCATCCTGCCCGTCGCCGGCGCGCAGGGCGTCGGGCGCGAAATCGCGGGCGGGCGCGAATGGATTCTCGGCATTCGTCCCGAGCATATGACGCCGCGAGCGGGCTGCAGTCAAGCGCCGCTCGTCGTCGACTCGTGTGAACTGCTGGGCGCCGATAACCTGGCGCACGGCTGTTGGGGCGCGCATGACGTCACCGTGCGCCTGGCGCATGCGAACCGGCCGCAGCGCGGCGAGTGCGTGCCGGCCGCGTTACCGGTAGAGCATCTGCACTTCTTCGATCCGGCATCGGGCAAACGTGCCGGCTAAATTCTCGGCCGCATGCGGGCCGACGCCTGCGGGCAGCCGTTTTGGAAAGGAGAATCGACGATGACGGTGACCTCTGCCACCTCCGCGCGTGCGGTCCCGGTATGGCCATACCCGCGCCTCGTCGCGCATCGCGGCGGCGGGGCTCTTGCCCCTGAGAACACGCTGGCCGCGATCGACACGGGCGCGCGGCTCGGCTTGAAGATGATCGAGTTCGACGCGAAGTTGTCGGCCGACGGCGTTGTTTTTCTGTTACACGACGACACCTTGGAGAGGACCTCGAACGGTCGCGGCCCGGCTGCGCGCAAGCGTTACGCCGAATTGGCCGCACTGGATGCCGGTAGTTGGTTCGATGCGCGCTTTCGCGACGAGCGCATGCCGACGCTTGCGCAAGTGCATGAGCGGTGCGCAACCCTCGGTTTGGCCGCCAACATCGAGATCAAACCCAGTCCGGGGTGCGAGGTGGAAACGGGCCGGCTCGTCGCCGATGAAGCGGCCCGGTTGTGGCGCGGCGCCGAAGTTGCGCCGCTGCTGTCGTCGTTTTCGCACGAGGCGCTTGCAGCGGCGCGGGACGCACAGCCCGATCTGCCTCGCGGCTTGCTGTTCGGCGCCGTGCCCGCAGATTGGCGTGCGCGCACCCAGGCGCTCGCCTGCCTTTCATTGCATGCGGATCATCGCAAGCTCGATGTGCGCTTGGTCGCGGAAATCAAAGCGGCGGGCCTGTTCATCCTCGCTTATACGGTCAACGCTCCCGAGCGTGCACGCATGCTGGCGCAATGGGGCGTCGACGCGATCTGCACCGATCGCATCGATCTGATGGGCGCCGCCTTTCTCGATTAGCTGCGCGCAGCGAGACTGCGTTCCGTGCTTTGTGCGCGAACCCGCGAAAGACGTTCGATCAGCGGTTTCGAGCGAGCAGCCATCCGGTCAACAGGGCAATCCCGCCGACGACGGCCATCGTCTCCCAAGGATTTTCGCGAATGTAGCCCTGCGCATCGCTAAGGGTGGCGGCGGCGCGGTCGCGAATCGATTCGCGGGCGCCGTCCAGGCGGGCGCGCGCGACATCCAAGCGCTTTCTCATCTGGTCGCGCAAGACGGCGGCGTCGGCTTGCGTGCCATCGGCGAGCGTTTGTTCGAGCTCCGAGAGCAGTTCGCGCATTTCGCTGCCGATATCCTCGGCGGCGTGGCGGCTGTGGCGAGCGATGCGGCGCGCGTGGCGGCCGGCGGTGCTCCACGAGGTTTCGAGCGCGTCTCGCGTGTTCGGTAGTGCGGTCATGGTCGCTCCGTCAACGATGTATAACGGGAAGAACGAACCCGCGGATCCGATGCGGGGAGGAACCCTATCGTCGCAACTTCGATGCCAGTCCACGGCGGCGCGCCGGTGGGTACGATGGAGTATGCCGACGCTGACGCGCGCTTGCAACGGACGGCGTCTGGCCCGAGCGGGCGTGCACAGGCGGGCATGAAGCGAGCTTGCCCTAGGTCCCCGCCGAGGGGGCGGATGTAACTCGGCCCCGCGTAGAAACGTTATCGGTGCGACTTCTCGACGGTCGAAATTACAACGCCGCCCCATGAGGGCGGCGACGTATAGGCACGCGTCGAATTTCGACCTAGGCTTTAGAAGGCGTAGCCGACCTTGGCGTAGGTGACGATCGGGTTGAGCCTGATCTTTGCTTGGGATTGAACTGTCAAGCCGAACGGCCCGACGTTCGTCGAGGTCAAATTGGCGGTCACGCTCACCGGGATGTACGAAATCGACAGGCCGGCAAACCAATGCTTATTGAACGAATAGTTGAAGCCCGCATTGAAGACAGGGGCCCAGGAACGATCCGTCGAGACGGAGGTCGGACCGTGCAAGACATTTTGCTCGAAGGCGCCGCTCGTGATTTGCGCGTTGGTGAACCAGACGCGGGTCACGCCGAGGCCGATGTACGGGCGGAACTTGTCCGTCGGGCTCATGAAGTTCCACTTGAACAGCAGCGCGGGGGACCAGAGCCTGGCGCTGCCGATCTTGCCGAATTGACCGAGCTGGCCGCTACCGTTGATGTCGAACTTCGGCGGAATTCCGAGTTCCAACTCCGTGGAGATGTGGTCGGTGACGAAGTAGCCGGCGCTGAAGCCGAGCGTGTCGGAACTGTCGATGCGAGCGCCCGTGTTGGGCTGGTATGCATTCAGGGTCGTGCCGCCGATGCTAAGTACTTCGAGCGGATCGCTGCCGCTCTGAGGTGCGAAGTGGAACCACCCCGACGCCACGTAAAAGGTCCCGGCCGTTTGGGCATGCGCCGCTTGTGCGCAAGCGAGCGCCGCCACGGCCGCTGTGATGGCCTGTTTTAATTTCATCTATGTGCTCCTCCATGAAAGGCCCGACTATTATGAGTAGAAGGTTTGAAACAAACCAAGCGCGCACGCTAGAGCATTCTCCCTAAGCGTGGCGTGTGTTCACGAAAAACCACGTGTGTCTTCGTCAACGCTCGAAGCGACGCATCGTCCCTTGGGGTAATCACCAACACACTATACGGAATCCAGCATGGCACGGCTCGCACGTCTTTACGTCCCAAAACAGCCGCAGCACGTCATCCTGCGCGGACTCGATCAGCAGCCCGCCTTTGTCGACGAGCAGGATTACGAGTTATTCGTCGATTGCTTGAAGGCCGCCTCGCGCGACCATCATCTCGACATCCACGCCTATGTCCTCATGCCCGGCGCGGTGCAACTGCTCGTCACGCCAAGTGACGAGACGAGCTTGCCCAAGGCCATGCAAGCCGTGGGCCGCCGCTACGTCGCGCACTTCAATCGCCGCTATGCCCGGCGCGGCACCCTCTGGGAGGGGCGCTACCGAGCGACGGTGATCGAGGGCGAGCGCTACTTCCTGCTCGCGAGCCGCGTGATCGAGCTTTGTCCCGTACGGGCTCAGCTCGTGAGCGCGGCCGAAGACTATCGATGGTCGAGTTATCGGCATCACATCGGGCTCACCGTGGATAGCCTCGTGACCGATCACCCGCTGTATTGGTCGCTCGGCAACACGCCGTTCGAGCGCCAGCGGGCCTACAAGGAGTTGTGCGAGCAACCGCTCGACGAGCGCGAGGCCAACGAGCTTCAGCAGGCCACGCTCAAAGGCTGGGTGCTTGGCGGCGAGTCGTATCGCGAGTGGGCCGCGCGCGAGGCCAACCGGCGCGTCTCGCCGCTGCCGCGTGGCCGGCCCAGGAAGGTGCGAGAAACGTCGCAGACGCCGCAGAATCCTCAAACGCCGCATCAGCAATAGCGGGCTGCGGCGCGCTGCCCGGCAGGCACGGAACCGTGTGCGTCCGTGCCGCGCTGCGTCACGACCAACGGCTTGCAGATGAGAGCCATTTTTATTTGCCCCATTTCGATACGGCCCCAATAAACAAGCACCGAATCGATGCATCATATTTATTGGGGTCTGATCATCACGTTTTGTTTGCTATTCCATTGATTCGTCGCGTATATTCCGATTTCGGCGAGCGCCGCGGCCATAAGCCCAGCTTGCCGCCGCGGCGCCTCACACCCCGGTCATCCGCGACAAGTGCCGTGTTCCCCGCCAAGTGCCGCCACGGCTGGCGATTGGCGACGATCACTGCATTAACTCCCATGCGAACGGCCGCAAAGGCCTCTTAAGACGGTGTCCCCCATGAACGACCACCAACCGAGCCGCTCGGTACCCACCGCGCAAGGTCTGTACGACCCAAGCAACGAGCACGACGCCTGCGGCGTCGGCTTCGTCGCGCACATTAAGGGCCAGAAGGGCCACGAGATCATCCAGCAAGGGTTGAAGATTCTGGAGAATCTGGACCATCGGGGCGCGGTCGGCGCGGATCCGCTCATGGGCGACGGTGCGGGGATCCTGATTCAAATTCCCGATGCGTTCTATCGGGAAGAGATGGCGCGCCAAGGCGTGACGCTGCCGCCGGCCGGCGAGTACGGCGTCGGCATGATCTTTTTGCCGAAGGAGCACGCGTCGCGTCTGGCCTGCGAGCAGGAGCTCGAGCGCACGGTGAAGGCGGAAGGCCAGGTCGTGCTGGGATGGCGCGACGTGCCCGTCGATCACGCGATGCCGATCTCTCCGGCTGTGAAGGCGAGCGAGCCCGTCATCCGCCAGATCTTCATCGGCCGCGGGCGGGACATCATGGTGACCGACGCGCTCGAGCGCAAGCTCTACGTCATCCGCAAGACGGCGAGCCACCGCATTCAGGCGCTCAAGCTCAAGCACGGCAAGGAGTACTTCGTGCCGTCGATGTCGGCGCGCACCGTCGTGTACAAGGGGCTGCTGCTGGCGGGGCAGGTGGGCGTGTATTACCGCGACTTGCAAGACGAGCGTGTCGTCTCCGCGCTCGCCCTCGTGCATCAACGTTTCTCGACGAACACGTTCCCGGCTTGGGAACTGGCTCACCCGTACCGCATGATCGCGCACAACGGCGAGATCAACACGGTCAAGGGCAATGTCAACTGGCTCAACGCGCGCACGGGTGCGATCGCGAGCGCCGTGCTGGGCGACGATCTGCCCAAGCTCTGGCCGCTGATCTACCCGGGCCAGTCGGACACCGCTTCGTTCGACAACTGTCTCGAGCTGCTCGTGATGGCGGGCTATCCGCTCGTGCACGCGGTGATGATGATGATTCCCGAAGCGTGGGAGCAACACACGCTGATGGACGAAAACCGCCGCGCCTTCTACGAATACCATGCAGCGATGATGGAGCCGTGGGACGGTCCCGCCGCGATCGCCTTCACCGACGGGCGTCAGATCGGCGCGACGCTCGACCGTAACGGCCTGCGTCCGGCGCGCTACATCATCACCGAGGACGACCTCGTCATCATGGCCTCCGAATCGGGCGTGCTGCCGATCCCCGAATCGAAGATCGTCAAGAAGTGGCGCTTGCAACCGGGCAAGATGTTCCTCATCGACATGGAACACGGCCGCATCATCGGCGACAAGGAGCTCAAGGACAATTTGTCCAACGCCAAGCCCTACAAGAGCTGGATCGACGCGGTGCGCATCAAGCTCGACGAGATCGAGCCCAACGCCGAGGACGTCGCGACCGAGCGCCGCGAGGCGGCCGCGCTGCTCGACCGCCAGCAAGCCTTCGGCTACACGCAGGAAGATCTGAAGTTCCTGATGGCGCCGATGGCACAGCAGGGCGAGGAGGCGATCGGCTCGATGGGCAACGACTCGCCGCTCGCGGTCATGTCCAACAAGAACAAGACGCTCTATCACTATTTCAAGCAGTTGTTCGCGCAGGTCACGAACCCGCCGATCGATCCGATCCGCGAAAACATGGTGATGTCGCTCGTCTCGTTCGTCGGGCCGAAGCCGAACCTGCTCGATACGAACAACATCAACCCGCCGATGCGGCTCGAAGTGTCGCAGCCGGTGCTCGATTTCAAGGACATCGCCAAGATCCGCGCGATCGATCAATACACGGGTGGCAAGTTCAGTTCCTACGAGCTGAACATCTGCTATCCGGTTGCCTGGGGCAAGGAAGGCATCGAGGCGCGGCTCGCTTCGCTGTGCGCTGAAGCCGTCGATGCGGTGAAGTCGGGCTACAACATGCTGATCGTGTCCGATCGGCGCACCGATCGCGACAACGTGGCGATCCCCGCACTGCTCGCCACGGCCGCGATCCATACGCACTTGGTCTCGCAAGGGCTGCGCACGAGCACGGGCCTCGTCGTCGAGACCGGCTCGGCGCGCGAGGTGCATCACTTTGCGCTACTTGCCGGCTACGGTGCGGAAGCGGTCCATCCGTACCTCGCGATGGAGACGCTCGCGCAGTTGGCGCAAGGCATGAAGGGCGATCTCTCGCCTGAAAAAGCCGTCTACAACTTCACGAAGGCAGTCGGCAAGGGCCTGCAAAAGGTCATGTCGAAGATGGGCATTTCGACCTACATGTCGTACACGGGCGCGCAGATCTTCGAAGCGGTCGGCCTCGCGAGCGATTTGGTCGAGAAGTACTTCAAGGGCACGGCGTCCAAGGTCGGCGGCATCGGCTTGTTCGAGGTGGCCGAGGAAGCGATTCGCCTGCATCGCGAAGCGTTCGGCGAAAACCCCGTGCTCGCCAACATGCTCGATGCGGGCGGCGAGTACGCCTACCGCGTGCGCGGCGAAGACCACATGTGGACGCCCGATGCGATCGCGAAGTTGCAGCATTCCACGCGCAGTAATTCGTACCAGACGTACAAGGAATATGCGCATCTGATCAACGACCAGACGCGCCGCCATATGACGTTCCGCGGCTTGTTCGAGTTCAAGGTCGAACCGACGAAGGCGATCCCGCTCGACGAAGTGGAGCCCGCCAAGGAGATCGTCAAGCGCTTCGCGACGGGCGCCATGTCGCTCGGCTCGATCAGCACGGAGGCGCACGCCACGCTCGCGGTCGCGATGAACCGCATCGGCGGCAAATCGAATACGGGCGAAGGCGGCGAGGATGAAAACCGCTATCGCAACGAGTTGCGCGGCATTCCGATCAAGAAGGGCGATACGCTCGCCTCGGTCATCGGCCCTGAGGTCGTGCGCGACATCGCTTTGAAGGACGGCGATTCGCTGCGCTCGAAGATCAAGCAGGTCGCCTCGGGCCGCTTCGGCGTGACCGCCGAGTACCTGGCGTCGGCCGATCAGATCCAGATCAAAATGGCGCAGGGCGCGAAGCCGGGCGAAGGCGGTCAATTGCCGGGCCATAAGGTGTCCGAGTACATCGGCAAGCTGCGTTACTCTGTGCCGGGTGTGGGCCTGATCTCGCCGCCGCCGCACCACGACATCTATTCGATCGAGGACTTGGCGCAGCTTATCCACGACTTGAAGAACGTCAATCCCGCAGCGAGCATCTCGGTCAAGCTCGTCTCCGAAGTGGGCGTCGGCACGGTGGCGGCCGGGGTCGCCAAGGCCAAGGCCGATCACGTCGTGATCGCGGGCCACGACGGCGGCACGGGCGCTTCGCCCCTCTCGTCGATCAAGCACGCCGGCACGCCGTGGGAGCTCGGCCTGGCCGAAACCCAGCAAACGCTCGTGCTCAACCGTCTGCGCGGGCGCATCCGCGTGCAGGCCGACGGCCAGATGAAGACGGGCCGCGACGTCGCGATCGGCGCGCTGCTCGGCGCGGACGAATTCGGCTTCGCGACGGCTCCGCTCGTCGTCGAAGGCTGCATCATGATGCGCAAGTGCCATCTGAACACGTGCCCCGTCGGCGTGGCGACGCAAGATCCTGTGCTGCGAGCGAGGTTCCAGGGCCAGCCCGAGTACGTCGTCAACTACTTCTTCTTCGTCGCCGAGGAAGTGCGCGAGATCATGGCGCAGCTTGGCATCCGCAAGTTCGAGGACCTGATCGGCCGCGCGGATCTGCTCGATATGAAGAAGGGCATCGAGCATTGGAAGGCCAAGGGGCTCGACTTCTCGAACATCTTCTATCTGCCGAAGGTGCCGAGCGAGGTCGCACGCAAGCACGTCGAAGAGCAGGATCACGGCTTGTCCCGCGCGCTCGATCACACGCTGATCGAGAAGGCGCGCGCCGCGATCGAAAGCGGCGAGCATGTCTCGTTCATTCAGCCCGTGCGCAACGTCAATCGCAGCGTCGGCGCCATGCTCTCGGGCGTGATCGCGAAGAAGCACGGCCACGACGGATTGCCCGACGATGCGGTCCACATCCAGCTCAAGGGCACGGCGGGTCAGAGCTTCGGTGCGTTCCTCGCGCGCGGCGTCACGCTCGATCTCGTCGGCGACGGCAACGACTATGTCGGCAAGGGGCTCTCGGGCGGGCGCATCATCATTCGCCCAACGAACGACTTCCGCGGCAAGTCCGAAGAAAACATCATCTGCGGCAATACGGTGATGTACGGCGCGCTCGAAGGGGAAGCTTATCTGCGCGGCGTCGCGGGCGAGCGCTTCTGCGTGCGCAACTCGGGGGCGAGCGCAGTTGTCGAGGGCACGGGCGATCACGGTTGCGAGTACATGACGGGCGGCACGGTCGTCGTGCTCGGGGAGACCGGGCGCAACTTCGCGGCGGGCATGTCGGGCGGCATCGCGTTCGTCTACGATCCGGACGGCGCGTTCGCGGGCAAGTGCAACAAGGCGATGGTCGCGCTCGAGCCGGTGCTGCAGCAGGCCGAGCAGGAGCGCACGATCGACCGCAGCCTCTGGCATTTGGGCGAGACCGACGAAGCGGTGCTCAAGGGCCTCGTCGAGCGGCACTTCCAGTTCACCGGTTCGCCGCGCGCGAAGGCGCTGCTCGAGAACTGGGACGCGTCGCGCCGTCAGTTCGTCAAGGTCTTCCCGACCGAGTACAAGCGAGCGCTCGGCGAGCTGGCCGCCAAGAAAGCGGCCAAGGAGGCGATGGCTGCGTAAGCGGTCAACGCACGAGCGGCGCCGCGCTTTCCACCGAGCGCGCGCCGCGACCTGACCTCACCTGAGCGGCCGGCGCCCGCGGCTGCGCCCCGATCGGACTGAACTTCGATCGGCGTGCGCGGCCCGCGCCGGCCCCCCCCGATACCGACGATTTAGGAAAGAAGAGCACCCCATGGGCAAGGCAACCGGTTTTCTCGAGTTTGAGCGCCGCCACGAGTCGTATGAAGCCCCGCTCGCGCGCGTCAAGCACTACAAGGAATTCGTCCTCGCGCTGACCGACGAGGACGCGAAGATTCAAGGCGCCCGATGCATGGACTGCGGCATTCCGTTCTGCAATAACGGCTGCCCGGTCAACAACATCATTCCCGACTTCAACGACCTCGTTTATCACCAGGACTGGCGGCGCGCGATCGACGTGCTCCATTCGACGAACAACTTCCCGGAGTTCACGGGCCGCATTTGTCCCGCGCCGTGCGAGGCGGCTTGCACGCTCGGCATCAATGCCGAACCGGTCGGCATCAAGTCGATCGAGCACGCCATCATCGACAAGGCTTGGAGCGAAGGCTGGGTCGCGCCGTTGCCGCCCAAGAAGAAGACCGGCAAGAAGGTGGCTGTCGTCGGCTCGGGGCCGGCTGGGCTCGCGACCGCGCAGCAACTCGCGCGCGCCGGGCATGAGGTGACGGTGTTCGAGAAGAACGATCGGATCGGCGGGCTCCTGCGCTATGGGATCCCCGACTTCAAGCTCGAGAAGTGGCTGATCGATCGGCGCATGCGCCAGATGGAGGCCGAGGGCGTCACTTTCCGCACCAACGTGTTCGTCGGCGAGGACGCGCTGCCGGCTTACATCGGCAACACGGCCAAGGAGACGATTTCGCCTGCCACGCTCAAGGACGAGTTCGACGCGGTCGTGATCGCGGGCGGCTCCGAGACGCCGCGCGATCTGCCCGTTCCCGGCCGAGAGCTCGCGGGCATCTATTACGCGATGGAATTCTTGCCGCAGCAGAACAAGGTCAACGCGGGCGATAAGCTCACCGACCAACTGCTCGCCAAGGGCAAGCACGTCGTGGTCATCGGCGGCGGGGATACGGGCTCGGACTGCGTCGGCACGTCGAACCGCCACGGTGCGAAGAGCGTGACCCAATTCGAGCTGCTGCCCCAGCCGCCGGAAGAAGAGAACAAGCCGCTCGTTTGGCCGTATTGGCCGATCAAGCTGCGTACTTCGTCGTCGCACGAAGAAGGGTGCAGCCGCGACTGGTCGGTGGCGACCAAGCGCTTCGAAGGCAAGAACGGCAAGGTCGAGAAGCTCGTCGCCGCGCGCGTCGAATGGAAGGACGGCAAGATGCAGGAAGTGCCGGGCTCCGAGTTCGAGATGAAGGCCGACCTGGTATTGCTCGCGATGGGCTTCACGCAGCCGGCTTCCCCCGTGCTCGACGCGTTCGGCGTCGACAAGGATGCGCGCGGCAACGTGCGCGCCTCGACCGAGGGCGAGCGCGCGTACTACACGTCGGTCGACAAGGTATTTACGGCGGGGGATATGCGGCGCGGTCAATCGCTTGTCGTATGGGCGATCCGCGAAGGCCGCCAATGCGCGCGCGCGGTCGACGCGTTCTTGATGGGCAGTTCGGAGTTGCCGCGCTGATCGTATGACCTCGCGGCAGATCGTCGACGACGATTGGCATCGCTGTTTCATCGCGCTCGTGCCCGATGCGGCCACGCGCGATGCGCTGGCGGCGATGCCCGTCGGCGCGGCGGCTCGGCGCGTCGGCGCCGAGCAACTGCACATGACGTTGGCTTTTCTCGGCACCGTCCCGCCGCGGCAGGGCGCGCGGCTGGCGGCGCAACTGGCGACGGTCGTCGCGCCCTTGGCGGCTCAGCGGGCCGAGCCGGTTCAATACTGGCCGAGCGTCGCGCATCCTCGTCTCGTCGTCGTGCCCTTCGCCTTGGGCGCGGGGCTCGGCGAAATCGAAGCGCGCGTGCGAGCACTCGTCGCAAGCCTGGGCTTGCCCATCGACGATCATCGCCCATTTCGCCCGCACATCACACTGGCGCGATTCGCGCGTTCGGCTCGGCCAACTGCTTCGGCCGAGCCGGGACGCCATGCGCCGGCCCAAAGCGAAGGGACCGCTGCCGGTATCGGCTTTGCGCCGGCCGGCGCGCCGCCCGACCCAGCGACGCTTCCCGTCACCCCTCGCTTCGATACGTTGACGCTCTATTCGAGCACGCTCGCGCCTCATGGCGCGCGTTACCGCGCGCTTGCGTCGGTGGCCGTGCCGCCGGCGTGACCGGTTACGCCACGGCGCGCTCCTCCATCCGCGCAATGTCGAGGACGTGCTGGTGCAAGCCAAGCAGCGACTCGCGATGGGCGACGCTGACGATCGCCGTGTTCGGGAGCCGCTCCATCAACAAGCGATAGACGTTGGCTTCGTTTTCGGTATCGAGGGCGCTCGTCGCTTCATCGAGGAACAGGAAATCGGGCTTGTGCAGCAAGACGCGCGCGCACGCGAGACGCTGTTGCTCGCCGGGCGAGAGCACGCGCGTCCAGTGTGCCGATTCGGCCAGCCGCTGCACGTAGCCTTCGAGCCGGCAGGCGCGCAGCGCATCGCGGCATGCATCATCGGTGAACGTATCGGCGGCGGACGGATAGGCGAGGGCGGCTTTGAGCGTGCCGATGGGCAAATAACCCTGCTGCGGCACGAACATCGAGCGTGCGCCGACGGGGGCGTCGATCGCGCCGTCGCCGAACGGCCAGAGGCCCGCGAACGCGCGCAGCAGCGTGCTCTTGCCGCTTCCGGACGGCCCGCGCACGAGCCAGCGGGCGCCCGGCTTGACTTCGATGTCGGCGATGGCGGCGAGCGGCGTGCCGTTGGGCAGCGCGAGGCGCAGGTCGTGCGTGACGAGCGTGTTCGCGTCGACGTAGTGCAGATTGATGCCGCCGTGCTCGGTGGCAGGCGAGAGCGTTTCGCCCATATGCGTGCTTTGGATCACGCGGCTGAATTCGCGCAGACGATTCACGGTGGCGCGCCACTCGACGAGCGAAGAGTAATTGTTGATGAACCAGGAGAACGAATCGCTGACCGTATTGAAGGCGTTCTGAATTTGCATCAGCACGCCGAACGCGAAGGCGCCGGCGAAATAGCGAGGCGCGGCCAGCACGAGCGGAAAGATGAGCGACGCTTGGCCATAGAAGTTGGACGCGAAGTTCAGCCGTCGCGTGTACTTCATGATGAGCCACCAGTTGTCGCGAATGCGCGCGAAGATGTTTCGTGCATTCGCGTTTTCGGTGTTCATCCCATCGTAGAAGGCGATTTGCTCGGCGTTCTCCCGCACGCGGATGAGCCCGAAGCGGAAGTCCGCTTCCACGCGCTGTTGCTGGTAGGTGATCGATACGAGCGGATGGCCGACTCGATAGATCAAATACGAGCCGCAGATCGCGTAGATGCATGCTGCCCAGACCATATAGCCGGGGATGGTCCAAGTCGCGCCCGAAAGCTTGACGGTCAGCGGTCCGGCGACAGCCCACAGAATAGTGACGAACGAGAACAGCGTGACGATGTTCGACAAAAAGCCGAGCGATAGCGAGAGCGTGTTGGTGGCGAACGATTGAAGATCGTCAGTGATCCGCTGGTCCGGGTTGTCGGCGAGGCGGTCGCGTTCGATGCGGTAGAACGCGCGTTCGCCGAGCCATGCGCGCAGGAAGCGGTGCGTCAGCCATTGCCGCCAGCGAAATTCGAGCATTTGCCGCAGGTAGACGCGATACACGGCGAGGGCGACGAAGACGAACGCGAGCAGCGTGAACTGCAGCAACAGGTGCGAGAACTGCGACAAATCCTTTGCCTGCAACGCGTTGTAAAACTTCGCGTACCACTTGTTGAACCAGACGCTGAAGCCGACGAGCGTCAGGTTCATCGCGACGATCGCGAGCAACAAGGTCCACGCGATCTTCCACTCCTCCGACACCCAGTAGGGCTTGATGAGACCCCAGGCCGTGATCGAGCGAATCTGAAACGGCGCATCGTCGCGCGTGGGGACGGGATTGAGGGACGCAGTCATAGTATTGTCGTAGGGAAAGCGGAAAGCATCGTGCGTAAGCTGGCCGGTTGTACGGGCGCAGTGCCGTTGCGCGTCACGCCGCAAGGTGCGCTCGATTGCCGCGCATTGTTGCCCGCGCCTCTTAAAACAGTCTTAACGACGGGTGCAGGCAGAACACGTGCCGCATCCGGCTCGCGCCCGGCGGAGCGGGCGATGGGACATTGTGCCAGAGCGCGGCGACGAGGCGCTCGACCGGCATCTTGCCCCTGAATCGATGCGCTCGCAAAGGCCTGTCGCGGCCGCCGGGCGTTTGCGGCCGCTTGGGCTTTTATGGTCTAATGACCGACGACGAAACAGGGGTGCTTCGCACGTTGCAGGTGGGCAGTATGGCGCCAAGCCGTACCGCCGCGAGGCTGAGAGAGACCCTTCGCACCCGATCCGGGTAATACCGGCGCGGGAAGTTTCGGGAACGCTTTGCGTGGGACGCTCCGTGTCGGATCGTCCTTCCCCGCCGGGTCGCGTCCGCGTCTTTCCGACGTCGCGCGTCCGGCCGGCCTCACCGGCCGGTTTCGTCCTTGTGTACGAATGTTTGCGGTTCGCACCGCCGTACGAAAAGGATCGATCCGATGTCCGCTCATTGTTCAGTCGTTTCACCCGCTGCACCGTCCACGCCCGATTTCGCCGTTCTTGGCGGCGGGCTGTGCGGTCGGCTCATTGCTTGGCGCCTGGCCGGGGTCGGCCATAGCGTTTCCCTTTACGAGCGCGGCGACGCGGCCGGTTCCTCGTCCGCGGCGTGGGTCGCCGCCGCGATGCTTGCCCCGCTCGCCGAAGCGGCGGTGGCCGAACCGCTGATCGTGGGCCTCGGCGCAGCCTCGCTCGACGACTGGCCGCGCATCCTCGCCGCCTTGCCCGAGCCCGTGTTCTTCCAACGGAACGGCACGCTCGTCGTTTGGCATCACACCGATCGCGCCGAAGCTTCGCTGTTCGAGCGCCGCATGCGAGCCAATGCGCCGGCGGCGTTGCTGGCCGACGGCGGGGTCTCGCCCGTCGACGCGAACGGGCTCGCGCTCGCCGAGCCCGCGCTGGCGGGCCGCTTCGCCAGCGGCTGGTTGCTGCCGAGGGAGGGCCAGTTGGACAATCGCCAGGTGCTGGGCGCCTTGGCCGCTGGGCTCGCCGAGCGCGGCGTCGCGGCGCATTGGCACACGAGCATCGACGAATCGGCGCTGCCGCCCGCGCGCGTGACGATCGACTGCCGGGGGCTGGGCGCCAAGCCTGCGCTGCCGGCCTTGCGCGGCATTCGCGGCGAAGTGGCGCGCATCAGAGCGCCCGGCATTGGTTTGACGCGGCCGGTGCGTTTGCTGCATCCGCGCTATCCGATTTACCTCGCCCCCAAAGAGAACGACGTCTACGTGATTGGCGCCACCGAGATCGAGGGCGAAGACATGTCGCCCGTCAGCGTGCGTTCGGCGCTGGAACTGCTCAGCGCGGCCTTCGCGGTTCACCCTGGGTTCGGTGAGGCGCGCATCCTCGAATTGAACACGCAGTGCCGCCCGACGCTGCCCGACCATCGTCCCGCCGTCATGTGGGACGGCGCGCACACGCTGCGCGTCAACGGGCTTTACCGTCACGGCTATATGATCGCCCCCGAAGTGTCGGCGACCGCCGCCGAGCTGGCGCAGGCGCTGTTGGCGGGGCGGTGCAAAGATGCCGAAGCATTCGCGGCGCTGCGCGAAACGTCGCCTTGGTCGTCGATGCTCCATTGCTCCTCGTCGCGCGAGCGCGCGGCCGAAGCGACCCCGCAGTCATAGTCAACTCGCCAAACGTCTCGCCGATCATGGATATCGAAGTCAATCAAACCCCGCTTTCGCTGCCCGAGCACGCCACGCTCGCCGATGCGCTGTCCGCCTTCGGCGCGCGCCCGCCGTTCGCCGTCGCGGTCAACGGCGAATTCGTCGCGCGCGGACAGCACGCGGCGCGCACGTTGAGCGCGGGCGACCGGATCGACGTCGTTCATCCGGTGGCGGGCGGCTGAGCGCCTTCTCGGCCCGCGCGCCGCGTACCGCCAGGCAGAGGCCTTGCTGGCCGATGGCGTGGCCGGCGCGATTCACAGCATCGAACTAGTTTTCGACTTACGAGCATTCGAGCCTTTCAGGACATCCGATGACCTCCGCTTACCCCACAGTCCCCGCTGCTGCCGACGCACTCACGCTTTATGGTGAAACCTTCGCAAGCCGTGTCCTGCTCGGCACGTCGCGCTATCCGTCCCTGCAGTCGCTGGCCGATGCGATCGACGCCGCTGGCCCGGGAATGGTGACGATCGCCTTGCGCCGCCAAATGAACGAGCAGACGGCCGAAGCCGGCTTCTTCGATTTGCTCAAGGCCCGCGGCGTGCCGCTCTTGCCCAATACGGCCGGTTGCCAGAGCGTGGCCGAAGCCGTCACGACGGCGCATATGGCGCGCGAAGTGTTCGAAACCGACTGGATCAAGCTCGAGCTGATCGGCGACGATTACACGCTGCAGCCCGATCCGGTCGGCTTGATCGAAGCGGCAGCGCGGCTCGTCAAAGACGGATTCAAAGTGCTGCCGTATTGCACCGAGGATCTGGTGATCGGCCGCAGACTGCTCGACGCCGGATGCGAAGCGTTGATGCCGTGGGGCGCGCCCATCGGCACGGGCAAGGGCGTCGTCAATCCCTATGGGCTGCGCGTGCTGCGCGAGCGCCTGCCCGATGTGCCCTTGATCGTCGATGCCGGGTTGGGCGTGCCATCGCACGCGTGCCAGGTCATGGAGTGGGGTTTCGACGGCGTGCTGCTCAATACGGCGGTCTCCCAAGCGACGCTCCCGGCGGCGATGGCGCACGCCTTCGCGCAAGCGGTGCAAGCCGGTCGCGAGGCGTATCAGGCAGGGCCGATGGCCGAGCGCGACAGCGCCCAGGCGAGCACGCCCGTCGTGGGCATGCCGTTCTGGCATCAGGATGGTCAATGAGCGCGGCGCGCTCGCTTTCGCGCACGGGCCGCGCGGCTTGGCCGCGGCGGCGCGACACTGTTGGCGCGTGTAGCGCAGGGAGCGGCGCATGAGAACCCTCGCTTTTGCCGATCGCGATTTGTTTTGGCCCCCCGCCGACGAACTGATCGAAGCGGCCGAGCGCATCCGTGCGCGGCTGGGCGATTGGCCACGTGCGCGCGTCGATTGGCGCGTTTGCCTCGCGCCGCCCGATACGGCGCGAGCGAGTGACCTGATCGTCGTGATCGGTGCGGCGGCCGACGTGCAGGCAGCGCAAGCGTGGCGGGCCGCCGGTGCAAGCCTCATCGAGGCGGATGCGGGCAAGGTCGCGTTGAAGACCGCCACCGGGGCGCGCTACGCCTTCGAAGGGACGCTTGCCGAGGATTGGCTCGCGGCGCTGGCTGCGTTTCTAGACTGCGGCTTCGAGCCGCACGATGCGTTGGTGCTCGCGCTCGCCTGGCGCGACGGCGACGAGACGCGAGGCGAGGACGCATGGCCGGTCGATTTGTCGCGTTTCCCGCGCGTCGCAGGGTTGCCTCGCGCGCCGTCGCAGCCGTTTCCCGCATGCGAGCGGCGGCTCGGGCTTTATCCGGTGGTGCCGAGCGCGCAGTGGGTCGAACGAGTCCTGGCGTTAGGGGTGAGGACCGTGCAGTTGCGTCTGAAGGATGCGACGCCCGAGCAACTGGCCACCGAGATCGGACGGGCCGTGGCGGCCGGCCGCCGGCATGGCGCCTGCGTTTTCATCAACGATCATTGGCGCGAAGCGGCGCAGGCCGGCGCATACGGCGTGCATTTGGGGCAGGAAGATCTAGAGGTGCTAGAGGCGGCCGATATCTCGGCGATCTTGCAATCGGGAATGCGGCTCGGATTGTCGACCCACGGGTATTACGAAATGTTGCGCGCGCTTCACTTTCGGCCTAGCTACCTGGCTTTCGGCGCCGTGTTCCCGACCGGCACCAAGACGGTCCCGACCGCGCCGCAGGGGCTTGCCCGGCTCGAACGCTACGTGCGCCTGTTGGGCGAGCACGTGCCGCTCGTCGCCATCGGCGGCATCGATTTGGCGCGGCTGCCAGCGGTTGCGGCCACCGGCGTGGGTAGCGCGGCGCTGGTGAGCGCGGTCACCGCGGCGCCCGATCTGGCGCGCGCGATCGCCGAATTGCAGCGGGCGTTTGGCGCTTAGCAACAGAGCGTTGTCCAGGCGGTAACGGCGACGTCACGACAGCGTTGCGGCTGAGGCCCTATAATTCCGCTTCCGCGTAAACGCGTAACAGGACTGTCCGCTTCGTGCCGCCTTCATCCTCCGAGCCCATCTTAGAGCTTCGCAACGTCGATTTCGGCTATGGCGAAGACCGTCTTGTCCTCTCGAACCTGAGCATGCGCTTCGGCCGCGGCCAGGTCGTGGCCGTCATGGGCGGCTCCGGCGGCGGCAAGACGACGGTGCTGCGGTTGATCGGCGGGCTCGAGCGCGCGCGTCGCGGCGAGGTCCTGTTCGAGGGCCGCGACGTCGCCAAGCAAACGCGCGAAGGCCTTTATGCCATGCGTCGCAAGATGGGCATGCTGTTCCAGTTCGGGGCGCTGTTTACCGATATGTCGGTGTTCGAGAACGTCGCCTTCGCGCTGCGCGAGCACACCGAGCTGCCCGAAGCGCTGATCCGCGACCTCGTGCTCATGAAACTGAACGCCGTGGGGCTGCGCGGGGCGCGCGATCTCGCGCCCTCCCAAATATCGGGCGGCATGGCGCGGCGCGTGGCGCTGGCCCGTGCAATCGCACTCGATCCCGAATTGATCATGTACGACGAACCGTTCGCGGGGCTCGATCCGATTTCGCTCGGCATCACGGCGAACCTGATCCGCACGTTGAACCAGGCGCTGGGCGCCACCTCGATTCTCGTCACGCACGATGTGCCGGAATCGTTCGCGATTGCCGATTACGTCTACTTCTTGGCGAACGGAACGGTGCTTGCGCAGGGCACGCCCGCGCAGTTGCGCGAATCGGTCGATCCGACCGTGCGGCAGTTCATCGACGGGGCCCCGGACGGCCCGTTCCGCTTCCACTATCCGGCGCAAGCGACGCTCGCGGCCGATTTCGGCTTGGGAGAGCGGACATGATCAGCGCACTGGGACATTGGGTCATCGGCCGCGTCGTGCGAACGGGCTACGCCACGCGGCTCTTCCTGCGCGTCGTGCTCGAGGGGCTGCGTTTGTTGCGCCGGCCCAGCCTCGTCGTCAAGCAAATCTTCTTCGTCGGCAACTATTCGTTCATCATCATCGCGGTGTCGGGCTTGTTCGTCGGCTTCGTGCTGGGGCTGCAGGGCTACTACACGCTCAATCGCTACGGCTCCGAGCAGGCGTTGGGGCTGCTCGTCGCACTCTCGCTCGTGCGCGAGCTCGGGCCGGTCGTGACCGCGCTGCTGTTCGCCGGGCGGGCCGGGACTTCGCTGACGGCCGAGATTGGCCTCATGAAAGCCGGCGAACAATTGACGGCGCTGGAAATGATGGCGGTGGACCCGATCGCCACCGTGCTTGCGCCGCGGATGTGGGCTGGGATCATCGCCATGCCGATACTCGCCGCGATCTTTAGCGCGGTGGGGGTGCTCGGGGGCTATGTCGTGGGCGTGCTGCTGATCAATGTCGATGCCGGCGCGTTCTGGGCGCAAATGCAAGCGGGCGTCGATGTCTGGAGCGATGTCGGCAACGGCGTCGTCAAGAGCATCGTTTTCGGTTTCGCGGTGACCTTCATCGCACTGTATCAAGGCTACGAGGCCAAGGCGACGCCCGAAGGCGTGTCGCTCGCGACGACGCGCACGGTCGTGTTCGCGTCGCTCGCGGTGCTCGGGCTCGATTTCTTGCTGACCGCGCTGATGTTCAGCTGACACTTTCGGCGACAGCGCCGCGCGCGGAGCGTGTTCGCCGCAAGTGGCGCTGTCTCGGCGTTGCGCGATTCTCTATTTGTTGTCTTTTGGAATGACGATGAAAAAGACTGTTCTCGACTTTTGGGTCGGCTTGTTCGTGGTGCTGGGTTTGATCGCCGTGCTGTTTCTCGCGCTCAAGGTCGGCAACATGAGCTCGCTGTCGTTCCAAGCGACCTATCCCGTCAAACTCAAGTTCGACAATATCGGCGGCTTGAAGGTGCGTGCGCCCGTGAAGAGCGCGGGCGTCGTGGTCGGCCGGGTGTCGTCCATCGGCTTCGATACGAACACCTATCAGGCGCTCGTCACGATCGATATCGACAAGCAATATCCGTTTCCGAAGGACTCTTCGGCGAAGATCCTGACCTCGGGGTTACTCGGCGAGCAATACATCGGGCTCGAGGCCGGCGGCGACAGCGAAATGCTCAAGGCCGGCGACACCATTTCGATGACGCAATCGGCCATCGTGCTCGAAAACCTCATCGGACAATTCCTTTACAGCAAAGCCGCCGATGCGGGCAGCGCCAAAGCCGCTCCGGCGCCCAGCGCGCCCGCCGCGGCGCCGAGCACGCCCGCGCCGAGCGCACCGGCGGCTAGCTCGCCGGCAGCGGCTAGCGCAGGCAGCTGAACGAATCACAGACAGTGAGAGCCAACGGAGAACAATAATGCGAACCACGCGCGCCAGAAACGCGACGCTTGCTCTGGCCATTGCGGCATTGACCGGCTGTGCGTCCGTCCAGACGCCGACGCCGGGCGATCCGCTCGAGGGGCTGAACCGGACCGTCTTCAAATTCAACGACACGGTCGATACATACGCGCTCAAGCCGGTGGCCAAGGGCTATAAATGGGCGGTGCCGAAGCCGGTGCGCTCGAGCGTGACCAACTTCTTTTCGAACGTGGGCGATGTCTACATTGCCGCGAACGAACTGCTGCAATTGAAGATCGCCGACGGCGTGGGCGATATCATGCGCGTGGTCATCAACTCGGTGTTCGGCGTCGGTGGCCTCTTCGACGTTGCGACGCTGGCCAAGTTGCCGAAGCATTCGTCCGATTTCGGCGTGACGCTCGGTCACTACGGCGTGCCGTCGGGGCCGTACCTCGTTTTGCCGCTGCTCGGGCCGAGCACGATGCGCGATGCGACGGGGCTTGCCGTCGATTACTATGGCAATCCGCTCAGCTACATTCAGCCGTCGAGCGTCACGTGGGCGCTGTACGGCCTCAACCTCGTGAATACCCGGGCCAATCTGCTGACGACGGTCGATGTCCTATCGGGTGCGGCGATCGACAAATACTCGTTCATTCGCAACGCCTATTTGCAGCGTCGCCGGTTCCTGATTTCGGGCGCCGACGGTTCGGAGGCGTTGCCCAACTACGACGATTCGCTGCCGAAGTACGACGACGGCGCATCGGACGCTGCGGGAGCGGCTGCCGCGGCTTCGAGCGCGACGCCGGCTTCCGCTGCGGGTGCCGCCTCCGGTCCGGCCGCAACGTCGAGCCCCGCTGCTACGCCCGCGGTGCCGGCGAGCGGAGCATCGGCGCCGGCTGGCGACGGGAACAGCGAAGATCAGACGGTTCCTGGGCAGCAGTATGTGCCGCCGCGCGGCGGGTTCCCGGGCATTCATTTGCCGCGCTGAGCGGTGCGAGGCAGCGCTTGGCGCAGTAACGATTCGAAACGACTGTTGCCGCGCGGGGATGGACCGGCCTCGAACTTGCATGGCATGGTGTGCTCGAATTCGGGTTCCTCGAAATTTAAGGATCGATGATGAAAAAATTCTTTTGGATAGCTTTGGTTTCCGGGTTGCTTTCTTTCGCTAGCGGCGCTTTCGCGCAATCGGTCGACACCAGTTCGCCCGAGAACATGATCAAGACGGTGACGGGGCAAGTGCTCGACCAGATCAAGAGCGACGCGAGCATCAAGAACGGCGACATCAACAAGATCACGCAGGTCGTGAACGAGAAGATCCTGCCGTACACGGACTTCCGCCGCACGACCCAGCTCGCGATGGGCCGCGCCTGGCGGCAGGCGACGCCGCAACAACAAAACCAAATGGTCGAGCAATTCAAGATGCTCTTGATCCGCACGTATTCGGGCGCGCTCTCGCAGGTGCGCGATCAGACCGTGCAATTCAAGCCGTTCCGTGCCGATCCGGGGGCGACGGACGTGGTCGTGCGCTCGGTGGTCATGAACAATGGCCAGCCCGTCGAGCTCGACTATCGTCTGTATAAGACGGCCCAGGGTTGGAAGGTCTACGATCTGAACGTTGCCGGCGCATGGCTGATCCAGGCGTATCAGCAGCAGTTCGCGGAAAAGATCAACCAAGGCGGCGTCGATGGCCTGCTGCAGTTCCTCACGCAGCGCAACGAGCAGCTCGCCGCGGGAAAGCAACCGTCATGAGCACGGACCCGAGCCGTTTCGCCACGGGCGCGACGCTCACGCACGCCAGCGCCACGACCGCGCTGGCCGCCGGCCTCGCTCGCATCGAAGCCGGCGCCACCGTGATCGACTGCGCGGCCCTCGCGCAGTTCGATTCGTCTGCGCTCGCCGTATTGCTGGCATGGCGCCGCGCAGCTCAGGCGCGGGGCAAGCCCGTCGAGATCCTGAACGTGCCGGCCGGTCTTGCGAGTCTCGCCCAGGTTTACGGCGTCGACGCGCTGTTCGGCCCGCAGGTTTCTTCCCTGGCCGCCGACACCGCAGCGGCGCGCTGACGCGGGCCGCGGGCGGCCGGTGGGTCGCCCCGACTTAGCCTATAATCAACCGTTTTTCCGGACAGCCGGCTGGCCTCCCGCCTCGCCGTCGGCGCGGCGCGACGTCACCGCCGCCCATGTCCGCGAACGGACACCGATTAGGTCTAACAAAAGGCGCGCCGTCGAGAACGCCGCGCACACCCATGTCAGCAATAGAAATCCGCAACGTCAAGAAGCGCTATAAGGCGCTGCAAGCGCTCAAGGGCGTCAGCTTGACGGTCGAGGAAGGCGAGTTTTTTGGCCTGCTCGGCCCCAACGGCGCGGGCAAAACGACCCTCATCAGCATCCTCGCGGGGCTTGCGCGCGCCGATGAAGGCAGCGTGTCGGTCCGCGGGCACGACGTCGTCACCGATTTCCGGCAAGCGCGCCGGGCGCTCGGCGTCGTGCCGCAAGAGTTGGTGTTCGATCCTTTCTTCACCGTGCGCGAAACGCTGCGCATCCAATCGGGCTATTACGGGCTCCACCGCAACGACGATTGGATCGACGAAGTGATGGCCAACCTCGATTTGAGCGAGAAGGCCGATGCGAACATGCGTGCGCTCTCGGGCGGCATGAAGCGGCGCGTGCTGGTGGCTCAGGCGCTCGTGCATCGCCCGCCCGTCATCGTTCTGGACGAGCCGACGGCCGGCGTGGACGTCGAGTTGCGCCAGACGCTGTGGAAATTCATCTCGCGCTTGAATCGAGAAGGGCACACGATCGTGCTGACGACGCACTACCTCGAAGAGGCCGAATCGCTGTGCGACCGCCTCGCGATGCTGCGGCGCGGCGAGGTGGTCGCGCTCGATCGCACGAGCGCTTTGCTGCAGCGTTTCGCCGGTATGCAATTGTTCTTGCGCCTGGCCGCGGGCGCGCTGCCCGCCGAATTGCGCGCGCTCGAGATCGAGCCGGCGGCGCCGGGCGCGCGTCAGCATCTGCTGCGCTTGTCGAGCTACGACGACGTCGAGCGCATTCTTTCGCAGTGCCGGGCGGTGGGCTGCGCATTCGAGGAAATCGATGTGCGCAAGGCCGATTTGGAAGACGTTTTCGTGCAACTGATGCATACGCCGGAAGTGGTGGAGGGGCTGGCATGAGCGGCTTTCGCACCCTGTTCTATAAAGAGATCCTGCGCTTTTGGAAGGTGGCGTTCCAGACGGTGCTCGCACCCGTCGTCACGGCGCTGCTCTATCTGACGATTTTCGGGCACGCGTTGCGCGGGCGCGTCGAAGTCTATCCGGGCGTCGAGTACACGAGCTTCCTGATTCCCGGGCTCGTCATGATGAGCGTGCTGCAAAATTCCTTTGCGAACAGTTCGTCTTCGCTGATTCAGTCCAAGATCACGGGCAACCTCGTGTTCGTCTTGCTGCCGCCGCTCACGTATTGGGAGATGTTCGGCGCTTATGTGCTGGCGGCCGTCGTGCGCGGGCTCGCGGTCGGTTGCGGGGTGTTCGTCGTGACGATCTGGTTCATCCCGGTCGGTTTCGCGGCGCCGCTCTACATCATCGCGTTCGCCGTGCTCGGCTCGGCTATTCTCGGCACGCTCGGACTCATCGCGGGCATATGGGCCGAGAAGTTCGACCAGCTCGCGGCGTTCCAGAATTTCTTGATCATGCCGCTCACGTTTCTTTCGGGCGTGTTCTATTCGACGCATTCGCTGCCTGATTTGTGGCGCCATGTGTCGCGGCTGAACCCGTTTTTCTACATGATCGACGGCTTTCGCTACGGGTTTTTCGGCGTGTCCGATATCGACCCGCTCGCGAGTCTGGCCGTCGTCGGCGGATTTTTCGCGCTGATTGCCGCCTTGGCGATGCGTTTGCTCGCGTCGGGCTACAAACTGCGCTATTGAATTGGAAGAAGGAGCGTTCACCATGTTGCCGACCCCCGATCAGGTCAAGCAATACATCGAAGCCGGCCTTGCTTGCCGGCATCTGGAAGTCGAGGGCGACGGCCAGCATTTTTTTGCGACGATCGTCTCGGACGCGTTCGAGGGCAAGCGCCTGATTCAGCGGCATCAGCTCGTGTATGCGGCGCTCGGCGAGCGCATGCGGCAGGAAATCCACGCGCTGAGCATGAAGACGCTCACGCCGGCGGAATGGCAGAACGGATAATTCGAGATTCTTAGAGTGCGCATTACACAAGATTCACGCGACGCCGGCAGCGGCGCCGCCACGGACGCCCGCGCGGCGCAAACCAACATGGACAAGCTCGTGATCGAAGGCGGCCGGCCGCTTGCCGGAGAAATCGGCATCTCGGGCGCGAAGAACGCGGCGTTGCCAATTCTGTGCGCCAGCCTGTTGACGGCCGACCCGCTGCAGCTCGATAACGTGCCCGATCTGCAGGACGTGCGCACGATGCTCAAGCTGCTCGATCAGATGGGCGTGCGCGAAGCGCGCGGGACCGGCGAGGCAGCGCAATTGACGCTCGACGCGGCGAACGTCGGCAATCCCGTCGCGCCGTACGAGCTCGTCAAGACGATGCGCGCCTCGATCCTCGTGCTCGGCCCGCTCGTCGCGCGTTTCGGGCATGCCAGAGTGTCGCTGCCCGGCGGCTGCGCGATCGGCGCGCGTCCGGTGGACCAGCACATCAAGGGCCTGCAGGCGATGGGCGCGCAGATCAGCATCGAGCATGGCTACATCGAGGCCAGCGCCACGCGGCTCAAGGGCGCGCGCATCATGACGGACATGATCACGGTCACCGGCACGGAAAACTTGCTGATGGCGGCTGCGTTGGCCGAGGGCGAAACCGTGCTGGAGAACGCCGCCCGCGAGCCCGAGGTGAGCGACCTCGCGCAATTGCTCGTGCGGATGGGGGCTAGGATCGACGGGATCGGCACGGATCGGCTCGTCGTTCATGGCGTCGAGCGGCTGCACGGGGCGCGCCATGCAGTGATTCCCGATCGTATCGAGGCGGGCACGTTCTTGTGCGCCGTCGCGGCCGCGGGCGGCGACGTCACGCTGCGCAACGTCCGGCCGATCACGCTCGAGGCGGTCACGATGAAACTGCGCGAGGCGGGCGTGACGATCGAAGAAGGCGAGGACTGGATCCGCGTGCGGATGGCGCGGCGTCCCGCCTGCGTGTCGTTTCGCACGTCCGAGTATCCCGCCTTCCCGACCGATATGCAGGCGCAATTCATGGCGCTCAATGCGATCGCCGAAGGCACGTCGCAAGTCGTCGAGACGATTTTCGAGAACCGCTTCATGCATGTGCAGGAACTCAATCGGCTTGGGGCGAATATCACGATCGACGGCAATACGGCGCTCGTGACGGGGGTGTCGCGGCTGTCGGGCGCAACCGTGATGGCCACCGATCTGCGGGCATCGGCGAGCCTCGTGATCGCGGGGCTCACGGCCGATGGCGAAACGCTCGTCGACCGCATCTATCACCTCGATCGCGGCTACGACCGCATGGAAGAAAAACTGTCGGCGATCGGCGCACGCGTGCGCCGCGTGTCGGAGAAACGCGCATGAGCACGATCCCTACGAATGGCACTACGCCCTTGACGCTCGCCCTCTCGAAGGGGCGGATATTCGAGGAAACGATGCCGCTGCTGGCCGCGGCCGGCGTGCAGGTGTCCGAGGATCCCGAAACCTCCCGCAAGCTGATCTTGCCCACGAGCGCGCCGAACCTGCGCGTGATCATCGTGCGCGCGACCGACGTGCCGACGTATGTCGAATACGGCGCGGCCGATTTCGGCGTCGCCGGCAAGGACGTGCTGCTCGAACACGGCGGCTCGGGCTTGTATCAGCCGATCGACCTCGACATTGCCCGTTGCCGGATGTCGGTGGCGGTCAAGGCGGGCTTCGATTACGCCAATGCCGTGCGGCAGGGCGCCCGGCTGCGGGTCGCGACCAAGTATGTGCAAACGGCGCGCGAGCATTTCGCGGCGAAGGGCGTGCACGTGGACTTGATCAAGCTGTACGGTTCGATGGAGCTGGCGCCGCTCGTCGGCTTGGCCGACGCGATCGTGGATCTGGTCAGCTCGGGCGGCACGCTGCGCGCGAACAACCTGGTCGAGGTCGAGGAGATCATGCAAATCTCCTCGCGCCTCGTGGTGAACCAAGCGGCGCTGAAATTGAAGCGCGCCGCGCTCAAGCCGTTGCTCGACGCGTTCGAGCGGGCTTCGCTGCGCACGGCGGGCGGCGCCTGACGCGCCCGGTGCGCGCATTACCGAAACGGATACCAGCATGGCACTTACGATTCGCAAACTCGATTCGAGCGACGCCGGTTTCGGCGCGGCGCTCGCCGGCGTGCTTGCCTTCGAGGCGAGCGAGGACGAGGCGATCGAGCGCTCGGTTGCGCAGATTTTGGCAGACGTGAAAGCGCGCGGCGATGCCGCCGTCCTCGAATACACGAACCGCTTCGACCGCCTGAGCGTCGATAGCTTGGCGGCGCTCGAGCTGCCGACGAGCGAGCTCGAAGCCGCGCTCGAAGGCCTCGAACCCAAGCGCCGCGCCGCGCTCGAGGCCGCGGCGGCGCGCGTGCGCGCCTATCACGAGAAGCAGAAGATCGAATGCGGCAGCCATAGCTGGCAGTACACCGAAGCCGACGGCACGGTGCTCGGCCAGAAAGTTACGCCGCTCGATCGCGCCGGCATCTACGTGCCGGGCGGCAAGGCCGCGTATCCGTCCTCGGTTTTGATGAATGCGATTCCCGCGCGGGTGGCGGGCGTGCGCGAAATCGTGATGGTCGTGCCCACGCCGGACGGCGTGCGCAACCCGCTCGTCCTGGCCGCCGCGCTGTTGGGCGGCGTCGACCGTGTGTTCACGATCGGCGGCGCACAGGCGATCGGCGCGCTCGCGTACGGCACGCAAAGCCTGCCTGCCGTCGATAAGATCTGCGGCCCCGGCAATGCGTACGTGGCGGCGGCCAAGCGGCGCGTGTTCGGCACGGTCGGCATCGACATGATCGCCGGGCCGTCCGAGATTCTGATCCTGTGCGACGGCACGACGGACCCGCGCTGGGTGGCGATGGATTTGTTCTCCCAGGCCGAGCACGACGAACTGGCGCAATCGATCCTGCTGTGCCCCGACGAAGCGTTCATCTCGCGCGTCGAAGACGCGATCGTCGAGCTGTTGCCGACCATGCCGCGTCGCGAGGTGATCGAGCGCTCGCTCGTGGGCCGCGGCGCGCTCATCAAAGTGCGCGACATGGCCGAAGCGTGCTCGATCGCGAATCAAATCGCGCCCGAGCATCTGGAAATTTCCGCGCTCGACCCGCATCAATGGGCGAAGGAAATTCGCCATGCGGGTGCGATTTTCATGGGCCGCTACACGAGCGAGAGCCTTGGCGACTACTGCGCCGGGCCGAACCACGTGCTGCCCACTTCGCGCACGGCGCGCTTCTCGTCGCCGCTCGGCGTCTACGATTTCTTCAAGCGCTCGAGCGTGATCGAGGTGAGCGCGGAAGGGGCGCAGACGCTTGGCGAGATCGCGGCCGAACTGGCTTATGGCGAGGGGCTTCCCGCGCACGCGCGCAGTGCCGAATACCGGATGAAACAAGGCGGCTGACCATGACGACGACAACACCGCAAGACATCGTCCGCCCCGACGTGCTGGCGATGACCACCTACGCGGTGGCGGACGCGACGGGCCTCGTGAAGCTCGACGCGATGGAAAATCCATTCCCGCTGCCTCCGGCGTTGGCTTCGCAATTGGGCGAAGTTCTGGCCGGGGTGGCCTTGAACCGCTATCCCGAGCCGCGTCCGTCCGTGCTCGTGGATAAGCTCAAGCGCGTGATGGGCGTGCCTGCCGGCGCGGATCTATTGCTCGGCAACGGTTCGGACGAACTCATCAGCATCATCGCCGTGGCCTGTGCAAAGCCGGGCGCGAAGCTGCTCGCGCCTATTCCGGGCTTCGTGATGTACCAGATGTCGGCCAAGTTCGCGCAGCTCGAATTCGTCGGCGTGCCGCACCGCGCCGATCTGACGCTCGATGTCGAGGCCATGCTGGCCGCGATCGCCGAGCACAAGCCCGCCGTCATCTACTTGGCCTACCCGAACAATCCGACGGGCACGCTTTACCCGGACGCCGATATCGAACGCATCATCGCTAGCGCGAAGGGCAGTCTCGTCGTCATCGACGAGGCCTACCAGCCGTTCGCGCAAAAGAGCTGGATCGGCCGCGTGCTCGACTACGACAACGTCGTCGTCATGCGCACGGTGTCCAAGCTCGGCCTGGCGGGGATACGGCTCGGCTACTTGGCCGGCGCGCCGGCCTGGCTCGAGCAGTTCGACAAGGTGCGCCCGCCCTACAACGTCAACGTGCTGACGCAGGCCGCCGCGCAATTCATGCTCGATCATGTCGACGTGCTCGAATCGCAGGCCGCTCAGTTGCGCGCCGAGCGCGAGAAATTGTCGGCCGCGCTGGCGGCATTGCCGGGCGTCACGGTGTTTCCGAGCGCGGCGAACTTCCTGCTCGTGCGGCTGCCGGATGCCGATGCCGCGTTCAATACGCTGCTAAATGCGAAGGTTTTGGTCAAAAACGTGGGTAGAATGCACCCATTGTTGGCCAATTGCCTGCGTTTGACGGTCGGTGCGCCCGAGGAAAACGCACAAATGCTGGCGGCGCTTGCGCTGAAATAAAGTGACTTCGAGGTTTTCCATGCGCGTAGCGGAAGTGTTTCGCGATACCAGCGAAACGAAGATCCGTGTAAAGATCAATTTGGACGGCACGGGCAAGCAGCGGCTGGCCACCGGTGTGCCGTTTCTCGACCACATGCTCGATCAGATCGCTCGTCATGGGTTGATCGACCTGGACATCGAGGCGCAAGGCGACCTGCATATCGACGACCACCATACGGTCGAGGACACGGGCATCACGCTCGGGATGGCGGTGGCCAAGGCGGTGGGCGACAAAAAGGGCATTCGCCGGTACGGGCATGCCTATGTCCCGCTCGACGAGGCGCTCTCGCGCGTGGTGATCGATTTTTCCGGGCGGCCGGGCCTCGAATTCCATGTGCCGTTCACGCGCGCGCGGATCGGCACGTTCGACGTCGACTTGTCGATTGAGTTTTTCCGCGGTTTCGTCAACCATGCGGGCGTGACACTGCATGTGGACAATTTGCGCGGCTTGAACGCGCACCATCAACTGGAAACGGTATTCAAGGCGTTCGGTCGCGCGCTGCGCATGGCCGTGGAGCTCGACGAGCGCGCGGCGGGGCAGATTCCGTCGACGAAGGGCAGTCTCTGACGCTGGACCTGGACCTATACCGACGGACCGGCGCGCCCAAAGCGGGCGCCGGCTTGCGATGGATCTTCTGAAATCGTTTATTTCGCTGCTGGCGCTGATCAACCCGGTCGGCGCGGTGCCGTTTTTTCTGAGCCTCACATCGGCGCAATCCGATGCGGAGCGGCGCCACACGATCCGCATCGCCTCGATCTCGGTGTTTTGCGTGATTGCGATCACGACGCTGCTCGGGCAGCAGATCATCAGTTTTTTTGGTATTTCGGTCGGTTCGCTCGAGGTGGGCGGGGGCATCATCATGTTGCTCATGGCGATCAACATGCTGAACGCGCAGATCGGCAACACGCGCGCCACGGCCGAGGAGCGCGACGAGGCCGAATCGAAGAACAGCATTGCGGTGGTGCCGCTCGCGATCCCGCTGCTGACGGGCCCCGGCTCGATCAGCACCGTGATCGTCTATGCGGCGAGCTCGCACCACTGGTACGACCGCGTGGGCCTGATCGCGATCGGCGCGGCGATCGCCGTGATTTGCTTCGGCTCGCTCAGGCTCGCCGAACCGATTGCCCGCTGGGTGGGCCAGACGGGCATCAACATCGGCACGCGGCTCATGGGTTTGATGTTGTCGGCGCTGGCGGTGGAGTTCATCGTCGATGGGTTGAAGGCGTTGCTGCCTAACTTGCGATGAAGGGCAAAGGCCCTTTTTGCTATGAAAAAGATTGCGATTGTGGATTACGGGATGGGCAACCTGCGCTCGGTGTACCAGGCGCTGAAAAAGGCTGCCCCGGAAGCGGACGTGGCGATCGTCGATCGTCCGGAAGGCATTCGCGCTGCCGAACGCGTCGTTTTGCCGGGGCAGGGCGCGATGCCCGACTGCATGCGCTGCCTCGGCGAATCGGGGTTGCAGGAGGCTGTCCTGGAAGCGTCGCGGGTCAAGCCGCTGATGGGCGTGTGCGTCGGCGAGCAGATGCTGTTCGATTGGAGCGAAGAGGGCTCGACGCCCGGCCTGGGGTTGATGCCGGGCAAGGTGGTCCGCTTTCAGCTCGAAGGCCGGCTGCAGGACGACGGCTCGCGCTTCAAGGTGCCGCAAATGGGGTGGAACCGCGTGCGGCAAACGCGTCCCCACCCGCTGTGGGCCGGTGTGCCGGACGGCGCGTTCTTCTACTTCGTCCATAGTTACTACGTCGTTCCCGATAAGCCGGAGCACACGGTCGGGGAAACCGAATATGGCGGGACCTTCACCTCGGCTGTTGCGCGCGAGAACGTGTTTGCGACGCAGTTTCACCCGGAAAAGAGCGCGGCCGCGGGGCTGCGCGTATACCGCAATTTTGTCGATTGGAACCCCTGAACGCGGTGCCGCCGCTCGCGCACCGCGTTCGATTCCGGCCCCGAGCGAGCGGAACACGGAAAGAGTTGTACTAAACTAAGCGACACGGCTCATCGACGTCGGGATCGCTTGCGCGCCCGGCCAGATGCGCCGCCCACCTTCAACCTCCCAGATTTCACGCGATTGCTATGCTGCTGATTCCCGCCATCGACCTCAAGGACGGTCAGTGTGTGCGCCTTAAACAAGGCGATATGGACCAGGCGACGATATTTTCCGAGGATCCCGCCGCGATGGCTCGGCAATGGGTCAGCCGTGGCGCTCGGCGGCTGCATCTCGTCGACCTGAACGGCGCTTTTGCCGGCAAGCCCAGGAACGAAGAGGCAATCCGCGCCATCATCGACGAAGTCGGCAGCGAAATCCCCGTGCAGCTCGGCGGCGGCATTCGCGATCTCGAAACGATCGAGCGCTACCTCGACGACGGCCTGTCGTACGTCATTATCGGTACGGCGGCGGTGAAGAATCCCGGCTTTCTGCAAGACGCCTGCACGGCGTTCGGCGGGCATATCATCGTCGGCCTGGATGCGAAGGACGGCAAAGTCGCCACCGACGGGTGGAGCAAGCTGACGGGCCACGAAGTCGTCGATCTGGCCCAGAAGTTCGAAGACTACGGCTGCGAATCGATCATCTACACCGATATCGGCCGCGACGGCATGCTTCAAGGCATCAATATCGAAGCGACGGTGCGTCTTGCGCGCGCGGTGAAGATCCCCGTGATCGCGAGCGGCGGGCTCTCGAACCTGGCCGACATCGACGCGCTGTGCGAAGTCGAAGACGAGGGCATCGAGGGTGTCATTTGCGGGCGCGCGATCTACTCGGGCGATCTCGATTTCGCGGCCGCGCAAAAGCGTGCCGATACGCTGCGCGAATCGGACGACGCCTAACGCACGCCGCCGAACGAGCGCCGCGGCGATCGCGCTGTGGCTAGGCCCCGAGGCGCCTTCGGCCAAGGCGGGGCGCGTCAGGGCGTGACGGCGTTACGGCATCATGCCGTCTGCATTGGCGCAGGCGGCCCACTTAGCGGCATTTGCACCATCATGGCTCTAGCTAAACGCATCATCCCTTGCCTGGACGTGACCGCCGGGCGCGTCGTCAAAGGCGTCAATTTCGTCGAATTGCGCGATGCCGGCGATCCGGTCGAAATCGCGCGCCGCTACGACGAGCAAGGGGCCGACGAACTGACGTTCCTCGACATCACGGCCACTTCCGACCAGCGCGATCTGATCCTGCCCATCATCGAAGCGGTGGCGGCGCAAGTTTTCATCCCCCTGACCGTGGGCGGCGGCGTGCGCGCCGTGGAAGACGTTCGCCGGCTGCTGAACGCGGGCGCGGACAAGATCAGCATGAACTCGTCGGCGGTCGCGCGTCCCGAACTCGTGCGCGAGGCTGCGCAGAAGTACGGCTCCCAGTGCATCGTCGTTGCGATCGACGCCAAGCGCGTGTCGGGCGAGGGCGAGCCGGCGCGCTGGGAGGTTTTCACGCACGGCGGCCGCAAAGCGACCGGGCTTGACGCCGTGGCGTGGGCCAAGCAAATGGCCGAGTACGGCGCGGGCGAGATTTTGCTGACGAGCATGGACCGCGACGGCACGAAAAGCGGCTTCGATCTCGCGCTGACGCGGGCGGTGTCGGATGCGGTGCCCGTGCCGGTCATTGCGTCGGGTGGCGTGGGCTCGCTGAAGGATTTGGCCGACGGCATTACCGAGGGCCACGCCGATGCCGTGCTGGCCGCGAGCATCTTCCACTATGGCGAGCACACGGTCGGCGAAGCGAAGCGATTCATGGCCGAGCGCGGCATTCCTGTGAGGCAATGATGAAACGATTCCGACGTTCTGTGGCATATCCCGTCTTGCTCGGGCGTGGCGTGGCCGCATTCGAAGCGTCGTGTGCGGAGGCCAAATGAGCGCCCCGGCCGAAAAACCCTGGCTCGACAAAGTCCAATGGGATGCCAACGGGCTGATCCCCGTCATTGCCCAGGAAGCGACGACGGGCGACGTGCTGATGTTTGCCTGGATGAATCGCGAGGCGCTGGCCAAGACCGTCGAAACGGGACGCGCCGTGTATTTCTCGCGCTCGCGCCAGCGCCTGTGGTTCAAGGGCGAAGAGTCGGGCCACGTGCAGCACGTGCGCGAGGTGCGGCTCGACTGCGATGAAGACGTCGTGCTGCTCAAAGTCGAGCAGGTATCGGGCATCGCTTGCCATACCGGGCGCCATTCCTGTTTTTTCCAAAAATTCGAAGGTACCGTGGACGAAGGCGAGTGGGTTGCCGTCGATCCCGTGCTGAAAGACCCCGAACAGATCTACCGATGACGCAATCCACGCAATCCACGCAACCGGCCGCCGCGGGCGCCGCCGGTTCGACGACCGAAGATACGCTCCTGCGGCTTGCCGCCATCATCGACAGCCGCAAGGGGGGCGACCCCGAGGTCTCCTACGTTTCTCGCCTGTTTCACAAGGGCGACGACGCCGTGCTCAAGAAGATCGGTGAAGAGGCGACCGAAGTCGTGCTTGCCGCCAAGGACGTGCGCCAGGGCGGCGCGCCCGGCGCGCTCGTCGGGGAAGTGGCCGATCTTTGGTTTCACTGCCTGGTCATGCTGTCACACTACGATCTGAGCCCCGCGGACGTGATCGCCGAGCTCGAACGGCGCGAGGGCATGTCCGGCATCGAGGAAAAAGCGCTCAGAAAGCGGCGCGATCGCGAAGAAAACGGCGGTTGAACCCGTCGGGCGCAGGCACGGCGCCGTCGAGGCCGCATTGCATGAGGTTGGCGCACGTGCCGCAGCACTTTGCGCCAATCGCGATAGCCGAAGCACAAACCTCGGTCGACAGGAGAACGAGAATGGAACAGCGACCCGAAGCGCCCATGCCTTACCCTGGATCCGACGCCGGCCGCGCACGCGACATGCGCACGCTCACGCACATCCTTTATGGGCTTTACGCCCTGCATTGGTTCACGGGGGGCATCTCGATCATCGTCGCCGTGATCATCGCTTACTTGAAACGCGACGACGCGGCGGGCACCCCGTCGCAGCCGCATTTCGAGTGGCTCATTCGCACGTTCTGGATGGGCCTGGTCGGCTATATCATCGGCGGCGTGCTGGTGTTCGTCTTCATCGGCTTCGCCGTGCTTACCGCCGTATCAATTTGGATGCTGTACCGTATCGTCAAAGGCTGGCTGTACCTTTATGACAACAAGCCGCTCGATTCGCGCGCGTGGTTTTGATCCGATCGCGCGCCGCGCATTCGCCTCTCAACCAGGAACACCATGAGTCACGACAACTGCCTCTTTTGTAAAATCGCCGCGGGCGAGATCCCTAGTACGAAGGTCCATGAGGACGAAGAATTCGTCGCATTCAAGGACATTCATCCTGCGGCAGATACGCACATCCTCGTGATTCCGCGAAAACACGTGGAAACCCTGTCCAATTGCACCGAAAGCGAAGCGCCGCTGCTTGGTAAAATGTTGGTTCTGGTGGCGCGACTGGCCGAGCAGCTCGGTTGCGCGTACACCGGCGGCGATACGGGGTTTCGCACGGTCATCAACACGGGGCCGGGCGGCGGCCAGGAGGTCTATCACTTGCATGCGCATATACTCGCCGGTCCGCGGCCGTGGAAGCGGATGGGTTGATAGCGCGGCGTACCCGTTTCGCATCGATCGACAGGGAGCGCGCGCGCTCCGATTAGGGTCGCAAGGCCGGTATTTGTTTGCTGCGGCGAATGGGCGGTGGCAAACCTCGGGAGGTTCTCATGGGTTCATTCAGCATTTGGCACTGGTTGATCGTGCTTTTGATCGTCGCGCTCGTGTTCGGCACGAAACGCCTGCGCAGCATCGGCAGCGATTTGGGCAGTGCGGTGAAGGGTTTCAAGGAAGGCGTCAAGGACGCCGATGCGCCGCCGTCTTCCCCTTCCGCCCCGGCCGAGGCCGAGCGGCGCGAATTGCCGCGCTCGGGCACGATCGACGTCGAGGCCAAGGAAAAATCGCGCTCGAACGATTACCGTTGAATGCGATGCGCGCCGGTCCCGGCCCGGCGCGTTGGCGACGCGAACAACGCGTGAGTCGGAACGCATAATCGATAACGGACCACTAGGCCACTGACATGCTCGACCTCGGACTGACGAAGATGGCGCTGATCGGTGTCGTGGCGCTCGTCGTGCTCGGGCCGGAGCGCCTGCCGCGCGTCGCGCGCACGGCGGGCGCGCTGTTTGGCCGGGCTCAGCGCTACATCAATGACGTGAAGGCCGAAGTCTCGCGCGAGATCGAACTCGACGAACTACGCCGGATGAAGAGCGAATTCGAATCGGCCGCGCGCAACGTGGAAAACACGATCCACGACAACGTGCGCAAGCACGAGGCCGAGTTGAACGATGCTTTCCGCTCCGGCTCGTCGGTGTCGCCGAGCATCGCCGGCACGGGGGCCGCGGAGGACGCGGCGGGCGGCGCGGGCACGACCGACAGCGCTACTTCCTCGTCGTGGCGCAGCGTCTCGTCGCGCGCTACGAGCAAGCGCGTCAACTGGCGCGTCAAGCAGGCAGCGGCGCCCACTTGGTACAAGCGGGCCACGGGCCGGCGCACCCACGTGCAATCGGGGGCCGCGCGCGTGGCCCGCTACACGCCAGCAAGCCTGCGCAAGCAGCGGCGGTTCCTTTGATCCCGTTCGTGCGCGCGACCGAGGTTTTTCATCTTCCGAGTCATCGGCGCGGTGCGCGCCGATTTCCATTTTAAGAGGGCCGGCGTGAGCGACCCCCAGCACAACTCAAGCGAAGGCACAGAAGAGTCGTTCATCTCGCATCTGGTCGAGCTGCGTGACCGCATCATCAAAGCCGGTATCGCCGTCATCGTCGTGTTCCTTTCGCTCGTCTACTGGGCGACGGATATCTTCAAGCTGCTCGCGCGTCCGTTGATGGAGAACCTGCCCAAGGGCGGGCGCATGATCGTGACCGACGTGACCGGTTCGTTCTTCGTTCCGGTGAAAGTGACGATGCTCGTTGCGCTCGTCATTGCGCTGCCGATCGTGCTCTATCAGATCTGGGCGTTCGTCGCGCCGGGGCTCTATCAGCATGAGAAAAAGCTGGTGGTGCCACTGGTCGGCAGCAGCTACCTGCTATTCCTATGCGGGATGGCGTTCGCCTACTTCGTCGTGTTTCCGACGATATTCCGCGTCATGGCGCATTACAACGCGCCGCTGGACGTGCAGATGTCGACGGACATCGACAACTACTTGAGCTTCGTGCTGTCGATGTTCATTGCGTTCGGGGTGACCTTCGAAGTGCCGATCATCGTCGTGTTGCTCGTGCGCATGAAGGTGCTCACGCTCAAGAAGCTGCGCAGCATTCGGCCGTATGTCGTGGTGGGCGCGTTCATCGTTTCGGCTGTCGTCACGCCGCCCGATGTGTTTTCGCAATTGATCCTCGCGTTGCCGCTGATCATTCTTTACGAGACGGGAATCATCGCGGCTCGCTTGATCATCGGGAAGGATCCCGAGCCCGTGGCAGACGAAGAAGGCGCGACCTCCTAAGTCGCGACATCTCCCATTGCGTTGGCCGGCGGCCTTCGCACTGCTGGTCGACGATCGCCCGCCGCTGGCTCGTGGTCGGCGCGAGCGAACGGGCGCCTCGCGCCTTCCGCGATCATTCCTCTTGCTGCTGCGAGTCGCTATTGTCGTCTTCGCTGGTGGCTTGCTTGGGCGGCGGCGGGCGTTTGCCGATCGTCACCGTCAGATCCACCTCTTTCCGCTTGCGCATGAGCTTGACCTTGGCCTGAGTGCCCGGCTTGATCTGGGCGATCAGGTTCAAGAGCCGCGTCGTGTCGGTGATTTCTTCGCCGTTCACGTCGAGCAGCACATCGCCCGGCTTGATGCCCGCCTTGTCCGCCGGCCCGCCTTGCAGCACGCCAGCGACGATCGTGCCGCGCTGCTCGAGCCCGAACGATTCGGCGATGGCGGGTGTGACGTCCTGCGGCTCGACGCCAATCCAGCCGCGCGTGACCGAACCGGTCGTGATGATGCTCTCGAGCACGCTGCGCGCGGTCGACACGGGGATGGCGAAGCCGATGCCGAGCGAGCCCCCCGAGCGCGAGTAGATGGCCGTGTTGATGCCGAGCAGGTTGCCTTTGACGTCGACGAGCGCGCCGCCCGAGTTGCCGGGGTTGATCGGCGCATCCGTCTGAATGAAGTTTTCGAAGGTATTGATGCCGAGATGATTGCGCCCGAGCGCGCTGATGATCCCCATCGTGACTGTTTGGCCGACGCCGAACGGATTGCCGATGGCGAGCACCACATCGCCCACGCGCGCCTGCTCTACGCGGCCGAGCGTGATGGTGGGCAGGTTGGTCAGGCCGATCTTGAGCACGGCTAGATCCGTTTCCGGATCGACGCCGATCACCTTCGCGTTCGTGCGGCGGCCGTCGGGCAGCGCGACCTCGATCTCGTCCGCCCCGTCCACGACATGTTCGTTCGTTAGAATGTAGCCTTCCGAGCTGACGATGACGCCCGAGCCTAGGTTCGTCGCCGCCTCGTCCTGCGGCGGCTGTTGCTGCTGCGGGTTCTTCGGATCGCCGAAGAAATAACGAAACAGCGGGTCTTTCGCGTGTGGATTGGGCGGGGCCGAGCCGCCTTTGCCCGAGAACACGTTGACGACGGCGGGCATCGCGCGCTGTGCGGCGTCGGCGTACGAGGTCGTCGCCGCGCCCGAGCCGGAGCCGGGGGCGACTTCGCGCAGTGCGACGATCGGGGAAGCGAGTTGCTTGCCGAATTGTCCTTGCCGCTGCAGCCATTGGGGCTTGAGTGTGGCGACGATGAACAGCAGTGCGAGCAGCACCGTCACCGCTTGGGCGAACAGCAGCCAGAAGCGTCTAAGCATTTGAAGAATCGAGGTTTCTATGGATCGGATCGAACTTGAATTGTACTTGAACGACATGCTCGATATCGGTCGTTTCAAGGACTATTGCCCCAACGGCCTGCAAGTCGAAGGCCGCCGGCGGGTCGACAAGATCGCAACGGGCGTCACGGCGTCGCTTGCGTTTTTGGAGGCGGCGCGCGAGTGGGGCGCCGATGCCGTGCTCGTTCACCACGGCTACTTCTGGCGCAACGAGTCGCCCCAGATTACGGGCCGCAAGTACCGGCGCATCAAGACGCTCATGGACGCCGACATCAGCTTGTTCGCCTATCACCTTCCCCTCGACGATCACCCGGAAGTGGGCAACAACGCGCAGCTCGGGGCGAGGCTGGGGCTGATCGGCGATGCGCGCTTCGGCGCGGACGGGATCGGCTGGATGACGACCTTGCCCATGCCGGTCACGCTCGCGCATTTCGCCGCGCAGGTGGAGCAGACGCTGGGCCGCGCGCCGCTGCTGCTGGGCGACGCCGATGCCGAGTTGCGGCGTATCGCTTGGTGCACGGGCGGGGCGCAGGGTTATTTCGAGGCGGCGATCGATGCGGGCGCGGATGTCTATCTCACCGGCGAAATCTCCGAGCAGATCACGCACATCGCCGCAGAAAGCGGCGTGGCCTTCCTTGCCGCGGGCCATCATGCGACCGAGCGTTACGGCGTGCAGGCGCTCGGCTCCCACCTTTCCGAGCGCTTCGACGTCGAGCATCTGTTTATCGACATCGATAATCCGGTGTGACGCAGCGCCGCAATTTCGGCGCGTTTTTCGTTCGATTTCCCTGTATTTTTGCGTTTTGCATGATTCGTATCATGCGTCGCGCAATAAATGTACCGATGCAGGGAATGCTTAACGAAGAAGTGAGACGAAACGTCGCCTCCATCATGGGGGGAAACCCCTAAGAATTAGCGCTTTGCATGGTTTTTGTCCGACGGCTCTTGTAAATGCCGACTCCATTCGCGCAAACTAGCGGGCGGCAGCAAATGCGGACGGAAAAATCCAACTTAGAAGTGGGGCGTGTGATGCGAGATAAAGAAGAGGAACGCGTCGACGGCAGCCGTCGTACCTGGCTGATTGCGACATCCGTAATGGGCGGCTTTGGAGGCGTAGCCGCCGTTGTGCCTTTCGTGGACTCCTTAGAGCCATCGGCGAAAGCCAAGGCGGGTGGCGCGCCCGTCGAAATCGACATCAGCGGTCTGAAGCCCGGCGAGATGATGACGGTGTCTTGGCGCGGCAAGCCGGTTTGGATCCTGAATCGAACCGACGACATGCTGGCCGAGGTGAAGAAGGCCGATAACGAGGTGGCCGATCCGAAATCGAAGAATCCGTTCACGATGCCGCTGCCCGAGTACTGCAACAACGAGTACCGCTCGCGCGCAGATCACAAGAACATCCTCATTGTCGTCGCTGTTTGCACGCACCTTGGCTGCTCGCCAACGCCGCGATTCACGCCCGGTCCGCAGCCCAACCTGCCCGACAACTGGCCCGGCGGCTTCCTGTGTCCTTGCCATGGCTCGACCTACGATCTTGACGGCCGCGTCTTCAAGAACAAGCCTGCGCCGCAGAACCTCGACGTTCCCCCCTACATGTTCACGAACAATGGCAACACGGTCGTGATCGGTAAAGACGAACACGGAGAAGCGTAAATGGCGACAACGGAAAACCAAGTGGAATCGACGGGCTTGGTCGGCTGGATCGACCGGCGCTTCCCCATGACCTCGACCTGGAAGGCGCACCTATCGGAGTATTACGCGCCGAAGAACTTCAATTTCTGGTACTTCTTCGGCTCGCTCGCGCTGCTCGTGCTCGTCAATCAGATCGTGACGGGCATCTTCCTGACGATGAACTACAAGCCCGATTCGCAGCTTGCGTTCGCGTCGGTCGAATACATCATGCGCGAAGTGCCGTGGGGCTGGCTGATCCGCTACATGCATTCCACGGGCGCGTCGATGTTCTTCGTCGTCGTCTATCTGCACATGTTCCGCGGGCTCATGTACGGCTCGTATCGCAAGCCGCGCGAACTCGTGTGGATCTTCGGTTGCGCGATCTTCTTGTGCCTGATGGCCGAAGCCTTCTTCGGCTACTTGCTGCCGTGGGGGCAGATGTCGTACTGGGGCGCCCAGGTGATCGTCAACTTGTTCTCGGCAATCCCGTTCGTCGGCCCGGACCTGTCGTTGTGGATCCGCGGCGACTATGTCGTCTCGGACATCACGCTGAATCGCTTTTTCGCATTCCACGTGATTGCGATTCCGCTCGTGCTGCTCGGTCTCGTGTTCGTGCATATCGTTGCGTTGCATGAAGTTGGATCGAACAACCCGGACGGCATCGAGATCAAGGCGAAGAAGGATCCGCAGGGCAAGCCGCTCGACGGCATCCCGTTCCACCCGTTCTATTCGGTGCACGACTTCTTCGGCGTATGCGTGTTCTTGATCGTGTTCGCGGCGATCATCTTCTTCGCGCCGGAGATGGGCGGGTATTTCCTCGAAGCGAACAACTTCATCCCGGCGAACCCGCTGCAGACGCCGCCGGAAATCGCGCCGGTCTGGTATTTCACGGCGTTCTACGCGATGCTGCGTGCGACCACGGACCCGTTCAAGATCGTCTTGATGATCGTAATCGGCCTGCTTGGGTTGCTGGCGCTCGTGCGTGCGCGCGGCAAGTGGCGCATCGGCCTGCCGGTGCTGGCTGCGCTCTTGATCGCCTTCATGGCGGTGACGGAAGCGAAATTCTGGGGCGTGGTGGTGATGGGCTCGGCGGTGATTTCGTTGTTCTTCTTGCCTTGGCTCGATCGCAGCCCGGTGAAGTCGATCCGGTATCGTCCGTTCTTCCACAAGGTTTTCTACGGGATCTTCGTCGTGGCGTTCTTGGCGCTCGCGTATTTGGGGACGAAGCCGCCCTCGCCGGTGGCCACGTTGATCGCCCAGATTTGCGCGTTGATCTACTTCGCGTTCTTCTTGGGCATGCCGTTCTGGACCCGGCTCGGCACGTTCAAGCAGCCGCCCGAGCGCGTTCGGTTCAAGCCCCATTAATCGCGAGCGAGGATAAAAGAATATGAAGACTTGGCTGAGCAAGCTCGCGCGGATCGGCGGGGCGAGCATTCTGACGTTGGCGGCGGCGCTGGGAACGGCGCACGCGGAAGAGGGTTTCCACCTCGATCGTGCGCCGGACAACATGCATAACATCGCGTCGTTGCAGCACGGGGCGCAATTGTTTGTAAACTATTGCCTGAACTGCCACAGTGCGAACTTGGTGCGGTACAGCTCGCTGGAGCAGATCGGGATCTCGAAGAAGGAGATCGAGCAGAACCTGCTGTTTACGACCGACAAAGTGGGCAACACGATGTCGGTGGCGATGCGGCCCGACGATGCGAAGGCGTGGTTCGGCGTGACGCCGCCCGATTTGTCGGTCGAAGCCCGCGCGCGCGGCAGCGATTGGTTGTACACCTATTTGCGCAGCTTCTACCGCGACGATACGCGGCCGACGGGCTGGAACAACATGGTGTTCAACAACGTCGGCATGCCTCACGTGCTGTGGCAGTTGCAGGGAGTGCGCACGGCGAAATTCGAGGATGTGAAGGACGCGGAAACGGGGGAGACGACGCATCAGTTCGCGGGCTACCAAGTCGTAAAACCGGGGACGATGTCGCCGGTAGATTATGATTCTGCCGTGGCCGATCTGGTTGCGTACTTGACATGGATGTCCGAGCCGAACCAGCAGACCCGCCGGCAGCTTGGCGTGTGGGTGCTGATCTTCCTGGGCGTACTGACATTTTTCGCCTGGCGGTTGAACGCGGCGTACTGGAAGGACGTCAAATAATCACGCCGTAACACGGCGTGGGGCCGGTGCAAGAAAAGGGCTCGCTCTTTGGGCGAGCCCTTTGGCGTGCCGGCCCTTCAGCTTTTTGAGGAAACTTTAGACATGATGGTTTTGTATTCCGGCACAACTTGCCCCTTTTCCCAGCGTTGCCGGCTGGTACTGTTCGAAAAGGGCATGGACTTCGAGATCCGCGACGTCGACCTGTTCAACAAGCCGGAAGACATCGCCGTGATGAATCCGTACGGGCAGGTACCGATTCTCGTCGAGCGCGACTTGATTTTGTACGAATCGAACATCATCAACGAGTACATCGACGAGCGCTTCCCGCATCCGCAACTAATGCCGGCCGATCCGGTGCAGCGCGCGCGGGCTCGCTTGTTCCTGCTCAACTTCGAAAAGGAGTTGTTCGTTCACGTCGGCACGCTCGAGAACGAGAAGGGCAAGGCGGCGGAGAAGAACCACGAGAAGGCGCGTCTTGCGATTCGTGACCGGTTGACCCAGCTCGCGCCGATCTTCTTGAAGAACAAGTACATGCTCGGCGAAGAGTTTTCGATGCTGGACGTGGCGATCGCGCCGTTGCTGTGGCGCTTGGACCATTACGGTATCGAGCTCTCGAAGAACGCTGCGCCGCTGATGAAGTATGCCGAGCGTATTTTCAGCCGCCCGGCTTACATCGAGGCGCTGACGCCCTCGGAAAAGGTGATGCGCCGGTAAATCGGGTTCGGGCGCGCGCCTGCGCGGTTGGCATGGGCGGGCGTCGCGCCGGACTTTGTACGAGGACAGTTGATGCAAGAGATTTCGACTAAGCCTTATTTGCTGCGTGCGTTGTACGAGTGGTGCACGGACAACGGTTACACGCCGCACATCGCGGTGCGCGTGGACAGCCAGACGCGCGTGCCGCGTCAGTTCGTGCACAACGACGAGATCGTGCTGAACATCAGCTTCGAGGCGACGAGCCAGCTGCAGATGGGCAACGAGTGGATCGAGTTCAGCGCACGGTTCTCGGGCAAGGTGCACAAGATCGAAGTGCAGGTGGCGAATGTGCTGGCGATCTATGCGCGCGAGAACGGGCAAGGCATGGCGTTCCCAGTCGAGCCCGCGACGGGCGCGGCGCAAAGCGGCGAGCCGGTGGCGCACAGTGAAGTGGAGGATGTGCGGGTTCTGGAATCCGAAGCTTCGCAGCAGAGCGGGGACGCTGTGCCGGCGTCGGCGAGCGATGAAGGCAAGCCTTCGCGCCCCGACGACGATGGCAGCAAAGGCGGCGGCGGGAAAGGCCACCTCAAGGTCGTGAAATGAAGTAGAATCGCCGACTCACGCCGGCTTAGCTCATCTGGTAGAGCAGTTGATTTGTAATCATCAGGTGGCGGGTTCGAGTCCTGCAGCCGGCACCAAATAAATGAAGGGGTTACGCGATGTTTGCGTAACCCCTTCGTCTTTTCCGATCGTGATCGCGTCAAATCACAGCCCGAATCTAAGAACGACGACAGCAGCAGCTGGCCTGCCGGGCTGAAGTAGCGCCTGCACGGAATTCCTGTGCCTGTACGTTGAACGTCTCGGCGCACCTCATCCATGAATTCGACGGTCGAGTCCCGTCAGGCCAAGGTCTCCCGCAGGCCGCTAGTAGGCTGCAAGCTCAGCCGGACACCGAATGGCGGAGAGGGCGACCTAAGCTCTTCTCGAGCAAACTCCTCCATGCGTTCCCCACGACGCACCTTTCATACGGGCACTCGATCGTCAGATATTGCGAGACGGTTGTACGTGCCGACGGAAAGCCCGACCCACGCCATCCCAACTCTTACCCCGCACACTACCGTCGCCCGATTTTGTGCAAGTAAACCATTTCTAGATCATGAGGTGGTAGAAAATATTTCTTCGATATGCCTGATTTATGGCAAATCTTTGGAAGCACTTTTCATTCTGAGACCCTTAAGCTTGTCGTCAGTGGCGCTCGCAAGCGTGGATCCTCCCAAGACCCGCGACGGTCTCGAAGTCCGCCCGGTGCCACAGCGCGTTGACGATGGACTGATCAAAACCAGTCCGAACACGCAGCATATTTATCCAACGACAGGAGACAAGAGATGAAGGCATTTAGGCCGATGTTCGCGTACGGACTCGTCGCAGCACTACTTGGCGTCGCGACCATGTCCGCGTACGCGGAGGACTTGCTCGACAAGGTCAAGCAGGCGGGTGTGTTGACGATCGCCTGCGAAGGCACCTACCCTCCGTTCGACTCCCGAAATACCGATGGGCAACTCGTGGGATTCGACGTCGACGTTGCAAAGGCGGTCGCTGCTCGCCTCGGCGTGAAGCCTCAATTCATCACGACCGAATGGAGCGGCATTCTCGCTGGACTCCAAGCGGGCAAGTTCGACGTGATCGTCAATCAAGTTGGCATTACGCCCCAGCGCCGGGCAGCGCTTGATTTCTCGCAACCCTACACGTATTCGTCGGCGCAACTGATTCAGCGTGAAGGCGACAAGACCGATTACGCCGCCGCCGGCGCTTTGAACGGCAAGCGCGTGGGTGTCACGCTCGGCACCAATTACGCCGACCTCGCGAAGAAGCTGCCGGGCGTAGAAGTGAAGACCTACCCCGGGGCTCCGGAGAAACTGAGCGACCTCGCCTCGGGGCGCGTCGATGTCAGCATGGACGATCGCGTCATGCTTCCGTATCTGATCAAGAACGCGCATCTGCCTCTGAAGGCAGGAGCGACGGTCAAGGGCGGCGATACGGAAATGGGCATCCCGTTCCGCAAGGGTAATCCGAAGTTCGCCAAGGCCATCGACGACGCAATTTCGTCGATGAAGCAAGACGGCACGCTGAAAAAGCTCTCGATGCAGTGGTTCGGCACCGACATCACCGTTCCCGCCACGCACTAACCGTCCTCAATCGAGCGCGCCGTCGCCCACCTTGCCGCCGACGCGCTCGGCTGCCGCCTGGAGTCAAGCTTATGCAAGCGTTAGAGCTAGTTGCACATACCTTGCCCCTTCTACTGCAAGGAGCGGTGTTCACCATGAAGTTCGCGGTCGCGTCGATGGTGCTCGGATTGATCGTCGGGCTCCTGGTTGCGATCATGCGGATCAGCAGCAGTCGAATCTTGTCCGCGCTCTCACAAGCGTACGTCAGCCTGATGCGCGGCACACCGCTTCTCGTGCAGGTATTCGTCGTCTACTACGGGTTGCCCGACATCGGCCTCTCGCTCGACCCGACGACGGCAGGCATTCTCACGCTGACGCTCAATGCCGGCGCTTACCTGTCGGAAAGCATGCGTGGCGCGATTCTCGGGATCGGGCGGGGGCAGTGGGCGGCTTCGCATAGTCTGGGCCTCACCTATGGACAGACGCTGCGATACGTCGTTTGCCCGCAGGCCCTGCGTTTGGCGGTGCCGAGCCTTGGCAACACGCTGATCAGCCTGATCAAGGACACCTCTCTCGTTTCCGTCATCACCGTCACCGAGCTGCTGCGCTCCGCACAGGAGGCGATCGCATCGACGTTTCAACCGTTGCCGTTGTACTTGGCGGCCGCGGCAATTTACTGGGTACTGAGCACGTTGCTGGCGAGCGTCCAGGTCCGCATCGAAAAGCGCTGCGCGATGCCGTCGCACTGAATATGCGTTGGCTGATGAACCCGCTGAAGTCAGAGCGTTCTGTTACCGATCAAGACTGCGAACATGATTACTCTCGATAACGTATCGAAGTGGTACGGCAAGCATCAAGTCCTGACCGATTGCTGTGCGTCGGTCACAAAAGGCGAAGTGGTAGTCGTCTGCGGCCCGTCCGGCTCGGGCAAGTCGACGCTGATCAAGACGATCAATGGCCTCGAGCCTTTCCAGCACGGCAGCATCACAGTCGACGGCACTCGACTCGACGATCCGACGGTCAAGCTCGCGCAATTGCGCGCGCGCGTAGGCATGGTGTTCCAGCATTTCGAGTTGTTTCCTCATCTCTGCGTAATCGAGAATCTCACGCTTGCTCAGATGAAGGTGTTGCGACGCTCGAAGGACGAGGCTCACGAGATTGGCCTGCGTCTTCTCGATCGCGTCGGGCTGAAAGCGCATGCTCGGAAGTTTCCGGGCCAGTTGTCGGGTGGGCAGCAACAGCGCGTGGCGATCGCTCGCGCATTGTCGATGAATCCGATCGCGATGCTGTTTGACGAGCCGACCTCCGCGCTCGACCCGGAAATGATCAACGAGGTACTGGATGTGATGGTCGAACTCGCACGCGAAGGCATGACGATGGTGTGCGTCACACACGAGATGGGATTCGCTCGCAAGGTTGCAAACCGCGTGCTCTTCATGGATGCCGGCATGATCGTTGAGGACGCGCAGAGCGACGCGTTCTTCCATACGCCGCGCTCCGAGCGGGCGCGGGATTTCCTCGACAAAATTCTGCATTAGCCACGACCCGCTGGTCGGCGTTCCTGCATACCGGTGGGGCGCCCGACGCTGTCCATCGCGATTGATTGAACGAAAGGAAAGGATTCACACTTTGAACGCGACACTATCGAATGAAACGATATTGGCTCACGAAGGGCGCGGCCATGAACAGGCAGGCACTCCGGTAAATCCCCCCGTGTATCGGCAATCGACGCTGCTCTTTCCAACCGTCGACAAGCTCAATTCCGCGAGCGACACACCCAATGCATACGGGCGCGGCGGCAGCCCGACCACGCGCGCGCTCGAGGGTGCGTTAGCGCGTCTCGAGGGCGCGCATCGGGCGATGCTGACTCCAAGCGGCCTGAGTGCCATCGCCACTTCGCTTCTGGCTGTTCTGGGGCCGGGCGATCATCTACTGATGACCGATTCGGTGTACGCCCCAACGCGCACGTTCTGCGCCAGGACGCTGGCACGTCTGGGCATCGAGACGACTTACTACGATCCGCTGATTGGCGCCGATATAGCGGCACTCATGCGGCCCAACACGCGCGCGGTGTTTGTCGAATCACCGGGGTCGGTGACCTTCGAAGTGCAGGATATCCCCGCGATCAGCCGGGCGGCCCATCGACACGGTGCGCTTGTACTGATGGACAACACGTGGGGTACGCCGTTGTTCTTTCGTTCATTCGATCATGGCGTCGACGTATCCATTCACGCGGCCACGAAGTACATCGCGGGACACTCCGATGTCCTGATGGGTGCGATCCTCACAACGGAATCGACTTATCCGCTGATTCACGAATTTTACCGGCGCTTCGGTCTGACGGTCAGCGCGGACGATGCTTACCTCGCGTTACGTGGCTTGCGCACGTTGTCTGCGCGGCTGGAGCGTCATCAACGCACGGCTCATACCCTGACCGGGTGGCTGGCAGAGCAGCCTGAAGTCGCCGAAGTTCTCTATCCGGCGCTTCCGGGCGCACCCGGCCATGATTTATGGCGACGCGACTTCACGGGCGCATGTGGCCTGTTTGGCGTCGTCCTACGCCCGCAATCGGATGAAGCGTTGCGAGCGATGCTCGACGGCATGAAGTGCTTCGGGATGGGGTACAGCTGGGGAGGCTACGAAAGCCTCATTCTGCGTTCCAATCCGCAAAGCTACCGAACGGCGACGCAATGGTTGCGGGAGGGACCGTTGCTGAGAATTCATGCCGGCCTCGAGCATGCCGACGATCTGATCGCCGACCTGGAAGCGGGATTTGCGCGTTTGCGTGCGGCTGCGACGAACTAAGGGAATTGGATCATCATGAGTATGAGTGGCAATCTTCGATACTTCGACTATGCAGCAACTACCCCTGCCGATCCGCAGGTGATCGAATCGATGTCCGAGTGTTTGGGTATCGACGGCGTGTTCGGCAATCCCGCTTCGAGTTCACATGCCGCGGGGACGGCCGCTCGCGATAAGGTGGAGCACGCGCGACAGCAGGTGGCTCAGCTGATCGGCGCGGATGCCCAAGAGATCGTTTGGACATCCGGCGCGACGGAGTCGAACAATCTCGCGCTGAAGGGCTATGCCGAAATGGCCACGTCGAAGCGGCACCTGGTCACGAGCCAGATCGAGCACAAGGCGATTCTCGATACGATGGCCAGCCTTGAAAAACGCGGGATGTCGGTCACGTTCATCCGACCGACGGCCGACGGGGAAATCACGGCGGACGCGGTCGCTGCCGCGGTAGGCTCGCAAACGGGACTCGTGTCGCTGATGCTCGTCAACAACGAAGTGGGCACGCTGACCGATGTTGCAGCCATCGCACCGGTCGTCCATGCGGCGGGCGCACTTCTGCACGTCGACGCCGCACAGGCGCTCGGCAAGACGCCGATCGACGTCAAAGCGCTCGGCATCGACTTGTTGTCCATGTCCGCTCACAAGGTGTATGGACCGAAAGGCATTGGCGCGTTGTATGTCAGTCGCGAGGCGGCCGAGCGAATCGCGCCACAGATGCATGGGGGCGGTCATGAGTCGGGGCTCCGGTCGGGGACCCTGGCAACGCATCAGATCGTCGGCATGGGCACGGCATGCGAGTTGGCTTCGGCCAACATGGCAGGCGATAGTGCACGTATTGGCGGACTGAGTGCGAGGCTGTTGGATGCGGTGCTGGCGCTCGACGGCGTTACGCAGAATGCGCGCGCAGCACGCCGCATTCCTCACACGTTGAGCCTGACGGTCCGCTTGACGGGGTTTTCTCCGTCGCTGCTCGGGGACGAACTCGCGGTGTCGTCCACGTCGGCGTGCAACTCTGCGGCCGGAACCCCTTCTCACGTGCTGACTGCGCTGGGTCTCGACGCCGATGCGGCGAGTCGCACGGTACGTTTCAGCCTCGGCCGGTACACCACGCAAGACGACGTGGATTTTGCCATTGCGTGTTTTCAGCGAGTCGTTCGCGCATGCCGCCAGAACGAGACGATTGCTGGCCGGCAGATGTTGCGCGAACCATCCGGACGCACTGGGGAGACGCGCTTCACGAAGATATCGCCTGAGTTTGCCATCGCGCCTCAGTTGTCGGGCGACGACCTCGAAGTCGTGCGTACCGAGGGCTTCAGGACGGTCATTTGTAACCGGCCGGATGGTGAGGAGCCTGGGCAGCCTACGTTTTCCGCGATCGCCGAGGCTGCCGGACGCCTCGATATCGAGGCTCGCTATCTGCCGGTGGTCGCCGGCAAGATCAGCGAATCGGATCTCACGGCGTTTGCCGCGTATATCGAGACGTTGCCCAAGCCGGTGTTGGCGTATTGCCGTACGGGAAAGCGAGCGGAGCTCCTGTGGAGCATGTCGGCAACACGGCAAAAATAGCCGACACCGAATCGAGGACAGTGCCATGAGCCACATGCCGGTCATGTCGGTCGAAGGCTTCTTCGACCCAGCTACGAGCACGGTGAGTTACCTGCTGTTCGATACATCGAGTCGCGACTGTGCGCTGATCGACAGCGTACTCGACTACGATCCGCGATCTGGGCGTACCCGCACGACAAGCGCCGACCGACTCATCGCACGCGTATCGGAACTCGGCGCTAGGGTCCGCTGGCTGCTGGAGACGCACGTCCATGCGGATCACCTCTCTGCGGCGCCCTATCTGAGGCGTCGCGTCGGTGGCGCGATTGCAATTGGCGCGCAAGTGCGGTGCGTGCAGCATGCGTTCGGGCGATTGTTCAACAAAACACTGAGTACCACATCCGACGCGAGTCCGTTCGATCGTTTGCTCGACGATGGCGATGTGCTGCCGCTTGGCGCGTTGTCGATTCGCGCCATCCACACGCCAGGTCATACGCCGGCCTGTATGACTTATTTCATCGACGACGGCATCGAGCGGGCGGCGTTCGTGGGGGATACTTTGTTCATGCCCGATTACGGCACAGCGCGCTGCGACTTTCCAGGCGGCGACGCCCGTGAGCTGTACCGTTCCATTTCGCGCTTGCTGGATCTGCCGCCCGATACGCGTCTTTATACGTGCCACGACTATCAACCCGGGGGGCGCGGTGTCCAATACGCATGCACGGTTGTAGACCAGCGGCGCGCGAACGTGCATGTGCATGACGGCGTCACCGAGGACGAGTTCGTCGCGATGCGGGCCGCGCGCGACGCGACGCTCGACATGCCGGTGCTGATGCTGCCCGCGGTGCAGGTCAACATGCGTGCCGGGCATCTGCCTGATCCCGAAGGCAACGGCGTGCGCTATCTGAAGATTCCACTCGACGCAATTTGAGCGGGTGCGGATCCAATGAAGCGGAGTTCGCTGCCCAGCCGGGAACCCACTCCCCAACCAATAGCGAGACGTGCCATGAAAGACAAGTTGTTCATGCTTCGCCCAGGCTTCTTTAGCGGATCCGAGGGGCCGTTGTACTGCAGCGATGCGGTGGCGATCGAAGGTATGCTGAGCTTTTTTCCTCAGCTTCGCAGCGCGATAGAGGTCGAGTACATCGATGCGCCGCGGCCGCGAAAGGCGATCGTCGAAGTAATCGGCGAAGAGAACCAGTCAACTCCGGTGCTCGTGCTCGGCGACGCGCAAGTGGTGAAAGGCCCCGGCGTCACGGTGAAAGAGCACGCGGGGAAGCGCTTCATCAACGCACCCGATGACATTCGGCGGTACTTGTCGTCGCAGTATGGGGTGGCTGGCGCTTCGTGATGTGCGCCGCCCCTAGCACATCGTCCGTCGGCTGGTATCGCTCGCGGCGCACGCTAATCCCGCGCGCCTAGCGTCGCTTGCGCAATCGCCAAGCCGGCGCGCTCGCCAACCGCGAAGCCGATCTCCCGAAGGAAACCGGCATCGCCGTTAAGCGTCGTAGTTCGTCACTATATCGCGCCTACGCAGTGACATTGACCGTACCGCCGACCATCTGGCCGTTGGCATTCACAACCGGCCGCGACGCTGCGGCGGCGATGGCTTGGCTGCCGCCATCGTCGCTGTCGCCGTCGTGATCGGGACCGACTTCGCGTGCTTCGTTTCCCCCGGAAGCAGAGTGCGTGGATTGTGCCGCCAAGCTCATTGCATTGGCGTTGATGGGTGAGAGGGTCATGCGTGGACCTCTTGAGTGTAGGTGGATCGGTGATGGCAACCCAACGCGCCTGCCCGGTCTAATGGCAGTTGCGAGCACGCGGGGCACGCTCATGATGCACCGCCAACATTAAGGCTTCCTGATGGCGGGCTGCCGAGCGCCTCGCCGCACTCTACCGCAGCGCACAGCCCAACCAATCGACAGTGGGGTGGAACGCGTATGTTACGATTGAATACATTCCATCCTAGAAAATGGGAGTTGGTATGGCATTCGCCCCACGAGCTATGTCGATCTGTTTACTCAGTGTGAATTAATATGGGGATCCAGTGAGTCGTTTGGTTGTTGTTTCGAATCGTGTTGCCGACCCGAGCAAAGCTGCGGCAGGAGGGCTTGCGGTCGCAGTCAAAGAAAGTCTGCAACAGACGGGCGGTCTCTGGTTCGGTTGGAGCGGGAAAATCCGTGGAGAGACGCCTGGCGGCGCCGATCACGGTGACGTTAAATTGCAGGCAGTCGGCAACGTTCACCTCGCTACCTTGGATCTGAGCCAGCAGGACTATGACGCGTACTACCTCGGATATGCCAATGGGGTATTGTGGCCGGTGTTTCATTACCGGCTCGATCTCGCTAACTTCGACGTGCGGTTTGCCGCTGGATACCGGCGCGTCAATCGGCTATTCGCCCATAAGCTGTTGCCTTTATTGCGGCCTGATGATGTCATTTGGATTCACGACTATCATCTGATTCCCCTCGCGGCAGAATTGCGTGCAATGGGATGTGCCAACCGCATCGGCTTTTTCCTGCATGTTCCGATGCCGCCGCCCTTGATCATGGCGGCAATTCCGGAACACGAATGGTTGATGCGTTCCCTGTTTGCGTATGACCTCGTTGGCTTCCAGAGTGAAGTCGATGTGACGCATTTTGCGCGCTACGTCGAATCCGAGGCCGGCGCCGAGTCCTTGTCGGACGGTAGCCTTCGGGCGTTCAATCGGACCGTGCGCGTGGGCGCCTTCCCGATCGGTATCGACGTCGATGAGTTCAACAAGCTCGCCAATGGGCGGGACGGGGTGGACATGTTTCGCCGGATGCGCGAAGAGTACTCGCGGCGCCGCCTATTGCTCGGCGTCGACCGGCTCGATTATTCGAAAGGGCTGCCACAACGCGTCCACGCATTCCGCGAACTTCTTGCCACCTACCCCGAGAATCGCGGCAGCGCGACGTTGATCCAGATTGCCTCGCCAAGCCGCGAAGACGTCGGCGCCTATGACGACCTGCGTCGTCAGATGGATAGTTTGTGCGGCGAGATCAATGGCGATTACGGCGAACTGGATTGGATGCCGGTGCGTTACATCCATCGCAATGTCGCTCGAAAGCGTTTGCCCGGCTTGTATCGTGCAAGCCGCGTTGCGCTCGTGACGCCGCTGCGCGACGGGATGAACCTGGTCGCCAAGGAGTTTATCGCCGCCCAGGATCCTGCCGACCCGGGCATGCTGGTGTTGTCGCGGTTCGCCGGCGCCGCGGAGCACTTGAAGGAAGCGCTGCTGGTCAACCCTTACGACACGCAAGGAACGGCGCACGCCATTCAGCGAGCACTGACAATGTCGCCGGATGAGCGTATCAACCGCCACGCCGCGCTCATGAGTCGAATCCGCCAGTTCGATGTTCATTGGTGGAGCTCGAGCTTCTTGGCCGCGCTGGAAGGGACCGGGGGGCATGAGGATGCAGGCTGCGCGGCTTGAGTTTGGGGCGAGCTTGTCAGCGCGCCGTACGAAGGCGCAATCTCGGGAAGCTCACATCTTTTCCTTCAGGCCCTTCCGTATTAGCCACCAATTGGCGGGATAGCTGGTCGCGAATCCCGCCAACATGGCGAGTTGCATCGCGAACCAGAACTCGGGGCTCGCGACTTCGGCAACGCCGCCGTAGGCAGGCTTGAACCATAAGAACTGGATGATGGCCATGAGGCCATACATGCCGATCTGCCAGGCCGTTATCGAAGCGATATCGGCCTTCAGCGCCGCTATCACGCCTTGCCAGGGCGATAGGTCGCGCATCGGCTTGATCGTGAAGTACTGGAATACGATGCCGAGCAGAAACGCCAAGAGGAAGTCCGGTATCCAGACGGCAAAGGTTTTTTCCGCGAACACGGTGTGCCAACCGAACCACACGGCCACAACGGGAAAGATGAAAGCGCCCCACTCGGCGATGAGGTCGCCGAGCGCACAACCGGCGCCGCAATGGCTAGTTCCCTTCAGAACCATTGCTGCAAACGGCGGCTTCGTGTTTTCGTGTCCCCCGACCGGTGAATTGCGCCCCCAAGCATAGTAGGCGCCCAGCCAGACGAACGTGCCGAATAGCGCGGTCACCGGCCACACCACGTTCATGATCCACATCTTTTGCGGTTGTCGGATCTCGTCGGCTGCGATCACCAGCGCGCAAAGTCCGCCGAGTGCGATCCACGCGAGCGAAAGGTAGCGTAGCCAGTCCGGAAAAGTCCCGTAGGTCATGAGTCGATCCCATTTTCGTGTCAGGTCAAGCGCCGTCGATAGCGGCAAGCATGAGCCTCCAAGCAGCCCGCGTTCCCGGTTCGGCGTTGGGATCGCGGCGCCGGTGCGCGGACTGTCCGCGGACTGTCCGCGGCGATCGGGCAGCCGGGCAGGGAGGCACGGGGCGATGGAACGAAGCGACGCGCGCGCCGGATCAGGTCGCGGGCGCTTGCGCAGAAGGGGCGGTGGCCGTGAGTTCGTTGGGCGAGACGTTGAGAATGCGCATGGTCCTCGCCGCGATATCGGCGAAGGCCGGCCCCGAGACCGCGCCGCCGAAGTGCGAGCCCTTGCTCGGCCGATCGATCGAGACGGCAATGATCACGCGAGGCGCGCTCGCCGGCACGATCCCCACGAAGGACGCACGATACTGGTCGTGGTCGTAGCCGGTCGCGGTCCAGCGGTACGCGGTGCCGGTCTTTCCCGCGACCGTGTAGCCCGCGACCTGTGCCTGCGGCGCAGTGCCGTCTTTCGACACGACGCTTTTGAGCATCGCTAGCACTTCGCGCGCGACGCGCGCCGAATAGACGCGCCGGCCTTCGATGTGGGCGGCGCTGCGCGCATGAATCGTCGCGGGGACGAATACGCCATCGTTCGCGAAGACGGTGTAGACCTGCGCGAGCTGCAGCAACGAGGCCGACAGGCCGTAGCCGTATGACATCGTCGCCTGTTCGATGCGCCGCCAGTGCTGATACGGGCGCACGCCACCAGCTGCCGCACCGGGCAGCCCCGCGGACGGCGCACGTCCCAGTCCCACCGCGCGGAAGTTGTGCCACATCTCACGCGGCTTTAGCAGCAACGCGATCTTCGTCGTGCCGACGTTGCTCGATTTCTGGATCACCTGAGAAACCGTCAGCACGCCGAAATTCGCATCGTCGTGAATCACCGCATGGTCGAGCCGCAAGCGGCCGCCGTCGGTGGTCACGATCGAATCGGGCGTGACGATTCGGCGCTGGAGCGCAAGCGCGATCGTCAGCGGCTTGAGCACCGAGCCCGGCTCGAAGACATCCGTTACCGCACGGTTGCGAATCTGTCGGCCGCTGCGCGCCGCGCGCTGGTTCGGATCGTAGGTGGGCCAGTTCGCCATCGCGAGGATTTCGCCGGTATGCGCGTCGAGCACGACGGCGGAGCCCGCTTTGGCGCCGGTGCGACGCACCGCATCCCGTACCGCATGAAAGGCGGCGAACTGGATCGACCGGTCGATGGACAGCCGGATGTCCCGCCCCGGCTTCGGCCCGACGAAATCCAACGTATCGATGATCTGACCGCGCGCATTGCGCAACACCCGCCGGTTGCCGTCGATGCCCGTAAGGATGCGGTCGTCGACACGTTCGACGCCTTCCTGACCCTTGCCGTCCACGCCAGCGAAACCCGTCACGTGCGCGGCGATCTGACCTTCGGGGTAGAACCGCCGATAGTCCCGCTCGGCATAGAGGCCCGGTATATCGAGACGCATCGCGGCGTCCGCGGTCGCGAGCGGCACCTGCCGCCGCAGATAGGCGAAAGCGCGATGCTCGCGATACACGTGCGCGACACGCTCGGTGTCGATGCCGAGCAGAGCGGCCACTGACGTCAGCTTGCTCTGCGCGATGTTCGGCACGTCGCGCGCATCCACCCAAAGCGCACGCGTGGGTAGGCTCATCGCGAGGATGTGGCCGTTGCGATCGAGAATGCGGCCGCGCGCCGCATGCACGGTGAAGTCGCGGATCTGGCGGATATCGCCCTGAAGTTGGTAAAAGCCATCGTTGATGCATTGCACCCAGAAAGCGCGTGCGATCAAGACGAAGAAGGCCAAAGCGAAGGCTGCGCCCAACAGCGCCGATCGCAATCGGAGTCGCACATGCAGGCTGTTGCCCAGCACTTCCGATTGTTTGAATCCATGAGGGTCGCGTGGCCGATTCATGACTTCGGGACGTCCGGTGCGTCGTCCGCTCCATCGTTCGCGTCCGGATCCAGACAGCCGCGCACCATGGACCCGTAAAGCGGGGCGACATGGCGCCTGCGGAAGTATTCGACGCGCGCGTACTGCCCGTCCGGCACCACGCGCAGACCGATCGGCGCGCCCCTAAACAACGATTCGGCGCGCAGCGTGATCGCCCCGCCGCGTTCGCCACGATGCAAGCGCCGCGTGCCCTGTTTCCAGCGATGCGCTACGCACCCCGCGACCGCGGACGCTGGAACAGTGGATCGCGCAGTGAAGACGGGCGATAGCGAGAAGACGCTTTCGTGGCGCGAGCAAGCCACGAGCAGCAAGCAAAGCGCCGCCGCAATTGCCATGTGCCAAGCGTTCATGGATTTCTCCCGATGCAATCCGGCCAGATGTCGACACCATCGATGGGATGGCATCACGCTATGACATAAAGGGCCATCCGTCCGAACCCGAACCATCTTGCGCGACTTCGCGTATGAGCGTGGCGATTCAATGACGGCGGCCTTCGAGCAGCCAGCGCCGCAGATCGATGGCGTCCTGAAAGTGAGCCTGAGGGGACGGATCGCCGAGCAGCACGATTAGCATCATGTGGCCGCGCACCGGCGTCATGACGATCAGGCAGTGCCCCGCTTCATTGGTGAAGCCCGTCTTTTGCAATGGGACGTGCCACGCGACAACGTGCACGAGCGGATCCGTGTTGTGATACATCAGCGGTCCCGCGCCGCCCAGCACGAGCTTTCGATGCGACGTCGAATACAGACGTATCCGCCGATACCGGTACGCGGCGCGTGCGAGTCGCGTCAAGTCCCGCGCGGTCGACACATTGCGCGGCGACAGCCCGGTCGGATCCACGAAGCGGCTGTGTCGCATGTGGAGGCGTCTTGCCTTGCGATTCATCGCGCGCACGAATCCGGCGCGCCCGCCCGGATAGTCGCGGCTCAGCGCGAAGGCCGCGCGATTCTCCGACGACATCAATGCAATGTGCAGCATCGTGCGCCTGAGCAGCAGCGAGCCGACCGGCAGGCGCGAGCGCGACCACTTGAGCCGGTCGACGTCGGCGTTCGTGATGCGCGCCGGCCGGATGAGCGAGCGCTTGGAGTCGATCACCACCATGGCCGTCAGCAGTTTCGTGAGGGACGCAATGGGCAGGCGCTGATCGGGATGCTTCGCGTAAAGCGTTCGTCCGGTCGTGAGATCGACCACCATCGCAGCGCGTGCGAGCACCGCGGGGCGGGGCCGATGGCGCTGCGCGTGGGCGCGCGCGCGTGCGAACGCGGGATCGGCGAAGGTAAGGGGCCCGATGCACAGCGCGAGGAAGAGAATTGGCCACAGACGCATCGTTCTCGCGCTCAAAACAGCGCGGCGAGACGATTCGCGCGCTGCGCGAATTGCTTGCGCTCGTTGCCGTGCAACGGCGTGTCGCCCGGCAACGTCACGGTGAGCGGATTGCGCGCGACGTCGGCGACGCGCACTTCGTAGTGCAGGTGCGGGCCGGTCGCCCAGCCGGTCTTGCCGACGTAGCCAATGACTTGTCCGCGCCGCACGTGCGCGCCGCGATGCAGCCCCCGGGCGAAACGCGACAGATGCGCGAACGCCGTTTGATACGGCGGCACGTTGTCGATCACGACGATCTTGCCGTAACCGGTTTCCCAACCGATGTACGAGATCGTGCCGCGGGCGGTCGCGTGAACCGGGGTGCCCACCGGCGCGGCAAGATCGACCCCATCGTGGCTTTGCCATTGATGCGTGACGGGGTCGAGTCGACGTGCGGCGAAATTCGACGATACGCGAGTGAACGCAAGCGGATAGCGCGCGAACCCCGGCGCGCCCGATCGGCCGTTGGCCGTGTAGTAGAACGGCTTGCCTCGCAAATCGCGATGCAGGAACAGATCGTGATCCGTGTCGCCGTGCGAGATGCGCACCGCAAGGGGCATCTCGTCGGTGGCGTGCGCGCTGCTGGCCGCATCGATGGCATGGGCGGGCGGCATCACGAGGCTGACGATGTCGCCCTTGCGCAGATCGCGGCGGAAATCGATCTGTCCGGCGAACGCGTGCGCGAGCAACCCGGTCACGCTCGCATTGACGCCGAGGCGCCGCATCGCTTCGGCGAAACTCGAATCGATGGTCACGGATCGGGCGATTGGACCGGACGGAGAGGCGGGTGTGCCCCCGGCAGGCGAACGACCGGAAGGCGCGTCGTTGTAGAGCGTGTTCGCAGACGAGGCAGCGTCCGGCTGGGCCGCGCGCAGCGTATCGGCATCATGCGTGTCGCGCGCAGCGGGCGACGGCCCAGCGGCGGGCAGTGTCTCGTCGTCGGAATGGGAGTTGCGGCCGACCGGCGAGAGCATGACGGCGACGCAAGCTGAACTGATCGCGCAAAAGAGTACGGCTTTGCCGATGCGCGTCGTGGGCACGACGAGTGCAGGGAGGGCCATGGATGACGACGGGAGAAGCGGTGAGTGGAGTGGCGGCGGGCTCGGGGGGGACGCCCAGTCCTCGGCGATCGCGACCGGCGCGGGGGCCGGAATGCCTGCGAGGACGAAATTTGCGCGGATGCCGATGCGCGTGGCGGCGGCAGCTATTCGCGCTGCGCGTGCAGGAACTCGCCGGGAAGCGAGTGCCATGCGAAGTCGGGTAAACGTACGTCGGACATCGAACTGCGCGCCGCCAAGGAAGATCTTCAGGAAGGGCTTACCGTAGATAGCCAGACTTAAGTGAAACTTAAAAGGCGCTCGGTATTTCGCAGGAAATTCGCCGCGAAGCCTCATCGAGAAAGCCGCCTGCGCGGGCGCCAGGCGGTAAGGGTCGGAACCGATGACCGGCACAGGCCGGCAGACGTGAGCTGGCCCCGAGCATCGTAAACAGACTTCGAGCAACGGATGTGCTCCGGCTAGGACTGCTGCTGCGGCGACGTAGCGCGCGTCTCCGGGGGCAGCGAGTTCAACCCCGCGCGCACGCCCTTGCCAGCCGAGGCGGCCGGTCGTTCGTGGGCGCGTCCATCGTTTGGCCGCGTGCTCGCAAGCGAGGCCGCCTCGGCTCCGGGGGCCAGGTGGACCGTATGCGTCGGGAAAGCGAAACTGAGGCCCGCCCGATAGAGCCCGTCCATGAGCTCGAGATTGATGCGCTGTTGCACGTCCATGTAGAGGTTGTAATCCGGATCCGTCACGTAGTACACGACCTCGAAGTCCAACGAACTGGCGCCGAAGGCCTTGAAATGTGCGCGGTCGAAACGCGTGTTGCCGGTATGCTCCACAGCCTGCTTGACGAGCGCGGGCACGGCCTTCAATTGCTCGGTCGTGGCATCGTAGGTGACGCCGAATCCGAACAAGATGCGGCGTTCCTTCATTCGCTTGTAATTGTGGATCGTGTTCTTGAGCAGTGCGGTGTTGCCGCAGACGATCTCCTCTCCGCTCAAACTGCGAATCCGTGTGGTCTTGAGCCCGATGTGCTCGATACTGCCCGCAATGTCGTTGAAGACGATGAAGTCTCCGATCTCGAACGGCTTGTCCAGTCCGATGGCGAGGGACGCCAGCACGTCGCCGAGAATGTTCTGCACCGCGAGAGCAACCGCCACGCCGCCGACGCCCAAGCTGGCGACGAACGCCGTGATGTCGACGCCCATGTTGGCAAGGATTGCGAGGACGAGAATGGTCCACAGCAGTGTGCGCGTGATCCAGGCGCCCATGGTCGTGATGACCGGATTGTGCGTGGTGGCGCCTTGAGGGCTCAACCGTTGCTGAGCCCACAACGTAACCGCACGGTTCAGCCACGACGCTATCTGGAAGCCGATCACCAAAAACCACAAATGATCGAGCCGGTTGCTCCATTTGTCCGGGATCGAGAGAAAGTTCGAGCCTGTGAGCAGGGCGGCAGCAACGAGTGTCAGCCGGTTGGTGCCTTTCAGCAGCAGCACTACGATGTCATCGAAGCGGGTGGACGTTCGTTCGGCGATTGCAGCCAGCCGAGCCACGACCAATCGGAGGACCCAACTGAGGGCCAGGTAGGTAACGAGCGCCGCGGCGATTGCGTAAGACCACTCGATGGCCGATATCCCCATGAAAGCGTTGAGATCCAACCACTTCATCTGTTTTCCCCTTGGTTCTTTGAAATTGAGCGATGCAAAAAACGGCGGTCGCCGTACCGCTTGGTACGGTACGTACGCGAATGCGCGATTTAGTTCCCCGAATCGTAGGCGAGCGGGGGAAACTGGGTCCCGACCGAGGGGCGATGCGGTCGAAGCGGAGCGTGGCGTCGGCGCGGGGGCGACGTGGTGCGCGGGGGCATCTCGCCGCTTGCTTGGGGCTCTCGTGCCGATGCTCGCTGCTAGCCGAGCGCCTGACGCCTGACGCCTGAGGCCGGGGCAGCCATGCATCGGCGCGCAGGGCGGCCGCTGCACTGCGCCGTGCGTCGTCGATAGCCGCACCGCCATCGAGGCGGCAGCGGCGCGGATCAACGTGGCGCGGGAAGAACGCCTACAGCAGGGGCGAAGATGTCGCGCTCGATCCCGAGCCGGCCGTCGGCGCGGCCTGCCAGCGCAATTGCGGAAACGTGGAGCCGGCGGGCATGACCCAGGCGCCGGCCGCGCTGAAGTCCCATCCCGCGAAGCTGGCCGGGTCGCTCATTTGTGCGGTGGTCAAGCCGTTTTGCGCCGGTACGCCGCCGCCGTCGGTCGCCATGCCGGACGTTTGCGCATTCCAATAGTCGTTGCCGCCCCCGCCGGTGCCCGCCCCGATCAACCCGCCTGCGCCGCCACCCGGGCCGTACCAGTACGAGCCGCCGCCGCCCGAGACGGCGCCCGTGGAGAACGACTGCGTGATCGTGCCGTTGCTGCGGCCGGCGAGTCCGCCCACGAACGCCCAGCCGCCGCCGCTGATGTCGCCGGTCGCATAAGACTGCGTGATGACGCCGTTGTTGTCCGCGACCAAGCCGCCCAGATCCCCGGACCCCGGCCCGCCGGAAAAGTCGGGCATGCCGCGGATGCCGGCGCTGCTCCACGATTGCGCGATCGTGCCGTTGTTCTGGCCGACGAGGCCTCCCGCGGAATAGGTCGAGCCGGGGCCGAAATCGTTGAAAGAGAGCGCACCCGTCGAATGCGAGCGGGTGATGAGTCCGTCGTTCTCCTGCGTCAGCAAGCCGGTGGTGCAAGCATCGGCATAGCAGTGCCCGAAGGAAATGCCGCTATTGGTCACGCCCAAGTTGCGCACCACGCCGGTCGCGCCGATTTGAGCGAACAGGCCCGCAGTGCTCGTCGACGGGCGATCGATCACGTGACCAAGGCCGTCGAATTGCCCTGTGAACGCGGCGCCTCCGATCATGATCGCGCTGCCGTTCGCGTCGATGTCGCGGCCCAGAGCATAGTTGCCTGCGAGATTTTGCGAGACGTTCTGCAAGTCGTTCACCGAATTGACGAGGCGATACGCCGTCAGTTGCGTCACGATGCCGGTTTCGAGCGCGGGTTTGACCCAGCCGGAATTGCCCACCAGCGTCCCGGGCACATACGTTCCGTTCATGTCGGAATACATGGCGACGATGCCGGTGCTCTTGGACCAATCGATCGTGCCGACGCTCAGCACCCCGCCGCCGTTGTCGATGCCGGTCGCATCCGCGCGCAGCGTGAGATTGCCGCCGCCCGTGTTGGCGATCGTCTTGCCGCTACCGAGCGTTACCGCGCGAAACGCATCGAGCGCAAGCGAAGCGTTTCCATTCCAAGCAAGATTCGATATGACGTTGATGTCGCCTTCGCTCCCGGCAGCGCCCGTGGTCCGTACATCGATCGACGTGCCTGCGTTCAAGCTGCGCGAGAACGCGGCCGCGGCCGTGCCGTCGATTTTGTAGCTCGGCGTCGTGAGGGTCCACGTGCCGGCTGTGACGGTCGGCGTGCAATTGCCGCAGAACGTGAGCGTGCCCGCCACGGTGTCGACGGCGCCGCCGGTGCCGTCCGCGTTCGCGGCCGTGATCGCCTGCGGCAGTTCGACGGTCCCGGTATCGGCGACGAGCCAGACGTGGCCGTCGCGAGTGGCCGTCCCGGTCGCGCGAATCGCATCGTGATTGCCGGACAGCGCGTAGACGTTGCCGTCCGCCGCTTGCAAGCTCACTTGCGCGGCCGCAACGACGCCGCTGTCGAGCACGGTGCCTTTGCTGCCGCTTTGCACGAACACTTGTCTGCCCGTGGACGAATCCTGCAGCAGAATCTGGCGTCCCGCGGCGAGCTCGGCGGTGCCGTGCGGCGCGCTGATGGCACCCGCGTTTTCCACCTTGCCCGCCGCGACGAGAAAGACGTCGCCCTGCGTCGATCCGATCTTGCCGAGATTGACGACGTTTTGATTCGACGAGCCCGTGAGCGTGAGCGGGCCGCCGTTCATGAACGAGCTGTTGTCGACGTCGAGCGTCGATGCGACGAAACGGCCGCCGGTCGTGACGACGCCGGTCGAGCCGACCACGATGCCCTGCGGGTTGATCACGTAAAGGCTGCCGGTGGCCGAGAGCGAGCCCAGTATCGAGGAGGCGTTGCCGCCGGTGACACGATTGAGCGTCGCGCCATTGCCGTTGTTGAACGTCACTTGGTTGCCGCTGCCGATCGAGAAACTGTTCCAGTCGATGATTCCGCGCGCCGTGCTTTGATTCACGGTCAGCGCCGATCCGCTTGTGGCGATGGAGCCGGTGCCCGCCGCGAACTGCCCTCCTTGCGGTAGCGTCCCCGCATTCGCGGCGGACATCGTTGCAAGCATGGCGGCGATGACGGCGCACGCCTGCGATATAGGCCTTTGCTTGGCCGGCGCGAGCGAGTGGATTGGGCGTTGCATGCTGCCTCCTCATTGTTGGATAGCGTGAATCTCGAATCGGTTTTATCGTTTCGTTGGCGAAGCGAATGGCGCTCGCTGTGCTCGTTCGAGACGCATTTCGCTTATGCGGGTTTAGCGTCGAATGGCGCCTGGCAGGGAATATGGATACCGTCGGATTATTGAATCAATTCGCGGCTTTCGAACCGCCGGATTCGGACGATGATTCGTGCTTTTGAGTCAGATCGTTCGTCGCGCCCGAATACTGGCGGCTCATGCGTTGAGCGGGTTTTGACAGGCCGGTCTTAATTGCCGCCGAGCTGCTCCGCCAGGAAATCGACGAAGACGCGCAGCCTCGGCAGCATGTGCCGGTTCGTCGGCCAAAGCGCACGAAATACGCCCTCCACGGTTCGAGAGGATTCCAACGCCAGGCGCAAACGTCCTTCCGTCAGCGCATCGCGCGCCACGAAGTCCGGCATATAAGCGATCCCAAGCCCTTGGATGGCGGCCGACAGTACCGCCTCCGCGTTATTGAGGATCAGCGGCGTCGCGACGCCCGCGCCCAGGAGCGGCGATTCGCCATCGACGATCCATTCCTGCAGTTTGCCGCTGGAGCGGTACTTGAAGCGCAGGCAAACATGATTGGCGAGTTCGCTGGCGTGTTGGGGCACGCCGTGCCGCGCGAAGTACTCGGGCGATGCGCAGACGACGAATCGATACGGCCCGAGGCGCTTCGCTTTCAGGCGTGAATCGGCCGGCTCTCCGCCGCGAATGACGACGTCGAAACCCTCTTCGATGACGTCGACGAGCCGATCACTGAAATCCAAATCGAGTTCGACTTCGGGATACAGGGAGCGAAATCGCGGAATGACCGGCAGCAATAAGCGATAGCCGATTGCCGGCATGCTGACGCGCAATCGGCCGCGCGGTGCGACGGTTGCTTTGGATAATTCGGCTTCGGCGTCTTGGATTTCCTGCAGTGCATTGCGGCATCGCTCGAAAAAAATCGCGCCCTCTTCGGTCAAATTGATTTGACGCGTGCTTCGATGAAACAGTCTAACCCCGAGATTTTCCTCTAATTTGGCGACGCTTTTTCCGACGGCGGACGCGGAAACCCCAAGTGCGCGGGCCGCAGTGACGAAACTGCGGGTTTCGGCGGCACGAACGAAAGCGACGAGCCCACTAAGTGAATCCATGAAATCGGTCGATTAAGGAGTATTTGTCCTGATAGAGCGGAATGCGGGCTCATTTAAACACACTCGTGGGGCTTTTAATATTGTCGCCGGCGCCGTCGTTCGCTGCCGGGTGCCGTTCGCACACCGCTTGCGCGCTACGGCGAAACGCAAACTTCGTTCGAGGATTCGAGAATGCGCAATCCCGCTGTCCCAACGCATAGCGCCACCGAGAAGCTGTTGATCTTGGGCGCCGTCTGCCTGGCCGGGCTGTCGATGCCGGTCAGTTTCACCGGACCGGCGGTCGCCCTGCCGGCCATTGCCCAGGCGCTGGGAGGCTCGCCGCTCGCGCTCAATTGGGTCACCAACGCCTTTATGCTGGCCTTCGGCAGTTGCCTGCTCGTCGCCGGCGCCCTGGCCGATCGCTTCGGCCGCAAACGCGTGTTTTTATGCGGCACGCTCGGCTTCGCGCTGTCCTCGATCATTGCGACGCGCGCCTCCAGCATGCTCGCGGTCGATCTGTTGCGCGCCCTGCAAGGCGTAGCGGGGGCTGCCGCGCTATCGGCCGGCGCGGCGGCGCTCGCGCAGGAGTTCGAAGGCGAAGCGCGCACGCGCGCTTTCAGCGTGCTTGGTACGACGTTCGGCGTCGGCCTTGCGTTCGGCCCGATCATCGCCGGCGCATTGATCGCCCATTTCGGTTGGCGCTCGGTGTTCTGGAGCGTCACCGTCATTACGCTCGTCGCTTTCGTGTTCGGCGCAAAGTGCATTCGCGAAACCCGCGATCCGGAGGCGACGGGCCTCGATTGGCTCGGTGCAGCGAGTTTCACTTGCGGGCTGACGCTGTTCACCTATGCGCTTTTGCGCGTGCCCGACAGTGGTTGGATCAGCGCACCCGTGCTCGGCCTGCTGGCGGCATCGTCTGTCGTGATGGCCGCCTTCGTGCTCGTCGAAAACCGCGCGCAGCGGCCCTTGCTCGATCTATCGCTGTTCCGGTACTCGCGCTTCATCGGCGTGCAGTTTCTCGCGGCGGCGCCGGCCTATTCCTATGTCGTGTTACTCGTCCTGCTGCCGATTCGCTTTATCGGCATCGAGGGGTACGGCTCGGTGGCCGCGGGCCAAATGATGTTCGCTCTATCGGCGCCGATGCTCGTCGTCCCGATGGTGGCCGGCTGGATGACGCGTTGGTTGGCGCCAGGCCTCATTGCCGGCGCCGGCTTGCTGCTGTGTGCGTGCGGCCAACTGTGGCTCGCCCAATGCGCGCCGGGGCAACCCATCGTGCCGATGCTGGCCGCGATGTTCGTCATCGGCGTGGGCGTGAGCTTGCCATGGGGCTTGATGGATGGACTTGCGGTGAGCGTAGTGCCGAAGGAGCGCGCGGGCATGGCGGCGGGCATGTTCAACACGACGCGCGTCGCAGGGGAGGGCATCGCGCTCGCCATCGTCGCAGCGCTGCTCGCGAGCTTCACCGAGACGAGCCTGCGCGGCGCCGCGTTCGCGGGAGCGGGCGCCGCCATGCTCGGCGAGGCGGCCAATCGATTGGCGATGGGCGACTTGGCGTCCGCCGTCGCGATCCTGCCGCACGCCACCAGCGCCGAACTCGTGCAATTCTACGGCGGCGCGTTTCATTCACTGCTCTACGTCTTGGCTGCGATCACCGTACTCTCCGCTTTGATGGTTTTCGGCTTTCTCCGCCATTCGCGCTTGCCTCATGACCGAGCGAGCGGATTGTCCGCCGAGCCAGCGCCGCGGCCGGCCCCGGCGGATGCGGTCATTCAGTGACGGCCTGCCGCCGCATGAAATCCCACATGTCCGCATGCAATTGCTCCATGTGCGTGTACAACAACCCATGCGGCGCGCCGGGATAGATTTTCAACCTGCAATCAGGGATCAATTCCGCCGAGGGCAATCCCCCCACCTCGAGCGCAACCGAGCGATCGCGCTCGCCATGCACGATCATCGCCGGCACGTCGATGCGCCGCATCTCCGCGCGAAAATCCGCTTCGACCAGCGCGCGGCTGCAGGCGAGCGCGACCGGTACCGATGCCTGCAGAATCGTCGTCCCCCATCGCATCATGGCGGGCGAGGTTTCGGGCACGAAGAACGGCGGCAATGCGCTTTCCACCCAGCTCGGATAGTCGCGGCGCCATAGCGCCCACAGCGCTTCGAACTGCTCGCGCGGCATGCCGCCCGGGTTGTCTTCGGTCTTGAGCAGCATCGGCGTCGTCGGCGCGAGCAGAATGATCCGCGCAACGCGCTTGCTGCCATGCCGGGTCAAATAACGCACGATGTCGCCGCTTCCCATCGAGTGCGAGACGAGCGTGATTTCGTTCAGGTCGCGTTGCTCGATGAAGGTCGCGAGATCGGCGGCGAAAGTGTCGAAGTCGTAGCCGCGCGGCGGTTGATCGGAACGCCCATGACCGCGTCGATCCAGGCTGATGCAGCGCATGCCGCCCTCGCCGAACTCGGCGAACTGGTAGTCCCACATCGAGCTGCCGCAACCCATCGCGCTGATGAACAGCATGGGCGCGCCGCTGCCCCATTCACGCCAATAGAGTTCGGTCCCGTCGTTCGCGGTGATGAAAGGCATTGCGCTCTCCTTCGGTTATCGATGCTGTGATGCCATCGTAGAGAGAAGAGCGCGCCGAATCGATTACCTGCGAGGTAAGCGAACCTCCAACGCTGCGTGTGGGGGCTTGCCGGTATCGATAGTCGTTCCTGCAATAGCGAATTTCGAATTCACTCGCGACGGCTATCGCTGCGGCGTTTGCCGCGTTCTGGCGCCATCAACCGGCTGGGCTGCAAGCGCTGCTCGCGGGCTAGCGCACGCTGGCGCGCTAGCGGGTTCTCAGTTCAGCGTCTTGGCTTTCTTGCCGGCGCGAGACGGCGGCTGGCACATCACGCACGCCTTCGTGCGGGGCAGATCGTGCTTGTAGGAGACGAACTTGCCCTTGCAGCGGCAGCATTGATGCATCTCCAAGATCCCGCCGTTGAAGAAGCGCACGAGCGTCCACGCGCGGGTCAAATCCAGATGCACCTCCAAGCCCGCGTTCGCGCAGTGCTCGCGATAGAGGCGATAGCCTTTGGTCAGCGAATCGACGTGCGAGCAACGCGCTTCTTGTTTCAAGAACGAGTACGTGTGATAGAAGAGCGACGCGTGGATATTCGCTTGCCACGTCATATACCAATCCGCCGAGGAGGGCAGCATGCCCTTGGGCGGCGATTCGGATTTGACTTCGCGATAGAGGCGAATCAGGCGTTCGCGCGAGAGCGAGAGTTCCGACTCGAGCACTTGCATGCGGGCGCCGAGTTCGATCAGCGCTACGGCGCGCGAGACTTCTTGGGCTTCTTCGATCAGGCTCGTCTTGGGCATGGCTGGCTCTCTCTTAGCAAAATTGCTTGGCAGGCGCTGCGGCGAGCAGAATCGCCGCGTGCGTGGCGGTGGCGTCGAGCCCCTTTTCGGTCGAGGTCAGCGCCGTCAGCATCGCCGCGTCGTTGAAGCGGAAATCGCAGACGAGATCGACCGATTGCGCGAGCTTGATCGTTTGGGCCGGGGTCAGCGTGTGGAGAATGTCGGCCAGTTGCGCCGACAACCCCAGCTTGAACAAACCTTCCGCGTAGTCTTCGTTGAGCATGTGTTTCGCAAGCAGCAGATACGACAGGTTGATGTCCCGTATCGTTTCGAGCACTTCGCGATCGTTCACCGTGAGCCTCCGCAACTGGAAAGTCGGTCGCATGAACCGTCCCGGTCGGTCGCCGCGGGATGCGGCGTAGTGCATGCGTCTGATGAAAGTATTGATCAGATCGATGTCCGCACCAATCAGCGGCGGCGGAAGATGATGTCGTCCAGTCGCGGCGCAATGTCAGCGTTTTCCTACGCGGCCTGGCACGCTCGCTCTAGGGACGGATGGACGATCTGGGGCCAGGGCCGTCGACGGCGACCCCGAACGCCCGTTTGAAAGCGCAGGCGATCCTTGCGTGGGCTTCAGGCCCAGCCTTCCAGGCGCAGTGTCGAGCGGATCAGCCGCTGTTCCTCCTGCTCGATCTCACGCAACCCTTCCACGTTGCTGCGAATGTGCTCGCTCGCGGCGCGGCGCGCTTGCTCGGGCAGCCGGCCCACCACGGCGTTGTAAAGCCGGGCGTGTTGCCGGTCGATTTGGCGTTTGCGCGGCTCGCGGTGATAGAGATTGTTGACGGACGCGAACACCGAGCTGAGCAGCAAATCCGTCAGCGAGCGCAGTGTGTGAACGAGCACGGGATTGTGCGACGCCTCGCAGATGGCCAAATGAAAGGCGTAATCCAGGCGCGCGAGCTTTTCGGGGTCTTGGCTCTCGCGCTCGGCCTGCCTCATTTCCTCATAACGGCGCGTGATGAGGACGAAATCGGCCGGCGTCCCGCGCAGCGCCGCCAAGCGCGCCGATTCGCCCTCGAGCATTTGACGCACTTCGAACAAGTCGTAAAGCGTGCGCGGCTGCGATGCCAGCAAATGCATCATCGGCATCGTCTGTTCGCGCGAGGTGAGTTGCGCGACGAACGAGCCGCGCCCATGGTGCGTCTCGATGATGCCGCGCGCACGCAATAGTTTGAGCCCTTCGCGCAAGGCGCTGCGCGAGACGCCGAGCTTTTCCGTCAAGCGGCGCTCCGAGGGCAACGCCTGGCCTTCTTTGAACACGCCGTCGACGATGAGCCGCTCGATTCGCTCCGCCACCACGTCTGCGACATGGCGCCCCGGTTCCAAAAGTGCTTCGTTCATAGTGGTCCGACCACTTCGATTGATGACCTGATGAACGGAGCTTACCGTTTCCCGCTCTTGCCTGTCACGTCGGACGAAGAGGGGGTACAAACCCCTACCGTAAAAACTGGTAGGACCTGTGCGTCGGCGCATGGACAGCGCCGCGCCGGGCGGGAACAATCGCCCCTGCCGTTAGCGTGCCGCCGCATGCTGACCGCCAATTGCACAGGAATTTGTCAATGAGCTTCAGGTACGACGAACGGATCGACGGCGAACTGGCGAGCGTCGATCGCGATGCGCTGATTGCGGCGTTGCGGGCCTTGTCTCCCGATTTGGAAGTGCTGCACGACACGGAAGATGTGCGTCCGTTCGAATGCGATGGTCTCGCGGCTTACCGCAGCACCCCGCTTTGCGTGGTGCTGCCGAGCACTGTCGAGCAAGCGCGCGGCGTCCTGCGCGTGGCGGCGGAGCTCGGCGTGCCCGTGGTGCCGCGCGGCGCCGGCACGGGGCTCTCCGGCGGGGCGATGCCGATCGAGAAAGGGATCTTGCTCGTCATGGCCAAGTTCACCCGCATCGTAGCGCTCGATCCGATCGCGGCGACGGCGCGCGTGCAGCCCGGCGTGCGCAATCTCGCCATCTCGCAAGCGGCTGCGCCGCATGGCCTTTATTACGCGCCCGATCCGTCGTCCCAGATCGCCTGCTCGATCGGGGGCAACGTCGCCGAAAACGCGGGCGGCGTGCATTGCCTGAAATACGGTCTGACGGTCCACAACATTTTGAAAGTCGACGTGTTGACGATCGAGGGCGAGCTCCTCACGCTGGGGGGCGACGCGCTCGATAGCGCAGGCTTCGATCTGCTGGCGTTGTTCACGGGTTCCGAGGGCATGCTCGGCATCGTTGTGGAGGTGACCGTCAAGCTGCTGCCCAAGCCGCAGTGCGCCAAGATGCTGATGGCAAGCTTCGACGACGTCGAGACGGCCGGAGCCGCGGTAGCGGGCATCATCGGCGCGGGCATTATCCCGGGCGGGCTCGAGATGATGGACAACCTCGCCATTCGCGCGGCCGAGGATTTCATTCACGCGGGCTATCCGGTTGATGCGCAGGCAATCTTGTTGTGCGAACTCGACGGCGTGGAAAGCGACGTCGACGAGGACATCGCACGGGTTCAAGGCCTGCTTGCGCGCTCCGGGTGCCGCGAGGTGCGCGTGGCGCGCGATGACCAAGAGCGGCTGCGCTTGTGGGCCGGGCGCAAGAACGCGTTTCCGGCCGTGGGCCGCATCTCGCCTGACTACTATTGCATGGACGGCACGATCCCGCGGCGGGAGCTGGCGCGCGTGCTGCGCGGCATTGCGGCGCTTGGCGAGGAGTACGGCTTGCGCGTCGCGAATGTCTTCCATGCGGGCGACGGCAACATGCACCCGCTGATTCTGTTCGACGCCAATCGGCCGGGCGAGCTCGAGCGGGCCGAGACGCTCGGCGGCAAGATCCTGGAGCTGTGCGTCGAAGTGGGCGGCACCATCACCGGCGAGCACGGCGTGGGCCGAGAAAAGATCAATCAAATGTGCGTGCAGTTCACGCCCGACGAGATCGCGTTCTTTCATTCGGTCAAGGCCGCGTTCGATCCCGCGGGGTTGCTCAATCCCGGCAAGAACATCCCGACGCTGCACCGCTGCGCCGAGTTCGGTGCGATGCACATTCATCGCGGCGAACTGCCGTTTCCGAACCTGGAGCGCTTCTGATGCGACGTGATTTCGAACCGGCAGATCGCAGCGCCTCGCTGATCGAGCAGGTGCAAGAGGCCATTGCGACGCGCACGCCGCTGCGTATTCGCGGCGGCGATACCAAGGCGGGGCTCGGCCGTCCGAGCTCGGCGCGTGAACTCGACACGCGGGCTCACTGCGGCATCGTCAGCTATGACCCGACCGAGCTCGTCGTCACGGCGCGCGCGGGTACGACGCTCGCCGAATTGCAAGCCGCGCTCGACGAGGGCGGCCAGATGCTGGCTTGCGAGCCACCGACGTTCGGCGGGGATGCAAGTGTCGGCGGCATGGTGGCCGCCGGGCTGTCCGGGCCGCGGCGCCCGTGGGCCGGCGCAGTACGCGATTTCGTGCTCGGTTGCCGGATCGTGACGGGGCAAGGCAAGCATTTGCGTTTCGGCGGCGAGGTGATGAAGAACGTCGCCGGCTACGATGTCTCTCGGCTCCTCGCGGGCAGCTTCGGCTGCCTCGGCGTGATCACGGAAGTGTCCCTCAAAGTGTTGCCCAAGCCGCGGGCGATGTTGGACGCGGCGTTCGAAATGCCTGCTGACGAGATGCCGCGTGCCCTCGTCAAATGGCGCGACGCCGGGTTGCCCGTGACGGGCGCTTGCCACGTCGACGGCATCTTGCATCTGCGCCTCGAGGGATCGGAGAGCACGATGCGCGCCGCCGCAGCAGCATTGGGCGGCCAGCATGGGGACGGCGGTTTCTGGCGCGCGCTGCGTGAATCGACGCTGCCGTTCTTCGGCGATCCTCGCCCGCTGTGGCGCGTGTCCGTTGCGTCGGGTGCGCCGCTCACGGCCCTGCCCGGGGACGTATTGCTCGACTGGGGCGGTGCGCAACGCTGGCTAAAGTCGGAGGCGGACGCCCAAACCGTGCGCGAGACGGCAGTCGCGCTCGGCGGTCATGCGACCTGTTTCTCGCCGGGCAGGACGCTCGAGCCGTTCCATCCGCTTGCCGCTCCGCTCATGCGCATTCATCGCCAATTGAAGGCGCAACTGGACCCGCACGGCGTTCTCAACCCGGGCCGCCTTTACGCGGCGATTTAGGCCTAAGGGTCTCGAGCTCGAGCGTTGCTCGCCGATTCGGGACACGAGGCCGCCGACGACTATTCGATCGATGCAAACCACTCTTAGCGAACAAGCCCGCGCGTTGCCTCGGGCCGAAGAAGCCGAATCGATTTTGCGTACCTGCGTGCATTGCGGCTTCTGCAACGCCACCTGCCCGACCTATCAACTGCTCGGCAACGAGCTCGATGGGCCGCGCGGGCGCATCTATCTGATCAAGCAAGTGCTGGAAGGCGCCCCAGTGACGGAGAAGACGCAAGCTCACCTCGATCGGTGCCTCACCTGCCGTAGTTGCGAAACGACGTGCCCCTCGGGCGTGCGCTATCACTCGCTGCTCGACATCGGGCGCGCCGAAGTCGAACGCCGAGTGCCGCGCGCGGCAGGACAGCGCATGCTGCGCGGCGCGTTGCGTCGCGTCGTGCCGGAGCCCGGCTTGTTCGGGCCGTTGCTGAAAGCGGGCCGTGCGCTGCGTCCGCTGTTGCCCAGCGCTTGGCGCGAGAAGATTCCGGCGGCCGCGCCGGTCGCTTCGGGCGTACGCCCCGCGCTGCGGCACGCGCGGCGGGTCTTGATGCTCGAAGGCTGCGTGCAGCCGGCGCTCGCGCCCAATACGAACGCCGCCGCCGCACGCGTGCTCGATCGGCTCGGCATCAGCGTCGTGCCCGTTGCCGAGGCCGGCTGTTGCGGCGCGACCGAATACCACCTGAATGCGCAGGACGAGGGACTCGAGCGGGCGCGCCGCAACATCGACGCTTGGTGGCCCTTCGTCGAGGCCGGCGCGGAGGCGATCGTGCTGACGGCAAGTGGCTGCGGCGCCTTCGTCAAGGAATACGGCCATCTGCTGCGGCACGATGCCGCGTACGCCGAGAAGGCCGCCCGCATTAGCGCGCTTGCCCTCGATCTGGTCGAAGTGATCGCGCGCGAGCCGCTTGACGCTTTGCACAAAAGCGAGCCGAAACGCATCGCCGTGCATTGCCCCTGCACGCTGCAGCATGCGCAAAAGCTAGGCGGCGCGGTGGAGGCGCTGATGCTTCGTATCGGTTTCGACCTTACCCCCGTCGCCGATTCGCATCTATGCTGTGGTTCGGCAGGCACGTATTCGCTGACCGAACCGGCGCTGGCCCGGCAACTGCGCGACAACAAGCTCAATGCGCTGGAGGCGGGACGCCCCGAGGCGATCGTCACCGCCAATGTCGGTTGCCAGACGCACCTGAACGGCGCGGGCCGCAGCGCGGTGCGCCATTGGATCGAGCTCGTCGACGCGCTGCACGGCGTTTGACGTTGCCACAACCCTTCACTCGAGAGATTTGACGATGCAAACGAAATCCGTACTGGGACAAAGCGAAATCGACACGATCGTCGCCGCCGCGCGCGCCGAAGCGCAAAAGCACGGCTGGATGGTGGCGATCGCGCTCGTCGACGATGGCGGCCACCCGCTTGCGCTCGTGCGCTTGGAAGGGGCTTCGCCCGTGAGCGCGTACATCGCGATCGAAAAGGCGCGCACGTCCGCGCTCGGCCGACGCGAATCGAAGGCTTACGAGGACATGATCAACGGCGGGCGCACGGCTTTCTTGAGCGCGCCACTCGCCGGCACGCTCGAAGGCGGCGTGCCGGTCGTCGTGGATGGCCAGGTCGTCGGCGCGGTCGGCGTATCGGGCGTCAAATCGGAGCAGGACGCGCAGGTGGCCCGAGCCGGCGTGCAAAGCATCGCCGCTTGAGCGGGGATTTTCAACCAAACGACATAACCGCACCATGAACATGACCGACCACCACGGACTGCGCGTCGATTCGGCGCTCAGCCAATTCATCGAGCGCGAAGCGCTGCCGGGGACCGGCATCGACGCTGAGGCGTTTTGGCAAGGTTTCGCTGCCATCGTGCACGAGCTCGCCCCAAAGAATCGGGCGCTGCTTGCCGAACGCGACCGGCTGCAAACCGTGCTGGACCAATGGCATAGCGACCACCCCGGCCCCGTGCGCGATCTGCGCGGCTATCGCGCGTTTCTCGAAGGCATCGGCTACCTCGTGCCGGCGCCTGCGAGCGTGAAGGTCGGCACGGCGGGGGTCGATGGCGAGATCGCCGAGCAGGCGGGGCCGCAACTCGTCGTGCCGCTGTCGAACGCACGTTATGCGCTGAACGCCGCGAATGCGCGTTGGGGCAGCCTATATGACGCGCTGTATGGCACCGATGCCCTGCCCGAGGACGGCGGCGCCGCGCGCAGCGGCGGCTACAACCCCGTGCGCGGCGCGCGCGTGATCGAATATGCGCGTGCGTTCCTCGACCGTGCGGCGCCGCTCGCGGGCGCATCGCATCGGGATGCGTCGGCGTATACGGTCCGCGACGGCGCACTCGTCGTGCACACGAACGCAGGCGAGGCAAGCCTTCGCTCGCCCGAGCAGTTCGTCGGCTATCAAGGCGAGAGCGACGCGCCGACAGCCGTCCTGCTCAAGCATCACGGCTTGCACATCGAAATTCAGATCGACGCAGCAGGCCCGATCGGCAAGACCGACGCCGCGCACGTGAACGACGTCGTGCTCGAAGCGGCGGTCACGACGATCATCGACTGCGAGGATTCGGTGGCGGCCGTCGATGCGGCGGACAAGGTCGCGCTCTATCGCAATTGGCTCGGTCTCATGCAAGGCACGCTCGTCGAGCAGGTCGCGAAGAACGGCAAGACGTTCACGCGCCGCCTCAATGAAGACCGCACCTACCGAGCGGCGGGCGGCGGCACGCTGACGCTGCATGGCCGGTCGCTGCTGTTCGTGCGCAATGTCGGGCATTTGATGACGACGGGGGCCGTCCTCGATCGAGACGGGCGCGAGATTCCGGAAGGCATCCTCGACGCGGTCGTCACGACCTTGTGTGCCCTGCACGACCGGCAGAACCGCCGCAACTCGCGCACGGGCGCGATCTATATCGTCAAGCCCAAGATGCACGGACCTGCGGAAGCCGCTTTCGCCGACGAACTGTTCGGCCGCGTCGAGCGGCTCTACGGCTTGCCTGCGCAGACGATCAAGATGGGCATCATGGACGAGGAGCGGCGCACGAGCGTGAATCTGGCCGCGTCGATCGCGGCTGCAGCGGGGCGTGTGGCGTTCATCAACACGGGTTTTCTGGATCGCACGGGCGACGAGATGCACTCGGCGATGGAAGCCGGACCGATGCTGCGCAAGGGCGATATGAAGAGCACGGCGTGGATCTCGGCATACGAGCGCAACAACGTGCTCGTCGGCTTGAGCTGCGGGTTGCGCGGGCGCGCGCAGATCGGCAAAGGCATGTGGGCGATGCCCGACCTCATGCATGCGATGCTCGAGCAAAAGGGTGCGCAGTTGCGCGCGGGTGCCAATACGGCATGGGTGCCTTCGCCCACGGCCGCCACGCTGCATGCGTTGCATTACCACGAAGTCGATGTCCAAGCGGTGCAGCAAGCGCTCGAACAAATCGACTATGCGCTCGAGCGCGACGCGCTGCTCGACGGCTTGCTGACGGTGCCCGTCGTCGAGCGCGCGCAGTGGTCGCCCGAGGAGATCCGTAGCGAAGTCGAGAACAACGCGCAGGGCATTCTCGGTTATGTCGTGCGGTGGATCGATCAAGGCGTCGGTTGCTCGAAAGTGCCCGATATTCACAACGTCGGCTTGATGGAAGATCGCGCGACACTGCGCATCTCGAGTCAGCACATCGCCAATTGGCTGCGCCATGGTGTCGTCACGCCCGAGTTCGTCAAAGAGACGTTCGAGAGGATGGCGATCGTGGTCGACAAGCAGAACGCGGGCGACCCGAATTACCGGCCGATGGCGCCGAACTACGAAGCGTCGCTCGCGTTCAAGGCGGCCTGCGCGCTTGCATTCGAAGGTCGGACGCAGCCGAGCGGGTACACCGAGCCGTTGTTGCATCGATTCCGGCTCGAGCTGAAGCGCCATTTGGCGGGCGGCTAAGGGAACGGAAAGAAGAGGAATAAGCCAGGGCGCCGCCTATCGGGGCGGCGGCGCTCGGGCTGCGCCGCAGCGGAATGTGCGGCGCGACGCGTAGTGCCGCCCCGCCGACGGCGCTGCGCCGATTCGCGGCGCCCGTCGACAATGACTATCAAGGAGACAAGATGAATCCAACCGTGGCGCTCCCGCCCGGAACGGTGTTCGCGCAACCGCTCACGCCCGTCGGGAATTCGCTTTTTTTATCGTTCGTCGTCGCGGCGCTGCCGATCGTCGTCGCGCTCGTCATGCTCGGCGTACTGCGCCGGCCGGCATGGCAAGCGTCGCTGGCCGGCTTGGTCGTGGGGCTCGTGATCGCCATCGCGCTGTGGGGGATGCCGGCCGGCCTTGCGTTCGATGCGGTCGGCGCGGGCATGGCGCTCGCGCTCGTGCCCGTGATGTGGATCGTCTTCAACGCGCTGCTGCTTTACAACATTGCGGTGAAGACGGGGCGGTTCGATCAATTCCGGCAATGGATGCTCGATCACTTGCCCGACGACAGGCGCCTGGTGTTGCTCGTCGTCGCCTTCTCGTTCGGGTGCTTGCTCGAAGGCATCTCGGGCTTTGGCACGCCCGTCGCCATCACGAGTGCGCTTTTGATCGCGCTCGGCTTTCCCGCGATCGAAGCGCTTACGTTCACGCTGATCTTCAATACGGCGCCGGTGGCCTTCGGTGCGCTCGGCGTGCCGATCACCGTGCTCGGCGCGGTCACCTCGCTGCCGCCGGTCACGCTCGGCGCCATGGTCGGCCGGCAACTACCGTTGTTTGCGCTGCTGCTGCCGTTTTACGTCGTCGGCGTGTATAGCGGCGTGCGCTCGATCGGCAAGCTCTGGCCTGCACTGCTCGTCTCGGGCGGGAGCTTCGCGCTCGCGCAGTTCGTCACGTCGAACTACCTGAGCTACCAACTGACCGATGTGCTTTCGTCGCTGACTTCGCTGATCGTGACGATCGGATTCCTCAAGGTTTGGAGGCCCGAGGCCGATCCGCAATTCGCGATCGCGCGCAGCGGGGAGGCATTGGTCGGCGTGGGCGCGGCGCACCGCCGCGTGGGTTGGGGCGGCTGGCTGCCATGGATCGTCGTCTCGGTCGTCGTGATCTTCTGGGTGCATGCCAACATCGCGATGATCGGCGACGTGAAGGTCAAGTGGCCCGGGCTGCACAACGCAGTGTATGTCTCCCTCTATAAGAAGTCCTATGCGGCCATCTGGGACTTCCAACCGCTCGGAACGGGCACCGCGATCTTGCTCGCCGCCATCATCACGGCAGTCGTCTCGCGCTTGAGCGTGGCCGATTTCTTCTCCTGCATCGCAGCGACTTGGCGCCAAACGCGCATCGCGATCGTCACGGTCATGATGATCGTCGGGCTGGCCTACTTGCTCAACTACTCGGGGATGAGCTACACGCTCGGCACCGGTGTCGCATCGACTGGTGCGCTGTTCCCGCTCGTGTCGGCTTCGCTCGGATGGATCGCCGTGTTCCTGTCGGGCAGCGACACCTCCGGCAATGCGTTGTTCGGCAATCTGCAAGTGGTCGCGGCGCGCCAACTCGGGCTCGACCCTGTGCTGATGGCGGCGACGAACTCGTCGGGGGGCGTGATGGGCAAAATGATTTCGCCGCAGAACATCGCCACCGGCGTGTCGACGACAGACCTCAAGGGCCAAGAGGGCGTCGTGTTCGCGCGCACGTTCTGGCACAGCGTCTTCTTGACGCTGCTGCTTGGCGTGCTCGTGTTCCTGCAGCAACACGTGCTCACCTGGATGATTCCGGCGCTGCCGCAGTAAGCGGGCCGAGCGCGCGGCCCGTTGCGGCCGTGCGAGGCATAACGGCATAGCGAATGGGCAAACGCGCGGTCTGATGGCCGCGCGTTCGCCCCATTTGCTTTCTTGGGCGCGTTCGCAAGCGTCGAATGAGCATGAACGGCCCCTAAAGCGCTACCCGCGAAAGAGCGGCGCTAGCCGCTACGACTGTGTTTCGCCGTTCGCCACGGGAATGCTGCGAACCGGACGCACGCGTCCTTCGGTGTGCTTGAACAATGACGGCGACTCGACTTCGCCGAAATTCCGGCCATAGGCCATCGTCTTCGATTCCTCCGTGCTCGACCAGTACCAGTCTGTCTCATCGAAGCTGCCGCGGATCGTCTGGTACGCGACATCGAGTTCGCGCTTGGCGGGCAGATAAAAGTCGTTGTGTCCGTCCTTCTCGTATTCGGCTGCGAAGTGAGCGGCGTCGTGCATGTGGTTGCTGCGCCAGCAGGTCGTGAGCGCGCGCGTATTGCCCGCGCCGTTATATGCATCGTGCGCGCCCGGTTCGGTCGACCCGATGCCGCCCCAATGCAATCCGACGCCTTCCTCGGCGGCAAAGATCAAAAAGCGCGGCTCGGCGCCGACGTAGTCGGGCATGATGCCCGCGTAGATGCCGCCCTGTCCGCGCCAGTATTCGCCGATTTTCGGTGCGTCCTCCGGTGTCAGGCGTTGAGTCGTCGTGGTCATCGTCATAGGTGCTCCTATTGAGTGAGCCCGCTGCCGAACGCGGGCGATCGAAATCGGCGCGGGGATCTTCTCCCGGCATGCTGCGCGCCGCGCGTTTCTGGCATTTTTTAGGACTACCGTGCTGCGCTCTTTGGCGCGCGCATGGGCGCGGCTATGCCGATGGGGGACACGTAGATGAGTGGCCGACGTGCATCGCGCGCGAAAATTGCTGTATTCCTATGCAAGAAGATGCCGCGCGCGCCGAGTGCGTCGCCGAGTGCGTCGCGGTTGCAGTTGATGCACGATCGATGCGCTCGATGCTATTTTGTCTAAACTTTTAGGACGAGCAGCCGTAAGTGCGAACAGCGCATCGCTTTTCATGCACGCGGGCGCGCGGATCGCGTCCCTGCGCTTACACTCCATCGCCATGCCTTATGAGTCGCCAAGCTTGACGGCAGCAGCACCGAACGCGAACGGCGCGACACCTGTCCGCGTCGGCGCCGGTTTCGTGCGCCGCATCTACGTGCTGCGGCTTTTCGGCTTTGCGGCCGGCTTCTTTCCCTTGTTCGTTTTGCTGCGTTCGCAGCATGCGCCGGTTGGCACCTTCGCCGCGATCGCGGCCGCATGCATGCTCTGGCCTCACCTTGCTTTCCTGCATGTGCGCAACGCGCCGAAGCCGCTTGCACGCGAACGCTGGAATTTCATGGTGGACTCGATCATGGGCGGGTGGTTCGTGGTCGCGGTCCATTTTTCGCCTGTCGCCACGGTCGTGATTTTTCTGATGTTCGCGATCGACAATATGGCCGCCGGGGGCTGGCGGATATTCGGCTATGGCCTTATCGCCATGGCTGTCGGTGTGGCGGGCGGCACGCTCGTGTTCGGGGTGCATTGGCAACAAGCGATCGATCCCACCGTATCGATCGTATGGCTGCCCGTGATCATCGGCTACCCGCTCGTGCTCGCGAAGACCACCTACGACGTCTATATGAAGCTCAGCGAACGCTCGCGCCGTCTGCGCCAACTGAGCGAGCGCGACAGTCTGACGGGCCTGTCCAATCGCATCACGATCGCGGCCAAGCTGCAAGCGCAGATCGCGCGCTCGCAAGGCATCCAGGTGTTGTTCATCGATCTCGACGCGTTCAAGACCGTTAACGATGCGCTCGGACACAATGTCGGCGACAGGCTGCTGAGCGAAGTGGCGGCGCGGCTCACGGCCTGCGCTGGACGTGACGATCTGGTTGCGCGCTATGGGGGCGACGAGTTCATTATCGTCGGCGAGACGCGCGGCAGCGGGGAAGGCCGTCACGTTCTGGCCGATGCCGTGCTGACCGCGCTCGCCGCGCCCGTGATCGTCGGCGAGCACGAACTCGTGGTGGGCGCGAGCATCGGCATCAGCATGTTTCCGGAAGATGGGGCCGATGCCGAATCGCTGATCCGCGCCGCCGACATGGCGATGTACACGGCCAAGAGCCGGGGCCGCAACTGCTACGAGTTCTATCGCCGCAGCATGCGCAACGATGCCGATGCGCGCTTGAAAATGTCGGGGCGCTTGAGAAAGGCGATCGAGTGCGGCGCGCTGCATTTGAACTTCCAGCCGCAAGTGGATATGGGCACGGGCGCGGTGCGCGGCTTGGAGGCGCTCGTGCGCTGGCACGACGAGCATTACGGCTTCGTCAGCCCCGTCGATTTCGTAAGCGTCGCGGAGGCGTCCGGGCTGGTTTCCCAACTGGGCGAGTGGGTCTTGCGGGCGGTGTGCGCGCAGTACGCGGTCTGGCGCGAATTGCAGGTGAAGCTGGTGCCGGTTTCCGTCAACGTGTCCCCGCTGCAATTGCAACGGGCGGACATCGTCAAGACGTTCCAGCGCATCGTCGGCGAAACCGGCATGGATCCGTCCATGCTCGAACTCGAAGTGACGGAAACGGCCCTGATGAAAAATCCCCAGGCATCGGCGCGCCGGCTGGCCGAGTTCCGGCGGCTGGGCATGCGCGTGGCCATCGACGATTTCGGCATGGGCTATTCGAGTCTGGGCCAATTGCGCACGCTGCCGGTGGATCGCGTCAAGATCGATCGCGCCTTCGTGCGCGGGATCGGTTCCGGCGATTCGGGCGCCATCGCGACGGCGGTCGTTACGTTGGCGAACGCGTTCGACCTTGCGGTGATTGCCGAGGGTGTCGAGACGCATGCGCAGCGCTCGTTCCTATTGAAGCTTGGCTGCTGCGAGGCGCAGGGCTTTCTGTTCAGCAAGCCGCTCGATGCCGACGCGGCCACCCGGCTTTTGCTGCAGGGCGCGACGCTGCCCGTGTCCGTCAAGGACGAGCGCAGCGGTTCGCGCCGCGGCGTGGTGGTCTAATACCGGGACGCGCCGCATCGCGGCCGCTCCTGCGCCGCGTTGGGCGAATACCGTTGATGTTCGCCCAATGCGGGTCTAAGCGCGCTCTTGCTGCGGTATCCGATGACGGATTCGCGAGGCGCGGCCGAAAGCGCGGTATCGTGTCGCTTTGCGCGAGCTCGGCCGATGCTGGGCAAGTGCGCTACTCACACTTCGATTTCGTTTCGTGACCTCTTCTTCACCGTTTCCCCTTATCGCTTGGGCCGACGCCGCGGGCGAGCACAGCGCGCGCTGGCGCTCCGAAGCCGGCGTGCCGCCGCCGCGCCGCGTCGTCATCGCCGATGACCGCATGACCGCGGACACCGCCTATCGCCTGGCCTGCGAGGGCACGGCGCTTTTATGGCGGGGCGACTATCAGAATGCGCGTCAGCTGCTGCAGGCAATGGCGCGCCGGATCGAGCGCAAGCCTCGCAAGCAAGCGGCTTCGCCGCTCGACGCGTTCAACGCGCACCGGCAAGCGCAGGCGCAGCGCGCGCGCACGCTCGGCATGCTGTTGATTCCGCTCGAAGCCGATTATTCGATTGAGCTGCGGCGTGCCCCGGAGGTGAAAGACGCTTGCCAGGAAGCCTACGGACCGGCCGATGCGGGCGCCGCGACGCCGTCCGTCGTCTCGCTGCGGGAGCTGCTTGGACTCATCGGCGCGCATGAATGGCGCAAGAAAGGCGTCGAAATCCGGGCGCTGGGGGCGCGCATTCATCCGTATTACGGTGTCTTCTCGCCCGTCAGAGGGGAGTATGTCGACCTCGTTGCGCGCGCGCCGCTCCCCTCTCGCTCGCTCGCATTCGATATCGGCACCGGCACGGGCGTGTTGGCCGCCGTGCTGGCCAAGCGCGGCGTGGCGCGCGTCGTCGCGACCGACACCGATGCGCGCGCACTCGCTTGCGCGCGCGAAAACATCGAACGTTTGGGTTTGAGCGATCGAGTCGAAGTGATCGAGGCCGACCTGTTTCCCCCCGGCCGCGCGCCGCTCATCGTCTGCAATCCGCCGTGGCTGCCGGCGCGGCCGAGTTCGCCGATCGAGCGCGCCGTCTACGACGCCGACAGCGGCATGTTGCGGGGATTTCTCAACGGCCTTGCCGCCCATCTCGAGCCTGGCGGGCAAGGGTGGCTCGTTCTGTCCGATTTCGCCGTGCACCTGGGGCTGCGCTCGGGCGATGCGTTACAGGCGATGATCGATGCAGCGGGCCTGAAGGTAATAGGAAGGGACGACATACGGCCGATTCACCCAAAGGCGGCGGATTCGACCGATCCGCTTTACCACGCGCGCAAGGCCGAGGTCACGTCGCTGTGGCGGCTCGGCGCGAAGTGATGCTCGCGTGGGCGGGTACACGCCATCGCGCTCGCTTGGGCGGCGCCGCGCATCGCGCCGGCGTTCTCAGCCCGGATAGGCTTCGTCGACGCTCAATCCGGCCAGCTTGAAGATGACGCGTAGCGTTTGCGGGCGAATCTCGCGCCGCGATGCGAGCGTCGTGAGGATGAAGTCGACCACCTTGGCGTACTTGAGCAGCGTCAGCATGGCTTCGAGGCCGGGCTCCGAATCGCGCATCGATTCGGCGAGCCGCAACATCTCGACCGAGATGTCCCGCGCCATCTCGAGCTCCAATTGCTGTTTTTCCGACCAGCCCGTAGGCGGGGTGAGGAGATTGGCGAGCATGGCTTGAAACTTCTGCTCGGCGTCTCGGTTGGGTATCGTAGCCATCGCTGTCGTCCTTGTGCTGTCGTCAACGCTTCCTGCCGGCTGGCGTTCTCGGGCGTTACGTTACGTAACGCGTCTTGCGCTTCGCACGTTACGCTCGCCCGCGCCCAGTAGCCTCAGCGCCCGCGCGCATCGCGCGTTTGCCCTTGTTCGGCCATCGATCGCGCGGGCTTGAAACAATGCGTCCGCGCGTCGCTGCATAAACCGTTCCTGCGCCCTTGCCGGCGTCTTTGCGCTTTTCGGTAAACTGACGCGATTGTTCTTATGCTTCTGTAGGCTGTCGCACGTTGGAGGCGACTTGTCCGAGAGCCGTCCCACTATGTCCACCAAGACTTACGAAATCCGCCCCGAGCAATCGATCGAGTTGCTCAAGGAGCTGCACATCCTCACGCGCGACGGCAAGCTGAACCAAGACAGCCGCCGCAAGCTAAAGCAGGTCTATCACCTGTTCCAGTTCATCGAGCCGCTGCTTCAGGACGTGATGCGCGATCGCGGCTCCATTACGCTCGTCGATCACGGCGCAGGCAAGTCGTACCTTGGTTTTATCCTCTACGACCTTTTTTTCAAGGCATTGCCGCCCGGGACCGGGTCGCAAATCTTCGGAATTGAAACGCGGGCCGAACTGGTCGAAAAATCGACGGCGCTCGCCCGACGGTTGGGCTTCGAGGCGATGTCGTTCTTGAACTTGTCGGTGGCCGATTCCATCGATTCGAAGCGCTTGCCTGAAACGGTCGATGTGGTCACGGCGCTGCACGCTTGCGATACCGCAACCGACGACGCGATTCGCTTCGCCTTGGAAAAGCATGCGCGCTACATCGTGCTCGTGCCGTGCTGTCAGGCCGAAGTCGCGGGCGTCTTGCGGCGCAACAAGGGAAAATCGCTGGGCAACGCGCTCACGGAGATTTACCGCCATCCGCTGCACACGCGCGAATTCGGCAGCCAAATCACCAACGTCCTACGCTGCTTGCAATTGGAGGCGCATGGTTACCAGGTGAGCGTGACCGAGCTCGTCGGCTGGGAGCATTCGATGAAGAACGAGCTCATCATCGCCCAGTACAAGGACTTGCCGCGCAAGCGGCCTGCCGAGCGATTGGCGCAAGTGCTCGATACCTTCGGTCTCGATTCTCTGCGCGAGCGATTCTTCGCGCCCGCTTAAGGCTGCTTGGTGCCGAGTTCGATTGCGGGCCGCGGTCCCTTGCCCTGCGCCGAGGGGCGCGCGCCGCTCGGGGCTTCGCTCTAGGGGCGGCCCGCTGCTTCGTCTTGGGCCTGCTCCTGCATCCAACGGCGCCATCCCTCGTGTCCGAGGCGGCGTAGCGTTTCCTGATTGCGCTCGAAAATCTCGGCGGCATCCGGAAACGCTTGCGTTGCCCGTTCGACGCTCGATTCGCGCAACAAATGCAAGATGGGGTAGGGCGCGCGGTTCGTGTAATTTTCGATGTCCTCGGGCTCCGAGCCCGCGAACCGATACTGCGGATGGAAGCTCGCGATCTGCAGTTCGCCAGTCAGCCGCATTTGCTCGAGAAGCCGGTCGGCAAAAAACAGCGCGTCGTTGAATTCGAGGAAATCGGCGAATGCGTGCGGAAAAATCAGCAGCGTCGTGTCGATGCGCTCGGCATCCGCTTCGACGAGGGTGCGCAGCTCCGTTTCGAGCGCAGCGAGCATCGCTTCGGCATCGCAGGCATTGCTCACCACGTAGCGGATTTGGTCCTTTACGTGCACGCCCTTTGCGAATGGGCACAGATTCAGCCCGATCACCGCGCGCACGAGCCAATGGCGCGTTGCAGCGACGATCGCATCGTGAGTATCGCTATTGGCGGGCAGTTGCGGCTGCCGGGGGCTATCGAGCATATCGTTTTGCCGTGGCGGAAGAGACCGCGGGCATTTTACGCGGCGTTGCGTCGCGGGCACGCGGCCGCGACGAGTTGCGCGGCCACGCGCGCGGCGGCGCGGATCGGGCCGCACCCCGGCCCGTATGTCTGGCTGGCCGCGTAGACGCCCTCGATCAACAGCGCCAACGCATCGGCTAGTGCGGCCGGATCGTAGGCGCCCGCCGCGCTCGTCAGCCCCTGCAGCCGCTCGATCAATTGCGCCTTGTTACGCGCAACGATCTGCCGCGCCGGGTGCGAGGGATCGGGAAATTCGGCCGCCACGTTGACGAACGGACACCCACGGTAGCCTTCGCGCGATGCCCTGTGCTCGAGGTCCTCGAAATACTGTGCGATCTGGCGCACCGGGTCGCCGGGATGCTGATCGATGCTCTTGTCGAAGTAGCTGAAAAAGCAATCGTTGGCCTGTTCCAAGTAGGCGGCGATCAACTCGTCCTTCGACGAAAATTGCCGGTACAGGCTCATTTTGTTCACGCCCGCGCGCTCGACCACGGCATCGACGCCGACGGCGCGCACCCCTTCCTGATAAAAGAGCTCCCCCGCAGCGCGCAGCAACAACTGCTGCGCCGTTGCACCGGCCGTATGCGGCCGCGCTTTGGCCGCCGCCGCGCGGCTGAGAGAGTGTTCGGCGCTTCTCGTCGTCATGGTGAGGTGTCCGGGTTGTGCCCGCGGCGATGATCGGCGCTACTCGCCCCGGTCGCGCAAGCCTACGAATCTGATCCACTTGACATGTTACCGACCGGTCACTAGCATGGCAACTCATGTTTGTGACTGGTCTGTAACATCGAATGGGCGAGGCATTGGATCGAACGGTCCGAGCGGGGCCGAACGTGTCCTCTATGCACCGATAACAACGAAGACGCCAATATGCGCGCGCAGCCGGCTTGCGGCCGGCCGCGCGCCCACAGGAGTGCCGATGAACTGGATTGCAAAAAGAATCAGCGGGCGAGCCCATTACGGATGGGTCGTCGCCGCGGTGGTGTTCCTGGTGTTGCTCGCCGCGGCCGGGACGCGCGCCACGCCGAGCGTGATGATGCTGCCGCTGGAGCATCAATTCGGCTGGAGCCGAGCGACGATTTCACTGGCGATTTCCGTCAACATCGCGCTCTACGGCCTCACCGGTCCGTTTGCGGCTGCCTCGATGCAGCGCTTCGGCGTGCGGCCCACGCTCATGACGGCGTTGGCCGTGATGGGCGGCGGTGTCGCCCTCTCGTCGATGATGACGGCGCCTTGGCAAATGATCCTCATCTGGGGCGTCATGGTGGGCGGAGCGACGGGTGTCGCAGCGTTGACGCTGTCCGCCACGGTCGTCAATCGCTGGTTCGCGCAGCGCCGCGGCTTGGTGATGGGCATCTTGACGGCGAGTTCGGCCACGGGCCAACTCGTGTTCCTGCCGATGCTCGCGGCGGTGGCCGAGCACCACGGGTGGCGGCCGGTCGTGCTGATCGTGGCGCTCGTCGCCGCGCTCGTGCTGCCGCTCGTCGCGTTCTTGTTGCCCGAGCGTCCTGGCAGCGTTGGGCTGCGCCCCTACGGCGAGCCGCACGACGCGCCGCACACGGATGCGCAAGCCGCGAAGAATCCGCTCGCCATCGCGTTCGGCACGCTTGCGTCGGCCAGCAAAAACCGCGACTTCTGGCTGCTGTTCTTCAGCTTTTTCATCTGCGGCGCGAGCACCAACGGCTATGTGGGCACGCACCTGATCGCGATGTGCGGCGACTACGGCATGAGCGAAGTGCAGGGGGCGTCGCTACTCGCGGCCATGGGCATCTTCGATCTGTTCGGCACGACGCTCTCGGGTTGGCTGTCCGATCGCTTCAACAGCCGGGTGCTGCTGTTTTGGTATTACGGGCTGCGCGGACTGTCGCTGATCTATCTGCCCTACGCGTTCGGTTTCGACTTCTTCGGGCTGCCGCTGTTCGCTGTGTTCTACGGGCTCGATTGGATCGCCACCGTGCCGCCGACCGTGCGCTTGACGACGGACGTATTCGGCAAGGAGTCGGCGCCCGTCGTGTTCGGCTGGATCGTGGCGGGCCACCAGCTCGGGGCCGCGTTCGCCGCCTATGGCGCGGGCCTGCTGCGCGCGAGCCTCGGCACCTACACGGTCGCCTCGATGATCTCGGGCGGGTTGTGCCTGGTCGGTGCGATTCTCGTGTTGAGGATTCACCGCCGCGGCGCCGCGAGCGCCGTCGCCGCGCCGGCCGCTTGAGCCCAGCGCCGTTCGACTCGCGACCGGGTGCTCAGCGTGCGTCGGCGTCGTCGCTTAGCGCGGAAAGCGGCGTGGCGACTTGTTCCAACGCTTTGCGCTCGGCGTCGATGCCCCAGATTGCCGCAATCGCGGCGGCCGCCAGCATCAGCGCCGAGCCGAGCAGGTAGCCTTCGAACACGGCGCTGCGCTGCTGGGTATCAATGAGCCGGCCGAAGAGCGCGGGGCCGGCAATACCGCCGAGCGCGGTGCCCAGGGCATAGAAGACGGCGATGGCAAGCGCGCGAATCTCGAGCGGGAACGATTCGCTCACGGTCAAGTAGGCCGAGCTCGCGGCGGCCGAAGCAAAGAAGAAAATCACCATCCAAGCGACGGTTTGCTGCTCGACGGTCAGCATCCCCTGCGCGAACAGGTAGCCGCTACCCGTGAGCAGCAGCCCCGAAAGGGCGTAGGTAGCCGCGATCATCGTGCGGCGCCCGATCGCATCGAACGCATGGCCGAGCACGATCGGGCCGAGAAAGTTGCCGAGGGCGAACGGTAGCAGGTAGCGGCCGACTTCTCCGCTCGGCACGTGATAAAAGTCGGTCAGTACGAGTGCATAGGTGAAGAAGATCGCGTTGTAGAAGAATGCCTGGGCCGTCATCAATGCGAGGCCGACCAAAGATCGGCGCCGGTGCGTGACGAACAGCGCCGTGAACACCTCCGCGAGGGGCGTGCCGTCGCGCCGCGCAAACCGCAGCGTCTCGAGTTCGTTGGAAAGCGGCGCACGCCCGGCGCGATGAAAGCGAGCCTCGATGGCCTCCACGATGCTGTGTGCTTGATGGGGTTCGTTGTGCGTGAGCAGCCAGCGGGGGCTTTCCGGCACCCAGACGCGCATGAAAACGATGACGAGCGCGAGCGCCGCGCCGATGAAAAAGCAGGCGCGCCAGCCCAAGTCGCCCGGAACGACGCTGGGGTCGAGCAACACGAGCGAGCCGCCCGCGCCAAGCGCCGCGCCCACCCAGAACGTTCCGTTGATGCCGAGGTCGGTCCAGCCGCGCACGCGTGCCGGCGTGAATTCTTGGATCGTCGAATTGATGGCCGCGTATTCGCCACCGATGCCGGCTCCCGTCAAAAAGCGCAGTACTGCGAAGCTGGCGAAGTTCCATGAGAACGCCGTAGCTGCGGTGGCGGCCAGATACAAGCCCAGTGTTGCGAAAAACAGTTTGCGGCGCCCGAGCCGATCGGTGAGCCAGCCAAAGCCGAGCGCGCCGAGCACCGCGCCTGCGATGTAGGCGCTGCCGGCCAGGCCGATGTCGGCGTCGGTCAAATGCAGCGCGGGGCTGGCCTTGAGCGCGCCCGCCACCGCGCCTGCGAGCGTGACTTCGAGCCCATCGAGCAGCCACGTCACGCCCAGCGCGATGACAATCAACGTATGAAAGCGGCCCCACGGCAGGCGATCGAGCCGCGACGGCAAGTCGGTTTCGAAGATGTCGTCACGCGGCTCGGCAAGCGTAGCCGCCGGCGCCGTCGGCTCCGGGGCCGGCGCCGGGGTGTCGAGCGCACCGAGCCCCGCCTCCGGCGCGGCGGGGCGTGGCAGGGGCGAAGGCGCTTTCATGGAACGGCATCTCCTGAGGTTGGGCTGGGGCTGGCTTGGGCGCGTCGCGCAGCCTTGTCGATGGACCGTTGGCGGGGCGCGCAAACAGCGTGCCCGGCCGTGGCGAATGCGCCGACCAAGTACTATCTCGAATGGCGCACCGATTGCTCCTATCGGTCAGTTCGTGATAAAAAGCGCTCCCTTCTGTTGTGTTGGCATAAAGCGAGTTGCGATGAAAGCGAAGCCCTACTGTGCGATCGACTTCGGCACGTCCAACTCGGCCGTGGCCCTACCGCGCGGCGAGACGATGGTGCTGGCTCCCGTCGAAGGCGCCCATACGACGTTGCCCACCGCGGTTTTCTTCAACACGGACGAACATACGCGGGCCTACGGCCGCGCCGCGCTCGCCGAGTACATCGACGGTTTCGACGGGCGCTTGATGCGTTCGCTGAAAAGTATCTTGGGCTCGCCACTGGCGGAAACTGCCACGGACCTCGGCGACGGCAGTGCGATCAAGTACACCGAAATTGTCGCGATCTTCGTTGGGTTCCTCAAGCGCCAAGCGGAATTGTGCGCAGGCGTGCCGATCGAACGAGCCGTGCTCGGACGCCCGGTATTTTTCGTCGATGACGATCCGCGCGCGGATGCGCTAGCGCAACGCCAGTTGGCCGGCGCCGCGCAGGCGGCGGGCTTGGGCGAAATTCATTTCCAATACGAGCCGATCGCCGCCGCTTTCGACTACGAGTCGCGGTTGAGCGCTGAAGCGCTGGTGCTCGTCGCCGATATCGGCGGCGGGACGTCCGACTTCTCCCTCGTGCGAGTGGGGCCCGAGCGCATGCGCCGCATCGAGCGTAAGGACGACGTGCTCGCGCATCACGGGGTCCATGTGGCCGGGACCGACTTCGACCGGCGCGTCGAGATGGAAACGATCTTGCCCGAGCTGGGCTACCGCTCCCTCGATCCCGAGGGCCGCGAAGTCCCGAACCGCATCTACTTCGACTTGGCCACGTGGCATTTGATCAACACCGTCTACTCGGGCAAAAGAATTGGCGAGTTGACGCTGATGCGGCATCTGTACCGCGACGTGCGCCACCACGAGCGGCTCATGCGGGTGGTCGAGCGCCGGCTGGGCCATGCGCTCGCCGCGCGCGCGGAAGAGGCCAAAATCGGCGTTGCGGCGGGCGGGGAGACTTCGATCGATCTGGACGACGTTGAAACCGACTTGCGTGTTGCCTTCGACGAAGCGCAACTGATCGCGGCAGGCGAGGACGAGACGCGGCGCATTTCCGAGGCGGCGCGCGAGACCGTGAGGGCCGCGGGCGTGGCGCCGGGTGACGTGGACGCACTGTATTTCACGGGCGGCTCGACGGGCTTGCACTTCTTGACGCAGGCGCTGTGCGCCGCTTTCCCGGCTGCCCGCCCCGTATTCGGCGATCGCCTGGCGAGTGTCGCCGCGGGCCTGGGCATCCACGCTCAACGCCTGTTCGCTTAACGCGCTGCCCAAGCGTATTCGCGGCAACCGAGCGAGTCTTTCGGCACACCGTCCCGGCGTGCGGCCGCAGCAATCCGGACGTGCGGCATCGACCGTCCAATGCAAAAACCCCGCATATCGCGGGGTTTTTGTTTGCGAAGCGCGCTGCCTGGGCGACGACTCACCGCTTGATAACGGGAGCGCCAGACAGCGAATCAGCCTTTAGACCGGCTTGATGTTCGCAGCTTGCTTGCCCTTGGGGCCCGTCTTCACTTCGAACGACACTTTTTGGTTTTCTTGCAGCGTCTTGAAGCCTTCAACGCGAATTTCCGAGAAGTGCGCGAAGAGATCTTCGCCGCCACCATCGGGGGTGATGAAGCCAAAGCCCTTTGCGTCGTTGAACCACTTGACGGTACCGGTTTCCATATTACAAATTCCTAAATCTGGATAAAAAAGGCCGAAGCCTGGGAGCGCACGAAAATCAAGGAAGGGTAATAGGACAACCGGAGTACCTGATGGGGGCGAACTACGAAAGACCAATCCACACTCGCCACTTGAAATCCTGCACCGTTGTTATACGGCGAATTCTGCCGGACGTCAACAATATTTCGCGGCGCAATAAACGCACCCGGACGAGCCGCTCGGCGCAAGTTCTTACAAGGCTTTCATGCGTCGGCGGTTTTTTTGCTGGTGCCGGATCATTTCGCACCAATTAAGTGAATCCAACCGGTAAACTACGCGCCGCGCCGGTGCGGTTGCGCCAAGTTGCGGCTCCCCTGCCGCCCCGCTCGCCCGGTTGCACGCTTCTTGCAGAACCAGCGCGTCCCCCCGCGCGCCATTCGTATATCCCCAAGGAGAGGTTGTGAAAAGTTCTATTCAAAGGAACATCGGGCCGTTTGCGCTGATGCTCACCGGCTTGGGTTCCATCATCGGCTCCGGCTGGCTGTTCGGCGCGTGGAAAGCTGCCAAGATCGCCGGACCCGCCGCCGTGTGTGCGTGGATCATCGGCGCCGTCGTCATTTTGGCGATCGCGCTCACCTACGCGGAATTGGGCGCGATGTTCCCCGAGTCGGGCGGTATGGTGCGCTATGCCCGCTATTCGCACGGCGCGCTAGTTGGTTTCATCAGCGCGTGGGCGAACTGGATCGCCATCGTGTCGGTGATCCCCATCGAAGCCGAGGCGTCGATCCAGTACATGAGCACGTGGCCCTACGAGTGGGCGCACAACTTGTTCGTGAACGGATCGCTGACGCCGCCAGGGCTGCTGCTCTCGGCGTTGCTCGTCATCGTCTACTTCATGCTGAACTACTGGGGCGTGAAAGTGTTTGCGCGCGCGAACACGGCCATCACCGTGTTCAAGTTCATCATCCCGGGGCTGACGATCGCGGGCCTGTTGGCGTCGGGCTTCCATAGCGAGAACTTCGGCACCTCGAGCGAATTCGCGCCCTATGGCTGGTCGGCCGTGTTCACGGCCGTGGCGACGAGCGGGATCGTGTTCAGCTTCAATGGCTTCCAAAGCCCGGTCAACTTGGCCGGCGAGGCGCGCAACCCGTCCAAGAGCGTGCCGTTCGCCGTGATCGGTTCGATTCTGCTGGCGCTCGTGATCTACGTGCTGCTGCAACTCGCCTATATCGGCGCCGTCAATCCGGCCGATGTCGCCAAGGGTTGGAGCCACTTCAACTTCGCCTCGCCGTTCGCCGAACTCGCGATCGCGCTGAACCTGAACTGGCTTGCCATCATGCTCTACGTCGATGCATTCGTGAGCCCGAGCGGCACCGGCACGACGTACATGGCGACGACCACGCGCATGATCTACGCGATGGAGCGCAACAATACGCTGCCGAAGATGTTCGGCAACGTGCACCCGTTCTACGGCGTGCCGCGCAACGCGATGTGGTTCAACCTGGCCGTCTCGTTCGTCTTCATGTTCTTCTTCCGCGGCTGGAGCTCGCTTGCCGCAGTCATTTCGGTCGCCACCGTCATTTCGTACCTGACCGGGCCGATTAGCCTGATGGCGCTGCGCCGCACAGCGCTGGACGTCGAGCGGCCGTTGAAATTGCCGTTCATGGGCATCATCGCGCCGTTCGCGTTCGTTTGCGCCTCGCTGGTGCTGTATTGGGCGAAGTGGCCGCTCACCGGCGAGATCATTCTGCTGATGATCGTCGCGCTGCCAATCTACTTCTATTACCAGGGCAAGTCGGGCTGGGGCGGCTGGGGCGGCGATCTGAAGGCGGCTTGGTGGCTCGTCGCCTATCTGCCTACGATGGCGGCGCTGTCGATTCTCGGCAGCAAGCAGTTCGGCGGCATCGGCGTCTTGCCGTATGGCTGGGATATGCTGGTCGTGGCCGTCATCTCGCTGATTTTCTACTTCTGGGGCGTCAACACCGGCTATCGCACGCGTTATCTGGACGAGCGCGAGTCGGAAGAAGACATTCTCGAAGGGGTGGGTGTCTAACCTGACGTGAGGTCCGCCGCGCGTTGCGCGCGGATCGAGCGCATCGAGCAAGAAGACGAGCGAAGGCCCGTTTGACGAGGCGTCAGACGGGCCTTCGCTTTTTCTTGGGTTCGCAGCGGTGGAAGCGCGTTCGAAGGCCGAGAAGGTTCGAGCCCCTGCCTCAGCCCGCAAAGACGTAATTGGTCATTGCCAGCGCGCGCTGGAACGTGCCGAGCGATTGAATTTGCAGCACGTAGCCGTCGGCCGCGGCGCCAAGCGAGGCGAAGATCGGCAGCAAATGCTCGTCGGTCGGGTGCATGAACTCGGCGTGCGGTGCGCGGCGCCGATAGTCCAACAATGCATCGACGTCGCGTTCGGCCAGCCGCGCTTCGAACCAGCCGGTAAATTCGGCGACACGCGGGTCCGCGTCGCCCGGCTTGGCGCCGAAGTCGGCTGCGCGCAAGTTGTGCGTGATTTGACCGGAGCCGACTATCAGCACCCCTTCCTCCGCCAACGGCCGCAGCGCCCGTCCGAGGGCATAGTGATGCGCGGGGTCGCGGTGCGGCTGAATCGACAGTTGCGCGACGGGGATGTCGGCCTGCGGATACATCAGCAGCAGCGGCACCCACGCGCCGTGATCGAGGCCATGCGGTTGCGTTTTCGCGGGGATCTGCGCCTGAGCGAGCAACGCTGCCGCCTGGCGCGCCAAGTCGGGCGCGCCGGGCGCTCGATAAGTCAGCGCGTACAGCTCGCGCGGGAAGCCGTAAAAATCGTGAATCGTCTCCGGAGCCTCGGCGGTGCTCGCAACGGGAACCTCGGTGCACCAGTGAGCCGAGAGCATCAGGATTGCGCGCGGCCGCGGCAGCGTCGATGCGAGCGAGGCGAATTCGGTCGATGGCATCGACGGGTCGATCGGCAGCGTCGGCGCGCCGTGCGACAGGAATAGCGAAGGTAAGCGTGACATGGTGCGTGGTCCATCGATGCGTCGATAACATCACGCAGCATAAGCCGATGCGCCGGCGGGATAAACCGGCGTTCAGGAAACGGACCGTGTCATGAGCGTTGAGAATGCCGATGAGCAAGCGGCGGGAACGAGAGAGGACGCCGCGCGGCAGAAGTGCCGCACGAACTTACGATTGCCCTCGCAACCCGGGCCAGGCGGCAGCGCGCGCGGGGCCGAGGGCAAACATGTCGAGCACGCGCGCCACCGTATCGTTGACGATGTCGTCCACCGACGCCGGCCGGTTGTAGAAGGCTGGCAGGGGCGGGAAGATGACGCCGCCCATTTCGGTCACGGCCGTCATATTGCGCAGGTGGGCAAGGTTCAGCGGCGTTTCGCGCGCGAGCAGCACCAGGCGCCGGCGCTCTTTGAGCGTGACGTCGGCAGCGCGTGCGATCAAATTGTCGGACAGCCCGTGCGCGATGCTGGCGAGCGTCTTCATCGAACAGGGGGCGACGATCATCCCGTCCGTCGCGAACGACCCCGATGCGATGCTCGCGCCGACGTCGCGCACGCTGTGGACGACGCCCGCCAGAGGATGGATGTCATCCTTGGTCAGCCCGAGTTCGTGCTGAATATTGAGCCAGCCCGCGCTCGACACGACGAGATGCGTCTCGAGTGCGTCGATGCGCCGCATCGTTTCGAGCAAGCGGATACCGTAGATCGCGCCCGTGGCGCCGGTGATCGCGACGATCAGCCGGTGCGGCGGCGCATTGGCGAGGGACATGGCGGCAGCGGTGGCGCTCGAGCGATGGGCCGCGAGACGCGGCTCCCGTACGCTCAGCCTTAAGCCGCGGTGAACAGCTGTTGCAGCTCGCCCGATTCGTACATCTCCATCATGATGTCCGAGCCGCCGACGAATTCGCCTTTCACGTAAAGCTGGGGAATCGTCGGCCAGTTCGAGAATTCCTTGATGCCCTGACGGATTTCGTCGTCTTCGAGCACGTTCACGGTCTTGAACTGGTCCAAGCCGCATGCCTTCAGAATTTGCACGGCGCGGCCCGAAAAACCGCACATCGGAAACTGCGCGTTGCCCTTCATGAAGAGGACTACGGCGTTTTCATCGACGATTTGCTTGATGCGTTCTTGCGTATCCATGACTGACCTTGTGTTTTCGCGCCGAGCGCGAAACGGTGAAAAACCGGAGAGATAGAGCGAAATGATAGCGGATTTCATCGGCCCCGGCCGATGCGCTTAGCGCCGCACGTTAGGCGCCTCCGCTAGCATGAGGGCCAGTTTGTCGGCGAGTTCCGCGAACGTGAACGGCTTGGACAGAAGGTTGATGCCTGGGTCGAGCCGCCCCTGGTGCACGATCGCATTGCGCGCGTAGCCCGTGGTGAACAAGACGGGCAGGTCGGGGCGGGTCGCTCGCGCCGCATCGGCCAACTGTCTTCCGTTCATCCCACCGGGCAGGCCGACGTCGGTGAACAAGAGCTTGATCTCGGGATGCTCGCCGACGAGCTGTAGCGCGCTCGGCCCATCGGCCGCCATGACCACGCGGTAGCCTAGCTCGCCCAGCATGTCGCTCGTCGCCGTGCGCACGTACTCGTCGTCTTCCACCACGAGGATCGTCTCGCCGCCGCGGCTTTGCGGCGTCGGCCGGTGCTCGGCTTGCTCGTGCTCGGCGACGTCGCTTCCGAGGCGAGGCAGATAGAGCTTGATCGTAGTGCCTTCGTTGACCTCGCTGTAGACGCGCACGTGTCCGCCGGACTGCTTGACGAAGCCGTAAACTTGGCTCAAACCGAGGCCAGTGCCGTGTCCGACTTCTTTGGTCGTAAAAAACGGCTCGAAGGCGCGCTCGATGATCTCGCGGCTCATGCCCATGCCGGTGTCGCTCACCGCGATCATCACGAACTGCCCCGGTTCGAGGCCTTCGAAGCGCGCCGTGTAGGCTTGGTCGAGCCGGCAGTTGGCCGTTTCGATCGTCAGCTTGCCGCCGGACGGCATGGCGTCGCGGGCATTGACGGCCAGGTTCAGCAGGGCGCTTTCGAGCTGGTTCGCGTCTACCGACACGCGCCAGAGGTCGTTCGCGTTGACGGCGTGGATCGAGATGCCTTCGCCGAGCGTGCGGCGCAGCAGATCCGACATGCCGGCGACGAGCTTGCCGATATCGGTCGGCTTGGCGTCGAGGGTTTGGCGGCGCGAGAACGCGAGTAAGCGCCGCGTCAAGTTGGCGGCGCGGTCGGCCCCGCGCAGCGCATTGTCGATGAAGCGCTGCATGTCCGCGCCTTGTGGCGTGAGCAATAGGTTGCCTGCGCGCCGCTGGAGCCCTTCGAGACTGCCGGTCACCACCTGCAGCAGATTGTTGAAATCGTGCGCGATGCCGCCCGTGAGCTGGCCGATGGCTTCCATCTTTTGCGATTGGCGCAGTTGCGCTTCGATGTTGCGTTTTTCGGTCAGATCGCGGGTGACCTTGGCAAAGCCGATGACTTCGCCATCCGGGCCGACGATCGCGTCGAGCAGGGCATTGGCCCAGAAGCGCGAGCCGTCTTTGCGCACGCGCCAGCCTTCGCCTTCGAACTTGCCTAGCCGCGCCGCGCTTTGCAGCACGCGCTGCGGCACGCCGTTGCGCTGATCTTCTTCGGTGTAGAAGCGCGAGAAGTGCTGGCCGATGATTTCCTCGGCGCGATAGCCCTTGATTCGTTGCGCGCCGGCGTTCCAACTCGTGATGTAGCCCTCGGCGTCGAGCATGAAGATGGCGTAATCGACCACGCTTTCGACGAGCAGACGAAACCGTTGCTCGGTTTCGAGTAACTGGGCCGACGCCTGGCGCCCGCGCTTGGCTTGCGCTTGGCTTTCCCGGAGCGCGGCCTCGTTGTGGCGCTGCTGCGTGGCTTCGCGGGCTTCGTACAACACGAAGGCGATGTTGCCGGCGTCGTCTCTGACCGGGCGCAGCGTGGAATCGAGAACGAGGGGCGGCTCGCTGTGCCGTGTTTGCGCGAGGCGCGCGTCGAACCGCGCCGTTTCGCCCGCCGCGGCCTGGGCGATAGCCTGAAGCACGGCGTCACGGCCTTCGTGGCCCTCCACCGATGCGAGCAGGACATCGGCCAACGAGCGGCCGACCATATCCGCCTGTGGGGCGACGGCCTGCGCGAGGGCGCCGCGGTTGCACTCGAGCACCGTGCCATCGGGACTGAGAAGAGCGATAAACGCCGAGGTTTCGGCAAAGGCGATACGCGCCAGCTTAGCGTGCGTGATCTCGGCCGGATCCTCGGGGTTGAGCTCCGTGCCGCTGACGGCCAAACGTTTGGCGAAATGAAACGGTACGCGCTTCACTTTGAGCTCCGCTTTGGGTTCGATGGGGTCCGCCAGGTCCGCCCCCACGAACGGTGGCGAACTTGGATCATATCAGTACAACGGATGCATGAATCAGCAGGGAAGCCCGATCGGACCAACGGAGCGACGACGCTCGCCCTGCGATGCATTCACGCTCACGCTGGACTTACCCCAGGCAGGGGCGGCCTGGGCTCAACGTTGGGTTGAACCGACCCTTGGCGCGGCGCCGCCCGTGGCGCGCTCGATTCCGGCCAAGTCGCAGAGCGAGTGCACGCCGGTGAAGCCGGCTGCGGTCAAGATGGCGCGCACGGCTACGGCTTGGTCGTAGCCGTGTTCGAGCCACAGCCGCCCGCCCGGTGCGAGGAAGGAGCCCGATCCGGCAACGATCGCGCGGATCGCCGACAGCCCGTCCGCTTCGTCCGTGAGCGCGCCGCGCGGCTCGAAACGCAAATCGCCGGCATTCAAATGCGGGTCATGTGCGGCGATGTAGGGGGGATTCGAGACGATGACGTCGAACGGCTCGGCGGCCTCCAGCGCAGCGTACCAATCGCCCTGACGCCATTGGACGGCGCCGCCGGGGCGTGCCGGGTCGAGCAGCCTGGCGGCATTGCGCGCGGCGACGGTCAGCGCCTCGGGTGAGCGATCCACTGCCGCGATGCGCGCGTCGGGCCGCGTGCAAGCGATGGCGATGGCGATGGCGCCGCTGCCGGTGCCCAGATCGAGGACACGCGGGCGAGGCGCCGGTTCGATCGCGGCCAGCACCGTCTCGACGAGCAGTTCCGTTTCGGGACGCGGAATCAAGACCTGCGGCGTGACCTCGAAGGTCAGGCCATAGAACTCGCGCGCGCCGACGATCTGGGCGATCGGCTCGCCGGCAGCGCGGCGTGCTTCGAGCGCGCGGTATTGGGCGATTGCATCGACGGCAAGCGGCTCGTCCCCGCGCGTGATGAGCTCCGTGCGCCGCCAGCCGAGCGCATGGCCGAGCAAGATGCGCGCCTCGAGCGCCGGCAGAGGCGAAGCGTGCAGCAAGGCGCGGGCAGTCGGAGCCGGCGGGACGGGCGCGGCGGGCGCGACGAAATCGGATGTCATGGCGAGGGCGGCGCGTGCGCTTTCAGTCGGCCTCGCCCAGCGAGGCCAAGAGTTCCGCTTGGTGCTCGCTGACGAGGGCCGCGATCAGTTCGTCCAGATCGCCGTCCATGATCGAATCGAGTTTATATAGCGTCAGATTGATCCGGTGGTCGGTGAGGCGCCCTTGCGGGAAGTTGTAAGTGCGGATGCGCTCCGAGCGATCGCCCGATCCGATCAGGCTTTTGCGCGTCGCCGCTTCCTTCGCGTGTTGCTCGTGAGCCTGCTTGTCCTTGATCCGTGCGGCGAGCACCTTGAGCGCGCGATCCTTGTTCTTGTGCTGCGAGCGATCGTCCTGGCATTCGACGACGATCCCGGTCGGCAAGTGCGTCACGCGCACCGCGGAATCGGTCTTGTTAATGTGCTGGCCGCCCGCGCCCGACGCCCGGAACGTGTCGATGCGCAAGTCCGCCGGGTTGATCTCGACTTCGCCGATCTCGTCGGCTTCGGGCATCACCGCCACCGTGCACGCCGAGGTGTGAATGCGGCCCTGCGTTTCGGTGGCCGGCACGCGCTGGACCCGGTGCCCCCCCGATTCGAACTTGAGCCGGGAGTAGGCGCCCTGGCCCGCGATGCGCACGATCACTTCCTTGTAACCGCCGAGATCGGACGCGCTCTCGGACATCATTTCGACCTGCCAGCGCTGCCGTTCGGCATAGCGCAGGTACATCCGCAACAAATCGCCCGCGAACAGCGCCGATTCGTCGCCGCCCGTGCCGGCGCGGATTTCGAGGAAGATGTTGCGCTCGTCGTTCGGATCCTTCGGCAGCAGCATCTTGCGCAAATCTTCCTCGAGCTGTGCCATTTTGTCGCGCGATGCGCGCACCTCCTCTTCGGCGAACTCGCGCATCGACGCATCGGCGAGCAGCTCTTGCGCCGTTGCCGAATCGGTGAGGGCCTGGCGCCACAGCGCATAGTGCTCGACGACCGGACCGATCTCGGCGTGCTCGCGCGTGAGCTTACGGTATTGGTCGAGGTTGGCCGTCACGTCGCCGCGGGCAAGGAGGTCGTTCAGTTCGGCCAGTCGCGTCGTTAACTGGTCGAGCTTGTGTTGCATGCTCGTTTTCATGTGCGGAGCGATGCTCCCCGGAAAGAATGTGGAAAAGACGGATGGGACGGGCCGATTGGCCGCGCCGGCGCGTGGAGCGCCGCTAATGACCGGACGGTTCGTCCGGTTTGGCGTGCCCGTAGAACCCGCCCAGCAGATCGATGAGCTTGGCCCGCTCGTCGCTGCCCGCGCGGTTCAGCGCGTGCGTGGGGCCGTGAATCAGCTTGTTTGTCAGCGCTTGCGACAACGCTTCGAGGACGGCCGCGGGATCGTCGCCGCGCGCGAGCATCTTCATGGCGCGCTCCAGTTCCGCGCGGCGCAACGCGTCGGCTTGCGTGTGCATGTGACGAATGACGGGCACGACGCTGCGCGCATCGAGCCATTGCATGAAGCCTTGCACGCGCGATTCGATGATCGCTTCGGCTTGCGCGACGGCGGCCTGCCGCGATGCGTTGCCTTCGCGCACGATCGCGCCCAAATCGTCGACGGTGTAGAGAAAGACGTCTTGCAGCTCGCCCACTTCCGCTTCGATGTCGCGCGGCACGGCCAGGTCGACCATGAAGATCGGCCGGCGGCGGCGGGCCTTGACCGCACGCTCGACGGCGCCAAGGCCGATGATCGGCAGCGTGGAAGCCGTGCAGGAGACGATGATGTCGAATTCGTGCATGCGCGCGGGCAGGTCCGAAAGCGGCATGGCTTGGCCGTTGAAGCGGGCGGCCAGCTTGGCGCCGCGTTCGGCCGTCCGGTTGGCGACCACGAGTTCGCGCGGGTTTTGCGCCGCGAAGTGCGTCGCGCACAGCTCGATCATCTCGCCCGCGCCGATGAACAGGACGCGCTGGTTGGAAATCTTGTCGAAGATGCGCTGGGCCAGCCGCACGGCCGCGGCGGCCATCGACACCGACTGCGCGCCCACGGCCGTCGTTCCGCGCACTTCCTTCGCGACGGCGAACGTACGTTGGAACAACTGGTTCAGGTAGGTGCCGAGCGCGCCCGCCTCGGAGGCCGAGCGCACCGCCGTCTTCATTTGTCCGAGGATTTGCGTTTCCCCGAGCACCATCGAGTCCAATCCCGACGCAACCCGGAACGCGTGCCGGACCGCTTCCGACTGCGGCAGGGCGTACACGTGCGGCGCGAGTTCGTCGAGCGACAAGCCGTGGTAGCTCGACAGCCATTGCAGCGCCGCATCGCGTGCGGCGCGGTCATTGGTGGCGCAGTACAGTTCGGTGCGGTTGCAGGTGGACAGGATGGCCGCTTCGGGCGGGTTCAAGGCCGCGCGCTCGCGCCACAAGCCCTGGAAGGCGTCGAGCGCCGGTTTGAGCTGTTCGAGCGGAAACGCCACGCGCTCGCGCAAGGCGACAGGCGCGGTGTGGTGGTTGATTCCGATCGTGAGCAGTTGCATACGTGGGGGCGAAGGCCGCCGACAGGGTGGACGGCGCTGATATTTCAGCCGGTTATTATAACGGTTTAGTTCTGTGGCTCGCTGAGCGCGCGCGCCCGGCCGCAAGGCGCGCGATGCCCTCGAACCCAACTCCGAATACAAGAGATCGATCATGCGACGTGGCTGTTCCCTTCGCGGCTTGGCGCCGGCTGGCGAAGCAAAACCTGGCGCGGAGCGCCGTTGATGGGCTGGCCGGGCGTGATCGTGCTGGGCCTCGCGGTGGGCCTGGCGGGCTGGTGGCTGCATCCGCTGCGCCGCTCGCGCGGCGCGCGTCTCTCCATTGCCTTGCTAGCCGGCGTGGCTGCCGCCGCGACCGCGAAAATGGCCGGTAACGTGTCCGGCCTTTTCCACGACGGCGAGACGCTCGAATGGCCTGTCTGCACGGGCCTTGCGTTGATTGCCGTCGCCGTGACGGTCGGTTTGTCCGCCCGTCGTTGATTCCTGGTGACCCTATGAACGATCGTCTTCCCGAATCCACCGCGCACAGCGGCCCCGAGTCACCGTTCGGCGGCCGCCTCGCGCGCCTGCGCGAGGCGATGGCGCACGCTGGGCTTGCCGCTTATGTCGTGCCTTCGTCGGATCCTCATCTGTCCGAATACTTGCCGGAGCGGTGGCAGGCGCGGCGCTGGCTGTCGGGCTTCACCGGCTCGGCCGGCACCCTCGTCGTCACGGCCGATTGCGCGGGCGTGTGGGCCGACAGCCGGTATTGGGTGCAAGCGCAGGCGCAATTGGCCGGCACCGGCATCGATCTCATGAAAATGGCTGGCGGCCCGCAGGCGCAGGCGCATGTCGATTGGCTCGCGCAGCGGCTCGCCGCCGGCGAGCGAGTGGGCGTGGACGGCGCGGTGCTAGCGCTCGCAGCCGAGCGCACTTTGCGCGATGCGTTGGCTTCGCGCGGGATCGAGCTCGTCACCGGTCTCGATCTGATCGAACCGATCTGGAACGAGAGGCCCGCGCTGCCGGTGAGCCCCGTGTACGAGCACGCGCGGGCCGACGCTTGCGTCGCCCGGGCCGACAAGCTTGCCCTCGTGCGGGCGGCGATGCGCGAGCGCGACGCGCAGTGGCACTTCGTTTCGACGCTCGACGACGTGGCCTGGCTCACGAATTTGCGCGGCGACGATGTCGACTTCAACCCCGTGTTCGTCGCTCATGTGCTGGTCGGGCTCGATGACGCGACGCTTTTCGTGAGCGCCGGCAAAACGCCGCGCGCGATCGTCGAGGCGCTCGCGCGCGACGGCATCCGCGTCGCGCCGTACGAGCAAGCGCATGCCGCGCTCGCTGCGCTGCCCGCAGGCGCCACGTTGCTGATCGATCCGCGTCGCGTCACCTATGGCGTGCGCGAGGCCGTTCCCGCGGGCGTGCATGTCGTCGAAGCCATCAATCCGTCGACGCTCGCCAAGGCGCGCAAAACGCCGGAGCAAGCCGAGCGCGTGCGCCTTGCGATGGAGCATGACGGGGCGGCGCTGGCCGAATGCTTCGCTTGGTTCGAAGCGGCGCTGGGGCGCGAAACGATCACGGAGTTGACGATCGACGAGCGGCTTACGGCGGCGCGGGCGCGCCGGCCCGGGTTCGTTTCGCCGAGCTTCGCCACGATCGCGGGCTTCAACGGCAACGGCGCGATGCCGCACTATCGCGCGAGCGCCGCCTCGCACGCGAAGATCGAGGGAAACGGGCTGTTGCTGATCGATTCGGGCGGCCAATACGTGACCGGAACGACCGACATTACGCGCGTCGTTCCGGTGGGCGAGGTAAGCGACGCGCAAAAGCGCGATTTCACGATCGTGCTCAAAGGCATGATCGCCTTGTCCCGGGCGCGCTTTCCGCGCGGCATCCGCAGCCCGATGCTCGATGCCATTGCGCGCGCGCCGATTTGGGAGGCTGGCTGCGACTACGGCCACGGCACGGGCCACGGCGTGGGCTATTTCCTCAATGTGCATGAAGGTCCGCAAGTCATTTCCTACCATGCGCAGCCCGACCCGCATACGGCGCTCGAAGAGGGGATGATCACGTCGGTCGAACCCGGTGTGTATCGGCCCGGTCAGTGGGGCGTGCGCATCGAAAACCTCGTCTTGAGCCGTGCGGACGGCGAAACCGAGTTCGGCTCGTTTCTCGCCTTCGAAACGCTCACGCTGTGTCCGATCGATACGCGGTGCATCGTGCCTTCGCTGCTGCGCAAGGACGAACGCGCGTGGCTCAACGCGTATCACGAGAGCGTGCGCGAGCGGGTAGGGCGCCATGTGTCGGGCGACGCCAAAAGCTGGCTCGAAACGCGCACGCGGCCGCTCTAGGGCGCCGGGCGATGCGGCAGACCTTCGCAAGTTCGCTCTCGGGAAACCGCATTGCCGCGCGCGAGCTCGCCGACATCATGACAAAGGAGTTCGCATGAAACCGAAGGTCGTCGTCTTCGATTTCGGCGGGGTGCTCATCGATTGGAACCCCGATTACCTCTATCGCAAGCTGATCGCCGATCCCGGCGAGCGCCGGCGTTTCCTCTCGGAAGTCTGTTCGATGGACTGGGTGGTGCGGCAAGACGGCGGACAGTCGATCGCGCAGGGCACGCAGGAATTGATCGCGCGTTTCCCGCATGAAGCCGAGCGCATTCGCGCGTTCTACGAGCGATGGGAAGAGATGATCGGAGGGGTGATCGACGAAGGCGCGGCGCTCGTCGATCAATTGGACGCCGCCGGTGTGCCGCTATTCGGGCTCACCAACTGGTCGAGCGAAACATTCCCTTATGCGTGGGAGCATTTCGACATTTTGCGACGGTTTCGCGACATCGTCGTATCGGGCCGCGTGAAACTCGTGAAGCCCGATCCCCGCATCTACGCCGAAACGTTTGCACGCATCGGACGGCACCTGCCGGGCATCGCGCCGCACGAGATCGTGTTCATCGACGACAACCCCAAGAACGCGGCCGCGGCCGCGGCGGCCGGCTGGCACGGAGTGCATCACACGAGCGCCGCGGACACCGAGGCGCAACTGCGCGCGCTCGGTTTCGCGATAGGGCGCTGAGCGCGGCCGCGCCGCGGGCGTCGATCAGCGCGTGATCGGCTTGTAGCGCAAGCGCTTCGGTTTCGCGCCTTCCTCGCCAAGCCGCTTGCGCTTATCGGCCTCGTACTCTTGGTAGTTGCCATCGAAGAACACGACTTGCGAGTCGCCTTCGAACGCCATGATGTGCGTGGCGATGCGATCGAGGAACCAGCGATCGTGCGAGATCACCATCACCGAGCCGGCGAATTCGAGCAGCGCATCTTCGAGCGCGCGCAACGTTTCGACATCGAGATCGTTCGACGGCTCGTCGAGCAGCAGCACGTTGCCGCCGGCGATCAGCGTCTTCGCCAAATGCAGACGGCCGCGCTCGCCGCCCGACAAGCTGCCGACGTTCTTCTGCTGATCGGCGCCCTTGAAGTTGAAGCGGCCGATATAGGCGCGCGACGGCGTTTCATACTTGCCGACCGTCAGCACGTCGGCGCCGCCCGAGATTTCCTCGAACACCGTCTTGCTGCCGTCGAGCGCGTCGCGGCTTTGATCGACATAGGCCAGCTTGACCGTCGGCCCCATGACGATTTCGCCGGAATCGGGCGTTTCGCGGCCCGTCAGCATGCGGAACAGCGTCGACTTACCCGCGCCGTTCGGGCCGATGATGCCGACGATCGCACCGGCGGGCACCTTGAAGCTCAGGTTGTCGATCAGCAAGCGATCGCCATAGGCCTTGCTGACGTTCTTGAACTCGATGACTTCGTTGCCGAGCCGATCGCCGACCGGAATGAAGATTTCCGAAGTCTCGTTGCGCTTTTGATAATCCTGGCTCGACAATTCTTCGAAGCGGGCGATACGGGCCTTGGACTTGGCCTGGCGCCCTTTCGGGTTTTGACGCACCCATTCGAGCTCTTTCTTGATCGCTTTTTGGCGTGCCGACTCGGCCGCTTCTTCCTGCTTCAGGCGGTCTTCCTTCTGATCGAGCCAGCTGCTGTAATTGCCCTTCCAGGGAATGCCGTGGCCGCGGTCGAGTTCGAGAATCCACTCGGCGGCGTTATCGAGGAAGTAGCGATCGTGCGTGACGGCCACGACCGTGCCGGGAAAGCGCGTCAGAAACTGCTCGAGCCACTCGACCGATTCGGCGTCGAGGTGGTTGGTGGGCTCGTCCAGGAGCAGCATGTCGGGTTTTTCGAGCAGCAGCTTGCACAGCGCGACGCGGCGCTTTTCGCCGCCCGACAGATGCGCGACCTTGGCGTCCCACGGCGGCAGGCGCAGCGCATCGGCGGCCACTTCGAGCTGCTGCTCGGGGCTGCCGCCGTCGGCCGTGGCGAGAATCGACTCGTACTTGGCTTGCTCGGCGGCGAGCGCGTCGAAGTCGGCATCGGGCTCTGCGTAGGCTGCATAAATTTCGTCGAGCTTCTTCTGCGCTTGAAAGACATCGCCCAGCCCTTCCTCGACGGCTTCCCGCACCGTCTTCTCGGGATCGAGCTGCGGCTCCTGCGGCAGATAACCGATGTTCAGGTTCGGCATCGGCGTCGCTTCGCCTTCGATGTCGCGATCGACGCCGGCCATGATGCGAATGAGGGTCGACTTGCCCGAGCCGTTTAGGCCGAGCACGCCGATCTTTGCGCCGGGGAAGAAGGATAACGAGATGTCCTTCAGGATCTGGCGCTTGGGCGGCACGATCTTGCCGACCCGGTTCATGGTGAAGACGTATTGAGCCATGTGCGTGAATGAACGAGCTTAGGCGCCGCTTTCGCTGACGAAGCGGCGTATCGGTGAATGAAGGTGGACCCGAAGTTGAAACGAGGAAGCGCCAACGCTTGCAGCGCGTCATTTTAGCAACCGCGCCGCATGCTTGCGGCGGCACGCGCACGCATCGCTGAAAATGCGCGGCGCGGGGCGCGCGGTTCGCCTGCAATCGGGCTCGCCGCGGACGCACTGTCCGGGCTAGGCGGATCGGCTCGCTGCGCCCTCCATGAACAGCGCCACCATCTGCGTGAACTCGTCGCGTAGCGCGAGGGTAGGCTCGATCAGCCAGCGCATGAGGGTGCCCAGATAGAGGTGGTGGAACCAGGTGGTCAACTGCATCGCAGAAAACCGGTCGCTGATTTCTCCCGCCGCTTGCCCATCGACGATCAGCGCATGCCACAAGCGGGCAATGTCGCCACGGTCCGAGGAGGGCGGTTCCGGTTGCGGCGGCGCATCGCCCATCGAGAGAAACCGGTGACGCAGATAGGCCGCCAGGTGCGCCGGGTGCCGCTGACACCAATCGGCCGAGGCGTCGAGTTCGATCGACACGCGTTCCACGAAACCGTTCCTGCGCTTCAGTTCGGGCAGCAGCCGTTCGAGATCGCGCTTGAGCTCCGCCTCGAGCCAGTGCGCGAGCAACGCTTCCTTGGTCGGAAAGTGGTTGTACAGCGTACGCTTGGCCACGTCCGCTTCTAGCGCGATTTGCTCCATCGTGACGCTCGGATAAGGCTGCGTCTCGAATAGGCGCCCGGCGACGCCCACGAGGAGGGCGACCATCTGTTGACGCTTGCGCTCGCGGCGTCCCGGTTCTTCGACCAATGTCATGCTACCTTCTCTGAAAAAATGCACGATGTGCATTAATATACGTCGTATTCTTATTCGACAGGAGCGGCCTGCTGCAAGCGGGGCCAACGACAAACCATGGAATTTACCGTAGCGACGTATGGGACAGAAGGCGATACGCGCCCGCTTGCGGCGCTTTGCCGGGCGTTGATCGACGCGGGACACCGGGCGCACTTGCTGGCCGACTGCTCGACCTTGCATGCGGCCGAGGCGTTGGGCGTGCCGTGCTCGCCGCTCTCCGGGGACATCAAGCGCGCATTGGAACCGGGCGCGGCGCTCGGTGCGATCGTCGGCAAACGCAGCGGCGCGCAGGCGACGGCCAAAGCGCTTGCGGCTATCGCGAACGCCAACACGCACGCTTGGATGGGCGAGGTCAAAGCCGCGGCCGAAGGCAGTGATGCCATCATCGTTTCGGCGCTGGCGTCGTTCGTGGGTTTATCGGTGGCCGAGCATTTTCGCATTCCGGCGATCGGCGCATCGATGATCCCGATCACGCCGACCCGGGCGTTCGCCTCGCCGTTCTTGCCGCCGGGCATCGTGCCCGGCTGGCTCAATCGGGCGAGCCATACGTTCGTCAACGATATGATCTGGCGCGCGTTTCGCCAGGCGACGAACGCCGCGCGCGTCGACGTTTGCAAGCTTGCCGCGCGCAAGCGGAACTGGACCGATCATCCGATTTTGTATGGCGTATCGCGAGCGCTGCTGCCGCGGCCGGTCGATTGGTCCGAGCACGCGCGCGTGTGCGGGCAGTGGTCGATGCCGGCCGGCCCGAACGCGGCGGGCATGCCCTCGGATTGGAACCCGCCCGCGGCGCTCGCTGCGTTTCTCGACGCCGGCGAGCCGCCGATTTATGTCGGCTTCGGCAGCATGGCCGGCTTCGATCGCGACCGAATGGTGCGCGTGCTGATCGAGGCCATCGGTGGACGACGCGCGTTGTTTTATCCGGGCTGGAGCGGCGTCGAAGGCTCGGCGTTGCCGTCCAATTTCTTGACCATCGGCGATACGCCGCATGCTTGGCTTTTTCCGCGGGTGTCGCTTGTCATCCACCACGGCGGCGCGGGCACGACGCATTCGGCCACGCGCGCGGGCGCGCCTTCGGTCGTCGTGCCCTTCGCGGGCGATCAGTTCTTTTGGGCGCAGCGGCTTTATCGACTAGGCGCGGCCGCGGCGCCGGTCGACGGTAAGGCGCTCGATTCGAAGGGGCTGGCGCGCGCGATCGAGTTTGCGCTGCAACCGGCTACGCGGGCTCGCGTTGCCGAACTGGGCGCGGCGATGCGAGAAGAAGATGGGGTGGGCGCGGCGGTGTCGGCGATCGAGCGGTGGACGGCAGCGGGGCTCGAGTTGAGAAGCGTGGGGATTTGTCCCGTGAGCGCCGGGGTTTAGCGTTTGTCTAGATATGAAACGTAGATGCGATTGACCGACATGGCTCGCCGGGCGTTTCGCGATCGCCCGGCGAAAGATCGGCATCGAGATCGATCGCTCGACCTCATTGGTTAGCTACAACGCGGCGCGGGGGCCAGCATGCTTTGCGTCACCGCCGCGCCCCGCCGTTCCGGTTCGGACGAGCCCGGCTCAGACGTTGAACAAGAAGTTCATCACGTCGCCGTCATGCACGACGTATTCCTTGCCTTCGGCGCGCATCTTCCCGGCTTCCTTCGCGCCTTGCTCGCCTTTGTAGGCGACGAAGTCGTCGAACGAGATCGTCTGCGCGCGGATGAAGCCGCGCTCGAAATCGGTATGAATCACACCGGCCGCTTGCGGCGCCGTATCGCCGATGTGGATCGTCCAGGCGCGCACTTCCTTCACGCCCGCCGTGAAGTACGTTTGCAAGCCGAGCAGCTTGAAGCCCGCGCGGATCACGCGGTTCAAGCCCGGCTCATCCATGCCCATATCGGCCAGGAACACTTCTTTGTCCTCGTCGGCCAGATCGGCGATCTCCGCCTCGATCGCAGCGCACACCGCAACCACGGGCGACTTTTCCGCTTCGGCGTACTTGCGCACGGCATCGAGGTGCGCATTGTTCTCGAAACCGTCTTCCTTCACGTTCGCCACGTACATCGTGGGCTTGGCAGTGATGAGGCAGAACGGCTTGAGCAGCGCGGCTTCGTCGTCCGACAGATCGAGCGCGCGAATCGGCTTGGCCATGTCCAGTTGCGCGCGCGCTTTCTCCAAGACGGCGGCGAGCTTGACGGCTTCCTTGTCGTTGCCCGACTTCGCGGCCTTCGCGTAACGCGTGAGGGCTTTTTCGACCGTGGCCAAATCGGCCAGCGCGAGTTCCGTGTTGATGACCTCGATGTCCGACAGCGGATCGACCTTGCCGGCCACGTGGATGACGTTTTCGTCTTCGAAGCAGCGCACGACGTGCGTGATCGCGTCCGTTTCGCGGATGTTCGCGAGGAACTGGTTGCCGAGACCTTCGCCCTTGCTCGCGCCCGCGACGAGCCCCGCAATGTCGACGAACTCGACCACCGCCGGTACCACGCGCTCGGGCTTGACGATTTTCGACAGCGCGTCGAGCCGCGCGTCGGGCACTTCGACGACGCCGACGTTCGGCTCGATCGTGCAGAACGGATAGTTTTCCGCGGCGATGCCCGCCTTGGTCAACGCGTTGAACAGGGTGGACTTGCCGACGTTGGGCAAGCCGACGATGCCGCATTTGAGGCTCATGGGAAACCTTTTGTATATCAAGCGTTTGCGGCTGATGCGCTCGGGCGTGCCCGCGGGCAACACCGCGGTAGCCGCAAGGTGAATTCGGAGCAGCGACGAAACCGTATGAATCGGGCGCGTTGGCGCAACGATCACGTACCGATTTCGCACTCGAAAGATGGCAATTGTAACCTTTTCGGGAGACCGAATCGGCAGCTGCGTAACGGCAGGCCGACGGTTGGGCGCCACAGGAGGTCCATTTCGAGCGGTATCTTTTGCAGTGTGTCATCGAGATCGGATGTCAACTTTGCCGACGCCCTTCATGCCGTGAATTCGGGTGCGCGATTCAATGCGTTGCACGTCATCTACGTCCGTCACCGCGCGGCAGTGCCGATGCTAAACTGGCGCCGCGTGCGCTCGGAGGAGGCACCCATCGTCTTTCAACATGGGCCCGGCATGCAGGGAAACGGCGACGAAACCCAAAACGTTCGACCTACGCCGCAACGCTTCTTTCTCGAGCGTATGCGGTTCGATTTGCTGACCCCTCGTGCCATCGTCGCGGGGGCGCTCGTGATTGCCGCGTTCATGGTGAGTTTGTGCGGCGTCGTGGTGTATCAGGCGCGCGCCGACGCACTCGATCGCGCTCGCGACACCACTCGCAATATCGCGCTAATTGCAGAGCGCGACATCGAACGCAACTTCGAGCTGTACTCGTTGTCGTTGCAGGCCGTCATCGAAGGTATCCATAACCCCGAAATCATGGGCGCTTCGCCCAAGTTGCGCCATGAGGCGCTCTTCGATCGCGCCGCCACCGCCAGTTACCTCGGTTCCATTTTGGTTCTCGACGAAACGGGGCGCGTCAAACTGGATTCGCTCACCGACGAACCCATCACGATGAGCTTCGCGGATCGGCGGTACTTCACGGTTCATCGCGAGCGCCACGATGCCGGCCTATTCGTCAGCGATCCCTATCACTCTCGGCTGCGCGCGGGCTCGCCGAGCATTGCCTTGAGCCGCCGCATCTCCAAGCCCGACGGATCGTTCGGCGGCGTCGCCATGGTGGCGATTCGCCTAGATTACTTCCACGAACTGTTTTCCGGGCTCTCGCTCGGGCCGCATGGCTCCATTGCGCTGATTGGCCGCGATGGCGTCATGATCATGCGCCAGCCGTACGCGGCGGAGGTCGTCGGGCGCAACATCAGTCAAGCGAGCACGTTCAAACGGTTCATGTCGGCGCCCGAAGGCAGCTTCACCGGCAAATCGACGATCGACGGCGTGGGCAGGCTCTACTACTTCAAGCACCTGAGCAATTTGGGACTTATCGTCATGGTCGCGGCGGCGGAGTCGGACATCTACGCCACGTGGCGCCGCCGCACGCTCGTGATCGGCTCGCTGATGGCCGCATTCGCCGTGGCGTTCGTTGCGCTCGCGCTGGTCCTCGCCGGGCAGTTGCGGCGACGGATGCGCGCCGAGAGCGAACTCGCTTTGCTCGCACGCACCGATGGGCTCACGGGCTTGAACAACCGGCGCACGCTCGGCGAGATTCTGGACCAGGAATGGCGCCGAGCACGGCGCACGCGCAGCGTCTTTTCGCTGCTGTTCGTCGACGTCGACCGCTTCAAAGCTTACAACGACATCTACGGACACCAGGCCGGCGACGATGCGCTGGCCGCCGTGGCCAAGTGCATCGGCGAGAACCTGCGCAGGCCAGGCGACAGCGCGGCGCGCTACGGCGGGGAAGAATTTCTGGTCGTGCTGCCCGATACGCCGGCGCAGGGGGCCGAGGCGATCGCCGAGCGCATCCGCCTCGCCATCAGCGATCTACATATCGAGCACGCGGAGAGCGAATTCGGCTGCGTGACGGCGAGCATCGGCGCGGCAGCGTGGATACCCGAGGACGATGGCGACATGACCGCGGTGATCCGCGCCGCCGACCAGGCGCTGTACGCGTCCAAAGCGACCGGGCGGAACAAGGTGACGCTGTTCGGCCGGCAACCGGCGCATGCGCCGTTCGAAGGCGCCCCCGGATAGGCGCACGGCCGCCCGTGGCTGGATTTGCCCCAAGTTTGTCCCTCATTGCCGTTTTCAGCTTCGCGCGCTTATCCGAGAATGCGCGCTGACGGATGTGAGACCTTCTTCATCGCTTCGGGGCACGAACCATGAAATTCATCGAAAGCCGGGCATTCACCGCTGAGCGCGCGTGGGGCGCACTGGACATCGCCAACATGAACGGCATCACGGTCCGGTTGCATTGGACCGACAGACCGTACGAATGGCACGTGAACGACGGCGAAGAAGTGTTCGCCGTGATGGACGGACAAGTGCGCATGGATTATCGCGAAAACGGCCAGACCCACTCGGTCGTGATGAAGGCGGGAGACATCTTTTTCGCCTCCGTAGGGGCCGAGCATGTCGCGCATCCGATTGGCCAAGCGCGCGTGCTCGTCATCGAGAAAGAAGGCAGCATCTAGACATGATGTCTAAGGCAAGCTTCCAGCTCTGACGAAGGCGCTGGCGAGCGCCCCTTACGCTGCGGCGAACCGGCGCACCGCAACCCGAAGGCGCTCTGTGCGAACGCATGCGCGCGGCTATAATCGGCGCCTATGATCGCCCATCATCAGACGTTCCATGTTGCCGTCGTCGGCGGCGGCCTCGTCGGCAAAAGCGCCGCGCTGGCCCTTGCGCAAGCGGGGTTGCGCGTCGCACTCGTCGCGCAGCCGGCCGCTGCGCGTCCCGCCGATGTGCCATTCGACGCGCGTATCTATGCGCTTTCGGCTAGCTCGCAGGCGCTGCTCGAGCGGCTGCGCATCTGGCAAGCGCTCGATCACGACCGCCTCGCGCCCGTCTACGACATGCGCGTGTTCGGCGATGCGCTGGCCGAGCTGCACTTTTCCGCGTTCCAAGCCGCTGTGCCGCAACTGGCATGGATCGTCGAGTCGTCGCTGATCGAGCATGCGCTCGATGCCGCGCTGCGTTTCCAGCCGCACGTGAGTTGGTTCGACACGCGCGCACAAGGTCTCGACATCAAGCCCGATTGCGCTTGCCTTGCCCTGGCGAGCGGCCAAGTGTTGGAGGCCGATCTCATCGTCGGCGCGGACGGGGCGCATTCTTGGGTGCGCGCCCAAATGGGGGCGCAGGTGAAGCGGCGCGACTACCGGCAAACCGGCGTGGTCGCGAACTTCAAGGCCGAGAAAGCGCATGGCGAAACCGCCTACCAGTGGTTCGTCGACGGCGAGATCGTCGCGCTGCTGCCGCTGCCCGATTCTCATGTTTCACTGGTTTGGTCGGCCAACACCGACCATGCGCGCGAGTTGCTCGCGCTCGCGCCGGAGCAGCTCGCGGCAGCGGTCGAACAGGTCACGCACGGCCGCCTCGGGGCGCTCGAGTGCGTCGGCGCCGCGCACGGCTTCCCGCTTGGGCTGCAATCGGTCGACCGGCTCGTCGCGCCGCGCGTTGCGTTGATCGGCGATGCCGCGCATCTGATTCACCCGCTGGCAGGCCAAGGAATGAACCTGGGGCTGCGAGACGCAGCCGAACTCGTACACGCATTGGCGAACAAGGAACCGTTTCGCAATCTCGGCGACCTCGTGCTGTTGCGCCGCTACGAACGCGCGCGGCGCGAAGACATCGGCGCATTGACGGTCGCCACCGACGGCCTTCAGCGCCTTTTTTCCGTTCCCGGCACGCTCGCGCGCTCGCTGCGCAACGCCGGCATGGCGCTCGTGGGCGCACAGCCGCTCGTCAAGCGCTGGCTCGTCTCGGCCGGGCTCGGATAGCGCTCGGATTATCTCGATCGGCGCGGGCGGCACGTGCTGCCACGCCGCATCGCAACCGCTTCACGCGCCCGCCGGGGCAAACCGGCGCGGCGCCGGCACTTCAAGGAATAGCCACCATGCACATTGCCAAGAGAATCGCAGCTGCCGCGGCGCTCGCCGCCGCCGCCGCGCTCGGCTGCACCGCTCAAGCCGATCAGACGACGGACAAGCTGAAGGCGACGCTGCAATCGCGTCTGCCGGAAATCCCGATCAAGAGCATCACCAAAGCGCCCATCGCCGGCTTGTACGAAGTCAATCTCGGCACGCAGATGGTCTATACGGACGCCAGCGGCGATTACGTGATCGCGGGCGATCTCGTCGATACGAAGACGCGCAGCAATCTGAGCGAGGCGCACCTGGCCGATTTGAACAAAGTCGACTTCGCCAGCTTGCCGCTCGATCATGCGGTGAAGGTCGTCAAGGGCAACGGCAGCCGCCGCATCGCCGTCTTCTCCGATCCCAACTGCCCGTACTGCAAGCAGCTCGAGACGACGCTCAAGTCGGTCGACAACGTCACGGTCTACACCTTCCTGTATCCGGTGCTGTCGCCCGATTCGATGGCGAAGTCGAAGGCGATTTGGTGCTCGTCCGACCGTGCGAAGACGTGGGAGTCGTGGATGCTCGATCGCCGTGCACCGGCGAGCGCGGCGGCCAATTGCGACACGACGACGCTCGAGAAGAACCTCGCACTCGGACGCGGGCTGAACGTGACGGGCACGCCTACGGTGATCCTGCCCGATGGCCGGCGCCTGCCCGGCGCGGTGTCGGCCGCCGAGTTGAACAGCGCGTTGGCCAGCGCGCATTGAGCCCATCGCGTATTGCGCACCCCTTCCCTTCGAGACATCGCGCCGCCTGATGAAGCCAATTCGCTACGCCATCGTTCCCAAGCATCCTGCCGCTCATCTGTTCGAAGTCACGCTGACGCTGGCCGACCCCGATCCGGCCGGCCAGCGGTTCTCGCTGCCGACATGGATTCCCGGCAGCTACCTCGTGCGGGAATTCGCGCGCAACATCGTGACGGTCAGCGCCTTCAACGAGGCTGGCCGCAAGGTTCGCATCGAGAAGACGGACAAACACACCTGGCAGGCGGCTCCGGTGAAGGGCGGCGCGCTGACGCTGCGCTACGAGGTCTACGCTTGGGATATGTCGGTGCGCACGGCGCATTTGGACGAGCGCACGGGCTTTTTCAACGGAACGAGCGTGTTCTTGCTGCCGGCCGGACGCGAGCAAGCCGCTTGCATCGTCGACATTCAAAAGCCCGCCGGGGCTGCCTATCGCGAATGGCGCGTGGCCACGGCGCTGCCCGAGGCGCGCGGCACCAAGCGCTACGGCTTTGGCGAATACAGAGCGCAAAATTACGATGAGCTCGTCGATCACCCGGTGACGCTCGGGCAGTTCGCGCTGGCGACGTTCAAGGCGCACGGCGTGCCGCACGATATCGTCATCGCCGGACGCACGGTGTCGGTGGATATGGCGAGGCTCGCGGCCGATCTGAAGCGCATCTGCGAAACGCAGATTGCCTTGTTCGAGCCGCGTACGAAAAAGGCGCCCGTCGATCGCTACGTCTTCATGACGCAAGTGGTCAGCGACGGTTACGGCGGGCTCGAGCATCGCGCTTCGACCGCGCTGATCTGCAATCGCACCGATCTACCCGTCCTGGGGCGCCCCGAGGCGTCGGAGGCTTACCGGACCTATCTCGGCTTGTGCAGCCACGAGTACTTCCATACGTGGAACGTCAAGCGCATCAAGCCGGCGGCGTTCGCGCCGTACGATCTTTCGCGCGAAAACTATACGTCGTTGCTCTGGCTGTTCGAGGGCTTCACGTCGTACTACGACGATTTGATGCTCGTGCGTAGCGGTGCGATCACCGAAGCCGACTACTTCACGCTCGTCGGCAAGACGCTCGGCAGCGTGCAGCGCGGTAGCGGGCGGCTCAAGCAGAGCGTCGCGGAAAGCTCGTTCGACGCCTGGATCAAGTATTACCGGCAAGACGAGAACGCGCCCAACGCGATCGTCAGTTATTACCAGAAGGGCTCGCTCGTTGCGCTCGCATTCGATTTGGCGATCCGTGCGCGCACCGACCATCGCAAGTCGCTCGACGATGTCATGCGGCTGCTTTGGCAAAGGTACGGCCGCCGGTTCTACGACGGCAACGTGACCGGCGTCGGCGAGGACGAAGTGGAGGCGTTGATCGCCGAAGCGACAGGTGTAGCGCTCGGTCAGCTGTTTCGTGAAGCGGTATACGGGACGCGCGATTTGCCGCTGGACGAATTGCTCGCGCCGTTCGGCGTCGCGCTCGAACCGCAGATGGGCGCCGCGAACGGCAAGAACGGAGGCGATGGCAAGCCCTCACTCGGCGTGCGCACACGTGCGAGCGGCGCGGATTGCACGCTGGCCGCCGTCCATGACGGCAGCGCCGCGCAGAAGGCCGGATTGTCGGCCGGCGACGTGCTGGTTGCCGTCGACGGGCTGCGGGTGACGGGCTCGAACCTCGACACCTTGCTCGGCCGTTATCTGCCGGGCGAGGTGGTTGAGATTCATGCGTTCCGGCGCGACGAACTGCTGCTGACGCGGGTCAAGCTCGATCCGCCCGAGGTGACGCGCTATCGGCTGGTTCCCGGTGACGAGAAGCGTGGCGCGCCGCGGCGCCGGGCTCGCGAGCGCTGGCTGCACGGCTGATCGTTCCATCCTTGCAACGATCCTTCGTTGCAAGGCTACTTTTTCCGGGCCGGGACAATCACGACAATGGCTCCACTCGCGCAACGATGCGCAACCCCACCCGGAGCCTGACATGACCACGATCCTTCAACTGAATTCGGCGGCGCGTTCGCAAGGCGCCAACTCGACGCTGCTCGCCAACGAATTGGCGGCCAAGCTGCAACAATCGAGCGGCGGCGCGACGCTCGTCGTGCGCGATTTGCTGGCCGATGCGCTGCCTCATCTGGACGACGCCGTGCTGGGCGCGTTCTTCACGCCGGCAGAGCAGCGCTCGCCGGAGCAAGCCGCGATCGTCGCGCGCAGCGATGCATTGATCGCCGAGTTGCAAGCGGCGGACGTGATCGTGATCGGTGCGCCGATGTACAACTTTGGCATCTCCTCGCAGTTGAAGACCTACTTCGACTGGATTGCGCGCGCCGGCGTGACGTTCCGCTATACGGCGAACGGTCCGGAAGGGCTCGTGAAAGGGAAGAAGGCTTATATCGTGTCGGCGCGCGGGGGACGGTACGTCGGCACCCCGCACGATAGCCAAACGCCGCATATCAAGGCGTTTCTCGGCCTGATCGGCATTACGGACGTGGAATTCATCTATGCCGAAGGGTTGAATCTCGGCCCGGACGCCGCGAACGCGGCGCTCGCGGCGGCTCGCGAAGCGATTGCGGCGGCCGCCTAACCGGTTCGCGATCTCGATCTCGAGCGCGGTGCAAAACCGTCGCGCTGCCTGTGGGCGGCGCGACGGTTTTTGACGCTTGGGCTGTCAGCGCTCGACCTCGGTCTTGCCCTCAGCCATCGACCGTTGCGGGCAGCCGCCAGTCGATCGGCGAGCGGCCGTTTGCTTGGAGATACTCGTTCGCGAGCCGGAAGTGCCCGCAGCCCAGAAAGCCGCGATGCGCCGACAACGGTGACGGATGCGGGGCTTCGAGCACGCAGTGCGGCCGCGCGTCGAGCAGCGCGCGCTTGGCTTGGGCGTGAGCGCCCCAGAGCATGAAGACGAGATGCTCGTGGCGATGCGCGAGTTCGCGGATCAGCGTATCGGTGCAGGCCTCCCAGCCGCGCTTGGCGTGGCTGGCCGCTTTGCCTTGCTCCACCGTCAGCACGGTGTTGAGCAGCAAGACGCCTTGGCGGGCCCAGGCATCCAGGCAGCCGTGAGCCGGCATCTCGTGGCCGAATTCGGCGGTGATTTCCTTGAAGATGTTGCGCAGCGACGGCGGCGGCCGTACGGGCGCGGGTACCGAAAACGCCAGGCCGTGCGCTTGCGGGTGGCCTTTGTCGTCGCCGTGGTAGGGATCTTGACCGACGACGACGACTTTGACGTCGTCGGGCCGCGTCAGCCGCAACGCGCGAAAGACGTCGGTCGGGTAGACGACTTTGCCGGCGGCAATTTGCGCGTCGACGAAGCTGCAGAGCGGCCGATAGGCCGGACTGTCGATGAACGAGCGCAGGTGTTCGCGCCAGTCGCGCGGCAATGCGTCGAATTGCGATTCGAGCGGCGCGCCGAGTGCAGAAGAGCGCACTTGCCCTTCGAGCGGTTGGGGTTCTTCATCGCTTCGCACGGTGCTCGGAGGTTCACGTGCGGCACACGGCTCACGGACTTCGCTGGCCATTCGTGCGGGCATCGACGGCTCGAGTTCGAATTCGGCTTCGGCGCCGCTCGCCGTATCGAACAGCGTCCCTTGAGCCGCGTCGCTCGCAGCGCTTGCGCGTACTCGCGCTCGTGTCGGTTTCGACTTCATGGCGCACACAACCGATAACCCCGCTGCGCCTTGTTGACGTTTTCGGGCGCTAGGCCGGGCACCTTGGCAGAGAGCGCGCTCGTCAGCGCATGCAATGCGCGTTCGTGGCCGCTCAGCAGTTCGAGCTCGATCTCGCTGAGGGCTTCGCGCCGCTCTTCTCCGCTCACCGTGGCCGTCACTTCGCCGCGATCGATCGCGGCCTCGATCCGCGCACCGTCGAACTCCAATCGCCAAAGGCGCCGCACGAACGACGTGCGAAAGCGTTCGGCAAGTTCCGTTTGCGCGGCGCGCAATGCGGCGAGCGCAGCGTCGTCGTCGCATGCGGCGGCGAGCGCGTCGAAATCGAGCGCCTCGTTCGAAACGGGCGTCTCCCATTCATGGCGGCTATGCAGGCCGCCTTGCGCCGTGCCCGCCGCCTTGAGCGTCTGCAACCAGCCATCGGGGGTCATGCGCAGGCGCAGGGCGATCTTCGCGCGAGCCAGCGCGAGCGAAGGCGTGTCGAAATAGAGGTTCGTCAGCGGCACATCGCGCCCCGGCGCGCGGGCCAGGCCGGTGAAGAACCGATCGGCTGCATCGGCTTGCTCGGGCGGCAGTGCCAGCTTGATTTCGCGTTCGATACCCATGTGCGTGATCGTAGAGGAGGGCGAGCGAGGCGCCGAAATCAGAAAAACATCTGCGCGAGCGCGGCGCCCGGATCGTCGGCGCGCATGAAGGCTTCGCCCACGAGGAACGTATGCACCGCGTTCGCGCGCATGCGCTCGACATCGGCTCTTGCCAAGATTCCCGATTCGGTGACGACGATCCGGTCCTCGGGCAGCGCATCGAGCATGCCGAGCGTCGTATCGAGCGACGTTTCGAACGTGCGCAGATTGCGGTTGTTGATGCCGATGAGCGGCGTCTTGAGCGTCAGCGCTTGGGTGAGTTCATTGCGGTCATGGACTTCGACGAGAACCGCCAGCCCGAACGAATGGGCGAAGGCTTCGAGCTCTTGCATCTGCGTGAGCGAGAGCGCCGCGGCAATGAGCAAGATCGCATCGGCGCCCATGGCGCGCGCTTCGACGATCTGATACGGGTCGACGATGAAGTCCTTGCGCAACACCGGCAGTTCGCAGGCGGCGCGGGCCTCTTCGAGATAGGCCGCGCTGCCTTGGAAGAACTGGACGTCGGTCAGCACCGACAAGCAGGCCGCGCCGCCTCGCTGATAGGACCGTGCAATCTCGGCGGGCACGAAATGCTCGCGCAACACGCCTTTGGAGGGGCTCGCTTTTTTCACTTCGGCGATGACGGCGGCCTGGCCGGCCTCGTGCTTGGCGCGCAGCGCGCCGACGAAATCGCGCAAGTCGCGCGCCGACGCTTCGAGACGCAGCTCCTCTAGCGGCGCGCTCAACTGGGCCGCACGCACTTCCTCGCGTTTGACGGCGATGATTCGTTCGAGAATGTCGCTCATGGACGAAGCCTTTTTCGATGCCTGATGATGGGGTTATTGCTTGAACTGTTGGGTAAAGCGCGCAAGCTCGTCGACCTTCGCACGCGCGCGGCCCGTTGCGATCGCTTCGCGTGCAACTTCGATGCCGTCGGCGATCGACGCGACGATATTGGCGGCGTAAAGCGCCGTTCCGGCGTTGAGCGTCACGATTTCGCGCGCGACGCCGGGTCGATTTTCGAGCGCTTGCAACAGCATGGTTTTCGATTCGTTGGCATCTTGCACCTTCAGCGAACGATTCGACACCATCTGTAGCCCGAAATCCTCGGGATGGATTTCGTACTCGTGAATCTGACCATCGCGCAGTTCGCCCACCAGCGTGGCGGCCCCAAGCGACACCTCGTCCATGCCGTCCTTGCCGTAGACGACGAGCACGTGGTTCGCACCGAGGCGCTGCATGACGCGCACCTGGATGCCCACGAGGTCGGGATGAAAGACGCCCATCAGCTGATTGGGCGCGCCGGCTGGATTCGTGAGCGGCCCGAGGATATTGAAGATTGTGCGGATGCCGAGTTCGCGCCGCACCGGCGCAATGTTCTTCATGGCCGGGTGGTGGTTGGGGGCGAACATGAAGCCCATACCCGTCTCGGCGATCGACGCCGCGACTTGCTCCGGTTGCAGATCGATATTCACGCCGAGCGCTTCGAGCACGTCCGCGCTGCCCGATTTGCTCGAGACGCCACGGCCGCCGTGCTTCGCGACTTTCGCGCCTGCCGCGGCCGCGACGAACATCGTCGCCGTCGAAATGTTGAACGTGTTCGCGCCGTCGCCGCCGGTGCCGACGATATCCACGAAGTTGGCGTTGTCGCTCACCTCGACGTGACGCGCGAACTCGCGCATCACCGTGGCCGCCGCCGCGATCTCGCCGATCGTTTCCTTCTTCACGCGTAAGCCCGTGATGATCGCCGCCGCCATCACGGGCGACATGTCGCCGCGCATGATGAGCCGCATCAAGTGCAGCATTTCGTCGTGAAAGATCTCTCGATGCTCGATCGTGCGCTGCAGTGCTTCTTGCGGTGTGATGGTCATGGGCTCGCCCCTATCCGTTCGTCGGACCGTGCTTAGCGATGGGTGAATCGCGCTTCGCGCTTCGTGGTTCATGAATCCTGATTCGTGCGGAGGCGGCACGCTCATGCGCTGTGCGCGGCCTCGGCGGTGGACGACGCTTTCGATCCCTTCAGAAAGTTTTCGAGCAGGGCATGACCGTGCTCGGAAAGGATCGATTCGGGATGGAACTGCACGCCTTCGACGGGCAACGTCTTGTGGCGCACGCCCATGATTTCGCCGTCGTCGGTCCAGGCCGAGATTTCCAAGCAGTCGGGCAGCGACTCCCGTTCGATCGCGAGCGAGTGATAGCGCGTCACGTCGAAATGCTTCGGCAGGTTCGCGAATACCCCCTTGCCGTCGGTCTCGATACGGCTCACTTTGCCGTGCATGATCGTTTGCGCGCGCACGACGCGCCCGCCGAACGCCTCGCCGATCGCCTGATGGCCCAGGCAGACGCCGAGGATCGGAATGCGCTCGGCGAATCGGCGCAGCACGTCGAGCGTGATGCCCGCGTTTTGCGGATTGCTCGGCCCGGGCGATAAGCAGATGTGATCGGGCTTCATCGCCTCGATCTCGTCCAGCGTGATTTCATCGTTGCGATAAGTGCGCACTTCCTCGCCGAGTTCGCCGAAGTACTGCACGAGGTTGTAGGTGAATGAATCGTAGTTGTCGATCATCAGCAGCATGATGTGTCTCCGCGCTTTCAAGGAAGCGCCCGGTCCCCGCTTTGGCTTGGCCGTTGGGGACCCGACGCTTAGGCGACAGGTAGGGGCGTCTCAGAAATCGCTATCGAGGCCGTCTTGCACTTGCTCGGCCGCGCGCAGCACGGCGCGCGCCTTGTTCTCCGTTTCCTGCCATTCGGATTCGGGCACCGAGTCGGCGACGACGCCCGCCGCGGCCTGCACGTACAAATTCCCGTTGTGGATGAGCCCGGTGCGAATCGCGATCGCCAGATCCATTTCGCCCGTGAACGAAAGATAGCCCACGGCGCCGCCATATAGGCCTCGCTTGACCGGTTCGAGCTCGTCGATGAGTTCCATCGCGCGGACCTTCGGCGCACCCGAAAGCGTGCCGGCCGGGAATGTCGCGCGCAGCACGTCGAAATTCGTCATGCCGGGGTTGAGCTTGCCCTCGACCGAGCTGACGATGTGCTGCACATGCGAGTACTTCTCGATGACCATCTTGTCGGTCACGGCGACCGAACCCGTCTGTGCGATGCGGCCCACGTCGTTGCGCGCGAGGTCGATCAGCATGACGTGTTCGGCGATCTCTTTCGGATCGTTCAGCAGTTCGGTCGCGAGTTCGGCATCGCGCTCGGGCGTGTTGCCGCGCGGACGCGTGCCTGCGAGCGGCCGAATTGTCACGATGCGGTCCTCGCCGCGCTTTTCCTGCCGCACGAGGATTTCCGGCGACGCGCCGATCACGTGAAATTCGCCGAAGTTGTAGTAGTACATGTACGGCGACGGATTGAGCGAACGCAGCGCGCGATAGAGCGACAGCGGATTATCGCGATACGGCTTGATCAGCCGTTGCCCGACCTGCACCTGCATGAGCTCGCCCGCGGCGATGTATTCCTTCGCACGGCGCACGGCGTTCAGGTAATCGTCGCGTGCGAACTCGCGGTAGGTTTCGGTGCGCACGCTCGGCGAGGTGACGGGCGGCTGCACCGTCGTGCGCAGCCGTTGGCGCAATTCGCGCAGGCGCTGCTTGGCGCGCGCATAGGCTTCGGACGCGGACGGATCGGCGTAGACGATCAGATAGAGCTTGCCCGCGAGATTGTCGATGACGGCGACTTCTTCGGTCAGCAGCAACTGAATGTCGGGCAGGTTCAGATCGTCGGGCGGGGCCGAGTGCGCCAGCTTCTTTTCGATATAGCGGACGGCGTCGTAGCCGAAGTAGCCGGCGAGCCCGCCGCAAAAACGCGGCAGCCCGGAACGCTGGGCGACCTTGAAGCGCGCCTGGAATCGCTCGATGAATTCGAACGGGTCGCCTTCTTGCGTCTCGACTACTTGCCCGTCGCGCACGACCTCGTTGATGCCGTTTCGCGTGCGCACGAGCGTGCGCGCCGGCAGGCCGATGAACGAATAGCGCCCGAACCGCTCGCCACCCACCACCGATTCCAGCAGGAACGAATTGGCGCCGCCGCGCTCGGGTTGCGCGAGCTTCAGGTAAAGCGAGAGCGGGGTTTCGAGATCGGCCAGCGCTTCGGCGATCAGCGGGATGCGGTTGTAACCCTCGCTGGCGAGGGACTGGAACTCGAGTTCGGTCATGTTTCGATCCTGTTCGAACGGCCGTCGTGTTCGTTGCCCGTGGACGGGCGAAGGACACGTGCGGCAAACCGTGGACGCACGGACGCAGCGGGCAAGAAAACGCGCGGATGCGAGCGTCGGGGCGATACGGCGAATAGTGCGCGAATGCGCGGCGACATCAAAAAACGGCGCTGAAGACGACAGGCTTCAGCGTACCTCGAAAGAGGTTAGCGCGACGAGCGGCGCCAGGGCCAGGCTCCCCGGTCGATACTGCTCGGACTCCGTTTTTTGTTCAGAAACATGAGTTGAGTGACTTAGATCGTCAACGATTGAGAGGTTGCCGCGAAGCCGGGCGCGGAATGTGTGACGAACCGCGCGGCCTCGAGCAACGTGGCGACTATACCATCCGAATTTATCGTTTGTATAGCTTTGCCATGGTTGTAGCCGTAGGGCACCGTCAAGGTCGCCATACCCGCCGCGCGGCCGGCGAGAGCATCGTTTTCCGAATCGCCGATTGCGACGGCCTCGCTCGGGGCGACGCCCATCGCCTCGCAGGCGGCCAGCATCGGCTGCGGATCGGGTTTTTTGCGGGTCACGCTATCGCCGCCGAGAATCACGGCGAAGTAGCGGGCGAGCTCGTATTGGCCGAGCAGCGCGACGGCGAAACGGTGCGGCTTATTGGTGACGCAGGCGAGCTTCACGCCTGCGTCGACGAACGCGGCAAGGCCCGCCTCGACGTCAGGATAAAGCCGCGTATGGCGCCCGTTGAACTCGGCGTAATGGGCTTGATAGCGCTCGAGCGCCGCGCTGAAGCGAGCCTCGCTTTCCTCTGCGGAAAACCGTGCGGACAGCACAGTGCGCACCAAATGCTCGGAACCCTTGCCGACGTACCCGACTACCTCGTCGCGTGCGATCGACCGGGCGCCCAGCTCGGCCAACATGCCGTTCAAGGCGGCTGTGAAATCGTCGGCCGTATCGACCATGGTGCCGTCGAGGTCGATTACCGCCGCTCTCAAGCGTCGCCCTTGCACTGGCGCCGCGTCCTGCCGACCGGGCGCGGCGCTCATGCGCGAGCGCCGGCGAGCTGAGCGCGCATGTCGTCGATGACGGCGCGATAGTCGGGCTTGCCGAAGATGGCCGAGCCCGCCACGAACGTGTCGGCGCCGGCGGCGGCGATTTCCGCAATGTTCTCCACCTTCACGCCGCCGTCCACTTCGAGGTGGATCTCGCGGCCCGTGCGCGCTTGATAGGCGTCGATCCGCGCGCGTGCTTCGCGCAACTTATTGAGGGCCTCGGGGATGAAGGACTGGCCGCCGAAGCCCGGATTGACCGACATGATCAGGACGAGATCGACGCGGTCCATGACGTGGTCGAGATAGTTGAGCGGTGTGGCCGGATTGAAGACGAGCCCTGCTTTGCAGCCGTGGTCGCGGATCAGGGAGAGCGTGCGATCGATGTGTTCGGACGCTTCCGGGTGGAAACTGATGATATTTGCGCCCGCTTTGGCGAAGTCGGGCACGATGCGGTCTACGGGGCGTACCATCAGATGGACGTCGATGGGCGCCTGCACGTGCGGGCGGATGGCTTCGCACACGAGCGGGCCGATCGTCAGATTCGGAACGTAATGGTTGTCCATCACGTCGAAGTGGATCCAGTCGGCGCCCGCGGCGACGACATTGCGAACTTCTTCGCCGAGCTTGGCGAAATCGGCGGAGAGAATGCTGGGAGCGATGCGAAATTGCGTCATGGCGTGAAAGGCGAGAGATCCGGCAAGCGGGCCGCGAGCGGAAAAGCCGTATTTTACCGTGCGGCGCGCGCCGCGCTCGCCGGGCGCATCGCACAGCGGTTGCGGCCGGCAAGCGCATCGATCAGAATGCGAAACCGAAAGTCGGCGCGCCCAAGCGCCAAGCGGCAAGCCGTCCGGTTTACCGCGATTCGATCGCGCCCGCGCGGTGCGTCGATTCTTCAGAAACGGAATCACGATGAGCCAGTATCAATTCAGCGTGTCGGCTCAGACACGCTATTTGCCCGAGCAGTCGAATCCCGAGCGCCGTCAATATGCATTTGCCTACACCCTGACGATCCGCAACACGGGGCAGGTGCCGGCGCAGTTGATCGCGCGCCATTGGGTCATCACCGACAGCGAAAATCAGGTGCAGGAAGTGAAGGGCCTAGGCGTGGTCGGCCATCAGCCGCTGCTGCAGCCGGGCGAGCAATTCGAGTACACGAGTTGGGCCGTGATCGAGACGCCGCAGGGGACGATGCGCGGCTCGTATTTCTGCGTGGCCGAGGATGGCGAACGGTTCGAAGCGCCGGTGCCGGAATTCGCGCTGCAGATGCCGCGTACGCTGCATTGAGAGCCGGCGAGCCGGATCGCCGCGGCGCTGCCCGGGGCAGTGTGTGCAGTTCCTGCAGTGCGTCGATGCCGGGAAATCCCGCCTCTCCCGGATCGACGCCTGCCTTACCGAGGTATGCCGCGATCGTCGTGCGCGCCGGCGTTCTTTTTTCTGCCCGACATCGTCCAAACCACGATGACGACGAGTAAGGTCAAGGCCGCGAGCGCCTCGAGCGCAAAGATCAGCATCGGGTATTCGTCGAACAGGTCGGACATGGCGATTGCCTTCAAGAACGAACATTGTATGCGTATTCATTCGCCCTTTTTCGGCCGCGCGGTGGCGTTGCTCGCCGCCGTGCTGCTTGCGGCGTGCGGGGGGCGACCGGTGGTGCGGCCCGCTGCGACCACCGGCGCCGGGGCGCCGGGCATGCTCGCGGGCGCCGTGTCGTCGGCACGGCTGACGCCCGTCGCTTGGCAACAGGTGCCGGGGTGGCAAGACGATTCCCTGATCGGCGCGGCGGCCGCGCTGCGCGAAAACTGCGTGCGGGTGGCACAACAGCCGAGTTGGCGGCGTGCCTGCTCGGCCGCTTCGCATCTGGACGACTTGGATGCCACGAGCACGCGCTCGTTCTTCGAGACTTATTTCACGCCGTTCCAGCTATCGAACGACGATGGATCGGTGGACGGCCTCGTCACGGGATATTACGAGCCGTTGCTGCATGGCGCGCGCACGCGTCGCGGCCCGTATCAATATCCGCTCTATCGCTGGCCGTCCGGCTATCGCGCGGGCGCACCGTTGCCGCCGCGAGCGCAACTCGAGCGCTCGGGAGTGCTCGACGGCAATGAACTCGTGTGGGTGGACGATCCGATCGAAGCGTTCTTCTTGCAAGTGCAGGGCTCGGGCCGCGTCCAGCTCGACGACGGCGGCATCATGCGGGTCGGTTACGGCGGCTCGAACAATCAGCCTTATAAGTCGATCGGCCGCTGGCTGCTCGATCATGGCGAGATCACGCCGGCGCAAGCGACGATGCAAGGCATCAAAGCATGGGCGCGCGCGAACCCGGCGCGCGTCATGAGTTTGCTCGATACGAACCCGCGCTTCGTCTTTTTCCGCGAGATGCCGCAGACGCAACCGGCATCGGCGGGCGGCGACGGGCCCGTCGGCGCGCTCGGCGTGCCGCTCACGCCCGAGCGTTCGATTGCGGTCGATCCGGCCTCGATTCCGCTTGGCACGGCGGTATTTTTGGAAACGACGCGGCCGTTCACGAATACGCCGATGAACCGGCTCGTGTTCGCCCAAGACACCGGGTCGGCGATTCGCGGCGGCGTGCGGGCCGACTACTTTTGGGGCCTCGGCGACGACGCTGGCGATCTCGCGGGCAAGATGAAACAAGCGGGCCGCATGTGGCTGCTGCTGCCGAATTCTTGAGCGCGCGGCCCGTCGCGCTGGGCCGTGCTTCAGCGCGATCGTTGGTCGATAACCCGCCGCGCTTTGCCTACCGACCGCTCGATGCCGTTCACCGGTAGGACGCGCACCAATGCGGTAACCCCAATGAGCGCTTTGATGTCGTACGCGAGCGCCGATTTCGCGGCAGCGAGCGTTGCTTCGTCCGCTTGCGCCTCGGGACACGGTTCCACGTTCAGCGTCATCACATCGAGCGGACCTTCCTTGGTCAGCAAGATTTGATAATGCGGTGCGAGCGACGGTTGCTTGAGCAGCAGCTCCTCGATTTGAGTCGGGAACACGTTGACGCCGCGGATGATCATCATGTCGTCCGAGCGGCCCGTGATCTTCTCCATCCGCCGCATCGTGCGCGCCGTGCCCGGCAGCAGGCGCGTCAAGTCGCGCGTCCGATAGCGAATGATCGGCAGCGCCTCTTTGGTCAGCGACGTGAACACGAGCTCGCCGAAAGCGCCGTCGGGCAGGACTTCGCCGGTGGCCGGGTCGATGATTTCCGGATAGAAGTGATCTTCCCAGATGGTTGGGCCGTCCTTCGTCTCCGCGCATTCGGAGGCGACGCCCGGCCCAATCACCTCGGATAGTCCGTAAATATCGACGGCGTCGATGCCCATGCGCGCTTCGATGGCGCGCCGCATGTCGTTCGTCCACGGCTCGGCGCCGAAGATGCCGATCCGCAGCGAGCAGCTCGCGGGATCGACGCCTTGCCGCTCGAGCTCATCGGCAATCGCGAGCATGTAGCTCGGCGTCACCATGATGATGTCGGGCCTGAAGTCCTGGATCAATTGGACTTGTTTTTCGGTTTGACCGCCGCCGAACGGAATCACGGTCAAACCCGCGCGCTCCGCGCCGTAGTGCGCGCCGAGGCCCCCGGTGAAGAGACCGTAACCGTAGCTCACGTGCACCTTGTCGCCGCGTCGCGCGCCGGCAGCGCGAATGGAACGCGCGACCAGATTGGCCCATGTATCGATATCGCGGGCCGTATAACCGACGACGGTCGGCTTGCCGGTCGTGCCCGACGAGGCATGGATGCGCGAGATCTGCTCCTGCGGCACGGCGAACATCCCGAACGGGTAGTTATCGCGCAAATCGCTTTTCGTCGTGAACGGGAAGCGCGAAAGATCGGCCAGGGTTTTGAGGTCCTCCGGGTGGACGCCCGCTTCGTCGAACTTGCGGCGGTAGACGGGCGAGTTTTCGTAAGCGTGCTTGAGCGTCCATTTCAGCCGTTCCAGTTGAAGGGCGGCGAGCTCGTCTCGGCTCGCGGTCTCGATCGGTTCGAGCGGCAGCGCGGTATTCATCGCATGTCTCCTGTTTCATTTAAGAATAGCTGTCCGCAGGCATGCTCGGAAGCAGCCTGTCGCGTATGACGAATGGCGGTGTCGGGCGCTTGCCCGGGCGCACACGTCCCGTCGGCGTGAACACGACGGGCGGTGGCCGCCGCGGGCGCGCCGCTCACGCAGGGGGAATCACGTGCCCCTTGATGTGCGCGGACTTGCCGCGAAACATCGCTACCGTTTCGCCTGAATGGTTGACGACGCGAATGTCGTATATGCCGGTGCGGCCACTGACCGTTTGCTCCACCGCCTCGGCGGTGAGCGTGTCGCCGCCGTGAACGGGCCGCAAGAACTCGATCGAGCAGCCCGAGGCCACCGTATTGACGTTGTACGAGTTGCAAGCGAATGCGAACGTCGAATCGGCCAACGTAAAGATCAGTCCGCCGTGACAAATATCGTGGCCATTGAGAAAGTCCGGCCGGACGGTCGCGCGCATGCGCGCATAGCCCGCGCGCACTTCGACGAGTTCGAAACCGAGCGCGCGGCTGCACGCATCCGCTTCGTACATGGCGCGCCCGACGGCACGCGCGAGTTCGTCGGGTTGCAGTTGCGCCGAAACGGAGTGTTCGCGCGCTGCTTGGGTATCGGTAGACGACATGTCAGCGGCCCTCGAAGCGCGGCGCGCGCTTTTGAATGAATGCCTGGACTCCTTCGGCGTAGTCGTACGAATTGCCCAGTTCGCGTTGCAAATCACGCTCGAGGTCGAGTTGCTGATCGAGCGAATTGGTTGTGCTTGCGCGTATGGCACGCTTGATGGCGGCGATCGCGCGGGTAGGTTGCTGGGCCAGTTGCGTGGCGAGCTGGGTTGCGGCGGGAAGTAGCTCGGCATCGTCGACGACGCGCCAAATCAATCCCCAACGCTCGGCCTGATCCGCGCCGATCTTCTCACCGGTCATCGCTAGGCCGAGTGCGCGCGCCATGCCGACCCGTTGGGGCAAGAATGCCGTGCCGCCCGAGTCGGGAACGAGCCCAATTTTGACGAACGACTGGGCGAAACTGCTCGAGCGCGCAGCGATCGTAATGTCGCACGCAAAGGCCAAATTCGCGCCGGCGCCGGCTGCGATGCCATTGACGGCGGCGATGACCGGCAACGGTAGCGCTTGTAGGCGGCGCACGAGCGGGTTGAAGTACTCGTCGATCAATGCGCCCAGATCGGTCATCGCGCCCGGCTCGAAGCTCAGGTCCGCCAAATCCTGGCCAGCGCAGAATCCACGGCCGGCGCCTGTCAACACGAGGGCTCGCGCACCTGCGCCGACCGCTTGGTCCAACGCATCGTTCAATTGCTTGTGCATTGCACGCGTGAAGCTGTTGAGCTTGTCGGGGCGGTTCAGCGTCACCGTGGCGACATGAGTCGTCGCTTCGATCTCGACGCGAATGGCTTCATCTTGCATCGATTGTCTCCTCCATTCATTCCGTTGCGCGGTGCGCGGCAACCATCGAACTGGCGTCCTTTGCAGTCCTTTAGGCTAGGTCCGCTCGATGGCCAGTGCGATCCCTTGTCCGACGCCGATGCACATGGTGCACAGCGCATATCGGCCCCCCGTGCGTTCCAGTTGATAAAGCGCGGTGGTGACGAGTCGCGCTCCGGAGGCGCCGAGCGGATGGCCGAGCGCGATTGCGCCGCCGTTCGGATTGACGCGCGGATCGTCGTCGGCCACGCCCAGGGTGCGCAGCACCGCTAGGCCTTGCGAGGCGAACGCCTCGTTCAGTTCGATCACGTCGAATTGAGCGAGCGACATCCCGAGCCGTTGCAGCAGCTTTTGCGTGGCGGGAGCGGGGCCAATGCCCATGATGCGCGGCTCGACGCCGGCCGTGGCCATGCCGAGCACGCGTGCGCGCCGACGTAGACCGTACTGCGATGCCGCTTCCTCATTAGCGAGCAGCAGTGCGCAAGCACCGTCGTTGACGCCCGAAGCATTGCCGGCCGTGACTGTTCCATCCGGGCGAACGACGCCTTTGAGCTTGGCGAGTGCTTCGAGCGATGTCTCTCGCGGGTGTTCGTCGCGGGTGACGATGAGCGGCTCGCCTTTCTTTTGCGGGATTTCGACCGGCACGATTTCTTGGGCGAGCGTGCCGTCTGCCTGCGCGCGCGCCGCCTTCTGCTGGCTGCGTAGCGCGAAGGCGTCTTGGTCGGCCCGGCTGATCGAGAATTGTGCGGCGACGTTCTCGCCCGTCTCCGGCATCGAATCGACGCCGTGTTGGGCTTTCAGACGCGCGTTGATGAAGCGCCAGCCGATCGTCGTGTCGTAGATCTCGGCTTGCCGCGAGAACGCGCTCGCCGCTTTGCCCATGACGAACGGGGCTCGAGTCATGCTTTCGACGCCGCCGGCGATCATCATGCGGGCTTCGCCGGCTTTGAGTGCGCGCGCGGCGGAGCCGACCGCGTCCATTCCCGAGCCGCAGAGCCGATTGATCGTAGACCCTGGCGCATCGGTCGGCAAACCGGCGAGCAGCGCGGCCATCCGAGCGACGTTGCGGTTATCTTCCCCAGCTTGATTCGCGCAACCGTAGATGATGTCGTCCAGCGCGCGCCAGTCCACGCCCGGGTTACGCTCGATGAGCGCCCTGATGGGCACGGCGGCGAGGTCGTCTGCGCGAACGTCTTTCAATACACCGCCGTAGCGGCCGATAGGCGTGCGAATGGCATCGCAAATATAGGCATCGGTCATCGAATGGTTTCCAGCGAACGGACCCCGTCACGGCAACGGGGCCTATCGAGTTCATATTAGAGGAGCCGGGGCGCCGGCTCCATTCGCCCGGGCGGACTATGCCGTTCGGCCGACTTCCGCCGACGACTCGCGCGGAGCAACATGCACACGGCTTTGAACGACGCGGAAGCGGTTCGCGACGAACGCAGCATCGGTCAGGGCTGCGTTGGCGGCCGGATTGGCGCCGGTCCCATGGAAATCCGAAAACGCGGCGGACTGATTGATGAAAACGCCGCCCGTCAAGTTGATCGAGAGCGCCACGCCACCGTCGATCGCCGCCTCGTGAGCGGCCTCGATCGTCGCATCGTCGGTGCTGTACACCGACAACGTCAAGGCGCCGTGCCGAGCCGCCAGCGATGCGGCCAATTCGAGCGATTGCTGCGTCGAATCGGTCGCAATCACGAACGAGATCGGGCCGAACCATTCGCCGCTGAACTTCGCCATATCTTTGCCGGCGTCGAGTTGGACAATGAGCGGCGTGCGTACGCGCGCTCGGGGAAAGGACGGATGCTCGAGCGTTTGACTGGCCAGAAGCACGCGGCCGAGCGAGTTTGCTTCATCGATTCGATTTGCCACGCTCTCGTTCTGGATCGCGCCAAGCAACTCGACGGCGCGGGCCGGGTCGCTCACGAGCTTTTGCACGGCGCCCGCGAGCGCCTGCGCGACTTCATCGAAGCTCGCATGGCCTTCGGCGGTGCGAATGCCGTCGCGCGGCACGTAGATGTTCTGAGGCGCCGTGCACATCTGGCCGGAATACAGCGCGAGCGAGAACGCAATGTTGCGCACGGCTGCTTTTAGATCGTCGACCGAGTCGATCACGATCTGATTGACGCCGGCTTTCTCGGTGAACACTTGCGCCTGATGTGCATTGCGCTCGAGCCAGGTTCCATTGGCCGTGCTGCCGGTGAAGTCGATCAACTTGATTTCCGGCCGCAGCGCGAGATCTTGCACCAGCGGGCCATCGTTGGCCTCGGTGGCGAGCAGCGTCACGACGTTCGGATCGAAGCCGGCTTCGCGCAGCACTTCCCGGGCGATGCGCACGGTGACGGCGAGCGGCAAGATGGCGCCCGGATGCGGCTTGACGATGACGGCGTTGCCCGTGGCCAGGTCGGCGAACAGGCCTGGATAGCCGTTCCAAGTCGGGAATGTGCAGCAGCCGAGCACGAGGCCGATGCCGCGCGGCACGATAGTGAAGCGCTTGTGCATGGCAAGGGGCGGGTTCTTACCCTGGGGCTTTTCCCAGTGCGCGTCCGCCGGGATGTTGCGCAATTGGTCCCAAGCGTAGGCCACGGCTTCGAGCGCGCGATCCTGGGCGTGCGGGCCGCCGGCTTGGAAGGCCATCATGAATGCTTGGCCGGTAGTGTGCATGACGCTGTAGGCGATCTCGAAACTGGCGCGGTTCAATCGGTTCAAGATTTCGAGGCTGACGCCGATCCAAGCCGTGGGGCCGGCCTTGCGCCAGGTTTGCTCGGCGGCGGTGGCCGCGGCGATCAGCGCGTCGATATCGGCCTTCGGGTAGCGTACGCCGAGCGCGAAACCGAACGGCGAGCGCTCCGCCCCGATCGATTCGCCGGTACTGGGCTGATCGAGTTCGAAGGGATGGTCCAGGTGCGCTTTGAAGGCGGCCTCTCCATCCGCGTTGGCGGTTTCCCCGTACACTTTGGGGCTGGGCATTTCCGCGAACGGGCTCCAATAGCCGCGCGAGCCGATGGCGTCGAGAGCGGTCTTGAGCGTGTCTTCGTGCTTCGCAAATAGAGGATGGGTCATAGCGAGACAGGGGCAGGCCAGGCGTTGGACGAAGGCCGGCCGGTAATCGACGAAGGATCGTATCAATTAACCGACCGACCGGTTGGTTGGCGAATGTTAGCATTGTTTCCGGGCAGGCGCGAAAGCTTTTCGCGCCCTATCGACACCTAAGAAATGGAGGATGCATGAGCTACGAAAACATTCAGGTAGAAACGCGCGGGCGGGTGGGCCTCGTGACGCTGAACCGACCGAAAGCGCTGAATGCGTTGAACGACGCGTTGATGGACGAGCTCGGCGCTGCGCTGCGGGCTTTCGATGCCGACGAGGGCATCGGCGCCATTGTCGTCACGGGCAGCGAGAAAGCGTTCGCGGCCGGCGCCGACATCGGCATGATGGCGACCTATACCTACATGGATGTGTACAAGAGCGAGTACATCACTCGCAACTGGGAGACGGTGCGCACCATTCGCAAGCCGATCATCGCGGCCGTCGCGGGCTTTGCGCTGGGCGGGGGCTGCGAGCTCGCGATGATGTGCGATATCGTGATCGCGGCGGATACGGCCAAGTTCGGACAGCCGGAAATCAAGCTCGGGGTGATGCCGGGCGCGGGCGGCACGCAGCGTCTGCCGCGCGCGGTGTCCAAAGCGAAGGCCATGGACATGTGTTTGACCGCGCGATTCATGGACGCCGCGGAGGCGGAGCGCGCCGGGCTGGTCTCCCGTGTCGTCCCGGCGGCGTCGCTACTCGACGAGGCGCTTGGGGCAGCCGCGACGATCGCCGAGTTTCCGTTGCCGGCCATCATGATGGTGAAGGAATCGGTCAACAGTGCTTACGAGACGACGCTCGCCGAAGGCATCCGCTTCGAGCGCCGGTTGTTCCATTCGCTGTTTGCGACGGAAGACCAGAAAGAGGGGATGGCCGCGTTCCTGGAGAAGCGCAAGCCGGTGTTCAAGCATCGCTGACCGGCCCCGCGAAATTTCGCTTGCGGCGCGTTCGGAACGCGCCTAGAATCACGCCCTTTCGCGCAGTCAGTGCGACTGGGCGAAGGGAAGCGGGGCCTTACGGCGAGCGGGTTTGCGCCGGGGGTGAAAGGCGGAGGGGCGGCGGCGGTTCGATAGCGAAAGTGCTAAAAAACAGTTGACGCGATGTGAAAGACTCTGCATAATCT
>NZ_JAKWFK010000010.1 GCF_029522115.1 Trinickia sp. Y13 | reverse complement strand
TGGCAGGCCGAGCTCGAGCGGATAGAGAAGCTGCGATGGTGGGATAAGGTGCATGGAGTTGCTGGGTTGCCTGCCGATCCGGCGGTTTATCATTTTCATCCGGTGGGGTTGGTGGGGAATTTTGTTAAACGCTGCGATTGCATCAAATACGAAGTAATGTATGCGACACGAGGCCCCGCCTATCGTGATGATCAGATCATAGATAAGAGTCACTACAAAACTCCAATCGATCATTCGCCCGGGCGATTGGCTGGGAACAGTCGGCGCCACGGAGATGCTAGTCCAGATGTGCAGAGGGCCGTAATAGATATACTCGTCGACGCAGCGAGAAGTAATGGTCTAGATAAGAATGATCTCGCTATGGTGCTTGCCATAGCCCGCGTCGAATCAGGATACAACCCGGATGCTGCGGCGGGCACGACCTCCGCGTCCGGACTGGGGCAGTTTGTCGATGCTACTGCGCGGACCTATGGCATAACTACAGACGCCCAGCGATTCGATGCTAAAGATGGGGCGGTTGCATTGGTTAAACATTACTTGGAGAATAAAAAGTTGTCGCAGCGACGGTACTTCGGCAGGGAAATGTATGTAATGATCTATGCGTTCCATCATGACGGACCTAGCTTGGCATACGGCGGACGAGGTATCTCTGAGGTGGAAGTTATGCCGAAATTTGATTTATATTTGAATAATATTTGTGACGATTTGCTCGAGTAAAGTCAATGAAGAAAAACTTTGTATGGATGTTGCTGGGACTCGGCGCGATTTTCTGTCTGTCGGGCGGCGCGCGAGCTGTCACGATTGAGGACGAGGGGTTGCATAAATTAAGCGACGCGATCTCGTTGGTAGTGTCAAACGATAAATCGTATGACTCCTTCTAGGATTATTCTTGTGAAATTGTCGGCAAAAAAATTGACCTATCTGATACGCAAACGGTGACTGCCTATTTCCTGACGACTGCTAATGCTTGCGGATGGGGCGCCGCGCTCGGTCCGATCTGGTTAGTGCGGATGTCAGGGCGAGCCAGTTCTATTGTGCTTAGCGCGGGCGGATACTCGGTCAGCGTCTTGAAGGCCGCGAAATATGGAATGCGGGATATAAAGATTGGTGGTGGAACCGCTGGGCACCCTGTGTCATCTATTTATGAGTTTAATGGAGGCGTGTATCAAAAGATTAATGATAGAAAGTAGGAAAATGCTGCGTGTAAATTCGCTCCAGTGAGGCTCGCGCCGGAGCGCCGTTTTCATGCGTAACGTCCGTCCTGTCGGCCGTTCAGCACGCAATGCCCGTGTGGTTATGCAGTGTCGGCGTCACTGTCGTCGCGCAATAGGCGCATGGTTTCCGCGGCGATATGAACTTTCGTGAGTCCCTTCCAAATCGTCTCAGCGCCGGATTCGCGGTCGCCCTTGCGAGCGAGGAAACCGCCAAGGCGTGCGACCAAGCGCAATACTTCGTTGAGCGTGGGTTGCGCAGATCGAGGTGTTTTCGTGAGCAAGTACGCGGTCGATCGACTTCATGCACGACCGGTTGAAAGACGGCCGCAGTATCCGGCTGTTCAACGTGATCGACGACTTTAACCGCGAAGCGTTGGGCATCGAGATCGACTTCTCGCTACCCTCGGCGCGTGTCATCCGGGCCCTGCAGCAGATCATCGGCTGGCGGGGAAAGCCGATGGCGATACGGTGCGATAACGGCCCGGAGTACTTGAGCGACGCAATCACGCAATGGGCCGCCAGGCACGGCATCGCGTTGAACTACATCCAGCCGGGCAAGCCGCAGCAAAACGCCTACGTGGAGCGATTCAATCGAACGGTGCGCTACGAATGGCTATCGCAGTACTACTGGGACGACCTCGCGCACGTGCAGCACTTCGCGACCGAATGGATGTGGCAATACAATCACGAGCGCCCTAACATGGGCCTTGGCGGCATGACGCCGAAACAGCGGCTCATGGCCGCGGCATAGTCTCTACTTCCGACTCGCGTTAAAAGCGGGGGGACTACCCGGGTACGGCAGCATTCCTCAACGACAACAAGGCGTGGATTAAAGAACTGTGGTCTGAACGATTCCGTTTGATGAAGATAGTCCACAAGAATGCTGGCGAGCGCTGGTATGTCGTATTCACAGGGAATCCGCGATCGCGTAGATTGATAACGGCCGCCCGCTATGGCGTTAAGCACCAAAAAGTGCTGACAATTGCCAGTTGGGCCGGTAGCGTCGAGTGGGTTACGGCCGCGGCGTGGGAGGGAATCAGAGGTGTGGCAAAGAAGGCCGGGTTAATCGCATTGATATTTACTATGACCCTCGACGCTGCGGAGTGGCCGCGCGATTACGAACAGATAGGACCCGATGGGAAGCGGAGCAAAGATTTTGCCGATTTGCTAGGGAAGCTCGGAATTGATTTTCTAAAGGCGGGCATAAGTGCCGCGATCGCGTCAGCTGTTGTTGGAGCGGCGGTTGCGCTATTGGCGGGGTCGTTCATGGTGCCGGTATCGGCTATCGTAATTGGCACACTCGGTGTTGCAGCTCTCGTAGGTTACGATATTGATTTGCTTGATAAGAAGATCGATGGTACCGCCCACGGAATTGCTTTTGTTAGAGCGATTGGCGAATCGTCGGAGCATTCGGCAGAATATTTGCAGAAAGCTGCGAAAAAAGACTGCGAATCGTATTCGCTAATGTTCGCGGATTAACCTAAATTCGGCAAGCTTGCCTGGGGGAGTTGTGCGCACAGCATTGGGATTTAATACGGATCAGGTTTCGGTTACGGTGAAAAAAGCAATTCCTGTATGCTTGATGTTTCCGCTTCTTGGCGCAGGAATTTCATATCTCGCTTATGCCGACGTGCAGGGGGCATCTGGATTATCATGGCAGATCGGCCTTGCGGTAGCTGCTGTTTGCTGCTTCTCGCTTTTCTTTGTTTATGTGAGATCCCGTGGAAGCAATGCGTTGTTGGCTTGTGGGCTCATTTTGTCGATTAGCGTTTCTGCAATTTATTATTTCTTTGGCGTGTTTGCATATTTCTATTTCTTTATATTTTCATCGATAAGCGCATATTTCAGGTGGACGGGCGTGATGTGCGGTGGAGCGCTTTCGGTCTGGTGGGTTTGGGGCACATACCGAAGCGTGCAGCAGACGATCGCGGCGACGTCGTTCGTGAATAAAATGTTCGTCGAAAGCGAAGATAATATAGTTTTTCGTTTGAAAGACGGCATGCGGACATTTGATGTGTTGTGTCAGCAAAAATCCCCCTTTCCAAGGGTGCTTATGTATATTGCGTATGGTATCGCGCCTTTCGGTCTGGTGATGAATAGAATTCTGTCCTCCAGTCTTGGTGGTGATGGGGTCTTGGTGTTCGCTGCTGCGCTGGGTATGCCCGTATCATTGTGGTTTGCAAGCCTCTTCGTACGCATATATTTTGTGATGGTGGCCCTTCCGGTGAGAATCGAAAGGGAGAAACATAAGCGCGTTGTCGCGATGGCATGACGAGCGCGACCATTAGGGTTCACCGAAGTGAATATGAATGACTCGCGATTGCTAGTCGTGATATTCGCCCCTACTTCTCATTCATTCGACTGTGAGGCGTGGGTCGGTGAGCCCGGGGTGAAGCGCGATGTCGGAAAGATTGAAAGTCTGTGCCAAATTTGAAACTGCGCGAAATTGTTCATCGGACCACGTTATGTTCGTGTGCGGCGTTAATCCAAAAACATTGTGGTATTGGGTGGGAATCAGGGCGGTGGCGGGTCCTTCGGAGGGACGATCGATTTTGCGGAGTTCAAGCCATCGGAGATACATGGCTATTACGTGCCTAAGACGTACTTGCCGTTCGCGCAACAGGAGATCGCCAAGGGGGGCTCGCTGCCCGAAGCATCGGCAGCCGACTTGAACAAGGCTCATCACATTAAGGATGCGAAAGGTCATGGCACGCGCTAATCTATATAAAATCCTATTGCTCGCTTTGAGCGCCGCTGCTATTTTCGGATACACCAACGCATATGCTATTCCTGTGTCTGACTGTTTGTCGGCTAGTGATGTTTCAGAGATCAAGCAGAGGTTTTTTGCTTCATTTCCAGATAAGATTGAATTCAATAATTATGCCGATCCGTCTAGATTTGAATTGCAAACGAACGTTGTCGATGGTGTTGCACTTCAGCGCGGTGGGAGGACTGCGGCCGAAAAAATAGATTGGCTGATGAGCGTTTTTGGAGATCATAAAGTTCTCTTCGAAAATGTGACAGGATTCGATCATCCAATTTTCTCATATATCAAGGGGCAACTAAAGGGCGTGGAGCCGTCCGTCGACAATGGACGCACGTCGACGCATTTTCCTAAGAATGAATGCGTGCTCGACGTCGAGTTCAGAGCGGTAGGTGCGCGGTGTGTGATGTCTCAGCAGTTACAGAATATGGCTTTGATCTTTATAAAACGAAAAAATAGGATGTTGCTGACAACCGTAGAGATCTTCTTCATTGCGTGCCAAGAAAATAGGCCCAAGTGAGCGTAATTGCGGCGCGGAGGATTTCCTATTGCCCGAACTCCCGCACGAACAGCAAACGTCGTTGCAGGTTTGGATAGAGCGGGCGTGGCGCTTCTGCTGTCAACGCCCGAAGGACAAGAGCAAGCTCTACGCGTTGCACGCGCCCGAGGCCGAGTGTATTGGCAAGGGCAAAGCGCGCCAGCCGTATGAGTTTGGCGTCAAGGTGAGCCTGGGGATCACCGAGCGGCATGGACTGATCGTCGGCGCACGGGCGTTTCCAGGCAATCCGTACGACGGCCATGTTCTGGCCGAACAATTGGAACAGACCTCGATCCTGCTGCAAGAGGTGCAAGGCGAAGCGCGCGTGAAGACGGTGCTGACCGATCTCGGATATCGCAGTGTGGACGCCGACATTGCACCGGTGCAACTCGTGCATCGCGGCAAGAGCAAGACGCTTTCGAACAAGCAGCGGCGCTGGCTCAAACGCCGGCAGGCCATCGAACCGATCATCGGGCATGTGAAGCACGATCACGGCATGCGCCGCTGCTGGCTCAAAGGAAAAACAGGTGACGCAGTGCATGCCGTGCTGTGCGCGGCCCACTACAACCTGCGCTGGCTGCTGCGCGCCATTGCCCGCCTGGGCCTGAAGGGCTTTTTTGCGTTCGCCGCTTTGCTCCCCGCCGACATACTCGCGAACAACCTATCACACGCTCCTCGCATCCGCTTCACGCCTGGCTTCAAACAACCCTTCGCTGCTCATATCGAATTTTGCAGGGCTGACCAAGTAGGAAAATGCTGCCTGCAAATTCGCTCCAGTGAGGCTCGCGCCCGAGCGGTTGCGCCCCGCCTTGACCTCGCCAGGCGTCGCGCCTCACCCCGCATCGAGCGCCCCACGTCGCGCGAGCGGCGGCCGGCTGCGCGTCTGGCGCAAGTACAGACTGACCGACAACAACGCCGCGGCGGCAGCCGCGATCGCCGCGACCAAGAACACGGAGGGATAGCCGAACGCACCGGCGACATAGCCCGCTAGCGGCCCCATGATGCCGAGCGACAGATCGAAGAACACCGAGTACGCGGCGAGCGCCGCGCCGCGGCTGGCCGGCGGCACGAGCTCGACCGCTTCCACGCCGAGCGAGGGAAAAACGAGCGCGAAGCCGAAGCCGGTCACGGCCGCGCCCACGAGCGCAGCGCCAGGCGTGGGCGCGAGCCAGAGCGTCAGAAGGCCCGCGCATTCAAACATGAACGAGACGAGCGCAACCCGAAAGCCGCCGTAGCTGCGGATGGCATTAGCGAACAGCAGCCGCGCGCCGACAAAGAAACCGCCGAACAGCGTAAGCGCCAGCGCGGCATGCGGCCAGCCGCGCGCCGCATAATACAGCGCGATGAAGGTCGCGATGGACCCGAACCCGGCCGTGCCGAGCGCCAGGCCGACGCCGTGCGGCAGCACGCGCACTAACACGCTCGCATAGCCCATGCGTTCGCCGTGAACGAGCGGCACGGCATCGAGCCGGCGCGCGAGCCAATAGCCGAAGGCGGCAAGCGCGATGGTCGTGGCGCCAAGCGCCCAAGGTCCGAGCGAATGGGCGAGCGTAGCGCCCACGGGCGCGCCGATCGCCAGCGCGCCGTAGGTGGCGATGCCGTTCCAGGAAATGACGCGCGCGTTGTGCGTGGCGCCGACGCGGCCGATGCCCCACAAAATCGCCCCCGTGCCGACGCAGCTCTCGCCGAAACCGAGCACGAGGCGGCTCGCCACCAAGACGCACAGGCTCACCGCGGGCCAGGCGCGGCAGGCGACGGCAGCGGCCAACAACGCGCCGCTGACGCCGCAGGCGAGCAGCCCGATCCCGACCGTGCGTTTGGGGCCGAGCGTGTCCGAGAAGCGGCCCGCGTGCGCACGCGAGAACAGCGTCGCCGCATACTGCACGCTCACCGCCGCGCCGGCCAGCACCGAGCCCAGACCGAGCTGACTTTGCACGAAGCCGGGCAGCACGGGCAGCGGCAATCCGATGATCAGGTAGCAAACGAACGTGAAAAATACGACGGGAACGATTCGAGCCGTGGCGGCGCGATCAGATAAGGCGGGCGAGGCGGCAGACATGGGGCTTCAGGCAGGCAAAGACCGAACACTACACCAGGGAAAACGCCAGTTGAAGTGCGGCTGACTATGTGAAATAGCTTGGCATTGTCTCATGGAACCGGTTTCTGTGCAGTGCCGCATCGCCGAGTACGAACGCTGACGTCATCGGCATATCGGCGCAAGAATATGAGCGGCATGTCACGCCGCCTATGGGTTGGCTATATTGGCAGTGATAGCTTTGGATCGCACGATGAAACCGCGCGTTTTTCGATTATTCCGCTGACAACCATGAGCCAACCGATCCGTTTCTATCACCGCAATGCCATCCGCGAAGTCGGCGACGCGGCCGTGACACGCACGGTCTTGCAATACCTGCGCGAGGACGCGCACTGCACTGGGACGAAGGAGGGCTGCGCTGAAGGCGATTGCGGCGCTTGCACGGTGGTCGTCGCCGAGCGCGACGAGGCCGGCGGCGTGCGGTTCTCGCCCGTGAATGCCTGCATCCAATTTCTGCCGACGCTCGACGGCAAAGCGCTTTTCACGGTGGAAGATCTGCGCCAGAGCGACGGTTCTCTGCATCCGGTGCAGCAAGCCATGGTGGATTGCCACGGCTCGCAATGCGGTTTTTGCACGCCTGGCTTCGTCATGTCGATGTGGGCGCTTTATCGCAACCATGGCGCGGAAGACGGCGCGGCGAAGGGGGCGGCAACCGGAAGGACAACCGCTTGCTGCGCGCCCTCGCGTGAGGATATCGCCGACGCGCTCACCGGGAACCTATGCCGCTGCACCGGCTACCGGCCCATCGTCGATGCCGCCGAACGGATGTTCGAATTACCGCCGCCCCGCACGCCGATCGACGTCGCCGCCGTGGAGCGGGCGTTGGCTGCGCTCGAGCGCGACGACACTTTCCACTACGAGCACGACGGCGCCGCATTCGATGCGCCGCGCACGGTTGATGCGCTCGCCGCCATCAAGGCCGAGCGGCCGGCGGCGAGGGTGCTCGCCGGCAGCACCGACATCGGCTTGTGGGTCACCAAGCAGATGCGCGCGCTCGGCGACATCGTCTACGTAGGCCGTATCGCCGAGTTGCAGCGGATCTCTGTGTCCGACGACTGGATCGAAATTGGCGCGGGCGTCAGCGTCGAGCGCGCCTATGCGGAACTCGCGCGCCACTATCCGGAACTCACGGAAATGTGGAAGCGCTTCGCATCGCTGCCGATCCGCAATGCGGGCACCTTGGGCGGCAATGTCGCAAACGGATCGCCGATCGGCGATTCGATGCCGGGCCTGATCGCGCTGAGCGCGCGCGTCGTGCTGCGCGGTGGCGAGACCGAGCGCGAATTGCCGCTGGAGGACCTCTACCTCGGTTATCAAAAGAAGGACATGGCCGAGCACGAATTCGTCCTCGCGCTGAAAGTGCCGGCGCGAACCGGCGCGCGCGCGGCGCTGCAGTTTCGCACCTACAAGATCTCCAAGCGCTTCGATTCGGATATCTCGGCCGTCTGCGCCGCGTTTTCCTTCATCGCGGACGGCGACACGATCCGCTCGCCGCGCGTCGCCTTCGGCGGCATGGCGGCAACGCCCAAGCGGGCCGCTCATGCCGAAAGCGTGTTGACCGATGCGGCGTGGCACGAAGCGACGGCGCAAGCCGCCATGCAAGCGCTCGCGCGCGACTACGCGCCGCTCACCGATATGCGCGCCACCGACGAATACCGGCTGCAGACCGCACAGAACCTGCTCTATCGCTTCTGGCTCGAGACGCGGCCGCACGATCCGCTGCCACCCGAAGCGTTGAATGTGCGGATGGTCGATCTTCCGACGCCGGCGTAGGAAGCGACCGCGCCCGGCAACGTACGAGCGCACGGCTTCGAACCCAGGAAGCGTCGATTGAACCGTCGCGCGACCTGTACGAAAGCGAAGCGAGAACGAGATAGATAGATCGAGACACGATAGATCGAGACGAGCGATGAATCAGCAAGCCGAACCGTTTATGACCGAGTTGGCCCCTGGCGCACCCGAAGGCGAACGCCAACGCGCAGGCGCCGCGCCGGGCCAAGTGCATGTTTCACGGCCGCACGAATCCGCGCACCTGCATGTGAGCGGCCGCGCCACCTACACGGACGACATACCGCTCGTGGCGGGCACGCTGCACGCCGCGCTGGGCTTATCTGCCAAGCCCCACGCGAAGATCGTGTCGCTCGATCTGGATGCGGTGCGGGCGACGCCCGGCGTCGTTGCCGTTTTCACGGCAGAAGATATCCCCGGCACCAACGATTGCGGGCCGATCTTGCATGACGATCCGATCCTTGCCAATGGCGTCGTGCAATACGTCGGCCAGCCGATGTTCCTCGTCGTGGCGACTTCGCACGACGGCGCGCGCCTGGCCGCGCGCCGTGCCAAGGTCCAATTCGAGGATTTGCCGGCGGTGCTGACCGCGCAAGCGGCGCGCGCGGCCAATCAGTCCGTGCTGCCGCCGATGAAGCTCGCCCGCGGCGAGCCTGCGACGAAGATCGCCCGTTCGCCGCATCGCGACGCGGGCGAACTGCTGCTGGGCGGCCAGGAGCAGTTTTACCTGGAAGGGCAGATTGCGTATGCGGTGCCGAAGGACGATGACGGCATGCATGTCTGGTGCTCGACCCAGCACCCCTCGGAGATGCAACACCACGTCGCGCAAGTGCTTGGGCTTGCCTCGCATCAGGTCGTGATCGAATGCCGGCGCATGGGCGGCGGCTTCGGCGGCAAGGAATCGCAATCGGCGCTATTCGCATGCTGCGCGGCGCTGGCTGCATGGAAGCTGATGTGTCCGGTCAAGCTGCGCCCCGACCGAGACGACGACATGCTGATCACGGGCAAGCGCCACGATTTCCACTACCGGTACGAAGTGGGATATGGCGACGACGGCGCGATCGAAGGCGTCTCGGTCGATATGACATCGCGTTGCGGGTTCTCGGCCGACTTGTCGGGCCCGGTTATGACGCGCGCGGTCTGCCACTTCGACAACGCCTATTGGTTGCCCGATGTCGCGATCGAAGGCTTCTGCGGCAAGACGAATACGCAGTCGAACACGGCGTTCCGCGGCTTCGGCGGGCCGCAGGGTGCGTTTGCGATCGAATACATCATCGACAACATCGCCCGTTCGCTGAAACTCGATCCGCTCGATGTGCGCCGGCGCAACCTGTACGGCAAGACCGAGCGCAACGTGACGCCGTACGGGCAGACGGTCGAGGACAACGTGATCCACGAGCTCATCGACGAGCTCGAAACGTCGAGCGACTATCGCGGCCGGCGCGAGCAAGTGCGCGAGTTCAATGCGCGCAATGCGGTGCTCAAGAAAGGGATTGCACTGACGCCGGTTAAGTTCGGTATCGCGTTCAACGTGACCCACCTCAATCAAGCCGGCGCGCTCGTGCACATCTATACGGATGGCTCGGTGCTCGTCAATCACGGCGGGACCGAAATGGGCCAAGGGCTCAACACGAAGGTGGCGCAGGTCGTCGCGCACGAACTGGGCATCGCCTTCGCACGCGTGCGCGTGACGGCGACCGATACGAGCAAAGTGGCCAATACCTCGGCTACGGCGGCGTCGACGGGCTCGGATCTGAACGGCAAGGCCGCGCAGGATGCCGCGCGCCAATTGCGCGAGCGGCTGGCGACGTTCGCGGCGCAGCGGTTCGGAGCGGCGGGCATCGAAGCGAGCGAGGTCGTGTTCGAGAACGACACGGTCCATGTCGGCGAGCGCGCGATCGCGTTCGAAGAGGTCGTCGCCCAGGCGTATTTGGCGCGCGTGCAGTTGTGGTCCGACGGGTTCTATGCGACGCCCAAGCTTTACTGGGATCAACAAAAACTGCAAGGCCGCCCGTTCTTCTACTACGCGTATGGAGCGGCCGTGTCGGAAGTGGTCATCGACACGTTGACGGGTGAAATGCGCGTGTTGCGCGCGGACGTGCTGCACGACGTTGGGGCCTCGCTCAATCCGGCGCTCGACATCGGCCAAGTCGAAGGCGCTTTCATTCAGGGCATGGGCTGGCTGACGACCGAGGAACTCTGGTGGAACGGGGAGGGCAAGCTGATGACGCATGCCCCCTCGACCTACAAGATCCCCACGGTCAACGATTGCCCGCCGGATCTACGCGTTCGGCTGTTCGACAACCGCAACGCGGAGGAGAGCATTCACCGCTCGAAGGCCGTGGGCGAGCCGCCGCTGCTGTTGCCTTTCTCGGTGTTCTTCGCGATCCGCGATGCGGTGGCGAGCGTCGCGGACTATCGGGTCAATCCGCCGCTGAACGCACCGGCCACGGGCGAAGCCATCCTGAAGGCCGTCGCTGCCGTGCGCGCGGCGCGCGGGGATCTCGCGCCGCGTGCGGCCGACACGCCGGCCGTTGCGGCAGGGGTAGGAGCCGTCAAATGAATCCGCGCCCGCCGGCCGCTCGCACGCCGCCGCTACACATCGTGCTGTTCGGCGCCGGGCACGTGGGCCATGCGCTCGTCGCACAACTCGCCGCGCTGCCGTGCGTCGTTCAATGGATCGATGCGCGCGACGAATGCTTCCCCGAAGAAGTGCCTGCTAACGTCCAGGTCGAAGCCACCGATACGCCCGAAGCCGTCATCGACGCCGCCCCCCCCGGCTGTTGCTTCCTCGTCATGACGCACAATCATGCGCTCGATCTTGCGCTGGCCGAGCGGATCATGCGCCGGCGCGACTTCGCCTATTTCGGCATGATCGGCTCGAAGACCAAGCGCGTGAAGTTCGAGCGGCGTTTGATCGAACGCGGCGTCGAACCCGAACGGCTGCAACGGATGATCTGCCCGATCGGCGTGCCCGGGATCGCCGACAAGGCGCCGGCGTCGATCGCCGTTGCCGTTTGTGCGCAATTGATGCAGGTGCGCACCCACATGGCGAAGGCATCGGCGGCCTGCACGGTATCGGCATCCGCCTAGTTCCTAGCTCGCCCTGGTGCCGCTCGTTGGCGGCAAGCGGCGCTCGAAAGCAGCAATTTCCGGCGGTATCCCTTATGCTGCACGGCGATGCAGTGCGCGGGCGGGCCTGGCTCGCATGCGCATGCGCCGCGCGCACGGCCGCATCGTGCGCGACCGGCCCCGCCCGTGCCTGTCGCGGGCCTCAACCGATCGAGGAATCCGCCATGAGCCGTTTATTCGAGCCGATGTCCATCGGCAACCTTGCGCTAGCCAACCGCATCGTCATCGCGCCAATGTGCCAATACTCGGCTGAAGGCGGTTCTGCGACCGATTGGCACATGATTCACCTCGGCCATCTCGCGTTGTCGGGCGCGGGCCTCTTGATCTTAGAGGCGACGGCCGTCTCGCCCGAGGGCCGCATCTCGGCCGGCGACCTCGGGCTTTATTCCGATGAAAACGAAAGCGCGCTGGCCCGTGTGCTTGCCGCCGTGCGCAAGTACTCGCCGATCGCGCTTGCCGTGCAACTCGGCCACGCGGGCCGCAAGGGATCGAGCCGCGCGCCATGGGACGGCGGCGCGCAGGTTCGCTCGAGCGAGCCGCTCGGCTGGAAGACGGTTGCACCCTCGCCCGTGCCGCATGCCAAGGACGAAGAGGCGCCCGTCATGCTCGACCGGGCTGGGCTCCACAAGGTGCGCGACGATTTCGTGGCAGCTGCGCGGCGTGCGGCGCGGCTTGGGATCGACGGTATCGAGATTCATGCGGCTCATGGCTATCTGCTGCATCAGTTTTTGTCGCCTATCGCCAATCGCCGCGATGACGAGTATGGCGGCAGCCTCGAAAACCGCATGCGCTTTCCGATCGAAGTCTTCGAAGCGGTGCGCGCGGTGTTTCCTGCGGAGCGCCCCGTCTGGGCGCGCATTTCTGCGACGGACTGGGTGCCGGGTGGCTGGGACATCGACGGTACCGTCGCGCTGGCCACGGCGCTGAAAGCGCGTGGCTGCGCGGCCATTCATGTGACCACGGGCGGCGTCTCGCCCGAGCAAGCGATCAAGCTCGGGCCGGGCTATCAAGTGCCCTATGCGCAGCGCGTGAAGGCCGAGGTGGGCCTGCCGACGATCGCAGTGGGCCTCATCACCGATCCCGAGCAAGCCGAAGCGATCATCGAGGCAGGGGAAGCGGATGCCGTGTCGCTTGCGCGGGCGATGCTCTACGACCCACGCTGGCCTTGGCACGCGGCGGCTAGGCTCGGCGCGCAGGTGCACGCGCCGAAGCAGTATTGGCGCTCGCAGCCGCGCGAGTACAAGGATCTATTTCTCGGCGCGGGATTCGGTCAGCGTTGACGATGTCCGATCCTCAGCGCCCCCCTCGCAAGTCGCGGCTGCCGCGCATGCCGAGTATGTCGCGCATGCTGCGCTCGCCGCGCCCGCCACGTTTCGTCGCGCGCGTCATTGCCGTTTCCTGGCGCGATCTCATCGTGACGATGGGGCCGATCGTGGCCGTTTCGGGCGCGGCGATCTGGCTTGCGATTCGCCTGATCCAGCCCGCGCCACCCGATACGCTGACGATTACGGCGGGCCCGCCCGGCAGTTCGTTCTGGAATGCGGCCGAGCGCTACAAAGCCATCCTCGCGCGCAATGGCGTCAAGCTGAAGGTGCTGCCCTCGGCCGGATCGATTCAGAACCTCGAGCGGCTGTCCGATCCCAACGCATCCATCGATGTGGGGTTCGTGCAAAGCGGGGTGACGCTCGCGACGCTGGCGCCTGCGTCTGCAAGCTCGGGCGCCGCTCAGGCGAGCAACGCCGCACAGCCGGCGAGCCCCGCATCGGCCGAGTCGGTTGGGGCTTCGACATCGGCCGCATCTGCGCCGCCCACCGGTGCCTCACTGTCCGGCGCATCCCAAACGGCGGACGTGGGCGGTGACGCCGAGCACCTCGTCTCGCTCGGCAGCGTCGCCTACGTGCCGCTCGTGATCTTCTACGAAGGGCCCAAGCGGCTGCGCTTATCGGCGTTCGCCGGCAAGCGCGTCGCGATCGGCCCCGAGGGCAGCGGCACGCGAGCATTGGCGCTAGCGCTCTTGAAGGCGAACGGCATCGAGCCCGGTGGCGCGACGACGTTGTTGCCGCTGACGGGGGAGGCCGCAGCCCATGCGTTGACGACGCACGAGATCGACGCGGCTTTCTTGACTGGCGATTCGGCGCAGCCTCCCGTTATGGCGCGGCTGTTGCGCACGCCGGGCGTCCGGCTGTTCTCCTTCATTCAGGCGCGCGCCTACGCTCGCCGTTTCCCGTACCTGACCGATATCGAACTTCCGATGGGTGCATTCGACCTCGGCAAGAACCTGCCGCCCGAGTCCGTGCATACCGTCGCGCCCACGGCCGAGCTCGTTGCGCGCGATTCGTTGCATCCGGCGCTTTCCGACCTGCTCGTCGAAGCAGCGAAGGAAGTCCACGGTCGTGCCAATCTTTTGCAGAACGCGGGCGAGTTTCCATCGCCGGTCATGCACGATTTCCCCATCAGCAGCGACGCCGCGCGCTACTACAAATCGGGTAAAAGCTTCTTGTACCGGGTGCTGCCGTTCTGGCTCGCGAGCCTGGCCGACCGGCTCATCGTGCTGATCGTGCCGATCGTCGTCGTGCTGATTCCCGGCGCGCGGCTCATCCCGTCGCTCTATGCTTGGCGCGTGAAGTCGCGCATTTACCGGTGGTACGGCGCGCTGATCGCGATCGAGCGCTCGGCGTTAGACGAGAACGCGACCGAGCAAGAGCGCGCTGCCTCGCGCGCCAAGCTGAGCGAGATCGAGGGCGCCGTGAACCGGCTGAAAATGCCGCTCGCCTATGCCGACCAGTTTTATGTGCTGCGCGAACATATCGGCTTCGTGCGTGCGCGGCTCGCCCAAGCGTACGACGAGCAAACGCACACGGAGGCGGGCGGCGCGTAAGATGCTTCAGAAGAGGGCGGCCGGGGCGGCCGCCGTTCGACGCGGCGAGCCGCAACCGGACCCACCGGAGACCTTCATGACCCAACCGATCGACGCGGCATCGCCGCTCTGGTTCTACGATTTCGTGTCGCCGTTCTCGTACCTGCTGCTCGAGCAGCATGACAAGTGGCCCAGCATGCCGTTTTCGCTGGTGCCCGTGTCCGTCTATGCGCTATACCGGCATTGGGGGCAACGCCCCGCGAACGAGGTGCCGCAAAAACGACTGTTTGTCTATCGGCACGCGCTCTTTCGCGCGGAGCAACTCGGCATTCCGTTCCGAATGCCTCCCGTCCACCCGTTCGACTCGACGAAGGTGCTGCTCTTGGCCGCCGCGATCGAGGCCGACGTGCCCACGGTCTGCACGATCTTTCGCTTCATTTGGCGCGACGGGCGCGACCCGTCGACGCCCGATGGTTTCGCCGATCTGTGCCAACTGTTGAACTTGCCGCACGGCGAACGGTTGATCGAGCATCCCGATACGAAGGCGCGCCTGCAACGCAATTTCGACGATGCGGTGGCGCTGGGCGTATTCGGCGTGCCGACGTTCCGGCTGCATCGGCAGTTGTTTTGGGGCGAAGACGCGTTGCCGATGGTGCTGTACTGCGCGCGTTCGCCCGGTTGGCTCGAATCGCCCGAGGTCAAGCGCATCAGCGCGCTGCCGAGCGGGGCCGCGCTGTGACGCTGCCGACGCGCCGCGACGCCGGCCGTCGGGAAGCGTCACCGGATGCCGAGCGTGCCGCCGATGCGCTCGACATCTGGTTGCTGCGGGTCCTGCGCACGCTGCTAACCGAGCGCAGCGTCACGCAGGCCGCGTTACGCCTGAACCAAACGCAGCCCGCGATCAGTACGGCGCTGCGCAAGTTGCGCGAAGCGCTCGGCGATCCGATTCTCGTGCGCGGCAAGACCGGCATGGTGCCGACCGAATTTGGGGAGTCGCTGCTCGCGCCGGTGCAGCGGACGCTGCGCGAAGTCGATTTCGTTGCCACGCCGCATGGCAACTTCGATCCGGCGCTCACGCGTCGCACCTTCCGGATCGCCGCGCCCGATTATTTGAACGACTTCTTCATGCCGACGCTGATCGCGCGGTTCCGGGAAGCGGCGCCGCATGCCCGGCTCGAGATCGATTCGCTCAATCCCACGCTCGATCATTCGGCGGCGCTCGACGGCGGGGAGCTCGATCTCGTGCTCGGCAATTGGCCCAAGCCCGATGCGCGGTTCGCGCGCAGCGATTTGTTCAGCGATACGGTGGTGTGCCTGATGCGGGCCGACCATCCGCTCGCGCAGGCGCCGCTCACGCCCGATGCGTATTTCGCGGCCGCGCATCTCGCGCCGACGCCCTATAGCGGCGCCCGGCGCAATGCGATCGAGATCGGGTTGGCACGCGCGGGCGCCGTGCGCCGGGTGGTGACGACGCTGCCTTACTTCGGCCTCGTGCCGCAGGTGTTGCTGCGTTCGGACCTGATCTTCACGACGACGCGGCGCTTTGCGATGCACTACGCGCGCGTGTTGCCGCTCGCGGTGCGCGATGCGCCGATTCCGTTTCCACGGATCAAGTGTTATCAACTTTGGCATCCGCAGCCGGATCGTCCGCACGACGTGGCTTGGCTGCGTGGGCTCGTCGATGAAGTGTCTGCGCGGCTGACGGTGCGGGGGCGGCGCGAGCCGTAGAAGCACCGACCGACCAGGCTGTCGTCGCCGGTGTTGCCCGTGTGCGGTCATCGATAAGTTTTTCGAAAAATCAATGAGCACTACTAAGCATCGTAGCCCGTTGTTGGCTGCCTGGGTGTCGTTGTGCAACTTCTTCGGCACGCTCGTGCCGGGCACGGCGCTCGGTCAGTACGACGGCCGCGCGACGTCGATCAATACCGGCATCTGTCCGTTCATCTTGTCCAACGCAGGCGGCAACGATCCGTCGATCACGAACGTCGCGGGCGTCTACACGGTGGAGTGGAAAGCAGTAGCGGCAAACGCTTCGGGGTGCGGCGCGGTTGTAACCGCGCCTCGAAGCCGCTACACCCAAACGAGCCGCGCGCCGACCAACACGAGAATGGCGGCGAGCAAATTGCGCAGCAGCGCTTCGGGCGCGCGCGAAGTCAGATGGCTGCCGAGCGCGATGCCCGGCAGCGAGCCGATCAGCAACGAGATCAACATGGCGACATCGACCGAGCCGAGCAGCCAATGGCCCATGCCGGCCACGAGTGCGAGCGGGACGGCATGCGCGATGTCGGAGCCGACGATGCGCGAGGTGGGCAAGAGCGGATAGAGCAGCAGCAGCACGGTCACACCAATGGCACCGGCGCCGACCGAGGTCAACGAGACCAGCGCGCCGAGCACCGCACCCGTCAACGCAGTGAGCAGCGCCGTGCGCACAGGGCCGGAGCGACGCGGCGCACGAGCGGCGAGCGCGGCCAGTTGCGGGCGAAATATCAGCGCCACCGAAGTGATCAACAACGCAATGCCGAGCACGTGTTGGATAAGCGATAGCGCCGCCTTCGATTGCATCCCGTAACGCTGCAGCAACCACAGCGTCACAGCGGCGGCCGGTATGCTGCCGCACGCGAGGCGGCCCGTCACGCGCCAATCGATCGAGCCCTTCAGCCCGTGCACGAGGGTGCCCGTCGCCTTCGTCACGGCCGCATAGAGCAAGTCCGTGCCGACCGCCGTGGCCGGATGCACGCCGAAGAGCAGCACGAGCAGCGGCGTCATCAACGAGCCGCCTCCCACGCCCGTCAAGCCGACGAGAAAACCGACGCCGAGGCCGGAAGCGGAGTACAGAAGGTTGATGTGGGGCAGGGACATCTGCGTTCGAAGTGGCGACTGGGCCGTGGCGAGTAAGGCTGCGATTGTAAGCTGGCGCCGTACCGTTACTTAGAAGAAAAGGCCATATCGTTAGAACAAGAGGCGATAAATGGCTGCCATCTTCGTGAAAAGCGAGCGCCGCGACGCAGGCCCGCCGAGCGTTGGCGACGATCTCTGCAAGAGGATGGTGAGCCTTCGAGCAAGGGTGGCGTCCGCGCTCGTCCGGTCCGAGCGCAATGGCTGCGGGTCTTGGCGGAGGGGGGGCTTGGGGGAGAGGGACGCGCCGCGTCAGCGAGTCCGCACGGTGCGCCAAACGCCGTGCGCCGAACTGACGCACGGCGCACGGGCTTAGCCGGCCATCAGAAGGTCCGAGCCTGCGATTGTCCCGCGGCGCGCGGCTGCGTCGCGGCACTAACGATCACGAGCACGACGATGTTCAACGCAAGGGCGACGAGCCCGATGTTGAGGTCTTTGATCTTATCGGGCAGGAAGGGGAACCATTGGCCGATGCTAGCGTGCGTGAGCGTCGTGTAGGCGACCACGGCCACGCCCGCCACGATGCCGGCGAACGCGCCTTGCTTGGTCACCCAGTTGCGCGCGGCGAGGCTCGTCAGCACGGCGGGGAACAATTGCGTGACGAAGCTGTACCCCATCAACAACAAGGCGACGATCGTCTCGCCGCCGCGCAGCGTGAAGAAGACGGCGACGAGCGCGATCACGGGCACGAGCAAGCGCGCGAGCTGCGTGACCGTCGTGTCGGGAGCCTGGCGATTGACCGCCCCACGGTAGACGTCATTGGCGAGCAGCGTCGCGGCCGCGTTCAGAATCATCGAACCCGGCACGAGCGCGGTCAGCACGCCGGCCGCACCGATCACGCCGATGAACCACGGGTCGAATGCTTGCAGCGACAGGTGGAACAACGACAAATCGATGTTGCTGCCCTTCAGGCCGGGCACCTTCAGCGACGCCGCGAAGCCGACGAAGAACACGAACAGCAAAATCAATTGGTACAGCGGCAGCACGGCCGCGTTGCGCCTGAAGATCCGATCGTCGCGCGCCGTGAAGATCGAGCCGAACGTATGCGGCCACATGAAGAAGCCGAGCGCAGTCAGCAGCACGGTCGACTGGAACCACGCCACGCTAGATCCTTTCGCAGGGAACGTCAGGAAGCCGGGCTTGGCCGTATCGATCGCGTGGAACATTGGCGCGAAGCCGCCGTAGAAGTGAATCGGCAAATACACGCCGAGGAAGATGACGATCGCGAGGATCATCAGGTCCTTCACCACGGAGTTCCAGGCCGAGCCGCGCACGCCCGATATCGTCACGTAGAGCGTGACGACGATCGCGCCGATCCACACGGCTGCGGTAGGCGAGATGACGCCATAAGAGGCCGTCGCCACGATGATGCCCAAGCCCTTGAACTGCAGCACGAGATACGGCACGAGCGCGACGACGTCGACGATCGCCACCAGCACGCCAAGCGACGGGCTCGCGTATTTGCTCGCCAGGAAGTGCGGCTGCGACACCAAGCGATGCGATTTCGCATAGCGCCAGATCGGGGGCAACAGCCAGTACGAAATGATGTAGGCGAGCGTTGCGTACGAGAGGATGTAGTACGCTGCGGCGCCTTTGCCGTAGGCGAAGCCGCTGCCGCCGAGGAAGGTGAACGTCGTATAGATTTCCCCTGCCATCAGCAGAAACACGAAAGCCGTGCCGAAGCTGCGTCCGCCGACCGACCACTGCTCGAGGTTCATGTCGTGGCCGCGGCGGGCTCGCACCCCGAGCCCTAATGCAACTAGCGTAATGGCGACGATGATGAGAAGCGCGCTATTCATGAGCCGGCCTCCTCTGTAGGTACGGCGCCGACGCGATTGGCCGGGTCGAGCCGATAAACGAGCGCCATGATGAGCGCGCTCATGACGACCCAGAACACGATCCACGCGAGCACGAGCGGCATGCCCAGGATGAGCGGCTCGACGCGATTGACGAATGGGACGCCGAGCAAGATGCCGATGAACGGCAATGCGGCGAGTAACCGAAGAACCATGAAAATCACTCCTCGAAACGAAGGGTGGTGCAGATGGACAACGGTAGTACGGAGAAAGGCGTAGCGCTTCGACTCTATGCCGGTTCCGCTCGCGCCGTAAAGGTTTTCAAAAAAGGCCGCCTTAGGGCTTACACCAACTGCGATAGGCTAGCGCAAGCCCGTAATTAGCGTGAACGGCCCATAGGCTTTGCGACGCTTCGCGACGGGTTTTGCGGCGGCGTCCGTTTAAGCAGGGACGGCCCCTACGAACCCACGGAACGACGAACGGACCCTTTCTCATGATGCAGTGCATTCAAAGCCGAAGCGGTGCGCGTTGAGCGAGCGCGATCTCGATGCCGAACTGCTCGCGCGCGTCGCGCGCGGAGATGCGTCGGCCGTGCGCCTGTTGGTGACGCACAAGCTGCCACGTCTGCTCGCGTTGGCGGCTCGCATGCTCGGCGATCGCATGGAGGCCGAGGACGTCGCGCAGGAGGCCTTCGTGCGGATCTGGAAGCAAGCGCCGCATTGGCGCGAAGGCGAGGCGCGTTTCGACACATGGCTGCATCGGGTCGCCATGAACCTTTGCTACGACCGGCTGCGCGCGCGGCGCGAAGTGCCCGACGAGACGCTGCAGGATGCTCAATACGAGCAAGAAGTGCCGACGCCGGGCGGGCCAGAGGCGGCGCTCGAGGCGCGCCAGCATGGCGAGCATGTGCGGCAAGCGCTCGCGGCCCTGCCGCCGCGTCAGCGCGAGGCGCTCGTGCTGACCTACTACCAAGAGCTGTCGAATGCGGACGCGGCGGGCGTCATGGGCCTGAGCGTCGAGGCGCTCGAGAGCCTGCTCGTGCGCGCGCGCCGGGGCGTGCGGGCGCATTTGGCGCATTTGAATCCAGCCGCCGAGGGCGAGCCGCCGGCCTCGGCCTCGACGCGCAAACGGTGACGACTTGCAAGGATCGATCATGACGACGATGACCCTAGAACGATTCGCGCGCATCGTCGACGCCTATGGCGCCGACCCGCGCCGCTGGCCCGACGACGAACGCGCCTCGGCCCGCGCGTTCGCTCAAGCGCATCCGCGCGAAGCGCAGCAACGGCTGGCGGCGGCCGCTTCGCTCGATGCCGGCCTGGACGCCGATGTCGTCGAGGCGGCGAGCCGCGCGCTGCAGCAGCGCATCGTCTCCTCGGCGCCAGCGCCGAGCGGAGCGCGCACGGTCAGGGCGCGACCGGCGCGCTGGTGGCTATCGGGCGCCGCATTGGCCGGCGCGGGCGTGGCTGGGCTTGCCGCGGGGGCGATGGCCATGTCGCTGTTGATGACGATGAGCGAACATCCGACGGGATACCACGAGCCTTCGTACTTATCGACGGGGTTCGATGCAACGGTAGGGGATGGGAGCATCGAATGACGACACGTGCGATGAAGGCGCTTTGCATCGGCTCGGTGGCGCTGAACCTGTTTTTGTTGGGCGCGATCGCGGGCGGGGCCTATCGCTGGTTCGCGGCCCGGCAGGTTGCCGAGGTCGCCGTCGGCGCGCGGCCGGCGGCCCCAACGGCGCTGCGTTTCGCCGCCCAGGAGCTCTCGCCCGAGCGGCAGCGTCAATTCCAGGAAGCGCTGCGGCGAGCGCGGCGAGAGGCGCGTCCGCTCGTGCAGCAAGCGCGCGAAGGGCGGCGCGAGGTGTTGCGCCTCGTTGCTGCTGCGCCGTTCGATCGCAGCGCGCTCGATGCAGCGCTGGCCCATACCCGCGCCGCCGATCGCGCGGTGCGCGAGCGCATCGAGGCGGCCGTGGCCGAGTTCGTCGCGACGCTAACGCCAGCCGAACGCACGGTTTTCGCGCAAAGCTTGACGCTGCGCGGGCAGTGGCGGCAGCCGCCGGGCAACCGCGCGCTCGCGCCGAACCCGAACGCGACATCCGAGGCGAGCGCGCGCTGAGCCGCGCCCTGCCGCTGCGCGGTCAGAACGAGACGCCCTGCATCCGATGCGCGAAGCGCGCCCGTTCGGCGCCGTCCATCAGCGCTAGGAATTGATCGGATCGCATGTGCACCAATTCCTCGTGATCGCCGGCCTCGAAATAGATCTCGGGTTGCTGGGCGAGGCTTTCGTCGAGGAAGGTCATCATGCCGTATTCGGTGCACACGGGCGGTAGCGCGCCGGGCGCGCAATCCTTGAACAATTCGCGCATGTCGGTTTCGCTCGCGAGCGTCAAATGCCGGCCCGTCATCTCCCAGATTTCCGAGAGGCGCACTGCATGCGTCGACGGCAGGACGGCCGCCACGTAGCCTTGCTCGTCTTCGAGCAAGACTGTCTTGGCCAAGCGTTCGCCGGGCACATGGGCCGCCGCGGCGGTTTCGATGCTCGAGTGGCTGTACGGATGGTGAAGGACGTCGTATTGGCAGCCTTTGTCGTGCAGGCATGCCTCGAGGGTGGCACTCATCGTCATGGCGGACCTCCGTAGGAGGGAAAGAGCGGAGACGACCGCGATCGCCAAGCGCGAGGGCGGCGCACTCTTAGGATAGGCGGTTTGTGGGGTAGTGCCAGTGTCGTCGAAGCGGCTTCGCCTGGGCGCGCCATTCTCGTTGGGGGTCGCCTCCCGGCCTAGGGATAAAAATCTGCGCCCGCAGCGACGGGTTACGCGCATACGCTGCGTTTAAGCACCATACCGACGCAACGCCACATCAAGAAGCGAGGCCAGCATGACCGATTCACCGCATTTGACCGAAGCGGCCATCGCGCTGAACCGTTTCGGCCTGGGCGCGCGCGACGACGAGCCGCCGCCGGCCGATCCGAAAGCGTGGCTGCTCGCGCAATTCGATCGCTACGAGCCGAAGCCAGCCGCCTGGGCGCCGGTGCCGGATGCGCAGTCGCTGGCGGGCTCGCTTGCGGCCGCGCGCCGGCAGGCCGCAAGCGGCGTGGACGAAGGGGCCAAGCTCGCGGCACGGCAGATGGTCAGGACCGAGGTGCGCGATGCTTATCGCGAGGCAGTGGACGCCCGCGTGCAGAGCGCGCTGACGAGCCCCGCGCCGTTGGTCGAGCGGCTCGTGCATTTCTGGAGCAACCACTTCGCGATTTCGACCGAAAAGCCACAGGTGGCCGCGCTGGCGGGGGCGTTCGAGGCCGAAGCGATTCGGCCCCACGTATTGGGGCGCTTCGACGACATGCTGCTCGCCGTCGAGCGGCACCCCGCCATGCAGGTGTTTCTCGACCAGGTGCGCTCGGTCGGCCCCGACAGCGCCGCGGCCATGCGCGCCGACCTGCGCGATCCGCAGCACAAGCGCGGCCTCAACGAGAACTTGGCCCGCGAAATCATGGAGCTGCACACGCTGGGCGTGCGTACGGGCTATACGCAGGATGACGTCACCGAGTTTGCGCGCGCGCTGACGGGTTGGAGCATCGTCGGGCCGAAAGGCGAGGGCGGTGCGCCCGGCAGTTATGTGTTTCGCCCCCGTCTGCATGAACCTGGCGAGCGCACGGTGATGGGCCGGCATTACGGCCAAGCGGGCGAGGCTCAAGCGCTAGCCATCCTGCACGATCTCAGCGCTGCGCCGGCCACTGCACACCACATCGCGATCAAGCTCGCCCGTCATTTCGCCGGCGACGATCCGAGTCCCGCGCTCGTTGCGCGCCTAGCCCGCGCGTTTCAGACGAGCGGCGGCAATTTGCCCGCTGTCTATCGTGCGCTCGTCGCCTCGCCGGAGCCGTGGGCGAGCGCGCCGGTCAAGTTCAAAACGCCGTGGGATTGGACGATTTCGGCGCTGCGCGGGCTGGGCGCACGCGAATTGGATGGGGTCAAAGCCGCTGCGCTGCTCGCGCAACTCGGGCAGCCGGTTTGGCGACCCGGCTCGCCGGCCGGCTATGACGATGTCGCCGCGAGCTGGGCCGCGCCCGATGCGCTCGTGCGCCGCGTCGAACTGGCGCAGCGCATCGCGGCGCGCGTCGGCGATCGCGTCGATGCGCGCACCCTCGGTCCCGTCTTGACGGCCGGCTCGCTCAGTCCTGCGACGGCGCTTGCCGTTGCGCGTGCGGAAAGCGCGCAGACGGCGCTAGCGCTGCTGCTCGTGTCGCCCGACTTTCAACGGAGGTGAGCCATGCTCTCTCGCCGCAATTTCCTGAGATTCACGGCCGCAGGCGCAGGCGCGATGCTTGTTGCCCCGCGGATGGCGTTCGCGAGCGTGCAATCGGATCGCCGTTTCGTCTTCATCATTCAGCGCGGGGCGGCCGATGGGCTGCACATCGTCGTGCCCTATGCCGAGCCGGCTTACGCGACGCTGCGCGGGCCGATCGCCGTTGATGCGTCGACTGCGACGCGGCTCGACGGCACCTTCGCATTGCATCCTGCGTTGCAGCAAACGGCGCAACTCTATGCGCAACGGCAAGCTCTGTTCGTGCATGCGGTTGCCACGCCGTATCGTGACCGGTCGCACTTCGACGGGCAAAACGTGCTCGAAACCGGCGGCGGCGCCCCGTACAGCGTGCACGACGGCTGGTTGAACCGCTTGGTCGCGCTCGTCGGACCGAGCCGCGCCGAAGCGATCGCCTTCGCGCCCACCGTTCCGGCGGCGCTGCGCGGCAAGATCGACGTCGCCTCCTACGCGCCCTCGAGCTTGCCGAGCCCGCCCGACGACTTGTTGCTGCGCGTGGGCGCGCTGTACGAGCACGATGCGCAACTCGGGCCGCTTTGGCGCTCGGCCATGGCTGCTCGCGAGATGGCCGGTGGCGCACGCGCCCGAGGCGACGCCGCCGGTCTCGGAAAAGTCGCCGCGAGCTTTCTCGCGCGCGCGGACGGGCCTCGCATCGCCATGATCGAGACCGGTGGGTGGGATACGCACAGCGGGCAGAGCGCGCGCCTTGCGGCGCAGCTCAAGGCGCTCGACGCGATGCTGGGCGCGTTGCACGATGGCCTCGGCCCCGCCTGGGACAAGACGACGATCGTGGTAGCGACCGAATTCGGGCGCACGGCAGCCGTCAACGGCACCGCGGGCACCGACCACGGTACCGGCTCCGCGGCCATGGTGTTGGGCGGAGCCGTTCGGGGCGGCCGCGTGCTGGCCGACTGGCCCGGCTTGCGCACGGCGGATCTCTACGAAGGGCGCGATCTGCGCCCGACCACCTCGCTCGACGCGATGATTGCCGGCGCGGCGAGCGAGACCTTCGGTCTCGATCCACATCGCACGATGGCCTCGCTGTTTCCCCAGACGGCGCAGGCCAAACCCCTGACGGGGCTCGTTACCGTTTGACCGCGCGCGACCGCAGCGGGCCGTGGCGCAACGGCGCAATGCCGCACTGCCAGGAGCCGGCAGCCGAAATTGCCCGTCACGATGCAACAACGCACCGCCTCGCGCCGGTCTTACCGGTAACGAGGCAATACAACCCAGGGAGGCAGTTAGATGTCGATTCGTTTTACGCTTATTCGCTCACGCGCCGCGCAGGCGCTATTGCTGTCGGCGGCCGCGCTCACGCTGGCGGCCTGCGTGGTCGAGCCGGCCCGGCCGCCGCGGCCCGCGCCGCTGGTCGAAGTCGTGCCCGCGCGGCCCGCGCCCGAGTATCACTGGGTTAAGGGCCGCTACGTGTGGGTCGGCAACCATTGGAATTGGGTCCGTGGTCACTGGGTACTCGACTGACTCAACGGCGGCGGCGCAACCGAGGCGCTCACGCGCCGTAGTTGCGTAGCCGCTCGAGATCGACGACCGTGACGCCCCCGTACTCGAGCCTGACGACGCCATCCTTGTGCAGTGCCTTGAGCGATTGGTTGGCAACTTGGCGCGTGATGCCCGAAAGCAGACCTAACTCTTCCTGTGTGATCTCGAGGTGGTCCCCACTGCCCGGATAGAGCACGGGGTTGAACAGCGAGGCGATGCATCGCGCGAGGCGCGGCGTCGCATCGAGCATGCGGTCGTATTCGAGCAGCGCCATGAAATGGCTGAGCCGCTCGTTGAGTTGGCGCACGAGGAACCGATTGAACGCAACGCTGTGCTCGACGAGCCACATGAAGGTCGCACGGTCCATGAACGCCATGCGCGTGTTGCGCAGCGCGACGATGTCATAGCGGCGCGGCTCGTTCTTGAGCACCGAGCCCTCACCGAACCAGCCGCCTGCCGGCACCCCCGTGAACGTGACGCTGCGGCCGTCTTTCGAGACGGCGCCGACTTTGACGAGCCCCGACACGACGCCGGTCCAGCTTTCGAGCACCGTGTGTTTCGGGCAGATGCAGGCGCCGCGCGCGAAGGTTTTTTCGACGATGCCGGCGCAGGCGCGTTCGGCTTCCTCCTCGGGCAACTCGAGCGACCAGGCGGCGATATGCGCTAGCCTTGCCCGCCCCACGCCGGGCCGGCCGGCTTCGGCATCGGGGCGCGGTGGCGCTGTCATGGCTTCGCTGCGGGCTCGGCCGCGGCCGCGCCGGGCATGCGGCGCTGAACACCGACTGGCAATGCGCTCACGCGGCGCACTTCGGGCGAATCGAGCCAGGCGCGCGAACCGATGCAGTCGACGAACATCTCGGTGGCGTCTTCGCCCCAGAACAGCTCGCCGTCGAGCACGAACGTCGGCACGCCGAACAGGCCGAGCGCCATGGCCCGATCGGTGTTGGCTTTGAGCGCGTCCTTGGCGCTTTGCGCTTCTACCGCTTCCACGCCTTGGGGGTAGTCCATCGCATCACAGAGCGCCGCGAAGCCTTCGGGCGAAGCGACGTCGTGGCCGTCGCGCCAGATGAACCGAAAGATGCGTTGGATGACATCGAGCGAGCTCCCCATCGCGATCGCGAGCCGTAACGCCTTGAGCGAATTGAACGGGTGCGCGGGGGGCATCCGATAGGCGATGCCGAGCTTTTGCGCGCGGTAGAGTGCATGACGGTAGGTGAAGACGCGCTTGGCCGGAATCTCGGCCGGACCGCGTTGCCCCACTTGCGTCAGGATCGCGCCAAACGCGATCGGCCGCGCTTGGACCGTCAGCGTGGCGGGCAGCTTGTCGAACTGCTCCAACTGCAGGTAGGCGAACGGTGAGACGAAATCGAAGAACCATTCGGCCGTGTGGCCGGTCGTGGAGCTGGACATCCTGCGAGTTCTCCTGGGGTAGGTTGGCAAGTGGGCATCGATGGCGCGTCGCCAGGTGCCGCCTATCGCGCCGCGCGTGATGCGCTTTGTAACGTAAACGAAGCGGCCTTCCCGCTCAGGGCGCGAGCTGCCGCCATGCGGGCGAAAGCTCGAACGGCGCATCGGTCATCGCGCGCACGTCGGCGAGTGTCGCATGCGAAATGATTTCACGCAGCAACAGGCCCGTCTCGGTGACGTCGAACACCGCATGCTCGGTGACGATGACCTTGACGCAGGCGCGGCCCGTCAGCGGCAGCGTGCAGCGTGACAGGATTTTCGAGCGCCCATGCTTGTCGGTATGCGCGAGCGCCGCGATCACTTTCGGCGTGCCGTAGCACAGATCCATCGCCCCGCCGATGCCGGGCCACCACTTGCCGTCTCGTTCGCACGCCCAGTTGGCCAGATTGCCGAGGGCGTCCACTTGCAGCGCGCCAAGGATCGTCACATCGAGATAGCCGTTGCGCATCGCGCCGAGCGAGGTCGCCAGGTCCATCAGCGCCGCACCGGGCGGCAGTGTGATCGGTTCGGTGCCCGCATTCGTGAAGTCGCTGTCGATATCCGCGAACGCAGGCCGCCCGCCGAATCCGAACGCGCCGTTTTCCGTGTGGAAGATGATGCCCGCGCCGGCATCGAGATAGTTCGCCGTCAGCGTCGGGATACCCAGGCCGAGATTGACGACTTCGCCGGCTGTCAGCTCCTGCGCGCAACGCGCCGCGATGCGCTGTTTCGGGTCGGTAAGGTAAGTGCGGGTCAGCATCGTAGTCTCCTCGCATGCGTCGGTCGGTTTGGCGCCGGGCCTTCAGGCGCTGGCGGCGGTTTCTCGCGGCAGGCGGCCCAGCTTGGTCCACTGATCTCGGTAAAGCGCATGTTGGGCGGGCAGCGTGAGCCCCTGCACGACGGCATCGACAAACACGCCTGGGCAGCCCACGCGTTCGGGCGCGATGGCGCCGACTTCCACGATCTCGTTGACTTCGACCACGGTGTAGCGGCCGGCCATGGCGATATCGCGCTGGTTTTGCAGCGACGTGCCACGAAATTCGACGTTGCCGAACGTATCGGCGCGCCAGCCTTTGATGATCGAGACATCGGCCGTGAGCGGCCGTTCGACGAAGAACTCCCGACCGTCGAGCGTGAGCTTGTCCTTCGGCGTGTTGCGCGCCGGAAACATGCCTGGTTGATCGAGGATGCCGATGCCGACGGGGATCAGCACGCCGCCTAAGCCCATCGCGCCCGCCCGGACTTTTTCGGCCCAGGTTCCCATGGGAAAGAACTCGGTCACGCGCACGGCGTCGGTCAGGTACGCCCAGGTCGACTCGTCCGTCGTGCCGACATGGGTGCCGATGAACTCGGCAAGCTGCCCCGACGTGAAAAGCCGCGCCTTCAAGAACCCGCCACGCAGCCCCGGGGTATTGGCGATCAGCGTCAGGTCCCCGACCCCGCTTGCGAGTAGGGCTTCGATGCAGCAAGCCGCTTCGCCCGCGCCGACGAATTCGCCCAACATGAGCCGCATGCCCGGCTGCAAGGCGGCGAGCGCCGCCTCTATGGATTTGACCTTATTTACGTAGCGCATCGCCGTCTCTCCGTTGTGGGTGCAACACGAGCCGTCGCCTCGCGCGAAGGGGACTGCGCCGCGTGAGCCGATTGCGACGCAGTCTAGGGGGTGTTGCGCCTGCAAGTTGTCTTGTGGATGACAGTTCGTCGATTCGAGCGGGAACGCTCCATGCTCGTACGGTTCTCGCCTTTGTCCCCGTTTACGAGATCCCGAGCGTCCGGAGGTTGTCCGATGTTTCGCTGTCCTGGTTTTATCGCCGCGCTGCCCGTGGCCTGCGCCGGGCGCAATCACGTGCGGCTACGATTGGCGCGCGAGGCGGCATGACGATCGGTTGCCCCGAATGCGGTTCGTTAGCGCACACGTCCGTGCTGGCCGGGCGCATGCTCGCGCGCTGCCGTGTTTGCCACTATCCGCTCGAACGCGCGAGCGGCCGCTCGGTCGCGGCGGCGCTGGCTTGTTCGTTGACGACCTTCGTCCTGCTGCTGCCCGGCAATTTGTCGCCGCTCATGACCGTTCATCTGCTCGGCGGCGAGCGCTCGGCGGTGCTGGCATCGGGCATTGTGCTGATGTGGCGCGAGCGCTTCGAGTTATTGGCGGTGCTGCTCGGCCTCGCGGGCGTCGTGCTGCCGCTCGTGCGCTTTTCCGCGCTGTCGGTGGTACTGGCCGCGGTGCTGCTGCGCTGGCGCCCGCGTTGGCTCGGAGCCTGCTACCGCTGGACGATTTGGCTCGACGCGTGGGCGATGCCCGATGTCTTCTTGCTCGGTTGCTTCGTCGGCTATTCGCGCGTCACGCAAGACTTGACCGGTTCGATCGACGCCGGCGGCTACTGCTTCGTCGCCGCCGCGTTCATGTCGATGGTGACGCGCGCCACGCTGGATCACCGCACCGTTTGGCGCGCGATTGCGCCCGAGCGCGAGGTCGCGCCGGGCGAGCGCGTGCTCTCGTGCACGGCGTGCGACCTCATCGCGCCGGTTGAGCACGAGGGGCGTGCCTGTCCTCGCTGCGGATTGAAGCTGCGCAAGCGCAAGCCCGATGCGATCGCCCGCGCCGCAGCGCTGAGCCTGGCCGCCTTCGTGCTGGCGTTCCCCGCCAATCTGTATCCGATGACGATTTCGCTGCAACTCGGGCGTCCGGTCACGCATCGCATCATCGACGGCGTCACCGAGTTGTTCAAAGCCGGGTTGTGGCCGCTTGGCATTCTGATCGTTTGCACGAGCATCGCGATTCCGTTCGCGAAACTGTTCGGCATGGCGTGGTTCATCGTCTCGACGCTGCGTCGGTCCACGCGCCACCTGCGCACCAAGACCTTCGTCTACCGGCTCATCGACGAGTTGGGGCGCTGGTCGAACGTGGACGTGTTCACGATCGCCGCGTTCGCGCCGTTGATCCAGTTCGGGGGCTTGGCGAGCTCGCGCCCCGATGACGGCGCGACCGCCTTTGCGCTCGTCGTCTTCTTGACGATGGCCGCCTCGCGCGCATTCGATCCGCGTCTGATGTGGGACGCCGCCCAAAGGAGGCGCGCGTGAACGAGCTGAACGAGCACCGCACCGAGGCAGCCGACTTGCGCCGCACGCGTTGGCCGGGCTGGATTTGGGCCGTGCCGATCGCCGCGTGCGGCGTGGCGGGCTGGCTCGGCATTCGGGCGCTCGTGCATGGCGGCGAGACGGTCACGATCGTGTTCGACGACGCCTATGGGATGAAGGCCGACGATACCTCGGTCACGCTGCGCGGCGTGAGCATCGGCGAAGTGCGGGACGTCTCGCTCGACGACGACGGCCGCCACGTCGATGTGCAAGTCGAGATCGATCGCAGCGCCAAGCGCTATCTGCGCAAGGGCACGCGCTTTTGGGTGAAGGGCGCTCAAATCGATTTGAGCGATCCGTCCACGGCCAAGGCGATGCTCGGCGGTCCGGAGATCGTGATGGAGCCGGGGCCCGGCGCCGAGACGCGCAAGTTCGTCGGAGGCGAGCGCGCCTATGCGCCCCGCGGCCCGGTCGTTAAGTACGTGATTCGCTTTCCGGGCGCGGTTGGGCAACTGGACGAAGGCGCGCCCGTGCGGCTGCGCGGTTTTCGCATCGGCGAAGTCGCGCATGTGGGCTTTCGCTACGATGCGGCCGCGGGCACGCTCGATTCGCCAGTCGAAGTGGCGATCGATTCGAGCAAGCTGGGCCTGGCCGATGGCGTCAAGCCCGCCGACGGCAATTGGCGGCCCATCGTCGACGATATGCTCAGACGCTTGATCGCGGCGGGCTTGCGTGCGCGGCTGTCGCAGGACCCGCCGATCATCGGCGCGCGCGAGGTCGAGCTCGACTTCGTCGCCGGCGCGCCCAGCGCCGACTTGGCCGTGAGCGCGGGTGAAACCGACATCCCGAGCGCGCCTTCGGGCGATGTCGACGCGATCATAGCCAAAGCCGACGACGTGATGACGAAAGCCGACCACGTGATGACGAAAATCGACGCACTGCCGATCGAGCAGACGGGCGAGGACATTCGCCGCATCGCAGCGCGCATTCGTACCTTGTCTTCGTCGCCGCAGATCGCCGACAGCTTGGACCATTTGGACCACTCGATCGCGCAGGTCGACCGTACGCTGCGGGAGGTTTCGCCGCAGCTCGGGCCGCTTGTCGCGCAACTGCGCCAGACGGCGCACGAGGCCGATAGCGCCGTGGCGGCCGCCAATCGCACGATCGGCGGCGATCCGATGCGCCAGAACGATTTGCCCGAAGCGCTGCGCCAGTTGACCGAGATGGCGCGCTCGGTGCGCTCGCTCGCCGACTATCTCGACCGCCATCCGGAAGCGCTCGTGCGCGGCAAGCAAGGGAGAGGGCAATGACACGGAAAACGACGTTGGCGCTCGCCGCGGTGCTGGCGCTTGCCGCATGCGGGCACAGCCCGCCAACGCGCTACTTCTCCCTCGACGCGGTGCCCTCCCGCGCACCGCTCGCGACGGCGGGGGCGGCGCCCCGCGCGATGCCGGCCGTGCAGTTGGGCGCCGTGCGCGTTCCGGCTGCGCTCGATCGGCCGGAAGTGGTCGCCCAGGATGCGGCGCATCGGCTTTCGGTGCGCGAGGACGACCATTGGGGGGCGCCGCTCGGGCAGATGATGCGGCGCGCGCTGGCGCAAGATCTGCTCGCGCGCTTGCCGCCCGGCGCATTCGTGCTGCCCGACGCGCCCGCGCCCGACGGAACGCGAGGCATCGTCGTAACGGTGCTCGATCTGCGCGCCAGCCACGACGGCCGTTTGACGCTCGAAGGCAGTTGGACGCTGACGGCCGGGCAGCCGGCCAAAGCCGTGTCGATGCAAGACATTGCGTTGAGCGAGCCGCTGTCCTCGGACGATTCGGCGGCGATCGCCGATGCACTCAGCCGTGTCATCGGGCAACTGGCCGATCGGATTGCACTCTCGCTTGCGCAGCAACGCTGAGGCGCGCGTTCGATAACCGATATCCGACCCTCCTGCCGACCTCGATCCGCAAATCTAACGGCGTGCGGCATCGCCGCTATTGCGCGCGCTCGGCGGACGGCCGCTGCAAGCGTTCGGTCAGCGCCGCATGCAACTGCGCGAGCACGGCCGGTTCTGCATCGCTCACCGCCCACCAGATCATGCCGCCTGCACGCCAGCTCGCCAGCGCGTAGCCGTCGCTCGTCGATGCGCTCGGGGCCGGCGCGGCGCCGTCGCCTTGCTCCGGCATGACGTACACGTCGATGACGTGCTTCCGATACCGATAGACGAGCACGGCGACACGGCGATGATCGACATAGTCGAGCCGCCCGCCGGTCAACGCGAAGCCGCTCGCGGCGAGGTCTTCGACGGGGGGCGCATAGTCGAGCCTGCCGTTGAACCATGGCTTGACCGTATGTTGATCGGACGAGACCACGTCGATGTCGTGCCCGGACAATTGCGCGCGGACGTGACTGGCGACGAGGTCATCGACGAGCGACGAGCCCGGGGCAGGGGGGCGCGGCACGAGCAGGAAGAGGCTCGCCGTCACGGCCAACGCCGCCAAGGCGGCCCCGACGATCGCGACGGGCCGGCCAAGCGCTGCCGGGCCACCGCCTCCCGTAGGTGCGCCGCGCGGCGTGCGCCATCCCGGCCAAAACTTGCCGAACTTGCCGACTTTGCCAATGCTGTCGAACGCCCGCTCGGGGGGGCGCTCGGGCACGGTCTCTGGCCGTGGCGGCTCGACGCTAGGCGGTCTCGGCGAGACCGGCGCGGGCTGCGAATCTGAGGCGGCCGATGCATGCCCTTCCTGCTCGTCCGTCGCATCGACGGCAGGCAGCGCCGCGACGAGGCGAGCGCGCAACGCGTCCGGGGCGTTGAAGTACGGCGCCACGCGCGTGGCTTGGCTGACCGCTTGCAGCGCTTGGGCCTCGCGCCGGCACGAGGCGCAGGTCGCCACATGCTGCTCGAGGCGCAGGGCTTCGGCGGCCGATAGCTCGCGATCCGTCGCGGCATCGAGCAGCGGGCGGGCTTCATTGCAGTCCATCAGAGCTCTCCTTGCCGAAACGCTGTGCGCCCGCGCGGCCTTCCTCGACGAGCGGCGCGAGCAACGCCGCGAGCTTGCGCCGGCCGCGTGCCAAACGCGACATGACCGTGCCGATCGGCAGATCGGTGATGGCGGCGATATCGCGGTAGGCCATCTCCTCCAATTCGCGCAAGATCAAGACTTCGCGAAATTCGACGGGCAGGCTCGCGAGCGCTTCGTGCACGAGCCGCGCATGCTCCCCTCGCAGGAGCAACGCTTGCGGATCGGCGAAGCCCTCGCAGGTCGGCTCGAAGACGCTGGTTTGATCGAGCGCGTCGTCCAACGGTGCGACTTCCCGCGAATTCGCGCGCCGTTGCCATTCCGTGTACCAAGTTCGGCGCACGATGGCGAGCAGCCAGGGCCGTGCGTTGTCGCCGTGGAACGAATCGAAGAAGCGAAATGCGCGCATGAACGCTTCCTGAACGATGTCCTCGGCGTCGCCCGCGCTGCCGCTGAGCCAACGAGCGAGGTTGTAGGCCGCGTCCAGATGCGGCAGCGCCACTTGCTGAAAGCGGCGGCTGCGCTCGGCCTCGGAGCACGGGCTGGGCGCGTCGCTCGCATGCTTGTCGGTTTCGGCCACCGGGGGCGCCTCCTGGGTTGACCGCTGCAATACCGAAGATGCGTCCAGTTTATTCCCGCGCGGCTCATCCGCGGCGGCGGTGCGCACCGCCGCGAGCCGCACCCTCGAGCGGCGAGCCGCCAGCCGGGCTTGATCGATCATGATGGCCCCGGGTTAGCGAACGACGATCTTGCCGACCATCATCGGATGGATGCCGCAAAAGTAGGCGTACGTTCCGGGCTTGTCCAGTACGGTCGCGAACGAATCGTTCGTGTCGAGCGCCTGCGAGGGCTTGAACGCCCCGGCGGCGCTGACGATCGTATGCGGTTCGTCGTCGAGATTGGTCCAGACGATGCGTGCGCCAGCCGGGACCGTGAGCTCCTTCGGTGCGAACGCGAAGTTGTGAATGTCGATCCGATAGGACGGTGCGCCTTTGGCGGACGTTGCAGCGTTGCCCGTGTCGTTGGTCGCGGCGACACCGCGACGCGTCGTTCCGACCAAGAGCAGCGGCGTGAGCGCGAACGCGGCGAGCAGGGTGCGGCGCGCGGGACCGAAGGGTTTCATGAGAGCGCCTCCTCCGTCAGCGCGAGCGTGTTGCCCGCTTGCACGTGGCGCACTTCGCGCACGCCGAGATAGCTCGCCAGTTGGCCGGGTGCGACTTCCTTGAGCGGACCGGGGCCGGAGCCGACGCCGGGCGCGGGTTGCGGGTAAGCGGTCGAGCGCGCCGTATGGAACGTGATCTGTCCTTCGACCTTTTGTTGAATTTGGTGGATGTGACCGTTGAGCACGGTGACCGAGCCGAAGCGGCGCAACATCGTCATCGCTTGGCCCGCATCGTCGGTGCCCCAACCCCATGCAGGGTAGAGCGACCATAGCGGCATGTGCGCGAACACGACGATCGGCGTCTCCGATGAGCGCGCCGCCAAGTCTTGCTTGAGCCACGCGAGTTGATCGGGACCGAGCCAGCCCAAGCCCCCGCCTTTGAGGCTGAGCACGTTCACGAGTGCGACGAAGTGAACGCCGCGGTGATCGAAGCTGTACCAGCCGCCTTCGGTTTGGCCTTCGCCGAAGCGATGAAAGAATTCGCGGCCGTTGTCGCCGATCACATCGTGCTCGCCGGGCACGAAGAACGCGCGCTGGGTGCGCGAGCCGCGCATCAGTTGCTGGACCGTGTCGAACTCGTCGGGGCGCGAGAGGTGCGTGAGGTCTCCCGTGTGAATGATGAAGTCGGGCTGCAGCGGTTGCGCGTCGATGCGCGCGAGCGCCGCTTTGAACGTGCCCGTCACGTCGGGATTGGGGGCCTTGGTGAAGCCGATATGCGAATCGCTGACCTGCACGAAGCTGAAGGTGGCGTCCTTCAGCGCATCGCCGGCCACGCCGGCGCCGTCCTGCGCTTGCGTGCCCAGCATGCGCGCTTGCAACACACCGGCATGCATGGTCCAAAGCGTGCCGGCGCCGGCCCATGCCATGCATTTGAGAAAACGGCGCCGGTCTGTCGATCCGTGCTCGCTACGCTCGTCCTCGCGGTCCATCTCGCTCTCCTTGGGAATGAACGGTTGCGCCGTGCTGCGCACGGCTAAGGCCGCCGCCGTGCGTCTGGGCGCGGTCCTCGAGGTGCATTACCGGAGCGCTTTCGTGGATATTCCCGTGCGGCGGCGATTGGCTGCCGCCCCCGGCACAAGCAGACGATTCGCCTATCGCGGCCTACGCCTTTCGTCGGATATTCGCCCGTCCAAGTTTTGCTGACGGGAAGTGCACCGATATGAACGAAGCAACGACGATATTTGCAGGGGTGCGATGGCCGCGCCTGACGATAGGCGCCTGTCTCACGGGTGGGCTTGCGCTCACCATCCACGTGGTGATGGTGCAATGGCTGAAGGTGTCGAATCCGGACTTTCATTCGCCGTTGCCCGAAGTGCTCAATGCGACGGTGATGGTGTATGCGGCGATGTGGCTCGATCGCTGCCTGCGCGCGCAATACGCGGGACGGTCGCCGGCCCTGCGCATCTTCGTCTTGTTCGCGCTGCTCGCGTGCCTGAACGCGACCGTCAGAAACGCGTTCATGACCGGCTATTGTTCGACGACCACCCCGCTCAGATGGCTCTTCGGTCCGTTATCGAGCGTGAGCCCGATCGTCTATTTCGCCGTCGCGGCCGCCTTGACGGCTGGGGTCTGCCAATTTCGGCAAAACGGGGTGCGGCTCGCGGCCGGCGCGGGAGTGGCGTTGTTATTGGTTGCGGTGGTTTCGCCGGGTTTGTCGCTGATGGAGCAGGCGGCTTACGTGCAATTGTCCGCACTGCTGCCCAGCGTTGGGTGGTGCAAGCTGCCCTACGGAATGGACGTCATGATTCCGGCGTATTTGACCTCGGTCGAGCCGGCGCTGGCCAGCTTCGCTTGCATCGCGCTCGTTTGGCGATATCTGCCCGAGCGCCCGCTGCTTCGCACCGTGTCGTTCGTCGTGTTGATTCTTGCGCTCAAGAAGCAGTTGCTGGCGTCGTTGCTTTATCCGTTCTTTGCGCCGGGCTCGGCGCTTACCGCGCTCGCCAGCATGGGGCAGCTTTCCTTGGCGGCAGCGGCGCTCGGGCTGCTGACCGTAGGGTTTTGGCGCTGGGTGCGCCCGGTCCCGCTGAAGCGCGAGTGCGCAAAGGCCTGACGGCCACTAACCGACGAGCGCGGCGGCTCGATCCTTCACGGCTCGCGCGAGGCCCGCATCGCTTCGCGCAATTGCGCGCCGATCTCGAACGAGCGCAGCCGCGCTGCGTGATCGTAGATCTGAGCCGTGAGGATGAGCTCGTCGGCTTGCGTTTGCGCGATGATCGATTCGAGCGCGGCGCGCACGGTGTCGGGGCCGCCCACCGCGGAGCAGGCGAGCGAATGTTGCACGTCCGCCAACTCGAAGTCGGCGGCATCGAGACGATCCACCGGCGGCCGCAATTGTCCGGGCGTGCCGCGCCGACGCAGGAGGAATTGCTGTTGCAGCGACGTGAAGAGCCGCTGGCCCTCGGCGTCCGTATCGGCCGCGAACAAATTGACGCCCACCATCGCGTAGGGCTTGGCTAGGGCGGCGGAAGGCCGAAATTGCGCGCGATAGACCTCGAGCGCCCTGAGCAGGAGATCGGGCGCGAAGTGCGACGCGAACGCGAACGGCAGGCCGAGGCTCGCGGCCAGTTGCGCGGAAAACAACGACGAGCCGAGCAGCCAGATCGGCACGTTAAGCCCTGCGCCGGGCACGGCGCGCACGCGCTGGCCGGGCACCGGTTCGGCGAAGTAGCGCTGCAGCTCGGCGACGTCTTCGGGGAACCGATCCCCGCTGTCGCCAAACTGATCGCGCCGTAGGGCGCGCATCGTGGTTTGATCGGTGCCGGGCGCGCGGCCCAGGCCCAGATCGATGCGATCGGGATAGAGCGAAGCGAGCGTGCCGAACTGCTCGGCAATGACGAGCGGAGCGTGGTTGGGCAACATGACGCCGCCCGAGCCGACGCGAATCGTTTTGGTGCCGCCCGCGATATGGCCGATCACGACCGCGGTCGCCGCGCTCGCGATGCCGGGCATGTTGTGGTGCTCCGCCAGCCAGAAGCGTTTGTACCCCCAGCGTTCGACGTGCTGCGCGAGATCGAGCGAGTGAGCGAAGGCGTCGGCCGGCGTCTGACCGAGCGGCACGGGGCACAAATCGAGTACCGAGAAAGGGATCATCGTGTCGAGTTGTCGAATTGTCGAGTCGAGTTGCGGCGAAGAGGCGGTCGAGCAACGAGCAGGACCGTCGCACCGAACCGCGACGGGCGGTCGATAAATTGGAGAAGGCATTGTGCCAAACGGGCGAGATCGCCGCTGGCGGTGCAGAAAAGGCCCTGCGCGCGACGGGTGTACTACCGTGCTCGATGCTTCGTCTTCGGTCATATCGTCGCGCATTTGGTTAGATAGTTGCATAGCTAACGATATGACGATAGAATGCGGCTCATGTTCGATCAATGCCTTTACTTCAATACATCGGCGCTGGCGCGGCGTCTCGAGCGCGAGTGGGCGGAGGCGTTCGAGCCGTTCGGCGTGACGCCGCCGCAGGGGTTTATGTTGCGGGCCATCCTCGATCGTCCTGGCATGTTGCAGCGCGAGTTGTCGGAGGCGTTGTCGATCGCGCGCCCTACGGCAACGCGAGCGCTGGACGGCTTGGAGGAGCGCGGTTATATCGAGCGGCGGCGCGTGGAAGGCGATGGCCGCGAAGTGGCGATTTTCCCGACGGCGCAGGCGCAAGCGATCAAGCGGCCGCTGAACGAGGCGAGCGGCGCAGTCACGGCGCGGCTGAAGGATCGAATGGGCGGCTCGACGTTTGCTGAGACAGTCCAAAAGATCCGGGTGGTGCGCTCGGCCTTGGAATGACGAAGGATTTTTTTTGAAACAAATAGTTGCATAGCTAATTATCTGACGAAAGGAGCGGCAGGATGGCTGATATTCATTCGGAGGGAAGGGCGAGGAACGGCAACGGCGCATCGGTGGCGCGGGCGGGATGGGCGGTGCAGCCGGCGGCTAGGAACGAGGGGCGCAGGGGCGGGCCGGCTGCGCCAGATGGCGGACGGATGGCGGCATTGCGTATCGGCGCTTTTTTCGCTGCGAGCTGGCTTGCCGCGGCAGTGCTTTACTTCGGCCGCCATAGCGTGGCGCTGATCGTCGTGAGCGGTGTGGTGGCGCTGGGCGGGCTCGATGTGATGCGGCCGGAGTGAAGGACGGTGACGATGGATAGAAGGCGGGTGCGCGGCTTCGGCCTTTTTAGTGGTAATCGTCTTCGCGCTGATGGCGAACGGCAAGGATTGTGATGTAGCGATTTTCAACGCCAGCATGCGCGGCGTTACCCGCACCTTCGATTTCGAACAGCGCTACATACCCTGACTCGCCGAAGGAAATAACCAATTCACGTAAGAAGGGATCGGCATCGTCCACTTTGCGGCACGTAAATGGGAAGGAGCGCAGCATATCCGCAGCCTTGCGGATCGACTCGAGCGCGCGCTGCGCCACTTCGACATCCCGTTCGAGCAAGAAAGCGTAGAGTCTTTTGAGATCGTCCCGAGCCCCGCGGGTGTAGCGAACGCGAAAGCTCATCGTTTCATTTGCGCGGCATGCAGCATGCCCTCGAGTTCGGCATGCACGGTGTCTGCATCGAAATACTCATTGTCGCGGCGCGCCTGATCGCGCGCGTCGAGCCCTCGAGCAACAAATTCGCGCTGCGTCCGACGGCGCGCGATGCTTTCGCGCAGCGCGGCTTCCATGAACGCCGACAGCGATTCGTCCTTGCGTAACACGCCTTCCGCGGCCTGTCGCAATTCGGGGTCGACGCGCAGCGGCGGCATCGTAGCGGTTTTCATATGCGTAATTGCTCCTTGCATTGCAAACGCGATGCAAGGATAGCATCACACGGCGTCAAGGAGGAAGTGCAAAGTCGTGCGGCTTGTCGCGGGGCAATTTCTTCCTACCATCTGCCGCTTTGCATGGCCGACACTTGCCGCCCCCCAATTTCTCTTCCTCCCCCTTCTTGAAATTGCCCAGGTCGGTCCATATAATTAGCACTCGCTGCACATGAGTGCTAACAAGTTTCATCCGGGTCGCGCTCCGCGGCCTTCACTTAACTTCAGCGTTCTTCAGTCTCAAACCAGAGAGGAGTATGTATGAACCTTCGTCCTTTGCACGATCGCGTCATCGTCAAGCGTTTGGATCAGGAAACCAAGACCGCCTCGGGCATCGTGATCCCTGACGCCGCGGCCGAGAAGCCGGATCAAGGCGAAGTGCTCGCGATCGGGCCGGGCAAGCGCAACGACAAGGGCGACCAAATCGCACTCGACGTCAAAGTCGGCGATCGCGTCCTGTTCGGCAAGTACGCCGGCCAAACCGTCAAAGTCGACGGTAACGAGCTGCTGGTGATGCGCGAAGAAGACATCATGGCCGTCGTGCAGAAGTAATTTCTGTCCTGGTCGATATTCCACAAAGATTTCAAGGAGTTAGAAGATGGCAGCTAAAGACGTCGTATTCGGCGACAGCGCTCGCGCCAAGATGGTCGAAGGCGTGAATATCCTTGCAAACGCAGTGAAGGTCACGCTCGGTCCGAAGGGCCGCAACGTCGTCCTCGAGCGCAGCTTCGGCGGCCCGACGGTCACGAAGGATGGCGTGTCGGTCGCGAAAGAGATCGAACTCGAAGACAAGCTCCAGAACATGGGCGCGCAGATGGTCAAGGAAGTTGCGTCCAAGACGAGCGACAACGCCGGCGACGGTACGACGACGGCCACGGTGCTGGCTCAGTCGATCGTGCGCGAAGGCATGAAGTACGTCGCATCGGGCATGAACCCGATGGACTTGAAGCGCGGCATCGACAAGGCCGTGCACGCCGCCGTGGAAGAGCTGCGCAAGATCAGCAAGCCCTGCACGACGAGCAAGGAAATCGCGCAAGTGGGCGCGATCTCGGCGAACAGCGATTCGTCGATCGGCGATCGCATCGCTGAAGCCATGGACAAGGTCGGCAAGGAAGGCGTGATCACCGTCGAAGACGGCAAGTCGCTGGCCGACGAGCTCGAAGTCGTCGAAGGCATGCAATTCGACCGCGGCTACCTGTCGCCGTACTTCATCAACAACCCCGACAAGCAAGTCGCCGTGCTCGAAAACCCGTTCGTGCTGCTGCACGACAAGAAGGTTTCGAACATCCGCGATCTGCTGCCGGTGCTCGAGCAAGTGGCCAAGGCTGGCCGTCCGCTGCTCATCATCGCTGAAGACGTCGAAGGCGAAGCGCTCGCAACGCTCGTCGTCAACAACATCCGCGGCATCCTGAAGACCGTCGCCGTGAAGGCGCCTGGCTTCGGCGATCGTCGCAAGGCAATGCTCGAAGATATCGCAATCCTCACGGGCGGCCAAGTGATCGCCGAGGAAACGGGCCTCACGCTCGAGAAGGCGACGCTGCAAGAGCTGGGTTCGGCCAAGCGGATCGAAGTGGGCAAGGAAAACACGACGATCATCGACGGCGCAGGCGAAGGCAAGAACATCGAAGCGCGCGTGAAGCAAATTCGCACGCAAATCGAAGAAGCCACGTCCGACTACGACCGCGAAAAGCTGCAAGAGCGCGTTGCGAAGCTGGCTGGCGGCGTGGCCGTCATCAAGGTTGGCGCCGCGACGGAAGTCGAAATGAAGGAAAAGAAGGCGCGTGTCGAAGACGCGCTGCACGCTACGCGCGCGGCCGTTGAAGAAGGCATCGTTCCTGGCGGCGGCGTGGCGCTGATCCGTGCTCGCACGGCCATCGCTGACGTGAAGGGCGCGAACGCCGATCAAGACGCCGGCATCAAGATCGTGCTGCGCGCGATGGAAGAGCCGCTGCGTCAGATCGTGATCAACGGCGGCATGGAAGCCGGTGTCGTGGTCGCCGCGGTGGCGAACGGCAAGGGCAACTATGGCTTCAACGCTGCGACGGAAGAGTACGGCGATCTGGTGGAAGCCGGCGTTGTCGATCCGACGAAGGTCACGCGCACGGCGCTGCAAAACGCCGCTTCGGTGGCAGGCCTGCTGCTGACGACGGACGCAGCGGTTGCCGAACTGCCGAAGAAGGATGCTCCGATGCCTGGCGGCATGCCCGGCGGCATGGGCGGCATGGGCATGGACATGTAATTTCGGCGGGCCGATAGGCCATTTGCCGAAACGACATGGGGGCGCGCCGCAAGGCGCGTCCCGTTGACGAAAAACCCGCATTGCTTTTCGGCGCTGCGGGTTTTTTTACGTCTGTGCGATACGTGCGGGGCGCTAAGCCCGCGTCGATTTTTGGCGAGGCGTTTGCTCGCCGATCGTCGGCGTGCCTTCGTCGTCGCGAGCCCAGAAGAAGCGATCAGGCATATAGGCGCCCATTCCGGGGCGGAACGCCTGACGTGTCGCTTGATAGAGGTATTCCTGCGCTTCGCGCACGGCCTCCGCAGGCTCTTGCCCGTTGGCGAGCAGCGCCGCGACGGCCGCGCCGAGCGTGTCGGTGATGCCCATGACGCGATATTGCGGCTGGTCCCACATGTCTTGGCGAACCTGCCCTTCTTCGCTAAAGAGCGTATAGACCAAGCGATGCGCGCCCGTTTGCGTCGCCAGCACATACTCGGTGCCTTGCGAGAGCAGATGGGCGATCGCCGCATCCAAGCTGGGCGCTTCGGCTTCCCCGTCGGGCTGGGCGAGCGTGATCAACGTCGCTTGATCGGCGATCAGGACCGTCGTTTGCGGGGCGAGCAGATCGGCGATCGATTCGCGCAACTCGTCGGCGGCCAGCACGTGCTCGTCGTCGACGGTGAAATCGGGCGCGAGGATCAGCGGGATGCCGTCGTAGTCGGACACCACTTCGGCAATGGCGCTAACCACTTCTGCGCGCGTGGCGGCGCCCACTTTGAAGGCGGCGACGGGCATATCTTCGAGCAGCATGCGCGCTTGCGTGGCGACGACGTCGGGGTCCAGGCCCGTCACTTCATCGCAGGTGGCCGAATCGCGCACGGTATAGCCGGTGAGAACCGATACCCCGTGGCAACCCATGCTCGCGAGCGTGAGCAGGTCGGCCTGCAGGCCGAAGCCACCCGTGGGGTCGGACAAGCCGAATGTCAAAACGATGGGGGGAGCGGCACTGTGCATGGAATGGAGCAATGTGATGGAATTCGCGGGCGGCGGGCCGGCCGGCGCGCCTGCGCGGACGCCCCATTATGCGGCTTTATTCGCTCCGATGGCACTGACAAGGATGTCGCGCACACACAGCGCGCGGGCGCAGACCGAGCGCCGCGCAGGCAGCCGAGCGCACGCATGTGTATTCCTAGCCAGGCGCGCCCCAAAAACGGTACCATCATGGCTCTTTGATCCACGGATCTTTCGACGCGATACAAGAATGGAATACAGAAGCTGGATGTGCCTGATTTGCGGCTGGATCTACGACGAAGAGGCTGGTTTGCCTGAAGAAGGCATCGCCCCGGGTACGCGCTGGGAAGACGTTCCGATCAATTGGACCTGTCCGGAATGCGGCGCGCGCAAGGAAGACTTCGAAATGGTTCAGATCTGATCGGCGCCGGGCGGCTGGGGCCGAACGCGGCCGGGCCGCTCCCCATGTCCACGACGCTATGACATCCGCAGATTTGCCGACTCTGGAAGCATTGCCCAACCCGCGCGGCGCCGCGGTGCCCGAGGCCGAAGCCGCGCTGGCCGAGGCCCGCCGCGCGAGCGAAGCGCAAATCGCCGTCGTCGGGCCGCTATTGCGCGCGGGGCAAGTGTTGCGCCAAGCCGGCTGGCTTGCCGCGCAACGTTACACCGACGCGCTGGTGCTCGCTTCTCCGTTCGCGAGCGGCGATTTTCTGCCGCAGTTCAATGCGGCGCTTGCCGATTTCCACGCGGCGCTCGGGCGTCGCAATTTGCGTGAGTTGGCCTGCTCGCCTACGCTCTTCGCGCATTATCGCGAGTTGCACGCGCACGTCGCCAAACATACCCAAGGCTATACGGCCGTTTTCGAAGATCTTGCCCTTGCGGCGCGGCCGATTGCGCCGGCCACCATGCGAGCCATGGCGCCCGCGGCGCTCGGGCCATTGCGCGCTCGTTACGAGCAGGCGTTGCTGCCCGTGCTCAAAGGGTCCGACGAGGCGCCCGCCGCGCTGGACGAATTGGACGGGTGCCTCGCCACGCTTGCCGGGGACGATACCTACGACGCCTGGCGCTTGGCCGGCGCATGCGCGCACACATTGCGCGTCAGCGGGCGCGCGCGTGCGGGCGAGCCGGACGCCAAGCGGTTCTATGCGCGCTGCAATTTGCTGTTGTCGGAACAAGAGCATGGATTGCAATTGGCCTCGCGCTCGTTCGTGCGGGCCACGCTCGCGCTGCTGTGGCGCGATTACGCGCTGTATGGGGCGGCGGCGGAGGATGCCGATGCCGTCGCGCTCTTGAACGATTACGGTTTGACGGTGGATTGGCACGTCGCGGCGACCCAGTCGTCGGAAGCGGCATGGGAGCAGGGCGCCACGCTGGCGGAAGCGGTAGCTGCAGGCGAGATCGCGCGCGACTTGGGCGTTCTGTCGGTCCCCGTTTTCGCGTATGAAGATTTCCTGCAAACGGCCGATGCATCGATGGCGGCGCTGGCGGTCGGCATGGACGCCGTTTTTGCGGGCCCCACACCGGATATCGCCGCGGCCGAACACACGGCGTTGGCGGCTTATCGGTTGGGCGCCTCGGCGCAAGCGTTGGGCCTGGGCCATGTCGCATTGCTGGCCGAGGCGCTAGGACTCGCATGGCGTCGTCAGGCCTATGCGGCGCGCATCGATTCGCCGCAGTCGGCGCCCGCGCGGCGTCCGGTGGAACAGGCGGCCGAAGCGCTGCGAGCCATGTTGCTGCGTGTCGCGGCCGGGGTTGCACCGCCCGATTCCGCGGTGCCGCTGGCGCTGCTGACGCAGGCGATCGAACGCGCCGCGCCCGGCAGCGGCGGGGCGCAAATCCCTGCGGTTCCTTAAAGGCTACCCGAGCTCGTGCCTTGCCCCGCATCCAGCTGTGCAAAAGACTAGCCGCTGAGCGTAATCCCTGACTATCTTTGTTTCTATGTGAAACGCGGCCGGGCCGTTCGCGCCGGGCCGTGCGGGCCCCTTGTCCGAACGGCCAAAGCGCGCAGTCGCCGCATGCATGCGTGATAGAGTGCGATAAGCGTACTTACTGCCTGCCGGGGCTGGCGCGAACGATGCGCCGGCCTTGGCCGCGGCCCGTCGCGTGCGCGCCGCAACGCACTCGTGGCGGCCAACCTGCACCGTCTTTGCTAAAATTCGAACCATGCCTAAGAGTAACGATCGCATCAACCTGACCAACCAGTTCCTGATCGCCATGCCCAATATGGCCGATCCCACTTTTTCAGGGACTGTGGTCTACCTTTGCGATCACAGTGAGCGGGGTGCGCTCGGCCTGGTGATCAACCGGCCGACGGACATCGATCTGGAATCGCTTTTCAGCCGCATCGATTTGAAACTCGAAATCGAGCCTTTGCTTCATGTCCCCGTCTACTTCGGCGGCCCCGTGCAAACGGAGCGCGGCTTCGTGCTGCACGAGCCGGTGGAGGGCAGCGCCTATACCTCGTCCATGGCGGTGACGGGCGGCTTGGAGATGACCACCTCTAAAGACGTGCTCGAAGCCGTGGCCAGCGGCAAAGGCCCGCAGCGCTTTTTGCTGACGCTCGGCCACGCGGGCTGGGGAGCGGGCCAGCTCGAAGAGGAAATCTCGCACAACGGCTGGCTGACGGTGGAGGCCGATCCGAGCATCGTGTTCGACGTGCCGGCCGAAGGGCGCTTCGAAGCGGCGCTCGCGCTGCTGGGCGTCACGCCGTCCATGTTGTCGGGCGACGCGGGTCACGCATGATGAAACCGGTCGGGCGTGAGGCGACGCTGCTTGCGTTCGACTACGGCGAAAAGCGCATCGGGGTAGCGATCGGCAATCTGCTGACGCGGCAAGCGCGCGCACTCGTCGTCGTGCCGAACCGCAGCCGCGAATTTCGCTTCGAAGCGGTGGGCAAGCTCATCGGCGAATGGAAACCCGAAGCGCTCGTCGTCGGTTTGCCGTGCCATCCCGATGGCACGCCTCACGAAATGACGCAGTTGGCGAAGCGGTTCGGCAATCAGTTGAACGGGCGTTTCAATCTGCCGGTCGATTGGGTGGACGAGCGCTACAGCTCGGTCGTCGCCGATCTCGATATGCGCGAGAAAGGCGCGTCGGCGCAGATGCGCGATGCCGAGGCGGCTTGCATCATTCTCCAACAGTACTTGGACGGACTTTCCGATGAGTTGCATTGACGCCGAAGCGTCGTATCAGACGCTGCTCGCGCAGATTCTCGACGCCTACGGCGCGTCGTTCGCCGCGGCCGACGGCCCCGTGCTCGCCGGCATCTATAGCGGCGGCGCGTGGTTGGCCGAACGGCTGGCCAGTGACGTAGGCGCGAAGTTTTTTGGCGTCGTCAACGTCTCGCTGCACCGCGACGATTACGCCAAAAAGGGATTGCATAGCCAAGCGAGCCCGACCACGCTGCCGTTCGACGTCAATAACCGCCGCATCGTGCTCGTCGATGATGTTTTGCACACGGGCCGCACCGTGCGCGCAGCCATCAACGAGTTGTACGACTACGGGCGCCCCGCGGCCATCGAGCTTGCGGTGCTGGCCGAGCGCAGCGGCCGCGAGATGCCGATCGAAGCGCGGTTCGTCGGCGCTCACGCGCAGCTCGATGCCGATACGACGCTCGTGCTGGAGCAAGGGCCCGATAGGCGCTTCACGTTCCGTGTCGAGCCGCGCGTCGCTTGAACCGTATGCTGCCTTACCGCTATCGCTCTTCGGCGCAATGCCCGTGCGTCATGCGTCACGAACGGCATGCGTGCCGCGCGGCGCATCGTTCTTCCATGTTTGAACTAGACCGATCATGAACACCGTCACCCCGAGCCCCGCCGCCGGCGGCGAGCCCGCCCAGCCCGAGCGTTTTCGCTATGGCTTTTTGAAGGGCAATCCGCAGCTCACGAAGAACGGCGAGCTCAAGCATCTGCTCACGGTCGAAGGGCTGCCGCGCGCGATCGTCACGCATATTCTCGATACGGCGGAGCAGTTCGTCAGCGTGACCGATCGCGAGGTGAAGAAGGTGCCGCTGTTGCGCGGCAAATCGGTCTTCAATCTCTTCTTCGAAAACTCCACGCGCACGCGCACGACGTTCGAAATCGCGGCCAAGCGCTTGTCGGCCGACGTCATCAATCTGAACATCAACGCGTCGTCCACGAGCAAGGGCGAATCGCTGCTCGATACGATCAACAATCTCTCGGCCATGCACGCCGACATGTTCGTCGTGCGTCACGCCTCAAGCGGCGCGCCGTATCTGATCGCCGAGCATTGCGCGCCCCACGTGCACGTGATCAACGCCGGCGACGGGCGCCATGCGCATCCCACGCAAGGGCTGCTAGACATGTACACGATTCGCCATTACAAACGCGATTTCACGAACTTGCGGGTGGCGATCGTCGGCGACATTCTGCACTCGCGCGTGGCCCGGTCCGACATCCATGCGCTCACCACGCTCGGCGTGCCCGAAGTGCGCGCGATCGGTCCGCGCACGTTGTTGCCGGGCGGATTGGAAGAGCTTGGGGTGCGCGTCTATCACGACCTGGACGAAGGGTTGAAGGATGTCGACGTTGTCATCATGCTGCGGCTGCAGAACGAACGGATGAGCGGCGCGTTGCTGCCCTCCGCGCAGGAATATTTCAAGAGCTGGGGCTTGACACCCGAGCGGCTCGCGCGCGCCAAGCCCGATGCGATCGTCATGCATCCGGGCCCGATGAACCGCGGCGTCGAGATCGATTCGCAAGTGGCGGACGGTCCGCAATCGGTCATTCTCAATCAGGTGACGTTCGGCATCGCGGTGCGCATGGCCGTGATGAGCATCGTCGCCGGCAACAACGAGTGAGCGGGCGGCGTACTCACGCCTGAACCGCACTGAGCGACGGAACGAAAACAAAGGCAGCGCATGAAGATTCATATCCAAGGCGGCACGGTCATCGATCCGGCCGCGGGCGCGGAAAAGCGGGCGGACGTATTCGTCGCCGACGGCAAGATCGCCGCTATCGGCACGACCCCGGCGGGCTTCGAGGCCGAGAAAACAATCGATGCGACGGGGCTCTACGTCGCACCGGGCTTTGTCGATTTGTCCGCGCGGCTGCGCGAGCCCGGCTATGAGCACAAGGCGACGCTCGACTCCGAGATGGCGGCGGCTGTCGCCGGCGGCGTCACCACGTTGGCGTGCCCGCCCGATACCGATCCCATCCTCGACGAACCTGGGCTCGTCGAAATGCTCAAGTTCCGCGCGAGCAAGCTCAATCGCGCGCACGTGCACCCGATCGGCGCGCTGACGGTGGGCTTGAAGGGCGCCGTGATCACCGAGATGGTCGAGTTGACGCAGGCGGGCTGCATCGGCTTCACGCAGGCCGACGTGCCTGTCGTCGATACGCAGGTGCTGCTGCGCGCTTTGCAGTATGCGAGTACGTACGGCTACACGGTGTGGCTGCGGCCGCAAGACGCGTATCTCGCGAAGGGCGGCGTGGCGGCGAGCGGTGCGGTGGCCTCGCGCATGGGCTTGTCCGGCGTGCCCGTGGCGGCCGAAACCATCGCCTTGCACACGATTTTCGAATTGATGCGTTCGACGGGCGCACGCGTGCATCTGTCGCACTTGTCGTCGGCCGCGGGCGTGGCGCTCGTGCGCGAGGCCAAGGCCGAGGGGCTGGCCGTGTCGTGCGACGTCAGCGCGAATCACATCCATCTGACCGACATCGACATCGGCTATTTCGATTCGCAGTTCCGGCTCGATCCGCCGCTGCGGACGCAGCGCGACCGCGAGGCGATCCGCACGGGGTTGGCCGACGGCACGATCGACGCCATTTGTTCGGCGCATACGCCCGTGGACGACGACGAAAAGCTTTTGCCGTTCGCCGAGGCCACCCCTGGCGCAACGGGCCTCGAGTTGTTGTTGTCGCTGACGATCAAGTGGGCCGACGAGGCGCGGTTGCCGCTCGCGCAAGCGCTTGGCCGCATCACCGTGGAGCCGGCGAAGGTGCTGAAGCTGCCGGTGGGGCGCATCGAGGCGGGGGCGGCGGCGGATATCTGCGTGTTCGATCGACATGCTTATTGGCGTGTCGAGCCGCGGGCGCTCAAGAGCCAGGGGCACAATACACCGTTCCTCGGCTATGAGCTGCCGGCGCGCGTGCGTGCGACGATCGTCGCGGGACGCGTGGCGTACGAGCAAGCGTGATGATGAAGACGACGCTCGCCAAACTGCGCCTCGTATTGCATTTGCTGCATGGCATGTGGATCGTTGCGACGCGCTATTCGCGCTGGTCCGACGCGCGCAAGGCCGAAGTCAACCGCGCGTGGTCGCTCAAGATGCTGCGGCTTGCGGGCATGCGGCTCGTCGTGCATCACGACGAGGAGCGGCTCGATCACGGGGCGCTCGTCGTCGGCAATCACGTTTCATGGCTCGACATCTATGTGATCAATGCGTGGCGGCCCACGCCGTTCGTCTCGAAGGCCGAAGTGCGCCAATGGCCTGTGGTCGGCTGGTTGGCGCATCGGCTCGATACGATTTTCATCCATCGCGAGAAGCGCCGCGATGCGCAGCGCGCCATGCATGAAATGTCCGGGCGCTTGGAGCGTGGCGGGGTAGTTTGCGTGTTTCCGGAGGGCACGACTTCAGATGGGCTGGGCTTGTTGCGGTTTCACGCGAATTTGTTTCAGGCCGCGGTGTCGGCCGGGTGCGCCGTGCAGCCGATTTGCTTGATGTACGAGGATAAGGACGGGCGGCAGTCGACCGTGCCGGCGTATATCGATGACATCTCGCTTGGGCAGTCGGTCGAGGCGGTGCTGCGCGGGGGGCCGTTTACCGCGCATTTGTATGTCGGGGCGGCGATTCCGGCAATGGACGATCGGCGCGCCTTGTCTGCGAAGGCGCGCGAGGCAGTTGCCGCGGGCTTGGCCCAATTGCAGGCGAGCGTGGCGCCCGCGCTCGATCAAGCCCTAGTCATGGCGGTTGCCGAGAGCGGCGGGGAAACTGGCGAGCCTGGCGACAATCCCGCGATCGAAGGCGCGTTCACGCCGCGGCATTGAGCGGCGCTTTGGCTCATTCGCCGGGGCCGTTCCCTTCACATTCCCCGCATTCGACTTGCACGACGGTTCGCTCGCTAGGATCGGATGCGAGCTTGACGGCGGATAGACGATTGCCCCACACGCAACCCGAATCCAGCGCAACAAGGTTCTCGCGCAGCATCAGGCCGAGCGCCGCCCAGTGGCCGAAGACGACCGTTATGTCCGAGGTGCGCCGCTCCGGGGCGTCGAACCAAGGCATGTGGCCGGGTGGCGCAGAATTGGGGCCACCGTTCGCCGCGAACTCCATTGTGCCGTCGGGCGTACAGAATCGAATGCGGGTGAAGGCGTTGAACGCCACGCGTAGGCGGTCTTTGCGCTTGAGGTCGGGGGACCAGCGGCGCGGCTCGTTGCCGTAGAGGTCTTGGAGCGTTTGCTTCCAGCCGGGCGCTCGCAGTGCGCACTGCAATTCGTCGGCGAGTTCGAGCGCGAGTGTCAGGTCCCATTGCGGCAGGACGCCTGCATGCACCATCAGCATGCCGTTTTCGAAATGGGCGAAGGGGCGGTGGCGGAGCCAGTCGAGTAGCGGTTCGGCGTCGGGTGCTTCGAGGATGTCGGCGATCGTGTCGCTGCCCTTCATCTTGCGGATGCCGGCCGCGACGGCCAAGAGATGCAGATCGTGATTGCCGAGCACGGTTTGAGCGCGGGCGCCGAAGGCTGCGACTTCGCGCAGTGTGGTGAGGGAGTCGGGGCCACGGTTGATGAGGTCGCCCGCGAACCATAACGGGGTGTGGGGTTCCAGGGGCAGGGCCGAGAGCAGGCGGCGGAAGGGGGCGTGGCAGCCTTGGAGGTCGCCGAAGGCGAAGGGGGGCTCGGAAGGTAGCGAAGTCATGTCGTCATTATCGGATAAAAACTTTCGGCGGTTGCACAGACAGGACCTACGGTGGCGATATTTTCCCTTTTTCTTGGTTTGATTGGAATTTTGTGCCATCGACTGGCCAGCCATGTCTTCGCCCCTCGAGGGACGCCCGCCAAGCTGCGGCGTGTCGGCGAGACCGCGCTCACCCGCGGGCAGAGTCGATACGGCTTTGAGGCGCGGCTGTTTTGGCGGACAATGCGAGGTTGGCGCCGCGGCGCGTGCCTCGGCTGACGGCCTCCACTGAACGGGTGGAGCGGCAGACCGGCGGCTTGCTCCTCCGCTTGAGCCTAGACGGCAAGCCGAGTTGCGACAGCATGGCGGCGTTATGTTAATGCAGTGGGTTTAAAAAAATTCACGTGGACTTGAGTTGATGAAAGCGGTAATTCTTGCGGGCGGCTTGGGTACCCGTATCTCTGAAGAGACGATATTCAAACCGAAGCCTATGATCGAGATCGGCGGCAAGCCGATCTTGTGGCACATCATGAAAATCTACTCGGCGCACGGCATCAATGAGTTTGTCGTTTGCTGCGGGTACATGGGTTACGTCATCAAGGAATACTTCGCCAATTACTTCCTGCATATGTCGAATGTGACGTTCGATATGCGGAACAATCGGATGGATGTTCATCAAAATCACGCGGAGCCTTGGAAAGTCACGCTCGTGGATACGGGCGAGAATTCAATGACCGGCGGACGCCTCAAACGCGTGAGGGACTACCTCGACGACGACGATTTTTGCTTCACCTATGGAGATGGCGTGAGCGACGTCGACGTTACGGCCACGATCGAATTCCATCGGCGCCATAAGAAGTTGGCCACGCTCACCGGGGTCCAGCCGCCGGGGCGTTTCGGCGCGCTTAACATCGATGGTGACCGGGTTATTAGTTTTGAGGAAAAGCCGCAGGGCGACGGGGCATGGATAAACGGTGGGTTTTTCGTGCTCTCGCCCAAGGCGATCGATTACATCGACGGGGACAACACCGTTTGGGAGCGCGACGCGGTAGACAAGCTCGCGCGCGCCGACCAGCTCTCTGCATGGCTGCACCGGGGCTTTTGGCACCCTATGGACACGTTACGCGATAAGAACCACCTCGAGAACTTATGGAGTTCCGGTCGCGCTCCATGGAAGGTTTGGACGTGAACCGCGCTTTTTGGCAAGGCAAGAAAGTCTTCCTGACAGGGCATACCGGGTTCAAGGGCGGTTGGTTGAGCTTGTGGCTCCAACAACTCGGCGCACAGGTGACCGGTTACGCGCTCGCGCCGCCGACGAACCCGAGCTTATTCGAGGTCGCCCGCGTAGCGGCGCACATGGAGTCCATCGAGGGGGACATCCGCGATTTGAGCGCGCTCGCTCGAGCGATGGATGCCGCCGGACCATCGATTGTCATTCATATGGCGGCTCAACCGCTGGTGCGCCGCTCCTACGCCGATCCTATCGAGACTTATTCGACGAATGTGATGGGCACGGTGAATCTGCTCGAAGCCGTGCGTCGCACGCCAACCGTGCGTGCGGTCGTGAACGTCACGAGCGATAAGTGTTACGACAACCGTGAATGGGTGTGGGGCTATCGAGAGAACGAGCCCATGGGCGGCTACGATCCCTACAGCAGCAGCAAAGGCTGCGCGGAACTCGTGACAGCGGCCTGGCGTAACTCGTACTTCAATCCTGCCGCCTACGACGAGCATGGCGTCGCTGTTGCCAGTGCGCGAGCAGGCAATGTGATCGGCGGCGGCGACTGGGCCGAGGACCGGCTGATCCCGGACATACTGCGCGGCCTCGGTGAGGGTCGCCCCATCGTCGTGCGCAATCCGCGTGCGACGCGCCCCTGGCAGCATGTCCTAGAGCCGCTTAGCGGTTATCTGACGCTGGCCGAAAGATTGTGCGAGCACGGCGCCGAATACTCCGGGGCTTGGAATTTCGGTCCCATGGAAGAAGATGTGAAGCCGGTTTCGTGGATCGTGGACCAGTTTGTCCAGCAATGGGAAGGTGAAGCCAGTTGGGTGTGCGATCAAGCCGAGCATCCGCATGAGGCGCACTCGCTTAAGCTCGACTGCTCCAAGGCCAGATCGCAACTTGGTTGGCAACCGCGATGGGACCTTGCGCGCGCGACCGAAGCAATCATCGCTTGGGAACGCGCCTACCTCGCCCGAAAGGATATGCAGGCGGTGACGCTCGAGCAAATCCATCAGTTCATGCTTTGAGAAGGGATATGAGTACTACCCGCAAGGAACAATTACGCGAGCAGATCGCCGAGCTCGTTGCTCAATATGCCCAGTTGGCTTTTGAGCCGACTGCGTTCGATGCAGGCGTGAGTGCGGTCCCGCCTTCGGGAAAAGTCATCGGCGTACGCGAGCTGCAGCATATGGTGGAGGCTTCGCTCGACGGGTGGCTTACGACGGGGCGCTTCAACGACGCGTTCGAGAAGCGTTTGCGTGAGTTTCTCGGGGTGAAGCACGCGCTCACCACCAATTCCGGCTCGTCTGCGAATTTGCTCGCCTTTTCTGCGCTTACTTCGAGCAAGCTGGGCGATCGTGCGATTCGGCCCGGCGACGAGGTTATTTCCGTGGCTGCGGGCTTTCCGACCACGGTCAACCCGATCCTGCAATTCGGTGCCGTGCCGGTGTTTGTGGATGTGCACTTGCCGACCTACAACATTGATCCGGCGAAGATCGAGGCGGCTATCACGCCCCGGACGAAGGCGATCATGCTCGCCCACACGCTGGGCAATCCGTACGATCTCGCGACGATTACGGCATTGGCGAAGAAGCACGGACTGTGGCTGATCGAGGACTGCTGCGACGCCCTTGGCTCGACCTACGGCGGCAAGCTCGTGGGCACGTTTGGCGATATCGGCACGCTGAGCTTTTACCCGGCGCACCACATTACGATGGGTGAGGGTGGCGCCGTGTTCACGAACAATGACGAGTTGCGATCGATCATCGAATCGTTTCGCGATTGGGGACGCGATTGCTATTGCGCGCCGGGCAAGGACAACACCTGCGGCAAGCGCTTCTGCTGGAAGTTGGGCAATCTGCCGGCCGGATACGATCACAAGTACACCTATTCGCACCTTGGCTACAACCTGAAGATCAGCGATATGCAGGCTGCGTGCGCGCTTGCCCAGATGGAGCGCGTGGAAGATTTCATCGCGGCGCGCAAACGCAACTTCGCTCGCCTAAAGGCGGGGTTGGCCGAGTGCGAACAATTCCTGTTGCTTCCCGAAGCCACTGAAAACAGCGAGCCGTCGTGGTTCGGTTTCCCGATCACCATCAAGCCCGCTGCCGGAGTGAACCGAGTCGATATGGTCCAGTACTTGGACCAGCACAAGATCGGTACGCGATTGCTGTTCGCGGGGAACCTGACGCGGCAGCCGTACATGCTAGGACGGAACTTCCGTGTGTCGGGTGACTTGGTCAATACCGACATCATCATGAACGACACGTTCTGGGTCGGCGTCTATCCGGGACTCAGCGACGAGATGCTCGACTACGTCATCGAACGTATTCGTTTATTCGTTGGCGTTTGGTGATGCGGCGGTAATCGAGAAGCGCAATACGAGACACGATGAGGCTAGAGACAATGGCAAGCTTGGACGTATATAAGAAATCCGTTAAAGAGAATTTCTTGTTTCTCAAGGCAGCGACCAACGTACAGGAACTGTACCTTCGCGCGATTCCGCTAAAGGGGGAGCAGGGTTTCCTGATTCCTGTGGCGCAGGTCCATCTCGGAGACGATGCCTTGCTGCAACGCTTGACGCAGTGGCGCAATCGTTTCGTGCACGTCTATCCCACCCAGTTCCTCGCGACCCTAGAGAGCACGCGCGCTTGGTTGAGGGACAGATTGCTGGCGGTCGAGGACCGCATGCTGTTCCTCGTCGTCGATAAACAAGGCGCGGTCGTTGGACACATGGGTTTCAACTCATGCTTCAACGACGAAGCGCAAATGGAACTCGACAATATCGTGCGCGGGGTGGACGGCGTCGAAAGAGGCATCATGGCCAACGCGCTGCTAACCCTTACCGAATGGGCGCGCAAGACGATCAATGTGGAAGGTTTCTTTCTGCGCGTCTTCGCGGACAACGCGAAGGCGATCGATTTCTATCGAAGCCTCGGTTTTGTGGTCGATGAAACCATCCCGCTCACGAAAGTGGAGCAAGAGGGGTTGGTTTCGTACGTAGCGTGCGAGAACGGCGGGACGCCCGACGCCAGCTTTTTGCGAATGAGCTTGCACGCGGCGAGCCCGGAGATCGGCAAGACGTTGATGTCGACGGCCGGGCCTTCCATCTCCGCTAAGGAAGCTGCGTACGCTTTCGATGCCGCCGCAACAGGCTGGAATAGCAACTGGAGCCGCTATCTGACGAAGTTCGAGCAGAGCTTCGCCTCCTATGTCGGCGCCAAGTATGCCCTCGCGACGACGAGCTGCACGGGCGCACTTCAGATCGCGTTGATGGCCCTCGACATCGGTCCCGGCGATGAAGTCATCGTGCCGGACATGACATGGGTGGCAACGGCCAACGCTGTCCGCTACGTCGGCGCCACGCCTGTGTTCGCCGATATCGAATTCGATACGTGGAATTTGGATGCGGCGACGATCGAGCCGCTCATCACGCCGCGAACCAAGGCGATCGTTGCGGTTCATCTATATGGCCATCCGGCGCGCATGACGCGCATTATGGAGATCGCGCGTCAATACAATCTGAAGCTGGTCGAGGATGCAGCCCCGGCGGTCGGTGCCGAATGGGAAGGCCGGCGTTGCGGGTCGTTCGGCGATTTCGCGGCGTTCAGCTTCCAAGGCGCGAAACTCTTGGTCACCGGCGAGGGCGGCATGCTCGTCACCAACAACGACGCACTCTATGAAAAGGCGCTGAAGATTTGGGACCAGGGCCGCGATCCTTCCAAGGTGTTCTGGATCGACGGCCACGGGGTCAAGTTCAAGATGTCGAACGTGCAGGCTGCTTTAGGCCTTGCTCAGTTGGAGCGCGTCGACGAGCAGATCGAAATGAAGCGCCGCATCGCGCGCTGGTACCGCGAAGGGCTCGAGGGTGTGAGCGGCATCTCGCTCAACCAAGAGGTGCCGGGTGCTCGGAGCATTTTCTGGATGACGAGCGTCTTCCTTCATGAGGATGTCCGAATCGATCGAGAGCTGGTTCGAAAACTCATGAAAGACGCTAACGTCGACACACGGCCGGTCTTTCCTGCGATTAGCCAGTATCCGATTTGGCCGGTCAAGCAAACGCCGCAACCGGTGGCGCTTCGAGTTGGCCAGCGCGCGATCAACCTGCCTAGCGGCGTTTGTCTGAAGCGCGATGAAGTCGATTACGTATGTGACGTACTCAAAAAAATCTTGAAGTAATTGCCGCTGACGCATAGCGCAAGGCGGACGCGTTTCTCGTCCGCCCCTTTTGCCTCTGCGCTGTTCGATGCTTTTTCACGGTCCGCCTACCTTGGTTGCATGCGCCGCTCGTGCTTCCAACCTCGCCAGACCAGCAAGATCAGGGCAGGCGCATACCTCTTGATTCCGCCTTACAGTCGCTGTCACCTGCGCGCCAGATTATGAAAGCTTCGGACGCCGTAACCAAGTTTCTAGCTGCCCACGACATCCATCATTGCTTCGAGCTGGTCGGGGGCATGATTACGCATCTGCTCGATAGCATGGCGCACGACGGGCGCTTTACGATAATGTCCATGCATCATGAGCAGGCGGCTGCATTTGCGGCCGAAGGCGTTGCTCGGCATACGATGGGGACCAAGATCGCCGTCGCACTGGGTACAAGCGGTCCTGGCGCGACGAACCTCATCACCGGCATTGGCAGTTGCTGGTTCGACTCGATCCCATGCCTATTCATTACTGGACAGGTGAACACCACCGAGTTGAAGGGCGACAGGGCGATACGCCAACAAGGCTTCCAAGAACTGGATATCGTCCCAATGGTCAAGTCGATCACTAAGTATGCCGCTCAGGTCACCGACCCGTTGTCGCTGTTGCCGCAATTGCATAAAGCGCTGTCGAGCGCGCGTGGCGGGCGTCCGGGCCCGGTGCTGATCGACATTCCGAACGATGTGCAGCGCAAAGACATTCCGGACGACGTAGTCCAAGCTTGGGTTACGAAGCCGCTGGAGTCGGTCGACGCTCCGGCGCCGGCAACCACGCTGCTCGATGAACTGTCAGCGCTTTGCGCAGCCGCGGAGCGCCCTCTCGTATGCCTGGGCGGCGGCGCGCGGTGGGCGCCTTCGATGCCTGCCTGGGTTGCATCCCTCGAGGCGTTCGGCGTCCCATATGTATCGACGTTGATGGGGCACGAGCGCGTCGCGTGCGCGCACCACTATTTCAACATGATCGGTAGCTACGGCAATCGCGAAGCGAATTGGGCGGTGCAGAACTGCGATTTACTCATCGTCGTGGGCGCGCGTCTCGATGTGCGTCAGACCGGCGCCGACACGGCCGACTTCGGTCGTGCGGCGAAAATCGTGCAGATTGATCTCGACCCGGCGCAGTTGGATAACCGTATCAAGTCCGATTTGGCCATCTTGAGTGAGGCGGAGACATTTTTTCGGCGCTTTCAGATTGGTCCAAAAACATTTGCGGCCAAGAGCGCCGAGTGGGTCGCTGCACTTGCCGACGTACGAGCAGGCGGTGCGAGAAACGAGTATCCAGATTGGGACATCAGCCCGAGCCATCTATTTGCATTGCTCAACACCCATCTGCGCGGCAAGCCGGTAGATTACGTGTGTGACGTCGGCAACCATCAAATGTGGGCCGCGCAAGGGTTGAGGCTCGGCGAGAACCAGGCGGTCCACTACAGCGGCGGCATGGGCGCCATGGGTTTCGCCTTGCCGGCGGCGCTGGGCATTGCCTGCATCTCGAAGCACAAGACGATCGTGATTTCGGGCGACGGCAGTATCCAAGTCAATGTCCAGGAACTGGACACGCTGCACAGGCGGGGTTCGGATTTGGCCATCATCGTGCTGAACAATCACTCGCTCGGGATGGTGAAGAATTTCCAGGATATGTACTTCGACGGGCGGAACCAGTCGACACTGCAAGGCTACAGCTGTCCGTCGTTCACGGAGCTTGCGCGCGCATACGGTATCAAGGCCATTCATGTCTCGGGCAGCGCGCAGCTCGAACAGGCGGTGATCGAGGTGGCGCAGTCGAGCGGGCCCATTTTGCTTGAAATCTCCATGCCTTATGCGACTGAGTGCCGGCCCCGACTCGCTTTCGGAAAGAAGCTGGACGAGCAATATCCAAGTGTCGACTGACCTGAGCGCGATAGGCAGCTCAGTGTCGGTACGGCGAGCCAGTATCGTTTTTGAATGATTGACGTCGAAGGCGCAGCGGCGCGTTTGACCGTGCAAAAAATTGGACGGGAAAGAGGCAAGGCATGGAAGGGAAGAAGCTGATCTCAGTGGTGACTCCATGTTTCAACGAAGAGATGAACGTCGAGGAGTTGCACGCGCGCATTCGTGAAACGATGCTTTCGCTCGGTGAGCGCTACGATTACGAGCACATCATCATCGACAATGCGTCGACGGATAGGACGGTTGCCATCGCAAAGGCGCTCGCTAGCCAGGACCCCAATCTAAAAATAATCGTCAATGTCCGCAATTTTGGACCGGTTCGCTCGCCGTATTACGGCATCGTTGAAGCTTACGGGGATGCCGTGGTACTCGTGGCGGCCGACCTGCAGGATCCCCCGGAGCTCATTAAGGAGTACATCCAGAAATGGGAGGAAGGGTTCGACGTCGTCATGTCCACGAAGGCGCGCAGCGAAGAATCTCGCCTCATGCAGAGGATTCGGAAAACCTACTATAAGCTGCTGAACTCTATCAGCGAGGTACCCCTCGAGGAAAATGCGACTGGGGCGGGGCTTTACGATAGAAAAGTGGTGGACGCGCTCAGGCGGCTGGCGGATCCGTATCCCTACTTCCGTGGGTTGGTCTGTGATTTGGGGTTCTCGCGCTGCACGATCAGCTTTCTGCAACCCATGCGCAAGCGAGGCGTATCGAAGGCCAACATCTATGGCCTGTTCGATCAGGCGCTGCTGGCGATGACGAAGCATTCCAAGTTGCCTCTGCGACTCATGACCTTCGCCGGATTGGCGCTCGGCGTGCTGTCGTTGCTCGCTTCTTTGACGTTCCTCGTGCTGAAGCTGCTCTTTTGGAACTCGTTCAACATGGGCATGGCGCCCCTGCTTGTCGGGCTGTTCTTCTTCGCGGGAATGCAGTTCTTTTTTCTGGGAATTCTGGGCGAGTACATTGGAATGATACTGACGCACGTGCGCAATTTGCCACTCGTGGTCGAGCGCGAGCGAGTCAATTTCGAGGATCGCGGCTAAATGCGCCGAGTCCGCGCCTGGGCTGCCGCTCACCCAACCGGAGCACTCTTTGCGCGTTTCATTGCCGTGGGCGTTCTCAACACCGCTTTCGGGTACTCCTGCTTTGCGGTGCTGCTGTATTTCGGGCTTCCCTACGCCGTTGCGCTGCTGATTGCGACAGTGCTTGGTGTGCTCTTCAACTTCAAGAGCACTGGCATGTTCGTCTTTAAGTCGCGTGACAACAGCCTGATATTTCGCTTTGTGCTCGTGTACGGTGTCGTCTATGGGATCAACGTCATCTTGTTGAAGCTGCTGCTGCTGATCGGACTCAACTCATATCAAGCGGGCGCGCTCTGTTTGCTGCCCATGGCGCTTCTGTCGTTCGTTCTGATGCGCGCCGTGGCGTTCCGTGGCGTTTAATGCGAGATAAAGCCGGAGGCGCGTGACTGGCTGCGGCTAGCATCGCGTCGAAACCGGCCGATGCTCGAGTGCGGCACGGCCCCTGCGTGCCGCGAGCGGGGCCGGCTACCGCAGTTCGACGGCGCTGCGTGCGCAGCGCCGTCGTTCGCTCTAATGATCGTCAGCGTCAGCGAGGGACGTAGAGTTCGTAGCCGTCGGGCACGCCGTAGCCGGTTAGCAAGCGGTAGTGTGTTTTGATGTACCCGTAGGTCAGCGAATTGGTTTGAGAAAACCGCTGACCTTCGCGTCCGTCCAACGGTAAATCGTTTATTAAGACGAACCCGGGCTTGGCTGCCGCAATCTTTTCATTCTCGCGTTGCTGGAACCCTTCGGTTCGCGGCCATAGCGCATAGATGGCCCACGTCGGCGATTTTTGATCGAACAGCGCATAGGCGCCGGGCCAATAGGGTGTGACGTAAAACGGTTTGCCGTTGGGTGCGAAGTCATGAACGAGCTTGTTCAAAAGGGCTACGTCCTTCGCCGTGCCGGGCACGACTCGCAGTTTGTCCGTCCCTACCGTCGTGACTGTGCATTCGGTCTGGTGACATGCCCAGCCGGGATGAGTTGGCCCGACGACAAATACGCTGATTGCGGCCAGCACGGCCGCCAGGGTGTAGCGTAGGGGCGCGCTCGACCGTGCCAGGGCGACGAAGCAACCCACGAGGACCGGGGTGATCGACACGGCCATATGGTCCACGTCGGCTCGCGAATAAGCGTAGTGCGCATACGGAACCGAGACGAGCAGGGCCGCGACGAACTCTGGGTGCGTGGACGCGCTGCTGCGCAGATTGATCGCGGCGCATACGAGGCCCGCCATGGGGAATGCAATGATCCAGAGGAACAAGACGCCGAGTGGCATCTGTTCAAAGGGAACGCGCCACGGGAACGGCACGGGGAGCGGAAAGTTGGTGGCACCCTCATGAAAGATCAGCTGAATGCTGTCCCAGAATGCCGAGCCGAAGCCGGGGATCAAGAACATGGCCAGCAAAGGGCTGAAGCCAGTGACAACGCCCAGAGCACCTGCTCCGAGTTCTTTCAACGTGGCGAGACGGCGCAATTGGAGCGCAAGATAAGCCACTGCTCCGATCGATGCCGCCAGCCCGTAGACGCCGTGGTTGCGCCCGAACACGGCGGCAAATCCCACGCAAAAGCCCGCTACGAAGAAGCCTCGAGGGGAAGGTCGTCGCAATAGATATGCGAACCCACAGATGAGTAAAATGGCGAAGGCGTTGTCGAAAACCTTGAACCAAGGGTTCATCCAAGCGCAAATCGACACGGCGGCCAGCACCCATAGGATGCGATCCGTCTTTGTCGCCCCGCCGCGCGCAACGAGCCAGACGCCCGCAAAGACCCCAATCCAACCGAAGATCGCCGCCGTCGCTCGCAGGGCCACGATGCTGGTGCCGCGTGTGGCCGCGAGCAACGCGGCGGACCAGTAGTAACGGCCGGGGTCGTACGCTTGAAAATCTCGAATCGGGACTTCGCCGCTCAGGACGCGCTGCGCGCCGTACCAGAAGAAACCGCCGTCCGGCAGATTCAGGCCCACATGGCCTTCCCATAAAAACAGGGACAGGGCGATCAAGAGGGTCAGGGCGATCAACTGCGTCACCGTGCGCGTGGCGAGGCGCTCCGGCTTTGCGCTGGCGCCAAAACTGCGCGCAAGCGTATCGCGCGCGTGTGATGTGAGGGGACGGCTGGCGCCTTTGGCGAGCTCGTTGTTAGACATTGTGACCACCTGAGATTCGCCGCAGGCGAGTGCGGACTACCTATGGACACCCGTCACGTTCGATAAGCGTATTTCCATCGCCGCTCGGGCGCGCCGCACGGCGTTTCGGTGTTCGTCGCGCGCCTTGCGCCGGAGCCGAGTACGCGGGGCGCCATTATAGGCGGGGCAGTCGCCGGCTCGCAAGATGGGCGCCGCCCGCGTGCGACGCGCAGCCTTTCGGTCGAGCGGGGCGGCGAAATGTCGCTTCGTGGGGCGGCGGGACGTAATCGGTGCGCAGGTTGCTAATGCGGCGGGCGGCGGCTGTCAAGCTGTTTCTAGTTGTGAGGAACGTGGTTTTTGTTGTCCGCCGCCTTATAATTACGGTCTTTGCGAATTGCGAAGACGCCCCAGCGAAAGGCGGCGGCCCGTCGACGCTCAGCGGCGAGCTCCGGGCCATTGGCTCGGCTCGTTAGGTGATGCTCCGTGCGCGCGGCCGGATCTTCCCCAAGCGTTAGCTCGGCCGTTCACAATATTCCACAAGGAAATGCCAATGATCCTGGTAACGGGCGGCGCCGGTTTCATCGGTGCCAATTTTGTACTTGACTGGCTGGGCGGTGGCGGCGAGTCCGTGGTGAACGTGGACAAGCTCACGTACGCCGGCAATCTGCGCACATTACGCTCGCTCGAAGGAAATCCAAAGCACGTGTTCGTGCGCGCCGACATTTGCGATCGAGCCGCGATGGATGCGTTGTTTGCAGAGCATAAGCCGCGAGCAGTCGTGCATTTTGCGGCGGAGAGCCATGTGGATCGTTCGATTTGTAGCCCGTCCGATTTCGTTCAGACGAACGTAGTCGGCACGTTTACATTGCTCGAGGCCGCGCGCGCCTATTGGGGCGCCCTGGGCGACGACGCGAAGGCCGGGTTTCGGTTTCTGCACGTTTCGACCGACGAAGTCTTCGGCTCGTTGTCGGCCACGGACCCGCAGTTCTCGGAAACGACGCCGTACGCGCCCAATAGCCCTTATTCGGCGACGAAAGCCGCTTCCGATCATCTCGTGCGTGCGTACCATCACACCTATGGCCTGCCCACGCTCACGACGAATTGCTCGAACAATTACGGCCCGTATCACTTTCCCGAAAAGCTGATTCCGCTGATGATCGCCAATGCACTCGCCGCAAAGCCCCTGCCGGTCTATGGCGATGGCCTGAACGTGCGTGACTGGCTTTATGTGGGCGACCATTGCTCCGCGATCCGTACGGTGCTCGCGCATGGTTCACCGGGTGAAACGTACAACGTCGGGGGGTGGAACGAGAAGACGAATCTCGAAGTGGTCCACACGTTGTGCGACCAACTCGATGCGCTGCGCCCCAAGGCGTCGGGTTCCTATCGCGATCAAATCACCTTCGTGAAAGATCGTCCTGGCCACGACAGGCGTTATGCGATCGATGCGCGCAAGTTGGAGCGCGAGCTCGGCTGGAAGCCCGCCGAAACCTTTGAATCCGGCATGCGCAAGACGATTCAATGGTATTTGGAAAACCAGGAGTGGGTGCAAGACGTCATGTCGGGCGAGTATCGGAATTGGGTGGCGCAGCACTATGCAGCCTAACTCGCCGGGTGTGCCTACGCTGCTGGTGACGGGAAGCAACGGTCAGGTCGGCTTCGAACTGCGCCGAAGCTTGGCACCACTCGGCCGCGTCATCGCTCTCGATCGCGCCGGCTGCGATCTGTCGCGGCCCGATGCGCTGCGCGGGGTGCTGCGCGAATGGCGTCCTGACGTCATCGTGAATGCGGCTGCCTATACTGCCGTCGACAAGGCCGAAGGCGATGTCGACGCCGCATTTGCCATCAACGCTGCCGCGCCGGGCGTTCTCGCCGAAGAGGCGCGAGCAGCGGGCAGCTTGCTCGTCCATTACTCGACCGACTATGTGTTCGACGGTTGCAAGCAAGGTCCGTACGTCGAAACCGATGCCGTCAACCCTCGATCGGTGTATGGCCAGAGCAAATTGGCCGGCGAACAGGCCATTGAGGCGGCCGGAGGGACGGCCCTTGTGCTGCGTACGTGTTGGGTGGCCGGAGCGCACGGCGGAAATTTCGCGAAAACGATGCTCAAGCTGGGGCGAGAGAGAGATACGTTGCGTGTGATCGCCGATCAGTTCGGGGCGCCAACGACAGCTTCCCTGATTGCCGACGTGACTGCTCAAATCGTTTCGCGCCACTGGCTCCATGGTCGGCGCGAGTCGTTTCCCGCGGGCGTCTATCACTTGGCCGCCGGCGGCGAGACGACTTGGCACGGCTATGCCACCGAGGTGCTCAAAAACGCCGCGGCTCGCGGCGCCGAGCTAAAGATCGATCCCGCCAGCATCGAAGCGATCCCTACGAGCGCTTATCCGTTGCCCGCACCGCGCCCCGCAAATTCGCGGCTCGATACCCGCAAGCTGCGCGAGACGTTTGGCATCTATCTTCCGGACTGGCGCGAGGGCATGCATTTGCTGCTCGACCAGATCCTTTCCTGACGGTTCGCAATATGCGCAAAGGCATCATTTTGGCCGGCGGGTCCGGCACCCGGCTTTATCCGATCACGCGCGCCGTGTCGAAACAGCTGTTACCGGTGTACGACAAGCCGATGATCTACTATCCGCTGTCCACGCTGATGCTGGCGGGTATCCGCGACATTCTCGTCATTTCGACCCCTGAGGACACGCCGCGCTTTGCGGATATGCTCGGGGACGGCAGCAATTGGGGTATCAACCTGCAGTACGCCGTGCAGCCTTCCCCGGATGGTTTGGCGCAAGCCTTCATCATCGGTCGCGACTTCATAGCCAACGATTCCTCGGCGCTTATTCTCGGCGACAACATTTTCTATGGTCACGACTTGGTGCAGCAGCTCGAGCATGCGTCGGAACGGGAAGATGGGGCGACCGTCTTTGCGTATCACGTTCAAGACCCCGAGCGATATGGCGTGGTCGAATTTGACGACGAATTCCGCGTGCGTTCGCTCGAGGAAAAACCGGCGCGGCCTCGCTCGAACTATGCGGTCACGGGCCTTTATTTTTACGATCGGCAGGTTTGCGATATCGCGGCCGAGATCAAGCCGTCGGCGCGAGGCGAACTCGAGATTACCGACGTCAATGCACGTTACCTGCAACTAGGACAACTCAACGTCGAAATCATGGGGCGCGGTCATGCGTGGCTTGATACGGGCACTCATGATTCGCTGCTCGAAGCGGCAAGCTTCATCGCGACGCTGCAAAAGCGGCAGGGGTTGATGGTGGCGTGCCCTGAGGAAATCGCTTACCGGAGCAAGTGGATCAGCGCCGAGCAGGTAGCCAAGTTGGCTGCTCCCCTGTCCAAAAACGGTTATGGCAAGTACTTGCAGCAGATTCTTTCGGGTGCAATCAAATGAGCTTGAACGTCATACGCACCGCTATTCCCGAAGTAATGGTCATTGAGCCCAAGGTGTTCGGGGATGCGCGCGGCTTCTTTTTCGAAAGTTTCAATCAGAAGGCGTTCGTGGAGGGCACGGGGCTCGACGTGACTTTCGTGCAGGACAATCACAGCCGCAGTGCCAAGGGCGTCTTGCGCGGATTGCACTATCAAATCCAGCAGCCGCAAGGCAAGCTCGTGCGAGTCGTGCGCGGCGCCGTGTTCGACGTAGCCGTCGACATTCGCAAGCACTCGGCGACGTTCGGCAAGTGGGTGGGTGTCGAACTTAGCGAAGACAATCACCGCCAACTCTGGGTGCCGCCAGGCTTCGCGCATGGATTCGTTGTAACGAGCGAGTCCGCTGATTTCCTGTACAAGACGACGGATTATTATGCGCCGCAGTTCGAACGGTGCGTCCTGTGGGACGATCCGGACATCGGTATAGCATGGCCCGACCTTGGAGCGCCTGTCTTGTTGTCCGCTAAAGATCAGCAAGGGGCGCGGTTTTCCGAGGCAGAAGTGTTCGCTTGACTTCGTCGAAACGTCGAGACGATCGTTGGATCGCTCGGCATCGAGTTACCGCTTATCAATTCAGTCTCTTTCGTCGCGCATGAACCTTAACCAAGCAAAAATCGCCGTCATTGGCTTGGGCTACGTCGGCTTGCCGCTCGCTGTCGAATTCGGAAAGCTTCGTCCCGTCGTGGGCTTCGACATCAATCCTGCGCGCATCGCAGAGTTGCAGTCCGGTGCCGATGGCACGCTCGAAGTCAGCCCCGAGGAACTCGCAACCGCGCAGCAGCTTGCGTTCACCTGCACCGTCGACGATCTCCGAGATTGCACGGTATTCATCGTCACGGTGCCCACGCCCGTAGACAAGGCCAACCGCCCCGACATGACGCCGCTAGTCAAGGCCAGCGAAACGGTTGGCCGGGTGATGCCGGCGGGTGCCGTGGTGGTCTACGAATCGACCGTCTACCCCGGTGCGACCGAGGAGATCTGCGTGCCCGTGCTGGAGCGGTTCAGCGGCAAGTCGTTCAACGTCGACTTTTTTTGCGGCTACAGCCCTGAACGGATCAACCCGGGCGATAAGGAACACCGTCTGCCCACGATTCGCAAAGTGACGAGCGGCAGCACGCCGGAAGTGGCGGATGCCGTGGATCGGCTCTACGGCGAGATCATTACGGCCGGGACGCACAAGGCAAGCAGCATCAAGGTGGCCGAAGCGGCAAAGGTCATCGAGAACACGCAGCGAGACGTCAATATCGCATTGATGAACGAACTCAGTCTCATCTTCCATAAGCTCGGCATCGACACGCTGGAAGTGCTTCAGGCCGCCGGCACGAAGTGGAATTTTTTGCCCTTCCGGCCAGGGCTCGTCGGCGGGCATTGCATCGGTGTAGACCCATACTATCTGACGCATAAGGCGCAGGAGGTGGGATACCACCCCGAAGTCATTCTGGCCGGTCGCCGCATCAACGACAACATGGCGCATCACGTGGCCGACGAAACGATCAAGCTCATGCTACGCAAGGGCTTGCCCGTGCTCGGCAGCAAGATCCTCGTGCTTGGTCTGACGTTCAAGGAAAATTGCCCCGACGTGCGCAACACGAAGGTCGTGGATATCGTCAGCGCGCTCGAAGCGTACAACGCGCAAGTCGACATTTACGATCCTTGGATCAACGTGGCCGATGCCGAGCACGAGTACGGCCTGAAGTGCTTGACGCAATGCCCTGAGCCGGGCCAATACGCCGCGGTGGTGTTGGCTGTCGGCCATCGCCAGTTCGTGTCGATGGGAGCGCAGGGGATCAAAGCGCTGGGCCAGCCTGGTGCGGTGCTTTTTGATGTGAAAGGCATCTTGCCGCTTGGAGCGGCAGATGGACGTTTGTAAAACGGATGTAGTGGGGCGACCGAACATGTCAGGGGTATCTTCTCACGCGAGCGCGTACGAACAGTTGCGGGATCGTCTTGCCGGCGAGCCGCGCACGTGGCTCGTGACGGGCGTCGCCGGCTTCATCGGCAGCAATCTGCTCGAAACGCTGCTGCGGCTCGATCAGCGTGTAGTCGGCTTGGATAACTTCGCGACCGGCCACCAACGCAACCTCGATGAGGTCCGCGGCCTAGTGACGTCGGCGCAGTGGGCGAATTTCAGGTTCGTCCGGGGCGATATTCGTAATCTCGACGATTGCAAGGGCGCTTTCGTGTTTCCCGGATCCATGGATGGAGGAGTCGGAGCCCCTGGTGGCGAGGCTTATCCGGTCCAGCATGTGCTCCATCAGGCTGCGCTGGGTTCCGTTCCACGAAGTCTCGTCGATCCCATCGCCACGAACGAAACCAATATCACTGGTTTCCTGAACATGTTGGTCGCGGCGCGCGATGCACAGGTCAAAAGCTTCACCTACGCTGCCAGCAGCAGCACGTACGGCGACCATCCGGGGCTGCCGAAGATCGAAGATCGAATCGGTTCGCCGCTGAGCCCGTATGCCGTCACGAAGTACGTCAACGAACTGTACGCCGACGTGTTCGCCCGTTGCTACGGCTTCCGAACCGTGGGCTTACGCTATTTCAATGTATTTGGGCCCAGGCAAGATCCGCAAGGCGCCTATGCGGCGGTGATTCCGAAGTGGACGGCCGCGCTCCTGGATGGTGAAGCGGTCTACATCAACGGGGACGGTGAGACGAGCCGCGACTTCTGCTACATCGCCAATGCGGTTCAGGCGAACCTGCTGGCGGCTACGGCCGAAGGCGACGATGCGACGAATCAGGTGTACAACGTCGCGGTCGGTGATCGGACTACCCTGAACGGCTTGTTCGCGTCGCTGCGAACCAATCTCGCGGCGCACGGCGTCGCCCCCGACGTGCAGCCTGTCTATCGCGATTTTCGTGCCGGGGACGTTCGTCATAGTCAGGCAGACATCGGCAAGGCCGTACGATTGCTGGGCTATGCGCCGACGCACCGTATCGAGCACGGACTACAAGAAGCAATGAGTTGGTACGTCGACTTTCAAAAGCTGCGTCGATGAATTGACGCGCTGGGGCATCCGCTTCCGGCGACGTCCGGCGATGCGCCCAACCTATAAAAAATGCGTACATCACACGTTTCTTGGAATCTGTTTGGCTTGGGCCTGCCGCTGCTAATCGCGGCGGTCACTGTTCCGCATTTGCTCTCCGCGCTGGGTGGCCAGCGCTTCGGCTTGCTCGCATTAGCCTGGGGCTTGATCGGCTATGGCGGCGCGCTTGATCTCGGTATCGGTCGCGCGACGACGCAGCGCATCGCCGCTTTGCGCGACGGCCATAAAGAGCGCGAGATTCCCGATGTATTGGCGACGGCGACCCGCTTGACGCTCGCGACAGGTGGTGCTGGCATGCTGCTGATTGCGCTCGCGGCATTCGCTGGTGCTGGCAGGTTGGTGCATGCGGGCGAAGTGCCGCAGACCGAGATCCGCTCGGCCATCCTCTTGCTCGCCTTGGCGCTGCCGATGCAAGCGGTGAGTGCGACTTATCGCGGTGTAAACGAAGCTTTTCTCAGGTTCGAACGCATCACGATCGTGCGCGTGCTGCTCGGCGCCGCCAATTTCGGATTGCCGTACTTGATCGCGTTGCAGACCACCCGCGTCGATCTTCTGATTGCGAGCCTGGTCGTATCGCGCGGCCTCGCACTGGTGTTTTACCGCTTGTTCGCGCTGCGATGTCTCGCCTCGCTCGGCAGCCGCGGAAAGTACATGGCGCCGGTCGCGCGGCAGTTGTTCCATTTCGGTGGCTGGTTCACTGTCAGCAGTGTGGTGAGCCCGTTGCTGGTGCAGGCGGATCGATTCTTCATCGCTGCAATCCTCGGCGCCGCAGCGGTCACCACGTACGTGATTCCGTACGAAGTAACCGTGCAGACGCTCATCTTGTCGAGCGCGGTAACCACCGTCGCATTCCCCGCCATCAGCCGCCTGTTGCACACCGATCCCGAGCAGGCGAAGCGCTTGTTCAACCGTTGGCTCAAGCGCGTATTGGTCGTGATGGTAGTCGGCTTGACTGTATTGGCCGTGATCTTGCCTATCCTGTTGACGGTTTGGCTGCACAAACCTGCAGATCCGGCTTCCGTCGCCGTAGGGAGGATCTTGTGTATTGGCGTGATCGCCAATTCCATGGGGGCCATGTATTTTGCGCTGCTCCATGCGAGGGGCAAGACCCGCGTTACAGCGATCGTTCATCTGATCGAAGTGCCGCTTTATGCCGCGGCGCTGGTCGTGCTCGTCAAATACTTCGGGGTCGAGGGTGCCGCCGTGGCATGGGCGCTACGGATGCTGTTCGATACGACATGTTTGAAGGTGTTGTCCAAGGAGGCTGTGTGAGTGACGTGCTTCGTCAGCGCGCTCGGACGGCGGTCAATATTGCATTTCTTGCCACGCTGGCTGTCTTCTTGGGCGTGATTGCCGGGCATCAGTACCTCGGCGAGAGCCGTGACTATCGCTACTATTTGTGGTTTTTTCGTCTGGCGCGCTCGAGCCAAGGCATTGCCCAGATCGATTCCAGATTCGAGGTTGGTTTTCGATTTTTAATCTATTGCCTGAGCTTGTTGGGTTTCAGCAATGTCCTGATCTACACCGCGATCTGTTCGTTCTGCGTGTTGCTGAAGGGGTTCGCATTTCGGGCCGCTGAGGTGACGTGGTGCGCCGCGTCGGTCTTCTTGTATTTCTACCTGACGCGGTATTTTATCTTGTTCGAGATGACGGTCTTGCGCGCGTCGATCGCGTTCTCGATTGCTTTTTTCGTGTACTTCAGAAAGCGTGACACGAAATTTCATTGGCATGAATTCCTGCTGTTGGTGGCAGCAATCGGATTTCACTACTCGGCGATCGTGTTTTTGATTGTCTATTTTACGGGAAGGCTGAATGCGCGCGGTGTCGTGGCCTTCGGCGTGCTCGTGTTTTTGCTCGGATTCTTCGGCAAAATTGTGCTTTTTACATGGTTCAGATCGGTGTTGCCGGTGCTTCAATCGTATCCTGCGTGGAAGATCCCGAGCACAATTGTTCCGATCCCGTTCATGTTTGATATTGCTATGGTGATCGTCGCGCTATTTTTATGGAAGCGCAGCGATGTGGCGATGAAGTATTCGATCGTTGGTATCGTGCTGAGCGTAGCGATCCACTTTTCGATGGTCGGCTATCCGACGATCGCGGGTCGCTTCAGAGAATTGCTGTCGATGTTTATCCTGGTTTATGTCGTCAGAGCGACATTGTCTGAGGATCGAATGCTCAAGCTGCTTGCCGTTTCGTTTGCGCTGTTCAGCGGGGCGCTGCTGTTTTATGGAATGCTTTTCTACGAGCCGTTACTGACGCCATGAATTTGATTGATATCGTGATCGTGAATTGGTCGTCCGGCGGGCAGTTGCTCGATGCCATGCTGAGCTTGAGGCGTTTCGGCAGCGAGTTTATTGCTTCCGTGGCGATCGTCGATAACGCCTCGATCGACGACTCACTCGAGCGCGTTGTTGCCAAGGGTGATTGGGACTTCCCGGTTCATGTGATCAGAAATAAGAGCAATCGGGGGTTCGGTGCGGCGTGCAATCAGGGTGTCGCCTTGGGCAATGCCGAGTACGTTTTGTTTCTGAACCCCGATGCGCGTGTGTTCGAGGATTCACTGTCGTCACCGCTTGCGTTTATGGAGCGTGCCGAGAACGCCAACGTATTCGTTACCGGCATCCGGCTGATAGACGAGCAGGGGCATACGTCGCGCGCCTGCGCGCGCTTTCCCACAGTCGGCATGTTCGCGGCGGCGGCTCTCGGCCTCGATCGGCTGCCCGCGCTGCGCAGCTACACGCTTCATATGGCGGATTGGGACCATGGCGAGACGCGAGACGTCGATCATGTGATCGGTGCCTTTTATTTGATTCGAAGGAGAATTTTCGAATCGCTCCAGGGATTCGACGAACGTTTCTTTGTTTATCTGGAAGACCTCGACCTGTCGTTGCGCGTAAAGCAGGCCGGCGGGCGCGTGGTATATTTTGCCGATGCCCAAGCGTTTCACGCGGGCGGTGGCACTTCGCGGCAAATCAGAGCGACCCGTTTGTTCTATTCTTTGCGTAGCCGCCTGCTATATGGCTTTAAGCATTTTTCTCGCGTGCAGGCTTGGGCATTGGTTGGCGTGACGATGTGTATCGAGTCGATCTCGCGGTTGCTGTTTGCCGCGGTACGGGGCGGCCTCGAAGATGTTCGCAACACGCTGCGAGGCTACGGCATGCTTGCGCGTTCGTTGCCCGCGATTTTGAAAGCGTCGAAACGATGAAAGTTCTTGCGCTGACTCGTTACGGCAGGCTAGGGGCCTCGTCGCGCGTGCGCATGCTGCAGCACGTTTCATGGCTTGAAAATGCAGGCGTTCAGGTCGACGTGCAACCGCTGCTCGCAGACGACATGCTCCGCGGCCGGTATGAGTCGGGATCGTACGGCCGCGGTGCGCTGCTCGCCGCCTATCGCGCACGCATGCAATGTTTGAGGCGTCGCCGTCGCTACGATTTGTTGTGGATCGAGAAGGAGGCGTTACCGTGGTTTCCGGCTTCGATCGAGCGCACCTTGCTGCGCGGTGTCCCCTATGTGCTCGATTACGACGACGCGCTCTTCCATAATTACGACCTGCATCGTTCGAAATGGGTCCGCCGTTTGTTGGGGCGGCGCATCGATCGCCTAATGGCGGGAGCGAGCCTGATCGTCGCGGGCAACGAATACCTTGCGCAGCGTGCGCGCGATGCGGGTGCGCGATGGGTCGAAATTGTCCCGACAGTCGTCGATCTGGACCGCTATCCAATCGATGCGGTCGGCCACGATGGCTCGGTGCAACGTATCGTTTGGATCGGGTCGCCTTCGACGGCCGTCTATGTGAGGGAGCTCGCGGAGCCTCTACGCAGGCTGGCGGCACGTTACGCAATCAAGTTGCGTGTAATAGGCGCCGAGATGTCGATACCGGGAGTCGATGTGGAGTGCGTGTCGTGGGCCGAAGATACGGAAGCCGAATCAATCGCTCAATGCGACATCGGCATCATGCCGCTGAAAGACACGCCTTGGGAACGAGGCAAGTGCGGTTACAAGTTGATTCAGTACATGGCGTGTGGTTTGCCGGTGGTCGCCTCTCCCGTGGGCGTCAATGTGCAGATCGTGCGTGAGGGCGAGAACGGGTTTCTCGCCGACGGGCCGCAAGACTGGGAGATCAAATTGGGCCAATTGCTTGAGAGTTCGCCTTTGCGCTCGGCGATGGGCGCCGCTGGACGGGTTCGCGTCGAGCAAGCATATTGCGTACAGCGGGTCGCGCCCCGGCTTGCCCAAATGTTGATTCGAGCAGGAGCGCGCTGATCATGTGCGGAATCACAGGATTTATGGGCGGCAAGCTTGCCAAGGTTGAGGAGCGTGCGGCCGTCCTCACCGCGATGGCCGATCGGATCCGTCATCGCGGCCCTGACGACGGCGACGTCTGGTGCGACCTGGATACGCTCGTGGGGTTCGGTCACCGCCGCTTGGCCATCGTCGATTTGTCACCGGCGGGGCATCAGCCGATGAAATCGGCCAGCGGCCGCTATGTCATAGCGTATAACGGCGAAATCTATAATCACCTCGCGCTTCGCGAGGCATTGGAGCGGGCCGGTGCCGCGCCGCAATGGCGTGGCCATTCCGATACGGAAACCCTGTTGGCGGGGATTGACGCCTGGGGCATCGACGCCACGTTGCGCCGTGCAGTGGGGATGTTCGCCATTGCGTTGTGGGATCGGCAAACACGCGTTTTGACGTTGGCGCGCGACCGGATCGGGGAGAAACCGCTCTACTACGGTTGGCAGGGAACGGCCGGCGCAAGGTCTTTTCTGTTCGGCTCCGAGTTGAAAGCCTTGCATGCGCACCCAGCGTTCGAAAAGCGGATCGACCGCGACGCTTTGTGCGTCTACATGCGCCACAACAACGTGCCGGGCGAGCATTCGATCTATCAAGGAATCCACAAGCTACTGCCCGGCCATCTGCTCGAGGTTGCTCCGCATCGACCCGAACCGGTGTTGCGCTCGTATTGGTCCGGCGCGCAAGCGGCGCTGCAAGGCGCGCGCGAGCCGTTCGCAGGCAGTGCCGACGAGGCGGTGGATGCGCTCGAACGGTTGTTGAGAGATGCCGTTCGGCAACAGATGATGGGCGACGTGCCGCTGGGGGCATTCTTGTCCGGCGGCATCGACTCGTCGACGGTTGTGGCGCTGATGCAGGCGCAATCTTCGCAACCGGTTCGGACGTTTTCGATCGGATTTCACGACGATGTCTATAACGAAGCCAAGCATGCCAAGGCGGTAGCGGCGCACCTAGGCACCGACCATACGGAGCTTTACGTTACGGCGGATCAGGCAATGGCCGTGATTCCGCGATTGCCCACGCTCTATGATGAACCGTTCGCCGATTCGTCGCAGATTCCTACCTACCTCGTCAGCGAGTTGGCCAGACGGCGCGTGACCGTTTCGCTCTCCGGCGATGCGGGGGACGAACTGTTCTGCGGGTACAACCGCTACCAGATCACGGCCAGCCTCTGGCGGCGGCTTTCGGCGGTGCCGTCGAGCGTGCGCTCGGCCGCTGCATGGCTCCTCACGCGCGTTTCGCCGCGCAGCTTGAATCGCCTGGCCGCGTCGCATCCGGGCGCCGCACGCTGGGCCAATATCGGCGAGAAGATTCACAAAGGCGCCGGCGTGATGGCGGCCGGGTCGCCAGCCGAACTGTATCTCGGCATGGTGTCTCAATGGCAAAACCCGGGAGACATCGTCGTGGGCGGGGTCGAGCCCGCCACGCTGCTCACGGGCGCCGCGCCGGAACTCGACGGGCTTGGCGAAGTCGAGCGGATGATGGCGCTCGATCTGCTGACGTATCTCCCGGACGACATCCTGACGAAGGTGGATCGTGCAGCGATGGGCACGAGCTTGGAGACGCGCGTCCCGTTTCTCGATCACCGGGTCGTCGAATTCGCGTGGAAATTGCCGCTCGACTACAAATTGCGGCTGGAGGACTCCAGTTACACCACCAAGTGGGTTCTGCGGCAAGTACTCTACCGGCACGTGCCGCGCACCTTGATCGAGCGGCCCAAAATGGGCTTCGGCGTGCCGATCGACAGTTGGTTGCGCGGGCCGCTGCGTGACTGGGCGGAAGACCTGCTCAGCGAGCAGCGTTTGCGCCGTGAAGGGATGTTGAACTCCGCGCCGATCCGCCGGAAGTGGCAGGAGCACTTGAGCGGGCAGCGCAATTGGCAGCATCCGCTCTGGTGCGTGCTTATGTTTCAGGCCTGGTTGGCCAACGAGACAGCGTTCGATTCGACGCTGGCGGAGCGCGCCGCGTGAAGTTCTTGATGATCGCGAGTTTCGCCGAGTCGCTGGTCGGGTTCCGCGGGCCGCTAATCGCCGCACTCCAAGCCAAGGGGCTAGAGGTCCACGTCGCCGCGCCCGATTTGCCCGCGTCGCACCCGGTGCGTGCGCGATTGGAGGCGCAAGGGCTCATCGTCCATGACGTGCGGATGCGAAGGACGGGTACTGACCCTTTGGCGGATCTGCGCACGCTGCTGGACCTGCATCGCTTGATGCGCCGCATTCGGCCGGATTTTGTCATGGGTTATACGATCAAGCCCGTTATTTACGGAACATTGGCCGCGTGGCTGGCGCGCGTGTCGCGTCGTTTCGCGCTGATCACCGGCCTGGGTTACGCATTTCAGCAAGAGAGCGGGCGAGGCCGTTTGCGAGCGCTCGTCCAGCGGCTCTATGCGCTAGCGCTTAGCCGCGCGGACAAGGTTTTCTTCCAAAACCCGGACGACGAGGCGATGTTTCGCCAGCGCGCGATCTTACCCGCCCGCGTTCCTTCCTGTGTGGTCAATGGCTCGGGTGTCGATGTGAGCAGTTTTCAGGCGGTGCCTTTGCCCGAGGGAGATCCCCGTTTCCTGCTGATCGCGCGCTTGCTTGGGGACAAGGGGGTGCGCGAGTATGTGGAGGCGGCGAGGCGGATTCGTGCGAAAGGGATGAAGGCCTCGTTTGCGTTGGTTGGGTGGATCGATTCGAATCCGGATTCGATCAAGCAGGAGGAACTCGATGCTTGGGTGGGCGAGGGCGTAGTCGACTATCTTGGAAAGCTGTCGGATGTTCGGCCCGCGATCGCGAGCAGCACGGTGTATGTGCTGCCGTCGTATCGTGAGGGGACACCGCGCACTGTGCTCGAGGCAATGGCAATGCAGCGTGCTGTGATCACGACGGACGCCCCCGGTTGCCGCGAGACGGTGGTGGACGGCGTGAATGGGTTACTCGTACCGGTCAAATCCGTTGAAGCACTCGAACGCGCGATGCAGCGCTTTATCGACGACAAAGCGTTGGCTAAGACAATGGGCCTGCGTGCGCGCGAAATCGCGGTCGAGAAATACGACGTCCATAAGGTGAATGCCATCATGCTGGGCGAGATGGGAATTTCATGAAGCGGCTTTTCGATATTGTGATCGCCGGTACCGCGCTGATCGTCTTCGCTATTCCGTTGCTGGCCCTGACGTGGCTAGTGCGGCGCAGGTTGGGTAAGCCCGCTTTCTTTCGCCAGATTCGGCCTGGCCTAAACGCGCGCCCGTTTACGATGCTCAAGTTTCGTACCATGACCGACGCGCGGGACTCAGGCGGTCAGTTGTTGCCCGATGCACAGCGTCTGACGCCGTTTGGCCGCTTCTTGCGATCCACGAGCCTGGACGAGTTACCGGAGCTTTGGAATGTCCTGAAGGGCGACATGAGCTTGGTTGGGCCGCGGCCCTTACTGATGGAGTATCTCCCGCTGTACACGCCGCAACAGGCACGTCGCCACGACGTGCGGCCGGGGGTTACCGGCTGGGCCCAAGTGAACGGCCGCAATGCTCTCAGTTGGGAGGAGAAATTCGCGTTGGACGTCTGGTACGTCGATCACCGCACACTCTGGCTGGATCTGAGGATTTTGTGGTTGACGCTGCGCAAGGTGCTCGTGCGCGAAGGGATTAGCGCGGCCGGCGAAGCCACGATGTCCAAGTTCACGGGTAGCGAGAAGAGTCCATCCAAGCAACCGAAGAGATGAATCGATGAAAAAATTTGCCATTTTCGGCGTGAGCGGTTTCGGCCGCGAAGTGCTGCCTTTGTTGCGTCGACAACTGCAGGCGGAGCAAGAACCTTGGGAATTGGTGTTCGTCGATGACAATCCGTCGGGATCCCACGCAAACGGCCAACGCGTGCTCACTTACGCGCAATGGATGGCGGAGCCGGCTACGTCGCGGCATATCAATATCGCCATCGCCAATAGCGGTGTGCGTGAGAAGCTCGCTGCTCGATGCGAGAGCGACGGCGTGCAGTTCGTGACAGTAAAGGGGGAGAACGTTGTCGAACTGGATGCGATAGAAATGGGTCCAGGCGCAACGCTGTGCTCGTTTGTCAATCTCACGAGCAACATTCGGGTCGGCAAACACTTCCATGCCAACATCTACAGCTATGTGGCGCACGATTGCGTCATTGGCGATTTCGTCACGTTCGCCCCGGGCGTCCACTGCAACGGAAACGTTGTGATCGAGGATCACGCCTACATCGGCACCGGTGCAATTCTGCGCCAAGGCGAGCCGGGTGCGCCGCTCGTCATCGGGCGCGGCGCGATCGTGGGCATGGGCGCCGTCGTCACCAAGAGTGTTGCCGCAGGCACGACGGTTGTCGGCAATCCGGCTCGGCCGATGGAACGCCGCTCCAATTGATGTCCCCTAGGACAATACAATGCTCAATACTCCCTTTTCCCATTGGCCCAATTTCACCGATGAAGAGGCTGACGCCGTGCGGCGAGTGCTGTTGTCGAACCGGGTGAACTACTGGACCGGTACCGAATGCCGCGAGTTCGAACGAGAGTTTGCCGAGTGGACGGGTACCGGTTACGCCGTGGCCTTGGCTAACGGCACGCTGGCACTGGATCTCGCTCTGAAAGGTCTCGGCGTCGGCGCGGGCGACGAGGTGGTGGTAACGCCGCGCACGTTCATCGCTAGCGTGTCCGCAGTGGTTAATGCTGGCGCAACGCCGGTGTTCGCCGATGTGGACGCCGATAGCGGCAACCTGTCAGCAGAAACGATCGCGCGTGTTCTCACGCCGCGCACGAAAGCTGTGATTTGCGTCCATCTGGCCGGCTGGCCGTGCGACATGGATCCGATCATGGAATTGGCCGAGCGGCATGACATCAAGATCATCGAGGACTGCGCTCAGGCGCACGGGGCACGTTACAAGGGGCGTCCTGTAGGCTCGATCGGCCACGTCGGCGCATGGAGTTTCTGTCAGGACAAGATCATGACCACCGGCGGCGAAGGTGGGATGGTCACGACCGACGACGAAGCCCTTTGGCGCACGATGTGGGCCTTTAAGGACCATGGAAAGAGCTACGAGGCCGTGTATGAGCGCCAACATGCTCCCGGTTTTCGCTGGCTGCATGAGAGCATCGGGACGAATTGGCGGATGTTGGAAATGCAAGCCGTGATCGGCCGAATTCAATTGCGGCGCATGACCGATTGGAGCGAGAGGCGCGCTGCGCATGCCGCGGCCATTTGGGCAGCGTGCAAGCCGTATCCATCGGTACGCGTGCCCGAGTTGCCTGCGGGTAGTGTGCATGCGCACTACAAGTGCTATGTCTATGTGCGGCAGGACCGGCTTGCAAGCGGCTGGAGTCGCGACAAAATCGTCGAGGCCATCAATGCTGCCGGCGTGCCGTGTTACCAGGGCTCCTGCTCGGAGGTCTATCTCGAGAAGGCATTCGACGATACGGGGTGGCGGCCGGCACAGCGGCTGCCTATCGCTCGCGACCTCGGCGAGACGAGCCTGATGTTCCTCGTGCATCCCACGTTGACGGAGGCTGAAATCGCCAAGACCTGTACGGTTGCGAGCGATGTATTGGGGCGGGCTAGCAGGTGACTAGACTGACTGTCCGCTTGTTGGCGTTGCCGCGTTCGGCAAAGCGCTTCGTCGTCGTCGCCGTCGACCTGATTTTGGCGTTGTTTTCGGTTTGGTTTGCGTTCTACCTGCGTATCGACCAGACCGGCTTGCCGCACGCACAGCAGGGATATGTTTATTTACTGGCGCCCCTGTTGGCGTTCCCGCTGTTCGTACGCCTCGGCCTGTATCGCGCGATCTTTCGGTACACGGGCATGGCGGCATTGGCTAGCACAGCCAAGGCGGTCGGCCTTTACGGCGTGCTGTTTTTTCTTGCCCTCATGCTACTCAAGCTCGACGGCGTGCCGCGCAGCGTCGGGCTGATACAGCCGATCCTATTCCTATTGCTCGTGGGCGCGAGCCGCGCCATGGCGCGCTTCTGGTTGGCCGGTTCGTCGGTTGTAAAGATGGGGCACGCGGAAGGCCGGCTGCTGATCTACGGTGCCGGCGCGGCCGGCGTGCAGACGGCGTCCGCACTTGGCATCGGGCGTCAGTTCGTTGTGCTCGGCTTCATCGATGACGACCCCGCCAAGATCGGCCGCAGCATCAACGGCGTCGACATCATGGGCCCCGGCGGCGTGCGCGACGCCGTCGAGCGCATGGACGTGACCGATATCCTGCTCGCCATGCCCTCGTTGGGAAGAGCGCGTCGCAACGCAATCATCGACAGCCTCCGCGAAGTGCCTGTCCATGTTCGCACGCTGCCGGGGATGGTCGATCTCGCATCTGGCCGCGTCACGGTGGGCGATATCCAAGAGTTGGACGTCGAGGATCTATTGGGCCGTGCGCCTGTCCCCCCGGACGCCGCTTTGCTCGCTCACAACCTCTCGGGCAAAACGGTGCTCGTGACGGGCGCGGGCGGGAGCATCGGCAGCGAGCTTTGCCGTCAGATCATTCTCGAGCGGCCCGTGCGGCTCGTGCTCGTCGAGCACAACGAGTTCGGTCTCTATACGATACATCGTGAGCTCGAAGGCCTTTGCACCGAACACCATTTGCCGGTCGAAGTCGTTCCGTTGCTCGCGAGCGTGTCCAATCTTGGCCGTTTGCGCGAGATATGCCGGCATCACCGGCCCGATACCGTCTATCACGCGGCGGCCTACAAGCATGTGCCGCTGGTTGAGTGCAACCCATCGGAGGGCGTGCTCAACAATGTCTTCGGCACGTTGAATATGGCGCGCGCTGCGATGGAGGGCGGCGTCGAATACTTCGTCCTCGTCTCGACCGATAAGGCGGTGCGCCCGACGAACGTGATGGGCGCGAGCAAGCGCTTGGCGGAAATGGTGTTGCAAGCGCTGGCTGCGCGCGATGCGGCGTCTTTCGGGATATTGGATTCCGTGCCTGCCGATGGCGATGGAGCTTTGGCCGGCGATAGCGTTGCAAATCGCACGGTATTCGCCATGGTCCGGTTTGGCAACGTACTAGGCAGCAGTGGCAGCGTCGTGCCGCTCTTTCGTCGGCAGTTGATAAAGGGGGGGCCGTTGACGGTCACGCATGAAGAGGTGACTCGCTATTTCATGACCATCCCGGAGGCTGCGCAGTTGGTGCTGCAGGCCGGAGCGATGGCGCGTGGCGGCGAAGTATTCGTGCTCGATATGGGGCGGCCGGTCAAGATCGTGGATCTGGCCAAGCGCATGATCCAACTGGCCGGGCTGTCAGTTCGCGACGAGCGTAATCCGGGCGGCGACGTCGAACTCAAGATCACTGGCTTGCGCCCAGGCGAAAAGCTCTACGAGGAACTGCTGATTGGGGACAATCCCGAAGCCACCGCGCACGAGCGCATCATGAAGGCACGAGAAGATTTTATGGATTGGTCCGACTTGGCGCCTGTGCTGGTCGAGATACGGCAGGCGGCGGAAGCGAACGACCGCGAAAACATCGTGAAGGTACTGTGCGAGCACGTGCATGGCTACGAGCCGCAACGTGCAGAGCCGTGCGATACAACGCTTGTTCCTCGGGACGACATGGGGCGGCCGATCGAGACTGCCGCTCCCTGAGATCGCGGCGGGGCGGCTCGAAAAGGGTTTCAATACCTGCCGCCGCTTTCGGTTCCGCAGACCCCAGCGGCTCGCTTCGTCCCTCAGGTTACCGGCGCTTTACAGCGGGCCCCAACGCAAGTGCCGCGCCCACCAGCAAACCCAGGAGCGCGCCCGCAGCGATCAGCAATTTTGCACTGGGCGATCGCGGCTGCAGAGGCGCGTACGGGGCCTCCACAATGCGTGTCGGGTAGGTGTTCATCGGGCTCAACGCTTGCTGAAGCACGGTGATCTGCTGTTTCAACTGCAGGATCTGCGAACTGATCTGGGTTGTCATGTTGGTGACCAGGATATTCCGCGCGCTATCGAGAGCCGCTTTACCCTGATCAGCCGAGGAGCGGATGGCCTGATAGCCGAGGGCGTAATCTGCCTCCGCGGCGGCAAGCTTCCTCGACGAGTTGTCGAACTCGCGTTTCATGCCGTCGACCTCGGGATCGTACAACTGCCGATGCGCAGTTGAAAGTTCGTCGAAAGCAAAGCGCAATGCAGCCTCTGCTTGCTGGCGCGAGTAGGCCGTCACGTGAAGGTGAATCAGGTTGGGGCTTGTCTCTTGCGTGGCGTTCAGCGAGTCGAAGATTTCCCTCGATGCCGCCGCAGCGTCCGGTGACGGCAATCCTAAGTCCTTGACGACTCGTAGCCGGAAAGAAGGCAGATTGTAGCGATCGATGACGGTGAGTGGATCTTCGATCTGACGACGGTCCAGCGTGGGGTTGCCAGGTGTCGTGATTTGTCCGATTTGAATCGTCATGGAGGCCGCCCATCGCAAGGGTACGAAGTGGGAGACTGCGGCCCCGGCGAGCGCGCCACCGACGCCGGCAAGGACGACGAGCTTGAGAGACTTGAAGAGTTGTCGAATCAAACTGCGAGGCGAAAATGTCGCAAAAGCGGGAGGTTCTTGGTGCATACGGAGGTACGTTCGGGGAATTTCTAGCACCGTTCCAACCCCACGGCTACGGTGTTCTAACTGATTATTGTAGCCCGAATTGCGGATGTCCCGGCAGATGCGACCGATTTGCGCAGCATGTGCCAGTAAGCGCTCGACGAATCGTCCAGTTTTCGTGATGCGGTATAGTGTTGCCTCTCTGCGCTTAATTGATGCATCGCAAAGCGCGTTGCACGCACCATCCGTTTGATCGCGACGTGGTCGCGAGCCATCATCTTTAACAACCTGAGGGTGTGACGCAGATGTTCCGACACAAAGCCTCATGGCAATCGGTTGCCGTTTTCCTATTCGACCTTTGTTCCGTCGCGGGGGCCTGGCTCTCCGCGTATATGCTCCGGTTCAACGGTGCCATTCCAGACACGTACTGGCACGAAGCATTGGCTTCGCTCGTCTGGCTTCTTCCGATTTATGGGCTGATGTTTCGCCTCTTCGGTCTCTACCGCGGGATGTGGGTGTTCGCCAGCTTGCCTGATTTGATACGCATTTCGAAGGCGGTGGCCTCGGCCGCGGTGGTGGCGACTGTGGCCTCGGTGATGGTTCAGCCCATGCCTCCGATGCCGCGCTCTGTCGTCATCGTTGCCCCGCTCCTGTTGTTTCTCGCGATGGGCGGTGCGCGCGCCTTCTACCGAACCGCTAAAGAATTCCACCTATACGGCGGGCTCGTCGCGCAAGGAAAGCCAGTCATCATACTTGGCGCAGGCAGCGCCGGTGCCAGCCTCGCACGAGAACTGACGCGCTCGCCCGAATGGCGGCTCGTCGGTCTTCTCGATGACGACGCCGCGAAGCGCGGACGCGAAATCTACGGCTATAAAGTGCTTGGCCCTATCAGTGCATTGGAACATTGGGCTCGTTCGCTTGATGCAGGGCATGCGATCATAGCCATCCCGTCCGCGTCAGTGGAACTGCAGCGTCGATTGTCGATGACATGCGTGCGCGCTGGCGTGCATGCGCTGGTTTTGCCCGCGCTTACCGAGGTTGCGCAAGGACAGGCGTTTCTCTCTCGCGTGCGTGAAATTGACGTCGAGGACTTGCTCGGCCGCGAGCCCGTAAAAATCGACACTGAGCATGTGGAGGCGCTACTGCGTGACCGCGTCGTCATGGTCACGGGAGCCGGCGGCTCGATCGGTTCAGAGCTCTGCAGGCAGATTCAACGGTTCTCTCCCGCGCAGCTCGTTGCGCTCGATTTGTCTGAATATGCGATGTATCGGTTGACCGAGGAGCTACGCGATTCGTTTCCCCACTTGCCTGTGGTGCCCATCGTCGGCGACGCGAAGGACTCGCTTCTGCTCGACCAAGTGATGTCACGTTACTCGCCGCATATCGTTTTTCACGCGGCCGCGTACAAGCACGTGCCGTTGATGGAGGAATTGAACGCATGGCAGGCGGTGCGCAACAACGTGCTAGGCACCTTGCGGGTCGCTCGCGCGGCCATTAGGCATGACGTCAAGCACTTCGTTCTCGTCTCGACCGATAAGGCCGTCAATCCGACGAATGTGATGGGGGCGAGCAAGCGGCTCGCCGAGATGGCCTGTCAAGCGCTTCAGCAAACGAGCAGGCACACGCAGTTCGAAACGGTTCGTTTCGGCAATGTTCTCGGGAGCGCCGGCAGCGTGATCCCGAAGTTCGAAGAGCAGATCCGCAAGGGCGGCCCGGTCACTGTCACGCATCCAGAGATCACGCGGTATTTCATGACGATCCCGGAGGCGTCGCAATTGGTGCTTCAGGCGTCGAGTATGGGCCGAGGCGGCGAGATTTTCATCCTGGACATGGGCGATTCGGTGAAGATCACCGACCTCGCACGAGATCTCATTCGTCTTCACGGGTACACGGAAGAGCAGATTCGCATCGTCTTCACCGGATTGCGGCCCGGCGAGAAACTGTATGAGGAGTTACTCGCCGACGATGAAAAGACCATCCGAACGCCGCATCCGAAGCTGCGCATCGCTTGTGCGCGCGAGGCGCCCGAGCGTTTTCTCGACGAACTAATGCCCTGGTTGATGCAGCACCGCACGCTGAGCGACGACGAGGTGCGGCGCGATTTGCGTCGATGGGTGCCGGAATATCAGACGTCCATCATGCCGACGCTGCAGAGCACGTTGGGGGCAGCGCAAGCGCCGCGGATGTCGCACGGCGCCGGCTGAGCGGTTGACGCTGAGCGGTCACTTCCCCCGACCGCGCCGCACCACCAACCACCGTGGCGCCTTAAACCTAACAATACTCACATAAAGCCAAACATACGTCGCCGCGAACAGGACCACAAACGCAAACAAATGCACCGTATGCTGCCAAAACAGCGTCGCCGGTATCACCCCGATCAGACACAGCAGCCATAGATACGGCGACGTATACGAATTCCTGCGCGTAATCTCATGCGCCGTCTTCGCCCCCACCGCCCACCGCATCAACCGCTTATAAACGAGCATATGCAGATGTACGCCATCCGGAATCCCTGGCGACATCCCGCGCACGAACTTCTTCCGGTAAATGGAAAAGCAAGTCTCGAAGATCGGATAAACGAACAGCAGCACCGGATACCAGGCCGACACCTCCCGGTGCCGCATCACCAGCGAAATCGCCAGCTCGGCAAGCATGAAGCCGATGAAATAAGCCCCACCATCCCCGAGAAAGATCAACCCGGCCGGGAAATTCCAGATAAAGAACCCGAGCACCGCCCCCATCATAATGAGCGACCCCGACAAGGCAACCGGGTCGCCCAGCCGAAACGCGACATACGCCAACGACGCAAACATCATCAACGCGACCATCGATGCGAGACCGTTGAACCCGTCGATGATATTGACCGCATTGGCGAGCGCCGCCACGGCCAGCACCGTTACACAGAACGACACCGCGGCATACGACAGCAGAAAGTCGAGCGGCGGCACGCTGATGCGGATCACGGCGATATGCAACGCGAAATACGCGATCGCGGCGGCGGCCATCGTCGCCAGTAGACGGGCCGAGGGCGAGACGCGTTTGGTCAGGTCTTCGATCAATCCCGAGCCGAATGCGGGTAGGCCGCAGGCCACCAGGGCAAGGATCCCGTACGCCACCGTGGGATACGGCCAGGCCAACTGCAACGCGGCGCCAATGAGGCCGATCAGAATGCCCACGCCGCCGATCCGCGGCACCGGGCGCACGTGGAATTTCTGAACGCCCGTCAAATCGCTGTCGACCGAAAACTTCTCGTGCAAATGCGCATAGCGAACGATCAACAACGTGACGAGCAACGAGATCAGAAAGGCGAGGGCAAAGCTGAGCATTACGCAAACCCCATCGGATTCATCTCCTGCCAGCGCCAATGGTCCGCGCACATCCGCTCGATCCCATACTGCGCGCGCCAGCCGAGCAGCTTCTCGGCTTTTTCGGTGCCGGCATAGCACGCGGCCACATCCCCCGAGCGCCGTTCGACGATCTCGTACGGCACCTTACGCCCGGATGCCGCTTCGAACGCACGCACGACTTCGAGCACCGAATACCCGCGCCCCGTCCCTAGATTCACCAACACGCTCGCATCTCGCGTATCGAGCGCATTCAGTGCGGCCACGTGGCCGCGCGCCAGGTCGACGACGTGAATGTAATCGCGCACGCCCGTGCCGTCCGTCGTGTCGTAATCGCCGCCGAACACGCGCAGCTTCTCGAGCTTGCCGACGGCCACCTGCGCCACGTAAGGCATCAAATTGTTCGGCACACCTGCCGGATCCTCGCCGATGAGCCCGCTTTCATGCGCACCAACTGGGTTGAAGTACCGCAGCGTAGCAATGCGCCAGCTCGAATCGGCGCGCTCGAGGTCACGCAAGATTTGCTCGCCGATGATCTTCGATTGCCCATAAGGGTTCGTCGCCGACATGGGGAACGATTCGTCCACGGGCGAGCGTTCGGGCACGCCGTAGACCGTCGCCGACGAACTGAACACGAATTTCTTGATCGCTCTTTCTCGCATCGTTTCGAGCAAGACGAGCAAGCTGTCTACGTTATTGCGGTAATACTCGATCGGCTTGGCGATCGATTCGCCCACCGCCTTGAGCGCCGCAAAATGAATGGCCGCGTCGATCGGATGAGCATCGAACACCGTGGCCAGCGCGGCTTTGTCGCACACGTCGATCTCGTAGAAGGGCACGGGCCGCCCGACGATCCGCTCGACGCGGCGCACGGCCTCGCGCTTGCTGTTGACCAAATTATCGGCAATCACCACTTCGTAGCCGTTGGCGATCAACTCCACTACCGTATGCGAACCGATGAAGCCCGCACCCCCCGTGACGAGGATCGTTCCGCGTCGTTGCACTGTCGTTGTCATCGTTCTTCTCCCGTAGCAGCGCGCATGGCCGCACGCCGTTCGAATTGGCTGGCGCCAGTTAGCGCATGCAGCGTTTGTCGATAGCGTTCGACGACGATCGCTTCGTCGAACTCAGCCGTCACTTTTTTACGTCCGCGCAAACCCATCGCGCGCCGCTCGTCTTTGCTCATGTCGAGCATGCACGCGAGCTGAGTTGCGAGGCTAGACGCGCTCTTCGCTTCGCATAAGAGCCCGGTGACGCCATCCGTGACCACTTCGCGGCAGCCCGGCACGTCGGTAGCGACGATCGGCCGCCCCATGGCCGATGCTTCGAGCAAAGTGCGCGGGACGCCTTCCCGGTACGAAGGCAGAACGACGCAGTCGGCGTTGGCGATGACGGGGCGCACGTCGTGCGCTTCGCCAAGATACTCGATAACGCCTTGCTCGCGCCAAGCTTGGACGTCGGCTTGCGTGATCGCGCTCGGGTTGTCCACGCCAACCGGCCCTAGCAGCTGAAAGCGCGCTTGCGGATATCGAGCGCGCAGCATGCGCGCGGCTTCGACGTATTCGCCAACCCCTTTGTCCCACAGCAAGCGCCCGATCAGCACGAACGTGACCGTTTGTGTGCCGCTTGGCAGCCGCGTCAGAGCGAACTGCTCGAGATCGACGCCTTCCCCGTTCAGCAGCTTCGCTCGCTCGGGATGCGCGAGCAGGCGTTCGTGCAAGAAGGCCTCGTGATCGTCGCGATTGAGAAACCACACTTCCCGCGGAAAGCGAAAGGCGATGCGATAGAGCAGCTTGGCCACTTGCGCCGCGCGGCTCTTTTGAATGAACACGTAGCCCAGGCCCGTCGTGACCGCAATCGACGGCACGCGCGCAAGCCACGCGGCCACCGAGCCGTAGATGTTGGCCTTGATCGTGTAGTGGAACACGACGCCCGGGCGAATCGTGCGGTAGTGCCGATAGAGCGCGGCGAGCGTTTTCAAGTCGTCCAGCGGGTTCGTGCTTTTCGCCGCGACGGGCAGGTCGATGCAAACGCAGCCCATTTCTTCGAGCAAGGGGACCGTGCGATCGCGCGGCGCGAGCACGACCACGCGCACGCCTTTGGCGACGAGCATGCGAATCACGCCCTGCCGGTAGGTGTAGATGGCGAACGCCGTGTTGCAGACGAGGCAGACCGTCAGCGGCGCGGCGTCCAAGGAAGCAGAGGCGGGGGCGGGATTCGACGTTGTCTGCATACGGATTTAGGCCGCCCGCGTAGCGAACAGCGCGCGTTTCATCGTTTGAAGGGCCGAATATGGCGTGACCAGATGCAAGAGATTCTTCGCAAGCCCGAGCCAATCGTAGACGTTCGCGGCGTTGAAGTAGCGCCATTGCAGCTTCAGCGTAGAAACGATCTGCCGCCGTCGTTTCGTCGCGCTGATGCCGCCTTCGTTAAGTTCGTAATAAAGCCCGAGTTCCGGTAGATTCGCGCAGTCGTAACGCTCCATCAAGCGCAGGAACAGGTCGAGGTCTTCCGCGGCGCGGTAAGCGACGCGATAGTTACCCACCGCGCGCACGGCATCGACGCGCAGCATCATGGCCGGGTGGACGAGCGAGGTGCGAAAGAACCGCAGACGCCGAACGGCTTCGGGCTCGACGGGCGTGCGCAGCACGAAGAGTGGGGCGCCTTGTCGCGAGACGACCTGGGTCCACATGCCGAGGCCGGCCACGTTCGGATGTGCTTCGAGATACGCGCGCTGTTTGCCGAGACGCCCGGGGGCCGCCAAATCGCCCGCATCGATGCGCGCCGCATAGCGATAGCCGCGCGCGGCCAGCGCTTCGATGCCCGCTTGCAGCGCGCGCTCGATGCCGCCGTTTTGCGGCATGCGCAGGATCTCGATGTCCAGGTTTGGCAGCGTCGGGGCAACGATGGGCGGGGTGCTGCCGTCGTCGACGATCAGCACCTGCACGCGCGCGCTTTCGACGAACGAAGCGAGCGTGCGCTCGACGTCGGCTTGGCCGTTGTATGCCGGCATCAGAACGGCGACATCGCCTAGCATGTCTTGCGGCGCGGAGCCGGGGGTGGGCGTCGTCATGGGCGCAGCTTGAGGCGAATGTAATAGACGTTGACGGCGACGGCCGCGCAGTAACCGGCCGCAAGACCCGCGAGCGCGCCGTAGGCGCCGATGCGAGGGATCGCGAACAGATTCACGGCGAAGGCGACGGCGAGCGCGAGCAGCCATTTCGTTAGGACAACGAACTTGGCTTGATACTTGAGCAGCACGAGATTGCCGATCGCTTCTACCCCGGCGGGCACCGACAGCCACACGCACCAGCGAAAAATCGGAATGGCATCGGCGAAGTTCGCGCCGAACACGCGGGTGATCACGATCGCGCCCAGCGCATCGAGCACGAGCGCACCCGAGATCATGAGCCCCGCGGCAAGGACCATCAGGTGCACGACGTTGCGCAAGAGACGCGCAGGGTCTTGCACGCGGTAGACGAACGCCGGGGCGATCGTCTGCGCGAGCATGAGCGCAAGCGCGATCCAGTTCTCGTTGATTTGCTGCGCGGCGGAGTAGCGGCCGAGATCGGCGAACGAGATGGCGCGCTCGAGCATGAGCCGGTCGAGCTTCAGGAACAGGTACATGCAGACGAGGCCAACCCAAAACACGGCGCCCGCGCTCGCGAAATGGCGCAAAAGGGCGCGCTCGACGCGCCAGCCGAGCTTGCCGCCATGACGGCGCGCGTAGTAAGCCAGCAGCACGGCGCCGATGGCCGCTGCTTCGACCGCCCAAAGCCACGCGAAGTGCGGGGCGCTGGCGCTCATGCGCACGAGGAGATAGACGAGCGCAAGCTTGCCTAACGCCGCGATCATGCTCGCGACGAGCTGCGGCTTGCTATACGTGAGGCTTTGCAGCCACGAGTTGATGACGCCGATGAACGGCTCGCGAAACAGCATCGTCACGGCGAGCCCGGCAAGCATCGCGCCGACGACAGGGTCGGTCAGCCCCGCGGCGACGCCGCCCCAGGTCGCCGCCAGCGCGAGCGCCGAGACGGCAAATCGTAGGACGAAGGCGCTGCCAAGCACGGCGCCCAGGTCGCCTTCGCCGCGCTGAACGATCGTGGGCACGAGGATTTCCGCGCCGCATACCCACGTGATCGGGGCAAGCACGAGCAGAAGCGTATTGGCGTATTGCCACTTGCCGAACACATCGGGGCCGAAGTAGCGCGCAAGCATGCCCGCGATGGCGATCGCCACCGCGATTTGCGTGAGCCGCTCGAGCCCGAGCCAAACGATGTTCGCGGCGGCTTTAGCGATTTCCGGATGGGCGATGCGCCTCAGCATGTAACCAAAAGTAAAGGCAGGGAATTTGCTGGCCGTGCTCGCGTCGGCGCGGAAATAGCGCGCTTTTCGGCCGTCATCTCGTAGGGCCGGGTCGCGAAGGGGCATATGCGCATTAAAATAGGCGCGAGCCGCGCCGGTCGAAAAACTGCAATTATAAGTGGGTTGACGGCGCCAGCACTTTTCCAATCGCAGCCAAAAGAGAGCTATCCATGATCTCGCAATCCATCTTCAAGGCGTACGACATCCGAGGCGTCATCGGCAAAACTCTCGATGAGGACGTCGCGCGGCTGGTAGGCCGGGCGTTCGGCAGCGAAGTGCGCGCGCAAGGCGGCGATGCCGTCGTGGTCGCGCGCGATGGTCGCCTATCCGGCCCGTCGCTGATCGAAGCGCTCGCACAAGGCCTGCGCGCAGCCGGTGTCGACGTCGTCGATGTCGGCATGGTGCCCACGCCGGTCGGTTACTTCGCGGCCAGCGTGCCGCTCGCGCTAGCAGGCGGCGAGCGCCGCGTCGATTCATGCATCGTCGTGACGGGCAGCCACAATCCGCCCGACTACAACGGCTTCAAGATGGTGTTGCGCGGCGCAGCGATCTACGGCGAGCAAATCCAAGCGCTGTACCGCCGCATTCAAAAGGACGACTTCGAAAGCGGCAGCGGCAGCTACGAGCAATACGACATCGCCGATAAGTACATCGAGCGCATCGTGAGCGACGTCAAGCTCGCGCGGCCCATGAAGATCGTCGTCGATGCGGGCAACGGCGTGGCCGGCGCGCTCGGTCCGCGCCTGTTCAAAGCGCTCGGCTGCGAATTGGTCGAACTCTTTACCGACATCGACGGCAACTTCCCGAATCACCATCCCGACCCGGCGCATCCGGAGAATTTGCAAGACGTCATCCGCGCATTGAAGGAAACCGATGCGCAGGTGGGCTTTGCGTTCGACGGCGACGGCGACCGGCTGGGCGTCGTGACCAAGGACGGTCAAATCATCTATCCCGATCGTCAGTTGATGTTGTTCGCACAGGAAGTGCTGTCGCGCAACCCGGGCGCGCAGATCATTTACGACGTCAAATGCACGCGCAATCTGGCGAAGTGGGTACGCGCGCAAGGCGGCGAGCCGGTGATGTGGAAGACGGGCCATTCGCTCGTGAAAGCCAAGCTGCGTGAAACCGGTGCGCCGCTAGCGGGCGAAATGAGCGGCCACGTGTTCTTCAAGGATCGCTGGTACGGCTTCGACGATGGGCTCTACACGGGGGCGCGTCTGCTCGAGTTGCTCTCGCGCGTAGAGGATCCGAGCAAGGTGCTCAACGACCTGCCCAATTCGCTGTCGACGCCCGAATTGCAGCTCAAGCTCGAGGAGGGCGAGAACTTCCAGCTGATCGGCCGCCTGCAAAAGGAAGCGAAGTTCACCGGCGCCGACGAGGTCATCACGATCGACGGCTTGCGCGTCGAATATCCCGATGGCTTCGGGCTCGCGCGTTCTTCGAACACCACGCCCGTGGTCGTGCTGCGTTTCGAAGCCGATAGCGCCGATGCGCTCGTGCGGATTCAGAACGATTTTCGGCGGGTGATCGTCGCGGCGAAGCCGGATGCGAAGTTGCCGTTCTGAGCGAAGCCGGGCGCGAGGCCGGCTTATCTCTTCGGTTAGCGCTCGGGTGGCCGGGCGCTAGCGGGTAAGCCAACCCGGAAGCGCCACCCCGCGGAAATGCGCGAGCGCGCCCGCCGCCTGCCTCACTGCGAGGCGGCCTGCGCGGGTGCGGGCTGCGCGTTCGTCGGTTGCGCGGCCGCCGGCGCTTCGGGCGCGATGAGCGGCGGTGCGGGTTCAAACGGCATGGCCGTTGGCGATGGCAGGCCGGTGGGCGAGTGCGGCGCGTAGAGCGACGCTGCCCCGAACGGCGCAGCCTGCACGGCCCCGCTGAGCATCGTCTGCGCAGCGGCGGGCGCATCGTTCATGGCCGGCATGGTGTTAGGCACGGTGGCCGATGCAGAGGTCGGTGTAGCCGCAGCCGTAGGCGCTACGGGCGCCATCTGCGTCGTGGCGGCGACCACCGGCGGCGGAGAGCCGGGCAGAACCGTGCTGGTCACGGGCGCCACCGGCACGGGCGCCGTCTTGATCAGCGAGCCCACATAGTGGCCGACCGAATCGAAGAAGCGATCGTAGAACGCGTTCGATTGAATCGTTTCGCTCGATACTTTCACCATCGCGTCGCTATTGGAGCGGATCGGCAGTGAGACCGAGCCGAGTATGCTCAAGCCGACGCTCGCGGACGTATCGCTCTTTTTCAGGGCGTACCCGCTTTGGATTGCATTCGCGTACATGATGCTGGTGCCGTCGGCATCCTCGCCCGGCGTGCAAACCACGTGAAATTCGACGGTGATGTGCGATTCGCCGCTCGGCTGGAAATCCTTGGTGGCGTCGATGCGATCGGTGCCGCTAAAGGTCGTCAAATAACCTTGATTGAGCAAGGCGCGCCGGGCCGCTTCGCAGGCGTCGTTGCTGCCGACGTTATAACCGCGCGAAAACGGGCTCGCGCCCGAATCGAAGAGTTCTTGCTGGAATTTCGGTTGCGGTGCGCTCGAGCACGCGGCGAGAACGGAGAGCGCCGCGAACGAAAGCGCCACGCGCGCTGGACGGAACGAACTGAGCATAATGCGTCGAAAAGGCTGCACTCGGCGAGCGGTTGATGCGGACGAGAAGCATTGTAGTGCCTTCGCCCGGCGGAGCACTAAACACTCGCGGTTGGGAAGGCGACATCATATCGCGCCCGCATCGACCGTACCGCGCGCAAAAATAGTGCGCGGGCGCGGTAGAATGCCTGCCCTCCTGGCAGCATTGCGCCGGGGCGTCGCCGTGCGCCGCCGCGCCTGCCATGCCGTACCTTTCTTTTTACTTTCAGTGTGCAAAAGATCCTGCTGGTCCGCGTGTCGTCGCTCGGCGACGTCGTCCACAACATGCCGGCCGTCGCCGACATCTTGCGCGTCTATCCCGACGCGCAAATCGATTGGCTCGTCGAAGAAAGCTTTGCCGGCCTCGTCACGCTCGTCACGGGCGTGCGCCGCGCGATTCCGTTTTCTTTGCGCCGCTGGCGCAAGCGCTTGCTCTCGCCGTCGACTTGGCGCGAGATTCGCGCGTTTCGGCGCGCGCTTGCCGCCGAGCAGTACGACCTCGTCATCGACTGTCAGGGGCTGATCAAGACGGCATGGGTGGCGAGCTGGGCCCGCGGGCCGCTCGTCGGGCTCGGCAATCGCACCGACGGCGCGGGCTACGAATGGCCGGTGCGCTTTTTCTACGACCGGCGCGTGCCGATCGCGCCGCGCACGCATGTGGTCGAGCGCACGCGGCAACTCGTCGCGCAGGCCATCGGCGCGCCGGTGCCGCAATCGACGGATGAACTCGATTTCGGGCTCGACACGTCGCGCGCCGCTCGCGCATTGGCCGAGACGGGGCTCAACTTGCCGGTGCCTTACGTCGTCTTGGTGCACGCCACCTCGCGCGCCGACAAGCAATGGCCCGATGCATCGTGGATCGAACTGGGCCGCGCCCTCGTGACGCGTGGCGCGTCGCTCGTGTTGCCCTGGGGCAGCGAGGCCGAGCGCGCGACGAGCGAGCGCTTGGCCAAGGAGTTCGGCGCCGCGGCCATCGTGCCGCCGCGCTTGTCGCTGCCAGCCGTGGTGGGCCTGCTCGATGCGGCGGCGGCGACGGTCGGTGTCGATACGGGGCTCGTTCACATCGCGGCGGCGCTCAAGCGTCCGACCGTCGAGTTGTACAATTTCGCGACCGCATGGCGCACGGGCGGCTATTGGTCCCCCCGCGTGGTCAACCTCGGCACCGCCGGCGATCCGCCGACGCTGCAGCAAGTGAAAACCGCACTGGCCGGGTTCGGCCTGCTGTAATCGATGGCGCACAACGGGACCATGAAAGAATCGCAAATCCTCGAAGTCAATTGCTCGGATTGGGAAGGCTCCGACCTTTCGGTCACGCGGGACACGCTGCGTGTCGCGCTGGAAACGGGCAAGGTCATCTATTTCCCCAATCTGCGCTTCGCGATCGAAGGCGGGGAGACGGCGCTGCTCGACCCGGCGCTCGCCGATCCGAAGCGCAAGAACATCAGCCTCGATCCGAACGGGGGCGAGCTGCGCGGCGTAGCGGGCGACGCGGTGACGCAGTCGGCCGTGCGCGCACTCGTCGCGCGTTACCAAGCGCAAGCGCGCACGCTCGTCGATCGCTTGGTGCCCGAATATCGCGAGGCGTTGCGTCCCGCGCCCACGAGCCTGCGCCTGCTGCGCGTGGAAACGCGGCATACGTCGTGGCGCAAGGACGACAGCCGGCTGCACGTCGATGCGTTCCCGTCGCGGCCCAATCGCGGCGAGCGCATTTTGCGCGTGTTCGCCAACGTCAATCCGAACGGCGAGCCGCGCGTCTGGCGCGTGGGCGAGCCGTTCGAGCAAATGGCCAAGCGTTTCCTGCCGAAGATCAAGCGCCAGACGCCGGGATCGGCATGGCTGCTCAATGCGCTGCATATCACCAAATCCAAGCGCAGCGCTTACGATCATCTGATGCTTAATCTGCACGACGGCATGAAGGGAGATCTCGAATATCAGAAGACGTGCCCGCAAGAGACGATGCCGTTCCCGCCCGGCAGCGCATGGATGTGCTTCTCCGATCAGACGTCGCACGCGGCCATGTCGGGGCAGTACATGCTCGAGCAGACGTTCTTTCTGCCCGTGCGCGCGATGGTGCAACCCGAATGCGCGCCGCTCGGCATTCTCGAGCGGCTCGAAGGCCGCGCGCTGATTTGATGCCGATGCCCAGCCAATGGAAGCACCCATGTGACACGCCTGCGCAATGCGTTGCGGGCGTGCCCGTCGCGTATGCATGGCGCGCCGCCGTGAACGAAGGCCGAGCATGTTGAGGGCGATCTATCGCGCGCTGTGGTGGGTCGTCGCGCCGCTCGCCGTCTTGCGGCTTCTCATCCGCTCGCGCCGCGAACGCGGCTATCGCGAGCATATCGGCGAGCGCTTCGGTTATGCGCCCGCCCGTGTGCTCGAAGACGATGCGCCGCTCATCTGGGTGCATGCGGTGTCCGTGGGAGAGACGCGTGCGGCCGAGCCGCTCATCACCGCGTTGATGAAGGCACGGCCCGATGCGCGCGTGCTGCTCACGCACATGACGCCGAGCGGAAGGGCGACGGGCGCGCAATTATTCGGCGATCGCGTGCAGCGCTGTTATTTGCCCTATGACTTGCCGCACGCGGTGCGGCGTTTCTTGCGTACTTGGCGTCCGTCGCTGGGCATCGTGATGGAGACGGAAGTCTGGCCGACGCTGATCGACGAATGCCGCGCCGCGGACGTGCCGCTGGTGTTGACGAACGCGCGCATGTCGGCGCGCTCGTTCAAGCGCGCGGCGCGTTTCGGCGCCGCCGCGCGCGAGGTGTTCGGCGGTTTCTCGCGGGTGCTCGCGCAAAGCCCGTCGGATGCGGAGCGGCTCACGGCGCTCGGTGCGCGCAATGTGGCCGTGTTGGGCAACATGAAGTTCGACATGGCCACGCCGCCCGAGCTCGTTGCGCGAGGCCGCGCCTGGCGTGAGGCGATCGGCGCTCGGCCCGTTTGGGTGGCCGCCAGCACGCGCGAGGGCGAGGAAGCGCTCGTGCTCGATGCGTTCGCGGCGCTCGCCGCGCCACAGGCGCTATTGATTCTGGTGCCGCGGCATCCGCAACGTTTCGACGAAGTCGCGGCGCTCGTGGAACGCCGCGGGTTGCGCTGCATGCGGCGCTCGGAGTGGGGCGGGGCGGCGCTCGCGGCGGCTGCCGCGACGCACGTCGCCGACGCGCCGCTACCGCGCGATGTGACCGTGCTGCTCGGCGATTCGATGGGCGAGCTCGGCGCGTACTACGCGGCGTCGGATGTCGCCTTCATCGGTGGCAGCCTGTTGCCGCTCGGCGGGCAGAATCTCATCGAAGCGTGCGCCGTCGGCGTGCCCGTGCTGATCGGCCCGCACGTGTTCAACTTCACGCAGGCCACGCTCGATGCGGTCGCCGCGGGGGCGGCCGTCCAAGTGGCCGATCCGAGCGATCTGGCGCGCGTGCTGGGCGAACTGTTCGCCGACAAGGCGCGGCGCGTGGCGATGGGGGCGGCCGCCTCGGCCTTTGCGGCGCGGCATCGCGGGGCGACGCAACGCACGCTCGACGTATTGCTGACGTTGCTGCCCCAGGATGGCGGCGTTCAGGCGTGAGCGAGTAGTCGCTCGCATGAGCAGGCGTGTTCGGCCTGCTGATAGGCGGGACTGTGGTCGCCCGTTCGCGCGAGCCGCCTGCGTGACCGAATCGGCCGTCTACCTAGGCGATCCGCGAGGGCAGCCGCCTCACGCGGACAACAAGCCTTTCCGCTCGATCAACGCAATCACCTCGTCGAGCCCGCTTTGCGTTCTCAGATTGCACATGACGAACGGCCGCTCGCCGCGCATCGCTTTCGCATCGGCCGCCATGATGTCGAGATTGGCGCCCACGTGGGGCGCTAGATCGATCTTGTTGATCACCAGCAGATCCGACTTGGTGATGCCGGGGCCGCCTTTACGGGGGATTTTCTCCCCGCCTGCGACATCGATGACATAGATCGTCAGATCGGACAGTTCGGGGCTGAAGGTCGCTGCAAGATTGTCGCCGCCCGATTCGATGAAGACGATGTCCGCATCGGGGAATCGCGTGAGCATCCGGTCCACCGCTTCGAGGTTGATCGAGGCGTCTTCCCGAATCGCCGTGTGCGGGCAGCCGCCCGTTTCGACGCCCATGATCCGTTCGGGCGCGAGCGCGCCCGCGACCGTCAGCAGGCGCTGGTCTTCCTTCGTGTAGATGTCGTTCGTGATCGCGACGAGATCGTAGCGCTCGCGCATGGCTTTGCAGAGCATTTCGAGCAGCGTCGTCTTGCCCGAGCCGACCGGGCCGCCCACGCCGACGCGCAGCGGCGGCAGTTTCTTGGTTCTCATTGCGAGTCTTCTCTTCTCTTGGGATGGCGATTGTCGATTGTCGATCGGGGAGAATCACGAACGGAAGAGTCGCGAATATTGCGTCTCATGCCGCGCCGAGAAAACCCCGAGCATCGGTGAAAACGTATTGATACGATCGGGCGGTGTCCGCAGGGCACGGGCCACGGCCTCATCGATGACCGCACGCGCCGCCACCAAAATGCGCTGCCCGGCCAACTGACCGAGCGGCACGGCCTTGATGGCGGCGGCAACTTGGTTCTCGGCCCAGGCGAACGCATAAGCGGCCAGTGCGGCGTCGGCTGCGATATCGTGGGCCGCCGCGGCAAACGCGAAAGCGGTGGGCTGCGAAAGCGGGGTAAGCGCCCCGAGCGCCGCGCGAGACGCCTCGCCGCCCCACGCGAGCGACAGCGCAAGCTGCTTGAGCGACCATCCGATCTGCTCGGTTTCGCGTCGAAGCTCGGCCGACTCGCGGCTGGCGATGAATTGCCGGTCCGCAGCGGCGATCGCGGTGGCGTCGTGCCGATGCCAGCGCTCCATTTGATGAGAGATGAACGGCAACTCGGCGCGCGCGAGCACGTGCATCAAGCCGTCCTCGATCCATGCGCTGGCCGAGTCGGCATCGACGATCCATTGCGCATCGACGCCCGCCTCCAAGCCTTGCGAATAACTGAACGCGCCGATCGGCAGCGCCGGGGACGCGAGATGAAGGAGGGCGGTGAGTTCGGTAAGCCGCATGGTAGATCAGCGAGGCTTGTGCGAATGCGGTTCGTTGTGGCCGCAACAATCTGCGTCGCCATGAGCGTGATCATGCCCGTGCTCGTGATCGTGCCCGTGAGAATGGCCGTGGCCATGCGTGTCGTCATGCGGATGATCATGACCATGATCGTGGCCGTGGCGCTGCGCGAACACCTGCTGCGCGAGCGCGTAATCCTCGGCAAACGTCGCATCGTGACCATGCCGGTGTCCGCCGCCGTATGCGCCGGCTTCAGGATGAAACGGTAGCGTCGCACGCTCGACCTGAACCCCCAGCCGCACCAGCATCGCTTCGAGCACGCTGTCCGCTTCGAGCTTCAAATAGCCCGCGCCGATTTCGACCGGCGTATGCCGATTGCCCAGATGATAGGCGGCGCGCGTGAGCGTCGTGGCATCGGCCGCGCGCACGACGAGCACGGCTTCGGCCTGTGCCACCACGCGCACGAGCGCGCCATCGTCGGCGACCAGCACATCGCCGTCGGCCAGCACCGTGCCGCGCGGCATGACGAGCGCCACTTCCTCCCCCGTATCGAGCGACGCTGCGAGCCGGCTCTTACAACGCGCCTCGTAGGCGAGCGTCAGTGTGGGCGCGCGCGCGACCAGCGAGGCCGCGAGCTTGGCCGGTGGGGAAACCCGTTTGTCGATCGTTCTCATCGTAAATAGTCAGTACAACGCAGTTTCGTGTCGTCGAGCGTCAAAACAAGAAATAGCGCTGCGCCATCGGTAGCACCGTGGCGGGCTCGCAGGTCAGCGTTTGGCCGTCGGCTACGACCTCGTACGTTTCGGGGTCGACGCTAATGGCCGGCTGCCACGCGTTGTGAATCATATCGGCCTTCGATACGGTGCGGCATCCGCGCACGGGCACGACGCGCTTTTGCAGGCCATAGCGCTCGGCGATACCGGCATCGGCCGCCATTTGCGAAACGAACGTCAGCGAGGTTCGCGCAAGCGCCGCGCCGCGCGTGGCGAACATCTCGCGGTAATGCACGGGCTGCGGCGTCGGGATCGAGGCGTTGGGGTCGCCCATCTGCGCGAGGGCGATCATCCCGCCTTTGACGATCATCGTGGGCTTGATGCCGAAGAAGGCAGGCTCCCAGAACACGAGATCGGCCCACTTGCCCGCTTCGATCGAACCGACTTCATGCGCGATGCCGTGCGTGATCGCCGGGTTGATCGTGTACTTCGCGACGTAGCGCTTCGCGCGGAAATTGTCGTTGCGCGCACCGTCTTCCGGCAGCGGCCCGCGTTGCGTCTTCATTTTGTGGGCGGTCTGCCAGGTGCGGATGATGACTTCGCCCACGCGGCCCATCGCTTGCGAATCGGAGGAGAGCATCGAGAGCGCGCCCAGATCGTGCAGGATGTCTTCGGCCGCGATCGTCTCGCGGCGAATGCGCGATTCGGCGAAAGCGAGATCCTCCGCAATCGAAGGGTCCAAGTGATGGCAGACCATCAGCATGTCGAGATGTTCGTCGAGCGTGTTGACGGTGTAGGGCCGCGTCGGATTCGTCGACGACGGCAACACGTTCGCTTCGCCGCACACCTTGATGATGTCGGGGGCATGGCCGCCGCCCGCGCCTTCGGTGTGATACGTGTGAATCGTTCGCCCTTTGAACGCGGCGACGGTGGCTTCGACGAAACCCGCTTCGTTCAACGTATCGGTGTGGATCGCCACCTGCGTGTCGGTGGTGTCGGCCACGCTCAAGCAGTTGTCGATCGCGGCCGGCGTCGTGCCCCAGTCCTCATGCAGCTTCAAGCCGATTGCGCCGGCCGCGATTTGTTCGACGAGCGGATCGGGCAGACTCGTGTTGCCCTTGCCGAGAAAACCGAGGTTCATCGCCCACCCGTCGGCCGCCTGCAGCATGCGTTCGAGGTGCCACGGGCCGGGCGTGCAGGTGGTCGCATTCGTGCCGGTGGCCGGTCCCGTGCCGCCGCCGAGCATGGTCGTCACGCCCGAGGCCAACGCCTCCTCGATCTGCTGCGGGCAAATGAAGTGGATGTGCGTGTCCACGCCGCCCGCCGTCACGATCAGCCCTTCGCCGGCGATGATTTCCGTCGCCGCGCCGATCGCAATGGTCACGCCCGGTTGAATGTCGGGGTTGCCCGCCTTGCCGATCGCGGCGATGCGTCCGTTCTTGATCGCGATGTCGGCTTTGACGATGCCCCAATGATCGAGAATCACGGCGTTGGTGACGACGGTATCGGCCACTTCGCTCGCGACGCGTTGCGATTGGCCCATGCCGTCGCGAATCACCTTGCCGCCGCCGAATTTCACCTCTTCGCCGTAGACGGTGAAGTCGCGTTCGATTTCGATCAGAAGCTCGGTGTCGGCGAGCCGAATACGGTCGCCCGTCGTGGGCCCGAACATTTCCGCGTAGGCGCGGCGGCCGATTCGTAAGGTCATGACGATTCGTAGTCCGAAGTAATTGCGCCGAAGGGGTGGTCAGCGGGGTGGCTCAAAGCGGCCCCATGACCTTGCCGTTGAAGCCGTACACCGTGCGTGCGCCCGCCAATGCGACGAGTTCCACCGTGCGCGACTGCCCCGGCTCGAAGCGCACGGCCGTGCCGGCGGCGATGTTCAAGCGAAAGCCGCGAGCCTGTTCTCGATCGAACGCGAGCGCCGCGTTGACCTCGTAGAAGTGGTAGTGCGAGCCGACTTGCACGGGGCGATCGCCCGTATTGGCGACGGTGACGGTGCGCGTGTCGCGGCCCGCGTTCAGTTCGATTTCGCCGTCTTCGGTCAGGATTTCACCGGGAATCATAGGCGCCTCAAAGACATGCTCAAGGAATCGGATGGTGGACGGTGACGAGCTTTGTCCCGTCGGGGAACGTCGCTTCGATCTGGATCTCGGCGATCATTTCGGGCACGCCCTCCATCACGTCGTCGCGCGAGAGCAGCGTCGTGCCGTAGTGCATGACTTCGGCGACGGTTTTGCCGTCGCGCGCCGCTTCCATCAGCGCCGCGGAAATGAACGCGACCGCTTCCGGGTAGTTCAATTTCAAGCCGCGTGCGCGGCGGCGTTCGGCAAGCAGCGCCGCCGTGAAGATGAGCAGCTTGTCTTTTTCTCTGGGCGTCAGTTTCATGGGCGCGCGGCGCTCGATAACGTAATGTCGTTGAAAGATGGGGCGGCCCTGCGCGCAATCGGCCAGGACGCGATCATCGTAGCACCGCCTCGCCACGCGGCAAATGGCGGCGTGGCGGGGCAATGGTTAGGCGTGCTTAGCGATGCGGTGCGCCGCTGCCGAACGCGTAAGCGCATCGAACCGGCGAGCCCGGTGGCGCTGCGGCATCGACAGGCCTCGCTCAAGTCTGCCAAAGCCGCAGCGGCCTCGCGGCGACGCCGTGAACCAACGGACGCAGTGCGAGCCAGCATTGCGTCAACGTGTGCTGTAGCGCCTCCATCGAATGAGCGAGCGCGCGCACGATCAGCACGCCGTCCGCGATGCAGGACACCCCGGCGCGTTGCGCTTCGTCGAACGGAAGCTGCGGCGCGAGCGTTTCGGCGAGCGTCTCGTTGCAGGCGGGACCCACGGCCCATAGCGTGCCGTAAGCGGGAAAGCCCGCCAGCCCTTGGCGTGCAATACGCAGCGGATCGTCGGCCGTGAGTTCCGCGCGCTCGAACCATAGCGGCTCGCCGGTGGGGCCGAGGATGCGCGCCGTGCTCGACAAGGCGCCGGCAGCCCAACGCTCGCCCGCGGCGATGCGGCCGAGCTGCGTGGCATCCCAGCCGAGCGCCGTCGCGCCTTCGGCAAGCGTCAAGGTGAAGTCGAGCGCGATCTGCGCGCCGTCGAACACGATGTTGTTTTGCGGCAGCCAATCGAGCTTCGCCTGCGCGCCGAGCGTGATGTCGATACGCTGGCGCGCGAGGCGGCCGTTCGCCTTGTACCACTTCGTCGCGCCAGGGGTGGTCAATACCGCATGCGTGCGCGCGCCTAGCAAAACGTCGATCGACAACGCATCGCCGCCCGCCACGCCACCGGGAGGGTGAACGATGACGGCGTGACAAATGGCTTCGCCCTCGGGGTACAGCGGTTTTTGCACACGTAGCGGTCCCGAATGCAGACGATGCACGAGCGTCGTGCGCGCGGCGCGGTGTTCGAAGCCGAGCGCAAGGTGCGCCTGCCAGCCGTTGCGATCGTGCGCGGGAGGGTCGCCACCGAGCGTGGCCGTCGACGCCATCGGGGAGGCCTGATGAAATACCGAAGAAGACATGAGATGCGTTGGGCGTCGGACAGGCGCGCGGATGAATGGGGTCGAGCATAGCACCGGCGCCGGTCAGACGGCGATCATCTCGCGCACGCCGCGCGCGTCCATTTCCGAGCCCGCGCCGCTCGCCACGATTTCGCCGCGGCGCATGACCCAGTAGTGATCGGCGAGCGCTTTGGCGAAGTCGTAATACTGCTCGACGAGCAGCACGGTCATCCCCGTTTCGTCGACGAGCTTGCGCAGCGTCCGCCCGATCTCCTGAATGACTGACGGTTGAATGCCCTCGGTAGGTTCATCGAGAATCAACAGCCGAGGCTCGCTCATGAGCGCGCGTCCGATCGCGAGCTGTTGCTGTTGTCCGCCCGATAGGTCGCCGCCGCGCCGCTTGCGCATTTGCTCGAGCACGGGAAAGAGGCTGTAGATCCGCTCGGGAACGCGCGAGACGCCGCGCTTGCTCGCCGCGCCGACGAGCAGGTTTTCCTCGACGCTCAAGCGCGGGAAGATCTCCCGGCCCTGCGGCACATAGGCGATGCCGCGCGCCACGCGCGCGGGCGGGGCGAGCGCGTCGAGCGTCTCGCCGCCCCAGGCGATCGTGCCGCTCTTCGCGCGTACGAGGCCCATCAGGCAGCGCATCAAAGTGGTCTTGCCCACGCCGTTGCGGCCGAGCAAGACGGTGAGCGAGCCTTGCGGAACGTGCATCGTGACGTCGCGCAAAATGTGGCTGCCGCCATAGAACTGATTGAGTCCGGTCACGTCGAGCATGGATGTCCCCGTTGATGCAGTTGTGTTGCACGCGGCATCGAAAGCCTCATCGGCCGAGATACGATTCGATGACGGTCTCGTCGCGCTTGACTTCGTCCAGCGTGCCCTCTGCGAGCACCCGGCCTTCGGCCATCACCGTGACACGGGATGTTGCGCCTGCGAGCGCGGCGACGAACTCCATGTCGTGTTCGACGACGATCATCGAACACGTGCCGCGCAAACGATCGAGCAACGCAGCCAGCGCCATCGTCTCGTCGTCGGTCATGCCGGCCGCCGGCTCGTCCAAGAGCAGCAGCGCCGGTTGCTGCATCAGCAGCATGCCAATTTCGAGGCGTTGCTTTTGTCCGTGCGAGAGCACGCCCGCCGGCCTGTGCGCCTCGCGCTCGAGACCGATCATGGCGAGCGTTTCTTCGATGCGGCACAGCGCCGCGCCGGTTAGCCGCGCGCGCAGCGAGGTATGCCAGCGTTTGTCGGTTTTCATCGCGAGTTCGAGGTTCTCCCATACGGGATGCTGCTCGAACACAGTCGGCTTCTGAAACTTGCGGCCGATGCCGGCGCGCGCGATCGTCGGCTCGTCCATGCGCGTGAGATCGAGCGTCTGCCCGAGAAACGCGCGGCCGCTATCGGGGCGGGTGCGGCCCGTGATGACGTCCATCATCGTCGTCTTGCCCGCGCCGTTGGGCCCGATCACGCAGCGCAACTCGCCTGCATCGAGCGTCAACGACAGCCGGTTCAGCGCACGAAAGCCGTCGAAGCTGACCGTCACGTCGTCGAGATAGAGGATCGTGCCGTGCGTGATATCGATGGCCCCGCGTTCGAGCACATGGGCCATCGGCGCGTCGCCGGCCGGTGCTGCATCGTTCGTCGACGATTCATGAGCCATGCCGATCATTACCGCTCTCCTTTGCCGATTACCGACAGCGCCAAACCGACGAGGCCGCGCGGTAGCGCGAGCGGCACCACGACGAAGAGCGCACCGAGGAAGAACAGCCAATATTCGGGCAGGTGCGCGGTGAAGACGCTGCGCGCCGCATTGACCACGACCGCGCCCGCAATGGGGCCGACGAGCGTTCCGCGACCGCCGACGGCCACCCAAATCGCCATTTCGATCGAGTTGGCCGGCGACATCTCGCTTGGATTGATGATGCCCACTTGCGGCACGTACAACGCGCCGGCGATCGCGCACAGCATCGCCGAAATCGTCCACACGAACAGCTTGTACGCGAGCGGGCTATAGCCTAGAAACATGAGGCGTGTTTCGCTGTCGCGCATGGCGGTGACGATGCGGCCCAGCTTGGACGTGACGATTGCACGCGCGCCGAGGAAGGCGAGCACGAGCGTCGCGAAGGTGAGCAGAAACAAAGTGACGCGCGTGGCCGGTTGCGCGATCGAAAAACCCGCGATGCGTTTGAAATCGGTGAAGCCGTTGTTGCCGCCAAAGCCCGTTTCGTTGCGATAGAACAGCAGCATGGCGGCGTAGGTGAGCGCTTGCGTGATGATCGACAGATACACCCCTTGCACGCGCGAACGGAAGGCGAAGAAGCCGAAGGTCCACGCCAGCAGGGCAGGCACGAGCAGCACCAACAACAGCGCGTACCAGAGATGTTCCGTGCCGTGCCAAAACCACGGCAACGCGTGCCAATTCAGAAACACCATGAAGTCGGGCAGATCGCTGCCGTACACGCCGTCGTGCCCGATCGCGCGCATCAGGTACATGCCGATGGCGTAGCCGCCCAGGGCGAAGAACAAGCCATGGCCCAAGCTGAGAATGCCGCAATAGCCCCATACCAAATCGAGCGCGAGCGCGGCGATCGCGTAGCACATGAACTTGCCGCCAAGCGTCAACGCATAGGCCGATAAATGAAAGGCGCTCGATTCGGGCAACACGAGCGCGGCCAGCGGTGCGCCGCAGCCGACTGCGAGCACGAGCGCGACGAGGGCGGTCCATGCGGGCCGCGAGAGCAGGGCGCGGCGCTCGGGCAGCGCGAGTGCCGGTCCAGTGGCCCTCGGTTGAACGGGCATCGATGCCGGCACCGACGGCGCGTGCGGCGCATGCACTTCCTGGGCCGCCGTGGAAGGGGGGAGCGTTTGCATCGTGGGCCTCATGCGCTGCGTCCTTTCAAGGCGAACAAACCTTGCGGACGCTTTTGAATGAATAGGACGATCAAGACGAGCACGGCGATTTTCGCGAGCACCGCCCCCCAGAACGGCTCGATCGCTTTCATCAGAATGCCCAGGCCAAAGCTGCCGAGCACCGTGCCCGCGAGTTGCCCGACGCCGCCGAGCACGACAACCATGAACGAATCGACGATATAGCTTTGGCCCAGATCCGGGCCGACGTTGCCGATCTGCGAAAGCGCGCAGCCGCCCAGGCCTGCAATGCCGGCGCCGAACGCGAAGGCATAGGAATCGATGAAGGCGGTCTTGACGCCCACGCAGGCGGCCATCGAGCGATTCTGCGTGACGGCGCGCACGAACAGCCCGAGCCGGGTGCGTGTGAGCACGCCCCAGGCGATGGCCACCACCGCCACTGAAAACGTCAGGATGACGATGCGGTTGTACGGCAAGATCAAGTTCTGCATGACCGTGATGCCGCCGGTCATCCATGCGGGGTTCGCCACTTGGACGTTTTGTGCGCCGAAGAGCGTGCGGGTGGCTTGCATCAACACGAGGCTCGCGCCGAACGTCGTCAGCAGCGTCTCGAGCGGCCGCCCGTACAGGCGCTTGAGCACGAGCCGCTCGAGCGCGACGCCCACGGCGGCCGCCGCCAGGAACGAGGCCGGCACGGCCGCGAGCGGATACCAATCGAAGGCGCCGGGCGCATAGTGCCGAAACGCGTTCTGCACGAGATAGGTGGCATAGGCGCCGATCATGAGGAACTCGCCGTGTGCCATGTTGATCACGCCGATCACACCGTAGGTGATGGCAAGCCCGAGCGCCGCGAGCAATAACACGCTGCCGAGCGAAATCCCCGCGAAGAGCGTGCCCGCCATACGGCTGTTGCGCTCGATAGCGTCGAGCGCGTCGATGCCGCGCTGTGCCGCGGCGCGCACGCGCACATCGGGTTCCGCGAAGGAGCCGTCGGCGCGCTTGGCCACGAGCGGTTGCAGCAACGGATAGAAATCGAGGTCGTGGCGCGCGGCGACGAGCTCGACCGCTTCGAGGCGTTTGGCCGGATCGGGATCGGTGAGCGCGGTCGTCGCCCATAGCGCATCGAGCCGGCGCTTGAGCGCGGGATCCGTTTCCTTGGCGCGGGCGGCTTCGACGAACGGCTTCATCGACGCATTGGGATTGGCGAGCAGTTCGTCGACGGCGGCGCGGCGCACAGCCGGATCGGGCGAGGCGAGCCGCAGGCCCGCCAAGGCACGCGCCACTTTGCCGCGCAGCAGATTGTTGAGCATGACGGGCTGCGCATCGCCGATGGCGACCGGCTTGCCGGAGACGGCATCGCGGGCATGGTCATCGTCGCCGGCCGCTTGGATCAGCACGTCGCCTGCGCTCGTCGCCAGCACGCGGTCATCGGCAAGGCCGTCCAGCAGCAAGAGCGCGGCGGGATCGTGTCCGGCCGCCAGTGCATCGATAGCGGCCGCTTTTGCGTTGAAATCATCGCCTGCTAGCGGGGCGACATCGGCCGGCGTGAGCGCGAACGCCGCGGGTGCGAGCAGCGAGCACGCGAGCGAGCAAGACAGCGCTGCGACGACAAAGGCGCGGCGTAGGGATCGGTTCATGAGTCAAGGCCAAGCAAGAGCAACGACGCGATTGCGCCGAGGCGCGGCAGCGAGCCCGAGATCGATCCGTTGGGCGAGCCGCGCGCCATGGCGCACGAGAGAGAATGCCGCGCTAAGAGCGCGGCTCGAACGGGCGTTGCGTTCGTTCGTCTATGCGACGCGTCGGCGGCGCAGGAACTCGCCAATCGAGCTGACGACGTCCGGCTTGCCTTGATTGCCTGCGATGAACGGGCTCCAAGGCTGAGCGCGAATCGCGGTCTTCGTCTTCCAGACCACGTTGAATTGCCCGTCCGCCCGGATCTCGCCGATCATGACCGGCTTGTGCAAGTGATGATTGCCGTCCATCGTCAGCGTGAAGCCCGAAGGGGCGGCAACCGTTTGCCCGATCATGGCGGCGCGCACCTTGTCCACGTCGGTGCTCTTGGCTTTTTCGACGGCTTGCTTCCACATATGGATGCCGACGAACGTTGCTTCCATCGGATCGTTCGTCACGCGCTTCGTGCCGCCGGGCAAGTTTTGCGCGGCGACCCATTCGGCCCATTGCTTCTTGAACTTCGCGTTTGCCGGGCCTTTGACCGACATGAAGTAATTCCATGCCGCGAGGTGGCCCACGAGCGGTTTCGTGTCGATGCCGCGCAACTCTTCTTCGCCGACCGAGAATGCGACGACGGGCACATCGGTGGCTTTGAGCCCTTGGTTGCCGAGCTCTTTATAGAAGGGCACGTTCGAATCGCCGTTGATGGTCGAGACCACGGTGGTCTTGCCGCCCTGGGCGAACGCTTTGATGTTGGCGACGATGGTTTGATAGTCGCTATGGCCGAATGGCGTGTAGACCTCTTGGATGTCGGAATCCTTGACGCCTTTCGAATGCAGAAAGGCGCGCAAGATCTTGTTGGTGGTGCGCGGGTAGACGTAGTCGGTGCCGAGCAGGAAGAAACGCTTGGCGCCGCCGCCTTCGGGGCTGATCAGATATTCGACGGCGGGAATGGCCTGTTGATTCGGCGCGGCGCCCGTGTAGAACACGTTGCGCGACATTTCCTCGCCTTCGTATTGCACCGGGTAATAGAGCAAGCCGTTCAATTCTTCGAAGACGGGCAAGACGGACTTGCGCGAAACGGAAGTCCAGCAGCCGAACACGCAAGCGACTTTGTCCTGCGTCAGCAGTTGCCGCGCTTTTTCCGCGAACAGCGGCCAATTCGAAGCCGGGTCGACGACAACCGGTTGAATCTGGCGGCCCATGACGCCGCCGTTCTTGTTGATATCGGCGATCGTCATGAGCGCCGTGTCTTTGAGCGAAGTTTCCGAGATCGCCATCGTCCCCGACAGCGAATGCAAGATGCCCACCTTGATCGGACCGCTCGACGATTGCGCGCGAACCAACGGGCTTTGTCCCGCGAGCGCGAGCGCGCCGGAGAGCGACCCGAGCTTCAACAAGCTACGACGTTTCATTTGCTTCCCCTTGCCGGTGCTGAACTTGCGTTTATTGGATTGGGCCGCGCGGCGCTTGCGGTGTGCATCGATGCGATGCACAGGTCATGCGCGCGGGCCGCCGAGCGTTGCAAGGGGTGTGCCAAGCGATGCGTCGCCAGGCAGCGTCAGGCTGCGCGCGGTTCGCGCGCGTGGCGCGCGGACCGGCTGCACTGTGGGGAGGAGCTAGCTTGGTGCGTGATGCGCCGCCAATGAGCGGGGCGAGCGGTTTTGGTGAATCGGAGGCGGCGGTGTGCGCCTACCGGGTGGTGCGCGGGTTTTCGGCGAATTGCCTTGCGGCGGGTACAGCGGCTCGCGCCGCGTGTCGTATCGTGCGTTAGGTTAGTACAGCGGCACCTTGGGATCGACTTGACGCGACCACGCATCGATACCGCCTTGCAGATTGAACACATGCTTGAAGCCGCGTCCTTCGAGGAACATGGCGACGTTCGCACTACGCGCGCCGTGGTGGCAGATGCAGACGATCTGCGCTTCGTCGTCGAGTTCTTCACTGCGCGCCGGGATGTCGCGCATCGGGATGTCGACGCAGCCGGCAATATGCGCCGTCGCGATTTCCCATGGCTCGCGTACGTCGAGCAGCACCGGAGCGGGGCGCGACGGATCGGCCAGCCATTGTGCGAGGTCGGGCGCGGTCAGGTTTTGCATGGCGAAGATTGGTGTGGGCTGGTGTGGAAGCGATCGAGCGAGGCGGCGCGACCCTGCAGCCGCGCCGATCGACACAGCTTAGAACTTGAAGCGCGGGGGTTGCACGGCGTTCACGAGGGGTTCGACATAGGTTTCGAACACATCGGCTACGCGGAACTGCTTTTCGTCGATGCGCGTGATGATCTGCGCTTTCATGACGGGCGCCGTCCCGACGAAGGCGGCAAGGCGGCCGCCGATCTTCAACTGCTCGAGCATTTCCTGCGGCAACACCGGCAGGCCTCCCGAGACGCAGATGACATCGTACGGTGCAGCCGCGGGCCAGCCGCGCGCGCCGTCGCCTAGGGCGACTTCGGCATTGGTCACGCCGTTCTCGGCCAAGTTGCGCTTGGCAAGTTCTGCCAGCTCCGGCTTGATGTCCACGGTCAGCACATGGCGGCCGCGGTGAGCCAGCAGCGCAGCCATGAAGCCCGATCCCGCGCCGATTTCGAGCACGGTTTCATTTCTCTTGACGGCCAGTTCCTGCAACACGCGGGCCTCGACGCGCGGGAAGAGCATGTGCTCGCCCGCGGGCAAGGGCACTTCGAGATCGGCGAAGGCGATGTCGCGATAGGCGGCGGGAACGAAGTTTTCGCGCTTGACGACCGACAGCAGATTCAGCACGTCCTGGTCCAGCACGTCCCAGGGGCGAATTTGTTGTTCGATCATGTTGAAACGGGCTTGCTCGATGTTCATGGCGACTTGACGGACTTGGACGTAGCGGTTCGTGCGGGATGAAATGTGCGAGAGAAACTTGCGGATTGTACCAAACCGCGTTGCTTGGGCGTTCGCCCGCCATTCCGAAGCGCGCGCAGGTCCCATCGGACGCTTATGCAGCGCCACGGCTTTGCGGTGCTTAGGGTCGAGCGCAGGGCACGGCCCCCTAGCGCTTGCTGCGTTTGATCTGCGCCTCGAAGGCGACGTCGAGCTTGCTCACGCGCTTGGGTTTGGCTGGCGAGACGGCGTCGACGAAGGCGACGAACGCATCGAGCGGCAACGGCTCCGAGAGCGGCGCCTCGGCCCCGCTCGCCCGGTCGACCAAGCGGAAGAGGCCGCCGGATAGGCCGATCGCGGCGTAGTGGGGATTGCCGGTGCGCTGCTTGAGCCTTTCTACTGCGGAAATGGCGCGCGTACTGCGCATGCTGGGTTCCTCTAAGTGGTCGTCGAACGTGTAGGAAGCGTACTTTACCAAGTCGCACGTCGCGAGGCCGGGCTGGGCGAGGACGGATGGTATGCGACGGCCGAAGCGGGTACGCTAGCGCTTTGCTCGGCCTATGTGGCGCTGCCCGCCCGCGTTTCAATGAGGGCCGAATGATCTCGATCCCTAAGCCACGGCCCCCATGAATTGTCGCCCCGGTTGCGGCGCCTGCTGCATCGCCCCCTCGATCTCGAGTCCCATTCCCGGCATGCCGCACGGCAAGCCGGCGGGGGTTCGGTGCATCCAACTTGGCGATGACGAGCGGTGCATGATCTTCGGGCGGGCGGATAGGCCCGCGGTTTGCGGCTCGCTCGGCGCGAGCGAAGAGATGTGCGGCGCAGACCGCGAGCACGCGCTGTTCTGGCTCGAACGGATGGAATTCGCCACGTTCCCCGAGCGCGGGTGAGCGTGCATCGCGCGGCCATGTGCGCTTGGCGGGTTATGCTCCTTTTTCGCTAGCGCGGTTCAGTCTTTGATGCCCGAAATGGACGGCTAGCGACTCCCGCAGGCCATAATGTCGTTTTCCGGACGGACCAGATTTTTCATGGCGCACCACCACCACCACGACGATCACGCGAGCCATCACGAGGGCGAGGGACACGCGCATCCGCACGAACATGACGACGGTCATGACCATGCCGGTCATGGTCATGGTCATGGTCATGGTCACAGCCACGGCCATGGTCACGCGGGCCACAATCATTTGCACGGTGTGATGGATCAGCGCCGCATCGGCTGGGCGTTCCTCATCACCGCCGCCTTCATGCTCGTCGAGGCGGTGGGCGGCTTGATGTCGGGGTCGCTCGCGCTGCTCGCCGATGCGGGGCATATGGTGAGCGACGCCGCTGCCCTGGGATTCAGTTGGGCGGCCATGCACTACGGCCGCCGCCCCGCAACGGCGCAGCTTTCCTACGGCTACAAGCGGCTCGAGATCCTGGCCGCCTTCGTCAACGGCTGCGCGCTGTTCGTCATTGCCGGGTGGATCATCGTCGAGGCGATCCAGCGGTTCTTCGCACCGGTGCACGTGGCCGGCGGCATGATGCTGGTCGTCGCCATCCTGGGGCTCCTCTCCAACATCGCCGCGTTTCTCGTGCTGCACGGGGGCAATCGACAAAACCTGAACCTGCGCGGCGCGTGGCTGCATGTCCTTGGCGACATGCTGAGTTCGGCCGCTGCCATCGTCGCTGCGGGCGTGATTTTGCTGACCGGTTGGACGCCGATCGACCCGTTGTTGTCGGTATTCGTCGCGCTCGTCGTGCTTCGCAGTGCGTGGGGGATCGTCAAATCCTCCGCGCATATCTTGCTCGAAGGCACGCCCGAGGGCCTGAGCCTAGCCGACATCAAGGCGGACTTGGAGGCGAACCTGGCCGAAGTGCAAAACGCCCACCATATTCACGCGTGGTCCATCACGGGCGAGCAGCACATGCTGACGTTGCATGTCCATCCGACAGAAGGCGCGATTGCGCGCGACGTTGTGACCGCGGTTCAGCGCCGGCTTGCCGAGCGTTTCGACATCGCTCACGTCACCGTGCAGATCGAAGAGGATTTCTGCATCGACACGCACGGGCATGAGAAAACGGGGGCGAGCGCCTCCAACTGTCACTAAAGGCCGGCTCGCACGGATCGAGCATTCGCCGGGGCGCGCCCCGCTAAGGCCCCGGTGCGCGGCCCGTTAAGCGTCCATTAAGCGTCCATTAAGCGGTGCGCATCGGAGGCCCGCTGCGGCGGGACAGCAACAGCACGATGGTGCACAGGCAAAACGCCGCGCTCGCATAGAAGGTGGCGGCCGCGCCCACGCGATCCCACAGCGCGCCTGCGAGGACGCTTGAAACGAGCGTAACCAGGCCGGTCAGCAGATTGAACATGCCGAACGCGGTGCCGCGCAACTGCGCGGGAGCGGTGTCCGCGACCATCGTGGCAAGCAGACCTTGCGTCATGCCCATGTGCAGGCCCCACAGCGCCACGCCCGTCACGACGAGGCTCCAATGACTGCCGTGCGCGAGAACGAGATCGGCTGCAATGAGTACGGTGAGGCCCAAGATCAAGAGTCGCGTGTGGCTGACTTTGTCGGCAAGTTTTCCGAACGGAAATGCCGACAGCGCGTAGGCGATGTTCATGGCCACCATGACGAGCGGCACGAGCGCTAGATGGATGCCGCTTCCCATGGCGCGCAGCACGAGGAACGCCTCGCTAAAGCGCGCTAGCGAGAAGACGGCGCCCACGAGGACCACCCACCAGTAGTGCGTGCTAAGTTGCGCGAGGCTTTCCCTGCGGATGGGGTTGATGCGCCTTGCGCCGCGTGGGTGAACGGGCTCTTCCACTGCTAGCGTTAGCAACGCGACACAGAGTGCGGCAGGGATCACGGCAAGCCAGAACGCCAGCCGAAAGTTGTCCGCCCACAGAATCATCGCGAGAGCGGCCAAGAGCGGGCCGAGAAACGCGCCAACGGTATCAAGCGCCTGGCGCAGCCCGAAAGCCGCGCCGCGCAGGCCCGGGGGCGTCACATCGGCCACGAGCGCATCGCGCGGCGCGCCGCGAATGCCTTTGCCGACGCGGTCCATGAGACGCGCCGCGACCACGACGCCGATACCGGGCGCCAACGCGAACAGCGGCTTGCTCAGCGCGCCGAGGCCGTATCCGGCGACCGCGAGCCATTTGCGGTTGCCTAGGTAGTCGCTGAGCGCACCCGAAAACACTTTGACGACGGGCGCAGTCGCTTCGGCGACGCCTTCGATTACGCCGATCGTCGCCGCACTGGCGCCGAGGCCTACCATCAGGAACATCGGCAACAAGCTGTGGATCAACTCGGAGGACACGTCCATCAAGAGGCTGACGCAGCCCAGCACCCAGACGGTGCGTGGGATTTGTCGAAGAATGCCGATATCCGATCCGCTTTGCATGGGGCGTTCCAGTCTAGTGGTTTGGTGTGGTCTGGTCGGTTTTGCGGGTTCGAGGCGAGCAGGCCGGGAGCGAAGGATTTCAGCCACCGCGCTCGACATGTCCCGTCGGCATAAAATGGCAAGCAGGTTTCGATACTAGCAGTCCAGCAGGAGGTTCATGCATGCCGTATGCAGTTGCGCCCCGTCGGCGCCGGTTGTTGGGTTTGGCATGCGCGGCGCTCGCTAGCGCGAGTCTGGGTGTGTCGCTCGCGGCATGCGCGAGCGAGACGTTTCCATTCATTCCCGACCACTACACATTCTCGCGCGAGCAGGTGCAGACGGCCGTGGGGCGCAAGTTTCCCTATCGGCGCACGGTGTCGCAACTGTTCGAGGTGGCGCTGACAAACCCCGTCGTCGGCTTCGAGCCGGGTCAGAACCGCGTGACGGTCCATGTCGACGCACATGTCGAAAGCCCGTTTCTGCAGCAACCGGTCGACGGCGCCTTCCTGCTCTCGAGCCGGCTCGAGTACGACGACGCGAGCCATGCCGTCGTATTGCGTTCCCCCAGCGTCGAGCGTGTCGATGTGAGCGGCGAGGCGCGAGCATACCGCCAGCAGATCGAGGCGGCCGGCGCCCTGGCCGCCTCGCAATGGCTCGACGGCTATCCGCTCTACACGTTCAAGCCCGATCAGTTGCAGTTTGCCGGCGTGAACTTCGAACCCGGTACAATCACAATCCTTACAAACGGCATACGCGTGCAAATCGTCGAAAAATGACGTGTGCGCGGCCGCGAGGGGCTGCGCACATCTTCGCCGCCCTCTCGCATTTCGAAAGAGGGCACCGATGGACTTGATATTGATCGGCAAGGCGTTGATCCTCGGCATCGTCGAAGGGCTGACCGAATTTCTTCCCGTGTCCAGCACGGGGCATTTGATCGTGGCGGGCAGTTTGCTCAACTTCGGCGGCGACGGCGCGAAGACGTTTCACGTGGTCATTCAATTCGGCGCCATCCTCGCGGTCTGCTGGGAGTACCGGCAGCGCATCGGCCGCGTGGCCGCCGGCGTGTGGACCGATGCGACGCAGCGGCGCTTTGCGCTGAATGTCGTCATTGCCACGATTCCGGCTGTTGTCCTTGGGCTGACGTTCGAAGCCGTCATCAAGGACGCGCTGTTTGCACCGGTGCCCGTCGCCTTCGCCCTCGTGACGGGGGGCTTCGTCATCCTTTGGGCGCAAGCGCGTGAGCGCCGTCGCGACGGCGCGCCCGCGCGCGTGCAAGCGCTCGATGAATTGGCGCCGCTCGATGCACTCAAAGTGGGGGTCGCGCAGTGTTGCGCATTGATTCCGGGCGTCTCGCGCTCCGGTTCGACGATCATCGGGGCCATGCTGCTCGGCGTCGATCGGCGCGTGGCGACCGAGTTTTCGTTTTTTCTGGCGATTCCGGTGATCGGCGGCGCGACGCTTTACGAACTGGCCAAGCATCGCGGTGGCGCTTTCATCGACATGGCCGAGATTTTGACGATCGGCACGGTGGCGGCGTTCGTCAGCGCCTTCATCTGCGTGCGTTGGCTGTTGCGCTACTTGGCCACGCACGACTTCACCGCATTCGCTTGGTACCGCATCGCGTTCGGGATGATCGTGCTGGTCATCGGCTATGGCGACGCGCTCAATTGGGGCGCGTAGCACTGCACGAGCGGCCCGTTCGCGCTGCGGGTTCCACCGCGCTGCAGATGCCGAACGCGAAGCGCGGGGCTAGTTATTACGCGCGCCGCTTGAAGACGAGATCCCAAACGCCGTGGCCGAGCCGCAGCCCGCGTCGTTCGAACTTCGTCACGGGCCGGTAGTCGGGCCTTGGCGCGTAGCCGTCGGCTGTTTGGTCGAGCGACGGCTCTGCTGAAAGCACTTCGAGCATTTGCTCGGCGTAGTTCTGCCAGTCGGTCGCGCAATGCAGATAGGCGCCCGGTTTCAGGCGCGATGCCAAGAGCGCGACGAACGGGGGCTGAATGAGGCGGCGCTTGTGGTGCCGAGCCTTGTGCCAAGGGTCCGGAAAGAAAACGTGCACGCCGTCGAGCGAGCCGGGCTCGATCATGTGTTCGAGCACTTCGACTGCGTCGTGCTGAATGATCCGAATGTTCGTCAACTGTTGCTCGCCGATGAGCTTGAGCAGCGCGCCCACGCCGGGCTCATGGACTTCGACGCCGATGAAATCGTCGTTGGGGCGTGCGGCCGCGATTTCCGCCGTCGACGCGCCCATGCCGAACCCGATCTCGAGCACGCGCGGCGCGTGGCGGCCGAACTGGGCGTCCCAGTCGGCGGGGCTGGGGGCGTAGGGTACGACGAAGCGCGGGCCTAGTTCATCGAGCGCGCGGCGCTGGCCTGTCGATACGCGGCCGGCGCGCGTCACAAAGCTGCGAATGCGGCGCGGAAAGGCGGGGGTGCCTTCGGCGCCGGATTGGCTCGTTTCCTCGGTGTTGCCGGGGGTTTCGGGCGGCAGGCCCGTCTCGTTCGGATCGTGACTCATGGTGCTCTAACAGTCGAAAACATCGGCGGCCGCCACGTGAAAAAAGCCGCCAGTGCGGGCGGCTTGCGTGTCGGGCGCGGGCCGGCCCATGGCCGGCGTGGCGTGGGCGAGATTGTAGACGAGTGCGCGGCGGCCGTGAGATTTCAGCGATGTGTGGCCTGTCGGGTGTTACTGGATGGCGGGGGATGGATAATGCCTGCGCGGTGTGCGGGCGGATCAGTTGGACACGATCACATGGATGCGCGTGGGAAATTCGAGGTCGAACTCGCGTGTGCGTCCGACGCGGACGTTGAGCAGGAGGCGCTCGACTTCCTGCAGCATTTGTTGATTGCGCGCCGTATTGTTCCGCGATGTTTCATGCGTCTCCCCGGCGAGGGCTCGCCGCGTATCGACCAGGAGCGCGATGGCGCTGGTGCGTGACATGAAATACCGTTCCATCTTTGTCGAAGGCGCAAGAAGAGGGCAGTGGGGCGCTACGGCCAGCCGGATTCCTATCGACAGCGGCGCGCGCCGGAAATTCCATGATCCCCGATCCGTACGGCGCTGGATGTTTCGCGGCGAGCGCGGCCGTCCCATTTGAAATCAAGCGGCCCTTGAGCGCTTGGTCGCTGGGCGGAGAGCTCCCTACATGGGCGCTGCCTGGGGTTTTTTCAAGCGAGGGCGGGCTGTGACGGTGTGACTCAGGGGCACGTGTTCGCCGAGAGCGATTGTGTCATCTGCTTGGTGCGGTCGGTCTGACACATGGCTTCTGCGGCCGAGAGCATCGAACCGTCTCCCCACTGTCGTATTGCCGACTGTTTGCAGGTTTGATCGCGGCGTTTTTGCCAGGCGGCGAGTTTTTGGGCGAGCGCGGCTGCGCACTTGGGCGATACGGTGCGTTTTTCCTCAATCAGCTGCTGAAGCCTGCGTTCGGCGATGAGTTGGTCGCGCCAGGCGCAAAACCGCATGCTGGTGGGGTTGGCGTCGCAGCTGGAGAGGAGCGAGGCGACTTCTGGGGGCGTCAGGCCGCTGCGTTGAGCCAGTACTTCGGTGAGCGTTGGGCCGGGTGCCGCGCGCACGGCGGCAGACGCCGATACCAAGGCGAACAGCAACACCATGCGTTTCGCTAGTCTTTCCGCCGACATGTGAAGCTCACGTCATCAGAGGCAACTGATCGACTCCGGAGGAAGCGCTTGGGAGAATGCTGGAGCGGGCGATGGGAATCGAACCCACGTCTCTAGCTTGGGAAGCTAGGGTAATAGCCATTATACGACGCCCGCAGAGCCGGTGATTGTACAGGGGTTTTGGTGGTTTGGGGAGTGGGGTTTTGCGGTCGCTGGCATCGAAACTGGCCTGGCTCGCTCGTGGAATGGTGGCATCGCTAGTCGGTCCGAATGTGGCTAGTTGCGGCCGCTCGCCCGAGCGCTGAGGCGGACGCTCAGGCGTCGGCTTTGAAGGAGACAGCGGACCTTCGCCCATTCTCACACCAGCGCGGCGGTTGCTCGAACTGTCGAGCGCAGATGTGAACAAGCCCGCGCGCGGCGGGCTGAGACATGATCCGAGCACGTATAAAAAGCACGCGCGCGGCTGCGCCTTCAGGGTCGGCTACGCAGCCATCAGAAGGTCCGCAAACTCCTTATCGTCTTCGTACGAAACCACTCGCGCCGCCTCCGAAAGAACGGTTGCTGCTCGACCAAATTCATCCGCCGACGCCCCTTGCTCCATAACGACAACTCGATTGTGGACCGCCTGCGCCGTAGCTTTTTTCAGATCGGCAAGCTTGCCGTAGCTCTGATAGATATAGCCCCAATCAACACGCCTATCGTCTGATACGCCGATCGGCTGGACTACGCGTATGCCTCCGTCGTTGGGGAGAACTACGCCAAGGGGAAACTCTATCTGATGCCCACTGACCCCTGCGAGGCGAGGTTTGCTCAGCACGGACCCAGGCGGCAGCTTCGCGCGAAGAGTGCGGGCCACTTGCGCCGCAAACCGTTCGTGTCGGGTCTTGGGGAGCCAGTTCACCTCGTTGTCGGAAATGGCAACCGCGAGTCGCAAAGCATCCCACAATGCGAACCTGAGGTCTGCTGCTGGACCGGCCGCAGTGATTTCACCATCCTTGCTCAGGGTCGCGAATCTCGCGCCGGGAATCGACGCAACCTTCTCTAGTCGAGTAGGCGATGGCTTAGCGCCATGGTCAATCGCATGCAGGATTGTGCTATGGCCATCCGTCAAATAGAAGTGACCCGGCGCATCTTCCATCACATAAAAGCTGGCAAGCTGGCCGTCATTTCCCAGTGAAATAGGGGCATGAACATGTAGGGTATTGCACCCCACTGGAGCGCAAACCCAGTCTGTCGCTTTGACTAGATCGGTGCAGTTCATAGTAGCGTCCCTGTCTCGCCCTTGAGCGGATGTTCGATATTCCCTTGAAAGGTCAGATTGCATTCTACGGCAAATGTTTTCAGCAGATCCACGACATCCATCAGCGGCGGCTCAACAGGCTCTGCGTACCCATATTCGCCCACCCAAACATGTCGGTGAGTGGGATTCACAAGCGTCTTGCCGTAGAAGGGACGCCCGGCGCCAACCCGATTAGGATGGCTCTGCTGCGGATTCGTGTCGAGCGCCGCAACGCGATCATTCTCCACGAACAGGGCACATGCGAAGCTTTCGGGGATCGTGAAGGATGCAAGGCCCTTTTCGATGAGTTTCGGGCCGCGAAATCTAGCCCGAACTACGACCCCCTCCAGAACCTCTTTGCCAGCCTGCACGCCACTCTCGAAGATGCTCGTTTTCGGCACATGGCCGCTGGCCTCTATAGACCATATGAACGGCCTGACAACCAGCTTCCCCGGCATCGCCAGTAAACTGCGGACTTCTTCTTCTGTCACCAGTTCGCCCCTTCGCGCTGGAATTGGATGTTGTCGTATTGCCGACAAACTACAGTAGGTGGCACCCACGATTCGACGCCATTATGCGCCGACTGCGTCATCCCAATAATCCCCACCACCAACGCGTCATCTTCCGTCGCTGCGATAGGTACTGTGCGATGACAGGCCAGTGCTCGGCCCGTATCTAATCCGATGCTTCCATCGTCGTTCTTGCTGAACCTATGCACCTTTGCTTCGACCACTTCGCCAGTCGTCGCGTCGCAGCTGAATCATCCAATACCGCAACCGCTCATCGCCTTCCCGATGTGGTTCGTCACAAGCGACCGTTCTCGACCTTGGCGGAGTCCCATTTACCAAGGCGGGCAGCTGTGACGAGCATGCCGACCGTGATAGGAATGCGATCGAGCGCCCGTCGCCGCTTCCGCGACAGGGCTGTGACGAGCATGAGCAGAAGGCCGGACCCCGCGTCCATGAAGTAGCGCCCCGACGCAAAAATCGCCTTCGTCGACCTTGACGCGGGCAAAGAAGGCTTCCATGAACATTTCGCCCTCCATGCCGGTGCTTTGGCCAAGGCGAGATGGGTCGCTCTGCTGTACCGCGAGCTAGAAGTAGGCCCTCCAGAACTCAGTTCGTGGCTTAGCGCGCGTTACCGCATTGATCCAGTCAGCAAGCGCCCGTAGCTCCACTTCTGCTTGTGCAGCGTCGGTCTCGCCACTTCGCCAAGCCGTCCAAACCTTCTGGAACCATTCTTTGGGCAACGGCGGGCGGGTGGATGCTGTCATTCCCCATCATGCCCTCAACGGTCCAGCCGCTCCATGCAGGGTCCGCGTTGTCCAGCCAATCAGCGCGGGCGGTGTTCGCTCGCCCTGGCGATCTCCATGTGGTCCCGTTCGAGTTCGATCTCGTAAGTGTCGTCATGGCTCCAACGCGGGCTGAAAATCTGCAACTCAATTGTCGGCATGCTCGTGTCTCGTGTGGTTGTTGTACTGCCTAATCCGCAGGGTAGTTGCCCGGCGGCCGTCGCGATAGCGCTTGTGAGTCCCAGCTGCCATCAATCAGTGCCCTATGAAGCATACCGACCGTCAGGGTTTCCCGTTTAAACGAGTGCGGCTTTCTCAGTATTTTCATTACCAAATGATACAGAATGCCCTCGCCTTCCATTAGGAAGTAGCGATGAAAGTCGTAGTCGCCCCTATCCAAATGGAACGCTTCGAAGAAGTGCTGCATGAACTCGTCAGCATCGTCGCCCTGTTGCCCCAAATCCGTTTCGATCGTCGATTCGGGTGTTATGGCCTTCTTCGGTGATACGCACGCTTCCTTTCTGACAAACGATTCGAGGTCTTCCCAGGTATGGCTTGCCATTAGAACACCCTATCCTCGGGCGAAACGATGCGGTTGTATTGAATGACGGTGTGATATCCGATCTGGGCAACATCGTTTGCCAAGAGAACCCAACCGACGCCCGGCAGCGTTCGACCGATAAACGTGCTGAGCTTGTGAGTCAAAATCCAACGAAGCCGCTTTATGCTGTTCATCGTGAAGGTCGGCAAGACCTTCTTTTTCAGCTCGTAGCGGAACAGCGAACGAGACATAACGGAGGCGATAGACGTTCCCTTCGTCGCTCCCAATGGCTTGGCCCGTGTTGGCAAGATCGGCAGACCGGAAAAAATCAAGATGACGTATTCCACGTCGTCGACCCCGAGCTGCTCGCAGGTCTGCTCAACAGCGATGAATAAGAAAAGCTCGGTCGGCTCCAGATCTTTGTGAGATCCGTAGTTATACGTGTTGCTCATGCGGCCCTCATGTTTTTTTGCTTAGCTCGGATACAAGCCGACGAACAGCCGACGAAACGCCGCCTGTTCGTCGGCTGGATCGTATCAAAAAAGCTGGGGCGGCGGTCGATCCGTCTGGGGAATCGGACGGTGACGGGGATGGGGCGTCATATCGCCATGCGTGAAACGCGTGATCGAAGCGATTCTGCAATTGATGTTTTATGCAGGAGGCGCGGCCGTTCGCAATGCGCTCGTTCACTGCAAGGGCCTGCTAACTGGCGGGTCCACATTGGCGACAACTTAGAAGCGCAGTCCATGCCTTCAACGCGACGGGGGCGCGGCTAATTGCCCGAGGTCGCGCCGGCCAGCGCCCGAACGCGCGCTTCGTCGCTGCGAAGCTCTTCGGCCGTGCCTTCGTAGACAATGCGTCCGTTGTCGAGCACATACGCGCGATCGGCGATCTCGAGCGCCACGCGGACGTTCTGCTCTACCAGCAACACGGCGATACCGGCATCGCGCATCGTCGCGATCGCCTTGAACGTGTCGCGCACGATCAACGGCGCGAGTCCCTGCGAAGGCTCGTCGAGCAGCAACAGCGTCGGATTGAGCAGCAGCGCACGCGCAATCGCCAGCATCTCCTGCTCGCCGCCGGAAAGTTGCGCAGCCTTCTGCGCGCGCCGTTCCCCTAGCCGTGGAAACATCTCGTAGATACGCGCAATGTCCCATTTCCCGGGCCGCTGCAGCGGCACCTTCAGGTTCTCTTCGACTGTCAGGTTCGCGAACGTGCGCCTGCCCTCCGGCACATAGCCGACACCGAGCGCGGCGATCCGGTAGGGCGGCCACGTGCGCGTCGAATGACCGAGCATGCTCACCTTGCCCTGCTGAGCGTGAATCAACCCCATCAACGCGCGCAGCGTGGTGGTCTTGCCCGCGCCGTTGCGCCCGAGCAGCGTGACGATCTCGCCTTCCTTCACCGTGAGCGACACGCCGTGCAGGATGTGGCCCTTGCCGTAGTACGCATGCAGCGAGTCGACGTCCAATGCGCTCATTCGGCCTCTCCCAGATAGGCGGCTTGCACATCCTCGTTGGCGGCGATCTCCTCGGGCGTGCCGTCGGCCAGCACGGCGCCGGCGGCAAGCACGAGGATCCGCTGCGCGAGCCGGAAGATAACCTGCATGTCGTGCTCGATCAGTGCGATCGCGAGTCCCTGTTCGCGATGCAGGCGGCCGATCAAATCCGCCACCATGTGCGTTTCTTCGTCCCCCATGCCGGCGGTAGGCTCATCGAGCAACAGCAGTCGTGGACGCAATGCAAGCGCCATCATGATCTCGATCGCGCGCTGATCCCCGTGCGCGAGTTCGCCGGCGCGCCGTAGCGCATGCTTGCTGAGCCCCCCGAGCTCGAGCAGTTCGTCCACGCGCGCACGGATGGTCGCCGCTTGCTCCCGGGTCGTGCGTAGCCGTCGTGCGAGCCCCAGCTCCATCTCCACTGGAATGCGCAGGTTCTCGCTCACCGATAGATTCGGAAAAATTTCGGTGATCTGGAACGTGCGCGCCATGCCGAGCGCGACGCGCTTATGTACGGCCAGCTCTGTCACGTCTTGTCCGTCGAACACGATGCGCCCGCTCGTGGGCGCGAAGAACCCGCTGATGAGGTTGAAGAACGTGGTTTTGCCAGCCCCGTTCGGGCCAATGATCGCGCGCAGCTCGCCCGCTTCGACGTTGAGTGTGACGTCGTTCACGGCGACCAGCAGCCCGAAGCTGCGCGATACGTTTCGCACTTCGAGCAGGCTCACTTCTCCCCCCGCCGGCCGACGAGCCCCAGCACCCCGCCGGGGAAGAACATCACCACGAGCACGAAAAACAGGCCGATGAAGGACATCCAGTTTTGCGTGTGACTGGATAGAAAATCCTCCAGCACGACGAAAATGGCGGCACCCACCAGCGGCCCCCAGAACGAGCGCATACCGCCGAGCACGGTCATCATCACGAGATCGCCCGACTGCTGCCAGTGCAGATCGTGCGGGTCGGCGAAGTTGTTCAGTTGCGCATACAGGGTGCCCGCAAGGCTCACGAACAGGCACGAGATCACGAACGACAGCCAGATGTGCCGCTCGACGGCAATGCCGAGGAAGCGCGCGCGCCGCTCGTTTTCGCGGATCGCGACTAATGTGTGCCCGAACGGCGAGCGCAACAGCCACCCCATGATCGCCGCCGAAATCGCGAAGCAGGCCAGCACCATGTAATAGAAAAGATGCGCGTTGCCGAGGATGTCGAGCCGCGTGAAGCCGAGGTCGATCGGCATGCGATGCCAGCCGGACAGGCCGTCGTCGCCCCCCGTCACGCTGTTCCAGCGGTAGGCGATGAAGTAGAACACTTGTCCGAACGCGATCGTGACCATGGCGAAGTACACGCCGCGCAAGCGCGCGATCAACGCGCCGACAATCGCCGCGGCGAGCGTGCCGGTCACCACGCCGACCAACATGCCGAGCCCCGTGCTGGGCACCAGATAGCGGATCGTCAACGCAAGGCCGTACGCGCCGAGCCCGAAGTACGCGCCATGGCCGAACGACAACACGCCGGTGAAGCCGAGCAGGAAGTTGAGGGCGGTGGCCGCGAGGGCCATCACGATCACGCGCGAGCCCAACGCCGTGTAACCGCCGATGCGGTCGAGCCAGAAGGGCAGCGTCAGCAGCAGCACCCAGATCAGGATGCGGGCGGCCATGTCGATATCGAGTCGTCGTCGCACGGTGGAGAGCCCCAAGCCGGAGTCGGAGTCGGAGGCAGAGTCGGAGTGCAATGGCTGTCTCACTGGATGCGGCCCTCCTCGCCGAGCAGTCCGCGAGGGCGCACGAGCAGCACGAGGCCCATGATCACGTAGATAATCGCTTCGCTGGCCGACGGAAAGAACACGGTCACCAACCCCGATGCGAGTCCGATCAGCAGACCGCCCAGCAACGTGCCCGGTAGGCTGCCGAGTCCGCCGACGATGATCGCGACGAAGCTCGGCATGATCAACGAGCCGCCGAGCGTCGGGTCGAGCCCGAGCATGCCGGCCGCGAGCACACCCGCCAGACCGGCGAGAAAGATCCCGAGCCCGAAGTTCAGCGTTCGCAGAACACGCACATTGACGCCGAGCGCGCCCACCGTCTCCAGATCGCGCGTGCCGGCGCGAATGCGCATGCCCGTGCGCGAGCGGCCGAGGAATAGAAACAGCGCGGCCACCACGCCCACCACGAGCACCACCATGAACAGCCGGTAGGCCGTCAAAAAGAAGAATGTCTGGCTGAGCGGCGTGTTCAGCCAGGCCGGCACGGCGAACGGCAGCGTCTGCGGGCCCCAGAGGAAACGGGTGCCGTCCTCGATCATGAACGCCAGACCGAAGGTGAGCAGCAAGCTATAGAGCGGGTCCCGCCCGTACAACCGGCGAATCAGCACGCGTTCGACGATGAGGCCGATCACCGCCGTTGCGAGCGGCGCCAGCGCAAGCGCGGGCCAGAAACCGACATACGGAATCATGAAGTAGGCGAGATACGCGCCAATCGCGAGAAAGCCCCCGTGCGCGAAATTGATGACCCCGGACAGGTTCAGGATCATCGACAGGCCGAGGGCCATCAGGGCGTAGAAGGCGCCGATGATCAGCCCATTGAACGCGTTGTAGAGAATCAGTTCCGTCATGGTCGGGCGGCTCCGTCGGCGCGGATTCGCCTCAGCTCGGCCATGTGAGCTTGCAGCCCGTCTGTGCTACCGGCAACGCGACGTCGACACCCTTGACGACGTCATCGACGTGGAACAAGTCCTCCGGGCTGGCCCCTTGCGACACGGCGTGACCGACATAGAGGTTCGGCATCAGTTGGTGGTCACCCGCCCGATAGAAGGGCGTATCGGGCATCAGCGCGATCTCCGGCGGCAGCTTGAATCCCTCGAGGGCCTTCGCGAGCTTGACCGCGTCGAGGCTCTTCTGCTCGTTGGCAACCAGCGCGCAGGTCCAGGCGGCGACGTAGCCGAACCAATGGCGTGCGGTTGGCACCTTGCCGCCCGTCTTGCGTTTGATCGCGGTGACGAACTCGGCGAGGTGGGGGACGTTGGGCTGATTCCAGTACCACTCGAACACCCACGTGCCGATTCGCGCGTCCGGCGGCAGCCCTTCCAACACTTCGAGTTCCTGCTGCGCGCCGGCGATGTGAAACCGCTTGTTCAGGCCGAACTGCACGGCTTGTTTCAGCGAGTTGACCGCATCTTGGCCGGCGGTCAGGAAGAGGATCACGTCCGGATTGGCGGCCTGCGCCTTGATCAGATACGACGAATAGTCGGTAGTGCCCAGCGGCGTCAACGACGCGCCCACCTCGGTGCCCCCGTACTGTTTCAGCGCAACCTCGAAGCCCTGTTGCAGCGTATGGCCGAAGGCATAGTCCGGCGTAATGAAATACCAGCGCTTGCCGTACTTCGTGAACAGCAGTTCCGCGACCGAATTGGTTTCCATCCGGGTCGTGTTGCACACGCGAAATACGTTCCAATGGCAGTCGGCGCCCGTCACCGCGTCGGTGTGGCCACCTGTGACGATCAACAGCTTTTTCGCATCGTGTGCGACTTCCCCGATCGCCAGGGCCATTGCGGAATTGACGTTGCCCAACAGAAAATCGACTTTATCGCGGTCGATGAGTTTGTGTGCCTTCTGTACCGCGGTGCCGGTATCCGCGCTCGTCGAATCTTCGGATATCAGCTCTACGTGGCGGCCGAGAATGCCGCCCTTGGCATTGATTTGCTCGATTGCCAGTTCGCAGCCGATCTGTTCGTTTCGCCCGAGTTGGGCATAAGTGCCGGTGAACGGATCATTGAGCCCGATGCGTATCGGCGTTTCGCCGCGGGCGCTGATGATGAATGGCGGGGCGAGTTGCGCGACGCCGGCTGCCGCGGCAGCCTTCAGAATCGTCCGGCGCTTGCCGTTGGCTTCTCCAGTCTCCATGCCTACACCTCCTTGTTCTATGTTCAGAGGTACGTTGCGCGAAGATGTGACCGGCCTGCGATGTCTGCGGCCAATGGCCATGATGAATACCGGCCGCGCGCGCTTGGGTAGACCTCATACCGACAGGTTTTCGTCGGGGCTGCGCCCGACGAATAGAATGCGCGTCTGGCACGTGGCTTCAATTATGAACTGGGATAACGCCCGCTGTTTGGTTTCGCGACGTATCGGATTCCCTCATATGGTTCTTACTAATAAGCTCGCTATTCGCGCTTCGGGCTCGAATGTGGGAAAGAGCACACTGCGGAAAACTACGAAGCTTCGACGATTTTTGTCGACGGTATTCACCGCGAAAATCGGTGTCGCTCCAAATCCTGCTTGAAGCTGGCGTGAAGTCGGCCAGAAGGGGATGAGAAGGGATGACAAGGGAATGAGAAGCGCGCGTGAAACTGATGCGAAGGCTTTTTGTCCCGAGCCACGCGATAGCGTATATGCCGGCGCGCGCATGCACCGAATCGATGCATCACGAGCCTTGCGACGGCCGGCTCGGCGCTCCCGCGTTCGGTGCGCCGCCCCGGCAGGCCCGCCGCGCCACGCTTGGCCCGCTCTTTGCTCTTAGCGGCCCCGGACCCCACGCGTGCCACATCAGGGCGCGTGCCGCCCCAATCACTTTAGTCCGGGAACCAAGATGGAACATAAGCCGCACCGTACCGCTCGCCGCCGGTGGCTCGCCGCGCTCGTCGCCGCCCCCGCATTCGTTTTGTTGTCCGCGCAAGCAGCGCACGCCGATGCGCTCGACGCGATCGTCAAGCGCGGCACGCTGCGCGTGGCGGTGCCGGCCGACTATCCGCCGTTCGGCTCCGTGGGCACCGACATGAAGCCCCAGGGCTACGACATCGATATGGCCGCACTGCTGGCGAAGTCGATGAAGGTGAAGGTCGAACTCGTTCCGGTCAATAGCGCGAATCGCATCCCGTATCTGCAAACGGACAAGGTCGATCTCATCATCTCCTCGCTGGGCAAGACGCCCGAGCGCGCGAAGGTCATCGATTTCTCGGCGGCTTATGCGCCGTACTTCCAAGGCGTATTCGGCCCGGCCGATGTCAACGTCAAAACGCCCGACGATCTGGCCGGCAAAACCGTGGGTGCGACGCGCGGGGCGCTCGAGGAAATCGCGCTGACGAACATGGCGCCCAAGGCGACCATTCGCCGTTTCGACGATAACAACGCCACCATTCAGGCGTTTCTCTCCGGCCAGGTGCAACTGATCGCGGCCGGCAATGTGGTGGCCGCCGCCATCATTGCCAAGCATCCCCCGCGGTTGCCCGAGATGAAATTCATCATCAAGGATTCGCCGTGCTATGTCGGGCTCGCGAAGAACGAGCCGCGCTTGCTTGCGCAGGTCAATGCCGCCATCGAAGCAGCGAAAAAAGACGGCGAGCTGCAGGCAATGTCGAAGAAGTGGCTCGGTCAGCCGCTGCCTGCCAACCTCTGACCTCAACGCGCCCGCCTGCGCTTGCTGCCGCGCGGCGAGCCGCTTCGTCGTTCGCTTCAACGGTATTGCTATGAGTTATCAATTGCAGTTCGGCGACCTGTCGGCCTACGCCGGCATGTTCGCCAGCGGCGCCGCCGTCACGCTCGCGCTGACGGCCGCATCGACGCTGCTGGGGGTGAGCGTCGGCGTGCTGGGCGCCGCGGCGTGCGAAAGCCGCTATGCGTCGCTGCGCCGCGCCACCTTCTGTTATGTCGAGGGTATTCGCAATACGCCGTTTCTCGTGCAGCTCTTCTTCGTGTTCTTTGGGCTGCCCGCGCTAGGCATTCACATCGGCGAATACACGGCCGCCATTGCCGCGATGACGCTCAATCTCGGCGCCTATTCGGTCGAGATCCTGCGCGCCGGCATTCGCGCGGTACCGAGGGGGCACCATGAGGCGGCCGCGGCGCTCGCCATGTCGCCGCGCGAGACGTTCGTTCACGTTTTGCTGCCGCAGGCCTTCGCGAAAGTGTTCCCCGCGCTCGCCAGTCAGATTGTCATCACGATGCTGGGCTCGGCCGTCGTCTCGCAGATTTCCGTGGCGGATCTGACCTACGCGGCCAGCTACGTGCAATCACGCAACTTTCGCGCGTTCGAGACGTACTTTCTGATCGCGCTCGTGTATTTCGCGATGGCGCTGGTGTTGCGCGCAGCGCTCCACGCGGCGGGTCGCCGGCTGTTCGCGCGCAACCTGCGAGGTGGGCGATGATCGAATTCACGTTCGGCCAGATGCTCGAAGCGTTGCTGCTCGCCGCGCGGTGGACCGTCTTGCTCTCGCTCATTTCTTTTGGCGCCGGCGGGGCCGTCGGCCTTGTGCTGCTCGTGCTGCGCGTGTCGCGCTCACGTGTGCTGCGGGCGCTGGTGCGCGTCTACATCGAGGTATTTCAAGGCACGCCGCTGCTGTTGCAGCTGTTTATCGTGTTCTTCGGTTTGCCGCTCGTCGGTATCGACGTCTCGCCTTGGGTGGCCGCCACGCTCGGCCTGACCTTTTTTACCAGCGCGTATCTGGCCGAAATTTGGCGCGGCTGCGTGGAAGCGGTGCCCAAAGGGCAGTGGGAGGCTTCGGCCAGTCTGGCGATGAACTACTTCGAGCAACTGCGGCACGTCATCCTGCCGCAGGCGGCCCGGATCGCAGTGGCGCCCACGGTCGGCTTCGGCGTGCAGGCGATCAAGGATACGGCGCTCGTGTCGATCATCGGCTTCTCGGAACTCGCGAAAGCCGGCACCGAAATCTCGAATGCGACCTTCAAGCCGTTCCTGGTCTACGGGCTCGTTGCGCTCATCTATTTCGCGCTCTGCTATCCGCTCACCCATTACGCGCGCACGTTGCAAAGGACGATGTATGGCTCTCGTTGAAACTTCAGGCGTCGAAAAACAGTTCGGCGCGAACCATGTGCTAAAAGGGATCGATTTTTCCGTCGAGCGCGGGCAGGTCGTCTCGATCATCGGCCGCAGCGGGTCGGGCAAAAGCACGTTTCTGCGCACGCTGAACGGGCTGGAAAGCATCGATGCCGGATCGATTCAAATCGACGGGGCGCATATCGACGCACGGCACGCAGACCTGCGCGCGCTGCGCCTGAAAGTGGGCATGGTCTTCCAGCAGTACAACCTCTTTCCGCATCTCACGGCCGGTGAAAACGTCATGCTCGCGCAGACCGTGGTCAAGAAGACGTCTCGGCACGAGGCGCGCGCGACGGCCGAGTCGATGCTTGTGCGCGTCGGTCTCGGCGATAAGTTCGGCGCCTATCCCGATCAGCTCTCGGGCGGGCAGCAGCAACGGGTGGCGATCGCCCGGGCATTGGCGATGAACCCGTCGGTGTTGCTGTGCGACGAGATCACGTCGGCGCTCGATCCGGAACTCGTCGGCGAAGTGCTTAGTGTGGTCGAGAGCCTCGCGCGCGAACATATGACGCTCATCATGGTGACGCACGAGATGCGTTTCGCGCGCGCGGTCAGCGACAAGGTTGTCTTCATGCACCAGGGACGCGTGTGGGAAAGCGGCACGCCCGAGGCGATTTTCGATCATCCCGAGACGGTCGAATTGCGCCGTTTCATTCACTGACCTCGTTACAGCGGCCGCAGGGCTTGTTTGATGCAAGCGATGAAATCGTGCGCTTGCGCCGTACGCCATTTCGGCAATCGCTGACCTAGAATATGAGCATGGTCGCAACCTAATAAGGAGGCCGCCATGACTCAGTCTATGATCTACTTCGTTGTCGGCTTGGTGGTCTTGTTGGTCGCCGGATTCATGGTGGCGCAACGTTACTGGCGCGATCACCCCGCAGAGGGCATGGCGCAGTGGCTTGATTCGCATCATATGGGTTGGCTGCACCGGCATAAACATTAATGCGGCATCGCAAGATAAAAGGCCCCGCATTGTTGCAGCGTATGAATTTGACGAGGTACGTGGCCGTCGTGAGAGTGATTGCCAACGATGGCTCTGTCAGCGCAAAGGCTATGGCGCGCCTTCGATCAACTGCCGCGCGAGCAGATCGGCATGCGGCGTCAGCGCGAGAAAGTCGCGCGCGCAAAGATAAAGCCGCCGTGCAGCCCATGCCTCCGACAGTGGCAGGATGGCAAGGTCCCGACGCAGCGTGCTCGCCAATGCCTTGGGCAGGATCGATACGCCGACGCCTGCCTCGACCAACATCGCCACATGCTCGACGCTGCGAAACTGGACGCGGTAGTAGAGCTGACGGCCAAGACGCGACGCGCGTTCGGCAAGGTGTGTTTCGAGCGCAGTGTCCGCCATGCCGACAACCGGTTCGCCAAGAGTTTCCGTGAATGCCACGGACGCTTGCGTCCCCAAGCGATGCGTGCGACTGGCCACGACTACGAGTTCGTCCTCTGCAATCAGATACGTCTGCAGGTTCGCGAGGTCAGTGATGTCGGCCACGATGCCAAGGTCCGCGCGCCGGTCCACCAGCGCCTGGACGATCTCGGGACTAGGCCGTTCTTCGAGATCGACGGCAAGGTCGGGATGCGCCGCCAGGAACTGACATAGCCGGGGCGGCAGGAATGTTGCCAGCGCTGCGGTGTTGGACAGCAGTCGAATGCGTCCTTTCAAGCCCGTTGCGTAGGTACGCAACTCCCCGCGCATCTGCTCGACTTGGCCGAGGATCGAACGGGCATGCCGGATCAAGGCCTCGCCGGCCGCGGTTGCGCGCACGCCGCGACGGTTGCGCTCCAGCAATGGAGCGCCAAGCGCCGACTCCATGCCAGCGATGCGCTCACTGACCGACGCCAGCGCCAGGTGCATTTGCCGTGCGCCTTGGGTCAGGCTGCCGCATTCCACAACAGTCAGGAATAGCCGCATATCGGTCAGGTCGAAGCGCACGACAAAGTCCCTCTATCTGCTTTCGTTTTTTCCGAAGTCTAGCACTGGAAATGCCAGATTGCGGACAGGTGATTGCGTGCTTAGCATCCCCCCATGGGATCATTTCTTTTGGTTTTTCTAGCCGGACTGGTGGCTGGTGCAATGAATGCGCTAGCCGGCGGCGGCTCGTTTGTCAGCCTGCCTGCGCTGATTGCGGTGGGTGTGCCACCGGTTTATGCGAATACTTCCAGTACAGTGGCGCTGTTTCCTGGCGGCCTCGCCAGCGCGTGGGCATATCGCGACGGTCTGGGTCCGGTCGGGTCGGTGCCATTGCGCGCGTTGCTGCTTGCGACGCTGTGCGGTGGACTGGTCGGAGCGATCCTGCTACTGCGCACCTCGTCCGCGGCATTCACTTTCGTGTTGCCCTGGCTGCTGCTGATCGCGTCCGTTGCGCTTTCGTTCGGACGGCGGATCGGCGATGCGCTGCGTGCTCGCTGGCACATTCGCGCAGGCGCGGTACTGGCCATCCAGTTCGCGCTCGGCGGGTATGGAGGCTACTTTGGGGGCGCGGTGGGGATCATGATGATCGCCACTTGGGGGCTGCTCGACAATCGCGATATCAAGCACCTCAATGCTCCACGTACGCTGCTGGTCGGCGCGGCTAATCTGGTTGCAGTGCTGGCGTTCATCGGTGCGCAGGCGGTGCGCTGGCCCGAGACGCTGGCCATGCTAGCCGGCGCAACCCTAGGGGGATACGGTGGCGCGCGCATTGGCCGGCGCGCCTCGCCGGCAGTCATTCGTGCCGGGACGCTACTGGCAACGTCCTGCATCACGCTGGCGTTCTTCGTGAAGGCCTACGCGCCGATGCTGCTGCATCGTTGAGTATGTTGCGCCCTGCTGGATGGACCGTTCCGACCTAGACTTGTATCGATGCGTTCGCCCGATCCGGCGTCTCGGAATCGACTTTGACTTTGACCCGCGTCGATGGGCCGTGCCCGAATGCGACCGCATCTTGCCCATGACCGACGACGGAGGTGAACATCATGGCCGAGAGCTGGAAAGTTGCCGGTACGTATTTCGAAAGCTGCAACTGCTACGCCCCATGCAGTTGCGTTTGCCTTGACCCGCCGTCGGACGGAGACTGCGCCGTGCTGATCGGCTGGCATATCGATGAAGGCAAGTTCGCCGTCGTCCCACTGGACGGACTCAACGTCGCTCTGTTTGCGTATTCTCCGGGCCATATGTTGCAAAACAAATGGAGAGTCGCCCTTTATCTGGACGAACGCGGCACATCGGAGCAGCAAGAGGCGTTGGGCAAGATCTTTTCCGGTCAAGTGGGCGGCCCGCTTTCGGCACTGAGTCCGATGATCGGCGAAGTGATGGGCGTCAAGCCGGTTGCCATCGATTATCGACTCGACGGGAAACGTCGCAGCCTTCATATACCCAACGTCGCAGACGTGGAAATCGAGGCATTGCAAGGGCAGGACGGCGGCGACGTGACACTCAGCAATCATCCCTTTACGCCGGCCCCGGGTTTTCCGGCAGTGGTCGGGAAATCGAAGGAGTTTCGCTTCGCCGACCACGGCTTCACCAGGGAAATCTCGAACCGCAACGGATTCTATTCGCCGTTCGCCTACCATGCCTGAGCCAGCCCTACTCGGTGGCCGCGCGGCGCGACGCCTGCCCGGGCGCGACCGCGTGATCGTGCTGTCCGGGCTCGCGGCGGCCGCAGCGCTCGCGTGGGCATACGTGCTCTATATGGGTTGGGGCATGGCCCACATGGACGCAGGTATGGCGATGGCGGTCATGCCGCGCATGACGGATTGGCACATCTTCGATCTGCTGCTGGTGCTCGCGATGTGGGCCATCATGATGGCCGCCATGATGCTTCCGTCTATCGTGCCCATGGTTTTGAGCTTTGCCTCCCTGAGCCGCCGGCAGCGGGCGCAACAACTGCCCTATGTGCCCACCGGCGTGTTCGTTCTCGGCTACCTCGCTGTGTGGTCGGCGTTCAGCCTGGGCGCCACGCTTGCGCAGTGGGGCCTGCTCGAAGCGCGTCTCGTCACACCAATGATGGTGAGCGCAACGCCGTGGGTCGCGGCAGCGCTCCTCGTCGTTGCGGGGATCTTCCAGTTCACGCCTTTGAAGCAAGCGTGCCTTGCCAAGTGCGCGTCCCCGCTCGGCTTTCTTCTGACCGAATGGCGTGAAGGCACGTATGGCGCCTGGATCATGGGCGTTCGTCACGGGACGTATTGCGTCGGCTGCTGCGCGTTACTCATGACGCTGCTCTTCGTATTCGGCGTCATGAATGTGGTTTGGATTGTCGCGCTGTCGGTCTACGTATTGCTCGAAAAAATTCTCCCGCGTGCGCGATGGCTCCGTTTCGTAGGGGGCGTGCTGCTGATTTGTTGGGGAGTCGCAGTAGCAGCTGGCATCTAGTGACCTGTCCCGCAAGCTCCTTTGATATGAAATCGCTCATTTGATTTATCAAAGAACTTACGGGGCAGGGCGCTAGAAAACAACGCGTAGATATCGCTAGCCACGAACCGGTACGCTTGCATGTGGCGCCGCTGCGCGCGTGTTACGCGTCGATCACCGGCTGCCGCGGCGCCGTATGCGTGTCGTCCCCAAGCTCCGCCGCCAAAAACTCCAGAAACACTTTCATCTTCGCCGGCAGAAAATGCCGCGACGGATAAACGGCATAAATCGTGGTCTCGTCGCTTTCCCACTCGGTGAGCGCTGGCACGAGCGCGCCCTCGGCCAATTGACTGCGCACGTAAAGCTCCGGGATCAGGCTCAAGCCGAATCCCGCGAGCAACGCATCGCGCACCGCCAAGCTCGAGGACACCTTGTAGCGGCTGTTCACGGGCACCGTCACGGTCCGCCCATCTTTGCGAAACGCCCACACAGCGGAGTGATCCGACAACGTGAACTGCACGCAACTATGGTCGACGAGTTCGCTCGGGTCCTTGGGCATGCCGCAGCGTTCGAAGTACGACGGCGCCCCACATAGCACGTGCTTGAGCACCATGAGTCTGCGCGCCACCAGCCGAGAATCCTCCAGCTTGTCGCTGCCGCGCAGCGCGCAATCGTAGCCGTCACGGATCAAGTCCACGCGCCGGTCGTCCAAGTGAAGATCGAGCGAAATGCCGGGGTGACGCGCCAAGAATCGCGGTAGCGCTGGCGAGATCGTCAGCAGCGTCAGCGTGATGGGCGCGCTGACGCGAAGCAGTCCGGCGGGCTGTTGCTGCAAGTCGCCTACGGAGCCGTCCGCTTCGTCCAGATCGTCCAAGATGTGCGAGACTCGCTCGTAATACTGCGCGCCGGCTTCGGTCAAACTGAGCCGCCGAGTCGTCCGGTTCAGCAATCGCGCGCGCAGATGCGTTTCCAACTCGCCGATGTTCTTGCTGACCGCGGCGGGAGACAGGCCCAATTGCTTGGCTGCCCCGCTGAAGCTGCCGACCGAGACGACGGTCCGAAACACGGTCAAGGCAGTCATCCGGTCCATGATTGCGCACCCCTGGTAAATGGTTTTTTCCGTGGCGGCAATATTACCAATCCAAGGGCTACTAGTTGGGGTGCCAGCGCATCTTGAGCCGGGCGACGATCACGTGCGTACTTCATCGTCGTCCGCAAAGTCGCGGTTCTTGCATCGGTATCCCCAATGTGCGGGACTGGCTCGCCGTTGCGCCGCAAAATTCATTTCCCAGAAACTGGTTCACGCCTATACCATCGCCAGGACGGCTAGTTGGCGATGAATGGAGGGCGGGATGACCAGAGCGCGGAGTTTATCCGACAGTGCGCGATTCGACAGCCCGCTCCGGGCACCCGACGGTGGCGGGCTGCTTCCGGATGGGCGAGAGATCCTCGGCAAAGATCTGATTCGAAGTCTTCTTTTTTCCCAGCAGTCTCCCGCTCAGATAAAGGCGCAAAAGGACAATCTGCTCCGTGCGCATAATCGGCTCCTCGCTCACGGGTTCGAGTTCGTCGGCTATCACGGCACCGAATCAAAATACGCGAAAGATCTATTGGAACGTGGCGTGTTGCCGACGGGCAAAGGTCCCGAGTTTCTGACATCGACTGAGCCGCTCGATAAGCCCTACATTACCGGGGCATCCCGGTTCGGTTTATCCCGAGGTGAAGGCTTCTACGTTGCGTATCAGCGCGTGTTGGCCGAGTCTTACGCTCAGCGGGCAACCTATCTTCCGAAGCTGCAAAAAGTGCTTCGCGTTTACGCTAGAGGTCTATCGGCAATGAAGCCGACGCCGCTGCATTGGCATCGCGGATTGAATTGGGGGCTGCAGGACAATCAAGCGTTTCAGCAGGGCTCGTCGCTCTCCAACGAGGCGGGCGTCGATGTTGGCAAAGCGCTCGCCAAGCATTATCGAGGTTACTTGGAAATGCGATTCGAGCGCCAATACTTCAAGGATCTTGCTGTCATTCCTTCGTATTACCCCGAATGGGAACGACAAGAGATGGATAGTGGCAAGGATCCACGGTGGCCAGCACACGAAGCGCCGCTGTATCGGTGGCTGACATACCTGCCCGAGGGTGCGGTCTCTGCGCTTGCATGCCCGCCCGAGGATGCGGCCCACATTCGTTCGTCTCCATACAATGTTTGGGCGCCTCAGGGGCTAAAAGACTTTCTGCTGGCCAGGCGTGCACCGCAACCCCCATCTGGACGCAAGCGCGCGGCGTCGTCCGAAAGTAGTAGCGCTTCGTCCGGAAGTAGCAGCGCTTCGTCGCGCAACAGTAGAACGTCGTCGGGAGAATCGTCGTCGAGCGGCGGCGCGAAGCGAAGGTCGATGTCCAAGCAGCCTGCTCGTAAGCGGCTAATGCCTCCCTTGTAACGGTGGACGGCCCTTTTCTCCGCAGCGATCTTCCGCTGGAGCAGCACGTTCGCGACCCCAGGAATGTTCCCCTCGATCGACGGCGATCCAAAACGCGGCCAGGCGGTCCCTGATGATTGCACACCCCTGGTAAATGGTTTTTTCCGTGGCGGCGATATTATCAATCGAGGCGCTCGTAATTAGCATGCCGAGGTATCCGTATCCACAGTGGAACTTCTCGAAGGAGCCTCGTCATGCCGCTGCCAGCCATCGCTTCGCCTTTGCGCGTGTCCGTTCTCGATTCGACGATGAGCTACCGCCAGGCGGGACCCGAACACGCCCCCGTCGTGCTGTTCCTGCATGGGAATCCGACTTCGTCGTATATCTGGCGCAACATCATGCCGGCAGTGGCCGGCACGCACCGGGCCATTGCCCCGGATCTGATCGGCTATGGGCAGTCGGGCAAACCGGACATGGACTACCGTTTTGCCGATCACGTTCGCTACCTCGACGCGTTCATCGAAACGTTGAGCCTGGACGAGTTCTATCTCGTCGCGCAAGACTGGGGCACGGCGCTGGCCTTTCATTTGGCCGCGCGGTTTCCCCAACGCGTGAGGGGCTTGGCCTTCATGGAGTTCATTCGTCCCTTCGAGCGTTGGGACGATTTCCATCAAAATCCGCAGGCGCGCGAGACGTTTCGGCGATTCCGCACGCCGGGCGTCGGCGAGGAGATGATCCAGCGCGACAACCTGTTCCTCGAACGGGTGCTTCCGGGTTCCATTCGCCGCACGCTGTCCAGTGATGAGCTCGCGGCCTACAAGCAGCCTTTTCCGACCGTGCAATCGCGCAAGCCTATCTGGCGTTTGGCAAATGAATTACCGATAGAAGGGCAGCCACGAGATGTCCATCGCTGCCTGACCGAAGCGCATGCGGCGCTCGAGGCTTCCACGTTCCCGAAGCTATTGTTCGTCGGCGAGCCGGGCGCCATTGTGTCGCCCGCGTTCGCAAAACAGTTTGCGGCGGCCCAACGCAATATCCGCGTAGTCGAGCTAGGCGCGGGCTTTCATTATCTGCAGGAAGATCACGCGGCGCAGATCGGGGAAACGCTGCGCGAATGGATCGGCAGCATCGAGCAGGATTCGCTTCGGGTCGAAGCGATAGGAGAAGGGGTAAGTAAGCTGCCTTGAGACGTGCTTCGCTCAGTCAGGGCTGGATGATCACACGGACGACATCAGCCAATCCTTAACGATGCGCGCAACCGCAGTGAGCGGACGATGCCGAGCGTGGACCAGAAAATCGGAATGGCCGGTCTCATAGGCGAATTCGCCTAGTTTGCTCAATGCCCCCGACTCGATCGCTTGCCGTGCCATGAAGTCCCATCCAAGCGTCACGCCAAGACCTTCCAATGCCGCGTTGAATGACAGCGTGACCTGATTGAACGTGAGCGCATTGCGGGGGATTTGATACCGTATGCCGAAGTGATCGAACCAATCCTGCCAGTCGAGACAATCCCATTGGCTCGAGTCTAGTTGTATCAGGGGCAGCCCGATCAGGTCTTCGGGCTTGACCGGCGGTGCAATGTTCAAAGCGGGGCTGCAGATCGGGTACACGATTTCCGGAAACAGTCGCGTGCTCTCGAGTGTCGGCCAGTCGCCATCGCCGTAAAGAATGCCGAAGTCGCTCTCACCGCAACTGCGCTCATTGATGGTATTGGTCGAGATCACGTTGACCGTAATGTCCGGGTGAAGCTGATTGAAGCGCACGATTCGAGGAAACAGCCAGAAGTGCGCTACCGCCTGCGTGCAAACGATCGATACGGCTTGGCGCGCGTCTCGATCTCGCGCTTTCAGTACCGCGCGTTGCAATTTGTAGAGGAGCGGTTCGATCTCTTCGAGAAAGGTTGCCCCTGCGGCGCTAAGCTCGATTCCGCGAGCGTGCCGGTCGAACAATGCACAATGCAGCACTTCCTCGAGCGCCTTTATCTGTTTGCTGACTGCGCTTTGCGTGATGAGAAGCTCGCGCGCTGCCCGCGTGAAACTCCCGCAACGTGCCACGGCCTCGAAGCACACCAGCGTCTCCATGGGAGGTAACGTCCGTAGCAGGCGTAGGTTTTGGGCTTTCATGGGAAGATCCATTCCATCGGAGAAGATATCGACCGATGCCATCGTACGCCCGCCGCGGCACGCGCGCACCGGCTATTCTCCGAGGGAATGGACGAGCGACGCGGCCGGCCCTAAACGTCTCCGCCGGCGGCCGCCGACTCACGGGTAAGTCGCAGCCGGGCGCCGATCGTTCGAAGAGGATCGGGCGGAACCCACGAGGGGCTGGAATGCTGCTGAATGAATTGCAGGTTCTCGCTCTGGATATTGTTGATCCGGTCCGCCATGTAGTAGCCGAGATAAGTGCCTTTCACCACCCCGACGCCATTACAGCCGCCCATCGTATAGACGCCGTCGCCGGCGTCCGCAAACACGGGCTCATGATTGAGTGTCATGGCGAGCATGCCGCCCCACGTGTATTCGAAGGGCATGTCTTTCAAGAATGGAAAGCGAGCTTCGAACGATTTCCGATGCTGCTTCCAAGCGTTGTCCAATCCCGCACGCGTGCTCTTGAGTTCAGGGAGGAAGTCGAGCGTATTGCGAACGAAAATCCTTTTGTCCACGGTGAAGCGAACCGTGCTGCCCGCGGGGTGTGCGGACGTCGTGCCCCATGATCGCACGCCATTGAAGTGCTTCTTGATTTGCTCGTCGGTCAGCACTGACGTGAGGCTCGCGTAGGTGAAGACCGGAGCGAGCGTACGTGACAGCTTGCCGAATTCCTCGGAGAACGCATTCGTGGCTTGCACGACGACGGGGGCAACGATACTGCCTCCGACGAATTGCAAGCGGTGCGGCGAGCCGTATTCGATCCCGGAAACGGGGCTGTTTTCGAATAGCGTGACGTTTTTCGGCAAAGCCTTCGTCAGGCCGCGCACGAGCGCGGCGGGATTCACCAAGACGTTTCCGGGGGTATAGACCGCCGATCGATAGTAGCTCGTGCCGAGACGCCTTTCGAGCTCGCGGCCCGATAACTGCTCGTACTCGAAGCCCGCTACGCTGAGCATCTTCACGAAGCTCGTGAGGCCGGACTCGTTCTCTTCTTCATGCGCCGACATATATTTGCCCGCGTCGTCCCAGAACGGAATCGCGAAGCGATCCTTGTACTCCCGTAGGCGATCGATGGCGAATGCGTTCAATCGATAGAGCGCGCGCGCATAGTTTGCGTCTGTTTTTCCCCCGTCTAGGTTATGCGGGAGATCGATCAGGAAGCCTGCGTTACGGCCGGACGTGCCTTCGCCAACGCGCAGCGCATCGACCACGGCGATACGCGCTGACGGTTGCAGTTCGGCGAAGCGCAGCGCGAGGGAAATGCCGGTGAAGCCCGCTCCGATTACGGCCACGTCGAACGCGTGAGCGCCCTTGACGCGTTGGCCGAGCGGTGCGGTGAAGCCGGGGGTAGTTTCAAGCCAGCCGAGGTCGCCATCGACTTGGGGAAATTTTTCGATCTTGATGCGCACGGTTGCCTCCGATAGATGCGTTGAGGCTAAGGTGCATCGATACTGGCGCGCCCCGCAAACGAAATATCGGCATCGCTCATTCCCTGTAGGAATATCGACACCTACGGCCTGGGGTATTTCGTCCCGGGGCCAGTTCCATGGAGAATGCTTTGCATCTGGGATAGAGCGAAGCGCGCCAGCGCATCCTCGCCTCCAAACGCACGCCGCTGCGATTTTCGGCTGGCCGAAACCGCTAGGGCCCGCAGCCAATTGCCTTCACCAGCGAACGGTCCTGCCCCGATAGTCGAGGTATTCCAAGCCTGGGCGATCCAATTTGCTCAGCAGCACGTTCACGACTCCGGGCACGCTCTCCTCGATCGACAATCGTCCCTCGGGCCCGCCGAGTTCGGTGCGCACCCAGCCGGGCGCCATCAGCACCATGGGCCGCGGTTTCCCCGCTTGGCGCGCCGCAAAGCTGCGCATGAACTGATTGAGTGCCGCCTTGCTGCCCCGATAGACCTCTCGTTGTCCCGTTTCGTTGTCGGTGATGCTGCCTTGTCCCGACGACATGATCCCGATTAGACCTTCCGCTGCAACGAGCGGCGATAAGGATTCGACCACGCGCATCGGGCTAAGGGCATTGGTGATCATCAGATTCACGAAATCCTCGGTCGACACTTCTCCTATGGTCTGGGTCGGGTCGGGATTGGTGGTGCCGGCGTTGACGAACAGCATGTCAAAGATTCGTCCGGCCAAGCGTTCGCGCAACGCGCGGATTTGCTCGGGGAGCGTGATGTCGAGCGTCTCGATCTCGACGCGTCCCGGAAACGCATCGGCCAAGTCGTGCAGCTGCGTGCGGCGACCCGTGCGAACGGTGCCCACGACATGCCATCCCTTTTTCACGAACTCGGCCGCCATCGCGTGTCCAAGCCCGCGCGAAGCGCCGATCAGCAAGACGGTGGGAGTGATAGTCGAAACGTTGGGCATGGAGCGATCCTTTGCATGAGTGACGTCGTCAATTTTGCGGACGGCAATCGAATTGCACCAGGCGCCTGGGATGCAATTGACGGTTGCACGAAACGCCATGCATCGATCGTTTTCGACTATGCTGCGGGCATGTCACGCGTCGACCTCAATCTCCTGATCGCACTCGATACATTGCTGAGCGAACGCAGCGTTACGCGAGCCGCGCTACGTCTCGACCTGAGCGTTTCGGCCATGAGCCGCACGTTGGCGCGGCTGCGGGCTGCCACGGGCGACCGCCTGCTATTGCAGGCTGGCCGCACGCTGGTTCTCACGCCTTACGCCGAGCAGTTGAGTCAGCGCATTCCCGCCCTGGTCCGCGAAGCGGAGGTGGCGCTCGGCCGAGCGGACCCTCGGCTCGAGATTGCGACGCTCGAGCAGCGCTTCACCGTGCGGGCGGGGGAGGGCTTCGTCGATCTGCTTGGTGCGGCGTTGATCGAGCGGGTGCGGCAAGCGGCGCCGGGCGTGCAGCTTCGCTTCGCGCCGAAGCCGGACTGGAATGCGCAGCCGCTCAGGGAGGGCAACGTCGATCTGGAGATCGGTATCGTCAAAACTTCGGCGCCGGAGGTGCGTACGCGGTTGCTCTTGCGCGACCGCTACGTCGGCGTGTGCGGCGTCGGCCATCCGCTTTTGATCGAGGGTAATGTCAGCCTCGAGCGATGGGTGGCGTACCCGCATGTTGCGATATCTCGTACGGGGCAAGCCGATGATCCGGTCGACGCGGCCCTCGAACTAAGCGAGCTGCAGCGCCATGTCCCGATCGTGGTGCCGTCCTATACGAGCGCCATCCAACTCGCTCGTCAATCGGACCTGCTGGCCGTCGTCCCGCATTCGTGTTTGGGCAATGCCTTTCTGCCTGACTATGCGGCGGCCAACGGCGTGCGGCCATTCGAGTTACCGCTGCGCGTGCCAGCGTTCAACGTCTCGGCGATTTGGCATCCTCGCCTCGATCGCGATCCTGCGCATCGCTGGTTTCGCGCTGAAGTGTCGGCGGTGTGCTCGGCCGCTTATCCGCACGCTTATCCGCAAATGGCAGATTCGGATGTGCGGCAATCCCGTAGTTGAGGCCGCGGCAATGCAACACCTTGCACGCTTGCCATTGCTCGCATGGCAACGGCGGTTTCACGCGCAGCGCACATCGAGCGCTTCCATGACATAGGGCGCATACCGGAAGTCGCGTATCCTCGCGAGCCGATCGCCGTCCCAACCCAGGAGGATGACGTAGGAGGTGACCCCGGCCCCGATCGTCGGGTCGCTCGCAAGCAGCACCATGCGACCCTCCGCGCAGCCAAGCGCTAGACGGCATGCCGTATTTTCTTCGTAACGTCCGAAATACTTGCCGACGTCTTTTCTGCCCGTCATTCGCGCGCGCCCAACTAGGTCCGTCCGCACTTCTTCCGACAACAGGTTGCGCAGCGCATCGAAGTCGCGAGCGTTGAAGCGTTCAACGTAGGCGGCCAGCCGCTCCCGGTCGATGTCATTCATTTCCCGCTGCTGATCGACGGGGGCCTGCGCCACGGCTTTGAGCCGCGTACGGCCTCGGTGCAATGCGGATTTGATGGCCGCCACGCTCGTCCCCAGCAGATCGCTTGCCTCGATCAGCGAATAGCCGAACACGTCGGCGTACAACACGGCCGCTCGCTCGATCGTAGAGAGATACATGAAATGGGCGAGGCTCGCCGCCGCCGCCACGCGCGTATCGGCCGCAGCCGCATCGTCCGGCAGGTCGTCGAGCGCCGTTTCGGGCTCGGCCCAGCCCTGACGCTTCTTGCGGCGCAAGGCATCGAGCGCGGCATTGTGGGCGATGCGCATGAGCCATGCTTGCGGTTGCCGGATGTCACCCGCCATAGGCCATGCCTGTAGTGCGTGGACCAACGCTTCCTGCACGACATCTTCGCCCTCGAATGCCGAGCCCACCATGCGCGCGCAATAACGATGTAAGCGCGGCCGCATTTCCGCCATCCATGCTGTCAGTTCTTCCGATTCCAATTGGGCCGTCCTCCTCGTTCCATTGCGGCATACGGTACAAGACGCTCGTCGGGAGGCGAATGATTCGTGGATGAAAAAAATAGTTGGGCGAATCCTTTTGCCCACTGGCGACGTCTATGAGGTGTCGGCGCAATCGTGCGCCGATCGACCAGCGAGGAGAGCGTAATGCAACGCGTCACCGTCGTACGATATACCGCGAAATCCGAATACGCCGACGAAAACGAGGCACTCGCGCGTGCCGTATTCGCCGAACTTGAAGAGAGCAAGCCCGAAGGCATTTCTTATGTGATCTTCAGAGAGGGCTGTGCGTTCCTGCATGTCTTCGTGAACGCCCGCGCCGACGATGCGGACGTATTGACGCAACTGCCCGCCTTCAAGGCGTATCAGGCACGGATTAGCGAGCGCTGCGAAAACCCGCCCGATGTCCAGCGCAGCCGGATGGAGATGCTCGAAGCTTATGGGTTGGCCTGCGGGCGAACGTAACGCGGGCCGGGCGAAGCCGTTCAGCGTGGCGAGTGGACTCGGCAGGGACAGGCGGATGCAGCGAATGTCGTTGCGTGGCACAAGTGCCGACCGACATGAAAGGCGTTGCTCCCGCGTGGGCGCGGGCGCAAATCATAGAGGCAGCGGCAGGAGCAGGGGTCGAAACGACATCGTCGGGCATCGAGGCGGCCCGACGATTCCTGTCGCCTTCGTCTTCAGTGCTTTTTCTGCGCTTGCGAAGTATTCGTCCGCGCGTTGCTTGGGCCCGGCCCGGATGGGGACCAAACGGGCGCGGGCTTTTTGGGTTGCTTCGGTTTCTTCGCTTCTCGATTGCTACGCAACTGACCTTTTGCCATGACACTGCTCCCGTTGTATCGATGCTCGTAGGAAAGCTCGAATGTCCCGGCAGTGTGCGCCGATTCAGGCTTGCTGTCGCGAACCTTTTCGGCACGCAGCCTTGGGATCGACCAGGGCTTTCGACGGATTTGCCGCCGTCGCTCGGGCAGGCGCCCACGTATGGCGAAAAGGCTGTACATCCGGCAGGAAAGGTATACAGTGTTTTGCTGCGATGCAGCATTAGAAGTGGCTGCGCCGCTCCGACCTGCAAATCTGTAGCGAGACACTCGCCTCCGAAATCCCTTGGACGCATGTGCCGGGTCGATTTTGGAGCATTGAATGAACACGACTACCATCGAGCAATCGGCCGCCTTCGGCCTGAACGTCTTGCCCGCGCTCTTCAGCTTGCAGAACGAGGCGTTCGAGCGGCTGCGCAAACTGACTCAACTCAATCTGGCCGTATCGCGATCCATGTTGGGGGCGGGACAGGCGGCTCTGACGTCGTCGTCGCGAAGCTCGGCCGCGACGGACGTGATCGGCATGCCGCGGCAATTCGCCGAGGATGCGCAGACCTACGCCGAGCAGGTCCGGCAGATCGATTCGCAGTTCATGGCAGCCGCGACCCGGGTAGGCCACGATCTGCATAACCAATGCAACGCCATCTCGGAGCAGTGGGCGGCGAGTTTTGGACAGAGCGCGCCCTTTGATTCGGGCACGGCGTACAACGCGATGCAGTCAGTCGTGGGCGCAATGATGCGTGCACAAGGTATGGCGCTGGACGCCGACGAGCGAGTCGCCGGCGCGCGCACGCGCCCCGCACAGCCTCTGGCGTCGCACAGCCGCTAACAGCCGCGAGACCCGCCCAGCGCGCTGGTAGGAAGGCAATGCGCCGCGCGAGCACGGTTGATGGCCTCTCTTCCGGAGAGGCCGATAGCCGCGGACAGCAACTGCGCTTCATGCAGGCGCCATCTTCAATGCGGCGATGCCCGCGACCACGAGCGCCACGCCGCCGAGCCGAAACCATCCTGCTGGTTCCCCGAACAGCACGATGCCGACCAGCACCGTTCCTGCCGCGCCGATCCCAGTCCACACCGCGTACGCCGTGCCTACGGGCAGCACTTGCAGCACGCGGCCCAGCAGAAAGACGAATGCGGCGAGCAACAGGAGAGAAACGGCGCTCCAGCCGAGCCGTGTGTAGCCTTGGGCGTATTTCATCGATACCGCCCAGGCGACATCGCAGAGCCCCGATACGATCAACCACCCCCATGCCGCTCCTTGGCTCATGGCGTTCAGTGCGCTCATTGAATGGACACTCCCTGGCGCTTGAGCAAATAGGCATCATGCCGAGTCAGGAATGCAAGCAGACGCGCCTCATAGCCCGGCAAGACCGCGTCCTTGACACTGGGTCTTTCGAACAGCGCGCGCCGCCAAGCGTCCATTTTCGGTGTCTGCGCAAAGACGCCGGTGGGCGCGAGCGCATCGAAGACATCGAAGTATCTGAAGATCGGCGCGAATGCCGCGTCGACGAGGCACATTCGGGAACCGGAAAACAACGGACCGTCGCCCAGTTCAGCTTCCACGCGAACAAACTTCGTTTCCAGGGCCTCGCGCTTCGTCTCGTACGTGCGAGCGTCGGCGGCGGTCTCCAAATGCCAGACGTCGCCGAGAATCGCCGACGCGAATTCGATCCAGCTGCGATGCCGCGCGCGCTCCAGCGCTGCCGACGGATGCAGCGCGGGGCCCGCGCCGACGTCTTCTAGATATTCGCAAATGACCGCGCTCTCGAAAACGACCGCAGGTTCCTCGGCGCCGTGCCCATCGACGAGCAACAAAGGAACCTTGCCGAGCGGCGACACAGCTCCAAACCATGCGGGCTTATCGGCCAGATCGATGTACCGTCGCTCGAAGGCCACGCCTTTTTCGGCGAGTACGATTGCGGCGCGCTGCACGTATGGACACAGCGGATGGCTCACCAACGTGTAGGCCGGCCTTGCCGATAACCGAGTCATGCGGGCACCTTCAATCCTTCGGCCTGCATCGCTTCGCGCACCGCAGGGCGCCGGCCGACCTGCTCGAGATAGGCGCGCAGATGCGGGAAGGCGGATAGATCGACGTTGACGAACCGCGACCAATTGACGATGGTGAACAGATAAGCGTCGGCCACCGTGAACGCCTCGCCCATGAGAAAGGGCCCGCTCGCAGCCAAATGCGTGTCGACGTAGCCGAGCCGCTCGGCAATCTTGCCGCGCGCGACGGCTTGCGCCTGCTCGCCGTATTCGTTGTGGAACAGCCACGGGCTGTACATCTTGTGCAATTCCGTGGCGATGAAGTTCAGCCACGCTTGCAGACGGGTGCGCGCCACCGTTCCCGCCAGCGGCGCCAAGCCGCTCTCCGGCTTCATGTCGGCCAGGTACTGCACGATCGCGGGGCCTTCGGTGAGCAGCGTGCCGTCGTCGAGTTCGAGCACCGGAACGTAACCGTTCGGATTGATGGCCGAAAAATCGAGCCCGGATCCCGTGGTATGCGGCGTTTTGCTGATGCTCACGCGTTCCAATTGAACCGCGATGCCCGCTTCCACGGCGACGATATGCGGCGAGAGCGAGCAGGCGCCCGCGGAGTAATAGAGCTTCATAGAGGCCTCTTGAATCTTGAGCATTGACGGGAAATGAACGACGGAGCCAGCATACGGTGTGCGGACGTGCAAAGTCTATTGTGTAAATGCCATCGCGGATTGCGTTTGCGCAAGCAATCGATTAATGTTCGCGCATGAACGATTGGAACGAACTGAGGCTCGTGCTCGCCGTGCACCGCGCGGCCAGTTTGACCGCGGCGGCCGAGCGGTTGAGCGTCGATCATTCGACGGCGTTTCGCCGCTTGAAGGCGCTCGAGACGCGTCTCGGCGTGCGGCTCTTCGAGCGCTTGTCGGGCGGCGTGTATCAGGCCACCGAGGCGGGGCAGCGCATGGCGGCGGCCGCCGAGCGCATGGAAGACGAAGCGCTCGCGCTCGATCGGGATCTGACGGGCCGCGACCATCGGCTGTGCGGCCGCTTGCGCGTCACTTCGTCGGAGACGTTGGCGTACAGCCGCTTGACCCGGCATCTCGCGGTGTTCCGGCAGACGCATCCCGGCGTCGTGGTCGAATTGGTGGTCGACAATCACGTGCTCAATCTCTCGCGACGCGAGGTCGATATCGCATTGCGCCCCGTGCGGCCCAAGGAAGGCGACCTGTGGGGGCGCAGGCTCGCGCAAGTCGCTTGGGCGTTCTACGCGTCCCCGGGCTATTTGGCCGAGAACGGCGGATCGCTTTCGAGCGTGACGGGGCTCGAGCGCCATGCGTTGATCGGCTGGGAGTACGGAACGACGCAGATCGCCGCGGCGCAATGGCTATCGCAAGTCGTGCCTCACGACGCGTTCGTGTATCGCAGCAACAGTCTCGTCAATCAATTGGTGGCCGCGCGCTCGGGCATCGGGCTGGCCTTGCTGCCGTGCTATCTCGGCGACAGCGAATACGGGGTCGTGCGCGCGATGAATTCGCCCGCCCCGGGGTTGGAGGGCGAATTGTGGATCGTCGCCCACGCCGATCTCAAAGGCACCGCTAGAGTGCGGGCTTTCTTCGACGTGGTCGGCGAGGGCCTGGCGCGCGAGCGCGACTTGTTCGAAGGGCGTCGTTAGCCTGCTGCCTGTTGCCTGCCGCTCCCGCAACGCTTAAAGTATCGCCTCGTTGCGTCCGATAGGCATGGCGGTGCGATGCCTATTTGCGCGGGAGATGGCATTCCTCCTTCAACCGCCCCCGTGGCTGATGATGCCTACCTGTTCCCCGAGCCGGAATCGGTAGGCGTTCGCTCGCGCGTCGCGCCCCGTCCCGGTTCGATCAACATCACGCTTCGAATCGGGACCGCACGTTGATTTATTCGATTCTCTCCATCTTTGTCGGCGCCGGACTCGGTGCATTGTTGCGCTGGGGATTGAGTCTCGGCTTGAACGCCATCTTTCCCACGATTCCGCTCGGCACGCTCGCGGCCAATCTGATCGGCGGCTATTTCATCGGTGTCGCCGCTGCGCTCTTTGCCGCCAAAGCCGGTTTGCCGCCGGAATTGCGGCTCTTCGTCATCACGGGGTTCATGGGCGGCTTGACCACGTTCTCGACGTTTTCCGCTGAAGTCGTCACTTTGTTGTCGCAAGGCGAGCTAGGCTGGGGACTGGCTGCTGCTGGCTTGCATCTGTTCGGCTCGTTCTCGCTCACGGCGCTCGGCATGTGGACGGCGCGTCTATGGCTTGCCGCGGTCTGACGATCGGCGCTGCGGCTGGCGCGGCATAATCGCCGCTGCATAGATTCACAGTTGTGGCGCCGCAAGCACAGAGGCAAAATCGAACATGCACTGTCGGCGCCGGGAGGTCACATGCAGTCCGAGCGGTACGTCTTGTTGCGGTTCTATGTTCACGAAAACCATCGGCTTCACGGCAAGCTGCTCTGGGAGTGGCTGCTTCACCGCGCCAAGGAGATGGGGATCATCGGCGGTTCGGCGTTTCGCGCCATGGCGGGCTTCGGCGCGCACGGCGTGTTGCACGAGGACCGCTTTTTCGAGTTGCAAGGATCGCTGACGGTCGAAGTCGAGTTCCTCGCCACGGAGGCGGAGTCGCGCGCACTCGTCGAATGCGTTTCGCGGGAGAAGGTGCGCGCCGTCTACACCGAGATCCCGGCCACGTTCGGCGTCATCGGCCCCGACGCATGACTGGGTGCTGGGGGCCGATGGCCCCCGGTCGAATCAAATGCCGAACAGCGTGAGCGACACGGCCGCTCGCGTAACCACCATCAGCAATACCTGAACGATGACGAACAGCAAGATCGGCGAAAGATCGATGCCGCCCAGGTTCGGGATCACGCGCCGCAGCGGGTTCAAGAACGGCGCCGTGAGTTGATAGAGGATCGGCATGGCGGGCGAGTGCGGATTGAGCCACGAGAGCAACGCCATCAGGATCGTCAACCAGATGACCAGGTTGAGCGCCCATTTGACGACGGTCAGCAACGAGACGAGCGCGATCACCGGGGCGAACCCGAGCGGGTCCACGCCGGCGATCGCCACCATCGCAACCACGTAGACGATCGCCGCCAACAGCACCGCCACGATACTGGCCACGTCGACGCGGCGGCCGCCCGGCAGCGCGCGGCGAAGCGGCAACACGAGCCAGTTCGTCGCCTGGAAGATGGCGTTCGATACGGGGTTGTACGGCGGCAGGCGCACCACCTGCATCCAAGCGCGCAGAATGAGCGCCGCGCCGAACAACGTGAAAACGGTATTGAGTAGAAAACGGGCAATGTCCCCGAACATCTTCGATCCTTTCCTTCTTTGAGTTTCTTGGCAGTCCCGCGCCCCGGCGCCGGTGGACGGCGTATCGTCAAACGCTCGTCACGACTTCGCTGATGAGAATTTGCGGCGTGCTGTCGGTGTAGTTCGGAATATCGGCGATGAGTTCGTGGGCCACGGGCTCGAACACCTTCTGAAATGCCTCGACGGAATCGAACAGAAAGTGCCCGGACGCCACGAAGCCCGGCATCGAACCCGGTTCGCCGCCGCTCATGCCTTTATCGATGGACCATCCTTTCAGCGCCGAGCCGAAATACTTCGCGGCGAGCGTCATGTGCTTGTCGCGATAGTAGTCGATATCGAAACGGACATTGTCGTGATACGGATAGAGAATGCTGACCTTGATCATTGTGGCTTTCTCGTCAGGTTGGTAGGGCGGCGCCGCGGTTTGACTCGGCCGGCAGGCTGCCGGTCGTCACCATATCACGGCTCGTTGGGCGCTTGCACTTCGCGAGAGCGAGCGCTCGAACAGGCCGCCAGCGTGGCTTGAACGGCATCGGTCATCGCCTCGATGGCGGCGGGCGGCTGCGACCGGCGCCGCGCGAGCGAAAGCAAGCGGCGCGTGAGCAACGCGTATAGCGCGGCGTGCTCCGCACCCAGGCGCTCGAACGCCGCCAGCTGCCGCGTGAGCGTCGCCGCGTCGCCGCGCGAAACAGGCCCGGCGAGTGCGCCGGGCAAGCCCTTCGCCCGTGCGGCTTGCACGGTGCCGGCCAACATCGGCAACAGGGCGCGCAGCGATTGTTCTTCGGTGAAGCCGAGCATGCCCCAAATTTCGGCGGCCTCGTCGAGGGCGCCCAGCACGAAACTGGCCGCGTAATGCGCGGCGCCGTGATACAGCATGCGCTGTCCACCGGGCAGCGTCAGCACTTCGCAGCCGAGCGAGCGGGCCAGGGCTTCGAGCACGGCGGCGAGCTCGTCCGGCGCTTCGATCGTGACCGAACACCCGGCAATGCGCGCTAGGTCGCCGTCATCTCCGCCGAACAAGTAAAGCGGATGAAACCCGCCGATCGACGTGCCTTGCGCGCGGGCGGCGGCCAGCACCTCCACCTGCGTCGCGCCGCTGCAATGGACGAGCGCCTGCGAGCCGGCGCGCTTCCAGTCGAACCGTAATGTGTTCGCGATCGTACCGATGTTGTCATCGGGAACCGCTAAAAAGACAACGTCGGAGGCGTCGACGACCGCTTGCGGGTGTGCCACCGCGCGGCACTGCGGCAGTTCCCGCGCCAGGCGCTGCGCCGAAGCGGCCGAGCGCGCGGCGACGGCGGCGACCGGGTAGCCCGCGCGGGCGAAGCCGATGGCCAGGCACCGCGCCAAGCGGCCGGCGCCAATGAAACCGAGGCGAGCAGGAGCTGGGAACGACATGGAGGAGGCAACGAAGCGCAGCCGCGCATCCGTACGTGAACGAGAAAGGCATCAGTATCGCCCATCGCGTCGGCGGTGCGCAGGCATTTCGCCTACCTTGGCGCGCGCCGTTGCGCAACGGGGGTTCGTGCCGATTTTCGCCAGTCCGTTTGAAGCGTCGTATTGAGATACGGAGTGGGGGCGTTGCGTGCGCCTTCTCGGCGTTTCGTTCTTCGATCTTGCGTCGCAGTCATGCATGGGAGGTCACGATGAACGTTTTTGCTTACCGCAAGCATCTGCGGTTCTTGAGCCGTGCGCAGCGGCGTCTTTGGTGGGATCAGAAGAAGCGGCTGACGCCGCGCGTCAAGATCGGCGAGGCTTACGTGCCGCCCAGCATCACCCGCGAATTCACCTACGTGAAAGTCGGATGACGCGCCACGCCGCGGGGGCGGCCTGCGCGCACTGTGTTGCTTGCTCGCATCGAATTTGTAATTAAACATTACCGACGGTGCCGGGGCGTTCGCCCCGCGACCGGTAAAATCTCACCTATCGCACCTTGCCGAGCTTCGCCGGCCTGCATCCACGCAGCCGCCCGGCGGCCTTCCATTGCAATTTGCAACAAATGCTCAGCGCGTCGGCGTCGCTTTTTCTATACATTTGGATCATGGATGCGGTCGTGCCGGGTAGGTTGTGCGGCGCGTTCGCACATTCGCCAGAGGAATAGGAATGAAAAAGCTTGCTTTGTTGATCGCCGCGGCGACGTTGAGCGCGGGGTTCGCCGCGACGGCGCAGGCGCACGTGTCGGTCGGCATCGGCATTGGGGTGCCGATGGCCCCGGCTTATCCCGTGTATGAGGCGCCGCCGCCCGTCTACTATGCGCCCCCCCCGCCCGTGTACTATGCGCCGCCGCCGCCCGTGTACTATGCGCCGCCGCCCCCCGTGTATTACGGCGGGTATGGCGGGTATTACGGTGGCTGGCATCACCACCACCACTGGCGCCGCTGGTAAGGCGGCCGAGGGTATGGGTGCGCGCGAGCGCCCACGTCGACGTCTCACCCATTATTTTCCCGACGGCGCAACGCCGGCTTCCCGCCGCGTTGCGCCGTCGGCACGTTGGGCACGGGAAAGCGGCGTCCGGTTCTATCGCAAACACCCGCGGAAGCTGGGACAATGCGCTTTCGCTCACCCTTGCCCCGTCGCGGGTTCCATCGCCCATGCAAGCGCTTGCCCTCCCCACTTTCGATGACGTCGTCGACGCCGCCTCACGTATCGACGGCGTCGCGCATCGCACGCCGGTCCTCACCTCGCGTACGTTCGACGATCGCGTCGGCGGCTCGGTTTTCTTCAAGTGCGAGAATTTTCAGCGCATGGGCGCGTTCAAATTCCGCGGCGCGTACAACGCCATTTCGCACTTCGACGCCGATGCGCGCGCCGGCGGCGTGATCACGTATTCGTCGGGCAATCACGCGCAAGCGATTGCGTTGTCGGCGAAGCTCGCCGGGATCCGCGCGACGATCGTGATGCCCGAGGATGCGCCCGCCGCGAAAGTCGAGGCGACCAAGGGCTACGGCGGCGAGATCGTGTTTTACGATCGCTATACCGAAGATCGCGACGCGATCGGCCGACGGCTCGCGCAGGAACGCGGCATGACGCTGATTCCGCCGTACGACCATCCGCACGTGATGGCCGGGCAGGGCACGGCGGCCAAGGAACTGATCGAAGAGACGGGGCCGCTCGACGTGCTCGTCGTATGTCTGGGCGGCGGGGGGCTGCTCTCGGGTTGCGCGTTGTCGGCGGAGGCGCTCAGCCCCTCTTGCGAGATCGTCGGCGTCGAGCCGGAAGCGGGCAACGACGGGCAGCAGTCGCTTGCGCGCGGGGAGATCGTGAAGATCGACCCGCCCCGCACGATCGCCGACGGCGCTGCCACGGCGTTTCTCGGCAACTACACGTTCCCCGTGATTCAACGACTCGTCTCGAAGATCGAAACGGTCAGCGACGCCCAACTAATCGAGACGATGCGCTTCTTCGCTCAACGTATGAAGATCGTCGTCGAGCCGACCGGCTGTCTCGCGGCGGCGGCCGTCTTGCACGGCATCGTACCGGTCAAAGGCAAACGCGTCGGTGTGATCGTGAGTGGCGGCAACATCGATTTGCCGCGCTACGCTCAATTCCTCGGATAAATAAAGCGTGGCGCTGCCGCTTCGCGCTCCACCGGCGGCTGACTGGCGTCGATGCAGTTGACCCGTTGCACGTTGCGCGGGCGCAACCGAGTGCGCCAGTTGAGCGGGGATGAGCTCAGACGGTCGCGTGCGAAGCGTGCAGGATCAGATCGCGATAGCCGTCGATGATGACGCTGTACGCCAGATAAGCGAACAGCAGAGCGGAGACGACATGGCATCCGCGCAGCAGCGACGCGCCGGCGCGCTTTCGGCCTTGGCTCGCGAGCACGCAGATGAACACGGTCCAGGCGAGCCCGCCTATAAAGAAGCCGATGAGGAAGATCGACGCCGTGCGCGTGCTCGTGGCGCCGGCTTTCGCAATGAGCGCGCCGCCGACGGCCGCGAACCACAAAATGGCCGATGGCGACGACATCGCCAGTGCGACCCCGCGAGCGAAGCCGCGCGTTGCGCTCTTATCCGTATCCGTAGGCGCGCCGGTTGCCGCTTGCGCGGGCGCGAACGCCTCACGCGCCATTTTCCACGTCAGATACAACAGCATGGCCGCGCCGCCGATCCACACGACCCAGCGTACGGCGTCGAACTGAAGCAGGGCCGACATGCCCGCCAGCGCTAGCGTCGCATAGACGAGATCGCCGAAGCACGAGCCCAGTCCGAGCCAGAAGCCGGGCGCAAACCCCTGCGAGAGGGTTCGCGAGAGGATCGCGACATTGACGATGCCGATGTCGAGGCACAGCGAGAGCGACAGAAAAAAGCCGTTGGATAAGAGCGATACCGAATGCATGCTGCGCCGACTATATGAATGGGAACGAGCGATCGAGGGTGAGCTGGTTGAGCGCCGATGCGGCCGCGGTTACGGCGGCCGAATCGGCGGGCCGACGTATCAGGTTGACGTTGCCTGCCGCGCAAGCGGGACGCTCACTTCGGTGCGCCCAACTTCGAGCCCCACGGTGTTTTTGATCGTCGGCGCGCGAAATGCATCCAGCTGTGCGCGCTGTTGCGGTGTGCCGATCCGAAGCTGATGCAGCACTTCGGTGACCACGGCCGTCAATACGGCGCCGTTGCCGTCTTCGACTTTCACCGCGACGCCGATCGGACCCGCGGCGCCATCGAGCCCATGCGCACCGGCGCGCACGCCGAGGCCGTAGCTGCCCTCGGCGCCGACCTTGCCGACGACGTTGCCGCCAAAGGCGCTCATGAGCGCCGTGCAGTATCGCCCGTTGCCGGCGACGAGCTCCGGGTGGGCCGTCATCGCACGATAGATGCGCGCGAGCGCCGCTTCACGCGGCGATGCTGGCGCGAGCGCATCGGCGGCGGCCGCGAGCTTCACGAACAGCAGCGCCAGACGGTCGAGCGCGAAACTCGGCGTGGGCAGATTGCAACCGTCGGTGCCCCAGGCGATCTCGGCCTCGTTCAGACCGACGAGTTCCGCCAGCGTCGATCTCACGTGCCGCTGCAGCGGGTGCTCGGGCCGTTCGTAGTCCTTCGTTGGCGAGCCCATCGCCAATGCAGCCGCCAACATCCCGGCATGCTTGCCGGAACAGTTGCTGCAAGCGGGCGTCGGGGTGAAGTCCCGCTTGATCCAGGCGCGTTGCACTTCGTCGGAAATGGCCGCATGGCCGCCGCAGCGCAGATCCTCCTCGGTCACGTGCGTTTTCGCGAGCATGGCCCGCGCACGGGCGACATGGCGCTCTTCGCTGTTGTGCGATGCGCACATCAGCGCGAGATCCGCTTCGTCGAACCCGAAGCGCTCGAGCGCCCCGGTTTCGAGCACCGCTAGCGCCTGCGCCGGCTTGACGGCCGAGCGCGGCAGCGTCGGGCGATGCGGATCGCCGAACGCATAGAGCAGGCGGCCGGCCGCATCGGTCACGGCGATGTGCGCCAAATGCCGGTTTTCGACGGCGGGGCCGCGATACGTGGTGACAGCCGCGTTGGCGGCGAGCGCGGTATTCATAACGATGACGGCTCCTGTGCAAGTCCAGATAGCGCCCGCCGCTTCTATCAGCGGCCGAGCCCCAGGCGTTCGTACAAAGCGTCGACGCGCGTTTTCACGGCCGGATCCATGGCGATCGGCCGGCCCCATTCGCGATCGGTTTCCCCGGGCCACTTGTTGGTGGCGTCCAGGCCCATCTTCGAGCCAAGGCCCGCGACGGGCGAGGCGAAGTCGAGATAGTCGATGGGGGTGCGCTCGACGAGAACCGTGTCGCGCGCCGGGTCGACGCGCGTCGTGATCGCCCAGATCACCTCTTTCCAGTCGCGCACGTTCACGTCTTCATCGACCACGACGATGAACTTCGTATACATGAACTGTCGCAAGAAGCTCCAAACGCCGAACATGACACGCTTGGCGTGTCCCGCGTAGCTCTTCTTCATCTGCACGATCGCCATTCGATAGCTGCAGCCTTCTGGGGGCAGGTAGAAATCGGTGATTTCTGCGAACTGCTTTTGCAGGAGCGGCACGAACACTTCATTGAGCGCGACGCCGAGCATCGCGGGCTCGTCGGGCGGTTTGCCCGTGTACGTGGAGTGATAGATCGCGTCGCGCCGCATCGTGATGCGATCGACGGTGAACACGGGAAACCATTCCTGTTCGTTGTAGTAGCCCGTGTGATCGCCGTACGGGCCTTCGAGCGCATGCTCGTACCCAGCCGCCGCGCCTCGGGACGGTCGCGGCGGTGCGCCCGCGGGCGCAGCCTCCGGCGCACCGTGTTGCGGGTAAATGAACCCTTCGAGCACGATCTCCGCGCGTGCGGGCACCTGCAGCGTCTCGAGCCCGGGCGTCAGGCATCGCGCCAACTCGGTGCGAGCGCCGCGCAGAAGACCGGCGAATTGATATTCCGACAAGGTGTCGGGCACAGGCGTCACCGCGCCCAGAATCGTGGCCGGGTCGGCGCCGAGGACGACAGCGACCGGATACGGCTTGCCCGGATTGGCGAGCGCGAATTCGCGAAAATCCAGCGCTCCGCCGCGATGCGCGAGCCAGCGCATGATGAGCTTGTTGCGCCCGATCAACTGCTGCCGGTAGATGCCCAGATTCTGCCGCGGCTTGTTCGGCCCGCGCGTCACCGTCAGCCCCCAGGTCACGAGCGGGGCGGCGTCGCCTGGCCAGCAAGTTTGGATCGGCAAGCGGGCGAGATCGACGTCGGCGCCTTCCCACACGATCTCTTGGCAGGGCGGGCCGCTCACTGTCTTGGGCGCCATATCCCACACCGCCTTGGCGAGCGAGAACAGCTTGCCGGCATCTTTGAGCCCTTTGGGCGGCTCCGGCTCCTTCAAAGCCGACAGCAACCGCCCCACGTCGCGCAGCGAGCGCAGCGCCGCGCCTTCCTCGGCCGCCGCGGTCTCGTCGATGCCCATGCCTAGGGCGATTCGCCGAGTCGTGCCGAAGAGGTTGCCGAGCACGGGGAAGGCGTACCCCGTAGGCGCCTCGAACAGCAGCGCCGGGCCGCCCGCGCGCAGGACGCGATCGCATAGATCCGTCATCTCGAGCACGGGGGACACGCTATCGGGCACACGCCGCATCTCGCCGAGGGCTTCGAGGCGGCCGATGAAGTCCCGTAGATCCTTGTATTTCATACGAATTGTTGAGCCTACGACTGTAGCCGTTGAAGGGCCCGATGCCTCGGGCGCAGGAAGCCGACAATTTTACCTGCACGGCGTAACGACGTTCGTGCGAGCGCGCAAAAGCAAAATGGGTCGAAACGCGCGCGGGGCGCGGATTTTAGCCGCTCCGGGCTCGTTCTTTATTACATTTTGTTATCATTTCCAGGATTTGTAGCATTGACGATCTATAAAAGCCTGCTAGAATCCGTCCCACATTGGCTGCAGGGCCAAGTCGTTTTGAGTTGACTGCCCCCGGCCCAGCGCGCGGCCGAAAGTGTCGCGCTGCCGTACGCCGCCCTGCACGGCGCTCTACGGCCCAAAGAGTTGTCTTCCGCCAGCGCTTTGCCGCTGGCTTTCGCGTGAGAGCCACCGTGTGCATGCCCCAGGGCGTGCCGCCGGTCCTTTTGCTCCGATGTGGCTCTCCACACGGTGCGTTGCCGTAGTTGACGGTAGCTTGCCGTATCCCGGCGTCGCCGCGGTCCCGAACCAAGGCTCGCGACGCCTTGGCTCTTTCCTCTCGGTTGGCGCTTGCGCGCCGCAGTACCCGTCGGGAGGAGCCATGCTCAATGGGAGAACTGAATGAATGCTTGGTTATCGTGGCGTCCCGACGGGAGCTTTGCCGCAGCGATTCGAACCGCGCTGCGCCGTGGGACGCGTGTCAGTCACCATCTGTTTAGTGTCGTGGGCGCTTGCGCGGTCCTCGTCGCGCTCGCGCTTTGGCTGTTGCCTACCGTGCGCGGCACGTTGGCCGCGCGCTTGATGCCGTTCATCTCGGCTGCCGTCCAAGCAGGTCCTGCGAGGCTGTTGAGCGGCCATCCGCTGCCCGCGTTCGGCCCGGCCTCGCCCGAGACGAGCGACGATACGCCCGGCGCGGCCGCCGGTCTCGAGAACGCGAGCTATGACGGGGCCTTCGATGGCAGCGGGGCGAGCGGCCTTGCGCTGACGGGCGCATCTCCCTCGCTCGAAGCGCGCTTGCCGACCAGCTTGACGCCGTCGAATCTGTACTTGCTGGCCAAGATGATCTCGTCGCAGCGCGTATCGGCCGACGCACGCGACGATCGCGTGCTCGTTTCGGCCCGCGAGCAAGCGCTCGTGACGTCGTATCTGTCGCGCCGCTATCACGTCGCTCAAGAGCCCGTTGGCGAACTCGTCAAGGCGGCGTTCGACACGGGCCGCCAGGTCGGCCTCGATCCTTTGCTGCTGCTCGCCGTCATGGCGATCGAATCGGGCTTCAACCCGTACGCGGAAAGCGGCGTTGGGGCGCAAGGGCTCATGCAGGTCATGTCGAAGGTCCACTCCGACAAATTTCGCTATTTCGGCGGCACGGGCGCAGCGCTCGAACCGCTCGCGAACATTACGGTCGGCGCCGTCGTCCTGAAAAATTGCATCGCACGCGGCGGCTCGCTGGCCGACGGGTTGCGGCTTTATGTCGGTTCGACTTCGCAGTACGATGGCGGCTACGGCGCCAAGGTGCTGGCCGAGCGAGGTCGTTTGCGTGACGTGGCGCGCGGCCGATCGGTGCCGATCAACGCGCCCCAGGCGCCGCAAAAGCAGATTGTCGTCTCGACCAAACGCGTGCAGGTTGCGCTCGACAGCGGCCATTCGGCCAGCCCGCAAACGAAGACGAGCAGTGCCGGCCCGTCCTCGCCGGCAGCGACGCCCGATGAACCCGTCAATGCCGGCGCGCCACGGCATGGCGTTCCGGCGGAGCTCGGCGCATAAGCGCGAGTGGCAGGCACGCTGGCGTCGAAAAAAAAGCACCTTCGCAGGTGCTTTTTTTTCGACTTCCGCGGCAGGGCCCGAAACGGCGGCCCGGCGCTTTCTCCACTTCATCAATGCCCAAATAGCCGGGCGAGACGGGTGACGGCCTCTTCGAGCGACGCATACGCGGTCGCGTACGACAAACGGATATAGTCTCGCGGTGCGTGGTGGCCGAAATCCAGACCCGGCACGAGGACGACGCCGGCGTCGTGGAGCATGGCTTTCGTGAGCGCGGCGCTGTCACCGGCCGCCGGGTGCGGCACGCCGCGGCAGTTGGCATAGACGTAGAACGCGCCGTCGGGCATGACAGGGACCGAGAAGCCCAGCCGTTCGAGCGCGGGCACGATGAAGTCGCGCCGATGCTTGAATTCGAGGCGGCGTCCTTCGTAGATCGCGATCGTCTCGGGCTCGAAGCAGGCGAGCGCCGCATGCTGCGCGAGCGCCGATGCGCAGATGAAAAGATTCTGCGCGAGTTTCTCGAACGCGCCCACCATCGCAGTCGGCACGACGAGCCAGCCCAATCGCCAGCCGGTCATATTGAAGTACTTCGAGAAGCTATTGACGGTGACGACGTCGTCACCGAACGAAAGCGCCGAGACGGGCCGCGCATCGTACGAAAGCCCTTGATAGATCTCGTCGACGATCGTGAACCCGCCGCGAGCGCGCACGGCTTTGACGATCCGCTCGAGCTCGGCGGGTTCGATCGAAGTGCCCGTGGGGTTGGACGGCGAGGCGAGCAATACGCCGCGCGTTCGTTCGCCCCAGCGGTTCTCGATTTCGGCCGCCGTCAGCTGAAAGCGCGCGTCCGGCCCGCTCGGCACGAGCACCGGCTTGCCTTCCATCGTGGCGACGAAGTGGCGATTGCACGGGTAGGACGGATCGGGCATGAGCACTTCGTCGTCGCGATCGACGAGCGCGGCGCAGGCGAGAAGCAGCGCCGCGGACGCGCCGGCCGTGATCACGATGCGCGCGGGATCGACGATCAGCCCGTAGTTCGACTGGTAATACGCGGCGATCGCTTCGCGCAGCGGCGCGATGCCGAGCGCCCCGGTATATTGCGTGACGCCGCGCCGCAGCGCTTGGGCCGCGGCCTCGACCACCGGCTCGGGCGCCGTGAAGTCAGGCTCGCCGATGCCCATATGGATGATGTGCCGTCCCGCCGCTTCGAGCTGCCGCGCTTCTTTGGCGAGCTCCATGACGTAGAACGGAGCGATTGCGTCGACGCGCGACGCCAATTTTGCAAGCGGTTCTGCAGCGATATTCATCCCATCAACCATCCGAATTCGGTCGACGCGGGCCGGATCGCGGCGCGCGCGCGAAAGGGCAACCGGCTGGGGTTCAGCGGTTGGCCCGGCCTGCCTGTGCTTCCGTAGCCCGCAATTGCAACGCGAGCTTGTCGAGCACGCCGTTGACGTACTTGTAGCCGTCCGAGCCGCCGAAGGTCTTCGCGAGCTCGACGGCTTCGTTGATGACGACGCGATACGGGATCTCGACGTGATGCTTGAACTCGAACGCGGCCACGAGCAATACCGCCCGTTCGACGGGCGAGAGCTGCTCGATGGGCCGGTCCAGGCACGGCACGAGATCGGCCGAGAGCGCTTCGTTCTCGCGGATCACGCCGTGCAGCAGCGCATCGAGGTGTTCGTGATCGGCCTTGTCGAAGCCTTGCGCCCCGCGCAGCTGGGCGTCGATTTCGCCTGCGGGCGCGCCCGACAGCAGCCACTGGTACAGCCCCTGCGTGGCCAATTCGCGGGAACGTCGACGGGCGCTCTTCATGCCTCGTCCTCTTGTTCTTCGTCCTCGTCCTCATCGCCGCCCAGTTGCTCGAGCGCGACCGACAGATTCGCCATCTCGACTGCCACGCGCGCGGCGTCGCGGCCCTTTTCGGTCATGCGGGCGACGGCTTGGTCGTCGGTGTCGGTCGTCAGCACGCCGTTGGCGACGGGGATGCCGAAGTCGAGCCCGATGCGGGTGACGCCCGCGGCGCTTTCGTTCGAAACGAGTTCGAAGTGATACGTTTCCCCGCGGATCACGGCGCCGAGCGCGATCAACGCATCGAACTGACCGCTTTCGGCGAGCTTTTGCAATGCGAGCGGAATTTCGAGCGCGCCGGGGACAGTGACGAGCAGCACGTCTTCGCCGGCGATGCCGAGGCGTTCGAGCTCTTCGATGCAGGCGTCGACCAAACCGTTGCAGACGGGTTCGTTGAAGCGCGATTGCACGATGCCGACGCGCAGGCCGTCGCCGTCGAGATTCGGTTGGTATTGTCCGATTTCCATTTGGAGGTCCGTAGAAAGTAGGGGGAGAGGCGCTGGCGTGCGATTATGCGCCCGGCTGGGCGCTCGCGCCCGGCATCGGCACGAAACCCGTCACTTCGAGGCCGTAACCCGACATGCTGCCGAGCCGGCGCGGGTTCGACAACACCTGCATTTTGCCGACGCCCAGTTCGCGCAAGATTTGGGCGCCGACGCCGTAAGTCTTGAAGTCGACGGGCCGCCGCTTCAGTTGCGCCGCTTTTTCTTCCTCGTCCAGCGCCTTGAACACGTCGATCAGGTGATCCTTCGTATCGCCGCAGTTCAACATGACGATCACGCCCAGATCGCGGCGCGCGATATCTTTCATCGCGGCATCGAGCGTCCATGAATGGGTGGAGGTGCCGACTTCGAGCAGATCGAGCACCGACAAAGGCTCATGGACGCGCACCGGCGTTTCGATGTCGGGCGCGGGCGTGCCGCGCACGAGGGCGAGGTGCGGCGACCCGCTCGGGCGATCCAGATAGAGGATCGCGCGGAACGGGCCGTGCGCCGTTTGCATCGTGCGCTCGGCGACGCGCGTGACGATCGACTCGGTGCGGCTGCGGTAGTGGATCAAATCGGCGATCGAGCCGAGCTTCAGGCCGTGCTGCGCGGCGAACTCGATCAGATCGGGCAGGCGCGCCATGGTCCCGTCGTCCTTGATGATCTCGCAGATCACGGCCGCCGGCGTGAGCCCGGCGAGCGCCGTCAGGTCGCAGCCGGCTTCGGTGTGCCCCGCGCGCACGAGCACGCCGCCCGGCTGCGCCATGATCGGGAACACGTGCCCCGGCTGCACGATTTGCTCCGGCCGCACGTCGTGCGCGACGGCGGTGGCGATCGTGCGGGCGCGATCGGCCGCCGAGATGCCGGTCGTGACGCCTTCGGCCGCTTCGATGCTGACCGTGAAAGCCGTGCCGTATTGCGTCCCGTTTCGGTACGTCATGAGCGGCAAATTCAACTGTTTGCAGCGCTCTTGCGTCAGCGTCAGACAAATCAAGCCGCGGCCGTAGCGCGCCATGAAATTGATCGCTTCCGGGGTGACGAAGTCGGCCGCGAGCACCAGATCGCCTTCGTTTTCGCGATCTTCTTCGTCGACGAGGATCACCATCCGGCCGGCTTTGAGCTCGGCGATGATCTCGGGGGTGGAGGCGAGGGACATGTCGTGGGTGGTTTGGAGAAAGCGCGTATTTTACTGCACCGGCGCCGTCAATACTGCGAGCTTTGCCACACCGGCTCGTTGAAGCGCCGCGAGCACTTTCGCGACATTGCCGTATGGCGTGCCTTCGTCCCCTTGCAATGTGACCGGCGCGTCGGGTTGCTGCGCGTGCAGTCGTGCGAATTCGGCATCGCGCGCTTGCGGGGCGATGGGGCGTTTGTCGATGAAGACATTGCCGTCTTTGTCGACGCTCACGGTCACCGGGCGCTCCGGCGCGCTCGCGGTGGCTTCGGTCTTGGGCAGATTGACGCGGATCGCGTTGCTGAGCAGCGGCGCGGTGACGATGAAGGCGACGAGCAACACCAACATCACGTCGACGAGCGGCGTGATGTTGATTTCGCCGACGACGTCGTCCTGATCCGATTGGGTCGAAAAGGCCATTATGCGAGCACCCCCTGCGCGGTTTCGCCGCGAACCGGCGTAGCGGATGCGCTCGCGGTGCCTTGACGCTCCCCGGTGCGAAGCGTGAAACCGCGGTGCTCGGCGAGCCCGAGCAGATCGTTGGCGAAGTCATCCAGGTCGGCGTTCTGCGACTTGCTGCGGCGGACGAAGAAGTTGTAGGCGAGCACGGCCGGCACCGCCACGGCGATGCCCACACCCGTTGCTACGAGCGCCTCGCCGATCGGCCCCGCGACGACGTCGATGCTCGCGGACGCTCGATGCGAGATGGCGCTCAATGCATGAGTGATGCCGAACACCGTGCCGAACAAACCCACGAAAGGCGCCGTGCTGCCGATCGAGGCGAGCACGGCCAGGCCTTTATCCGATGCGCGCCGCGCTTGGCGGATACGCTGTGCGAGGGCGCGCTCGCAACGCTCCTGGTAGTTGCCGCGCGGCTCACGTTCATGTGGTTGCACGACGTGGATCGTGTGCCCTGCGGGGGCGAGCGCCAGCGCCGCGAAGAATGCAGCGGCCACTTGCGCCTTGGGGCTATCGGCCGCAGCCGCTTCGCTCGTGCACGCGGCGGCGGCCAGATCGTTCGCCTGCTCGAACGCGCGCTCGTAGCGGCGATCGGCGCGGGCGGCGCGCACCGCTTGCAGCGTTTTGAGGACGATCAGCGCCCAGCTTGCCACGGAGAAGGCCAGCAAGATCCATAGCGCGATGTGGGCGATGGAAGCGGCGGCGAGTTCGGACATGGTGAAGTACTCCTTCGAACGTGAATTTGAATCAGTTCAGACGAAAATCGAGCGGCACGTCGACCCATCCGTCGATGGGCGTCGCGCCGCGCTTGGCGGGGACGAAGGTCCACTGGCGCACGGCCGCGAGCGCGGCCTTGTCGAGCACGTCATGACCGCTCGACACATGCAATTGCACGCCGATGGGGTGTCCCGAGGCGTCGACGTGGACGCGCAGCACGGTGCGCCCCTCCCAGCCTTCCTCTTGCGCCGATTGCGGATAGCGCGGCGGCGGATTGTTCAGATATGCGGCGTAGCCGATGGGCGGCGTGACGGCCGGTTCCGGAGGCGGCGCAGGCGCGGCCGAAGCGGGACTCGGGGCGGCAGGCGCCGACGAAGTGGCGGGCGCGGGCTGTGTCGATGCCGTGTTCAGCGACGGCATCGACGACTGCAACGGCGCCGGGGCCGCGGGAGCATGAGGGACTGGAGGACGCGGAGGGCGCGGCGTTGTTTGACGCGTGTGCTCGCGCGCGGCGGGTGCGGGGGCCGCTGGCGCTTGCGCGATGGGTGCGTGTGCGATCGACGGGTTGGGTTGCGCCGGCGCGACCACTTCGATCGAGACGGGCGGAACGAGGGGCGGCGCGTCCGCTTGCTTCTCACCGAAGTGGCTCACGATGGCGATGAGCGCCGCGCCGTGCACGAGCACCGACGCACCCCATACGGCCAGCGCCGCTGCACGCCTGGGGCCTGCATGTGCGCTATGCGTTGCGCGCGCGGACACGAGCGCGGGCCGATGCTGCCACTGCGGCGCTGGGCCGGGCCGGGCGCTCATGCGAGCCCCGCCCAGATGGCCAACGCGAGCGAACCGGATACGAGCACGACTGCGAGCGTCTTGGTTCGATGCAACTGCGTCCAGAGCAGCACGCCCGTCACCGACAAAAGCACGAGCGAACCGGCGATCGTATCGATCAGCAGCACCCATCCCACGCCGAGCCCGACGCCCCTGTGCAGGTTCACGAGCGTGGCGACGAAGGCGTTCTCGCTGCGCTTGAGCGTCACGAAATCGTTGCCCTTCCAATACTCGGCCATGACGTTTTCATTCGGCGCCGAAAACATCAGTTGCCAGTGCTCGGGCTGCACCGTGTCGTGCGCGCCCCACGAGACGCGGTGCGCGCTTTCGTGCTGGATGCGGCCGAGCCGCCCCGTCAACGCGTATTGCTCACGCAGCCAATTCGCGAGCGCGTGCGGGGTTGCCGGAGCCGGGTCGGGCAATTTCGCCTGCACGACCGAAACCTGTGGGGCGCCGGTTGCTATCCGCAGCGGCTCGGCGCGATGGTTGAGCACGAACCCGGTGACGCCGAACAGCATGCCAAGGGCCGCGCCCCACAGGCCCACCCAGCCATGCACCTGACGCAACCATTTGATGAAAGTGGCGCGCCGGCTGCGCTTTGCGCGGAGTTCTTCTGCGTGCGTGGGCGCCGCGCGCAGCGGCGCCGTGGCTTCCGAGACGGTCATGGTTCGCTCCAGAGGCGCAAGAGGTTGTGATAGCAACCGACCAGATCGCGGCGTGCGGTCTCGTCCGCTTCGGTTGCGTTCAAGCGTTGGATCGCGTTGTCCATATCGAATAGCAGGGCGCGCTGCGCGTCGCTGCGCACGAGGCTTTGCACCCAGAAGAAACTCGCGATGCGCACGCCGCGCGTGACCGGCGTCACGCGATGCACGCTCGTGGCCGGATAAACCACGAGGTCGCCCGCCTGCAACTTCACCGCGTGCGCGCCGTAGGTGTCCTCGATCACGAGTTCGCCGCCGTCGTACCCTTCGGGAGCGGATAGAAACAGCGTGGCGGATACGTCGGTGCGCAGCTTGACGCCGTTCGGAAGCAAGCGCACCGCGCCATCGACGTGATTGCCGAAGGTCATGCCCGCTTCGTAACGGTTGAACAGCGGCGGGTAGACCTGATTCGGTAGCACGGCGCTGATGAACAGCGGGTGCCGCTCGAGCGCGGCGAGCACGGCATCGCCTAGTTCGCGCGCGATCGGCGAGTGCTCGGCGAGTTGTTGATTGCGCTTGAGCGGTGCACCCGAATAGCCCGCAGTTGCGCGGCCGTCGACCCATGCGTCGCCCGCGCCCTCGAGCCGGCTTCGCACGATCCGTATTTGCTCGGCGTTCAACACGCCGGGTATGTTTAGCAGCATGGTGTTCCTTTCCATCTCGGCCGCTTGGCGAGCGAACGCGCGGGCATCGCGCGCGCCGTGTGCGTGGCGGCCGCTTTCATCAAAGCCGATATTCGAGCGTGGCCAAGAGCGTGCGGCCGACCCCCGGCACGGAGCGGCCGCCGTCCGATGGAATCAGCGCGTCGTAGTAGAACTTGTTCGTCAAGTTCAGCAAGTTCAAACGCAAATCCCATTGCTTCGCGTGGTACGCCGCCATCGCATCCCAGCGCGTATAGCCGCCCACCTGCACGTAATTCGTATTGGCCGCATAGCGCGCCGACATATAAGTGGGGCCGCCGCCGATTTCCCAATGCGGCGTGAGGTTGTACGCGGTCCAGAAGGTCAAGGTATTGCGCGGCGTATTGGAAGGCACATGGCCTTGCGTGCCGTCTGCTGCCCGCAGAATGACCGCGTCCATGTACGTGTAGCCGCCGAATACCTGCCAATTCGGCGAGAGATGGCCCGTCACGCCCGCTTGATAGCCGCGAACCCGAATGTCGCCTTCAAGGGAGTATTCGGTCGCGGACACTTTCGTGCGCGCATTGTCTTTTTCTTGTTGAAACAACGCCGAGGTGAGCGAGAGGTTGCCGCCGAGCAAATCCCACTTGCCGCCGACCTCATACGATTTCGTCTGCTCGGGCGCGAGGTTTTGCGTGAGGTTCGTGACGGTTAGCGCTTGGAGCGACGGATCGAACGAGGTGCCGTACGAGAAGTAGTAAGACTGCCAGTCGGTAGGCTGATAGATCGCGCCGCCGCGCACGCTCGTGAAGTGGTTGGTTTGCGCCGCATAGCCCGGTGCGCTGACGGTATTGCGGATGTGCGCTTGAAAGCGATCCCAGCGGACGCCGCCGATCAGCTTCCAGTGCTGGCCGATCGAGATCGTGTCGTTCAAATACGCGGCCAGCGAGGTCGCGCCGGAATCGGCGCGATTGCCGACCGTTTGCGTGACGTTCGAAGGGGTGGCCATGTACACGGGGGCGACCAGCGACACGACCGGCATCTGATTGCGCGTATAGGCTTGATTGCCGTAGCTGTCGTGGCCGATCTCGGTGCCCGCGATCAAGTCGTGGCCAATGGACCCCGTGTGGAATCGATAGCGAACCATCGTGTCGTTGTACAGCGAGTGATTCTCGATCACGCGGTCGTGACTGGCCAACTGCACGTAGAGCGCTTGGAGCGGCAGGTTCGTGTAGTTGCCGTTCGACAGGACGGTGCTGCTCGAAAGCGGTCCGGTCAGCACTTTGCCTGCCGCGGTTTCGCGCGCATCGGTCATCGAATGCGAGAAGCGCGTCCGATTCGACACTGAGAATGAATCAGAAACTTTATGCTCGATGCGGGCCGTCAGCGTTTGGACGTCCTGAATCGTTCGATCGTCCGTCAGCCCGTAATACGTGTGCATGGACGGCGCAAACGGATGTCCGTCGATCGATTGCACGCCGTAGTCGGGCATGTCGTAGTTGTGTTGAATCAGCGCGGACAGCGTGATTTCGGTTGGCGTGCCGATCCCGAAGCGAATCGACGGCGCGACGCCGTAGTCTTTGTTTTTCATTTCGTCGCGCGTCGAGCCAAGCGACTGGCCGAACGCGTCGATGCGAAATGCGGCGGTGTCCGTGAGCGGGCGGTTCAGATCGATCGTCGTGCGGTAGCGATCGTTCGTGCCGAGCGACGTGGAAATTTCGCCGGAAGCTTTTAGTGTGGGCCGCTTGCTGACTTGGTTGATCACGCCGCCCGTCGAGCCGCGGCCGAACAGCATCGACGAGGGGCCATACAACACCTCGATCGATTCGAGGTCGAACGTGTCTCGATAGTACTGATTGCGATCGCGAAAGCCGTCGAGATAGATGTCGTTCTGCGCGGTGAAGCCGCGCAAGTTGATGTTGTTGCCGATCTGGCCGCCTTCGGCGCCGCCGATCGTGATGCCGGGCGCATTGCGCAAGCTGTCTTGAAACGACGTTGCCCCCTGGGATTTCATCAGCGCTTGGTTGATGACGGTGACCGATTGCGCGATGTCGCGCAGCGCCGTGGGCGTTTTCGCCCCGACGGTGGAGCTTTCGCTGTGAAAGTCGCTGTGCAAGGCAGTGCCGCCGACTCTGACCGCGGGCAACGTTGCGACCGGCGCGGCATGGGGACCTGTCTTTACCTCCTTGGAGGCGGCCCCGTCGCCCGACGTGGGCGCCGTGTCGTTGCGCGGCGGGCGATTCGGCGTGGCGCTAGCCGATGAAGCTTGAGCATGTGCGGCGAGCGGAAGCGCCGTGACGTGTAGCGCGAGAGCAAGCTTGAGCGCGCGCGCAAGCGGCGTCTTGGTCAGCATAAAAAACCCCTGTGTCGATCGCGGCGCCCGTTCTGGCTGTGGCGGGCGCTCTTGTTACGCGGCTGCGTGGTTCAGACTGCGGTCGTGATTATAAATGCAAATGAGAACGATTAGCATTAATAATTCGAGACGCAAAGGGACTTTTTGGCGTTGCTCGCGAGCGGATCGTCGCTTGGAAGGGCGCTTCGAGGGCGAGGGCGAGGGCGAGGGCGAGGGCGAGGGCGAGGGCGAGGGCGAGGGCGAGGGCGAGGGCGAGGGCGAGGGCGAGGGCGAGGGGCGCGGCTGAAAGTTTGCGCGCCTCGCCCGCCCCTTCACGCGCCGGCGACGCATCGTCCGTGTCGGCGCGCCACCCTGTGCCGCGTGTGGCGGCGTGCGGAAACGAACCTATGCCACCGTTTCGCGTTCGGGCGTGGCGCTGATTTTGTGAATCGACAAATCGGCGCCGTCGAACTCGTCTTCGTCGTCGAGCCGGATGCCGACCGTTGCGCGCAGGATGCCGTAGACGAGCGCGCCACCCGCGGTGGCGACGACGATGGCCCCGAGCGTGCCGATGATCTGTGCGATCAGGGAGACGCCCCCCGCACCGCCGAGCGCGGTCATGCCGAAGATGCCCGCGGCGATGCCGCCCCAGGCGCCGCACAGGCCGTGCAGCGGCCAGACGCCGAGCACGTCGTCGATCCGCCACCGGTTCTGCACGCAGGTGAACATGTAGACGAAGAGGGCGCCCGCGATCACGCCCGTGATGAGCGCGCCGATCGGATGCATGATGTCGGACCCGGCGCAAACGGCGACTAATCCGGCCAGCGGGCCGTTATAGGCGAAGCCGGGGTCGTTGCGCCCGGCAAGCCAAGCGGCGATCGTGCCGCCCACCATCGCCATCAGCGAATTGACCGCGACGAGGCCGCTGATTTTGTCGAGGGTTTGCGCGCTCATCACGTTGAAGCCGAACCAGCCGACCGCCAACACCCAGGCGCCCAAGGCCAGGAATGGGATATTGGACGGCGGATGCGCCGCGATGCGTCCGTCGCGTTGATACCGGCCGCGCCGCGCGCCGAGCAGCAGTACCGCGGGCAGTGCCACCCAGCCGCCGAACGCATGCACGACGACGGAGCCGGCGAAATCATGGAACTGCGCGCCGAACGTCGCGGCTAGCCAGCTTTGCAGGCCGAATCGCCCGTTCCAAGCAATCCCTTCGAAGAACGGATAGACGAAGCCCACGAGGACGAATGTGGCGCACAGCTGCGGGTTGAACTTGGCGCGTTCGGCGATCCCGCCCGAGACGATCGCGGGGATCGCGGCAGCGAACGTCAGCAGAAAGAAGAAGCGCACGAGGTCATAGCCGTTGTGCTGTGCGAGCGTCGCCGCATTGCCGAAGAATTGGACGCCGTATGCGATCGTGTAGCCGATGAAGAAGTAGGCGATCGTCGACACGGCGAAATCGACGAGGATTTTGACGAGTGCGTTGACTTGATTCTTCTTGCGGACGGTGCCGAGTTCCAGAAATGCGAACCCTGCATGCATCGCGAGCACCATTGTGGCGCCCAAAAGGAGAAACAGCGTATCGGCGCCCGATTTCAACTCATTCATGGTTTGGTTGCGCGCAAAAAACAGGCGCAGGAAGCAAGAAGCGTACCAAAGTCGGGAGTGACTGCGCCGATTTTGGGCGCAGCGAGCGCAGATGGGGCTTCGCGCACCTTCGTGGGTCGCGTCGAACGCAACTGCCCACCATGTCGTATGCCCTGACTTAGTGCTCGTCATGCACGCGCGTCGAGCGTCTGCACTCACTGCGAGCATTTGCATGCACCAGTGCGGCGAGCCCTTGCGGCGGAGTCGTCGGTCCGCCCCGCCGCGAGCCGCTCCCGTCACTGCGGATCAGCAGTTTCCCTTCTTGGCCTGCCCGGGCGGGCAAAAGCCGTTGCCAGGCCCGCCCTGCGGACGCACCACGACGCCCGGTTGATCCGGCACGTACACGGCGCAGGCCGCGAGCGCATTGGAGGCGAAAGCCAAAACGATGATGAGTCTTTTCACGATTTCCCCGAGGAGGAGGGGGCAGCCAATGCCCCCTGGTTGACGATGCGATTGTTAGAACGAGAAATTCACGCCGCTTTGGCTGCCGCCCGCGATGTTGACAGCGCTCGATTGCGTCGCGCCGGAGGCAGCGTCCGCTTCGACCGTGTATTGGCCCGCCACCGCCCCCACCGCGGTCAACGCGATCGGCAGCGTATTACTATAGGCGCCCATCATCGGCGCTGCGATGGGCAAGCTCATCGTATAGGCGCCCGTGTCGAGATTGGCATTCGCCGACCCGATCTCATATGCCGTACCAGACACCGTCTGAAGCGCGCGCAGGCTTGCGTCCGCCGATGCGGTCACCGTCCCGCTGACCGTGTTCATCGTCGATGACGGTAACGTGATCGGTTGGCTCGCCGTGGACACGTGGGTCGTCGCCCCGACAACGACGGGCACCGACGTGATGATGCCGGTCGTCTCGTTAGGTTGTGCGATCACGATATCGTAATTGCCGTTGGCCGAACTCTGGACCAAGGTCGAGAAGAGGAAATGGCCGCTGCCGTCCGCGAGCGTGCCGCCCATCACCGTGCCGTTCTGCTCGGCGTATACCGCCGCGCCCGCTTGCGCCGGAGCGACATAGCCGTCGATCATGCCCGCGACGTTGGTCGGGGTGGCGGTGATAACCGGTTTCAGTGCGTACGAGCCGTTGCCCTGCTGGACCACCGATTTGCAGGCGTTGAAATCGAGCACGAGGTCGACCGTCGAATTCGCGGCCACATCGAACGGGCGGATGATCTTCAAACCGCTTTGCGTGGCGCTCGGCGTCGCCAGCGCTTGTTCGGTGGTCGTCCCGGAAACGACGATGGAGTTAGCCAGCGAGTTGCCTTGATTCTGCGCCAGCACGAGCCGCACTTGTTGATATCGACCCGCTGGTAGCGTGGCTTGACCGAGCGTCGACATGACGCCGTTCGTCAGCGCGAGCAGATCGACCTTCTGCGGCGTGGCAGGGGTGATCGTCGTCCAGCCCGCGTCGTTGTCGCCCGCGCCGGAATTTGCGTTGATGCGCACTTGGCTCACGGTCACATACACGTGATCGAAGCCGCACGACGGCGCATCGGTCATTTGCACGTTCACGGTGCCGGTCGGCGTGCTGCCGCCGCCGCCTCCACCGCACGCCGCCAGCGCCATCGATGCGCACACTGCCGAAAGCATGGCCTTACGGATACCGTTCATGTCCACCCCCACTCTTGTTGTTTGTGATGCGAAGAATACATTCGGCGTACGGCGGCTTATCTTTCAAATTGAAACGATGCGTAACTGTTACCGAGCTTCTTGTAAGACGTGCAACAAGCCGCGCGAAGCCGCCCGACCTTGCACACCATGACGCGCGCAGCAGGGCGAGGGGTGCGTAGACGCAGCCCAGCCTGGGTCTGCGGATGAGCGGCTCGCCACCGCCATTCCCGCAAGCTGTGACCCCTGACTGACATCGAACCTTCACTCGCCGCCGCTATCGTTGCCGCATCCCATGCGTGCGACGCATGGCCGCTACGTTCGAGCGACACGGGCAATAAGCGCCCCCGTGCTGCCAGCGTTCGAAGCTCGCCCCAACACGCCAATGCCTGCACTGGCGCCTCGCTTTCCATCGAGGCGCCAGGCGGCCCGCGCGTGGCCCCCCAGCAACTCTCGAGAGACACAGACGATATGACGAAGAAGAACACGATTGCCGCATCTTCGACCGAAACGAACGCCGGTGTATCGCGGCGCGGCTTCTTGAAGCTGGCCGGTGCATCGGGGGTCGCCAGTGCGGCCGGGGCGCTCACCGCCGCTGTAAAAGCGGCCGACGCGAGCGCGGTTGCCGACGGTACCCCCGAACAAGTCCATTTGACGTGGGGCGCGGATCCTACGAGCGAAGTCGTCGTGTCGTGGGCGTCGCAGGCGGCGGCTATCCGAGCGCGTGTCACCTTCAGCTCGGATCGCGGCCACAGCGAGACGGTGCATGCAGTGCAACGAACGTACACGGACGGACTGAGCGGCGTCGTGGTGTTCGCCTATCACGCGAGCCTGCGCGAATTGAAACCGAATACGACATATCGCTACGAAGTCACGGCCGACAACAGCAGCCGCACGAGCAGCCCGTTCATGGCCAGCTTCACCACCGCGCCGCGCGGGCGCAAGCCGTTTCGCTTCACGAGCTACGGCGATCTCGCGACGCCGAATACCGCATGGGTGTTGTCGTCTCCCCAAAGCCGCTTTGCGGTCGAAGCCGTCGAGCGCTTCCAACCGCTGTTTCATTTGCTCAACGGCGACCTGTGCTACGCGAACCTGAATCCCGCCCATCAAACCGACGTCTGGCGCGACTTCGGCAACAACAACCAAACGTCGGCTGCGAACCGCCCGTGGATGCCGTGTCCCGGCAACCACGAGCTCGAGTTTCACAACGGCCCGCAGGGGCTCGATTCGTACCTGACGCGCTATGCGCTACCTGAGAACGGCACCCGTTTTTCGGGGCGCTGGTACGCGTTCCAAGTGAGTTCGGTGCTGTTCATCTCGCTCGATGCCGACGACATCGTGTATCAAGACGGCGCTGCGTTCGTCGCGGGCCCGGCGCCGCTCGTGCCGGCGGCGAGCACGGGCAATGCGCCGATTCCGCCGGGCACCTCGCTCTATGTGCGCGGCTATAGCAATGGCGAGCAGACGCGCTGGCTCGAGAAAACGCTGCGCCGCGCCGCTGACGACCGTGACATCGACTGGATCGTCGTGCAGATGCATCAGGACGCGTTAAGTTCGTCGAAGACGGGCAACGGCTCGGATAAAGCGCTGCGCGAGGCGTGGCTGCCGCTGTTCGAGCGCTACGGCGTCGATCTCGTGCTCTGCGGGCACGACCACGATTACGAGCGCAGCTATCCGGTGTGCGGCTGCTTCCGTCACATGGGCACCGACCTCGCGACCGGCGAGCGCGTCGACACGTTGACGCCGCGGCCGGTGCGTCATGCACAGCATGGCATCAATACGTTCGACATGAGCCGCGGCACGATTCACCTGATTCTCGGCGGCGGCGGCACGAGCGCGCCGCTCGATGTGTACGGTGTCGATGCGGGCACCGGCAACCCGCAAGCGAAGGTCTTCACGAAGCCGAACCGGCCGATACCGGGTAAGACCGAAGGCACCTTCGTGCGCGCGCCGGCCGATGCGGTGGAAGACGCCGTATGGTCGGCGCAGCGCGACACCGGCACGGGGTATGGCATAGCAGTGTTCGATGTGGACCCGGGCGAGCACGGCGGCAAGACCACGATCACGATGAACTATTACCATGCGCCCGGTGCCGATCAAGCGCCGACGGGTGAGTATGAGCTGTTCGAGACGGTTACGCTGACCAAGCGGCGCCGTTGAGGCGCGGCGCCCTCACATAATCGCCCCCAACTGCCACGGCACGAACTCGTTCTGCCCATAGCCGTGGCTTTCGCTTTTCGTGCGTTGCCCCGAGGCCGTCGCGAGCATGAGTTCGAAGATGGCCGCGCCGACCTCATCGACGCTCTGCTCGCCATCCGCGATGGTCCCGCAGTTCAGGTCGATGTCCTCTTGCTGACGCGACCATAAGGCGCTATTCGTGCCGAATTTCAGCGAGGGCGCCGGCGCGCAGCCGTAGGCCGAGCCGCGTCCGGTGGTGAAGCAAATCAGGTTGGCGCCGCCGGCCACCTGACCCGTCGCGGAAACGGGATCGTAGCCGGGCGTATCCATGAACACGAGCCCCCGCGCACGCACGGGCTCCGCGTATTCGTACGTTTGAACGAGTTGCGTGGTGCCGCCCTTGGCCACCGCGCCAAGCGACTTCTCGAGGATCGTCGTCAAGCCGCCCGCCTTGTTGCCGGCCGACGGGTTGTTGTTCATGTTCGCGTTCATCCGCGCGCAATAGTCCTCCCACCAGCGCAGCCGCGCGACGAGCTTTTCACCGACCTCACGCGAGGCGGCGCGGCGCGTCAGCAGGTGCTCCGCGCCGTAGATCTCGGGCGTTTCGGAAAGGATCGCGGTGCCTCCGTGCGCCACCAGGCGGTCCACGGCAGAACCGAGCGCGGGGTTGGCCGTGATGCCCGAATAACCGTCCGAGCCGCCGCATTGCAGCCCGACCATCAGATGGCTTGCGTCCACCGGCTCGCGCGTGGCACGGTTTGCTTGCGCGAGCAGATCGCGCACGCGTTCGATGCCCGCGGCCACCGTGCGGGCCGTTCCGCCGGTTTGTTGGATCGTCATCGTCGCGAGTTGGGCGCTACGTTCGAGATGCTCGGTCTCGACCAGCGTATCGATTTGATTCGTTTCGCAGCCGAGCCCGACGATGAGGACCGCGAAGAAATTAGGATGCCTCGCATAGCCTGCGAGCGTACGCCGCAGCACGGCGATCGGCTCGCCTTCGGAGGCCATCGCGCACCCTTGTCCATGCGTGAGCGCAACCACGCCGTCCACGTTCGGGAAAGCTTCGAGCGCCTCGGGATGAATGTCGCGGCGAAAGTGGTCGGCAATCGCGCGCGCGACCGTGGCCGAACAGTTGACCGTCGTCAGAATGCCGATGTAGTTGCGCGTCGCGATGCGGCCGTCCGCGCGACGGATGCCTTCGAACGTCGCGCGCTGCGCGGCAGGCGCCGTCTCGTGGGCGTCTACGCCGAAGGCATAATCGCGCTCGAACTCGCCCATCGAAAGATTGTGGGTATGGACGTGCTCTCCGCACCGGATCGGGCGGCTCGCGAAGCCGATGATCTGCCCGTAGCGGCGCACCGGCGCGCCCGGCGCGATGTCGCGCAGCGCGACCTTGTGGCCGGGGGGAATGAGACCGGCAACGCGATGCTCGGCGTCGAGCGGCGCGCCGGGCAACAGTTGTTCGCGCGCGAGCGCGACGTCGTCGCGCGGATCGAGCAGAATCACCGCGCTGGAAAGCTGCGGCGCAGATGGCCGGTTGTTCGGGTTCATCGCTGGCCTCCCGCATACGCGCCGCGCACGCCGACATAGATCGAGTAGATGGACGTGCTCGCCGCGATGAAAAGACGATTGCGCTGTGGCCCGCCGAACACGAGGTTCGCCACGGCTTCGGGCACGAGGATTTTGCCGAGCAGCGTCCCGTCGGGCGCATAGCAATGAATGCCGTCGCCGGCGCTCGTCCACACGTTGCCGTGCTCGTCCACGCGCATGCCGTCCGGAACACCCGGTGCGACTTCGGTGAAAACGCGACCGTTGCGTAACCGACCCTGTGCGTCGACGTCGAACACCCTGATATGGTGCGGGCCGCTTTCGATGTGCGATGCGCCGGAGTCGGCCACGTAGAGTCGCGTTTCGTCCGGTGAGAATGCCAGGCCGTTCGGCTTCGCGAAATCGTCGGCCACGCGCTGCACCTCGCCGGTTTCCGGGGCGACGCGGTACACATGGCAGGCGCCGATCTCGCTCGGCGCGCGATGGCCTTCATAGTCGCTCAGAATGCCGTAGTCCGGATCGGTGAACCAGACGGAACTGTCGGAGCGCACGACCACGTCATTGGGCGAATTGAACCGGCGGCCTTCATGGCGGTCCGCGATGACCGTGATGCGGCCGTCGTGTTCGGTGCGTGTGACGCGGCGCGTGCCGTGCTCGCAGCTCACGAGGCGGCACTCCCGGTCCAACGTGTTGCCGTTGCTGAAGTTCGCGTTCGTGCGAAACACGCCTGTGCCGATGCCTGGCACCCAGCGCATCATGCGGTTATTGGGGATGTCGCTCCACACGAGAAATTCGGCCGCCGGAAACCACACCGGCCCCTCTGCCCACATGCAGCCGCTCGCGAGCTTTTCGAACTGGGCGTTCGGCTGAAGCAGCCTGCGAAAGCGTGCGTCGTGGACCTCGTATTCGTTGGGATTCATGTTTGCTTTCCGACTTTCCTAAAGTGATTCCGATCGCGTCGCGATAGTCGATTGCGCCGCGGCGCTTCTCATTGGCGCACTTTTCGTCCGCTCGCGACGACGACCGCGATGATGAGCACGCCGTACACGATCGAACGTACGCCGGCGCCGGCTCCCAACGCGTTGAGCATGGCATTGGTGAGATAGAGGAACAGCGACGCGCCCCAGACGCCCGCCACGGTGCCTTTGCCTCCCGCGACTTCGGTGCCGCCGATCACGACGACCGCCACTGAGATCAGCATGTATTCCACGCCCATGTCGAGCGCGGCGCCGCCCGACACGGCCGCCAGCAGAAGCCCGGTCAACGCGGCGATGATGGCTGCGAGCACATAGGTCACCCAGCGCACGCGTTCGACCCGCACACCGGCCAGCCAAGCGGCCCGGGCGTTTTGGCCGAGCGCTGAAAGACCGCGGCCGAACACCGTCCGATGGAGGGCGAAGGCAAGCGCGATCGACAACGCCAGCGCCAGCCAAGCGATATCGGGCACGCCGATGAGCCGTGCATTCGCGAATGCTTGCAGTGCCTGGGGCGGCGCAGGCATGCCGCGGCTCTGCGTGATCGCGACCGACTGCACGATGAAGCTCGACGAGAGTGTGGCGATGATGGGCGGAATGCGCAGGACGCGGATCAGCAGATAGTTCGCCAGGCCCACGAGCACACCCACGGCGAGCGCGACCGCTATGCCGAGCAGAATCAAATCGTCGCGGCCCTTCATCAACTGCACGCCCAATACGCCGCTGAGGGCGATCGCGGAAGGCATCGACAAATCGATATTGCCTGGACCGGCCGTGATGACGATCATCTGACCGAGGCCCACGAGCACCATGAAAACGGCAAACACTAGCGCGGTGACGACGACGTTGCCCGCAATCGAGAAGCCGAAAACGCCGGCGATGACGAACCAAACGAGGAGCGCGCCCGCGAACGACCAGAGCCAGGGCGCTTCCAACGAGCGCAGCCGCGCCAAGAAGTCGAACACCAGAGCAGGCTTGGCGGACCCGCCGCCCGTTGCTGGCACGCTGGCCGGCGTGCGGGCCCCGGAATCGTTGCCGCTCATGATTGATCTCCGCGTCGTTGCAGCAGCACGCGCAGCGAAAGCACGACGATCAGGATCGCGCCTTGCATGCCGACTTGCCAATCGGGCGACACGTTCAGAAAAGCGAGAAACGAGGCTGCGAGCGTGAGCGTCGTCGCGCCCAATACGGCGCCTATCACCGAAACGCGTCCGCCGATGAATTCGCCTCCCCCCAGTATGACGGCGGCGATCGAAAGTAACGTGTAGCGTAGGGCGAGATTGGCATCCGCGGACGTGGTCAGGCCAAGCAGGCAGAGCCCCGAGAGCACGCCGAAGATCGCCGCGATGCCGTACAGCAGCGCCTTGCCGCGTACGAGCGACCAGCCGAAACGCCGCATCGCGCGCGGGTTGCCGCCGGTGCCGCGCAGCCGCACGCCGAACGAAGAGCGCATCAGCAGCAGATGCACGAGCACGGCGATCAGCGTCGACCAGAGGATCGGCGCGGCGACGAAAGGCGTTTGATAGCCCATGACCGAAGTGAGCCACGCGGGGCTCGTGCCGCCCGGCGTGGGCAGCAGCAACACGGCAAGCCCGTTCCAGACGAACGAGAGACCGAGCGTCACGACGATGGAGGGAATCTGCCGGAATTCGACGAGGGCGCCCACGGCCGCATAGAGAAGCACGCAACCGGCGAGCGCCGCGAGGCCGACGAGCGGCCGGTCGGCCAGCAGCGTCGCGCCGATGCAGGCGACCAAACTCACGAAAGGCCCGATCGACAGATCGAGATCGTTCGCGGTGATGATCGCCAGTTGCGCGAGCGTCGCGAGCACGAGCGGCACCGCAAGATTGAGCAGCAGGCCAAGGCCGAAATAGCTGAAGGTGGCGGGCTGCAGGAAGAAGATCGGCACCAGCACCGCGACGAGGGAAAACGCGGGCAGCAGCGCGCGCAGCGTCGCGCGGTCTAGCGTCCAGTTCAAATCGGAACCCCCTCGAAGTCAGTGAAGCTCGCCGCCAGCAGCGACTGCTCGTTGCATTCGTGTGCATGCAGCAGCCGCGTCACGCGACCCGCACGGAAAACATAGGTTCGGCCGCAGTGAGCGAATTCATCGTTCTCTGTCGTGTACCAGATGAACGTGCGGCCGCGCTCCGCTTCTTCGCGAATGAGCTTGTACAACTCGCGCTTCGTGCCGATGTCGACGCCGCGTGTGGGGTCGTCCATCAGGATCAGTTGAGCGTCGGACGCCAGAGCGCGTGCGAACAGCACCTTCTGCTGATTGCCGCCCGACAGCGAGAGAATGCCCGCACCGGAAGGCGCGCCGCGTATGCCGATGCGCTCCGTCCACGCGGTGGCGAGCGCGCGGGCCGCGCGGCGATCGATCAAGCGTGGCAGAAGGGCGAGCGGCCTCGCGTTTGACTCAGCGTTGCGGCGAGCGTCGAGCAGCCACCGTACGTCTAGGTTCTGCGCGATCGACCATAGCGGAAACACGCCGTCGCGCGAGCGGTCGCCCGCCACGAACGCCACGCGTTCGCGTCCCTTCGTGGCCGCTTCGTAGATCGTCAGCAAGGCTTCGCTCTGTCCTTGGCCCGCAAGCCCCGCGAAGCCGAGGATTTCGCCGCGCAGCGCATCGATTCGCGTCCTCGCGCCGGCCCCGATCATCCAGTGGTAGGCGGGCGCCGCGTGGGTATTGCCGCGGCTGGTCTCGCCGCGCGTCGCTGGTACGGCGTCGGCATCGAGATCCTGGCCCATCGCGGCCACGATCGCATCGTGCGTAATCGCCTCACGCGGCAGGACTGCCGCCACACGGCCATCGCGCATCACCAGTACGCGATGCGCCGCGTGCACGATCTCGCCGAGCATGTGGCTGATGAGGATCGTCGCAATGCCGCGCTCACCGGCCTTTCCGATGAAAGCGAGCAACTGTGCGGCGGTATGCGCGTCGAGACTCGAAGTGGGCTCGTCGAGGATCACGAGCTTCACGGGATCGCTGACTACCGTGAACGCGCGCGCGATCTCCACCATTTGCCGCTGGGTCAGCGTGAGGTCTGCGATCAGTTCGTGCCCCTTCATGCCATGCCCCGGAAAGATCGCATCGAGCTGCTCGAGCATGAGGCGCGTGGCGCGGCGCCGCCAATCGTGCCCGCGAAGTTCCGGATGCAGGATCGGCATGTTCTCGGCCACGCTCAGGTTCGCGCACAGCGATAGCTCTTGAAACACGCAGCGCACACCGGCGGCGCGAGCCGCATTGGGGTCGTAGCCCGAGACTTGACGGCCCTCTATCGCCATGGTCCCTTCGTCGGGCCGAAACACACCCGTGAGCACGGCCATCAGCGTCGATTTGCCCGCACCGTTGTGGCCGGCGATGCCGACGCATTCGCCAGAGCGAAATTCGAAGCGGATGTCCGCCAGCGCTTGCACGCGGCCGAAGGTTTTGCCGATTCGCTCGAGCGAGATCAGCGCCGGCGGTGCGCCGTTCGACCGCGGCGGCGCGGGAGCATGCGCGTCGATCAATTCGTCCTCCTGCGTGTCGTTCGTCCCGGGTCCATGGCGACGAGCGCCTATTTGGCGTCGACGATCTTCGTCACCTCGTCGCGGCTATACAGCTTGTTGGCGATACCGCCCGGAGGCGTCTTCGCAAGAACGGCGTCGAGTTCGTCCGCCGTGACGGCCATGAGCGGCATACGGATATCGTGCGGGAGTTTTTTGCCCGCGAGCAACTGCTGCGTGACCCAGAACGCAAAAGTGGAGCAGCCGGGCGGGATGGTCACGGAGAGCGTCTCGTACCCACCGTTCTTACGCTGCTGCGCCCACCAAGCGAGCTCTTCCTGGCGGTTGCCGAGAATGATGATCGGCGTAGGGCGCCCGGCTTCCTTGATCGCGTTGGCCGCGCCGTAGCCATCGCCTCCTTGGGCGACGACGCCGTCGATCTTGGGCAGCGTCGGCAAGATGCCGGCCACCTGCTTTTGCGCGACCGTTTGCGTCCAGTCGCCGTGCACGGAACCGACGATTTTCAAGCCCGGATACTTCTTGATTTCGTCGGCGATGCCGCGGTGAATCTCGTCGTCGACCGATACGCCGGCCAGACCGCGGATTTCGAGGAGATTGCCTTTGCCGTTCAGGCGTTTGGCCATGTAGTCGATCTGCATGGCGCCGAGTTGATGGAAATCGACGGCGATGCGATACGCACAGGGTTCCGTTGCGATGCCGTCGAACGTGACCACGGTCACGCCCGCCGCGCATGCCTGCTTGATCACGCCGTTGAGCGCGGTGGGCGAGGCGGCGTCGATGGCGATGGCTTTGTAGCCCTGCAAGATGAGATTCTGAATTTGTTGCGCCTGCTCGGTGGCCTGATTCTCCGCCGTCGTGAAAGTGGGCGCCGCCGCAACGATGCCGGCCTTGACGGCGGGGTCCGCCACTTCAGCCCAGCTTTTGAGCATGGTCTGGCGCCAGCTGTTGCCGGCGTAATTGTTGGAAAGCGCGACCTTCATCGCCGCGGTGCTGCCGGCGGCTGCGGTTTGCGCCTGCGCCGCGCCGTTGGCAACGAGACAAAATCCGAGCACTGCAGAAGCGAGGTACGAACGCACTTGCTGTCTCCTTTTGATCTGATTGGAACGTCCACGCGCAACGCGGCGATGCCTGCCAAGCTCAAGGGGCGCAGGGGGACGAGGAGGTCGGGCCGAGTCGATGGCAACGCCTCGGTTGACTAATATACTAGTTGAACGGCATGATCGGTGGAATTTCTTCATGTCGCTCGACGAGGTACGTCTCCCACTGGTTGCGTCGGAACGACCCATGCATGAGTCGCGCGGCCGCCGGCCCGTAGAATGATTGTTTGATTGGGGCGCGCCCTGCCCATGGCTCATGAAAACCGACCGTAACGATCCCCAGCAATTCATCACCCGTGTGCTGCCGCGCGCCACGTCGCTGGACCGCGCGCAGCCGCTGTCCACGCAGATTTACGATCTGCTGCGTGAGGCGATCATCACCATGGCCGTTTTGCCGTCGGACGTGATCTTCGAGCGCGCGTTGAGCGAAACGCTGGGCATTTCGCGCACGCCGGTGCGCGAGGCGCTTCAGCGGCTCGCCCGCGAAGAACTCGTCGCGATCGCGGCTCAGTCCGGCACCTTCGTCGCGCCGGTGCTGCGAGAGCAGTTCATCGAAGGCGCGTTGATACGGCGTGTACTCGAAAGCGCGAGCATTCGCCGCGCGGCCGAACTGATCACCGCGCGCGAACTCGATACCTTGCACGACATTCAGGAAGCGCACCGGCGTGCGATCGGGCGGAACGATCCAGTGGAAGCGATCCGGCAGGACAACCGATTTCATGCGGCAGTGGGCGCGGCGGCTCGGCTGCCTAAGATCCTGCAATTGATCGACTTGGTCAGGGCGCCTATCGATCGGGTGCGCTACGTGACTGCGCGCGAGCCGGAAGAGGGAGCGATGACGCTCGCGCAGCACCAGCGCGTGCTCGACGCGCTAGTCGCGCACGATCCGGATGCGGCGGAACGTGCTCTGCTTGCGCACCTCGACGACGCGCTGCTGCGTCAACAGCGCGTATTCGACGAGCACGTCGAATTGTTCGAGGGGGGAGCGGGGCGATGAAGAGCGTGACGCGCGTTGGATTTTTCTACGCATGCGGAAAGCAGCACGCTGCATCCACACCGGTTGAGTGTGGTGGCGGCGCATTATGTCGGCCCCCGGATAGACTATGCATGACCGCGCCCGATCCCGACGCGTCAGTCCATCAAGGTGAGCCGCTAGTCCCATGCCACACGCCGCAGATCCCTACGTTCTAGTCGACACCCGACACGGAACCATGCTTGCCAATCGCTTCGACGAATATGTCGGGCAAGCGTTGATCCACTATGGCGAGTACGCTGAGGCCGAAACGCAGTTGCTGTTGCAATGTGTCAATGGCCCGGGCGCCATCGTCGAAGTAGGCGCCAATATCGGCAGCCAGACGGTGCCGCTGGCGAAAGCGGCCAAGGCCGTTGGCGCCGACGTGATCGCCTTCGAGCCGCAGCCGTTCGTGTTTCAGAACCTGTGCGCGAACCTCGCACTGAACGCCGTGGACAATGTGACCGCGTGGCCGTTCGCGTGCGCAGCGGATGCCGGAACGGTCTGGTTCGCGTCGCCCGACTACCGGCGCTCAGGTAATTTCGGGGCGGTGTCGGCGCGCACGGAACCGTTGAACGATGGTATTCGGGTGCCGTGCGTGCGACTCGACGAGATGATGCAGGGGCGAGCCGTTCACTTGTTGAAGGTCGACGTCGAAGGGTTCGAGTTGCAAGTGTTGCAAGGCGCCCGAGGCGTGATCGCGACGCACCGTCCTCTGTTGTTCGTTGAAAACGATCGGGTCGCCAACTCCCCTGCGCTGATCGAATATTTGTGGGCGCAACGCTACCGGCTGTGCTGGCACATCAGCCCGCTATTCAATCCGGGGAATTTTCGGGGCGAGGCACGGGACCGCTACCCGCAACTCTATTCGTTCAACATGCTGGGTGTTCCACGGGAGTCGAGCCTGGTGCTAGAAGGGTTCGAGGAAATCGTCGACGCGACGGCCCATCCATTGGCGGGGCATGCGCAGCCTTGAGCGATAGAACGGAAAACGGAAAGCGATCCCAAGATGACTCACGCGCATTCGAACAGCGCCGCTCTTCAGACGCTCATTTAAATTCTATTAATCGAATCGAATAAGGCGTCACTGTCAATGGGTGTTTTCCTGTTCAAAAGACACTCGGTGGATCCCGGGGGGGCAGGCGCCAAGATATTTTCGAGTCAATGCGCATAGTACGTATTGACAAGGCCAAGGGCGACCCATTGCGAGGGTGAGTGGAGGGCGGAGCAAACGTGCTTGCGGCCCGCAGCTGGCGAGGGTTGAGGGACATAGAGTGGACTTGTGTGTAATTAAAATGAAAGTCACCGGCAAGCTCGTTCGAAATGGAGAACTTCGAAGGATGTGCATGGGTGAGCGTGACGCAAAAAAGGTCACATGCCGAAATATCGCGATTCCCCTGAATAATATTTTGCAAGTCGCCCCGGTTCTTACATAATTGCGTCCGAGACATATCCATCGGGGCGCTCATGAACCGTAACAACGTACCGTCGAGACAACATGCGATCGCCGCCGCGCTTGCCGGCGTGCTCGCCAGTGTGGTGCCGATAGTTGCAAAAGCCGATTGTGGAATCAACGGTACGATCAGCTCGAACACCACGGAAGTAGGCTGGTCCTCGGGCAACTGTACGATCGCCCCCGGTATCGTTCTCTCGAACTTCAACACGGCGACCGCTTTCCTGGCGACCGGCTCCTCGTTGGGCACGCTCACCAACAGCGGCACCATCGCGGGCATCACGTACGGAATGGTCGGTTCAGCCACCATCGGCTTGGTGACCAACAACAATTCCGGTACCTTTGTCGGCGGCAGTTCGGGTATCAGGAATAGCGGCTCGATCGACACGTTCGACAATAGCGGTCTTGTGAGCACCTCCGGCATCGCGGGCACCATCGCGGCCGGCATCAACAACACCGGCACCATCGGAACGCTCACCAATACGGCAACCGGGACGATTACAGGCGCGGGAAGGGGCATCCTCAATAGCGGAACCATCGGCATCGTCAACAACATGGGACTGCTCGCCGGTAGCGGCACGGTGAGCGGCAGCATATTCGGCATCGACAACAACGCCGGCAGCATCGGCACGATTCTCAATAGCGGCACGATCAAAGGCTCGACGTACGCGGGAACCATCGTCGGCTACGGCGTACTTGGCGAAAATTCAGGTGTGATCGGAACGCTGAACAACAGTGGCCTGATCACCAACGAAATAGGTGTGCTCATCCGCAGCGGCGCCAACCTCGGGACGCTGACCAATACCGGCACGATCATCGGCACCTTTTCCGGCGTCGTGGCGCAGTCGGGCACGATCGGGACCATCAACAACTCCGGCCTGATCAGCGGCGCGACGACCCAAACCGTCACCGGTTTTCCGAGCGGGCCGTACACCGGTATCTTTGCGCTGGCCGGCGCAACCATCGGCTCGGTAATCAACAGCGGCACGATTACGGGTCTGCTCAACGCGATCAATATCGATAGCACCAGCACCATCAGCCAGATCAGCAACAGCGGCCTGATCGCCGGCACCATCCGCAACACGGGCTCGACCAATCTGAACATCAGCGGCGGCGCCGGCGCGGCATTCGGCACGTTGACGGGGCTGAGCGGCGGCATCGCCGCCGCGAATATCGGCACCATCGTCAATACTGCGTCCAACGTCGTATTCGGCTCCGGCAACGTATTGCTCAACGACAACGCCAACGTGGGCAGTCACGCCGTCAACAACACCGGCGCCACGCTCCAGGTCAACAATCCCATCGCGATCACCGGCAATTACACGCAAGGGGCGTCGGCCACGCTGTTGGTCGGCGTCGCGGATAGCGCCGTCGCGGGCGGTACGATCGCAAGCGACGGCGGCTATGGTCGACTGGTCGTTTCAGGCACCGCCAATATTGCGAGCGGCTCGGCTGTGACGCTGCAAAAGGTCAACGCCTACGGATTCGCCGCCGGCCAGCGCTTCGTCGTCGTCGACGCCGTCGGGACGGGTACGAACTACAACGAAGGGACGCTGCGCTATTCGGTCGCCGGGGTCACCGGGCTTGTGGTCACTGGCGCCGCGGTGGCCAACGGGGCGAACAGCGATCTGGTCCTGACGCTCGCCAACGCCACCGGGACGGGGACAGGCACAGGAACCGGTACGGGAACCGGCACTGGCACCGGGACGGGAACGGGAACGGGAACACCGACGCCGGCCCCGACGGGCGCCACTGCGCCCAATGCCGTGTCATCGCTCACGGGGCTGGCGAACTACACGGGCATCAGTCCGGCGCTCCTCAATCTGTTCAACGCCTCGCTCGCCCTCAATGCCGGCGGCTCGACCCAAGCGCTCAATGCCGCGGGCAAGCAGCTCAGTCCGACGTCGCAGAGCGCCTCGAGCCGCGCGGCGGCCGCCCCGACCTTCGATACGCTCAATATCATTTCGAGCCATGCCAACGGTCTGCGCCTGGCGCAACGGGAAGGCAGCGGCATCTCGACCGGAGAAGCGGCGCCGACTTGGGGCGCCTGGGGACAGGCGTTCGGTGGACATGCGAGCCAGGACGCGCGCGATCAGGTGGACGGATACAGCGCAAACTACGGCGGCCTGCTGTTCGGCGTCGACCGCGCGGTGTCCGATACCTGGCGTGTCGGCGGCGCATTCAGCTATAGCAACACTGCTGTTAACAACACGGGCGATACCGCCGGGGACAACACGCGCATCAATTCGTACGGCCTGATCGGCTACGGCAGCTACGTGACGGGCAGGTGGTATGCCAATCTGTCCGCCGGCGCGATCGTCCAGCGCTACGACACGAATCGGTTGGTCAACTTCCCCGGTTTCTCCGGGCAAGCCAACGGCAGCTTCAGCGGGCAGCAGTATGTCGCGCGCGGCGAGGTGGGTTATCCGCTCGCCTTCGGCGTCGCGACCGTCACGCCGCTCGCGACGCTCACGTATAGCTACTTGCATCAAAACGCCTACACGGAATCGGGAGGCAACGGGGCGGCGCTGTCGGTCGGCTCCTCGCACTTGACCTCGGTGACCACCGACCTTGGCGCGAAAATCGAACGCGAGCTGCCGACCTCGTATGGTGTGCTCGTGCCCGAGTTGACCGTCGCATGGCGCCACGAGTACGACAACACGCGCGCGCTGACCAACGCCACTTTCGCCGCCGACCCTAGCGGCCAAACCAGTTTCACCTCCCTGGGCACCAGCCCCGTCACGAACTCGGCCCTGGTAACCGCCGGCGTGACGCTGCTCAAAGCGCGGAACCTGAGCGTGACCGCGCGCTATGACGTTCAGATCGGGCAAGGCTACCTTTCTCAGGCCGGTAGTTTGCGATTGCGGCAGCTGTTTTGACTGTCGACCACGGGCAGTGAGGCCGGTGCCGTCGCCGGTCCTCACACGGCTCGCGCTCGCGGGCCGCTGTACCCGAAACGCGGCGTCGGTCAGCTAGCGCCCAGAAGCGTCTAGCTCGTGCGCGCGCGTGCTACGATCGCAAAGCATCGATTTTCCTCCTTTCCACGATCCCGACTTTTCAAGCATGCCCAGCGCCGCCCCTCCCGAGAACATCAGTATTCAGGACGCGCTTACGCGGGCCTATGCGCACTGGAATGCCGGTCAGGCCGAACAGGCTGAAATGCTGGCCCAGCGGGTGCTCGCCGCTTGGCCCGGACAGCCGGACGCGCTCCATTTGCTTGGGTTGATGGCACACGCCTACGGCAACTTGGATCTGGCGATCGTTCATCTAAAGCAGGCTTGTCTTGCCCCTCGCGCGCCGGCCGTGTATTCGAGCAATCTCGCGGAAATGTATCGCCAGAAGGGACTGCTGCCGGAAGGCGTCGAAGCCGCGCAACGCGCCGTTGCGATGGATCCGACGCTCGTCTCCGGATGGAACAACCTCGGCATCCTGCTTCAAGAAGCCGGTCAGCTGGAGCAAAGCCGCACATGCCTCGAGAAGGTCGTTGCGCTCAACCCTGCATGGCCTGAAGCACAAAACAATCTCGGCAATACGTGGCGGCGACTGGGGCAGATGGACCGGGCCGAGGCGTGCTATCGTCAGGCGCTCTCGCTCAACCCGTCCTACGCCGAAGCGCACAGCAATCTCGCCTTCCTGCTCTCGACGCAGGGCGGCTATGACGAAGCCGAGCAGCATGCGCGGCAGGCGATCGATCTGAATCCTCGCCTCGTCGACGCGTACCTGAACCTCGCCGATCTCGAGATCTCCCGGCAACGTCACGACGCGGCGTTGCGGGCGCTCGACATGCTGAGCACTTTCGCCCCCGACCATCCGGCTGCGCTGACGGCGCGCGCGAAGGCGCTCAGGCAGATTGCGCACATCGAAGAGGCGCTCGCCATCGCGCGGCATGCCGTGGCGCTCGCGCCGCGCAGCGCAGAGGCCCATTACGCGCTGGCGCTGGTGTTGCAGGATCTCGGCATAACCGACGAAGCGCATCGTGCCTACGAGCAAGCCGCGCAATTGCCCGGCACGGTGGCGGAAGGGGCGCTCGTCGGACGCGCCACGCTCTTGATGGAAGCGGGGCGCAAGGATGAAGCGCTGTTGGCTTTCGAGCAGGCGCTGGCGCGTTTTCCGGGGTCCGCCCAGGCGCTCGCGGCACGTGCGGAATTGCGCACGTTCAGTGCGGGCGATCCCGACATCGAGGCGCTCGAGTCATGTGTCGCGCAAGGCGAGCGACGCTCGCTAGTCGATCGCGTCGCGGCGCATTTCGCGCTTGGCAAGGCCTACCTCGACATCAACGATCCTGAGCGGGCGTTCGGCCACCTCGCGGCCGGCAACCGCCAGAAGCGCGCTTCGTTCGACTATGACAGCGGGCAGACCGAACGCTGGATGGAGCGTATCGCCGCGGTTTTCACGCGGGAACGATATGGCCGGCTCGCGGGCCTTGGCATGCCGTCGACAATGCCCGTCTTCGTGGTCGGCATGCCGCGCTCCGGCACCACGCTGATCGAGCAAATCCTCTCATCGCACCCGCAGGTGACGGGCGCGGGCGAACTGTCTGCGTTGCGTCTTGCGATCGACGACGTCGGCGGCTTTCCTGACGGCATCCTCGCCCTCGACGGCCAGACCGACCCCCAAGCGCGATTGCGTCAGTGCGGGCAAGCGTATCTGGCCCGTGTGGCGCCCCTTGCCGGGGGACGAGCGCACGTCGTCGACAAAATGCCCGGCAACTTCCTGTATGCGGGCGCGATTCCGCTGATCCTGCCGGGCGCTCGGATCATCCATGTTCGGCGCGACCCGGTCGACACCTGCTTGTCCTGCTACACGAAGTTGTTCGCTGGACAACAACCGTTTGCGTACGACCAGACCGAGCTCGCGGATTTTTACCGCCAGTACGAACGCTTGATGGCGCATTGGCGCGAGCTGCTGCCTAGCGACGTTTTCATCGAAACTCACTACGAGGCCGTGGTCGACGACCTCGAAGGCGAAGCACGGCGGTTGATCGCCTGGCTGGGACTGCCGTGGGACGATGCCTGCCTAGACTTCCACCGCAACCGCCGAGTGGTCCGCACGGCGAGCGTGAACCAGGTGCGCCAACCGATCTATGCGACCTCGAAAGGCCGCTGGCATGCCTACGCGCGCTATCTCGGCCCCTTGCTCGCAGCGCTGGGCGTCGAGGCTTCGTGATGCCGGGCGCCGCACTCGATCTGCACGCGATCGAGCTTCAGATTCGTCCGTTGCTGGCGTCGGGGCGCTATGAGGAAGCCGAGGCGGTCCTGCGGCCGTATCTGTCCTCGGGGCACGGACCGCTTTCGCTCTGGAAATGGCTCGCGGCCGCGCTCCGGTCGCAAGGACGCATCGCCGAGACGCGCGCGATCCAAGAAATGCTGGTGGCGCACGCGCCTGGCGATTTCCCGACGCGCTTCGATCTCGCCGAAACCTTGCTGCTCTCGGGCGAGTTCGAGCGGGGCTGGCGGGAGTACCACTACCGCTACAGCCTCGCGCACACGGCGCACATCGAACGCAAGGTCCAACGTCCGCGCTGGGATGGCCGCGCCATGCCCGGCCAGACGCTGCTGATCCACGACGAGCAGGGCTATGGCGACACCTTCCAGTTCATCCGCTTCGTGCCGTGGGCCAAGGAGAAGAGCGGTGCGCGGGTCGTCCTTGAAATCAACGCGGAATCGCTGTCGCTCGTCCGGCGTGCCACGGGGTTCGACGAGATCGTCGAACGAGGGAGCTTACCGCCCGCATTCGACATGCACTGCGAGATGATGAGCCTGCCGATGGCTTTGAGGCTGAGTCTCGACGACTTGCCCGGGCCGACGCCTTATCTGCATCCGGACCCGCAGCGCGTCGAGCGCTGGCGGCAGCGTCTGGCCGGTTTGCCGCGCCCGCTCGTGGCGCTGGTGTGGGCAGGACGGCCCACGCACCCCAACGACGCCAATCGCTCGCTGAGCCTCGCGCAGCTCGCGCCGCTCGCGCGAACGGGCGTGAGCTTCGTGTCGATTCAGAAGGGCCCCGCCGCAACGCAGGCCGCTTTGCCGCCCAAGGGGATGTCGCTGCTGTCGCTGTCCGATGAGATCCAAGATTTCGAAGATACGGCGGCGATTCTCTGCGTCGCCGATCTGTTGATTTCAGTGGACTCTTCCCCCGTTCACCTCGCGGGCGCATTGGGCCGACCCGTTTGGGTCATGTTGCCGAAAGTCCCGGACTGGCGCTGGTTGCTCGAGCGGACCGATACACCGTGGTATCCGCGGATGCGATTGTTTCGTCAGGAGGTGCGTGCGGACTGGAGCGGCGTCGTTTCCCGAATGGCGGCCGAACTGGCACGGTTCGGAGCGCAATGAGCGTCGTGGGCGGGAGGGGCCGGTGGTGCGACCGTCCGTGGGGGCGCGCACAGTCTTGCGTGGCGATGATCGTCATCGCGCTGTCAGTCTTGGGTCCGCTGTCAGGATGCACCGCGCTCGATCGCGACGCCCATGCCGACGCCTTGGCCGGGGGGGCGCATCTGCAGCGGCAACTCGTCGATTCCGGCCGCTTCGTGCTGACGGCTTTTGTGCGTATCTCGGCGCCCCGCGAGCCGCTGCGCGTGTACATCGAGGGCGATGGGCTCGCCTGGCTGTCGCGCACCGAACCTTCGCTCGATCCCACGCCGCGTGAGGCTATCGGGCTCGCGCTCGCCGCACAGGACAGCGCGCCGAACGTCGTCTATTTGGCGCGGCCTTGCCAGTTCACACCGATGGCGAGGAATCCGCGATGCGGCATTCCCTATTGGACCGGCAAGCGATTCGGGGCCGAAGTGATCGAGTCGATGAACGACGCTGTCAGCCATTTTGCCGCGCTTACACCCGGGCAGCCTGTCGAGCTGATCGGTTATTCGGGAGGGGGCGCCGTCGCGGTATTGATCGCGGCACGCCGCGCGGATGTCGCTTCCATCCGCACCGTGGCCGGCAATCTCGACGACGAATTCGTCAATCGGCTGCACCATGTCTCGCCGATGCCCGAGTCGAAAGACGCGATCGATTTCGCGAGCCGCGTTGCCGATATTGCACAAGTGCACTTCAGCGGAGCCAAGGACCATGTCGTTCCGCCGTCGGTGGCGCAGCGCTTTCTCGAGGCCACCGGTGCAAGATGCGCACGGATATCGATCGTTGCCGAGGCGTCACACGAGAGCGGCTGGATTCGACGCTGGCCGGCGTTGTTGAAAATCGTGCCGACTTGCCGTGCCACGAAGTAGGGAAGACACTGACAGCCCGTGCGTCGTTAGCATTCCTGTCTATATCCCTACCCGAAAGCGAGCGGCTCTTATCCTTCGTCCCTCAACCAGGCTGGGATATCGCCGAACTGGACGTAGGAGTCCGAATTCATTGCGCTTCCGCTACCCAAGCCCGAGGCAGTTCGACGCGCGCGGATTCCTGCGGTGCATGAAGGCAACGTCGGTTATCGACTTTGAGCGCCTGCGCAGGGAGGAAGCGTTCATCCATTTGCTGTGGCTTGCTTGGGCCACGAAGCAAATGGTTAGCTCCGCGGCGCGGTTAGGTTCAACAATTGCATGCGATTCGTCGGAGCCGCCGCCGACAACATCCTTTCGACATACGCCAATTTGTTTAGCCTGGCTGGAAAGGCTTGTCCCGCATAGACAGAGTAGTGAAAAGTTGCTCGTATACCGTCAGAAATACCGTCAACAGGCGGTGTCCGTACCGAGACATCAATAGGCAATGCGCGATGAATCGGAACCGCTATGGCGTTGTTACGGCGGAAAACGAATCTGAGAGAATTGTCTTCCGGCCAGGATCGCGCGCCGTTCGATTTCTGAAGCCAAGTCAATCAACCCCTGTTGCTCGAGAAACATGAGGAATGGGCGAGTAGAAACCTTGCGACAGTTATCCGGCAGCAGAAAACAAAGTCCACGTATCTCGCTGCCCACTGGCGATCTGTTTCTACTAGTACCGCCCGCTCGCATGTCTGCGAAACGACCGGCCAAGATAATTGTCGTTCTCTAAGCGGGGCGCCGATAGGCGATGATTAGGCGATTTCTACTTCGGTTTGCTTGATACAGCAGGCATTAGGAATCGACGAGCGTCCTTCAGCAACAGCAGCAATTGCTGTTCTCGCACCGGCGAAGCTTCAAACCCGAAACGCAGATAGAAGCGTGCTGCATCCTCATCGATCGGATGTGTCAGCATCGCGCGAACGCCGACTTGTTCGGCGATGGCCACTGTGCGCCGGATTGCATCTTGCAGCATGCCGATCCCGACGCCACGCCCATGATCCTGCATTGCTACCGCCAGCCGAGCAAGGATGACAACAGGGATCGGATAGGCACCCATCCCTTTGCGTACTCGATCAGGGGCCTCCAGAGTATCGATTTGCCCCACGGCCAGGCTGTAATATCCGACTAGGCGCTGATCTTCGGTAACGACGTAAGTCTTGGCCGAACCACTGGCTTGTGCCTGCCGCGCATGGCGCAGGAGCCAGTCATTCAGGCCGGGCCTGCCACAATCGAAGCCTTCCAAGCCATGGCTGGCGTTTAGTGCTTGCAGTGCGGACAGCGGCATCAGCTCTCCCAAGGCGCTGTTCGGGAGAACAATTCCTTCAAGCCCGCATTGTCTTGGGTCGGCCGATCGAGCATGTCAAGCAGTGCTTGCGATTGACTTTCAGTCACCAGGAACAAACGTTGATCGAGCAGCGTTCGTTCGGCGACCTGACAGGCGCTGTCGAGAATAAAATCGGTCATGGATTTGTGCGCGATCTCGGCGGCACGGCGCAGCACGGCTTCCTGCTGCGGCGTGGCGCGCAAACCCAGACGGGCGGAGCGGGTAGAGGTGCTCATAAAAAGGAATCTCCTTCAGATGTACGTCATGTTAGCACAATGGGCGTACATTTTCTCCTGGTACACGGTTCTTCCCCTTTTGTATGCTGTATCTCCACTGCACTCAAAAGCTGCTCAACCGCCTGAAACCCGAAGTGATCGAGGTCGGAAGCAGCACCACGAAGCTTGGCAACTGGTAACGCAACTGTTTTGGCATGGCGGCCGCAGGTCGCGATGCTTGTGAATGAGCAGACGCTATTGCCGGTGCCGATGCCGTTGGCTCCTGCCGTCAACCTGGCGTGTAGTCGGCTTCACTTGAGTGCCATCGCTCGACCGCCTCGCTCCAGGGCTCCGCGTCTAACACATGGATAGCTCTGCAGTGCGGGCAGCGTATCTGCTCAAAACAACTCCATTACTTCGAAGCTTCAAGCCGACGACGAGTGTTGACTCGACGGGCTGCGAATTTAGCCTCAACGTCGGCGGCCGGTAGGAGATTGCCGTCATCGGCCGAGGCTCGTGACCGCTCAACCTTGGCGCGCAGCCAGGCGTCGTAGTCAGCGGATTTTTCTTGCCGTTTCACGTAGTCCCGCATGAAGTCGCGCAAGAGTTGAGCGCCAGTGCGGTCGTGGGCCTTGGCGACTTTGGAAAACTCGTTTTTTAGGGCTTCGTCGACCCGAAAAGTAAAGGTAGCTTCTGTCATTGCGGTGCTCCCCATGTGTTACATGATAAGTGCATGGTGGCACAGTCAAGTTTGTTCCGCGCACATTGCGGTCTCGCTACAAGCAACCGGGCCATCATCCACCCTTCGCCGTCAGTGAACGATTGATATATAATGCTGATTATATAGCGAGGAGGGCGCCATGCTTACATTCAAGGTCACGACGGTCGGGGCTTCGGCTGGCTTCATTCTTACCAAGGAGGCGATGGCACGGCTCAAGGTGCAGAAGGGCGATACCGTGTATCTGACCGAGGCGCCAGAAGGCGGCTACCGGATTACGCCGTACAACCCGGATTTTGAACGCCAGATGAAACTGGCGGAAGAGATCATGCACGATGACCGCGATATTCTGCGGGCGCTGGCCAAATGACAGCGTGGCGATGGGTGCGCGCGGATCTGACTTATGCCGTCCATGATCGTCAGCTTGCCGAGCATGGGGGGCTCGATGGCGTGCGCGACAAAGGGGCAGTGGAGTCAGCACTGGCACGGCCGCAGAATCTTGTTGTTTATGCGGGTGCCGACGCAGCGGCGCTCGCCGCCGCGTATGCTTATGGGTCAGCGCGGAATCATGGCTTTGCGGACGGCAATAAAAGAACCGCCTGGGTGGTTGCGCGCCTTTTCCTGGCAGACAACGGCTATCGGCTGAAGTTCGATCCGGCCGATGCCGTTGGGACCATGGAAATGGTTGCTGCTGGCGAGCTTGACGAAGCTTCTCTGGCGGAGTGGTTCCGGCAGCGGATCGCCGAGTAAGTCGACGCTAACAGGCACGCGATTAAACTCGAAACTCCCGCTGGTTAACCCGTTAAGGGCGCCCCATGGGTGCCGACGACAGAATCCTTTCGGTGTAGCGCGCAATTATGTTGAGCCTGGTGGGAAACGCTCGTGCCACATAGGCGGAGCCGCGAAAAATCACGCGTATACCGTCAGAAATACGGTCGCGTCGCGAGAGCCATAGCGAGACGGCAATAGACACTGGCAACCCGTATTTCGTTAGCGTTCCTGGTCTATATCCCCACCCGAAAGCGAGCGGCTCTTATCCTTCGTCATTCAACCAGGCCGGGATATCGCGCGAACCATCAATCACCCGCCAGACGTCGACGTGATCGGTGCGGGTCACATAGAAAATCAGATGCGGGTACCGCTTGAGCGGCCAGCTACGCAGTCCAGGTATATCGAGTTCGTATGCGTTGTTGCGCGCAAAGTAATACTGAGCCACTTCGCGCAAAGTAAATCTGAGCCACCTTTCAGTACAGTCAGCCTTTTTTGCGCGAAGGCTGGCGATGCTCCAGAAGGAACAGTGGATGCAAATCCATGT